>NZ_CP022203.1:412500-5797500 GCF_002305895.1 Corallococcus macrosporus DSM 14697
GGCGGAATCGCTAGTAATCGCAGATCAGCACGCTGCGGTGAATACGTTCCCGGGCCTTGTACACACCGCCCGTCACACCATGGGAGTCGATTGCTCCAGAAGTCATCTCACCAAGAGGTGCCCAAGGAGTGGTCGGTAACTGGGGTGAAGTCGTAACAAGGTAGCCGTAGGGGAACCTGCGGCTGGATCACCTCCTTTCTAAGGAGACCGGGCATCGGACAGCACTTTCGAGTGCAGTAGGCGATGCCAGCGACTCTTCGAGTCGCGTCAGGTCAACCAGGTCAACGTTTCCGAGTAACAATCTAGCTGAAGGCTTCGGGCTTGCTGTTTGGTTTTGAAGGACTGAGTCAAGGACTCGGCTCTTTGAGAATGAAGGACGCTGTAGGGTTTGCCGACGCGGTAGCCCCCTGGGCCTATAGCTCAGCTGGCTAGAGCGCGCGCCTGATAAGCGCGAGGTCGGTGGTTCAAGTCCACCTAGGCCCACCATTTCCTCCTCAGCGGAGGAGGAAAGCGGTGACGCGCACCAGCATGGTAGAATGGCCGTGGGCAATTTTTCCCGGGGCTGTAGCTCAGCTGGGAGAGCGCCAGCTTTGCAAGCTGGATGTCGTCGGTTCGAACCCGATCAGCTCCACACAAGTTTCCCTGAAGCAATGAGGGAAGCGTTCTTTGACAAGTGCATACGAAGGGTAAGTTCAATTTCTGCTGAGAGAAGTTCTCGCAGAGGCCCTGACAAGTACCGAAACCGACGCCGTGAGGCGGAGGCGAGGGAAGCAGTCAGGTGCCCAATCAAGCGTAAGTAACAAAGAAGTCTTCCAGGCTTGCTGCGAAGAGCAGGAGTCTGGGCCTTGGTTTCGAGTTTCGACAATCCGCCGGGAGGCGGGCGTGAAACAAGAGATTAGGGCAAGTAAGCTACTAAGGGCGTGCGGTGGATGCCTAGGTGCCAAGAGGCGATGAAGGACGCGGGTGGCTGCGAAAAGCCCCGGGGAGCTGTCAACCGAGCGTTGATCCGGGGATGTCCGAATGGGGAAACCCAGCACTGCGAATAGCGGTGTTACCTTCCACTGAATACATAGGTGGAATGGAGCTAACCAGGGGAAGTGAAACATCTCAGTACCCTGAGGAAGAGAAAACAACGAGTGATTCCCAAAGTAGTGGCGAGCGAAATGGGAGCAGCCCAAACCGAAACCACGAAAGTGGCGTCGGGGTAGAGGGTCCACGGTAGGACTTTGACTTGCTAGCGGAAGCTTCTGGAAAGAGGCACCAAAGAGCGTGATAGTCGCGTACGCGAAAGCGGGTTGGAGCTGAGTGGGTTACCCAAGTAGGGCGGGACACGTGCAATCCTGCCTGAATCAGCCGGGACCATCCGGTAAGGCTAAATACTCCTTGGCGACCGATAGTGAACTAGTACCGCGAGGGAAAGGTGAAAAGAACCCCGGTAAGGGGAGTCCAAAGAACCTGAAACCGCATGTCTACAAGCAGTTCGAGCACTACGGGGCAACCCAGTGCGAGAGCGTACCTTTTGCATCATGATTCGGCGACTTAATATACGTAGCGAGGCTAAGCCGTTAGGTGGAGCCGGAGCGAAAGCGAGTCCGAACAGGGCGAATAGTTGCGTGTATTATAACCCGAAGCGGGGTGATCTACACATGGCCAGGTTGAAGTGCGGGTAACACCGCATGGAGGACCGAACCCGTGAAAGTTGAAAATTTCTGGGATGAGCTGTGTGTAGGGGTGAAAGGCCAATCAAACTCCGTGATAGCTGGTTCTCCCCGAAAGATATTTAGGTATCGGCTCGGGCAATTCAATGCCGGAGGTAGAGCACTGGAACGGCTAGGGGTCTCACCAGATTACCAAACCGTACCAAACTCCGAATGCCGGCAATTGTTATCCCGGGACGCAGTCAGTGGGTGATAACGTCCATTGGCAAGAGGGGAATAACCCAGACCGACAGCTAAGGCCCCCAAATCTAGTCTAAGTGAACACTAGAAAGGATGTGGCAGGTCATTGACAACCAGGAGGTTGGCTTAGAAGCAGCCATCCTTTAAAGAAAGCGTAATAGCTCACTGGTCAAGACAGGCCGCGCCGAAAATGTAACGGGGCTCAAGACTAGTGCCGAAGCTTCGGGCCATACGTAAAGCGTGTGGCGGTAGGGGAGCGTCCCAGTTGCAGCGAAGGTCGACTGAAAAGGCGGCTGGAGCGACTGGGAGTGCTGATGCCGAAATGAGTAGCGATAAAGGGGGTGAGAAACCCCCTCGCCGTAAGCCCAAGGTTTCCTGGGTCAAGTTAATCTTCCCAGGGTTAGTCGGAACCTAAGCCGAGGCCGAAAGGCGTAGGTGATGGAAAGCGGGTTAATATTCCTGCACCATCTTGTGAGCGTTGAACTAAGGGAGGACGGAGAAAGCTAGGCGAGCTGGCCGGTGGTTGTGCCAGTCTAAAGGTGTAGGGGTGTCGCGTACGAATAAAGGCGCGGCAGTCATCCCCGAGACTCCATGGCGCCCCGTCAGGGGTAAGTCGCTGATGCTCTGCTTCCAAGAAAAGTCCCGTAGGGAGCTTACAGGGTGTCCGTACCGTAAACCGACACAGGTGGGCGAGGAGAAAATCCTAAGGCGCTTGAGAGAACTCTCCTCCAAGGAACTAGGCAAATTTCCACCGTAACTTCGGAAGAAGGTGGGCCTCTGGTAGGTGTAGGCGTACAGCCGAAGCCGAGAGAGGTTGCAGAGAAATGGCGGTAGCGACTGTTTACCAAAAACACAGGACTCTGCGAAGGCGACAAGCCGACGTATAGGGTCTGACTCCTGCCCGGTGCTGGAAGGTTAAGGGGATTCGTCAGCCGCAAGGTGAAGCGATGATCCGAAGCCCCAGTAAACGGCGGCCGTAACTATAACGGTCCTAAGGTAGCGAAATTCCTTGTCGGGTAAGTTCCGACCTGCACGAATGGAGTAACGACTTCCGCGCTGTCTCGGAGAGGGACTCAGCGAAATTGAAATAGCTGTGCCGATGCAGTTTACCCGCAGCAAGACGGAAAGACCCCGTGAACCTTTACTATAACTTGACAGTGACACTAGGGATTGACTGTGTAGGATAGGTGGGAGCCTTTGAAGCCGGGCCGCTAGGTTCGGTGGAGGCAACGGTGAAATACCACCCTGTTGATTTCTGGTGTCTAACCATGTCCCGTCAGCCGGGATTGGGACACTGTCTGGTGGGTAGTTTGACTGGGGCGGTCGCCTCCCAAAAAGTAACGGAGGCGCGCGATGGTTCCCTCAGCCCGATTGGAAACCGGGCGTCGAGTGCAATGGCATAAGGGAGCTTGACTGCGAGACGGACACGTCGAGCAGGTGCGAAAGCAGGTCATAGTGATCCGGTGGTCCTGAATGGAAGGGCCATCGCTCAACGGATAAAAGGTACTCCGGGGATAACAGGCTTATCTCCCCCAAGAGTTCACATCGACGGGGAGGTTTGGCACCTCGATGTCGGCTCATCGCATCCTGGGGCTGGAGCAGGTCCCAAGGGTTTGGCTGTTCGCCAATTAAAGCGGTACGCGAGCTGGGTTCAAAACGTCGTGAGACAGTTTGGTCCCTATCTGCTGTGGGCGTAGGATACTTGAGAGGCTCTGACCTTAGTACGAGAGGACCGGGTTGGAGGCACCGCTGGTGTACCAGTTGTCTCGCCAGAGGCATCGCTGGGTAGCCATGTGCCGATTGGATAACCGCTGAAAGCATCTAAGCGGGAAACCGACCTCAAGACCAGGTATCCCGGGCGCAAGCCCCTGAAGACCCGTCGAAGACTACGACGTTGATAGGCCGGGTGTGTAAGCGTGGTAACACGTTCAGCTAACCGGTACTAATTGGTCGTGAGGCTTACTTTCCCCATTCTCTTGCATGCCCCCTCGTGGGGAGTAAGGGACTCGGGGCCAAGGCCGAGGCTCGAGTGCTTCATGCACTCGCCTGGAAGACTGAAATACGCACAGCGAGACATTCGCTCAGCAATGAATTGAAACTTACCCTTTGTATGCACTGTCGCTTGTTTTCCGGTGGCTATGTCGGAGGGGTCCCACCCGTTCCCATCCCGAACACGGAAGTTAAGCCCTCCAGAGCCGATGGTACTTCGCGGGAAACCGCGCGGGAGAGTAGGTCGCTGCCGGATTCTTTTTGGAAAGCCCCCGGTGTCCCTCGTGGACACCGGGGGCTTTCGTATTTGGGGCCCCGTGCAGACTCCGGGGGCTGCTGGCACCAGGCGGCTTCAGCGCCGGGCCCGCAGCCGGCGCACGGCGCCCACGGCCAGCAGCGCCGCCACCGTGGCCAGCACCAGCACGTGCTCGGCCCGCGTCGCCCCTTTCGCCACTGCGTCCACGCTGTGCGAGAAGGCGTAGCCCAACCCCACCACCACCGGCGCGCTGAGGCAGAGCGCCACCCCGTCCCACAGCAGGAAGTGGCGCAGTGCAGCGCGGCCATGATGAAGACGGCGCCGCGGAGTACCGAGAGAAAGCGCCCGACGAAGACACAGCGCCCGCCATGGCGCGAGTAGAGCCGGTTGAGCTTCTCCTGGCGCTCAAGTGGCAGCAGCTTCCTCATCCGCGGGTGCTCGTACAGCGCGGGGCCCAGCTTTCGGGCGGTGAGGAAGAGGGCAGTGTCTCCGCAGAGCACGCCCGCCATCGGCACGGCCAACGCCAGGGCCAGGGGGAGGACGTCCCGCTGCGCGAGGATGCCCAGCGAGAGCAGCACCAGATCCTCGGGAATGGGCGCTCCCAGTCCGCCCGCCACCAGCGCGGCGAAGAGCAACGCTGCTGAGCCATGGGTCAGCAGCCACGGGAGTGGACCTGCGGCCATCACCTTCTCCCTTCAGGGCTTCATGCCGGGCCCGCTGGCGGGCCGGACGCGCCGCGCTCCTGCCGGAACTGGAGGACTTCCCGGGGGATGATGGGGATGGTGGCGGCCACGGGCACCGCGACTACCGCGCCGACAATGCCCGCCAGCTCCGCGCAGAACAGCACCGCCAGGAGGATGCGCGGCGGATGGACGTGCACCTTTCGCCGGAAGATGAGCGGCGCCAGGACGTCGCGCTCGGGCTGTCCGTCCATTAGGAAGTAGACGCGGGTGATTGCCGCGTCTCAGGTCCCCTTGGTGGCCCATGTCAGCAGGGGGATGGCGCCTCCCGCGATGAGCGGTCCGACGTAGGGGACCAGGCTGGAGCGTGGCGACGACCACCAGCAGCGCGGTCACCACCAGGGTAATGGCTGGCAGCCAGGGCGGCTTGAGGCGCTCCAGCGATACGGCGCCATGCTCCAGCGCCAGGATGAGGGTGATGCCCGTCCGCCAGGATGAGGGTGATGCCCGTCTGGGTAGGCGCCACCCGCGTCTTGACCACCAGGGGACGAGCGCGACCACGGAAGCACAGACGGTGAACACCGCCTTCGGTGTGACCTGGGAGCCTTGTCTTCCGCCGTCGCGCTCCGTCACCGCCGCCCCCGCTCGAGCCCCGCGCCGCTCTTTCCCCCGACGTGCCCACCATTCCTGGGACGGGCGACCCTCCCTGTCGTTCAGGGGCGATGCGGACCCGGGCCGCGGTGCGATGAGGGCGGCGCGCGTTGGCGCTGGGCCGTGGCAGGGAGCGCCTCGCACGCCGGAACGGGAGCGAGGCGCCGCGCCCTCACAGGCTCACGGTGTTTCAGTTCCGCGACGGATAGATGCCTTCCAGGGCGATGATGAAGTTGATGCAGAGGAAGGGAGACATGTTGTTGTGCGGCTGGCTGCCGCCGGCGACACCGATGGCCGCGGGGTTCATCGTCCCGTCAATGGGCGCGGCCCGGTAGTTGAGCACGGTCGCCGTGGAGTCCGCCGCGAGCACTGTCCCCACCGGGGTCTCCGTATCGCCCTGCTGGCTGCTCACGTTCAAGGAGTGGGTGTGCGCGGGCATCTGGTTCGCAATCAGCGTCACGGTTTCAGTGCCGCCCTGCTCTCCCAGGGTGCGCGGCGACAGGCCCGGGCCTTGTCCCGGCTGCATGGGATACCGGCCTCGCAGGTCCGGCAGCGCGAACGTCGTCTGCCCGTTGCCGCCATACGTGGTGCCGAGGATGGAGAAGAGCGCCGTGTTCTGGGCGATGGAGAGAATTTGCCCCTGGCAGAAAGCCCAGCCTCGCGGAGGGAAGTTGCCTGCGAACATCATGACCTGACCGATGAAGGGCTCTGACACGTGCGTCTACCTTTCGAGAAGAGGAGCTGCATGACAACGCGTGCTGCGCTTCCTCCCAGAGCAAAGGTCCGGCCAGCGCTGAATCCGCGCGTGTTTCATGTGTGTGTGACAGCGGCATGCAGTGAAACGTGAGGCGCGGTGGCTCCGTGGCTCGCTGTGTCAGGCGTGTTCATGCGTCCGTTCCAGACGCGAATGCGTCCCGCCCCGACGCCGCGGATCCGCGTGCCGGTGAAACGCGGATGCGTCCATCTCAGACGCCAGGGCAGTGTCTCGTGGGTTGCGCTCCAGGAGAGAATCTGCCCGGTTACCGCCGAACCTCAGGGGTCGCGCCCGGTCTGCTTGCCGTGGCGTGGGGTTTGCTCAGAGGGCCGCGGCATGTCGTTTCACGACGAGGAGACCGGCCGATGACGCAAGAGAACTGGCGACGACCGCTGTATCAGAAGTGGTTTCAGGCGCTGCCGCTGACGGCGCTGCTGGTGCTGTCAGCATGTGATGAGGGCACGCCGGGACCACAGGGGCCGCAAGGGCCCGCCGGTCCCGCTGGGGCTCAGGGCCCTCAAGGTGAGACAGGCCCGGAAGGACCCGCTGGCCCTCAGGGGGAGCCGGGCGCCGTGGGGCCTCAAGGTCCTCAGGGCGAGCAGGGACCCGCTGGCCCCCCTGGCGGACCCGAAGGGCCGATTGGCCTGACGGCGTTGGTGCGGACGGCCTCGGAGTCGGCCGGTGAGAACTGCGCCCAGGGGGGCGTGGTGGTGGAGACCGGCGTCGACGTCAACCGGAACGGGGAGCTCGAGGAGGCGGAGGTGGATGCCTCGCTCACCCGCTACGTGTGCAACGGCGAGCTGGGGCCCGTGGGGCCTACGGGGCCGCAAGGTCCGGTGGGGCCGCAGGGGCTTCGTGGTGAGCAGGGCGTCCCCGGGCCGGTCGGCCCGCAGGGGGAGCAGGGCCTCCAGGGTGAGCTGGGGCCGGTGGGACCCGCGGGCGCGGTGGGTCCCGCGGGCCCGACGGGGCAGCAAGGCCCCACGGGGGAGCAGGGGCCGGTGGGCCCGGCGGGAGCCACGGGGCCCCAGGGGGAGGTCGGCCTGGGCACGGTGATGCGGACCACGCTGGAGCCTGCGTCTGGCAACTGCGCCACCGGCGGCGTGCGGCTGGAGACCGGCGTCGACACCAACCGCAATGGGACGCTGGATGCGGGCGAGGAGGACCTCTCCCTCACGCGCTTCGTGTGCAACGGCCCTCAGGGCCCGCAAGGGGCGGTGGGGCCCGCGGGCGCGACGGGTCCTGCTGGCGCGACGGGACCCGCTGGTCCGAGCGGGCCGCAGGGACCGACAGGGCCGCAGGGGGCCACGGGCTCGCTGGGGGCCTACGGTGACGGGTCCGCTGGAGCCTTCAACGTTCCCATGGGCAACACCATCGATCTGACCACGGTGTCTGGCTACAACTCGCTGGCCGGCCGGCAGCACCTGCAGTTCACCAACGTCACCATCAGCGGCACGCTGATTGTCCCCAGCGGCACGGTCATCCGGGCGACGGGAGACGTCACCGTCAGCGGAACCCTCATCGTGGACACCAGCGCCGAGGACAACGGCACCGGGCCCGCGGAGGCGGGCGTGGCGCGTTCCGCCGCGGGTGAGCCGCAGGGGGGGCGCGGGCTGCTCCCGCTTCAGGCCGCGCAGCTCCTTCGTCCAGGTGGCCTGGGCGGTGGCTCGGGTGCCAAGCAGAGCGGAGTGAACTTTGGCAAGGGCGGCGGCTCCCTCGTCATCCTCGCGCAGGGCGCGCTCCGGGTTCCTCCCGGTGGTGCCATCAATGCCAACGGTGAGAGCGGAGGAACCGCCGGCAACCTGCCTGGCTCGGGTGGTGGCGCGGGCGGTGTCGTCGTCCTCGTGGGCAAGGGCTCCATCACCGTGGGCGGCTTCGTCCGCGCGGTGGGCGGCAACGGCGGCGCGGGCAACAACGCGGGCGGCGCGGGCAAGGGCGGTGGTGGCGGCGGTAGCGGCGGCATCGTCCACCTCCTCTCCTCCACCACGCCCAACGTGACGGGTGGCATCCTCGTGTCCGCGGGGGCCGGGGGCGCCACCGCGAATCCTACGGGCGCCAGCCAGGCCATTGCCGCGGGTGGCGGTGGTGGCGCGTGCGGCGGAAACGGCGGCTCGGGCGGCGGCGGGACGCTGTCCGCGCCTCAACTGCCCGAAGCGGGGGCCGTCGGCTATGACCTGCGGACCATCACGCCCACGCCGGAGAACGTGTTCCTGTAGGCCACGGCGGTTTGGGGGGATGCGACGGCTCGCGGGCAATCAGCTCGCGGGCCGTTCGTGTTTCCAGCGCATGGTTCCGCTGTGCTTCAGCCCTGGCGTGGCGCGGGTGTCCACGTCATGGAGACGTAAGGGGCGGCGGCCTCCTCGGGAGGCGCGGCGTCCACCTGGAAGCCCAGGCGTTCGTACAGCCTGCGCGCGGGGTTGGTTCGCAGCACCCGCAGCCGCAGGGGGACACCCGCCTTCGCGGCTTCATCCCGGACCTGGGTCAGCAGCCGGGTGCCCACGCCGCCGCCCTGGTGCTCGGGCAGCAGGGCGATGTCCACCACCCGCCACTCCGCCGCGTCCTTCGCGAGGAGCAGCCTGCCCACGGGCTGGCCCTGGAGGCACACCACCTGGTGGTCGGCGCGGGGATGGCGCGCCGCCCAGTCATGGGACTGCGCCATCCATTGCATCCGCAGGAAGGCATCGCGCTGTGCGGGCGCCCAGCCCCAGGCGGCGAGCTCTGCCTGCCGGGTGCTGGCGTACAGCGCGAAGAGGAAGGGTTCGTCCGAGGCCGTCGCGGCGCGCAGGTCAATGGACACGGTGCCAGGCAGCATGGCTCGCCGGGCCATGACGCGTCCATCAGCGGACGCCGCGGCGCCGCGCCGTCATCCGCCCAACGGCGGATGCAAGCAGCCGTAAATCCGGACGTCCTGGCAATCGTGGTTGGACGTCAGACCCGGATGAGATTTTCGGGAGCAGTTCCCGAAGGAGCCACACCATGAAGAAGACGCGAGACGAGGCGCTGGACCTTCAGGCCACCCTGGAGGTGGAGGCGCGGTGGCGCGGCCTCGCCGCCCAATTGCTGGAGCTGGGGGACGACGCGATGGACGCGCAGCTCCTGGTGGCCTTTCGCGCCGCGCGTGCGGAGGGCGTGGTCCCGCCCGACGCTGGCTTCTTCCTGGTGGCCCACATCCTCACCATCATGGCGGACGAGGCGATTGGCGAGGAGCCGCGCGTGTGCCGCCTGGCGCTGGAGCTGGAGCTGATGGAGCGCGAGTACGGCGTGGCGCAGGGCGCCTGGCTCAGCGGCGAGGAGACTCCACCCGAGGACTGGGAGGCCCTGCGCGCCGCGTACGAGGCCGCGTGCGACGAGGCCCGCGCCACCTTCTTCACCGCGTATGGCGAGGAGGAGATGGCCCGGCTCTACCTGGATGATCGCCTCTGCTTCCACCGCCGCTTCGAGAGCGGGCGGCGCTTCTTCCACGGCCTGCCCATGCTCCCCGAACATCTGCACTGACTCTCAGTTCTCAATTTCTCTCATTCAAATGATGTGAGCCGCCATTCACACATCTCCGGTGGAATGTTGCGGCCACAGGCTTTGGATTAGCAGGGCTTCAAGGTAGCTCAACACAGCATGGGTGGGGCCGCTTGTGGTGTGCTGGCATTTTCCGTCGGCACACCCTATTTCGGCGCTCGCTTCCGGGTGGCGGGTGGAGTGGCGGGGAAGAAGTCAATGCATACCATCGGTGTGAAGACTCGAAACTCCAAGGCGAGTCTTCAGCAGCTTCGCTGCTCGGCGGCGCGCGTCTCTGGTTGAAGTCCCCTCCAAGGACCCGGAGAGGCGCGCCGCCGCTCTTTTTTCCGCCGGACGGTGGCAGGGCCGCCGAGGCGGCCTTCGGCGGGTGGCGGCGCTAGATTCGCGCGCCATGACGACCGACTCCGCCCACCGCCTCCTGGACCTGCTGTGGGAGCGCTACGCCTCGGAGGTGCCCTACGCGCGCACCTTCGTGCAGCTCTCCGGAGGCAGCTTCCGCAACGACCATGTCGCGCTCCGCTCGCTGGCCCGGCCCGGCGGCGGCATCGCGCGCTTCTCCCAACCCTTCATCCGGCTCGGCTGGAAGGCCGCGGGCGCGTACACCTTTCCGGATGCGCACCTGTCCGCCATCTATTTGTCACATCCGGCGGGCCTGCCCCGGGTCTTCATCTCCGAGCTGAAGCAGGAGGAGCTGTCCGCGCGCGCCCGGGAGCTGCTCGCCACGCTCCCCGAGGACCGGCCGCCTCCGGACGACGTGGAGGCGCTGGCCGCGTGGTTCGCTCCGCCGCCGCCGCCGGATGAGGCCGCGCTGCTGGAGCTGGAGCGGGAGTCCCAGTACGGCGCCTGGCTGCTCGCCTTCGGCCGCAAGGTGAACCACTTCACCGGCTCGGTGGACGACGTGGAGGCCTGGCAACGGCGCATGCGCGAGGCCGGTGTCCCGATGAAGGCCGACATCGAGGGCGCGCCCGGCACGTCGCTGCGGCAGACGGCCACCCAGGCCGCGCCGCTCCCGGTGGCGCTCAAGGGCGGCGCTACCCGCTCCTGGCCCTACGCCTACTTCGAGATTGCCCAGCGCACGCCGGACTTCGACGGCTTCCTCGGCCCCCAGGCGCGAGCGCTCTTCGACATGACGAAGCGGGGCGAGTAGCCCGCGCGTCATTCACGGTGGCCCGGGGCAAGCAGCGCGTTGAGGACGTGGTCGCGCCACTGGCCGTCGATGAGCAGGAGCCCCCGCGCGAGGCCCTCCACCTGGAAGCCGAGCCGCTCGAGCACCGCGGCGCTGCGCTGGTTCTCCGGCAGGTGGTTGGCCTGGAGGCGGTGCAGGCCCATGACGGTGAAGGCGTAGTCACACAGCGCGCGCAAGGCCTCCGTCATCAGGCCCTGGCCTTCGTAGCGGTGGTCCAGGCCATAACCCAGGTCCGCGGACTGAAACGGCCCCCGGCGGATGTGGGTGAGCGACACGTTGCCGATGATGGGCGCCAGCGAGAGGGGCTGGCCCCGAGGCAGCAGGAACACGCGCAGCGACAGGTCCCGCCGGAAGTCCTCGCGGTCCTGCGCGAGCCGCGTGCGCCAGTACGTCACCGAGAAGAAGTTGGCCGGCCGCTCGGGCGATACCGCCGAGACGTGGTCCCGGTTCGCCTCGTGGTACGCGAGCACCCGCCACGCCGCATCCGGTGGCGGTTGCACCAGATGCAGGCGCTCGGTGGTCAGCAGGCTGGGGACGGCGTCTGGGCCCATGGCGGGCATTCAACCCCGGGGTCCGTTGGATTTCAGCGCGGAGGCCGCGCGTCCTCCGGCCTGGGGGCCTCGAGGCCGCTGCCGCCCACGGCCTCCTCGCCCCGCGGGAGGATGATTTCCACGCGCCGGTTGTTGGCCCGGCCCTCCGGGGTGGAGTTGTTGGCGACGGGCCGGTACTCGCCCAGGCCGCGCACCTCGATGCGGTCGCGGCTCACGCCCTGGCTGATGAGGAACTCACGCACGCGCTCCGCGCGCCGGTAGGACAGCGCCTCGTTCATCGCGTCCGTGCCCAGGGAGTCCGTGTGGCCCTCGATGAGCATGGGGCTGTCGGTCTCCTTCAGCGCGGAGGCCACCTCCGTCAGTTGTTCGCGCGCCGCTGGCAGCAGGTCCACCGCGTTGGACGCGAACAACACCTGCCCCGACAGCGTCAGCACCAGGCCCCGTGACTCCTCGCGCACCTTCACGTCCTGGGTGGTGGATTCCAGGCGCGTCAGGGCCTCCGTCGCGCGCTGTTCCGCGTCGAGCCTCGCCTGCCGTTCGCGCTCCAGCGCCTGCTCCGCCATGCGGCGCGCCTCCTGCTCCGCCTCGAGCTCCGCCGTGCGCTGGAGCAGCTCGTGGTTCTCCTGGGCCAGGCGCTGGGACTCGGCCTCGGCGTGCATGCGTCGCTGCTCCTCTTGCTGGAGCCGCGTGGTCTTCTCCGCCAGGCGACGGGCCTCGGCCTCCTGCGCCTGGGCCACCTGCCTCAGTTGCTCCGCGGCCTGCTGGCGCCGCTGCGCTTCCAGCCGCATGCGCTCGGCTTCCCGCTGCTGCGTCACCGCGAGGCTGCGGGCCTGCTGCTGTTGCTGGAGGGCTTGCAGCCGCTCACGCTCGGCCTGGGCGAGCTGCTGGCGGGCCGCGTCCAGCTCCGCCTGGGAGCGCTGCCACCGCCGCGCCTGGGCCTGCTGGAGCGCGGCCTGGGCTTCGGCCTGGCGCCGCGCCGCCAGCTCCGCGGTGCCGCGGGCCCCCGCCGTCTCCGCCTTGCGCAGCGCCACGTAGGACAGCGAGCGGGTGCGAGGGGAGTCCTGGCTTCGGTCGTACTCCCGCTCCGCCTCCAGCAGCGCGTCCCGGGCCGCCGCGATGTCGCGGGGACGCTCACGGCCCTGGGGGCTGGTGGAGACCTCCTGGTACGCCGCGCGCGCGTCGAGGAGCTCCTGTGGTGGCGGGGCATGTGCGCACCCGACGGCGGCCAGGGCCGTGACGCCAGCGAGGGCCTTCCATCCACGCTTCAGCATGTCGCTCTCTCCTCTCAGGTTGTCGGCTCAGGGCAGGCCGCGGCGCAGGGACTCCGCCTGGGCGGCCGTGCGTCGCGACTCGCGCTCCAGCGGGACGGCCCGGGCCAGCGCGAGCGCCAGCTCCGCGTCCGCTTCCGCCTGCATGAAGCGCAGCTCCGCGGCCTCCGCTTCACCTTCCACCCACAGCCGCTCCGCGTCCGCGATTTGCTGCCGCGCGAACTCCAGGTGGACAGCCGCTTCCGGCACCCGGCCGGCGCCCGCGCCTTCCGCCGCGCGCAGCGACGCCTCGGCCTGCACGCGGTGTTCGTTCGTCGCGGGGAGCACCTGCCGTCCGGCGCAGCCCACCATCGTCAACCCCAGCAGCACCGCCGCGAGCTTCAGGCGCATGGTCTCCACCTCCGCCACATCACATGAGGACGCGGACGCGCCCAGACGTAGAGGTGGGGCCGCGGTGACAGGCCGGCAATTCAACCGTGGCAGGGCCGGCCGAAGAGCGGGCGGGCAGCCGCGCGGGCGCTGCGCCTCCGGATGGGGACTTCCCTTCACGGGCGCGCCTGGGCGCTGGCCGGCGTGCGCCGCCAAGGGTAGAGAGGGCGGCATGCGCCTGCACCTGGTCGACGGCACCTATGAGCTGTACCGCGCCCACTTCTCGCCCCGGCCGGGGCATGCCGCGCCGGATGGGCAGGACGTGAAGGCCACGGTGGGGCTGATGTCCTCGCTGCTCGCGCTGCTCCACGACGCGGACGAGGCGGTGACGCACGTGGCGGTGGCGTTCGACAACCCCATCCGCTCGTTCCGCAACGCGCTGTTCGACGGCTACAAGAGCGACGAGGGCGTCCCGCCCGAGCTGCACGCGCAGTTCGACCTGGCGGAGGAGGCCGTGCGCGCGCTGGGCGTCACCGCGTGGTCCATGAAGGAGCAGGAGGCGGACGACGCGCTGGCCACCGCCGCGGCCCGCTGGGCGGACACGGTGGAGCAGGTGCGGCTGCTCACCCCCGACAAGGACCTGGGCCAGTGCGTGCGCGGCAGCCGCGTGGTGCAGGTGGACCGGCGGCAGGAGAAGGTGCTCGACGAGGACGCGGTGCGCGCGAAGCTGGGCGTGCCACCCGCGAGCGTGCCGGACCTGCTGGCGCTGATGGGCGACGCGGCGGACGGCATCCCCGGCCTGCCGGGCTTCGGGGAGAAGGGCGCGTCCTCGCTGCTGAGCGCGCATGGCCACCTGGAGGACATCCCCGCGGAGGCGTCCGAGTGGAAGGTGCGTCCCCGGGGCGCGGAGAAGCTGGCCGCGACGCTGCGCGAGCACCGCGACGCGGCGCTGCTCTACCGGCGGCTGGCCACGTTGGTGACGGACGCGCCGCTGCCGGGGACGTCCTCCCTGGAGGACCTGGCGTGGAAGGGCGTGCCGGCCGCCGCCTATGAGGCCTTCTGCGACCGGCTGGGCCTGACGACGCTCAAGCGCCGCCCCAAGCGCTGGGCGCCCTGAGCCGCGCTACCCCGCGGCCTCGTCTCCATGGGGGCGCACCGGCAGCGACGTGGGCGCGTGGCGGGGCAGCCGCACGGTGAAGGTGGTGCCCTCCTCCTCCGACGAGCGCGCCTCCACCGTGCCGCCGTGGGCCAGGACGATGCTGCGCACGATGTAGAGCCCCAGGCCGATGCTGCGCCGGCCCTGGTCCTCCGGGCGCACCGTGGCGCGCTCCAGCGGCTCGAAGATGCGCGACTGGCGCTCTGGCGGAATCGCCGGGCCCAGGTTGTGGACCTCCAGCACGACGCCGTCGTCATCGCCCCGGGACGTCACCCGCACCGGCGTGCCGGACGGGCTGTACTGCAAGGCATTGCCCACCAGGTTGCCAATGAGCTGCGCCAGCCGGTCCGGGTCCCAGGTCCCCGCGCCGTCGCCGCTGAAGGCCGTCTCCAGGTGCCTGTCGGGCCAGCCGGCGTGCACCTCGTCCATCGCGGCGCGCACCACCTCGTGCAGGTCCATGGGCTGCGGATACACCGGCAGGCCCGTGCCCTGCCGCGCGCGGGTGAAGTCCAGCAGGTCGCGAATCATCCGCGTCGCGCGGTCCGCGGAGTTGCGGATGCGCTGCGCCTGCCGCTCCTGCCGCTCATCCAGCGGGCCGCGCTGCAACATCATGGACACCGCCAGGGTGATGGCCCCCAGCGGGTTGCGCAGGTCGTGACTGACGATGCCGATGAGCTGCCGCTCGAAGTCCGCGCGAGCCTTCATCTGCTGCGCCAGCTCCGACTCCTTGCGCCGCGCCAGGACGGAGTCCGTGACTTCCACCGCGAAGAGGATGACGGCCGCCAGGCGTCCACCGGCGTCCAGCATCGGCTGGTACATGAAGTCGAAGTAGCTCTCCTCGGGGAGGCGCACGGGCAGCTCCCGGGCGCTGAAGGGCTCGCCGGTGGCGAAGACGGTGTCCAGCAGCTCCAGGACGTTCTGGCCTTCCAGCTCCGGCAGGGCCTCGCGGAGCGTGTGCCCCACCAGTTGCCGCTGGCCGAAGCGCTGCCGCAGCCGCGCGTTGGCCACCACGCAGCGCTGGTCCGGCGCGCTCAGCACGCCGAGCAGCGCGGGCACCTGCTCGAAGAGCGTGGCCAGCATGGCGCGCTGCCGGTCCGACTCCTCGCGGGCGCTGCGCTCCAGCTCCAGGAGCCGGGCGCGGGCGGCCTCGGCCTGCTGGCGCTCGGTGATGTCCTGCATCGCGCCCACCACCTGCGTGGCCCGGTCCTGCGCGTCGCGGATGATGTGGCAGCGGTCCGACACATGGGCCCAGGTGCCGTCGCCCCGCTGGAAGCGGTAGGTGTCCTGCCACTCGTGCTCGGTGCCGTCGAGCGTGGCTTGGAGCCCGGCGACGACGCGCGCGCGGTCCTCCGGGTGCAGGCGCTCCTCCCACCAGCGGTGCTCGTCCTGGATGGTGCCGGGGGCGTAGCCGAACACCTCCTGCAGGCCGTTCGTCCAGTCCCTGAGGCCGGTGCGCGGGTCCCACTCCCACACCGCGTCCCGCGTGGCGCGCGCCGCCAGCCGGAAG
Source organism: Corallococcus macrosporus DSM 14697 (assembly GCF_002305895.1). Classification (GTDB taxonomy): domain Bacteria; phylum Myxococcota; class Myxococcia; order Myxococcales; family Myxococcaceae; genus Myxococcus; species Myxococcus macrosporus. Next base: position 428,276 of record NZ_CP022203.1, read on the forward strand.
CGCAGCTCGCTGCGCCAGGCGCGCTCCTCGGCGGCCTGGACCTCCGTCAGGGTGCCTTCCAGCCGCCGGCGCCGCGCGCGCTCCTCCTCCAGCGTCTTGCGCCGGGTGCGCTCCCACTGCGCCAGCGTCTGGACCCGCGCGGCGAGCTCCACCGGGCGGAAGGGCTTGAAGACGTAGTCATTGGCCCCCGCGGACAGGCCCTCCACCACGTCCTCCGCGCGCGTGTTGCCGGTGATGAGCAGCACGGGCAGGTGCTCCGTGGCGGGGTTGCCTCGCACGAAGCGGCAGACCTCCAGGCCCGACATGCCGGGCAGGTGCCAGTCCAGGACGAGGACCTCGGGTGGGGGCCCCTGGGTGAGGGACTCCAGCAGGGAGGCGCCGTCCAGATACCCGGTGACCCGGCAGTGGGGCTCCAGCGCGCGGCACATGGCCTGGGTCTCAACAGGGCTGTCGTCGAGTACCCAGACCACGGGAGGCGACGGTGCGACGCGGGGGGGAATGGGCACGGGTGGCCGTGGCTCTAGCAACCGCCTCTCGTCCAGGTCAAATCTTCCAGGGCAGGCAGACCACGCATCGCCTGCCTCTCTGTCCGCCGCCCATCACCTCGGCGAACGAGGGCGGATGTCGAGTCCCCATGAAGCCGGGCGCTTCCGGCGGTAGAAGGAAGTCATGTCCGTACAGCAACTGAACCTGCCCACCGAAGACGACTGGGTGCCCAGCGCGAATGACCTGCCGTTCCATCGGCTGGGCGGCACCGAGGCGGCCATGGCCCTGTCCGAGGCCTTCTACGACGCCATGGATGCTCACGAGCCCGAGCTGGCGCGCCTGCACGAGCTGGACGCCGAGGGGAAGGTGAACCGCGGCACGCGCGAGCGCTTTGGCCTGTTCCTCGCCGGATGGCTGGGGGGCCCGCAGGACTACACGGAACGTCATGGCCATCCGCGACTGCGGATGCGGCACGGCCACCTGCCCGTGGGCGTCGCCATGCGGGATGCCTGGCTGCGCTCCATGCAGCGGGCCATGGACGCGCGGGGCATCCGCGGCGGTCTGCGCCGCTTCCTGGACCAGCGCTTCGCCCAGGTGGCGGACTTCCTGCGCAACGTCGAGGAGTGAGGCCCGCCGCGGGGCGCCACGCCTCGTTGCTGGGCGGGGCGCTGGCCGTGTGGCGCCAGGCCCCGCGGCATGACGCGGGGCGCTCAGGTGCGGCCCCAGGCGCGTTTCAGGCACAGGGCGCCGGTGCTCGGGGCGTCACGGGGCTCCGGGACACGCACCCGGGTGTCCGGGCGCAGCGGCAGGTGGGCCAGCGTCTTCACGTCGTGCACCAGCCGCAGCGCGGCCAGCGCGCGCACCGCCCACCAGCCCGGGTCGGGTTGCCGCCAGCCGCGCCCCATCTGCGCCGAGGCCGGGTAGGCGTGGTGGGTGTTGTGCCACGCCTCGCCCATGCTCAGCAGCGCCAGCCAGCCGGCGTTGCGCCCCTGTTCGGCGCGGCCCGGCAGCTCGTAGGGCTGGTCGCCCTCCACATGGCTCACGTAGTGGACGCACCAGAAGCCGTCCTGGGTGAGCGCCAGCCGCACCAGGACGCCCCAGGCCACCCAGCTCGCGCCGCCCAGGGCATACAGGACCAGGGCGAGCGGGAGCTGGAGCCACAGGCCCGCGCGCTCCAGCCTCCGGAAGCACGCGTCCTCCTCGAGGTGCGGGGCCGCGGGCGCGGCGCCGTCGCGCGGGTGCCAGGTGTGGAAGAGGGCGTAGGCCATGGCGCGCGCGAAGCCCTCGCGGTAGCCGAAGTAGGGCGGGCAGTCCGCCTCCGGCTGGTTCTGGTGGAAGTCGCGCAGGTCATGCATCCGGCTCATGCCCAGGGGCCCGCCCAGGCCCGCCAGCGTGCCGAGCAGCGCCAGCGCGTGCTCCACGGGCGCCGGGGCGCGGAAGGCCCGGTGGATGAGCCCCCGGTGCAGGCCCACCGACACGCCCAGGCACATCGTCACCGCCGTCAGCCCGGCGAACACCGCCACCGCGCTCCACGAGAAGAAGCAGGCGCCTCCCACCAGCGCCCCCGCGTGCAGGAGGCCCCAGCGCAGCACCCTGCCTCCGTCCAGCGTCGCCGTCCCCCACCGCGTGCTGCCCGTGTCCGTCATGGCCCGCTCCTTTCGGGAGGGGGGCCATCGCAAGGGGCCTGCCACCGCGGGAGGGGCCTGATTCCGCGGGGTTGCGCATGGGGGCTGGGGCCAGGTGTCAACGCCGTTCACGGCGCGCGCCCACGGCGTGGACGGCGGCGGGGGGGCCACGGGTGCGAGAGCAATTCCAGGGGGTTGCTTCAGGGCGAGTGACGGGCCGGTATCCCGTGGCCACTGTGTCGTTATTCAGCCGGGGATGAAACCGTACGAGGAGGTCTCCACATGAAGCGCATGCTGATGCCGCTCCGCCGGAGCGTGGTGGTGCTGGGGGTGGTGCTGGGGGCGGGCGTGGCGATGGCCGCGCCGAAGCAGGACGCCATCAACCTGAAGATTGCCTTCCAGTCGTTCAACCTGGAGATGACGCCGGAGGCGGTGACGGGCGCGGACTTCCAGGTGGCGCGCTCGCCCGGGGCGCTGACGGGCCGTGGGCTGAAGGGCAACTTCACCCTGGCCCTGAAGGACGGGCGGGTGGAGGGCGCGGTGGGGGGCGCGCCGGTGAACCTGACGGTGACGAAGGAAGGCGACGCCATCGTGGCCAAGGGCGGCTTTGGCGGACGCCCCGTCAACCTGAAGCTGAGCCCCAGCGAGCTCACCCTCTACGTGCGCGACTGCACCTACCGGCTGAAGGCGGAGCAGTCGAACCGCTTCTACACGGGGCGGCGGAGCTGCGACCGGGCCATGACGCCCGGTTCGGAAATCTGGCTGCCGGATGAGTTCCTCGCGGCGAGCCCCGAGGAGAAGGCCGCCATCCTGTTCCTCGCGCTGTGAGGGGCGCTCGCGCGCGGGCGGGGCTCGGGCGTCCTCACCCGCGCGTCTTCGGCAGGACGACGGTGAAGGTGGAGCCCACGCCGGGGCTGCTGCTCGCGGAGACGTGGCCGCCCATGGCCTCCACCACCTCCCGGACAATCCACAGGCCCAAGCCGACGCCGCCGTAGTCCCGGTCCGACACGGCGCGCTCGAAGCGGTGGAAGAGGCGGGGCAGGTGCTCCGGCGCGATGCCGATGCCCGCGTCCCGCACGTCCAGGCGCACCTGGGCGTCCGTGCTGGACAGCGCCACCTCGACGGGGTTGCCCCGGCCGTACTTCACCGCGTTGGACACCAGGTTGGTGAGTACCTGGTCCAGGCGCAGCCGGTCCCAGTGGCCATGGGCGTCCGTGGGCAGCGTCAACGTCAGGTGGGCGCCCGTGCCCGCGAACTCCAGCTCCAGCCGCTCCGCCACCTCGCGCACCAGGGCGCTCAAGTCCACGGGCTCCGGGGTCAGGGCCAGCCGTCCCGCGTGGATGCGGGACACGTCCAGCAGCGCGTCGATGAGCTTCGCCTGCCGCTTCACCTGCCGGCCCACCAGGTCCAGGCCCCGGTGCAGCCGCTCGCGGAGGAGCGCCTCCGGGGCGCGCTCCAGCGCGGCGCGCAGGCTCTGCACCTGGAGTCGCAGCGCGCTGATGGGGGACTTCAGCTCATGACTGGCGATGGCCAGCACCTCGTCGCGCGCGCGGAGGGCCTGCCGCGCTTCGTGATACAGGCGCGCGTTGTCCAGGGCGAGCGACGCCCGGCGGGTCAGCTCGCGCGCCAGCGCCAGCTCCCGGAGCGTGTAGGCCCTTTCCGAGGTGCTGAGGACGAGCGCGCCCGTCCTCGCCAGCGGTACGCACAGCCAGGACGGCGGCCCCGCGTGCAGCGCCGGCTCGCCGGTGGCGATGACGCGCGACACCGTGGCTTCATCCGGCGACACCGTGGCTCCATCCGGGAGGGCGGCCGCTTCGGTGGTGGCGGGGGACCGCGCCTCCACGCCCGCCGACGCCACGCGCCGCGGCTGGCCCGGGACGTCCTCGCGGAACACGCGACAGGACTCGGCATGGGCGGGCACGGCGAGGCGCACCAGGTGCTCCAGCGTCGCGTCCGGGTCCAGGCTGGACGCGAGTCCGTCGCTGGCGTCCAGCAGGCGTTGCCGGGCGGCCTCGTCCCGGCGCCGCTCGGTGAGGTCCACCAGCAGCGCCAGGTGCTGGGCGGGGCCGGTGGAGGAGGGCATGGGCGCCGTCCACAGCTCCACCTGGACGGGGGTGCCGTCGCGCCGGTGGAGCTCCAGCTCCAGGCTGGAAGGGGCCAGTCCCCGCGCGGCCTGCTCCTGGTGGTGGAGGAAGGTCTCCCAGCGGGCGCCGGTGGCCCAGGGCGCGCGGTGGCCGAGCACGTCGTCCTGGCGCCAGCCGAAGAGCCGCTCGGCGGCGGGGTTCCACAGCCGCACCGTGCCATCCAGGTCCAACAGGTGGATGGCCACCGGGGAGACCCGGAGGAGGGCTTCCATCGCCGCAGGCCCCCGTGCTTCGGACCGCCGGGCCTCTGATTGACCGAGTGCCGCCACCATCATCAAGTCCCCCTCACCCATCGGTCCTGCATGGGCGCATGGCTGTACCGGAGCGGGGCGCGTCTGTGCGGACCGGGTCCTCCCGCGGCGCGGCTGGCGAACATCCCCATCCTGGGAGTGTTCGTTCTGGACGCACGCTCCGCCCTGGAGCCCCGTGGCCCCAAGGAGGGGAGGCGCCAGGCGCACAGGTGATTACTTCCTGGCCGACACGGTGGCGGTTGCTCTGGGCCCGGGTTCAGCTAAAGCGCGGCTCCGTGAAAGCGACCACCACCGGAGTGCCGGGCGGCGAAGAAGTCAAAGAGGGCCCGGACACCTTCAAGCGCTCCGCGCTGCTGGCCCTCGGGGCCCTGGGCATCGTCTACGGCGACATCGGAACGAGCCCGCTGTACGCGCTGCGCGAGTGCTTCTCGGGGCCGCACGGGATTCCGCCGACGCCCGCGAACGTGCTGGGGGTGCTGTCGCTCATCTTCTGGTCGCTCCTCATCATCGTGTCGGTGAAGTACCTGCTGTTGGTGGTGAGGGCGGACAACCGCGGCGAAGGCGGCATCCTGGCGATGATGGCGCTGGTGATGCAGCGGCAGCGAGCGCAGCCGTCGCACCGCTCCCGCCCGGTGCTCATCACGCTGGGCATCTTCGGCGCGGCGCTCCTCTATGGAGATGGCGTCATCACCCCGGCCATCACCGTGCTCAGCGCGGTGGAGGGCCTGCACGTGGCCACGGACGTCTTCGACCCCTACGTCATCCCCATTACCCTGGTCATCCTGGTGGGGCTCTTCCTGGTGCAGCGGCACGGCACCGCGGACATCGGCGCGGTGTTCGGGCCCGTCATGTGCGTCTGGTTCCTCACGCTGGCGGGGCTGGGCGTGAAGGAGTTGGTGCACAACCCGGCGGTGCTGGGCGCGCTGTCGCCCTGGCACGCGGTGGAGCTGTTCCGTCACAACCACCTGCACGGCTTCCTGGTGCTGGGCGGCGTGTTCCTGGTGGTGACGGGCTGTGAGGCGCTCTACGCGGACATGGGCCACTTCGGCCGCAAGCCCATCCAGCTCGCGTGGTTCTCCATGGTGCTGCCAGCGCTGATGCTCAACTACCTGGGGCAGGGGGCGCTGCTGCTGCGCGACGCGAGCGCCGCGCGCAACCCCTTCTTCCTGCTGGCGCCCTCCTGGATGCTGTACCCGCTGGTGGCGCTGGCCGCGGTGGCGGGCGTCATCGCGTCGCAGGCGCTCATCGCCGGCGTGTTCTCCCTGACGCGCCAGGCGATGCAGCTCGGCTACAGCCCGCGCATGGAGGTGGTGCACACCTCGGCGGAGGAGATGGGGCAGATCTACCTGCCCGGCCTGAACTGGGCGCTGCTGGTGGGCGTGGTGGCGCTGGTGCTGGGCTTCCGCTCCTCCAGCGCGCTGGCGTCGGCGTACGGCATCGCGGTGTCCACGGCCATGGTCATCACCACCCTGATGGCCTACGTGGTGGCCCGCGAGCTGTGGGGCGTGCGGCGCTGGGTGGCCATCCCCGTGGTGGGGCTGTTCCTGGTGGTGGAGCTGGCCTTCTTCGGCGCCAACGCGGTGAAGGTGGCCGACGGCGGCTGGTTCCCGCTGCTGATGGCCATGGTCGTCTTCACGCTGATGACGACGTGGAAGCGGGGGCGCGACATCCTGGCGGCCAAGCTGCGCGCGTCCAGCATCCCGCTGAAGCAGCTCCTGGACAGCTTCGGAGACCACCCGCCGGTGCGGGTGCCGGGCACGGCCATCTTCATGACGGGCAACGCGGAGGGCACCCCGCCCGCGCTCCTCCACAACCTCAAGCACAACAAGGTGCTGCACGAGCAGGTGGTGCTGCTGACCATCCTCTCCGAGGAGCTGCCGCACGTGCCGCCCGCCGAGCGCGTGGAGGTGGAGCCGCTGGAGCAGGGCTTCGTGCGCGTGGTGGCGCGCTACGGCTTCATGGAGAACCCGGGCATCCCCGACGTGCTGAAGCGCTGCCGCGAGAAGGGGCTCCAGTTCCAGCTCATGGGCACCAGCTTCTTCCTGGGGCGGGAGACGCTGATTCCCACCAGGCGCCCGGGCATGGCCGTGTGGCGCGAGTCGCTCTTCGCCTGGATGAGCCGCAACGCCCGCAGCGCCACCTCGTACTTCCGCATCCCCCCCAACCGGGTGGTGGAGCTGGGCGCGCAGGTGGAGTTGTAGCGTCGTGAACGCCTGAGCCAGGGCGGGTGGGATTCACCCCATCTCTTCCCTTGACTCTTCGCGTCGAATGGCGATGCTGTGTCCCGGCCTGCGCTTCCCTGCCACATCTGCGTCCAGATTTACCCTCGGGACGTAAAATTACGGCAGGAAGCAACAAATCAGACCGTGAGCCGAAAATCATTTTCGTTCGACGGAATCAGTCCTCCGCGGACGGAACGAAGCTCGGTACTCCGCCAATCGGTGTCCCCCGACACCCCTCGTCCGAAACCAGGTCAGTCCCATGCTCGACACCACGCCCGCGTCCGCGAACTCCGCTGTTGCCCCTGCTTCCGCCTGGGTGCCGCCGGAGCAGCCGTTGCGGACGCTGTCGGGCCTGGCGCCGCACACGCTGCTGACGCACGCGGACCTCTACCCGCGCATCTGCGTGCGCGACCCGTACTACGCCCTCAAGGACGTGACGGTGATGGGGGAGGGCGAGGTGGTGGCGCGCATCCCGGTGCAGCAGGACCCGGACGCGGAGGCGGGCCCCATTGGCCTGGGCGAGGCGGGGCGGCACCTGGCCATCCTGGGCTCCTGCGCGTCCGCGCTGATGTCGTCCAAGGACGGCCAGCACTTCTACCTGGCGTGCGGCGCGCGCGGGCAGTGGCTGCGCCCGGAGCCGATGGCGCGCGCCACGGACCTGCTGTGGGGCCTGGCGAAGGCGGAGTTCACCGGCCGCCGCACGGCCACCGCGCGCACGCTGCTGTCGCTGCCGGACGGCACGCCGTTCTTCCGCCTGGAGGTGGACTACAACGTGCTGTCCGCCGCCGCCTTCACGCGCCTGTTCGGCGAGGCCCGGGTGGACATGCGCCGCGAGCCGCGCCGCGACGACGGCGTGCAGCGCACCCCCGAGGAGTGGGCCCGGCTGCGGCAGAACCCGTACAGCAAGCCGCTGGCGCTGCGCGACTGGCGCCCGGATGGTGAGAGCCTGTCCGCCACGCTGGGGCCGGTGACGGCGGAGATGTGCAAGGGCCACTTCGCGCTGCACCCGGTGATGCCGGTGGCGGTGGTGGCCAGCGGCATGACGCGCGTGGCCACCACGCTGCTGCGCCGGCTGGAGGGCGCGCCCTGGGCCCGCTGCGTGGCGAAGGACGTGCGCCTGAAGGCGGACACCCTGGCCTACGCGGGGCAGACGGTGACGTTCGGCGCCGTCCGCGGCGCGCGCGACGGTGACGCGCACACGTTCACCTGCCAGGCCTCGGTGGGCGAGCGCGTCGTGGCCGAGCTGGACGTCACCTACACCCGCGTGGACTGAGCGCCGTCAGCGCCACTGGATGTCGTAGTCCGCGCTGTCGATGCCCCGCCGCGTCGCGCGCGCGGTGCCGCTGCGGCCCAGCACCTTCAGCGCGCCGGTGAGGATGCCCTCATGGTAGGCGGGCGGCAGCATGTCCCGGCGCATGTGCAGGGTGCCGGAGGTGGGGCTGGTGGGCACGTAGTCCCGGCTGCCGTAGCTGACGGCCGCGCTGTAGCCCATCTGCGCGCCCGCGAAGAGCTTCTGCGGGTCGCCCCGGGAGATGATGCCGAAGATGAGCATCCCCGGCCCGGTGGAGAAGCGCGCCACGTCCTTCTCACCGCAGGCGTGGAAGACGGTGTCCTCGGGGCCCAGCGCGGACTCCAGCGCGTCCGCCGCGCGGTAGAGCAGCGTCAGGAAGTCCCGCGCCGGGTACGTGAGCAGGTCCGAGTACGCCGCGCCCAGCGCCCCGTCGCGCACCGCCTCCGGCGCCGCCAGGCCCGCGTGCTGCTGGATGAGGCCGAGCACCGACTTGAAGAACAGTCCGCGCACCGAGTCACCGGACCGCACGGCGGCGAGCCGGGCCGCGAGCTCCGCCTTGTTGGACGGCATGGCGCGCCTCCTCACACCTCGTCGAGCAGCACGGGCGCGAAGCCCGCCGCGTCACACGAGGCCAGGACATAGCGTACGCCGCCGCGCTCGCCCGTGAAGCCCGCCGCGATGCCCGCCGCGTGCAGGTGGCCATAGACGCACACCTTGGGCCCGAAGGCTTCGATGGGCGCGCTGAACGCCGTGGCCTTCTCGTTCGCGTACACCGGCGGGAAGTGCACCGCCACCACGCGCACCAGCGGCGTGGGGCTGGCCGCCTCCTTCTTCTTCGCGTCCTCCATGGACGCCGTCAGCCGGCGCGTCTCCCGCTCCACGTAGCCGGTGTCCGCCGCCTCGTCGCCCATCTCTCCGCCGGGCATGGGCGGGGCCTCCGGCGCCGTCCACAGCCGGCTGCCCGCAATCACCCACGGCCCCATGACGACGGCGTTGTTGTGGAGGAAGCCCTCCAGCGTCCGGAAGGGCTCCAGCAGCTTGCGCAGCTTGGAGGCGGAGTCGCCCCACCAGTAGTCATGGTTGCCCCGCACCAGCACCTTGCGCCCCGGACGCGCGTCCAGCCACGCCAGGTCGTCCATCACCTCGTGCGCCCGCGTGGCCCAGGAGATGTCCCCCGCCACGATGACCACGTCCTCCGGCGCCACCCGCTCATCCCACGCGCGCTGCAGCGGCAGGGGGTGCTCCGCCCACCCGAAGCGGTGCATGTCCTTCTGTCGCGTGGAGGGCAGGTGGGTGTCGCCGATACCGAAGAGCCGCATGGCCCCCCTCATAGCGGAAGCCCCGGGCGCTGTCGGCACCCACGTCTCGGCCCCTGAGTCGCGTGTCACGCCAAAAGGCCAGGAAGGCTGGAAACTGAGTAATAAGTCTTTACGTGTCGTTGTCTTGAAATACGTCAGTGCGACACGGGCTGGCCAACTCGGGGCTCCGGAGGCCGAGGCTTACATGTAGGGCGTTCCTGATTCCGGGATGTTGCGGTGCGGGGTTGCCGGAGGTGGAGTGGATTTCTTGACGGGCGGGTGGAGCATGGATGCTCCACATCGGGTCGGGGAAAAGAGGAGCTCCCCGGGAACGCGTGGCTGGCATGCATGGTGCTGGGGCGAGGCACCCTGCGCCGCTCCCGTGGAACGGGGGCGACCGTGGAGTTGCTGACCCCCCTTCAAGGAGTTTCCATGCACGTGTTGCGCAAGACGTTCGCGGCGACGGCCGCGGCCATGGCCCTTTCCGCCTGTGGCCCCCAGCCCGAAACGTCTCCGGAAGAGACGACCCCTGAGTCGCAGGTCCCCGCGGGCGTGGCGGACGACGCCGCCCGCGCGGTGGCCGACGCGGCCCGCCGCACGCCCAACGAGCTGGACGCGCTGTTCGCCAAGGCGGCGGCGGAGTTCAACGTCCCGGTGAGCCTGCTCAAGGCCATCTCCTATGTGGAGACGCGCTGGGAGCACGTCCTGGGCGAGGAGGAGTTCGAGGGCCGTCCGGCCGCGTTCGGTCTGCTGGCCCTGCGCGGTCAGCACATCATTGACGGCGCGGCCCTGGCGGGCGTGTCCGCGGACGCGGTGCGCGGCGAGCCGCTGGCCAACCTGCGCGCGGGCGCCGCGCTGCTGTCGAAGTACGCCGACGAGGCGGGCATCGACCGCGCGGACCTGGGCGCGTGGGCCCCGGTGACCGTGCGCCTGACGGACATCTCCGACCCGGACATCCAGGCGCACTACGTCCACAACGACGTGTACGCCGTGCTGCGCGAGGGCGCGGGTGCCTTCACGCCGGCGGGCAAGGTGGCCGTGTCGCTGGAGGCCGCCGCCGTCGAGCCGAAGTTCGCCCTGCCGCGGATGCAGGCCCTGGCGGCCGGCCCGGACTACGCGGCCTCCATCTGGCGCCCCTCGCCCAACTACAACGCGCGCCCCTCCGGCATCGGCGAGCAGATGGTCATCATCCACACCTGTGAGGGCGGCTACTCGGGCTGCTGGAGCTGGCTGACCAACTCCGCCGCGGGCGTGAGCGCGCACTACGTGGTCAACGAGAGCGGCACCGAGGTGTCGCAGCTCGTGCGCGAGTCCAGCCGCGCCTGGCACGTGGGCGCCGCCTACCGCAGCAGCCTCAACGGGGGCGTGAAGTCGAACCTCAACGGCCGGTCGACGAACGACTTCTCCATCGGTATCGAGCACGGCGGCTACGCCAGCTCGGCCTCGTTCTCCACGGGGATGATCAACACCTCCGCGAAGCTGACGTGCAACATCACCAAGGACCAGGGCATCCCGCGCGACAGCTACCACATCGTGGCGCACGCCCGGCTGCAGCCGGAGAACCGCACGGACCCGGGCCGCAACTGGCCGTGGTCCACGTACATCAGCAAGATTCGCAGCGAGTGCGGTGACGGCGGCGGCTCGACGTCGGCCATCGTGGTGGACAGCAACAACGCCAACAACAACGCCAGCAAGGGCTACATCGCGGTGCCGTCCACCTGGGCGCGTGGCACCAGCGCGGGCTACTACGGCAACGACTACTACTACGCCTCCACGCAGCCCATCTCCGAGCCGGCGGTGTTCCACTTCCACATGCCCGCGGCGGGCAGCCGGACCATCCAGGCCTGGTGGGTGCAGGGCACCAACCGCTCCCCCGCGGCGCCCTTCGTGATTACGCACACGGGCGGCAACAGCACGGTGAAGGTGAACCAGCAGACCAACGGCAGCAAGTGGGTGACGCTGGGCACCTACAACTTCGCCGCCGGCTGGAACAAGGTGCAGCTCAGCCGCTGGGCCACCGAGGGCTACGTCGTCATGGCGGACGCCATCCGGATTCAGTGAGGGGATGATGCAGGGCCTTGAACGGCTTCAACGTTCCTGGCCGTGGCGGGCGCGGTGGCTCACCGCGCTCGCCGTGCTCGGTGTCGGGTGTTCCGGCCGGTGTGGCGGGACGTCCGGCGCCGGGCCGCTGTCCCAGGAGGAGGCGCGCGCCGTTCCGGGCGCGGTCATCTTCCTGTCGGAGCGGGCAGGGCGGAAGGATGTCTGGAAGGTGAGTCCAGACGGAGTGGAGACGCAGCTCACGCGGGGTGAGGAGGACGTGTATCCCGGGCCCCCGTCGCCGGACGGCAAGTCGCTGCTCGTCATCGCCGCGGCGGAGGAGGGCGGGCTGCACCGTCAGCAGATGCGCGTGCTGCCGTTGGACGGCAAGGGCCCGGCGGTGCCGCTGCATCCACCCAGGGCGCGCGCGCGCAACGCGAGCTGGGCGCCGGACGGCACCTGGCTGGTGGCCGAGTCCGACGCGGAGGGCTTCAGCGACGTGGTGCGCCTGGTGCCCCGCGAGGGCGTGCCGGAGGTGCGCCTCACGCAGGTGCCGCAGGGCTGCTTCGAGCCCGCCGTGTCTCCGGACGGCAAGGAGGTGGCCTTCGTGTGCAGCCGCGAGGGCGACCCCGAAATCTACGCGGCGAACGCGGATGGCAGCGGTGAGCGCCGCCTCACCTTCTTCCACACCGAGGACCGCACGCCGAAGTGGAGCCCGGACGGCAAGTGGCTCGTCATCGTCAGCGACCGCGAGGGCAAGGACCGGCTGTACTTCCTCCGTCCGGACGGCTCGGACCTGCGCGCCGTGTCCGGCGAGTCCTTCACGGGCGACGAGCGCGAGGCGGTCTGGAGTCCGGATGGACAACGGCTGGCCTACGTGAGCCGCACGCCAGAGGGGCTCGCCCGCATCTGGGTGGTGCCGGTGGCGGGCGGCGCGCCGGTGGCCCTGACGGACGGCAAGCACCGGGACGACATGCCGGCCTGGAGTCCGGACGGGAAGTACCTGGCCTTCGTGTCCGAACGGGAGGGCGACACCGACGTGTACCTCATGCGCGCGGATGGCACCGGACAGACGCGCCTGACGCGCGCGAAGGGCGCGGACTGGCTGCCGCGCTGGGTGGCTACACGCTGACGGCTGGGCCGCTCCCCGCCGCCGGGTCCTGGCCCTCCGGGACCTGGGGCGGGCGCGGGCTGGCGCCGGGCGGGGCGACGGGGAGGCTGAAGCGGAAGGTGGAGCCCTTGCCGGGCTCGCTCTCCACCCAGATGCGGCCGCCGTGCGCCTCGATGATGAGCCGGCTGATGTACAGCCCCAGGCCCAGGCCCTTCGCATCCGACGCGCCGCTCTTGCGCGTGCGGTAGTACTTGTCGAAGACGTGCGCGGCGTCTTCCGGGGGCAGCCCGGGGCCCACGTCCGTCACCGACACCACCACCTGGCCCGGCTCGAGCTGGGCGCGCACGGTGATGGGCTGACCCGGGAGGCTGTACTTGGCGGCGTTGCTCAGCAGGTTGGCGGCCACCCGCTCCAGCCTCGCCGCGTCCATCCACACGGGCGGCAGCGTGCCCTGGACCTCCAGGTGGAAGCGCTCCCGGAGGTCGGGCGCCACGTCCCGCTCCAGCACCTCCTCCAGGAAGCGCCCCAAGTCCCGGGGCTCGCGGCGCAGCGCCTCCCGCTGGGACTCCAGCCGCGAGCCCTCCAGCAGCTCCTCAATCATGGCGCTCATCCAGTCCACGCTGCGCTGGATGGACAGCGTCATCGACTCCTCGCGCTCCAGGTTGCGCTCGTGCAGCGCGCGCCGCAGCAGGCCCACGCGCAGGTTGATGGTGTGGAGCGGGTTGCGCAGGTCGTGGGAGATGAGGCTGACGTACTCCTCGCGGAGCCGGTCCAGCTCGTGGCGGGTCGACACGTCCTGGGCCGTGGCGACCACGCCACGCAGCCTGCCTCCGGGACCGAACACGGGCGCCGCGGTCATCAGCACCGGCAGCCGCCGCCCGTCGGCGTGGAGGATGATGAACTCCTCGGGCCCCACCTGCTGGCCTGTCTTCAGGACACGGACGATGGGCAGGTCCTCCCGGTGGACTGGCTTGCCGTCGGCGGTGAGCACGCAGGGGTTGACGTCCACCGACGCCTCCAGCTCCACCCCTTTCAACGGGCGGTCGAGCAGGCGCTCCGCCACGGGGTTGGCCACCAGCGGGCCCCCCTCCGCCCTGGCGAAGACGATGCCCACGGGGGTGTGGTCCAGCAGGGCCTGCACCTGGCCGCGCTGCATCTCCGCCTCCTCGCGAGCGCGCTGGACGCTGGCGAGGTACCGCTCGCGCTCCGTCACGTCCCGGAGGACAGCGAGCAGGGTCGGGCCGCCGAGGCTGGCCACGGGGCTCAGCCGCACCTCCAGCGACACCTGGCTGCCGTCCTTGCGGAGTCCGTGCAGGGCGCGCTCGTTCAGCTTGGAGTCCAGGCTGCGCCCGCCGAAGAGGCCTTCGGGCACCAGCACCTCCACCTCGCGCCCCAGCAGCTCCTCGCGCGGATAGCCGAACACCCGCTCCGCCTCCGCGTTGACGAAGCGAAGCTGGCCCTGCGCGTCCACCGCCAGCAGCGGCGCGGGCGTGGTCTCCAGGAGGCCCCGGTAGCGCGCCTCGGAGGCCTCCAGCGCCGCGGTGGCCTGCTGGCGGCGCGCCTCGATGGCGTCCAGCGCCCGCGCGGACAGGAGCACGAGCGCCGCGCCGCCGGTGCTCACCAGGGTGGCGAAGATGGGGAGCTTGGCCTCCAGGTTGATGGCCCGCACGTCGTGGAGAATCATCAACACCATGCCCAGCAGCGAGGGGCCGAGCAGCGTCACCGGCACCAGCCTTCGCGCGAGGAAGCCCCCGAGCGAGTCGCGGGTGATGCGGCTCATCAGCCCCGAAGCCGGCCGCGCGCACAGCGTCCCCAGGGCCAGCAGCATCAGCGTCAGCGCCGTGGGCAGGCCCATGCTGCGCTCGGCGAGGAAGGGCAGGGTGCCCACCATCAACAGCGGGCCCATCAACAACCCGTTGAGGCCCAGGGTGGAGCTCACCAGCGACAGCACGACCAGGGTGTCCCGGAGGTGGCCGTGGCGGCCGTCGTCCTCCGGCAGCGCCAGGGCCGTGCCCAGCAGCAGCATGCAGGTGGCGGACAGGGGCGAGGGCCGGGGGAGCGACGCGGGCTGCTCGTCGAGCAGCCGCAGCATCAGGGCCTCCATGCCCAGGTCCCAGCCCGTGACGTCGCGCAGGAGGTTCGCCGCGCCGATGAACAGCATCACCAGCGCGCAGGCCCTGGCCACGCGCTCCTGGTGGTGCAGCACGCCGGGGGACGCCAGCCTCAGGCCCAGGGCGGCGCCGCCGAACACCATGGCGATGCCCGTCACCGGCGTCATGGGGATGCCAGCCACGCCGGGCCGCGGCATCTCCACGTCCCAGGCCCAGCCCAGGAGGTACAGCACGCCCACGAGCGGGGCGCCCAGCGCGGCGAGCCAGGCGATGCCCCGGGCCGTGGCTGCGCTGCGACGCTGAGGCCTCCAGCACTCGTTCATCGTGGCGTCCCCCCAGGAACGCACAGGGCTCCTCCCGTGACGTACCGGCCCGAGGCCCCCGTGTTCGAGACGCTCCAACGAGAGATGCGTCGCGCCCTCGCTTCCGGGCATTGGACGCGAGTGCGGCGCAGCGACGGGGACGGACGGTTGGGGGGCGCCGCCAGTCATTGGCCGAGCCTCACGCGCCTCCCATGGAACATGGGGCCAGCCCGCGCCCGGGGCAGCAGGCCCCAAGCGGCCAGGCCGCGAGCGGCAGGTCCGCTGCCGCGCTGACTAGAGAGGCGGGTAGAGGCCGGGATGGACGGTGAGCACCAGCCCCCACCCCGGCGCCACGCCCACGTTGCGTGGCACGTAGCCCTCCAGGCTCGTCACGGACAGGCGGAAGGCCTCCGCGTCCGCGCCCGAGTGGATGTACACGAACAGGCCCTCCGGGCCGGTGCCCACCTGATTCACGCCGTCGAGGTCGGCGGTGGGGTAGTAGACGCGGCCGGCCAGGTCCTCGCGGTCGGGCGCCACCGTCGCGCCCGCGACGGGTTGGCCGCTGGCGTCCACCACGCGGCCCAGGACGAAGCCCGCGTCACGCAGGGTGGCGGCCCGGTTGTCGGTGTGGCCCCGCAGGGTGCCCTCCCCCACGGCGACGCTGAGCGCGTCATGGAAGGCCTCCGGCAGCGCCCAGACGCGCGCGCCGATGATGTCGGTGCGCGGCCGCGCGCCCGTGAAGGCGGAGTCGTAGACGATGGTATGGGCGGGCACGAACCCGGCGGACGCCAGGCCCACCGCGAGGCTCAGGTGCATCTCGCGCACCGCCACGTCGCTCACGGTGAAGGCGCCGTCCGCGGCCGCTGGTGCCGTACCGAAGGTGGCGTTGGCGTCATTCACCGCCAGCCGCAGGGGCTCCGCGGCGGTGAGCGGCGCGCCATCCAACGAGGGCAGGGGCAGCCCCCGGGCCTCGAGCAGCCGCCGGGCCTCGGGGAGCAGGTCGACCGTGCCACTGATGCCGATGCGGAGGTTGTCCAGGTCCACGGACTCGGCGTCATCGGTCTGGATGCCCGGGTCGGGAGTGAAGTCGCCAGGGCCGCAGCCCACGGTGAGTCCCAGCAGCGCACAGGGAATCATCAGGAGAGGACGCATCATCGCGGGAAAGCTCTCCACGGCGGTTCGCGGCGGCAATCCACCCCGCTTCCCGTCCGTCCCCTGGTCGACGCCGCGGGGCCGGTGTCCATGGGCGACAGGGGCGACGCGCTGTCCGAAAAACGTCAGCGCCGCGCCCCGGAAGGGAGGCGCGGCGCCGTTCACGGGAGGGCCCGATGTTGGAGGGGCCACCGCAGCGTGGCGGCCCTCACCCGCGCCGTGCCCTGGGCCGGGGACACGGCGTCAGGAGGCTCAGCGCCAGCGGCCGTTGCTGCCGCCGGAGGAGGACGAACCCGAGCGCCCGGACGGAGGCGACGCGGAGCCGGAGGACTTCCCGCCGCTGCCGCCACCGCGCCCCCAGCCGCCACCGCTGGAGCCCGAGCTGCTGCTGGAGCCGCTGCTGCTGCCTCCCCGGTTCCAGCTACCGCCACCGCTGCTGGAGCCCGAGCTGCTGCTGGAGCCCGAGCTGCGACTGGAGCCGCCGCTGCTGCCGCCCCGCGTGTTCCAGCCGCTGCCGCTGTTGCCGCTGCTGGAGCTGCCGCTGTTGCCGCTGTTGGAGTTGCCGCTGCTGTTGGAGTTGCCGCCGCTCCAGCGGTTGCCGCCGCTGTTGTTGTCGCGGCGGTCATCGTCATCCCTGGGCGCGGCGTTGTTCGCGGGGCGCCCCGCGGGCGGCCGGTTCCAGCCGTTGCTGGAGCCGCCGTTGGACGCCGAGCCGCTGGCGGGCCGTCCCGAGGGGGGCGTGCTGCGGGTGCCCCAGCCGTTGGCGTTGTTGCTGCGCTGGCCGCGCGGAGGCCGGTTGACGTTGCCCGGCTGGGCGGGGCGGCCGGACCGCGTCGTCGTCCACCGGGTCCCCCCCGGAGGCGGCCGGGTGCCGCTGTACGTGTTGCCCGGAACGACGGGGCGGTTGTTGGGGCGCTGCGCGGGGCGCACGTAGCCGTAGCCGGCCGAGGCGCTGTGCGTGCGGCTCCACACGTAGCCGCGGTTGCGCTCGTAGCGGTAGATGCTGCCCGTGTTCGGGTAGTAGTCGTGCGAGTGGCGCCCGCGCAGGTTGCAGAGGCCGCCGTGCGCGTGGGGGTGGTCGTTCCAGTACCAGACCACCGACGGGCCGCTGTAGTAGTACGCGTTGTCCGAGTAGACGTAGTACGTCGTGGTCGGCTCGTAGTCGTGCACGTGCATGTGCGAGTACGGGCACCAGCCGCCGCCGTAGTCGTCGGGGATGGGGTGGTCGCTCGAGTAGCTGTACTCGATGACCTGGACCGGGGCGTGACGCGCCGGACCGTGGACGTGGGCGACACAGCCAGTACCCATCATCAGGGCAATCGGAACGGCGAGGGCGAGCAGGCGGCGCATGTGGTGATTCTCCTGGGCGGAGTGGACGGCGGGGCCGTCCACCTTGCGGCCACGCGGGAGCAGACGGCGGGGCGTGGAGAAAATTCACGCCCGGGTGCAGTCCCGCGTCGGTCCTCCGCCGGCCCCCAGGATAGCGCCCTTCGTCCTCTGGTGGACACCTGCCGGGGTGGTGTAGGGGGAAATGTGCGCGCCGCCCGCCCTGGAGGGGTGAGCCGCGGCGCGCGTGGGGAGACGCACCATGGCGGAGACTGAGTTCACTTCGGGCGCGAGCTGTCCGCTCCACCCGGGATTCGAGGCGGTGGGGACCTGTGCCCGCTGCGGCAACTTCATGTGCCGCACCTGCAGCCAGGGGGGCTCGCAGGCCTGGTGTCCGACCTGCCGTCAGCGCGAGGGCGCGGGGCAGGCGTTCCCGCTGAACCGAGAGAACTGGGGCATCTCCGGGCTGCTGGACGTGTGCTGGGCGGCCTTCAAGCGCGAATGGGTGATGCTCTGCGTGGGCGTGCTCATCTTCATCGCCGCGTCCATCGCCGGGCAGGTCGTCTCGCAAATCTTCTCCGTCGTCGCGGGCGTGGTGGACAACGTCGCCATCACCGTCCTCGCCATCCTCCTGGGCACGATTGCGTCCTACGTCATCCAGGGCGGGGTGACGCTGGGCTTCCTCCGGATGTGCATGGACGTGCTGGCCGGTCAGCGCGCGGACCTGGGCCGGCTGTTCAGCCAGTTCCACAAGGTCCCCGCGTACGTGGGGACGCTGTTCCTGTCCTTCGTGTTGATGGTGCCGCTCCTGCTGCTCATCGTCATCGTCGCCGTGGGCGCGGGGCTTGCGACGGGCACCGTGTCCTGGGCGGAGCTGGTGGGGCTGGGCGACCTGTCGTCCTCGGAGCTGGATTCGGCGCTGCGGCCCATGCTGCCCGGCCTCGCCGTGATGGGTCTGGTGGCCTTCGCGCTCTACATCTTCCCGGGCGGGTGGCTGCTCGCGCCGCTCATCCTGATGCAGCCGGAGCTGGCGCGGACCGACTCGCCCCGCGTCGTGGAGACGCTGCGCCGCTGCTTCGTCTACGCGCGGGGGCAGCGCCTGGCCATGGTGGGCACGTTGCTGCTGGGCGGCCTCATCACCGTGGTGGGCGTCTTCCTCTGCTGCGTGCCCGTGATTCCCGCCACGTCCTTCCTCTACCTGCTGCTGGCCGGGCTCTCCCTGACGCTCAGCCGCGGCGCGGAAGAGGCCTGAGCCCTTCCTCCTCACGGGGCCTGGCGCGTCCGCCGCGCGAGGCCCCGGGGGACGGGCGCTTCAGTGCACCACGCGCTCGGGCGAGCCCGAGCGGGGCACGGACACCTTGCCCAGGCACGCGAGGATGTGCTCGCGGTACTCGGCCAGCTCGCGCAGGCCGCACAACATCCACCGGCCACCGATGACGAGCGTGGGCACGCCGCGCACGCCGCGGTGGGTGGCGTCCCGGTGCTCGTCGAGGATGAGGCGCCGCGTCTCCTCCGAACGGAAGGCCGCGGAGAACTCGTCCATCGCCAGGCCCACGCGCGAGGCCAGCTCGAACACCACGTCCGACCGGGACACGTTGACGCCCTGCTCCAGCGCCGCGCGCTGCATGGCGCGGGCGAGGAACGCGCGAGCCTGCGGGCCCTGCAGCCGCGCCGCCTCCAGCGCCGCCAGCGCCGGCACGCTGGTGCGCGGCGGGTCTCCCCCGAGCCACAGGTCCGTGGACAACAGGCGCGCGGCGGCGTCCGGTTCTCGCCGCGCGCGCTCCACCTCCTCCACCCACGCGCGTTGTTCTCGCGCCGTGGGCAGCACGTCATGGACGCGCAGCGGATAGGGCCTGACGCTCCAGCGGACGGCGTCGCCCAGCTCCTGGCGCAAGACATCCAGGCGCAGGTCGGCGAGGTAGCACCAGGAGCACAGCACGTCCTGGTAGAGGGTGATCTGCAGCGGCTTGTGCAGCGTTTTCATTTGAGGGCCGCCAGATTAGAGGGCCTCCCGCGTCGCTGCCAACTCCTCAGGACCCACGGGCCATGACGGCATTCCTGTGTTCCTGAGGAGCATGCAAGGTGCCTTGCCCCGGCTGTGCGGCAGCTCGAAAGCAGGCGAGCAACCTCGCACGGACCCGGGTTCGCGCTCACCCGGCGCGCTTCGCCTCGGCGTACTTCAACGCGTGGTCGATGATGGCCCCGGCGATGTCCTTGCCGGTGGCGCGCTCCAGGCCCTCGAAGCCCGGGCTGGAGTTGATTTCCATCAGCCGGGGACCGGCGCGGCCCTCCAGCATGTCCACGCCCGCGACCTCCAGCCCGACCACGCGCGCGGCCCGCACGGCCGCTTCCATGTAGGGCGAGGACAGCTCGATTGCCTGCCCCTCTCCGCCGCGGTGGATGTTGGAGCGGAACTCCCCGGACTTGGCCTTGCGCCGCATGGCGCCCACCACGCGGTCGCCCACGACGAGCGCCCGCACGTCCCGCCCCTCGCTCTCCGCGACGAACTCCTGGAGCACGATTTCCTGTCCCAGGTCCCAGAAGGTGTCGAGGATGGTCTGCACCTCCGACAGCGTGTGGGCAATCATCACGCCCACGCCCTGGGTGCCCTTGATGAGCTTGATGATGACGGGCAGCCCGTTGACCTCCTCCACCAGCCGGCGCACGTTGCTGCGGTCGTGCGCCATGACGGTGCGGGGGATGTCCAGCCCGGAGCGCGACAGGAACTGCAACGCGCGCAGCTTGTCGCGGCTGCGCGCGATGGACGCGGGCGGGTTGAGCACGGGCACGCCCATCATCTCGAAGTGGTTCACCACCGCCAGGCCGTAGGCCGTGATGGACGCGCCGATGCGCGGCACCACCACGTCCACGCCGCGCACCTCCACGCCGCGGTACGTCATGCGCGGTGCGTCTTGCGCGAGCAGCAGGCAGCAACGCAGCGTGTCCAGCACCAGCGGGCGGTGGCCGCGCGCGCGGATGGCGGCCACCAGCCGCCGCGTGGAGTACAGCGCGCGCTTGCGGGACAGGACGACGACCGTCTTCTTCGCGTGCCCTTGCCGTGGGGCCCGCTCGGGATGGTCGGATGCCTGGCGCCCGGGCAGGGCCGGGGCCTTCTTCGGCTTCACTTTGCGCGGGGGCATGGGCGGGGCGCGAGAGCCTAGCACGGACGCCCACGGGGGGCGGGCCTCGTGGGGGGCCTTTGCTATCCTCGCGCGCAGATGAGTGCTCCCCCCCTGCACCCTGACGACATCCACACCAGTCCCGGCGACGTCGGACAAGACCTGAACCCCTCCCCGTTGTTGGGGGAGACGCTCGTGGTGGACCCCCGCACCACGGTGAAGCTCCACAAGTGCCGCCTGGCCGTCACGTCGGGCCCGGACACCGGCCGCTCGGTGGTGAGTGACAAGGAGCGCCTGCGCTGCGGCGCGCATCCGGGCAATGACCTGGTGCTGGTGGAGGACCGCACCGCCAGCCGTCACCACTTCGAAATCCAGTTCACCGAGCGCGGCTACCTGCTGGTGGACCTGGGCTCCACCAACGGCACCTTCCTGGACGGCCGGCGCATCGAGCGGGCCTACCTGTCACCGGGCTCGCAGATTCGCGCGGGCTCGTCGGTGCTGACCTTCGCGCCGCTGGATGAGGAGGTCACCATCGAGCCCGACCGCGAGGGCGAGCTGTGCGAGATGGTGGGGCAGAGCGTGAAGATGCGGCAGATATTCGGCCTCATCAAGAAGATCGCCCCCATGGACGTGTCCGTCATCATCCAGGGCGAGACGGGCACGGGGAAGGAGCTGGTGGCGCGCGCCATCCATGCGCTGTCCGGCCGCACCAAGGGCCCCATGGAGGTGCTGGACTGCGGCGCCATCCCGCCCAACCTCATCGAAAGCGAGCTGTTCGGCCACGAGAAGGGCGCCTTCACCGGCGCGGTGAGCGAGCGGCCCGGCGCCTTCGAGCGCGCGCACGGCGGCACCATCTTCCTGGACGAACTGGGCGAGCTGCGGCTGGACCTGCAGCCCAAGCTGCTGCGCGTGCTGGAGAACCATGAAGTGCGGCGCGTGGGCGGCAACGACGTCATCGAGGTGGACTGCCGCGTCATCGCCGCCACCAACCGCGACCTGATGAAGGAGATTCAGGGCGGCGGCTTCCGCGAGGACCTCTACTTCCGCCTGTCCGTCATCACCATCCAGCTCCCGCCGCTGCGCCAGCGCCGGGATGACATCCCCCTCATCCTCAAGCGCGCGCTCGCGGACCCGGAGGTCGTCGGCAAGCACGGCAAGAAGCGCTTCTCCGCGGAGTCCCTGGGCCTGCTGATGTCGTACTCGTGGCCGGGCAACGTGCGCGAGCTGATGAACGTGTTGTCACATGTCCTCACCTTCAGTGAAGGCGAGGAGATTCAGCCCGTGCACCTGCCGCCCCGCGTGCGGGGGCAGGTCCGCGAGGGGCCGCTGCCCTTCAACGAGCACCTCTCCTTCAAGGACGCCAAGGAGCAGCTCCTGGAGAACTTCGAGCGCGAGTACGTCACCAGCGTGTTGACGCGCTGCGAAGGAAACCTGTCTCGCGCGGCGCGTGAGAGCGGGCTCCACCGGAAGTCAATTGAACGGTTGGTGAAAAAATACCAGCTCGACACAAAGGGGATGAAGTCACGCTAGCCCCATGAGCAACCGGAGGGGCGTTGTAACTCGGTTGTTTCAGGCCAGAAAAACGCGTTTGTCGCAGCGCCGTGTTCTCCTGCGTGGGATGCCAGGAACGCCCCGTCAAGTTGACGTATGTCCGATCACGTCAGAATCCCCGGAACATACGTTCGCCATGAATTCACAGCGTCCGAGCCGTGGGAGGCAGTCCGGCCAGGCGATGGTCGAGGCGGCCCTGTCGCTTCCGCTCGTCGTGTTCCTGGTGTTGGGCACGCTCCAGCTCTTCCTGATGCTTCAGGCGCGCGTGCTCGCGCAATACGCGGCCTTCCGCGCGACGCGCGCGGGCAGCGTGGCCCACGGCGAGTGCGAGCGGATGAGCCACGCGGCCATCCTCGCCCTGCTGCCTTCGTTCCACTCCTTCATCGGCATGCACGTCCCGGGGGTGGGCGCCCAGCACGGCGGTGGCGTCGGCGCGCCCGAGCGGCTGGCCATGGCCTTCGCGCCGCGCCGGGACAACCGGTACCAGCCGGGGCTGGACGGCGTGCACACCGGCAGCATCGTGTGGATCAACCGCGGCCTGGCGGGCGGCGGCGTGGAGAGCCCGCAGGACCGCGGCTTCGACGACCCCGGGCACCTGCGGCGCCTGGAGGTGCGGCTCATCTACTGGTACCCCATGCGCATCCCCTTCGCGAACTGGGTGATGTCGCGGATGTTCCTCGCGCAGCTCGGCATCCAGGACTACACGGACGCCAACCCGCTGGTGCTGGCCGAGCGCAACGCCAACTGGGGGCCCGGCGAGTTCACCAGCCCCTACGCGCTGGCGACGGATGTCCGCACCGAGCTGGCCGAGCGCGTGGGCCGCCGTGAGTATGTGTTCCCCATCGAAACCAGCTTCACCATGCGGATGATGACGCCCGTCAAGGCGCGTCACTTCGCCTCCATGGACTGTCCCCGATGAATCGCTCTCATTCCCGCGGCCAGACATTGGTGTTGTTCGTGCTCGGCACGCTGCTCATGGTGCTGATGGTGACGCTGACGCTGTCCTTCACCATGAAGGTGCGCGAGCGCATCGAGGCGCAGACGGTGGCGGACGCGGCGGCGTTCTCCAACGCGGTGGCCACCGCCCGCACCTTCAACAACATCGCCATCATCAACCGCGTGCAGATTGCCCACGCGGTGGCGCAGGCGGGCGCCGCCAGCCTGGTGAGCTGGGCCAGCCTCTACCGCGCGCAGCTCAACGCGGCGCGCGGTGGGTACAGCGACTGGGAGTGGCCGTATCAGCTCAACGTCATCACCGGCTGCCCCTGCGCCTGGAAGAGCTCGTCCTGCGCGCGGCGCTGCCGCTGCGGCAACAAGGGGCTGCGCGATCTGGGCAAGCTGCAGCGCAACCTCCGCACGGAGGACCAGCGGGTCAACTCCGTGTTCCAGGCGTATGAGCCGCTGGTCGCGCTCCAGATGCGCGGGCACCAGCTCGCGCAGAACGCGCTGTACCTGGCCCAGCAGCAGAACTTCCAGGAGCTGAAGGACGCGGTGGACTCGCAGCGGTTCGCCAACCAGATTCTTTCCAACATCGTCCCGGGCAGGAACCCCACCGACTCCGCGTGGCAGGTGCCGCCGATTGGGGGCGTCAACAACGACGAGCTCACCGGCGGGTTGGCCTGCACGGGCGGCGGCGCCGTGTGCGACGTGCCGGCGACGGTGCAGCACGCGGTGAACGCCGCCATGGGCAGCCGCGGCTTCCACTTCGTCACGTGGCGGCAGGACATGGACTACGTCGCGCACCTGGCCAACCTGGCGTGGGTGGTTCCGCCGCCGGACAACGTGATGGTGGAGGTGGCCACGCAGGGGACGACGCACTTCGGCCGGAAGGGGCGGCAGATGCCGATGTTGCCGCCCTTCGCGCCCGCCATCACCGCCGAGGACGAGGGCAGCATCCTCTACCTGTACAACCACATGGCCAATGGCGGCGGCGCGCCGTGCCCCGCGGCCGTGGGCGGCATCGAAGGCGTCGAGGCGAGCCTGGTGAACTCCGGCGGCTTCATGCCCACGCCCGAGCACCGGTGGACGGGAGGCAGTGACCCCAGCCCCCGGATGCGGCACATGCTGATGCCCTGCATGAACCCGGTGTCGAGCTGCCCGGGCATCTGGCCGCTGTTCCTGGACTACAACCTCACCCAGCTCCTGGACGGCGGCGACAACAACTACGGCCAGCCGAAGAACTTCGCGGTGGTGCAGCGCAACCTGCGCACCCGGTCCCTGGACCCGTGGGACTACTCGTTCCGCTATCGCTTCCAGAGCAGCGGCACCGGCACGCAGTTCGACAACCGCAGCTTCCAGATGGCGGATGGGACGGCCAACGACGTCCAGACGGCCATGGCCACGGGCATCGCCTACTTCCACCGCGGCCACAGCGTGGCGTTCCACCACTGGAGCGAGCCGCCCAACCTGCTCAACCCGTTCTGGCGGGCCACCCTGGTGGCGGCGGACACGGACCAGGACGGCCTGGATGACGCCGCGGACACGCTGGACCTCAGCGCACCCGCCGCGGCCCGGACGCTGCGGGCCCTGCGCGCGGTGGGCTACAGGGGAATCCAATGATGAAGAAGACCCTCCGCTCCAGGCATGCCCGGGGCCAGTCGCTGGTCGAAGCGGCCATTGGCGTCACGCTCTTCGTCACCATCGTCGCCTTCGGCATCCACTTCGCCGAGGTCGGCTTCCTGTCCCTGAAGGTGCAGGAGGCCGCCATCTCCGCGCTCTGGGACGGCACGCACGGGCAGATGCACTTCATCCCCGTGAACTACGACCCCGCGGGCGGCTCCATGCGGGACGCCGCCAATGACGCCGAGGGGCGCTACGCGGACTTCAACGGCCTGTCCGCCACCACGGGCGCGGGCATCACCCAGGCGCTCACCACCGGCAGCAACATGGCGGTGAGCTGTGACATGGGCGTGGGCGTGGATTGGGGCGGCACCACCGTCACCCGCGCGACCTACCGTGACAACGGCGGCACCGCGTGCCGTGCCTCCGCGACCCTGTCCGCGTGGCGCTTCCCCCGCTCGTTCCTGGACCAGGGCGAGGGCGCCCTCTACCAGAAGCGGAACATGGAGGACTCGCTCGCAAGCCTCCAGGTCTGCGCGGTGGGGCGCCCGGTGGGCGGCCGCTGCACGGGCAGCTACTCCATGCTGATTGACGACTGGGGCCTGGCGGGCGAGGGGGAGGCCCTCACCTGCAACATCGTCATGCAGGACCAGCTCATCCCCTGCACCAACCCGGCGTACCACGCGGCGGTGTTCAGCATCTACACGCCCACGGTGCTCGCCATCCCGGGCGCGGCCAGCATGCTGGCCGAGCAGGCGCTCTTCTGGAACCCGCTGCCGCCCACGGCCCTGGCCATGGTGGGCCTGGGCATGAAGGAGCGGACGATGTGGATCAGCGCCGCGGGTGAGGACGTCATCAACTTCAACCAGTTCCCCACCTTGATGGACCCCATCAACATGGGCGTCTGGGGAACGTCTCCGGGTTCGGCGCTGGGAGGCGTCACCACGCTGCCGTACGCGGCGGCCCACCTGCAGCGCTTCAGCAAGGGCGCGTGCTTCCTTGGAAAGGAATGCGACTGACATGATTCGCTTCTCTGGATGGATTCGGCTGGCCCTGGTGTCAGCGGTGCTGTCATCTCCTGCGGCGCTGGCCGGGCGGACCGAGTGCGAGGCGGATTGCGGCAGCAAGGCCGGGTCCACGCTGGCCGAGTGCACGTCCCGCTGTCCCAACAACGGCCGGGACGCCGCTTGTGCCTCGCGCTGCACGCGGAAGTTCCAGGAGCAGTTCGCCGCGTGCTCGAAGCGCTGCCCGCCGCGGGACAACATCGAGTCTCCGCGCAAGACGGGCTCCCGCCCGCAGCCTCAGGAGTACGACGTCCCCGCCGAGGACGTCGTCGTCGAGTAGCCAACCGGCCGGCGAGGGGGGGGCGGCCATCTTCGTGGAGTGACGGATGACGCAGGTGCTGCGGGGACTCCTGGCGGGGGTGCTGGTGCTGCTGGCCGTGGAGGCTCGCGCCCAACGCCTGCCGTTCACCTGGGACGTGCCCAAGGTGGTGGCGGTGGTGGACGTGCCGGGCACCGTCATCTCGGAAGGCGTGCCCGTGCGGATGTCCGCCGTGCTCAGCGCGGAGCGCCCGGAGGTCATCGGGCAGCACCTGGTGTCGCGCTTCCAGGCCTGGGAGCTCCACGTCCCCAAGGAGTCGCTGCAGCCGCAGTTGTTGCGCGAGACGATGATTACCGCGCTCGACACCCGGCAGTTCATCTCCTACACGGCCATCCTCCAGGCCAACCCGGACGGCACCACCACGGTGTTCATGGGCGAGGCGAACCTGGCGCAGGGCCGGAAGCAGCCGCAGTCCACCGTGGCGCCGATGTTCCCGGGGGCCAGGGACTCGATGAAGGCGGACACGGAGTCGGCGCGCACGCTCACGTATTCCGTCGACGCGAAGCAGCCCGAGGTGGAGGCCTTCTACCGGACCGAGCTGGGCAACGCGGGCTTCCGTGAGGAGGAGCCGCGCCTGTTCCGCTCGCCGAACGAAGAAATCAAGCTGTCGTTCTCTCCCACGAAGGAGGGACGGCTGGCGGTGGTGGTGGTGCGCCGCACCGTCGCCCAGGAGCCCGTGAGTCCCACCGCGGATTGAAGCCCTGAGGGGAGCGTGTTACGGCCGCTGTCGACATGAGCGACACGCCCCCGAAGGAAAAGGACTTCAAGGATTCGGTCAACCTGCCGCGCACGGACTTCCCCATGAAGGGGAACCTGGGGCAGCTCGAGCCGCGCATGCTCGGCTGGTGGGCGGAGCGGGGGATTTGGGGGAAGATTCTGGAGCAGAACGCGGGCGCGGAGCCCTTCGTCCTGCCCGACGGTCCGCCCTACGCCAACGGCCACCTGCACGCGGGCCACGCGCTCAACAAGGTCCTCAAGGACATCGTGGTGAAGTACCGGAACATGTCCGGCCGCCGGTGTGAGTTCATCCCCGGCTGGGACACGCACGGGCTTCCCATTGAGCAGGCGGTGGAGAAGCGGCTCAAGGACAAGAAGGTCGACAAGCGCACGCTGTCTCGCGACGCCTTCCTGGAGGCGTGCCGCGCCTACGCGCTGGAGTTCGTCGACATCCAGAAGGCCGAGTTCCAGCGCCTGGGCGTGTTCGGCTCGTGGGAGCAGCCGTACAAGACGCTCGACTTCACCTACGAGGCGCAAGAAATCCGCGAGCTGGCCGCCTTCGCGAAGCGCGGCATGCTCTACCGCCGCAAGAAGCCGGTGTACTGGTGCTTGTATGACCAGACAGCGCTGGCGGAGGCGGAGGTGGAGTATGAGAACCACACCTCGCCCTCCGTGTACGTGGCTTTCCAGGCCGGCGCGGAGCTGGCGGACCGCGTGCCGTCGTTGAAGGGCAAGGACGTGGCCTTCGTCATCTGGACGACCACGCCGTGGACGCTGCCGTCCAACCTGGCCGTCGCCGTCAACCCGGAGTTCGAGTACGTCTTCTACCAGCTCGGCGCGCGCGTCATCTGCGTGGCGCGGGAGCTGCTCCCCAAGGTGCTGGCGGAGGTGAAGGCGGACGAGCTGGCGGTGAAGCACGTGGAGCTGCCCGGCGGTGAAGTGTCCGCGGCGGCGCTGGTGGACCCCTCGCGCATCCTGGCGTACGCGCGCGGCGAGGAGCTGGAGCACCTGACGTACCAGCACCCGCTCTACGAGCGCCGGGGCCGCGTCCTGCTGGGCGAGCATGTCACGCTGGATGCCGGTACGGGCCTGGTGCACACCGCGCCGGGGCACGGTCAGGAGGACTACGAGGTCGGCCTGAAGTACGGCCTGGACATCTACAACCCCGTGCGTCCGGACGGCCGTTACGACGACACGGTGGGGCCGGTGCTGGAGGGCCGGCGCGTGTTCGAGGCGAACCCCGTCGTCATCCAGTTGCTGGTGGAGAAGGGCGCGCTGCTCAACGCGGCCACGGACACGGTGGCGCACACGTATCCGCACTGCTGGCGCTGCCGCAACCCGGTCATCCTGAGCGCGACGTACCAGTGGTTCATCCCCATGGACGCGCCCTTCCACGGGACGCAGACGTTCCGGCAGGTGGTGCTGGAGCAGGTGGACAAGGTGCAGTGGGTGCCGTCATGGGGGCACAGCCGCATCCGCGGCATGTTGGAGACGCGGCCGGACTGGACCATCAGCCGTCAGCGGACCTGGGGCGTGCCCATCTGCATCGCCTACTGCGAGGGCTGCGAGGAGGCCGTGGTGTCACCCGAGCTGATGGAGCGGGTGGCCGCGGCGGTGGAGAAGGAGGGCGTGGGCGTGTGGTACCGCACGCCGGTGAAGGACTTCCTGGGCGCGGACTTCCAGTGCCCGCGCTGCGGCAAGGGTGAGTTCCGCCGCGAGACGGACATCCTCGACGTGTGGTTCGACTCGGCGTGCATGTTCTCCGCGGTGCTGGAGCAGCGGCAGCGGATTCCGGCGGACCTCTTCCTGGAGGGCAGCGACCAGCACCGCGGCTGGTTCCATTCCTCCATGCTGGTGGCGGTGGGCACGCGCGACAGGTCGCCGTACAAGGCGTGCCTCACGCATGGCTTCGTGGTGGACGGCCAGGGCGAGAAGATGTCCAAGAGCCGCGGCAACGTGGTGGCGCCGGACAAGGTCATCCAGCAGTACGGCGCGGAGGTGCTGCGCCTGTGGGTGGCGGCCAGCGACTACCGCAACGACGTGCGCCTGTCGGACCAGATTCTCAAGGGCCTGTCGGAAGGCTACCGGAAGGTTCGCAACACCATCCGCTACGCGCTGAGCAACCTCTACGACTTCGACCCGGCGAAGCACACGGTGCCGGAGGCGGAGCTGCTGCCGCTGGACCGCTGGGCGCTGGGGCGGCTGGCGGAGGTGGTGGCGCGGGTGCGCAAGGCGTACGAGGACTACGAGTTCCACCTCGTCTACGCCACGGTGGTGGACTTCGTCGCGGGTGACTTGTCGGCGGTGTACTTCGACATCCTCAAGGACCGGCTCTACACGTGGCGCGCGGACGGGCAGGCGCGGCGGGGCGCGCAGACGGTGCTGTACGAGGTGGCGTCGGTGCTGCTGCGGCTGTTGGCGCCGGTGATGAGCTTCACGGCGGAGGAGGCGTGGCAGACGCTGCCGGGCAAGCCGGCGGAGAGCGTCTTCCTGGGCGGCTTCCCCGTGGTGTCCGCGAAGCTGGAGCCGGCGCTGGCGGAGCGCTACGCGAAGCTCTTCGCGGTGCGCGGCGCGGTGCAGGGCGTGCTGGAGGCGGCGCGGCGGGACAAGCGCATCGGCGCGTCGCTGGAGGCGCGGGTGGTGCTGACGGCGGAGGGCGCGGCGCGCGACTTCCTCCAGGCGAACCTGGCCGAGCTGCCGGGCCTCTTCATCACCAGCCAGGTGGAGCTGGCGGACGTGAAGGGGGACGCGGCGCAGACGCTGGAGGTGGCGCAGGCGTTTGGTGAAGGCGTCCGCGTGACGGCCGAGGTGCTGCCCGCGCACGGCGAGAAGTGCCCGCGCTGCTGGACGTACTCGGAGGCGGTGGGGCAGGGCGGAGACGTCTGCCTCAAGTGCCGCGAGGCGCTGGCGGCGTAGCGAGCCCGCGCCACCTGTGAAGCGCCCTCCCCGGCGACCGTGCCCGGGGAGGGACGTGCTTCAACCGAGGCGCGAGCTCACTGCGTGCACTCGGCCACGGGGTGGTCGATGGCCGCCTGGGAGCTGCAGTCCAGGATGCTGGCCAGGCCCGTCCGGGGCTCCACCATGATGAGGCTGCGCGCCCGGCCCGACGTGAAGTCGATGCGGAGGTTGCCCGGGGCGGCGGCATCCAGCGCGACGGGGTCGTCGATGGAGTCCCGCATGCATCCCAGGTCGCCCGGGCGCACGGGGCGGCCGGAGCCGGGCATGTAGCAGAGCCCGTGCAGCGCGGCCGCGTTCATGGTGGTGGGGATGACGATGTCCTGCCCCATGGCCTGCTCGCCGGCACAGCACTCCGGGTTGGCGCGACAGGTGGTGTTCTCGCAGCCGACAGCGGGGCAGCTCGCGTTGTCCCAGTCGTTGTCGCACCGGAGTTGCTCCCACCGGGCCACCGTGCGCGTGGTTCCATCCCCGCGGGGGACGTTCTCCTCCACGACGATGCGCACGGGCTGGTTGGTGGAGATGGAGAGCTGCCGGGCGCGCAGCGTGGAGGCCCACAGCTCGCGAGTGGCCTCGTTCTCACGTTGGCGGTTGATGGGCGACTGCATGCCCACCAGCGCCGCGGCGAGCAGCACGGCGGCGATGGCCAGGGTGACCATCATCTCTAGCAGGGTGATGCCGCGTGACGACTTCATGCTCATTCTCCCACCAGAGGGGGCTGGAGGCCGCCCGCGGCGAAGTTCCGGAGCATCACCCGGAAGGTGTAGGTGCGCCGCTTGAAGCCATCAATCGGAAAGCCTTCCTTGTCGTAACGCATGGCTTCGTCCGGGTCGAAGGCATCCCGGTCCGGCCTCGGCGTGCGGACGACCAGGGTGACCTCCGCCTCGCGGACGCGCTGCCACAGGCGCAGCCTCAGCTCGGTGTCATCCGCCGGAGCACCCGGCTCAAGCGAGGCGTCCGGGTGCTGGTCAATGGGGCACCTGGCGATGGTGCAGTTATCAATCTCTGGAAGGTTCACGGCCGGGTCCGGGTCCGGGAACCATCGGAAGCCAATCGGAGGCGCGTGGCTCATGACGCCGAAGCGGACCTTGAGGCGCTCGACGTGCCGGCTCAGCACGACCCAGTCCTCGGCGCCGGGCCCCAGGTACTCCAGCGTGGGCGTGCCGCTGGCCCAGTTCACCCGGTAGGCGGCGCTCTGCGCCTGCATGATGCGCCAGGATTCCCGGGCGGGATTCG
Organism: Corallococcus macrosporus DSM 14697; assembly: GCF_002305895.1. Taxonomy (GTDB): domain Bacteria; phylum Myxococcota; class Myxococcia; order Myxococcales; family Myxococcaceae; genus Myxococcus; species Myxococcus macrosporus. Next base: position 459,152 of record NZ_CP022203.1, read on the forward strand.
AGACCCGCCAGAGCGGGTCGCCAGGGGTGCCGCACGGTGGCACGGTCGTGGTCTCGGTGCCGCTGCCGACCTCCGCGATGAGCTGGTTGCTGGCGGCATCCACGCTGGTGACACGCACGTGGCAAGCCATGTTCCGGCTGGGATTCACGGCCAATGCAGGCGTCGACGGCGCGACCGTCGGCGCGAGCCGGGTGGAGGAGTTGGGGACCAGGCAGAACACCTGGGCATCGTTCCTCACGAAGTCTTGAGGCTGGGGTGGGGGCGGCGTGCAGTTGGCCAGCGTCACCATCGCGCGGGTGTCACCCCAGTGCATCTGCAGGACGTCCGACGCGAAATCCGCGAGGTGGGAGGGCGGCGGAGGCGGCAGCGCGAAGTTGGCATCCGCGGGGAACGGCCGCGTCACGTCCACGGCTCTCAGGTCAGGCTCGGTCCACGCCTGGATGGGCGCCTGGACGCGCGTGTCGCTGAACACGATGGGCGCGTTGCCCATCCCAGCCCCGGCGCGTTGCAGGTCCGCGGAGATCAACTCCATGACCACCCGGCCGGTGGTCTGGGCCTGCATCGTCTGCTCCTCGAATTGGGAGCGCCGCTGCATCTGCATGGCGGCGACCAGCCCGGCGCCGAGCACGATGAGCCCGATGGCGCTGGCAATCATCACCTCGAGCAGCGTGAAGCCACGCGTGGCCCGGGTCCGAGTCCACTTGGGTGAAGACGTCACGGCGCCATCCTTGTCTGGAGGACCACGACGTGCCGGTCCGTGCGCTCCGGCTCGCGCCAGCTCACGGTGACGCGCACGTGGGCGACGTTCCCCATGGAGCCGGGCTGCTCGGCGACGAGGTCTCGCGTCATGCTCGCGGGAACGACGGAGCCCGGCTCGATGGTGCCTGGCTGGGTGGGGACGTCCACGTCCACGGCGACCTGGAACTCGCGCGCGACGACTTCATCGTCGTCAGGCGGCTCGTTGCTCAGCGCCCCCGCGGCCGTCTGGAAGAGGGTGTAGTTCACATCTTGTCCCAGCAGGTTGGAGCACGGCGGGTCCACCGCGCACCCCATCAGCGTGATGTTCTCCAGCGCCTGCTCCGCGATGATCTGCGCCTGCGTGGCGGTGAGGCTGCGGCGGTTGGAGTAGCTGGTCTGGCTCACCACCAGCATCGCCGCGCCAATGCCCAGCAGCAGGATGGCCATGGTCGCCAGCACCTCCAGGAGCGTGATGCCCCGCTGGTGCTGGCGCGTCTTCAGAACCCTCACTGCTGAATCCTCCCGTCCGGGCTGACCGAATAGATGAGCAGCTTCGAGCGCGCCGTCCCGCCCGTGGCATCGCCTGAGTTCCAGGTCCCGCTGCCCTTGATCTTGATTTCACCCAGGGCCGTCGGAACGATGAGGTGCCCGTCGTGCACCAGCGGCGCGTTCACCCCGTGTCCACCCAGGGCAGCGCTGGTCATCTCGGGGGCGTCGTTGCCATCCGGCAACTGGTTCGACTCGTAGTACCGGCCGCTCTCGTCCTCGCTCAGGTTGCAGATGTCCGCGGCCGCGCCAACGGCCGTGGTCGCGAAGACCTTGTCGCCCGCCAGCGTCACGCCGCCCCACACCGCCTGGCCCGGGTCCAGCTGCTGCACCCACAGCGGCTCCAGCAGCTCGCAGTCCTCCCGGCCAGAGGGGTCCGCGTCCTCGAAGGCCAGCAGGTGGAAGCGGTAGGTGTCCTTGTTCGGAGGGCCGTCGGAGAACTCGTCCGGGTTGTCGCCCGTGCCGAAGAAGATGCGAACCACGGGCGTGCCGGTGTTGCGGACGACGTTCACCCCCAGGTTGGAGTGGATCTGCTGGTAGATGGAGTCCTGGTCCTGCGCCGCGTCCGGGTGCTCGTCCAACGTGACGGGCGCGCTGGCAATCTTGCAGGTCTTCACCTTGCGCCCCAGCGGCGCGCCCGTGTCCACCTGGTCCAGGTTGACGCGGTAGACGTTGCCCGCCGTGGTGGGCACGTACATGACGTCGTAGTTGCCGTCCCGGTCGAGGTCCACCAGGGCCGTCTCGGCGCCGATGCCGGAGCCCTGGTCCAGGGTGATGATGCCCGCCCGGGCACCTTCGGGCCCCCCGCCGTAGTTGAGCGGCTGGCCCGTCTTCATGTCGATGAGGTAGAGCGCGCCGGCGCGGTCCGTCGACGCAGGCGTGAAGTCGGTGCCCACGATGGCGGTCCACCGCCCGTCCGTCTCGGTGCCCCACTTCAGCCGGCCCATCGACGGCGCGTGGCTCGAGCCGGCGTTGTCCGGGAAGACCACGGAGGGGTCCGCCACCTTCGCCACGGAGAAGGCGTGCTCAATGCTCGAGTCGCGCAGGTTGAACTCCCAGAGCGGCAGCGGGTACCAGGGGTCCTCGGGGTTGGTGACGTCGAGCGCGACGACGGCGGGGCTGTTCTTGCCAGAGGCGCTGACCAGGACCGTCTTGGCGCCCTCGGTCTTGGACGCGGAGGTCGAGGGCGTCCACGCGGGCCGTCCCGGGATTCCGAAGTCCACGTTGGCGATGATGGGCGAGGCATCCATCGACGGCCGGGCCAGGTTGCCCGAGCCGTTGAAGCGCACGTAGGTGTTGCGGTAGCGGTCCAGCAGCATGCGGGGCATGTACGTGAACTGCTCCGTCCCCGAGCCGTAGTCGCGGGGGGTGACCTCGCCGCTCGGGGCGCAGCTCCCGGTGGGCTCGAAGAAGCCACGGACCTGCGGACCGGGTGCGCACTCGTCATGGGTGGAGTTGCGGAAGGCGCCCGCCGTGAAGGCGTGCAGGTGACCGCTCATGGTGCCCACGAAGGCCACGGTGGGCCGCGAGGAGAGCGGCTCCATGAAGTTGCGGCGGTACAGGTCCCGCTCGCCCGACTGCGCGTTCTGGGCCCAGCCGTCGAGGTACGGCGGCACGCTGATGGCGACGGTGGACATGTTGATGCCGCCCAGCGCCCAGGGCCGGCGGTGGCCGCCACTGTGGCGGTGCTCCCAGCCGTAGAGCCACTCCCGCAGGAAGTTGCGGTCGTTGGAGTTGCCTGTCTCCCGCTTGTCGGGAGCGGCGCCGGTGGGCGTGCCGCACTTGCCGTTGTTGTTCAGGTCGTACAGGTACCGCCCGCTCTGCTCCAGGTCGCAGAGCGAGTCGGGGAAGAGGCGGCTGGTGGCGTTGTTGCCCGCCATCTCGTCGGAGATGGTGCTGCGGTTGCCCGCCGCGTTCATCGTGTAGAGCTTGCGGTCCAGCGGGTCGTGCTCGTTGCCGTGGGTGCCGAAGGTGAGCGCCATCACGCGGCCGGCGTCCCAGCGGAACTGGTTCGTGGTGGCGTCCGGCCGCTCCGGGTCATAGAGCGAGTGGAGGTAGAGCCGCCCTCGGACGGTGAAGTCCTTGTTGCCGTCGTAGGCGCGGGTGCTGGCCGCGGGCATGCCGTTGCCCGGCCAGGTGCCAGTCCGGCCCCAGGCGCTGCCCGGCGTCTCGTTCACGCCCCAGACGATGACGTTGCCCACCGCGGACGGCGACGCGCGCGAGTAGCTGCCCGCGCGGACCGCCTGATAGCCCACCTCGACGTCGTCGATGATGGGGCGGCACAGCTCGCTCGGGCTGGTGATGTCCACCTTCCAGCAGAGCTGCGAGCCCGTGAAGCCCATGGACAGGATGTCCAGCTCCACCTCCTGGGTGGGCGGCGTCGTGTCCGGGAAGTGCACCGGGAACCACGTGGGGTTGTTCGGATTGGGAACGCACTGCATCTCGCCGTCTTCATCGGGCTCGCAGATGCGGCAGTCCACCGCCAGCGAATAGGTGATGGTGGGCTCGGGGCCGTCCGTCGGCGTGCAGGCGCCCGGGACGTCCTCTGAGAAGCAGGGCGGTCCCCCGGCGCAGGTGCGCGGCTGGGGCGCGAAGTCGTCCTGCCGCTTGAAGCGCACCTTGGTGATGACGAAGTCGTTGGCGATGGTGGGCGAGATGTCTCCAGACACGGTGGCCGAGCGCGTGCTTCCGCCGTTCTGCTTGTTGACGACGAACACCACGTCGTTGAAGTCGCGGTCGCCACCGCCGGGAATGTCCTCGAAGCCCAGAATCCAGCGGAAGGGGTCCGTGGAGGGGGCACCCACGATGACGTGCGGCATGGGGTTGCGCGGGCCCCCGGGCCGGGGAATCGTCACCTTCTCCATGGGCATCACGAGGTTGCCGTAGAGCTCGTCGTTGGCCAGGCGGTACAGCGTGGTGCCCCACTCGTTGATCGGTCCGTCCAGCCAGCCGCAGAGGTACTCGTTGGTGTCCGCGACCCGGCAGGCCTGGCCCGGGGTGCTGGCGGGATTGTCCCGGTTGCAGCCTTCCAGGTACTGACACCCGATGTTGCGCTCGGCGGTAATCGTGCCGCCCTCGGGGTTCTGGTCCAGGTTCCACGCCGACTTGGAGAAGAAGACGTTGATGGACGTCTGCAGGTGCAGCGCGCACCGGCCATCCGGGTCCTGCTTCAGGCACGGGTAGACATAGCCTTCACGCGGGCCGTGGTTGCTTTCGTAGTAGGCGACGATGAAGAAGATGACCTCCTTGCCGCCTTCGATCATCCCCATGTCCACGGTCCGGTCATAGGCCGTGACGCCTGGGTCCGGGTTCGTGCCGCGTCGCAGGCCCCGCGGGTCATATGCGGACACGTCGTAGTCCGGGATGCCTTCGGACCAGTCACCGACATCTCTTACGGGCGCCAGATTCCGGTGGGTGTCACGGCCGGTGTCATCGTCGGCGAGCAGGAACACCATCCGCCCCAGCCCCATGTTGCCGTTCAGGTCCGAGGGCGGCTCCAGCAGGTTGGGAAGGTGGGGGAAGAGGCCTCGGTCCGAGAAGGTCTCGTCATTGATAGTGCCGCCGGCGAAGACACCCACCTGGTCGGTCCAGTTCCACTCGCCACCCAGTCCCGGTCGGGCATCCGCCAGCCTGGTGTTCCCCACGAAGGTGTTGCCACAACCACCATTCATCGCCAGCTCTGGCTGGTTGTAGGTCTCACCTCCCGATGTGAAGCTGCGCGTGCAGCGCCGGCTCTGGCCGATGTACGGGCGGGCCTTCGAACCGGACCGAGGGGCGAGGTTGAACAGGTCCTCGTGCAGATCCAGGATGCCGTTCTCGTTTTCGTCGACCAGGTCGCCGTGCTCGTCGACGTACCCCCGCTCCCTCAGGTCATCCATGTAGAGGTAGCCGAGCGCGTGCGAGGCGCCGGCGGACTCGTACACGTAGCTGATGGTGACGTTCTGGTCGAAGGGGAACTCGATGAACTCCGAGTTCAGCGCCGTGCGGTTCGTGTTGAGCTGGAGCCGGGCCGGGTTGTCCTCCGTGATGAGCATGCTCGACTCCTGGATCTCCAGGGTCTCATCGGAGAACTCCGGCTGCTTGTTCTGGTCGAGCTGGTCCTCGCAGAGCTGCGCGGGGGTTTCCTGCGGCGGCGGCGGCGGCGTCTCCTGGGCATGAGCCAGCGGTGCGGCCAGGAGGGCGAACGCGGCGAGCGTCTGGGTCAGGGTGCGCATCACTTCTTCCCCTTGGAGCGGCGAGACGGGTCATTCGCCTTGCGCTGCTTCTGCGCCTGGCGGGCGGCGAGGTCCTGCTTGAGCTGTTGCCGCAGCAGCGCCTCGCGGGTGGGGGCCGGCGCGTGGATGCTGTGCGCCAGGTAGTTGAGGACCAGCTCCCGGTCATCCGCGGGCAGCAGCCGCGTGTCGCAGCTCGTCTTGGGCTTGACCTGGCTGGGCCTGGCGATCCACGCGCTGAGCTGTTCGGGCGTGCGCTTGGGAATCAGCGGGCCCAGGTCGGTGCCGCGGCCGCGCCGCTCGGTGGGAATGGGCCGCGCCGCCTTGGCGCCGCGCTTGCCCTTGTCCTTCCCCTGCGGCGTGACGGTGTGGCAGCCGGCGCAGGCCTTGTCGAAGGCGAGCTTGCCCGCATCCGCGGCACCGGCGGCGAGCCCTGGCAGCAGCAGGAGCGACAACAGGAGGAGCTGTTTCATGGGGAGGGCTCGGCTCAAGGGGCGGGCGGGACGGGCACGACGTCGGTGAAGACCGTGGGGATGGTGGCCCCGCCGCCCGAGTTGTGGGTGTTGTCGGAGCCACCACCACTCATGTGGGGTCCGGGGCTGGTGACGGCGGGGGCGTTCTCGTTGGTGATGAGCGCCTGGACAACGGCGCGCGTGGGGCGGCTGCCATCGGGGCCCACGACCTCGCCAATGGCGATGAGCCAGACCTGCTTGTTCACATCAATGGTGCCGGAAGGGTTCGCGTCCTCGTCGTCCCGGACGAACACGCGGTAGCGCACGTTCTCCTGCAGGGGGAAGGCGGCATACGCCTCGCCGCTGGGGCTCTGCCGCTCCGCGGGCGCCAGCTCCGCCTCGTCGATGGCCAGTGAGTTCCAGCCTCCCTCCGCCACGGGCCCGGGAAGGACCTCGAAGTAGGGCCGGGCGCCACCGTTCAGGCCGGGCTCATTGACCTGCAAGCCCGCGGTCGCCATGGCTTCCAGCGCGAACTGGTAGGTCTCATTGCCGCCCAGCCGGATGCGCATGGCCTCGCGGCCTTCCGCGAGCCCCGCCTGCGCGGCGAAGAGCGCCTCCTTGTAGCGGCGGCTGTCGCCCTGGACGTCCGCCTCGCGGCTCACGACGCCGTAGCTGACGAGCACCGCGAGGGTGACCATCGTGACGACGCCCATGGCGAGCAGCAGCGTGAAGCCACCTTGCCGCCGTCGGGTTGTAGGACGTTGCACCATGTCGCGGGGCTCCCTGGGTCTTCGGCCCTTGAGGGCGATACCAGTGTTGGGCACAAGGCAAATGTCGTGCCTGGCCGGCGGCACTGTAACTGTCCGGAACTCGTGGGCAACGTTTGGGTCGCACTTCGGGGCTGAGTCGCCGGGGACCTCGCAAGAGTTGCGGAGTTGCAATTACTTGCGGGGTTTCCGTTAGAGCCCGGTCACTTCCCGGGTTCCGACCTTCTGGGCGAACCGGGCGCGTCTTCAAGCTCGCGCAGCCGGTCCACCAGGGCCTGCATTCGCTGGTGGTGCGTGCCGGCCCAGTAGACGCGGTGACAGCCCGGGCACTGCTGGAAGCGTGAGTGCCGCTCCGCCACGCGTTCGGGGATGCGGCCGGCCACCTCGGACAGCTCGGCGGCGGTCAGCGCGGCGTTGCAGGCGACGCAGCGGGAGAAGGGGCGCATGCGCGAGGTCAGCCCGTAGCGGCGCACCACCTCCACCAACTGCTCCGCCGGGTCCGTGGACCGGGGGAAGTAGCCGCGCAGCACCTCGCCGCGCTTGAGGACGCCGAGGTCTCGCGAGAGGAGCACCCGGTCCTCGTCATGGGAGATGCGCGCGAGCACGTCGTCCTCGAAGTCGTTGCGCCACAGGGTGTCGAAGCCCAGCATCCGCAGGAAGCCCACGAGCCGTCCCAGCCCCACGTCCAGGATGAAGCGGGGCATCTCCTGGAGCGGCGGGCCCACGCGGACGCCGGGCGCCTCGTCCATGCCGGCGGGATAGACCTCCACGCGCGCGCCCGGCGCCACCCGGTGGGTGAAGGCCACGGCCTCGCCATCCACCCGCACCACGTCCACTTCCGGATGGGGCGGGCCCAGGGACTCGATGAGGTCCTTCACCGACGGCCGCCCTTGCAGTGGATGGGAGAACGTCTGGTGGCGGTGCGCGGGCGACAGGAAGTCGTTCAGCGCGCCGTGGAAGCGCAGCGTCACCACGGCCTTGGGCTGTTCCATGGTCCACTCTCCGGCCCGCGTTGTCGCATCCCTCCGCACTTCACGCGGAGGTTTCCGCGACCGCCGTGCCGGGGCCGCCAGACTGTCAGTGTCGCCTGGTCGGGACTGCGTGGATAAAAACCTTCAGCCATGCCATAAGTCACGGGACCGTCACATCGAGACTCCCTATACTGTCGCCGCCGTCCGCACCTGGGTGTCGCGGGCGATTTCCCCCCTCGACTCCTGAGTCCGACAGCATGAAGAAGACGCTCACCTCCCTCCTGTGTGCGGCGGTTTCGCTCACCCTCCTTTCCCTGGCGTGTGGCGAAGGCAACCCTCCCCAGGTCCCGCAGCCGCTCGAGGACGGAGGCGTGCTCTGGACGGAGTGCTCTCCCGAGGGCGCCGCGGAGGACTGCTCCCAGGGGGAGTCCTGCCGCTTCATCGCGTCGTATGACCGTTACCTGTGCGTCAGGGCTTGTGATCCGCAAGCCGCGTGCGAGCACCCGGACGCGGTCTGCTGCCCCTCCGCCGACACCGATGGCGAGGGCGGCTCCTGCGTGCCGAACGGCGGCTGCGCGCCGGCGGACGCGGGCACCGATGACGCGGGCACGGACGGCGGCTCGACGGAGGAGACGGACGGGGGGGACCCGGAGGATGGTGGCTCGACTCCCGATGACGGCGGCACCATCGAAGAGGACGCGGGCACCGAGCCGGACGCGGGCACCGAGCCGGACGCGGGCACCGAGCCGGACGCGGGCACCGAGCCGGACGCCGGTACGGACGCTGGAACGGACGGCGGCAGCGAAACCGACACGGACGCTGGCACGGACGCGGGTTCGGACGCGGGCCACACCAACATCCGGGTGATGGCGTCCAACCTCAGCAGCGGCAACTACCAGTCCTACGACCCGGGGCACGGCATCCGCCTCATCAAGGGCGTGGACCCGGACATCGTGCTGATGCAGGAGTTCAACTACGGGAACGACTCCGCGACGGACATCCGCTCGCTGGTGGACCAGATTGCCCCGGGCTTCCACTACTCGCGGGAGACGGGCGCGCAGATTCCCAACGGCGTCATCAGCCGCTGGCCCATCATCGAGTCCGGCCAGTGGCCCGACCCGCGCGTGTCCAACCGGGACTTCGCCTGGGCGCGCATCGACATCCCCGGGCCGCGCGACCTCTGGGCGGTGAGCGTGCACCTGCTCACCTCCAGCGCCGGCAACCGCAACGGGGAGGCGCAGGCCATCGTCAACGAGGTCCGCTCACAGATTCCCGATGACGACTACCTCATCATCGGCGGCGACCTGAACACGGACAACTTCAACGAGTCCTGCTTCGCCACCTTCCGCCAGGTCGTGACGACGGCGGGCCCGCACCCGGCGGACCACAACGGCAACACGGGCACCAACCGCAACCGCAACAAGCCCTACGACCAGATTCTGGTGGACCAGGACCTGCGCCAGTACCAGCAGGCCGTCGTCATCGGCTCCAACACCTTCCCCAACGGGCTGGTGCTCGACAGCCGCGTCTACCGGCCGCTGTCGGAGATTGCCCCGGTGCAGTCCGGCGACAGCAGCGCCTCCAACATGCAGCACATGGGCGTGGTGAAGGACTTCCTCGTCCCCAACTTCTGAGCCGTCACTTCAGAAGCTCCACTTGTGCTTGTTCCGCTCGATGAAGCGCGCCACGGGGGGAATCCGGGCGATGAGCGGCGTGAGCACGAACACCGCGGCCAGGCGCAGCGGCTTCACCACCTGTGAGGCCGCGTAGGCCGCCGCCCAGCTCCCCGCCTTCTCGCCCGTGCTGCTGGGCTGGAAGCCGAACTCGATGGCCGCGTAGAAGCCGACGATGACCAGGCCGAAGATGACGTAGTTCACCACCAGCGCCAGCGGCCCGTATTCGAGCATCAGGTTCTTGAAGCGGGCCATCAGCGAGGGCTTCGCCGGCCTGGTCTCGGCGGGTGGGGGCGTGTCGGAGACTGAAGGATTCACGTCGGGCTCAACAGGCGGCATGGCGACACCATGCCCCAAACCGGCGCTGGCCGGGTACAGGAGCGAGCCGGCGGGAAGGGGGTGGCTGGGCGCTCTTCGTTGTCAGGGCGCCTCGGCGCGGGATAGAGGAGGGCACGCGACATGAAAGTCTCCCTCCGATTCCTCCTCCTCGTGATTGTCGCGGTGCTCGCCGCCGACCAGGTGACCAAGTACCTGGCTGTCTCCCGGCTGACGGATGCCCTGGACGGGCGGGAGGGCCTGTCGCGGGTGGCGGGCTTCATCACCGAGCAGAACCTGGACAACCGCCCGCCGCCCGAGGACGGGACGTTCCGGGTCCTGCGGCCCTATCGCTTCATCGAGGACTACTGGCACTTCCGCTACGTGGAGAACCCCGGCGCGGCCTGGGGCATCTTCGGCGACCTGCCCGAAGGCGCGCGGCGCGCCTTCTTCCTGGTGGTGAGCCTGGTCGCCATGGGCTTCATCGTCGCGATGTACCGGCGCACGCCCGTGGAGCAGCGGCTGTCCCGGGTGTCCCTGGCGCTGGTGGCGGGTGGGGCGCTGGGCAACTTCGTGGACCGGCTGCTGCGCGGCTACGTCATCGACTTCATCGACTGGCATTGGCGCAACCAGCCCGGCATGCGCTGGCCGACCTTCAACGTGGCGGACGTGGCCATCAGCGTCGGGGTGGTCCTCATGCTGCTGGACTCGCTGCGGACGCCGAAGGGCCCCAAGCCGTGACGGCCGGGCGGCGGCTGGTGTAAGTCCCGGCCCGTGCCGCGCAAATACATCATCCTCCTCGCCGTCACCCTTGGCGTCATCGTGCTCGACCAGTGGACGAAGTATCTCGTCGTCCGCGAGCTGACCACGCAGATGGATGGCAAGGAGACCCTGGGCGAGCGCCTGGGCGCGATGTACTCCGAGCCACCTCCCCAGGGCTTCAACGGGTTGCACTACCAGCCCAAGCGGCACATCGAGGTCGCGGAGTCGTTCTTCCGCCTCCGCTACCTGGAGAACCCGGGCGCCGCGTGGGGCATGTTCCGCGGCCTGCCACCGGAGGCGCGGGGGCCGCTCTTTCACGTGGCCATCATTGGCGCGGTCATCCTCATCACCTTCAACTTCCGGAAGCTGTCCGGCACGGACCCGGAGGAGACGTGGGCGCTGTGGGGCCTGCCGCTGGTGCTGGGCGGCGCGCTGGGCAACTACATCGACCGCATCGCCCGGGCCTTCGTCATCGACTTCCTCGAGGCCCACTGGTTCGACAAGGCGACCTTCCCGTCCTTCAACGTCGCCGACGTGGCCATCTGCATTGGCGTGGGCATGCTCATCGTCGACTCCTTCGTTCGCAAGGAGAAGCCGGCCCAGGCCCCCACCCAGGCGTAGCGAAGCGGGCGGCCGGGCGGCGCGCACGCGAGTCGTCCCGCCCGCGCAACGAGGGTAGCCTTCGTCGCCATGCTCCCTGTCCTCGTCCACCTCACCTTCACGTCGCTCTGGGCGCAGCTCCTGCTGTACGTCATCGCCGCGGGCACGGTGGGCTACGTCACCTTCAACGGCTGGCGCACCGCCGAGGGCGCGCTGGACGCCAGCACCGGCGCGCGCGCGCCTGCCTCCACCGGGGACCGGCTGCTCCGCGCGGCGGGGTATGGCCTGGTTGGCGCGGCACTGGCCTGGTTCGGCTTGCAGTACGCGCTGCCACCCGGGGCCTTTCCGGGCGCCAGGGGCGAAGGCATCCCCGTGCACACCTATGGCCTGCTCCTGGCCCTGGGGTTCAGCACCGCGGTGGCGGTGGCGGGCCGGCTGGCCCAGGACGAATGGCGCCGGCTGGAGCTGAAGGACGGGGCGTGGGTGGACGTGGAGGGGCCGCGCAAGCGCGAGCAGCTCATGGACATGACCGTCTGGATTCTGCTCGGTGGCATCGGCGGGAGCCGGCTGCTCTTCGTGCTGGTGAACTGGCGGGACTACGCCCGTGACTGGACGCAGGTGTTCTCGCTGGGCGGCGGGCTCGTCTTCTACGGCGGCCTGATGGGCGCGTCCGTGGCCGCGTTCGTGTTCGCGCGGATGAACGGCCTGGACTTCTGGCGGCTCGCCGACGTGTGCATCCCCACGGTGTCGCTGGGCCAGTGCCTGGGCCGCCTGGGTTGCTTCAGCGCGGGGTGTTGCTGGGGAGACGTGGCGCCCGCGCACGCCGCCACCGCGGTGCACTTCCCCGGCGGCGGGGTGGCGCGGGACCTCCTGGGCCAGCCGGGCGCCACGTCCAGCCTGGCGTATTCGTCCCAGCTCCAGGACACGCGGTATGTCGTGGAGGCCACCGGTGAAATCTTCCACCAGGCCGTGCCTGACGCGGTGCGCATCTCCGACTGGGTGGCGCAGCAGGGCCACACCCTGGGGGTGTACCCCACCCAGCTCTTCGAGTCCGTCGGGCAGTTGGCGCTCTTCGTGGGGCTGCTGTACGCCCGGCGCTTCCGCCGGTTCCACGGCCACGTCCTGGCGCTCTGGTTGATGGCCTACGCGGTGCTGCGGAGCTCGGTGGAGCTGTTCCGGGGCGACGTGGAGCGCGGCACCCTGCACGGCCTGCTCCAGTCGCTGGGGGCGGGGGAGCTGGCGGCGGCGGTGCCGCTGGAGGCGTGGTACAATGTCTCCACCAGCCAGTTCATCTCCCTGTGCATGTTCACCTTTGGCGCGGTGCTGCTCGCCCAGAAGGGCCGCCGGGAGGGCGAGGCGGCGAGTCTGGGGCCCACCCCCTCGGCTGCGTGAGGTTGAATCGCGCGGGCCTCTTGGGGACACTCTGAGGAGTCATGCCGCCCCCCGACGCCCGACAGTCCGCCTCCAAGAGCTTCGCGCCGAAGAGCTCCGCCGGCAGGTCCACGCCCGCCGACCCCGGCTCCAGCGAGGCCGTCCTCCACGAGTGTGAGGCCCTGGAGGCGGAGGTCGCCGTCCTCCGCAACCTCTACGAGCAGTACTTCCTGGGCAACGAGCGGCAGGCGCCGACGCGTGCCCACGAAGACCTCAAGAAGCGGATGAACAAGCTGAGGGGCGCGTTCATCCGCAGCACCTCCGCGAAGTTCCGCGTCGCGAGCCTGTACAACAAGTACCTCACGTACGAACGGCTGTGGCTGCGCACGCTGCAGGAGATTGAAGCGGGCACCTACCGCCGGGACGTCTTCAAGGCCCGTCGCCGCGCGGAGAGCCGGAAGGCCACCACCCCGGGAGCGGGTGGCCAGAAGGGCGTGGTCGAGTTGCCGGAGGACATCTCCGACATGGACTTCGAGGAGGTGGAGGAGCTGGTCCGCCCCCGCCCCATCAACGAGCCGCAGGTGTCCAACAGCTTCCGCGAGGCCCCGGGTGGAACGCCCGCGAAGGGCACGCCCGCGGCGGGAGGCACGCCGCTGCGAGGCACGCCCGCCGTCGCGCCCCTGACGGGCATCCCCTCCGTGGCGCCCGTGGCGGGGACGCCTCCGCGGGGGCAGCCGGCCGTGACGTCCACGGTGGGTGGAACGCCCGCCAGGGGCACCGCCTCGGTGGCGCCGCCGGGCATGGCCGCGAAGGCGCCGGGCAGCATGGCGCCGCCGTCGCGGCCCGCGTCGATGCCACCGCCGTCCGCGGCGTCGCGTCCGCCCGTGGCCAGTGGCTCCGGCGGCATGTCGGACGACAAGCTGCGCGCCGTCTACGACGCCTACGTCACCGCGAAGCGCCGCTGCCAGGAGGACACGTCGAAGCTGTCCTACGACGCGGTGGCCGCCACGCTGCGCAAGCAGGTGCCGGAGCTGCTCAAGCAGCACAACGCGAAGGCGGTGGAGTTCAAGGTCGTCATCAAGGACGGCAAGGCGTCGCTCAAGGCCGTGCCGAAGTAGACGTCACCGCGCGCGGCGCGGGTGGGGGACGTCGTTGGCTGGACGCGGGTGTGTGCGCACGCCCCTCCGCCGCCGACCTGCCCCCCGCGTCGCCAGTGTCGGAAATCGTCGCCTGCTGAAAAAACGACTGCCTCCGCCGCGTGTGCGGGTTGTCGCCCAGGGGGTGCCTCCCTAGCTTGCGTTTCGCGGAAGCGGCCGGTGGGCGGCGCGAGCACTGCGGGAGGCGACGTGGGGATTCGGCGGGTGTGGCTCGGGCTGTCCATGGCGATGGGGCTTTTCCTGGGCACGGGGTGCATGTCGCCCTCGCAGGAGGCCCAGGAGCGCCTGGCGGCGTTGGAGGCCGAAGGCGAGGCGATGGACGAGGTGCTCGACTCCGTCGAGGAGCGGCTCCTGGGGAACCAGGCCATGCTCCAGACGTGGCAGGAGCTCGGCCGTCGCCACAGGGAGGTGACGCAGCTCCACTGCGAGTCGTCCGACCCGCACATGGTCGCGATGATGAAGCACTACAAGAAGCAGGAGGACCGCGCGAGGAAGCTCAGGCGCCGGGGCAGCGGCGTGGCCTCGGTGGACAAGGCGGTCCTCACCTCCGGCAAGTCGGCGCGCGGCAACAACTGACGGCGCTCAGACGCTGAGCCTCTCGCGGAAGCGCTGGGACTGGCGGCGGGACATCTCCACCTCGCGGCCGCCGCGCAGGCGCGCCACCAGGGTGCCGCCCGGCCCGGGCTCCAGGGCCTCGATGAAGTCCAGGTTGATGAGGTGCTGGCGGCTGGCGCGGAAGAAGCGCGCCGGGTCCAGCCGCTCCTCCAGGTAGGTCAGCGAGCGCAGCAGGAGCGGCGCGTGTCCCTCCAGCGACAGCCGCGCGTAGTTGCCCTCGGAGGTGATGAGGGGGACTTGCGCGAGCTGCACCAGCCAGCACCGCTCGCCATCCTTCACGAACACCCGCTCCAGCGGCGCCCCCCGCGTCTGCCCGGGGCCGGCCTGCGGCGCGACGGCGCGGCCGCGCTGACGCACGCGCTCCAGCGCGGTGGCGAGCCGCTCCGGCTCGATGGGCTTGAGCAGGAAGTCGAGCGCGTTCACCTCGAAGGCGCGCACGGCGTGGGCGTCATACGCCGTGGCGAAGACGACGTCCGGAGGCTCCTCCAGTCGCTCGAGCACGTCGAAGCCCGTCCCGCCCGGCATCTGGATGTCGAGCAGCAGCAGGTCCGGCGACAGCGCCTCCACCCGCTGGCATGTCTCGTCCACGTGGGTGGCCTCGCCCACGATTTCCACGTCCGGAAACGCCGCGAGCAGGCGGCGCAGCTCGGCGCGGGCCAGTCGCTCGTCGTCAGCGATGAGGACTCTCATGACAGGGCCAGGGGAATGCGGACGCGCGCGGTGGTCAAGTCCGTCCGCGTGCGGTCCAGGTGGAGCGAGGCGCCAGCGCCGCACAGGAGGCGCAGCCGCTCACTCGCGTTGTGGAGGCCCACGCCGCTGCCCTCCATGGGGCGCGCGGACGGCGTGGCCGTGTTGGAGACCTCCAGCAGCAGCGCGCCTTCCTGGAGCCGCGCGGAGACGGCCACCTCGCCGCCTTCGGGCACCTGCGCCACGCCGTGTTTGATGGCGTTCTCCACCAGCGTCTGCACCAGCATCGCGGGCACGGTCAGGTCGAGGGCGCCCGGCTCCACGTCCTCGCGGACGCGCAGGCGGCTCTCCAGCCGGACGCCCTCCAGCTCCAGGTAGTCACGCACCACCTGGAGCTCCTGGGCCAGCGGGACGGTCTCCCGCTCCCGGGCGGTGAGCGCGTACCGCAGCAACGTGGACAGCCGCGTCACCACCTGCTGGGCCCGGGCCGGGTCCTCGGAGATGAGGGCGCGCACGCTGTTGAGGCAGTTGAAGAGGAAGTGCGGCTGGAGCTGTGACTTGAGGAAGCGCAGCTCCGATGCCCGCGCCGCCGCCTCCAGCTTCCAGCGCTCCATCTCCATGGCCCGGGCGTGCTCCACCGCGTGGACGCCGAAGTAGAGGAGCAGCCACAGCGTCATCATCACCGTCCAGACGAAGCCGCTGACGAGGAAGCCCATCAGCGAGGACTCTCGCGGCGTGAAGAGCCCCAGCACGGTGATGCTCAAGCCGAAGGCGAGGAGGTTCTGGGTCATCCCCAGGCCCACCGCAGTGAGGAGCACGCGCGGGGCCATCCGCGAGACGGGCAGCCGGGCCCACTCCCGCAGGGGCAGCGCGCGGCGCGCTACGTGCGTGACGAGCGCCGCGCACGAGCAGAGCACCCACCAGGACGCCCAGACCGCCGGCCTGGACGTCAGCAACGTCAGCAGGGAGTTGAAGGTGGCGTAGAGGCCCCAGCCTCCGACCTGGCAGGCCACGTAGGCCCAGGCGCGCGCGGACGAGGGCTTCATTCAAGGGCTCCCTGCTTCAAGGCGGCGCGAGTCCACCACACTCACGGACGTGGCTCCACCCGGGCCACGGGCGCGTGGGCGCCGAGGAAGCCGTCCAGCTCACGGAAGAAGCCCTCCGGATCGTCCCACATGATGAAGTGGCGGGCCGTGTCGTGCATCACGACACGCGCGGTGCGCAGCGTCGCGTACTGGCCCTTGTATACGGCCTCGACCGTCTCGCGCGGCATCTGGCCCTTCAGGGCAATCCACGAACCGAGCACCAGGGTGGGCGCGGTGATGCGCGGCAGCTCCGGACGCAGGTCGGTGGTCATCAACTCGTACATCGCCTGGGCCACGGTGTCGGTGTCCGACTGGTTCCCCCAGCGGAAGGCGACGTCCTGCCTGGACGCGTCGGTGATGTAGCGGCGCATCGTCCGCCGCTGCATCTCGTTGCGTTGGGCGACGGACTGGGTCCGCATCTGCGTGCGCATCTGGTCGGCGTAGGGGCGGCTGCTCTCCACCGTGGCGCCGGGGTACATGCCCGCGGGGAGGAAGGGCAGGCTGTCCACCACCACCACGCCGCCGACGCGCTCGGGGACGTCCGCGGCCACCGCGAGCGCCAGCACGCCGCCCAGGCTGTGGCCCACGAGGATGGGCTTCTCCAGGCCCTGCTCACGCAGGTACGCCGCCACCGCGCGGCGCTGCGTTTCGAAGAAGGGCGCGGAGATGGCGGGCTGCCCCGCGAAGCCGGCCAGCGTGAGGACGTGGCTGTCGTACTGACCCCCGAGGTGCGCCACCGTCTCGTTCCACACCTCTCCGGATGACGCGAGGCCAGGGATGAACACCACCGGGCGGCCCTTGCCGGAGCGCTCGACCCGGAAGGGCACTGGCGCGTTGGCCGTGGGGGACTCGGTGACGGTGGTGCCCGAAGGCGCGGCGCCGGACGTGGACGCGCAGCCGGAGAGCAGCGACAGGGCGAGCAGCGACGAAAGGACGCGGCGACGAAGCATGAGTGGCTCCTGGGGCGAAGTGGGGCGTGACGTGGAACGAAGGTACGCCCCGCGAACACGCACGCTCTAAAGACTCCATGAGCGGTCCCGGGTGGGGATGAGCGGCGCCCGAGCAGGGTGACTGGTGCCGCTCCAGAGGCGTCAGGCAGGCTCAGGGCGCCATGTCCGTGCAGCCGCGCTTCAAGTCACTGACGTGGGCGAGCAGCCGGGCGCGTGCTTCGCGGTGTCCCTGGCGCGCAAGCTGCTGGCGGAGCAGCCTCAACGAACGGGGCCCGGCGCGGTGAAGGAACTCAGCGCCGGCGCAGCAGCCACGCGCGGCCGCGACGGTCCATCACCCCGATGGCGCGGACGAAGAGGCTGGGGAACAGGCGCCGCATGCGCCAGCCCCAGCGGGCATCCGCCATGGGCACGCTGTAGAGGCTGCGCGCGTCCACGGCCTTCAAGAGCTTGCGCGCGATGACGTCCGGGCCGATGCGCGCGGTGCCGGTCATCTGGACGGCGAGGGTGCGAAGCGTCTCGTCGGCGTAGCGGCCCGCGTTGCCGATGTTGGTGCGGAAGACGCTGGGGCTCGCGACGGTGACGCCGATGCCGCGGGGCTTCAGCTCGGCGTGGAGCGTCTCGGACAGCGCGACGACGCCCGCCTTGGACACGTTGTAGGCCGCCAGGTCGGGCACGTACATCAGCCCCGCCGCCGAGGCGATGTTGAGGATGTGCCCGGAGCCCTGCCGCCGCATCCGGGGAACGAAGACATGGCAGCCATGGATGACGCCCCACAGGTTGATGTCCAGCACCCGCTTCCATTCCGCCAGTGACAGCGTGCCCACCGGGCCCGCGCTGACGACGCCGGCGTTGTTGACCAGCAGGTCCACGCCGCCCAGCGTGCGCTCCGCGGCGTCGGCCAGCGCTTCGACCTGCACCGGGTCGGTGACGTCACAGACCTGGACGTGGGCCTCGCCTCCCTCGCGGGTGACGCGCAGCGCTGTCTCCTCGGCGGAGGCGGCATGGATGTCCGCGACGAGCACGCGGGCCCGCCGGCGCGCGAGCGCCTCGCAGAGCGCGCGGCCCAGGCCGCTGCCCGCGCCGGTGACGACGGCTCTTGGACGGGGAGGAAGGGGCATGGCGGTCCAGCATGTTCCGTCCACCGCCATGGCCGCCATCACCCCGGCGGCCCGCCGGTGAACGGGCCCGTCGCCGTCATGACGCAAGCGCCCGCAACGCCGATGACTCCGGGTGCTCCATGACACACCCGACATCCCTGTCCCAGAATCGAGGACCCGCTGCCACCGTGTGGCCGGGACGCCAGGCAGGCAAGCGGCGGTTCAGTGACGAGGCGGACGAATCCGGGTAGAACCGCCGCCGTGAGACGCGCCTTGTGCGGAGCGTTCGCCGCCATCGCGGTGGGCCTCTTCGGATGCAATGACCTGGAAGTCTGTGGCTCGACGGCCAGCGACATCACCCGTGACGGCGGCGAGCCCTATCGCTGCGTCACGTCCGAGGACTGCCCGCGCACCTCGCGCGTCAACGTCTGCGTCACCGACGTGTCGCCGGTGGAGGTCTGCGTCCGCTGTCAGGACACGAAGTGCGTCACCGTGACGCCGGAGGCCTGCGACTGATGAAGTCCCTGCGGCTCGCGCTCGCCGTGTTGTCCCTGTCCGCCACGGCGTGCCGGGACAAGCCCGTGGACCATCTCCAGCGGGCCCGTGACGCCACCTTCGAGAAGCGGCCCGACGAGGCGCTCGTCGAGTACCGCAAGGCCTTCGATGCGCTTCGCCATGACACCTCGCCGGAGGCGCTGGTGCTCCGCGCGCGCGCCCTCAAGGGGGCCGCGGACGTCTACTGGTTGGAGCAGCGCAAGGTGAAGGAGGCCCTGGGCGTCTACCGCGAGCTCATCCAGCAGTGCCCCGAGTCCCCGGAGGCGCTCGAGGCGCGCATCATCGTCGCGGACCTGCTGCGCGTGCACTACCGCGACCTGCGCGGCGCCATCGACCAGCTCACCGCCGCCCTCAAGCTCAACCCGCCCCAGGGCGCGGAGCTGCACTACCTGGTCACCAAGCTCTACTTCGAGCTGGGCGACTATCAGCAGTGCGAGCTGGAGACCCGCCGCGTCATGGAGCGCTTCCCCACCAGCGCCTACGTGGATGACGCCCTCTACCTCCAGGCCCAGGCCATCGCGATGATGGAGGGCCGCCGCCAGGAGGCGTCCCGCACCTTCGCGGACCTGCGCACGCGCTTCCCGGACTCCGAGCTGGCGCCGCACGCCCTCTTCGAGATGGGCAAGCTGCGCGCCGACGCGGGGGAGAACGAGAAGGCCATTGAGACCTGGGTGGAGACGCTGAAGACGCACCCGGACCCGGCGCTGGTGCAGGACTACATCGCGCGGGCGCGCCGGCGCATCGCCAACACCACCGCCACGGGCGTGGGCAAGCGCGAGGTGGCCTTCGACCGTGTCCGTCCGGCCCGCACGTCGCTGGAGGCCGTGGGCGGCCGCCCCGAGGAAGCCGCGCACGAGCACGACTGACGCGGGGTGGACCCGGGCGCGCGCTACGCCGGGACGTCCAGCGTCGCTTCCAGCAGGGTCGCGGCGCCCGCGCCGTCCTCGGCGAGGGCCGCCAGGAGCACCCGCACGCGCCCCTGCTCCACCCGCGCGTCCACCCCCGTCACCGTCAGGTGGCCCTCCAGCGCGTCCAGGAACTGCGGCGAGCCATCCGGCGCCAGCACGCCCACGACGCTGCCGCCCACGGTGGCCGCGGGGCCCAGGCTGCCCGCGGTGGCGGAGAAGACCATCCGGCCTCCGCTCAGCGGCGAGGCCGCCGTGAAGGACAGCCGCATGCCCCCGGCCTGCCCCAGCTCCCAGCGGCGCGTCATGCGCACCACGTCCGGGCCCAGCGCGCCGGCCTCCAGGCCTCGCAGCACCCGCTCCGCGTCCAGGTCCACCAGCGCGTCCGTCCCGGGCTCACCGCTGCCTCGCTGGAACAGCCGCAGCAGCCCGCCCGACAGCGCCGCGCCGGCGATGCGGAGCGGGCCCAGCTCCCGGCTCAACTGGGTGTACAGCGCGGTGACGTCCACGGCCCGCGCTTCTCCCGCCAGCGCGCCGTCTTCACCCAGGGCGACCACCGCGCCGCGGCGCCTGCCTTCGGTGGCGCCCGTCGGCAGCGCCAGCAGCGCCCCGGAAGGCGCGCCGGCCAGGGGGCCCAGCAGACAGGGGACCTCCAGGTCGGGCTGCGCTGACTTGAGCGACACGGGCTCGTCGGGCTGGTGGTTGGCGAAGAGCACCACGCCATGGCCGGGCGCCGCGTCCGTCAGGGGGAACGCGGCCAGGTGCAGCGGCTCCTCCGCGGAGGTGTAGAGCCAGGCGCCCGCGCGGACCAGTCCGCTCAAGGCGGTGACGTGCGCCGGACGGCCTGGCGCGACGGGCGCCTCCAGGTCGAGCGTGCGCCGCGAGGTGAGGTGAATCATGGCCGTGCCTCCCGTGAAGCCGCGGCCTCACGGGCCCCGGCGCTTCAGAGCAGCGTACCGCGCAGCAGGAGGCTGGCGACGGTGAAGTAGATGAGCACGCCGCTAACGTCCACCAGTGTGGCCACGAAGGGGGCGGAGGCGCTGGCGGGGTCAAAGCCAAACTTGCGCAACGCCAGCGGCAGCATGGAGCCGGCCAGGGTGCCGAACGTCACCACGCCCAGCACGGAGATGGCGACGGTGATGCCCAGCACCAGCGAGTGTTCGCCATAGACGCCGGAGATGGAGTTCCAGATGAGGATGCGCGCCAGGCCCACCACGCCCAGCACCAGCCCCAGCACCAGGCCGGAGAGCAGCTCGCGGCGGGCCACGCGCCACCAGTCCCTCAGCCGCATCTCCCCCAGCGCGAGCGAGCGGATGATGAGCGTGGAGGCCTGGCTGCCGGAGTTGCCGCCCGAGGAGATGATGAGCGGCACGAAGAGGCTGAGCACCACGGCGGTGGCGATTTCGTCCTCGAAGCTGCTCATCGCGGTGGCGGTGAGCATCTGCCCCAGGAACAGCACCAGCAGCCAGCCGATGCGCTTCTTCAGCATGCCGAAGAAGCCGGTCTCGAAGTAGGGCGCCTCCAGGGCCTCCATGCCGCCGGCCTTCTGGATGTCCTCGGTGGCCTCCTCCTGGACGACGTCGACGATGTCGTCCACCGTGACGATGCCCTTCATCCGCTGCTCGGCGTCGAGCACGGGCAGGGCCATGAAGCCGTGCTCGGTGAACAGCCGGCTCACGGCCTCCTGGTCGGTGTCCTCCGACACGGTGATGACGTCGCGCTGCATCGCGTCCGCCACGCGCTTGTCGCTGGACGTCTGGAAGAGCTGGCGCAGGGACAGCACGCCCTGCAGGTGCTGTTCGGCGTCGAGCACGTAGGCGTAGTAGACGGTCTCCACCTTCTCCCGCGCCTGCTTGCGCAGGTAGCTGATGGCCTCGTCGATGGACATGTCCGGCCGCACGCGGGCGAAGCGCGGGTTCATCAGACCGCCGGCGTCGTCCTCCGCGTAGGCCAGCAGCACGTTGACCTCGCGGCGGCTGGCGTCGTCGAGCTGCGAGAGGATGGACTCCGCCTGCTCGGGCTCCACCGCCTGCACCAGGTCGGCCAGGTCGTCCGGGGGCAGCAGGCGCACCCAGGTGCGGCGCTCGGCGGGCATCAGGTGGAGGATGAGCTCCGCCTGCTCACGCGCCGACAGGGCCAGGAAGAAGTCGTCCGCCACCGAAGCGGGAAGCAGCCGGAAGCCCTCCAGCCGCTCGTCGATGGAGAGCACGGGCCACGCCTCGTGCAGTTCCTCCATGGAGAGCGCGGCGCTCTGGGGGCTTTCCGTCATGAGGGCTCACCTCCGGGCGTGTCGGGTGGAGCGCGTGGTGCCGCGGCGCGCCGGCCTCTCTACACCCGGAGGCCGGGTATCGCGAGAGGCAGGCAGGCGACATTTCGCGCTTTTCCTTCCGTGTGTGCCCCAACCGTCTCGTTATTTCAACGAAGACGGGGGCCGTTCGTAGACCCGCGTGCCCGCGCCGCCCTGGCTCACGTCGGCCTCCCAGTAGAAGCGCGGGGAGAGGGTCCGCAGTCCGGAGGAGAGGTCCGCGTTTCCCGGCAGCAGCTCCAGGCCCAGGGGGCCCTGGGACGCGGGGGCCACGGGCACGGCGGAGGCGGTCCGCGGCTGGCGCCACGTGATGAAGGGCAGGGCGAAGCCGGGGCGGAGGGGCGCGCTCACCAGCTCGAGCGGTGCGTCCACCACCAGGGTGCCACGTTCGGCCAGCGCGCCATCCACCGCCGCCCACCGGTACAGCGTCTGTCCTGGCTGCGTCAGGAGCAGGGAGTCCACGCGGGTCCACACCGCGCCGTCCTCGATGCCCGCTGGCACGCCTGGCAGGCGCTGGCACGCCACCTCCAACGCGGCGAAGGCGCCGTCTGGGCCCAGCCGGTACGTGCAGGCGTGGCTGTCCGGCTCCGGCGTCATCTGGACGACGCTGACCGTGTCGGGGCCCAGGCGCACGAGCAGGCCCAGCACCATGTCGGCGCCGAAGGGCAGCCGGTTGGAGAGCCCCCATGGCGTGGGCGTGGCGCCGGTGACGACGCCCTCCGGCGTGAAGGCGAAGCGGTGCAGCCGCTCCGAGTCGAGCACCCACAGCTCATCCTCGGTGGCGAGCCGGCTCTGGATGACCGTCACCGTGTCGCGCTGGCTCAGCAGGAGCGAGCCCGTGAGTGCCAGCTCCGCACCGGTGTCGACGAAGCGGCGCACCCGGTCCTCGCCCACCACCCAGACGACATTGCCCGCGACGGCCACGTCGGACAGCCCAGAGGTGCCGAGTACGGTGGTGTTTCCCGTCGTCCCGTGCCGCGCCACGCCGTCACACAGCCAGGTGCCGTGCGTGGTGCGGTCAAGCTGGGTGCACCGGGGCAAGGAGAGCCCGGTGGGCCCGCTGCCGGTCCAGGCGCGCGTCACGTAGGCGCCGAATTGCTGGAGGCTCCCCACGGGGGCGAAGGCGACGCGGAGGTGGTGGCGCCCGGAGGTCAGTGGGGTGAACCGGACCGTGGCCGCCTGTCCGTTGCTGGTGAGCGCGGCCTCCGAGTCCACGGTGCGGTTGTTCGGGTCGAACACCTCCGCGGTGACGCGGTCGGGGACCTGGAGGGGGGCGGTCCCATCACACGACACGTTCAGGCTGGGCTGGACGTGCAGCTCCGCGGAGACCGCCAACGAGAGCAGGGGCGGAAGGTGTCCCACGCCCCCCGGGAGCGGGAGGAGGCCACAGTCATCAAAGGTGTCCGCACACCCGGACAGGAACAGCGTCGCGGACAGCGCGAGCAGGCAGGGAACGGTCTTCATCGAGAGGGGACGCCGCCCGGGTGTCCTCGGCCAGGGGAGGCGGCGCAGGCTCCAGGGGCCTTCTTACTCCATCCCCGGGCCCGGGCCCGTGACAGGCGTGGCGCCATGTCAGGCCCCGTGTTTCCCGCGCGTCATTCTTCCCAGAAAGGAGCGGTGACATGCAGACGACGAAGCAGACGAGCCCGATGAATCCCGACACCTTGAACGACACTGTCATCGGCATCGGCGTGCTCGCGCCTGTCGCACTGCTGCCCGCTCCCGTGCTGCTGCCCGGTCTACCCCCTGGCGGTCGATGGCCCGGACTCTGACGCCTCGCGCCCGTCTCACGACGTGGCA
Source organism: Corallococcus macrosporus DSM 14697 (assembly GCF_002305895.1). GTDB lineage: Bacteria > Myxococcota > Myxococcia > Myxococcales > Myxococcaceae > Myxococcus > Myxococcus macrosporus. The sequence goes on from NZ_CP022203.1 coordinate 482,714, forward strand.
TGACAGGCCAGAGGCCGGGCTCCCCGAGGGAACCCGGCCTCTTTCGTTTCCGGGTCCTCGCAGCACATGCGGTCGTGGCCGAGTGGTCAGGCCCCAGGTCGCCATCCTGGTGAACGCGGGTTCGAATCCCGCCGACCGCTTCTCGTAGAACGCCGCGGTAGCCCAACTGGTAGAGGCGCTGCACTCAGAATGCAGAGGGTGCGGGTTCGAATCCCGCCCGCGGCAACGTTGTTTCCGGGACGTAGCTCAGCTTGGACAAGAGCGCGCGCTTGGGGTGCGCGAGGTCGCTGGTTCGAATCCAGTCGTCCCGACTGCCACTATCCCTCCATCGGCGAGCAGAGCTCCACGAGGACGCCGTTGAGGTCCCTCACGTAGGCCACCGTCTGCCCCCAGGGCTTCTGCTTGGGCGGCTGCGTGGCCTCGGCGCCCGCGTCCACGGCGCGCGTGTACGCGCCGGCCACGTCGGAGGTGACGAGCGCGACCTCCACGGCGGCGGGGTCGTCCTTCGGGCGGAGGTGGCGCACGGTGAAGCCGTGCTCCTTCGCCGCGCCTTCCTCGACGAAGGCGAGCGCGGTGGCCCCGGTCTCCATCTCCGCGTAGGTGCCGCTCTCGTGAACGAAGCGGCGCGCCAGGCCAAGGGCCTTCTCATAGAAGGCGACGGTGGCGCTCACGTCGGGCACGTAGAAGATGATGTAGCCGAGCTTCATGGGGAACTCCTGTCGGTCAGTGGATGGCCTGCGTGAGCACGTCGTCCCACGGAGGGCGCGGGCCTGTCTTGAAGAAATCGGACAGCGCTCAGCCTGCGAGTGCGGTGGGGGGACACGCCGGCCAGCTCCCGTACATCGCGTGACAGGTGGGCCTGGTCCGCGTAGCCGCATTCGAGCGCGACGTCGCACAGGTCCGCGCCATCACGGGCACGCAGGAGGGACACTGCTCGCTGGAAGCGCAGGACGCGGGCGAGCAGCTTCGGCGCGACGCCGGCTTCGTCCAGGATGTCCCGGTGCAGGGTCCGCTCGCTCACGCCCAGCGAGCGGGCGAGCGCGGCCATGCGCACCCGACCCGCTGACGCCTGGAGGTGCGCCAGGGCATGGAGGGCCCGGGGCTTCGCGGTGCCGCGGAACGAAGCCCAGCGCCGCGTGATGGTGTCCTGGAGCAGGGCCATGGCCTGGGCGGGCGAGGCGCAGTCCTCCATTCGTCGCTGGAGCTGCGCGAGGGCGGGCGCGCAGTCCTGGACGGTGACGTTGAGGTCGCAGAGCTCGCGCGGGTGGATGCCAAGCAGGGCCTGCGCCCAGCCTGGACGGAGCCTGACGCCCAGGCTCACCGCGCCGGGCTCGAGGTCGATGAGGACGAAGCGCTTCATGGGCCCGACGACGGCCAGCCGTGAGCTGGCGAGCCACACCGGACCCGGCGCGTGGTGGAAGTCGAAGATGAGGTCGGTGCAGCCATCGGGCAGCACCCGGTGCTGCCGGGGCAGGGCTTCGCCAGGGTGAGGGCGGCGGGGCACCCAGAACTGCCAGAAGGCGTCCACCGCATCCGCCATGGCGACGGGCGGCGCCCACTGCGTGTAGCCCTGCTGCTGTACGTCCTCCGCCATGGTGCCCCTGTCGTTGACGCGTGCGACGTCTGTCAGGCCCCGCGTCGCCGCGCGTCCATTTCCCGTGAAAGGAGCGGTGGCCATGAAGACGGCGAACCTGACGAGCCCGATGAATCCCGACACCCTGAACGATACTGTCATCGGCATCGATGCGCTCGCGCTCGCTGGCCTGACCACCGCCCGTGATTCCGAGCGTGGAGAGACCTCCCCTTGGGATTGCCCGCCTGGACGCTGACCCACCATGCCCCGTCGAAAGACGCGGAATGGCAGGCCAGAGGCCGGGCTCCCCGAGGAGACCCGGCCTCTTCCTTTTCCGGGTCAACCCCACTGCTCCGGGATGCGATTGGAATCGCAGCACGGCCGTCTACCGTGTGAACAGGGTTCGATTCCCTGTCGGAGCGCTCCACCCCGAGGTGACGCCCATGAACCCGCTCCCCATCCCCTCCGAGCCGGACGACCTGATCGACGGCATCGCTTCCTTCTGACGCCGCGCCCCGTGAATGGGGCGCGCTCGCAGTCGCGGTTTCCGGTCCTGTAGCTCAGAGGAGAGAGCACTCGGTTGCGGACCGAGAGGCCGCAGGTTCGACTCCTGCCAGGACCACTTCCCTCAACCCCGCGCAGCGCCTCGGGAATCTCCCTGGAGTCGTCTGCGCGTTGAGCCGCCTCCGCCGAGTTCCGCACCATCGGCGCACCATGCGGGTCGCCCACGGCCAGCGGGAGCACCTTGGCAAGAGGCTCCTCGGTTGGCTGGAAGCTGAGTTGCTCCAGGCCCGCGCGCATGTCGTCCACATCGAGGTGGCCATAGACGCCTGCCGTGATCGTGGGCGAGGCGTGCCCGAGGATGCGCTGCACGACCGCCAGCGGCACCCGCGCCTTGAGCAGCAGGGTTGCCGTGGTGTGGCGCAGGTCGTGGAAGCGGATGGCGCGCGGCTTGGGCGAGGGCCACAGCATGAAGCCGCAGCCCGCCTTGGAGCAGCGGCGCACCTCGGATGAGGCCGCGTGCTCGACGCGTCCACAGCGGCGGCACTTGTGGGCCCACCCATCGACAAGCTGGGCGCGGCTCATCGCGGACCGGAGCAGCGGGGCAAGGTCCACGTTCAGGGAGTGCATCGAGCCATCCGGACGAGGGAACACCAGCGCCGAGGGGCTCTCCCGCATCGCCTGGGCGAGGTAGGGCCGCAGCTCGTGGTGGATGGGGACGAGTCGGGCCCGCCCGCCCTTCGTGGTGCCCGCCTTCCAACTCCTCGTGACGAGGATTTCCCCCTGCTCAAGGTCCACGTCCACCTTCTGGAGAGCCACCAGTTCGCCGCGCCGCATCCCGGTATAGACGGCAGTGGCGAACAGGCACCGCCACTCGGGGGGCACCTGGGCGAGCACCGGCCCCACCTCCTCGGCCTTGAGGTAGGACGGGGCACGTTTGGGCACCTTGCGCCGAGGGACGGCATCCACGGGGCTGGCGCCCTTCCAGAGCCCGCGCTGGATGGCTTTAGAGAAGACGGTCTGCGCGAAGCCGCGCAGGTTGTTGACCGACTTGGGCGACAGGTCGGCGGCTGCGGAGAGCGCCTCATCAATGCGAGCCGTGGTCACCTCGGGGAGGGCCAACGCGCCCAGGCGGGGCCGAAGGTGCTTCTCGGCCGCGAGCCGGTCCCCCTGGGAGCGAAGCTGCCCGGCGAAGTTCTGCGCGTACCAGTCGAGCAGTTCCCCGAAGGTGAGGGAGACGGGGACCTCGATGGGCTCCAGCCCGAGGCGCTGGAACTCGGCCTTGCGCTCCAACTCGCGTGCGAGTTCCTGGGCTGCGAGCTTCGTGGCGCAGTTGGTTCGACGCTGCACCCACCGGCCCGCCCCGTTTTTCCACTTCACCACCCATGAACCATCGCGCTTGAAGATGCTGGCCATGGTCAAACCCCCTTGAGGCGAATCCGCTTCGAGCCGAAGCGGGCGAACACTTCCAGATTGCCCCCGAGCGCCTCGACGTACCGCTGGAGCGTGGAAACCCGGTGGCCCGTCCGGCGCTCCGCCTTGGAAAGCTCGGACTGGTCCATTCCGGCTGCGGCGGCCAGCTCAACCTGAGTGAGGCCACGGAGCCGCCGGAGATCGGCAAGCGTGAGCACTTCCGGAGTGGTGCGCTTGGAGCGCGGGCGAAGTGAAGTCCCCATGGACACGAACATGCACTTAACCTCCTAGCGGCGCAACGGGGTAACGGACCCACGGGGAACACGGTGGCGCTCAAGGAACGTGCGGATTTCCTCGGGCCGGAACCGGAGCGCCGCGCCGATGCGCACGCAGGGAAGCCGTCCCGCCTCGGCCTCCTTGTAAACCCACGAGGTGGACATGGAGAGGAAGCGGGCAACGTCCTGCACCCGCCAGAGCGGTTCGGGGGGGCCGCTCATGGCTCCTGCTCCGTAGCCGTGCCCGGGGCGAGGATGTACCCGCGCCCTTCCCACTTGAGTTCGCCCCGTTCTTCCATTGCGTTGATGGCCCGGAAAGCAACCTGCCGTCTCCCACCCACCATCTTGGCCAACTGCGCTTTGTTGAGAGGGGTAGTCGCGGAGGCGAGCACCCGCCGTACCTGTTGCTCCTTGTCCTGCGCGGCTGTCTCGCTCACGTCCTCGATGGTCACAGCGCCATCGGCAAGGGAGAGCGTGAACTGGTGGCGCTGCGCTGTTTCCCCATCACGCCCCTTCGCCACCTGTGCCACGAAGGAGATAAGCCCCGAGTGACGTGGCGTGTCCTCTCGCGTGAGGTTCACCTGCATGTCCGCCCACCCCGACAGCACAGTGCTTCCCCTTGCCGCGTGGATGGGTGGCCCCTCGCCGCGCTCGCCCGCCTTCGAGGTGTGGTGCACCAGCACGATGAGCGCACGTGGGTTGATGGTGGCGAGAGACTGGATGTGCTCCTTCGCCTGGTTCACGGCTTCGGTGTCATTCTCATTCCCGAGAAACAGCGAGGAGAACGGGTCGAGAACCAGGACAGGCGCCTCGTGGGCGCACAGGTGCGTGGCGATTTGCTCGCGTATCGCAGCGTCCTCAAGCCGCACCCCCTTACGGTGGGCGATGTGCACGATGGCCTCCGGGAGGAAGCCAAGGGCCGTGAAGCGGTCGAACATGCTGCGCGGCCGCCCCTCCTCGAACACTAAGAAGGAGTGCCGCCCAACTTCCGCCGCCTTCTTGGCGATGACGAGCGCGAGGTACGTCTTGCCCACCCCTGGCGCGGCCACGATGAGGAGGTTGCCGGAGTCTGGAACCACCTCCTCAATGAGCCAGGAGAGGGGCGGCAAGTCCTTGGTGCGAGCAAGGAAGGCCGCGAGAGGCTCGAAGAGGGGCGGAACGGTTCCCGGCGGTTCCGGGAACCGGTTCCCAGTTCCCGCCCCTATAGGCGGAACCGGAACCGACTTGCGGCGATGAGTCATGGCTGCGAGCACTTCCGCATCCGGGCGGCCGGAGGCATCGTCTCCGCTCATCGCTCGCCCTCCTGGCGGGACGAGAAGTCCACCCGCTCGACCGTGACTCCTACAGGGAGCGCCTCGCGAACCTGGAGTGCGTAGCGGTCTCCTGCTTCGTCTCCATCGGTTGCGACCCAGCAGGGAACTCGTGTGGGCCAATCCGAGAGGGAACGGAAGGCGTTCACGCTCCCAGCCACCATGCCGAGCACTGCCCAGCGCCGCCCGTAACGGCAGGCGACTTGCGCGAGTTTGATCGTGTCCGTGAGCCCCTCGGTCACCACCACGGCTTCGAGCGCAGCCAGAGTCTCCGCGCCCCGCACTGCCCGGAGGAACTCCCGGCCCCGGCCATCGGCAAAGAGCGTTCCCGCGTAGGAGAACCCTCGCGGGTTGCGCGTCTTGTCCTTCGCCGGAAGGTCCGCCCGGATGGCGCGTGCCTGGATTGAGGCCACGTTTCCATCTGGCTCGAAGGCGAGGAGCGCGAGCCGGTACACCTCTGGCGGGTAAGGCCACCACGTCGGGTATGGGTAGCGCTCGGGCGGCGGAAGGATGCGCGCAAGCTCGCGGGTCTCCGGCATGGTGAGCCATCCCATGTCGAAGCCGCGCATCGAAAGGTAGACGCGGACCGCTCCGGTCCAAGATGGGTCAAGGCCGGAGGGGACCGCATCCAGCGGAAAGCTCGCGCGCCAGAGGGACTCAAGCTCGGCTTTCGGGGGGCGCAGGGCGCGTGATGGTGCCACGGGCTGCATACGCAAGGGCGACGCGAGAGAAACCGCCAGGCCATCCGCCAACGCTGCGCGCACCGGCGTCCAGTCCCTCGGCCTGGGGTTCTGAGCGATCACCCATGCGGCGAGCGTCACAGCGTCGCCGTGAGCGTCGCACTCGTGGCAGCGCCAGCCGCGCCCATCCGGCGTGAGGCCGACAGCACCGCGTTTGTCACGGCGTGAAGTGTGACGGTTCGCCGCCCTGCAGGCGGGACACGGCCTGATGAATGCCCCGCGTGGTCCACGCCTGCCCACTTCCAGGCCAAGCCCACGCGCGACTGCTTCAACGCCCCGCTCTCGCACCTCGGAAAACCAGCTTGGGAGGACGAGGCTCACGAGCGACCTCCCCGCGCGCGCGACTCGCCGATGAGCATCGCGATATCGCCCGCGCGCCATGCGGTGATGCGAGGCCCGAGTTTGACCGGTTGAGGGAAACGACCCGAGCGAACCCCCGCCCACCATGTGGAGCGGCTGACGGGGATGAGCTTGAGGATCGCCGGGAGCCTGAGAAGACCGGGAAGTGTTTCTGCGTCCGACACCGATTGCCTCCGTGCTGTGAAGAGCAGGGCAATCGTGAGTCGTCCGGCCTGTTGATTACGTGGGGACGGCCGGCGGATTCGTGGAGGGGTTGTCCCCCCTCAATTCGCTGGTCAGTTGGTCAACGCCCCCGAGTTGTTCGACCCGAGGATGCGCTTGCCTTCGCTCGCTCCAGTGCCTTCTTCCATTTTTCAAGGCGCTGCTCCCATGCGGAGTCTCGGGCATCGGGGGCATGCGGCAACTGGCTGCCGTGCGCTACCTCCAAGAGTGCCGCGATGGTCTTCGTGATGGACCATCCTTCTTTTGAAGACACTGTGACGAGGTAGCGGGCAATTGCCGTTGTCTCCTTCGCATTGATTCCCGCGACTTCACCTCTCGGCCTGATTCGGTTGGCCTCCTTCAGAAGTTCGTCTCCCTCACGGAGCCAAGGCTCCAGCCGTTCAAGCAAGGCGCGCACTGCGGCAGGCCCCTCAGGCGCATTCTCCAGTTCCTCCCACGAATCTTCGAGTTGCTCGCGCAGGGACGCTGGATACGGCCCGGTTCCTTCGTTCTGGATAGCCCGCGACGCCTTGACGGTGTTCTTGAGGGCGCGCAGTTCGGGCCCGAGCGCTTTCAAGCTCTCCCAGAGAGCCACAGTCTCGCGTAGGCGCGTCGGGCGATGGACCTTCCGCCGGAGTCCTCGCAGTACCGCCGCGCATCGTGCATCTCCGAGGCGGCGCTTGCATTCGGCCAGCGCCTCTTCTGCGCTCGCGTATGGCGGGCGCTCTCGTTTCTTCTTGCCCATGTACGCCCCGGGTACTCCCCAGAAGATGGAAGGGGCGCGGACTGCCACGTCTGGGAACCGTGGCCGGCTGGCCGAGCGTGCCCACGCGGCGCTCTTCTATCGCAACTGGCCGCCATCAGCCGATGCCCAGACCGGAGGCTTTCCCGCTGGGCGAGGCAGCAACAGCCGGATAACCACCGCTACGCCCTGGGGGGAACTGGCCTCGAACTCACTGAGCCAACGCTCCGCCGAGGTCATGTCGTCGTCCTCATACAGTTCCACCACGGCCAAGGAGGGCGCATCCCGGCTTGTGCGACGCTCCAGGGCTTCGATTCGGGAACGCAGCTTTACCGCGCGCACGCCAGTCCTCCCGGGCGGGGAGAGCCCTCGTTCCTGGCTGCGGCTTCGAGCTTGGCGAGGCGCTCCTCCAACTCGGTGCCCTGGATGACGCCGGCGAGTACCGAGTACCCGTAAATGAGCGCCCGTGCCTTGCTGGCCTCCATGGTTCCGTCTTCCAGCGCGCGGAGGCAGTCGGCGAGCCCGGTCCTCACGTTCCCGAGGTTCACCAGTCGCCGCCGACGCTGCCGGGGGGAGGGGGGGGAGGGCGAGTCCAGGGTTTCCGTCATGATTACGGTTCCTTGCGTCCCTCGGGCTCTGTACCAAAGGGCCGGTTTCGGCTCACAATCGCGGGTTCTGGCCCGTGGAAGATGCTATCCCCCGTTACTTGCCGGAGCCCTCTGCATCGAGCCCGGGAAACAGTTCGCGGAGAGGCACCTTGTAGGCCATGGATGCGGCAACCAGAGTGGCCACGGTCGGGTTGGCGGTGCCGCCTTCCAGGCGCGGCATGTACTTGGGATGCAGCCCCATGAGTTCTGCCGCATCCTCTTGAGAGAGGCCTCTCGCTTCGCGAAGTTCGCGGAGTCGCGCACCAAGTAGCCTGCGTTCACGCTTGATGGCAGGCGCCAAGTCCTTCCGGGTCCGGACTTCGGAACGTCCATGGGAGTGTGGTGACTTACGGGCTACCGGCACGAAGCAGAGACTGACCGGCCCTACTCATGAGTTACACAACTCACGAGTTTCCACGCGCTTACTTGCTGGTGTCCTCTCCATCAGTCTCCGCGAGGAGCGCGCTGAGAGGCACTTTGTACGCTACGGACGCAGCAACCAGGGTGGCCACAGTGGGATTTGCGGTGCCTCCCTCTATGCGAGGCAACGACTTGGAATGAAGGCCGATGAGGTCGGCAGCCTCCTCCTGAGAGAGCCCCTGCTCCACGCGAAGTTTCCGGAGACGCGTTCCCAGGCGCTTCAGCGTGCGGTTGATGGCTGGTGCCAAGTCCTTCCGTGTCCAGACTTCGGAACGCCCGTGGGAGTGAGGTGACTTACGGGATGTGGGCACAGGCGAACATTGGCCGCCCCTACTTATAAGTTACTACAACTCATGAGTTTCCTGTTCTTCATGGCCGAGAGGTGCGGGGTAACTGGTGAGTTTCCCTACTCATGAGTTACCGTGGCCTGTCTTTCAACGACGAAAGGACGGCCGCTATGGAAGAAGAGAACGGACTTGGCAGTACCCCGCGAAGGGGAGTGGTGAGCCTGGACCTAGAGCTAGGAACCCTGGCCTCTGCGGTTCAGGGCGCACGGATGCTTGCGGACCTCCATGCGCGGCGCGACTTCCCGGATGCGGAGATGGAGCGGAACGCCCCTTCCTGTATTGTGTCCGTGCTTCTCCTGGCTGCAGAGCGCCTCGGGCAACTGCGGCGCGTGGTGCGCAACGAAGAGGACCCAGCCAAATTGTGGACCCCTCACAACGAGGTAGAGGACCCAGCGGCCGGCGGCGAATTTCCCGGGGACATCGTCCTGTTCCCCTGGAATTCGCTTCGACTACCCCTGGCCATGTGGAGTAGCCGAAGAAGCGAGCCTCAAGTCCGGTCGGAGGGGCGCACGCGCAGGGGGCGCAAGGGAAAGAGCCGAAATCCGAGCGACGTCACTCGCAAATTCAAGGTGGCCCAGGGGGAGCCCCCGAGCGAGCCCGAGTTGCCCGTTCCCACCGCCTCAGACCCGGGGCAACAGCACGGGTGAAGGAGAGGCTGACCGAGGCGCTCGCTCAGGTCCCGCATTGAGCGCCTCGTCCACCCGTGCCCCCCGTCAACCAAGCCAGTGCCGTCGACGTTCAAGAGGTTGATGCCTCCCCAGCGGTGAGGGGGCTACAGGGGACTGCGATTTCGACGAAGTGGCGCGCCATCAGGTCGCGTGGGCGGTAACCGAGGCGGACGAGGAGGAGGACGTGCCGGCGCCCACGGTCGTCCGGCATTCCGCAGCCCTTGCTCTGCACTGGGCTCAGGCGGTGTAGTCGGCTTAGTTGACACGCCAAGCGGGAGACCACAATGACTGACGCCGACCACCGGGGAAGCAGCCCGGCCGTTGTGAAGTTTGACGCCTGTGCCCTCTGTGGCGCAGAGAAGCGAGCCCTTTCGTTTTCGCCGGGGATGCGAATTGAGCCATGGCCGGAGGTCACGGTCAGGTTGCCCCCGCCGACCGACAAGCAGCAGCAGGATTACAAGCGTCTCCTCTGCCCCAACTGCGCTAAGGCTGTGCCTTCGTGTGACTGGAAACGCCTCGTGACCGAGAAACTCGCGGCCGACCCCACGTCCTGAATGGGCTGCGCCGCCATGCCTGCGGGCAACAAGGATCGTGGACTCTCAACACGGCGAGCGCGCTGGGGCTACTTCTCCACCGGCTCCAAGGTCCATGTGTACCGGTGGCGGTTCCCTTTCTTGTCGCGCACCGCGATGTCCCCCTGGGGCAGTTTGGCGCCCGCCACGTCGTGCCTGAAAAGGCTTGCCGCATGCTGCGGGCCATCCGCCATGATGCTCCGGGAGAAGTAAACCTCACCAGCGTACAGGCTGCACTCGTAGAGGGGCATAGGGCGCATTCTGCCATGCGGTGAGCATCAGCGCCGCCAGACGTCGTCAGGAAGGCCGCGCGGCGGCAGGCGTGCACGAATTTCTTGTAACTCGTGCAGAATGGCGCGCTGGTACTGGAGATGACGCAGCACCGCGTCAACAACCGCCATCACCCCCACAACGGCGAGGGCGATAGTTGTGTGCTCAATGAGCGCGTAGCCGCTGACAGCGGCAAGCAACACCCATCGGCCACGCCACAAGATCCAAGTACCCCAGCCGAAACACCACAACCCGGCAACCAGAGCGGGGCCGCCCAGGACAATACCAGCAAGCCTCAGGGCGCCAGGGTAAATCCCCAGCATGTCGGCGAGCACGCCTGTTCCAGGAGCCCCGTTGAGCTTAAAAGCGATGACGAGGTCAGCGAGGCGAACCAGCAGGGCTTGCGGCCAATTCCATAAGAGGCCCACGAAGAAGCCTAGACCGAGTCCTAGGGTGATGAAGGGATGGCGATCAGCCCAGTCTTTCTTGACTGGAGTCTCTGCGGTCGTCTCCATGTCCACTAGCCTCCCGCTCTGCGAGCAAAGGCGTCAACAGCCCGAGGGGATGACGTAGGGCGCCGCCCACGAGAAGCAGAGCAGTTCTACCGGGCCACGCACGTCCCTTGAACGCGGCCCAGCTTCCCGAATGGCCGTAACCGGTTCCGGCTCCCGCTATAGGGGAGGTAATCGGCGACAGACGCCGTTCGTCGGTGTCCCATGCGGACTCACGTCTCGCTTACCTGACCAGCGTCCAGAGCAGGACGCCACACAGAGCGACTCCGATTGCTCCTAGCCACATCAGGCATCCCCATTGATGAACCAGAAGGTCGAGTTGCTTCTTGATCGCATCGACCTGTGCCGAAGTGGGAGTCGTTTTCCCTGCATCTCGTTTCGAGTTCTGCGCCAGCGTGAACTGGAACTGAAACTCCCACCAGACTACCTCGACCCAGGGGTGCTGGATGTTGTCCCACTCAATGCCATCGGGCACGCTGCGCTCCATTGCGGCCCCCTGCTCCACAGCAAGGCTGATTGTGGGTAACTTCCCTTCGCCTACGTGACTAAGGAGACGCTCGAAGGCATCTGGCGATACTAGTAGGGCAACTTGGAAGAAGCGCGCGCCCTCCTCGCTCAATGGGGGGTAGTCATGGAGGAGGCCGCTACATCGGTTGCCGCCTATTTCATGAAACTGGCCGATCTCAATGAGGACCGTTCCAGCCAGGTTCTTGAGCCACTCCCCCGAAGCCAAGCGGACGTGCTCTTGGAGCGGGGAGCGGACTTTCCAACCCAAGGTGCGCGCGGACCCGCTGGACGCAACGGAAGGTGGTGACTCACCCTCGCGCCGCAGCGTGTAGTGAGCATCGAAACCGGTTGGCTCAAGGGTAATCCGCATGGGGCCATGTAATCACGGAGCCGCAACCGCAGTTCGAGAACAGCGTCGTTCGGGTTTCGGCGTAGCCAACTCGCGGTTACGAGGTTCCGGTTCCCGCTATAGGGCCGGGAACCGGGAACCAGCGGCCCAAGCATCAGCGCCGTCCCCGGGCGAGGAACGCCTCCAGTGACGCGGCCGGGATGCGGATGGAGTTCCCGACCCACACTCGCTCCAGTTCCCCGCGTTCGAGGAGCGCGTAGACGGTGGCTCGGCAGACGGCCAACTCCTCCGCCACCTCTCGCACCGTGAGCATCGGCAGGGGCACCGGCCGCACCATGTTCCGCACCACCGGCGCACCACGGCCAGTCGAAGCAGTGGAAACGGTGCCAACCGGCACCGCTCGCGCTGCCTGGGAAGCGCCAATCCCTTCCGGAGGTTGCGAGCCGGTGACAGAGCCTGCGAACTCCTGCCAACCCGCCCCACCCCGGTTGCGGACCGAGAGGCCGCAGGTTCGACTCCTGCCAGGACCACTTTTCTACTCAGTCATTGCGCATGGTTGGCCACGGCCTCTGCCTGTGTTGCACGTATGTCGCACGCGGGCGCAAGCGGGAGGTCCAGCACTCGCACCGCGTGACGACGCGTGTCGGGACGGAGGTGGGCATACCGCTCCGTCATGCCGATGGTGGCGTGCTCCATCAGCTCTTGGATGACCTTCAGCACGTCGCGCGGACGACGCTCCAATGGATCCCGGCGCAGGCTCCCGGCGTGCGTTGACGAAGCAGCCGACCGTATGACGGCGGCCCTCAAGCCCTCTTGCTACCGCTGATTCACCACCGGCACGGCGCCAGCCGTCAGACCGGCCGGGAGACTGTGTTCCTCGGGCCTCATGTCGGGGCACGCACGGGAGGCGTGTATGCACAGGAAGCGAAGCTGTCTGGCGGCGCTGCTGCTGTTGCTATTACCGATGAAGGGATGGGCCTCGGAGCCTCCTGCTCCGGAGGAAAAGGCAGCCACAGCCCCGTCTGTAGCTCCCGCGCGCAAGTGGCACTCCCTGACGCGCGTGGAAGTCACGTCGCTGGCGCTCCTGCCTCGCGCTGGCGTGGGAGAGGACGAGGGCTTCGTGCAGGTGGAGCCCACCTTCATCCTCGACGGAGGGTCCGAGTTCGGCGTCAACCTGGGGGCGCCCGTGCGCTTCCGTCTGTGGGGAGGGAACGGTGACGGGGCCCCTGTGCGTCGCGAGGACTGGGACTCTCTCTCGGACTGGGGACAGCTCGTTCGCGGCCTCCTGTTGGGTTCGGACAACGCGCCCATGGGCATCTGGTTCGGCCCGCTGGAGGAACACCGGCTCCTCTCCGGGCATCTCGTCCGCCGATACTCCAACCGCACGAATCCGGACTACCACCCGGCGGGAGGCATCTTCACTGGCGCGGCTGGCCCCCTCTACACGGAAGCCTTCGCCTCCGACGTGTTGGGCGCGCGGCTGATGGGCGCGGAGGTGGCCCTGGACATGGAGCACCTCCTCTTTGGCCAGCCGAAGCAGCGGGGCCGGTACACGCTCGCGGTGTCCGCCGTCCATGACTGGGGGCGAACTGGAGGGGCGGCGCCGTCACTAACGCTGGCCCACCTGGACGCCATGGCGGTGGTGGTGGCGCGGCCCGGCATGGAGGCTTACGTGAATGCCGGGTGGGGCGGTCGTCCCGGACAGGGCGGTGCCTGGGGCGCAGTCGTGGGGGGCGGGGTGGACTCCCTCTCCGAGAGGTTCAACCTCCGCCTTCGGCTGGAGGCGAGGCGCCAGCATGGCGGCTTCCGGCAGGGCTTCTTCGGCGCGGACTACGAGCTGGCTCGCTTCCAGGCGGCGGGCCCTGACGGCGTGCCGCTCGCGGAGGCGCACTTCCCGGACGGCTACTCCGCATTCGCGGAAGCCCTCGTGGAGTGGGATGCCGTCAGCTACGGCGGGCTCTACAAGCACTTGAAGTTGTCGCTGGGGGCGGAGGCGTTCTCCTGGGGCCGCTTCGACGTGGACGGCCGTGTTGCGGTGCAGCTCCTCGAGCGTGCGCTGGAAGTGGCGCTGAAGGGCCTCGCCGTTGGGGCTGGGAAGCCCGGGGCGCGCTACCTGGGAGCGGCGGAGGTCCGCTGGAGGTTTCTGGGCGGGAAGCTCTACGCGATGGGGACAGGTGGCACGCTGCACTTCCCCACGGCGGAAGGGACGCTGCGGCCTGGGGCCTTCGCCTCGGTGGGGCTGGGGGTGGACAATGCGCGCTGATGCCCTGCTCGTGGCCGTGGTGCTTGCCACGGGATGCGCGTCGGTGCCGCAGCCTCCCGTGCGAAGCGGCACGCTGAGCTACACGCCTCACGGGGCGACAGCCTCCGAGTGGGCGGACGTGCTGAGTGACGAGCTTCCTCATTCCTTCGGCGCTTCTCCGTACTGCCTCGCGAGCTCTGGGGCTGGGCAGCGCCTGTTCCGTCATGTCGGGCCACGAGGCGACGCAACGAAGGCCGCACCTGGCACCGCATCTGGAGCTGTCGGAGGCATGGGCCCGCAGGCCGCCCCGGCGCGTCAAGCCGTCCTCGACGCCATTGATGAAGTGAAGCGCACCCTGGAGCGGAGCGAAGCGACGCGCTCCCGGCTCACCTCGCGCTCGCCTGCTCCTGGGGGCCGGAGGCTCGACGGTGTCTTCGCGCGCTATCTCGACCATGGCACCAACCAACTGACGTGGCTCCGAGGAACGCTGGCGAATGCCACCGCGCTGGCGGGAGTGGCCTCGGAGGTGGAGGACTCGGACATGGCGCTGGGCGTCCTGCGCATGGTGGGGCCTCGGCTCCAGGCCGCGATGTTCGGAGCCCTGCTGCTGGCCACGTGGGTGGACTTCCTGCAACTCGCTGATGCCTTGCTCCGCGACTGTCCCATGTGCGGCTCCGAGAAGCTGTTCGCGGACCTGCACCGCGTTCAAGGCAAGCTGACTCCGACGCTGGCGGACCTCTCATCGGGGGACTCGGAGCGCATCGAGGCAGCGACGACCGCGATGCCCGTGCTGATGGGGGAGCTGACCCACGAGTTCGACACGATTCGTCGGGAGGCGCGCTCGGCCATGGAGGTGGGTGGCAAAGTCATGGTGGCGGCGCAGGTGATGGAGTTGCTCGCCCTGGTTTCCACGCTGAAGGTGTCACTCCCCCGGCCACCGCCAGCCGCCCCCGCGACGCTCGGCGTGGGCATCGTCATGAGGTCGGGAGGCGTCATGGCGGGCTCGCGGCTCGTCGTCTCGGCGGAGTGGGTGGAGATGATGCGCGGGCTGGTGCAGGCGGGCGTCATTTCCCTCCCCGCCGTCAGCGCCGCGGTCCGCATCCACAGTGGGCAGGTGATGATGGCCCAGGCGCACCAAGATTTGCCCGAGGGCGTGCGTGAGGCACTGGGGGACAGCCCCGAGGTGCGAGGCATGCGCGTGACGGGCAAGGCCGGTGCGGGCATGGCCGAGGCTCCGAAGCACCACGTCCTACCGAAGGAGCACCGCGAGTGGTTCGAGGCGCGTGGCTTCAAGGGTGACATGGACATCGACCAGTTCTGTGTCCGGCTGGAGCAGGCCCACCACGAGGCGATTCACGGAGGGGGAAACTGGAAGATGGGGCGCATGTGGCCTGACGAGTGGAGCAGAAGGATCATGCGCGCGCTCCAAGATGCTGAAGTCAGCGCCGGGAGGCCGCTGACGCGAAATGCGATCCTCAAGATCGTCGGTAAGAATATGAAGGCCTACGATATTCCAATGAACTTCACTCCCGGGAGAAGCCGATGACCGATGGACGTTCGTGGGAGGGGAATTGGATCGCCCGCATGTATGAGCGCGTCCGTGAGCGGGGGTACGACTCGGTCACCGCCTTTGCTGAAGATCGTCCCACGGCATCCCTGGTCGCTCTTGCAGAGGAGCTTGGCCCGGACGACGTTGCTGGCGTCCAGGTGTTCAAAGGGTTGGTCGCTGAGGCTGAGCGCAGCAAGAAGCTCACTCGATTGGCTCGCGGACAGCTTGTTCGCGAACTGTCGGAGGTCATCGCCAACGGCTGGCCATCTGTGCTGGATGATGATGCCCGCTTGGAGGTCGCGATAGCACTTGGCCAATGGTCGGCATACACCCCGGAACCCCTCGTGGAGCGTGTAAGGAGTGCTAGCGGCGCGCTCCTCGCCAATCCGCCTCCGGCCGGCTGGCGCCCGCTCGGTCCTGACGATGAGCTTCTTCGGACGCTCCTCCCCGACGAAGAAGTGTGACCAACGGCGGTGGACTCGCACGGGCGCTGAGTACTCGTCAGGCTCGCGAGCGTTATGGCCACACTCGCTTGCCCCAGCCTCGGGAATACGAGGGGCCGAGCCATCCCCAGCTCGGCCCCGTTCTATACGGGTTGAAGACAGTCTCCATCAGCCCCCCGCCATGTTGCACGTATGTCGCATGACCCCGCGGAACGCGTTGGAACCTGGCGGGACGTCGGGGTCCTGAACGGGAGTCGAATCCGAGGTTCTCCGAGCGGATGCGAGGTAAGGGCGCGACTCTGCTGGGTATGCGCACCGACCGGCCGCAGGTTCGACTCCTGCCAGGACCACTTCTCCTTTGTCGGGTGCCCCGTGGGTATGGCAAGTGGGGGCCTCGCCGTCATGGATGAGGCGACCTCCCTCGTGCTGGACACGCCGTGAACCCGGTCACCCTGCAAATCAACCTCGCGCCCACGGACCATCCGCACGCGCGCCTCATCCTCCCGCATCAGCTCCGCCAGCTCGGGCCCTCCGTGCAGGAGGTGCTGCTGGTGCTGGACCTGCATCGCAGCAAGGGGAGCCGCTTCGCGGGCGCCTGGGAGGAGCGCAAGCCGAAGATGGACGCGCTGCTCGCGGCGCTGACGTCCACGGACCCGCGCATCCGCGTGGCGGAGGTGGATTACTCACCCGCGACCACGAAGGCGCTCGCCGAGCAGTTCTTCGGGGGCACCCGGCTGCCGATGAAGGACTCGCGCGGCGGTCCCTTCCACTCCTATTTCTTCGGACTCGCCGCGGCGAAGCATCCGCAGGTGCTGCACCTGGACGCGGACATGCTCATCGGCGGCGCCTCCCGCTCCTGGATGGCGGAGGCGGCCGCGCAGCTCGCGTCACGCGAAGAGCTGGTGAGCTGCAGCCCGCTGTCAGGCCCACCGCGCGCGGACGGCACGATTGCGGGAGACCCGCGCTGGTACGAGCCGGATGCCCTGGGCACGCACGCCTTCCGCTTCCGGCGCTTCAGCAGCCGCGCCTTCTTCGTGGACCGTGACGCGCTGGTTCGCCGGGTGGGCGCGCTCCGGGCGAAGCTGGCGCCGCCCATTCACGTGCTGCGGGCATTGCGCGCGGGCAACCCGCCGTATCGCGAGCCGGAGAACCTCATCACCCGGAGGCTCAAGGGCCAGGGCCTGTGGCGGCTGGACTTCCTGGGCGCCGCGCCGGGATTGTGGACGCTGCATCCCCAGTACCGCTCGCCCACGTTCTACGCGCGACTGCCCGAGCTGATTTCGCGCGTGGAGTCGGGTGACATGCCCGACGCACAGCGCGGCCAGGAGAACGTGCAGGACTGCCTGGTGGACTGGTCCGACGTGCGGGCCGCGCGGCGCAAGTGGTGGCGGCGCGGGTAGCGCGAACACCTCCGCCCGCGCCGGGAGAGGTCAGCCCAGCGGCGACTCGGAGGTGATGATGCCGTCCACGTCCGCGTAGACGTAGTGACCGGGCCGGAAGACGACGCCCGCGAAGCGGACCTCCACGTCACGCTGGCCTTCGTTGCGCTTGAGGCTCTTGAGCGGGTGCGTGCCCAGCGCCTTGACGCCAAGGCGCATGCGGCCCACGTCCTCCGCGTCACGGATGCAGCCGTTCACCACCACGCCCGCCCAGCCGTTCTGCTGGCCGAGCAGCGCGAGCTGGTCGCCCACGAGCGCGCAGCGGCGGCTGCCTCCGCCGTCCACCACCAGCACCCGGCCCTGGCCAGGCTCCTCCAGGGCCTTGCGCACCAGCGAGTTGTCCTCGGGCGCGCGCACCGTGCTGATGGGACCGGCGAAGGTCCGGACGCCGCCGTAGTCGTGGAAGCCGGGCTCGGCAATCTGGATCTGCGGCGAGCCCGCGTGGGCGTCGCAGAGGTCTGCCGTCTTGAAGTCGGTGAGCGTGCTCATGGGCCCAGAGCCTTCTCAGGCAGCGGGGAAGACGCAACGCCCAGGGCGCTCGGGCCGTCCCCGGTCCGTTGCAACGTGAACGCACCCCGCTGCGTCGCGTGGGTGGACGTCGCGCGGCGCGGCACGAGGGCTCCGCGCCGCTGGACGCGTGGATTCGCAACCGTCTGGGCGGCCCGGCCGTTGGGCGGGGGAGCGGGCGTCGCCGAGGCCCTCAAGTTGGGTCTGATTTACAAAAATGACGGTTTCTTCCGTCCTTCCGGGGACTGTCCATAATGTGTCGGCGGCGGCACGAAGAAGCGAGGGGCATGGGGGCGGGCGTGCGGGGACACAGCTTGCGTCGTGCCGCATGTTATGGAACGCGCCATGAACCACGCTCACAGTCAGGCTCTCTTCGCTCGCGCGCAGGCTCGCATTCCCGGCGGAGTGAATTCTCCGGTGCGCGCCTTCCGGGGCGTTGGCGGCGACCCTGTCTTCTTCCGTGAAGGCGCCGGTGCCTGGCTCACGGATGTGGACGGCAACCGCTACGTCGACCTCGTGGGGAGCTGGGGGCCGCTCATCCTGGGCCACGCGTATCCGCCCATCGTGGACGCCATCATCGAAGCCGCGCGCCGGGGCTCGTCCTTTGGCGCGCCGCACGCGGGCGAGGTCGAGTTCGCGGAGCTCATCTGCGCCACCATGCCCGCGGTGGAGATGGTGCGGCTGGTCTCCAGCGGCACCGAGGCCACGGTGGCGGCCATCCGCGTCGCGCGGGGCTTCACCGGCCGCGAGCACATCCTCAAGTTCGAGGGCTGCTTCCACGGCGCGGGGGACCCGTTCCTGGTGAAGGCGGGCAGCGGCGTGGAGACGCTGGGCCTGCCGGACTCGCCGGGCGTGCCGTCGGCGCTGGCGAAGCTCACGCTCACCGCGCCGTTCAACGACCTGGCGGCGGTGGAGCGCATCTTCGCGGAGAAGGGCCAGGACATCGCCTGCGCCATCATCGAGCCGGTGGTGGGCAACATGGGCGTGCTGGTGCCCAGGCCGGGCTATCTCGAAGGGCTGCAGGCGCTCTGCCAGAAGCACGGCGTGCTGCTGGTGCTGGACGAGGTGATGACGGGCTTCCGCCTGGCCCGTGGCGGCGCGCAGGAGCTGTACGGCCTCAAGCCGGACCTCACCACCATGGCCAAGGTGGTGGGCGGGGGCATGCCGCTGGGCGCGTACGGTGGCCGCCGCGACATCATGGAGAAGGTGGCGCCCGCGGGGCCGGTGTACCAGTCCGGCACGCTGTCCGGGAACCCGGTGGCGGTGGCGGCGGGCCTGGCGTGCCTCAAGGCGCTGGCGGCGCCCGGCACCTACGCGCGGCTGGAGGAGGTGAGCCGCATGCTGGAGGTCGGGCTGCTCGCCGAGGCGAAGGCCGCGGAGGTGCCCGTCACCATCAACCGCGTGGGCAGCATGCTCACGGTGTTCTTCACCGGTGAGCCCGTCTACGACTACACCAGCGCGAAGCAGGCGGACACGGCGCGCTTCGGCGAGTTCTTCCACGCCATGTTGAACGAAGGTGTCTACCTGCCGCCCAGCCAGTTCGAGGCGGCGTTCGTGTCGCTGGCCATTGGCGAGCCGGAAGTCGCGCACGTGCTCGCGGCGGCGAGAAAGGCCTTCCGTTCGCTTGGCAAGACCGGTTGAGCCCGCGCCCCTCGAGGGGCCCGTTCGCTTCGGTCCCTATACCCTCGCGCGCCGCATTGGCGCCGGGGGCATGGGAGAGGTGTTCCTCGCGCGCGAGGAGTCGCCGCGCCGCGCCTGTGTGGTGAAGAAGGTCCTGCCGCAGCTCATGGCGAGCCCGCAGTTCGCCGGACGCTTCCGGGACGAGGCCCGCGTGGTGGTGCGGCTGCACCACCCGAACATCGCGCGCGTGTACGCCATGGGCGAGGTGGACGGGCAGCTCTACCTGTCCATGGAGTACGTGCAGGGCAAGACGCTCAGCCGGCTGACGTACCGGCTGCGGCAGCTCGGGCGGACGCTGCCGCTGGGCATCCTGCTCCACCTGGGGCAGCGGCTCTGCGAGGGCCTGGCCTACGCGCACGACGCGACGGACGAGAACGGCCACCCGCTGCACCTGGTCCACCGGGATTTGTCTCCCGCGAACGTGTGCATCAGCTACGCGGGCGAGGTGAAGATCATCGACTTCGGCGCGGCGCAGTCCACGCTGAAGGAGCAGCAGACGGCGCCCCGGGTGGTGATTGGGAACCTGACGTACATGGCGCCGGAGCAGGCGCGGAAGCGCTTCGTGGACCGGCGCGCGGACGTGTACGCGGTGGGCGCGCTGCTGTGGGAGTTGTTCGCGTGGCGGCCGCTGGCGCAGCGGGGCGATCCGGTGGAGCGGTGGCGGCGCGCGGCGTACCCGCAGTGGGAGCCGGCGGGGCACTTCCGCCAGGGCGTGCCCGCCAGCGTGGACGCGTTCCTGATGCGCGCGCTGGCCTCCGAGCCCGACAACCGCTTCCCGGACGCGGCCGCCATGGGCGCGGAGCTGGCGCGGATGAAGGCGAAGCTGGCGCCCAACGTGGGGGATGCGGAGCTCGCGAAGGTCATCGCGGCCGCGTTCCCTCGGGAGAAGAAGGCGGAGGAGCTCGTGCTCCGGGAGTTGCTGCGCGAGCCGCGCTCCCGTGCGCTCACCGAGCCAGCGCTGGCCACCGTGTTGGCGCCCCCCACCGCGCTCGCCTTCGAGCACGGCGGCATCGACGCGCCCGAGGACTTCGTCCCCGCCGAGCAGGGGGACGCGGATGGCGCGAAGGCGCAGGGCGCTCCCGACGCGCGCGGTGGCGACGCGGACGAGGGCGAAGCCACGGTGCGCGGCGCTCCCGCCGCGCGCGGTGCAGATGCGGCCGAAGCAACAGTCCGTGGTGTCCGTGAGAGGCCGTCCCCTCTCGGGCAGGGTGCGGACGAGGAAGGACTCGAAGCCACGGTGCATGGAGGCGGCGCAAGGCCGTCCACTTCAGGGCAGGGTGCAGACGAGGAAGGGCACGAAACGACGGTGCGCGGGGCCGCTGAGCGGCCGCCCGATACGCTCCAGGCCGTCAGCGGGCGAGTCGGCACAGCGTTGTATGGCACGGAGGACGAGTCCACCGTGGTGGAAGGCGGCGCCTCGCGGACACCCCGCGGACCGCCCAGCGCCGACCCCGGTGGCCCCGCGAGCGCGCGCCACGACGCCGACGATGAAGCCACCGTCGTTCAACCGGGGCGCAGGTCTGGCGCGGATGGAATGCCCGCTGCCGCTCCCGGTGATGGTGAGTCCACGCTCGTTCATCCCGCGCGAGGCACGGCCGCGAGCGCACCCGGCGACGCGGACGAGGAGACCACCGTCGTTCAGCCCGAGCGCGCCCGATTGGCCGCGGGCAATCAGGTCGCCTCGCAGTCCCACGGGGGCGGCGAGCCACGGCCCGCACCCGCGGAGGCGCAGCGCCCGGGCATCCCCTCTCCCGCGGGGGAATCCGCGAACGGCGCCAGCACGGCCGGAGACGCCGCGGCCACCGAGGCCGTTGACGCCGCGAAGCTGATGGTCGCCCTTGAACGGGCGGAGGCCGCTCGCAACGAGACCGCCCGTGCCACGGCATCCGAGGACGTCACCGTGACCGAGGTGAACCCCTCCAGGGCGCTCCACGCGCAGCGCCGGGCCACCCGCGAGACGCAGGTGGGCTTCGGCGTGGACATCTCCCAGTCGGTGGACGCGGCGGCCGTGGAGGCCCGTCGCCTGGAGTTGGTCCGCGCCATCACCGGGGACGAGGCGCTCCCCATCCCCGAGGCGGACAAGCCCTCCGGCATCTGGCGCCTCGGAAGGCGCGCCTGGCTCGCGGCGGGGCTCTTCACGGGCGCGTGTGCCCTGGGGCTCGCGCTGGCGTGGGCCCTGTCCTGAGTCCTGCTCGGAGCGTCAGCTCCCCCACGGCAGCCGGTAGCTGAAGCCCAGGCTGATGGTGGCGGTGTCAATCCAGTTGCTGGTGAAGCCGTCGCCGAACTGCTCCTCGTCATCGTCCGACGTGCCGCGCGCGCCGCCGCCCAGGTAGCGCAGGTTGAGGAACGCATCCACGTTCTCCGTGATGCGCACGCCCCCGCGCAGGGACGCGTCCAGCAGCGCGCCCGTGGTGTTGGAGTCACTGTCGCCGTTGATGATGGCCGTGGGCGCGTAGCTGCCGTCCGCCTCGAAGCCCAGCCACCAGCCGCCGCCCAGGCCCCAGCGCCCGCGCACCTTCAGCAGCGGCACCGGCCCCACGTCCCGCGCGGTCCGCCGCAGCGTGCCGTCCGCGGAGGTGAAGACGTAGTTCGCGTTGCGGAGCTGCAGCGACACACCGACGGACAGCTCCCGGTCTGGTCCGGACAGCAGGTCATACAGGTAGCTGGCCCGGTAGAACGGGAAGCTGTAGCCCACGTCCAGCGGCGTGCCCGCCGGGAAGTCCAGCGCGTCGATGCGCACGTCCCGCTTGAGCACCACCTGCGTGTCGATGGCCAGCGGTTGGTAGAGGAACACCACCGAGTGCCGGCCCTTCAACGTCAGCTCGGCCGACAGCCGCATGAAGTTGTAGAGGTTGGTCTGTCCACCGTCGTCCGTGTAACGGAACAGGGTGCCGTCACTGCCCTGGCGCAGGCTGTGGGCCAGCACGTCCAGGAAGCCCATCTCCCCCACGAACTTCAGTTGCACCCGAGGCTCGTCCGGAGGCGTGGGCGCCTGGGCCTGGACGGTGAAGGTGCTCAGACTGACAAGGATTCCGAAGACGGCGGCATGGCGGTGCATTCCTGCTCCTCGCGAGGGGATTTGGGCCCCGGACGCGCGAGCTTCAAGTGCGTTACCAACCTTCGTGCGCCGCCATGCCGGGTGTGTCCAACGGGAGATAGAGCCGGAACGTGGTGCCCTGGCCCGGCTGGGACTCCAAGGCCACGCGGCCCTGGTGGGACTCGATGATGCGCTTCACCACCGCCAGCCCCAGCCCCGTGCCCTTGGCCTTGGTGGTGAAGAAGGGCTCGAAGATGCGCGCGCGCACGTCGGGAGAGATGCCCGGCCCGCTGTCGGCGAACTGCACTTCGACTTCCGGTGTCCCTGTCGCCCGCCGGACGCTCGCGCGCAGCATGCCGCCCTGGGGCATGGCCTGTACGGCGTTGATGGCGAGGTTGAGGAAGGCCTGGCGCATCATCCGCTCGTCCACTGTCACGGAGGGGACATCCTCCGCCAGGTCCATCTCCACGCGCACCTGGCCCGGGGCCTCCGCCAGCGCGCCCCGCACCGCGTCCTCCACCAGCGGCGACAGCGGCACGGCATAAGGGGGCGGCGCGGGTGGCCGCGCGAAGGTGAGCAGGTCCGCGACGATGCGGTTGAGCCGGTCCGACTCCTCCCCGACGATGTCCAGCAGCGGCACCGCCGCGCTGTCCGGCCCGACGATGCGGCGGAGGGACGCCACCGAGTTGAAGATGGCGCCCAGCGGGTTGCGCACCTCGTGGGCCACCACGGCGGACAGCTCGCCCAGCGCGGCCAGCCGCTCGCGGCGCACGAGCTGCGCCTGGGTGCGGGCCAGCTCCACGTAGCTGGCTTGCAGGTCCTCCACCAGCCGGGCGCCCTCGCGCGCCAGGGCCAGCTGGTTGGCGATGGCGCTGGCCCGCTCCACCTCCGCGGGCGTGAAGCGCCGGGGGCGCCGTGTCTCCACCGCCATCATCACGCCCATGGGGCGCTCGTGGACCACCAGGGGGAGCACCAGGAACGCCCGCGCGCCGGGCAGCAGCCGGACCTCCTCGTTGACGCGCAGGTCGGAGCGGACGTCCTCCACCATCACCACCTCGCGCGTGTGGAACGCCACGGACGCGAGCGATGCATCCGCGGGGATGAGCGGCAGGGCATGCCCGCGCAGCTCCGGGGAGGCGCCCGTCATCGCGCGGGGCTGGAGCCGCTCGCCCGGGCCATCCGGCAGGAACACGTAGGCCTCCGACGTGTCCACGATGCGCGCCAGGCTGGTGGCGCCGATGTGCAGCAGCGTGTCCAGCTCCAGCGTGGCCGCCATCGCCTTGGCCACCTCGTGCAGCAGCGCCAGGTCCTCCGCGCGGCCGCGAAGCTCGTGCAGCAGCCGGTGGGATTCAATGGCCGCCGCGAAGTGGCTGCCCATGGCCTGCAGCGTCTCCCGCTCCAGCGGCGTGAGCGGCCGGCGCTCGCGGAAGAGGGCGGCCAGCGTGCCCACGCCGCGCGAGCGCACCCGCAGGGGGACGACCACCACGGTGCGGAAGCCCTGCCGGCGCAGCTCCTCGCCCAGGTCCTCCGGGCAGGACTCCACCTCGCGCTCCAGCGGGACGCCTTCCCGCTGCGCCTGGACGCACAGGCTTTCGCCCCGCCAGCGCCGCGTGAAGTCCTCCGAGGTCTGGAGGTCCAGGCCCCGCGCGTACGCGAGCTCCACCTCGCCGTCGTCCGCGGGCAGGAGCACCGCCACCGCGTCGCAGCCCAGCAGCCCGGCGATTTCGTCGGTGCCCGGCGCGAACAGGGCCTGCGCGTGCGGCGCGGAGGCCGTCACCGAGGCCAGCCGGTTCAGCGCCGCCAGCGCCGTGTTCTGCGCGGACAAGCGGGAGATGGTGAGCGCCGCGTCCAGCGCCGCGGAGACCTGCGCGCCGAACAGCCGCACCGGCGGCAGCTCCTCCTCGCGCAGCCAGTCCGCCACCAACGCGAGCACCGCCCGGGGCTGGCCCTCCACGTCGACGCGCACCGCGATGGCGCGCGTCTGCCCGGCGCGCTGGAGGCCCTGCCGCACCAGCGCCCCCCGGGCGCCCCGGAGGAAGCGCTCCGCTTCCTGGGGCAGTTCGTCCGTGTAGGCCGCGCCATCGCGCCAGGCGCGCTTCAGCAGGGGCGGCCACTGTCCCACGATGTCCCGCACCCACCGGCCGCTCAAGGCCGCTGCCTCCGGAGGCACCATGCCGGGCGGCACGAACGTCTGGCCCAGCCGGACGCCGAGCCGTTCCGGAGAGAGCCAGGCGCAGGCCAGCTCCAGCTCCTCCACGCCGGAGAACATCCGCCGCAGCACCTCGCCCTCGGTGCGAAGCGAGGGCAGGCTCGCGCCCAGCTCCGCCAGCCGCTGAAGCACGCTGCGCCGCCGGGCTCGCGCCGACACGTCGCGCACCAGCACCACCCACTCCAAGCCGCTGGGGATGACGGTCAGCTCCACGCGCCGCTCTCCCTCGGGGGAGCGCAGCAGCGTCTCGTAGGTGGTGGGGACGGGTTCGCCGCGCTTGCGCCGGGCGTGCCTGGCGTCCAGCTCCTCCGCGCTCGCGGGGGGGACCAGGAGCGTGGCGTATTCGCCCAGCACGGCCTCGCGCGGGTGGCCCGACATCGTCACCAGCGCCTCGTTCACATAGACGAAGCGCCCGTCACGGATGACGCACACACCCACGGACATGGCATCGAAGGGGCCGTAGGCAGCCCCGGCTTCGGCGGCGGTTTTCACGGCGGCCTGACTCTTCCACCGCTGACAGGCCCCGCGAAATCACCCCACCGCCACTTCGCCCACCATCCCACAACGTGGCGCCGTCGCTGCGGCTTACCCGTAGGACAACGGGCCCGGCCGCGTGAGGCAGCCGAGCCCGGGGCTCCAGGCCTGGAGGGGCCCCCGTGCCGCGTCAGGCGGGGGACGCCCCGGAGGGCTCCGCGCCGCGGTGGTGGACCTTGGTGTACAGGCCAATGAGCTCCGCCTCGCCCAGGATGTGGCCCGCCATGGTCTCCCGGAGCTGGGTGCGCGAGGCCCGGCCCAGGTCCGGCAGCACCGTGTCCAGCGCGAACAGGCGGAAGAAGTACCGGTGCATGCCGATGGGCGGCATGGGGCCCCCGTAGTCCTGGCGGCGGAAGTCGTTCTGCCCCTGCCGGGCGCCCTCCGGCAGCACGTCCGGCGTGGCGCCTTCCGGCAGCCCCTGGGCCGAAGGTGGGATGTTGTAGACGACCCAGTGGGAGAAGGTCATCTGCGGGTTGCGCGGGTCTGGCGCGTCCGGGTCTTCCACGATGAGGGCCAGGCTCTTCGTCCCGGCCGGCATGCCCGTCCATTGCAGGGGCGGCGAGACGTCGTCGCCCTCGCCCGTGTAGGCAATGGGGATGAGGTCGCCGTCCTTGAAGCGGGGGGACGTGAGCACGAGCGGCTTCGGCATGGAGTCCTCCAAAGAAGAATCACGGTGGGTTGACGCGTATCGGGTGCAAGCTGGCGACGCTGGCTCCCAGGCGCCGAGGAGCGGGGTGGCCACCGCCCGGAGGCTGGCCACCTGGGCGGTGGGGCAGGCAGTCCCCGCCCCACACGGTGGCCCGCGACCGGGGGCCGCTGCCTGCGCGGAGCCCGGCGCGCCCCTCGGTGCGGGGGGCTCCGGGGCGGGTGCCTCCACCAGGCGGGGCAGATCGGCGGTAGCTGAGCTTGCCGAAGCGGCAATCGCGACTGGGGGCCGGGGGACCGCCGCCCATGGTACCGGTTGCGTGTGCCGCGTGTTCGGTGTTAAGCGGCGCCCGCGCGTAGCGGGGTTGGGTCTGGTGGGGTTGGAAAAGCGAGGGTTTCCCGGGGTTTGGGGAGGCGTCCGAATGGAAGTGAAGGAGCCCCGGAAACCGGGCGGTTCGGATGGCAGCGAGCTGGGGGAGACGGCCCGGCAGATGCGGGCGGCGCAACCCTACGTCGCGGCGGTGTGGAAGCTGGTAGGGGGAGCGGTGGTGGGCGTGCTGGGCGGCTACTGGCTGGACAAGAGGTTGGGGACAGGGCCCTGGCTGATGGTGGTGCTGAGCCTGGTGGGCATCTGCGTGGGCTTCTATGGATTCCTCCATGAGATGGCCCGGCTGGGGAAACGGAAGTGACGGCGCGGGGCGGCGGTAGCGGGACGGACTCCTTCCGGAGTCATGCGGCGCTGGCGGGTGGCGTGGCGGTGGTGGGCCTGGCGCTGGCGGCGTTGATGCCGCAGGTGGTGGAGGACCGCGTCTCCGCGCTGTGGGGCGTGGGGCTGGCGACGGTGACGGGCGCGGTGGCGCTGGTGCTGAAGCGGCGGGCGGTGCGGCAGGACCTCAACGCCGCGCTGAAGGTGGTCGGAATCATCTTTGGCCTTCGGGCCGTGGGCGTGTTGGCGGGGCTGTTGGGCGTGGTGACGCGGGGCATGGCGGCGGTGCCGTTCATCGCCGGGTTCTTCGGCGTCTACTTCGCGCTGCAGTGGATTGAAGTGAGCTACGTGATGGCCGCGTCGAAGGAATCGGCGGGCGGAGACGAGTGATGCGCAAGGCAATGGTGCTGTTCGCCAGTCTGTTCGCTGCCACGGCGTGGGCCGCGGGGTCGGAAGACGACGTGCCGGGGTACATCCTCCACCACGTCGTGGACTCGCCCTACCTGGAGATTGAAGTCCCGCTGGGCAGCCCCATCCACGCGCTGGACTTCCCCCAGTGGCTCATCCCGCTGAAGCCCAACGGGTGCGAGCTGCGGATGACGGACCACGGCCAGGAGGTTCCGGGCTTCACGGAAGGCTGCCTGGACGTCTCCCTCACCAAGCACACCGTGATGATGTGGCTGGCCGCGCTGCTGCTGCTGGCCACCTTGTTCACCTGGGGCAACCGGGACAAGACGAAGCTGGTGCCGCGCGGCGCGGGCGCCAACATCATCGAGATGCTGGTGCTGTTCGTGCGTGACGAGCTGGCCATCAAGAACATCGGCAAGGAGGAGGGCCCCCGCTACGTGCCCTACCTGCTCACCGCGTTCTTCTTCGTCCTCTTCATGAACCTGCTGGGCCTGATTCCCTGGATGGCGACCGCCACCGGCAACCTGGCCGTCACCGCGTCGCTGGCGGTGTGCACCTTCGTCATCACCCAGATTGCCGGCATCCGCGCGGCGGGCCTGGGCGGCTACCTGAAGCACCTGACGGGTGGCGTGGCGCCCTGGCTGTGGCCCATCATGATTCCGGTGGAGGTGCTGGGCCTGTTCACCAAGCCCTTCGCCCTCACGATGCGTCTGTTCGCCAACATGCTGGCGGGCCACATCGTCCTCTTCTTCCTCCTGGGCCTCATCTTCATCCTCGGCCACCCGGCGGTGGCGGCGGTGAGCGTGCCCTTCGCCTTCGCCATCTACCTGCTCGAGCTCTTCGTGGCCTTCGTGCAGGCGTACGTCTTCACGATGCTGTCGGCGCTGTTCATCGGCATGAGCGTGGCCATGGGCCACCACCATGACGACCACGGCCACGCGTCCGAGGTGGGCCCCAGCCACGACCACGGCAAGGCGCACCACATCTAGGCCTCCGACCAAGTTAGCGGGGCGCGGCGGTACGGCGCCCCGGCAGAAGACCCGGCGGTTCGAAAGGCCGCCGGAGGTAGTCCTAAAGGGACATCACGACCCCCCCACAAGCGGGTCCACGCTACGAAAGAATAAGTGTTCCCATGACGAACCTCGCTCTTGCCTTCCTCGCCGCCGGTCTGGGTGCCGGTCTCTCCATCATCGGTGCCGCGCTCGGCATTGGTAAGCTGGCCGCCGCCGCCATGGACGCCACGGGCCGTCAGCCGGCCGCGGGCGGCGACATCCGCACCACGATGATCATCGCGGCGGCCCTTATCGAAGGCGCCACGCTGTTCGCGCTGGTCGTTTGCATCCTGCTCGCCACCAAGGTCTAGGTCGAGCGCAGGTCGAGTCATCGCCGGAAGGCCGCCGGTGCCCGCGGGGTGTCTTGCCCCGGGTGCCGGCTGCTCCGGCCGCAGCAACCGACGTCTTCGCAGTCTCCCTCCCTCACGCTGGACATCCCGCCATGTTCCTGCCCTCTGTCCTCGCCGCCAGTAGCCTCGTGAAGGTCCAACCGGGCCTCATCTTCTGGACCCTCGTCACCTTCATCTTCGTCGCCATCGTCCTGAAGGCGAAGGCCTGGGGCCCCATCCTGTCGCTGGTGGAGGAGCGCGAGAAGCAGATCGCCAGCTCCATCGAGAGCGCCAAGCGTGAGCGCGCCGAGGCGGAGAAGCTGCTGGCCGACCAGAAGACGGCCATCGCCGAGGCCCGCCGCGAGGCCGCGGAGATGATGCGCCGCAACACGCAGGAGATGGAGAAGTTCCGCGAGGAGCTCATGGCCAAGAGCCGCAAGGAGGCCGAGGAGCTCAAGCTGAGCGCGCGTCGCGAGATTGACGAGCAGAAGGCCAAGGCCATCGCCGAGGTCCGCTCCATGGCGGTGGACCTGGCCATGGAAGTGGCCGGCAAGCTCATCAGCGAGCGCATGGACGACAGCAAGCAGCGCGCGCTGGCCGAGCAGTTCGTCCAGGGCCTGCCGCTGAACGGCACCAGCGCCTCCGGCGCCGTCCGCCGCACCGCCTAATCCCCTTCTGGGGAAGCGCGCCCCCCGGCGCGCGTGTTCCAGGGAATCACCATGGGTCTTTCCATCGGCATCGTCGGGCTGCCCAACGTCGGCAAGTCCACCCTGTTCAACGCGCTGTCGGCCGCGGGCGCGCAGGCGGCCAACTACCCCTTCTGCACCATCGAGCCCAACGTGGGCGTGGTGCCCGTGCCGGATGACCGCCTTGACCAGTTGTCCGCGCTCATCAAGCCGCTGAAGAAGGTGCCCACCTCGCTGGAGTTCGTGGACATCGCCGGCCTGGTGCGCGGCGCGTCCAAGGGCGAGGGCCTGGGCAACCAGTTCCTGGGCAACATCCGCCAGGTGAACGCGGTGCTCCACGTGCTGCGCTGCTTCGAGGACGACAACGTCACCCACGTCGAGGGCGGGGTGAATCCGGTGCGGGACCGGGACGTGGTCGACACGGAGCTGTGCCTCAAGGACCTGGAGACCGTGGAGAAGCGCCGCGAGCGCACCCTGAAGAACACCAAGGTGGGCGGCAAGGTCGGTGAAGAGGCCAAGGCCGAGGTGGCGCTCCTGGACCGCATCAAGGCGGGCCTGGACAACGGCATCACCGTGCGCGCCCAGAAGCTCACCGAGGAGGAGGGCGCCGTCATCCATGACCTGTTCCTGCTCACCGACAAGCCCGTGCTGTACGTGGCGAACATCGGCGAGGGGGAGCTGGGCAAGGAGGACGCCAACCCCCACGTGAAGGCCGTCCGGGAGATGGCCGCGAAGGAGGGCTTCGAGGTGGTGGTGCTCGCCGCCGCGCTGGAGTCCGAAATCCAGCAGCTTCCGGAGACCGAGCGTCCGGGCTTCCTGGAGAGCGCGGGCCTGTCCGAGCCCGGCCTGCACAAGGTGGTGCGCGCCGGCTACAAGCTGCTGGGCCTGTGGACCTACTTCACCGTGGGCGAGCAGGAGTGCCGCGCCTGGACCATCCACCAGGGCTACAAGGCCCCGCAGGCGGCCGGCGTCATCCACTCCGACTTCGAGCGCGGCTTCATCAAGGCCGAGGTGATGCGCTGGGAGGACCTGGTGAAGCTGGGCAGTGAGTCCGCCGTGAAGGAGAAGGGCCTGCTGCGCGTGGAAGGCAAGGAGTACGTCGTGCAGGACGGCGACTGCATGCACTTCCGCTTCAACGTGTAGCGGTTCGTCCGTCCACTCCGGTCATCGCGGGCGCTGTGCTTCCGGACGCTTCGGTCTGGAGGCGGCGCCCGCGAGCCGTTTCAGGGCCGGGGCTCCGTGTCGCTCAGAAGCCGCGCGGGCCTTGCAGCACCGTGTAGACCCAGATGCCCACGGCGATGAGGGCCAGCACGGTGGTGAAGGTGGCCGTGCGGCGCATGCGCGGGCGCTCCTCCGGCGGGTGCTTCGAGGCGAAGAACCACATGCCTCCGACGCGCAGGACCAGGAACATGAGGAGCAGGAGCGGGCCGACCACCTGCCAGCCGGAGGGGCGCATCAGCACCACGCCCCACGAGGCGAGGAAGGCGACGTTGCCCAGCAGCGAGGCGATGGCGAAACGGGGATAAACGCGTCGAGTGTCCACGGCGCGGGAGTCTCCCCTTCCGCGTGCGGGCTTCCAACCACGGACTTCGCCCGGTGCGTGGCAGGCGACAGAGGCGGTGCGCCTCTGCGTCGCGGGCGCGGAATGGCGCGCCCGGCCCGCTACCGCATGAGGGCGCGGTGCCGCAGGAGCCTGTCTCGCGAGGCCGTGCCGCGTGGCCCTCACGGAGTGCGTCACGCACCGCCGGGTGCCTGGCCTCCCGTGGGGCGTGGTGCCGGCTCCACGTAGCGCGCCCGGGGGCGGAGCAGATGGCCCTGTTCTCGCTGCTCCAGCACATGGGCCACCCAGCCCGCGGAGCGCCCCACGGCGAACAGCGTGGCGCCCGCGCCTGGAGGCAGTCCCAGCGCCGCGGCGAGCATCACCAGCCCGAAGTCCACGGACGGCGGTGGGTGCCCCGCGGCGCGCATGGCGTCCATCACCGCGCTGGCGATGCGGACCCCTGGCGCCTCGGAGTTGACGGCCCGGGCGGCTTCCACCAGGGGCGGTGTCCTCGGGTCTCCGTCGGGGTAGAGCTGATGGCCGAAGCCGGTGATGACCTCGCCGCGCCGCAGCCGCTCCCGGATGACCTCCGCGGCGCGCTCCGGCCGTCCCACCTCCACGAGCAGCGCCTCCACCCGGTCGCAGGCGCCGCCATGCCTGGGGCCCGACAGCGCGGCCAGCGCGGCGCTCAGGCAGGCGTACAGGTCCGCGCCGGACGAGGCCACCACGCGCGCGGCGAACGTGGACACGTTGAGCTCGTGGTCCGCGCACAGCACCAGCGCGCGGTCGAGCAGCGCCGGCGCGCGCTTCACGCGGGTGTTCCAGGCGCGTGCCAGGGATTGCGCCACGGTGGGCTCGTTCAACGCGTGGGTCACCCGCCCCGGCGCGTTCGCCACGCAGACCCAGGCGGAGAGCTGGCGCAGCAGCCTCCGGGCGCGGGCGCGCTCCTGCTCGGGCGGCGCGGCGAAGCGCACGGCGTCTCGTGCGCCCCAGAGCGGCACCAGGGAAGACAGCGCGGCCACGGGCGGTGTGCCACGGGGCAGCAGCTTCGCCAGCTCGGACGGCGGAAACGCTGGCTCGGGCGAGGGCCACCGGGTCGCCGCCTCGGGCAGCGCGCCGGTCCACAGCAGCTCCGCGACGTCCTCGAACGCGCGCCCCTCCACCGCGAGCGTCACCGCCGAGTGCCCCCGGTACGCGAGCCCCTCCGCGCCCACGCGCGACACCGACGAGTCGATGACGGGCTCGCCCCAGCGCAGGGCTCCCGAGGCCACCGCGGCGTGTCCCGCCCTGGCGTCGTGCCGCGCCTTCAGCCGCTCCAAATCCGAGCGCACATAGCGGTTCTCCTTGGTGCCGCGCTCCGGCACGCAGCGCACGAGCCCGCGGCTCACGTAGGTGTAGAGCGTGGCCCGCTTCACGCCCAGGAGCGCGGCGGCCCGCGCGGCGGTCACCAGCTCCTCCTCAGGTCGATGGTCGAATCGAGATTGAGAGCGTCCGCCCTTGGGCCTACTCATGTCTCACGCACCTCCACGAAGGCCATTGTCGACTCGACTGGACGACGTGTCGATACGTCCCCGGCTCGGCGTGGCCCACGTGTGCGCGCGAGGAGAGGAGCCTGTCATGCAGGTGGACTTCGGACGCACGTCGTCGGACTACGTGAGACACCGGGCCGGCTTCCCGGAGGCCTTCTTCGAGCGGCTCGACAGGGAAGGGCTGCTGCGTCAGGGGCTCCGCGCCGTGGACCTGGGCACGGGGACGGGGACGGTGGCCCGGGGACTGGCCCAGCGTGGCGCCGTGGTGACGGGGCTGGATGTCTCCGCGGACATGCTGGAGGCCGCGCGCGGGCTCGCCTCGGGGATGGGCCTGGACATCGACTTCCGGCAGGCGCCCGCGGAGAACACGGGCCTGCCCTCGCAGGCGTTCGACCTGGTGGTCGCGGGACAGTGCTGGCACTGGTTCGACCGGCCCGTCGCGGCGCGTGAGGCCGCGCGGTTGCTCGTCCCCGGTGGGCGGCTGGTCATCGCCCACTTCGACTGGCTGCCGCTGCCCGGCAACGTGGTGGAGGCCACCGAGTGGCTCATCGAGCGCTTCAACCCGGGCGCGCCCACGCCCTCCGTCTCCTTGAGTCTGTCCTCGGGCGTCTATCCCCCGTGGTTCCGCGACGCCGCCGAGGCGGGCTTCACCCAGCTCACCTCGTTCTCCTTCGACGTGAGCGTGCCGTACACCCACCGGGCCTGGCGGGGCCGCATCCGCGCCAGCGCGAAGGTGGGCGCGTCCATGCCCGCGGCCACGGTGAGCCGCTTCGATGCCGCGCTCGCGGACCTGCTCGCGGGGAGCTTCCCCGCGGACCCGCTCGACGTCCCCCACCGCGTCTTCGCGCTGCTCGCGACGCGGCCCTGAACCTCGAAGCACCAGGAGCCCTTGCTTATGTCCTCACATCCCCACGTCGTCCACGAGCCCGAGCTTCCCTGGACCGAAGTCACCCAGGGCCCCCGGGTGCAGTACCGCCGCAAGCAGTTGGGCGCCGCCGCGAAGGGCCGCAAGCTGGGGTGCAGCCTCATGGAGCTGCCCCCCGGCAAGCACGCGTGGCCGCGCCACTACCACCTGGCCAACGAGGAGGCCTACTTCATTCTCTCCGGCTCGGGCCGGCTGCGCCTGGGCGATGACACGCTCGCCGTGAAGGCCGGGGACTACGTGGCGCTGCCCGTCGGGCCCACGGGCGCGCACCAGCTCCTCAATGACGGAGCGGAGACGCTGCGCTACCTGGCCTTCTCCACCATGGTGGAGCCGGACGTCATGGTGTACCCGGACTCGGAGAAGGTGGTCATCTCCGCCGGCAGTGCCCCTGGCGGGGACAAGGCGGCCCGCACCCTGTTCACCACGCTGCCGCTCTCCGCGGAGGTGGACTACTGGAGCGGCGAGGAGCGATAGGCTGTGGGCCGCGATGGCCCCCTTGCTCGACGTGCTCACCCGGGAGCGGCTCCTCAAGAACCGCGCCGCCGCCGCGGCCCTGCTGCCGCGCGGCGAACCTCCCCATGTGTCCCTGCTGCGCCTGTGCGACGCGGGGCTGCTCGAAGGCGGCCTGTCCGTGGGGTACGGCGTGCGCGCCGACGAGCTGGTGGGCCCGCTCACCACCGCCATGGGCGGCGCGGCCCGCCGCTTCAAGGTGGTGGACGTGCGGGAGCGCCCCGTCCTGGAGCTCCACGTCATGGCCGGTGACGTGACGGAGCGCTGGGAGGTGGAGGACCTGTCCTCGCTGGTGCACAACCTCAACAGCCTCTACCGCGACGCGCCAGACGTGCGCGCGGTGGCCGAGCTGGGTGAGTGGGAGGACGCGCTCCAGCTCTGGTGTGTGGACAAGCGCGCCCTGCCGCGGCTGGTGCGCCAGCCCTTCTTCGCGCCGCGCAATGGCCGGGCGCTGATGAACCCTTCGGGGGACTGAGGCTCCAGAGGGCGCCCCGCACTCGCGGCAGACCCGGATTCTGAGGCAGCATGAGGGGGCATGCGCTTCGTCCTGACCTGCCTGCTCGTGTTGCTCCCGGCGTCCCCCGCGCTGGCGGAGCTGGATTCCTTCGGCCTGGGCACGGGCCGCGATGGCGCGCTGTCCGTCACGACGGAGGGGCGGGTGCTCAACACCGCCACGCCGCTGACGGACCTCGCGGTGGCCGGCGCCCGCGACGTCCCCGTCCAGAGCGTCTCCGGCTTCACCGCCGGCGGGCTGGTGCTCCTCCACCAGAGCGGCGGCTCGGCGGAGGCCGTGGTCGCCAGTGACGGCGGCACCCTGGCGCTGCGGCGAATGGGCCACTGGGAGCTGGCGCGCGTGGAGGCGGTGTCGGCCTCGCCGCCCGCGCTGCGCCTCACCGAGCCCCTGGCGCAGGCCTACACCGCGCCCGGGGCGCAGGCCGTCACCGTGCCGGAGTACACGAACGTCCTCGTGGGCTCGGGGGCTCCGTGGTGCCCCGGCCGTGGGATGGGCGCAGTGGTGGCATCGTGGCCTTCCTCGCCACGGGCACGGTGACGAACCAGGGCCTCATCAGCGCGCAAGGGATGGGCTTGCGCGGCGGCGCGTTCGCCAACCACCCGGAGCGCTTCGGTTGCACCGACCTGGACGTCCCCCCCGAGGCTGGCGGGGCCTACAAGGGGGAGGGCCTTCGGGTGGGCCGCTTCGGTACGGCCGCGGGGCGCGGCTCCGTGGCCGGCGAAGGCGGCGGCGGCAACTGCCACAACGCGGGAGGGGGCGGCGGTGGAAATGGGGGCCGGGGCGGCGTGGGAGGCCGCACGTCGGAGGCGGACCTGGCGCGGGACGTGGGTGGGTTGGGTGGCGCGCCCGCGCAGTACTCGCTCGTGGAGAAGTTCGTCTTCGGGAGCGGCGGTGGCGCGGGGGAGGGCAATGACGACCTGGGCTCGGGCGGCGGCGCGGGCGGTGGCGCGGTGCTCATCCGGGCGCGGGCGATTTCGGGCACGGGGCGCTTCACCGTGGATGGGCAGGCCGCCGAGCACACGCCGGGCGACGATGGCGCGGGGGGCGGTGGCGCGGGCGGTGTCCTCATCCTTCGCGCGCAGGAGTCGCTGGGCTGCGGGAGCGCCAAGGCCGGGGGCGGCAATGGCGGCGACGTCACCTATCCGGACTGGCTTCTGGGGCCGGGTGGGGGCGGCGGTGGTGGCGGCATGCTGCTGCAGGGGGTGACGGTGTCGTGCCCTGGGAGCGTGCCAGGCGGCTCCGCTGGGACCGTCGCGACGGCCGATGGTGGAACGCACGGCGCGGGCGTGGGGACCGAGGGCTTCGTCGAGGAGTACCTCACGGCCTACCGCACGCCCACGATGCCGGCGGTCATCTCGCCTGTGTCCGGAGCGGTGGGGTTGCCGCACCGGCCGCGCTTCGAGGGCCGGGCGGACCCTGGCGTTCGCGTCCTCGTGTTCGTCGATGGCGTCGAACGGGTCCAGGTGGGCTCGGGCGCGGACGGCCTGTTCGTCGCGGGCATCCCCGCGCCGCAGCCGCCGCTCGATGTCGGCATGCACACGGTCCACGTGGTGACGGAGTCCTTGGGGGCCTACAGCGAGCCCTCCGAGCCCGTGTCGTTCTCCGTCGCCGCCACCTTGGAGGACGGTGGCGTGGTGGTGGAGCCCATCCTGGTGATTCCGCAGGACGGTGAGACGGTGGGGACCACGCCGCTGTTCGCGGGGGTCGCGCCCAACGGGCTGACGGTGGGCATCGAGGTGGACAACGGCCCCGAGGTCATCATCCCCGTGGATGGCGCGGGCCGCTTCCGTTACCAGTGGCCCGCCGAGACACCCCTGTCGCCGGGGCCTCACTTCGTCACCGTGCATTCCCACAACGAGGCGGGCGTGAGCGGCCCGTATTCACAGGCCAGCCGCTTCGAATCCCAAGCCGGGGCGGACGGGGGCACGCCCGGTGACGCAGGCACGTCCGGTGACGCAGGCACGTCCGGTGACGCAGGCACGTCCGGGCAGGACGCGGGGACGCAGCCAGGAGACGGCGGCACCCAGGTGCCGGAGGACGGCTGGCCGGTGCTGGTGGTGCCTGAAGAAGGCGAGGTGGTGGACTCCACGCCGCTCTTCGCGGGCGCGGCGACGGCGGGCGCCACGGTGGTCATCGAGGTGGATGGCAGCGAGGTCGCCACGGTGACGGCCGATGACACCGGCGCCTTCCGCTATCAGGTGCCCCCTGAGCGCGCGCTGCCGGTGGGCGCGCACAGCGTGGCGGCGCAGGAGCACCTCGTCACCTCCAGCCGGGCGCCGGCGCGCTCACGGTCCACCGGCTTCGAGGTGCGGGGGCCCGCGGCGCTCGACGTGGGCTGCGGCTGCGGCGCATCCCCCGTGGGCGTGGTGGGCTCCTGGGCGCTGCTGGTGGGGCTGGCCGGCCTGTCGCGGCGGCGTCGCGGATAGCGGCGCGGCCCGCGGGGCATCACCTTCCCGCGCGGGCCGCGAACGGATGGCGCACCGGGGCAGCGCTAGTCGTCGCCGAGCAGGCTGCCCAGCCCGACGCCGCCCAGCACGCTGCCTTCTCCCGTCGCGCCACCCGGCCGCGAGGCGGAGAGGATGCGGCCCGCGAGCCGGCTGAAGGGCAGCGACTGGAGCCACACCTTGCCGGGGCCGCGCAGCGTGGCGAAGAAGAGCCCCTCGCCGCCGAAGAAGGCCGTCTTGATGCCGCTCACCATCTGGATGTCGTAGTCCACGGTGGGCTGGAACGCGACGATGCAGCCGGTGTCCACGCGGAGCAGCTCGCCGGGGCCCAGCGTGCGCTCGTGCAGCGTGCCGCCCGCGTGGATGAAGGCGAGCCCGTCTCCCTGGAGCCGCTGCATGATGAAGCCCTCGCCGCCGAACAGGCCGGTGCCCAGCTTCTTCTGGAAGGCGATGCCCAGCGACACGCCCTTGGCCGCCGCGAGGAAGCTGTCCTTCTGCGCGATGAGCTCGCCGCCCAGCTCGCTCAGGTTCACCGGGATGATTTTGCCCGGGTAGGGCGCGGCGAAGGACACCTTGCGCTTGCCGCGGCCGCTCTTGTTGAGGAAGACGGTGGTGAAGAGGGACTCGCCCGTCAGCAGGCGCTTGCCCGCGCCGAGCAGCGAGCCGAAGAAGCCGCCCGTCTTCTCCGAGCCGTCACCGAAGATGGTCTCCATCTCGATGCCGTCCTCCATGTACATGAGGGTGCCGGCTTCGGCGACCGCGGCTTCTCCCGGGTCCAGCTCCACCTCGACGAACTGCAGGTCCTCGCCGTAGATGTGGAAGTCCACTTCGTGCATGCGTGTCATGGATGCGCTCCGTCGTGAGGAAACGGCGCGCACCATAACCGCCCCTTCACGGGGCTACCGCGACAGAATCAAAGCCAGGGTGGCCACGAGCCGGGCGTCGTCATTGCCAAGGGCGGGCGGAATCGACAGCGACACGGGGTTCTCCAGGCCCGCCAGGCACGAACGCCAGCCCTGGTAGCGGCCGTCCTCGGAGGCCTTGAGCTCGTAGCTGCACCGGCCCACGTCGCCCTTGAGCGTCTGGGGCGTCACCTGGAAGTCGGTGAGCTGCCCGCCGAAGGTGCCCTTGGCGCGCAGGGCGCCTTGTTCCTGCGTCAGCCGCAGGTCCACGGGGCCGCTCCCGTAGATGCCGCGAATCCGCGCGGCGTCGAACGAGAGGTTGAGGGGCAGGCCGAAGGCGCGGCCGCGCAGGGCCTCGTCGCTGAAGCCAAGCTGGAGGTCGGGGCTGGAGACGTCCTGTCCGGTGACGCGCGCGTTGAGGGCGACTCGGGGCGTCCTCAGGTCCAGGTACTGGACGGGCTCGGCCCAGGCCGCGCTCGCCGCGAGCAGCGCGGCCGTGAAGATATGTGAAGTTCGCATGGATGGAACGTAGCTGGCTCGCCAACCCGTCGCCCGTGTCTTAGGTGTGGTGCTCGCGATGAGGCGTTGACCCGGCCGGTGTGCGGGCGGGTTGCCGGGCAGCGGCCCCCGACAGCCGTTATGTCCCAGCGCTCCGGGCGCTGTCATGGCGGGCACCGGTGAAGGAGGTTGTCGTTCGTGGCGGAGCTGAATCCAGGCATGCGGCGGGAGGCCCGGCCCAGGGTGTCCCTGGCGCTGGTGTTGCGGTGGTTGATGTCGCTGGGCGGCATCCTCACGCTGATGGGCGGGCTGCATGCGTACCTCGCGGTGCGCCTGTTCCTGAGCCCGCAGCTCCCCGCGCCGTGGGGCTGGCTGGGGCCCGCGCTGGTGGCGCTGCTGTTCGTGTCGCTGCCGGTGGGGATGATGGCGTCGCGGCGCGAGCCGACCTTCTGGACGCAGGCGCTCCAGTGGACGTCCTACGTGTGGCTGGGCGCCTTCGGCATCCTGCTCAGCGCGGTGGTGGTCGCGGACCTGGTGGGGTGGGGCCTCAGCGTGTCTGGCGTGGTGATGGATGCGCTGGCCCTGGCGCGCGGCAAGGCCCTGGTGGCGGTGGGCGTGACGGTGCCGGCGGTGGTGTATGCCTTCGTCACCGCGCGGGGCCGGGCGACGGTGGAGCGCGTGACGGTGCCGGTGGCGGGGCTGGCGCCCGGGCTCCATGGCCTGAAGGTGGTGCAGATTTCAGACATCCACATCGGGCCCACGCTGGACGGGCGCTGGCTGCGGCGCGTGGTGGAGCAGGTGAACGCGCTCCAGCCGGACGTGGTGGCGGTGACGGGCGACCTGGTGGACGGCACCGTGGACGCGCTGCGGGACGAGGTGAAGCCGCTGTCGGAGCTGCGCGCGTCCCTGGGCGTCTTCTACGTCACCGGCAATCACGAGTACTACCACGGGGGACCGGCCTGGGCGTCCGAAGTGGCGCGCCTGGGCCTCACCGTCCTCCAGAACGAGCACCGGGTGGTGGAGCGCGGCGGAGCGCGGCTCACCATCGCCGGGGTGACGGACCATGACGCGGGCCACATCATTCCCTCGCATGCCAGCCGTCCGGAGCTGGCGCTGCACGGGGCGCCGCACGGGGTGCCGCGTCTGTTGTTGGCGCACCAGCCCCGGACGGCCCTGCGCGTGGCGGAGTCTGGCGTGATGGTGGACCTGCAGCTTTCCGGTCACACACACGGCGGGCAGGTGTTTCCCTTCATGTTCTTCATCAAGCTGCAGCAGCCGGTGGTGCGCGGACTGGCCACCATCGCCGGGGTGCGCGTCTATACCCACCGAGGGACGGGCTACTGGGGGCCGCCGCTCCGGTTGGGGCCCTCGCCTGAGATTGCCGAGCTGACCTTGGTGCCCGCCCCGGGTTGATTGCACACCATGTGCAAGTGTTGAGTATCCGCCTAGAATCCGGGACCTTCCTAGCTGAAGAGGGTCACTCCCCTGGATCTGGCAACGCTCAACAAGCTGCTCGCGGTCGGTGTGCAGAACGGTGCATCGGACATCCATTTCAGGCCGGGAGACCCGCCCATCTACCGGGTCAATGGCGCGCTCCGGCCCTTGAAGATGGAGAAGCTTCACGCGGACCACACACGACAGGTGGCGTTCCATGTCGTGTCGGACCCCGAGGTGAAGAAGCAGATCGACACGCTGCAGGAGTGCGACGCGTCCTACAGCCTGCCGGGCGTGGCGCGCTTCCGGGTGAACATCTACCGGCAGCGGGGCTCGCTGGCGTGCATCCTGCGCATCATCCCGGATGAAATCCCAACCATTGACGGGCTGGGATTGCCGCAGGTGCTGAAGAAGATTGCCGGCAACGAGCGCGGGCTGGTGCTGGTGACGGGCGCGACGGGCTCCGGAAAGAGCTCCACGCTGGCGTCGATGATTGACCACATCAACCGCACGGAGAACCTGCACGTCCTCACCATCGAGGACCCCATCGAGTTCATCTACAAGAACATCAAGTCCTCCATCTCCCAGCGGGAGATTGGTCCGGACACGCAGAGCTTCGCCATCGCCCTGCGCGCGGCGCTGCGCCAGGACCCGGACGTCATCCTCGTGGGCGAGATGCGCGACACGGAGACCATCGACATCGCGCTCAAGGCGTCCGAGACGGGCCACCTGGTGCTCTCCACGGTGCACACCACGGACGCGTCCCGCACCATCAACCGCCTGGTGTCGGTGTTCCCCGCGGAAGAGCAGACGATGGTGCGCATGCGCCTGGCGGACTGCCTCAAGGCCACGGTGTCGCAGCGCCTGCTGCCCCGGGCCAGCGGCAAGGGCCGCACGGTGGCGCTGGAAATCATGGTGCAGACGAAGACGGTGGAGCAGTACATCCGCGACGACCGCGCCAACGAGCTGAAGGACGTCATCGAGAAGGGCCGCGACATGTTCGGCATGCAGTCCTTCGACCAGCACCTGACGCAGCTCTACCGGGAGGGGCTCATCACCCTGGAGACGGCGCAGAGCGCGGCCTCCAACCCGGCCGACTTCCAGCGCGCGCTCGAGTTCGAGTGAGCGTCGCGGGCAGCCGCCTTGCCCGGTGGGGCAGGGAGGCGCCAGGGGCGCAGGCGCGCGCAGGGTGTTCATGGACGCGCGGCCACTCCAGCAGCGGTGCGCGCGCTCAGCTCAGAGGAGGTAAGTGGGTCTTTATATACCCGATACACCTGGATAGGTGTTACCTCTGACCCACTGAACGGGCGTTTCAAGATGCCCAACGTCACGGGTTTGGAGGTCCAGGAACTCAGGAACTGTTCCCAGGAATTGAAGCAAAGATTGATATTTCCGCTATTGCTGGTTATTGTCGCGTTGTGTCCAGCGCCCCCGCCCCCCTGATTCGCCGTGCGCAGTCCCTCCTCGATGCCCGCCACCTGGTGGAGGCTGGCGCACTGCGTCTTCCCATCGAGCCGGCGCCCGCGCCCGCACGGCGTCACCGGAGCGCGCCCAAGGGGCCTCGGGTGATGCTCGTGTCGGAGGAGCCGCTGTTCCGGCTGGCCATGGGCCGCGAGCTGGCGTCAGACTTCGAGCTGGTCCCCACGTTGGGCATCGCGTCGGCGGACCGAAGGATGGACCTGGGCGTGGTGCCGGAGGCGGTGATCGTGGACCTGGACTCCGTGGAGCGGGCGGCCGTGCCGACCTTCCTGGCGCGGCTGGTGGAGCGGGACCTGGCGGGGCCGCGCATCCTCGTGTCGTCGCACTTCCGTCCCGAGGTGGCCGCGGCCTACAGCGCCTCCAGCCTCACGCACTTCGCGCTGTCCCGTCCGTGGCGTCCGGGCGCGCTGCGCACGCTGGTGGAGTCCGTCATGGGGCTCTCCGGGCTGCGCGCCATGGCGGCGGGGCGTTGAGGCGCATGGCATGAGCCCCGCGGGCACCTTCTCCGAGCGGCTGGTGGATGCGGGCCGGGGCCTGCTCACCGGCGCCACGAGCGCGTCGGTGGGGGTGGCTCGCAGCGTGGGCGTGGTGCTGAGGTCCATGGGCGGCGGCGTGGCGCACTGCGCGCGTGGCCGGCCTCGCGAGGGGATTCCCCGGCTGGGCCAGGGCCTGACGCGCGTGGCGCAGCTCCCCGCGGACGCGGTGCTGATGATGGGCGGGCGCGTGCTCAGCTCGGTGCAGGTGCTCGTCGGCCTGGAGCCGCCGGGCCGCCGCCTCACGGAGGACGAGGTCTCCCGCCTGCGGCCCATCTTCGGAGACAGCCTGGACTTCGCGGCGGTGCGGGTGAAGGTGGGGCGGCTGGGCCTGTTGGG
The DNA here is from genome assembly GCF_002305895.1 of Corallococcus macrosporus DSM 14697. Taxonomy (GTDB): domain Bacteria; phylum Myxococcota; class Myxococcia; order Myxococcales; family Myxococcaceae; genus Myxococcus; species Myxococcus macrosporus. The sequence goes on from NZ_CP022203.1 coordinate 524,234, forward strand.
CCTGCCCGGGCGGGCCTTCGCGCACGGCGACACCGTCTTCGTCCCGCCCCAGAGCGGGGGCGTGGACTTCGGCCTGCTCGTCCACGAGCTGACGCACGTGTGGCAGCACCAGCACGGCGGCACCGCCTACCTGAGCGCGGCGCTGGCCGCCCAGTGGTCCGGGGACGGCTACGACTGGCGCAAGGGCGTGAGCCGCGAGAAGCGCTGGGCCCAGCTCAACCCCGAGCAGCAGGCTCAGCTCATCGAGGACGCCGCCGTCGCCGGCCTCATCCCCTTCACCTCGCCGGTGTCGCCGCGCATGAAGCTGCGGGGCTGGTCGGACGCGGCGCTCGCGCTGCTGGATGAAGCGGTGACGTGCCTGCACGCGGGCCGCGGCGCGCCCTGATTCATCACAGCTTGGGCGGGGCCAGCGGGTCGTGCTCGGAGAGGAGCCGGGACACGCGCGCCTCGTCCAGCCGCGTGCCGAGCTGCTCCATCTCGTGCTGGTCCCTCACCGTCTTCGACAGGCTGAACGTCGACCCGACGGTGAAGAGCAGGCCCATGCCCAGGAAGGACTTCACCCAGATGTCCACGGGCAGGTTCCAGATGCCGACCGCCGTCACGCCGACGGAGAGGACAAAGGAGAGCCAGGTCTGGGCAACCCAGGCGGTGCTGTGGGCAACGACAACCTTCGGCGTGGCGCGGGCCATGTGGACTTCCTCCTCGTGGGCGAGCCGTGCTCGCTGACAGGAGGAACCATGCGCCTTTCCACCGCAAAGCGCATGGAACTAATCCAAGCGCCATTGATAACCTGCAGTGAATGATTCAGCTCCAGCGGCTCGAGGGCTTCTACCGGGTGGCGCGCGCGGAAGGGTACGCGCGGGCCGTGCCCACCTTCCCGTATCCGATTACGCAGCCGGGCATCCATCAGCAGGTGAAGCGGCTGGAGGCGGAGGTCGGCGTGCCGCTCTTCGAGCGCGTGGGCAAGGACCGCGTGGTGCTCACACCGGAGGGGCGCGCGCTGTACGCGCATGTGGCGCCGTTCCTCGAAGGGCTGGACACCGTGGTGCAGTCGCTGCGCAAGGGCGAGGTGGGCGGCACGCTGCGCATCCACGCCTCTGGCCACGTGCTGCGGCACCTGCTGCCCGCGTGGCTGCGGAAGCTCCAGGCGAAGCGGCCGGACATCGAGGTCGTCCTGTTCGAGTCCAAGACGCCCGCGCTGGACGTGCTGCGCGCGGGCGACACGGACCTGGTGGTGGACCACCTGCCCGCGGTGCCCGACGACGTGGAGGCCCGCGAGGTGGGCCACACCCGTCCCTTCCTGGTGCTGCCCGCGCATCACCCGCAGGCGAAGCGTCAGCGGGTGCAACTGGAGCAGCTTCGCGACGACGCGTTCATCGCCTACAGCACGGACCGGTACCTGCGGGACTTGCAGCTCGCGGCGCTGGCGCGGGCCGGCGTCACGCCCCGGCGGCTGCACGCGGCGGACTCCTCGGAGACCATCCTGGGCTTCGTGGCGGCGGGGCTGGGGTTCTCGCTGCTGGCCTCGCTCCTCCCGGGCGGGCCGCGCGAGGCGGGCGTGGTGTCCAGGCCGCTGCCGGGCGTGGGCACGGGCACCGTCCACGCCGCCTGGCGCAGGTCCGCGGCGCGCAGCCCGCTCATCCAGGCCGCGTTGTCGCTGGCGCCCCGGCCCTGAGCCGCCGCGGCGGGGGCCCGAACGCCAGCGGGGCCCCGGGCCCGCCTGGAAGGACGGACGCGGAGCCCCGTGGGTGCTCGCTCAGGCCTGCGCGGGCGCTCAGCCCTGGTACTGGTGCACGGCCATGATGGGGTAGTTCATGCTGGAGATGGTGACGCGCTGCGAGCCATCCGAGTTGACGTTGTTGGAGCCGATGAACTGCGGCTTGCCGTCCTTCCAGCCCGCGAACATCACCACGTGCTGGCCGCCGTTGGTCTTCATGGAGACCACGTCACCCGGCTTCGCGTCCTTCAGGTCGATGCGCTTGAAGTTGGGGTCCCGGTCCAGCTTGGCCATCAGGCCCATCACGCTGTTGTCGTGCTGCGCGTCGGAAATCTGGCCGGCCTGCTCCAGCACGGCGGACACGAAGTTGGCGCAGTTGACGTTGTTGGGGACCCAGTCCTCCATGTCCGCGCCCACGCCGTTCCCCTCCAGCTTCAGCGAACCGGCGTTCTTGCCCAGGTGCTGCGACGCGATTTCGAAGGGGCTGCCCTTGGGGCCGCGGATGCCGGGGCCGGAGCTGCCGGGGCCCTGCACGCCCTGCGAACCGCCGCTGCCACCCGTGGCGCCGCCCGCGCGGCCGGAGCCGGACGTGCCGCTCTCGAAGGTGTCCCGAGCCCCCGGGATGTTCAGCGACTTGCCGGCGTAGATGAGGTCCGCGTTCTTGATTTGCGGGTTCGCCTTCATCAGCGCGCTGACGCTGGTGTTGTAGCGCTGCGCCAGGTGGGAGAGGGTGTCGCCCGACTTGATGCGGTAGCTGCTGCTCATGGGGGGCTCCGTGGGGGTGTGGAAGGGCGCGAGGGCGCCGCATGTACGTCTTGAACCTATTCTCGAAGACTGAGACCCGAAGTTGCTTTCCCCCTGATTTTCCAGCCGGTCGTGACGTAACCCGTGGAGATTCCAGCGGATTTACACGAGGGTGGGTCGAAAAACACTTCGTATGGGTTTTGAGGCCCGGAGGTGCTGCCACGGCGTGCGGGCTGCCCTACCTTGGGGGCATGAGCGCGCCGTCCCGGAGACTGAACCTGGACTGGGTGCTGCCCTCGCTGGCGTTGGGGGGCCGCTTCCCCATCGACACGGCGGAGCACCTGGCCGCGAAGCTCGGCATCCGCTGCGTGGTGGATGTGCGGGTGGAGGCGTGTGACGACGAGCGCGTCCTGCGCGAGCACGGCATAACCCTGCTGCACCTGCCCACCGAGGACCTCCGCGCCATCCGCGGCGACCGGCTGGATGACGGCGTCGCGTGGGTGACGGAGCAGCTCGCGCAGGGCCACAAAGTCTATATCCACTGCGAGCACGGGGTGGGGCGCAGCGCGCTGTTGGCCCTCTGTGTCCTGGTGGCCCTGGGCCATCCGCCCCTGGAGGCGCTGGCCCTGGCGAAGCAGCGGCGCTGGCAGGTGTCGCCCAGCACGGAGCAGCTTCGCACCTTCATGTCGTGGGCGGAGACCTGGCGTCAGCGGCATGCGGCCGCGTGGCCTGTGCCCCGGTTGGAGGACCTGGCCGCCATTGCCCACAGTCACCTGGCCCAGCCGCCACCGCTGTCCCGCCTGGGCGAGGACTGAGGGAGCGACGCGATGTTGGTGACGGGAGAACATCCGCGAGAGGTGGACCCCACGGCGGAGGCGCGGGCGCTGGCGAGCGCCTGGTGGGAGGTGGACGCGCTGCCGCCGGGCCTGACGCGCCACGCGGCGTTGGTGTCGCTGCTCATCCGCGCCGGGGAGTGGGTACAGGGCGTCCTGGACGCGGAGCAGGTGGTCCACCAGGGCGAGGACGGTGACACGGTGCTGGCGCGCGCCTGTGAGTCCACGCTGCTGGCCTTGGGGCACGCGGTGGTGGCGTCGTGGACGGACGGCTTCCGCGCGGACCTGTCGCGCGTGGGCAGCGCGCTGGAGTCGCTGGGCGGGTTGGGGCTTCCTCCGCGCGTGCGGTGTAAGGTGCCTCGGGGCTACGCCTTCCAGGGCCTCTATCCGGAGTTGTACCTGGCGTCGGCCCGGGCGCTGCCCGGGGAGGGCGGCCCCTGGCGCGTCGTGGGCATCCGCGGCATCGGCGCGAGCCTGGCGGGCGTGGTGGCCGCGGCGCTGGGCACCCAGGCGCTGTGCTTCGTCCGGCCGCGTGGGCATCCCTACCGGCGCACGCTGTCGCTCTCACCCGAGCGGACCGCGCGGCTGGTGGAGGAGGCGCGCGCGGGCTACCGCTTCGTGGTGGTGGACGAGGGGCCGGGGCGGTCCGGCTCGTCCTTTGGCGCGGTGGCGGAGTTCCTGGAGGCGCGGGGCGTGGCGCCCTCGTCCCTGTTCTTCCTGCCCGGGCACGGCGGTGACGTCGGGCCGCACGCGACGCCGAAGCACCGGGAGCTCTGGCGCCGGGCCCGGCGCGGCGTGGTGGACTTCGAGTCGGTGATGGTGACGCCGCCCGAGCCCGCCCATTCGCTGGCGAGCTGGGCGGAGGACGTGACGGGCAAGGCGACCGCGCCGCTGGAGGACCTGAGCGCTGGGGGCTGGCGGAAGCACCTGCTGCAGGACGTCCCGAAGGCCGCGTGGCCCGCGGCGCACCGCTGGCGTGAGCGCCGCAAGTACCTGCTGCGCGCGGGCGGCCGGCCGTGGCTGCTGAAATTCGCGGGCCTGGGGGCCTATGGCGCGCGTGCCTACCTCCAGACGCGGGTGCTGGCGGACGCGGGCCTGGGCGTGCCCGTGTCGGGCCTGAAGCATGGCTTCCTGGTGCAACCCTGGCTGGAGGAGGCGCGGCCCCTGAGCGCGGTGGGGCGCGGGGTGGACCGCTGGGAGCTGGTGGCGCGCGTGGGGGCGTACCTGGGCTTCCGCTCACGTCACTTCGGGCGCGTGGAGGATGGGTGCGGCGCGTCCACGCGCGAGCTGTGGGAGATGGCGCGCTACAACACGGAGGTGGCGCTGGGCCGTGAGGTGGCGCAGGCGCTCCACGTGTGGATGCCCCGGCTGGGCGCGCTGGAGCGGATGTCGCGCCGGACGGTGACGGACAACCGGATGCACGCGTGGGAGTGGCTGGTGTTGCCCGGTGGCCGCGTGCTCAAGGCGGACGCGGTGGACCACCACCGGGCGTACGACCTGGTGGGCTGCCAAGATTTGTCCTGGGACCTGGCGGGCGCGGCGGTGGAGCTGTCGCTGGACGCGGAGGAGCTGGCCGCGCTCTGCGCGGTGGTGGAGCGCCACAAGGGCCGGCTGCCCCCGCTGGAGCTGCTGCGCTTCCACCGGCAGGCCTACCTGGCCTTCCAGTTGGGGGACCATGCGCTGGCCGCCGCGTCCTATGACGGGCACGCGCCGGATGAAGCGGCCCGGTTGCGGCATGCCGCGGCCCGGTATGCGGAGCTGCTGCGCCGCGAGCTGTCCCCGGCCAGCCGTCCACACGCGGGCGCGGCGGGAGCGGGCGCGCAGATGTAATGACGCGCAGTCCCACCGTTACTGTCGCCACCCGACATCTGGCGCCGCGCCTACGCCGAGGCGCTTGAAGCGGGCCAGGGCTCCGCGCATGGTGCCGGGGTGAGCTCCATTCCTCATCCTGACTTCACGGCCGCGCGCTTCTCCACCTGCCCGGATGCGCGCCTCCAGCCGGCGCCCGCGGACGGCGTGTTGCCGGAGGGCTTCTTCACCACGACGAACCTGCCCACCTACGTGCGCGTGGGCGGTGCCTGGCGCATGCCGCGCGAGCCCCGCATGGACGGCGCGCTGGTGCTGGACGCGCAGGGCGAGCTGTGGATTCGCGAAGGGCGGCGCGTGCGCGCGGGCGAGCGCGTGGTGGTGGGCCACGCCGAGGACGGCAGCGAGGGCGTGTACGTGAACTCCACCTACCTGGCCGGAGAGGGCGAGGGGGAGTTCAAGTTCATGACGAGCGCGGTGTCGCGCGAGAAGCCCATTGACTACGCCCACATGGCCCGGGTGCTGGTGGACGAGCGCGAGCGCGGGGGCTACCCCATCTGGGTGACGGGGCCGGCGCTGGTGCACTCACGGGCGCGCGCGGACATGACGTGGTTCGTGGCCAACGGCTTCGTGGGCGCGCTGCTGGCGGGCAACGCGGTGGCGGTGCACGACATCGAAGCGTCCATCTTCGGCACCACGCTGGGGATGAGCGGCTCGGGCGAGGCCACCTCGGGCGGCCACGGCCTGCACATGCGCGCCATCAACAAGGTGCGGGCGGCGGGCTCCATCGCCAAGGCGGTGGAGGCCGGGGTGATTACCAACGGCATCATGCACGCGTGCGTGGTGCACCAGGTGCCCTTCGTGCTGACGGGCTCCATCCGGGACGACGGGCCGCTGCCGGACGTGGTGACGGACAACCTGGAGGCGCAGGTGGCCATGCGTCAGCACGCGGTGAAGGCCACCATGGCGGTGATGATCGCCACGGCGCTGCACGCCATCGCCACGGGCAACATGCTGCCGGCGTTCGTCACGGAGAGGGACGGCTCGCTGCGGGAGCTGCCCACCATCTGCGTGGACTCGTCCGAGTTCGTGGTGAGCAAGCTGAAGGACCGCGGCACGCACCAGGCCTTCGGCGTGGTGACGAACGCGCAGGACTTCATGCACATCCTGCGGCTCTACGTGGAGCGCGACCTGGCGGCGCGCGGGCTGCCGGTGCCGAAGTAGCGGGCGCCTCCCAGCCGCGGCCGCGAGCCTGGCGCGGGTGGCCAGGCCCGCCTCGGCGCGGAAGCGTCAGAACGACTCTTCCGGCACCTCCATCAGGTCCAGGTTGCCGCGCTCCACCATGTGCGCGGCGTGGGCGACGCCGGGCAGCACCTCGTGGCAGAACCAGCGGGCGCTGGCGAGCTTGCCCACGTAGAAGGCGCGGTCCCCGGGGTTGCTCTGCATGCGCTCCACCGCGACCTCCGCGTGGCGCACCAGCAGCCAGCCGATGACGACCTCCGCCACGGCGGCCAGCACGCGGTTGCCCTGCAGGCCCACGTGGTAGACGGACTCGCCCAGCTTGCCCATCAGCGTGCCGAGCATCGTCTCCAAATCACCCAGGGCCTTGCCCAGCGCGGCGCGCTCGGCCTCCAGCGCCTTGCCCTCGTCGCTGCGCTCGGCCGTCTCGCGAATCTGCGACAGCAGGCCCTGGAGCGTCGCGCCGCCGTCACGCGCCACCTTGCGCATCAGCAGGTCCAGCGCCTGGATGTGCGTGGTGCCCTCGTAGAGCGTGTCGATTTTCTGGTCCCGGATGTACTGCTCCACCGGGTAGTCCTGCAGGTAGCCGGAGCCGCCGTGGACCTGGAGCGACAGCGACAGCAGCTCGTAGGCCTTCTCCGAGCAGTAGCCCTTCACCAGCGGCAGCAGCATGTCGTTGAGCGTGTCCAGCTCACCGGCCTCCGTGGCGCGGTGGCCGCCCTTGCGCTCCACGCCGTCCTGGACGAACGCCGTGTAGAGACAGAGCGCGCGCATGCCCTCCGCGTGGGCCTTCTGCGCCATCAGCATGCGGCGCACGTCGGGGTGGCGGAAGATGGGCACGCGCGGCGCCGTCTTGTCCCGGGCCTGCATCAGGTCCGCGCCCTGGAGGCGGTCCTTGGAGAAGGCCAGCGCGCGGTTGTAGCCGGCGGACAGCGTGGCCATGGACTTCACGCCCACCGCCATGCGCGCCTGCTCGATGATGTAGAACATCTGCCGGATGCCGTCGTGGACCTCGCCCAGCAGCAGGCCCCGGCAGGGCTTCCCGTCGCCGAAGGTCAGCTCACAGGTGACGGAGCCCTTCAGCCCCATCTTCTTCTCCAGCTTGGTGCACACCACGCCGTTGGCTTCACCCAGGCTGCCGTCCTCGTTCACCCAGTACTTGGGCACGACGAACAGCGACAGGCCCTTGGTCCCCGGCGCCGCGCCGTCCGGCCGCGCCAGCACCATGTGGATGATGTTCTCGGACATGTCCGAGTCACCGTTGGTGATGAAGCGCTTCACCCCTTCGATTTCCCAGACCTCGTTGGAGACGCGGCGGGCCTTGGTGCGGGCGGCGCCCACGTCGCTGCCGGCGTCGGGCTCGGTGAGCACCATGGAGCCGCCCCAGCGGCGGTCCAGCATGTGCGGCAGGAAGCGCTGCTTCTGCGCGTCCGTGCCCAGCCGGTCGATGATGCGTGCCAGCAGGTTGCCCAGCGTGTAGAAGGCCAGCGACGCGTTGGCGCCCACCAGCAGCTCGAACGCGGCCCAGCCCAGCGACGGCGGCGCGCCCAGGCCGCCCAGGTGCGGCGGCTGCTCCAAGAGGTGCATGCCCGCGTCGAAGAAGGCGTTCATCGACTTCTTCAGGCCCGGGGGCAGCGTCACCTCGCCGTTCTCCAGCCTGGGCGGGTTGTGCTCCGGCTCCTCGAAGCTGGGCGCCAGCTCGTTGACGCTGAGCTGGACGAACGTCTGGAGCATCTGGCGCGCGGACGTCTCGTCCAGGTCGCCGAAGGGCGCGTGGCCCAGCGAGGCGCGGCCGATATCGAGGAACTCGAAGAGGTTGAACTCGATATCGCGCAGGTTGGGGACGTAGTGGTTCGACGACGACATCTCGGGCTCCTCGCGGGGGTGGGCCCGCGAGGCTAACCCGAGATTGATTCGCGAGTCAGTGACTCTTGAGCTGCAGGGTGGGCACCGCGCCCTCGCCGAGGACGAGGTGCACCTGGCCCACCTTGGACGCGAGGTCCTTGTAGGCCTCCAGCTCCTTGAGGCGCACCAGCAGCGGGTTCTCCGCCAGCACCTTGGCCGTCTGCGCCATGGAGCGGGTGGCGGCCGTCTCCTCGCGCCGGAGGATGACGTTGGCCTCTGCTTCCTTCTGCGCCTGGATGACGCGGTTGAGCAGCTCCTTCATCTCACCCGGCAGGACGACGTCCTTGATGCCGAAGCGCAGCAGCTCCAGGCCCACCGTGTTCGCGCGGTCCTTCACCTGGGTGAAGAGGCCCTCGGCCACGGCCTCGCGCGAGGCGAGGAGTTCATCCAGCGTCCGCTCCGACACGGCCTCGCGGGCCGCGAGCTGCATGGCCAGGTAGAGGACGTCATCCGGGGCGCGGGACACGACGGCGAGCCGGCGCGCGTCCGCGACGCGGAAGGCCGCTGACAGGTTGAGGCGCAGGGTGACGCGGTCCTTCGTCATCACCTCCTGGCCGGTGACGTGGAGCAGGCGCTCGCGCAGGTCGATGACGGCGAGCTGCACCTTGCGCGCGACGGTCCACGCGGCGTGGCGGCCCGAGGGGAGCTCGGCGTCCAGCACGCCGTCCACGTAGCGGAGCACGACGGTGCCCTCGGTGGCGGTGGCCTCCACGTAGTCACTGGCGGGGACCAGGGCGCGCACGTCGTCACGCAGCGGCGCCGTGGCGATGCCCGAGGTGTCCACGCGCTCCACGCGCACCGTGGGCGTGGGCGGCGCGTGGTCGCGGCTGGGGATGCGCTCCACCTGCCACACCTGGTGCAGGCCCCGGCCGAGCCAGCGCACGGGGCGGCCCTTGTGGAAGAGGATGGCGCGCTCGTCCGCGCCGAGCTCCACGACCTGGAGGTCCGCCTCCGGCACGAGGGCCAGGAGCGCCGGGTCGAGCTGGGCGAGCGGCTGCTCGGTGTTGACGCGCACCAGCCGCACGTTGTGGAACGGATAGGCGAGCCAGTACCGGCCGGGGACGAGGTAGCGCTCTGGCTTCTCGTTCACCAGCACGAAGGCCCGTTCATTCTGCCCGACAGTCACACGCATGATGCTCATCGCGCACCTCCTTTCCCCCTCCGGGGAGCTTGAAGAACCGGGACGATTTGGTGCGCGGTGTCGCGCGGGTCCCGGGCACTGCTGAAAAAGTGAGGGCCCCGCCGTTCACGGACGGACGCGCGCGGACTGCATGTCCTGGCCACTTCCTGGCTGCTCGCGCCAACGCGCCGGGCGCATCCGCGGGCGGCGGCAGGGGCTCTCGCTGACAGCGCGAAAGGGGCCTTGTCGCCCTGGCGGAGGGCCGGGCATCGAGGTGGGAGGAGTGGGAAGCGGTGGACCCGCGCTCGCGTCAGCTCGCGGCGAAGCCCTCTGGATTGAACGAAGGAATCGAACCTTCTCCGCAGGATTGGGACCTGTGCTCTACCAGTGAGCGAGTGCAAAACAGGCGCGGCTGGCGCCTGCTTCCATTTGGGCCCGTCGGGGGCCTGGCCGGGCGGGCCGATGCGAGGGAACCACCGCGAGCGATGGACCCGGGGACGCCCTCTCCGGTCCATGGGCGCAACGCACCCACGGCAAGAGCAGGGAGCCCGGGGACAGCCCCGTGGCACCTCTGGATTCCGCCGGGGTGGAGCGACGGGACTCGGGGCGGGAGCTGACAGGAGGGAAGCCCCGAGTGACTCGGTGGCCTGGGCGCGTCAATGGCGTGGAGGCCCGTCGTGGCCCCCAGGGAGGCACGCACCCACGCCGGAGGTGAAGCGGCCGCCGGCCTACGGCCGCGGGGCCGGGCGAACCCAGGGGTGGCTCAGCAGCTGCCGTCTCTGGGCCGGGCTCCAGCCTCGTGCGGCGGCGCGGCTCGGGTGGGCGTTCATGATGTTCAGTTCGCCCGTGTCGCTCAGGAGGTCGGCCGTGCCGTCTGTCTCGACGGAGTGGTAGATGCCGAGGAAGTGCCCCAGCTCGTGCGCGAGGACCTTCGCGTAGGCGTTCAGTGGCCAGGGGGCAGGGCCGCCTCCTCCGAAGGCGTCACAACGCAGGCCGGGCATGAAGACCGCTGACGCGGGGCCGGCGCCCCCTCCCACGCGCGGGGTGAAGCCCTCGACCGGCACCGGCGGCCCGAAGAAGGGGTCGTCGTAGAGGAGGCATCCGGCGAAGACGACATCGACCGTCATGTCCAGCGCGGGCGGCGCGCCGTCGCGCAGGGCGGAGAGGCCGGCGAGCTCCGTCGTCCAGAAGCGCGTCTCCTCGGCGGCGTCCGGGAGCTCGGCGACCGCGTCCAGCGTCACCTCCAGGCCCGCCTCCGCGAGTTCGTCATTCAAGCGCTCCAGGAGTTCACGCTGCCGCTCGGGGTGCCCCTGCAGCATGGAGTGCCGCGACACCAGGAAGCGCAGCGAGAGGCGTCCGCGCTCCGGGATGCGCTCGCGCGGCAGCCAGGCCAGTTGGAGCCGCGGCGCGCCGCCAGTCCTCAGGGGGGTGAGCGTCTCGCACGCCATGAGCCCGAAGCGCACGGTGAAGCCCTCGTGGGACGCGAAGCCCTCGCCGCTGGGGAGCACGAACAGCGCCTCCTCCTGCGCGATGGAGGTGCGCACCTCGCAGCCGGTGCAGTAGGGGCCCGCCTCCCGCTGGCGCACCCAGGCCCGGCCCTGGGCGTCTTCAAGGGAGGCGACCGCGAAGCAGGTGCCCGGCTCGCTCCGGGCCCACAGCGCGACGGACTCTCCAGCGAACGGCGGGATGGACAGGGCCGGCGTGAGCCCGTCCGCGCCGAAGGCGACGGGCTCCGCCGTGAGCCAGGGCGCTCCCCCGTCGGGCGGGGCGCGGGGAGGCGTGTCTCCCCCCGCGCACGCCAGGAGGCTCACGAACGCGAGACAGGTCGCGAAGGCTCGCGTCCGTGAGGGGGTCATCGCATGAACTCGCGCAGCTCGCCGGGCGTCACGAACGCCCCGATGCGCTGCTGGAGGCGGACGTTCGGTTCCCGGGGGAAGTGAGCGGCCAGGACGCGCCGCGCCTCGGGCTGTCCGTGCGCGCGGCCGACCCACTCAATCACGCCCGCGCGCTCCTCCACGTTCGTGGACGTGGCGAGCTTCCGCCCGGCCAGCGCCAGCTCGGCCCCGGTCAGGTCGAGCGCCGCTCCCGGCGCCAGGTGGGCCAGGCTCCGGAGGATGGTGGTGCTCACCCCCGGGCTGGGCTCGCGCTCGAGCTGGGACACGAGGAGCGGCCGGCTGACCTCGGGCGAGAGGCGCCCGAGCGCCTCGGCCGCGCGCCCCCGCAGGGCGGCCGGGCCCGACTTCAGCCGCTCGTCGAGCGCGTCGCGGAACGCGTCGCCCCCGCTGTTGCCAATGGCATCCAGGACGGCGAGCTCCTCCTGGCTGCCCGCGGCGCGCCGCAGCTCGTCGCGCAGCGCCGCGTGCAGTTCGTCGCGCAGCGGGTCGCCGGGCTGGGTGCGGCCAGCCATGCTCCCGAGCCCGAGCAGGCTCACGTTCGCGACCATGGGCGAGTCCGACTCCCGGACCTGGGTGAGCAGCAGCTCCGCCGCGGCCCGGGACGGCTCGCCATGGTCGGCCAGCGCGGACGCCGCCCGGCTGCGGTCGAGCGCCGAGAGGTCCCTGCTGACCAGCGCGTCCGCGAGCACCTGTCGGGACTGCTCGGTGCCCGCGAGCTCGAAGGCCAGGAAGAAGGCGGAGCGCGCCGCCTCGTCAATGGCCCCGCGCCGCAGGTCCGCGAGCAGCAGGGCGCTCTGCTCCGGGTGCGCGCGGAGCCACCCCGCCAGGAAGCGCGCGGCGGGGAACACCGCGCTCTTCTCGCCTCCGCTGAAGAAGGCGAGGAAGCGGGAGCGCGCCGTGCCAGCGTCGAGCGCGGCGAGCGCCGGGTCCACGGGGGATGGCGTCTCCGGAGCTGACGCCCACACCTCCGCGAAGTCCGCCTCCCCCGGCGTCACCGCGTCACTCACGGAGACGAAGCGCCCGTCCTCGCGCACCAGGTGGAAGCGGTGCGTGAAGCCCTGGGGGGCCTCTCCAGGGAAGTGGATGCGAATGGTCTCCTGGCCCTCCACGCGCCGCGGCCAGCCGCCGTGCGCGGCGTCGAAGTCCGCCTCGGCGCTCGCGCCGAGCACCTGCACGCGCAGCCCCAGGCGACGGGCGGTGTCGTCGAGCTGATAGCGCTGCTTGGTGCGGACCAGGCGGGCCGTGGCGCCTCGGGGCGCGGCCTCACGGCGGTATTCCGCGGTGTAGGTGCCCACCCCGTCGCGCTGCTCGGCGCTCCAGTGCGTCGAGCCGTCACCCGGCAGCACGAACTCGAAGCTCTCCAGGAGCGTGCTCACGAGGCGGCGGCTCGCGCCGCTCCAGCGCGGGGAGAAGCCGAGGCCCGTGAAGCGGCACCGCGTGTCGACGCGCACGTAGAAGGGGCTGCCTTCCAGCTCCATCGCGTCCCCCTGCTCCTGGGAGAGCGCCTGCTCCAGGTCCACGCCGCTCAGGGCCGCGCGCAGGAGCGCGGGGCGCCCCGGTTGCGTCTCCTCGACGACGACCCAGCTCAAGTGGCCCTGGAGGCGGTCCTCCGCGCGGGGCGAAGGGACTCCGTCGAGCGTGGCGGTGGACGCGAACGAGAAGGCCGCGGTCTGCTGGCGCTCGAAGCGGCACTCGCTGACGCCTGAAGAGGGCTGCTCGGGCTCCGTCGCGCCGCGCGTCGCCGGAGGGGACGCCCCCCGCGTCAGGTCCTCCCACGTCCCGGCCACGAGCCCCATCGCCGCGAGCCCGGCCGCGATGCCCATCACCCGCCCCTTCATTCGAGCACCTCGGCGAAGTCCATGGAGCGGTCGAGCAGCGTCTGGGAGAAGCGCCGCGAGCTGAAGCTGAAGAGGTGGACGCGCAGGGTGCGGCTGAAGCGGCGAATCCCGACGCGGCCGACGATGGACACGTCCCCGCGGATGAGCTGCATGCCGAGCTCCCAGTTGGCGTTGCCGAGCACCACCAGGTTCCCGTTGTCGAGCTGGCCGAAGGCGAGCGAGGCGGTGAGCGGGAAGTCGGTGTTGACGAGCTTGAGGTCGGCCACCACGGCGGCCTTGACGATGCGGACGTTGATGCCGCCCTCGATGGAGGCGGTGAAGTTGAACCCGGGGGTGATGGTGCGGGCAATGGCCCCGCACATGCCGAGCGCGTCCTCGCTCTGGAGAAGCTCCCCGCAGCGCGCCGGGTCGGTCGAGACGGAGAGGCTGTCATTCGTCGTCAGGCCGACCTCGCCGCCGAGGCTGATCTTGAACCCGACGCGCACGGGGCCGAAGCCGAAGCCGAGGCCCGGGAACGCGAACGACTTCGCCGCGGAGAACTCCTCCTCGTGCTCCATGCTGGGGGCGCTCTGGGCGAAGCTGTGGACGCGCTGGTTGAAGGCGTCCACGGTGATTTCGTAGCCCGTCTCCCCCGGGTCCACGCCGAGCGTGGCCTGCCCCACGGCGCGCGCGATGGTGACCGAGTAGGAGCGCCCGAGCTTGCCCTCGAGCTCGACCGCGCCCTCGATGCGGCTGGCGGCCCCGGCGCGGTCGAGCGTGTTCTGCGTCAGGAGCCGCACCCCGATGCTCATGCGGTTCGAGTTCCCGAGCTTGCGGGTGAACTCCTGGTTGAAGCCAATCGACGTCGCGGCGGAGGCGTCCGGCGTCTCGCGCACCAGGACGACCGGCAGGACGTGGCAGTCGCTCGTGTCCGCCTCGCCCTCGTTGCCCTCCTGCGCGAAGTCCGCCACGAAGCACCCCCTCACCGCGAAGTCGCTGACGTCCGCCCACGCGCCGCCCTCGCGCAGCGCGGCGCGCGTGTCTCCTTCGGCGAAGAGCTCATGGGCGAAGGTGTTCGCGGTGCCTGGCTGCAGGTGCTCGATGATGACCTCGTCGACGCGACCGGTCTCCGAGTCCAGGGCGCCCACGGTGAGCGGGAGCCAGTCGCGCTCCGTGCCCTCGGGCGCGATTGCGTACCGGAGCGTGGCGCGGCCGGGCATGGCCGTGAGGGCCCCGAGCTCCGACGGGTCCTGGCCGAACTGGAGGTCCTCGGTGATGCCCGGCGCGTCCGCCTCGAGCTCCGGCGGCACCTCTTCCGGCACCAGCCCGGAGATGTAGGGGTCGCGGCCGTTGACGACGAGCGTGGACTGCACCACGAGGCTGGGCGCGAGCTTCTCCTCGGTGGCGCCGGGGGCGACGTAGGGGAGGACGGCCACCGACGAGTCGGGCTCCATGGCCTCGTAGCGGACGTCGATGAGGTTGCCGCTCCCGTCGTTCGGGGTCGGCTCGATGTCGAAGGTGTAGACACAGCCGCGGCCGAGCTCCGGCGCCGAGGCGTCGGCGACGGTCCGGCACGCCTGGTTGGGCTCGGCGCCGCGGGCCGCTTCGGTGAAGGTGACCGCCGGGTAGTCGATGCCGGTGTCCGGCTCGTCGCCGTCGAAGGTGACGCGCAGGTTCACCGTCTTGTCGACCAGCGCCGCGCACAGCGAGGTCGGCCAGATGAAGCCGGCGAAGCGCTGCTCCTGGCCGTCACCGACGAGGTCGACGTCGATGGCGCTGGAGGCGCACTCGATGGGCTCCGCGGGGTTGGCGGGGTTGGCCTCGATGAAGCTGAAGCTGACGGCGACGTTGCGGGTGGCCGGCGCGTTCGGGGTGAGGCTCGTCGACGTGATGCCGAACTGGATGGGCACGCGGTTGTTGACGAAGACGGGCTTGCTCAGGTCGTAGCGCACGTCGAGGTACGTCAGCCGCGCCTTCGTGAGGCACACGCCGTTGTCGGCGCTGTTGGGGCACACGGCCACGGGCGGCTCGCCCGCGTCGGGTGTCACGGGGGAGGGGTCGACGGGGTCCGTCCCGCCGCACGCGCCCGCGACCAGGGCGAGGAGCGCGCCGAGGGCGCTGTTCCTCCGTCTGGAGTCGCGACGCGGGGTGGGGGACGGGGATTTCGCGGGGTGCTTCATGCTGGACCTCCAAGTGGGTGCCGCGTGGGTCGGTCCGGGCCTAGGCAATGGCCGTACCAGCGCGCCGCGCGAGGGAGCCGGCGCCGTTCGCGGCCCTGCTTGTGGGGCGCGGCCTGTAGGGAGCTCCCGACACCCCTGGGGACGCAGCCGACACCCGGCCCTGTGGTAGCTTCACGCGCCATGTCCAGCGGAACGACGCGCCCGGATCGCCCCGTGGGGCTCCCCATCCGCACGCTGACCATTGAAGTCCTGGGAGGCCCGGACGAGGGCCGCGCCCACACGGCGGACGGCGAGACGGTGACGGTGGGGACGGCGGAGAGCAACGAGCTGCGCCTGGCGGACCCCACGGTGTCCCGGTACCACCTGGAGCTGTCGCGCAAGGGGGACCGCGTCGCCGTGGCGGACCTCGGCTCCACCAACGGCACGGCGGTGGGGCCCGTGCTCCTCGAGCGCGGCACGGTGGCGCCGGGGACGGTCCTCACGCTCGGGCGCACCTCGCTGCGGGTGGGGGACGGGCCCACGCGCACGCTCTCCCTGCATGACTCCGGGGCCCTGGGGCCGCTGCGAGGCCAGAGCGCCCCGATGCGGCGGCTGATGGCGCAGATACTCCGGGCGGCCCGGACGGACGCCTCGGTGCTGCTCCAGGGCGAGTCCGGCACGGGCAAGGAGCTCATCGCCCGCGCCCTCCACGACGAGAGCCCGCGCGCGAAGAAGCCCTTCGTGACGCTGGACTGCGGGGTCATCTCGCCGGGGCTCGTCGCCAGCGAGCTGTTCGGCCACGAGCGCGGCGCCTTCACGGGGGCGGAGCGGCGCCACCTCGGCGTGTTCGAGCGGGCCCAGGGCGGCACGCTCTTCCTGGACGAGATTGGCGAGCTGTCCCCCGCGCTCCAGACGGCGCTGCTGGGCGTGCTGGAGCGGCGGCGCTTCCGGCGGCTCGGGGGGAGCGAGGAGCTGTCCGTGGACGTGCGCGTCATCAGCGCGACCCACCGGGACCTCCGCGCCGAGGTCAACGCCAACACGTTCCGCCTGGACCTCTACTACCGGCTCGCGGTGGTGCGGCTGGAGGTCCCCCCGCTCCACCAGCGCGTGGAGGACATCCCCCTGCTGGTGGAGCACTTCCTGGGCGAGGCCGGGTACACCGGCCCGCTGTCGGCGCTGGTGCCCCCGCCCCTCATGGCCACGCTGCTGGCGCACCGCTGGCCGGGCAACGTGCGGGAGCTGCGCAACTACGCGGAGGCCATCCTCGCCATGGGAGAGCCCCCCGCCCTGGAGCAGGCCGCGGGAGGCCCTGGCGCGGCCCCGGCGTCAGCGCCCGCCGTGGCCCTGCCCCTGGAGCAGGGCTACCGCGAGGCCCGCCAGAAGGTGCTGGAGGACTTCGAGGTCCAGTTCCTCAAGGCGCTGATGGAGCGCGCGGGGACCAACGTGTCGCTGGCGGCGCGGCTGGCGCGGATGGACCGGAGCTACCTCATCGACCTGCTCCACCGGCACCACCTGCGCTGAGGCTCAGGGCCGCCAGTGCAGGTCCCCCGAGGCGCAGACGCGCACGCCCTGGGCGCACTGCTCGGTGAGCGTGTCGAAGCCCAGGTACACGTCACCCTCGATGGCGTTGAGCTCCACGGGGCAGCTATAGGCGCACCCCACCAGCGCCTCCTCGCGCAGCGCCGCCAGGCCGCCGCCGCTGGCCGCGAGCTCGTCGCAGGACTGCAGCGTCGCCGTGGTGCGGACGATGATGAACTCCTCCGGCGCCTCGCTGGAGATGGAGGCGCCCGAGAGGCTGCGCAGCGCCTCGCGGACCGCCTCCCGCGCCTCTGCGCGAGGCAGGCCGGTGATGTCCGGCAGCGGGGCGGGGATGCACACGCGGTGCTCGGGCATCACCGCGCAGTCATGGTCCGCGCACCAGCTCACGAGCTGCCCCGAGCGGCACCCCGGCAGCCCCCCGAGCCGGACGAAGTCGATGACGAGCGAGGTGGGCACGTCCCCGCCCCCGGCGGGCGCCGCCCGCGAGAGCACGTAGGCGCCGTCATCCTCCCGGCACAGGAAGCCGTCCAGCCCCTCGCCCTCCGCGCCGAACGTGAGCCGCACCTGCCGCACCTCGTTACACCCGGTGAGCAGCGCCAGGGCCAGGAGCCCCTCGAGGATGCGTCGTCTCAAAACCCCACCTCCGTTCGAACAGGCCGCTGCCAGAGCAGGGCGGTGGTGGCCGCGCCCGCGATGACCGCGGCCACGCCCACGGCAATCCAGAAGTCCCGCCGCTGGTAGAGCGCCGGCGCGGGCTCGACGACCTGGCCCTGGATGAGCAAATCCCTCAAGACGCCCTCCGCCGTCCCGTGGAGCTGCTTCGCCTCGCCCTGGCGCTCCGTCCGGGCCGCCGCGCGCCCCTGGAGGGCCAGCGCGCCCCGCAGCCGGTAGCCCTCGCGCTCGGCCTCGGCGGTGAGCAGCACCAGCCGCGGCGCCCGGAGCGCGGTGGACAGCAGGCTCAGCGAGCCCGCCGAGTCCAGGTTCGCCAGGGACTCGCCGTAGTTCGCGGACCACTGGCCCGCGGCCAGCTCGGGCGAGGCGGGCAGCGTGGTGAAGGCCACGGCGAGCTCCGGGCCCCTGGCCGAGATGACCTGGACCGCGAACTGCCGCCCCTCCGCGTCGACGCGCACCACGTGTCGTCCTTCCAGGACCTCGAGTGAGCATGGCGCCATGCAGACTCCGGGCCTCCCATCCAGGGAGATGCGCGCGGGGCTGGAGTCGGCGGTGATGCGCAGCGTGGCGCGCCCCCGCGCCGCGCCCTGCTCCGCGCCCGCGACGAGCACGCGCCCCACCTCGGGCGGCAGCACGCCGATGTCCGCGGGCAGCTCCAGCCCGAGGACGCCCAGCTCCGCGGCCACCTGGAGGGCCGCCTCCTCGCGCCGCAGTCCCACCTGACAGGCGACCTGCCAGAGCAGCAAGCGGGCGGCGAGCGCGCGGTGTCCCTGGCTCAGCGTCCGGGACAGCACGCCCTCATCGCCGACCTGCTGGAGGCAGTCCGCGAACTCCGCGTGGATGTAGTGCCGCCGGGCCTCCTGCAGGTGCCGCTCGACCTCCAGGAGCTGGACGTCCCCCCCGGGCCGGGTGGTGGAGGCGGGGAGCTCGGCGAGGCGCAGCGTCACGGGGAGGCCTGGGGGCCGCTCCCGGGCCCACGACTGGACGGAGGCGCGCGCCTCGGGGGCCCCCACGACGAAGAGGGTGACCGAGGGGCGCGCGGCGGGGGGCTCGGTCGCGGACGAGGCGGCGCCCCAGAGCGCCAGGAGCAGCGGGGCGAGGCGGAAGCTCGGGGAGGAGGGCCACGCGCGGCGGCGGTATATTGAAGGTTGGGACTGACTCACCGGAGAGCGTCTCCAAGGTTTGGAGTGAGAGCGTGGAGTGGGGTGGCCGTTATCGACTGACGCGACAGCTCGCGCGAGGCGGGATGGGCGAGGTCTGGGAGGCGAGCGCGACGGGGGAGGGCGGGTTCGCGCGGCGGGTGGCCATCAAGCGGCTCACCGCCGAGCATGAGCAGAGCCCGTCGCAGGCGCGGATGTTCCTCGACGAGGCGCGCATCGCGAGCCGGCTGCACCACGCCAACATCCTGTCCATCCTCGACTATGGCGTGGTGGAGGGCGTCCCGTACCAGGTGCTGGAGTACGTGGACGGCGTCGACGCGGAGCGGCTGCGGCAGCGCGGGCTGGAGGTGGGCGAGGACTTCCCGGTGGAGCTGGCGCTGCACGTTTGCGCCGAGGTAGCCCATGCGCTCCAGTATGCCCATGAGGCGAAGGATGGTGCGGGGCAGTCGCTGGAAATCGTCCATCGGGACGTGAGCCCCTCGAACATCCTGGTGTCGTGGACGGGGGACGTGAAGCTGGCGGACTTCGGCATCGCGCTGGCCAGGGACAGGCAGGAGCGGACGCTGGCGGGGCTCACGAAGGGCAAGCCGGCGTACATGCCACCGGAGCAGGTGACGCGGGGCGAGCTGGATGGGCGCTCGGACCTCTTCGCGCTCGGGTGTGTGCTGCACGCGCTCCTGACGGGGCACAGCCCGCTGGCGGGCGAGGACCGGATGGCGGACCTGCTCGCGGGCAAGGAGCTGGCGCTGTCGGACGCGCTCCCCGCGGATGTCCGCGACCTCGTCGCGCGGGCCGTCCGGAGGGCGCGGCATCAGCGGTTCCAGAGCGCGGCGGCGTTCGCCGAGGCGGCCAGCGGGGCGCTCGCGGCCCGGAGCGGACGCGCCGGGCGCGCGCTGCTGTGCGATTGGATGGCGCGGGTCCGGGCGAAGGAGGAGGCGGCCAGGGCCAGGCCCGTCTCGGGGTGGGCCGGCTCCTTCCTGGAGGTGGAGCAGCTCCTGGGCGGAGTCGTGCCGGCGGCGGAGGAGGCAACGGCGGGCGGCGCCACGCCGCCACCTCGAAGCGAGCCGCGCGCCCCGCGCTGGCGGAAGTGGCCATGGCTCACCGTGCTCGCGCTGGGCGGGCTGGCTGTCGTGAGGCCCTGGAGGCTGGGGCAGGGAGACGCGCCGCCGCCCGTGGCGCGGTCCGTCTCCGCTCCTGAACCGGCGCCGCGCGCTCCGGAGGAGGTCGCCCTGGCAGAGCGCTCGCTGTCCGCTCCCGCGGAGGTGGCGGAGGAGGTCGCCCCGGCAGAGCGTTCGCTGTCCGCTCCAGCGGAGGTGGCGGAGGAGGTTGCCTCGGCAGAGCGTTCGCGGTCCGCTCCAACGCTGGCGCCGGTGACGCGCGCGGCTCCCCGAGCGCAGGAGCCGACCGCGAAGCGAGCGGAGGTCCGCGCTCCTCCGCGCCCGGCGCAGGTCGGCTCAGGGGCGCTGACGGTGGGAGGCGAGGGGGCCTTGCGCGCCGTGGTCATCATCGACGGCGAGCGCCGAGGCCACGCCCCGATGCTCATCGAGCTCCCCGTGGGCGAGCATGTCCTGGAGCTGAAGACGCCCGACGGCCACTGGATTGGTCCGAAGCGAATCCAGCTCACCGAGTTCCACACCCCCGCCGCCCCGCTGCGCTGGGTGGTTCCTGTGGCGCAGGGGGCTTCAGGCAAGTGAGGGGCGCATCGACACGTTCTCCTCATTCGCTGCCGCTGGACGCGAGGACGGTGGCGGGAAACAACCCGTTCGACCTCGACACGAGCGACACCTTCCGCTGTCCCCTCGGGCACACCGCAGGCCTCAATCAGATTTCGGAGTTGTACGTCGAGCGGCCTCGCCACGACGGTGCTGACGTGTGGGTGACGGACAAGCTGTTCGGCGACCGGCGTGGCGAGTTGAGGCCAGAGCCGCGCCTGCTCATCTCCCCGCGTCTCCGGGATGCACTCCAGGCGATGAACGCCCAGGGTTACGCGCTGGAGGCCGCCCACTTCGTGTGAATGGGGCGGCCTCGCGCTGTGGCGAGGTCACTTCACCGCGTCGGCGTCCTGGGGCACCAGCGGGAGGGGCGCCTTCGCCGTCTGTTGCGCGGGGGTGGCCAGGATGGCCTCCACCGGTTCGTCGGGTCGCGAGGCGGGCTCCGGCTTCATCTGCGTGCACTCGGCCGCGTTCCGGACGCCAAGCCGCTTCTTGCCCGATGGCGAGCGCGGCTGATTCACCTTCGCCAGGGTGGCCGACGATGACAGCTCGCACATGGGCGGCGTGTCAGCGCCGGTGTCGATGACGGGCTTCATCACCTTCGGCGGTGGCGCCGTCGGGGTCCCCTTCGACGATGAGCTCCTCCGCGAGGAGGACGACACGTCCCCCCGGAGCGCCGCGTCGCTGCGCTGCGTGGCGTCCGTCCGCGTGTTCGCCAGCCCCTCGCTGCTGGAGGTGGAGGTGGCCGTCGCCACCGCCGAGGGCGCGGGCTTCTTCGCCGCCTCGCCCAGCGCCTCCGCGAGCAGGTTGTTGCTCTGGTGCATCTGGTCGCGCGCCCGCTCCATGCTGGCGTCGTGACGCGTGAGCTGCTCCGACATCGTGGCTTGATGCTGATGGCGTTCCTTCTCGATGCTCGCCTTCAGCGTGTCCCGCTCCCGCGCCACCTCTGACAGCCGCTGCTCCAGCGCGCCCTTCTCCGTGTTCAGGATGTTCTCCGCCCGAGCCATGCAGGCGGAGAGGACCTGCTCCTCGGACTCCCGCTCGGGCAGGGCATCGCCCCGGTTCCACGCCATCATCGCGGTGCTCTGCCAGCGGTAGTCCGTGTGCATCACGCACTCCTGGACCAGCCGCGTGAGCCGGTCCTCGGACCAGACGGGCACGGGCCGTGCGCAGGGCCCCACTTCCTCCTTGAGCGTGGAGGGAAAGGCCCGGGTCTGCTTCACCCAGCAACCGTCCCGCTGCTCCATCCGCACCGAGGTACACGCGCTCGCCACCATCGCGAGCGACACCGCAGCCACAAGCCTCATGTCTCCCTCCGTCCCCAACGCCCACCGGCCCGTGCTTCTGTGCGGACGGTAGGGACGGCGCGGATTCGCGCCCACGGCCGTGAACCCTGGAGCCGCGTGGGAGTGTCCGGGGAGAGACCTTCACCGGCAGGCAGGCGAGCGCGGAGTCCTCCACCGCGCGTGTGCTGGCCAACGCTCCCGTCCGCGCGGGCGAAGCACCGTCACCTCCTCCACGCCTGCCCGGCCATCCTCCAGGGCGGCGCCGCTCAGCGCAGCAGCGCTTCCGTGTGGCTCAGCAGCTCCGGCCCGCCAGGCTGTCCGTGCCCGGGAACCACCACGCGCGCCTCGGGAAACCGCTGCCGCGTCCGTGCCAGGCTCGTGGGCCAGGCCGCCACGTCCGCGTCCTCCACGTTGCCCAGGTTCGTCGCGGCGCCGTCCTTCACGAAGCAGCCGCCGAACAACACGCCGCTGTCCCGGTGCCACACGACGATGTTGTCCTTCGCGTGGCCCGCGCCAGGGAAGAAGAGCTCCAGGGAGCCCACCGTGCTCGACTCGGTGAACGTCTCCCAGGGGCCCTGTCGGCCCAGGGACGTGGCAATCCGCGCCGTCTCCGCGAGCCCACGAACGGGAATCCCATGGGGAACGAGCGCGGGCACGCCCCCGAGCCGATCCGCGTGGAAGTGCGTCACCACCGCCGCGCGGACCGGACGCCGAAGCGTGTCCCGGGCCCAGTCGAGCAGCAGCGCGCCCTGCCGTGCATCCCAGCCCGTGTCGACCAGCAAGGACGTCTCACCCTCCTCGATGATGAGCCCGTTGGTGGAGACACGGCCGAATGGCTCCAACGTCACCTCCGTGACGTGCAACCAAACGCCAGGCGCGAGCTTCCGCACGCTCACGTCATCCGCCAGCACGTACGCGTCCGGCCCCTGGGGCTGCGCCTCCACGGGGAGGTTCCGCTCGACCGCCGCGGCCGGCGCGGTTCGGGTACAGGCGGTGCTCAGGGTGATGAGGAGCGCGCCGGCACAAGCCCAACGCGGGGGAGCAAGCATCATCGTCGAAAGGCCTCGGCAGCGTCGATGCCGCGTGGGAGTGGAGGGATTCTAGCGGCACACCGAGGCGGGCCTGCGGCCTGTCGCGGTGCGCCCTGGTTGTACCGAATCAGCGCGCCTCGGACAGATGGGAGGTGACGAGCCAGCCCTGGCCGTCGAATCGGTAGAGCCAGGTGGCATTCCCCTCGCCCCAATCGACCAGGCCCTGTCCCGGAGGCATGGACGCGTCCTTGGAGACGTAGCGCTGAAGGCAGCTCAGCTCGCGCGGCAGCGTCTGGACTTCCCGCGCGCTCCCGCCCCGCGTGAAGAGCACCCGCACCGGGACGGACTGGTTGCACGAGTAGCCCGCGCCCGGGAAGGCGTAGTCCTGCTCCCCGTCCTGGTCGAAGTCTCCTGGCACGCACGGCCAGCCGCTCTCTCGCAGGACCTCCAGGTCCACGCCGACCTCCTCGAGGTGGGGCGCGGCGTCTCCGACGGTGCCCTTGCACAGGCACCGGAAGTCCGCCTCCGTGTCGCATCCCTCATCCACGAGCGCCACCGCGACCCGTCGCGGCGTTGCCTCGCCACGGAGGGGCGCTTCCGCACACCCCACGAACACCGCCAGCACAAACGCCCCGATGCAGGTCCAACGCGACTGAATCACGTGTTGATGCCTCCTGGGAGGGCGCCTGTGCAAGCCCCGTGCACACCTTGGAGTGGCCGGAGCGTGGCTCTCAGGCAACGAAGGCGCGGTCCAGGAGCCACGCGCTCAGCGCCGCTCCACCTCCCACCAGCCGAACCACATCGTCCGCTGCTCCGTGAGCTGCACCCAGCCGGGGGCATGCGCGTACGCGCGCGGGAGCAACCCCGCCGCCGTGACGGCCCGCGCGGTCTCCTCGAACGAGTACAGGTGCAGCGTCACCTCGGGCCCCGCCGTTTGAATCCGGGCCGAGGGCGCCTCGTGCCCCTCCAACCCCGGCCGCCGCTCCAGCACGGTGAAGAGCAGCCTGCCGCCCGGCTCCAGCGCGTCCGCGAGGTGCTTCAGCACGCGCGGCAGGTCGTCACAGAAGTCCAGGCAGCCGACGGCGAGCGCGACGCTGAAGCGCCCCCAGTCAGCGGGAACCGGCTGGTGGTAGCTGTGCACCTGCCACGCGCCTCCGGGCCGCGCCGAGCGGGCGAGCGCGAGCATCTCCTCGGAGAGGTCGGTGCCGACCACGTCGACGGCGGCGTCCAGTCCCCGGGTATGAAGCCCCGGCCCGCAGCCCACGTCGAGCACGCGGGCGCCGGGCGTCACCACCGCGGCGAGGAAGCGCTCCACCCGCTCCTCGTAGCGGTGCAGCGCGGGGAAGAGCGCCTCGTAGGCCGAGGCAATCTCCCCGTACACCTGCTTCACGCCCGCTTCCTGCTCATCCCGCGACACGGCGCCTCCGGCTCGTGCGGACGCCTCCGCCGAGGAGCGCCTCGGCGGGGCACCCTAACATGCGGCGCCAGCCTCAGCCCGCGACCTGCCGGAACACCGCGAGCGAGCGGCCGATGAGCTCGAACGTCTCGCCCTTCACCGGCTCGGGGCCCCGGCTGTCGTCGGCGGTGCAGAGCTCCAGCTCCCACCGCTGCCCCTGCGCGGCGGGCGGCACCTTGTACGTCACCGGCTCATGGTGCGCGTTGAGGAGAATCAGCAGCGCGTCGCCGAAGATGCGCTGCCCGCGCTCATCCGGCGTGGGGATGGCGTCTCCGCCCAGGAGGAACGCCAGCGAGCGCACGAAGGGCTTCTCCCAGTCCTCCGCCTTCATCTCCGTGCCATCCGGCCGGAACCACGTCAGGTCCTTGTGCTCGGAGTCCCACAGGTGCTGGCCCTTGAAGAAGCGGCGGCGCTGGAGCACCGGCTGCCGGTGACGGAACTGGATGAGCTTCTGGGTGAACTTCAGCAGCTTCTGCCGCCGCTCATCCAGGTTCCAGTCCACCCATGACAGCGCGTTGTCCTGGCAGTACGCGTTGTTGTTGCCCCCCTGCGTGCGGCCCATCTCGTCACCGGCGACAATCATCGGGATGCCGGTGGACAGGAAGAGCGAGGCGAGCAGGTTGCGCTTCTGCCGCTCGCGCAGGGCGATGACGTCCGCGTTGTCCGTCTCGCCCTCCACGCCGCAGTTCCACGACTGGTTGTCATCCGCGCCGTCGCGGTTGTGCTCGCCGTTGGCCTCGTTGTGCTTGTGGCTGTACGTCACCAGGTCGTGCAGGGTGAAGCCGTCGTGCGCGGTGACGAAGTTGATGCTCGCCTGGGGCCGGCGGCGCGCCTCCGCGTACAGGTCCGCGTTGCCCGTCAGCCGGTAGCCCATCTCGCTGGCGAGGCTCTCATCCCCCTTCCAGAAGCGGCGCAGCGCGTCCCGGTACTTGCCGTTCCACTCACGCCAGGGCGGCGGGAAGCCGCCCACCTGGTAGCCGCCGAGCCCCACGTCCCAGGGCTCCGCGATGAGCTTCACGCGGCCGAGCACCGGGTCCTGGTGGATGATTTGGAACAGCGCCGCGTTCCGGTCGAACGCGCCCTCGCCCGTGCGGCCCAGCACCGTGGCCAGGTCGAAGCGGAAGCCGTC
The DNA here is from genome assembly GCF_002305895.1 of Corallococcus macrosporus DSM 14697. Taxonomy (GTDB): domain Bacteria; phylum Myxococcota; class Myxococcia; order Myxococcales; family Myxococcaceae; genus Myxococcus; species Myxococcus macrosporus. The sequence continues at coordinate 549,454 of NZ_CP022203.1, forward strand.
CACGTGCATCTCCGTCACCCAGTAGCGGAGGCTGTCGATGATGAGCCGCGCCGCCTGCGGGTTGGAGGCGTTGACGCTGTTGCCGCACCCGGTGAAGTCCAGGTAGTGCCGCCCGTCCGGCATCAGCCAGTAGTAGCTCGCGTTGTCGATGCCCTTGAGCGACAGCGTGGGCCCCAGGTGGTTGCCCTCGCAGGTGTGGTTGTAGACGACGTCGAGGATGACCTCGATGCCCGCGGCGTGCAGGTCCCTCACCATCGCCTTGAACTCGGCGACGGCGGCGCCGGGCGTCTTGCGGCTGGCGTAGTACTGCTCCGGCGCGAAGTACCCCAGGGTGTTGTAGCCCCAGAAGTTGGACAGCTTCTTGTCGTCCAGGAACGAGTCGTCCGCGAAGGCGTGCACCGGCAGCAGCTCCACCGACGTCACGCCCAGCTTCTGCAGGTGCTCGATGACGGGCGGGCAGGCCAGGCCCGCGTAGGTGCCGCGCAGGTGCTCGGGCACGCCGGGGTGGCGCATGGTGAGGCCGCGCACGTGGGCTTCGTACAGCACCGTCTTGCGCCAGCTCACGTCCGGGCGCCGGTCATTGCCCCAGTCGAAGTAGTCACTCACCACCACGGCCTTGGGCACGCCCGCCGCGCTGTCGCGCTCGTCCTTCGCCAGGTCCTGCTGCGCGTGGCCCAGCGGGTAGCCGAACACCGGCTGGCGCCAGTCCACCTCGCCGTGGAGCGCCTTGGCGTAGGGGTCCACCAGCAGCTTGTGGGGATTGCAGCGGTGGCCCTTGGCGGGCTCGTATGGGCCGTGGACGCGCAGGCCGTACAGCGCGCCCGGCTCCAGGCCCGGCACGTAGCCGTGGTGCACGAAGTCCGTGGACTCCGGCAGGTCGAACCGTTCGATTTCCCGCGTCGGGTCGGCGGGGTCGAAGAGGCAGACCTCCACCCGGGTCGCGACCTGGGAGTAGACGGCGAAGTTGACCCCTGAACCATCGAAGGTGGCGCCACGCGGCCAGGGCTTGCCCGGCCAGACTTCCCTACTCATTGCAGGCTCTCGATTCTGGAGGAAAAGCCCGCTCAATGTGGGATGGCCCCCGCGGGCTGGCAAGCGTCACGCGGCGGCGGCGTGGTCCAGTGAGCGCCAGGTCCCCAGCGCCCAGTCCTGCTCGTCCGGGTCGTCGAAGCTCACCACGCACAGGGCGCGGCGCTTGCCCGACGAGCACAGCGCCGTGAGGCGGCACTCGCCCGGCCCCACACGCAGGGAGGCCCGGCCGCTGACCCGCGCGCCGCGGTGCTCCAGGTCCATGGCCCGGCGCTCCATGAAGGTGGGCATGAAGCTGGCCGCGCCGCCGTCCTCCAGCGGGACGAAGCGCACGCTGCGCCGATGGTCCCGGGCCACCCAGGTGCCATCCTGGAGGTGCGCCTCCGCGAGCGAGCCCGGGATGCGAATCTCCCAGCCGGCCGGCAGCGCCACCTGCACCTCGCCACGCCGGTAGCCGATGGGCGGACCGCCGGGGACCTGGGACGCGCGCTGGTGGACCTCCTCGGCCAGCGTGCCCCCCACGCCCAGGTAGCCGAGCACCTCCTGCCACTCGCGCCACGGGTAGGGCAGGGACGGGTCCTCGCGCCAGGCCTGCTCCAGCAGGCGGGCCACGTCGCGCAAGCGCCGGCGTTCCTCCTCCAGCAGCGGCGGGCGCCAGACGACGTCCGTCCACAAGCGGCACCGCGCGCGGTCGAGCCGGGTGCGCGCGTCGATGCCCGGCGTCCACCAGGGGAACACGTCCATGCCGCGGCGCGGGTCCTCGAAGACGTCCAGCAGCCAGCGCGCGTCGCGGGGCCCCAGCGGCGTCAGCAGCGCGCCGGGATATTCGAAGGTGTGGCCGAAGCGCATGGACAGCGCGAAGCCGGATTCGCCGCGCAGCCGCATCCGCAGCACCTGGCCCACGGCCTCCTGGAGCGACGCGAGCATGTGCACGTCCACCGGCCCCGCGTCCCCGGTGTGGAAGTAGCCGGTGGGGTCCCCCGCCTTCGCGGACGCGCGCCCACCCGCCCAGACGATGTCGAGCGCGTCGCCCAGGGCCCGCAGCGCATCACAGAGGAAGACGTGGTAGCCGGGGCCCGCGGCGGAGGTCTCCGCGGAGACGGACACGTGGGCGCCCGAGGTGGCCACCAGCGCCACCTCGCCCGCCGCGGGGTGGAGGCGCAGCCGGAGCGTGGGGGCGCCCAGCGGCCCGGTCCCCAGCTCGGCGCTTTCGAGCAGCTCGGCGTGGTGCGCCTGGAACCACTGGGACATCCGCTGAAGCCATGGGATGGGGCCCTCGGGAGGGGAGAACAGGTGCTCGCTTCCCCGTCGCCTGCCGGCCAATGACAGCTTCACGCTCATCGCATCCCGTCCGAATTCTGAACCGCGCTACAGGTTCCGTTGACTATTTCAGCGTGGCTCTCCTCGAAGGTGCCACCGACGCGCAGTGGCGGCCCGCCCGTCCTCATCGTGGCCACGCACGGCAGGCATGGGTACGGCCACACGCCGGGCTGATGGCCCGCGCACGCGACCTGGGCGCATCGGCGTGAAGTCATAAGCATCCGTTCAGTCAGGCGGCCAGAGGCCAGGTGCCCATTGGGGAAAGGGCCCCCAGGTTTGAGAAGAAAGGAGGCCGCCATGAGCAAGAAGGACGTGTTGCACATTCCACCCGAGGCCGTACCCACCGCGCCGGACCGGAACGCGGACACCGAGGACGAGCGGCGCACGCCGCGCGAAAGTCCACCCGCGTTGCAACCGGAGGGCGGTCCCGCCGGCACGCCAGGGACGGGGGGCAGCCAACGCATCATCGAGCCGGTGAAGACGCCGCAGCCGTACCCGGGCTTCAGCGTGACCTGAGTCCGGCGTGTGACGACGAACGCGCGATGCCCACGGCGCGAGGTCCGTGGGCATCGCCGTCACCCTGGAGTGAGGCTCGCGCGACGGCGCAAACGCGACGATGCCCGCGGCGTGGAGGCCGCGGGCATCATCACCACCGCTGGGATTCCTTCAGGCCCGCGTCGGCATCAGCGCGTCGAGCTGTTCTCCGGCAGCGGCGTGGGCGGCGTCAGCCGGTTGTCCGGGTCCGTCATGCCGCTGCCGCCGGTGCCCGGCTCCAGCGTGGCGTCGTCATCCACGTCCAGCTCATCGCTGTCGGCGGTGTCGAGCGGCTCGACGTCACCCGCGCCGCCCGTGCCCGGCTCGCTGCTCATGTCCGGGTCGAGGTTCGGGTCCACCTCCGTGCCGGTGCCACCGGTGCCGGGGGGCATCGTCGGGTCCGCGTTGGGGTCCACGCTGTTCGGGTCCATGGGGTCCGTCTCGGGCGTCAGCATCGGGTCATCCATGCCCGTGCCGCCCGTGCCGGGGGACATCGTGGTGTCCGTGTCGGTGGTGGTGCCGGTGTTCGGGTCGCTCATCGTGCCCGTGTCGGTGGTGTCCGTCGTTTCTCGGGCCGCCCCCGAGTCGGACTTACAGGCGGTGCCGAACGCGAGGGCACCGGCGGCGAGAGAGGCGAGGACGGCCTTCGTCTTGAGGAACTTCGTCATGGTTCGTTCTCCGGTGGTTTGGTGTCTGCCTGCTGCTGGCCGGGAACGTGAGCAGCCGCTGAGCGGTCTGCTAGAGGCCCCTCCTGTGCTCGCCTGCTCTCCAGGCGGCGGCGGGAATGAAAGACGAAGGCGCCTTGCCTCCGAGGCGTTGTTCTTCAGGTGTCGCTGTTGGGGCCCTCCAGGCGCGGGCGGTCGTCTCCCCGCTTGCCCAGGGCACGTCGCTGGAGGGACTCGCGCCAGCGCGGCGTCAGCAGGGGACACGCGGCCAGCGCCGCGGCGGCCTCGGGGGCGTGGCCGTGCATGGCCTGGTTGGCGCAAGCGACGGTGAAGGCGGGGAAGGGGCGCTCCAGCAGCGTCACCGCGTCCCCCTCCTGGACACGGCCTTCCTCCAGCACGCGGTAGTACCAGCCGGTGCGGCCCGTCTGCTGAATCAGCAGCGACAGGTCGCGGCGTCCCCAGCGGCGCGCGGGCTTCCAACAGGGCTGGCGGGGCTGGGACACCTGCACGCGCGCGTGGCCCACGCGCAGCACGTCCCCGATGCAGACGTCCGCCTCCGTGCCGTGGGAGAACACCCAGTTCTCACCGAAGGCCCCCGGGCCGATGTCCTCGCGCGAGAGGTGTTCGCGCCAGAAGTCGTAGTGCGTGGCGGGATAGGCGAAGACCGCCTTCTCCGGGCCGCCGTGGACCTTGCGGTCCGCCTGGCCGTCTCCGGCGAGCCCCGTCACGGACAGCCACACCGGGCCTGTCACTGGCGCCTTGAAGATGGCGCTGGTCCAGGGCCGCTCCAGCGGCGAGGCGGCCCCGGCCACGCCCAGCTCCCGGGGCAGGCCCACTCGCAGCGACAGCAGGCGCGTCACGGGGGTGTCCATGGCCGCGGGACAAAGCAGGCGCGCGCGCCCCTGTCCAGCACGGCGGCGCCCCACCGGCGGCGCCGCGGGCCTCGCGGTGCCGGGTGGGGCGCGGCGTCAGGGCACCAGGGTGGCGCCTAGTAGCCCGTGCCCGCGTCGTTCAGGACGCCGGAGGGCGCGGGGACGGTGTTGGACGTCCCGGTGCCCGGCGTGGTGTCCAGACCGGGCGTCGTGACGCTGGGGCTGGGGAGGGTCCCCATGCCGGAGCCGCCCGTGCCCGCGTCCGCGCCGTAGGGCGTGGTGGTGCCCGGGACGGTGGACGTGCTGCCCTGCGCGCCCGTGTCGTAGGGCGTCGTGGTGCCGGAGCCGCCCGTGCCCGGCGTCGTCGTGGACGTGCCCGGGGGCAGGGTGTTGGGGTTCGTCGCCGGGGGCAACGTGTTGGGGTTCGTGTTCGTCGAGCCCGTCCGCGGGGTGGTGCCAGGGCCGCTGGTGCTCGGCGAGGTGTTGCCCGGCGCGGTGCCCGGCGTCACCGTCTGTCCGGTGGCCGGGTCCACCTGGGCCACCTGCACCGGGGCCTCCGTCGCGCTGCACGCGGTGGCCAACGCCAGGGTGCCCGCCAGTGCACCTGCCCACAGCCATCCCCGCTTCATCTGCTTCGCCATGTCGCTCCCTCCGTCGTGGGTGTTGTGTGTTTCAGCTTGCGTGCGTGGGCTCGCCGCGCCCCGAGTGCCGCGGCGGCTCCGGTTTCCGTGATTCCTTTCGGGCGGGGTGGCGCTTCAGCCTGCGCTCCGACAGCACCAGCAGCAGGGCCGGGAAGGCCACCAGCATGATGAGGAGGTTGGTGGCGAAGCCCAGATTGGCAAGTGCGCCAATGGAGTTGAGGCCCGGGTGGTCAGCGAGGAAGAGGGCGCCGAAGCCCATCGCGCTGGTGAGCAGGCCGCCGCAGATGGCCTTCCCCGTCTCCGAATACACGGACACGAAGTCCTGGCCTGGTGACGACAGGCGCGTCAGCAGGTGCACCCCGGCGTCCACCGTCGTCCCGATGAGCACCGGGATGACGAGGATGTTGAGGTAGTTGAAGTCCAGTCCCAGCAGCGGCATCAGCCCCAGCAGCGCGGCCAGGGACACCACGGTGGGCGCCATGCACAAGAGGGCGATGCGGAGCCCACCCAGCGTCAGCCACATGGCCAGCAGCACCGCCAGCGTGGTGCCTCCGAGGATGAGCGGCGCCTCGCGCGTCACCATGTCCAGGATGTCCGCCATCACCATGGACTCACCCGCCGCGGAGACGCGCGTGCCGTCCGGTGTCCCCGCGCCGCGAATCTCACGCGCCAGGGCGCGGACCGCCATCCCGTCCGACTGGTCCACGGAGGGGTACACCATCACGAAACCGCCCGGTGCACCCTGTCTGCCCACGAACTGCTGACGCACGCTGGGAGGCAGGTCGTCACGGGTGAAGGGCGGCGAGGCCGCTTGCCGGCGCAGCGCGTCCACCTGCTCCCGCTGCCGCGGCTCCAGCCGCTCCTCGGGGACGCGCTCCAGCAGCCGGGAGATGTCCTGGAGCACCCGCTGCTTGCGGGGTTGCTCCGCCGGCACCAGCGAGGACAGCGAGGCCACGAAGTCGATGGTGGAGTCCTCGCCGCGCTCGCGCTGCCGCGCGTGGAGCCGCTCCACCATCGCCTGCTCTTCCTGGGGCGAGCCGGTGAGCACCACCACCGGCGTCTGGGAATAGCCGATGAGGCGGTTGACCTCGCGGTCCAGCACGAAGGAGGGCAGGTCCTGGTCCTCCAGCGAGCCGAAGTCGAAGTCGAAGCGCACGCGCCCCGCCTGGCTCAGCAGCCCGAGCAGCACCACCGCGGACAGGACGGTGACGACGCGGCGGCGCCGCAGCAGCAGGTGGCCCATGGGGGAGCGCGCCGTGGTGACGGACGCGCGGCGGGGCGTCCACCCCCAGCGCGAGGCCAGGCCCAGCATCGCCGGCAGCACCAGGACATACGCGGCGATGAGCACCACCATGCCCACGCCCGCAATGACGCCGAACTCGCGGAACGCGCGGAAGCGCGAGGTGCCCAGCACGAAGAAGGTGAGCGCCGCCACCAGCGCGGAGACCAGCGCGGCGCCGCCGGTGTGCGTGAAGGCCGCGCGCGTGGCGGCCTCGGACGTGTGGCCCTCGCCGCGCAGGTGCAGGTAGCGCCCCAGCAGGTGGATGCCGTGCTCCAGGCCCAGGCCGCCCAGGATGGCGCCCAGGAAGCCCGTGAGGAGGTTGACCTCGCCGAAGACGAGCGCCACCAGGCCGTAGGTCCACGCGAGGCCCACGCCCACGGGCGTCAGCACCAGCCCCACGGCCAGCGCGCTGCGGAAGTGGAAGAGGAGGTAGAGCAGCATCAGCGACGTGGCCACCGCCGAGGCCACGCCGATGTCGCGCGCGATCTGCTTCTGCTGGTCCAGCTTCTTCTGGAAGGTGCCGGTGAGGTCCACCTGGAAGCCGGGGCCATACTGCGACAGGTCCTGCGCCGCGAGCAGCCCGCGCACCTCGTCCGTCACCTTGCGTGAGAAGCCCAGGTCCGCGGACGTGGTGTCCGGCTTGGCCAGCAGCACGATGCGGCGCTGCCGCTCGTCCAGGTAGTAGTCCCCCTCGCGAGTGGACAGCCGCTGCCCGGCGCCGCCCGCGTACTTCCGCTCCAGGTCGGAGAAGTCCAGGGACGGGGGCTCCTCTTCCACCAGGGGCACGTAGAGCGGGTTGGCCTGTTGCTGCTCCCATTGGAGGCGCGCCTCCAGGCGCCGGTGCACCTCCCGCAGGTCCTCCTCCGACAGGAAGTACAGGGCCCGGTCCCGGAAGAAGGCGCCGGGGCGCTGCGCCTCGACGAAGCGGATGCCGGGCAGCGCCTCCAGCTTGGGGGCCAGGTCATCCGCGAAGCGCTTCAGCGCCTCCGGGTCGGCGCCCTCGCCCACCACCGCCACCCAGCCGAGCGCGCCGAAGCGGCGCTCCAGCTCCCGCAAGTCCTGGACGCTCTCGAAGGAGGACGGCAGCAGGTCCACCAGGTTGGCGTTGAGGTGCAGCCCCCGCGCGAGGAAGCCACCCCCCATGGCCAACACCAGCGCCAGCAGCAGCGCCACCACCGGCCGCCGGTGGTGGTGCGCGGCCGCCGCGCCCAGCGCGCGCTCCACGCGCCCCATCCACCGCGGCTCGCCCGGAGGTGTCGTGTCGTTCGGATGCGGTTCCATCATGGGCCTGCGGCCACCACCCGCGGCCCCGGCCCTCCCGGACGCGCGGAGGGCGGAGCGGCTTCCCCTCCCTCGTGTGCTCGCACGCGCGAGCCCGTGTCGCCGGGGAACGTGCCCACGGAGAGGGTGCGATGCAGGCGTCCACGTCTGCTTGTCCGCCCACCAGGTAGGGGCAGCCAACAGCACCCTGGGGCCGCCGTCCGCCCCGCCCCTCCCAGGGGGCCGCGGCCTGTCGGCTGTTCCAAGCGGACGAGCATCCGCTCGGAGGCCGCGTTAAACGAGGCAGGTAATTCGCAGCCTTACTTTCCGCCTCACGGCATAAACGCGTTGACTCTCCCGTTAGCGCGTGCCCAAGGTGTCCGGCGATTCGGCCAGTCAACAGATGCAGGTGTCGCGAGCATGAGTGAGAAGCGTTGGTCGGAGCGGTTCGAGGGCGCCATGGGCCGCCTGGCGGTTCGGAACCACCGCAAGCCCGTCCAGGCGCTGCTCCTGGCCCTGGTGCTCACCGTGCTCGGCGCGTTCTTCGCCCGGACGCTGACGCTCAACGCGGACTTCGTGGGGCTGCTGCCGAAGAACTTCCCCAGCGTCCAGGACATCGAGAAGATGCGCAAGCGCTTCGGTGGCCAGGGCAACGTCGTCGTGGTGGGGATGGGCGCCGACCCGGAGGTGCTCAAGCGCTTCGCGGACGACCTGGCGCCCAGGCTCGCGGAGCTGTCGGAGATTCGCTACGTCTCCCACCAGCGGCCCCGCGCCTTCTTCGACGAGCACTCGCTCTATTACGTGGACGTCGAGGACCTGGAGACCATCCAGGAGCGCATCGACGCGCGCATCCTCTGGGAGAAGCAGCAGGCCAATCCGCTCTTCGTGTCGCTGGTGGATGAGGCACCGCCGTCGGTGGACTTCGCCGACATCGAGCAGAAGTACACCGGCCGCGCCAACCAGCGCCTCTCCGGCCAGGGGGACCTCTATTACATCAACCCCACCGAGCGCATGGTGGTGCTGATGGCGAAGCCGCGGGGCAGCGCGGCGGACCTGGACTACTCGAAGAAGGTCGTGGGCCAGGTGGAGGACTTCCTGGCGAAGCAGGACCTGTCGAAGTACGGCCCGGGCTTCAAGACGGCCGTCACCGGCACCTTCAAGAAGAAGATTGACCAACAGCGCGTCATCGTCGCGGACCTGGCGAGCGCGTCCACGCTGGCCATGGTGTTGCTGGTGGCGTACCTGGCCTTCCACTTCCGCAGCGCGCTGTCGGTGGGCTTCACCATGGTGCCGGTGATGGCGGGCCTGGGGTGGACGTATGGCTTCGTGGGGCTGGCCTACGGACAGGTGAACCTCCTGACGGGCTTCCTGGCGGCGGTGCTGGGCGGCCTGGGCGTGGAGCACGGCATCCACCTGCTGGGGCGCTACACGACGCTGCGCTCGGAGGGGATGAGCTCCGAGGAGGCGGTGGGGGAGTCCTTCCGGCACACCGGCTTCTCCGCGCTCATCGCGGCGCTGGTGGCGGCGCTCACCTTCCTCAGCCTGGCCATGTCGGAGTTCAGGGCGTTCCGCGAGTTCGGCATCATCGCCGCGGTGGGCATGCTGGTGAGCATCTTCTCCTACGTGGTGCTGCTGCCCGCGATGCTGGGGCTGGCCACGCGCCTGGGCTGGACGCCGCGGGTGCAGCAGGAGAGCGCCGCCGGGCCGCTGAGCCTGCTGGCCCGCTGGCTGCCGCGCTCCTACCGGGGCGTGGGCATCGTGGTGGGCGTGGCGGTGCTGGCGCTGGTGTCGCAGGCGTACCGCATCTCCTTCAACTACGACTCGCGCACGCTGGAGGACTACAAGCAGGCGTCGGCGGTGCTGGACCAGAAGGTGAATGACATCCTGGGCTACTCGCAGACGCCGGTGGTGGTGCTCACCGACTCGCGGGAGATGGAGCGCGAGGTGGTGCGGCAGCTCGAGGCGCGCAAGGCGGCGCGGGGCAAGGACTCCACCATCGACTTCGTGGGCGCGCTGGAGGACCTGGTCCCCAAGCGGCAGGACGAGAAGCAGGCCATCCTCCAGTCCATCCGCGCGAAGCTGGAGAAGCTGGACCCGGAGCGGCTGGCCGAGGACACGCGCAACACGCTGGTGCGCGCGCTGGACATGGCCAAGGCGAAGCCCTTCACGCAGGACGCCCTGCCCCCCAGCGTGCGGCACCAGTTCGAGAGCCTGGATGGCAGCACGGGCGGCGTGGTGCTCGTCTACGCGGGCGGCATCAGCCTGTCGGACGGCGAGGGCACGCGGAAGTTCGCCAAGGAGGTGCGCGGCCTGCAGATGCCGGACGGCAGCCAGGTGTCCGCGGCGGGCGAGGCGCTCATCCTGGCGGACATCCTGGACATGGTGGCGCGCGAGGGCCCGCGCATCCTGGCCGCCGCGGTGTTGAGCGTGCTGGTGGCCATGTGGCTGACGCTGGGCAAGCTGCGCACCGCGCTCATCTGCATGCTGCCCACGCTGCTGTCCGTCGTCGGGCTGGTGGGGCTGATGTCGCTGCTGGGGCTCCAGTTCAACTACCTCAACATCATGGTGCTGCCGGTGCTGGTGGGCACCACCGTGGACGCGGGCGTGCACCTGGTGCAGCGGCTGGGCGAGCGCGGCGCGGACTTCGTCTCCGTGTACGCGGAGACGGGCCGGGCGATTACCGGCGGCCTGCTGACGAGCGCCATCGGCTTCGTCGCGCTCATCCTGGCCAAGCACCCCGGGCTCAACTCCATTGGGGACCTGGCCAACCTGGGCTTCGGCATCAACCTGGTCATCGTGCTGCTGGGCTTCCCGTCGCTGCTGCTGATGGTGGAGCGCTGGCGCCGCAAGCACAGCACGTCTCCGGAGGAGCAGACGGAGCAGCCCGCGCCCGAGGCGTGAGGCCCGCTGGCCGGAGCCTGCTGGAACTTACGTCGAGGTGCGCCATGACGCGGCCATGGAGCCGGAGCGCCGCTGGTAGGCGCCGCGCCGCGCGTCTCAGCACCCGAGGACGGGGTAGTCCGCGGGGCGCAGGAGGAGGCGCCACGCGTTGCCCTCGCGGAAGAGCAGCCCGGTGACGGCCTGGCCCTTGAGCCCCACGCGGACGAGGTACTGCGTGTCGCCGCCCACGCGCAGCGTGGCGACCAGCGCCGTGGTGGCCTCGCCGTAGTCCGCGAAGCTGACGACCAGGGGCCGCCGGTCCACGTAGAGCAGGGAGGCGCCGGGCGTACCCTCCACGGCGAAGGGCGGCGCGCCCGGGTAGCACTCCAGCCGGGTGAAGGGGCCCTGCCGCTCCTGGGTGCAGGTGTCCAGCGGCACGCGGGGGTCGCCACGCTGGCCGCCGTGGTTCGTCTCCAGCGTCACATGCCCCTCCGGGCTGGTGTGCCACCGGTAACCCGGGACGGGGTAGCCCTCCGGCGTGAAGGGCCTGGCGCCCTCGTCCACCGGCGTCTCGAAGGCGTCCGACGTCCACTGGCCAGGCACGGGGCGCTCCTGGGCCGTCCTGGGCGCCGGCAGGCTCACCGTGCCCGCGACGGTGCCGGCCAGCGCCACGAGCTGCTCGCCGAGGTCCGGCGCCCCGCTGGCCTGTGTGTAGACGCCCACGGTGTGGCAGACGGGCGGCAGCTCCGAGTCCTCGTCCCCCGTGCATACGGGCTCCGTCCCCTGGAAGCGGGCCACCGCCATGCCCTGGGTGCCGACCAGCGTCATGACCTGGAGCCGAGAGTCCACGTCCTCCGGGGCCTGCTCGCCCAGGACGACGCGGGTGGTGCGGCCAGAGACTGCTTCAATCTGGTACGGCGCGGTCCACCGCTCCTCGGCGGCGGCTCCAAACGAGGCCAGCGTGACTCCCAGCACCATGGCGTAGCGCATGACGTCCTCCTGATGGGCACCTGGGATAGCAACCGCTGTACCAGGGCCGGGGACGCCTGGATTGTGGCCGGGCAGCCACACCCGGCCCTTCGCCCGCGACGGCGCCGTGGACGCGCGAATCCGCCGATTCAGCGCGAAGCCGCGCCCTCCCAGGGACAGGGGCCGCCGGTTAGCACTTCATCCATGACGAAGCGGGCCGCACGCGATGCGAGGGCACTCGTGGCTGTGATGCCTTCTCACGAGGCGTGGACGCGGCGCGAGGCCCTGGCCCTGGCGGGGCTGGGGCTCGCCAGCGCCGTGCTGCCCCTGGGGTGCCGACACGCGATGGACTCGACGAGGACGGACGACATGGAGCGCAAGGACGTGAAGGACGTGGTGATTGTGGGCGGCGGCCCCGGAGGTCTGAGCGCGGCGCTGACGCTGGGCCGTGGCCGCAAGAAGGTCCTGGTCTGCGACGCGGGCACGCCCCGGAACGCCGCGGCCGAGGAGGTGCACACCTACCTCACCCGGGATGGCACGCCGCCCCGGGAGTTCCGGCGCCTCGCCTGGGAGCAGATGCGCCCCTACGACGTGGAGTTGCGGGAGGCGCGGGTGCTGGACGTCGAGCGCGCGGGCGCGCTGTTCCGCGTGTCCCTGGAAGGGGGCGGCGTGGTGGAGGCGCGCCGGGTGCTGCTCGCCACGGGCATGGTGGACGTGATGCGCGAGCTGCCCGGCTACAGCGGCTTGTGGGGCAAGGCCATCTTCCAGTGCCCCTACTGCCACGGCTGGGAGATTCAGGACCGGGCCTGGGGCGTGCTGGCCGGCAACGAGATGACGCTCGACTTCGCGGTGATGCTGACGGGGTGGACCCGCGACCTGGTGGTGTTCACCGTGGACGGCTTCGAGGCGCCCGCCGACAAGCGCGCGCTGCTGGAGAAGGCGGGCGTCCGGCTGGAGACGCGCGCCATTCGCGGCCTCATCGCGGACGGCGAGAAGCTCGCGGCGGTGGAGCTGGAGGACGGCACCCGGGTGCCCCGGGCGTTCCTCTTCGACCGTCCGCCCCAGCGGCAGACGTCGCTGGTGCAGCGGCTGGGGCTGGCGCTGGATGAGGAGGGCTTCGTGAAGCTGACAGGGCCGGGCCAGACCTCCGTCCCGGGCATCTACGCCGCGGGCGACCTGGGCACCCGGATGCAGGCGGCCATCGCGGCCGCGGGCGCGGGGATGATGGCGGCGGGCATGTTGAACCATGAGTTGAACATGGAACGGGCGGGCGCCGCGCATGGACCTGCTCACGGTTGAGCCCGGCTGCATCGCTCGCTACGAAGGGGCGATGCCGTCCGAGCCACGACAGCCATCCTGGGGACCCGAGTCGTCGGCGCGCCGGGACTTCGAACAGGGACGCATGCCCATCTGGGCGGGGCGCTTTCATGTCCCGCCTCGCGCCGGGCGCGGCACTGCCGTGCACGCCTACGCGGTGGTGATGCTGGTGACGCGGGGCGAGTCGAAGATGCGGCACGCCGGGGACCTGGTGGTCCGGGCGGGAGACGTCCACCTGATTCCGCCCGGGGACGCGCATGGGGCCGGCGCCTCGAACGCGGAGGGGTGGGGCGTGGCCTTCCATCCGGATGCGCTGGGCGAGGACGGTGGGGCCGGCAGCCGCCTGGGGCCGCTGCTGCGGGTGCGCAAGGGCTGCCACCCCGTGCTGCGGCCCACGCTGCCGCAGCGCCGCAGGCTGGCGCGGTGGATGCGCCTGCTGGCGGCGGAGGTGGCGCGGAACGAGCCGGGGCACGAGGAGGCCGCGCGTTCGCTGCTGCGGCTGGTCCTCATCGAACTGGAGCGCATGACGGCGGCCCAGGGGGGCACGAGCGAGCCGCCGTCCCTGGGGCTGAGCCGCAAGGCGCTCACCTACATCGAGACGCACTGCCTGGAGCCGCTGTCGCTGGCGCAGGTGGCGAAGGCGCTGGGGCGCTCCTCCGCGCACGTGGCGGGCGTGGTGCGCCAGGAGACGGGCCGCACGGTGGGGGAGTGGATTCTGGAGTGCCGGATGTCGGAGGCGCGCCGCCGCCTGCGCGGCACGGACGAGCGCGTGGACATCATCGCGGAGCGGGTGGGCTACGCGGACGTGACGCACTTCATCCGCCAGTTCCGCCGCGTCCACGGGGTGACGCCGGCGGCGTGGCGGCGCAAGGCCACGGCCGGAGGGCCATGAGGCGCCTCGGGGACGCGCGGTTGAGGGTGCCCAGCGGTGCGGGGGTGAAGTAAGGGTTCTCCCTGGAGGCAGGGGCGGCAGGCCGCCGCTGTGCTCCTTCGAGCCCGGAGTCGAGGGAGAGCCATGAAGAAGGGGTTGCTCATCGCCGTTGGCGCAGCCGTGGTGCTGCTGGTGTTCATGTTCGTCGCTGGTGAGCGGCCGAAGGTGCAGCCGGCGTCCAGCAGCGGAGGCCCTGCGCTGGACCTGTCGGGGCTCGACCCGGCCCGGGTCTCCGGGCTGGAGCTGTCGGGCGCCCGCCGCGCCACGTTGCAGCGGGACGGCGATGGGTGGACGGTGGCGGAGCCCGGGGCGCCCGAGAGCCGCTTCGCGGCGGACGGGGAGATGGTGAAGGGGGCGCTGGAGGCCCTGACGCGGGTATCCGGCGCGAAGTTCGTCACCCGCGACGTCGACCGGCTGTCCGAGTACTGGCTCAATGACGGCGGGCGGGCGCTGAAGGTCCGCATCGTCCAGGAGGGCCGTCCTCCCATGGAGCTGGTGCTCGGGAGGGAGGGGGCCTCCAATGGTGGGACGTACGTGCGCAACGCGGCCAGCACGGAGGTCTTCGAGCACCCCGTGCGGTTGGGGTGGTTGTGGCGCAAGCGCGTCATGGACTGGCGGGACGCCCGGCTGGTGCGGGTGGCGCTCGGGGACCTCACCGCGCTGGTGTTCCGCGTGGGGGAGGACGCGCCGGTGACGGTGACGTCGACGGGGACGCCCGGAGGCTGGCGGCTCGCGGAGGGCACGCAGGTGCCGGAGGGCTTCCGGTTCAGCGCGCTGGTGGCCGACCAGGTCGCGCGGGACTTGCTGGAGCTGGAGCTGCAGGACGTGCTCATCGGGGAGGCCGCCGCGCAAGCCGCGCGGGAGCTTGCCCAGGCCCACGACTCGGTGGAGGCGCGCCTCGAGTCGGGGAGGTCGGTGGTGCTGCGGCTGGGCCGGGCGGCGGCGTCGGAGGACACCGTGGCCGCCCAGGTGGAGGGGGATTCACGGGTGTACGCGGTGTCGGCGGTGTCGGCGTCGCAGGTGCGCAAGCGGCTGGGGGACTTGCGCGACCTGCGCCTGCTGCGGTTCGCGTTGGAGAAGGTGGACCGGTTGAGCATCCAGGCCGGTGAGGCGCAGGTGGTGGTGGCGAAGGAGGGGCAGGGGTGGACGCTGCTCGAGCCGAAGGCGCCGCCGGAGTCCTTCCGGTTCGATGGGACGCAGGTGGAGGCGCAGCTCGTCTGGCTTCAGCAGCTCGAGGCCGCGCGGCTGCTCGACGCGTCGGTGCAGGACGCGGAGGCGGGCCTGTCACCCCCCGTCACCTCCGTGGAGGTGCGCGAGGAGGGCGGCGCGGTGCAGACGCTGCGGCTGGGGAACGAGGTGCCCAACGCGGCCACAGGTCGCAAGGAGGTGTACGCGCGAGGCTCGCTCGACGCCTTCACCTATGCCGTGGAGGACCGGGCCCGCGCGTGGCTGGCGCGGGGGCACGCGCTCTTCAGCGCGCCGTGATGGTGGCGTTCGCAGGCGGGTTCGCGGTGAGGGCTGGTCGTTAGAGCTCGCTCAGAATCCGCCCATGCCCATCGATGGCATAGGTCGCGCCCGCATCCATGATGGGCGCGCCGAGCTCGATGCCGCATCGGGAAAGTCTGGGAAGGAAGCTGATGAAGTAGAGCTGGTCGTGCTGCTTCAGCACGGTGACATCGTAGGTGCTTCGCTTCGAAAGGCACTGTGCCAGCTCCTCGGTGCGGGCTTCGGCTTTGGCGTCGGGAGGTAGGAAGTCGTTCATGGCGACTTCAAGGGCGGCCATTGCCGGGCCGTCCAGGTGCGTTCCCTGCTCCATGGCGTCAGGAAACGTGACCTTCGCTGCCTCTTCCGGGGGCGCTCGCTCGGCCTTGGGGACCTTGTAGTAGCCAAACAGGGCGCAGCCGTTCAGCAGGCTCGAGCAGGCCAGGAGCACGACCAGCGGGAACGGTTTCATGAGGTCATTCCCATCATTCGACGTACCAGCCCATGCCCTCGAACATCCGGATGTTTCCTCTATCGTCGTACACGTGGCCAATGGGAACCCATTGGCCGCCACGGAGCGCGGCGACGACCCGAGTCGCATAGTTGAAGCTGTACGCGGTGCAGGGCGCGTCGCCCCGCTTGTGGAAGACGTAGAGCTCGCGCTGAAGAACGCGGCCTGAACGTGGGGACACCGCACGCGTGGGATGCCAGTTGCCGCTCAGGTCCGCCGCGGAAAAACGCGGGTTGTGTGGATGCGTGTGGTCGCCGCCCGTGATGATGGCGTTCACTCGCTCCGGGTCGTTGAGGAGTTCAGGCATCGAGCACGTCTTGGCCTCGCGAGTATCTGCCCGGTCCCTGAAGTCGGAGAGGTAGCTCAGGTAGAACGCATCCTCGTCAGGTGCGTAGTAGTTGAGCGCGCAGTACTCGGAGCCCGCCGGACCTGCCGAGGCGCCGCCCTGCCGGGTCATGATGTCGCAGCCCGCGGCGGCGAGTTCCTCTGTCGTCTTGAACGGCCCGGCGAGAGGTCCGTCGACCTGAAGCCGGCCGTTCTCAAGCCGCCTGACTCGGACGTTGGGGTTCGTTCCGCAGCCTGGCGCGGCTGCGCAAAGGGTTATCAAGACAGTCCATGCCAACGTCGTGGATGGGGGCCCTCTGGGCATGGCTTGCGTCCTACGCCGCGCGCTCCGCCGCCCGGGCCCGCCACGCGGTGACGAAGTCCGCGAGCCCGTTCAACTGCCGGTCATTCAGCGTGGACTGCCACCGCGCCTGTCGCAGCTCGCGGTACGCGGCCGGCGCCTCCCAGCCCCGGGCCACCATCACCGCCAGCCCCACCAGCGGGCCCCGGCCCACGCCGTGCTCGCAGTGCGTATACAGCGTGCCGCCCTGCTCCAGCCGGGGCAGCGCCCACGCCACGCCGCGCATCAGCTGCTCCACCGACGGCGGGTAGCGGTCCGTCACCGGCAGGTTCAACAGCTCGATGCCCAGCGCCTTCAGCGCCTCCGCGTCGTCACAGCGCTCGCCGCGCACGTCAATCACGGCGGTGATGCCGCGCGCCTTCAGCTCCGCGTACCGCGAGCGAGGCACCGCGCCACCCACGTACAGCCAGTCATTCACCCGCGACACGTTCAGCCCACGCCCCGGCAGCTTCGTGGTCCACTCCACGCAGCGCGCCACCGAGCGCAGCACCTGCTTGCGCACCCAGCCGCGCACCCCCGGCACGTGGTGCACCTCCCGCAACAACGCAAGACTCACAGGTCGCCCTCGAGCGTCACTTCCATCAACCCCGTCACCGGCGCCTTGCCCTCACGCTCCAACACCGCCCGGTGCAGGTACGTCACCGGCGAGCCCACCACCGAGCGCACCAGGCTGCCCAGCACGGCGCCCAGGTCCTCCACCGGCGCGCTGCGTTGCAGCAGCGACGTGGAGCGCAGCACCATGGCGGAGGCGCCACCCGCGAACAGCTCCACCTTCCACGCGCTCTTCTCCTTCACGCCCTCGCGCGCCAGCGTGAAGTGCTCCAGCGGGCGGGCCTTGGCGCCCTCCTCCCACGCGTACACGGGGCCGTATTCGCCGTCCTGGCCCTCGCGCGCCAGCAGCACCAGCTTCTCGTCGCCGCGCAGCGCCCGGAAGCGCACCCACCGCTTGGCCAGCTTCGCGGGCGCGATGGTGGTCCGCGTGTGGTCAGCGTACCCGCCCCCCGTGTAGACGACGTCCTCGCCCCTGGGCCGCTGCACCGTGGCCTTCAGCGGGCTGAACGCCAGCGTCACCTCGTGGTGGTAGCGGTCCTTGCCCACCTCCACCTCGGAGCCCTCCCGGGCCTGGGGCATCATGGGCGCGGCGTACTCCAGCAGCACCCGCCCGCCATCCAGGGGGACCTCCACGCGCGTGGCCCCTTGCGCAGAGCGGGCCGAGCACGGCCCCATCTTCAGCGTGGCCGTCTTCGCGTCGTAGCCCCAGTCGCGCGACTTGACCTTCGTCTGCGCCGACCAGGCCTTCTGCCCCGGCGTCAGCACCGTGGTCCGGCACAGCCCGATGCGCGAGCCGGGCCCGATGTTCGTCACCGTGAGCTGCGCGAAGATGAAGGTGCCGTCGTCCAGGTCCCCGATGAAGGAGAAGTTCTCCCCGTAGGTGTCACTGGGAGAGACCTTCGGCTCCAGCACCGCGCCCGCCGCCGCCACGGAGGGCAGCGCGAGCGCGGCGGCCAGGGCCAACCCCTTCAGCCCCTGGAGGCGCCCTTCACGCCGCATGGGGACGCTGCTCCATGAGCGCGTCCTCGGAGGCCGCCGCGTCCTTGTTGAAGACGTAGTCCCGCTGCAGCGGCAGGTTCCACGCGAAGTACACCACGCCGCGCACCACCCACCACCCCAGCGCATAGGCGAGCTGCGGGTGCAGCGTCAGCAGCGCCACGCCGCCCGCGTTGAGCAGCGCGCTGGTGCCGCTCACCACCGAGTAGCGCGCGAGCTGCCGCGCCACCGCGCCGTTGCTCTTGAAGGTGAACACGCGGTTGAGGGAGTAGTTCACCACCGCGCCCAGGCCGCAGCCCAGCACCGTGGCCCAGGCGGGCAGCAGGCCCACCCACTCCACCAGCGCCAGCACCAGCGCGAAGTCCACCGCCGTGGCCACCGCGCCCGCCAGGGCGTTGAGCCCGATGATGGCCTTGCCGGAGCGCGCCTCCTGCCGCTTGGGCGCCAGCGCCTTCACCAGGTTGCGGAAGCGGGAGAGCGCCGTGACGTTGCTCATGACGGCCACGAAGACGAGCCCCACCACCGCCAGCCAGTGCATGGGGTGCTTCTCCTCGGGCCAGAAGACGGCCTCCAGGATGGGGGACAGCGCCGTGCCCGCGCCCATGAAGAGCACCCGCTCCAGCCGCTGCATGGCGCCGTCGCGCACGTTGACGCCCAGGCCCTCGCCCTTGGCGCGCACGTAGGGCACCAGCGACGAGCCGAGCAGCGCCATCAGCGCGGGCAGCAGCACCCACGTGTCCCGGTAGTACCAGGCCAGGCCCATGAGCATCGCCGAGTCCACGTACCGGTCCAGCACGGAGTCCAGCGCCGCGCCCGCGGGGTTGGCCTCCTTGCGCTCGCGGGCGATGCGCCCGTCCATCACGTCCAGGATGCCCGCGAAGAGGAAGAGCCAGCCGCCCAGCGCGAAGCGGCCCGCGGCCACCGCCACGCCGGAGGAGATGCCCAGCAGGCCCGACAGCATGGACAGCGCGTTGGCCGGGAGGCCCGAGCGCAGAATCACCGCCCACAGGGGCTGGATGACCCAGAAGAAGTAGTGCCGCAGGAAGTAGCCCACCAGCCCGGTGTTGCCGCGCTTGAGCGTCTCCTCGTCGCGGGGGATGCCCTTGAAGGCGCAGCGGACACAGAAGAGGAGCAGCCCGCCAATGAAGTACGCACAGGCGACGATGGCCGGTGCCAGCGCCGTCCAGATGCGGGCGGACGGAGACAGGTTTCCGGTCAACCACGCCATCAGGTTCTCAAGCACGGGTGTCTCCTCTTGTAGTCAACGGCACGGCCCAGGGTGCGGAGGCCGTCATGCGGGCGTAGACGCTTTCGACCGCCAGATATGCAACCGCCGCCACGCCCAGGCCCGCGAGCACGTCCAGGACGTAGTGGTGCGTCAGGTATACGGCGGAGAAGGCGACGAGCAACGCGAACAGCCCGGTGGCGATGCGCCACGCCCAGCCGCGCGACCACACGAACAGCATCACCAGGAAGGGGTAGGCCGCGTGGAGTGAAGGCATGGCCCCGAACACGTTGGTGCTGCGCGCGTAGAAGCTCGCAAAATAGCGGATCCCCAGCAGTTCGTCGAAACGGGCGGTCCCCGCGGGGTTGGGGGGTGCGGCCAGGTCGGCCGGTCCGGGGCCGTACTGGAGCACGTACCAGGGCGGCGCGGCCGGGTAGAGCACGTAGATGACGACGCCCATGGCGTTGGCCACCAGGAAGCCCCAGCAGAGCCGCTCGAAGAGGGAGTCCTTCTTCACGAAGAAGAAGAGGGCCAGCACGAAGACCTCGTACAGATACGCCGCGTAGGCGAACCCGCACAGCAGGTCCAGGGCCGTGTTGAAGCGCGTGGCCCACCAGTCCGGCCAGTGGGTGCCGCCGGGCGCCGGGAACAACTGGCGCTCCAGCTCCCACAAGTCACCCGTGTGGATGGGGCCCCGCAGGAACAGCCAGAGTCCCTGGCTGTCCAGCAGCATCCCGGTCAGCCACAGCGCGAGCCCACCGCGGAGGAAGCGCTGGAGGCGGGGGCCCGCCCAGGCCACCCCCAACAGCAGCGCGTCCACCGCGGCGTGGTCCCACCGCAGCCGGCCGGTGGCGTACACCAGCGTCAGGTGGCTCGCCGCCAGGGCGGTGGAGAGCCACGTGAGCGCGGTGACCTTATTTGGAGAGCGGGAGGTCATCTCCGTAATAGTCGAGCCCGAGGTGGGTGATGGGGTCCTCGCCCGCGACGACGCGCAGGGTGTTCTTCAGCTTGGTGAGCTGGATGAAGAGGTCGTGCTCCACCGGCAGGCCCGGCTGCGCCATGGGGCTCTTGAAGTAGAAGGACATCCACTCCTGGATGCCGCGCCACTCCAGCCGCTTGGCCAGGTCCAGGAACAGCGCGATGTCCAGCACCAGCGGGGCGGCCAGGATGGAGTCGCGGCAGAGGAAGTTGACCTTGATCTGCATCGGGTAGCCGAGCCACCCGGTGATGTCGATGTTGTCCCAACCCTCCTTCGCGTCGCCGCGGGGCGGGTAGTAGTGGATGGACACCTTGTGCGCGTACTTCTTGTACAGCTCCGGGTACAGCTCGGGCTGCAGGATGGTGTCCAGCACGCTCGACTTCGTCACTTCCTTGGCCTTGAAGGCCGCGGGGTCGTCCAGCACCTCGCCGTCGCGGTTGCCGAGGATGTTGGTGGAGAACCAGCCGTCCAGACCCAGCATGCGGGCCTTGAGCGCGGGCGCGATGACCGTCTTCATCATCGTCTGGCCGCTCTTGAGGTCACGGCCGGCGACGGCGACGGACTCCTGCTTCGCCAGCTCCTGGAGCGCCGGCGTGTCCACGCTGGCGTTGGGCGTGGCGTTCGCGAAGGGCACGCCCTCCTTGATGGCCGCGTAGGTGTACAGCGCGGTGGGGTTGATGTCCGGGCTGTTCTCGTCCAGCGCCTTCTCGAAGGCGGCCAGCGTCTTGAAGGACTCGGGCAGCGGGCGGAAGGTCTCCACGCTGCTGCACACCACCATCACGGCGCGCGTCGCGTTGAGCTCCTTCTTGAAGTCGCGGATGTCCTGGCGCAGCGCCTCGATGCTCTCGCGGTGCGTCTTGGTGGACTTGATGTGGTTGGCCTCGATGCGGCGCACGAACTCGGGGTCGTGCACGCCCTGCTTCGGCTTGATGCTCTGGAGGAACGGCTTCACCTCCGCCAGGTGCTTGTCGCTCAGCACACCGGAGCGCACGGCCACCTCGTACGCGTCCTCACGGATGATGTCCCAGGCGCCGAAGGCGATGTCCTTCATGTCCGCCAGGGGCACCAGCTCGTTGAGCTTCACGGTGCGCCCGTCGGTGCGCTTGCCCAGGCGGGCCGTGCCCATCTGCGTGAGCGACCCAATGGGGTGACCCTTGCCCTGACGCGCCAGCTCGACACCCGCCATCAGCGTGGTGGACACAGCGCCCAGACCCGGAATCAGGACCGCGAGCTTGCCGTCCGGCTTCGCGACCGACCTCTTGTTTTCCATCGTGGTGTTCCTTCGTTAGACGAATCCGAGTCGGCCGTATGCGGGTCGGTACGATACCGGTCGTGCATGCGGAAAATCTCGAAAGCGGATGGTTGATACTCTAAAGCGTTCGGCACTTCAACGTCATGAGCGTCGCGGCTCTTACCACCCGAAGGGGCCGCACTCATGGATCAGGCCAGCCCCAGGTACAAGGCAGGGCGATCGACGCTGTCAGAGAAACACCAGGTCGTCAGAAGGACGACATCCACGGCACACTCCTCGGACGGGTTTGACATGGGTATGTGTAGACCCATCCCCTATGAGGGATGAAGCAGGTGTGGGTGGGACAGGAGGGGGCGGAGCCACGGCGAGGCGCCGTCCCTCCTTTATATAGAGCCCATCCGGCGGGCCCCGCCGGCTCAGTGGGTCAGCGGGGCGCTGTCGTCCAGGTCGAGCTTCTGGTGGTCGCCCGGCGCGTAGGGCTGCCCGGTGAGGGCGGCCTTCATCATGCCGGCGAACTGGACCATGCGGCTGCTGGGCGTGTCCCAGTACTCGGCCTTCTCCACGCGGACGCAGAGCAGGGCGAGCTCGGGGTCGTCCAGGCCGTTGGGGAACCAGGCCTTGAGGGTGGGGTTCCACAGCTCGCGGGCCTTCTCCTTGTCGAGCACGAGCCGGCAGCGGCCGCTCACGGAGACGTAGCGGTCCCTGGCGGGGTCCGAGTACGCGAGGTTGACGTGGTGGTCGTGCGTCACCTCGTCCACCTTGGGTGAGTGTTCGCGGGTGAAGAACCAGAGCTCTCCGTCGAAGTCCCGGTCGTGCGTCCACATGGGGCGGCTGCGCAGGCTGCCGTCCGCCTCCACGGTGGTCATCATCGCGACCTTGATGCCCTTGATGAGGTCATCGAAGTGCTCGGTGACATCTTGGGTGTCTTTCTTCTTCCTGGCCATCGCTGCCTCCCTTGGGAGCACAAGGTAGGTCGCGCGGAGGCCGGCGGGCACACGGCGGTGGGTTGTCCGCCGCCAGGGCAGGCGGGCGTGTGGTAGGTGGCCGGGCAGGAAAGCGAGGGTTCGGATGCTGAAGACGGCGTGGAACGAGTGGAGCCTCAAGGCGCTGCAACTGGAGACGGCGGTGCTGGCGCTGGAGGAGATCGACCTGCCCGAGGAGCTGCACGCGCTCCAGGAGGCGGCGGAGGAGAAGCTGCTGGCGCTGGCGCGTGCGTGGAAGGCGCGTCAGCCGCCGCGCGAGCCGCGCGAGTGGGAGCGGCAGACGCTGCCCGAAGGCATGCCCCGCGACGAAGAGCTCAAGGATTTGGTGGAGGGCTTCAAGGAGGACGGCAAGTCGTGGACGCTGCTGCGCGCCACCAGCGACCTCAAGGAGGTGGTGGAGACGGTGGTGTCGGAGGGCCGCGCGTGCATGGCCGCCGGCGGCGAGTACTACCTGGGCCAGTGGGACGCGAAGGAGTCCGTGCTGGAGGTGGGCCGCGACGACGACGCGGACGAGCCCGGCACGGGCCTGGTGCTGGAGCCCACGGGCGAGCTCCAGTACACGCCGGACCCGGAGCTGTAGCCGCCGCTCAGCCCTCCAGCGCCTTCACGATGCGGGCGCGGAGCTTCTCGTCGGGCAGCCGGCCGAAGCCCGCGCGCACGTTGTCGGCGGCGTGCGAGGGTTTGCTGGTGGCGGGCAGCGGGCAGTGGACCGCCGGGTGTCCCAGGATGAACTTGAGGAACACCTGGGCCCAGCTCGTGCAGTCGATGTCCGCGGCCCAGTCCGGCAGGGGCCGGCCGCGCACGCGCTCGAAGAGGGTGCCGCTGGCGAAGGGCTGCATGACGAGCACCGCCACGCCGTGCTCGGCGGCGGCGGGCAGCAGGCGCTTCTCCGCGTCTCGCTCCAGCACCGAGTAGGGGAGCTGGACGAAGTCCGGCTTCTCCTCGCGGATGATGCGCTCCAGGTCGCCGAAGGCGCTGCGGGCGTAGTGGGTGACGCCGAGGTAGCGGATGGCGCCGCGGGCCTTCCAGTCGCGCAGGGTGGCGAGCTGCGTGCGCCAGTCCACCAGGTTGTGAATCTGCATCAGGTCCATGCGGCCCTGGCCCATGCGCCGGAGGGACTCGCGCATCTGCGCGATGCCGTCCTCCTTGCCGGTGGTCCACACCTTGGTGGCGAGGAAGGGCGTCTTCGTCTCGCCCAGCTTCTGGAGCAGCTCGCCCACCACGGACTCCGCGCGCCCGTACATGGGCGAGGAGTCGATGAGGCGCGCGCCCGAGTCGAGGAAGGTGCGGAGCACGTCGAGCAGCGGCGCCCGCTCGTCGGCGCTGGCGTCGAAGGTCTGCCAGGTGCCAAGGCCGATGACGGGCAGCGCCTCGCCGGTGCGGGGGATGGGACGGGTGCGCATGGCGTCTCCTCTGCCGCGTGAGGGCGCGGCGGTCTTCTCCGGGGGCGAGGCCCGAGGGGCCTGCTTCGCGGGCTGCGCGGCGGCGAGGCCAGGCAGCAGCAGGCCCCCCAGGGTCGCGGTGAGCACGTCCCGGCGGGACGGTGGCTGCGGACGGTGGGCCGGGGCGCGGGAGGACATGGCGCGGCATGTTAGCGGCTCGGCGGTGGGCGCTCGCGGGCGGCGGCCGCGCTGAAGTGGACAGGTGACAGTTCCTCGTGGCGCCGGTGTTCCCTTGCACGAGCGGGACGCGGATGCCTCCCGACGACTTCTTCTGGCCTGGATGCCCGCGCGAGGCGGGCCGGGCCGCTCTTCGAAACAGCCCAGGAAGGTCCAGGCGATGAATCGCAAGGTCTCGGTGTGCGCGGGGATGATGGTGGCGGTGGCGGCGTTCTCGGCTTCGGCCGAGGAGGCGGCGGAGGAGACCTCTGTCGATGGGCCGGGCGTGCCGCGGGAGCTGTCCGTGCCGCCCCTGGTGGCCGTGGCGGAGCAGCCGGTGGTTCACACGGGAGCGCCGTCGAAGGGCGCGGCCACGGGCGCTGACGCGAAGGCCGACGCCACGGTGGCCAACACGTCCCCGCGGAGCGCGGAGCCGTCGGCCTCCACGGCGGACGCGGCCGTGGGCGGTGAGGTCCGCGCCGCCGCGTCCGCGCAGGACCCGGCCGGGACGAAGGCGGAGGCGGACGAGGTCCACATCCCGTTCAGCCTCACGCTGGTGCCGGGGCTGAGCACGTCGGGCTTCCATACGGGCAACGTGGTCAACAACGTGTCCATTGGCCTCGTGACGACGCATGCGAAGCGGGTGGATGGCGTGGCGATGTCCCTGGCCGGCAACTGGGTGGGGGACGGCGGGCTGAGCGGCGCGCAGCTCACGGTGGGCGTCAACGTGTCTCGCGGCCCGGTGAACGGCTCGCAGTTCTCGGTGGGCGCCAACATCGCGGGCACGAGCCTGCTGGGCCTCCAGTCCACGGTGGGCGTCAACGTGGTGCGCGGAGACGCGGAGGGCGCGCAGCTCGCCGTGGGCGGCAACATCGCGTCGGGCGCGGTGAACGGCGCGCAGCTCGGCGTGGGCGTCAACATCGCGGGGAAGGGGTTGGTGGGCGCGCAGCTCGGCGTGGGCGCCAACATCGCGTCGGGGCGGGTGCACGGGCTCCAGGCCGCCGCGGGCCTCAACGTGGCGGGGCAGATGACGGGCCTCCAGATGTCCTCGGGCGTCAGCTACGCGCGGGAGCTCTCCGGCGCGCAGCTCTCCATCATCAACGTGGGCGGCGTGGTGGACGGCGCGCAGGTGGGCATCGTCAACATCGCCAGCAGCGTGTCCGGCGCGCAGGTGGGCATCCTCAACATGGCCCGCGAGCTGGACGGCGAAGCGGTGGGCATCCTCAGCCTCGTCGGCGGCGGCCAGGCGCGCCTGCAGGCCTGGGCCAGTGACGTGGCGCTCACCAACGTGGGCGTGAAGCTGGGCGGCCGCCACATCTACTCGCTGTTCACGGTGGGCTACAGCCCCGCCATCGACGAGGACCGCCGCCGCTTCGTCATGGGCGCGGGCCTGGGGGGCCACATCCCCGTGGGCCGCTTCTTCGTCGACCTCGACGCGGTGGGCAGCACCATCCACACGAAGCGGCTCTTCGAGGACTCGCACCACATCCTGGCGCAGCTCCGGCTGACGGCGGGCTGGCAGGTGGCGAAGCACTTCGCGGTGTTCGGTGGTGTCAGCGCCAACACGCTCGTCACCTGGGATGGCAGCGACCGGTGGGAGGAGCTGGGCATCGGGCCCCAGTGGCGCAGCGTCTCGGACGAGGGCCGCACCACCGTGCGCATGTGGCCGGGCCTGCTCGCCGGTGTGCAGATTTGAGGGCGCTCCCCATCTTCCTCCCAGGCGCCGCGCCTGAACGCGGGGCCAGGGGGAAGGCATGGACGGCGGCATGCGCGCGATGGTGCTGCGGGAGACAGGGCACCCGCTGCGGGAGGTGCGGCTGCCCATCCCCCGCCCGGGTCCGGAGGAGCTGCTGCTCCGCGTGCGCGCCTGCGCCGTCTGCCGCACCGACCTGCACGTCGTGGACGGTGAGCTGCCCGAGCCCAAGCTGCCGCTGGTGCCCGGCCACGAAATCGTGGCCACCGTGGAGGCGGCGGGCGAGCGGGCGACGGCCATCCCCGTGGGCACGCGAGTCGGCGTCCCCTGGCTCGGCTGGAGCTGTGGCCGCTGCCGCTTCTGTCTGAACGGCCAGGAGAACCTCTGCGAGCAGGCGCGCTTCACCGGCTACCAGCTCGATGGGGGCTACGCGGAGTACACGGTGGCGCACCAGCGCTTCTGCTTCCCGTTGCCGCCCGAGTACTCCGACGTCCACGCCGCGCCATTGATGTGCGCCGGGCTCATCGGCTTCCGCGGCCTCCGGCTGGCGGGCGCGGAGCGGCGCTTGTTGGGGCTCTATGGTTTTGGCGCGGCGGCGCACCTGCTCATCCAGGTCATCCGCCACCAGGGCCGCCGCGCCTTCGCCTTCACCCGTCCCGGGGACGTGGAGGGCCAGCGGTTCGCGCGGGAGCTGGGCGCGGAGTGGGCGGGGGGCTCGGACACCCCGCCACCGGAGCGTCTGGACGCGGCCATCCTCTTCGCGCCGGTGGGCGCACTGGTGCCCACCGCGCTCCAGGCGGTGGACAGGGCGGGCGTGGTGGTGTGCGGCGGCATCCACATGAGCGACATCCCCTCCTTCCCCTATGCGCTGCTGTGGGAGGAGCGGGTGGTGCGCTCGGTGGCGAACCTCACCCGCGCGGACGCGGTGGACTTCCTCGCGCTCGCGCCCCGGGTGCCGGTGCGCACGCAGGTGCAGACCTTCCCCCTGTCCGCCGCCAACGAAGCGCTCACCGCGCTGCGACGCGGCCAGGTGCGCGGCGCGGCCGTGCTCGACCTCGCGGCGCCGGTGTGAGCAAGGCGCGGGGCGAGCCCTCGCCCACCGCCCCGGTCAGATGGGGCGATTCGCCACGCAGAGACTGCGGCGGTGTCCCATTCCGCCGCAAACGCGGCGTGTGGCCTCCCTGTGCATGCATGGAATTTCGCGCACCTGGCGGGCTGGCCGCGCAAATGCATTCGGAATCCAGGGCAACCCGATGCCCCTCCGCGGGGCACCACCACGTGAGGCGGACGATGAACCGAGCGCTGCAAATCACCTATCGGGGCATGGAGACGAGCGAGGCCTTGAGCGAGTACATCCGCGACCACGCCGGCAAGCTGGAGCAGTTCTACGACGGCATCGTGGGGTGCCACGTGGTGGTGGAGGAGCCGCACCGGCACAAGCAGCACGGCCGGCATTTCCACGTGCGCGTGGATGTGAGTGTGCCGGGGAGGAACATCGTCGCCACGCGGGACCCGCAGGGCCGCACCTCCCACGAGGACGCCTACCAGGCCGTCACCGACGCGTTCGACGCCGCCAGACGCCAGCTCCAACACTACGCGGACGCGCTCCACACGCACCACCGGTGACGGGGTCCGCGGCGCACCACTTCATTCCCATCACAGACATCCAGCAGGGCGGTCGCGCCGCGCACCTGCCGAACATTTGCCATACAAACCCATGACAGACCTGGGGGGCTGAGCGCTATCGTGTGGCTTGTCACGCCATGAAAGCCCAGCGCCTCCAGGTGCTGCGGGTCGACGCCGAGGCTCCCCACCTCGTCACCACCGCCGCCGTCCACTCGACAGCCTCAGTTGCCCCGCCCGCCACGGCTCCGCGTGCGCGGCGTCCTCGCGGACCCCGGGCACATGCGGAGGCTTCGCGATGAGGCATCCGGCGCGCAAGCGGGCGTGGTGGGTGTTGACGGGCGTCGTCTGGCTGGGGGGCGTCATGGCGGGTTCGCTCGCCATGGCCCGCTACGCGCCCACGCGAGCCGGGCACGCCGTGTCTGGCTGCGAGCTGGAAGCGCCTCGGGGGCGCGCGCCGTGAGCGCGGCCCGGGAGGAAGTCACCGGCACGCCCCTGGCGCTCAAGGAGCGCGCCGCGCGGCTGTTCCGTGAGCACCTGGGCGCGGTGCGCGTCCGCACGGACCGGCTCTTCGCGGGGCTGATGCTGGGCCAGTGGGTGGTGGGCCTCGTCATCGCGCTGGTCGGCCCGTCGGGCAGCTCCGCGCACCTCCAGGCGGCCCTGCTGGTGGGCACGCTGCTCAGCGCCGTCCCCATGGGGATGGCGCGCTGGCGTCCGGGCTCCACGCCCACCCGGCACGTGGTGGCCGTGTGCCAGGCGCTCTGGTCCTCGCTGCTCATCTTCCTGACGGACGGCCGGGTGGAGACGCACTTCCACATCTTCGGCTCGCTGGCCTTCCTGGCGCTGTACCGCGACCCGTGGGTGCTGCTCACCGCGAGCATCACCACCGTCGTGGACCACGTGCTGCGCGGCACCATGTGGTCGCACTCGTTCTACGGGGGGCTTCCACCGGAGCTGTGGCGCTTCGTGGAGCACGCCTTCTGGGTGGCCTTCATCGACGTGGTGCTGGTGTATTCGTGCCGGGGCATGCTGCGCGAGCTGCGCGAGGTGGCGGTGCGCCGCGCGGAGCTGGAGCTGGCCCGCGAGCGCGAGCACGCGAAGGCCCGCGAGCTGGACCGCGCCCTGCGCGAGCTCAGCGGCTTCCAGGAGCACCTCATCCGCGTGGAGAAGCTGGCCGCGGTGGGGCAGCTCGCCGCCAGCGTGGGGCACGAGCTGCGCAACCCGCTGGCCGCGGTGCGCAACTCCCACGCCTATCTCTCCCGGAAGCTCACGAAGGACCCAGCGGGGGCCGCGGATGACCCACGGGTTCCCCAGTTCCTGGGGCTGATGGAGCGCGAGCTGAACGCGTGCGCGAAGATCATCTCCGACCTGCTCGACTTCGCCCGCGAGCGTCCGCCCGCGCTCCAGCCGTGTCCGCTGCGCCCCCTGGTGGACGAGGCCATTGGCGTGGTGCCGCAGCGGGAGGGCGTCCGAATCGTCAATGGCGTCCCGGAGTCCTTGCCGGTGCCGAACCTGGACAAGGAGCAGTTCCGCCAGGTCCTGGTGAACCTGGTGCAGAACGCGGTGGAGGCGATGCCCGTGGGGCGCAATGGAGAGGTTTCAGTGATGGCGGAAGGTGGGGACGCGCAGCCCTGGTGCATCCGGGTCGTGGATGACGGCGCGGGGATTCCTCCGGAGGTGCTGCCCAAGATTTTCGAGCCGCTCTTCACGACGAAGACGCGAGGCACCGGCTTGGGACTGGCCATTGTCGCCAACATGGTGCAACGTCATGGCGGCACAATCTCTGTGCGCAGCGAAGCGGAGCGGGGTAGTGAGTTCCTCATCGAGCTCCCCGCGGCAGCGGCGGCCCAGGCCGCATGATGGAGGACGTCGCAGTGGCCCCCGCGCGCATCCTGCTGGTTGACGACGAGGAGTCGCTCCGCATCACCCTTGCCGCGAACCTGGAGCTGGAGGGCCACACGGTCCTCGAGGCGGCCAACGGTGAGGAGGCCCTGCGCCTCCTGGAGCAGCAATCCGTGGACGTGGTGCTCACGGACATCCGCATGCCCGGCCTGCACGGCGTGGAGCTCCTGCGCCGCATCAAGCAGGAGCGCCCCGACATGCCGGTGGTGCTGATGACGGCCTTCACGGCGGAGGAGCTGGTGGATGACGCGCTCGCCGAGGGCGCCTTCACCGTGCTGCCCAAGCCCTTCGACGTGGCGCACGCGCTGGACACGGTGCTGCGCGCGGCGGCGGCGCCCCAGGTCCTGGTGGTGGATGACACCGAGCAGGTGGCGCGCGGCATGGTGCGCGCGCTGAGCACGGTGGGGCTGCGCGCGCGCGCCGTGTACAGCGGCGAGGAGGCGTTGGCCTCGCTGCGCTCCGGGGAGTACGACGTCTGCGTGCTGGACCTGGTGATGCCGGAGATGAGCGGGCCGGAGCTGGTGTCCAAGGTGCGCGCGGCGAACCTGTCCGTCGCCATCATCGCCGTGTCCGGCCACGTGGTGCCGGAGATGCTGCGCCGGGTGGCGGCGCAGGGCGCGGTGGTGTGCATGACCAAGCCGGTACCGTTGCGCGAGCTGGTGCAGGCGATTGCACGGGTGCGAGGCCGGCCTCAACAAGGGCCGCAAGGCGCGAGGATTTGACCCATGGCAGGCAGAGACCTCCAGGCGCGTGAGCGGGCGGCGGTGGCGGACGTGGTGGCCTCCACCCTGCGGCATGACCTGCGCAACAAGCTGGCCAGCATCCGCAACGCCTCGTTCTACTTGATGCGGCAGGTGAAGAAGACGGACCTCTGGAGCGCGGACCCGCGCGTGGAGACCTTCTTCCAGCTC
Source organism: Corallococcus macrosporus DSM 14697 (assembly GCF_002305895.1). Classification (GTDB taxonomy): domain Bacteria; phylum Myxococcota; class Myxococcia; order Myxococcales; family Myxococcaceae; genus Myxococcus; species Myxococcus macrosporus. The sequence continues at coordinate 579,546 of NZ_CP022203.1, forward strand.
ATCGAGAAGGAGCTGACGTCCGCGGAGGAGGTGCTCTCCAAGCGGGCGCCGCCGCCCTCCGGTGGCACGCGTCCAAGGTGCGACGCCCGCGAGGGCGTGGAGCGCGCGCTCGCCGAGGCCCAGCTTCCGCCCTCCGTGGAGGTGGTGAGGGACCTGAAGGCGCGGGGCGGCGTGCCGCTGGAGGTGGAGGACCTGGCGCTGCTGGTGCGCTGCCTCGTGGACAACGCGCTGGAGGCCATGCCGCGCGGTGGAACGCTCACGGTGCACACGCGCGACACCGACGGCGGCGTGTGCCTGCGGGTGGAGGACACCGGAGAGGGCCTGGCGCCGGAGGCGTACTCGCGGGCCCTGGAGCCCTTCTTCACCACGCGGCCCCACCACGCCGGGCTGGGGCTGAGCATCGTCCACCGGACGGCCGTGCGGCATGGCTGGCAGCTCGACCTGGGCGCGGCTCCCTCGGGCGGCACCTACGTGGAAATCCTCTTCGCGGGGCTGGAGGCCGGGGGCCCTGTCCGGAATGACGTGACTCGGGGGAGCAAGTGATGGAGACGAACTGGACCTTCGGGCGTTGCCTGCTGCTCGTGGAAGACGACCCTTCCAACCGGATGACGCTGTCCGCGCTCCTGGAGGACGCGGGCTTCGCGGTCGTCACGGCGGGCTCCTATTCGGAGGCGGCGGGATTATTGAACCGGCCTCGCGCGTATGACGCCGTGCTGTTGGACCAGAGCCTCGGCGACGGCTTTGGGACGGGGTTGATTCCGCTGGTGCGCCACCACATGCCGAAGACCAAGGTCGTCTTCGTCACCGGTCATGACGGGAAAATAGACATGCCGGTGGACGCCGTCTTCCGCAAGGGCGGCCACTTCGACGACCTGCTCGCCTTCCTTTTCAAGTTGCTGCCCCAGCGCCCGCTGGGGGCCTGAACGCGAGGTTCCAGAATGCTGCTCCCTTCCGTTTCCGAGCGCTCCGCTCTCACCCGACGGCGGGAGCAGCTGGCGAAGGCCCTGGGGAGCGCACCCGCGCTGCTGGCGTCGAGCCGCCCCCGCCCGCGCAACTACGCCGCCGACCAGTTCCCCTTTCGCGCGTCGAGCCACTTCCTCTACCTCTTCGGGCTCGCGGCGCCGGACGGCGTGGGCCTGTACGACGGCCAGGGCTGGACGCTGTACCTGCCCGAGCCCGGCCCCGACGACGCGCTGTGGGACGGCGAGGTGCCCGGCTTCGCTGAAATCGCGGAGCGGACGGGCTGCGCCGTGCGCTCGCGCGCCGAGCTGCCCGCGGCGCTGAAGGGCCGCGAGGTGGCGACGCTGCCCACGCCGGACCTGGAGACGTGCCTGGACGTGGCCGGGCTGCTGGGCCGCGAGGTGCGCCCCGGCCATCTGGCGGCGGTGGACGTGCCGCTGGCGGACGCGATGATTGCGCTGCGCCTGCGCCATGACGACGCCGCGCAGGCGCAGCTCCGTCAGGCCGCGGAGGTCACGGTGCCGGCGCACCTGGCGGGCATGCGCGCGACGAGGCCGGGCGTGCTGGAGGCGGTGGTGCGCGCCGCGATGGAGTCAGCGTTCGTCTCGCGCGACGTGCGCCCGGCGTACCAGCCCATCGTCACCGTGCACGGCGAGGTGCTGCACAACCTGCGCTATGACCACACGCTGGCCGAAGGGGACCTGCTGCTGGCGGACGTGGGCGGTGAGAGCCCGGCCGGCTTCGCCTGCGACGTGACGCGCACGTGGCCGGTGACGGGGCGCTTCAGCACCACGCAGCGCGAGCTGTACGACGTGGTGCTGCGCATGCAGCAGGCCAGCATCGCCGCGGTGCGGCCGGGGACGCGCTACCGGGACGTGCACCTGGCCGCGCACCGGGAGCTGGCGCGCGGGCTGGTGGCGCTGGGCATCCTCCGCGGCGACCCGGAGGAGCTGGTGGTGGACGGCGTCACCGCGCTCTTCTTCCCGCACGGCGTGGGTCACCTGCTGGGCCTGGACGTGCATGACATGGAGGATCTGGGAGACCGGGCGGGCTACGCGCCGGGGCGCACGCGCTCTCCGGAGTTCGGCCACCGCTCGCTGCGGCTGGACCGGGACTTGGAGCCCGGCATGGCGGTGACGATTGAGCCGGGCCTGTACCAGGTGCCCGCCATCCTCGCCGACGCGCGGCTGATGGCGCGCGCGAAGGACCGGCTCCAGCGAGACGTGCTCGCGCGCTACGCGGACGTGCGCGGCATCCGCATCGAGGACGACGTGCTCGTCACGCCCGAGGGCAACGAGGTGCTCACCGCCGCCATCCCGAAGGAGGCCGCGGACATCGAGGCCGTCATGACCAGCTCTGCGCGTCCAGGTCCGGGAAGGTGACCTGGCACTGGCCAGGGTTCACCCCGTCCTCGCGCGCGTAGCCCTTCGCGTTGAGGGTGCCCTCGCGCGTGCTCCCATCCGGGAGCGTCACGACGTAGCGCGCGTGGGGGACGGGCTTGCCCTCCTCGTCCTTCAGCTCGATGGCCAGCCACGTCTGTTCCTCCACCGGGGCTTCCTCTTCAGTCGCCAGCGGGGGCTCTGGCCAGGGTGTGGGCAGGAGCGTCGGGCGCTCCACCGCGAGGGCCACCAGCTCGCCATCCAGGAAGGCCTCGGTGAGCCGCTGCTGGAGGCGTTGCTCGTAGCGGCTGCGCTCCAGACCGGACAGTCCCAGCGGGCGGCTGCCACCCAATGCTTCGTACATCGCGTACAGCGTGTGCGCGGCGGGCGTCGTCAGCCAGCGCTTCAGGGACGCGCTGACGAACACGTCGGGCACCGGTGCGTGCTTCGGCTTCAACCGCTCCAGGTCGACGGACGGTACGACGAGCCAGTCTTCGCCCTGAGCCGGCAGTCTCCACCGGCGCGCACCATGCAAAAGCGGCGTCATGATGGCCTCCCCCACCTCGGAGTGTACCAACAGGCACGCTCAGGGAAGGGGAGGGGCCGCGCGGCGCTCGGCACCGCGCAGCCGGGTGTGGGGTGTGGAACGTCCCCGTGGGACGGGAGGGCAGCGGCTACGGCTGCTGCTGCGGCGCGGGCGCGACCGGGCTGCTGAACGCGAACACCATCTTCCACTGCCCGTCGCGGCGCTGCCACACGTCGGTGAAGTAGACGGCGTCGGTGGCCTCGGTGCCATCCGTCATCTTCAGGCCGCTGCGCTGGAGGCCCGCAATCACCGCCGTGTCGCCGTAGAGGTACGTGCGCATGCCTTCGGCCTCGACGGAGGTCAGCTCGCCAGGAATCTGCGCGATGCTCTCGATGAACGCATCACGGTTCGCCTCCGTGCCATCCGCGCCCCGGTAGATGAAGTCCTCCGCGGTGAGCGATTTGATGGTCTCCAAATCTTTCGTCTGGATCGCGCGCATCACGCGGACCGAGAGCTCGGTCAGGGTGCGCGTGTCTTCGGCGGAAGAGGTGCTCATGGGTGTCTGACTCCGGGTGGAAACATGGCCGCACGCGCAGACGGCCAGCAGGGTGGATACAAGGATTATTCGGGACATGGGGTGTCGTGAGTACAACGCGCACGAGAGCGTGCGGAATGAATCTCCGAAGCGCGAAGTTGCGGGGCCGCGTGCGCCATCCTCCGTGAGCTGACCGGGCGAAGCAGTAGTGGACAGGCGCGGTGTCTCCTGAAGGCACAGCGTTCGAGGACGGACATTGGGGGGTGGCGCGGCGAGGACCGGTTCCTACGTTGCACGCCCTGTCGAAGCAGTCAGGGCCGGTGGGTGTGCAGCGCGGGCGAGGGAGGGCGTGTGGACGAGCTTCTTTCCGGAGCTGAGGGACAGTTTCGTACGCAGGGTGCGCTGGCGCCGCGAGAGCCCGCGAGCGTGCGGGAGGCGCTCGCTGGAGACCTGGACGCGTATCTCGACCGCGAGCTGCTCGAGTCGCCCGAAGGAGACGCGGCCCCCGCGCCCGTGGCGGAGGTCTCCGAGAGCATGCGCGCGCTGCTCGCGCTGGCGGAGGCGGAGACGGCATGGATGGAGCTCATGCCGCCGTCGCCCTCGCACGCCCTGGACGCGCTGCCTGAACCCGCGGTGGAGATCCCCGAGTGGATGCGCACGTCACCTGGCGCGAAGACGGTGACGTCCCTGGGCGCCTTGTTGCCGCCGCATGCGGAGGATGTGCTGGCGCGTGCGCCAGAGGCGCCCTTGTGGGGTGATGCGCCGACGCGTGCGCATTGGGAATCAGCGCCGTGGGACGGTGTTCGCGCGAGCGCTCCCGCGCCGGACCGCGTCGCGGGAAGGCATCTCGGTGTCGTGGTGGGCGCGGCCGTGGGCGCGCTGACGGCGGGCCTGCTCCTGGTCGCGGGCCTCTACCTGCGCGGAGACACCGTGGGTGCGCAGGTGCGCGCCGCGCGCGTCGACGACGCCATCCGGCGCACGGCGGAGGGCTCCGGCCCAGGCGCGGCCGTGAGCAGCCTCGCGCCGATGTCCCAGGCGCCGTCGCCGATTCTCTCCAGCCAGCCTCAGCCCGTGACGCCAGCGGTGGGCGGCGTGCAGGTTTCGGCGCAGGGGAGCCTTCAGGACGCGGCCCAGGGGCTGCGGGCCAACGCGCCTGCCTCCACGCCCGTGCGAAGCGCGGGCGCGCCCGTGGCGGAGTCGCTCGCGGTGGCGAGCCCCGCGCCCCTCAAGCGCAAGGCGCCCGTGAAGGTGGCCGAGGCCTTGCCCGCCACGCCGCCCGCGCCCGTGGAGCTCGCCTTCGGTGACGCCGAAGCGGACGGCGCGGACGCCCATGAAGGCGTGGCGTCTTCCCCGGGCGACGTCGTGGCGGAGGCCGTGGAGGAGGAGGACACGGCGGAGAAGGGGCCGTACTCGGACCTCGACGAGGACTTCGCGCGCGAGCTGGGCTTCACCGAGGACGCGGAGGCCACGCGGGCCGAGGAGCCCGCGCGCACCGTCTATGTCCCGCCCGCCATTGACGTGAAGGAGCACCTCACGCCGGACGACGTGAAGCAGGTGGTGGTGACGAACCAGCCCGCCATCACCGCGTGTGTCCGTTCACACGCGGCGGGGACGCCGATGGAGGCCGGTGGCCGCTTCGTGGTGCAGTGGTCGGTGCTGCCGGGCGGTGACACGCTCAACGTGTCCATGGACACCGCCGCGCTGCGCGGCACGCCGCTGTCGCGCTGCATCGAGGACGTGGTGCGCCGCTGGAAGTTCCCGGTGCACCAGGTGCGCATGCAGGAGCCCATCCGCTTCCCCTTCATCTTCTGAGGCGCGGGCCGGCTCCCGGCTCCTATGCTTCCTCCTGGAATGTCAGCGCCGCCCGAGCCCACGGAGTTGCTCGTCTGCCACCGCTGCCTCGTGCGGCTGGAGGCCAGCGCGGGAGGCGTGGACCTGCCGCGCCGCCTGCGCGAGGCCCTGGCGGCCCGGGGCCTCACGGAGCACACCCTCGTGGTGGCCTCGGGATGCCTGGGAGAGTGTCCCCGGGGCCGCGTGAGTGTGCTGGTGCTCCCGGGCAGCGGCGCCGGGGCGCACCTGCGGCTCATCGACCCCGCGAAGGACGGCGAGGACCTGGCCGAGCACGTCGCGTCCCCGCGAGCTGCGCGGCCTTGAGCAGCGCCTCCACCATGGGAACGCAGCTCGCCTCACCCCTGCCGGCGATGGCGTAGGCCGTGCCGTGGTCGGGCGACGTGCGCGGCACGGGCAGGCCCAGCGTCACATTCACGGTGCGCTCGAAGTCCAGCGCCTTGGCGGGGATGAGGCCCTGGTCGTGGTACATGGCCAGCACCGCGTCGTAGCGCGCGCCCACTTCGTCGGGCTTCGCGAAGAGCCCGTCCGCGGGGAGGGGGCCGTGCGCGTCCACCCGGCCCGCGCGGGCCTTGCGGATGGCGGGGCCAATCACCTCCACCTCCTCGCGCCCCAGGAGGCCCCCTTCGCCCGCGTGCGGGTTGAGCCCCAGCACCGCGATGCGCGGCTTGCGGCCCACCACCGGCTCCAGGCTCCGCGACAGCAGCTTGAGCCGCGCCGTCAGCCCGTCCACGGTGAGCAGCCGCGGCAGGTCCGCCAGCGGCACGTGGTTGGTGGCCAGCGCCACGCGCACGCGGGGCCCGTCCATCAACATCATCACCTCCACGCCGAAGGCCTCCGCCAGCACCTCGGTGTGGCCCATGAAGGGGATGCCCGCGCGGGAAATCTGCTCCTTCGACACCGGCGCGGTGCACAGCGCGTCCACGTGGCCGGCCCGCATCGCGTCGATGGCCGCCGTCACGAAGGCGTACTGCGCGCGTCCGCCCTCGCGCGAGGGCTTGCCGGGCACGCGGTCTTTCTCCGCGAGCCGCGTCACCTCCACCACGGTGGGGCCTTCCACGCGGCCCAAGGTGGCGGGCGCCACGCGCGCGTAGCGGCGGAACGCGGGGAAGCGCTCCAGCGTGGGCCCGTCCCCGAAGAGGACGGGGACGAGCACCTTGCGCACCGAGGGCTTCATCAGGGCCGCGGCCGTCACCTCCGGCCCGATGCCCGACACGTCCCCCAGGGAGATTCCGACGAGCGGAAGGTCCACGGCGGCTACAGCTTCACGTCCACGTTGGCCTTCTGCCGCAGCTCCTGCACGTACTGGTCGAGGAACTTCTCCGTCTTCTCCTGGAGCAGCTTGCCCTCCAGCTTGGAGCGCATCTCCTCGTAGGAGGCGGTGGCCACCTGGCGGCGCTCCTCCACCTTCAGCACGTGCCAGCCGAAGTTGGTGCGCACCGGCTCGCTGACGCCGCCCTCGGGCAGGCCGAACGCGGCCTTCTCGAAGGCGGGCACCATGACGCCGCGCTTGAACCAGCCCAGGTCGCCGCCGTCCGCCGCGCTGGGGCCCTCGCTGCGGGCGCGGGCCAGCGAGGCGAAGTCCATGCCTGGCCGGCGCGCCTCCGCGGCGATGGCCTCCGCCCGCTTCTTGGCGGTCTCCACCTGCTCGGCCGTGGCCTTGGCGTCCACCTGCACCAGGATGTGGCGCGCGTGGACCTCCGAGTCCCCGCTCTCCAGGCGCGTGTACTGCGTGTAGGCGGCCTTGAGGTCCTCCTCGGTGATCTTCACCTGGGGGCCCACCTTCATGCGCAGCAGCCGGTCGCGCAGGATGCGCTTGCGCATCATGTCCCGGTAGGTGGCCATGGTGAGGCCCTCTCCCAGCAGGAGCTGCTCGAACTGCGCGGGGTCGGTGATGTTGTTCTGCCGGCGCACGTCCGCCACCAGCTCATCCACCTCCGACTCGCTGGCGGTGATGCCGAGCTGCGCGATCTCCGCCTCCATCAGCTTCTCGCCGATGAGGGTGTCCAGCGCCGTCTTCATCAGCGCCAGCCGCTGCTCGCCGCGCTTGCGCGGGTCCGGGTCGTTGACGCGGGCCATCTCCGGCGCCGCGCGCATCTGCACCTCGGACAGCGCGATGATGTCGCGGTTCACCACCGCGGCCACCTTGTCCACCAGCTCCGCGTGCGCCTCGCCGCCGCTGCCCAGGAGCGCCACCGCCGCGATTGCCGCCACCAGCTTCTTCATTCCTGCCATCCTTCCGTACCACCCCGGGCGCGTCCAACCGCCGCCCCGGTCTTCGAATTCGCCGTCACTCCGCCGCCGCCTGCTGGGGCTCCGGACGCCCGCGGATGGCCTGCAGCGTGGCCTCGTTCACCTGGACCTGCGCCTTCTGCCGCAGCTCCTGCTCGAACGCCTCCTGCGCCTGCGACCGCTTCTGCTCCAGCAGCTTGCTCTCCACCAGCGCCCGCACCTCCGAGAACTCCCGCTTGCGCGCCGGCTTGCGCTCCAGCACGCGGAACAGGTGGAAGCCGTACTCGGTGGACACCACGTCCGAAACCTGCCCCACCCCCAGCTTGAATACCACCTCGTCGAAGGCCGGCGGCATCTGCCCCCGGGGGAAGAACCCCAGGTCGCCCCCCAACTTGGCGTCCGCGCTGAGCGAGTACCTGCGCGCCAGGTCCGCGAACTTCTTGCCGGACTTGAGCTGGGATTGCAGCCGCCGTGCCTCGTCCAGGCCCTTCACCACGAGCTGGGCGGCGTGCACCTGCTCGGGCTCGTGGAAGTCCTTCTCATGCGCGGTGTACCAGGCGCGCAGCTCCTCCTCCGTCACGGCCACGCGCGAATAGACGTGGCTGGCGAACAGCTTCTCGATGGTCAGCCGGCTCGCCTCCCGCGAGCGCAGCTCCGCCATGGAGAGCTGCCCCTGGGCCAGCACCTCGTTGAAGTTGCCCGCCGGATAGTCCCCCGACAGCCGCAGCACCCCCCGGTCCACCTCCTCTGGCGTGACGGTGACGTTGTGCTTGCGCGCCTCCTGGAGCAGCAGCATCCGGTGGATGTACGTGTCGAGGAGCGCCCGCTTGAAGGGCTCCACGTCCTCCAGGGTGCGCTGGGACACGTCCGACAGGGCCAGCTCGCGCCACAGCTCCTGCTCGAAGTCCGCCCGGCTGAGCACCTCGCCGTTGACGCTGGCCACCACCAGGGACTCCGGCGTCTCCGTCACGGGCTTGGTGCAGGCGGGCAGGCCCAGCCCCGCGGCCAGCGCGAGGACGAGTGGGACCAGGAAGGCGCGGGTGGGAGAAAGGCGCATGCGCGGGGCCTCGTGAGGGGGAGGGCTCCAGGGTGGCAAGCCGTCAGTCATGGCGCGAGGCCCGTTCCGGTAGCACGCCGGGCAGGGCCGGACAACCTCACCGGGCCTACGGCTGCGTCGCGTGTGCGGAGAGGAACGCCTCCACCAGGGGGAAGATTTCGTCCGGGGCGCGGCGGCCCAGCACCAGGTCCGCGTGCCCGTAGTCTGCCCCGAAGCCGTGGGCCTTGCCGGCCACCAGCATCTTCACCGGCCCGCCCAGGTACTCCTTGGCGCGGGCCACCGCCATGGGTGGCGCCAGCAGGTCCTTGCTGCCCGCCAGCAGCAGGAAGGGGATGCTCACCCGGGACAGGGCGTCGCGGTAGTCGAACTCGCCGTTGTACGACGTGAAGCGGTTGGTGGTGATCCACCGGGCGAACTGGCGGCCCACGCCGCCGGCGATGTCCGCGGGCACGTTGGCCAGCGCCCGCCGCACCACCTCCGTCTCCATGTTCTCCGCCAGCATCATGTAGCGGCTCATGGGCCCCGGCGGCGCGCCGAACAGGGCGATGCTGGTGACGCGGCTGGTGGGGATGATGCGCAGCTTCAGCACCGGCTCCACCTTCTGGATGAAGGTGCGCAGGCCCGGCTGCACCGCGAAGGTGAAGGGGCTGCCCAGCGTCACGGCCGCCCGCACGGGCGCCTGCGGCGTCTTCGCCAGGTGGGCGTAGAGCATCAGCCCGCCCTTGGAATGACCGACCCAGAGCACTTCCTTCGCACCTGTGGACAAGACGGTACGCACGGCGGTGCGCACGTCGTGCTCGGCCTGGTCGTCGAAGTTGAAATCCAGGCAGTCGCCCGCCAGCCCCCGGCCCCGCAGCTCCAGCACCCACGCCTCGAAGCCGGAGCGGGCCAGGTAGCGGGCCAGGCTGTACTGCTCGTCGAAGTCCAGGTGGAAGCGGTTGGCCCCCAGCCCGTGACAGAGGATGACGGGCTGGGCGAAGCGCTTCTCGCCTCGGGGGTGGTAGCGCCCCAGGGCGATGGAGGCCCCGTCGTCCGTGGGCACCCGGTACAGCTCATCCGGGCGGAAGCTGAGCGTCAGCGGACGCTCCTTCCCGCGCGTCATCGTCCGCGAAAAGAGGTCCGCCATCCGTCCCAGCCGCGCCACCTGTCGACGAGTCACCACCCCAGTCTAAGCCGGACCCCGGGGCCATGCCGTGTTCATTGGTGAGCAGCCCCCTGCTCGGCAGGGCTGTTGCAGGGAGATGTAGGCAACGACTCGGAGGACGTGGCAATGCGGCGGAGACAGGATTGGAAGGAAATGTGGTCCTCCCTCATCGCCACCGTTTTTCCCACGGATACCCTTCTGGCGGCCCTTCGGAAGATGGAGCGGCACCAGGTGCGGTTGTTGGGCGTGGTGGGGGAGGGGGGAGGGTTGTTGGGGTTGGTCAGCGAGGAGCACCTCCTCGCGGCCTGGAGGGGGGACCCGTTGGCGCCCGTGTCGTGTGTCATGGCGCGGGCGGGGGAGCCCGGGGCGCGGCGTTCACCCCCGCGGCGGTTGCGGCTGCACGCGGGGCGGCCGCGCGACGTGCACTGAGGAGACGGCGGTCCACGAGGGCGGTATGGTGCGGCGCGCCGTGCCGGACGAATCGCCCTCGTGGACTGTCTACATCCTGCGGTGCCGTGACGGCACGCTGTACACCGGCGCCACCAACAACCTGGAGCGCCGGCTGGCCACCCACGGCCGGGGCCGCGGGGCGGCGTACACGCGGGCGCGGCTGCCCGTGACGCTGGTGTGGAGCGAGGCCGCGGGGGACCGGGGCGCGGCGCTGCGGCGGGAGGCGGCCATCAAGCGGCTGTCGCGCGCGGAGAAGCTGCGCATGGTGCGGCGCGCCTGAGCGCCAGGGTGGGCGCAGGGCGCTGCCACGCCAGTGGGGCAATACCTCTCCTCCCGCTGGCGCGTTACTCTGGCGTCACCTTCCGCGAGGGCCGGTCCATGTCTCACTCCTACTCGAAAGTCTTCGGAGCATTGGCGCTGTTGGGGCTCGCGGTGTCCTGCCGGGCCAACAGCCCGCCCATGGTCTCCACGGGGCCTCGGCCCTCGCCGCAGGTCGTGAGCGCCGGGGGCGAGGTCTCCTTCGTCTTCGAGGTGGAGGACCCGGACGGGGACGCCATGTCCTTCGAGTGGCGTCAGATGCCCGAGCAGCCCGCGGGCCGCTTCAGCGACCCGGCCGCGCGCAACCCCACCTGGGTGGCGCCCGACGTGTCGGACACCACGACCTTCGCCTTCCTGGTCATCGTGGAGGACAGCGAGGGGGATGCCATCGTGGCCCAGGGGCCCGGCGTCATCGTCCACGCGGCGGCGTCCCAGGCGCCCTGACGCGCTCGCGGGCCGCGCGTCAGGGGGTGGCGCGCGGCTCGGTGGGCGGCGGCGTCTGGCGGGCCTGCCCCCGGGCCCGCTGGTGCGTCCACCGGAGGAAGAGCACGCCCAGCACGAGGAACACGGCGGCGCCCACGCCCCCGCCGATGCCCTGGTACGAAATCAGGTCCGCGGACGTCTGGCGGATGACCTCGGGCAGGTTGCACATCGTCTGGGTGGCGTAGGGCGTCTCGTTGTTCCATCCCAGGTAGTTGGGCACCAGCCAGGAGGCCACCACGATGCCCAGCAGGGCGCCCGCGAGGATGAAGTTGAGCAGCGTCTTGGCGGCGTTCATCGGCAGGCACCTCGGCTGGTTGACGTCGGGGCGTGCTTAATATGGGCACGCCTGCGCCGCAAAGCGTGGAACGTGTTAAGGGAACGGGCGTGCCGCTGCTCCCGCTCGCCATCCTGTTCGCCGCGCTCGCGCTGGGCTGCGCCGCCACCCTGCTCGTCCACGCCTTCCGGCGGAGTGTGGGCACGGGGGTGATGGTGCTGCTGATTCCCTGCTACATGCTCTTCTACGCCTTCAGCCAGTTCGAGCACCGGCGCAAGGGCCTCATCGTCGCGGGCTTCATGGCCAGCACGGTGCTGGCCGCCGTGTTCCTGGGGATGGGCCTGCACAGCCTGTCGGCGCTGACCTCCCGCCCGCCGCCCACGGGCTTCTGACGGCGGCGCGCCCGGCGTGGAGGGCCGCGTGCGGACACCTGCTGGCGCCGTCTGTGCCACCCACCCGGACGTGGCCGCGGTGGCCACCTGCGCGCGCTGCGGCACCTTCCTGTGTGGTGACTGCCTGGAGCTGGCGGGCGAGACGCCCTACTGCGCCCCCTGCGTGGGGGTGCTGCGCCGGGAGGCGCGGCCGTCGCGGGTGATTCAGGTGGCGCTGGCGCTCAACGTGGCGGGCCTGGCGTGCCTGCCGTGCTCGCTGGCGCTGCCGCTGCCCACGCTGGTGGCGGGGCTGGCCGGGGTGGTGCTGGGCCTGCGGGAGCTGCGGCGCATCGCCCGGGGCGAGGGCGCCGCGCGCGGGCGGACGCAGGCCCAGGTGACGGCGGCGCTCGGGTGGCTGAACCTGGCGCTGGCCTCGGGCTGGCTCGCCGTCGTGCTCTGGCGCTTCGGGCCCTGAGGGGCCGCGCGCCCGGGGCTCACACGCCGCGCTCGTTCGGGTCCCACATGTACTTGTGCATCTGGAGCTGGAAGCGCACGGCGAGCCTGTCCTCGATGACCCATTCGGCCAGCTCACGCGGGTGGAGCTTGTCGAACACGGTGGAGAACAGGGTGCCGTAGGGCTTCTGGAGGAGCTGGTGCTCGGCGATGAGCGCCTTGGCCCAGTCGTAGTCCTCGCGCGAGCCGATGACGAACTTCAGCTCGTCGTTGGCGTTCATCGACGTGAAGTTGCGGTAGTCGTTGCGCAGGTGCTCGCCCGAGGAGGGCGTCTTCATGTCGACGATTTTGTGCACCGCGGGCGGCACCAGCCGCACGTCGATGGCGCCGCTCGTCTCCAGCAGCACCTTGAAGCCCGCGTCGAGCAGCGCCTCCATCAGCGGGTAGACGCCGGGCTGGAGCAGGGGCTCGCCGCCGGTGACCTCCACCATGGGCGTGCGCATGGCCCGCACCTCGTTGACGATGTCCGGGATTTTCCGGCGCGCGCCGCCGTGGAAGGCGAACTCGCTGTCGCAATACGTGCAGCGCAGGTGGCAGCCCGTGAGGCGGACGAAGGCGCACAGCAGCCCGGCGTGGGAGGACTCACCCTGGACGCTGAGGTAGATTTCCTTCACCACCACGGAGTCCGCGGAAGGGACGCGTCGGGGCTCGATGTGTGGGCGCGCTGCGGGCATGGCTTCGTCGCTCGTCGGGGGGAGGGGCGCTTCAACCCCAACCTGCCGCGCCAGGTCAAGCGCGGAACCCTCAGCGGGCCTTTAACCGCGCGGGCGGTGTCCGGCATTCCTCCCGTGTGGCGCAGGCGAGGGCCCGCTGGCTCGCCCGGGGTGTCAGGGGGCGGCGGTGCCCTTCACGCGCGCGACGAAGGCGTCGATGAGCTGCCGCGCGATGCTGAGCCTCGGCGGGATGCGCGGCAGGTCGTCCGGGCCGAACCAGTGGGCCTCGGAGATTTCCTTGCGGTCCACGGTGATGTCGCCGCCCGCGTACTCGGCGGTGAAGCCCACCATCAGCGAGCGGCCGAAGGGCCACGGCTGCGAGCCGAAGTAGCGGATGTTCTTCACGTCGATGCCGACCTCCTCCTTCACCTCGCGCGCCACGCACTCCTCCAGCGACTCGCCCGGCTCCACGAAGCCGGCGAGCGTGCTGAACATGGGCTCGGGGAACTGGGCGTTGTGGGCCAGCAGCATCGTGTCGCCGCGGGTGATGAGGACGATGATGGCGGGGGCGAGGCGAGGGTAGAAGGGCGTCTTGTCCACCGGGCAGCGGCGGGCGCGCTCACCGGGGACGAGCTGCGTGGGCTGGCCGCAGCGGCCGCAGAAGCGGTGGGTGAAGTCCCATTCGACGATGGCGAGCGCGCGCCCCGCCACGGCGAAGCGGGCGTCATCCACGCGCTTGTAGAGCGAGCGGGCGACGACGACCTTGTAGCCCTCCGGGGGGACGAAGTCCGGGGTGAACCCCGCCGCGTAGCAGTCCACGCCGTCCAGCGTCCCCAGGTAGTGCGCGGCGGCGGCGAGCTCCGGGAAGGTCGCGCCGGTGGGGATGGAGACGCCGTCCGCGTGCTCCTGGACGAGCAGGTCCATGCCCCGGGCGAGGAAGAGCAGGGCGCCCTCGCGCGGCCGGTCGGGCGGGGTGTGGTCGGGGACGAAGCGAGGGGCGGAGTTCACGGGGCCACACTAACGGGGCCGGGCCGGGTGTGCAGGCGTTGCGTGCGCTTCAGGCGTCCTTCTGGATGAGCTCCACCTTGTAGCCGTCCGGGTCCTCGACGAAGGCGATGACGGTGGTGCCGTGCTTCATGGGGCCGGGCTCGCGGACCACCTTTCCGCCGGCCTGCCGGATGGCCTCGCACGTCCCATGGATGTCGCTGACGCCCAGGGCGATGTGGCCGTAGGCCGTGCCGAGCTCGTACTTCTCCACGCCCCAGTTGTGCGTGAGCTCCAGGGCGGGGTGGGTGTCCTCCGGGCCGAAGCCCACGAAGGCCAGGGTGAACTTGCCGTCGGGGTAGTCGTGACGGCGCAGCAACTTCATGCCGATGACCCGGGTGTAGAAGTCCAGCGAGCGCTCGAGGTCGCCGACGCGGAGCATGGTGTGCAGGATTCGCATGCGGACTTCATAACCGCATCATCGCGTCGCGTCATGCGTCCCCGCCGCCCGGTGCCCCGGGGACTCAGGGCTTCGCCTCCGACTGTGCCTTGGGCGGCACGGTGAGTGTTCCCACCTCGACATGGGAGGACTTCAGCGGCGCGCCGTCCGCGCCGCGCAGGCCGATGCGCGAGCCGTCACCCCCGGCGTGCCACAGCCCCACCTGGACCTTCCGCTTGCCGGCGTCCCAGTCCTTCGTGGACACGGAGAAGGCGTCGCGCAGGAGCGTGTCACGCGGGGCCTCGGCGAAGAAGAAGGTGCCGCCCAGCACCGGGTGGTCCGCGTTCTTCCGCTTGCTGCCCGGCGGGCCGGGGAGGTGGACGAAGACGCCCGCGGAGCGGGGCACCGGCCCGGTGACGCGCCAGTAGAGGACGAAGTGGAGCAGGCCCTCCGCGTCCGGCGCCGGGGGGACTTCCGCGCCCACCAGCTCCACCGGCACGGCGAACTTCGCGCCCAGGGACTTCGCGCCGGGAGGCAGCGCCGCCACGATGATGGGCGAGCCGTCCGCGTTGAGCGGCACCGCGCGCGCCACCGGCTCCGTGGAGGTGGCCAGCAGCGCGCCCCACACCACCAGCGGCACCGTGGCCACGCCGACGGACGCGGGCCCCAGGCGCCCACGCAGCCGCCAGGCCACGAAGCTCAGGCCCAGCCACGCGAGCGCGGAGACCAGCGCGCCGCCCAGGCCGGAGCGTGGCAGGAAGCGCAGCACCACGCGGTGCGTCCCCGGCGCCACGCGCACGCCGAGCAGGCCGTCCCGGGACACCACCTCACCCTCCGACGACTTCCAGCCCGGGTGCCAGTTCTGGTTCACCAGCAGCACCGTGGGCCGCGCGGCCGTCACGTCCACCGTGACGCGGTTGGGCGTCCACTCCACGCGGCGCGCGGTGCCCGCGGAGGCGTCCTCCAGGTACTCCTCCTGGGGCAGGTCGCCGCGCAGGCGCTCCGACATGGGCACCGGCCACGCCTCGCCGCAGGCGATGGAGCCCCGGTTGAGCGCCAGGAAGTAGCCCTGCGCCCAGCGGTTGCCGCGGGCCTGCGCGAAGGGGCGCTCGGCCTCCTCGGGGACGGGGCCGGGCGAGGGCACCAACTGCGACCAGCGGCTGAGCCGGTCGAAGGCGCGTACCTGGAAGCCCCAGCCCACGGCCTGAACGACGCAGGCCACCAGCGCCGCGGTGGGCCACCACGACGCGGAGGTCCGCGCGGGCGGCACGCGCCACACGCGCACCAGCAGCACGGCGAACCCCAGCGCCACCAGCTCCGCGAGGAAGAAGCCGGCGGGCACGAGGAAGCGCTCCGGGTAGCGCAGCGTTCCGAAGATGGGCAGCAGCCGCAGCGCGCCGAACAGCGAGGGCACCGCGGCGTACCCCGCCGCCATCCACACGCACAGCGCCGCCAGCACCGCCGGGTACAGCGCGCGGCGCCACGCCCACGCGGCCAGCGGAATCAGCGCGAGCACCGCGGGCGCGAGGAAGAAGGTGCCCGGGTCGCTGTAGCCGGAGCGCGCCGGGAGCTGGAGCAACATACGCGCCAGCTCCTCCGCGGAGTTGCCCGGCGTGCCCGCCATGATGCGCGGCGCCGAGCGCATGGTCTCCACCAGCGGCCACAGCCGGAACGCGCAGGCGCCCAGGGTGAACACGGCGGTGGCGCCCAGGGCCCACAGCGCGGCCTTGCGCCGGGGCGCCGCGCGCAGGCCGTACAGCGTGCGTCCGGCCTCCAGCGCGACGAAGAGGGCGCCCATGGGAACGGGGTACGTGCCGCCGAAGCCCAGCAGCACCGCGAAGGTGCCGGCCACCACCGCGGCGCCGCGCAGGCTGCCCTCCGCCGCGCGGCGCGTTCCCCACAGCAGCCAGGGCAGCAGCAGGAAGCCCGCGAAGTTGAGCCAGCCAACGGACCACGACAGCGCGGTGAAGCCTGCCAGGCCGAAGAGCGGGGCCGCCGCGAGCGCGCCCAACGCGGAGCCCACGCGCCGCCGCGCGTAGCGGAAGAAGCCCTCCATGCCGAGCACGAGGAAGGCCCACAGCAGCACCGGCTCCGCCGTCCGCGCGCCCAGCAGCGTGGACGCCAGCAGCGTGGGGGACGCCACCCGCGTCTGCGGACTTCCCAGCGCGTACTGCCCGCCGCAGGCCCACGGGTTCCACAGCGGGAGCTGCCCGTAGTGCGTCACCGTGCGCGTCCCCGCGTCCTCGTACGAGTGCAGCAGGTGCGCGTCGCGGAAGTCGTTCATGCCTCCGGCCTGCTGGAGCGGGCGCCAGGCGGCGGCCAGCGCGAGCGCGGCGAAGAGGGCCAGCCGCAGGCTGGTGAGGGTGGCGGCGCGGTGGGCGAAGCGGAGCAGCCTGCGGGGAGGAGGCATCATGGGCGGAGGGCGCCGGAGCTCAATCGTAGAAGGGGCGGGGCTTGCAGGGGCTGGCGGTGGCCTTGCGCGGGGGCCGCACGGGCTGGGCGTGCAGCTCCTCGTCGATGGCGCGCAGGACGTCCGTCACCGGCACGCGGCGGCGGCGGGCCTCGTCCAGCGCCCACTGGCGTTCGGAGGCGCCGAAGTCATCGTCCTGGGACCAGCGGTCACCGGGAAAGGACTGGCGCGACTTGCGGCGCCACTCCGGCTCCTGGTTCGCGGCGGCGCGGCCTACCCGTTTGCGCTCGGCCGCGTTCAGGGTGTGTTCGCGCGGCGGCAGCTCGGCCGTGGAGGCGCGCACCACCGCGGTGGCGCCGCACAGCGCGAAAGCCAGCCAGCCGACCTGTGCCGTTCGACGCCACCGAGCACCCATGAGGGCGCTCTACTCCAATTCAGCCCCGGTCGTCCTCATCCGCGTCGACGTCCAGGCCATGCGGATCAGCGAGCACCCGGCGCGCCCGCTCCATCAGCTCCACCACGATTTGTCCGGCGGGCAGCACGCTCTCGATGCGCGCCATGCTGGCGCCGCTGGCGGGCATGGCCATCTCCTCCAGGTCGCCCTCGGTGTCGGGGGTGGGGACGAAGGCGCTGTGCCGTGGCACGTCGACAGGGGTGCCGCCGCCGGGGATGCCCGGGAACAGCACGGTGGTGCCCACGCGCTCCGGCGTCGCCATGGGCATGGGCGCGCGGCCCTCGCGCCCCGTCCACTCGCGCACGACGCGGTTGCGCAGCACGCGCATGCGGTGGCCCGGCCACTCCAGGCCGAAGAGCGCGGTGACGCCCGTGTCCCCCGCGTCCCCGTCGACGATGCGCTGCTTGTAGGCCGGGTGGGCGTGCGCTTCCACGGAGGCCACCATGCGCGTGCCCACCCAGACGCCGTCCGCGCCATGGAAGAGGGCGCGCGCCGCGCTGAGCCCGTCGGCGATGCCGCCCGCGGCCAGCACCGGCACCGTGTCCGTCAGCGCGCGCAGCTCGCGCACCAGCGCCAGGGTGGGCGTGGTGCTCTGGTTGAGGCCGGACGCCTGCCGGCCCTGCGCGATGAGCCCGTCCACGCCGAGCGACAGGGCCAGCCGGGCCACCTCACCCGAGGGCGCCTGGACCCAGACCCGGCTGCCCGCCGCCCGCAGCGCCGCCACCCACTCCGAGGGCGGAAGGCCGCCTTGGAAGGAGACGATGGGCACGCGCCGGGCGATGCACGTCTCGATGTGCTCGCGCGTGGTGGCGTGCCGGCCGTCCCGCGGGGCCATGAGGAAGTTCACGCCGAAGGGGCGCCGCGTGCCTGCCTGGATGGTTTGCAGCCGGACATCCAGGATGTCCGCCGGTTCCGGCGCGGCGCCGAGCATGCCCACGCCGCCCGCCTCTGACACGGCGATGACCAGCGGTGGCAGCGCCACGTAGGGCATGCCATCGCTGACGAACGGATAGTTCACCCCCAGCTCGCGCGTCAGCCGCGTGTGCAGGGTGTTGTCTTCCAGGACGTAAATCGGAGGCCGCCGGGGCTCTGGACTCGAGTCACTGCGCTCGTCGTCGGGCTCGGCTTCACGGGAAGAGGGCGGGGAACGTCCGTCATTCGCTCCGTTCATCGGGTCTCCTGAAGCTGGCGGGCTCTTCGGCTTCTCCAAGGTTACCAGCAACCCGCTCGACCTAGAGGCGGGGAGCGGAAGAGGGCCTTCCAAGTTGGTTGCAGGGTAACAGCCGCGCGCGGGGCCTGGCGCGTCGGCGCTGACGCCTCTCCGTGGACCGAGCAGGGCCGATGCTCGGCATCCTACAGGCGAGGGCCGCGGAGGTTGCCGCACTCAGAGCCAACTTGTTAGGTTGGCCAGACTATGCGCACTCTCCCCGTTTTCGGGTATGGCCTGATCGCTGTCCTCGTGGTGTCATCAGCCGCTCAGGCCCGCGACGAGCGCGACAAGCCCGCTGTGCGCGCCATCATGCTCTCCGAGCACCCAGCAAACGGCACCCACTCCGTCTACGTGAAGGGGCAGGTCGTCACGACACTGCGGTTCGAGCAGACTGTAGACCCGAGCAAGACGAAGATGATGGGTTGGGAGGGGCGGCTTGAACCGTTGGTAGTGGCTCGCAACAAGGTCATCCTTGAGCCCATTCGTGACCTCCACCGGGATGAGGGCATTCCCCTGGTCGTGACGCTGATTGATGGGACCGAGATTCCGTTCCTCGTGAAGCCCCCGTGGCGCAAGAGCGACGGAGGGTGGCCGCCGATTCTCGACCAGCAGGTCGACGTGTTCAAAAATCGGGAGAGCTATGCGTCCATGTACGCGGCCCTGATGGACGCGCTCAAGAAGAACGACACGCTCACAGAAGAGAATGAGCGCTACCGCAAGGAAGAGAACTCAGTCGATCACGCCCTCGCGACGTTGCTTGCCAACGGGGAGGTCAAGAAGACACCGTTTCGCCGCAAGAGGTACTGGCGCGCGAAAAACGAGGACATGGACATGAAGGTGGAACTGTTCGAGGGCCCCGGGAAGGCGGCGGTCGTCATCCACCTGAAGAACACCGACTACGGCCAGCCATGGGCATTTGATGGCGCCTACCTGACTCGCGATTTCACCAGCTACACGGCTCGCCCCTTTGCGCTTCGCATGGACCGAGGCGAGATCGCGCACGGTCAGTCGGGAAAGATCGCGGTTGTGGCTGACAAGAGCGCCTTCGAGACAGGGGGTGGACAGCTCGCTGATCTCTTCCTACAGATCTTCCGGGGGGATGGGCTCCTACAGGTCGCGGTGGCGATGGATCACACCCTCGTTCGGCAGTAGAAGTGCCGTTCATGCACACGATCAAAGCGCTGCTGCTCGGCTCCATCGTCCTGCTCACCACGTCTTCCGGCTGCGCTACAACCGGCGGCGTGGCACTCCGTCCGGACGGCACGCCGGGGCCGCAGGAGTGCTCGGCGAAGGCGCTCGAAGTCATGCGGTATTTGAAGCTGCATGTTGGCGATTCCGCGTGGGTGGACCTTGATGCGAACCAACTCGACGCAAGGCGCATCACGCTCTACGACGGACCTATCGAGAGCATCCTGGACGAGGAGTTTGGGACGCTCGAGTCGACGACCCGCTTGTACGGACAGGTCTGGACGAGCGGCCCACAGGTCGTCATTCGGTGGTACGAGGCCCACCCGCCGGACAGCGAGAAGGTTCCCCTCTGCGCGGTAGCCCGGCTCAGCCGTGACCAGATGCGGAAGCTGCCCGAGTCGAAGCCCGGGATGGCCATTCTCGAAGGCTCCAAGGCAGCAGCCTACATTGTCGATGCGTTCCGTTGACGCGCTCGGTTGGCTGGCCGCGCCCTTCGCGGCTGCTACTGCCTGAGCTGCTTCGTGCACGGTGGGCATGACCGGGGCGCGTGCGTTGCGGCTTGAGCGGCACCCCTTTCGGTCGTGTCCCTATAAGTGTGTAGATGGCGAGGAGGAACGACCGGGAAAGAGGGAAGCCTCCTCGGTGAAACCAACCGAGATGGTCTCCCCCTGGCAGGGGAGCCGAGGACTTCCCTGTCGTGGACGATACCGAGTTCGAATCCCCCGTGCACGAGCGCGCCACGCGCCCCATGGCGGCACAGCCGCGTGGAAGTCGCCGCAGCCCGCGCCGATCTCCCACGCGGAGACCTCGAATTCCCCCGTGAGGTCGGTGCGATAGCCGGTGAGGACGTGGTGCAGCTCGTGGAAGCGCGCCGCGCGCTTGCGAGCCTCGGTGTTGGGGAGCGGGAAGGGGAGGGGGCCGAGCTTGAAGTCGACAGCCGCTCTCGTCGAAGTAGCGTCGCAGCGCCGTGGCCATGGTCTCCATCGCGTGGACTCCCTCGCAGCGGGCGCAGCTGCCCCGCGGGTTCGCAAGGAGTCTGACGCGGAGACCTCCGTGCCGCACGTCGCGTCCGAGGAGAGGCATCAGGCCCGGCGATGGCCGCGGGGCCGGCGCTCATGCTCCGGCCCGCGGGTGTGCCTGGGCTTCAGGCGGGACGCCGTGTGTACGACCGCGTGAACGGCGGCACCGGGTGCGAGCTCCCAGCTCGGAACAGCAAGGCCGGCCATGGGGACGTACCCCACGACCGGCCTTGCTCCTCGGCGGGTCGACGCGGTCCTACAGCAGGGGCACGCGCTTGAGCCTGAAGGGCGAGGGGCTCTCGCTCATTGTGAAGTAGCTCGCGCCGTTGGCCTCGTACTCGAGCGCCTCACCCTGGCCCTCGGTGGTGTCGGTCAGCGTGACGGGCGTCGCGAAGACGGCCGACTCGAAGCCAAGTCCCGGCGTCGCACGGAACTCGTAGACAGTGCGGTAGGTGCGAAGGAGGAAGCGATCCGCGCATGGGTGGATCGCCGCCGCGGTCGCGGCCGAGAAGTTGGCGTCTCCGTTCAGCGGCAGTTGGATCGTGTGGACGTGGATCAGCGTGGCCTGCACGCCCGGCGTCAGCGGCTGGGGGAACTTGTACACGCCGCTCTGCCCCGTGCCCCCGTTCTTGGTGACGACGTAGATGTCCCCGGTGGTGGGGTGCACCATCAGCGACTCCGCGTCCTTCGCGCCGTCCGGATAGACGAACGGGAAGGCCTCGGCGACGAGCCCCCCCGAGGTCTGGCCGTTGGCGAGCTCCGGCTCGGGCACGCGGTAGACCGTGAACGACGTGGGGCTGCCACCCGGAGGGAAGTTGGCGCTCCACTTCCCGATGTCACCGATGAAGATGCACGAGCCGCTCGGGCAGGGCCCGGTCGCGAGGTCCTCCCAGTCGGCCGGCGTCACGTTGGTCACGTTGAACGTGCCGAGCGTGCTCGCGTTGAGCGTGTCGATGGCGACGATGGCGGTGGTGTCCTCGTTGTGCACGTAGAGCGCGTTGCCGACCACGCGGCTCGCGGCCAGGCCCGAGGGCTCCACGATCTCCGGCGCGGTCACGGTGCCCTGGAGCGTGAAGGTGCTCGCGTACGTGTCGCCGGCCATGCAGGTGGGGGCGTTGGCGGCGCGCAGGACGATGACGTGCGCGGTGTTGGTCTGCACGAACGCGGAGCTGCCGGAGAGGCCCGTCTGGAGGCCCGGCGCGGTGAGCGCCCGGTAGGCCGCATTGAAGAGCAGTCCGTTGGTGTGACCCAGGCACGCGTCGAAGGCCTCGGTGAAGCCGAGCGCCGGCTCGATGCCAGTGGCAGGGCAGGTGGCGTCCGGCCAGACCTGTGAGCCGTACCAGACGGCGAGGCCACCCGCGCTGCCGGTCACCACGTCGGGCACGGTGAACGACGCGGAGTCGCCGTTCTTCTGGCCTGCGTGCACGTCGATTGGCTGGACCGGATCGACGCCGCTGAAGGCCTCCACGCTCCCCGCCATGTGGGTGGTCGCGTCCAGTTCGAACGCGTAGCTCGCAGGCTCGGAGGCGCCCGCGACGCGGTAGAAGATCCAGGTGCGGATGGCCCAGGCGCTCTGCTCCGAGCGCAGGAACGTCCAGCCGGCGGGCGGCGTGACGGTCGCGGAGATGTTGTTGCGCACGGTCACCCGCGCGATGAGCGCGTCGTTGGCCTCGGTCCCCGAGGGCTTGGGGATCGACAGCGAAGCGATTGACAGGCCGCTGTGGTGCGAGCTCCCACGCAACGCGACCCCCGAGGACGGCGCGGCCTCGGCGCGGCGAAGGGCGACGACCTGCGCGACGTTGGTCTCGGCGAACGTCGAGCTCCCGTTGAACGGTCCCTGGAGGCCAGCACCGGCGAGGGGCATGAAGGCGGCGTTGAAGACGAGGCCCTGGGACGAGGACACCAGGCAGGTGTCGTAGGTCTCGGCGAAGCCCGCGGGGGGCTCGATCGCCGGGGTCGGACACGCGGCGCCGGTCCACGCCTGCGCGCCGAACCAGACGGCGGCCCCGCCCGCGGTCGAGGTGCTCAGCTGCGGCGTCGTGAAGGCCGTCGAGCCGCTGTTGCTCTTGCCGGCGTGCGTGTCGATCGGGTTGGCCGGATCGACGCCGGCATACGCCACGAGGTTGCCGACGAGGTAGCTCGCGATGGAGCTCTGGAAGGTGTGGCTCGCGGGCTCGCTGGCGGTGGCGACGCGGACGAACACCCAGCCGCGGATGCTCCAGGTGCTCATGTCGGTGCGCACCAGCGTCCAACCTGTAGGCGGGGTGAGCTCGGCGCCGATCTGGTTCCGGTTCGCGAGGTGCGCCAGCAGCACGTTACCGGCGGCGACGCCCGGAGGGGTCGAGAGGGTCAGGCTGGTGACCGTCTTGCCGCTCGCGTGCGTGGCGCCGACGAGGGAGATCTCCCCGGTGGCCGGCGGCTGGAGGGGACGCAGCACCACCGCGTGCGTGATGTTGGTGTTGGGGAGCGTGGAGCTGCCGGTGAAGGCGGGCTGGGCACCTGCGGCCCCGAGCTCCGAGGTGGCGGCGCTGTGCAGCACGCCGCGCGACGGCGAGACGAGGCAGGTGTCGAGCTGCTCGGTGAAGCCCGTGGGCGGGGTGTGGACCGCGGGGCACGCGGCGCCTCCCCAGACCTGGGCGGAGAACCACACGGCGAGGCCGTTCGCGGACGACGTGGTGGCGACGGGCAGCGCGAGGCTCGCGCTGTTGCCATTCTTCTGGCCCACGTGCACGTCGATCGGCTGGAGCGGATCCGCGCCCGACACCGCGACCAGGGTGGCCGCCATGGAGCTGGCGAGGTCGAGGGTGAAGGTGTGACTGCTCGGCTCGGCCGCGGTGGCCACGCGGAGGAAGAGCCAGGACTTGATGGCCGAGGCGCTCTGCTCGGAGCGCAGCAGCGTCCAGCCAGCGGGTGGGGTGGCGACGGCGGCGACGGCCTCGCGATTGCTCAGCTGCATCACCAGCACATCTCCGGCGGCCGTACCGACGGGGGTGGGGATGGAGAGGGCGGTGATGGCCAGGCCGCTCGCGCTGGTGGTTCCTCGCACGGAGAGCGTGGAGAGGCCCTGGGCCGTCGTCGCATCCTGTACGTCGTCGGGCTGCGCGAGCTCAGGCGTTCCACAGGCGGCCATCAGGAGGGCGGCCGCAATCCACAGACTTCGGAATGGGGTCATGGGGTTTCGCTTGGGTGTCGACTCACCGGACTGGAGGTCCGGGAATCGGCCATGTGAAGGACCCCGAAGTGAGAAGCGCAATCGGCTGTCATGACACGGGAAAGCTGCCGTGAAGCGGTCGGGATTGTCGGGTGGGATCGAAAGAAGGTGGCAGCCCTGTCCATGCCGTCAGGCGGAGTCCTTGGAGAACGCGAAGCCCGAAGACATCCGCGCACGGCGCGAGGGCCGAAGGGCGGTCGGCACCCCGAGGGGTGGGCATCCAGGCAAGCCTCGTGAGCGTGGCTGTGACCGGCTCGTGACGTCAGCCGAGTGTCTTGCGCATGTCGCGGTGGGGGATGCCCACCTCGGTGTAGGGGTCGCCGAAGACGGCGTAGCCCAGCCGCTCATAGAAGGGGACGGCCGGGGCGCGCGCGTGAAGGTGGACGTGGGTGAGGCCACGCCGCGCCAGCTCCACTTCCAGCGTCCGCACCAGCCGGGCGCCCAGCCCCTGCCCCTGGAGGTGAGGGGCCACGGCCATCTGGAACAGCCGTCCGCCGTGGGCATCCTCGGGGTTGAAGAGGACGCAGCCGAGCACCACCTCCTCGTGGTGCGCCACCAGGTGCAGGCTGTCCGCCTCGAAGGGGAAGGCCACGTCGTCACGCGTGTGGCCCAGCGGCTCGCGCAGCACGCGGAAGCGCAGCTCCAGCTCGCCCGCGTACAGCGGATGCCCGGGTTGGATGAAGGTGAAGGTGGCGCCGGTCTTCACGTCAGAAGGTCCCCGTGAGCTGGAGCGTGAAGGTGCGGCCGTACTGCGGCACGGGGGCGATGGAGTTCTCGTCCGACACCGGCAGCGAGTAGCGGGCGTCCAGCAGGTTGTGCACGCCGGCGAAGTAGCGCAGCGGCCCGTAGTCGCCCGACAGGCCGAAGCCCACCAGCAGCGCCTCGCCGCTGTCCGCGCCGCCCGGGCCGGTGGGACGGGCGCTCTGGTAGATGGCCTGGGTGGCCACGCGCATGTCTCCGGCGCCAATGGGCAGCATCATCCGGCCGGCCACCAGGTGCGCGGGCGCCGCGGTGGCGACCTCCTCCGAGGCGTTGCTCAGCGTCACATAGGAGTAGCTCACGTCCACCAGCAGCCAGCGCCCCGGCTGCCAGTGTACGCCGGCCTCGGCGCCCCAGGCCAGCGTGGTGCCGTCGGTGTTCATGAAGCGCAGACAGGCGGCGCTGCCGCAGTCGCCCGAGGGCCTGTCCTCGGCGGTGAGCTGCACCAGGCTGGAGATGCGGTTGTGGTAGCCGGCGACGGTGAGGCGCAGCTCGTCCGTCAGGTCGTGCGAGTGCTCCAGCTCGAAGGTGGTGATGGTCTCCGGCCGCAGGTCCATCGCCGCGCCCTGGGAGATGCCGTCCGCGTAGTAGAGCTCGTAGACGTTGGGGGCGCGGAAGGCGTTACCGGCCACCAGCTTGGTGAGGCCCTGCTCGTAGGGCCTCGCGATGAAGGCCAGCCGCGGGGTGATGGGCGTGCTGTCCAGGTCCACGTACTTGTCCAGGCGCAGGCCCGCGGACACGCTCAGCCTGGGGTGGAGCTTCCACTCGTCGAGCACATACGCGGACAGGAGCGTGCGCGCCTGCGTCTCCAGCGGCTGGTCGCCCGCGTCCTGTCGCACGCGGAGCTGGGCCTGGCCTTCCACGCCGAGCGTCAAGACGTTGCCCTGGAACAGGCCGATGCGCGCGCGGGCCTCGCCGGTGAGCCAGTCCGCCGAGCCGCCCTCGGTCCGGGGGCCGCCGTCCTCCTCGGGGTAGACGTAGGTGCCCTCGTAGCGGCTGGCGTCGAACGCGCCGCGCACCGACAGGCTGAAGCGCTCGGTGAACTGGCGCTCGTAGCGGGCCTCGGCGAAGGCGCGCAGGTCCTCCACGATGTTGCCCTCGGTGCCCGGCACGGTGCCATAGGGCGCGGTGGGCAGCTCCTTGGTGCGCACGTTGAACTGGGCCTGGAAGGACAGGTCGCCCACGCGGGCCCGGAGCGAGCCGCCGGCGGCGCGCTCCGCGTCCAGCCCGGTGATGAGGGGCCCATTGGCGCCAAGCTGGGTGGTGTCCGCGCCCGTGGCCGTCACGGCGGCGGCGCTCACCAGCACGGAGCGGTTGCCCTCCTCCCACGACGCGGTGGCGTGGCCCCGCGTGGTGCCGAGCGCGCCCACCGCGCCCGTCACTTCCAGGTGCTTGTCCGCGCCCAGCGACTCGCGGGGGACCACGTTGATGACGGCGAAGAAGGCGCCGGTGCCGTACAGGGCGCTGCCCGGGCCGCGCACCACCTCGATGCGCTCCACTTCCTGGATGTCCACGCTGAGGTCGCGGGCGGCGAAGCCCTGGCCGGCCCAGACGTCGTTCATGGAGTGGCCATCCCAGAGGATGAGGATGCGCGTGTTGAGGTCGCCCGGCGGAGAGAAGCCGCGCACGCCCATGTACGTATAGGTCCGGTCGTCGGTGAGGTAGAAGCCGCGCACGCCTGCCACGGCCTCGGCGACGGTGCGCCAGCCGAAGGCGCGCAGCTCCTCCTGCGAGAGCACCGTGGTGGAGGCGGGCGCTTCGTCCACGGCGACCAGGCTCTTGGAGGCCGCGCGCACCGGCGGCGGCGCGTAGCGCAGCTCGGCGTGGACCTTCACTTCCTCGTCGGCCACGACCTTGACCGTCTGGCGGAGCGGGCGCACCTCGCGGCTCTCCACCTCCAGCGTGTGCTCGCCTTCGGGGAGGGTGACGACGGTGGGCGTGAAGCCGGCGGGCTTGCCGTCCACGCGCACCGTGGCGCCGTCGCGGTTGGCGGTGACCACGAGCCGTCCGGAGGGCCGGTCCTGGGGACGCAGCGCCACGGCGACGGGCACGTTGCCATCGGCCGGGACGTCCACCACGTACTGTCCGGGCGCGTAGCCGGCGGCGCGCACGTACAGCACGCGCTGGCCGGGGGGCAGCCGCACGCGGCCGGGCACCCGGGCCAGGACGTTGCCGTTGGGCGCGTCGCGAATCTCGGCGCCCGCCGGCGTGCCCGTCACCTCCACGCCGCCGGTGATGAGGGACAGGTCGAAGGTCTGCTCCATCTCCCGGCCGCGCACCAGGGTGAGCGTGGCCTCCGTGGGGCGGTAGCCGTCCTTCTTCACCATGATTTTGTGACGGCCGGGTGTCAGCGCGAGCGTCTGCGGCGAGCGGCCCCGGCTGCCCAGGTCCATGCGGTCCACGTAGACGTCGGCGCCCCTGGGGGTGGTGGTGACGCGCACCAGCGCGACCTTGGGGCGGAGCCGGTCCACGGAGCGGGAGACCTCGGCGGCGTCCTCCCGGGGCAGGTCCTCGGCGAGCAGGTCGTTGTAGTAGCGGTACGCCTCGTTGAACTTGCCCAGCGCCTCGAAGCAGCGGGCGATGTTGAAGAGGACGTTGCGGTTGGGCACCAGGCGGTAGCTGGTGAAGTAGGAGCGCAGCGCCTCGGCGTACTGCCCCTTGGAATAGGCCTCGTTGCCGAGCTCGAACGCGATGTCCGCTTCATCCGCGTTGTTGTCCGCGAGCACGGGCGCGGACAGGAGGAACAGCGAGAGGACGAACGCGAAAGAGCAGGAGGCACGCATGGGACGCCGGGCATTCTTCCCTCTCCGGGCAGGGAGGTCCATGGGGGCTTGTAGGTTGGCTGCTGGGTGTCAGACCTGCTAGGTAATGTCGAGCCTGGACATGCAACGTGGGGTGGGGTTCCACTCCAGGGAGGCGGGGGCCATGATTCAGGAGCAGCCGGTCATCACGGTGAGAGAGGAACGGGACACGGGAATGGGCCACGAGACGAAGCGCCCGGCGACCTACGAGGACCTGATTGCGCTGCCGGAGCATCAGGTGGGGCAGATCATCGACGGGGAGCTGATTGCCCAGCCGAGACCGGCCAGCCGGCACGCGCGGGCCAGTTCAGCGCTGCTCGCCGGGCTGTTCACTCCCTTCGACCTGGGGCAGGGCGGCCCTGGAGGCTGGTGGATCCTGGATGAGCCGGAGCTGCACTTCGGCGCGGATGTCCTGGTGCCGGACCTGGCGGGCTGGCGCCGCGACCGGATGCCGGAAGTCCCGGATGCGCCCTACTTCACGCTGGCTCCGGACTGGGTCTGCGAGGTGCTCTCGCCCTCCACTGCTGCCCTGGACCGCTCGCGCAAGAAGCGCATCTACGCGCGGGAGGGCGTCGGGCATGTCTGGCTCGTGGACCCCCAGGCGCGGACGCTGGAGGTGTTCCGGCTGAGCGGGGGCCGGTGGCTGGAACAGGGGACCTGGTCGGAGGACGAGCGCGTCCGCGCCGAGCCCTTTGAAGCCATGGAGCTGGAGCTCGGCGTCTTGTGGCTGCAGGAGGCGAAGGCGAAGTGACGTCGCCTTCGCCTCAGTGCACCACGCCCCGGGCGGACGTGGCCGCCTGGGGTGAGGTAGAGGGCTCGCGCATCAGCTTGTCGCCCGCGGCCTGGAGCACCTGGGTGGTGGTGCCTTCCGGGTCGCGGAAGAAGGAGGGCGTCCACATCCGCACGAGCTGCCAGCCCTGTGCCTCCAGCACACCCGTGCGGAAGAGGTCCCACTCCACGCGGTCCACCGCCTTGGGGTAGCGCGTGCCGTCGCACAGCAGGCCGACGGTGACGTCGCCCGGCCGGGTGGGGTGCTGGAGCGCGAGGTCCACGCAGAAGCCGTCATTGCCCCAGTGGACCTGCGAGGACACGCGGTGCCAGGTGGCCAGGTGGCCCGCCAGGGCCTGCGCGAAGGTGGAGCCCGCCTCCGTGGGGCGCACGGACACCTCCGCGGCCTGGGCGGGCTGGGGCGTGGTGCCCTCGGCCTCCGCTTCACGGCGGGCTTCCCGCGAGTAGTCCGCCTCCAGGGCCTCCGCGAAGCGCAGGTAGGCGAAGAGGAGCCAGCCGCCATTGGGCTGCCGGCCCGCCTCGAGCGGTTGCATCGACTGGTAGACCTCGCGCGGAATCGAGGTGACGAGGTGGATCTGCTCCCGCGCGCGGGTCACCAGCACGTTGAGGCGGCGGCCGCCGCCCGCGCTGCCCAGCGGGCCGAAGCGGCGGTAGAAGCGGCCCTGCCGGTCCGGGCCGTAGGTGGTGCTGATGATGAGGTGGTCCCGCTCGTCACCCTGGACGTTCTCCAGGTTCTTGACGAAGAGCCCCTCGAACGAGCCGGAGCCCCGGCGCACGCGCGCCTCGGCCAGCCGCGCCGCGAAGGCCGCGTCGCTGGCGGCCATCTCATCGAGGACGTCGTTGATGGTGTCGCGCTGCGTGAGGTTGAAGCACGCGATGCCAATGGATGGCGGCTCGGCGCGGGAGAGCAGCTCCTTCACCAGCGAGCCCACGGCGCGCGCCTCCACCAGGTTGGTGCGCTTCTCGTAGGTGCCGGTCACCGGGAGCAGCCGCAGCGGTGCGCGGGGCACGCGGTTGGAGGGGTGCGCGGGGATGGCCTGGAGCCGCTTGTCGTAGAAGTGGTCGTTGCTGAAGGCGATGAGGTCCGCGTTCTGCGAGCGGTAGTGCACGTCCAGGTAGCACTGGTCGATGTCGAGGTTGAGCGCCGCCGTCAGCAGGTCCTCCACCTCGGCTTGCTGCTCCTCGAAGAGGCCCTGCTCGGTTTCGGCCTCCTGCTCCGCGCTCTGCACCACGGCGGACTCGAAGAAGCGCGTGGGGGGAAGCTGCTTCGGGTCACCGGCGATGACCACGCGGTGGGCGCGGGTGAGGACGGGCAGGGCCTCCTCCAGCCTGCACTGCGAGGACTCGTCGAAGATGACGACGTCGAAGATGGGGCGGCGGGGGAAGATTTGCGCCACCGTCTGCGGACTGGCCATCCACACGGGGCGGACGTCGAAGAGCGGGTCGCCCCCTTCAATGGCCTGTCCGGTGGCGATGACCTGGCGCACGCGCATGGCGCGCTCGCCCCGGAGCATCAGCCGCCGGCGCAGCTCCGCGCCCTGCCCGTTGAGCCGGCCACCCGTGCCCGCGAGCAGCCGCTCGCGCTGGCGCTGCGTCCAGCGGTGGACCAGCGCGTCGCGCACGAGGCCCCGCTTCTTCTCCTCCAGCATCCGGTAGTGTGAATGGGCCGCGCGCACGCGCTCAGCGTCGATGTGTTGCAGCGCGGGCTCCTCGCGCAGCCGCGCCGAGACTTCCGCCGCCAGCGTCGCCTTCAGCACCGCGCGCCAGCCCGCATCGGCCTCCGCGCCCTGGCGCGCCAGCCGCTCCACGGCGGACTCCAGCGCGGGAGGCATGCCCGCGAGCACCGCGCGCATGCGCAGCAGGCCCTCCACGGTGGGGAGCCGCGACAGCAGCGCGGCGGAGGTGGTCGCCAGGCGTTCTCCGGCGCGCAGCCCGCGCGAGCGCGCGTCCAGCCACGGCGCGGAGAAGAGCTCCGCCTCCCCGAGCCGGGCCTCCAGGCGCGCGAGGGCCTCACCCCGGGCGGCGGACTGCCGCAGCCCGGCGACCAGCGCCGCGCGAGCCCCGGCGTCGGCCGTCAGGGCCGCGCGCACCGCGTCCCGGCACGACGCGAGCAGGGGCGTGCGCTCCAGCTCCTCCAGCAGGTCGAAGAGGGCCGCGTGGGTGCGAAGCGTCTGGGTCAGGGCCTCGTCGGTGAGCGCCCCGGTGTCGCCGGGGACGAGCGTGGTGCGGTGGTAGTCGGTGAGCAGCGCGCGGGCTTTCACGCCGGTGAAGAAGCGCGTGACGCGCTCCGCGGCGAGGACGCTCAGCGTCAGGCCGAACTGCTGGAGCACCCGGCGGGCCCCGGCCTTCCGCGCGAAGTAGAAGAACGCGTACCACTTGCGCGCGATGTCCAGGTACGAGCCCAGCGCGGCCATCGCGGTGGCCAGCACGCCCAGGGCCTGGGGTTGCTCGCGGTGGACCAGCGCCAGCTCCGCGTCCAGCGGCCCCTCCGCGAGCACCTGTCGCTGCGCCGTCAGCCCGTCGAGCTGCGTCCGCGCGGCCCGCACCGCGTCCGGCGTGGCCGAGCCCCAGCGCGCGAGGACCTCCGGCCGGGCCGACTCCAGCAGCGGCGCCAGCTTCTCCGCGAAGGCGGCGCGCGCCGCGCCCTCCGCCCGAGGGTCCGCGCCGAATACGGGTACGTCGGGTGACGCGAGCGCATCCGCGTCCCGCGCCGCGCTGTCCACGGCGCTCAGCCGCTCGCGATACGTGGCCATGGGCGTGGCGAGGTACGTGGCCAGGTCCTCGCCCAGGGCTTCGCGCCAGGGGTTCTCCGGGTAGCCTTCCTTGCCGCCGCGCTCCAGCGCCTCGCGCACCTCGCGCTCGCGCGTCGTCACGTCGGCCAGCCGGGCGTTGGCCAGGCTCGCCACCGCGGGCGTGAGCGCCGTGGGGGCGTCCACGGAGAACCACTGGCCCACCAGCTCGTGGAAGGAGGGCGCGGTGCCACCAGCGGGACGCTCGGAGAGGGCGCGGTCGGCGGCGGTCAGCTCGTCATGGAGGGACTGGAGCTCCGCGTCGATGCGCGCCAGCTCCTTGGGCACGGCCGCGTCGGTCCGCGCGTCGGGCAGCGAGTCGAGCTGCTCGCGGATGCCCATGTAGAGGTCGCGCTGGTCCCGCTGGGCGTCGTGGACGACGGCGCACAGGTGTCCCAGGCCGAGGTGGTCCAGCCGGTGCTTCACCACGTCCAGCGCGGTGCGCTTGTCACAGACGAGCAGCACGCGCTCGCCTCGCGCCAGGTGGTCCCCGATGGCGTTGGCGATGGTCTGCGACTTGCCCGTGCCGGGAGGACCGTGGATGACGAGCCCGCGGCTGCTGCGAGCCAGCCGCACCGCTCGGGCCTGACACGGGTCCGCGAGCGTGACGAGCCGCTCCTCGCCCGCGCGCTTGTGGCCCTCCAGGTTGGGCTCGTTGCCGCCGTGGCCCACGTGCTCGCCGAGCGACACGTCCACGCGGAGGAAGCTCTCCAGGGGCCCGGAGATGGGCTCGCCGTCCAGGAGCGCGCGCATGTCGTCCACGAGGCTCTGGTTGGACAGCGGGTACAGGCCGAGCACGGCGCTGGGGAGCACGGCGGCCTGGGGCTGCGCGTCGTCGCCGCGAGGAACGGGGGCCAGGAGGGTCTCCGGCGTGAAGGGCGCGGGCGCGGGCAGCTCCAGGGCATTGCATACGGCGGCCACCAGCTCGTTCAGCTCGCGCCACGGGTCCTGGCCCGCCTCGTCCGCGAAGACGTCGCCAATCCGCTGGCCCGTCTGCTGCTCCACCCAGGCGAGCAGGGCGGTGTTGGGGGCCACGCGGTCCGCGCCGGCCTCGGCGCCTTCCAGCTCCACGGAGGGCACGCGGCCCTTCTTGAGCGTGAGCCGAACGGGGACGAAGGCGATGGGGGCCAGGATGCGCCGGGTGCCGAAGCCTCGCTTGTCCTTGGTGCCCGGGGGCAGGTGGAGCAGGGGGAAGCCCACGTGGAGGACGTGGGCGCCGGTGTCCTGCTCGAAGGTGCGAGCGTCCTCGACGATGGTCGCCAGCTTGCGGAGCAGGACCTGCTGCTCCTCCTCGGCGCGGGACTGCGAGGGCGCGTCATCCGGCGGAGGAGCGTCTTCAGAACGGGCGGTTGTGTCCAGCGCCAGCGTGGCGTCGGAAGCCGCGGCGCTGGAAGGGACGCGGTCTTCGTCCCGTGAAGGCGTGGCGTCGGAAGCCGCGGCGCTGGAAGGGACGCGGTCTTCGTCCAGTGAAGGCGCGGTGTCGGAAGCCGCGGCGCTGGAAGGTCCTTCGGTTGTGTCCGGTGCAAGCGTGGCGTCGGACGCCGCATCGCGGGATGGGACGGGGGACTCGTCCAGTGCACGCGCGGCCTGGGCCGCCGCGTTCAGCGTGTCAACGTCGTCTTGAGCGCGCGCGGAGCGGGCCTGGGCGGAGCCCTTGCGTGCGCGAACTTCGGGAGGCGGCGGCTTCACCACGAGCCGGGTCTGGGCCTTCTCTCCAAGCAGTGCGGCCAGCACGGCGTGCGGCGCGGTGCCATCCAGGCGGCTCAGCGTGGCGAGGTCCACGCGCTGGCGGCTGTTGTGTGGACGGCTGTTGAGGCTGGGGCCGGATGCGAGCGCGGCATAGAGCCGCTCGAGCATCTTCTCCAGGACGCGGTTGCGGGGCTCGGGCGACAAGGCGGCACCTCTCGACGGGAGGGAGGCCGCTGTCTCTATCACGCAAGGGCGGACTCAGGCCCGCGCTTCATCCCGCCAGCGCGGCGGAGAGCGCCTGGGCCGCGGCCTCCAACGCTGGCGCGGGCAGGTGGTCTGCGGGGGGCGCGTCGAAGGCGGCCCGGCCCCAGAGGCGCTGCGGCGTCTGGGGATAACGGGGGATGAGGTGCAGGTGGAAGTGGCGCAGCACGTCGCCAATGGCGAAGGCGTAGGCGTGCTCGGCGCCCAGCACCTCGCGCTGGGCGCGCATCACCCGGGCGGCGAAGGGGCCCAGCTCGCTCGCGGCGTCCGGCTCCAGGTCATACCAGGCGCGCACATGCTGGGCACTGGAGATGACGACCCAGCCGGGGACGGGGCTGGGGCCGGCCACGCCATGCAGCACCAGCCCCGGCGCGCGCGCGATGACGCCTCCCACCGGCCGCGTCGCGCCGCGCACGATGCCGCAGCCGAGACATGGGGCATTCACATCCAAGACATCCGACATGGGCACACGCTAGCAGCCTGTGACGAAGCAGGGTGGGTCACGAAGTCGGGTCAGAGGTGACTCATGCCTATGAGGGCATAAGGGGTTCTCCGAGTGATCCGTGACACACCCGGCTACGGTGTCTCGGCGGGTGAGAACACGCACGGAATCAAGGGGGGCTTCTTGACGGAACGGGCAACTGTCGGAGAGTGTCCTGCGGGCGCCTCATGAAGTGTTGGGGCAGTGATACTTGGGGACTTTTCTTTCAAGGTGGGGATGATGAAGAAGCATCTGGTAATGGCCGTGGTTCCGTTCCTGGCGTTCGGCTGCGGAGACGACCTGGTCGACGCGGATGGAGATGGAATCGCGGACGGCGTGCGCGAGCCGGACAGCGTCACGGTGGTGACGCCGGCCAATCCCAAGGGCACGGTGTCCGGCCAGGTGCTGAGCACGGACCTGCGGCCGTTGGGCGGGGTCACGGTGGAGATGACCATCGGCAGCTCGGCGGAGGCGGTGTCGGCCTCCACGGATGACAAGGGCAACTTCACCTACACGAACGTGCCGGCCGGCTCGAACGTGCTGCTGACCTTCTCCATGGCGGGCTATGCCACGCTGCGCGCGACGGCGCAGGTTCCCTCGTCGGCGGGCAATGTCCCCATCAACAACGGCAACGCGAGCTTCGGTCCCATCACGCTGGCGCGCCTGAATGGCACGTTGAACTTCCTGGTGGTGACGCCGCAGGGCCGTCCCGCCGCGGGCGCCCGGGCGACGCTGGAGGCCACGCCGGCGGGCTCCATCTCCGCTGGCGATGTCCCCTCCACGAGCACGGGGACGGCGGTGAGCTCCGTCGTGGTGGAGGCCACCGCGAACGAGCAGGGCCTGGTGACCTTCACGGGCATCCCCAGCGCGTCGGAGATGGCGCGCCTGCGCAATGGCAGTGGCCAGTTCAAGCTGTGGGTGTCGCCCATGGACAGCAACGGCGACGGCATCCCGGAGACGGGCGGCTATGTCAGCTCGTACACGGGCACGGAGATGGTGAACAACAGCACCACCCGGCTCATCAGCCTGCCGTACTCGCGCCCGCAGAACGTGCCGCTGAGCATCGAGAGCAGCAACGTGGCCAGCCTGCGGGGCGCCGCCGCTGACATGCACCCGCTGCGCAACCTGGTCCGCGTGGGTGAGCCCATCCACGTGTACTTCAACCAGCCGATCCAGCAGGGGTCGCTGCTCGTGCGCATGACCAATGAGGATGCACGGGAATCACTGGGCGTGACGGCGACGGTGAACAACGGTGGCTACAGCGCGACCATCAACCCCGGCGTCACCGTGGATGGCGAAGAGTACAACCTGGACCTGCGCGCGGTGTCCGCTGAGGGCGGCTCGCTCTACAGCGCCGTGGGTTACTTCTTCGCGGGGGCCGCGACCGGTCCTGCTCAGGCGACGGCCATCGCGGAGTCCCGGTACCATGAAACGTCCACGACGCTCCCGACCTCGGGCCAGTTGAATCTCGGGGAGAACGTCTACGTTTACTTCACGCATCCGATTGCGAGCAAAGTCACGAGCGGGCACCGCGTTCAGGTCTTCTTCAACATCGACTTGAACAACAGCGGCATGCTTGGTGACGCGGTGGGTGAAAAGGGATTCTTGACTGGGTTCGACCTGACTGAGGATGAACCGGTGGCCCCGCTGCACACGACCACGCCTATCGAAAACCCCGTGTTCCCAGTCACCAAGTCGGGATACACCTCCCGGTTCCGTTTCGCCTATCCCGGACCGAACAATCCCAATCTGCTCGGAACCGAAATTACGGTGGGCTTCTCGAATCTTGCCCGTCGTGGGGCCGTCGGTACCTACGAGAACATCTGGGGTCAGCCTCTTACGACGGATGTCGCGATGATGGGAATTGGCGTGCATCCGGCTGCCCCTTAGCCGTGAGTTCGCAGGTACGTTTGTTTCGCTAGATACCTGGGATTGGACAGACACCCTCGTGGGATACTCCCCACGAGGGTGTCTTGTTTCGACGCATGAGGTGCACGGCTGAGGTTTAGCGAGTTGAGCAGCAGACGCCCGGTAGGCCGCTGCGTGGGAAGACGACGGCGCTCGGACAGGGCCGTGGGCCACCATGGGGGGCGCAAACTGACTATCGGCGAGGAGTGGGTCCGAAAGTTGCTCGCCGAGGTGTCCGAGGACGACTTGCACGTCAAACGCATCGTCTCCCTCACGCACGCGACGCTGGGTGCGGTGCAGGCCACCTCCCTGTCTGTGGCCGCCATCGGCAAGGCCATGGCGTGGGCGCGTGGTGAGGGCGTCAGCCCCAAGCACGCCGTGAAGCAAGTGGATCGGCTGCTCTCCAATGGGGGCGTCGAACTCGAGAAACTCTTTCCCGCCTGGGTGCGCTTCGTGCTGGCCCAGCGCCAGGAGGCCGTCATCGCGCTGGACTGGACGGACGTCGACGAAGCTCCTGAAAGGAGCCCGGGTAACGGCGGCGAAGAGGCCAGTGAACGCGGTGGTGTGCGTGCGGCGCAAGGGGATGAAGGAGGCGTGGTGCCTGGCGACGAGTTTCGAGGAGGGCACCGCCCAGGAAGTCATGGACGTGTACGGCCGCCACTTCGCGACGGAGGAGACGATTCGCGATGTGAAGGACCTGAAATTCGGCATGGGCTTGAAGCAGGTGCGCGTCGGCACGCCCGAGCGGCGTGACAAACTGCTGCTCATCTCCGCCTTCGCCCAGGCGCTGCTGACGCTGCTGGGCGCGGCCGGCGAGTCGCTCGGCTACGACAAGTACCTGAAGGTCAACACCGCCAAGAAGCGCACCCACTCGCACTTTACACAGGGCGCCTATTGCTTCATGGCCATTCGGACGAGGAGTCCATCTATCCGGACCCAGCGTCCAAGGCGTGGCGCGCCTCGGGTTGGAGCGGGCTGCTCCCTCCCTGTAAGTCATCGAATATCCAGGCTTTGTGCGGCAGTGAAGTCCACTTTTCCTGGGAGCGACTGCTGCACTCGAAACCAGCTATATGAGACTCATCCGACTTCTGTCAGTGTGGTTCTGTTCCTTGCTTTGGGCCTGCATCAACGTGCCGGAAGTTGAGGCCGTCCCCGAGCATCCCGATTCGGGCACGCCGAATCCTACGGTGTCATTGGCGTTGTCTCGGACCGTGACCAACAGTGATGTCGTGGTCCGTGCGTCCGTGAGTGCAGGTGCTCCGGATACGGTGGAGTTGCTCGTCAACGGAGTCGTGGTTGCCCAACTCGCGCCGCCGTATGAACTGCGTTGGAGCACATCTGCCCTTGACGAGGGAACGCATACTTTCGCTGTGAAGGCGGCCATGGGGGGACGCACGTTTGTAAGTGAGGCAAGGTCGCTCGTTGTCGATCGGACAGCGCCACGACTGGTTCAGCAAATGCCTCTGCCGGGAACACGCTCTGTTTCGGTGTGGCAGCCCATTCAAGCTGTCTTCTCAGAGGCACTTGAGCCAGGAACAGTGACGTCCGAGTCCGTCGCGCTCTTGTCTGACGGCGCGGAGATTGCCGCCGTACCACGCCTTTCTCCAGATGGTGCTTCTCTGGAATTGATCGTGGAGGGAGCGCTTCCGGTGGACACCGTCGTGAGCGTGGAGTTCGCCACCTCTTTGACGGACCTCGCAGGGAACGCAGTGGTTCAGCCCGCCGAGGCATGGGAGTGGACGGCTCCTGGATACCTGCCCCTCGGGGGCGCTGTTTCGAGAGCGCCCGAGGAATATGAGACCGCAAGGTTCGTCTCCCTGTCGGTTGATGCGGATGACCAACCGGTTGTCGCTTATGTCAATGGCTCCGTGCGCGAACTGTTGGGGGTCTATGTCAAGCGTTGGGATGGAAGCTCCTGGCAGCCAATGGGCGAGGTTCTAGGAGAATCAGAATATGGCGCTTATATTGCTAATTCCATCCTCAAGACTCCTGACGGCCGCGCTCCGCTTGTTGCCTGGCTCCAAAGTGTATCGGGGAGCCCGGTTTCGGCGCATGTCCGCCGATGGGAGAATGGTGCATGGACTGCTGTAGGTGCGCCCGTGAATCCGCTGATGGAATCGGCAGGTGTTGGTTCTTTTGCGTTTGAAGCGAATGCAGACGGCGCCATGGTGATGGCGTTTCGTGAATACTGGGGAGGGCAGTCTCAGGTGAGTGTCTGGCAGTGGAATGGATCTGCCTGGGCGGTCCTGGGGGGCGCGCTCAAGGTCAATCCAACGTGGTCCGTGAATGGGCTGTCATTGATGCTGGATACGGCGGGTCGTCCTGTCGTTCTTTGGGGTGAAACGGGTCCAGACCAGAATACGCAGGTCTACATTCAGCGGTGGAATGGGACCGGGTGGGACACTCAGGCCCCTCCCTTGACTGGATTGCCTCGTGCCACTGCGCTGGATGGCTCCGATAGCCTGATTCGAGTAGGCGCGTCCCTGAACTCAGACGGCGCGCTGGATGTGCTGGCCTTTCGGTTCGACGGGAGTTCTTGGGTGCGGATGGGGAGTCATGTTGTCGGTGGGCTTTTCCCAGGGAGAACCGATACTGGCGTCTCGCAGCTTCGTATCGACAAGCAGGGCAACATGGTGGCCCTGCTTGTCGAGCCAGAGCTCGCTGACGGACCTGCGCTTTCGTACGTACAGCGCTGGGATGGTGCGGCCTGGAAGCCCGTAGGTGGTTTGCTGCGCCCCCGACCGGACGGAGTGCCCCAGTACAGCCGCTTGGCGATGAATGACCTGGGCGAGCCCATACTGGCCCGCATCGAGGCGATTGCTGGCGATTTCAACCGCACGCACCTCTACGTCTACCGCCCCAACAACTGAGCACCCACCGACACCCCACCGCCCGCCCCACCTGTCCTCCACTGAACACGGGCCTGGCACTCCGGTCCGCGTTCGTTGAAGAGCGGGGTGGGGTGGGCACGTCGGGAGGGGCGTGTATAGATTGCTCAACGCCCGTTCCAACCTGAGAGGCGTCGGTTCCATGAAGAGCACGGCGAGGACCATCCCGGCAGAGGACATGCCAACCGCCACGGAGCCCGCGGCGGGGGGGAACAAGAAGCGTGTGCTCGTGGTGGACGACTTCGACGATGCCCGGGAGATGTACGCCGAATACCTTGAATTCGTTGGCTTCGAGGTGGACACCGCCCGCAACGGCATGGAGGCGGTGGAGAAGGCCAGCGAGGGCGAGCCCGACATCATCCTGATGGACCTGTCCCTCCCCATCATGGATGGCTGGGAGGCGACGCGGCGCATCAAGCAGGACTCGCGCACCCGGGACATCCCCGTCATGGCC
The DNA here is from genome assembly GCF_002305895.1 of Corallococcus macrosporus DSM 14697. Lineage (GTDB taxonomy): Bacteria > Myxococcota > Myxococcia > Myxococcales > Myxococcaceae > Myxococcus > Myxococcus macrosporus. The sequence continues at coordinate 618,023 of NZ_CP022203.1, forward strand.
CTCACCGGCCATGTGCTCGCGGGGAACGCCGAGCACGCCATGGACGCCGGCGCGGACGAGTTCGTCGCCAAGCCCTGCCTGCCGCAGGACCTGGAGAACAAGATCCGGAACATGCTCAAGCCGAGTAAAGGGAAGGTCCGGGGCGGCTGACGCCCCACGACATTTCCACTGCTCGGCAACGGACACTCCGGGGCCCTGGCGTCGGGGAGTCCTCTCCCTCGTGGCCCGTGCAGTTGACCCCTGGCGGACGGATGCGTAGGCACCGGGTGTGGGCTCTCCGGCCGCCTCGCCGCCTCCTGATGCGTGGACTCCTCCCCAGGAGTTCGACGAGTACCGCCTCGTGCGGGCCATCGGGCGTGGGCGCACGGGGCGGGTGTTCCTGGCCCATGACACGCTGCTCGAGCGCCCCGTCGCGGTGAAGTTCATCCCCGCGCTGGGGCCCAACGCCCTGGCGCGGTTCCTGGTGGAGGCCCGGGCGGCCGCGCGCATCCAGCACCCCAATGTCGTCACCCTCTACCGGGTGGGACAACTGGAGGAGCAGCCCTACCTCGTCTCCGAGTTCATCCGGGGGATGAGCCTGGACCGGCTGCCCAAGCCCCAGCCCTGGGAGCGGGTGCTGGCCATGGGGAAGGACCTGGCGCGGGGCCTGAGCGCCGCGCACCGTCGCGGGGTGCTGCACCGGGACATCAAGCCCGGCAACGCCGTGCTCACCGAGGCCGGCGAGGTGAAGCTGCTCGACTTCGGCCTCGCGAAGCTCCTGGACCGGGCCGCGGGGGCGATGGACGCCGCGCCCGCGGCGGGGGCTCCGCCGCCGGAGCTGCCTCCGGACCTGGACCCGGAGGCCAGCCCCAACCTCGGCGCGCGCTCGCTCGACGGCGTCTTCCTCCCCTCGCTGCCGCGCGGCTCGCTGGTGGGCACGCCCTATTACATGTCCCCGGAGGCCTGGGCGGGCGAGGCGCTGACGGCGCGCAGTGACGTGTACTCGCTGGGCGTCGTCCTGTTCGAGCTGTGCGCGGGCAAGGGCCCCTTCCGAGATGTGCCGTGGCGCGAGCTGCCGGAGCGCGTGCGCAACCGGGACGCGACCCCACTGAACCAGGCCGCGCCCGGCGTGGACGCCGCCTTCGCGGCCGTCATCGACAAGTGCCTGCGACGCGAGCCCTCAGCGCGGTACGCCACCGCCGCACAGCTCCTCGAGGCGCTGGAGACCCTGTCGCGCGACGACGTCGTCCAGGCCGTGCCCGAGGGCAACCCCTACCGGGGCCTGCAGGCCTTCGAGGCCGAGCACCGCGCCGTCTTCTTCGGCCGCCGCCGCGAGCAGCGCGCCGTGTTGGAGCGGATGCGCTCGGAGCCCTTCCTGCTCATCACCGGCGACTCGGGCGTGGGCAAGTCCTCGCTGTGCCTCGCCGGCTTGCTCCCCGCCGTCACGGAAGGCGCGCTGGAGGATGGCCGCCGCTGGCGCACCGTGCGGCTGGTACCGGGCCGCAGACCCCTGTCGGCCCTGGTGGAGGCGCTCGCGCCCGTCCTGGGAACGGACGAGGACACCCTGGCCGAGGCCCTGCGCGCCGAGCCCACGTCCCTGGTGCGCCGGCTCCGCGCGAAGCTGGGCGCCCAGGAGGGGCTGCTCGTCTACGTGGATCAGCTCGAGGAACTGGTGACCCTGGCGCCTCCCGCCGAAGCTGAGCTCGCGGGGCAGGCGTTGGGCGCGCTCGCGGAGGGGGCCAGCGGCGTCCGGCTGCTCGCCACGGGCCGGAGCGACTTCCTCACCCGCCTGTCCGCGGTGCCAGGGCTGGGCCCCGAGGTGCCGCGCGCGCTGTACCTGCTGCGCGCCATGTCCCCCGAGGAGACGCGGGAGGCGGTGACAGGCCCCGCGCGCGTGAAGGGCGTGCGCTTCGAATCCGACGCGCTGGTGGACGCGCTCGTCACCTCCTCCCTGTCCGCGGCGGAGGGTGGGCTGCCGGTGCTCCAGTTCGCGCTGGCGGAGCTGTGGGAGGCCCGCGACGCGACGGCCGGCGTCATGACGCAGGCCGTGCTGGACTCGCTGGGCGGCGTGGCGGGCGCGCTCGCGCGGCACGCGGATGCCACGGTGGCCCGGCTGCTGCCGGACCAGCGGGTGGCGGCTCGCGGCGTGCTGCTGCGGCTCGTGACGGTGGATGGCACGCGCGCGCGGAAGACGGACCGCGAGCTGGTGGGCGACGACTCGCGCTACCGCGCCGCGCTGGAGGCGCTGGTGCACGCGCGCCTGCTGGTGGCGCGCGAGGCCCAGGAGGGCACGTCCTATGAGCTCGCCCATGAGGCGCTGCTCTCCGGCTGGGGCACGCTGGCGCGCTGGCTGGCCGAGGCCGCCGAGCGCCGCGCGGTCCAGGCCCGGCTGGAGGCCGCCGCGGCGCACTGGGAGAAGCTGGGCTTCCCGAGCGAGGCCCTGTGGGGCCCGCGTCAGCTCGAGGAGACGAAGGTGCTCGACGCCGGGGAGCTCACCCGCCGCGAGCGCGACTTCCTGAAGGCCTCGCGCCGCACCATGGTGCGCAGCCGGCGGACGCGGCAGGCGCTGGTGGTGGGCTTCGTGGTGTCGCTGGGGCTCGTCTACGGCGGCCTCAAGCTGCGCGAGCGTTGGAGCCTGGACCGGCAGGTGCGCGACGAGCTGTCCCAGGCGGCGCGCGGCCTGAGCGCCGTGCGCCAGGACTGGGGCGCGCTCGGCGCCGAGCGCGCCGAGGCCTTCCGCCTCTACGACACCGGCCGCCGTGCCGACGCGGACCGGCACTGGCACCAGGCCGGCGCGCAAGCGGGCGTGGTGCGAGTCCGCTTCGACGAGGTGGCGGGCCGGCTGGAGCGCGCGCTGGCGTTGGCGCCGGGCCGGGCCGACGTGCGCGAGGCGCTGGCGGACTTCCTCTACGAGCGCGCCCTGTGGGCCGAGCAGGACGAGGACGCCTCGGCGCTGCCCGCGCTGCTCCAGCGCCTGCGGCTCTACGACACGGCGGGCACGCGCTGGCAGCGCTGGAACGCCGAGGCCCGCCTCACGCTGGAGACACCGGTGCCCGGCGCGGAGGTGGAGCTGCGCCCGCTGACGCGCGACGGGCAGGGCCGGTACCAACTGGGAGAGCCCCTGCCCGTGGACCCGGGACGCTGGCGGGACGCGCCGGTGCCGCCGGGCACATACCAGGTGTCCGCGCGCTCGCTCGGCTACGAGCCGGTGGTGCAGTGGGTGTTGCTGCGGCGAGGCGAGTCACGGCGGCTGGACGTGCCGCTGCTGCGCGTGGGCAGCGTGCCGGAGGGCTTCGTCTTCGTCCCGCCGGGCGAGGTGAAGTTCGGCAGCGCGGCCGAGGCCAGCGTGCGCGATTTCTTCAACGCCGTGCCCCTGCATCCGGTGGACGTGCCCGGCTTCCTCATGGCCCGGCACGAGGTGACGTACGCCGACTGGCTGGCCTTCGTGGAGGCGCTGCCACCGGAGCGGCGCGCGCAGCGGCTGCCGCGCGTGGGCATGGGCGGCTACGCGGGGCTGCTCTCGCTGGCGCAGGTGGACGGCGTCTGGCGCCTGCGCTTCCAGCCGGGCAACGCACTCTATGTGGCTCGGGCCGGGGAGCCGCTGCGCTATGCGCGACGGGCCCTGCGCGCGGAGCAGGACTGGCTGCGCTTCCCCGTCAGCGGCATCACCTTCGCGGACGCGGAGGCCTATGCCGCGTGGCTGTCGGAGAGCGGGCGCGTGCCCGGCGCGCGGCTCTGCTCGGAGCTGGAGTGGGAGCGCGCGGCGCGGGGCGTGGATGGGCGCGAGTACCCCCACGGCGACAGCCTGGCGCCCGACGACGCCAACATCGACACCACCTACGGCAAGCAGCCCGGAGGCTTCGGCCCCGACGAGGTGGGCAGTCACCCCGCGTCACGCAGTCCCTTCGGCGTGGACGACATGTCCGGCAACGTGTGGGAGTGGACCCGCTCCTGGCTGGAGCCGGGCAAGGCCGTGGCGCGCGGAGGCAGCTTCGCCTTCGCGGCGACGTCGGCGCGCGCCTCCAATCGCGAGCTGCCGGAGCCCTCCCTGCGCGACGTGACGGTGGGCATGCGGGTGTGCGCGGACGTGGCGCCAGCCCCGCACTGAGCGCCTGCCTGCTTGCCCTACATCCGCTCCGCGCGCTACCGGACGGAGGAACCCCGTGTCCGCCCTGGCGTCCTGGGCAGGTGATGCGCAGTGGACGAAGCAAGTGCCTGCGGGTACTCGGGCGAGTTGCTGGGCGGGGGGCCGCTGCGGACATTGACTCCGTCGTCGGGCCGGGAAGGCGGTGGGTGATGGGCGCGTGGAAGCAGACGGTGGCGGCGGTGGGCATCGCCGTGGGGATGGTGGGTTGTGCGGGGGATGCGACGGAGTCGGAGCCGGCGCTGCGCTCGGGCGTGGCGGAGCTGGTGGCACCGAACGGACGCAACCTGAACGGACGCAACCTGAATGGCCGCAACCTCAACACCCCCGAGCTGGGACAGTTGCTCGTGTCCGTGGACCTGGCGGGCGCCCGCCTCGCGGAGGAGACGCTGGACGCGGTGCGGCTGGAGGGCAGCGTCTTCCACGGCGTCGCGGCCAGCGGCCCGGTGTCGGGCCAGGCCTTCCTGGGCGCGCGCTTCACCGGCAACCTGGGCAGTGGCGACACCGTGGAGCTGCGCGTGGACGGCATCGCGCCGGGCACCGGCGCGGACGCGGACGTCTGGGCGTACCGCGTCTCCTACTACGACGTGGCCGAGGCCCTCTGGAAGCCGGCGTGCGCCGCGGAGGACGGCTCCGCGCTGGACGCCATCCCCGTCGCGGGCCGCTGGGACTACCGCCAGGGCGTGCCGGGCGGCGGCGCCAAGGTGGATGACGCCGCGCGCTTCACCTTTGCCTGCGAGGGCGCGGCCATCGCCAAGTGCGTGCGCTTCGGCTACCGCCCCTGGGCCACCACGGCGGACGGCCTGAGCCTGGCGGACCACCACCAGGCGTGCACGCGGATGGTGCGCGCGGACTTCTGTGGCGACGGCACGTCGCACACCACGGATGGCCAGTGGGTGAACCTCCACGACGCGGTGGACGTGCAGGCGGACACGGAGGCGTGGCTGCACGAGGCCGAGTGGGACGCCGACGGCGCGCGCTGCTTCACGCAGACGACGCGCGCGGCGCAGGCGGTGAGCTGCCCGGAGCAGCCGCAGCGCGGCGACTGCGGCAAGCAGGCCCACTTCCAGGCCGGCACGCTCATCATGAGCGAGGTCCCTCCCGCGCAGTAGGCGCCGGGGTTTCCGTCCGTGCCTGAAGCGGCTCGGCGGGACGTCTGCCCGCCCTGCTTGCTGGCGCTGGACGCCGTCGTCAACGGCTACCGGAGGCAGGGGGCCGACACCATGGTTAGCCGGCTCGCCGTGGGGGGCGGGGATGGGAGATGCGCTGTGAGACGGGCTCGAATACGGCAGGCCTTCGGCGGAGCGTCAGCGGGAATTCTGGTGGGCCTGTGTGTCCTGCCCGGGTGCCGCGAGGGGGAGGACGCACCGCCCGCGCCCGAGCAGGAGCAGCAAGAACTGGAGCTGACGCTCGGCGAGGAGAACGTGGCCCGCGCCGAGGTGCAACAGCTCCGCTCCGGCCCCGGCGTCTCCGGCACCTTGCAGGCGCGCACGGCGGCGGCGGTCCGCGCGGAGGTGGGCGGCACCATCCTCGACATCAAGGCCCAGCAGGGGCAGGTGGTGAAGAAGGGCGAGGAGCTGGCGCGCATCGAGGACGTCACGTTGAAGGACCAGCTCATCGCCGCGTCGGCGGCGGTCCGCACGGCCCGCAGCGCGCTCCAGGTGGCCGAGGCCGAGCAGGAGCGGGCCGCGCGGCTGTCCAAGGCGGGCGTCATCACCCAGCGCGACTTCGAGCGGGCGGAGCTCGCCATGGAGCAGGCCAGGGGGCAGCTCGCGGAGGCGCGCTCGCGCCACGCGCTGGCGCGGGAACAGCTCAACCGCGCGCGAGTCACCGCGCCCTTCGCGGGCGTGGTGAGTGAGCGGCAGGCCAGCGCGGGCGACGTCGTGCAGCCTGGCGCGCCGCTCTTCACGGTGGTGGACCCGCGCACGCTGCGTCTGGAGGCCTCGGTGCCCGCCGCGCAGCTCGAACAGGTGCGGGTGGACACGCCGGTGGAGTTCCAGGTGACGGGCTACGGGGACCGCGCCTTCCGCGGCACCGTGGAGCGCATCAACCCGGTGGTGGACCCGGCCACCGGCCAGGTGCGCCTCTACGTGGCCATCCCCAACACGGACCTCCAGTTGCTGGCCGGCCTCTTCGCGGAGGGGCGCGTGGCCTCGAAGGGCGCGCGGACGCTCGCGGTGCCCATCGACGCCATCGACGACACCGGCACCGAGCCCGCCGTGCTCCGCATCCACCAGGGACGGGTGCAGCGGGTGGACGTCACCCTGGGCCTGCGGGACGACGTGTCGCGGCAGGTGGAGGTCCGCTCCGGCCTGGAGGACGGTGACGTGGTGCTGCTGGGCGCGGCGCGCGACGAGGTGACGGAGGGCGCGCGGGTGAAGGTGACGCCGCCTCGGCCCGACGCGAAGCCGGTGGAGGACCCCGGGCCCGGCGTCGGCGGCTCGGAGGCGCCGCCGCCCGCGCAGCGGCCCGCGTCCACGCAACCGCCGGAGGAGGGCGCGGCGCCTCCGACGCCGTGAGGCCGCGCCGTCCCCTTACCGCTTCAAGCCGGGAGTCACGTCCGTGTTCATCTCCGACTTCGCCATCAAGCGTCCCATCATCACCATCACCTCGATGCTGGCGCTGGTGGTCTTCGGCCTCGTCGCGCTGGGGCTCCTGGAGACGGACGAGTTCCCCGACGTCCAGCCCCCGGTGGTGAGCGTCACCATCGTCTATCCCGGCGCCTCACCGGAGACGGTGGAGCGGGAAATCGTCGAGCCCATCGAGGACGCCATCTTCGCCATCAGCGGGGTGGACCCGAAGGAGACGACGTCCATCGCCACCGACGGCCTGGCGTCCTTCACGGTGTTCTTCGACTTCGAGAAGGACATCCAGGAGGCGTCGCAGGACATCCGGGACGCCATCTCCAGCAAGCGCGCGGACCTGCCGCAGGAGATGGAGGAGCCCATCCTCACGCGCTTCGACCCGGCGGACCAGCCCATCGTGTCGCTGACGCTAACGTCGGAGGGGCTCGACGTGGCGGCGCTGTCGCTGGTGGCGGACCCGACGGTGGTGGGGGAGCTGCGCTCGGTGCCCGGCGTCGCCCAGGCAGACGTCGTGGGGGACGTGGCGCGGGAGATGACGGTGCAGCTCAAGCCGGAGGCGCTCCAGGCCGCGGGGCTGTCCGTGGCGGAGGTGGTGGCGGCGCTCCAGGCGCAGAACCTGGCGGCGCCGGTGGGCCGCATCAACGCGCCGCTGACGGAGGAGTCCATCCGCCTCAAGGGCCGCCTGGAGAAGGTGGAGGACTTCCGGAACATGGTGGTGGCCTCGCGCAACGGGCAGGCCATCCGCCTGGGGCAGGTGGCGGACGTCTTCGTCGGCGCCGAGGAGCCGCGCACGCTGGCGCTCTTCAACGGCGCCCAGGCGGTGGGCATCGACGTGCTCAAGGCCCGGGGCTACAGCACCACCGAGGTCGCGGACGCCGTGCGCGAGCGGGTGAACGCCCTCCAGCAGAAGCTCCCCGCGGGCGTGAAGCTGGAAATCGTGCGTGACGCCGGCGTCCGCGTGGAGTCCGCCGTGCACAACGTGCAGTCCGCGCTGGTGGAAGGCGCGCTGCTCACGGTGCTGGTCGTCTTCGTCTTCCTCAACTCGTGGCGCTCCACCGTCATCACCGGCCTCGCGCTGCCCGTGAGCGTGCTGGCGTCCTTCATCAGCGTGTGGGCCTTCGGCTTCACGCTCAACACCATGTCGCTGCTCGGCCTGACGCTGGCCATCGGCATCCTCATCGACGACGCCATCGTCGTGCGAGAGAACATCGTCCGCCACGTGGAGATGGGGAAGGACCACTACACGGCGTCCCGCGAGGGCACCTCCGAAATTGGCCTCGCGGTGTCGGCGACCACCTTCTCCATCGTCGCCGTCTTCGTGCCGGTGGCCTTCATGTACGGCGTGGCGGGCCAGTGGTTCAAGCCCTTCGCCCTGACGATTGCCTGCGCGGTGCTGGTGTCGCTGTTCGTGTCCTTCTCGCTGGACCCGATGCTGAGCGCGTACTGGCCGGAGCCCCACAAGAAGGACAAGCCCGGCTTCATCACCCGCGCGCTGAACCGCTTCAACGCGTGGTTCGACCGGCAGGCGGAGGGCTACAAGCGCGTCATCGCCTGGGCGCTGGACCACCGGCTGGCCATGGTGCTGGTGGCGGTGGGCTCGCTGGTGGGCGCGCTGGTGCTGCAGGGCACCGTGGGCGGCGCGGGCTTCGTGCCGGTGAGCGACCGCGCGGAGGTGGAGCTGCTGGTGGAGACGCCGCCGGGCTCCAGCCTGGAGTACACGCGGCGCAAGGTGGACGAGGTGACGCGCGCCCTGCGAGCCCACCCGGAGGTGGACTACACCTACGCCACCATCGGAGTGCCCCTGGCGCTCAGCGCGCCGGGCGTGGACCAGGCCCTGGTGTACGTGCGGCTGACACCGAAGGCGGAGCGCGACGTGAGCCAGGACGCCCTGGGCGTCCAGTTCCGCGAGGAGATGAAGCGCATCGGCGGCGCCACCGTCTCCGTCTTCACCTCGGGCTTTGGCGGGGCCTTCAAGCAGCTCCAGTACGAGCTGCGCGGCCCGGACCAGCGGGTGCTCACGCAGCTCGCGCAGCAGGTCCAGAAGGAGGTGGAGCAGGTGTCCGGCGCGGTGGACGTGGGCCTGTCCACGCGCGGGCAGAAGCCGGAGCTGGAGGTGGAGCTGAACCGCGGGCTCGCCGGCCAGCTCGGGGTGACGGTGGGCCAGGTGGCCCAGGTGCTGCGGCCGGCCTTCGCGGGCCTGGACGTGGGCGACTGGGTGGACCCCATTGGCGAGACCCGGGACGTCATGGTGCGGCTGGCGCCGGCGGCGCGTGACAACCCCAATGACTTGTCGCAGCTCCCCATCTCCGTGGGGGCGGCGGCGGGCGGGCCGCCCCGGCTGGTGCCGCTGGGCCAGGTGGCGGACATCCGCCAGACGCTGGGGCCGGCGCAGGTGACGCACCTGGACCGCGAGCGCGTCATCAACGTGCAGGCGAACGTGCAGGGGCGCTCGCTGTCGGAGGTGGGCGCGGACATCCAGCAGCGGCTGGACGGCGTGAAGCTGCCGCCGGGCTACACGCTGACGACGGGCGGCGAGTCCGCGGACCAGGCCGAGGTCTTCATGCGCGTGTTCATCGCGCTGGGCACGGCGCTGATGCTGATGTACCTCATCCTGGTCATCCAGTTCGGCTCCTTCCTGGACCCGCTGGCCATCCTCATCTCGTTGCCGCTGTCGCTCATCGGCGTGGTGCTGGCGCTGCTGCTCACCGGCGACACGCTGAACCTGATGAGCCTCATCGGCATCATGCTGCTGATGGGCATCGTGGCGAAGAACGCCATCCTCCTCATCGACTTCGCCAAGTGGTCGCACGAGAAGGGCATGCCCCTGCGCGAGGCGCTCATCGAAGCGGGCCGCATCCGCCTGCGCCCCATCATCATGACGACCTTCGCGCTGGTGGCGGGCATGGTGCCGGTGGCCATCGGCGCGGGAGAAGGTGGCGACTTCCGCGCGCCGCTGGGCCGCGCGGTGATTGGCGGAACGATTACGTCCACGCTGCTGACGCTGCTGGTGATTCCCACGGTGTACGAAATCCTGGTGGAGGGCCGGACCTGGGCCACGCGCAAGCTGCGCAAGCTCTTCCGAATGAAGCCTCCCGAACAGCGGCCCCATGGCCCGGGCGGCGGTGGAGGAGAGCCCCGGCCCGTCCCTCAGGCACGGCACGACTGAGGATTCGGTGACGAAGTCGCGGACACGGCACGACAGGACGGTTGGCGCATCGCGCCAGGGGCCGTAGGGTCAGCCCCTCCCGCCATGTCTCGCGCCTTGCTGCCTGAAAATCATCATCGACTCGTCACCGAAGCCCTGGCCGCGCTCGACGTCCGCAACTGGGTGCTCAGCATCCACGACCCGAGCTTCCCCAGCCTTCCAGAAGAGGACACCGGCTGGGGCTCGCCGTACTCGGAAGGGGCGGCGCGCTTCCTCGCGTTCTCCCGGGAGCTGGGCTTCAACGGCATCCAACTGGGGCCGCAGGGGCAGGTGACGGAGTTCAACGCCTCGCCGTATGACGGCACGCTCTTCTCGCGAAACCTCCTCAACGTGGCGCTCGCCCCGCTGGAGTCCCCGGAGCCCTGGGGCGCGCTGCTGCCACCGGGCCGCGTGGCGGAGCTCGCCGCCAGCCGCCCCGTGTCACTCCCGCCGGGTGAGCGCTTCCGTCAGGCCTTCCGCGCGCAGGCCGCGCTGCTGAACGAGGCGTGGCGCACCTTCCGCCAGAAGCGCGCGGCGCCGGACGCCACCGCCGCCATCCGGGCGCTGGCCGCGCGCTTCGACACCTTCCGCCAGCAGCACCGGGCCTGGCTGGTGCGGGACGCGCTCTTCGACGTGCTGTGCGAGGAGAAGCGCGAGCCGGACTGGCGGCGCTGGGCGGACTCGCTGGACGGGCGGCTGTGGAATCCCCGCCCGGAGGAGGAGGCGGCGGCCGCCGCGCGCCTGACGCAACTGGAGCTGCGCTACGCGGACACGCTGGAGCGCCATGCCTTCTGCCAGTTCCTGGTCCACGCCCAGCACCTCGGCCTGCGCGAGCGCGTGGGCGCGTGGCGGCTGAAGCTGTACGGCGACCTCCAGATTGGCCTGTCGCCGCGGGATGCGTGGGCCTGGCAGGGCCTCTTCCTGCACACCTACCTCATGGGCGCGCCGCCCAGCCGGACGAACCCGGACGGCCAGCCGTGGAACTATCCGGTGATGGACCCGGAGCAGTACTTCGAGCCGGACGACGCCGGCGCCAACGCCGGCAGCCGCGGCGGCCCCGTGCTGCGCTTCATGAACGCGCGCATGGACAAGATGCTCGGTGAATACGACGGGCTGCGGCTGGACCACCCGCACGGCCTGGTGTGCCCGTGGGTGTACCGCGCGGACCTGCCGGACGCGCTGTGGTCCGTGCAGCACGGCGCGCGGCTCTTCTCGTCACCGGACCTGCCGGACCACCCGGAGCTGGCGCGCTTCGCGCTGGTGCACCCGGAGCAGGTGGACCGCGCCGCGCCACGCTACGCGGACCGCTGGGTGAAGGACCTCACGTCAGAGCAGGTGCGCCGCTACAGCGTCCTCTTCGACACGGTGGTGGAGGCGGCCCGGCGCAACGGACGGCAGGTGGGAGATTTGCTCGCGGAGGTGCTCAGCACGCTGCCGTACCCGCTGGAGCGCGTGCTGGCGCAGTACGGCCTGGGCCGCTTCCGCGTGACGCAGAAGGCGGACCTGGACAACCCGGCGGACGTGTACCGCAGCGAGAACGTGGGCCCGGAGGACTGGGTGATGGTGGGCAACCACGACACGAAGTCCCTGTGGCGCCTGGTGGCGGACTGGCAGTGGAAGGGCACGCAGCGCGCGCAGGCGGAGTACCTGGCCTGGCGCCTGTGCCCGGAGCCCTCGGAGCGAGAGGCCTTCACGCGCGAGCTGTCCGCGAGTCCGGGCCGGCTGGCGCAGGCGAAGGTGGCGGACCTGTTCGCCAGCCGCGCGCGCAACGTGATGATGTTCTTCACCGACCTGCTCGGGATGCCGGAGACGTACAACGCGCCCGGCACGGTGGACGAGCGCAACTGGTCCCTGCGCGTGCCCCAGGACTGGGCACGGGAGTACCGCGAGCGGCTGAAGGCGGACGCCGCGGTGAACCTGCCCGCCGTGCTCGCCATGGCGCTGCGGGCCCAGGGCGCGGAGGCCCGCGCGCGGCATCAGGGGTTGCTGGAGGGCCTGGACGCGCTGGCCCGCGAGCTGCGGGCCGGGTGACGCCTGGGCCCCTCAGTGCTTCACGTCCACCACGAGGCGCGAGGGCGCTTTCAGCTCCATGACGCGGAAGTCGCTGACCGCCTGGGTGCCCAGCACCCACGTCACCTCGGCCTCGAAGTCACACGTGCGCACCAGCTCCAGCAGGCCGGGCAGCTTGGGCTTCATCGCCAGCGTCGCCACGGTGGCGCGGCCCTGGTCGTCATGGCCGCGCGCGGGTGACAGGGTGACCTGGAGGGCGCCCTTGCCGGCCAGGGACGTCTCGTCTCCGGAGCCGCACTGGATGATGGGCTTGTCCACGTACTGGAGCTGGTAGCCGGGCACCTGCGGCCCGTCGAACTCGAACACCACGCGGTCGAACGCCGCATGCGTGCCCGCGCGCACCGAGCGCAGCGTCACCGGCTGGGCCGGGCGCCGCTTCAGGGACACCGGCGTGGTGGTCCACTCGCGGTTCTTCGCGTCCTCGGGCGGGAGGTCCTCCGCGGGGACATCTTGTTGAACAGGTACGCGGTCCGCGGCGGCCACGTCCTCGTTCCCCTGCGTGGCCGTGTGCACCGGCGGCTTCGCGGCGGCCTCGCCTTCACGCGGAATGGTGCCGGGCGGCGGCGAGGCGGACGGCGCCTGGGCCTCGGCCTGGGGTTGCGCGCCGGTGGAGGCCGCGGCGGGCTCCTCCTTCTTGGGGCACCCCGTGAGCGCCAGGCACCCGGCCAACCACAGCGACGACATCCTGCGTCCGGACCGCGTCATCCGTTCCCTCCTGCCAGGGTCCACGAGCTTGGAACCCGGACCCATCGTGTCGCACGAGCGGCGGCCTGGGAGCCAGTGTCACGACGGGAAAGCGGGCGAAGGTAACATCCGTGGAGGGCCCCGGAAACGCTGGAAAATTTCACGGAGGTCCGGTTGCTCCGAAGGGCTTCCATCACCACGAATGCATGACATAGGACGGCGGGGCCGCGGCTATCGTCCGCGCCGCATGAAGTCCGCGCGGCCCCCGAACGCGCATGAACCGGAGAGCATCCCCGCATGGCCCCCCTCGACCTGACCTCTCTTCCCCGTCCCTCCAAGGACGACGCCACCGTGGGAACGATGGCGCGCGGCATCGTCGGCAGCGAAATCCTCCGCATCGCGGCGGAGATTCGCGAGCGGGTCGCCAAGGGACAGAAGGTGTGCAACCTCACCGTGGGCGACTTCAACCCGCGCGAGTTCCCCATCCCCGACGCGCTGAAGCACCACATCACCGCCGCGCTCCAGGCGGGCGAGACGAACTACCCGCCGTCGGACGGCGTGCTGGAGCTCCGCCAGGCCGTGCAGCGCTTCTATGAGCGCTCGCTGGGGCTGAAGTACCCGCTGGAGGGCATCCTCATCGCGGGCGGCGCGCGGCCCATCATCTACGGCGCCTACCGCAGCGTGCTGGACGCGGGGGAGACGGTCGTCTACCCGGTGCCTTCGTGGAACAACAACCACTACGCGCACATGATGGACGCGAAGAGCGCGGTGGTGGTGACGGACGCGGCGCGGGGCTTCATGCCCACCGTGGAGCAGCTCGCGCCGCACCTGGGCGCCGCGCGCCTGTTGTGCCTGTGCAGCCCGCTCAACCCCACCGGCACCATGATTGAGCCGGACGCGCTGGGCGCCATCTGCGAGCGCGTCGTCGCGGAGAACCGCGAGCGCGAGAAGCAGGGCCGCAAGCCGCTCATCCTGATGTACGACCAGATTTACTGGGTGCTGAGCTTCGGCGCGGCGAAGCACGTCACGCCCGTGGCGCTGGTGCCGGAGGTGGCGCCCTACACGGTGTTCGTGGATGGCATCTCCAAGGCCTTCGCCGCCACGGGCGTGCGCGTGGGCTGGGGCGTGGGGCCGCCGACCCTCATCTCCCGGATGCGCGACGTGCTGGGCCACGTGGGCGCCTGGGCCCCCAAGGCGGAGCAGGTGGCGGTGGCGCGGTACCTGGACGACACCGCGGCCACGGAGTCCTTCCTGGCGGCCATGCGCGAGTCGGTGGCCGCGCGCCTGGAGGCCCTGCACAAGGGGCTCACGCGCATGCGCGAGGCGGGCCTGCCGGTGGAGCACATCGCGCCGCAGGGCGCCATCTACCTGTCGGTGCGCTTCGACCTGGTGGGCAAGGGCGGCCTGCGCTCCAACAATGACATCCGCAAGCTCCTCTTGGAGAAGGCCAGCCTGGGCGTGGTGCCCTTCCAGGCCTTCGGATTGGACGCGGACACGGGCTGGTTCCGCCTGTCGGTGGGCGCCACGTCGGTGAAGGAAATCGAGGAGGCGCTGCCCCGGGTGGAAGCGGCGCTCCGCGAGGTGCTCGCGGCCGGCGCGTAATCCTTGCGACATCTTTCCGCCGCGTCCGTTCCACCAGGGAGGTCCTGGGAATACCCTTCTTGGGGCCTCGTTGAGCCGCTCACGTGAATTCCACCATGCTCAGGCGATTCGTGGACGTTCGGGACGAGGAGGTCGGCGCCGTCCGCTGGTCGTTCCTGTATTTCTTCACGCTGATGTGTGGCTACGCCATCCTCCGGCCCATCCGGAACGAGATGGGCACGGCGGGCAGCGTGAAGGGCTTGGACTGGCTCTTCACCGCCACCTTCCTGGTGATGCTGGCGGCGGTGCCTGCCTTCTCCGCGCTGGTGTCGCGTTGGCCCCGGCGGGTGGTGATTCCTCGCGTCTACCGCTTCTTCCTGCTCAACCTGCTGGGCTTCTTCGTGCTGTTGAAGCTGGGCGTGGCGCGGGAGACGGTGGCGCGCGTCTTCTATGTCTGGCTGAGCGTCTACAACCTGTTCGTCGTCTCCATCTTCTGGAGCTTCATGGCGGACGTCTTCGCCAGCGGACAGGGCAAGCGGCTCTTCGGCTTCATCGCCGCGGGGGGCACCACGGGCATGCTGGTGGGGCCCTTCCTGGTGGGGCGGCTCGCCGAGCCGGTGGGGCCGGTGAACCTCATCCTCCTCTCCGTGGTGCTGCTGGAGGTGAGCGCGCAGTGCGTGCGCCGGCTGAGCGGCTGGGCCCAGGACGTCCAGCATCAGCCCGCGGCGGCGCAGGGCCCGGTGGGGGGCGGGGTGCTCGCGGGGCTGCGGCTCATCGTGACGTCGCCGTTCCTGCTGGCGCTGGGGCTCCAGGTGCTGCTCTACGCGGCCACCTCCACGTTCCTCTACTTCCAGGAGGTGCGGCTCGTCGCCGCGCTCGGCGATGACGCGGCCAGCCGCACCGCCCTCTTCGGGGACATCGACTTCTACGTGCAGCTCGCGACGCTGGGGCTGCAGACGCTCGTCACCGGGCGCGTCCTCTCCCGGCTGGGATTGGCGGCGGGGCTCGCCGTGGCGCCGGTGGTGACGGGGCTGGGCTTCCTGGGGCTGGCCGCCATGCCGGTGCTGGCCGTGCTCATCGTCTTCAAGGCGGTGCGCGGCGCCAGCCACTACGCGCTGGAGCGGCCCTCGCGCGAGGTGCTCTTCACCACCGTGGACCGCGAGGCGCGCTACAAGTCGAAGAACTTCATCGACACGGTGGTGTACCGCGGCAGCGACACGGTGAGCGCCTGGCTCCAGGGCGGCCTCACGAAGCTGGGCCTGGGCATGTCGGGCCTGTCGCTGGCGGCGGTGCCCCTGGCCGGGCTGTGGCTGGGCGTGTCGCTGTACCTGGCGCGTCACCCTCAGCGGCAGACGGAGACGTTGGCCCCAGCCGTGCCCGAGCCGCGCTAGCCATCATCCATACGCAGTCAGTCCACCCACGCAGGAGGAGTCCCGCATGACGCTGTCTCGCAGGAGTGTGATTCAGGGGGCGGCCGCGGCCGGCTCGCTCTGGGCCATGGGGTGCGCCACCACGGGCACGTCCGGCGCCGCCGCGCCGTCCACCCAGGGCCAGGGAGCTCAGTCCTCCGCGCCGGCCGCGCCGCTGCGCATCCTCATCCTGGGCGGCACGGCGTTCCTGGGCCCGGCGCTGGTGGAGTTCGCGCGCTCGCGCGGCCACACCGTCACGCTCTTCAACCGCGGGAAGACGAACCCCGGCCTCTTCCCGGACGTGGAGAAGCTGGCGGGTGACCGCGACCCGAACAAGGGCCAGGGCCTGAAGGCGCTGGAGGGCCGCCAGTGGGACGCGGTGGTGGACACCTCCGGCTACGTGCCGCGCGTCGTGCGCGCCTCCGCGGAGCTGCTGGCGCCCCACGTCAAGCACTACACCTTCGTGTCCTCCATCTCCGTCTACAAGGAGCTGTCGCGGCAGGGCCTGGACGAGACGGCCGCCGTCGCCACGGTGGACGACGCGACGACGGAGGAGGTGGACAAGCACTACGGCGCCTTGAAGGCGCTGTGTGAGCAGGCCGCCGAGGCCGCCATGCCGGGGCGCGTCCTCAACGTGCGGCCGGGCCTCATCGTCGGGCCGGATGACCCGTCCGACCGCTTCACCTACTGGCCGCTGCGCGTGGCCCGTGGCGGCGAGGTGCTGGCGCCCGGCGACGGGAAGGACCCGATTCAGTTCATCGACGCGAGGGATTTGGCGGCGTTCATCATCCGCTCCGTGGAGCGCAACACCACCGGCATCTTCAACGCCACGGGGCCTGGCCAGGACCTGCTGATGCGCGACTTCCTGGAGGCGAACAAGACGACCCTGGGGAGCGACGCGCGCTTCACCTGGGTGGACACCGACTTCCTCACGAAGCACAAGGTGGAGGCGTGGGGGGACATCCCCGCCTGGGTGCCGCGCACGGGTGAGGAGGGCGGCATCGGCAAGGTGAGCATCGCCAAGGCGCTGGCGGCGGGCATCACCTTCCGTCCGGCCACGGAGACGATTCGCGAGACGCTGGCCTGGTTCAAGACGCTGCCGCCCGAGCGGCAGGCGAAGCCGCGCTCCGGCCTGTCCGCCGAGCGCGAGAAGGAAGTGCTGGCCGCCTGGCACCAGGAGCGCGGCACCGCCAACGCGGGCTGAGCAGGCCGGCGAGCGCGGGGACGGACGGGAGGGGGGCGGCGGAAGGCGCCCCCACACGCTCCGTCCTTGCGCGCGAGGAGATGGGTTTGGCAGGAAGGGAGCGCCAGCGCTGCTGGCTGCCAGGGGGAACCACCATCATGACGCCCGACCTGCTGAAGGACGCCGTATCACCCCTCCTCCGCGCTCGCGGCACGTCCGTGCTGCTGGCCGCCTTGCTGTCCGCGTGCGGTGGCAAGGACGTGCGGCCGCCGGAGGTCCCGCCCGCCGCGGGCGACTGCGCGCCACTCCGGCTGGAGCGGGGTGTGGACCTGGAAGGCTTCCGCACCGACCGCTTCGAGTGGCGCGACGCGGACTGCAAGCCGCGCTCGGCGTCCCTGGTCCGCAACGACGCCGCGGACCCCCGGGGATGGACGGGCGGCTACCTGCGCCGCTACACCTACGACGTCGCGGGCGCGACGCGCGTCTGTGAGGGCTCGGACGGCATGGTGCCGGGCTGGGGCATCGTCACGAGCCACCTGCGCGTCAGCCCGCCGTGGGGCAACTGGACGGAGCGCATCCGGGGCACCTGGCGCACCGTCTTCGAGGGCCGCCACCACGCGCTGCACGAGTTCCGCTGGCCCATGGACCTGGGCGGCCACGCCGTCGACGTGACGGTGCACTACCTCTTCGCCACCGGGCGGAGCCATCCGTTGTACGCCATCACCCATGACGCGTCCGGTGCGCCGCCAGACGTCATCGAGGCGGACGTGCGCTCGCCCTACGGCGACATCCTCTTCGACGGAGCCGGCGACACGGACATCTCCGGCGTGGGCTGGGGAGACCGCTACCGCTTCGTGACGCGCGGGCCCGGGCCGCTGACGCGCGCGAGCGGCTGGGACTACCGCGAGCCCAACGTGGTGCCCTACACCCGCATGTGGATTGCGTCGCCCGACGCGGAGATGGGCGTGGTGCAGACGCAGACGTGGATGCAGAAGCCCGCCGGCGGCTACTGGCAGTACCCGTCCTGGGGCCAGGTGGACGAGGACGGCCCCATGCCCGACGACTGGAACTGGACCTACCAGCTCAACCAGTACGAGCTGCCCGCGGAGGGCCCCACGCGCTCGCACCGGATGGCGTGGGGCAGCAACTTCGGCGCGGTGGGCTTCCGCGAGTACCCGCGCTACGGCGACGACGCCATGCTGTCCGGCTACCCGTACCAGAGCTACTCCGTCTTCCTGGTGCTGGGCACGCACACCTCGAACCCGGTGCTGCGGCTGGTGGAGGAGGTGGAGGCTTGGCAGGGCGTGCGGTTGACGGCCACCGAGGGCCGCGTGGTGGACCGGGGCCCCGGCGGCGTGGGGCGGGACGACACCGTGGTGTGGGAGGTCCCCGGCTACAACCCCGTGTACGCCACGTGGGAGGCCGAGCTCGCCGCCAGCAACCGCGCGGCGCTGCGCTTCGAGACGAACGGCCGCGCCCTGGCCAGCCCCGTCGTGGTGCTGCGTGGCTACTCCGCGTCCACGCCGCCCACCTTGGTCTCCCTGGACGGACAGGCGCTCACCGCGGACGTGGACTACTTCGCCTCCGTGGATGATGCCGGCAACGCGCTGTGGCTCACCCTGCACCGCACGGTGACGGGCTCGGCGGCGCTGCGGGTGGAGTGAGCGTGGGCGCCGGGTGCCCCGGGCACGGCGCAAGGCCCGCCCGGAGCGCGCAAGGCCCGCCCCGCGTGGGGAGCCCGCAAAGCAACGGGGGATGCCCCGATGGACTCGGAGCACCCCCCGGATTTCGACCCATGTATCGGGTTCGCTCTCCCCCTCTGACGAGCGTGACCCCGGGTCCCCCATCCACAGACGCCACCGCCCCCGCGGCAACGCCTTCCTACCCGCCCTGTGTGTGTCCGGAGGGCCTTGGACCCCTCCCGCGAAGCTGCGTGTGACACGTTCCCCCTACACCGCTACGGCCCCTTCAGGTGCGCGTGCCCGGTGCCCCCCAGCACCGTCACCCGGGAGAGCCGAGGCCCCCCCTTCACCTGCACTGCCGCGTCCCAGGGCACCGCGGGCCGTGAGAGGGCCCGCAGCCGTGCCTGTGTCTGAGCGCGTCCGAACGTCTGCGGGCGCATGGACGCCACCCGCGTTACGTCCCTCGACTGGTTTTGGATGGCTGCCGTCACGGCGGCTTGCGCCAGGACCGCGAGCTGGGCCCGCTTCGCCCCCGCGAAGGTGGCCAGCTCCGGAATGACGATGCCTTCCAATACTCCCCCCGTGGCTTCGAGCCACTCCCCCCGGGAAAAGCGCCCCGGCCGCTGCGCCGTGGCCCTGCCCCCCTTGTCGCCGTGCGACACTGCACCGAGCCTCGTGTTTCCCCCTGATGCCCCCCGGCCCGGTCCATACGCGACGTGCGACATGTGTCCTCCCCCCCCGTTCACTGCGCCGCAGTGACTGGCGACAAGGGCATACTGGCTCAGACCCCGGACGGAGTTTTCCGCTTCCGCGCCAATTGCTTGCGCGAGCGCGCCAGCGTGTCTGGCGCGTTTCACGGGGTGTTGGCGGGGCCCGATTTTCGCGCCTTCTTGGAGACCTGGAAGGTGGCGGGTGGGCCGTGGGGCAAGCAGGCGCCAGGGGTAGGGCGAGGCGGGACTCGGCGATGTCAGCCTGACACGATAGGGGAGTGGCTCACACCACGTCTCCAGGCTCCCTCCCTGGTGGGTGGTGTGGCGGGCGGGAGGGGACAGGGCACATGAGGTGGGAAGCGATGGGCGAGACGCCCCGGGAGGACAGGCGCGGAGGACGGGACGGCGCGGCGAGCAGGGCCCAGGCGCGTCCCTCCCTGGTGGCCGTGCTGGCGGAGAAGCCGTCCGTGGCGCGCGACCTCGCCCGGGTGCTGGGGGCGAATGAGCGCGGCGAGGGCTGGCTGCGCGGCAATGGCTACGTGGTGACGTGGGCCATCGGACATCTGGTGGGCCTGGCGCAGCCCCATGAGATTCGCGCGGATTGGAAGAAGTGGAGCCGCGCGCTGCTGCCCATGCTCCCGGCGGACTGGCCGCTGGTGGTCTCCAAGGAGACGCGCAGCCAGTTCGAGGTGGTGAAACAGGTGCTCAACGCGCCGGAGGTGTCCGAGGTGGTGTGCGCCACGGACGCCGGGCGCGAAGGTGAGCTCATCTTCCGTTACATCTACGACGCGGCGGGGTGCCGCAAGCCGGTGCGCCGGCTGTGGGTGTCGTCGCTGACGGAGCGGGCCATCCAGGACGGGTTCCGCCGGCTCGCGGACGGACGGGACTACGAGCCGCTGGCCGCCGCGGCCATGGGGCGCAGCCGGGCGGACTGGCTGGTGGGGATGAACCTGTCGCGCCTGTACACGCTGGCGCACGGGGGCCATGGGGAGATGTTGAGCGTGGGCCGGGTGCAGACGCCCACGCTGGCCATGGTGGTGGAGCGCGAGCTGGCCATCCGTGACTTCGTGCCGCGCGACTACCTGGAGGTGGTGGCCACCTTCGCGCCCCGGGCGAAGGGCGCGCCGCCGGACGCGCGATACAAGGGCACGTGGTTCCGCTCGGGGCCGGACGGCAAGCCCGTGGCGCCCCCGGGCTTCGAGGGCGTGCGGGAGGCCCGGCGGCTGGACGCGAACGGCGTGGAGGCGCGGGCCGTCATCGACCGCGTGCGCGCCGGCCGGGCCGTCATCGAGTCGCTGGAGGCGGAGGAGAAGCGGATGGCGCCTCCGCTCCTCTATGACTTGACGGAGCTGCAGCGGCACGCCAACCGGCTCCATGGCTTCAGCGCGCAGCGGACGCTGGAGGTGGCGCAGGCGCTCTATGAGAAGCACAAGCTCTTGAGCTATCCGCGCACCGCCAGCCGGCACCTGTCACGCACGGTGGCGGACACGTTGCCGGAGGTGGTGAACGCCATCCGCGCGCCTTATGAGGAGGACCTGGCCGCTGGCACGGGGGCGCGGGCGCTGGGCAGGCGGTACGTGGACGACGCGAAGGTGACGGACCACCACGCCATCATCCCCACGCCCACGTCGCCGGGCGGGGTGCGGCTGTCTCCCGACGAGCAGCGCGTCTATGACCTGGTGTGCCGCCGCCTGCTCCAGGCGTGGCACGAGGACCACGTGTGGCGGGTCACCACGGTCATCACCGCGGTGACGTCGCCAGGGGCGCCGCCGGTGGTGGACCGCTTCCAGAGCACGGGCACCCAGGTGGAGCGGGTGGGCTGGAAGGTGCTGGACATCGGCGGTGGGCAGAAGGCGCCGCGCCTCAAGGCGGAGCCGCGCAAGGGCGAGGACGCGGAGCGGGAGCCGGAAGACGAACCCCAGACGCTGCCGTCGGGGCTGGAGCGCGCGCAGCCGCAGTCGGTGGAGGACGTGGAGGCGGTGAAGAAGCGCACGCGTCCGCCGCCGCGCTTCACGGACGCGACGCTGCTGACGGCCATGGAGTCCGCGGGACGGGCGCTGGATGAGAAGGAGCTCGCGGACGCGATGCGCGAGACGGGCCTGGGGACGCCCGCCACCCGCGCGGCCATCATCGAGGTGCTGCTGGACCGCGAGTACCTGCGCCGCCGGGGCAAGGTGATGGAGGCCACGGAGAAGGGCATCCACCTCATCCAGGTGGTGCACCCGGACGTGAAGACGCCGGCCATGACGGGGCAGTGGGAAGCGTGGCTCCAGCGCATCGAGCGCGGCGAGGGCCAGCTCGACGAGTTCATTCGCGGCATCGAGGCGTATGTCATCGAGGTGGTCGGCCACGGCGCCACCCCGCCGCCGAGGCCGTCCGCGGCGCAGCGGAACGAAGTCGTGCGGGCGCCGCCAGGAGCGGGTGGCGCGGCGCTGGGGACGGGCGAGTGGGCTCGGGGCTCGGGCGGGCATGGCGCGTCCGTGGAGCCGCAGGGCTGGGGACGGCAGGGGACTTTCGAGGGGCCAGCCGCCGCGCACCGCTCCGGCGCCGCAGATGGCGCACTGGCGCAGGGCCGGCAATGGGCGTCCGAGGCCGCGGAGCGCCTCGCGGATGCCGCCGCGGGTGCGACAGGCCATGGGCAACGCGGGGCCTCCTCGGAGGCTTCGGCGCCGCTCTTCGAGGGCCGGCGGACCCGGGCCTCGGGCGCCATGGGGCGCTCGGCGCCCCCCGAGGAGACGCTGTCTTCCTCCCTGTCACCGGGCGGCGGACCGGCCTCACGCCCTCCACGGGCGGACGGCGCGGGCTGGAGCGCCGGGGCCTGGGGGGACACGGGCGCCGCTCGCGCGCCGGTGAACCGGGCCCGGGCCACCGCGGCCGCCGCGTCCACCGGGCAGCGGCCGGAGCGGGTGCGGCGCGCGCCGACGGCGCCGGAGGCGCTTCGCCCGCTGCTGAAGTCGGCGTTCGGCTTCTCCGAGTTCCGGCCGTACCAGGAGGCCGTGTGCCGCGCGGCCACCGCGGGCGAGGACCTGCTGCTCGTGATGCCCACGGGCGCGGGCAAGTCGCTCTGCTACCAGCTCCCGGGCCTGGCGCGCGCGGGCACCACCCTGGTGGTGAGCCCGCTCATCGCGCTGATGGAGGACCAGGTGGCCCGGCTCCAGTCGCTGGGGTTCGCGGCGGACCGCATCCACTCCGGAAGGGACCGGGCCGCGTCGAGGCAGGTGTGCGCGGACTACCTGGAGGACAAGCTCGACTTCCTGTTCATCGCGCCCGAGCGGCTCGGCGTCCCGGGCTTCGTGGAGTTCCTGGCGCGGCGCACGCCCGCGCTCATCGCGGTGGACGAGGCGCACTGCATCTCCCAGTGGGGCCACGACTTCCGTCCGGACTACCGGCTGCTGGGCGCGCGCCTGCCCCTGCTGCGCCCCGCGCCCGTGGTGGCGCTCACCGCCACCGCCACGCCGGACGTGCAGCGGGACATCGTCCAGCAGCTCGGCCTGCATGGCGCTGGAGGGAAGGCGCGCACCTTCATCCATGGCTTCCGCCGCACCAACATCGCCATCGAGGTGCGCGAGCTGAACCCCGGCGCGCGCGGCGACGCCATCCAGGGCCTGCTCCAGGACGAGGAGAACCGGCCCGCCATCGTCTACGCGGCCACGCGCAAGCACGCCGAGCAGCTCGCGGACCAGCTCGCGGGGGAGTTCCCCGCCGCCGCGTACCACGCGGGGCTCCAGCCCTCGGAGCGGGACCGGGTGCAGGCGGAGTTCCTCCGGGGCGCGCTGGAGGTCATCGTGGCCACCACGGCGTTCGGCATGGGCATCGACAAGCCGGACGTGCGCACCGTCATCCACGCGGCGCTGCCCGCCAGCCTGGAGGGCTACTACCAGGAGCTGGGCCGCGCGGGCCGCGACGGAAAGCCGTCGCGCGCGGTGCTGCTGCACTCGTACATCGACCGGCGCACGCACGAGTTCTTCCACCGGCGCGACTACCCGGAGACGTACGTGCTGGAGCGGCTGTTCCAGTGCACCGCCCCGCAGCTCGAGCCCAAGGCCGTGCTCCAGGGCCGCGTGCGGAGCGACCCCGAGGTCTTCGACAAGGCGCTGGAGCAGCTCTGGATTCACGGCGGCGTCGTCATGACGCCCGACGAGACGGTGATGCGCGGGCGGCCGAACTGGTCCGCGGCGTACACCGCCCAGCGAGAGCGCAAGCTGCTGCACCTGGAGCAGATGGGGCGCTACGCGGAGGCCCATGGCTGCCGGATGAAGCAGCTCGTGGGGCACTTCGGCGACACCCAGGACTCCGGCGAGCCGTGTGGCCTGTGCGACGTCTGCGCGCCGGAGGACTGCGCCACGCTGCGCTTCGCCGAGCCCACCGCCTCGGAGCGGCACTGGCTGGAGCGCATCCTGGAGTCGCTCCAGGAGCGGGATGGCCAGGCCACCGGACGGCTCCACCGCGAGCTGTTCGGTGAGTCCCTGCCCCGGCGCGACTTCGAGCGGCTGGTGGGCGGGCTGGTGCGCGCCGGGCTGACGCGCCTGGAGGTGGACTCGTTCGACAAGGACGGGCAGGTCATCTCGTTCCAGCGCCTGGCCCTGACCGAAGAGGGCCGGCGCACGCGCGGGGTGGACCCCCAGCAGGTCCTCCTGCCCATGCCCCTGGAGCAGGCCTCCAAGCGCAAGCGGCGCAAGGGCGCGGAGACGGGGCGCTCGAAACGCGCCTCGGGCAAGCGCACCTCCCGCGCGGCGAAGGGGGCGGGCTCCGCCATTCGCGCGCCGCGAAAGGTCGCCTCGGGCTCCGCGCGCGCCGCGCCCGCGCCCGTGCTGGTGGAGTCCCTGAAGGCCTGGCGGCTGGCGGAGGCGCGCAAGCGGCGCGTGCCCGCCTTCCGCATCCTCACCGACCGGGTGCTGGAGGCCATCGCCGTGTCCTGCCCGGAGAATGGCTCGGAGTTGATGGCCATCCACGGGGTGGGGCCTTCCCTCACGGAGCGCTACGGCGCGCAGATTCTCTCCCTCGTGGCGCGCAGGCGCTGAGCCTGGTTGCCCGCGGACGGGGCGGCGCCATGCCCAGGGAGGGCAGGGCCTTTCCCCGCCGCGCCGCCGGGATTCCCGGGCAAGGGGGCCGCGAGGCGCGCCAGGGGCACGCGGCGCCATGCCCGCAGGAGCGCAGGGCGTCCGTCCAGGCAACGAATCATCTTCACCCTGCCGTGGGGCAGTGCAGCCGGTGTCCGCCCAGCGTCACGTTCGTCCGGCCAATCCGGCGGACCTGCGAGCGACGCAGGAGGAAGAGGGGGACACGCGATGGAACTGGGCTTCGAGACGATTGGAAACGCCACGCTCATCTGCCACGACCACGGTCCGGTGCTGGTGACGGACCCGTGGACGGACGGCAGCGCGTACTTCGGGAGCTGGACGCTGTCCCATGAGATTCCCGAGGCGCAGCGCCAGGCCATCCGGGCCTGCCCCTATGTGTGGCTGTCCCACGGCCATCCGGACCACCTCAGCATGGAGTCGCTGGACGTGCTGCGCGCGCGCACGCTGCTGATACCGAACCACTTCGGCAACCGCATGCGGGACGACCTGTGCGAGCAGGGCTTCAAGGTGCACGTGCTGGTGGACCGGGTGTGGACGCAGCTCTCGCCGCGCATCCGCGTCATGTGTCTGCCGGACCTGAACCAGGACGCCGTCCTGCTGGTGGACATGGACGGGCGGCTGCTGGTGAACCTCAACGACGCCGGGGACCGCGGGGCGGGGCGCTTCGTGCGCAAGGTGGTCAGCGGGTACCAGGAGTCCTACCTGCTGGCGCTGTCCGGGTACGGCGACGCGGACATGATGAACTTCTTCACCGAGCAGGGGCAGCGCATCACCCCCCATGCCGCGGCGAAGACGCCCGTGGGGCGGACCATTGCCCGGCAGGCGGAGTTCTACGGGGTGCGCTACTTCATCCCCTTCAGCTCCATGCACAAGTACCAGCGGGCCGACAGCCTCTGGGCCTCCGAGTACACCACCACGCTGGAGGACTACGGCCGGGGCTTCGAGTCCCGCGACTGCACGCTGCTGCCCGCCTTCATCCGCCATGACTTCATCCGCGGCCAGACGGAGCGCATCCAGCCCCCGGAGCGCGTCATCCGCCCGGTGGACCCCAAGGCCTTCGGCGACGACTGGAGCGAACAGCTCGACACGGACGAGGTGAGGACGCTCGGTGCCTACTTCCGGGGCGTGGAGCACCTGGGGCGCACGCTGGACTTCCTGTGCTTCCGCGTGGGCGGCCGGGAGCACGTGGTGGAGCTGAACCGCGGCCGCTTCCAGCGTGGCATCACCTTCGAGGCGCCGCGTGGCTCGCTGATGATGGCGGTGCGCTACCAGGTCTTCGACGACCTGCTCATCGGCAACTTCATGAAGACGACGCTGCACGGCGACTTCGGCGCGGGGCGCCTCTACCCGGACTTCAGCCCCTACGTGGCCAAGTACGCGGACAACGGGAAGGCGCGCACGCGCAACGAGCTGCGGACCTACTTCGCGGACTACCGCCGGAGAGATCCGCTGGGCTTCCTGCGCGCCCAGGTGGAGACGCACTGCGTGCGGCCCTTGCAGACGCAGTCCGCGGAGCTGCTGCGCACGCTGCTGCCCCAGGACTCGCTGGGCTTCCGCGCCGCCAAGGAGACCTTCTGGCGGATGCGCCGCGCGCTGCTCTAGGAGCCCCGCCCGCGCCGCGCCCAGCACCTCGCGTTCGCCGCGGCGCGCGCGCCTACAGGTAGGGCGACAGCAGCCGCGCCAGCCCATCCCGCAGCCGGACGGGAAGCGGGCGCGCGTCCACCTGGGCGATGGTGAGCGGTCGCGCGTGGCGCAGCCGCGCCGCGACGACGCCCTCCAGCGCCGAGGCCAGCGCGGCGTCGTAGCACTCCACGTTGAACTCGAAGTTGAGCCGCAGCGAGCGCGGGTCCCAGTTGGCCGAGCCGATGAGCGACCACACGCCATCCACCACCATCAGCTTCGTGTGGTCGAAGGGCGGGGCGGTGAGGAAGATGCGGCAGCCGGGCCGCAGCACCTGCCAGAGCTGCGCGTAGGTGGCCCACTGCACCAGCGGCAGGTTGCCCTTCTCCGGCAGCAGGATGTCCACCTGGACGCCGCGCAGCGCCGCCACGCTCAACGCGGTGATGAGCGCCGCGTCCGGGAGGAAGTAGGGCGTGACGATGCGCACCGACGCGCGCGCGGTGGCCAGCGCGCCCAGCAGCACGGTGCGCAGCGACTCGAAGTCCTCGTCCGGGCCGTCCGCGATACCCCGGGCCAGCACGGTGCCCGCGGCGGCCAGCGGGGGAAACCACGCGGCGCCGCTCAGCCGCTCGCGCGTGGTGAAGGCCCAGTCCTCGGCGAAGGTCTCCTGGAGCTGCCCCACCAGGGGCCCGTCCACGCGGAAGTGCAGGTCCACCGCGGCGTGCTCACCGGGCCAGAAGGCCTTGCGGATGTTCATGCCGCCGGTGAAGCCCACGCGCCCGTCCACCACCAGCAGCTTGCGGTGGTTGCGCAGGTTGGCGAAGGGCAGCCGGTAGGGCATCAGCGAGGGCAGGAAGCGCGCGGCGCGCACCCCCGCGCGCCGCAGCCGGCCCAGGATGGGCGGCCACGTGTAGCGCGAGCCCACCGCGTCCACCAGCACCCGCACCTCCACGCCGCGCCGCACCGCCGCGCCCAGCGCCTCCACGAAGCGCCGGCCCGCCGCGTCATTGTCGAAGATGTAGCTGCACAGGGTGATGGAGCCGCGCGCCGCCTCAATCGCCTCCAGCATCGCGGGGTAGGCGTCCTGGCGGGACTCCAGCACGGTGATGCGGTTGCCCGGCAGCAGCGGCCGGCCCACCACCGCGTCGCCCAGCCGGACCAGGGGGGCCAGGGGCGCCGCCTCCGGGTGGGGCTCGCTCAGGCGCTCCGCCTTCATGGGGGCCACTTCGGGCGCTGGCAGGAAGCGGCCGTGCTCCTGTTTCAGCATCAACGACCGGGCCTTGCGCCGGATGCGGTTGATGCCCAGCAGCACGTACAGCACCCCGCCCAGCACCGGCACCAGCCACGCCAGCCCCACCCACCCCACGGCGGCGCGCACGTCCCGCTTGTGCAGCACCGCGTGCGCGCTGGTCAGCACGCTGATGAGGAGCGTCAGCGCCGCCACCACGTGGGGCCAGGCCACCTCCAACCACGCGGGGATGTCGAACGGGGGCAGGTCCACGGGAAGGTCCAGCGCTCCCGCCTATCACGCCCGGAAGCGCCCGGGCAGGCGCTCCGGACCCGGGGCGTCGGGAATCGACGCGGCACCCGGCGTACGGGGTTCCTTCCAGAAACGCGGCGAGCGGTGCGGCCCCGCTGAAGAATCGCCTCCACGTTGCACCGCCGGCGTTGATGCCGGCCGTATGTGATTGCATTATCCAATGACTGGCATTTTGCAACGGGCGTTTTGCGTCCCGTGGCGTGGGCCTGACCCATGGGCCGGTGCCTGATTCATGGACAGCCCTGTCTGCTTTTGGAGCGCTCCGCGCGAAGGGCGTGATTCCTCCGTGGCGCCGCGGCCTTGCCAGCGGCGGTGTCACAATCGTTTACGCTGTTTGTGTTCAAACTTGGAGTCCATGTTGTCCATTGAAGGCTTTGAATCCGGTTCTGTCCTCTGGGCGTCAGTCTGGCGCGGGAGTTGCTCAAGCCCGGAGCGCACCGTGCCGCATCAGGCGCCAGGCGCCGGACGGCGGGTGCGTCCCCCGAAGTGGTCGTCAGAGGAAAGTGAAGATGCGCAAGTTCCGCTCCGTTGCACTGGTGGCTGGTGTGTCCCTTCTCGGTTCCGCGTGCGGTAGCTCGGAGGCCCCCGAGGCCGAGCAGCAGAAGCTGACGTGGGAGGCGTTCCGGGCGTCCGTGGTGGAGGACCCCGAAGGCAAGCTGATTTTCGACGGCGACATGGCGCTGGACAGCGAGGAGGAGCTGCGCGCCTTCTTCGACAACGCCATCGCGGCGGAGCTGGGCACGGCCCGGGGTGGCCTGGCCGTCTACAACACGAGCCCCACCAAGGCGGTCAGCGGCGACGTGAGGTGGAGCGCCACCCAGGCGCGGAACCTGACCTATTGCGTCAGCAGCACGTTCGGCGCCAACAAGACGGCGGTGGTGAACGCGATGAACGCCGCCACGGCGGCCTGGGAGGCGGCGGCGAACGTCAACTTCACGCACCTCACCCAGTACGACTCGAGCTGCACCGCGTCGCAGGCGAACGTGCTGTTCGACGTGCGCCCCGTGAATGCGGGCGGCCAGTACCTGGCGCGCGCCTTCTTCCCGAACTCCGGGCGCTCCGGCCGCAACGTGCTGGTGGACGGCAGCGCCTTCGGCAACATCTCGCCCTGGACGCTGACGGGCATCATGCGCCACGAGCTGGGCCACGTGCTGGGCTTCCGTCACGAGCACACCCGCTCCACGGGCAGCGGCTGCTACGAGGACAGCCAGTGGCGCGCGCTGACCAGCACGTATGACCGCTCGTCCGTGATGCACTACCCGCAGTGCAACGGCACCCAGACGCGCGACCTGGTGCTCACCAGCCTGGACCAGCAGGGCGCCCGCGCGCTGTACCCGTAATCCCTCTCAGGAACATGGGCACCCGTCCTGGCCGTGGCGCGGCCGGGGCGGCTGTCGGGCCGGAGGGCGCTTCCCGCGGGGGGACGCGCCCTCCGGCCGCATCGTCAGGAGGGCGCGCCGATGGAGGGCTCCTCGCCGGCGCGGGCCGGCTCGAAGTAGATGAGCGTCTTCACGTGGTCCGCGTCCTCGATGTCGAGGCACTCCAGCTCGCCGCTCTCGCTCTCGTCCGCGTAGATGTGGTCGGGCTTCAGGATGCGGTGTGTGACTTCGCCCCCCGGGCGGCCCACGATGATTTCGACGGCGCCCCGGTCGCTCCCCTTTGGCTCCAGGCCAATCTCCACCAGCGGCAGCCGGCCGGCCAGCGGCTGGTCGCCGAAGTCCGCGCTCTCCGTCTCGATGCGCACCCAATGGTCGCGCTCCAGGTTGCTGAGCAGGGACAGGTAGTCCGCCCAGCCCTCCTTGGGTATCTCCCGAGTGTGATGCATGGTGTCTGCCCTCCGGATTCCAGTGCCCAGCAGAACCGTAAGGCGTGTGCACGCGGGGTGTGGAGCGGGCCTGCTCCCCTGGCGTGTCGGCATCAGCGCGGACGGGCGCTCCGGGCGCCGGCCGTCCCCGCGTGGCTACTCCAGACGGGCCTGGACCTCACCGGCCTGGAGCGTCAGCCGGAGCGTGGCGGCGGTGTCCCGCTGGCCGAAGTGCTCGTACGCCGCGCGCTCCAGCAGGGGGGCGAGCGTGGTGCGCAGCCCCCGGGCGCCCGTCTCCCGCTTGAGCGCGCGGGCCACCACGAAGTCCCGCACCTGGGGCTCCACGCGCAGCCGCAGCCCTTCCTGCTCGAACTCGCGCTCGTAGGCGCGCAGCACGTTCTGCTGGAGGATGTCGCCCAGGGTGGCCGCGTCCAGGGGGGCGAAGGAGACCAGCCGGTTGAAGCGGCCGATGAGCTCCGGGATGAAGCCGTAGCGCGCGAAGGCGGTGGTCTGTTCCAACTGCTCCTCCGTCACCCGCGAGGCGATGCTCTCCGCGCGCGCGGGGAGCGGCTCGCGGCCGAAGCCCAGGTGCTCTCCGCGAGCCAGTCCATCCGCGGTGGCCCCCAGGCCGCTGAAGGCGCCGCAGGCGATGAAGGTGAGGCAGCTCAGGTCCATGGTGGCGGGCCGCAGCCGGCTGGTGAAGCCGAAGTCGGGCGGGAAGTCCGCGGAGGGCGCGGACAACATGTGCAGCAGGCCGCGCTGCACGCCGAAGCCGCTGACGTCCTTCGTGGTCTGCTGGCCGGCGAAGCGGCTGTCGGAGCGGCTGGTGGCGAGCTTGTCGAACTCGTCCATGCACACCACGCCGCAGGCGGCCCAGCTCGCGTCCTGGTCCGCGGCCTCGTACAGGCGCGACAGCAGCGTGCTCACGTCGTCGCCCACGTAGCCCGTTTCGGAGAACTGCGTGGCGTCCGCCAGCACGGTGGGCACGGCGAGGATTTCCCGGAACAGCAGCTCCACGAGGAACGTCTTCCCGGAGCCGGTGGGCCCCAGGAAGAGGCAGTTCTCCCGCGTGCCCGGCTCCGGGGGCAGGCCCTCCAGGTACAGGCGGCGGATGCGGCGCAGGTGCCGGTAGGCCAGCACGGACGCCGCGCGCCGCGCCTCCGCCTGGCCCCGGTATCCCAGGCCCGTCAGCCGCTCGTCGATTTCACGGGGCGACAGGACCTCGATGGCGGCGACGCGCGCGCGCACGTCGTCGGAGGGGTCGGGCAGCGGCTCCGGGCCAGGGTGGACGATGCTCATGCCAGGGACTCCAATCAAAGGCGGGCGGCCGCCGGGGGGGCGCATCATCCCGGGGGCGGGCGGGGGGAACAAGGCGGGCCCCGGAGCAGAGGGGGGCCGGTGTCCGCGGAAACACCGTCCTCCGGTCCCCATTCCTCCGCGGCGCCGTGCCTACCCGTGAACATCCGCCGCGAGGCGGGCGCGCCCGGCCGCACGGAGTGCTCCTCAAGGGCAGGGGTGGCGCATTACAGGGACACGCCCATGAGTCCAACGGACGAGTCTGTGGCATCGCGGTCGAAGGCGCCTCTGCTGGGGGCATGGGTGGAGGCGGGCGAGCGGGTGCGCTGGCGCGTCTGGGCGCCGGGCCACCAGCGGGTGGAGGTGGTGCTGCACGACGCGCAGGGGAACCCCGGGCGCGCGCTGCCCATGACGCCGGAGCCCGGCGACTGCTTCGGCGCGGTGCTGGAGGGCCAGGGCGCGGGGCTGCGCTACAAGCTGCGCGTGGATGGGGAAGGCCCCTTCCCGGACCCCTGGTCGCGCTCGCAGCCGCAGGGCGTGCACGGGCCCTCCGAGGTGGTGGTGCCCGACTTCCCCTGGACGGACGCGGGCTGGAAGGGCGTGGCGCCCGAGTCGCTGGTCCTCTACGAGGTCCACGTGGGCACGGCCACGCCCGAAGGCACCTTCGAGGCGCTCATCCCGCGCCTGGCCGGCCTCAGGGACCTGGGCATCACCGCGCTGGAGTTGATGCCGGTGGCGTCCTTCCCGGGGCGGCGCAACTGGGGCTACGACGGCGTGGACCTCTTCGCGCCCTTGCAGGCCTATGGTGGTCCGGAGGGGCTGCGCCGGCTGGTGGACGCCGCGCACGCGCACGGGCTCGCGGTGCTGATGGACGCCGTCTACAACCACTTCGGGCCGGACGGGAACTACCTGCGTGTCTATTCACCGCACTACTTCACCGGCCGCCACCACACGCCGTGGGGCGACGCGGTGAACTACGACGGTGAGGGCAGCGCCCACGCGCGAGCCCAGGTGCTGGCCAACGTGGAGATGTGGATTGCGGACTACCACCTGGACGGCCTGCGCCTGGACGCGGCGCACGCCATCATCGACGACGGCACGCCGCACCTGCTCACCGAAATCGCCGAGCGCGCGCGGGCCTGCGCGCCGGGCCGGCGGGTGCATGTCATCGCCGAGGACGAGCGCAACGAGCGGCGCCTGCTGCGCCCCGCCTCGGAGGGCGGCCTGGGGCTGGACGGCGTGTGGGCGGATGACTTCCACCACCAGCTGCGCCGGGCCTTCGCGGGGGACAGCGAGGGCTACTACCAGGACTACACGGGCGGCACGGAGGACCTGGCGCGCACGCTGAACCAGGGCTGGTTCTACGAAGGGCAGGTGTCGAAGAACCTGGGCCACGCGCGAGGCACGAAGGCGGACGGGCTGGAGCCCTGGCGCTTCGTCCACTGCATCCAGAACCATGACCAGGTGGGCAACCGGGCCTTCGGCGAGCGGCTGGGGCACGACGTCACCCCCCAGGCCTTCCGCGCCATGAGCGGGCTGCTGCTCCTGTCGCCCTACACGCCGCTGCTCTTCATGGGACAGGAGTGGAACGCCAACACGCCCTTCCTCTACTTCACCGAGCACAACGCGGAGCTGGGCAGGCTCGTCACGGAGGGCCGGCGCAAGGAGTTCGCCGGCTTCGCGCGCTTCGCGGGCGCCGAGGTGCCGGACCCTCAAGCGGAGGACACCTTCACCCGCTCCCGGCTGGACTGGGCGGAGGCGGAGGAGCCCGGGCATGCGGGCGTGCGAGCGCTCTACCGGGCGCTGCTCCGGCTGCGCGCGACGGAGCCCGCCCTGCGGGAGACGGGCCGTGGCAGCTACGAGGCCCGGGCCCTGGGGCCAGACGCCCTGGTGCTCGAACGGCGTGGGGGCGGACAGCGCCTGCAGGTGGTGCTCTGCCTGCGCGGCGCGCTGGAATATCCGGTGCCCGCCGGCTCGGCGCTGGTGCTGTGGACCGAAGACGCCTGCTTCGGCGGCTCCGAAAAATTGCAGCCATTGAACCAAGACACCGTACGGCTGAAGGGTTCGGCTCTGGCTGTGATAAGGCTTCCCTCGAAAGACTGAGAGACGCGTGCTGTTTCAGCGCGCGTTTCACCGTGGGGCGAGCGGGCATGTTTGAAAACATGCTCAAGAAATGCCGTGGGAATTCCATATCGACTCAAAGGGTATTTGGGCCCGCAGTCCGACGTTGAGTCGGTAACACTCCTGGCCGCCTCTGGAGAAAGCCTCCGCGCGCAAGCGTGGGTGCCTGCTTTCGGGGCGGCTCGGGAATGGAAGTCCACGCGCCGCGGGGGGGAACGCGGCGCTCCGGTGGGGCTCCTTGCCTCGCCGGTGAGTCGCGGAAGCTCGCGGCCTCGCTTGAGGTAGTCACTTGAATCGACAGCACTCGACTTCGTCCCTGGGGGGATGGAGGCGCTTTCGCACGTCTGTCACCGCGTTCTCGCTCGCTGTCGGCGCGTTCGCGACGCCCGCGCTGGCTGCTGGAGGCTTCGTCTCCGCCACCGCCAGCTCCTACGACGCACCCACCCCGCCCTCGATGGCGGTTGACGGCAACAAGGCCACGCGCTGGTCGGCCTCCGGCGCGGGCCAGTGGATTCGCGCCGACATGGGGTCGGTGAAGCCGCTGAACGGCCTGGACATCGCCTGGTTCCGTGGCAACGAGCGCATCAACCTCTTCGACATCGCCACGTCGACGGACGGCACCACGTTCACCCGCGCCTTCGTGGGCATCTCCTCCGGGAAGTCGGCGGACTTCGAGCGCGTCACCTTCCCGACGGTGAACGCCCGCTACGTGCGCATCACCTTCTACGGCAGCACCCAGACGACCTGGGGCAGCATCACGGACATCGCCGCCCTCTCCGGCTCCACCCTTCCGGACCCCGAGCCGCAGCCGGAGCCCGAGCCGAATCCCGAGCCGCAGCCCGAGCCCGAGCCCGAGCCCACCCAGGACAAGTTCGGTGTGAAGATGCTCTACCCGACCCGGTCGGGCGGCGAGCAGTGGTTCCTGGCGGACAACGCGACGTCCGACAAGCGCTTCGACCCGCAGAACACCATCAGCCGCAACTCGGACGGCTCCTGGAAGATGAAGAACAGCAAGGTGCGCATGTCCGTGTTCACCTCCACGGGCTACAGCGCGTCCAAGATTCCGACGTATGACCGGGACGTGCTGGCCAGCCGGGGCTACATGCAGGCGGCGAACGACTGGCGGAACATCGAGATGACCGGCTTCATCAAGGTCAACTCCGTGTCCGACGTGTCGGACAACTTCGCGTGGTACGCGCGTGGCGGCAAGCACAACGACAACCACTCCGGGTGCGAGGGCAGCAGCTACAAGGGCTCGCTGCACTATGACGGCCGCGTGCGCTGGCAGAAGGAGACGTGGCACGTCTCCTATGACCAGTCGTCCTACAAGTCCGGCACCTCGGCGCTGCGGGGCCGCTGGGTGGGCTTCAAGTCGGTGATGCGCAACACCAAGGTCAACGGCAAGGACGCCGTGCGCCTGGAGATGTACCTCAACGAGAACGCCGACAAGAAGACCTGGAAGAAGGTCTACGACATGGTGGACTCGGGGAGCTGGGGTGGTGACGCCAGCCACTGCGGCGGCGGCGTGGATGCCATGCCCATCACCTGGGGCGGCCCCATCGCGGTGTTCCGCTGGGACAGCGCCACCGACGTGGACTTCAAGTGGCTGTCCGTGCGCGAAATCTCGCCGGAGCAGTGAGCCGCTGACGGCAGTCCCCGCCCGCCCCGGTGCTCCCCTGGAGTGCCGGGGCGCGGCATTTTCAGCACTTCCAATGGGGGCCATCAACACTGTCCGGCCCCCGGGGGGATTCCCCCTGTCGACAGGGGCCCCTCTCCCGTGTTCTGGATTCGGACCGCCATGTCCATGAACGTCCAGACCGCCACCGAGTCGTCCGACCGCATCTGGGAGCAGGAAATCCTCCCCGCGCTCGAGCGCTACATCCGCATCCCCAACAAGTCGCCCGCCTTCGACCCGGACTGGGTCCGCGCCGGGCACATGGAGGCCGCCGTCCAGCTCGTCGCGGACTGGTGCCGCGAGCAGGGCCAGCACCTGCCGGGCCTGGTGCTGGAGGTGGTGCGCCTCAAGGACGCGCAGGGCCGCGAGCGCACGCCGGTCATCTACATGGAGGTGCCCGGGACGAAGGGCGACGACACCGTCCTCCTCTACGGCCACCTGGACAAGCAGCCGGAGATGGTGGGCTGGCGCGAGGGCCTGACGCCGTGGACGCCGGTGCGCGAGGGCGACAAGCTCTTCGGGCGCGGCGGCGCGGATGACGGCTACTCCGCCTTCGCGTCCCTCACCGCCATCCGCCTGCTGCGCGAGCAGGGCCTGCCGCACGCGCGCTGCGTGGTGCTGATCGAGGCGTGCGAGGAGAGCGGCAGCTATGACTTGCCGGCCTACATCGAGGCGCTGGCGCCGCGCATCGGCAAGCCTTCGCTGGTGGTGTGTCTAGATTCAGGCTGCGCCAACTATGACCAGTTGTGGATGACCACGTCGCTGCGCGGCATGGTGGCCGGCAACCTGCGGGTGGACGTGCTCACGGAGGGCGTGCACTCCGGCGACGCGAGCGGCGTCGTCCCGTCGTCCTTCCGCGTGCTGCGGCAGGTGCTGTCGCGCGTGGAGGAGGAGGCCACGGGCAAGGTGCTGGTGGAGGCGCTGCACACGCAGATTCCGGAGGCGCGGCGTGAGCAGGCCCGCGCGGCCGCCAAGGTGCTGGGTGAGGAGGTCTTCACCAAGTTCCCCTGGGTGCCCGGCACCCGCCCCATGTCGGACGACGGCGCGGAGCTGGTGCTCAACCGCACGTGGCGGCCGGCCCTGTCCGTGACGGGCGTGGACGGCATGCCGGCGCTCAGCAGCGCGGGCAACGTGCTGCGGCCCTTCACCACGGTGAAGCTGTCCATGCGGATTCCGCCGCGCGTGGACCCTAAGGCGGCCATGGAGGCGCTGACGCAGGCGCTGGAGAAGGAGCCGCCGTACGGCGCGAAGGTGACGTTCGAGGGAGAGAAGTCCAGCACCGGCTGGGACGCGCCGCCGCTGGCCTCCTGGCTGTCCAGCGCGGTGGAGTCCGCCTCCGCCACCTACTTCGGCCGGCCGGCCATGGCCATGGGCGAGGGCGGCACCATCCCCTTCATGGGCATGCTGGGTGAGCGCTTCCCCGAGGCGCAGTTCCTCATCACCGGCCTGCTGGGCCCGGGCAGCAACGCCCACGGCCCCAACGAGTTCCTCCACATCCCCACGGGCAAGAAGCTCACCTGCTGCGTGGCCAGCGTCATCGCCGACCACTTCAAGCGGTAGGCGGCTTCCGCCGGGCCCGCTTCCCGCGCGGGGGAGCGGGCGCCGCGTTCAGCGGCGCGTCGGTGAGGCGCACGGAGCGGCGGTTCCAGGAGAAGGTCAGGCGCTTGCCCGTCTCCGGCCAGTCGAAGGACACCGCGCCCGTGCGCAGGTCCTCCTCCAATGCCAGACGCACGCCCCACCGGGGCGCCTCCTGGACGCGGTGGCGCAAGTCCCGGGCGACGGCGTCCACCGCGTCCCGCAGGGCCACGCCCAGGTTCATCAGGCCAAGCTGCTCCCCGCTCAGGATGTGCGGGGCCGGCGGCGGGGAGGACTCCAGGAACTGCTGCTCGCCCACGGGCCGCACGCCGGTGGGCGCGGCGGCGGTGTCCATCATCAGCAGGGGGCCGCCGTCCGCCTTGCGGAAGAAGTACGGCACGTCGTAGCGGCCCAACTGCTCGCGCTCCTCCGGGCTGAAGCGCACGCGGCCCCGGGCGCTGGCGACAGGCACCTGGCCCCGGGACGCCAGCATCATGTGCTCCAGGGGCGCGTCATACGCATCCGAGGGTTTGACGAGCACGCGGACGTGGTGTCGCCGCGCCGCGCGCGCGAGGAAGTCCGTCACGCGCTCCTGCTCCAGCAGCAGCTTGGTCCACAGGTCGAACATGCCGCGAAGGAAGGGCAGCAGGTGGGCCGCGTAGCCCACGTGGCCCTCGGTGTCCGCCACCATGGAGGGCGCTTCCTCCCGGGCCCACGCGCGCGTCCGCGGGCGGAGCTGGAGCGCGCCGCTCCGGGTGGGGAAGAAGCACAGCAGCGGCCCGCCGGTGGTGCACCACCAGGCGCGCCACTCGAAGCCGATGTGGTGGTTGCCGCGCCGGTGCCCAGCCGGAATCAGCCCCGTCTCCGGGAGCCGGCGCACGGGGCAGAAGAACAGCTCCAGGTCCACCAGGTAGGGCAGGGGCTCGCGCTGCCCACGGCGGGCGCCCACCACCAGGTTGCTGCCCAGCAGGTCCGCGGCGCCCACGGCGAAGCACGCGCCGGTGAGCGCGCCCGCGTGATGCCAGAAGCGCGCGGCCTGGGGCGGCGGCAACCGGCAGCCGTGGAGCTTCAGCCGGGGGGAGTCGCGCAGGAGGCCCCACTGGCGAGGACGTTCAATCCAGTCCTGCCAGCTATAGGCGAAGGCGTCCTTGCCGCGTCCACGCAGCACGCGCAGCGTGGGGAGCCGCACCTCGCCGGAGGCCGAGGGGAGGCGGTTGACCCAGTCGAAGAACGAGCGTGGCGCGCGCCGCGCTGGCTCCGCCAGGAAGAGGGCCTCGCCGCTCGCGGGCCGGGGCTTGTACGCCAGCGCGCCGCCCCGCCGGAACTGGACGCGCAGCACGTGCTGCCGCCCGTTGTGCGTCTCCTCGGGGTTGGCCCAGAGCCGGGTGACGGGGCCCTCGAAGCCCGCGCGGCGGAAGACGCCGGCCTTCAGGTCGCGCTCCAGCCGCTGGGCGAAGCGGCCGAAGAAGGCCAGGAACCCGTCCCTCAAGAGGCGCAGCCCGGGATGGGGCCCCTGTTGCGCCGGAGTGGCGGCGCACAGCGTGAAGGCGTCCGTCAGCACCGGGCCGAACAGCGCCGCGTTGCCGAGCCGCACGACGCGCGCGCCGAACAGCCCCGGGTGCCGCTGGACGATGGCGTCGCACCCGTCGCCCAGGGCTTCGTAGAACGCCACCAGCGGCTGGAAGGCGGGCTGGGAGAGCAGGGCGCCCAGCCGCGCGGCGTCGCTGGCGCCCTGGAAGGGGCGGGCCACCTGGAGCACGCGCTCCGGGCCGGGCCGGACAATGGGCGGGAAGCAGCCGCTGGCCTGGGGGCCCTTGCGGACGGCCTCCAGGAGGCGGCGGGTGTGCGGAGGGAGGCGGGGTGGGGCGGCGGGAGGTGTTGGAGCAAGGGATGGCAGCACATGCGCCCTACGCGTCATCAGTCGGCCCTGGCCCGGTGGGGGGAAATAGAAACGCGCGGCCCGGCGAGGCCGGGGCGCGCGTGTGAAGCGTCAGCGCAAGCGCCGGTGGCGCGTGGACTAGACGCAGTAGATGAAGCGCGAGCAGCTCCGATACGCGTTCCCGGAGCCGGCGGGCTTCGTCGTCTTGTCCAGCTCCCGCAGCACCTGGGTCAGCTTCTTGGCCTGCTTGGACGCCTTCGCCTTCGTCTTCGCCTTCACCATGGGAATCCTCCACGCGTTGGGGTCAGACTGCTCAAGCATGGTAAAACTCGCAATTCGCTTGAGTCAAGTTGAGATGTCTTTGCCTGGCGCGTTAGCGGCCTGTCAGGTGGATGGCTCGAAATGTCAGTAGAATTTCCAGCATCCGGCGCATGCCCGCTCGCGTCGCGGGCAGCGGCTCCACGACGCGCGGCGGCACGGCGCCTCGCGAGGGAAAAGGACGCAAGAGCTCACCCACGGCCACCGCGCGCGCCGTGTTCAATGTCGCGATAAGTTTATTCACGGGCTGCCGAAGGCCTGAGACATGCAATGCGTTGCCATTGGCGGAGCAACACCAGCCCGTGCCTGTCTTCTCCACCAGGATGGGAAAGTGTTTATTCCCATGCAGGATGGCTGTGTCCTGGAGCGGCCTGCGGCGCGCCGGAGGCGGTGGGGGCTCGAAGCCGCCCGCGGAGCGCCGGTTGAGCCACAGGGCGCGGAGGTGGGCCTGGGTTCGTGAGTCACGGCTGTTTTCACGCAGGGTGTCCGCGGCCTGCTGCAAGGCGGCGGGCAGCTCCCGCGGAAGCACGCCATCGCCGTCGAGCACGCCCGGCACCAGCGCCCGGCCGCGCGGCGCGTCATCGGGGCTCACGCTCAGCAGGTCCTCCACGTCGTAGCGTGCCTGGTGTCCGGTGACGGGGATGCCCACGTTGACGCTGGTGGCCACGTCCCGGCTCGCGCTCTCTCCGACGTGGTAGTAGCTGGCGGGCCAGTAGAGGAGGTCGCCGGGCCCCACCTCCGCGGTGAAGGACGTCTCCAGGTAGGGCGCGTAGTCCGCCAGGGTGGTGACGGGCATGCTCCAGGGCCGCTTCGCCCAGAAGCGCATCCGCTTGCGGCCCCGGAGGGCGAAGAGGAAGGTGGTGAAGCGGTCCAGGTGGACGCCCACCGGGCTGTGCTCGTAGTTCCCGTGGAAGAGCGTGGTGATGCCGCCCGACAGCGGCAAGCCCACGCGCCGCCAGAGCTGGGAGAAGAAGGCCCGCTCGGCCGACCAGAGCCCGAAGCCGTGCGAATGCAGCAGGGAGATGATGAGCGCGTAGCGGCGCGAGCCCAGCGTGCCCGCGAGCCGCGCGTCATAGTCGTCCAGCGCGCCGTCGGTGTCGCGGGGAAGCCAGGGCGCCAGCGTGACGGGCTGTCCCTGGTCGATGGTGAACTGGACGTCCGTGCGCGCCTCCAGCGCCGTGGGCGGGGCCATGGCGCCGCGCGAGGCCCGGAGCGCCGCGTCGAACACGTCCGCCTCGGTGAAGGGGTTGGCGCCCGTCGCCTGGTAGAGCACCGGCCGCCGGTTCCAGTAGCGCGTGACGAAGGTGTCCCAGTCGAACCGGCGCTGGAGGTCGATGCGGGCCATGCGTCAGGCCTCCTTCCAGGAGACGCGCTCGACGCCGCGCAGCGCATGAAGGGTTTCCAGCAGGGCCCGCACCTGCTCGCGCTGGGCCGCGCCCCGCCCGAGGCCGCACAGGGCCCCCACCCGGACCGGGACGCCCGGCGCCAGCGCGTCCAGCACCCGGGCCGCGAAGGGGCCTGGGCCAGCGAAGGCGTGCCCGTTGACGGCCCACAGCCACTGCCCTGGGCTGTCCAGCATCCGCACCACGCGGCCCGGAGGCGTCTTCCGCACGAAGGCGTCCTCCTCCAGGGGCTCGTGCGCGCGCGGCGGGGGCGCCGGCTCCAGCGCGGAGGCGCTGACGCGCTGGGCCCAGGTGATGCGCAGCACCTGCCGCAGGTCCGGACCGTGCGTCACGTCGCGCAGCGCGCTCGCGGTGTGGGCCAGGCGTGGCACCTGTGTGCGCCCCGGCTTCCTGGGGTAGGGCAGGTACGGCACGGCGTCCTCCTGTCCCCCCCGCGCCTCCAGGAGCTTCACCGCCAGCGTCTTCACGGCCTCCACGGCCTCATCGCCGCGCACCGGAATCCACAGCCGCAGCACCAGGGCGCCCGCGTCGCTCGTCTCCTCCTGCCAGACGTCGGACGGCGCGTACAGCACGTCTCCGGCCTGGGCCTCCACCGTCCGGGCCTCGCGGACGTCCTTCGTCCATTGGCGCACGCGCAGCCGCCCGTGGAGCACCGCGGTGAAGCGGGCATGGTGCGCCCGGCGCGCGGCGCCCTGGGGCGGCTCGCTGAAGCGGCCCAGCCACAGGTCACTGACGATGGGCAGCACGGGGACGCCGACCTGCGCCAGCACGCCGTCGACGAAGGCGCGCACGCGCTCCCACTGCGCGTAGTCCGCCATCAGCGGCTGCTCCACGAAGCACTGGAAGCCGCGCGCCGCGCCGAGCTCGCGGCCGAC
Organism: Corallococcus macrosporus DSM 14697; assembly: GCF_002305895.1. Classification (GTDB taxonomy): domain Bacteria; phylum Myxococcota; class Myxococcia; order Myxococcales; family Myxococcaceae; genus Myxococcus; species Myxococcus macrosporus. The sequence continues at coordinate 658,421 of NZ_CP022203.1, forward strand.
GCGCTGGAGGTACGCGGCGGCGTCCGCATCCGCCGCTCCTGGCAGGAGCGTGCCGGGCGCGCGCAGGCGGGCGGCGTCCGCGAAGAAGCGCACGTCGGGCAGGGCGCGGAAGCGCGTGCCGAAGCGGAAGGGCGCGCTCACGGAGACGAGGCCCTGGAAGGCCTGCCCGGGCGGGATGAGCGGGGCGCCCAGCCGCAGCCGCGTGGGGGACTGCTCCCAGTGCTTGCTCGCGAAGCGGGCCCAGTCGGGTGCGTGTCGCATCGGCATGGATTCCACCATCGAAGTCTGACGAGGAGCGAGCATCCAGCGGTGGATTTCTTCACGCGCAAGATGCCGTGCGCCGTGCCGGTGTTCTGTTAGGAAACGGCGTTGTCCTCCACTTGAAAGGTCAGGTCCGACGATGACGATGAAGCTCTATTTCAACCCGCGAAGCCGCGCGGCCATTGCCAGGTGGATGCTGGATGAGTGCGGCGCGCCGTATGAAATCGTCCCCATCGACTTCGAAAAGAAGGAGAACAAGTCGCCTGAGTTCTTGAAAATCAACCCCGCTGGGAAATTGCCAGCCCTGGTGGATGGCGACACGCGGCTGTTCGAGGGCGCGGCCATCTGTCTCTACCTGGCGGACAAGTTCCCGGAGGCGCAGCTCGCGCCGAAGCTGGGGGACAAGGACCGGGGCCGCTATCTGTCGTTGATGGTGTACTCCACGTCCCAGCTCGAGCCCGCCATGAGCGACCACATGATGAAGCTGCCCACGAGTCCCTCGCGGGGCTGGACGGACTTCGAGACGGCGCTCAACGTCATCGAGGGTGAGCTGGGCCAGGGGCCCTACCTGTTCGGTGAGCGCTTCACCGCCGCGGACGTGATGATTGGCTCCATGTTCATCTGGATGCGCATCTTCGGGAGCAAGACGGGGCGCCCGGCGCTGGAGGCCTACGTGGAGCGGCTGCTGGCCCGCCCCAAGGGCATGAAGCTGGGCTGAGCGAGGTCGAAGGCCCGGACCTTCCGATGGGGGACGTGTCCGGGCCTCCTGGCGGCCCACGGGGGCCGGTGCGTCAGTCCAGCTTGCCGATGGTCTTCGCGCGGGTGACGGCGCTGCCCACCTTGACGTAGCCCTTGTACCAGGACGTGTCCTTCGTCCCGAGCTTGTCCTGCTGGAGGTGCGCGTGGGGGCCGGTGGAGTTGCCGGTGCCGCCGATGTTGCCCACCTGGCAGCGGTCACACGTGCGGTTGCGCGAGTCCGCCGTCTTGATGAAGTGCCACTGGCGGAAGGTCCAGCCGCTCTTCCAGACGTGGCGCGCCTCGTTCTGGTTGCCGCTGCCGCTGCCGTAGCAGACGACGCCGTGGGTGCGGATGGTCACCGCCCAGTAGAGCGAGCCCACCACGCCCGTCTCCGCGCCCCAGTAGTTGCACCGGCCACCCGTGCCGATGTCCACCGCGCCGTGGAACTTGCCGCTGCTGTAGTTGGTCAGGGCCGTCACCGAGCCGGTGTGGGTGCCCTTGACGGTGTGCGCCGTCACGGACGCGGGGATGAGCGCCACCGCGGCCAGCGCCGCCAGGGAGGACTTCCAGGTGCTGCTACGCATGAGGTGTTCCTTTCAATGGACTGCCTGTCACGGAGCCTGCTGCAACCGCTGCTTCTCCCTCAGGAGCAGGCTCCACTCCTGAAGGCCCATGCCGAGAACCTGAATCCACGCGTCGGCCTCCTGGGCCAGGCGCGGGTCCAGGTCGCGCAGGCGCTGGAGGTCGGCAATCGCGCCCTCGAAGCCGAGCTGCGCGACGCTCTGGAGCAGCGCCTTGCGCACGCCCTCGTCCGGCTCCTCGCGGTACATGGCGAGCAGCGACTCGCGAGCGCCCTGCATCTGCTCCGCCGGCACGCCGCCCAGCGCGTTGACGGCGGCCTTGCGCACGCTCGCGTCGTCGCTGCGCAGCAGGGAGGTGATGCGCTCCGCGGACCCGGCGCTGATCTTCTCCGTGGAGAGGTTGTCCAGGATGCGCGCCGTCACCGCCGGGTCCGAGGCCGCCGCCGCGGCCGTCACCGCCGTGTCCGCGGCCGGGCCGTACTGGCCGGCGTAGACGTGCGCGTTGTCCTCGATGAGGTTCGTCGCCGCCTCCTGCCGCACCTGGGGCGACTCGTCCCGCACCATGCGCTCGTACAAGTCACCGGTGCGCTCCAGCGCGCCGGTGCGCCGCATGGCCCGCAGCGTGGCGGCGCGCACGGCCGGGTCCGCGTCCTTCAACGCGCGCTGGGCCACCACGTTCATGGCCTCCGGGTCCGCTTCACGCTCCGCGCGGGCCACCAGCGCCGCCGCCAGGTGCTCGGCCATGACGGGGTCCGTCTCGCGCGCGAAGGCGTCGCGCAGCTCCGCGTCCGGCAGCGTGACGGCGGCCTCGCGCAGCAGGGCGCGCAGGTAGCGCTGGTAGGCCGGTGAGCCGGAGCCCAGCCCGCGGCGGAGGTCGTCCATCAGCCCGCGCACCGAGCAGGTGCTGGCGCGGAGCGCGGGCGGCGCGTGGGTGGAGGCCGCGTGCGCGCCCGAGGCCAGCAGGGCGGCGAGCGTGAGCGTGAGGCAGAGGCGTGTCATGGCGGGCTCCCGGGCTCAGTCGTGGCCGACGAGGCAGTGGAAGGGGTCCTGGTCCGGCAGGCTGTTCCAGAGCCGGACGAAGTCGTGGACGCCGCTGGCGTAGAGCTGCTCGAAGACCTGGTAGAGCGGCTGGAAGCGCGGGTCCGTCATCGCCATGTTGGCCATGACGGGCAGGGCGTCGCGGCCGGAGGCGCGCGCGGCGAAGCGGAAGAGGGCCCAGCGCACGCACGTGTCCTGCTCGCGCGCGAAGGCCTGGGCGAACATGTCCAGCACCTCCTGGCTGTCTCCGGAGACGGAGAGGTTGTGCGCGGCGGCCTCGCGCCCGTCCGGGCTGCCCTCCTGCGTGAGCACCTTCGCGTACCGCGCGCGGGTGTCCTCATCCAGCACGGGCGTGGCGTGCATGGGCGTGGACAGCGCCAGGTAGCGAATCTGCTCGTCGGGGGACTCGGTGCCGATGGTGAGCAGCGCGTCCATGTAGGGCGCGGCGTCGCCCTTCGCCTCGAAGTCGCGCTTCATGACGCGGGCGATGGTGCGCGTGGCGGCCCAGCCCGCCTCGCCGGAGACCGCGTCCTTCGCGAAGGACGTCAGCGTGTCCAGCGCCGCCGGCTCGAAGCGCTTCTGCGTGTCCAGCGCGGACAGGAGGCCCGCGCGGCGTCCGCCGTCCAGCGTGGCGTCCATGCCCTGCGCCAGCAGCTTCGTGGCGACCTGGGCGTGGTGCACGGCCTCCGAGCCGCGCAGCGCCGTGAGGAGGACCTCGAACTCATCCGGCCCCGCGGCGCGCGCCCAGGACAGCACCTCGCTGGCGCGCTCCGGGTCCTGGCCAATCAGCTCCGTGAGGCGCTCCGTCAGGTAGTCGGCGACCAGCGGGTCCCCCGACGCGAGCAGCGGCGCCGCCCACGCGCGGAAGCTCTCCAGCGTCACCGCCGCGTCGAAGCGCTCCAGCTCCCGCCAGCACGTGGCCTCGTCGAAGCGTGGCGGCGGTGGCGCTTCGTCGGCCGCCCCGCCCGCGCCCGCGCGCCCGCCGTGGCCAGGTCCGCCGGAGGTGGCCTTCCGCGCGGACGCGGCGGCGGTGGCGTGCGCCGAAGCCGCGGCGTCGCCGCCCGGCTCGCGCGAGGACAGCAGCGCCACGCCCGCCACGAGCAGGGCCGTGCCCGCCAGCCACGCCAGCGCCTTCCTGGGCACGCGACGGCCCGGAGCGCCCGTGGCGGGGGCGGCGGAGCGGTGGAGGGATTCTGGAGTCATGGGCGCCTGGGCCTGTGAGGGGTCCACTCCCCCTGAGGGCCCGGCGCCCGCGCCGTCTCACGAAATCATTTCGCGCGGATTTTCCCGCGCGCGGCTCAGCGGCCCGTCTTGATGCCCAGGCCGCCGCCCTGGCCGGCGTGGCCAGGCCGCCGCGTCCCCGTCGGAGTGCCCATGGCGGGCGGCTTGCTTCCCGCCGAGCGGCGCAGCTCCAGGCGGAGCTCCTCGTCCGTGGCGGACACCTGCCGCGTCACGGGCTCGTAACCGCTGAGGGCCAGCGTCACCGACACCGGCGCGGCCCCGGGCTCCAGCTCCAGGCGCAGCGGCGTCTCGCCGCGCTCCTCGCCGTTGACGCTCACCCGGGCCCCGGGGGGCTCGGTGATGACGGGCAGCTCCACGGGGCGCGCCGGCTCGGGTTCGATGGGCGGCGGGGGCTGCACGTCGGGCGGGACTTCCGGCTGGTGTGGCACGGCGACGACGACCGGCGGGCGGACCGGCGTGGCGTCCGCGGGCGAGCGGAAGAAGACGATGCCCACCCCCGCCATGAGCAGCCCCAGCCCCGCCGTGGCCACCGGCAGCCAGGGGATGCGCCGGACCGGCTCCTGGGGCGCCCGGGCCAGCGGCGCGGTGCCGCGCGTCTTCTCCTTCGCGGGCAGCGCCGCGGCCGCGGCCTGCCGCGAGCGCGTCCCGGCCGGGACACCCTGGGGCGAGCCCCGCATGGCCCGCGACGCGGAGGAGCGCCCCGCGGGGCCCAGCACGCCCGGCACGCCGCTGAGCGACGAGTTGGAGCGCGAGTCCAGGTCCGCGTCCTCCGCGAGCTGGTCCAGCCGCGCCGGGTCCGTCTCGCTCGCGATGCGGTCCGCGTAGAGCTCCCGGAGGAAGGCGGCCAGGTGCGCGCTGCTGGAGGGCAGCCGCAGGTTGAGCGCGTAGTCCTCCAGCGCCAGCCGGAAGGCGCCGCAGTCCGGGTAGCGCTGGTCCGGCGAGGGCGCCAGCGCCTTGAGCACCACCTCGTCCAGGCCCGGCGGCAGGCGGGGGTTGAGCTGGGACGGCTTCGGCACCTGGCAGTCCTTCACCAGCCGCAGCGTCATCATGTCCGACTCGCCCTTGAAGAGGCGCTTGCCGGTGAGCAGCTCCCACATGACGACGCCCAGCGCGAACAAGTCACTGCGCGCGTCAATGGACAGGCCGCTGGCCTGCTCCGGGGACATGTACGGGTACTTGCCCTTGAGGACGCCGGTGGCCGTGTTCTGGCTGCTGGTGGCCGCCTTGGCCACGCCGAAGTCGATGACCTTCACCCCGCCGTCGAAGCCGACGAGGATGTTCTGCGGCGACACGTCCCGGTGCACCAGCCGCAGCGGCCTGCCCTGGGCGTCCCGCGCCTGGTGCGCATAGTCCAGCCCGGCCGCCGCGTCCGCGATGATGCGCAGGATGAGCCCCACCGGCAGCGCCTTGCCCTGCGCGCGGGTCGTCTTGTCCAGGCGGCGGACGTCGTCGCCCTGCACGTACTCCATGGCCAGACAGTGGCGGCCCTCAATCTCCGTCAGGTCCAGGATGGTGATGAGGTTCGGGTGCGTCAGGCGCGCGACGAGCCCCGCCTCGTCCAGGAACATGGAGAGGAACTCATCGTCCTCCGCGAGGTGGGGAAGGATGAGCTTGAGGACGACAAGTCGCTCGAACCCCGTCCCATGTTCGCGGGCCAGGAACACCTGACCCATTCCCCCAGAGGCAATCTTGCGCAGTAGCTCGTACTTCCCGAATGGCACAGCCATGTGTGCCCGCCAGGATATCGCCCTTTCTTACCTCGTGGGAATTGCTCAGTCGCGAATTACCCCACAGGGTGGAGAGTGAGCAGGCAGGCAGGCGAGCCGCGCCCGCCCGGCTTTCCAGGGTGAGTCAGGCTTTCATCTTGTAGCCGGAGCGCAGCACGCCGTAGGTGAGGGCGGTGGCCACCACGGCGACGGCGAAGAGGATGCTCCCGCCGCCCAGCGGCGAATAGATGCTGCGGCCGAGCATGCCGTAGCGCAGCCCCTCCACCATGTAGACCATGGGGTTGAAGAGGCTGACGGTGTTCCAGGGCGCGGGCAGCTCGCGCACGGAGTAGAAGACGCCGCCCAGGAAGGTGAGGGGCAGCATGACGAAGGTGGGGAAGAAGTTGATCTGCTCGAACTTCTCCGCCCACACCGCCGCGAGCAGGCCCAGCACGCTGAAGACGTAGGACGACAGGATGAGGAAGTACGCGGCCACCCCCGCGTGCTCCAGGCTGAAGCCGGTGAAGAAGGTGGCCACGAGCCAGGTGAGCAGGCCCACCACGAGCCCGCGCACCATGGCGCCGCCGATGAAGCCCGCCATCAGCTCACCGGGCCCCAGCGGCGCCACCAGCAGGTCCACCACGGTGCCCTGAATCTTGGTGATGAACAGCGACGAGGAGCTGTTGAGGAAGGCGTTGTTGGCGATGCCGAGGAACACCAGGCCCGGCACGATGAAGTGCAGGTACGGCAGGCCCTCCACCGTCTGGACGCGGCTCGACATGGAGACGCCGAAGACGATGAAATACAGCGTGGTGCTGATGAGGGGCGACAGGACGGTTTGCCCCGGCACGCGCATGAAGCGCCGGACCTCCTTCGCCAGAAGGGTCTTCATCCCAAGGACGTTCATGATGTGGGCTCAGGCGGCCTGTTGAGGGCGGCCGCGGAGGATTTCGATGAGCACGTCCTCCATGCGGGAGCGGCGCGTCTCCACGTCGGAGATGAGCTGCCCTTCGGCGTAGAGGGCGCGGAGCAGCTCGCCGGACGGGGCGCAGCCGTCGCGCTCCACGTAGGTGAGGGCGCGGCCGTCCTCGCTGAGGCGGGCGGCGAAGCGCTTGCCGGCCTCGGACAGGCCCGGCTGCGGCTGCTCGAAGGTGATGACGACGCGGCGCTCGCCGAAGCGGCGCAGCAGGGTGGCCTTGTCCTCCACCATGAGGAGGCGGCCCTCGTTGATGATGCCCACGCGGTCGGCCAGCTCCTCGGCCTCTTCCAGGTAGTGCGTGGTGAGGACGATGGTGGTGCCCTCCGAGGCGAGCTTGCGCACGTAGGTCCACAGGTCGCGGCGCAGCTCCACGTCCACGCCCGCGGTGGGCTCGTCGAGGAACACCAGGCGGGGCTTGTGCACCAGCGCCTTGGCGATGAGCAGCCGGCGCTTCATGCCGCCGGACAGCGCGCGCGTGTACGCGTCCTTCTTCGCGTGCAGGTTGAGGGCGGTGAGCACCTCGTCGATGCGCGCTTCATCCGCGGGGCGGCCGTAGAAGCCGAGCTGGATGCGCAGGGACTCGGCCACGGTGAAGAAGGGGTCGAAGTTGATTTCCTGCGGGACGAGCCCGATGTCGTAGCGCGGGCCCACCGGGTCCTGGTCCAGGTCCTTGCCGAAGACGCGGATGCTGCCGGAGGACTTCTTCACCAGGCCGCAGACGCTGCCAATCATCGTCGTCTTGCCCGCGCCGTTGGGGCCCAGCAGGGCGAAGATTTCACCGGGCCGGATGGCGAGGTCCACGGTATGAAGTGCCGTGAACTCTCCGTAGCGCTTGGAGAGTCCCTGGAGTTCGAGGGCGGGGGTGGACATGGCGCGCTTCCTGTAACACCTTCGGTCGCGCGGCGCTTGCCTTGTGTGCGGCCAGGGCGCGGGGAGGCACCGGGCAGGGTGGCGCGTCGCGTTGTCCGCCCCCCTGCTTATTCCTGCATGGCGACTTCCTGAAGGTCGGCCCCTCGGACTTGGAAGACGGCGAACGCGTCGGCGCCCTGCTCCACGCTGGCGAGACAGCGCACGTGCGAGCGCTGGCCCCCCGGATGCGCGACGGTGGCGGCGTAGCGCCGGTGCAGGTGGCCACACAGGACGAGCCGGGGTTGGAGCGCGTCCACCAGAAGCCGCGCGTAGTCGTTGCCGACCAGGTCGTGGCTCGCGCTGCGGCGCTGGCCCTGGAAGCCGGCGGCTTGCTGGGGCTGGATGATGCCGGAGGGCCAGTCATGGAGCAGGAGCACGTCCGCGCGCCCGAGCGCCAGGGCCCGCTCGACGTCCTGCTCGTTGAAGAAGGTGAAGTCCTTGTTGGAGGCGGTGCCCAGCGCGGCCAGCGGCGGGCGGGGCTGGGTGAAGGTGGCCTCGCGGTGGATGCCGGACAGGCCCGCCACGCGGAGGTCGTTCAGCTCCACCACGCCGCTTCGTCCAAGGTAGTGGCAGCGCGGCGCGAGCTCGGCGCCTTCGGGGTGCAGGTCGAGGTGGCCGTAGGGCTCGTGGTTGCCGCCGATGAAGTAGACGGGCCAGGGGAAGCGGCGCCGCCGTTGGTGGTAGGCGGCGAAGTCCCCCAGGTGCCGGTACCTCAGCGGCGCGGACATGGCGGCCAGGTCCGCGTCGTGACGGTGGGGCTCGAAGTCGCCCACCTGGAGCACGAACTCGAGCGGCCGGCGGCTGCGCTCCTCCCAGGCGGTGAGGTGGCTCACCATTCGGTTCATGTGCCCGTGCACGTCGCCCACGGCGGCGAAGAAGAACGTCTGGGAGGAGGACATGGCGGACTCCGTTCGCGGGGCCTGGCGGGCCAATGCGGCCGGCTTCCGTGGCCGGCGAGGACGGGGGCGTCGCTTCCGGACTGACGGGAGGCGCCGGGTGGTGGTGTCAGAGCGCTCCGCCGAGCTTCGCGCGCAGACGCCGGAGTCCTTCGTCAATGCGCTCCACCGTCACGCCGCCATAACCCAGCACCCAACCATGGCGGGTGGGCGTTCCGGCGAAGTAGCGGGAGAGTTCCTCGATGCCGATGCCCGCGTCATGGGCTTTCCGGGTGAGTTCCCGCTCCCGCCGGGCGCCGCCTCGGGGGAAGGTGACGCACAGGTGCAGACCGGCGACGGAGGGCAGTTGTTCAAAGGTGTCGCCGAAGTGATGGCGCAGTCGCTCCGACAGCCGCGTGTGCCGTTGCGCGTACTCGCGCCGCGTCTTGCGCAGGTGCCGGGCCAGCGCGCCCGTGTCGATGAAACGCGCGAGCGCCGCCTGGGCGGGAAGCTGGCTGTGCCAGTCCGTCACCTGCTTGGCCAGCCGGAGCTCCCGTCGAAGCGGGGGCGGCGCGATGAGGAAGCCCAGGCGCAGCGCGGGGAGCAGCACCTTGGAGAAGGAGCCGACGTAGAGGACTCGGCCCGAGCGGTCCAGGCCGTGGAGCGTCTCCAGGGGACGCCCGCCGAAGCGGAACTCGCTGTCGTAGTCATCCTCGATGATGACCGCGTCGCGCCGCCGGGCCCAGTCGAGCAGGGCCCTTCGGCGCGCGGGGGACATCACGATGCCCAGCGGGAACTGGTGCGATGGCGTGACGTACACCAGGCGCGTGTCGGCCGGCAGCGCCCGCACGTCGAGCCCCTCCGCGTCGACGGGCACCGGCACGACACGGGCTCCGTGGGATTGGAACAGGACCCGCGCGGGTGGATAGCCGGGCTCCTCCACGGCGACGCGGTCTCCGGGCTCCAGCAGCACCCGTCCCACCAGGTCCAGCGCCTGCTGTGCCCCGTGGGTGATGAGCACGTCCGACGCCTCCGCGCGAACGCCTCGGGAGATGCCCACGTGGCGTGCCACCGACTCGCGCAGCTCGGGGTGCCCGGACGGGTCCGCGTAGGCGGCCGTCATCGCCGTGGTGCGCAGTTGCCGCGCCAGCAGCCGACTCCAGGCCTCGAATGGGAACAGCGTGGCGTCGGGGATGCCGACGCGGAAGTCGTACGGCGCGGAGGGCATGGCGGGCGGAGGGACCTGCAGCCCGTTCCAGATGGCGCGCGGGCGCAGCTTCACGCCGCGAGCCGTCGCCGCGCGGGCTTCTCGCTCCCGGGACGCGTTCTGGACGAAGCTGCCCGCGCGCCCCCGGCTGACGAGCAGGCCTTCGGCGGTCAGCCATTCATAGGCCACGCTGACCGTGTTGCGCGAGACGCCCAGCCGTTGAGCCAGCTCTCGCGACGGGGGAATCTGTTCGCCGTCGCGAAGGTGCCCATCGAGGATTCGCGCGCGCAGGCCCCGGTATATCTGCCCCGCGACGTCCCTTCGGTCCTGGAGGTCGACGTGAAGGTCCATGAGCAGGTCCCATAGTTTGGCCCAGTGAGATTCGTCAATTCTGGCCCGGTGGGAGGGCCAGTGACGGCGCAATGTCACGGACATGAACGACACGTCTTTGTCCTTTGCGTCCTCGCGCCCGGTCGACCCCGAGCGCATGTCTTGGATTCCCATGGGCCCGCCGGGCCTCTCCTTCAAGCCGCTGCGCTTCTTCCGGGATGGCTCTGGCTGGATGTACCTCTTCCGCCTGGAGCCCGGCACCATCATCCCCCGGCACCGCCACACCGGCGAGGTGCATGGCTACAACCTCTCAGGGACGCGCGAGTTGCTCGACACGGGGGAGGTGATTGGGCCCGGTGGCTACGTCTACGAGCCGCCCGGCAACGTCGATAGCTGGCGGGTGACAGGCGCTGCGCCGGCGGTGTTGCTCATCACGGTGCGCGGGGCCATCGAGTACCTGGCGGAGGATGGCCAGGTCTCCAAACGCGTCACGTCCGAGGACCGGCTCCAGACCTACCGCCGCTGGTGCGAGGCGAACGGCGCGCCGTTCCTGGCAACCCTGGAGTGAGCTCCCCTTCGCCATGGATTGAATTTTCTCCGGAGGGGGCCGTCCTCAGCCGCGCTCGCCGCGATGCCCATGGCACACGGCGAATCCCCGCTCGCTGCCCCTCGGAGAAGACATGTTCGTGCGCTCGCTGGTCCTTCCTGTCGTCGCGCTGTCCCTTGTCGGCTGTGCTGGAATGACAGTCACCCGGACGGTGACGGGGCCGGACGGCAAGACGGTCGTCACCAGCTCCGACCCCGCAGAGCAGGCCCGCATCGACGCGGAGGCGCGTGAGCAGGAGGACTACGAGAAGGCCATCGCGGAGGCGCCCCGGCGCTCACCCCAGGCGCCCATCGAGGTGGCCGTCTTCGAGGCGTCCGTCGCCGAGTCGCTGGCCAGGTCGCTCGACCGGAAGCAGCTCAACGATTCGCTCGTGGCGGAGCTCTCCGCGGACCCGCTGCTGCGCGTCGTGCGCGTCACGGGGCTCCCCAGCAGCGCGACGCGCTCGGGTGCCTCGGACGCGGACCGCATCGCCGCCGCGCAGGCCAAGGGGCTCTCGCCCGACGTGTGGATCCTCCCGCAGGTCTTCTTGGAGGACGCGGTGGGGACGAGCGGCGGCAAGCTCGTCTCGATGCAGGCGTTCACGCTTCGCGGCAACGTGCGGTCCGCGTATGGCACCGGCGCCGCGGAGCCCAAGGAGCGGGGGACGATTTTCCAGAACGTGCAGGTGGTGAAGATCGCCGCGGCGGCGATTCGCTCCGCCGTGGTGAGCCAGCTCGGCCCCAACCTGCCGGACCGCGAGGCGGTGGCCGGGCTCACGAAGGCGCGGCAGCAGAAGAAGCTCGATGCCATCAAGGAGCAGGCCGGCATCAAGCCCGAGGACGACACCAACACCCGGCTGCGCAAGCTGCTTGGCATGGAGCAGCCGGAGGCGGAGCAGGCCGCCACGACGGAGTAGGCACCGTCCGCTTTTCCACGCCTGCTGTCGTCGCGGCGCGTAAGCGGCCGGTCAACAGCCCTTCATGCTGAGTTCGCCGCGGAATCGCCTTCGCATCGCGATGAGAGCGGCGTGCCGGGCTCGCCACCACGTAGAGGCCATGGGGCAAGTCCACCCCTGCCGGCTGCTTGTCCATGGTGATGGACGCATGGTGTTGATTCGTGCTTATCCGTCGACTCGTGCGAAAGCTGAACCCCTGTCGTGGTCTGCTGTGCCTCCTGTCGGTTGTGTCGCTGGGCTGCTCCAGCGGTGCCACTGGCGCTTCGACACGCCGCTCCGCGAACCATCATGACGCCTACGCGCAGGCGGCCTGCCTGGACAGCGCAACGTGCTGTATCCAGCGCTTTGGTCCGGATGCGTGCGGCCTCTCCGCTGCTGAAGCTGCCGTGCTCATGACGGGCTCGCAGGTGGCAGCCGAGGGAAGCGCTCCGGATACAGAGAAAGCCCAGGACCTCAGCCTCCCTGATTGGAAGCGGCGCTGCATCCAGAACTACGTCAATTGCAAGGAGTACGACTGGATGGGCTCTTGTTACGACTGCATGCGCTACTGCGAGGGACAGCAGGAATGGCCGGACGACAAGTGCCGTCCGCGCGGGAAGAGCAACTAGGCCATGCCTGAAACACTCGATTGGGACCCCATTCGCGCGCTCGCGCGGCGCGTCCTTCGCGAGGGGGCGCCGCTCGCCTTGACGGACGAAGTGCGTGCGCTCCTTGTTCGCTCCGCACGAGAGGTGGCCATCAGCGATGCAGTTGCCTCCCACGCCTTGTCCTCGGAGGACGAGGCGTTGGACCTGCTTCGCGAGATTTCTCGCCGCATTCGCGACGGCTCCGCGAGAATCTCCGATGCGCTGAACCGCATGTATCAACACAAGGAGGCCGGTGACTTCGACAGCGCCCGCCAGGAAATGCGGGAGGTGCTCGCCGTCGAAGTCGTACCGCTCTACCGTGACATCGCGGAAGGTCAGCTCGAAGACCTGGCGGACGAGCCGTAGCGACAGATGGCCACGGGTACCGAGCCCCCGCGTCGCCCGGGAACGCGCGACACGGACACGTTGAGCGCGCTACCCGCGAGGAGGCAACCGGCCATGCCAGGCCCTGGTTCCGGCCCGGGGCACGGGCCACCTGGCGCGCGACAGGTGTTGCCCGGGGGACATGGTGCAGGGGGCGTCGCTTGCCCGGCTACCTCCGGACTCCCGAGGCAGGCTCCAAAAGAGGGACTGGGCGGGACGCTCTCACCTTGAGTGCGCTGTTGCACCCTGGTATCCGCAGAGCCCCTCACTCCGCCTCAAAGCAGGAAGGCCCAGATGGCCCAGAATTTCATCTTCACGATGCAGGACCTGCGCAAGGTCAAGAACGGCAAGGAGATCCTCAAGGGCATCTACCTCTCGTTCTTCCCCGGCGCGAAGATTGGCGTCATCGGTCCGAACGGCTCCGGTAAGTCGACGCTGCTGCGCATCATGGCCGGCGTGGACACGGAGTTCTTCGGCGTGGCCAAGCCGGACCCCAGCGCCAAGGTCGGCTACCTGGCGCAGGAGCCGCAGCTCGACCCCTCGCTCGACGTGAAGGGGAACGTGGAGTTGGGCCTGAAGGAGATTCGCGGCACGCTGGACCGCTTCAACGAGGTCAGCGCGAAGTTCGCCGAGCCCATGAGCGACGCGGAGATGGAGAAGCTGCTGGCCGAGCAGGGCCGGCTGCAGGACTCCATCGACGCGGTGAACGGCTGGGAGCTGGACCGCACCATTGAGATGGCCATGGACGCGCTGCGCCTGCCCCCGGGCGACGCGGACGTGACGAAGCTGTCCGGTGGTGAGAAGCGCCGCGTGGCGCTGTGCCGCATCCTGCTGGAGAAGCCGGACCTGCTCCTGCTGGACGAGCCCACCAACCACCTGGACGCGGAGAGCGTCGCGTGGCTGGAGCAGGCGCTCAAGGAGTACAAGGGCACCATCGTCTGCATCACCCACGACCGGTACTTCCTGGACAACGCGGCCGAGTGGATTCTGGAGCTGGACCGCGGCGAGGGCGTGCCCTGGAAGGGCAACTACTCGAGCTGGCTGGACCAGAAGCAGAAGCGGCTGGAGCTGGAGGAGAAGTCGGAGAGCCACCGGCAGAAGACGCTCAAGCGCGAGCTGGAGTGGGTGCGCGCCTCGCCCAAGGCCCGCCAGGCGAAGAGCAAGGCGCGTATCGCGGCCTACGAGGAGCTGCTCAATCAGTCGCAGGACAAGCGCGATGCCACGGGCGAGGTCATCATCCCGCCCGGTCCGCCGCTGGGGGGGCTCGTCATCGAGGCCAAGGGGCTGCGCAAGGCCTATGGTGACCGGCTGCTCATCGACGACCTGAGCTTCAAGCTGCCGCCGGGTGGCATCGTGGGCGTCATTGGTCCCAACGGCGCGGGCAAGACGACGCTGTTCCGGATGATGACGGGCGTGGAGTCACCGGACGCGGGCGAGCTGCGCATTGGCGAGACGGTGAAGCTGGCCTACGTGGACCAGAGCCGCGACGCGCTGGACGGCGACAACACGGTGTTCCAGGAGGTGAGTGGCGGGCTGGACCATCTGGACCTGGGCAAGGCGGGGCAGGTGCCCAGCCGCGCGTACCTGGCGGGCTTCGCGTTCAAGGGGCAGGACCAGCAGAAGCGGGTGAAGGACCTGTCCGGCGGTGAGCGCAACCGCGCGCACCTGGCGAAGATGCTCAAGAGCGGCGGCAACCTGCTGCTGCTCGACGAGCCCACCAACGACCTGGACGTGGAGACGCTGCGCAGCCTGGAGGACGCGCTGCTGAGCTTCGCGGGTTGCGCGGTGGTCATCAGCCACGACCGCTGGTTCCTCGACCGCATCGCCACGCACATCCTCGCGTTCGAGGGTGACAGCAAGGCGTTCTTCTTCGAGGGCAACTTCGAGGACTACGAGGCGGACAAGAAGAAGCGCCTGGGCCCCGAGGCCCTGGAGCCGCACCGCATCCGCTACCGCCCGATTACGAAGAGCTGAGCTGCTGGTAGGACCTTTCTTCCCTCCCCTGGCCAGGGGAGGGGAGAATGGGGGACGGGAGGCGTTGCCGTGATCGAGAAGGTCCAGTTCCGCAACTTCAAGGCGTACCGCTCGCACGACCTGGAGCTGGAGCCCTTCACGGTCCTGGTGGGCCCGAACGCGTCGGGGAAGACGACGCTGCTCGAGGGGCTGAGCCTGCTATCGGCAGTTGCAAGTAACCTGTTGGCAGGCGGGCGCTCCTACTGGCCTGGCCCCCTCGTTCAGTCTCATGGGAGTGATGCACCTGTTGAGATTGGGGCAGTTGGGAAATGGGGAGGCATTGACGGCTCCGTAACGGCTATCAGTCCATCTGAGGCAGTGCAGAGGGCAGACACGCTGACCCTTCCATTCTGGATTCGCGGCGAGTTTGGAGGGGGGCGTTTTGGGATCGAAGGAAACCATCGCGGCGCCTCGCGCACTCTTCCGTTAGACCTCGGATATCAATCGGGCAAACTCCGGAGTGATGTGGAGCCCTCGCAGTTGGGACATTTGCGGGCAGCGCTAAGTGCCACTGCTATCTTGCGGTTTGTCCCAAGGCTCCTGGCGGCGGCTTCATACAGCGATGAAGTAGTGCCCTCCCTGGCCTCGGATGGAAGCGGCTTCGCGTCCGTGTTGGCATATCTCAAGCTGAGCCAAGACGAGGTATTCAACGAAATTGAGTCCGCCCTCAGAGAGATCGTTCCTTCGGTACGGCGTATTCGTATCGAGCGCGCCGCCGTTGAGCAAACGGCTATTCGTACCATTGCTTTAGACGAACAGCGGCGCAATGTTCCAGAGAAGAGGACGCTTTGGGGCAACCAAGTTGTTTTCGACATGAAGGGCGCGAAGGGAGTTGCGCCTGATTCGGCGGGCGAGGGCACTTTGATGGTGCTCGGGTTGCTCACTGCGATCATGGGCCCATTGAAGCCCCGGCTTGTCCTCTTGGACGACATTGAGTTGTCACTCCACCCGGCGGCGCAATCGCGCCTCATCGCGGCCCTGCGCGCCATCCAGAAGCGTGACCCCCAACTGCAGATCATCGCCACCAGTCACTCGCCCTTCATCCTGAACGACCTCGACCCGAAGGAGGTCCGCATGACCTACCTCGCGGACAACGGGTTCGCGCGGTGCGAGAAGCTGACCGCGCACCCCGAGTTCGAGAAGTGGAAGGGTCTGATGGCGCCGGGCGAGTTCTGGAGCAGCGTGGGCGAGGACTGGATTGGAAAGCTGGCTGAGGCTGCTCCGAATGAGTGAGCCCTCCTTCGCGTTCGGAGTCGTCTGCGAAGCGCGTGCGGACCAACTCACGGCATGCATGATCGCAAACCGAGTCATCGATGAGCACGTTGACTGGGTGGCCCCCGAATTTCGCGACACCTTCTATCGGTGGCGTGGTGTCAGCGCGTCTCCAGACGACAGGTTCGTGCGGTGGCAGAAAGTCCGGGAAGAAAGCGCGCTCCGCGGCATCAAGCCGATCTTCGGACGTTTCGGAGGAGAATCCGGGAAGCCCGATGCGCTCATGACAAGGCAGGCGCTGCTGCTTTTCGCTTCCCTCGACAGTCGGCCAGATGCCGTCGTGCTGGTGCGTGACAGTGACGGCGACCCTTCACGTCGAGATGGCTTGGAGCAAGCGCGGAGCACGCACGCATGGCCCTTCAAGGTGGTCATCGCCCTGGCAGAGCCAAAGCGCGAGGCATGGGTGCTTTCCGGCTTTGAGCCTCAAAATCCTGATGAGAGCGCTCGTCACCAACGTCTCAAGGCGCGGCTTTCGATCGACCCGTTGGTCAGGTCCCACGAACTCGACGCTCGCGAGCATGGCGCGAAGACGGACATCAAGCGCGCGCTCACGGAGTTGACCCAGGACGACTGGAACCGCGAGCAGCAGTGCATCGAAGAGTCGCCGTTGGAGCTCCTGAAGCAGCGAGGCGAGAGAAACGGCCTCGCTGCCTTCATGAAGGAGATCCGCGAACACCTCGTTCCCATCTTCGGCCCGGTTGCTCCCAGGTAGGAACGAGCCAGGCCCAGAGAAGCCAGCTCAGCAGGCGTCGATGCACTCCACCGTGTAGAACGGCGTCACGTCCTCGGTGGCATGGCAGTCCGGGTTCGCGCAGGAGCAGTGCAGCGTCATCACATACTCCGTGAGCGCCTCGTCATTGTAATACGTATACGTACAGGCCAGCCGGGACGACTGCGCCTCGGCGGTGGGCGTATAGCCCAGACTGCCGACGCCAATGCCTCCGGGAACCGCCAGCACCGCGACCGCCATGAGCAGCTTCTTCATGTCACTCTCCGGGGTAACGCGAACTTCGGGGGAGCGCGGACATTACCGCCTCAGGGCCGGTACTCCCAATGCCAGGGCTCGGACGGGACGGTGCGCACGAAGCCGAAGTTCCTCGCGTTGTTCGCCAGCCATCGGTACGTCGAGGTGCCCGTGCCGCCCGTGTTGATGTCCACCGCGATGCCGCCCTGATGGTTGGAGTAGCCCGGAGGCGCGGCCAGGTTGCCCGTACCGTTCTTGTACGCGCGGTACAGCGCCTCCTGCTCCGCCATGCTGCGGAAGCCGCTGTTCACCTTCAGGGTGATGCCCTGCGCGCGCGCCGCCGCGTGCATGCGGTTGAACGCCGCCGCCGCGTCCGTGCGCATCTCCTTGCCGTTGGGCACGGGCGACAGGGAAATCCGCCGAGGCTGTCCATTCACATAGCCCGTGACGACCCGGCCGCCACCGCCACCGCCCGGGTTGGTGACGGGGCCCTGGACGTTGATGCCCAGCTTGTCCCACGTCTTGGGGCCCACGATGCCGTCCGCCGTCAGGCCGCGGGACTGCTGGAAGGCCTTCACCGCCGACAGCGTCTTGGGGCCGAACACGCCGTCCGCCGTGCCCGACGAGAACCCCAACTGGTTGAGCCGCTGCTGGAGCGCCCGCACCGGCTCGCCCCGCGCGCCATTGCGCAGCGTGGGGCCCGAGCCACCGCTGACCCCCGCCGAGTTGAGGGCCTGCCACGTCTTGGGCCCGACGACGCCGTCCACCTGGAGCCCTCGGGCGCGCTGGAAGGACTGCACCGCCGACTGTGTCTTGGGACCGAACACGCCGTCCGCCGCGCCCGGGTTGAAACCCGCGGCCTTGAGCTTGTTCTGGAGCGTCGTCACCGCCGCGCCCCGCGCGCCGTTGCGCAGCGTGGGGGTCGCGCCCGCCGAGCTGAGGGCGCCCCTCGTCTTGGGCCCGGCGATGCCGTCCACCTGGAGCCCACGCGCGCGCTGAAAGGCCTGCACCGCCGCCAGCGTCTTGGGGCCGAACACGCCATCCGAGGCGCCCGGGTTGAAGCCCGCGGCCCGGAGCTGGTTCTGGAGCGTCGTCACGGCCGCGCCGCGCGCACCCATGCGCAACGTGGGCGAGGCAGAGCGGGACGCGCTGCTGGACGCAGCCGCGGAGGAGCGGGCAATGGCTACCATGGGGGACTCTTCCCTTGTGAAGAAGAATGGAGTTGGACCCATTTTCCCAGCCGCTCAAAGAAAGTTGCCTCGGATTGCGTCAAAAGCGCGTTTCAATCCTGTCACGCGCCTGGGTTGAGCTGCGTTTCGTGGCGTGACGGAAAAGTTGCATCAAGGTGGCATGGGTTGGATGGGGGTCGTGGCATTCATTCCCGCGGAAATCTTCCAATGGAATGCAGTCCTTGCCTTCCCGCCCGGGGCTTCGGGCGTGCTCGTGCAGTCCAGAAGTCCGCGGATGGCGGCACGGATGGCGCAGCCGGCCAAGTCGGTCTCCTGAGGCGTCTGGTTTGTCATTGCCCGCGCGGACGCTGGCCGCGTTCCGGCGGCGGGCTCCCCGCGCATGACGCTGTTCGTTCAATCCGATGGGAGGACGTTCATGGCGAATATGACCGATGCGCGCGCAGGCTGGTGGCCACGGCCACCCGTGACGCGTCCGGCGCGCGCTGAGCCACGTCCATGTTCCCCGAGGCCGTTGGCGGCTTCGCCCACGGCGCCACGGGCATGGGCTGGGCGCTCGCGCGGCTGGCGCTGAGCGGCGCCGGCACCCCGGCGGAGCGGCAGGCGTGGCTCGACCTGGCGCACGCGGCCTTCGACTACGAGGAGTCGCTCTTCCATCCGGACGTGGGCGGTTGGCGGGACGCGCGCAGCGGCGTGGGCGCGCGCTTCCTCCCCAACGGGTGTCATGGCAGCACGGGCATCGGGCTGGCGGCGTGTGACCTGCACGCCCGCACCGGCGCCGCGCGTCACCTGGACGTGGCGCGCCGGGCCGCCGCCGCCGGACTGCGCGAGGGCTTCGGCTGGAGCCACACGCTCTGCCATGGCGACCTGGGGCCGTGGGAGCTGCTGGAGCGGTGGCGCCGCATCGGCCCCGAGGCGCTGGGCGCGGACCGGGACGGCTGGGACGCCGCCATCCTCTCCGGCCTGGAGGAGCGGGGGCCGGTGGGCGGATGGTCTCGGGATGCCTTCACCCCCGGGTTGATGCCCGGCATCGCCGGAATCCTCCACCTCCTGCTGGAGCTGCATCCGGAGAGCAGGCTCGCCACACCCCTGCTGCTGAGCCTGCGCGAGGAGGCACCCGGGCCTCCGTCCGGGCGCCAGGCGGGCCCCCCGAAAACCGCCTGGAGGCCCGTTTCATAGAGAAAATCTAGGTCTCCTGAAGGAACAACCTTGGGAAGTGGTCCCCTGTGAAGCTGTTCTAGTCCCGCCGGGGCATGAAGTGGCCGACGAAGCTTGCATTCGTTCCGCGCTGCTGAATGTTGTCCCCAAGGTTTTTTCTAGGGAGAGAGGGTCATGAAGGGAAGCTTCGCCAAGCGCATCACGTTGTTCGTCCTGACCAACCTCGCGGTGCTCGCGATGCTGGCCATCGTCGGGCGGATCATCGGGGTGGAGAACCTGCTGGCCCGCCAGGGCGTGGGACTGAACCTGCCGGGCCTGCTCATCATGGCGGCGGTGATGGGGTTCGGTGGTTCCATCATCTCGCTGCTCCTGTCCAAGCCGATGGCGAAGTGGAGCACCGGGGCGCAGGTCATCAAGCAGCCCCGCACGGAGGCCGAGCAGTGGCTGGTGGAGACGGTGCACCGGCTGTCGCGGGACGCGGGCATCGGCAGGCCGGAGGTGGCCATCTACGACAGCCCGGACATGAACGCCTTCGCCACGGGCGCCAACCGCAACAACGCCCTGGTGGCGGTGTCCACCGGCCTGCTGCATGGCATGCGGCGGGACGAGGTGGAGGCCGTGCTCGGCCACGAGGTCGCCCACGTGGCCAACGGTGACATGGTGACGCTCACGCTGCTGCAGGGCGTGCTCAACACCTTCGTCATCTTCCTGAGCCGCGTGGTGGGCTTCTTCGTGGACCGCTTCCTCAGCCGCTCCGAGGACGGCGAGGAGAGCGGCGGCACGGGGCCGGCCTACTTCCTCACCAGCATCGTGCTTCAGATTGTGTTTGGCATTGGCGCCAGCATCATCGTGGCCTGGTACAGCCGCCGGCGTGAGTTCCGCGCGGACGATGGCGGCGCCAGGCTGGTGGACCCGGGCGCCATGGCGCGCGCGCTGGACCGGCTGCGCCGGCAGCAGGGCGAGCCGGCCATGCTGCCGTCCAACATGCAGGCGTTCGGCATCCGCGGTGGCGGGATGATGGCGCTCTTCTCCAGCCACCCGCCGCTCGAGCTGCGCATCCAGCGCCTGGTGGACGGGAGCTGGAAGCGCTGACGCGAGCGCTGGGCGTGCCCCCGGCACATGTCACGAGCGTGTGACATGTGCCGGGCTGTTTGGTGACACAGGGCGCGCGCCTGTGACGGTGCGGCAACAACGGGGCCCGGTTCGTTGCAGTGGTCCATCCCGTCTTGTAACGGGAGCGCAAACTCGAGCCCGGGCGCTCTGTGCGCGCCCCGTTGGCAGTCTCGCGCCGTCATGACCCTCCCTGCATCGTTCCGCGCTGTTCTCCAGGCAATGCTGTCCGGCTCCGCGCTGCTGCTGGCGCCCCTCGCGTCCGCGCAGCAGGACGCGGCCGCGCCGCCGGCCTCCAGTGAGCCTCCTTCCGAGCCGGTGCCGGTGCCGGTGCCCGAGGGCGCGAAGCCCGAGCCCGCGAAGGCCGAGCCGGCCGAGAAGAAGGAGCGGGCCTGGTACGAGCGCATCCGCATCCGTGGCTACTCGCAGGTCCGTTACAACCGGCTGCCCAGCTTCCGGGTGAATGACGAGCTCGTCAACGACCAGGGCGACCGCTTCCTGGGCAGGAACACCGGCTTCGGCATCCGGCGCGCGCGCCTGGTCCTCTTCGGTGAGGTCCATGACCGGGTGTCCATCTACCTCCAGCCGGACTTCGCCTCGGTCATTGGCGACCAGTACAACGTCACCCTCATGCGGGACTGGTACGCGGACATCTTCCTGGACGCGAAGAAGGAGTTCCGCCTGCGCGTGGGCCAGTCGAAGATTCCGTTTGGCTTCGAGAACCTCCAGTCCAGCCAGAACCGCCTGCCCCTGGACCGCAACGACGCCATCAACAGCGCGCTCAAGGACGAGCGCGACCTGGGCGTCTTCTTCTACTGGGCGCCCGACGAAATCCGGAAGCGCTTCAAGTACCTCGTCGACAACAACCTGAAGGGCTCCGGCGACTACGGCGTGGTCGGCGTCGGTGTGTTCAATGGCCAGACGGCCAACCGCGCCGAGCGCAATGACACCCCGCACGGGGTCGTTCGCGTCACGTATCCCTTCCTGTTCGGCTCGCAGTACGTGGAGGCGGGCGTGGGCGGCTACTACGGCCGCTTCGACCTCAACGCCTCGCCGCGTGACGGCATGCCCTACGCGCTGGCGCGGGGCTCCAACATGGTGGACGCGCGCGCCATCGTCAGCCTGGTCATCTACCCGCAGCCCCTGGGCTTCCAGGCCGAGTACAACCTGGGCCGCGGTCCCTCGCTGGGCGAGGGGCCCGTCGATGGCCTGCTCATCGACAGCCGCCAGCTCCGGGGCGGCTACGCGCAGCTCATGTACAAGCTGGATGGCGTGCTGGGCGTCTCCCTCATCCCCTACATCCGGGGCACCCTCTACGACGGCGGCAAGAAGTTCGAGACGAACGCGCCGCTCTATGACGTGCGCGAGCTGGAGCTGGGCGCCGAATGGCAGCTCAACAAGGCGCTGGAGCTGACGGGCACCTATCTGGTGTCAGACCGTACCTCGTCCCGGTACCCGTACACCCGGGAGCAGGGCCACGTGACGCGGGTCCAGCTCCAGTTCAATTACTGAAGCAATCCCGGTGGGCGCCGTGAGGTGTCTGTCACAAGCTCGTGACTGGTGCGGTGCGTCAGGGGTTGTTCGTTGATACTGGATTTGAACGCTGGGGCTGTTGTTTTCGCGGCTTGAGCAACTTTCGGACATTGATCCGGAAAAACATGGAGGCGTCTGGCTTGCTTCGCCTCCATGGAGCCGTCGATGACTGGAAGCAACACCTCCTACCGAATCCGTCAGGGAGACACGCTCAGCGCCATTGCGCGGCGCAACAACACCACCGTGGATGCACTGGCGCGAGCCAACAACATCCAGAACCCGGACCGCATCATCGCCGGGAAGACCCTGGTCATCCCGGGCGCGCGGGACGGCTTCGAGGCCAACGTCCCCCGGCCGGTGCCGCGTCCGGCGGGCCTTCAGACGGGTGGGGCGCAGCCGCGTGACAGCTTCGAGGCGGGCACCTCCCAGGCGGGCATGGCGCAGGGCGTCACGCCCGCGGGCACCGGGGCGGTGTCTGGCACGCAGAATGGCTATCGCAACATCGACCTGACGGCGTTCCGCCAGGGCGGGTCCAACTCCGAGTCCGCCATTGTCGTTGGCACCTCGGAGGGCAACCGCACGCCGAGCGGCGGCTTCACGGCGAGCTACGGGGGTCACACGGACCCGGGCAATGCCAAGCACAACCGGGGCTCGTTCTCCTATCAGGGGGGCGGCGCGAGCTCGCCGTCGCACGCGGATGAAATCTGGAACCGCGAGCTGGGCCGCGTCACGCCGCAGTACCAGGCCGCCGCCCAGCGCGCGGGCCTGGACCCGAACAACGCGCTGCTGGCCTCCTCCTTCTACGACCTGCACACGCAGTCGCCCCGCGCGGCGCAGAACTTCCTCAACCGCGAGCTGCCCCGGCTGGCGCAGGACCCGCGCGGCGTGACGCCCGAGGCGCTGGTCGACGCGCGCGTGAATGCGTTCCGCAACGACGCGGGCGAGCTGCGCGCGGCGGGCTTCGACCACAGCGAGACGCGGCTGCGCGCCGACCAGACGCGCCGCGAGACGGCGCTGGTCCGGGCCCTGGACGCGCGCGGCTACCGCGACGGTGGCTCGAACACCTCCGCGCTGCCGGCCGAGGTCCCCATCCCGCGCCCGCGCCCGGAGCACCTGACGTCCGGCACCCCCGCGCTGCCGGCCGAGGTCCCCATCCCGCGCCCGCGCCCGGAGCACCTGACGTCCGGCAACACCCAGGCCGCCGAGAGCGCGACGCCCACGGACTTCAACGACACGGCGGCCATCACCCCCGCGGCGGACCGCCCGGCGGTCCAGACGAACGCGCCGTGGATCAGCCAGTATGACGGCTCGCAGGTGGTGCGCGCCGGTGACACGGCGTGCTTCCGCGCGGTGGAGGCCATGGTCAAGCAGGCGGGCGGCACCGTCACCGGCCCGGGCAACCGCATCCAGGTGGCCACCGGTGACGCCTCGGGCGGCGGCGTGACGGTGGACCGCGCGGCGGCGCAGCGGGGCCGCGAGTACATCGACAGCCAGCTCGACGCGGGCCTGCCCGTGGGCGTGGGGGTGAACCACCGCTCTGGCCAGAACTCCGACAACGTGGACGGCATCACCGACCACTTCGTCATGATTACCGGCCGCGGCGTCGACGAGCAGGGCCGCACGTACTACACCTTCCACGACCCCGCGACGAACCACCGGGAGCGTGGCGCGGACACCAACCCGAACAACCGCTTCTACGTGAACCCCGACACGGGCAACCTGTACCGCGAGGGGCCCACCACCGGCGCCGTGGTCCAGCGGCACTTCGAAGTGACGATGGTCCGGCCGAACGCCTAGTCGTTCCGCGGGCGCCCCGGCGAGGGGCTGAGAAGTCCTGATTCCAAGCGTATCCGGGGCGGGAGGCGTGGCTTCCCGCCCCGCTGTGTTCAGTCAGGAAGTGGGCGCGGGCGCGCGGCGCGTTATGGTCACCTGTGCGCCCCGAGGAGCCATGAACTTCGTCTTCATCTCCCCCCACTTCCCTCCGCATTACTTCCACTTCATCTCCGCGCTGCGGGAGCGGGGCGTCACGGTCCTCGGTATCGGTGACGCGTCCTACGAGTCGCTCCACCCCGAGCTGAAGGAGTCCCTGCGGGAGTACTACTTCGTCCCCAGCCTCACGGACGAGGACGCGCTCACCCGCGCGGCGGGCTACCTGACGTGGCGGCACGGCCGCATCCACCGCATCGACTCGCTCAACGAGTCCTGGCTGGAGGTGGAGGCGCGCCTGCGGGAGGACTTCAACGTCCCGGGCCTGCATCCCGAGGACATCCACCGGCTGCGCTCCAAGTCCGGCATGGCGGAGGTGTTCCATGCCGCGGGCGTGCCGCATCCGGACCTCATCCGCGTCCGCGACGCCGCGCAGGTGAAGGCCTTCGCCGCGCGCGTGGGCTACCCGCTGGTGCTCAAGCCGGACGTGGGCGTGGGCGCCGCCAACACCTTCAAGGTGGCCAGCGACGCGGAGGTGGACGCGGCCCTGTCCCATCCGCTGCCCACCACCTACGTGGCGCAGCCCTTCGTGCGGGGCACCATCGTCACCTACGACGGCATCGTGGACCGGCACGGCGTCATCGTCTTCAACCTCAGTCACGAGTACAGCGACGGAGGCATGGAGACGGTGATGGAGCAGCGCGACATCTCCTTCTGGAGCCACACGCAGATCCCCCCCGCGCTGGACGTGCTGGGCCGCCAGGTGGTGGCCGCCTTCGGCCTGCGCGAGCGCTGGTTCCACCTGGAGTTCTTCCGCCTGCCCGACGGCCGCTTCATGGTGCTGGAGGCCAACCTCCGTCCACCCGGCGGCTTCATGGTGGACATGATGAACTACACCTGTGACATCGACGTGTACCGGCTCTGGGCGCGCGTGGTGACGGGGGACCCGGTGGCGGACTTCCGCTACACGCCGCGCTACCACGTCTGTCACAGCGCGCGCCGCAAGTCCCGCCGCTACCGGCACTCGCACGCGGACGTGGAGAAGAAGCTGGGCAGCTCGCTCATCCTCCACCGCGAGCTGCCGGCCATCTACCACAGCCTCCTGGGCGAGCAGATGTACCTCTCCCGCCACACGGACATGGACGCCCTGCGGGACACGGTGCGCTTCATCCAGGAGAAGGCGTAGCGCGCGCTCAGCGCTCCGTCCAGGTGAGCAGGTACGTGGTGCCGTCCGCGTCTTCTTGCGTGCGCGTCACGCGCGGGGACTCGGCGCCGCCCATGCGCAGGAGCGCCTCGAAGAGCGCCTCCGCGTAGCCGGGCGCGTTCACCCGCGAGTTCATCCGCATCACGAAGGTGGTGGGGCCCTGCTCCGTGAGCTCCGCCTCCGTGTAGTTGTCGGTGCCGCGCAGCGTCTGCGGCAGGCGCTGCACCATGCGCCGGGGGCCCAGCAGCCGCATCACGCCGTACACCGCGCGCCCCACGATGGTGCGGCCGTAGCCCTCCACGTGGCGCTCGGCGAGCTGGCGGAAGGCCTCCTCCCGGGGCACGCCGGGGAAGGTCTCCTCGGCGATGACGTTCAGGCACTGCTCCCACAGCGGCACCGGGTAGGCGGGCAGCAGCGGCCGGTCCAGGTCGATGCCGGCCTGCCGCAGCCGGTGCTTGAGGCGCGGGGACACCTGGCCGCGCAGCCCGTGCTCCAGCAGGCCCTCCACCACCTGGACGTAGACGAGCCGCTGCTCCAGGGGAACGGGCCTTCGGTGCTTCATGGTCGGCGCCTCACCCCAGCAGCCAGCGCATGGCGGTCGGCAGCCGGCGCTGCCAGTCCCGCTCGTGGTGTCCGCCGTGCGGGTCCAGCACCAGCGCCACCTCGTGGTCCGCGTAGCCCAGCTGCTTGAGGTGCTCGTAGAAGGCGCGCGTGGACTCGCCGTAGTAGAGCGGCACGCCGCTGGCGTCGGTGTACTCGTGGGCGCCCGCGTCCAGGTAGATGCGCGTCCAGCGGCGGCTGTGCGAAGCCCACGCGCCGAAGAGCTGGCTGGCGCCCCACGTCACGGTGGGGGACAGGGCGCCGATGCGGCCGAACACGTCCGGGTAGCGGCACCCGAGGTACAGCGAAATCAGGCCCCCCAGCGACGAGCCCATGGCCCCCGTCCACCGAGGCTCCGGCCGGGTGCGGTAGGTGCGGTCCACCAGCGGCTTGAGGTGCTCCACCAGGAAGCGCGCGTAGGCCTCGCCGCGCGCGTGAACCTGGCCGCGAGGCTCGTCCCACGGCGAATAGTCGTGCACGCGCCCCTGGCCGGAGTCCACCGCGACGATGAGCCAGGGCTCCAGGCTCCCTTCGCCCACGCCGTGCTCCAGCGCCAGGTTGGCGCACCAGGTCTCGAAGAGGGCCGATTCAGGGTGGGCGAACACGTTCTGCCCGTCGTGCATGTACAGCACGGGGAACCGGTGGCCCGGCATCGCGTCGTATGCGTGGGGGGTATAGACGCGCACGGTGCGCGCGAAGCCCTCCTGGGGGGAGGGGAAGTCTCGGACGATGTGGACGTGGCCCATGGGAACCGGGTGCCAGCATACCTGGAGGGGGGACGGCCCGGGAGCCGCTGGCCTCGGGGATGCACGAGCGAGGCGCCCAAGCCGCGTGAAAAGCCGGTTATTCTGGAGTCCCCTCATGGAGCTGGAACATCCCCATCTGGCGGTCCTGCT
The DNA here is from genome assembly GCF_002305895.1 of Corallococcus macrosporus DSM 14697. GTDB lineage: Bacteria > Myxococcota > Myxococcia > Myxococcales > Myxococcaceae > Myxococcus > Myxococcus macrosporus. Next base: position 684,701 of record NZ_CP022203.1, read on the forward strand.
GCTCACCACCGAGGCCGACCTGCGCGACGCACGCGAGGCCCTGGATGGGAGCGAGGAGTCCCGCCTGCGCTATGTCGCCGCGGAGAGCCGCGCGGAGGCCGCGTACTTCCTGGCGTGGGACCTGCTCGAGGTCGACCCGCGCCTGGGCCGGGCCTGAGCCCCGGCGCCGCGCGCGTCCCGTCCCTGGACGGCTGGTCCGTGTCGCGGACGGCTCGGATGGAGGGCGCCGCTGTAGGGAATCGTGGTCTGTCTTGTGCACAGGGCGCGGCGCGTGCGTCGGGTGCTCTGGGTGGGGTGGTGGCTGGGGTGGTGGTTGGCGGGGGCGCTGCCCGCGCGTGCCGCGCCGTATGAGGTGGAGCCTGAGTCGGTGGGCGCGCGGGAGTTGCTCGCGCTCGCGGAGGAGGGCGCCATCTCCGGCGAGACGCTCTCCGCGCTGCTGGCGCTCCGGCGGACCGGCGTGGACCTGTCCGTGGCGAGCCGGGCCTCGCTCTATGGGTTGCCGGGGCTGACGTACTCGGACGTGGACGGGCTGCTGCGGGCGCGGGGGACCGCCGCCGCCGCGGGAGGGCGCCTGGCGCGTGGGTTGACGGAGGCGGCGTCGCGGCGGCTCGCGCCCTTCCTGGACGCGCGCGCGCCTGGGCGCCTGTCGGGTGACGCGCGGTTGATGATGGCCTTCGCGGCGTCGGATGGGCTGCTGCCGCCGCTGGCCTTGCAGGTCCGCGCGGGAGGGCTCGCGGGGCTCCGGGTGGGGCTGCTGACGGCGCTGGCGCGGCGCACCCTGGGGCCGCTGCGCCGGGACGCGCGCCAGCGGGGCTTCGTGGTGGACGGACCCGGGGCGGCTGTCCAACTGCCCAAGCTGTACATGCAGTGGACGGGGGAGCGCGCCTCGCTGCTGGCGGGGACGTACCGCCTGGGCTTCGGGCAGCGGCTCACGCTGGACACCACGTCGTTGCCGTCGCCCGACGGCTTCCTCCCGGATGATGGGGTGCGCCCGCCCGCGGGCCTGGAGCGGGCGTGCCTGGTGGGCGGTGACGGGTGCGAGCCCGAGGCGCGCTTGTCGGACGTCACGCCGGACTTCCGCTGGGACGAGGCGTTCCGGGGCGTCGCCGGGACGGTGCGAGGTCCGCTGGGCGCGGGCGCGGCGCTGGCGCTCACCGGCTTTGCTTCGTACCAGTCGCGCTCGCTGGCCCGGTCCGCGGTGCTGGACCGCGGAGCGTGTCCGTCCGCGCGGCCGGGTGCCCGCGGTGCCTGCAAGGCGCCGGACGTCTGGGTGCCGCTGTCTGGCGGCCGGTGGGAGAAGCTCACCGCGCGGACGCTGCCGGGCGTGTTTCGCGAAGTGGCGGGCGGTGGCAACGCGACGCTGTCGTTCTCCTCGCGTGGGCACGTGGGGCTCACCGGCTGGGGCGCCCGGCCCGTGTGGCGGGAGGCGACGCTCGACTTCCAGCCCAGCGCCCGTTACCCGGCGGGCGGTGCTTTCGGCGCGCTGGGGCTCGACGCCGCGTGGGGGCGGGGCGCGGTGGACCTCTTCTTCGAGGGCACGCGCAGCTTCGACGCCGCGCCGGGTGGGGGCGGGGACTTCGGGATGATTCAGCGCACCGTGCTCTCCGGTGCGTCGCGTGAGCTGGAGGTGTCGCTGCGCTACTACGGGCGGGGCTTCGCCAATCCCTACAGCGGCGCGCCGTCCGGCCCGGATGCGCTGGAGGGGCTGCGCGTCCGCAACGAGCTGGGCGCCCGGCTGCGCTACCTCCACCGGGAGGAGGGGGCGTGGCGGCTGCGGGGACAGGTGGATGCCTGGACCTTGCCCGCGGATGGGGCGGTGGCGGGGAGCGCGGGCACGCTCCACGCGCGGACCTCGGTGCGCGGGGACCTCCGCGCGTGGGCGTGGCTCCAGCCCTCGCTCCAGGTGGAGCTGCGTGACAGCGGCGTGGGCGGGGTGGGGGCGTGCGCGGACGACGTGCTCACCGAGCAGGAGGCGGCGGACCTGTGCGCCAGCGCGCGCTACGGCGTCACCGCCCGCTTGCGGTCCGACCTCACGGAGGGGCTGACGGTGGCGCTCCAGTACGGGCATGCGCGGGTGCGGGCGCCCGAGTTGGAGGGGCTTCGGTCCGACGCGCAGGCGGTGCTCGACGTGCGAGCCCAGCCGTCCGCGTCCCTGAAGCTGCACGGGCGGCTGATGTGGAAGGACCAGGACCTCTCCGACCGCAGCCGGCTCCAGCAGGAGCTGCGGGCCGCGGTGGAGGTCGCGTGGAGGGTGTCGAGCGCCGTGTCGGCCCAGGGCCGGTACGCGTGGGTGCTCGACTTGAAGGACGCGCGCGTGGCCCGTGTGCCGCCCGACCCGCCGCGCCACCTCTTCCACCTGGAGCTGGAGACGCGCTTTTGACGGAGTTGAACGAGAGGGGGCAGGGCATGAAGGGATGGGGCAGGTGGCTTGGGTGGGGCTGGCTGGTGGCGTTGGCGGGCGCGTGGGCGTGTGGCGGCGCCGCATGGGACGAGGACACGGACGCGGCCTGCGCCGGGCTGCTGCCCGGTGACGTCGTCATCACCGAGTACCTCAACGACCCGGTGGGCACGGACACGGGCCAGGAGTACGTGGAGCTGCACAACCCCACGCGCGTCCGGGCGGACCTGCGGGGGGTGACGCTCTACGCGTCGCGGTCGGACGGCTCCCAGGAGCGGGCCTTCGCCGTGCTCGAGGACTGGACGGTGGAGGCGGGGGGCTACCTCGTGCTGGGAGACGTCCGCGACGGGCCGCTGCCCGCGCACGTGGAGCACGCGTACGGTGAGGGGCTGGGCGCGCTGGGGAACTCGGGCGGCCGGCTGGGCGTGCGGTGCGGGGCGCGGGTCCTGGACGAGGTCCAGCTCTCCGCGCCCGCGAAGGGCGGTGTTGCGCGCGTCTACGACGGCCGGCTGGTGCCGGATGTCGCGGGGAACGACGACCTGGCGCGCTGGTGTGATTCCCCCGATGCGGGTGGGGGTGGGGCGTTCCAGGGCAGCCCAGGCGCCGCGAACGCGCCCTGTGGACCGCCGGGCGATGCGGGCCTCCCCGTGGACGCGGGCCACGTGCCGACGTGTCTGCCTGGCGACGCGGGCGTGGCGAGGCCGCTCGTGCGTCCGCGCGCGGGTGACCTGGTCCTCACCGAGGTCATGGCCAATCCCCGGGGAGACGACACGCTGGGCGAATGGGTGGAGCTGCTGGCCACGGCGCCGGTGGACCTCAATGGCGTGACGCTGGCCGCGGAGGCCGGGGAGACCACCGTGGCGGCGGAGGGCTGCCTGTCGCTCGCGGCGGGGGAGTCCGCGGTGCTGGCGCGCCGCGCGGATGCCACCCTCAACGGAGGGCTTCCCACGCCACGGGCCACGTTCCACATGGACCTGCGCAACGCCGGAGGCCGGCTGGTGGTGAAGGTGGGCGACGCGGTGGTCGACGCGGCCGACTACGGCCCGGCGGTGGATGGCGTGGCCACGCAGGTGAGCGCGCCGCTCGCGGATGCCGACGGCAATGACGCGCCAGCCGCCTGGTGCGAGGCCACCGCGGCGTATGGCACGCGCGGCAACCTGGGGACGCCCGGACAGGTGAACCGCGCCTGTGTGGGCGATGGCGGCACGCCGGGCGGCGCCGGTGATGGAGGAACGCCTGCCGGTGGTGGGGACGCCGGGACACCGGCGCCGCCGGGCTGTATCGACCGGACCACGGGGGCGTCGCGCGCTCGCAGGACTCCCGCCGCGGGCTCGCTCGTCCTCACGGAGTTCATGGCCGACCCTCAGGCGGTGGCGGACGCCACGGGCGAGTGGGTGGAGGTGCTCGCGCTGCGCGACGTGGACCTCAATGGCGTGTCGCTGTCCAATGAAGGTGGGAGCCGCGCGACGTTCGAATCGGCGTTGTGTCTGTCCGTGAAGGCCGGGGGCCGCGCCATCCTCGCGCGCAGCGAGGACGCGGCTCGCAACGGCGGCTTGCCCGCGGTGCTGGGCACCTTCAACTTCAACCTGCCGAACACCGCGGGCAACCGGAAGCTCGAGCTCTCGGTGGAGGGGCGCCTGGTCGACGCCGTGACGTGGACCGGCGCGGCGACTCCGGGTGTGTCATCGCAGCTCGACCCCCATCGAAGCGACCCCCAGCGCAATGACTGGCCGGGGAGCTTCTGTCCCACGCCCGACGCGGCCCGCTATGGCCGGGGAGACCGGGGAACGCCGGGAGGGGTGAACCGCCCATGCGCGCCTTGAAGGTGACGAAGCGCGGCGGGGCCCTGCTGGGGTGGGGCGCGGTGGCCTGGCTGCTGGCGGCCTGCGGCGTTGATTCAGGGGCGTCATGCGGCCCTGCCTCCGGACGGGTGACGGAGGTCCTGGACGGGGACACGGTCGTCCTGGAGAGCGGCGAGCGCGTCCGCTACCTGCTCGCGGATGCGCCGGAGCGCACCGGCGCGGGCGGCGACTGCTTCGGCCCGGAGGCGCACGCGTTCAACCGGGGGCTCGTGGAGGGCAGGCGGGTGACGTTGGCGTATGGCGAGGCGTGCGAGGACCGCTACGGCCGGCTCCTCGCCTATGTGTCCGTGGAGGGGCGGGAGGTGAACACGCTGCTGGTGGAGCGAGGCCATGCCTGTGTCCTCCATGTCCCGCCCGCGGGCCGCTCCAGGCGCGCGGAGTTCGAGTCCCTGGAGGCCCAGGCCCGGCTGGCCAGACGGGGCGTGTGGGGCGCCTGCGCGCCCGTGCCGTGCCAGCGGTGAGGCACCTGTCGGACGAGGCGCCGTCGTGGCCGCCTCTTCCGCGAGGCATCGCCCGAGCTCGACCCGGAGACGGGCAGCCCACCCGGAAGATGGGATGTATCCCAGTGGTAACAGCCATGCGCGGCCCGAATGCGGAGGGCAGGCGTTCCTGGTTGGGGGGCTGGTGAAGACGTGCCAGTGGAACCATCGACTACGAAGGCGCACGCATGAGCCCTCGCGCCACGTCATCGCGCACGTTGGCGGACCTGCTGGAGGTCCTGCGAGAGGACATTGGCCGGCGCTGGCTCGCGGGGGTGGGCGCCGCGCTGGGGGCGCTCGCGCCCCTGGCGGGGGCGGGCACGGGAGGGCTGCTCAACTTCGTGGCGGCGCTGGGGCCGCTGCTGCGGACGCCCTCCCAGGCGGCGCGCCTGGCGGAGGCCCGCGCCCTGGGCCGCGAGCACGGGCGGGAGCGCTACCTGGCGGGCTTCAGCATCAACTCGCTGGTGCTCGAATATGGCGCGCTGCGAGAAGCCATCCTCGAAAGCCTGGAGTCCGTGGGCTGGGCTCCCGCGCTCGCGGAGCTGCGCGCCCTGACCCAGGTGCTGGACGCGGGGCTCACGGAGGCGGTGGGCCAGTCCTCGCTGGAGGACGAGCGGGCCTCGCGGGCCACGGGAGAGTGGCTGCACGGGCTGCTCGACCACGCGCCCACCATCATCTACGCCAAGGACACGGCGGGCCGGTACCTCTACGTGAACCACGGCTTCGAGCGGGCCGCCGGCAAGCTCCGGCGCGACGTGCTGGGGCGCACCGACTTCGACCTGTTCGCCAGGGAGATGGCCAGCAGCTTCGTCGAGAATGACCGGACCGTGCTGGCCACCGGCCAGCAGCTCACCCTCGACGAAGCCGTGCGGCTCAAGGATGGCGAGCACGTCTACCAGACGCTCAAGTTCCCCCTGCCGGACGTGCAGGGACGCGTGATTGGCGTGTGCGGCTTCTCCACGGACTTCACCGAGGCGAAGCGCCTGGAGCGTGAGCGGGACGAAGCGCGAGAGCACCTTCGCCGCATCGTCACCCAACTGCCCGTGGTCCTCTGGGCCACGGACGCGCGGGGCATCATCACCCTCTTCGAGGGCGAGGGGCTGAGCGCGCTCGGGCTGGAGCGAGGCGCCTACGTGGGCCGCTCCGCCTTCGACGTGTACCAGGACCGGCCAGACCTCCTGGCCGCCACCCTGCGCGCCCAGGAGGGCCAGACCTTCACCCTGGAGGTGGAGATGGCGGGCTCCTACTTCATGACGGGCGTCTCGCCCGTCATCGGGCCAGACGGCCAGGTGATGAGCGTGGCGGGGGTGTCCCTGGACATCAGCGAGCGCCGGCGCGCCGAGGAGGTGCTGCGTCAGTCGGAGATGCGCTACCGGCTGGCCACGCTGGCGACCAGCGACGTCATCTACGACTGGGACCTGTCCACGGGGCGCATCGAATGGAGCGAGCTGGCCGCCGTGCAGTTCCGGTTGCCGCCGGACGACGCCCCGCATGACGTCACCTGGTGGACCGAGCACATCCACCCGGAGGACCGGGCGCGGGTGGCGCAGGACATCCAGGATGTCATCGACCGGGGCGCGGACCATTGGACGGACGAGTACCGCTTCCTGCGCGGGGATGGCACCTGGGCCGTCATCGCCGACCGGGGGCAGGTGGTCCGGGACGCCGAGGGCCACGCGGTGCGCATGGTGGGGGCCATGCAGGACATCACCGAGCGGCGGGCCACCGAACAGGAGGCGAAGCGGCGCGCGGAGTTCGAGCAGCTCCTCATCGGCATCGTCAGCCATGATTTGCGCAACCCGCTCTCCGCCATCAGCATGTCCGCCACCGCGCTGCTGCGGCGGGAGGGCCTGGATGAGCGGCTCCGCAAGGGCCTGGGCCGCATCCTCTCCAGCGCCGGGCGCGCCACGCGCCTGCTGAGGGATTTGCTCGACTTCACGCAGGCGCGGCTGGGCGGCGGCATCCCCATGGAGCCCCAGTGGCTGGACCTGCACGAACTGACGCGGCAGGTGGTGGACGAGGTCCGGCTCGCCCGCCCGGAGCGGACGCTGGTGCTGGAGTGCCGGGGCGACGGCTACGGGCAGTGGGACGCGGACCGGCTGGCGCAGGTCATCACCAACCTGGTCAACAACGCCCTCAGCTACAGCCCCGACCATTGCCCGGTGCGCATCCGCACCCACGGGCTGCGGGACGACGTGGTGCTGACCGTCCACAACGCGGGCGAGCCCATTGAACCGGAGCTGCGCGCCCGCCTCTTCGAGCCGATGAAGCGCGCCGAGCGGAAGTCCACGCGCGGCGGCCTGGGACTGGGGCTCTACATCGTGAAACACATCGTGGATGCGCACGGCGGCGCCGTCCGCGTCCACTCCACGGGGCAGGAGGGCACCACGTTCCAGGCCCGCCTGCCCCGCCGGCTCCCGCGGCCTGCGTGCCCGGACGTCGACGTCTCGTGATTCTCCATGCGCCGCGAAGGGGCGCCATGACACCGTGAGGCTTGCTCCAGGGGGCCTTGCCCGGCTAGCACTGGGTCCGTGGTGACACGTTTTCCCTGGAGGGATTCATGAAGAAGGTCCTCATCGGACTGGGCATTGGCTGCGGTGTCTTCATCCTGGCGGGCATCGGACTGATGCTGGCGGGTGGCATCTGGGCCAAGAACAAGCTCGGCGGCAGCTTCGAGGCCGTGCAGGCCATGCAGGAGCAGGAGCAGGAGCTGGCGGCGCTCAACGCGAGCAATCCCTTCACCCCGCCTCCGGAAGGACAGGTGCTGCCGCTGGATGAGCAGCGGCTGCTGGCCTACCTGTCGGTGCGCGAGGCGGCGATGCCGGCGTTCAAGGACTTCGAGGTGAAGTCCAAGGAGTTCGAGGCGAAGCACAATGGCGACGGGGCCGAGGAGCCGGGCTTCAACGCGGCCATGGACGCCGCGGGCCTGTTCATGGGGCTGATGGCGGACGTGCGCAAGGCGTACATCGCCGGGCTCAAGGCGCAGGGCATGTCGCCCGCCGAGTTCCAGAGCATCACCACCACCGTCTACGCCTCCATGGTGGCCGACAGCACGGACCAGCTCCGCGCCATGGCGGCCCAGGGCAAGACGATGATGGCCACGCAGCTCGCCGAGGTGGACAAGCGGCTGGCGAGCGATTCGCTTTCCGACGCGGAGCGCGCGCAGTTGGAGGAGTCCCGGACGCAGCTCCAGGAGACGCTGGACTCGATTGAGCAGGGCAGCGCGGACGAGGAGCCGGGGCTGTCGGAGGCGTCCAAGAAGGCCGCCGCCGCCAACGTGGAGCTGCTGAAGAAGCACAAGGACCGCGTGGAGCTGATGGCCAACGTGGCCTTCGACGGCTTCGTGCTGGGCGGTGCCGGTGCCGAGGGGCAGTCCGCGGGCCTGGAGGACTAGCCCGCCGGGTGTTGCATGGGCGCTCCCGGCTCATGCCCCCCGTTCCACGGGGGCGCGGGGCCGGGACGCCGCCGCCGCGCAATCCCTGGCGCAGGCAGCGCCGCTTCCCGGCGGCCCAGAAGACAACTCAAATCCATGGCGGCACGCTCCGCATCGCGCGGTCAAGCGAGGCCTGCCCGCACGCGGGCGTTTGTGCGCAGCGTTGCAGTTGCAGGCGTTTTTCACACGAGCAATGGATTGCGCCCGGAAGAGGTAGGCGCGTGTGGCCTGCCGTTCGTCTGGCCGCTCCCTTTTCGGCCAGCCGTTCGTGGGGTATGCAAGCCATTGAATACAACGAAGCTCACTTCGCGCGGGGAGGGGCGCGTGAACCCTTGAAGGAATGGAGTCGGACGTCGATGAACAAGGTCATCTTCGCCTGTGTACACAACGCTGGCCGCTCGCTGATGGCGGAGGCGTTCTTCAATGTCATGGTGGACCCGCAGAAGGCGCGCGCCGTCTCCGCGGGGACGCAGCCGGGAGACCAGGCGCATCCCGAGGTGCTGGCGGCCATGCGTGAAATCGGCATCGAGCTGCCGGACGTGAAGCCCCGGCTGCTGACGGATGACCTGGCGCAGGACGCGCAATGGCTCATCACCCTGGGCTGCGGCGAGGCCTGCCCCCAGGTGCCCGGGCTGCGGCGCGAGGACTGGCCGCTGGACGACCCCAAGGGGAAGTCGGAGGTCCTGGTCCACCGCATCCGCGACGAGCTGGCGGCCCGCGTGGCCGGGCTGCTGGAGCGCGAAGGGTGGATGCGCGCCGGTTAGGGCCGCGTGCTCATTCCAGGTGGTAGTTGAACGGCAGCTCGACGGTGACCCGGCCGCCGAGCGCCGGTGGTGGCGGGGGGAAGGGCGCCGCGTGCCGCACCGCCTCCTGCGCGGCCTCGCACAGCACGGGATGCGGGCAGACCCCCAGCACCCGCATGGACACGAGCTGTCCCTGCGCGCCCACGGAGATGCGCAGCACGAGCCGTCCTTCGATGCCCGCCATCCGCGCCGGGTCGGGGTAGGGCACGTCATTGAAGCGGTCGCGGAACATCTCCTCGAAGGAGCGCCGGGCCGCGTCCTCCGGGGCCTCGGGCGCGGCGGCGGGAGGCGGCGCGGTGAGCAGCCCGGTGACTTCCGCTCCCAGGGCGCGCTGGGTGATGCCCGCCACGGCGCGCTCGGCCAGGCTGCCGCCGCCTTGGGACGCGATGCCGGCGGGGCGCCCGACGGACAGCGGCTCGGGCGTGCTCGGAGGCGCGGTGGCCCGGGGCGGCGGGGGCGCTCGCGAGGGCCGGGGCCTGCGCGCGGCGCGGGGCCGGGGCGGCGGGGGCGTGGGTTGGACGACGTCACCCGCGCGCGGGGCCGGGGGGACGGCGCTCAGCCGGAGCACGAGGACCTCACCCTGGTGGGCGTCCCCTTCGCGCCGCCGCGGAGCGCCGTGCCACAGCGAGGCCAGGCCCAGCAGCGCCGCGGCGTGCAGCCCGGTGGCGGCCAGCACCAGCGCCAGGAGTCGCTGACGGCTTCGCGCGGGCGCCTCACGGGCACGGAGGGCCGAGGCGAACGGCGCGGCCTCCGGCGCGGGCGCCTGGGTTGATTCCTCCGGCATGCTGTCCCCCCTCGTCCGACCCCGTCACGCCACCGGGTGGGGGTAGTGGCGCGGGGCGTGGGCGTGAAGGGCCCTTGCGCCGCGGGCCTGTGCGGCGGTCCTCAGTCCGCCGTCGCGGTGTCGCGGGCCCTTCAGCGCGGGGACCCCGGGGGGCGGGGTTTGCGGAAGACCACGGTGAGGTTGTTGCTGGGCATGTCCACCACGCGCTCGCGCTCCAGCCCATTCAGGGCGGCCTCCGCGGTGACGGCCTCCAGCGTCCTCACGCCCCACGCCGGATTCCGGGCGCGCAAGGAGGCGTCGAACTCCAGGTTGCTGGGGGCCGTCTGCCGGCCCTCGACGAAGTAGGGGCCATAGAGGATGAGCAGCCCGCCGGGGGGCAGCACGCGGCCCGCGCCCCGCATCAAGCCCTGGCACGCCGCCCAGGGTGAGATGTGAATCATGTTCACGTTGAGGATGACGTCCGCGTCCGCCTGTGGCCAGGACGCCGCGCTCGCGTCGAGCTGGCGCGGCGGCAGCAGGTTGGGGAGGTCCTCACCGGCGCGCCAGGCCTCGATGCTCTCCAGGGACTCGGCATCCACGTCGGTGGGCTGCCAGGTGAGGTGTGGCAGCGCGCGGGCGAACCAGGCCGCGTGCTGGCCGGTGCCGCTGGCCACCTCCAGCACCCTGCCGGTGGCGGGGAGGACTTCGCGGAGGACGGCGAGCAGGGGCTCGCGGTTGCGCTCGGTGGCCGGGGCATGTCGCTTCATGCTCCGGGTTTCGCACATCCATCGCGGCCCCTGCGAGCCGCGCGTGACCTGACGGGCGCATGGGGGAGCGGCTGCCCCTGCCCGTGGACGACCTGCGCACCACCCCGGGCAGCGAATGGGCGGAGCGGGGCGTGGGCCTCCTCCCGTGACGGGCTGTCCGGCGGGGCGGGGACGTTCCGTCCACGCCCGTTTGTTTCCCACCCGGCAATTCCCGGCCCCTGGGGCCGAGTCCAGTCCCGCCCCCCAGGCGCCGTTTGGGGGGTACATTGGGGGCATGGTTCCAGGGCAGGTGGACGGCTTGGGCGTTATCTCTGGCGTTACCGTCCCCCAAAGAGGAAAGTTCACCCAGGGCTCCCCTTCCTGCCGGGCGAGCGGGCACTGGGATGCACTCCTGCGCCCGCGGGTTACACTGCCGGGCGTGGGTCCCAGGTAGGGCGGGGCGCTTCACATGTGTGTACGGTCCCTTGTTGTCGCGGACCTGCCGGCCACACCTTTGGGTGGGCAGGCCTGAAACCCAATTCGGAGGAGAGTCACCATCATTCGCGAACAGAGAAGCAGCCGCGGCGGGAGCCGCGACCAGAGAACCAACCGTCGTATCCGTGCCCGTGAGGTCCGCGTCGTCGGCTCTGACGGTAGCCAGCTCGGGGTCATGCCTCTCGAGGCGGCCCTGGATCGCGCCCGGACCGAGGGGCTCGACCTCGTCGAGATCAGCCCCATGGCCAGTCCTCCGGTCTGCAAGATCATGGACTACGGCAAGTTCAAGTACGAGGAGAAGAAGAAGGCCTCGGAAGCGAAGCGTGCCCAGGTCACGGTCCTGCTCAAGGAAGTGAAGCTCCGTCCGAAGACGGAAGAGCACGACTACGAGTTCAAGGTTCGCAACACCCGCCGGTTCATCGAGGACGGGAACAAGGCGAAGGTCGTCATCCAGTTCCGCGGGCGTGAAATCACGCACAAGGAGCAGGGGACGGCCATCCTCGACGACGTGGCCAAGGACCTGAAGGACGTGGCCGTCGTGGAGCAGATGCCCCGCATGGAAGGGCGTCTGATGTTCATGATCCTCGCGCCCACGCCGAAGGTGGCCCAGAAGGCCCGCGAGCTGGTGCGTCAGGCCGCCGCCTCCGTCAAGCGCACGCCTCCGCCGGGAGCCCCGGGCGCGGGCAAGCCGGCGGCTGCCAGCGGCGGCGCCGGGGAGAAGGCCGAGCCGAAGCCGGAGGAGAAGGCCGAGGCGAAGCCCGAGGAGAAGGCCGAGCCGAAGGCCGAGGAGAAGAAGGAAGCGCAGGCCGCGCCGGCAGCAGCCGAGGCGCCGAGCCCGACGGCGTCCTGAGGGACCGCCGACACGCGGTGGGCCTGGTTTCCCACCGCGTGTGGCGCCTCTCGGAAGGTGGGGAGTGTGGCCGCCGCCACACGAGCAGGCAGCCAGGCGTGGCTCGCCGCCCACACGGGTGTCGCTTTCCCATGGGGGAGGCCGCCCGGGAGGGCTGGCAGGCGACTTGAAAAGGAGGGCACTGCTGCCGCAGTCTGTCCGCCCGCGAACGCTCGCGGACCTCCTTTCCTCAAGGACGCGTGATGCTGCCTGTCCTCCTCGCCGTGTTGCTGGCGCAGACGCCCGCCGCCAATCCCCGTCAGCAGGGGGTGCCCATTGGCAAGGGCAAGACGCTCCCTGTCGTCACGCTGTCCGCGCCGTCGGGTGGTTGGACGGTGGACCGGATGATGCTCATCGAGGGCACCGTCAGCGACACCACCATCGACCCGGTGGTGGTCTCCATCAACGGCGACCGCTACCTGATGCGCACGTACCGGGGGCGCTTCAGCCGCAAGTTCCCCGCCGCCAGCGGGAAGAACATCGTCACGGTGATGGCCACCAACCAGGCCGGCACCGCGCGCGCCCAGGCCACCAGCTACGCGCAGATTCCGCCGGTGCCCTTCAAGGTGGTGCTCACCAGCGACACCGACGGCGTGTACACCGACCTGCACCTCTACGAGCCCACGGACGCCAGCGCCGCGGGAGGCACCCTCGACGTGAAGAAGATGGCGCACGTGTACTGGGCCGACACCGCGAGCCCGTCCGGCGGCACCTTCTTCCTCAACTCGCAGGGCGGTGACTTCGACCAGCCCGCGTATGGGCCGTACCTGTACATCCACCGCGCGCCGCCCAAGGGCGTGTACCTGGTGGCCACCAACTACTGGCCCAGCGGCGACAAGGCCCACACGGTGGCCACGCTGAACCTGGCGCTCTTCGAGGGCACGCCCAACGAGATTCGCCGCATGGTGCGCATCCCCCTGGCCACGCCGGGCACCACCCGCGTGCTGGCCTGGGTGAACGTGCTCGGCGACGGGCAGGCGGAGGTGTACGTGCCGTCGCAGGACCCTCGGCCCAAGCACGCCGCGTGGCCGAAGAACCTGGACGACGCCCTCAAGGCGCTCCAGTCCAACGGGGACGGCGAAGGCGAGTAGTGATGCCTCCGTCCTTGGGTGCCACCGCCATGCGCCGCGTCCTTCCCGTGCTCCTGCTGCTCCACGCGTCCGCGCCCCTGTCGAGCGGCGCGGCCGGGGGCCTGACGTCCGCGCCGTCCGCGTCCGGAACGGCGGGCGTGTGGGCGCATGCGTCCGCGTCTGGCGAGGCCCGTGTGCGGACGAACGCATCCGCATCGACGGCGCCGCCTCCTGTTCCCGCGCCAGCCGCCGCGAGGCCCGACGATGCGGAGCCATCCCCGGCGTCCGAGGCGCGCGACGTGCTGCTCCGCCGCATCGTGGCGCGCGTGGCCCTGGCGCAGGTCCGCGAGCAGGACGCCGCGTGGCACCCGGACCAGCGGGATTGCGCGGGCCTCATCCGCTTCGCCTTCCGCTCCGCGTACAAGCAGGTCGCTCCGGAGCGCCTGTCCACGCCGCTGTGGCGCGACGGCCGGGGCCGCCCGTCGGACTTCGCGGACGCGGAGGTGCTGCTCCAGCGGAACTTCCAGCTCCTCGGCCGCGACGACGCCACCCGGGAGTCGCTGCGCACCGGCGACGTGCTCGCCTTCCGCCAGGAGCAGGACGCGGGCCCCATCTTCCATCTGATGTTGGTGGTGCGCCCGGAGGACCGGGCCCACGCCCCCGCGCGCGTCGTCTACCACCCGGGGGAGAAGGGCGCCGCGGTGCGCACCGGCGTCCTCCAGAACCTGGCCACCGAGGCGCCGCTGGAGTGGCGCCCGGTGCCTCGGAACGCTTCCTTCCTCGGCTTCTTCCGTTTCAAGGAGTGGATGTCATGACATCTCCCAAGAGTGGCCCGCCCAAGGCGCTGCTCATCGGCGTGGTGGCTGTCCTGGTGGGCGGCGCCGTGGCCGGAGCCTTCTTCCTGGGCCGGCGCAGCGGCGAGTCCCGCGATGGCGGCGGCACGGTGACGAACCTGCTCGGCGGCGAGCGCAAGGGGCCGCCCAGCGCGGGGGCTGGCGTGGACGGCATGCCCGAGCCCTCGATGAAGCCGCTGGAGGTGCCCGGCACCGCCGCGCCCTCCGCCCTCTGGGTGGACGTACACCAGCCGGGCAAGGTGCGGGACGCGCTGGCCTCCAACGCGTGGCTGCGCGAGCAGCTCCAGAAGCCGCTGGGCCAGGGCTTCGTCGGGGCGTGGGCCGCCTTCTTCGGCTCCACCGGCGAGGACCTCCAGGCGGACTTCAAGGGCGCGGTGCTGGACCTCTTCGCGGGCCAGCTCCTGGACGCGCCGTTCCGCGTGACGTGGTTCGCCGGTGACGCGCGGGCCAGCACGCCGGCCTTCATCCTCCCCAAGCCGGGCCGCGCCGCCACGTCCGCGTACGAGGCGCTGGACAGCGTGGCCAGCCGCGGCGGCATGACGGCGCCGCACTGCCCCGGCGGCGGCGCGGAGGCCACCTACGAGCTGAAGCGCTGGCTGGTGGCGGAGCAGACGCTGTGGGCGGGGCGGCTGCGGGACCGCCTGGTGCTCGCGCGTCACCCGGTGGCGGTGCTCCACGGCCTGTGCGCGGAGCTGCCGGCGCTGGAGGCCGAGGACGGCGTGGACGTGGAGCTGGGCTATGACGCGGCGGCCTACGGCCGCGAGGTGCAGCTCCTGTCCAGCGTGGTGGGGTTGGCCCCGGGCACGCGGCTCCAGTTTGGCGTGGAGGCGGGGCGGCTGGTGGGCCGGGGCATCGCGGGCGAGCTGATGGACGGCCCCGCGCGCCTGGACGCCGCGCCCCTGTCCGATGACCTGCTCAAGCTGGTGCCGGAGGACACGCCGGTGCTGCTGGCCTTCCAGCTCAAACTGCCGGAGTCGTTGGACGCCCAGACGCTCAAGGCCTACTGGGAGGCGGGCGGCGGCAAGGGCCCCACGCGCACGCGCCAGGTGGCGCTGGTGTGGACGCCGCGCGGGGACGCGAAGCTGCCGGTGGAGCTGGCCGTGCTGTGGGGCCGCACCGACGACGCGGCCGCGCTGGAGGGCCTGTTCTCCGGTGGCTCCAACCGGCTGGTGCGCGGCACCCACTGCAACCACGTGGTGCTGGCGTCCAACGAGGCGGAGCTGGAGCGGCTGCGCAAGGCGTGCGCCGGCCAGCGGCCCAACCTGCTCAACGCGGCGGGCCCGGTGGTGGCGGGGCTGCGCGCGCCCACCTCGGTGGCCTTCGGGGTGAACACGGGCCGGCTGCTCAGCGGGCTCACCATGGATGGTTACCTGTCCGAGTTCCGGGTCAGCCGCAACGCGCCCATGCCGAGCGCGGCGCCCCCGGAAATCGAAGCGGCGCGCGGCGACCTGGAGTCGCTGCCGTACCTGGGCCTGCGCGGCACCGTGCAGGGGGACTCGCTGGTTCCTGGAGGTTTCGGGTCATGAAGTGCCTCATCCGACTGGCGGCCCTGTCCGCGCTCATGCTGTCCGGCGTGGCCCTGGCCAAGCCGCTCTACATCACCGTCCCGCGCGCCTACGGCACCCAGGAGCCGGTGGCGGTGGACGTCGCCTTCGAGGACAAGGGCCCCGTCGAGCTGCGCGTCCTCAAGCCGGAGAACCTGGACGCCTTCATCCGCGCCCAGGGGGACTTGCGGCGCGCGTACCAGACGCCGCCCACGCTGAAGAACCCGGGCCGCGCGCTCAGCCGCGGCTTCAACGCGGTGCGCACGCCGGGCATGTTCCTGCTGGACACGCTCAACCCGGCCTTCCGAGACGCGGTGGGGGACGTGATGCCGCGTCCACCGGAGGCGCGGGGCTCGGGTGAGCCGCTGGCCCGGGTGGCCGAGGGCCCGGAGCGCCTGGTGGGCGTGCCGCCCGGCTTCACGGTGGCGCGCAGCCAGTGGCTGAACCTGGACCTGGGCGGCGCGGAGCGCGACTTCAACGTCCCCGGCTTCGAGGTCCGGGAGCCCAGCGGCTTCCAGGAGCGCCGCGTCACGCTGGCGCCGCTGCCCGCGGGCACCTACGTGCTGCAGTTGGTGCAGGGCCGCGTGGAGGGGCAGGTGGTGCTGGTCGTCAGTGACTTGACGGTGCAGCTCAAGCAGACGGATGGCCAGGTGCTGGTGCGCGTGGCGGGCCGGGACCAGCAGCCGCGCGAGGGCGCCGAGGTGCAGGTGTACCTGCCCAGGGGCAAGGGCCCGGCCGGCAAGACGAACGCGAAGGGCGAGGTGACGCTGGAGGTGTCGGAGCCGCGCGTCATCGCCACGGCGACGGCGGGCGGGGACACGGCCATTGTCGACACGGACTTCTACTCCGCGCTGGCGGTGGCGCCGGACGTGTTCATCTACAGCGACCGGCCCATCTACAAGCCGGGCCACGAGGTGAAGTTCCGCGGCGTGGTGCGCCAGCCGGACACCTTCCTGGCGCGCCTCTTCATGCCCAAGAAGCGCCAGGTGCAGGTGAAGCTCGTGTCTCAGGAGGGCCGCGCGCTCACCACGCGCGCCGCGGTGGACGCGTTCGGCGCCTTCCACGGCACGCTGAAGGTGCCGGACGATTTGGGCACCGGCGTGCTGCGCGTGGAGGCGGAGGTGGACGGCCACCCGCACCAGGGCGAGGCCCGCGTGCAGGACTACGTGAAGCCCACGTTCTATCTGGAGATGGAGCCCGCGTCGGAGACGGTGGTGCCGGGGCAGACGCTGCGCGCGAAGGTGCGCGCCCGCCGCTACGCCGGTGGCGCGCCCGACGACACGAAGTACGAGGTGTTCCTCTACCGGAGCCTGCTGGACGCGCCCGCCTGGGTGGACGACGCCGGCAAGGGCGGCCAGGGCAGCGACGTGACGTACGGCAGCGCCTCCACCACGGAGGGCCGGCTGAGCGTGCCGGAGCGGCTGTACTCCTCCGTGGAGGCGCGCGGCGCGTATGACGACCCGTGGTCCAGCGCCAGCGGCTTCGACGCCAACGGCGAGGCCGAAGTCGAGGTGGCGGTGCCGGCGCTGGCCGCGGGCGAGGAGCGGCTGCCGTACCGGTACACGCTCACCGTGCGCGCCCGGGACGACCAGGAGACCTTCGCCAACGCCACGTCCGCCTTCTTCCTGTCGAAGGTGGAGGTGCTGGGCCTGGCGCGCTACTCCGACGCGGTGGTGGCCAAGGGCGGCGACGCGACGCTGGCGGTGCGCGCCACCACGCTGTCGGGCAAGCCCTACGGCGTGACGCAGGGCGAGGTGGAGTTCGTGCTGCGCAAGGCGGATGGCGCGGAGACGCGCCTGGGCAAGCGCTCCTTCTCCACGGCGGCGGACGGCACGCACCGTGAGAAGGTCCCCACCTCGGACGTGGGCACCGTGCTGGCGCGCGTGGTGGTGAAGGACAAGAACGGGGAGACGTGGCAGGGCGAGGAGTCGCTGCTCGTCATCGGCGGCGCGGACGAGCCGGTGGCGCGCGTGCCCAACCTGACGCTGGCCTCGCTGTCCGGGACGCTGGCGCCGGGTGACACCGCGAAGCTGGTGGCGCTGATGCCGGACAGCTGGGGCTCGGGCGGCCGTGACGCGGGCCCGGTGTGGGTGACGCTGACGGGCGCGTCGCTCTACGACACGCAGGTGGTGGAGCTGACCGGCCGCACGCTGGTGCACAGCTTCAACGTGGAGAAGCGCTTCGGCAGCGCGGTGTACGCGTCCGTCGCGTACCCCACGGCCACGGGCCGCTGGGAGGAGCGCACGGTGGCCTTCCGGGTGATTCCGCGCGAGCGCACCCTCACGGTGGAGCTGCAGCCCCGCCGCGCGGAGGCCACGCCGCTCACCGAGCAGTCCATTGACGTGCGCGTGGTGGACCACGAGGGCCGCGGCGTCGTCGCGCAGCTCTCCGTGGGCGTGGTGGACAAGGCCGTCTACGCCATCCAGAGCGAGTTCCGCCCCAAGGTGCTGGACTTCTTCTACCCGCCGGCGCGCAACAACGTGTCCAACTTCTTCTCGGCGGAGTTCCAGGGCTACGGCTACGGCGAGGCGCTGGCGCGGAAGCTGGCGGGCCTGCCGGACCACGCCTTCGCCTCCATCAAGCCGCCCAGCCGCCAGACGAAGGACCTGGAGCGCGACACCGCGCACTGGGACCCGGCGGTGGTGACGGACCGGGACGGCCGCGCCACGGTGCGCTTCACGCTGCCCTCCAACCAGACGCTGTGGGTGGTGACGGCGGTGGCGGCGGACACCTCCGGCCGCTTCGGCGAGGGCACCTCCGAGTTCGCCACGCGCGGCGGCCTCAACCTCTACGCCGCGCTGCCCCAGTTCCTGCGTGAAGGCGACGAGGCGCTCGCCTCCGTGCGCCTGTCGGCCGGGGAGAAGTCGCCGGCCAGCCAGCTGTTGGACGTGAAGCTGGCGTCGCTGGGCGCGCTGAAGGCGGACCAGGCCGCGCACAAGGTGGAGCTGGCCAAGGGCGGTGAGCAGGTGGTGCCGCTGACGCTGAAGGCCGCGTCCACCGGCGCCGCGCAGCTCATGGTGAACGTCGCTGGCGGCAAGGACCCGCTGAAGGACCTCAAGCGCTTCGAGGTGGGGCCCGCGGCGGTGGAGGACGAGGTGAAGGTGAGCGCCTGGGGCGGCGGCGCGCTGGAGGTGCCCGCGCCCAGGGAGGCGACGCTGGCGCGCGTGGAGCTGGTGCTGCAGCCGTCCATCGTGGACGCGGCGCTGTCCAACGTGCGCGAGTTGCTCACGTACCCCTACGGCTGCCTGGAGCAGCTCGTGTCCACCACCGTGCCCAACGTGGCGGTGTACCAGGTGCTCCAGAAGGCGGGCGCGCTGGCGAAGCTGGACACGGACACGCAGGCGCTGCTGGCGGAGGCGCGCAGCCGCTCCGTGCAGGGCACCGCGCGCATCCTCGACCTGTCGGTGAAGGGCGGCGGCTTCACCTGGTTCGGCGGCTACGAGACGCCGAGCCTGCCGCTGACGCTCATCGCGCTGGACGGCCTGGCCTACGCGGCCGAGGCGGGGCTGGTGGACCGCGCCGACCCGCGCATCGTGGAGAGCGCGCGCTGGCTGGAGGCGCAGGAGGGCCTGCCGCCCGAGTACGACGCCACCCGCGCCTACGTGCTGGCGCGGCTGGAGGGCCCCAAGCAGGCCGCGCGCGTGCGGGCGCTGGTGCAGGGCGCGGAGGGCGGGGACTTGTACCCGCTGGCCCTGGCGGTGCTGGCCGCGGAGAAGGCGGGCGTCATGAAGGAGCCCGCGCTCCAGTCCCAAGTCAATGCGCTGGTGGCGCGCAGCGCGCAGGGCTACGCCACGCTGGCCTCGCTGAAGCCGGGCCAGCCGCTGGAGCAGTCCGAGGCCTTCTTCCGCTTCCCGCTGCGCCGCGTGGGCATGACGGCCATCGCCGCACACGCGGCCTCGTTCGGCACGCTGGACGTCACCCGCGCGCGCCGCCGCATCCTGGAGCTGCTGTCCGAGCCCGGCCTGTCCACCTTCGACCGGAGCACCGCGCTCCTGCACTCGCTGTGGCTGCTGGAGCGCGACGCCAAGGCGATGCGGGGCATGAAGGCGCCCGAGGTGAAGGGCGTGAAGGCGCCGGTGAAGTTCGCCCCGCGTGGCCTGGGCCTGGTGGCGGTGCTGGAGCCGGGCACCCGCGCCGTGGACGTGGGCGGCTTCGACGGCGTGGCCACGCTGCGCGCCACCACGCGCACCCCGCTGTCCGCCGTGCAGCCGAAGGCGGAGGGCATGTCCATCCAGCGCGCCTACTACGCGCTGCGCGAGGGCGGGAAGGTGCGGCTCTCCGCCGGTGACACCGTGGCCCAGGGCGAGGAGGTCTACGTGGAGCTGACGCTGGACGCGCGCGGCGACCACCGCGTGCGCTCCGCGTACTACGTGGTGGAGGACGCGGTGCCCGCGGGCTTCGTGCCGCTCCAGGAGGACAAGGCCTTCCGCGGCCCGCCGCACGCGCTGCCGCTGGTGCCCGAGGCGCTCAAGCGCCGCGTGCTCGACCCGGAGCGGGCGACCTTCTTCTTCGAGGAGCCGGCGTGGTGGAGCGACAGCCCGCGCACCGTGGGCTACGTGCTGCGCGCGCAGTTCGCCGGCACCTTCTCCGCGCCGCCCGCGCGCATCGAGGACATGTACGCCGCCAGCATCCACGGGCGGACGGCCGCGGACTCGCTGAAGGTGGTGCCCTCCAAGAAGCGCCAGGGCGACCTGTAGTCCATGGGGTTGGCCGTCACGGTGGCCGTGCTGCTCGCGGCCACCCCCACCTTCGTCACCCGCGGCGACGTGACGCCCGAGGCGGAGCTGCGCCGCGAGGCGGAGGGAGCCTGGAAGGCGCTGGAGACGCGCTACGTCCAGGAGGCGGGAGGCGCCCCGGTGAAGCCTCCGGCCTCCATCGTCCTCCAGAAGGGCGCGGCGCTGACGCCCCAGCGAAACGGCCAGGGACGCCCGGGGCTGGTGGAGCTGCGGCAGAACACGCCGGGCGCGCTGGATGCGCGGCTGCGGCTGGCGCTCCGGCACGAGCTGGCGCACCAGCTCCTGTGGTGGGCGTGTCCCCAGGCCAGCGAGGACCGCCTCTTCCACGAAGCCTTCGCCCTGGCGGTGAGCGGCGAGCTGCCCGCGTGGCGGGAGGGGCCCTACCTGTCGCTGTCCCGCGCGGCGGCGGAGCTGGCGGCGGCGCCGGCGGTGGACACCTCCCGGGCCCGGCGCGCGCTGGCGCGACTGCTGGATGAGTCCACGGGCTTTCCCCCGGCGTTGTCGCGCAGGCTGCGACAGTGCCAGGACGGCGCGCGGTGGGCGTCGCCGCTGTCCATCGACGAGCTGGCGGGCGTGGGCGTGCGCGAGGCGAAGCCCGCCACGGTGGTGGTGAGCCGCCACTCGGGCGAGGTGCTGCTGGCGGAGGGCGACGTGCGGCGCGCGCTGCCGTATGGCTCGGTGCTCAAGCCCTTCCTGTACGCGGCCGGCGCGGCGCACCCGGTGCTCCCGCCGCGCGCGGGCGTCCAGGAGTGGGCGTGTGGGGCCGGGCTGCCGGCGAAGGTGGACGCGCGCACCGCGCTGCTGCGCTCGTGCAATGGCTACTTCCTGGACTGGGAGGCGCGGGGCTCGGCGCCCAGGGCCTTCGGCGCGTGGGGGCCGGTGCTGCGCGCGGTGGGGCTGACGGGCTCGCCGGACGACATGGCGGACGCGATAGGGCTGCGCTCCACGCTGGCCGTGTCCCCTTGGGGCGTGGCGCAGGCCTACCGGCTGCTGGCCGAGGCCCGGCCGGACGTGGTGGCGCTGCTGGCGGACAACGCCGCGCGCGGCACGCTGGCGGAGCTGCCCGCGTCGAAGGCGCTGGCGGGCGTGGCCACCAAGACGGGCACCGTGCGCGACGCGGCGAGCCGGCCCCAGTTCGGCTGGATTGCCGCCGTGGACACAGACCTCGTGGTGGTGGTGATGCGGCCGGGGGCCATGCCTCGCCAGTTCGCGGAGGAGGTGCCCAGGGCGCTGGCGCGCGCGCGCAAGCAGGCCGGGCTGGAGGCCGCGCGCGTGCAGGTGCTGGGGCTGTTGCCGCCGGGTGACGTGGAGGCGCGGTGCGCTGGCGCCGGCTTCGCGCTGGAGGGCGGGGTGCCGCGCCTGGGCGCGGAGGCCTGGGCGCCGCTGGCCTCGCTCACGAAGCGCGGCGCGGCGGTGTGCCTGGGCGCGCCCTGGCGCGTGCGCTTCCCTGGCGGTCCGGACGAAGGGCGTGACTACGCGGGCGTCTTCATCACCTCCACGCCGCCGCCGTACCGTCCACCGCCGGGGGTCCCCACCACGCCCAGCGCGATGAAGGCGCGGCGCGGCTCCGACTTCGTCTTCCGCACCACGCGGCTGCAATACACCGCGGGCGTGGTGGCCGCCGAGGACGTGACGCTGACGGGCGAGGCCCGCGTGGCGCTGGCGCGGGTGGTGGCGCACAACGAGCAACACAGCCACAGCCGCCACCCACGGCGCCCCGTCTGTGACACCACGCACTGCCAGGCCTTCCGCGGCACCGTGCGCGTGCGCTCCGAGGACGCGAAGGCCCTGGGGATGGCGCCGCTGAAGTGGCGCAGGTGGTTGAACTTCTCCCAGGGCGGGGAGGCGCCCTGGAGGCAGTCGCGGCCCCGCGCCGAGGTGGAGCGCCTGCTGGGACGCGGGCTGGTGTCGCTGCGCTTCGAGGCGGGGCGGGTGAACTACCTGCGCACCGAGACGGAGGGCGCCGCGACCTTCGAGTCCGCGCGCTCCCTTCCGTGTGACGTGCTGCGCGCAGGACTGAAGCTGCCGTCATGCCCGCGCACGGCGTCGTTCAACGGCGCAGCCCTGGTGTTCGAGGGCCGCGGCCGGGGCCACGGCGAGGGCCTGGACGTCGAGGCGGCCAAGGCCGCGGGCACGCGCAGCGAGGTGTTGCTCGAAAATGCATACGGCGGTGAAGCCAAGTAATAAGTTTTTGATGGGTTTGTTGGCTTGTTCAATTTGTAACTGAATTGCGTGAAATGATGTCAGGGCCGGGCGTAGAGTGCCGCTCGCCCGTCCTTTCTGGCGGGCCCTCATCCGCAGGAGTGGTCGCCTATGCGCATCACCCGTATCCCCCTGCGCCGGAAGCTGTTCGGCGCGTTCTTGTGTTCCGTGTCGGTCGCGGCGTGTGGCCCGGCTCCCGAAATGGACTCCGGGGACGAGAAGTCCCCTGAGGTGGGAGTGCAGGAGCGGGAGGTCGTCTACGGCGCGGACCACCGCACGGACGTCTACGCCTATACGAACCACGCGGCGCTGCGTGAGCGCGCGGAGAAGTCGACCGTGGCGCTGATGAATCCGTCGGACTTCAACGCCTCCAATCCCAACAACGTCACCTTCACCGGGGCCCGGCTGCAGAGCGCCTACAACCTCTGCTCCACGCAGCGCTTCCTGGACGACCCGACCTCGGCGTTCTGCTCCGGGACGCTCATCGACGACGACCTGGTGCTCACCGCGGGGCACTGCATCAGCGCGTCGGACTGCTCGAACACGCGCTTCGTCTTCAACTTCTACCGCACGTCGGCCACGGGCCTGCGGACGGTGACGACGCAGGACATCTTCTCCTGCCAGTCCGTCGTCACGCGCCAGCTCGGCACGGTGAACGGCCGCAACCTGGACTACGCCATCGTCCGGCTGGACCGCTCGGCCGCGCCGCGCTTCGAGCCCGCGCCCATCCGCCCGGGCAGCGCGCCCCTGCCGGTGAACACGGGCGTCACGGTGATTGGCTCCGGCAGCGGCATCCCGTTCAAGATTGATGACGGCGGCTGGGTGCGTGACGCCCGCTCCAGCACCGGGGACTACTTCATCGCCAACACCGACACCTTCGGTGGCAACTCGGGCTCGGGCGTCTATGAGAATGACACCTTCACCGTGGCCGGCATCCTGGTCCGCGGCGAGACGGACTACGTCAGCCAGGGCGGCTGCCGCGTCGTGAACCAGTGCACGGACACGGGCTGCCGGGGTGAGGACATCACCTACGTGCGTCCGGCCATCGACGACTACTGCGCGGTCAACGCCAGCATGCGCCTGTGCGGCACCACCGAGCCGCCCCCGCCGCCGCCGCCGCCCCCGCCCCCTCCGCCGGCGCCGAGCAACCCGTTCACCTACTCCGCCAGCAACACCAACAGCGCGCAGCAGAACACCACCAACTACTCCATCGCGATGACGTCGGGGCAGACCCTCACCATCGCCACGTGCGGCCTGACGGGCGCCTCGTTCTCCGGTGACACGTTCCTGCGCCTGCGCAACCCCGCTGGCGTCGAGGTGGCCGTCAACGACGACGCGTGCGGCGGCCGTGGCTCCAGCATCACCTACACCGCCACCACCGACGGCGACTTCGCCATCATCTCCGGCTGCTACTCCACGGGGAGCTGCAGCGGCAGCGTCGCCTGGACCCTGACGGGCACCGACCCGGAGCCCGAGCCCAGCACGGGCAGCTTCAACTTCAGCGCCAGCAACACCAACAGCGCCCAGCGGAACACCGTCAACGAGTCGGTCGACATCGCCGCGGGCCAGAGCATCACCGTCAGCACCTGCGGCAGCTACTCCGGCGACACCTACCTGCGGCTCTTCAACGGCACCACGCAGGTGGCCGCGAATGACGACGGTTGTGGCGGCGGCCTGGGCTCCACCCTGTCCTACCAGGCGACCACCGCCACCACCCTGCAGATTCGCGCTGGCTGCTATTCCAGCAACAGCTGCAGCGGCACCGTGACGTGGACCGTCGAGTAGCCGCTTGACGCAGCAGGGGCGCGGGTGGCCTGGCCGCCGCCCGCGCCCGTAGCTTCGCAGACAACACCTCGCATCCCCTTGTTGCCCGCGTGTCCTCGCGCTCCCCGTGGCCTCCCTCTGGAGCGCGGGTGGAGCGCCTCCGGCACGCGCCGTGCTCTGGGCCCCCGCCGGGCCGAGCCCGGAGCCGGTCCCTCAACAAGGACGATGCGCTACATGAATCAGCGGAAACACACGAAACAGCTACGCCGTCAGCTTCGCTGGGCGGGCTTGTCCGCCACGGTGCTGGCCGCGCCCGCGAGCTTCGCGCAGGACTGCCCCAAGCCCACGTTGCAGCAGTGCGTGGACGTCGACTACCGCGCCAGCAGTTGCGGCGGCGTCCACGACGCGTACTGCCAGGACCTGGTGGAGGCGGAGTGGAAGGCGGGCTGGGAGGCAGCTCCCAAGCGCCTGGCGCTGCTGCCCGAGGAGCTGGGCGGTGGGGTGGACACGGTGGCCTACCAGGCCCACGTCCCGAAGCGCACGCGCTTCCAGGGCATGGACCAGAGCATCATGGGGCAGGTGCTCAAGGGGCAGATTCTCTACCGCAAGAACCTGGAGAACCTGTCGAAGGACGAGGAGGCCTACCTGTCCCGGATTCGGAGCTGGGAGAAGGACGGCACCCAGGTGACGTCCTGCCAGGAGTTCGTCGAGGAGAAGTATCTCGACTTCAGCCGCTTCGAGCGGGAGGCGGGGCGCTACGGCGAGGACTACCGCGCCTTCTTCAAGGCGGCCTTCGACAAGGGCGGCATCGCGCACCGCACCCTCTACAGCCGGGACCAGGCGAAGCTGGCCCCCATCTGGGGCGAGCAGCGCACGGCGAAGAACGCGTACTTCCGCTTCACGCCCGGCCCCTACCCGAAGGGCATTGAAGGCTACGTCTTCAAGTCCGAGGCGGCGAAGCTGGCCGACAACGTGGAGGCGCGCAACTGGGTCACCCCGTCCGACGAGTGGCACGAGAAGCAGTCCGAGCAGTTCAGCCAGGTCCCCGATGACGTGCTGAACCACGCCCAGGTGGAGCAGGAGTCCTTCTCCGCGCTGCTGAACCAGCGCGCCGCCGTCTACGCGGAGTGGCAGCGGGCCTCCAAGATTCTCCGCGCGCGTGACCACAAGACGGAGGAGCTGGACAAGCAGACCGCGGAGCGGCTGTACGGGCTGGACAAGGCCATCGAGGCGTCGCTGGTCAAGGCGCAGAAGGACGGCTGCCTCGACGCCCGGGGCCCCACGGTGTGTGACTGGAGCCCCCGCCGCTACAAGACGATGCTGGAGGCCGCCATGGCCCCGCGCCGCGAGGCCGACCTGCAGGCGTGTCTCTTCCTGACGGGCAACGACTTCGGGCCGGAGAGCTTCGTGCGCAACGCGGACAAGCTCAAGGTGGAGGGTCTGGACCAGAAGGACTACACCCTCTCCTCGTCGCTGCTGGCGAAGTACATCGCCATCTACGGCCAATACATCCAGGGACTGGACACGCCGACGAACCCGCCCACGGCCGAGGTCCGGCACGGCGGGGAGTCCAGCGACAGCGGCTACGCGGGCGATGCCACCTTTGGCGGCGGCTACGACTACACGGCGGGCTGGGAGTACCTCCAGCCGGGCTCGGACCTGCGCAACAAGGCCGGGGGCGCCTGGTGTGACAGCGACGTGCGGCTCTACGGCGAGTTCAACGCCTACGCCAACGTGTTCAGCTCCACCCGTCACGAGGTGGCGCACGTGAGCGGCGAGGCCGGCACGGAGGGCAACGGCATCCGCCTCAAGCTGGACGCGCGCGTGCTGGGCATCTCCCTCTACAGCCACGACCAGCACCATCCGCTGCGCGTCACCTTCTACGAGGGCAAGCCCGTCTTCGAGAGCGACGCCGCGAAGGCCTCCACGACCTTCGTCATCGTCTTCGTCCCCGTCACGGTGCAGGGCGGCCTGTCCGCGGAGGCGGGCGTGAAGATGAACATTGGCGGCGCGGTCAGCCGCAGGTGTGAAGAGGACCTGCTGGGCGTGGACCTGTACGGGACCATCACCCCGTTCGCCGCGGTCAAGGGCTTCGCGTCCGTGGGCATCGGCGTCCCGGGCCTCCAGGTGGGCGTGAGGGGTGAGCTGCTCATCACCCGCGTCAACGTGCCGCTCTACGGCGACATCGGCCTGTACCTGAGCTCGCCCTCGCACCCGACGAACCCGAACACGCTGTTCCTGCGGGCCTCGTCGAAGCTCGACCTCGAGCTGCGCTTCCTGGACGGCAGCATCAAGCTCTTCGGTGAGCTCGCCTTCCTGAAGGGCGAGGTGACCATCGTGAGCTGGAACGGCTTCGGCAACACCTGGAACATCTACGACGAGTCCAAGTCGCTGCCGCTGGTCCGCGTCTACTAGTCCGTGTCACCCCAGGCCGCCGCGGCGTGTCCATCCGCCGCCGCGGCGGCCCCTTTCCCTTCCTGTCTGGAGTCCTTCATGCGTCGCTCGAGGCTCGCCGTCCGCACGGCCGCGCTGACCACCACCCTGCTGCTCGCGGGCGCGGTGCCCATGTGGTCCTACTTCCACTCCGCCGCGACGGAGGCCGTGGACGCCGCCGCGCCCGCCGCCGCCTCCCGGCTGCCGCTGTACCGGTGGACCGTGGGCGAGGCGCGCACGTACCACTTCATCTGGAACGACCTGCAGCGGGTGGCGCTCCCCGTCCCGCAGCAGGGGGACGCGCCCCAGGCGATGGACGTCGCCCTGAGCCTGGAGGGCGAGCTGACGCTCCAGGCGCTGGAGGTCCGCGCGAACGGCGCACGCGTGCGGCTGGCGGTGAAGCGGCTGGAGCGGCACGACGCGACGCTCTCCGGCCAGGCGCTCTTCCCTGATGCGGAGGCGGTGCGGGCGCACCTGCCCCAGACGGCGTCGGCGTGGCTGGAGCTGGACGCCCGGGGCGCGCTCCTGGCCGTCCGGTTCTCCGACGCGGAGCCGCCCATGTTCCGTCAGGTCGCGCAGACGCTGGCGGCGGAGCTGTTCCCCACCGAGCTGCGCGACGCC
Organism: Corallococcus macrosporus DSM 14697; assembly: GCF_002305895.1. GTDB lineage: Bacteria > Myxococcota > Myxococcia > Myxococcales > Myxococcaceae > Myxococcus > Myxococcus macrosporus. The sequence continues at coordinate 711,793 of NZ_CP022203.1, forward strand.
GCCGAGTGGAGCGCCGTCGAGTCCACGCAGGCGGGCGAGGTGGAGGCGCGCTTCCAGTTCGACGGCGAGGCCGCGCGCCTGACGCGCCGCCGCGCGCGCTACCAGTCCCTGCGGGCCGCCGCCACGGCGCCGGCCTTCCGCCAGACGCTGAGCTCGCTCACGCACTTCGACCGGGACCCGGACGACTTCCTGGCCGGCGTGTCCCATGACGAAATCCTGGACGCCACGCACACCGACGGCCGCCCGCTGGTGTCGCGGCGCGTCCGCCTGCGCCTCGCGTTCGCCTCGCGGCAGCAGCAGCCGCTGCCCCCGGCCACGGAGGACAAGCCCCTTGTCCGCGCGCCGTCGCAGGTGGCCTTCGAGGGGGACGAAGAGCTGGCGCTGACGACCAGCCAGGCGGACGGCATGACGGTGGACGCCGCGCTCCAGGTGCTGGCGACCGCCACCGACCCCGCCGGCATCCCGGAGCTGGGCAGCTTCGCGCGGCGGGCCATCGCCGCGCTCAAGCTGGAGCCCCACCGGGCCGGCGAGCTGGGCCAACTGTTCCTCCAGCAGGGCACGTCCCCCGCGATGCGCGAGCTGATGCTGGACCTGCTCGCTGGCGCCGGGCACGCGCAGGCCCAGGCCACGCTGCGCGAGCTGATTGTCTCCTCGGAGGCCCGTGAGCACGCCGGCGCGCACGGGCTGATGGTCCAGCGCGCGGGGTTCCTGCGCGAGCCGGAGCCCGAGACGGGCCGGCTGCTGGCGCGGATGCACACCGAAGCCCAGGCCGCCGGTGACGTCGCCACCGAGCGCGCGTCCGCCTACGCCCTGGGCGCCGTCGTCTCGCACCTGCCCGCGGGCAGCCCGGTGGCGGCCGAGCTCCTGCGCCCGCTGGAGGACGCCCTGGCGCGGGCGGACAGCGCCGAGTCGCTGGAGCACTCCCTTCGCGCGCTGGGCAACAGCCGCGCCGAGCGCGTCATGGACCTGGCCGCTCCCCACCTGCGTGGCGAGACGCCCGAGGTGCGCTCCGCCGCCGCGGGGGCCCTGCGCACCGCGCCCCAGGAGACCGCCACGCGCATGCTGCTGGACGCGCTGCTGTCCGAGCCGGAGCGCGCCGTGCAAGGCGCGCTGCTGGACGCGCTGAACGCCCGGACGTTGGGTGGCTCCGAGCTGGAGCGCCTGAGCGGCTGGGTCGTGGCGGGACACCTGGCGCCGGGCGCCGAGGCCGCGCTGCTCAACGTCCTCACCCCGCGCATGGATGACAGCGTCGCCGTCCTCCGGATGCTCCAGGCCCTCGCGGTCCGTCCCGGCCAGCAGCCCGCCACCCGGGCCCGCGTCCTGGCGCTGATGGCCCAGGTCTCGGCCAGCCGGGGCGGCTGAGCCACCTTGCTTCAACCCACCCACCGCAGTCGAGGTCCTCATGAAACACAGTCTCAACGGGCTGTTGCCCCTGGCCCTGCTTGGCTTCCTCCTGGCACCCGCCGCCCACGCGGACGTCGTGGACGACGTGTGGCGCGGCACGAACATCCGGCTCAACGCCGCGCGCATCCGCGTGAAGGGCAACGACTACGCCACCGGCTACTGGCTGCTGCCCAAGGCGGCGAACACGCTGAACCTCAACGTGCCCGCGCGGCAGTTCGGGCTCAACTCGGACCTGGTGCTGCACATGCACGGCTCGCGCTCCGGGAACGTCATCACCTGGACCTTCGATGACCGCCTGCCCAGCCGCTACAACCTGGGGGACTCCACCTACGTGACGCGCGTGCGGGGGACGCTGAAGGCCTATGCCCGGCAGGTGCGTGGCGCGGATGACCCCTACTGCGAGAGCGCCGCCTGTCCCCACAACGTGGAGCTGACCCTGGCGCCGGGCTCCAGCGCGAAGGTGAGCGGCTACAAGACCATCGTCTTCGACTTCGACTTCACCGAGGACGTCCAGGTGAAGCAGTTCGTCGCCTACGGCGGCGTCCCGCGGCCCCGGCTGTCGTCGATGGTCGTCTCCGTGCCGAGCAGCCGCTGCCCGTCCTGGCGCGCGTCGGAGCTGTCGGGCACGGTGTACCTCGGCAGCCCCGCGCCCACCGGCGGCACCCTGGTGGACCTGATGAGCGTGGACGCGAGCGTGGGCGTGCTGAACGTGCGCGTCCCCGAGGGCCAGCGCAGCGCGCGCTTCACGCTCCGGCTGCCGCCGCACTGGAAGGGCCCCACCGTCATCTATGGCGCGTCCGGCGGCGTCCGCAAGAGCCTGAAGGTGGGCCTGCGCGACTGCCCCACGCTGGCCTACGACTTCACGAAGTGGTTCGTGCTCCCGATGATCTACGAGCCCCTGTACCAGCTCAAGCAGTGCTCCGCAGTGGCCCGGCTGAAGGAGAAGGGGACGGACTTCCTCTTCACGCCCGACGCGGAGGTGTACCCGCTCAACGAGCTGCTGGGCGTGGAGCAGGCGTGGGTGGCGGGCGTCAACACGGTGGGGGACCTGTTCGGCACGGCGTACACGTCCAAGGGCCCGAGCGCGTTCCGGATGCGCGCGGAGGATTTGAAGGGCGGCGCGGAGCAGTGGCTGGAGGGCTGGGAGGCGGTGACGGCCAACTCCCACGGCACCTTGCTGGTGCGCGACCCGGACGAGCCGTGGAGCCTCTACCGCGTGGACGAGCTGGGCCCGGCGAAGCACCCGGGCCTGTCGGAGGTGGCTCCCGGCCGCGTCTTCTTCAACGCCCTGGGCCAGGTGGCGGCGACGCTCGACACGGAGCGGGGGCCGCGCGCCGCGCGCATCTACGGCAAGGACGTGAAGGTCCTGCTGGACGTCGAGTCCGACTTCACCGCGCTCAACGACGTGGGCGACTTCGTGGGCACGGCCCGCGACGCGGACAAGCAGCTCAAGCCCTTCCTCTGGTCGGAGGAGCGGGAGCTCCGTTGGCTGCCGCTGCCCAAGGGCTACGTGTCCGGGCGCGCGGTGTCCATCAACGACGCCGGCTGGGTGCTGGCCAACGCCCTGTCCGAGGACGGCAAATACCAGACGGCCTACCTCGCGTCGCCGGATGGCAAGTCCGTCACGGTGCTGGACGACCTGCTCCCGGCGGAGCTGTCCAAGGCCGGCTACCGCGTCGTGGAGGCGGTGACGCTCTCCGACGACTACGGGGCGCTGGTCCTGGCCGTGAGCGAGCTGGGCGAGCGCGTCCAACTGGTGCTGTGCCCATGAGCCGCGCGTCTGGACCGATTTCCTCTCTGAGAACAAGGACTCTCCTCGTGAAACTGAACTCACCCATGCGGTGGTTGGTGATGGTGTTCCTGGCCTTCCTGGCGGGCTGTGGTGGCTGCCAGACGGGCTCCTCGACGTGTGACTCCAGCCGGCACGGCACCCAGGGCTGCGAGTGCCGAACGAGCTCCGCCAGCTGCAACGCCGGGCTCGCATGCAACAGCGGCAAGTGCGAGCCCTGCGGAGGCGAGGGCGCGGTGTGCTGCGTCAACGCCGCTGTCACCTCGTGCAATGGCTCGCTGATGTGTGTCATGGGCTCCAACGGCGAGCGCTGCCGCAACTGTGGCGACGTGGGCGAGGCGTGCTGCGTGTCCTCCGGCAACCAGGTCTGCAACCCGGGCGGCGTCTGCGTCAGCGGCAACTGCCAGTCCGTGGCCGCGCTCACCTGCGACGACACCGGCGCCCTGTACGCGGTGGGCATCCAGGACGCCAACCTGTGCGCCGTCCGCGTGGTGGAGGTGCGGGCGCGGTCCGCGGCGGACGCGCTGGACTGCGCGACCAGCAGCGGCATGCTGTCTCCCGGCGAGCGCGTCTTCGAAGTCCCGGGCACGCCCATCACCGACTACGAGATGTGCGTGGAGACGGAGGGCGAGGGCCGGCGCACCACCAGCGTGCGGGCCTTCGGCGACTTCGAGGCCATGCGATGCACGCGCTGGACGCGGTGCGGTGATGTGGGCTGCACCAGCGTGGCCTACGGCGCCTGCACGCCCTGAGCGGCCGGGGGACGGATGCGGGGTGGAGCGCGCGGAGGGGGACGCTCCGCCCCGTGTCCTGTCGCGAGCCTTCGTGCCCCCGCTCGCATGCCCGGCAGCCGGTCCGCCGTGACGCGGCGTGACGTGGGCCCTGGACAGTCCGTGTCGTTCGTGATTGTTGGACGTCAAATCATATTCCCGCCGTCCAAGAAGGAAACGACATGCGCCGTGGCCTCGCCCTGCTCCTGATGTTGCTGCTGCCCCTGCCAGGGCTCGCGCTGAATGGAGGGTTGGGCGAGCCCCCGGCGGACGTGGACCGGCGCACGCCCATGGCGACAGCGTCAGGCTTCCTGGACGCGGCGCACACGCGAGACGCGGCGCGCGCGCCCCACTACCTGTCGCTGTCACACCTGCCGCCGGAGAAGCAGGCGGAGGAGGGCCTGCGGCTGGCGCGGCGGCTCGTCTTCGTGCTGGACCGGATGCTGTGGCTGGACTTCTCGAAGATCAGCCAGAGCCCGGAGGGCGACCCGGCGGACCCCGTCTACGACTCGCTGGGACAGATTCCGCTGCCGCGCGGCTCGGTGGACATCCGCCTGCAGCGCGTGGAGAGCCCGGAGGGCCCCATCTGGGTGGTCAGCGAGGACACGGTGCGCGCCATCGACTCGCTCTTCACGGTGTACGGCTCGCCCGTGCTGGAGAAGCTGCCGCCGCTGCTCTTCGTGCGGCCGCTGTGGGTGCTGGAGCTGTGGCAGTGGCTGGGCCTGGGCGTGTTGCTGCTGGCCGCGTGGCTGGCGGGCCGGCTGGCGGAGGCGGTGGCGCTGCGCGTGGGCGCCCGCGCGACGGGCATCACGAACTCGGGCTGGGATGACCAGTTGGTGTCGGCGGGGCGGGGACCGCTGCGCCACCCCGTGGCGGCGGTGATGGTGGCGTCCGGTTCGCGGCTGCTGCTGTTGCCCCCGCCCGCGCAGCACCTGGTGGACCTGGGGGCGCGCTCGCTCGTCATCGCGTCGGTGGCGTGGTTCCTGATGCGCTTCGTGCGGCTGGCGGCGGGCTTCATGGAGCACCGCGTGGGCACGGAGGGCCAGGACGTGGCGCGCGTGCGTGGGCTGCGCACGCAGCTCGCCGTCATGCGCCGGGTCATCGAGTGCGCCGTGGTGCTGGTGGCGGGCTCGCTGCTGCTGCTCCAGTTCGAGGCGGTGCGCAACGTGGGCGTGTCGCTGCTGGCCTCCGCGGGCATCGCCGGCCTGGTGCTCGGCCTGGCCGCGCAGAAGTCCATCTCCACGCTGCTGGCGGGCATCCAGCTCTCCATCACCCAGCCGGTGCGCATCGGTGACACCGTCATCGTGGAGAACGAGTGGGGCTGGGTGGAGGAAATCACCCTCACGTACATCGTCGTGAAGGTGTGGGATTTGCGCCGGCTGGTGGTGCCGATGAGCCACTTCCTGGACAAGCCCTTCCAGAACTGGAGCAAGGTGTCGCCGGACATCATGGGCACGGCGGAGATCTTCGCGGACTTCCGCACCGACGTGCCGGCGGTGCGCGCCGAGCTGCGGCGCATCTGCGAGACGGACGGCGCCGCGTACTGGGACGGCAAGGTCGCGGGGCTCCAGGTGACGGACTGCACCGAGCGGACCATGAAGCTGCGCGCGCTCGTGAGCGCGGCGGACTCCGGCAAGGCGTGGGACCTGCGCTGCGTCGTGCGCGAGAAGCTCATCGAGTTCCTCCAGAAGCAGCCGCACGGGCTGCCGCTGCTGCGCGCCGAGGCGACCCACGCGGCCGCCCAGGACAGCGCCGCCGTCACGCTCGGCGTGGTGCCGCTGACCGGGCAGGCGGGCGCCAACGTCGTGGTGCCGACCAGGCGCCAGGACTGAGCCTCGTCTCGTCGGGGCCCCGCGGGGAGGCCCCGCCGGGCAGGCCCCGTTTGCCGCGAGCGCCGCGCGGGGCCCACCTTCGGACATCGCTTCGTCGGGAGGTGGACATGGCTGGAAGGCTGGGCAGGGCGGGCGGCGCGACGCTCCTGGCGGCGCTGCTGGGCACGGGCGCCCTGGTGGGGCGGACGGCCCAGGCGGACCCCTCACAGGCCCGGCAGACGCGCGAGGTCCTTTCGGAGCGCGACCTGCTGCTGGGGCAGCTCGCCCTCTTCGACGCCCAGAACATCGCGGCGGGCAACCTGGCGCTGGAGAAGTCGGCCAACCCGCAGGTGCGGCAGTTCGCGCGGCGGCTGGTGGAGGACCACCGCCGGCACCTTCAAGGCTTGAAGGTGTGGGGCGGCTCTCCGTCCATGGCCCTGGTGGTGGCGGACCTCAACCAGCCCCGGAACACGCCAGGCATTGGTGGCTCGGGGAGCGCGGACGGGGGGACCGGGCAGACGCGGCCGATGCAGCGGGCGGATGCGCGCCTGGAGCGCTCGGTGGGCGAGGCCCAGCAGCACCTGGACGTGCTCCGCAAGGCGCAGGGGAAGGACTTCGACAAGGCCTTCTTGAAGCGTGTCGCGGAGGACCAGGAGCACGCCCTGGCGCTCGTGAAGGACAACGCGGCGACGTACAAGAATGACAGCGCCTTCGCGCTCATGCTCGACCGGACCGGCAACCTCGCGGACCGTCATCTGCAGCGAGCCCGGGGACTGGAAGAGTCCTTCGAGTGAACGTGGCGGCCATTCGGGGCGCCCGCTGGGTTGACGTGCCGCGGAGGCGGCGCGTAACTCCGCTCGCATGAGGACCACCGCGTGGCTGTCGTGGGTATACCTGGCTGCGTCCACCCTGCCTTGAGACGAGCGAAGGACCCCACCGCGTGTACGAGCTCCAGGATGTCTCCAAATGCTTCGGGGCCATGCAGGCCCTGCACCCGCTGAGCCTGCGTCTGTCCACGGGGCGCACCACGGTGTTGCTGGGCCCGAGTGGCTGCGGCAAGTCGACGCTGCTGCGGCTGCTCAACGGGCTGCTGCCGTGTGACACCGGGCGCGTCCTGTTTGATGGCAAGCCCCTGCCCACGGAGGGCGCGGCGCTGCGCTCGGTGCGCCACCGCGTGGGCTATGCGCTCCAGGGGGGCGGCCTCTTCCCGCACCTCACGGGGGAGGAGAACGTCACCCTCATGGCGCGGCAGCTTCGCTGGTCCGCGGCGCGGACGCGTGAGCGGCTGGCGTCGCTGGTGGAGCTGACGCGCTTCCCCTCGGACGGGCTGGCGCGCTACCCCTCGCAGCTCTCTGGAGGCCAGCGTCAGCGGGTGGCGCTGATGCGCGCGTTGATGCTGGACCCGGACGTGTTGTTGCTGGACGAGCCTTTGGGCGCGTTGGACCCGCTGGTCCGGCACGAGCTGCAGGGCGACCTGCGCGACATCTTCGCCCGGCTGGGCAAGACGGTGGTGCTGGTGACGCATGACCTGGCGGAGGCGGGCTTCCTGGGAGACAGCATCCTCCTGATGCGGGAGGGGCGCGTGGTGCAGCAGGGGCGGCTCGCGGACCTGGAGGCGCGGCCGGTGGATGACTTCGTCACCCGCTTCATCCAGGCGCAGCGCCCCCTGCCGGGCGGCACGGGAGGCGAGGCGTGAGGGCGGTGTGGCTGCTGGTGGTGCTGCTCGTGGGCGCGTGCGGAGGGGCTTCCACGTCCGGGGACGCCGCGCCCCAGGTGCGCGTGGGCTCCAAGAAGTTCACCGAGTCCGTCATCCTGGGCGAAGCGGTGACGCAGTTGGCGCGGAGCACGGGCGCGCGCGTCTCACACCGGCGCGAGCTGGGCGGCACGGCGGTGCTCTGGGAGGCGCTGCGCAGGGGCGAGCTCGATGCGTATCCGGAGTACACAGGCACGCTGCGTCAGGAGCTGCTGTCGGGCCGGCACCTGCCGGATGACGCGGCGCTGCGCGAGGCCCTGGCCGAGTCCGGGTTGCGGATGAGCGAGCCGCTGGGCTTCAACAACACCTACGCCCTGGGGATGAAGGAGGCGGAGGCTGAGCGACTGGGCATCCGCCGCATCTCCGATTTGCGCGCGCATCCCACGCTGCGCTTCGGCTTCAGCAACGAGTTCATGGACCGCGCGGACGGCTGGCCCGCGTTGCGAGACAGCTACCGGCTGCCGCAGCGGGACGTGCGCGGGCTGGACCATGACCTGGCGTACCGGGGCATGGACAGCGGGGCGCTGCAGCTCACGGACCTGTACTCCACGGACGCGGAGATTCAGGCCTACGGGCTGCGCGTGCTGGAGGACGACCTGCATCACTTCCCCGCGTATGACGCCGTGCTGCTGTATCGCGACGACCTGGAAGCCCGCGCGCCGGAGGCCCTGGCCGCGATGCTCCGGTTGGAGGGCCGCGTGTCCGAGGCGGACATGGTGAAGCTCAACGCGGAGGCCCGGCTGGAGCGCGTGCCGGAGGGGCGCGTGGCCGCGGGCTTCCTCTCCAGCGCGCTGGGCGTCACCACGGAGGTGCGTGGAGACGGGCTGGCCGCTCGGGTGTGGAAGCGGACGCGAGAGCACCTGTACCTGGTGGGCGTGTCGCTGCTGGCGGCCATCGCGCTCGCGGTGCCGCTGGGCGTGCTGGCGGCGCGGCGGCCTCGGCTGGGGCGCGGTGTGCTGGGGCTGACGGGGGTCATCCAGACGGTGCCGTCGCTGGCGCTGCTGGTGGTGATGATTCCGCTGCTGGGGATTGGCTCACGCCCGGCCATCGCCGCGCTGTTCCTCTACAGCCTGCTGCCCATCGTCCGGAACACGGCGGCGGGGCTGGCGGGAATCCCCCTTGAGGTCCGCGAGTCCGCGGAGGCGCTGGGCCTGCCCGCGTGGGCGCGGCTGTGGCGCATCGAGCTGCCCATGGCGGCGCCGTCCATCCTCGCGGGCATCCAGACGGCCGCGGTCATCAACGTGGGCACCGCGACGCTGGGCGCGCTGGTGGGCGCAGGGGGCTACGGCCAGCCGATCCTCACGGGCATCCGGTTGGATGACGCGCGGCTCATCTTGGAGGGGGCCATTCCGGCAGCGGCGCTGGCGTTGCTCGCCAGTGCGCTGTTCGACGGAGTGGAGCGTGTCGTGGTGCCGCGAGGCCTGCGGCTGGGCGCGGCGCCGCGCTCACGCTGAGGCCTGGGCGCGGTTCCTTCAGACCGGCTCGGCGCTCGAAGCAGGCGAGGCCTCCGCCACGACCCGGGGCGCGTCCGCGGACAGACCCGCCGCGCACAGCACCACCACCGACATCCACACGAAGTCCGCCAGCAGCAGGTGCACGAGCTGCATCCACACCGGCGCCAGCAGCACCAGGTTGGTGACGCCCGCGCCGAGCTGCACCGCGTACAGCACGGTGATGGCGGACGCCGCGCGCCGCACGTCCTCGGACGGCCGCAGCCGCGTCACCCACCGCGACGCCACCACCAGGAAGGCCCCCACGCTCACCGCCAGCAGCGGGTGGAGCACGCGCAGCTTGATGAGGATGTGCGCCGTCTCCGACACGTCCTGCCGCAGCCCCTCCGCCAGCGTCGTGGAAGGGAAGAGCGTGTCCCCCAGCGCCGCGATGGCGCCGCTCACGCCCAGCACCAGCAGGCCCAGGAGGCTCAGGCCCATCAGCGCGCCCGGCACCCCCTGGCCCCGCAGGCGCAGGGGCGCGCGCCCCCGCGAGAACCAGATGACCAGCGTCTGCGCGCCCACCAGGAGGAACGTGTTCACCAGGTGCACGCCCATCCAGAGGGCCCGGCCCACCGAGGCGTTGTCCGCCACGTACTTGAGCAGGACGATGCCCGCGCCGACGAGCGCCTCCGTCACCATGAAGAACAGCGCCCAGGCCGCCGCGCTCCGCACCGGGTGGCCCTTGGCGTGCCCCCTCCGGGCCCACACGTAGAGCGCCAGCGCCAGAATCATCACCAGCCCGCTCGTCAGCCGGTGCGTGTACTCGATGAGCGTCTGGACGCTGGGGGCCCGGGGGATGACCTCGCCGTTGCACACCGGCCAGTGGTCTCCACAGCCGGCGCCGGAGCCCGTGGCGCGCACGAAGGCCCCCCACAGAATCACGACCAGCGTGAAGGCGAGCACCCCCAGGCTGAAGGCCTGGAACCGGCGGGACGAGGCAGCGTGGAGCATCGCGCTCCCCCTTAACGCACTTCCACCCTCGCCGCTGTCCTACATGCCCCCCGGCCACTCACCCCGGCCATCAGCGCGGCTGCTCGGCTGCCGGTCGGCGAGCCGGAGCGCATCCAGTGTATCCGGAATGGTTCACATGGATGCCGGGCCGCGCCCATTGGATATGCCCGCCCCCTGGCTGGGCACGCGGATGATTTCCATTTGAGTCAATGGGCCTCCCGGGCACTGGCACGCCAGGTGCTTAACACCCGGGACAGTGCATCCGACGCCTCGGCGGGCGCCGGAGACACCCACCTTTCGCATGGAGGCCGCCTCGGTGGCCTCGGCACCCCGGGTTGGAGTTTCCCCCCTCTCCGACCCGCGGGTGTGTTCTTCCAGAGGCGTGGACGCACGCCCCTCTGGAGCAGGTTCCCACAGGGGTGTGGGGAAACAGGGCGGAGCGCATCGCGGGCTGGGGCACTCCTCTGACTTCAGCCCGCGATGCGCATCTGCTCCGCGCCCAGCACCGCGGGGAACGGCCCGTAGGCCATGGAGCGCTCAATCACGTTCCGCAGCTCGCGCACGTTGCCGGGCCACGGGTGCGCCATCAGCGCGGCGATGGCATCCGGCCCCAGCCGCGGGGGCTCCAGGCCCTCGGGCGTGAGCTGGCGGACGAAGTGCCTCGCGAGCGCCACCACGTCCTCGCGCCGCTCGCGCAGCGGGGGCACGCGCACCGGCACCACCTGGAGGCGGTAGTAGAGGTCCTCGCGGAAGCGGCCCTCGCGCACGAGCTGGCTCAAGTCCCGGTGCGTGGCCGCCACCACCCGCACGTCCACCTCCACCGGGCGCATCTCCCCCAGGGGGAACACCTCGCCGTTCTCCAGGAAGCGCAGCAGCTTGGGCTGCACCTCCAGGGGGAGCTCGCCAATCTCGTCCAGGAAGAGGGTGCCGCCGTGCGCGGCGCGGATGACGCCCGGGTGGTCCGTGGCCGCGCCGGTGTACGCGCCGCGCCGGTAGCCGAAGAGCTGTCCCTCGAAGAGGTCCCGGGGCACGGCGGCGCAGTTGAAGGCCACGTAGGGCCGCTGCGCGCGGGTGGACAGGCTGTGCAGCGCCCGCGCCACCACCTCCTTGCCGGAGCCGGACTCGCCCGTGACGATGACGGTGGCCCGGCTGGAGGACAGGCTCGCCAGCTCCGAGCGCAGCCGCCGCATGGCGGACGAGGCGGCGATGAAGCCCGGCACGTCCGTGTCCCGCGCGTCCACGTCGTCGCCGGGCAGGGCGGGCACGTCCACCTGGGCGAAGCCTCGCAGCGTGGCCACCTCCAGCGCGAAGCCGCCCAGCCGGGAGAGCGCCGTCAGCAGCGCGCGGCCGTCCGGGGGCAGGTGCCCCGCGACGCCCAGGCGGAGCCTGCGGCCACAGCCGTCCCCGAACTCCACGGCCTCGGTGGCGGGCATGGAGGCGTCTCCGCCCAGGGGCGTGGCGCGGCCCTGGGAGTCCAGCTCCTCCAGCCGGGGCGCGCTGTGGGGGAAGAGGCCCTCCACCACGGCGAGCAGCTCCCGCTGGAGCAGGGGCGCGCCCATGCCGCGCACCGACAGCCGCTCGAAGGGCACCACCAGGGACTCGGCGCCCAGCCGCGCGTCCCTGTCGGGCGCGTGGGCCGCGTCGGCGGAGCGGGGCTCGCGGACCACGTAGTGCACGAAGTGCTGCTGGTGCACCACCATGCCCACGCGGTGCAGCTCCGCCTCGCTGGCGGCCAGCAGCTCGCCGGCGGCGGGGTCTCCCTCCATGCGCGCCAGCAGCGCCAGCAGGTGGCGCGTATAGACGGCCATGCACAAATCGCCGGTGAGGCTGAAGGTGCCCAGCGCGGCCTCCAACAGCGCCCGCGCTTCCGCGGTCCGTCCGTCCAGCACGTGCAGCAGCGCCTCGAAGCGGTGGAGCAGGGCGGAGTGCCACGCGGACGGCATGCGCTCCAGGAAGGCGCGCGCGCGCCGCAGCAGCACCAGCCCCTCGTCCCGCTGGCACGCGTAGACGCGGGCGTACGTCTCGTACAGCAGGCACTCGCGGCGCAGGTAGGGCCAGCCGCCCAGCTCCACCGCGCGCTGGCCGGCGGCGGCGAAGCCCTCGGCGGCGTGGACGGCCTTGCCCTCCGCGAGGTCCGCCAGCGACTCCGCGAACTGGGCATAGGCCCCGGTGAGGGCCCGCTGGATGGTGCCGTCGTAGGCCGTCAGGTGCCGGGACAGCCGGCGCAGGCCCGAGTACCGGCCGGTGAGCAGGTACAGCCGCGCGCGCGTCACCGTCAGGTACAGCGGCGTCCAGCGCAGCTCCTCCACCACCGCGTCCGCTTCATCCAGCACCGTCTCCGCTTCCGCGAAGCGCGCCAGCCGCAGCAGCGCCTCCGCCTCCGCGCGCGCGGCGAAGATGAAGGAGAAGCCGCGCGCCATGCGCCCGCCGTACGCGGCCTCTCGCGCGCGGCGGACCAACTGGAGCGCCTCGGACGGCTCGCAGGCCTCGTCCAGCCGGCGCTGGGCGAGGAAGGCCAGGTTGCGCGCCTCCAGGAAGGCGTACCCCATGCGCGCCGCGCCCTGCGCCACCTCGCGGAAGCGGCGCGTGGCCAGGGTGGCCTCGCCGCGCAGGGCGGCCTCGTGGGCGCAGGCGTCCTCGGCGAGCAGCCGCAGCGCCGGGTCCTTCACCCCCGCCAGTGCCTCGGCCAGCCGTCCGGAGCCGTGGGTGATGCGCTCCGCCTCGCCCAGGTAGAAGCCGCAGGCCACCTCCGCCATGCGAAGCTGGCAGCGCACCTCCGGGTCATCATGGTTGGCGAGCAGCGCCTCCGCGCGCGCCACGTACGCGGCGGACTTGCCCGCGTCGAACAGCTTCCCGTCCGGTGACGCGTAGAGGGTGGCCGCCATGGCGAGCACGCGCAGCTCCACCTCTTCCGGAAGGACGCCGGCCTCCGCGGGGCCCAGGTGGGGCAGCAGCGTGGTGAAGGCGCCGCGGCTGTCCTCGCGGCCCCAGCGCTGCAGGTAGGCCAGGCCCACCGCCGCCATGGCCCGCGCGCCCGGCGTGCGGAGCTGGCCTGAGGCCAGCAGGGACAGCAGGTCCTCCTCCGCGGCCCGCCACTCGGCGCGGGTGAGGTGGGTGACACAGGGGAGGATGCGCGCCAGCTCCTCGGGGTGCAGCTCCTGACGCCGGGAGACGAACAGGCCGGGCGTGGGCGCACCGCCCCGCGCGGCGAGCTGACGGAGGGCCACGGCCACGCGGCCGCGCGGACGGCGGGCCTGCGGGGCTTCGCTCGGCAGCTCCCAGCGGTAGACGGTGAGGGGGGTGACGCCCACCAGGCGGGCGAAGGCCGCGCGGCTCTGCTCACCTCGCAAGGCGCGGATGGTCTCGGGTTCCCACCCGGCGCTCTCCCCCTTCTCCTCCGGTAACTCCACGGCACCTGCCCCCTTTTGCCCCCGCCAAGGCCCATTCTCTACGGAGTTTCCCTGGGGGAATGCAATATGCAGCAGGCGACGAATGGAGCGCATGCCCTCCCGGGGAGAAAGTGTCGTCGTTATCGTCACTTCCGTGCCACGCAGACGTCCCCAGCCCCCATCTGCCCGTCTCCAACATGAACGCCTATTCAGGTTGGATGCCGCCCTGTCGGAGGCGCAGGCGCGCGAGGACGCGGCCGTGGAGGCCTGGGTCCGCCGGACGGGAAGGCTCCCACCCCGGAAGGTTCGCCGGAAGTGGGAGAAGCAGTGGCGGCGGGAGGCGAAGCGCGAGGCCCGGCGCGCCCAGCGGGAGGTGCGGTCCAACCGCTCGCGCAACCCTGGAAGGGGCGCCGCCTACATCGCGGTGGCGGTGACGTGCGTGCTGCTGGCGCTGGGGCAGCCGCGGCGGCTGTGGTGGCTGGCCTTCGTGGCCTTGGGCCTCTTCCTCGCGGCGAGCAAGCACCTGGAGCGTCCCCGGCGTGACGAGCCCCGCGCGTGGGACACCGGGACGCCGGAGCAGGAACCCGGAGCGGAGGCGGACCCCCGGGTGGCGAAGGTGGATGCCCTCTGCGCCCGGCTGACGGAGGCCCTGCGCGAAGGGCCGGCGGTGCTGCGCGAGCTGCTGCACGAGCCCGAGCGCACGGTGGAGTCGCTGCGGCAGGCGTGTCATGCGCTGGCGCGGCGTGAGCGGGAGCTGCGGGCGCTGGCGCCACCGGACGAGGCGCAGCGGTTGGACGCCGAGCGGGAGGCGCTGGCCGCGCGGGTGGACTCGGAAGCGGATGCGGTGGTGAAGGAGCGGCTGGCGGGCGCGTTGGAGGCGCTGGACGCGCAGCGGCGGCAGCGCGCGGAGCTGGCCACGGCGGCGGCGCGGCTGGAGGCCGAGCACATGCGCCTCTCCTACACGCTGGAGGGCCTCTACGCGCAGGTGCTGCGGGCGCGCTCGGCGGATGCCTCGGGAGAGGACGTCGCCGGGCTGGGGCTGCGGCAGAGCGTGGAGCAGCTCGGCGCGGAGGTGGAGGCGGTGACGCAGGCGCTGGAGGAGGTCCACGGCGCGCCCGGCGGTGGGGGCCGGACGCGGACGCGGTAGGGCCGCGGCGCCTGCGCGTGCGTCAGGCCGGCGCGGCAAGGGTGGCGCGGGGCGCGCACCGCTGCCCGCCCACCTTCATGGCCACCCACAGCGCGGGCAGCGCCAGCAGGTCCTCTGCATCCGCGACGTGCGCGACGGGGAGCACGCGGGGATGCCAGGGGGCGTCCATGACGTGCGCCCAGGCGGCTCGCGCGGGCCATTGCAGCAGCCCCAGTCCCCAGCGCCAGCCGTCCCCCGCGAGCGCGGAGACCTGGATGGCGGAGAAGCACAGCCCCGTCAGCAGGACGCAGGCGTGGAGCACCGCGCGGGACGGCTGGAAGTCCGTGCCGCCGCGCGCGGTGAGGTGCTCCCACAGCCCCTGGAGCAGCAGCGGGAACATGGCGAGCCCCGCCACGTCGGACAGCTTCCCCGTCCACCAGGACGGCCACTGGGCCTTGAACACGTGGTCGTTGAGGATGAGCAGCGCCACCGCCGCGACGGTGACGGGGTGGAGCATCGCGCTGCCCGGCGTGGGGCGCCTGGCGGTGGTCACGCTTCAGTTCTCCGAGATGGCGATGGAGATGGCGCGCTCGGACAGCTTCTTCCCGCTATAGGGGTCCAGCGACAGCGCCAGGCTCCAGGACTCCATGTCGACGGTGCCCGGATGCTCGCTTTCGATGCCGAACTCCAGCGTGCCCTCCCACACGCACTCCTGCCCGGCTTCGCATTGGATGTCGTGGTAGGCGTGGGCAGTGGCTCCGGTCGCGACGGGCTCGTTCTCCGTGAGGGGGATGCGTTCGGCCTGGGGGAAGCCGTCGGGCGTCTCGGCTGGCCACCGCACCACCAACGTGGGCGTCGCGCCAGGGACCGTGGTGTCTGGCACCCAGCGGGCCCTGATGCCGGTCGTCATGGAGAGGACGGAGGAGAAGCCGAAGCTCTGGGGCGCGATGCGCACCGTGACGTGGCGGACCGTCGTGGCCTGTCCGGTCGTGAAGGTGAACGGCAAGCCGGTGTGGGTGACGCTCACGCTGTTGTCCTCCGACGTCGCCAGGGTGGCGACGCAGGCCATGAGCAGCGCCGCGCGGATGGACCAGTTCCGGATACGAGAGCCAGGTGTGAAGCTGGACTGCGAGAAATGCACGGTGCCCCCTCCAAGTGGTTGCTGATGCAATAGAGCAACCGCCGTGCCGAGGCTGCTCCGAGGGAGCGGTCTCCCCCCTCTCAGGAGAACCGTGACTTTCCTGTCCTGGGTGGGGTGGCGGGCGTGTCAGAGTCGCCCCGCGCGCTCGACGGCGCCGGCGCTCAGCGGACCTCGGGGCAGTCCCAGACGTTGCGGGTGCCGAAGGGCCGGCAGGTGCAGACGTAGTCGGACCAGATTCCATCCGTACACGCCTGCGTCGCGCCCGGGCGGGGGCACGAGGTGTAGTGGAGGTCCCAGCAGAACGGGAGCAGCTCGCGGCCCTGGCTGGCCTCGTCGAAGGACTCCTGGCTCACGAGCGTCTCCGGGTCCACGTCCACCGACAGGTCCTCCGAATCAAAGTCGGACGCGGCGAAAGCGGGCAGGGACAGGGACAGCGCGATGAGGACGGCCTTCTTCATGGGGCGGGCTCCAGTGTGGGAGAGGGATTGCCGCGTCACATCTTCCACTGTGTCTGCTGAAGACAGCAATGTCTGGAATGCTCTGGTCACGCCCTGTCTGGCGAACGGCCATCCGTCCTGTGTCGGCACGGCCACGCAGGTCCATCAGTGCGAGGCGGCGTGCCGGGGGGAGTGCGCGGGGAGTTGAGCCGCGCGACGTCTCGACCGCCCCGAAGGTTCATGGGGCGGTCGGCGAGTCCCGTCGCGGGGCCTACTCGCTGATGGCGCCGCGGGGCGGAGGCTGCTGGGCCGTGTCCTCCGGAGCGGCGATGCGGACGGACTTGAGGTTGACGAACTCGTGGATGCCCACGTCCGCCAGCTCGCGCCCGTGGCCGGAGTGCTTCACGCCGCCGAACGGCAGCCGGGCGTCCGACGCCACCAGCGCGTTGACGAACACCATGCCCGCGTCGATGCCGTCGATGAAGCGCCGCTGCTCGGCTTCGTCCTGCGTCCACACGCTGGCGCCCAGGCCGAAGGGCGTCGCGTTGGCCAGCTCCAGCGCGTGGTCCACGTCGCGCGCGCGCAGCAGCGTGGCCACCGGGCCGAACAGCTCGTCGTGGAAGGCAGGGGCCTGGGGCGGAGGCTCGGCCAGGACGGTGGCTGGGTAGAAGTTCCCGGGGCCCTCCAGGGGCTTGCCGCCCAGCAGCAGCCTCGCGCCGGCCTTCACGCTGGCCTCCACCTGCGCGTGGAGCCCGTCGAGGATGCCGCGCGTCGCCAGGGGGCCCAGGTCCGTCTTCGCGTCCATGGGGTCGCCCACGGTGACGCGCTTCATCCGCTCCACGAAGCGGCGCTCGAACTCCGGGTAGATGGCGTCGGCGACGATGAAGCGCTTGGCGGCGATGCAGGACTGGCCGTTGTTGATGAGCCGCGCCGTCACCGCCGTCTCCACCGCCTGCTCCAGGTCCGCGCTGGGCATGACGATGAACGGGTCGCTGCCGCCCAGCTCCAGCACCACCTTCTTGATGGCCTTGCCCGCGGCGGCGCCCACCGCGCGGCCCGCGCCCTCGCTGCCGGTGAGCGTCACCGCGCGCACGCGGCGGTCCTCGATGACGCGATTCACGTCGGCCGTCTCGATGAGCAGCGTCTGGAAGGCGCCGCGCGGGAAGCCCGCCTGGAGGAAGAGCGCCTCCAGGGCCAGCGCGCACTGGGGCACGTTGTGCGCGTGCTTGAGCAGGCCCACGTTGCCCGCCATCAGCGCGGGCGCGGCGAAGCGGACCACCTGCCAGAAGGGGAAGTTCCACGGCATGATGGCCAGCACGGGCCCCAGGGGCTGGTAGCGCACGTAGGCCTGGCCGCTGCCCAGGTCGATGCGCTTGTCGCGCAAGAGGGCCTCGCCCTTGTCCACGTAGTAGCGGCAGGCGGTGGCGCACTTCTTCGCCTCGGCCCTGGCGGCGTCGAGGGGCTTGCCCATCTCCTGCGTCATGATGCGGCCGTAGCGGTCGGCCTCGGCCTCCAGCAGGTCGGCGGCGCGCCGCAGCCAGGTGGCGCGGTCGGCGAAGGTCGTCTGGCGGTAGGCGCGGAAGGTGTCGGCCGCCGTCTGGAGCTTCGCCTCCAGCTCCTCGGCGGTGAGGGGCGTGAAGGTGCGCAGCGTCTTGCCGGTCGCTGGGTCAACGGTGGAAATGGCCATGGAAGTGCCTCCTGGGGGCCCTGTGATAGCAGCCGGGCGCGGGGAGACCGTGCCGCTCGTGGCCCGAGCGTCCAGCCGTTCACTCCAGGGCTTTCGTGGCCCCGGCCCCTCCTTTATATGGGGAGCAGAACGGGAGACTGCCATGGCTGACATCATCCGCGAGCGCCGCTTCAACTTCCTCATCGCCGGGGTGCTGTCCTTTTTCATCCCCGGCCTGGGGCAGCTCTACAAGGGGCAGTTCATCCGCGCCGTCCTGTGGTTCCTGATGGTGGGCGCCGGCTACTGGTTCTTCATCATTCCGGGCATCGTGCTGCACTTCTTCTGTGTCCTGGGCGCGGCCTTCGGCAGCGCGGGCTCGGACCGCATCCGGCTCCCCGGTTAGCACCCGGGTTGTCCGGCAGGTTCGGGAGGCGGGAGGCTCGCAGGTGGCCTTCGGCGTGGAGGCCCTCAAGCGTCCCTAGAGCGCCGATCAGGTTACAGCGAGGGAGCAGGCAAGCGGCAGGGGATCGACGCGGGCTGTCGTCGCGTGCATAGGTCACCCCCTCACGGAGGTGGCTCATGGAACGCTGGAAGCCGACTGTGGAGCAGAGCGCACGGGAGCAGCGCCTGCTGAAGCTCGCGGGGAAGAGCAGGAAGCTCTTCGTCTTCCTGCGCGAGCATCAGCACGAGTTGTTCGATGAGGCCTTTCAGGACGAACTCGAGGCAATGTACCGGCAGACGGGCCAGGGACAAGCGCCGCAGCCGCCCGCGATGATGTGCATGGCGCTGCTGGTGCAGGCTTACACGCAGACGTCGGACGCCGAAGCCGTGTGTCTCTCGGCCACCGACAGCCGGTGGCGCATGGTACTGGACCGGCTCGGCACGGATGAGGACGAGCCAGCCTTCTCCCAGGGCGGGCTGCAGCAATTCCGGGAGCGCCTCATCGCGACCGAAATGGACCGCCGACTGCTGGAGCGCACCGTCGAGGTGGCGAAGCGGACGAAGGGGTTCGATTCGAAGAAGACGCCGAAGACGCTGCGAGTGGGGGTGGACAGCCGCCCTTTAGAAGGGGCCGGGCGGGTTGAGGACACCCTCAACCTGCTCGGCCACGCAGGCCGAAAAATAGCCGAGGGCATGGCGCTCGTGCTCGGCACTGACGTCGAGGAGGTGTGCCAGCAGGCCGATGCGCCGTTGCTGATGGCCAGCAGCATCAAGGCCGGCCTCGACATCGACTGGAGCGCGCCCGACGCGAAGGGCGAGGCACTCAATCGCCTGTGCCGACAGCTCGACCGCCTCATGGCCTGGGTGGCGAAGCAGTCGGCCTCGTGCGTCGCGGCTCCGCTGACGCGCTACATCGAAGCGCTCGCGCAGGTGCGCGAACAGGACCTCGAGCCGCGCCCCGAGGGTGGCGTGCAGATTCGACAGGGCGTGGCGGCCGACAGGCGCATCTCCATTGAGGACGCCGACATGCGCCACGGGCGGAAGAGCAAGAGCAAGCGCTTCAATGGCTACAAGCAGCACGTCGGCATCGACCTCGACACCGAGCTGGTGGTGGCCTGCGCCGTGACACCCGCCAACCGCCCCGAAGAGGAGGCGACGGATGCACTGCAGGAAGACATGGCCCACCAGAACCTCTTTCCCGACGTCCTGCTCGTCGACAGGGCGTACCTCAACAGCACGATGGCCGAGGACGTGCTGGCGAGCGGCGGCGACCTCGTCTGCCGCCCGTGGCGAGGAGCCAGCGCGAAGCCTGGACTCTTCGGCAAGCGCGACTTCAAAGTGAACATCCGCGACGGTACCCTCACGTGCCCCGCGGGCGAGGTAGAGCCCTTCGAGCCCGGCGCTGTCGTGCACTTCGACCCGGAAGCCTGCGGGCCGTGCAAGTTGCGCCCCAGTTGTACCCAGGCCGCGTCCGGCAAGGGGCGCAGCGTCACGATGGGCGATGACGAGCGCCTCCAGCAGCGCCTTCGCTCACGTCTGAAGACGCGCGCGGGCCGCGCACAGCTCCGCGAGCGGGTCGGCGTCGAGCATCGCCTGGCACATCTCGCCAACCGCCAGGGCCCGAAGGCCCGCTACCGTGGCACGCGCCGCAACCTCTTTGACCTCAGGCGACTCGGGGTCGTCCAAAACCTTGAGGTTGCCGCGCGCTACCAGCTCGCGGCGTGACCTAACCTGTTCGGCGCTCTAGTTGAAGCGCGTGACAGCCGACGTTCCGCGCGGGACACGTCCCGCCGGACGCCGGAGTGCATACAGTCACGGCCATGTGGCGGAGGCTCTGGCAGTGGGTGTCGGGATGGGACGTGGCGGTGACGCGGCTGTTGGGGCTGCTCCTGCTGCTGCTCGTGTGCTGCCTGGGCTTCATCGCCCTGTCGGACGAGGTGGCCGAGGGCGAGACGCAGCAGCTCGATGAGCGCATGCTGCTGGCCCTGCGCGACCCCGAGGACCCGGCGATGCCGCGCGGCCCCTGGTGGCTGCGACGCACGGCGGAGGATGTGACGGCGCTGGGCGGTGTCCCCGTGCTGACGCTCGTCACCGTGGCGGTGTGCGGCTTCCTCCTGCTGGTGCGGCGCTACCGCACGCTGCTGCTCGTGCTGGGCGCGACGCTGGGCGGCGCGGGCCTCAATGTCCTGCTCAAGCAGTTCTTCGCCCGGCCCCGGCCCTCCGTGGTGCCGCACCTCACCGAGGTCGTCAGCCAGAGCTTCCCCAGTGGCCACGCCATGCTGTCAGCCACGGTCTACCTCACGCTCGGCGCGCTGCTGGCCCAGCTCGCCGAGCGCAAGCGGCTCAAGATCTATGTCCTCACGGTGGCGCTGCTCCTGCCGTTCCTCGTGGGCCTGACGCGCGTCTACCTGGGCGTCCACTACCCCACGGACGTGCTCGGCGGCTGGTCGGCCGGGCTGGCGTGGGCGCTGCTCATGGCCGTCTGTGCGCGGACGCTCCGACGGCGCAGCCCCGCATTGCGCGCGGAGGCCCGGCGTCCGGTGGAGTGAGGCGCGGCGTCCGGTGGAGTGAAGCGTGGCGTCCGGTGGAGTGATTCGCACCCCCGGCCATGCGCGGGACGGTGAGTCGTGCCGCGGCGCGTCTTCCGTGAACCGGCCCGTCGCCGGATGACCTCGCCGTGCGTCCTTGAATCGGCGTCACGCTCAGGCTCCTGGCGTTCCGCGTCACGACCGTCCGCGCCCCCGCGCCGTTCAATGCGCGAAGCGCCTCCGAGCCGCGCTGCCCGGGCGCCCCGGCGGACACTGGCCCCAGGCCGCCCCCCGTGAGAGACAATGCGGCCATGAGCCCGTGGGACTGGCTGTCGCGGTGGAGCTGGGGCGGCGCGCCGGTGCCCGCCTTCTACGACGAGTCCTACCGGCTGCCGCTCACCGGCATCGAGTCCTCCGTGGGCATCGAGCCGCGCGGCGTGGACTTCACCACCTGGTACCTCCTGGAGGCCCGCGCGCTGCGCGCCCAGGACGTGCACCACCCGCAGCCGGTGAGCCTGGCCGAGCTCACGCGCGTGCATGACGCCGCCTACCTGGAGTCGCTCGGCCAGCCGGAGACGCTGGCGCGCATCTTCGCCACCGACCCCGCCGACGTGCCGGTGGACGCGCTGCTGTCCAACCTGCGCCGGGTGTGCGGCGGCACGCTGGGCGCGGCGCGGCTCGCGGTGGCGCGCAAGGGCCCGGTGGTGAACATGGCGGGCGGCTTCCACCACGCCGCCCCGGCGCGCGGCGGCGGCTTCTGCGCGGTGAACGACATCGCGGTGGCGCTCGCCGCCCTCCACGCGGACGGCTTCGACGGGCAGGCCGTGGTGTTGGACTTGGATGCCCACCCGCCAGACGGCACGGCGGAGTGCCTGGCGGGACAGAAGCGGGCCTGGCTTGGCTCGCTGTCCGGCTGCGACTGGGGCGCGCTGGCGCCCGAGGTGGACGAGACGCGCGTCCCCGAGGGCACCGACGACCGGACCTACCTGGCCCTGCTCGACGCGCTCCTGGAGCGCATGCCCCGGCCGGACGTGGCCTTCGTCATCGCGGGCAGCGACGTGCTCGCGGGGGACCGCTTCGGCCGCGTGGGCCTGTCGCTGGACGGCGCCCGGCGCCGGGACCGGGCGCTGGCGCGCGCGCTGCGAGGCCTCCCCAGCGTCTGGCTCCCGGGCGGGGGCTACCACCGCGACGCGTGGAAGGTGTTCGCGGGCACCGTGCTCGTCCTGGCGGGACAGGGCCGCCGCCGCATCAAGGCGCGCTACGACCCGCTGAGCGCGCGCTATCGACGCATCGCCCGCTCCCTGACGCGCGAAGGCGCGACGCCGCTGGACGAGCCCATCACCCAGGAGGACCTGGAGGGCTCGCTGGGCCTGGGCGGCGGCCAGCGCCAGTCACGCCTCCTCGGCTACTACACGGCGCAGGCGCTGGAGTACGCCTTCTTCCGCTACGGCCTCCTCGCCTACGTGGAGCGGCTCGGGTACAGCCGGCTGCGCGTGGCGGTGGGCTCGGTGGGGGAGGGGGACCGGATGGAGGTGCACGGCTGCGCGGCGGGCCAGGAGCACCTGCTGGTGGACTGCGTCGTGGAGCGCCGCGTGCTGGCCGGCGAGCCCTTCCTCTTCGTCAACTGGCTCGGCCTGCGCCATCCCCGCGCGCGCTTCAGCGAGGGCCGTGGGCGGCTCCCAGGCCAGGACGTGCCGGGGCTGGGCCTGGCGCGCGAGGCGACGGAGATGCTGCTCCTGATGGCGAAGCGCCTCGTCCTGGCGGGCGTGGCCTTCCGGCCCATGTGGTTCCACCTGGCGGTGCTGGCGCGCGCGCGCTTCCGCTTCCTGGACCCAGCGCGGCAGGGCCGCTTCGAGGCGC
This sequence comes from Corallococcus macrosporus DSM 14697, assembly GCF_002305895.1. Lineage (GTDB taxonomy): Bacteria > Myxococcota > Myxococcia > Myxococcales > Myxococcaceae > Myxococcus > Myxococcus macrosporus. Next base: position 734,352 of record NZ_CP022203.1, read on the forward strand.
TGCTGCGCGATTTGGGCCACCTGCCCCTCCTGGAGGTCTCCCAGGCGGTGGTGGACGGCCAGGTGCTGCTCGACGGCCAGCCCTACGCGTGGGAGGCGAGCGACATGGTGTCGCGCCTGGAGCCCGCGGCGGGCGACGTGGAGGCCACGGCCCGGGAGCGCGAGCGCTGCCGCTTCACCTGGGAGCCCACCCGGCTGGCCACCGGGGCGTGATAGGGAAGGGGCGTGGACCTGGACGCGCTCCGCCGTGAGCAGCACAAGCGCCGGCTCTCCTGGATGCCGTGGCTCTATTTCAGCCTCAAGCCCCGCCACCGCGAATGGGCGGAGGCCTGGCAGCGCGAGGTGCAGCAGCAGCTCCGCGACCTGGAGACAGTGGACATCGCGGAGGGGTGCTTCATCGCCCCGGAGGCGCGCATCTTCGCCGAGCCCGGGCGCACCGTCGTCATCGGCCCCGGGTGCAGCATCGCGGCGGACGTCTTCCTTCACGGCCCCGTGACGCTCGGCCCCCGGGTGAGCCTCAACGCCCGGGCGAGCCTGGACGGCGGCGCCGCGGGCATCCGCATCGGCGAGGGGACCCGCATCGCCACCGGCGCCACCCTCTATGCCTTCGACCATGGGCTGGCGCCTGACCGGCCGGTGCGCGAGCAGCCCGTCACCTCGCGGGGGGGCGTCATCGGCGCGGACGTGTGGGTGGGGGCCAACGCCGGCATCACCGACGGCGTCACGGTGGGGGACCACGCCGTGGTGGCCATGGGCGCCGTCGTCACCCGGGACGTCCCGGACTGGGCCATCGTCGCGGGCGTGCCGGCCCGCGTCGTGGGGGACCGGCGCCAGCGGCCCCGCTCAGGTGCTCCGGGTGGGTGGGAGCCCGGAGACGGAGCGTGAAGTTCTCCCGCCTTCATTGACTTCCAGATATTGAGACCCAATATGCTTCGGGTGACGTCGCCACGGGAGGGGAACCGCAGGGTCTGGACTCGCTCCCGGCAGCCGTAGGCGCTGTCAGGGCTTCCGGCCCCTCTCCGATGAGGCGCCAAGGGAGGCCAGGCACGTGGCAGACGAGCAACGGGACGCGGCGGCGGTCAAGGACGCTCCCGGGAAGGCTTCAGGGACGGTCCCCGCGGACGTGGCGTGCGACCTGCTTTCCCCCATGAAGCCGCGAGCGGCACACGCCGGGAGCCAGGTGGAGTCCGAGCGCTTCCAGCACCTGTCCGAGCTGCTCCACGAGGTGGTGTTCCAACTCGACGCGCAGGGCCGCCTCACGGTGCTGGGCGGCGCGTGGGAGCGCCTCACCGGGACGCCGGTGGCGGACTGGCGCGGCCGCGCCCTGCTGGACGCCATCCACGCCGAGGACCGCGCGCGCGCCAGGGCCGTGCTGGCGTACACGCCTGACAGGCCCGCGCCGCGCGAGGAGGTGCGCCTGGACGTGGGCGGCGGCAGGGGTGTCCGCTGGGTGGAGCTGTCCGCCCGCGCCCTGGCCACGGTGCCGGGCGAGGTGATGGGGACGCTCCTGGACGTGACGTCGCGGCGCTCCGCCGAGGAGGCCGTCACCACCCGCGAGCGCTACCTGGAAGCCATGGTGCAGGTGCAGCGGCGGATGATGGGGCACGAGCTGCCGGACGACCTGTACGGCGCCGTGGTGGAGCCGCTGGGCCACGTCTCCGACGCCAGCCGCGTCTACGTCTTCGAGATGCACCTCGCCGAGGACGGCGCGCTGCTGGCGTCACAGCGCGCGGAGTGGTGCGCGCCGGGGGTCCCTCCCAACCTGGAGGACCCCAACATGCACGGCCTGCCCTTCAACGAGGCCCTGCGGCCCCACCAGTCCGAAAAGCTGCTGCGCGGCGAGCCGGTACAAGGCCAGCCGCGCGACTTCACGGAGATGCTGGCGCCCATGCTGGAGGCGCAGGGCGTGCGCTCCGTGCTCCTGCTGCCCTTGCATGTCCACGGGCAGCTCTTCGGCGTCATCGGCTTCGACAACTGCCGCGAGCCCCAGCGCTGGGGCCCCATCGAGGTGAACCTGCTGTCGGGCGCGGCGGGCGCGCTGTCCCTGGCGCTGGAGCAGCGCACGGCCAACGCGCTGCGCATGCGCACGGAGACGACGCTGCGGCGCACCGAGGCCGGCGTCCACCTGCTGATCGAGGCCTTCCCGGACCCGGTGCTGGTGCACGTGGGCGACGGCGTGCTGCTCTCCGTCAACCCGGCCCTGGTGCAGTACCTGGGCTTCCGCGACGCCTCGGAGCTGGTGGGCCGCCACATGCTGGACCTGGTCCGCCCCGAGGACCGGGGGGCCGCGCAGCTCCACCTGAGCCAGGCGCTGGAGGGCAAGAGCGCCGCGCGCGTGGTGGAGATGCCGCTGGTGCGCAGCGACGGCGAGGTGGTGGTGGCGGACCTGGTGACGCTGGCCGTGGTGCTGGACGGCTCGCCCGCGCGCATCACCGTGGCGCGCGACTTCACCGAGCGCAAGCGCACCCAGGCGCAGCTCATGCTGACCGACCGCATGGCCTCCATGGGCCTGCTCGCCGCCGGCATCGCGCACGAGCTGAACAACCCCCTGGCCTACGTGCTGTCCAACCTGGACTTCCTCCACAGCGCCGTGGGCGGCACGCGCCCGCGCATGCTCTCCCCGGAGGACCTGGTGGAGCTGAAGCAGGTGCTGGACGACGCCCGCGAGGGCGCCGAGCGCATGCGGCAAATCGTCCGCCAGCTCCGCGTCTTCTCCCGCGTGGAGGACGGCAAGGAGGAGTCGGTGGACATCCACGCCGTGCTCGAGTCCGTGTCGCAGATGGCCGCCAGCGTGGTGCGCGCCCGCGCCCGGCTGGTGAAGGACTACGGCGAGGTGCCGCTGGTGCGCGGCAACGAGGGCAAGCTGTTCCAGGTGTTCCTCAACCTCCTCATCAACGCCGCGCACGCCATCGAAGAGGGCGACTCGGAGGCGAACGAAATCCGCCTCACCACCCGCGTGGAGGTGGGCCGGGTGACGGTGGTGGTGAGCGACACCGGCCAGGGCATCCCCCCGGAGCACCTGCGCCGCATCTTCGACCCCTTCTTCACCACCAAGTCCTCCGGCCTGGGCACCGGCCTGGGGCTGTCCATCTGTGACACGATTGTGACGGCGCTGGGCGGCCACATCTCCGTGGAGTCGTCGGTGGGCGCGGGCACCACCTTCCGCGTGGCGCTCAGCGCCGCGCCGCCCAAGGCTCCGGTCAACCGGCCAGGCGGGTGAGCGCCGCGAGGGCCGCCGTCACCTCCGGCCCTCGCGCGGACTGTGGCCCTCTCGACGGCTCATTCTTCCGGTACTGCGTGCCCGCCCCGAGGCGTTATCCCCTTCCACTCCAGGGAGATGTTCCCTGGCGCCTTGGAGGCAGGCCATGCGCACCCACTTCGTCCGGCACCTGCTGGCGCTCTCGCTCGTGCTCGCGACGGGGGCCCAGGCGGCCCACCAGCCATGGCGGACCTCCCCGCACCCGGAAGCCGCCGCCTCCGGCCTGACGGGCGCGTGTGAGGGCTCCCAGGACTTCCTGCTGGGCGCGGGCAGCGCCGACATCACCGGCCCCGCCGCGGAGGTGGGGATGATGGGCTACGGCATGGTGGAGCAGCAGACCACCGGCATCCACCAGCGGCTGCGCTCGCGCGCGTTCGTCATCGCCTCGCCCTGCAACGGCAAGCGGGTGGCCTTCGTCAGCGCGGACCTGGGCATGGTGTTCCAGGCGGTGAAGCAGCAGGTCGTGGAGCGGCTGCGCGCGCGCTACGGCGACCTCTACACCGACGACAACGTGCTGCTGAGCGCCACCCACACCCACTCCGGGCCGGGGGGCTATTCGCACTACACCTTCTACAACCTCACCACGCTGGGCTTCTCGCCCCAGAACTTCGAGGCCATCGTCTCCGGCATCGTCGCCTCCATCGTCCGGGCGCATGAGCGGCTCGCCGGGGGCACCGTGCGCGTGGCCTCGGGGGAGTTGCTGGGCGCCAGCCGCAACCGCTCCCCCGACGCCTACCTGCTCAACCCGGCCGAGGAGCGCGCCCGCTACGCGCTCGACGTGGACACGCGGATGACGCTGTTGCGCCTCACCCGCGCGGACGGCGCCGACGTGGGGCTCATCAACTGGTTCGCGGTGCACGCCACGTCCATGGGCAACGGCCACACCCTCATCAGCGGTGACAACAAGGGCCTGGCCGCGTCCCTCGCCGAGCAGGCGCACGGGGGCGATGGGGACGCCTTCGTCGCCGCCTTCGCCAACGCCAACGAGGGCGACGTGACGCCCAACATCCTGGGCGGCACCGACGGCGGCGGCGCCGACGACTTCGAGGACACGGCGATTTCCGGCCACAAGCAGCACGCCTTCGCCGCGAAGCTGTGGGCGCAGGCGAAGACGCCGCTCACGGGCGGCGTGGACTACCGGCACGCCTACGTGAAGATGGACGCGGTGGACGTGGCGCCGTCCTTCGCGGACGGCGCGCCGCGGCGCACCTGCCCGGCCGCCATCGGCGTGTCCATGCTGGCGGGCGCGGAGGACGGGCCCGGCGTGGGCGAGGAGGGCGTCACCTGCGCCGCGGGCCAGAATGCCTGGGGCCAGTTCAGTTGCTCGCTCACCACCACGCCGTGCCAGGCGGAGAAGCCCATCGTCCTGGAGACGGGCAGCATGCAGCCCTTCCCGTGGACGCCGGAGGTGCTGCCGCTGCAACTGGTCACCCTCGGCAACCTGGCGCTGGTGGCGGTGCCCTTCGAGCTGACGACCATGGCCGGCCGCCGCCTGCGCGACACCGTGGAGACGGCGCTGGCGCCCACCGGCGTGACGGACGTCGTCATCGCCGGCCTGTCCAACGCCTACTCCGGCTACGTGGCCACGCGCGAGGAGTACGCGCGCCAGGACTACGAAGGCGCCTCCACGCACTTCGGCCCGTGGACGCTCGCGGCCCTCCAGCAGCACTTCCACCTGCTGGCCACGTCGCTGCGGGACGGCGCGGGGGTGCCGCCCGGGCCCACGCCCCGGGATTTGCGCGGCGAGCAGCTCAGCCTCCAGCCCGGCGTGGTGTTCGACGACAAGCTCCTGTGGGTGGACTTCGGCGAGGTCGTCACCGACGCCCGGCCCACGTACGCGCGCGGCGACACGGCGAGCGTCACCTTCTGGGGCGGCCACCCGAAGAACGACCTGCGCCAGGAGGGCACCTTCCTGAAGGTGCAGCGGCGCGAGCCGGATGGCGCCTGGACGGACGTGGCCACCGACGCGGACCCGGCCACGCGCTACCAGTGGGGGCGTGAGAACTGCGTGCCCACCCTGGCGTGCTCGCACATCACCGTGACGTGGGACATCCCCACGGACGCGGCGCCGGGGACCTACCGGCTGGTCCACGACGGCAACTGGAAGTCGGGCTGGGACGGCAACGTGCGGCCCTACACCGGCGCGTCGCGGACCTTCACCGTGAAGTGACGCACCTGGCGCGCCTCACAGCACCACCTCCGCGCGCATCAGCGTGGACGCGGGGGTGGTCAGCCGGTGGGGCTGCACGCGGCGGATGAGCTCGCACAGCCGGGCGGACGGGTTGATGAACTGCACGCCCACGCCCGTGGACAGCATGCCCCACGTCTGCGCCTGGGCCGCGTCCACGTGCCGCACCACCTCGCCCGCGCACTCCACCAATTCACCCGCGAGCAGCAGGGTGAACTCCAGCCGGTTGAACAGGCGGGGGAAGGGGTCCGCGCAGCACATGAAGAGCCCACCCCGGCTCAGCTCCGTGCACAGCACCTCCACGTCCCCCGTGCCCGAGCGGCGCCGCACCCGCGCCACCCACGTCAGCGGCGGGGTGAGCGCGTTGGGCTCCGTCGCGGGGCCCTCCGTGTCCAGCCAGGCCAGGGACGGCACCGGGGTGTGGCTCCGCGGCGGCGGCGTTTCGGAGGCCAGGGCGTCCGCCAGCGGCTGGGCGGCGGCCAGCAGCAGGGCCTCCTTGAACTCCAGCGCCGTGGCGTAGCGGTCCTCGCAGCGGCGGGACAGCGCGCGCAGCAGCACCTCCGACAGCGCGGGCGGTATTCCGGGAGTCAGCAGGTGCGGCGGCGGCGCGCCCACCGGCCCCGTGCCCAGCGCCAGCTCCACCATCTGCCCCCGCTCGAAGGGGAGCTGCCCGGTGGACAGGTAGTAGGCCGTCACCGCCAGCGCGTAGATGTCCGCGCGCCCGTCCACCGGCTGCCCCGCGGACTGCTCCGGCGCCATGTACGCCGGCGTGCCCAGGACGATGCCCGCCGCCGTCTCGTCCTCGCCCGGGTGGGGCCGGCGCGCCTTGGCCACCCCGAAGTCCAGCACGCGCAGGGTGGGCGGCTCCCCCGCGTGCCGCACCACGAAGAGGTTGTCCGGCTTCAAGTCCCGGTGCACCACGCCGCACCGGTGCGCCGCGTCCAGCGCGTCACACGCCTGCGCCAGCAGCGTCACCAGCGGCCCGGGCGCCATGGGCCGGGGCAGGTGCGACATGGGCACGCCCTCCAGGTACTCCATGACGAAGTAGTGGAGGCCGCCCGGCGCCTCGTTGATGTCGAAGATGTGGACGATGTTGGGGTGGCCCACCACGTTGACCGTGCGCGCCTCCGCGTAGAACCGCGCGCGCAGGCTCTCGTCCCGGCCCAGGTGAGGGTGCAGCACCTTCACCGCCACCCGCGCGCCAATGCGCGTCTGCTCGCCCTGGTAGACGGTGCCCATCCCTCCAGCGCCCAGCCGGCGGACCAGCCGGTAACTACCCAACGTCTGGCCCGTGAGGTCCACGGGAGGGGCCTCCGCGTCGCCCGTGGACAGGTACACCTGCGTCCAGGGCTCGCCGCCACACGCCACATCGTGAGGATGCTCGGTCAGACAGAGCTCGCAGTGCATGGTTCCCTGAAGCAGACACCAGGGTGGCGCCCGGGCGCGCCTCACCCCGGGCACGCACCGTCTGTCAGGTGGCAATGCGCCGCCGCTCCGTCGACCAGCCGACCCGCGACTCCTGCCGTGGGACGGCTGGCCTCAGCTCGCGGCGAAGGGGGCGGCGTCGACGCGCACACCCACGTACGACGGGAAGCGCGGCACGCCGTCGTTGGACAGCTCCTGGTAGCGGAAGGTGATGATGGCACCCACGGGGGGCGGCGCCGCGCGCTCCGCGTCCGACAGGCCGGTGCCCACGTTGAAGCGCTTGCCGTCGCGCAGCTCCACCTCCAGCGCGCCCAGGCGGCCCTTGTGGCGGCCCGCGCCGGGGACGTGGCCCACCACGCGCGCCTCGTCATCCTTGAAGCTCTTCACCTTGAGCAGCGTGTGCGAGCGCCCCGCCTCGTAGCGCGAGCCGGGCTGGCGCAGCATGAGGCCTTCTCCACCCAGGCCCTCCACGCGCGCCAGCTCCGCGCGCAGGTGCGGCGTGCCGTCGCAGCGCGCATGGGCGTGCCACTGGGCATACGCGGGCTTCGCCTCCTCCATCCACTGGCGGCAGCGCTCCAGCCGCGCCTCGAAGGCGCCGTCCACGCCGGGCGCGTCGAAGACGACGAAGGCCAGCTCCTTCCAGTCGTCGCCGCGGTCCTGCCGGCGGACGATGCTCACCGTGCGCTGGAAGCGCTTGCGTCCGCCGAACAGCTCCCCGTCGAGCGGGAAGTCCGGCAGCCCCGCGGTGAACCACTCCGGCGCGAGGAACGCGTTGCCCAGGCGCGACCAGAACTGCTTGCCGTCCCAGTACGCGCGCACGCCGTCCAGCTTCTCGCTCATCCACCAGCCGGTGAGGTCCACGTCGTTCTCCCATGACTGGGCCAGCAGCAGGGGCGGGGCCTTGGAGTCGTCGGTGGCGGACGGGGTCCTCGCCGGGCGCGCGGGCGCCGTGGTCGCGTCACCGCCGATGCGCGCGTCCTCCGCCGCGTCACCGCGCACGCGGCGCAGGTGCTTGCAGGTGCGCCGCTCGATGGCCACCGACTGGTTGCGCCAGGCGGGGCAGGAGCACGAGTACACCCCGCCGGTGTTCTTGAGGATGTAGGGCTTGGCGCCCGAGCCCTTCACCGAGACCTGCTCTCCGTCCGCGATGTCCGCCATGACCGACCCTCCCTGCCGCGTTCCGGGCGGCGATGGGATGAAGCATACCCCCGGGGTCCGACGTCCCGGGACGTGATGCGGTGGGCATTCCGCCCGGGAAGGGGTGGCGCGAGGCCGCCGGGCGCCCCACGATGTGGAGTGGGCCCCGGCAAGCCAGGAGGAGTCGCGTCAATGGTCGTCATCGTCATGGGGGTGTCCGGAGCGGGGAAGACGACGGTGGGGCGCACCCTGGCGGCCGAGCTGGGCTGGCGCTTCGTCGACGCGGATGACCTGCACCCGCGCTCCAACGTGATGAAGATGGCCGCGGGCGCGGCGCTGACGGACGAGGACCGCGCGCCCTGGCTGCGCAAGCTGCGCGACGAGGTGGCCCAGGCGCTGTCGCGGGGCGAGGACGTGGTGATGGCGTTCTCCGGCCTCAAGCAGGCCTACCGCACGCTGCTGGAGGCGCTGGACCCCGCGCACGTGAAGTGGGTCTTCCTGCACGCGCCGCATGAGGTGCTCGCGCGCCGCATCTCCCAGCGCCAGGGGCACTTCATGCCCGCGACCCTGCTGGAGAGTCAGCTGGCGACCATGGAGGTGCCCGAGCGCGCCCTCAGCGTGGACGTGACGCCCCCGCCGGCGGACATCGTGAAGCGCATCCGTGACGGGCTCGGCGTTTGAATCAGGGGCCGGCCCGCCCCCTGGCCGCCCGGCTGGTGTATAGCGCGCTGTCGGGTTGCCACCTTTCCCCTCTTCGCCTTCCAACCGAGGACTCGCGCCATGCCTCCTTCTCCGACATCTCCGTTGTCCGCCCAGGAAGCCCTCGCCCAGCTCCGGGCGGGCAACCAGCGCTTCGCCCTGAATGCGCGCAGCTCGGAGAACCCGCTCGGCCGCTCCGCGCGGCAGGCGCTGGTGGCGGGGCAGAGCCCCTTCGCCATCATCCTCTCGTGCTCGGACTCGCGCGCCCCGTCGGAGTACATCTTCGACCAGGGCCTGGGGGATTTGTTCGTCATCCGCGTGGCGGGCAACGTCGTCGCGCCGTCGCTGGTGGGCAGCGTGGAGTTCGCCGCGGCGAAGTTCGGCACGCGCCTGGCGGTGGTGATGGGGCACTCGCACTGCGGCGCGGTCCAGGCCACGCTGGACTACGTGCGTGACGGCAAGGGCGCGCCGTCCGACAACATCCGCGACATCGTGGAGCGCTGCCGCGAGCCGGTGACGACGGTGGTGCACGCCGCCGGGCCGGACGCGGACCCGGAGTTCCTGATGAAGCAGGCCGTCCGCGCCAACATCCGCAACTCCTGCGACCACCTCCGGCACGGCAGCCGCCTGCTGGAGAAGCTGTGCCAGGAGGAGGGGATGCTCATCGTCGGCGCCGAGTACTCGCTGGAGACCGGCGCGGTCGACTTCTTCGACGGCGTCTGAGGAGAGGGCACGTCCATGAAGAAGCTGGTCAACGCCCCGCGCGCGGTGGTGCGGGAGATGCTCGAGGGGCTCGTCTCGCTCTCCCCCGGACAGGTGCTGCTGGAGGGCGAGTCCGTGGTGATGCGCGCCGACGCGCCGTCCGACGTCCACGCGCGCAAGGTGGCCGTCCTCTCCGGCGGTGGCAGCGGCCATGAGCCGGCGCACGCGGGCTACGTGGGCGCGGGCATGCTGGACGCGGCGGTGGCCGGGGACGTCTTCACCTCGCCTTCCACGGACGCCGTCCTCGCCGCCATCCGCGCCGTCGCGGGGCCCGCGGGCGCGCTGCTCATCGTGAAGAACTACACCGGGGACCGGCTCAACTTCGGGCTCGCCGCCGAGCTGGCGCGCGCCGAGGGCATCCCCGTGGAGACGGTGGTGGTGGCGGACGACGTGTCCCTGCACGACACGGTGGAGCCCGCGCGGCGCCGGGGCATCGCCGGCACGGTGCTGGTGCACAAGGTCGCGGGCGCGGCGGCGGCGGCGGGCGCGCCGCTCCAGGACGTCCTCCGCGAGGCCACCGCGGCGGCGGAGGCGCTGGGCACCATGGGCGTGGCGCTGGGGCCCTGCACCGTGCCCGCGGCGGGCAAGCCCGGCTTCACGCTGGGCGAGGACGAAATCGAGCTGGGCCTGGGCATCCACGGCGAGCAGGGCGTGCGGCGCGCGCCCATGCAGCCCGCGGACCGCCTGGTGGACACGCTGCTCACCACCATCGTCGAGGACCGCCGCATCAGCTCCGGAGACCGCGTGGTGCTCATGGTCAACGGATTGGGTGGAACGCCGCCCATGGAGCTGGCCATCGTCGCCCGGCACGCGCTGGCCGCGCTCCGTCAGGGCGGCATCCGCGTGGAGCGGGCCTGGAGCGGGACGTTCCTCTCCGCGCTGGAGATGCCGGGCTGCTCGCTCACGTTGCTGAAGGTGGACGACGCGCGGCTGGCCCGCCTGGACGCGGCGGCGGACGCGCCCGCGTGGCCTGGCGCGGGACGGATTCCGGACGAGCCGCGGATGCACCGGCCTCCGTCCGCCGCGGCTTCGGCGCCGCTGGCGGCGGAAGCACCGCTGCCGGGGATGGACCCCTTCCGCGCGGCGGCCCTGCGGGTGGCGGACGCGTTCGAGCTGTCGGAGGCCCGGCTGACGGCGCTCGACAGCGCGGCGGGAGATGGCGACCTGGGTATCAGCCTGGTGCGTGGCGCCGAGGCGATTCGCGCGCTGCCGGGGGACGTGTGGACCCGCCCATCGCGGGCGCTGACGGCCATTGGCAACGCCCTGCGGCGCGGCATTGGAGGCAGCTCGGGCCCCTTCTATGCGACGGCGCTGCTGCGCGCCGCGCGCCGGCTGGCGGAAGGGCCCGCGGATGCCGCCGCGTGGGCGGAGGCCTTCGACCTGGCCGTCACCGCCGTGTCGGACCTGGGCGGCGCGCGGCCCGGGGACCGGACCATGCTGGACGCGCTGCGGCCCGCGGCGGAGGCCTTCGCGAAGGCGGTGCGGGAAGGGCAGTCCGCGCGCGACGCCTGGACCGCGGCGGTGCGGGCCGCGGAAGCGGGTGAAGAGGCGACGTCCCAGATGCAGCCGCGCCTGGGCCGTGCCAGCTACCTGGGGGCGCGCGCCGTCGGTGTTCCGGACGCGGGCGCCGCCGCCGTCGTTGTCTGGATGAAGGCGCTGACGCCCGCCATCGGCTGAGCGCCGCCAAGGGCCCGTGCTCGAGTCCTTCGTCGACCTGGCGCGGGCCAGGACGTGACGGCGCGGGCGCGAGGCCCCCGGTGAACGGCGAGAGCCGCGACGGGCGCGAGGCCCACCGCGGCTCTCAGGAGCGTCTCGCACGAGGGGCGGACGCTAGATTCTGCCCATCCCGCCTACTGCACCCAGCGCTTGCTGGTCTGGTACACGTCCACCAGCGGGGAGACCAGGGTGATGCGCGGCCCCCAGCGGGTGGCGTCCTCCAGGTCCTCGGCCCGCAGGGATTTCAGTGAAAGAATTTCCGACATACAGGCCAGCGGGGCGTGCTGCCAGACCCGGGTGAGGTCGTCGGCCGTCACGTCGCCGATGAGCTCGCCGTGCACCTCGTCCACCACCGGCAGCCGGCTCAGTCCATACCGCTGCATCAGCGACAGCGCCCTCACCACCGTGTCCTTCGGGAAGAGGGTCACCGCCTTCGCCACCGTGTCCTTGCGCTCCATGTACAGTTCCGTCATTTCCCACCTCGCCGCCCTGTTGTTGCCCTGCGAGGCACAGAAGCAAAACGGTTGCCAACAGCGGCGCGCCCGCCCGCCAGGGACGGGGTGGCAGGCGAGGGCTGGTTGATGTCGCCGGGGTGACAGTCCTCCAGGGGCGGCGTGGGCCCGCGGCGGGCTACAGCCGGATGCCCACCGAGGTCCGGAGCTGGGTGTCGAGCTTGGGGACGCCCAGGGGCGGGGAGTTGTCGAAGGTGAGGTTGAAGCCAATGGCGACCGACAGGCGCGCGTTGGGCTTCACCTCGAAGATGGTGTCGTTGAGCAGGCGGATATCCGCGGGGTTCGTCACGCGGGGCTGGGCGTAGAGCGTCTGCACCAGGAAGACGTTCTCCATGAACTCCAGCCGCCCCAGCACGTAGCTGGACAGGCGCGGGTCGGTGCGGAACTTCCCGGCGTCCGGCTCGGCGTCCCGGCGGATGCGCTCATGCTCCAGCATCAGCGCCAGCCCCACCACGAGCGTGGCCTTCTTGTCCGTCAGGACCTTCACCCGGGGCCCCGCGCCCAGCAGGGCCCGGAACTGGATGCGGCGGAACTCGTCGAACTCGTGCTGGGCGAACACCTCGCCGGAGAGCCGCTCCGTGAAGCCGTAGCGGTAGCGGACGTGCTCCATCACCTTGCTGACGATGACCTCCTCGGCGGCGAAGGCGTACTCGCCGCGCACGACGCCCAGCCAGGTGTGCTTCTCCGTGCGCCACTGGCCCAGCAATGCGCCGCGCAAGCTGAACAGGTCGATGCTGCCCGTGCGCCAGTCCGCGCCCAGGTCCACGGCCACGGAATGCCCCGGGCCCATGTTCTCGTCGAACAACGCCTGGACGTTGATGATTTGCGCCGACGCCGTTGCCGCATGGAGCCATGCGAGCAGCAGCACCCACCTGCCGCCTGATTTCACTCCCGCCATGGCGTGGGTCTGCACTGTTGGCCGGCCCGTTTCAAGCGCGCCCGCGCGCCTCAGGGCAGGCGCTCCACCGTGGCCCCCGCGCGCTCCAGCAGCTCGCGGTACCAGTCGAAGGCGCGCGCGGTGCGCTCGCCCAGGGCCTTGGCGCCCCAGAGCACCGTGAGGGTGCGGCGGGTGTCCGCGTTCGTCTTGGTGCGCTGCGCGTCCTTCACCGCGTTGGCGCAGGGGCCCTCCGCGTCGAAGAGGCACAGCAGTCCCGCCAGGTCGATGCTCTGCCCGGACGCGTTGAAGACGTACTGCGCGCCCTCCGGGGCCACGCCGACGCGGAAGGGCGCGGTGGCCCGGTCCAGGTCCACCACGCTGATGGGCAGGCCGCTGTGCAGGGACACCGCGTTGCAGGCGTCCACGGCCAGGTTGATGGCGCCCAGCGAGCCGTCCCCCGAGGCCCGCACCAGGTACTCCGACGCGGGCTTGCCGCGCCCGGTGGGCTTGTAGCCGCCGTGGCGGAGCATGTCGCGGATGGCGCCGCGCACGGTGTCGTCACTGGCCAGGGGCGCGGTGGCGCCGGGCTTCAGCAGGGCCACCAGCCACTCCGGGGAGGGCAGCCCGCCCAGCGGCCCGGGGAAGGTGGTGGTGAAGGCCAGCGTGTCCAGGGAGGGGTGGGCGTCGACGGTCAGCACGGCGCGGCAGTCTACGCCACGGCCGGAGTGGGGGCAGGTCCCACTTCCTGCCTGGGACGGAGGGCTCCCCCGCCTGTCCGCTCCCGTGCAAGAGAAGTGGCTTTCCAGCAGTTCGGAACATTCTTCCCGAGGCGCGCTACGTGGCATAAGGGCGCCGCACCCGCTTCCGGGCCCCCCGTACGCACATGATTCGTCTCGACAACATCAGCAAGCAGAACGGCCAGCAGATTCTCTTCATCGAGGCCTCCGCGGCGCTCCACAAGGGGGAGAAGGTCGGGCTCGTCGGTCCCAACGGCGCCGGCAAGACGACGCTGTTCCGGATGATTACCAGCCAGGAGCACCCCGACGAGGGCCAGGTCGCCGTCGACCGGGGCGTCACCATTGGCTACTTCAGCCAGGACGTGGGGGAGATGGAGGGCCGCAGCGCCGCCGCCGAGGTCATGGACGGCGCGGGCCCGGTGAGCACCGTGGCCGCCGAGCTGAAGGAGCTGGAGGCCGCCATGGCCGACCCGGACCAGGCGGACGACATGGACAAGCTCGTGGAGCGCTACGGCCTGGTGCAGGGGCGCTTCGAGGAGCTGGGCGGCTACGCGCTGGAGGGCCGCGCGCGGGAGATTCTGGCGGGCCTGGGCTTCAGCCAGGAGATGATGGACGGCGACGTGGGCGCGCTGTCGGGCGGTTGGAAGATGCGCGTGGCGCTGGCCCGCATCCTCCTGATGCGCCCGGACGCGATGCTGCTCGACGAGCCGAGCAACCACCTGGACCTCGAGAGCCTCATCTGGCTGGAGGCGTTCCTCAAGAACTACGACGGCGCGCTGCTGATGACGTCGCACGACCGCGAGTTCATGAACCGCATCGTGAACAAGGTGGTCGAAATCGACGGCGGCTCGCTGTCGACCTACACCGGAAACTACGAGTTCTACGAGCAGCAGCGGGCCATGAACGAGAAGCAGCAGCAGGCGCAGTTCGAGCGCCAGCAGGCCATGCTCGCCAAGGAGCTGAAGTTCATCGAGCGCTTCAAGGCGCGCGCCTCGCACGCCGCGCAGGTGCAGAGCCGCGTGAAGAAGCTGGAGAAGATTGAGCGCGTGGAGCCGCCCAAGCGCCGCCAGACGGTGCTCTTCGAGTTCCAGCCCGCGCCGCGCTCGGGCGACGACGTGGTGAGCCTGAAGAACGTGCACAAGGCTTATGGCTCGCGGACCATCTACGAGGGGCTGGACTTCCTGGTGCGCCGCACGGAGCGCTGGGCCGTCATGGGCGTCAACGGCGCGGGCAAGTCCACGCTGCTGAAGCTGGTGACGGGCTCCACGCAGCCGGACGAGGGCAACGTGGCCCTGGGTGGCAGCGTGAAGATGGGCTACTTCGCCCAGCACGCCATGGACCTGCTGGACGGCGAGCGGACGGTGTTCCAGTCGCTGGAGGACGCCTTCCCGCGCGCGGGGCAGGGCTCGCTGCGGGCGCTGGCCGGCTGCTTCGGCTTCTCCGGGGACGAGGTGGAGAAGAAGTGTCGCGTGCTGTCCGGTGGTGAGAAGGCCCGGCTCGTGATGGCGAAGATGCTCTTCGACCCGCCGAACTTCCTGGTGCTGGACGAGCCCACCAACCACCTGGACATGGCCACGAAGGAGATGCTGATTACGGCGCTCTCCCGCTACGAGGGGACGATGCTCTTCGTCTCCCACGACCGTCACTTCCTGGCCGCGCTGTCCAACCGCGTGCTGGAGCTGACGCCCGAGGGCATCCACCAGTACGGCGGCGGCTACACCGAGTACGTGGCCCGCACCGGCCAGGAAGCGCCCGGCCTGCGAAGCTGAGGCGGCGCTCAGGGCTCCACGCGGCCCCGTGCCGCCAGGGTGCTTCGGAGCGCTCGCATCTCGCCCAGCAGCTCCTTCGCGGCGCCCAGCGTCGCGGCCGAGGGGCCCGCTGACACGGGGAGGGCGGCTGGCTCGGGATGCTGCGGCTCACCCAGCCCGGCGTCCCGGTGCATGCGCACCCGCGCCATGATGACGTCGCGAATCTCCTCGGGGTTGTCCACGCCGCGGAAGTGGGCCTCGTGCAGGCCCTCGGTGTGTGACGCGTCAGCGTCCGCCGAGCCGCCCTTGCTGCCGCCGCCCGCCGTCTCCACCTTCACGTCGGCGATGCCGAACAGCCGCTGGAGCGGGTTCTGCCGGATGGAGACCTGCTGGATGTTGGCGAAGGTCATCGTCTTCTCCTGGAGCGAGACGAGCCCTTCCCGGATGCGCAGGCTCCGGTCGGAGAGGATGTACCAGCGGTACTCGTAGTCGAGCCACGCCACCAGGAAGGTGATGGGGGCCTGCACGGCGAAGGCGAGCCAGGCGAACAGCTCGAAGATGAAGAAGACGGTGCCCGCGTATTCGTAGGGCAGGTGCGGGACGAACCGGTTCTTCACCGCCACCCAGGTGAAAATCAGGCCCACCACGACGCCAGCCTGCCGCAGGCCCCAGCGGAGCAACTGGAGCTGGCGATGGGCCTGTGCGGCGCGGAACACGCGCACCGCCGCGCCCTCTGGGATGTGCGGCGCGGGGGGCACCTTCAGCAGGCGCAGGAACCAGGCGGGCGCGGCGTCAGACATCCTGCTTCTCCCGCGGGTCGCCGCCGCCCAGGCTCAGCCGCAGG
Organism: Corallococcus macrosporus DSM 14697; assembly: GCF_002305895.1. Taxonomy (GTDB): domain Bacteria; phylum Myxococcota; class Myxococcia; order Myxococcales; family Myxococcaceae; genus Myxococcus; species Myxococcus macrosporus. Next base: position 750,255 of record NZ_CP022203.1, read on the forward strand.
GCCCGCACCTCGGAGGCAATCTCCTGGAGCGTCGCCGCGAGCTCATCGGAAGCCCCCGGCGCGGCGTGCGCCGCGTCGTGCGAGGGCGCGGCGCGCTCCCGGCTCCCCCGCATCTTCGAGTAGAGGAAGTCCCGCATGGCGGCGAACTCGGGGATGCCCTCGATGGTGATTTCCGCGTGCGAGTTGCCGCTGGCCGTCTGGATTTGGATTCGCGCCAGGCCCAGCCAGCGCTCCATCACGTTGCTGGACAGGTGGATGTCCTGGATGCGCGCGTAGGTGAGGGACACCTCGCGCCGGAAGAGGATGCCCCAGCGGACGGTGATGCCCTCGGCGTCCAGTGAGTAGCGCAGCGTCTGGTACTTGAAGTAGCGGATGAGCCCGAGGATGGGAAAGCCGGGCCCGGCGAGCAGCGCGCTCACGAGGTAGTAGGCGAGCAGGCTGCGGTGCGGTTGCAGCACCGTGGGCAGGCGCGACAGGAAGCCCCCGTCACCGGGGACCATCGTCAGAGGGGAGGGCGACCCCGAGGCTGTCATGTGCGGCTCCCCGGCAGGCGTTCTTGAAAGAGACGGCTCAGGCACTACGGACCCCAGCATCTCCCATTTCACGCCTATTCGAACAGCCGCCCCGCCAGCCGCGCCAGCTTCTGCGCCTTGCCCGTGAAGGGCGGGAAGAACAGGTGGACCAGGGAGGTGCGCCCCTGGCGCAGCACCGCGCGCTCGTGGCTGAAGGTCCGGAAGCCCGCCTCGCCGTGGTAGGCGCCCAGGCCGCTGGTGCCCACGCCCCCGAAGGGCAGGTTCGGGTTCACGTTGTGCAGCACCACCGTGTTGATGCACGCGCCGCCCGAGCGCGTGTCCCGCAGCAGCCGCTCCACCGCGGCCTCGTCGTTGCTGAAGACATAGAGCGCCAGGGGCTTGCCGTCCTCGCGCACGTGCGAGACGACTTCATCCAGGGACTCGAAGCGCAGCACCGGCAGCACCGGGCCGAAAACCTCCTCGGCCATGATGGGCGCGTCTGGCGCCACGTCCGCGAGCACCGTGGGCGCGATGTAGCGCGACTCCGCGTCCACGCCGCCGCCCGTCACCACCCGCGCGCCGGCCTCCACGGTGCGGTCCATCAACTGGCGCACCCGCGTGAAGGCGCCGTCATCCACCATGCGGCACAGGTCGGCGCTCGCGCGGCGCGCCTCCTCCGTGCGGCCGTAGAAGCGCTCCAGGGTGGCCTTCATCGCCTCCAGCAGCGCCTCTTCCCTCGACGCGTGGACCCAGACGTGGTCAGGGGCGATGCACGTCTGCCCGCCGTTGAGGAACTTGCCCCACACCACGCGCTCGGCGGCGGCCTCCACGTCCGCCGTCTCGTCGACGATGACGGGCGACTTGCCACCCAGCTCCAGCGTCACGCTGGCCAGGTGCTTCGCCGCCGCCTCCATCACCCGCCGGCCCACGCGGGCGCCGCCGGTGAAGAAGAAGTGGTCGAAGGGCAGCCTCAGCAGCGCCTCGCCCACCTCCGGGCCGCCCTCCACCACCGCGACCTCCTCCGGGGGGAAGACGTCCTTCACCAGCGCCGCGATGAATCGCGACGTGTTCGGCGTCTTCTCGCTGGGCTTGCACAGCACGGCGTTGCCCGCCGCCACCGCGGCCACCAGCGGGGCCGCCAGCAGGTGGAAGGGGTGGTTCCATGGGGCCAGCACCAGCACCACGCCCCGGGGCTCGTACCGCACCAAGCTGGAGGTGCCGGTGAGCAGCAGGGGCGTGGCGGCCTTGCGGGGCTTCATCCACGTCTTGAGGTGCTTCTGGATGGAGGCCAGCTCCATCAGGACGGGGAGGACCTCGGTGGCCTCCACCTCCGCGCGAGGCTTGCGGAAGTCGGCGTGGAGCGCCTCGGCCAGGGCCTCGCGCCGGGAGATGAGCAGCGTCTTGAGCTGCTCCAGCCGGGCCAGCCGTTCCTTCACGCCGCGGCGCGCCACCTCCCAGCGATGCGCGTGGAGGCGGTCGAACGCCTCCTGCACGCCGTCCGGCATCCGTGCCTCTTCCAGCTTCACCACGCGCATCGCCCGGCTCCTTCCGGAGGTGCCCCGGCCTGGGGTGCTACTCCAACAGCCGGGTCGCGCGGGAGGCCAATTCCTGCGCCTTCCCGCGGTACGGCGGGAAGAACACCGAAGCCAGCGACTTCATCCACTGAACCATCACGGCCCGCTCATGGCTGAACGTCTTGAAGCCGTAGTGGCCGTGGTAGTTCCCCAGGCCACTGGTCCCCACCCCGCCAAAGGGCAGGTTGGGGTTGGCCAGGTGGACGAGCACGTTGTTCACCACCGCGCCGCCCGAGGTGGTGTTCCGGAAGATGTCCTCCACCGCCCGCTTGTCCTGGCTGAACACGTAGAGCGCCAGGGGCTTCCCGCCCGCGCGGATGTGCGCGTAGACCTCTTCGCGGGACTGGAAGGTGAGCACCGGCAGCACGGGGCCGAAAATCTCCCCCTCCATCACCGGGTTCTCCGCCGTCACGCCAGACAGCACGGTGGGCGCGATGTAGCGCGAGGGCCCGTCCGCCTCCCCGCCCACCTCCAGCGTCGCTCCCGCGGCCACCGAGCGGTCAATCAGGTCCTTCACCCGCCGCCACGCCACCGGGTCCACCAGTCGCGTCAGGTCGGGGCTCGCCTGCCGCTCCTGCTCCGTGCCGCCGTAGAAGCGGGTGATGGCCGCCTTGAACGCGTCCAGGAACGCCCGCTCCTTCGACGCGTGCACGAAGACGTAGTCCGGCGCCACGCACGTCTGGCCGCCGTTGATGAACTTGCCCCAGCACAGGCGCTCCGCCGCCGCGGCGAGGTCCGCCGTCTCGTCGACGATGACGGGCGACTTGCCGCCCAGCTCCAGCGTCACGCTGGCCAGGTGCTTCGCCGCGGCCTCCATCACCTTGCGGCCGATGCGCGTGTTGCCGGTGAAGAAGATGTGGTCGAAGGGCAGCTCCAGCAGCGCCTCCGCCGTCTCCGCGCCGCCTTCGAACAGCGCCACCTCGTTCTCCGGGAACACGTCCTTCACCAGCCGCGCCAGGAAGCGCGAGGTGTTCGGCGTCTTCTCGCTGGGCTTGCAGATGACGGCGTTGCCCGCGGCGATGGCGGCCACCAGCGGCGACACCAGCAGGTTGAAGGGGTAGTTCCACGGCGACAGCAGCAGCACCGTGCCGCGCGCCTCGTAGCGCACGTGGCTCGACGAGCCCGCCAGCGGCATGGGCGTGCCCACGCGCGTGGGCTTCATCCACGACTTGAGGTGCCGCACCGTGTGGTTCAGCTCCTCCAGCGTGGGGTGCAGCTCCGTCAATTCCACCTCCACCGCGGGCTTGCGGAAGTCCGCGTGGATGGCGTCCGCCAGCTCCGCGCGGCGGCTGACGATGGCCTCGCGCAGCCGCTTCAGCCGGGCGATGCGTTCAGCGGCGGTGGAGCGCGACAGGTTCCAGCGGTTCGCGCGCTGGGCCTCGAACACCGCGCGGAGGCGCTCGGTGTCGGCGGTGGGCTGCGAGGCGGCGTGTGACGTGGCTTCGAGCATGGGGTTCTCCAGGGGTGGGGAAGGGGCTCAGCGGGACTCCAGCCCGCGAAGCAGGGTGGTGAGGGCCGCCGTCAGCTCGGCGGTGAAGTCCACGCGCAGCGGCGCCAGGTGCGGCTGGGCCTCCAGCACGTCGCGCGCGACGGGGGCCACGTCCGCCATCTGCCGCAGGCCCGTCACCAGCGCGTGCAGGTGGATGAAGAAGCGCGGGCCGTCACCCGCTTGAAGGAAGGGGAGCCGCTGCTCCACCTGTGCGCCCGCGCGGAGCAGCGCCGCCAGCAGCCGCTCCTTGAACGGGCGGAGCTGCTCGGCCGTCACGTTCTGCTCCAGCACCGTCTGCAGCAGCGCGAGCAGCCGCGTCAGGGCGACCTCTCCTTCGAGCGACTCGGCCACCGTGCGCGCCAGCCGGGGCCCCGTCCAGCCGGGCTCGCCCTGGGCCAGCAGGCCCTCCAGCCGGTCGAACCACGCGAAGAGCAGGTCCTCCAGCAGCGCCAGGAACAGCGCCTCCTTGGTGGGGAAGTAGAGGAACACCGTCCCCTTGGCCATCAGGGCCCGCCCCGCCACGTCCGCCATCTTCACCTCGGCGTAGGACGTCGCCTGGTACAGGGCCAGGGCCTCATCCAGGATGAGCCGCCGCCGCGCCTCCTTGTCCTCGTCCTTGCGCGCTCGCTGGGGCAGGGCCCGCTTCGCCTTCGCCGCCGTGTCGCCGACCATGCCGCATGAAGTAATGACCCCGGGTCATTCGTCAAGTGACTCAAGGTCATTTGTTCACCGGCTGGCTGGGTGGGGGTATGTGTGGTGAAGTGCGTGGCATGCGTCCCATCGAGGCGGAGCTCCTGTCGGGCAGTGCGCTGTACCGGGAGGTGGTGCTGGAGAAGCTGCTCCACGCCCGGGAGTCGGTGTGGATGGCCACGGCCAACGTGAAGGCGATGTTCGTGGAGCACGGGGGGCGCTTCGTCCCGCTGGTGGACGTGTTGGACACGCTGGCGGCGCGCGGGGTGGCGTTGCGCCTGCTCCACGCGGAGCTGCCGAGCCGGCCCTTCCGCGCCGCCTTTGACCGGCAGGCCCGGCTGGTGGCGGGGGGCCTGTCACTGAAGGTCTGCCCGCGCGTGCACTTCAAGGCGGTGGTGGTGGACGGCGCGTGGGCCTACCTGGGCAGCGCCAACCTCACCGGCGCGGGGCTGGGCGCCAAGGGCGAGTCGGCGCGCAACTTCGAGCTGGGCTTCGTCACCGAGGACTTCGACGTCATCGACCGCGTGACGGCGCTCTACGAAGCGGTGTGGAGCGGCGCGGAGTGCAAGGCGTGCAAGCTCCGAGCGGTCTGTCCCGACCCCATCCTGCCCGCGGGCAAGCGAGCGCCCACGCCGCGCCGTCCTCGTGCTGGCGCCACGCGCCTGGGCAAGGCACGCCGAATCCAACGGAGCACGAAAGGGGCCGGACGCTAGGCGGGCCACACCGCGCGTCGGGTGTGTCAGGCACGACGGAGTGCGGGCTGAAATCAGTCCCCGTCCGCTGTAGCGTGAGCGCTGTTTCGCGCGCTCCTCGTCTCGCATCAGGAAGCCTCTCGTGCGCCCGGCCACCGACTCCGCCACCTCACCTCCCGAGCTGGAATCCCAGCTCAAGCTGCGGCGCCGCAACTTCTTCCTGTGCGCCGCGGGGCTCGCGCTGTCGCTGGTGATGCAGCCGCTGACGCTGGGGCAGGTCGTCCCGCGGGTGCTCTGGGTCCACCTGGGCTGGTGCGCCGCCTTCATCTTCCTGGGCGTGGCGGTGGCGGCCCGGTGGCTGTCGCCGCCCACCATCGGCATGGGCGCCGCCGTCGTCAGCCTGGCGGGGCTCACGCTGGACATCCACTTCACGGGAGGCATCTACAGCCCCTTCTTCCCCTCGCTGTACGCGGTGCCGCTCATCATCTGCGTCTTCACGCCGGGGCACCGCCGTCCCACGCAGCTCGCGTGCGCGCTCACCTTGGTGTCCGTGTTGGTGACGTGCTGGGCCTCGGGGGCGCCGCTGCAGGTCGCCGTGTCGCAGGGCCTGTCCTTCGCATTCGTGGCGTGGGTGTCCGTGCTCGGCTCGCAGACGTTCCGCCGGCTGCGTGACGCGGAGCGGGCCGCGGGCGATGCGCGGATGGTGGCGCTGGAGCGGCTGGCGGAGAGCGAGCGGCTGCGCGCCCAGGCGGACCTGCACCGCGCGGAGATGGAGCGGCTGGCCCTGGTGGGGCAGTTGGCCGCGGGCGTGGCGCACCAGGTGAACAACCCGCTGTCCTATGTGAAGTCCAACCTGGGCTACCTGGACGAGGAGCTGCGCGAGCCGTCCCCGGACGTGGAGGACCTGCGCCGCGTGGTGGACGAGACGCAGCAGGGCGTGCTGCGCATCCAGCAAATCGTCACGGAGTTGCGCGACTTCTCCCGCGCCAACCCCCAGGACGACGAAGCCTGCGCGGTGGCGGAGGCGCTGGCGAAGGCGCGCTGGCTGGCGTCCGCGGAGCTGCGCGGCCTGAGCGAGGTGGTGGAGGACGTGGCGCCGGACCTGCCCCGCGTGCGCATGGGCCTGGGGCGGTTGGTGGAGGTGCTGGTGAAGCTGCTCCTCAACGCGGCCCAGGCGGTGGATGACGCGCAGCCCCGGCGCCCGGGCCGCGTCGTCCTGCGTGCCCGGACGTTCCAGGACGGCGTGCGGCTGGAGGTGGAGGACAACGGCCCGGGCATCCCCGAGTCCGTGCTGCCACGCCTCTTCGAGCCCTTCTCCGCCTTCCCGCGCGCCCGGGCCGCGGGGCTGGCGCTGTCGGTGTGCCGCGACCAGGTGGAGAGCGTCGGGGGGACCCTGTCGGCGGAGAACCACCCCGACGGCGGCACCCGCTTCGTCCTCGACCTGCGACAGGCCCCGGCCTGAGCGGAGCGGCGCCGAGGGACGGTGGAGCCCGCGCCCGAGTCAGCCGGTGCGCTGGCGGATGCCGGGCGACGTGGGCTCGTCGAAGAAGTCCCGGGGCGAGGCCTGGTCCACGAGCATCCCGTCGTCGATGAGCAGCACGTGGTCGGCCACCATGCGCGCCAGCGGGAGGTGCTGCGTGACGAGCACCACGGTGCGCTCGGCCCGCAGCATCAGCAGCCGCCGCGCGAGCCACCGGACGCTGTCGCCCGTCAGCCCCACCTCGGGCTCGTCCAGGAGCACCAGGGGCGCCTTGCTGGCGATGGCGGCGGTGAGCAGGGCCAGCCGCCACAACCCTTCGGGCAGCAGGGCCACGGGGCGCTCCCGCAGGCGGTCCAGCCGCACGGCCGCCGCGGGCGCACAGGCCCAGACGGACTCCAGCGTCTGGCGCGCGTCGGGGCCGAGCAGCTCACCCAGGCTGCGCGATTCCGCGGGCCGGGATTGGGGCACCACCGCCTGCGCCGACACGGGCAGGGAGAGCTCCCCCCGCACCCAGAAGTCCGCGCCGTCGCCGAGCCCGCCGTTGACCAGGGCCCGGAGCAGGGTGCTCTTGCCACTGCCGCCCGAGCCCAACACCACCGTGGTGCGCCGCCAGGGCAGGTCGAAGGAGAGCTTCGCCAGCACCGCGCGAGGGCCATAGCCGGCACCCAGGTTCCTGGCTTGAATCACGGCGCTGCGCTTCCTTGGGGGCGAGGGGGACGGCGTTCAGCGTGCGGCGGCCAGGACATCCGGTTCCGCCGCCGATCGGTGCGGTCCTCGATGCGCAGCTCCTCGAAGATGTCCCGGCCCGTCAGCTCGGAGAAGCACACCGCGGCGTGGCGCGGCGCGGGCACCATCGCCTGTACGAGCTGCGAAGACGCCTCCTCCTCGCACCGGCGCAGGTCCACCTGCCGCGCCAGGTGAACCGCATCCGTCAGCGCTGTCTGTAATTGACCGGGCGTCACGTTCCTTGATTTTGTAGTGTTTGTGGATAATTCGTGTCAAATCGCCGCGGAGTGCGGGAATCAGTCTGAAAGTCCGCTGAGACAGGGAACTCGCGCAGTCCCGCGCGTCCTTCATCGCACCCATCAGGTGTCAAAGACTTGCGCGTCGGCCGCCGCGACAAGCGCTCCGGCCTGACAAACTATGGGAATGTTGAGCGCCTGTGCTGGCTGGCACGGATTGCCGGGAGCCAGCGGCTTCCCGGCTCCGGGGCGAGGCTACTCGGGGACTTCGGGCGCGCCCACGGCGGGGGCCGGGCCGGCCGCCGCTGCCGCGTCCTCCAGCGACTCGACGGAGGGCGGCGTGTCCAGGCCCTGTGGCTGCCGCTGTCGGTCCCTCCAGGCGCTGGGGGATTCACCCACCAGCTTGCGGAAGAGGCTGCTGAAGTGCTGGAGCGAGGCGCAGCCCACCTCCACCGCCACGGCGGTGAGCTTCATGTTCGACTCGCGCAGCAGTGACTGCGCCATGCGCACCTGCACCGCGTTCAGCTCCGCCTGGAACGACGTGCTGGCCTCCTTCAGCCGCCGTTGCAGCGTCCGCTCGGACATGCCCATCTCCCGGGCCACGTCCGACAGGTTCACCTCCGGCAGCCGCCCCCGCATCACCTGGTGCAGCTCCCGCAGCAGGGGAGACTGGCCGGTGGCCTCCGCGACCAGGCCGTTGAGCTCCTCCAGCAGCGCCGCGGCCTGGGCCTCCGGCTGCCCCAGCCACTGCAGGGCGGTGTCCGGGGCGGTGAAGGCCCGGCTGGGGTAGGCGCCGGACAGCAGCGTGTAGAAGCCCCCCACCACCGCGCCCACCACGCCCTCGGGCCGCACCAACGCCTGCTTCAGCACGGAGGCGCTGAAGTCCTTCTCGCGGGGCTGCATGTATTTGACCAGGGCGGCAAAGGCCATGGGGTCGGCGGCCTCGAGCCGGCGCGCATCCACCAGCGAGGCGTGCGGTTTGGCGGGGGCCAGCTCCACGTCCAGCACCTGGACGAGCCGGCGCACCTCGGCCTCACCGGGGCGCCCCCAGAGGATGAAGCCGCACAGGTCCGCCGAGGCGTACCAGTGGAGGAAGCCCTCCCCGACTAGGTAACGGCCGTGGGGGTCCCGGAGGTAATCTTCGACTCCGTCTGCGGATCGCACGGCTTGGCAGAATAGCGCTTCGCCACCCGGGCCACCCACAACGGATTGATGGGGGATAGCCCGGTTGTCAGCTCTGGACGGAGCCTGGCCGTCCGGGCGAGCGTCTCCGTGAGGGCCGGCAGCTCGTACCAGGGCACCTGGGGCTTCAGGTGGTGGGCCTGGTGGTAGCCCGCGTTGAAGAACCAGCGGTTGTAGAAGGCGGAGTAGGACGTCGTCCCCAGGGCGTCCTTCTGCTCCGAGTCCGTTTCGAAGTGGGCCGCCAGGTTGAGCCAGTGGATGCAGAATTGCGTCACCAGCAGCACGCCCCACCAGGCCAGGCCCAGCGCGGGCTTCCAGACGACGAGCGCCAGCAGCAGGCCGTCCACCACCAGGAAGTCCACCCCCAGCTCCAGCCGCTGCTGCTTCTTCTTCGCCCACTGCCAGACCTGGCCCAGCGTCTCATAGGGCCACAGCCACGGCGTCAGCGCGTTGCGCAGGCAGTAGCGGAAGACGCGCTCTCCGGGGCGGCGGCGGCCCCAGTCTCCCGGACCGTCATCGTACCGGTGGTGGTTGAAGTGGTGGATGAAGTAGCCCCGGTAGGGGAAGCCACAGGCCATGCCCAGCGAGCGGGACACCAGCCAGTGCGCCAGCCTGGGCCGGGCAACGGGCACGTGCATGTGGTTGTGCAGGACGGCGTAGTTCCAGAAGCAGATGGCCCAGCCCAACAGGCACATGCCCAGCCGCCCCGGCCAGGGCAGCGCGTCCCAGCTCAGGATGAAGGCTGGGAACCACCCCCACCACAACGCGTGCACCGCGAGCTGCGGCAGGTCGGCTGAAGGGGGCGAGGGGCGGGCGGGGGTCATGAAGCATTCAGTACGCCCCCCCAGCAGCGGCTGCTTCACTCCACGCGCCAAGCGCTTGCGCCAGGGCGCAATCCGTCCGGCCCCTCACCACCCTTCAGGTGCCGGCCAGGGTCTGCACCGCCCCGGCCGGGTCCTCGCTGTATCGCTAGGTCTCCAGGGCGTTGGCGACCTGTCCCAGCAGCCGCAGACGCGGTGCGTCCAGCTTGCGCACCGTGCGCAGCAGGCGGCGCACTTCAGGGCGCTCGCGGTACTCCGGCGGATCCTCCGCCAGCGTGGGCGCGCCTTCCACGCCCGCGCCCGCCATGCCCAGCAGCACGTCCGACGAGCAGTTGAGCACCAGGCACAGCTTGCGCAGGGTGCGGACGCTGGGAAGCATGTGGCCGCGTTCCAGGCGGCCATACACCTCGGTGGCGATGCCAACGCGCTCGGCCACGTCGGCCTGGGTCAGCTCCAGCCGTTGTCGCGCCGCGCGGACCGCGTTTCCAATGAGGGTTGCCAGTCGTTGTTCCATGGCGTGCGGAAAACCTGTCGAAAAGAGGGCTTCGTCCCCCCGCATCCAGGCGGAGAGGCACCGGGGAGAAGTGACGGCCGTTGGCTGCCTCGTGGAACACAGATTACGAGTGGGGTCTGACATTCCGGGGCTTCCGGGAGGGCCTGCTGGAGCGTCCGGAACCGAGCGCTTCAAACCCCCGTGATGCATGTGTCGCGAGCGGCGCCCGCAATCGCGCGGAAGCCGAAAATTCGGCCTGGGCGGCGTTGTCAATGGCGGCTCGGGGCGGACTGGAAAAAGCCCTGGTGTTTCCGTGGTTTACGAAGTGAGGACGTCTGACGTAGGGTGGGCGCCCCGGTAGGTACCGGGAATCCGGTGCAAACCCCCGGTGACTCGGATCCGCAGGCCGCGCCGCGTGCCTCGCGGGGAGGCTGTTGAGGTCGTGAGCGACGAGCGTCCGGACGCGCTGCTCAAGAGCGCACTCGAAAAGATCGTCTACTTCGAGGCGCGTGCCCAGCAGCTCCACAGCGAGCTGACTTCGACGCGCGAGGAGATGGAGCACCTCAAGCGCGAGGTGGCCCAGACGCATCAGCGTGAGCTGGGGCTGCGCCGCGAGGTGGCGGAGCTGGAGGTCCGCGTGGGCCGCCTCCAGGCCGAGCGCGAGGAGCTCAACCGGCTCAACCAGGTGATGCGCGCCGAGCGCAACCAGATGATGGACAAGCTCCTGGACGTGGGCCGCATCCGCGCCTCGTCCCAGGACCGCGACGACGAGGACGACGACCTGGGGCTGGACCTGGCGTCGTTCATCTCCCAGCTCCGCAGCGAGGTGATTCTGCGCGGGGAGGGCGGCCCGGTGGCGCGCGGGCTGGTGGTCCCCACGCGGGGCTCCGCCGTGCCGCTGCGTGAGACGCAGGCCAGCGTCGCGCTGACGCAGGCGCCGGTGAGCGAGCCGCCCGTGGCCTCCGCTCCCGAGGCCGACAGCCTGTCGCCGGTGGCGCGCGAGGCGCAGCGCTTCCTGCAGGCGGGCCGGCTGAGCGTGAGCGCGGCGCAGCACGCGGAGCTGTCCTCGCACGCGGGCTACGGTGGGACGTCGGACGAGACGCTGTTCGGGTTCTCCATCCGGGAGCTGTCCGCGCAGGACAGCGCGGCGCGGGTGCGCGCCGCCGAGCGGCTGAAGGCGTTGTCCCAGCCGGCCGCCGCGCCCGCGCTGGCGTCGGCGCTGCACGCGGAGACGGACCCGACGGCGCAGGTGGCGCTGCTCCAGGCCTTCGCGTCGCTGTGCCAGGAGGAGGGCGCGTCGGTGGTGTCGCCGCTGCTCGCGTCGCCGGTGCCGGAGGTGCGCATCGCGGCGCTCAAGGCGCTGCTGACGCTGGCGCCGAAGGACGCGGCGCCGCACCTGGCGCAGGCGATGAAGGACTCGGACCGCTCGGTGCGCAGGCGCGCGTCACTCCTGGCGCTGGGCCTGGAAGGGGAGACGGCGCGGCGGCTGGGCGAAGAGGCCATCCACGACGCGGATCCAGAGGCGCGCGCGCTGGCCGCGCTGGCGCTCGGGGCCGGCAGTGGGGAGAACGCGCGCACGCTGCTGCTGGGCGCGCTGGGTGACCGGGAGCCGCGCGTGCGCAAGGCGGCCGCGCAGAGCCTGTCCCGCATCCTGGGGCAGGACGTGTCGGCCGTGGTGGCGTTGGATGACACGCACCGGCGCCGGGAGATTCGCCGGCTGGCGACGCTGCCCGTGAAGCCCGTTCGGGCGCGGCTGGAGCAGCCTCGGCCGGTGGTGGCCGTGGTGCAGGCGGTCGCGCCGGAGGTGGCCGTCGCCGCGGTGGCCCAGGACGTGGTTCAGGCGCAGGTCGCGCAGCCCGCGTATGCGGTCGCGGCCGTGGGCGCAGCGAATCGGCAGGCCGTCACGGTGGGGCTCTCGCAGGGGGCTGGCGCTGCGCCGGAGCATTCGGCGGGAGTTCGGGGTGATGCCTCCGCTGCTTCGGTGAGCAGGGCGCCCGTGGGTGTGGGGGCCGTGTCTGGTGCCCCGGCGCCCGTGGCGCGCGCCGCCGCGGGGGCTCCCGACGCTGGCATGCAGCATCAGGCGAGGAGCGTTCCTGGAGCGCCGGTGCAGCGCCCGTCCGCGCCGGCTCCGCAGGCCGCCACGGCAGTGCAGCGCCCGTCCGCGCCGGCTCCGCAGGCCGCCACGCCCGCTCCGCAGTCCGCACCGACTGCGCAGCGTTCGCCCTCGGCAGCTCCACAGGCCACCTCGGCGCAACGTCCGCCTACGCCAGCTCCACAGGCCGGCACGGCCGAGCGTTCGCCAGCGCCAGCTCCACAGGCCGCCTCGGCACAACGTCCGCCTACGCCAGCTCCACAGGCCACCTCGGCGCAACGTCCGCCTACGCCAGCTCCGCAGGCCGCCTCTGCGCAACGTCCGCCTACGCCAGCTCCGCAGGCCGCCACGGCTCAGCGTTCGCCCGCGCCGGCTCCACAGGCCACCGCTACCGCGCCGCGTCCGCCAGCCTCGGCTCCTCAATCTCCGCCGGCCCCGCGCGCTCCCGCTGCCCCGGCCGCCCGCCTGTCCCCCGTCCAAGCCGCCCTGGTGGCCATGGGCGCGGTGCCCGGACAGGCCGCCCCCGCGCCGCGCGCCGCCGAGCCGGCCCGCCCGGCCGCCCCCGCGCGTTCCAGCGCGTCACCCGTGGAGACCCTCTGCACGCAGATGCTGGCCGAGGTCCGTGCCGCCGTCCGAGGCCGCTCGCTCGTCGAGCTGGCGGTCGCGCTCTCGGCGCCCTCGGAGCTCGCCCAGGAGGCGCTCACCCTGTTGTCCGCCAGGGGAGCAGTGATTCGAAGGGGGCACAAATACTTCGCCGCTTGAGGCAAGGTAGCCGTCCCGCACGTCTTTCGAAGGGTCGTCCATGGAAGCGCCGACGTACAGCTCCAAGCAGGTCGCCGAGATGCTCGGCGTGTCCCCGAAGCAGATTCCGGAGGAATCGCGGAAGGACGCCTACACGCCGGACGACATCTGGGAGCTGCGCGCCACGCTGGACCGTTTCCCGGCGCGCCTGGGCCACCGGCGTCAGCTCTTCCTGAACTTCAAGGGCGGCACCGGCAAGACGTCGCTGTCCACCTCCTACGCCTGGCGCCTGGCGGAGCTGGGCTACGCGGTGCTCCTCATCGACCTGGACAGCCAGGGCCACGCCACCAAGTGCCTGGGCTACGAAGGCGAGGACTTCGAGAAGACGCTCCTGGACGTGCTGGTCCGCAAGACGCCCCTGGCCAAGGTCATCCAGAAGTCCTCCCTGCCCAACCTGGACTTCGTCCCCTCCAACCTGACCATGTCCACGGTGGACCTCGCGCTGATGCCCATGGCCGGCCGCGAGTTCAAGCTGCGCAACGCCCTCAAGGACGTGGAGGCCCAGTACGACGTCGTCGTCTTCGACGCGCCGCCGTCCTTCGGCCTGCTCAACCTCAACGCGCTGATGGCGGCGAATGACTTGTTCGTCCCCGTGCTCGCGGACTTCCTGTCCTTCCACGGCCTCAAGCTGCTGTTCGAAACGGTGCAGAGCCTGGAGGAGGACCTGAACCACGTGCTCGACCACGTCTTCATCGTGGTCAACTCCTTCAACGCCACCTTCAAGCTGGCGAAGGAGGCGCTGGAGGCGCTCCAGACGCACTATCCGGAGTTCCTGCTGCCCACCATCATCCGGCAGTGCACCAAGTTCGCGCAGGCCTCCAGCGAGGGTCGGCCGGTGTTCGTCGCGGACCCCTCGTCGAAGGGGGCCAACGACATCCAGGCCATGATTGACAACATCCTGCCCCGGCTGGTGGCCGCGGCAGCCGCCGCCCAGACGAAGGGCACCCAGCAGGCCGGCTGAGAACCATGAAGAAAGCCTTTGAACAGAACGTGTCCCGCGCCAAGCCGCGCCTCCGCCTGGGCGCGCTGACGGGCCTCGTCGACCCCGTCGAGCCCGCGCCTCCCGAGCCCGAGGCCGAAGCGGCCCCCGAGCCCGTCGCCGAGGCCCCCGACCTCTCCGCCGAGGTGCGCGCCCGCGTCGAGCGCGCCCGCGCCCCGCGCCCCAGCGCCGCCCAGGCCATGGACGCCGCCCTGCGCGAGCCGGAGCCCGAGCAGGACCCCGTCGCCTACGCGGAGCCGGAGCAGGACCCCGCCGCCTACGCCGCGCCCGAGCCGGAAGCGGCGCCCGTCTACGAGGAGCCCCCGCCTGAGCCGGAGGCCGTGGCCGACGTGCCCGTCACCTACGGCGCGCCGCCGCCGGAGCCCGAGGCGCTGCTCGACGACGCGCCGTCCGCCGAACCCGTCACCTTCGCCGCGCCGCCCCCGGCGCTGCACTTCGACGCCGTCAGTCCTCCTCCGGAGGCGCACCCCATGACGCAGGCCTCGGCTCCCGTCTCCATGTCGCATGTCACCGCCACCGTCGCGGAGCCGGTGGCCCGTGTCGAGGCGCCGCCCACCGAGGTGGAGGTGCAGCGGCCGGCCCCGCCGCGCGAGGACTCGCACGACGCCGCGGGCCGCCGTGAGCGGCTGAAGGCCCGGCTCAAGGCGGTGCGGGAGAACCCGCGTCCGGAGCCGCTGCCCGCCACCGTGGCGGAGGCGGGCCAGCGCGCGGTGGAGCGCATCACCATCCTCCAGGCGGAGCTGGTGAAGGTGAAGGCGCTCAACCTCTCCCTCACGCACGACCTGGAAGTGGCGCGCCGTCAGGCGGAGAAGGCCACGGAAGAGGCCCGCCTGCGCATGGACGAGGCGCGCCGCCTGTCCTCGGAGATGGAGGGCCGGGTGAAGCTGCTGGCCGACCTGGAGCGCGAGCTGGCCGCGCTGGAGGGCGAGCGCGACGAGGCGCTGCTGTCGCTCCAGGAGACGCGGCAGGCGCTGCATGCCGCGGCCCGGGAGCGCGAGGGCCTGGAGGACGAGGTCGCCCGCGGCAAGCAGTCCCTGGTGGACAGCCTGGCCGAGGAGGAGCGGCTCGCCGGTGAGCTGGAGACCGCGAAGGACGAGTCCTCCTCGCTGCGCCGCGCCGTGGAGACGCTCCAGGGTGAGCGCGACGTGCTGGCCCAGCAGGTGGCCTCGCTCACCGCCGAGCGCGCCGAGCTGCTGGAGGCGCGCAAGGCCCTGGAGTCGGTGCACCGGGCCCTGAGCCAGGCCACGGTGCGCTGACCCCGGCTGTCTACTTCCCGTCCTTCGCCACGCCGCGCGCGCTGCTCCCACCGCGCACGGCGGCGAAGGCGGGGCTGAGCGGCGGCGAGCGGAGCCCTTCGGTGGCCAGTCCACGGAAGGCCCCGTCCGGCTGCTTCAGCGCCTGGACGTGGGCCAGGATGTTGTCCCGGCGCTCGTCCTTGCCCGGGTGGTTGGCGAAGGCGCCACCCCCGTCCGTCGTCTTGGCCAGCAGGGCCAGGTAGTCATCCGGCGTGTAGCCGGCGGACAGCATCAGCTCGACGGCGACGCGGTCCGCCTCCAGCTCCTGCTCCTTGGCGTTGCCCTTGTCGATGAGCTCGATGGTCTTCTCGCTCAGGTAGCCCAGCAGCCCCGAGTCCTTGTCCAGGTCCAGCGAGCCGTCGCCGTCACGGCCAGCGGAGAGCAGCCTCACCGCGGAGGGAGGGAGGGCGGACTCGCCCAGGGTGACGAGCGTGCACGTCTTCACCTTCGCCTCGCCGTACTGGCGGATGGCGTGCTTGAGCGTGACGTGGGCGATTTCGTGGGCCAGCACGCCAGCAAGCTCGCCTTCGTTCTCCAGCCCCTGGAGCAGCTTCCGGGTGACGAAGACGTAGCCGCCGGGCGCGGACATCGCGTTGAACTGGGAGGTGTCCCGCAGCACGCCAAAGGTCCACTCGAGCGTGGGCCGCGCGGACTGCGCCGCCAGGTTCTTCCCCACGACGTTGACGTAGCGGTGGAGCGCGTCATCGGGGCCGCTCAGCAGCAGTCCGTCCCCCCGGCGCACGAAGTTGATGGCCAGCGCTCCGCCCAGTGCGTATTCCTCCTGGACGCCGGGGTCGGCGTGCATCTTCTCGCACCGCTGAGCTTCCACGGAGAAGGTGTTCACCTTGTCCAGGGCCTGGGTGAGCGTGGCCGTGTTGAGGCCCTTGCAGGACGTCGTCACCGCGCTCAGCCCCACCAGGGCGAGCACCTTCCAACCCGTGCGCATCATCGCTTGCCGCTCCGCTTGTTCGTTCCGGCCTTCGCCACCGTGTCGTTGGCGCCCACCACGGGGAAGAGCCCCGCCGCCGTCACGTGGGCGGCGATGTCCGCCGTGGACACGGACTTCGCCAGCGCCTCCAGCGCCTTGATGTCGTCCACGGCCTCGCCGTGGTCCCCGCCCTTGTCCTTGCCGTACTGCTCCGCGCCGGGGCTGAGCGCCTTCACCGCGGCGCCGCTGGCCACGAACTTCTTCGGGTCCACCTGCTGGGTGCCGCCGCTGCCCGTCACCAGCTCCATGTTGGGCGGCGTGGTGGACAGGTTCGTCTGGAACACGAAGCCCTTCTTCCCGGTGGACGTCGTCACCTTGTGCCACTGCTTGTGCTTCGCGTCCGCGCCGCCCCACGTAATCCGCTCCCCGGGCTGGAGCACCGCCACGGCGTTGGCCGAGCCGGACGGGCTCGCCAGCACGCGCGTGTTCTTCGCCTTCACGTACAGCGGCTCGCCGACCTTCACGGCCGCCGCCGCCGTTGGAAGCGCCAGCGTCAGCACGGCGGTGGCCCACGCCACCCGCGTCTTCATCTCCATGTCTCCCCGACTCCTTTCCGCACCGCTCATTTGTCCAGGTTCGCCACGCCGTCGAAGCCCGGCGGCGGCGCCTTCGCATACCGTTGGCAGCGCTCCAGCAGCGCCTGCGTGGGGCCGTCCTCCGGGTCCTCTACGCGGCGCGCGTCCAGCACCGCCGCTGCTTCCTCGAACCGCGCCGCGCGGTAGAGCGCCAGCGCCGCGTGGTACCGCTCCACCGTCTCCCGCTTGCGCGCCTCCAGCCCGCCCTTGAGCGCGAGCAGCTCGTACACCGTGACGGCCTCCGTCTTGCCCGCCACGCGCACCCGGTCCAGCTCCCGCACCTCGATGTGCTCGCGGGCCAGCTCGTAGGTGCGCGGGCCAATCATGATGACGGAGCCGTAGGCCTTGTTCGCGCCCTCCAGCCGCGCGGCCAGGTTCATCCCGTCACCGATGGCGGTGTAGCTGAAGAGCTGCTCGCTGCCGAAGTTGCCCACGAAGTTCACCGCCGTGTTGACGCCGATGCGCGTGTACATGTCCGGCAGGCCCTGGGCGCGGAACTCCTCGCGCAGCCGGTCCACCGCCGCCTTCGCCGCCAGCGCGCCCCTGCAGCCGCGCAGCGCGTGGTCCGCCTGCCGCATCGGCGCGCCGAAGAGGCACACCACGGCGTCGCCGATGTACTTGTCCAGGCACCCGCCCTCCTTCAGCAGCGCCGCGCTCACCCGCGTCAGGTACGTGTTGAGCAGGCGCACCAGCTTGCGCGGGTCGTCCTTGAAGCGCTCACTGAAGCTGGAGAAGCCGCGGATGTCGCTGAAGAAGGCGGTGATTTCGACGTTCTCCCCGTCCAGCCGGGGCAGCTCCCGCTGGGCAATCATCTGCTCCACCAGCTTGGGCTCCATGAAGCGGCTGAAGGCCTGCCGGATGAACGCCGCCTCCTCGTTGGCCACCAGGTGGTTGAAGGCCACCGCGCTGACGCTGGCCAGCACGCCCGCCAGCGCGGGCAGGGCGGTGAGGACGTAGGTGTTCGTCAGCCCGAGGATGGGGCCCGTCACCCAGCTCATGCCCGCGTAGAGCCCCAGCGGCCACGCGATCTCCAGCGGCGTCCAGCGCGTGGTCATCAGCAGCACCGCCGACGCGAAGGCCACGCCGAAGACGAGCGCCAGGCTCGCCCACAGCGGCGCGCGGGTGATGAAGCGGCCACTGCCCAGCAGCGTGTCCAGCACCGCCGCCTGCTTCACCACGCCGGGCTCGTGGGACGAGAAGGACGTGGCCTTGACGTCGTTGAGCCCCACCGCGTTGCCGCCGATGACCACCACCTTGCCGCGGAACACGTCCGGCGGCAGGCCCGTGGGCTGTCCCTGGCTGCGCTTCACCCACGCGTCGAGCACGGAGATGAGCGGGACGCTGGTGAAGCGGTCATGCAACTGCCCGCCGAAGTCGATGCCCGCGCTGCCATCCGCGTCCACGGCGTAGGCGCGCGAGCCCAGGCGCAGCGTGCGCCCGGAGAGCTCGATGGCGCTGGCGCCCAGCAGGCCCGCGGCCACGCGCACCGGCAGCGTCGCGAAGGCGTTGGCGCCATCCGAATAGACGAAGCGGGTGCGGCGCATGAAGCCGTCGGCGTCCGCCTCCGGCTCCACCAACCCGAAGCCGTCCACCGCGTCCACCAGCACGGGGATGGGCTGCACCGGGTGGCTGGGGAGCCGCTCGCCCGAGGACGTCTCGTAGTCCAGCGCGGGAAGCGCCCTGCCGTCCGTGCGCACCGGGAACGCCAGGGCCCGGGCGACCTGTTCGGGCGTGACGCTGGGGAGGACCCCCTCCGAGGCCTCCTCCATGAACGTCTCCGAGCCGGCCTCCTCCGGAAACGTCTCCTCCGCCGTCGATGGGCGCGGCGCGTCCAGGACGTCGGCGGCCGGGGCCTCCGTGGGCGGCGGCGCGCTGAAGTCCGCGGGGGGCAGCCGCGGCGCGTTCGCATGGGTGGACACGCCGAGGAAGAAGGGCGTCGCCGTGGCCTGGAGCACCTGCGCGAAGGCCAGGTCCATGGACTCGTCGGTGCCGCGCTCGTCCATGACCGCGTCGAGCACGATGGCCCGGGCGCCCTCCGCCTCCAATTGCTCCACCACCCGCGCCCACAGGTTCCGGCTGTAGGGCCAGTTCCCGAAGTTGAGGGCGTACTGCGCGTTGGCGCGGATGTCCTTCAGGCTGAGCTGGTCGATGGCCACCAGCACCACCTGCGATGACACCTCGGGCCGCTGGGTGAAGCGGGTGACGACGGTGTCGTAGGTGGAGCGCTCGGCCTCCTCCAGGAACCCGCCCAGCCTCACGTCAAGTTGGTGCCATGCGGCGGCCAGCGTGGTGGTCAGCACCGCCACACCGAGCATCTGCCGCCAGTGGTTCCGCCACCGCGAACGGACCGTCTTCAAGCGCTCGCCTGCCACGTCCCCCTCTTGCGAAGCGTGCGGGTGTGAACACTACCTCAGCAACGCAGGGGAATGCAGTCACCTCTCATGTCGCGGGGGGACGGACGTGTTTTCACGGATAAAGCCGATACATCCAGGAATGCCGTGGGCAGGCGGGCAGGCGGGCCGCTGGCGCCCCCGACGTCGTCCTTCCGAAACTCCGTGGGCGGTTTGCCACGCGCTGGCGCCATCCGGACCTTTGCCATCGGTTCGGCACGGATTTTCGCAATCCCATCAAGGAGTCAGACGTGGCCCTGGATATCCTCCAAGAAAAAGGCGTCCCGCTCGACAAACAGGTCTACACCTGGAAGGACCTGGTCCAGCGCCCCTTCAGCAAGCTGGATGACGACGCATTCACGCGGGTGTGCGTCATCTACATGAACGGCATCATGGCGGACGCGCTGCGGACGAAGCACGCCTTCGCGCGCATGAACCGCGAGCTGCGGGAGCCCTTGGCGGTGATTCGCCGGCTGGAGCAGTACGAACAGACGCTCATCAACTGGCTGACCCCCGCGGACCAGTCGCCGCTGGAGACCACCCTGGGCTTCGAGCAGGTGGCCATCGAGGTGACGGCCAGCGTGGCCCTCCGCGAGCCGGACCCCTATCTGGCCCAGACGTACCGGTTCGGCCTCCTGGAGGACTTCGACCACCTGTACCGCTACTCCGCGCTCTATGACCGCATCGAGGGCAAGGACCCCAACAACATCACCCAGTCGTACACGGACATCATCCCCGGGCGGCCCACGTCCGTGGAGCACCGCCACCCGCTGGATGACCTGCGCCGCCCCTATGACAAGGCCACGGCGCACCCGCTGACGAAGCTCCACGCGATGAGCATCACCGCGGCGGAGAACCAGACGCACGACTACTACATGACGGTCGGCCCCTTCTTCAGCGACCCGGTGGCCCGCCAGCTCTACGCGGAGATTGCCTCCATCGAGGAGCAGCACACCTCCATGTATGAGTCACTGCTCGACCCGGGCGAGTCCATGCTGGAGAAGTGGCTGATGCACGAGGCCTGCGAGGTCTACAACTTCTACTCGTGCGTCGCCTTCGAGAAGAACCCGCGCATCAAGGCCCTCTGGCAGCGCATGCTGGACTACGAGCTGGGCCAGCTCCACTACGTGAAGGAAATCTTCCAGCGCGTGGAGAAGCGTGACGCGGCGGAGGTGCTCCCCAGCTCGCTGCCGGAGCCCATCGGCTTCAAGGAACACCGCGACTTCGTTCGCAAGACGCTGAACCAGGAGGAGGACATGGCCTCCAACGGGCAGGACTACGTGCGCATGGCGGAGCTGCCGCGCGACCACCGCTCGTTCGTGTGGCGCGACCAGCTCAACTCCGATGGCTCACCGTCCGAGACGGTGGCCGCTGGCTACAAATGGATTCCGGGCACGGAGCTCGCCGCGCGCACGCCGCGCATGGGCTCCACGTTCGAGGGAAAGAAGGTTCACTGACATGAAGACGACCACCAGCGACATGGGGCGCAACCGGACGGGCGTGGCCACCTCGCCCGTCGACAGCGCGGACATCACCCAGGAGGCGGAGAAGCACCAGCCCAGCCACCTGGGAGACGGCTCGCTCCTCCTCAAGGTCCGGCAACTCTACGCGAAGGAGTCCGAGGGCCTGGGCAGCGTGCCGCCGCCGGCCAGCCTCAAGGGCGTGGCGAAGACGGCCGTGGACGCGCTCAAGGGCGCCAAGTCCACCGTCTTCATCGACAAGCTGGGGGAGCGGCTCGCCTTCGAGCGCAGCGGCACCCGCCTCTATGAAGGCGCGCTCGCCAAGTACGACGTCTACGGCGGCTGGGACGGCGGGCCCACGCGCGAGGGCCTGGAGAAAATCTACAACGACGAGCTGTCCCACTTCCTCATGCTCACCGAGGCCCTGAAGTCCCTGGGCGCCGACCCCACGGCGATGACGCCCAGCGCGGACGTCACCGCGGTGGTGTCCCAGGGTCTGCCGCTGCTCATCTCGGACCCACGCTCCAACCTGCGCCAGTCGCTGGAGGCGCTGCTGGTGGCGGAGCTGACGGACAACGCCTGCTGGGAGATGCTCCTCGACCTGGCGCGCGACCTGGGACACGACGCGCTGGCGGAGCGCTTCCAGCTCGCGCTGGATTCGGAGGTCCAGCACCTCCAGTGGGTGCGGGGCTGGCTGGCCGCGGGCGTCACCGCGGAGGCGCGCAGGGAGCCCACCGGCGCGGAGCGCGCGGGCGCCCAGCCCCCGGCGTAGCGCTCAGAACGACGAGCCCGGCTCCTGGAGGAAGGCGGACTCCTCCGGAGTCGTGGACCGGCCCAGCGTCACGTTGCGATGCGGGAAGCGCCCGAAGCGCTGGATGACGTCCCGGTGCTGCCGGGCGTAGTCGAGCGCCTCGCGGCTGTCCGCGTGGTACAGCGCCAGCACCTCGAAGAGGGCCACCGACAGCCGCTGGTCGTTGACGGACTCGCTGTGCTCGAAGGGCAGGTACATGAACTGCCGCCACAGCGGCGGCAGGGCCATGTCCAGGCCCCGCGCCAGCGCGTGCCGGGCCACCTCGCGCGCCCGCGCGTCCGAGGCGAACGCCTGGGGCGTGCCGCGGAAGAGGTTGCGCGGGAGCTGGTCCAGCAGCAGGAGCAGGGCCACGCAGCTCCGGGGCTCGTCCTTCCATGCGTCCAGCTCGCCCGCCGCGGCGCGCTCCACCG
Organism: Corallococcus macrosporus DSM 14697; assembly: GCF_002305895.1. Lineage (GTDB taxonomy): Bacteria > Myxococcota > Myxococcia > Myxococcales > Myxococcaceae > Myxococcus > Myxococcus macrosporus. The sequence continues at coordinate 771,972 of NZ_CP022203.1, forward strand.
CGGGCAGGAAGCGGCGCCGGCACTCATCGTCGAAGGCCTCATCCCGTAGGAACCACCGCTCGCGTGGCTGGTTGAACCAGAAGCCCAGGACTTCCTCTGCGCTCGCCATGAGAGGCTCCTTCGTCAACGAGGGAAAGCCACCTTGTACACCGGCGCCAGGCGGGGTGGCGGCCCCGGGCGCCCGGTACCACCTTCCACCCGACACTGGCGGGCGCTCCGCCAGCCAAGGGAGGACGCGGATGGACTGGACGGTGGAACCGACGACACGGACGATGCCGGGCCCGGTGCGGCGCACGGCCCTCAACCCCACGCTGCGCAAGGAGTCCGTGGTGGCGCTGGGCGTCTTCGGCGCCCTGACGTTTGGCGCGGCGGCGCTGGGCGCGCGCGTCAGCTCCGCGGACTCGCGCTGGTACCGGCGCCTGCGCAAGCCCGCGTTCCAGCCGCCAGCGAAGGTGTTCGGCCCCGTGTGGACGGTGCTGTACGGCCTCATCGCCCTCTCCGGCTGGCGCGTGTGGACGGCGCCCGCGGGCGCGGCCCGCTCCCAGGCGCTGGCCTGGTGGGGCATCCAGATGGGGTGCAACGCGGCCTGGTCCTGGCTCTTCTTCGGCAGGCACCAGCCTCGCCGCGCGCTGGTGGACAACCTGGCGCTGCTGGGCAGCGTGACGGCGTACGTCGCCGCCACCAAGGACGTGGACCGCCCCGCGGCCTGGATGGTGGCGCCGTACCTGGGGTGGGTGGGCTTCGCGAACGTGCTCAACGCCGAAATCGTCCGCCTCAACCCCTGAGCCTGGCGCCCGCCCTAGTTGCGCAGCTTCGACGGCTTGGGCGGGTTCATCGCCAGCACGGTGGCGAAGTAGCGCGCCTGGCTCTCCGTGGTGCAGCGCACCTCCTGGATGCGTCCGCCCACCTTCACGCGGACGAGCCAGCCTTCGTTGTCACGAGTCCAAGCAGCCGTATCGGTCGTCATGGTCACCCTCCTTTGAAGTGCATCCTCCGCCGTTCGGTAGAGCAGCCGCCATGCCAGCGCCGGAAGCGTGCGAATCCAGGCGCTTCACCCGGCCTGCTGGCCCATGGAAGGCACCCGCCCCTGTCATTTTTTCGGGAGGGCGGGTGGCGGAGTTTCAGTGGATGAGCTGTTCGGGCTCCTGCGCGAGCGGCTGCGCGGGCGCGCCCGCCATCAGCGGCAGGGCGACGTGGAAGGTGGAGCCGTGGCCCGGTTCGCTCTCCACCCAGATGCGGCCGCCGTGACGCTCGACGATGTCCCGGCTGATGTAGAGCCCCAGCCCGAGCCCGCCGAACGAGCGCGCGGAGACGTTGCGCGCCCGGAAGTAGCGGTCGAAGAGCAGCCTCTGCTGGTCCGGGGGGATGCCGATGCCTTCGTCGGAGACGGACAGGAGCGCCAGGCCGCCACGCTGGCGGAGGCTCACGCGCACGGTGCCCCCATGCGGGCTGTACTTGAACGCGTTCTCCACCAGGTTGGAGAGCACCTGCTCCATCCGGAAGGGGTCCACGTTCACCTGCACCGGTTGCTCGGGCGCGTCGAAGTGCACGGTGTGGTCGCCGCGCTCGGACTCCAGGCTGTGCAGGACCTGCTTCACCAGCCCTTCCAGCCGCGTGGGCTCCGGCCGCAGGGCCAGCCGCCCCGCCTCGATGCGTGAGGCATCCAACAAGTCGTTGATGAGGCTGGTGATGCGCAGCAGGTGCAGGCGCGCCTGCCGCAGGGTGGACGGCTCCACGTGCTCGCCGCGCGCCAGCCGGCGCTCCAGCGTGGCCAGCCGGAGGCTCAACGGCGTGAGGGGCGTCTTCAGCTCGTGCGAGGCGATGGACAGGAAGTCATCGCGCACGCGGACGGCCTCCTGGGCCTCGCGGTACAGGCGCTCGCGCTCGCTCTCCGCGCGGCGGCGCTCGGTGATGTCCTCGACGATGCCAATGCCCCCCTCCACCTGGCCGACCGCGTTGAAGCAGGGCGCGAAGCGCACGTGGACCGGTGTCTTCTTGCCGGAGGTGATGGCGCGGTATTCCCCTTCGTAGTCGCAGGTGTGGCCCGCCAGCGTCTCCCGGACGCAGTGGAGGATGCTCTCGTCCCGGAGCGACAGCAGGTTGAGGCCCACCAGCAGGCGCTTGGGCGAGCCGATGATTCGCACGAACAGCTCGTTGCACGCGATGACGATGGCGCTCCGGTCGAAGTAGAGGATGCCCAGCGGCGCGTTCTCCACGACGGTGCGGAAGAGCGCGTCACCGGCCACGCTCTCCGCTTCACGTCCGGGCAGCGCGCGCTCCACCGGCTCGGGCAGGACGTCCAGCACCTCGTGCAGGCGGCGGAAGTTGAGGACGATGCGCTCGTCGAGCCCCTGCCCGGAGCCGCCCACCGTCAGCTCCACCAGGATTTCAGCGCCGTCCCTGCGGCGCGCCAGCACCCGGGTCGCCCGGCCCCCCAGCGCGGCCCGGCGGGAGAGCAGGTGGCGCAGCAGGCTCTGCCCTTCATGGTCGTGCACCCGCTGGGGAAAGAGCCGGGACGCGGGCTGGCCGATGAGCTCCTCGCGCTTCCACCCCAGCAGGCGCTCCGCGGCGGCGTTGAGGAAGCAGATGCGCTCCCTGGCGTCGCAGCCCACCAAGGGGTCCACGGCGGCGTCCAGCCATGCGCTGAGCTCGTCTGTGCCTGCGTCCATGGGCTCCTCGGAAAGCCGCTGGCCGTCATTGCCAGCGTCCCGGGACGTGGGCGTTCGAAACCGCCTCGACGCGATATGCGGAGGGCGTGTCCCTTTCCATACAAGTAGGCATTGGCGGCACAGCCCGCTCCTCCCGCGCCAGTGGGCGCCGGGTGGATGCCAGGTTCGACGGGCGGGCGAGCGGGCAGGCCCTTGTCTAGCGCCGTGGGGCCTTGCGGGGCCGCCCTCCGGCCTTGCGGGCACCCGGCTTCACGCGCGCCGGCGCCTTCTTCTTCGCGGCCTTCGTGCCGCCTCGTGGGGGCCGAGGTGGCTCCGGCGGCTTCAGCGCCAGCCCTTCCAGCCGTTCGCGCAGCGCTCGTGTCTCTTCCTTGAGGCGGTCCATCTCCTCACGCAGCGAGGCCACCTCGCGGGCCTGCGGCTCACCCTCGCGCAGGAAGCGCACCGTCTCACGGGCGGCGCGCCGGGCGACGGCGTCCAGCAGCGGTGTCTGCTCCAGCGCGGGCACCAGCCGCGCGTCTCCCAGCGCGCGCGCCGCCTCGAAGACGCCCATGCGCACGCGGAAGAGCGGGTCGCGGAGCAGCTCGCCGAGCAGGTCCACGGCCTCGCGTTTGCGCCCCGCGACCTCCGCCAGCTTCGCCACCGCGAGCGTGGCGGCGCGGCGCAGCGGCGCCGAGTGGCCGTATTCGGTGCGCGCCAGCACCGCGGTGAAGGCGGCGGGGTCCTGGGACTCGGCCAGCCCGTCCACCGCGCCCACGGCGATGACGTCCTGGTACGAGGCGCGGGTGCTCGCGGCTTCCAGGACGGCCAGCGCGTCGGGCGCGCGCACCCGGCCGTAGCTGCGGGCGGCCTCCGCCTCTACGAAGTAGCTGGCGTCACCGCCGTTCACCAGGGCGCGCAGGCGCGATGTCACCTCCGCGTCGCGGCGGAACTCTCCCAGCGCGGCCACCACGGCGCGGCGCACGCGGGGATGCTCGGTGGACAGCGCGGCCAGCAGGCGCGCGCGAGCCTCCGCCGTCCGGATGCGGCCCAGGGACTTCGCGCACGCGGCGCGGGTGCCCCAGAACAGGCGCGTGTCCGCGAGGGCCTCACCCAACGCGTCCACGGAGCGAGGGCCGCCTTCACGTCCCAGCGCCACCGCGGCCTCGGTGCGCGCGCGCATCTCCGGCGCGGCGCGCAGCTCCTCCCGCCAGAGGCCGGCGGACTTGTCCACCGCCAGCGTGCCGAGCACTCCGCGACGAGGGTCCACGCGCACCTGCGAGGGCGCGCTGGAGCAGGGCAGGTGGAACGCGTGCTCCGCGTCCGTCACCTCCAGCCGGTGGACGGTGTCCCGGCCGTCCACGGTGAGCGCCACGTCCAGCGGCAGGCGGAAGAGGGGCACGCCGTCCGCGGTGGACTGCGTCTGGCGCACCTGGACGCGCAGCCGGGCCTCCTCGGCGTCGTAGCGGACCTCCACCTTCAGCTCGGGGTGACCGGGAGCGAAGACGTACTGGTCGAAGAAGGCGTCCAGGTTGTGGCCGGTGGCCTCCTCGAAGGCGCGGGCCAGGTCCACCGTCTCCACGGAGCCGTGGCGGTGGCGCGCGACGTAGTGGCGCAGGCCCTTGAAGAACAGGTCGTCCCCCAGGCGGCGGCGCAGCTCGTGGAGGACCAGGCCGCCCTTCTCGTAGAGGTGCCGGTCGAAGACGTCCATGGGCGCGTGGAAGCGCCGCGCGACGATGGGGCGGGCGTAGCGCTCGCGCGCCTCGGCCAGGTAGGCGTCCAGGTCCACCAGCCGGTGCTGGTCGGCCTCGTCCTGCCCGTCCGCGCGCTCCTTCCAGAGCAGCTCGAACCAGGTGGCGAAGCCCTCGTTGAGCCAGCCGTGGGGCCAGTCGCGGCAGGTGAGCAGGTCGCCGAACCACTGGTGGGCCAGCTCGTGGGAAACCAGCGGCTCCGCGTTGTAGTCCGGCTGGGCGCGCGCGTCGTGGAGGACGGTGTCGGTGAGGCTGGTGGCGGAGGTGTTCTCCATTCCGCCCAGGATGAAGTCGGTGACGAAAATCTGCGCGTAGCCGCTCCAGGGGTAGGGCTCGCCCGTGACCTCCTGGAAGACGCGCACCATCTCCGGCGTGCGGCGCACGCAGCGCAGCGCGTCCTCCTTCCGGCCCCTGGGGAAGAGGTAGCGCAGGGGCACGGTGCCGGCGGTGTCGGTGGCCTCCTCGAACTCCCCCACCACGAGCGTGACGAGGTACGGCGCGTGGGGCTGCGCCATCCGGTAGTGCTGGGTGCGGCGCCCGCCGCGGACGTGGTCGCTCTCCAGCGTGCCGTTGGAGAGGGACGTCATCGCCTCGGGGAAGGTGGCGATGACCTCCGTCGTCGCCTTCTGGGCCGGCGTGTCCAGGCAGGGGAACCAGGCGCGCGCGTCGATGTCCTGGCCCTGCGTCCAGGCCTGGCGGGGGCGGTGGGGATGGGCGGCGTCGGGGCCCCAGAAGTAGAGGCCCCGGCGGGGCTGGGCCGTATAGCGGATGGCCACCTCGCACGCGCCCCCGGCGGCCAGCGGCGTGGGCAGCTCCACGCGGACGTGCGCGCCGGAGTTGGAGAAGCGCGCGGCGCGGCCGTCCACGTGGACGTCGGACACGTCCAGGTCCACCGCGTCGAAGGTGACGGTGTGGACGGGCCGGACGGCCCAGACGCGGGTGGTGCACAGGCCGGTGATGCGGTGGGCGTCGAAGTCGAGGTCCACCTCGATGCGGACGTGCTCGGCGCGGACGGGGCGCTCGGCGGCGTAGTGCTCGGTGGCGCCAGGGAGGGAGAAGGGGCGGGGGCCGGAGGGGATGGGCTCGGAGGCGTGACGGTGGCAGCAGCGCATGGGCGCCCAAGACTCTTCCGCAAGCCCGAGCCACCGTCGAGGAGGAGTGCACCGGGGGGCTGGTGAGCGTCGTGTATCGACGAAGTCCTGAAGATGACGTCAGGGTCGCGGTCCGCCCCACTGGGGCGTTCACGACATGCACCTGTTCCCACGCGGGGCGGCGTTGACCGGGTAGGCTCTGACCACCGTGCAGTGGGTCCTCTTCTTCTCCGACAGACAGGTGCGTGAGCAGCTCTTCGCCCGGGTGGATTCAACGCGGGGCTTGTTGCTGGTGACGGGCGTCCGGCATGGCGCGGCCATGCGTCCTCCCGAGGCGCGCGAGCCCTTCGCCACGCTGGAGCGGCTGCACGGTGAGGTGTTGTCGCAGGTGCTGGTGGCGGATGAAGGCACAACGGATGGGATGTGGAGGGACCCGCTGGGGGATTTGGGGGACCGGCTCCATCCCGGCAGCCGGGATGACGCCTACGCGGCGGCCACGGGCTACCTGCTGCTGCGGGACGGCCGCCCTGTCGCGGTGGTGCGCAAGCAGGGGACGCCCTTCGAGGACCTCTGGTTCCTGCAAGAGGCCCTGAGCAAGCTCACGCCGCGGGTGCCACCACCGGACCCGGCCCAGCGGCCCGGGCGCCGCCGCGCGGAGCCGGCGCCCCGTTCTCCGCCGAGGCCCGCCAGCGGTGGCGCGAACGCCCGCGCCACGGGAACGCGGGAGCGGACGGGCTGGGACGACGAGGCCACGCCGCCCCGGGGCACGCGGGTGCCGCCGCCCGAGCCGCCGAGGAAGGACCCGTGGACGGTGCTGGGCATCGCGCCCGGGACGCCGCTGGACGAGGCGCGCCGGGCCTTCCGGGCGCTGGTGGCGCAGTACCACCCGGACAAGGTGGCGCACCTGGCGCCGGAGTTCCACGCGCTCGCCGAGCTGCGCACGCGGGAGATCCTGGACGCGTGGGGAGAGGTGGAGCGGGCGCTGTCCGGAGGGACGTGAGCCCGGCTCGCTACGACAGCAGCGAGGTCGGCGCTGGCGTGATGAGCGTCCTGCCGCTGTCCAGGGCGAAGCGGGCGATGATGGGCATGTGGTCGGACAGGCCATGGAAGCGGCTGCGGAGGTCTCCGAAGGGTGACGTCTCCTGCGTGTCGAGCCAGCGCACGCCGGCGCCGGAGAACACGTGGTCCAGGTGCATCCGCATGTGCATGAAGCCGGCGGTGGGAAAGCCGCGCGCCACGTTCGGGTCAATCTGGCCCACGGCGGCCTGGGCGCAGGTGAGCCGGCCGTCGGTGGTGAGGTAGCGGTACACGGGCGAGGCGGGCGGCGAGTTGAAGTCTCCGCACACGATGTAGGGCTCGTCGCCGGTGAGGCCGTGCATGAACTCGGTCAGCTTGCGCGCTTCGTGGAGCTGGTTGACGCCGCAGCCCATCTTGTCGCGCGTGGCCCAGAACTCGCGGGCGAAGGGCGTGGGCAGGCTGAGGTGGGTGTTGAAGATGTGGAAGGGGTGCCCGTCCTCGCGCCGCAGCAGGCGCATGTGGGCGCAGATGCGGCTCTGCTTCCGGTCCTTGAGCCGCTGGACGTGGTGGTGGGTGATGGCCTGGGGCGCGGCCACGTTGTGCGTGGCCACCTCCAGCTTGCGTGTGTTCACCAGCACGGCCAGGCCGGTGGTGTACAGGGACACCTCGCCGAGCTTGTAGTGGTGGGCGCGGAAGTAGAAGGCCTCGTAGGGCATCTCCAGGCCCGCCATGCCGAACGTCTCCACCATGCGGCCCATGAAGGCGGTGAGCTGCGTCTCTCCCGGGCTCTTGGGCCGGTCGACGATGTTGCTGCGCAGCGAGGAGGTCTCCACCTCCTGCAGGCAGACGACGTCGGGCAGCGGCTCCAGCGACGCGAGGGCCGCGGCGACCCTCCGCTTGGGGCCCACGGTGCTCGCCAGGCCGCGGAGCATGTGGCCGAAGTAGCGGACATTGTAGGTGACGATTCGCAGCGGGGATGGGCTCATGGGCAGCGCGCTGGCCCCCTCCTTGGGCCTTGGGAGGAAACTACTAACCTGCAGGCGCTCCGGCTCAGCACGGCGTCAGCCGCCTGACACTCCGTGCGCCCGCCTGCCCGGTCGCTGTGAAGGCCAGGCAGCAAGAGAGGGCCTGCCCAGCCCAGGGATGTGGTCTCATCTCGGACCCAATCCGTCTCTCCGACACGAGGCAACACGCATGCGTGGAATGACATGGGGGCTGGTGGCCGCCGTGGTGGTGGCGCTCACCGGATGCGGCGAGGACGACACGTACGTCTACGACGTGACGCTGGACGCGGAGACGCTGGCCAACGTGCCCACGGAGTGCTCCGAATACGTCCAACCCGCCCAGGGCCCCGCGGTGGGCCTCGCGGCGCAGCAGCGCTGGATGATTCGCCGGGGCGACATGGACTCGATGTCCCTGGAGCTCCCCGACATCGACTTCGAGACGCCGAACAACGCCTACGTCATCAACGGCGACGGCGCGCCGGACGTGCTCACGGGCTCGGCGGGCGCGGACGGCGGCTACCATTTCCTCCACATCCAGACGCGCCTGGAGGAGGACCACGCGCTGTTCCCCCTGGGCAACGAGCACGCCTTCCGCATCTCCATCAACACCAAGGACCTGGATGACACCATCCAGGGCACCGTCTGGGTCCGCAACGAGCACGTCGAGCAGGACCCCATCACCGGCGCCTCGATTGCCTCCGGCTGCGCGTCCGCCCTCCGCTTCACGGGCCGCCGGGTGACGCGGTAGCGCGCTTCAGCCGCACCACCGTGTCCAGCAGGTGCTCCAGCGCCGCCTGGGGCTCGGCGCACAGCCCGGAGTGCACCGGCCCCGTCTGGATGATGGTGCTGCGCGGCGCCACCACCCAGTGCCAGCGCTCCTTCTGGGACAGCCGGCCAATGGGCCCCGAGCCCTTCCCGCCCTCGCACACGCGGCGGAAGCTCTCCAGGTGGCCGCGAATCATGTCCACGTCCGCCTCGGGCCACAGCGCCCTCAGCCGCGCCTCATCCGGCTCCACGCGCACGCCCAGGAAGCGCTGGGTGGCGCAGAAGAGCACGACGCCCGCGTTGATGAACTCCTCGCGCTCCACGCGCGGGACGACGCGGATGATGGCGTAATCAAACGAGCTGGGCGCGGGCACGGTCCGCCTCCTCGATGAACGCGGGCACCGCTTCCAGCCGGCGCAGCAGCCAGGTGGTGTAGGCGGCGCGGTGGGCCTCGGCGGTGGGGAAGGGGGACTCGGTGCTCGTGAGCCACGCCTCCGGAATGGCGCCCACGATGCGCTCCACCACCTCCTGGGTGACGCGCGCGCCAAGCTGCTGGCCGGCCTCCGTCAGCGCGGTGGCCCACGGCAGCAGCACGTGGTCCCTGATGGGCGCGAAGCGGCCCTGGCTGCGCGCCTCCCAGTCGTCCCAGGAATGGTGGAAGTACAGCGACGCCCCGTGGTCGATGAGCCACAGGTGCCGGTGCCAGGTCAGCATGTTGGGGTTGCGCGGCGTGCGGTCCACGTTGGTGATGTACGCGTCGAACGCGACGATGCCGGACGCCTCCGCCGCGGAGGGCGCGGGGTCCGCCACCGGGTCGAACGTCACCGACGCCGGGAGGTAGTCCAGCGCCAGGTTGAGGCCCGCGCTGGCCTTGAGCAGCTCGCGAATCTCGGAGTCCGGCTCGTTGCGCCCCAGCGCCGGGTCCAACTCCACCAGTACGAGCTCCGGCACCCGCAGTCCCAGCTCCCGGGCCAGCTCCCCGGCGATGAGCTCGGCGATGAGCGCCTTGGCGCCCTGGCCCGCGCCCCGGAACTTCACGACGTAGAGCCCCGCGTCGTCCGCCTCGATGATGGCCGGCAGCGAGCCGCCCTCCCTCAGTGGCGTCACGTAGCGCGTGGCGGTGACCGTCCTTGGCATTTCCGCTCTCCCATCCTCGCTCCTGGCGTCGTCCCTGGACGCCCGCCGGGCCGCGTCGCGGCATGTAGCATGGCGGCCGGGGTGGGGAGGCGCTGACGCCGCTAATGGCCGGGCGCTGGAAACTTTGTCCGACACAATGCGACAATCAATTATCGGCGTTTTTTTCTGCCCCCCACGGAGCACCCCCACCATGGAAATCTCTCGCAAGCCGAAGTCGCCCGTGTCGCAGTCCACCCGCCCCAGCGACACGGCCAGGCCGGCCGCCGCGGCCAGGCCCGTGGAGAAGGCGCCGGCCCAGACGGCGAAGGACGGCTTCGAGTCGGGGGGCGCGCGGGGCTCCAACTTCGTGGACCGCCCGAAGGGCAACTTCGTGGACCGCCCCACGGGCCTGCCGCCGGGCACCCCGTCCGCGCTGCCGGCCACGGCCTTCACCTTCGGCTCCGGCCACGTCGCCGTCCGGCCCTTCGCGGACAGCGCGGCCCGGGCCCCGGTCACGCTGAAGGCGTCCGCCACGCCCAACGCGAAGGTGAACGACCTCCAGACGACCACGTCCACCGTGTCCTTCGACCAGGACGTGAAGCTGGACTCGCTGAAGCTGAACCTGGACCTGGCGCACACCTACAAGGGTGACCTGGTCGTCAAGCTGACCAGCCCCTCCGGCAAGACGGAGACCCTCCACAACCGCACGGGCGGCAGCGCGGACAACATCCAGGGTAGCTTCGACCTGGCCGCCTTCAAGGGCGAGTCCACCAAGGGCACCTGGACGCTCTCCGTCGAGGACAAGGCCCGCCGCGACACCGGCACCCTGAAGAGCTGGAGCCTGGACGCCGCGGGCCATGCGACGGGCCCGGGCCCCATCGAGGAGCCGCAGAAGCCGCTCTCCGGCCCGCCGGTCATCGCCGTGTTCGACGGCGGCGTGGACTTCAAGCACTCCGACCTGGATGACGCGATGTGGGTCAACCCGAACGAGGTCGCGGGTGACGGCGTCGACAACGACGGCAACGGCGTCAAGGACGACATCTACGGCTACAACGTCGGCTACAACAGCGGCGACGTGATGCGCGGCAGCGGCACGGACCACGGCACGCACGTGGCCGGCATCATCGCCGCCGAGGACAACGGCGAGGGCAACACCGGCGTCGCCGCGGGCAAGGCGAAGATCATGAGCCTGGGCGGCCTGTACAACGGCGCGGACCTGCTCACCAACTTCGAGCGCGGCGTCGACTACATGGTGAAGATGAAGACCGAGCACGGCGTGAACATCCGCGCCGTCAACGCCAGCTTCGGCAACGAGTACCGCAACCCGGCGGACGTGAAGCGCTGGACGGACGCGGTGCAGAAGCTGGCCGACGCGGACATCCTCCTCGTCGCGGCCACGGCGAACGGCAACGGCAGCAACCTGAACGACGTGCCGGACATGCCCGCCAACATCGACCTGCCCAACGTCATCACCGTGGCGTCCATGGACAAGAACAACGACAAGCTCGCGAGGTTCTCCTCCCACGGAGACAAGGTCGTGGAACTGGCCGCGGTGGGTGAGGACGTGCTGAGCACCGTCCCGGGCGGCCGCTGGGAGGAGATGAGCGGCACCTCCATGGCCACCCCGACGGTGGCGGGCGCCGCGGCGCTGATGTTCGCCGAGAACCCCAACCTGACGGCCGCCCAGGTGCGCGACCTGCTGGTGCAGACGGTGGAGGTGGACTCCGACCTCAAGGGCAAGGTCAGCACCAGCGGCAAGCTGGACATCGAGGCCGCCGTCGCCGCCGCCAAGGCCACGCTCGACGACGACACCACGGTCGCCGGGCGCTGAGCCGGACCTGAGCGGACGCAGCGAGCAGCTCCCGGTGCCCAGGCGCCGGGAGCTTTTTCGTGTCCGATTTGGTTGCGCACAATTTAATTGCGCCCTACTTATCTCCCATGTCGCTGGATGACCCGCTCAGCCTGGACCGGCAGCTCTGCTTCCCGCTCTACGCGGCGGCCCGGGCCATGACGCAGGCGTATGCGCCGCTGCTGTCGAAGCTGGGCCTGACGTACCCGCAGTACCTGGTGCTCCTGGTGCTGTGGGAGACGGACGGTGAGACGGTGAAGGGGATGGGGGAGCGGCTGTACCTGGACTCGGGGACGCTCACGCCGCTGCTCAAGCGGATGGAGTCCCAGGGGCTGGTGCGGCGGGAGCGGAGCGCGGAGGACGCGCGCTCGGTGCGCATCCACCTGACGTCCGGAGGACGGGCCCTGCGCCGCAAGGCCGCGTCCATTCCCGAGGCGATGGCCTGCAAGCTGGGGCTGACGCTGGAGGAGGCGACCCGCCTGCGCCGCGACGTCATGCGGCTTTTCGAAGTGCTTTCGCGGTCCCACGTTGATTCCTCGAAGTAACGCCCAAGGAGAACACCATGGCTCCCGTCGCCATCAGCCCCCTGTACAGCACCGCCGCCACCACCCACGGAGGCCGCGATGGCCGCGTGAAGTCCGAGGACGGCGTCCTGGACCTGCCCCTGGCCATGCCCAAGGCGCTGGGCGGCGCGGGAGGCGCCGTCACCAACCCGGAGCAGCTCTTCGCCGCGGGCTACTCCGCCTGCTTCGAGAGCGCGCTGCGGCTGGTGGCGCGCATGCAGGGGAAGAGCCTGGGCAGCGACGCGGGCGTGCGCGCCACCGTCACCATCGGCAAGACGCCGGACGGCGGCTTCGGGCTCGCGGTGGAGCTCCAGGGCCTCCTGCCGGGCATCCCGAACGAGGAGGCCCAGCAGCTCATGGAGGCGGCCCACCAGGTGTGCCCGTACTCGAAGGCCACGCGCGGCAACATCGACGTGAAGGTCTCCGTCGCCGGGTAGCCGCGCGCGGGCCACGCGTCGCGCCTAACGAACGTTCGTGCGCGGCGCGTGGGAGTTGGTATAGGGCAGCGATGCCGAACACCTCGCTGCCCGCTCCCGCGCCACGCGCCTCCCTCGCCCTCATCGCCCGGGAGAAGGGGGCGGAGCGAAGCTGGTCCTTCGAGCGCGGCGGCACGGTCGTGACGCTGCGGGAAGGCCCGCTCGGCGGGAAGTCGAAGCAGACCGAGAAGACGTTCGGGACCGAAGCCGAGGCGGTCGCCTTCTGCGACAAGAGCCTCCAGGCGAAGGTGGAGAAGGGGTACTTCTCCTCGGAGCTGGGGCTCCGCGCGGTCCCTCTCTCGGAGGTGCACGCGGAGCTGAAGGTCGCGGACAACGCCGAGCCCGCCGACGCTCGCGTGCTCGTGTTCGACGGTGACCTGGTCGTTCCGCACGACCTCGTCCTGGATGAAGGGTTCGGCCTGCTGGCCCCCGAGAAGGACGCGCCTTCTCCGTATGTGGGGCTCCTCATCCGAGGCGCGCTCACCATCGAGGGCAGCCTGCTCAACTTCGAGGACGACACCGGGCCCTTCCTGCAGGTGGAAGGCGCGCTCGTCGCCAGGGGTATCGGCGTCGGTGGCTCCCAGATTCGCGTCAACGGGAGCGTTCGCACGGGTGAGCTGGTGGGCGTCTACAACCACGGCCACCTCGACGTGGGGGGCGACCTCGACGCGCGCATCGTGGCCACCGAGCACGCTGTCACGGTCGCTGGAAAGACGAATGCCCTGCGCTACCTGGGGTGGGGCGCCAGCATCTTCCCGGTGACGGACGGCGTGGAAGACGCGAGCGACCCGCACGATGCCAAGGGCGTCTTCGTCGCCGGTGTCCTCAAGAAGGCGGAGGAACAGGTGGACCTCTCACTCGCGCGCGAGCGTGTGGCGGCGCGAAAGCCCATCCTGCTGGACGCGCCGGTGAGCGTTCGCGCCGAGTTCCGCAAGCAGATGGCCAAGAAGCTGGAGGCGCCGGAGAAGCTCAAGAGCCTCGCGCTGACCCGCAAGAATCTCAGCGTCCTGCCCGCGGAGCTGTTCCAGTTCCGCCGGCTGGAGAAGCTCGACCTGACGGGGAACACGCTGCGCACGCTCCCCGAGGAGCTGGGGCAGCTCACGGAGCTGAGAGAGCTGCGGCTGAATGGCAACGGCCTGCAGGAGCTGCCCGAGTCGATTGGCAACCTGGAGAAGCTCGTCCACCTGGACCTGGAGGCCAACTGCCTCTGGCGGCTCCCGGACTCCCTGGCGCGCTGCACCGAGCTGCGCACCCTCAACCTCATCAACAATCCCTATTCGTACGTGCGCGCCTCGTTCGGCGGCTGGGCCAAGGTGAAGCTGCTCCGCGACTTCCCCGAGGTCCTCACCCGCCTGCCGAAGCTGGAGGTGGTGGAGTTCAAGGGCACCTTCTTGCGCTCGCTGCCGGCGCGCGCGTTCGACAGCAAGCGCTTGCAGCGGGTGAGCATCCAGGACTCGCTCATCACCGACGTCGACAAGGCGCTGCACCCGTTGGTGGAGGTCGACCTGGAGCACGCGAAGCAGACCGCCGCGGACTTCGTGCGCTTCTGGTTCGCGCATGACACCGTCCACCTCGTGGACTTCTACGACGCGAAGACGCGGCGGTACGACTTCACCGACGTCATCGCGCTGGTCGGCCTCCTGCTCGAAAGCGCTGTCCCCGTCCCCGCGTCCTACGAAGGCGTGCTGGCTACCTGGAAGCACCAGATTGAAAGGGTGGGCCACGTCATCGACCGGAGCGAAAGGAACCCGGAGCATGCGCGGGCGCTGTTCGGTGCGCTCCGGGACGCGCTCGACACGCTGGGCACGCCGTACGGTGCGAACGCGCTCGTGGACGGCCTGCGCGCGCTGTTCGACGAGCGCGCGCGAGCCTAGCCACGAGGGGCCTACGGCGTACCGCCCGGCACCCACACGCCCCAGTCCAGGAGCTGCATGCCTCCACCGGCAGGCATGAGCTGGTCGAGCAGCGGCTGGAAGCGCGCCTCGTGGGCCAGCCCGGAGAGTGCCTCGTCCCAGGGGTCGGCGGCATAGACCTGGACCTGGACGTTGTTCATCTGGGGCTGTGGCGTCTCGAAGCGAAGCGCCGGAACGCGGTGCGCGCCCACCGTCACGGTCTCGCTCCTGGCCGGCGCGAGGCCCGTGGGAGACGGGGGCCACTGCCGGACGTCGAGGGACTCCCAGATGCGCGCCAGCACCGCTTCCTCCAGAGGCACGGCGTCCGCCTGGGTGAAGTCCGGGCACGCCGCGCCTGTCTTGGACGGCGTCACCTGCTGACGCAGGAGGAAGCCTCGCTCCGCGGCCTGGCAGGTGCGCATCACCGACGTGGTGTCCTCCCCCACCTGCACGTCGAACCAGGTGCCCGGCCCCCAGGGACGGGCGAGCGTGGGCGGCAGGCCGGTGCCACCCTCCTGTCCCTGGCGCGCCTCCACCAGGGTGAGCTGGGAGCCGCCGCCCGTGCCGAAGCCCGACAGCGTGGTGCTCGCGTCGAGCAGGCCATTGGTGAGGTACAGCGGCCCCGGCGTCGCCGCGTAGAGGCGGTTCTCCAGAGGACCGTCGAACGACCGCTTGTCATTCAGGTACCGCTTCGCCTCCCACTGGCGGCCCGCGGCGGCGAGCTGTTCGGTGCTCTGCTTGCCTTCACGGGGGGCGTCCAGCGCACGCGACTCATCCGCGCGCACGGGCATCACCAGCGGACGCGCCAGCAGGGGCTGCCGCGATGGCGCGCCGCCGTCCTCGGTGAAGTAGAGCGTCACCCAGACCCAGGGCAGCTCCACCGCGGAGACCTCCAGCGTCACCACGCCAGCCACCGCGGCCGAGGGCACGGTGCCGGGCGCCTGCCGGCCCATGGCCTTGCGGTTGGCGGAGAAGGAATACGCCACGCGGTCCCCCACGCGCGCATTCAGCCAGAGCGAGTTGCCGCGCCGCGTTGGTGCCTCCGCCTCCGCCTCCGCCTCCGCCTCTGTCGCCGTCTCCGTCACGGGGGCCGGGGTGGAAACTTCCGGCGGCGCGGTGGTGCCGTCGGAGGGCGTGGTGTGGGGCTCCACGCTCTTGCAGCTCGTGCCCAGGGCCAGGGCGGCGCACAGCATCGCGGGGCGGGACAGGGAGGCGGCGACAGGCTTTCGCATTCGGGCAACCTCGATGGTGAGGGGCATTGCGTCACCCCTGTCGGACCTTGATACACCGGGGCGCTGGCCTGCCCCCAACTTTCTGGAGTTCCGCGTCCCATGAGCTCGAACCTGCGCATCCGTCGTGTCGTCCTCTACAAGCATGGCGTCGGCTATTTCGAGCGCCGGGGAAAGGTGAGCGGCAACGACACGCTCCACCTGGACTTCAAGGCGCGCGACATGAACGACGTGCTGAAGTCGCTGACGGTGTTGGATTTGTCGGGCGGCTCGGTGTCGGCGGTGAGCTACGACTCCACGAAGCCGCTGGAGCAGCTCCTGGCGGAGGCCACCATCCGCATCCCGGAGGACGGCAGCCTCACGGCGCTGCTGGGGCAAATCAAGGGCGCGCGCGTGCGGGTGCGCGTGGGCGGCGCGCAGGTGGAGGGCTCCATCATCGGCCTGGACTCGCTGGCGGTGGCGACGGGCGAGACGGCCTTGATGCGTCCGTTCCTGTCGTTGCTGGTGGGCGCCTCGCTGCGCACCTTCGACATCCTGGACGTGTCCGAGCTGGAGTTCCTGGACGAGGCCGTGCGCAAGGATTTGGAGTTCTACCTGGCCACGGTGTTGTCCTCGTACAAGAAGGACTCCAAGCGGATGGCCATCCTCACCTCGGGCCAGGGCGAGCGCGAGCTGTTCGTCAGCTACGTGGTGGAGTCGCCGGTGTGGAAGACGAGCTACCGCATCCTCCTGGACGAGGGCGAGCCGCCGCTGCTCCAGGGCTGGGCGCTGGTGGACAACACCGGAGACGAGGACTGGGTGGACGTGAAGCTGTCGCTCATCGCCGGGCTGCCGGTGTCCTTCGTGCATGACCTCTACAACCCCCGGTACATGAAGCGGCCGGTGGTGGAGGTGAAGACGGAGGCCGCCGCCGCGCCGGTGATTCCGGAGGAGAGCTTCGGGAGCGCCGCGGACATGCTGAGGGACGCGGAGCTGGCCGCGCCGATGATGTCCGCGATGCCCGCTCCGGCGCCCGCGGCCGCGCCGCGCCGCTCGCGCGCGGAGCGAGGAGGGCAGGTGCCCGTGGGCGGCCCAGGCAGTGGCGGCCCGAAGCTGCGCGAGGTGATGGAGAAGAGCGCCCCGGTGACGACGCTCACCCGGGAAGTCGGAGACCTCTTCGAGTACGGCGTGGACCGGCCGGTGACGGTGCACCGCAACCAGAGCGCGCTGGTGCCGATTCTGCACAAGCCCTTCGAGGGCAAGCGGGTGCTCCTCTACAACCGGGCCACGCGGGAGAAGAACCCCATGGCGTGCATCGAGCTGAAGAACACCACGGGCCTGACGTTGGAGGGCGGCCCGGTGACGGTGACGGAGGACGAGCGCTACGTGGGCGAGGCGATGCTCGACACGATGAAGCCGAACGACCGGCGCTTCGTGCCCTACGCGGTGGAGCTGGGGTGCGTGGTGTCGATTGAAGACCTCACCGAGGATGGGCCGGTGTTCCGCGTGGTGGTGAACGCCGGGATGCTGGTGGCGGAGTACTTCCACGTGCGGCGCACCACCTACCTGTCGCGCAACAAGGCGCAGCGGGCGCAGGTGCTGTACGTGGAGCACCCGCGCCAGGGCTGGGAGCTGGCCAAGGACGCGCCGGAGCCCGCGGAGACGACGGAGGGCTTCTGGCGCTTCAAGCGGGAGCTGGCGGCGGGGGCGCAGGAGTCGTTCACCGTCACCGAGCGCACGCGGGGGCAGCGCCAGTACCTCATCTCCAGCATGGGGTTGGACCAGGTCACCTACTTCGTGTCGCAGCGCTTCGTGGACGAGAAGATGGCGGGCCTGCTGAAGGAGGTCGTCGCGCAGCGCGAGCAGGTGGACGCGCTGGCGAAGGACGAGCAGCGCCTCCAGGAGGAGCGCAACCAGCTCTTCCGGGACCAGGAGCGCATCCGCTCCAACATCGAGTCGCTGAAGAGCGGCGCCTCGCAACGCGAGCTGGCGGACCGCTTCGTGGCCAAGCTCAACGAGCAGGAGGACCGGCTGGAGGCCATCGCCCGTGAGATGGAGGCGCTCGTCAAACAGCGGCAGGAGGCCCAGAAGGCGCTGAACCGCCGCATCCAGGCGCTCAGCTACACGGCGGACCTGTAATCCGCGAGATTCGAAGCTGTCGGCGGGGTGCTGGCGGGGCGTCGCAGGTGGACGCCTCGGTCTCCCGATATGGTGATGCCGGAGCGTCGTTGGCACACCGACGCCCGGTAATCATCAGGCGAGGAGACGACATGCGAGTTCAGGCCGTGGTGCTGGCCGTGCTGTTGATGGCTTGTGGCGGGGACGACGAGGATTTTACTGCCCGCTTCGATGTGTGCTTCCTGCCGGACTACCAGTATTGCGACAGGGGCCTGGAGGTCACGTCGGACGGCAGCGGCGTTGCGTCCGCTATGGAGGCTCCGAATCTCCCCGCGCAGACGTGGTCGGTCACTTTGACGGAGCCCGAGCTCCAGGGACTCCTGGCGGATGTGGAGCTGGCTCGCACCGTGAAATGGGAGCCCTCCTATGAGGACCCCAACCGCTACGACAACTACCGCTTCATCCTTGTGCTCTCCGATGCGGATGGCGAGCGGCGCACGGTGTTGGAGCCTGTCGCGAGCTTCTGGCCCGAGCACCTGGCTCCGCTGATGACCCGTCTGCGTGACGTGTACCGAGCCAGCCTGCCTTGAGCGACCATGCCCTGTGCCGGCGTGTCGATGACACGGCGGACCTGTAACCCAGGGACTCCGAACCCGGATGCCGGTCTTCGGAAGCACGTCTCGGCTGGAAATTGCCGAGGCCCGATATGCAGATGCCGGAGCGTCGTTGGCATGCTGACGCCCCGTAATCATCCTGCGAGGAGACGACATGCGAATTCAGGCCGTGGTGCTGGCAGTGCTGTTGATGGCCTGTGGTGACAGTGGGGGGGAACCGGACGAGAACGCATTCCTGGCCCTCTTCGAGGTGAGCTACGGCAACTGCGCTGGGGTGTGTTACGCCCGCCTCGACGTCGCCTCGGATGGCGCCGCCCAGGTGTCCTACGCGGAGCGAAAGGGCAGGCTCGAGACGAAACGGCCGTTCTTGCTGTGGCAGTCCGAGTTGGACGGCCTCCTGGAGGACGTGGCGCTGTCGCGCACCGAGGCGTGGGAGTCCCAGTATGGGTGCCCGGAATGCGTGGACCAGGGGCAGTACTTCCTCAAGCTCGCCGGCACGGATGGGGTGCGGCAGGCAACCGTGGATCCAAACGTCATTCCAGAGCACCTGGCTCCGCTCATCGGTCGGCTGGATGAGGTGCTCGTGAGGGGCCTGCGCTGAGCGGCCGCGTCCTGGCGCGGCCGCCGCGTTGAACGGCGGCCCGCGCTACCCGGAGACGATGCGCCAGCGCAGCGTCCCGTCCTTGTCCGGCTCCACGATTTCCACGCGCGGATTCTTGGCGCTGGAGCATTCCAGGTACGCCTTGAAGCCCCCCGCCATCTCGTGGAGGGCCACCGGTGTCCGGTAGGTGAACTGGCGCAGCAGCAGCATGCCCGCGCCGTTCTCCTCCTGGTGCACCAGCTCCCCCTGGTCGCAGTAGGAGCGCCACATGCGCCGCGCCATGCCCAGCACCATGGTGGGCGTGGTGAAGCGCAGCACCATCTTGAAGATGGAGTGGATGTCCCGCAGGGTGACTTCGTAGCCCACCGTGTGGGCCCCCTCCGGCTTCCCGTCGAAGTGCCTGTCCACCACGTGCTGGATGATGCCGAAGTACGTCTCCACCGGCACCCAGCCCACCGCCAGCGTCGTGCGCGGGTCCGCGTGGGGTTGCAGCTCGGGAATCAGCGACTCCACGGCCGTGCGCGCGGTGTCCTCGCCGAAGCGCTCGTGCACGTAGGCCAGCAGGTTCTGGACGGTGAAGCCCTTGTAGTTCACTCCCGACAGTGAGGCTGTCACGCTTGCGATACCCCCCGCTCCAACCTGTGAGCCGGCCTTGGCTCACAGGCGGGTTGCGGCAAAGCCGTATGCTAGAGCACTCCGCGACACGGCGGAAATAGCGGCGCACGCCATTTCCCCCGCGACAGCCACGTCGCGCCCCGGATTCCCGGCCTGTCCCGGGTGAGTGCTCAGCGCTGGAACGCGCGGTGGACCTCTTCGCCGGCCACCACCGTCAGCCGCACCTCGGCGCCGGGCAGCTCGGAGACGGGCCCGTCCACCGGGTCCACCGACAGCGCGACGAAGTCCGCGTCCATGCCGGGCTGGAGCCGGCCGCGCCGGGCCTCCGCGAAGGACGCGTGCGCCGCGCCCACGGTGAAGCCCTCCAGCGCCTCCTGGCCGCTGAGCCGCTGCTCGCCGTACCAGCCGCCCTCCGGCAGGCCCCGGAGGTCCTGGCGCGTGCGCGCCGCGTACAGGCCCGCGAGCACGTTCGGCCGCTCCACCGGGAAGTCGCTGCCCAGCGCCAGCACCGCGCCGGACGCCTTCAGCCGCTGCCACGCGTAGGCGCCGCGGATGCGCTCCGGCCCCACGCGCGCCTCCGCCCAGGGCATGTCGCTGGTGGCGTGCGTGGGCTGCACGCTGGCGATGAAGCCGCTCCTCCCCAGCCGGTCGATGTCCTCCAGGCGCATGATTTGCGCGTGCTCCACGCGGTGCCGGCCGGACTGCCGCGTGCCGGTGGCCTCGGCCGCGCGCGAGAGCACGTCCAGCACCACCGTGTTGGCCCGGTCGCCAATCGCGTGCGTGCACACCTGGAAGCCCTTCGCCATGAAGGCGCGCACGCGCGCCTCGTACTCCTCGGGCGACAGCAGCAGCAGGCCGCGGTGGCCCGGCTCATCGCTGTAGTCCTGGTGCAGCGCCGCGCCCCGGCTGCCCAGCGCGCCATCCAGGGAGAGCTTCACCGCGCGCAGCGTGAGCATCTTCCCCTCATGGGGGCCGTCCTTCAGGTACGTCTCGCGGTCCGCCGTCTGGCCATCCGCCATGGCGTAGACGCGCAGCTTCAGCGTGCCCGCCTTGTCCCAGCGCTGGAGCAGGCGGAAGGTGCGCAGGTCCATGCCCGCGTCGTGGACGCCGGTGAGGCCCACCTGCGCGGCGTGGTTGAGCGCCGCCGTCAACTGCGCGGCGTGCTGCGCATCCGTGGCCGGGGGCAGCACCGCCTCAATCAGCCCCATGGCGTTGTCCACCAGGATGCCGGTGGGCTCGCCGCCTTCACCCCGGAGGATGCGGCCTCCCGCCGGGTCCTTCGTGTCACGGGTGATGCCCGCGCGCCGCAGCGCCTCGCCGTTGACCCACAGCGCGTGCCCGTCCACGCGGCTCAGCGCCACCGGCCGCGTGGGGAAGCGCGCGTCCAGGTCCGCCCGCGACGGGAAGGTCTTCTCCGGCCAGTCGTTCTGGTCCCAGCCGCGGCCCAGCAGCCACTCGCCCTGGAAGGCGGAGGACGGCGCGGAGGAGACGCGCTCCAGCGCCTCCGCCTTCGTGTCCACGCCCTGCAGGTCCACCGTCACCAGGCCGCGGCCCAGGCCCGCCAGGTGCCCGTGCGCGTCGGTGAGGCCCGGCACCACCGTGGCGCTGCCCAGGTCCACCACGCGCGCGTCCTGGCCCGCGGCGGCGAGCACCTCCTCCCGCGTGCCGGTGGCCAGCACCTTGCCGTCCTTCACCGCCAGCGCCTGCACCTGGGGCTTCGCCGGGTCCAGCGTCCGGATGCGCTGGGCCACGTACACCGTCGTGGTGGCGGTGGGCGTGGGCGCGGGGCCCGGGCCGTCATCCACGGGCGGCACGCGCCGGGTGCAGCTTGAAAGGCTGGTCAGGAGGAGTACCGCCCCGAGGAGTCCACCACCGAGTCGTCGCAGCGTCATGTCTGGCACCTGTCTGGGAGCCCGCGCAATCCCTGGCGCGCCCGGCGCGACACTCTGGCGCACCCGGAAGGGGAGGCCAAGCACTGGCGTCCCCTTCCGGGCGTGTTGCTGTCACTGCACGGTTACAGGTTGGTGGGGCACGGCTGCGAGTGCGGCGAGCAGCCCGTGGACTGCACCTGGTAGGTCAGCTCGTACTTGCCGCCATTGCCTTCCAGCGTCGTGGTGAAGGTGCCCGTCTGGCCCCGCAGCGTGGTCCAGCCAATCTGCTCCTGCAGGTCGAAGATGTGCTCGCTCCGGTCCCAGAGCGCCACCAGCTTGCCGCCCGCGCCCACCGAGTTCGTGGTGAACTGCAGCGACGGCGGATGCGGGTTCAGCGGGTCCCAGTTGAACACCGAGTTCGGGTACACGTAGTCGCTGTTCCAGATGATGTCGGACTGGTTGTCGCCGTTGACCTCCGACTCCAGCCACGCCTCGTCCTTGCCATCCATGTCCGACACGCTGATGCAGCGCAGGGACAGCAGGTTCGCCCGCCAGAACAGCGTGTAGTAGGGCCAGTTCGGGTCACCGCCGCCACCGGGCTCGCAGGACGGGTCCGTGCACGGCTCCGGCGGCACCAGGCTGGCCTCCTTCAACTGCTTCTCCATCGCGATGATGTCCACCGGCTTCGCGTCCGCCGCCTGCGCGTCCACGCGCTCCATCGCGTCTGCTTCCTCGGTCGGCTGCGCCGGCTCCATGCCCTCCGTGCCACAGGCCGTGAGCGCGAACACCGCGCCCATCGTCAGTCCCAGCGTCCGCCGCTTCATCGTGTTCATCCGCATCTGCGCTTCCTTCAGGTGTCTGGCCCCAACAGCCTGGATACGCAGTGCTCGACGAAGTCTGGCAATTCACGGATGCACAAAAAGCAGGCGCACCTCACGGATGGTTGGGGTGGAGCCGGTGGCGCATGGACGTGCGCTGGTTCGTGTAGCGCGGGTTCTGGAACAGCTTGATGAGCGCCATGCCCGTCACGAAGCCGCCGATGTGCGCCCAGAAGGCCACGCCGCCGGTCGCCTCCGCGCTCACCGTGTTGAGCTGGGGCAGGCCGCTGAAGAGCTGCACGCCGAACCACCACAGCAGCACGGCCCACGCGGGCACGGGGAAGACGCGGATGAAGATGACGATGATGAACAGCATGTTCACCCGCACCCGGGGGTAGAGCAGCAGGTACGCGCCCATGACGCCGGAGATGGCGCCGGACGCGCCCACCGTGGGCACCGGCGAGCCCGGGTCCACCAGCAGGTGCGCCGCCGCCGCGGCCAGGCCGCACAGCAGGTAGAACACCACGAAGCGCAGCCGGCCCATGCTGTCCTCGACGTTGTTGCCGAAGACCCAGAAGAAGAGGCAGTTGCCCAGCAGGTGCCCCCAGCCGCCGTGCAGGAACATGGAGGTGATGGGGGTGAGGACGTTGATGGGCTCGTCGTCCACCACGCACGCCAGCCCGTCACCCAGTGGCACGGGCAGGCCCAGCGCCGCCTTGCCCGTCAGCTCGCCGGGCACCATGCCCAGGTTGCAGACGCTGGCCGCCAGCCGGAAGGCGTCCAGGCCCGCGCCCTGGATGAAGACCCAGACGAAGCCGATGGTGCCGAGCAGCAGGTACGTCACGACGGGGGTGCGGAGGGTCGGGTTGTCGTCGCTGATGGGAATCATGGTGGGGCTCCATCATGCGCATCCCCAGGGCGGGCGCGGCGGCGGAGCGGCGTTGGATGTGCGGCGCTGGACGCATGGCCGCCCATACGGGCCGCGCGGGTGGGATGCTTGCCCTGGGAAACCATCCCCGGGGAAACTTGGCGGCGGGAAGAAGGTTGAGGGATGTTGAGCCGCCTCACACTCCCGCGGAGTCTTGAGAAATGAACCTGTCGATGCTGTCGCGCGGCGCCGCCGCGCTCCTCGTGGTCGCCACCCTGTCCCTCACCACCGCGGGTTGCGCCGGCCGCCGCCGCGAGGCCTTCCTGCTGGAGAAGGCGCGCAACCACGTCTACCGCAAGCCCGTGGCGGAGGTGTACCCGCAGGCGCTCGCCCTGCTGAAGGAGAAGGGCTACTCCTTCAGGGCGGGCCAGAGCGGCTACGAGGCCACCACCGAGTGGTTGATGCAGGGCGCCCCGTCCTCGCTGGGCACCACCCAGGTGCGCTACCTGGTGCGCGGCATCGAGAAGGGCCCGGGCCAGTGCTCGGTGGAGTTCACCCGCCAGCTCGTCACGGAGTCCGCGGGCGCCGCGAACACCTCCGGCCGCGCGCGTGAAATCTCCGAGCCCGCCGTCCGCGCCGACGGCGGCAACATCACCCGGGACGAGGCGCTGGAGTGGGAGCTGGTGCAGCGCGTGGACGCCGAGTCCGCGACCGCCCTGCGCGCCGAGTCCGAGAAGATTCAGTAGCCGTCAGTCACGCAGGGGCAGCTCGACGGTGAAGCCGTCGAACGCCACCTCCACCGGCCCCTGGTACTCCTCGCGCGCCTGCGTGAGCAGCTTCGAGGGGTCGGTGTCGTGACGGCTGGAGAGGTGGGTGAGCACCAGCCGCCGCGCGCCCGCCTCCTTCGCCACGCGCGCCGCCTCCCGCGCCGTGGAGTGCCGGGTCTCCATCGCCCGCTCCTGCTCATCGTCGGAGAAGGTGGACTCGTGGACCAGCAGGTCCGCGTCGTTCGCGGCCTTCACCAGGGCGGGGCAGGGCCGCGTGTCCCCGGAGATGACCAGCTTGCGCCCGGGGCGCGGCGCGCCCAGCACGTCCTCCGGCTTCACCGTGCGCCCGTCCTCCAGCGTCACCGGCTCGCCCCGCTGGAGCTTGCCGAAGCTGGGGCCCTCCGGCACGCCCAGCGCGCGCGCCGTCTCCAGGTTGAAGCGCCCGGGCCGCTCGTCCTCCACCAGCGCGTAGCCCAGCGCGTTGATGCGGTGGTCCACGCCCACCGCGTGCACCGCGTAGCCCTTGCGCGGCACCACGTCCCCGTCCTTCAGTTCGTGAATCTCCACCGGGAAGGACAAGGACTCCACGCCCAGGTGGACGGCCTGGTGGAGCAGGCGCCTGGCGGAGGGCGGGCCGTAGAGGTGGATGGGCTCGGAGCGCCCCGTCATGCCCAGCGTGCGCAGGAAGCCGATGATGCCCAGGTAGTGGTCCGCGTGGAAGTGCGTGAAGAACACCGCGTCCACGGTGAAGCCGGTGCCGTAGCGCACCATCTGCCGCTGGCTGCCCTCGCCGCAGTCGAAGAGCAGCAGGTCCGCGTGCGCCTTCACCGCCAGTCCGGACAGGTTCCGGTGCAGCGTGGGCTGCGCGGCGGAGGTACCGAGGAACGTGAGCCTGAGGAGGGACATGCCGGCACTTCCCACGCGTTGAGGGCCTCCCGCGCCAGGATGCTGCCGGCGCGAGGGGGCCATTTACCAGGGTTGGAGGCACCCATGCTATGTGGCCGCCCCCGACCTCGGACCTCACCATGCCTGAATCCCTGACCTTCGCGCCGACTTCGGACCCCCGCCGTGTACGCGCCCCGGATGGCCGCGTGCTCACCGTGCCGGACGGCTGGGCCCTGCTCCCCCCCGGTGACGCCGGGCTCACCCGCCGCGTGAAGGCGGCGGGCCCGTCCTGGACGGTGGTGGAGAAGGTGGGCCGCAAGCTCTTCTCCCGGGGCGTGTGGGCGCCCGAGGCGCACATCCTGAGGGCCCGCGCCGTGCTCGAGGCCGAGCGCGCCACCCCCGCCTACGAGAAGAAGCTGGCCGCGGGCCGCGAGCGCCGCGCCCGCGAGCAGGAGGCCTACGAGGTCGACTTCGCCAACGCGGTGCTGCGCTTCCTCGCCTTCTCCCCCGCATGGCTGCCACACGCCAAGCGCATGGCCGTGCTCGTCGCCACCCACGCCACCCCCGTGGGCAGCGGCACCGTGGCCCGCACCGAACGCATCCCCCTGGAGCGCCGCGCCGAGGCCGCCGTCATCGCCTGGATGCGGCACCAGACGACGCAGTACGACGACATGCGCATCGCCCGGGTCAAGGGCGCCCGGCGCGAGGTGCGCCGTGAGCTGGCGGACATCTCCCGCGCCGTGCTGGACCTGCACCGCCGGGATGTCCCCCATGGGCCTTCCGCGTGCCCGCTGTGCACCGCGCTCGCGCGCACCTGAGCGGCGGCGCGCGCACATGACCTGCACGGCGGGGTTACTGACCCGGTGTTCAGAAACCTTGTGCGGTTAGTGACCGGCGGGTTAGAAACCCGGCGGTCATGGCTCGTCCCGCGGACCCCCACGCTCGCAGTGCCCTGGTGGCCGCCGCCCGGTCGGAGTTCGTCCGCCGGGGGCTGAAGGGGGCGCGCATCGAGGACATCACCGCCGCGTGCGGGCTGTCCAAGGGCGCCTTCTATCTCCACTTCCCCTCGAAGGAGGCGCTGTTCGAGGAGGTGGTGGGGCACTTCCAGGCCGGGCTGGCGGACCTCAACGAGCGGCGCATGGCGGCCATCGAGCGCTTCTTCGAGGCGCACGGCATCCCCGGCGAGCAGGACAGGCTCGAGCGCAGCGAGCGCTTCCAGCGGTTCCTCCAAATCGAGACGGCGCATGATTTGGAGGCCCTGGAGTGGGTCTGGCAGTTCCGGGACGTGTCCCTGGTGCTCACCAACGGCAGCCAGGGCACGCCGTTCGAATCCCTGCTGTGGCGCGTGACGGACGGGCAGGTGGAGCGCATCGCCCGGGACTTCCGGCGCCTGCAGCGGGCCGGCGCGGTGGACCCGGCGCTGGACGCGCACATCTTCGCCACCTTCATCGTGGGCGCCTTCCTGCTGCTCACCACCCAGATGGCGCGGATGGAGGAGAAGCCGGACCTGACCGCGTGGGCGCACACGCTCCACCGGCTGTGCCACCAGGGCACCCTGCCCACGCACCTGTCCGTCCCCGCCGTGGCGCCGCCGCCCGCGCGTGCGCCCCGCGCCCCTTCGAAGCGCACGGCGCGCCGGCCCCGCGCCGCCCCCCAGAAACGCCAGACGCCGAGGAAACGTCCGTGAAGCCCACCCAGAAACCGTCCGCTGTCCGAGTGCTCGCCGCCGCGGGGCTGGCCTCCGCCGCGCTGTCGCTGACCGCCTGCCAGAAGGCGGATGCCTCCGCGTCGCCGCCCGCCAGGGCCGCCGCGCCCGCGGGCCCGCCCGCGGTGACGGTCGTCTCCGCGCGGACGGTGCAGGCCACCCCGAGCGAGCAGGTGACGGGCACCCTGTATCCCGCGCAGGGGCTGATGGTGGGCTTCGAGGTGGGCGGCCGGCTCTCCGCGGTGCAGGTGACGAAGGGGCAGGCGGTGAAGAAGGGCGAGGTGCTGGCGCGGCTCGACCCGGAGATTTCCGACGCGCAGGTGGCCCAGGCCGAGGCCGCGGTGGCCGCCGCCGAGGCCGCGCACACCCTGGCCGCCGACGTGGCCGCCCGCAACGAGAAGCTCCAGGAGCAGGGCGGGGTGAGCGAGGTGGCGCACCGCACCGCCACGGCCAACGCCGCGCAGGCCCGCGCGCAGTGGCTGGCCGCCCAGGCGCAGCTCGCCCAGGCGCGCGCGTCCCGGCGCCGGCATGACCTGCGGGCGCCCTTCGACGGCACCATCATCGACGCGCCGGAGCAGACGGGCGCGACGGTGGCGCCCGGCACGCCGCTGTTCAAGCTGGAGCGGCTGGACACGCTGCTCTTGAAGACGACGGTGTCGGAGGCGCTGCGCTCGCAGCTCAAGCCCGGCGCCCGGGTGCGCGTGGAGTCGGTGGGCGCGCGCGTGTCCTCGGAGGAGGCGGTGGTGCGCACCATCCTGCCCTCCGCGGACCCCGCCACGCGCCGCGTCCCCGTGGAGCTGGCCGTGCCCAACGCGGACGGCCGCTTCGTGGCGCACACGCTGGCGCGGGCCGCCCTCTCCCTGGGGGAGGCGCGGGACGCCCAGGTGCTGCCGGGCAGCGCGCTGTCCGCGCTCAACGGGGACCACGTCTGGGTGGTGACGTCCGGCCAGGTGCACCGCGTGGACGTGCAGGTGCTGGAGCGGCGCGAGCAGGGGGAGGTGGTGGTGCTCGCCGCCTCGCCGCTCGGCTCGGTCGTCGACCATCCCACGCCGGCCCTGTCGCAGGGCGCCCGCGTCTCCGTGAAGTGAGGGGGCCCCGCCATGCTGCTCAGTGACGTCTCCATCCGCAGGCCCGTCTTCACCGCGATGATGTCGCTGTGCCTCGTCGTGCTCGGCCTCATGGGCCTGGGCCGCCTGGGCACGGACCTCTACCCGGACGTGTCCTTCCCGGTGGTGGTCATCAACACCGTCTACAAGGGCGCGGGCCCTGGCGAAATCGAAACGCAGGTCGTCAAACCCATTGAAGACGCCGTCGCCGGCATCAGCGGCGTGGACAAGATCCACTCCTTCAGCCGGGAGAACGTGGGCATCGTGGTGGTGCAGTTCAAGCTGACCGCCCCGCTGGACCGCGCGGTGCAGGACGTGCGCGACAAGGTCGCTGGCATCGTCAGCCGGCTGCCCCAGGACGCGGACGCGCCCGTCATCGGCCGCGTGGACCTGGGCGCCACGCCCATCCTCACCTACGCCGTCTCCGCCGAGCTGCCGTCCCAGGAGCTGCGCCGGCTCATCGATGACCGCGTCAAGCCCGCGCTGGCCCAGCTGGAGGGCGCCGCCGAGGTGCGCGTCACCGGCGGTGACACGCGCGAGGTGCAGATCGACATCGATTTGGACAAGGCGCGCGCGGCGGGCGTGTCGCCGCTGGGCATCGCGCAGCGCGTGGCGTCGGAGAACCTGGACCTGCCCGCGGGCCGGCTCCAGCTGGGCGCCTCCGAGATGACGGTGCGCTCGCTGGGGCAGTTCCAGAACGTGGAGGAGCTCCGCGACCTGCCCGTGGCCCGCAGCGGCACCGGCGCGCAGGTGCGGCTGGGGGAGATTGCCTCCGTGACGGACGGCGTGGCCGAGCGCCGCACCCTGGCGCGCCTCAACGGGCAGGACGCCGTCATCCTGGAAATCGTCAAGCAGCCGGGCTCCAACACCGTGGCCGTGAGCGAGGCGGTGCAGCGGGTGATGGCGCAGATGGGCACGGTGGTGGGGCACGGCTTCCAGGCCACGCTGCTCATCAACCAGTCAGACCTCATCGAGGAGAACGCGCACGAGGTCTGGGTGGCGCTCATCTTCGGCGGCGCCATGGCGGTGCTCATCATCCTCGTCTTCCTGCTGGACGTGCGCGGCACCTTCATCTCCTCGCTGGCGCTGCCCACCTCCGTGCTGGGCACCTTCTTCGTGATGTACGTGCTGGACTACACGCTCAACCAGATGACCCTGCTGGGCCTGTCGCTGGCCATTGGCCTGCTCATCGACGACGCGGTGGTGGTGCGCGAGGCGATTACGCACCGGCTGGAGAAGGGCGAGGACCCGGTGAGCGCCGCGTCCAACGGCACCAAGGACGTGGGCCTGGCGGTGCTCGCCACCACGCTGTCCCTGGTGGCGGTGTTCGTGCCGGTGGCCTTCATGCCCGGCATCGTGGGCCAGTTCTTCCGGCAGTTCGGCATCACCATCTCCGTGGCGGTGATGATTTCGCTGTTCATCTCCTTCACGCTGGACCCGATGATGTCCGCGCGGCTGGCGAAGCGGCGCATGCCGGGCGAGGTCCGCGAGGAGAACGCGGTGGCCGCCGCGCTGCGCCGCTTCCTGGACGGCACCGAGCGCGTCTACGAGTCCATCCTCCGCTGGGTGCTGGCGCACAAGTGGACCACGCTGGCGCTCACCGTGCTGCTGCTGGTGGTGTCCTTCGGCGGCGCCAGCCGCCTGGGCGTGGAGTTCATGCCCGCCGAGGACCGCTCGCAGTTCTTCGTGGACCTGACGCTGCCGGACTCGGCCAGCCTCCGGGAGACGGAGGCCCGCACCGCCGAGGCCGAGGCGCTGCTGCGCCAGCTTCCCGAGGTGACGGACATCTACGCCATCGTCGGCAAGGACGGCGATGTGAACAAGTCCCGCATGCGCGTGCTCACGGTGGGCAAGAACGAGCGCGCCAAGGGCGTGCAGGTCCTGAAGGAGGAGGCGCGCGCGCTGCTGGTGCCCGGGCTGAGGTCCACGCGGGTGAACCTGAGCGACCCGCCCATCCTGGAGGGCCTGGGCGACTACTACCCCATCATGGTGCTCATCACCGGGCCGGACCTGGCGCGGGCCAACGAGGAGGCCGAGCGCGTCGCCAGCATCCTGCGCGACCTGCCGGGCACCGCGGACGTGCGCGTGGAGTCCAACCCGCCCAAGCCGGAGCTGCAGGTGCTCATCGACCGGGCCCGCGCCAGCGACGTGGACCTGCACGCGGGCGCGCTGGCCACGCAGCTCCGCCTGGCCATTGGCGGTGACGTGGTGGCCAAGCTGCGCGAGGGCACCACGGAGACGGACATCCGCGTGCGCCTGTCGGAGAAGGACCGCGCCACGCCGGAGCGCGTGCGCCAACTGGAAGTCTATACGCCGGGCGGCCTGCGCCCGCTGACGGACGTGGCGCGCGTGGAGCTGAAGAACGGCCCCAGCCTCATCGAGCATGAGAACCGCGAGCGGCAGATTGCCGTGTACTCGCAGTTGGGGCCTGGCGCGGCGCTGGGGGACATCACCCGCGAGCTGAAGGCGCGGGTGGCCGCGCAGCCGCTGCCGCCGGGCTACGCGCTCATCTACGAAGGGCAGATGAAGAACCTGGACGAGCAGAACGACGCCTTCGGGGCGGCGTTCGGGCTGGCCTTCGTCTTCATCTACATGGTGCTCGCCAGCCAGTTCGAGTCCTACAAGCACCCCTTCACCATCATGGTGTCGCTGCCGCTGGCCCTGGTGGGCGCGCTGCTGGGCCTGGTGGTGACGGGCTTCCACCTGTCCATGGGCGCCATGATTGGCGTCATCCTGCTGATGGGCCTGGTGACGAAGAACGCCATCCTCCTCATCGACGGCGCGCTGCAGAACCTGCGGGAAGGGGACTCGGTGGACCAGGCGCTGCTGAAGGCGGGCCCCCGCCGGCTGCGGCCCATCCTGATGACCAGCGCCGCCATGGCCATCGCCATGGTGCCCACGGCGGTGGGCACGGGCACGGGCTCGGAGTTCCGCGCGCCCATGGCCATCGCGGTGATTGGCGGCGTCATCACCTCCACCTTCCTCACGCTGCTGGTGGTGCCGGTGGTGTTCGCCTTCATGGAGCGCGTGGGCTTCAAGCGCCGCCGCGCCACGGACGGTGACGCCGCCGCGCCCCCGCCGGAGGTGGAGTCCGAGCGCGGCCGGGCGGCCTGAGGCGAAAGGGGGGCGCTCAGCCCCCCGCGTACAGCGGCGACATGGCGTCGATGATGGCGCCCATCAGCCGCTGGCCCTCGGGCGTGTCCGGGCAGAGGCCGCCCCAGACGAGCGTGAGGCGGTCCGCCACCGGGCGGAAGTACATGCGGCCCCGCATGCGGACGCGCTCGTAGCTCTCCCGGCCCACGAGGTAGTCCTCCTCCGGCACGCCGAAGACGGCGTAGTACGTGAGGTCCGGCGCCTGGGCGTCCTGCACCCGGTGCAGCCCGCTGGGGATGAAGCACGCCACGTCCGCCAGGTGCCAGGGGCCCTCGCGGCCCTGGCGCACGTCCAGCACCTCGAAGCACATCTTCGACGCGGGGCAGCCCAGCTCCCCGGCCGTGAGGAAGTTGTAGTCGAGCCGCGGAATCTCCAGCATCTCCTCCAGGTCCACCCGGCCGTCCCGGGTGAAGCCCCACGGGCTGCCATCCCGCTTGTACGAGCGGATGCCGTAGGCGCCGTAGAAGACGTTGTACCAGGGGCTGTGCGGGTTGAAGTAATCCGAGCACCCCGCCCCGGACGAGAAGTCCCCGATGGTGAAGGCCACCAGCAGGTCCATCAGCCGCTTGGTGTCGAAGGCCATGAACGGCTCATGCGCCACCGCCCCAATCGACCCGCGAATGGCGGGAACCGGCGTCGCGATGCCTGCCTCCGCCAGGAAGTTCCTCTTCCCCGGCAACGGCGTGGCCTTCATGGCCAGGATGGCGAGCTCTCGTTGCAGACCCATGGAATTCCTACCCCCTCGGCGCACATCCTAGTGGAGGCAGGGTACACTGGTGAACATGCCGGAGAAGCTGGTCTTCGAGCACACCTTGGAAGGCCTCTTCGTGCGGGGGCTGGGCGCTCGCGTCACCCCCGCGCTCCGTGAGCGGCTGCGCGAGGTGGGCGTGGACCTGGAGCGCAAGCTTCAGCCCGCCTATGCCTTTGAGACGTGGTGCTCCGCCGTGCGTGTGGCCGCGCGCGAGCTGCACGCCGACGTGCCCGACGACGTGGGCTACGCCTTGCTGGGTGAGCGCATGGTGGACGGCTACCGGGAGACGGTGCTGGGCCGCGCCGCCTTTGGCGTGATTCAGCTTCTGGGCCCCCGCCGGTGCGTGAGCCGCGCCCGGCAGATGTTCCGCTCCGGGAACAACTACACGGAGACGCGCCTGGATGACGTGTCCCCCACCGAAGTGGACCTGTGGATGAACGAGGCCGGCGTCATCCGCTACTTCACGCAGGGCGCGCTGCGCGCGGGCCTGCGCGCCGTGGGAGCGCCGCACGCGGAGGTCGAGGTGCGCGCCTTCTCGGACGAAGACGTCACCTACCGGCTCACCTGGCGCGGCGGGGGCGAAGCCTGAGCGGGCTGGAGGTCTCCGGGCGGAAGCCCGCCGGCTCCAGCCCGGAGGCGCGGGTCAGCGCGCGGCGTGCTCCTGCGCGCCGTCCGCGGAGGCGCCCAGGAAGTAGCGCGAGCGCGCCTTGGCGAGCTGGGCATGCGCCTCCTCCAAGGAGACGCAGTCCAGGGTGATGTCATTGTCCGCCGCGGCGGCCGAGGCCACCCGCGCCGTCTGCAGCCGGGCAATGGTGGAGTCCGAGACGTGCGCGCACATCACGCAGCCCATCTGCCGGCCGTACGCCACCACCTCGCCGAAGATGGCGGCGGACTCCGGCTCCAGCGTCCTCAGCCCCCGCATGTCCGCGAGCACCAGATGGCGTCCTCCCCTGTAGGAGTCCGTCTCGTGGCGGTACTGGCTCGCGAAGTCCCGCATCTCGTTCGGCCTGACGAACCCACTCAACCGCACGGTGACGGTACGGCGATTCTTGTCATTGATGACTTCGAACATGCGTGCGCCCTCCTCGCGTGGCAAAGATTAACATGAAAACAAACGCGGTTCCATGTCGCCCCGGAGGGCAGGTGCATGGCTGGAAGGGTGCGCAACCGTGTCTGGATTGTCTGGCGCTGGCGGAAGATTCCCACGCGCTGGCACGCCATGCGGTGGTGACGCAATCCTGCGCCAGGAGGTGAAAACGTCTGGAGGCGGACTCAGGCGCGCTGACTGCTTTCACCCGTGACGACAGCGGAGCCAATGAGGTGCGCCAGCCGGAGCGCCTCGGGGACGTGGCCGCGGTCCGTCACGCGGCCCAGGGCCTCCGCCACCCAGGCGGGCTCCGCGCCCTGCGCCTGGAAGGTGAAGCCGCCTTGCTGGTGGATGGGGCCGGCGCGCTTCAGCTTCGCCCAGCGCGCGTCCGCGCGGGGCAGGCGCCGCAGCGCGCGCTCCACCGCGTCCAGGTCCGGGGGCCGCCGCATCACCGCCACGCAGGGCCGCTTCAGGCGCTCGGCCAGCAGCGGCAGGTCCACGACGTTGAAGCCGCCAAACGCGATGCCATCCAGCAGCACCAGGTGGAGCTGCGGGAGGAACTTCCCGCCCTCCAGCAGGCGGCACACCGCCTCGGTGGCGTTCCAGCCGTCCCGGCGCACCCGTCCCCAGACGAGCCCCTCGAAGCGCGTGCCCCCGCACACCACGCCGGCCAGCGGCACGGCGGCGCCCGGACGCCGCGCGAAGGGGCCGTCGTCGAAGCCAATGACTCGCGGAAGCCGGGGCAGGCGCATGGGGTGACCAACCTTTCAGGTGAAGCCCGCAAAGAGAAAGCCCGGTCTCGCCATCCGCGAGGCCGGGCTTCCATGGCTTCGCCGGACCGCCGTTCAGGCCGCGCGAACGTTCTGCGCCTGCAGGCCCTTGGGGCCGCGGCCTACGTCGAACTCCACCTTCTGGCCTTCCTGCAGGGTGCGGAAGCCATCCATGTTGATGGCGCTGTGATGGACGAACACGTCCTCACCGCCGCCGTCCTGCACGATGAACCCAAAGCCCTTCGCATCGTTGAACCACTTGACGGTACCGGTTGCCATGAATCGCGTTCTTTCGTTCCAAAGCGGCTGGGGTGGCCGCGGATATCGCCCTCTCAGAAACTGAAGGGCCGTGCTGCGAGCCATAGTCTGCCCGGGGCGGGCCACCGAGTGGAAGCCCCCCTGGCTGCCCACCAGGCGAGAAGGAGCGGGTGGACAGGCTTCCTACCCCCGGTGCCCGGGCAGGCGAGGGGCACATCGCCGTGCGTCAGCGGACGCGTGCCTACCGTAGTGACGACTTCACGACGGCAAGACTGGAAGGAGCGCCACATGGCTGAACCGCAGACCCTGAGCCCGTCCACTCCCAGACTCGTTCCGCCCCCGGGGCCCCCGGAGGGGCGCCTGCGCAGGGGCGTCCGCCGCGCCATGGACCGGAGCGCCGCCGCGGGCATCCTCTCCCGTCCGCTCCTGGGGCGGCTGCCGCTGCGCAGGTGGGTGCCCCAGGACCTGCACTCGCTCATGGACTACAAGGGCGGGACGGCCGCGGTGGTGGCGGGCGTCTTGTCCGGGGACGCGGCGGCGAAGTCCGCGGGCATCGCGCTGGGGTCCACCATCCTCGGTGTGTCATTGTTGACGGACTACCGCCTCAGCTTGACCAAGCTCATCCCCATTGAAGCGCATGAAATCGCCGACCATGCCTTTGGCGTGGCGTCCATCCTGGCGCCCTTCGTCCTGGGCTACGCGAAGCGCAGCCCGCTGGCCGCGGCCGTCCACGTGGCGGTGGGCGTGACGACGGTCCTCGCCTCGCTGGTGACGGACTACCGCTGCCAGACGGGCATGCACCTGGGGGGCGAGCTGGCGACGGACCCGGGGGCGATTGGCGCGTGAGCGCCCCTGTCCCTCCAGCGCGCGGCAGCACCGTGCGCGGCGCGCTGGAGGCGGCGCTGAGGTCCGCCCCGGAGAGCGGCCTCACGGCGAAGGACCTCTCCGGCCTGGTGGGCATCTCCGAGAAGGACGTGGCCGGGCACCTGGAGCACCTGGAGAAGTCCCTCAAGGCCCAGGGCGCCCGGCTGGAGGTGCTGCCCGCCACCTGTCTGGCGTGTGGCTTCACCTTTAAGGAGCGCAGGCGCTTCACCCGCCCGGGCGCGTGTCCGGAGTGCCGGGCCACGCGCATCGACCCGCCTGCCTTTCGCGTCCCCCGCTGAAGGCCAGACGCGGGGAGGGCGGGGGTGCTCCTCGCGGGGAGCGCCGGCGGAGGGCCCTCCTGGACGGGCCGCGCCGGCTCGGCGCGGGCGCGGCGACGCTTCACCATTTGGTTGACAATCACCGGGGGGTGGTTGATGTTCAACCAACTGGATGAATATTGGGTGTGCGGGGGCAGGCCCCGGCGCGCCAGGGAGCGAAGCGGCAATGACTTCGACACAGGACGCCACGGGCGCACCGGTCGCCAAGGCCACGATGATGATTCGCCGCCCCGCGGCGGACGTCTTCGCGGCGTTCGTGGACCCGGCCATCACCACGAAGTTCTGGTTCAGCCGGGGGAGTGAGCCCCTGCGGCCCGGCGGCACGGCGCAGTGGTTCTGGGACTGGTACGGCGTGTCGACGACGGTACGCGTGCTGGACTTCGAGCCGGGCGCGCGCCTGCGCATGGAGTGGGGCGACGCGGCGCGGAAGACCGTGGTCGAGTGGACCTTCACCGCGCTGTCGCCGGAGCGCACCTACGTGCGCGTCGTCGAGTCGGGCTTCCAGGGTGACGACAAGGCCGTGGTGGCCAGCGCGTTGGACAGCACGGGCGGCTTCAACCTCACCCTGGCGGGTGCCAAGGCGTGGCTCGAGCACGGCGTCCAGCTCGGGCTGGTGCCGGACCATGTCCCCGAGGACGCGCATCACCTGGCCTGAGGAGCCGCTCCATGAAACGAAACGCACCCGCCCGCCTGCTGTCATCCGACACCGTCCGCATCGAGCGCCTGCTGCCCGGCCCCATCGAGCGCGTCTGGGCCTATCTCACCGAGCCGGAGAAGCGCCGGCAGTGGCTCGCCGGTGGCCCCACGGAGACGAGGGTCGGTGGCAAGGTGGAGCTGCTGTTCCGGCACGCCGAGTTGTCAGAGGACGCGGGTGACGCGCCGCCGCGTCACCAGGACATGGCGCAGGGGCACGTCAACGTGGGCCGCGTGACGGCGTGCGAGCCGCCGCGGCTGTTTGCCTATACCTGGGCGGAGAACCACGGCGACCCGTCCGAGGTCCGCTTCGAGCTGACCGAGCGCGAGGATGGCGTGCTGCTGACCGTCACCCACGTGCGGCTCGATGGCCGGGACTCGCTGCGCAGCGTGGCGGGCGGCTGGCACACGCACCTGGACCTGCTGGTGGACCGGTTGAATGGGCAGCGCTCGCCGAACTTCTGGGAGGCCTACGAGCGCGCCCACGCGGAGTACGTCACGCGTCCGGGCTTTGAATGACGCGGCTCCAGGCGCGGCCCCCGCGGGGCCGCACCCGGCGTTCCAGGCCTACAGCGGGTCCTGGGGGACGAGGCGGCAGTCGGGGTCCAGGCGGGTGCACGTCGTGTTGCAGCAGCCATCCGCGAAGCAGCTGCAGACGGGCTCCAGGATGGGGAAGCAACGCTGGGTGACGCCATTGCAGGTCACGGAGCCATTGTTGGCGCCGCTGGCCGAACAGGCGAAGCCCGTGCCGCTGCACTCCTTGATGGCTCCGTTCGAGCACTCGATGCGCACGTAGCAGTCACCGGTCAGCGCGGCCTCCTGCGAGGCGATGTGCTCCTCGGCGACAGGCTGGGCCTGCTCCTCGGAGGGCACGGGACCGCAGGACGTCAGCATCACCAGTGCCATGACGACGATTCCAGCCATCGACTTCATGAGAACCTCTCTTCGCTTGGGGGACGTGAACCACGGGGGCCCACGGCGGCAGGGAATATGAAAGGAATTCCCTGTCGTCAATAGAGGCTCTCAGTGGGGGCTGGGTGTCTTTTCCAACCGCTTGAGAGGGATTTGTAGCGTTTCATGTCTCACCCGGCGCGTCACCAGGCGTAGTCCTCCGGGGCGGGCTTGTGCCCCGGGAAGATGTCATCCAAGCGTGACAATGTCTTCGCATCCAGGGTGACGTCCACCGCGCGGACGGCGGCGTCGAGCTGCGCGGACGTCCGAGGCCCGATGATGGGCGCGGTGACGGCGGGCTGGTGCAGCAGCCACGCCAGCGCGACGTCCCCGGGCTCATGCCCGAGCTCCTCCGCGAGCGCTTCGTAGCGCTCGATGCGGTCGCGGTGCTTCTGGAGGGCCTCCTGGGCGCGGCCCTCCAGGCGGCGCTTGCCCTCGCGCTCCTTGCGGAGCACGCCGCCCAGCAGGCCACCCTGGAGGGGAGACCAGGGGAGGATGCCCACGCCGTGGTGCCGCGCGGAGGGAATCACCTCCAACTCCACGGTGCGCGCCATCAGGTTGTAGAGCGACTGCTCGCTGACCAGGCCCATGAAGTTGCGCCGGGCCGCCGCGGCCTGCGCCTGGGCGATGTGCCAGCCCGCGAAGTTGCTGCTGCCCGCGTAGAGCACCTTGCCCTGGGCCACGGCCACCTCCAGGGCCTGCCATATCTCCTCCCAGGGCGTGGCGCGGTCGATGTGGTGGAACTGATACAGGTCGACATAGTCGGTGCGCAGCCGCTTGAGGCTGGCGTCCAGCGCGCGGCGGATGTTGAGCGCGGACAGCTTGCCCTCGTTGGGCCAGTCGCCCATGGGGGCGTAGAGCTTGGTCGCGAGCACGGTGCGCTCGCGCCGGTTGCCGCCCTGGGCGAACCAGTTGCCGATGACCTGCTCGGTGCGGCCCTTGTTCTCTCCGAAGCCGTACACGTTGGCGGTGTCGAAGAAGTTGATGCCGTGGTCGAGCGCGGCATCCATGATGGCGTGAGACTCCGGCTCCTCCGCCGTCCAGCCGAAGTTCATGGTGCCCAGGCACAGCCGGCTGACGGAGAGCCCCGAGCGGCCCAATTGCGTGTACTTCATGGCGACTCCTCGATGGGCCGGAGGCGAGCGCCTTCCATCGAGGACGGCCCGGCCGGCCGCCGTCCCCAGGGCGCCGCGCATTCAGGGCACCCGGGACGGAGGCTGGCCAGGGATTTGCGCTGCGCCGAGCGACGGGTGTCGGGCAGCCAACCGGAAAGGCTCGCTGGAGCGGGGCGTCCCCAACGAAAAGTGGGCCACCGCCTCGAAGGCAGTGGCCCACCGGGACGGCGGATGACCGTGAGGCTTACGGGTACAGCGCGCGGGCGCCGCTGCGGTCGTAGCTGGTCAGGACCAGGTCGCCCGTCTGGGTGCCGCTGCACTGCGGGTAGTGCATGACGGAGCTGGCGTCATACGGCGTCAGCGCGCGCCAGGCGCTGTCCTCGTAGCAGCCGGTGGTGGTGAGGCGGGTGTGCTCGTGGCGGAAGCCCAGCACGTGGCCCAGCTCGTGGCGAATCACGCCCTCCAGCGTCCAGGGCGAGATGTTCTGGAAGGACGTGGTGGAGATGAGGACGTTGGCGTTGCGGCGGGTGCTGTTGGGGAAGAAGGCGCGCGCCAGGTACTGCGACGTCTTGGTCTGGTTCACGTCGAACACGACGTTGTTGTTGCGGTTGGTGCAGTTCGAGTCCTGGGCGCTGACGTGGACGAACTTCACGTTGGCGGCCGCCTCCCACTCCGCGGCGGCGCTCTTCATCGCGTTGACCACGCGCGTGTAGTTGTTCCCGAACTTGGTGCTCACGCAGTACGTGAGGTTGAGGGCCTGGCTGGCGCTCCACTTGATGTCGCGACCGCCGCTGTAATACACGGCCAGCCCGCCCTGCTGGGTGCCAAGGCCGCTGACGGCCTGCGCGTAGAACTCACGCAGCTCCGACTCCGACTCCAGGAAGATGTCCCCGTCGACCACGAAGCCGCCGGACTCCGGCTCCTGGTACGCGCCGGCGCGGAACTCCTCGAAGGTGAGCTGCTGCGTGTCCTGCGGCTCGGATTCGGGAGCGCCGCAAGCGGAGCCCAGCAGCGTGAAACCAGCCAGAAGTAGCGCGGAGTGAGACTTGACCATGGCGAACCCTCGTGACGGCGGGGACTGCGTCAGGGGCTGGTGGCTCCAGCCCAGAGCATCGCCCTGCCGGGCGCCTGCCTGTGCCGGGCCCGGAGAGCGAATTCTCGGAACTGAATTCAATCGTGTGAGAAAGACCCCGGCCGCGTTGAAGCGGACACGCGCGAATACTCGAATTTTGAACCCAGGTTCCGGTTTTCACCGGGAGTGGTTCCGCACTGCCGGGAGGTATCAAATACCCCAGGCTGGAACGGCGCGCGGCTGGTCGCCGCGACGTCCACGGCTCACGCGGCCAGCCGTCGCAGGACTTCCTCAAGGTGGATGTGCCCCTGGAAGGCGCCGTTGCCTCGGGGCGCCTCGCCCTTCTCGATGGCGTGGGCGAACTGCACGCCGGCGTCCGCCTCCAGCCGCTCGAAGAGGCCCTGGAGCTTCGGGTAGTCGCGGCGGTCCAGCACCTCGTGGTACCGCGTCCACCGGGCGATGCCGATGAAGTAGGCGTCGGCCAAAGTCCGATGCTCACCCAGCAGCCACGGCTTGTCGCCGAGCATCGCTTCGAGGGCCGCGTGTGCCTTGACCACGTTGCGAGCGCCGTAGGCCCGCAGGGCCTTCTGGTCGGACGCCGGCAGTTCGGTGTGCTCCAGCGCGTACCAGAGCGGCGAGAAGGCGCCGAAGAAGGTCGTGTTCAGGTACGCGAGCATGTGGTTCAGCCTGTCGAAGTCCGCGGTGCCCTGGGCGAATGACAAGCCCGTGCCCACGCCGCGCGCGCCAAGGTGGTTGAGGATGGCCATGCTCTCGCTGATGCGCGCGCCCGTCTGCGTCATCAGCGTGGGCGTCTCGGCGGCGGGGTTGATGCGACGGTAGTCCTCGGTGGTGACCTCCTCCGGCATGGCGATGCGGCACAGCCGGTAGGGCTGGCCCAGCCATTCCAGCGCGACGATGGAGCCGAACGAGCAGCCAGAGGGGACGCCGTAGAAGAGGGTGGGCAGTGCCATGGTGAATCTCCTGTCGGAAGCCGAAAGGCGTGATGCCTTCGACGCGGGACACAATGGCCGTGGAGACGTGGGCCGTGTAGACAGCAGGGCGTGAACGCAAGGTCCACATCCGTGGACGACGAGGCGCGGCCTTGAACCTCAACGACCTCCAAATCTTCGTCCAGGCGGTGGAGAGCGGTGGCTTCGCCGCGGCGGCTGGGCATCCCCAAGTCCACGGTGAGCAAGCGGGTGGCCGAGCTGGAGGACGGGCTGGGCGCGCGGTTGATTCAGCGCACGTCGCGGAGCTTCACGCTGACGGAGGTGGGGCGGGACTTCCTCGACCATGCCCGCGCCGTCGTGATTGAGGCGGAGGCCGCGGAGAACGTGGTGCGCCGCCGGCAGGCGGAGCCCAGCGGCGTGGTGCGCATCACCACGTCGGTGCCCACCGCGCAGTTCCGGCTCGCGGACCGGCTGCCTCGGCTGGCGCTGGCCCACCCGAAGGTGCGCGTGGAGCTTCACGCGACGGACCGCTTCGTGGACATCGTGCAGGAGGGCTTCGACATCGCGGTGCGCAGCCACTTCGCGCCGTTGCCGGCTTCGGGGCTGGTGCAGCGCAAGCTGTCGGTGGACCCCATCATCCTGGTGGCCTCACCCGGTTACCTCGACAGACGGGGCAAGCCTCGCCGGCCGGAGGACCTGCGCGAACACGATGGCCTCCTGACCAGCGCCCTGGCCACACAGTGGAAGCTGCGTGGACGCACAGGGGACACCGTCACGGTGGCGCCCCGGGGGCTCCTGATTGCCGACGAGTCGATGGTGCTGCTGAAGGCGGCCCTGGCCGGGCTGGGCGTCGTCTGCCTGCCGGAGTCCTTCACGCGCGCGGACACGGAGGCGGGGCGCCTGGTGCGGGTGTTGCCCGCCTGGACCGCCGGCCTGGTGACGACGACGATTCTGACGCCCCACCGGAGAGGCCAGTTGCCCGCCGTGCGCGCCGTCATCGACTTCCTGACGGCGGACGCCGACGAAGCGGGGGCCTCGTCACGTTGAAGTCGCGCGCGGCGTCACCGGTAGTGCGTGGCAATCCAGTCGCCGTCAAGCTGCTGCACGGTGATGTCCAGCTCGTAGATGGCGCGCAGGACGTCGGAGCGCATGATGTCCTCCGGGCGGCCCTGGAAGGCGACCTTGCCGTCGCGCATGGCGACGATGTGGTCCGAGTAGCAGGAGGCGAAGTTGATGTCGTGCAGCACCAGCACGAAGCTCTTGCCCAGCGTGTCGGCGGCGTGCCGCAGCCGCTTCATCATGGACACCGCGTGCTTCAGGTCCAGGCCGTTGAGCGGCTCATCCAGCAGCACGTAGTCGGTGTCCTGGCAGAGCACCATGGCCACGAAGGCGCGCTGGCGCTGGCCGCCGGACATCTCGTCCAGGAAGCGGTCGGCGAGCGCGCTCAGCCCCATGTGCTCGATGGCCCGCTCCACGTGCTCGCCGTCCTTCACGGTGGGGCGGCCCTTGCTATGCGGGTAGCGGCCGAAGGTCACCAGGTCCCGCACCGTCAGCCGGGCGGTGAGGTGGTTGTCCTGGCGCAGGATGGCCAGCCGTTTGGCGAGCGCGTCCCCCGGCGTGGTGCTGACGTCCAGCCCGTCCACCAGCACGTTGCCCGACGACATGGGCATCACCCGGCTCATCATGGACAGCAGGGTCGACTTGCCCGCGCCGTTGGGGCCGATGATGGAGGTGATGCCGCCCACGGGCAGCCTCAGGGTGACGCCGTCCACCACCAGCGTCTCGCCGTAGCGCTTGGTGACGCTCTTCGCCTCGATCATCTCGGGGTCCTTCTCATGAGCAACGCGATGAACACCAGCCCGCCCACGAACTCGATGATGACGCGGGGGTTGGTGTCCAGGCGGAAGACGCGCTCCAGCACGAACTGGCCCGCCACCAGGGCGATGCCCGCGATGAGCGCGGCGGCGGGGATGACGAACGCGTGTCTGTACGTCCGCACCAGC
Organism: Corallococcus macrosporus DSM 14697; assembly: GCF_002305895.1. Classification (GTDB taxonomy): domain Bacteria; phylum Myxococcota; class Myxococcia; order Myxococcales; family Myxococcaceae; genus Myxococcus; species Myxococcus macrosporus. Next base: position 813,322 of record NZ_CP022203.1, read on the forward strand.
GGATAGGCGAGGTTGGCCACCAGCAGCCCCAGGAACGTCACGGGCCCCACCAGCGCGGTGGAGATGGCGACCAGGATGGCCACCAGCGCCAGCACCCACGACACCGTCTTCGCGTAGTCCACGCCCAGGTTGATGGCGGCCTCGCGGCCCAGCACCAGGACGTCACAGGCGCGCAGCAGCCGCAGGCCCAGCACGGAGACGCCCAGCGTCAGCACGGCGGAGAGCAGCAGCAGCTCGTACTCCGGGTCGTTGAAGCTGGCGAAGAAGCGGTCCTGCAGGAAGATGAACTCGTTGGGCTCGATGACGCGCTGGACGAAGGACGCCAGGCTCCGGAACAACACGCCCATCACCACGCCGGTGAGCAGCAGCAGGTGGACGTTGCCCCGGGCCACGCCGAAGAGCCAGCCGTGCAGCATGGCGGAGAAGGCCACCATGATGATGACCTCCGCGGCGAACAGGAACCGCGCGTCCATGCCCGCCACGGTGGTGGAGCCCAGGAAGAACACCAGGCAGGTCTGGATGAGGACGTAGAGGTAGTCGAACCCCATGATGGCGGGGGTCAGCACGCGGTTGCCCGTCACCGTCTGGAAGAGCACCGTGGAGACGGCCACGGCGTAGCCCACCAGCAGCGCGGTGGCGACCTTCTTCCCGCGGAAGGGCAGCACGAAGTCCCACGGGCCCGTCACGCCCACCAGCATGAACAGGACCACGAAGGCCAGGGCCACGGCGCCCAGCACGAGCAGGGGCCGCAGGGGGTTGAAGGCGGCGGGGGCGCTAGCCGACACGGGCGCCTCGCTTCAGCAGGAGGTACAGGAAGAGCACGCTGCCGATGACGCCGGCGATGGTGCCTCCGGGAATCTCATAGGGGTGGCGCACCACGCGGCCCACGACGTCACACAGCAACACGAAGGCGGCGCCGCTCACCGCCACCCAAGGAATGGACCTGCGCGCGTTGTCCCCCATCACCATGCTGACCAGGTTGGGGACAATCAGGCCCAGGAACGGAATCATGCCCACGGTGACGACGACCATCGCGGTGACCAGGGCGACAAGCACGAGCCCCAGCGCGACGATGCGCGGGTAGTTCAGCCCCAGGTTGGTGGTGAACGTCTCGCCCATGCCAGCCACGGTGAAGCGGTCCGCTGCGGCGTAGGCGGCGCAGGTGAGGCCCAGCGTCACCCACAGCAGCTCGTAGCGGCCGCGCAGGACGGTGGAGAAGTCACCCGTGGTCCACGCGTTGACCGTCTGGAGCAAGTCGTACCGGTAGGCGAAGAAGGTCGTCGTCGAGTCGATGATGCCGCCCAGAATCAGCCCCACCACCGGCACGATGAGCGCCGAGCGCAGGGGGAGGCGCCGCAGCACCATCAGGAACAGCGCCGTCCCCGCCAGGGCGAAGGCGGTGGCCACCAGCATCTTCCCGAGCACCGGGAGGCCGGGGGCCAGGAGGGTGGCGGTCAGCAGGCCCAGGCTGGCGGACTCGGCGGTGCCCGCCGTGGTGGGCTCCACGAAGCGGTTGCGGGCAATCATCTGCATGATGAGGCCCGCCACGCCCAGGGCCGTGCCCGCCAGCATGACGGCGAACAGGCGCGGCAGCCGGCTGATGACCAGCACCTGGAGGGCGCGCTCATCCGGCTCGGGAGCGAACAGGGCGCGCCAGGACACGTCACTGGCGCCTATCAGGAGGCTGGCCACCGCCAGGACGAGCAGGGCGGTGGCCGCGGCGAACGCGCGCTTCACGGCGGGGGCGGGCTACTGCTGGGCCTGGGCCTGCTGCGTGTAGGCGCGCGCGACCTGGTCGCGCAGCAGCTTGACGGACTGGATGCCGCCACCGGACAGGTAGGTGGTGGCCGGGTCCAGGTAGACGACCTGCCCCTTCTGCCAGGCCGTCGTCTGCCGCACCAGCTCGTTGTCCAGCACCTGCCGGGCGTTGCCCGCGTTCTGGCCCGTGGCGGCGTCGCGGTCGATGACGAAGAGCCAGTCGGGGTTCTTCTCGCGGATGAACTCCGCGTTGATGGACTCGCCGTGCAGCGACGCCTGCAGGCCCGCCGCGGCCTCCGGCACGCCGAAGTCACCGTGGATGACGCCGAAGCGGGAGCCCGGGCCATAGGCGCTCATGCGCCCGCCCGTGACGAGCACCACCAGGCCCTTGCCGCGCGTCGCCGTCACCCGCTGGAGGTCCGCCACCGACTCGCGCAGCGCCTCAATCAGCGCGCGCGCCTGCTCCTCCTTGCCGAAGGCGCGGGCCAGCAGCTCCGTGTTGGCAATCACCGAGGCGATGTAGTCCTTGCCGCTCATCGGCACGTCGAGGGTGGGCGCGATGCGGGACAGGTTCGCGTACTTCGCGCTGGAGCGGCCGCCGCTGATGATGAGGTCCGGCCTCGCCGCCTGGAGGGCCTCGTAGTCGGGCTCGAACAGCGTCCCCATGCGCGGGTACCTCGCCGCGTCACTGAACCGCGCCAGGTGTGGCGGGAAGGGCGGCGCCGCCACGCCATACACGTCCACCTCCAGCGCCTGGAGGATGTCCAGGGCCACCAGGTCGAACACCACCACCCGCTTCGGGTTCAGCGGCACCACCGTGGTGCCCTGGCCGTGCGTCACGGTGCGGCCTTCCGGAGCGGCGGCCCGCACCGCGAGGCTCGCCTGGCCGGGCTCGGGCTCGGTGGGGCGCTGGAACTTGACGCCCACCCACAGGACGGCCAGCACGACGACGACGGAAAGCAACGCGAAGAGCGGGAAGGAACGCCTGTTGGATGAACTCACGGGGGTCGCCGGAAAAGGGTGATTTTGATTCTGAGAATCAATCTCCTGGAATGATAGGCGCTGGCGTGCGCACCGTCAAAGGCCGGATGCGGCTCCTCGCGGACGGGGGGCTGCCCCCGGGTCTGTCGCGCCTTGGGGTGGTCCCTCGCGGCGGGCTTCGGGCCGCCGGGCTGGTTGCTTGAATCCGGCCGCGGCGGAATGACGTTTGCCGCTGGGGACGGAGGAGGACGCCATGGACGAGGCACCCGCGACCAGCAGCCACGCCGCGCCGGGCGTTCCCGAGCGCTTCTTCGGGGACCCGGACTTCGACTTCGAGGCGCGGCTGGCGCTCGGGTTGGCGGCCCAGGGCGTGGGCGACATCGGCCAGGTGCTGGTGACGCTGGCGGCCATCGAGGACGGCAGCGCGGACGGCTGGTTCCAGGCCTGGCGCGCCCGCGCGGAGCGGCTGCGCGCGCAGGCGGAGGTCTGCGCCACGGCGGGGCAGGTGGAGCGGGCGCGGTGGTGCTTCCTGGCGGCGTCGGAGGCCTACTCGCGGGCCCTGGTCTTCACCACCGGCATGGCGGACTCCCGGGTGCTGGCGCCCACCTTCTCCCTGCACCGCAAGTGCTGGGAGGGCGTGGTGGCGCATTCGGAGGGGCGCTTCCTGCGGGTGGACGTGCCCTATGAGGGCAGCGCGCTCCCGGGCTACCTGCTCCGGCCCGACGCCACCGGCGCGCCCCGGCCCACGCTGGTGTTGACCAATGGCAGTGACGGGTCGCTCACGGCGCTGTGGGGCGCGGGCGTGGCGGGCGCGCTGCGGCGCGGGTTCAACGCCTTCGTCTACGACGGCCCCGGACAGCAGTCCGTGTTGTTCGAGCGCGGCATCCCCTTCCGCCCGGACTGGGAGGCGGTGCTCACCCCGGTGGTGGAGACGCTGGCCGCCCGCGCGGACGTGGAGGCGCGTGCCCTGCTGGCGTATGGCATCAGCCAGGCGGGCTTCTGGCTGCCCCGGGCGCTGGCCTTCGAGCACCGCTTCGTCGCCGCGGTGGTGGACCCGGGCGTCATGGACGTCTCCACGTCGTGGACCTCGAACCTGCCGCCGGAGCTGGTGGCGCTCCTGCGCGCGGGGGACCGGGAGGCCTTCAACGAGGCCATGCGCGAGGCGGACGCGGACCCGGTGCTGACGCGCGTGCTGGCCTTCCGCAGCCGGCCGTATGGCACGCGGACGCCCTTCGACACCTTCACGGAGGTGTCCCGCTATCACCTGCGCGACGTCGTGGACCGCATCACCACGCCCCTGCTCATCACCGACCCGGAGGATGAGCAGTTCTGGCCCGGGCAATCCCAGGCGCTCTACCACGCGCTGCCGGGGGAGAAGTCCTTGGCCCGCTTCACCCGCGAGGACGGCGCCAACCTCCATTGCCAGCCGCTGGGGCGCGCGCTCACGGAGGTGCGCATGTTCGACTTCTTCGCTGAACAGCTCGCCCGCCGCGTGCATTAGCGCGTGCCTGCCGGTGGCTCGTCCACGGGGCAGGCCCCCTGCGCTCGCTCCAACGAGCGCCGGGGGCGGGCGGGACGCCTATTCAAGCGGGTTGCAGCCCGGGATGCAGGCCCGCACGTTGATGAGCGTGCGCGTGCCCGACATGTTGGACTGGCACGCCGCGTACTCTGTCGCGAGCCGACCGGGCTTGCGCGTGTAGCCGCACTTGGGCGTACAGGCCTGCACGTTCTCATACCAGTAGACGAGGTCCCCATTCGGGCAGTGCGGCGGGTAGCCCAGGCCCTGCTCGACGCTGGCGGGGGCGGCGCCCTCGGGAGCGCCCTCGAGGTCCTCTCCGCCACCACAGGCGGCGAGCGACAGGGCGAGACACGCGGTCAGCGAGGCGACGATTCGGGACGCATTCATTGTTCGGCTCCTTCCAACTGGGAAAGCCGTGAATGATGCACCAACCGGGGCCTTTGCTGAAAGCACGTGCCGGGGTGTTGCGCCGTGGGACTACCACAGCGGCGCTTCCCGCCGGGCGCGTGGAGGCCACGCCCCGGGCCACCGCGGACGCGCTCACTCTGGAAAGGGGATGGCGCGGAGGCGGAGCTGCCTGCTTCCGCCGTCTCCAGCGTGTCTGTGGTTTACACCTTTTCAATCATTTACATGTTGGCGTCCTCCTGACGCGGGTAGGCAGCATTCCGCCCCCTCTCGCTCACGAAGGAGGCGCATGTGAAGAATCGACACTCCCTCTCCGCTCCACTGGCTGCCATTGCCTTCTCCCTGCTGTCGGCCTGTGGCCCTGGGGAAGATGACGCCCGGATGCCCGATGGGGCCTCCACCGCGCGGCCGCTCGCCGCCGTGCGCTGGGTGGATGATGACGGCGTGCAGGCCCGGGCGGCCGGCATCACCTCCTGGTCCACCAGCATCGCCACGGCCATTGCCCAGGCCGCGCCGGGCGACACGGTCCGTGTCCTGCCTGGCACGTACCGGGGCGCGCTGCTCATCAACAAGGGCCTCACGCTGGTGGCGATGAAGAACGCCACCACGCCGGTCAACCCGGGCTTCGACCCGAACCACGCGGACTGGCCGGTCATCATCGAGCCGAAGGCCGGGGAGACGGCGACGCTCATCCAGGTCAATGGCGACGGCGACGGGACGACGCTGCGCGGCTTCTACGTGCGCAACGCCGGGAGCAACGGCATCCAGGTGCGCATGTCCGGGGCGGCGAACGCGTTCACCAACCTCTGCGAGGACGTGCGCATCCAGGGCAACCGGGTGGAGAACAGCCGGCTGGATGGCATCAAGGTCCACCAGTGCAACCGCATCTTCGTGGAGGGCAACCGGGTGGCTGGCTTCAGCAAGGGGAGCGACGCGGGCAACGAGCACGAGCACGGCATCGACTTCGTGGCGGTGGGCAACGCCATCATCCGGGGCAACGTCATCACCAACACCGGCTGGGTGTCAGGCCGCGGCGCGGGCATCACCGTCAAGAGCGGCTCCGTCAACGTGGTGGTCGAGGACAACCAGGTCGGCGGCGGCCTGGGCTGGGTGGCCATCTCCGCGGGCGAGCCGGTGTCCACCTCGTCCGCGTGGATCTACCGCTCCGCGGTGACGGCGTCGCCGCCGTACATCTCCCGCAACATCTGCATCCGTGACAACACCCTGGACGGGAGCCACCGCGACGCGGTGCTCATCGGCTGCCAGGCGTGCGACGTCATGGGCAACACGCTGGGCAATGGCCGCATCCGCGCCGCGCACAATGCCCCGTTCACGAGCGCGGGCCTCTGCTTCTCCGGCAACGACCTGACGGCGTTGGAGAACGAGGTGGGAAGCGCCGTCTCCACCAGCGGCTGCGCGTGCCAGTGGACGCCCGCGGCCAAAGTGGACGCGGGCGGGACGTTCGGGTGGACGCTGCGGCCCGGCACCACGTCCACCGCCATCCCGGCGGACCCGACGCAGAGCCCCTCCTCGCCGCCGCCCGCCGGCTGTGAGGGGGCGGGCTGCTCCCAGTACTTCGAGGCGGAGTCCGGCAGCGGCCGGTTCCAGGTGTTCGCCACCCAGGCCTCGAGCGCCGCGTCGGGCGGACGGTTCATCCACGCCACGGCCGCGAACTATGACGCCGCCGCGGGCGACTCCACCACGGCCGAGACGCTGACGTATTCGCTGCAGGTGCCGACCTCGGGGAGCCACCATTACTGGGTGCGGCTCATCGCGCCCGACAGCCTCCAGAACTCGTTCTTCGTGTCCATCAACGGCAGCCCCTTCGTGGCGCAGGACATGACCGTGGGCACCGGCTGGCATTGGGTGAAGCTGCGCAACCTGGACACGGTGTCGCTCCAACCCTGAGAGATCCCCGCATTTGAGCGAGCGGATCACCAGCCGCCTACTTGACAGCTCCGTGCAAGGCGGAGTGGTGGGCAGCAGGAGGAGAGGCCATGCTGGTACGCAAGGTGGCCATCAACGAAGAGCAGGTGCGGGCGTTCCTGGAGAACTTGTTCGAGGAGGACCTGCACGCCAAGCGGGTGCTGTCGCTGTCGCATGCGACGTTGGGCGTGGTGCATGCCGCGTCCTTGTCGGTGCATGCCATTGGCCAGGCCCTGGCATGGGCCCGAGGCGGCGTGCAGAAGCACGGCATCAAGCAGGTGGACCGGCTGCTGTCCAACGAGGCGGTGGACGTGTGGAAGCTGGCGGCCGCGTGGGTGCCGTACGTGCTGGCCGAGCGCACCGAAGCGGTGGTAGCGCTGGACTGGACGGACTTCGAGGCCGATGACCACACCACGCTGGTGGCCAGCCTCGTCACCTTGCACGGGCGCACCACGCCCCTGCTGTGGCTGACGCTCAAGAAGAGCGCCATGGCGGGCAACCGGGCTCAGGCGGAGGATGAGCTGCTGCTGCGGTTGAAGGAGTGCGTGCCTGAAGGGGTGCAGGTGCTGAGCCGTCCCCTCATTCGAATCAAATGAAGCCGAATGCCTCGCGGAAGACGGCCTGCTCGCGGATGAGCTCGGCGAATTTCTCCATGAGGGGGCGGAGCCACTCCTCTCGCATGTTGGCGAGGGCGCCGTAGTAGATGATGCCTTGCCGAAAGAGAGAGTACTCGCGCGTCTTACGGGTGTCGGCGCGGAACTTCCTGTCGAGCCCCGTCGCTTCGCCCGCAGCGCCGAGCAGCCTCAGCAGCGCCATGGCGAAGGCGGACAGCAGCAACAGTCTGTCGCGGCGCTCGCAGGTGCCGATAGCGATGGCGGACAGGCCCATGCCGAAGCGCAAGTCCTTGATGTCCCGGTGCGTCTCCTCGCAGGTGAAGCGACGTCCGTAGGCCTTCACCAACTCGGTGGCAGTGGCTTCCTTGCTGCTGGCCGCCAGAAACCAGGCCTCTTTCATTCCCTTCTGGTGCACGCAGACGACGGCACCCACGCCGAAACGGGCCTGGGTGACGCGCGCTCCGCGCAGCAACTTCGGACGGCCCGTCGGGGGCACCCACTCCTTCGCCTTGTGCACCTCCCCTCCGGCACTTTCGACGTGCACGACGCCACGAAAGCGAATGACGTAGCCGAAGCTGAGTCTGTCCAGCAATTCATACAGGGCGACGTCTCCGAATCCTCGGTCCGCGAGCACCGTCACCTCCACGTCGGAGGGCAGCACCTGGTGCAACCGCTCCAGCAACGCGTCCTCATGGGCATTGCGCTGCCCGGCCAACTCGCTCTTGGGCACCGTCTTCCACAGCAACGGCGTGGCGCGGCCGTGGCGGGTGACAAGCTGGATGGCGACCGTGGTGTGGTCGTCCGACTCGAAGTCCGTCCAGTCAATGGTGACTGTCACCGCTTTGCGCTCGGCCACCACGAAGGGCACCCACTGCGCGAACAGTCGCCACACGTCGACGCCAGAGTTGGACAGCAGTCGGTCCACCTGCTTGATGGCGTGCTTGCCTTCCAACCCCCGCGCCTGGGAGAGCGCCAGTCCGATGGCCCTCACCGAGAGGCTGGCGGCGTGCACGGCGCCCAAGGTGGCATTGGACAGCGACAGCACACGCTTGGCATGGGTGTCCGGGCCGACGGCTTCCTCAATGAACCGATGCACCTCGGCGTGCGTTATGGATTTCGACATGCTCCGCACGATGCAGGACAACCTCTGGCGCCGAAAAGCGCGCGCCTCACTGCCGCTTCCCGCGCTGCTCCGGCACCAGCCAACCGCTGGGGACGGCCCTTGACGCTCGGCTCAAATGAGGGGACGACTCAGGTGCAGGTGACGATACTGGCGGACCGGGGCTTCGCGGACCAGCGGCTGTATGCCCTTCTGGCCCAAGCGGGCTTCGAGTACGTGGTGCGCTTCCGCAAGGATGTGCGGGTGGAGGTGGAAGGGGGCCATCAGCGTCCGGCTGCCGAGTGGATACCAGCCAGTGGGCACGCCAAGAAGCTGACGGAGGTGCACGTGACGGCGGACCGCACGCCGGTGCCCGCGGTGGTGCTGGTGCACCAGAAGGGAATGAAGGAGCCGTGGTGTCTGGCCACCAGCCTGGGAGCCGCCAGTGCGCGCCAGGTGGTGGACCTCTACGCCCGGCGCTTCTCGTGCGAGGAGACGTTCCGGGACGTCAAGGACTTGAGATTCGGGATGGGGCTGTCCACGGTGCGCGTGAAGAGTCCCGAGCGGCGCGACAGGCTGCTGCTGGTGAGCGCCCTGGCGCAGGTTCTCCTGACGCTGCTGGGCGCCGCTGGGGAGAGCCTCGGTATGGAGAAGGGCTTGAAGGCCAACACCGTCAAGACGCGCACCTACTCGCTCTTCCGGCAGGGCTGCATGTATTACCAGGCCATTCCCATGATGCAGGAGGAGCGATTGCGGCCTCTCGTCGAGCGCTTCGCGGAACTCCTCCGCCATCACCCTGTCTTCAAAGAAGCACTTGGCTTCATATGAGGGGATGGCTCAGGCTCCAACCTGGGAGCGTGACCTTCCGGGTGAAGAACCGGGAGAAGGGCGTCTCCATCGACCGGTTCTTCCTCTCGTCCGACGCGGACGTGGTGCCTTGGCCAGACACGCTGTTGGATTTGCTTCATGGCCCTGCCCTCCGGGGCAATGGGCGTTCGCCACCTGGCTTCCCACCGTCCCCCGGTTTCGGGCCGGAGAGGAGTGGTGCACATGCGCGTGGGAAGCTGGAGTGTCCTGGTGGGACTGGGGCTGGTGGGCTGCGGTGGGCCCGTGGAGAAGGAGGTGGGCGACACCGGGGAGGCGGCGGTCCAGGTCCAGGCGCAGGCCTGCGCCCCCAGCGGCGCCGTCTACAAGGTGAAGGACATCCTGCCTCCGAACGCGCCGCTCCCGTCCCCTGGCAAGCCGGTGCCGGACTGGCTGACGAACGTCCAAGGCACGCTCTTCTTCGCGTCGAACCTCTACGGAGACCGCGCCATCCTGTGGCGCAGCGACGGGACGTCCGAAGGCACCGTGCCCGTGAAGGAGTTCCCCTGGCCGGGGCCGGGCTCCGAGGGCGTGAGCGACTTCACGCCGGTGGGCAACCACCTCTTCTTCATGGCGGCTGCGCCACCGTTCGGAAGGGAGCTGTGGGTCAGTGATGGGACGGGCGCGGGCACACGGCTCGTCGCGGACCTGGAGCCGGGGAGCGCTGGCGCCAGCTTGCTCTACTTCGGGCAGGCGGGAGACGCGTTGACCTTCTTCCGAAGGTCCCTTGGCGGAGCCGGGCTGTCGCTGTGGCGCTCCGATGGAACGGAGGCGGGCACGTTCCAGCTCATGGACTACGGGGCAGCGCGGGAGGTGTCGCCCCGGTCGCTGGGGGTGGCGGGGGCGCGCCTGTTCACCGTGAGCAGCGCGGGGGAGGGGACGTGGCTGTGGCGGACGGATGGAACCGCCGCGGGGACCACGCGAGTCAAGCGCGTGGACGCCGGCCAGGTCTCCGTCTCCGGCTGGGTGCTCACCGAGGCGGGGGAGGGCGTGTTCGTCTTCCATGACGAAGGCCCCATCACCGAGGTGTGGAAGACGGATGGAACGCCCGGTGGCACCGTGCGCCTGGAGTCCTTCGGCGGCCATGTCGGGTTGCAGGGGACGCTGGGTGGGCACGTCTATCTGGCCTCGACCGTCGGCGAGGGGACGGCCTTGAGGTTGTCGAGGGTGTCGCTCGCGGGCGGTGGCAAGGAGACGGCGGTGACGCTGCCCAACCGCTACGCGGGGGAACCCGGAGCGTGGCCGTTCGTGCAGCAGACCGTGCGCTCGGGAGGGAAGCTCTATCTGTCCGTGGGGATTGGCACGACCGGGCCCGCGCCTCGCGAGGTGAGTCTCTGGGCGACGGATGGCACGGCGGCCGGGACACGGGAGCTCAGCCGGGGCCTGTCGACCTCTGATGAGTGGGCCTCGCCGCTCGTCGACACCGGCGCTGGGGCGCTGGTCTTCAGCACGAACGAGGGCGGGATGGGCCTGGAGCCCTGGGTGACGGACGGCACGCCCGCGCGGACGGGGCTCATCGCCGACCTCAGCCCCACGGGGGGCTCCCGGCCCGAGGCCTTCACCCGCGTGGGCGGCACCCTCTTCTTTCGCGCCTACTCCAACACCTGGGGCGACGCGCTGTGGGCCATGCCCGCCACCGTGGCGTGCCCCAACCAGGCGCCTCCGCCGCGCTGAGGCGGCGCGGTGTGCGGCGGGCGCGAGAGGCCTGGACGTCCTCTCGCGCTTGCGCCAGACGACGCGACCCCGTGCGTGACGCGAGGCTGTCGGGTGTGGATGCCTGCCCGGGACACGCGGCAGTGTCTGGTGTCAGGAAGGTCCCGGTTGTGACATGGAATGCAACAGCAGGGCGTGTGTGTCAGTGGTTTCGCCAGGATTTGTCTAGAAATACAGGGGGACTCCAATTCGCTCCGCCTCGTTGCGCCGCGTCGCAATGACGCGGGTGACTCTGTTCACGGATGGGCTTGCGTGGTTTGACCGTTGGTCCTGGTTGGTTTAAGCCTTTGCGCGGCACTTCATGCCGCGGGCATGAAGCGTATTGTCCATGTTGGGGGCTGATGGAGCTGCCGCCCCATCCACGACAAAGGCGAGGCACCATGAGGACGCTGAACCGCGCTGCCGTCGTTGAGACGCTGTCCCTGGCTGTCTGTGTGATGGACAGGGCACTGGAGTCACAAGCATCGACTCCGTGGCAACACCAGGCACTTCGGACCTGAGCCGTCCGAAGCCCTGTCGGTGCAGTCCCCCCCACAAGGAAGGTCCCCTGTGAAAAGTCCCATCCTCATCCTGGGCTTGCTCGTGGCCAGCGCAGGCCCGAGTCACGCCGCGAAGTCCTCGCATGAAAGGGTCGCCTCGGTGAACTCCGCCAGCTCCAGCACCTCGACGGACCGCGTCTCCATGCAGGCCAATGGCGCGAGCCTGGTCGTCGAGCTCAAGCCGGTGAGCGGCGCCAGCGTGGTGCTCGTCACGGAGTCGGCTCCGGCGGCGTTCTGGCCCTTCCAGAAGAACGACATCATCATCCGTATCAACGCGAAGCAGATTGCCCGTCCCTCGGACATCCTCTTCGTCTGGCGTACCGGCGCGCCCTCGTCCTTCGAGTTCGAGGTCGTTCGCGGTGGCAACCGCGTGGTGTTCACGGGCACGGCGGCGGACTTCCCGGGGCTGGCCCTGCCTCCCACGCCGGAGCCGCCGCCTCCGCCTCCGGCGCCTTGAATTCGTGAGGCGCGTGTCTGTTTTTGCCGGAGCGCGTCTTGATATGTCGTGTCGAAGTCATGAACAATCAAGACGCCCGGACAGGTGAGGCGTGAAGACCTGAACGGGTCGCAGACAAACACAACACCCCCGGAGGTACGCATGGACGACTCGAAGAAGGGTTCTCGTCGTACGATTCGCGCACTCGCCTCACCGGCTGCCCTGACGGTGCTCTTCGGAGCCTTCGCCAGCAACGCCGCGACCCTGACGCCCGTGGTGAATGACACCATTGGTGTCAACAACGTCAGCTTCCCGACCACCGAGGTCCAGCAGCAGCAGCAACAGCAACAGCAGCAGGTCGTGAATCCCGGCACCATGGCCAGTGGCAAGCCGGTGATGCTCCAGGCGCTCGCCGCGGGCCTGGGCGTCGCCTAGCTCCACCGCGGTCCGTTGTCAGCGCTGCCTGCCTGTCGCGGGGCAGCGCCCCTCGGGGGCGTTCATGGGACGGCTCCCGGCGCGCGATGACGCACAGCCTTGTCGGATGTCGGTTCAGCCCACCACGTGGAGACTCTGGCCATGGAGACGCCCTTGACGCAGCGGCCCGGTGACACCCCCCAGGAGGCCCGCGACAGCTCGCGGCCGGACCTCCACCTCGTCTTTCCTCCGCAGTGGTCACCGCTCCAGCCCTTCCTGAGCACGCCGTCGCTCAAGGCCTACCTGGAGCAGAAGGGCCACCGCATCCACCAGGACGACTGGAACGTCGTCTTCTACCGCTGGTTCGTCAGCCGGGAGCGCCTGCCCCTGGCGCGCGCGCGGCTGGAGCGCTTCATCGAGGCGCTGACGGATGAGCACCGGCTCTACCGCGCCAGGTGCTTGCAGGCGCTGGCGACGCTGGATGAGTACGACTCGCTCATCGTCCAGGTGGAGGGCCTGCGGACCGGCGACACCTACGACACGATGGAGCACTTCAAGGACAGCGTGGACGCGCTCAAGTCACTGCTCGCGGCGTTCTCCGCGGCGGAGCCCGTCATCGAGGTGGGGACGACGTCGCTCCAGGACGGCGACGCGCTGAGCTCCATTTCGTCGCTCCTGGCCTTCATCGACAACCGCAACGCCAACCCCTTCATCCCGTTCTTCGAAGCGCAGGTCGCGGGCGTCCAGCGGCTGCCTCGCTACTTCGGGGTGTCCATCATCGGCACCGAGCAGATTGTCGCCGGCCTCACGCTCTGCCGCGTGCTGAAGCAGCGGCATCCGGACATCCCGGTGCTGGTGGGCGGCAGCGTGTTCTCCCGCCTGGTGGAGAAGGAGCGCACCTGGGTCACCCAGTTGTTCGGCCGCTGCTTCGACTTCATCTGCCGGTACGAGGGCGAGCGCCCGTTGGACCGCTTCCTGTCGGTGGAGGACCCGCGCGCGGACCACCCGCCCAACTTCGCCTTCATGAAGGGGGAGGACCTGGTGCTGACGCCGCTGGGCGACTCCCTGCCCATGAGCGAGGTCCCCACGCCCGACTTCGAGGGGCTGCCGCTGGAGGAGTACCTGTCCCCGGAGATTGTCCTGCCGCTGCTGACGACGCGCGGCTGCTACTGGGGCAAGTGCGCGTTCTGCTACCACGGGATGATCTACGGCGACCGCTACCGCATGCGCGCGCCCGAGATGATTGCCAAGGACCTGGAGGTGCTCAACGCGCGCTACGGCGTGCGGCACTTCGCCTTCAACGACGAGGCGCTGCCGCCCAAGCTCTTCCGGATGTTGCCGCCCGCCGTCCCCAAGGGGCGCTACTTCTTCACCGCGCTCTACAAGTTCGAGAAGTACTTCACGCGGGAGGACTTCCGGAACATGTATGACATCGGCTTCCGCTCGCTCTACATCGGGCTGGAGACGGCGTCCGAGCGCGTGCAGCGGCACATGCGCAAGAACAACACGCAGAAGGTGATGGTGGACAACCTCCAGTTCGCGCATGACGCGGGCATCTGGAGCCACACCTTCAACTTCTTCGGCTTCCCCACGGAGACGGAGGAGGAGGCGGAGGAGACCGTCCAGTTCCTGCTGGGGCACGCCGACATCCTGCACTCGGAGGGCACGGGCACCTTCGTCTTCGAGCACAACGCGCCCATCCACCTGTCGCCCGAGCAGTTCGGCGTGAAGTCCTTCAAGCCGCGCACGGACACCGTGCTGGACCTCTTCTACGAGTACGAGCCCGACACGGGGCTGGACGCGGCCGGCGCGCAGGCGGTGCTGGAGCGCTACAACCGCCTCAAGCGCGAGCGGAAGCTGTACCAGCATGGCCACTGGGTGGACCGGGAGCACCTGCTGCTGCTGCTCAGCCGCTATGGGCGGGACGCGCTGAAGAAGGCCTTCGCCGAGGTCGAGGAACGGGAGCGGGGCTATTCCGCGGCGGAGCTGCTGCGGGGCTATGAATTCAACACGCCCGAGGGCAAGCGCCACTTCGTGGTGAACCGGCGGCTGCGCCGGGTGTGCGTCACCAACGAGGACGCGGTGCGCATCGTCGGGTGGCTCCAGTTCGGCGCCAGCGTGGAGGACCTGCTCAGCGCCTATCCGGCGCTGTCGGCCGCGCTGGACCCGGTGCCCGAGGACGTGGAGGAGCTCACCTCGCTGCGGGAGGCCTCCTGACGTCAGGCCCCCGTGCCCCTCGCTCCCGCGTGCTCGGGGGGCGAGGGGCGGCGCCCGTCACCGCTTCTGGATGGCGATGATGGGGTCCACGCGGGAGGCGCGGCGCGCGGGCAGCCAGGTGGCCATGAGGGCCACGCCTCCCAGCAGCAGGGCGAACACGCCGAAGGTCAGCGGGTCCGTGCCGCTGATGCCGTACAGCAGGCTCTCCAGGTAGCGCGACAGGACGAAGGCGGCGGCGAGCCCCACGCAGATTCCCAGGCCCGCCATCTTCAGGCCCTGGTCCATGACCAGCCGCACCACCCGGCTCGGCGGCGCCCCCAGCGCCATGCGGATGCCAATCTCCTGGGTGCGTTGCGAGACGAGGTAGGAGATGACGCCGTAGAGCCCCGCGGTGGCCAGCACCAGCGCGATGAGCGCGAACGTCCCCAGGAGCGTGAGGCTCAGGCGCCGCCCCGCCACGGACTGCTGGATGATGTCCTCCATGGTCATGACGTTGTAGAGCGGCTGCTCGGAGTCCACGGCGCGCACCGCGGCGCGCAGCGAGGGGGCCACGCCCGCGGGCGCCGCGCGGGTCTTGAGCACCAGCGTCACCGACTGGAAGTACCAGAGCGTGGAGCGCGGATGGTTGAAGGGGAGGTGCACCTCGGGCAGGGGCTGCTGGTCCAGGCCCGCCTGCCGCACGTCGCCCACCACGCCGATGATTTCCACGGGCTGCCCTCCGATGAGGAGCCGGCGGCCCACGGCTTCGCTTCCCGCGAAGTGCCGGCGGGCGAGGGCCTGATTGACGATGACGACCTGCTCGGCCCCGCGGCCGTCGTCCTCGGTGAAGTCGCGGCCGGCCAGCAGCGGGATGCCCAGCGACTTGAAGAGGTCCGGGCTGGTCGTCCTGAACTCCGCGAACAGCGTCTTGCCGGGCTCCGCCGGAAGCTCGCCCTCCACGGCGTAGTCACCGCTGGTCCACGCGGTCTGGATGGGGAGGAGGGAGATGAGCGCCGCGGACTCCACGCCTGGGAGCGCCCGGGCCTTCTCCAGGATGGGCTGGAAGAGGCGCCCGACGACCTCCTCGCGCGGGTATTGGTTCGGTGTAATGGGCAGGTGGGCGGTGAGGACGTTGCGCGGCTCCAGCCCTGGCTCGGTGCCCAGCAGCTTCACGAAGCCGCGCAGCAGCAGCCCCGCGCCGACGAGCAGCACCAGGGACAGGGCCACCTCCGTCACCACGAGCGCGCCGCGGAAGACGTGGTGTGAGCGCGACGCGGACTGCTTGCCCCCCGGCTCGGCGAGGCTGGCGCGCAGCGGCGTGCGCGTTGCCTGGAGCGCTGGCGTCAGGCCGAAGAGGAGCGCGCTGCCCACCGACACCAGCAGCAGGAAGCCGAGGACCCGCCCGTTGAGGGGGAGGTCCCCCGTGAGCGGGAAGGTGGTCCGGACCAGGTTGCCCATGGCGCTCACGCACCAGGCGCCCAGGAGCACGCCCAGCAGCGCGCCCAGCAGCGACAGCAGCAGGCTCTCCACCAGGAGCTGCCGCACGACATGCCCGCGGCTCGCGCCCAGCGCGAAGCGGACGGCAATCTCCTGCTGGCGCGTGGAGGTCCGGGCGAGCAGCAGGTTGGCGACGTTGGCACAGGCGATGAGCAGCACCAGCAGCACCGCGCCCTGCAAGAGCAGCAAGGTGGGCCGCACGTTGCCCACCACCGTCTCCGCCAGGGGCACCGCCGTGGCGCTCCGCCCGGCCTGCTGCGCGGGGTGCGCCTCCTCGATGCGGCGCGCCACCTCCGTCAGCTCCGCCGCGAGCGTCCGCGGCGGGACCCCTGGCCGCAGCCGCCCGAGGACACTCAGGAAGTGCGAGCCCCGGTTGTCCAGCCGGTCCGCGGTGGGGATGAAGGGGACGAAGACATCCATCCGGGCCCCCGCGGGGAAGCCCACCGCCGTGGGCAGGATGCCCACCACCGTGTGGGGCTGTCCATCCAGCGTCAGGGTGCGCCCGACGAGGCCCGGGTCGGCGCCGAAGCGGCGTTGCCACAGCCCCTCGCCAATGACGACGACGGGCGCGGCTCCGGGCTGGTCATCTCCAGGCGAGAAGCCGGGCCCCAGCTTCGGCGCCGTGCCCAGGACCTGGAAGAGGTTGGCCGTGGTGGCCACCACGCTGACCCGCTCCGCGCCTTCGGGCGTCATCAGGTTGCGGCCCTGGAGTTCGTAGGCGGCCACGCCCTCCAGCGAGGGAAGCTGGGTGGCCCAGTCCTGGTAGTTGGGCCACGACACCGAGCCCAGCCACTTCGGGTCCCTGGCTGGCGTCGTCTCGAAGAGGCGAACGAGCTGCGCGGGCTCGTGGTAGGGCAGCGGCCGCAGCAGCACCGCGTCCACCACGCTGAAGATGGCCGCGTTGGCGCCAATCCCAAATGCCAGACACAACGCGGCCACCAGGGTGAAGACCGGGTCCTTCCGGAGCATCCGCACCGCGAACTTGAAGTCGTTCGCGATGTCCCCCACTCCGCCGACGATACGGGCCATGGCCACCTCGCGCGGGCAAGCCTAACAAAAACAGCTCACCCGGCAATGCAGTCACGTCCGGGCCGGGCGGGCAGGTGGGCTCGCGAATCCCGCCACCTGGGCGTGAAGCCCCCAATCCCACGCAAGGGGAATGGGGGCTCCACGGGAGCGTCAGTGAGGGGTGATGCCCTGCTTCTCGCTGGGCGTCTCCGTGAAGGTGGACTTGAACATCGAGGCCAGGCCGTTGACGGTGGAGCCGAAGGCCTCCACGCTCGCCTGCTTGTAGTTGCCCTGCCTGGCGCTCTGGAAGGCGTCACGGCCGAAGTTCAGCGCCTCGCGCTGGTGGGCGTTGACCTCGCTGCGCTCCCCCGTCTCCACCTTCTTCACGTTGTCCATCACGCTGGCCTGCGAGCGCGCGGAGATGCCGATGTTGCCCCGGTCCAGAATCTGGTTCACACCGCCGACCGCGTGGGCGTAGTCGCTCGTCTTGCCCTGCGTGGTCCGGTCGATCTGCTGCCGCATCGGATTCTGGAAGGTGTGGTTCGGCTTGACCTTGAACATGGCGTTTCCCCCGTGGGCCTTCGCGGCCCCGCGATGTGGTGCTTGAAATGGTTGTCGGGGGATGTGGGTTGGAGTTTCCTGTTTGCGCCTTTCTCTCCACAGTGGCACCTGTCTCTCGCCGTGGTCGGGAGGATGGCGACATGCATCAGCGGAGGAGCTGGCAGGGGCCGGTGTTGCAGCCCTTGAGGGGGAGTGGGGCCTTGAGGGTCAGCACGATGCCGACTTCGGAGCCGTAGGCCACTCGCGTTTCTCCTTCCCCGCGCGAGTCCCACGCGCCGAACGGGGTGCCAAAGCGCAGGGCCAGGGAGGCGAAGCCAAACGTGAGGTAGGGGGCGAAGTGTATCCCTGACGTCGGCAGGAACGCCCGCGTCCCTGTCTCGTGCTGCGCCCCGAACTCGAAGCCGAAGGGCCCCGCGGAGAGCTGGAACCCACCCGCCAGCCGGGCGTGGCCGCTCGTCCACTGCGCCTGGGTGAAGATGCCCGTCGCGAGCAGCTTGTCCACGATGTTGTAGGTCACCTCGACGCCCAGCCCCAGGTGCGCATTGCCCGAGCGGCCCGTCACGCTCAGCATGGGGCCCACGCTGAGCCAGTGGTCCCCGGAGGCAATCCAATCCGTCACCGTATCCCGTCGCGCCGCGTGAGCCGCGGGGGCGAGGAGCAGCAGTATCACCAGGAGGTGTTTGAACATGCCCGGTGTGATTGCAACCGGTGTTCCCAGGGCTGCTTCCAATGAAAATGGCAGGTTGTTCCGTGCATCGGATTGCACGGCGCAAAGCGAGTGATGCACTGGCCCGGTAGCGGCGGTGGCGGGTCTGTCCTGCCCCCTGAAACACAGGCAGGAAAACATATACAGACGGGCTCGGGATGGACCAGCACAGTCCATGTCGAGCGCTGCGGCACGGGGACGCCGTGGAAGGCGAGCGAGAATCAGGAGGCCCGCGGCCCGGCGCTCTCCCACGGCGCGACGTGACGCGGTCCCGGCTCGCCGGGCGCTTCAGGGGCCGTCCTTGGGCGGCGCGCGCCCAGGCGCGTCCTCCGTGGCGGCGCCGTGCTTCACGGGGCACGTCCTGGGGAAGGTGCCCAGGGATTCGACGGCGTAGCCCTTCGGGTAGCTGCGGATGTTCTTTCGCTCCCGGGCGTAGGTGGGCGCCTCCTTCGGAGACAGGGCGTAGCGCACGAACCGGCCCCGGGCCTTGAGCGCCAGGCGGAACACCTTGCGGCTGAGGCGCGACGGGTGGGGGTAGTGGAAGGCGTCCAGCAGGGCGTCCTCCATCAGCGTGCGCGCGAAGAGGGTGACGAGCCGCCTGGGCGCGAGGTTCGTCGGCGGGAAGGTGGTGAGCAGCTCCAGCGTGGCGTCCGCGACGGCCTTGCTGCGCGCGTCGAAGGCGAAGTGCGCGGCTTCGTAGCCATCCATGAGGGAGGCGAACGCCTCATGGGTCTCCGGGATGTCCCGGATGCCCATGTGGCGGCCGATGTCGCGGTAGTAGTTCGTCCACGCCGTCACTTCATGGGGCGTGAGTGGCCGCCAGCCGAAGTCGGCAATCCAGCGCACCGGCATCACCACGAAGGTGGAGAGCACGTAGCGCATGTCGTCGTTGGAGATGTCGTAGGCGCCGTGCATCTGGTTCATGCGCCGGAAGGCCTCGCGGCCCTGCTGGCTGGACATGCCGTGCTCCAGGAGGGTGTCCAGGATGAGCACGGTGTCGTCGTAGCGCTTCTGGGTGCGCTGGGTGAACTCGCCGGTGTCGTGCAGGAGCACGCCGATGCTGGGCACCGCGTAGGTGCGGAACAGCGCGAAGCTGAGCGCCTGTTCGACGTCCCAGGGGAACTCGCGGGTGGCCAGGATGCGAACGATGTCCTCGTGCTGTGTCTGGGCGTCGAGGCGGTCCGTGAGGTCGCGTAGCGCGAAACGCTTCATCCATCGCTCCTCTGTGAATGCCGTCGCGGAGTCTAGCCCAGGCGGGGCCGCCGCGCCCGACGGCGCCGGGTCAGGTCCTTGCCCGCACGGTTGCTGCCGCCCAGCCGCGGGTTGGCACCTTTCCGGCGGCGCCCGTGCGCGGGCGCCCCACCAAGGAGCAGCGCGCATGAACCTGGACCCTTCGACGCAGAAGTTCGTCTCGGACCTGGCGGCCTCGAACAGCCCGCCCCTCTACACCCTGACGCCGGAGCAGGCACGGGACGTCCTCCTCAAGGCGCAATCGATTCCG
Source organism: Corallococcus macrosporus DSM 14697 (assembly GCF_002305895.1). GTDB lineage: Bacteria > Myxococcota > Myxococcia > Myxococcales > Myxococcaceae > Myxococcus > Myxococcus macrosporus. The sequence continues at coordinate 833,059 of NZ_CP022203.1, forward strand.
GTGGCGCTGCCGGACGCGGACGTGGAGGAGCGCAAGCTGCCCGTCGGGCCCAAGGGCTCCGTCCGGACGCTGCTCTTCCGGCCGAAGGGGAGCAAGGAGCGCCTGCCCGTGGTGATGTTCATCCACGGCGCGGGCTGGGTGATGGGGGATGCCCGGACCCACGAGCGGCTGGTGCGGGAGCTGGTCAAGGGCGCGAACGTCGCCGCCGTCTTCGTGGACTATGGCCGCTCACCCGAGAACAAGTTCCCCACGGCCATCGAGGAGGCCTACGCCGCGACGAAGTACGTGGCGGAGCACCCGGAGGAGTTCAACGTGGATGCCCGCCGCATGGCGCTGGTGGGGGACAGCGTCGGCGGGAACATGGCGACCGTGGTCGGGATGCTCGCGAAGGAGCGCGGCGGCCCGAACATCCGCTTCCAGGCGCTCTTCTATCCCGTCACCGACGCCAGCTTCGACAGCGGCTCCTATCAGGAGTTCGCGGAGGGGCCGTGGCTGACGCGCAAGGCGATGAAGTGGTTCTGGGATGCCTACCTGCCGGAGACCTCCAAGCGCATGGACCCGCACGTGTCCCCGCTGAGGGCGTCCCTGGACCAGCTCAAGGGCCTGCCTCCCGCGCTGGTCATCACCGACGAGAACGACGTGCTGCGTGACGAGGGCGAGGCCTACGCGGCGAAGCTCTCCGAGGCGGGCGTCAACGTCACCCAGGTCCGCTTCCTCGGCACGCACCACGACTTCGTCATGCTCAACGCGCTGGCCCAGACGCCCGCGGCCCGGGGCGCCATCGAGCTCACCACCACCAGGCTGCGGGAGTGGCTGCACGGGAACTGAGCGGGCTCCCGGCGGCCGGTGCTCGGCGGTGTTCGAGCACCGCCGCCCCCGCGGACCTCCGTTGGTGCACAGGGTGATGCGCGCCAGCGATTGCTCCCACCCTTCGAGCTCGTTCAAGACAGACGCGGCCCTTGGGGCACACGGGCTGGATGCGGTGTCTTTCATTTTCTGAGAGTCAGTCATTCGTGAGGAATGGCAAGCGGCTGACGAGGGCTTGCGCTCCGAGGCAATGGCTGCATCGAGGGTCGCTCTCAATCTTGGCGCCTCCCCCCTGCTGGTCTGGAGGTCGTCATGAAGCGATTGCTTGGATGCGTGAGTGGTGTTGCCGCGGCGCTGGCGTTCGTCGCCGTTCCTGGGAAGGCGTTCGCGCAGCCGTCGCCGGATTTGACCCTGGTGGAGTGCTCCCAGGGGAACCAGCGCCAGGACTATGCGCCGGCCATCTCGCTCTTCGCCCGGTTTACGACCGTGACAGGGACGGGGCAGCTCTCCTCCTGCCGGGCCCCGTCGGACCCGGGGCTGGCCTTCGGCTCGTTCACCATCATCGGCGCCAGCTCGGCGAGCTGTCTGGTCTCGAGCCTGTCGACCCAGAACACGGTGACCTGGAATGACGGCTCGGAGAGCACCATCGACTTCATCGGTGGCGTGGACGTGCGCCCGCCGGGCACGACGATGGTGACGGTCCTGGGCCGGGTCTCCGGCGGTCGCTACGAAGGCGCGCTCGCCATCAAGACGATGGACGTGTCGGCCATTCCCGGAGTGACGCGGTGCCTGCTGAGCGGCGTGCGCTCCGCCAACGCGAACATCTCGCTGACGCTGCGGCGGCTGTTCTGAGCCGCGGTCCACGGGTTGGGGCCTGAGGCCGGGCTCCCAGCCGAAGCGGGGTGCCTCGTGACTGTCGGGATGGCGCGGCCCGGGGCGACCTGGGCGCCATGCGAATCCTGAAGCTCGAAACGGCGCCGTTGTTCTCGTGGCCCCACCTCTCCGCGGCCCCCCGAGGTGGCGTTGAAACCCAGGACCTGCCCCTCCTGCGGGGAACCGTCGACGCGTTGCCAGCGGGCCTGGATGCCCTGGTGGTGACGTCGGACCTGCAGGGGGTGGCGCCTTGCGCCGCGCTGGGAGGCGCGGTGGCCCTCCTGGGCGAAGTCCTGGCGGATGGTCTCGCGGCCTTGAGCGCGGAGGGGGGGCTGCCTCCGCTCGCGCACACGGGCGTGGTGCTGGCGGGGGACCTGTTCTCCGACGATGCCGCGCTGGTGCGAGGTGCTTCCGGCGATGTGCGGCCCGTGTGGGAAGCCTTCGGACAGCAGTTCCGCTGGGTGGTGGGCGTGGCGGGAAATCACGACACGTTCGGCACCGCGCGGGAGCAGGCGCGGTTCTTTCGCCAGCGCCCAGCGCTGCGGTTGCTGGATGGGGACGTGGTGGATGTGGATGGCCTGCGAGTGGGGGGCGTGGGGGGCATCATCGGCCGCCCGGACAGACCGGGCCGGCGCGATGAAGCGGCGTTTCTTCAGGGCCTGCGGAGCGTCATGCGGCAGGGCCCGGAGTTGCTGGTGCTTCACCAGGGGCCGGATGCGCCCGGGCCGCACCTCCGTGGGAGCGCGGCCATCCGGGAGTGCCTGCCGGCTCGCGAAGACCTGCTGGTGATTTGTGGCCACTCACACTGGGACACGCCGCTGGCGTCGCTGCCAGCGGGGCCTCAGGTGCTCAATGCGGACAGGAGGGCGGTGCTCCTCACGCGGTGATGCTCATGGCTCAGCGCCAGTGCGTGACGTGGGCCGTGGCGAAGGGCTCGAAGGCGCGGGGCGCTTTCGCCTGGAGGGGGACTCTCCGAGTGAATGGCGCGGTGGACCCAGGTGGCGCGGCAAGTGTCAGGTCGGCCGAGGCGGTGGCTCCGTGCTCGAGGACGTCTGTGCGCTTGGTTCATCTTCCGACCTGACCTATAGAGCACGCGAAGAGCACGTTGGATTCAACAGGAGGAAGCGATGTTTGATCGGCTGGAACTTCATCATGTCGGGCCAGCCCCAGAACTCGTTTTCGACTTCGCCCACCGGCTGAATCTCATCACCGGCGACAACGGGGTGGGGAAGACCTTCATCCTGGATGTTGCCTGGTGGGCGCTGACCCGGACGTGGGCGGGACACCCCGCCGCGCCGCATCGAGGGGCTGGCCTCAAACCCCGCATCGCCTTCGAGTTCGAGGGGAAGAGAAAGCCCGTCCGTTACTCGAGCGAATACGACTTCAAGTCGCAGAGTTGGACCTTGAAGGGAGGGCGGCCCCCCAATCCGGGCATGGTGCTCTACGCTCGGGTGGACGGCTCGTTTTCGGTGTGGGACCCGGCGCGTAACTACTGGAGAAACGCGCCGTCGCTGGGGGTTGATGCGCCAGATCGGCCTCCCGCCTACCTCTTCAGTTCCCAGGAGGTGTGGGATGGTCTCAAGCCTGATGGAAAGTATTTGTGCAACGGGCTGATTGCGGACTGGGCGTCTTGGCAAGGGAGCAACAAGGAGCCGTATCGGCAGCTCCGCCAGGCGCTTCATGCGCTGTCTCCTTCTGATGCGGAGCTTCTCGTTCCGGGAGAGCTCACGCGTATCAGCCTGGAAGACGTCCGGGACATGCCGACGCTGCGCACGGGCTATGGCCAGGAGGTGCCGGTGGTGTATGCGTCCGCGGGCGTCAGGCGCGTCATCACGTTGGCCTACTTGCTGGTGTGGACGTGGCAGGAGCATCTGCAGGCGAGTCGGTTGATGAACCAGGATGCCACCCGGTCGATCATCTTCTTGATTGACGAGGTGGAGGCCCATCTGCACCCGCGTTGGCAGCGGACGGTCCTGCGCTCCCTGCTCAAGGTCCATCCGCGTCCGTTTAACGCGGTGAGGAAAAGCAGAGCAGAATCAGAGAGATAGGTGCAGCCGAGCAGGCAGGGCCCGTCGAAACGGAGGGACGAGGACCATTCTCCCGGCATGAAGAATACTCCGAGAGCGAAGGTGGCTGAGGGACTCCGGGCACTGGTGTCGGCCGAGGACATTCTGGAGGCGGCGCGGCGGTTGGGTGCGTTGCAGCGCCAGCGCAAGGTGGACCTGGTGGCGCTGGTGGAGTCCACCGTGGCCGCGGTGACGCCGCTGCCCGGCACGCAGACAACGGCCTTCGCCAACTACATCGCGCTCACCGGACAGAAGCTGTCACCCAGCGCCTTCTTCGAGCGCTTCAACCACGCCTTTGGGCTGTTGATGTGTGAGGTGGCCGGCCGGGCCGTGCAGGCCGTGCGCGAGGCCATCGGCGAGGACAAGCCCTTCAATGAACTGGGAGCCTTGCTGGAAGAATTCTCAGACGTGCAGGTGGCCGACTCCACCTGCCAACTGCTGCGGCGACTGGCGGCTGACTGGGCCCCCTCCACCAGCCAGGCACGGCCAGCGTCCTTCAAATGGCACGCGCTGGTATCGCTGCGAGACGAGTTGCCGGTGGCGGACGGAGTGACGCCCCAGCGCACCCAGGACACGCGCGCATTGCCCGAAGAGGCGCTGGCGCCCGGCACGCTCACCTTCATGGACTTGGGGTACACAGACACCGGCCGCTTCCTTGATGCGATTGAGGCCGGAGCCCATTTCCTGGTGCGGCTGAAGGCCCAGCATGACCCGAAGGTGCTGCGGGTGCACGTGGGCAAGGGCGAGCGCGTGCGGGCCCGGGGCATGCGCCTGACGGATGCGCTACTGCAGGGCGTGCTGCGTGAGGAGGGCGGCGTCATCGACGTGGACGTGCAACTGGAGAAGCAGGGGCGCACGGCCTCGGCGCGGGTGGTGGCCGTGCAAGGGCCAGAGGGTGAGCGGCGCTGGTATCTGACGACGGTAGGCCGCGACGTGTTGACAGCCCTGGAGGTGGCCGAGGCCTACCGTCTGCGCTGGAGGGTGGAACTTCTCTTCAAAGCCCTCAAATCCGGTGTGGGACTGACGGCGCTGCGCGCCACGCGGCCTGGCGCGGTGCTCTCGTTGGTGTACGCCAAGGTGATTGCCCTGGCCCTCTCGCGCCTGCTGGAACTGTCGATGCAGCAGAAGGCAGGCGAGTCGGGTCAGCAGCATGCGACGGGGCGGCTCGCGCTGGTGCTGGCGTTGACCCGCTGCGCCCCACTGCTGCTGTCGCATGCGATGATGAGCCGGGGCGTAACCCTGGAGCAATTGGAGGAGCGCATCCTCCTCATCGCGGAGGTGACCGCTCGTTCACGCCAGCAGCGCCGCGAGCGTGAACGACGCAAGCGGGAGGCTTCCCTCGGGAGCGGCCGCTAAACCGGAAGCGGATGGCTCAAGGTCATGGAGGCGCTCACGGGCGCTGGTGACGTTCAGGTCCAGATTCTCGCCGTGACACACTCGCCGCTGCTGCTGGCTTCACTTGAGCCACTCTTTGACGCCAACGAAGATGCCTTGTGGCACCTCAATCTCCAGAACAGGGAGGTCGTCCTTCACAAGGAGGAGTGGCATCGCCGGGGAGACGCGAACTCCTGGCTCGTTTCTGAAATCTTCGACCTCAAGGAGCCCCGTTCGCTGGAGGCAGAGCAAGCCATCAAGCGCGCCGAGGGGTTGATGGAGCGGCGGCACGGCGTTTCGTCCGACGAGTTCACTGAGACGCGCGACGCGCTGCGCGCCAGCCTTCCCGAGATTGATCCATTCTGGTTGCGGTGGCGCTTCTGGGCTCGTGAGGCGGGGTTCATGCAGTGATTCGTGTCTTGAAACAGCCAGAGCCACGTCCTCCTGCCTTTGATTTCGATAAAGAGGTTCGGCAGCCTGGCTTGAGTGCCTTGGCTGAATTGACTGGCCAGCCGCCGTTGTTCAGGCGCCGTGGCCCGCGAATCGCGAAGCGGGCGGACCGAATCGAGGATTTGGATGCCTCGGTTCTGCGCTCATATGCCTACTGGACCCGTGCGCTGCCCGTCCTGCATGATTCATATGGGGGCATTTGCGCATATGCCTGTTTCTACATTGAGCCGCTCTGCGGGCCGACCGTCGACCACTTTGTCGCCATGGTGAGCGCGGAGCATCGGCAGGCCTACGAGTGGGGCAATTATCGGCTGGCCTGCTCTCAGATGAATGCACGCAAGCGACAGTTTGCCGACGTGCTCGACCCATTCGTGGTCGAGGATGGGTGGTTTGTCCTCAACCTGGGGACGTTCAAGGTGGAGCCCGCCGTGGGGTTGGCCCCGGAGGTGGACGCCAAGGTCCGTGAAACCATCGAGCGATTGGGGCTCGACTCTCGTGAGTACCAGCACATGTGTCGACGGTACTTCGACAGCTACTGGAGCCCGAAGGTTGCTGATCAACCTGTCCCTCTCTGGTCCTTGGAGCGAGATGCCCCCTTTCTGGTGCGCGAAATGAGGCGTCAGGGGCGCATTCGGGAGGCGGATGTGGCGCCGAGGGGGCCCGTGGCCGCTGCTCGCCAGACTCCCCCATGAGGTCCCCTCATCGATGAACAGGACTCAGGGCTTCAGGCGGAGGAGGAAGCCATCCTGCGCGCGAGGGTAGGGCGTGCCTTCGGGATGCGCCCGCGCCAGCGTACCCGCGGCCACAGCATGGCCGCTCACGTCCACCGCCACCGTGCGCGCCAGCGGGGCGCTGGGGCTGGTGAAGCTGCGCACCCACAGTGACGCGCCGTCCTCGGGGTGGAGCCGCGCCAGATAGAGGCCCGCGGGCGTGGCGCCGCCGCCCAAATCCAATCCGCCGTCATGGGTCCCGGCCACGGTGAGCTGGCCGGCGTCATCGGTGGCCAGCGCGGTGGCGGTGGCCTCGAACGAGCGCGCCCAGCGCTCCTTGCCATTCCCATCAAAGACAGTCACGAAGCCGTGGTAGCCGTTGGAGGTGTGAGGCTTTCCCTGGAAGTAGAAGCGCCCGGAGAAGTTGCCGCCAACGAAGACGCGGTCGGGGCCCACCGCCAGGGCATTCGCGGTGCCCGTGGTGCCGCGCAAATCCCGGCTCCAGGCGTGCGCGCCGTCTGACGACAGCTTGAGCACGAAGGGCGTGCGCTGGCGCACCGTGACGAGCGCCGGCCCGCCGAAGCAGACCGAGCCCGCATAGGCCCCGGCCACGTGCACGCCGCCAAAGACATCCACCGCCACGGCCCGGGCCGTCACCAGCCCTTCGGCCCCCGCGGCCCAGGTGCGGCTCCAGCGCGTCTGGCCGCTGGCGTCCAGGCTCACCGCGAAGGCGGAGCGCTGGCCTCGAGGGGACTCCCTCACGCCGTCGCCGAAGTCCCGCCGTCCATGGAAGTCCCCCACCAGCACCACGCCGCCCGTGCCATCCGGCGCCAGCGCGTTGACGGTGAGCGCGCCGGTGCCGGTGAAGCCTCGCACGCGCTCCAGCGCGCCCTGGGGCGACAGCCTCGTGAGGAAGGGCCCCGCGGGGATGGCCTGCTCCCCCAGGACGAAGCCCGCGGACACGCCTCCCAGCCAGACGTTGCCCGCGCCGTCCACCGCGAGCCCGCCCACGCGCGCGCGCGTGGTGCCTTCCTCCGGCGTCAGCCCATGCGCCCAGCGCAGGGTGCCTTCCGGAGAGAAGCGCGCCACCAACAGGTGAGGCGCCTTGGATACGTGGTTGAAGGGCAGGGGGCCTCCCCCAAGGTCCAGAGGCTCACGGTAGGTCGCAGCGACGAGGACGTCCCCGTCGGGAGCCACCACGGCATGCGGCGCTTCGCTGTCCCCCAGTGCCAGCGGACGCGTCCACGCCAGGACCCCCTCGCCCTCACCTGCAGCCGACCCCGCGACCTCCAAGCCCGGAGCGCGGGCTGCCGCGTGCGCCCTCTCCCCGCACCCCGCGAGGAGAAACCCGAACGCCAGCACCCCGACCATCCATCGCCGCCGCCCCTCCATCCCCGCCCCGGCCTCTCCCCCAACCCCAGCCCCGACAACCCCCTGCCCCTCAACCGGAACACCCCTTGTGCAAGGGCATTGCCAGCCGCCGCCTCCAGGCGTCTTCCCTCTGGGACGCGACGGAACATGGCCCCTGGGGCGGAGGCGGGTGTCGGGCGCGCTGAAAAAACGCCTGTCCGGCAGGGAACGTCCGGGGAAAAACGACGGACCGCTCCGCCCTGGGGGCGGGGGGCGGGCCTGGCGCGCCAACGCGAACGCCCGCCAGGTGGCCGGGGGGCCGCTGGCGGGCGTCGGGTGCTCCCCACTGCTTCAGGGCTGTATCAGAGCACCTTGACCTGAATCTCCTTGAGGACCTGGTCGCCGCGCAGCACCGACACCGTCCAGGTGCCGGGCTTGCTCAGCCGCAGGCCCGTCCACTGCCGCGCGCGCCAGCCCTCGCCCTTGATCTTCACGTCCTTCGTATCGCGGACCAGGGCGCCCTGCTTCGTCTGCACCATGAGGTCGTCGATGGTGTCGCCCTGCGGCACCAGGTAGGCCTGCCACAGCATGACGCTGGTGCCGGCCTTGACGCCCTCGGGGCCGACCTCGGCGGTGCACTCGTACTTGTTGGGACCTTCCTTGGCGACCTCGGTGCAGACCTTGGCCTCCACCAGCACGGGGCCCTGGCCCTGGCCCTTGTAGAAGAAGTTCCAGGTGTCACGCACCGCGTCCGCGTCCGGCGCCTTCACCGGCGCGGCGGCGGGCTCCGCGTCCTGCGCCATGGCCACGGACGACATCCCCAGCACCGCGCAAAGCAGGCCCCGCGTCAGCATCTTCGCCATCTCAAGTCCCCTCGTTCTCGTGATGTGGCGGGCCCCCAGGCCCGTCCTGGTCCGTTGGATGTAGCACACCGCGCGGCGCCGCTCAGCCGAAGAGGAGGAAGGCCAGCGTCACCAGCGGCAGGTACACGAGGAAGGCCACCAGCAAGAAGCCCAGGAGCTCCTTGAACTCCAGGCGCGCCACGGCCAGCAGCGGCAGCGCCCAGAACGGCTGGATGAGGTCGGTGGCCATGTCGCCCCAGGCGTAGGCCAGCACCACCTTCTCCGGCGCCACGCCCAGCCGCGTCGCGGCCTCCAGCAGGTAGGGCGCCTCGATGGCCCACTTCGAGCCGCCGGAGGGGACGAAGTAGTTCACCACGCCGCTGTACAGGTAGACGATGGCGGGGAAGGTCTCGCGCGTGGACAGCGACACGAACAGCTCGCCGATGCGCTCCGTCAGGCCGGTGGCCTTGAAGATGCCGTAGATGCCCGCGTACAGCGGGAACTGGAGGACGATGCCGTGCAGCACGGTGCCGGCCTCCTCGCTGGCCTTGAGCAGCCGCGCGGGCGTGCCGTGCAGCAGTACCGCCAGCACCAGGAAGGTGAAGTTCACCACGTTGAGGTTGAGCGCGCGCCAGCCGCCGTTCATCCACAGGTGCTGTCCCAGCCACAGGAGCCCCAGCACCCCGATGACGGTGTTGAGCAGGCGCGAGTGGTCCAGCCACAGGGCGAAGCCGCGCCCTTCGGGGCGCTGGGGCGGGACGAAGTCACCCAGGGACTCCAGCACCGCCGGGTCCACGCGCACGGTGTTCTCCGGCTTCGGGTGCAGCACCCACGCGAGCAACGTCAGCCCCGCCACCACGGCCAGCGTGAGGCCGACGTTGAAGGGCGAGAAGAGCGTCCTGTCGATGGACAGCACGCCCAGGCGCTGCTCCAGGAAGTGCCCCGGTGTGGCCACCAGCAGGGGGGCGGAGGCGGACAGGCCCGAGTGCCAGGTGGCGCCCAGGCCGAAGTACGCGCACGCCACCAGCAGCCGGTAGTCCACGTCCGGCCGGCGCTTCACCATGAAGCGCACCAGCATCGCGCTGGCCACCAGCGACAGGCCCCAGTTGACGTAGGCCAGGGCCATGGAGACGAAGGCCATCCACGCCGCCGCGCCCCGGGGCGTGCGTGGCACCCGCGCCGCGCGCTCCAGCAGCGCGCGCACCGGGCCGGTGAGGGCCAGCAGGTAGCCGGTGAACATCACCAGCGCCATCTGCATGGAGAAGCCGAGCAGCTCCCAGAAGCCGCCGCCCCAGGCGTCCAGCACGGCGGGCGGCGCGGCGCCGGCCCAGCCGGTGGCCAGCGCCAGGGTGAGCAGCGTGAGCAGGACGGCGATGGCGAACGCGCTGGGGACGAAGCGCGACGAGAAGCGGCCCAGGCCTTCGGCGATGCGGACGAGGGTCTCCACGAGGTGTCGCTCCTTGGCGGGGCGCCCACGTTACGGCATGTGCGGCTCCGCCGGTCCGTGAAAGCCCGCGCGCGGAGCGCCTGGGCGCCCGGGCCCGGGCGCGCTGGCTCTCCTGGCCGCGGGGGTGCCCGGAGAGGGAGGGCGGAGGTTCCTTCCGCGCCGCGCGGTGTCAACGCTCCAGGATGCGCCGACTGCTGCGACACCTGCGCTCCGTCCTCCGCGTCCGGCCAGGGAAGCCCGCGATTGGCGCGGGCCTCCGCACCGCGCTGGCCACCGCCGTGCCGCTCATCCTCGCGTTCCTGCTGGGCGTGAAGGACGCGAGCTGGGGGGGCTTGTCCGGCCTCCTGGTCTCACTGGCCGACAAGGGCGGCTCCTACCGGACGCGCGCCAAGGAGCTGGGCGCGGTGACGCTGCTGGGCGCGCTGGTGGGCGCGCTGGGCGCGCCGGGCGGGTCCCTGCCCTGGCTGGACGTGACGCTGATGTGGCTGGGCGTGACGGCGGCGGCCTTCGCGCGGAGCTACGGAGAGACGCCGGGCTCCATCGGCGGGCAGCTCGCGGTCATCTTCGTCGTGTCGCTGGGCGCGCCCGCGGTGGGGGTGGAGACCGCGCTGGCCCGCGCCTTCTGGCTGCTCTTCGGCGGCCTGTGGGCCATGACGCTGTCCCTGGTGCTCTGGCCGCTGCGGCCCTACCGCCCCGCGCGGCGGGCCATCGCGCGGGTGTACCGGGAGCTGGCGGAGGCGTGCTGGGACCTGGGCCGCCTGTCGCGCGAGGGCGCCGGCTCCCAGGCGTGGGTGGAGGCCGCGGAGCGACACATGAGCGTGCGGCCCCTGATGGAGCAGGCGCGCGCCACGCTGGGCGCCACCCGCGGCAGCCACCTGGGCAGGTCCCAGCGGGGCGAGCACCTGCTGGTGTTGCTCGAGACGTGCGAGCCGATGTCCGCGCAGCTCATCGCCCTGGCCGAGGCCATGGAGGCGGCCGTGCGCGAGCCCCGCTTCGTGCCGCTGCGCGCGCGGGTGGGCTCGCTGTGTGACGCCTATGCGGCCATGGCGAACTGGGTGGAGCAGGTCCTCGACCGCGAGCGCAATGAAGGCGCGCCGCGCGCCCCCCGGTTGGCGCCCCGCTCACGCCGGCGGCACTACAGCCCCGCGCCGGGCATCCGGACGCAGGAGGACCTGCTGTCCCTCCATGTGGAGACGGTCCTCTCGAAGCTGCGGGAGATGGCGGGCGTGGTCCACGAGACGACCGCGGGGCTGCTGCATGGCGACCCGGTGTCAGACCGCGGGCGGAGCCTGGTGGGCAACGAGGAGCGGCGCGCGCGCTCGTGGCTGGCGCCGCTGCGCGACCACCTCCACTCCGACTCGCTCGTCTTCCGTCACGCGTTCCGGGTGGGGCTGGTGGCGACGGCGGCGCTGGTGGTGACGCAGGCGCTGGGCATCCGCGACGCGCACTGGGTGAGCCTCACCGTCATCGCCATCCTCCAACCCTATTCGGGCATCACCGAGGAGCGCGCGCTCCAGCGCGTGGGAGGGACGCTGCTGGGCGCGTGCCTGGCCGCGGTGATTGCCACGCGGGTGCATTCACCGTCCGCGCTGCTCACCGTCATCGTCCTGCTCACGGCGGTGTCGGTGTCGCTGCTGCCCATCAACTTCGGCGCCTTCCAGATTCTGCTCACGCCGGACTACCTGCTGCTGGCCACGCTGAGCTCGGGGGATTGGAGCCTCGCGGGGCAGCGCGCGCTGGGGGTGCTGGTGGCGTGCGCGATGGCGCTGGCAGGGGCGTGGCTGCTGTGGCCCATGCCGGAGCGCAGACGCTTCCCGGAGGCCGCGGCGGCCGCGTTGCGCGCGGACAGTGACTACCTGCGGGAGGTCATCTCCCGCGGCAGCGGCATCCGGCCCGAGGTGAGCGCGGCGCGGCGCTGCTTCGGCCTGGCGCTGCTGGACGCGGAGGCCTCCTTCGAGCGGCTCACCGCCGAGTACCACGGGCCGCCGCAGCAGCTCGAGTCCGGCATGGCCGTCATCACCTACGCGCGCCGCTTCGCCACCGTGGTGACGGCCCTGGGCACGGAGCGGCCGGAGGAGGAGGTGCCCGGTCAATTGAAGCAGTTCGCGCACCAGGCGGGGGGCGTGCTCGACGAGCTCGCGGACGCGCTCAAGGCCCGGCGGGCGCCGCCGCCCCTGCCGCCGTTGCAGGTGGCGTGCAAGACGGATGACCCCGTCTTCCGCGCGCTGCTCGAAAGGATGCCCCGCCAGCTCGGCATGTTGCACGGCGCCGTGTCGCGGCTCAGCAGCGGTCCCATCCTGCGCTGAGCCGCCCCGGGGCCGGGCACGCCGCGGGCTTCACCGGCAGCGCGCGCCTGAACCCCGCGTTCCGCTGGACCTTCGGCCTCGAGCCGTCGGAGATTGCGGGCGTGGTGGAGTGGGTGCGCCCGCCCACGCGATAGCGCGTTCCTACAAGCCGGCGTGGGCGCCGCCGCGCGAAGATGGCGCCATGTCCCATTCCTGGAGGAAGCCATGACCATGAAGGCGAAGCTGCGCGCCGCCTTCGAAGCGGAGCTGCGCGAGGCCCAGGCGTCCGAATCGCGCTCGGAGCTGGCGCGTGCCTGGCGGCACCTCGAGCGGGCGCACGTCCTCAGCCAGGCCCACGCCGGGCCTCATGTGCGGGTGCACTGGCGCATGCTGGGGTTCGGGTGGCGCCGGCGCGACGTGGCGGAGGGGGTGGGGCAGGTGGCGCGCTTGCTGGTCGCCGCGCCGGGCTCCTGGCTGGGGCGGGCGCCGCCAGGCAACACGGGGGGCGCCAACGTGGGCATCCTCACGCCCATGCCCATCCCCAGCGACCTGCGCGCGCTGCTGGACGCGGACCGCTGAGGGCCTTGCATTCCGCGGCGCGCGCCGGGACGAATTACGGTATGGAGCGGACATCATGTCCTCTTCCGAGCAACCCGCACGGCAGGACTCGCGCGTCTCCACGGGCGTGCCTGGGCTTGATGCCGTGCTGGGCGGCGGCCTCGTGTCGTCGGGTGTCTACATCGTCGTCGGTGAGCCGGGGGCGGGGAAGACCCTCTTCGCCAACCAGCTCTGCTACCACCAGGGGCGCGCGGGAGCGCGGTGCCTGTACGTCACGCTGCTGGCGGAGTCCCACGCCCGCATGCTGGCCAACATGCGGGACATGGCCTTCTTCGACTCGGCGCTGCTGCCCGAGGGCGTCTACTACGTCAGCGGCTTCCGCACGCTGGAGGAGCAGGGGCTGCCGGGGCTGCTGGAGCTGTTGCGGCGCGAGGTGCGCAACCACAAGGCCAGCATCCTGGTGCTGGACGGGCTGGTGCAGGCGCAGGAGGCGGCCGGCAGCAGCCGTGACTTCAAGAAGTTCATCCACGAGCTCCAGGTCGCCGCGGGGCTGACGCGCTTCACGGCGCTGCTGCTCACCAGCGCCAACGGGCCCGCCGTCCATCCGGAATACACGATGGTGGATGGCATCCTGGAGCTGCGCGAGCGCACCCAGGGCGTGCGCGCCTGGCGCGAGCTGCAGGTGCGCAAGTTCCGGGGCAGCGCCACGCTGCACGGCGTCCACGCCTTCCGCATCACCAGTGAGGGCCTGGAGGTCTTCCCGCGGCTGGAGTCGCGCGTCCAGCGCGCGCCGCCACCGGACCCCGGCGCGCACCGCATCCACTTCGGCGTGCCATCGTTGGACGCGCTCTTCCCGGAGGGGTTGGCGGCGGGGTCCACCTCCCTGGTGCTCGGGCCGCCCGGCGCGGGCAAGACGATGCTGGGCAGCAGCCTGTTGGCGGAGGGCCTGAAGCAGGGGGAGAACTGCCTCTACATGGGCTTCTACGAGCCGCCCAACCGGCTGCTGGGCAAGGTGGCGTCCGCGGGCATCGACCTGGGCGGGGCCATGGCGGATGGGCGGCTCAACTTCATCTGGCAGCCGCCTTCGGAGTGCATCCTCGACGTGCTGGCGGACCAGCTCCTGTCGGACGTGCGGCGGCGCAACGTGAAGCGGGTGTTCGTGGATGGGCTCAGCGCGATGCAGCAGGCCTCGCCGGAGCCCACGCGTATCAACTCGTTCTTCGCCGCGCTCACCCAGGAGCTGCGCTGCACGGGGACCACCACCCTCTTCGGCATGGAGACGCCACGGCTCTTCGGTCCGGTGCTGGACGTCCCGATGGAGGTCGGTCCTTCCGCTGTGGCGGAGAACCTCTTTTTCCTGAGACATGTCGAGCTTGAAGGCCGCCTGCGCAGGCTGCTGAGCATCTTCAAGATGCGTGACACCCACTATGACCCCACCCTGAGGGAGTTCGTCATCACCCCCCAGGGAATCGAGGTGCTGCCTCCCTTCAGTATCACTGTGGATACCTTGCTCACGGGACTTGCCCGGCACCCGGGCGCTGGCCATTTCTGAACGAACGTCTAGGAGTAGTACCACCCGTATGGAGACGGTCCTGGTGGTGGATGACGAGCAGGGCATCCTGGAAGCCCTGGCGGACCTCCTTCGAGAGGAGGGTTACCGCGTTCTGACGGCGTCTCACGGACGTGAGGCGCTGGAGCGGATGGCGGAGCTTCAGCCGGACCTGGTCCTCACGGACTGGATGATGCCCATCCTGGATGGGCCGGCCCTCATCGAGCGCATCCGCGCCGAGCCGGCCTACAAGGATGTATCACTCATGGGGATGAGCGCGGTGGACGTGTCCGCGCTGCGACATCTGTATCCCGGAATGCTCTTCCTCCAGAAGCCCTTCGACATCCACGCGCTGCTGAAGCACGTTCGCAAGGCCCTGGACGGAAAGCGAGGTTGAGGCGCCATGTTCTACCTGCTCAAGCTGGGCCCCGTGCCAATCAGCCAGGGCACCACGCAGGTGCAGGTGTATCTGCGTATCTCCGATACGGGGGAGCCGGCCCCACCCGTCTTCGAGTCGGATGACGGGGCGGGGGTGCGGGCGTTGTTGCAGGGGGTGGATGCGGCGGAGGTCCGGTGTGAGCCGGCCCTGGCCGCCGCGGGCGCGGAGCTGGGGCTCGCCGTGGCCGCGCCTTCGCCGCAGGCCTTGTCATCCTGCGCGGCCATCGCGACCTTCGTGGCGTGGGGGCAGCGGGGCTTGTCCGGGCTGGGCTCGGACAAGGCGCTGCTCTTCGTGCAGGCGGCGACGGAGTACTGGGAGGCGCGCCCCTGGACGCACTGGGATGACAGCCAGCCCTTCGAGGTGGCCGTCACCGGGCCGTTGACGCACACCTTCGAGGGCTGCGTGTTCCACATGGGGGACGGGCGCGCGGGGCTGGCGCTGTACTTCAAGCCGGGCGCGCTCCAGATGCTGATGGAGATGCAGGCGCGCGGCCAGGGTGACGCCGCCACCAGCCTGCCCGCCATCGCCGTCACGCTGGACACGTCTCCCGCGTATGCCGTGGACGCGCTCACCGCCGCGGGCCGCGCGCCCCGCCTGCCGTTGCCGCTGAAGACAGGGCCGGACGGCATCAGCGTGCCGGACACGCTGGAGTCCCTGGTGTTGGTGGCCTCGCTGCGCGCGGTGGCGCGGATGTCCCCGGACCAGCGCGAGGTGCTCAGCAACGTGGTGGCGGGAGAAGAGCAGATGCAGGTGCGCGTCCGCGCGCCCGCGCCTCGCGTCCGGCACTGAGCCTGCCTGCCCTGCCGGCGCGCGCACCGGACCTTCACGCCGGGTGGGGCCGCGTCCGGGGCAGTGTTGGCTGCCGGACGAAGTTTTCCTGGAGTGTCGCCTGATGGCCAGCCGGGCGTCCCAGGGGGGCTGGTTCAAGTGTGCGAAAGCGCGAGAAAACACGGCCTAGCTGCGAGATTCCCGCAGGACGGCAGCCCGTGCTTCGCCGTTCCGGGACCGACCAGGAACTCATATGGCCACGAAGAAGGACTCCTCCCGCCGTGCCCCTGTCACGGCGCCCCCTCCACCGCGAATCCGGGAGGATGATTCGCAGACGCTCGACTCGCGCCAGCTCCTGCGCGTCCTCACCGCCGTCCGCAAGGGCGACTTCTCCGTGCGCATGCCGGTGGACAAGGTGGGCAGCGCCGGCAAGGTGGCGGACACGCTGAACGAAATCATCGAGCTCAGCGAACGCATGGCGCGCGAGTTCGAGCGCATCGGCAACGTGGTGGGCAAGGAAGGCCGCATCACCCAGCGCGGCAACGTGGTGGGCGCGCTGGGCTCGTGGGGCGACTGCGTCGAATCGGTGAACACGCTGGTGGCCGACCTGGTCCAGCCCACCACGGAGATGGGCCGCGTCATCGGCGCGGTGGCCAAGGGCGACCTGTCCCAGACGATGGCCCTGGAAGTGGATGGCCGGCCCCTCCGGGGCGAGTTCCTCCGCACCGCCCGGCTGGTGAACGGGATGGTGGAGCAGCTCGGCGCCTTCGCTTCCGAGGTGACGCGCGTGGCCCGCGAGGTGGGCACCGACGGAAAGCTGGGCGGCCAAGCCAAGGTGAAGGGCGTGGCCGGCACCTGGAAGGACCTCACGGACAAC
Source organism: Corallococcus macrosporus DSM 14697 (assembly GCF_002305895.1). Taxonomy (GTDB): domain Bacteria; phylum Myxococcota; class Myxococcia; order Myxococcales; family Myxococcaceae; genus Myxococcus; species Myxococcus macrosporus. Next base: position 849,454 of record NZ_CP022203.1, read on the forward strand.
GTGAACTCCATGGCCTCCAACCTCACCGCCCAGGTGCGCAGCATCGCCGAGGTGACGACGGCCGTGGCCAAGGGCGACCTGTCGAAGAAGATCACGGTCGACGTGCGCGGTGAAATCCTGGAGCTGAAGAACACCATCAACACGATGGTGGACCAGCTCTCGTCCTTCGCCTCGGAAGTGACGCGCGTGGCGCGCGAAGTGGGGACGGAAGGCAAGCTGGGCGGCCAGGCCGTGGTGAAGGGCGTGGGTGGTACGTGGAAGGACCTCACGGACAACGTGAACTCCATGGCCTCCAACCTGACGTCGCAGGTGCGCAACATCGCCGAGGTGACGACGGCCGTCGCCAAGGGCGACCTGTCCAAGAAAATCACGGTCGACGCCAAGGGCGAGGTGCTGGAGTTGAAGAACACCATCAACACGATGGTGGACCAGCTCAACAGCTTCGCCTCCGAGGTGACGCGCGTGGCGCGTGAAGTGGGCACGGAGGGGAAGCTGGGCGGTCAGGCCGAGGTGAAGGGCGTGGCCGGCACCTGGAAGGACCTCACGGACAACGTGAACTCCATGGCCTCCAACCTGACGTCCCAGGTGCGCAACATCGCCGAGGTGACGACGGCCGTGGCGAACGGTGACCTGTCGAAGAAGATTACGGTCGACGTGCGCGGTGAAATCCTGGAGCTGAAGAACACCATCAACACGATGGTGGACCAGCTCAACAGCTTCGCGTCCGAGGTGACGCGCGTGGCGCGCGAAGTCGGTACGGAGGGCAAGCTGGGCGGTCAGGCCGTGGTGAAGGGCGTGGGCGGTACGTGGAAGGACCTCACGGACAACGTGAACTCCATGGCCTCCAACCTGACGTCCCAGGTGCGCAACATCGCCGAGGTGACGACGGCCGTCGCCAAGGGTGACCTGTCCAAGAAAATCACGGTCGATGCCAAGGGCGAGGTGCTGGAGCTGAAGAACACCATCAACACGATGGTGGACCAGCTCAACAGCTTCGCTTCCGAGGTGACGCGCGTGGCCCGCGAGGTGGGCACCGACGGAAAGCTGGGCGGTCAGGCCGACGTGAAGGGCGTGGCCGGCGTGTGGAAGGACCTCACGGACAACGTGAACTCCATGGCGTCCAACCTGACGTCGCAGGTGCGCAACATCGCCGAGGTGACGACGGCCGTGGCGAACGGCGACCTGTCGAAGAAGATTACGGTCGACGTGCAGGGCGAAATCCTGGAGCTGAAGAACACCATCAACACGATGGTGGACCAGCTCTCGTCCTTCGCCTCGGAAGTGACGCGCGTGGCGCGTGAAGTCGGTACGGAAGGCAAGCTGGGCGGTCAGGCCATCGTGCGCGGCGTCGGTGGAACGTGGAAGGACCTCACCGACAACGTGAACAGCATGGCCTCCAACCTGACGTCCCAGGTGCGCAACATCGCCGAGGTGACGACGGCCGTGGCCAAGGGCGACCTGTCCAAGAAAATCACGGTCGACGCCAAGGGCGAGGTGCTGGAGCTGAAGAACACCATCAACACGATGGTGGACCAGCTCTCGTCCTTCGCCTCCGAGGTGACGCGCGTCGCGAAGGAAGTGGGTACGGAGGGCAAGCTGGGTGGTCAGGCCATCGTGCGCGGTGTCGGTGGAACGTGGAAGGACCTCACCGACAACGTGAACAGCATGGCCTCCAACCTGACGTCTCAGGTGCGCAACATCGCCGAGGTGACGATGGCGGTGGCGCGCGGTGACCTCTCCAAGAAAATCACCGTGGATGTGCGCGGCGAAATCCTGGAGCTGAAGAACACCATCAACACAATGGTGGACCAGCTCTCGTCCTTCGCCTCGGAAGTGACGCGCGTGGCGCGTGAAGTCGGCACGGAAGGCAAGCTGGGCGGTCAGGCCATCGTGCGCGGCGTCGGTGGAACGTGGAAGGACCTCACGGACAACGTGAACTCCATGGCGTCCAACCTGACGTCGCAGGTGCGTAACATCGCGGAAGTCACCACGGCCGTGGCGAACGGTGACCTGTCGAAGAAAATCACCGTGGACGTGCGCGGTGAAATCCTGGAGCTGAAGAACACCATCAACACGATGGTGGACCAGCTCAACAGCTTCGCCTCCGAGGTGACGCGCGTCGCGCGTGAAGTGGGGACGGAAGGAAAGCTGGGCGGTCAGGCCGTGGTGAAGGGCGTGGCCGGCACGTGGAAGGACCTCACGGACAACGTGAACTCCATGGCGTCCAACCTGACGTCGCAGGTGCGCAACATCGCCGAGGTGACGACGGCCGTCGCCAAGGGCGACCTGTCCAAGAAGATTACGGTCGACGTGCAGGGTGAAATCCTGGAGCTGAAGAACACCATCAACACGATGGTGGACCAGCTCAACAGCTTCGCCTCCGAGGTGACGCGCGTGGCCCGCGAGGTGGGCACGGAGGGGAAGCTGGGCGGCCAGGCCGAGGTGAAGGGCGTGGCCGGCACCTGGAAGGACCTCACGGACAACGTGAACTCCATGGCGTCCAACCTCACCACGCAGGTGCGCGGTATCGCCAAGGTCGTGACGTCGGTGGCCAACGGCGACCTGAAGCGCAAGCTGGTGGTGGACGCGAAGGGCGAAATCGCGGAGCTGGCGGACACCATCAACGGGATGATTGACACCCTGGCGGTGTTCGCCGACCAGGTGACGACGGTGGCCCGCGAGGTGGGCATCGAAGGGAAGCTGGGCGGTCAGGCCCGCGTGCCCGGAACGGCGGGCATCTGGCGCGACCTCACGGACAACGTGAACCAGCTCGCGGCCAACCTCACCACGCAGGTGCGCGCCATCGCCGAGGTGGCCACCGCCGTGACGAAGGGTGACCTCACGCGGTTCATCACCGTGTCCGCGCAGGGCGAGGTGGCCGCCCTGAAGGACAACATCAACGAGATGATCCGCAACCTGAAGGACACCACGCGGAAGAACACGGAGCAGGACTGGCTCAAGACGAACCTGGCCAAGTTCACCCGCGTCCTCCAGGGGCAGCGGGATTTGCTCACGGTGTCCAAGGTCATCCTGTCGGAGCTGGCGCCGCTGGTGGATGCCCAGCACGGCGTCTTCTACATCTCCGAGCGCGCGGACGGCGGCGACCAGATGCTCAAGCTGCTGGCGTCCTACGCGTACCGGCAGCGCAAGGGGCTGGCCAACACCTTCAAGTACGGCGAGGGCCTGGTGGGCCAGTGCGCCCTGGAGAAGGAGCCCATCCTCCTGTCGGACGTGCCGGACAGCTACATCCGCATCGCGTCCGGCCTGGGCGAGGAGGTGCCGCGCAACATCGTGGTGCTGCCGGTGCTCTTCGAAGGGGAGGTCAAGGCCGTCATCGAGCTGGCCTCCTTCCACACCTTCAGCGAGGTCCACATGGGCTTCCTGGAGCAGCTCACGGAGTCCATTGGCATCGTGCTCAACACGATTGCCGCCAACATGCGCACCGAGGCGCTGCTGAAGCAGTCGCAGGCGCTGACGGACGAGCTGCGCAAGCAGCAGGAGGAGCTGACGGAGACGAACAAGCGCCTGGAGCAGCAGGCCACCTCGCTCCAGCAGTCCGAGGAGCTGCTCAAGCGCCAGCAGGAGGAGCTGCGCAGCACCAACGAGGAGCTCCAGGAGAAGGCGAAGCTGCTCTCCGAGCAGAAGACGGAGGTGGAGCGCAAGAATGGCGAGGTGGAGCAGGCCAAGCTCGCCCTGGAGGAGAAGGCGGAGCAGCTCAGCCTCACGTCCAAGTACAAGTCCGAGTTCCTGGCCAACATGAGCCACGAGCTGCGCACGCCGCTCAACTCGCTGCTCATCCTCAGCCAGACGCTCAGCGACAACGTGGACGGCAACCTCACGTCGCGGCAGGTGGAGTTCGCCAAGACGATTCACGCCTCCGGCGCGGACCTGCTGGAGCTCATCAACGACATCCTCGACCTGTCCAAAATCGAGTCCGGCACCATGGCGGTGGACGTGGGGCCGCTGCGCTTCGGCGACCTGCGCGAGTTCGTGGACCGCACCTTCCGGCAGGTGGCGGACAAGAAGGGCCTGGAGTTCCACATCGGCCTGGGGGACTCGCTGCCCGGCGAGCTGGAGACGGACGCCAAGCGCCTGCAGCAGGTGCTCAAGAACCTGCTGTCCAACGCCTTCAAGTTCACCGAGTCCGGCTCGGTGTCGCTGGACATCGGCCTGGCGAAGGGCGGCTGGTCCCCGGACCACGCCATGCTGTCCGCCGCGCCCGCGGTGGTGGCCTTCACCGTGGTGGACACGGGCATCGGCATCCCGAAGGACAAGCATCAAATCATCTTCGAGGCCTTCCAGCAGGCGGACGGCTCCACCGCGCGCAAGTACGGCGGCACCGGCCTGGGCCTGTCCATCAGCCGCGAAATCGCGCGGTTGCTCGGCGGCGAAATCCGGCTGGAGAGCGACGTGGGCACGGGCAGCGCCTTCACCCTCTACCTGCCGCTGGCCTTCATGGCGGAGCGCCCGGCGCAGGAGCCCGCGCGCTGGGACTACAACCCCCTGGCCACCGCGGTGCTCCCCGCGCCCGTGGAGCCGCCGGCCGCCGAGCCGGCGGTGGCTTCCCTGAGCCGGATGGACATCGATGACGACCGGGGCTCCATCCAGCCGGGGGACAAGGTGCTGCTGGCCGTGACGCACCTGGCGGACCACGCCGCGCGCCTGCGCGCCGCGGCCCAGGGCACGGGCTTCAAGGTGCTGGTGTCCACCGAGGTGGAGGGCGCGCTGGACGCCGTGCGCAACACGCGGCCGGCCGCCGTGGCGGTGGACCTGGACCTGCCGGAGATGGCGGGCTGGGTGGTGCTGGACCGGCTGAAGCATGACGCGTCCACCCGCGCGCTGCCGGTGTACACGGTGTCGGTGGAGGACCACCGCGAGCGCTCGCTCAACCTGGGGGCCATTGGCCACCTGCGCGCGGCGGCGGACCCGGAGGCGGCGGTGGCCGCGCTGGAGGCGCTGAAGCACTTCGTGGAGCGCAAGGCGCGCGGGCTGCTCATCGTGGAGGACGACCCCGTCCACCGCCAGACGCTGCTGGAGCTGCTCGGCAGCGAGGACGTGGAGACGGTGGCGGTGGGCACCGCGGCGGAGGCCCTGGCCGCGCTGGCCGAGCGCCGCTTCGACTGCATGGTGTTGGACCTGGGCCTGCCGGACATGCCCGGCGCGGAGCTCATCCGCCGCATCCACGAGGCGCACGGCGCCGGCGGGCCGCCCCTCATCGTCTACACGGGCCGCGAGCTGTCGCGCGCCCAGGAGACGGAGCTGCGGCGGGTGGCGGAGGCCATCGTGGTGAAGGACGCCCAGAGCCCGGAGCGGCTGCTGGAGGAGACCAGCCTGTTCCTCCACCGCTCGCCGGCGACGCTGACGGAGCCCAAGCGCCGCATGCTGGAGAAGGCGCGCGAGAAGGACCCCCTGCTGGTGAACCGCAAGGTGCTGGTGGTGGACGACGACGTTCGCAACATCTTCGCCCTCAACACCGTGCTGGAGCGCTACGGCATGAAGGTGGCGTTCGCGGAGAGCGCGCGCGAGGGCCTGGAGCAGTTGGAGAAGGCCGCGGACATCGAGCTGGTGCTGATGGACGTGATGATGCCGGAGATGGACGGCTACCAGGCCATGCGCGCCATCCGCCGCATGGAGCGCTTCGCCCACCTGCCGATTCTGGCCCTCACGGCCAAGGCGATGAAGGGGGACAGGGAGAAGTGCCTGGAGGCCGGCGCGTCCGACTACATCACCAAGCCGGTGGACATCGAGAAGCTGCTCAGCCTGCTGCGCGTGTGGCTGCACGCGCCGCGGGGGACGCCGCCTCGCGGGCTGCGCACGGAGGTCTCCGGATGACGGGGCCCGGCGCGCGCGGCGCGGAGCTGGAGTCGCTGGAGGTGGACCTCCTCCTGGAGGGCGTGGCCCGGCAGTGGGGCTTCGACCTGCGCAGCCGCTCCCGGCCGCAGCTCCTGCGGCGGCTGCGGCGCCACCTGCGCGAGGAGCGGCTGGACAGCTTCTCCGCGCTCCAGGCCCGCGTGCTGCATGACGCCGAGGCGCTGGACGCGCTGCTGCGCACCTTGTCCTGCACCGCGCCGGCCTTGTTCTCGGAGGCCGCCTTCTTCCGGGACTTCCGCGCCCGGGTGGTGCCCGTGCTGCGCACCTGGCCGTCCGTGCGCGTGTGGCACGCCGGCTGTGGCACCGGCGAGGACACGTATGCGCTGGCCATCCTCCTGCAAGAGGAGGGGCTGTGGGGCAGGTGCCGGCTGTATGCGTCCGACGCCAGCGAGGGGCTGCTGGCGGACGCGCGCACCGGCGTGCTGCCCCTGCCCACGCAGGAGGACGCGCAGCGCTACCTGGAGGCGGGCGGGAAGGCCGCGCTGTCCGACTACTACACGCGCGACGGCAACTGGGCCCTGCTCCAGCCGAAGCTGCGCGACAGCATCTTCTTCACCCAGCACAACCTGGCGACGGACGGCTCGTTCAACGAGTTCCACGTCATCGTGTGCCGGGACACCTTGCTGACCTTCAACCGCGCGCTGCATGACCACGTGCACGGCCGCCTCTTCGAGAGCCTCGCCCGCTTCGGCTTCCTGTGCCTGGGTCGCAAGGAGTCGCTGACGCGCACGCCCCACGCGGGGGCCTACGAGGTGCTGGAGGGCTGCGGCCGCATCTTCCGGAGGGTGGCATGAGTCCCTTGGGGTTGTTGGTGGTGGGGGCGCCGCGCGCGGCGGCGGCGGACGTGGAGTCGGTCCTGGCGCTCTTGCCGCCGCACCTGGCCGTGCCGGTGGTGCTGGCGCTGCACCGGGGGCCGCTGGACGCGCTGGCCGCGCCGCTGGGCCGCCGCTGCGCGCTGCCGGTGGTGGAGCCGGATGACAAGGACCTGCTGGTGCCCGGCGCGGTGTACCTGGCGCCCGCGGGTTATCACCTGCTGGTGGACCGGGGCAGCGTGGCCCTGTCCGTGGAGCCGCCGGAGCATGGACAGCGGCCGGGCCTGGACGCGCTCTTTGAATCCGCCGCGGACAGCCATGGGCCCCGGGCCGCGGGGCTGCTGTTCGCGGGGCACGAGGACGGCGTCGCGGGGCTGCATGCGCTCCAGGCGCGCGGTGGCCGGGTGGCCGTGGTGGGGCCGCACCCGGCGGGAGGCGAGGGAGAGGATGGTGAGATGGAGCAACTGACGTTGGGGTCCGTGGGAGGGTGGCTCGCGCGGCTGGCCTACGTGCCGCGTTCCAAGGTGCTGCCTTGAGCGGCGCGCCCACGCGCGAACGGCTGCCGGCGATTCCGGTGGAGCCCGTCTCCCTGCTGCTGGTGGATGACCAGCCGGAGAACCTGCTGGCGCTGGAGGCCACCCTGGCGCCGCTGGGGCAGCGGCTCGTCACGGCGCGCAGTGGCCGCGAGGCGCTGCGCCACCTGCTCACGCAGGACTTCGCCGTCATCCTCCTGGACGTCGTCATGCCGGAGATGGACGGCTTCGAGACGGCCCAGCTCATCCGCGAGCGCGAGCGCAGCCGCGGCACGCCGCTCATCTTCCTCACCGGCCTGTCGCGCGGGCAGCACCCGGAGCTGCGCGGCTATGCCATGGGCGCGGTGGACTACCTGCTCAAGCCCTTCGAGCCGGCCATCCTGCGCTCCAAGGTGAGCGTCTTCGTGGAGCTGTACCGCAAGACGGAGCTGGTGCGGCGGCAGGCGGAGGCGCTGCGCGAGGCCCAGCAGCGCGAGCACGCGCGGGAGCTGCTGGAGGCGCAGCGGCGCGTGGAGGCGGAGCGGCTGCGTTCAGAGACCAACCGGAACCAGCAGCGCTGGCTGGAGGCGGTGCTCGCCGCGCTGCCCATGCCGCTGGCGCTGGTGGAGCCGGGGAGCGGCCGGACGCTGCTCGCCAACCGGGCGGCGCAGGGGCTGGCGGGGGGCTGTCTGGCCTACCGCGAGGCCCGCGCGCTGCATGCGGACGCGCGCTTCCGGGGCGCGGACGGCCGGTTGTTCGCGGACGACGACCTGCCGCTCCCGCGCGCGGCGCGCGGCGAGGTGTTCCAGGCCTGTCCCGTGGAGTGGGAGGTGGGCGGACAGCGCGGCTCGGTGCTTGCTTCCAGCGAGCGGCTGCCGCGCATGCACGGGCGCCCGGAGACGATGGTGCTGGGCCTTTTGGACGTGACGGCGCTGCGAGCCGTCGCCAGCCAGGGCTGGCTCCCCCTGCCCGTCACGGAGCACATCGCTACACTGGAGGCACGGGGTGAGGACACGGGCCCGCTCACCCGGCTCATCGACGTGCTGCAAAGCCTGCCAGGCTTGAGTCCTGCAAGGTCCGGACAGGAGCACGAGGAGGGCTCCCCATCAGCGGAGCAAAGCGGCCAGGCGAGCAACCATGACGCCCAGAGCGATGAACATCGCCGGGTGAGAAATGGTTGACGCACAAAATAACATGGGCAAGGTGGATGTGTGAGTGACGCCGGAATCCCTCAGCGGGTCCAGCGCTTCATCACGACGCACATCGACTCCCTGGAGAAGCTGGAGGTGCTCCTCCTGCTTCGTGCGCGCGCGGACAGGGAGTGGACGGCATCGGCGGTGAGTCTGGAACTGCGCATTACAGATGTTTCCGCCGCCTCCAGGCTGGAGGACCTGACGAACCGACGCATGTTGGTGAGCGATGGCGCCTCACCGCCGTCGTATCGCTACAGTCCCGTGTCGTCGGAGGATGTGCAGGCGGTGACGGAGTTGGCGGCGGTGTACGGCGCGAAGCGCGTCAGCGTCATCACCTTCATCTTCTCGCGGCCGTTGGACAAGGTACGTGGCTTTGCCGAGGCATTCATCCTGAAGAAGGACAGGGACGGCCATGGCTGAAGCGGTCTACATCCTGTGCGCGTTGACGAGCGTGGCCTGCGCGGTGCTGCTGCTGCGGGCCTACAGACGCACGGGGACGCGGCTGCTGCTCTGGAGCGGGTTGTGCTTCGTGGGCATGGCGGTCAGCAACGTGCTGCTCTTCGTGGACCTGGTGCTGCTGCCCACCACCATCGACCTGTTCATGCCGCGCCTCGTCGCGACGCTGGCCAGTGCCTCCGTCCTGCTCTATGGCCTCATCTGGGATGCATCCTGAGGTGCCCTGATGCTCAAGACCATGCTCAACGGTGCGGTGGCGATGGCGTGGCTGGCGAGCGCGCTGTTCTTCCTGCGCTTCTGGCTCCAGTCGAAGGACCGGCTCTTCGCCTTCTTCGCGCTGGCCTTCACGATGCTGGCGGGCAACTCGGTGGTGGCGGCGCTGCTGGACGCGGATGACGAGCGGCGCCACTACATCTACGTGGCGCGGCTGCTCGCCTTCCTGCTCATCCTCTACGCCATCTGGGACAAGAACCGCGCGAGCCGCCGCGGCGGCGTGTAGGGCCCCGGCGCCGTCCGCCAGGTCGCCCACCTGACAGTTGTCTCGTGCCCCTGGGCGAGCCCCGTTGTCTGAGCCGCGGGGGCGTCATTATCTCGGGCAGCCATGTCGCGCCGCCCTTCCTCATCCTCGCGGCCCGCGTCCGTGGACGAGCGCGAGCCCGCGCGGTCCGTTTCCCCGGAGAGAGAGGACGTGTGCCCACCGCGGGTGCCGGAGGCCCAGGCGGGTGGGGCCGGGCGGGCCGTCCGCTTGCGCGGCAGCGACGACGCGGAGGAGCGCATCGCGTTCCTGTCCAGCGCCGGGGAGCTGCTGTCGTCGTCCCTGGAGTCTGGCACGGTGCTCCAGCGCCTGGCGGAGCTGGCCGTGCCGCTGCTGGCGGACTGGTGCGCGGTGGACGTGCTCTCCGCCGACGGGCGCGTGGAGCGGTTGGCCGCCGCGCACCGCTCACCGGACAAGGTGGCGCTGGTCCACGCGCTGTCGCGCCTCCAGCCGCCGGACCTGAAGGCCCCCGGGGGCGTCCCGGAGGTGCTGCGCACGGGCAAGGCCGCCCTGCTCCCGGAGGTGCTGGAGGCGGTGGTGCCGGGGCTGGTGCACACGGAGGCGCAGTTGGAGGTCGCGCGGCGCCTGGGCATCCGGGCGGTCCTCATCGTGCCGCTGCTGGCGCGTGGGCGCGTGCTGGGCGCGCTGTCGCTGGTGCGCGGAGAGGAGGACGCCCTGCCCGGCGCGGCCGACCTGGAGCTGGCGTTGGAGCTGGCCCGGCGCGCCAGCCTGTCCCTGGACAACGCGCTGCTGTACGCGGAGGCGCGGAGCGTGCAGCGGCGCACCGAGCGGCTCCAGGCCGTCACCGCGGCCCTGTCCCGCGCGGCCACCGCGGAGGACGTGGCGGAGGCGCTGATGCACGAGGCCCCGCGGCCCGGGGGCCCGGCGCGCGGCGCGGTGCTGGGCATGCTGGAGGATGGGCGCCTCCACGTGCTGGGCTCCTTCGGCTATCCGCCGGAGACGCTCGACGCCCTGCGGGGGCTGTGGGCGGACCAGGTGCCCGGGGTGGACCGGGCGCTGGAGCGGTTGGAGCCGCAGTGGCTCCCCTCGCATGAGGCGCTGATGCGCGACGTCCCCGCGTCCGTCAGGGCGGTGGTGGAGCGGATGGGGCAGGGCGCGCGGGCCGTGCTGCCCCTGCGGGTGGAGCACCGCGTCCGGGGCTTCCTGCTGTGGGCCTGGGAGGGCGCGCACGACTTCCTCGCGGAGGAGCGCGGCTTCCTGGGCGCGTTGGCGCAGCAGGGCGCGCAGGCGCTGGAGCGCGCGGCGTTGTACGAGGCGCTGCGCGAGCGCGGCGGCAAGCTGCACCTGGCGCTGGAGGCCGGGAAGGAGGCCGAGGAGCGGCTCTTCTTCCTGCTGGAGGCGAGCCGCGCGCTGGCCGAGCACCTGGACGACGTGGAGTGGACGCTGGAGCACGTGGCGCGGTTGGCCGCGCGGAACGCGGCCACGTATTGCCTGGTGGAGCTGGTGGGCGCCGACGGCGTGCTGCGCTGCGTGGCCGCGTCCCACCGGGAGCCGGAGCGGGACGTGTCGGGGCTGGCCTCGCCGCCGCCGTCGTGGGTGGAGGGGGCGCTGCACCCGGCGCGCGAGTGCTTCCTGTCAGGCGAGACGCGCTTCCTGCCCGAGGTGGGGCCGGAGCTGCGCGAGCGCATGTGCCAGGGCCCCGAGCACCGCGCGCTCCTGGAGGCGCTGAATCCGCACTCGCTGCTGGCGGTGCCGGTGCGCATGCGGGGGCGCACGCTGGGCGTCATCACGCTGGGCACCGCGGCCCCCTGCCGCCGGCTGGTCACCCCCGACGTGGGCATGGCGGAGGAGCTGGCGCGGCGCGTGGCGGTGGCGTTGGAGAACGCGTCGCTGTACCGGGACGCGCAGGCGGCGGTGCGCCTGCGGGATGAGTTCCTCTCCGTGGCCAGCCATGAGCTGAAGACGCCGCTCACCAGCCTGAAGCTCCAGCACGGGCTCATCGACCGGGCCCTGGGCGCGGCGGGCGGCGACAAGGTGCGGCCCCGGCTGGCCACGGCCATGCGGCAGGTGCAGCGGCTGAGCGCGCTGGTGGACAGCCTGCTGGACGTGAGCCGGATTTCGCTGGGGCGGCTGACGCTGGAGCCGGCCGAGGTGGACCTGGGCCAGGCGGTGCGCGACGCGGTGGAGCGTTTGGAGGAGGTCTTCATCCAGGCGGGCTGCTCGGTGCGGGTGGACGTGCCGGGCCCGCTGCCCGGGCAGTGGGATTCACTGCGGCTGGACCAGGTGCTGGTGAACCTGCTCACCAACGCGGCCAAGTACGGCGCGGGCCGGCCTGTCCTGGTGGAGGCGGCCTTCGACGGTGAGGAGTCGGTGCGGGTGTCGGTGCGTGACGAGGGCATCGGCATCTCCGCGGAGGACCTGCCGCGCCTGTTCCGCCGCTTCGAGCGCGCGGTGTCCGAGCGGCACTACGGTGGCCTGGGGCTGGGGCTCTACATCAGCCGGCAGATTGTGGACGCCATGGGCGGGCGCATCGAGGTGGAGAGCCGGCCCGGCCTGGGCTCCATGTTCACCGTGTGTCTGCCCCGGGGGCGCGCCGTGGCGCGCTGAGCGGAGGGCCTGGTGTCCCGCGGCGCGCCGCCGGGGCGTCCCGGGGCGCGTCCGGAACTCATCAGCGCGCGGGTTGCGCGTGCCTGGGGCGCGCGCCACGGCACAATGCGCGTCATGGTGACTGAGGGAAGGGCCGAGGTGCCCAAGGTGCTGTCGGTGGCGCGGCTTCGCAAGGAATACGGCGGCAGGGCCGCGGTGGACGGCGTCTCATTCGAGGTGGGGCGGGGGGAGATTGTCGGGCTGCTGGGGCCCAACGGCGCGGGCAAGACGACGACCATCAACATGGTGCTCGGCGTGCTGCAGCCCACGTCCGGCGCCATCCACATCGAGCGGCTGGACCTGGCGGCGCAGCGCTCCGCGGCGCTGGCGCTGACGAACTTCGCCGCCGTCTACTCGCCGCTGCCCGGCAACCTCACCGTGTACCAGAACCTGCGCGTCTTCGGCCTCATCTACGGGGTGAAGGCGCTGGGCGCGCGCATCGCGGAGCTGCTGGAGCAGTTCGACCTGGTGAAGTACCGCGACGTGAAGTGCGGCGTGCTGTCCTCCGGGGAGCAGACCCGCGTGGCGCTGGCGAAGGCGATGCTCAACCGCCCGCACCTGCTGCTGCTGGACGAGCCCACCGCGTCGCTGGACCCCGCCACGGCGCGGGACATCCGCACCCGGATTCGCGAGTTCGCCTCGCGCGACACCGGCGGCGTGCTGTGGACGTCCCACAACATGTACGAGGTGGAGGAGGTCTGCGACCGCGTGCTGTTCCTGTCGCACGGCCGGGTGCTGCTGGAGGGCAACCCGCGGACGCTGCCCCGCGAGCACGGCCAGGCCTCGCTCGAGGAGCTCTTCATCACCGTGGCGCGCGAGCCGCTCGCGCTGGAGCGGAGCTGACCATGCACCTGTCCCGAGCCGCCGCCGTCTCGCTCCGTCACTACTACCTGCTGCGAGGGAGCCTGGCGCGCTTCCTGCCGCTCTTCGCGTGGGTGGCCATCGACATGGTGCTGTGGGGCTTCATGAGCCGCTACCTCAACACCGTCACCGCGCGGGAGTACAACTTCGTCCCGGTGCTGCTGGGCGCTGTCCTGCTGTGGGACTTCTTCATCCGCGTCATGCAGGGCGTGACGATGGTGTTCTTCGAGGACGTCTGGTCGCGCAACTTCCTCAACATGTTCGCGTCCCCGCTCACCATCTCCGAGTACCTGGGGGGACTGGTGCTCTCCAGCATCGCCACCAGCACGTTGGGCCTGGGGGTGATGCTGGTGCTGGCCAGCACCGTCTTCGGCCTGTCCTTCGCCGCGTACGGCGTGCTCTTCATCCCCTTCCTGCTGGTGCTGTTCCTGTTCGGCATCGCGCTGGGCATCTTCGGCTGCGCGCTGGTGCTGCGGCTGGGGCCGGCGTCGGAGTGGTTCGTCTGGCCCATCCCCGCGCTGCTGTCGCCCTTCGCCGGCGTCTTCTATCCGCTGTCCACGCTGCCCGCATGGATGCAGGCCGTGTCCCACCTGCTGCCGCCTTCGTACGTCTTCGAGGGCATGCGGACGCTCGCCGCGGGCGGCACGTTCCAGATGTCGACGCTGCTATGGGGCGCCGGTCTTGCCCTGGTGGAAATCCTGCTCGCGTGCGCCTTCTTCACGCGGGTACACCGGCAGGCCGTGCGCACCGGACTCATCGCGCGATACAGCGCCGAAAGCGTGAGCTGAGACAGGACGTTTTCATTGTCGCTGTCGGTCTCAGCGGCGCGCACTTCGCGCCGTGGCCGCCGTGCGTGCGCGGGGGTCATCTCCCCGTGGTGACCGCATCCACGGGGGGCTGAACCCTGGACGAATCGCGCACGCGGCTCGTGCCGTCGCGCCCCCCCTTCGTGGCCTGGCGCCGCCGTGCGCATGCCCATGAGGGGAGTCCGTCGCGGGGAGAGGCCCGGCGTGGGTGACGGCACTCGTCCACCCGTACCTGGAGCGTACCGATGCGAAGTCTCAAACCTGTTTTCTCCTCCGCGGTGGTGATGGCCCTGTGCTCACTGCTCGCGGGTGCTTGCGGCGGTTCACCGGCGGATGACACGTCTCCCGACACGCAGGCTCCGCAGAGCGGCGGGCTGGGCGGCAAGGGCAGCGAAGGGGTGCCGGCCTGGGGGGATGAACCGACCTACCCCGGGGACGGTGAAACCTCGCCGGACAAAGTCACCATCTGTCACATCCCTCCCGGCAATCCGGCCAATGCACACAGCATCACCGTGTCCGTGTCGGCCTGGCCCGCGCATGAGCGGCACGGCGACACGCTGGGGCCCTGCGACGGTGGCACCGGTGGCGAGCCGGACGCGGGCAGCGGCGAGGAGCCGGGTGGCGAGGAGCCGGGTGGTGAGGAGCCGGGTGGTGAGGAACCGGACGCGGGCGGTGGCGAGGAGCCGGTGTGTGGTCCCATCGGCGCGGATTGTGGCGAGTCCGCGGCCTGCTGCTTCGGGCTGACGTGTGGTGAGAGCAACACCTGCGAGCCCACCATCGGCTGACGTGGTGTGAGACACCTCCCCGCCCGGGTGCCGGGCGGGGAGTTTCATCGCGCAAGGGCCTGTCGCGCGGATGGGGCCACCCACTTCGCCCACTTCCATCGGGCGGGTGGGGCGTGGCCACCGCGCTGGCTTCCGCCCGTCGTGCGCGCGGGAGCGCCACCGTGCACGCGCCTGTCTTCCGGGCGCGGTGCGCGTTGAGCGCCGCACACTTCCTCATGCTCCCGGCGGTGGCCGCGCGGCGTGCGTGCTCCGGCGAACAGAGCTGTCGTTGCGCGTTCGACGCACGAATCGAAGGGCGTCGCGAGGCGCGATGAGACGGCGTTAGGGTGTTCAGGTCGCTGACGGTCATCCGTGTTGGAAAGGGGGAGTCCCGGAGCCGTCACCTCTCCCAGAACACATTTCGCGCTGGCTCGTGCGCGGTGCTCGCCGGAGGCCTTCCGACAGCGGGCGCCTGTCGCGCGAAGGACGTTGGCATCATGTCCCGGTTGGACGTCACCACTTCCGTTCCCGTGTTCCCCCGCGAGTGTCCGGCCCGGGCGCGCGCGCGTCGTGTGCCTCCCGCGAGCGAGGCCCCGCTGCCGGCGCGGGCGTCCACCCTGGTGGGACAGCAGGTGGGGCACTTCCGGCTGCTGCGGGAGCTGGGCCGTGGGGGGCTGGGCACGGTGCTGCTCGCGGAGCATGCGCTCATCCAGAAGCGGGTGGCCATCCAGGTGCTCCACGCGCACGTGGCGCAAGACTCCGCGCGGGTGGCTGGCTTCCTTCAGGCGGCGCGCACGCTGACGCTCATCCAGCACGCGAACATCGTCTCGCTGTACGACCTGGGCATGCGCGACGGGCGTCCCTACCTCGTCAGGGAGTACCTGGAGGGGCAGAGCCTGGCCGCCTTCGCGCGGGGACGGCTGGCGTCGGCGCTGGTGGTGGACCTGCTCACCCAGGTGTGTGACGCGCTGAGCGCCGCGCATGCGCACGGCATCGCCCACGGCAGCCTCAACGCCTCCAACATCTTCCTCGTCCCCGACGCGCAGGGCCGCCAGCACGTGAAGCTGCTGGACTTCGGCATCGCCGGGCTCCTGCCGCCCGCCGAGGGCACCCCCGAATGCTCCGTGCCCGCGGACCTCCACGCCGTGGGGCTGCTGGGCGCCCTGCTCGTCGCTGGCCGGCTGGGCGCGCGTGGGCTCCCGGCGGAGGCGCCGCTGCCGGGCCACGCGCGGGAGCCGCCGCCGCTGCCGCCGGACCTCCCCTCGGCGCTGTCGCGGGTGCTGCTCAAGGCCATGGCACGCCGCCCGGTGGACCGTTACACCAGCGCCACCGCGCTGCGGGACGCCTTGCAGGCCTCGGTCGCGCTCGACGGAGGCGCGCCGCCGGAGGCCCTGGGATTGGAGCCGCTCCCGAGCTGGTTCATGTCCCTGGGCTCGCCAGGGGCCGCGCCCGCCTCCAGGTAGGGCGGCCTGGCTGTCGCGACGAGGTGTCATGCCTTGCGTCTGGCGGGGCCCTCCTCGTTAATCCACCTCCGTTCCCATGGCTTCAGACTCCGACGACAAGCTTCCACCCCAGGGCCGCTTCAACCGCCTGCGCAAGCTGGCGGGCCTCTCCATGCAGGTGGGCACGGACGTGCTCAAGAGCGGCGCGAAGCGCCTGTCCGGGAGCTCCTCCGACATGCTCAGCAAGGAGGCCGCGGAGAAGCTGGTCTCCACGCTGGGCGAGCTCAAGGGGGCCGCCATGAAGCTGGGGCAGGCCCTCTCCATGGACCCGGACCTGCTCACCCCCGAGGTGCGGCAGGTGCTGGCGCGGCTGCAGAACCAGGCGCCCTCCATGTCCTACGCGCAGGTGGCCCGCGTGGTGGAGGCGGAGCTGGGCGCGCCGCCGGAGTCGCGCTTCCGCGAGTTCAGCGAGGCCCCCATGGCCGCCGCGTCGCTGGGGCAGGTGCACCGCGCGGTGCTGGAGGACGGACGCGTGGTGGCGGTGAAGGTGCAGTACCCCGGCATCGACGCGTCCCTGGCCCATGACATGGCGAACCTGGGCATCGTGGCGAAGACGGCGTCCACGGTGCTGCGCGTGTCCGACGCCGGCGCCTACTTCCAGGAGTTCCGCGACGAGCTGATGCTGGAGCTGGACTACCTCCGCGAGGCGGAGCTGGCGCGGAGCTTCGCGCGCAGCGTGGCGAAGCTGCCGGAGCTGTGCGTGCCCTCCGTCGTCTCCAGCCACAGCGCGAAGCGGGTGCTGACGCTGGAGCTGCTGGAGGGGCTCACCCTCAAGGACTGGCTGCCGACGAACCCCTCCAATGACGAGCGCTTCCGCGTGGCGCGCCAGCTCATCCTGGCCACCTATGGGCCCTTCTTCAGCACGGGGGAAATCCACGCGGACCCGCACCCGGGCAACTTCATGGTGATGCCGGACGGGCGGCTGGGCCTCCTGGACTTCGGCTCCATCAAGCGCTTCTCCCCGCGCTTCGTGGACGTCAACCAGCGCATGCTCCGGCAGACGATGCGCCTGGAGCCCCTGGACATCCTGGGCATGAGCCGGGAGGTGGGCTTCACGGTGGAGCTGCCGGACGAGGAGGCCGAGGGCCTCATCGCCGAGGTGCTGCGCATCGCCGGGCGGCCCATGCGCCTGCCGGACTACGACTACGCCACCTGTGAAATCAACCGCGACATGCGCAACCACTTCTCGCGCAACGCGCCGCGCTTCCTCAAAATCCGGCCGCCGCCGGAGGCCATCATGTTCTTCCGCTCCACGGGAGGACTGGCGCAGAACCTGCGGCTGATTGGCGCGCGCGGTGACTTCCGCGCCGTCTTCCTGGAGGTGACGGCCGTGCCGGCCTGAGGCCGCGCTACCGGGCGGCCGGGACGGGCTCGGCGGACGCCACGGGCTTCAGGTGCAGCGCCTCCAGCCGCTGGGCCAGCGCCTCGCCCTGCACGCTCTTGCTGATGTAGCCGTCCGCGCCAGACGCGTGCGCCAGGGCGCGGAGCTGCGCCTCGTCCGAGGCGGAGTAGAGGATGAACTTGGTGCCGCGGGGCGCCTGGCCACGCGCCAGCGTCAGCACCTTGTCGCCGCTGAGCGCCGGGATGTTCACGTCCAGCAGCACCAGGTCCGGCTGGGTGGTGCGCACCAGGTTGGAGACGCCCAGGGAGGAGCGGTGGGTGCGCACGTCGAAGCCGTAGGCGGAGAGGGTGCGCTCCGCGAGCGAGAGCTGGTCCTGGTCATCGTCGACGTAGAGGACGCGGATTTTCGTCTCCAGCATGGCTTTCCCCCTTCAGCGTGCGGATGGGTGCTGCGGCTGCTTCGTGACGTCCGGAGTATCCTCCAGTCGTCACTCCGTGTCGCCCCCCGGCTGAGGGAATCCCCTTAGAAGGGTTGTACTTCCGGGAATGAATGGGGAGGGTGGAAGGGCCATGGAATCGGAACGCATCCGGGTGGCCATCCTGGAGGACCAGCAGGTCTTCCGGGAGGCCCTCGTGGCAGTGCTGGAAGTCGCGGGCATGGACGTGGTGGCGGGCTGCGCGGAGCCGGCGCCCTTCCTCGCGCGCGTGCGGGAGACGCTGCCCCATGTCGCGCTGGTGGACCTGCGGCTGGCGCTGCCGGAGTGGGAGGCGCCCACCGGCGGCATGGACGCGCTCCAGTCCCTGCATGACTTCTTCCCCCAGGTGAAGCCGCTGGTGCTGTCCGGCCACCGGGAGGCGGCGCTGGTGGAGCAGTGCCTCCAGGCGGGCGCGGCCGGCTACCTGTGGAAGCAGAACGTGAGCTGCGCGGAGGTGGTGGAGGCGGTGGAGCGGGTGGTCCGCGGCGAGCGGCTGCTGCCCGCGGGGCTGGCGTGGACGCCGCCGGAGCCGACGCTCCCGGGGGAGCTGGGCCGGTTGACGCCGCGCGAGCGCGAGGTGCTGGGCTACATCGCCGCGGGCGCGGACAACCTGAGGATTGCCGCGTGTCTGGGCATCACCGAGCGCACGGTGAAGGCGCACATCACCAACATCTACAAGAAGGTCGGCTCGGAGAGCCGCACGCAGCTCGCGGTCCTCGGGTGCCAGTTGGGTGTGCAGCGCCCGGCAAGTCTCTGAGGCCGGAGGGCTTGCGCGTCAGACTGCTGGCCACTGGGAGCGCGCCGCGTCTGGTGGCACCGTCGAGGTACCTCGGCGTCAGGCGCGCTCGCGCCTTCCCCCCACGCCTGGGCATTCCCGGGGGGCCAGGGCAGCGACGGCGGCTGCCCTGGCCCAGCCTGTGGAGAATCCGTGCTTCAGCTCCCGGCGGCGCGCTGCGTGGGCGAGACGTCCCAGCGGGGCGCGCCCAGGTGCTGGAGGAACCAGAGGCACGCCAGGTCCACCATCTGCGTCAGCGCGCCGGGCTCCTCGAAGCGGTGCGTGGCGCCGGAGATGACCTCCAGGCGCTTCTCCGCCGTCATCGCGGCGTGGGCGCGGCGGTGGGGCTCCAGCGCGGCGGTGTCCTCCGAGCCGACGATGAGCATCGTGGGCGCGCGCACCCGGGCCAGCGTCGTGCCCGGCTGCGCCAGGCGTCCGCCCCGGCACACCACCGCGTCCACCGCCTCCGGCCGCAGCGCCGCGGCGGCCAGGGCCGCGGCCGCGCCCGTGTACGCCCCGAAGTAGCCGATGCGCAGGCCGTTGGTGCGAGGCGCGCGCCGCAGCCAGCGCGCCACGCCCGCCAGCCGCCCGCCGAAGAGGCCCAGGTTGAAGCGCAGGTCGCGCTCGCGGCAGGCCTCCTCCTCCGCCGCCGTCAGCAGGTCCACCGCGAGGGTGCCCAGCCCCTCGTTCTGCAACAGCCGGGCGACCTCCAGGTCCGTGGCGCCGCGGCGGCTGCTGCCGTGGCCCCGCACGAGCACCACCACGCCCGTGGCGCCCGCGGGCACCTGGAGCAGGCCCCTCAACTCCACGCCTTCTTCAACGGGGATGCGGACCTCTCCGTCCGCGGCGGGCGCTGTCCAGCTTCCCGCCCCTTGCGACTGCGTCACCAGCCCGCGAACCACCTTCTCCGAGCCTTCATCCGACCTGCGTGAACCCTGCTTCTTCATGCGGAGTCCTCCCTCTTCGTCGGACTGCGTCGCTGCCGTGCTACACCCGATACAACCGTCGGAATTGCAGAACCCGTGCCAGGATTTTGACCCACCTGAAACGCCCGGCTGGCCTCCTTGGCGCCTGGGGATGGGCCCATTCTACCAGCGCTTCCCTGGCGCGACGCGGTGACGATTGGGGGGCAAACGGGTGGCCCACCTGGCAGGTCCTGTCGTTTTTACCGGCGGGCGACGATGAGCTCGAAGGGGCCGGGCAGCACCTCGGCGTCCTCGAAGCCCGTCTCGTCCAGCACGCGCAGGTAGTGCTCCACCTCGCGCAGGCGGCTCACGCAGGTGTCCACGCCCATGAGGAAGTAGGACCAGAAGAACTGGGCCGCCAGCCGCTCCGGGGTGCGGAACTCCTCGCAGATGAGGACGCGGCCTCCGGGGGGGAGCGCGTCACGCGCGGCCACGAGCAGCGCGCGCGCCGTGTCCGCGGGCCAGTCGTGCAGCACCCGCACGAAGCAGAGCGTGTCGTAGCCGCCGGGCAGCGGCCCGTGGAGGAAGTCCCCGCCCTGGAAGCCCAGGCGCTCGGGGGGCAGGCCGAAGCGCTCGCGGGTGCGGTCCACCAGCGGCGCGGTGGCCGGCAGGTTGAAGACGTCCACGCGGAGGCCGGGGTGCTCGCTCGCCAGGTGGGCGGCCAGCGTGCCGTCACCGCCGCCCACGTCCAGCACCCGGCCGCCGCGCCGCCACAGCCGCTCGCCGTGGGCGCGGAAGGTCTCCAGGATGGGCGGGAGGCCCGCGGCCATGCTGGCCTCGAAGCCCGCCACCTGCTCGGCGGTGCGCGGGGGCCAGTCGAAGGCGGCGGGAGGCATGGAGCGCTCCCCGCGCAGCACCTGCGGGAGCTGCCCGTGCAGCTCGTGCCACGCATAGCGCTCCCGGTCCCGCTCCAGCGACCGCGGGCCCAGCACGGCCTGGGCGGCCGCGCGCAGTCCGGGGACGGCCTGGTAGCGCGCGGACTCCAGGGCGTCGGTGGGCTGCTCGCGCCGCACCAGGCCCAGGCTCTCCAGGCAGTCCAGCAGCTTGTAGAGCCGCCCGGGCACCAGGCGGTGCCGCGTGGCCAGCTCGCCCAGGGTGACGGGCCCTGGCTCCAGGGCGTCCAGCAGCCCCAG
The DNA here is from genome assembly GCF_002305895.1 of Corallococcus macrosporus DSM 14697. Taxonomy (GTDB): domain Bacteria; phylum Myxococcota; class Myxococcia; order Myxococcales; family Myxococcaceae; genus Myxococcus; species Myxococcus macrosporus. Next base: position 870,063 of record NZ_CP022203.1, read on the forward strand.
GGCCAGCGAGGCCTCCAACACGTCCACGGCGCGGGCGCCGTTGTACAGCAGGTGGAGCAGGGCGCGAGGGGAGGCGGCCAGGGCCGTGGCCTCCTCCCTCATGGCTGCTCCACCTGCGCCCGGGCCGCGTGCGCCATGGGGCAGCCGCCGCCTTGAGGGACGCGGCTGGCGCCCGGGGCGACGCCGCCCTCGCGCTGCCACCCGGCCGTCAGCTCCAGGCGCACGTCCCAGAGCTGGCGGAACAGCGGCAGCGTCATCCGCCCCGCGAGCACCTGCGTGGGCAGGCCGTCCAGCGCCTTCACCGCGCGGTCCACGCCGATGGTGCGGCGCACCAACTGGAAGTGGGCATGGAGCCAGCCCTGGAAGGCCTCGTCCATGTCCACGAGCTGCTCGCAGAGGCGCTTCAAGTCGTCCGGGCCGCCCGAGCTGTACACGGACGCGAGCGTCTGGCCACGCCGCGCGAGCAGCCGCTCCAGGGCGCCCTCCAGCCCCTGCGCCACCCGCCGCAGCATGTTGTAGCCAGGGGACTCCTGGCCGCTGCCGTTGCCCAGGCTGCGCCGGATGACCTGGTAGGTGTCCGGCGTCATCGTCTCCAGGATGGCCAGCTCCTGCTTCACGGCCTGCAGCACCCGGCAGATGCGCTCCAGCCGCGCCGAGGCCGCCCACAGTGCGTCCCGGTCCAGCTCCGCCACGACCTCCACCGCCTCGCGCGAGGCCAGCTTCAGCCACAGCTCCTGCGCCTGGTGGACGACCTGGAACATCAGCTCGTCGTGCGCCACGCGCTCGCCGTCCGCCGCCTGCAGCGACAGCAGCGTGGGCGTCTTCAGATAGACCTCGTAGTCGAGCTCGCCCTTGCCCACCCACTTCTTCAAGAGGGGGTTGAAGAGGGGCTCAGCCAGTTCGAGTCGTAACCTTTCAGCATAACTGTAATTGATGGACGCGCTCATGCGGCCCTCCTGAGTGAGGGGAAGCTCGGAAGGTGTGGAATCGCGGGTACCGTAGCAGCGGTACCCGCGGGCATGTCATCCGGCTTTCAGGGAGCGGGCGTCGGTGTCGGCGGCCGGGGCTTCAGGTGGAAGGCGCGCAGGCGTTGAGCCAGCTCCTCGCCCTGCACGCTCTTGGAGATATATCCGTCCGCACCGGACGCGAGCGCCAGGGAGCGCAGCTTCGATTCGTCGGATGCTGAATAGAGGATGAACTTCGTCTTCGGCAGCGCGTACTGGCGCGCCAGGTTGACCACCTTGTCGCCCTTGAGGGCGGGGAAGTTCACGTCGATGAGGACGAAGTCCGGCTCCACCGAGCGGACGAGGTTGGAGACACCCAGCGCGGAGGTGTGCGTGAGCACCTCGAAGCCGTAGGCGCTCAGCGAGCGCTGTACGAGGTCGAGCAGGTCCGGGTCGTCGTCCACCACCAGGACGCGCGCTTTTTCTTCAGACATGGGTTCTCCCTAGATGCTTGCGAATCATCTCGAGCAACTGGTCACGATCAAGGGGCTTGGTGAGGTACGCGGTGCAACCGGCCTCGTGCGCCTTGTCCTGGTACTCCCGCCCCGCGTGTGCCGTCACCGCGATGACGGGAACATTGGCCGCTGCGGGGAGGGCTCGCAACCTGCGGGTGACCTCCCAGCCGTCCAGGCGGGGGAGCGACAGGTCCATCAGGATGAGGTCCGGGGCGTCGCGGATGGCGCGCTCCAAGCCGTGCTCGCCGTCCTCCGCTTCAATGACCTCGAAGTGGCCGTTGAGGTAGCGGCGGACGATGTCGCGGTTCTGCGCGCTGTCCTCCACATAGAGGATGCGGGCCAGCTTGCCGGCGCTGGCGGCGCGCTGGGACAACAGCAGGCCCTTGGCCTGGGCGATGACGTCCTCCAGCGCGTGGCCGCCCTTCTTCACGAAGCCGGCGAAGCCGTCACGCAGCAGGGCCTCCTCCTCGGCGGAGAGCGTCTTGCCGGTGAGCACCACCACGGGCACCTGGAGCTTCTCCGCGCGCAGCCGGCGCAGCACCTCGAAGCCGTCCAGGTTGGGCATCATCAAGTCGAGGACGACCAGCGCGGGCGGGGACACGCGCGCCTTGAGCAGGGCGTCCTCGCCGCTGCGGGCCTCTGACGTGGAGAAGCCGGCGCGGCGCAGGTTGCGGCTGACCAGCTCGCGGGTGGCCGAGTCGTCGTCCACCACCAGCACCTCGCCCACGCTGGTGGAGTTGCCGGAGGCCTGGTGGAGGCTGCGCTGCACCACCTCCACCAGCCGCTCGGGCTCCACCGGCTTGACCAGGTACTCGCACGCGCCCAGGGAGAAGCCGCGCGCGCGCTGCTCCTCCACGGAGATGAGGATGACGGGGATGCCGGCCAGCGAGGGCTCGCTCTTGAGCTGGCTGAGCACCGACCAGCCGTCCAGCTTGGGCAGGTGGATGTCCAGCAGGATGGCCTGGGGCCGCAGCTCGCGCGCCCGCTTGAGCGCGGCGATGCCGTCCTCGGCCACCACCACCTTGAAGCCGGCGGGCTCCAGCTGCCCGGCGACGAGCTGCTGGATGAGCGGGTCGTCATCCACCACCAGCACGGTGCTGCCCGGCTGGGCCATGGCGCCCAGGTGCTGGGCCACCTCCGCCACGGGCACGCCGCGCTCCAGGTGCGGCCCGCCGCCGTTGTCCAGCGCCTCCAGGGTGGTGGGCAGGCGCACCGTGAAGGTGGTGCCGCGGCCCAGGGTGGACGTCACGGACACGTTGCCGCCCAGCACGCGGGACAGCTCGCGGACGATGGCCAGCCCCAGGCCGGTGCCGCCCACCTTGCGCGTGGTGGAGCCGTCCACCTGGCGGAACTTCTCGAAGATGAAGGGGAGCTGGTCGGACGGGATGCCGACGCCGGTGTCCTCCACCGTCATGACGACCTCGCCGCCCGCGGGCACCAGGCTCAGCGACACCTCGCCCGCCTCGGTGAACTTGGCGGCGTTGCTGAGCAGGTTGAGCATGATCTGCCGCAGCTTCAGCGCGTCCGAGCGGAGCATGCGGGCGGCCGGGTCGATGTTCGTGGTGAGGGCCACGTCCTTGCCCTTGAGGTACTCCTTCACCGTGGCCAGGCACTCGTCGGCCAGCTCCTGCACGTCCACCTGCTCGGTGACGACCTCCACGCGGCCGGACTCAATCTTGGACAGGTCCAGGATGTCGTTGATGAGCGCCAGCAGCGTCTTGGCGTTCGTCTTGACGACGTTGAGGTCGCGGCGGCCGTGCGCGGTGAGCCGCTGGCCTTCCTCGCGCATCAGCAGGTCGCAGTAGCCGATGATGCCGTTGAGCGGGGTGCGGATTTCGTGGCTGAAGTTGGCCAGGAACTCGCTCTTGAGGCGGGCGGCGGCCTCGGCCTCGCGGGCGCGCTCCTCCTCGTTGCGCTTGGCCACCGCCAGCTCCTGGGCCAGCCGGTCCAGGTCCTCGTTCTGCTGACGGATGATCTCCATCTGCAGCGCGCGCTGCTGGTAGGACGCCAGCGAGCGGGCGGACACGGCGCGGGTGCGCTTGATCTCCTCCAGGCTGGCGGCGAGCTGCTTGTTGGCCGCCTCCAGCTCCGCCTTGGACGCGCGCAGCATCTCCTCATGCTGCTTGCGCTCGGTGATGTCCTCGGTGACGCCCATCACGTAGCGGGCCACGCCGTGCTCGTCGAGCAGGGGCAGCTTGCGCGTGGAGAAGATGCGGTCCACGCCGTCGGCGCGGGCCACCTCCTCGAAGGACTTCATCTGCCGGGTTTCGAGGATCTCCGTGTCGATGGCGATGAACGAGTCGGCCTGCTCCTTGGGGAAGTAGTCGTGGTCCAGCTTCCCCAGCAGCCACTGCTTGGTGACGCGGAAGGCGTCCGCGAAGGTCTTGTTCGCCACCACCAGCCGGCGCGTCTGTGCGTCCTTCACGAAGAGGACGAACGGAATCGCGTCGATGATGTTCTCCATCAGGTAGTTGGTGCGCTCGAGCTGCACCGCGGTGTCGGTGTGGCGGCGGCGGTCCGCCGTCATCCGCAGCTCGCGCTGCACCACGGGCACCAGCCGGCTGAAGCGGTCCTCGGTGATGTAGTCGAGCGCCCCGGCGCGCACGCTGGCCTCCAGCGTGTCCTCGCTCCAGTCGCGCGACAGCACCACGAAGGGCAGCTCCTTGCCGTACTGGCTCCACAGCGCCCGCACCTCGGCGAAGCCCATGTCGGGCACCTCCGAGCCGCACAGCACCAGGCCCCAGGTCCGCGACAGCGCGGCCTCCGCCGCGGCCGCCGTGGTGGCGCGCTCCGTCACCACCTGCACGCCCGCGCGCGCGAGGGCTTCCTCCACGCGCTGGCACTCGCGCTCGCCGGCCACGAGCAGGAGGGACGCATTGTCCGCCGGAGACTCAGAGGGAGGCTGCGAGGAGGCCATGGCTCAGTTCGCCCCGAAGACCAGCGCGGTCAGCGTGGTGTTGATGTGGAACCCCGAATAGATTTCGAAGTGCACGTTCATACCAGCGGCGGTGGGTGCGGCCTTCAGCGTTTCCGCCAGTTGCTGCACGGTGTTGGTGGCGCTGGCGTACCACATGCGTCCACCACAGTGGAAAAGCAGGGCGGCCTGGGGGTTCTGGACCCTGCGGGGTACCTCCTCGGTGAAGAAGCTGCGCGTCATGCCGGCCATGTCCCCCAGCTTCATCAGCTCCAGCTCGGTGCCCTCCTCCAGCAGGTTGGCGAAGAGGATGGAGCCGTCCTCCTGGGGGCTCCAGGCGGCGCGGATGAAGTACTCGCGGCCCACGCGCAGGGCGGTGGGGCGCACGGCGAAGCCGCGCGGCGTGCCGAACTCCAGCTCGTCCACGCCCACGCCCAGGATTTCCGCGTAGCGCTTCGCCGCCGGGTGCCCGTCGATTTCGAGCGCGCGGGTGTGGCTCTCGTCCACCTTGGTGATGGTGAGCTTCTCGCCGGTGGGCACGTACCAGTGGGAGCGCAGCGCGGCCCAGGGCGCGCTCGTCTTGAAGAGGGCCACCAGCACCGCGTCGGTGGCGACCTCGCCGTCCACGTGGACCATGGCGGACTGCTTGGCCGGGTCGCGGTTGGCGTCGCTGGCGCCGCCGCCCACCAGCACCAGCGTCTGGCACTTCTCCAGGATGCCCAGCAGCAGCTCTTCCTTCTTGTAGCGGAAGCCGTCGTCAATCACGAGGCCCACGTAGCGGCGCGGGTCCAGGTCCTGCTGCCGCACGCCCAGGTCCTCACAGGCGCGCTTGATGGCGGCGGCGCCCGCGCTGATGGCGTCCACGGACAGGCCGGTGCCCAGGCCCAGGCCCACCTCGAAGTCACCGAAGAGGGCGCTCATCACCACGCTGCCCTCGTGGATGCCGGTGTTGTCCAGCTCGCCCGCGGTGGTGGCGCCAATCAGGCGCGTGCCCTTGGGCAGCCGCTGGCGCACGGCGCGGTTGAGCGCCTGCTGGTCACGCTCCCGCGAGGCGAACATCGTCACCAGGCGGGGCGTGTCACTGCCCAACTGACTCAGGAGGTCCTCCGCGGCGGCATCTGGCTCCTTCAGCGTGGTGCGAGCCGTCTGCATCTTCACTTGAGCCATGGAGCCACTCCGGGAGGTGTGCGAGCGGGGGTTAGAGGCCGCTGCCGGGGTGCCGAGTATGACAGGCGCCGGTGCACTGCTGGAAAGACTCCGCGCCCCCTCCCACATACATGCTCTCGATGGGTCCGAATTGCGCCACGTGACTGTCCGGATAGCTCTTATGACAGGACAGACAGGCGGCCTTGCTGGTGCGCTGGATGCTCTCCTTCGTCAGGTGGCAGGACGAGCACTGCTGGAGCGGTGCGTCAAAGCGGTTGGACCGGGAGTGGATGAAGTGGGTGCGCACGAAGATGGGGCCCTCCAGCTCGAAGGCGAGCGGGGCGTGGCACCCGGCGCACGCGGCGCGGTTGTCGTTGGCGTGCAGCACCGTGCCCAGCTCGCCGCCCTTGCTGTGGCAGGACGTGCAGGGGCCGGTGGTGAGCTTGGGCTGGGTGCGCTGCCGGGTGCCCACCTGGATTTCAAGGGTCGTGGTGGCGGGGAGGTCCTCGCCCAGCCAGGCGCGGCGGCCCTTCACCGTCACCAGGTAGGTGCCGGGCTGGGCGTTGTCCGGCAGCTTGAACTGCCAGGTGTCCGTGTTGGGCAGGTTCCAGAGGCTGGGGTCCACGAAGGCGCCGCCGAACAGGACGTTGGCGAAGGGCAGGGTGGCGAACTGGGCGAAGACGCCGTCGCGCTCGGGCGTGGCGATGACCTGCTCGTCCACCGCGGGGTCCAGGAAGGCCTCCAGCGGGACGATGGAGCGGATGGGCTGGATGTGCTGCGCCGGCCCGATGATTTGCGTCATCAGCATGCGCTCGCGGTGCTTGCGGCGGTAGTAGGTGGCCGTCGCGTCGAAGAAGGCCCGGTAGTACTGGACGCCGGAGTCGGTGCCGTCGGGCGCCACCTGGTTGTAGGGCGGCAGGTAGCCCTGGGGGTGGAGCCGGTTGCCGGCGCCATCCCGCAGGGTGAGCTGGAAGGAGATTTCCGTGCCGGGGGCGTAGGTGCCGTCCGGGCGCGGCGGGGTGAGGGCCTCCACGCCAATGCGGAAGCCGTAGGTGTAGCGCCCGTCCACCACCTGCTCCACCGGGATTTCGTAGGGGGCCGCCGGGCGCAGGCTCCAGCGCAGGCGCAGCGCGCGCGTGTCGGAGCGCAGGGTGAGCGTCTGGCGCTGGGCGTGCTCGTACGCGTTGCGCAGCTCCAGGATGGCCTCCTCCTCGAAGGAGGTGGAGGTCGAGCAGTCGTCGGGCGTGGCGCAGCCGGTGGCCGTCTGGATGCCGCGGAAGCGGCGGATGAAGAAGTCATCCAGGCCCGCGCGGCGCTGATGCTCGGTGCCCGCGTTGAGCAGGATGGGGAGGCCGGTGAGCCGGCCGCGCGAGTCCACCGGCTCCACGATGAAGTGGCTGGGCAGGTTCATCCACGCCGCGTCCCGGTAGTAGCGGCGGCGCGTGTAGGGGCCCGGCGCGCCCACGGACTCCTGGTCCACCTGGCGCACGCCCAGCCAGCCCAGGCCGCCGAAGTCGCTCTGCGCGATGAGGTTGCGCAGGCCCTGGTCCCGGGTGGCGGTGACGAAGGACCGGATATCAATCTGGTTGATGAAGAAGGTGGCGCCCTTCTGCACGCGCAGCGGCGTGCCCACGCCGTTCTCCACCTCCAGCGCCAGCCCCACCGCGGGCGTCTTCGCGGGCCAGGGCCACCCGCCGAACAGCAACTGGGTGTCCGCGCCCGGCAGCGCCTTGTCCGCGTCCCGCGCGTCCTTCGCGGCGGTGTCCCGCGAGCCCGGGTCCACCGCGAGCGCGTCCAGCGAGGTCTGCTCCGGCGGCCGCGCGTCCAGCACGGCGTCGTCCAGGGTCTCCTGTCCGCCGCAGGCGAGCAGCAGCCCCGCGAGCGACGCGAGCAGGGCCCGGGGGGCTCCAAGTCCACCCATGGTGCAACTCCTCGTACGTGTAAAAGCCGACGCCGGCATGGCGCCGTGGGCCAGTGGGCCGTGTAGCCCGTCGCCTGTGGGGCGGTGTGGGCCGGGCCTCTCCCGTTTCCGGGTTTCCCCGGTTCGAGCCTTTTTAGCCGTACGAAGATTATCTGCAACCAGCAGATTTGTTCAACTTCTGGGAAAACAATCCACCCGGAGTCGAACCCGCTGTGTTTTCAAGGAGATGAAAGGCAGCCCCGCGGGGCAGCGCTCCTACAACGTCATACCTGTGCTTCATTCACCGAGCAGGATTCCTTGTGGGTCCTGCGAGGAAGCTCAATTGTGAATTCCGCGCCTTCTCCGGCCCTGCTCTGGACACGGATGGTGCCCCCGTGGGCCTCGACGAGCTGGCGGACGATGTAGAGGCCCAGGCCGGTGCCCGGGTGCTGGCCGCCGGAGTGGACGCGCTGGAAGCGGTGGAACAGGCGCTGCTGCGCCTCCACGCCAATGCCGATGCCGCGGTCGCGGACGGAGAAGCGGACGCAGTGGGCGTCCGCCTGGACGCGCAGCTCCACGGGCTGGCCGCGGCCGAACTTGAGGGCGTTGCTGAGCAGGTTGGTGACGACGCGGTCCAGGCGCTGCCGGTCCCACTGGCCGGTGGCGCCCTCGTCCACGCGGACGCTGAGGGCGCAGCCGGCGGCGTGGGCCTGGTCCCCGTGGCGCTCCACCACCTCGCGCACCAGGTGCGCCAGGTCCAGCGGCTCCGTGTCCAGCACCATGCGGCCGGCGGACAGGCGGGACAGGTCCAGGAGGTTGTGGACCAGCCGGCCCAGGCGCCGCGTCTCGCCCTCGGCCCCGGCCAGGCCTTCCCGCAGCCGCGTGTCGGGCGTGCCGGCGCTCTGCATGGACAGGCGCCGCAGCCGAAGCTGGAGCGAGCTGAGCGGGTTGCCCAAATCATGCGCGGCGACGCCGATGAGCTCCAGCGCGTCCTGCGCCTGGGCCAGCAGCCGGGCGTTGTCGAGCGCGAGCGCGGCGCGCGCCGCCAGCTCCTCCATGAAGGCCCGGTCCAGCTCCCCGAAGCGGCGGTGCGTGCCGGTGGACAGCAGGCACAGCGCGCCCAGCACGCGCGAGCCCACCGCCAGCGGCACCGTGAGGGCGGACGTCACGCCCAGCGCGCCCAGCAGCTCGCCGTGCGCGCTGCCCACCAGCGCTTGAGGGAGGCGGGCGCCGTCCAGCTCCGGCAAGAGCTCGCTGCGGCCCGTGCGCACCACGCGGGAGGGCCCCACCTCGCCGTCCTCGGGGCAGCGCAGCAGCGGCTCCCACATGCGGCTGGTGGCGGCGGTGTCCGCGCAGGCCACCGCGTGCGGGCGCACCGAGCCATCCGCGGTGGGCAGGAAGAGGATGCAGGCGTCGGCCACCTCGGGCACGCACAGCCGGGTGAGGGCCTCGCCCACCTCGCGCGCGCCGGACAGCGGCTGGAGCACGCGGCCGGCCTCCGCGAAGAGCGCCTGGGCCCGCTCGATGCGGCGGCGCTCGGTGATGTCGCGCGTCACCTTCACGAAGCCGCGCAGCCGCCCGTGCGCGTCGTACAGCGCGGTGAGCAGCGTCTCCGCCCAGAAGCGGCTGCCGTCGCGGCGCACCCGCCAGCCCTCCGCCAACAGGCGCCCCTCGCGCGCGGCCCGCTCGCGGTGGGCGCGCGGCACGCCGGCCGCCACCTGGTCCTCCGGGTAGACGCGGTCCGGGTCGCGTCCGGCCAGCTCCGCCTCCGCCCAGCCCGTGAGGCGCTCGGCGCCCGCGTTCCACGCCGTCACCCGGCCGTGGCGGTCCAGGAAGCACAGCGCGTAGTCCGTCACCCCGTCCATGAGGAGCTGGAGGTGCTGCTCGCTGGACTCGTGGCGCGCGTGCAGGGGCGCCAGCGCGCGGTGGAGCACGAAGCCCAGCGCCGCCACGCAGGACAGGCCCAGCAGCCCCGCCAGCACGGCCTCCGGCACCGCGCCGTGCCCGGTGGGCTGGGTGGCCTGGACGTAGACGGCCGACAGCAGCGTCGCGAGCAGCAGCAATCCGGCGAACAGGCAGGCGGACAGGCCCGCGCTCACTCGCTGAGCGAACGTCCAACGGCGCATCATGTGGTGACTCCCCCCCAAGGCACCCTTCCGGGCGTGCCGTCGGTGAGGAAAGCATCACCCAGACTGCACGCTGGAGGACATCGTCCTGCTGGACGGGGCAGGGCCGCCCCAGGGGCGCCGGAACGGGCGCTGCGGGCCTCCAGCGCGGGCGCCGGATAAGCGGAGTCCCTTACGGGGAGGCCGTCATGGAATGGCCTTCACCCGGACAGGGGGTTATGAGCGGACGTTCCATGTCTCTCGTCGAAGGTTCGAAGGTCCGCTACCTCCCGCAGCCCGAATGGGGTGTGGGGCATCTGCTGTCGCTGCACGAGGAGGGCGCCAAGGCGCTCGTCGTCTTCCCCGCCCGGGAGGACGCCCCGGTGCTGGTGTCCACCAAGGGCGGCGCCCTGGTGCAGTACCCGCTGCCTCCGGGCGAGCCGGTCATCACCTACAAGGGCCGCCTGGCGCTGGTGGTGCGCGAGGAGCCGGGCGCGCGCGGCCTGCGCCGCTACGTGCTGCGCTACGCGGAGAACGACGAGGAGGACGAGCTGCCGGAGTCCTCGCTGCGCGCGCTGCCGCCCCGCTCGGATTTGCTGTCCACCCTGCGCGAGGGCCGCGTGGGCGACGCCAGGGCCTTCGCGCTGCGCAAGCAGGCCCTGATGCTGGACGACGAGCGCCGCTGTGACGCCCTGGGCGCGCTGCTGGCCAGCCGCATCATGGTGAAGCCCCACCAGGTGGGCGTGGTGCAGCGGGTGCTGTCCGCCAGCCGTCCGCGCTTCGTGCTGGCGGACGAGGTGGGCCTGGGGAAGACGATTGAGGCGGGCATGGTGTTCAGCGCGCTGCGCCTGTCCGGGCTGGCGCGCCGCTGCCTGGTGGTGGCGCCCAGCCACCTCACCGTGCAGTGGCTGGTGGAGCTGTTCCACAAGTTCAACCAGCTCTTCACGCTGATGGACTCGGACCGCTACGCGCAGTCCCTCAAGGAGGCGCCGGAGGTGTCGCCCTGGGCGCGCTTCCCGCTGGTGGTGACGAGCCTGGAGATGCTCCAGCGCGGCGAGGAGCACCGCCGCGCGCTGGCCGGCGAGGACGCCTTCTGGGACCTGGTCATCATCGACGAGGCGCACCACCTCAAGGGCGAGCGCGCCTTCGAGGCCGCGCAGGTGCTGGCGAAGAACACCTGGGGCCTGCTGCTGCTCACCGCCACGCCCATGCAGTTGGACCCGGCGGAGTACCACGGGCTGCTCACGCTCATCGACGCGGCCACGGCGCCCACCGTGGCGGGCTTCGAGGAGCGGCTCAAGCGCCAGGAGGAGCTGTCCGCCGCGGTGCGCGCGCTGATGGAGGGCGGCAAGCCGTCCGCCGCGGTGCAGGCGCTGGCCAGGCGCTTCCCCGAGGACGCGAAGCTGTCCTCCCTGAAGGACCGGGACGCGCTGCTCCAGCACCTGGCGGAGACGTACAGCCTCAGTGACAGGCTGGTGCGCAACCGCCGCGCGGTGGTGGGCGGCTTCTCCACGCGCCGGCTGCACCGCCACCCGGTGACGCTGCCCGCCGAGGAGCTGCGGGTCCGCGACGCCGCGCTGGCGGTGCTCGCCGGGGCCAGCCTGCGCGGCGCGGCGCTGGGCAACGTGCTGCGCCGCCTGGAGTCCAGCCCCGCCGCCTTCGCGGGCGCGGTGCGCGCCAACCCCGTGTTCAAGGGCCACGCGGACGCGCTGCGGCTGCCGGCGCGAGACGCGAAGTTCAGCGCCTTCCTGGGCGTGCTGCGCGGCGTCTGGAAGGCGGAGCCTGGGGCCAAGGTGCTCGTCTTCACGGAGAGCCGCGACACGCTGGACACGCTCCAGTCCGAGCTGGGCCGCGAGGGCGTGGAGGCGCTGGGCTACCACGGGGACTTGCCCCTGGTGGAGCGCGACCGGCAGGTGGCGCGCTTCCGCGACCCGGAGGGGCCCAGGGTGCTGCTGTGCACGGAGGTGGGCGGCGAGGGCCGCAACTTCCAGTTCGCGCACCACCTGGTGCACTACGACCTGCCCTGGAGCCCGGCCACGGTGGAGCAGCGCATTGGCCGCCTGGACCGCATTGGCCAGACGCACCCGGTGGAGATTCACGTCTTCGACCCGGCGGGCACGCTGGCCTCCGACGTGCTCATGCTGCTGGCGGACGCGGTGGGCGTCTTCGGCGAGACGGTGGGCGGCCTGGACGCGGTGCTGGAGGAGGTGGAGCCGCGGCTGGCCGAGCTGGCGCTGCTGCCGCGCGAGGCCCGCATGGCCTACGCGCAGGAGCTGAAGGCCCGCGTGGAGGCGGCGCGCGCGCAGGTGAAGCGCGCGTATGACCCGCTGCTGGACGTGCGCAGCTTCGACCAGCCCGCGGTGGAGCGCTTGGTGAAGCGCGCCCAGGAGCGCATGGGCATCGAGGCGGACGAGGACGACGAGGCGGAGGCGTCCAGCGTGGAGGATGGCCTGTGGGGCATCGCGCGTGATTTGGACGAGCGGCTGGAGGAGACGGTGACGGAGCTGGCGCGCCGGGTGGGCATCGGCGTGGACACCGACGAGCAGGTGGAGGCCTTCCAGGTCGCCTTCCAGTTCGGCCACGCGCTGAAGGTGGACGGGCTGCCGGGCATCGACGTGATGGAGGACCGCACCCAGCTCGGCACCTTCTGGCGCGACACCGCGGTGGAGGCGGAGGAGCTGGAGTACTTCGCCACCGGCCACCCGCTGGTGGAGGCCCTCTTCGGCTTCCTGCGCGACGGCCCCCATGGCCGCAGCGCCTTCCGCTTCATCGAGCGGCGCGGACCGCTGAAGGGGCGCGGCGTGGAGCTGCTCTTCCACGTCCAGCTCCCGGAGCCGGAGGACACCTCGCCCGGCGCCCGCGTGCCCAGCCGCCAGCTCGCCCGCTTCCTCACCCGCACGCTGGTGCACGTCGCCGTGGCGGACGCGGGCGGGAAGCCCAAGGCGGAGCCCGCGCTGCTGCCCGCGCTGGAGAAGGAGGGCAAGTCGCTCAAGGGCGACGAGGTGTCGCTCGCCTTCCCGGGCTTCGCGGACTTCGTGGACGCGGCGGTGCCCGTGGGCCAGAAGGCCGCGGAGGCGGAGCTGGCGAAGCTGGCCGCCCAGGCGCGCAAGGCCATTGAAGCCGAGCGGGACGCGGCCGTGGCCCGCCAGCGCCTGTCCCTGGGACACCAGGGCCTCTCCGCCGAGGCCGTGGAGGCGCAGTTGGACGCCGAGCGCGCCCACTACACCCGGCTATTGGAGGCCCTGGCGGGCGCCAAGGTGGTGCTCGACTCCGCCTGCGGCTTCGTGCTCAACCGCTGACGCGCCCCGGCAAGTGTCCGTTGATGGACGCGCGATGCCGGGTTGCTGAGACTTCGAGGATTACCGCTTTTGTTCTCTCAGTGAAATCGCGCGTCTTCAACGGTGCGGGCCATTTGACCGATTCCTCAATCAACGAGAAATAGGATGGTGGAGGCTCGTATGATCCACCGGGGCACCCCACGTACACGACGTCAGTCGGGACAGGCCGCGGTGGAGGCGGCCATCACCCTACCGCTGGTGGTGTTCCTCATCTTGGGGACGCTGCAGCTCTTCATGATGCTCCAGGCGCGCATCCTGGCGCAGGTGGCGGCGTACCGGGCGGTGCGCGCGGGGAGCATCAACCACGGCAACTGCCTGCCCATGATGCACGCGGCCATGGTGACGATGCTGCCCACGGTGGCGCGCACGGACAGCGCGGAGGCGCTGGCGGCGGCCTTCTCGCCCCGGCGTCACAACCACTACCGGGTGCGCAGCTCCTACGGCAACGAGTTCAACGAGCCGATGATTGAAATCGTCCGGGAGTCTCCGGATGCCGGCTGGGCGCAGGAGCTGACGGGGGGCGAGGACCTGCTCTTCGACCAGCCCACGGACAACGCGGCGGCGCTGCGGGCGCGCACGTTGGAGATCCGCATGGTGGCCTGGTACTACATGCGCATCCCCTTCGCGAACTGGGTGATGAACCGCATGCTGCTGGCCCACTTCCGGCTGCGGCGCTACACGGCGGCCAACCCGCTGATGCCGGTGCAGCGGCGCTCCGCGTGGTGGGGAGAGACGGACGCCACCCTGGGCCGCGACGGCTGGCCCGGCGGCGATCTGGGCACCCGCATGCTGCGCTGGAGCGACCAGGGGCACTTCGTGTTCCCCATCCAGGTCAACGCGGCGATGCGGATGATGACGCCCGTCATGTCCGAGTACTTCATGGGAGGACCCGCGTGCAATCTCCACGGCTCGTGAGGCGTCCGCGGCGCGGTCAGGCGCTGGTGCTGTTCGCGCTGACGCTGCTGCTGCTGGCGTTGATGGTGTTGATGACGCTGGGCTTCGGCATGCGCGCCAAGGAGCGCGTCGAAATCCAGATGGCCGCGGACGCGGCCGCCTACAGCCAGGCGGTGGCCACGGCGCGCGCGTTCAACGCCATCGCGGTGATGAACCGCGCCCAGGTGGCGCACATGGTGGCCATGGCCGGCACCCAGTCGCTCATCAGCCACAGCAGCCAGACGTACGCGGCGCACGACGTGGCCTGCCCCGGCACCATCCCGCCGCCGGTGTGGTTCGCCGCGGACGCGGCCGCCGCCACGCAGGTGCAGCAGCTCCAGGGCCGGGCCGGCAACATGTTCCGGGCCGGGCTCAACATCTACGGCAAGCTGCTGAGCGAGCACATCGCGGGGCAGGCGCTCGCCCAGCGCGTCGCGGGGGCGGTGAGCCCGGAGCTCCAGGCCCCTCCCGCGGGCGCGGCCAAGAGCTTCTCCGAGCTCAATGGTGGCAACGACGTCCCGGAGCGCGACGCCGTCATCCAGTCCATCAAGGCGGGCACCTATGGCTGTGGCGTGGGCGACGGGACGCTGTGTCCCGCGGGCGGCGGCACCCCCGCGCTCAACGCCACCATGGGGAGCATGGGGTGGACGTGGGTCCACAACCGGCCAGGAGGCACCGCCAGCTTCGGCACCGGCGGCGCCGCCGTCTCCATCAGCTTCCGCCGCTACGGCTCGGTGTCGCAGATGGACTCGTCGTCATACCACACCGTGTCGGGCCGCAACTCCACGGCGCATGACCACGGGCGCGTCGTCATCCCCACGCGCTGCGCGACCCCGCCGACGCTCCCGCCCATCGCCACGGACGCGTGGGTGATGTCCGACGAGGAGCAGACGCACGAGGACCAGCACGTCTACGGCGCGCGCCTGCCCCCGGGCCAGATGCCGGAGGACGGGACGCCGCCCTATGAGACGCACACGCTGGGCGCGTGCGTCGTGTGCCCCGGCATCTGGCCCTACTCCATCGGCTACAACGTGGAGGAGCTGCACGCGGGCGCGTCCAACCACTACGGCCAGCCCAAGCTGTACAGCATGCTGTACCGGGACTACGCGAGCGCGGAGCGCCGGGCCCGCCCGGACCCGTGGAACCTCTTCTTCCGCTTCCGCTTCGGGGAGACGGAGGCGGAGTTCGACAACAGCAGCCCGCTGGGCCGCATCCGCCCCACGGGTCGCGAGGACGTGCACCGCAACCAGGTGGCGCTCGCCGCGGGGCAGGTCTACTACCACCGGCCCCGGGCCGCGGCGCAGGGCGGCGGCTGGCGCGAGCCCCCCAACTTCCTCAACCCCTTCTGGCGCGCCACGCTGGTGAGCGCGGAGGGCGCCCGGGATGACCGGCCCGCGGACAGCCTGGGCGCCGCGGGCTTCACCGGGCACGCGCGGACGCTGCGCGAGCTGCACTCCGTGGGCTACCGGGGCGGTGGCCCCGGCGACAGGGGCTACTGACATGCGGGCTCGCCACGCACGAGGCCAGTCGTTGGTGGAGACGGCGCTGGGGGTGATGGTGTTCGTCACCATCCTGCTGTTCGGCATCTACTTCGCCGAGGTGGGCGCGCTGACGCTCAAGGTGCAGGAGGCCGCCAACTTCGCCATGTGGAACGCCACCGGCCGCGTCATGCACGACCCGCAGGACAACGAGTGGGGCCGGCGGGGCACCGTGCTGGGCGCGGAGGCGGAGGCCAACGGCCGCTACGCGGACTTCGACGGACGCCAGCGCATGGGCCGCACGCCCGTGGCCGTGCAGCAGGCCATCGCGCGCGCGCAGCCCATCCAGGTGGACTGCCGCCCGGAGCTGCCGGGCGCCCTGTACGGCCTCTCCATGGCGGACGCGGACCCGGACCTGGCGGGCACCCTCGTCATGGGCACGCAGGGCATGGGGTGCACCGCGTCCTCGCGCATTCGCGGCGTACGCATCGGGCGCTATCTGGAGGAGGGCCGGGAGGGGTTCTTCCAGGTGTCCCAGCGCCGCATCGCGGATGCCTTCACGGTGTGCGCCGCCGGGCGCGCCTCGGGGGGCCGCTGCACGGCGCGCTTCGGCATGCTCCTGGATGACTGGGGCCTGGCCGGCGTGGCCGAGGGCCGGGCCTGCGCGCTCAACATCGACGGCGCGCGCCGCTGCGCCAATCCCGACTACTACGAGTGGACGCAGCGCGTGTACCGCGCCAACGGCGCTGGCGGCAGCGCCGGCTCCGCGCTGGCGGCGCTCACGGGCGCCGCCGGCGTCAACGAGGACCAGTTCTTCATGAGCTTCCGCGGCGAGGAGGACAACTACGAGGAGAACCTCGGCGCCACGCACGCCGGCGGCCAGACGCGCTGGGAGACGTCTCCCTTCGACGCGCCGAACATCCGCTCGCACAACGTGGGGCGGGCGAACCACTGGCTCGGGGTGTCGCGTTGACGTGGCGTCGTCGGCTGCTGGCCGGCGTGTGCCTGCTGGGCACGGCGCCCGTGGCGGCGCAGGTCACGGCCGCGAAGCCACCCGTCGTGGCTCGAGGTCCAGCCGCGAGCAAGCCACCCGTCGTGGCGCCGGGCCCAGCGGCGGGCAAGCCGCCCGCCGCGAACGCGACGCCGCCCGGGGTCCCCTCGCGCCCGCGCTTCGCCTGGCCCCGGGTGCAGGTCATCGACACCGTCGAGGCGAGCGAAATCGTCGAGGCCGCGGGCATCCCCGTCGCCCTGCGCGCGGTGCACGCGAAGGAGCGGATGGACGCCCTGGTGCAGCGCTTCGCGGACGCCTTCCTCCAGGCGGGCCTGCACGTGCCACCCGGGCATGAGCAGCCGCAGCTCGCCAGCGGCGCGGTGATGCTCACCGCCATCGACGGCCACCGGGGCATCACCTACACCGTCATCTTCCAGCCGCGGCCGGACCGCACCACCCTGCTGTACCTGGGGGAGGCCAACCACGCGCTGCGCAGGGACCCGGCGGCGGCGGGGGACTTCGCGCCCATGCCGCCCCGGGCCAGCCAGGTGCTGCGCGTCAACAGCGAGGGCTCGCGGACGCTCGCCTTCCACGTCCCGCTCTCCGGCGAGGCGGTGGACGCCTTCTACGCGGACGCGCTCAAGCGCGCGGGGTGGCGGCTGGCGGAAGGGGAGACGTCCTTCTACGTGCGCGCCGGCGAGGAGCTGCGCGTGGTGCACGACGCGGGCGAGGCGAACCAGCGGGCGGTGGTGCTGGTGTACCGCGGCGGCCCAGGCGTGCCGCCGCCGCCGTCCGCGCCCGCCGCCGTCGTGCGCTGAAGCCTGGCGGCGCTCAGGCGCGCAGCTTCTCGCGCAGCGCCTTGGCGCGGCCCTGCATGTCCGGGTCCATGCTGGTCAGCTCCACGGACTTCAGGCGCTGGTCCAGGCTCTGCGGCACCTTGGTCTTCAGCTTGCCTTCCTCCCCGAGCGCCTCCAGCTTCGCCAGCGCCTTGTCGACGATGCGCTCGCGCGGGTGGTCCAGCAGGCTGTCGAGGAAGTACGCGTCTTCCGGCAGCTCCGGGTACTTCTCCAGGTAGTCCACCACGGCCTTCACCCAGTCGGCGCGCGTGTCGGACTCCGTCACCTTCTGCATGGCCTGCTTCTGGGCCTTGCGCTTGCCTTCGGGGTCGAACGTCTTCGCCAGGCCCTCGGGCAGCTCGCCGCCGGTGAAGAGCGCGTCCGCGGCGGCCTTGTACTTCTGGTAGCTCGCGCTGCGCTCCAGCTTCTGCTGCGCCGGGTCGTCCTGGCGGGACGTGTACTTGCTGCCCTTGCCGCGCCCCGCGTCGATTTCACGCCAGCTCTTGGAGCGCTTTTTCTCGTCGGCCATCCTTCATCTCTCCTTGCGAGCGCCCCAGAGCGCCGCCAGTCCGCGATGGACGAGGCGCCGCACCACCTCCAGTTCCTGGGAGGGCAGGGGCTGCTCCT
Organism: Corallococcus macrosporus DSM 14697; assembly: GCF_002305895.1. Classification (GTDB taxonomy): domain Bacteria; phylum Myxococcota; class Myxococcia; order Myxococcales; family Myxococcaceae; genus Myxococcus; species Myxococcus macrosporus. Next base: position 887,790 of record NZ_CP022203.1, read on the forward strand.
CGTCCTGCTCCGCCTCGAAGAGCGCCTCGTCCGCGTAGTCCTTCAGCGGCTGGGGCACTGGCGGGGCATCCGTGTCCGCCTCCAGCACCGCCGGTTGGACGGACGTGAGTCCCGGCGGCCAGCCCAGCTCCAGCATGGCGTACAGCTCGAGGAGCAGGTGGCGGGCGACGCCATATCCTTCGTCCGTGAGCGCCGCCGCGTCAAGCGCGCCCAGCAGCGCGTCCTGCCGGTTTTCGAAGGCGTGGGTGAAGCGCGTGCGCGCCTTCGCGTCGTCCTCCAGGTAACGCCAGGCCGCCTCGACGAATTCGCCAGAGGGCGCTCCGGGGTGGAAGGGCGTGGGCGCGGTGGGCTTCACCTTCTTCGGGCGGGGCGGGCGGGCCTCGTCGTCCAGCCGGACGCGCTTCCCCTCCGCCACCAGCTCCCAGAGGCCCAGCAGGTTCTGGTACAGGCGCAGCGCGATTTCGGGCGAGGGGAAGCGGGGCTCCTCGTCGAACAGGGCGGGGATGGCGTCGCTGGACGCCGTGCCCTCCGCGTGGGCGGCCCGCATGCGCTCGAGCACCTGGGCGCTGTCCAGCGCGCTGCCGGCCAGGTCCAGCAGGCCGTCGAGCGTCTGGGCGCCCTCGAAGTGGCGTTGGAAGTCAGCACCTCTGTCACGGGAACGGCTCATGTGGGCGGGCACGCTAAGCACAGCGGGCAGGCGGGCGCACGCGGCTTCATGTCTCGCCGGGCCATTCCCCCATCAATTCGTCCTGGCGCTCCTTGGGGTTGGAGTCCCAGGTGTAGTCCTCCGGGACGTGGCCACCGCCGTGGGCGGCCCAGCCGTCCCAGCTCACCTGCGCCTTCATGAAGGCGTCGGTGGGCTCATCCGTGACCTCGGGGCGGTTGGTGGGAACCTCGAAGGGCGCGTCGATGGGCGCATCCGGAAGGGTGATGGCCATGGTGAAGCCTCCTGCTGTGAACAGTAGGGCGCCTCCCGGTGCGAGAGGAGCGGGGGCGCCAGGCAGACGAGCGGTGGGCCGTCTTCCGTTTCGGGACCGCCGCCCCTAGTCTCCGTTCACACATGGCAGAAACCTCCGTGGAGACGTTGAAGACCGCGGTGCAGGCGCTCTACCGCGTCCACGCGGTGGAAGGCCCGCCGGGCGAAAATGGACTGCGCACCGTCTGGCACCTGTGTCCGGACGGCGCGGAGCTGATGTCCCTGGTGGACTCCGAGGGGCGCGTGCGCCGGCAGGAGCTCACGCTGCTGGAGGACCACTACGTGTGGGCCAGCGGCGAGGGCGTGCGCACCGGCTACCTGGAGCGCGGCGGCGGCAGGCCCACGGCCGCGGCGGTGGTCCAGACGGACCCGGAGCTGGCGCCGCAGCGGCTGATGCGCGCCGCGCTCGCCATGGGCACGTACACGGGGCAGGACCGCTACCTGCTCCACATGCAGCGCGTGCTGGCGCTGGCGCGCGAGGGGCTGGAGATGAAGGGGGGCCTGGCCCGTCCCTCGGAGCCGACGCTGCCCGCCGTCGAGGCGCCGGTGGTGGCCGCTCAGGCCGTCTTCGACGTGCCGCCGCCCGCGACGGCGGAGGACGTCACGCCTCCCGTGGTGCGGCCCGGTGAGGGCATGATGATGCTGTGGGTGCTCGCCCTGGGGCTGCTGGTGGGGCTGGGGATGCTGGCGTTCATCTTGATGGGCTGAGTTGGAGGCGCGTCGCCCGTCGGCGGCCGGGGCATGCGGCCCGAGGGGCCTTCTCCGTGCTCGGCGGGGATGGCCACCGGCGCGTGCTCGGTGGCGGAGCTCACCGGGTGGGCGTCCAGCACCAGCAGCACGGCCACCGCGGTGGCGGGCACCAGCCGGGCGGACCAGCCCAGCGGCGTGTGGGCGTCCTCGCCGGCCCGCCGGGCCATCAGCGTGAGGCCCAGCACCGTCAGCACGCCGGTGCAGGTCCACCGCAGCGCGCGCAGGTTCGCCGTCGCCGCCAGCCCCGTGGCGATGAGCTCCGCGCGCTCCGCCTCCGGCATCCGCGCCAGGCTGGTGAGGAAGTTGAGCAGGTGGCGTGCCTCCAGCGCGCCCACCATGGCCACCGAGGCCAGGGACGCGGAGACGCCGCTGGCCAGCAGCAGGCCCCGGTTGCGGGAGCTTGCGTCCTCCCGGAAGCCCGAAGGCCCGAAGTGCGCCAGCATCTGCCCCAGGGCCAGCCCCAGCAGCAGCGCGGTGCTCGTCCAGGCGCCCAGCATCCGCGGGGCCATGGCCTCTCCCGTGCTGACCGCCAGCACGAGCCCCGCCTCCACCGTGTCCAGGCGGGGCAGGGACGCCACCACCCGGTCCATCAGGACCTCGGTGCCCATCAACCCCAGCATCCACGGCAGCGTGGCCAGGCCCAGCATCGCCGACACGGGCACCCGCCGCTCCATGCCCGCGCTGCACAACGCCACCGACAGCAGCGGCACCTCCAGCACCAGCGCCATCACCACCAGCGCGGCGAAGGGCCCGGCCGCCTGGAGCGCGCGCCACACCCCGTCCACCCCATCCAACAGGGGGCCCAGGGTGAAGCACCACACGAACACTGTGATGGGCACGGCCGACGCCACGAAAAGGCCGGGCGCAAGACGAAGCCGGAGCGGAACAAGCATTTCAGGAGAGAGTAGTCTCTCCGGTGAAGCCTGTGAAATTAGACCGGGGGACGACCCACGAGCCAGTAGATGACGCTCGCCAGCGCTCCCGCGACAGGAGAGACGAGCACACCCATCAGGTAGAGCCTGGGGCACCCGCCCTCGGCGCAGCCGATGCGGCCGTAGGCGAGGACGCCGGCCAGCAGCAGGGGCACGTGCATGCCGATGAGGAAGACGCCGACACCGCGCAGCACCAGCCCGCGGTACCAGGTGCGTGTCCACAACCGGAAGAGGATGGGGAGCAGCAGCAGCGTCAACGTGGCCGCGGTGGCCAGGGCCCCCTGCCGGGCTGACACCGCCACACACGCCAGGGCCGCGAGCGCCAGCGCGGGGACGAGCAGCAAGGCGTTGAGGGACAGCGGCTCCCGGGGACGCATCGAATCAGCGAGGGACGCTGGCAGAGCGGCGGTGAGGGTGCAAGGCCGGAAGCGGGTGGGTGTCCGGCAGCGGCCAGGGGGCGCGCCGGCTCAGGCCGCGACGGCGCCCTCGCCCAGGAGCTGGGTGTAGCGACCCCGCAGGGCCAACAACTGCGCGTGGGTGCCGGCCTCCACCACGCGGCCGCCCTCCACCACGGCAATCAGGTCCGCGTCGCGCACCGTGGACAGCCGGTGCGCGATGACCAGCACCGTGCGCCCCTTCATCAAGGCCACGAGCCCTTCACCCACGGCCGCCTCGCTCGCCGCGTCGAGCGCGCTGGTGGGCTCGTCCAGCAGCAGCACCGACGGCCGGCACAGGAAGGCGCGCGCCAGCACCAGCCGCTGCCGTTGTCCGCCGGACAGCCTGCCGCCGCGCTCGCCCACGGGTTCATCCAGGCCCCCGGGCAGCGAGCGGACGAAGTCGTCCGCGTGCGCCAGCCGCAGCGCCTCCCACAGCGCGTCGTCCGTGGCCTCGGGGCGGCCCAGCCGCAGGTTGTGCCGCACGGTGCCGGAGAAGAGCACCGGCTCCTGGGGCACCCACGCCACCTGGCCGCGCAGGCTGGACGGCTTCAGCCCCGTCATGGGCGCGCCGTCCCACAGCACCTGCCCGCCCGACGTGGGCAGGAAGCCCAGCAGCACGGAGAACAGCGTCGTCTTGCCCGCGCCGGAGGGGCCCACCAGCGCCACGCGCGCGCCGGCGGGCACCACCAGGTCCACCCCGCGCAGCGCCTCGCGCCCGTCCGCGTACGTGGCCCGCACGCCCTCCAGCCGCAGCTCGCGTGACAGGGGCCCCGCGGCGTCGCCCACGTCCGGCGGGGACGGCTCGTCCGCCATGGCGAAGAGGCGCTCCGCGGCGGCCAGGCCCGTCAGCACCTGCGACAGCGTGCCGCTGAGCGACTTCACGGGTTGGTACAGGAGCAGCGCGGCGGCCATGAAGGACAGCAGCCGTCCGGCCAGCGCGGGGTCCGCCGCCACCGCGCGCGCGCCCCAGGCCACCGCCAGCGCCACGCCGGCGATGCCCAGCAGCTCCACCGTGGGGCTCACCGCGCCGCGCAGGAAGAGCGAGCGGCGCATCTCCCCCAGGTACTTGTCCGCCTCCACCTCGAAGGCCTCCAGCGCCCGCGGCTGCCCGCGGAAGGCCTGCACCACGGGCAGGTTCTGGAGCTGCTCGGCGGTGAGCGCCGTCAACGTGCCCAGCCGCTCCTGCGAGCGCGCGGCCACCTTCTTCAGCGAGCGCGCGAAGCGGTTGATGGGCAGCACCGTCACCGGCACCACGACGAAGGTGAAGAGGAACAGCGTCTCGTCGATGAGGAAGCAGGTGACGAGCAGCGCGATGATTTGCAGCCCGTCCTTCACGTAGGACGTGAGCGCCTGCGTCACGGAGAACTCGACCAGGGGCACGTCCGCGGTGAAGTGCGACAGGAGCTCGCCGGAGTGCCGCCGCTCGAAGAACGCGGGAGGTTGGCCGAGCAGCCGTCCGTAGAGGAAGCCGCGCAGGTCCGCCATCACCCGCTGCCCCAGCCGCTGCATCAGCCCGCCCTGGAGAAACTGCGCGGTGGCCTTCACCACCGCCACGGCGACGACGAGCAGGGGCAGGCGCTTGAGCAGGGCATCCCCTGGCAGGGACACCCCGGCGACGGTGACGGGCGCGTCGGTGAGCACCGCGCGCAGCAGGGGGCCCACCACCCAGGCATAGGCGGACGTGGCGATGGCCGCCGCCACCGACGCGCTCATGCCCGCGGCGAGCAGCAACCGGTACGGGCGGAGGTAGCCGAGGAGCCGGCGATAGACGTGTGAAGAAGGACGGGGAGCCACTGTTCGGCGGCGGACTCTGTCACTGAGTCGCCAGAAGGTCCAAGGCTACCGGGTCCTGGAGGGTGGTGCCCTGTCGGCTGCCCTGCCACCGGGCGCCTGCAGCGCACGGGCCAGTTCCATTGCCCACCTTCAACCCTGCGGACAGGTTCAGGGGAGCCATGGAAACCAATAACGAAAAAGAGGCCCTGTTCAATCCGGGCTGTGAGCCGGTGGTGGAGGACGAGGAGCGCCGGCGGCTCCTGTGGCTGATGGCCGAGTACTTCCGGACCATCGGGTACACGGACATCAAGGCGCGCCTCCCCGGGTTCATGCCTCCTCCCATCCTGTCGGGGACCATCGAGGACCACCGGCCCGACTTCACCTGCCGGCAGTCGGATTCGGCTCGCACGCCCATCATCCTGGAAATCGTCACCCCGCACATGGTGGAAGACCCCACGGCGGAGAACCGCTGGAGCCTGCTGGCCAGCGCCGCGAAGCTGTACAACGCGGAGCTCCACTTCGTGGTGCCCAAGTGGGCCTCCACCGGCGCGGTGGACCCGGGGCTCAAACGCAGGCTGGCCCGCATGGAGCTGACGGCCAACCGCGTGTGGACCGTCTGACGGGTTCCCTCCTTCCCGCCACGCCACCCGCCCGGATGCCCGCCTGGCACCGGGTGGGCGCGGGCGGCGCGTGTCCCCGCTGGATTGCCGGTGCGTTTCGCTGCGTTATAGTGACTCGAGATTTTACGCAGCGTAGAAAAGCACAGCAAATTCCAGGGGTTGTAATCGATGCCAGCAGCGGCGGCGGGTCAGAAGCGCGACTACTACGAGGTCCTGGGCGTCCAGAAGTCTGTTTCCGCGCAGGAGCTCAAGAGCGCGTTCCGCAAGGTGGCGCTGCAGTACCACCCGGACCGGAATCCGGGGAACTCGGAGGCCGAGGAGAAGTTCAAGGAGGCCTCGGAAGCCTATGAGGTGCTGAGCGACCCCGAGCGGCGGGCGAAGTACGACCGCTTCGGGCACGCGGGCAACCCCTTCGAGGGCTTCGGCGGCGCCGGGGGCGGGTTCCAGGGCGTCAACATCAACGACATCTTCGGTGAGATTTTCGGCGACATCTTCGGCGGTGGCCGGGGTGGGCGCCGGACGAGCTCGCGTGGCGCGGACCTGCGCTACAACCTGGAAATCACCTTCGAGGAGGCGGCCTTCGGGTGCCGGCCCAAGGTGACGATTCCCCGGCCGAAGAAGTGCGACACCTGCTCCGGCTCCGGCAGCAAGAGCAACACCGGGCCCCGGCCGTGCTCGGCGTGCGGCGGCAGCGGCGAGCTGCGCTACACCCAGGGCTTCTTCGCGGTGTCCCGCCCCTGCGGTGACTGCGGCGGCACGGGCGCGGTGGTGCCGGACCCGTGCACGCGCTGCAAGGGCTCCGGCAAGGTGCCCTCCGAGGAGGTCATCGAGGTCAACATCCCCGGCGGCGTGGACAACGGCACGCGCGTGCGGCTGTCCGGCATGGGCGAGCCCGGAGACCGGGGCGGCCCGCCGGGGGACCTGTACGTCACCGTCATCGTGAAGGAGCACCCGCTCTTCCAGCGCGAGGAGTACGAGGTCTTCTGCGAGGTGCCCATCTCCTTCACGCAGGCGGCGCTGGGCGCGAAGATCGACGTCCCCACGCTGGACGGGAAGGTGAAGATGACCGTCCCCAGCGGCACCCAGTCCGGCAAGGTGTTCCGGCTCAAGGGCAAGGGCATCCCCCACCTGCACAGCCAGCAGCGGGGCGACCAGCACGTGCGCGTCGTGGTGGAGACGCCCACCGAGCTGTCGTCGAAGCAGCGCGACCTGCTGGAGAAGTTCGCGGAGGCCTCCGGCGAGGAGTCGCACCCGCAGTCGAAGAGCTTCATCGCCAAGGTGAAGGAGCTGTTCGGCTGAGGACGGTTGCGGGCGCGGGGCCGCGAAAGCGCGGCCACCGTGCCGCGCCTGGTGGGCAGCCGGGCGCCGCGCCGCGGCGGGCGGGCCCCGGGCACGGGCACTGCAAAACAGCGGGCTCTGGCCGTGGAATCTTCCCCCCGCTCGGGTGTCGACGGGGGCGCACCCCACTGCTATGCACGCCCCTGCCATGGATGTCCTGCCCACCCTGCGCCGCTCGCTCGTCATCGCCCTGGCCCTGCTGCTGACGGCCTGCCCTCGTTCCTCCCGCACGCCCGCCGGAGGTGACCGCGGCGGGGAGCTGCCCACGGGGGACCCCTTCCCCAAGCGCCCTTCGGTGGAGGCGAAGAAGGACCCCGCCGCCGACGCGGCGCTGGCGCAGGCCACGCAGACGGCCCGCGCCACCCCGGACAAGAAGAAGGCCGCGGAGGCCTACCTGTCGGTGCGCAAGGCGTATCCGGCCACCACCGCGGGCCAGGACGCGCTGTACCAGGCGGGCGTCCTCTTCTTTGAATCCAGGGACTTCGCCAACGCGCGCAAGAGCTTCAACGAGCTGCTCTTCGAGAACCCGCTCTACGCGCGGGCGGATGACGCCAAGCACAAGCTGGCCGTCTCCGCCATGGAGGTGGGCGCCTACCGTGACGCGTACCAGACGCTCACCAGCCTCGCCGAGCGCGCCAGCGGCGCCGAGCGCACCCAGCTCCTCAACGAGGCCGCCCGCGCCGCCGAGGGCGCCGGCCTCTACGGGCAGGCGCTGAAGCTGGCGGTGGACGAGGCGGGGCGGGCCCAGGGCGCCCAGGCCCAGGCGGACGCGGTGGCCAAGGTGGAGGCCCTGGTGGAGGGCCGCGCGGGCTTCACGGACGTCGCCAGCGTGGCGGAGGGCCTGTCGCCGTCCAACCCGGCGTGGCCCGTCATCACCTTCAAGCTGGCCCGCATCTACTACCACCTGCGGGACTGGACGCGGCTGGAGGAGACGCTGAACCGCTTCCTCGCCGAGGCGCCCAACCATCCCTTCGCGCCGCAGGCCCGCGAGCTGCTGGCCCGCGCCACGCGCCGCGTGGAGGCCCGCCCGCGCACGGTGGGCGTGCTGCTGCCCATGACGGGCCGCTACCAGCCCATTGGTGAAGCGGTGCTGCGCGGCATCCAGTTGGGGCTGGAGGGCAGCGGCGTGGAGCTGGTGGTGAAGGACACGCAGGGGGACGTCAACAAGACGGGCCAGTCCATGGAGCAGCTCGCCTTCGACGACGGCGCCATCGCGGTGCTGGGGCCCCTGCTGAACGACGACTCGAAGCGCGCGGCGCTGCTGGCCGAGGAGCTCCAGGTGCCGCTGGTGACCATGAGCCGCCAGGACGGCATCACCGACCTGGGCAGCTTCGTGTTCCGCAACATGCTCACCAACGCGGCGCAGGCGGAGGCCATCGCCGACTACGCGATGAACGTGAAGGGCTACAAGCGCTTCGCGCTGCTCTATCCGAACATCCCCTATGGCGTGGAGCTGGCGGACTCCTTCTGGGACCAGGTGGTGGCGCGCGGCGGCGCCGTGCGCGGGGCGGAGCGCTACTCGCACGACCAGACGACCTTCACCACCGAGGCCAAGAAGCTGGTGGGCCGCTACTACCTGGACGACCGCGGGGACTACATCGAGGGCCTGCGCGACGTGCAGGGTGAGAAGCTGGACGCGTTCCGCCGCCGCAAGGCGCTGGAGAAGGTGAAGAGCGGCGTGGAGCCCATCATCGACTTCGACGCCATCTTCATGCCGGACGACTGGCGCCGCGTCAGCCTGGTGGCGCCCGCGCTGGCGGTGGAGGACATCGTCACCAACGCGTGCGACCCCCGGGACCTGGAGCGCATCCGCAAGACGACGGGCAAGCGGGAGCTGAAGACGGTGACGCTCTTCGGCGCCAACCAATGGAGCAGCCCCAAGGGCCGCTCGGGCCTGCCGGAGTTGGTGGAGCGCGGCGGCAAGTTCGTCACCTGCTCGGTGTACGTGGACGGCTTCTTCGTGGACTCGCAGCGCCCGGCCACGCGCCGCTTCGTGCAGCAGTACCGGGAGGCCTACCGGGCGGAGACGGGCCGCGACCCGGGTCTGCTGGAAGCCATTGGCTACGACTCCGGCCGGATGTTGCGCCAGCTCATGGAGCAGAAGGATGCGCCGCGCACCCGCGCGCAGATGCGTGACGCGCTGGCCAACCTGAAGAACTTCGACGGGGCCACCGGGCGCACGTCCTTCAACGAGAAGCGCGAGGCGGTGAAGGAGCTGTTCCTGTTGTCCATCGACAACAAGGGCGTCAAGGAAATCAACGTCGAGCAGGAGCGGCAGAAGGCCGCCTCGGCGTCAGGAGGCTCTGGGACATGACGTTGACGAGGGGGGCGTTCGCGCTGCTGGCGGGCGGGCTGGTGATGGTGGGTGGTGGTGGCTGTGCACACGCGCCCCCTCGGGTGTCTCCGGAGCTGAGCGCGCGGCTGGACGCGGAGCCGGGCACGTGGCTGTCCGGCGGCGCCGCGGGCCTGTCGCGCAGGGCCGTCCTCAACAACAAGGACTTCATCTGGGGCCTGGCCTTCGCGCCCCAGGGCGGCCGCGTGGCGTACTCGCGCCTGGGCAGCAAGTCCTACTTCCTCTCCGTCTGGGAGCTGGGCGCCGCCGAGCCGACGCTGCTGGCGGACCCGGCCATCAACCCCTACGAGTTCGACGTGGAGGGCGTGGCCTTCTCGCCGGACGGCACGCGGGTGGCCACCGCGGGCAAGGACGGCGTGGTGCGCCTGTTCGACGCGGCCAACGGCGCGCTCGTCGCCGAGCGCCGCACCGAGGAGCCGCTGTCCGTGGTGGCCTTCCACCCGAGCGGGCAGTGGCTGGTGGCGGGCAGCTACAAGGGCTTGATGACGGTGCTGTCGGCGCCGGCCCTGGCGTACGCCTCCGAGGAGCGCGGGCACCACGGGCCGGTGAGCGCGCTGGCCTTCGCGCCGGACGGGACGCTGTACTCGGGCGGCTGGGACAAGCACGTGCGCGCCTGGCGCACCGCCGTGGAGGGCCTGCGGCCGGGGCAGGCGCGCATGCGCTTCGAGCGGCGCGCCGGCTCCGTGGTGCTGGGGGGCACGGTGAATGACAAGGCGCCCCTGTCCTTCGCGCTGGACGCGCGCGCGCCCGCGCTGGTCCTCACCAGCGAGGCGGCCGCGGCGGCGGGCATCGACGTTCCCTTCCTGAAGGAGACAGTCACTGTGCCGGGGCCGCTGGGCACCATCACCGCGCGCCTGGCGCGGGCCCAGTCGCTGCGCTTCAAGTCCATGCGGGTGGAGGGCGTGGACCTCGCCGTCTGCGACGCGTGCGTGCCGCAGGGCACCCAGGGCGTGCTGGGCGCGCCCTTCTCCGAGCGGGTGGAGGTGACCTTCGACGAAGTCACCGAGGAGGCCGTGCTCACGTTGAAGGGCGGCCCGCCCGAGGACGCGGCGACGGTGGACGCGCTGGTGCTCGCGCGGCGCTCGGAGTTCGCCTTCCCGGCCCACGTCAGCGACGTCACGGTGGACGCGCGGGGGCGGCGGCTGGGCGTGGGCCTGTCGGAGCAGAAGCCGGAGCGGGATCGCGCCGTGTACGAGCGCGAGCGCCAGGGCGTGGAGGAGCCGCGAGGGCCCTTCAACGCGGGCGCGCTGGTGGACGCACAGTCCGGCCAGGTGCTGGCGAAGTGGCCGCTGCACCGGGGCGTGGTGGCCACGGCGGCCATCTCCCCGGATGGGCGCTCGCTGGCCAGCGGCGGCTGGGACAAGCGCGTGTACCTCTTCACCGAGGGCGACACCGCCGCGCGTGGCGAGCACCGCTTCGACTGGTCCGTGCGGCGGGTGCGCTTCAGCCCGGACGGGCGCTGGCTGGGCGTGGCCGCGTGGACGCCCCAGGTGGCCAGCCGCGACGGAGACAGCGACCCGGCGGCGGTGCTGCTGGACGTGGGCTACGAGTCGCCCACCGTGCAGGGGCCGGGCGCGTCTGGCGCGTCCGCCGCTCAGTAGCGTCCGCCGTCTCCGCTCAGAAGTTGAGGTGGATGTCGCCCGCGGGCATGCCGCGGGCCTGGAGCGTGCTCATGACTCCGCGCACCATCTCCTTCTGGCCGCAGAGGAAGGCCACCGCGGTCTGCACGGGGCCCTCACCCAGGTGCGCCTGCACGTAGCCGGTGAGGCCCTGCCAGCCGCTGACGCCGGGCTGGCTGACGGTGCGCACCACGCGCACGCCGCCGGCCTCCCATTCGTGCAGCTCGTCCGCGTAGGCGAAGGCCCCCGGCGTGCGCGCGCCGAAGTACAGCGTCACCAGGCCATAGGCCCCGCGCTCCCGCTGGATGCTGGTGATGACGGAGCGGATGGCGGAGATGCCGGAGCCGGTGGCGAACAGGAGCACGTCCTGGCCGCGGGCGCGCTCCAGCGGGAAGCCCCGGCCCTCCGGCCGCGACACGTCGACGTGGGCCCCCCGGGGCAGGTGGATGAGGGCGTCGGGCAGCGGGCTGCCGGCCTTGAGGAGGAACTCCCACTGCGTCCCCGGGCCACCGGGCGGGGAGGCGATGGCGAACAGGCCCTCTCCCACGCCAGGCAGGCGCAGGTGGACGTACTGGCCGGGGCGCTCGTGGGTGCCCGCCAGGGGCGTCCCCCGGACCTCGAGTACGAGGTCGGTGAGACCATCGGCGGCGGGAGCGGTGTCGGCGACGGTGGCCGGGTGCCAGTCGGGCATGTCGGGGTTTTAACCTACGCGCCTGTCCCGTGCTGCCCCTGGTAGCCTGGGGGGGTGAAGAGTCTGCTCTGGATAATCCTGTTCATGTTGGGCCTCGCCGGCGTGGTGATTCCGCTGACGTACCTCTACACGGCGAGCAAGCTGCCGCCGCTGGAGAGCGAATTCGACGTGGAGAAGCAGCTCAAGCACAGCATCGAAGGCGAGCGGATGAGCCTGCGGGCCGGGCAGATGCAGCGCAACCCGCGCCCCATCACCTTCGTGCGGCCGGACTTCTCCAAGCTGCCCAAGGATCTGGTGGCCCTCTACATCCGCCACATGGACTGCCCCCGGTACTTCCAGACGCCGCGCGAGGACGGACCCGCGTGGGCCTGGCGCCTCTTCCTGGGCGCCACCCTGGGCACCGCGCCGCCGGGTGACGGCGCCTGCGAACGCCTCCTGGCCATGCGCATCGCCGCCACGCTGGGCATCGAAGGCACGCGCGAGCGCTCCGTGGCCGCGCACCGCATCCACACCTTCATGCAGAAGGACCAGCTCATCGCGTACGACCTGGCCATCATCCACTTCGAGCGGGGCGTCGTCGGCGTGGAGGACGCGGCGCTGGCGCTCTTCGGCCGGGAGCTCAGCGAGCTGGAGCTGGAGGAGCTCGCCGAGCTGCAGTTGGCCCTGCCGCCGTACAGGGACTACTACAGCATCAAGCACTGCAAGAACCCCACGGAGCTGCGGAAGTACCGCAACCAGATATTGGAGGACCTCGCGGTCTGGCGCCTGGTGGCGAAGGAGCGCGCCCTGGCCGCCATGGAAAAGCCGATGGCCTGCGCGCGCTGAGGGGGCCGCTAGCGAATCATCCCCGCCACGCCCGTCACCTTCTTGAGCAGGTCGATGCGGGCGGGGGCGCTGGTGTCGGCCCGCGCGTCGTCGCGGTACTTCGCCAGCAGGTTGCGGGCGGCGTTGGCCTTGGGGGCGTCAATCTTCCCGCTCGTCTCCAGCCGGTCCACCCGCCGCTCCAGCCGGTCGATGCTCTGGAGGATGTCCTCCAGCGAGGGCGCGGACGCCCTCATGGGCCGGGGCGGCGCCACGCGGGTGTCCCCGGGGGAGGGCCGGGGCCGCGCGGCCTCCGGACGCGGCGTCTGCGTGGCGCTGGGGAGGAGGGGCGCGGCGACCAGCGGCTGCAACGGCACCTCCTCCACCGGAGCCCGTTCGGCCTCGGCGGGAGCCGGCGCTGGAGGCGGCGTGGCCGGCGCGGGCGCGACGGACGGCGGCACGAGCGCGGGGGCGTTCGAGCCCCGGATGACGACGGCGGCGGCGCCCGCGAGCAACACGAAGGCGAAGCCCACGGCGCCCACCAGCGGCAGGTGCTTGCGCAGGGAGCCGCGCACGCCCGCGGCGCGCAGCTCCTGGGACGTCAGCTCCGAGCTCAGCTCCGGCGGCACCGGCACCGGCGTGGTGGGGCGGCGCGAGTCGGCTTCCGCGGCGGCGGCGGCGGATTTCTCGAAGCCGGGCGCGGGCGCGCTGGGGTTGGAGCGCGTGGAGGCCCGCAGGGTGCGGCGCAGCTTGTGGAGCTGCTGCCGCAGCGCGTCCGCCGAGTTGGGGCGCGTCTCCGGGTCCTTGGTGAGCATCTGCAGGATGAAGGCGTCCAGCGCGGGCGGCAAGTCGGAGACGAACTCCGACGGCCGGGGCGGCCGCGCCTCCACGTGCTTCATCAGCAGGTCCACCGGCGAGCTGCCCACGAAGGGCAGCCGGCCGGTGACGATTTCGAAGGTGACGACGCCCAGGGCGTAGAGGTCCGTCATGGGCCCCACTTCCTGGCCGCGCGCCTGCTCCGGCGCCATGTACTCCGGCGTGCCCACCACCATGTCCGTGCGCGTCTGCGCCGTGCGGCCGGTGGGGCCCTGGCCCCGCTTGGCGAGCCCGAAGTCCAGCACCTTCACGTAGCGCGAGCCGTCCGGCTGCTGCACCAGGAAGATGTTGCTGGGCTTGAGGTCGCGGTGCACCACGCCCGCGCCGTGCGCGGCGGCCAGCGCGGCCAGCACCTCATCCAGCAGCGCCAGCGCCTCCTGCACCGGCAGCCGGCTCTTCTCCGTCAGCACCGCGTCGAGCGCCTGGCCCTCCAGGTACTCCATGACGATGTACTGCCGGCCGTCCGGCACCTGGCCGAAGCCGAAGATGTCGATGATGCCCCGGTGGCGGATGGCGTTGACGGCGCGGGCCTCCGCCAGCAGCCGCTCCACCTGCTCGGTGGAGTGGGCCAGCTCCGGCCGCAGCACCTTCACCGCCACGCGCTTGCCGATGAGCGGCTGGATGCCTTCGTACACCAGCCCCATGCCGCCCACGCCGATGCGCGAGCGCAGCTCGTACTCGCCCAGCTTCAGGCCAATGAGCGGGTCCTTGTGCAGGGCCGCGGGCGCGGGGGGCTCCACGGACTGCACCACGACGTTCGGCTCCTCCGCGCGCGGAGGCACGTCGAACGACGACAGCACCACCGTCCCGTCACGCGGGCACACGGTGGTATCGCCAGGTACGGCCAGGCCGCAGGTATCGCAGATCAACTCGGAAGCCATCTCAAACCGGGAAGCAGCGTAGCAGGAGGACCCGGGTGGGGCGATGTGCTCCGGCTCCGAGTGCCCGGCGGGCGGTCAGGCGCAGCACGCAAGCGCCCCCCGGCCGGGCCCCTCAACGTCGGGCACAGGACGCTAGGGAGGGGTGGAGACGCAGTCGATGTGGGGCGCTTGCTCGCCCGGGGCTCCTAACTGCCCGGGGCCCTCGCCGCCCGGGCCGCCCAGCCCCAGCTCGAAGGCGACGCCCCCTTCGGTGAAGACGACGCCCGAGTTGGGGCCGCACCACACGCCCACCGAGGGCCCGCCGCCCCCTCCGCCGCCGCTGCCGCCCGGGCCGCCGTGGCCGCCTGGGCCGCCTGGGCCGCCCCAGCCGCCATAGGTCCGGTAGCGCGTGTTGCCCTCGGTCGCCTCGACGCGCCCGCCAACGCCGCTCGCGCCCCCTTCGCCTCCCGCTCCGCCGGGGCCACCCGCGCCGCCCTCACCGCCCGCGCCGCCGCCGAGCGTCCGCATCACGCTGCCTTCCTCCACGGCCGCCTGGGAGCCGACGAGCAGCAGCGAGATGGAGGCGCCGCCGCCGCCGCCGCCCTGGCCACCCTCACCCCCACACCCGCCGCCGCCGCCCGCGCCGCTGCCGCCACCGCTGGCGACGCTCAGCTCGGGGTCGACGCAGGTCCCGCCCGAGCCACCGCCACCGCCGCCGAAGCCCGAGGTCCCGGCGCCGCCCGGCTCGCCGGACTGGTCCGCGGCCCACGTCTCGCCGCCCACCTGGCCACGTCCGGAGCCACCGGGGCCCGCCTCGCCAGGACCGCCGTCCGCGCCTGTCAGTCCAGGGCTGCCCGGCTCCGGGTGGCAGACGCACTCACGCATGCCGCCCACGTCCAGGCAGTCGGTGTATCCCGACGAAGGTCCGCCCGCGCCGCCCGCGCCGCCCGCGCCGTCGGGGCCACCCGCGCCGCCATCCCGGCCGGTGGTGCCCGCCGCGCCGCCCAGCATGCCCATTCCGCCAAGGGGCTCGCTCCCGTCCGGACAGGTGATGGGACCGGGTTGTCCGCCCCGGCCGATGTTGGAGTTCTCGACGCCGCCGTCCTGTCCCGCCCCTCCGGCGGGCCCCGCCAGGCCGGTGTCGCCCGGCAGCCCCGCGCTGCCCTGGCCCCCGCGCCCCGCGGCCAGGGTGACGTGGCGCAGGCGCACGCCGGAGGAGTCCACCATGCGCACGGCGATGGAGGGCTCGCCCGGCCCGGTCGCGGTGGCGGCGTGGACCTGCACGTACTCCAGCACCACGCCCGCGTCCCGGAGGCCGCGCACCGTCAACCCCGGGGTGCCGGCATCCAGCAGGGCCAGGCGGTCCGCGGAGCGGCGCCAGCCTCCGCCGCGGCCGGCGTAGCCACCATGCAGCGACACGGGGACGTCCAGCACCAGGTCCGCCTCGTCATACGCGCCGCCCGCGAGGAAGAGGTGGCCGGGGCCGCCGTCCAGCGCGCGCGCCATCTCCAGCGCGCGGCCCACGGTGCGCAGCGGCGCCTGCCGCGTGCCCGTGCCCGCGTCGTCATCGCCATCCACCGGGTCGATGAAGAGGCCCGCGTCCGCCTGGCCATCCACGCCGTCACAGTCGGTGTCGGTGAAGGCGTCGTCGGGGAGGTCCACGCCAGGGACGGGCGTGCAGGCGGCGACGTTGGGCTCGCAGCGTCCCTCGTCGCTGCAACGCTGCCGCGCGCCGTCGAAGTCGTAGCACGCCCCCGCGGCCAGCGCGGCCACGAGCGAGGTGCCCATGGCGCCGGCCATCCTGGTCTTCCGCATGACTCTCCTCGAGTTCAAGGCAACGTCCCGGACAGGCCCACCATGCCTCCACCGGGGACCACGGCGGCGGAGGGCTGCACCTTCAAGGCGGGCTCACCGGGCAGCAGGAACATCACCGCGCCCGCCACGAGCCCCGCGGCGCCCAGGCCAAAGGCCACCCGGCTCAGCGTCTGCGCCCGGCGGCCGGACGACGCGAGCGCGTCGCCATTGGCCAGCGGCGCGCCCGGCGTGCCGTCCTTGTCCAACTGGCCGTACTTGTCGCCCGCCTGCAGGTAGAAGACGGTGCCCACGCCCACCAGCGCCGCGCCGCCCGCGGCCGGCAGCCAGGACCAGCGGCGCAGCGGGCGGATGACCTCCGGCTCCGGCTCCGGTTCAGGGGCCAGAGGCTCCGCCTCCACCGCGGCCACGGGGGGCGGGGGCGGGGGCGGCTCGGCCTGGGGCGGCGCCGGAGGGGGACCGCGCAGGGCCGTCCGCGCCACGGACACCACCGCGTCCACGGACTGGGTGAGCGCGTCGAGGAGCTGCTCCTCGCGCACGCCGGGGATGAGGTGCTCGGTGACGAGCGCGCCGTCATTGGACGTGTAGATGCGCGCGCCCGTGCGGTAGCCGCTGAGGAGCTGGCCCAGCTCCGTCACCAGCACGAGCTCCGTCTTCCCCGCGGCGCCCAGCGAGCGGATGCAGGCGGCCTCCGTGCGGTTGCAGCGCAGCAGCGCGCGGCGCCTGGCCGCGGTCAGCCTGCGGGTGATGCCCTCGATTCGGACCACCACCAGCCCGCGGGCCCGGAGCTGCTCGGCCACGTGCTCCTGGGCGAACTCGACGACGTGGGAGGGCGCCCCCGCCGCGTCAGGCGGCGCGACCAGGACGGAGAGGGGCGGCGGGGGGGCCGCGGCGGGCGCCTGGGAGGCCAGGGTGAGCGCGGCGAGGAGGGAGATCCACACCCAATCACTTTCCCCCCGACCGGACCTCCTCGCAAGGTCGGGAATCACCGCCCGTGCTTCGGGTGAAACCCACCGGGGCGGAGCGCGCGGGGTCGGAGGCCACACCTGGCCCGGTGGGACCTCCTGGCGAGGCCAGGCAGCACCGCGCGTGGTGGGAGGCCGCCCCACCGGTCCGGGGTCGTCTCCGACGCGCCGGGCCGGAGCGTGGCGTCAGCGCCGGGGCCGCTCCGACGGCGCCGGCCGAATCTGCGTCTTCTCCGAGCCGCCGCTGGCGTTCTGCCCGCCGCCGGTGTCCTCGTCCTCGTCGTCCAGGGCGGGCGAGGGGCGGGACGGCGGCGGCCGGCGAGCGCCCAGGGCGGGGCGCGCGCCGGTGGCCACGTTGGGCGCGGGCGCCCGCGCGGGCGGGGTGAAGGGCGGCGGCCGGCGCGGGGGCACCGTGCGGGGGCCGTCGTCCTCTGCGAGCAGGTCCTCGGAGACCTCGACCTTGGCCTCCGGGATGGCGGTGCGCGTCTCCTCGGGGGCGTCCGCGAAGGGGTTGCGCGTGGGCGGCGGCGTCGCGTCGTCGTCCAGGGCGGGCGGCGGGCGCGGCGGCGTGGCGGCGGGCCGGGCCACGGGCGTGACGGGCTTCACGGCCGGAGGCGGCTCCGCGGGCCGGGCACGGGCCATGGGCGGCGGGGTGGGGTGGCTCGCGGGCACCTGCACCTGCACGGCCGGCGCGGGGGGCGGCGGCGGGGCGGCGGCGGCCTTGCTGGCCTTGGCGTCGCGGGCCTCCTGCTTGAGGCGCTGCTCGAAGGCGGCCCACTCCTGCTTGAAGTGGGCGGGGTCGGGCGTGCCGGACTCGCGGTGCTTCAGCGACGGGGCCCAGCGCACCGAGTACGCCTCGCCCGCGTGGAAGGTGGGCGGCGGCGGCAGGCCGTAGGTGGCCGGGTCGAAGAAGGACTCGTCCAGGTCATGGAAGCCGTACGCGCGGGCCTTGCTGACGAAGTTGGGGATGATGCCGGTGGGCGCGTGGTAGCCCAGGATGTGGTCGTCCTCGTCCTTGGTGACGGGCGTGAAGACGAAGATGTCCTGGGTGCGGTAGTCGCCCTTCTCGTTGAGGGGCAGCACCTCCGACAGGGCAATCGTCTTGCGGCTGCCGTCGTGGAGGCGCTCGCAGCAGATGATGAAGTTGATGGCGCTGGCCACCTGGGCGCGCACGGCCACCATGGGCAGCTCCACGCCGGACATGAGGCACAGCGACTCGATGCGGCGCAGCGTGTCCGTGGGCGTGTTGGCGTGCGTGGTGGCCAGCGAGCCGCCGTGGCCGGTGTTCATGGCCTGCATCAGGTGGAAGGCCTCGCCGCCGCGCACCTCACCGACGACGATGCGGTCGGGGCGCAGACGCAGCGCGGAGTGGAGCAGGTCGCCCATGTCCACCGCGCCCTTGCCGAACTTGTCGGCCGGCCGGCTCTCGAAGGGGACGACGTGGGACTGGTTGAGCTGGAGCTCGGCCGAGTCCTCGATGGTGAGGATGCGCTCCTCGTCCGGGATGAGCGACGACACGATGTTGAGCAGCGTCGTCTTGCCGGAGCCCGTGCCGCCGGCCACCAGCATGTTGAGCTTGGTGGCGATGCCCGCCTCGATGAGGCGCGCCATCTGCGGGGTGAGCGAGCCGAACTTCATCAAGGACTGGACCGTCAGCTTCTCCTTGAAGAACTTGCGGATGGAGATGGTGGTGCCCTTGCGCGCGATGGGCGGAATCACCACGTGGATACGGCTGCCATCCGGGAGGCGCGCGTCCAGGCGGGGGCGCTCCTCGTTGAGCATGCGGCCGACGAACTGCGCCATGTTGCGCGCGGCGCCCAGCAGGCCTTCGTCGGTGAACGATGCGTCCACTTTCGTGAGCCGGCCCTTGCGCTCAATCCAGATGTCGGTCGGGCCGTTGATCATGATTTCCGACACGGCCTCGTCATCCATGTAGGGCAGGACGGGCTTGAGGAACGCGCGGAGTGACTCGGTGTACATCGTCATGGCGCCACCCAGGCTAGCGCGCTCTGGCCCCAGGGCCCAAGAACCGGCCTTGCCTGCTCGGCTGGTTTCTGGGGCAGGGGCCGCCCATGGGCCGTTTCCCGCGCGGACGCGTGGAAAGCAGTGGGCGCTCCCTGGGGCCGGTGTTTCAATGCCGCCGCCACTGGACAGGGAGGCGTGTGTGCTCGCGGATGGGCTGCCGGAGGACTGGAAGCAGGCGCTGCGCGCGGCGCTGGCGTCACCGTCGTTCCAGGCGCTGGAGCGCTTCGTCGAGGCGGAGCGGCGGGAGGCCACCGTCTACCCGTCGGAGGAGGACCTCTTCTCCGCCTTCCGCCTCACGCCCTACCCGGACGTGCGGGTGCTGCTGCTGGGGCAGGACCCCTATCACGGCCCGGGACAGGCGCATGGCCTGGCCTTCTCGGTGCAGCCCGGGGTGGCGCCGCCGCCCTCGCTGGTGAACATCTTCAAGGAGCTGGAGAGCGACGTGGGCGTGCCCCGCCCGAAGGACGGCTCGCTGATTCCGTGGGCCCGGCAGGGCGTGCTGTTGCTCAACGCGGTGCTGACGGTGCGGCAGGCGAAGCCCAACAGCCACGCGGGCCACGGCTGGGAGGACTTCACGGACGCCGTCATCCGCGCGGTGAGCGCCAAGGATGACGCGGTGGTGTTCCTGCTGTGGGGCCGCTACGCGCAGAAGAAGAAGAAGCTCATCGATGCGAAGCGGCACGTCGTCATCGAGGGCACACACCCCTCGCCGCTGTCGGCCAGCAACGGCTTCTTCGGCAGCCGTCCCTTCAGCGCGGTGAACGAGGCGCTGGAGGCCCACGGACGCCCGCCGATCGACTGGCGCCTGTCCGGCTGAGCAGGGAGCGGGCCCGGGCGCGACTCGGACCGGACACGTCGGGGGCGCGTTGATACGCTGCGGCGCGCCATGACCGCTGCCTTCCTCGCCGCCACCACTCCCGAGCCGCTCGCCCCCAACCGTTACGGCATCCGCTTCACCGCGCCCTGGTACCAGGGCAAGGGCGCCTTCGGAGGCGTCGTCGCGGGTTCGGTGCTGCGCGCGCTGGAGCACACGCTGTCGCAGGCGGGCCAGCCAGGGCGCCCCGTGCGCACGCTCACCGCGCACTTCTGCGCGCCCGCGGTGGAGGGCGACGCGGAAATCCAGACGCGCATCGAGCGCACGGGGCGGCTCGTCACGCACGCCACGGCGCGCGTCGAGAGCGCGGCGGGGGTGTTGTGCGTGGCCACGGCGACGTTCGGCGCGTCACGCGGTGGGGTGACGGAGTACTTCGATGTGAAGCGTCCGGTCGTGCCGCGTCCGCAGGAGGTGCCCGCGGTGCCGGACGACGTGCCCATGCCCACCTTCTGCCAGTTCTTCGAGTACCGCTTCTGCGTGGGCTCTGCGCCGTACTCCGGCGCGGACGTGGCGGAGACGGGCGGGTGGCTTCGTCCCAAGGACACACTGGTGCTGGACGCGCCGCTGTGCGTGGGGCTGATGGACGCCTATCCGCCGTCGGTGCTCTCGCGCGTGGACGGCTTCCACGCGGCGGCGAGCGTGGACTTCACCGTGCACTTCTTCCACGAGCTGCCGCGTCCGGGGCTGCGCGAGGACGCCTACTTCCTGCGCACGGGCCGCTCGCGTCAGGCGGCGGAGGGCTACTCCGAGGACTTCCAGCAGCTCTGGACCGAGGAGGGCGAGCTGCTGGCCCAGTGCCGCCAGTTGGTGGCCGTGCTCGGCTGAGCGCGGGCGCGCTGAAGGCTCAAGCCGCCGACGCGAGCTGCTTCACCAGCAACCGCACCAGCTCCACGGGCTGGATGGGCTTGGGCAGCAGCTCCGCGCCATAGCGGATGGCCACGGACACGAGGTCATCCAGCTCCTCGTGTCCGGTGAGGAAGATGAACGGCACCCGGCAGTCCTTCAGCTCACGCATCACCGTGAGCACGTCGGAGCCGTTCATGTCCGGCATGTTGTAGTCGCAGAGGATGGCGCAGATGCTGGACAGGTCCAGGTTGAACGCCTCCGAGGGGGACTGCACCGTCACGACCCCGTAGCCCGCGCTCTGGAGGATGTCCCGCACCACCGAGAGCACGAAGGCATCGTCGTCAATCACCAGCACGTTCTGCATCGGGCCATCTCCGCGAGCGGTTCAGCGCATCCTACCCGAGCTTCCCCCACGGGACTGTCACGTGACACATGTCTCAGGGCACGGGGCGGGAAGGACCCGGGGAGGGGATGAGCACCAGGTCCTCCTGCGGTGGGGTGAGGTACTCCGCACCCGTCTCGGTGACGACGGCCATCTCCTCCACGGAGATGATGCGCTGGGCGCCCGCGTCGCCGTCCGGCCACGCGTAGAACCCGTCGAAGGCGAAGACCTGCCCCGGCCGGACGATGCGCGCCGCCTGGCCCGCGGCGGGCTTGCCCTGCTGCGCGCCGGAGAGCGCCGGGCCCACGTCATGCGCCCAGTAGCCCACCGGGTGCCCCGTTCCCCACATGACGGGCGCCGAGCCCGCCTCGCGCATCCAGTCGCGCTGGGCCTTGTCCACGTCCCAGCCGCGCACGCCGGGTTTCAGCGTGGCCAGCGCAATCCGGCTGCCCTTCTTGCCCTTCTCCCACTTCTCCAGGGCCTCCTTGGGCGGCTTTGTCTCACCCGGCGCCAGCACGTAGGCGAAGCGCTGGATGTCCGTCACCCACATGCCACCCACCCGGATGCCGAAGTCCGTCTGGATGAAGTCCCCGGGCTGGATGACGCGCTCGGTGGCGTGCGAGTGGCCACGCGTGGGGCCGCTCTGGACGTTGGGGTTCTGGTCCGGGGCCCAGGCGTCGCCCACGCCCAGCTCCGCCATGCGCCCGCGGAGGAAGCGGGCCACGTCCACGTCGCGCGTCTTGCCTGGCACCACCGCGCGGTAGGCCTCCTCCTGCATCTGGGACGTCAGCGCGGCGGCCTCGCGGAGGATGTCCACCTCCTCGGGCAGCTTCACGGAGAGCCACTCGGAGACGAGGTCCTCGGAGGACACCAGCTTCTTGCGCAGCGCGGGCGTCAGGGCCTTCTCCAGTGCCGCGCGCTGCGTGGCGGACAGGCCATCCGCCACTGTCACCGACGTGGACGAGTTGACGGCGATGCGCTTCGGCTTCGCCGCCGCCAGACGCGAGGCCACCTGCGCGTAGAGATTCGTGCCGCGCGCGAGCGGCACCACCTCGTCGAGCGGGCCCACGTCCCGGAGCGCGGTGGCCTCGCCCGCCGGGGACAGCGCCACGCCGCGCACGGCCGCACCCTGCTTGAAGAACAGGAAGGCGGCCGTGCCGCCGGCGTTCTCACAGCCGACATGGATGGCCAGCGGGTCGTTGTCGTTCTCCCGGCAGATGACCACCCACGCGTCCACCTTGGCGCGGGCCATGGCCTGGGGCAGCAGCTTCTGGATGCGCTCCTTGCGGATGCGCGGCCATGCGTCCTCGGACGCGATGGGGCCGGCGGCGCTGGCGAGGGGGGCGGCGAGGAGCAGGGCGGAGAGCAGGGCGTGCCGGACGCGAGTCATGCGGGGGCCTTTCGGGAAGAGGCCCCATCTTCCCCGAGCCCCGGGCGGGAGGGGACGTGCGCGGCGTGAAGTCGCCGCGTTTCCGGTAACGGTCGGACCGCGCCGTGCAAGCGTTGCCGCCGTGGCTCGTTTAAGGTGATGTCCATGGCCAAGCGCACCTCCCAGAAGCGTCCGTCGAAGGCGAAGAAGCCCGCCGCGTCGAAGGCAGCGGCGAAGAAGGCCGCTGCCCCGAAGAAGGCCGCCTCCCGGTCGTCCCGTGCCGCGCCACGACGCGTCAGCGCGCCGGCGTCCGAGCCCGTCATCGAGGCGCCCCGGCCCCCCGTGCTGGAAGCCGAGCCCGTGCTCGCCGACGAGCCCACCCCGGGCTCCAGGGCGCTGCCGTCCGGCGAGCCCGCGGGCCGCGTGATGCCCTTTGAAATCGACCCCAAGCGCCTGGAAGAGGGGCTGCGCAAGCTCCAGGGGGAGATGGCCCACTGGGCCAACAAGGGCCGCTACACGCGGGTGCGCTTCAAGTTCCGGGGCAAGCAGCTCCTGCCGGACCTGCCGCTCGCCGCCGTGGTGGCCGCGGAGGGGCTCACGTTCTACTGGGGCGGCATCCTGCGCGTGCTCATCGCCAACGTGGTGGGCGGCAGCGTGTTCCAGGTGGAGCTCGTCAACGACGCGGAGAAGCGCGTCCAGGCAGGCAAGGAGGCCCTGCTGTCGGGCGACGTGGACCAGGCCCTGGAGCTCTTCCGGGAGGCCGTGTCCATGGACCGCGACCTGGCCTCCGCGCACCTCAACGTGGGCGTGGCGTTGAAGCTCCGGGGGGACCGGGACGGGGCCCTGGCGTCGTTCGAAAAAGCGAAGGAGAAGGACCCCGAAGGGCCGGTGGGCGCCGAGGCCGAGCGCCTGGCCGCTCCCCTGCGTCCGCAGGGCTGAAAAAGGCCCGCTCAAGCGTTCAAAAAAGAGTCCCTTTCCGGCATCCCGCCGTTCGGGGTGAAGGCCCCCTGTTTCCCCTGTTGACGCTGGGAAATCCAGGGGTTACGAACGCTCACTCACTGGATGGCGGCCCCCTGTGGCGGGCTCCTCCGCAGACTTCCAGAGCTCATGGCTGACGACACGACCGACACGCCGGCATCGCCCTCCGCGCCTCCTCCCCCGGACAGCGCTGGAGAGCTCATTCCCGTCAACATCGAAGACGAGATGCGCCGTTCGTATCTCGACTACTCCATGTCCGTCATCGTGGGGCGCGCGCTGCCCGACGTGCGTGACGGACTCAAGCCCGTGCATCGCCGCGTGCTGTACGCGATGAATGACCTGGGCAACCTCCACAACCGCGCGTACAAGAAGTCCGCGCGCGTGGTGGGTGACGTCATCGGTAAGTACCACCCGCACGGTGACTCGTCGGTGTACGACGCCATGGTGCGCCTGGCGCAGGAGTGGAGCCTCCGCTACCTGCTGGTGGATGGCCAGGGCAACTTCGGCTCGGTGGACGGCGATTCGCCGGCGGCCATGCGTTACACGGAAGTGCGCATGGAGCGGCTGGCGGAGGACCTGCTGGCGGACATCGACAAGGAGACGGTGGACTTCGGTCCCAACTACGACGACTCGCTGGAGGAGCCGCTCGTCCTCCCGTCGAAGTTCCCCAACCTCCTGGTCAACGGCAGCAGCGGCATCGCGGTGGGCATGACCACCAACATCCCGCCGCACAACATGACCGAGGTCATCAGCGGCACGCTGCACCTCATCGACAACCCGGGCTGCACCGTCCGTGACTTGATGGAGTTCATCACCGGTCCGGACTTCCCCACCGGCGCCATCATCACCGGGCGCGAGGGTATCGTCCGGGCCTACGAGACGGGCCGCGGCCAGGTCACCATCCGGGCGCGCTCGGACATCGAGACCTCCAAGAAGGGTGACCGCGAGGCCATCATCTTCACGGAGATTCCGTACCAGGTGAACAAGGCGCGGCTCATCGAGAAGATCGCCGAGCTGGTGCGCGAGAAGAAGCTGGAGGGCATCAGCGACATCCGCGACGAGAGCGACCGCCAGGGCATGCGCATCGTCATCGAGCTCAAGCGCGATGCGATTGCGCAGGTGGTGCTCAACAACCTGTACGCGATGACGTCGCTGGAGACGACCTTCGGCGCGGTGATGCTGGCCATCGACGGGGGCCAGCCTCGCACGCTCAACCTGAAGGAGATGCTGGACCGGTTCATCGCGCACCGCCGCGACGTGGTGACGCGCCGCACGCGCTATGAGCTGCGCAAGGCGCTGGCGCGCATGCACATCGTCGAAGGTCTGCTCGTCGCGCAGGACCTCATCGACCTGGTGGTCAGCCTCATCCGCGCGTCCAAGGACCCGGACGAGGCGCGCTGGGGCCTGATGAACATCCTGTCGCCCGCGCTGTACGAGCACGAGCGCTTCGCGACCCTCCAGCGCATCGACTACGCGCAGGCGAAGGCACAGATGGAGCTGCTCGTCTCGCGCGCGCGCAACGAGGAGCCCAGCTACGCGGGCCTGGCGCACAAGTACGAGGGCGCGGGCTTCAGCGAGGGCCAGGCGCAGAACATCCTGGAGATGCGCCTGCAGCGGCTCACCGGCCTGCAGCGCGAGGAGCTGTTCCGCGAGCTCATCGGCCTGGTGCGCGACATCGCGCGGCTGCGGGACATCCTGGCCAACGAGCGCAGCCTGCTCAACGTCATCAAGACGGAGCTGGTGGAGATTCGCGAGCGCTACGGCGACAAGCGCCGCACGGAAATCACCGGCGCCGTGGATGAGATGACCCGCGAGGACCTCATCGCCGAGGAGGCGATGGTCGTCACCCTGTCGCACACGGGCTACATCAAGCGCTCGCCGCTGACCGAGTACCGGGCGCAGAAGCGCGGTGGGCGTGGGAAGACGGGCGCGGCGACGAAGGAAGACGACTTCGTCAGCAAGCTGTTCGTGGCCAGCACGCACGCGTACCTGATGCCCATCACCACGAAGGGCAAGCTGTACTCGCTGAAGGTGCACCAGATTCCGCAGGCCAGCCGCACGTCGCGCGGCAAGGCCATGGTGAACCTGGTGCAGTTCGGCGAGGGCGAGCGGCTGGCGCAGGTGCTGGTGACGCGGGACTTCCCGGAGAACCGCTACGTCTTCTTCGTCACCAAGCGCGGCGTGGTGAAGCGCACGGACCTGAGCGCGTTCGAGAACGTCCGCTCCAGCGGCATCATCGCGCTGGGCATCGACGACGGGGACGAGCTGGTGGCGGTGATGATCACCGACGGCAGCAAGGACATCCTGCTGTCGACGGCGTCGGGCATGAGCATCCGGTTCCCGGAGTCGGAGGTTCGCTCCATGGGCCGCCAGGCCTACGGCGTGAAGGGCATCACGCTGGAGGACGGCGACCAGGTGGTGGGCGCCGACATGGTGGAGGCAGACACGGCCATCCTCACGGTGACGGAGAACGGCTACGGCAAGCGGACGCAGGAGACCGAGTACCGGCAGCAGGGCCGTGGCGGCAAGGGCATCATCGACATCAAGACCACCGAGCGGAACGGCAAGGTGGTGGGTCTGCTCCAGGTGAAGGAGTCGGACGAGGTGATGATTGTCACCAACGGCGGCATGCTCATCCGCATGCGGGTGAAGGAGATCTCCGTCATCGGCCGCAACACGCAGGGCGTGCGGCTGATTGCGCTGGAGAACGAGCAGGAGAAGGTCATGGCCATCTCCAAGCTGCCCGAGAGCGATGAGGCGGAGGAGAACGGCGAGGCGGTGACGCCGGTCGAGGGCGCGGTGGAAGCCAGTGCTCCGGCGGCCGCGGAGGCCACTGCTCCGACGGAGGCTGCTGCTCCGGCGGAGGCTGCGGGTGAGACCGCGGCGCCGGCCGAGGCGGCCCCGGCATCCGATGAGGGTGGCACCCCCGGCGGCGAGGAGCCCACGCAGGGCTGAGTTGCTGGCTGAATCGCGAGAGGTTGACTGACGGGGACGCGGCGGAAGTCGCGTCCCCGTTGTCATTCAAGGCTCGTCATCCAATAGGTTGAGCTGGCCTTGTGCAACGGCGCGGTAATGGGGGACCACTTCAGCGGCCAACACGTCACGCATTTCCTGGCGGGCGCTGTCGAGGTCTCCGGCGCGCTTGTGTTGGTACATCCGGTGAAGCGCGTTCACCATGCGGCTGGACCCCTCGCTGATGCGACTCGAGCATTCGCGGAGGAGTTCCAGTGCGCTCGTGCTCGACACGAGGGCAGATGCCGCATCGGCTTGGCTGAGGCCCACTTCGAGAGCCGTTCGCACCAGGAGGTCTCGCACCTCGGCGGTGAGCGCCAGGGGTTCTCCATCGCGCAGCACTCGTCGTGCCAGAGCGCGAATCGGGTCCCAATCGAGGTCGTCAGCCATGCGTTACTTTCCCACGGGATAGCACTTGTCGCCGGGCCATTCGTGCTGACCCTCGCAGAGCTGGAAGCAGGCGTAGCATGGGCCCTTCCAACCTTCCTGTTTGCAGTCGCCATACGCACGAATGCATGTTCGCTTCCATTCTGGGAGGTTCGCGTTGTGCGAGTCGTCCCACGCGACGGGCGCGGTATCCGTCGCGGCTTGGGCACCTGTCATGAGCACGGCAGCCTCGGCCGCGGAAAGGCCACATGCTTCGGGCATGCCGGGAAACCGTTGGAGGCAACACGACACGGTGTCGGAGCAGGATGTAAGTGCGTAGGGCGTGCTCCTTTTCACGGTGGACCGCGTGCCACTGGAGCAACCCAATGCCAGGCTTGCGAACGCACACAACAGGGAAGTGGCTATATGCCCGTTTGTCATTGTGGGCTGCTTAGCGCAGTTCCACCGGAAGCTGGCTGACATCCAGCTTCGGCACACCGACCTGCGTCACCGCCTGCGCGCCAAACCAGTTCGCCAGCGAGGCGCAGCGCTCCAGCGGCAGTCCTCGCAGCAGCCCCAACGTGAAGCCCGCCAGGAAGCAGTCCCCCGCGCCCGTGGCATCCACTGCCTCCACGGCCACCGTGGGCACATCGATGCGCGCCTCCGCCGTGAGCACCGTGCAGCCCCGCGCCCCGCGCGTCACCACCAGGCACGTGCGCTGACGCACCCGTTCGATGTCCATCGCCTGGGCCTCCTCCTCGCTGGCCTTCAGCACCCGGAGTCGCTCCAGCAGCCCTTCAAACGGCGTGTCCTCCAAGCGCAGATTGAGCACCCGTCCGTCGTCATCCAGCGCCCGCAGCAGCCCCTGCGCGTCCGCCAGCACATGCCGCGCCCGCTCGGCGGCGCGGAGCAGCGTCTCCGGCAGCACCTCGCCCGCGACGCCACACGCCAGTGCCACACGCGCGTCCACGGTGATGTCCTCCGGGAGAATCGGCGCAGCCTTCGCGCTCACGCGAAGTGTCCGCGCCTCACCGTCGAAGTCCGCGATGAACTGCGTGGTGCGCGTCCCCGGAACGATGCGCGGCGGATGCCGGACCTGGTCCGCGTACCGGAAGTCCTCGCCCGCCACCGCGGCCACCGCGTAGTCCAGCCCCATCGCATCCAACACGGAAGCGATGTACGCCGCCGACCCGCCGAGCGCGTGCGTCTCCCGCCCGGGGCCGAGCCGGAGCAGGTCATGGCAATAGCTGCCCACGACCAGCACATCACGCAGGGGCGCGTCACCCATGGCGCGCGTTCTACTTCCGCGTGAAGACCTTCGGCACGGGAACCCCGGCGGCCTTGTCGTCCGTCCAGGCGATGTTGAGAATCCACCAGCGCTGCCCGTCAAAGACGAGCTGCAGGCTGTTGACGCCCGTGGCCATCACCGGCCCGCTGGCGACTTCACGCGTCTCATACGCGCTCAGCACCTGGACCATGTCCCCATAGCCAGACACCTCCCGGCGCGTCTCCTTCTCGAAGAAGCCCCGCTTGTCGAACGCCACCGCGGCGGAGGTGGCGTAGTCATCCGGCGTGAAGGGCGTGGCCGCCGCTCCCTTGCCGTCCTTCGGGCGGCGGATGGGAATCATCTGCGCGCCGGGGTGGAAGAGGGAGCGGAAGCGCGTCCAGTCCCGCGCCTGTCCCGCCGGGCCGCTGATGACGTCGTACAGCGCGCCGATGAGGGAGTCGATGGAGCGCACGTCCTCGGGACGAGCCGCGGGCGCGAGCTGCAGCGCGCTCCGGGTGCGCTCGGCGGCGTCCTTCATCGGGTTGGGCGTGGTGACGGCGGGCTTCGGGGCTGACTGCGCCTGCGCGACGGCCGCGGGCGCGGCGAGCAGGGCGGCGGCACAGCAGGCGGCGAGGAGCGGGCGCGGCATGGTGTCTCCACGAGGCGGGAGGTGGCGGCCCATGACGCTACTCCGGACCGCGAAGGAACGCTGGCATCCCCTGTCCCGCGCTTCACAAGGCGCCCGCCGCGCAATCGCAATCGGTGGAAGCCGGGGAGGCCGTCCGTTAGGGTGCCGACCCATGGTACGACTCCTCCTGACCTCCCTGGTCCTGACCCTGGCCTCCCCCGCGCTCGCGGCGGAGACGCTCACCCTCTACTCCGGTCGCAACGAGAAGCTCGTCGGCCCGCTCTTCAAGAAGTTCACCGAGAAGACGGGCGTCGAGGTGAAGGTGCGCTACGGCGGAACGTCGCAGCTCGCCGCCACGCTGATGGAGGAGGGCGCGAAGACGCCGGCCGACGTGTTCTTCTCACAGGACGCGGGGGCGCTCGGCGCGCTGGCGAAGGCCGGCCAGCTTCAGGCGCTGCCAAAGGAGACGCTGGACAAGGTGGACGCGCGCTTCCGCTCGCCGCAGGGCGTGTGGGTGGGCACCAGCGGCCGTGCGCGCGTGGTGGCCTACAACACGAAGAAGGTGAAGGCGGACACGCTGCCCAAGAGCATCCTGGGCTTCACGGACGCGAAGTGGAAGGGCCGCCTGGGCTGGGCGCCCACCAACGCCTCGTTCCAGTCCTTCGTCACCGCGCTGCGGCTGCTCAAGGGCGACGAGGCCGCGACGCAGTGGCTCAAGGGCATCCAGGCCAACTCGCCGCGCGTCTACAAGAACAACTCGGCCATCATCGAGGCGCTGGGACGCGGTGAAATCGACGCGGGCTTCGTGAACCACTACTACTTGTTCTCCGCGAAGAAGAACAACCCGAGCCTGCCCGTGGCCAACTACTTCGTCGCGGCGGGGGACCCGGGCGCGCTGGTGAACGTGGCGGGCGTGGCCATCCTCAAGGGCTCGAAGAACCCGGCGGCGGCGAAGAAGCTGGCCGCGTACCTGCTGGACACCGAGGCGCAGGCGTACTTCGCGAAGGAGACGTCCGAGTTCCCGCTGGTGGCCGGCGCGAAGCTGGCGGAAGGCCTGCCCCCGCTCGACAAGGTGGGCTCGCCCGACCTGGACCTGTCCAGGCTGGATGACCTGCGCGGCACCGTGAAGCTGCTCCAGGACACCGGCGTCCTCTGATGCAGCGTCGTGCCCCGGTGGGATTGTGGGTGGCCGGCGTGGCCATGGCCGCGCTGGCGCTGGTGCCCGCGGTGTACCTGTGCGTGCGCGCCGCGGAGGCGGACGCGGACGCATGGGGCCTGCTGCTGCGAGCCAGGACGTGGGGCCTGCTGGGCCGCACGTTGGGGCTCGCCGCGGCGGTGACGGGCTGCGCGGCGCTGGTGTCGCTGCCGTTGGCCTGGCTCACCGCGCGCACGGACCTGCCGGGGCGCCGTCTGTGGACGGTGTTGTTGTGTGTGCCATTGGCGGTGCCCACGTTCGTCAGCGGCTACGTGCTGCTGGCGGCGTTCGGAGTGGGCGGCGCGCTGGAGGCGCCCCTGACGCGCTGGGGCCTCCCCGTGCCGCCCGTGTATGGCTTCCCGGGCGCGCTGCTGGCGCTGTCGGTGTCGACGTACCCGTACTTCTTCCTCGCCCTGCGCGCCGGGCTGCTGTCCCAGGACCCCGCGTGGCTGGAGGGCGCCAGGAGCCTGGGGCTCTCGCCCACCCGGGCCTTCTTCCGCGTCTCCGTGCCCCTGCTGCGCCCCGCCTTCGCGTCCGGCGCGCTGCTCGTGGGGCTGTACGTCCTCTCCGACTTCGGCGCGGTGGCCTTGCTGCAGTACGACGCCTTCTCGCGCGCCATCTTCGTGCAGTACGAGGGCGCGTATGACCGCAGCTACGCGGCGCTGCTCGGGCTGGCGCTGGTCTCCGTGACGGTGGGCGTGCTCGCCCTGGAGCTGTGGCTGCGCGGCCGCGCGGGCTACCACCGCAGCGCGAAGGGCGCGGCCCGGGCCGCGGCGCTCGTCACGCTGGGCCGCTGGCGCGTGCCGGCGCTGCTCCTGTGCGGCGCGGTGGTGGCGGTGGGCGTGGGCCTGCCGGTGGGCGTGCTCGTCTACTGGGGCGTGCAGGGGCTGGCGGTGGACACGGGGCCGATGATGGGCCCCTCGTGGAACTCGGTGAGCGCCTCCATGCTGGGCGCGGTGGCGGCGGTGGTGGGCGCGCTGCCGCTGGCCTTCCTCGCGGTGCGCTACCCGAGCCGCCTCACGGTGGCGCTGGAGCGCGTGTCCTATGCGGGCTATGCGCTGCCGCCCATCGTGCTGGCGCTGTCGCTCGTCTTCCTGGGCGTGCAGGCGGTGCCCTTCCTCTACGGCACCCTGGGCATGCTGGTGCTGGCCTACGTGGTGCGCTTCCTGCCGCAGGCGGTGGGCGTGGTGCGCGCCTCGCTGCTCCAGCTCAACCCGCACCTGCCGGAGGCCGCGGCGTCGCTGGGGCATCCTCCGTCGGGCGTGCTGCGCCGCGTGACGGGGCCGCTGCTGCGGCCGGGGCTGCTGGCGGGCGGGGCGCTCGTCTTCCTCACGGCGATGAAGGAGCTGCCCGCCACGCTGCTGCTGGCCCCCATTGGCTTCGAGACGCTCGCCACGCGCGTCTGGAGCGCCACCGCCGAGGGCCTCTTCGCCGAGGCCGCGTTGCCGGCGCTGGTGCTGATGGCCGTCTCCACGCTGGGGGTGGGGCTGCTCGTGTCGCAAGAGGGCGGCGCGTCTTCGGGTTGAGCCAAAGCGCCCGGGCCCGCGGGAACGCGGTAGGGTGCGCCGCCTGTCATGCCTCTGCTTTCGCTTGAAGACGTCACCCTTCGTTACGCCTCCAGCGGCACCGCCGCGGTGGACCACCTGTCCCTGTCGGTGGAGCCCGGCGAGGTGCTGGCGCTGCTGGGCCCGTCAGGGTGCGGCAAGACGACGACGCTGCGGCTGGTGGCGGGCTTCGAGCGCCCCAACGCAGGCGCCGTGACGCTGGAGGGCCGCACCCTGGCCGGCCCGGGCGCCTTCGTGCCACCCGAGCAGCGCAGCGTGGGCATGGTGTTCCAGGACTACGCGCTCTTCCCGCACCTGTCGGTGGTGGAGAACGTGGCCTTCGGCCTCACGGCGATGTCGCGCCAGGAGGCCCGCGCCCGCGCGACCAACATGCTGAAGCTCTTCGGCCTGGAGGGCTTCGAGTCGCGCATGCCGCACGCGCTCTCGGGTGGGCAGCAGCAGCGCGTGGCGCTGGCCCGGGCGCTGGCGCCGGGGCCTCGCGTCCTCCTGTTGGACGAGCCCTTCTCCAGCCTGGACAGCGCGCTGCGCGCCTCCACGCGGATGGAGGTCCGGCGCGTGCTCAAGTCGCTGGGGGCCACGGTGATGCTCGTCACGCATGATCAGCAGGAGGCCATGGCCTTCGCGGACCGGCTGGCGGTGATGCGAGCAGGCAAGGTGGAGCAGGTGGGCACGCCGGAGGCCGTCTACGCCACGCCGCGCACCGCCTTCGTGGCGTACTTCCTGGGCGGCACCAACCTGCTGCCGGGCGTGGGCTTCGGCAACGGGGCCCGGACGCTGCTCGGCATCCTCCCGGTGGCGGGCGCGCCAGCGAAGGGCAACGTGCTGCTGTCGCTGCGGCCGGAGGCGATGAGGCTGGTGCCGGACACGGACGGCGTCGCGGTGGGCGGCGCGCTGCGAGCGGAGGTGCTGGCGCGCGAGTTCCAGGGCCCCGCCGCCGAGTTCACCGTGGCCTGCAACGGGCTGGAGCTCACCGTGCGCGGCGCGCCGGAGCTGCCCTTGCGCGCGGGCGACCGGGCGAGGCTGGAGGTGGTGGGCCGCGCGATGGTGCTGGAAGACACGCCGGACTGAGCCTGGCTGTCCCTCGGGCGGCCGGACGGCATACGCTGGGTGTGGGCTGGGGCCGCAATCACCCGGGCCCCTCATCCGTAGAGGTAGGTATGAACATCGCAGGCCTTCGTGGAATGGGGAGCCGTTTCTTCCGGTACGTCCGCGACCCGCACGTGGCGCTCTGGCGGAAGCTCGCTGGCGTCCTGGCGGTGGTCTACTTCCTGTCGCCCGTGGACGCGATTCCGGACGTGCTACCGCTGCTCGGCTGGTTGGATGACCTGGGCGTGCTGTCCGCCGCCGCCTTCTTCATGGTGCGCGAGGTGCAGCGCCACCAGGTCGTCATCCCCGGAGAGGACGCGCGGCCGGGCGTCGCGGCACCGGCTCGCAAGACGGTTGTCTGAGTCACCGGGCACCCTCGTGACGCGGGGTGTGAGTCTCTTGTCGGGCCCCGGGCAGCCATGGTTTGTGCGCCAGGAAGACTGTCGCACGGAGCATGGATGTCCGGTTCGCAGGGAAGTGTCGTTCTCATCACCGGTGCGTCGTCTGGCATCGGCAAGGCGTGCGCGGAGCTGCTGAGCGCGCGCGGCCACACCGTCTACGGCACCAGCCGCCGCCCCGTGGAGCCCGCGCCGGCGGGCTACCGGATGCTGGCGCTGGACGTCACCCGGGATGACTCCGTGCAGCGGGCCGTGGAGACGGTGCTGTCGCGAGAGGGCCGCATCGACGTGGTGGTGAACAACGCGGGCCATGCGCTCGCGGGGGCCGCCGAGGACACCTCCATCGAGGAAGCGCGCGCGCAGCTCGACGCCAACTTCCTGGGCGTGCTTCGCGTGTGCAAGGCGGTGCTGCCGTCGATGCGCGAGCGGCGCTCCGGCCGCATCATCCAGGTCAGCTCCCTGGGCGGGCAGGTGGGCTTGCCCTTCCAGTCGCTCTACAGCGCCAGCAAGTTCGCCCTGGAGGGCTTCACCGAGGCGCTGCGCCAGGAGGTGGCGGAGTTTGGCATCGAGGCCACGCTGGTGCAGCCCGGAGACGTGCGGACACACATCACCCAGAACCGCGTGTGCGTCGCCAAGGCGGGAGAGGGCTCCGCGTACCGGGAGCGCTTCGAGGCCGTGCTGAGGGCCATCGAGAGCGGCGAGCGCGAGGGCCTGGCCGCCGAGGCCGTGGCGAAGAAGGTACTGGAGGTGATGGAGCGCGGCGCCCCGCGCGTGCGCTACCCGGTGGCCCAGCTGGCGCAGCGGGTGGCCGTGGTGGCGAAGGCGGTGTTGCCCTCGCGCACCTTCGAGCAGCTCGTCATGTCCCTCTACGGCCTGCGCCGCCGTTGAGCGCGGGTTAGAAGCGGCCCACCATCGAAACGCCTTTGCCGCCCTGCGGCGTCGTGAGCGGCGCCAGCGCCACCTGGGGCGCATCCGGCGCGTCGAAGTTCCGGGTGAGGTACGTGGTGAGGGCCAGGCCGCCGAGTACGCCGAAGCCGCTGCCCACGAGGATGGCGTCGCCCGCGTCGTTGCCCGCGGTGAGGTAGACGGCGCTCGCGCCCACCAGCCCGCCGAGGATGCCGCCCGCGTCGATGATGAGCATGCGGCCCCGGGACACCGGCACGTACTTCGACAGGATGGCCATCGACAGGATGCCCGCGGCGGTAGCGCCCAGCTCGACGGCGAAGAAGTCCTGGGTGTCACCCCCGTCCGCAGCGGCGAGGAACAGCGCCGTCACCGCGCCCGCCCAGAGGCCGCCCGAGTTGGCCAGGGACACCTGCCCCGACGTGGGGTTCACCAGGTGCGCCAGCAGGACGCCCACGCCGGTGAAGCCCGCGCCGCCGAGCACGGCGGCGCCGAGCGCGTTGTCTCCGTCCAGGTCGAAGGCGAGCAGGGACGCGACGCCGAACCAGAAGCCCCACACGGTGCCGGAGTTGATGACGGCGGCCTGGCCGTCCGTCACACCGCCCCGGGTGAGCAGCAGCGAGCTGGCGGCGCCCGCGCCCGCGCCCAGCAGGGACACCGCTGCGAAGCCCTGGCCGCTGCAATCGCCGATGGCGCACAGGAGGATGCCTTGCGCCGCGCCGTGCAGCGTCTGCACCACGACGAGCGAGGCCCGCGCGGCGCTGGAGTGGGGCTCGCGTCCCACCTCGCTCGCGGCGGCGTTGGCCAGCCGTCCCCCGGGCGTGAGCCGGGTTCGGGAGAGGCGGGCCATCTCGGTGGCATAGGGGTGCTGCGGACAGGCCACGAGCACCCGCTCGAACAGCGCCAGCGCCTTCGCGTCGTCGCCGCTCACGAGCGCATCGAAGCCCGCCGAATAGTCCGCCTCGGAGCCCGGCGCGCAGGCCTCGGGCGTGGACACCAGGGGCGGCGCGGTGACCGTCTCCGGTGTGGTGGCCTCGGAAGGGGGAGGAGCCTCCGGGGACTGCGCGGCGAGCGTGGCGAGCAGGAGGAGCGTGGCGGGCGTCATGGCGCACGCCACTGTATGCGAAGCGCGGCGGTGGCATGTGCCGGTCATGCCACCACCTGTTCGCCGTGCGTCAGCGCGCGGCCAGCGTGTCGACGTGCTCGCGCAGGGCCACTTCATTGCCCAGCCGGCCGTTGAGTCCGGTCAGCGGCTTCGCGGCCTGCTCGATGCGGCCCCGGGTGCGCGGGCCCGCCGCGGCCAGCCACGCCACGCCCAGCGCCAGCTCCGCCACCCGCGCATCCCCGCCGAGGCTCGCCGCCAGGGACAGCAGGGCCTCCACCGCCTTCTTCACCTGCGCGCCGTGCAGCGGGTGGCTGCTGGTGATGCCCTCGCGCAGCAACGTCAGCAGGGCCAGCGCCGTGGCGCGCGCCTGGCGCACGGGCTCTGCGCCCTCGCCGGTGCCTTCCCAGAGCCCGTTGGCGAGCTGCCGCGACAGCAGGCTCTCCGCGCCCGTGTCGACACCGCCCTCGGCCGCCGGCGCCTCCGCGAGGTACGCGTCGGATTCCTCGGCCTCCGAATCCGCCATCACCTTCGACGGTGGCGCATCGCGGAAGAAGCTGGAGAGGAT
This sequence comes from Corallococcus macrosporus DSM 14697, assembly GCF_002305895.1. Lineage (GTDB taxonomy): Bacteria > Myxococcota > Myxococcia > Myxococcales > Myxococcaceae > Myxococcus > Myxococcus macrosporus. Next base: position 923,157 of record NZ_CP022203.1, read on the forward strand.
TCCTCCCTTCTCGCGCTTCTTCTTGGCGGCCTTGCCCTGCTCGCGCGACTCGACCCTCATCACCATCCAGTCCGTGGTGCCGTCATCGTCATCCATGGAGGAAGCCCACTGTGTGGGGGCGGGTGGAGGCGCTCCCGGGGTGATGCGCCGCAATGGGACCTGCGGCCGAGGCACGGCGCCACTCGCCGCCAGCCGTCCGCGGCGAGGCGCTGCGCCACCGAATGCGCCTTCCTCCTTGTTCTTCGCGCCGAACATGTCCCAGCCCGCGGGCGCATTCACGGGGATGACGCGCGTCTTCGCCTGCCCCGAGTTCCGCCGTTCGCCCTTGCGCTCCTCCACCACGACGAACGAGGTGTACCGGGTGACAAGCTGGTGCGCGACGGCCAGCTCGACGATGCGCTGCTTCATGGACTCCGCGCGGCGTCCGGTGAGCTGCGCGGCCTCCCAGCCTCGGATGCGCTCGGCGGCCCACAACTTCTCCACCGCCGGCCGGTCCGACGCCGCCGGAAGGTCCACGCGAACGGTGAGCGAGAAGGGCTCCCGCCCCGAGCGCCCGCGCAGCGTCACCGTACCCGTCCCAGGCGAGGCATAGCGGCCCAGCAGCGTCCAGGGCACGCCATCCACCAGGGGCGGCAGCTCGGCGGGCGCCAGCTCCACGCACTCCACGCCGTCGAAGTGCGCCTCCAGCTCGGTGACACGCGGGGCCAGCGCGCGGGAGAACTGCGCCACCACCTTGTCGTCGATTCGCTCGCCCGGGTGGATGAACTCCACGTCTCCGCCCGTCTGCTTCGCCAGGTCCCGCAGCAGCACGTCGCTGACGTTGGTGCCAATGCCAAACGAGTACACCCGCGCCGTCTTCCGAGCTTCGAGCACCGCGCGCAGAATCTCCGACTCGTTCCCCACCTGGCCGTCCGTGAGCAGCACGATGACGCCGTCGGGCGCCGCCTGCACCGCGGCGCGCATGGGCGCGAGCAGCTCCGTGCCACCGTTCGCGTTCAGCGCGGCCACCCAGCGGTCCGCCTCTTCGAGCGTGCGCTGCGTGAAGGGCACGGGCTGGGGCTGGAATGTCTGGAAGCGATTCTCGAACGCGATGACGTTGAAGCGGTCGCCCTCGCGCAGGTGGCGCAGGCACAGCCGGAGCGCGGCCTGGGCCTGGGGCAGGCTGCCGCCGGCCATGGAGCCGGAGACGTCCACGACGAACACCACCTCCTGCTTGGGCGGCGCGGAGGCCAGGGCCAGCAGGTCCGGCACCACGGTGAGCGCGAAGGTGCCCGGGCCCGTATCGCCGTTGCGGTGCGTGACGAGCGGGGTGAACACCGCGCTCGTGTCCGGGCTGCGCAGGCTGAGCACCAGGTCGCGGTCCAGGGCCACCTCGCCGCGCGAGAAGCCCACGCGCACGCGGGTGCCTTCCTCCCGGGTGACGGTGACGGCGTGGGACGGGCTCTCCACCACCACCTCGCGGCCCAGGTCCACGAGCAGGTCCATGCGCAGGCCGTAGTGCACCTCCCCCACGGGCGGGGTGATGCGGTCCGCGTCCGGCACCTGCGTGGTGGGCTCGTCACGGCCATGTCCGGTGCGGTCGCCCGTGGTCGCGCCGGGGATGTAGCGAGGCGCCACCAGCGTGGGCAGCATCCAGCGCACGCTGCCTTCCTCGGCGGTGACGGGCTGGAGGAACTCCACCTCCACCACCGTCTCCTCATAGGGCAGCAGGTTGCCCACCTGGGCGGTGAAGACGTTTCGGCGCTCCTCGTCGAGCAGCGCGGCGCCGTGGCCGGCCGTGACGGCGTCGTCGTAGGCGCGGAAGGCCTCCTCGCGCTCCCGCACCACGCCTTCGATGCGCCGCCCCGCGCACGTCATGGAGAAGGCGGAGAGGGTGGCATCCGAGGGGAGGGGGAAGGTGTAGATGGCCTCCACCGGTTGGTACTCCTCGTTGCGGTAGCGCTGGCGAACGCGGACGCGCGCGTGGCCGCCGAGGAGCTCGCCCGTGACTTCGACACCCTGGAGGGGGACCTGCGTGCCGTTGCGCGTGTACAGCCCAGTCTTCTCGTTGGTCATGGCTTCTCCCTTTCCTGGAACTCCGCGATGAGGGCGCGAACGCGTTCCGCGAGCGCCCGGGTCTTCGTGTCCGCTGCTTCCGAGACGTGCAGCTCCAGCCCCGGGAGCAGCTCCCAGCGCTCGTAACGATTCAGGCCCGTGGCCGGTCTTCGCGGCGCTTGCGGCGCCACCGTGGCGGGCCCCGGCGCGGGCTGCGCGTACACCGGGGGCGTGGGTGTCGCGTCCGAGTCGGCGAGCTGTCGCAGCTCCTCCAGGCTCAGCCGCTGCAGCTCCGCCTGGATGGCATCCAGGGGAAGGAACCGCGCCTGCAGGACGCGGATGGCCTTGAGCCGCACCAGGTGCTCTTCCCCGTACACGGTGTCGGGGCCCCGGAAGGGGGGCGCGGGGAGCAGTCCGCGTTGGACGTAGTAGCGCACCGTCCGCGGCGAGACGCCCACCGCCTCGGCCAGCTCCGCCAGCTTCCATTCGCTCTGTGTCTTCGGCGTGCTCACGGTTCAGACAGTACGACTCGACATTGATGGTGTCAAGTTGCCACTGGCTGGTTCGCGACAGTTCCTCGACAGCGGGCAGCCTCGGCAGTGGACCTGTCTCGACAGTGCCACTGCCGAGTCCTGACACCGGGCGTTTGCTTGTTCGCTGTCATGAACTGGGGGCGAGGGAGGGGCACGGAGGTGTTGCGCCGGCCGGTGCGGGGTGGAACAGAGGAGGGCATGAATGGCGTCGCGGAAGGCATGGACCTCTCCTCCATCCGGCTCATCGGCACGGCGGTGACGCCCGCGGTGATGGTGTCGGCGTGTGGCATCGTGGCGACGGGGTTGGACAACCAGATTGCGCGGATGACGTCGCGCATCCGGGAGATGGTGCGGGAGTGGCGCCTGCTGCCGGAGGAGCACGCCCGGCGCGCGGTGCTGCGTCAGGAGGTCGCCATCCTGGACCGGCGGCACGCCATCCTCGCCCGGGCCATTGGCTTCACGTACACGGCGCTGCTGGCCTTCGTGGTGACGTCGCTGCTGTACCTGACGAAGCGGCAGACGCAGATTCCAGAGGTGCTGCCGGTGGTGTCCTTCTCGGTGGGCGTGGTGCTGCTGGGCGCGACGGCGCTGCTCGTGCTGGCGTCGCTGCGGCTGAGCCGGCGGGCCATCAAGCTGGAGCGGCGGGAGCTCTTCGAGTAGCGGGCGTCAGGACAGGCCGCCCGCGGGAGGCCCTTCGTCCTCCCCGGCCTCGGCGTAGCGCCGGTCCTCGTCGTGGCCGTCGTCGGCCTGCTCCCAGCCGGCCTTCACGCCGCTGAGCGTGCGCAGCAGGTCCAGCGGGATGGGCAGGATGGTGTGGTTGCCGCCGGTGGTGATCTCCACCAGCGTCTGGAGGTAGCGGAGCTGGAGGGTGGCCGGGTAGCGGCCGAGGACCTTGGCGGCCATGGAGAGCTTCTCGGCGGCCTGATGTTCGCCCTCGGCGGCGATGATCTTCGCGCGGCGCTCGCGCTCGGCCTCGGCCTGCCGCGCGATGGCCCGTTGCATCTCCACCGGCAGGTCGATGTGCTTCACCTCCACGTTGGACACCTTCACGCCCCACGGGTCGGTGCGCGAGTCGAGCACCTGCTGAATCTCCTGGTTGACGCGCTCGCGCTCGGTGAGGAGCTGGTCCAGGTCCACCTGGCCCAGGATGGAGCGCAGGGTCGTCTGGGCGAGCTGGCTGGTGGCGTAGAGGTAGTCCTCCACCTGGAGCACGGCCTTGTCCGCCTGGATGACGCGGAAGTAGACGACGGCGTTCACCTTCACGCTGACGTTGTCGCGGGTGATGACGTCCTGCGGGGGCACGTCGCGCGCGATGGTGCGCAGGTCGATGATGACCATGCGCTCCACGAAGGGGATGAGCCAGCGGAAGCCCGCGCGCTTGAGGCCCACGAAGCGCCCGAGCCGGAACACCACGCCGTTCTGGTACTCGTTGACGATTCGCACCCCGGACAGGAAGAGCATGAACAGGATGGCGACGGGGATGAGCAGTCCGAGCAGTCCGGTCAGTTGCATCATGTCGGTACCTCGTCGACGAAGAGGGTGAGTCCTTCCATGCCGCGCACCACCACGTGCGCGCCGGAGCGGATGGGGGTGGTGGAGGTGGCGCGCCAGCGCTCTCCATGGACGAACACCTCGCCGCGCTCCGGGGTCACCGGCGCCAGGGCGGTGCCTCGCTCCCCCACGAGCCCCAGGTCACCCACCCGCTGGGGGAGCCGCCGGGTCTGCGCGCTCCGGTAGGCGACGTAGGCCGCGGCGCCCGCCAGCGCCACCGTGGTGGGCACCAGCCACGTCCATGACACCTGGAAGGAGCGGTCCACGAACCACTCCGGGTCGAAGCGGTCCATCAGGAACAGGCCCCCCAGGCCCAGCAGCACCACGCCCGCCGCGCCGAGCAGGCCACTGGTGACGAACAGCTCCGCGATGATGAGGGCCGCGCCCGCCAGCATCAGCAGCACCGCGCCGGCGCGGACCGGCAGCGCGGAGGACGCCACCAGCGCGAGCACGAGCGCCACCGCGCCGATGAGCCCTGGGACGATGGCGCCCGGGTGTGACAGCTCCACCACCAGCCCCAGCGCGGCCACCAGGAACAGCAGGTACACGATGGCCGGGTTGGCGAGCGCGTGCACGGCGCGCTGGGACAGCGTGGGCTCCAGCGTGACGAGGTGCGCGTCCAGGGTGGAGAGCCGCACGATTTCACCCTCCGCCACCGTCACGCGCCGCCCGTCCGCCTGGGCGAGGAAGTCCGCCTCGGTGGGCGCCACGTACTCCACCACGCGCAGCGCGCGCGCGGCGTCCGCGGGGACGCTGACGCTGTCGCGCACGGCGGAGGCCGCCCACTCCGCGTTGCGGCCCCGCTGCTGGGCGACGCTCTGCGCGAACGCGACGGTGTCGTTCTCCACCTTGCGGGCCAGGTGCTCTCCGCCCACGGCTTCCGGGGACTGGCCGGAGGGGCCCACCACGGGGTGCGCGGCGCCGATGTTGGTGCCTGGCGCCATGGCCGCGACGTTGGAGGCCAGGGTGATGAACACGCCCGCGCTGCCCGCGCGTGCGCCGGAGGGGCCCACCCAGACGAGCACGGGGATGTCCGACGCCAGGAAGGCCCGGACGATGTGGCGCGTGGCCTCCAACGAGCCGCCGGGCGTGTCCAGCCGCACGAGGAGCGCGTCATGGCCCGCGGCCTCGGCGCGCGCGACGCAGTCGGACAGGTAGCCGCTGGTGCCCGTGTCGACCACGCCCTCCAGCTCGCAGCGCGCGACGGTGGGGACGCCCTCCGGTGGAGGCGCCTGGGCCGCGGACGCGAGCAGGGCGGCCGTGAGGACACAGAGGAGCGCCGGGCCCGCGAGTCTCCATCGTGCCCGTTGGCGCATCTCACGCCCCCTTCTGGAGCTGGGCGGGGTTGAAGGAGACGGGGACGATGCCGCGCGGAGGCAGGGGCCGCACGGAGGCCAGGTGCTTCAGCAGGCGCAGGTGGTCCCTGAGCATCCGGGGCATGAGGAAGTGCTCGCGCACATGGGCATGGCCGCGTTCACCCAGCAGGTGGGCCTCGTCGGGGCGGCGCAGCAGGTGGAGCATGGCCTCGGCGCACTCCTCCACGGTGTCCACCAGGACGCCGCCGGTGCCCTCGGGGAGCTGCATGGGGATGCCGCCCGCGCGGCCACCGACGACCGGGGTGCCCTTCCACAGGGTCTCCGAGACGACGAGCCCGAAGCCCTCCCGGAGGGACTTCTGGACGACGACGTCGGAGACGGACTGGAGCGCGTTGACCTCGATGTTCCCCACGCCGACCAGGTTGGTGAGGATGTGGATGAGGCTGTCACCGGCGGTGGCGTCGCGCAGCTCCTCGTACACCTCCCAGCCCTCGGGGTCGTCCATGGCCAGGGAGCCCGCGAGCGCGAGCTGGAGGTCGGGGACGTGGGGCCGCACGCGCTGGTAGGCGCGGATGACGCCGAGCGGGTCCTTCCACCGGTCGAAGCGGCTGACCTGGGTGACGAGGGGGCGGTGGGTGCGAATGCCAATCCACTCCAGCACGTCACGGGCGAGCGGCTCCGGCAGCGAGTGGTTCTTCGGGCTGAGCGGGTCGATGGCGGGCGGGTAGAGGCGGACGTCCTGGATGGGGAGCCGGGGGGGGATGAACTCCCGCATCGTGAAGATGGCGGCGTCGTAGGCGTGGAGGTAGGGCGACAGGAAGTCCCAGAAGGAGGGGTTGGGGTGCGAGGTGTCGATGTGGCAGCGCCATATCCACCGCGCGTCGAGATGCGGGCTCAGCGCGGCGAGGACGGCGGGCTGCGGGTCGTGGACGAAGATGAAGTCGTAGTTCTCCGAGTCGGTGACGAGCCGGTGGGCGTTGAGCTGGGCGTTGGCCAGATACGTGGCCTTCTCGGATTCGGTCAGCTCGCCGGGCGCGCCCTGCAGGCCGTTGTGGATGCGCTTGGTGACCTGGAAGAAGGTGTCATCGCCGTGGATGAGCTTCCAATCCGTGGCGAGGCCCAGGTCGTTGTAGAGAGGAATCAGGGAGCGGAGGATTTCAGAGACGCCGCCGCCATAGGGCGTGGAGCTCAGGTGCATGCAGCGGGCGCCGCGCAGGTCCTCGGAGAGGTGGTGCAGCTCGTCGAGGATTTCGCCGGGGGCAATCCCGCGATAGGTGGCAAGCGAACGCTTGCCGACATCCACGACGTCCAGCATGGCCTCGGCCTCCCAGGTGGGCGCTCCATCCAAGGGTGCGCATGGGGCGCGGGGACAACCGGCGGCTTCCGCCTGCCCGGCTGCTGCGCGGCGCCAGGGACGAGCGCCCGGCCGCGGGCCCGGGCATCCGCTGGTGGACGTTCGAGGTCGTCGGCAGATTGTCGATGAAGGGCGCGCTCCCTAGGGTCCGTCCGCAGCTCGATAAGGAGGCTCCATGCGTCGTGCCGTACTCCTCGCCCTGGGCGTGGCCGTTGCCGCGCTCGCTTGCAAGACCACGCAGCCCTCGGGCGCGGAGGAACAACAGCCCTTGATGGGGCCGGACCAGATTCGTGAGCCCGTGCAGACGGTGCCAGACTCGCCGGCCGGCCCCGCGACGCCCCTGCCGGAGACCGACGCGGGGACGCCGGAGTCGCAGACCGCGCCGGAGTCGCAGCCGGAGTAGGCGAAGCACCCGGCCAGCGGTGGTCGCCACGCATGGGTCCGTGACAGCGCATCCTGCCTCGCGCGCAGTTCGCGTCCGAGGTGGCACGCGGGAGGAGTCACGGTGCTGGCGACAGTCTACCGGGCGCAGCGGGTGTGGACGTTGGATGGGGCGCGGCAGGCTGGCGCCGGGGCTGGACGCCGACTTCGTGGCCCTGTCGGAGGACCCGCTGGAGGGGCCCGCCTCGGCGTTGGTGGAGGCGCGGGCCCTGGCCACCGTGGTCGCGGGCGCGGAGGTGCACCGCGCGGCGCCTCGAGGCGCGCTCACTCGTTGAAGATATGGGAGCGCGCCGCCTCGGCGATGGTGACGACGGCGGGGTGGCGAATCTTGCGCTCCACGGTGATGGCGTAGAAGCACGTCTCGATTTCGTGGGTGCGCCCGATAACGGAGCAGTTGAACTGGCGCTCCACCTCCGCCTCGATGGCGCTGGGCATGGCGAACACGCCGTGCCCGCGCTGCCCGAAGGCCTGGAGCAGCGCGCTGTCGTCGAAGTCCCCCGCGATGACGGGGCGCAGGCCCTTGCGCTCGAACCACAGGTCCATGGAGCGGCGCGCGGAGGACTCGTCAGAAGGCAGCAGCACCGGCGCACCGTCCAGGGACTGGGGGAAGTTCTCCTTGAGCTCCAGCAGCTTGCCGGCCGCGAAGAAGGACACGCCGCACTTGCCCAGCAAGTGGTTGAAGGAGCGCACGCTCACCGGCTCCGAGCTGGGCGCGTCCGCGAGCACCACGTCCAGCTCGTGCAGCGCCAGCGAGGCGAGCAACTGCGGCAGAGGGCCCTCGCGGCAGATGATGCGCAGTGACGGGCCGGCGTCGAGCGCGGGCTTGAGGAGTTGCTCCGCCACCAGCTTGGGGATGACGTCGACCACGCCGACGTTGAGCCGCAACTGCTGCCCGGGCGGCAGGCCGGAGACCACGTTCTTCAGCTCATTGCCCAGGCGGAAGATTTCATCCGCGTAGCGCATCACCGTGCGGCCCACGTCCGTGAGCACCAGCTTGCGGCCCTGGCGCTCGAACAGCTTGTGGCCCAGCGACTCCTCCAGGAGCTTGAGCTGGCTGCTGATGGTGGGCTGCGCCAGGTGCAGCTCCTCGCCCGCCTTGGCGATGCTGCCCGCCCTCGCAACCGTCCAGAAGTACAGGAGGTGATGATAGTTGAGCCAGCTCATGCCCATAGAGATAATCGAAGTTTCGCCGCCAAACTATCTAATTTTCTTATTGGGGCCCGACCTTTAACTTCCTCTGCGTCGCGCCGTCGTGTGGGCGCGTCCAACCGGAGGAGGTCCATGGAAGCCATCAACCTGAACATGTCCTGTGAGTCCCCTGAGCTCGTGGTTTCGGCCGAGGTCGTGGAAGCGCGCGTCCGTGGACACCTGGAGCTGGTGCGGCGGCTGGCGTGGAAATACCGGTGGACCGGCCTGTCGATGGAAGAGCTGGTGGCGGAGGGCAACGTCGGGTTGATGGAGGCCGCGGGGCGGTTCGAGGAGCGAGGGGTGCCGTTCGCGGCGTACGCCAACCAGTGGATTCGTGCGCGCATCCGCGCCTACGTGGGGCGCAACTGGAGCATGGCGGGCGGCCGGGCGCCGTGGGTGGTGTTCCAACTCCGCCGGGAGCGGGCGCGGCTGGAGGCCCGGTGGGGGGAGGGGCACCCGGAGGTGGAGAAGCGCCTGGCCGAGGCCCTGGGGAAGCGGGAGGACGAGGTGGCCCGCGCCATGGAGGCGCTGTCTCGGGACGTGTCGCTGGACGCGCCGGTGTCGCCGGACTCGGAGTCCACGCGCCTGGAGGGGCTGACGGCGGAGGCGGACTCGCAGGAGGACCTGGTGGACCGGGCGCGGTGGGCGCGGCGGCTCCGGGACAGCGTGGACGCGGCCTGGCCGGAGCTGGATGCCCGCGAGCGGGCGCTGGTGGAGGAGCGGATGCTGGCGGAGGACGGGGTGAGCGCGGAGCTGCTGGCGCGCCGCTTCGGGGTGACGGCGGTGCGCATCCGGCAGATCGAACAGGGCCTGCGGGTGAAGCTGCGCCACAGGCTGACGGCCGGTCTCACGGCCTGGGACGGAGAGGCAGTGTCCCTGGCGGCCTGACGCCTGACCGCCCGGGTGGCGGAGAATGCTGTTGACGGAGGAGGGAGGGGCTCGCTATGAAGGCGCCGTTCCGCGCGGTGCCCCTTACGCCCAGGTAGCTCAGTCGGTAGAGCAGGGGATTGAAAATCCCCGTGTCGGTGGTTCGATTCCGCCCCTGGGCACTCAGCGGAGATGAAGGCCTCTGGACTCCTGGTCCAGAGGCTTTTTTCGTTTCGGGCCCCTTGCGTTCCCGGGCCTGCTCGCGGGGGCGGCGGCCGTGCAACCCAGGGGTGCGCCCAGTCCGCGTGGCTTCGAGGAAAGGCGCGGGCACGACCTGCCAAGTGGGGCTAGTTTTCCCAGATGTCCGACGTAGCGACAGTGGATGTGCGCTCCTCGCTGGAGAAGTGGTTGACGGATGCCCTGCTCCGCGAGGAGGCGGGCGAGGGCCTCTACGAACAGGGCGCGGACCTGCTCGCCCGGAAGCGGGTGCGGACCGTCCAGACCCGCGGTGACGTCGTCGAAGGCACTGTCGCCGCGGGGAGCCTGGGGCCTTACTCGGTGCGACTCTCGGCGAGCGGCGAGGGGGAGGTCTTCTCCTGCGCGTGCGCTGACTTCGATGAGGCGTTGTTCTGCAAGCACGTCGTGGCGGTGGGGCTCGCCTGGCTGCGCCAGTCCGCCGACGCGCCCGCCGCCGGGCGTCCCTCCACCAGCGACGCGCTGCGTGCCTGGATGGAGGCGCACCAGGTCGCGCACGCGGGGCAGGTCCCCATCAGCGCGCTCATTCCGCACCTGCCCGGCGAGCTCTTGCGGCATGGCGCGCTCCAGCGCCTGTCGAGCACCTCCTTGTGGAGCGTCCTGGCGACAGAGGCTCTCAAGCGGAACCTCAACGCCCATCACCGGGCTCTGCTGGAAGACGCGGCCTGGGACTACCTGAACAGGGAGGCGGAGCGGGTGCGGCGAGGCGTGGCGCGGGAGCAGGACGCGGCGCCGCGTCCGCCGCCCACGGACCTCCGGTTGAAGCCGCTGATGGAAGCGCTTGTCCGGGAGCGTGGACGCCTCCGCGCGAGGGTGCCGCCCCGCGTGCTGGAGGCCCCACCGGCCATCCTCCTCCGGGAACGTCCCGCGCGGCTGCTTGTCTCGGAGGCCGACGCGTCGAAGGTCGCCCACCTGCTCACCGACGCGCAATTCGGCGGGGTCGTCCTGGAACTCCATCCGCTGCTGGATGGCGGGGCGGGGGTCCACTGCCGGTGTGCGCGCGACGGCGCCGGGGCCTGCGTCCACGCGCTCACGGCGCTGGATGCGGTGCTGGACTCGCTCACCCAGAAGTCCGAGGCGGCGCGCAACGCGCGCCTGGCGGAGCTGCTGTACGACGTCCCCGGGCAGCACATCCTCCAGGCGCTGGAGGTGGCCTCGCTCCCTGCGCGCGAGGATGACGCGCCCGCGCTCGAGTCGCAGGTGAGCTTCCGGCTGGAGCGAGGCAGCCTTCTCCCCTACTCGCTCCGCGCCTACCTGCATCGGCCGACGAAGACGGGGAGGCTCTCCAAGGGGACCCAGGTGGGGTGGCGGGAGCGGCAAGACGCGCTCGCCCAGCTCACCGCTCCCGGAGAGCGAGAGGCGCTCGCGTTGACGGAGGCGAGCGCCTCCCTGGCGTCCTCGGGGTTCAGCTTCAACCCCGCCGCCGAGGAGGGGCACTGGGTGTTGATGCTCCAGGCGCTGCGGGCGCTGGCCCAGAGCGCGCGGCTGCACCTGGCGGAGCGCCCGGACGTGCCGCTCCAGGTCCGCGAAGCGCCGCTGGGCTTCCTCTTCGAGGAAGAGGGCGATGAAGGCACGTTGTGGGTGCGCCCCGCCGTCGAAGGCGCGCCTGTCCAGGTGGCGGACCTGCACCCGCCCACGTCCGCGGCGCGGACCACCCACCCATGGCTGTTGGTGGAGCGCGAGCTTCCGCGCGTCACCCTGCTCACCGTGTCGCCGGAGGCCGGCGCGTTGCTCTCGACGTTGCGCGAGGTGGGGGCGCGGCTCCCCTCCGCCACGCGGGGCGACTTGCTGACGCGCCTGTCCGGGCTGGAGGCCCGCGTGCCGCTGACGCTGCCTCCGTCCATGGAGGGGACGGAGGTCGCGCCCGAGCGCGGGCTGTGGGTCCGGCTGAGGCCCGTGGGCGAGGAGGCGCTGGAGGGCACGGTGCTGGTGCGGCCGCTCCGCGAGGGGCCCTTGCTGGCGCCAGGGGAGGGCGCGCCCGTGGTGCGCGGCGTGCGGGGCCGCGAGCGCGTCCGGGTGGCGCGGGACCTGGAGGCCGAGCGCGCCGAGGCCGCCGGCCTGCTCGAGCGCCTGGGGCTGCCTCCCGGGGCGCACCGCTTCACGCGGGGCGACGTGGCGTCCAGCCTGGCCCTGCTGGAGGCGCTGGAGCCCCTGGCCGGGGAGGAGGTGCGGGTGGAGTGGGCGCAGCAGCCCTGGCGGGTGTCCGGCACGCCCGGCGCGGCGGCGCTGCGGGTGCGGGTGGCGAGCGGGCGGGACTGGTTTGGCGTGGAGGGCGAGCTGAAGGTGGACGGCGAGCGCGTGGCGCTGGCGGTGCTGCTGGAGGCCGTGCGCCGGCGCAGCCAGTATGTCCGGCTCGGGCCGGGGCACTGGATGCGCCTCACCGACGCGCTGCGCGAGCGGCTCGCGCCGCTGGCCGACCTGAGCCACCCCACGCGCAAGGGGTTGGAGGTGAGCACGGCGGCCGCGCCCGTGCTGGACGGACTGGCGGAGGCGGGCGCGCGGGTGCAGGCGCCACCGGACTGGCGCAAGCTGGCCACCCGCATCCGGGAGGCGCAGGCGACGAAGGTGGCTGTCCCCCGGAAGTTGAAGGCCGGGCTGCGGGACTACCAGCGAGAGGGCTTCGTGTGGCTGTCGCGGCTCGCCGCGTGGGGCGGGGGCGCGTGCCTGGCGGATGACATGGGCCTGGGGAAGACGCTCCAGGCGCTGGCGCTCCTGCTGCACCGGGCGGCCGAGGGGCCGGCGCTGGTGGTGGCGCCCACCTCCGTGTGCTTCAACTGGGAGCGCGAGGCGGCGCGCTTCGCCCCCGCGCTGCGCGTGCATGCCTACCGCGAGTCGGACCGCGAGGCGCTGCTGGAGGCGCTGGGGCCCGGGGACGTGCTCGTCGCCAGCTACGGCCTGGTCGTCCAGGACGCGAAGCGCTTCGCGAAGGTGGACTTCGCCACCCTGGTGGTGGACGAGGCCCAGGCGGTGAAGAACCCGGACACCGCGCGGGCTCGGGCCCTGCGCGCGGTGAAGGCCAGCGCGCGCGTCGCGCTGACGGGCACGCCGGTGGAGAACCGCCTGTCGGAGCTCTGGAGCCTCTACGCCTTGCTCTTCCCGGGGCTGCTCGGCAGCCGCGAGTCCTTCCGCGCGCGCTTCGCTGCCCCCATCGAGCGGGACAAGGACGCGGGGGCGCGGGACTCGCTCGCGCGGGTGGTCCGGCCCTTCCTCCTGCGCCGCACCAAGGCGGAGGTGGCGCGCGAGCTGCCCGCGCGAATCGAGACGGTGGTGCCCGTGGCCCTGAGCGCGGGCGAGCGCCGGCTCTACGACGACGTGCGGCTGGCCGCGCTGGCGCAGGTGGGGGACTCCCCCGCGGGGGACCAGCGCTTCGCGCTCCTGGCCGCGCTCACCCGGCTGCGGCTGGCGGCGTGCCATCCCCGGCTGGTCGACGCGGACTCCGTCCTGCCGTCCTCCAAGCTGGAGCGGCTGCTGGAGCTGGTGGACACGGTGCGCGCCTCGGGGAGCCGGGCGCTCGTCTTCAGCCAGTTCGTGAAGCACCTGGCGCTGGCGCGCGAGGCCCTGGAGGCCAGGGGCGTGGCCATGCAGTACCTGGATGGCCAGACGCCCCCGGCCGAGCGGCAGGCGCGCGTGGAGGCCTTCCAGCAGGGGCAGGGGGAGCTGTTCCTCATCTCGTTGAAGGCGGGCGGCACCGGCCTCAACCTCACCGCCGCGGACCACGTCATCCACCTGGACCCCTGGTGGAACCCCGCGGTGGAGGACCAGGCCACGGACCGGGCGCACCGCATCGGCCAGACGCGCCCCGTCACCGTGTCCCGGCTCGTCTCCCAGGGGACGCTGGAGGAGGCCATCCTCGCCCTCCACGCGGAGAAGCGCGAGCTGGCGGACAGCCTCCTCTCCGGAGCGGACGGCGGCGCCGCGCTGTCGCCCGAGCAACTGCTGGCGCTGCTGCGCTTCGGTGCGGCGGGCGGTGCGTGAGGGGGCGTCCGCTGGCGGCGCGCGCGCTGAACGCTCAAGTCAAGACGAGCGCCCTGGCTCGAAGGGGCTCACGTGCCTCCAGCGTCCAGACGTCCGCGTCTGGCTGATAGCCAGTGGCGCGCTTGCCTGCGGAGGCGTGGGCTTTCGTCGCGAGGAGTCCGGCGTGCCAGAGGTTCTGCTTCAGCTTGAACACCGTGGAGGGGTTGTAGGCTGCGTTGGGAAGGCGGGGCCCTATCTCTCCCGACGGGTCCGTCAGGAAGAGCGCGCCCGCGAGCGCCGAGTCCAATCGGGCGGCTTCGCAGGCCAGCTCCGGAAGCAGCAGGGGTTTCTCTCGTTCCGCCAATGCCCGGAGCACCAGCCGCACCGCGGGTTGCCGCAGGAGGACGAAGCGCGCGACGGCGGCGAGCCCCGCGTCCACCTCCGCCAGGCGGCTCCGTTTGTCGTAGGTACGGGCCGGGGTGAACCGCAAGGCATCGAGGAGATCCGCCACCGTCTTGCCTTCCAGGGTCGGCGCGCCGTCCAGGTCGATGAGCCCCAGCGTCATCGCCCCCGCGATGGCGAGTCGCCGTGAGTCCGGTGAAGCGAGGTCGCGCCAGCGCCGCGTGAGGGCATCTGTGAGTGACAGGGACGCGCTCTTCCGGTCCGAGATGAAGGCCACCGCCAGATAGTTGAGCGGGTGGTTGAGCTGCAGGCTGCGCGCGACGGGGGCCCCCTCCAGCATCGCCGCGGCATGACTGACGACTTGTGGATGCGGTCGAGGGTCGGTGGGGAGGAGCGCCTCGCTCCAGCGCCCCGATTCGCGCACGAGGAGTCCGACGCCGTTGTCCCTGGCCATCCTGGTGGCCGCGCGTGTGACGTCGCCATTCAGGTCCGGGACCGCGAGCCAGGCATGGTGGACGCCTGTTTGATACCGGTGGGCTTGTCCCAGGCCTTTGACCCAGTCCCCGCCGGAGGCTTTCACCTCGATTCCGGCGATGAGCCTGCCGCCCGCGACCTCGAGATTGCAGAGCACGTCCGGCCGGGTGTCGTCGAGCGAGAGCCGGGTCATGGGCTCGAGCTTGTGCTTGAAAGCGCTGCGCAGGTAGCTCGGGTCGGCGTCCACGAGGATGCGGCTGACGCGCGCGCCGCGGAGCCCATGCTCAAGCAGGTGCTGCTTCAAGGAGTGGACGACGCTGGCTTCTGGGCTGGCCATGCCGGGCAAGCGTACCGCCTGGGGGGGCAGGCCGGCACGCCTGTCGCGTCCTCGATGCTCGTGACGCCTGGGGCGGAGGGCGCGGCGGTTCCGGCCCCGCTGGCCCCGGATGCTCGGGGCGCGCATCTGGCGGACGGGTTTGCCCCGGAGTGTGATACCCGTACCCGAGTCCAGCACCTGACTCGCTGCGTGGTACCGCATGGCGGTCCGGGGGCGCCCCTGGTACGGACAGGTTGTCGGAGGAACGAAACACGATGGACGCGAACGCAGTGGCGGAGCTCGAGAAGGCGGGCGTGAAGGTGGACCAGCCCGAGCGCCTGTACGTGGCGGTGGAGTGGGACGAGGACGGCAAGCACGTGCGTCCGGTGGGAGAGCGCGTCCAGGTTCGCGCGGGCGAGCAGCTCGCCCACGTGACGCTCAAGCCCATCTCCCAGCTCTTCACCGGCGACGCGAAGCCCCCCAGCTTCGCCAAGGCGCCGCCCATGGAGTACCAGCCCTTCTTCCTCCTCATCGAGGCCACCGCCGCCGGCTACTGCCGCGCCGTGCGCAACACCGAGACGGACCAGGAGTTCGAGCGGCTCTACCGCCACCTCCTGCGCCGCCCCGACGGCACCGACCGCAACCCGCTCTTCTCGCACCTGCAGGGCGCCGTCCGCCTCTACATGTCCCTGCGCGACGTCAGCCAGGCGGAGTTCGAGGCCGTCATCCACCGCCTCCACCAGTCCGCCCGTCACTTCCAGACGCACACCGGGAGCATCAACTACTTCCAGGAAGTGCTCCGCGAAGTGCTCGGCGCCTGAGCCTCCGCGCCATCCAGCGCCGCGCGCCCTCCTGGTCAACCCGGGAGGGCGGCAGGTGGAATATCGTGCGCCGCCGCCCGTTCCCGGGCGTCCCTCCCGACAGGAGCACGGATGTTCCGTCAGTCGTTACTCTGGACCTCGTGTCTGGCCCTGCTTACCGGCCCCGTGGCCTGTGCGCAGACGCAGGCCAAGGCGGTGGCGAAGCCCGCCGTGGCCGCCGCGCCGAAGCTGGCCACCGGCATCGAGTCCCGCACCCTCAAGAACGGGCTCAAGGTCATCGTCTGGCCCAACCACGACATCCCCAGTGTCGTCCTCTACAACTGGTTCCGCGTCGGCGGCCGGAACGAGTACCCGGGCATCACCGGCCTGTCCCACTTCTTCGAGCACATGATGTTCAACGGCGCGAAGAAGTACGGCCCCGGTGAGTTCGACCGCGTCATGGAGGCCAACGGCGGCGCCAACAACGCCTTCACCTCCGAGGACGTCACCGTCTACATGGACTGGTTCCCGCGCTCCGCGCTCGACGTCATCTTCGACCTCGAGGCCGACCGGCTCCAGCACCTGGCCATCGACCCCAAGGTCACCGAGTCCGAGCGCGGCGTCGTCTACTCGGAGCGCCGCTCCGCCATCGACAATGACAACATGGGCGCCCTCATGGAGCAGGTGCAGGCCACCGCCTTCGTGGCCCACCCGTACCAGTTCCCCGTCATCGGCTGGCCGTCCGACATCGAGTCGTGGCGCATCGAGGATCTCCAGCGCTTCTACAAGACGTACTACGCGCCCAACAACGCCACGCTCATCTTCACCGGCGCCGTGACGCCCGCCGAAATCTTCGCGCTCGCGGAGAAGTACCTGGAGCCCATCCCCTCGCAGCCCGCCCCCGAGCCCGTCCGCACCCAGGAGCCCGAGCAGCAGGGCGAGCGCCGCGTCGTCGTGCGCAAGCAGGCCCAGGCCCCGCTCATCCAGCTCGCCTACCACGGCATCTCCGGCAAGGACGCGGACGTGGAGGCGCTCACGCTGCTCCTGAGCATCCTCACCAACGGCGACTCCTCGCGCCTGCACCGCCGCCTCGTGGAGGAGGAGCGCGCCGCCCTGCGCGTCAACTCTCACTACAGCCCCGGCTTCGACCCGTCGCTCGTCTGGGTCTTCGCGGACTTGCCCCCCGGCGCCGACCTGTCCAGGGTGGAGGGCCTGCTCACCGAGGAGCTGGACCGCGTCGTCAAGGAGGGCGTCAGCGACGCCGAGCTCCAGAAGGCGCGCAACATCACCCTGTCCCAGTACTGGCGCGGCCTCGAGACGAACAACGGCCGGGGCCGCGCGCTGGGCGCCGCGGAGACGTTCCGCGGGGACTACCGCCAGCTCTTCGACGCGCCCGCCCGCTATGAGCGCGTGACGCGTGACGATGTCCGAAAGGTCGCCGCGCGCATCTTCAATTCGCAGCGCCGCACCGTGGGCTGGCTCGTGCCCGCCGACGCGCAGGCCGCCACCCCCGATTCCCGCAAGGAGGCCTCGCGATGAGCGCCCCGCTCACCTGGAAGGCCGCGTTCACCACGCTGGTGTTGTCCTCCGTCCCCGCCGCGGCGCAAGGCTCCGCCGCCGCGGCGCAAGGCTCCGCCGCCGCGCCCAGGGCCGCCGCCACCGCGGCGCCGGCGCAGCAGGGCGTGACGCTCCCCAAGGCCACCACCGTCACGCTGAAGAACGGCGCGAAGCTGCTGCTCGTGGAGCGCAAGGAGCTGCCGCTCGTCTCGTTCAGCGCGTGGGTGCGCGGCGGCGCCCTGGGCGACCCCGCTGGCAAGGAAGGCCTGGCCTCGCTCACCGGCGAGCTGCTCCAGAAGGGCGCCGGCGCCCGTGACGCGCGCCAGTTCGCCGAGGCCGTGGACGGCGTGGGCGGCGCGATTCAGGTGGCCGCCACCCTGGAGGCCCTGGTCATCAGCGGCCAGTTCATGTCGCGCGACACCGGGCTGATGGTGGAGCTGCTCACCGACATGCTCACCCGGCCGCGCTTCGACGCGAAGGAGCTGGAGAAGGTCCGCGCGCGCAAGGCTTCCGAAATCGCCGCCGCGAAGGATGGCGACCCGCGCGGGCTGATTGGCGCGTACTTCCAGGCCTTCCACTTCGCCGGGCACCCGTACGGCACGCCCGTCAACGGCAGCGAGGCGTCCCTGCCCGGCCTGTCGCGCGAGGACGTGCTCGCGTACGCGAAGAACCACCTGGGGGGAGATCGGCTCATCGTCTCCGTGGTGGGTGACTTCGACGCGAAGGCGCTCGCGAAGAAGCTGGAGTCCTCGCTCGGTGGCTGGGCGCGCGCCGCCACGCCCGCGCCCACGGTGTCCGCCACGGCCGCCTCCAAGGGCCGGCGCGTGCTGCTGGTGGACAAGCCGGACGCCACCCAGACGTACTTCTGGATTGGCAACACCGGCATCTCCCGCACAGACGCGGACCGCGCCTCGGTGCGGCTCGCGGAGACGGTGTTCGGCGGGCGCTTCACCTCGCTGCTCAACACGGAGCTGCGCGTGAAGTCCGGCCTCAGCTATGGCGCCAGCTCCGTGTTCATCCGCAACACGCAGCCGGGCCCCGTCGTCATCGCGTCGTACACGAAGACGGAGTCCACGGGCCGCGCCATCGACCTGGCGCTGGAGACGCTCGCGGGCTACCGGAAGTCCGGCATGGATGACGCCATGCTCGCCTCCGCCAAATCGTACGTGCTGGGGCAGTTCCCGCCCACGCTGGAGACGGGCGCGCAGGTGGCGGGCAAGCTGTCGGAGCTGGCCTTCTACGGGCTGGACGCCAGCGACGTGGACGGCTTCGCCAGCGCGGTCTCCGCCACCACGCGCGCGGGGGTGAATGGCATCATCCAGCGCAAGCTCCCCGCGCCGGAGGACCTCACCTTCGTCCTCATCGGCAACGCGTCGGAGATTCGCGACATGGCTCGCAAGTACGGCCCCGTCACGGAGATGAGCATCTCCGACAAGCACTTCGCGCCGCCCGCGAAGCGCTGAAGCCCGCCCGCCGCCGCGCACCGCCGGTCCTCGACGAAGTCGGGCCGGCGGTGCCAGGGGCCTTCCGCGCTACTTCGCCTTCTGCGCCTGGTAGCGCTTCATGCACTTCTGGAAGCGCCGGTCCACCGAGCGCGCGAACCACGCGGTGGTGAGCTCGCGCTTCAGCTTCGGGCTCCGGAGCGTCACCCGGGGGAGCTGGGCGTACGACGGTGCCTCGCCCGTCTCCCGCTGGTAGACGCGCTTCACCGCGCGGAACGTGTCGGTGGATTCGAACACCGCCTCCTTCTCCTTGCGCACGTCGCGGCGGACCGTCCGCTCGCTGAGCTCCGGGGCGAAGCGCCGGCGGAAGGCGAGCATCGCCCGCAGCGACTTGCTGTCCTCGCTGCGCGGCTCGCCCTGCTTGTCATAGAGCTGGAGGTCTCCATCCGGCGCCAGGGGATGCCCGGTGAGGCGGCTCACCTGCGACTGGAGCGCGGCGTTGCGTGACGCATAGACGCCCGCGTTGTAGTCCGCGAAGCGGAAGAGGGGCTCGGGGTACGCGGCCTCGTAGCCCAACAGCCGCGCGGTGCCGTAACGCACGCCGCCCGCGCGGGTGTACATCGACTCGCGCACCTCGGCCGGGTCCGCGTCCTCGCCCGCCTTCTGGAGTGCGTAGCGCACGCTCACCTGCATGGAGCCAGCGGTGGTGACGGGGTTGAACTCGTGCAGGTTTCCCGAGGCGAAGAGGCCGCTGGTGAAGTCCACGACCTTGAAGGTGTTCGGGTACTCGACCTCGTAGTACGCGAGCATGTCGCGGAAGAGCCGGTCCAGGTCGCGCTCGGTGCGCAGCGCGCGCAGCCGCGCGTCGAAGGTCTTCCTGCTGCCCTTCGCGCGGCCTTCCAGCACCGACGCCAGGACCTTGCGGCCCAGCGGCCCCAGCTTGTCCGCGTGCTCCTCCAGGCGGGCCCGCACCATCTTCGGCAACCCCGGGACGGCCGGGTCGACCTTGTAGCCGGACTCCTGTTCGATGACGGCCAGCACCGAGCACACCGCGGGCGGCGACGGGGCGAGCTCCTCCACCTCCAGCGCGGCCAGCACGTCGCGGGCCCAGCCCTCACGCTCCTGGAGCTTCGGCGGCATCAGCTTCGCCACCTCCGACACGGAGAGCCGGGGCGGTGGCGGAATGGTCGGCTGGGCCGGGCCTGCTCCGCGCGACGCGCACGCGGTCAGAACGCCCGACGCCAACAGGGCCCCCAGCCACAGGCCGAGACGCCGGCTGGCGGCCAGCGGCGCATCGGCCCTCGTGCGGGCGCCCAGGTTCGCGCCACGCGGGGCCGCCAGTGTCGAATCGCGCCACCGCGCGAGCGCCACCCACAAGCCGCGCCACGCGCTGCGCCAGCCGTGCGGATGGGACTGCGGTGCAATGGGCTCCGGCATGCGCTCGCCTCCAGGGGCTTGGGCCCTGATATCTCAAGAGGCGCGCCGCGCAGGCGAAAGCCGAGGGTCCGCCGCCTGCCCGGTGTGGGGGCGAGCGGGCCCCCGTGACGCCGGGTGGAGCCTCCCAGGTGGGAGGCCCTACCACGGCCCGGGCCCGGCTCAGCGGCGGATCTGCACGTCGCGCGCGACGGTGCGCCCACCCATGAGCACGAACTGCGCGCGCACCGGCGTGCCTTCCTCGAGCTGACGCAGCGGCACCTTCCGGCCCTGGCGCAGGCCCCGGCTGCGGCGGTCCAGCTCCAGCTCGTAGACGCCGCCCTCGCGGTCCTTCACGGTGATGGCGTGCTGCTTCACCCGCGTGACGCGCCCGTTCACCGAGCTGGTGGCGATGACGACGTCCTCCAGGCCCGCGCTCCCCGAGCCGCCCTGGCCCGTCCCCGCCGTGGCGTCCTGCGCCGCGCGCGCCGCGCCCAGGTACCAGTCCTCGTCCTCTCGGGCCTGGACGGCCTCGGAGCCAATCATCACCCGGCCCGCGGTCGCCTGCTGCTGCGTCTGCGGCTCGGCGGGCTCCGTCACCGGGGCCGGTGCGCGCACGGGAGCGCCTTGCAGCGGCGCCACGGTGCTGTCGCTCAAGGCCGTCGGTGCTCGCGCCGGAGCGCTCTGCGCCGGCGCGGGCTCCGAGACCGCCGTCGCGGGGCGGAGCGCTCCCGTCTCTGTCGGGCGCTCCACGTCCGCCGCGGGCTCGCGTTCAATGGCCCCGGCCGGGGTGTCCGCTTCCACGCCTCCGGGCGCGACGACGCCCGCCCGAGGCTCCCGCTCACGGCACCCCGACGCCAACACGCAGAGGCCCAGCATTCCCACCCACGCCCATCCCTTTCCCATACCGTTCCCCTCGAGTTCCCACTCGCTCCGTTTCGCGGCTTCCTTTGCAAGCTGTGTGCGCTGGCCCTCCGGTGGGAGCCGCGCGTTGGGAACCGGCGCTGACGGGTGGACACTCGTCGCGGCCGGTGTGCGGCGGCGGACGAAAGGCGCGGGGCGCCGGCCGCTTCACGCCGCCAGCGCGCGGGCCACGGCCTTCACGTGTGAGCGCACCAGCTCGCGAGCGCCCATCAACTCCGTGGCGTTCTCCGGCACGTAGCCCAGGCACAGCACCACGTCGTCCTCCGGCGCGGTGCGCACGCCCAGCTTCACGTAGTCCACCGTGCGCGGCACGGGCTCGCCGTCGGCGTCCCGGTTGAAGCGGCCGAACACCGTGGCATTCGCGCCCCGCCGCGGCGCCGTCTCCTTCAAGGCGAACAGCCGGCGAACGGCGGCGAGCGCCTCCGGCTGCTCCAGCAGCGCCTCCGGCCGCGCGGGGCCGGCCAGCTCCCACTCCAACAGGCGCAGGCAGCCGCGGACGAACTCCACGTCGGTGATGACCAGCCCGTACAGGTACCAGTCCGCGCAGGCCGCCTGCACCAGCCTCGCCTGGGCGTCCGTCAGCCAACCGAAGGAGGGGCAGGTGAATGTCTCGCAGACGGCGGAGCGGTACACGCCGCAGTCGCGCAGGTCCGCGCCGCCCGTCACCAGCGGGTGGGCGAGGCAGCCCACCTGCTTGCGCTCGTTGTCGAGGAAGCCGAGCAGCGGACACACCCGCACCGCGGAGAACATGGGCTCGGCGCGACGGGCCGCGAGCAGCTCACGCGCGGCCTCGTGCCATGCCGAGGCTTCCCAGGGCACGCGGCGAAGCCGCTCCGTCTGCATGGAGAGCTGCTCCGCCACGGCCAGGCGGGAATGGTCCCTGAAGTTGTAGAGGCCGCAGCAAGCACCACACGACGCGCCTCCACCGGGCTGGCACAGGTGGAAAGAAACAGTCACCTTTCACATCTTACGGGCTCCAACGATTCATGCAGGAGAATCGTCGGGGCCGTCTTCTCAGAACCATTCCGGGCGCATGCGCGCGTAGGAGTCCTCGCCTGTCCGGCAGAGCCGGGCCAGCAGCGGCACGCGGGGCAGCTCCACCGCGAACCAGTACTGCGCCGCCGCCAGCTTGCCCTCGTAGAAGTCACGCCCAGGCTCGCCGCGCGTCAGGGCCTCCTTCGCCGCCGCGGCCTGGGCCAGCCAGCGCCACGCCACCGCGAGCACACCGAACAGCTCCAGGAAGTCCGCGCTGTGGCGCAGCATCAGCTCCACCTCGCCGGACATGCCGCGCGTGCCCAGCTCCGCCACCACGCCAGTGGTCTCCGCCAGCGCCTGTTCGAGCGCCTCGCGCCACTCCGGCGCCAGGCCCGCGGCGCGCGCCCGCGCCACCGTGGTGCCCACCTCCTCCGCGAAGGCTCGAAGCGCCGCGCCGCCGCCGGCCACCACCTTGCGCCCCAGCAAATCCAGGCCCTGGATGCCGGTGGTGCCCTCGTGGATGCTGTTGAGCTTCTGGTCCCTCAGCCAGGCCTCTGGCAGGTATTCGCTGGAGTAGCCGTAGCCGCCGTGCACCTGCACCGCGAGCGCGTTGCTCTCGAAGCCGCGCTCGGCGGGGAAGGACTTCGCCACCGGCGTCAGCAGGTCCACCAGCAGGCCCGCGCGCCGACGCGCGGCCTCGTCCGGCGCGTGCTCCGCCAGGTCCGCCTGGTACGACGCGGCCAGCAGCAGCGACAGGCCCCCTTCGACGATGGCCTTCTGCCGCAGCAGCATCCGCCGGACGTCCGCGTGTTCGATGATGGGCGTCTGCGGCCGCGAGGCGTCGCGGAGGCCGGCGGGGCGGCCCTGGGGACGCTCGCGCGCGTAGGCCACGGCCTCGTGATACGCCACCGTCGCGGTGGCCACCCCGTTCATGCCCACCATGATGCGCGCCTCGTTCATCATCTGGAACATGCACGCCAGGCCGCGCCCGGGCGGCCCCACCAGCCAGCCGTGGCAGTCACCGGACTCGCCGTAGTTGAGGGCGAGGCTGGGGATGCCCTTCCAGCCAATCTTGTGGATGACGCCCGCCACCCGGACGTCGTTGTCCACCAGCGCGCCCCCTTGCGGCCGCCGCGCGGGCACCGCGAAGAGGGAGATGCCCTTCGCCCCGTCCTCCGCGCCCTCGATGCGCGCCAGCGTCAGGTGCACCACGTTCTCGCTGAAGTCCTGGTCCGCGCCGCTGATGAAGGTTTTCGAGCCCTGGATGCGCCAGGTGCCATCCGGCGCGGGCGTGGCGCGCGTCCGCACGTCCGCGAGGCTGCTGCCCGCCTGCGGCTCGGTGAGGGCCATGGTGCCCGTCCATTCGCCCCGGTACATGGGCGCCATGAAGGCCGCCTTCACCTCGGGCGTGCCGAACACCTCCAGCAGGTGCGCCGCGCCCAGCGTCAGGCCCAGCCACGCGTAGACGCTCAGGTTGGCCGCCATGAGATAGGCGGTGGACACCGCGTGCACGGTGAGCGGGAGCTGCTGCCCGCCGACGTCGGCCGGGCGGGTGGCGGTGAGCAGGCCCAGCTCCACCAGGCGCGGGTACAGCTCGCGCATCAGCGGGTGGACGTGGACGCGGCCGTCGCGGAAGGACGGGGGCTGGGCGTCCATGGCGCGGTAGGTGGGGTAGAGCACCTCGCGGGAGAAGCGGCGCGTGCTGTCCACCAGCAGGGTGAAGGTGTCCCGGGAGTGCTCCGCGAACGCGGGCAGGGCACACAGCGCGGTGGCGTCCAGCACCTCGTAGAGCTGGAAGTCCACGTCGCGGTCCGACAACAGCGGATTGGGGCGGGGCGCGGTCGTCATGCGCCCGGTGTTAACAGGCGCGCTAGTAGGACGCGAACGCCGCCTCGAAGTCGAGGTCATCCAGGTCATCCCCGGCGTCCACGGCCGGACGCTCGTCCCGCGTCTCGGGGAGCGCGTCGGGCCGGGCGGACCACTCCGGAGACGCGGCGTCGGCGACCAGGGGGAGCACGGACACGCCGAGCAGCGCCATGGTCAACGCCGTCTCCATGGACTCCATCAGCGGCTCCTGGGAGCGGTGCCACCAGCGGTGGTGTCCCCGCTTCCGCCGCCGCAGCCGGTCCAGGCACGAGGTGCCCAGCACCTGGATGCCGGCGCCTCCCAGCGTCGCGAGCGCCAGTCCACAGGCCATGGAGGAGACGCCGTGTGGCCGTCCCCGGAAGGGCCTCGTCGGCGCGTGTGGATCCGTGGGCCTGGACGTCGCGGCCGAGGCCGCCGTCAGGCCGGGTCCCAGGGGCCGCGCTGGCGCGCGCGTGCCGCCGCGCAGGCGCCACGGCGCGGGGCGGACTCGACGGGGAGATGGGCTCCACATGGGGGTGTCACGCTCCTCACGCGGCCTATCCCTCACAGGTGATATCCGCTGGCGGAAGGTGGTGCGCGTTGCTCGAACCCGCCATGTGGGAGTTGCTCGCGCCCTGGCAGGAGGGTGGCAGGGGAGGAGAGGTGAGAGGGGGCCGCCCGCCCGCCTGCCCAACGTCGTGTGATGCGTGGCTGACATTGCCCGCGTCCTCCCTGGCCTCTCAGCTCGCCGAGGCGACTGGCATTGGCGGCTGCCCGCCCAGGCGCTGGGAGGCCAGGTCATCCTGCTGAAAACCCTTGTCGTGGTGAAGGGTGCGTCTGTCTGTTTTGTCCGCGCAAAGACAGACGTCTCGTGCCGCCGGGTGTTGACAGGTGTGTCCGGGTCCCGGCTCCCCGGCTGCCCGGGGTGGGGCCGGCCCGGGTCCGGCACTGTCGGCTGTTGAAAAGCCGCCTCCGCCCAGGAGGGCGCATCCGGGGCGGGCTGTTATGGTCGGGTGCCTTCCATGACGCACCCCCTCAGCAGTCCTCCGGAGGCGGCCCCGGAGTCCCCCTCGCGCCCGAGCCCGGTGCCGGCGCTCCCCGGAGTGGACGCCTTCCCGCAGCTCGTCTGGGTCGCCCGGGCGGACGGCCATCACGAGTACTACAACGCGCGTTGGTACGCCTACACGGGCCTCACGCCCGAGGCGTCGCGGGGCGGGGGCTGGCGGCGGGCCTTCCACCCGGAGGACCTGGAGGAGGCGGATCGCCGCTGGGCGCACGCCCTGCGCACCGGTGAACCCTATGAGGTGGAGTACCGCTGCCGCCGCCATGACGGGGTGTGGCGCTGGCACCTGGGGCGGGCGCACCCGCTGCGGGACGACAGCGGACGCATCATCCAGTGGTTCGGCACCTGCACGGACATCGAGGAGCAGAAGCGAGCCACGGAGTCCATGCGCCTGCTGGCCGAGGCGGGCGCGCTGCTGTCCTCGTCCTCGCTGGACTACGCGTCCACGCTCGCGGCGCTGACGCGGCTGGTGGTGCCGTCGCTCGCGGACTGGTGCGCCATTGAAATCGCCTACGAGGACGGCTCCACGCGCCAGGTGGGCGTGGCGCATGTGGACCCGGAGAAGGCGCGCTACGCGGAGGAGCTGCGCGTGCGCTACCCGCCGCGCCACGAGGACCCCTCGGGCGTGCTGTCCGTCATCCGCACCGGTGAGCCCGTGGTGATGCCGGACATCCCGGACGCGGTGCTGGTGGCCGGCGCGCGCGACGCGGAGCACCTGCGCATCGCGCGGGAGCTGGGCCTGCGCTCGGCCCTGCTGCTGCCGCTGAAGGCGCGCGGGCGCACCATTGGCGCGCTGTCGTTGGTGCAGGCGGAGTCCGGCCGGCGCTTCTCGCAAGCGGACGTCCTGCTGGGCACGCAGCTCGCCGAGCGCGCCGCAGTGGCGTTGGACAACGCCCGGCTCATCAAGGAGGCGCAGCGCCTGGAGCTGCGCTTCCGCTCGGTGGTCACCGCCTCCACCCAGGCCATCTGGGTGACGCGGCCGGACGGCGACATCTCGGAGGACAGTCCGTCCTGGCGCGCCTTCACCGGAATGACGTACGCGCAGTGGCGGGGCCACGGCTGGCTGTCGGCCGTGCACCCGGAGGACCGGGACGCGGCGGCGCGGGGCTGGTTCGCCGCGGTGGAGCAGCGCCGCCCCTACGAAGCGGAGTACCGCCTCATCCGCCCGGACGGCCACTACACCCCGGTGCGCGTGCGCGGGGTGCCGGTGCTCAACCCGGACGGCGGCGTGCGGGAGTGGGTGGGCACCACCACGGACATCTCCGCCCAGCGCGAGGTGGAGGCCGCCGCCCGCCGCGTGGAGCGCGAGGCGGCCGCCCGCCGGCTGGAGGCGCTGCGCGCGGAGGTGAGCCTGGCCCTGGCGCGCGAGGGCAGCGTCCCGGAGATTCTCCAGGACTGCGCCAGCGCCCTGGTGACCCACCTGGGCGCGAAGACGGCGCGGCTGTGGCTGTACGCGCGTGACACCAACACCCTGGAGCTGGCGGGCAACGCGGGCCCCACCGCGCCCCCGCGCGACAAGTGGATGCGGGTCCGGGTGGACGGCCTGGGCATGGTGAGCGAGGTCGCGCGCCTGCGCGCCCAGCTCCGCGTGGACGACCTGCGGGACGACCCTCGCGTCCTGGACCGGGCCTGGTTGGACGCGACGGGCGTCCGCTCGTTCGCGGGCATGCCGCTGATGGTGGGCGGGCAGCTCGTGGGGGTGCTGGGCGTCTACCGCGGCGCCCCCCTGGGCGAGGACGCGGTGGCGGCGCTGGCGGCGGTGTCGGACGCCATCGCCCAGGGCGTGGAGCGGCGGCGCGCCGAGGAGGTCCTCCAGCAGCACGCCCAGGAGCTGGCCCGCTCCAACGAGGAGCTCCAGCAGTTCGCCTACGTGGCCTCGCATGACCTGCAGGAGCCGCTGCGCATGGTGGCCAGCTACACCCAGCTCCTGGGCCGGCGCTACAAGGGCAGGCTGGACGCGGACGCGGATGAGTTCATCCATTACGCCGTGGACGGCGTGAACCGCATGCAGCGGCTCATCCAGGACCTGCTGGCCTATTCGCGGGTGGGCACGCGGGGCCGGGACGCGCGCCCCTGTGACGCGGGCAGGGCGTTGGACAGGGCGGCCGCCAATCTCCGGGTCGCCATCCAGGAGACACACGCCTCGGTGGAGTACGGGCCGCTGCCGGTGGTGCTGGCGGACGAGACGCAGCTCACCCAGTTGTTCCAGAATCTGGTGGGCAACGCGCTCAAGTTCCACGGGGCCGCGCCGCCCCGGGTCCGGGTGAGCGCGGCGCCCCAGGGAGACGAGGTCCGCTTCACGGTGCGCGACTCGGGCATTGGCATTGCCCCCGAGTATTTCGAGCGCATCTTCGTCATCTTCCAGCGGCTTCACGGTAAGGAGGAGTACCCGGGCACGGGGATTGGCCTGGCCATCTGCAAGAAGATCGTCGAGCGCCATGGAGGCCGTATCGGCGTGGAATCCCAGCCTGGCGAAGGCACGGCCTTCTGGTTCACCTTGCCCGCCGCGCCGTCCCATCCGGAGTCTTGAGACATGAGCCACGACGCGACTGGCAGCCCGATTGAAATCCTCCTGGTGGAAGACAACCCGGGCGACGTGCGGCTGACCATCGAGGCACTCAAGGAGGGCAAGGTGCACAACCGCCTGTCGGTGGCGCGTGACGGCGTGGAGGCGCTGGCCTTCCTCCGCCGCGAAGGCGTGCACGCGGGCGCGGCCCGGCCCGACCTCATCCTGCTGGACCTCAACCTGCCCCGGAAGGACGGGCGCGAGGTGCTGGCGGAAATCAAGGAGGACCCGGGCCTGCGCCGCATCCCCGTGGTGGTGCTCACCACCTCCAAGGCGGAGGAGGACATCGTGCGCACCTATGACTTGCACGCCAACTGCTACATCGCCAAGCCGGTGGACCTGGAGCAGTTCATCTCCGTGGTGCGCTCCATCGACGACTTCTGGCTGTCCGTCGTCAGGCTGCCCCCCAAGCCCGAGGCTTCATGAGCGACCGGGGCATGGACGGGCGCCCGCTGCGGCTGCTGCTGGTGGAGGACAACCCCGGCGACGCGCGGCTGCTTCAGGAAGAACTGAAGGAGATGACCACCGGGCGCTTCGACGTCCTCCACGTGGAGCGGCTGGCGGACGCGGTGCGCGTGCTGGCTGGCGCGGGCGTGGACGCGGTGCTGCTCGACTTGTCGCTGCCGGACGGGCAGGGGCTGGCCAACATCCCCCGCCTGCTCAACGCCGCGCCGTCGGTGCCGCTGGTGGTGCTCACCGGGACGGACGATGAGCAGCTCGCGGTGCAGGCGGTGCACGAGGGCGCGCAGGACTACCTGGTGAAGGGGCAGGTGACGGGGGCGCTGCTGGTGCGGGCCCTGCGCTACGCCATCGAGCGCAAGCGGGTGGAGGAGGGGCTCAAGCGCGAGGAGGCGGCGCGGCAGACGGCGGTGTTCCGCGAGCAGTTCCTGGGCATCCTCGGGCATGACCTGCGCAATCCGTTGCAAGCCATCTCCGGCAACGCGGCCCTGCTGCTGCGCTATGGCGGCCTGGCGGAGCCGCAGCGCAAGGCCGTCAACCGCATCTCCATCTCCGCGGACCGGATGGCGCGGATGATCAACGACCTGCTGGACTTCACGCGCACCCGGCTGGGCGGCGGCTACGCGCTGACGCGCGCCCGGGTGAACCTGCACGACGTCTTGCGGCAGGTGGTGGAGGAGCTGGAGGTGGCGCACCCGATGCGCCGCTTCGAGCTGGTCATGTCCGGCAATGGCTGGGGGGAGTGGGACGCGGACCGCATCGCGCAGGCGGCCTCCAACCTGGTGGGCAACGCCGTGCAGTACTCGCCCGAGGACACGCCCGTCTGCGTGTCCGTGCGCGACGAGGACGGCGGCGTCCGGCTGGAGGTGCACAACTGGGGGCTGCCCATCCCCTCGGAGCGGCTGCCCCACATCTTCGACCCCTTCGTGCGCGCCCAGGACATGCGCAGCGCGCAGCGCAACGGGCTGGGGCTGGGGCTCTACATCACCCACGAAATCGTGCGGGCCCACGGCGGCCTGCTGCAGGTGACGTCCACGACGGACGAGGGCACGCGCTTCTGGCTGTACCTGCCGCGCTTCGAGGCGGCTGCGGCGCGCTAGCCGCCCGCCTGCTGCATGGGCGGGCGTCCTGGAGACAGGCTCCCGAGGGAGCGGCGCCGCGAGCGGCGGGACGACCCATCTTGATGGGGTGAAGCCAACGCGGCCGCGCCCGCCTTTCGTGGCGCGCGGCCCCAGCAAGCGAGGGGTCAGCTCATGGAAATCCTTGGCGCCGCCATCCTGGGAGTCGTCATCTTCGCCGTCCTCATCATGGCCGTGATTCTGGGCGGCGCGTTCGGCAACAAACAGGCGCGCAACCTGCGAGAGATTACCGAGCGCGAGCAGGCCGCTGGACTGACGGGGGACGTCACCATGAACGACGGCGGGCTGGGCGGCTCGTCGGACCGGACGGTGCGCGCGTAGCGCGAACGCCGGTCGGCTCAGGCCAGGACGTCCACTGGGAAGTGGGCGGCCACCAGGACCTCGAGCTGCCCGCGCACCGCCGGCGCCAGGCGCAGGTGTCCCAGCCAGCGCAGGTGCTCGGGCCGCAGGTGCGCGAGCATCCGGGCCACCTGGCGGCGGTGGTGCTCCGGCGGGGCCTCGCGGAAGTAGCTGGAGGACTGCCGGGAGAAGAACGACAGCGCGCCCGCGGTGCGCAGCAGCGACACGTCCCGTTCGCTGCCCGGGCGCTCGCCGCGCGTCACCAGCTCCCGGACGCGCCGGCAGGTCGCGTCGTCCGCGCCCGCCTCCTCCAGCAACCGCACCGCGCGGTCCGCGCCGCGCGCCGGCTGGACGCGGTCGAAGGCCCGGAGCGGCAGCGGCCCGTGGGCGGGCTGCTCCACGTCATGGAAGAGGGCCGCGGCCTGCGGCGGGAGGTCCACCTCTGGACGCAGGCGCAGCGTCCATTGCCAGGCGTCCACCGCGCGGTGGAACTCCGCTCGCACCTGGGGTTGCTTCAAGTCGTGCAGGGAGCGGTGGCGCGCCAGCAGCCGGTTGAAGAGCGGCGTGGCGGAGGCCGCGTTGCGGCGCCCCACCAGACACTGGTAGCGGGTGAGGATTTCGAGCGCGGCCACGACGAGCGCCTCGCGGCTGGCGCCTTCCAGGTGGAGGGCCAACCATTCGGTGCGCTCCCCCGCATCGAAGACGCGCGCGTCCCAGGCGACGGGGTCGAAGGCCGGCGCGTTCCATTCGGACACATCCAGCCGGAGGACGTGCGCGCCACGTCCGGCGGACAGCGGCGCGAGCTGCACGGTGGGGAACGCCTGCTGCACCAGCGGCCAGCCATGTCCGGCGGCGGGGCCCTCGGCGCGGAAGTCGGAGAGCAGGAGCTGACGGAGCATGGGGTGCCTCCCTTCAGGCGGAGGAGTCGCCCGTGCAGGTTGGGCCCCAAGCTGGCGTCAGGTGCCTCGCGTGCCTACTCCCTCCAGGAGTCCCGGCTCCGCGTGGGCGGGTCAACGAAAGGCTCCAGCGGCGGCGGGCGCTCCTCGTCCCGTGGAGGCGCGCGCCGCCGGAGCCCGTGTGCCTGCTCGCCCGGACTAGGGCCGGCCCGGGTCCGCGGGCTGGTTGTAGGCGTAGGCGCTGGCGCCCGGCGCCCGGTCCTCGTGGAAGAGGGGGCACTTGGCGCAGGTGAAGCTATCCCAGTCCTTCTTCACGGCCACGTCGATGCAGCCGCCGTAGAAGCGGCAGTGCACGTTGCGGTGCTCGTCGATGGAGAAGGACTCGGCCCGCAGCGGAAGGCGGAACTCGGTGGGTCGTGGCTGTGGACAGGACATGGTGCCTCTCTTGCCCCCCTCATGGGACGTGTCACTCCACTACCTGCCGTTGCGCCGCGTCATTCCCGGCGCGTCCGGGGCCACCCGCGCCGTGCGTCGCACGGGCCTCATGGGGGCCAGCAGGAAGGGTGTGTACCCTGTAACGGGGAGGGGGCCCGGCGCGCATCCGTCCGGGCGCGTCCGGAGCGGGGTGGGGCGCGCCGCCCGGAGGGCGGGCGGGCGCTCATCC
Source organism: Corallococcus macrosporus DSM 14697 (assembly GCF_002305895.1). Taxonomy (GTDB): domain Bacteria; phylum Myxococcota; class Myxococcia; order Myxococcales; family Myxococcaceae; genus Myxococcus; species Myxococcus macrosporus. The sequence continues at coordinate 953,924 of NZ_CP022203.1, forward strand.
ACCTGGGGGACGGCTCACACCTGCAGCGACTTCTCGACCTCGGACAGCTTGTAGCGGGCCATGGCCAGGTTGGCGCTGGAGCGGTGCAGGGCCACGTACAGGAACAGGCCCTCCTTGCCCGCCAGCGGACGGATGAGGTGGTACTGCTCGCCCAGCGTGATGAGGATGTCCTCGATGCGGTCCTTGATGCCCAGCATCGTCATGGCCTTCATCTTGGAACGCACGACCTCGGTGTTGGCCGCGGCCGCCGTTTCAATGTTGAACGCCGGGCTGCCGCCAATGCTGCCCAGGCACATGCCGCTCTTCGAGTCCGCCAGACAGGCCGCGAAGGCCCCTTCAATCTTCAGCGTCTCTTCCAGGGACTGCTTCACGTTCGCCATGACTTCGCTTTCGACCAGGGGGTGGGTGGGAGGCTTCGCGGCGGTGGAGATCAGCTCATCCAGGCCGTACGTCAATTGACTGGAATAGGTGCGCGGCTGGGGAACGAACATGGCCTGGGCGTCCGTCAACGACAGCAAGGCCTCCAGCTGCTCCGACATGTGGCGGCGCAGCAGGTCCCGCATCGTGTCCCGGGGCACCAGCCCCCACGCCACCAGCGTCTCGCAGAAGTTGCCGCCGCTCTGCCGGCACTCCGCCACGACCTGCTCCACGTCCTCGCGGCTGACCACCTGCTCCCGGATGAGCACCGACGAGAAGTTGAGCGCGCCAGGCCCGTTCAGGACCGCCCAGGCCACCTTCCGCGCCACCACGAAGATGCGCCCGGAGACGGTGGTGGACCGGACGACCACCTCCCCACCGAGTTTGCTCTCCAGGGCCTCGTGGAGCACGGTCCGTACGACCTGGCGGGGCGCAGAAGTCTGGGGTCGGAGTGCGGGTTCCATGAGGGCGGGTCCAGAGTGCTCCAGGAGGCAATGCGACGCGGAGGCGATGGATGGGTTGAATATATACAGTCGGGATGCATCATCGCAACTGCACTGTAAAATATCAGGGTTCCCAGTGGGGTGGGGCTATATAGACTCATTCTGGGCTATTGCAACCCAGGTCGCAAGAATCCACGCCTGTTGAAAAGCCCACAGCGCAATCCCTGTCACGCGGAGTGGGGGTTGTCAGGGAGGACAGGGATTGAGTCCGCCGCGCGCGTCTTGCGGATGCGCCCCGGTGTCCGGTGAGTGCCCGGAAGGTGGCCTGCCGAGACGACGTCCTGAGTCTTCACCCGGTGGAGGCTTTCCTCGAAGATGCGGGTGTGAACGCGTCCGTCCGAGGCCCTTGTCCCGCTCCCGCTTCCTCTCGTCGTTGGCTGGGGGCGCTGGCCCTGGCCCTGGCGCTCGCCCTGACGGGGTGCTCCGCCTTCTCCCGCGCGGTGAAGGAGGGAGACCTGGCCAGCCAGGAGCAGCAGTGGGCGGAGGCGGAGGCGGCGTACCTGCGCGCGCTGGCCGCCGACCCGGAGGCCTCCGAGGTCAAGGTGAAGCTGGGCAAGGTGCGCCAGGCCTGGAGCGAGGTGGTGCTGGCGGAGGCGCGCTCCGTGCATTCCACGGGGGAGTTGGATGCGGCGATGAAGCTGCTGGTGCGCGCGTTGGAGCTCAACGCGGACAACGTGTCGGCGCGCGAGCTGCTGAGCGAGGTGTTGAATGCGCGGGTGGCCAAGGGCCACGCGGCCTTGAAGGCCGAGCGGCTCCAGGACGCGCGCGCCGAGTTCGACGCGGTGTTGTCGGTGGCGCCGGACCACGCGGCCGCGAAGCGGGGCGTGGACGGCGTGCAGGTGGCCTGGGCGAGGCGCTGGTTCGGCACCGGTGAGGGACTGGAGAAGGCCGGCAAGCTGGGCAACGCGCTGGTGGCCTACGTCCGCGCGGACCAGGAGCGCGTGGGGGCCACGGCGGCGCGGGAGCGGGCCGAGGCCGTGCGCCAGAAGCTGCGGGACGAGGTGGCCTTCCTGGTGGTGGCCTCGCCGGTGGAGGACCGGGCCGGTGCGCCGGACGTGGCGCAGCGGCTGGCCGCCGGGCGGCTGGCGGCCATGCTGCCCACGAAGCTGCCCCTGCGCGTGGTGACGGAGGCCCCGGAGGGCCGCGAGGGCGTGCGGCTGGACCTGGCCCTGGAGCGGGTGTTGCCGCTGCAGGTGGTGGAGGAGTCGCAGCGCACGCAGCGCTATCTGGCTGGAAACCGCTCCGTGCCCAACCCGCGCCGCTCGGGCTTCGAGGGCAAGCTGTTGCAGGCCGAGCGCGCCCTGGAGGACGTGGAGCGCAAGCAGGCCGCGGCGCTGCGCGAGTACCTGCGGATGCAGGCGGAGCTGGGCATGGTGCGGGTGTCCGCCGAGCGCTGCCGTGAGCGCGAGCGCCGTGAGTGCCGCGAGGCGCTCCATGAATGCGGCGAGGCGGCGCGCGAGGTCAGCGGGCCGGGCCAGTTCCCCAGCGAGTGCAACCCGAAGCGCTGCGACACCAAGGCGTGCGTCGCCGAGGAGGTGCTGCTGGTGGCCAAGGCCGCCGCGTCCCTGGAGAAGGAGAAGGCGCTGGAGGCCGCGCTGGACAAGGCGGAGGCCCAGCGCACCCAGGTGCAGCGCCACCGGGACACCACCTTCCGGGAGCCCATCACCGTGGAGGAGCCCATGTATTCGGACTTCGTGTTCGACGTGCAGCTCCACCGCCTCACCGTGACGGCCACCGTCACCGCGGTGATGAGGGACCTGCTCAAGGCGCAGCAGGTGCCGGCCCCCAACACGCAGGACTACGCGGTGGCGCACGAGGACACGGCCCACAAGGGGTATGACCGGTACGGCGTGCTCGCCGACCCCGTGCAGCTCCGCAACGAGCTGGAGCTGCGCGTGGAGGCGGGTGACAAGGCGGCGGCGGACCTCGCCCTCCGCGTGAAGGAGCGCTTCGACGCCTACCGCGGCAAGCGCGTGGAGGACGCCCGCCGCGGCATGGTCCGCCCCGGCGCCGAGGACGTGGTGGAGACCGCCGTGCGCGCGCTGTTGCTCACCGCGGACGCGCCGCCGCAGGACATCCTCCAGCCGCTGGGCCGCGCGCGCGGCCTGAACCGCCCGGAGACCCTGGTGGGCCTCTAAGGGGTTTCCACCGGTAGCGTCGCATTCAAGGACAGGTGAAACTGCGCAAAATGCGGCGGGTGTCTTTTCTCAGGACACTCTGTCTTGTTTCGGGTCAGTCCTGTTTGTGTGGATAACCCCTTATAAATACTGGTTTTCGATCGTTGTTTGTCAAGGCTGCTTACGAAAATGCCCCGACACCTGGAGCCCCTGCGCACCGCGTTGTCCCCGGAGTCGATCAAAAATCTGAATAACACCAATGACTTGGATTCTGGCACGGCGGCTGCTTGGTCGGCTGCGAACCACTCATCCCAACAAGGATGTCCATGTCACAGTCCAAGTTCGTCGGCGCCCTCACGGGCCTGGCGTTGCTCGCCGGTTGCGGCGGCAACGATGGCTCCACCACCACTCCCGAGGAGAACCTCGGCCAGGGGATGTCGTGGGAGGAGTTCCTCGCTCAGGTGTACCAGGAGCCGGAGACGGGCATCTTCATCGCCGACGGTGACACGCCGTTCGCGTCCGAGAAGCACCTGCGTGAGTTCTACGACAACAACGTCAAGAACGGGCAGCTCATCGTCCACCGCGTGGGCGGCCAGGACGCGGCGTGGAGCGCCACCCAGAAGCTGAACCTCACCTACTGTGTGAGCACCACCTTCGGGAGCAACTACAACCGCATGGTCCAGGCGATGGCGTCTGCGACCGCGACGTGGGAGGCCGCTGGCCACGTGGACTTCATCCACGTGAGCGCGCAGGACTCCAACTGCAACGCCAGCAACAACAACGTGCTGTTCGACGTGAGCCCCATCAACGCGGGTGGCCAGTACCTGGCGCGCGCGTTCTTCCCGGGTGACAGCCGCTCGAACCGCAACGTCGTGTTCGACCCCAGCTCCTTCCAGCCCCTGGGCGTCTGGACGCTGGAGGGCATCACCCGCCACGAGCTGGGCCACGTGCTCGGCTTCCGTCACGAGCACACCCGCCCCGAGTCCGGCGCCTGCTTCGAGGACAACAACTGGCGCGCGCTGACCACCTACGACGGTTCGTCCGTCATGCACTACCCGCAGTGCAACGGCACCCAGAACGGCGACCTGGTGCTGACCACGAAGGACGTCCAGGGCATCCAGGCGCTCTACGGTACGCCGAACGGTGAGCCGCCCCCGCCGCCCCCGCCGCCGCCGGAAGGCGACGAGGTGACGGAGACGCGCACGGGCTCCGTCGCGACGGGCGCGAGCGTCAACTACGGCCCCTTCAACGTCGTCCCTGGCTCCACCTTCACCGTGCGGATGACCGGCTCGGGTGACCCGGACCTCTACGTCCGCGCGGGCGCGGCGCCCACCACGACGGCGTACACCTGCCGTCCGTACCTCAGCGGCGCCACGGAGAGCTGCTCCATCGAGATTCCGGCGGGCGTGACCACCGCGTACATCATGGTGCGTGGCTACTCGTCCGCGAACTTCAACCTGACCATCGACTACCTCACGCCCTCCGGCGGCGGCAACGGTGGCACGCCCACCAGCGAGACGCGCTCCGGCTCCGTGGCGCGCAACCAGAACGTGCAGGTCGGCTCCTTCAGCGTGAAGGCCGGCACCAACTTCAAGGTCGTGATGTCGGGCTCGGGTGACCCGGACCTCTACGTCCGCTTCGGCGCGCAGCCCACCACCAGCGCGTACACCTGCCGCCCCTACCTCAGCGGCGCCAACGAGACGTGCGACATCCCGGTGCCCGCGGGCCAGACCACCGCGTACATCATGGTGCGTGGCTACTCGGCCGCCACCTACAACCTGGCCATCAACTACACCAAGCCGTAGTCCAGGGCTCGGCGTAGCGTGAACGACGGGCGGTCTTCCCACCAGGGAAGGCCGCCCGTTGCTTTTGGGGCATGTCGCTGGAGTTCCTGGCGGTGGGCTGAGACGCTGCGCCCGCCATGGGGAACGTCATCGGGCTCTTGGGGGTGTGCATGGTGCTGGGCGTCCTGGCCCGGCACAGCGGGAGGTTCCCGGAGGGCTCCGCCGGGGCGTTCAACACCTTCCTCCTGTACGTGGCGCTGCCCGCGCTGGTGCTGCGCGCCATGCACCAGTTGGTCTTCGTGCCGGAGCTGCTGGTCGCCGCCGCGGTGCCGTGGCTCTACTACCTGGGCGCGGTGCCCTTCTTCCGGTGGCTGGGCCCCCGGCTGGGGCTGTCCGGGCCGTCCGTCATGGCGCTGGTGCTGACCGCGGGCCTGGGCAACACCGCCTTCGTGGGGCTGCCCATGGCGGAGGCCCTGCTGGGGCCCGAGGGCCTGCCGGTGGCGGTGGTGGTGGATCAGCTCGGCTCCTTCCTGGTGCTGTCCTCGCTGGCGACGCTGGCGGCGGCCCGGGCGGGCTCGGACACGCCGCTGTCCTTGCGGCAGCTCGTGCGCAAGGTGGCGACCTTCCCTCCGTTCCTGGCGCTGGTGGTGGCGCTGGTGACGCGGCCCTGGGCCTACCCGGTGTGGCTGGACAGCGTGCTGGAGCGGCTGGGCTCGCTGCTGACGCCGCTGGCGCTGTTCGCCATTGGCCTGCAACTGCGTCTGTCGGGCATCCGGCCCCGGCTGCCCGCGGTGGCCCTGGGCCTGTCCTACAAGCTGCTGCTGGTGCCGGCGCTGACGGCCGTGGGCCTGCTGGCCCTGCCGGGACTGGCGCCGGTGGTGGTGCAGGCCACGCTGCTCCAGGCGGCCATGGGCCCCATGGTGAGCGCGGCCATCCTGGCCGCCGAGCATGACTTGGACCCGGACCTGGCCGTGCTGATGGTGGGGGTGGGCGTGCCGCTCTCCTTCGCGACGGCGCCGCTGATGTTGGCGTTCGTGCGCTGAAGCACGCCCGGCTGCCCCGCGGCCTGTCACGCGGCCGGACCGCTGTCATCCCGGCAGCGCGCTCCTATTTTTGGCGCATGGCTGAGCAACCACCGAAGGCCTCGGGTGCGCCCGGGGGAGACCCACGGCGGATGGAGGTCCGACGGCCGGTCGCCGAGCTGGGCGCCCGGGCCTACGCCATCCAGCTGCTGTCCGATGCGCGAATCCCCTTCCTCGTCGGCGGCGCCTACGCGTTCGCCCACTACACCGGCATCTACCGCGACACGAAGGACCTGGACCTCTTCATCCGCAAGGACGACGCGGACCGCGCGCTGAAGGTCCTGGCCAGCAACGGCTGGGACACGCAGAGCGACGTCCACGGCTGGCTGCACAAGGCCTTCTGGGACGACTTCCTCGTCGACCTCATCTTCGCGTCGGGCAATGGCATCACCGTCGTGGACGACGGCTGGTTCGAGCACGCCGTCTGCGCCCGGCTGCTGAACTGCGAGTGCAACGTGCCTCCGGCGGAGGAAATCTACTGGAGCAAGGCCTTCGTCCTGGAGCGCGAGCGCTTCGACGGCCACGAGCTCACGCACCTGCTCCTGAAGGCGGGGCGCGCGTTCGACTGGCCACGGCTGCTCGCGCGCTTCGACCGGTACTGGGAGGTGCTGCTCGCGCACCTGATGTTCTTCCGCTTCGCGTACCCCGCCGACCGGGACATCGTCCCCGAGTGGGTGATGCGCGACCTGCTGTCCCGCGCGAACAGCTCGCTCGCCGAGGGCGACTGGGACTCGAAGCTGTGCCGTGGCCGGCTGCTGTCGCAGGTCAGCTACCAGGTGGACGTCGACGAGTGGGGCTACGAGGACGGCCGCGCCTGGGATGAGTCCGAGCGTGAGCGCGAGCGCGAGCAGGAGGCCGTGCCCGCCGCGAGCGGCTCGTACGGCGCGCACTGAGCGCGCGCGAAGCGGCGGCGCGCCGGCGCCTGTTGGCCGCCTCCCCACCCGCCCGTCATGAGGGCGCCGGGGCCGTGGGCCATGCCTCCGGCCGTGGCGGAGGCGCACCTTGCCGCGGAGGACGCGCGGAAGGCAGGTGCCACGTGACGCAGACAGGAGTTCGCAGGTGCGGTGTCGCCCTGGGCCTCATGGGCGCGGTGGGGTTGACGCTCGCGCCCGCTGCCCAGGCGCAGGTGTCCGTCACCGGCGGGGGCGGCCCCATCCGGCTGGAGGCGGGCGAGCAGTCCGTGGCGCTCTCCCTGGACGGGGACACGCTGCGGGGCCCGGGCATCGAGCTGCGCCAGCGCGGCGCCGCCTGGGTGGGCCAGGTGCGCGGCAGCGACGTGGACGTGGGCTGGAGCTCCGGAGGCCTGCGGGGCCGCGTGGGAGACGGCACGGTCGCGCTCCAGGTGTTGGAGCGCACGCCGGAGCCCGGGCTGCGCCTGGAGGGAGACTTCGCCAGCCATCCGTCGAGCCTCATCGTCGCGCCCTTCGCCATCGCGGGGGCCGTGGGCGGCTGCGACTACACGCTGTCGGTGACGGGGGGGCGCTACGCCGGCTGGCGCACGTGCCAGCCCGGGACGACGCTCCAGCCGGGGCCCGTCTCGCTGACGCTGCCGGAGGAGGTGCTGGCCCTGGACACGGGAGAGAAGGCGGCCCTGCTGGCGCTGTTGCTGTCGGAGGAGGTGCTGCCGTGAGGCGGCCCACGCGGACACGGCGCGCACGCGCCTGTCCGGTGGCCCGTGGAAGGAGTGCGCGCGTTCAGGCGAGCGCCGTGGTGGCGAACGACAGCTCCACGCCGTTGTCGCGCACGCGCATGCTGGGCTTGGACAGCCAGTGGCAATGCGGGCAGTAGCTGTGCGCACCCGCCTGCGAGGCACGCACAGTCACCTCGCCGCCGCAGAGCACGCAGCCGTCGGGGAGGACGAATTCGGCGAACCGCTCGCCGGTGTTGCTCTCGAATTGAGTCATGCTCCTGAGTTAACGCAGGAATCGCGGGGCACAAGGCGACCTGCGGTGTCCCCCGGTCGGGCATGGCCGCGAGCAGGCAGGCGGCCGAGCCCTCCTGCATTCCTTACGGGCCCGCCGCCCTCTGATGGATGGCGGACACCCCAACCCGGTGATGTCGCGTGTTCGCCCTGGCACGGGGATTTCAAGGGCCGGGGGCATGGACGCACAGGGCGGGGGTGAGGGCATGGGTGGGGTGCTGCGGGTGGAGCTCCTCCATGACCGGCGGGGCTGGGGCGTGGAGGTGGAGACGTGGGAGGGGGCGGTGCGCCGGTACCGGTACGGCAGCGAGGCGCAGGCCCGCTACTTCGCCGCGGTGTTCGAGCTGGGCCCCCGCGTGCTGCCGCCGGTGAGCGCGGGGCGCCGCAGGCGGACCCGCCGGGCGGCCTGAGGCTCCGCGTCTTCTCTCTACACACGCGGGCTGCTTTCGGAGAGGCTACGGGCCATGAGTGACGCACCCAAGCCCTTCCTTCACCGCCCCAACCGCCAGCTCATCACCAAGGAGCCGGACCCCGCGGGCCGTTGGTCCAAGCAGTTCCCGGACATGATTGGCTACGCCAGCCAGGGCGGTGGCAAGGTGCCGGCCGACTTCGGCTGGAACACCAACCCCAAGCAGTGGCAGGAGGAGCTGACGCCGGAGACGCTGGCGGCGCGCTACGACGAGCTGCGCATCCTCCCGCCCAGGCCCGCCGCGCCGGCGCTGCCCGAGGGCGCCAAGGCCGAAGGCACCAAGCCGTAGTCCGCTGCCTTCAACTGAAGGGCAGGGCCGCGAGCCGCTCCCGGAACCGGCCGAGCAGCTCCCGCGCCCCTGCCTCCTCCAGGCCGTCCCCCGCCTCCTGACGCGCCTTGCGCAGGAAGGTGTCGAAGGGGGGCGAGCGTCCCAGGAGCGCGCCCGCCGCCTCCACCGCCTCCGCCAGCACGCGCTCCGCGCCGCGTGAGCCCAGCGTGAGGTGCATGTCCGCCTGCTCCAGCTTCAGGCCGCAGGTGGCCCACACCGAGCGGTCGTGGACGACGAGCCAGGCGCGGGTCACCTCCTCCATCTGCTCCTCCAGCGCCGCCAGGTAGGGCTCCACCAGCCCCGGCAGCGCGTCCGGCGCCAGCTCCGCCAGGGCCGCCGCGTCCAGCAGGCGCGCGCGCACCTCCAGCACCTGCTGCTTCTGCGGCGTGCGCAGCGCCACCGCGGCCGGCAGGGACACGAAGGCGGACAGGCTCTCCGCCACCTGCCGCGCCATGGCCGGCCGCGCGCGGGCCTCCGCCCTGGCCGCGCGCTCCAGCCGGCCTTGCAGGGAGCGGCGCAGGTCCGCCGCCGCCGCGCGCAGCGCCGCCCGGGCGCCCACCTGGTTCGCGTAGCCGGGCACCACGTCCTCGCGGCGCACGTCGTCGAACGCCGCGGCGGTGAGGTACACGAGGTCGCCGATGGTGACGCGGAAGTCGGCGCGGAAGGCCTGCAGCTCGGCCATCAGCGTCCAGCGGTCGCTCACCACCTCGGGGCGGCGCATCTGCTGGCCCAGCTCCGCCACGCGCCGGGCCAGCCGGTCCGCGACGGCGTGCAGCACCGCCTCCACCTCCTGCGCCAGCCGCTCGTCCGAGCTGGCCGGAGGCGGGGCCCAGCCGCCATCGCCGAGCCCGGTGGGGCGCGAGGGCGGCGGGAACTCCTGGTGGACGGCGGCGATGAGCTGGTTGACGCCCACCAGCGTGTCGCCAATGGCCGGCGCCATCGTCTCCCACAGCGACAGGTCCGCGCCGCCGTCCGCTTCCAGCGACGTGGGCTCGTACTTCGCGATGCTCAGGTGCCCCAGCCGGTCAATGGCCACGGCGGCGGCGCGGTGCACCCGCTCCAGCCGGTCCGCGAGGTGCCGGTCCGTGAGGGCTTCCAGGAGGGATTCCAGGCGCGCGGGGAGCGCGTCCTGGGGCGGGCGGGGCTTGGGCGTCGGCGCGGGCATGTCGAGGCGGGGAACCGCGAAGGGACGCAGACCCTAGCGCACCGCCATCAGTCATGCGACGGAGGGGGGCTCGTCAGGGCCCCGCCTTCCCGGCATAGAGTGGAGAGAAGGGGAGGAATGATGACAATCCGCTTCCGGCGACGCCGGCTGCTGGGGGGAGGGCTGGCCGCGTTGCTCGTGGGAGGCGCGGTGGCCTACGCCACCTGGGACGTCTGCGTCTCCGCCTGGGTCCTGCAAGGCGTGAAGGTGCCGAGCTGTCCGGACGGACAGTTCCGCCAGGTGGTGGAGGTCCACGGCTCCGCCCTGGCGCGCGGCAGCACGGGGCGGGTGGTGGTCCTGGCGCAGGCGCTCGCGCCGCACCCGGAGACGGGGCGGATGATGCGGGCGCCGGTGACGCAGGGCTCGGCCGCTGTGTTCCTGGTGGACGCGGAGGGGAAGGAGACGCCGCTCCCGCTGGCGAAGGACACGGACTGGGAGCGCATCGACGAGGACCGGAGGCTGGCGGCCGAGGTGGTGCTGCCCGAGGTGCCGGACGGGGACTACCAGCTCCGGGCGAAGGTGACGTCGCCGCTGGGCACGGACTCCGTGGACGCGGCGCTGCCGCTGTACGCCACCGCCCTGGCGCACGTGCTCACGGACCGTCCCCTGTACGAGCCGGGCCACGAGGTCCTCTTCCGCGCGGTGGCGCTGCGGGCCAAGGACCTGGCGCCGCTGGACGGGCGGCCCGGGACGTGGCGGGTGACGGACCCCTCCGGCGAGGTGGTGCTGGAGGAGCGCGCGCCCGCCGGGCCCTGGGGCGTGGTGCCCGGGCGCTTCCCGCTGGACCGGGGCGCGCCGCGAGGCACGTGGACGGTGAGCTGGGTGAGCGGTGGGGCGCGGGGGGCGGCCACCTTCGAGGTGAAGCCCTTCACCCTGCCGCGCTTCCGCGTGGAGGCCAGCAGCGCCCGCCCCTTCTGGCGCGCGGACGAGGTGCCGGTGGTGGACGGGCAGGTGACGTACGCGTCCGGCGCGCCGGTGGCCGACGTGGAGGTGGCGCTGACGTGGGACCTGGACGGCGACTGGCCCGCGCCGACGGAGTGGTTCCACGGGGGGCTGCCCGAGCGCGCGCGCACCGACGCGGCGGGCCGCTTCCGGCTGGTGTTGCCGCGCGTGCCCATGGACCTGCGCGGCCAGGCCCGGCTGGTGGCGCGCGTGGTGGCGCGGGACGCGGCGGGGGACCGCGTCGAGGGCGGCGTGTCGCTGCTGCTGTCGGAGGACGCGCTCAGCGTGTCGGCGGTGACGGAGCTGGAGGGCGGGCTGGCGCCGGGCTTCAACAACCGCGTCTACCTGCGCGCGACGACGGCCGCGGGGCAGGTGCTGCCGGGCGCGGAGCTGACGGTGAAGCGCGCCTGGGACCCGCGGGACGAAGGCGTGCGCGCGGTGGCGGACGAGGACGGCGTGGCCGTCTTCCAGCTCGACCCGGGGCCCCCCGTCAACGTCGTGGTGCCGCCCATGCCCGTGCGGCCTCCGCCGCTCGAGCCCACCGTGCGGCTGAACCAGGCGCGCGACCTGCTGGCGCCGGGCACGGAGGCCTCGCTGGAGGACCTGCTCGCGCTGGAGAAGCTGCTGCCCGCGGTCGAGCCCTGCGCGCGCTTCGTGACGCGGGACCAGGTGGAGCTCGACGTGGAGCTTGGCCTGCGCGTGAGCGCTTCGGGCGCGGTGCTGGACGTGGCCTCCGACGCGCAGCCGCTGTCCGCCTGTGTGGCCACGGCGCTGCGCTCGCGCACGCTGCCCGCCGGGCGCGAGCGCGTCCTCCAGGTGGGCCTGAGCCTGGCGGACCCGGGGCTCCCGGAGCTGGAGGTGGAGGTGGAGTCGGCCTTCGGCCGGCCAGAGTCGCTGGTGAGCGCGCTGGGCGACGCGGCCCGTGACGCGCGCGTGTGCCTGCCTCGGGCGCTGAGCGTGGAGACGCCCCTGCCCGCGGCGGTGAGCTGGCGGCTGGGGAAGCGGGGCCTGGAGTCGCTGACGTGGGTGTCCTCGCCGAGGCAGCCCGTTTCGCTGGCCGCGTCGGTGATGCCCTGCATCCAGGAGCGCTTCGCGCGCGTCCGGCTGCCCGACGCCGAGCGGCCTCAGGGCGCACTGGGCGTGGCGCGCCTCACCGCGCGGCCGGCGGGACAGACGGGGGAGCGGGTCGTGCCGCAGGCCACCACCTTCCTGGGCTACGAGCTGAGGGTGAGCGCCACGCTGGGCGGCGAAGCCGTGGGCGAGACGAAGCTGGTGCAGCGTCCCGCGGAGGTGCCTCCCACGCGCCTGCGTGCCACGCCCGTGCTGGCGCGCGGCGGCGACGAGGTCCGCATCGAGCTGTTGCGCGGGCCCCAGTACTCCGGCGCGCTGCCCGAGCGCCTGGTGCTCCAGGCGGGCGACGCGCGGCTGGAAGGGAAGGTGGACCAGGCGACGCGCTCGGTCCGCTTCAAGCTGCCCGAGGACTTCGAGGGCTGGGCGATGACGTACTGGGAGGGCGCGCAAGGCCGCGTGTACGTGGCGCCGCGCGCGCAGCTCTCCGTGGAGGTGACGCCGGACAAGCAGCGCTACGCGCCCGGCGAGCTGGCCCGGCTCCAGGTGCACACGCGCGTGGATGGCCAGGACGGTCCGGCGGCGGTGGGCCTCTTCGGTGTGGATGAGACGCTGGCGCAGCTCGCGCCGCTGCCCGGGGCGGATGCGCTGGGGACGCTGCGGCCCGTGCCCAGCGTGTCCTCGCCCGCCTTCGGCGTCCTGGACGGACAGGCGCTGGCCATGGGCCGCATCCGGGGCGCGAACGCGGCCTCGGCGGCGGTGCTGCGGGTGAGCGACGTGCCCCGGCGTGAGCACGCGGAGCCCCGGCTGACGGTGAGCGCGGCGACCTCCTTCGAGCCGGAGTCGGAGCTGACCGAGCCCTTCTACGCCGTGCTGTCGGAGCTGCACGCGCAGGTGCGCGCGTGGGAGGAGCAGGCGCCTCAGGGCCAGACGCTGGACCCGGCGGGCATGGCCCGGCTGTGGGAGGGCGCGCTGGCGGCGTGTGAGAAGCGCGGCGAGAAGGTGACGGATGCCTTTGGCCGCCGGCTGAAGCTGTCCCGGCTGCCCGTGGACCTGCTGGCCCTCACCGACCCTCGGGCGGTGGTGTCCAGCGGCACGCGGCTGCCGGAGGACGTGGAGAACTGGAACGCATGGGTTGCCCGGGAGGCGCCATGAATCGCTCGTTCTTCGCCGGGGTGGGGTGCTCCCTGGCGGGCCTGGTGGGCTTGCTGTTGGTCGTGACGCTCTTCGGCGACAACATCCGGCGCCTGTTCGGCGCATCCGCGGAGGCGCTGGCCGGTGAGCCCGCGCGTCAGGTGGCCCGCCTCATGCCCCCGTCCCAGGACTCGGCCTTCGGCGGCGATGTGCAAGGCGTGGCGGAGGCGCCAGCGCCCGAGATGGAGATGGAGCTGGACGCGTCCGCGCGCGAGGTCCTCGGCGAACGCGCCCAGGTGCTGAAGGCGGAGAGGAGCAAGAAGCGTGCGGGCGCCGCGGAGACGGACGCCGCGCCTGGCCGCGCCTGGTTCCCGGAGACCTTCCTCTTCGAGCCCCTGGTGGTGACGGACGCGGCCGGCGCGGCGACGGTGCCGGTGCGCGTACCGGACCGCCTCACCCGGTGGCGGGTGCTGGCGCTGGCGCACTCGCGCTCGGGCGCGCAGTCCGGCGCGGTGACGACCTTCACGGGCACGCTGCCCACGTACGTGGACCCGGTGCTCCCGGCCTTCCTCCGCGCGGGTGACGCGGTGCGGATGCCGGTGCAGGTGATGAACACCACGGACGCGGCGGTGGAGGCGCCCTTGAAGGTGGAGGTGCCGGGCGCCGTGGTGGAGGGCGGCAGCCGCACCGTGCGGGTGCCCGCGCGCGGCAGCGTGGTGGAGTACGTGACGGTGCGGGTGGCCACGCCGGGGCAGGTGGCGGTGCGCGCGGCGCTGGGCGCCACCGACGCGGTGGTGCGGGACTTCCCCGTGTGGGCCACCGGGCGGCCCGTGCTCCAGACGCGCGGCGGCACGCTGGCCGCGCCGCGCACGCTGTCCCTCACCGGCGAGCAGGACGCGCAGCCGGGCAGCGAGCGGGTCCGGCTGCGGGTGTACCCCGGCGGCCTGGGCGTGCTGCGCTCGGAGCTGCTGAACGCGGGCGGACGCGAGGACGCCGCGGGCGTGGCGTATTCACTGCTGCTGGCCGGCCGCGCGTCGGAGCTGCTGGCCGCGCTGGGTGAGACGCGCTCCGCTGAAGCGCTGAAGTCGCTGAGCACGCCGGGGCGGAAGCTGACGGCGCCCACGCCTCCTGAGCCTGGCGAGGTGGACGTGGAGGCGGTGCGGACCGGGCTGCTGCGGTCCACCCAGCGCGCGCTGCGGTGGAGCCGGGCGCCGGACGTGGCCACGGCGGCGCTGCTGGCGGAGGGCGCGCTGGCGCACCCGGACAACCCCGTGCTGGCCCGCCTGGGCGAGCGGCTGGCCGCGCAGGTGGCGGCGGCGCAGCTCCCGGACGGCACCTGCCAGGGCGGCGAGGGGTGGACGCTCCAGCGGCTGCTGGTGGCCACCGCGGACTGCACGCGCGCGGTGAACGCGGCGGCGGGGACGCCGGAGGGCAAGCGCCGCGCGGCCTTCTTCACCGCGCGGGCCTCGGGCGCGCTGGAGCGCAACCGGGCGCACGTCAAGGACGGCTACACCGCGGCGGCGCTGCTGGCGAGCGGCGCGGTGACGGGCTCGCCGCGGGATTCGCTGCGCGAGCAGGTGCGCGAGGCGGTGAAGCGGCGCGACGAGGGCGCCGCGTACCTGCCCGTGGAGGAGGGCGTGGTGGACGCCGCGGGCAACACGCCGACGGAGGCCGAGGCCACCGCGCTGGCGGTGCTGGCCCTGGAAGGCGACGCGAAGGCGCCCGTGGCGGACCTGGGCGCCGCGTTGCTCGCCAGCTATGAGCCGGCGTCCGGCTGGGGCAGCGGGCGCGCCAACCGGCTGGCGTTGCAGGCGGTGGTGGCCCTCTTCCGCGAGCCGCTGCCCGCCCAGGTGCGGGTGGTGCTGGAGCGGGACGGCCAGGTCCTCACCGAGGGCACCTTCGACGCCAAGGCCCTGCGGGAGGTGCTGTCCCTGGAGGCGGCGGCGCCGGGCTCGGGTGGCACGCACGCCTGGACGGTGCGCGCGGAGCCCGCGGTGCCGGGGCTGGGCTTCGCCCTGGCGCTGAGCGCCGCGGTGCCGTGGAAGCAGGCGTCACAGGCCGGGCTGGAGCTGGCGGTGCAGGTGCCCTCGGACGCCAAGGTGGGGCAGCCGTCGGAGGTGGCGTTCCAGGCGTCCACGCCGTCGGGCATGCCCCTGGTGCTGCGCCACGGGCTGCCCGCCGGGGTGCAGGTGGACGCCGGCAGCCTGGAGGCGCTCCTGCGCGAAGGGAAGGTGTCCGCCTGGAGCGCGGAGGATGGCGCGCTGACGCTGAGTCTTCCGCCCCGAGGGCCGGGCGAGCCCTTCCAGGTGCGCTTCCGCGTCATCCCGACGCTGGCGGGCACACTCCAGGGCGGGGCGTCGTCGCTGACGTCCCCGTCGCGCCCTGACCTCGTGTCCTACGTACCTCCCGCTACGTGGGCGGTGCGCTGAGCGGAAGTCGCCGCCGCGTCCTGCCCCCGGGGCCACTGCCTGGGTTTCCGGGGGCGCGTTATGTGTCGACTCGTGGTGACTTCACGGGCCTCCAGGAAATGTAGTCCGCGCTCCCCGCTGGGCATCGACGCGGGGGATGCACAGGTTTCTCCCCGGCATCACGCAGTCACAACCGCTCCCAGGGTTGTTTCGTCGTGGGTGGCAAGCATGGAACTCGACGGCGCGGAGAGGGACGAGCTACAGCGGGCGCTGACCAGCGCGTTTGCCTCGGTGGAGCACCTTCGCCGGGTCGTGGCCGCCACCTGCCGCAGGGACATGGAGGCGCTGGGCATCTCCGGCGGGCTGCGTGAGCGCGTCTTCACGCTCGTCCACCTGGCGGAAGCGGAGGGCTGGCTGCGTGAGTTGATCCGCGGCGCGTACCTGGCCCTGCCCCGCCACCCACGCCTCCACCGCTTCGTGCAGGGGTACCTCGCCTCCGTCCAGCGCAGCATTCCCCGTGTCGGGCTGGAGCGCATCTTCGGCACCAGCCGGGAGAGCGCGGAGCGCGAGCGCTGGCGCAAGCGCCTGACCTCCATCGAGCGACAGGTGTGCCGGGTGGAGCCGGAGGTGGGCGCGGCCCTGGGCACCGGCTTCCTGGTGTCCCCCAACGTGGTGCTCACCAACTACCACGTCATCGAGAACCGGCTGCTGGAGTCGCTGCGCGTGCGCTTCGGCCGCAAGGTGCTCCATGACGGGACGCTGCTGCACCCCGGCACGGTGTACCGCGTGACGCGCTGCCTGGCGCGCAGCCCCTACAGCCCCGCGGACCTGATGCACCCCCGCCCCCGGGACGCCACGCCGGGCGAGCTGGACTACGCCTTCCTGGAAGTGGCGGGGGCCCCGGGCGATGACCGGGTGGAAGTCGAGCCCCGGGGCTGGCTGGAGCTGCCGGACTCGCGGGAGCCCTTCACCCCGGGCAGCCTGGTGCTCATCGTCCAACACCCGGCGGGCCAGCCGATGAGCGTGGCGCTCGACGAGTTCCTCGGCGTCAACCCGGGCCGCACGCGCGTGGCGTACCGCGCGTGCACGGGGCCGGGCTCGTCGGGCGCGCCCTGCTTCACCCAGGACCTGCGGCTGGCCGCGCTGCACCACAGCGGTGGGCCGCGCATCCCCTCCGTGTCGGTGGGGCACAACGAGGGCATCCCCATCGACACCATCCGCGGCAGCCTGTCCCGGAGCATGCTGGGGCAGCTCGGCTGGGGCTGACGGGCGCGAAGTGGAGGCAGGGGGGGCGCCTGATACAGTCAGTGAATGCATCTGACTTGCGCCCGTCCCGCCGTCATCCACGCCGCGTGGGGGCTCGTGCGTCTTCCGGCCCTGCTCCTGCTGCTCGTCCTCCCCTGGAGGGCGGGGGCTGAACCCGCGCTGCGCGTGGCGGGCGCCTCCGCCAGCAACGAGGTGAAGCTGCGGACGGCGTCCGAGGACTTCCGGCACGTGCTGCGCGTGGACCTGCTGAGCGCACCGCAGGCGGCCAGCGACGTGGCCGTGGCTGGCGGCGTGGCGGCCGGCGGCGCGGCGGACGGCGAGCTGCCCGGGGGCGTGACGGTGCTGGTGGACCCGCTCCAGTCCCAGGACGGCGCGCAGGTGGCGCTGCGAGCGGTGGTGCAGGACGCGGAGGCGGGGAGCGCCACGGCGCCCATCTCCACGCGGCGGCCCATCCACGTCGAGCTGACCGGACGGCTGCCCGTCACGGGAGACTACACGGGCCAGGTGGTGCTGGTGCACGCGGGAGGGCGGGAGACCACCGCGCTCATCGTCACGCGCCTCCAGGCGGTGCCCACGGTGCAGTTCGTCGCCACCTCGCCCGCGGTGACGTCGGCGGGTTGGGGCTGGAGCTCCATCGACGCCACCGTGCGGCTGCCGTTCAAGGAGACGGCGGGCGTGGGCGGGTACGTGTCGGTGCCCCAGTTGCTGCAGCTCCAGCGCAAGGCGCCGGACATGGACTCGGCGCTCATCCAGCCGCGCTTCCAGCGCGTGCGCTTCTCCCTGGAGGGCGGCAAGCCGGATGGTGGCGACCTGGACGTCACGGCGACGGACGGCGGCATCCCCGTGAGCGCGCACGGCAGCGGCGCGTTGCTGGTGCACCTGCAGGGCCTGGAAGGGCCGGGCGAGTACACCGGCAGCGTGCGCCTGGCGGTGCGCTCGGGCCTGCCGGTGGAGCAGCCCTTCACCTTGTGGGTGGGCTCGCCCTGGCTGTGGGGCGCGTTGCTCATCGCGGCGGGGGCCGTGTCGTCGTTCGGCGTGCGCCTGTACTCGCAGCGCATCCGGCCGCGCACGCTGCGCTTGCAGCGGGCCATGGAGCTGCACCGCCGGATTCAGGCCCTGGTGAGCGGCCAGGCCGCGCGGGCGCGCGAGGTGGGGCAGGCGCTGCTGGGGCAGGTGGCGGGGCTCGCGTCGGAGATTCGCCGGCCGGTGCGCGGCATCCGCGTGGGCGACGACGCGCTGGCCGCGATGGAGCCGCGCATGCGCCTGTACGGCGCGTGGTGTGACGCCTCCCGCAAGCTGGAGGCGCTCCCGCAGGAGCTGCGTCCGCAGCAGGCGAGCGCGCTCCTGGCCGAGGTGGAGGGCGCGCTGCGCGCCGAGGACACGGCGACGGAGCAGATGGATGGCTCGCTCGCCAGGGTGCGGGAGCTGGACGTGGACGGCCTGGCGCGCGCGGGGCTGGAGGCGCGGCTCCAGGACATCGACCGGCAGGCGCACACGCTGATGGAGCAGCACGGGGACGACTCCCTGAGCTTCCGGCTCAAGTACGAGCTGGTGCCCCTGCTGACGAGCGTGCGCCACGAGCTGGCGCGGGGGGCGCTGGAGGCGGGCCGTCACCAGCTCGAGTTCGCCCGCCGCTCGTACTTCGACATCCTGTGCGAGGAGCTCGCCGCCGCGGTGGCCTCGCGCAACCTGCCGCGCGGCTTCACCGAGGAGGAGTGGGAGGCCCTCTCCCGGCAGGTGAAGACGCTGCTGGAGCGGGCCCGGGAGCGCGCGAGCACCAGCGTGGATGACGCCGTCCGCATGTACCAGGGCGCGCACGCCGCCTACGTGCGCCAGCTCATCGTGGAGCTGCGCGGCGCGGTCGACGATGCGCGGCAGGTGAGTGAGTCCGAGGCCCAGACGCAGGCGCTCGACGAGGTGGAGGAGCGGCTGCGCGAGGCGATGGGGCTGTTGGTGGCGGAGTCGTCACACCTGGCCGCGAGCAAGTACGGCGAGGCGAGGGACCGCTTCGTCGCCGCCAGCCAGTCCCAGCGGTCCGCGCGGAGCATCCTCCTGGAGTCGCTCGGGCCCGGGGGCGAGGGCGCGGCCCTGCCCGCCACGCCTCCGCCCACCGCGCCCGGCGGCGGCCGCATCCCCTCCTTGCCGGACGCGCCCTCCGACGCGCTGGCCGCGCTGGGGGACTTCGAGGGCATGCCGCTGCCGTCGCCTCGTCACATGTGGCTGGTGGAGCTGGGCGTGCTGGCGCTGCTCACCACGGTGGCGGTGGCGCTGGGGCTTCAGCTCCTCAACGTCTTCTCGCCCACGTGGGGCGGCTTCGGCGCGGGCATGACGGCCTTCCTCTGGGGCTTCGGCCTGCACCAGGTGGGCAACGCCACCTTTGAAGGCATCACCGGGCTGCTGACGCGCGTGGAGCGGCCGGCCACGCCTCCGCCGGCCGCTTGAGCCGCGCGGCCTGGCGCTGCCGAACAGGTTGGGTCACGCCGCGCGTTGGCAAGGCGCGGCGGCCTCCAGATTTTAGCCGCCTGCGAGTCGCCTGAGGTCAAGGAGGTTGCGGCGCGTGCCTCGGTAATGCGCCTTCGGGCCCTGGCGATTGGGGGAGATGTGCCAGGCGATGCTCGACGCCGACACGCTCGCGGAGTTGTGCGCGGCCCACACGCGACGGCAAGCGTGGCCGAAGGCGCTGCTGGAGCCGCTTGTCGGCGCTCCCTTCTACACACAATCCAGGACTTGATAAAGACATCCAGGCTTTGCCTACCGCGTGATGACGCTCTTCAGCCCCGTTCGTGTCTCGAAATCCTGGGCCAGTCGCTCCATCTCTGCCGAGTCCTCGCAGCCCAGGATGAATGAGAAGGTGGGCTGCGTCGGATGTCGGTAGAGCAGCAGCGCTGCGTCACCCCGCTCGTACAGCGCGCAGTGCTCGACAGGGGGGAGCCGCTTGAAGCCCTTCTCCTCGGCCAGTGCAGTCACCACGTCGGCCCGGTAGCGAGCTGCGGCAGCGGCGTCATCCGGTGTCGAGAACTTCCTCCTGAAGGATAGTTGTGGCAGGCGAAGCTCCTTGAAGGCTTCGTAGTAGAGGAATTCCTCCAACCCCACGTACTGGGGAGTGCTTGCCTCTGGAGGATTGTTTTCTGCCAGCACCCTGCGGACGACCATGCAATCGTCGGCTCCATGCGGACTCATGCGATCGAGGAACCAATGTCGACTGAAGAGTCCGTGGTCTCCAGCGAAGTAGATGTATCGACTGTTGCTCAACCAAGAGAGGCTGTATGCGCCGAGTGCTCCGTCTATGGACAGGGAGGCTTCGGCGAGTTCAAGGTCGCCGATGCTTGCGCCCATCGTTTCAAGGAACTGACGGTAGATACCTGGGAGTGGGCCCGCGTGCTTCTCTAGGACGGCGATGTCAAATCTATCTGCTGGGACAATCTCCTGGGAAAAGCCAGGGCGATATTCTTCTACGAAGTCGACGAAGCTTTTCATTGGGGGCTCTATCAAGGGCACTTTGTTTGGCAGTAGAGGGCAGGGAGTTTGTTTTGACACTCCATGCACGAGGGCACGTTGTCGCCATTGCTGAAGACTTGTTCGCGCTCCTCTGGCTCGGAGAGCGTCTTGGTGTCCAGGTCCTCTAGACGAACCTTGAACTTGACTCTGGGGCCGCGGTCAGGCTTGAGACCCTCGAGTGCTGGGTAGAACAGTCGCTCGATGAGTTGCTTGGGTTTGTGGCCCTCATGGTTTTCCATGATTTGCTTGGCGGCGCAGTCCCAAATCTTCTGCTCGCTTTCGGGGCCGACTGGTGGACTTGCACACTCAAACCCCACGGACCGCACAGCTTTTTCGAAGCCCGGAGGGGCGGGTCTGGATCCGATCCTGAGCGCTGGGTGAGCTAACAAGCCATCGAGCGGTCGCGAGCCTGTTCATCGGCAAGGTGCGAGCCTTCGGGTGGGTTATCTCGACGGAGGTGTGCGCGTGTCGAAGGTGATGCTTGAGGTACCCGAGGAAGTCGCGAAGTTGCTCAAAGTCATGGAGGCGAAGCTGCGGCAGGAGGGCGCGGCGGGGAAAAGCTTCGGGGAAGTGGACCCGGAAGGCGCGTTGAAGGCCATTGATGAGGCGGCCGCGGCGTTGCAGTGCGATGCGAAGCGGAGGTTGCTTCAAGGCTACGACGTCGACGCCCCCCGTCTCCAACTCGCAGGCCAGCTCCACTCCCGGGTCGGCCGGTACACGGCGACGTACAAGACGCGGCAAGGGCCTGTCGAAGTAGAGCGAAGCCTCTATCGACAGGTAGGGGTGAGAAACGGGCCCACGGTGGACACCGTCAGCCTGCGCGCTGGGTGCGTGGCCGATGGGTGGATGCCCGAGGCGGCAGTGCCCATGGCGTACCTGCTGGCCCGGGGGACCTCGAGAGAGGCGGAAGCGACGGCGCGCCAGATGGGCGTGCTGCCCTACTGCCGAGCCTCGTTCGAGCGGGTGGGGCATGAGGTGGGAGCGCTGTACGGCGGCCAGCGGTCTCGGGTGGAGGTGGTGCTGGCCCAGGAGATGCGAGTGCCCCGAGGCACCCGCGGCGTGAGCGTCAGCATGGACAGGGTGGCCGTGCCGATGGAGGAGCCGAAGAAGCGGCCGGTGGGCCGCCCTCGCAAGGGCGCCCCCACGCGCCCGGTGGACGTCGTCTGGCGCATGGCCTACGCCGCCTGCCTCACCTTCCATGATGCCCACGGCGAAGCCCTGGGCACCATCCGCTACGGACGGATGCCACGGGGCGAGGCCCGAGAGGTGGCAGAACGCCTGGCCCGCGACGTCCAGGCCCTGGTTTCCAGGCGGCGCGGCCTGTACGTCGCCGTCCTCACCGACGGTGCCCCTGAGTTGCACGCCTTGCTGGACGAGGCGCTGGCCACCCATGCCCCGGCGGCCAAGAAGCCGGTGCGTCTGGTGGACTTCTGGCACCTGATGGAGAAGCTCGGGGCTGCGGCTCGCGTGGTGGCTGGAGAAGAGACGGCCTCCGCGCTGCGTGAGAAATGGAAGCTGTCCCTGCTCAACACGCCCGGGGCGGCGTGGGCCATTGCCATGGCGTTGCACGCCAGCGGCAAGCGGCATGTCGTCCTCGGTGACGGCAAACCGGTGCACGAGGCCCTCACCTACCTGGAGAACCACGGCGAGCGAATGCACTATGCCGAGGCGCGCGCACGGGGACTTCCCATTGGCAGCGGCAACGTGGAGGCTACCTGCAAGTCTCTCGTCTCCCTGCGCATGAAGCGCCCTGGCGCCCGCTGGAGGGAGGCGTCCGGCCAGCACATCCTGGACTTGCGCGCCCTGGTGCTCTCGGAACGGTGGGACGCGGCCATGAACCTCACGCTTGCGCCGCAGAGGGCCGAGGTACGGCGCGCAGCATGATCAGTATGGGAGCCACACCCGGAGGGGCTTGGCCTGAGCAGGCCGCGACTTTCTTGGTGCTGCATATACAGGCCATGGCGCCAATCATGTAGCCCTTGGTGTAGGTTTTCCTTTCGCCACAGAATCTGAGCACGGCGTTCGTCTTGAAGAAGGAGTCGAGGGCGTCGACCTGCTCTCTGAGGGCCGAGATTTCGATTGGTAGCGTTACCAGTTCCTCGCGCTGCTTCGAGTTTAACCCTCTCCCCATTCTTCTATTCTCTTCCGTGTTCTTCTCTTCTAGCTGAGCCAGGAGCTTTTCCTTCTGATTCTTTTCCTTGGCGAGTTTGCTGCGCTGGAGGACCTGCTGCTTCTGGGCGTCGAGCGCTTCTTGGAGCCGCGCGAATAGCTTCGAAATCGTCGTCTGCGTTTCTTCTCCCGCCTCCAGCGGGTGCGTCTTCCCGCAGAGCGGGCACGGAATGTCGTCGCCGTAGATGACCGTCATCACGCCTGAGGCCTGGAGGATGCCCGTCATGGTGGCGGCATTCGCAGGGCTGCCGGAGGGGCCGCAGTTGTTGAGCATGGGGTCGCCCAGCAACTGCACATTCCTCCCCTCGATTTTGACGTTCATAGAGCCGGGGCCGATGAACTTCGTCGGACCGTGGGTGTTGCTGGAGATGAGCCCACCTCCCGTTCCCTTGCTGGCCATGTCCCCCGTACTGCCGAAGCTGGCGCCAGCGATGGCGACGGGGTGCCCGTTGATGGTGACTGTCTTCGAGTACCCCTGGGGGGAGTCGCCGCTGTTGCCGATGTTGGGCAAGGGCGTGGGCACGAAGGGGGCCGGCGGGCCCGGCATCTTGCAGACGTTGGGCAGCGTGGCCGAGGCGATGCCCGAGCTACCCTTGGTGACGGGCGTCCTTGGGGAATTGACTGTTACTTTGGCCATGGATTCGCTCCTACTCGACTTCCGGACAGTGGCTCTTCCAGCAGTGCGGCGGCGCGCAACCCAGCTTCCGAACTGCCCCAGAGTAGCGCACGGGAGCCGCTCGCGTACCGCCGCCGCCAAGCCTGCGCACAGAGGGCGAGGTTCAGCGCCCCCGTGGCGGCGCCCACTTCGCCGCAACTGCCCACGGGCGTGTGAATGTCGGAGGCATCGCGGAACGCAGCCCCAAGGCGCAAGGCGACGAAGCCCCACTCCTCGGAGCGGTAGCGCTCGCCGTTGAGGTCGCTGTGGACGGACGCCACCACCTCCCGCGTGCCGTCCAGTGGCGCGAGCGCCTCTCCCACGGCGGCCGTCAGCCCCTCGCCCAGGTTGAGGTCATCGGTGTGGATGCGCTTCGTCTCGCGGGCCGTGGCGGAGGCACGCACCATGGCGTGGGGCACCAATCCCCACCGGCGTGCATGGGGCGCGGCCATCACCGCAACGAAGGCTGCGCCTTCGCTTGGTGCGAAGCCCGTGCGCGTCCCTTCTTCCAGCCATTGGTTCCGCTCGCGCAGCCAGGCCAGTGTCTGGATGTCATGGTAGCTGTCGACGCCTCCCACAATCACCAGCGGGGCGCGGCTGACACGCGTCACGGCCTCTCGTAGCCCCTCCAGCGCCGAGGCGTGGCCCGTCAGCCGGGGCTCCACCCGCAGACGTAGGCGCTCACTCCCGAGGGCTGAGAGGGCGGCGACGACTCGCGAGGCCTCCGTCGCCCTCCAGCCCGGGCGCTCCTCGGGAAGCCCCACCAGCACCGGTACCTCGATATTCCCCGGGGGCAGGGCGGGCGCCAGCTTGGAGAGGACTTCTTCCAACGCCGCGGCCCCCAGTGCGGCCATGCGCGCAGCACCGCTCCACTCCTGCGCGTCCAGCAGCCCGTCCCTGGCGATGAAGGAATCGGCCTGGCGCCCCAGCTCCGGCACCTGGACGCGCCGCACGCGGCTGATGCCCGCGCGCACCGCCGCCGCGACGCTCTCCGCCGTCGTCCCCACGGGGGCCCGCGCGCCCGACGCCACGAGTACCGCCTCGACACTCATGTCAGTCCGTCCTCTCGGTAATGGCCGTGAAGTCGAGGCGGTCGATGTCCCGCGGGCCGACTCTCAACCCCGTCTGGAAAACCAGGCGCACCTTCTTCACCTCGGGCTCAATGACGACGGTGCCCAGGGTGGCCTCGTGGAAGCGCCGGACGGCTCCGAAGTGGGTGGCGAAGCCGAAGCGCAGGCGCGGAAGCAGGAAGTGGAGCGTGCCCTTCGGCGAGAGGTGCACCAGGACCACCTTTTCTCCGCCCACGAGACGGCGTGAGGGCCGCTGGTCAGCGGGTGCGCAGAGGGCGAAGCGCTCGTCGAAGTCTTGCGGAAGCAGCGGGTGTCGCGTCTTCCGCCAGGCCGCGTCGAAGGTGCCTGCCAGCGCAAGGCGGGGCGACCAGTAGCTGGCGATAGGGCCAAACCCGGCCGGCCCCGATTCCGCTGGGTTTCCCCGCAGGTATTCGATGCGGTGCGCGGGCTGGTCCACCAGGTGCGCCTCGCGGCTGGCCACTCCGCGGCCCACGGGGTTGCGTAAGTCGCTGACGTGCTTGCGCGCGTCCGCGTCGCGCGTGTCGGTGCCGCCCCAGGCCCACTCGTAGAGAATGGGCTGGGAGACGAAGGGCTTAGGGGACGAGGGCTTCAGGCCCGCCAGGCCGCGCGTGTAGAAGCGCTCCCCGTGCACCACGAGCATTTTGTCCACGTCGTGGATGCGGACTGCCACCTCGACGCTGGGCGCGGGCCGTCCACCGGGCGCATGGGCGCACGCGTTGAGGAGAACGTCGGTGTGGGGCTTGGGAGCGCCGAGCTCGGCCTCGTAGCGCAGGCTGGAGTGTCCAGGCTCGGCCCAGTAGACGGGCTCGGGCAGTGGAGGCTCCTGCTCATCGGCAGGGCGGAGGTCGCCCGCGTCGTCGACGTTGAAGGTCGCCTTGAGTGCGATGACCCAGAGGTGGTGACCGTCCTTGTCGCGAACCCACGTCCGCTCGGCCGCATACGGTGTCTTGTTCTGAAGTGCCCACATGGTTGGTGACGAGGTGTGCCCTTGGAAGGAGAGCGGCTCGGGGCCCGCCCTCAGCGCAGGCCGCTGTCGAAAGACTGCGTGCGGATTCGGGCGCTGGCGGCCCGTGCTTTGGCCAGCTCCGCGCGCTGGACATGCGTGAAGGCCCGGGCGCGCACCGTCAACGTGCCCTGGCTTCGCATGGCCAGCTCCCGCGCCAGCACGTGGCGGCGCCGCATGGGGCTGGTTTCCAGCGCCTCCACCAGGACGCTGCCGCTGAAGGGGCTGCCGAGGAGGTACCGCGTGCCCTTCAAGAAGCGCTTCTTCTCCTTGTCCCACCAGCCCCGGACGGTGGCCATGTTCGGCCAGGGCAAGTCGTCCTCGGGCTTGGGCACCAGGTCCGCGTCCAAGTCCTCTTGGAATTCGGGAGGAGGCGGAGCGCCCTCGGGCCTCTCGCCAGGGGGCAAGGCGTAAGGCCCCTCCAGCCGAAGGCCCGTCATGGCCGAGAAGGCCTCCCCGGCCAGTTGGGCTGCGCCGGGGACCTCGAGGTACTCGAGGCACGCCTCCATGGCCGCCACCCGGCCGCTGAAGCCCAAGGCCCAGAAGGCATGGGGCCGAAGCGCCTCGTCGTCCAGAAGCGCCAGCAGCAAGGGAATGTCCGCCTCGCTGGCGCCCATGGCGAGCAGCACCATGACGTCAAGGCTGTGGGCGCCCCGGACGCGCACGGCGATGCGGCACGTCTCCCAGGCTTGCCTCACACCGGAAGCCAGCCCTACGCCCATCGCCGCCGCTCGAATGCCGGGGCGGGGGGAGTCCAGCAGACGGGGAAGCAACCTTCGCGCTGCGCCTTCCGGCAAGGACAGGGCGGCACGCAGGGCCGCAATCCGCGCCCGCTGCTCGCCATGGGTGAAGAAGTGCGCCAGCACCTCCGGAGGTGCCTCCTGGCGGAACGCCAGCGCCTCCAGCACCTCTGCTTGCAGCGCGGTGTCCTCCAGCTTCAACAAGTCGAGCAGGCGTGCGCCCAGCCCAGGGGCCTCGTTGAGCTCCATGGCCCGTCGAATGGCGGCACGCGCCCCGGGTTCGGCCTCACGCAGTCGCAGTAGGACTTCGTCCACCTCGCCGAGGCACAGCAGCGAGAAGGTCGCCGCGGAAATGCGGAAGGCGTCCTCCGATTCGAAGGCGGGGCGCAGCACGGATTCAGCCGCAGTGGATGCGCCAACCACCAGCCCGTCCAGGTGCGCGAGGAGAAGTTCCTCCAACCTCGCAGTCTCGACCAGTGAAAAGTCCGCTGCGTCCAGGGCCCTCTCCCATTGCAGCCATCGGAATTCGGCCTCGTCGAGGTGCTCCTCCAGCACGTCTACCAACAACATGGTGCCCTCTCCCCCTGGATTCCGCGAAGCGTAGCTGCAAGGGCTGACATGAATGTGCGAAGGCCTTCCAGCCTTGCTTGCCGTTGGGGCGTGAATGTCATTACTTTAATGGCGGCGGGAATCGCGACCACTGACTGGAGAACGCGCGGACGAGATAACGGGTGTTTGACCCTATACGGCAAGTCACCGCCAACCTGTGGACAGAGTCCGGCTTGATTGGAACCACGCCCTTCAGGGGCCTTATCGTTTAGGTAATTCAATTCACGGGCCAATGTCGCCAGGGGCTCCTGCCCGTAGCCGGCGGTGGCTGGCGTCTTCCAGCCCGGACAGGGGAGTGCAAGCCAACGGACGAGTGCACCCAGCCGGCGCTCAGCACATCCCGAGCGAAGAGGCGTCTGTGAGGGGGGGGCATCCTCCTGTTGCTGGTCACGAAAAAGCGCAGAATCCTGATCATCAGGTCGACCGGATTACCTGGGCTCGTGGCCACCACGTGCCGCTCCGCGTCAAGGTCAGGCTCGCTTCACTCGGCGCCTGACGGCGCCCCTGTGACTCGGGGAGCCCGTGGAGGCAGGGGGCCACCGGCCATCAACAAAGATGCGCGGCAACACCTGGAACGCCAGCGAATCGCCTCCGTGGAGGTCCTCTGGGAGAGGACTCGTGCTTGGGCACGCGACGCCAACCGCCACCGCCTCCCCCTTCTTTGGTCCGTCACCCTCGCCAAGGCCCGCCGTACCTTCCGCTACCAACTGGAAGATTTCATCCGGGTCGCGGCTTAGCGCTGCCGGTCCTGGATGGCCTTCGCGGCGATGCGGTCCACCACGCCCGGGGCCACCAGCTTGAGGAACTGGGCGATGCGGGCCTTGGTGGTCATCACCACCTCGCGCTCGCGCCGCTCCATGGCTTTGAGGGTGATGGCCACGCAGGTGTCCACGTCCATGTTGCCCGCGCTCTCGTCGTGCTTGCTCCGCCGCACGGGCTGGCCGTCCGCGCCCAGCGCGTTGTCGCGGATGTGGGTGGCGACGAAGCCGGGGCACACCACCGTCACGTCCACGCCGGTGCCGCGCAGCTCGATGCGCAGCGAGTCGAAGAAGCCGTGCATGGCGTGCTTGCTGGCCGCGTAGCCGCTGCGGTTGGGCACGCCCGTCTTGCCCGTGAGGGACGACACCGCCACCACCAGCCCTCGCCGGGCCTTGAGGTGGGGCAGGGCGTGGTGGGTGCAGTACACCGCGCCCAGGTAGTTGATGCGCATCAGCCGGTCGAAGAGGGACAGGTCCTTCACCTCGTCCACGCGCGCGTCCATCGTCACGCCCGCGTTGTTGACCAGCACGTCGATGCCGCCGAAGGCCTCCACCGCGCGCTCCACCAGCAGGCGGCAGGCCTCCGCGTCCCCGACGTCCGTGGGCACCACCACCGCGCGTCCACCCGCGGCTTCACACCGCGCCTTCACCCGCTGGAGCGCTTCTTCATTGCGCGCCGCCAGCACCAGGTTGGCGCCGCGTCCGGCCAGCACCACCGCCAGCGCTTCGCCAATGCCCGCCGAGGCGCCCGTGATGACCACTGTCTTTCCTTGCATGGCGTGCATTCTGGCCCTCTCCGAGCCAAGGAGCCCGGAAAGATCCGAAGTGTAGGACGGATAGGAGCCCTGAGGAGGGCGGCGGGCTGGTGACGAGGGGCCAAGAAGGGCCGCAGGAGGGTGATACGCGGGCTGTGCGCCGGGCCGGAGCAGAGGCTGTGCCGCCCCTCGGGGCACAGGCCGGCCCAAGCGGCCCATCCAGGCGGCAGGCCGCAGGGGCCAGTCCTTTCAGGCCGCGAAGGCGCCAACGGCGCCGGCAGTTGTAGACCGTGCGCGGCGTCACGCCCAGCGTTTGAGCGATGATGCGGGCGCTCTCTCCCTGAGCACTCCACAGAACGATGGTAGCGCGCAGGGCCTCCCACCGTTTCCCCTGTCGCACTGCGCGCTGGAGCTTGCGCCTCTGGGTCGGTGTCAGTTCGATGCCACGACGATTCAAGCGCCTTGCTGCTTCTGCTACCCACCCTCAGGGGCGCCGTGATGCCGCCCCTGAACGGATTTACGCTCCCTGGCTTAGGCTTGAGGGGGAGGCCTGCCTGGAATCGGAGTTGATTTTATCTCGAGGCGCACTTTGTAGCAGAATGAGCCCTCGACACGTCCGACCAGCGTTTCGTCCCGCCGATAAAGCGTCTTTCTCGTGACCTCATCAATCTCCTTTACCGTCCCGGGGAGACCCTGGTTGTACCAACGAGTGACGTCAGTCCTGAAGGTCGTTGGCTTCAGCCTGCCTACCATCGCGACCATCTCGCATTTGAAAGACGAGTACCTTGGCTTTATGAAGTCCTGCTCAAGGGCCGTAACCGTCGTAACCGTCTTGGATGACTCCTTCTCATCCCTGTGGGTATAATCATAACTCAACTCGATTGTTACTTCGCTCTCGGTTCCTGAGTCCCCCAAGCCTGCTTTGGACAGATGCCTGAACTTGAAGTTCGCGCCGACGCGATGCTCATCCGAGACAGTCAGCGTTACGGTCTCCGAGATTTCATGGGAGAGACTGATCTTGCCTGGCTGGTCGACGGGCGAGTCATTGAGCCCCTCCTGAATCACCGTGTAGTTCTTGACGCTGCCATCCTCGAAGTTCGTCTCGTCGAACTTGATCTTGAATGACTTGATGACGGCCCGCTCAGGGATGATGCGAGTCCACGAGAATGACGAGAGCACGTTGTCGAAGTCATGCCGGGTCAGATCAGGTATCTCCTTGACTGTTCCCGCGCCATGAATCTCGTTGAAGCTCCTCCCGCCTTCCTCTTTCTTCCGGGTCTCGAAGAGGCGAACGACGACCGTGTCGTCGAGGGTCGACCACCTCACCGAGGAAAGTCTATCTTCAATGTACCACCCGTTGAGCGCGTGACGCTCCTCATCAGCCCATTCCGAGATGAACAGGAGTGTTCGGCTGCCCTTGTAGTCGAACTCCTCGAAGAGCTCGATAGCTCCCTGGTTCAGGTCGACCTGACGCCAGAAGAAGCTGGAGAGCTTGTCGCCCATGTATATCGCGTCGAGATCTACCAACTGCGGGGTGCCAGTACCGACAAGGTCCACGGTTTCGCCAGTATATCTGAGGTCCCACACTGGCTGGCCGTCTTCCGGCTCTCGATGATGCGTCATCAGCGTCACGACCTTGCCTTCCGGCAGGTTGAACGCAATCCATGTTGTCGCGTCATCGAAGCCGCCCCCCGCCAGTGAGTGGCGCCGCTCCGGCGGGTATTCGGCGAGATTGAATGACTTGCTTTCGCTGTCGATACCCGCGTCTCGGTATAGGATGAATGTGCCGGAGGGCAGTTCCGGCGGCTTGATGGAGCGGCCCTCGCGGTCACGCGGTTCCGGCAATTGCGAAATAAACATGTAGAGTTCTCTTTCTGCCAGCAGCCTGATGACGAAGTGCCGGCTGGGCTGCTACCGCACCAGTCGCGAGGAATTCGAACTCTGACTTGCCCATTGAGCATAAGCCAGCACTTGGCGAGTAGCGGAACATGAGCATTCCGATGAGACGCTTGGGGTGATACGCGTCTGCGTATGGGATGTGACCCTGCGTGGCAGGTCAGTTCGACGAACTGCTCGAGCGCGCCGCGAAGGAACGCGACCACCCCCAGACGGGGGCCATGGGCGCTCCGGCCCGGCCTCGTCACCTCAGTGGTAGTTGATACAGGACGTCACGCTGTTATCGTCCGGGCCCGCCACGAGCACAGGCTCGTTCGGAACGACCTCCAACTGGTCGAAGGACGAGTCCGTCCCCACGCAGACGCCGCGCGTGAGGTTGAAGCCCGGCTTCAGGTCGTCCACGTTGACAATCTGGCCCCACTCCCGGAGCGACGCCTTGAGCGCTCCCCCAAGCAGGTGAGGAGGAGGCGAGAGCGGGGAAGGAGGCAGCGGCCAGAAGGGAGCGGATGAAGCAGAGAACGCCGCGAGTGGACTTACGCCGAGTTGCTGAGGAGGGCGTTCGACTTCGACGTGTTCGCCAGCGTGAGGTGTGGAGGCCGCGGGAGGGTGCTGGCATTCCTGACGGCCCCCGGTGGAGGGCGCGCCATTCTGGAGCATCTGGCATTGCCCTCGCGGCCTGCGAAGCAGGCCCCGGCACAGGGTCCACCCCAGAGCGCGTGGTGTTGAAGCTCAAGCCGCCACAGCCAGCCAAGAGAGCCAGGCCCCTGCCTCGCCCCGCCTGGGAAGGAGGCTGGGCTGGGCAGGCGTGTGCCTGCTGGAGATAAAGGGATTCTGCGCCGGCTCGGCGTGCGGCTCATGTGCCACCCGTCAGCGTCCCTCACCTCCCGCTCTGCTCCCGCCTGCTACCCCCCCATAGCGCTCCTGTCCTTCCTTCTGTGTAGCGGCCCTCCGAATCAGGCACCTTGCCTCGTCTCACTTTCAACAACAGACGCCTTCAGCAAATCCTTTCCTTCCGCCCCTCGCCATCGCTGCCGCGGAGGCCTACTGGCAATCACCTCCTGCGTACCACCTGACTCCCAGCCCCTCTCCGCGAGGTTCCTTCAGCCTTCTGTTCGCGCTCGACTTGGGCGGGCGTGCCGCCGGCGCATGGGGAGATTCGACAGCGGGGGCGCCCTCTATGCTGCGGCCCTGGACTGCTGGCCAAGGAAGGACGCGCGCTCACCCGCTCATCGAAGCCTTTGGGAGAGGCCGCTATGCCGCAGCCTCCGACTCTGCTGGCTTCGGCGCTCGGTATTCCGTCCCATCGCGCATCATCGCGAAGAGGATTCCGGCCAGCCGTCTCGCCAGCGCCACCACCGCTGTCTTCTTGCCCCTCCTGGCGGCAATTCGTTCGGCCCATTCTCGCAAATGGGCTGTCTCGGGTTCCTTCGCTCGCAACAGGCGCAGCGCCGTTTGGATGAGCCACTCACGGAGACGCGCTGCGCTGGTACACGGTCATGGGCTTCTCGGACGCGGGCGCGCACCTGCGCAACATGGCCCACTACACCTTCCCGCTGCGTCTCTTGCGGCTGGTGCGCGAGGCGGAGAAGCGCGGCGAGCCCTTCATGTCCGTGGAACGCGCCGTGCACCGGCTCACCGGGGAGATTGGTGAGTGGATCGGGCTGGACGCCGGCGTACTCGCCGAGGGCCACGCCGTCGGGCGTGTCCTCCGCCCGCGCCTGAGCGCCGGGGACCGTCATGCAATGCGGCCTCACGTGCCCGCCCCTCCCTCGCGTTGGAGCGGGCGCTCCACCCCACCCCTTTCAAGGAGTTGGGAGCATGTCACCTTGCGCGCGGGGGCAAGGGCCCTGGAGACAGGGCTCTTGCGGACCGGCCTGTCACGGTGAGCGGTCAATCTCCTCGGTGATGCCCACGTCCGTCACGGAACATGCGCCGCCGCTGCTCTCCACGAGGAGGAAGGACTCCGCCGGGAAGATGTTGACGCCGTGCAGGTACGAGCACTCGATGAGGGCGTTCATGTCCCGGCTGCTGCTGTAGGTGAAGACGCTGGCGGGCGCGCTGTAGTCACCGTCACCGCCCGGCGAGGTCGCCACCGCCGTGTTGGGCTTGAAGTCCCAGGACTTCACCTTCACCTGCCAGTGGTCGCCTGGGATGCAGCAGTCCGCCACCTTGACGTCGATCCGCTTCGTGCCCGGGCAGTTCACGGCGTAGCGCTGGATCTGGCCGGGACGCGACAGAAGGCAGGAGAGGAGAATCTGCTGCCCGCCATCGGGCAGCTGGGTGAGTTGGGGCTGGCGCTGGCCCGTGGAGCGGTAGTTGAGCTCGCCCGAGCGCGGCGCCGCCTCCGCGGGCTCGCCGGCGGCTGGCGGCTCCGCGGAGGCGAGCGGCGAGACGCCGAGCGCGGCGCAATACAGGACGAGAGAAGCGAGCTTCCGGAGCTTCATGAAGGAAGCGGTCATGACGTAGCTTTCTGTTGGCGCGAGAGAAGGACCTGCGCTCCAGGTAGCGCCCCGCCTGAGAGCAGCGGGGAAATAGGCATACGGAGCCGGGCAAGGCAGTGTTGCCGAGGGGCATGCATGCGTTCATGTCGTGAAAGTCAGCGTCTCCTCACGCCTGCGACTCTCCCGCGGCTTCCTTCAGGGGCTGGCACGGAAGCACCACCGTGAACCTCGATCCCGCGTGAGAGCGAAATCTCGATGGGCCTGCCCTCGCCGAACTTGAGGGCATTGCCGAGGAGGTTCGCCACCACCTGGTCCAGCCTGCTCCGGTCCCACATTCCCTCGACGGGCCCTTCGGCGCGCACGTCCACCCGCGACCCGGTTCGGGCGGCGGTCTCGATGAACCGCTCCACTGGAGCACCTGGCATTGCCCTCGCGGCCTGCGAAGCAGGCTCCGGCACAGGGGCCACCCCAGAGCGCGTGGTGTTGAGCCCAAGCGAAGCCCTCGCCCCTGCGGCCCTTCTTGGCCCCTCTTCACCAGCCCGCCGCCCTCATCAGGGCTCCTACCCGTCCTATACTTGGCGCCGGAGGCGCCCGCCGGCGGACTCGCACCGGGCCTTCACCCGCTGGAGCGCTTCTTCATTGCGCGCCGCCAGCACCAGGTTGGCGCCGCGTCCGGCCAGCACCGCCGCCAGCGCCTCGCCGATGCCCGCGGAAGCGCCCGTGACGACCACCGTTTTCCTCGCATGGCGCGCATGCTGGCCCCTCGCTGTCAGAGGGGCCCGGAAAAAATCCGACCGCCGGGTGACACTTCAATTCGGGTCCGGTGTTCCTGTCGCGCCAACGTGTTTTCGCGAGGGGAAAGACACCATGCCGTCCATCGCCGTACTCGCCCAGGCGCACCCGGAGCAACTGGGCTGGCTCAGCAGCAAGCTGCTGGGGGTGACGCTCACGTCCGCGGAGTGGGTGCTGTGGGTGCTTGTCGTTCTGTCGGTGCTCTCCATCGCCATCATGCTGGAGCGCACGGTGTACTTCGCCCGCCACCGGCTGCCGGACTCGGAGGCGCTGGCGGTGCGGCTGGCGCGCGGTGAGCTGGACGCGGTGAAGGCCGCCATCCAGGGACGGCAGGGCATGGAGGCCGCCATCCTCCGGGAAGGGCTGGCCTGTGCCGACCAGGGCGCGGACACGGTGGAGCAGGTGATTGCCTCCACGCTGTCTCGCGAGCGCCCGCGCTACGAGCGCTTCCTGTCGTACCTGGGCACGCTGGGCAACAACGCGCCCTTCATCGGGCTGTTCGGCACGGTGCTGGGCATCATCAAGGCCTTCAATGACCTGGGGAAGATGAACGCCCAGGGCGGCGGCGGGGCCATGCAGCAGACCGTCATGGCGGGCATCTCCGAGGCGCTCGTCGCCACGGCCGTGGGCCTGGCGGTGGCGATTCCCGCCGTGGTGGCCTTCAACGTCTTCAGCCGCCAACTCAAGACGCTCACCAGCCGCGCCAACGCCCTGGGCCATGCCCTGGTGGGCCGCCTCCGCGCGGAGGTCCGTTAGCCCATGGCCGGCGGCGCGCAGGACAACGACGACGAAATCACCGGCATCAACGTCACCCCGCTGGTGGACGTGGTGCTGGTGCTGCTCATCATCTTCATGGTGACGGCCAACTTCATCGTCCGCGAGACGGTGGAGGTGGACCTGCCCCGCGCCGCCAACGGCGGTGAGACGGTGCAGGGGCTGGTCAACGTGGTGCTGGACAAGGAGGGCAAGCTCTTCTTCGACGGCGCCGAGGTGACGGAGAAGGAGCTGGAGGCGAAGGTCGTCGAGGCGCTGGCCAAGGACAAGGAGACGCGCGCCATCATCAGCGCCGACCAGTCGCTGCCCTATGGCCGGGTGATGCGGCTCATCGACGTGGTGAAGGGCCAGGGCATCGCGAAGTTCGCGCTCAACATCGAGAAGGACGTGGCCCCCGCGGCCGCGGCCTCCGCGCCCTGAAGCGAGGCCTCAGCGCATGAATCAGGCGGCCGTCGACAACACTCCCACTTCGCCCATGCACGACCGCTCGTTGGCCGTGGTGGGCGTCTTCCTGTTCGTGTCGCTGGGGATTCACGTCGGCGGCTTCTGGGCCCTGGGGGAAGGCGTGGACCGCTCGCGCCCCGCGCCCAAGCGCCCGGTGGAGCTGGTGATGGTGGAGGTGCAGAAGCCGCCCCCGCCCCCGCCGCCCGTCGAGGAGCCCAAGCCGGAGCCGCCCAAGCCGCCGCCGCCCAAGCCCAGGGCGGTGAAGCCCCCGCCGGTGAAGGTGGCCGAGGCGCCCAGGCCGCTGCCGCCTCCGCCCGTGGACGCGCCGCCGCCACCCAACGAGACACCCCCTCCGTCCGCGAAGCCCGCGCCCCTGGTGGTGGGCATGACGCTGTCCTCCACCACCAGCGCAGGAGGCTTCGCGGCGGCCGTGGGCAACACGCTCTACGGCAGGACGGGCCCCACCGCGAAGGCCCCCAAGGAGGTGAAGGCATACAGCGCGCCCAGGTACGCGCCCATCTACCAGGTGGACTCCGAGCCCACCGTGGCCTCCGAGGTGAAGATTCCCTACCCGGAGGAGGCGCGCCGCGCGGGCGTCGAGGGCACCGTCACGCTGTCCATCGCCATCAGCCACGAGGGCAAGGTGACGGCGGTGAAGATTCTCAAGGGGCCCGGCTACGGCCTCAACGAGGCGGCGCGGGACGCCATCCGCCGCTTCCGCTTCAGGCCCGCCATCAAGGGCGGCGAGCCCGTCTCAACGGAGATGAAATACTCGTACACCTTCCTGCTCGACTGAATGTCGCCACTCCCGCTGGAAGAGAGGCGGAGCGGGGGCTTGCCCGGCGCGTCCGGGGTACCCCTCCCCACAGGCAAACCGGGATTCCACCTCGCCTTCGCTCCGCCTCTCTTTCCGCGGGAGCGGGAACACCTCTCACCCGTATGCTTGGACACGCCATGTCCTCCATCCTGAAAGCCCGAGGCGCGCTGGTCGCGACCTCGCTCTTGCTGGCGGCCCCCGTGCTCGCGCAGGCGCCACAAGCCGACGCGCCTCCCGCGGACGCGGCCACGCCACCGCAGCAGGCCCAGCCCACCATCACCAGGCCGCCCGAGCTGGTGCAGCAGGTGGAGGCGCGATATCCGCCCGAGGCGCTCGCGCAGGGCCTCACCGCGTCGGTGCGGCTCATCATCACCATCGCGGCGGACGGCTCCGTCGCCGAGGTGCTGCCCACCGAGCCCGTGGGCAACGGCTTCGACGAGGCCGCCATGGAGGCGGTGCGCCAGTTCCGCTTCTCGCCCGCCGAGGTCGACGGCGTGCCCGCGCCGGTGCAGGTGGAGTACGTCTACCACTTCACCCTCACCGCGCCGGAGCCGGACGAGGGCGCCGAGGCCGCGGAGGCCGAGCAGCCCAAGGCCACGCTCACCGGTCAGCTCATCTCCCGCGGCAGCCGCTCCCGCGTGCCCAACGCCACCGTGCGCTGCGGCGACGACCCGGACGCGCCCGAGGCGATGTCCGACGAGGACGGCCGCTTCACGCTGGAGGTGCCCGCGGGCGTCTGCGAGGTGCGCGTGGTGGCCACCGGCTTCCAGCTCTACCAGACGAAGGAGGAGCTGAAGCCCAACGAGACGACGGAGGTGAACTTCTACCTCGCGCCGTCTGGCGGCGGCCTGGAGACGGTGGTGCGCTCCGCGCGGCCGAAGAAGGAGGTGGTGCGCCGCACCATCACCCGCGAGGAGGCGCAGAAGACGCCGGGCTCCTTCGGCGACCCCATCCGCGTCATCCAGTCGCTGCCGGGCGTGGCGCGCGCGCCCTTCATCTCCGGCGAGCTGCTGGTGCGTGGCTCGAACCCGGGCCAGACGTCCACCATGATGGACGGGGTCGAAATCCCGCTCCTGTTCCACCTGCTCGGCGGGCCCTCGGTGGTCAACGCCGAGTTCATCGACCAGCTCGACTTCTTCCCGGGCGGCTACGGCAGCCAGTACGGCCGCGCGGTGGGCGGCATCGTCGAGGTGGGCACGCGCAAGGGCGCCTCGGACACGCTGCACGGCTCGGTGAAGGTGGACCTGCTGGACGCGGGCTTCTTCCTGGAGAGCCCGGTTACCGACGGCATCAGCGTGGCCGCGGCCGCGCGCCGCTCGTACATCGACACGATCCTGCCCGCCGTCCTGCCGGAGACGGAGGGGGGCACGCTCTCCGTGGTGCCGCGCTACTGGGACTACCAGTTGCGCGTGGACTTCGGCGCGAAGCGGGGCTCGCCCAACGACGACACGACGGTGTCGGCCGGGGGCGCGCGCAGCTCCGGCTACGTCATGGCCTTCGGCAGTGACGACCAGCTCCGCGTCGTGTCCACCGGCCCGGAGACGGAGCGCGACCTGGAGCTGAACACGCGCACCAACTTCCACCGCGTGAAGGGCGACTGGACCTACCGCAAGGGCGCGATGTGGTCCGTGTTCACGCCCTTCGTCGGCATGGACCGCAGCAACATCGACTTCGGGCTCGCGCGGCAGGAAGGCAAGACGTACACGCTGGGCGCCCGCGAGGTGCTGGGCATCGAGCTGAACTCCACGCTCACCCTCCGCACGGGTCTGGACCTCGTCTTCGAGCACGAGCGCTACGACGTGGCGTTCCCCGCGCCGGGCGGCATCGAATACGTGCCCTTCCCCGGCGCCGAGCCGGTGGGCCAGCAGTTGGAGGAGCAGATTGCCCTGGCCTCCTTCGACGGCGCGCTGTTCCTCGAGGCCGACCTGAACGTCGGCCGCTTCACCTTCACGCCGGGCGTGCGCGGCAACCTCCAGTCGGTGGGGAGCACGCGGAACCTGGCGCTGGACCCCCGGCTGTGGGTCCGCTACGCGGCGACGTCACGCACCAACCTGAAGGGCTCGCTGGGCCTCTACAGCCAGCCGCCGGAGACGTTCCGCTTCATCCCCCTGCCGTACGGCAACCCGGACCTCGCCTACCAGCGCGCCTTCCAGAGCAGCCTGGGCGTGGAGCACCGCATCACCGACGTGCTCAACGTGGACGTCACCGGCTTCTTCAACCGCCGCTTCAACAACATCGTGGCGCCCGGCCAGCTCGTCACCAACGACGGCGGCGGCGTCTTCACGCTGCCGTACTCCAACGACGGCATCGGCCGCGCGTACGGCGTGGAGGTGATGCTGAAGAAGGAGCGCGCCTCCGCGACGGACAAGTGGTCCGGCTGGCTGTCGTACACCTTCAGCCGCGCCGAGGACGGCCGCGCCGGGCCCCGGCCGCAGGGTGGAGGGCTCTTCGGCGGCGGCGGCAGCGTGCCGGATGACTCCACGTATGGCCTCAGCCCGTGGGACCAGACGCACATCCTGACGCTGGTGGCGGGCTATGTGCTGGGCAACGGCTGGGAGCTGGGCGGCCGCTTCCGCTACACCAGCGGCCGGCCCATGACGCCGCTGGCCGGCGGCTACGACGTCTACGACGCGGACCGCAACCGCTACAACGCGACGTTCGGCCCGTACTTCTCCGACCGCACCGGAGGCTTCCACCAGTTGGACGTCCGCGTGGACAAGAGCTGGCGCTTCCAGAGCTGGACGCTCACGGCCTACCTGGACGTGCAGAACCTCTACAACGCGCAGAACGTCGAGTTCGTCTTCAACGACTACCGGTTCCGTCGGGAGTACGAGGTGCCGGGCATCCCCATCCTCCCCGTGGTGGGTGTGAAAGGAAGCTTCTGATGAAGGCCCTGCTCGAGTCCTGTGGCCTGTCGCTGCTGCTGCTGGGCGCCACCGCGTGTGTCGACGTGGAGGACCAGCCGTCGCGCGTCCATGACTTCCGGGTGCTCGGCCTCGCCACGGAGCCCCCGGAGTTCATGGCGTCCGCGTGCGAGCTCAACCCGGCGACGCTGGACGAGCTCGCCGAGCCCGTGACGTACCGCGCGCTGCTGGTGGACCCGGCGGGCGAGGGCCGGCCCATCCAGTACACGCTGTGGGCCTGCGCGGACCCGGAGGACCGGACGTGCGCGAACGAGGCCAACCGCGTGCTGCTCGCGGAGGGCACCACCGCACCCGGAGAGCTGACGCTCAGCATCCAGCCGGGCGCGGCCACGCTGCCCGACGAGACGCCGCTGCTGGAGCGGGTGCAGGCGCTGGACCCCTACCTGGGGCTGGGCGGCCTGCGCATGCCGCTGGTGCTCTTCACCCAGGCGGGCGAGGAGCGGGTGTACGCGCAGAAGCTGATGGTCTTCTGGTGCCCGGCGGTGGAGGGCATGCGGGTGAACGAGACGCCGGTGATTCCGGGCCTGCGCGTGGATGACGTCACCTGGCCCGAGACCGCGCCGCTGGAGCTGCGGGGCGCCGGGCCCTTCGTGGTGACGTCCGAGGACGTGGCGCCCCTGCAGGAGACCTACGTGGTGCCCGGGCTGCGGCTGGAGGCGGTGACGCTGCGAGAGAGCTGGGAGATTTCCTGGCACGCGACGCTGGGCGAGTTCGCGCCGCAGGAGACGGGCGGCTCCTCCTTTGGCGGGCAGGAAGGCCGGCATCGCACGGAGTGGGAGCCGCCGGAGGGCGCGCAGGCGCAGGAGGTGACGTTCTGGGCGGTGGTCCGTGACGGCCGGGGGGGCAGCTCCTGGGTGGTGCGGCGGGCGCTCTGGAGCCCGTGAGCCGGGCTCGCGCTCCGGCCCTCAGTCGAGCTATGCCAGGGGGACTCGCCTGAGGCCGGGCCGGGCCTGACGCGTGGGGTGGAAGGCGGATGATGAGACGCACCACTGCTGGGGGAGGGGGCCGCCGGTGGGGCCCGCTGGCCGCCGCCTGTCTGGGCGTCTGGGCCTCCCTGGCCGTCGCCGCCCCTCCGCCTCCGGTGGAGGAGCCCCCGGTGACGTTGCGCCGCTTCGCGCTGCTCGTGGGCTCCAGCGAGGGCGGCGAGGGGCGCGAGCGGCTGCGCTACGCGGGCTCGGACGCGCTGGCCATGTCGCGCGTGCTGGAGGAACTGGGCGGCGTGGCGGTGGCGGACCGCGTGCTGCTGCTGGAGGCGGACCGGAAGGGCCTGCTGGCGGCGCTGGAGCGGATGCGGGTGCTGGTGGAGGCCGCGGCCGCGGAGGGCGTCCGCAGCGAGCTGCTGCTCTACTACTCGGGCCACTCGGATGCGGACGGCCTGCTGCCGCGCGGCGAGCGGCTGACCTACGCGGCGCTGAAGGCGGGGCTGGGCGCGGTGCCCGTGGACGTGCGCATCGCGATTCTGGACTCGTGTGGCTCCGGCGCGCTGACGCGCTTCAAGGGCGGGGTGCACCGGCCGGGCTTCCTCATGGACGCGGCGTCCCAGGTGCGGGGCCACGCGTACCTCGCCTCCAGCTCCGCGGACGAGGTGGCGCAGGAGTCGGACACCATTGGGGCGTCCTTCTTCACGCACTTCCTGGTGACGGGCCTGCGCGGCGCGGCGGACGCCAGCGGGGACGGCCGCGTCACGTTGCACGAGGCCTACCAGTTCGCCTTCCATGAGACGCTGGCGCGCACCGAGCGCACCCAGGGCGGGCCGCAGCACGCGGCCTATGACATCCAGCTCGCGGGCAGCGGCGACCTGGTGCTGACGGACCTGCGCACCTCGCGCGTGCGGCTCACGGTGGCGGAGGACGTGCAAGGCCGCCTCTTCGTGCGCGACTGGGGCAACCAGTTGGTGGCGGAGCTGCAGAAGCCCGCGGGCCGGCGCCTGGCGCTGGGGCTGGAGGCGGGCCGCTACCACGTCGTGTTGGAGCGCCCCTCGCAGCGGCTGGAGGCGGAGCTGACGGTGTCGCCGAAGGGCGGCTCGGAGCTGCGCGCCGAGCACTTCGTCCCCATGACGCTCACCCGCACGGCGGCGCGAGGCGGCACGGACGTCCGGGCGGAGGCGCTGTCCACGGGAGCGCCCGTCACCCTCGGGGACATGCCCTCCGTGCCCTTCAACCTGTCGCTGGTGCCACCGCTGGCCACCCCCGCGCTGTGGGGGGGCGGCGGGCGCAACCACCTGGCGCTGGGCGTGCTGGGCGTGCGCTCGATGCAGCTCCAGGGCTTGGGCGGCGCCGTCGGCGTGGGGTGGGTGGATGGGACGGTGGAGGGGTTCCAGGTGTCCGGCGTGGCGAACGTGGCGGGCGGGGAGATTTTCGGTCTCCAGGCGGCGTTCGGCGGCAACCTCGCCTTCGGTGGCGGGACGGGCGGGCAGGTGTCCGCCGTCTTCAACATGGCCGAGCGTGACTTCACGGGCTTCCAGGTGAGCACCACGGCGAACCGCGCGGCGGCGCGGCTCCGTGGCGTGCAGGCCGCGGTGGGCATCAACCTGGCGGAGCGGCTCGCGGGCGCGCAGGTGGGCCTCATCAACATCTCCGGGGACGTCGCGGGCGCGCAGGTGGGCCTCATCAACGTGGCGGGGGACGTGCGCGGCGTGCAGTTGGGCCTCATCAACATCGCCGATGACGTGTCGGTGCCCATCGGCATCTTGAGCATCGTCCGCAAGGGGCGCTTCGTGCTGGAGCTCTCCGCCGACGATGTCATGCCCTTGTCGGTGGGCATCAAGTACGGGAGCAGGACGGTCTACGTCCTGGCCACCACGGGCGTGGGCATTGGCGAGAAGTCGCTGCGGACCTTCCTCAACCTGGGCCTGGGCGTGCACGTCCCGCTGGACGCCGCGGACCGCTACTCGCTGGACGTGGACCTGTCGTACGGGAGCTGGCAGCCGAACTTCTATGGCGGTTCGGGGCCGAAGAACACGCTGTTCCGGATGCGCGCCACGCTGGGCTGGGAGCTGAAGCGGCGCTTCGCGCTCTTCGGCGGCGTGTCCCTCAACGCGTATGACCCGTCCTCGCAGGACGAGGACCGCGACGTGAGCTGGCTGCCCCAGTGGAAGCTGGGCTGCGGCCCCGGCGGCGTCCGCCTGTGGCCCGGCCTGCTGGTGGGCGTGCGCATCTGACGCCCTCGGGGAGGCAGCTCACCGCGACGCGGGCCGTGGCGACGGGCTCGCCGAGGTGACGCCCGGTTCAGCCGTCGCTCAGCGCAGCCACGCCAGCACCGCGGGCTGCGCGTCCACATGGACGAAGTGCCCGGCCTCTGGCGCCGTCTCCACCGGGCAGCCCGCGGCCACCATGCGCGCCACGTCCGCGTCGCTCACGTACTTGGAGCGGCCACCCCGGAGGCAGCGCATCGGCGGGCCGTCCCTACGCTCCACCGCCGCCCACAGGTCCGTGTCATTCACGCGGGAGTGCAGGTCCGCCAGCGCCTGGCGGTCGAAGCGCCAGCGCACGCCGCCCTCCTCCGTCACCAGGTTCATCAGCAGCCAGTCCGCCAGCGGCTCCGACAGCCCGCGGCCCGTGAGCTCCGCGCGCATCGCCCGGCGGTTCTCCGCCCGCGCCGGGGCCTGGAGCAGGATGCCCAGGACCTTGCCGCTCTCCGACAAGTCGCCCGGCACCGGCCCCGGAGCGATGTCCAGCAGGGACACGCTCTTGACGGCCTCCGGCACATGCAGGCTCGCCGCGAGCGTCACGCGGCCTCCCAGCGAGTGGCCCACCCAGTCGAACGCACCGTCGAAGCCCCGCGCGCGCGCCGTGTCCACCACGTCCCGGGCCATGCTGTAGAGGTCCGAATTCGACGGCAGGGCAGGGGACGTGCCGTGCCCGGTGAGGTCCGGCAGGAGGATGCGCCGGCTCGGGTCCGCCGCGCTCCACGCCGCCGCCAATGAGCGCAGGTTGCGCCCCGTGCCCAGGAAGCCGTGCAGCATCACCGTGGGCACCTCGCCCTCACCCACTTGGAAGCTCTCGAGGACCATGCGATTCGTGCCTTTCTCTCCGCCCCGTGTGCCTTGACGCGGGGCGGGCCGTGCCGCTTCATACCTTGAACGCCCCGCCTGACGAGGTCTTCCGCGTGCCTACCGTCTCCTTGCTGCTCTTCGTGCTCGCCTCGGCTCCCGCGAACACTGCCCCCGCCGACCCGAAGGCCGCGGTGACGGCCGTGCTGGATGACTGGCACCAGGCCGCCGCCGCCGCGGACGAGGCGCGCTACTTCGGCCACTTCACCGAGGACGCCGTGTACCTGGGCACCGACGCCACCGAGCGGTGGACGCGCGACGCGTTCCGCGCCTGGGCCAGGCCCTACTTCGCCAAGGGCAAGGCCTGGAGCTTCAAGGCCACCTCGCGCCACATCTCCTTCTCGAAGGACGGCGCGGTGGCCTGGTTCGACGAAGTGCTGGACACGCCCAACCTGGGCCCCAGCCGTGGCAGCGGCGTGCTGGTGAAGGACGGGGGCACCTGGAAGATTGCCCAGTACAACCTGTCCATCCCCATCCCCAACGACGTGCTGCCGGAGGTGAAGCGGCGCATCGAGCGGCACCTGGTCCGGGGCCAGAAGCCGCCCGCGAAGTCGGGCACCTGGCAACGGCCGCCCGCGAAGGTGCCTGCCCCTCAGACGCCGCCCATCAAGCAGAAGGCGCCGGTGCCGGCGAACTAGCGCCCTCACAAGCCGAACGGATAGGTGTCGGGCGCGTCCTCGGTCTCGTGCCCGGCGTCCGCGTCCAGCGGACGCAGCGCCCGCGTGTCGTCGTAGTGCAGCACCGCGTCGAACTGCGCGGGCAGGTTCGCGTGGAAGTAGTGGCTCCAGCGCTCGGTGCGCGGCGCGTACACCACGCCGATGGCGCGCTCCAGCCTGCGCTCG
Source organism: Corallococcus macrosporus DSM 14697 (assembly GCF_002305895.1). Taxonomy (GTDB): domain Bacteria; phylum Myxococcota; class Myxococcia; order Myxococcales; family Myxococcaceae; genus Myxococcus; species Myxococcus macrosporus. Next base: position 996,826 of record NZ_CP022203.1, read on the forward strand.
TGCAGCCCGCCCGCCGCTTCGCCCAGCTCCGCCATGCGGAGCAGGAACGCGGGCAGGCCCACCTCATGGAACAGGCGCTCGTAGCTGCCGGCCATGGCGGGCTGGATGCGGCGGCGAAGGCCGGGCTCGTCCCATTCGTGCGCGGCGATGACGACGCCGGTGTACGTGGTGAAGCCCACCGAATACGTGGCCGCGCCGTGCCGCTCGCGCAGGAGCTGGCCCACGTTGAGCTCGCCTTCATCCCCCAACTGCGTGGCGCGCGCGTCTCCCAGATGGGAGTTGTGCGCCCAGATGACCAGCCGGGCAGGGGGGCCTCCGCGTGACAGGTGCGCCGCGAGCGCGTCCACCGTGTCCGCCATGTGCGTGTCGCGCAGGTTCCAGCCTTCGTGCCGGCCCGCGTACACGGCGCGGTAGTACGCCTCCGCGTTGGCCACGAGCCGGGCGTTCTGCTCGGCGTGGAAGCGGGCGTCCACGTCCTCGGGCCCCCGGGTCCGCCGCCGCTGGAGCTCCACGAGCTCGGCCCAGACCTGCTCCTCGCACGAGTCCGCCTGCCCATACGTGGTGGAGCGGCCGTAGACGTGAGGCTCGGGCCCGAAGCTGTCGAAGCAGGCGTAGCGCTGGCGGGCGCGCTCGGCGGCGTCCGGGTCCACCGTATCCAGGTACGCCACCACCTCGCGCATGGAGTCGTGGAGGCTGTAGAGGTCCATGCCGTAGAAGCCCGCACGTTGCTCCGGGGGCACCGTGGCGTTGTGCGCGCGCAGCCAGGTGACCAGCTCCTCCACCTCCCGGTTGCGCCACATCCACCGGGGAAAGCGCTGGAAGTTGCCCAGGGCGCCCGAGGCCGTGGTGTCCTGGCCGTTGCCCCGCACGAAGGCGTCGACGCGCAGGGCGGTTGGCCAGTCGGCCTCCACCACCAGCGCGCGGAAGCCGTGCTCGGCGATGAGGCGGCGGGTGAGGGTGGCGCGGGCCTGGTAGAACTCGTGTGTCCCGTGGGTGGCCTCGCCCAGCAGGACGAACCGCGCATCGCCGATGCTGTCGATGAGCGGGTCCAGGTCCGAGGCGCGGCCCGACACGGGCAGCGCGGCGGCTCGGATGCCCTCCAGCAGGGCGGCCGAGAGCTCCGGTGCGTCCTCCTCCATGGAACCCATGCCTCGAAGATGGGGAGGACTCGGTGGACCGGCCATCGTGCATTCCCCTCAGCCCGGAAGGCGGACGGGAAGGCACCCCCTCCGTTGCAGCCGCCCGGGGGTGTGCCAGCGCCGGAGCGGGTCCCCAGCCTTAGTCAGGCATCGCAGTCCAGGAGGAGCCCGCTCATGCCCAGTAATCGCGGCGTCGTGTATCTCGGTCCCGGCAAGGTGGAGGTGCAGTCCATTGACTCCCCCAGGCTGGCCAACCCCAAGGGGAAACCCATCGAGCACGGCGTCATCCTGAAGGTGGTCTCCACCAACATCTGCGGCTCGGACCAGCACATGGTGCGCGGCAGGACGACGGCGTCCAAGGGGCTGGTGCTCGGGCACGAAATCACCGGCGAAATCATCGAGAAGGGAAAGGACGTCGAGTTCCTGGACGTGGGGGACCTCGTCACGGTGCCCTTCAACGTGGCCTGTGGCCGCTGCCGCACGTGCCGGGAGCAGCAGACGGGCGTGTGCCTCAACGTCAACGAGGGCCGCGCGGGCGGCGCCTACGGCTACGTGGACATGGGCGGCTGGGTGGGCGGCCAGGCCGAATACGTCCTGGTGCCCTACGCGGACTTCAACCTCATCCGCTTCCCCGACAAGGCGCAGGCGATGGAGAAGATTCTCGACCTGACCATGCTGTCGGACATCCTGCCCACGGGCTTCCACGGCGCCGTCAGCGCGGGCGTGGGGGTGGGCTCCACCGTGTACATCGCGGGCGCGGGGCCGGTGGGGCTCGCGGCGGCGGCGTCCGCGCGGATTTTGGGCGCGGCGGTGGTGATGGTGGGGGACATGAACAAGGAGCGGTTGGCCCACGCGAAGTCCGTGGGCTTCGAGCCCATTGACCTCACGCGGAGCGACAAGCTGGAGGAGCTGATCGCCGCCGTCGTGGGCGTGCCCGAGGTGGATGCCTCCGTGGACGCGGTGGGCTTCGAGGCGCGAGGCCACGGCGCGCGGCATTCGACGGAGGCGCCGGCCACGGTGCTCAACTCGCTGATGGCGGTGACGCGGGCCGCGGGCGCCATCGGCATCCCGGGGCTGTATGTGACGGAGGACCCGGGCTCCCAGGACGAGGCGGCGCAGCACGGCAACCTGCGCATGCGCTTCGGCCTGGGCTGGGCCAAGTCCCACCGCTTCTTCACGGGGCAGACGCCGGTGCTGCGCTACAACCGCCAGCTCATGCAGGCCATCCTCCACGGCCGGCTGCCCATCGCGAAGGTCGTGAACGCCACCGTCATCTCGCTCGACGACGCGCCGCGCGGGTACCACGAGTTCGACACGGGCGTGGCGCGCAAGTTCGTCATCGACCCGCACGGGATGCTGAAGAAGAAGGCGGCCTGAGCCCGTCGCGCGGCTCAGGCGCCCCGGGCGCCGGTCTGCTTCCGCCAGGCGCCGAGGATGTGCTCGGCCACGGCGTCCACGCCCACGTCCCGGGTGACCTGGGTGAAGACGAAGGGGCCCGCGCCACGCATCTTCCTCGCGTCGCGGTCCATGACGCCCAGGTCCGCGCCCACGTGCGGCGCCAGGTCCGTCTTGTTGATGACCAGCAGGTCGGACTGGGTGATGCCGGGGCCGCCCTTGCGCGGCACCTTGTCTCCGCCGGCCACGTCGATGACGTACACGGTGTAGTCCGCCAGCTCGCGGCTGTACTGCGCCGCCAGGTTGTCCCCGCCGCTCTCCACGATGAGCAGCTCCGGGGACAGCGCCTCCATCAACTGCTCCAGCGCCAGCAGGTTGTGGCTGATGTCCTCGCGGATGGCCGCGTGGGGGCAGCCGCCCGTCTCCACCGCCTTGATGCGCTCCGGGGGCAGCGCCTGGTTGCGCACGAGGAACTCCGCGTCCTCCTGGGTGAAGATGTCGTTGGTGACGACGCCCAGCCGGTGGCGCTCACGCAGCTTGCGGCACAGCGCCAGCACCAGCGCCGTCTTCCCGCTGCCCACCGGCCCGCCAATGCCAATGGTGAAGGCGCGCGCCTTGTAGTCGCGCCGCTGGGGCTCCTCGCGCTCGTGGTAGTGGCCCGGGTGGTCCCACTCCTCGTGCTCGTGGTCATGGTCGTCGTCGTGGCCGTGGCCGCGGTGGTCGTCGTGCATGTGCGCTTCACCTCAGGACTGGAAGAGCCTGGAATAGAGCCGGTCGTGCGTGGCGCCGAACAAGTCCAACAGGGGAGAAGGCTGCGCCAGCGCCTCCACCCCCAGCCCCGCGCACCGCGCCAGCACGTCGTCCAGCAGGGGCGTGGCCTGGTGCTGGAGCTGGTGGGATTCATGCGTGCCCGCGATGCCCAGGCGCACCGCCGCGGACAGCGCGCCCCTCAAGGTGAGGGACAGGAAGAGCTGCTGCGCGTCCTCCAGCGACACGTCCAGCGCGTGCAGCACCGCGCCGAAGACGGGCGCGTGGTGGAAGCGCAGCCCGGCGGCGCGGGCCGCCTCGCGCACGGGGCCCACTGGCCCTGGGAAGATGCGGGCGCAGGTGTCCAGGAAGGCCCGGCCCTGCGTGCGGCTGGCGCGGTTGGCCACGTGGCTGGCGAGGAACGCCTCCGCGCGAGCATCCAGCGCGGGCAGCGACGAGGGCTCGCGGTGCGCGGCGCTCAACAGGGGCAGCGCGCCCTGGCCCGTCTGCCACAGCAAGTCGCGCACGAAGCGCCGCAGCTCCGCGGGGCCGCGCACCTCGCCAAGCTGCACCGCGGCCTCCAGCCCCCCGGAGTGCGCGAAGCCGCCGGTGGGAAAGCCGGAGTCCGCCAGTTGCAGCACCCGCCACGTCGAGCCCATGCCTCGCGCGCCTCTCAGAACAGCGAGTAGAGCTGGGCCAGGGGCAGGCGCGTCGCGGGCTCGCAGCGCAGCAGCTCCCCGTCCGCGCGGACCTCATACGTCTCCGGGTCCACGGTGATGGCGGGCATCGCGTCGTTGAGCTTCATGTCCTTCTTGCCCAGGTCGCGGCAGCCGCTCACCGCGACCAGCCGCTTGGTGAGGCCCAGGTCCTTCACCGTGCCCTCGGCGAAGGCGCGCCCGGAGATGAAGGCCACGCTGGTGGCGCCCAGCGCGCGGCCGCGCGCGCCGAACATGGGCCGCATCATGTAGGGCTGCGGCGTGGGGATGGACGCGTTGGCGTCGCCCATCTGCGCCCAGGCGATGAAGCCGCCCTTCACCACCAGCTCCGGCCGGATGCCGAAGAAGGCCGGGTTCCACAGCACCAGGTCCGCCAGCTTGCCCACCTCCACCGAGCCCACCTCGTGGGACATGCCGTGGGCGATGGCGGGGTTGATGGTGTACTTCGCCACGTAGCGGCGGATGCGCACGTTGTCGTTGTCGCCGCGCTCGTCGGGGAGTCGGCCGCGCTGCTCGCGCATCTTGTGCGCCGTCTGCCACGTCCGGCAGATGACCTCGCCCACGCGGCCCATGGCCTGGCTGTCGGAGGCCATGATGCTGATGGCGCCCAAATCGTGAAGGATGTCCTCCGCGGCGATGGTCTCCCCGCGGATGCGGCTCTCCGCGAAGGCCACGTCCTCTGGAATCTCCCGGTCCAGGTGGTGACACACCATGAGCATGTCCAGGTGCTCATCCAGCGTGTTCACCGTGTACGGGCGCGTGGGGTTCGTCGAACTGGGCAGCACGTTGGGCTCGCCGCACACGCGGATGATGTCCGGCGCGTGCCCGCCGCCCGCGCCCTCGGAGTGGTAGGTGTGGATGGTGCGGCCCTTGAACGCGGCCAGCGAGTCATCCACGTAGCCGGACTCATTCAGCGTGTCCGTGTGGATGGTGACCTGGATGTCCTCGCCCTCGGCCAGGGTGAGGCAGGTGTCGATGGCGGCCGGCGTGGTGCCCCAGTCCTCGTGCAGCTTCAGGCCGATGGCGCCCGCGCGAACCTGCTCCACCAGCCCGTGCGGCATGGACGTGTTGCCCTTGCCGGTGAGGCCGATGTTCAGCGGAAGGGTGTCCGTGGCCTCCAGCATCCGCTGGAGGTTCCACGCGCCCGGCGTGCAGGTGGTGGCCTTGGTGCCAGTGGCGGGCCCGGTGCCGCCGCCCACCCACGTCGTGACGCCGCTGGCCAGCGCTTCATCCGCCTGCTGGGGACAGATGAAGTGGATGTGCGTGTCCAGCGCGCCCGCGGTGACGATGAGGCCCTCCCCGGCGATGGCCTCCGTCGTCACGCCCACCACCATGCCCGGCGTGACTCCGGCCATGACGTCCGGATTGCCCGCCTTGCCGATGCCGGCGATGCGGCCGCCCTTGAGGCCGATGTCCGCCTTGTAGATGCCCGTCCAGTCCAGGATGAGCGCGTTGGTGATGACGCAGTCGAGCGCGTCCGCGTCCCCCACGCCGGCCTGCTGGCCCATGCCCTCGCGCAGCACCTTGCCGCCGCCGAACTTGCACTCGTCGCCGTAGACGGTGGCGTCGCGCTCCACCTCCGCCCACAGCCCCGTGTCACCCAGCCGCACCCGGTCTCCCGTGGTGGGACCGAACATGTCCGCGTAGTGGCGGCGGTCCATCTTCCGGCTCATCAGCGCTCCTCCTCGTGACCGAAGCCCCGCGCGCGCACCGCCTCCAGGGCGCGGGCCTGTCCCTCCGGCGTCACCTCCCCGCTGCCCAGCGCGTTGCCGCCGCGCACCACCGCGTCACCGGCGATGGCGACGAGCTGCACCGTCTTGCGCTCACCGGGCTCGAAGCGCACCGCCGTGCCCGCGGGGATGTCCAGCCGGCGGCCGTAGGCCCGGGCGCGGTCGAACACCAGCGCGCGGTTCGTCTCGAAGAAGTGGTAGTGGCTGCCCACCTGGATGGGCCGGTCGCCCCGGTGGGTGACGCTGACGGTGACGGGGTCGCGTCCCTCGTTGAGCACCACGTCGCCCGGCCGCACCCGCACCTCGCCGGGGCGTCCTTCCGGCGGTGTCGCCGCGCCGAAGCGCTCCAGCGGGGGGACGGGGAGGAAGCTGCCGTACAGCGCCAGCGCCAGGTCGCCGTGCTCGGCCACCACGGGGTGGTGCACCGTCACCAGCTTGGAGCCGTCCGGGAAGGTGCCCTCCACCTGCACCTCCGCCAGCAGCTCCGGCACGCCGTCCATCACCTGCGCGCGCCCCAGGAGCTGGCGGCCCAGGTCCATCAGCTCGGCCACGCCCCTGCCGTCGCGGATGAACTCCAGGAGCTGCGTGGCGATGAGCGCCACCGCCTCCGGGTAGTTGAGCCGGACCCCGCGCGCGAGGCGCTTCTGGGCGAGGAAGCCCGCCTGATGCAGCAGCAGCTTGTCGACATCGCGAGGGGAGAGGTGCACCCCGTCAGGCTAGCGCGTTGCGTCAATGGCTTCCAAGGTGGCCCCCTCAGGCGCGGCGGGCCCAGGGGTTGTCGCCCAACAGCGCTGGCAGGAAGGACAGCCACGCGTGTGTGGTGTGCAACACCGCCTCCACGGAGACAGCGGCGGCCCGGAGCAGCAGGCCGTCCGGGCCCAGCGGACTGACGCTGGGGACCAGCTCCGCGCGAGACGTCACCGGAAGCGCGGCGAGCCGCGCGGCGAGCGCCTCACGTGCGTCCGCGAGCGCGGGGCCCACCAGCAGCACGGTGGCCAGCGCGTTGAAGCGGCCCAGGCGCTCGGGCAGCGCGCCCTGCCGTGGGTCCAGCAGCCAGCGCTCATCCACGAGCGCGCGTCCGCCCACGCAGACGCGCAGCGTGGAGTCGTAGTGGGCGAAGGCCCAGCGCTCACCGCTGGCGCCGCGGCCAGCGGTGAGGACGTCCGCGAGCACCAGGGAGGCGCCGGGGGCCAGCCGCACGTCCAGCGTCTGGGCGTAGCGGGCGCCGGTGAAGCACGCGGTGGGGTCCGGGACGAAGGCCAGCAGCCCGCCTTCCTCCACGCGGGCGCTCAGGTCGCTCCGGCAGCCTCGGGGAGAGCGGTAGACGCGGTTGGCGCCCTGGCTGGCGACGAGCGCCGTGGCCCCCGCGGCCACGTCCACCTCCAGGGAGACCTGGTCCCCGTCCACCAGCCCGCCTCCGAACGAGCTGGTGTAGGCCCAGGCCGCGTGGCCGTGGTTGCGGGGCGTGAGCAGCCGCAGCGGGCTGTGCGCCAGGGCGGTGCGGACGATGGTGCGCGGGCCGGTGCGCTCGAAGGCGAGCCTCGCGAACCCGGCCCGCCGGGGCTGCGCCACCGTCATCTGCTCGGACCGCTTCACCCCGACAAGCCTGGGGCAGCCGCGGCCCGAGCACAACGCCCCCAGCCGAATGGCCTGGACGATTGTCGTGAAAATATAGGTCATGTGACCTAATAAATGGCGCGACCGGTGTGGAATGGCCCACGCCAGGCGGGTGGAGCGCGCGATGGTGACCGAAGAGAGTGTCGTACTGGTTGGGGGCTATGGGGTGGTGGGGACGTGGCTCGCGCGGTTGTTGCGGGAGCGGCATCCGGAGCTGCCGTTGGTCATCGCGGGGCGCCGCCGCGAGCCCGCCGAGGCCCTGGCCCGGAGGTTGGGGAACGCGGAGGCGGCGGTGCTGGACGTGGCGGCGCCCGACCCGCTGGCGTCGCTGGCCGGGCGGCCCAGGGCCGTGGTGTCGTTGGTCAATGACCCGGAGGATGCGGTGCTGCGCTCGGCGGTGCGGGAGGGCGTGGCGGTGCTGGACATCACCCGCTGGACGTCGCGCTTGAAGGCGGCGGTGCTGCGGCTGGCGGGGACTCCTCCCCGGGCGCCCGTCCTGCTCAGCTCCGCGTGGATGGCGGGGTTGGTGCCCAGGCTCGTCGCGGGCGCGGCGGAGCAGGTGGGGCGCGTCGAGCGCGTCGACGTGGGCATCCGCTTCGCCCTGGCGGACCAGGCGGGGCCGGACTCGCTGGAGTACATGGACCGGCTGGGGCTGACCTTCGACATCACGGAGGGAGGCGCGGAGCGGCAGGTGTTGCCGCTGACGGAAGGCCGGCGGGTGCTGTTCCCGGATGGGCGGCCCACGCGTGTCTTCCGGCTGGACACGCCCGAGCAGACCACGCTGCCGCTGGTGCTGGGGGCCCACACGGTGTCGACCCGGCTGGGGTTCGACTCAGGCGCCGTCACCTGGCTGCTCGCGGCGCTCCAGCAGGTGGGCCTGCTGCGGCTGCTCCAGCATCCCCGGCTGACGCCGATGCGGCGCGCGCTGATGGCCAGCAGCGGCAAGGGCGGCGAGGCGGCCTGGGTGGCGGACGTGGAGGGGGCTCGCGGCGCGCTGCGCATCGAGGTGGTGGACCCGAAGGGACAGGCCCACCTCACGGCCGTGGGCGCGCTGCTGGGGGTGGAGCGGCTGCTGGGACGGGATGGCGCGCCGGCGCTCGCCGCGGGCGTGTGGCTCCCGGAACACGACGCGCGCCCCGAGCTGGCGCTGGCGGTCTTGCGCGATTGTGGCGTCCAGGCCCGGTTCGAGGCACAACCGCGCCGGGAGGCGGCCTGATGCCACGTGCCACACGAGGGAAGCTGCCATCGTCGAAGCCGCGTGAGGGGACGGCGGTCCACGCCAAGGGGACCGAGCGCGTGGCGTCCATCCTCGACGCGGCCACCGACACCCTCGTGGAGGAGGGCCATTCAGGCCTCACGCTGCGCCGGGTGGCGCAGCGGGCCGGGCTCAGCGTGGGCAACCTCCAGTACTACTTCCCCGCGAAGCAGGACGTGGTGCGTGCGCTGCTCGCGCGCTACCTGGAGGCCGCCAGCCAGCGGGTGCTCGCGCGGGTGGAGGAGGGCGGACGTTCCCCCGTGGAGCGGCTGCGGCGCGCGTTGGAGGCGCTGCTGGAAGACCAGGAGTCACCGCGTCACTGCCAGCTCTTCGCGGAGCTGTGGGCGCTCGCCGCGCGGGATGAGATGGTCGCGGACGCGCTCGCCGTCTTCTACGCGGGCTACCGGGCGGGCATCGTGGAGCTGCTGCGTGAGCTGGCTCCCGGGCTCGGCCCGTCCCAACTGGAGCGCCGCGCGGCGCTGGTGGTCGCCTTCCTGGAAGGCCTGTCCCTCTTCATGGGCGGCGGCGCGCTCCGGCGGGCTTCGGTGCCGGGACTGGAGCAGGAGCTGCACGCCGTGCTGGAGGAGGCCCTGGAGGGCGTCCCCACCACCGCGCGGCTATGAGCCGCCCGGGCCGCCCTCTTCGTCTGACACGAGGACCGACTTGAGCTTGTCCATGGCCAGCGGCGGGACGTCCGTGAAGGCCAGGCCAACCTCGAAGCGCGCCACGCCGTCCTTGGGGAGCTTCCGCGTCCACGCCACGCGCGCCTTGCACTCCAACGACGAGCCGTCGCGGAGGAACAGGTCCAGCTCCAGCTCCGAGTCCTGCGCGTATTGCTCGTCGGAGTAGATGCGGATGCCCCCCAGGCTGGCGTCCAGCACCTGCTGCTTGTCCACGCGCCTCAGCCGCGCCGGCCTTGCGTAGAGCGGCGCCTCGAGCCGGGGAAAGCGACGGCGATCCGCGGGAGAGTCATTCACGCTTGCGCTGTTCATCGTCCAGCCTTCTCCGGGAGGAAATCGGGCCGGGCCCCCGGGCGACCGGGGGGAAGCATAGGGGATATGGCGGGTCGTGACGAAATCGTGGAGCCGCCCACCCCGCAGTGCGGGTGTCTGGTTTGACCCGTTCGCCAGGTGGTGGAGGGCCCGCACGGGCGCTGGCGTCGAGCGGCCTGGGCTGTAACGAGGCGCGCCACAGCCGCCGGGCATCTGTGACGCCTGGCGCTACGGCGGAGGCCGGTGGGGGCGGTGCCGCGAGGCGCTTCTCCGAGTGGGGGGCGCTGTCCGGCAGGTCCTGGCGCGCGGGGTGCAGACGCGGCCCGCGGGTCCCAAGCGGACCCGGCAATCGTCATCCCCCAACGAGAGGTTTTTCATCCATGAGCATCAAGCTGACGGGCCGCCTGATGGCGGCAGCACTCCTGAGTCTGACGGCCGCGGGTTGCCAGGGCGAGGAGTCGCAGCCTGAGGCGGACGCGCTGACGAACCAGGAAGCGCCCGTGAAGCAGCAGTGCGTCGAGTCCTTCGCCGGCATCACGAGCTGCGCGACGGGCGACGCGAAGCTGGCGCGCACGGAGAAGGGCCTCGAAGTCACGGGCCTGGCCAAGGCCACGAACGACGGTGTCTCCAGCACCTTCGCCGCCGCGACCCAGTGGGAGCAGCAGGCCGTCTTCCAGGACCTGGCCAAGGCGGGTCAGGGCTTCGCCCTGGCGGCGCGTGATGGCGACCAGGTGGTCAGCTCCATCGAGGTCGGCATCGGCAGCGAGCCGGGCCGGGTGACCTTCCGGCCGCAGTTCACCGGCACGCCGGGTGGCTCCAACTACAGCGTGTACGTGTACAGCGGCGGCCACCTGCAGGCCCGCCACATCAACCGCGGCCTGTGGTTCCCGCTGGACGCGTCCTGGTACGACATCCACATCCGCTTCACGCCCATCCACACGGGCTTCCGCAACCACACGGCCTTCGGCGCGAATGACCCCATCTCCTCGGGCGCCTGCGTGTGGGCCTTCCGCAGCGCCACGCCGGGCGCCTTCACGTTCAACTTCGACGGCCGCCAGGTCAGCGGTGACTACGTCGAGTTCGTCGAGGAGGTGGGTGACGGCCACTACCCGTACACCAGCTTCACGGGCATCGACATGACGGCCGCCGCCACCGCGCTGACCGTCCAGGGCGAGTCCATCGTCCGCGGCAAGTAGTCCGCGCGCTGTCGCACCCACGCCGGGCGGGAGCCACGCTCCCGTCCGGCGTTCTATTTCCAGGCGTTACGCCGCCAGCACGTCCTCGAAGGCGAGGAGGAAGGGGGCGGAGAGGGTCTACTGCGGATCGGCGGGGATGGTGCAGATCCACGTGCCGTTGGAGCGGCAGAAGCAGCCGCCGGTGGGGATGCCTGGCACGCAGCAGTCACGCGAGGTGCCCGGGGTGGCGCAGCGGGTGCCGTTGATGTTCACGCACATGTTGCTCGGGTTCGTGCAGTCGGGCGGCGGCTCCGGGGGCGGGCAGTACTGGTAGTTGCCGTTGCACTGGACGAAGTCCTGGTCCGAGGCGGAGCAGGTGGTGCCCGAACACGACAGCGTCGTGCCATTGGCGCAGGACGTGGAACAGGTGACGAGGGCGCTCGACTCCTGGCCCAGCGCCTCCTGCGGCTCGACGGCCTCAACGCCGCCGCAGGCCACCAGGGTTGACACGGCGAGCGCCGCGAGCACTGCGAAGGTCTGCTTCATGAGGTGTTCCTCCTTGGGTGGGACTGCTCGTTGCAACAGACGAGATGCGCGCCGGGCCACGGGCCGCGAGCCCGCCGGACAGCAGCGACGGAGAGGCCTGCGCCGCGCGCTCCACGGGGTTCATCGGGCCGCTCCTTGCGTCTGGCCTCCGCGTGACAACCGGAGGCTGAGAGGAATTGGAACACCTGACGTCACGACAGCGCCAGGGCGTGACGAAAGACTCACGGACGGCGTGTGGCTTCGCCGTACATTTACGCCGCGACGGTTGAGGGTGGGGTGTTGGGGCCTCAGCCGGTGTAGAGAAGGCGAATGCCTCCCCCGTTGGAGAACGGTGCCCGCCGAGGGGCCCAGGTTCGCTGTCCGGCCTGCACGCGTTTCCGAGCGCCGGGGCTCCTGTGCCCTCGGTGTGACTGCGGCCCGGTTCCTCCGGAGCAGTACGGCGCCGCGCGGATGCTGGCGCACGCGGGGGTGGACCGGTATGCGCTGGCGGAGCGGGTGATGCTCCTCCCCACCTCGATGGCGGAGCGCCTGGAGGCGCGCTACGCGAGGCTGTGGGCCCGGGTGGGGCGGTTGCTCGTCGACGTGCGCCGCGATGCGCGGGCGCTGTGGCTGCGGGGGTACGAGGAGGAGGCCGAGGACCGGTGGGCCCGGCGGCTTCCCTGGCACGCGCCGGAGGAGGTGTCCGCCGAGCCGGAGGAGGGACTCCACACGCCTGTCCCCGCGCTGGAGCCGCAGTGGCTGTCCGCGCTGGTGGAGGTCCATGGCGGGGCGCCTTCGGACGCGGCGCTCGATATGGCGCTGGCGTGCCTGGAGGATGAAGGGCTCTTCGGCTGCGAGGCGGCGCTGGCGCTCACCCGGTGGCGGGTGTGGCCCCGTGCGCGCAGGGCCCGGGTGTCCAGGGAGCGCCTCGCGCAGCGCGCGCGTGCCGTCTTCGGGCGCTTTCCCGAGCTGGCGGCCCGCGCCGCCGTGGCGTGGGTGCGCGCCACCGGGCGGGCGGCGGAGGGGGAGCTGCTGCTCGCGCTGCGTGAGGGACTGCTCCATCCGGACGCGGACGTGCGCTTTGAATGTGCGCTCTGCTTGCGGGACGAGGAGGGACTCCTCGCGGCCGAGGAGGCCACGGACCTGGAGCGGGCGGCGGAGGCGCGCCGGGCGCTGGCGGAGGTGGGCTCGGTGCGGTTGCTCGCGCGGATGGCGTCGCGAGGGGATGCGGACTTCGCCATCACCGTCCTGCGGCGGCTGCCCACGCAGGCGCCGCCGGGGACGCTGAGCGCGCTGCTCGCGGTGTCGGACCGGGTGGAGGGCAGCCTGGCGGAGGCGCTGCATGCCTGGGCCCAGGCGCGGCCCTTCGCCGAGCTGTCCGCGGAGGAGCGCGCGCTGTGGGCGGACTGGGCGCTCGCGCGCCTGGCGCGCCTCCCCGCGGAGGATGCGCTGCGCTTCCTCGGGTGGGCCGCCGCGGACTCGGGCGCGCACGCCGTGGAGGAGACGCGCGCCTTCGTCTCCGCCGTCGCCGAGTCCCTGGCCCGCGAGCCGCCGTCCCGGCGCGCCAGTCGCTTCCCGGACCTGGCCTTCTCCCGCTTCCTCACGCTCGTCGACGCGGAGGATGCGCGCTGGTTGCACACCTGGGTCCACGAGGCGCCGTGCACGGAGCCGCTGCTGGCGGCGGTGTTGTCGCTGCCCTCGCGGGCGCGGTGGGGCGAGGCGCTTGCTCCCGCGCAGGGCGCGCGGTTGTTGATGGCGCTGTGGGCTGGGGCGGGCCGCGAGCGCTTGCTGGCGCCGCTGGCGAAGGCGGTGCGCGCGTGGAGCGGCGGTGGCCAGCAGGGGGTGTTCATCGGCGTGGTGTGGGAGCGCTTCCAGGCGCATCCGGACGAGCGCGCGGACCTGTTGGTTGCTTTCGCGCCGTGGCGGACGGCGCTCTGGGAGCGACAGCAGGCGGCGGAGCCTGACGCGGTGGTGAGCTTCCAGACATGGTGGCCGGTGGACGCCCCGGAGCAACTGCCGTCGCACGTGGATGCCCTGGTCCGCGAGGCCCCGCTGGAGGACCTGTCCCGCCGCCTTCCTCCTGTGTGGTCGGCGGCGGAGGCCCGGGTGGACGCATGGCCGCGTTGCACCTCGCTCGCGGTGTCGTCCGCGGCGGCGGTGCTGTCGGGCGGGGTGCGGCGGGGCGTGGACGCGCTGGACGCGGACGCGGAGCACTTCCTGTCCTGGTTCCCTGGCTTCCGGGAGCGTGTCCTCGCCGCGTCTCCCACGTCGAGCGAGCAGGGCGACTCACGCGACTTCCTGGGGGACATCGAGGTGGATGTCCGGCTGATGCGTGAGCAACTCGAACGGAAGCGGCAGCGGGAGGACCAGGCGCGTGAGGATGCGCTGCGGCGCATGGTGGAGGCGTCTCGCCAGCGCGACCTGGAGCGCCAGCGGGAGTTGATGGCGCGGCAGGTGGAGGCCGCGCCGCCCAGGCTCGACGTGGAGCTCACTCCGCCCCGCGCGCCGTTGGTGTTGCTGAACCCCGGTGGGCCATTGGAGCCGCTCGACATGGAGGTGTGCTTCCCGGAGGGCCGGCTGCGCACGCTGCTGGACTACACGCGGCTGTTGAAGTCCTTGAGCGTGAACAACGACGCGATGGCGGTGTTCGAGGCGCATGGCCTGTCGGTGGCCACCTGGACATCCGAGGCCACGGCGTGGGGGGCGCTGCTGACGCGGCGCATGGAGCTGGCCTTGCGCTTTGGGGCGTTGTTCCAGGGGCCCTGGGCCTGAGCTCACGCCTGGGGGCGACCCTCCGGCCGCATGGCGTTCACGCGAAAGCACCTCGAACTGACCATCTATGCGCCTGCACTCATGGGGCATGACGGCCACCCATTCGCGGTCGTCAGGGGCATGGAACGAGCGCTTCCTGGCTTGCGCCTGGAATGGGAGGTGAGCAAAGGAGGGCGCCCTATCGAGTTACCGCACCGTGAGGCTCGGCTCGGCTCGGCTCGGCTCGCCGATGCCGCGGCACGTGGCACGTGGCACGCTCCCATTGCTTTGCAGCGGCGACGGGTGCTGTCCCGTGACCATCTCTGGGAGGCGGTGCTCCGCGAGCGCGAGTCCTCTCGGCCAGCCACAACTCCAAGTCCATGCGAAGTTGCCATTGGACGGGGCCGTCGTCACGGCAGCGGCGGATGTGCTTGCAGTTATCAGACGGCGAGCGCGCTGGCGACGGTCCTCCACCGCTGGCTGGGGGAGGGCGATGCCTACGGCCCGGAGGAGGCGGCGGCGGAGCTGCACGACATGGCGAAGCGGGCCCACGAGGTGATGCTCGAGCTGTGCATGCCGCGCCCACGGGAGCGCCGGGCGGCGCGGGACTCGGTCAGCACGAATGGACCATGCGGTGCGAGGCCGTGACGGCGGCGCGGGACTCGGCACGGACGGTGGCCGCGTACATGGATGCGTCTGGCGGCGCGGACTGATGCCGCGTGCGGCAGGGGGGGCGCCGCCCGTGGAGCCGGCGCCGCCTGGAACTGGTGGCGACACCTGAGTGCGGCGGGGCTCAGCGTCAGTCGCGTCCCTGTTGCCGTTACGGCTCGTCGGCCATGTCTTCGAGCTGGTCTTCAGCGATCTCTCGGTAGAGCGGAACCACTTCAATGGCGAGGATATCCCGCATTTCTTGGCGGGCGCTGTCGAAGTCCCCTGCCTGTCGATGCCGCTTCGCTCGATGGAGCGCGTCAACGATGCGGTTGGATCCTTCCTTGATGCGGCGTGCGCACTCCAAGAGCAGAGCTTCCGCGCCAGCGCGAGATCCAAGGGACGAGGCCGCATCGGCATCGCTGATGCCCACCTCGGGAGCAGTGCGTGTCAACAGGGCTTTCACTTCGTCGGTAAGGGCTAGCGGCTCCCCGTTCCGTACTTGCCGTGCCAGCGCGCGGACTGGTTCCCATTCGAGTTCTTTGGCCATGAGCTGTTACTTATTGCCTTTGCGCGGACGGCACTTGTTGACGGGCCATTCCTCCTGCCCCTCGCAATAGCGAAAGCAGTCGTAACAAGAGCCCATCCAGTCAGCTTCTTTGCACTCCGCGTAGGTCGAAATGCAGCGGCGCTTCCATTCGGGGAGTTCCGCGTTGTGTGCGTTCTCCTCTTCGGCCGCTGCCTCCACCGCCATCTTGATGCCGGCCATGTGCGAGGCGACTTCGGCTGCCGTGAGGCCGCACGCGTCAGGCATGCCGGGGTTGCGCTGGATGCAGCACGAGACGGTGTCAGTGCAGGAGGCCAAGGCATAGGCACCGCGGCGGCTGGCCGTGGTGGTCGCGCTGCTGGAGCACCCCAGCGACAGGGCGGCCAAGAGGCACAACAGACTCGGTGCGGTGTTCTGGTTTCGCATGATGTGCGGACGAATCGTGGCCTGACATCGTGCGTCTATCACCCTGGCTGGGGAGTCGGTAGGGGCAGACTGGCCCTTCGATTTCTACGTAGCTCCTGTTTGGCAGGCCGCCCGCAGTGCGTCAGCCCCGGGATTTGCCGCTCCTGCTTGACGGCTGGAGCCCAAGCGAGCGGGGCTGTTGACCAGCATCGGGGGTGCCGCGCGCCAATGCGGCCAGGGCCTTACGCGTTTCCAGGGATTGCGCCCTCGGAACGTGGTTGAGGCAGATGCGGATGCGGAAGCAGCCCATCCGCGAGGTGGGGCGGCTGTCGCCCGCGATGCCCGGCGTTGAATCGTTTCAGGGCGCGCCGAGCGTCCAAGGGGGTTCACCACCGCATTCGCCAGGGACCCAGGCCTGTCCACCGCTGGACGTCGTCCCACCTCGGGCGGGGACAGGCGGACAGACGGGGCTCGCCACTGGCGCTGTCGCTGCCCACCTTCCGCTGCGGGCAACGGGACGGCGAGGAGGTCGATGGTGAGCAACGCGCACGGGGAGTTGTCCCTGGCCCGGCCGGCCGGCGTCGCTGAAGCAGCGGCGCCGAAGCGGACCCTGAAGCGGTGGATGGGGGTAGGGCTTCGTCCCGTCTTCGCGCTGGCCGGCGTGGGCACGCTGGCGTTGCTGGTCCACAAGGCGGGGCCTCGCGAGCTGGGCGTCGTGCTGGCCGGCGCGGCGCCCTGGCTGCCGTGGGTGGTGCTGCTGGAGCTGGGCCGGCAGTGCATGGACGGACTGGCCACGCGCCGCGCCTACGGCCCCTGTGCGGAGCGCGTACCCTGGCGCGTCCTGGCCCGCGCGCAGCTCATCGGCACCGCGGTGTCCAGCCTGGCCCCGGCGGGCCGCGCCGCGGCGGAGGCCACCAAGGCGGCCCTGCTGAGCCCCTACATGGGAGGAGGAACAGCCACCGCCGCGGCGGCGACCTCCCAGGCCGCGTCACTGGCGGCGGGCGGCTTCATCTCGTTCCCCTGCGCGCTGGCGTCCTACCTGCTCACGGGCATGTCCCTCTTCACCGGCCTCATGCTGGCGCATGGCGTGCTGCTGGTGCTGCTGTCGGTGGGCGTGCGCGCGTGCATGCGCGCGAAGCGGCCCGGCGCGTGGCTGGTGTGCCGCTTCAGCCGCTGGGCGCTCCACGCGGAGCAGTTCCAGGCCTCGGCGCGGTGTGGCGCGCTGCTGCCCTGGTCGCCCATGCTCGCGTTCCTGTGCAGCCGGGTGCTCCAGGTGGCGCAGTACGGCGTGCTGACGTACGCGGTGGGCATCGACACCTCGGTGGTGCAGGCGCTGTTCGCCCAGGGGCTCTACCTGTGCGCGCTGGCGGTGGGCTCGCTGGTGCCGGGGCAGGTGGGCGTCAGTGACGGCGCCTTCGCGTTGGCGGCGGGCGTGCTGGACACCACGGCCGCGCGCGCCATGTCGGTGGCGCTGCTCGGTCACCTGGTGCAGCTGCTCTTCGTGGTGATTGGCGCGCTCATCCCGCTGGTGTGGCGGCTCCGGGCGCCGCTGCCCGCCGCACCCGCACCGGCGTGCCGCTGAAGGCGGCGTTGCCGCAGAGCGCGTCCACGGCCTGCTCGTCCGTGAGGTCGTTGTGACTGGCGCCCGCGTGCGCGGCGGCCACGGCGAGCCGGGTGCCCTGGCGCCCGTGCCCGTAGCCATGGGGCAGGCTCACCACGCCAGGCATCACCTCGTCCGTGACGTGGACGGGCACCGTCACCGTGCCCACGCGCGAGGTGACGGTGGCCTCCATTCCGTCCGCCAGCTCCCGCCGGGCCGCGTCCTGGGGGTGCATCATCAACGTGCAGCGCGGCTTGCCCTTCAGCAGGCCCTGCACGTTGTGCATCCAGGAGTTGTTGTCGCGCAGGTGCCGCCGGCCGATGAGCAGCAGCTCTCCGCTGCCCGGCGCGGAGGCCGCGCCCCGGGCGAAGGCTTCCCGCAGGCGCCGCACGTCCGCCACCAGTGGCTCCGGCGCCAGGTGGATGCGTTGGTCCTTCGTCTGGAGCCGCTGGGGCAGGCAGGGCTGGAGCGCTCCCAGGTCGAGGCCGTGGGGCGCCTGTCGCAGCTTCGCCAGGCTGAGGCCGTGCTTCGCCGGGTGGAAGCGGGCGCCGTAGGGCCCCAGGCGCAAGCCCAGGTCCAGCACGCGCTCCGGGCCCAGCCGGGACAGGGCCTGGTACTTGAGCGTGGCGCGCACGGAGGGGCGGCCCTTGCGCAGCGTGAGCAGCCGGTGCTGGAGGCCGAGCAGAATCTGCCAGTCCTGGCGGCTCCCGGGCCCCGGCTCGAAGAGGGCGGGCGAGTACTTCGCGGTGTTGCGCACGGCCAGCGCGTGGAAGGCGACGTCGTAGTGGCCGCGCTCCAGCGGTGACACCGGCGGGAGGATGAGGTGCGCGTGGCGCGTCGTCTCGTTGAGGTACGGGTCGATGCTCACCATGAAGTCCAGGCCCGCGAGCGCCCGCTCCAGCCGCGCGCCATTGGGCGTGGACAGCACGGGGTTGCCCGCCACGGTGACGAGCGCGCGGACGCGGCCCGGGCCCGGGGTGTCCAGCTCCTCGGCCATCGCGGCCGAGGGCAGCTCGCCCGCGAACTCCGGGAGCCCTCGCACGCGGCTCTTCCAGCGGCCGAAGCTGCCGCGGCCCACGGCCAGGGCCCGGGGGCCTCCGACGATGTCGAACGCGGGCAGGGTGAACATGGCGCCGCCGCGCCGGTCCAGGTTGCCACTCACCACGTTGAGCACGGTGATGAGCCACTGGCACAGCGCGCCGAAGGACTGGGTGGACAGGCCCATGCGGCCGTAGCACACGGCGGCGCGCGCGGAGAGGAAGTCCCGGGCGATGCGGCGCAGGGTGGGCGCGGGCACGCCCGTGTGCGGCGCGACCTGCTCCGGGGAGAAGTCCCGGGCCAGCGCGCACACCGTCTCCAGCCCCTGCGTGAAGGCATCCAGCGGCCCCAGGCGCGGCGCGTGCTCCACCAGTGCCACGTGCAGCATCGCGAGCAGCGCGAGCGCGTCGGTGCCGGGGCGGATGAAGACGTGCGCGTCGGCGATGGCGGCCGTCTCCGTGCGGCGCGGGTCCATCACCACGACGCGCCCGCCGCGCTGCTGGATGGCGCGCAGGCGGGCGCGGATGTCGGGCGCCGTCATCAGGCTGCCGTTGGACGCCAGGGGGTTGGCGCCCAGCACGAGCAGGTAGCCGGTGTGGTCGAGGTCGGGAATGGGCACCAGCAACTGGTGGCCGAACATCAGGTAGGCGGCGAACTGGTGGGGGAGCTGGTCCACGGACGTCGCGGAGAAGCGGTTGCGCGAGCGCAGCGTGCGCAGCAGCTCCGGGCCGAACAGCATGTTGCCCAGGTTGTGGACGTTGGGGTTGCCCAGGTACGAGCCCACCGCGTCACGCCCATGCTCCCGCTGGATGGCGTGCAGGCGGCGCGCGCTCTCATCCAACGCGTCGTCCCAGGAGACGGGCTCCCAGCCGGTGGCGGTGCGCCGCAGGGGGCCGCGCAGCCGGTCCGGGTCCTGGTGCAGGTCCTCCAGCGCCAGCGCCTTGGGGCAGACGTGGCCCCGGCTGAAGGGGTCCTCCGCGTCACCTCGGATGGCGGTGATGCGTCCGGCGTCCAGCTCGATGCGCAGGCCGCACATGGCCTCGCACAGGTTGCAGGTGCGGAAATGGACCTGGGGGCCAGGGGCGGCGCTCATGCGTGGAACTGTAGCGCCCGGCGCGATTCCTTCCGGCCGGCGCCAGCGGTTGCGCCCGCATCCGTCTGGGTTCAGACGAAGGGCTTCCTGGCGGACTGCACGATTTCAGCGGCACACGCGCGAGGGGCCCGTGAAAGGATGGCGCCCCTGGAGGGCAGCACATGCACCGCGTGTATCCGTTCGTCGTCTCCCTGGGGCTTTCGCTCGCGCCGCTGGCCGCCGGTGCCGCGGCGCCGGCCACGCCCGCTCCCGAGGCGAAGGCGCCATCCATCCAGTTCAAGCAGGTGAACGCCCGCGTGGGGGACCAGGAGGCGCTGGACAGCGCGGTGGACATGCGGCTGGCGTTGGATTTGCGCGCCTCGGACATGGACACGCCGATGTCGGTGTCGATGTCCGTGACGTCGTCCAGCCAGCACACCGTGACGGTGCTCGCCGCGAAGGGGAACGTCGTCTCCAAGGTGAAGATGGCCTTCGGCGACGTGGGCGAGGTGGCCGAGGAGAAGGGCGACGTCCAGCGCAAGGCGAGCCCCATCAGCGGGAAGACGTACCTGGCGGAGCTGAAGAAGGAGCGCCTGGTCATCACGGACGCGAAGGGCCAGCCGGTGTCCAGGGAGGAGGAGGGCGAGGTGAAGAAGCACCTGCCGGAGCTCGGCAGGCCGGACCGCCTGGAGGCCGCCTTCCCGAAGACGCCGCTGGCGGTGGGGGCCAGCCTGGAGGGCTTCTCCGACGCGCTCGCGAAGCTGATGGTGGACGAGGCGGGGGATGACACCCGCGTCACCCAGACACGCGCGACGTTGGCCGAGGTGCGTCAGGAGCCGCGCGGCGCGGTGGGCGTCTTCGATGTGTCGATGACGGTGTTGCGTCAGGAGGTGAATGCGCCGTTCCTGATGACCATTCCCCTGCAAGGGAAGATGTCCGTCCTGGCGGAGGGCATCCAGCTCTTGGAGCTCACCCTGTCCGGGCCGGTGAAGGTGGAGCTGACCGATGACGCCGTCGAGGCGGGCTTCGAGGCGCGGGGCGAGGGCGCGATGCGGCTGCGACTCACCGGGAAGAAGGCTGACACCGCGCGTTAGCCGGATGGCCTGACAGGCCGTCCGCTGGGCGCGAAGGCTCGGCGGCGTGACAGAGGGCTGACAGAGTTTTGGGAGGCTGCGCGGTTAGAGGGTTCTGAATGTACCTGCACGCGCTCGGCCACTTCCATCCTCCCAACCTTCTGACCAACGCCTTCTTCGAGGAGCTGGGGCTGGAGACCAGCGACGCGTGGATTATGGAGCGCGTGGGCATCCGCGCGCGGCACACGGTGTTGCCGCTGGACTACCTGCGGGAGACGCGCAACCGCGACGTGCGCGCGGCGCAGGAGGCGGCGCTCTTCAGCAACGCGGAGACGGGGCGCCGGGCGGCGGTGATGGCGCTGGAACGCGCGGGGTTGAAGCCGTCCGACATCGGGCTCGTGGTGGCGGGCGGGTGCAGCCCGGACGAGTGCATTCCCGCCGAGTCCAACCGGGTGGCGCAGCTCCTGGGCATCAACGCGCCAGCGGTGGACCTGCAGAGCGCCTGCTCGTCCTTCTGCATGCAGCTCCACTTCCTGGCGGGCATGCGGCCGGAGCGGCTGCCGGACTACGTGCTGGTGGTCAACATGGACAACTCCACGCGCGTGGTGGACTACACGGACCGCTCCAGCGCGGTGTTGTGGGGTGACGGCGCGTCCGCGGCCATCCTGTCACCGCGCGTGCCGGGGCGCTGGCACGTCACGGAGACGCTGCTGGCCGGAGACCCGTCGGGCGCGGACAAGGTGCGGGTGCCGCGCGTGGGGCACTTCACCCAGCAGGGCGGCGAGGTGCAGAAGTTCGCCATCCGCCGCGCGGGTGAGACGTTCCAGGCCCTGCGCGCGCGCTTCATGGAGCGCCACCCGGAGCAGGGCGCGGGGGCCGTGGCCCTCATCGGGCATCAGGCGAACCTGCGCATGTTGGAGTCCGTGCAGCGGCGGTGCGAGGTGCCGGAGGCGCGGCACTTCTTCAACGTGAACAGGCGGGGCAACACGGGCGCGGCGGGCGCGCCGAGCGTCCTGAGCGAGCACTGGGATGACCCCACCGTGGGAGACGCGGTGGTGCTGAGCGTCGTGGGCAGCGGGCTGACGTGGGCAGGCGCCCTGCTGGAGCGCACCCCGGCGACGTGAGTCGTCCGTCCGACGTTGCTCCACCAGGGCCTGGTCGCCGTCCACTGCCGTACAGCGTGGCCCTCTGGGGCGTTGGCGGTGCCGGTGGGCGTGTGCAGCGTATGTCCTGTCGGGTTCAGTGGGGACAGGGGTCGGGGGTCGGGCGCATGCGTACTCAGGCGTGGGGTGGGAGTCTGCGGTGTCTCGTGGTGGGCATGCTGCTCGTCGCGGGCGCCGCGCAGGCGGGGCAGAAGCAGGTCGGCGGCGTGCTCATGCCGGTGTCGATGAACCTCAAGGGCCGCACCGTCGAGCTCGCCCACATGGAGCTGCACAAGCAGCTCTTCTTCAAGGTCTACGTCTGGAGCCTCTACATGGAGGACCGGCCGCGCTCCACGCATGAGGCCATCACCTCCAACTCCGTGAAGCGGCTCCACTTCCGCTTCCTGCGCGACATCTCCCGCGACCAGCTCGTGGGCAGCTTCCGCGATGGCCTCGAGCACAACCCCGACCTGCGGCAGGGCCCGCTGGCGAACCAACTGCGCATCATGCTCGCGTCGCTCAAGGACGTGGAGAAGGGCGAGGACCTCGTCATCACCTACACGCCGGGCGTCGGGCTCGAGGTCGGCGGCGAGGCCTCCGGTGGCGTCTTCATCCCCGGCAAGCACTTCGCGGACGCGCTCTTCGCCGTCTGGCTCGACTCTCACCCTATTTTTCCGCGCTGACTGACGCGCCCGGCTGGCTGTCAGCCGGACAGTCGTTGCAGCTCAAAATAAGTGCGAGGTTCTTCCTGACCCGGAGCGCCGCCAACGGTAGGCTGGCGCTTCATTCACCAGTGTCAGGAGGACACGTACATATGCGGAATCGGTTGGTTCTTGCTGCGCTCGTCGCGCTCTCCACCACGGGTTGTGTTTCGCAGGGGAAGTACGACGCCAAGGCGCTCGAGGCGGAGAACTTCGCCAAGGGCCTCACTGACGAGAAGGGCGCTCGCGAGGCCGCCGAAGCGAAGGTGAAGGAGCTGGAAGGGAAGATCGCCGCCCTGGAGCAGGAGAAGGAGGCGCTGAACACGCGCCTGGCCACGGCGGAGTCCCGCCTCACCGCGAACGCCGCGGAGCGCCGCGCGCTGGAGGAGAAGAACGCGCAGCTCGCCGCCCTCAACGAGGAGCTGGCCCGCAACACGAAGAAGCTGGCGCAGGCGAAGGAGGAGCTGGAGAAGCGCAGCTCCGAGTACGAGAACCTGGCCCAGAGCCTCAAGCAGGAGATTTCGGACGGGAAGATCGAGCTGTCCGAGCTCAAGGGCAAGATGACGGTCCAGCTCAAGGACAAGATCCTCTTCGCCTCCGGCTCCGCCCGCGTGGGCAAGGAAGGCGACGAGGCGCTGAAGAAGATCGCCGACGCGCTCAAGACGGTGCAGGGGAAGATCATCCGCGTGGAGGGCCACACGGACGACGTCCCCACCGGCGGCGGCCAGTTCGCCAGCAACTGGGAGCTGAGCCTGGCGCGCGCCATGGCGGTGGTCCGCTCACTTCAGGACGCTGGCGTGGACCCCACGTTCCTCTCGGCCGCGGGCTACGGGCAGTACCAGCCTATCGCCGCCAATGACTCGGCGGAGAATCGAAGCCTGAACCGTCGCATCGAAATCGTGCTCGCGCCGAAGTAGGCGCCGCACTAGGAGGGGCGCGGGAGTCCCGCGCCCCTCATGAAAATCCTCGTCGCAGTCCTCAGTCTTCTCGTCGCCACCGGCGCCGCCGCCCAGCAGGACGCGGGCGCCCCAGAAGCCGCCGACGCGGGCGCGCCCCAGGGCGTGCTGACGAAGCCTCCCGCGCTGATGCGCCAGGTCGAGGCCGTCTACCCACCCGAAGCCGCCGCCCAGCAGCTCGAGGGCACGGTGGTGATGTGGGTGGACATCTCGGAGACGGGCGCCGTCTCCAACGTCGAGGTGTCCCGGCCCGCGGGCCACGGCTTCGACGAGGCCGCGGTGGAGGCGGTCCGCCAGTTCCAGTTCGAGCCCGCCGAGGTGGACGGCGTCCCCGCGCCGGTGCGCATCGAATACGCGTACCAGTTCGTCTTCCGTCCGCCTCCGCTGCCGGAGGGCGAGGCCGCCGCCGTGGAGCCCGAGGCCCCGGTGAACTTCAGCGGCCGGGCCCTGGAGCGCGGCACGCGGGACGCGCTCATCGGCGCGGAGGTGGTGCTGCCCGCGCTGGAGCGCTCCGCCGTCACGGACGAGGAGGGCCGCTTCTCCTTCCGCGGCATCCCCCTGGGCACGCACGAGGTGCTGGTGGTGCAGAGCGGCTACGAGCGCTTC
The DNA here is from genome assembly GCF_002305895.1 of Corallococcus macrosporus DSM 14697. Taxonomy (GTDB): domain Bacteria; phylum Myxococcota; class Myxococcia; order Myxococcales; family Myxococcaceae; genus Myxococcus; species Myxococcus macrosporus. Next base: position 1,020,656 of record NZ_CP022203.1, read on the forward strand.
CGCACCCAGGAGACCTTCACGGAGGGCCAGGAGACGCGCGCCACGTACTACGTGCGCAAGCGCATCTTCGGCGCCTTCGAGACGGTGGTGCGCAGCGAGCGCGAGCGCAAGGAGGTGACGCAGACCACGCTCCAGCTCGCAGAGGTGCAGCGCGTCCCCGGCACCCAGGGCGACACGCTGAAGGTGGTCCAGAACCTGCCCGGCGTGGCGCGCCCCGCCTTCAACGGCGGCCAGCTCGTCATCCGCGGCACGGGCCCGCAGGAGTCCGGCGTCTTCCTGGACGGCCAGCGCATTCCGCTGCTCTACCACTTCGGCGGCCTCACCTCCGTCTACAACTCCGAGCTGCTGGACGCGGTGGACTACCTGCCCGGCAACTTCTCCGCGTACTACGGCGACATCACCGGCGGCGTCATCAACGTGCGCAGTCGCGAGCCGCGCACCGACCGGCTCCACGCCACCGTGGGCGTCAGCCTCATCGAATCCAACGCGGTGCTGGAGGGCCCCATCACCGACACGCTGAGCTTCGCGGTGGCGGGCCGGCGCTCCTACATCGACCTGGTGCTGGGCCTGGTGCCCCTGGGCGATGACGGCCCCAGCCTCCAGGTGGCGCCGCGCTACTACGACGCGCAGCTCAAGCTGGTGTGGAAGCCGAGGTCGCGCCACACCTTCACGCTGCAGGGCCTCACCTCGCGCGACCGGCTGGGGCTCGTCTTCGACCGGCCCGCGGACGACGACCCCACCGTCACCGGCGACCTGAACGTCACCACCGGCTTCAACCAGCTCCGCCTGCGGCACCAGTACCGCGCGGACGCGCTCACCCTGGACACCCACGGCCTGGTGGGCAACACGCTGGTCCAGTTCGGCATCGGCGACCGGGGCCTGCGCATCGCCTCCACGGACCTGAACCTGCGCTCCACGCTGGAGTACGCCTTCGGCGAGCAGCTCACCCTGGCGGGCGGCATCGACGTGGTGAGCAACTTCGCCCGCGTCACCGCGCGCATCCAGGGCCTCTCCCGCGAGGGCGAGCCGCCCACGCCCACTGTCACCGACGAGGTGCTCACCGCGGACGGCGATTTCCTCCAGTACTTCCCCTCCACCTGGGTGGAGGCGCGCTGGCGGCCCGTGCCGAACCTGCTGCTGGTGCCGGGCCTGCGCGCGGAGAGCTACATCTTCACCGACCAGTCCCAGGCCCGCCGCACCTTCAACCCGCGCCTGGCGGTCCGCTACGGGCTGACGGACACGTTGACGCTCAAGGGCGGCGCGGGCGTCTACCACGGGCCTCCGGTGCAGGATGAGCCCAGCGTGGCCTTCGGCAACCCGGACCTGCGCGCGAAGCGCTCGCTCCAGTACAGCGTGGGCGCGGAGTGGCAGGCGCGGCCGGAGTGGTTCGTGGGCGGCGAGGTCTTCTACAACGACTTGAACGGGCTCATCGTCCGCTCCAACGCCACGGTGGTGCGCGGCGGCCAGCAGGTGCCCGAGCGCCTGAACAACGCCGGCGTGGGCCGCATCTACGGCCTGGAGGTGCTGGTGCGCCGCGCGCTGACGGACCGGCTCTTCGGCTGGGTCTCCTACACGCTCAGCCGCAGCGAGCGCCGGGACGCGCCGGGCGCGGGCTGGCGCCTCTTCGACAATGACCAGACGCACGTGCTGACGGCGATTGCCTCCTACAAGCTGCCCGCGGGCTGGGAGCTTGGCGCGCGCCTTCGCTTCGCCTCCGGCAACCCCACCACGCCGGTGGTGGGCTCGGTGCGGGATGACGGCTCGGATGTCTTCATCCCGCTCTACGCGGCGGTGAACTCGAGCCGGCTGCCGTCCTTCAACCAGTTGGACATCCGCGTGGACAAGAACTTCGCCTTCGAGAAGTGGGCGCTGAACGTCTACCTGGACCTCACGAACGCCTACAACAACCCGGCGGTGGAGGGCATCGCCTACAACTACAACTACACCCAGAGCGCCTTCTTCGAGGGACTGCCCATCCTTCCCATCATCGGCGCCCGGGGGAGCTTCTGAGCATGCGTCCCATCCTCCCCTCGCTCGTGGCGCTGCTGCTCGCCGGCTGCGGCCCTGACTTCGAGCTCCAGAGTGAAATCCGGCGCGTGCGCGTGCTGGCCATCCAAACCGAGCCCGCCGAGCTGGCGGTGGACCCGGACGCCCCCGCGCTGCCCGGGCCCATGACGTTCAACGCGCTGGCGGTGACGCCGGACGCGCGCCCCGTCACCGTGCGCTACGCGCTGTGCCGCTTCACCGGCAACCCCTATGACGGGCGCTGCCCGGGGGACACCGACGTGCCCTTGCCGGACGGCACGCTGTCGCTCGCGGACGAGGACATCCAGGCGGTGCTGCTGGAGGCGCTGGCCGCTGGCGACCCGGGCGGCGGCGGGACGCTGGACCCGGAGGACCCCGCGCTGCGCGAGGCGCTGCTGCGCGGCATCCCGCTCTTCGTCGGCTACGAGGCCACTGACGGCAGCGGGACGCCGGAGGGCACCGAGCGCGGCGTGCGCCGGGTGACGCTGCGGGCCACCGCCACACCCAACCAGAACCCGGTGGTGTCGGACATCCTGTGGGACGGCGCGCCGCTCACCGGCCCGCTGCCCGTGTCGCGCGAGGTCACCTTCACGCCGGTGCTGGCCGAGGGCAGCGTCGAAACGGAGGAGACGGAAGAAGGGCCGCGCGCGGAGCCGCTCTTCTTCAGTTGGTTCGCCACCGGCGACGGCGAGGTGAAGGAGTTCCGCTCCCAGGCGCCCGTGGAGGGCCGGCCGGGTGACCCGACGTCGGCGTACGACACCCCCGCCACGCCCCAGCGCGTCACCTTCTGGGTGGTGGCGCGGGATGGGCGCGGCGGGGTGGGGTGGCTCCGCCGCGACGTGGACGTGGGCCCGTAGGCTCCACGCCGGACGGATGGCTCAGGCGGACAGGTGCGCCGACGCGCGCCCGAGTCCTTCCGCCACGGAGGTGAAGGCATCCGCCGTGCGCACGCGCTCCTCGCCGAAGCGGCGCACGTAGAGCTGGCGCACCGCGGGAATCTGCGACGAGCCGCCGGTGAGGAACACCGCGTCGATGTCCTTCGTCTCCGCGTGCTTCGCCAGCAGGCCCGCGGTGCACGCGTCCAGCTCGTCCAGCAGCGGCTGGCTGAAGGTGTCGAACTCGGCGCGGGTGATGGGCTCGTGGAGGCAGATGCGCGCCTCCTCGAAGTCCACCGTGGCGACGTCCTCCCTGGACAGGCGCACCTTGGCCGCTTCGATGGCGCGGAAGAGGCGGTAGCCCAGGTTGTCCATGACCAGGTCGTACAGCGCCTGGATTTCGGCCTTGCGGTCGCTGGTGGCGAGCATGGTGTCCAGCAGCTCCTGGGTGGACTTCTCCCGGATGAAGGACATCTCATGCCAGGTGAGCAGCTTGGCCAGGATGTGCTGGGGAATGGGCAGCCGCTTGTCGCTGAAGCCGCGCACCCGGTAGGTGGACCCGGCGCCGAAGCGGGGCAGCAGCTTGTGGCGCATGATTTCCGCGTCGAAGCGGTCACCACCGATGCGCACACCCGTGGAGCCCACCACGTCCTGACGGCGGTCCGGGTTGTCGCGGCGGCTGGGGCCCAGCCGCATCAGCGTGAGGTCGGTGGTGCCGGCGCCGAAGTCCGCCACCAGGACGAGCTCGTCGCGGGTGAGCTGGGCCTCGTAGGCGAGCGCGGCGGCGATGGGCTCGATGAGGAACTGGACGCGCTGGAAGCCCGCGAGCTCCGCGGCGCGCAGCAGGCGCTGCTGGGCCAGGGCGTCCGCTTCCGGGTCCGGCGTGAAGACGGCGGGCCGGCCGAGCACCACGGCCTCGGGCGCGCCGCCCATGGGGCCCGCGGCGGCGTCCCGCACGCGGCGCAGCAGCACCGCCACCAGCTCTTCAATGGTGTAGGTGCGCCCCTTCACCTGGGTGGCGCGGAAGGAGCTGGAGTGGAGGAAGGACTTCACGGACTGGATGAAGCGCCCGGTGTTGTCCTCCAGGTAGCGCTGGATGGCGTCGGCGCCGGCGTAGATGTCCTGCTCGTCGTCCGGGAAGAAGAGGACGGAGCGGAAGAGGCGGGCCTCCTGGGTGTGGGGTTGCAGGGGCAGCACCGTGCCGTCTGGCAGGGCCGCGGCGGTGTTGCTGGTTCCGAAATCGAGTCCGCAGGCACGCATGGGGGGGCGCCCCTTATCGCCAAAGTCCATCCATGGGTAGCGCTTCGTACACCAACAAACGGCGGAGGGCGGCCGGGAGGGCGGACGCCTGTCGCGGATGTGGGTTGGCGCGGAGATGCCGCTCGCCATCTTTCTCCTGGGATGTGCATGACGACGGGAGACTTCCAATGAGATTTCGCGCGGGATGGTGGATGGCCGGCGCCGCGGCATTGACGCTGGGCACCGCATGTGAAGAACGCGACCGGGGCGCCCAGGGGCAGGCAAGCGGGCAGTCCACGGTGAATGACCAGGTGGCGCAGGCCCAGCAGCGCACGGAGAGCGCCTTCGACTCGGCCCGCCAGGCCCAGGAGCAGGCGAGCGAGCAGCAGAAGCAGGCCTCCAGTGCCCAGCAGGAGCTCCAGGACAAGCAGCGGGAGTACCAGGAGGCTCAGGCGAAGGCGCATTCTGCGGCGCAGCAGGCGCAGCAGGCCCAGCAGGGCGCCCAGCAGCAGACGCAGCAGGCCCAGCAGGAGGCGCAGCAGGCCCAGCAGGAGGCGCAGCAGGCCCAGCGTCAGCAGAGCGAGACGCTGGCGCAGCAGAACCAGCAGGCGCGTCAGCAGTCCGAGCAGCTTCGCCAGCAGTCACAGCAGCCGGTGGCCGTGGCGCCCCCGCCCCAGACACAGCCGCAAGGCGCCCAGACGCAGCAGCAAGGCGCCCAAGCGCAGGAGGGCTCGGAGCAGCAGGTCGTCGGTGAGGTGCTGAGCGCGAGTGAACAGGAGCTGCTGCTCAGCTCGCAGGGGGAGCCGCAGCTCCGGCTGCAGGTGTCCCCGGAGACGCAGGTCATGGTGGATGGGCGTCAGGCCAACGTGGGGGACATCGAGGAGGGGAGCCAGGTGCGGGCCTCCTACCGGACCGACGCGCGGAGCGGTGAGCCGCAGGCGGTGCGCATCGAGGCGACCTCGCAGGTGCAGCCCACCGCGCCGGCCGCGCCGGAGAGCGGCGAATCCACGCCGGGCTCCCAGCCCACCCAGTGAGTCGAGGGCACCGTCCGTCCTCCGGTTCTTCGCGGAGGGCGGACGTGCAGGGCCCTTCGCGGCGGTGCTCCGTCGCGCAGACCGCATTCACGTCATCGAGCGGTTGAGCCGGTGCGCAGGTCGTGCTCTAGGCATCCGCATCATGCGCACGGAGAAATGGCTCCCCCTCATCGGTCTGCTACTCGTCATTCCCCTTCGCCCCGTGGAGGCCCGGCCCGTCCGCGCGGAGGCCCAGCTCTGGTACACGGTGACGGCGCAAGGCGGCGTCGGAGACCACTTCCTCTACTATCTGGAAGCCCAGCCGCGCTTCGGTAAGGACGACGCCCGCGCCATCCTCCGCGCGGCCGGAGGCGTGCGGGTGGGGCAGGACACGTCGCTGTGGCTGGGGCAGGGCTGGATTCCGCTGTGGGTCTGGGATGGAGACCCGGCCCTGCGTCAGGGCGAGAGCCGGCTCTACCAGCAGCTCCTCTACACGCCGAAGTTCGGCCAGGTGCAGGGGCAGCTCCGCGCGCGCCTGGAGCAGCGCTTCCTGCCCGGGACGACGGAGGTCTCGCACCGGGCGCGCGTCCTGCTCCGCGGTGCGCACCCGGTGGCCGCCGAGGGCCGGCTGTCGCTGATTGTCTGGGACGAGGTCTTCTACCACCTCAACTCGGTGGCGGGCGGCCCCAGCGCCGGCTTCGACATGAACCGCATCTTCGTGGGCGCGGGCTGGAAGTTCGGAGACCACTCCTCCATCGAGGTGGGCTACCTCAACGTCTTCACGCGCAGGCCCTCCGCGGAGACTGATCAGCTCATCCACACCCTCTCCGTCTCCATGCCCTTCAATTACATGTGACAGCGTGTGTTACAGGGCCCCGAGTCATGTAACGGATTGCGCTACACGGGCCGGGGCCCGGTTGATATGGTTGTCTGTTTATTGGAAATGCGCTGACATGCGCGACCTCTTCCCCCATGGAGGTGCACGTGAAGTCGCGTTTCGTCGTGATGATTGCCGGGTTGTCGCTGGGCCTGTTCTCCGCCTGCGGACCCGTGGAGCCAGAGTCGGAGCCGGTGGACGTCGGGCAGGTAGAGGCCGGGGTTGACCGCTATCTGTGTGGCGACGGCTTCTGTGACACCCTCAACGGGGAGAACAGCGACAACTGTTCGTGGGACTGCGGTCACGTGCTCACGTGGTGTGGGGACGGCGTGTGCAACGGCCTGGAGACGCGTCGCTCCTGCCCCGAGGACTGCGGCGTCATCCTCACCTACTGCGGTGATGGCCTCTGCAACGGCAATGAGACGGCCAACACCTGCCCCCAGGACTGTGGCGTCCTGACCTGGTGCGGCGACGGCGTCTGCAACGGCTCGGAGACGACCGCGACCTGCTCGGAGGATTGCGGCTCCTCCTGCGGCGATGGCGTCTGCAACGGCCTGGAGACGCCGCGGAGCTGCCGTGCGGACTGCGGCCTCATCGTCTCCTACTGCGGCGACGGCCTCTGTGGCCCGGGCGAGGACATGCTGAACTGCGCCATCGACTGCTGCACCGGGCCGCGCTGCCTGGAGCCGCACCCGGACCCGACCCCCTGGCCGTAGGTCGTTGACCGTCCACCACGCCCGGCGGGCGCGCGGACTGCGGCCCCAGCTGCACGGGCCCCACGTGCCCGCAGGTGCCGCGGGGCCCGTGAGGCGAACGTGTCTGGCAGGGGCCGTACCCGGCGGCGGCGCGGGTCGACGTGGAAGGTGCGCTGGGATGGTCAGGTCAGCATCCGGCGCAGGCGCTTGGGAATCTCCTCCGTGCGCCAGCGCTGGACCTCGCGGGCAATCTCCGCCGCGCGTCGGGTGCGCTCCTCCCGGACCAGGGGGAGCAGCGCCCGGGCGGACTTGCGCTCGCGCGGCGCGGACTCCGCCGCCAGCCGCTCGAACAGCTCCAGGCGCACGTCGGCGTCGTGCAGCTCCCCCAGGCCGTCCTGGAGCGGGACGAGCACCTCCAGCAGCGCGTCCAGGGTGCGGCGGAAGGCCGGCTGGAAGATCTCCAGCTCGTAGCGCAGCCGCTTCAGCTCCTTGCGCAGCTCGTGGGCGGACGCCGCGTCGGCCGCGTCCACATAGGTGTCGATTCGCTTCTGCACGCGCTTGAGGCGCTGGCGCAGCCCGTCCCGGACGCGGCGGCCGGCGAAGCGGTGCGGGTCGTTCAGCCCGTCCAGCTTGCGCAACAGCCGGGGCACCGTCTTGTCCACCCAGCGCTCCAGCTCCGCGTGCAGGCGCGACTCGTGCTCCTCCAGCTCGGCCAGCCGCTTCTTGCGCAGCGTCTGGATGCCGGCGCGCACCTGGGGCTTCTTGCTCGCCTCCTTGGCCACGCCCTCCAGCCACGCGGACTGGACGTGCACGTCCCGCACCTCTCCCAGCGCGTCCTGGATGCGCTTCACGCCGCGCTCCAGCTTCTTCATGCCGCCCAGGGAGCGGAACACCTTGAGGGCGGCGCGAAGCCGCCGGGTGGCCACGCGCATGTCATGGACGGACTCGTCGTCCACGGCGTCCTGGAAGCCGGCCTCCGGCTTGCGGACGTCCGCGAGCCGGCCCGCGAGGATGCGGCGCGCGGCGTCTCCCAACTGGCTGTCGGGGCCGAGCCCCCGGATGGGCGTGGGGTGAGCCATCTAATCCTCCGTGCGTGCGTGTTGGCGGAGCATCCGTTCGGCGCCCTCCGGCCCCTCCCAGCCCAGGATGCGCGCGCCCTTGTCCTCGAAGCGGACCGCGGCGAGGAAGAAGTGCTCCAGCTCCTCTCGCTCGCGCCGCGGAAGCTGCTGGTAGTCCGTCAGGTGTCCGGCGCGGGACGGCGTCACGGGGACGGCGAGGATGCGGTCGTTGCGCTCGCGCCCGCCGTCCCCCGCGTTCTGCTCCACCTGGAGCACGCCGAGCGCGCGGCAGGGCAGCACCACGCCAGGAAAGCTCGCGTCGTCCCAGTACACCATGGCGTCCAGCGGGTCCCCATCCGGTCCCTGGGTGGAGGGGATGAAGCCCCAGTCGAAGGGGTAGCTCAGGCCGCGTGGGAGCGGCCGTGAGAGGCTGAAGGCCTTGAGCGCCGTGTCGTACTTGAGCTTCAGCGTGGAGCCTCGGGGAGACTCGACGATGACGTGAAAGGCGCCTGCTTCGCCGCGCAGGGGCAACCGGGTGAGGTCCGTCACCATAGGCGACAAAGGTTGCGCCGGACGTGTCCTCCGGCAAGCGTGGCCGGGAGGAATCTTCGCCTCTTCAACCTTCGGCGGCGTGGCGGCCTCAGGAGCTGCAGCTCACCGCCAGGTGCCGGCCCCAGACGGGCGGCGCGGCGGCGTAGGGCTCCGCGTCGGGGTGCTCGGCGAACGGGTCCGCCAGCACGCCGAGCAGCCGGTCCACGAGCGAGAAGTCCCCGGCCTCCGCGCGGGAGATGGCCTCCTGCGCCACCCAGTTGCGCAGCACGTACTTGGGGTTCACCCGCGCCATGCGCGCGTGGCGCTCGGCGTCCACGCTGCCCTCGGCGTCCAGCCGCGCCCGGTAGCGCCCGGCCCAGGCGTCGAAGCCCTCGGGGGCGGGGAACATGTCACGCACCGGACGGACGTCCGAGCCCAGCGCGCGGAAGAAGCGCGTGTAGTCCACGCGCGCTTCGGCCAGGCGGGTGAACAAGTCACCCACCAGCTCCCGGTCCTCGTCGCGCGCCTCCCGCAGGCCCAGCTTCGCGCGCATCCGGTCCATGAAGTGCGCGTTGAAGGTGGGCTGGTAGGTGGCCAGCGCCGCGCGGGCCTCGTCCTCCGAGATGAGCGTGAGCAGCGCCTCGCCCAGGCACGCGAGGTTCCACAGGCCGATGCGCGGCTGCTGGTCGAACGCGTAGCGGCCCCGGTCGTCGGAGTGGTTGCAGATGAAGCCCGGCTCGAAGTCATCCAGGAAGCCGAAGGGGCCGTAGTCCAGCGTGAGGCCCAGGATGGACATGTTGTCCGTGTTCATCACCCCGTGCGCGAAGCCCACCGCCTGCCACTGCGCGATGAGCCGCGCCGTGCGCTCCACCACCTCCGTGTAGAAGCGCGCGTGGCGGCCCTCCTGGCCCGCCAGGTGCGGGAAGTGCTCCGCGATGACGTGGTCCGCCAGCGTGGCCACGTGCTCCGGCTGCTCGGTGTAGTGGAAGTACTCGAAGGTGCCGAAGCGCACGTGCGAGGGCGCCAGGCGCACCAGCATCGCGCCCGTCTCCACCGCCTCGCGGTACACCGGCGCCTGGCTGCCGAGGATGCCCAGGCCCCGCGTGGTGGGGATGCCCAGGCCGTGCATGGCCTCGCCGCACAGGTACTCGCGGACGGTGGAGCGCAGCACCGCGCGCCCGTCCCCTCCACGCGAGAAGGGCGTGGGGCCGCCGCCCTTGAGGTGCAGGTCCCACTTCGCTCCGGCGGCGTCGCGGACCTCGCCCAGCAGCAGGGCGCGCCCGTCGCCCAGGCGGGGCACGTACACGCCGAACTGGTGCCCCGCGTACACCATGGCGAAGGGCTCCATCCCCGGCAGGGGCTCTGCGCCGCCCATGGCCGCGACGAACTCCGGCCGCGCCGCTTCCTCGGGCGTCAGGTCCAGGAGCTTCAGGGCGGCGGGATTGACGCTCACCAGCCTCGCGTCCGGGAAGGGGCTGGGGTGGACGCGCGCGCCGAACCCGGCGGGCAGGCGGGCGTAGGTGTTGTCGAAGCGGAGCTGTTCGAGCGTGGCCATGTCGGGGAAGAACACGCGGGGGCGCGGCGGCCATCCAGCCACCGCGCCCCCTGGGAAGCGGCGTGGGACTACTTGTCGAGCTGGGGGACCTTCATGCCGCGCTCCACGGCGGGCCGGCTGCCCACGCGGTGGAGCCACTGCACGACGTTGCTGGAGCCGTGGAACAGCTCGGGGAAGTACGCGCGCGTGCCCGCCACCCACGGGTACAGGGCGATGTCCGCGATGGAGTAGCGGCCGGCGACGTAGTCGCCCGTGCCCAGCTTGCCGTCGAGCACGCCGACGAGCCGCCGGGACTCGGCGTGGTAGCGCTCGATGCCGTAGGGGACCTTCTTGGGGGCGAAGCGGGCGAAGTGGTTGAGCTGGCCGAACATGGGGCCCACGCCGCCCATCTGGAACATCACCCACTGGAGGACCTCCGACCGGCCGCGCGCGTTGGAGGGCAGGAGCTGGCCCGTCTTCTCCGCCAGGTAGATGAGGATGGCGCCGGACTCGATGACGGTGAGCGGGCGGTGGTCCTGCGTCGCGTGGTCGACGATGGCCGGAATCTTGTTGTTGGGGTTGATGGCCAGGAACTCGGGCTTGAACTGGTCGCCCTTGGTGATGTCCACCACGTGCGTCTTGTACTGGAGGCCCAGCTCCTCCAGGGCGATGGACACCTTCTGCCCATTGGGCGTCGCGAACGTGTACAGGTCAATCATGCCTTCACTCCCGTGAGCTGCGCGCTCACCTGCCAGAGCCGCTCCGCGTCCGCGTCATTCCGCGCTGCGGACGACGGCTTCCTCGGACGGCATTTGTAGAAGTACTGCCCGGACACTGACTCCACTTCGGGCGACGACGCCAGGTACACGGACGTCCGCGCTCCCTTCTCCGCCGATATCATGAACGCCGCGCCCAGCTTGACGATGTGGCGGAAGAACCCCTGCGTGTTGTGACCGAAGCCGGTGCGCACCACGCCGGGGTGCAGGGCGTTGGCCGTCACCCGCGTGCCCTCCAGCCGCTTCGCCAGCGCGCGGGTGAACAGGATGTTGGCCAGCTTCGACGTGCCGTACACGCGGAAGCCGATGAAGCTCCGCTCGCTCTGCAGGTCGTCGAAGTCGAGCTTGCCGGCGGCGTGGGCATCGGACGACACGTTGATGATGCGCGCCGGGCCGGTGGCCTTCATCACGTCCAGCAGCAGGTTCGTCAGGAGGAAGGGCGCGAAGTGGTTGGTGGCCATGGTGGCCTCCAGCCCGTCCTCCGTCACCTGCCGCCGGTCGATGATGAGCCCCGCGTTGTTCAGCAGCACGTCCAGCCGCGAGTAGCGCTCACGGAAGGTCTGCGCCAGCGCCCTCACGGACTTCAGGGAGGTGAGGTCGGCGCGGAGCCAGTCCACCTGGGCGTCCGGGGCGGCCTGCTTCACGGCGGCGACGGCGGCCTCGGTGCGGCCCGCGTCCCGGCCCACCAGCACCACCGTGGCGCCCAGGCGCGCGAGCGCCTTGGCGGCCTCCAGGCCGATGCCGCCGGTGGCCCCGGTGATGAGGCACACCTTCCCGTCCATGCGCGTCTGTGAAGTCAAAAAGGCGTCCTCCAGCTCGAGAGGACGCCTTCTATACGCTGGTGCCCGCCCGCGCGCTCGCTCTTGCGCACGCGCGCGGGGGCCTTCCGGTGGTCAACGCTCCATTCAGGCGTTGGAGGGGCTGCGGGCGGCGTCCTGGGCCCGGATGTCCCCCCCGCCGCGGCGGACCCCCGCGCGGGGCTCGCCGTGCAGGTGGCTCTCCAGGAACCACAGGTCCAGCTCGACCTCGCCCAGCGTCTGGGTGAGGAGGTCGGAGGTGACGGGGTCATTCAGCTCGTCGGAGCGGTGGATGCCGCTGCGGATGCTGGCCGCGTAGCGCGCGAAGCGCTCCACCAGGGCCTTGAGGTGGTCGTCGCCGTCCACGGCCTTCAGGTCGTATTCGGGCAGCTCGCTGTTCTTGGCCGCCAGCCGGATGGTGCCCTCGGCGTAGCCGCCCAGCGTGCCCGCGCGCTCGGCGAACTCGTCAGCCTGCTTGCGGACGTGCTTGGCCAGGTCGTCGAACAGCTCATGGCGGCTGTAGAAGTGCCGGCCGCGGATGTTCCAGTGCGCTTGCTTGATTTGCCAATGCAGGTCGATGGAGTCGGCCAACAGGGTGTTGAGCGAGTCGATGAGCTCCTCGCGGGCCTCGGTGGGGAGATTCACATGGCTTGGAAAGTTCATGGTGTCCAAGGTGGGGATTCCTCCCGGGAATGCCAGTCCACCCCTGACGCCTGAGGGGCAGGCGGCCAGCCTCGCGGCCGGTATGATGGGGGGACCATGCTTGCTCTCGACCTCGTGGAACGGCTGCGCCAGGTGTCTCCCAGCGCGGCGAACGCGCTGCTGACCGTGGCGGTGAAGAACATCATCCCCCTGTCGGCGGTGATGGGCATCCGGGTGGAGGACGCGTCGGACGCCCGGGCGCAGGCGTCGGTGCCGCTGAAGCGGCGCACGCGCAACCACGTGAAGAGCGTGTACCTGGGCGTGCAGGTGACGGTGATGGAGCTGACGATGGGCCTGTGGCTCTTCCGCCGCTTTCCGCCGGGCCGCTACCTGGCGCTGGTGAACGAGCTCCAGGTGTCCTTCCACGCCAAGGCCAAGGGCGGCGTGCGGGCCATCTGCGAGCCGTCTCCCGACGTGTTCAACACCCTGGACGCGGCGCTCCAGCAGAAGGGGGACAAGGCCCGCGAATGGATTCCCGTCCGCCTGGAGGACTTCGAGGGCACCCACATCGCGGATGCCCGCTTCCTGGCGGTGATGAAGAAAGCCTGACCGCGGCGGAGTTGTGCGCACCCATCACGGGATGGGTTAATCACAGCCGAATGCGCCCAGAGCATGAAGCGGAGCTGTACATCGCCGTGGCCGAAGGGCTCGTCGACGAGGCGCACGTCTCCGCCCTGCGCGAGGAGGCCTTGCGCCAGCAGCAGAGCCCGTTGTCGCTGTTGGCGCACCGGCGCGCGCTCTCCCAGGAGACGCTCGCCTCGCTCCAGCGAATCGCCGCGGACGTGGCCCGGCGAGGCGACCCCGCACCGGAGGGCGCGGCGACGCTGGAGGGCGTACCCGCCACGGTGGCGCAGGCGCCAGGGGCGCCCGTCTTCCCCGTGCCGGGCTGGGAGCGCTACCAGGGGATACGCTTCCTCGGGCAGGGCGGCATGGGGCAGGTCTTCCTCGCCCGGGATTTGCGCCTGCACCGCGACGTGGCGCTCAAGTTCGTTCGCAGCGACACCGGGACGGACTTCCGCCGCTCGCTCCTGGAGGCCCGGGCGCAGGCCCGGGTCGACCACGAGCGCGTCTGCCAGGTGTACGAGGTGGGCGAGGTGGATGGCCGCCCGTACATCGCCATGCAGTTCATCGATGGCCAGCCGCTCCATCAGGCCGCCGACGCGCTGGGCATCGAGCAGAAGGTGGTGCTGCTCCGGGACGCCGCGGAGGGGGTCCAGGCCGCCCACCGCGCCGGCCTCATCCACCGCGACATCAAGCCCTCCAACATCCTCGTCGAGCGCGCCGAGGACGGGCGCCTCAAGCCCTACGTCATGGACTTCGGGCTGGCGCGGGACTGGCGGGAGCTGGACGCCACCGCCACCGGGGCGATGGCGGGCACCCCGCACTACATGGCGCCGGAGCAGGCGCGCGGCGAGGTGCGCCGGTTGGACCGCCGCGCGGACGTCTACAGCCTCGGCGCCACGCTCTACCACCTGCTGACCGGCCAGTTCCCCATCCCGGGGGACAACGCGCTGGAGGTGCTCAGCCGCATCGCCACCGCGGAGCCGCGCCCGCCCCGTGCCTGGGAGCCGGACATCCCGGTGGACCTCGAGGCCATCGTGCTCAAGTGCCTCGAGAAGGAGCGCTCGGCGCGCTACGACTCGCCGCGCGCGCTCGTGGAGGACCTGGACCGCTTCCTGGCCGGCGAGCCGGTGCGGGCGCGCCCCGCGGGCTGGGCGTACCGGCTGCGGAAGAAGGCACGCAAGCACCGCGTCGTGGTGGGCGTGGCCGGCGCGGCGCTCGTGGCCGTCTCGCTGGCGCTGGGCTGGGCCAGCTACACCTCCAGCCAGTCCTCCCAACGTGAGCAGTGGGTCCGCCGCTTCACGGAGAAGGCCAACCACATCGAGGCCCTCGCCCGCTACTCCGCCCTCTCGCGCCTTCACGACACGCGCGCCGACCGCCAGGAGATTCGGGACGCCATGGCCGCGCTGGAGGCGGAGGTTGGAGAGGCCAGCGCGCTCGCGGTGGGGCCGGGGCACGACGCGCTGGGGCATGGCCTGCTCGCGCTGGGGGAGGACGCGGCCGCCTTGAAGCACCTGGAGGCGGCCTGGGCCAGCGGCTTCCACGCGCCACGCACCGCCTGGGCGATGGCGCTCGTGCTGGGGCACCTGTACCAGGACGGGCTGCGCGAGGCGGAGCGCCTGCGCATCCCCGAGCGGCGGGAGGCGCGCGTGGCCGAGCTGCGCCGCCTCTACCGGGACCCGGCGCTGGAGTACCTGCGTCAGAGCCAGGGCGCGAACGTGTCCTCGCCCGAGTACCTGGCCGCGCTCATCGCCTTCTACGAGGACCGGCTCGATGATGCGCTGGCCCGGCTGGACGCCATGGGCCCGCCCCGCGCCTGGTTCCATGAAGCGCTCCAGCTTCGTGGCGACATCCTCCGGACCCGCGCCAGCCGGCGCTGGAACCAGGGGGACCGGGACGGCGCGCGCGCCGACTTCGACAGCGGGCGCCGCGCGTATGTCACGGCGATTGACGTCGCGCAGAGCGTCCCCCGCCTGCACCTGGCGCTGGCGGAGCTGGAGTTCGACGTGCTGCTGATGGAGCTGTATGGCCAGGGGGACATCCACCCGCCCTTCCAGCGAGGCACGGAGGCGGTGGCGCGCGCGCTCCGCGTCCTGCCGGACTCCGTCGACGCCCGCATCCTGGAGTCGGGCTTCCACCGCCGCCTGGCGGAGGAGCAGGTGTACCTGGGCGCGGACGCCGAGGCGTCGCTGCGCAAGGCCGTTGACGCCGCGCGCGCCGCGCTGAGCCTGGCGCCCACGTCGACGTTGGCCCGGGTGCAGTTGGGCCGCTCCTACTGGGCCTGGGGCCAGTTCCTTCAGCAGCGCAACCAGGACCCGCGCGAGAAGCTGACCCTGGCGAGCGCGGAGTTCGAGCACGTCCCCGCGGAGGAGCGGAACTACGAGCTCTACCTCAACCTGGGCCTCCTCTTCGGCACCTGGGCCGCCTACGAGCAGCAGCAGGGCGAGGACCCGCTGCCGCACCTCGACCAGGCCATGGCCGCGTATGCGGCGGCGACCCGGCTGGACGCGCGGCTGCCCGATGCGTGGATCAACCTGGGCAGCGCGTACCTCAACCGGGCCACCCATCCCAGGAGCCGGGCCCCGGACTCGGACCTGACGCAGGCCCGGGAGGCGCTCGACAAGGCGCGCGCGCTGAACCCCCAGCACGTGGCCTCCTACTTCTTCGGGGCGCAGGTAGAGGAGGCCTCGGCGAAGCGGCGCCGCGCGCGTGGCGAGGACGCCCGGCCCGACCTGGCCCGGGCGCTCGCGCGGTACCAGCAGGGGAGCGTCATCAATCCCCAGCTCCCGCAGCTCCTGAACGGCGCGGGCCTGGTGCTGCTCGAACAGGCGAAGGAGGCCTGGGCGCGGGGCGAGGCGCCGGCCGCGCTGATGGAAGAGGCCCAGGCGGCCCTGGAGCGGGCCATCACCGCGGCCCCGCAGCAGGGCTTCGCGTACCACAACGTCAGCGAGGTGCTGCTCCAGCGCGCGACCTGGCAGCAGCGGCTCGGTGAGTCCCCGGCCGCGAGCCTCCGCGCGGCGATGGCGTCGTCACGCGAGGCCATCGAGCGGCTCTCCGACTTCGCCCAGCCCTGGACCAACCTGGCCCGGGCCCACGTGGTGTCGGCGCGGGCGGCCTTCGCGCGGCGCGAGGACCCGCTGCCGGAGCTCGACGCCGCGTCGCGGGCGCTCGCCCAGGCCCTGTCGCGCAGCGGCGGCAAGGCGGAAGGCTGGCAATGGGAGGGCGAGGTCCGAGCGCTGCGGGCCCGCTGGCAGGCCCAGCGCGGGCGTGGCCGCGGTGAGGAGTTCGCGCAGGCCGCGCGCGCCTTCCAGACGTCCCTGGAGCTGGCGCCAGAGCGGGAGGCGGCGCGGCTGGCGTCCGGCCGGTTTCATCGGGAGTGGGCCCGCTGGCTCCGGGCACGCGGTGAGCCCGCGGAAGCCGCCGTGGCGCGGGGCCTCGAGGACGTGGAGGCCGCGCTGGCGCAGCGGCCTGGATGGCCGGAGGCGCGCCTCCTCCAGGGCCAGTTGCTCCTGCTGCGCGCTGACGTCACGGTTCCCCCCGAGGCGCAGGTGGCCTTGCGCCGTCAGGGACGGGACGCCATCTCCGGCGCCATCGCGGCGAACCCCCACCTTCAGCGCGAGGGCGCGCAGGCGCAGCCGCCCGCCCTCGCGCCGAACCCCAGGCGTGGCGACGCGGACCGCCCGCTGAAGACGCCGCGCCCGCCGTGAGGCAGGCGCGCCCCCTTCGGCTCGCGGCTACTGCGCCAGGTCCGGGCGGTAGGTGGCCAGGGTGCAGCGCATGCGCTGCACCTGCTCCGCGCTGAAGCCCGTCATGCAGGCGTCGTCCGTCAGCTCCATGTAGTTCTGGATGGGGACCGGCACGCCGCCGCAGCTCGTGATGCCCGCGGTGCACCCCTTGTGGGAGGTGGCGTTGGGCGGGGTGTCGCAGATGCGGTCTCCGGTGGTGTAGCAGGCCGGCGCGGCGGCCGTGCCGCACCCCGAGTAGTACGTGTGGAACAGGCCCAGGTAGTGGCCCACCTCGTGCGTGACGGTCCGCCCGTTGTGGTACGGCGGGACGGGCCCCACCCGGCCGAAGGTCAGCCAATTGATGACCACCCGGTCCCGCGGCTGACCCACGGCGCCCGTGGGGTCCGCGGGGAGGAAGGGCACGTACCCTCGCGAGCCGCCGACGCTGTTGGTGTAGATGTTCACATAGCGCGTCGGGTCCCAGGCGGTGCTGAGCCAGTAGCTGCCCGTGTCCTGGTACCAGGTCGTGTCGCAGTAGCGCTGGATGCCCGTCGTCGGATTGCCCGAGGGGTCCACGGTGGCGAGGAAGAACTCGAGCTTGCTATCCACCCCACCTCCCCCCGGAGTGCCGGCCAGCGCGCGGAAGTCCTCGTTGAGGACCGCGAGCTGGCTGTGGACCAGCGCGTCCGAGACGTTGCCATTCGCGCACGCATTGTCCGCGATGACATGGACCACCACCGGGATGCGCAGCACCGTCGTGGGCAGCCACTGAGGGCCGGGGACGGTCGAGTCCAGGGAGCAGTCCGAGGCGGAGGGGGAGAACTTCGCCACCCAGGAAGGCGCGGGCTCCGGCGAGGCACAGCCGTTGGCGTCGACGGGGTGGGACGCTCCGGACAGGAGGGCCAGGGCCTGACCGACAACCAGGTAAGGGATTGGCATTGGTACTTTCTAGCAGGTCTGGGTTCCCCGGTTGACGGTGATGGTCCCGTTCATGGGTTCCAGGCTGTCGCGCGAGTTCTTGAGCAGGAGGGTGTATGTCGTTCGCTCCGCGGACTGGGAGACGGTCAACGTCCGGCTCTGGTGCGTGTCTCCATTCGGGATGAGGAAGTCATCCGAACCAAAGAGCGAGTGGTCCGGAAGGCCGTCCTTCAGGACATGCAAGTGCTGATTCAGCTCGGTGCTCCCGAGAAACTCCACCGTGTCGCCCGGGCTGACCGTCAGCGACTTGGGATGGAACCCGGTTCGGGTGCACTTGATGTGGTGGTGGGGGTGGGACTCCGTCCCAGGGGGCGTCTGTCGGGCAATCATGGGCCTCTGCCTTTGCGTGTCGTGGACCACTTTCATGCCAGACATAGCAACGCGTGTGCCACGGTTTGGGAGGTCAGCGTTCGTTCCCCCCCAGGCCCAGCTCCTTCACGCGGCGCGCGAGCGCCTTGCGTGAGACCTGGAGTCGCCGTGTCATGGCGTCCAGGTCCCCCTGACATTCGTGATGGGCGCGGGCGATTTCCGCTTCACTCAACCTGCCCGCGGTGCGGATGTTCGGGTGACGTTGAATCAAGTCATAGAGGGAGGCCCGCGCGATGCCCAGCCGGTCGGCGGTGGGGTTCAGGTCCCAGGCGCACTCCCGGAGCGCCGCGACCAGCTCGGCCTCGGTGATGTCGGAGGCCTTGCGGCGCTTCACCTCCGGGGCGGCGGGCGCCGCGGGGGGAGGGGAGGGCGGACCTGGGCTCGCGGCGGACGGCGCGGACAGCTCCCGTTCGAGCTCCGCGTCGAGCCGCAGGCTGGGCTGGTCCCGGTTGTCGATGACGAGCCGCCGCGTCACGTTGCGCAACTGCCGGATGTTGCCCGGCCACGCGTAGCGCACCAGCCTCGAGGCCAGCCCCACCGGCAGCCAGGGCTCGGCGGAGGCGTCCCCCGCGTGGAGGCGGCTCGCCGCGCCCAGCGCGCGCAGCTCCTGCTGGGCGAAGTGGTGGAAGAGCAGCCCGATGTCCTCCCGGCGCTCCCGCAGGGGCGGGACGCGAATCACATACCCGGCGAGCCGGTGCAGCAGCGGCGCCTTGAACCGCCCCTCGTCGATTTGCGCCTCCAACCGCGCGTCCGTGGCCGCGAGCAGCCGGACGTCCACCTTCACCGGCCCATGGGCCCCCACCGGGAAGAACTCGCCCGTCTCCAGGACGCGCAGGAGCATCACCTGCACCTCGGGGGGCGCCTCGCCCACCTCGTCCAGGAACAGCGTCCCGCCGTCCGCGGCCAGGAAGACGCCTTTCTGGTCCCGCACGGCGCCGGTGAAGGCCCCCTTGCGCGCGCCGAACAGCTCCGCCGCCGCCAGCTCCTTGGGAATGGCGCCCAGGTTCAGGCTGAGGAAGGGCCGCTGCCGCCGGGCGCTGTGCTCGTGGACGGCCCGGGCAATCAATTCCTTGCCCGCCCCCGTCTCGCCCCGGATGAGCACCGGGACGACGAGGTCCGCCACCTGCGCGATGCGCTGGCGCACGCGCTGGAGGCCCAGGCTCGTCCCCACCATGTCGAGCGCGGCCAGCGAGCCCTCGAGGCCCGGCTCCGCCAGGTGCAGCACCAGGCCCACGCGTCCGCCCAGCTCCAACGTGACACCGTCGGTGACTTCCTCGGCGCTGAGCTCCCGGACGCCCTGGAGCGGCGCGCCCGCGACGATGACCTGACTGCCCTCGCCAGGGTCCAACAGGATGCGCCCCTCCGGCCCTGGGATGAACCGCAGCGGCTTGCGGCTCAGGAAGGGGTCCGCCAGCGGCCCGCCAAGCTGTTCTCCCGGCGGCGTGAAGTCCGGGGCATTGCGGGACAGGGCCACCTCCCGTCCGTCCGCCAGCGCTTCCAGCAGGCAGCGCTCGCCCACCCGGTAGGGCCTGGGGTGCGCGAACAGGGTCAGCGCCGGGACGTGTTCGGCGCGTCGCTCCGGCCCGCGCCGGACGGGGCTGTCCGCGGTGGTGACATCCGCTGACGCCTTCGCTCGCATCACGCCCGGGGCCTTCGTGTGCATACCGGGCTCACTCTACGCCCGATATGTCGGCGACACCCGCCGATATGTCGGTGGCCCTCCGAAGCCTCACGCGCCGCGAGGTCCTCGCTGGGGCGACGGGCTGGAGATGTCTGGCATGTCATGTGCTCAAGCCTGGCGGCGCGGCGCGCTGGCTGCTGTCCGGGCGCCGTCCACCCACGCACTCCCGTGACAGCACTCAAGGAACGGCCATGACTCTCTTCGTCCCCTCCGCCGCGCTCGTGAAGGCGGGCCCCTGTCAGGAAGCCCAGCGCTTCGTCCTGGCCTCGAGCGAGTGGTTGGAATTGCAGACCCATGTCCAGGCGGTGCTGGCGCTGCCCTCCGATGTCAGCGAATACGAGACGCGTTACGGCGATGCCTCGTCGGGCTCGGCGATGAAGGAGGTCTTCGACGCCATGTACCGGCTGCGCGAGACGGCCTCGCGCTATGGCAGCCCGAAGCAGTTGCGGGCCAGCCTGGTGGAGAACCCCCACTTCCTCGTCAGCGCGACGCGGCCCAGGAACGATGCGTTCTCCGCCACCGTCTGGACCCTGCAGCGCGCCCAGCAGAACGCGAGCGAGCTGGCCAAGACGCTCAAGCTCATCCCCACCATCGCTCGCGGCGAGGCGCCGGCGGAGGCGGTCTCCGGCATCAAGAGCCTGTTCCTCGGGCAGGGGCAGGTGGTCGACAAGATGCACCAGACCGTCAAGCGGCTCAACGAGCTGATTGGCGAGTTCGAGCAGATTGAGCGTGAGCTCGACGAGGCGCAGACGCAGATGCGCATCTACACCGACCGCTCGTCCAAGACTCGTGTCAACCTGGACCAGGAGATTGGCGCGCTGAAGCTCAACATCGCCAAGCTCGAGCAGTCGCGCGACGCGGCGTACAACAAGTGGCGGGACCTGACCATCTCCGCCTGCATCGTGCCGGCGGGCATCGGCATCATCGGCATCGTGGCCATGGTGGTGCTGGCCGTGCCGACGGGGGGCGCCTCCTTCGCGGTGGGAACCGCCGTGACGGGCGGCGCGGTGGCTGCGTCCGCGGCGGCGCTGGGCGCGGCGGCTGGCGTCGCGCGCTCCGACTACGAAGACCTGGTCAGCAAGGTGGAGCAGCAGAACGCGTTCATGGGCAAGCGGGTGGCCTACCGCACCGACCTGGGCGCGCTCGACGACCTCATGCGCTTCTCGCTGCCCGCTTCCAGCGGGGTGATTGACCAGCTCGGCGCCGTCCGGGATGCCTGGACGGGCTCCATTCGGGAGCTCACCGCCCGGGTCAACGACCTCAGCACGGGCAACCTGAGCACCAGCCCGTGGCTCCGGGAACAGGAGATGAACGCCGCGAGCGGCCACTGGAACACGCTTGATGCCTCGCTCCGGGGCTTCCTCTCGGGCTCGCTCATCGACGCGGACCTGCTCGCGTTCGGTGACGCCCTGCCGCAGGACGACGCCGGCTGGCTGGAGCGCTTCACGGCGTCGCGCGCGGCCTGAGGGCCGCTCCAACAACCTCTCCGCCGTTCATCCACATCCACAGGAGGAAGACCATGGGTAGCAGCTCGACGAATGAAGTGCCTTCCATTGCCGCCGGTGCGGGGCTGACGACCCCGGCCAATCCCAACTCCGGGCAGAAGACGCAGTTCGCCCTGTTCAGCGACAGCTGGCTGGAGCTGCAGGCCTATGTCGGCGCCGCCTCCGACATGCCCCTCACGCAGGGGGACTTCGAGCAGAAGTACGGCAAGGTCGGCAGCTCGAAGACCATCACCGACTGCATCGGCGCGATGAAGAACGTGAAGGAGGCCTCGGCCGAGTTCGGCGACCCCAAGGCACTGCGCGCGGCGCTCATCGCCAACCCCAACCTGCTGGCCACGAAGGAGCCGCCCAGGGAAATCTATACCCATACGGTGTGGCTGGGGCAGCGGGTGAATGAGACGGCCGGCAGGTTGGTCAGCGGCTACACCAGCGTGCTGAGCGAGCTGAGCGGCCTTCCTCCGCAGGAGCAGGTCGCCAACCTCAAGGCCTACCTGTTCGACCAGACCCTGGGGCCGATTCCGCTGTCCAAGCAGATGTCGGACGACGTCGGCACGCTCATCCGGAAGCTCGGCGTCTTCGAGCAGAAGATGAATGAGTACAACGAGAAGCTGCAGGCCTTCACCCGGGGCTCGTCGGCGATGATGGCGGAGCTCAACACCACGCTCGGCGCCCTGTCGCAGAAGATCGCCGACCTGGAGCGCTCTCGTGACGCGGCCTACAAGGCCTGGCGTGACTTCACCATCGCGGCGGTGACGACCTCGGTGGGCTGCATGTTGATTGGCGGGCTGCTCGCGCCATTCACCGGAGGCGCCTCGTTGCTGGTGGGCGGCGTGGCGGCCATCGCCACCGGCGTGGGGCTGGGCGTCAAGGCCGCGCAGTGCCGGGCGGAGTACAACGAGTACTGCAAGCTCGTCGCCTCGGAAGAGGAGGAGCGGAAGAAGAAGCAGCGGCTGCGCTCCGACCTGGGCGACTTCAATACCCAGATGCAGCGGGTGGGCCCGGCGATGGGGTCGTTCCTCAAGAACCTGCAGACCATCCAGGGCGCCTGGGTGCAGATGAACTCGGACATGCTGGCCATCTCCAACAGCATCACCCCGGGCAACGTCGGCTCGGTGCCCTTCCTGGTCAAGGCCAAGGCCCAGCTCGCGGTCGACTCGTGGCAGGCGGTGGGAGACAGCGCCAGGCAGTTCACCGTGGGGTCGCTGGTTGACTACACCAGCCTGGCCTTCGGCGACGTCATGCCGGAGAACGCGCCCGCGCGCGAAGCCGCCTGAGCATCCGCCACCTCGCCGCGAATGAGAGGAATCACCATGGACCGAAGCGCGGGATTCAACCTGGCGGTGCCCCATGCGGCCCTGATGAAGGGCGGCGCCAGTGACAGGCTGGTTTTCGAGACCCGGGCCTGGGCGCACCTCACGTCCTATCTGGGGCAGCTCGAAAGCCTGCCGTCCCCCTTCGTCACTGGGGCGGCGGAGTGGCAACGCGCGCTGGAGGCGGTGCGAGCCGAGGCACGGCGCTTCGGCTCGCCCGCCCAGGCGCGCCAGTGGGGGCGCGCGCGTCCAGACGCGCTCATGGACGAGACGCCTCCGCCCACCTTCTATGGCGGGCTCACCTGGTGGCTGGCGCGCGTCCAGGCGGCGGCCACCACCGTGACGGCGCTGCAAGGCCCGTTGAGCCAGGGCCGCTCGGCGGACGAGGCGCGCCAAGTGCTGCGACAGCTGGGCAGTCTGGCGGAGCGCACCCGCGGGCAGATGGTGCCCCTGCTCGATGCGGTGAAGGCAGCCAAGCCCGCCATGCTCGACGCCCATCGGGAGCTGGAGCGCGCCTGTGGCGACGCCGCCTTGGCGTTGCAGCGCTTGCAGGAGCAGTGCGGGGGCCTTCAGGCGCGCGTCGAGGAGCTGGCACGGCAGAGCGCGAAGCTCGGCGTCTTCCGTGGCAACAAGAAGCAGCAGCTCCTTCACGAGTCGCAGCAGGCGCAGGCGGAGCTGACCACCCGGCAGGCGGAAGCCGAGCGCCTGCGGGAACAGCTCGGCGCCATCGAGGCCATCCTCCGCGAGGGGGCCTGGCTCAAGGCCGCCATGGATGACCTCACGGAGTTCCTGGAGACGTCGAGGGCGGCCTGGTCCCGCTTCGGCTCCGGGCTCCAGCAACTGGCCGTTGACGCCGCGCAGGACCAACTGACCGACAAGGCCTGGATGGCCAAGGCCCTGGAGCTGCCCGACGCCGCGGCGCAGTGGGAGTCGCTGGGCCGCGCCGCCAGGGCGTTTTCGCTCACCGCCTTGAGCGACGACGCTTCCCAGCACCTCACGCGGATGGAGGACGCCCGATGAATGGCTTGAAGACGCGGAGCCGAATCCCATTCGCCTCGGGTCTCATCGCGAGCGTGATGCTGGCTTGCGGTCTTCTGCCGAGGGCGGCCGCCGCGCAGAGCTCCCGCGCTGACTTGCAGGAGGCCGTCGCGCAGCTCGCCCTGTTCCAGGAGGAAGTGCGCAACCTGCGCGCGGTGATTCAGAAGCCGTTGGGACCCTACACCGTGTCGAGCACGTGTAGCTGGTGCAGCAGTGAGTTCCTGGGCATCTGCTTCGAGCGGACAACGCAGCGGTGGGAGCACCGTGTTGATTTCAGCGGTCCTCGCGGGCAGTTGGACCACGTGGTGGCCCAGGCGGAGCAGGGCGCCCGGTCGCTGGCGGGGGCCTATGCGCCCACGCAGGCATGGATTGACGGACTGCCCGCCTTCAGCGCGGAGTTCGCCGCCACCGCGGACCGGGTGCTGGCGGTCCAGCAAGCCATCAAGCAGGGCCAGGGGCCAACCGACGCGCAACGGCAAGAAGTCAAACAGGCCTTGCAAAAGCTGTCAGACGGTTTGACCCGGAGCGCGGAGCAACTTCAGGCGGGCACCCGGGCGCTGAGCGTGTCGCTCCAGCAGCAGAGCACCTACCGCGACACAATCCAGCAGGCCATCGCGGGGACGGATGCGTCGGTCGAGGCGGCCATCGCGAAGTTGAACCAGGCGGCCAGCGTACAACGCTGTCAGGACGGGGTGTTCGCGCAGTTCCTCCGCATGCGGTTCGATTTCACGCGGTCGACGCAGGAAATCAAGGCGGCCTTCCAGCGAATGGAGGCGAGCAGCCGGTCGGCTGAGCAGGGTTTGGCGAAGCTGCTGGGCACGGTCATCAACTCCGGGACGGACCTGAAGTCCGTTCTCGACCTGGTGCAGGCGGCCCGCGACGACCAGCTCGGCGGTTTCCTGGAGCAGTTGCACCTGTCCGCCGCCAGGCAACTGTGGGAGTCGCTGGCCGCGGCCCACGCCCAGGCCAGGGCCAGGACCCCCACGGCGGTCCGGTAGTCCTGGGCCCGCGCTCCGCGTAGGGGCCCCTGGAGGTGGGGAGCTGGCGGGCAGGTGTCACTTCCGCCCGCTGGCCCTCGGGGTTGCTTCACTGTGGTGGCGCGCCGAGGCAAGCTGTCCTCCGTGTCGCGGCGCGCCCAACTGTTTCTCATGCTCCTGGTGTCGGGGCTCCTGCACGCGGCGCTCTTCGCGGCGCTGTCGGGCAGCGGGCCCGAGGCGCGCCCGCGCCGCCGCGTGTCGCCAGGGGCGGTGGAGATGGAGGTCGTCTACCAGGACGCGCCGCCGCCTCCCGAGCCGCCAGCGCCGGAGTCCGTCCCGCCGCCCTCCAACGCGGCGCCGCGGACTTCGTCGAAGCAGGCGGCGCCCCCGCGCCACGCGGAGCGTCCGCGTCCCGCGCCGGAGCCCCTGGATACGCCCGAGCGGCTCGAGTCACCGCCACCGGGTGGCACTCCCCCGGGCACGTCTCCGCCAGCCCTGGCTCAAGACCTCCCGCGAGACGTCCCTCCACCCCAGTCGCGCCTCAACCTGGAGCCGCGGGGCTTGCTGGGCGGCGGCCCGCTGCGGAGCGGTCCCCCTTCAACGGGGCGGACACTCCGTCCCGGCGAAGGCCCCGACCCGAAGGCCCTGGCGGCCCAGCAGGCGGAGGAGGCCCGCGAGCGGGTGGACGGCTGGGCCCAGGACGCCGCCGCCACGGCGCGCGCGTCGAGCGGCGCCACGCATCCCTACTTCGCGAAGCTGCGGGAGGGCTTCGCGAAGCAACTGGTGAACCCGCCTCCACCGGACCTGAAGGTGCTGGGCGCGCGGATGAAGCGCGAGCAGGTGGATGCCATTGCCCGCTTTGGAAAGACAGGCAGCCCCATCATCTCCGAGCCGCGGGACCACCGGCTGGAGCAGCGCAACCGCATGCAGGCGGCCGTCGAGGCCGGGCGCGCGGCCAACATGTACATGGTGGACGTCACCACGCCGGTGCTCGCGCTCAAGGCCATCGTCGAGGTCTGGCAGGCGCGGGACGGGAAGCTGCTCGACCTCAAGGTGCTCGAGGGCTCCGGCGACCCGAGGTTCGACACCTGGGCGGTGTCCCAGCTCCGCGACGCGCTGGCCAGCGCCGAGGCGCCCGCGCCCGGAGGGGGCCTGGGCATCCGGGATGACGGGATGCGCAGCCGATGGCGGCTGGAGGAATACCTGGGCAATCCGCGCGTGCAGATTCACCTGATTGGCGTCTACTGACGGACGCCAGACTGCTGCTCATCCTCCAGCAGGAAGTCGACGATGCTCTTCCACGTCGCCTCGAACTGGGGCCTGCGGAAGCCGGAGCCGGAGATGAGCCAGTCCACGTGCGGCGGCTGGTGCGCGGGCTGGTCGAAGTGGCCAATCGCGTCCAGGTGGTCCGCGCGCACCGCGGCCAGCACCCGGCCGTGCACCTGCGAGCGCGTGGGGACGATGCCGTCACACGCGGTGGGCCCCGGCATCGCGCCATAGGCCTGCACCAACGCCGCCGTCTGCGCGGGCGTGTGCAGCGGCAGCGCGGTGAGCGGCATCCGCTGCGTCTGCCCGTACGTCAGCGCGTAGATGGTGTGCGTGAGCTGCGCGTAGGGGTCCAGGCCCGCCGCCATGCGCGTGCGCAGCGACGGCGGCCGCGCCTGCGTCACCACCGAGCCGTACCGCACGCCGGGCCTGTCCAGCGTGCTGGCGTTGAACAGGTCGATGCCCTCCGGCGTGAGCTGCGGAATCAGCGAGGTGTCGTTGCCCACGTCGCTCAGGAACTTCGACACCGCGTCACGGCGCTCCGAGGAGAAGTCCCCCAAGAGCTGGTCATAGAGCTGGTCCAGCAGCGTGGGCTTCCACCCGAGCTGGGCATCCGCCCGCGCCAGCAGGTGTCCGAAGCGGAACACCACGCGCAGCGGCAGCCGGCCGAAGCGCAGCACGTACACCGTGAAGAGCGACAGCAGCTTGAGGATGCGCTGGCCGAACAGGCCCATGAAGAAGGTGGCCAGCGGCGTGCCCGCATGCGGCGTGGAGACGGACGTCACCGTGCGCACGCGCCTGGCGAAGGGCTCCAGGTCCAGGCCCTCCGCCACCTGCGCGCCGGGGCTGACGAACAGCCGCGAGTCCAGCCCCCCCGTCGAATGGCCGATGAGGTGGATGGGGCCGTCATCTCCGGCGGCCGTCTCCTGCACGGCCTTGAGCAGGTCCGCGGTGCGCGTGCGGATGGAGGCCGTGGGGTGGGAGAGCACGATGATGACCTCCGACTCCACCTGTCTTCGGGCCAGCTCCGCCTTCAGGTAGTCCAGGGCGTGGCCGAAGTAGATGAGCTCGCCCAGGTTGATGAAGCCGAAAAACCCGGGGACGAGGTAGACGCGATGCTTGCCGGACATTGCCCGCACCATATCTGACGCGGCGCATGATACCTGTGGGGAATGCGTCCTCCGCCCGGAGGTTGACGCGCGCCGGCCGTCAAGCCCAGAGCCGGCAACCCCCACTCACAGTCACGACAGAAGGACGCCCGCACGTGGATCGCAGACTGCTCGCAATCGGCCTGCTCCTGTCCCTCCCCGCCGCCGCGGACGAGGGAATGTGGACCTACGACGCCTTTCCCTCCGACGCGGTGAACAAGGCCCACGGCTTCACGCCCACGCAGGCGTGGCTGGACCACGTGCGCCTCGGCTCGGTGCGGCTGGCCGGCGGCTGCTCCGCCAGCTTCGTGTCGCCGGAGGGACTGGTGATGACCAATCACCACTGCATCCGCGGCTGCATCGAGGACCTGTCCTCGCCGAAGAAGGACCTGCTGGCCAGGGGCTTCTACGCCAAAAGCCCTGCGCAGGAGCTGCGCTGCCCCAAGGTGGAGGCCAACCAGCTCGTGGAGATGACGGACGTCACCGCGCGGATGAACGCGGCGACGAAGGGCCTCACCGGCGCCGCCTTCAACACCGCGCTGAAGAAGGAGACGGCCGCGGTGGAGGCCGCCTGCG
This sequence comes from Corallococcus macrosporus DSM 14697, assembly GCF_002305895.1. Classification (GTDB taxonomy): domain Bacteria; phylum Myxococcota; class Myxococcia; order Myxococcales; family Myxococcaceae; genus Myxococcus; species Myxococcus macrosporus. The sequence continues at coordinate 1,047,912 of NZ_CP022203.1, forward strand.
CGACCTCCGGTGATGTGCGCTGTGACGTGGTGACGCTCTTCAACGGCGGCAAGTACCACCTGTACAAGTACCGCCGCTTCCAGGACGTGCGGCTCGTCTTCGCGCCCGAGTTCTCCATGGCCGCCTTCGGCGGGGACCCGGACAACTTCAACTTCCCGCGCTTCGGCTTCGACGCGGCCTTCCTGCGCGTGTGGCGGGACAACGCGCCCGCGAAGAGCCCGCACTTCCTGCCGTGGGCGAAGCAGGGCGCGAAGGAGGGCGACCTCGTCTTCGTGTCGGGCCACCCCGGCGGCACCGAGCGCAAGGCCACCGTCGCCGAGCTGGAGTTCCAGCGCGACGTCAACCTGCCGTACACGCTGCTCCAGCTCGCGGAGCTGCGCGGCATGCTGCGCGAGTACGCGGGCGGTTCGGCGGAGCGCTTCCGCACCACGCGCTCCCTGCAGCGGGGCGTGGAGAACGGGCTGAAGGCGCTGCGGGGCCGGCTCCAGGCGCTGGCGGACCCGGCGCTGCTGGCGGGCAAGCGCGAGGACGAGGCGGCGCTGCGTAAGAAGGTGGAGGGCAACGCGCAGGTGAAGGCCGCCACCGACGGCGCGTGGGAGGAGATTGCCCAGGCGCTCGACGCGTACCGCCGCATGCTGCCGGAGTACCGGATGAAGGAGGCGGGGGACGCCTATCCCTCCGAGCTCTTCCGCATGGCGCGGCACCTGGTGCGCGTGGCCGAGGAGAAGGAGAAGCCCAACGCGGAGCGGCTGCGCGAGTACTCCCAGGCGCAGCTCCCCTCGCTGGAGCAGCGGTTGCTGCGCGCCGCGCCGATTACGCTCGAGCTGGACCAGAAGCTGCTCACCTTCGGCCTTACCCGCGTGCGCGAGACGCTGGGCGCCGATGACCCGTTCGTCCAGAGGGTGCTCGGGCGCGAGGCCCCCGAGGACCTCGCGAAGGCGTTGGTGCGGGGCACGAAGCTGGGCGACGTGAAGGTGCGCGCCGCGCTGCTCAAGGGCGGCAAGGCGGCGGTGGAGGCCTCCAAGGACCCGATGATTCTCTTCGCGCGCAAGGTGGACGCGGAGGCCCGCGCGGCCCGCAGGCGCTACGAGGACACGGTGGAGGCGGTGCTCAAGCGCAACGGCGAGCGCATCGCCAAGGCGCACCTGGCGGTGTACGGCACCGCCGGCTACCCGGACGCCACCTTCACCCTGCGCCTCAACGCCGGACAGGTGAAGGGCTGGGAGGAGAACGGCCGCCCCGTGGCGGCGCTCACCACCTTCGGCGGCGCGTATGAGCGGCACACCGGCAAGGACCCGTACAAGCTCCCGGACACCTGGCTGAAGGCGCGCGGCAAGGTGCCGCCCCAGACGCCGTTCGACGTGGCCACCACCAACGACATCATCGGCGGCAACTCCGGCTCGCCCTTGGTGGACCGCGACGGGCGCGTGGTGGGGCTCATCTTCGACGGAAACCTCCACTCGCTCGGTGGCAGGTACGCCTACGTGCCGGAGACGAACCGCGCGGTCGCCGTGCACGGCGAGGGCATCCTGGCCGGTCTGGAGCACGTCTACGGCGCCAGGCGCGTGGTCGACGAGCTGCGCGCCGCGAGCGACGCCGCCGTGGTCCCCGCGAAATAGTCGCGGCTCTCAAGACCTGAGAGGTTTCGTGAACGGGATTTGGGCCTTTTGAACGCCCTGGCCCCAGTGGCCAGGGCATGTCAGAGGGAGCAGGATAGAATCCGGCGCAAGGCTGAAATCCGGTTCTTCATGGCTCCCACGAAACCCAGTGACATCCCCCTCGGCACGGTGTTGAGGGAGACGTATGAGATTGCAGGCGTCCTCGGCCGGGGTGGCATGGGGACCGTCTTCCTGGCCAATCACTTGCGGCTGCCAGGGCGGCAGGTGGCCATCAAGGTCCTGCGGCACGACGCGGGGATGGGGCCGGAGGTGTTCGTGCGCTTCCGGCGCGAGGCGGAGATTGCCTCGAAGCTGGGCCACCCGAACATCGTCGAGGTGCTCGACTTCGACAGCCTGGAGGACGGCTCGCCGTACATGGTGATGGAGTGCCTGCGCGGCATGCCGCTGTCGCGCCGGCTGCGCAAGGGCCCCATGACGCTGGAGGAGGTCTTCTCCTGCGCGCGGCAGATGGGCTCGGCGCTCCAGGCCGCGCACCGCGCGGGCATCGTCCACCGCGACCTCAAGCCGGGCAACGTGTTCCTCGTCCCCACCGAGGTGGGCGGCATGGTGATGGAGCACGTGAAGCTGCTCGACTTCGGCATCTCCAAGGTCATTGACTCGCAGAGCGTGCACACCCAGGGCGGCATCCTGCTGGGCACGCCGCAGTACATGGCGCCCGAGCAGGCCACCGGGAAGAACGGCGAGGTGGACCCGCGCACGGACATCTTCGCCTTCGGGTGCCTGGTCTACGAGATGCTGGCGCGCCGGCTGCCGTTCCGGGACAGCGGCAGCCTGCCGGAGCTCATCTACCGCATCGTCTATGACCCGCCCGAGCCGCTGGAGGCGCTGGTGTCCGGGCTGCCGGACCATGTCATCGCGGCGGTGGAGAAGTCGCTGGAGAAGCGCCCCGAGGACCGCTTCGCGGAGGTGGGGGGCTTCATCACCGCGCTGACGGGCCGCGCGCTCCAGACGATGGGCGAGGTGCCGATGCTCACGCCGCTGAGCACGCCGCGGCTCTCGGTGGCGCCGGCGTCGAAGCCGGAGACGGTGCCTGGCAGGCGCCCGGGGGCGGACGGTGACGAGGGCGCGCGGCCCGAGGCCGGCAAGCCGGCCTTCCGGGAGACGGAGACGGTCAGCCTGGCCGCGCCGGTGTCGGTGGTCGGCTCCTCGCACGACGCCGCCACCATCGCCGAGCCGATGCCCGTGCCCTTGATGGAGGCCCCGCCGCCGAAGCCCGCCGTGGCGCGAGCGGAGGTCGTGCCCGCGCCCATCGCCCGCTCGCCGGTGGCCAGGCCGCCGGCCGTGGCGCCTCCGGGGCCGGGCGTCCGGAATCCGAAGGCCGCGCCCGTGGCGCGCGCCCCAACGCCCCGGGACGGCGCCGTGCCCGGCGTGAAGGCGCCCGCGGCCGCTGTGCCAGACGGAGGCGTGTCCGCGTCCCGGGGACCCAATCCCCCTCAGGGGCCCGCCCCCGCGGAGAAGCCCGTCCCGGCGCCTTCCCCGGACGTGCGCCGCACCCGCACGCCGCACCCGCCACCGCCCGCGGGCAGCGCGCAGGCCGGCGTCGCGCCGCCGAAGGGGGTCCCCGCGCCCATCGCGAGGTCCCCCGTGGTCGCGGGCCAGGCCGGTGGCGGCCGGCCGCCGGACGCGGTCCGCGCTGGAGCGCCCGCGCCCATCGCGAGGTCCCCCGTGGTCGCGGGCCAGGCCGGTGGCGGCCGGCCGCCGGACGCGGTCCGCGCTGGAGCGCCCGCGCCCGACTCGGGGGCCGTGGGGTCCACCGTGCTGCTGCGCTCGAAGACGGGCGTCGCCCAGTCCGGCTCGCCAGGCGTGCTCGCGGCTGCGCCGAAGCGCAAGCTGACCCCGCTCACGGTGGTCATCATGGTGGCGCTCGTGGTCGCCGTGGCCTTCGCCGTGTGGCCACGACCGGCTCCCCGCGTGGACGCGCCAGGGCAGCGCGCCGTGCCAGTCGCGGAGTAGGGGCCTGCTTCAGGCCGCGGCGGTGTCCGGCGGGATGACCGTGCGCGCCGCGAGCTTCAGGCCGTGCTCGGGCAGTGGCCAGGACGTGCCTCGCCCCGCTGGCGCCCAGCCCGGCTTGCGGCCGAGCAGGATGGCCTCGCGGGCGTCACGCGGCCTGGCCGCCGCGCTGTCCGTCATGCCGTTGCCCCGGCCCACGAGGTTCACCGCGAGCGTGAAGCCGGCCCTCCGGCGCCGCTGCCCGTGTCGGCCGGTGGGACCGGGGGGCCGTGTCCTGTCCGGCCCCGGACCGAACCCCACCTGGTGAGTTCGTCGCCCGACACGCCTCGACAGGACGCACCAGGGTGTTGGTGCGGCGCGTCAGTGTTTCCGTATCCTGATGAGGACTGACACATCGGCTCGTGTCACGTCCAACACCGTGCGTATGGGGCGCAGAGGGGCAAGAGGCCCCCGGGGGGAGCCTTCCAGCGCCGGTGCACCCACCGTGTGCGGCCACGTCGCCCCGGGGCGGATGGCTGTCCAGGGCCCGGTTCCAGTCGGGAGGGGGGCCCGACTGGGACCGGGAGCCCTGTGTGATGTAGCATCCATGACAATCTGTGCCGGGGGGAAAAGGGGATGCACGATGGTGGCGGAGGCTCCGGAACCCGGGAAACTATCGGCGATTCTCTTCACGGGCATTGAAGGGCCTGACGGGCTCTCATGGCGTGACGAGTCGCTCCAGGACGACCTGCGGGACGAGCACGCGTTGCTCGTTCGTGAGTTGTTGCCGCGCCATGGAGGGCGCGAGGTGAAGCGGCTGGAAGATGGCTTCCTCCTGGAGTTCGAGGGGGGCCCCGCCGCGGTGGATTTCGGTCTGGAGTTGCAGCGCGCGCTGGAGACCCGCAACGGAGATGTCTCCGCCGAGCGCCGGGTGGTCCTCCGCGTGGGTGTCCACCTGGGCCTGGTGGTCCACCGCGACGGCGAGGTGTTTGGCGAAGGCGTGAACCTGGCCGCGCGCATCGAAGCGCTGGCCCGCCCCGGCACGCTCTATGTCAGTGAGACGGTGGCGCGTCAGGTGGAGGGCCGTCTGGCTTCACCGCCGGTTCGCCTGGGCCGCGGAGAGATGAAGAACATCCGGTTGCCCGTGGCCGTCTACCGCATCGACCCGCCCGAGCACCGCCGCCGGGTGCCGCTGCTGTCGCGCATGCGCTCCTTCCTGGGACGCCGGAGCGCGGCGTACTGACGCGCACAAGCGCGGGCGGGCCTGGGTGTGCGGCGTTATAGAGGCCGCCCCATGCCCCAGCTCACGCTCGTCGTTGGTTCGAAGAACTACTCCTCCTGGTCCCTGCGGCCCTACCTCGCGCTGGCCCACACGGGACAGCCCTTCCAGGAGGTGGTGATTCCGCTCGCTGTGCCGGACACGGATGAGCGGATTGCCCGGTACTCCCCCAGCAGGCGCGTGCCGGTGCTCCAGCACGGCGACCTGAGCATCTGGGACTCGCTGGCCATCTGTGAGTACCTGGCGGAGACCTTCCCCGAGGCCCAGCTCTGGCCCCAGGACACGGCGGCCCGCGCCGTGGCCCGCGCCGTCACCGCGGAGATGCACTCCAGCTTCGCCGCGCTCCGGCAGCACATGAACATGAACCTGCGCGCGCGCAATCCGGGCAAGGGCCGCGCGCCCGGCGTGGCGGAGGACATCGCCCGCATCCAGGCCATCTGGAACGACTGCCGCGGCCGCTTCGGCCAGGGCGGGCCCTTCCTCTTCGGCCGCTTCTCCATCGCGGACGCCTTCTACGCCCCCGTCGTCACGCGCTTCGTCACCTACGGGGTGGAGCTGGACGCGGTGAGCGCGGCCTACCGCGACACCGTGCTCGCGCTGCCCGCGCTCCAGAAGTGGACCGAGGAGGGCAGGGGCGAGCCCGGCATCGCGAAGTACGACTGACCCTTCGCTGGGAGGGGAGCGGGGCGGTGGTCCCGCCTCGCTTCACTCGCGGCCGTCAGCCGAGCGCGCCGTCGCGGACGCGCGCGAACAGCTCGTCGTAGCGGCCCTCCGCGTAGATGCGCGTCAGCTCCGGATAGCGGCCCTGTTGCAGCTCGCGCAGGTACGCGTACTTCGTGGCGTGGTAGCCCGCCACGGCCCACGCCAGCCGCGAGGCCCCCGCGCCGCCTCGCCACAGCGCGCCCTTCAACATGCAGTCGCGCACCCAGGACGCCACGCGCTGCACGCCCACGGGCTTGAGGCGCCGCTGCTCGGCGTGCGCGCGCAGGGCCCACAGCAGGGCGTAGCGGTCCTCCTTCACCGCGCGGTTCTCCACCGACGTGGCGAAGCGGTGCTCGATGAAGGCGTGGACGCGCCCGCCCGCCATCTTCGGCAAGGCCTCGTGGACAATCTGCTCCGGCCGCCACACGGCCTTGTCCCGGCGCACCAGCCGGGCCCGCCACTGCGTGCGGTAGCGGAAGCGGCGCGCGCCCAGCTCGGCCCAGTCGCGGCGGGGCAGCCGGTACACGGCCTCGGTGGGGGAGGAGGCCTTCCACGCGCGCAGCGCCTCCACCGCCTCGGGGCCCAGGTGCTCGTCCGAGTCGAGGAAGAAGACGTAGTCACACGGCGCCAGGGCCCGCACCGCCGCGTCGCGCGCGGCGCCGTAGCCCCGCCACGCGTGGGGCACGGAGCGCGCGCCCAGGGAGCGCGCCAGCTCCGCCGAGCCGTCCGTGGCCCCGGAGTCCAGCGCCACCACGTCATCACAGAGGGCCAGCAGCCCGCGCAGACAGGGCTCCAGCGTGTCCTGGTTGTTCCGGTGCAGGACGTAGCCGCCCAGCTTCATAGGCCCAGGGCCTTGAGCTGCGCGTCGAACGCGTCGGCGGTCGTGAAGAGCCGGCCCAGGATGCCAACGGCCTCGGCGGCCTGGACGAACTCGGGCAGGTCGTCGAAGAAGACGGCCTCCTCCGGCGCGCAGCCCACGCCCGTGAGCGCGAGCCGGAAGATGGCCGGCTCCGGCTTCACGTGCCCCACCTCGCAGCTCATCACCACGCTGTCGAAGCGCTGGAGCACCGGCAGCAGCGGGCGCAGGTAGGCCACGTGCAGCGCGTTGGTGTTGGACACCAGCCCCAGGCGCACCCGCCCCGCCAGCGACTCGACGCGCGGCAGCACCGCGTCATGCAGCGTGAAGTGGCTGCTCCACAGCGGCGCGAAGGTCTCCATGGGCAGGTCCACGTCCAGCGCGCGGCAGACGTCCTGGCGGATGCCCTCCGCGCCCAGGATGCCGCGGTTGGCGTCCGTCCACCCCGCGCCCGTCAGGCGCCGGGCCACCTCCGCCGCCTCCAGGCCGGCGTGGGCGCCCAGCCGGGAGAAGAGCAGGGCGTTGTCGTGGAAGACGAGGACGTTGCCCAGGTCCAGCAGCACTGCCTTCACCTTCGCCATGGATGCTCCTTCAAATGCGGTAGGCGCGGGCCACGTCCTGCATCTGCTCGGACACGTCCTGGAGCAGCTTCGCCGCCCGGGTGGTGGCCGTCAGGCTCTCCTGGGTGTCGTTCATCATGGAGGACAGGTCCGTGACGGCGCTGAAAATCTGGGTGATGCCCGCGTTCTGCTGGTTCACCGCGCCGGCAATCTGCCGCACCGCGGTGGCGTTGTCCTGGATGATGGCGGCCAGCTCCTTCAGCCGCTCGCCGGTGCCCCGCACCTGCTCCAGGCCGGCCTCCATGTGGGTGTAGCCCGTCTCCGTCATCTTCGCGGTGGAGAGGATGGCGCCGCTCAAATCACCCAGGATTTCGCGCACCCGGTCGGTGGCCTGGATGGACTGGTCCGCGAGGCTGCGAATCTCGCGGGCCACCACGCCAAAGCCCTTGCCGTGTTCGCCGGAGCGGACGGACTCGATGGCGGCGTTGAGCGCCAGCATGTTGGACTGGTCCGCCAGGTCCTTCACCGTCTGGGTAATCCCGCCAATCTGCTGGGTGCGCTCGTTGAGCTGGGCGATGCGCTCCGTCATCTGCTCGGCCTGCGACAGGATTTCGGAGAAGCCGCCCAGGCTGTCGCGGATGGCGCCCTCGCCCGCGCGGCCCACCTCCTCGGCCGCGGAGGCGCGCTTGAGCACGTCCTCCGCCTTCTCCGAGGCCAGCAGCGAGGTCTGCTTGATTTCCTGCGCCGTCACCTGCGTCTGCTGGAGGGCGGCGGCCTGGCGGGCCACGTTGCGCTCCTGCTGCGCCGACGCCGTCTGCAGCTCCGCCACCGTCTCGCTGAGCACGCGCGTGCCGGTGTGCAGGCTCTGCGCCGTCTCGCGGAGCTGGAACACCAGCAGGCCGAAGGCGCCGGCCAGCTCGCCCACCTCGTCGTTGCCGGCCTTCACGTCCAGCGTCTGCGTGAGGTCGCCCTCGCTCACCAGCCGCGTCACCGCCGCGCGCAGGGCCAGCACCGGGCCGGAGATGCGGTGCGACAGCAGCCACGCGCCCACGACGGCCAGCACGATGAAGCCCACGGCCATCAGCAGCGCCACCCGGCGGACGCGCTCCACCGGGGCGTAGGCCTCCACCGGGTCCACCCGCGCCACGAAGTGCCAGCCATCCGCCACGTCGCGCACGTCCGCGCCGTTGACGGCCGTGACGGCCAGCCGCGCGTCCTCCGCGGTGGCGCGCTCCCCGCGCGAGTCGTACAGCACGGCGCCGTCCGGCCGCTGGAGGGTGAGCGAGAAGCTCTTCAGCGCGCGCTGGTGGGCGCGGGCCAGCGCCGGCTGCACCAGTTGGTCCACGTGCGCCCAGTCGAAGGCCGCCAGCAGCACGCCCATCCGGTGCTTGGAGACGGGGTCCAGCACCGGGAAGGCCAGCGACAGCACGCGGCCGGTGAAGATGGGGTGCTCGTCGGTGATGCCCTCGCTGGAGGTGCGCCCCTGCTGCGCCTCCGTGAACCAGGGGCTGCGCCGGACCTCGTCCCGCCGGTTCAGGTATTCATCGCGCAGGGCCGGGGTGTTGGCGGAGACGGCGAGGCCCGTGTCGTCGAAGACGACGATGCCGTTGAGGGTGAGGTAGCGGCTCTGGAGCACGCCCAGCATGGCGTCCGCTGGTGCGGCATCCCCGCGCAGCGCGGCGCGGACGGCGGGGTCCTCGGCCCAGCCGCGGGCGCTGGCCTCCCGTTCGGCCAGCGTGGACTCGAGCAGGTCCTTCACGCCCTCGGCCTCGCTCAGCAGCGATGCGCGAATCTGCTCTTCCATCACCTGCCGCGCGCTGCGGGCCTGGAGCCAGGTCAGCGTCAGCAGCGGGATGACCGACAGCAGGGTGGCGTAGAGCGTCAGGCGTCCACGGAGGGACTTGGTTCCAGGAAGAGAAAGAGCCATGTGGCGCGGCAAGGGGCGTGCGGGGGCCTCCCGGAAGGGTCGGCCCCCGTCCTATATCAGAGCCCCGGGGCTCCAGGGCCCTCCCGCGCCTGCTCGCCTAGATAAGGGGCACCCGGTCGGGAAGCTCCTTGGCCGGGACGTTGGAGTAGTCCGAGCCCACATCCAGCAGCACCCGCTGACGCACCCGGGTGCTCAGCATGCGGCGGATCCTCCCGAGGAACTCTGGCGGGGCCGCGATGACCAGCTTGTCGAAGTCATGACGGTCGTGCCCCTGGTCCAGGTACGCGGAGAGCTCGCGGGCGAAGCGGTCGTGCTCAAGTTCCTTGCGCCCATCCGGCTCATTCTCCACGGGGGGACCGTGCAGGGTGCCAGCGTTGGGGTTGTCCGCCTGCCTGAGCAGCTCGCCTTGATGGGCCCGGCTCTCCTCGTGGCGGAACTCCTCCACCAGCCGCCAGTCCTCCTCCGCCTTCGCGTCCGTCGCGAAGAGGCGGGCCCGGCTCGCGTTCCCCACCAGAATCCAGAGCGTCCCATTCGCCATGTCGTGCGTCTCCTTGCGCTATAGAGTGGGAGATGCGGACCCTTTCGGGCCAAGGCAAGCTTCCCCAGACGAGCCGCGCGCTCGCCGCGCGCAGGGCAGGCAGCCAGGCCCCGCGCCGCTGACGGGTTTTTCCGGGAGAGGGGGCGTCTGGGGCGCCTCATTCCGTTGCGCGGAGCGTCGCGATACAAGTGGGGACATGCGTATTTCCGTTGCTCCCGTCACTGCCCTGCTGGCGCTCGCGCTGCTGGCCGCTCCCTCGTGGGCCCAGGAACAGGGTGGACTGGGCCTGGACCTCACCTCGGATGCCCCCGCTGAGCAGCCGGGGATGGGCATGGGGTTGGACCTGCGTCCCAGCAATCCGGACGCGGACCTGCTGCCACGCTTCGCGCTGGTGGGCTTGTACGCCACGGAGCGCGCGGGCGCGCAGCAGGCTCCGGCCTGGCTGGAGGCGCTGGCGCGCGGGGCGCTGGCCACCGCCGTGGTGGCGCAGGCGTCGGACCTGCATGAGACGCAGGAGCGGCTGGCGGAGGGGCACGACGCGGCGGTGCGCTGCGCGGAGGCCGCGTGCTTCGCCGAGCCCGCGGAGCTGCTGGACGCGGACCTGCTGACCACCGCGCGCCTGTCGCTGGAGGACGCGGGCTGGACGCTGCGGACGTGGACCTATGACCGGGACCGCCGCGCGGTGCACGAGGACGCCGTGACGGGGCGCAACCCGGGCGACGAGGACTTCATGAACGAGGCCGCCGCGATGCTGTCCAGGCGGCTGACGGCGCTGGCCCGGCCGCGCGCGATGCTGACGGTGAACGTCAACGTGCCGCAAGCCGTCGTGAAGGTGGGCGAGCGCATCATCGGCGTGGGCAGCGTGGAGGTGCGGCAGATGCCCGGCAAGGTGGTGGTGGAGGTGTCCGCGGACGAGTACGGCACGCGCACGCGCACGCTGGACCTCCAGCCGGGCGCGCGGGAGACGGTGGAGGTGATGTTGGAGATCTCCGGTCCGGCGCCGGAGGGGCCGCCCGATGAAGACGTGGCCGGCGTGGCCTCCTCCCGGAAGGGACCGGGCAAGTCGCTGTTCAAGCGGCCCGCGCTCTACACCGCGCTGCTGGGACTGGCCGCGGTGGGCGCGGGCGTGGTGATGGGCCTGTCCGCCAAGGACGTGGAGAAGCGCGCGGGCGACGCGGACGGGGACGGCGTGTTCGACGTCACCCGCCAGGAGCGGCTGGACGCGCAGTCGCAGGCGAACCTGGCCACGGCGCTGCTGGTGGGCGGCGGCGCGGTGACCGCGGGCAGCGTGGCGTGGCTGGTGCTGGTGCCCGCGCGCGGCGCGCCCACGTCGCTGTCGCCGGGGACGGGCGGCGGCGCCTCCACGTCCCTGCACCTCATGGTCGGCGGGAGTTTCTAGAGATGATGAAGACCTTGGAAGCCCGGCTGCGCCTGGGGTGTGGCCTGTTGCTCGTCGCCAGCGCGGCGGGCTGTCGGGTGGAGTTCCCGGACGACGTGCCCTACACGTGCACGGAGACCGTGGACTGTGGCGGCGACGGCTACGTCTGCACGGCCCTTCCCGACGACGGGCCGCGCTACTGCTGCCTGCCGGACCCTGCGGAAGTCTGCAACAACGTGGATGACGACTGCGACGGCCTGGTCGATGACCTGGACACCCCTTGCTACACGGGCCCGGAGGGCACGCGCGACGTGGGGCTCTGTCAGGCGGGTGAGTCTGTCTGCACCCAGGATAACAGCACCGCGTGCGTGGGGCAGGTCCTGCCGGCCATTGAGAGCTGCAACGGCCTGGATGACGACTGCGACGGGGCGGCGGACGAGGACTTCGACCTGCAGACGGACCCGGGCCACTGCGGCGCGTGCAACAACGATTGCACCTTCCTCCAGGACTGTGTGAATGGCGTCTGCGAGCGCCGTCAGGAGCGGGACTGCGCCAACGGCGAGGACGACGACGGGGACGGCTTCTCCGACTGCCGGGACCTGGAGGACTGCAACGACCAGCCGTGCACGCGGCCGGATGGCGCCGCCGGCACGTGTCGGAGCAACTCGCTCTGCGAATGATGGCCATGCGCTCCGTGCACCACTGTCCGCCATCCCGCACTCTCCGAGGCTGGGTGGCGTACATGGGAAGACAGAGTGTTGATCCAGGGTTGCTGTTTGCCTGGGACGTGGAAATTTCTTCTCACCATGGGCTCCGATGACGCCTTCATGCAGACCGTGCCGTCCCGTGCCGAGGCCCCCATGAGTGACGCGGGGCCCAGCGCCAATGACGGGCTCCAGGAGGGCTCCACGCTGGGGAACTACCAGTTGGAGCAGCTCCTCGGGGAGGGCTCCATGGGCCGGGTGTTCCAGGCGCGGCACACGCGGCTGGGGCGCCAGGTGGCGCTCAAGGTGCTGCGGCCGGAGCACGCTCGGGACGGCGGCTTCGTGCAGCGCTTCTTCCAGGAGGCGCGCACCGTCAATCAAATCAACCACGAGCACATCGTGGAGATTTTCGACTTCGTCGACGAGAGCGCGACGGGCGGGCACGTCTACTGCGTGATGGAGCTGCTGCGGGGCCAGAGCCTGAGCGCGCTGGCGCAGGCGGAGCCGCTGACGCTGGCGCGCATCCAGCGCTTCGTGGTGCAGGTGTGCGCGGCGCTCGGCGCGGCCCACCAGGTGGGCGTGGTGCACCGCGACGTGAAGCCGGACAACCTCTTCGTCATCCACCGGGCGGGCCAGCCGGACTTCGTGAAGGTGCTGGACTTCGGCGTGGCGAAGCTGCTCACCGCCGAGGGGGGCACCACCGGGACGGTGGACGGCACCATCATCGGGACGCCCGCGTACATGGCGCCGGAGCAGGCCGCGGGCCTGCCGGTGGACGCGCGCTCGGACATCTACGCGGTGGGCAACGTCCTGTACGAGCTCATCGCCGGCAAGCCGCCCTTCCAGGCGCCGGCCTTCGGCCACCTGGTGGTGCAGATCATCACCCAGCCGCCGCCGCCGCTGCCCTCGCACCTGCCGTCGGGCGAGGCCGTGCCGCCGCAGCTCGCGGCGCTGGTGATGCGCTGCCTGTCGAAGGAGCCCGAGGCCCGGCCGCAGAGCCTGGCGGAGGTGACGACGGCGCTCCTGCTGTTGCCCGCGTCCGCGGAGGCGCTGACGCCCGCGGACGTGGCGCTGGAGGCCTCCGAGCGGCCCACGCAGCGGGTGCCGGTGACGGGGCGTTGGCACCGCCGGGCCGTGCTGTCGGTGGGCACCGCGGCGCTGGTGGTGGTGGCCGCGGTGGTGACCTGGTCCGGCATGCGGCCGGAGCCCGCGCCCGCGGTGGCCCAGGGGGCGGCGCCCGCCGAGGCCCCGGCTCCGCCCGTGGGCGCGGCCACCGCGACGCCCCAGCGCCATCCGCCCGTCACGCTCACCGTGCGCTCCTTCCCGGAGGGGGCGCAGGTGCTGCGCCTGGACACGGGCGAGCTGCTGGGGGTGACGCCGCTGGTGAAGCAGGTGGCCGGAGAGGGCGCGCCGCTGAAGCTGCGCGTGGAGCTGGCCGGGTATGCCCCGCTGGAGCGGATGGTGGACCTGGACACGCACGCGGAGCTGGAGGTGCCGCTGGTGAAGGCGCTGCCGTCGCCCCGGCAGCCCCCGGCGGCGGGGACGCAGCGCGCGTCGGGCAAGAAGAGCCGGGCGCGCGCCGTCACGCCGTAGGTGGCCCCGCCCGGGAGGCGGGGCCGTGCGGGCTCAGCGTGGCGCCGCCGTCTGCGCCAGCACCTGCGCGGCGATGCGGCCAATGCGCTCGTTGAAGTCCTCCGCCTCGTGGAAGGTGAGGCGCACGTCGCCCACGAGGAGCTGGACGCCGGGCTGGAGCACGGTGGGGTGCTCCGGCTCCAGCGCCGCGCCGCCCAGCGTCACCGGACGGGACGCTGCCGCGCGCGTCACCTCCCAGCGGCCCTCCAGGGTGGGGGCCAGGTGGAGCTGTTCGCGGGACACGGTGGCGTCATTGACGACCAGCGCGTTGTTCGAAGCACGGCCCAGCCGCAGCGGGCCGCCGTCCGTCTGCCCCACCAGCTCGAAGCACAGGGCGTCTCCGGCGGGCAGGCAGTCCCGCAGGTCCGTCAGCGGCAGCCGCGTGGCGGCGATGTTGCCCTCCACGACTTCGGGGACATTCCACGCGCCCGCCTCCCACACCAGCCACGGGTGTGGGTACTTGGCGCGAAACTTCTCCTTGAGAGCCATGTGCTGCCGCACGAGCAGCGAGAGCAGCAGAGCGCGAGCCATGCGGGTTGAATAACCTTCCTCCGCCGCCGTGGCCCGACAAGGCGCACGGAAGGGAACACGGGTGTCCACGAATGGCCAGATGCGGGGTGGGAGGGCCCCACTCGCGCCTGTGCCGACCCCTGTAGTACACCCGCGCGCGCCTCCTGTCGCAGGTTCCCTGCCCTGGCGAGGCAACCCCCCGCCTCCTGGAAGATTCGATGCGCCGTCTGCTCGCTGCCGTGTTCTGCGTCGCCGCCGTGCTGGCGGCCTGTGACGACGACTCCACGCCGCCTCCCGCGTCGCCGCCTCCCCACACGGAGACGTACCCGGACGCCGGCACGCGCCCGGACGCGGGGACGCAGGAGCCCTGGGCCTGCCAGCGCTCCACGACGGTGCACAACGCGCCCCTGTCGCTGCTGACCGGGCTGCAGTTGGAGATGAGCCGCGCCACGTCGCCCCGGCAGCGCACGGAGGCCATCGACCGCTTCGTGGCGCAGGTGGAGGCGCAGGGCGGCAGGCCCCTGGTGAGTGACGCCCAGGCGGGCCGGCCCCGCGTGGCCTTCTTCGTGCGGGGCGAGGCCGGCCGGGACACCTTCATCGCCGGTGACTTCAACGGCTGGTCCGCCACGGCCACGCCGCTGGTGCAGGTGCGGGACACGGACCTGTACGTGGCGGAGGTGGAGGTGCCGCGCACCGGGCCGCAGCCGTACAAGCTGGTGAAGGGCGGCGAGTTCGTCGCCGACCCGGGCGCGCGTCACGTGGCGTGGGACAACCTCAACCGCTACGACGTGGGGCAGTTCAACTCGCTCGTCTACCCCGGGCTCCAGGACGCCGCGAAGGGCCGCCTCACCGCGTGGTACGGCGTGCCCGCCACGGCGCTGGGCGACGCGCGTGACGTCTTCGTCTACACGCCGGCGGCGTATGACGGGCCGGAGTGCCCGGCCCTGCCGGTGATGTACCTCCACGACGGCAACGAGAGCCTGACGCGCGAGTCCTTCGCGGAGGCGGCGGATTCACACTACGCGGCGCGGCCGCGGGACGCCGCGGTGCTCGTCTTCATCGCGCTGCCGGACCAGGCCGTGCGCCTGGCGCAGTACACCTTCCCGCCCGCCCGGGCGCCGGAGTGGCCCACGCCGCGCGGGGATGACTACCTGGCCTTCATCCGCGACGACCTGATGCCGCGCGTGGAGGCGGCCTGGCGGGTGAAGACGGGGCCGCGGGAGACGGGCATCGCCGGCGCGTCCCTGGGCGGCCTCATGTCCGTCTACGCGGGCTTCCAGATGCCGGAGACGTTCGGCTTCGTGGGCACCCAGTCCGGCACGCTGTTCTGGCCGCACGACGGCGAGGTGGACCGCGACGACGGCAACGCCATGGTGGTCCGCGCGGGCCAGGAGCCGGTGGTGCCGGTGCGCTTCTACGTGGACCATGGCTCGCCCGTGGCGGGCTGCACGCGGGACGGGGAGGAGGGCGGCGACGACTGCCAGTCCAACCTCCAGTTCGTGGAGGCGCTGCGCGGCCGCGGCTACAGCGTGGCCCACTGGAACGAGCCCGGCGCCGAGCACGACTGGTTCTTCTGGAAGCGGCGCCTGCCGAAGCTGCTGTGCAGCTTCCGCAACGCGGACCCGGCGGTGTGCGGCCTGTAGCCGGGGCCTCACAGCTTCGCGGCGATGGCGCGGGCCAGCCGGTCCGCGGCCCCCGCGTCCAGCGACAGGAACAGGCGCGGCTCGGTGGCCTCCAGCTCCTGGAGGCGTGAGCGGCCCGCGTTGTCGGTGGCCACGTCCACGCGCGCGTAGAGCAGGGGCCGCCCCACCGCCTCCAGCACGGACTCCGCCAGCCGCAGCTCGGCCGCGTCGTCGGGCGTGAAGGCCACGGGCTCGGAGAAGCCGCGCGGCGCGTCCAGCAGCGTGGGGGGCCGACGCACCGCGTGGCTGAAGACGCCGTCGAAGAAGACGTAGCTACGCTCGCCCTCCGTTTCGAAGGCGGTGAGGTAGGGCTGCACCATGATGTCGCCCTCGCGGGTCAGCTCGGCCAGCCGGGCGGTGGCGGCGTGCGCCTCCGCGCGGGGGAAGACGTGCGTCTTGAGCGCGCCCGCGGACACGGCGGGCTTGAGCACCACCGCGTCCCAGCCCTGCTTGCCCGCCAGCTCGCCCACATCCAGCGTGTCGCCCCGGCTCACCCAGGTGGTGGGCGTCACGCGGACGCCCTTCTGCTCCAGTTCGTGCAGGTAGTGCTTGTGCGTGTTCCAGCGCAGCACGGGCGCGGGATTGTGGAGCTGCGTGAGGCGGCCCACCTTGTCCGCCCAGGCGACGAAGGCGTCGCGGCGCAGGTGGCTGTCCCAGGTGTTGCGCACCAGGGCCAGCCGCACCGCCTTCCAGTCCACGGCCGGGTCATCCCAGACGACGGGGCGCGCATCCACGCCCAGGGCCGCGAGCGCGGGCAGCAGCGACGCGTCGTACGCGTCGAGTTGAGGCAATGCGTCATAGGTGAGGACGGCGACGTCCACGGTGCGGACTCCCGGTGATGTTGAAGCGTGCAGCGGCTTGTAGCGCGTGCGGCGCCCGCGCGCAGGGCCCTCGCGGTGCGTCAGGCGCGGGGTGCGGGCCAGGCCGACAGGTAGGCATTGAACGCCCCGTACTTGAGGTGAGGCGGGCGGCGTACTCCACGGCACACTCGCGCGTGCGGAACGCTCGGGAACTGGACCTGAGCGGTCAGGTGTCGCTGAAATGTTTCAAGGGGTACGCTCTTCGCGTGCCAAGGACCTGTCACCTTCCCTCCGGCCGGCTCGGCCGGGAGACCCACGAGATGCGAATGTCCCCACGTCTATTACTCGCCGCGCTAGGCGCGGTCCTCCTCTTCCATGCCGGATGTGGCGGCGATGAGCCCGGTTGTGAGGGAGCGGACTGCAACCCGCAGGCGGTCTGCGGCAACAACGTCGTCGAGCAGGGCGAGCAGTGTGACGACGGCAACCGGACCAACGGCGACGGCTGCGAGAGCGACTGTACGTCGACGCCCGCGCCGGCCCCGGTATGTGGCAACGGCAAGCTGGAAGGCGACGAAATCTGTGACGACGGCAACACCGAGGACGGTGATGGCTGTCAGGCGAACTGCACGACGACGCTGACCCAGTGCCCCGCGGCGAACGCGCCCGCGCTCCCCGACGGCGCCACCTGCGCGGTGACGCAGGCCGGCTCCGCGGCGCGCCTCTTCACGGGCGTGGTGCTGAAGGACGGCGAGACGCTGGTGGGCGGCCAGGTGCTGGTGGACGCGCAGGGCATCATCCAGTGCGCCGCCTGTGACTGCTCCGCCGCGGCGGGCGCCGCCGAGGCCACGCAGGTGTCCTGCCCCGGTGGTGTCATCTCCCCGGGCCTGGTGAACCCGCACGAGCACATCACGTATCCGATGGAGCCGTACGTCGGCACCGAGGAGCGCTACGAGCACCGCCACGAGTGGCGCACCGGCCGCAACGGCCACACGCGCATCAACAGCCCGGCGGCCAGCGCCGCCGACAACGTCCGCTGGGGCGAGCTGCGGCAGATGATGGCCGGCGCCACCACCCTGGCGGGCGCGGGCGGCCAGGCCGGTCTGCTGCGCAACGTGGACGTGAACAACACCGCGCTCCAGGAGGGCCTGGGCGAGGGCGTGGTGGACTCCGACACCTTCCCGTTGGGGGACACCAACGGCAACATGATTGCCTCGGGCTGTGGCTACGGCTCGCTGCCGAACTCGGATTCGCTGCCGCGCTCGGCCGCGTACCTGCCGCACGTCTCCGAGGGCATCTCCGCGGCGGCGCACAACGAGTTCATCTGCCTGTCCACGGGCACGAACAACGTGATGCAGCCGCGCACCGCCGTCATCCACGGCATCGGCCTGACGGCGAAGGAAATCCACCTGATGGCGCAGAACGGCACCGGCCTCATCTGGTCGCCGCGCTCGAACATCTCGCTGTACGGCGACACGGCCATGGTGTCGGCCTACAAGAATCAGGGCGTCACCATCGCGCTGGGCACCGACTGGCTGCGCTCCGGCTCCATGAACCTGCTGCGCGAGCTGCAGTGCGCGGACTACCTCAACAGCACGCACTACGCGCGGACCTTCAGTGACCAGGACCTGTGGCGCATGGTGACGTCGAACGCGTCCGACCTGGTGGACACGTTCGAGAAGACGGGCCGCATCGCCGAGGGCAAGGTGGCCGACCTGGCCATCTTCCAGCTCCGCGCCTTCGCCAACTCGCCGCACCGCGCGGTCATCACCGCGAACCCCGAGCACGTGGTGCTCACGATGCGCGGCGGCAAGGCGCTCTACGGTGACCAGGCGCTGATGGCCGGGCTCCGTGGCGAGGACACCTGCGACACGCTGGACGTGTGCGGCGCCTCGAAGGAAGTGTGCCTCCAGTCCGAGATTGGCAAGAACCTGGAGGCGCTGACCTCGGGCGCCACGCACAAGTACCCGCTGTTCGCGTGCGGTACGCCGGAGAACGAGCCGACGTGCTCGCCCCGCCGCGCCTCGCTGGACTCGCGCTGGCCGGCCGTCGTGAACAGCTCCACCAGCTACACGGGTGAGATTCGTGACGCGGACAAGGACGGCGACGGCGTGGTGGACACCATCGACAACTGCCCCGCCATCTTCAACCCCGTCCGCCCCATGGACAATGGCAAGCAGGCGGACTCGGATGCGGATGGGATTGGCGACGCGTGCGACTCCTGCCCGCTGGAGGCGGGGGAGGCCTGCACGACGTTCACCGTGGGCGACGACGACCACGACGGCATCGCGACGTGGCTGGACAACTGCCCGTTCGTGGCCAACCCGGACCAGGCGGACGCGGATGGCGACGGCAAGGGTGATACGTGTGACGCGTGCGCCGACGTCCCGAACCCGGGCGACCTGGGCTGCCCCGCGACCATCCACGCGCTGAAGACGCCCGTGGACGGCAGCCTGCCGCTCCTGGGCAAGCCGGTGTCCATCCCCGACGTCGTCGTCACCGGCGTGGTGAAGGGTGGCGCGAGCTCCCTGGGCTACTGGGTGCAGACGTATCCGCTGCCCTCGGGCACGAGCGTGGACAACTCCGGTCTCTACGTGTACGCGCCCAAGGGTGACCTGGCGGTGGGTGATCGTATCGACATCAACACGGGCGTGCTGGTGCTCTACTTCGGCCTGCCCGAGCTGACCGAGGTCAAGTACGTCAAGCGCAGCTCCGGCAACGAGGTGCCCGCGCCGGTGGTGGTGACGACGGAAGACATCCGCACCGGTGGCCTGCGCGCCTCCGCGCTGGAGGGCGTGCTCGTGGAGGTCCGCGACGTGGCGGTCAACACGGCGGTGGACGAGTTCGGCCAGTTCCTGGTGAACGAGGCGGGTGATGCCGGCCAGCCGGGCCTGATGATTGACGACCAGGCCTACGCCTTCCCGGTGCCGTCCATCGGCACGCGCTTCGGCGCGCTGCGCGGCGTGCTGACGTACAACTTCAACGACTCCAAGCTGGTGCCGCGCTTCCAGGCGGACATGCCGCTGCCGCCGCCGTCGCTGACGGGCTTCGGTCCGGATGGCTACGCGCGCATGGGTGGCTCGGGGCCGGTGAACACGTTCCCGCAGGCGCTGACGCTGTCGCTGTCCTCCGCGTACGCGGAGGCGCTCGACGTCACCATCACCTCCTCCAACCCGGACGCGCTGAGCGTGCCGGACGGCCGCATCACCATCCCCGCGGGGCAGACGTCCGCGACGGTGCAGGTGGTGCCTGGGGCGCCCGCGCAGAGCGTGACGCTGACGGCGGACCTGGCGGGCTCCACGCAGACGGCCACCATCCGGGTGCTCGGTGCCGATGAGCAGCCCGAAATCATGGGCATCACCCCGGCCGACGTGACGATGGTGCCCGGTGGCGAGGTGGTCTTCACCGTGCAGCTCGACCGTCCGGCTCCCGCGAACGCCACCGTGGCGCTGAGCATGAACCCGGCGACGGGCTTCGGCGCCTTCGTTCCGGAGAGCGGCACGCTCACCGTGGCGGAGAACGCCACGGAGGCGGTGTTCTCCTTCATCGCGGACGCGGCGGCCACGGCCACCGAGCCCGGCACGGTGACGGCGAGCCTCGGGGCGACCAGCGCGAGCGCCACCGTGACGCTGGACCAGAGCGCGCCGCGCCTGACGGCGCTGTCGCCGTCCTCGGCGGTGACGATTCCGGCGGGTGGGACGCAGACGTTCACTGTCACGGTGGACCGTCCGGCGCCGCAGGACACGGCCGTGGAGCTGGTGGTGGTGCCGGAGGCCGGCGTGACGAACTACGGCACGGTGCCGGCCTCGGCCACGATTCCGGCGGGCGCCACGGAGGCGACCTTCACCTTCACGGCGGACGCGCAGGGTGAGGGCACGGGCACGGTGTACGCCATGCTGTACGGTGTCACCCGGACCACCGCGCTCACGGTGCTCCCGCCGCCGCCCGCGCTGAGCTCGCTGTCTCCGTCCTCCGCGGCGGTGCTGACGGGCCGGACCTTCACCTTCACGGTGACCCTGGACCGTCCGGCGCAGACGGATGAGACGGATGTGGCGCTGACCCTGGAGCCCGCGACGGGTGTCGGGTCCATTCCGGCCACGGTCCGGGTGGCCCGGGATTCGACGACGGCGACCTTCACCTTCACGGCCGACGAGGTCTCGAGCCCTGCCGAGGCGCTCCTCACGGCGAGCTTCGGCGGCGAGGTTCGGACCGCTCAGGTGTCCGTCATCCTGGCGGCGGAGGGCGGGCTCGTCATCAACGAGGTGGACTACGACATGGTCGGCGCGGGTGACTCGGTGGAGTTCGTGGAGATCTACAACAACTCCTCCACGCCCGCGTCGCTGAGCAGCGTGTTCCTGGTGTTCGTCAATGGCAACAACATGACCAGCTACCAGAAGATTGCCCTGGCGGAGGTCAACGGGGGCGTCCTGGGGCCTCGGGAGTACCTGGTCGTGGGCCCTGCCACCGTCGTTGAGCCGCTCGCGGGGCGTGCCGGTGTGCACACGCTGCAGCGGGGGACGACCGACTTCATCCAGAACGGTGCTCCGGACGGCGTGGCCCTGTACGACGAAGCCACGGATGCGCTGATTGACTCCCTCTCCTACGAGGGGCACGTGGTGGACGCCTCCATCGAAGGGACGGAGACGAAGTTCGACCTGCGTGAGGGGAGCGCGGACACGAAGGACCTGGCGGACAGCAACACCGCGCAGGGCTCGCTGTGCCGGGACGCGGACTCGACCGACACGGATGTGAACGTCGATGACTTCACCTTCACCACGACCGTCACCCCGGGCGCGGCGAACGTCATCACCGCGGCGCCGTAGTTGAATCGGGTAGCCGTCAGGCAGCAAGGGGGCGGGGCTGAAGTGTTGGCCCTGTCCCCGTGAGGTTCGGAACGGGCGGAACCCTGACTTGGGGTCCCGCCCGTTTCATTTGGGATGCCCTGTTTGGATGAGTCAGGAGCCGTGCACGGCCTTGGTTTGCCGCGCTTGAGAACAATCACAAGCGGGGACGAATGATGTCGGATGGGCTGGACGCTCTGCTGTCTACCCAGGTGTGGAGGGTGGCGCGATTCCAGCCGTCATCAACATGCTGAGCGCGGACACCGGCAGGTCGAAGTCCATGGAGGCGCGGAAGAGGTTCTGGTGCATGAGCACGCCCAGGAATCCGCCCAGCAGGCTGTGGGCCGTATGTCGCGCATCCACGTCCTGCCGGAACTCTCCCGTCCGCTGCCCGTGACGGATGATGTCCTCCAGCGTCGTCGCGTAGAGGTCCAGCTTGGCCCGGATGGCCTCCGCGACCTGGTCGTTTGAGTCGGCGGCCTCGGCCGCGAGCATCGCGAAGAAGATGCCGTATTCGCGGTGCTCGCGCAGGAGCAGGTGCGCTCGTTCGGAGATGGACTGGAACTGCTCTTGCGCGGAGAGCTCCTGGTAGTTCCCCAGCAGCCGGAACTCGCGGACGCAGCGCTGGTGCAACTCCTCAATCGCAGCCAGCAGCAGGTCTTCCTTGGTGGGGAAGTGCCAATACAGCGCTCCGGGCGTCATCCGGATGGCGCGGGATAAGTCCGCCATCGTCGTGGCGAGGAACCCCCGGCGCGCGAAGAGTTGAATGGCCGCTTCCAGAATGTCCATGCGCGTGCGCGCGGCACGCTCTTGTTTCAGCTCTCGCTGGGCAGGTTCCCTGGCCATACCCGGCGAATCTATGCATCACGCCAACAGTGTCACCCGGACAATCTCTGGCGGCGCTCCGACGCGCAGCGGCGGACCCCAGAAGCCTGTTCCCCGGCTGACATACAGATGCCGGTCTCCTTCATGAAACAGACCCGCGTCATGCTCCCAGATGGCGGAGACCGCCAGCGTGAATGGGAAGAACTGTCCCCCATGGGTGTGCCCGGAGAGCTGCAAGCCCATTCCCTGCTGTGCCGCCACCTTCCAGTTCGACGGCTGGTGCGCGAGCAGCACCGAGGCCCGGTCGGAGTCCCGCCCCGCTGTCGCCGCCGCCAGGTCGTACCCTTGCGCGAACCCCATCTTGCCTGCTGACCAGTCGTCCACGCCCACCAGGTCGAACGACGCGGCCGCGTCACCAATGCGCACGTGGCGGTTGCGCAGCACGTGCACCCCCATGCCCTCCAGCGCCTCCGCCCAGGCCGCGTCGCTCCAGTAATACTCGTGGTTTCCCGTGACGAAGTAGGTGCCGTGGCGCGACTTCAGCTCGGACAGCGCCGACACCGCCGGAGCCAGTGACGCGACGTGGCCGTCCACCAGGTCGCCCGTGATGCACGTCAGGTCCGGGCGCAGCGCGTTGCAGCGGCGCACCAGCTCATCCATGAACGGACGCCGGATGACCGGGCCCACGTGGATGTCACTCAGGTGGACGATGGTGAAGCCATCCAAGGCCTTGGGCAGACCCGGCAACTTCACCGCCACCTCGTTCACCACCGGCGGGTGGAAGGCGCTCCACATCCCGAAGCCCGTCACGCCACCCGAAGCCAGCACCGCTCCGCCGGCTGTCGCCCGAGCAAGGAAGCGGCGGCGCTCTACATTCACCGGAGCCGAGGCCGTGGCCTCGCCGGGGCCTGCCACCATCCCTACCGAGGCAGGGCCCACGGTCGTGCCACCGCTAGACGCTGTCGCGAACGCCACCGGAGCGGGAGCCGCAGCCGTGGCACCGCCAGTCGCCGTCACCACCGGGGCCGATTCGGCGTGCGCCGTCGCCGCGCTGTGCCCACCCGTCGCCAGAGCTCCCGAAGCCACCGACACGGACTCCGTTCCCGTCGCAGCCAGCTTGCCACCAGCCTGCACCGAGCCCGCTATCGCCTGTGCAGGTGACGTCGCCGCCCATGCGCCGCCAGCCTGTGCTGCGCTCTCCGTCACCTGCACATGCGACGCGGAAGCCGTTGCGCCAACGCTCCGCGCCTCCGCCGCCACCTCATCGCGCGAGCCCCGCAGCCGCGCGGCCACCTTGCGCACGACACCCATCACCCCCAGTGCGAGCAGCAGGTAGATGACCGCGCCCATCCACGTCCACACCGCCGTGGCCACGGCGAAGGTGGAGTCCATGGGCAGGAAGCGCGTCACGGACCACGACAGCACCAGCAGTGTGCCCAGCACCGTCATCAGGCCCGCGCCCACGCGCCGCCACGCGCGGTGCTCGGACGTGGCCGCGAAGAGGCGGCGGTACAAGTAGACGTGGACGGCCACCGTGACGAGGCCGGTGACGAGGGCGAAGAGCAGGAAGCGCGCGGTGTCCATGCAGTGCGCCATCCTGACCTTTGCGCAATGCGCTGCAATGCAATCCGCGTGAAGAAATGTGAACACCTCGTACACGGACAGCGCATCAATCCGCGCTCGGTGTTCGACGCTGGGGCAATCGCGACCCGAACCCGCGTCGCATGCGATTGCAGCATGCAGCCAGGAGAGCGCCTGAGCTGTTCTCGCGATACAAGTAACAGCGTGTTGGCCGTATACACCGGCCTGCCGGAAAGCCACTGAAGGGTCGCCGCGCGTGTGACGGCGAACCGCCTGGCTGACGCGCATCCACCCCCGAGGAGACCCCCATGGCCCCTGACATGTTGGCGGGAACGCGCCGCCTGGTGACGTTCCTGGTGAGCGCCCTGTTGCTGGTTGCCTGCGAGCCCACAGGGGAGCTCGCCGCGCTTGAGCAGCCTCGCGCCGCGCGCACCCAGCGCATCACCGTCACGGCGCCGCCCATGCGCATCGCCGCGGGCTCGCAGCATTCGCTGTACGTGTCCCCCACAGGCACGGTGTGGGCGTGGGGTGGCAACACCTCGGGACAACTGGGGGGCGAGGCGACGCCTCTCCAGCGGCTGGCGCCCGCGCCGCTGCCTTCGCCGCGAGACATCGTGTCCGTGGTGTCCGGTGAGGCCCACTCGCTCGCGCTGGACGAGGCGGGCACGGTGTGGGCGTGGGGCGGCAACAGCTCCGGGCAGTTGGGGGATGGCACCACCACCGACCGCGTGACACCGATGCAGGTCGCCGGCCTGACGGACGTGGTGGCCGTGGCCGCGGGCGACTTCCACTCGCTGGCGCTGCGCGGCGACGGCACCGTGTGGGCCTGGGGCACCAACTTCCACGGGCAGCTCGGCCGGGGGCACACGGAGCCCGGCCTCACGCCCGAGCCCGTCCCCGGCCTGGAGGGCGTGGTGGCGCTCGCCGCCGGCTTCGACTTCACCCTGGCCGTGATGGATGACGGCACGGTGCGCGCGTGGGGCTCCAACAGCTCCGGGCAGCTCGGTGATGGCACCTTCACCCAGCGCCTGTCTCCGGTGGAGGTCGCCCACATCAGCGGCATCTCCGCCGTGGCGGCGGGCACCTACCACGCGCTGGCCCTGGGCAAGGACGGGGGCGTGTGGACGTGGGGCGCCAACAGCTCCGGGCAGCTCGGTGACGGCGCCTGGAGTGACCGCGCCGTGCCCGCGCGGGTGCCTGGGCTGGAGCGGGTGAAGGCCGTCGCGTCGATGGACGCGAGCTCGCTGGCGTTGCTCGAAGCGGGCAGCGTGCTCGCCTGGGGTGCCAATGGCTCTGGCCAGCTTGGCGACAGCGGCACGGACGACCGCGCCACGCCCGGCGAGGTGCCCGGGCTGAGGTCCGTGGCCGCGGTGGTGGGCGGCGCGCAGCACGCGCTGGCCCTGCGCGGGGACGGCACGCTCTGGGCCTGGGGCGGCGGCCTCGCGGGCCAGCTCGGCCATGGCGGCTCCGAGCGCCACGTGGTGCCGGCGCCGTTGCTGCGGCTGGCGGACGTGGCGTCGATGGCGACGGGCAGCTTCCACTCCCTGGCGGCGCTGGGAGACGGCTCCGTCTGGTCCTGGGGCCGCAACACCTACGGCCAGCTCGGGGATGGCACCACCGCCGAGCGCCACGCCGCGGTGCGCGTGGAGGGGCTCAGCGGCATCCGCGGCGTCGCCGCGTCCGGACACCACTCGCTCGCCGTGGGCACGGATGGGACGGTCTGGGCCTGGGGGCGCAACGCCGCCGGCCAGCTCGGGGATGGCTCCACCCGCGACCGCGCCCGGCCCGTCGTCGTGTCGGGCCTGACGTCGGTGGTGGCGGTGGCCACGGGCGGCAGCCACACGCTGGCGCTGCGCGGCGACGGCACCGTGTGGGCCTGGGGCTACAACGCGCTGGGGCAGCTTGGAGATGGCACGACGGTGGACCGGCTGACGCCGGTGCGCGTCGCCAGGCTGGACTCGGTGGTGGCGGTGGCGGCCGGGACGTACTTCTCCATGGCGCTGCGCAGCGACGGCACGGTGTGGGCGTGGGGCGAGGGCTTCGAGGGACAGGTGGGCGACGGGGGCGGCGTGCAGCGCCTGTTCCCGGTGCAGGTGGCGGGGCTGACGAACATCACCCGCGTGGCTGCGGGCTCCGCGCACGCGCTGGCCGTGCGCGGTGACGGCACGGTGTGGGCGTGGGGGGACAATGGCGAGGGACAGCTCGGCGACGGCACGTGGACCGACCGCTTCCGTCCCGTGCAGGTGCCGGGGCTGACGGGCATCACCGCCGTCAGCGGTGGCCGCTCCCACTCCATGGCGCTGCACGGCGACGGCACGGTGCGCGCGTGGGGTTACAACGGGTACGGGCAGCTCGGTGACGGCACCTTCACCTCGCGCGTGCGGCCAGCCGTCGTCCCCGGCCTGTCGGGCATCCAGGCGCTGCACCCCAGTCACCTGCACGTGCTCGCGCTGCACGCGGATGGGACGCTGCGCGGGTGGGGCTACAACCGCTTCGGCCAGTTGGGCCTGGGCGCCGCGGGCTGGAGCTCGCGCCCGGTGCAGGTGCAGGGCCTGGGCCGCGTGGACCGGCTGGCCGTCGGCCGCGCGCACGCCCTGATGGTCCGCGCGGATGGCGCCGTGCTGGCCTGGGGAGAGAACGCCTCCGGCCAGCTCGGAGATGGCACCACCACCCACCGCGCCGGGCCCGTGCGCGTCCGCGGCGTGCCCTGTGTCCGCTCCGTCGCCAGCGGCGTGCGGCACTCCCTGGCGCTGGCGTGTGACGGCTCCGTCTGGGCCTGGGGCGCGAACGGCCGGGGGCAACTGGGAGACGGCACCACGGCCTCGCGCGTGGTGCCGGCGCGGGTGGACGGGCTGCAGGGCGCCGTGGCGGTGGCGGCGGGCGGAGACGCGTCCCTGGCGCTGCTCGCGGATGGCACCGCGTGGGCCTGGGGCGCCAATGCCCACGGCCAACTGGGGGACGGCTCCACGGCGGACCGCGCCGTGCCGGGCCCGCTCAAGCTCCCCTCCAACATCATGTCCGTGGCGCTGGGCGAGACGCACGGCCTGGCGGCGGGCGAGGACGGGGCGCTGTGGGCCTGGGGCGCGAATGGCTCGGGTCAGCTTGGCGAGGGCAGCACCACGCCGAGCCCGACGCCGGTGCGCGTGAAGGGGCTGGAGGGCGTGGCCTCGGTGTCCGCGGGGCGCGCCTTCTCGCTGGCGGTGCGCCAGGACGGCACCGCGTGGGCCTGGGGCGCGAACCCGTCCGGACAGTTGGGGGATGGCACCAACCACTCGCAGTCCGTGCCCAAGCAGGTGACGTCCGTCAAGCGCGTCCGGGCCATGTCCGCGGGCGCGCACCACGTGGTGGCGCTGGGGGAGGACGGCGCGGTGTGGACGTGGGGCGACAACACGTTGGGGCAGCTCGGGGATGGCACGTCGGCGCCCACGTGGATGTGGCCCCGGCAGGTGCCGGAGCTGCGGGACGTGGAGGCGGTGGCCGCCGGTGAGCAGTTCTCCGTGGCCGTGCTCGTGGGCGGCGGCGCCCACGCCTGGGGCAGCAATGAGTACGGCCAGCTCGGCGATGGGAAGACGGGCCCGCGGCTGACGCCGGTGCAGGTGCGAATCGAGGCGTCCAAGCTTCGCCAGCCGGTGCGCACCGTGCGCGCCTGGGCGCAGCACGCGGTGGCGCTGATGGCGGATGGCACCGTGCAGGCCTGGGGTGACAACGCGCATGGCCAGCTCGGGGACGGCACCACCGAGCGCCGCGCCGCGCCCGTCGTGGTGCGCGGACTGACGGGCGTGGTGGCCGTGTCCACGGGCGCCTGGCACTCGCTGGCGCTGCGCAGCGACGGCACCGTGTGGGCGTGGGGGGCCAATGGCTTCGGCCAGCTCGGAGACGGGACGACGCTCTCCCGCACGACGCCCGTGCGGGTGGCCGGGCTCCAGCGGGTGGTGGCCATCGGCTCGGGGGGCTACCACGCGCTGGCGGTGCGCTCGGACGGCTCGGTGTGGGCGTGGGGCTACAACGCGTTCGGCCAGTTGGGGGACGGCACCGCGGAGTCCCGCCTCCTGCCCGTCCGCGTGGAGGGCCTGTCGAACGTGACGTCGGTGGCGGGCGGGGACCACCACTCGCTGGCGCTGCTGGCGGACGGCTCCCTGGCGGCGTGGGGCAACAATGCCTCCGGCCAGCTTGGAGACGGCACCGGCACCACCCGGTACTCGCGCGTGTGGGTGAAGGGCGTGGACGGCGTGGTGGAGGTGCGCGCGGGCGCGGCGCACACGCTGGCGCTGCGCGGCGACGGCGCCGTCTGGACGTGGGGCGACAACACGCACAGCCAGCTCGGAGCCGGCGACGACAGCACGCGGACGCGCATCGTGCCCCGGCCCGTGCCGGGCCTCGCCGGGGTGACGGCCATTGGCGCGGGGGCGCGGCACTCGTTCGCCGTGGGCCCCAAGGGCACCGTGTGGGCCTGGGGCCGCAACTCGCACGGGCAGCTCGGGCTGGGAGACAACGCGAACCGGGCCGAGCCCCTGCGCGTGAAGGAGCTGGCGGAGGTCTCCGTGGTGTCGGGCGGAGCGGACTTCTCGCTGGCCATGCAGCGGGACGGCACGGTGTCGAGCTGGGGCTCCAGCCTGCACGGCGCGCTGGGCCTGGGCACCGCGGGGCAGCGCTCGTCACCGGGGCAGGTGGCGCTGCCCTGACGCGGGCGGCCTCAGAGCGTCCTGCGGGCGGTCCGCAGCCGGACCCGGTACTTCTTGGCCGGCCGGGTCCGCGGCCGGGCCCGGTACGTGCCATGCGCGCGCCGGGCCGGGCGGGAGCGCCGGCTGATGCTCTTCCTGCGACCCGCGCCGGGGGTGCGTCGACGAGGAGCTCTCATGGGTGCATCCGTCGCGCGCGCTACGGCTTCACCGTGCCCGCGAGGGGACCCACCAGCTCGGAGCCAATCTGCCGCCACTCCTGCGCGTAGGCGCCGCGCGCGAACGAGCGCAGGTCCTCGAGCGTCACCGTGCCCCGGGTGATGGCGGTGTCCAGCGCGCGCACCACGGCGTTGCGGTGCGGCTGCTCGACGTAGGGGTTGCCTTCGCGGAACACCTCGCCGAAGAGCGACTCCAGCCGGCCGTCCTGCTTCAGGCGCTCCACGATGCGGGCCTGCGAGGCCGGCTCGTGCGCGTGCGCGTGCAGCATGGCGGAGGCGAGCCCGCCCTGGGCATCCGCCTGGTCCGGGAACTCGGAGAGCAGCTCCAGCTCCGCGTCGGCGCCCGCGATGGCGGTGGCGTCCAGGGACGGGGGCGGCGGGGCCGTCACGC
Source organism: Corallococcus macrosporus DSM 14697 (assembly GCF_002305895.1). GTDB lineage: Bacteria > Myxococcota > Myxococcia > Myxococcales > Myxococcaceae > Myxococcus > Myxococcus macrosporus. The sequence goes on from NZ_CP022203.1 coordinate 1,076,620, forward strand.
CGCGCTGCGCGGGGCGCCGGTCCGGCTCGAAGTCGCTGCGGCCCTGGAAGGGCTGCACCGCGCGGTGGGCCTGGACGCCCTTCGCTCCCTGACTCGCGGTGCTGGACGCCGGCCGCTCCGGGCTGCTGGCGCGCTCAGGCGCCGGGCCCTTGGGAGAGGACGGACGGTTACCACCATCAATGCGGGACATGGGGGGCTCCAGGGATGGGGCCCGGCGCGGACAGCGCCCCGGGAATTCCCATGTAGGTTATCGGGCGCGGTACGGCGCCAGTTGCGTCCAGCCCCAAAGGTGGGTCCGCGAGGACGCCTCGGCACGGCGGGCCTGGCCGCGTCAGCGCCCGGAAAAACGTAGTGACTTCCCGTGCTTGGCGGGCAGGGGAGGGAAGTGCCGCTCCAGTCCGTGCACCAGGTCCTCCCGCCACGCCGGGTAGTTGTGGCCACCGCTGTACGCCCGGAGCTCCACCTGGTGCCCGGCTTCTGAGAGCACGGGAGCGAGGCGGCGGTTGCCCTCCAGCAAGCCCTCGAAGCGGCCGCAGTCCAGCCAGACGTCCAACGGGCGGCGAGGCGGCTGCCGCGCCAGGTCGAAGACGACGAAGTCATGGCCCTCCACCGTGAAGGCCCCGGATTGGGACAGCACCCGGCCGAAGACGTCCGGCATGCGCAGGCCGGTGTACAGCGCCATCAGCCCGCCCAGCGAGGCGCCCAGCACCGCGTGGGCACCGGGGCTTCGCCGCTCATCCACCAGCGACAGCTTCTGTCGCGCCAGCGGCAGCACCTTCCACTTCAAGAGCCCCACCGTGTACTCGCTGCACGCGTACTCCATGCTGCGCGTCTCGCCGCCGTTGCACACGAGCGCCAGCGCCACCGGGCGCATGCGGCCTTCGGCCACCAGGGTGTCCACCATCTCTGGCAGGCGGACGCGGCGCAGGTAGTCCTCGCCGTCGTACGCCACCAGCAGCGGCACCGGCGCGTCCGTGGGCGGCGCGTACAGGTACACCCGGCGCTGGCCCGGCAGGTCCACGTCCCCCGTGTCCACCACGTGCCGCGTGACGCGGCCCCGGGGCGCGCCGCGCGGATGCCGGGCGGGCAGCGTCGAGCGGGCCCGGGGCATGTGGAACGAATGGTTGATGCCGCCGAAGCCATTGTCGGACGGGTGGCGGTTGAGCGGGTCCTCCACGCGCCGTCCGCGCGGGTCCTCCAGCGCGTATTCGACGTAGGCGTCGGGCGGCAGCGTCAGCGCGCGGGTCCACAGCCCGGGCGCCACGCGCTTGAGGGGCAGCGGCTTGCCGCGCCAGTCCTGGAAGTCACCCTGGACGAAGACGGGGCCCCGGCCACGCCACACGAAGGTGGCGGTGTCCGGGTCGATGACGGGGGTGCCCTCGGCGCGGGCCCGCGCCTCCAGTGTCTTCGCGTCCATCCGCGCAACCTATGCCAGCAGGTCGCGCAGCGCTCCGTCCAACTCCGGGTGACGGAACACGAAGCCCGCCTCCTGGGCCCGCTGGGGCAGCACGCGCTGGCCCTCCAGCACCACCTTGGCCATCTCCCCCAGGGCCGCCTTGAGGACGAAGGCGGGCACCCGCACCATGGACGGCCGCCCCAGCACATGCCCCAGCAGGTGCGCGAAGTAGGCGTTCGTCACCGGCGTGGGCGCGGTGGCGTTCACCATGCCCTCCACCTGGGGGTGGGCCAGCAGGAACAGCAGCAGGTCCCTGGCGTCCTCGCGGTGCACCCAGCTCACGAACTGCTCGCCGCTGCCCACCGGGCCGCCCGCGCCCACGCGGAAGGGGGGCAGCATCTTGTGGAGCGCGCCGCCCTCCGGGTGCAGCACCACGCCCATGCGCACCACCGCCGTGGCGATGCCAGACTCGCGCGCCTGCATGGCCTCCGCCTCCCAGTCCACGCACACGCGGGCCAGGAAGTCGTCCCCCGGAGGGCACTCCTCCGTCAGGGGCTCCGCGCCGCGCGTGCCGCCGTAGTAGCCAATGGCCGACGCCGACAGGAACCGCTTCACCGTGCCCGCGCCACGCATCGCCGCCACCACCGCCCGCGTGCCCTGCACCCGGCTGTCATGGATGCGGCGCTTCCCCTCATGCGTCCAGCGCTGGGCCACCGGCTCGCCCGCCAGGTGGATGACGGCCTCCGCGTCCGCCAGCGCCTCGGGCGGCAGGGGCGCGCCGGCGTCGAAGGGCGCCCCCGTCACCCCGGCGGGCAGCCGGGCAAGCGCGTGTTCAACGCGCCGGGTCAGCACGTGGACCTGGTGTCCACCCTCCAACAAACCCTGGACAAGCCCTGGACCCAGGAAGCCGCTCGCGCCGGTGATGGCCACCTTCACGGGGTGGGCTCCTCGGGCGCGGGGGCGTTGAGGTCCACGCCCACCAGGCGGCTCAGGACGGCGAAGAAGGCCGTCAGCTCATCCGGCTTCATCCGCCCCGAGTGCTGGTAGACGAGGGCCCCCTTCTCATCCAGGAGCACGACGTTGGAGGTCTTCACCGGCAGCTTCCAGGGCGCCTTCCCCATCGTCCCGTCCATGTCCACCAGGATGGGCACGCCCACCTTCTTCTCCTCGTCCCGGACGAAGGACAGGGCGATCTGCCGGGCCGGGAAAAAGTCGAAGTTCTGAAGGTTTGCGACCGCCAGCACCCAGGCGGCGTCCAGAATCCCGCGCTCCTGTCCCCGGGCGAACAGCTCCTTCTTCAGGGTGGAGTTGAGCTTGGTCGAGTCCTTGTCCTCGTAGAACAGAATGACGGGTTTCCCGCGCCACTTGGAAAGTCGGACCTCCTTTCCCGCCGAGGTGCGTAACGTCGCGTCCACCGGCTCCGGGGCCGGTGCCGCGCCCAGGGCGCTTCCAGCGGCCAGGGACACGGAGAGCGCACCTGCGATCCACGCCTTCATGAGGGGACCTCTGTGTACAAGGTTATCGCAAACCTTAGACATACCCTTGACAAGCTCTGGACGCAAACGCTACCTCTAGGAATCAAAGGAACAGGACCTTCGGAGGAAAGAAGCATGGCACTCACGCTTCCCGATGCGCAGCCACCGACGGGCCTGCTTCCTTTGGAGCAAGCCTGGCTGCAGCTTGTCCAGGCGGAGGTGGAGACCTCGCTGGCGGAGCTGTTCGAGCTCCCCGACGAGGCCGGCCTGGACGTTCGTTGGACGCGGGCGCTGACGCAGGCCCGGGCCTACACCTTGCGGCCCGCCAAGCGGCTGCGCCCGGCGCTGGTGATGGCGGGGCACTGCCTGGCGCGAGGCAGCGCGGTGGTGCCCTCCGGCCTGTGGCGCTTCGCCGCGGGGTTGGAGCTGCTGCACACCTTCCTGCTCATCCACGACGACGTGGCGGATCAGGCGGAGCTGCGGCGGGGCGCCGCGTCCCTGCACCGGATGCTGGCGCCGGGGCGGGCGGGGGAGGACCTGGCGGTGGTGGTGGGGGACCACCTCTTCGCGCGCGCGCTGGAGGCCATGCTGGGCTCCGGCCTGCAGGGCGTGGCGGGCGTGGTGCAGTACTACCTGGGCGTGTGCCGCCACACCGCGGCGGGGCAGTACCTGGACCTGGACCTGGGGCGCGCGCGGCTTTCGGAGGTGACGCTCTTCCAGACGCTGCGCGTGGCGCATCTCAAGACGGCGCGCTATGGCTTCTGCGCCCCGCTGGTGTGCGGGGCCATGCTCGGCGGGGCCAGCAGGGGCCTGGTGGAGGGGTTGGAGCGCGTGGGCCGTCACGTCGGTCTTGCCTACCAGCTTCGGGACGATTTGCTGGGCCTTTTTGGTGATTCCAACGTGGCCGGCAAGGCCGCGGACGGGGACTTCCTCCAAGGCAAACGGACCTTTCCCGTGCTGGCCGCCCATGCCCGGGCCAGCGCGGCCGAGCGCGCGGAGCTGGAGGCCCTGTGGGCGCTGCCGGTGGAGCAGAAGGACGCGGCGGCGCTGGCCCGGGCCCGCGCGCTGGTGGAGTCCTGCGGCGGCCGGGCCGCGTGTGAGCGCATGGTGCTGCGGGCCTCCCGGGCCGCCCGCCGCTCGTTGCAGTCGCTGCCCAATCCCAACGGCGTGAGGGAGCTGCTCGACGCGCTCATCGCCCGGCTGGCCCACCGCGTGGCCTGAGGACGCCATGAGCGCATCGACACAGGGCCGGCGCGTCGTGGTGGTGGGCGCGGGCGTGGGCGGACTGGCCGCCGCCGCCCGGCTGGCGCACCAGGGCTTCGACGTCCAGGTCTTCGAGAAGACGCAGGGGCCGGGCGGGCGTTGCAATCGGCTGCAGGTGGACGGCTTCACGTGGGACCTGGGCCCCACCATCGTGCTGATGCCGGAGGTGTTCGAGGAGACCTTCCGCGCGCTGGGGCGCCGCATCGAGGACTACCTGACGCTGCTCAAGTGCGACCCGAACTATCGGGTGCACTTCCGGGACGGCTCGGACGTCACCTTCACGTCGGAGCTGTGCGCCATGGGCCGCGAGCTGGAGCGCGTGGAGCCCGGCAGCTACGCGCGCTACCTCGCCTTCCTGGCCCAGGGCCGCGTCCAGTACCGCACCAGCCTGGACCACCTGGTGGGCCGCAACTACGCGGGCCTGCGCGACTACCTCTCGCCGCGCGTGCTCGCGCGCATCTTCCAGGTGCGCGCCCACCGCCGCATGTACGGGGACGTCAGCCGCTTCTTCCAGGACGAGCGGCTGCGCGCGGCGATGACCTTCCAGACGATGTACCTGGGCGTGTCGCCCTATGCGTCCCCCGCGGTGTACGGCCTCTTGCCCTTCACCGAGCTGGGCGTGGGCATCTGGTTCCCCAAGGGCGGCCTGTACGCCATCCCCCTGGCGCTGGAGCGGCTGGCGCGCGAGGAGGGCGTGCGCATCCACTACGGCGCGCCCGTGGAGCGCATCCTCACCGACGGGAGCCGCACCCATGGCGTGCGGCTGGAGGGCGGCGAGGTGGTGGAGGCGGACGCGGTGCTGTGCAACGCGGACCTGCCCTACGCGTACGAGAAGCTGCTGGACCCGAAGGCGACGACGCTCAAGCGCAAGGAGAAGCTGCGCTACACGTCCAGCGGCTACCTGCTCTACCTGGGCATGAAGCGGCGCTACCCGGAGCTGTTGCACCACAACGTGGTGTTCGGCCGGGACTACAAGGGCTCCTTCGACGACATCTTCGAGCGCTTCCGCGTGCCGGAGGACCCGAGCTTCTACGTCAACGCGCCCACCCGCACCGACGCGTCCCTGGCGCCCGAGGGCAAGGACGCGCTCTACGTGCTCGTGCCGGTGCCGCACCAGCACCCGGGCCTGGACTGGAAGGTGGAGGGCCCCAAGGTGCGGGCGAAGTTCTTCGCGCGCATGGCGGAGCTGGGCTTCCCGTCGCTGGAGTCGGACATCGAGGTGGAGCGCGTCTTCACCCCGGATGACTGGGCCGGCACCTTCAACCTGGCGCGCGGCAGCGCCTTTGGCCTGTCCCAGAACTTCACGCAGATTGGCCCCTTCCGCCCGTCCAACCAGGACGCGCGGGTGAAGAACCTCTTCTTCGTCGGGGCCTCCACGCAGCCGGGCACGGGGCTGCCCACGGTGCTCATCTCCGCGCGGCTGGTGACGGAGCGGCTGATGACGTGGGCCCAGGCGCAAGGCGTGTCGCTGGCTCCCCGCGCGCCGGGGACGGCGCCGCTGGAAGGGGTGGCGGCATGAGCGCGCCCGTCGCCGACAGCGCGCTGGTGGAGCGCGGCTATGCGCTGGCGAAGCAGGTGACGCGCCACCACGCCAAGAGCTTCTTCTTCGCCTCGTACCTGCTCTTCGGCCTGCGGCGGAAGGCGGCCTTCGCGCTGTATGCCTTCTGCCGGCGCCTGGATGACATGGTGGACGGGGACGACGCGGCCAGCGCGGCGGAGGCGCTGCCGGTGCGCCTGGCGCGGGCGCGGCAGCGCGTGGCGGAGCTGTACCTGCCCATGCCGGAGCTGGCCTCGCGCGAGCTGGGCCCGCCCGCGGACCGGGTGAAGGGCAGCGACGCGGCCACGCCGTGGGACGCGGGCGAGTTCGCCGCGCTGGAGCACACGGTGCGCCACTTCCGGATTCCGGAGCAGCCCTTCCAGGACCTCATCTCCGGCATGGAGATGGATTTGACGAAGCACCGCTACACCACCTGGGCGGAGCTGGACCTGTACTGCTACCGCGTGGCCGGCGTGGTGGGGCTGATGCTGACGCCGGTGCTGGGGTGCTCGGACGCGGCGGCGGTGGAGCCCGCGGCCGACCTGGGCCGGGCCATGCAGCTCACCAACATCCTGCGCGACGTGCGCGAGGACCTGGAGCGCGGCCGGGTGTACCTGCCCGCCGAGGAGCTGGCCGCCTTCGGGCTGTCGGAGGAGGACCTGCGGCGCGGGCAGGTGGACGCGCGCTGGCGGTCCTTCATGCGCTTCCAGGTGGAGCGCTCGCGGGCGTACTACGCGCGAGCGGCGGCCGGGGTGCGCTACCTGACGGGCTTCGGCAGCCAGCGGATGGTGCGGCTGATGGGCGCCATCTACGGCGACATCCTGCGCGACATCGAAGCGCGCGACTACGACGTGTTCAGCGGCCGGGCCCACACGACGCCGCGTCGCAAGCTCGCGCTGGCCGCCGCGGCCATGGTGCGGCCCGCCGCGGTGCTGCCCGTGCCTCGCGGCGAGGTGCGGATGCCCCTGCTGCCCACCGGGACGGGAGGGTGAGGGCGTCATGCGCGGCGAAGGAATGAAGGCGGGGCCTCGGCGGCGCAACGGAGGTGGGGCATGAAGCGCACCCGTGTCGCGGTGGTGGGCGGTGGCATCGGCGGGCTGACGGCCGCCGGACTGCTGGCGAAGGAAGGCCACGAGGTGACGCTGTTCGAGCGGGGCGCCTCGCTGGGCGGCAAGGCCCAGGCCGTCACGGTGAAGGGCCTCACCCTGGACACCGGGCCCACGTTGCTGACGCTGCCGCACCTGGTGCGCGGCACCTTCCAGCAGCTCGACGCCGAGGACCTGCTGCCGCGCTTCACGGAGCTGGAGCCGCAGTGCGCCTACCGCTTCGAGGACGGGTGCGAATTCACGGCCTACAAGGACGTGGAGCGAATGGCGCAGAGCGCGGCGGGCGTCCGCGCCGGCGAGCGCGACGGCATCCGGAGCTTCTACACGGAGGCCGCGGCCATCTGGCGCGCGGCGGGCGAGCCGTACCTGGAGGCCCCCTTCGAGGGCCTGGCCGGCTTCATGGCGCGCGTGGCGAAGCGCGGCGTGGGCGCCGTCCTGGCGGGGATGCGGATGGGCACGCTGCACGAGCTGGCGGCGCGGCACTTCAAGACGGACCACCTGCGGCAGTACGTGGGCCGCTTCGCCACGTACACGGGCGCGTCGCCCTACGCGGCCAGCGCGGCCTTCGCGCTGATTCCGCACATCGAGCATGCCTATGGCGTGCACCACGTCCACGGCGGCATCGGCGCGCTGGTGGACGCGCTGGGACAGGCCGCGCGCCGGCTGGGCGTGCGCATCCTCCTGGACACGCGGGCGCGCTTCGAGCGCACGCGCGAGGGCTACCAGGTGGGCCCGCACGAGGGCACGGAGCGCTTCGACAGCGTGGTGGTGAACGCGGACCCGCTGGAGCGGCTCTCACGCGCGGGCGAGCCCCTGGCGCTGTCCGGCTTCGTGCTGCTGCTGGAGGTGGAGGGCCGCCCCGCGCTGCCGCACCACACCGTCCTCTTCGGCGGCGACTACCGGCGCGAGTTCGACGAGCTGTTCAGCGGGCAGCTCGCGTCGGACCCGACGGTGTACTTCTGCAACCCCTCCGCCACCGACGACAGCATGGCGCCGCCTGGCCGCACCGGGTTGTTCGTCATGGTGAACGCGCCCGCGCTGCCCGTGGACGGGCGCGGCGCGGAGCAGGCCACGCGGGCCTGGGAGGCCAACGCGGAGCGCGTGAAGGCGCAGATGCTGGAGCGGCTGCTGCGGCACTACCCGGCGCTCAAGGGACGGGTGCGCGTCATCGGTCAGCGCTCGCCGGTGGACCTGGCCGCGCAGGGGGCGCCGGGTGGCTCCATCTACGGGTTCCTGCCGCACGGGAAGTTCGGCCCCTTCCGCCGTCCCCGCATCCGCGGCGACACGCCGGGCCTGTTCTTCGCGGGCGGGGGGACGCACCCAGGCGGCGGGGTGCCGCTGGTGATGCTGTCCGGCCGCTTCGCCGCGGAGCTGGCCTCGCGGCACCTCCGGAGGGACGCGTGATGCGCCTGGCGAATCTCCCCTCGCTGCCGGACGCGGCGGGCACCTACCGTTGGTTCTACGCGGACGTCACGGCAGGCCCGTACAGCGCGGTGTGCATCTTCATGCTCGGCTCGCTCTTCTCGCCCCGGTACTCGGTGGCGGCGCGGCGGGGCGGACGGCCGTTGGAGCACAGCGCGGTGAACTTCGCGCTGTACCACCAGGGCGTGCGGCGGCTGTGGGTCCTCAGTGAGTACGCGCGCGCGGAGCTGGAGTCGCCGGGCCGGCTGCGCATCGGCCGCTCCACGCTGTCCTACGAAGGGGACGGCACGGTGCGGATGGCCGTGGACGACTGGACGGCGCCGTGGGGCCGGCCCGTGCGCGCGGGGCTGACGCTGGAGCCGATGACGCCCATGGGCGAGGTGGTGCAGCTCATGCCGGGGCTGCCGCACTACTGGCAGGCGCTGGCGCCGCGCTCGCGGGCGCGGCTGGAGGTGTCCTCGCTGGGCATCGCCGCGAGCGGCCTGGGCTACCACGACACCAACCACGGTGGAGAGCTGCTGGGGGCGCGGTTGTCGGGGTGGCACTGGGCCCGCACGCACCGCGAGGACGAGACGGTGGTGGACTACCACCTGCCCGAGGGCGTCGCGCCGCTGCGGGTGGTGGCGGGCGCGCGCGGCGTGCGCTGTGAGCGGGGGCCGGCCCTGGTGGAGGCGCGGCCCACCAACATCACCGGCTGGGGCCTGCGCGTGCCGTCGCGGCTGCACGCGGGCAACGTGGTGGTGGGGCAGCCGAGGCTGCTGGAGTCGTCGCCCTTCTACGCGCGGCTGGAGGCGCGCAAGGGGCCGCTGGACTCGCTGGGCGAGGTGGCGGACTTCCGCCGCTTCCATTCACCCTTCATCCGCTGGATGGCGCACTTCCGCACGCGCATGGGACGGGCGGCATGAACGCCCACCGCGTCCCTCTACCCTGCATCGGCCGCATGGCGCGCGTCCGCGCGGACAGGGGAGGGGCGGCATGAGCGCGCTCGTCCTCGCCTCCCTGGTGTGGTGCGCGGTGGCCACGGGCTTCAGCGCGGTGGCGTGCGTGCGTCTGTCGCGCTCGCGGGCTGGCGCCGCTCCCCGGTCCGGCGCGTTGCCCCCGGTGCTGCTGCTGCGCCCGGTGGACGCGCCCACGCCTCGGGAGTTGGTGAACCTGGCGCACCCTGTCGACTACGCCGGGCCACTGGAGCAGGTGGTGGTGTCACCCTACCGGCCGCGGCTCGCGCCGGGCGTTCGCTGGCTCCCGAGCGACCCGCTGACGCCCAACCGGAAGGTGGGGCACCTGCTGTACGCGCTGGATGTGCTGCCCGCGGGCGACCGCGTGGTGCTGTCGGTGGACGCGGACGTGGCGGTGACGGGCGCGCTGGTGGAAGGCCTGGCCGTGCCGGTGGCCGCGGGCGTGGCGCTGAGCACCGCGGCCCCGCTGCCGGTGGGCCCCCGGGACGGCGCGAGCCGGGCCATGGCGGGCCTCCTCCGCTACACGCATCACAGCTTCCAGGCCCTGGACGCGATGAGCGCGGGCGCCAAGGCGGTGTGTGGCAAGGCCCTGGGCCTGTCGCCCGTGGCCGTGGAGTCGCTGCGCCCGCTGGCGGACCACATTGGAGAGGACCTGGAGTTGGCCAAGCGCCTCCACGCGCGGGGGCTGGACGTGGTGCTGAGCGCCGCCCCGGCGGTGGTGCCCCTGGACGCCGAGGTGCCCTGGTCCGCGCCCATCGCGCGCTTCACGCGCTGGATGCAGGTGCTGGCCAGCCACCGGCCCACGCTGTACCCCACGGTGCCGTTGCTCTTCACGCCGACCCTGCCGCTGACGGTGCTCGCCGCGGCGCTGGGCTCGCCCGTGCTGGCGGCGGCGGTGCTGGGGCTGGTGGCCGTCCGCACCACGCTGTCCCTGCGGCTGGCCGGGCTCCACGCGCCGGCCGCGGACGCGGGGCGGACCTACGCGGTGACGGACTGGCTCCTGGGCGAGGCGTTGTTGCTGGCGGCCTTCGCGCGCTCGCTCTGGCGGCAGGGCACGGTGACATGGCGAGGGCAGACCTATGCGTTGCGGCCCGGGGGCCGCATGGTACGGGTGGCCCCCGAGCTGAGTGGAGGACCGGGATGACATACGCGCGATTCCTCGGGCTGTTCGTGGTGGTGCCCATTCTCTTCCTGGCGTGGCGCTACCGCCGCACCTTCACCGCGAGGAGCCTGGCGCCCATGGGGCTGTTGCTCATCGTCGTGTACGCGGCGACGTCGCCCTGGGACAACCTGGCGGTGAAGTGGGGCCTGTGGGGCTTCGACCCCGAGCTCATCTGGGGCATCAAGCTGGGGTACCTGCCGCTGGAGGAGTACCTCTTCTTCGGCCTCCAGACGCTGCTGGTGGGGCTGTGGGCCCGGGCCCGGCTGGCGCGCGCGCTGGCGAAGGACACCCGGACCTCCAAGGCCGTGCCGGACGCGAGCGCGTCGCGGGACGGCGCGCTCACGGCCCCGGAGGTGGCGCCATGATGGAGACGAAGTGGGCCTACCTCATCCACCTGCTGGCCTGGACGCTGCCGGTCATCGCCTTCCAACTGGTGGTGCTGGTGCGCCACTACAAGGAGCGCTCCGGCGCGGTGCTCAAGGCGGTGCTGCCGCCGGCCCTCATCGTGGGGCTGTACCTGGGCATCGCGGACCACCTGGCCATCTCCACCGGCATCTGGAACTTCGGTGAGGGCAAGCACCTGGGCGTGTACCTGGGCGTGGTGCCGCTGGAGGAGGTGCTCTTCTTCCTGATTACCAGCGTGCTGGTGTCGCTGGGGCTGGCGCTGTTCACCGCGTTGGTGGCGCTGCTGGGGGAGGCCCGGGCGTCGTGATTCACGCGGCGAAAGGCGGTCCGTTGGGCTGGGCGTGGGACCGGTACATCGGGTGGAAGTTCCGCTCCGCGTTCCGGGGGCTGTGGGTGCGCGGGACGCTGCCGCCGGGAGGCCCGGGGCGGCTGGTGTACCTGAACCACTCCAACTGGTGGGACGGCTTCGTCCTCAACCAGCTCTGCCAGGCGGCGGGCTGGGACGGCTACTGCCTCATGGAAGAGGAGAACCTGCGCCGCTACCGCTTCCTCACGCGCATCGGCGCCTTCAGCGTCCGGCGCAAGGACGCGGCGTCCTCGGTGGCGTCGCTGCGCTACGCGAAGGCGCTGCTCCGCCGTCCGCGCGCCGTGGTGTTCGTCTTCCCCGAGGGCGAGCACCGCCCCTTCGGCGTGCTCCCGCTGCGCCTGGAGCGGGGCGTGGAGCTGCTGGCGCGGGTGTCGAAGGTGGAGTGCCTGCCCATCGCGGTGCGCTACGGCTTCTTCGAGCACGAGCGTCCGGACGTGCTGCTGGAGGTGGGCGCTCCGCACCCGCCCGGTGACATGTCCGTCTTCCAGGACGGGCTGGAGACGGTGGTGCGCCGGCTGGCGGCGGTGACGTCCCTGGAGGGCTTCACGCGCCGGGTGTCAGGGGCGCGGGGCGTGGCGGAGCGCTGGGACGCGGCCCGGGGGCTGGCGTCATGACGCTGCGCATCCGCACCATCGCGCGCCTGACGGGCATCCGCGAGGCGACGCTGCGGGCCTGGGAGCGGCGCTACGGCTTCCCGCGCCCGCTGCGCAGCGAAGGCAACAACTACCGCGTCTACTCCCGCGAGGAGGTGGAGGCCGTCCGCCGGGTGGCCCGGCTCATCCAGGAGGAGGGCCTGTCGGTGAGCGAGGCCATCGCGCAGGTGAAGGCCACGCCGCCGCGTGAGCAGCCGGAGGCCGAGCGCCTGGGGGAGCGCTTCTGGTCCGCCGTGGTGACGCTGGAGGGCGACGAGGTGACGCGCGTGCTGGACGACGCGCAGACCGTCATGGAGGTGGAGGTCTACTGCGACGGCTTCCTGCTGCCGCTGCTGCGGGAGATGGGCGTCCGGCTGGACGTCGCGCGCGAGCACCTGGCGTCGGCCCTCGTCCGCCAGCGCCTGCGGCAGGTCTACGATGGCCTGGCCACCACGGCGGCCGGGCCCCGCGCCCTGCTGGCCTGCCCGGCGGGGGACCACCACGAAGGCGGCCTGCTGGCGCTGGGCATCCACCTCAAGCGCAAGGGGTGGCGGGTGACGCTCCTGGGCGCGGACACGCCGGCGGCGGCGCTGCAGGGGGCCTGCGCCCAGGTGCGGCCGGACGTGGTGGCGCTGTCCTTCGTGCGCACCCGCGCGCCGGAGGAGTTCGCGGCCGTGCTGGAGGACGCGCTGCGGGCCTGTGCGCCCTTTCCCGTCGTCGTCGGCGGCCTGGGGGCCCGCGAGCACCTGAAGGCCACCTTCTCGCTCGGCGCGCAGTACGCGGAGTCGTCGGATGAGCTGGTGGCCATCTGGAACCAGGTGCGAAACGCGCAGAATCGCCCATAGTCTCGCCGGAGCGACATGGCCGAGCGCACCTACCGAATCCACATCGCCGCGGAGCTGGCTGGAGTCCGCGTGGAGCTCATCCGGGCCTGGGAGCGGCGTTACGGCGTGTTGAACCCGCGCCGCACGCCCGCGGGCTACCGCGTCTACACGGACCGGGACGTGGCGGTGCTCAAGCAGCTCAAGAAGCTGACCGACGAAGGCGTGGCCATCAGCGAGGCGGCGAAGCTGCTGCCGCAGTTGATGGCGGGCCTGGACGCGGAGGCCGCCGCGCGGGGGGGCCGCCCGGACGCGCGGACCCACGCGGGGACGTGGCGGGAGTCCCTGCTCGCCGCCGCCCGGGCGTATGACCAGCCGCGCGTGTCGGACGTGCTGGACGAGGTGCTGGCCGCGCTGCCCCCGCTCAAGGCCTTCGATGACGTGCTGGCGCCGCTCCTGTGTGACGTCGGCGAGCACTGGGCGGCGGGCGCGCTGACCGTCGCGCAGGAGCACCTGGTGTCGCAGATGGTGCGGGCGCGGCTGGTGGGCCTGCTGCACGCGGCGCCCCAGGGCCGGCACCGGCACGGCGTGCTGGCGTGCTTCCCGGAAGAGGAGCACGAGATGGGCCTGCTGGGCGCGGCGCTGCGGCTGCGGCACCTGGGCGTGCGGGTGACGCTGCTGGGCCAGCGCGTCCCCGCGGAGGACCTGGGCCGCGCGGTGGCGGCGCTGCGGCCGGACTTCGTGGGGCTGTCCGCGGTGGCCAGCCGGAGCGCCACGGCTTTCGAGGACACCCTGACGCGCGTGAAGCAGGCGCTGCCCCAGGGGATGCCCCTCTGGGTGGGCGGCGCCGCCGCGCGCTCGCACCAGGACGTGTGCGAGCGGCTGTCGGCGCACGTCTTCCAGGGCGAGGCGGACTGGGACCGGCTCGCCGGAGCGTGAGTCAGGGCACGTTGATGGCGGAGTTGTTGAAGACGCGGCTGCCGTAGTGCTGCGCCGCCTCCTCCGCGTTGTCACAAATCTCCGCGCACTTGCCCGGGCCGTAGGGCGTGTTCGGGTCGCGGCAGTCATTCACGATGTTGCCCTGCTCATCGTAGATGGGCGGATTGAGCGGGACGCAGGACGCCGTCAGGTGCTTCCAGCGCAGGTGGCTGAGGCACGCGGGGCCCGCGGTGTTCCAGCCCGCCTCGAAGCTCAAGCCGTCCGAGCTGGAGCCCGGCGCGGGCGGGGGGATGATCTCCGGCGTCAGGGCGTCCCAGGGACGGATGCGCGTGCCGTCCTGGGTGAAGGACGTGCCCTGGCCGCAGTAGTCCGCGCGCGCCATGCGGGTGCAGGACCAGTGGGCCCTGGTGACGGGGCCGGACGTCGCGCCGTCCAGCCACGGTTGGTAGCCCCAGCGGTAGCACTTGGCGATGACGCCCGCGTCGCAGCCCAGCGTGAAGCCCCGGGTGCTCTCCTGCCGGTCACCTCGCTCGGTGAAGAGGCCCTTCACCGGCACGGCCCAGTTCACGCCCAGGGTGCACAGCGGCGCGGGCGACGGGCTGCTGGAGACGTGGTGCACCTGGTAGAGGAAGGTGTGCCCGCTCGGCTCCCACATGCCGGAGCCCTCGGGGGCGGGGAACGCGTTCGCGTGGGTGACGTCCGTGATTTCCAGCAGCGGGGGCCCTCCGGACGGCTGACGCAGCCGCGCGCCAATCAGGTCCTCGCCGCGGAGGACCTTGCGCGTCGCGGGGTAGGCGCCGGCCCGGCTCGTCAACTGCATCTGCCAGGCGGCGCCAGGCGTCCGCGGTCCGGCGAGCGCGGTGTAGACGCCGCTGGCGGGGCAGGTGAAGCGGACGCTGGGGCAGTCATTGAGGGTGACGTCGCTGTTGGCGGAGGCGAGGTAGCCCCGCGCCTGGTGCTCACACGGGGCCTCGCCCTCGCAGACGCGCAACACCGGCTTGCCCATGCACCGCTCCCGGAGCGCGCCGCCGCTGCTTCCCTCCAATGAGACGAGGCTGCCCGGCGAACACACGCCCTGTCCATTCACGGTGAAGCCACAGCCTCGCGTCTCGTCTTCAGCCGCCCCCGGCCCGCAGCGCGCCAGGCTCGGCGTGGTGCCGTGCACGGACAGGGGCATGGCGGCCACGATTTCTCCGCGATTCAGCGCCAGGTTGGCGACCCGGAGCGCGCCGTCATGCTGCACGAGGGCCTCCGCGTACAGCACGGCGCGCACGGGCGTGGCGTGGAGCTGGGTGCCCTGGGAGTGGGAGTCGGGGTCGTCCTCGTCTCCCCTGAAGGACTGCTGCGTCAATGCCGCAGCCGCCTCGTCCAGGGGCGGCGCGCAGGCGGAGAGCAGGGTGATGGCGAGGCAGGATGGGAGCAGTCGGAGGCGGAGCTTCATGTGAGGCACCTCGGTCGTTGTGGGGTGCTGCGTGGCAGAGCATCCGCCATGCCAGCTCCGCGCTCCTGGCAGGACTTGCCGGCACCCCTGGCTGGACAGGCAAGGCGAGCCGGAATGGACGGCAAGGATTGCCAGGGGAGCGGCAAGGATTGCCGGCCGAGCCCTCGCTCAGGGCCGGGGCGTGGCGCAGACGCGGAAGCCGGTGAGGGCCTCCCGCTGTGTCCGCTCCACGCGGTCCCGGTTGGCGGCGTGGGCCGTCAGGTCGCTCTGGTACCAGCTCCCGCCCTGGGCGGACGGCTTCTCCGGGTCCACGTTGGAGCGCGTCCACTCCCACACGTTGCCCGCCAGGTCGTCCACGCCGAAGGGGCTCCGCGAGCGCGGGTGGCTGCCCACTTCGTCGGGGCCGAAGCCCCAGGGCTCCCGGCCATAGGTGACGTCATGGTTGGCGTCGTCTGGCGCCAGCCAGTCGCCTGAAGGGTAGCGGCGCCCGTCCGCGCCCCGGGCGGCGCGCTCCCACTCCCGCTCCGTGCACATGCGCGCGCCTGGCACCTGCCCGGTGCGGTCCAGCCAGGCCACGTAGGCCAGGGCATCGTCGAAGGACACGGCGGACACGGGGAAGCGCAGCCAGTCCTGCTCCTGCCGGCGGTCCCGCTTGCCGTAGCGCAGCAGCTCGCCGTCCCTCACGCTGTAGCTGGCGGACGCGGGGCGCAGGGTGAGCCGCCAGCGGCCATCCGGCTCCCGCGCCAGGTCCACCACGGTGATGCGGCGCCGCGAGCCCGGCATCCTCGCGGCGCGCTCCTCGGGGGGCAGCGTCTCCAGGAAGGCGATGTACTGCGCGAACGTCACCTCGTGCCGCGCGATGAGATATGCGCCCGTCTCCACGGGGTGCAGCGGCGGCGCGAAGAAGAAGGCACGGCGCAGGTACTCGCTCTCCGAGGCGCCCTGGAGGAAGCGGCCGGCGGGGATGTGCACGAAGCCTGCTGGGACGGACTCCGTGGCGGGCAGTGGCACCTCCAGCGCCAGTCGCTCCCCCGAGGCCAACAGCACGGGGACGCGCACCGGGAACCGGCCTGGCGCTTCGATGACCAGCAGGTGTGAGCCCGCGGGCAGCGCCACTTCATGGAGCGGCGTCTGTCCCAGCTCTCTTCCCGGGAGGGGCTCTCCCTCCGGCGTGGGCTCCAGCAGCCGCACGCGAGCGCCCGCGGGCTCGCTGGTGAGGCTCACCAGCGCCGGTGCCGTCAGGCCCTGGCGCAGCTCGCCCATGGCGTCGTGGACCGCGAGCCGTGCGAGCCACTGCGCGCGCTGCTCGGGTTGGCGCTCCTGCTCGGCCAGCTCCACGCGCGTCACCAGCAGGTTGGCCATGAGCGGGCTCACCCGAGGGTTTCCGGGGGCCAGTCCCCAGGCGGCCTCCAGCTCCGACATGGCACGCAAGAGGGTCTCCTCCACCGCCTGTCTGGCCTGCCGCGCTTGCGTCCACACGGCCTCGGCCGCTTGACGGTTCCGCGGCCCTGGCGTGTCGAACAGGGTGAAGGCCTGGAAGCGCAGGTGCCCGAGCTGACCGAGGTGTCCCTCCAGCGCGGCCTGCTGCGCCCGGGCTTCGTCCAGGTGGCGGTTGATGCGGGCGTCCAACTGCGCCTGGGCCTGCACGCGGGTGACGCCCACCACGCCTCCCAGCACCAGCGGCACCAGCGCCACGGCCAGCCAGCGGGTGAGGCGTTGCCGGCGCGCGGCCGCCCTGGAGCGGGCGAGGAAGTCTCGCTCGCGGGCGCCATCGACGTGAGAGAGGCCCGCGGCCCGGACGACCTGGAGCTGCCGGGTGCCGTAGAGCAGCTCGGCGGGGCGTCCCAGCCGCGCCCACTCCGCGGCGGCGCGCTCCAGGCGCAGGCGCACGGCGCGGCGCTGTTCGTCCCGTCCCAGCCACCCGCGCAGCGTGTCCCAACCGGTGACGAGGCTCTCATGGGCCAGCGTGTAGACGCCGTCGCCGTCCTCGGCCTCGCCCGCGGTGAGCAGCCGGCCGCGCACCAGGCCGTCGAGCACCTCGCGCCCGGTGTCATCGCCGGGGCCGCGCAGCAGCTCCTCCCGCGTGCGGCGCAGGCGGGTGCCCTCGGGCGTCACCAGCTCCAGGAGCAGCTCCCGGGCGCGAGGCCGTTGCTCGGGCCGGAGCCGGGCGACCACCGCGTCCGCGTGACGGGCCAGCGCGCCCTCCACGCCACCCAGGGCTTCCAGTGCGGCGGCGGGGATGCGCTGCCGATGGACGTCCCGCGCCTCCCAGAGTGCCTCCAGCGCGAACTGGAGCAGGGGCAGGCCTCCTTCCGCGCGGGCGGCGGAGGCGACCAGGGCGTCCACCATGGCGGGCGTCTCGAAGCGCAGGCCCTGCATGCGCAGCGGGCCTTCCACGGCTTCGCGCAGCCCGTGCGCGGAGAGGGCGCGCAGCAGGTGGAGCGCGCGGGGCACTTCGTCACCCAGGCCCGGGAGGGCCACCAGCCGCGTGAGGCAGTCGCTGCGCGCGGTGGCGAGGAGGCGGACGCGGGGCGCGCGGCGCGGCACCAGGGCCAGCTCCTCGGCGAGCCGGGCCGCCTGCGCGGGTTCGGAGAAGGTGACCAGCTCCTCGAGCTGGTCGATGAAGAGCAGCAGCGGCGCGGCGTCCGCGGGGCGGCGGCGCAGGGCGCGGGCCAGGACGCCGGGCTCCTCGGTGGCGAGGCGCCCGCCCAAGGACTCCGCGCTCTCTCCGACGAGGGGGGCCAGGAGCTCCACCCAGGTGTCCAGCGGCCGTCGTCCGGGGGGGCCGGAGAGGACTGTCCACGCGGGCCCGCCGTCCTCCAACCCGCCCTGGCTGACGGCGGGGAGCACGCCCGCGCGGCACAGCGAGGACTTGCCCACGCCGGAGTCGCCCGCCACCAGGACGAAGGTGTCGCCGCGCAGCCGGTCCAGGACTTCCCGCAGCGCGGGCTCACGGCCGAAGAAGACGCTCCGGTGCGCGGCATCGAAGGCGCGCAGGCCCAGGTAGGGATTGCCGGAGGGGAGGGCGCTGGCGCGTGTGGGGGTGCTCAGCGCTTCGAGGGCTTCCCGAAGCGCGTCGCCGGATTCGTAGCGCCGGGCCGGGTCCGCGGCGAGGCAGCGGTCCACGATGGCGGCGAGGGCGGGCGAGACACCCGGTGCGCGCTCGGCGAGGGGCGGAGGGGGCTGCGCCTGGACGGCGGCGCCGAGCAGCTCCAGCGGGACGCCGTCATGGGGCGCACGGCCCGCGCACAGCTCGTAGAGGAGGACTCCGAGCGCGTAGACGTCGCTGGCCCGGCTGGCGGGCTCACCGCGCCACAGCTCGGGCGCGAGGTAGAGCGGCGTTCCCGGGACGAGGTCGTGGCGAGCCTCGTTGGAGCCGGGCGGGGCGAAGTCACCGGGACCGGTGTCGGGCACGCCCGCGCCGTCTCGCAGGCGCGGGTTGGGCTCCTGTGTGGCGGTGCCGGGCGCTGCCGCGGCGGCTTGTCGTCCCCGCGTGCCGGCGTCAGGCCGGAGGTCGTCGGGCCCTCCAGCGCCGCCGCCGGGCCTCCGGGCGCTGTGCGTCAGCGGGCCGTCGTGTGGCCCGGTGTCTGGGGCGCTGGGGCCAGGGAGCGGCCGCGTGTCGGTGAGCGGCCGGGGCCCGGCGGGCTTCGCTCCCGGCACGGGCGGGGCGCCCGCGGCCAGGGCGGAGCGCTCCACCTCCGCGAGGGCGGCCTCCGCGAGCCCGAAGTCGAGCAGCTTCACCTCGCCGTCCTCGGAGAGGATGGCGTTGGCGGGCTTGATGTCCCGGTGGAGGATGCCGCGCCGGTGCGCCGCGGCCAGCCCCCTGGCGAGCCCGCGCCCCAACTGGAGCGCCAGCCGCGCGTCCACGGGCCGCTGCAGCCGGTCCAGCGGCTCACCCTGGATGAACTCGGACACCAGGTAGGGCTGTCCGCGCACCTCACCGACGCGGTGGATGGCCACCACGTTGGGATGCTGGAGCCGGGCGACGGCGCGAGCCTCCTGGAAGAAGCGCGCGCGTGCCGCCGCGTCGGGCAGCCGCCCCATCGCCGTGGCGATGAACTTCACCGCCACCCGGCGGTCCAGCAGCGTGTCCTGCGCCAGGAACACCTGGCCCATGGCGCCGTGCCCCAGGGGGTGCAGCAGCCGGTACTCCTCGAACTCCGAGGGGGGCTCCAGTCGCCCGGAGGGGGATTTCATCCGAAGGGCGGCCCTTTGCGAGACGCGCGGGGGTTCAGGCCGAGCTGCTTCAGCTTGAACGAGAAGGTCCGGATGGGCATGCCAATCATCGCCGCCGCGCGCGTCTGGACGCCCTCTGCCTCATCGAGCGCCTCCTGCATGCGGCGGCGCTCCAGCTCGCGAAGCTCCTGCGCCAGGGGGACGCGCGCCTTCGGGGGCGCCACGCGCTCGGCCTCCATGGGAGGCGGCACCGCGTCCTGTTCGAGCACCGGCACAGGCGTGCCCGCGCCACGCTGCTGCATCCGCGCGGGCAGGTGGTGCGGCTCCACCACGTTCTCCGGCACGGCGGCCGCCGCGTAGTCCATCAGGTTGCGCAGCTCGCGCACGTTGCCGGGCCACGCGTGGCGGGACAGGGCATACAGCGTGCTCGCGGACAGCTCCAGCTCCTCTCGGCCCAGGGCCTGGCACGCCCGGGCCAGGAAATCGCGCGCCAGCAGCGGCACCTCGCGCGGGCGCTCCCGCAGCGGCGGCAGGAGCACCGTCGCCGCGCCGAGCCGGAAGTACAAATCCTCCCGGAAGCGCCCCGCTTCGACCTCCGCCTCCAGGTCGCGGTGCGTGGCGGCCACCACGCGCAGGTCGATGGGCCGCTCGCGCACGTCTCCCACGCGGGTGATGCGGCGCACCTCCAGCGCGCGCAGCAGCTTGGCCTGCGCGGAGGCGGGCAGCTCGCCCACCTCGTCCAGGAAGACGGTGCCGCCCTGGGCGCTCTCCAGCAGCCCCACGCGCGTGGTGTTGGCCCCGGTGAAGGCGCCGCGCTCGTGGCCGAACAACTCGCTCTCCACCAACCCCTCCGGCAGTGCCGCGCAGTTGATGGCGATGAAGGGCTTCTCCGAGCGGGGAGACCAATGGTGCACGGCGAAGGCGGCGTTCTCCTTGCCCACGCCCGTCTCCCCGCACACCAGCACGGGCAGCTCGCTGGCGGCCAGCCTGCGCAGCAGGCTGTAGAGCTGGGCCATGGCGGGGTCCGCGACCAGCACGGTGCGGTCCGCCAACGTCAGACGGGTGATGCTCTCGGCCGCGGGCGCCCAGGCGCCGGACACGGCGGTCCGGGCCGCGGCGCGCGCCGCCGCCACCAGGGACTCCGCGTCGCAGCCGTCCGAGGGGCAGGTCGCGATGCCCAGGCGCCCCTGGGGACACGCGGCCAGCAGCGCGCCGACGCGCTCGCCCAGCCCGTCCTCGCCTGGCTCTCCGGAGACCTCGGGCATCAGCCACAGCAGGTGCGAGCCATCCAGCCAGCCCGCGGCCTCCGCGGGGCCCGCCTCCGCCGCCAGCAGCGCCTCCACGGCCTCGCGCCCCGCGCAGCCCTGTTCTGGCAGCGCGAGCACCAGCGCGGTGAGCGGCCGGCCATAACGCAAGGCGCGGTCCGCCTCGTCACCCAGCCGCGACATCAGCCGCCCGGCCTGGAGCGGCGCGTGCGCGGGAGCGGCGCGTGCGCGCGTGCGCACCACCGCCACCACGGCGCCAAAGGACACCACGTCACCGGACAGCAGGGGCTGCGCGGTGTCCACCGGGCGGCCGTTGAGGGTGGTGCCGTTGTGGCTGCCCAGGTCCACCAGGCGCGCGCCTTCCTCCGTCAACACCAGCCGCGCGTGGCGGCGCGAAACACTGTCATCGCGCAGGCGCAGGTCCGCTTGCTCGTCGCGGCCCACCAGCACCACGCCTTCGGCTGGCAAGGAGAACCGCCACGTCGAATCCCCTTCCAACACCAGGAGATACGAGGCCCCGGCGTCAGACGATTCCGGCGCGGTTCCAAGAGGGCGCGTGTCGCGAGCGCTGGTCTGTGACGTGGCCATGTGGGAGCGGCGAATGCTGTCACGCCCACACTGGAGCGGGCAACCGGTGGCGTGGACAGCCGTGCGCCGGCCCGGGCTCCACACGTCCGGGCGGTTCATGGTCGCAGCGTCATTGGAAGCGCCTCACCCGCACGCGATAGGTAGATGCGCGAGGCCCACCGGCCATCCCCGTCCGCGGGCCGCATCACCGCCTGTCCCTGAAGGCCATTCACCGTCAGCAGGGAGGGCAGCAGCTCGGCGCGTGCCTCGGCCGCGTCGTGTTCCACCTCCAGCACACACAGCCGGGTGCGGCAGTCCACACGTGTCAGGCGTGAGCCCGCGAAGTCCGGGCCGCTGAACGCACGGGTGACGAGCGTCTCTGTCTGCCCCGCCCAGTCCCTGTCACGGGGCTCGGTATGGGCGACCGCCTGGAGCTCGGCTTCCAATTCCTGGCGCCGCTCCTCACGCGCGGCCTCGGAGGCGGCCAGCGTCGGCGCGGGGGGCGCCGTCCCTGTCAATCCAGGCGCGGCGCCCTCCGCGAGGACAGGCGCCGGCACGGGGCGCTCCACGGACGCCACGCGTTGCAGCAGGTGCCCTTGTCCCCGGCGCAGCGCGGCCAGCTCCGCGCGCAGCGCCCGCACCTCCGACGCCAGGTCCGCTGGGGACCCGGGCCGGACATCTCCGGTGACCGTGGGCGCGCGAGTGGTTGCTGGCGTGGCCCCCCACATGCTCCACCCACCCGCGGCGGCAACGGCTGCGATGGCCAGACCCAGGATTCCCCAACGGACCTGTCGCATGGCGGCTACTCCGAGACGACGAAGCTGGCGAGGACGGAGGAGTACGTGCTGGAGCCGCTGGTGTACTGCCCCGGCAGCACGCAGCGCAGGCTCACGTAGCCGTTGATGTTCGCGAACACGGACGGCACGCTGAGGGAGAAGGAGTTGTGGTTGGCCGTGTTCGCGCCCCAGTTGGAGCACGCCGCGGACGAGGCCAGGGTGCTGCCGTCCTTCTCGGCCACCGTCGCGGTGCAGCAGACGTTCTCCGACAGGTGCGGGTCCAGCGCGGTGACGTTGATGGACAGCGCCTCCGTGAAGGTGGGCGCCGTGACGTTGCGCTGGATGGGGCAGACGACCTCGATGGTGTTCGGCGTCTGGTTGATGAGGCGGCCACTGCGGTAGATGGTCGGGCTGCCAAACCCGGAGACGGACGTACAGAGCGAGCCCGAGTAGGTCGCGGTCCCCGCCAGGGCGGGCAGGGCGCTGAACATCGCGAGCGCGGCAACGGACTTCGACACGAACGAAAGCGACTTCTTCATGGGGCTCTTCCTGGCTTCACGTCCGTCGCGGCACCGCGTCATGCGGGCCCGCGGAGCGTGGCGAGCAGGGGAAGAGCAACCCGGATGCCAGCATCCACGCGGCGTCCGGGCCTGGAAATGCATGGCGGATGCGGCAGAGGTTGCCGCGCTCGCGCCGTTCCGGTGCGGCAAGCCTTGCCTGGCCCGGCAGGCCTTGCCGGGCCCACGGCGTGGGGGCGGGCGGCCTGCCCGGGCGCCATCTCCAGCCGCCGATGGCGCCCGGGCAGGCCGCCTGTCCCCACCAGCCAATGCCAGGGCATCTCATGCGGGGACCCGGCGGATTGGTGTCCGGTGCCCGTCTTGTAGTGGAGTACGCACGTGTCGGATTCCTCTTCCACCACCGCCGCCGCGTCCGCGTCGCGTCCGGTGGGGCCGTTCCAGCTCCTCGCGCTCGGCGTCAATGGCATTGTCGGTGTCGGCATCTTCTTCGCCCCGGCGGAGGTGGCCGCGCTGGCGCCCGGGGCCAGCGCGATTGTCGCCTTCGCCCTCACCGGGCTCGCGCTGATACCGGTGGCGCTGGCCTTCGCCGTGCTGGGCCGGCGTTTCGACGCGGACGGCGGGCCTGTCCTCTTCGCGCGCGCGGCCTTCGGCGAGCGGGCCTCCTTCCTGGTGGGGTGGGTGGCCTACGTCAGCGCGTTCCTCAGCACCGCCGCGGTGGTGGCGGGCCTGTCCCAGGCGGTGGCGCCCTCGCTGGGCCTGGAGGGCGCGCTGGGGCAGCGCGTGCTCGCCTCCGTGCTCGTCACGGCGCTGGCGGGCGTGGTGGCGTCGGGCATCCGCGTGTCGGCCGGCGCCTGGACGGCGCTCACCGTCTTCAAGCTGCTGCCGCTGGCCGCGTTGCTGGTGGCGTTCCTGGCGCTGGCGGGGCCGCCGCCCCCGGCGGCGGTGGCCGCGGGCCCGGCCGTGGACGCGTCGTGGCTGCGCGCGGGGCTGACGGTGATGTTCGCGTACCAGGGCTTCGAAATCGTCCCGGTCATCGCGGGGCAGGTGCGCTCATCCGCGCGCACGGTGCCCCTGGCCACGGTGGGCGCGCTGCTGCTGGCGGTGCTGCTGTACGTGGGCCTGGTGTGGGCCTGCGTGGCGGCGCTGCCAGACCTGGCCAGCGCGGCCACGCCGCTGGCCGCGGCGGCGGGCGTTTGGGGCGGGCCCGGGCTGGAGGGGTGGGTGCGCGCGGGCACCAGCGTGTCCGCGCTGGGCATCTGCCTGGGGATGATGGTGACGACGCCGCGCTACCTGTCCGCGCTGGCGTCGGGCGAGCACACGCTGCTGGGGCTGGACGGCATGTCGGCCGCGGGCGTGCCGGTGCGCGCGCTGGCCGTCACCTGGGGCCTGGTGCTGCTGTTCGTCAACCTGGGCGACCTGTCGGAGCTGTTCGCGCTCTCCAGCATCGCGGTGCTGATGCAGTACGGCGTCACCGCCGCCGCGCTGGCGGTCCTGGCCTGTCGGCGCGCGCGGGGCCTGCGTCCGCTGCATGCGCTGCTGGCGGTGCCCACGCTGGGGTTGGGCCTGACGCTGGTGGCCTTCGGCGCCAGCGCGCGTGAAGGCGTCACCACCGTGCTCACCACCGTCGCGGGGCTGGTGCTGCTGCGGCTGTCGCGCCCCCGCGCCGCCGAGCCGCCCGCCACGCTGCGCGGCGAGCCGCTCTGACGCAAGAAGCCGCCGCCTCCCAGGTCGCGGGAGGACGGCGGCTCCTTGAAGTCCGGCGGTGCGCGGACGCCCGCTCCTAGAACTGGCTCCAGAGGTACTGGTTGGTCACCTCGTGGTGGAACACGATTTCGGAGTACTTCACGCGGTTGCCCAGCTGCTTCGGGCTGCGCTCGGCCGTGGACGTCTTCAGCTCGGCGAACTTGCCCTGCACGTTCTCACCGAGGATGGACGACACGAACTGGCTGCTCTTGAAGAGGCGGATGGCGTCGAAGATGTTGTCCGGCAGGAAGCGGGTGCGGCTGCGCTTGGTCTCCGCGTCCTCCTGCGGCTGCGGGCCCTCCAGGCCGGTGCGCAGCAGGGTGTAGAGCACCAGGTACGGGTTGGCGTCCGGGGCCACCGAGCGGCACTCGACGCGCGCGCTGCGCTCGTTGCCGAAGGGGATTCGCACCATGGCGCCGCGGTTGTTGGCGCTGGCCTTGATCTGGTTGGGCGCCTCGTAGTGCGGGTCCAGGCGGCGGTACGCGTTCACGCTGGAGTTGAGCGTGAGGCAGATATCGTTCGCGTTGTTGAGGATGCGGTCGATGAACTCCCAGCCCATGGCGCTGAGGCCGTCCTGGCCGTCCTTGTCGTAGAACAGGTTCTTCCCGCCCTTGGACAGCGACATGTTCACGTGCATGCCGTTGCCGTTGACGCCCGTCACCGGCTTCGGGAGGAAGCTGGCGGTGCAGTCGAGCTGCGCGGCCACCTGACGGGCGAGCAGCTTGTAGAGCTGAATCTGGTCGGCCGCGACGAGGGCCTCGCTGTACGAGAAGTTGATCTCGAACTGGCTGGGCGCCACCTCGGGGTGGTCCTTCTCGTTCTGGAAGCCCATGGCGCGCTGGGCCTCGGCCACCTTGTCGATGAAGGTGCGCAGCACGTCGCCGGGCAGCGAGTGGTAGTAGCCGCCGATGGAGATGAAGTCGAAGCGGCCGACCTCGTGGTAGTGGCGCTCGGCGTCGCGGCCCTTGAAGAGGAAGCCCTCGATTTCGGGCGCCGCGTGGAACACCGTGCCGTCCTTCTGGTACATGGCCTCGGTGATCTGCTTGAGCTTGCCGCGCAGGTCGGCGTGGTACGGCGTGCCGTCACGCTCCAGCACCTCGCTGAACACCAGCACCTTGCCCGGGCCGAAGATGTCCGAGGGCAGCCAGTAGAAGGCGCCCCAGTCGATGTTCAGCCGCAGGTCGCTCTCCTGCTGCGCGGAGAAGCCCCGGATGGACGAGCCATCAAACGTCAGGTTGTCGGCGCTCTTGATGAGGAACTTCTTGTCGTAGTCCAGCATGTGCAGCCGACCTTCGAGGTCGGTGAAGCACACGGTGACCGCCTTGATGGCGCGTTCCTTGGTCAGGTAGTCGATGCGCTCTTCGCGAATCTTCTCCGGCGCGATGTGCTTGAGACGCTGTTCCTTGACCTTGAGGTTGCGCTCTTCCAACTCGTCGTAGGGGATTTCCAAGAACGTCCGTAGCCCTTTCGCGTCCATTGTCCGTACCTCCCAAGCCGGGTTCCTCGCCGTCGGTGCGGCGGAAGGAATCCGTGGACGCAGGTATTTACATTTGCGGGTGTGAAATCAAGTCTAAATCCACGAACACCAAGCCTAAAACCTTTGCGGTGAAACCTTCAAGTCCCTCCGGATGACACTTGAGCCTACCACGGAGGCCCTTGGATTGGTGGCCGGTGGACAGTGAAATGGGCGTTGTTAACGCGATGCGTCATGGGGCCAGGGGCACGTCCGCGTTGCCGGGCGCCATGTCGTGTGCACGGAGGGCGGCGGACGCAAGGGAGTAGGCTCGCTTCATGAGCTCGATGTGGGTCCTGGAGACGCCCGCGCCCGCCGCGGATGCGCGCATCGCGTATGGCGCGGAGCCTCACCAGTTCGGAGACCTCCGCGTCCCAGCGGGGCCGGGCCCGCACCCCGTCGTGGTCGTCGTCCATGGTGGCTTCTGGCGCGCGAAGTACGGGTTGGAGCACGCCGGCCACCTGTGCGCGGATTTGACCGCGCGCGGCTTCGCGACGTGGAGCCTGGAGTACCGCCGCGTGGGGCATGAAGGCGGCGGCTGGCCCGGCACCCTGGAGGACGTGGGGCAGGGCGCCGACTTCCTGCGCACGCTCGCGCAGGCGCATGCGCTGGACCTGTCGCGCGTCGTGGCGCTGGGCCACTCGGCGGGTGGGCACCTGGTGGCATGGCTGGCGGCCCGGCACCGGCTGCCTTCGGGGCATGTGCTTCACGGGGAGGCGCCGCTGCCGCTGCGCGGCGTGGTGCCGCTGGCGGGCGTCGTGGACCTGGCCCGCGCCTTCGCGCACCGGTTGGGGGACGGCATCGTGGAGACCTTCCTGGGCGGCACGCCGGCCTCGGTGCCGGAGCGCTATCGCGGCGCTTCACCCGCCGCGCTCCAGCCGCTGGGCGTGCCCCAGGTGCTCGTCCACGGAACGGCGGACGACACCGTGCCCGTGTTGATGAGCGAGGACTTCTGCGCGCGTGGCCGCGAGCTGGGGGACGACGTCCGCTGCGTCACCCTGCCGGGCGCGGGGCACTTCGAGGTCATCGACCCGCGCTCAAGGGAGTGGCCCCACGTCGTGGCCGCGGTGCAGGCCTTGATGTGAGGCTTTGCCAGCACCGGACGCGCGTGGCGCCCGGCGAGGTCCGCGTCGTCTGACGTGCTCAGAAGCCGCGCTGCGCGCCGCCGTCCACCGCGATGGACTGGCCGGTGATGTACGACGCCTGCTCGGAGGCGAGGAACGCGGTGAGCGCGGCCAGCTCCTCCGGGCGGCCCAGCCGCCGCGCGGGAATCTGCGGCGCCACCTTCTCGTCCGTCAGCCCGAGCTGCTGCATGCGCTCGGTGGCGTGGTAGCCCGGCAGCACCGCGTTGAGCGTGACGCCGTGCTGCGCCACCTCGTTGCTCACCGTCTTCACCAGCCCGAGCAGGCCCGCGCGCAGGCCGTTGGAGATGGTCAGGTTGTTCATCGCCTCGCGCGCGGCCAATGACGTCACCAGGACGACGCGGCCCCACTGGCGCTCCTTCATCCCCGGGAGCACCGCCTGGATGCCGTCCACCGCGGCCATCCACAGGCTCTGGAAGCCGAGCTGCCACTGCTCCGCCGTCAGCGACTCGAAGCCGCCCGCCGGCGGCCCGCCCGTGTTCACCACCAGGACGTCCACGCCGCCCAGCTTCGCGGTGACAGCCTCCACCAGCGCCTTCGCGGCCCCGGGCTGCGTCAAGTCACACGGCACCGCGAGCGCCGCGCCCAGCTTCTTCGCGGCCTGCTCCAGCTTGTCGCCGCCGCGCGAGCAGATGGCCACCGTGGCGCCTTCCTTCACCAGCGCCTCCGCGATGGCGTAGCCCAGCCCCGCGGACGCGCCCATCACCAGCGCGCGCCTACCCTTCAGTCCGAAATCCATCCGCGTGCTCCTTCATGAATGGCGTCAGCCGGCTCCGGATGAGCTCCGCCGCGCGCTTCAGGTCCACGTCCTCCGCCCGCGTCAGCCCCTCGCTCAGCTCGGCGACGATGCCGTCCGTCAGCGCGCCCACCTGGTAGGCCAGCCGGTACGGCACGCGGCTGAAGCTCACCAGCGAGTAGCGGCCGACGAACTCGCCCGGGAAGGCGTTGAGCAGCACCTTCTCCACGGCCTTCCGGAACTGGAAGCGCGGGTCGCCGGCGCTGTCGCGCATCTCCACGAAGTTCTCCACCGCCATGTCGGCGATGGCGTCCGCGTTCGTCTTGCGCAGGCGCTCGAACGCCGTGAAGACCTGCTCCCAGCCGCCCCCCTGGCCCAGCAGCGCGTCCAGGACGACGCAGTCCTCGAAGCCGCAGTTCATCCCCTGGCCGAAGAAGGGGACGATGGCGTGCGCCGCGTCACCCAGCAGCAGCGTCTGCCCGCCCACGTGCCAGGGCGCGCCCTTCACCGTCACCATGCTGCCCGTGGGGCGCGAGAAGAACGCCTCCACCAGGTCTGGGATGAGCGCCTTCGCGTCCGGGAACTGCGCGTCGAAGAACGCCGACAGCGTCTCGGGCGTGTCCAGCGAGGCGAAGCTCACCGGCCCCTGCCAGGGCAGGAACAGCGTGCAGGTGAAGCTGCCGTCCTCGTTGGGCAGCGCAATCAGCATGAAGGTGCCGCGCGGCCAGATGTGCAGCGCGTGCTTCTCCATCTGGAACGTGCCGCCCGGGCCCGCCGGAATCGTCAGCTCCTTGTACCCGTGGCCAAGCTGCTCCTGCGTGCCCGTGAAGTCCGGCCGCTGCTCCAGCGCCTGCCGGATGGCGGAGGCGGAGCCGTCCGTGCCGAACACCACGCGGCCGGGCTCCTGGCGCACCTGCCCGGTGGCGTCGTCGTGCACCGTGAGCGCGCCCGAGCCGAAGTCCACCTGCGTCACCCGCTGCTTGAAGCGGATGTTCACCTGGCCGGTGGCCTCGGCCGCCGTCATCAGGAAGGCGTTCAGCCACGCGCGGGACAGCGAGTTGATGTGCTGCGAGTCGTCCTTGCCATAGGGCTGGTAGACGAGCGCGCCCTGGGGCGGGTGGATCATCCGCCCGCGCATGGGGATGGCGTGCTTCAGCGCCTCGTCTTCCAGACCCACCTGCCGCAAGGCGTGCAGTCCGCGCGTGGAGATGGCCAGGTTGATGGAGCGGCCCCCGTCGACCGTTTCACGGCGCATGTCCGGCCGCCGCTCCAGCAGCTCCACCGGGTGGCCCCGGCGCGCGAGGTAGATGGAGAGCAGCGAGCCCACCAGCCCCGCGCCCACCACCGTGACGGTGTCCTTCCGAGGCTCACTCACGGGCGTAGCCTTCCAGGGCCTTCACGAAGCGGTACACGTCCGTGAAGGAGTTGTAGAGCGGCGCGGGGGCGGCGCGGATGATGTCCGGCTTGCGGAAGTCGCAGACGATGCCCGCGTCGCCCATCCGCTTGAGCAGGCCCTGGGGCTCGCCGCGGAAGCGCAGGGAGAGCTGGGCGCCGCGCTGCTTCACGTCCCGGGGGGTGGTGATGCGCACGAAGCCCTGGGGCAGCTTGTCCAACAGGAACTCCAAATAGCCGGTGAGCCGCTCGCTCTTGGCGCGCAGCGCGGCCATGCCCGCCTGGTCGAACAGCTCCAGGGACGCGCGCAGCGCCGCGAGCTGGAAGATGGGCGGGTTGGAGAGCTGCCAGCCCTCCGCGCCCGGCAGCGCGTGGAAGGTGGGCCCCATCTGGAAGCGCGTCTGCTTGTCGTGGCCCCACCAGCCCTCGAAGCGGGGCAGGTCCTTGGTGTGCGCGTGCCGCTCGTGGACGAACACGCCGCCCAGCGCGCCCGGGCCGGCGTTGAGGTACTTGTACGAGCACCACACCGCGAAGTCCGGCCCGTCGTCGTGCAGCGACAGCTTCAGGTTGCCCGCGCCGTGCGCCAGGTCGAAGCCGACGAGGCAGCCCTTGGCGTGCGCGGCCTTCGTAATCGCGGCCAGGTCGAAGGCCTGCCCGGTGAGGTAGTTCACGCTGCCCAGCATCACCAGCGCAACCTCGTGGCCGTGGCGCTCGAGCGTGTCGAGGATGTCCTCGGTGCGCAGCGTCTCCTCGCCCTCGCGCGGCTTCAGCTCCAGCACGGCCTCGCGGGCGTCGTGGCCGTGGAAGCGCGCCTGCGAGGCCACGGCGTACTGGTCCGACGGGAAGGCGCCGGCCTCCACCAGGATTTTGAAGCGCTCCTTCGTGGGCCGGTAGAACGACACCATCATCAGGTGCAGGTTCACCGACAGGGTGTTCATCACCACGACTTCCAGCGGCTTGGCGCCCACCAGCCGCGCCGCCTGCTCGGTGACGAGCTCGTGGTAGTGCAGCCACGGGTGACGGCCGTGGTGGTGGCCCTCCACGCCCAGCCGCGCCCAGTCCTCCAGCTCCTCCTGGATGTAGCGCGCGGCGTTGCGCGGCTGGAGCCCCAGCGAGTTGCCCGCCAGGTACACCACCGGCTTGCCGTCCGGCCCCGGCGGGAAGTGGAACGCGTCGCGGTAGCCGCGCAGCGCGTCCTCCGCGTCCAGCGTGTGGGCAAAGGCCTCGGTGTCCTCGAAGGCGTGCGGCGTCGTCATGGTGCGAAGTCCTCGGGGGCGCGTCCCAGCCAATCGAAGGCGTTGCGCCAGAGCAGCCGCTCACGCGCGGCGGGCTCCAGCTCGGTCAGGGACTCGATGAGCGTGCCCGGGCGGTCCTCGCCCAGGGGGAAGGGGTAGTCACTGCCGAGCGCCACCTTGTCCTGGCCGAAGAGCCGGACGATGTAGCGCAGCGCGTCCGCGTCATGGACCAGCGAGTCCACCCAGAAGCGGCCCAGGTAGTCCCGGGGCGGCACCTTGTTGTCCACGGCGACCAGGTCCGGCCGGGCCTCGAAGCCGTGCTGAATCCGGCCGAGCGTGTGCGGGAACGCGCCGCCGCCGTGCGCGAAGGCGAAGCGCAGCCTGGGCAGCCGCTCCAGCACGCCGCCGAAGATGACGGAGCAGATGGCCAGCGACACCTCGGCCGGCATGCCCACCAGCCACGGCAGCCAGTACTTCTGCATCTTCGCCTCGCCCATCATGTCCCAGGGGTGGACGAAGACGGCCGCGCCCAGGTCGCTCGCGGCCTCGAAGAAGGGGAACAGCGCCGGGTCGGACAGGTTCCAGTCGTTGACGTGCGAGCCAATCTGCACGCCCGAGAAGCCCAGCTCCTTCACGCACCGCTCCAGCTCGCGGATGGCCAACTCCGGCGACTGGAGCGGCACCGTGCCCAGGCCCACGAAGCGCTTGGGGTGCGCCTGCACCACGGAGGCCAGGTGGTCGTTGAGGAAGCGCGACAGGTCCGCGCCGTGCTCGGGCTTCGTCCAGTAGCCGAACATCACGGGGATGGTGGACAGCACCTGGACGTGGACGCCGGCCGCGTCGCACTCCTCGATGCGCTTCACCGGGTCCCAGCAGTTGCTCTCGATTTCGCGGAAGAACTTGCCGTCATCCCGGAGCATGCGCGCGCGGCAGGGCGCGTGGTGGTCCAGGGTGATGAAGCCGCCGTAGCCGTAGCGCTCGGCGAAGCGCGGCAGGTTGGCGGGGAGGAGGTGCGTGTGGATGTCGACCTTCAACGGGCGGAGCCTCCCTTGACCACCTTCGTCCCGCACTTCTTGCAGGTGCAGTTGTCGGGGTTGCCGTAGAAGTGCTCGAAGATGGGCGGAAGCTGCGTCACCAGGTCGGTGACGTGCACGAACTCCTCGTAGAGCTTCTCGCCGCACTGCGGGCACAGCCACATGAAGCCGTCCAGCTCCTTCGGCTGGCGGCGGCGCTCCAGCACCAGCCCCACCGTGCCCGCGGGGCGCTGCGGCGAGTGCGGCACGTTGGGCGGCAGCAGGAAGATTTCGCCTTCGTGGATGGGGATGTCCTGGACCTGGCCCTCGTCGATGACCCGCAGGTTCATCGTGCCCTCGAGCTGGTAGAAGAACTCCTCGCCCTCGTTGATGTGGAAGTCCGTGCGCGCGTTCGGGCCACCGACGACGGTGACCATGAACTCGCGGTCCGCCCACACCTGCTGGTTGCCCACGGGGGGCTTGAGCAGGTGGCGGTGCTCATCAATCCACTTCTTGAAGTTGATGGGAGTCAGGCGGCCCATTCATTCACCTCCGATGGTGGCGATGCACTTGAGCTCGATGGCAATCGGCGTGGGCAGCCGGTTGATTTCGAGCGTGGTCCGGCACGGCGGGTCGTCCTTGAAGTACTCCGCCCACAGCCGGTTGTAGGTGGGGAAGTCCTTCTTCATGTCGGTGAGGTACACCGTCACGTCCACCAGCTTGTCCCAGGACGAGCCCGCGTCCTCCAGGATGTAGCGGACGTTGCGGAACACCGAGTGGCACTGCGCCTCGATGTCGTACGAGACGATGTTGCCCTCCGCGTCCAGCTCCACGCCGGGAATCTTCTTCGTGCCGCGCTCGCGCGGGCCCACGCCGGACAGGAACAGGAGGTTGCCCACGCGGCGGGCGTGGGGGTACAGGCCCACCGGCTCCGGGGCCTTCTGCGAATCGACGCGTTCGCTGTCACTGCTCACGGCGTGCTCCTCACGTTGGGGGCAGGGGGTTCACAGCTTGATGCAGATGTTCTTCGGCTCGGTGAAGAAGCGCAGCGCGTCCCAGCCGCCCTCGCGGCCCACGCCGGAGTCCTTCACGCCGCCAAACGGCGTGCGCAAATCGCGCAGCATCCACGTGTTCACCCAGACGATGCCGCTGTGCAGCCGCGAGGCGAAGCGGTGCGCGCGCTTCACGTCCTGGGTCCACACGCTGGCGGCCAGGCCGTACTTCGTGGCGTTGGCCCACGCCAGCACCTCGTCCTCCGAGTCGAAGGGCATGATGCTGGCCACCGGGCCGAAGATTTCTTCCTGGTTGGTGCGGCAGCCCGCGTCCAGCCCTTCAAGGAGGGTGGGCTCCACGAACCAGCCGTCGCGGCAGCGCCCGGGCACGCTGGCGCGCTGTCCGCCGGTGAGGACGCGGCCGCCCTCCTGCTTCGCCAGGCTCACGTAGCCCAGCACCTTGTCGAAGTGCTGCTGCGACACCAGCGCGCCCTGGTCCGTGCCCGCCTCCAGCGGGTCACCCACCTTGAGCGCGCGCGTGCGCTCCACCAGCGCCTCCTTGAAGCGCGCGTAGAGGGGCCGCTGCACGAAGATGCGCGGGCCGCAGAGGCAGATCTGCCCCTGGTTGGCGAAGGACGAGCGCAGCGTGGTGGCCAGGGCCTCGTCGAAGTCGCAGTCCGCGAAGACGACGTTGGGATTCTTCCCGCCCATCTCCAGCGACAGCTTCTTGAAGGCGGGCGCGGCCACGCGCGCAATCTCCGCGCCGGTGCGGGTGCTGCCGGTGAAGGAGATGGCGCTGATGTCCGGGTGCTCGCTCATCGCGGCGCCCACCTTGGGGCCCAGGCCGTGCACCAGGTTGAGCACGCCCGGCGGCAGGCCCACGTCGCGGCAGACCTGGGCCAGCAGGTACGCCGTCATCGGCGTCACCTCGGACGGCTTGGCCACCACGCAGTTCCCCATGGCGAGCGCCGGCGCAATCTTCCAGGACAGCAGGTAGAGCGGCAGGTTCCACGGGGAGATGCAGCCCACCACGCCCAGCGGCGCGCGCAGGGTGTAGTTGAGGGCCACGTCGTCCGTCTGGTGCGCCTCGCTGGAGAACTGCGTCACCGCGTCCGCGAAGAACTCGAAGTTGAGGATGCTGCGCGGGATGTCCACCGTGGAGGCGACCGACAGCGGCTTGCCGGTGTCGATGGACTCCGCGCGGGCGAAGGCGTCCAGGCGGCTCCGGATGCCGTCCGCGATGCGACGCAGCCAGCGCGAGCGCTCGGTGGCCGGCGTGGCGGCCCAGGCGGGGAAGGCCCGCGCGGCGGCCTCCACCGCGCGCTGGACGTCGGCCGCGTCGGAGTCCGGCACCTGGGCATACGTCTCGGCCGTGGCGGGCTCGGGCTTGTCCAGCCACGCGCCGCCGCGCGCGGGCAGCAGCTCACCGCCGATGTAGTTGAGCACCTTCTCCATGGACGAGCCCTCCGGTTGTGCCTGCCCACGGACGGCGACGGGCGAGCCCCGCCAACCCCTCCGGGAGAGGGCGCGCAATGTACGCCGCCCCTCCGTGCCTCACCAGCATCACGCGCGCCCGCAGTCCACTGTCATCGAATCGTGGCTGCCCGCCTGGACGCCTCGTGGAATGCCGCACTGCGCGAACGCGCGCGGACCACCAGCACCCCGTGTGGAACGCAGGGCAGGGCGCGCGCTCGCCGCGAGGGCTCTCCGGCCCTGGCCTCGCGGTCCGGGGCGGGATGGGCCGTCAGGTGCGCGTGGACCAGGGGACGTCGGAGCGCTGGCCCGCGCGCCAGAGCGCCCACACGCCCGCCAGCGTCACCAGCCAGGTGAAGGCATGGAAGAGGCCGTCCCAGAACATGTTCACCTTGATGTTCACCACGTCGTCGGGCGGCAGGGGCGTGGAGAGCATGTGGTGCCACTGGAGGATCTGGTGCAGGAGGATGCCGTCCACGAAGCCGCCCAGGCCCACGCCCAGCAGCAGGCCCGCGAGCACCAGCGGCCCCCGGTTCCCCGCGCTCATCGCGCGCGCTCCTGGCCGCGGCTCCGCGCACGCTGCCTCAGGGGCACGGCCGCGGGCGCCGCCCTCGCGGCGAGCACCAGCGCGCACACGATGAGCAGGAGGACGAGGAAGGGCAGGACGGTGAGCGAAAGGCGGCCCCAGAAATGCTCGTCGAGGATTCCCGCCACCACCTCGGGCCGGCAGGTGGGGCATGCCGAGGCCGCGGAGGCCGTCAGCAGCGCGGTGGTGATGCCGGTGGAGATTCCCCGCCCCATGTGTCGCCCCCTTCAGATGGAGGGGAAGCTCGCCACCCCGCCTGGCCACGGCAAGCCGACGCCGCGGCCCCATCGCGGCCAGGCCGCCCGTCAGCCCCGCCCGCCGGGGCGGCTGGCTGTGTCCGGGGGAGGCCACCGCGCCCGGGCGGCTCGGCTATAAGGCGGCTCCTGGAGGAGACACCATGTCGCGGAAAGTGGCGCTCATCACCGGAGCCTCGGCGGGTTTGGGAGAGCAGTTCGCACACCTGTTCGCGAAGGACGGGCACGACGTCATCCTGGTCGCGCGCAGCGCTCCGCGCCTGGAGGCGCTGGCGGCGAAGCTGGAGCAGGCGCACGGGGTGAAGGCGCACGTCTTCCCGGCGGACCTGGGACGGCCGGAGTCCCCGGAGCAGCTCTTCGACGCGGTGCGCGCGCGCGGGCTCGCGGTGGAGTTCCTGGTGAACAACGCGGGCTTCGGCTCCTGCGGCCCCTTCCTGGAGCAGGAGCTGGCGCGCGAGGCGGAGATGGTGGAGGTCAACTGCACCGCGCTCTTGAAGCTGTCTCACCTGTTCGCGCGGCCCATGCGCGAGCGGGGCAGCGGGCGCATCCTCAACGTCGCCTCCACCGCGGGCTTCCAACCCGGGCCCTTCATGGCCACGTACTTCGCCACCAAGGCCTTCGTGGTCTCCCTGTCGGAGGCGCTGGCCCACGAGCTGAAGGGCACGGGCGTGACGGTGACGTGCCACTGCCCGGGCGCCACGCACACGGAGTTCACCCAGCGGGCGGGCAATGGCCAGACGCGCTTGTTCCAGCGCTCCGGCGTGGCGAAGGCGGAGGACGTGGCCGCTCATGCCTACGCGATGATGATGCGCGGCCGGGTGCTCGCCATCCATGGACTGCTCAACTGGGCGGGGACCATGGGCGCGCGCCTCGGCCCGCGCGGGGTGGTGCGCGCGCTGGCGGCCAGCCTCAACCAGCAGGGCTGAGGCTGGCGGCGCTTCGCGTCAGTTGTACGTCGCGGACAGGACGATGGCCACGTTGGTGACGTTCCAACTGTCGTTGTTGCTGTCGTCCCGGATGCGGCCCAGCGCCAGCTCGGCGCCGATGCCCAGGCCCCAGTTCTTGCTGACCCACCACTCCTTGCCGATGCCCAGGTGCAGGCCGCCGCCCAGGTCCGTCTCGGCAATCGTCTCACCCTGCTCGCTGATGGAGAGCTGGGTGTAGCTGATGGCGCCGGACAGGTAGATGTTGGCGGGCATGAAGTAATAGGTGACGCCCAGGCCCACCGCGCCCAGGTTCTGGCTCCACTCCTCGTTCGCGTTGTCGACGGAGAGGTCCCCCACCTGGATGCTCGGGTTGGGCGAGGCGGCGCCGTAGAACTTGCCGTAGAGGATGAGGTTGTTGACGAGCGCGAAGCCGATTTCGGCGTTGATGTTGCCGCTGGCGCCCTTCACCGCCACTTCGGGCGTGAAGTCGGCCGCCGAGGCCCGGAGATAGCCGCCGCCCACCTGCAGGCGCAGATAGAAACCGTCATGAACGTGCTCGTCGTATTCCTGGGCGCTCGCGGTGGTGGCGCTGAAGAGCAGGGCCGCGATGATGCTGGGGTATCGCATGAGAACAACTCCTTCGGAGAATCCCACCCGGCCGGGGTTCCGCGCTATGTAGCACGGCCGGAACGACCAAGAGAGGGCAGGGGATGACCGCGACCGTGGACCATGAGGCATTGGCACACACGTTGGATTCGGCCAGGTTGGAGCGGCGCGAGGTGGCGCCCCTCACCCGCGAGCACCCCACGCTGAGCGTGCCGGACGCCTACGCCATCCAGGAGGCCGGCATCCGGCTGCGCCTGTCCCACGGCGAGCGCGTGGTGGGCCTCAAGATGGGGCTCACCTCCGAGGCCAAGCGCAAGCAGATGAACCTGGACTCGCCCGTGTATGGCGTGCTCACGGACCGGATGCAGATTCCCGCGGACGGCGTCATCCAGCTCTCGCAGGGGGTCCACCCCAAAATCGAGCCGGAGATTGCCTTCCGCACCGCGCGCGAGCTGCGCGGCACGGTGACGCGCGACCAGGTGCTGGACGCCTGTGAGTCCGTGTTCGCGGCGATGGAAATCCTCGACTCGCGCTACCGCGACTTCAAGTACTTCTCCCTGCCGGACGTGGTGGCGGACAACGCGTCGTCCTCGCTGTTCGTGCTGGGCACCACCGAGCACCCGCCGCGCGCGTTGGATTTGACGCGGCTGGAGATGACGATGTCCGTGAACGGCGAGCCCGCGCAATCCGCCCGCTCGGACGCCATCTCCGGCGACCCCGTCGTCTCCGTCATCCAGCTCTGCGAGCTGCTGGCCCAGCGCGGCCAGGTGCTGCCG
Source organism: Corallococcus macrosporus DSM 14697 (assembly GCF_002305895.1). Taxonomy (GTDB): domain Bacteria; phylum Myxococcota; class Myxococcia; order Myxococcales; family Myxococcaceae; genus Myxococcus; species Myxococcus macrosporus. Next base: position 1,113,231 of record NZ_CP022203.1, read on the forward strand.
GCGGGCAGCATCGTGCTGGCGGGCGCCGCCACCGCCGCGCACATGCTGCGCCCGGGAGACCGGGTGCAGCTCACGGTGGAGGGGCTGGGCATCGTGGCGGTGTCCGCCGAATAGCGCCGGGCGCTACCCGTCGAGCGCGGCGCCCGCGGACTCCGTGGGCGGGTGCCACGCGCGCGCGTGGGCCAGGCGCTGGAGCAGGTGCCACGCCAGCGCCCGGGCCTGGCCACGAATCTCGGGCACGGCCGTCGTCTCCCACAGCTCGCCGCGGCGCGGCGGGCCCAGGGTGTAGAGGCGCCCGGAGGCGCGGCCGTGCGCGTCCAGCAGCGCGCCGTCCGCGTCCGTCGCCAGCCCCAGGCCCAGGGCGTCCGGGCTCGCGCGCCCTGTCTCCACCAACGCGCCGAGCACCGGGTGGCCGCGCGTCATCGCGCCCTCCGGCCCGGTGCAGTTGATGACGTGCCGCACGTGCAGCACCGCCTCGCCGCGCTGGCCCCGGGGCCGCAGGCGGACCGCCACGCCCGAGGCTTCCAGTGAAAAGCCCTGGATGCGCGCCGCATGGAGCGTCAGTTGGCCCTCGCGCCGCAGCCGCTCCACCGTCTCGCCGATGCTGGGCGCCATCCGGTGGCGGTGCACGTCCCAGTACGCGCGCAGGTGCCGGAGGAAGCGCTGTCGCTCGCCCACCGGCAGCCGCCGCCACAGCGGCACCGTCACGGGCCGCAGCGCGTCCACCACCGTGCGCCAGTCCGCGCCCGCCTCCGCCGCGCGCCGCACCTCGCGCCGGACGAGCCGCAGGACGGGCCGGATGCGCGGGGTGAGGGGGTGAGGCCCGGCGGCGTCGCCCCGCTCGCGTCGCAGTTCGTGGCGCAGGGCCCGCAGCGCTTCCCGGATGCCAGGCGAGGCGTACGCCGTGGCGCCCTCCTGGGCGCCTTCCCGGTGCAGTTGCGGCAACAGGCCATGCCGGGACAGCGCGTGGATGGGGCCCTGGTGGCCCTGCTCCCGCAGTGACAGCACGGTGTCCACCATGGTGAGCCCCGTGCCGATGAGCAGCACGTCATCCTGGGGGGCCACGCCCCGCAGCGCGTCCGGGGCCCAGGGGGAGCGGTGATAGCGGCGGCTGGCGTACAGCCCGCCGTCCGGCACGCGCAGGTTGGAGGGCAGCGCATTGCCCAGGGCCAGCACGGCGGCGCGGGCCTCCAACCGGCCCCCGTCCGCCAGCGCGAGCCGCACCGTGCCGGCCTCCGTCTCCTCGATGGCGGCGACGTCGCTGGCCACCACCTCCAGGTGCACGTCCTGCGCGGCGTGGGCGCGCGCCTCGCGCAGGGCCGCCTCCAGGTAGCGGCCATAGCGCTGGCGGGCGATGAAGGCGCCGGGTGCGGCTGCTGGCAGCTCGCGGCGCACCCAGCGCAGGAAGTGCTCCGGGTCCTCCGCGAAGGCGCCCATCCGCGCCGCGGGCACGTTCAGCAGGTGACAGGGGCTGGTCGTCGAATACGCCAACCCCCGCCCCGGGCGCCCGCTCCGCTCCACCAAGGCCACGCGGAAGGGAGCGCGCGCGCTCCGCAGGAGGTGCACCGCCAGCAGCGTGCCGCTGGCCCCTCCCCCGACGATGACCACATCCCAACACCCCAGTGCTCGCACGCACCAATCGTAGGTCGTGGCACGCCTGCCGGCATCCTCCGACAGGGGCCCACTGTCCAGGCGTCCCTCCTGGACGTCGGTCCTCCTCCCTGTGCAGGGTGTTGTCCGGTGGCCACACTCCCCCGCACACGCGGGGGGAAGACGCCATGCGCGGGTCCATCATCGAAGAGCATGCGCAGCGTTCCATGGCGGCGGCCTTGCTCGGCTGGTCCTTGCCCGAACGGCCAGACGCCGTTGTCTCCGTGGCGTGGCTGGTGGAGCGGCTGCGCTCCAGCAGGGTGGACTGGGGCCTGCTGGAGAAGCTGGTGCGCTTCGAGCCCGCCGGCTACGCGCGACAGGCGCTGGCCCGGACGCCCGCCTGGCGCGAGAGACGCTCAGGCCACCGCGTCCGCCTGCTGGGAGCGGGGGGCCTGGGCGAAGGCGCCGGCCACGGGCAACGTGACGCGGAAGATGCTGCCCCGCTCTGGCGCGCTCTCCACCGTCAGCGTGCCGCCCAGCGACGTGACGATGCCATGGCACACCGCGAGCCCCAGGCCCGTGCCCACGCCCAGGGGCTTGGTGGTGAAGAACGGGTCGAAGATGCGCTCGCGGTGCTCGGGGGAGATGCCGCAGCCGGTGTCCCGCACCTCCACGGCGACGCGGCCGGCCTTCGCCTCGCGGGCGACGACGTGGACCTCGTTCTTCTCCACCTCGCCCGGGACGATGGATTGCGCCGCGTTGAGCAGCAGGTTGAGGAACACCTGCCCCAGCCGCGCGCCGTTGCCCTGCACCGGCGGCAGGCCCTCGCACTCCACCACCAGCCGCGCGCGGTGCCGCAGCTCGTGCATGGCCATCTTCGCCGCGGTGCGCACCACCGAGGCCAGGTCCGACGGGCCCGTGCCCACGTCCTCCGCGCGGGACAGCGTCTGCAAATCCCTCACGATGAGGCGGATGCGCTCGGCGCCGTCGCGCGTCTCCGCCAGCGCCTCCAGCACCTCCTGCCGCTCCTGCTCCGACAGGTGTTCCTTCTGCTGGAGCTCCTGGTGGATGTACTCCAGGTTGCTGAGGATGAAGGCCAGCGGGTTGTTGATTTCGTGCCCCACGCCCGCCGCGATGCGGCCCAGCGCAATCAGCCGGTCCGCGAACAAGAGCTGCGCCTGGGTGGCGCGGAGCTGCTCCAGGCTGCGCGACAGCTTGACGTTGGCCGCCTCCAGCGCCGCGGTCCGCTCGCGCACCGTCTCCTCCAGCAGCGCCGCCTCCCGCGTGGAGGCGTGCGCCGCGCGCGGACGCGCGCCGTTCAACGTCGGGCCCTGGAGCGTGCCGAAGGCGCGCCGCAGGGTTCCCCGCCGCTGCGCCACCGCCGACATCAACTTCACCCTCGCTCGCAGCGTCATCGCGTCCGGCTCCAGCGGTGTGGCGTCTGTTCTTGAAAAGTCCCCGAGTCGCGACAGGCCCGCGTAGTCAACACTGTCCTGGCGGTCAGGGGCAAGGGACCGGAGGGTGGTGCCAGCGTGTGCCGCGAGACGGAGGCGGTGTGCTCCGTCCGGGCACCCGCTGCTTCATTGGGGGCAGGTGCCGCAGTCCGCCCCGCAGCTATCCGCCGAGCTGCCGCTGCCGCAGCGCTCGGTGAACTGGCAGATGCCGTCGCCACAGCGGTGGATGTCCCGCGGTTGGAGGCGCGTCGTGAGCGGCTGGTATGCCCGTCCGTTGTAGGTGCAGGTTTCGTAATAGGGCAGCTCGCCGTCGGCGGGTGGGTTCTTCTTCTCCGCCAGGGTCCCGCCCATGGGGATGCTCGCCTCGGTGGCGCGCTGGCAGAGGGACTGGCAGGTGCCTGTATGGATGATGGGCAGGCAGTCCGTCTGGTCGGGGGCGGAGGCCAGCCCGCAGGCGCGCGCGGTGCTCTCGTCCGCGCCCAGGAAGCCGCGGTCCGTGGCGGCGAAGACGCCGGTGCCGTCGAAGAGGTTGCCGAAGAAGCACGCCTCCCGCTCGCTGAAGGTGGACAACTCCTGCGCCGTGTACGCCAGGGCGCCGCCGCGCGCGTTGCGGCCCAGCACGGAGATGTCCACGGGGAGGCCGAACTTGTTCGCGTGCGCCGCCAGGCACGCGGAGACGACCTCCTGCTCCTGCTGCGTCGCAGGTGAGCCCTGGGCCCAGTTGTGCGCCAGACCCAGGCCTCCTTCCCAGGTGTACTTCTCGCCCGTCACCGGGTTGGTGTACTTGCGCTTCTGGTTCTCCTTGGCCGCGCACCGGATGATGTAACGCATGAGCTCATTGGCGCGTTCAGGGTCCTGGTTGAACCAGTCGGAGAACCCATTCGTGGACAGGCCATTGGTTGACAAGCCATTGGTGGACAACCCATTGGTCGAAAGGCCGTTGGTTGACAAGCCATTGGTCGACAAGCCGTTGCCGGACGCCATCGCCCCGCGGGCCTCGGACGGTGTCCTCGTCTCCTGCTCGGGTTCCGAGGGGCCGCACGCACCGGCCCCCACGCCCAGCACCAGGCTCAGCAGCCTCCAGGTGCCGCGGGCCCGGCGCGCGTGTTTCAGGCAGGGACTGATTCGGATTCCAGACATGGCTTTCCCCCGTTTCGGGAAGCCGGCGGTGCCTGCTTCCCGGGTGCCATCAGTTCCAGCTCTCACAAACAAAAACACTGTCGCTGATGGGTGAGGCCAGTGTGACGGTGTTCAAGCGGTGAGAAAATGTGGCCTGGGAGGAATATTCGGGTGGGGGTCTGCCCAAAGACACCTCGGGTGTGTCATGGCGGACGCCATGGCCTCCACATGCTCGCAAGGTGATAACGGATACGGGCTTCCCGTCAGCTAGTCGCCTTCGTCGAACTCCAGCGCGAGCGACGCGGCCGGGGTGAGCGCGAAGCCATCCGCGGTGCGCAGGCGCCAGGTGCCCACGTCGGTGACGGGGCCGCCCACGACCTCGGACTCCGAGGCGTCGCCGCGCGTCTCCGCCTGGCCCAGGTGGACGCAGAGGTGGACGCGGGCGTTCACCGGCTCCGCCAGCTTCTGCGCCATCTCCTGGAGCACCCGCAGGGTGCGCTCGGCCTCGCGCAGGTATTCGGTGCGCTCGGCGCTGGGCGCGCCGTTGTCCAGCGGGTGGATGGCCAGCAGGGAGGTGCCGGACTGGAGCGCCAGCAGGAAGCCGCCGCCGCGCAGGCCCTGCTCCAGCCCGTCCAGCACGTCCGCGAGCACCGCGTACACGGCGTCGTCGTCCTGGGCGGAGGCGGCGAGCACGACCTCCGCGTGCACGGCGAGCGCCAGCCGCGTGCGGCGCGTGGGCTGGACGGGCTCTTCCGCGGCTTCGCTGAGCGCGGCGAGGCAGGCCGTCACGCTGCCATAGCGGCGGCTGCCATCCTTCTCCAGGCAGCGCAGCACCACCGCGTCCACCGCGGGGGACACCGCGGCGATGGCGCTGGGCCGGGGCGCGGGGGCCTCCAGGTGCAGCCGCTCCAGCTCCATCCGGTCCTCGCACTGGAAGGGATAGCGGCCGGTGATGAGCTGATACAGCAGCACGCCCAGCGCGTAGATGTCCGTGTGCGGGCCAATGGGGCCGCCGCGGAACTGCTCGGGCGCCATGGCGTGCGCGGTGCCCAGCCGCTGGCCGGCGATGGTGAGCCCTTCCTGAGACGGTTCGGCGTGCAGCAGCTTGGCGATGCCGAAGTCCAGCAGCTTCACCCGGGGCCGCTCGCCTTCCTCCACCACGAGGATGTTGCTGGCCTTCAAGTCACGGTGGACGACGCCCGCGCGGTGCGCCGCCTCCAGCGCCCCGCACACGGGCTCCAGGTACGCGAGCGCGCGCGTGGACGACAGCCGGCCGCGCTCCTGCACCACCTGGCTGAGCGTGCGGCCGGTGAGCAGCTCCATGACGTAGTAGGGGCTGCCGTCTGGCATCAGCCCGAAGTCATACACGTCCACGATGTTGGGGTGGCGAATCTGGTTCACCACGCGCGCCTCGCGCACGAAGCGCTTGAGCATCTCCCCCTGGTCCGCCAGGTGCGGGTGGAGGACCTTCACCGCGGCCCGCCGGCCCAGGATGCGGTGCTCCGCCTCGTACACGCTGCCGTGGCCACCCGACGCGAGCAGCGCCTTGAGGACGTACTCGCCGGCCAGCGTGCCAGGGCCTCGCTGCGCGCGTGAGGCCTCGCTCGGGTCGCGCTCGGATGCATGCAGGTCCGCGCGGGCCTGGATGCGGAAGGTGCTCTCGGAGTCCGCCGCCATGGGGTGCCTGATCCTTACACCTTTCCCCACGCAGTCTGCTCCCGTGCGGGACTGAATTCCCGCCGCGCCGCGGCATCGTCGTGTGGGCGTTGACCACCCATCAGGGAGGGCGTGGCGCGTCCGGCGAGGTGTTCGCTGTCGGAAGGTCCGCTGCCCTGGAGTCGGGGGGGATTGGACGCAGGGGCCCTGGCACTGATGGGATTCCAAAGGCGTGACGCTTCGCACGGGGAGAACGGGATGGCGGGAGAGTGGGCCTTCGGGCGGGCGTCGGGGGGCAGCTACATGACGACGCTGGACGACCTCACGACATGTGCGGGCCTTGCCTTGGCCCCGCCGTCTTCCACGGGAGCCTGTCTCATCCTCATCAGCACCACCACGCCCGCCGCCATTGGCAAGGCCTACCGGCTGGAACAGGGCGAGCACATCATCGGGCGCGGCTCCGACGTCACCGTGCGCATCGACGACCATGGGGTGTCGCGCAAGCACGCGCGCATCGTGCGCACGGGCGACGGCGCCTGCCACGTCACGGACCTGGACTCCACCAACGGCACGCTGCTCAACGGCGTGCCCGTCAGCACCGCCGAGCTGATGGAGGGGGACCGGCTGCAGATTGGCACCGTCACCGTGTTCCGCTTCTCCAAGCGCGAGGTCCTGGAGCAGCGCGAGGAGCAGCTCCGCCAGGCGTTGTCCGCCGCGCGCGTGGGCATCTGGGATTGGAACGCGCAGAGCGGCCGCGTGACGTGGAGCGAGCAGGTGGACCGGCTGTTGGGGCTGCCGGTGGGCAAGCTGTCGGGCCGCGCCATGGAGCTGTCGGAGGTGGTGCACCCGGCGGACCTGCCCCGCGTGGGCGAGGTGCTGGGCGCCGCGCTGGAGAAGAAGACGCAGGTGGACGTCGAATACCGCATCGAGCCGCAGGGGAGCGGCTGGCGGTGGATTTCCTGCAAGGGGGATGTGCTGTGTGATGCCTCGGGCGCCCCGGCGCGGGTGACGGGCACGGTGATGGACATCACCGCGCGCAAGCTGGCCGAGCAGGAGCTGCACCGCCAGTCGCTCATCTTCGAGAGCATCTACGACGGCGTGGTGATTACCGACCTGGGCGGCGGCATCATCGACTGGAACTCCAGCGCGGAGCGCATGTTCGGGCGCCAGAAGTCGGAGGCGCTGGGCCAGACGCTCTTCAGCGTGCTGCACCCGGACGAGCCGGACCGGCTCACCAGCCTGATTCTCACCGGCCTGGACAAGCAGGGGCGCTGGTCTGGGGAGCTGGAGTTCAAGCGCCGCGACGGCACCACCTGCTGGTGTGAGTCCGTCGTCGTGCCGCTGCGGGACAGCGAGGGGCGCGCCATCGCCAACATCATGGTCCACCGCGATACGACGGAGCGCAAGCAGCTCCAGGCGCACCTGGTGGTGGCGGACCGGCTGGCGTCGGTGGGCACGCTGGGCGCGGGCGTGGCGCACGAAATCAACAACCCGCTGGCCTACATGCTGGTCAACCTGCACCTCATCCGCGAGGGGCTGGAGCGTTTGGAGAGCCAGGCCCCGGCGGCGCCCGTGGCGTCGCTCCAGCAGTTGGTGCGCGAGACGGCGGAGGGCGCCGAGCGCATCGCCACCATCGTGCGGGACTTGAAGGTCTTCGCGCGCGGCGAGCAGGAGGCGCGGCTGATGCCGGTGGACGTGCGCCGGGCGGTGGAGCTGGCGTGCAAGATGGCGGACAACGTCATCCGCCACCGGGCGCGGCTGGTGACGGAGTTCGAGCCGGTGGCCCCGGTGGAGGCCAGCGAGTCGCGGCTGTGCCAGGTGTTCCTCAACCTGCTGCTCAACGCGGCGCAGGCCATCCCGGAGGAGGGCACGCCGGGCGTGGAGCACGAGATTCGCGTCGTCATCCGCGCCGGTGAGAAGGACCGGGTGGTGGTGGAGGTGCGCGACACGGGCATGGGCATCAGCCAGGAGGTGCTGGGCCGCATCTTCGACCCCTTCTTCACCACCAAGCCGGTGGGCGTGGGCACGGGGCTGGGGCTGTCCATCTGCCACGGCATCATCGAGTCCATGGGCGGCTCCATCCAGGCGGAGAGCGAGCCCGGCCGGGGCAGCACCTTCCGCGTGGTGCTGTGCGCCGCCACGCGCGAGCTGGAGGTGCTGCCGCGTCTGGCCGCCGCGATGCAGGCCAACGCGCGTGCGCGCATCCTGGTGGTGGATGACGAGCCCAACGTGACGCTGGCCCTTCAGCGCTCGCTGGCCGCGGACCACGAGGTGGCCACCGCGAACAGCGCGCAGGCCGCGCTGCGGCTGGTGAGCGACGGCGGCCGCTTCGACCTCATCCTCTGTGATGTGATGATGCCCGGGATGACGGGCATGGACCTGTACCACGAGCTGGGCCGCTGCGCCCCGGAGCAGGCTGGACGCATGGTGTTCATGACGGGGGGGGCCTTCACGCCGCGCACGGTGTCGTTCCTGCGGGACGTGCCCAACGCCAAGATTGCCAAGCCGCTGGACTTGATGCAGTTGCGCGAGCTCGTGGGCCGCTCCGCCGAGGCGGGGCGATGAGCCACCCGGTGAGTGGCCTCTCTGGAACGGACCACCCGGCGGCCGCGCCCGCGCCTCCCCTGTCCCTGGTGACGGAGCCCCCCGCGGCGCTGGAGCTGACGGCGCGCGCGCTGGGCATGGGGCTGCTCATTGGCGGGCTGCTGGCCGTCACCAACGTGTACATGGGCCTGAAGACGGGCTGGTGGGAGAGCGGGTCCGTCACCGCCGCGGTGCTGGGCTTCAGCGCGCTGGCCTCGGTGTCCCGCCGGCGGGGCGTGCCCTACACGCCGCTGGAGAACAACCTCACCCAGACGGCCGCGGCATCCGTGGGCGCCATGCCGGCGGCGGCGGGCCTGCTGGGCGCGCTGCCCGCGCTGACAATGCTGGGCACGTCCGTCCCGGCCTGGGGCGTGGCGGTGTGGAGCGTGGCGCTGGGCGCCCTGGGCGTGCTCGCCGCGCACCTTCTCCGGCGCAGGTTGGTGGCCCAGGAGGCGTTGCCGTTTCCCACGGGCATCGCCACCGCGGAGCTCATCACCGCGATGCATGCGTCCACGGCGGACACGGTCCGCGCGGGGCGTGGGCGGCTGCTGGCGGGGGCGGGCGCGGTGGCGGTGGCCATCACCGCCGCGCGAGATGCGCTCAAGTGGTTGCCGGGGATGACGGCGATGCCGGGCACGCTGGCGGGGCTCCCCGCCGCGTCGCTGACGTGGGGCGTGGGGTGGAGCCCCATGCTGCTGGCCATCGGGATGATGACGGGGCCGCGCCTGGGCCTGAGCATGTTGGCGGGCGCGGCGGTGGCGTGGGGCGTGCTGGCGCCGGGGCTCGCGGGCGCGGGCGTGCTGGCGGACACGCGCTATGAAACGCTCTCCGCCTGGCTGACGTGGCCGGGCGTGGGGCTGATGGTGGGCTCGGCGATGGCGGCGCTGCTGGCGCAGGCGCGTGACTTCCTGACGGCGGCGCGTGACTTGGGCAGCCTGGGGCGCGGCACGGCGGTGCCGCCCTGGGCGCTGGGCGCGGGGCTGGCCGCGTGTGTGCTGGCGGTGGTGGTGGGCTCGGCGCTGTTCGGCCTCAGCGTGCCGTACATGCTGCTGGCGTTGGTGCTGGTGCTGCCGCTGTGCGCGGTGTGCGCGCGCGGCGCCGGGCAGGTGGACGTGTCGCCGGTGACGCAGATGGGGCAGGTGACGCAGGTCATCTTCGGCGCGCTGTTGCCGGGAGCCATGGCGCCCAACGTCGCCGCGGGCGCGGTGGTGTCGGGCGCGGCGGCGCAGACGGGCGTGAGCATGTGGTCGCTCAAGGCGGGGCATCTGCTGGGCGCCTCGGCGCGACACCAGCTCGCCGCGCAGCTCGTGGGCGTGCTCGCGGGCTCCGTGGTGGGCGTGCCGGTGTACCTGCTGCTGTCGCGGACGCATGGCCTGGGCTCGGAGGCGCTGCCGGCGCCCTTCGCGCATCAGTTCCGCGCGGTGGCGGAGGTGGCGGTGCGCGGGCTGGACGGGTTGCCGCCGCACGCCGCGCTGGCGGCCTGCGTGGCCGTGGGCGTGGGCGCGCTGCTCACGCTGGTGTCCCGGGGCCGGGCGGCGCGGTGGCTGCCGCTGCCGGTGGCGCTGGGCATCGGCTTCATCCTGCCGGCGTACTACGCGGTGACGCTGTGCCTGGGTGCGCTGGGGCTGGCGGCGGCGCGCTGGCGCTGGCCGCGAGCGGCGGACCGGGACACGTCCACGCTGGCGGCGGGGGCCATCGCGGGTGAGTCGCTGGCGGGGGTGCTCATCGCCGCGCTGATGGCCTTTGGGCTCGCGTAGGCCGTCAGGGCGTGTGCGCCGTGGCGATGCTCACCACGCCGCGCGGATGGCCCTTGGGCTCGCGTAGTCAGTCAGGGCGTGTGCGCCGTGGCGATGCTCACCACACCGCGCTGATGGCCTTTGGGCTCGCGTAGTCAGTCAGGGTGTGTGCGCCGTGGCGATGCTCACCACACCGCGCTGATGGCCTTCCGCCTCATGATGTCGGCAGCGGCTCGTGCACCTTCTCCAGCGACCGGCGGATGCGGCCCTCCATGAGGTTGGGCACGTGCCGCGCCCGCTCCAGCGCCTCGCGCAGCACGCGCGCGGCCTCTTCCCGGTCGCCCCGGCGCAGCGCCGCCAGCCCCATCATCTCCAGCACCTCCAGCGGCTCCTGCTCCACGGACACCTGGGCGGAGCGCTCGCGCAGGGACCACCAGGCCTCCGGTGAAGCATCCCGCGTGGCCAGCTCCACCATGGAGAAGAGCACCTCCTCCGACGGGCTCAGCTCCACGCCCGGAGGCCCCTCCGCCATCACCTGCCGCACCTGCGCCAGCACCTCGCGCGCCCGGGTGTGCCGGCCCGTCCACGCCAGGGCCCGCGCCTGGAGCAGCAGGGCCCACGGGCGGGACGCCACCTCCGGGTGCCGCCGCTCCAGGGCAATAGCGCGGGCGATGTGCGGCGCGGCGGCCTCGGCGTCGCCGGCCTGGTAGTGCAGCTCGCCCAGGTTGTGCTCGGCGAAGTACTCCCAGCCCACCATGCCCAGCTCGCGGCCCAGGTGCATGAAGCGCTCCTGGTCCCTCAGCGCCCGCGTCAGCTCCTTGCGCGCCACCCACAAGTTGCGCCGGTTGTTGATGGCGCTGCCCAGGTGGAAGTGGTCGCCGCGCTCGGTGCAGGCGGTGATGACCTCGGTGAGCACGTGCTCCGTCTCGTCGATGTCGCCCAGGTTGGGGAGGATGACGGCCAGCAGCAACTGCGCCACCACCTGCGTCTCATAACCCGCGTCCCCCAGGCGGCGCGCGCGCTCGGCGGCGGCCTCCAGGGGCATGCGCGCCTCCTGCCACTCGCCCTTGCGGAACTGCGCGCGGCCCAGCGCCAGCAGCAGCCGGGCCTGCACGTAGGGCGAGGCCACCGTGGCCGCCAGGTGCTGGGCCTCCAGCGCGCGGGCCTCGCTGCGCGTGTAGTCGTTCACCCAGTCCAGCGCCATGGCCTCGTCCAGCAGCAGCTCCACCTCCGTGCGCGTGTGGCCCAGGCGGCGCGCGCGCTCCCGGGCCGCCGCGAAGTCCGCCAGCGAGTCGTCATACCGGCCAATGCGGATGCGCATCAGGCCCCGGCCGCGCAGCGCGGTGAGGCAGCGCAGCTCGTCGGTGGGCTCCAGCAGCTCCAGCGCCCGCGTGTACATGGCCTCCGCGTCGAGGAAGGCGTGGCGGCCCCGGGCGGACTCGGCCAGGTCGATGGAGAGCGCGGCGGCCTCGTCGCGGCGCCCGGCGGCGGCCGCGTGCAACGCCAGACGGGGCAGGCGCTGACGCTCGCCCGCCCCCGCCGCGCTGAGGAAGTAGCGGTAGGCCGCGTGGTGGACGCGCTCGCGCTCGGCGGCCGGCAGGGTGGCGGCCACCGCTTCGCGCAGGAGTTCGTTGCGGAAGCTCAGCCCTTCGTGGCGGTGGGACACCAGCAGACCGGAGTCCAACAGCCGCTTGGTGGCGTGGCCCGCGTCCAGGGGGAAGCCGCCCGCGGCGCCGTCGCGCTCCAGCTCGCGCACCACGCCCTCGGCCGTGGCCGCGGTGAAGTCCGTGCCCAGCATCGCGCACAGGCGCGCGTGCGCGGCCAGGGACGGCGGCAGCGCGCCCAGCTCCCGGTCCGCCAGCCACTCCACCAGCCGCAGCTCGGGGACCTTCTCCAGCCCGTCGGTGACGAGGTACCAGCTCCCGCCCGGCGCGCGCTGGCGCACCAGCCCCTGGCGCTTGAGGCCACGCACCAGCTCCACCAGATAGAGCGGGACGTGCTGCGCGCGCTCGACGATGCGCTCCACGGCCTGCGCGGGCACGTTCTCCACCGGCTTGAGGAGCAGGCGGCACAGCGCCTGCGCCTGGTCGGACGGGAGCACGGGCAGCGCGAGGCTGGCCTGCTTCGCGGCGCGGGTGCCCCACGTGGGGCGGCTCTTCTCGAAGCCCGGGCGCGCCAGCACGCAGACCCACAGGGGCACGCTGGCCTCGGCGAGGCACGCGTACTCCAGCGCGTCCAGGGCCGTCTCCTCCGCGAAGTGCGCGTCGTCCAGGACGAGGCACAGCGGACGTTCGCGGGCATTGGCGGCCAGCAGCTCACCGGCGGCGCGCATGGCCAGCGAGCGCAGCGCGCCCGGCGCGGCGGCCCAGCTCTGGAGCTCCGGGCCACCGGGGGTGTACCAGCCCAGCGTGGCGGCCACGCCGGGCCACAGCTCGTTGCCCAGCGTGGGGCCCAGGCGCTGGAGGATGGCGGCGCGCGTCTGCTGCTCGGTGTCGGTGTCGTCGCGCTCGAAGGCGTTGAGGGCGCAGCGCAGCAGCGTGCGCAGGGTGCCGTCGGGGTCGCCCTGCACCGGCTCGCGGGAGCGCGTGCTGTACACCCGCGCGTGGGGCAGCACCAACTGGAGGCGGCGGGCGAGCGTGGCGGCCAGGTGGCTCTTGCCGTGGCCCCGCTCGCTCAGCACGGTGACGATGGTGGTCGTGGCGCTGCCCACCGCGGAGCGCGCGCTCTCCAGCAGCTCGGCGAGCTCCGCCTCGCGGCCCACCAGCACCTCGCTGCCCAACTGGAGGACGGTGATGTCCGGACGGGGCGCGGCGCCCGGAGGCGCGGGGCGCAACAGGCCGCGCAGCTCCGGCACCTCCATGCACGGCACCTCCGGCACGGCCTCGGCGGCGGCCGGAGACATGAGCAGGCCGTGGGCCTCGGGCCCGCTGGGGTAGCGGTCCTCGCGTGACAGGATGGCGCCCAGGTAGCGCGGCGCGCCGGTGGGACGGCGCTGCACGGTGACGGTGGACACGTCCACCAGGCCGTTGGGCGCCAGGCCCCGCTCCGCCAGGCCCTCGGCGGCGCGCATGGCGCGGCGCACCGGATTCTCTCCCACGTCCGGGTCGAAGACGGCGGCGAGCCGCTGGGCGTCGGAGAAGGCCAGGTGGCCGCCATAGGAGGCCAGGGCCTTCTGGAGCGACACGGGGTTGGCGCGCGAGGTGAGGAACAGGATGGCGACGGAGCGGCGCACCTGGGCGGGGCGCGGCTCGCCCGGGGCCGCGGGCCGGGGCGTCGCGGGCGCGGTGGCGCGGAGGGCATGCTCGAAGGCCTCGCGCAGCGCGGTGCCCAGCGCGGTGGCGTCCTCCGGACGGCGTGCGGGCTCCTTCGCCAGGCAGCGCAGGACGACCTCCTCCACCGCGGGCGGCACGGGCGCGAAGTCGGACGGGGGCGGCGGGCGCAGCGACAGGTGGGCCTGGAGCACGTCCGGCGTGGCGCCGAAGAAGGGCGGCCGGCCGGTGAGCATCTCGTAGAGGAGGACGCCCAGCGCGTACACGTCCGTGCGCGTGGAGATGTCCGCGTTGCCCGCACACTGCTCGGGGGCCATGTACTCCGCGGTGCCGGCGAAGCCGGACACGTCGCTGGGCGTGGAGGCGTCGCTGGGCAGGGCGGGGCTGTCGGTGGCGGCGCCCCGCACCAGGCCGAAGTCGAAGACGCGCACGCGGCCCGTCGCCTCGTCGAGGAAGAGATGCTCGGGCTTGAGGTCGCAGTGGGCCAGCCCGTGCGCGTGCACCCGGGCCACCGTGTCCACCACGGCCAGCGCGCGCGGGGCCAGCTCATCGGAAGGGAGGGGGCCCGCGGCGCGGGCCAGCCGGTCCGCCAGCGTGGGCAGCGGCACGTACTCCATGGCCAGGAAGCGCGCGCCCCCCGTCAGGGCGCCCGTCTCATAGAGACAGGGCACCGTGGGCGGCCCGAGCACGCGCAGGGCCTCCGCCTCGCGGGCGAGCTGGGCGCGGCCCAGCCAGTTGCTCCCCCGCGCCACCTTGATGGCCACGCGCTGGCCGTCCGTCTCGCGCAGGGCGCCCAGCAGCACGCCGAAGCCTCCGCGCGCGAAGACGCCGTCCACCTGGTAGCCCGGCACCGCGGGCACAGGGGACGGCGAGGGCGTTTCTCCCTGGGGAGGCGGTCCTGGCGGGCACGGCGCATGAGAGCCTTCCCAGCGCCGTCCGCATGTCTGGCATCGCGGCACGGAGGGGACTCTACGTCAGGTGTCCGCCGGTTTCAGGACCCCCGGGGTCGTCTACGTACCATCCCGGGGGTCCTGGGTTTCCCACCACCGCGTTCAGCGCTCCGGGACTTCCACCGCGCGCAGCAGCGTGGAGTCCGAACCCGGCGTGCGCACGCGCAGCAGCAGCGCCGAGCCGGGCTTCGCGGACGTCAGCGCCTGGGCGGCGTCGGCCACGCTGGTGATTTTCTGGTCACCCACCTGGACCAGCACCATGCCCGGAATCAGGCCCCCGCGCTCGGCGGGGCTGCCCGGCTCCACGGCCACGACCTGCGCGCCGCCGTCCCGCGTCTCCGTGAGCTGCACGCCCAGCCGCCGCGGCGCGGAGGCGGACGCGTTGCGCGGCAGCACCTCCTCCTCGCCATTCATCGCGGGCCGCGTGCCCAGGGTGACTTCCAGCGTCTGCGCCTTGCCACCGCGCAGCACGTCCACCTTCACGCGGCTGTCGGGCTGGAGCAGCGCCACGGTGCGCGTCAGCCCGCCCGCGGACTCCACCGGCTCGCCATTCACGGACGTGATGACGTCCTCCTCGCGCAGGCCCGCGCGCTCGCTCGGGCTGCCGCGGTTGATGCCCGCCACCACCGCGCCCTTCATCGCCTCCAGGCCCAGGGCCCGCGCCAGGTCCGGCGTGAGGTCCTGCACGGAGAGGCCCAGCCAGCCGCGCCGCACCACGCCCGTCTCCTTGAGCTGCGGCAGCAGCGCCTGGATGAGCTTGCTGGGCACCGCGAAGCCGATGCCCGTGGCGCCGCCGACGATGGCGGTGTTCATGCCCACCACCTCGCCCTTCATGTTGAAGAGCGGCCCGCCGGAGTTGCCGGGGTTGATGGCGGCGTCCGTCTGGAGGAAGTCGTCGTACTGGCTGGCGCCAATCTCACGGGCCCGCGCGGACAGGATGCCCGCGCTCACGCTGGACGCCAGGCCGAAGGGGTTGCCAATGGCCATGACGGCGTCGCCCACGCGCAGCGCGTCCGAGTCACCCAGCGGCACGGCGGGCAGGTTGCCCGGCGCGTCCTTCAGCTTCAGCAGGGCCACGTCGGTGAGCGGGTCGCGGCCCATCACCTCCGCGTCGAAGGCGCGGCCGTCATCCAGCTTCACGCGCACCCGGTCCGCGTCCTCCACCACGTGGTTGTTGGTGAGGACGATGCCCGACGGGTCGATGATGAAGCCGGAGCCCGCGCCCTGCCGCGCCGGGCCCTGGCCCTGGCCGCCGAAGCCGGGCGGCAGGCCGAAGCGCTCCGCCAGGCCGGGCGGCAGGCGCTGCATGGCCGCCGACCGGCGAGGCCGCGCGCGCACCTCCACGTTGACCACCGCGCCCTTCACCGCGTCCACCAGCGGCGCCAGCGAGGTGACGCCACCCTGGCTCCCGGCCACGGCGGGGTTGAAGCGCGCCTTCTGGATGGGCGGCGCCGCCTGCGCCGGAGCCGCGGCGGCGACCTGGGCGGCGGGCGACGGCGAGGCCGCGGACGCGGAGCCCACCGCCTGGTCACAGGCGATGAGCGTGGCGGCGGGAAGAAGGACCAACGCACCGAGGAAACGGCGGGAGGGGAGCGAGCAGGCCATCGTTCGTTCTCCAATCGAGAGAGGAAAATG
Source organism: Corallococcus macrosporus DSM 14697 (assembly GCF_002305895.1). GTDB lineage: Bacteria > Myxococcota > Myxococcia > Myxococcales > Myxococcaceae > Myxococcus > Myxococcus macrosporus. Next base: position 1,129,223 of record NZ_CP022203.1, read on the forward strand.
CCGGTTCAGGCGAGGGGCCTGCGCGAGAAGGGCCCACCTTGGAGGGGTGGAGGGTGATGCCCTGCCGCGGACTGTCCCCCGACGTCCGCGGCGGTCATCGCCATGGGGCTTCTTGTGGAGGAGCCCCGCGCCCGAACCGATGCTGGGGGGCATTGCAGTTGGCGGGCCAACGCCCCACGCCCCCGGGTTGCCTCGGGGCCACGGTCCGTGCGGGCCCCATTCGCCCCAGGGCTCCGGGGCAAACTGCCCCGACTTGGGGCATTTCTCCCCGGGGCAAGGCGCCCCGCCCCGGTTTCCCGGACGCCAGCGGGCCGCACAGCAGGTGCGGGGGCTGTCCGGAGCCTCCCGCACCTGGCCGGCGCGCTGTCCGGAGGTGCCGCGCGCGTCCCGGAAGCGGAGCGCATCCATATATGGCGAGAGGGCCCAGGCCCATGGCGGCCCGGGCCTGGGGACCGGGTGAGCCCTCGTGGCCCGGCGGGTGGGCGGGCAGGGGGTGAACGCGCCTGGGGCCACGGTGTGGCACGGCGGATGCTCACGGGACGGACGCCCGGCGCCGCTCCGCCTCCCCACGAGGAAGGGGCCCAGGCGGCGGGCGTGCCCACCACACCACAAGGAGCAACCATTGATGGGGCCAGACGAATGCACGGCGATCAGCGACGAGGTCCGGGAGTGGCCGCGGTCGACGCGTGAGTGGGTGGCGCGCCGCAGCGCTCCACGCATCCTCCTGGGGGAGGACCAGCCGGAGATGCGCAGCCTGCTGCGGCGGGCGCTGACCCGGCGCGGCTATGACGTGGTGGAGGCGCCGGACGGGCCCGGACTGGTCAAGGCGCTGGTGGACGGGCTGCTCGCGCAGCAGACGCAGGTGCCGGACCTCATCGTGACGGACGTGCGCATGCCCGGCTTCTCGGGCATCGAGGTGCTGGCCCGCCTGCGCCGCGAGGGCTGGACGACACCCGTCATCCTCATCACCGCCTTCGGGGATGCGCAGCTCCACCAGGAAGCGGAGCTGCTCGGGGCGGCGCGGGTGCTCAACAAGCCCTTCGCCATGGAGGATTTGTGCGAGGCGGTGGAGACGCTGGTGCCGCCGCCGCGCTGAGCCTTCACGGCGCGCGTGGCCGGACTGTTCACCCCCCGTTGGGGAGCTGGCGGTAAATGCAATGGACGCGGTGGGGCGGGGGCTTGCAGGCTGCCGGGCCTGGGTCCAGGCTCGCGCGGGGCGGTGGGCGTCGCGCGGGCCGCTTCAATGAGGCGTCTCATGCGGATTCCATCCTCGCTGCTGTCGTTGCTCGCAATGGGGGCGGCGTGTCATTGCAGCCCCACGAACCGGCCGGTGCCGGATGCGGGAGGCGGCGTGCAGGAACCCGTGCGGCGCGTGGCGCACATCATCCGTGAATACCCCCATGCGACGAACGCCTTCACCCAGGGGCTGGTGTTCCACCAGGGGCACCTCTTCGAGAGCACGGGGCACCAGGGGACGCTGCGGCAGCTCTCGCTGGAGTCCGCGCAGCCGGTGTGGATGGAGCGGCTGGGGAACATCTTCGCCGAAGGCCTGGCCAGCGACGGCGAGCGCCTGTACCAGCTCACCTGGACCGAGGGCCTGCTCTTCACCTGGAGCGGCATGCCGCCGCTGCGCGAGCGGACCACGCGCTACACGGGCGAGGGCTGGGGCCTGTGCTACTGGAACGGGAAGCTGGTGCGCAGCGACGGCGGCACCATGCTCACCTTCCACGAGCCGGACGGCTTCGCCCTGGTGGGCGCGGTGCAGGTGAAGCTGCGCGGCCAGCCCGTGGAGCTCATCAACGAGCTGGAGTGCGCCAACGGCGTCATCTACGCCAACATCTGGCACAGCTCGGACGTGCTCGAAATCGACCCGGCCACCGGGACGGTGGTGGCCGTCATCGACGCGTCGGCGCTGACGCGCGCCGTGCAGGGGCAGGTGACCAGCCACGAGGCGGTGCTCAACGGCATCGCGGTGGAGCCGGGCTCGGGCCGCATCTTCATGACGGGCAAGCTGTGGCCCCGCCTCTTCGAGGTGCGCCTGGACGGGGTGGACTGACGTCAGGCCTTGCGCGTGTCGTCGCGCTCCAGCTTGCGGTAGAGCGTCTTGCGGTCCACGCCCAGGATGCGCGCCGCCAGCGTGCGGCTGCCGCCCACCGCCTCCAGCACGCGGTGGATGTAGCGCCGCTCCAGCTCCTCCAGCGTCACCAGCTCGGAGGCGTCCTGCGTCTCCGGCACCACGCGCGGCTGGCTGTAGTTGCGCACGCGCTCGGGGAGGTCGTCGACCGTCAGCTCCTCGAAGGAGGTGAGGGCCACGGCGCGCTCCAGGCAGTTCTGGAGCTCGCGCACGTTGCCCGGCCACCCGTAGGCCAGCAGCCGCTGGGCCGCCGCGGGGGACAGGCCCAGCACCCGCTTCCCGGTGCGCGAGGCGAACTGCTCGATGAAGCGCTGGGACAGGGCCAGCACGTCGTTGCCCCGGGCGCGCAGCGGCGGCAGCTCCACGCCAATGACGTTGAGCCGGTAGTAGAGGTCCTCGCGGAAGCGGTCCTCCTCCACGGCCAGCTCCAAATCACGGTTGGTGGCGGCGACGATGCGCGCGTCGAAGGGCACCTCCGTGTCACCGCCCACCGGCCGCACGGTGCGCTCCTGCAGGGCGCGCAGCAGCTTGGGCTGGAGGGTGAGGGGCAGCTCGCCCACCTCGTCCAGGAAGAGGGTGCCGCCGTGGGCCTGGACGAACAGGCCGGTGCGCGCGGCCTTGGCGTCGGTGAAGGCGCCCTTGGCGTGGCCGAACAGCTCGCTCTCCAGCAGGGCCTCCGGCATGGCCGCGCAGTTGATGGCCACGAAGGGCCCGTCCTTGCGGCGCCCGCGGGTGTGGACGGCCCGGGCCGCCACCTCCTTGCCGGTGCCGCTCTCGCCGGTAATCAGCACCGTGGAGTCCAGGTCCGCCACGCGGTCGATGAGCGCGTAGGCCTGCTTCATGGCGGGGCTCTCTCCCACCACCGTGCCGCTGTCGTCGCGCCGGCCCAGCTCCTGGCGCAGGCGGCGCACCTCCTCGCGCAGGGCGCGGTGCTGCACGGCGCGCTCCAGCACCAGCACCAGCGCGTCCACGTCGATGGGCTTGGTGACGAAGTCGTACGCGCCGGCGCGGATGGCGGCCACCGCCGTCTCCAGGCTGCCGAAGGCCGTCACCACCACCACGGGGATGTCCGGGCGGTTGAGGGCGATGCGCTCGCACAGCGCCAGCCCGTCCATGCCGGGCATGCGCAAGTCCGTGAGCACCACGTCGAAGTCCTCGGCGGCCAGCCGCACCAGGGCCTCGTCCGCGGACGGCATCGCCACGGGCGTGAAGCCCCGGCGCGTGAGTCCCTTCTCCAACATCGCGCGCATCTCGCGCTCGTCCTCGACGACTAGGACGCGGCCTGGCATGTGTCCTCACCCTTCGGCAGGTAGATGGAGAAGCAGCTACCGCGTCCGGGCTCGCTGCGCACGGCAATCCAGCCGCCATGTTCCTGCATGAGCCCATAGGAGACAGACAGGCCCAGCCCGGTGCCCTCGCCCACGTCCTTGGTGGTGAAGAAGGGCTCGAAGACGTGGGCCAGGACGTCCTCGGGGATGCCCTGGCCCTCGTCCTCCACGTCCAGGCGGACGAACTCCGCCTCGGGGCCGCCCACGTCCGGGGGCGGGGTGCTCCGCGTCCGGGCCGCGCGCACCCGCACGGCGCCCGGCTGCTTCATGGCCTGCACGCCGTTCATCACCAGGTTGGTGAGCACCTGCTGCACCTGGCCCGCGTCCACCTCCACCGTGAGGCCCGCGGGGATGTCCGCCTCCAGCGTGACGCTGCTTCGCGCGGCCATGGAGCGCAGCAGCGACAGGGAGCGCTCCACCAGCCCCTGCACGTCCTCGGGGGCGCGGTGGGGTTTGCGCCGCCGGGCGAAGTCGAGGAGCTGCCGGATGATGGCCGTCATGTGCTGGGCCTGCTGCGAGATGATTTGCGCGCACTCGCCCACCTCCTCGCCCTCCGCCTCGCCGGAGGAGATCATCTTCGCCCGGCCCATGACGACGTTGAGCGGGGTGCCCAGCTCGTGCGCCACGCCGGAGGCCATCTTTCCCACGGTGGTGAGCCGGTCCGCGTGCCGGAGGTGGTCCACCGCGGACAGCCGCGCGGCCGTCTCGGTGGCGAGCCGCGAGCGCGTCTCCTCCAGCTGTTCGCCCATGCGGTTCATGGCGCCGGCCAGGGTGGTGAGCTCGTCGCCCTGGCGCTGCGGGAGCGGCACGCGGGCGGTGAGGTCGCCCTCGCCGATGCGGTGCGCCAGCGACACGAGCTGGTCCACGGGTTCACCCACCAGCCGGCGGCCCATGGCCATGGCGGCCACGATGAAGCCAATGGCCATGGCGGCGGTGGCGGCGAAGGTGCCCATGACGACGGTGTTGACGTACTGCTGCTGCGCGCCCAGCGACTCGGTGATTTCAATGGCGCCCAGCCGGTTGTTGATGAGCACCGGCGTGTACGAATGCAGCAGGCCGGGGTCCACGGCGGGGTCCACCATGGAGCCGTCCTTGCCCTGGCGCAGGGTCGCGAGCAGGCGCGGCGGGAAGCCGGTGAGGTTCGGGGTGCCGGGGCCGCCGTCCAGCCACACCCAGCGCAGGTGGACCTGCTCCTGGAAGCGGTTGGCCTGATGGAGCAGCGTGAGCGCCTCGCGCTCCCCGGCGAGCTGCCACGCCTTGCCAATGGAGCCGGCGAGCGTGTGGCCGAGCAGCCGGTGGTCGTGCTGCATGTCCAGGGCGGAGCGCTCCAGCTCGCGGCGGACCTGGAAGTACTGCAGGCCGGCCATGACGGCGATGGCGAGCAGGACGAGGGCGAGGGTGAACTTGCGGGCGAGTCTCACGGGCGGTTCGAAAGAGGCTGCTCCGGTCCGTGCGCCTCGAGGGGGAGGGAGCGCACGGACCGGAGGTGGGTTCTCACAACGTACCGCGAGTGCTGCAACAAGGAAGGCGGCGATTGCCGCATGGGCCCTCGCCAGCCACCGGGGCGGGCGGGCCACGCTTCCTTTCGCTCAGGCAAAGCATCCGCTGTGCCAACGGATGCGCGGCGCTGTGTCACTCGGGGGACGGCGTCGTGAGTCCCACCCGGCCGGGGCAGAATGCCCCGGTGAGGGGCAGGATGCCCCGGTCTAGAGCCCCGTCGTCTCGTAGCTGGAGGGTGCGTCGACGTGGAAGGCGAAGTCGAGGGTGCGCTGCTCGCCCGGGGCCAGCTTCACCTTCCAGGTCGCGATGCCGTCGTTGGACTGGAGCGTGCTGGGGTCAAGGTGCTGCGCGCCCGCCGATTGCCGGAAAGCGCTTATAGGCCCGGACGACTGCAATCAGATGGTCAGGCTTGTCCAAATCGAGCGGCGCGTCCGTGAGTTGCACGACCCATCCCCCCCGCGCCGTGCGCTGCGACCGTGAAAGCAGGTCCGCATCCTGGGCTGGGTCTGGGAACCCGATGGCGCGTGCGGCAGCGGCTGACCAATAGTTCAACCACCCGAGGCGATGCGGAATCTCTGGCGAGCCGATCATCTCGGGGAGTTTGAGCGCCGGCAGTCCCCGCGGCGGAAGCCCTGGCGTATGCGGGTGGGTCGTTTGCGCAGCGATTTCTGCGCTCGCCCGGAAGGGTGTGGCATGCCCCCATGAGGCGTTCGCTCCCTCTGCCACGGCCTCCATCATGTCCACCAAAACCGCTAATACGGTCGTGTGCAAGGGAACGTCCGCGTGTATTTCAAGCAGCGCTTGGCCTCCGGGGCCAGACCGCGCGGAAAGCTCCAACCCGAAGAGGGCTATGGGATGACCCTCGTCATTGTTGCAGATGAGTGGAATGCCTCCGCTTCTTCTGGCCTGGGCGAGCCATGCATCGCGCTGAGGCAGATGGAGGAGTTGGTGATCGTCAGAGACGGTCCACTCCAGGCGCAAACCGGGGAGCGCGCGCTCCATTGCATGGACAACGACAATAGGACGGCTGTCATCCCTCGCCAACGCTGGCCCATAGACTTTGATACCGAGGGTGTCTTGCATCATGGTTCTTGGCACCACGTCATGAGTACGACCTTGAGGTCGGGCGCCGTATTCCTGAGGAGTTGCTCGTGTGCTTCGGTGCGAACGCCAACGACAAAGTCATATCCACAGGTCGTGGCGAGGTCTCGCTCGCGTCGCCCCTCCTCCACTTGCTTTTGAAGTTCAGTCCGCTGAACGAAAGGATTGTACGTTTCGATGGCGGTGGTCTTCACCTCCCAGAGAGTCCGCGCTGCGGGCTGCAACGCATCGTAGGTCTTGCCGTTGACGAGCACATTGGCTCCACGGAATGCATTGAACGGCACGTTGTCTGCGCACCAGTTGTGTAGCACGTTTCCGCCCTTGGGCGGAACGCGCTTGGGACTGCACTCCGGGCGGCGCTCTCGAGTTCGCGGCTCATGCGGCACTGGAGGGAACCAGTCCTGTCCCGATGGCTCTGGTTTGGGCTTTTGATTCGCTGAGATGGCCCGCGGTGCGAACTTCGTTGTTTGGGACTCGGAGTCCAGTTCCTCCGGACTACTCCCCCGAAACTCATGCGTGTCCAATGCTTCCTTGACGGCGACGGCCACCGCCACCACGCCAACGACGATCACAGCCCCCACAATGATCTCAGGCGCAGCCAAGACGCAGAGGCCAAATCCCAAGGCAGCCGCGCCCGCCGAGGCGACCGCGCATCTTCTCGTCGGGTCGTTGAATCGGACCCGGTCATGGTCGAGGGCATGAAAGCACCGTTCTGCCACCGCAGGCCAAGGACGGGAAGCCTCACGGACGACACATTTCCCCTGGTCCCTCCACGGCAATGTCGCCGCCCGTTGGAGGTTTTCAATCCTCAGGTCCCATGGCACTCGCTCTCTTCGGTTTGGTGCCGACGTCGCGCACGCCGAGAGAATGAGTAGAAATGTGGCACAGGCTCGCAGTCGCATGGTCACGCCCGTTCAATCACGCGAGGGCTCTGTGAATCAAGGCTCGAAATCCCTGGCGTAGCCGACAGCACGCTCTGACGGACGAAAAGGTAGCCAGGACTTCTGATATAGAGCGAAGCTAGGCGCCTTGCCTGTCCTCGCTCTTTCCTGGAGTCAGTCAGGAAGGTGCTCGCGGTCTCTACCTGGGCTTTACATTCGCCGCGAGCAACGTCGCTACAACTTCGGAGGGCGTTGGATGTGGACGGTTCTCCATGTTGATATAAGTCGGGCTCCCATCGCCACAGATGACGAGATGTTGTCCCCGCTTCAGCCAAGCCAGAACCTTGTCCCCATGAGCCTTGAGTATCTGACTGGGGCGACGAGTCACCCCTTCAAAATGCAGGGTGAAGAAGTCCCGATTGGGCTCCCATTGCTCCAGCACGATAGGGCCATGGTGCCTGACTATCTCGCCCGCGAAGGTCACGTACGTCTCATCATTCCGCTGACGTGCTCTTGCCAGTTCCATGGCAGCAACGCAGTGCGTGTTGAGTGAGAGCGAGTTGCCGTGTACTTCATTGGACCAGTAGTTGCCTTCTCTTCGTGAGCCGTTGATGATGACGATTCGTCCCATGGTAGTTCTTGCTTCTTGGAGGTTGCTGAAGGGATGTCTGAGTCTGGATGTGGGCGTGTTGTTTGTCTCTGGTCGGCCCATGACACTCCACCGTGTCCGTTCAGGCTGTCCATGCTGGCGATGGCCGCATGGACAATCACGTCATGGTTCCCGCACGAAATCCTCACGGAGGAACCGGCGGCGCAGCGTGCGCGTGACTTCCGCGTCCCACCGGGCGGAGAACACCTCCACGAAGGTCCGGCGGTAGCGCAGCGCGCACGCCAGGCACAGCAGCGTGGAGGCCAGCCCGATGACCGCGTTCTGCCAGGAGGCCAGGTCCCACTGCCCCTCCCAGAACCACTCCCGCATGCTCGTGGGCCAGGAGTAGTAGATGGGCCAGCCCGGACCGCTGCCCGCGAGGTCGCAGAGCAGGTGCAGGTGGAAGGCGAACAGGGACAAGGCCGCCACCCGCAACCGCTGACGCGCCAGCGCCGCGCAGGCCACCGCTGTCACGATGGCACCCACGTACCCATGGAAGAGGACATGGTGGTACCTGGCGTAAGACGCCTCGCCCGCGAGCAGCGTGAGCCCATCCAGGTCCGGTGCCAGCCCCGCGCAGGTGACGAGGATGCGGTCCCTGCGCTCACGCAGGCCCTGCGCCGCGAGCCAGGCCAACTCAGCATGGACGATGGGATTCATGGTCGCCGGAGCCTATGCGACGACCGTGCCGCGCTTCACCCCACCAGGGGCGCGCGCCGCGGCGTGCCAAGCAGCTCCAGCGTCCGCACCGCCACGTCCGCCAGCGAGGAAGCGCACGGGTGGCAACCTGGCACCGTCCACTCATAACGCCCGGGCCGTCGCCCGCCCGCCCCCAGTGCCTGGCGCCACCTTTCTGATTGCCTAAAACCATTAGGAGCCTTACGAGGCCAGTGCCGTGTCTACTCGACCTCCTACTTCCCCGACACCCTCGGCGGTGCCGCGCTACGAGCGGCTCCGGCGTCTGGCGCTGCGCTTCCCAGAGCTCGACGCGAGCGCCATCGAGACGTGCATCACCCTGCTGCGGGCTTCGCACGACTTGTCGGGGGCCTATGAGACGCACCTGGGCCGCCATGGCCTGTCGATGGGGCGCTTCATGGTGCTGGTCCGCCTCCTCACCACCGAGGATGACGCGGTGGAGCGCGTGAGTGGGCTCACGCCCGCGGACCTCGCGGAGAGCTCGGGCGTCAGCCGGGCCACGATGACGGGGCTGCTGGACACGCTGGAGAAGGACGACCTCATCTCCCGCGAGGACCATCCGGAGGACCGCCGCATGTACACGGTGCGCCTCACGCCCAAGGCCCGGCAGCTCCTCGAAGGCGTGCTGCCGGACCACTACCGGCGGATCGCCGCGCTGATGGCGCCCCTGAGCGAAGAGGAGCGCACCACGCTGCGGACCTTGCTGGCCAAGGTCACCGCGGGGCTCCCCCTGCTCAAGGACCCCTGACGCACGGGCCCCGCCTGCTCAGCGCCGCGCGACGGCGCGAACCCGCGCGGGCTTGCGGCGCCGGGCGAACAGCGCGGCGAAGCAGAGCAGCCCCATGGCGGCGGTGAGGGACACCCCCGCGGTGCCACCGCCCGAGGCATTGCAGCCCTGGGCGCCAGCGCTCATCGGGTCCTCCGGGTTGAGGAGGTCCTCGGGCGAGGTGATGCCCCAGCGGCTCTGCGGCCGTGTGTCGGGCGTCTGGACGATGGGCGCGTCGGGGAGCTCCTCGGATGGCACCTCCTCCGGCGCGGGGAGCGTGGGCTCGGGCTCCGGCGTGGGCTCAGGCACTGGCGCGGGTTCCGGCGCCGGCGGGGGCGGCATCACCGCCTCCAGCGTGGAGGCCATGGTGAAGCCGTCGTGGTACACGCTGGCCTCCGGACGGATGGCGTCGTCGCGGTACAGGCCCAGCTTCAGGTAGTTCAGCTCCTTGCCGAACTGCGTCGCGATGAACGTCTTCGGCACGACGACCTCGTCGTTGTGCCAGAGCTGGACGAAGCCCTTCTTCGCGTCCGACGACCACTTCACCTGCAACACGAAGTCGTGCCAGTCACCGCGGTTGAGCGGCGCCGTCCACAGCACCTGGCCCTTCACGCCGCCCACGCGCAGGTGCATCTCTTCACCGCGCACGTAGAACTCCACCGGAGGAGAGCCGCAGCAGCCCATCTGGTGCCACTGCGCGAAGACCTGCCAGCCGTCGTCGAGCGGGTAGTCCGCGGGGAAGAGGGTGCTCCACTTGTAGTACCAGGTGGAGTCCGCCTGCTCCTGGCTGATGTAGAGCAATTCATTGCGGTTGCCGCTGGCGCCAATGGGGTCATCGCCCTGGCGCACCGTGGCCTTCAACGCATAGCGGCCCTCGCGAACCACGTCCGTCACCACCTGGAGACGGCTGTTGGAGACGCTCTGACTGCGCGTCCACTGCGAGGTATTGCCCGTCTCGAAGTCGCCTTTCCACACCACGTCCGCGGAGGCGAACGCGGGAATCAGAGACACCAGGGCGGCGAGTCGAAGCAGCTGCGTCAAGCGAGGTCCTTTCGTTCCAGGTTGGCGCAGTGGGACACTCAGGCGGACGTGCTACTTCCCGCTCGTGCCCTCTCGCAAAACCCTCGGGCGGACGGGGCCTCGCCGTCCCTGGTGAAGGGCGGACGGGCGTGCGGGCACCCGGCGCCGCGCTGGCTTCCGTCACCCGGCGGGCAGTGATTCCGGAGGGATGCGCGGATGGCCTGCACTCAAGGTTTTCGGCGCAAGCCGTCTCCAGGTCAGGTCGCCTGGTTCACGGCCTGACCACCCGGCGGAGCGTGGGCGGGTGGTAGGGGAGGGGGGCTCGAAAAATCCGGGAGAAATCATCCAGGCCCCCGGAGGTCGGTGGGGAAGGATGGATGGTGTACAACGCGGTAGCTGGGCGGCTGTGACGGGGATGGCGCCCGAGGGGGCAGTATGTTGAAGCCGGCGTACGACAAAGTCCTGGTCCTGGCGCTGGCCACGCCCGTGTTGGTGTTGACCGTCCTGCTTGCCCGTACGCCTTCCAAGGGAAGCGGGGCCCCCGTGTCCGCGCAGTTCTGGGCGGAGCGGCGTGGCGCGTCACGCATCGAGGCCCGGCTCACCCATCCCGAAGCGGACCGCTACCGGCCACGCACCTCGGCGGGCGGCTGCCCGGTCCCCCCCGAGCCCATCCCGCTGCGGGACTTGGCCCGGCTGGAGGAAGCGGGGGATTTGTCCGGAATCGCCGCCGCGTATGCCCTCCAGGGCGAGTGGAACCAGGCGGCCGCCTTCCTGGAGCGCATGCCTTCCTCGCCGGACCGCGACAGTGATCTGGCCGCGGCGTACCTGGCCCGGGGCGCGCATGAGCAGGCCCTGCGCTTGCTGGACGGCGTGCTGAAGGCGCGGCCGAAGCACCCCCAGGCCATGTGGAACCGCGCGCTGGTGCTTCAGTCCATGGGCCTCACCATGAAGGCCGCGGACACCTTCGAGCAGGTGGCGCTGATGGGCGAGCAGGGCTGGAGCCGCGAGGCCAAGGCCAACGCCCGGGAGCAGCGCGACGAGACGCTGGAGCGGGCCCGCAGGTGGAAGGAGGCGCGCGAGGCCACGCTGGCGCTGGTGGACGACCCCCAGGCCCCCCTGCCGCTGGAGGCGGCCCGCAGGGATCCGGGCATCGTCCGGCAGGTCTTCTATGATGCGGTCCGCGCGGCGCCGACGAAGGAGCGCGTCCTGGCCCTGCTGCCCCTGGCGCAGGAGCTGGACCGGGGCCACGGCGGCTCCTCGCTGACGGACTACGTCAAGCGCGTGAGCGGCCGGAACTTCGCGCGCCGCGGCGCCCTGGCGCGCGACTATGCCTCGCTGGTCCGCGGCAAGCTGGCCCAGCCGGACGCGCTGCTGGAGCGGGTGCTGGCGTCGGGGGAGGACGACCTCTTCCTGGGGGCCGCCGTGCACACGCGCGCCACGCGCCGCATGCTGTCCCAGGTGGTGGAGCGCGCGAAGCGCCAGAACGACCCCTGGTTCAACCTCTACGTCGAACGCGAGGAGGCCATCCGCGAGACGGCCGAGGGCCAGTGGTGGAAGGCCGAGCAGCGCTTCTTCAGCGCTCTCCAGCGCTGCCGCGAGGGCGGCCTGTCCGCGCGCTGCGTGGATTTGGAGCTGCGGCTCGGCATCCTCTACGCCGACCTCCAGCGCCTCACCGAGGGGGAGCAACATACCCGCAACGCCTGGGCCTGGGCTCGCCAGCTCCGGGAGTGGGACATGGAGTTCACCGCCCTGGAGGTCCTGGCCGCCATCACCCGCTCGCGCGGGGACTTCGCCAGCTCGCGCGCCTACGTGGAGGAGTGGTCCGCCCGCGGGCGTGGCAACTGCGTCTGGCCCCGGGAGAACCTGGCCCACACGTACTACCTGGACAACCGCATGGACGACGCGCGCCGCGAGGTGGACGCGAACGCCGCCTGCGAGAAGGAGTCGCTCAGCCTGCTCTTCGCCGTCAACCTCGCGGAGCTGTCGCGCACCCGGCCGAAGCCGGGGGACGAGGCGCTGCTGCGCCGGGCCCTCACCTGGGCCAGCCACAGCAACCCCATGCCCAGCGACGCGGTGTATGCCCGCTATGTGGAGGGCCGCTTCCTCCTGGACTCGGACCGGGCGCGGGGGACGGCGCTGCTGAAGCAGACCCTCGCCGAGGCGGAGGCCCTGCCCCGGGGGGACTCGCTGGCGCGCGAGGCCTGGGCGCTGAGCTATTCGTCGCTCGTCACCGACGCGGGCAAGGCGGGCGAGTTCACCCAGGCCCTGGAGCTGATGGCCACGCAGCTCGGCACGCCGGTGCCCCAGCGCTGCGCCCTGGCGGCGGCGGTGCATGGCGAGCGCACGGTGCTGGTGGCCCGGGGCACGCAGGGGCAGGTGGTGGGGCATTACGAGGCGGACCGGCAGGGGCCCTTCATCCGCGCGGACACCTCACGGTGGGTGCCGGAGCGCCTGCGCGCGGTGCTGCGCGGCTGCGAGCGCGTGGACGTGCTGGCCTGGCCGCCCGTCTTCGGCCGCACGGACCTGCTGCCCCCGGAGGTGCCCTGGAGCTTCCGGCTCGGCCGCACGGCCCAGCCGCGCACCACGCCGGCGGCGCGCCGGCTCGTCGTCTCCAGCGTGGACGCGCCCGCGCTGCTCCAACTGCCCAGGCTGCCGCAGTGGCTGCCGTCTCAGGAGGCGGAGCCGGTGCCGCTGCAGGTGCTCTCCGGCTCGGACGCCACGCCCGCGCGGGTGCTGGCGGACATGCGGGACGCCACCGAAATCGAAATCCACGCCCACGGCATCATGGACCCCTCGCTGTCGGATGCGTCGCTGGTGGTGCTGTCGCCAGAGACGAGCGGCCGCTACGCGCTCACCGCGGACGTGGTGCGCCAGCAGAAGCTCACGGGGGCGCCCATGGTCTTCCTTGCGGCGTGCAGCGCCGGGCGCGCGGCGAGCACCACCACCAGCCATGAGCCCTTCAGCCTGCCCGCGGCCTTCATCGACGCGGGCGCGCGCGCGGTGCTGGCGTCCACCGTGGACATCCCGGACGCGGCCGGCCGCTTCTTCGACGGGGTGCGCCGCCGCATCCGCGAGGGCGCCGCGCCCGCGGTGGCTCTGCGCGACGAGCGCCAGCGCTGGCTGGAGCGGGACAGCCGCGCCGGGTGGACCCGGCACGTCATCCTGGTGGAGTCCTATTGAGCCCGGCGCGCGGCGGGTTGCCTGCCGCCTACTGTGGAGTCCTCAGGTGCGTGTTGCCTCCCGGGAGCTGGAAATGATGGAACGTGACGGTGGCGCTCACGTCCAGCGCCCGCACCCAGTGCCACCAGCCCACGGGCAGGAAGAGCAGCTCGCCCGGCTCCACCACGCCCTCCAGGACGGTGGCCTCTCCATACAGCGGGAAGCGCGCCGGGTCCGGGCTGGCCGCGTCCACCGCGCTGAAGGTGCCATGGCGCGGGTAGACGAGGTGGCGCTGGAAGGAGGGCACCAGCCGCACCTGCTTGCGGCCCAGCACCTGGCCCAGCAGCACGTTCATGTTGTCGTGGTGCAGCGGGGTGACGGTGCCCGACGGGCCCAGCAGCAGCGTCGTCATGTCCGGGCGCAGCTCCGGGTCGATGATGCCCGCCGGCGCGCGGATGTCCTCGCGCAGCCGGGCCAGCCCGTCGCGCTTCCAGTTCTCGTTGCGCGGCACCATGTAGAAGTCGTTCGACTCACCGGCCGTCTCCACCCGGTGGACGTAGTCCCGCAGCGCCATCACCTGGCGGTGCTTGTCGGGCTGCGAGGCATGGTCCGGGTTGCCGTCGCGCCCGGTCATCACCTCCACCTCCACGTCCCCGAAGCGCTCCCGGAAGTCCGCGAGCGACCAGCGGCGCATCGCCGGCCAGTCCTCCATGAAGCCTTGCAGCACCACCGGCCGGTGGCCGAAGTAGTAGCGGGAGAAGAACTCCTCCGGGCTCACCCCGCGGCGCTTCTCCAACGTCAGCGCGCCGGACTGGCGGTGCAGCTCCGCGTAGAGGTCCGACAGCGCCTCCAGCCATTCGTAGCGCCGGCCAATCCGCCGCGCCGCCACCACATAGGGGTGGGCCTGCGCCGCGGCGACTTCGCGCTGCGCCAGCGCCGCCTCCACGCCCGCGTTCACCAACACCTGCTGCGCGTCCTCCGCGCTCACGCCCAGGGCGAGGTTTTCCGCCAGCCAGGTGTGCCATTCCATTGCCAGGCGCGAGTCTTCCCTGTTCATTCAGAACTCCGTGAATTCCATGTCGCGAATCACCCCGTCAGATGCGCGGGGTTGGCGCGTGTCATGATAAGGACTGTACGTGTTGTCCGTATCATCCATGTCTAGCTTTCAGACCATCCCCACCAAGAGGTGCGAGCGCTCATGACGCCCGTCGAATCCCTCATGTCCGGTAGCTTGGATTCCGAATCCGGCGAAGCCCACGTGAAGAACACCTACGTCAACTGCGACACGGCCAGCGTCGCCCCGCGCAAGCGGATGCCGCTGCCGCCGCCCGCGGTTCCTCCCCTGGCCGGGCCGGAGCATCCGAGCGCCAGCCAGGCCCGCTGAGCTCCAGGCCCGGGCGGGGTTTTCCACCCTCCCGGGCATTTTTCCGCCCCGGTCCTTCTTTTTCTTCTCAAGGATTGGGCCGCCGCGCGTCTTTGACTGGGAAACGCGCAGGCGCGCATGTGAGTGGGGCTGCATGTCCAACCTCTTCAACCGGGAACGGAGGCGCTTCGAAGCGTTCATCCGTCAGCATCGGCCCAGCCTCCTGGGGCTGGCCCGCCGGTTGTGTGCCCGGTCCAGCCTGGAGCCAGAGGACCTGGTCCAGGAGACCTTCGAGCGGGCGATGCCGGAGTTCGCGCATCTGAAGGACCGGACGGACTCCGCCGCGGCCGCGTGGCTGTGTACGACGATGACCAACCGCTTCCTGGACTACTGCCGCCGTCAGCGGACGGAGTCCCGGGGCATGCCGCACCTGGCGCTGGTCCAGGACCTGGCGGTGTCACCAGAGGAGACCCAGGAGAACTGGGAGTTGGTGAGCACCGACGCCTTCCAGAAGGCCATCGAGCGGCTGAAGCCCCACCTGCGTGACGCCTACCGGCTGCACGCGGAGGGCAAGCGCTACAACGCCATCGCCGAGCATTTCAACGTTCCCGTGGGCACCGTGGGGAGCTGGCTCACCCTGGCCCGCAGGGATTTGAAGGAACTGCTGCTGCCCCAGGTGGCGGTAGCCCGGGAGCAGGGGGCCACGAGCTCATGAACACGCCATGCACCAATCTGCACCTCTTCGTGGACGGAGAGCTGTCCGCTCCCGACGCGGAGACCTTTCGCCAGCACCTGGGCCGTTGCCCTGAGTGCGAGGCAGGCCTGCGGGACTTGCTTCAGTTGGAGCTGCTGGCCTCCCGCGCCCTGGGCACTGCCAACGCCGAGCCCGCACCGGAGCCAGCGCTGCCGGAGAAGGTGACGCCGCTGCGGCCGTGGCTGCAGCGGGTGTCCCGCGCGGTGGTGCCGGTGGCGTTGGCCGCGGGGCTGGCGGCGGTGGGCGTGTTCCACTTCCAGGCGCAGCCGGAGGCCCCTGTCGACGTGTGGCTGGCGGGCGCGGAGGTGCGGGGCCTGGAGGCGCGGCTCAGCCACCCCATGGCGGACCGCTTCCGGCCCTACGAGCCGATGCGCGGCACGTCCAGCGCGGAGAATCCGCTGCCGCTGCGGCCCCTGGCGGACCTGGAGGAGCGGGAGGACTTCCGGGGCATCGCCGCGGCCTACGCGCTGCGCGGGGACTGGCAGCAGGCGGAGTCCTTCCTGGCGCGGGCGCCGGCGTCCGCGGACAAGGACAATGACCGGGCGGTGGTGGCGCTCAGCGGCCAGCGGTGGGAGGAGGCGCTGAACCTGCTGGGCGGCGCGCTGCGCCAGGAGCCGCGGCATGCGCAGGCGCTGTGGAACCGGGGCCTGGCGCTGCGGGGCCTGGGGCTGCTGAAGCAGGCCGAGGCGTCGTTCCGTGACGTCGCGGCGCTGCCGGGCCAGGAGGCGGGATGGAAGGCGGGCGCGGAGAAGCGCGCGGAGGAGCTGCGCGCGCTGCGTGAGGCGGAGGACGCCCGGTGGCGGCGTCAGGTCCGGGAGACGTGGACGCAGCTCACCGGGAAGCCGGTGGATGCGGCGTACCTGGTACAGCAGCAGCCGGCGGTGACGCGCGCGGCGCTCTATGAGGCGGTGCGCACGGCGGCCTCGATGGATGCGGCGACCGCGCTGCTGCCGCTGGCGGCGGCGTTGGACCGGCTGGGTGAAGGCACGGTGCTCCAGGACTACGTGCGGGATGTGGCGGCGCGGGACTTCCGGGTGCGCGCGCCGCTGGCGGCGGAGTACGCGCGGCTGGTGCAGGGCGAGGTCGTGGCGGGTCTGCTGGAGCGGCTGCGGGTCTCCCAGGAGACGGACCTGTACGTCGGCGCGCTGCTCCACACCGGGGAGGCGGCGCGGGACGCCGAGGCGCTCAAGGCGGTGCAGCGTTACGCCCACGGCTCGAGGGACCCCTGGCTCAACCTGCTGGCCGAGCGCGAGCGGGCCCGGAGCGAGGAGGCGTCCGGCCGCGCGGCCAACGCCGAGCAGCTCCTGCTGGCCACGCTCCGCACGTGTGGTGCGTACAACAAGCTCTTCCCGTGCGCGGAAATCAACTGAGCCCACGCTTCAGGTGAAGACGCGCGGAGGCCGGCCTGTGACAGGGTCGGCCTCTTGCTTTTGAGGGCGCCGTGCAGGCGCGTGTCCAGCACCGTGCGGACGCGGGACTCGTGGCGGACGGCCCTGGCGCGGCGTGGCAGACGCCGCGCGGAGCTGCGCGCCACGCGGACGTAGCTTCGCGTCGTCAGGCCTCGAAGAGGACGGGGAAGCCCAGGAGGGCGCTGCCTTCCTGGGTGAACCAGCCCTCCGCCACGGCCGCGTGTTGGGTGAGGGTGTGGATGTCGCGGAAGCGGCGCTGGAGTGAGGCGCCGTCGCGCACCGACGTCGCGCCGCCCGCGTGGTAGCAGGCCGTCACCACCTCGGCGGCCGTCTCCACGGCCCAGGTCAGGGTGGAGGACACCTGGGGCGCGAGGCTGAAGGCGCGCATGGGAGACTCCTGGCAGGCCTCCCAGAACACCTCGCCCATGCGGCGGAGGGCGTCATGGGCGGCGCGGGCGCCTGTCTCTGCGCGGCCCAGGCGATTGCGGAACACGGGTGAGTCTACGAGTGACGTGCGCGCGTACAGCCGCCGCTTGCCCGAGCGGGCGATGGCGAGCAGGTCATCCACCGCGCCCTGCGCGATGCCCACCGCCACCGCGCCGATGTGCATGGCGTAGTGGAGCACTGGCACCACGAAGTTGGGGCCCGTGACGCAGGGCTGGCCGGTGAAGATGTCGAAGGTGCGCTTCTGGGGGACGAAGGCGTCGATGGCAATGTCGTGGCTGCCGGTGCCGCGCAGGCCGAGCACGTCCCAGTGCTCGATGATGCGGACCTCGCTGGCGGGGAGCAGCATGGCGCGTGTTTCGGGCAGGCCCTCGGCGGGGCCTGGGCGGGGCTTTCCGTCCGGGCCGAGCACGACGCAGTTGCCGAACAGCCATTCACTCTGGCGGCAGCCGGTGGCGAAGTTCCAGTGGCCGGTGACGCGGTAACCGCCGTCCACCTGCACGGCCTGGCCCTGGGCATTGAAGGCGCCACCGCCGGTGGCGTTCGGCCCCGGGGCGTAGATGGCGTCGAACTCCTCGCGGGGGAGGAGGGCGAAGAGCTGAGGGCTCTCCGATGCAATCATCATCGTCCAGGCGGTGGAGGCGTCCGCGCGGGCCAGCTCGGAGAGGACGTCCAGGCCCGTGACGAGGTCCAGCTCCAGGCCGCCGTGACTGCGGGGGACGAGCATCCGGTAGACGCCGATGTCCTTCAGTGTGGCGATGAGGTCCAGGGGGAGCTGCCGTGCCTGTTCAATCTCCCCACTGCGAGCGGAGAGGGCAGGGGCCAACTCACGTACCGCATGCAGCAGCTTCGCTCCGGCATCCAGCGTCATGGTCGATGCTCCGGAAAGAGAGCCTCAACGATGCCTGATGTTCGGTGTTTGTGAAAGATGCGGCGCGCTATGAATCTTCAGCGGTGGGCAGCCATTGCATCAATCTGGCTGGGTGTCTGTTGACTTCGCCGGCACCCGGTCGAGCAGGAAATTGGTTGGGCGCGGGTTGAGCGTGCGCAATGCTTGGAGCATGACTTCACTCATCAGGCCCGAGTACGCGTGTTCGCGCATCTGGAAGAGATGGGGTACATGCTCAAGCTTGGCTGGGTCGAGGACAGGATCCTGGGCGTGGATGACCTTGTCTTTGAAATACCCGATGTCCGGTGTGTCCAGGTTGAGGCAATCGACGGTCCCTGTGAGATTGATTCGGAGGCGCCTCTGGATGGATGGACCTCATGCGACAGGTGGGGCACCCGAAGGCTGCGAGGGGACTTGAGCCAGTTGGTCGAGAACGAAGTTGGTCGGGCGTGGGTCGAGCGCGCGCAGTGCTTGAAACATGACTTCGCTGAAAAGATATGAATAGGAGTGTTCGCGCACCCTGAAGAGGTGAGGAGCGGTTTTGAGCTTGGCAGGGTCCAATACAGGGTTGTCGACACTTACGATCTTGTCGTTGTGATATTCGATTTCCGACGCCTCTAAGTTGAGGCAGTCCACGGTTCCGATTGGATTGATGATGAAGTGGTCCGTGGATGCAACGCGTTTTTTGTGGTTGTAGATGGCGACTGGCAGGTACTCCACGGGACCTTGGTTGACGCGCTCGAAGACTTCCTTGACCCGTTTACTGACGATGAGCATGCTGCGAGCATTTTCAATCAGGTCAGAGATCTGCATTCCCTGATACCGATCGGTCATGTAGACACGGGCATCAGTAGGGTAATCGGCTCCAATCGGTTCTCCATGGCCAATCTTGTAGCTCAGGAGGCCGAGTCCCTCAGGGTGTTTGTCAATGAAGCAGTAATCTAAGTTCTTACGTGGCCTGAGTAGGATGAGATAGTAGTGCATTGGGGACTCCTTGAGGAGGGGCTGTTTATAGGTCTGACTGAATTGCTTTGTTCGCTTTTTTGTCTAGAGACGGGCCCGCTCCCTCGGGGCGACCCCATGAGAGGATGATTTCAAGGAGTTTCGTTGAGAGCCTCTCCAGGCGAGCCTTGTCGAGCTCTACGTCTGGAATTTCGTGTTCCTCTCGGTCTGCCGCCTGGACGCAGATCTTTTTGTAGTCGTCGACGATAGAGCTCAACCCATCAGTCATTTCGCTCACCAGAAGATTGTAGATGGGGTGGTTCGTGCATGACGCCGGCAGCGACTTCGTATCGTCGTCCTTCAGTTGGATATGACGTGGTAGGTTGAGCAGCGCAGCGACCTCGCGATCCTGCGGAATCATCAACATGTTCTTCTTGTGATTGATGTTGTATTTCGCCTTGAGCAGTGCCTTCTGGATCATGTTGCTGACCTTGGCTTCTTGCTCTTGGATGACCGAGTCCAGCGTGCCCTTCGGAATCAGGTGGTGGGCGTTGTTCCAGTACGGCCAGGTGTCCTGAGTAAAGTTGTAGCCCGCCGGAATACGGACCTTGCCCTTGGCGAAGGTCTTGCGCTTGATGGCGCGCCGAGGCCCTCCGATGTCCCAGTCGCCCGGCTCCGGGATGTCCAGGTGGGCGCAGTAGCGGTCGGGTGTCATGCCGCCCTTGTTCGCCCGGTAGGCCGAGGTTTGGAGGCGCCGCTCCGGCGGGTGCTCGTTGTAGCGGTGCAGCCGCTCCTTGATTTCCCCGTGCGTGTCCGCCTGCTCATAGGCCTGATACCGGTAATTGCAGGAAACCTTGTTCTTGAAGTCGGAGAAGTCGCCCGTGTGGCCGGTGAGGCAAGCGCCACCCTCGGTCGTGTTCTTCACGATGAGGTGGAGGTCGTTGAGCTCCGCGTCCCCGAAATGCCCCGTGTCCTTCTTCTTCTTCGACATGGCCTGGTCCCGAGCTGAAGGGTGCCTGCGCCATCGAGTGTCCCGGACGCATCCGGGAGGGTCAAGGGGATGAGGCCAATGCCAGAGACGCATGACGGACCCTGGCGTAGAATGGTCATCAGGCCACTCACCTTCGCTGACGACATGAAGCCGAACTTCCTCCCCATCGCCATCAAGAACTCAGGCACCGCGCTGGAGGAACTGCTTCCGCGCGTCATCGCCGCGCCTCCCGCGCTGCAGAACTACGCGTACATCTGCCTGCTGCACCGGCGCATCGCGACGGGCTCGCTCCTGGCCACCAGCGACCCGGCGCCGTTCTACGCATACCTGTTCAAGAGCGCTCGCGCCTTCCTGCACTTCCTCACGACCGCGCCCGATGGAGAGAAGCTCACCTCGAAGGCCGAGCCCTTCTTCGACGCCGTCGCCTGCCGGGACGATGAGGCCGCGCGGGCCATGGCCACGCTGTGCCCACGCAAGCCCGACACCACGCGCGAATACGAAGAGGACTTCTTCGCCGTGTGGCTGCCCATGGCGTTCTTCTTCGGCAACGTCCCGCGCGAGGAGCTGCTGCCAGACCTGGAGCTCTTCGCCAAGCTGACCGAGGAGAACCCCGACCCGCATCTCGACGTCTGCTGGGGACTCATCGACAAGGACCAGAAGCGGTTCGACGAGGGCCTCGAAGCGCTCATTGAACAGAAGCGCAAGGCCCACGACAAGGCGCGCCGGGAGGAGACGCAGAATCCCGACGAGGCCGCCACCACCGCGCACGTCTCCACCGAGATTCTGGCCTACATCGAGCTGGCCCAGCGTGCCGGACTCACCGTGGCGCCGGACCATCCGCTGGCGCCCGGCGTCGCGCGGAGGTTCCACCTGCGCAAGCTGCCCGACCCGGACAGTTGGCGTGTCCCTGAGCCCTTCAGCTCCTTCAAGAAGCCGAAGCGCTGATGCCTCCAGCAACGGGAATCGTCATCAGTGGTCTGGGCATGGTGTCCAGTCTGGGTTTCGACGTGGTCACGAACTGCGCCGCGCAGCGCGCCGGCCTGACGTGGCGCCATCCTCTGACGCAGGCTGTTGCCTATGACGAAGCCGAACTCGAGGCGCCCGTCTCGGGAGCGCCCATCGAGGGCTTCACGAATGGCTTCATCCAGTCGGGCACCTGGGTCCGCATGGCCGTCACGGCCCTGGAGGACCTGGTGGACTACGGCCAGTTGCCGGGCCGTGAGGACGCGCGCTTCTGGCAGACGACGGGCGTCGCCTGGGTCCTGCCTCCGCTCCTGTTCGAGCGCTTCTTCTGGCCGGAACCCGAGGTCCCCGCCTTGCTGGAGACCTACTGCGCGGACCTGCTCGCGCGCCTGACGCAACTCCCGCTCCAGATGATTCCAGGTGGCTTCATCCCCGGCGGGCCCCATGGCGTGGCGACGGCGGTGCAGCGGGCCGAAGCGCTCTTCACGCGCGGCCGCATGGAGCGCGTCCTCATCCTGGGCACCGATTCCTGGTTGGACCGCCCCAGCATCAACCTCCTCGTCCGCGAAGGGCGGCTCAAGACGTCCGAGCGCCCCGTGGGCCTGTGCCCCAGCGAGTCCGCGGCCTGTGTGCTGGTGGAGCGGGCCTCGCTCGCGGAGCAGCGGGGGGCTCGGGCTGAGTCACGCATCCTGGCCGCCGCGGTCCAGGACGCACCCGAAGCGCCTTCAGCCGAAGCTGAGGAGGCGCCTGTCCTCTCCCGAAGTCAGTGGGCCCCCACGTGGGGCCGCCAGCTCGCCTCAAGCATTCAGCGAACGCTGGAGGCCGCCGGAGTCCGCGAGCCGTTCCGGGGAGACATCCTCGTGGACCTCAACGGCGAGGAATGGAGGGCGCGTGTCTGGGGCCATGCTCAGCAGCTCCTCCAGGAACAGGTCGACTTCTCAGGGAGCCGGCTGGTGATTCCCGCCATCGCGTTCGGGGACGTCGGCGCGGCGAGCGGCGTGGTCTCGCTCTGCGTCGCCACGCGCTCCTACGTGCGGGGATATGCGTTGGCGAGCCGGACGCTCATCTGCTCGGTCTCCGATGATGGCGGCACCGGCGCGGTGCTGACCGAGGCCCTTCCGCGGAAGCCATCCCAGGCGCCCTGACGAGCGCGCCTGGGAGATACCGGGCCCTGAGATGCCGTCCCGAGCGCCTTGATGCGCGCTCGGGAGGTCAGCGTCGGCAATCCCAGACGCGCTGACGCGCGCCCGGGAAGCACGGGGCCTTTGACTACTTGCCCCACTCCGTGTGGACGAAGCCCGCCTCGGGCCGGTCCTTGCGCTGATACGTGTGCGCGCCAAAGGCGTCACGCTGCGCCTGGGTGAGGTTCTGCGGCAGCTCCGCGGTGCGGTAGCTGTCCAGGTACGCCAGCGAGGCGCTGAACACCGGCACGGGGATGCCCACGCGCGTGGCCACGCCCACCACCTGCCGCCACGCGGGCGCCATGCGCTCCAGCACGGGGGCGAAGGCGTCGGACACGACCAGGTTGGGCAGCGCCGGCTGCTGCTGGAAGGCCTCGCGCAGCGGCGTGAGCAGCTTCGCGCGGATGATGCAGCCCCCCCGCCAGATGCGCGCCAGCTCCGCCAGGTGGATGTTCCACTGATACTCCTGGGACGCCGCCTGGATGAGCCGCATGCCCTGCGCGTACGTCACCACGCGCGCCGCGTAGAGCGCGTCATGCGTCCAGGCCGCGAGCTGCGCCTGCTCGTCCTTGCTGAGCTGCACCGCCGGGCCCTTCAGCTTCGGCGCGGCGGCCACGCGTTCATCCTTCATGGACGACAGGATGCGCGCGTCCAGCGACGCGGCGATGGAGGGAATCGGGACGGCCAGGTCCAACGCCACCTGCACCGTCCACTTGCCCGTGCCCTTCTGGCCCGCCTTGTCCAACACCAGGTCCACCAGCGGCCGGCCCGTCTCCGGATCCTTCTGCCGCAGCACCTTGATGGTCGTCTCAAGCAGGAACGAGCCGGCGATGCCGTGGTCCCACTGGGACAGCAGGTCCGCCAGCGCGTCCGCCTCCAGCCCGAGCCCGCGGCGCAGCACGTCGTACGTCTCCGCGAGGAGCTGCATGTCCGCGTACTCGATGCCGTTGTGCACCATCTTCACGAAGTGCCCGGCGCCGTCCTGCCCCACGTAGGTGACGCAGGGGCCCAGGTCCGTCGTCGCCGCGATGGCCTCGAACACCGGCCGCACCAGCTCGTACGCCGCGGGGGCGCCGCCTGGCATGATGGAGGGGCCGTTGCGCGCGCCCTCCTCACCGCCGGACACACCGACGCCCAGGAAGTGGATGCCCCTGGCCTTGCACTGCTCCTCGCGGCGGCGCGTGTCCAGGAACCACGAGTTGCCGGCGTCCATGATGACGTCGCCTTCGGCCAGCAGCGGCAGCAGGCGCTCCACCATGGAGTCCACCGCCGCGCCCGCCGTCACCATCAGCAGCACCCGGCGCGGACGCTCCAGTCGCTGGACGAAGGCCTCCAGCGACGGCGTGCCCCAGATTTCGGGGTGGCCGTGCTTGCGGTGCATCTCGTCGATGCGCTCCGAGTGCCGGTCCCACACCGCCACCCGGAAGCCGTGGTCCGCGATGTTGAGGGCGAGGCTCGCCCCCATGACGCCCATACCCGCCACGCCAAACTGCGCGCCCGCTGCCTCACTCATCGTTGATTCCTCCTGGAAGGTTCGCGACAGGGAGCCCCAACATCCACTCCGAATTCGTCACCCGGGCAATGGGGAGGCGCTCATCCCCCGCCAGCGCCCGGCGCACCGTGTCCCGCTTGCCCGCCCCCGACACCAGGGTCAGCACGTGCCGCGCGGACCGCAACACCGGCAGCGTCAACGTCATCCGCCAGGGCGGCGGCTTGGGCCCCACCACCGCCAGGACGCGCTGCTCGGCCTCGTCCAGCGCGGGGTGGCCCGGGAAGAGGCTGGCCGTGTGCCCGTCCTCTCCCATGCCCAACAGCACCACATCCAGCACCGGGGGCAGCTTCGCCGCGTAGTCCCTCGCGGCGGCGTCCCGGTCCTCACGCTCGCCCTCCATCCGGAACACATGCGAGGGCGGCAGCCGCAGGGGACGCAGCAGCGTGTCCTCCACCAGCCGGTAGTTGCTGTCCGCGTGGTCGGGCGGCACGAAGCGCTCGTCCACGAAGTAGATGTCCACCCGCTCCCAGGGGAGCACCTGCGCCGCCAGCGCCCGGTACGCGGGGCCCGGCGTGCTTCCGCCGGACAAGGCCAGGCTGGCCCGAGGCCGGGTGGCGAGCGTGTCCTGGAGCGCGCGCGCCAGCCACAGCGCGGCCTCGCGGGGCAGGGACTCGGTGGGCACGACGTGCGTGCGCGGGGTGCTCACAGGCCGGTCCACCGGCGGCCATCCCGGGCCAGCAGCGCGGCGGCGGCATCCGGACCCGCGCTGCCCGGCTTGTAGGGGTGCGCGGGGCCGCCCTCGCCGGACTCCAGGGCCTGGAGGATGGGCGTCACGTAGGTCCACGCCTGCTCCACGCTGTCCTGCCGCGCGTAGAGCGTGGCGTTGCCGCGCATGCAGTCCAGCAGCAGGCGCTCGTAGGCCTCGGGCACGGGGCGCTGGAAGGTCTCCTGGTAGTTGAAGTCCATGGTGACGCCCGCGATGTTGACGTCCTCGCCGGGGACCTTGGACTCGAAGGAGAGGGCGATGCCTTCCTGGGGCTGGATGCGCAGCGTGAGCACGTTGGGCTGCAGCCGCTGACAGGTGGCGCCCTCACCGGAGAAGAGGCTGATGGGCACCGACTTGAAGTGGATGGACACCTCCGTCACGCGCCGCTTCAGGTTCTTCCCCGCGCGCAGATAGAAGGGCACGCCCGCCCAGCGCCAGTTGTCGATGTTCATCTTCATGGCGACGTAGGTCGGCGTGCGCGAGCCCTCCTTCACGCCCTTCGCCTGGAGGTAGCCCTCGTACTGGCCCACCACCACCGCCCGGGACACCTCGCGGCCCTCCAGCGGGCGCAGCGCGCGGAAGACCTTGTTCTTCTCGTCGCGGATGTCCTCGGCGCCGAAGGACACCGGGGGCTCCATGGCGCACAGCGCGAGCACCTGGAGCAGGTGGTTCTGCACCATGTCCCGGATGACGCCCGTCTCGTCGTAGAAGCCGGCGCGGCCCTCCACGGCCAGCGTCTCCGCCGCGGTGATTTCCACGTGGTCGATGTGCTGCCGGTTCCACAGCGGCTCGAAGATGGCGTTGGCGAAGCGGAAGACGAGGATGTTCTGGACCGTCTCCTTGCCCAGGTAGTGGTCGATGCGAAATATCTGCCGCTCATCCAGCACCGAGGCCAGCTCGCGGTTGAGCGCGCGGGCGCTCTCCAGGTCGCGGCCGAAGGGCTTCTCGATGATGAGCCGCTGCCACGGCTTCTGGTCGGCCTGCTCCTGGCGCTTCAGCAGGCCCGAGTCCGCCAGGCCATGCAGGATTTGGGGGAAGGTGGAGGCGGGCGTGGCCAGGTAATAGAACTGGTTGCCCTGCGTGCCGAGCTTCTGGGCCACCCGGTCCAGCTCCTCGCGCAGGCGCGCGAAGGACTTCGGGTCGTCATAGCCGCCGGAGATGAGCTCCAGTCGCGGGGCGAAGTCCTTCCAGATGGCCTCGTCCAGGGGCTGGGTGCGGGCGAACTTCTGGAGGGATGCCTTCACCTGCTGGCGGAAGGCCTCGGTGTCGCCCTCGGAGCGGCTGAAGGCGACGACGGCGAAGCTCTCCGGCAGCAGGTGGTCGCGGGCCAGCTCGAAGAGGGCCGGGAACAGCTTGCGCTGGGCCAGGTCGCCGGTGGCGCCGAACAGCACCAGCGCGCACGGGTCGGGCCGCCGGGCACGAAGCAGCGGGTCTCCTTCACGGGGATGGGTCTCGATGTGCAGGCCCTGATGCGCGTCCATTCCGCTGCCTCCCTCCGGGTTGGGTCCGGCGGGCACCTTACGCCGTCCGCGTGGCCGCCGGGCAAGTGAGACTGCGGGCAGTGACGCCCGTCCGACGTCTGGGCCTCATGGGGACACGGCCGCGCGTCTCATGGCAGGCAGAGCAACTGGTAGCGCCGCGTGTCGTGCTGCTTCACCTCGCGCAGGTCCACGCGGCAGGCCTGCTCCAGGTCCTCGAAGGGCGACACCTGGCTCCACAGCCGGCGCAGGCAGTGCTGCTTCGCCTTGAAGTCGGCGGGGGCCACATAGGCGCGGAGGGTCCGGTAGTGCGTTTCCAGCACCTCGCAGACGCGGCGAGGGTCGGCCCGCGGAGCCCCACCCCGCCCCTGGACCTCGATGGAGAGGATGGGCTTGTCCGGACCGTCGAGCGTGGCCCGCATGCCCGCGAGCACGTCCTCTTCGGCGCCCCCCACGTCGACCTTCACGAAGTCCACGCGCGGCAGGCCCTGCTGCTGGATGAACCCGTCCACGGTGACGACGGGGACGCGGGTTCCCTCCTCGCCGTCATCGGGGAGGTTCCCGTTGAGACCGGCGGGGAAGCGGATGACGCCCTCCTGTGCGCCCACCGCGGCCTGGAGGGCCTGGCAGTTGCGCAGGTGGTTGTTCCGGAGGTTGGCTTCAAGCTCCGCGAAGTTCTCCGGCGCTGGCTCGAAGCTGAAGAGCTGCCCCAGCGGGCCGATGCGGCTGCGCAGGTACAGGGACATGCCGCCGAGGTTGGCGCCGACGTCGAAGGCCACCATGCCCGGCCGCAGGTGGGGCGCGATGAGCGCCACGTCCGACAGGAAGGACTCACCCTGGAGGTACAGCAGCAGGTGCGTCGTGTCGCGGTGGGCCTTCAACGACAAGTCGTAACCGAACAGCCTGCGGTGGACCTCCAGCGGCGCGTGCCCGTTGAGCTCCAGCAGCAGCCGCGCCGTGCGGAGCTGGCCGCAGGGGACCAGGGTGTGGACGAGCCGGGCGGCTCGGAGCGCGGGGTCGATGAGACGCATGGGCGCTCCGCCCTTATGGCAGCCGCGGCGCCCCGGACATGGAACGGCGGGGCCATCCGCTGAGGCCTGTCTGACGTCGCGACCTCCGGACTGGCTGGCCGCATGGGAGGGGAGCGGCTGGCTGGCGGCGGGCCGGCGTCAACGGCTGGGCATTCCCTGGGCCGGAAGGTGGTATGCCTGGGCCCTCGCCATGAAGTACGCCGTCACGCTCTGGTTCTGGGTCGTCTTCCTGCTCACCGCGCCGGTGCTGTTCACCCTGGGCGCGTTGCTGCTCGTCGTCACGTACCCGTTCGACCGGGACCGGCGGCTCCTGCACGCGTTGGTCTGCCGTTGGTGTTACGGCCTGTGGCTGCACGCATCGCCGGGCTGGCGCACGCGCATCGAGGGCCGTGAGCTCATTCCAGCCGGGCCCTGTGTGATGGTGGTCAACCATCAGTCCGCGGCGGACATCCTCGCCGTCATGGGCCTGTTCCATCCCTACAAGTTCGTGGCGAAGGCGTCGCTGTTCTCGCTGCCGCTGGTGGGGTGGATGATGACGCTGCTGGCCTACGTGCCCATCGTCCGCGGCTCGTCCACCGCGATGCACCAACTCCTGGACCCGTGCCGGCGCTGGCTGCGCCGCGGCATGCCGGTGCTCATCTTCCCGGAAGGGACGTACTCCAAGGGAGGACAGTTGCTGCCCTTCAAGCGCGGCGCCTTCCAGCTCGCGGTGGAGGAGCACGTGCCGGTGGTGCCCATCGTGGTGGAGGGCACGCCCGAGCTGCTGGACGGAGACGGCCCCTGGATGAGTCCGCGCGCCTCCATCCGCGTGCGGGTGCTCCCGGCGCTGCCGCCCGAGTCCTTCGGCCCCGACTCCCAGGCGCTGGCCGCCGAGGTCCGCGCGCTGTTTGAAAAGACGTTGGCCGCCACGGGGTGATGCCGCGACTGCGCTATCGTCGCGGACCATGCGCTCGACTCTGATGTTGCTTGGGTGGCTGGGGCTGTCGTCGCCAGCCCTGGCCGCGGTGCCCACGGGCTTCGTGGAGACACCTTACACCTCGAATACCCTCACCCAGGCGACGGGGATGGCCTGGGCCCCGGATGGCTCGGGCCGCCTGTTCATCATCCGCAAGACGGGCGAGGTGCGGGTGGTGTCGCTGAAGGACGGCGAGCCTGAAACGCAGCCGGGGAACAACACGCTGGTGACGCGGGTGTTCGCGACGGAGCTCTCCGTCCACACCCACAGCGAGTGCGGACTCATCGGCATCGCGTTCGACCCGAACTACGTGGTCAACCGCTACGTCTACTTCTTCGTCACCGTCTCCGCGTCGGAGCAGCAGATTGTCCGCTACACGGATGCGAACGGGACGGGCACGGCGCGCACCGTCGTCGTCAATCGGCTGCCCACGCAGGGGGCGAACCATGACGGCGGCGCCATTGGCTTCGGTCCGGACGGGAAGCTGTACTGGGCCATTGGCGACCTGGGCAATGGCACGGGGGTGAACGCGGACCTGACGTCGATGGCGTCCAAGGTGAGCCGCGCGAACCTGGATGGCACACCGGCCAACGACAACCCGTTCAACGACGGCGTGGGCCCCAACAACGAGTACATCTGGGCGCGTGGCTTCCGCAATCCCTTCACCTTCACCTTCCAGCCCGCCACGGGCCAGTTGTGGGTGAACAGCGTGGGCACCGGCTACGAGCAGGTCTTCGTCGTGCCCAGCAGGGGCCATGCCGGCTACAGCAACTACGAGAACAACCAGCCCAGCGGAAACGACTACATCACGCCTGCCGTGAAGTACCGCACCAACGGCGTCGACACCCGCAACGTCGTCCCGGGCAACGGCGCCTCGCGCAGCGCCGGAGTGGCCACCTTCGCCACCTCTGGAGACCATGGCTTCCGCAAGGGCGAGCTGCTCACGCTCAGCGGTGTGGCGGACCCGAGCTTCAATGGCCCGTTGCGGGTGGCCAGCGTGCCCTCGTCCACGACCTTCACGGTGGCGCAGCCTTCACTGCCCGACGCCACGAGCGGCGGGGGGACGGCCACGACGCAGGCGCTGGGTGGCTCCATCACCGGGGGCACCTTCTACGATGCCACCCTGTTCGACGAGACGTACCAGGACGACTTCTTCTTTGGTGACTACAACGCCGGTCAGCTCACGCGCGTCACGCTGGACGCGGACAACTCGGTGGCCACGGTGGACGCGTGGGCCACGGGCTTCAGCTCGCAGGTGGACGTGTCGGTGGGCCCGGATGGGGCGCTATACACCATTGGCGTGACGGGCGGCACCCTGCGGCGCATCACCCCCGAGGCGCCGGGCCAGAAGCTGGTGGTGTCCGGGCTGCATCCGCGCGTCGAGGAGGGCGGGCGCGCCGCCTTCACCGTGCGCCTGGCGGAAGCGCCGGCCTCCGAGGTCTCCGTCCAGGTGTCTCGCGCGATGGGCGGCTCAGAGGACCTGAGCCTCGTCAGCGGCGCGGCGCTCACCTTCACCGCGTCCAATTGGAGCGTGCCCCAGGTGGTGACGCTCACCGCGGCGGTGGACTCGGACGCGACGCCGGATGTCGCCACGTTCATGGTGGTGGCGGAGGGGCTGCAAGAGGTGCCGGTGGTGGCCACCACCATCGACAACAACTCGCCGCGCCTGGTGCTGACGGCCGCTCAAATGAGTGTCGAGGAGGGCGGGACGGCGACCTTCGGCGTGTCGCTCTCGCAGCGGCCCCAGCGCAACGTCACGGTGAACGTGGCGCGGACCCGCGGGGACGCGGACGTCACGGTCCAGGCCGGGGAGACGCTGACCTTCAGCACCTCTGACTGGAGCACGCCCAAGGACGTCACCCTGGCCGTCGCGCGGGACGCGGACAACCAGGATGGGACGGCCATCATCACGGTGGCCTCGCCCGGACTGGACGCGCGCGAGGTGGAGGTCTTCGAGCAGGACACGGACCCGCTGCCTCCCGTCATCCTCTCCGAGCCGGTGACCACCGCCGTGGTGGGCAATCCGTACCGGTACGAGGTGCATGCGAGGGCCCGGCCCGCGCCCGTGTATGCGCTGGTGGACCCGGTGGAGGGCATGGACCTCGATGCCGCCACGGGCGTCCTCACCTGGGCGCCCACCGAGGCGGGCGAGGTGGCCGTCACCGTGTACGTGAGCAACGGCGAGGCTCCGGACGCGACGCAGACCTTCACCCTCACCGTCAGCCCGGATGCACCTCCCACCGCCATCCTCACGCGCCCCGAGGACGGTGAGCGCGTGTCGGGCGCCACGGCGGAGTTCTACGGCGACTGCGTGGACGACGTGGGCTGCACGCACGCGGAGTTCTATGTGGACGACGTGCCGCGCTACACCGACGTGCAGACCGGGAACCACTTCCACTACGGCGGCGAGCACAACCGCTGGGACACCACGGACCTGACGCCCGGCTGGCACCGCGTCCGCTTCGTGGTGGTGGATTCGACCGGGCAGCAGGGCTCCGCCGAGGCGACGGTGTGTGTGGGAGAGGTCCCCTGTGAGCCGCTGCAGCCGGATGCCGGCGCGGATGCGGGGACCGACGCCGGCACGGACGCGGGAGCGGATGGGGGCACCCGGCCGCCGCCGCCCGGACCGGGTGGCTGCGGCTGCAACGCGATGCCGCTGGCGCCGTTGGCCTGGGGGGCGCTCGCGTGGCTCGCGCTTCAGCGGCGGCGCTCACGTCGCCACTGACGAGGGCTGGCCGGCGCCGCGCCCGTGGGCCTCCCCGGCCACCTCGTGCAGGGCGTCACTCAGCAGAAGCGCTGGAGCCACCAGGGACTCCAGCGCTTCGACGCTGTCGGGCATGCCGCGCTTCATCGCAGTGAGGCGCGCGCCCTCGATGGTGAAGTCCGTGAACCGGCGGCAGAGCGTCATGAGCTGCTGCCGCACCCCCGGCGCTCGAAGGATGTCTCGGGTTTCGTCGGACAGGTACTCCAGGGTGAGGAGGGCATCCAGCTTCGCGTCGCCGACGTCCTCGTCCCGCTGGCCAATCACCTTGAGGAGCTTGTCGGCGATGCCCTCGGGACGGATGCGCACATCCGGAGGTAGCGCCTGGCCGAACTCCAACCTCACCACCGTGCAGAGATAGGTATGAGGTTGGCCAGGTCCATTGCTCTGGTGACGCTCCGTGCGCATGCGGAACTGCCGTCCCCGGTGGAGTCCTGCGACCTCCCATGTCCCCAGGGAGTAGATGCAGCTCCAGTCGTGAAGGGCCGCGAATTGTCTCCAGGCTCGGTGCCGGCGCTGGTGGCGCATCCAATAGGCGGTGACGACCAGCACCAGCGCGATGGCGGCGAGGACCATGGGGAGCAGTGACTCGAGGCTCATGGGGTGGCGCTCCGGACGGCGTCGCCCAGCTCGTGCCGGACGATGGTGAAGATGTTGAAGCTCTTGCCCGTGCCCCGGTGCTCGGTCTCCACGATGAGGGAGCGGCCGGCATGGGTGCCCTTCAACTGGAGCGTCCCCGCGGAGTAGAGGAAGCCGGGCGTGGACTGGAACCGCCAGCCGCGCTGCGCGGCGACCTCCTCCCAGACCTGGAGCTGCTGCTTCCAGCGCGTCCAGCGGACGTAGCCGATGAGGCCCGCGATGCCAAAGCCCACGCCGAAGACGCCCGCGAAGATGCCGGGGTGGAATCCGTTCATGGGCGCGAGCATCCCCGCTCGGCGCGTGCCGGCAAACCCCCTCGGCGCGTGAGGGTCTCCTGGGGGGACGTGGCGGGGCGTCCGCTTCGAAACGGCCTGGAGTTACAGGAACTTGCGCCCATGTCAGACCGGGGGAGTAAGGGAGCAGGCGCCCGCCGCTTGGAGCGAGCAGCCTCCCTGGTGGAGGCTGCCCGCCGGTCAGAGCGCCACGGGAAAGAGGGAGGGTGAGGCCTGATGCGCCTGCTGCACACGTCGGACTGGCACCTGGGACACACGCTGTACGACGTCTCTCGGGATGCGGAGCACGCGGCCTTCCTGGACTGGCTGCTGGAGACCCTGGAGGCGCAGGCCGTGGATGCGCTGCTGGTGGCCGGGGACATCTTCGACACGGCGAACCCCAGCGCGGAGGCGCAGGCGGCCTGGTACCAGTTCGTCGCGAAGGCGCGGCGGCGGCTGCCCCGGCTGGACGTGGTGGTGATTGGTGGCAACCACGACTCGGCGGCGCGGTTGGACGCGCCGGACCCGCTGTTCGCGGCGCTGGGCGTGCGCGTGGTGGGTGGGCTCCCGAGAGTGAGAGGGGCGTTGGATTGGGAGCGGCTGCTGGTGCCGCTGCATGACGCGAAGGGCCGGGTGGGCGCGTGGGTGGCGGCGGTGCCGTACCTGCGGCCCTCGGACCTGCCGCCCGTGCAGGGGGATGCGTCGGACCGGTTGGTGGAGGGCGTGCGCACCGTCTACGCGGAGGTGCTGGCCGCCGCGCGTCGCCGGCGTCAGGCGGGGCAGGCGCTGGTGGCCATGGGGCATTGCTACATGACGGGCACGGAGCTGTCCGTGCTGAGCGAGCGGAAGATCCTGGGAGGCAATCAGCACGCGCTCCCGGTGGAGCTGTTCCCGGAGGACGTGGCGTACGCGGCGCTGGGGCACCTGCACAAGGCGCAGCGGGTGGGCGGGCGCGAGGGCGTGCGCTACAGCGGCTCGCCGCTGCCCCTGTCGCTGTCGGAGGCGGGCTACCGGCACCAGGTGCTGCTGGTGGAGCTGGCAGGGGACGCGTTGGGAGCGGTGCAGGCGCTCCCCGTGCCCAGGACCACGGACATGGTGCGGGTGCCCGAGCGGGACGCGGCGCCCCTGGAGGCGGTGCTGGCGTTGCTCGAAGCCCTGCCGGCGCACGACGCGGAGGCGCTGGAGTGGCGGCGCCCCTACCTGGAGGTGTGCGTGTCGCTGCCCAGGCCGGAGCCCGCGCTGCGGCAGAAGGTGGAGAAGGTGCTGGATGGGAAGTCCGCGCGGCTGGTGAAGCTGACGCCCGCCTATACCGGCACGGGCGGCGCGCTGGCGGAGGTGCAGCCGGGGCTCTCCTTGAAGGAGCGCACGCCGGAGGACGTCTTCCGCGCGCGCTACGCCCGTGACTTCGAGGAGCCGCCCGCGCCCGCGCTGCTGGAGGCCTTCCATACGTTGCTGACCGATGTGCAGGAGGAGTCGCCGTGAAGGTGCTCGCGATTCGCGGTTCCAACCTGACGAGCTTCGCGGGGGACTTCGCGCTGGAGCTGGACCAGCCGCCGTTGGACCGGCTGGGCCTGTTCGCGATCACGGGGGCCACGGGCTCGGGCAAGAGCACGCTGCTGGACGCGCTGTGCCTGGCGCTCTTCGACCGCACGCCCCGGCTGGGCGGGCGGGGCGGGGTGCCGGTGGGCCGCGCGGACGAGGACGAGGAGGCGCGGCTGTCCGCCTACGACGTGCGCGGCATGCTGCGCCGGGGCGCGGCCGAGGGCTTCGCGGAGGTGGACTTCCTGGGCAAGGACGGGCGGCGCTACCGGGCGCGCTGGTCCGTGTGGCGCGCGCGCAACCGCGCGGAGGGGCGCTTCCGGCCGCAGGAGATGCAGTTGACGGACGTGGCCACCGGCCAGCGCTCCGGCCGCACCAAGGGCGAGGTGCTGGCCGCCATCCAGGAGCGGCTGGGGCTGTCGTTCGACCAGTTCCGGCGCTCCGCGCTGCTGGCGCAGGGGGAGTTCGCGGCGTTCCTCAAGGCGGATGCGAGCGAGCGCGCGGAGCTGCTGGAGCGGATGACGGGCACGGAGGTGTACAGCCGGGTGTCCATCGCCGCGCACGAGAAGAACAAGGCGGAGCAGGAGGCGCTCACGCGGCGGGCGCAGGGGCTGGCGGCGATATCGCTGATGCCGGAGGCGGAGCGGGCTGCGGCGGAGGCGGCGCTCGGCGAGGAGTCGCGGGCGCGCCAGTCGGTGGAAGGCCAGCTCAAGGCGGCGGAGGGCGCCGCGGCCTGGCACGTGGAGCGGGCGGCGCTGCGCGACGCGGAGCAGGGGGCGGACACGAAGGTCCACGCGGCGCGGGTGGCGCTGGAGGAGGCGGCGCCGCGCGCCACCCGGCTGGAGGAGGTGCGTGAGGCGGAGTCCTTCCGGGCCGCGGTGACGGCGGCGGAGTCCGCGGAGCGGGCGTGGGCGGTGGCGGAGGCGGCGCAGGTGGCGCGGGCCTCGGAGGTGGAGGCGGCGCTGGCGGAGTCCTCGGCGCTGCGCGTGGCGCTGCTGGATGCGGAGACCGCGCGCGCGACGGCGCAGGAGAAGGACGTGGCCCTGCGTCCGGCGCTGGAGGAGGCGGCGCGCCTGGACGCGCGGCTGGAGGGGGTCACCCGGGAGGCGCGGGAGGCGCAGCGGCGCGCGGAGACGTCCCAGGCGGCGGTGGTGGCCGCGAAGACGGAGCTGGAGGCGGTGCTCGAGCGGGAGGCGGCGGCGCGGACAGCGGCCGAGGCCGCGCGGGCGTGGCTGACGGACAAGGCGCACTGGGTGGCGCTCACGAGCGAGTGGCCCCGCTGGCAGCGCGAGCTGGAGCGCTACGAGGTGGCGCAGGCGGAGCGGCGGAAGGCGCGTGAGGCGTCCGGGCGGCTGCTCGGCGAGGTGGAGGGGCTGCGCGAGTCGGTGGGGCTGCGGCGTGAGGAGAAGGAGGCGGCGGCGCGTGCGGAGGAGATGGCCCAGGCCGCGGCGACGCACGCGGAGGCCGCCCTGGGCACGGAGTCAGGGGCCGAGCGGCGCGCGCTGCGAGAGGCCCTGCTGGCGCGTCAGGAGGCCGTGCGGCGGCTGACGTCGGCGCATGAGGGGCTGGCCTCGGATGAGGCGGAGACGCGCGAGGCGGCGGCGGACGAGGCTGCGGCGAAGGACGAAGCCGAGGCCGCGGCGGCGGAGGCCCGCGAGGCGGCGGAACGTGGGAGTCGGGGCGAGGCGGCGCTGAAGGAAGCGCGGCGCGCGTTGTCGGTGGCGCAGGCGACGCAGGGGTATGCGTCCCAGCGCGCGCTGCTGCGTGAAGGCGAGGCCTGTCCGCTGTGTGGCGCTGCGGAGCATCCGTATGCGCGCGAGGCTTCCGCGCTCGACGGGCTGGTCGCGGAGGCGGCCTCGCGCGTGGAGGAGCTGGAAAGGGAGCGAGGCGCGGCGACGCAGGCCGAGGTGACGGCGAGCGCGCGGGCCGCGGCGGCGAGCACGCGGGCGGGGCAGTCGGGGGCGCGCAAGAAGGCCGCGCTGGTGCGTGCCACGGCGCATGGCGATTCCTGGCGGAGCGGGTGCTCCGCCTGGGTGGAGGCGCTCGCGGTGGCTTCGGGCCAGCCCTCGCGCTCCGACGCGGAGGCACCGCCCGAGCTGGGCGGCTCGCCCGAGGCCGCGGCCTGGCTGGAGGCGGCGCGCGCGGAGGTGGCGGGCCGGCTCGCGGCGCTCAAGGGCGAGGAGCAGGCGGCCGAGTCCCTGGCCCGGACGGCGCGCGAGGCGCGCGCGACGCTGGAGACGCAGCGCACGCGGCGAGAGGTGGCGGCGGAAGCGCTGCGCCGGGCGGAGGAGGCCCTGTCCCGCGAGGAGGCCGTGCTCAAGGACGTCCACGCCCGGCTCGATGCCACCGAGCAGACGCTGCGGCAGGTGGTCGCGGAGCTGTCCCCCGTCTTCACCGTGGACGCGGGCTGGGACAAGAAGCTGGAGGGCGACCCGGCCACCTTCCGCCGCAAATGCGGCGAGCGGGTGGTGATGTGGAAGGGCAAGGAAGAGGCCCGGCAGCAGGCGGAGCTGCGCGAGGTCGAGGAGCAGCGGCACCGCGCCCGGGCCCAGGGGCAGGTGGAGGTGGTCACCCGCCACGCGGAGGAACATCAAGGCCTCGCCGTCCTCAAGGAGCAGGAGCGCGGTGAGGTGGCCCGCGCCCGCGCGGCGCTGCTGCAAGGCCGGCCCACGGCCGAGGTCCGCGCCGAGCTGCAAGCCCGGCTGGACGCCACGGAGTCGGCCTTCGAGAAGGCGCGCGAGCGCGCGGAGGCGGCGAACCAGGCCGTGCGCGTGGCCACCGC
Source organism: Corallococcus macrosporus DSM 14697 (assembly GCF_002305895.1). Lineage (GTDB taxonomy): Bacteria > Myxococcota > Myxococcia > Myxococcales > Myxococcaceae > Myxococcus > Myxococcus macrosporus. The sequence goes on from NZ_CP022203.1 coordinate 1,165,108, forward strand.
CCGCGCCGAGGACGCCGTGCGCACCAGGGCGGAGGCGCAGGCCCTGCGAGAGGCGGAAGGCGCCGCCCTGGCCGCGCAGCTCGCCGCGCGTGGCACCACCCTGGAGGCGGTGCGGGCGCTGCTGGCCTACGACGCCGCCTGGCGTGAGGCGGAGGCCCGCGCCCTGACGGCGCTGCGCGAGTCACTGGCCCAGGCCACCGCCGTGCTGGCGGAGCGGCGCGAGCGGCGCGCGCGGCACGAGGCGTCCGGCCCGCCGTCCCTCTCCGAACAGGACGCGGGGCCCGCGTGCGAGCGCCTGCGCGCCGAGGTCGAGGCCCGCCGCCACGCCGAGGCCACGCTGCACGCGCGGCTGGAGGCGGACGACGCGGCGCGCGCGCGGCACGGCGCCGAAGCCGCCGCGCTGGAGGAGGGCCGCCGCGCGGCGGAGGTGTGGAAGGTGCTGGGCGACCTCATCGGCTCGCACGACGGCAAGCGCTTCAAGGTCTTCGCGCAGAGCCTCACGCTGGACGCCCTGCTGCTGCACGCCAACGCGCACCTGCGGGAGCTGGCGCGGCGCTACCGGCTGATGCGCGTGCCCGGGCACGACCTGGACCTCCAGGTGGTGGACGGGGACATGGGCGACGAGGTGCGCAGCGTGGCCAGCCTGTCCGGTGGCGAGAGCTTCCTGGTGTCCCTGGCGCTCGCGCTGGGGCTGGCGTCCCTCTCCTCGGAGACGACCCAGGTGGAGACGCTCTTCATCGACGAGGGCTTCGGGACGCTGGACCCGGAGACGCTGGAGGTGGCGCTGGCCACGCTGGACGCGCTCCAGGCCACGGGCCGGCAGGTGGGCATCATCTCCCACGTCAGCGGCATGGCGGAGCGCATTGGCGTCCAGGTGCGCGTGGTGAAGCAGGGCGGCGGGCGCAGCCGGCTGGTGGTGGAGGGAGACCCCGGCATGGTGCCTCCCACCGTGGGCCGGCAGGAGGTGGCCTGAGCGGGCTCAGGTCTCCATCAGCCCGCGCACCACGGCGGCCACGGCCAGGGGCGTGGCCACGCGGTCATCACTCAGGGGCGCCAGGGCCCGGGCGAACTGCTCCGCGGAGCTGAAGCGCTGCGTGGGCATGGGCGCCAGCGCGCGGTCCAGCACCTGCGCCAGGGCGCCGGAGATGCCGGGCACGCGCACGCGCACGGGCGTCACCCGGCCGCCGCGGATGGAGGACTCCACCTGCTCCTCCGGCCCGGAGGGGAAGGGGGACTCCAGCGACAGCAGCTCGTAGAGGAGGACGGCGGTCGCCCACAGGTCCACGGCCACGGACACGTCGCCCGCGAGCAGCTCCGGGGAGCGGTAGTGCTGCTTGCCCAGGCGGCGGATGTCCTGCACCGAGCCCGCACGGGAGCGCGCCACGCCGAAGTCCGCCAGCTTCACCTCACCCGTGCGGGACAGCAGCACGTTGTGCGGAGACACGTCGCAGTGCACCACGCCCAGGGGCCGGCCCGTGGTGCTGACGGCGTGGTGCGCGTGCGACAGGGCCTCCAGCACCTGCCGGACGATGAGCACGCAGATGTCGACGGGCAGCTCGATGCGGCGGCGCCGGCACCGCGCCAGCACGCGGCCCAGGTCCGGCCCCTCCACCAGCTCCAGCGCCAGGTAGCCACCATCCGGCAGCTCGCCGTACTCCACGAAGCCGACGATGTACGGGTGGCGCAGGCAGCGGGCGAGCTCGGCCTCGTGCAGGAGCTGCTCGTGGGCCTCCGCGTCCCGCAGGCGCTCGGGCCGCACGCGCTTGAGGGCCACCTGCGCTCCGGTATGCGGGCCCTGCTGCATCCGCGCGAGAAACACCTCCGCCATGCCTCCGCGTCCCAGCCGGGACAGGAGCTGGAAGCGGCCATGGTCTCGAGGCCAGATTTCCCGCACGTCCTCCATCATGTTCAGCCCGCGCCGCCCGCCAGGCTCGCCAGATAGCCGTCCAGCGTCTGGGCGAAGGTGGCGTCGTCGTTGAGGAACGCCAGCCCCACGCCGCCCGTGTACGGGTCGTCCACCACGTGGACCACCACCGCGTCTCCTTGAAGGCGCTCGCCGTTGGGCAGCTTCACGTCCACGGTGACGACGCTGTCGGGCAGGGGCCGGTGCGCGGTGCGCACGAAGAGGCCGCCGTTGGAGATGTTGAGGGCGTGCTCACGGACGAAGTCCAACTCGGTTCGGAACTCCATTTCCAGCTTCACGGCGAAACGTCGACCGCGACGCTGCGGCCCATCCGCCGGGCGGACGGGCACCTGGTGGGGCTGGTTGGCGACCGGGGGAGCAGGCGTCTGAGCGGGTGGCGCCGCGGCCGGGCCGGCGTCCGACGGCGGCTGCGCGTCGGCTTGAGGCGCGGCGGGAGCCCCTCCGGCGGCGGGCGCGGTGGGGCGCTCGTTGCTCACGGGCAGCGTGGCCAGGTGTTGCTGGAGCGCGCGCGCCGCGGCGGAGCGCTCGTCTCCCCGGTAGGTGGTGCCACCCACGAAGGTCGTCGCGCGGAAGGCGTCCCGCTCCGCCTTGGGAAGCCGCCACAGCTCCACGAACGTGCCGCCGCTGCGCTTGGCGTCCTCGGCGAGCCGCTCCACCGCGGAGCGCGGATAGCCCGGCGCCTCCACCTTCAATTCAATGCCTGCCTCCTCGGGGCGCAAGGCCACCACGAGCTGGAGTGACTGCGCGGAGGTGAGCACCTCGCCAATCCCTTCCACCCAGGCCGCCACGCGCTCCGGGGGAGCCGAGCCATTCCACAATGCCGCAAGACCGAAGACGGGCACGGGCGCGACGATAGCCGACCGCTTTCCACCCGCGAACCCTGTTTGCCAACAGCCTGGGCGCAATCCATCCGCGTCACTGGACTGGGAGCATCCAGACCCCGACTCAGAGTTGCCCCAGGGAACAGGGACTCGGAAAGTCCTCCATCGTTCTCTACAATGGAAGTCTGCTTCGACTCACCCCCCACCTGGAGTCGGAGTCATTGGAGTCAAAGACGATGCGCAACCCCCTGATGCGGTACTTCACCTGCGCGTTGCTGGCAGCGTCGTTGCTGACTGGCTGCGGCGGTGGGAAAGACCCTGACCCCAATCCACAACCGAACGCCGATGGCGGCGGTGGTGGCAATGACGGCGGTGATGATGGCGGTACGGAGCCTCAGGAAGAGGACGCCGGCATCATCCCGGACCCGGACCCGGACCCGGGCGAAGTGCCCACGGACATCGATGACCCGGAGAACGTCAACAAGGACTCCGACTGCGACGGCCTGACGGACGCGGAGGAGTTCGCCACCATCTATCCCGGTGGCCAGAAGACGAACCCCGGCCTGCGCGACACGGACGGCGACGGCATCCGTGACGGCGTGGAGGTGGGCCGCACGGCGAGCCCCGACCCCGACTGCAACTTCCCCGGTGACCAGGACACGGCCACGCGCACCTCGCCGGTGCTGGCGGACACGGACGGGGACGGCATCCCGGACGGCCTGGAGGACCTCAACCGCAACGGCCGCAGGGACCCGGGCGAGACGGACCCGAACGCCATCGACTCGGACGGTGACGGCCTGGCGGACGGCGCCGAGGACGCCAACCGCAACGGCGTGGTGAGCCCCGGCGAGACGGACCCGCGCAAGCGGGACTCGGACGGTGACGGCCTGGATGACGGTCTGGAGGCGCGGACCAACACCAACCCGCTCGCCCCGGACACGGACGGCGACACGTGCAGCGACGGTGAAGAGGACGTCAACCGCAACGGCGTCGTGGACGGCAATGAGACGGACCCGCGCGTGGCGGACTGCGCCGCGTCGGTGCCGGACGCGGACTTCGACGGCATCCCGGACGCGGTGGAGGAGGCGACGAACACGGACCCGAACAACGCGGACACGGACGGTGACGGCATCCCCGACGGCGTCGAGGACGCGAACCGCAACGGCCGCGTGGACTCCGGTGAGACGGACCCGCGCCTGACGGACTCCGACTGTGACGGCCTGCAGGACGGCCCGGGCCGCGATGGCTTCCGCGGCGAGGACCCCAACGGCAACGGCAACGTGGACCCGGGCGAGACGGACCCGACCAACCCGGACACGGACGGTGACGGCCTGCTGGACGGCCTGGAGCTGGGCGTGACGACGGCGCAGGCGCCGCGCAGCGACTGCGGCTACGTGGGCGACGCGGACCCGGGCACCACCACCAGCCCGACGAACCCCGACAGCGACGGTGACGGCATCCAGGACGGCGCGGAGGACGCGAACCAGAACGGCCGCGTGGATGAGGGCGAGCTGAACCCGAACGACCCCGCGGACGGCGCGGGCAACACGCCGGCGGGCCAGGCCTGCCGCACGGCCAACCTGCGCACCGTGACGTTCAGGGAGGAGAACGGCGCGGACCTCCGTCTGGCGCTGCCCTCCACCTTCACGGACGCCAACCTGCGCACCATCCGCGACGGCAACAACGCGGTGGGCATCATCGGCTGGGACGCCACCAAGCAGGTGACGCTGATTGCGTACAAGCGCGGCCGCGTCGGTTCGTCCTCCAACCCCACGGGCGACGAGGCCGGCATCCGCACCGGGTCGTTCAACTCCGCCACGCGTGACTTCCAGCAGACCTTCAACACCTGGGACGGCTACCCCGCGCTGTCCGCGCGCTACGCCATGTCGGGTGGTGGGGATTTGAAGACGTTCACCAACACGCTGACCCGCTCGCTGGTCCCCGGGAGCACCGGTGAGCTGACGGGCACGGCCGGCGTCAGCGGTCCGTTCACCATGCAGGCGCAGTATGTCCACCGCTCCGACGACAGCGTGGTGGTGGTGATGGCCATCACCCCCACGTCCCGCTACAACGAGGCGGGCAGCCTCTTCACCACGGCGGACACGGCGGGCGGCTCGGCGCTGGCGCAGTTCGGCGACACGGACGCGGTGCAGTGCGAGCAGTTCACCGTGCGGCGGGCGGTGGTGGACTTCATCTTCGTGGTGGACGACTCCGGCTCCATGGCCTCGTCGCAGCAGTCGCTGGCCAACGCGGCCACGGCCGTGGCGGACAAGCTGGCCAACGCCACCCTGGACTACCGCCTGGCGATGGTGACCACCACGTATACCTACAGCAGTGGGTCGAACAACGGCACGCTGCGTGGCTTCACGGGGAACATCAACCAGTTCCGCGCCTGGCTGACGCAGAACAGCACGTGCAGTGGCGGTCAGTGCTCCGGCATCACCATCCCCCCGGGCTCCCAGCAGACGACGTGCTCCTCCAACGCCCAGTGCTGGGTGGGGCAGAGCGGCAACGGCACCGAGCGCCCGCTGCAGGCGGCCCGCGAGGTCATCAACCTGCTGGCCTCTTCGGGGGGCACGCCGGAGACGCGCTTCCGCGCGGGCGCCAAGGTCGTGGTCGTCGTCCTGACGGACACGCGGGACCAGTCCAGCGGCACCATCGACACGTACACCCAGTACTTCCTGGGGACGGGCAACGAGCCCGGGACGAACCGCAACCCGCTGAACCAGCCCATCGACGTGCACGGCATCCTCTGCCCGCATGAGAACGCCACCAACGACACCAGCACCTGGTGCCAGAACCAGGAGGACCCCCGCAACCCGCGCCACCTGGACATCATCCAGGCCACCGGCGGCGTGTACGGCAGCATCCGGGACTCGGCCGCCATCACCACCACCATCAACGCCATCATCGACAGCGTCATCGCGTCGGTGGGCTACCGGACGCAGAAGCCGCCCATCGGCGCCTCGCTGAAGGTGGCCATGGGGGCGGTGGCGAACGCCTCGCAGTGCCCCACGCCGGGAGACCTGCCGCGCAGCCGCGTCCACGGCTTCGACGTGGACGGCATCAGCCGCGCGGTGTCCTTCTTCGGCGGGTGTCGCCCGGAGTCGCCGGGCACCACCCAGGCGGCGCTGTCCTACCGCTACTGGACGGACCGCACGTCCAACCCGGATGGCGTCCCCGCGCCGTGCGAGGGCGACGACTTCCACGACCCGAACGACCCGGACTTCTGCGAAGGCAAGCTGGTGTGCAACCGCACCACGGACAAGTGCGAGTGCCCGTCGGACTGCGGCGGCGGCGGTGAGCCGGGCCAGGTGTGTGACACGGACCCCGAGGTGTGCGCCTTCACCTGCGCGCCGGACTGCGGCGGCACGTGCGGCACCTATGAGACGTGCAACACGGACACCTGCTCGTGCTCGTGCGTCCAGTCGGCCACCTGCGCGCCGGGCTTCACCTTCAGCCAGGACGCGTGCGGCTGCGTGTGCGACACCGCCGCGCTGAACTGCGGTCCCCAGTACCAGGCGGACCCCAACACCTGCGCCTGCGCCTGCAAGTCGGACTGCGGCGGCTGCGGCCCGAACTCGGTGTGCAACCAGAGCTACTGCGTCTGCGAGGGCATCATCGGCTGAGGATGCCCGGCGCTCCGGCCTTCGTTGACGGAGGAGGCCGGAGTCGGCGGGTCTGAAAACGAAGACGCCCCGGTGCCCACGGGCGCCGGGGCGTCTTCATTTCACGGCCGGGGTGCCCTACGGCGTCGCGGCCTTCACCGTCGTCAGCTCCCGCGGCGCGGCCTGGGTGCGCAGCACGGGGTAGACGCGGAGCTGGACGTCGCGGGCCGGGTGGCGCTCGTAGAAGAAGCGCAGGCGGGCGCGCGCGTCCTTGGCGAAGGCTGGGTCCTTCAGCTTCGCCTCCCACGCCGCCTTCACCGCGGCGTCCTTCGCCAGCAGCTCACGCGCGAAGGGCTCCAGCACGTAGTCCTCCACGTACTCCTTCTGCTCGAAGTGGGCGTTGAAGAAGCCCCAGGCCAGCAGCGAGTCCGGCCCGGTGGGCTCCAGCAGGTGGGCCACCAGCTCCACGCCCTCCTGCGCCACCGGGACGTACAGCGTGCCGGCGGGGAGCGCCTGCGTCCCTGGCTGCCACGCGCCCTTCACGTCGAGCATCTGCCGGTTCTCCACGGACTGGGCGCTCCACTTCGCCTCGTCGGCGCGGAAGCGCTCCACCGCCGCGTCGGCCACGGGCTTGGAGAGGCGCTGGGAGCGCAGGCCGTGCGCGGCCAGCTTCGCCTCCACCCAGGCGGCGTGCGCGGGCGGCACCAGGTAGCCCCCGGCGGGCAGCGTGACGGTGAGCGCGGGCTGGACCTCCTCGAAGTAGGGCACCTTCCAGAGTTGGGGCTTCGTGTCGTCGTAGCGAATCCACGTCTGGCCGGACACGTCGGAGGCGCCCCGCTGGTAGGCGTAGCCGCGGAAGTCGATGGTCCGCTTCTGCTCGGTGTTCTTCCACGCGAGCACCACCTCGCGCGTCTTTCCTGCCGCGTCCTCCGCGTCCGCCGCCTTCACCGCCGCGCGCAGGGCGGCGCCGTCGCGGGCCACCAGCCGCAGCAGGCCGGCCACGACGTCGCGGGTGGCCTTCACGCGCTCCGCGTAGGGCTTCCACGAGTGCGTCTCCACCAGCACGCCGAAGCGGCGGTTCGCGGCCCAATAGGCGTGGCTGAAGCGCGGCGGCGGCACGCCGTAGGCGAAGCCGGAGGCGGGGTCATCGTCCTCGATGAAGGACGGGTAGAAGGGCACGGGCAGGTGCTGCTGGGACGAAAGCTCCGTGAAGAGCTCCTCGCGCAGCTTCACGCCCAGCGCGCGCAGCGGGGCCGGCCCGGACTTCTGCGGCTCGATGCCCACGGACACGTCGTGCTCGAACTTGGCGCCGTTGGTGGCGTGCAGGTCCGCGTAGACGAGCGGGTCCCACGCGTGGAGGTACTTCAGCAGGGCCACCATCTCCGGGGCCTCCGCCTTGGCGTAGTCGCGGTTGAGGTTGAGGTTCTGCGCGGTGGCGCGCCAGCCCATCTCCTCGGGGCCATTCTGGTTGGGGCGGTGGTTGGGGCCGAAGCGCTCGTGGCCGTCCACGTTGAAGACGGGGACGAAGACGGCGGTGACGCGCTTGAGGACGCCGGGCTGCTCCTTGCCGGCGAGCAAGTCGCGCAGCAGCCAGAAGCCGGCGTCCTTGCCGTCAATCTCACCGGAGTGGATGCCACCCTGGAAGAAGACGACGGGGCGCTGCTTCTTCGCCGCGGCGGCGGGGGTGAGGGTGCCGTCCGCGCTGGCGACGAGCGCGAGCAGCGGGCGGCCCTCCGGCGTGGTGCCGAGCGTGTCGCAGCGCACCTTGCCGGGGAACGCCTTGGGGAAGGCGCGGCAGAGGGACTCCACTTCCAGGTAGCGGCCCGTGCGCTTCCAGCCGCTCTGTTCAGAGACGGTGGTGAGGGACGACGGTGCCTGATGCAGCGTCAGGGCGAGGAGGGTGGGCAGGAGCATGCCCCTCCCACAACATAGGCCCTGGTGGGTTTCAACCGTGGCGCACGGTGAGTGTTCCACCCACCGGCAGCACTTCGACGCGCTCGCGGGCCAGGCCCCGGCGGGTCCACTCCGCGTCCAGGCGGCGGGGCGGCTCGTCGAGCGGCTCGTCGGTGAGCTTGAAGGTCCCCCAGTGCATGGCCAGGAAGCGCGCGGCGCCCAGGTCCTCGAAGGCCTGCACGGCCTCCTCGGGGTTCATGTGCTGGCGGCGCATGAACCAGGCCGGGTCATACGCGCCAATGGGCAGCATGGCCGCGTCGATGCCCGGGTGGCGCTGGCCAATCTCCTTGAAGCCCTCGAAGTAGGCGGTGTCGCCGGAGTGGAAGACGCGGGCGCTGGAGCCCTCGATGACGAAGCCGCCCCAGAGCATCTCGTTGACGTCGTTGAGGCCGCGGCGGCTCCAGTGCTGCGAGGGCACGAAGTGCACCGTGACGGCGCCCACCTGGGTGGATTGCCACCAGTCCAGCTCGGTGATGCCCAGGCCCGAGCCCCGGAACACCGGCGCGTGGCCCAGGCCGGTGACGATGGGCGCGCCCACCTTCTGCAGCGTGGGCAGGTCCAGGTGGTCGTAGTGGTTGTGGGAGACGAGGCTGGCGGTGATGGGCGGTAGCTTCTCCACCGGGACGCCCGGCGGCACGTTGCGGCGGATGACGCCGCTGATGGCGTCGCGCAGCACCGGGTCGATGAGCAGCGACACGCCGTCCAACTGCACCAGCCAGCTCGCGTGGCCCAGCCACGTCAGCCGGGCGCCTTCACCGGGGGCGGGCGGCGTGGAGAGCAGCGCGAGGTCGGGCTCCACGCGGGGCACGTCCGCGCGGGCGGGCGCCTTGCGGCGGCGGCCGGCGAGCTTGTCGGCCACGGCCCACTTGAAGACGCTGCTGAACGGCTGCGGTCCGCTGCCATCGAGGTTCTTGAACCGCAAGGCCATGTGCTCGCTCCCTCGTCTGGCGGGGCTGGGGGCCCCGCGCGCGTGCCCCTGTCATGCTCGGATGGGGCACGGCGCGCAAGCAAGACGGAGCGGCCGTCGAAGGCCGGACGCCACCGCGCCGCCGTCGGTGGCGCCTAGGCGGCCACGCGGCCTGCCTGGGCGAAGGCCCTCGAGAGGTCCTCTTGCAGGTCCTCCCCGTCCTCCAGTCCCACGGAGAAGCGGATGAGCCCGTCGGTGATGCCCCGGCGCTCCCGCTCGGCGGCGGGGACGGAGGCGTGGGAGTGCCGCGCCGGGACGGTGACGATGCTCTCCACGGCGCCCAGGGACACGCCCAGCAGCGGGAGCTGAAGCGACTCAACGAAGGGCGCCGCCAGCGCGTCCTGGGCCAGCCGGAACGACACCACCGCGCCGGTGCCCGGATAGAAGACCTGCCGCACCTCCGGCCGGTGGCCGAGCCACTTCGCCAGCGCGCCCGCCGTGCGCACCTGCCGCTCCAGGCGGACCTGCAACGTCTTGATGCCTCGCTGGAGGAGGAAGCAGTCCTGGGGCCCCAGCACCGCGCCCACCGCGTTCTGGAGGAAGCCCAGCTCCCGCGCCAGCGCGGGCGTCTTCACCGCCACGGTTCCGGCGACGACGTCGCTGTGGCCGCCCAGGTACTTGGTGGCGGAGTGGATGACGATGTCCGCGCCCTCCGTCAGCGGGCGCGAGAGGGCCGGGGACAGGAAGGTGTTGTCCACGATGAGGAGCGCCCCGTGCGCCTGGGCCAGCCGGGCCATGGCGGGGAGGTCGGTGCGTCTGAGGAAGGGGTTGCTCACGCTCTCCACCAGCAGCGCGCGCGTGTTGGGGCGGAGCGCGGCGCGCACGGCGTCCGGGTCGCTGGTGTCCACGAAGGTGGCCTGCAGGCCGAAGCGGCTGAAGACGCGGGTGAGCACCCGGTAGGTGCCGCCGTAACAGTCGTCCGTCACCACCAGGTGGTCCCCCGCGCTGAACAGCATCAGCACGCTGGACACGGCGGCCATGCCGGAGCCGAAGGCGAAGGCGGCGTGGCCTTCGTCCAGCGCCGCGAGCACGCCCTCCAGGGCCTTGCGCGTGGGGTTGCCGGAGCGCGCGTAGTCGAACTCGCCGGGTGTCTCCAGGCCCGGCTGGTCGAACATGGACACCTGGTAGATGGGCACCGCGGCGGCGCCCGTGGCGGGGTCTTGCTCATGCCCCGTGTGCAGCAGACGGGTCGCGAAGCGCGTGGGCCAGGTCGTCGATGATGTCATGGGAGTCCTCGATTCCTACGGAGAGCCGGAGCAGCCGGTCGGAGATGCCCAGCGCCTCCCGGCGCTCGGCGGGGATGTCAGCGTGGGTCTGCGTGGTGGGGTAGGTGATGAGCGTCTCCACGCCACCAAGCGACTCGGCGAAGAGACACAGCTTCACGGACGCGAGCACCTGGGGCACCAGGGCCGCGTGGGCGACGTTGAAGGACAGCATCCCGCCCACGCCGGGATAGAAGACGCGCTCCACGCCCGGGTGCGCGCGCAGCCAGGCGGCCACCTCGCGCGCGTTGGCCTGGTGCCGCTCCATGCGCAGCGCCAGCGTCTTCAGCCCGCGAATCACCAGGTACGCGTCCTGCGGGCCCAGGATCGCGCCGATGCCGTTCTGGAGATACGCCAGCCGTTCACCCAGTGCCGCGTCCTTGACCACCAGGGCCCCGGCGACGACGTCGTTGTGTCCCGCCAGGTACTTCGTGGCGCTGTGGACGACGATGTCCGCGCCCAGCTCCAGCGGGCGCTGGAGCCAGGGCGTGAGGAAGGTGTTGTCGACGATGAGCAGCACGCCGGCCTCGCGGGCGATGGCCGCCAGCCCGGCGAGGTCCGCCGTGCGCATCATCGGGTTGGTGGGCGTCTCCACGACGATGGCGCGCGTGTTGGGGCGCAGCGCGTCCTGCACGGCGCCAGGCCGCGAGGTGTCCACGAAGGTGCAGGGGACGTGGAGGATGCGGTCCGCCAGCCGGTAGGTGCCGCCGTAGAGGTCCTCGGTGAGGAGGACGTGGTCCCCCGGGCCGAAGAGCTGGAGGGCGCAGTGCAGCGCGGCCATGCCGGAGCTGAAGGCCAGGCCCCGGCTGCCGCCCTCCAACTGTGCCAGCGCGTCCTCCAAGGCGGAGCGGGTGGGGTTGCGCGTGCGTGAATAGTCGTAGCCGGTGGACTGGCCGAGCGCGGGGTGCTGGTACGTGGCGGACTGGTAGATGGGGACGGCGACCGCGCCGGTGCTGGGGTCGCGGCGCACGCCGGCGTGGACGAGGGCGGTGGCGAGTTTCATGAGAGGAGCCCTTGGGGTGACGCGCTCAACGGCCGCGCAGGGTCTGGGAGATCTTGAGGATGTCCGCCAGCACGCCGGACGCGGTGACGGCGCCGCCCGCGCCCGCGCCCCGGACGGTGAGCGGGAAGTCGCTGTGGCGGGTGGTGGTGAAGGACACGAAGGACTCGGAGCCGCGGAGGTCCGCCGCGGGGTGGCCCGCCTCGACGCCCACGGTGCCCACGCGGATGACGGGGGTGCCGGTGCCCGCCTTCGACGGGTCGATGCGCGCCAGGTAGCGCAGCACGGTGCCGGACTGGCGGCAGCGGGCCACGCGCTCCGCGTAGGCCGCGTCCTTCGTGGCGAGCACCTGGAAGAACGAGTCCACGGTGGCGCACTCGTCCGTGGTGACGAAGGGCTCCAGCGCCACGTCGGACAGGGACAGGGGCAGGCCCAGCTCCCGGGCGAGGATGAGCGCCTTGCGCGCCACATCCGTGCCGCTCAGGTCCTCGCGAGGGTCGGGCTCCGTGTAGCCGCGCTCCCGGGCGGCGCGGACGGCCCGGGACAGGGGTACGCCGGCCGTCAGCTCGTTGCAGATGAAGCCCAGGCTGCCGGACAGGGACGCGGTGATGAGGCGCACGCTGTCTCCGGTGCGCACCAGGTTCGCCAGCGTGTCGATGACGGGCAGGCTGGCGGCCACCGTCGTCTCGTAGTGGTACGCGACGTGGTTGCGCCGCGCCGTGTCCACCAGGGCCTCGCGGGCCTCCCATGGCAGCGCCAGCGGCTTCTTGTTGGCCGCCACCACGTGGATGCCACGCGTGAAGGCCTCCGTGTAGAGCGTCTCCAGCCCGCCCGCCGCGGTGCAGTCCACCAGGATGGGCACGGGCAGCCGCCGGAGCGCGTCCAGCAGGGGCACCAGCGTGCGCGCCTCGGGGGCCTCGGGCGCCACGCCTTCCAGGCGCGCCTCCAGGCCGTCCAGCGAAAGGCCCGAGGCGTCGAAGAGCGCGCGCCGGCTGTCGGCCAGCCCCACGACGCGCAGCGCGATGCCGTGCCTGTCCTTCAGCAGCGCCTGCTGCGCGCGGAGCTGGGCCAGCAACTGCCCGCCCACGGTGCCCCGGCCCAGGACGAACAGGCTCACCTGCTGGTGGGCCAGGTTGAAGGCCGCGTGCGTGGTGCGCGCGGCGATGGCGGTGTCCGCCGCGTCGACGACGCACGACAGGGAGCGGGAGCTGGCGCCCTGGGCGCTGGCGCGCACGTTGACGCCCACCGCGCCCAGCGCGCTGAAGAAGCGCCCTGCCACGTTGACGCCATGGCCCATGGCTTCCGCCACCAGCGTCAGCAGCGTCACCGGCTGGCGGACCTCCAGCGGCTCCACCTCGTGGCGGGACAGCTCCTGCGCCAGCTCGGAGGCGAGCACGGAGCGCGCGCGCTCCGCGTCCGGCCGGGGGACGACGACGGCCAGCGACTGGCCATTGGCGGACTGCGCGGTCATCCACACGGTGACGCGCGCCTCGCGCAGCGCGGCCAGCACGCGCTCGCCGAGCTGGAACTGGTCGGACAGCTTGCGCACCTCGACGCCCAGCAGCGCCAGGTCCTCGCGCGTCGCGATGCAGGCGGGCCGCTGGCCGTCGCGCGAGCCGATGGCGTCGATGAGCGTGCCCGGGTGCTCCGGCGCCATGGTGTTGCGGATGCGCAGGGAGATGCCGGACTCGATGAGGGGAATCATCGTGCGCGGGTGCAGCATGCGGGCGCCCACCGCCGCCAGCTCCAGGCCCTCGCCGTGGGTGAGGTGCGCCACGGGGTAGGCGTCCGCCACCAGGTCCGGGTCCGCGGTGTGCAGGCCCAGCACGTCCGTCCACACCGTGACCTCCGACGCGCCCAGGCCCTGGGCCACCAGCGCGGCGGTGTAGTCGGAGCCGTTGCGGCCCAGCGTGGTGGTGCGCCCATCCTCCGTGGCGGCGATGAAGCCGGGGAGGACGGGCACCTCGGCGCCCCACGTCTCGCGCGCGGCCTGGAGCCGCTCCCGGGTCCGCGTCAGGTCCACCCGCGCCGCGCCGAAGCGGTCATCCGTCACCAGGAGCCGCCGCGCGTCGCGGAAGGCCGCGGGCGTGCCATGGGCGGTGAGCAGCTCCGCGAGGAGCGTGGCGGACACCTGCTCGCCAAAGGACAGCACCCGGTCGCGCGTGGGCGCGGAGCACTCCCGCGTGAGGGAGATGCCCTGGAGCAACTGCCGCAGTGGCGCGAGCAGGCCGTCGACGCGCTCTCCCAGCTCGGAGGCCTGGCCGGGCGCGAGCGCCGCGACGTTGGCCTTCGCCAGGTCGGCGATGCGCGTGGCCACCGCGAGCGCGTCCTCCAGCTCACCCGCGGTGGCGTGGCTGGCCGCGTCCAGCAGCCAGTCCGTGGTGTCGCCCATCGCGGAGACGACCACCGCCAGCGGGCCTCGCCGCGCGTGCCTTCCAATCAACTCGACGACCTGGTGGAGCCGCCTGGGCGAGCCCACGGACGTGCCACCAAACTTCATCACCTGCAGGGACGTGCTGCGCATCGGGGAACCTCGAAGGGACGGGCGGACGTGTCGCCGCGAGCCGGACACACGCCGGCCAGACGCGGCGCGCGAGCGCCCACGGGGAAGGGGAAGCGCGGTGTCGGGAGTTGGAGCCCTGGCGGACTAGTGCCCGCCGCCGGGCCAGCGCATTCGATGCGCGGCGACGACGCGACGGAGCACGGACGGCACGTCAGCGGTGGTCAACGGTGCGGAGCAGGTGGATGGAACCACGGGGGCCCTCTCTCACCGAAGCGGGAGGATGCCCTCCGGCCTCGGACGCTTGGATTGCCCGGGGAGCCACTGCTCCTCGAGCCGCATCGTTTGGACACCTTGGAGGTCCGACCCCAGGTTGTCGGGCCACCGCGCGAGGCGGAGGCCGCTCTGGATGCTGCGGACGAAATAAGCGTGGACCCCCATGTCTGTCAATGCCTCGCGTGGCTCCGCTTCCGTCACGACACCTTCCATTCACGTCAGGATTTGATGGGAATGCCCGGTGCCCGGGGCGGATGCCGGCGTCAACACGTTGAAAACAGGCGCCGGGGATGTGCAGATGATGGGTGGGAAAGGAGCACGGCGTGACGGAGACCGGGGCGCTGAATGACGAGGTGGTGCGTGCGTTGGTGGACAACCATCGCCAGTTCCTCGCCTTCGTGGAGCGGCGCGTGGGCAGCCGCGCCATCGCGGAGGAGATTCTCCAGGCGGCGTTCGTGAGGACGCTGGAGAAGGGCGGCGCGCTGGAGGAGGGCGAGGGCGCGGTGGCGTGGTTCTACCGGCTGCTGCGCAACGCGCTGGTGGACCACTACCGGCGCCAGGCGGCCGAGGGACGCGCGCTGGAGCGCGAGGCGCGGGAATCCGTGGTGGCCACCGAGGACCCGGAGCTGAAGCAGGCCGTCTGCGCGTGTGTGGGCGAGCTGCTGCCCACGTTGAAGCCGGAGTACGCGGACATCCTGCGGCGCGTGGACCTGGAGGAGCGCGGCGTCCCGGACGTGGCGCGCGAGGACGGCATCACCGCGAACAACGCGGGCGTGCGGCTTTACCGAGCCCGGCAGGCGCTGAAGAAGCAACTGGAGCGGAGCTGCGGCACCTGCGCCTCGCATGGGTGTCTGGACTGCTCCTGCAAGTCGCCCCGCCAGGCAGCCGGGCCCACTGGCCCCGGGGCGCCCGTCGCCTGAAAGCGCTTGCGCCGGGGCGGAGGGCCTCGTTAACTCCCGCCCAGGTGCCGAGGGGCGCCTGCCCGAAAAGACGACGTCACCCTCCGCTTCACGCCGCCGTTCGACAGTTCCGATGAGTTCCTTCCACGGCCCACGAACGGGTGAGGGCCGGCGCCAAGGGACTTTTCATGCGAACCGTCTCCCTCCACGAATGCAAGGTCCGCGCGTCGCTCCTGCTCAAGGCGCTGGCGTCAGCGGACGCGTCACTCGCGGCGGAGCGGCTGCGCGTGCTGCCCGGCTTCTCGGGGCTGTCCGTGGGGCAGGTGCTCGCGCGGAAGGACTCGGTGCGGCGCAAGCACGCGCTGGCCGTCATCGCGCATGAGCAGGGGTATGCCTCCTGGGCCGACCTGAAGCAGGTCCGCGAGGTCGACTTCGAACACCTGCTCGCCCAGGTGGGCGCCGCCCACCTCAACCGCTGGTTCGCCTCCTACGCGGAGGCCGTGGACTCCCTGCGGGCGCAGGGCGGCTTCCTCTTCCCCTTCCGCGAGCAGTTCTTCGTCTGTGACGCCAGCCTCGTTCAGGCCCTGGGCGTGGACCCCGCGGACGCGGACTGGGCGCGCACGGGCCGCGACTGGATGTCGCCCGAAGATGGGGCCGCGCAGGCCCGGCTCGCGCGGCGGTTCACCCACGCTTCTTCTTCTCCACACACGAGGTCTCCCATGTCCGCAGACGCGCCGTCCCAGGTTTCCGGTCCCCGCTCCCGCCGCGCCGAGCTGAAGCGCTCCTACAAGGAAGCGCCGCCGCCCATGGGCGTGTACGCCGTGCGCTGCCTGGCCAACGGGAAGGTGCTGGTGGGCGCCAGCGCCAACGTGCAGGGCATGCTCAACCGCATCCGCTTCGAGCTGTCCACGGGCATGGACCGCCTGCCCGCGCTGCTGGAGGACTGGAGGCGCTACGGCGCGGAGCAGTTCACCTTCGAGGTGCTCGACGTGCTGAAGCCCTCCGACGAGCCCGTGGTGGCCCCGGAGGAGGAGCTGAAGGTGCTGGAGGCGCTCTGGCTGGACCGGCTCAAGCCGTACGGCGACGCGGGCTACAACGTGCGAGGCGGCTGAGGCCGGTCGCCTGCTTGCCCCCCACGGCGCAAGGACCTGGGGCTGTGGCAACTTGCCACGTTTCCGGCATGGCGGGATTGGGTTAGGCCAAGGCAGGCTTTATTCCACGGGAGTCCGCCATGGTGTCCGCTCGTCGCCTTGCCTTTCGTTCTCTTCCATTCGCGCTGCTCGGTGTCCTGGGCTGTGGCGATGAAGAGGAGACGCGCATGGAAGTCGCCATCCCCTTCGAGGCCCGGGTGGGCGGCGAGCCCTTCGCATGTGGCCGCTCCTATGCCGGGGTGGGGACGACGGGGACCACGTACGAGCCCCTGGACTTCCGGGTGTTCATCCACGACGTCCGGCTCGTCACGGCGGGAGGCGCGGAGGTCCCGCTGCAGTTGACGCAGGACGGGCGCTGGCAGCACGAGGGCACGGCGCTGCTCGACTTCGCGGACAAGTCGGGGCAGTGCACCCAGGGGACGCAGGCAACGAACCTGCGCATCACCGGCACGGCGCCCCAGGGCGACTACACGGGCCTGCGCTTCAAGCTGGGCGTGCCGGAGACGCAGAACCACCTGGATGTGTCCACGGCGCCCTCGCCGCTGAATGACACGAGCCTCTACTGGAGCTGGCGCTCGGGCTATCTCTTCGCGCGCATCGAGGGGCAGACGACGGGGTTGCCGGAGGGGCACTTCATGCACCTGGGGAGCACGGACTGTGCACCGCCGCCGGAGGGCCAGACGAACGGCACCGCGGGGTGTACGTTCGGCAACCGCCCGGAGGTGGCCCTGGACTCGCTCGACCTGGAGACTGGCAAGGTGGTGCTGGATTTGGGGGCGCTCTTCGCGGGCTCGAACCTGGATGAGAACGCGGTGGTGGAGAACACCGCCGTGGGCTGCATGTCGCAGCAGACGGACCCGGACTGCGCGCCCCTGTTCAGCCGGATGGGGCTGACGCACCGGAGCCAGGAGGGGGCGCCGGGGCCCCAGGCGTTCATCAAGGCGGAGTAGGAGGGGGATGTCATGGCGTGGCGCGTGGGAAGACGAGCAGGCGTGCTGGCGGTGCTGGCCGGGCTGGGCGCGGGGTGCGGCGACAAGGGGGGCGAGGCGGAGACCTACGCGTGGAAGCTGCCCGCGGGGTTCCCCACGCCGAAGGTGCCCGCGGACAACCCGATGACGGAGGCGAAGGTGCAGTTGGGCCGGAGGCTCTTCTTCGACGTGCGCCTGTCCCGCAACGAGACGCAATCCTGCGCGTCCTGCCATGACCCGGCGCGAGCCTTCACCGAGCCGCTGGTGACGTCCCAGGGCAGCACGGGCGAGACGCACCGCCGCAACTCCCAGGGGCTGGCCAACGTCGCCTATGCCACGAGCCTCACCTGGGCGAACCCCTCGCTCACGACGCTGGAGGCGCAGGCGTTGGTGCCCCTGTTCGGCAAGGAGCCGGTGGAGCTGGGCTTCGGCGACAGGGAAGAGGAGTTGCTCGCGCGGCTTCGCGCGGTCCCTGCACTGGAGGCGGAGTTCCGGAGCGCGTTTCCGGAGGCCGTGGAGCCCGTGTCCGTGGCCACGCTGACGCGCGCGCTGGCGTCGTTCCAGCGCAGCCTCATCTCCGGCAACTCCCCGTACGACCGCTACGTGTATGGCGAGGAAGTGGAGGCGATGACGCGGCAGCAGAAGCGCGGCATGGAGTTGTTCTTCTCGGAGCGGCTGGAGTGCGACCACTGCCACTCTGGCTTCAACTTCCAGGACGCCACGGTGCACGAGGCGACGTTCGAGCCCATCCTGCCCTTCCACAACACGGGCCTCTACAACGAGGACGGCCAGGGCACGTACCCGGCCAAGGACCCGGGCCTCATCGAGCTGACGGGCCGCCCCGAGGACATGGGGCGCTTCCGCGCGCCGTCCCTGCGCAACGTGGCCGTCACCGCGCCGTACATGCATGACGGCAGCCTGGCCACGCTGTCGGACGTGCTGGACCACTACGCGGCGGGTGGGCACGCGCGGCTGGCGAATGGCGGCGAGGCCAGCCCGCTCCAGAGTGGCTTCGTGCGAGGCTTCACGCTGACCGCGCAGGAGAAGGAAGACGTCCTGGCGTTCCTCGAATCGCTCACCGACACGGACTTCCTGACGGACCCGCGCTTCTCGGACCCGTTCGCCGCGCCGTGAACCTCGCGGGGCTCACGGCGGGGCCGTTGGCGCCCTGGCGGTGAGGAACGGCGCGTCCGTCAGGGTGTGGAGGAAGGCGATGATGGCGTCTTCCTCTGCGTCCTGCAGCGGCAGTCCGGGCGCCGGGCCTTCGCGAAGGAAGGCGGCGTTTTGTCGCGCGGCAAGATGTCATTGCACGCGGTGCGCGCCGTCAGCTCCCCAGCTCCGCCGCGGGCTCCGCCGCCGCCACCGCCTGCACCCGGCGCTGCTCGTTGTAGACGGACAGCCGCAGCGTCAGCACATACGTGACGCAGCAGGCGAGGACGGCGGGCGGGCCATACGCGGACCCGAACACCTCCAGCACCAGGGCAATGGCCGCCAGCGGCACGCCGACCACCGCCACCAGCGCGGAGGCGATGCCCACCACCACGAACACCGTCACGTCCGCGGGCCCCGTCCCCGTCACCGACGCCAGGAGCTGCGCGGTGGCCGCGCCGGACACGCCTCCCAGCACCATGGACGGGATGAGCATGCCCGCCGAGCCGCCCGACTGCACCGTGAAGCTCGTGGTGAGCAGCTTCCCGCCCACGATGAGCAGCAGGAACCACCACATCGACAGCGGCCCCGACGTGCCCGCCAGCAGTTGGGCGATGGTGTATTCGCCCATGCCCAGCACGTGCCGGAAGTCCATGCCCACGACGTAATAGAGCCCACCGGCCACCAGGACGGTGCACAGCGCGCCCATGGCGCCGCGCAGCACGGGGCTGGCGCGCTCCACCACCTGCCGCGTGTGCTTCATCGCCAGGCCGAACAGCAGCGCGATGGGCGCCGAGACGGCCACGGCGACCAGCGCGGTGAGCCCATACTCTCCCAGCGTGTACGTGTGCGCGTGCGGCGGGGCCACGAAGATGGGCTTGAAGCCGAGGAAGCGGTTGTTGAGCGCGTACGCGGTGATGCCCGCCAGGAGGCAGTACGCCAGCTTCCGGTAGACGATGCGGTTGCCGTAGACGACCTCCAGCGCGAACAGCGCGGCTGCGAACGGCGCGTTGAGCAGCGTCCCCACCGCCGCGGCGATGCCCGCGAGCTGGCAGGTGCGCAGTGTGTGCTCGGAGCGGGCGCGGGTCAGGCGCGCCACGCCCGCGCCCAGGGACTCGCCCACGAGCACCACCGGACCCTCCAGTCCGCCCGACGCGCCAGAGCCCAGCGTCAGCAGCGTCGCCACCGCCTTGCGCAGGGCGAGCCGGATGGCGGGCAGCGAGTAGCGCGGGCGCGGGTCGTCCGCCGGGTCCTCGTAGGTGATGTGGTAGTTGGAGAGCGCGACGTCCACCCCGTCCGAGGCCACGTCGCTCCAGCCGGGCCGGCGGTTGAGCAGCCCTCGCAGCAGTCCGCCCAGCAGCAGCACGCCCGCGAGCACCAGCGGCGCCCACCAGAGGCTCCGCCCCGAAGCGAACGCCAGCAGCGTGTCACTGGTGGCGTGGACGCCATACCGCAGCGCCGAGCACACCCCCCAGATGAGCACCGTGCTCAGAATCACCCGGCCCACCGTGCGCAGCACCGTGTCCCACGAGTCGTGGAGGGCGCGCTGCTCTTCGTCCAGGGGTTCTCGACGGCCAGCCATGGAGCGGGAGGCTACGTCGTTTGAGGGCAAAGTAAATGCCCGTCGGCCCGCCCCCCCACGTCCAGCGGCGCGAGCGGCTGCCCGTCAGACGGCCCGGGCCACGGCGTGGCTGTCCTCGAACATGCGATAGCGCGTGATTCTGCCATCCCGTACGGTCATGTCGAAGGCGAAGGCCGATTCGATGAGCCGGCCCGTGGCCTTCACCAGCGAGGCGAGGTCGCCCAGGATGACCGCTGTCTCGTCGTCCGCGAGGATGGTGCGCACCTCGAAGCGGCGTGGCTCCACGTGGGTCACCAGCTCGCGGAAGAAGTCGCCCACCCCGGCGCGGCCACGCCTGGGGCCAATCCACGGGACGCGCGCGACGTCACCGTCGATGCTCCAGTCGGCGTCCTCGTCGAAGAGCGCGAGGAGCTCCGCGAGCGTCTCCGGCGCGGTGGGGTTGGCGCGAAACGCCTGCATCCCCTGGAGGTACCGCTCCGCCACTTCACGAGGCGTGGCGGCTGGCGCGTCCTCGCGGAAGAGGTGGACGCGCCGCTGGTCGGCATTGGTGAAGTCCGGGTCGACGTAGATGTGGATCCGGCGAATCAAGGGGCCGTCGAACTCGAAGACGGTGCAGAACCGTCCCTGGGAAATCTCGCCGTCCGGCCAGCTCACGCCGCCTCGCGTGACGCCCCGCTCCTGTCCCTCGACGGCGATCCGGTCCCCATCCACCGTGAAGACGAGCCCGTCGAGGTCATGGACCAGGCTGGCGACCTCCCGCCCGAACCGCTCGCTGAACCGTGCCAGCGCGGCCTTTCCCTGCGCCGGTCCGAACTTGGGGAAGAAGAACCGCACATCATCCGTGAAGAGGTCCGACAAGGTCGGGTCCTTCTCGTCCACCTTGCGGAAGTAGCTGCGGATCGTCTCGAGACGCTGCCCGGCCGTGTCGGCTGTCATCTGTCTTGCTCCATATCTGTAAGTCGGTTTACATATATGGGGCATCCTTCTGATGAGGGTGTCAAGAATTATGTAGTAGTGACTACAGAAAGGACGTTGTATGGCTGTCCGGGGACGTCCGCGCAGCTTCGACCGTGACGCCGCGCTCGCGCAGGCCATGTCGCTCTTCTGGGCGAAGGGCTATGAGGCAACCCAGCTCGCCGACCTGATGGCGGCGATGAAGATCAACCCGCCGAGCTTCTATGCCGCCTTCGGCTCGAAGGAGCAGCTCTTCCGCGAGGCAGTCGAGCTCTACCTCGCCACGCGCGGCGCGGGCAGCATGAAGGCGCTGGCGGAGACGGCCCATGCCCGGGACGCCATCCAGGCGATGCTCCTGGCGAGCGCCGACATCGCGCTCGCGAGCCCTTCGCGCGGCGGCTGCCTGGTCAGCCTGGGGCTCGTCAACTGCCAGTCCCAGAACCTGCCGCTGCGTGAGCACATGCGGGCGCTGCGGCGCGAGACGGTGGCGCTCATCCACCAGCGCCTGGAGCAGGGGGTGGTGGATGGCGAGCTGCCCGCCGGACTCGATGTCCCGCGCACCGCGACCTACTACGCCATGGTGATGCAGGGGCTCTCCCTCCAGGCCCAGGACGGTGCCTCAGCCGAGGAGCTGGCCGGCGTCGTCGCGACCGCGATGTCCGCGCTGGACCAGGACCAGGCCAGCGCCAGCAAGCCTGCCGGGCGCACCGGGGGCTCCACGAAGAAGCAGGGCGCCGCCGCCCGAGGCCGTCGGCGACCGTGAGGCTGGCGTAGGCGCTCCGTGTGACGGTCCGCCGCCGCATGCGTCGGGCAGCGGCGCGACTCATTCTGCATGGACACCCTGTAAGAGCCGGCCGGGTGCTTCGTTGGCCTGGGCGAAAGGAGCCTCGAAGCGCCATGTCCCATCCCCATTCGCCTCCTCCCTCCCCGGCCAGGGAGGCGCCCGCCATCGACCCTGTCTGCGGCATGAAGGTCGACCCGAGCGCCCCGAAAGGCGGCCACCTGGAGCACGAGGGGCTCACCTACGCCTTCTGCAATCCCAGGTGCCGGGAGCGGTTTCGCTCGGACCCGCGGCGTTACCTCTCACCCCCGCAGGACGCGCCTCCGTCCCCGCCTCCGTCCTCGCCGGGCGCCGTGTACGTCTGCCCCATGGACCCGGAGGTCCGTCAGTCGCACCCCGGCGCCTGCCCCAAGTGCGGCATGGCGCTGGAACCCGAGGCGCCTCCCGTCCCCGCGTCCCAGGTGGAGTACGTGTGCCCGATGCACCCGGAGGTGGTGAAGGACGGTCCGGGGAGCTGCCCCAAGTGCGGCATGGCGTTGGAGCCGCGCACCGTCCTGGCGCAGGAGCCGCCGGACCCGGAGCTGCAATCCATGCGGCTGCGCTTCCGCGTGGGGTTGGCGCTCACGGTGCCGCTGCTCGTGCTGGCCATGTCGGACATGATTCCGGGGCAGCCGGTGCAGCACGCGGTGTCCGCGAGCGTGCTGGCCTGGGCGCAGCTCGTGCTGGCCACGCCCGTGGTGCTCTGGGCCGGCGCGCCCTTCTTCCAGCGCGGCTGGGCCTCGGTGCGCAACCGGCACCTCAACATGTTCACCCTCATCGCGCTGGGCACGGGCGCGGCGTATCTGTTCAGCGTCTTCGCCACGCTGGCGCCCCAGGCCCTGCCACGGGGCCTGCGTACGGGGCACGGCGGCTCCGCGCCCCTCTACTTCGAGGCCGCCGCCGTCATCGTCACCCTGGTGGCGTTGGGGCAGGTGTTGGAGCTGCGCGCCCGGCACGCTACGTCCGGCGCGCTGCGGGCCTTGCTCAGCCTCGCGCCGCCGGTGGCGCGGCGAATCGGCGCGGGCGGCCACGAGGAGGACGTTCCGCTCGCGAGCGTCCAGCCGGGTGACACGCTGCGCGTGCGCCCTGGCGAGAAGGTGCCGGTGGACGGCGTGGTGCTCCAGGGCTCCAGCGCCGTGGACGAATCCATGGTGACGGGCGAGTCGCTGCCCGTGGAGAAGGGCCCGGACGCGCAGGTGACGGGCGGCACGGTGAACGGCACCGGCTCCCTGCTGATGCGCGCCGAGCGCGTGGGCCAGGACACGTTGCTCTCGCGCATCGTCCAGCGGGTGAGCGAGGCCCAGCGCACCCGCGCGCCGATTCAGCGGCTCGCGGACAAGGTGGCGGCGGTCTTCGTGCCGGTGGTCATCGCGGTGGCGGTGGTGACGGCGGCCGTGTGGGCGCTCTGGGGGCCCGAGCCCCGGCTGGCGCACGCGGTGGTCAACGCGGTGGCGGTGCTCATCATCGCCTGCCCCTGCGCGCTGGGGTTGGCCACGCCCATGTCCGTCATGGTGGGCACGGGGCGCGGCGCCCAGGCGGGTGTCCTCATCCGCGACGCGGCGGCGCTGGAGCGGCTGGAGGCCGTGGACACCCTGGTGGTGGACAAGACAGGCACGCTCACCGAGGGCAAGCCGCGCCTCGTGACGGTGATTCCCGCGCCGGGCATGGAGGAGCTCCGGCTGCTGCGGCTGGCCGCGAGCCTGGAGCGTGGCAGCGAGCACCCGCTGGCCGCGGCCATCGTCGCGGGCGCGAAGGAGCGGGGCGTGACGCTGGCGCCCGTGGAGGACTTCCGCTCAATCACGGGGCAGGGCGTGGTGGGCGAGGTGGAGGGCGCCGAGGTGGCCCTGGGCAACGCGGCGCTGACGGATGCGCTGGGGGTCCATGCGGGAGACCTGGCGGCCCGCGCCGAGGCCCTGCGCGCCGAGGGCCAGACGGTGGTGCTGGTGGCGGTGGAGGGGAAGGCCGCGGGCCTGCTCGGCGTCGAGGACCCGGTGAAGTCCTCCACGCCGGAGGCCCTGGCGTTGCTGCGCGAGGAAGGGCTGCGCGTGGTGATGCTCACGGGCGACAGCCAGACGACGGCGGACGCGGTGGCGCGGCGGCTGGGCATCACCGAGGTCATCGCCGGGGTGCAGCCGGAGGCGAAGGGCGACGCCATCCGGCGGCTGCAGCAGGAGGGGCGGGTGGTGGCCATGGCCGGGGATGGCGTCAACGACGCGCCCGCGCTGGCGCAGGCGGACGTGGGCATCGCCATGGGGACGGGGACGGACATCGCGATGGAGAGCGCGGCGGTGACGCTGGTGAAGGGGGACCTGCGGGCCATCGCCCGGGCCCGGCGCCTGAGCCAGGGCACCCTGCGCAACATCCGGCAGAACCTCTTCTTCGCCTTCGTCTACAACGCCGTGGGCGTGCCGCTGGCGGCGGGCGTGCTCTATCCCGTCTTCGGTCTGCTCCTCAGCCCCATCTTCGCCAGCGCCGCGATGAGCCTCTCGTCGGTGTCCGTCATCGGCAACGCGCTCCGGCTGCGGACGCTGAAGCTGTAGTCCCTGGCCACGGGGGGCCGGGATGTCCAACCTTGAACGCGAACCCAATGCCTCCAGGAGCGTGGACACCATGGCCCCAGCCGAAGTGATGAAGACCGACAGTGACCTGAATCAGTGCATCGAGGACTGCCTGGCCTGCCACCGCGTCTGCGTGGAGACGCTGACGTACTGTCTGGGCAAGGGTGGCAAGCATGCGGAGGCCGGCCACCTGCGCCTGCTGATGGACTGCGCGGAAATCTGCCAGACGAGCGCGAACTTCATGCTGCGGGGCTCGGAGCTGCACAGCCGCACCTGCTTCGCCTGCTCGGAGGTCTGCAAGCGCTGCGCGGAGTCCTGCGGGCGCATGGGCGACGACGTGGTGATGAAGGCCTGCGCGGACATGTGCACCCGGTGTTCGGATTCGTGCTGGAAGATGGGGGGAGGCGTCATGCCGCAGACGCCCAACCCGGAGGCCGCCCAGCGCGCCGCCGACCTCCCCGCGTGAGGCGTCCGCCCGGAAGAGTCCAGGCAAGCCGGAAACGGGCGTGAAGCGGAGCCCTTCACTCGCCGTCGAGGCCGATTAGAGTGCCTTCCATGAGCCCCTCTGGTGCGCCCGCTGGACATATCTCGGTCGTCCGCCTGCCCAACGCCTGGTTCATCCTGTGTGCTTCAAATGAGCTGGGAGACAAGCCCCTGGCGCGTACGCTCCAGGGCTCGCCCCTGGTGCTCTTCCGGGGCGAGGGCGGCAAGCCCGCGGCCCTGGTGGACCGCTGTCCGCACCGCAACGTGCCGCTGTCGCTGGGCCGGGTGAAGGAAGGCCAGCTCCAGTGCGGCTATCACGGCTGGCGCTTCGACGGCGAGGGCCAGTGCCGCGCCATCCCGGGCTTCCTCGGCGAGCCCGGCGCCCGCGCCCGCTGCGCCACGGCGCACGCCACGCGCGAGCAGGACGGCTTCGTCTGGGTCTACTCCACGCCGGGCGTCGAGCCCACCACGGAGCCCTACCGCTTCCCGCTGCTGGAGGCGCGCGAGTACACCACCGTGCGCCGGGTGCTGAGGGCCCCCGGCTCGCTGCACGCCACGCTGGAGAACACGCTGGACGTGCCGCACACCGCGTACCTCCACGGCGGGCTGTTCCGCACCGAGGAGAAGCGGAACGAAATCGAGGTGGTGGTGCGCCGCGGCGCAGACAAGGTGGAGGCGGAGTACATTGGCGAGCCGCGCCCCAGCGGGCTCGTGGGCAAGCTGCTCGCGCCGGGGGGCGGGGTGGTGCAGCACTTCGACCGCTTCCTGATGCCCTCCATCGCCCAGGTGGAGTACCGCATCGGTGACGCCAGCCACGTCATGGTGACGTCCGCGATGACGCCCGTGTCCGAATGGGACACGCTGGTGTACGCGGTGGTGACCTTCCGCCTGCCAGTCCCCCGCTGGCTGGTGCGCGCGGCGCTTCCGCTCATCATGCCCGTGGCGCTCCACATCTTCGGGCAGGACGCGCGCATCCTCCGGCGGCAGACGGAGACCATCCGCCGCTTCGGCACGGAGGCCTATGCCTCCACCGAAATCGACGTGCTCGGGCCCGGCATCCTCCGCCTGCTCCGCGCCGCCGAGCGCGAGAAGCCCGGCGCCGTGGGCGACGCCGTGCATGAAACACGGCTGAAGATGCGGACCTGAGAGACATCGCCGCGCGCCGCGCCCGGGACATTGAATGGGAGGTGCTGTCGCGGGTGGCGCCCCGGCTCGCCGCCCACCGAGGCATGAGGACGCCGTCTCCTGCTCCTGCGTGTAACCGCCCGGACTGTCGGCGCCCGCTCCCCGGGAGCTGGGCGGCTCCCGGGGGCAAAGCCAGACTGTCTGACTGGCTTGGAGATGGGATGGGTCAGGCGGTCTGCGGCTTGGCGGGCAGCGGCGGCTCACCCGTGCCTTCCTCGGGCTGCGCCTGGGGAAGGTGGCGCCGCTTCCAGAGGGCGAAGATGGCCGGATACACGGTCAGCTCCAGCAGGAACGACGTCACGAGTCCGCCCACCAGCGGCGCGGCGATGCGCTTCATCACGTCCGCGCCCGTGCCGGTGCTCCACAGCACGGGGAGCAGGCCAATCATGTCCGTCATCACCGTCATCAGCTTGGGACGGATTCGGCGCGCCGCGCCATCGACGATGGTCTCCGTGAGGTCGGCCATGGTGCGCAGCCGGCCCTCCTGGTCCGCCTTCTTATGGGCCAGGGTGAGGTAGAGCAGCATCACCACGCCCGTCTCCGCGTCGAGCCCGGCCAGGGCGATGAGCCCCACCCACACGGCGATGCTCATGTTGTAGTCGAGCAGGTACAGCAGCCACACCGCGCCAATCAGGCTGAAGGGCACCGCGAGCAGGACGATGCCCGTCTCCACCACGGACTTCGTGCTGAAGTAGAGCAGCAGGCACACCAGCAGCAGGGTGACGGGAATCACCACCTGGAGCTTCTCGGTGGCGCGCTCGAAGTACTTGAACTGGCCGCTCCACTCCACGCGCACGCCGGGGGGCGTCTTCACCTCGCGCGCCACCGCCGCCTTCGCGTCCTTCACGTAGTCCGCGATGGGCCGCCCCGTGTCCACGAAGACGTAGGTGACGAGCTTGCCGCCCTCGCTGCGAATCATGGGCGGGCCCTGCACGAAGCGCACGTCCGCCACCTGGGTGAGCGGCACCTGCGCGCCGCCCGGCGTGGGGACCAGCACCTCCTTCAGCAGCTCCGGGCTGTCGCGGTACTCGCGCGCGTAGCGCACGTTGATGGGGTAGCGCTCGCGGCCCTCCACCGTCTGGGAGACGTTCTCCCCGCCGATGGCGCCCATGACGACTTCGTTGACGGCCTTCACGCCCAGGCCCAGGCGCGCGGCCTCCTCGCGCTTCACCTCGATGTCCACGTAGAAGCCGCCCGTGGAGCGGTCCGCGAACGCGCTGCGCGTGCCGGGCACCTGCGCCACGGCCTGCTCAATGGCCACCGCCGTCTGCTCCAGCGTGTCCAGGTCGTCGCCGAACACCTGGATGCCCAGCGGGCTGCGGATGCCGGTGGCCAGCATCTCCGTGCGCGTCTGAATGGGCATCCAGAAGATGTTGGGCATGCCCGGGTACTGGAGCGTGTCGTCCATCTCCGCGAGCAGGGCCTCCCACGTCAGGCCCTCGCGCCACTCGGACTTCGGCTTGAGCACCACCGTCGTCTCGAACATGGACAGGGGAGCGGGGTCCGTGGGCGTCTCCGCGCGGCCCGCCTTGCCGAAGACGCTCACCACCTCCGGGATGCGCTTGAGCTGCGCGTCCATGGCCTGGAGGATGCGCGTGGCCTCGGTGATGGACATGCCCGGCGGTGACGTGGGCATGTAGAGGATGGCGCCCTCGTTGAGCGGCGGCATGAACTCGTGGCCCAGCCGCAGGAAGGCGGGCACCGTCAGCGCCATGGCCACCACGGACAGCGCCACCACCGCCTTCGCGTGCCGCACCACGAAGCGCACCACCGGCATGTAGAGCGCGACCAGCCAGCGGTTGAGGGGGTTCTCGTCCTCCCGGCGGATGCGCCCGCGGATGAAGAGCACCGCCAGCGCGGGCGTCAGGGTCACCGCCAGCACCGAGGCGAAGCCCATGGAGTACGTCTTCGTGTACGCCAGCGGCTTGAAGAGCCGGCCTTCCGTGGCCTCCAGGGTGAAGACGGGGAGGAAGGCCACGGTGAGCACCAGCAGCGTGCCGAAGATGGAGGGGCCCACCTCCTGCATCGCGGCGATGATGACCTCTCGTCGCTCGCCGGGGCGGCCTTCCGCCTCCCACGCCTCCAGCTTCTTGTGGATGTTCTCCACGATGATGATGGAGGCGTCCACCATGGCGCCAATGGCGACGATGATGCCGCCCAGGCTCATGATGTTGGCGGTGAGCCCCTGGTAGTACATGGGGATGAAGGCGAGCAGCACCGCCACGGGCAGCGTGAGGAGGGTGACCAGCGCGCTGCGCGCGTGCATCAGGAAGAGGAAGATGATGAGGCTCACCACCAGCATCTCCTCCACCAGCGCGCGGCTGAGCGTGCCAATGGACTCCTCGATGAGCCCGGAGCGGTCATACGTGACGACCAGCTCCACGCCCTCCGGCAGGCCCGCGCGGACCTCCTCCAGGCGCGCCTTCACCGCCTCGATGACGGTCAGCGCGTTCTCCCCGTAGCGCATGACGACGATGCCGCCGGCCACCTCGCCCTTGCCGTCCAGCTCCGCCACGCCCCGGCGGATGTCCGGCCCCAGGCTCACCTGGGCCACGTTGCGCACCAGCACCGGCGTGCCGTCCTCGCTCACCTTCAGCGGGATGCTCTCCAGGTCCTGGGTCGAGCGGATGTAGCCGCGCCCGCGGATGACGTGCTCGTGGCCGGCGATCTCCAGCACCCGGCCGCCCACGTCCTCGTTGGACTCGCGGACGGCGCGCGTCACGTCACCCAGCGTCACGCCGTAGGCGCGGAGCTGGTTGGGGTCCACCTGCACCTGGTACTGCTTCACGATGCCGCCCACGCTGGCCACCTCCGCCACGCCGGGCACGCTGGACAGCGCGTAGCGCACGTTCCAGTCCTGGAGGCCGCGCAGGTCCGCCAGGGAGTGCTTGCCGCCCTCGTCCACCAGCGCGTACTCGAAGACCCAGCCCACGCCGGTGGC
Source organism: Corallococcus macrosporus DSM 14697 (assembly GCF_002305895.1). Lineage (GTDB taxonomy): Bacteria > Myxococcota > Myxococcia > Myxococcales > Myxococcaceae > Myxococcus > Myxococcus macrosporus. Next base: position 1,194,109 of record NZ_CP022203.1, read on the forward strand.
GTCCGGCCCCAGCGTGGGCGTCACGCCCGAAGGCAGGCGTCCGCGCGCCGTCTCCATGTATTCGAGCACGCGGCTGCGCGCCCAGTACATGTCCGTGCCGTCCTCGAAGATGACGTAGACGAAGGACATGCCGAACATCGACTGGCCCCGCACGGCCTTCACCTTCGGCGCCGACAGCAGGGAGGACGAGATGGGGTAGGTAATCTGGTCCTCGACCAGGTCCGGCCCGCGCCCCATCCACTCGGTGAAGACGATGACCTGCGTGTCGGACAGGTCCGGAATCGCGTCCAGCTTGGTGCCGCGAATCGCGTGGACGGCCCACGCCGCCAGGCCGCCCACCAGCAGGAGGGTGAGGAACGGGTTGCGCGCGCACGCGGCGATGAGGCGGCCGATGACGCCCTGTCCACCGTGCTCAGTGGGCTGCATGGCCGCCTCCGAAGTCGTCCGTGGCGGAGCGCAGGCGGCTCTCCGCCGCGATGAGGAAGTTGCCGCTGGTGACGACCACGTCGCCGGGCGACAGGCCCTCCAGCACCTCGTAGGTGCCGTTGCCCTTGAGGCCGAGCTTCACCTCCTGGGGCCGCAGCCGCCCCTCGCCCAGGTCCACGAACACCAGCCGGCGCGGGCCGGTGTAGATGACGGCCGAGTCGGGAACCTGGAGGCGCGCGCCGCCCTGCAGGACGAAGCGGACGTCCGCGTACATGTCCGGCTTCAGCTCCAGCTCCGGGTTGGGCAGCTCGATGCGGATGCGCCCGGTGCGCGTGGTGCCCTGCAGGGACGGGTACACGTAGCCGACGCGGCCCGCGTACTTCTTGCCGGGCAGGTAGGGCAGGGTGACCTCCACCGGCTGGCCCGGCTTCACGCGCGCCAGGTCCTGCTCGTACACGTCCGCCTCCACCCAGACCTTGGCCAGCGGGGCGATGCGGAACAGGCGCTCACCGGCCTTCACCGCCGCGCCCTCCACCACGTTCTTCTCCAGCACGTAGCCGCTGGCGGGCGCCAGGAAGGGCATGTTCTCCACCGGCTGGCCGCGCCGGGCCACGCGCTCGATTTGCGCCGAGGACAGGCCCCACAGCTCCAGCCGCTTGCGCGCCGCGCCCACCAGCGACGCGTTGGCCGCGCTCTGGCTCTGGCGCGCCAGCAGGTACTCCTGCTGCGCGGCGTAGAGCTCCGGGCTGTAGAGGGTGAAGAGGACGTCGCCCTTCTTCACCGGCTCCCCGGTGGCGTTGACGCGCAGCTCGTGGATGTAGCCGTCCAGCTTGAGGGTGACGTCCACCAGCGACTTCTCGTCGAAGGTGACGCGGCCCAGGGCGCGCAGGGACAGGTCCATGGGGGCCTCCGTCACCGGCGCCGTCTTCACGCCGATGCGCTGACGCCGCAGGTCGTCCACCCGGATGACGCCGCTCTCCAGCTCCGCGCGGCTGACGGGCGTCAGGTCCATGCCGCAGAGGGGGCACGCGCCCGGGCCGTGCTGCTTCACCGACGGGTGCATGGGGCAGGTGTAGTGCGCGATGTCGCCGTCACCGTGCGCCCCGGCGGGCGTGGCCGCGGGCCACTCGCTGGTGGTGCCACACGCCAGCATGCGCCGGCCCATGTAGGGGTTCTCCAGCTTCGGCTCGCGCTGGAGCCACTGGTTCACCCCGTCCACCATGGGGCATTCGAAGATGTGCCAGCCTTCCTGGAGCCGTGGGTCGCCGGCGGCCAGGGCGATGAGCGCCTCGCTCACGCGCGCGAAGTGCTGGCGCGCCGCCTCCGCGTCCTTCGCGGAGGCCAGGTGGGTGGCGGCGTCCGCGCCCTGCTGGAGCCACGCCGTCAGGGGCGTGCCGTCATCGGTCGCGGCCTCGGCGGCCTGCTGGAGCGCGGTCTTCAGCTCACCGGCGCGGGCCGGAAGTCCCTCCACCGCGTCCCGCGCGAGCAGGGCCCGCGCGCCTTCGTAGGCTTCAAAGGCCGCGCGGGTGTACTCCAGGGCGGCGTCGGGCAGGGGCGTGCCCGCGCCGCCGTGGGCGTCATGCGTGGCGGGCGCCGTGCCGGTGTGGGACGCCGGGCCGGAGAACCAGCTCACGAGGGGCCTCCAGGCCAAGGCGACGAGCACGGCGAGCCCCAGCACTCCGAGCCAGGGGGCGATGCGGCGGCGGTTCGGGGGGCTCATCGCGTCTCTCCGTTCCGGGGCAGGCCCGGCGTGTGGCCCAGGGCCTTGTCCAACTCCGCCCGGCGGCGCTGCACGTCCGCCAGGGCCGTCTGTTCACGCAGCTCCACGCGGCGCAGGTTGCGCTCCGCTTCGATGAGGACCTGGAAGCCGTTCTTCCCGCTCTCGAAGCCCGCGCGGGCGGCGGCCACCTGGTCCCTGGCCGCGGGGACCAGCCGCTCCTGGAAGAGCGCCACCACGCGGCGCGCCTCCTCCGCGCGCGAGCGGGCCTGCTCCACCTCGACGCGGATGTCGTCGATGAGCTGCTCCTCCTCGCGGCGCAGGCGCTTCAGGCCAGCCTCGGCCGCGCGCACGGCGGCCTTCCGCTTGCCGAAGTCGAGGGGGATGTTGACGGTGACGCCCGCCATGAACTGGTGGGGCGTGTCCATCCACATGGAGTTGTACTCCCCCATCACCATGACGTCCGGGTAGGAGTCCCGCTTCGCGAGCCGGACGGCGGCCTCGCCTCCGCCCAGCCGCGCCCGCAGGCCCTCCAGCTCCGGGCGCAGGCGCAGCGCTTCATCCTGCAGCCGCTCGGCGGGGAGGGGCTCCGCTGCCAGCGCGGGCAGGGCCTCCGGCGGCGGCGGCAGCGGCGCCTGGGGCGCGCGGTGCAGCAGGCCGTTGAGCCGGGCGCGCAGCCGCTCGCGCTCGGCCTCGAACATCACCTGCTCCCGCAGCACCTCGCTCAGCTCCACCTCCGCCTGGAGCGGGTCCTGCTGGGACGCGCGGCCGGTGACGTACTGCGCCTCCGCGCTCTGCTTGAGCTGCCCCAGCAGCCGCAGGTGCTCCTGGGTGACGGCGAGCGAGCGCTCCACGACGAACAGGTCATCGAAGAGCGTGGACGCCAGGAGCGCCAGGCGCAGGCGCAGCGCCTCGCGGTCCTCGCGCAGGGCCTCCGCCTCCGCCAGCGCCAGCTCCCCCCGCAGGCCGCGCTTGCCGGGGAAGGGGAGCTGCTGGCGCAGCTCCACGGACTGCCCGAAGCGCGCGCTGCCGGTGATGCTCAGCGGCGCGACGCCGTAGGACAGCGTCGGGTCCTCGAGCGCCGTCTCACGCGGGTAGCGCTCCAGGCTGGCGCGCCAGGCCTCCCGCGCCGCCTCCAGCGAGGGGTTGCGTGAGAGCACCTGCCGCACCAGCTCCGCGCGCTCCAGCACGGGCGCCCGCGTGAAGGGCGCTGGCGCCTTCGCGTCCGGTGCCTGCCGGGCCACCGCTTCGAGCTGGGATTGATACCGCTGCTCACTGGCTCCGGCCGCGCCGGGGCCCAGCCACACGGCGGCGCCGGTGGCGAGCACGGCCCGCGTGGCGGACCGCCTCCAGGTTCCATGGAACGACATGACTTCCTGCTCCAGATGACGGGATACGAGCCTGTCGCCGGGAGAAGGACGTCACCGGCGGCGGGCGGAATCCGGCCGGTGGGCACACGCCCACCCGCCAGGCCTCAGCGCATGCGGGCCGGACGTCTCAAATGAGGTAGGAGCAGTGCCGCAGATACAGCGGTGGCGCGGTGGCGTGATGCACGCCCCGGATGCGCACCCACGACGAGGGCAGGGCCTCCGGCGCCGGTGGCGCCGCGGTGACGGCCTGGGGAGGCAGCGCCAGGGGCGCCAGCGTCCACGAAGGTCCGGCGCTCGCCGTGACGGGCTCCGGCGCCGGGAGCCGCACGGCCAGCTCGCCGCAGCAGTCCTGGTGGTCGCCGAGGATGCCCGCTTCCTGGGAGACGGGCGCGGCCTTCGAGCGCTTCGCCTGGTGGCAGGCGCACGTCAGGTCCAGCTTCACCGTGCCCTGGCAGAGATGGAACAGCCCCTCGGCCGCCCCCGCGATGGGAGGCAGCCCCAGGACCACCAGCAATGTCAGGACTCGGAGGAGCATGACCGTGGGCTTGCCACGCTGATAGCGCGGCGTGACGGGGCATGCAACTCCAGGCGCGTCACGCCATTCCCATTCAGCTCATGCCGCGCCGCGTGCAGGCACGGGCCTGGGCTGGATGAGCTCGGTGGAGAAGTAGCGCTCCATGCGGTCGGGGAACACCGTCACCACCTGCGCGCCCGGCCCCAGCCGCTTCGCCGCTTCCACCGCGGCCACGTAGTTGAGACCGGAGGACGGGCCCACCGGGAAGCCGCGGCGGATGAGCGCCCGCGCGGTGCTCATGGCCATGTCATCCGACACGTCGATTTCCACGCGGCCCGGCATGTCCGCCTCGCGGTACAGCTTGGACATCCCGTCCACCACGCCCGGCACGCGGGGGCTGAAGCTGCAACATTCGATGTCGCAGCCCAGCCCGGCGATGGGCCGCGCCACGAAGGCCGTCACCGGGCAGCCCGCCTCCGCGAAGGCCTGGTACAGGCCCACCACGGTGCCGCCCGTCCCCACGCCGCTGACCACGCCGTGCACCAGCCCGCCCGGCACCTGCGACAGAATCTCCTGGCCCGTCCACACCCGGTGGGCCTCGGCATTGTCCAGGTTCTCGAACTGGCGGGGCGCGAAGGCCTTGCGCTCGCGCGCCAGCTCCTCCGCCTTCACGATGGCGCCCTGCACGCCGGCTTCGCGCGGCACCAGCACGACCTCGCCGCCATAGGCGCGGATGGTGAGGATGCGCTCGCCGGTGACGCCCTCCGGCATCACCGCCGTGAAGCGCAGGCCCATCTGCGCGCTGGCCAGCGCCAGGGCGATGCTCGTGGAGCCGCTGGACGCCTCGATGACCTCACCGCCGGGGGCAAGCACTCCCTGGCGCCAGGCCTTCTCCAGCATGTAGCGCGCGATGCGGTCCTTGGTGGAGCCGCTGGGGTTGAGGAATTCCAGCTTGCACCAGATGGTCGGGCCCTCCTCGTGCAGACGCACGGGGACGAGCGGGGTGGGACCCACGGCCTGGAGGAAGCGGCCGTCCGCGGGGAGAGGGCGACAGGGAGGACGCATGGGACCTTCCCTATCGCGAAACGGCGCGCCGGGCACCGGCCATGAATTTTTTGCTGGGTTCCTGGACAGTCGCTTGTCTGCCCGGTCCGACAGTGCTCCCCGGGCATCCGTAACATCTGGCGTTCAGCGGGAGGCGCGGCTACGAATGCCCCTGGCTCGCACACCTCCGCATGACCCCCACTCCCGCGCTCATCCTCAACGTCAACGACGACGCGGCCAGCCGCTACGTCACCTCCCGGGTGCTGGGGCTCGCGGGCTTCCGTGTGGTGGATGCAGCCTCCGGCGCGGAAGCGCTCGCCCTGGCGAACGAGGAGACGGACCTCGTCATCCTGGACGTGCGGCTGCCGGACATCAGCGGCCTGGAGGTGTGCCGGCGGTTGAAGGAGGCCCCCCGCACCTACGGTGTCCTGGTGCTCCACCTGTCCGCGCAGGCCGTGGGGCCAGGCGACCGGGCGCTCGGCCTGGAGCACGGCGCGGACGGCTACCTGGTGGCGCCGGTGGACCCGGAGGAGCTGGTGGCCCAGGTCCACGCGCTGCTCCGGCTGCGCCAGGCCGAGCGCGAGGTGAAGGTGCTGTCCCGCGAGGTGGCGCACCAGCGTCAGCTCCTGGAGCTGGCCATCTCCTGCGCGGCGGACCCCATCGCGCTCTATGACGAGACGGGGCGCGTCCTGTCCGCCAATCAATCCCTGTATGCCTCACGCGGCAGCCGCGCCGTGCATGCGCCGGGGCGGACGCTGGATGAGCTGCAGGCCGCGGACGCGGCGCTGACGCCGTACCTGGACCAGGTGCGGGTGGCCCTGCGCACGGGGCAGGTGCTGCGGGGCACCATCGCCCTCGATTCGGACCGGGGCCCGCGGTACTTCGACTACGTGCTGTCGCCCGCGTTGGAGTCTGGCGGCCAGGTGCTGGCGGTGATGTCCTCGCTGCGCGACGTCACCGAGGCGCGCAGCGCGGAGGAGTTCCGCGAGCAGTTCATCGGCATGCTCGGGCATGACCTGCGCAACCCGCTCAACGCGCTGTCCATGTCCGCGCAGCAGCTTCGGCGCAAGGGCGGGCTGGACGAGCGCCAGGGCATGCTCACCGAGCGCATCCTCACCAGCGCCGAGCGCATGGACCGGATGATTCGTCAGCTCCTGGACTTCGCGCGCGCGCGGCTGGGTGGAGGCATCCCGGTGATGCGCTCGCCGTGCGACGTGTTCGAGGTGGTGCGCCGCACCGTGGACGAGCTGCGCGCCAGCCACCCCGGCCGGGTGGTGCTGCTGGAGTCCAAGGGCGATGGCCAGGGGAAGTGGGACGCCGACCGTCTGGAGCAGGCGGTGGGCAACCTGGTGGCCAACGCGTTGAAGTACAGTCCGGCGGAGAGCACCGTGTGGGTGGGCGCCGAGGGCTCCGCGCGCGAGGTGGTGCTGCGCATCCACAACCAGGGGACGCCCATCCCCGCGGAGGACCTGCCCCACGTCTTCGGGGCCTGGCGCCGGGGCCGGCGCACCGCCAGCGACACGGGCGCCCCCAGCGGCCTGGGGCTGGGGCTCTACATCACCCGGCAGATTGTCCGGGCGCATGACGGGGACGCGCACGTGGCCTCCAGTGCGACGGATGGCACCACCTTCCTCATCCGCCTGCCGCGATGATGACCAGCCAACGGTTGGGGCACATCACGACTCCCCGTTTGGGGTTGCCGCCGCCACCTTCCGTGCATGGCGTCAGAAAAGCTCATTTTCGCTCAGTCCGTGGAAGCCCTCTTCGTGCGAGCGCTCGGGCCATATCTCACCCGGGATGGACGCCAGCGCCTGAAGGCCGTGGGGCTCGACCTGTCGGAGCCGCTGCGCCCGCAGTACACCCTGGAGCAGTGGCGCGCCTTCCTGCGCGTGGCCGCGCAGGATGTCTTCCCGCACCTGCCGCCGTCCGAGGCGAGCTTCGCGCTGGGGGCGCGGTTCCTCCAGGGCTTCCGGCAGACGTCGGTGGGCCGGGCCAGCCTGTCGCTCGTCACCCAACTGGGGCCGCGGCGCACGCTGGAGCGCGTGCCGTACAACGTCCGGGCCGGCAACAACTTCAATGAGGTCCGCGTGGAGGAGTCCACGCAGGACAGCGCCACGCTGTGGATGAAGGACGTCACGGCGGACACGCCGGACTTCGCGGCGGGCTTCCTGGCGGAGACGCTGCGGTCGGCGGGCGCGGGGCACGTGGACGTGAGGCCCATCGCCTTCGACGGCACGGCGGCCACCTTCCGCGTCACCTGGACAAAGGGCGTCAGCAAGGCGCCCGTGGCGAACGCCGCCGGCCCACGCCGCGTCCACTGAGCCCGGCGCGCCGCCACGGCACACCCTGGGAAGGCCGCGCTGGCGCTGGCCTCCTGCCATGAGCTGTCGCACGATGCCGCCCGGACGCGCTCCGTGTCCGGAAGGACGGCTTCAGCATGGCCCGGTTGCTCGTCGAGGACGTCCACGTCCGGCTCGGCACGAATGACATCCTGAAGGGCATCACCGCCGACTTCCGGGACGGTGAGGTCGTGGCGCTGCTGGGCCGCTCCGGCAGCGGCAAGTCCACGCTGCTGCGCTCCGTCGCCGGCCTGGAGACGCCGGTGCGCGGGCGCATCCACATTGGCGAGCGCACGGTGTTCGACGCGGCGGCGAAGGTGAACCTGCCGCCGGAGCGGCGGGACCTGGGGCTGGTGTTCCAGTCCTACGCGCTGTGGCCGCACAAGACGGTGTTCGACAACGTGGCCTATGGCCTGCGGCTGCGAAGGCAGCCCCGCGAGCAGGTGGACCGGGCGGTGCGCGAGGTGCTCCAGGGCGTGGGCCTGGACGGCCACGGCGACCGCTTCCCCAGCCAGCTCTCCGGCGGGCAGCAGCAGCGCGTGGCGTTGGCGCGGGCGCTCGTCTATGGGCCGCCCCTGGTCCTCCTGGACGAGCCGCTGTCCAACCTGGACGCGAAGCTGCGGGAGGAGGCGCGGGTGTGGATTCGCGCGCTCATCAAGCGGCTGGGGCTCACCGCGCTCTTCGTCACCCATGACCAGGTGGAGGCCATGGCCATCGCGGACCGCATCATGCTGCTGGAGGGCGGGCGGATGGTGCAGGACGGGACGCCGGAGCAGCTCTACACGGAGCCGCGGAGCCTGTTCGCCGCGGACTTCATGGGCGTGAACAACACCTTGCCGGGACGCGTGGTGGAGCGGCGCGGCGGTGAGGCGCGGCTCCAGGTGGGAGGCCAGTCGCTGTGGGGCCAGCAGCGAGGGGAGGGCGCCGGCGGTGACACGGCCACCGGCGTCATCCGCGTGGAGGCGCTCCAGTTGGCCTCGGGGCCCGGTGAGAACCGGCTCCCGGCCGCGCTGGCGAGCTCCCTCTACGTGGGCGGGCGCTGGGAGCACCAGTTCCAGCTCGAAGGCCAGACGCTGCGAGCCACCACGCGCGAGCGGCTGTCTCCTGGCGCGTACATGCTCGCGTTCCCGAAAGAGCGCCTCTGGATTTTTCGAGGCGTGGGCTGACACGTCAGGAGTTGCGCCCGGTGCGTCAGCGGCGTGCGGCGGCACGGGCTCCGCCGTGGCGCGGATGTGGTTCCAGACGTTTGGGTTTTGAACGTCCCTGGCTTGCGGGATGCAGAGCGTGGGGCTGCGTTCCCGCGAGCTGCTCCTCGCGTGGCGCATCACCCAAGCCAGGAGTGGAATCACCATGAGCCAGTACGATGACTTGTTCTTCCGTGTGAGCACCAGCGACACAGGCGACCGGAACTTCGGGCACGAGTCGACAGACACCATCGCGTATCAGTCGCCCGACATCATCCCCTATGGCACCCGTCCCACGACCAATCCGGTGCAATTCTTTGCCGGCAACTATGGCTCGGATGTGGGGCAGAACCTGGTGGAGAGCGCCGACAACTACATCTACCTGCGCGCCAGGAACCTGGCCGGTGAGGCCCGGTCCGGGAGCGTGTCGCTGTATGCCGTGCCGGCGAACCTGCTCCTGTACCCCTACCTGTGGGCGGGCAACGAGCTGCAGACCAGCGACAAGAACGTCGACAACGGGGCCCTGAACGTCATCCAGGCCGGCAGCGGCCAGATTGCGGTGACGGACAACCCCTTCGTCTGGAGAGCCCCCACGCCTGACCACTACTGCCTGGTCTCCCGGGTCTCGAATGCGACGCACCCGAACCCCGTCCCCACCGCGGCCCTGGGGGACATGAATGCGCTGACGGAGTTCATCCTGGACAACCCAGGGTTCGGATGGCGGAACGTCACCATCGTCGATGCCAACAAGCCGGACTACACCACCAAGGGCATCGGCTTCGAGCAGGGGACCGAGGATGCGATGGTCACCTTCGACATCAAGTGCGTGAACGTCCCCGCGGGGGCGAGCGTCGCCTTCTCGGCCGGGACGCCGGGGCCCTCGCCCCTCATCGACCTGGGGGAGACGACGGTGCCCCAGACGTCTCCGGACCAGAACGGCAACTACAACTGGCACACGGGCATCGACTGCCTCGTGCGGGCGAACTACAAGACGACCATCGACTATTCGTACTGGTCGCATGGCCTCGCGCCGCTGCCGGGGATGACCATCACGCTCCGGGTCCTCCCGTTCGTCGCCGCCGACCACCGCCTCTACGGCCGGCTCTTCACGCCCGAGCAGCTCGGGCTGTCTCCCGAGCGGTGCGCGGCGCTGGCGGGCAAGCGGGGCATCGTGCTCGGCTCCCACACCACCGTCTTCCGCTGAGCGGAGCGACACGCCTGGACGCGGTGAGGCGGCCACCGGGATGGGACGTCCGCCCACCGCCGATGGCCGCCGTGGTGAAGCCGCCGCGTCTCAGCGCTTCGTCACCCGGGCCTCACCCAGGACCATGGACCAGTTGTTCATGACCTCGGTGGGTTGAGAGGGGCCGTAGGTCTGGGCCTGCATGGGCGTCTTCGTGTTGAGGTGGCTGCTCATGTAGATGAGCCGCTGCATCGCGGGGCCCGGCGGGTTGTTGTCCTTGAGCGCGTCCTTGAACCGCGCGCCGAGGTAGCCCGGCGGGATGCTCTGGTAGTTCAGCCGGACCCGGACGGAGGCCCACGTGGGAATCTCGGACAGGGGGACCTGGTACACCAGCGTGTCTTCCCCCTCGGCTTCCCTGGCGCGGTTGCCGCTGGGGTAGTCCGGGTCACTCTCGATGCTGGGTTGGCCGCTCTGCACCTCGCTCAAGGGCGCCGTGAGCTGGGCCAGTTGGTAGAGGTCCAGGCCCAACTGCAGCTCTCCAGGTTGGCGGAGGCTCGCTGGCTTCCAGCCGGCGGGGAGGATTCGGTTGTCCTTCACGTCATGGAACTGCTGGAGCTCCAGGCTGGTGACCCGCTTGAGGTCGTCGACGACGCGGACCTCGTAGATTTGGACCTGGTCCTGCCGCTGGAGGGTCTGGAAGTGCGGCTGGAGCTGGCTGGGGTCGGATGAGAACTCGCTGGCGAGGATGTTGTCGCCATTGGCGTTGCAGCGGCCATTGCAGATGGCGCCTTGCGCGTTGGGCTGCCCGGAGGCCCAGAGCACCGTGCCGGACGCATCCAGGACCTCGAACTGGATGAACGCCCGGCGGAAGCCCGCGCCGCTGGGGAACTTGTGGCCCGCGTTGTTGATGAGGGTGACGGGGACGTTCAGCCTGTCGTACTCGATGGACGGGTCGCCCAGGGAGAGCTGCACCGCGGGGAGTGTCGGGTCGTAGGAGCCCTGGGCCGTGCTGTACGCGAGGTCCAGGATGGACTGCTCGGCGTTGAGCAGGTTCTGCGCGACCACGTAGTTCCGCCTGGCGTCCGTGAGCGGGGCGATGGTGCCGTCGGGGAAGCGCAGGGCGAGAAAGAGGTCGTCCAGGAGGAGCGTCTCGCCGCTCCTGGCGGTGAAGCCGAGCTCGAGCCGGCGGAGGTCCGCGCCCACGGGCATGTTCGCCTGAAGGGGTTGCCACCTGGACTGGCCCGGCGTGGCCGCGAGCGGAGGCGAGGTGGACGCCAGGGCGTCTTGCGCCTTGTAGGTGCGCACGACGAGCTCCCCGCAGGAGAGCCTGTCACACCAGCCGGTGGCGCCCCAGATGAGGGTCGTCTTGTCGCCGCCCTTCTGGAGGGCGTCCTGGTAGCGGGTGAGGTCGATGCGCAGCGTCGAGGTGCCCTCGCTGAGCTGGAAGAAGTAGCGGCCATGGCTCGGGCGGACGGGGTGTCCCTGCGCGCCGGTGAGCGTCTGGACGGCGGCGATGGCGCTCTGCTGGCTCCAGCCCGCGGTGTTGCCGTCCTCCGCGCCCGGATTGGGGACGAGGTTGGGCGTGCGGTTCAGGATGTCGGGGGATTGGAGGTAGGGCGGGACGCGCGAGTCGGGAGACAGGTAGAAGTCCAGCCCGAGCACGTCCGGGAACTGCTGGAACATCTCGTGGACGAACAGGTTGATGCCCAGCAACGTGTGCCGGTTGTACTCACGCGCCACCACTGGCGGGCTGCCTTCGTAGAAGGGGGCCAGGTCGTCGTTGCGCTGCGCCACGTGCACGCGCTTGTCGTGCGGTGATTCCGGCGCGGTGAGCGGCATGTGGCAGCTCTGGCACGACGTGTTGGCGCCGGGATAGCCGCTGTTGAGCCACTCGAAGTAGGTGGTCTGCTCGTAGGCGAGCGCGACGCAGGGGTCCTTCGTGAAGTCGCCGTCGGTGCGGAAGGTCGTCTGGCTGTCGTCGCAGCTCGCGGGGCGTTCGTAGCCGAAGTTCGCCTCCGTGATGGGCATGCCGGGCCTGTAGTTGGAGGGGACCTTGGGGAGGATGACGACATGGCAGGCGCCGCAGACCATGGAGTCGCGCAGGTAGCTGTGTCCGTCCACGTGCGCCGCGGTCTCCAGGTTCAGCCCCGCCGCGGCCATGGGCTTCGCGTTGAGGCCGACGTCAGGCCCGACGATGGCGCCCGGGCGCAGGTTCATGGACGCGGTGAAGGGGAAGGACGGCGGTGTCTGCGTCCGCTTCTCCTCCTGGCTGACCAGCCGGTCCGAGATGGCCGTGGGGCCGAAGAGCGCTCCGTCCGAGCCATAGAAGAGGCTGTAGTCGGTGCCATTCCAGGGCTGGCCCTCCGAAGGCGCCATGGCGTGGCAGACGCTGCAGGAGAGCCCGTCCCGCGCCAGCGCGCCGTACACCGCGTTCCGCGGCTGCGTCTCGGAGACGTCGGGGAACGGATTCTCGTAGGGCGCGCCCTCCGGCGTCGCATAGAGGGTGTAGTGGTCGAACTGCACGTGGTTCGACAGGGCCTGCCGTTCCGCCAGCGGGGAATGGCATCGCAGGCAGAGCTGGTCCACCTGGTTGGGCTGATGCGGAGACAGTGAGCGGGTCGTCTCCACCTGGGCGAGGAAGACCGGGTCCCTGCCCGCCAGGGCCTTGATGGAGCCGCTCCAGTCTCCGAAGGGGGACCAGTTGGCGGACAGGTTCATGGGGCCCGCGCCGCCGTCCGCCCAGAGGCTGTTGACCGTGGGCTGCTGCCAGAACGCCATCTCCGGCAGGTCGCTGCCCTGGGCCTTCCAATCCGAGTCATGGCAGGACTGGCACACCAGGGAGGAGCTGAAGCTCTGGCTGCCGAGGTTCAGCCCGTTGTGCGCGATGTCCAGGTTCCGGTTGGGCAGCTTGACGAGCTCGCTGCTCTTGATTCGAGGGAGCTGGACGCCAAGCTGCTTCGTGTAGAAGTCGAGGAACGCCTGGGCGTCGTCGCTGGACTCGGCCAGGGGCTGGAGCAGGGCGTTGCCTCGCGGGAACACGGGGTAGGGCGGGGGGACGAGCCCATCCCCGGATGACGTGTCATCCGTGCCGCTGTCGCTCGCCGCGAGGACGGTGGGCGTGGGCTCCCGCTCGCTCGCGAGCAGGGCAACCGCGATGGCGCTCATGGCGCCGGCCGCGACAATCACATGACGTCGATACGTCGTCTTCATGAGGTCACCTCGAGGGGCTGGGGGCGGCGGGGGGGCGCGGGGAGCGCGGGGGGGCCGGGCAGGGACTCCCACCGGTTCCTCCAGAAGGGCGCCTGGGGCCACCGCTGCTCCTGGCGGTAGTAGGCCCCTCGCGTCCGCTGATGTTCCTGGAACCGCTCGTTGAGCGTGGCTTCGTAGGTCTGGAGCGCCTCCAGGTCGCCGCGCAGGTAGCGCTCCAGGGCGTCGGCCGCCAGGAGCGCGGAGTCCAGCGCCTTGGTGATGCCCTGGGAGGACAGCGGGTCATAGGTGCAGGCGGCGTCACCGACGGCGAGCCACTGTTCGCCCTGCATCCGGTCGAGCTGCCCGACGAGCACGGGCACCGCGACGAGCGGCTCGCTGGTGAAGTCACACACATCGAGCCGAGCGTGCGTCACGGGGGCCTGCTTCAGCAGGGCCAGCCAGGGCTCGGGGGTGGCCCAGCGCAAGCCGCGCAAGGAGTCCCCGTCGCCAATGAGCGCGACGACGACGCGCCGGTTCGGCAGCAGCGCGGAGTACCACCAGCCCTCCGGGCAGGCCTCCACCAGCGCGTAGGTGGGGAAGGTCGCGTCATCCGGGAGCGTGAAGGCGCCATACACGGCGAAGCAGCGGTCGCTCACGAGCCGGCGCGCGCCCCGGGCAGAGGCGAAGGGCGCCTTCCAGCCGCTGGCATCCACGACGAACCGCGCCCGCAGTGTGCTGGGGCCCGATTTCGCGCGGGCGAGGTGCAGCAGGTAGCCGTCCCGCCCCAGCGCCTCCGCGCTCAGCAGCGTCGTCGTGCGAAGCACCCGCGCGCCCTGCCGGACGGCCTCAAGGCTCAGCCGCTCATCGAAGCGCGCCCGGTCCAGGTGCCACGCGGAGCCCCAGGGGGACATCAGCGTGTCATGGAAGCCCGGCTCCGCCTGCCCCCAGCACGCAGAGGTGCCGCGGGAGGCGAGGTGTCCGTCGCGCAGGAAGCTGCCCCAGACGCCGAGCCGCGACAGCGGCAGGCGGACATCCGGAGGCAGCGTCTCACCCAGCCGGGGCGCGTCGTACGCGGTGCGCTCGACGACGGTGACGGAGAGGAACGGCGCCTTGTCCCGCAGCGCCACCGCCATGGCCGCGCCCGCGGGGCCTCCGCCGATGATGGCCACGTCGCAAGAGGACTCGCTCACGTGTGGCCTGCCTTGGGCCGCGCGGCGGCCTGCTGGCTGGGGTCCGGCTTGTACGTCCGCTCCACTTCGATGAACGTGGGCGCGGGCGGCATTCCTGGCCCGGCGTCAGGGCCTCGCTCGTTGGCGGGGGCGTCCGACCGCTTGATGACGAAGCCCAGCTCGTTCCAGTGGAAGACCATGTCCTCGTCCACGTCGAAGTTCGACGGGGCCGGGCGGGTCCAGTAGTCCTGGTGCCATTGCTGGTCGTCTCCCAGGTAGTTCACGTAGTAGGGCCGCTGGGCGGGCCACCACCAGAGGGACGTCTGCAGGACCGGCTGGTTGGAGCACTCGTTGAAGTCGGCTTGCCAGGGCAGCGCCATGTACTTGCTGGCATCCCCCGGCTCCAGGCCCAGCCCGTCGTGCGGGTTGACGTCCCACTGGAGCGGTTGACCCTCGGGCCTGACACGGTGCTTGAAGCGGAAGCCCGCGTCCGGGTCGTCCTGGAAGAAGTTCCCGTCCCGGGCAATCCACGTCATCTCGATGCCCGGGCAGAAGGCGCCGCCCACGCAGTTCTCCAGCACGGCGCGGTCCAGCAGCGCTCCCGGCGACGCGGTGGCCCTGGGCGGCGAGTGGTCGACCTTCCCGTCGCTGTATTGCTTGAGGAAGAAGTACTGGGTCCGCGTGAGCGTCAGGAACTTGCGGGGGAGGGTTTCGGTGATGGGGTTGTCGCCCGCCATCTTCGGCATGAGGTCCGGCGTGAGGACGTTGACGTCGGAGGGGTTCCGGATTTTGTGAAGGAAGCGGGGGCCCAGGTTCCCGCCCTGGATGGCGTCATGTTTGCCATTGCCGGTGGGGCCGACGTCCGCGACCCACTGGTAGACGGCGGGGCGGCTCAGGATGGGGAGGAGCTCCGCCTGGAAGTTGGGCGTGTAGTCCGTCTGGAACTGCCCGTCCTGGTAGAGCGAGGGGGCGAGGTTCTTCTGGGTGACGAAGGTGTCGTAGAGCGTGTCGTAGAGCGTGATGATGTTGAGGATTTGCGGCGCGTAGCCGGGCGGCCCCACCACCACCCACGCGGGGAACTCCACCTCGTGCTCCGAGTCGTCCTCCATGACCAGGGTCGCGGTCACGGGCCCGTCCGAGACGTCGTCCCACCAGAAGGTGTTGTTGGCGTACGTGTCCAGCCGGGGCTGGGGGTAGGCCATTTCGTGGATGAACTTCTTCGCCGCGCGCTGCTGGTCGCCGCCGAGGTCCAGGCTGGGGTCCGCGAGGACGGTGTCGACGGCGGCGTCGAAGGACTCCTGGGTGGCGTACCCGATGTCCGCGATGGACTTGAGCGCCTGGAGGATGTCCTGCGCCAGCGCGTGTTGCTTCTCCCAGCCCTCCAGCAGACCTGACGTGAGGTCGTAGTGCACCGACACGCCGGCCTTGCCGTAGCCGCCCACCGCGTGGAGGTGGCCCTGGGCATCCGTGACGAGCTTTCCCAGGCGGGTGATGTCGCTGCCTTCGGGGAGCAGGTTCGAGGGGTGGGCCGACGTCGCGGTCAGCGCGCAGTCCGCGGTGGTGGGCCAGCCGCCGGTGCCCCGGCAGGTGACGGTGCGCGGCCCCGCGTCGAGGATGAGCGCGTTGCGGTCATCCCCCAGGGTGCGTGGGTTTCGCAGCGGGTGCGGCTTGGGGGGATTGCCTTGCGGCGCATAGTTCCCGTCCGCGCCCTGCTGCTGCCGGAACTCGTACCAGGCGGCCTTCTTGTTGGCCAGGTGGACCGTCCAGCGGATGTCCTTGACGCCCCGCTCGCCCACTTGGACCGTGCTCAGGTACGCGCCGGACGCGTCGTAGGCGTGAATCTGGAAGCGCGCCGCTTGTCTGCGCACCGCCAGGTTGGCGTCGCGGAACCGCGTCACGGGGCCGCCGCTCACCTCCAGGGGCAGGCCTCCTGCCTCCTCGGGGCCGAGGTAGTAATCCTCGCTGTCCCCGACGCGGGCCACGCCGATGGCCGGGTGAATCTTGTAGGTTGTGCTCATGCCTTCGCTCCTCGCGGTGTGGCGCGAAGTCGTGCAAGGCACATTCCCCCCAGGCACGGTTGTCGGGATTCCAGGTGGCCTGTGCTTTTTGTGGGTGAAGTCTGTGTTTTGCCCATGTCAGGCATTGCGGATGACGTGTCGGGCATGGGCCGTGACGTGTCAGCGTCCAGGCCGCACGCCGGGCCAGCGGTCCGCCGGGGGCCCGCCCTCCACCCTCCACACCCGCGGTGGGGGCCTACTCACGACGTTCCGTCGCGTTGACGCCGGGCTGTACCTGTGTTCAGGCTAGCCCTGGAGGTGCCCATGGCCCCGCAAATCAGCCTCGACTTCGCCTCGGAGTACGCGGCGCACCCGGCGCTGGCGCCGTTCCATCCGGTGGTGCGCCGGTGGTTCGCGGAGCGACTGGGGGAGCCCAGCCGTCCCCAGGTGGAGGGCTGGCCGCTCATCCAGGCGGGGGAGGATGTGCTCATCGCCGCGCCCACGGGCAGCGGCAAGACGCTGACGGCGTTTCTCGCCGCGCTGGACGCGCTCTTCCGGCTGGCGCTGGAGGGCACGCTGCCGGACTGCACGCAGGTGCTCTACGTGTCGCCGCTCAAGGCGCTGGGCAACGACGTGCAGAAGAACCTGCTCCAGCCGCTGGAGGAGCTGCTCACCCGCGCCCGCGCGGAGGGCTTCCGGCCGCAGGAGCTGCGCGTCCAGGTGCGCAGCGGTGACACCCCGGCCTCCGAGCGCGCCCAGATGGTGCGCCGCCCGCCGCACATCCTCATCACCACGCCGGAGTCCTTCTACCTCTACCTCACGGCGGAGAAGGCGCGCGCCACCCTGCGCGCGGTGCGCACCGTCATCGTGGATGAAATCCACGCCCTGGCGCGCGACAAGCGGGGCAGCCACTTCGCGCTGTCCCTGGAGCGGCTGAAGGCGCTCACGGACGCGCGGCCCCAGCTCATTGGCCTGTCGGCGACGCAGAAGCCGCTGGAGGCCATCGCGGGGTTCCTCACCGGCGCCTCCCACCGCGAGTGCAAGCGCGTGGAGGTGGGCCACCTGCGCCCGTGGGATTTGACGCTGGAGATTCCGGACGCGGAGCTGTCGTCGCTGGCCAGCCATGAGATGTGGGGGCAGGTCTACGACAGGCTGGTGGCGCTGACGGCGACGCACCGGACGACGCTCGTCTTCGTCAACACGCGGAAGATGGCGGAGCGCGTGGCGCACGATTTGGGCGAGCGCCTGGGCGAGGGCACCGTGGCGGCGCACCACGGCAGCATGTCCCGCGAAATCCGGCTGGCCGCGGAGGAGAAGCTGAAGTCCGGCCAGCTCCGGGCCATGGTGGCCACCGCGTCGCTGGAGCTGGGCATCGACGTGGGCAACGTGGACCTGGTCGTGCAGCTTGGCAGCACGCGCGCCATCTCCGTGCTGCTCCAGCGCGTGGGCCGCGCGGGCCACCACAAGGCCGGCATCTCCAAGGGCATCCTCTTCGCCATGACGCGGGATGAGCTGATGGAGTGCACCGCGCTCCTCAACGCCGTGCGCGAGGGTGAGCTGGACACGGTGCTGATTCCGCAGAAGCCGCTGGACGTGCTGGCGCAGCAGATTGTCGCCGCGTGCGCCTGCGAGGAGTGGGACGAGCGCGCGCTCTTCAACCTCTTCCAGCGCGCGTATTCGTACCGGAACCTCACCTGGGAGGAGTACCAGGGCGTGCTGGAGCTGCTGTCCGAAGGCGTGGCGGCGCGCCGGGGCCGGGCGGGCATCCACCTCCACCGGGACAGGGTGAACCAGCGCCTCAAGGGCCGGCGCGGCGTGCGCATCACCGCGCTCACCAACGGCGGCGCCATCCCGGACACCTTCACCTTCAATGTCAGCGCCGAGCCGGAAGGCAAGGTGGTGGGCACTCTGGACGAGGACTTCGCGGTGGAGTCCTCGCCCGGGGACATCTTCCTGCTGGGCAGCACGGCGTGGCGCATCCAGCGCGTGTCGGGCAGCACGGTGCAGGTGGAGGACGCGCGCGGCGCGCCGCCCAACGTGCCCTTCTGGCGCGGCGAGGCCCCGGGGCGCACGGACGAGCTGTCGCTCCAGGTGGGCCGGCTGCGCGAGGAGCTGACCACGCGGGAGGACGCGCCGGCGTTCCTCCAGCAGGAGCTGCGCATGTCGCCGCCCGCGGTGGACGCGCTGATGGGCTACCTGCGCACCGGGCAGAAGATGCTGGACGCGGTGCCCAGCCACACCACGGTGGTGGCCGAGCGCTTCTTCGACGAGGCGGGCGGCATGCAGCTCATCATCCACGCGCCCTTCGGCAGCCGCATCAACCGCGCGTGGGGCCTGGCGCTGCGCAAGCGCTTCTGCCGCTCCTTCGACTTCGAGCTCCAGGCCGCGGCCACGGAGGACGGCATCCTCCTGTCGCTGGGCGAGCAGCACTCCTTCCCGCTGGCGGAGATCTTCGACTTCCTCCACCCGGACCACGTGGAGGAGGTGCTGGTGCAGGCGGTGCTGCAGGCGCCGATTTTCGGCACGCGCTTCCGGTGGGTGGCCACGCGGGCGCTCGCGCTGAACCGGATGATGGGCGGCAAGCGCGTGGCGCCCAACCTCCAGCGCGCCCGCAGCGAGGACCTGCTGGCGGCGGTGTTCCCGGAGCAGGTGGGCTGCCAGGACAACCACGGCGGCGGCGACGTGGAGGTGCCGGACCATCCGCTGGTGAAGCAGACCATGGATGACTGCCTGCGCGAGGCCATGGACGTGGACGGCCTGCGCGAGGTGCTGCGCGGCATGCGCGAGGGCCGCATCCGCCTGCTGGCGCGCGACGTGCCGGAGCCGAGCCTCTTCGCGCACGCGATGATTCACAGCCAGCCCTACACCTTCCTGGATGACGCGCCCGCCGAGGAGCGCCGCGTGCGCAACGTGGCCCTGCGCCGCGCGATGCCGGTGGAGGACGTGACGGCCTTCGGCGCGCTGGACGCCGCGGCCATCGCCACCGTGGTGGCGGACGCGGCCCCGCCCATGCGCGACGAGGACGAGCTGCACGACGCGCTGCTGCAGCTCCTCCTGCTGCCCGCCGCCCAGGTGCCGCGCGGCCTGGCCACGCCCCTGTTCGAGCAGGGCCGGGTGGCGTGGATGGACCTGCCCGCGGGCCGCTTCCTGGTGTCCGCGGAGCGGGGCAGCGCGCTGCGGGTGCTCTTCCCGGACGCGCCCATGCAGCCGCCGCTGCCGGTGCTGGCGTACGACAGGCCCGTGGAGCGGGACGCCGCCGTGCTCCAGGTGGTGCGCGGCCGGATGGAGATGCTGGGGCCCACCACGGTGGCGGAGCTGGCCCGGCTCGTCGTCCTGGACGCGGACTCCGTCAACGTGGCCATGCACCAGCTCGAGTCCCAGGGCAACGTGCTGCGCGGCCGCTTCCGCCCGCTGGACGCGCCGCTGGCGGACGGCGCGAGCCCGCCGCTGGAGTGGTGCGACCGCCGCCTGCTCCAGCGCATCCACCGGCTGACGGTGGGGCGGCTGCGCAAGGAGATCGAGCCGCTGAGCGCGCAGGACTTCATGCGCTTCCTCTTCCGCTGGCACCACCTGGAGGAGCTGGACGCGCTGCGTGGCTCCACGGGGCTGCTCAAGGCGGTGCGGCTGCTCCAGGGCCATGAGGCGCCGGCCTCCGCGTGGGAGCGCTTCCTGCTGCCCGCGCGCATGCGCGGCTACACGCCGGACCTGCTGGAGCGGGCCTGCTACGCGGGTGAGGTGGCCTGGGGCCGGCTGACGACGAAGGAGGCGAAGCCCACGCCCGGGCCTCGCCGGGGCGCGCCGGTGACGCCGCCGGAGCCCGCGCCCCCGCGCTCGCGGGCGTCGCCCTCGCGCAACGCGTCGTTGACCTTCACCCTGCGCGAGGACCTGGAGTGGATGCTCACCGCGGCGCGGCCTCACGCGGTGCTGGCGGACGGGGACGTGTGGACGCCGCCGGACCTGAGCGCACCGGCCAGGGACGTGGTCGCGGTGCTGGAGCGGCGCGGCGCCTGCTTCTTCCAGGACCTGGTGTCACGCGCGCGCAGGCTGCCCGCTGAAATCGAGGACGCGCTGTGGGAGCTGGTGGCGCGGGGCCTGGTGACGGCGGACGCGGTGCAGAACCTCCGCGTGCTCCAGAGCCCGGCGCACCGCAAGCGGCAGAAGCTGCTCCAGCGGGGCGGCCCGGGCCGCTGGAGCCTGCTGACGCCCGCGGAGCCGAAGTCGCAGGACGAGGTGCTGGACTCGCTGGCGCGCCTCTTCCTCCAGCGCTACGGCATCGTCTGGCGCGACCTGGTGATGCGCGAGGCGCTGGCGCCCACGTGGCGCGAGCTGCTCTTCGTCTACCGCCGCATGGAGGCGCGCGGCGAGGTGCGCGGCGGCCGCTTCGTGTCCGGCTTCGTGGGTGAGCAGTTCGCGCTGCCAGAGGCGGTGGACATGGCGCGCTCGGTGCGCCGGCAGCCGCCGTCTGGCGTCCGGGTGCAGCTCTCCGGCGTGGACCCGCTCAACCTCACGGGCGTGGTGACTCCAGGGCCGCGCGTGCCGGCGATGCCGGGCAACGTGGTGACGTACGTGGACGGCGTGCCACGGGATGTCGGCGCACTGGACGATGGCGACGACGGCAACGTTGGAGAGGACACGGAAGGCGGAGGCGGGGAGGCCATGGCGAGCTGAGCGGCGGGCCGCGTCGCCACCAGGTGCTAGGGTGCCGTCCCTCTCTTCTTCGAGGGGTCGCCCGCATGCGTCGCCTGCTGTCGTTGGGACTGTTGCTGCTCACCGCCACCGCCTGCTCCGGCGACGACGACGAGGACCCGAGGGAGCAGCCTCCCTCCCGGACCGGTCGCATCCAGGGGGCGCTGACGCCCTTCCAGAGCAGTGAGCGCTCCACGGGCGACGGCGCCTCCCGGACGGTGCGCTCGCCGTTTCGCGCGGGCGAGCTGGCGGCGCTGAAGGAGACGCTGCGAGGGCTGTCCGCGGGGCGCTCGCGTGGGGAGCAGGTGGCGCCGAAGCGCGTGCCGGGGCTCTCCATCGTCCCATGGGCGCCAGGCCATGCGCCGCTCGAGCGCGCCTCCCGCGAGGACCCCACGATTCCGGGGGAGGTCATCCTCCGCTTCGAGGAGGCGGGCCTCTCACCGGAGCGCGTGCTGGCGGCGGTGCGGCGCCCGGGCTTCCGCGCGGTGCACAAGGGCTACGCCAGCGAGTACGTGCACCTGGTGGGCTACGAGCCGCTGGACGGCGAGGCGGTGACGGCCGCGAAGACGCAGGCGTGGGCCGCGCGGCTCGCCCAGGTGCCGGGCGTGACGTACGCGGTGCGCAACGAGCGGATGCGGGCGGCGGCCGCGCCGGATGACCGGGGCTACAGCCTCCAGTGGCACTACCCCACGCTCAACCTGCCGGCCGCGTGGGACCTGGCGCCGGACGCGTCCAGCGTCGTGGTGGCCGTCATCGACAGCGGCGTCGTTCCGCACCCGGACCTGACGAACGTGCTCCCGGGTTACGACATGATTTCGGACCCGGAGAACGCGGGTGACGGCGACGGCCGGGACAGCGACCCGCGGGACGAGGGCGGGGACACGCCCAGCGGCGGCTCGACGTGGCACGGCTCGCACGTGGCGGGCACCATTGGCGCCAACACGAACAACCAGGAGGGCGTCGCGGGCGTGGCGTGGAACGCCCGGCTGCTGCCGGTGCGGGTGCTGGGGAAGAAGGGCGGCACGAGCTTCGACATCGCGGCGGCCCTCACCTGGGCCACCGGCGGCAGCGTGCCGGGCGTGCCGGACAACCCCACCCCCGCGAAGGTGGTGAACATGAGCCTGGGGGGCAGGGCGCCGCCGCAGGCGCTGTACCAGGACGCCATCGACGCGGCCCTGGGGCGAGGGGCCATCATCGTCGTCGCCGCGGGCAACGAGGACGTGGACGCGCGCAACAGCACGCCGTGCAACCAGCAGAACGTCATCTGCGTGGGCTCCACCAGCCTGGCGGGCCAGCGCAGCAGCTTCTCCAACTTCGGCGTGGACGTGGACGTGGTGGCGTCCGGCGGGGAGATGCGCGAGGACCTGAACGGCGACGGCTACCCGGACGGCGTGCTGTCCACGGTGCTGGATGAGAACGGGCAGCCGGCCTATGCCTTCTCGCAGGGCACCAGCATGGCGGCGCCGCACGTGGCGGGCGTGGTGGCGCTGATGGCGGCGTCGCGGCCGGACCTGGATGCCGCGACGGCGGAGGGCATCTTGAAGGAGACCGCCACGCCGCTCACCAACGCGCAGTGCCCGGAGGGCTGTGGCGCGGGGCTCGTCAACGCGCTCGCGGCGCTGGCCCGCATCTCCAACGAGGACCCGGGCTCCCTGGACCCGCGGCTCAACGTGACGACGTCCACGCTGTTCTTCCGGGGCAGCGGCACGCAGCAGCTCATCCTGAGCAACGTGGGCGGCAACCGGGGCGGCGACCTGATGGTGACGGCCACCAAGAGTGGGCCCAATGAAGCGGCGGTGTCGTTCCCGCAGGGGAACACGGTGCGCGTGCCCGCCTTCGGCTCGGCGCCGCTGGCCGTGGCGGTGGATGCCGCCGGGCTGCCCGCGGGAGACACGGTGGTGACGTTGAGCCTGGTGGGCTCGGGCACGTCGGGGGCGGCGACGGTGGCGGTGAAGATTGGCGTGGCGGGCGCTGCCAGCGACCTGGACGCCTTCGTCGCGTTCGTGTGGCAGGACGCGCGGGGGGAGTGGCAGACGTCCGAGGATGCCGTCGCGATTGCGCCCGCTTCGGCGAACTACGCGTACAGCATCTCCCTGACGCCGCGCACGTACTACGCGCTGGCCACCATCGACGACGACCAGGACGGCAACTTCTTCGAGGACGGCGAGCGCACCGGCTACTGGCGCAACGTGGACGCCTTCGAGCCGCTGTTCGTCGAGGAGGGGGAACGCATCACCGACGTGAGCTTCGACCTGATTCCGCTGGCGCCCATCGATGACGACCCGGCGCTGGTGGTGGGCAGTGCTTGCGGCTCCAACGGGGACTGTCCCGGGGGCGTGTGTGTGACGGACTATCCGGGCGGGTACTGCTCCATGGACTGCACCACGTCGGCGTGTCCGGCGGGCTCGCGGTGCTACATCGTGGACTCCGCTTCCGGGCTCAAGGCCTGCCTGGCGACCTGTTCACGCCAGGTGGGGACGGGGCAGGGGGACTGCCGCTCCGGGTACGTCTGCTACAGCGACGGCACGGGCTCTGGTGCGTGCCAGCCCAACTGCCGCACCTCCGGCCTGTCGTGCGGTGGGGGCCGGACGTGCCTGGCCACCGGCTTCTGCCAGTGAGGCTCGGGCGCCCGTGTCCAGGACGCCCGAGGGGTAGGGAGGTGGACACTTGGCCACAGTTCCCAGTTCCCACCGGCCGGTGACGGCGGCATCGTGCAGTCATCTTGTCCCTGATGCAGCGACTGAAGAGTGAGACGCGCCCGCACCACGAGCGCACCGAGGCCCAGGTGCGCTTGATGGACCCGGACCTCACGCCCACGGCGTACCGCCGCCACCTGGAAGCGCTTCACGGCTTCTATGGCCCATTGGAGACCCGGCTCGCCGGGCTGGGCCTCGACGCGGTGGCGGGCCTGTCCGTCCACGCGCGCTGGAAGGTGCCCCTCCTGGTGGAGGACCTTCGCGCGCTCGGCCACGACGACGCCTCGCTCGCACACCTGCCGCGCTGCGGGGGGCTGCCCTCACTGGCGGGCGTGCCCGAGGCCCTGGGCTGCCTGTATGTTCTGGAGGGCTCCACGCTGGGCGGCCAGCTCATCCTCCGGCACCTGCGCCGCCACTTCGACGGCACGCCCCTGGGCCCCTTCGCCTTCTTCCGCGCCTACGGCGACGACGTCGGGCCCCGATGGCGGGCCTTCGGCGAGGCCGTCAATCAGGCCTCCGTCGTCGCCGCGGATGCCGCCTTCGACAGCCGTGCCGTGAAGGGCGCACAGGACACCTTCGACGCCTTCGCGGCCTGGCTACGACGGGAACAGGCCCATGCCTCCGTCTCCGCCTGAAATCGACCTGAGCCAGTGTGAGCGGGAGCCCATCCATCTGCTGGGAGGCGTGCAGCCTCACGGCGTGCTCGTGGCCTTCCACGCGGCGTCGTCCCGAATCACGGTGGTGAGCGCCAACACGGAGCCCCTGCTGGGCGCTTCGCCTCCCGCGCTGCTCGGCCAGCCCATCACCGCCGTGCTCGACGCGGAGTCCTTGGCGCGCGTGCGCGCGGGCACCGGCACCGGCCCCGTGCGCGTGCGGGCCGGTGGACGTGCCTGCTCCGCGTTGCTGCACGCCAGCGGCGACGCGTCAGTGCTGGAGCTGGAGCCACTGACGGACGCGGACACCCGCGTGGAGGAGGACGCGCTGGAGGCCATCCACGCGCTCGTGGCTCCGCTGGGGCAGGTGCGGGGGACGTCCGCGCTGCTCCAGGTCGCGGCGGAGGGGGTGCGCGCGCTCACCGGCTTCGACCGCGTCATGGTGTACCGCTTCCACGCGGACTGGCACGGCGAGGTGGTGGCGGAGAGCCGGGCCGAAGGCGTGGACGGCTTCATGGGCCTGCACTTCCCGGCCAGCGACATCCCCGCGCAGGCGCGGGCGCTCTACCGGCGCAGCCCGCTGCGGCTCATCGCGGACGTCCACGCGAGGCCCGTGGGGCTGGTGCCCCCCACGTTGCCGGACACCGGCCAGCCGCTGGACCTGTCCGGCGCGGCGCTTCGCAGCGTGTCCGAGGTGCACCTCGAATACCTGCGCAACATGGGCGTGGGCGCGTCCTTCTCCGTGTCGCTGCTCAAGGACGGCGAGCTGTGGGGGCTCATCGCCTGCCACCACCTGTCACCGCGTCATGTGTCCGCCCAGCGGCGGCAGGCGTGTGAAGTGCTCGCGCGCCTGTTGTCGCTCCAACTCGGCGCGGAGGAGCGCGGCGCGGACGCGGCCACCCGCGTGCACCGGGCGGAGCTCCTTTCGCGGCTCGTCGCGGGCCTGGGCGGCGAAGGCGTGTCGCTGCCCAGCGCACTGGAGACCCACGGCGCGCTGCTGATGGACCTCACCGGCGCCACCGGCGTGGCGCTCGTCCTGGGCGAGCGGCTCGACGCGGAGCAGGGCGAGGCGCCGCTGCTCGTGGGCCAGACGCCCACGCCGAAGGAGGTCCTGGCGCTGGCGACGCGGCTGGCGAGCACGCCGGGCGGGAGCGGCACCCTGCACACCGAGCGGCTGGGCGCGCTGCATCCGCCCCTGGCCGGACGCGCGGACGTGGCCGCGGGCCTGCTGGCCGTCCGCCTGGACCCCCAGGCGCCGCGCTTCGTCTTCTGGTTCCGCCCCGAAGTGGCGCGGACCGTCACCTGGGCGGGCAATCCCCACAAGCCCGCCCAGCCCGAGCCCGGCCACGCGCGCCTGCATCCGCGTGCCTCGTTCGAGGCGTGGCGCGAGGACGTGCGCGGCGCCAGCACGCCGTGGACGCAGGCGGACGTGGAGGCGGCCGAGTCCTTCCGGGGCGCCCTCGTGGGCGTGGTGTTGCGCCATGCCGCGGAGCTGGCCCGGCTGTCGCGCGCCCTGGCCCGCTCCAACGCGGAGCTGGAGTCCTTCAGCGGCACGGTGGGGCACGACCTGCGCGAGCCCCTGCGCGGCATCCAGCAGTACACGACCTTCTTCCTGGAGGACCACGGCGCGGCGCTCGCCCCGGACGGCCGCGAACAGCTCCAGTCCGTGACGTGGCTCGCCCGCCGGGCGCAGGCCCTGTTGGAGGACCTCTTCGAATACAGCCGGCTGGGCCGCATCGAGCTGGCCTGGCGGGAGGTGGACATGCACGCGCTGGTGGAGGAGGCGCTCGCCGTGGTGGCCTCCCGGCTCCAGGAAGGGGAGGCCGACGTGCGCCTGCCCCGCCGCCTGCCCCGCGTCGCCTGTGACGCCGTCCGCATCCGCCAGGTCTGGGAGAACCTCCTGGCCAACGCGGCCAAGTACCAGGCGGCGGCCCCCCACTGGGTGGAGGTGGGCTACCACGGCCCTGGGGAGCCACGTCCGGAGGCGGCGGCGCGGCATGACGCGCCCTACGTTTTCTTCGTGAAAGACCCTGGCATCGGCATCGCCTCGCGGTTCCACGAGGCCATCTTCGACATGTTCCGCCGGCTGCACCCCGTGCAGGCGTACGGAGGCGGCACCGGCGCGGGGCTGGCCATCGCGCGCCGGCTGGTGCGGCTGCACGGCGGCGAGCTCTGGGTCGACTCCTCGCCAGGGCAGGGCGCCACCTTCTACTTCACGCTGGGACGAGGTCCGGCATGACGGCGCCGCGCTCACTGCTCCTGGTGGAGGACAGCGACGCGGACGCCATCGCGTTGCAGCGCATCGCCAGCCGGCTCCCGTCCCCCATGACGGTGGTCCGCATGCGCGACGGGGAGAGCGCGCTGGACTACCTGTACCGGCGCGGCGCGTACGCGAGCGCGTCCAGGCCGGCGCTGGTCTTGTTGGATTTGCACATGCCCGGCATGAGTGGCCGCGAGGTGCTCGCCCAGCTCAAGGCGGACCCCGCGCTGCGCCGCATCCCGGTCATCATCTTCTCGTCCTCGGAGGACCCGGGGGACGTGGA
This sequence comes from Corallococcus macrosporus DSM 14697, assembly GCF_002305895.1. Classification (GTDB taxonomy): domain Bacteria; phylum Myxococcota; class Myxococcia; order Myxococcales; family Myxococcaceae; genus Myxococcus; species Myxococcus macrosporus. Next base: position 1,220,819 of record NZ_CP022203.1, read on the forward strand.
GGGCGCCTACGCGGAGGGCGCCAACAGCTATCTGTTCAAGCCGGAGCCGGGCGCGCAGTTGGAGGCGGCGGCCCAGGCGCTCCAGGCCTTCTGGCTCACGGCGGCGAGGCTCCCCGAGGAGCCCGGGGCGGCGCCATGAGCCCGACCCTGCGTGTCCTGCTGGTGGACGACAACCCCGCGGACCGGTTCGCCATGCGGCGGGCCCTGGAGCGCGACGAGGAGCAGGTCTGGGTGCTGGAGGCCGTGTCGTCCGCGGAGGACGCCCTGGCGCGCATCTACGCCGAGCCACGGGTGGACGTGGCGCTCGTGGACTTCCACCTCCCAGGCATGACGGGGCTGGACCTGCTGCGCGAGCTGCAAGCCCGTGGCGGCAGCCCCAGCACCGCCATGGTGATGCTCACCGGCAGTGGCAACGAGCGCGTCGCGGTGGAGGCGATGAAGGCCGGGGCGCAGGACTACCTGGTCAAGGACGCCTACAGCGCGGAGCGCGTGCGCCGCAGCCTCCGGGCCGCGGTGGACACGGTGCGCATGATGCGCGAGCTGGAGGAGCGCCGGGCGCAGACCGAGCGCGCGGAGCGGGCGGCGCGCGAGGCGCTGGCCGTGCGCGACGAGCTGTTCGCCCTGGCCACGCATGACCTCAAGGGGCCGCTGCAAATCATGGCCCTCAACGCGCAGATGTTGCAGCGCCAGCTCGCGAAGACGGAGCTGGGGGCCTCGCAGGCGCCGCGGTTGGAGCACATCATCCGCGCCACGCAGCGCATGGGCGAGCTCATCGATGGCTTCCTGGGCGCCACGCGCAGCGATGAGCCCCCCCTGAACCGCGAGCCCCTGGACTTGCTGGCGATGGTGCGCTCCAAGGTGCATGCGCTGGAGGCCTCCGGCCAGCACCGCTTCGTGCTGCATTCGGAGGGCGAGGACTTCACCGGCGAGTGGGACTCGCGCGCGCTGGAGCGCGTGCTGGAGAACCTGCTGGGCAACGCGGTGAAGTACAGCGCCGCGGACACCACCGTCACGGTGACGCTGTCGACGGAAGCGGACGGCCCGGCGGCGCGCGTGCGGCTCCAGGTGGCGGACGAGGGCATGGGCATCCCCGCCGAGGACCTGCCCTACGTCTTCGAGCGCTTCCGCCGCGGACGCAACGTGTCACCGGACGTCACCGGCAGCGGGGTGGGGTTGGCCAGCGCGCGCCGCATGGTGCGGCTGCACGGAGGCACCATCCACGTGGCGAGCCAGGAGGGACGCGGCGCCACCTTCACCGTGACGCTGCCGCGTGTCGCGGTGCGTTCAGGAAGCCTGGACGCTGGAGCGCCGCCGGACGCGCTGGCCGAGCCCGCGTCATCGACGTCGTGAATCCGCGCGTCACGGCACCGCGGGCACGCCGCCGCGCAGCATGAAGTACACGACGACGCCCGTCACCGACACGTAGACCCAGATGGGGGCCAGCCACCGCGTCACCTTGCGGTGCCGGGTGTAGTCCTGGCGCCACGTGAAATAGAAGGCCACCAGCGCCATGGGCACCACGGGCATGGAGAGCAGCACGTGGCTGGCCAGGATGCTCAGGTACAGCCCGCGCCAGGCGCCCACATAACGCGTGTCGCCATGCACGAAGTGGTAGGCCAGATAGCCGACCAGGAAGACGGCGGACGCCGTGAAGGCGGACACCATCAGGTACTGGTGCACCTGCCGCGCGCCCCGTCTGATCGCCACCCACCCGGCGATGAGCAGCGCCGCCGCCGTGGCGTTGAGGCCCGCGTTCACCGCCGGCATGAAGCGCAGGTTCACCCCGTCCACCGGGCCGCCGCTGCGCACCATCAGAATCCAGCCGATGAAGGCCAGCGCCACGGCGGAGACCACGGCGGTGAAGATGAAGAAGGCCCGGTCACTGACCCGGGGCGGCACCGTGGCGGGGGCGGCGTTCGACATGGGCCCTATCTCTCGCGCGGCGGACTTCGTTGCAACTCCCGCCAAGGGGGTGCGACGACCCGGCGCTGTATGTGGGAGAAGGTGTTTCATCTGCCATTACTGGATCTTGAAACGGTAATTCCTGCATACTGGGAGCGGTCTCCCCCGACCCCCCCCATCCGGAGGTCCCCCCCGTGCTCCGTGTGCGCTACCTCGCCTGCCTGGCTGGTGCCGCCTTCTTGCTGGCCCTGCCGGCCTCCGCTCAAGAGGAGGCTGTCTGTTCACCAGTGGTCGCGAAGGTGCCGTTGGAGCGGCATCTGCGGCAGCTGTCGCTGGACCTGCTCGGCCGTCCTCCCACCTACGAGGAGTACCAGGCCGCCCAGGCCAAGGGCCGCATCGACGTGGAGGACATCCGCGCGATGATGACGAAGGAGGAGTTCAACGCGCGCATCCGCGGCTACCACCGCTCGCTGCTGCGTTCGAATCTCTCCAGCAGCCTCAACAACAACCAGAACTCGCGGGTGACGGGGAACGGCATCACCACGGCTTATGGCGTGGCGGGCAACCCCGCGACGACGCTGCGCGGCGCGAACGGCGCGACGTGCGACTCCGACATCGCGCAGGACGAGTGCCTCACGGCGGCGCAGCCGGACGCACACGCCGCGCCGCTCACCGCGCAGCCCCGGACGAAGTGCCACGACGACCAGGGCGTGCCGCTGGCCGTCAGCTACGACTACGACACGAACTACTACCAGTGCACGGCGCTTCAGCCCGTGTCGGCGAACACTCCGGCGAAGTGCTCGGACCTGGCGAGCACCAGCCACCCCGAGCACAGGTACCTCTACTTCTGTGACCAGCGCGGCTCGGGCGCCAGCGCCGGGGCCTTCATCTGCAAGCCGGACCCGCGGAAGACCACGACCAGCGCGCTGACGGTGGAGGAGATGGATGGCACGCGGGTGCGCGCGTTCAAGCACCCGAACCCGGACTCCAAGCCGGCGCTCACCGAGCTGAAGCGCTGCACGTTGGATTTGGAGCTGCGCAACGGCCTCCGGGGCAACTACGGGGTGCAGCGCGGCTGCGTGCTGCGCGAGGGCTTCGTGAACAAGCCCGCGCCGTACTGGGGCACGGACAAGACGCCGGAGACCGTCAAGGTGTGCGCCATTGACGCGCAGGAGCGCACCCACAACCCCTGGAACATGCAGTCGTGTGAGACGGCCCGCTTCTCCAGCGACCGGAGCTGCGGCTGCGGCGTGGGCATGCGCCGCTGTGAGACGCCGGCCATCGCCGCGCAGGACATTGAGAACGTGCACAGCCTGCGCGTGGCCGCCTTCAACGACGAGCCGCTGCGCATCGCCGAGTCGGTGGTGCAGCGCGACGAGCCCTACTTCAACATCCTCACCACGCGCCGCTCGTTCGTGAACGGCACCTTGTCGGCGTACTTCCGCGGCGCGCAGGGCGTGGGCGTCTTCAACGTGACGGCGCCCACCGCGCCGGGCGCCGTGCCCGCCATCGCGTACACCGACGCGGACACCTGGCGGGAGTACACGCGCGACGAGGGCCACTCGGGCGTGCTCACCACGCCGTCCTACCTCTACCGCTTCCCCACGCACCGCGCGCGGGTGAACCACTTCTACGAGGCGTTCCTCTGCAAGACCTTCTCGCCGCCGACGGGGGCCGCGTCGCCCGCGCCGGAGGACGCGTGCAACCGGGAGAACAACCTGGCGGTGCGCTGCGGCTGCAACTACTGCCACGCTACGATTGAACCCACCGGCGCGCACTGGGGCCGCTACGCGGAGCGCTCCGCGCAGTTCCTGGCGCCCGACCAGTTCCCCCGCTTCGACCCGAAGTGCCGGGACTGCGCGCTCAACGGCGACACCAACTGCGGCGGCGAGTGCAGCCAGTACATCATGCAGGCCTACGACGGTGACGGCGCCAGCAGCCTGGGCATGCTCAAGACGTACCTGTACCGCACGCCGGACGAGGAGCAGAACATCGAGGCCGGCCCCGCGCTGCTGGTGCAGAAGATGCTCCAGTCGGGTGACCTGGAGCGCTGCACGGTGCGGCGCATCTGGAGCGAGTTCCTGGGCCGCCCGATGACCGCGGAGGAGCAGCGCATGTACCTGGCGCCCCTGGCCCAGGACTTCGCGCGCAATGGCCACCGCCTCAAGGCGCTCATCGAGCGCGTGGTGACGTCCGACGCCTACCGGAGGATTGACTGATGCGCCGCCTCGTCTTGACCGCCGCGCTGCTCGCGCTGGCCACCGGCTGTACGCAGGATGAAGCGAAGTCCTCCGACGGCATCATCGAGCCCATCGCCAACCCGCATCAGCCGGGGGACTTCACGCCCCTGCCGGACCCGGAGGCCCAGGAGGGCAGCGTGGGCCGCGCGCCGCGCCGGCTCACCGTGTCCCAACTGGACGCCGCCATCGTCGGGGCGGTGGGCCAGCGCTGGAGCGACCTGGACTCCCGCGCGACCTCCATGGGGCGCGCGGACTACGCCCTGGTGGTGAGCGAGAACATCGAGCCCAACCTGGTGTTCGCCAAGTTCCTGGAGGACGGCGCGCGCAAGGTGTGCATCAACCAGGCGTCCGCCGAGATGCGCATGACGGACCCGGCGGCGCGCACCATGGGACGGATGCTGCCGGAGAAGTGGGATGACCTGACGAAGCTGACGGACGCGCAGGTGCGCGCGCAGCTCGTCTACATGTCCACCCGCTTCTGGGGTTCGCCGCTGTCGGGCGAGGAGCTCACGAAGTGGACGTCCTTCTTCACCCAGGCCGCGGCCCGGGTGCAGACCCTGTCCTCTTCCAAGCGCCATGAGACGTTGGCCGTGGTGTGTATCGCCATGCTGACGGACCCGCGCTTCATCACCTACTGACGCTCGGAGTGACCGCGATGAAGAAGAACCGCCACGACGAGAATTGCTCCCAGGGCTGCGCCCACGGGCGCCGCACCTTCCTCAAGGCCACCGCCGGCTTCATGGGCTCCACCCTGCTGGGGGGCCTGCCCTTCCGCGCCTTCGCCCAGGCGACGGACCTGGCGCCCGCGGACCGCTGCTTCGTCTTCGTCTACTTCAACGGGGGGTGGGACCAGCTCCTGGCCTTCGACCCCCGGGACCCGACCGAGTTCACCGCGGAGCGGGCCTCGGAGACGAAAATCCTCCCCGGCTACGACCAGATCAACAACGCCAGCTTCGAGGCCCGTCCCCTCATCCCCGCGGAGCTGCCGGGCGTGGGCCGGTCCAACATCGACTTCGGGCCCGCGGTGGGCAACGAGCTGGCCAAACACTACGACCTGATGACCGTGGTGCGCGGCATCAACATGAACACGCTGGGCCACGAGGTGGGCTACCGCTACTTCCTCACCGGGAAGATGCCCATTGGCAGCGCGGCCCGCGGCTCCTCCACGGCGACGGAAATCGTGGGGCAGATGAAGCCGCGCGTGCCCATCGCCTCCATCTCCTACAACGTGGAGTCGTACAACGACCGGTACGGCGGCTACGCCAACGCGCTGCGCGTCAGCCGGCGGGACGACCTGATTCTGACGCTGAAGGGCAGCGCCGACGCGCTGGACAGCGAAATCGAGAAGCAGCTCCTCGACTTCCGCGGCCAGCCCGTCAACTGCGAGCAGGCGGCCTACGGCGCGCGCGGGGTGGGCACCACCTACGCCAACAGCCAGGAGCAGATGCGGCTCATCCAGTCCCAGGGCCTGGACAAGTCGTTCGACTTCCTCGCGGCGGAGAACCAGCCGCACGGCCCGGAGATGAAGGTCATCCGCACGAAGTACAACCTGAACAACCTCAACGACGTGAACGGCGAGCGCGGCCGCGCCGCCACGGTGGCCACCGCGCTGAAGAAGGGCATTGCCCAGTGCGTCACCATCAACCTCACGGGCGGCCTGGACACGCACTTCGGCAGCCAGCTCACGCAGGCCAGCAACCAGCGCCGCGGCTTCGACGCCCTGGCCATGCTGGTGAAGGACCTGCGCGAGAGCGACCACCCTGCGGGTGGCAAGTTCATGGACCACACCACCATCATGGTGTTCTCCGAGTTCTCCCGCACGCCGCTCATCAACAGCTCCGGTGGCCGTGACCACCACCTGAGCAACTCCGCGCTGCTGATGGGCGCCGGCATCAAGCACAACTTCGTCTTCGGCCGCAGCGGCGACATTGGCATGGCGCCGGGCACCTTCGACCTGCGCACCGGCGCGTCGGACCCGAACGGCGAGAACATCCTCCCCGAGCACGTCATCGCCACGGTGCTGGCGTCCGCCGGGCTGGACTACAGCATCACCCGCGTCGAGCCGCTGCGCCCCATCCTCGCCTGAGCCCGAGCCGTCCATCCGCATGCGCATCCATTCGAGGGCTTCCGCCTCCGCCGTCCTCTCCCTGCTCTCGCTCGTCGTCCTGGGGGCATGCGGGGAGGACGGCTCGCTCCCGCTCGACAAGCCCGAGCCGACGCCGTTCCAGCCGGCCCAGGTCCCGGCCATCACGGCCCTGGCGCCGGTCTCCGGCTTCGCGGACCAGGCGGGCGGCGGCGTCTTCGCCACGGCCTCCCGCGAGCTCGTCCGGCTGCGGCTGGACGGCACGCTGGGGGCGCTGGAGCCGCACCCGGGCAACGCGGTGGCGGCGGGGGGCATCCTCGGCGTCTTCCGGCTGGGGCCCCACAGCGCCCTGGTGGAGACGCAGACCGGGCTCTTCCTGGCGGAGTCCGGCTGGCTCATCGCGCCGCCGTGGCGCGACGCGCTGGGGCAGGGCGTCATCGCCACCGCGCAGTCCGCGGACGGCGCGGTGTGGCTGGCGCACACGCGCGGCCTGTTCCGCCTCCAGGAAGGCACGCTGGCCGAGCTGAAGGTGGACGGCGCGTCGGTGACGGGCATCACCTCGCTGGCGGCGGCGCCCTCGCCGGAGAACCTGCCGGGCGTGTGGTTCCTGCACGAAGGCGGGCTGAGCGTCGCGGCGGCCCTCAGCACCACGAACTACCGCGTGCTCACGCCGAGCGCGCCGCTGGCGGAGGGCGAGACGCTCCAGGCCCTGGCGGGCATCGGGCCCGCGGTGGGCACCGCCGGTGAGCTGTGGGTGCTCACCAGCAAGGCCCTGCTGCGCGCGGGCCGGAACGGCTGGCGCCGCGTGGAGCTGCCACAGCAGCCGCGGCAGTTGATGGGCGCGGGCCGCTTCCTGTGGGCCAGGGCGGACGGCGCGCTGCTCCAGTTCGACGCGGACGCGGACCTCTGGCGCGTGGCCACGGACGCCGGCGCCGGTGACTTCCACTTCCTGGCGGCGGACGAGAGCGGCACCGTGTGGGCCCAGCAGGGCGGCGCGTCCGTCGCGCTGAGCCACGTGCTGGTGCCGCGCCTCCAGGGGCTCTACCAGGGCATGCAGCTCGTGAATGACGGGCTGGTGGTGCGCGCGGTGATGCCGCCGGGCCCGGCGCCCACGAGCGTCGTCTACTCGCTGGGCAGCTCGGAGATTCCCACCGAGGGGCCGGACTACAGCCTGGGCGGCCTGGAGGCCGACGGCACGCACCGGGCCTACTCCTTCGCCGCGCTGGAGGCGGGCCGCTACGCCCTGTCCGTGGTGGCGCGCTACGAGGACGGCTCGGAGGCGCGGCGCTCGGTGCCGTTCGACTATGCGCCCCTGGTGTCGGGGCCGCTGAGCTGGGACCAGGACATCCGCCCCATCCACGAGGCGCGGTGCCGCAACTGCCACAACACCTCCAGCGCGGCGCGCTCGCTCGACAGCTACGAGCTGTGGCGGGCCAACGCCCCCATCATCACCGCGGCCGTGAGAGACCAGCGGATGCCCGCTGACGGTCCCATGGACCCCGAGCTCATCTCCCGCATCCAGCGCTGGGCCGCCTCTGGCGCCAGGCCCTGAAGCCACGCGCAGTCTCCCCCGAGGTACCTGACATGACCCGACTGTCCCGCGCGGCCCCCCTCCTCGCGCTCCTCGCCGCGGCGTGCTCGGATGCGCCGGAGCCCGCCCGCGTGGCGGAGCCTCCCCAGACGGACCCGTGCACGGGCCTGGCCGCGCTGACGCTCACCGCGCAGCCCTCGCGGGTGCGCGTGTCGAGCCCCGTGGCCCTGGAGGCCACCGGTGGCAGCGGCCACTACACCTACCGGCTGGAGCCGGGAGGCTCCTCGGGTGAGCTGGTGGGCAGCCGCTTCCTGACGGGGCGCACGCCGGGCACGGACACGCTGGTGGTGGAGGACGCGCGCTGTCCGGGCGTGAGCGCCACCGCGCAGGTCTCCGTGGCGGCGACGTTCAACGTCGCGCCCGCGCGCGCGGAGCTGCGGCCGGGCACCTCCTTCCAGGTGGCCACCGACGGCGTGCTGGGCTCGGCCAACTACCTGCTGACGGCCGACGGCTCCGGCGCCACGCTGACGCCCGCGGGGCGCTACACGGCCGGCACGCGCGAGGGCCTGGACGTCATCACCGTGCGCGACACCCAGTCGGGTGACGAGGCGGTGCTCCAGTACGAGGTCCGCGAGAGCGCCCGGCTGACGGGCGCGCCGGCCTTCCTCGCCGTGCCCTCGGGGGCCTCCGTGCCGCTGGCCACGCGCGGTGGCAGTGACCGCGTGACGTGGACGAAGGAGTCCGGCCCCGGGACGCTGGCCGGTGGCCGGCTCACCTTCGAGCCCGGCGCCACCGGCGTGGCGGTGCTCAACGCGGCGGACCCCTTCACGGGGGACACGGCGCGGGTGTCGGTGCGCGTGCTGGACGAGCTGACGCGGCCCGTGCTGGCGCACGGCCGGCTGTCCGACGTGGCCACCCTGGTGACGGCGGACTTCGACGGCGACGGCCAGCTGGACCTGGCGGTGGGGCAGCGCGAGAGCGACCTGAACCAGCCGACGGGCGGCGCGGTGTTCATCTTCAAGGGGGGCAGCGGCGGCCTGCCGGCGGAGCCCACGTGGGTGCTCACCGGCGCCACGGAGACGGCGCAGTTCGGTGACGCGCTGGCCGCGGGGGACCTGGATGGAGACGGGCGCGCGGAGCTGCTGGTGTCCTCGCCGGGCGCGGACGTGGCCCTCACCAACGCCGGCGCCGTGTACCTCTACACCTTCCGGAGTGGCGCCCCGGCGCCGCTGCGGCAGCAGCTCACCGGCCTGCTGCGCAACGCGGCGTTCGGCTCGGGCATGGCCATCGCGGACTTCGAGGGCGACGGCGACCTGGACGTGGTGGTGGGCTCGCCGCTGGGCGACCTGGCCCCCACCAACGCCATCCGCAACCGCGGCACGGTGGACATCTACGCGTCCACGCGGAGCTCGCCGGTGCCGGACGTCCCGACGGTGCGGCTGGGCGGCTGGGACTTGACGCCGGACGGCGCCCTGGTGTCGCGCAGCAACTCCGAGCTGGGCCGCGCGCTGGTGACGGGCGACGTCAACGGCGACGGCCTGGTGGACCTGGCGGCGCTGAGCAAGGTGTCCCGCTACAACGCGTCGGGCGCGGTGTCGGGCTCGCAGGTGGCCATCTCCGTCTTCCTGGCGCGCGCGGAGGGCGCGCGCTTCCGGGCCTCGCCGGACGTGTACGTGCTGCCGGCCAACACGGCCGACAGCAACGAGGGCACCTGGCGGCTGGGCGTCATCCCCGCGGAGGGCACGCGGCCGGCGCTGCTGCTGGCGGTGGCGGACCGGGCGGACTCGCCGGACCTGCGCTCCAGCGGAGGGCTGCAGTCCGGCAATGACGCGGGCGGCGCGCTGCTCTTCGACTTGTCGGGCTACGCCGCCACGGGCGAGCCTGCCCAGCGGCCGCCCCAGGTGAAGCGCGAGGACGCCTTCGCCCGCCTCTACGGCGAGGCCGGCGGCATCAACGCGGGCCGGAGCTGGGCGGTGATGGACGTGGACGGCGAGCCGGGACTGGAGCTGCTCCTGGGCGCGCCCTATTCGTCCGCGCCGTCGGGGGTGGGGAACGGCACGCTCCGCTTGAGCGGCAAGATCCTCGTCCATTCCCTGGCGACGCTCCAGCCGGGCGCCGTCCTCAACCGGCCGCTGACGGCCATCAACGGCACGGCGGCGGCGGACACGCTGGGCGCCGGCCTGGCGACGTGGGGCCCCGCGGCCAGCCCGTCGCTGGTGGCCTTCGCGGGCCGCGCCTCGTCGGAGCAGGGCGCCTTCACCGGCAGCGTGGAGCTGTACCAGCGTCAGGGCGCGTCGGTGGCGGAGTGGACGCGCACCAGCGTCCGGGTTCCGGCGAAGCCGAGCGTGGAGCGCTTCGGCGAGGCGGTGGCGATTGCCCAGGGCCCCCAGGGCCGCCCGCTGGTGCTCACGGGCGCGCCGGGCTGGTCTGGCCCCGGCACCAGCAACGACGGCAACGCCCTGTCCATTGGCCGCGCCTACGTGCATGACGTGATGGCGCCCACGCAGGCCACCGTGGTGGCGGAGGGCATGCCCTCGCCGCACCACGCGGGCCGCAACGTGGGCGTGGACGTGGCCTTCTCCGACTTCAACGGCGACGGGCGGCCGGACATGGTGGTGGGCGCGTCCAACTTCTACGTGCCGGGCACGGGCAGCACGAGCTCGAACAACGAGCTCAACAACACGTACACCTCGGTGCCCGCCGCGTGCGTCACCAGCGGCACCCAGAGCGTGGGCGGCGCGCTGGTGTCGCTGGGGCAGACGGACGGCAGCTTCAAGCCGGCGTACCGGCTCTTCGCCCCGTATCAAATCAAGGACTGCGAGCCGGAGACGGACGCGAAGTGCCGGCGCACCGGCATCGGGCGCGGCGTGGTGGGCGGGTTCGACCTGAACGGCGATGGCCGCGAGGACGTGGGCCTCTTGCGCAACGACGGCATGGAGGTCTTCCTGGGCCGCGCGCCGGAGGACGCGTCGCTGGCGAAGCTGAGCATGGTGTGTGACTCCGTCTACACGATGCCCTCCATGGACCTCCAGACGTCCATGCCGGTGTCGCTGGGCGACCTCGACAGCGACGGCTGTGACGAGCTGGCCTGGCGCTACGCGGAGGGCTCCCGGTCGGGTGTGGCCATCCTGCCGGGCTTCGACGCGGGCGGCTCGCGCTGCGGCGGGCGCCGGACGGCCACCCTGTGGCGCATCGCGGGTGACAGCGAGGCGCAGCTCACCAACATGGGCCTGGGCCTGGGCATGACGCGGGCGGGCCGCTTCCTGGGCGACTCGCGCGACTTCGTGGCCATCAGCGCCACCAGCGTCCCCTTCAACGGCGTGACGCAGCCGGTGGTGCTGCTCTTCGACAAGGCGGTGCTGGTGAACAGGATGCGGTCGCTCCCCGCGGGCTCGCCGCTGGTGGTGGGCGCGCTGGGCGACGGGCTCGACCCCGTGGTCCTGGTCCACCGCCACCGCGCGGTGAACTTCGGCGCGCGGCTGGTGGGCGGCACGGACCTCACGGGAGACAACGTCCCCGACCTGCTGGTGAGCGCGCCAGGCGCCTCCGAGGCGTCCGACGGCGGCGGCGCGGTGTTCCTCTATGCTGGCGGTGTTGGCCAGGAAGGCGCGCTTTCGCCGTTCCTCATGGTGGTGGGGGATGGTTCGGAGCGCTCGGCGCTGGGGCAGGCCCTGTCGCTGATGCCGGGCAGTGGCGGCTCGCCGCCGATGCTCGTCATCGGCGCGCCGCGCAGCTACCGGACGGGGACGCAGAACGGCACGGCCTTCCTGCTGCCGCTGGGCTTCTGACGGCAGGCGCACCCGGAGGCTGTTGGGTCCACGCTGGGGCCGGGGCTATCCTGGCGCCTGTCTCAGCGTGGGAGGACCATGAGCCTGAAGCGGGAGTGGCGTCACGGCGAGCAGCAGGCGTGGTTCGAGGCGCCGGACATCCTCTGGGCGCGCTTCCGCGGCGCCGTCTCCCTGGAGACGTCGGTCTGGTCGTGCGGCGTCTACCGGGAGCTGGCGGACACGCAGCGCTTCTACCTGGCCGCGGACATCACCGGCTCGCACCTCAGCCCTGAGTCACGCCGCTACCTGGTGGAGCACGCGAAGGCCGGCTGGTTCCTGGGCGTCGTCTACATCGGCGCGGCCATGGAGCAGAAGGCCACCACCAAGAGCCTCATGGTGGGCGCCATGCTGAGCGGCGGGACGCGGCTGGACACGGCCTACGTGGACTCGGCCGAGGAGGCGCGGGCGTGGATTGCCCGGCACCGCGAGGCGGCCGCGCGGACGGGCTGAAGGCGGTGGCCGGTCCGGCGGGGTGACGGGCGTGCTGCACCCGACAGGGCGCATGCACATCCTCTCTGGCCAGGAGGGTGCATGGGGGCCGAAGCCCTGGGGTGGTTCAGTTCGTTCGTCCTGCTGTTGACCATTGCCACGCAGGTCTACAAGCAGTGGAAGTCAGGTTCGAGCGAGGGTGTGTCCAAGTGGCTCTTCGTGGGGCAGATGACAGCCTCCGTGGGGTTCACGCTCTATAGCTGGCAGGTCGGCAACTGGGTGTTCGTGGTGACGAACGCGCTGATGCTGCTGAGCGCGGTGCTGGGGGCGGTGATTGTCCTCAAGCACCGCCGGGCCGCGCGCCACAAGCGGGCCTCGCGGCCACGCGCGCCCTCTGGCGCCGCGCACGCTTGAGGCCAGGCCCTGGCCGCCCGCCTGCTCCGGGGGCGGGCGGCCAGCGCGGCCCGGAGGCGGGTTGGTTTGCGGGAACATCCTTCTCACATTGCCCGAGCCCCTTAGCGCAGGAGTTCGACATGGCCGACAAATCCGAAGTGGCCCGGCTGCGCAGCCTGGCCCAGCTCGATGCGGACGCCGTGGGTGCCTACGACGCAGCCCTGGCCCGGATTCCGGAACCGTTGGTTCGCGAGCGGCTCAACGGGTTCCGCATCGACCACGTCCGGCACGTGCAGGACCTGAACGCCCTCATCCACGAGGCGGGCGGGACGCCGCTGGAGCTGCGCCTGGACCTCAAGGGAACGGCGATGGTGGGCCTGACGGCGATGTCCAGCATGATGGGCACCGAGGCCGCGCTGGTGGCCATGCTCGGCAACGAGGAGTTCTCCAACCGGGCCTACGACGTGGCCCTGCGCTTCCACTGGCGTCCGGACGTGCGGGCGCTCATCGAGAAGCACCGGGAGGACGAGCGGCGCCACATGACGTGGATCCGCGAGGCCGTCCGGACGCGCCCCTGGGAGCAGGCACGCGCCGCCGCGGCGGAAGGCTCCGAGGCCCCCGCCTGAGCCGCCCTCCCGGGCCGATATGTCCCCGTCACACGCTCGTTTACGCTCCGGCTGGGGCTTTACGAGGAGACGGGACGAATGCGCTCTGCGCTCTATGCGGCGGCCGTGTTGGCGGCCCTGCTGACCGGCTGTGCCGCCCATCAGGGCAATACCTATAGCGACCTCTTCATCCCGGATGGGGAGGCCGTCTACGAGCGGCCCCTGGAGGAGCTGTGGCCGGAGGTCCGGAAGTACTTCACGGAGGCCAACCTGCCCTACCGCGAGGACCGGGGCAGCATGGTCCTGGAGACGGACTGGCGCCAGGAGTTCGGCGGCTCGAAGGTGTCTGGCTTCTTCCACCGCTACATGGTGCTGGGGAAGCGCGAGACGCCGACGACCAGCAAGCTGTGGATCATCCGCATCACGAAGAGCCGGAACAAGGCGCTGGCGCCCCCGGGCCGTGAGCTGGACTGGGGCGTGGCCCGGGTCGTCGGCAACGGCGGGGGGGACGTGGCCGTCCCGGGGCTCTCCCCCGAGGACTACGAGGACTACCTGGACGCTCCGATTGGGGAGAACTCCTTCTTCGCGGAGTCCGGCCAGGGCTCGCGGGACCTGGTGATGGAGTGGCGGGTGTTCCGCTCCATCTCGCCCAAGCTGATGAAGGAGGAGAACGCGCCCAGGCCGGTGCAGGTGGCCATGGCGCCCAACGCGAAGGGGAGCGTGGCGGCCACGGACTTCGAATGCGGCCTGCCGATTCTGGGCCTGGGCAAGCAGGTGAAGCCGGGCGGGGTGCTGCTGCTGGGGGAGATGCACGGCACGCAGGAGGTGCCGCGCTTCGTGGCGCAGACGTCCTGCCAGACGGCGGTGGCGGGAACGCCGGTGACGGTGGGGCTGGAGCTGCCGCTGGAGAGCCAGACGCGAATCGACACCTTCCTGGACAGCGCGGGCGCGGAGGCTGACTGGCTGAAGCTGATGGAGGCGCCGTTCTGGCGCAGCCCGTACCCGGACGGGCGCAGCAGCGAGGCGGTGGCGAACCTGCTGGAGCAACTGCGGCAGCTCCGCTCGCGCGGCCTGGACGTGGACCTCTTCGTCTTCGACCACCCGAAGTCCCAGGGGCAGGCGCGTGAGGACGCGATGGCGGCCACGGTGCGGCACCAGGTGGAGTCGGGCCCCAGGCGCTTCCACGTCATCCTGTCGGGCAACATCCATTCGCGCACGACGAAGGGCCTGCCCTGGGATGAGTCCTTCAAGCCCATGGGCCTGTCGCTGAAGGACGCGCTGGACAGCGTGGTGTCGCTGGACATGGCGTACAACAGCGGGTCGGCGTGGATTTGCGCAGTGGACAGCAAGGGCGTGAAGGACAAGCTGGACTGCGGCATCCGCGAGGCGAAGGGCCGGGACAACGGCGACCGCTTCTTCGTGCATACGTGGGGCGGCACCAATGACGACGGCTACCACGGCGTCTTCTACGTGGGCCCGGTGAGCGCGGCGGTGCCGGCGGTGCACAAGGGCCTGGGCCGCCCGGGCGCGGGAGACAGCTCCGGTGCGCCAAAGGAAGACCCGACGCCAATGCTCGCGTCGCATTGACGTCGGGCATTGCACGGGGCGCGCGGCGGCTGCTGCGCGCCCCGTGGCGTTTGCGTCATCACGCTCCCTCGCGTCCCAGACGTTGTCGCGCACGCTGTACGCCTCCGCTGCGACGCTTCAGCGATATGTTATTGAGGCGCGCTGCGTTCACTCCTCGAGTATCGATTCTTGGAGGGGTTGATGCGCGCGGCGTGGTTCGCGGTGGTGACGTTGATGTGTTTCCAGGTGGGGTGTGCGGCCCGGCAGGGAAGCACCTACAGTGACTTGTTCATCCCGGATGGGGAGGCCATCTACGAGCGGCCCCTGGAAGAGGTCTGGCCGGAGGTGCGGCGGTTCTTCACGGAGAACAAGCTGCCCTACAAGGAGGACAAGGGGAGCCTGGTGCTGGAGACGGACTGGCGCCAGGAGTTCGGAGGCTCGAAGATTTCGAGCTTCTGGCACCGGTACATGGTGCTGGGGAAGCGCGAGACGCCGACGACGAGCAAGCTGTGGATCATCCGCATCACCAAGAGCTCCAGTACGGCGCTGAGCCCTCCAGGACGGGAGATTGATTGGGGCACCAGCCGAATTGTAGGAACGTCCAGGGCGGACCGGGCGGCGAGTAGCCGGCTGGATACGGGAAGTGGCTCTGTTGCAACGAATCCAATTCTCAGCGTGGAGGACTGGGAAGACCGCATGGACGCGCCCCAGGGGGAGAACTCCTTCTTCGCGGGCTCGGGGCAGGGCTCGCGGGACCTGGTGATGGAGTGGCGGGTGTTCCGCTCCATCTCGCCGAAGCTGATGAAGGAGGAGAACGCGCCCAAGCCGGTGCAGGTGGCGGCGGCCCCGAATGCGAAGGGGGACACGTCGGCGATGGACTTCGAATGCGGCCTGCCGATTCTGGGCCTGGGCAAGCAGGTGAAGCCGGGCGGGGTGCTGCTGCTGGGAGAGATGCACGGCACGCACGAGGTGCCGCGCTTCGTGGCGCAGACGTCCTGCCAGACGGCGGTGGCGGGCACGCCGGTGACGGTGGGGCTGGAGCTGCCGCTGGAGAGCCAGACGCGCGTGTCGGCGTTCCTGGACAGCGCTGGGACGGAGGCTGACTGGCTGAAGCTGATGGAGGCGCCGTTCTGGCGCAGCCCGTATCCGGATGGGCGCAGCAGCGAGGCGGTGGCGAACCTGCTGGAGCAGTTGCGCCAGTTGCGCGCGCGTGGGCTGGACGTGGACCTCTTCGTGTTCGACTACCCGACGATGCAGGGGCAAGCGCGAGAGGACGCGATGGCGGCGACGGTGCGGCACCAGGTGGAGTCGGGCCCCAAGCGCTTCCACGTCATCCTGTCGGGCAACATCCACTCGCGCACCCGGAAGGGCCTGCCGTGGGACGAGTCCTTCAAGCCGATGGGGCTGTTGCTGAAGGACGCGCTGGACAGCGTGGTGTCGCTGGACATGGCGTACAACAGCGGGTCGGCGTGGATTTGCGCGGTGGACGGCAAGGGTGTGAAGGACAAGCTGGACTGCGGCATCCGTGAGGCGAAGGGCCGGGACAACGGCGACCGTTTCTTCGTGCACACCTGGGGCGGCACCAACGGCGACGGCTACCACGGCGTCTTCTACGTGGGGGCGGTGAACGCGGCGGCGCCGGCGGTGCACAAGGGCCTGGGACGCCCGGGTGCGGGAGACAACTCCGGTGCGCCAAAGGAAGACCCGACGCCAATGCTCGCGTCGCATTGACGGCTGGCGTGACACGGGGCGCGCAGCGACTGCTGCGCGCCCCGTGACGGTGTCGTAAGTTGCCCGCGTGAGCGACATCACCGTCTATCAGCCGGAGTACCTCTATACGGGCGGCCGGTTCCACGAAGGGCGCGGCCTCGCGGTCAGCGCTGATGGTCACATCCTGGCGCCGGACGCCGTGCCCGAGGGCGCGCGCACTGTTCCGCTGCCGGGGCGGGCCTTGCTGCCGGGGCTCGTCAACGGGCACTCCCACGCGTTCCAGCGGCTCATCCGCGGGCGCACGGAGTACGTGGCATTCGGCCGGGAGGCGGACGACTTCTGGAGCTGGCGCGAGGCGATGTATCGCGCCGCCGAGTCGCTGAGTCCCGAGGACCTCTACGTCGCCTCGCGGCAGGCCTTCCTGGAGATGGCGTTAGCGGGCATCACCACCGTGGGGGAGTTCCACTACATCCACCATCAGGTGGACGGGGCGCCGTACGCGGACCGCAACACGTTGGCGCACGCGGTGATTCGCGCCGCGCGGGACGTAGGGCTGCGCATCTGTCTGCTGCGCGTGGGGTACGCCCGTGCGGGCTTCGGTGTGGCGGCCAATCCGCGGCAGCGGCGGTTCATCGACCCGGACGTGGAGACGTTCCTCGGCTCGGCGGAGGCGCTGGTTCGCGAGGTGCGCTCCGACACGGCGGTCAGCGTGGGGCTCGCCCCGCACAGCGTGCGCGCGGTGACGCGGGAGTGGCTGGCGGCGCTCGCGGGCTCGTCCGTGCGGAGCCTGCCCGTCCATATGCATGTGGCGGAGCAGCCGAAGGAGATTGAAGCCTGTCTGGCGGAGCACGGCCGCAGGCCGGTGGAGCTGCTGTCGGACCTGGGCCTGCTGGGGCCGGGCTTCACGGCGGTGCACGGCGTCCACCTGACGGACGAGGAGGTGGCCCTGCTGGGCCGGGCGCAGGCCACGGTGTGCGCGTGTCCTTCCACGGAGCGGAACCTGGGGGACGGCATCGTCCCCGCGGATGCGCTGGTGAAGGCGGGGGCCCGCATCAGCCTGGGGTCGGACAGTCAGGCGACGGTGGACCTGCTGGACGAGGCCCGGCAGGTGGAAGGGCACCTGCGGCTGGCGCGGCTGCGGCGCGCTGTGTTGGACCCGGGCACGGGCGCCATGGACGGGCTGGCGGCGCGGCTCCTGGGCATGGCCACCGTGGACGGCGCGCGGAGCCTGGGGCTGCCCACCGGCGTCCTGGAGGCAGGGGCGCCCGCGGACTTCTTCACAGTAGACCTGCATCATCCGTCGCTCGTGGGGGCGCTGCCGGCGTCACTGTTGCCCGCAATCGTGCTGGGCGCGGAGAAGGCGGCGGTGCGCGACGTGGTGGTGGGCGGGCGCGAGGTCGTCCGCGAAGGCCGACATGCGCTCGCGGAAGAGAGTGGCCGCGCCTTCCAGGCGTTGTCGCGCGCACTGTACGCCTGAGCGGGGCGGTTCCTCGTCGATATGTCATTGCGGCATGACGCGTTTCTCCTCCGGGAGTTGATTCCCGGAGGGGTCGATGCGCGCGACGTGGTTCGCGGTGGTGACGTTGATGTGTTTCCAGGTGGGGTGTGCGGCCCGGCAGGGAAGCACCTACAGCGACTTGTTCATCCCGGATGGGGAGGCCATCTACGAGCGGCCCCTGGAAGAGGTCTGGCCGGAGGTGCGGCGGTTCTTCACGGAGAACAAGCTGCCCTACAAGGAGGACGAGGGGAGCCTGGTGCTGGAGACGGACTGGCGCCAGGAGTTCGGCGGCTCGAAGATTTCGAGCTTCTGGCACCGGTACATGGTGCTGGGAAAGCGCGAGACGCCGACGACGAGCAAGCTGTGGATCATCCGCATCACCAAGAGCTCCAGTACGGCGCTGAGCCCTCCGGGCCGGGAGATTGATTGGGGCGTCACGCGCGCTGTTGGATTGGGGCCTGGCAGCCAGAATCAAATTGATGTCAACGCCGGCACCGGCTCTGTCGCCGCCGAACCGGGACTCAGCGTGGAGGACTTCGAGGACCGGTTCGACACGCCCCAGGGGGAGAACTCCTTCTTCGCGGGCTCGGGGCAGGGCTCACGGGACCTCGTCATGGAGTGGCGGGTGTTCCGCTCCATCTCGCCGAAGCTGATGAAGGAGGAGAACGCGCCCAAGCCGGTGCAGGTGGCGGTGGCCCCGAATGCGAAGGGGGGCTCGACGGCGATGGACTTCGAATGCGGCCTGCCGATTCTGGGCCTGGGCAAGCAGGTGAAGCCGGGCGGGGTGCTGCTGCTGGGGGAGATGCACGGCACGCACGAGGTGCCGCGCTTCGTGGCGCAGACGTCCTGCCAGACGGCGGTGGCGGGCACGCCGGTGACGGTGGGGCTGGAGCTGCCGCTGGAGAGCCAGACGCGCGTGTCGGCGTTCCTGGACAGCGCTGGGACGGAGGCTGACTGGCTGAAGCTGATGGAGGCGCCGTTCTGGCGCAGCCCGTACCCGGATGGGCGCAGCAGCGAGGCGGTGGCGAACCTGCTGGAGCAGTTGCGCCAGTTGCGCGCGCGTGGGCTGGACGTGGACCTCTTCGTGTTCGACTACCCGACGATGCAGGGGCAGGCGCGCGAGGACGCGATGGCGGCGACGGTGCGGCACCAGGTGGAGTCGGGCCCCAGGCGCTTCCACGTCATCCTGTCGGGAAACATCCACTCGCGCACCCGGAAGGGGCTGCCGTGGGACACGTCCTTCAAGCCGATGGGGCTGTTGCTGAAGGACGCGCTGGACAGCGTGGTGTCGCTGGACATGGCGTACAACAGCGGCTCGGCGTGGATTTGCGCGGTGGACGGCAAGGGTGTGAAGGACACGCTGGACTGCGGCATCCGTGAGACGAAGGGCCGGGACAACGGCGACCGTTTCTTCGTGCACACCTGGGGCGGCACCAACGGCGACGGCTACCACGGCGTCTTCTACGTGGGGGCGGTGAACGCGGCGGCGCCGGCGGTGCACAAGGGCCTGGGACGGCCGGGCGCGGGGGACAAGTCGCTGTCTCCGATGGAGGCGCCCGTGCCCAGGCTGGCCGTCGTTCGCTGAGTGGACTTGGGGGAGGGAAGGGCCTTCCGGGGGCTGGCGTGCCGTGGCATGACCGTCCCCGGAGGTCTTACCCATGAGTGACACGCTGCCCGCGCTGCGGGCCACCCTGACGGAGTTGGTGGCGATGGACACCACGTCCTTCCGCCCCAACGCTCCGCTCATCGACTACGCGCAGGCGCGCCTGGAGGCCGCGGGCTTCAGCGCGGAGCGCCAGAAGTTCACGGACGACGCGGGCGTGGAGAAGGTGAACCTCATCGCGGTGAAGGGCGGCACCGGCTCCGGCCGCGCCGCGCTGGCCCTGGTGGGGCACTCCGACTGTGTGCCGTATGACGCGGCCTGGACGGACGCGCTGCGGCTCACGGAGAAGGACGGGCGGCTCTACGCGCGCGGCGCGTGTGACACCAAGGGCTTCATCGCCTGCGCGCTGCACGCGGCGCTGAACGCCAGGGACTTGAATGCCCCGCTGATGGTGGTCCTCACCGCCGACGAGGAGGTCGGCCTGACGGGGGCCAAGAAGCTGGTGGAGGCCGGCCTGGGCCGCGCGCGGCACGCGATTGTCGGCGAGCCCACGCGCCTCATCCCGGTGCGCGCCAACAAGGGCTACTGCCTGGCGGAGGTGGAGGTGCGGGGGAAGGAAGGGCACAGCGCGTATCCGGACTCGGGCGCGTCGGCCATCTTCCGCGCGGGGCGCTTCCTCCAGCGCCTGGAGCACCTGGCGCTGACGGTGCTGCGGGAGGACCGCGACGAGGGCTTCCAGCCGCCCTTCACCACCGTCAACGTGGGCGTCATCCAGGGCGGCAAGGCCAAGAATGTCATCCCCGGCGCCTGCCGCTTCGTCGTGGAGTGGCGGCCCATCCCCGGTCAGCCGCCGGAGCGCGTGTCTCAGCTCCTGGAGACCATCCGCCAGGAGCTGGTGCGGGATGAGCCCGCCTTCGAGGCGCACATCCAGGTGGTGCGCACGGACCGCGGGGTGAATACGCGCGCGGACGCGGAGGTGGTGCGCTTCCTCGCCGAGGCCAGCGGCAACGCACCGGAGACGGTGTCCTTCGGCACGGAGGCGCCGCAGATGACGGAGCTGGGCGCGGAGGCGGTGGTGTTCGGCCCCGGCGACATCCGCGTGGCGCACCAGACGGGTGAGTACGTCCCGGTGGAGGATCTGGTGCGCTGCGAGGCCGTCCTGGCGCGCGCCGTGGCCCACTTCTGCGGCGGACGCTGAGCCCGCGAGCGCCTCACCTGGTACGTGGCAGGTGTGAAGCCACGGGGCCTGCTCCCCCGTGGCGGCCAGGGGCGCGCCGCCGTGGCCCCGCGCCGCGCGCATGTTGCAGTCCGGCGTTGACGGTGGCGGGTTGTCCGCTGCCTGGCCTCGCTCGGGCAGAGGCAACCGCGCCCTGGCGCGAGCTCCCGGCGGCGAAGGACCGCCGAGGCTCGCGCCTACGCCTGCGGCAGGGCGCAGTGGCTCAAGTCCCTGAGCACCTTCTTGGCCTCGGCGATGAGGTCGTGGCCGCTGGCCCCCTGCGGCGCGCGGGCGATGAGCTTCATGTCCGGGGTGAGCCGGTAGACGCCCTTGGAGCGCTGCACCAGCCCCGCGACCTTGGGGCCATCCAGCAGCGCGTCCGCGCCCAGCGTCACCACCAGCCGGGTGGTGCCCACCTCCAGCCCGCGCAGGCGCAGATCGCGCATGTCGATTTTCAGCAGCGTCAGCTCGGACAGGTGGTCCACCTCGTCGGGGGCCTCGCCGTAGCGGTCCACCAGCTCCGCGCGCAGGTCCGTGACTTCGTCCGGGTGGCTGGCCTGGCTGAAGCGCTTGTAGAAGACGAGCCGCTGGTGGACGTCGCTGACGTAGTCATCCGGGATGAGCGCCGGCATGGGCAGCGTGACGTCCGGTTCAATCTGCACCTTGGGCGGCTGGCCCTGCATCTCCGCGACGGCCTCCTCCAGGAGCTGCGCGTACATGTCGAAGCCAATCTCGGCGATGGCGCCCGACTGCTTGTCGCCCAGCAGGTTGCCCGCGCCGCGAATCTCCAAGTCGTGGCTGGCGATGGAGAATCCCGCGCCCAGCTCGGTGAAGTTCTGGAGCACCTCCAGGCGCCGCTGCGCGTCCTTCGTCACCGCGCGCCGTGACGGCACCAGCAGGTACGCGTACGCGCGCTCCTTGGAGCGGCCCACGCGGCCCCGGAGCTGGTAGAGCTGCGCCAGGCCGAACTGGTCCGCGCGGTTCACAATCATCGTGTTGGCGCTGGAGATGTCGATGCCGCTCTCGATGATGCTGGTGCACAGCAGCACCTGGTACTTCTTCTCCGTGAAGGCCAGCATCACCTTCTCCAACTGCCCCTCGCCCATCTGCCCGTGCGCCACGCCGATGGTGACCTGGGGGACCAGCGCGCGGAGCTGCGTCTCGATGGACGGCAGCGACTCCACGCGGTTGTGGACGAAGAACACCTGACCGCCGCGCGCCACCTCGCGTTCAATCGCCTCCTTCACCACCTGGTCCTCGTACTTCATGACGAAGGTGCGGATGGCCCGGCGGTCCTGCGGCGGCGTGGCGATGATGCTCATGTCGCGCACGCCGGACATGCTCATGTGCAGCGTGCGGGGGATGGGCGTGGCCGTCAGCGTCAGCACGTCAATCTGGGAGCGCCACTTCTTCAGCGACTCCTTCTGCTTCACGCCGAAGCGCTGCTCCTCGTCGACAATCATCAGGCCCAGGTCCTTGAAGGCCACCTCGCCGCCCAGCAGCTTGTGCGTGCCGATGAGGATGTCGACCTTGCCCTCCTTGGCGCGCTTGAGGACCTCCCGCACCTCCGGCGCCTTCTTCAGGCCGGAGATGACCTCCACCGTGACGGGGTAGTCCTTGAAGCGCTTCTTGAAGGAGAGGAAGTGCTGCTGCGCCAGCACGGTGGTGGGCACCAGCACCGCCACCTGCTTGCGGTCCAGCGCGGCCTTGAAGGCGGCGCGCATGGCCACCTCCGTCTTGCCGTAGCCCACGTCGCCGCAGACGAGCCGGTCCATGGGCTCGGCCTTCTGCATGTCCGCCAGCACGTCCTCAATCGCCTTGGCCTGGTCCGGCGTCTCCTCGAACTCGAAGTCCGCCTCGAACTGGGCGAAGTACCGGTCCGGCGCGCTGAAGGCGTGGCCCGGGTGCGCCTTGCGCGCGGCGGCAATCTGGAGGAGCTCCGCCGCCATCTTGAGGAGCTGCTCCTTGACGCGCTTCTTCGTCTTCTCCCAGCTCGTGGTGCCCAGCTTGTCGAGCTGCACCTGCGACGGGTCGCCGCCGGAGAACTTCTGGATGAGCCGCATGCGGCCCACCGGCAGGTAGATTTTGTCCCGGCCCGCGTACTCCAGGATGAGGAAGTCCCCGGGCACGCCGTTGACCTCCATCTTCGTCAGGCCCGCATAGCGGCCGATGCCGAAGTCGGTGTGGACGATGAGGTCTCCTTCCTTCAGGTCCCCGAAGCCCGCGCCGAACGCGTCCAGCTTCTTGCTGCGCCGAGGCCTGCGGCGCGCGCGCACGCCGAAAATCTCCTCGTCCGCCAGCACCGCCAGGCCGCCCGGCCCATCCACGAAGCCGTGGCTCACCTCGCCCGTGAAGAGGTGCGCGCGGATGGACGGCTCGTACAGCGACGTGGCGTCCTCCAGCGGCTCCGTGTGGACCTTCACCACCACGTTGCGGTCCATCAGCAGCCGCTTCAGCCGGTCCGCCTGGCTCAGCGTGCCGCACGCCACCACGCAGGCCACGCGCAGCTCGCGCCAGCGCTCCAGCCGCTCCACCAGCGGGGACAGCGCGCCCTCCTCGCCGTGGTGCGCGAGGATGGCCTCGCGCAAATCCTGGGTGCCGCCGAAGCTGAAGTGCACCGGCGGGCGCTCCGTCTGCGCCAGCGACAGGCCGCCGCCCTCCAGCACGCGGAACCCCTGCAGCCGCTGGCCCACGTCCTCGCGGGAGAGGAAGTGCTCCCCGGGCGGGCAGATGAGCTCCTGCCGGGCCTCGGCCGCGCTGTGCGAACGCTCCAGCTCCTCCCACAGCGTGTCCGCCGCGCGCTCCTGTCCCAGCGGGTCATCCAGGTAGAGGACGGGCGCCTCGGGGCTCCAGTCGCGCAGGAAGTCGAACAGCGTGGCCAGCCCGCCCTCGAAGAAGCCGGGCAGCAGGCCCTCCAGGCCGAAGCCGGGCAGGCCCTCGCGCAGGGCGTCCAGGTGCTCGCGCAGCTTGATGGTGGGCAGGTTGATGCGGTCGGCCACCGCGCGGGCGGCGGACTCGGCGCGCGGGCGCGTCTCGTCGGTGAGCAGCACCTCGCGCGCGGGCACCAGGTCCACTTCCTTCAGCGCGTCCACGGTGCGCTGGGACTGCGGGTCGAAGGCGCGGATGGACTCGATGGTGTCGCCGAAGAACTCCAGGCGGACGGGCTTGTCGTAGAGCGGGCTGAAGACGTCCAGCAGGTCGCCGCGCACGCTGAAGGTGCCCACGTCCTCCACCAGCGGGCTGTTCTGGTAGCCCATGCGCACCAGCCGGCGCGCCAGCGAGTCCCGGTCGAAGTCCTGGCCCACCGTCACCCGCGCGGCCAGCGCGCGCATCACCTCCAGCGGCAGCACCTTGCGGTGCAGCGCGCGCACCGACAGCACCAGCGCCGGGAAGCGCGTGCCCTGGCCCAGGTGATAGAGCGCGCCCAGCCGCTCGGTGACGGCCGCCGCGTCGGGAGACACCTCGTCGTAGGGCAGCACCTCGTCCGCGGGCAGCCGCAGCACGCGCGGCGCCAGCAGGCTGCCCTGGCCGCCCAGGAAGAAGGACAGGTCGGCGGCGAGCGCGTCGGCCGCCTCCTCGTCCACCGCCACGCAGACCAGCGGCGCCTTCAGCGCGCCATGCAGGCGGGCGAGCACGTGCCCGCGCGCGGCGCCCTTGAGCCCCTGTGTCCGGACGCGCTGCCCCGCCCGAAGTCCATCAACCACCTGGGCGAAGGGGTCGCCCGCCGCGCCGCCGTCCTGCGTCTGTGTGAAGGGAGTGTCCATGAGTGGACCCTGAGGGCCCCGGGGTAATTAGGAGTCTCATCCTGTCAGGTCAACGACGGAGCGCGGCCGGTGTCGAACGAAACAGGAGAAAACGGAAGTTCTGGTTAGCTCGAATACTGTTCAGCCACCCCGGGGACCGGTTGGCCGCAGCCCCTGCTGCGGGGGTAGGTTGAACGACAACGGCAGCATCGGGGGCCACGCCGACATGTCATCTGGCCGTGGAGTCAACAGGTGCCTGAGCACCGAGGGGGATGAACCTCTCTCCGAGGCGGTGGTCGTCCTGCGGAGCGTGCGCTCCGCGGCCGGCGGCATCGTGGATTTCGAGTGCGTCTCCGCCAACGTGCAGGCGGAGCGCTGGCTCGGCGGAGAAGAGGGCAGTCTGGTGAACAACCGGCTGTTGGAGGAAGCGCCGTGGGTCTGGGACGGCGGCCTCTTCAGCGCGTGTGTCCAGGCGGTGACACGCCGGGCGCCGGAGGTCGCGCGGGTGTCCCGGCAGTCGCCCCTGGGCACCATGTGGTTGCTGGCCCGCGTGTCGCCGTGTGACGACGGCGTGGTGCTCTTCCTGGAGGACCTTACCGAGCGCATGGCCGCGGAGGAGGCCCTCCGGCGGGACCATGACCTGCTGCACGCCGTCATCGAGAGCGCCACCGACGCCATCTACGTGAAGGACGTGGCGGGCCGGTACATCCTCATCAATCCCGCCACCGCGAGCGCCTTCCACCGGGCGCCGCGCGACATCCTCGGCCGCACGGACGCGGAGCTCCTGGGCGCGGACAGGGCCGCGCCGACGCTGGCGCATGACCGCGAGGTGATGGACTCCGGACAGACGGCCACCTACGAGGGCGCGGAGGGCGGCCCGGGCACGGACCGCATCTGGCACACCACGAAGGGCGTGCTGCGCCGGGGCGACGGCACCGTGTACGGCCTCTTCGCCATCTGCCGGGACGTCACCGCGCGCCGCCGTCAGGAGCTGGAGCGCGAGGAGGAGGCGCGCTTCCAGGAGCGCTTCATCGGCGTGCTGGGACATGATTTGGGCAACCCGCTGGCGGCGGTGCGGCTGTCCTCCGCGGCGCTGCTGGCGCGCGACACGCTGCCGCCGGAGGTCCGGCGCGTGGTGGCCCGTATCGACGGGAGCGCGGAGCGGATGGCGCGGCTGGTGAAACAGTTGCTCGACTTCACGCGCGCCCGGATGGCCGGCGGCATCCCGCTGCGTCCGCACGAGGTGTGCATGGAGGACGTGTGCCGCCGCATCATCTCCGAGCTGGAGCCCGCGCACCCGGAGTGCAGCGTCCGGCTGGAGGTGGACGGCGAGTCACGCGGCGTCTGGGACGAGGAGCGCCTGGGGCAGGTGCTGTCGAACCTGCTGGGCAACGCCCTCCAGCACAGCCCGGAGGGCAGCCCGGTGCAGGTGCGGCTGGCCGCGAAGGACCCCCTCTTCCAGCGGGTGGAGGTCCACAACGGCGGGCCGCCCATCCCCGAGGCCTTGCGCACGCGCCTCTTCTCCCCCTTCCACGGGATGCCCCCCGAGCCGGGCAAGCCGAAGCCGAAGCACCAGGGCCTGGGGTTGGGGCTCTACATCGTGTCGCAAATCGTGACGGCGCACGGCGGCTGGCTGGACGTGGCGTCTTCGGTGGAGACAGGGACCTGCTTCTCCGTGACGCTGCCTCGCGTCACCCGGCCGCTGGGAGGGCCGCCGGGCAAGAGCGCGTGACGCCTGGCTGGCGGGCCCCTCAGCGCTGGCCGAACTTCACGGCGGCCTGGAGGCGGATGACGTCCGTCAGGGCGCCCGGGTCCACCAGCTCCAGCGCGGCCTGCTGGGACAGCCCGGCGTAGCGGCGCTTGCGGTAGTCCTCCTCGTCCTCCTCGCCGCCCTTTCCGCCCTTGTCGTCACCGCTGCCCTTGTCGTCCCCCTGGGGGCGGAGGGACAGCGGCTGCGCGGCGGAGAGCCCCTGCTCGATGTGCACCGACGACAGCGCGTCCGCGCGCAGGGAGGTGAACAGGCTGGCCATGGAGAGGCAGAAGACAACGGCGACAGTGAGGTTCTTCATGGGGGGCTCCGTTTCTCTGAGGGGGAGGACGCGCGGCCGCGAACGGATATTCAAGGGCCCGACGGCGCCTTGAAGGTGCGGATGTACCCCACCAGTGCGTCAATCTGTGCTGGGGTGAGCTTGTCCTTGAAGGGCTTCATCATGCGGTTCCGTGGGGCGCCTTCGGCGATCACCTCGCGGAGTTCGGCGTCGGCGCGGGCCTTCTGCCAGTCAGGCCGGCTCATGTCGCCGATGGACGCCTTCTGGCCCATCTTCGTCTGGGCCTTGCCGTCAGCGCCGTGGCACATCGCGCACTTCGCCTTCCACACGTCGGCCACGGTCTCCGCGTGGGCGCCGGTGGCCAGCGTCAGGCTCAGGACCAGGACGAACCGCTTCATCATCGTCGGGGGCTCCTCGAGGATGGCACGCCGGGCCATGCCAGGCCCGGGCCCCCGAGCATACGCCGAAGCGGCCCGTTCGCACGCGTGACGGCGGCGTTTCCGCCGCCTACTGGCAGCCTGGTGTGGAGGCGTGCTTGTCGCAGTCCACGGGGCGTACGGCCGCCGTCAGCCGGTCCGCCTGGAACACCAGCTCCGGCTTCCAGTCCGGCGCCTCGGGTGTGCCGTGGTCGCGCAGGAGGACCAACCGCTCCGTTGGCGGCGCGTCGGCGGCCGGCTCGCAGGCCCGCCCACCCGGCGCCGCGGGCGCGACGATGGGGGAGTTCCCGTCGGTGGCCTCCATCCAGCACAGGCCCACCAGCAGCGACACGTCGAGCCTGGGCGGGATGACGAGCTCCGGCCCCACCTCCGGGCACACGCAGCCGCTGACGCCGCAGGCGTTGTCCTGGCACGCGGCGGTGGGGCAGACGGTGCCCCAGGTGTCTTCACAGGCCAGCGCCTCCCAGCGCAGGCGCGTCACCTGGACGCCGTGCTCCTCCGCGACGCGCAGGCCCAGCCGCACCGGTTGATGCGTCGCGCGCGCCTTCTGGCGGGCCTCCTGCAGCATCATCACCAGCTCGCGCTGCGCGCCGCTGACGCGCTGGCGCTCCGTCATGCCCTGGAAGCTGGCCACGGAGACGGTGGCGAAGAGGCCGACCAGGGCCACCACGACCATGACCTCCAGCAGCGTCAGGCCCTTGCTTCGGCGCTCCATGTCAGCCCCCCGTCCTGTCGAAGGCGAAGTTGCGCGGCGCCAGGCGGATGACGCTGTGGCGGCGCTTGTAGCCATCCCGGAGGTTGCCTTCGTCATCCCGCGCTCCGGGCGCTTCGTTCCCCAGCCGCTCCACCCGCTCCGAGCGCGCGGTGATGGACAGCTCCACCACGCGCACGTGGCGCATCAGCTCGTCGCCCGCGCTGCCCGGGCCCCGGTCGGGGGGGACGGGCACGCCAGGGTCCCACGCCCAGGAGACGTGCGTGGCGCAGGTGGCCTGCGTGCACGTGGCCAGCGAGGGGCGCCCCGTCTCCGTGTCCGGGAAGAAGCGCACCGGCGTATCGGGAGGCGCGTCCGGTGCCATCACGCCCAGCCGGACCTGGAGTTGTTCGATGTCCTGGGACACCGCGGTGTAGCCCGCCGGGCCCGCGGGGCCGTCCGCGTCCATCTCCAGCACGGGGGGGCCGCTGGCCCAGTTCACGCGGTAGCTCCGGCTGCCGAGCGGGAGCAGGTACATGCCGCCTTCATCCGGGCGCTGGGTCCCGGCCCAGGGTGAACCCGCGGTCGCCGCGGCGAGGGTGCAGTCGCCCTCCGCGGGGGCGGCCCGGCCCGGGATGCCCGGGGCCCACTCCACCCCTTCCGCCACGAGGTTCGTCACCTGTCCCACGCAGGCCCAGCCCCGCGCGTCGTCCGTGCCCGGGAACACCACGGCGATGACCGCGTCGTCCAGGAAGGCGGGCGGCGGGCCCCCCAGGCACAACGTGTCCTCATTCCAGGCCGCGACGGCGGGGAGGGGGCATTGCTCCAGGAACACCATGCGCGCCGGGTCCGTCTCCCAGACCTCCAGCGCATCCGACAGCAGCGAGGGGTCGTCGGGTGGGGCGAAGCCGGGGTCGTCCGCGAAGGTGGCCCGGGGGCGGGCCCACACCGCGTAGAACAGGTCGGCTTCGCCGGAGGGAAGCCGGCCTCCGGTGAGGGAGACGCTGCCAATGCCCGCGCCGGCCCGCTGCACGCCGAACGCCATCAGGTCGCGCGCGGCCCGGCCCTTGTTCTGCGTCTCCATGATGCGCTCCTCCAGCAGGCCCCGGCGCTGGAGGTGGGCGCTCACGCCAATGGCGGCGGCGAGCACCACCATGGACATCGCGGCGGCCACCATCAGCTCGATGAGCGTGAAGCCTCTGCGCGGAGTCGAACGAAGTCGCTTCATGGCGCCATCCGGGTCTGCAGGGCCACCGCGCGGCGGGGCGCGCCGGGCGCCTCCTGCCAGCTCACGGTGACG
Source organism: Corallococcus macrosporus DSM 14697 (assembly GCF_002305895.1). Classification (GTDB taxonomy): domain Bacteria; phylum Myxococcota; class Myxococcia; order Myxococcales; family Myxococcaceae; genus Myxococcus; species Myxococcus macrosporus. The sequence continues at coordinate 1,249,641 of NZ_CP022203.1, forward strand.
CGGACGTTGATGACCTGGTGCGGGGCCAGGTTGCTGGCGTGGGGGAGCGGGATGGCGCGGCTCAGGGCGGGCTCACCCGTCTCCGCGCCCTCGAAGGGTGGGTCCACGTCCAGGCGCAGGGCGTAGGCCATCCGCGGGGGCGCGCCGGGGACGGGCGGCGTCTCCGACATGCGGCCATTGGCGGACCACCACACGTCCCGCCCCGTGTTGTCGAGCTGCTTGATGTTGACGCACGGGTCGCTCAGCGGCTCGCCCACGCAGCGCAGGTTGACCACGCGCTCCAGCTCCTGCTCGGCGATGAGGCTGGCCTGGCCCAGGTTGTTGTTGCGGCGGTTGTGGCGGGACGCGGTGCCCAGCGTGAGCAGGATGCCCAGGATGCCCAGCATGAGCACCGCGGCGGTGACCAGGGTCTCCAGGATGCTGAGCCCGCGCGGGTGCGCGTGGCGCCTGCGCCGGCTCATGGCACCACCTCCTGGACGCGGGAGCCGGACCGCACGTCCCAGATGAGGACCCGGGAGCTGCTTCGCGGCGATTCGGAGGTGGGGTTGTTGTACGGCCCGCTCCCCAGCGCGCGCACCTGCCCGTTCTTCACGATGAGCAGGTGATTGTCATAGAGCACGGGCGCGTGCGTGCCGTGGCCGTCGATGGGGGTGTCGTTGCCCGCGAGCGGCGCGCCCGCGGTGCTGTAGGCGTAGACCCTGCCGCTGGTGGTGCTGTCCAAATCACACGCGCTGGCGGCGCGGCCCACGGCGCTGGTGGTGAAGACGCCGTCCTGCGTGGTGGACACACCGCCCCAGACGACCTGTCCTTCTCCCAGCTCCCGCGCCCATTCGAAGTGCGCGGGGCACTGGGCGCCGGGGCGCTGGGAGGGCACCGGGTGGCGGTCCTCGAAGGCCATCAGGTGATAGCGGGGCCGCGGGTCGGCGGTGTCCTCCGGCTCGTTGGCGATGTCCGGGTTGTTGGCGGTGCCGAAGTAGAGGCGCACCCGGCGGGAGCCGTCCGTCGCCACCGACGCGGAGATGGAGGAGTAGATGCGCTGGCTGGAGGGATTCCGGATGCCGGGCACTGCCTGCGCGTCCGCGACGACGCAGGAGGCCAGCACCTTGCCCAACTGCGTGCTCGAGCCGGTGTTCGACCAGGTGGGGTTGATGCGGTAGATTTTCCCCGAGGTCGACGGGACGTAGATGACGTCGACGCTGCCGTCGCCATTCACGTCCAGGGGGATGGGCTCGCCGCCGATGCCCGCGCCCACGTCCGCGGTGGTGCCCAGCGTGACGACGCCCGCGAGCAGCGCCCGCGCGCCGCTGCCCCGCACCCGCGCGGGCAGGCCCGTCTTGAGGTCCATCAGGTAGACGGTGCCCACGGCGCCGGCGTCGGTGGCGTAGTCCGTGCCGAACAGGGACACCCACTTCTTGCCGCCGTCCGCGCCGAAGTCCATGCGGACCAGCGAGGGCGCATGGCGGGAGCCGCGCGTGTCGGGCTTCGGCGTCGCGCCGGTGAAGTACGACGCCAGCGGAGCGCAGCCGTTGCCGGTGGTCGTGCACGGGGCGCCCGCCGGCGTGAAGCGGTCCCGCTTCATGTCGAACTCCCACAGGGGCGCGGGGTAGTTCGGGTCCGCGGGGTTGGTGATGTCGAGCGCGAAGAAGATGCTCTGCCTGGGGCCGGTGGCGCTGGCCAGCACCGTCTTGGCGCCCTCGTTCCAGGCCGAGCGGGGGCGCCAGGCCTCGTCGGTGTCCCGGGGGTCGTGGCCGGTGTCCGCGCGGTAGTCCGTGCCGCGCAGGTCCACGTCCGCCACGGAGGGCGAGGCGTCCAGGGTGGCGCGCTCGGTGGCGTAGTCGTCGTTGGCGCGGCGGTAGTTCTCCACGTAGTAGGGCAGCATCTTGTAGGGCAGGTAGGCGAACAGCTCGCTGCCCAGGCCGTAGTCGTTGTCGCTGCCGCAGCCGCCGCTCCGGCCGAAGTACCCCTGGTACTCGATGCGGCCCGGGGTGCAGGGGTCGTCTCCCGTCCGGAAATGGCCGGTGCCCAGCGCGTGGAGGTAGCCCTGCGTGGTGCCCACGTAGGTCACCGTGCGGCGGTCCGCGTTGGGCGCGCGGAAGTTCTCCACGAACTTCTGGCGCTCCGCGTCCAGGTTCCGGCCCTCCAGCAGCCACGCCGGCACGTTGGGCGTCCCGATGACGGCCGCCGTGGACAGGTTCACGCCGCCCAGCGGCCAGGTCCGCATCCGGTTGCGCAGGGTGGAGGCGTGGCGGTCCTCCCAGCCGTAGAGCCAGTCGCGCAGCGCCAGCCGGTCATCCGCGGTGCAGCCGTTCCGGCCGTCCAGGTCATATAGATACACGCTGCCGTTGCGGCGCGTGCAGAGGCTGTCCGGGAACACCGGGCTGCTGGTTGCGTTGCGCGCCATCAGGTCCTTCACGGCGACGGCCTGCCGGGTGGCCGGGTTGAGGGTGACGAGCTTGCGGGCGTTGAGCGGATCCTGCGGTTGGGGCTCCAGGTCGCGCATCAGGTCGCGCAGCCACTTGCCGGAGTCCCAGACCTCCTCGGCGGGGTCGTGGGGCGCCAGCGTGGCGGGCTCGTAGAGCTTCTTCAGGTAGAGGTGGCCCCGGTCGATGGTGTCCGGGCGGTTGTCGTAGGTGCGGATGGAGACCTGGTCCACGCCGCCGTCGGCGACCCAGGTGCGGCCGGGCGTCTCGTACACGCCGTGGACGACTGCGTTGGCCATGGGGATGAGCGAGGCGCGGCCGTACTCGCCGCTGCGCTGCGCCTTGTAGGAGACGTTGATGTTGTGGATGGTGGGCTGGCAGGCCTCGCCCGGGCTCTCCATCACCGCGCGCCAGCACAACTGCGTCCCCACGCGGCCCTGCTCCAGGAACTCCTGGAGGACGGCCGTCTCGTTGCGCACGCCGCCGTCGCTGTCCGGGATGGGGACCCGCAGCCAGTTCGGACTGTCGTTCTGGACGTAGGTGGGGTGGGCGGTGTCGCAGGGCTCCTGGCAGACCTTGCAGTCCAGCGCTACCTCGTAGGTGATGTCCGGATGGCGCTGGCCCATGCCGCCGTCCGGAAGCGGCACGGCGCGGGAGCACGGCGCGAGGCTGCCGCCGTCCGCCGCGTAGTAGGGCTGGTCCTCCACGGTGAACGTCACCTCGGTGATGGTGAAGTCCAGCGAGATGTCCGGGGAGATGTCCGACACCACGTCGGAGCGGAAGGAGCCGTTGTTCTGCTTGTTGATGAGGATGACGATGTCGCTGTACGTGCGGTCACCGCCCGCGTTCTGGTCCTCCCAGCCCAGAATCCAGACCAGGGGGTTGTCCCGTGGCGCGCCGACGAGGGTGTGCGCCGCGCGGCGGTTCACGGAGTGGACGTTCTGCGTCTGGTCATTGGGGAAGACGACGCCGCCATAGGCCGGGTCGTTCTCCAGGCGGCCGTAGGCCCGCCCGTCCAGCCACTCGGAGCGCAGGTTCTTCCGGTCCACCACGAGCGGATCCGTGCTCTGGTGCAGGTCCAGGTTGAGCGGCGTCTTGGTGAAGAAGACGTTGATGTCGCCGTGCATCCACAGGTCGCACTGCACCTGTCGTCCATCCGTCGTCGGGCGGGTGATGAAGCAGGAGTCCGTGGCCGGGCCGTAGATCTGCTCCACGTAGGTCACGAGGAAGAAGACGATTTCGCGGTTGCCCGCGAGCCGCCCCAGGGGGACGACCTGGTCCTCCGCCTTGGTGATGGCCGCGGCCGGGTTCCTGCCGGTGATGAGGCGCCCCGCGCTGTCGAACGCGCTGGCCTTGTAGTCGGGGATGCCGTCCCCGTCATCGGACTTGTCCCAGGCGGTGCCGGTGCGTGTGAACTGTCCGTTGTTGTCGAGCGTCCAGCCCTGCCGCGGCGCGAAGCACTCCGCCGACTCCGATTCATGGCACCACGTCTCATCGTCGTCGGTGGACAGGAAGATGAGGTTGCCGATGCCCCTGTTCCCATTGAGCGCGTGCCGCGGCTCCAGCAGGTTGGGGATGTGCGGGAACAGGCCCCGGTCGCTGAAGTAGGTGTCGATGACGCCGGAGCTGACGGCGCCTGGCCTCAGGTTGTCTCGCCCGTGGTAGGGGTCGTAGACGAGCAAGGTGGCCTCGAAGTCGCGCACGCGCCGTCCGACCACGCCGCCCGTCGTGGGCTGCGCGGGGTAGCCGGCGCCGCCCTGCCAGCGCCGAGGCCCCGTGTTGGCGGTGTAGTTGCCGCCCGCGTTGCACGGGCCCAGCAGCAGGTCGGGCTCGCGCAGCGTCACCGTCCCGGCGTCACCCCAGCGCTGGTGGGTGAACGTCCGGTTGCAGCGAGGGCCCTCGCTGCCGATGTAGTGCGAGGGGTTGAGGTTGTAGAGGTCCTCGTGGAAGTCCGGCACGCCGTTGTGGTTCGTGTCCAGCAGCCGGTCGTCATCGGAGGTGTCCTGCGTGCCGTTGTCGTCGACGTAGCCGGCGTCGATGAGCTCGTCGTAATAGAACCAGCCCAGCGTGCTGGAGGCGCCGCTGCCCGCGCGGTCGTCGACGATGAGCGCGGTGAGGTCCTGCTCGAAGGGCAGGATGATTTTCTCCGGGTCCAGCGCGTTGAGGTTGGTGTTGAGGCGCAGCTTGGGCGGGTCATCGTCCGTGACGATGATGGCGCTGGGGATGCCCGCGTCCCTGCTGAAGTCGGGTTGCTTGTCCTGGTCCGCGGTGTCGATGCACAGCGCGAGGCTGCTGACGCCGCCATCCGAGCCGCCACCGCCCGTGTCGCCGCTGGGGCCTTGTGCGAGCACGGCCCCCGCCGCCGCCACGGCCAACGCGGCCATCCAGGTTCGAGTCCAGCGCATGATGTCCCCCCTGGCGGCCGGTGCTCCAGAGGCCGCCCGATTCAGGTGCAACGGATTGTGTTTGAAGGCTCGCGTGTCAGAACGTGGGAAGGCCGCTGCCGGAGGTGCCGGTGCCCCGGCAGCCCATCTTCGTGCCGTAGCTGCACGCCAGGCCTCCCTGGGTGCTGGTGTGCTCCAGGAGCGAGCGGATGATGGTGCGGTACGGGAGCCCCGTCCCCGCCGGTTGGACCTCGCCCACCGACACCAGCCAGATGCGGCCGTTGGCGTCGGCGTCGCGGTCGGCGTCGTCGTCATCCTCCACGACGAAGACGCGGTAGGAGACGCCGCGCGCCTCCGGATAGGCGCGGATGGGCGTGCCCTCCACGTCGTTGATTTCGGTAGAGGGCGCCGTGACGGTTTCGTCGAGGGCCGTGCCACGCGCCAGCGTGTAGGGCGTCTGGGGAATCAGCTCCCGCCAGGGCACGCCGCCCGAGGCGACGTCCGGCAGGCCCGCCTCGGCCACCACCTGCAGCCGTGGCAGGACATCCTGGTTGTAGTTGCCCGTGCTCCCCGAGACGGGGGCGTTCAGCATCGCCAGGACGACGGCGCGCCCTTCGGCCAGGCCCGCCTCGGCGGCGAAGAGGGCCTCGCGCGAGCGGCGCTCATGGGCCTGGAGCGTGCTCTCCGCGTTCACCGCGCGCAAGGACACCAGGACGCCGGCCGTGACGAGCGCGATGAGGCCCAGGGCCAGCAGCAGCGTGAAGCCTCGCGGCGCGCGGAGCGCGGATGCGGGCTTGCGGGTCGGATGACAGCGCACCGGGGACTCCTTGCCCTGGAGGGCGGCAGGGAAGCGCGGGTGTCTGTCTCAGCAATCCCCAGGCCCGGTGTCGCGCCGCGTCCGTGTCAGTCCATCCGGCCGTTTGGCCAGGCCCCCGGGTGACGCCTGACACGCATTGCGACGACACGGCTTGCGTACCTCGCAAAAATTGCGAGTCAGCGACAAAGTGGGACTGTCTGTGTGGGTCGTCCCAGGGGGCTGGGTCGCTGGTGGCTCCGTGACATCCGCACGGAGCGTCCTGCTCAGCCGCGGCCGCGCGGCCAGAACGTCACCGCGCGCTCCGGGGCGTTCAACCAGACGGACTGGAGGAAGCGCACGGCGTTGCGGTCCGCGGTGTCATGCCGCGTGGTGAAGACATGGGACGCGCCGATGAGCAGCAGCAGCGCCAGGGCGGCGCCCAGCGCGGGCGGTGCGGGCCACTGCTGGCCGGGGGCTCGTGACAGGCTGACGTAGACCCAGCCGGCGGTGCCCAGCAGCAGGGCCACCAGCACCGTGCCCGTCAGCGCGGGCGGCAGCCCCACGAAGGTCAGCACGCCGGGCGGGAAGTAGCCGGCGCGCAGGAGCGGCAGCGCCAGCGCGCCCACGGCATTGGAGACGTCGTCGGGGATGTAATTGATGAAGGTGGCCGCGCCCGTGACGGTGATGGACACCGCGCACAGCAGCGCGGCCGCGCCCAGGGCCCAGGTGCTCCGGCCCGCCGCGCGCAGCCGCTCCAGGAGGAGCCCGGCGGGGAGCAGCAGGAAGGGCACCAGGCCGGTGAGGTGGCGCGGCCCCGTCGTCCAGCCCCACGAGTCGTAGGAGAACGACGAGGTGAAGTACGTGTAGCCCGCCAGCAGGGCCAGGCCCAGCCACGCCAGCGCGCGGGCCTCGGGCGACTGGCTCCGGCGGCGCCACACGAGCACCAGCCCCGGCAGCGCCAGGAGGAGGAAGGGCGCCAGGGTGAACAGGCCGCGCAGGGGGGAGAAGAAGGACAGCGTGAAGGCGCGCGGGTCCGGCGTGCGGATGCCGAGGAAGCCGCCCAGGTGCCAGGGCTGGTAGCCCGCGTCGTTGAGGTACTTGTAGCCGCTGGTCAGCGGGTGGCCGAACGTCACCTGGTGGTACGCCATCAGCGCCAGCAGGAAGGGCAGGGCGCCCAGCGTGGCCAGCCCCGCGGCCCGGCCCAGGCGGACCCAGCGCTCGCGCGCGGGCACGGGCTGGAAGGCGAAGGTGAGCACCGCGTAGAGCACCAGGCCGAGCACGCCCAGCGCGCCGGTGTACTCGGCGGCCACGGTGGCGCCCGCGCAGGCCCCCGCCACCAGGTAGCCGCGCTCGCGCCACTCACCCCGCGCGCAGCGCCACAGCGCGTAGAAGCTGGCGAAGAGCAGCACCGCCGTCGTCTGGTGGCTCATGAAGAGCAGCGAGTAGCTGAAGGCCAGCGAGCCCAGCCCGTACGTCACCGTGAGGGCGTCCGCGACGAGCGGCTCCAGGGCGGCGCGCAGGTAGCGCCGCACCAGCCACAGCAGGCCCAGCGTGGGCAGCACCGTGAGCAGCAGGCGCGAGAAGAAGACCAGCGGCACCTCCGGCACGGCGTGGCGGTGGCCGCCGCCCACCGCGCGCAGCGTGGCGTAGATGGGCACGGCGGCGAACGACAGCAGCGGCGCCTTGCTGGGGTAGTACTTCCCGTCCTTCACGGACAAGTCACCGACCTTGCCGTAGTCATGCAGCGCCTGGTTGATGTGCAGGGTGCCGTACTCCACCAGCGCGCGCGTCTGCCACAGCCGGCACAGCTCGTTGGGCGAGCGCAGGCCCGGGTGGTACGGGAACAGCAACACGTACAGCGCCGCCAGCGCGGCCCACACCGCGCGAGGCGCGCCCGCGGGTGAGGCGCCGGGTCGCGAGGCCCTGCCTGGCTCGGAGACGGGGGCCACGGCGGGCGTCGGGGACGCGTCGGAAGGCACGGGCGAGGTGTTCATGGCGGCGGGGCCCTGCTCACGGGCGAGGCCACCTGGGCGGGCGGCCGTGATTCAAAGAGGGGCTGGGGCGTCGCGCGCCGCGCTGGAGCCGCGCTTCCGCCGGGGGAGGGCTGGGAGCTTGTCAGCCGCCGGGGCGTCACGCGCATGGCGTGGCCTCGGCCTGGCTCCTGGCGCTCATCGGAGGGGCGCCGCATCCCGCGCGGCGGCCGTGCCTCACGCGTCGCCCCCGGTGGCGCGGGCGACGGCGAAGAGGCTCATGCCCACGGGCAGCTTCACGTGCGACTCCGCGCGGGCAATCAGCGGCGCCAGCGTGTCGTAGAGCTTGAGCTGGAGCTTGGGCACCGAGCGGCGGCGCAGCAGGCGGCTGTTGACGAACCAGCCGGGCAGGCCCGCCAGGTTCATCCACTCCAGCGTCTCCACCTGGAAGCCGTTCTCCTCCAGCACCGCGCGCAGCGTGGACGGCGTGTAGCGGCGGTAGTGGCCCACGGCCTCGTCGATGGCGCCGAAGAGCTGCTGGAGCGCCGGCACCAGGATGACCACGCGCCCCCCGGGCGCCAGAATCTGCTTGAAGCGCCGGACGGCGGCCGCGTCATCCGGGATGTGCTCCAGCACGTTGGAGAGGACGATGGTGTCCAGCCGCTCCGTCTTGAGCGCCTCCCAGTCCGCCAGGGCCACGTCGGACAGGTAGGGCCGGATGTGCGGCTTGCCGCGGAAGAGGTTCTTCAGCCGGTCCACGTAGAAGCGGTCCACCTCCAGCGCGATGAGCAGCTCCAGGCCGGACTCCAGCTCGCGCGTAATCGTGCCGATGCCCGCGCCAATCTCCAGCACGCGGCGGCCCAGGTGCTCGCGGAAGCGGCGGCCCAGCCACTGGTTGTAGTGGACGGCGCCGTCCATGCGCTCCAGCGTGGTGTAGCCCTCGTGCTGGTTGTCCGCGTCGTCGCGCACGGTGGCGTAGCGGACCAGCGTCTTGAGCCGGGACAGGTGCGCGGCGGGCGTCCGGCGAGGCACCGCGCCCGGCGGCAGCGTCACCTCGGTGAGGCGGAAGAGCTGCGCGGCCAGCTTCACCACCAGCTCCGCGTCCACCGCGTCGTCGTCGCTGGTGAGCGTGACGGAGCGCAGGGCCTCGGTGCGGAAGGCGCGCAGGCCGGTGAGCGGGTCCGTCAGCGCCACGTCGGCGACGAAGCGGGTGACGTGGCCCAGGGCCCGCTCCGCCAGCAGCTCCGGCGCCAGCCCCTGCGACGTGCGCAGGCCGAAGACGGCGTCCGCGGTGTCCGCCTGAATGGGGCGCACCAGCGCCTCATAGACGTCCCGCGGATACGAGGTGTCCGGGTCCTGGAGCACCGTCACCGGGCCCCTCACCTTCTCCAGCGCGGCGCGGATGGCCGCTCCCTTGCCGCCGGGCACCGACAGGACGTGCACGTGGGGCGCGGAGGCGGCGTCGATGGAACCCTCGCCTGCGAGGACGACCTCCGCGCCAGGGGGCAACGCGTGGGCGAAGCGGGAGGCGGCGGCCGCGGTGTCGGGCGAGAAGGGGAGGACGAAGGAAAGCGGTGGCGTCACGCCGGGCTCACTAGCACAGGCGGCTCGGGCATGCGCGTGCGCGCCCGCGAAGAAGCGCGGATGGAGGGCATCCAGGCGGCCGCGGAAGGATGGACAACCCCGCGGGGACACGGCACGCTCGTCACGGTCCCCTCGCGTGTGGGTGAAGGTCGGCGGAGTTCCGCCAGGCCGCGAAATCGCTCAGGGGACGGCAGGGAGACGTGACGTGGATGGAACCGGTTTCGACCCGGCTGGCGGCGCCGGTGGCCTGACGCCGTCGGGCCTCATGCAGCACCTGCGCGCGGTGTGGCGGCGCAAGTGGGTCGTCCTCGGCGTGGCGGTGGTGGTGGTGGCGCTCACGGCCGCCCACACGTTGCGTCAGCCCAAGGTGTACTCCGCCAGCGCGTCGCTCATCATCGACGTGATGGCGCCTCGCTTCCTGGATGGGGAGGTGAAGGAGGTGATGGGCGAGGAGCGCAGCAACTACTGGTTCAACAAGGAGTACTACGCCACCCAGAGCCAGATCATCACCTCGCGGGCGGTGGCGGGGCGCGTGGTGGACAAGCTGGGCCTGTCCACGGACGCGGACTTCCTGGGCATGGCGCACGTCACGGACGAGAAGGCGCGCCTCCAGGCGATGCAGGGCGCGGACGCGGTGGCGCTGCTCCAGTCGCGCATCCGCGTGATTCCCGCGAAGGACTCGCGGGTGATGAACGTCGCGGTGGATGACTTCGACGCGAAGCGCGCCGCGCTGCTCGCCAATGAAGTGGCCGCCGCGTACATGGCGGAGAACCTGGCCCTCAAGCTGCGCACCACGGACGACGCGCGCGACTGGCTGGAGGTCCGGCTGGCGGAGCTGGAGTCCCAGTCCAAGACGAGCGAGCTGGCCGTCTACGACTTCAAGAAGGACGCGGACATGCTGTCCACGTCGCTGGAGTCGCGGATGAGCATCGTCAGCGAGCGCATCAACAGCTTCAACCTGAAGCTGACCGAGGTGCGCATCCAGATCGCCGCCCAGCAGGCGCGGGTGGAGGCCATCCACCGGCTGCGCAAGGCGTCTCCAGAGGACGAGACGTGGGCGGAGGCGCTGCCGGGCGCCACGGACGGCCCCATCCAGGACCTGCGCCGCAGCTACACCGAGCTGCGCGTGACGTGCGCGGAGCTGGGGGAGCGCTACCTGGCCGAGCACCCGAAGCTCCTGGAGTGCAACCGCAAGCTGTCGGTGGTGCGCGAGGACTTCCTCAAGAGCCTGGGCAACGTGGTGCGCGGCGCGGAGACGGCGCTGGCGGAGGCGGTGGCGCAGGAGAAGAACCTGGTGCGCCTGCTGGACGCGGAGAAGGCGGAGGCCTTCCTGGTGAACAAGAAGGCCATCGAGTTCGACCGGCTCAAGCGCGACTCGGACAACAACCAGCGCTTGTATGAGCTGGTGGCCAGGCGGCTGAAGGACATCGAGCTGTCCGGCATGCTGCGCACCAGCAACGTGCGCGTGCTGGACGCGGCGCGGCCCATCCTGCTGCCGGTGAAGCCGCACGTGCGCCGCAACCTGGCGGTGGGCCTGGTGATGGGGCTGCTCGCCGGCCTGGGCGTGGTGGTGCTGCTGGAGCTGCTGGAGAACAGCGTGGCCACGCAGGCGGACGTGGAGGAGCGGCTGGGGCTGGCCTTCCTGGGCGTCATGCCGCGGCTGGAGGCCAGCAAGGCCCCACGGGAGCGGGACCTCCATGTCCACCGCGAGCCCAAGTCGACGGCGGCGGAGTGCTGCCGCGCCATCCGGACGAACCTGTTGTTCATGTCGCCGGACAACCCGTTCAAGACGCTGGTGGTGACGTCCAGCGGGCCGCAGGAGGGCAAGTCCACCACGTCCATCAGCCTGGGCGTGGCCATGGCCCAGAGCGGCAACCGCGTGCTGCTGCTGGACACGGACATGCGCCGGCCGCGCCTGCACCGCGCCTTCGGGGTGCCCAACGAGCTGGGCATCTCCTCGCTGGTGGTGGGCGAGGGCACGCTGGACGCCGCGGTGAAGAGCACCGAGGTGCCCGGCCTCTTCGTGCTGCCGTGCGGCCCGCTGCCGCCCAACCCGGCGGAGCTGCTGCACACGCAGGCCTTCACCGACCTGCTCAAGGCCGCCTCCGAGCGCTTCGACCGCATCATCCTGGACAGCCCGCCCATCAACGCCGTGGCGGACGCGGCGGTGCTGGCCACCAAGTCCGACGGCGTGGTGCTGGTGCTGAAGGCGGCCAGGACGAACCGCGAGTCGGCGCGGCGCGCGCTGCGCTCGCTGGCGGACGTGCAGGCGCGCATGTACGGCGCCATCCTGAACGACGTGGACCTCTCGGCCCCCCGCTACGGCGACTCGTACCTGGGCTACCAGGGCTACGGGCAGTACGCCGAGGAGTCCAAGGACGGGGTGGCGCAGTCGTGAACGCGCCAGCAGCGGGGGCGGGCCTGCGGGTGCTGCACCTGGGCAAGTTCTATCCCCCCGCGTCGGGCGGCATGGAGGCCCACGTGCAGACGCTGGCGCGCGCCCAGGCCGCGCTCGGCGCGCAGGTGGAGGTGCTGTGCGCCAACCACAGCGCGGAGGGCGCCGGCACCAGCCACGAGTTCCAGGGCCGCAGCCCCACGCGCGAGTCCTGGGACGGGCCGGTGCGGGTGCTTCGCCTGGGCCGGCTGGCCTCCGTGGCGCGCATGGACGTGATGCCGGACCTGCCGCGCGCGCTCGGCGGCGCCCTGGCGCGAGGCGTGGACGTGGTGCACCTGCACACGCCCAACCCGACCTGGGTGCTGGCCCTGGACGCGGTGCGCCGGCTGCCGCCCGTCTTCGTCACCCACCACAGCGACGTCATCCGGCAGAAGGTGGCGGGCGCGCTCTTCAAGCCCTTCGAGGCGCTGCTCTACGCGCGCGCCCGCCGGGTGCTGGCCACCAGCGCGGCGTACGTCCCGGGCTCGCCGCTGCTGCGCGCGTTCCGCGGCAAGGTGCGGGCGCTGCCGCTGGGGCTGGACCTGGCGCCGTACCTCCAGCCGTCCGCCGCCGCGCGTGAGGCCCAGGCGCGCTGGCGGGAGCAGGCCGCGGGCGCGCCGCTGTGGCTCATGGTGGGGCGGCTCGTCTACTACAAGGGCCTGTTCACCGCGCTGGAGGCCCTGGCCCGCGTGCCCGGGCGCCTGGTGGTGGTGGGGCAGGGGCCGCTGGAGGCGGAGGCCCGGCGGCGGGCGCGGGCGCTGGGCGTGGCGGACCGCGTGACGTGGACGGGCTATCTGCCTCCGGACGCGCTGGTGGGCGCGCTCCATGCGGCCACCGCGCTGTGGTTCTGCGGCAACGCCCGCAGCGAGGCGTATGGCCTGTCGCAGGTGGAGGCCATGGCCAGCGGCCTGCCCGTGCTGAACACGGCGATTCCCCACTCGGGGGTCGCCTGGGTGAGCCTCCACGAGCAGACGGGCCTGACGGTGCCCGTGGGTGACGCGGCGGCCCTGGCGGCGGCGGCCCGGCGGCTGGTGGAGGAGCCCGGGCTGGCGCGGCGTCTGGGACGCGGCGCGCGCGAGCGGGCGGTGGCGGAGTTCCGGCATGACGTCATGGCCTGGCGCAGCCTGTCCCTGTACGCGGAGGCGCTGGGCCGGCCCATTCCCTCGGGCGCCCCCGAGGACCTGCCTCGGCGCCTCGCGGGGTCTGCATGAGCCGCCCCCTGCGCGTGCTGCACGTCTCCAGCGGCAACCTCTACGGCGGCATCGAGACGTTGCTGCACACGGTGGCGCGCGAGCAGGGCCGGCACCCGGCGCTGGCGCACGCCTTCGCGCTCTGCTTCGAGGGGCGGCTGTCCCAGGAGCTGCGTGACGCGGGCGCGGCGCTGCACGTGCTGGGGCCCGCGAGGACGGGGCGTCCCTGGTCCGTGTGGCGCGCGCGGAGCGTGCTGCGCGCGCTGCTGCGCGCGGGGCGCTTCGACGGCGTCATCTGTCACGCCATCTGGCCCCAGGCGCTGTTCGGCCCGGTGGTCCGCGCGGTGGGCGTTCCCCTGGTCTTCTTCCAGCACGACGCGCTGTCCGGCGCGCACTGGCTGGAGCGATGGGCGCGCGTCACGCCGCCCGACCTGGTGCTGGCCAACAGCCGCTTCACCGCGGGCACGCTGGCGTCCGTCTATCCACGCGCCCCCTGTCGCGTGAGCCATTGCCCCGTGCCCGCGCCGCCACCGGCGCTGGCGCCCGCCGAGCGCGCGCGGCTGCGCGAGGAGCTGGGGGCCGCCGAAGGTGACGTCGTCATCCTCCAGGCCAGCCGCATGCAGTCGTGGAAGGGGCAGCGCTTGCTGCTGGAGGCGCTGGGGCGGCTGCGGCGGGTTCCGGGCTGGCGTGCCTGGGTCGCGGGTGGCGCGCAGCGTCCAGAGGAGCGGGCCTACCTGGACGGGCTGCGCGCGCAGGCGAAGCAGCTCGGGGTGGAGGACCGCGTGCGGTTCCTCGGGCAGCGCTCGGATGTGCCGAGCCTGCTGCGCGCCGCGGACCTCCACTGTCAGCCCAACGTGAAGCCCGAGCCCTTCGGGCTGGCCTTCGTGGAGGCGCTCCAGGCGGGCGTGCCCGTGGTGACCACGGGGATGGGCGGCGCGCTGGAAATCGTGGATGCCTCCTGCGGCGTGGTCGTCCCTCCCGAGCCCGGGGCCCTGGCACGGGCGCTGGCGGCGCTCATCGAGAATCCCCGGACGCGAGCGGCGTTGGGCGCGGCGGGGCCGGCGCGGGCCTTGGCGGTGGGGGACGCGGGGGCCTTCCTGCGCGGCATGGAGGAGGCGCTGCGAGCGCTGTCCGGGCCCCAGGAGGTGTCCGCGTGACGGTGCCCCAGCTCCAAGGGCCGGGTGTGCTTCGGCGCCGGTACGTGCGCCGTGCGCCGGGGGCGTCGCTGGAGGCGGTGCCCGAGGGCGCTCCGTCCGCCATGCGGCGAGCGACGGCCGGGGGCGGGCTCCTGGCGTCGGGCCGGCTGGTGCCGCTCTTCGTCTGCCTGCTCATCGGCTGTCAGCTCGCGCTGCTGGTGGAGGCCATCGCGCCGCTCCGCGTGGCGGTGCGCGTGCTGGCCTTCGGCGTCAGCCTGGCCCTGCTGGTGCTGGTGCGGGGACGGAGCCTGAAGCACCCCGCGCAGCCCTTCATCCTGGCCGCGCTGGGCGTCACCGCGCTCCAGTTCTTCAATCCCGGCACGGGCGCGCCCCTGGCCGCCGTGGCGCAGGTGGGCATCCAGTTGGCCATCGCCGCGCCGCTGCTCTGGGTGACGCGGCTGTCCATCGACCCGAGGACGTTCCGCCGCACGCTCGCGCTGCTCTTCTTCTTCAACGCGGCCAGCGCGGGCGTGGGCGTGCTCCAGGTCTACTTCCCCGGGCGCTTCCAGCCGGCGCTGTCCTCCGCGGTGCAGGGCCAGGGGCAGGGCTACGTGAACAGCCTCCAGTTCGAGACCGCGGACGGCGTGCGCGTGTTCCGGCCCATGGGCCTGACGGACATCCCGGGCGGCGCGTCCACGGGCGGCTTCTACGCCGTGTTGCTCGGCGGCGGCTTCCTGCTGTCGGCACGGCGTGGCTTGACGCGCGTGCTGAGCGTGGGCGGCATCCTGGTGGGCCTCTTCGGCATCTACCTGTCCCAGGTGCGCGCCACCGCCGTCATGCTGCTCGTCTGTCTGGTGGCCCTGGCCGGGGTGCTCCTGGTGAGCGGCCGGGTGGGGCGGTTCCTGGCGCTGCTCGCGGTGATGGGGACGGCGGGCGTGGCCACCTTCGGCTGGGCGGTGGCGGTGGGCGGTGACACGGTGATGCAGCGCTGGTCCTCGCTCTTCGAGTCGAGCCCCGACGAGGTGTACCACCGCAACCGCGGCTACTTCCTGACGGGCACCTTCACGGACGTGCTGCCCGAGTACCCGCTGGGCGCGGGCCTGGGCCGGTACGGCATGATGAACGCCTACTTCGGCGACCACGGCGACCGCGAGCGCCCGTCGCTGTGGGCCGAAATCCAGTGGACGGCCTGGGTCTACGACAGCGGCATCCTGGGCGTGCTGCTCTACCCGTTGGGGTTGTTGATGTCGCTGGCGTTCGCCTTCCGGGTCGCTCGCAGCCGGGATGGCCCGCGGAGCGAGTTCTGGCTGTGGGGCAGCGTCCTCTTCGCGTACAACCTGGGCGCCCTGGCGTTCACCTTCAGCTATCCGTTCTTCATGAGCCAGACGGGCATGGAGTTCTGGTTGCTCAACGCGGCGCTCTTCGGCGCCCTGGCCCATGAGAAGACCGTACACCCTCATCGCCGGTGACTTCGTCGACACCGGCGGCATGGACCGGGCGAACCTGGCCCTGGCGCTCTGGCTGGCGAAGCAGGGGCACCCGGTGCGGCTCGTGGCGCACCGCGTGGCGGACGTGCTGCTGGGCCACGCCAACGTTCGCTTCGTGCGCGTGCCCAAGCCCGCGAACGCCTATCTGCTCGGCGAGCCGCTGCTGAGCGCCGCGGGCCGCGCCTGGGCCCTGCGCACCCGCGCCGAGGGCGGCCGCGTGGTGGCCAATGGCGGCAACTGTCCGGTGGCCTCGGCCAACTGGGTCCACTACGTCCACGGCGCCCATGCCTCCGAGCCCACCGGCGGCGTGCTGCGCCAGCTCAAGGGCCGCGTGAGCCACCGGTACTACGTGCGCTCGGAGCGGCGGGCGCTGCGGCGCGCGCGCGTCATCATCGCGAACTCGGAGCGCACGCGGGACGACCTGGTGGCGGCCACGGGCGTCCCCGCTTCCCGGGTGCACGTCATCTACCTCGGTGGGGATGCGGAGCGCTTCCGCCCGGCTTCACCCGAGGCGCGGCGCGCGGCCCGCGCGGCCCTGGGCTGGCCGGAGTCGCGGCCCGTGGCGCTCTTCGTGGGCGCGCTGGGGGACCGCCGCAAGGGCTTCGACACGCTCTTCCAGGCCTGGGCGCGGCTGTGCGCGCGGGCGGACTGGGACGTGGACCTGAAGGTGGTGGGCTCGGGCGCGCAGCGTGAGGCGTGGGAGCGCGAAGCGGCGGCCCGGGGGCTGGGGGCGCGCATCCAGTTCCTCGGCTTCCGTGAGGACGTGCCGTTGCTGCTGTCGGCGGCGGACGTGCTGGTGTCTCCCACGCGGTATGACGCGTATGGGTTGAACGTCCATGAGGCGCTGTGCGCGGGGCTCCCCGCGCTGGTGAGCCGCTCGGCGGGCGTGGCGGAGCGTTACCCCGCGGCGCTGGCGGGGCTGCTGCTGGACTCGCCGGACGACGTGGACCTGTTGGCGCGGCGCCTGGAGGCCTGGCGCGAGAATGCCGCCGCCTGGGCGCCGCATGTTGCCGCGTTGTCCGAGTCGCTCCGGGCGCAGACGTGGGACACCATGGCCGAGGCCATCGTGGACGTGGTGGAGCGCGAGGGCTGAATCAGCCGCGCCGCTCCAGGAGCTCGGTGAAGAAGTCGAGGTGGGCCTTGGCCACCACCGGCCAGGCGAAGCGGGTGACGGCGCGCTCCCTTCCGCGCGCGGCCAGGGCCTCCCGGCGCTCGGGGCTCTCCAGCAGGCTCGCGAGCGCCTGCGCCCAGGCGGCAACGGACGCCTCCGGCAGGACGATGCCTGCGTCGCCCATGGTGCGTGGCACCTCGCCCGAATCACTGCCGAGCACCGGCACGCCACACGCGAAGCCCTCCGCCAGCATGCGGCCGAACTGCTCCCGCCACTGGGGCGTCGTCTGGCTGGGCGCGCACAGCACATCCATGGCGTTGAGCGCGCGCGGCACGCCGTGATGGGGGACCCCGGTGAGGACGCGCGCCGCGTCTCCATGCCGCGCCGCCCAGTCGCGCAGGGCGCCTTCCATGGGGCCCCCGCCCACGAAGAGCGCCCGCCACGGTGTGCCGAGCGCGTCCAGCGCCGCCATCAGCAAGGGCACGCCCTTCTCCGGGACGAAGCGGCCGAGAAACCCCACGACGGGTGGTCCGGAGGTCGCCCAGCCCAGCTCCTGCCGCAGGGACTCACCCTGGGCGCGGTTGGGGTGGAACAGGTCCACGTCCACGCCCATGGGGATGGCGCGCGCGGGGCGCTCCGCGTAGCCGGGGCGGGTGAGGAGGTTTTCCTTCACCGTTTCACCCCACGCCACCCAGCCGGCGGACCGCTGGACGACGCCGCGCTCCGCCTGCGCGAAGGGCGGTGGGTAGCGCTTGGACAGGTTCTGCGCGGTGCAGAAGACGAAGGGCACGCGCCGCGGGGTGAGCAACGCCAGCTCCAGGCCGGCCAGGACGTAGGGCTCCTCCCACGCGTGCACCAGGTCCGCGCTGCTCGCGAGGTGGGCGCGCACCTCCGGGCCGTAGAGGAAGGCGTGGAGCGAGCGGCTGAAGAAGGCGCGCACGCCCTCCGTCCTGGCGGCCTCCTCCGCTTCGAGCTGGAGGGTGAGGGGGCTCAGGTCGCCGTGGAAGAAGCGGGGCGCGACGGTGGTGACGTCCCAGGTGCCCGCGCCCACGAGGGCCATTTCGTTGGCGAGGCGCCGGTTGAGGCCGACGACGTAGGAGTGGGACAGGGTGACGAGCCGGCGTGCGCGCTTCAATGGACGGGGACTCCACGGCCTTCAGCGGGGGGGCTGCTCCGCGCGAGCGTGCGGTACAGGGCGAGCACCTCGCTGGCGTAGCGCTCGCGTGAGAATCGCGCCGCCGCGGTGAGGCGCGCGGCCGTGCCCAGCCGGGCTCGCAGTGCCGGGTCATCCAGCAGCGCGCGCATCGCCTGGACGAGCGCGTGGACGTTGCCCGGTGGCACGAGCAGCGCGTCTACGCCGTCCGTGAGGGCCTCCGCCGCGCCGCTCGCGCTGGAGACGATGGCGGGCCGCCCGCAGGCGAGCGCCTCCGCGATGGTGAGGCCGAAGGGCTCGCGCCGGGTGCTGGCGTGCACGAAGACGTCCAGGGCCCGGTACACCGACGCTGGCTGGGCTTGGAAGGGCACCAGCCCCGCGCGCTCCGACAGTCCTCGCGAGGCGATGAGCCGGCGCAGCTCCTCCTCGGTGAATTGGGAGCCGGGCGTCTGGTACAGGGGCGCGCCCACCAGGTAGTAGCGCACGGGCAGGGCGGGGTACAGGCGCGTCATCGTCGCCGCTGCTTCGAGGAAGGCGTCCTGGCCCTTCCAGCGGGCATACGTGGCGACCAGCCCCACGCGGAGCGTGCCCGCTGGCGCCGTGGGCAGGCCGGACAGCAGGTCCAGTCGCGCGCCGTCCATGGGGCCCGGCGAGAAGTGGGTGGTGTCCACGCCGTTGTAGACGACGTGCACGGGGACGCGGAACAGCACCTGTCGCGCGTCGTCGCCCACGGCTCGCGAGTTGGCGATGGCCGCCGACGCGAGGGGGGAGATGAGCCGCAGCGCGCTGCGCACCAGCGGGCGCTCGCCGAGGAAGTCATGGATGTGCCACACCCGCTTCAGGGGCAGGCCGGCGGTGGCGGCGCTGAGCAGGTGCGTCTTGATGCCGTTGGAGTGCACCAGGTCGGGGCTCACCTCGGCCACGTCGCGGCGGAGCGCGCGTCCATGGTCCGCGAGGTGGCCGGGGGCAGGCGCGAGGCGGCGGGCGAAGCGCAGCGCCTCCAGTGGACCGTGCCCGCGCAGGGCGGAGTCGCCCAGGGTGGACAGTTGCTCCGGCAGCGGCAGCAACCGCGCGTCCACGCCCAATGCACGCGCCTCGTCGAGCAGCGGCCCCGCTGTCCCCGCGCGCAGGTGGAGGGACAGCGTCGCGTCCTGCTGCTTCAGGCAGGCGAGCAAGTCGAGCAGCGCGCGCTCGGCTCCGCCAAGGATGCCCACGGGATTGAGGAAGAAGAGGCGCACGGCGGATGGACCGAAGCAAACACCTCCTCCCGGGTCAAGGAACGTCACCAGGGCCTGAAGGGCAGCCGACTCGGCCGGGCGATGACGTCGCCGCGGGTCGCGAGCGCCGGCCTCAGGGGGAGGCGGTGTCCAGCAGCCGCAGATAGGCGTCCAGCACCGTGCGCGCATGCGCGGCCCAGGTGAAGCGCGCGGCGCGTGACAGCCGGGCCTCGCGCGACGGCTGCGCTCCGCTTCCGGTGAGCAGGGACGACACGGCGCCCACCCAGGCGGGCACGTCACCCACGGGGCAGTAGGTGCAGGACTCGGCGCCCACCTCTCGGAGCACGGGCAGGTCGCTGGCCACGACAGGGGCGCCACAAGCCAGTGCTTCGATGACGGGGAGGCCGAAGCCCTCCGCTTCGCTTGTTACCAGCACGGCCGCCGCGTTCCGGTAGAGGCCCGCCAGCGTGGCGCGTTCCTGCCGGGCGGGCTGGAGCAGCGCGTCGCCGATGCCCAGCGCTTCCACCTGCGCGCGCTGCGCGTCGTTCAACACGCCACCTTGCTGGACCAGCTGTAGCTCCGGGTGCCGGGAGCGAAGCGCGGCGAACACGGCGAAGAGCACGTCCAGGCGCTTGCGAGGAATCGCGCTGCCGACATGGAGCAGGTAGGGCCGGCCACCCAGCGGCGCGAGCACCGCCTCGCTGTCATCGAGGGCCCCCGCCGGCTCCGGGCGGTATTCAGGCGACACCCCATACGGCGCCCACACGAGCCGCGATTCCGGCACCACGCCGTGCGCGAGCAGCTCCGAGCGCACGGCCTGGGTGCTGTGAAACACGATGGCCGCGCGCTCCAGCCCGGCGAGCTGGGCACGCGCCATGGCGCGGAACCAGGCGGGGCGTGGCTCGCGGTGGGGCTCCAGCACGGAGCGGAACGCATCCATGTCGTGGCAGTAGACGCCGGTCCGTGACGCGGGAAGCGCGTGGACGAGCTGCGCGTAGGTGTGGTCCACGACATGGAACACGTCGTACCGGCCCCGAGCGAGCAACGCGCGGCCCGGGTAGAGGCCAAAGCGGGTGAGGACCCGGTCCGCGTTGAAGGCCGCGTTCCGAAGGCCCACGCGCGGGAGCCGCCGCGCCACCTCGGGCATCGACGGGCGCAGGGCCTCTGCTCGGACTTCGGAGGTCTGCGCGGCCAGCCCCGCGAGCAGGGCCTCGCCCACCAGGTCCATGCTGGGCCACCCCTCCTCGCGAGGGTCCATGAGCAGCGCCAGCCGAGGCGCGGAGTGAGGCCTCATGTCGGAGCGGCACGCAGCAGTGCATCCACCGTGCGCTCCAGCGCGAAGTGCTCGCGGTAGATGCGTGAGGCGCGCTGTCCCAGCTCCCGCCTGGCGTCCGAAGGCGACAGCAGGGCCTCGGCACACTCCACCAGCGCGGCGGGCGCCGTGCCCTCCGCCAGGGCGACCGCGCCCAGCTCACGCCACAGCGGCTCCGTGAGGTGCCCCGTGTGCGTGACCACGGGAAGCCCCAGCGCCAGCCCCGCCATCACCGTGGTGCGCCGCGTGCTCACGCCGTCCGGATAGGGTTGCAGCATCACGTCACACGCCGCCAGATGCACGGCGATGGCGTCGAGCGTGAGTGAGTCCCTGGCCACGAGCCGACCGCTCAGCGCGGGATGCCGTGTCTCCAACCCTTCGACGAAGGCGCGGCTGCCTCTGCCCAGCAGCAACGCGCGGCGCGTCCCATCCTTCCGCAGCAGCGGCACCAGCGCGGCCTCCAGCGGCTCGGCGGTGAGCCGCCCGAAGGTGCCGAAGTGACCCAACCAGGGCCCCGCGCCAAGCGCCGAGCGGAGCGCGTCCACGGCCTCCCGGGGGACCTCGACGGGCAGGTTGCTGGGGACAGGCAGCCAGGTCGCGTGAGGCCGGACGCGAGCGGGCAGGTGCGCCGCCCACTGGGGAATGGACATGAAGACGCGGTCCGCGGCGCTCGCCACGATGCGCACCATCAGCCGCGTGGTGCCCGCGAGGACGTGGTGGCGCCACGGCCCACGGGGACTCCACGGGTGGACCGCCTCATGGACGTAGACCCAGCGCGCATCCTTCCGCCGGGCGGCGAACCACGCGCAGAAGGGGACGTTCATCGCCTTCATCCCGAACGCGTGGGGCACGTACTGGAGCAGCAGCCGCCGGGGCCCCGGGCACGCATCCAGCCCGCGCGACAGGCCGGGCAGCCCCGCGGGCGTCAGGAGCCCGGGGACGCGGTGAACGGTGACGCCGTCCTCGTCGCGCACGCCACCTTCGCCAGGCGCCCAGACGTGGACCTCCTGCCCGGCGCCCGCGAGCGCGCGGCCCACCTGCCGCGTGTAGTCACCGACGCCGCCGGGCCTCGGCGGGTATTCGCCGGTGAGGATGTGCCAGGCGGGCGCGGTGCGGGGCGGGGGCATGGCGTGGCGTCAGGACGCTTCCATGTCTCGGATGGCCAGGAGCTGGAACGCGTGCTGGGGCCAGCGCGTGGCGAAGGGCTCGGTGAGGATGGACAGGCGGCTGCCCAGGCGGAAGGGCCGGATGCGCGGCAGCGCGTAGTCGCCGCGCAGGGGCTTCCAGCCGCTCATGCCGGTGACGCGGTAGCCGCGCAGCTCGAAGTCGTAGACCTCCCAGCCGGAGCGGTGCACCTGGTGGACGTTGTCGTCCCACTCGTCCTGGGGCAGGAAGCCGTTGGGCGTGAAGATGATGACGCGCTTGCGCGCCAGCGACTCCATCATCTCCAGCAGCCGGAAGCCGTCCTGCTTCTCGAAGTGCTCGATGACGTCCAGCGCGACGACGGCGTCGAAGCGCTTCGGCCCGAAGTGCCTGCCCGCCTCCAGCAGGTCCATGCAGTGGTATTCGCGGTGGATGCCCGCCGCGCGGCTGCGCTCGATGCTGGTCGGGTGGCCATCCACGCCCACGGTGTGCGGCAGCAGGTGGGAGAAGCTGTGCAGCGGCGAGCGCGAGCCACAGCCGATGTCCAGCACGCTGTCACAGGTGCCGACCAGCGCCTCCTTGAGGGTGCGGTGCAGCACCTCGTGCTCGCCCACGAGGACTTCGCGCTTCAGGAACTGGAGGACGTTTCCACCGGGCAGCATGCCGGCGGACCGTAGCCCCGGCGCTCCGCGGAGGGCAACCCTGGCGCGGTGCCCAGGCAGGCGAGCGCGCCTGGCTCCCGTGCGGGGAACGCGCGTTGCTTGTGGGCCCTGGGCGCTGTCGCTAGCATTTCCTCTTCCCGCGCGCCCTCGCGCTGGCCCTCCCCGGGACGCCCGGAGCGGGCCGCCCAGCCCCATGAACGCGACCGCAGCGCCCGAAGCCTCCGCCGTCGAAGTCAAGGCGCGTGCCCTGAAGGGCATGTTCGTCCTGGCCGCCCGGACCGTGGCGTCCCAGGGCCTGCGGGTGGTGAGCGCGCTGTTCCTGTCCCGGCTGCTCTTCCCGTCGGACTACGGCCTCTTCG
Organism: Corallococcus macrosporus DSM 14697; assembly: GCF_002305895.1. Taxonomy (GTDB): domain Bacteria; phylum Myxococcota; class Myxococcia; order Myxococcales; family Myxococcaceae; genus Myxococcus; species Myxococcus macrosporus. Next base: position 1,271,999 of record NZ_CP022203.1, read on the forward strand.
GCATCGTGTCCTACGCGGCCTCCCTGGGGGTGTTCCTGGGCGACCTGGGCCTGAGCGCGGCGCTGGTGCGCCAGCCGCACGAGCCCACGCGGGATGAGACCTTCACCATCTTCTGGTGCCACCAGGCGCTCACCGCCGCCGTCGTGGCCGTCGTCTGCCTGCTGGCGCCCCAGCTCACGCGAGGCTACGCGCTGGGGGACGGGGCGGTGCCCATGGTGTGGGCGCTGGCGCTGGGGCTGTTCCTGTCCTCGCTGCGCGTGATTCCGCTGATGGCGCTGGAGCGCCAGCTCGCCTTCCCCGTCATCGCGCGCGCGGAGCTGATTGAGAACGTGGTGCAGGTCATCACCACCATCTCCCTGGCGGCGCTGGGCTTTGGCGCGTGGGCGCTGGCGCTGGGCGGCCTGGTGCGCGGCGGGGTGGGGCTGGTGCTCATCTGGTGGGCCTCGCCCTGGCGTCCGCGGGGACGCTTCCGCGTGGACGTGCTGCGGCGGCTGTTGGGCTTCGGGCTGGCGTTCCAGCTCCCGCCCCTGGTGGCGGCGATGGTGGCCGGCTGGGTGCCGCTGGTGGTGGGGCACCTCCTGGGCAAGGACGCGGTGGGCCTGGTCAACTGGGCCTGGGCGCTGGCCTCCACGCCGATGATGCTGAGCGTGGTGCTCAACCGCGTGGCCTTCCCCGCCTACTGCCGGCTGCAGGATGACCCGGAGGGCTTCGCGGACTACCTGCGCACCTCGCTGCGCCGGCTGTCGGCGGTGCTGCTGCTGGCCATCCCCGTGGCGGTGCTCGCCGTCCCCGTGGCGGTGCCCCTCTTCTTCGGCGCGCGCTGGGTCCCCGCGGTGGTGCTGGTGCAGTGGTTCAGCCTGGAGTGCATCCTGACCACGCTGGTGGGCCTGCTGGCCACGGCGCAGAACGCGGGGGGCCGCCCCTGGGAGCGGCTGGCCGTCGTGGTGGGGGTGGGCGCGGCGAAGTGGGGGCTGGGGACCTGGGCCATCCAGCGCTTCGGCCTGGAGGGCATGGGGCCGGCGGGCGTGGCGGTGGGGCTGGCCGAGGTGTGGGTGACGGCGTGGCTGGTGGAGCGGCTCAACCCGGCGATGCGCGGGCTGGCGCGGCAGGTGGTGGAGCCCTTCGTCACCCTGGGGCTGTTGCTGCTGGGCGCGTGCCTGGCGGCGATGCGGCTGGTGGATGAGGGGGTGGTGGCGCAGGCGCTGGTGGGCGCCGGGGTGTTCGCCATCCTGGTGTATGTCCGCGAACGGCTGCCGGGGACGCTGCCAGTCCTGGGCGAGCTGAGGCAGATTCTCGAATTCGTCCGGGCACGGAGGCGCCAATGAAGAAGCCAGACCTGGTCATCTCCATCGTCAATCACAGCAACCCGGAGCTGCTGCACGACTGTCTGCGCACGCTGTACGCGACGACGCGAGACTGCTCCTTCGAGGTCTGGATTGTCGACAACGCCACCGGCGGGCGCGGCGTGGACGCCATGCGGCGCGACTTCCCCCAGGTGCGCTGGCTCTTCAACTCGGAGCGCAAGGGCTTCTCCGCCAACCACAACCAGGTGCTGCGCCAGGCACGGGGCCGCCACTTCTGCATCTTCAACGACGACACCATCGTCCACGAGGGCGCCTTCGACGCGCTGGTGCGCTTCATGGATGACAACCCGCGCGTGGGCATGGCGGGCGCGCGGCTGTTGAACGCGGACGGCACCATCCAGAACTGCACCTTCCGGCCCATGTCGCTGGCCGGGCAGCTCTTCGACATCGTCTTCCTGCCGCGCCCCCTCCACTTCCTCAAGGCAATGGCCATCGACCCGGCGCAGTACGGCCACGACGAGGCCCGGGTGAACTGGGTGCTGGGGGCCTGCATCGTCGTGCGCGAGGAGGCGCTCGCGGAGGTGGGGCTGCTCGACGAGCAACTGTCCCCGCTGGGCAACACCGAGGACACCGACTGGTGCGTGCGGGCCTGGAAGGCGGGCTGGGAGGTGGCCTTCTGCCCGGAGGCGGTGATTACGCACCTGACGAGCCGCTCGTTCCGTCCGTCCGACACCGGCGCGGACAAGGTGCGCATCGAGCTGTGGCGCACCCGGCTGGCGTACTTCCGCAAGCACCACGGCCGGCTGCACGAGGCGGCCATGCGGGCCATCCTGGTGGGGACGCTGCCCTACAACTCGGCGGTGCTGACGCAGACGCTGCTGCGCGGGCGCATGCGCCTGCCGGAGTACCGCAAGCAGCTGGCCACCTTCCTGGGCATCTCCCAGATGGGCCTGCGCGCCCGCGTGTGACATGCCCTTCTTCTCCGTCGTCATCCCCACGTACAACCGGGCGCGCCTCCTGGAGGTGGCGCTCGACTCGGTGTTCGCGCAGGAGGAGCGCGACTTCGAGGTGCTCGTCGTGGATGACGGCTCCACCGACGACACGTTGGAGCTGCTGGCCCGCTACGGCGGGCGGGTGCGCGTGCTCGGGCAGCCCAACGCGGGGCCCGGCGCCGCGCGCAACCTGGGCATCCAGGAGGCCCGGGGCACCTACGTGGCCTTCCTGGACAGTGACGACGTGTGGTTCCCCTGGACGCTGGCCACGTACCGGCGGGTGCTCGAAGCGGAGGGCGGGACGTCGCTGGTGCTGGGCACGTCGACGCTGTTCTCCCGGGTGGAGTCCCTGGCGGGCGTGGCCCGCGAGCCGCTCCAGGTGCTGCGCTTCACGGACTACCTGGCCAGCGCCGGGGACAGGACGCCGCGCACCGCGTGCGTGCTGGCGGTGCGCACGGAGGCGCTGCGGCGCGTGGGCGGCTTCACCCCGCTGCGCATCAGCGGCGAGGACTACGACTTGCTGTACCGGCTGGGCACGGAGCCGGGCTTCGCCTGGGTGCGCGCGCCCGTGGTGGTGGGCTACCGGCAGCATGAGGGCTCCACGTCCACGTCCCTGGAGTCCGGCTACCGGGGCACGCGGTACCTGTTGGAGCAGGAGCGCCTGGGGCGCTACCCGGGAGGCGCCGCCCGCAGGCGCGAGCGGCTGGAGATGCTGCTCTACAGCCTGCGCCATGTGTCGCACTGGCTTTTGTCCCAGCGCCGCGTGGACCTGGCGTTGGATTTGTACCGGCGCGGCCTGCCGCTCCACCTGGCGGTGCCGCGCTGGCGCTACATGCTGGGCTTCCCGCCGTGGGCGGTGGCCACCACCGTGCGCCAGCGCGTGACGGGCCGCTGACTCAGCGTCCGCCGCCGCCCATCAATCCGCCCAGCAGGCCCCCCAGGCCGCCGCCTCCGCCGCCGGGCGTGTCGCCCCCGCCGCCCGCGCCGGCCAGCAGCGGCACCGCGGAGAGGATGCGGCCCATGAGCGCGGGGTCCAGGCGCGACTTGAGGAAGTTCAGCAGCAGGGGCGCGACGAGGGACGCCTTGCTCGCGTCGATGTTGAAGCGCCCCAGCAGGGCCGCCACGGCGGCCACGTCACCGGCGTGCCCCGCGGCGCCGCCCAGCGCGCTCAGCATGCCGCCCGAGCCGCCTTCCTGGCCGGACATGAGGCCCCCCAGCGCGCCCATCAGCCCGCCGCCCGCGTCGGGCGCCGTCTGGGGCGCGGACGTGGCGCTGGGGGCCTGCCGCCAGGTCTCCAGCTCCGGAACCGCCTGGCCCATCTGGCTCGCCGCGTCGGGGCCCAGCTTCTCCTGCACCGTGCCCTGCACCATCTTCAGCAGCGAGCCCGCCAGCCCCTGCGCCTGCGTCCCATTCACCCCGAGCTGCTGAGAGAGCTGTCCGATGAGGTCCATCCCTTGCTCCTTTCCTGTCGCGCGTCCGTGTGGAGCGCCTTTCTAGCGGGCCCCGCGAGGCGGCGCGGAGGCGTTGGTGGGGAACCGTTGCTCACGGACAGGCCGGGCGGCACGCAGGCCGGCCGCTCCGCCGCCTGCTCGCCGCCTCCACGCGGCCGGTTTGGACTGCGCATCTTCGCTGGGGAGGCACGGGCGCCGTGCCCGGTCCCCGGCCGGAGGCGTGTGATGCGGGAGGCGAACGCGGTGGGCTCGCGGCGGGAGACGGCGGCGCGTGACACCCCGGAGTGCTGGGGCGGGGTCGACCTGGGCGGGACGAAGATCGAGGCCGTGGTGGTGGACCGCGCGGGCACCGTCCTGGGGAAGCTGCGCCAGCCCACGCCCGCCGACGGCGAGCCCGGCGACGTGGTGCGCGCCATCCATGACACCCTGGAGGGGGCGGCGCACGCCGCGGGCCTGACGCCGCGCCAGCTCCTGGGCGTGGGCGTGGGCGCGCCCGGCGCGGTGAACGCCAACGAGGGCACGCTGGCGCACGTCAGCAACGTGGGCCGCGGCTGGACGGCGCCGTACCCGGTGGCGGGGGAGTTGGGCGCGCGCGTGGGCTGCCCCGTGGCGCTGGGCAACGACGTGCAGGTGGCGGTGGCGGCCGAGTACCGGCTGGGCGCGGGCAGGCCCTACCGCTCCCTGCTGGGCGTCTGGTGGGGGACGGGCGTGGGCGGAGGCCTGGTGCTGGACGGCGTGCCGTGGCGCGGCCGGGGCGCGGCGGGCGAGGTGGGCCACATGGTGGTGAAGCCGGGAGGCGCCCGCTGCGGCTGTGGCCGGCGTGGCTGCCTGGAGGCCTACGCGGGCCGCGCGTCCATGGAGCGCCGCGCCCGCACGGCCGTGTGCCACGGCGAGGCGACCGTCCTCTTCGACTTGATGCGGAAGAAGGGCCGCACCCGGTTGACCAGCAGCATCTGGGCCCGGGCGCTGGCGCACGAGGACGCGCTGGCCACGTGGCTCATCGGCCGCGCGGTGCGGATGCTGGGCGTGGGGCTCGCCTCCGCCATCAACCTGCTGGACGTGGAGGCGGTGGTGCTGGGCGGCGGCCTGGGCACGCGGCTGGGCCCCGACTTCGCCGGCCGCATCCATGAGGCCATGCGCCCGCACATCTTCGTCCCGGAACGCCAGCCGCCCGTGCGCGTCGCTGAACTGGGAGAACTTTCCGGTGCCATTGGCGCCGCGCTGCTGGCCCAGCCGCCGCTGGGCTGAGGCGCGCCCCGGTATCCGGGGGCTGGGGCGCCGCGCCGGGCGCATGCCCACACACAGCGTGGCAGGGGGCGAGAACCCGACCCACGTCGCATGGAATGCCCCAGCCCCTGTCAGGTAGTCTCCGCGCCTCCTCGCTCCCTGGTCGATTGGAGGCACTTGTCGTTGGCACGCCGCACACGGATTCCACAGACCCTGTTCTTCCAGCGGCCGCCCTCCAACCTGTGGCCGTTGGTGGGCGTCCTCCTGGCCTCGGCGGTGCTCGTCGGGGCCATGGAGCTGACCATCGCCATCTTCTCCAGCGTGGGCCTGGAGGGCATCACCCAGCGCAACGCCTACTCGATGCTCCTCAGCGTGGGCGTCATCTCGGCGGTGACGGGCCTGCTGTGGGCGGTGACGAACCGGGTGGGCATCTCGGTGGCGCTGGTGATGTCGGCGATGCTCTTCACCGTCACCCTGCACATCCGGAAGGTGCAGCTCATCGACCGGCCGCTGATGCCCTGGGACTTCCTGGAGTGGCGGCAGGTGACGGCGCTGGCGCCCACGCTGCTGCCCGGCGGCGGCGCCCTGGCCGCCATCGGTTCGTGTCTGTTGCTGGTGGCCATGCTCTTCGTCATGGCCCGCGCGGTGGCGCGCGGCACGCCCCGGTATCCGCTGCCCAAGGCCGGACGCCGCAACCTGGCGCTGGCGGCGGTGGCGTACCTGCTGGTCATCATCTTCCAGCAGCACCTGCCCGTGCGGCGCGTCTTCAACCGCTTCGGCATTTACGACCAGGTGTGGGACCAGCGCTCCAACTTCCAGATGAACGGGCTCACGCTGATGATGCTCTGGAACTGGGAGGGCCTGCGGCTGGCGCCGGGCGGTGAGTACTCACAGGAGAAGGTCCACGCGGCCCTGGGCGTCCCGCCGGGCGTGGTGCCCACCGCGCCCCAGGAGCCCGTGGACGTCGTCGTCTTCATGGCTGAGTCGCTGTGGGACCCGCTGCGGCTGGGCGTCCCCCTCAGCGAGGACCCGCTGCCCTTCGTGCGCTCGCTCATGGGCAAGCACAGCTCGGGCAACCTCATCAGCCCGGCCTTCGGCGGCGGCACGGCCAACGCGGAGTTCGAGCTGCTGACGGGCATGTCCTCGTCGTTCGCCCCGGACGGCGCGTTCCCCTACCAGCACTACGTGCTGCGGCCCGTGGACGCGCTGCCGTCCCTGTTCCGCCGCGCGGGCTACCAGACGGTGGCCATCCACCCCTTCCACTCCTTCTATTGGAGCCGCGACGTGGTGTACCCGCTGCTGGGCTTCGACTCCTTCCAGTCGCTCACGGACTTCCCGTCGCCCCGGCTGGAGGGGCCCTGGGTGTCCGACGAGGAGGTGGTCGACCACATCCTCCACGAGCTGTCCGACGAGCGTCAGCCGCGCTTCATCATGGCCGTGACGATGTCCACCCACGGGCCCTACAACCTGCCGCTCACAGGGGAGGAGAAAATCGAGGTCCAGGGCGACACGCTCTCCGCCGACAACCGGCTGCTCCTGAAGAACTACGTGCACAAGCTGCGGCAGATGGACAAGGCCGTGGAGCGGCTGGTGCGGCGGCTGGAGGCGCGCGAGCGCAAGACGCTGCTCGTCCTCTTCGGGGACCACCTGCCGATGCTGGGCTCGGACTACGCGACCTACCGCGAGGCGGGCTACTTCCAGGAGCCGTGGACGGACGCGCAGCGCGAGCGCATGGCGGAGGTCCCCGTGGTGCTCTGGACGAACTTCCCCGCGCCCCGGGAGGAGCTCCACATGAGCATCAGCATGCTCACCCCGCGCATCCTCGAGACGGCGGGCATGCGGCCTCCGGGCTTCTTCGCCTTCGTCTCCGAGCTGTCCAAGGTGCTGCCCGTGGTCCGGGGCGATTTGCTGCGCGACGCCTCCGGCGAATACCTGCCCACGGGCGACAAAATCCCCCAGGCGCCGGAGCCGGGCTCGTGGGCGGACTGGATGCGGCGCTACCGGCTGCTCACGTACGACAGGCTGGCGGGCGACAACTTCAGCGCGGCCCAGGCGGCCGGGGCGGTGACTCAGGACTCGCGGTGACGGGGGCCGCCGGACGCCGCGCCCACCGGGGGAGCCGCTCCTTGCGCCGCAAGGCGGGCTGCTCCACCCACCGCCACGACAGCGCCGAAAGCACCAGCACGCAGGGGAGCGCCACCGCCGCGTTCACCCACCACGCCGTGCGCCCGCCCAGCAGCGCGGTGACGGCCTGCTGCACGGGGAAGGCGTAGAGGTAGACGCCGTAGGACAGGTCGCCCCGGCGCCCGAAGTCCGCCAGCGCCCCCAGGGGCCGGAAGGCGAGGTACAGCACGACGTAGCCGCCCAGGAGCCCGGTGACGATGCGGCAGCCGTACCCGAGCCGCGCCGTGACGAGCCACCCCGCGGCGCACGCCAGCGCCACCCAGGGGCTCATCCGCACGCGCTCGCGCCACTGGTACAGCGCCACGCCGCCGCCGAAGTACAGGTACAGCTCCGGCCAGAAGCCCAGCCGCCCGGTGACGAGCGTGGCCACCGCCGCGCCCACCAGGCCGAAGACGACCATGCCCTTGCGCAGCAGGCCCGTGAGGCCCAGGCCCAGCGTCAGCAGGTAGAAGCCGACCTCGTACTTCAGCGTCCACAGCGAGCCGTTGACGGCGGTGGGGTACGCGTTGCCTTCGAAGACGCCGGGCAGGTGCCACTGAGGCCAGTTCAAGGCGAGGTTGCCCAGCAGGTACCGCGCGGTGTCCGGGGCCGTGAGGTACTCGCCCAGGGGCAGGCGGGTGAAGGCAGGCCCCAGCACGCCCACCGTCAGCAGCAGCATGACCCCCAGCGCGGGGAAGATGCGCAGCGCCCGGGCCCAGACGAAGCGCGCCACGTCGGGCGTCCGCTCCCAGCTCCGGGTGATGAGCACGCCGCTGATGATGAGGAACACCGCGACGCCCAGCCGCCCCAGGGAGAACTGTCCCCGCGTGAAGGCCTCCAGGGGCTCCGCCGTCCCCTTGCCCTCACCCAGGGGGAAGGCGTGGCTGAACAGCACGCCCGCCGCCGCGGCGAAGCGCAGGAAGTCCAGGTTGTTGCGGCGCGAGTCGAGGCACGCCTGCAACGTGTGCGGGGAAGCCGGGGGCATGGGAGCGGGAATCGGTGGCATTCTCGCCCACGCCGCGCACCCATGAAAAGCAGGCAGGCCGCTTCCGGGTGTTCTAGAAGGCGGCCCCGTCCCCATGCGCGTCTTGCTTGGCATCCACCATCCCCTGGACCCGAACATGGGCGCGCCGGGCGTGACGCTCGCGCTGGGGCAGGCGCTGGCGGCGCAGGGCTGCCAGGTGGATTACTTCAGCTACGACGACGCCTATCCCGGCCTGCGGCACCACACCACCCTGCACGAGCTGCGCTTCCCGTGGAAGCTGACCGCGCACCTGCTGCGTGAGGCGGAGCGGTACGACGTGCTGGACATCACCACGGGGGATGCGTGGCCCTGGATGCGCCTGGGCCGTCCCGGGGCGCGGGCGCGGCATGCCCTGGTGACGCGCAGCCACGGCCTGGAGCACACCTTCTCCGAGCGGCTGCGCGCGGACGCCCGTGCGGGGCACCTGACGCTGAGCTGGAAGTACCCGCTGTACCACGGGGGCTACCGCCTCTGGGAGGTGCGCCAGTCCCTGCTGCGGGCGGACCACGCCGTGCTGCTCAACACCCAGGACGCCGCCTACGCTGCGGAGCGGTTGGGTGTGCCGGCGCACCGGATGAGCGTCGTACCCCACGGGCTGGAGGTCGCCTTCCACGGGCTGCCTCCGCCCGCGCCCGGCGCGCCTGGTGCGCCCTTGCGCGTCGCGTGCGTGGGGAGCTGGCTGGCGCTCAAGGGCCGCGCGGAGATGGTGGACGCCGCCACCCGCCTGCAGGCCGAAGGCGTGTCCTTCACCCTGACGTTGTACGGCACGGGGAACCCGGAGGCCGAGGTGCTGGCCGCGTTTCCGGCCGGCGCGCGGGAGCGGGTGCGCGTGGTGCCGCGCTACGAACGCGCGGAGCTGCCGCGCCTGCTGCGCGACGAGGAGGTGCTGTTCTTTCCCAGCCACTCGGAAGGCTTTGGCATGGCGCTGGTGGAGTCGATGGCCAGCGGGCTGGTGCCCGTCTCCACGCCGGTGGGCGTGGCGCCCCAGGTCGTGCGTGACGGCCAGACGGGGCGGCTGGTACCCATGGGTGATGTGGACGCGCAGGTGGCGGCGCTTCGCTCACTGGCGGAGGACCGGGCTCGCCTGCTCGTGTTGCGCGGAGCCGCGCAGGCGGCCGTGAAGGACATGACCTGGCGGGACATCGCCGCGCGCACGCTCAGGCTTTACGAGCAGCTTCTCCGCTCTCCACGGACTATCTAGGAATGCGCCCGCCTGGCTGGACGGCAGGCGGACTCAAGGGCCCATTGCTTCACAAACCTATCGCACTCCAGCGTGCATTGACGCGTGAAGCCACCGGCCGTCACGATGCACGGACGGTGCGCGACCCATGATTACGCTCTTTGTCGCCTTCTTCGTCTCGCTGGTGGTGGCCCTGGCGCTCACGTTGCTCGTGCGCGACCGGGCCCTGGCGTGGGGGTGGCTGGACCAGGCGAACTCCAGCCGGAAGGTGCACGTCCGTCCGATTCCCCGGCTGGGCGGGGTGGGCATCGTCGGTGGTTTCTTCGCGCCGTTGTGCGCGCTGTTCCTGGTGGACTCCGGTGTGGGGCATCACTTCCGCTCCCACACGGACCTGGTGGTGGGCCTGTTCCTGGGCGGCGGGGTGATTGCGGCGCTGGGCCTCTACGACGACTTGCGGGGCGCGGGCGCGCGGCTGAAGTTCGCCGTCCAGTTCACGGTGGCGTTGGGCCTGTATGCGATGGGCTTCCGCATCGAGGTCATCGCCAATCCCTTCGGCCCGGAGCTGGTGCTGGGCGCGCTGGGCTTGCCCTTCACCTTGCTGTGGGTGGTGGGCGTGGTCAACGCGCTCAACCTCATCGACGGGCTGGATGGGCTGGCGGGCGGCGTGGCCTTCTTCGGCGTGGGCACCAACTTCATCCTCGCGCTGTCTCGCGGCGACGTGCTGCTGTCCCTGCTGATGGCGGCGCTGGCGGGCGCCATCCTGGGCTTCCTGGTGTTCAACTTCAACCCGGCCTCCATCTTCATGGGGGACACGGGGAGCATGTTCCTGGGCTTCGTGCTGGCGGCGGTGTCCATCAAGACGAGCACCAAGAGCGGCACGGCCGTGGCCATGCTGGTGCCGGTGATGGCGCTGGGGCTGCCTATCATGGACACGCTGCTGGCCATGGTGCGCCGCTCGCTCCTGGGCCGGCCGATGTTCAGCGCCGACCGCGAGCACATCCACCACCGGCTGATGAGCCACCTGGTGCTCAGCCACCGCGCCACCGTGCTCGTGCTGTATGGGCTGTGTGGCCTCTTCATGCTGGTGGCGCTGGCGCTCAACTTCGCCAGCAGCGTGGAGAGCGCCATGCTGCTGTGTGGCGTGGGCACGCTCATCGTGTTGCTGATGCGGCGGCTGGGCTACCTGGACCTGGGCCGCGCCCGGGGCATGCAGCAGGTTCGCCAGCGCAACCTCTGGCTGCGGACCATGGTGAAGGACGTCACGCGCGCGGTGCGCGGCGCGGCGTCGCTGGAGGGCGTGTGGAACGGGGTGCGCCCGCTGGCGGACGCCCTGGGCCTGGCGCGCCAGGAGCTGCGCTTCCAGCGCGTCCATCCGACGGGGCTCACGGACAACATCGTCTTCGAGGCGCAGCGGCCCGAGGGCCCGGGCATGCCGTTCGAGGTCAGCATCGCCATCAAGGCCGAGGGCGAGGTGCTGGGCGCGATGCTGCTGGTGTGGCGGGATGGCCGGGCGGCCATCAACCGCGATGAAGAGCTGGCGCTGGAGCAGGTCGCGGACGCGGTGGCGGAGAGCGCCGCGCGGCTCCAGCCCCGGACCGACGCCGAGCCCGGGCGCCTGGTGGCGCTGAGGAAGTGATGCCCGACGGGCACGCCGCGCCAGGCACCCGTGAGCAGACGTTGACGCCCGGGGGCGCGAGCGCGTTCCTGGCCTTGCTGCGCGCGTGGCCGGACGCACCCGCGGGCGCGGCGCCGGAGGGCGTGGACGCGGAGGCGCTGGTGCGCACGGCGGTGCGCCACGGGCTGGTGGGCTTCGTGACGCACGCGGTGAAACGGGCGGGTTGGGCCCTGCCCGAGCCCGCGCGCGCGTCCCTTCGCCGGGAGGCCCTGGGGAACGCGGCGCGGGCGCTGCGCGTGAAGACGCTGCTGCTGCGCTGCCTGGACGCGCTGGCGACGGTGGGGCAGGTGCCGGTGCTGCTCAAGGGGTACGGGCTGGCGCTGCGGCTGTACCCGGACCCGTTGCAGCGAGCCACCACGGACGTGGACCTGCTGGTGGCGCGCGCGGACGTGGGCGCCGCGGTCCAGGCGCTTGCCCTCGTGGGGCTCTCGGTGCGGCGGGACGACGGCGCCCGGCACGGGGAGGAGGACGCCCACCACCTGGAGCTGACGGGCCCCGCGGGGCTGGTGGAGCTGCACTACCGCGCGCTCGCGGGGTGGGGCGAGGCGCTGGAGGGGGACGCGCTGCTGGCGCGGGCGGAGGCGGGCGCGGTGGAGGGCCGGGCCGTGCGGTGGCTGCGGCCCGAGGACGAGGCCGTCTATCTATCGCTGCATGCGAGCAACCACGCGTTGCAGCGGCTGGCGTGGCTCTTCGATTTGAAGCTGCTGGCGCTGGCGGGGCCACTGGACTGGCGGGCGGTGGTGGAGCGGGCGCGCGGCACGGCCTTCCCCCACGCGGCTTGGTACGCGTGGGACGCGGCGCGGCGGCTGCTGGGGGCCCCGGTGCCGGAGGCGGTGCTGGCTGCGCTGGCGCCGCCGCGCTGGCAGCAGGTGCTGGCGCGGCGCTTCTTCTCCGCCGAGCGACTGGTTGGAGCGGCGCTGTTGGACAGCCGGTCGGCGTGGATGGCGGTGAAGGTGCTGCTGGCGCCCCGGATGGATTCCGTGGCGCGGTATGGCCTGCGCCGGGTTCGCAATGCCGTGCGCGCCAGGCTCCGCGGTCCGGGCTGAGCCGTGTCCGCTTCTCAAGGGCCCGTAGCGGCGGAGCGTGATTCCGAGCGGGCACGGCGCACGGAGTTGCCGCCGCGCCCGCTTTGTTCTTCATGAGTCGCCGTCGACTGCTCGAAGATAGGTGTTCAGGATGTTCATGTAGTGGGGCACCACTTCGACTGCGAGGGCATCCTGGAGAAGTTGGCGGGCGCCATCTGTGTCCCCGGCATCGCGACGGCGGTCCACTTCAACCAACGTGCGGGACAGGCGGCGCGAACCATTGGTGATGCGGGACGCAATCTCCCTGACGAGGGAGGCGGCGCTTTCGTCGTCCTGGAGCGCTCGTGCCGTCTCACCTTGTGGAATCCCTACGTCGTGCGCGGTGGCCTCGATAAGTGCGCGCGTCTCGGGGGTGAGGAAGGGCTGAACCGGGTCGGTGATGCGGCGGCTCAAGTCTTTGACCGCATCCCATTCTCGTTGAGTGGGCATGGAGTTCTCCTAGCGAGGGTGACAGTCCCGGAAGGGCCACTCGTGCTGTCCCTCGCAGTAGCGAAAGCATGCGTAGCAGTCCCCAATCCATCGAGGCTTCTTCTGGTCTCGGCACCGGACGTACTGCTCCATGCAGTGCTGCCGCCATCCATCGTCGGCACCGTCGTCCTCCTCTTCATTCGCCTTGTCTTGCGCGCGCCGCATGGCGGCATCCATGGTCGCGGTGTACGCGGCGGCCTCGCTCGCCGTGAGGCCGCACGCTTCGGGGATGCCCGGGTTGCGCTGGACGCAGCACGACACGGTGTCAGTGCAGGACGCCAAGGCATAGGCATCGCGGCGGCTGGCGGCGGTGGTGGTGGCACTGCCGGAGCACGCCAGCGACAAGGCGACCATGAGGCACAGCAGGCCCGGTGCGATGTGCTTGTGTCCCATGCTGATGCGTCTATCACCGTGGATGGGCCGCAGGCAGGGGCAAACTCACTTCACGGCATCCAAGTCGCTCATGTCCGGCCGCCGCGCACGAAGCGTCAGCCTCGCGCGGTGTAGACCGCCTCGGGCCGCGGCGCTCGGTTACGAGCACAGCCCACTCGCTTCACGATTTGAAGCTGCTGGCGCTGGCGGGGCCCCTGGACTGGCGGGCGGTGGTGGAGCGGGCGCGCGGCACGGCCTTCCCTCACGCGGCCTGGTACGCGTGGGACGCGGCGCGGCGGCTGCTGGGGGCCCCGGTGCCGGAGTCGGCGCTGGCCGCGCTGGCGCCGCCGCGCTGGCAGCAGGTGCTGGCGCGGCGCTTCTTCTCGGGTGAGCGGTTGGTTGGCGCGGCGCTGTTGGACAGCCGGCTGGCGTGGATGGCGGCGAAGGTGCTGCTGGCGCCCCGGATGGATTCCGTGGCGCGGTATGGCCTGCGCCGGGTTCGCAATGCCGTGCGCGCCAGGCTCCGCGGCCCGGGCTGAGCCGTGTCCGTTTCTCAAGGGCCCGTAGCGGCGGAGCGTGATTCCGAGCGGGCACGGCGCACGGAGTTGAACCGGAACGTGGAGGTGCCCGCGCTCCAGGAGGGCGGGCATCGGCCTGCGTGGCGCTGGGGCCGCGAGCGCATCAGGCGGCAGCAGTGGCACGGTGGCGCCCGATGGCTGCCGGGGCGGAATGGCGCGCTGCGCATCCGCAATAAGCTGCTCGCGCATCCACTCAATGCGTCGGCAGGGGTACGGCGGTAGTCGCGTCCCCGTTGTCGTCAGGGCTCGTCATCGAGGCCCTTGAGCTGGCTTTCGGCTATCTTTCGGTAGTGCGGCACCACTTCGACGGCGAGCACATTCCGCATTTCCTGGCGGGCGCTGTCGAAGTCTCCGGCCAGCCGGTAGCGCTTCGCCCGATAAAGAGCGTCCATGAGCCTGTCTGAGCCCTCGCCAATCCGCCGCGAGGACTCGCTCAAGAGGTCCAAGGCGCCCGCCTCTGTCGCGAGAGCGCGCGCAGCATCGGCGCCACCGATGCCTACTTCGGTAGCGGTGCGTGCCAGGAGTGCTTTCACGTCATCGGTCAGCGTCAGCGGCTCTCCGTTGTGGAGCACGCGCCGCGCGAGCGCGCGAATGGGGTCCCAGTCGAGTTCGTCGCTCATGAGTTACTTGTCCTTCGGATAGCACTTGTCGGCGGGCCATCGTTGCTGGCCCTCGCACTCGCGGAAACAGGCGTAGCAGCGCCCCTGCCAGCCGTCTTCTTTGCAGTCGCCATAAGCGCGGATGCAGCGACGCTTCCATTCGGGCAGTGCCGCGTTGTGGGAATCGTCCCATTCGGCGAGTGCGTCGTCGGCTGCCTCCACGGCCATCTTGACGCCTGCCATGTGCGAGGCGGCTTCGGCCGCCGTGAGGCCGCACGCTTCGGGGATGCCCGGGTTGCGCTGGACGCAGCACGACACGGTGTCAGTGCAGGACGCCAAGGCATAGGCATCGCGGCGGCTGGCGGCGGTGGTGGTGGTGGCACTGCCCGAGCACGCCAGCGACAAGGCGACCATGAGGCACAGCAGGCCCGGTGCGATGTGCTTGTGTCCCATGCTGATGCGTCTATCACCGTGGATGGGCCGCAGGCAGGGGCAAACTCACTTCACGGCATCCAAGTCGCTCATGTCCGGCCGCCGCGCACGAAGCGTCAGCCTCGCGCGGTGTTGACCGCCTCGGGCCGCGGCGCTCGGTTTCGAGCACAGCCCACTCGCTTCACCAGGCCACCAAGGCAGCCGCCTTCTTTGGTAGGGTCTCCGGCGGAGAACCCACCTTGCGTCGATTGGCTGTCATTCTCATCATCCTGAGGAGCATCGCCGCACCAGCGCAATCCCTCCCCGTCGCGCGCGAACGGCAGGAGCGACGGATGGCGCTGGGCGGAGCTGCCACGGCGCCGGTGCCCGAGCTGCGAATCGCCGCGGGCCTCGCGACGCTCCTCATCTTCGATGCGCCCCTCGACCGTGGCGCCATGGAGCTGGAGGGCCGCTCCCGGTTCCGGCTGGTGGACGTGGGCGAGCGAATCCTGGCGTTGGAGCCCCTGGAGGACCTGGGCCGGGGGGAGCGGTTGATGCTCCGGGTCCGCTATGCGGATGGTGCCTCTCCAGAGCAGGGGGTCTTCGCCCTCGTGACCCATGCGTCGGAGGTGGATGCGCGCGTGGAGGTCTTCCGGCGGCGAGACTCCGTCGAGGCGCTGCGAGCGGAGCTGGCGGACGTGCGCGCCCAGTTGGCTGCGCGGACACAGGAGCTGCGCGCGCTGCGAGCCCGGGGGGCCGCCAACGGCCCGGTCGGGCTGGTGATGGCGGGCCTCGTGGATGCGGTCGGCGTGAGAGGACGCAGGTTCAAGCGATTCGCCGTGACGAGCGGCACGTCGGGGCTGGACGTCTACGACGGGGCCTCATTCCAGGCCGCCACCTGGACCGTGGTCTCGCTCATTGTGCGGAATCACGGCGCCACACCCTGGGGCGCGGCCACCGCGAGGTTTCGCAGCGCGGCGAGTGGCGCGCGCATCGATGCGGCCACCGTCCGGATGCCGGAGCCATCGATCGCGCCAGGCGCGAGCGGGCGGGTCTTCATCGAGACGAGGGCGCTCTCCGCCAGGGACGGGGAGGTGTTCCAACTGGAGGTTGGAGATGGCGCCGAGCGAGAGCGGGTGCTCTCACTCCAAGTGACGCTTGATGCGAGGGTTGAATGAGGGGCATGTCTCACCCCGCGCTGCTCCAGCCCGGGCAGGTGGTGGACGGATGGCGCGTGGTGCGGATGTTGGGGGCGGGCACCTACGGCGCCGTCTATCAGGTGGAGAAGGACGGGCGGCACTTCGCGATGAAGCTCGCCATGCACCGCGCCAGCAGCGGGGACGCCGAGCAGGCGGACGCGCGGCTGAAGCGGGAGCTCGGGTGCCTCGTTCACCTGGAGCACGCCAACATCATCGCGTCCCGCGCGCACGGGCGGTGGCCGGACCTGGTCACGGGCTGGCTCTATGTCGTGCTGGACCTCGTGGAGGGGTACACCCTGGCCGAGTGGGTCGAGCGCACGCACCCCACGGCGCGAGAGGTGGTTCGCGTCTTCGGCAAGCTCGCAGGAGCCGTGGACTACATGCACGGCCGGGGCGTCTTCCACCGTGACCTGAAGCTGGGCAACATCATGGTGCGCGCGGCGGACGGCGAGCCGTTCATCCTCGACTTCAGCGCGGGCGACTACACGAACGCCGAGGACCTCACGGACGCGCCGCTGCCGCCGGGCACCCGGCGCTACCGCTCACCCGAGGCCGCGCGCTTCCTCCGGGAGAACGGCGACGACCGCGACGCACGCTATGCCTTCAAGGTGACGGACGACGTCTATGCGCTGGGCGTCTGCCTCTTCGACGTGCTGACCGCTCCCGAGCCCACGAGCGGCGCGTTCAAGGCGCCCGTCGAGGGACGGCTGATGCCGCCCCCGGCCCGGGAGGTGAATCCCCGGGTGCCCCAGGCCTTGAGCGACACGGCCATGTGCTTCATCGCCCGCCGGCCCGAGCAGCGGCCTCCGACGGCGGAGGTAATGCGACGCATGCTGGAGTCCTTCGCGGGGGAGGGCGGGCCGGAGTGGACCCTGCCCCTGCATCCCTCCGTGACGACGCCGCGGCTCGACCCGGCGACGGGGAGCGACGCCGTCCCTGCACCGCGTCAGTCCAGGCGCGTGCGGGCAAGCGTTGTGGGCGGCGTGCTGCTCTTGATGGGGCTGCTTGGCGCGCTGGCCTACCCTGGGTCCCGCTGGGCGTCCCCCTCCAGCGTCCCGGCAGGTGATGGTTCGCTGCCCCCTGTCGTCATGGCGGACGCGGGGGCCGTGGCGCGGCTGGCCGTGGCGCCACTGCCGTCCCTGCCCCGTGAGGACGGAGGTGCGCCACCTCTGCCGCCCGCTCGTTCACCCGCTGGGGTAGCGTTGCCGCCCCAAGCTCCCGTCCAGAAGGAAAGCCCCGCCGTGAAGCGTGCCCCCTCTGTTGCCAACTCGTCCGCTCCCCCAGCCAAGAAGGTTGTCTCCTCTCGTGCGCGCGGAGCGGAGTTCCTCGCGAAGTGCGCGGCCGCGAGCGCCGCCGTGGCGTTGCAGTTGGGGTGCCCTGGCAGCGTGCAGATGAGGCCCTCCTCGGGGGAGTGTCCCGCCGACGCGCAGCAGGCCATGCGGGCGCGCGGCTTGAGGACGATGGCCAGCGTCATGGTGGAAATCGACGTGAGCCGGAAGCCCGACGGCACCGGCCGGCGAACCTATGGCGATGGCCCCGTCCGCAGTCGCGTCACCGGGGCCACTCGGGGCATGCCCGAGGAGACGATGCTCTACGGACAGGTGTGGACGGGCGATGGGCGGTTCTTTGCGCGTTACACCCAGGCGGAGTACCCGGATGGGACCATCATCCCCGTGTGCTTTGTGATTGGCGCCGACGGGTCGGAGGAGGGCTATGAGGGGTCGAAGCCGGGAGCCGTCGTCTTCCAATTCATTCATCCCGCTTACATCGTCTATTCGCGCTGGCCCTGAGCGTGTCACTGTCAAAGTGATTTACGTTCTGCCAATGGCCACGGACTGACAGTGAAGACTGGCGCGCGGTGCGCGGGACCCGTGGCGTCATTCACTTCGGAGGGAGGGGGCGTTAGCTTGCCGTCTGTCTTTGCAAGGAGCGCCCCCTTTCATGTCCAACGTTGATGACCTCCGGACCACCGGGGGAGCGGTCCTCTTTCAGGTGGGGGACACCGCCTACGAGTTCCTCCAGACCCTCGGGACGGGCCGCAATGGCGAGCGGGTGATGCTCGCGCGTCGCCGGACCCCCGCTGGGTATCAGGGCAAGGTGGTGTTGAAGTGCGTGGTCCTGCCCGAGCGGAAGTTCGCCGAGGCGTATCCGCGCGCGCGTGCTCGACTGGAAGAGGAGGCGCGGTTGGCGCAGATGCTCCAGCATCCGAACATCGCCCGCGTCCACGGCCTCTTCGAGATGCGGTACGGGCTGTGCGCCGTCCTGGAGTGCGTGGAAGGCTTCAGCCTGGATGCGCTGCTCTCCATCGCCCAGGCGCGTGGGCGCTACTTCTCCGAGCCCTTCGTCTTGTACGTGTTCGCGGAGGTGGCGGCGGCGCTGGCCCACGCGCACTCGCGCACGGATGACGCGGGGGCTCCGCTGGGCATCGTGAACCGGGACATCAACCCTTCAGGCATCCGGCTGCGGCCCGGGGGCG
Source organism: Corallococcus macrosporus DSM 14697 (assembly GCF_002305895.1). Classification (GTDB taxonomy): domain Bacteria; phylum Myxococcota; class Myxococcia; order Myxococcales; family Myxococcaceae; genus Myxococcus; species Myxococcus macrosporus. The sequence goes on from NZ_CP022203.1 coordinate 1,290,203, forward strand.
CCGTCGCGCTGACTGACTTCGGTGTGGCCTTCTCGCGGCTGGCTGGGCGCATCGCCACGTCGTTGCCGCGTCCCAGAGGGGAGGCCCTCTATGCGCCACCGGAGGCCTTTCTGGGGGCGCGGGTGGACGCGCGAGGGGACCTGTTCTCGCTCGGCCTGACGATGCTGGAGTTCGCCACCGGGAGGCATCTGTACGACCCGGCCGACCTCCGAATCCCGGAGGCGGAGCCGCACCTCACGTTGGAGGAGCACCGGCGCGTCCTGGACGCCTCCATCCTGGCCATGGAGACGGGTCTGCCCTCCTTCATGGAGGATGCCCTCTGGTGTGCCATGGCCTACCGGCCGAGGGACCTCGCCCGCGCAACGGCCGGTGTGTCCCAGCCGTTGCGCGCCATCCTTCACACGCTGCTTCGCCGCAGGCCGGCGGACCGCTTCGCGTCGGCGGCCGAGCTGGAGTCGGCGCTGCGCGCGCGCCTGGCGGAGCTTGCGCCCTTCGGCCCGGCCGATGCGGTGAAGGAGGTCCAACAGGCGCTGCTCGAGGCGGGAGAGGCGCTGGAGGAGTTGGACCTGCTGGATGACGAGGGTGGCTTCGTCCCGGCGGGCTGGCGCGAGCACCCGGACCATGTCGAGACGCACCCCGGAGGCCGAGGCGCGGATGAGGTGACGACAGCTCCAGGGGCGGGTGCGCGTCGGACTGGGAAGGCGCCGCCGGCCGCCTGACGTCGGCACGCCCATTCTTCACCGCCGCTGATTCACCACCGGCTCGGGGCGAGCCGCCCCAGCCGAACGGGAGACGTGTGTCTTGCGTGCCTCGCTCGGGTCGGGGCACGCACAGGAGGCGTGTATGCACAGGACGCGAATGTGGCGCTACCTGACGCGGCTGGAGGCGACGACCTTGGCCTTGCTCCCTCGCGCGGGCGCGGGGGGCGACGATGGCTTCCTTCAGGTGGAGCCCACCCTCATCATCGAGCTACTCGGGAAAGGCTCAAGACCTCGTTGACCAAGCGCTGCGTCAGAGCAAGAGAGTCGCAGGCAAAGGCATCCGCATCGAGTGGCACGTCGCCGAGAAGCATGCAGCCGATGCCATCCGGAAATTGCTCAAGGGCAACAACGTCCATGGAATTTCCGTCATCCACACCCCGGCACGCTCCCTGGTACCTTGAAAGAAGCCCCTCATGATCACCTGACCCGCGCCGATGCCCTACCCTGAGACCTACTACGCTGGTGCCTATTGGGGTCCGCGACAGGAGTCCGCCGAAGCGTGTGCCCGACGAGCGGTGGCCTTCCTCGACCTGCTGGCCGCTTGTGACCCCTTTCTGGCGCACTGGAACAAGATTCCCAAGCCGCGCGGACGGGGACGCAAGACGCCCCTCATGCCGCCTGACCTCTCCATCCTGACCGAGGCATACCGGCGTGGTGTCAACCGGGAACCCGGAGGGCCGCCCATCGAAGACCTGGGATTGACCGTCTCGGCGTATAACGACGGCATTGGCGAGGACTTCGTGTCCTTGATGATGAGATGCGGGAGCTATGCGAAAGGCATGTCCAATGCGTGCGTCCTGTCCCTCCCCTCGGAGGGCGAGAACGCCGAGCGTGTCCTCACATCCTCCGTCCTGATGGAGGTGGTTCGAAGTATGGCGCTGGCCTGGGCGCCTGACTGGGCGGTGGCCATGTCTCACGCGTACCGGGACATGGACGACAGGCAGGACACGCAGGACATGTGGCTTGGCTGGGTGACCTACCTCGCGCGGCATCGGGGCACCGTGCCGCCGCTTCCCGCTCCTGTGCGCATCGAGCCCGTGGAGGACAAGGGCATGCTGATTGTCCTCACGCCCGAGCGCTTCACTGTGTCCAATCCGGAGCACGTGGCGCTGGCGCGCCGCGTGCGCGAACTGTTGGACAGAGCGGGGTTGTTGAGGCCGCTCCGGGGCGAATCGTAGGCGCAGAAGGGCTGGAGGGCAGACTTTTCGTGCCAGGCGGCGCCGCGAGGAGCGGGCCGGGCCTGCCCGCCGCATGAGCGGCAGAGCGGGCGCTCCGCCTCCCTGCGGAGCGCCTTCCAGCACTGTTTCGCAACCACCTGAGATTACTTCGCCTTTTCCTGAGCTGAGCCGCCAGGTCGATTTTCCTGGGCCGTGTCGATCCGCATCCGGCTGATTCGTCGCCATTTCAGAACGGGGCGCAGGCCCCCCACTGAAAGGACGATGCGATGAAAGTCATGGTGCTCGTGAAGGCGACGAAGAACTCCGAGGCCGGCGTGATGCCCAGCGAGAAGGAGTTCGCGGACATGGGCAGGTTCAACGAGGAGCTGGTGAAGGCCGGGGTGATGCTCGATGGAGATGGCCTCAAGCCGAGCAGCGCGGGCAAGCGCATCCGGTTCTCGAACGGAACCAGGCGTGTCATCGACGGTCCCTTCGCCGAGACGAAGGAGCTCGTGGCCGGCTATTGGATCTGGCAGGTGAAGTCGATGGAGGAGGCGATGGAGTGGGCGCGCCGCTGCCCGGACCCGATGCCCGGCGAGGAGTCGGACCTGGAGCTCCGCCCCTTCTATGAACTGGAAGACCTCGGCGCCGGCTTCATCCCGGAGCTGCGTGCCCAGGAGGAGAAGCTGCGCGCCGAGTTGGACCAGCGCCGAGGCTCCTGACGCGAGGGGCGGTGGAGTGACGCCGCTCCACGCCCCTGCCTCGCTCACCTCACGGACACAGCGGGCTGCCACCCAGGCCGGGCGCGCAGCCCTGGCCCACGCAATACTTCGGCCCGCTGTCGTGCACCTGCTCTCCGGCCGAATCGCGAGGCACCTCCACGGTGCAGCGCCCGTCGGCCCGGTTCCCGGACGGGTCCTCCACCACGTAGTGCACCGTGTAGACGCGGCCATCTCCGGCGTCGTCACGTTCGGCGCGGAGCTGGACGGAGTGGGCGTTCACCCGCACGTCGATGTCGTCGCAGGTGGCGCCGTCGCAACTGCCCGCGACGTCCTCTGATTCGTCCGACGTCACCCGGATGATGCGGCCGTAGCGCTCAAGCGACAGGTCACCCATGCACGCGTCCTTCGCGGGCGCCGCGCACTCGGCCAGCGTCACCGTGCGGTACTGGTGGTCCGCCGGCCACAGCCGCTTGCCCAGGGACGCGCCGGGCACGGGGGCCCGCGTGTCCCGCACCGTCACGGAGAAGGCGCAGCCACACGCGTTGCCGGAGCCGTCCACCGCGTTGCAGTCCACCACCGACCGGCCCAGCGGGAACCGGGAGCCATCCGGCGGCGAGCACGTCACGGACACCGGCCCGCAGTTGTCCGCCGCCTGCGCGGTGTAGGTGGCCTCCGCGCCCCCCGCGACGCACTCCAGCACCTGCGGCGCCGGACAGACGATGGTGGGCAGCGTCATGTCCACCACCTTCACCGTGGCCTGGCACACGTCGCTGTCCTCTCCGTCATGGGCCGTCAGCGTCACGGCGTGGCGTCCCAGCCCGTAGGGGCCGGGCGCGGACTGCGTCAGCGTGAAGGGCCCGGGCTGGCCGTCCGGGTCATGACTGCCGTTGTCCACGTTGGCCGCCGCCCGGCACTGCGCGTCCGCCTCCACGACGACGTCCTGGCACAGCGCCACCGGCGGCGCGTTGGGCGCGCACGCCAGCTCCAGTTGCGCGGACGTCTTGTTGTTGTCCTCGCGGCACTCCAACTCGCGCCCGGCGCCGGTGCCGTCGTCATCCACCACCGCGTAGACGAGCACCCAGCCACTGTCGGAGGTGGTGATGGGCAGCGCCACGGTCGCCTCCGCGCCCGCCTCCAGCGTGTGCTCCACGGTGGCCACGCCCAGCAGCGTGCCGCCTTCGCCCACCGCGTCCTGGTAGAAGGCCACCTGGACGCCCGCCGACGCCGCCGAGTCTCCCTGGTTGAGCACCCGCGCACCGAGCGTCACCGCGCCTTCGCCCGCGCAGGTGGCCGTCACCTGGCCGATGGCGAGGTCCGGCGCCGCGAAGGGCCGCACGGCGCCGGTGCCCTGGCTGTTGGTGCGGAAGGTGTTGAGTCCCGGCGCCAGCCAGTTGCTCACCGGGCGCGAGGGCAGGGTGCCGTCGTCATTCACGTTGGTGACGGAGTAGGCGTGCTGGTTCCAGATGCGCCGCGTGTTCACCCAGCCGTCCTTGCGGTCCCGGTACACGCGGATGCCGTTGAAGCCGCCGTAGCCGCAGGCCGTGTTCTGCGCGACGACAATTTCGGCGTTGCCGTCACCGTCCACGTCCGCGACCACCGGGTTCTCATACGCGGTGCACGAGCTGTGCGGGGCCTCGAAGCGGACCTCGCCCGTCACGCCGTCGTAGATGCGCAGCGCCGTCTCGTCCGCGTAGACGACCTCGGCGCGGCCGTCGCCCTCGAAGTCGAAGGTGGAGGAGCCGGTGCGGTTGGAGCTGTGGTCCTGCGTGGGGCTCAGCCACTTCACCGTGCCGTCCGCCTCGAACACCGCGTAGTGGGACGCGCCCGCCACGCCAATCTCCGGCTGGCCGTCCCCGTCGAAGTCCGCGATGTTGGGCGGTCCACCCACGCCGCCGCCCAGGTGGTGCACGGTCCACTTCACCTCGCAGTCGGCGTCCATCAGGGACACCCGGCCGTCCCACACCACGACGACCTCGCCTCGCGGGTCCGCGTCGAAGTTGCCCACGCCGGAAAGCCCGTGGCCCAGCTCCGCCGCCTTGCACTTGAGCGTGCCGTCATGCCGGTAGATGGCGCGGCCGTTCACCACCTCCTGGAGCCCGTCTCCATCCAGGTCCAACGCGAACGCCAGCGGGCCCGTGTCGTTGGCCGGGCTGCCCACGCCGTCGCTGCCCGTCCACCGGAGCTTCCCGCTGCTGTCGTAGACGTGGTTGCCGGCGATGAGCTCCACCGAGCCATCCCCGTCCAGGTCGGCCAGGGACACGCCGCCCCAGTCGAGCGGCGGCCCGTCCGCGCGGAACTTGAAGGCGCCGGTGTGCTCGAAGCAGATGACGCCCCGGGCGCTCTCCGGCACGGTGCACAGCTCCACCTTGCCGTCCCCGTCGAGGTCACCCGCGGCGACGCTGGCCGAGCCCCGGGTCCGGTACGCCAGGTCCGTCACCGCCCACAAGTCCGAGCCGTCCGCGCCGCTGATGGCGCGCAGCACGCCGTTCGTCTTGAAGTTCCAGCCCTCGAAGCTGTTGAACACCACGTCGGGGACGCCGTCCTGGTTGACGTCCACCACCACGGGGGTGGCCTGCGCGTTGGTGTGCGTGGGCATCAGGGGACTGCCCGTCCAGGCCCACTCGACCTCGGGCTCGAAGTGGGGCTCGAAGGGCGGGCGAAGCTCGCACCGGGCCTCGGACTCCACCGCCGTGGTGTCGTCGAATGCCGGGGGTTCCTCGGGTGTCGTGCCCGTGCACGCCACCCACCCGAGCGCTCCGAGCGTGAGCCACCGGCCCGGACGCCCGTCCGACCATCCCTGCTGCGACATGCCGCCTCCAAGTAAGCCTGCCCGGCCCGCGACGTACCGGGCGGCCCAGGTATTCACTCGGACGTGCTTGCGGACCCACCCTGGGAGGCCGGCCCGTGTCGGCTGTTCACCCCTGGCGCCCGGGAGTGATGGGTGCTGCACAGAGCGCGTGACGTCATCCGGGCGTTGCAGGCCATGCGTCCGGACCGTTAAAGGGGGGCCCATGTCCGCCGGCCTCCTCGACACCTTCCGAGTGCTCTCTTCGTTCGACCCGCCGCGCGGCGCGCTGGGAGGGGCGCCGTGGGAGGAGTACGTGGACTGGGCCATCATGCAGGGCCTGGCGCCCCTGGCCGCCTACAACCTGGAGTACCGGCTGGGCGCGGGCAACGCGCCGGAGTGGGCGCGGGACAAGCTGCTCGCCATCTACCAGGGCTCCGTCAACGACAACGTGATGAAGCTGGTGAACTTCAAGCGCATCGTGAACGCGCTGGAAGGCCGCAAGCTGGTGCTGATGGGCGCCGCATCCTTCGCGGACTCGCTCTACCCGCACGTGGGCTTCCGCCCCGTGCCGGAGCTGCAGCTCCTGATGAAGCGCCTGGACGTGGAGGGCTTCTCGGGGTTCCTCGCCAACCACGAGTTCGCCCCGGAGCCCGACACGGAGAACAGCGGCGCCACGAAGGTGCTGTCCGACGGGCGCACCGTCATCCTGCTCTATTCGGATGTGCTGGGGCCCCGGCGCCGCGAGCAGACGGCGGGCATCCTGGAGCGCGCCAGGCCGATGCGCGTGTACGGCTCCTCGCTCTACCGCCCGGAGCTGGAGGACGCGGTGCTGCTGGTGGCGCTGGAGCACGCGCGCCACGGGTACGCGGTGCCGTGGCTGTCCTTCATCGACCTGCGCGAGCTCGTCACCGGCGCGAAGTGGATGGGCGGCGTGTACTCGCGCCCGCTGGACGTGCCGGTGCTGCTGGCCCGGGCCAGGGAGTGGCGCCTGGAGCGGGCCCTCTACACCTCCCTGTCGGTTGTCACGCGCCTGTTTCCGGAGGCCGCCGCGGACGCCACCGCCGCGCTGCCGCCCCTGCGCCGCGCGACGCGGGAGCTGCTGGACCGGACGGTGGTGGGTCCTGTCTGCACCCCCGGCCAGACCTCGGCGCTCAAGGGGATGGAGCGGGTCCGCCGCCTGCTCACGGGCCAGTAAGCCTGGCTGCTCGCAGAGGGGCCCCGGCGCTGGGGGATGGGCTTCCTTTCGGACTCCCTCCCGGCGTATGAGTCTGCCAAGAGACATTCACTGGGGCTCCTTCAATGCGTATTGCCATCATCGGAACCGGCTACGTCGGCCTGGTCGCGGGCACCTGCTTCGCGGACTCGGGCAACGACGTGACGTGCGTGGACATTGACGAGCGGAAGATCCGCATGCTCCAGGCGGGCGAGGTGCCCATCTACGAGCCGGGCCTGGAGGAGCTCATCAAGAAGAACGTGCGCGAGAAGCGCCTGTTCTTCACCCGGGACCTGGCCGAGGCCGTCGTCAACGCGCAGGTCGTCTTCATCGCCGTGGGCACGCCGGAAGGTGAGAGCGGCGACGCGGACCTCCAGTACGTGCTGGCCGCCGCCGAGCAGATTGGCAAGGCGATGAAGCAGTACACGGTGGTGGTGGACAAGAGCACCGTGCCGGTGGGCACCGCGGACAAGGTGCGCGAGGCCATCCGCGGCGTGACGAACGTGGAGTTCGACGTCGTCTCCAACCCGGAGTTCCTCAAGGAAGGCGCCGCGCTGGACGACTTCCTCAAGCCCGACCGCGTCGTCATCGGCGTGGACTCCGAGCGCGCGCGCAAGGTGATGGGGGACCTGTACTCGCCCTTCGTGCGCACCGAGAACCCCATCCTCTTCATGGACACGCGTTCGGCGGAGCTGACGAAGTACGCGGCCAACGCGATGCTGGCCACGCGCATCTCCTTCATGAACGACATCGCCGCGCTCTGCGAGAAGGTGGGCGCGGACGTGGACTTCGTGCGCAAGGGCCTGGGCTCGGACAAGCGCATCGGCTACCCGTTCCTCTTCCCGGGCGTGGGCTACGGCGGCTCCTGCTTTCCCAAGGACGTGAAGGCGCTGGTGGCCACCGCGCGTGAGTACGGTCTGGAGCTGGACCTGCTGCGCGCCGTGGAGCGCACCAACGAGCGCCAGAAGAAGCTGCTGGTGAACAAGGCCGCGAAGCACTACGGCTCGCTGGAGGGCCGCAAGTTCGGCGTGTGGGGCCTGGCCTTCAAGCCGAAGACGGACGACATGCGCGAGGCGCCGTCCATCGAGGTCATCGAGGGACTCATCGGAAAGGGCGCCCAGGTGATTGCGCACGACCCGGTGTCCCCGCACACGGCCAGGCGCGTCTTCGGCGAGCGCATCCGCTACGCCTCCGTGCCCTACGAGGCGCTGGAGGGCGTGGATGGCCTCTTCGTGGTGACGGAGTGGAACGAGTTCCGCCACCCGGACTTCGAGCGCATGAAGTCGCTGATGAAGTCCCCCGTCGTGTTCGACGGCCGCAACGTGTACGACCCCACGCGCATGCGTGAGCTGGGCTTCACGTACTACGGCATCGGCCGGCGGTAGCGGTGAGCGGGAGCAGGGCCCTCGACGCGCTGACGGGGCTGCGCTTCGTCGCGGCCCTTCACGTCGTGTTGTTCCACTTCGCGGCGCCGTGCCTGGGCACGGCGCCCGAGGCGCTGCGAAACTGGGTGGGCGCGGGCTACGCCGCCGTGGGCGTCTTCTTCGTCCTGTCCGGCTTCGTGCTCGCCTGGAACTACCTGGACGCGGACGGGCGCATGGAGACGTCGCCCCGGGCCTTCTGGGCCGCGCGCGTCGCCCGGGTGTACCCCGTCTACCTGCTGACGTTCCTCCTGTCCGCGCCCACCACCATCGCCCCGTCCGTGGCGGACAATGGCTGGAAGGTGGCCGCCGTGAAGCTGGCGGTGGGCGGCGCGGTGACGCTGGCGCTGCTCCAGGCCTGGGTGCCCCGGCTGGCGCTGTACTGGAACCCGCCGGGCTGGTCCGTGGCGGTGGAGGCGTGCTTCTACGGCCTCTTCCCCCGACTGGCGAAGGGGCTGCCCAGGCTCAAGCCCGCGTGGCTCCCCGTGGCCCTCGCGGGCACCTGGGGGCTGGGGCTGGCGCCGCCGCTGCTGTACCTGGTGTTGCTGCCGGACGGCCCGGGCCCGGTGGACGTGCACGCGTCCGGCCCCTGGTTGATGGCGCTCAAGTTCAACCCGCTGGCGCGGCTGCCGGAGTTCCTCATCGGCGTGTTGCTGGGCTGGTGCTTCGTGCGTGAGCGCGCGGCGGGAGGGGGGAAGGGCTCCGGCGCGGTGCTGGCGGCGCTGGGCACGGCGCTGTTGGTGGCGGCGGGCGCGGCGGGGGAGCGGGTGCCGTATCCGCTGATGCACAACGCCCTGCTGGCGCCCGCGTCGGGGCTGCTGGTGTACGGGCTGGCGCGCGGTGGCGGTGCCCTGGGTTGGCTGCTGTCACGGCCCACGCTGGTGCGGCTGGGTGGGGCCAGCTACGCGCTCTATCTGCTCCAGTACCCGGTGTCGGAGGCGGCCAAGGGGGTGGGGGCGGCGCTGTCCCCCTGGGTGGAGCTGCGCACGCCCGAAGGGCTGCTGGCCACCGTGCTGGTGCTGGGCGTGCCCGCGTCGCTGTGGGTGCACCGTTACGTGGAGACGCCGCTGCGCGCCCGCGTCCGCGCCGCGCTGGCGCCCTGGGTGGAGGGGCCGCGGCGCGAAGACGCGAAGTCGGTGGTGTCCGGGGCCTGAGCGGCGGCGGGCCCGTACAGCCGAGCCGGGGGCATGCACGGCGGCGGCCTGGCTCAGGCGAGCCGGGTGGGGCCCGAGGGGCGGTTTCCGTCGCGGGCGAAACGGGCGGCGTCTAGCCGGGTGGGGCGGCTCAGCGGGAGAGGCCGCAGGCGCGCTTGCCTTCCTCGGTTTCGATGGCGCGGCAGTCGCAGCCGTCCAGGCGCTCCTCGCACACGGCCTCGTCCTCCGCGGTGGGCTCCACGCGGTTCTCCTCCTGGGAGGCGCGGCGCAGGCACAGCTCCTTCTCCACCGAGTTGATGGAGCAGTCGCACAGCTTCTCGGACAGCTCGCGGCAGGCGCCCTTGCAGCCGGTGAGGCCGGACAGGGCGGAACAGAGGAGGGCGGCGGTGACGATGAAGCGGCGCATGGCTGCGGCGAACATGCCAGAAGGTCCCCTGGATGCAAGCTGGCTTCGAGCCCTTCGTGCCTGGGCGGGTGCTAGGGTCGCCCGGCTGCTCTACACCTGGGGGAAACACCACATATGCTGTCACTCGCCGCCGCCGCGTTGCTGGCCACCGCCGCTTCGCCGACGTCCCACTCGCTGCTGACGCGCTCACCTGACCGGCCGGTGTCCGTCCGTCTGCTGCTGGCCCAGGCCCCGGCGGAGGTGTCCCCGGACGCGTCCGGGGCGCCCACGCCGCCGCCCCTCGCCGAGGACCTGGACGCCCGCGCCCGTGAGCTGACGCAGCAGATCGCGATGCTCCAGAGCGAGATTCGCACCGTCGACACCAACTGGCCCGCCGGGTCGCTGGTGATGGCGTATTCCGGCTACGTGCTGTCGCCGCTGCTGCTGCTGGGCATCCCGCTCATCATCGTCGGGATGGGCTCGTCGGACGACGACGACGCAGGCAGCTTGCTGGGGCTGGGGGTGGGCATGACGGTCGGCGGCGTCGCGGGCGTGGGGTTGCTCATCGCGGGCATCATCACGGGCTCCAAGGAGGCGAACCTCAACCGGAGCCGCCGGGAGGAGATGGTCCGCGAGCGCATCCGGCTGGAGGACGAGCTCCGGGACGTGAAGGCCCGGCGGGACGCGCGGGGCGCCCTACAGACTCGGACCTGGACGCCGCGTCCGAGTCTTCCGCTGGTCGCCTTCGCCTTCTGATGTCCGCTTTCGCGCACGGCCGGTCTCCTGGCGGCTCGTACTGGGGGCGGGGGGGCGGGCGAGGGCGCTGGGTGCTGTGATACTCACCCGGCCTCTCCCCACATGCCTCGTGCCTCCCGCAGCGCCTCCCGATTCACCCTGTTCGCCGAGGCGGCGCTGGCGGCGCTCGTCGTGGGGTGTCCGCTGGCGTTGGGCGGCGCCGCGGGGTGGCTTCTGGGGCCGCTGGTGCTGCTGTCCGGCGCGGCGGCCGTGCTGGCGGCCATTGGCGCGAAGCGGCAGGGCCAATCCCTGCGCGTGCCCTTGCTGGCGGTGCCCCTGGCCGCGGGGGCGGCGCTGTGCGCGGTGCAACTGGTCCCCCTGCCGGAGGGACTGCTGCGCCTGCTGAGCCCCGAGGCGGCCGCGCTGCGGGAGTTCGCGCTGGTGCCGCTGGGGCTGGAGGGGGCCCGGCCGGTGTCGCTGGACCCGTCCGCCACCTGGCGCGAGCTGGCGAAGCACCTCGCCTACCTGCTGGCCTTCCTCGCGGCGGTGCAGGTGTGTCGCTCGCGGAGCAGCCGGGAGCGGTTGCTCGCGGCCGTCGTGTTGACGGGCGCGGGCCTCACGGTGGTGGGGCTGGGCCATGCGCTGCTGGGGGTGAAGTCCCTCTTCGGGCTGCTGAGCTGGACGCACGCGCGGCCCCCGCTGGTGACGCCCTTCGGCAACCCGAACCACCTGGCGGGCTTCCTCGCGCTGGCGTCCACGGTGGGCGTGGGGCTGGCGCTGACGCGGAGGCAGCAGTCCCGCACGTGGCCGTACGCGCTGGCCGCGGGCCTGTCGGGGCTGGGCGTGGTGCTGTCGCTGTCGCGCGGGGGCATTGCCTTCTTCGCCTTCGGGCAGGTGCTGCTGGCGGTGTTGCTGCTGCGCAGGCGTCACGCGGCCGGTGAGGGGGCGCCTCCCGTCTGGGCCCGGAGCACCGCGGCGCTGCTGGGGCTGCTGGGCGTGCTGATGGTGGGCGCGTACGCGGCGGCGGAGGGGCTGTGGGCGGAGGCGCGCACCGCGGACAGCGTGGAGAAGCTGCGCCAGTCCAAGGTGGCGCAGTGGCCGATGCTGTCCGGGGCCGCGCGGGCGTTCCCGATGCTGGGCATGGGCCGCGGCGCCTTCGAGGTGGCGTTTCCGCGCTACCAGACGGAGCCCAACCCCAACACCTTCACGCACCCGGAGAACGCGGTGTTGCAGGTGGCCACGGAGCTGGGCGCGCTGGGGCTGGTGCTGCTGGCCGTGGCCGTCTGGGCCTTCTTGCGCCTGCTGCGCCGCGAGGGCCTGGAGATGGTGGACCTGGCGGTGCTCGCGGGCGTGGCGGCGCTGGGGCTGCACGACCTCTTCGACTTCAGCCTGGAGCTGCCCGCGTGCGCGGTGGCGGCGCTGGTGGCGCTGGGCGCGGTGGCGCGTCCTCGCGAGCGGGCCTCCACCGTGGAGCAGGGCTGGTGCGCGAAGCCCGCGGGCGCGGCGCTGGGGATGGGGCTGTCGCTCACGGTGGTGGCGCTGGTGGCGCTGGTGCCGGGCCGTCACCGCGTGGCGGACGCGGAGGCGGAGCTGGCGCGGCTGGTCACCTCGGGCGCGTCCGCGCGGGACGTCCACGCGCGGGGCCTGGCGCTGGTGGACCGGCACCCGTCGGATTACCTGCTGTACCGGCTGATGGCTTCCGCCCATGCGGCGCGCGGGCGTGAGGGCGCGGGAGAGGCCCTGGCGCTGGTCAACCGGGCGCTGTACCTGGCGCCGCTGGATGCCAGCTCGCACCGCGTGGCGGCGCGGGCGCTGCTGGCCCTGGGCCGGAGCGCGCAGGGCTTCCTGGAGTACCGGCTGGCGCATGAGGCGGGGGATTCCACGGTGCTGCTGGGCGAGGCGCTGCCCCAGGTGGAGTCCCTGGCGTCGCTCACGGTGCTGACGCCGGAGGCCCCTGCGACGGCGGTGCGGCTGCTGGACTCGCTGGCGAACACGCCGGGGCGGCTGGAGCTGGCGCTGGCGTACTCGCGCTGGGCGCGGGAGCGCTTCGAGGGCGGTCCGGAGGCCGCGGCGCTGTGGGCGCGCGAGGCGCGGCTGCAGCTTCGCAAGGGGGCGCTGGAGGTGGCGGACGCGGCGTGCGCGCGGGTGGAACGGCTGGCGCCGGACGCGCTGGAGACACATCTGCTGCGCGCGGAGGTGCTGCGGGCGCAGGGACGGCGGCAGGACGCCCTGCAGGCGCTGGAGCGGCTGTTGGCGCGCTTCCCGGGCAACGTGGCGCTGTCCTTCCAACTCGCCGCGCAGCAACTGGATGCGGGGCTGACGCGGCGGGCGAAGGACACGCTCCAGGCGCTGGCGCCGTTCATCACGGATTACGCCCAGCGCGCGCGGCTGCTGTCCATGGAGGCGGCGTGCCTGGAGCGCGAGGGGCTGCTCTCCCACGCGCTGGAGCGGCGGCAGACGGCGGCGCGGCTGGCGCCCGGGGCGGAGGCGTTCTTCGCGGTGGCGCGGACCCAGGAGGCGCTGCGGCGCTACGACGCGGCGGCGCGTTCGGTCCACGAGGGCATGCGGCACCTCCCGGCGGGCGCCCGGACGGAGGCGCGGGCCTGGGCCGCGCGGTTGGAGGGTGCGGAGCGCGAGCGGGTGGATGCGCGGCGCAAGGCGCTGGTGGACGACCCGCGGGCGGCGGAGCTGGAGTACCTGCTGCGCAATCCGGACGAGGATGGCGAGGCGCGGGACGCTCAGTAGGCGCCCGGGCCTCGCCCCGGTTCATTCAAGCGTGCGCGTGGGCTTCCTCGCGCAGGCGCGTGGGCACGCCAGAGGCGGCCTGGCGCTGCTGCGCCTGTTCGATGAACGAGGCCACCAGGGGCCACTCCAGGGTGGCGAAGTCCTGAAAGCGCAGCTCGAGCGTCTCCTCGTGGGAGCCCGCGCGGAAGAGCAGCCGTTCGGCCAGGCTGAGGGATTCATCGACGGCGACGGGCAGGCCGTAGAGCTCTCCGAAGGGGGGCTCGGCGCCCACCTCGCAGTCGGGGAAATGGCCGGAGAACTCCTGCTCGGTCGCGAGCCGGACATGCCGGGCGCCCAGCGTGTGACGGACCTGGTCCAGGTCGACGGTGCCCGCCGCGGGGACGACGACAATCCAGGGCTGCCGGTCCGCCATCACGATGACGGACTTGGCCACGCGCCAGCCGGAGACGTGCAGCGACTCGGCGACTTCTTGAGCGCTGACGGCACGCGGGTGCCAGTACCGCTCGAAACGCACCCCGTTGCGGCGCAGATAGTGCTGTATCGCTTCGGGAATCATGGGGAATCTCACCTCCTCTTGAGTAGAAGGTGATGCCCGCAAGCGAGTCCGACCACGGGCGACTGTCATACTCGTGTCCACAGCCTTCTTCGCAGCGCCTGTGCGCCCGCCGGTAGGGCAGACGGGCGTCCCGGCTATGGTGGGGAGCCATGAACTGGCTGCTACGGCTCATGGTGCTCTGCGGCTCCCTCCTGGGTGTGCTCGCATGCGGAACAGCGTCCCCCGCGCTGCGCGAGTGGGCGGACGCGGAGTGGCAGGCGGATGCCGACGAGTGCCATGAATCCAGCCAGCAGCGCTGCGTCGTCCTGGCCTGTGACGAAGGCGTCTGTGGCCTCTTTCGGTGTGAGGACGTGGCGGACGACGCCGTGGCGCATGGGCGGAAGGTGTGGGCGGTCGAGAAGGCGACCGGCCGCCCCTCCTTTCGTGGACCAGGCAGCTATCGGAACTGGTGGCAACGCCGTACGGGGATTCGGCGGGATGCACACCCGCTCGCGACCGCGCCGCTGGCGCGCCGCGCTCCCGTTTTCATCCCCGCGATTCCCCGAGCGCACGGAAAGCTCATCAAACATCACCTCTTTCCGCAGGAGCCTCGGCTCGCAGCCTGGTTCCGTGCGGCGGGCATCGACATCCATCAATTCACCATGGTCGTCCCCGAGCGCGTCCACTGGACGATTCACAGCGGGAAGGGGATGGGGCCAGGAGGTGCGTGGAACAACGCGTGGCGGCAGTTCGTGATGGCAAATCCCCGCCCCCCGTCGAGAGACGTCATCATGCGGCACGCCATCGAGCTTGCCTTTCGTTTCGAGCTGTCAGGCCCGGTCGTGCCCTACAACGTGCCCGTCACTCCAGGAATGAGCGGCCCCCGGATAGAAGCCCTATGAAGGTGAGCCCCGAGGGAAGGAGCGTGGGGACGTGAGGTTCTACCGAGTCGAAGGGGATGCGGCGTCCCGATTCACGGGCGACCTGAGCCGAGCCGCTCACAAGTGGGGTCTGCCGGGCGTTGAGCCTTGCGCCGCGTGTGGTGTCGGGGGCGGTTGGGCTGGCCTGCAGTATCCGTGTGTCGACCTGTCGGGTTTCTCCAAGGCCGAGCTGAAGCCGTACTCCGACCCATGGCCCGTCCCCTTCGAGGTCTTTGCCCGGCTGCGCGAGCGAATCCGGCCCCTGGCTCCCGAAGGGGCTGTCCTGGAACCTGGTACGCGGCTCGGACCGCTCACGGGCACGGCAACGGGAGCGTTCGGGCCCATCACCCTCCAGGATTGGACGCTCGTCGCTCGCGACGATGCACTGGCCGCGTTGCATGGTGCCGGACTCCAGGGGCTCACCGGATGCCGTCTCGACGTGACGTTCCGAGGCAAGAGTCCCCCGGTGCTTCGTGAGTTGCAACTGGCACTGCAGGGTCGGATTCATCCCGACTGCTTCACCCAACCTCGCGCGTCGAACTGCGCGAAGTGTGGAAGCGAAGCCAGCGAGCGCCTTCCAGACACGTACTGGCTCGCCCAGGAGACGCTGCCCACGCAGGTGGACCTGTTTCGCCTGAGGGATTACCCCACGCTCATCATCGCCACCGAACGCACCGTGGACGCGGCGGACCGGCTGAAGCTGGAGGGCGTCACCTTCCAGCCCGTGGACGCGCGCTGAGCCAGCCGCTCAGCGCTGGAAGTCGTAGACGCTGCCCAGGTTGAGGAGCCGGGTCAGCTCGTCCAGCGCCGTCATGGTCTCCCGCGCGAGCTGCGGGTCCTGCAAATCCTTGGGCCGCAGCACCTCGCGGTAGTGCCGCCGCACCCAGCCGGCCAGCGAGTCATGCAGCGCGGGCGTGTAGAAGACGTCCGCCTTGATGGCCCCGCGCTCCTCGTCCGTCAGCCACACCCGCTGACGCAGGCAGGCCGGGCCGCCGCCGTTGTTCATCGACTGGCGCACGTCCAGGTAGTGCACGGCCTTCACCGGCGTGTCCTCGGCCACCACGCGCTCCAGGAACCGCCGCGCCGCGGGCGTCTCCCGGCTCTCCACCGGCGCCACGATCGCCATGGTGCCGTCCGGCAGCGTCAGCACCTGCGAGTTGAACGGGTACGCCTTCACCGCGTCCTTCGCCGGCAGCTCCGCCTTCGTGGCCACCACCGCGCGGAAGTCCTGCCCCAGCTTCTCCCGCAGCACGGCGAGCAGCCCCGCGTGGTCCACGAAGGCCAGCTCATGCAGCATCAAGAACCGCTCGTTGCCCACCGCCAGCACGTCCGTGTGGAAGGCCCCCGCGTCGATGCCCTCCGGGTGCTGCTGCGGGAAGAGCACCGACTTCGCGTCCAACTGGTGCAGCCGCGCCAGCGCCTGGCTGGCCTCCAGCGTCTGCCGCGCGGGGAAGCGGCCAGGCCCCTGCACGTCCTGCCACGCGCTGCGGCCCCAGGCCAGCAGGTGGACGCCCGCGTGCCCCGGCGTGGCGAGCCGCGTGTGGTTGGCCGCGCCCTCATCCGCGAAGTGCCCGCTGCCCGGCAGCGGCGCGTGGACCGCGAAGTACTTCTCGTTGGCGAAGATGGCGCGCAGCACCGCGTGCGTCGTCTCCGCCTCGATGGCGCGGTGGTACATCTGCGACAGGTTGGCCGGCGTCAGGTGCACCCGGCCGTCCGCCGTGTCCGCGCTGGGGGCCACCGTGGCGGCGTTGGCCGTCCACATGGAGGACGCGCTGGACGTCAGGCGGAGCAGGTGCTCGGCCTCCCGCGCGGCCCGGGTGATGACCTCCTCGTCGGAGCCCGTGAAGCCCAGCGCCCTCAGCGCATGCAGGGACGGGCGCGGCTGGGGCGGCAGCACCGCCTGGCCCACCCCCAGCCCCGACACGAAGCGCATCTTCTCCAGCCCCTGGAGGGCCGCGTCCCGGGGGTGGCTGGGCTCACCGACATGGCTCTGCGACGCCAGGTTGCCGGGCGAGAGGCCGCCGTAATTGTGGGTGGGCCCAACGAGCCCGTCGAAGTTGTATTCGCGCATGGGATATTGAACGCCTCGTGGAGCGTCCACCCTTAGCAAAGCGCCTCAAGCGTTTCCTCCGCTACGTGCTCATCCGTGGCGTCATGTTGCTCCTTCAACCTCTGCCGCTGGGCGTCGCCCGGAGCCTGGGCGCGCGCCTGGGCGCCCTGGCCTACACCCTGGCCGGAGGGGAGCGGCGCAAGGCCCTCAAGTCCCTTTCCGTGGCCTTCCCGGAAAAACCCGAAGCGGAGCGGCAGGCCCTGGCCCGCGATGCCTTCCGTCACCTGGGCGCCGCCGCGTTGGAGGTGGCCTGCACCGGCGCCCTGGATGAGGCCCTGGAGCGCCTGGTCGCCTGGCCGGACGCCGACCGGCAGGTGCTGGAGGCGGCCCTGGCCCGGGGGCGCGGCGTCGTCTTCGTGTCCGGGCACGTGGGGAACTGGGAGCTGCTCGCCCGCCGGGTGGCGCGCGCCGGCTACCCCAGCCAGAGCATCGCCAAGGAGACCACGGACCCGCGGCTGACGGAGCTGGTGGGCCAGTTCCGGGCCCGCGGCGGGGTGCGGAGCATCTGGCGCGGCCAGGAGGGCGCGGCCCGGGCCATGCTGCGCGCCCTGCGCAACGGCGAAATCCTGGGCATCCTCATCGACCAGGACACGAAGGTGCAGTCCCTCTTCGTGCCCTTCTTCGGGCAGCTCGCCGCCACCCCGCGCGCCGCCGCCGACCTGGCCCTCCGCACCGGCGCGGCGGTGGTGACGGGCTTCTGCCACCGCGAGGGCGCGGGCTACCGCCTGTCCATGGAAGAGCTGCCGGTGCCCCAGGACGCCGACCGCGAGGCCGCCGCCCTGGCCCTCACCGCCGCCCTGTCCAGCCGGATCGAGGCCGCCATCCGGCGGACGCCGGAGCAGTGGGTATGGATGCATCAGCGCTGGAAGACGCGTCCACCGGTGAGCGGGGAGGTCCCACTTCCGGAGGCGGCGCCCGCATCCGCCGGATGATAAGGAAGCCCCGTGCCCCGTCTGCTCGCCGTCAGCCTCTTCGCCTGGGTGTTCGCCTCCGGATGCAAGCCGGGGGCGGGCGAGGGGGCGGCCAGCGCCCAGCCGCCCCCGGAGGTGGTGCTGCACGGCGCCCGGCTGGAGTCCTTCGCGGGCGACCGGCTCATCCGCTCCGGCACGGCCCGGCAGGTGTCCTACCAGCGCACCACCGGCGAGGTGTGGGCCACCGACGCCACCCTCCGGATTCCGCCGGGTTCCGCGCCCCAGGGCGCGCCTGCCGGGACAGAAGGGGGCGTGGAGGTGAGCGCCCCGAATATGGCGGGGAGCCTCGCGTCCAAGCAGGTGGTGGCCTCGGGCGGTGTCATCATCCGCACCGGGAAGGGCATGGAGGCCCACACTCCAAGGTTGACGTACGACGCCACCACGGAGCGGGCGCATGGAAACGAGGGCGTGACGGTGAAGGGACCTGACTACCGGCTGAGGGCGGACCGCTTCGAGCTGCTCTTCCCGGACGAGACGTTCAACTTCGCGGGCTCGGTGGAGACCGTGGTGGGAGCGCCAGAGTGATTGAGTTCCTCGTGATGGCCTTCTTCGTCGCGCAGCCCGCGCCCGCGGTCGCCGCCACCCCCGCGCAGGGCACGCCTCCCGCCGCGGTGGGCTCGGCGCCAGCCCCTGGGACGGGCTCCCGTGCCCCGGGGCCCCTGGGCGGCAAGGCGCTGACGGAGCCGGTCCAAATCAAGGGCGACAACGTCACCTTCCAGAAGTCCCAGGCCACCCTCACCGGCAACGTGAAGGTGAAGCACCGCACCATGGACCTGAAGTGTGACCGGATGACGGCCAACTACACGCCCCAGCGCGAGGTCACGCGCGTGGTGTGCACCGGCGGCGTGGAGGCCGTGGACGGGGACCGCATGGCCCGCGGCGAGCGCGCCGAGTACGACGTGCCCAGCGGCGTGCTGGTGGTGACGGGCTCGCCCGAGGCCCGCCAAGGCACCACGCACATGCGCGGGACGAAGGTCCGGCTGACGCTGGGCAACGAGCGGCTGGAGGTGGAGAACGCCGTCATCGTCTTCGAATCGCTGCCCGCCAACCCCGCGCCGGCGAAGCGCAAGGGGCGCTCCACGCCGGCCCGTCCGGCGCCGTCGGCCCAGGGGGGCTCGGCCCGATGAGCGCGAAGCTGTTCGCCGAAGGGCTGGAGAAGACGTTCCGTGGCCGCAAGGTGGTGAACGGCGTGTCCTTCAGCGTGGCCCCCGGAGAAGTGGTGGGCCTGCTGGGCCCCAACGGCGCGGGGAAGACGACCAGCTTCAACATGGTGGTGGGACTGGTGTCGCCGGACAAGGGACGCGTGCGCATTGGCGACGAGGACCTCACGCACCTGCCCATGCACCGCCGCGCCCGCCGGGGCGTGGGCTACCTGCCCCAGGAAGCCTCCGTCTTCCGCAAGCTCACCGTGCGCGACAACTTCCTGGCGGTGATGGAACTGCAGAAGGACCTGGACGCCAAGACGCGCGCCCAGCGCGCCGACACGCTCATGGAGGAGTTCGGCCTGACGCACGTCGCGGAGTCCCTGGGCGAGACGCTGTCGGGCGGCGAGCGCCGCCGCGCCGAAATCGCGCGCAGCCTCATCCCCCAGCCCCGCTTCATCCTCTTCGACGAGCCCTTCGCCGGCGTGGACCCCATCAACGTGGGCGACCTCCAGCGGCAGATCTTCCTCCTCCGCGAGCGCGGCCTGGGCGTCCTCATCACCGACCACAACGTCCAGGACACCCTCGGCATCTGCGACCGTGCGTACATCATCGCACAGGGGCGGATTTTGGAGGAGGGCACCCCGGCGGAGATCGCCGCGTCCCCCAAGGCCCGCGCCGTCTACCTGGGGGAACGGTTCCGCCTCCAACAAGCGCTCTAAGCACGGCTGGCCACCTGTCAGAGGAGTGCTTAAGATGGGTTGGCCCCGCTTTTGCGCCGACCTGTCAACGCGCATGTGACACCCTGAGTGGTTCCAAGCTCTTGGATTCCTTGTGGAATTCTGAGCATGCAAGCAAGGGACCCTCGTTTCGGGGCTAGACGAAGTCAGGGCTCCTTGTTACGTTGGCACGGTCTTTGATTGTGGCCCTCCGTCCGAGGGACCGAATCAACCCTGGAGACCCCGTCTCATGGCGATGGAACTGAAACAAAGCCTGAAGCTTGCCCAGCAGCTGGTGATGACGCCGCAGCTGCAGCAGGCCATCAAGCTCCTCCAACTCTCCCGCATGGAGCTGCTCGAGCAGGTCCGCGAGGAGATGGAGCAGAACCCACTGCTGGAGCAACCGGACGAGCAGGCCCCGGGAGACGTGGGAGACAAGGAACCCGGTGAAGCCTCCCTGGAGGCGGACAACATGGAGCTGCCGCGGGACGGGGATATGCCCGCGGCCACCAGCGACACCGCCACGGAGTTCAAGGCGGACGGGGAGGGCCCCCCGGAAATCGACTGGGAGCAGTACCTCAACAGCTACCAGTTCAACGAGCCCACCACGGCCTCCAACAAGGGCAACGTGGCCACGGACGACATGCCGTCGTTCGAGGCCAACCTCGTCAAGAAGGAGGACCTGGTCGACCACATCCAGGAGCAGCTCGGCACGCTGCGCCTGAATGACGCCGAGCGCCGCATCGCCATGCTCATCCTGGGCAACCTGGATGACGACGGCTACCTCAAGCTGCCGGAGGTGGATGGCGACCCCCTCATCCGCCTGGCCAACGAGGCGGACGTGCCCATGCACGTCGCGGAGCGCACGCTGCGCCGCATCCAGATGCTGGAGCCGCGTGGCTGTGGCGCGCGTGACCTGCAGGAGTGCCTGCTCATCCAGCTCCAGGCCATGAAGGAGCCGCAGGCGCCGCTCCTGGGCCTCATCATCAAGCGGCACATGAAGTACCTGGAGAGCAAGAACCTGCCCGCCATCGCCAAGGACCTGAAGGTCACCTTGGAAGAGGTGGTGGAGGCGGTGCGGCTGCTCCCGAAGCTGGACCCGAAGCCGGGCCGCAACTTCAGCGGGGATGACGCGCAGTACATCTCCCCCGACGTGTTCGTCTACAAGATGGGGGACGAGTACACGGTGGTGCTCAACGATGACGGCCTGTCCAAGCTGCGCATCTCCGGCACCTACCGGAACGCGCTGAAGACGGGCGCGGTGGGTCCTGGCCAGACGAAGGACTTCATCCAGGACAAGCTGCGCAGCGCCATGTGGCTCATCCGCTCCATCCACCAGCGGCAGCGGACCATCTACAAGGTCACCGAGAGCATCGTGAAGTTCCAGCGGGACTTCCTGGACAAGGGCATCGCCCACCTCAAGCCGCTCATCCTCCGGGACGTGGCCGAGGACATCGGCATGCACGAGTCCACGGTGAGCCGCGTCACCACCAGCAAGTACGTGCACACGCCGCAGGGCATCTTCGAGCTGAAGTACTTCTTCAACTCGTCCATCGCCCGCGTCTCCGGTGAGGACACCGCGAGCGAGGCGGTGAAGCACCACATCAAGCAGCTCGTGTCGCAGGAGGACGCGCGCAACCCGTACTCGGACCAGAAGATCGTCGAGCTGCTGCGCTCGCAGGGCACCGAGATTGCCCGCCGCACGGTGGCCAAGTACCGCGAGGTGCTGGGCATCCTCCCCAGCAGCAAGCGCAAGCGGTACTACTGAGCCCAGGCCTTCACGGCGCGCCCTGCCCGGGGCGCGCCCGGGTGGGCGTGACAGCGCGTCCGGAAGTGAAGCTTCGGCGGGAAGGGCTGCTCGCGGGCGGCGGGGCGCGGGTATAGGGTGCGGCGCCGCATGAACCTCATTTTTCGTCGCAACCTTCTTCGCCTCCCGGCGGGGGCCTTCGTCGCGGTGGGCCTGTTGTCGGGTTGTGGCAGCAGCCTCACCTCGGAGACCGTCAGCCTGGCGGAGCTCGCCGGGCGGACCTTGACGCTGGCCCAGTCGGACGTGGACGTCTACGAGGGCGTGGACGAGGCCGGCTCCCACCGCGTCACCGTCACCTTCTCTCCCGCGGCCGAGGAGGACCGGTGCACCGAGCTGAACGAAGGCGCCACGGCCACCTTCAACGGCCAGCCGATGACGCTGGACCGGGGCGGGGTGGATGGCACCGCGGGCCGCGACGTGTGCGTGCCCACGCGGGCCTATTACGACTTCGACCCCAACGTCTGGGTGCAGCAGCCCACGGAGAACGCCCGCATCGTCCTCCAGGACGGCTCGCACACCATCACCCTGGTGCTGAAGGACGGAAAGGCCAAGCGCCTCTTCTCCTTCCAGGGCCCCGGGGCCGAGGACCGGCTCACGCGCGGCCAGGAGTATTCGTTCCGGTGGCTACCGGAGGGCGAAATCCCAGGCCCCATCACCGCCACCCTGCTGCGCGAGGGCGGGAGCGCCACGGCCACCATCCCCACGGCGCAGGAGGAGGCCGTCGTCAGCTTCACCCTCCTGCAGACCACGCCGGTCGCCGCCCACCTGCTCACGCTGAGCGGGACGGCGCCTGGCGAGGTGCTGGAGTGCACGGGCGTGGCCACCTGCGAGGCGACGCTGTTCCACTCCGAGGAGCGGGTCGTCAACGTGCAGTAGGCGGCCGGTGAGCGGGCGGCGGAGCGGGCCCGGACCTCGCCGGGCGCGATTGCCGCCGTGTCCCGCCACCCCCACCGTGCCTGGGTACTGCCCTCCTGGAAAGGACCCAGCCATGGCCCAGAAGAATCCCGACCCTCGCGACGTCGGCCCCAAGCCGCCGTTCCCCAAGCAGTCGCAGCCCCACCCGGGCCACGAGGGGCGCATGTCCCCGGAGCCCGACTACGGCGAGCAGTCCTACAAGGGCCTGGGCCGGCTGGAGGGCCGGGTGGCGCTCGTCACCGGCGGCGACAGCGGCATTGGCCGCGCGGTGTGCCTGGCCTTCGCGCGCGAGGGCGCGGACATCGCGGTGTCCTTCCTCAGCGAGGGCGATGACGCCCAGCACGTGAAGCGCGTGGTGGAGGACGCGGGGCGCAAGGCCCTGCTCCTGCCGGGGGACCTGACGGTGGAGGCCCACTGCCGCAAGCTGGTGGAGGACACGGTGAAGCGCTTCGGGCGCATCGACATCCTCGTCAACAACGCCGCCTACCAGGGCGAGGCGGTGGAGCGCTTCGAGGACCTGGACCCCGAGCGCCTGGAGCGCGCCTTCCGCACCAACATCCTCGCGATGTTCCACCTGGTGCGTCACGCGCTGCCGCACATGAAGGAGGGGAGCACCATCATCAACACCACCTCCATCCAGGCCTACGAGCCCTCGCCCGCCATCCTGGACTACGCCGTCACCAAGGGCGCCATCGCCAACTTCACCAAGGGCCTGGGGCAGGAGCTCATCAAGCGCGGCATCCGCGTCAACGCCGTGGCGCCGGGCCCCGTGTGGACGCCGCTCATCCCCCAGTCCTTCGACGCGGAGAAGACGTCCACGTTCGGCAAGGACTCGCCCATGGGCCGCCCCGCCCAGCCCGCGGAGCTGGCGCCGTCCTACGTGTTCCTCGCGTCGGACGAGTCCCGCTACGTCAACGCGGAGGTGCTGGGCGTCACGGGCGGGCGGCTGCTCGCGTGAGCTGACGCGCCGCGTGAGCGCGCCGGCATGGCTCCAAACAGGGGGACATGCCAGTGACGCGTGGTGCAGGCGGGATGTCCTGCCTCGGACGGGTGGTGTGTCCGGGAACAGGCAACCTGTAGGGGCGGGTTGCTTTCCAGGGCTGGGAGCGTTTCAGATCCGTCACGGAGCTCACCTCTCACCCTAGGAGGCAGCCACGCATGCAGTTCAACATCACCTTCCGTCAGTTCGGAGCGTCCGATTCCCTCAAGGAGTACGCACGCGAGAAGGTCGAAAGGGTGAACCGGTTGCTGGACCGAGCCGGCGAGGCCCATGTGGTCCTGTCGTTGGAGCGCCACCTCCACCACGCGGACATCACCATCCACTCCGGCGCGTGGGTCCTGCGGGGCCGCGACAAGAGCGATGACATGTACGCGTCCATCGACCTGGCGATGGACAAAATCGAGCGCCAGCTCCGGCGCTACCGCGACAAGCTGAAGACGCACCACGGCCGTGAGCGCGTCCACCACCGGCAGGACCTGGTGGAGCAGCTCCGGGTCCGCCACGCCGTGTTCGAGCTCCCCGACGCGGACGACGTGACGTCGCTCGCCGAGGCCTCCACGAGCGAGGCCGCGCCGAAGCCCGCCGTCGTCGTGGCCGCCCCGCCTCCCGCGCCAGCGCAGGCCGCCCGCGAGGTGCGCGCCACCCACCTCACCGTCAAGCCGCTCACGGTGGATGATGCGGTGATGCAGATGAACCTGATGAACAACGACTTCTACGTCTTCCACAACGTGGAGTCGGAGTCGCTGTGCATCGTCTACCGGCGCAAGGATGGCCAGTACGGCCTCATCGAGCCGCACGCCCCGGCGGTCGCCGCCACGGGGACCTGAGCCCTTGCGCTGACACGCGCGCCGTCATCCGCGGGGATGGGTGGCGGCGTGTGACAGGGGAAGGACACGGCCGCGTGCCGGGCCCGTCGCGTGGGCGGGCCCTGGCGGCGGCCGGAAGGCGCCGGGCGGCCCACCGCCTGGCGCACCTCGCGGGTAGGAAGGTGGTTGCCGCGCGTCCAGGGCCTCGGGCGGCGCGCGCCCACCCGCGTCGCGCGGCGCCCGGGCAGGGCCCCGCCGCGTGGACCCGGAATCCCATTGCCCGCGTGGGGGCGTGCCGGGCCCTGGCGCCACGGCCGGTGGTCCGCGTGGAGATGACAGTCGACAGAGGCGGACGCTTCGTGGGAAGTCCCTGCGTGCTCGGGGTGGCGTCACCCCGGGAGAACGCGGGCGGGAAGACCCATCATCGCCCTGAGGGGCGCTTCCCCCGCCGCGTCATGATGCGCAGTGAGCGCGACACGTGCGCATCCAGACAGGCCACCCTTGCGCTAAAGAGGGGTGAGGAGTAATTGCCGCCAACCAGGAGCGCCAGCGCGGGAGCGTCAGTGAGAATCGCCGAGTTCCTCAGCCCCCAAGCCGTCATCGCCGACATGCAGTCGCGGACGAAGCCCGAGGTGTTGCGCGAGTTGAGCGCCACGCTGGTGCGCGCCCATCCGCAGCTCTCCTCGGACCGGCTGGTGGAGGTGCTGCGCGAGCGCGAGAAGCTGGGCAGCACCGGCATCGGCGAGGGCGTGGCCATCCCCCACGGCAAGCTGCCGGGCATGTCGCAGCTCCAGGCCGCCTTCGGCGTGTCGCGCGCGGGCGTGGACTTCGAGGCCATTGACGGCAAGCCCACCCAGCTCTTCTTCGCCCTGGTGGCGCCGGAGAACAGCGCGGGCGTCCACCTCAAGGCCCTGGCCCGCATCTCCCGCCTCTTCAAGAATCCGCGTTTCCGGGCCGCCATCCTCGAGGCGCCCACGGCCGCGGACATCCACGCCCTCATCGTCCAGGAAGACGCGCGGCCTTGAGCGGGCGCGCGTTCCGGGGGGAACATCCGCACCATGGACGTCGTCCTCAGGCCCATCAGCGACCGCTTCTTCCACGAACACCTGCTGCCCTTCTTCCGGCGGGCCATGGGGGATGCCCCTGGCGCGTTGGAGGCCCTGCAGGAGCAGCTGGGAGACGGCCAGGCGCGCATGCTGTGCGAACGGATGCTCTCCACGGCGCTGCCCGGAGGCGTGGGCTCCGTGGACGCGGACCCCTGGGCGGACCTGGTGGACCGGCTCGTCTTCCTGCACTGGACGGAGGGGCCTTCGGGCTGGGAGGTCGGTGAGGCCGACGCGGGCTACGCGGACGGCTGGGACGAGGCTCTGCACCTGGCGCTGATGGTGGAGGAGGCGGACTATCCCTACTCGGACGCGCGCGCCTCGCGCGACGTCCGGGACCGCTTCCGCTTCCGGCCGCGGGAAGACGTGGGCCTGGCCTCGCTGCTGGCCGGCCAGTGGGAGCCCTTCCCGGAGTTCCCACCGGACCAGGTGTTCGCCACCCAGGGCCGGGGCGAATACTCGCCCGGAATGCGCTATGCCTTCGCGGACTGGGCCTGGCGCCCGGCGCGGAAGGTGGCGCACTGGCAGGTGAACCTGCCGCGCAAGCTGGAGCGGCTGCTGGCGCGTGAGCAGGAGCGGATGAAGCTGCCGTCGCTCCCGGAGAAGGACGAGGTGCTGGCGTACTGGCTGGGCAGGCAGCCGCAGCCGCCGCCGCTCACGGTGGCCTTCTCTGGGCTCGGGCCTCGCGCGGCCAACTGGATTCGCGAGCTGGGCGCGCTCACCGCGCACCTGCGCGGCGCGGCGCTGGCGAAGCAGGGCCTGGCGGCGCTGGTGACCAAGGGCTCCGGGGTGCGCATCTAACCCCTGGGCGCGGCGGGGCCGGGGCTCTCCAGCAGCAGGGTGACGGGCCCGTCGTTGACGAGCGCCACCTTCATGTCCGCGGCGAAGACGCCGGTGCCCACCGTCAGGCCGCGCTGGCGCAGCAGCTCGCAGGCGCGCTCATAGAGGGCCTTGGCCCCCACGGGCTCCATCGCGTCGATGAAGCTGGGCCTGCGGCCCTTGCGCGCGTCGCCGTAGAGCGTGAACTGGCTGACGACGATGAGCTGCCTGGACGTGTCCTCCAGCGACAGGTTCATCTTCCCCGCGGCGTCCTCGAAGATGCGCAGCGTGGCCAGCTTCTCCACCATCCACGCCACGTCCGCCTCCGTGTCGCCCTTGCCCACGCCCAGCAGCACCAGCAGGCCCGGGCCCATCTCGCTCACCCGGTGCCCTTCCACCGTCACCGACGCCTCCAGCACGCGCTGCACCACTGCCTTCATCGAAGTCACCTCGTGGACAGGCGTGCTTCACCAGGGGCCCGTGTCAGTCACGCCGTTACAGTTGGAATGTCAGGTTTCTGCCTGCTGGAAGAGCGAGCGCCCAGACGTGGACTCACGCAGCCACTCACCCTTGCTCGTCTTTCGCCCCGTTCCGCATAATGGCCCCTGACTTCCCCGGAGAGAGTGTGCAGGTCCATCGAGCCAGCTCCATCTTGGCCGCATCGGCCATCCTTTTCCTGTCGCTTTCTCACGCCGCGCACGCCGCGCCCGCCGTCTCCGCGGAGAAACGCGCGGACCGCGAGGCGCTGAAGTCCGCGCTGTTGGAGGTGCTCCAGCGCGCGCCGCTGAAGGCCAGCCGCATGGGCGTGCACATGCAGAGCCTGGATGACGGTGCGGTGGTGTTCAGCCACAACGCGGACGAGCTGCTCAACCCCGCCTCCAACGTGAAGCTGGTGACGTCCGCCGCCGCGCTGGCGGCCCTGGGGCCGGAGTTCCGCTACGACACCGAGTTCCTGGTGGAGCCGGAGCTGGGCGCGGACGGCAAGGTGAAGACGCTCTACGTGCGCGGCAAGGGCGACCCGTCCATGACGACGGAGCGCCTGTGGGGCATCGTCGCGGAGCTGTGGAACGCGGGCATCCGCGAGGTGGGCGAAATCGTGGTGGACGACTCCTGGTTCGACGCCGAGCGCACGCCGCCCGGCTATGACCAGGAGGACACGGACCGCGCCTACATGGCGCCCACCGGCGCGGTGAGCCTCAACTGGAACGCGGTGGCCATCTACCTGCGGCCCGGCAGCGCCCCGGGCGCCAAGGGCCTGGTGGCGGTGGAGCCGCCCAGCGACTTCTTCGTGGTGGAGAACCAGCTCACCACCGGGGCGCGCCGCGCGCGCCGGGTGTTCGTGAAGTCGGACGCCGCGGGACTCCGGCAGAAGATTGTCGTGCGCGGCCAGCTCCCGGTGGAGCGCACCGGCGCCGTCAGCGTCTGGAAGAAGATTGACAACCCGCCCATGTACTTCGGCCAGTCGCTCAAGCAGATGATGGTGATGCGCGGCGTGAAGATGCGGGGCCGGGTGAAGCTGGGCAAGACGTCCACCAAGGCCCGCATGCTGCACGTGTCGCAGTCGGACACGTTCGACGTGCTCCTCAAGCGCCTCAACAAGCTGTCCAGCAACTTCGTGGCCGAGCAGCTCCTGAAGACGATGGGCGCGGAGATGCGGGGCGCGCCGGGCTCCTTCGCCAAGGGCGTGGACGTGGTGGAGCAGTTCCTGGAGCGCGACGTGGGCATCCCCCGCGGCACCTACGTGATGAAGAACGGCAGCGGCCTCAACGACGCCAACCGCTTCTCCGCCACGCAGCTCAACAAGCTGCTGCGGCACATGGTGCAGCGCTTCCCCTTCGCGCCGGAGTACCTGTCGTCGGTGCCCATCGCCGGCAAGGACGGCACGCTGAAGTACCGCTTCGAGGGCAGCGACGCGGTGGGCCGGCTGCGCGCCAAGACGGGCACGCTGGAGAGCGTGTCCGCGCTGAGCGGCTACGTCACGAGCGCGGGTGGAGAGCGCTTCACCTTCTCCATCATGGCCAACGACTTCGCGGGCCGCGCGGGCCCCATCGTCGCGGGCCTGGACG
Source organism: Corallococcus macrosporus DSM 14697 (assembly GCF_002305895.1). Classification (GTDB taxonomy): domain Bacteria; phylum Myxococcota; class Myxococcia; order Myxococcales; family Myxococcaceae; genus Myxococcus; species Myxococcus macrosporus. The sequence continues at coordinate 1,318,197 of NZ_CP022203.1, forward strand.
CGCTGGGCGCGGCGGTGGCCGCCACCGGCTCCAGCCTGGGGCCCTCCACGGCGGTGGCCGCGCTGGCGGACAGTGGCCGTCCCGCGGGCGCCGTGGATGACGTGGCCGCCCGCATCAAGACGTACCTGGACCTGGGCGCCCAGCGCGACCAGCGCAACATCGGCTTCCTGCGCACCGCCTGGCGCAGCGAGCGCGACCCGGCCGTGCGCGCGGTGCTGGCGGAGAGCCTCTACCAGTCCAACCCGCACGACTACCTGGGCGCGCGCACGCTGCTGGACAGCTACGCGGCCACCGCTGAAGTCTATGGCCGGCTGAAGGACGTGGCGCGGGTGCTGTCCGTGGAGGTGCCGGGCGTCAGCAGCATGGTGGAGCTGGCGGCGGGCGGGAACGCGGAGGCGCTCGCCCGCGTGCTGGAGCTGGCCGGCGCGGCGGGCTCGGACGCGCAGGCGCAGGGCGAGATGGCGGAGGCCCTGGGCGAGGTGGCTCGCACCGCGCCGGAGGAGCTGGTGGTGGCGCTGCGGGCCGCCAGCGCCGGGGACCGGGACGCGTGCACCACGTTGCTGGCGCGCGCGCTGGTGCAGGCGGGCCAGTCGGACCACCCCTTCTGGAAGTCCCTGCGCCGCACGCTGGGCGCGTCCGACCCGCGGCTGGCGACCTTCGCCAAGGGCCTGGATTCCACGCTGTCGCAGAAGGTGGCGGAGGCCAGGGCCCCGGTGAAGACGCCGGAGGGCTTCACCCCGGTGGAGGTGGTGGCGCCCGCGGGCAACGCGCCAGAGTCCTCCACCGCCGACAACCGCCCGGGCGGGTAGGGCCCCCATCCCCAGTCCTTCTCACGAGCGCCCCCGGCCAGGCACGCCTCCCTGGCTGGATGGCGGACGGGCGTCCGGCACCCGGGAGGCAGGCCGCTTTCTGGCTGGGTGTCAGTACCCACTGCTATAGGTGGGAATCAAACCCGGCGGGTGCGTCCGGGGTGTAACCGGTCCTTGGTGGACCGGTGCTCGTGAGAAAGGAACGCAGTCATGGCTGGAGGCGTGAACAAGGTCATCCTCATCGGCAACCTCGGGGCGGACCCGGAGGTCCGGTTCACTCCCGGCGGTCAGGCGGTCGCCAACTTCCGCATCGCCACCAGCGAGAGCTGGGTCGACAAGAATGGCCAGAAGCAGGAGCGGACCGAATGGCACCGCATCGTCGTCTGGGGAAAGCTCGCGGAGCTCTGCGGCGAGTACCTGAAGAAGGGACGGCAGTGCTACGTGGAGGGCCGCCTGCAGACGCGCGAGTGGACGGACAAGGAGAACCGGAAGAACTACACCACCGAGGTGGTGGCCAACGCCGTGACGTTCCTCGGCGGTGGCGGGCGTGACGCCGGGGACGGCATGGGCGGTGGAGGCGGGGGTGGGGGACGCCGGCAGTTCTCCCAGCAGCGCGGGGGCGACAACAACGACTACGGTCAGCCTCCCCCGGACGACATGGGCGGCGGCCACGGTGGCCATGGCGGCGGCGACGACGACATCCCCTTCTAGGCCCGGCTGACGGCAGCGCAGCCCCTGGAAATGAAACCGGCCGCTCCCCGGAAGTCTCGGGGGCGGCCGGTGTGCTTTTCGCGCGCGGGCCCGGACGCGCCGGGCCCGGCTGGCGTCACGGAGGGGTGGCGCCCACGGGGCTGAGGGCGGCGCCCGCGTTGTAGAGCGCGTAGATGACCGCCCAGCTCATCGCCGTGAGGACGAGGAACAGGATGATGACCACCGGCTCGAACTTGCGCATGGAGCGCTCGCTGGAGAGCAGGCCCCAGCCCATGGCGAAGCCCTGGAGGCCGTTGGCCAGGTGGAACGAGGTGCCCAGCGTGCCCAGCAGGTAAACGACCAGGGTGGGGACGTGGTAGCGCATCTCCCGGGCGATGTCGTCGAAGGCCTCCGGGTGACCCAGCACCAGCCGCGGGTAGAGGAAGGCCAGCCAGATGTGGGCGCCCAGGAAGGCCAGCACGCCCACCGCGCTGAGGCGCTGGAGGATGTACTTGAGGTTCCCGTAGTTGTTGTAGCGCACGTTGTTCGGCTTGAAGCTGAACAGGCGCACGAGGCCCCAGCCGGTGTGCAGCAGCAGCGGCAGCAGGACGATGATGAAGGTGAAGACCTGGGAGAACGGGTTGGCGTAGGTCGTCACCGACTTCTGCCAGGCGTCCGCGCCGTTGAAGGCGGAGAGGTTGTCCCACAGGTGGTTGACGACCCAGACGGACAGGGGGATGACCGCGAGGAACGAGCCCAGGCGGGACTTGAGGAGCGGTGTCTTTGTCGTCTCTACGGCGGCAGCGGCTTGGGTGCTCATCGAATCTCCAGCGGCGGCGCGCGGGCGTCTTGCCGCGTCCACGGTCGAGGCAGGTGACAGTCGGACGGCGGTTTATAGCCGTTCCAGCGCCGGGGCTGGATTTCTTCCGCACCCCGGCATGCCAGCACACCCACACGGAGGCATAAGGCTGACCTTATGCGTCACCCCGGGCCCCACTGCTGCCCGCCCGCCGGGCGCCGGGGCCGCCGCCTTCTGTCGTTGGCGGGCAATGCGGGCTCGGGCACGCTAGTTGCCACCGATATGTCCGACGAGCTTGTCAGTGGAATGTTGAAGAACACGGACCTGCGCGTGGTGCTCGCCACCACGACGGAGCTGTCGCGCCAGGCGCGCGCCACCCACGGCACCGCGCCCGCGGCCGCCGCGCTCCTGTCGCAGGCCCTCACCGCCGCCGCCCTGATGGGGGCCCTCCAGAAGAGCGACTCCCGCATCAACATCCAGGTGGAGTGCGACGGGCCCCTGCGCGGCCTCTTCGTGGACGGGGACACCAGCGGGCTGGTCCGCGGGTACGTGAAGAACGCCCACGTGGAGTACGCCGGTGGCGACAGCCAGTACCACTGGCGGCCGGTGCTGGGGAACAAGGGCTTCCTGTCCGTGCTGCGGGATTTGGGCGGCGGTGAGTACTACCGCTCCGCGGTGGAGCTGGAGGCCTTCGACCTGGCCGCCGACCTGGAGCGCTACTTCAAGCAGTCGGATCAGCTCCCGTCGCACGTGCTGCTGGCGCAGCTCCCGGTGGGCGGGGAGGCGGAGCCGCTGGGCCACGTCGCCGGCCTGCTCGTCCAGCCGCTGCCCGGCGCTGACATGACGGCCTTCGCTGAGCTGGGTGAGCGGCTGCGCCGCGACTTCGCGCCCGCGCTCCAGGCGCGCAGCGCGGAGGGGGCCACGGCCGTGTTGCGCGCGCTGCTGCCGGAGTCCGACTTCGAGGTGATGTCCCGCTACCCGCTCCGCTTTGGTTGTTCGTGCAGCAAGGACCGCGTGCTGCGCGCCCTGCTGGCCATGGGGCGTGAGGAATTGACGGACCTGTTGGAGAAGGAAGGACAGGCGGAGGCGACGTGCCAGTTCTGCACGACGCGCTATGTCATTCCTGGCGAGGAAATCCGCGGCATGTTGGAGCGCGGCGGCATTTGACTTGCTCGAGGCGCGACGGTACTTGCCGCGCGCCATGAGCTACTTCACGCAGTTGCTTGAGGGCGGCTACGAAGCCGTCCACTTGTTGAGTGATTCCAAGACGGGCCTGCGTGCCATTGTAGGCATGCACAACACGCGGCTCGGTCCGGGGTTGGGCGGCACCCGCGCGCTGTCCACCTACACCAGCGAGGAGGAGGCCGTCGCGGACGCGCTCCGCCTGTCGCGCGGAATGACATACAAGGCCGCGCTCGCGGGCCTGCCGCATGGTGGCGGCAAGGCGGTCATCATGTTGCCGCGCGGCGACTTCGACCGTGAGAGGCTCTTCGAGTCCTTTGGCCGCGCGGTGGAGTCCCTGGGCGGGCGCTACATCACCACCGAGGACAGCGGCACCAGCCCGGACGACATGGAGCACGTGCGCCGGCACACGAAGTACGTCGTGGGCTTGAAGGAGCGCAGCGGGGACCCGTCGCCGGTGACGGCGTATGGCGTGGCGCGCGCCATGGAGGCCACGGCGAAGCACCTCTTCGGCAGCCCGGACCTGAAGGGCCTGCGCGTCACCGTGCTGGGCGTGGGGCACGTGGGCATGTACCTGGTGAAGGAGCTGCACCAGCGCGGCGCCCGGGTGTGGGTGAGCGACCTCAACCCCGCCAGCGTGCAGCAGGCCGTGACGCAGTACGGCGCCACCGCGGTGGACGCTGACGCACTGCATCGGATGGAGGCGGACATCTACGCCCCCTGCGCGCTGGGCGGCGCCATCAACGACGCCACCCTGCCGCTGCTGAACGTGAAGGCGGTGTGCGGCGCGGCCAACAACCAGCTCCTCACCTCGCGTCATGGGGAGCAGCTCTCGCGGCGCGGCATCCTCTACGTGCCTGACTACGCCGCCAACGCCGGAGGCCTCATCAACGTGGCCCAGGAGTGGGCGGGCTATGACCGGGACAAGGCGTATGCCCGCGCGTCCCACATCTACGACACCATCGACGCGCTGCTGGCGCGCTCGAAGGAGTCCGGCCTGCGCCCCGAACAGGTGGCGGACCGGATGGTCGAGGAGCGGCTGGCCGGCTGAGCGCCCAAGCACGCCGCGCGTGTGTTGCGGCGCGACAAAGGCGACGTGTGGAGTGTGGCCGGATGTGGCCACCATGCGGCCCTCGGAGTATGACGGGGCCGCACACCCCCAGCCGGAGTTCACCGCCGTGGCGACCAAGCGGCAGAGCAAGCCCACCGAGAAGGCCTCTTCGAAGAAGTCCCCTGCACCGGCTTCGTCGCGGCTCCAGGCGAAGAAGCTCGTCTCCATCCCTGACGACCTCGTGTTGGCGCCGCAGGTGGAGGCCCCTCGCCAGCCGACGGGGAAGGACCAGTCGCGGGGCCGGTCCGCGTCCAGCGGCGTGAAGGAGCTGACCTGGAAGGAGTTCGACCGCGCGGTGCAGCAGCTCGCGGGCTCCATCCAGGAGACCTTCGAGCCCCAGGTGGTGGTGGGCGTGGCCCACGGCGGCGTCTTCGTGGGGGGCGCGCTGGCGGGAGCGCTCGGCTGCCAGTTCTTCCCCGTCCGCATCAGCCGGCGAAGCAGGGACCGGGGCAGCGCCGCGCCGCGCACTGCGAAGACGCCGCAGCTCAGCGGGGAGATGCCCGCCGAGCTGAAGGGGCGCCGGGTGCTGATTGTGGACGACGTGGCCTCCAGCGGCGACACGCTGGAGCTGGCCACCGCGCTGGCGCGCGAGGTGGGGGCGAAGAAGGTGGCCACCGCGTGCCTGGTGACCAAGCCCGGCGGCTTCTCGCCGGACTACTCCGCGCTCTCCACGGCCGCGCTCATCGTCTTCCCCTGGGACTACGAGCCCTCCACGGGGGACGCGCGCTTCGACGAGGACCCGGACAAGGCCGGCGCATGAGCCCGGGCGCGGTGACGCCATGATTGTCGGGACGGCGGGCCACATCGACCATGGCAAGACGTCCCTGGTGAAGGTGCTCACCGGCATCGACACCGACCGGTTGAAGGAAGAGAAGCGCCGGGGCATCACCCTGGAGCTGGGCTTCGCGCACCTCACGCTGGAGGACGGCGCCGTCGCCGGCGTGGTGGACGTGCCGGGCCACGAGCGCTTCGTGAAGGCCATGGCCGCCGGCGCGGGCGGCGTGGACTTGGTGGTGCTGGTGGTCGCCGCGGACGAAGGGGTGATGCCCCAGACGCGCGAGCACCTGGACATCTGCCGGCTGCTGGGCGTGCGGGCCGGCGTCATCGCGCTCACCAAGGCGGACACGCTGGCGGCGCTGGGCGCGGAGTGGCGCGCGCTGGTGGAGGCGGACCTGGCCGCGCTCACGGCGGGGACCTTCCTGGAGGCGGCGCCGGTGGTGGCCTGCTCCTCCCGGACGGGCGAGGGGCTGGCCGCGCTGCGGGCGGCGCTCACCCGGGCCTCGGCGGCGCTGCCCGAGCGCTCCTCGGAGGGGCCCGCCTTCCTGCCCGTGGACCGCGTGTTCACCCTCAAGGGCTTTGGCACGGTGGTGACGGGCACGTTGCTGTCGGGCGCGCTGGCGGTGGAGGACGCGGTATCGCTGCTGCCTGGACTCCCGGGCCCGCTGCGCGTGCGCGGGATGCAGCGGCATGGCGCCGCCGTGCAAACCGTGGAGGCGGGGCATCGCGCGGCGGTGAACGTCACCGGCGTGGAGCCGGAGGCGCTGCACCGGGGCATGGTGCTGGTGCGCGCGGGCGAGCTGCCGGAGACGCGCATGCTCGACGTCGAGCTGACGCTGCTGCCCGCGGCCCCCTCCCCCCTGGCGCGCCGCTCGAAGCTGCTCCTGCACCTGGGCACCGCGCAGGTGGAGGCCACGGTGGCGCTGCTGGATGGCGAGCGGCTGGAGCCCGGCGCGACGGCGCTGGCGCAGCTCCGGCTGGGCACGCCCGTGGGGGCGCTGGTGGGCCAGCGCTTCATCCTGCGGGGCGCGCGCGCCCTGCCGGGGCGTGGCGCCACGGTGGCGGGAGGCCGCGTCCTGTCCATCACCCCGCCGCGGCGGCGCAAGGGCGGCGCGACGGCGCTGGCGCCGCTGCTGGAGGCGGACCCGGCGGGCCAGGTGGCCTGGCTGCTGCGCCAGGCGGGCTACCGGGGGTTGACGCAGCCGGAGCTGTTCGGCCGCTCGGCGCTCGGGCCCCGGGGGCTCACCCGCGCGCTGGAGTTGTTGGGGGCGCGGGGCGGCGCGCTGCTCGTCGACCGCGAGCGGCGGCTGTATCTCTCCGGCGACGTGTTCGAGGCGCTGCAGGCGCGCGCCCTGGCGCTGCTGGCCGCCTTCCATGAGCGAGAGCCCCTGCGCGACGGCCTGTCCCGCGAGGAACTGCGCCAGCGGCTGTCCGCGACGCTGGATGCGCGGGTGTTCCAGCGGGTGTTGCAGGCCCTGGTGGAAGGAGGCCGGGTGGAGCTGGAGCGGGACGTGGCGCGCCTCAAGGGGCGGGGACGGACGCTGACGCTGGGGGACACCGCCGCGCGGACCCGGCTGACGGCGGAGCTGTCCGCGGCCGGCCTGGCGCCTCCCTCGCTCGCCGAGCTGGAGCAGAAGCTCCAGCTCCCCGCGCCCCGGCTCCGGGAGTTGCTGGGGGGCCTGGTGGCGGAGGGCGCCGCGGTCCGCGTCTCGGAGGGCCTGTGGTTTTCACCCGGGGCCCTGGCGGGATTGCGCGAGCGGCTGGTTGCCCACCTGCGCGAGAAGAAGGAGATTACCACGCAGGATTTCAAGGAGATGGTGGGGCAGAGCCGCAAGTTCGTCATCCCCCTGTCCGAATACTTCGACCGGGAGAAGGTCACGCTCCGGGTGGGAGAGAAGCGGGTGCTGCGTCGCGGATGAGTACGAAGCGCTACAGCGAGGCGGACCTCCGCGTCCTCGTCGACACCTTCCGCAACCCCATGCTGGCGGTGGTGGAGGGACGGGTGCTCGTGGCCAACGACGCCTATGTCGCGTTGGTGGGCCTGCGACGCGTCCAGGTGGAGGGCCGCCCCGTCATGGACTTCATCCAGCCGGAGGACCGCAGCCGCGTGGTGGAGCGCTACTGGCGGGTGGAGTCTGGCGCGCCGCTCCATGACGGCTCCCAGCTCTTCCAGGTCCCCTGCGCGGACGGAGTGGCGCGCGAGGTGGCCGTCACCGCGTCCCGCTTCGCGTTGGAGCGCGGGGGCGGGGGCCTGCTCCTCAACTGCACGCCCATGGAGAACCGGCCCCCGGAGATGTCGGTGGCCGAGCGGCTGGTGGAGACCTCCGCGGGCCTGGTGTCCGCGCACTCGGAGAACGCCGTCCGCCGCGTCGCGCTGAAGGGGCTGGAGGCCGCGGGCTTCCGGGCCCGGCTGCTGCGCTGGGAAGGCGAGGGCCTGCTGGCGCGGGACGGAGAGCCGCTGCCGGAGGACGCGCGCCTGGGGCTGGAGTCGCTCGCGGACGGGCGCCCCGTCTTCGGCGGCGCGGACCAGGCCGCGCCCAGCCACGTCTACCTGCCCGTGGGCGGCCCCCAGGCCGAGGTGCTCTGGGTGGAGGGCCACTGGGTGGCGCCGCGCCATGGCTCGGTGTTGATGCTGTTCGCCAAGGTGGTGGGCGCCGCGCTGACGGACGCGCGCGTGCAGGCGGAGAGCGCCCGCAGCCGCTGGGAGATGGAGGCCGTGGCGCAGGTGGCGCGCTTCGTCGCGCAGCCGTCCCCGCCCACGCAGGAGGACTTCCTGGCGCGCGTCGCGCCGCTGCTCCAGGCGGACGCCGCGGCCCTGCACCTGTCCTCACCGGCCGAGGGCGCGCTGACGCTGGCGGCTCACGTGGGCCTGCACGACGGGGCGGATGCCCAGCGGCTGGCGGGCGTGCTGTCGTGCGGCGCGGAGGGGGCCCTGTCGTCGGCCGCGGACGAGGCCGCGTTGGCGGCGCACTCCGGAGGGCGGCTGGGCGCGGGCGCGGCGGTGTGCCTGAAGCGCGGCGGTGAGGTGTGCGGCCTGCTCCAGGTGCTGCGCGCTCCGGGGCGCCCCTTCGACGAGCGGGACCTCCGCCTGCTGGGCACCTTGTCGGAGCTGCTGGTGACGCTGCTGGAGCAGCGCCGGCTGCGCGCGGAGTCCTCGCGTCAACTGGACGAAACGCGCCTGCTGCTGGATTTGGCGCGCACCACGTCCGGCGTGCTGGAGACGTCGAGCATCCTGGACGTGGCCGCGGACTTCCTCGTCCGCCTGCTGGACGTGTCCAACTGCTACATCCTGCTCTACGACGAGAGCGCCCGGCTGCTGCGCGGCGCCGCGGCCTCCATCGCGCACCGCGAGTTCTTCCGCACGGTGGTGCTGCCGCTCCATGGTGACGGCCTGACGGCGCGCGTGGCCCGCGAGCGCAGGCCCATCGCGGTGGAGGACGTGGCCGCGGCCGAAGGTGGCTTCAACCCGGAGCTGGCGCACCGCTTCGACGAGAAGGCGCTGCTGGCGCTGCCGCTCACCTCCCGCGAGGAGCTCATCGGCGTGGTGGTGGTGGACGACACCCGGGGGCCGCGCGCCTTCGGGCCGGAGCTCATCGAGCTGGCGGAGGCCACGTGTGGCCAGCTCGCGCTGTCCATCGCCAACGCGCGCCTGTACGAGTCGCTGTGGGCCAGCTACGCGGAGCTGGCCGCCACGCGCGCGGAGATGGTGAAGCGCGAGCGGCTGGCCGCGCTGGGCGAGCTGTCCGCGATTGTCGCCCACGAGGTGCGCAACCCGCTGGGCGTCATCTTCAACGCGGTGGCCTCGCTGCGCCGGCTGCTGGTGCCGGGCGGCGACGCGGCCATGCTGCTGGACATCCTGGGGGAGGAGAGCGACCGGCTCAACCGCATCGTCGGGGACCTGCTGGACTACACGCGCCCTAGAGATCCGGTGCTCCAGCAGGAGGACCTGGGCCGCGTGCTCCAGGACTCGCTGGAGGCCGCGCGCATGCAGGGCGGCGGCGCGGACCGCTCCATCCGCATCCAGTCCGACGTGGAGCCCGGCCTGCCGCCGGTGCCCATGGACCGCCGCCTCATCCGCCAGGCGCTGGTCAACGTGGCGGTCAACGCCATCCAGTCCATGCCGCAGGGCGGGCTGGTGCAGGTGCGCGCGCGCCGGGAGGCCCACGCGGGGCGCGAGCAGCTTCGCATCGACGTGGTGGACCAGGGCCCGGGCATCCCCGCGGAGCTGCTCCACCGCGTCTTCGAGCCCTTCTTCACCACCAAGGCCCAGGGCACCGGGCTGGGGCTCGCCGTCGTCAGACGCATTCTCGAAGAGCACCGGGGCGAAATCGCCGTGGACAGCATCCCCGGGCGAGGTACCACCTTCACCTTCCGGCTGCCGCTCTCGCAGCCTCCGTCCTTCCCATGACCGACGCGAACACCCCGCCGACCCGAGGACGGCTCCTCGTCGTGGATGACCAGCGCAACATGCGCGCCACCACCGCCCTGTTGCTGCGGGCGGAGAACTACACCGTCTTCGAGGCCGCCACGGGCGAGGAGGCCCTGGCCCAGCTCGCCAGCGGCAGCATCGACCTGCTGCTGACGGACCTGAAGATGGAGCCCATGGACGGGCTCACGCTCCTGCGGCGCGCGCTGGAGGTGGCGCCGCGGCTCCAGGTCATCATGATGACGGCGTTCGGCTCCATCGAAAGCGCCGTGGAGGCCATGCGGCTGGGGGCCTACGACTATGTCACCAAGCCCTTCAAGGAGAGCGAGCTGCGCTACCGCGTGGAGCGCGCCCTGGAGCGCGCGCGCCTCCTGCGCGACGTGGACAACCTCACCACGGACTTCAACCAGCGCCACGGCCTGTCCGCGCTGGTGGGGCGCAGCGCCGCCATGCGCGAGCTCACCACGCGGCTGATGCGCGTGGCGCAGAGCGACGCCACCGTCCTCATCCAGGGCGAGAGCGGCACCGGCAAGGAGCTGGTGGCCCGCGCGCTCCACGCGCACAGCCGCCGCAAGGCCCGCTCCTTCGTGCCCGTCAACTGCGCCGCCATCAGCGAGTCCCTGCTGGAGAGCGAGCTGTTCGGCCACGCCAAGGGCGCCTTCACCGGCGCGGTGAAGGCCCGCCGCGGCCTCTTCGAGGAGGCGGACGGCGGCACGCTCTTCATCGACGAGGTGACCGAGACGAGCCCCACCTTCCAGTCCAAGCTGCTGCGCGCCCTCCAGGAGGGCGAGGTGCGCCGCGTGGGCGAGTCCACCGCGCTGCGCGTGGACGTGCGCATCGTCGCGGCCACCAACCGGGACATCGAGCTGGAGGTGCGCGACAAGCGCTTCCGGCAGGACCTCTACTACCGCCTCAACGTGGTGGCCCTGCGCGTGCCGCCGCTGCGCGAGCGCCTGGAGGACGTGCCCGCGCTGGCGGAGCACTTCCTGGAGCGGGCCAACGCCCGCAGCCCCAACCCCAAGCGGCTGTCGGCCGCCGCCGTGGCCCACCTGATGAGCTACGGCTTCCCCGGCAACGTGCGCGAGCTGGAGAACCTGGTGGAGCAGGCCGCCGCGCTCGCGGAGGGCGACGAGCTGCTGCCCGAGGACTTCCCCCTGCGCCAGGGCCGCATGACGCCCGCCCTCGGCACGCCGAGCGTCGCCTTCCTGGACGGGCAGGGTGGAGGGGCCCACCGCAACGCCAGCGCGGGGCCCACGCTGGCACAGGTGGTGGAGGAGGCGGAGCGCCACGCCATCACCCAGGCCCTGGAGCGGCACGGCGTGGACCTGTCGCGCGTCGCGGATGAGCTCGGCGTGTCCTCCACCACGCTCTGGCGGAAGATGAAGCGGCTCAACCTCCGCCCCCCCAGCGAGCTGGCCCGGGAATAGCCCCGAAGTCGGATGAAGACTCACCCATGTAACTTTCCCGCGGTCATGAATTCAGATCCGAAATGGGCGGGTTCATAGGTGAAAAAGCCAAAGCGCTGAATTTGCTCAACTTTTTCACTTCTGAAACGCCATTGCAGCCCTGAAATGAAGCCAGGGGGCAGGGCCGGTGTCAGCCAGTTCTTCAAGTGCTTGAGAAAACTAGAGTTTCTCCCCGCGAGGCGGCTGGCACGGCGACTGCTAAAGGATTGCGCGGGACACATCGAAGCGAGGCTGAAGGCGGTTCCCCCCCACCCCTTCAGCACTTCCGGTGAGTCACCTTGAGAAGACCCGCGGCCCGGCACCTCTTTGGGGTGTCGGGCCGCCTTCTTTTCCGCGTCGGGTAAGCCTCGCCACCTCGCGACGAAAGGAAGTGACAGTGGGTCCGCAAGACTCTCAGTGGGTGCTGAGGCCTGGACGTCCGGAGGACCACGCCGTCTTCGCCCAGCTCTTCCTGGAGCTGGGGGTGGATGACCCTCCGCCCTCCGCGCCGGTGTGGGCCGCGGAGATTGCCGGGTCCTCCCTGTTCGCGGAAGGCCCTCGGGGCGTGGGGGCCTATGCCGTGACGAAGGCGCTGGGCGACTTCGGGTTCGTGCAGCAGCTCGTGGTGGCGCCGTCCGTCCGGGGGCAGGGGCTGGGACGGCGGATGATGTCGCACCTGGCCAGCCACCTGCGCGCGCAAGGGTGTACCCGCTGGGGCCTCAACGTGAAGCGGGACAACGTGCCAGCGCTCTCGCTCTACACCTCCATGGGGATGCAGCCGGCGCGTGAGGCCGCAACCCTGCGGCTGACGCGGGCCCACCTGGCGTCGCTCCCCGCCGCCTCCTCGGAAGGGGCCATGGTGCCGGTGTCTCCGGAGGACCGCGGCCCGCTGACGGAGGCCTTCGGGATGCTCCCTGGCAAGCTGGAGTCCTTCGCGGCCCTCGACTCGCACCGGCTGCTGGGGCTCGTTGATGCCCAGGCCCCCGCCCGCCGGTGGCTGGGGATGATGGACCTGCGCGCCGCCGCCGGGCCGCTCCTGTTCCCCTTCTTCGCCGTGTCCGCCGCGCACGCGCGGACGTTGCTGGAAGCCGCCTTCGAGCAGTTGGGGGAGGGCGCGTCGTCGCTGAACGTCGTGGTGACGGATGACGCGCCCCTGGTGCGCCTGCTCCGCGACGCGGGGGCGCAGACGCGCCTCGAAACGCTGGAGCTCCGTGGCCCGCTGACGGACGCGGCGCGCTGAAAACACGACGCCCGCCCGGGCACGGAGCCGGGGCGGGCGGGGTGAAGCAGCGAAAGCCGGACGGCTACTGGCCGAAGATGCTGCTGGCCTGCTCCAGCCACGCCATAACGGGGCCGGGGATGATGCCCAGGATGACGACGGCCGCGGTGGACAGCACCAGGGCCAGCTCGGTGGACCAGCTCTTCTCCAGCGCCTGCGCGCCCTCCGGCACCGGGCGCATGAACATGTAGACCACCACGCGCAGGTAGTAATAGACGCCCGCCGCGCTGGACAGCACGCCGACGATGGCCAGGCCAATGAGGCCCGCGTCCACGGCGGCCTGGAAGATGAGCAGCTTGCTCATGAAGCCGATGGTGGGCGGGATGCCACCCAGCGACAGCATGAAGGCCGCCATCGCGAAGGCCCAGCCCGGCTTGCGCTGCGCCAGCCCGCTGAAGCGCTCCAAATCCCACGCGGTGCCCTTCTCCTCGTCCTCGCGACGCTCCAGGACAGAGACGATGGCGAAGGCGCCCACCGCGCTGAACGTGTACGCCAGCAGGTAGTAGAGGATGCCGCGCAGCGCCTCCGCGCGGGCCAGGTCCAGCGGGGTGCCGCCCGTCAGCGCGGACGCACCCAGCAGGCGGAACTGTTCGCCCGGGCCGGTGACGAAGAGGGCGGCCACGCCCACCAGCAGGTAGCCGGCGTGGGCAATGGACGAGTACGCCAGCATCCGCTTCACGTTGCGCTGCGGAATGGCCAGCAGGTTGCCCGCCACCATGGTGAGGAAGGCCAGCACGGAGAACAGGCCCAGCAGCATCTGCGGGTCCACGCCCTTGCCCGCCATGAAGAACACGCGGACCATCGCCGCGAAGGCGGCGGCCTTCACGCCCGCGCTCATCAGCGCGGTGACGGGCGTCGGGGCGCCCTCGTAGACGTCCGGCGTCCACATGTGGAACGGCACCGCGGCCACCTTGAAGGCGAAGCCCGCGCCCACCAGGATGAGGCCCGCGTAGACCAGGCCCGGCTGCGACGCCATGGCGGTGGACAGCGGACCGGCCATGGCCGTCAGGTGGGTGGTGCCGGTGGCGCCGTACAGCAGCGCCGCGCCATACAGCAGCACCGCGGACGAGAACGCGCCCAGGATGAAGTACTTGAAGCCCGCCTCGCTCGGCCGCGTGCCACGCCGCAGGTACGACGTCAGCGCGTAGGTGGCGATGGAGAGGACCTCGATGTTGATGAAGAGCGTGATGAGCTCGTTGGACATCGCCAGCAGGCTCATGCCCGCCGTGGCGAACAGCATCAGCGCGTAGAACTCACCGCGCTCCGCGCCGCGCTTGCGCAGGAAGCTCACCGAGCTCAGGGTCGCCAGCGCCAGGCCCACGCACACCACGAAGGTGAGGAAGCTGGAGAAGGGGTCCAGCACGCCGAAGCCGAGCATCACCTCCTGGGGCGGCTCGAACATCGTCGACAGCGCCATGGCGCCAGCCGCCACCGCCGTCACCACGGTGAGCACCGCCTGGTACGCGCGCGACGCCGTCGCGGAGAGGAACACCTCCGACAGCAGCAGGATGGAGGCACCCACCACCATGATGATGGTGGGCAGCAGCGGGAGGAAGTCTGCCAGGGTGAGGTTGGGCAGGTTCATGTCGGAAGCTCAGGCGGCTTACTGCCGCGGCGAGGGAACGGCCGGGGCGGCGGCCAGCGGAACGGGCGCGGACGGCGCGGCGACGACCTGGCGGGACGGCAGGGACATCACCTCCACCCGGAGCTGGTCCTCCTGCACCGTCGCGCCTGGCGTGCCCACGCGAGCGCGGGCCAGGAAGCGGTCCGTGGACGGGGCGAGCCGGTCCAGGAAGGGCTGCGGCTGCAGACCCATCACCGCCACCAGGACGATGAAGGGAAGCACCGTGAGGCCCTCGCGCAGGTTCATGTCCGTCAGGTGCTGGTTCTCCCGGTGCGTGAGGCCACCGAAGAACACCTTCTGCACCATCCACAGCATGTAGGCCGCGCCCAGGATGACGCCCAGCGTGGCGAAGGCGCCGAACACCGCGGTCAGGTGCGGGTTGCCCGCGGCCTCACCCAGGTCGCTCTTGAAGGTGCCCAGCAGGACGAGGAACTCACCGATGAAGCCGTTGGTGCCCGGCACGGCGATGGAGGAGAAGGTGATGATGACGAAGGCCGCGGTGAACACCGGCATCACCTTCGCGATGCCGCCGTAGTCCGCCATCAGGCGCGAGTGGCGCCGCTCGTACAGGTAGCCGAAGAGGAGGAACAGCGCGCCCGTGGAGACGCCGTGGTTGAGCATCTGGTACGCGCTGCCCGTGGCGCCCTCGGCGGTAATCGCCAGGATGCCCAGCATGCAGTAGCCCAGGTGGCTGACGGACGAGTACGCAATCAGCTTCTTGATGTCCCGCTGCGCCAGGCACATCAGCGCGCCGTACACGATGCCGATGACGGCCAGCGTGGCCAGGAAGGGCCGCGCCTGCTGCGTGGCCACCGGGAAGAAGGGAATCGCGTAGCGCCAGAAGCCGAAGGTGCCCATCTTCAGGGTGACGCCGGCCAGAATCATGGAGCCGGCCACCGGCGCCTGCACGTGCGCGTCCGGCAACCAGGTGTGCAGCGGCCACATCGGGACCTTGACCGCGAACGCGATGGCGAACGCGGCGAACAGCCACGGGCCCCAGGTGTGCAGCGTGGCGGCCAGGCCGGTGAGCGAGTCGCACGAGCCCGCCGCGGTGCACGCGCTGAGCTGCCGGTTCGCGTCCAGCAGGCCGTTGTAGATGCTCGCGTAGTCGAACGAGCGGGCGCCCACCGGCGAGCTGATGAAGTACACGGCGATGATGGCCACCAGCATCAGCAGCGAGCCGGCCAGCGTGTAGAGGAAGAACTTCACCGCCGCCATCTGGCGGTCCTCGGCGCCCCACACACCCACCAGGAGGTACATGGGGATGAGCATGGCCTCGAAGAAGATGTAGAAGAGCAGCACGTCCAGCGACACCAGCGCGCCCAGCATCGTCGTCTGGAGCACCAGCAGCGCCAGGTGGAACTCCTTGATGCGGAACTTGATGTACGTGGTGGACGCCAGCACCACCAGGGGCCCCAGGAAGACGGTGAGCAGCAGCAGGCTCACGGCCAGGCCGTCCACGCCAATGTGGTAGCTGGTGCCGAACAGGTCGAACCAGCGCGCCCGGTACTCGAGCTGGAACTCCGCCCCGCCCGGCACGTAGGCCATGTACGCCCAGGCGCCGAACACCAGGTCCAGCGCCATGGCGATGAACGTGACGGTGCGAATCTGGCCGTTCTCGCTGGCCGGCAGCAGCGCCACCAGCGCCGCGAACAGCAGCGGCAGGAAGACGACGATGTTGAGCAGGTGGGTGTCGAGGAAGCTCATTGCATCACCTGGATGAGGGCGTAGACGACACCGCCCAGCAGGGCGATGGCCATCACGGCGGCGTAGGCCTGGGCATCGCCCGACTGCACGTACCGGAGCGCGCTGCCCATGCGGGCCGTCACCCACGCCGTGCCGCGGACCGCCACGGTGTCGATGACCAGCGCGTCCACCACGCGGAAGAGGAGGAAGCTGGCGAACTTCACCGGCCGGATGACGATGAGCTCATAGAGCTCGTCGACGTAGAACTTGTTCTGGGCCGCCCGGCGCACCGCCCGGGCGTAGGCCGGCACCGGCTGGCCCACCCGCGCGGGGAAGAAGACGCGGTACATGTAGAACGCCAGGCCACCACCGGCCAGGGCCACCGCCCAGGCCTTGAGGTAGTCCGGGACGACCTGCGGCCGGCTGGTGTCGAGCTGCACCAGCGTGCTGGCGTCGGTGATGCGCCTGGTCGCGCTGAACACCGGGCTCAGGAAGTTGTCGAGCACCGGCTGTGCCGTCATGTCGAAGAAGTTGATGCCGAACGCGTACCGCGCGGCGACCACGCTCAGCACCGCCAGCACCACCAGCGGCAGCGTCATCTGCCAGGCGCTCTCGTGGGCGTGCGCCACCTTGGCCTCCTTCGAGCGGGGGCCCTCGAAGGTGAGCAGGTAGCAGCGCGTCATGTAGAAGGCCGTGGACGCGGCGATGAGCAGGCCCAGGTAGTAGACGAGGCTGGACACCCACTCCAGGCCCTGGAGGTGGTTGTGGTGCACGCCGTGGAGGATGGCGTCCTTCGAGAAGAAGCCGGACAGCGGGAAGATGCCGGTGATGGCCAGCGTGGCGACGGCGAACGTCGCCCAGGTCCAGGGCATCTCCTTGCGCAGGCCGCCCAGCTTCTTGATGTCCGTCTCATCGCCGTTGCCGTGCATCACGCTGCCGGCGCCGAGGAAGAGGCAGGCCTTGAAGAAGGCGTGCGTCATCAGGTGGAACACGGCCGCCCAGAAGATGCCCATGCCCACGCCCATGAACATGATGCCGAGCTGGGACACCGTGGAGTAGGCGAGCACCTTCTTGATGTCGTCCTGCGCGAAGGCGATGAGCGCCGCCAGCAGCGAGGTGAGCGCGCCGATGATGGCGATGGTCGCCATGGCGGTGGGGCTCAGCACCAGCAGCGCGGACATGCGGCTGAACAGGTAGACGCCGGCGGTGACCATCGTCGCGGCGTGGATGAGCGCGGAGACCGGCGTCGGGCCGGCCATGGCGTCCGGCAGCCAGACGTACAGCGGCAGCTGCGCGCTCTTGCCCGCGGCGCCCAGGAGGAACAGCAGCATGGCCGCCGTCATCACGCCACCGAAGGTGTAGCCCTCCAGGGGGCCCGCCTCGATGGGGGTGCTCAGGTTGACCTTGTCCGCGTTGGTTCCCACCAGGCCCTCGGCCATCTTCTCCAGGCCCTTGAACGTCACGGGGCCCTTCTTCGCCAGCGCGGCCTTGTAGTGCTGCGAGGTGGTGCCGGCGTTGTTGTAGTCCGCCGCGTTCGACTGCTGCGTGAAGGCGGAGACCAGGAGGACCAGCAGGAAGGTGGCGATGAGGAACGCGAAGTCACCGATGCGGTTGGTGACGAAGGCCTTGCGGCCGGCCCAGGCCTTGGCCGGGTCGTCGTACCAGAAGCCGATGAGCAGGTAGCTGGCCATGCCGACGCCCTCCCAGCCCACGAAGAGCAGGACCAGGTTGTCGGCCAGCACCAGGGTCAGCATCGCCGCGACGAAGAGGTTCAGGTACGCGAAGAACCGCCAGTACGCCGCGTCGTGCTCCATGTAGCTGGTGGAGTACAGGTGGATGAGGAAGCCGACGCCCGTGATGATGAGCAGGAGGATGCCGGACAGGTGGTCCACCATCAGCCCGAAGTTCACCCGGAAGTCGCCTACGGAGAACCAGGTGCCGTAGTCGTACGCCAGCGCGTAGCGGACGAAGTCCCGCTCGATGCCGAACGGGTTGGGGAAGAGGGCCGCGAGCCGGCCCGTCTCCGGGTTGTGGTGGCTGGTGGCCCAGAAGGCCAGCACGCTCAGGGCGAAGGAGCCGGCCACCGTCGCGCAGGCGATGAGCTGGACGTTGGCGCGGCCCAGCATCTTGCCGAACACGCCGCAGATGAAGGCGCCCAGCAGGGGCAGGGCGATGATGAGCCAGAGCGAGGGCGCCAGGATGTCTGGCGCCACAGGTGCCGCCCGGAAGAATTCGACGAGGGTCATGACAGTGGCTCCTGGGGGCTCAGTGCTTCATCGTCCGGATGTCTTCCACCAGGACGCTGCCCCGGCTCCGGAAGACGGCGATGACGATGGCCAGACCGATGGCGGCCTCCGCCGCCGCCACCGCGATGACGAAGAAGGCGGACACGTGGCCGAGGTCGTCACCGCGCATGCGCGCGAAGGCCACGAACGTGAGGTTCGCCGCGTTGAGCATCAGCTCCACGCACATGAAGATGACCAGCGCGTTGCGGCGGACGAGCACGCCGAACATGCCCATGCAGAACAGGGCGGCGGCAAGCAGGAGGTAGTAGGTGATGGGAACCATGGGCCGATTCGGGGCCTCGCGAGCGGCTGCCTGCGCCGCCATCTAGCACAGAAAAGTTGTCCGGAATGGGCGATCAGATTCGCGACTTGGCCACGACGACGGCGCCCACCATGGCCACCAGCAGCAGCAGGCTCACCGCCTCGAAGGGGAGCAGCCACTGGGTGAAGATGACCTGACCCATGGTCGCGATGGTGCCGAACGAGGCCTGCGTGCCCGCGCTCAGCGTGGCCGGGGCGGCGGGCAGCTTCAGGAGGATGATGGCCAGGACGGCGAACAGGCCCACCGTCGCCGCGCCACCCGCGATGCGCGCCAGCGTGGGCTTGCCGCGCGTGGGCGACTCTCCCAGGTTCAGCAGCATGATGACGAACAGGAAGAGCACCATGATGGCGCCCGCGTACACGAGCACCTGCATGACGGCCACCGTGTGCGCCCACAGCAGCACGTAGATGCCGGCCAGGAAGAAGAACGTGGACACCAGCGCCATGGCCGAATTGATGGGGCTGCGCGCGAAGATGACCGTTCCAGCCGACAGCAGCGTCAGGAGCGCGAACGCTCCGAAGAGGATGAGCTCGATGTTCAAGACCAGTCTCCGAACGAACCCCAGGGCTTGTCGCCGAACGGGCAGCGGTGCTCACGGATGTGGGCCTCGAACTCGTCCCGGAACCGCATGAGGAACGAGTGCGTGGGCAGCGCCGCCGCGTCGCCGAGCGCGCAGATGGTGTTGCCCAGGCCGATGGGCGGGTAGGGGGCGATGGACGACGCGACGTTGGACAGCATGTCGATGTCGCCCGGCTCGCCGCGCCCCTCTTCAATCTTGCGCAAGAGGCGCGTCTGCCAGGGCGTGCCCTCGCGGCACGGCGTGCACTGGCCGCACGACTCCTCCGCGTAGAAGCGGGCCACGCGCCACAGGCTGCGCACCATGCAGGTGGCGTCGTCCATGACGATGACGCCGCCGGAGCCCGCCATGGTCTGCTTCACCTTGAGGGCCTCGAACTCCATGGCCACGTCCAGCTCGTCCGCGCCCAGCACCGGCGCCGAGGAGCCGCCCGGAATCACGGCCTTCACCTTCCGGCCCGCGGGCATGCCCCGGCCGTACTTGTCGTCGAAGATGAGCTCGGAGAGGGTCGTGAACATCGACACCTCGTACACGCCCGGCCGGTTCACCGTGCCGGAGAGGCAGACGAGCCGCGTGCCGCCCGACTTGTCGGTGCCCAGCTTCGCGTAGGCCTCCGCGCCCTGCTGGAAGATGGCGGGCACGCTGGCCAGCGTCTCCACGTTGTTCACCACCGTGGGGCAGCCGAAGAGGCCCACCACCGCGGGGAAGGGGGGCTTCAGGCGGGGCCAGCCCTTCTTGCCTTCCAGGCTCTCCAGCAGCGCCGTCTCCTCGCCGCAGATGTACGCGCCCGCGCCGCGGACCAGGTAGCAGTTCAGCTCGTAGTCCTTGCCCAGGACCTTCTTGCCGAAGATGCCCGCCTTGTAGGCCTCGTCGATGGCCGCCTGCGTGCGCTCCGCCGGGAACTTGAACTCGCCGCGCAGGTACACGTAGCAGGTGTGCACGCCCAGCGCGTAGGACGCGATGGCGATGCCCTCCAGCATCATGTGCGGGTCGTCTTCCAGGATGTAGCGGTCCTTGAAGGTGCCCGGCTCGGACTCGTCGCCGTTGACCGCCAGGTACTTGGGCTTGGGGCTGTCCTTGGGGACGAAGCTCCACTTGAGGCCCGTGGGGAAGCCGGCGCCGCCGCGGCCGCGGAGGTTCGACTTCTTGACCTCGTCGATGATGGCGGCGGGCTCCATCTGGAGCGCCTTCTTCAGCGCCTCGTAGCCCCCCCGCTTGCGGTAGCTGTCCAGGGTCCAGGACTGAGGCTTACCCCAGGCCGCCGAGATGATCGGTTCGATCGCCTTTGCCGTAGAGGCCATGTGATGACGTCCTAAGCCTAAGAAGGGTGGGGGAGGTTCAGCTCAACCGGGCGAGGATGGCGTCCAGCTTCGCCTGGGTCAGGCTTTCGTGATGATCCTCGTTGATCTGCAGGCAGGGCGCAGTACCGCACGAGGCCAGGCACTCGGTCTCTCGCAAGGTGAACTTCTCGTTCGCTTCACCTGCCTTGAGGCCGAGCTTCTCCTCCAGGTAGGCGAGCATCTTCTCCGCGCCCCAGAGCGAGCAGGACAGGTTCGTGCAGACGTCGATGACGTACTTGCCCGGCTTCTTGAGGTGGTACATCACGTAGAAGCTGGCCACTTCCATGGCCCGCTCCGGGGTGACCTCCAGATGTTTCGCCACCAGCCGCAACCCGTCCGGGGGCAGCCACCCCTTGATTTCCTGGAGCAGCCGCAGCGCTGGGAGCATGCCCGCGCTTTTGCGATCCGGGGGGTAGTGGGAGATGATCTCCGCGATTCCCGCGTCGAACTTCTTCTGCTCTTCAGAGGTGAACAGGGGCTCCGCCATGGCGGGCCGGTACGTATTGCCCCAATGGCTACGTTGTCAACATAAACCCTCGAAGCTACACTGGGTTGCCATCAGCAAATTGCCGAGCGATTTCAAGCCCTTGTTATGAACCCGGGTCCAGAGGACAAGCGCCAGCACCCCCGCGTCCCGGCCGTGCTGAGAGTGGACTACACGGACGGGCGCCAGGCCCGCGACGTGACGGAGAACCTGTCCCACGAGGGCCTGTTCGTCCAGACGGACCAGGTCTTCCGCCTGGGGGACGAGGTCCGGCTCGCACTTTCTTTCCCGGGCCTGTTGGATCCGGTAGAAGTCAGCGGAACCGTGGCCTGGACGCGGCCGGCGGGCCCCGATCAGCCCGGCGGCGTCGGCGTTCGCGTGGAGCGCGAGCAGGACCGGCGGAAACTGGGTGACATCTTGAGTGCGGCAGGAGCAGACAGCCACGCGTCCCACGCAGAGCACGAGGGGTATCGTGTGCTCATCGTCGAGGACAACCCGCACATCATCGAGATGTACAGCTACGTGCTGAAGAAGCTGGCGAGCGGCGAGCTGCACGGGAAGGTCCCCCTGGAGGTCCACTTCGCGCCGGACGGGCACCACGCGCTGCTGATGCTGCGCGAGGACCGCTTCAACCTGGTGATGACGGACCTCTACATGCCGGTGATGGACGGCTTCGCGCTGGTGGAGCGCATGCGGGAGGAGGAGGCGCTGCGCGCCATCCCCATCATCGCCATCTCCGCCGGCGGCAAGGAGGCGCAGGACCGGGCCATGCAGCTTGGCGTGGACATCTACCTGCGCAAGCCGGTGCGCTTCGTGGAGGTCCTGGAGACGGTGAAGCAGCTCTTGCGCATCAAGTAGCGGCCCCTCGTTTTACCGCCAGTCATCCGTTGAGCCACGGCGTGGGGACGGCATAGAGTCGCTCCCCCATGCAGAAGCCCGCCCTCAATCGCGACACCGTCAGTGGCGAGGCGCTGTTCATCCTCCGGAACCTGAGGGAGAACGGCCGTCTTGGACGCTCGAACAAGCTGGCAGACGTGAAGGCCGCGCTCGAGCCCTCCGTGTCGCTCGAGTTCGACAACTATTTCTTCTTCCTGCGCAAGTTCCACTACATCGCCATGGACCGCGAGGCCCAGCTCAAGCTCACCGACCAGGGCGAGCAGGTGGCGGGTGGGGAGCTGACCGAGCGCTTCTCCCTGGAGGTCGGCGAGTTCTTCGCCGATCAGCTCTCCGCCGTCACGGCGGACGCGCCCGGGGACGGCGCCGGGGGGGACGAGCCGCTGATGGTGCCGCCGCCCCCGCCGGAGCTGCTGCTGGACGAGGCGGAGGTCGACGGCGCGCCGCCCGAGCCCTCCGGCCCGCCCGCGCCGCCGCCGCCCATGCCGCCGGTGCGCAGCTCGCGCTCGGCCATGCCCGCGCTGGACCTGGGCGCGCCGCCCGCGCCCATCCCCATGCCGCCGCCTTCCGCGCCGGCGCCCCGCGCGGAGGCCCCCGCCGCCGAGCCCCGCCGCGAGTCCACGGTCATCGTCCAGGGGCCCTTCACCGCGTCGACCCCCGCCGCGCCGTCCCCCACCCCTCCCGCGCCCGCAGCCGCCCCCATGCCTCCTCCCTCCGCTCCCGCCCCCACCGCCGCAGCAGCGCCCGCCGCTCCCGCTCCGAAGGGCGCCGAGCTCGACGCGCGCTACCAGAAGTTCGACCCCATCGGCACCGGGCCGCTGGGCACCGTCTTCAAGGGGCGCGTCACCGCGCTGGGCCTGGACATCTGCTTGAAGGAGCTGAAGGACATCTTCGGCTACTTCTCCTTCCTGCAGCGCAGCGAGGTGCTCAAGCGCCTGAAGAAGGAGCTGTGCGCCCAGGCGCAGGTGCGTCACCCGGGCGTGGTCCAGGTGGTGGATCAGAACGTGGAGGCCGCCCGGCCCTACTTCGTGCTGGAGCTGATGCAGGGCAGCCTGCGCGAGCGGCTGGACGCGGGCGGTGGCAGCGGCGTGCCGGTCCCCTTCGCGCTGCGCGCCTTCCTGCAGATGGCCTACGGCCTGCGGGCCGCGCACGCCGCGGGGCTCACGCACCACAACATCAAGCCGGAGAACGTCCTCTTCGACGCGTACGGCAACGCCAGGCTGGCGGACTTCGGCCTGGGCCGCGTGGTGGAGGTGGACGCCACCAAGGGCATGCCCCAGGTCTTCGTGGGCACGGGCGGCATGTCCTACATGGCGCCGGAGCTGCTGAACCGGGGCGGCAAGGAGCCGGGCGCCTCCGCGGACGTGTACGCGCTGGGCATCCTGCTCTACGAGATGCTCACCGGGCAGATTCCGGGCCGCCGCTCGCCGCTGCCCTCCGAGGTCAACCCGGAGGCCCCCAGCGGCCTGGACCAGCTCTTCGACAAGGCCACCCAGGACAAGCGCGAGCAGCGCTACCCGGACGTGGACGCCATGCTGGAGGACTTCTACACGGCGTTCCCGGACAAGGAGTTCCTCGCCAAGGGCGACCTCATCATCTCCTCTGACGCGCCGAAGGAGTGACGGACAGGCGGCCGGGCCCTGGGCGTACTCGGGGCTCGCCGCGCACGTTGGGGGCTGCCACACTCCGTGGCGCCATGAGCGTGCCCCCGTCTGAAAACGTCCTCATCACCGTCACCGGGAAGGACCATCCCGGAATCGTCTCGCGCCTCACCGGCCTGCTGGCGGAGGCCGGCGCCGGGCTGCTCGACGTGGAGCAGGTGGTGGTGCAGGGGCGCCTCACGCTCTGCCTGCTGGTGCGGCTGCCCCCGGCGGGCGGCGTGCTGGAGGCGCTGCTGGCCGCCGCGACGTCGCTGGGCGTGGCGCTGGACTTCCAGGCGGTGGAGGCGGACGCCGCGCCCCTGGCGGAGTCCCCGGCTTCCCGCCATGTCGTCACCGCCGTGGGCCGGACCCTGGGCGCGCGCGAGCTTCATGCGCTGACGCAGGTGCTGGCCGGGCACGGCGCCAACGTGGCGCGCATCACCCGGCTGAGCGAGCCGCACCTGGGCTCGGTGGACCTCCACATCCGCCTGCCGCCGGGACAGCCGCCGGACGCGCTCAAGCACGCCCTGTTGGAGCTGTCCATGCAGTCGGGCGCGTTCGACGTGGCGCTCCAGCGTGAGAGCCTGTTCCGGCGCGGCAAGCGGATGGTCGTCATGGACATGGACTCCACGCTCATCCGCATCGAGGTCATCGACGAGCTGGCGCGCGCGCACGGCGTGGGGGCGCAGGTGGCGCGCATCACCGAGCGCGCGATGCACGGGGAGATGGACTACGACGAGTCGCTGCGCCAGCGCGTGGGGCTGCTGAAGGGCCTGGACGCCTCCGAGGTCCACCAGCTCGCGGCGAACCTGCCGCTGACGGAGGGCGCCCAGACGCTGGTGCGCGTGCTCAAGCGGCTGGGCTACCGCACCGCCGTCATCAGCGGCGGCTTCTCCGTGGCGGCCGAGGCGCTGAAGACGCGGCTGGGCATCGACTTCGCGTACTCCAACGTGCTGGAGATTCAGGACGGGAAGCTCACCGGCCGCACCGTGGGGCCCATCGTCAACGCGCGGCGGAAGGCGGAGCTGCTGGAGTCGCTGGCGCGGGCGGAGGGCATCCTGCTGGACCAGGTGGCCGCCGTGGGGGACGGCGCCAATGACTTGCTGATGCTGGAGCGCGCCGGCCTGGGCATCGCCTTCCGGGCGAAGCCCAGGCTGCGCGCCGCGGCGGACACGTCCATCTCCGCGGGCGGCCTGGACAGCATCCTCTACCTGCTGGGGCTGTCCGGCCGCGAGCTGCTGGAGGCGGGCGCTGGCGCCGGCTGAAGGCGCGGCTACAGCCGCATCCGCGCCGCCAGCTCGCGCTGCTGGAGCTGGCCCTTCTCCAGCAGCAGCTCGAGCAGCGCGCGCAGAATCTTGGAGCTCTTCTCCTGGTTCTGCTGCACCGTCTGCAGCCGCTTCAGGTCCTCGTCCGTCCATTCGGAGGCGGGCGTTCCACCCGCCAGAATCTCGTCGAGGATGTCCGAGGCGCTCGCGTTGGCGGCGGGCGCGGGCGCGCGCTCCGGGGCGCGGGGGGCGGGCGGCGGCGCGGCGGGGGCGGGCGGGGTGATGTCCGCGATGCGCTTCACCACCGTGTTGCCGCTCATGTCGACGACCTTGAACTCGTCCTCGTCCTCCGGCGCGTCGGAGCTGCTGGGGCGCTTGTTGCCGCCGAAGCGCGTGCTCACCACGGGCTCCTGGCCTCGGTAGTGGCGGAGGATGGCGTGCTCGATTTCACGCTCGCCCGCCACCATGACGACCACGCGGGCGCGGCTCTTCGCCGCCACCTGGTCCAGCGTTGCCAGGTCCGTGGGGTCCGCCATGGCCAGCACCAGCGTCTTGCCGTTGTCCTTGAGGGACACGGGGAAGACGGCCTTCTGTTCGGCGAGGCTCACGTCCACGCGCGAGAGCGCGCCCGCGTCGCGTGTCACGTTGCCCAACTGGATGCGCTGCATTCCCAGGCCCTGGCAGATGGCCTCGGTGATGACGTCATCGGTGGCCAGCCCCAGGTCCGCGATGATGCGCGACAGGCGTCCGCCCCACTGGTCATGGGTGGCCAGCGCGCTGCGAAGCTGCAAGTCGTCGATGACGCGTGCCTTGACGAGGATGTCGCCAATGCGATTGCGGGAAGGAGGAGCCATGGCTTCGCATTCTACCGTCTAGACGCGCGGACGCTGAGTCCGCGGTGAGGAGGCCCAGCCATGCAGCCCTTCGCGGAAGCCGCCGCCCAGCAGTGCCCCTACTGCGGTGAGGAAGTGGAGGTCGCCGTGGACCCCATTGGCGTGGCCTCGGAGACATATATCGAGGACTGCCCGGTGTGCTGCCGTCCGTGGACGGTGCGGGTGTCCCGCGACGAGGAGGGCTTCACCGTGAATCTGGGCCGCGACGACGACTGAGGCGGCCTGGAGGGCGGGCAGGCGGGCGTGGCGCGCGGGGGTGGGAAGCGGCGCGGGGCGTTGCTTGACACGTCCCGAAGCATGGTTCTCTTGAGTCTTGTGAGGCGGCGCTGGAGCCCCGGACGAGGGGCACCGCGGCGACCGCGAACCTGAACAACACCCAAGCACAGTCATGCCGTGCGTCCGCGAGGACGTCACGAACAGGAGACGACCATGCAGACTCGCAACCCCTTCAACTCCGCCGTCGTGGTGAACCCGCTGATGCGTGACGTGGACGCGCTCTTCCGCGAGCTGACGCAGCCCATGTGGCGCCAGGCCCCGCGTGAGCGCACGCCGGCCGCGGACATCTTCGAGTCCGAGAGCGGGCTCACGCTCCAGTTGGACATGCCCGGGCTGGACGCGAAGTCCATCCAGGTGACGGTGGAGAAGGACATCCTCACCGTGCAGGCCGAGCGCAAGGCGGAGCCGCGCGCGGAGGGCGTCAACGTGCGCCGCCAGGAACGCGCCTTTGGCACGTTCGCCCGCTCCTTCGCGCTGCCTGACACGGTGGACGCCAGCCGGGTGGAGGCCCGCTACGAGCAGGGCGTGCTGACGCTGACCCTGCCTCGGCGCGAGGAGACCAGGCCCCGCGTCATCGAAGTCAAGGTCCAGGGCTGAGGCCGCGGGCACACACCGCGGGCCAGGGAGGTCACCTGCCTCCCACTGAGAATCCCTGCCCAGGGCTTCCGCGAGCAAGGCGGAAGCCCTGCCTGTCCTACCGCTTGGCGCTGAGCGCCAGCGGCACGCGGAACAGCTCCAGCACCTGCTGCACGTCCAGCGGCTTGGCCATGCACGCCAGCGCGCCGGCCTGCTTGGACTGCTCGACGACCTCGGGCGTGTGCGCGGACGTCATGGTGATGAGCCGCACGCCCTCCATCTGCTTGCGCGCGCGGATGCGGCGGCAGACTTCCAGGCCGTCGATGTCCGGCATGTTGAGGTCGATGATCATGCCGTGCGGCTTCTGCTCGGACACGAGCAGCAGCGCCTCCACGCCGCTCGTCGTCGTCTGCAGCTCCACCTGGGCCGCGAACGGCTTGAACGCGCGCTTGATGGCGTCCAGCACCGGGCGCTCGTCGTCCACCGCGAGCAGGCGCACCGTGCCGCTGCCCAGCTCCTCCGGAACCGGCATCTGGTGGGTGATGAGGAACGTGCGCAGGTCGGCGGACCGGACGCGGCGGTGGCCGCCCGGCGTCCTGAATGCCATCAGGATGCCCCGGTCAATCCACTTGCTCACCGTGGACGGATCCACCTGAAGCAAACGACTGATGTCGTGCGTGGTGTAGAGCTGGTCCGTCATCGCCGTACTCCCCTCTTGCTGCATGATTCCGCTGCCCATGGAACTATTCACCTACCTTGAACACGGGTTTTCTTCAACCTTACTGAGTACCGCGCCTATCAGAGCCCTTCATCAGACCCACTGCGTCGTCCCAGCGGCCACTGGCCTTGAGACACAGCTCCACGAGCTCCCGAGCGGCCCCTCGGCCGCCAGGACTCTGGGTAACGAAGTGGGCCTCGCGGCGCACCTCGGGGACCGCATCCGCAGGACAAGCGGAAAGAGCCACCATTGAAAGTGGACCCAGGTCATTGTGGTCGTCACCCATGTAGGCGCAGGCGTCCAAGGGCACGTCCAACTGGGTGACCAGCTCTTTGAGCGCAGCCGACTTGTCACGGCGGCCCTGGAACACGGCGGCGAGACCCAGCTCCCGCCCGCGCTTCTCCACGATGCCGGAGGTGCGGGCGGTCAGGATGGCGGCGGGCAACCCGGACAGGCGGGCCATGACGAGCGCATGGCCGTCCTTGACGTCGAAGCGCTTCATCAGCTCCCCGTCCTGGCCGTAGTAGAGGCCCCCGTCGGTGAGCACCCCGTCCACGTCGAAGACGAGCAGCCGCACGCGCGCAGCACGGGACGTCAGCTCTTCCGTACCCAGTCTGGAAGGGGCGTCCGTCACCATGGCTTGCTCGACTCCCTTGCTTGCTGACGCATCAACCTGGCTCGTGTCCCAACACCCGGCGGATGCTCAGCACGTTTCGTACCACGTCCTCGAACATCTGTGGATTCAGCGAACAAGGACCGTCACACAGGGCACGATCCGGATCTTCGTGGACTTCCGTGAACAACGCGTCAATCCCGGCGGCCGCGGCGGAGCGGGCCAGCAATGACACGAAGCGGCGCTCACCGGCCGTCTCGCCGTTGCCGGCGCTGGGGAGCTGGACGGAGTGGGTGGCGTCGAAGCACACGGCGAGGCCGGCGTCGCGCATCTGCGCGAAGCCGCGCATGTCCACCACCAGGTTGTTGTAGCCGAACGTGGAGCCGCGCTCGGTGACGAGCACGTTGGGGTTGCCCGCCTCAAAGGCCTTGCGCGCCGAATGGACGATGTCCTTGGGCGCCACGAACTGCCCCTTCTTCAGGTTGACGCCCTTGCCAGTACGCGCCACGGCTTCCACCAGATCCGTCTGCCGGCACAGGAAGGCCGGTATCTGGATGATATCCACAACTTCCGAGGCTGGCCCGACGTGGCTCGTTTCATGGACGTCCGTGAGTACGGGAACGCCCACTTCGTCGCGGATCCGCTTCAGGATTCTCAGGCCTTCCTTGAGACCCGGGCCTCTGAAGGACTTGCCGCTGGTGCGGTTGGCCTTGTCGTAGGAGCACTTGAAGGCGTACGGCACGCCGAGCCGGCCGGTGATTTCCTTCAGCAGCCGGGCATGGCGCAGGGCCATGTCCTCGGACTCGATGCTGTCGGGGCCGGCGATGACGAACAGCTTCTGACCCTGGCCGACCTTGAAGCCACACAGCTCGATGGGGTTGGGGGCGCTCATGCGGACACCTGGCCGGCCGCCGCGTTCGCGTCCCGCTGGGCGAGCGCCGCGCGGATGAAGCCGGAGAAGAGGGGGTGGGGTGCGAAGGGCTTGCTCTTGAATTCAGGGTGGAACTGGCAGCCGACGAAGTAGGGGTGGTCGGCCAGCTCAATCATCTCCACCAGGTTGAGCTCGGGGTTGGCGCCGGAGATGACCAGCCCCGCCGCCTGCAGCTTGCCCCGGTACGCGTTGTTCACCTCGTAGCGGTGGCGGTGGCGCTCCTGGATGGTGTCCTGCCCGTAGAGCTGGTGGGCGCGGGTGCCGGGCTGGAGCGCGCAGGCGTAGCTGCCCAGGCGCATGGTGCCGCCCTTGTCCTGCACCTTCACCTGGCTCTCCATGAGCGTCACCACCGGGTGCGGCGTGTGCTCGTTGAACTCCAGGCTGTTGGCGTTGGCCAGGCCCAGCACGCCGCGGCTGAACTCCACCACGGCCATCTGCAGGCCCAGGCAGATGCCGAAGAAGGGCACCTTCTTCTCACGCGCGTAGCGCACGGCGGCGATCTTGCCCTCGGTGCCGCGCACGCCGAAGCCGCCGGGCACGAGGATGGCGTCCACGCCGGCCAGCATCTTCTCCGCGCCCTGCTCCTCGACCTCCTGGCTGTCGACGAAGTGCAGGTTCACCTTCACGTCGTTGGCGATGCCGCCGTGCAGGAGCGCCTCGTTGAGGCTCTTGTAGCTCTCCGTGAGGTTGACGTACTTGCCGACAATCGCGACGCGGACCTGGCCGCGCGCCGGCTCGTACACCTTGCGGATGATGTTCTCCCAGCGCTCCAGGTGCGGCGCCCGGCTCCAGATGTTGAGGACCTCCGCGAGCCGCTCGTCCAGGCCCTGGCGGTGCAGCTCCAGCGGCAGCTCATAGATGCTGCGCACGTCCGGCGACGTGAAGACGCTGCGCGTGTCCACGTTGCAGAACATCGCAATCTTGTCCTTCATCTCGCGGGACACCTCGCGGTCCGTGCGGCACACGAGGAAGTCCGGCTGGATGCCAATCTCCCGCAGCTTCATCACCGAGTGCTGCGTGGGCTTGGTCTTCACCTCGCCCGCCGCGCCGATGTACGGCAGCAGCGTCAGGTGCACGTAGACGACATTCTCACTGCCCACGTCGTAGCGCATCTGCCGGATGGCCTCGAGGAAGGGCAGCGACTCGATGTCGCCCACGGTGCCGCCCACCTCCACGATGACCACGTCCGCGTCCTGCGCCGCCTGGCGGATGCTGGACTTGATTTCGTCCGTGACGTGCGGAATCACCTGGACCGTCTTGCCCAGGTACTCGCCCCGCCGCTCCTTCATGATGACGGCGTGGTAGATGCGGCCGGACGTGAAGTTGTTGAGCCGGCTCATCCGCGCGTTGGTGAACCGCTCGTAGTGGCCGAGGTCCATGTCCGTCTCACCGCCATCCTCGGTGACGAACACCTCGCCATGCTGGAACGGGCTCATCGTGCCCGGATCCACGTTGATGTAGGGGTCCAGCTTGATGAGGGTGACGGCCAGCCCACGGTTCTCCAGCAGGGCGCCAATCGAAGCGGAGGCGAGGCCCTTGCCGAGGGAGCTGACCACTCCGCCCGTCACGAAGATGAACTTGGTTTTCTTGGAGCGCATGTCCCGTTCTGCCAACTGAGGCAGGGATGCGTCAATTATTCTGTTTCCGGTGGACGGCCGCCCGCTGGGGCCGGAGGGGGCGGCGTCAGTTGCCGTCCCAACCACCCGGCCGGGCGACCGCGAACTCCTGGGCGGTCGGCTGCCCGACGCGGAACTTGCGCAAGTCACAGTTCCGGCAGCTCCAGCCCTCCCAGCCCCGCTTCACCACCAGGTGCAGGCAGGCGTCGTAGTTGGGGCAGAAGAGGTTGCGCTGCGAGTCCACGGACTCCTCGTCCCGGAGGGCGGTGGGCAGCGGGCTGGGGCATGGAGTGATGGACACGGCGGAAACTCCCGGATGAAACGTGTTGGGTCGGCCTCTCCCCCCGGCGCGGCTCCGAACAGGAGGGGCCGTCAGGCATTCCCGAGCCGACGTAAAAAGGCCCGTCCCCCTCGCGGGAAACGGGCCCGGAACTGCCAGCGTCTGCCACCGCCTCGGGGCCTCTTCAGGCCACGGAAGCGGAGGTGGACGCCTTGGAGTTGCTGTCGTTCAAGGCATCACCTCCTTTCGGAGCCCCAGACTTAATCGGGCCAACGCACGCGCGCCACTGTCGCCGGGTGCGTGGCGCGAGCCGTGTGGGCAGCAGGCGTTCAAGCTGCGACAAACTGGCGCTCCACCAGGCGCCGGTAGAGGCCCTCCTGGCTCATGAGGGAGGCGTGGGTGCCGCTCTGGATGACGGCGCCGCCGTCGAGCACCAGCACCCGGTCCGCGTTGGCCACGGTGGACAGGCGGTGGGCGATGATGAGCGTGGTGCGGCCCTTCATCAGGCGCTCCAGCGCGTCCTTGACCAGGTGCTCGCTCTCCGCGTCCAGGGCGCTGGTGGCCTCGTCCAGGATGAGCAGGCGAGGGTCCTTCAGCACCGCCCGGGCGATGGCGACGCGCTGCTTCTGGCCACCGGACAGCTGCACGCCGCGCTCGCCCACCTGGGTGTTGTAGCCGTCCGGGAAGCGCTCGATGTAGGCGTGGGCGTTGGCGGCGCGGGCGGCCTCCTCCACCTGGGCGTCGGTGGCGTCGGGGCGGCCGTAGCGGATGTTGTCCGCGATGGAGCAGGAGAAGAGCTGGGGCTCCTGCGCCACCATGCCGATGTTGCGGCGCAGCCACTCCGGCTCCAGGGCGGTGAGCGGGTGGCCGTCCAGCAGCACCTCGCCGGCCCGCGGGTCGTAGAAGCGCGACAGCAGCGAGGCGAGCGTGGACTTGCCCGCGCCGGAGGGGCCCACCACCGCCACCACCTCGCCCGGCCGCAGCTCCAAATCCAGGCCCTGGAGCACCGGCACGTCGGGCCGGGTGGGGTAGGCGAAGTGCACGCCGCGGAACCGCACATGTCCGCGCAGGTCCGTGAGCTGTTCGCCGCCCGCGCCAATGGCGGGCCTGCGGTCCAGCAGCTCGAAGACGCGCTCGGCGGCGCCGCTGGCGCGCATGAAGTCCGCCCACAGCTCCGCGATGCCGCTGAACGAGAAGGCCACCAGCATGGTGTAGATGAGGAACGAGGTGAGCTCGCCCACGGAGAGGCCGCCGTCCACCACCAGCCGGCCGCCGAACCAGAGCACCGCGGCGATGGAGCCATAACCCGCGATGGAGGCCACGCCCATGAAGATGGAGGACTGGAGCGCGCGCTTCTTCGCCAGCGTGAAGGAGCGCTCCACGGCGACGCTGTAGCGCTCCACCTCGTGCCGCTCCGCGGCGAAGGAGCGCACGGTGCGGATGCCGGACAGGTCCTCCTCGGCCACCTCGCCGCTGGCGGCGAGCGCGTCCTGCGCCTGGCGGGAAATCACCCGGACCCGGCGCCCGTAGAACACGCCGCCAATGGCCACGGGCGGAATGACGGCCAGCATCACCAGCGTGAGCTGGACGGACGTGTAGAGCAGCAGCCCCACGCCGCCCAGGGCCGTGACGCCATACCGCAGAATCATGGACACGTTGGTGGTGACGGTGTTCTGCAGGACGGTGGTGTCCGAGGACAGCCGGCTGGTGAGCTCGCCGGTGCGGCGCGTGTCGAAGAAGCCCACCTCCTGGGACAGCAGGGCGCGGAAGAGGTCCTTGCGCAGCCGCGACACCACGCGCTCGCCGGCGGTGTTGAAGAGGTAGATGCGCAGCGCCATGGCGATGCCCTGCACGACGAACACGACGAGCATCAGTATCGCGACCCGGTCCACCACGTCCCGGTCGCGGGCGTTGAGGGCCTGGTCCACCAGGTCGCCAATGGCGCGGGGATAGGCCAGCGTGGCGAGGCTGCTGATGAGGAGGAAGAAGGTGCCCGCGGCCAACGGCAACAGCTCCGGGCGCGCCAGGGTCAGCAGGCGCCGGAAGGTGACGCCGGCGGCGGCGCTGCTTTTCGAATCATTCGCGGGGGAAGACACCGGCGGAGACTAACGCGAGCCTCCAGGCCGCGCACCGGCCGCCTGCGTCCGCGCTGAAGCGGTATTAATCCTCTCCAAGCAGCTCACACGCGGAGTCAGGGAGAGCGCCATGGAGCAGCGCGAGTTCGGGAGTACACGGGTGTCCGTCCCCAGCCTGGGGCAGGGGACCTGGCAGATGGAGGAGGACGACCGGGCAAGCGCCATCCGCGCACTGCGCGCCGGGCTGGACCTGGGGATGACGCATGTGGACACCGCCGAACTGTACGGGCACGGCAAGGTGGAGGAGTCCATCGTCTCCGAGGCGATTGCCGGCCGGCGCGACGACGTCTTCCTCGTGTCCAAGGTGATGCCGTCCAACGCCACCTACGCGGGCACGCTCGCCGCCTGTGAGCGGAGCTTGAAGCGGCTGCGCACCGACCGCCTCGATTGTTACCTGCTGCACTGGCCGGGCTCGCACCCGTTGGAGGAGACGGTGCGCGCCTTCGAGAAGCTGGTGGCGGATGGAAAGATTCGCGCGTGGGGCGTGAGCAACTTCGGGGTGGAGGACCTGGAGGAGGCGCTGGCCATCGCGGGGCCCGGGCGCATCGCCTGCAACCAGGTGCTCTACCACCTGGAGGAGCGCGCCATCGAACATGGCGTCCTGCCCTGGTGTGAGGCGCACGGCGTGGCGGTGGTGGGCTACAGCCCCTTCGGCAACGGCCGCTTCCCGAAGCCCGGCAGCCGGGGCGGGAAGGTGCTGGGCGCCATGGCGCAGGCGCACGGCGTCACGCCGTACCAGGTGGCGCTCCGGTTCCTGGTGCGCAGGCCGTCGCTGTTCGCCATTCCCAAGGCGAGCCGCGAAGCCCACGCTCGCGACAACGCCGCCGCCGCGTCGTTGACGCTGACGCCCGACGAGCTGGCCCACCTGGACGCGGCCTTCCCGCTGGGGCCGGAGCCGGCGTCGCTGCCCGTCATCTGAGGCCGGCGGCGAAGGCCTTGCGGAAGGCGGACACGGTGGGCTCGCCCGGGCCCACCGTCACCGTGCCCGTCTCGCCCTCCACGGCGGCGCGGGTGTCCTTGCCCCTGAGGAAGCGCACGGTGGTGATGCGGCGCAGCACCTCGCGGCCCTGCTCCTGCGCCAGGGCACGCAGCGCGTGGCTGGTGACATTCACGGCGGACTCCAGCGCGCGCCGGCCCGGCTCGTCGTCCAGGCCCACCCAGTCCACCTCGAAGCGCAGGGGCTTGCCGCCCAGGGACGCCTCGCCCGGCCAGAACTGCTCGGTGAGGGCGTGGGGCAGCTTCTCCAGCAGCGCCACCAGGTCCTGCCGCGTGGGGTTGGGCCGCACGAGCTGCGCCAGCTCCAGCAGCTTCTCCGCGTTGCCCACCGCCACCGCCACCACCGTGGAGACGTCCACGTAGGCCACCGACTCCGAGCGGCGCAGCCCCTCCTTGCCCAGGGCCAGCAGCACCGACTCGCGGGCCACGTAGTCCACCACCTCGCCCGTCAGCGAGTGCCCTTGCGACAGGTGCAGCGTGACGGTGAGGGTGGGCACCTCTTCTCCCGAGCGCGCCCGCGTGGCGAGCGTCCCGAGCTGCTCCAACACCCGCTCCACCTTGCGCGACAACAGCCGCTGAACGCCCTCCATGTCCTCGTCCTCCTGCTGCTGCCTGCGGGTCTCTTGCGCGTGCCGCGGTTTCGGGGGCGCGGATGGTTTCGGGACGGCTTCGGGGCGCGGCGGCGCCACGGGAGCGGCCGACCGGGCGTCAACGGGGGGCGCCGCGCCCGCTGGGGCGGCGGGTGCCGCGTCCGGCGGGGCGGGGGACTCCGCGTCCGCCTTCGCCTCGTCTCCGCCGAACACGTTCTTGAGGAAGCCCATGGTCAGCCTCCTCTTGCGCGGATGAGGGCCTCTACCTTCTCCACGTCCCCGGGGACGTCGACCGCCACCGTGTGCGAGGTGACCTGGGCGCAGCGGATGGGGATGCCGTGCTCCAGCGCGCGGAGCTGCTCCAGCTTCTCCGCCTCCTCCAGCGGCGTGGGCGCCAGCTTCGCCAGCGACAGCAGCACGTCGCGCCGGTAGCCGTAGAGGCCGATGTGGCCCCAGCGCTGGACGTGGGCGCCCGGCTCGCGCAGGTGGGGCACCAGGCCGCGGCTGAAGTAGAGCGCGTCCCCGTTGAGCGCGAGCACCGCCTTCACCACGTGCGGGCTCGCGGCCTCGTCCGCTTCGAGCGGGCGGACCAGGGTGCCCATCCGCACGGACGCGTCCTGGAAGAGGCCCGTCAGGCGCTGGAGCGCGGCGGGGTCCACCAGGGGCTCGTCACCCTGGACGTTCACCCAGATGTCGACGTCTGGCCGGCCGAGCGCCACCTCCGCGACCCGGTCCGTCCCCGTGGCGCAGGTGGGGCGGGTCATCACCGCCTTGCCGCCGAAGCCCTCCACCGCGGCGCGAATCCGGTCGTCATCGGTGGCAACCCACACCTCGTCGAAGGCGTGGGCCTCCTGACAGCGTCGCCAGACGTGCTCAATCATTGTTCGGCCGGCGATGATCGCCAGCGGCTTGCCCGGGAAGCGGGTGCTGGCATGTCGGGCGGGAATGACTGCAACGGTCCGGCAAGATTGCATGACCCCTCCGTCTATCAGGTTCGCGACGAATGCCGGCCCCCGGGATTGGACATTCGCATCATGGGACACTGGCCAGCGCGGCTCCAGTGCCTAGGTTTGGTCCCAACATGAAGAAGGTCATTCATATCGTTGGGGCGCGTCCGAACTTCATGAAGGTCGCGCCCATCTATCGCGCCATCGCCGAGCGTACCCCGTTGGAGCAAATCCTTGTCCACACGGGGCAGCACTACGACGCAAAGATGAGCGACGTGTTCTTCGCCGACCTCGGCCTGCCCGCGCCGGACGTCCATCTGGGCATCGGGTCGGGCAGCCACGCGCAGCAGACAGCGCGCATGATGGTGGAGCTGGAAAAGGTCTTCCTCGCCCACCCGCCAGCGCTGGTCTCCGTGGTGGGCGACGTGAACAGCACGGTCGCCGCGGCGTTGGTGACGTCGAAGCTGAGCATCCCCCTGGCGCACGTCGAAGCGGGCTTGCGGAGCTACTCGCCGCACCAACCGGAGGAGATCAACCGGCTCGTCACCGACCGCCTGTCGGACCTGCTGCTCACGCCCTCGCGCGACGCGGACGCCAACCTCCTCAAGGAGGGCACCGACCCCACGCGCATCCACTTCGTGGGCAACGTGATGATCGACTCGCTCTTCGCCTCGCGAGAGAAGGCCGACAAGCTGCCCGTGCTCAAGGACCTGGGGCTCATCCCCCACGGCTACGCGGTGTGCACGCTGCACCGGCCGTCGAACGTGGATGACCCGAAGCTTCTGGGCGGCCTCCTGTCCGCGGTGGCCCACGTCGCCACGCGCCTGCCGGTCATCTTCCCGGTGCACCCGCGCACGCGGAAGGTGATTTCGGAGCAGGGGCTGGACTCGTGGTTCGCGCAGAGCCCGAACCTGCGGCCCGTGGACCCCATGGGCTACCTGGAGTTCCTGGCGCTCACGTCGAAGGCGCGCCTGGTGCTCACCGACTCCGGCGGCCTCCAGGAGGAGACGACGGCCATGGGCATCCCGTGCCTCACCCTGCGCGAGCAGACCGAGCGCCCCATCACCGTGGAGGAGGGCTCCAACGAGGTGGTGGGCACCGACCCGGTCCGCATCCGGATGGCCGCCGACCGCGTCCTCAACGGTGAGGGCAAGCAGGGCCGCGTCCCCGAGTTCTGGGATGGCCGCGCCGCCGAGCGCATCGCGGACCTGTTCGCGAGCTTCCTGGGCGTCGAGGATGCGCCCATCCAGGCGGCCTCGGCCTGACGGGACAGGGCGGGTGGGGGCCCCCGGCGCCGCGTGGGCCCGCCCGCCTGTCCGTCCTTCGCCTGTGTGGCAGGGCCCGCCGTGGTAGAGCGCTGGCAGGCCCATGCACCGCACGCCGCAGGAAGAAGCCCCCGAGGGCTACGTCGACATCCACTACGTCGTCGAGCCGAACTACGCCGGCTGGCGGCTGGATGCGTACCTGGAGCAGAAGCTCCGCCGGATGACGCGCGAGCGGCTCCAGGGCGTCATCCTCCGCGGCGTCATCTGTGATGAAAAGCGCCTGAAGCCCTCCACGCCGGTGTACCCGGGGCTGGCCTTCCGCCTGCGCCGCCGCGCCAGCGAGGAGCCGGAGACGCCCACGGAGCTGCCCGTGGTGTTCCAGGACGACTGGCTGCTGGTGTTGGACAAGCCCGCGGGCCTGCCCATCCACCCCACGGCGCGCTACCACAAGGGCACCCTGGTCACCTTGCTGCGAGAGCGCTTCGGTGAGCGCTTCGCCGAGCCCGCGCACCGGCTGGACCGGGAGACCAGCGGCCTGGTCGTCTGCGGCCGCACCACGGAGTCCTGCCGGGTGCTGGGGCGGCTGTTCGTCTCGCGCGAGGTCCACAAGGAGTACCTGGCGCTCTGCGAGGGGCACCCGCCCGAGGATACGTTCACCGTGGAGGCGCCCATCGCGGAGGGCACCGAGCTCATCCGCATCGCCGTGCGAATCGACCCGGTGGAGGGCAAGGAGAGCCGCACGCGCTTCCAGGTGCTCCAGCGCTTCACGCGCGACGGCGCGCCCTTCGCGCTGCTGCGCTGCTTCCCCGAAACGGGCCGTCAGCACCAGATTCGCATCCACCTGCACCACGCGGGCTTCCCGCTGGTGGGGGACAAGATGTACGGGCCGGACCCCGGCTACTTCGACCGCTTCAGCAAGCGCACGCTGGAGCCGGAGGCGTGGCTCCGGCTTCGCCTGCCGCGTCAGGCGTTACACGCGGCGCGCATCGCCTTTCCGCACCCGGGCTCGGGGGAAGCGGTGGTGTTCGAGGCGCCCCTTCCCGCGGACCTGACGGACTTCATCGAAGGCCGGCCCGTGGCCCTGCCAGCCCCCTGAAACGCGAAGGCCCCCGGCCCGGATGAAGCGGGCAGGGGGCCTGGGGCGTGAGAAGCCGCCGGCGGTGTCAGGCGGTGAGCTTGCTGGGCTCGGCGCGCTCCGCTCCGAATTCGCCGACCAAGTACTTGCCGGAGAAGCAGGCGGTGCAGAAGCTGCCGCGCTCCGGGTCGCCCACGGCGCGGCCCAGGCCTTCCTGGGAGATGTAGCCCAGCGAGTCCGCCGTCACGTACGTGGCGATCTCCTCCAGGCTGTGCGTCGCGGCGATGAGCTCCTGGCGGCTCGGCGTGTCGATGCCGTAGTAGCAGGGCCACTTCGTGGGCGGCGAGGAGATGCGCAGGTGCACCTCCAACGCGCCCGCCGCCTTGATCATCTTCACGATTTTGCGGCTGGTGGTGCCACGGACGATGGAGTCGTCCACCACCACCACGCGCTTGCCCTTGAGCACCTGCCGCACGGCCGACAGCTTCAGCTTCACGCCGAAGTGGCGGATGGACTGCTGCGGCTCGATGAAGGTGCGGCCCACGTAGTGGCTGCGGATGAGGCCCACGTCGTAGGGGATGCCGCTGGCCTGCGCGAAGCCGATGGCCGCCGGCACGCCCGAGTCCGGCACCGCGATGACCAGGTCCGCGTCGGGCGCGGGCTGCTCCTTCGCGAGCTGGCGGCCCAGCTCCTTGCGCACCTCGTAGACATTGCTGCCGAACAGCGTGGAGTCCGGCCGGGCGAAGTACACGTGCTCGAAGATGCAGCGCGCCTGCCGCGGGGGCTCCGCGAAGGGCTTGCTGGTGCGCATCAGCCCGTTCTCGATGACGAGCAGCTCGCCCGCCTCCAGCTCGCGGACGATTTCCGCCTCGATGAGGTCCAGCGCGGTGGACTCGCTGGCCAGCACGTAGGCACCTTCCTTCATCCGCCCCAGCACCAGCGGCCGGATGCCGTGCGGGTCCCTCACCGCGACGAGCTTGTCCTCCGTGAGCACCAGCAGGCTGTAGGCGCCCGTCACCTTGCGCAGCGCCTCCACGATTTTCTGCTCGAAGGTCGGCTGCCTGGAGCGCGCCAGCAGGTGCAGGATGACCTCCGTGTCCGCGTCGGACTGGAAGATGGCGCCGTCGGCCTCGAGCTGCTGCTTCAGCTCGGCCGCGTTCACCAGGTTGCCGTTGTGCGCGATGGCGCACTGCCCGCCCGCGTACTGCACGAAGAGCGGCTGGGCGTTCTTCAGCGCGCTGCCACCCGCGGTGGAGTAGCGCACGTGCCCGATGGCCGCCTGCCCAGGCAGGCCGGCGAGCACCGGAGCGTCGAAGATGTCGGCGACGAGTCCCATCTGCCGGTGCGCACGCAGCGCCAGCCCGTCAGAGGCGACAATGCCCGCGGACTCCTGCCCCCGGTGCTGGAGGGCGTGCAGTCCCAGGTACGTCAGGTTGGAGGCCTCGGCGTGCCCCACGATTCCGAAGATGCCGCACATGGCGCGCTGCCTTACTCCTTTCGAGCGGTGAGCGGAACAGGAACGCATGCCCCTCTGGTGGGTATTCCACCCGTCGCCAGAGTCGTTTCATGTGGGCAGTCAGGC
The DNA here is from genome assembly GCF_002305895.1 of Corallococcus macrosporus DSM 14697. Classification (GTDB taxonomy): domain Bacteria; phylum Myxococcota; class Myxococcia; order Myxococcales; family Myxococcaceae; genus Myxococcus; species Myxococcus macrosporus. The sequence continues at coordinate 1,357,325 of NZ_CP022203.1, forward strand.
GTCCCAAAGTCCAGCCCCTGCGGTTAGTCTGGCTCGCGCATGGCTTCCTCGCGACTGGCCCGCTGGCGTTCCCTGTTTCCCCTGGTGTTGCTCACCGTGGGCACCGCGTATGCGCTGGCCTCCTGGAACTGGTGTGGGAGCTGGGCGGAGCGCGCGCCCGTGCTTGTGTCACAGGTGCATGGCGAAGGGCCGCTGCGCGCGGGTGCGGCGAAGGTGGCGCTCGCGCCGCCCTTCCCCGTGGTGGTGGCCGGGTACAACCCGCCACGGCCTGATGCGACTGAGGCCGACGTGCCGCTCCATGCGCGCGCGGTGGTGCTGGAGGCGGGGGGCACACGGGTGGGGCTGGTGTCGTTGGACCTGCTCCTCGTTCCAGACGTGCTGGCCGCGCGGGTGCGGGAGCGGGCGCGGGCCTCGGGGCTGGAGGACGTGCTCGTGCTGGCCACGCACACGCACTCGTCGCTGGGGGGCTATGACTCGCGGCTGGTGGCGCAGTTGTCCGGCACCGGGCGCTACCGCGAGGACGTGGTGGACGTCATCACCGTCGCGGCCGGTGACGCGCTGGCCCAGGCGGCCGCGTCCCTGGTGCCGGTGTCGCTGGAGGTCGGCGAGGCGCGCAACCAGGACTTCGTCATCTCGCGCAGCGGTGGCGCGAAGCCGGAGGGCGTCCTGACGCGCGCGGTGTTGCGCGGGGCGGAGGGCCCGGTGGCGGAGCTGCTGCTCTACGCCGCGCACCCGGCGATGGTTCCGCGTCGTCGCGCCTACCTGGACCCGGACTACCCAGGACGGCTCAGCGCGCTGCGCGAGGACGCGGGCAGCGGCGTGACGCTGCTCTTGCAGGGCGCGGGGGGCAACGTGTCGGTGGCGTATTCGGAAGGGAAGGCGATGGAGCGCGTGTCCGGCTTCGCGCGGGCCCTGTCGGAGCTGGCCAGCGACGCGTCGGTGTCCCCGGTCGGCGAGACGGTGCGGCTGTCCCTGGCGCGCGCGGACGCGGCGATGCCCCGGCCGGACGCGTCGCGCCTGGTGCCGGCGCTGACGCGGGCGGCGGGGGACAACCTGCTGTGCGAGTCCGCGCCGCGCCTGGCGGAGGTGGGCGCGCTGGCGCTGGGGCCGCTGAAGCTGGTGGCGGTGCCCGGGGAGCCCAGCGTGGCCGCGGGCGCGGAGCTGCTGCGCCGGACGGGGGCCACGGGCGTGCTGGGCCTGGCGGATGGTTACGTGGGCTACGTGGAGACGGCGGCCAACGTGGAGGGAGGCCTGGGCGAGTCCCGGCGCCAGTACTTCGGGCCCGCGCTGCTGGAGCGGCTGAGCGTGGCGGCGGAGTTCGTGGCCGGGGCGGCGGGCTTCACGCCCTGAGGCCGGCCGGGCGCCGCGGGAGGACTCCCACGGCGCGTCCGGCGGCGCGGCTGACTAGAACTTCTCGAACTTGGAGTCCTTCTTGCGCTTCTTGAAGAAGAGCGCGGTGCGGCCCAGGAGCTGCGCGAGCTCCGCCTGGGTGCCCTCGGCGATGCGCGCCGCGGCCTCCTGGCGCGTCTCCGGGCCCTCGTTGATCTTCACCTTGATGAGCTCGTGGTCCTGCAGCGCCTGTTCGACGGCGGCGATGACACCCTCGGTGACGCCGGCCTGACCGACGATGACCACCGGCTCCAGGTGGTGTCCTAGCGCGCGCAGGTGGCGGCGTTGCTTCCCAGTGAGCGGCACGTTGCTTCTCTCCTTCAGTGTTTCGGGTAGGGGGGCGCACCCTACTTCTTCTGCGACGCCATGCGGATCTCCCGCTGCGCGTCGATGTGGTCCGGCTGAAGCTCCACGGTGCGCTTGAAGTGCTTGAGCGAGCCCGGCGCGTCACCACTCAACTTGGCGATGACGCCCAGGAAGTAGTGCGCGGGGGCGCAGCGCTCGTTGCGTTTGATGGCGTTCTGGATTTCGCGGAACGCCTCGGGCTGGGCGGCCTTCTTGTCCGCCGCCGTGAAGAAGCGCGCGTAGCCTCGCCACGCGTAGAACTCCGCTTCCTCCGGGTTCAGCTTGATGGCCTCGTCCAGCATCTTCACGGCGTCCGCGAACTTGCGCGCCTTCACCAGGATGCAGGACTTCTGGAACAGCTCCTCCGCCATGAGGATGCCGTTGACGTCCACCCCGTCTCCGTCGCCGCCGCTCTTGAGCTCCTCGATGTAGCTGGCGCGGCTGTTGTCGTCGGAGAGGGTGCGGTAGGCGTCGCCGATATACGCGAAGACCTCCGCCTTCAGCTTCTCCAGCTCCGGCGGCGCTCCCGGCGGGAGCGTGTCCGGGTGGTACAGCTTGGCCAGGCGGAAGTAGGCAATCTTCACCGCGCTGGAGTTCGTCTGCTCCGTCAGCCCGAGCCGCTGGAAGTGGTTCTGCTGCTTCATCGCCGCCGTGAGCTGGCGCAGGGCGGGAATCTCGTCCGTGCCCGGCGCATTCGCGGGCGTCGCGGCGGCGGGGGCGGCTGTGCGCTGCGCGGACAGGGACGGCGGCGGACGAGGCTGGGCGCCGGGCCCGGCGACGGGGGGCGCGCGGCGGGGGCGCCCGGGGCGGCGGGGCGCGCGGCACCAGGGCCCGCTGTCGGAGCGGTGCCTGCGGGCGGATGTCCGCCCGTGACGTTGGGCGCGGCACCGGGCGCCGCGCCGACGACGGGGCGCTGGGGCGCCGTTCCAGCGGCTGGCGCCACGCCGGAGGGCTGTGCTCCGCCCGCGACGTTGGGAGCGGCGCCAGCGACGGGGCGCTGGGGTACGGCGCCGGGGGCTGGCGCCGCGCCGGTGGCTCGTGGTCCGCCCGCGACGTTGGCACCGGCACCGTGCGCCGCGCCGACGGGACGCTGCGCAGCCGCGGCGGGCGCACCTGCGGCTTGCTGCGGACCCACGGGGGCTCGTGGGTCCGCGCCCTGGGCCGCTACTCCCGGGCCCACGGGCCGCTGCGCGCCAGCGCCCGCCTGTGGGGGCTCCGCGGGCGGCGGGGTTCCCGGCGCCGTCCTGGCCTGCCCGGCGAACGACACCCCATCCAACTCCTTGAGCAGGAAGGCCAGTCGCAGCAGATGGTCCGCGTCCTGCGCGAAGTCCGTCAGGAGCTGCGCCACGGAGCGCACGCCATCGATGACGGTGTGCGCTCGGACTTCGTGCGGCGTGAGGCGCAGCTCGCTCGCGGCCACGACGCCACCGGACTTCATGATGGGGAGCTGGAGCACCGGCCCCAAGCGTCGCTTGAGGTCCGTGGAGGGAATCCGGCGCACCGTGTCGCTCAGCACCGCCCAGCGGTGGCCCAGCGGCATCGCCTTGTGGGAGGGCAGGTCCTTCAGCTCGAAGGTGAAGGTGCCGGTCTCCGCCCGCAGTCCCCGGGAGAGGATGCCCCCCGCCCGCTGCGCCAGGATGGTGAAGGCCGTGGCCGGCTGGAGGAGCCCAAGACCGAAGAGCGCGGTGAGCAGGTCGCCGCCAAAGCGCTCCAGCGCGGGCTCGGCCTGCTGCAACTGCTCGGGCGTGAGCAGCCGGGCCGCGACCAGCGACGGTCCGAGCGCCTCCTCGGGGTGGGACGAGTCGACGAACTCGGGATTGCCCTTGCGGAAGTGAATCTGGATGACTCGGTCCGGCAGCGTCAGCGACAGCAGGCCCGTCTGCTCACGCGCGGCGATGCGGCCGTAGAGGCGGATGGGCGAGGTCTGCTCGAGCTGCCCCCGGGCCGGAATCTCCGGGGCGGCGTCATCCCCTTCCACCGCGGGCACCGCCACGGGCGCCGGAGGCTCGCTGGGAGGCCGTGCCGCTCCCGCCGCGGGAGGCGGTTGCGCCGCGCCAGGGGGCCGGGCCTGCTGGGCGGGCGCCACGGGACGCCGGGCGGGGTCCACGCTGGTCCGAGCCCCAGGGCCCGCCATGGGCGTGCCACCAGGACCGGCGATGGGCGCGGCACCAGGCCCCGCCACGGGCCGGACACCAGGACCGGCGATGGGCGCGGCACCAGGCCCCGCCGCGGGCCGGACGCCAGGACCGGCGATGGGCGCGGCACCAGGCCCCGCCACGGGCCGGACGCCAGGACCGGCGATGGGCGCGGCACCAGGCCCCGCCACGGGCCGGACGCCAGGACCGGCGATGGGCGCGGCGCCGGGGCCCGCCCTGGGAGCCGCGCCTGGGCCCGCGGCCGGAACACCGCCCGGACCCGCCATGCCGGGCGCGCCCTGTGCGGCCTGCTCCGCCGCGGAGACGGCCGGCGCGCCCGGGCCCCACAGCTCGCGGGGGACGACCTCCCGCGCCTCGGGGAAGCGCCAGGGAAAGGCGAAGTTGAGCCCGTCCTCGGACATCTGGAGCCGGCCCTGGATGGAGCCGCTTTCGATGAGCAGTTCAATGGTCGGCAGGGTGAGGGGCCCCCACATGGTGCCCCTGTCGTTGCGGACCCAGTACTGCCGGACCTCACCCTCCGCCATGCGCGGCCTTGCTCCTTCGTCCTGCGAGAAAAGCGAACCCTACCGCTGTCCTCCGTCGCATCAAAGCAGAGCGCCGGAGCGCGAGCCCCTTCCTTCGACTCAGGGCGCCGCGCCATCCAGCGCCGCCAGTCCGAGCGCTGACAGACACGCCGCGTCCGCCTTCTGTTCCGCGGGCGGGTCGAAGCAGTACACCTCGCTGTCGAAGACCTTGCACAGCCCGTCCGGGGTGGACGCACAGGCCGCCTTCGAGAAGGCCGTGGTGCAATTGTACCCACACACCGGGCCCGCCTCCGTGTTCTTGCACTGCGGCGCGGGCAATTCGCGCTTCCAGGCGCACAGCGCGGCGGGGGTGGGGTCGAAGCAGGTGATGTTGCTGTTGACCTTCCGGCAGACCCCCGCCGGCGTCCTGGCGCAGCGCACGCCCTCCGGCGCGTTGACGCAGCCGTAGCCGCACGTCATCTCCACGGCGTTGGTGTGACACTCGGCGCGGGGCGTGTCCTTGCCGTACACGGCGAACACCACCGCGGGCGGGTCGAAGCACTCCACGTTGCCGCCGCGGCCCAGGCAGACGCCCGCGGGGGACTTCGCGCACTTCACCTGGCCGGGCTGGGTCGCGCAGTTGTAGCCACACGCCACCACCCCATCGATGTTCTTGCACTCCGGCTTCGGCAGCGCGTCGCCATAGGCCTTCTGCACGTAGGCCGGCGGGTCGTAGCAGACCACCTGTCCGTCCAACACCTGGCAGTGGCCCTGTGGCGTCTGCGAGCACCGCACCCGCTGTCCGTCCGACTTGCACCCATAGCCGCAGGACACCTTGCCATCAATGGCGCGGCACGTCGGCTTGGACGGGTCCTGCGGCATGGGGACCGAGCCCAGGGTGAGCGCCAGCACGGTGAGGAAGGAAGCGAGCACGGGGACCTCGGCGGGGGAGTGGGGTCGTCCCGGCATTGACGCCCATGGCGCGCGGTGACGCAAGAAGCGGGCGGTCATGGGCCGCGGCCCGGGCCCGTGGTACCCAGGCGCCGCCCGCGAGGAGGTTCACCCGGTGGACGTGGACGTCAGTACGCTGCACCTCATCCTGCTGTGCCTCGCGGCGTTGATTGCCGGCATGGTGGATGCCATCGCGGGAGGCGGCGGGCTCATCTCACTCCCCGCGCTGCTGGCCGCGGGCCTTCCGCCCCACGTGGCGCTGGGCACCAACAAGGGCCAGTCCGTCTTCGGCTCCTTCGCCGCGCTGGTGCGCTTCTCCCGCGCGGGGCTGGTGGACGGGAAGCTGGCCAGCGTGACGTTCCCCTTCGGCCTGGGGGGCGCCTTCGCGGGCGCGGCGCTGGTGCTGCTGGTGAAGCCAGAGGTGCTCAAGCCGCTGGTGCTGGTGCTGCTCATCGCGGTGGCGGCGTTCCTCGCCTTCCGCAAGTCGCCGCGCCCTGGGGACACGCCGGAGCCCGGACCGCCCGCGCGCGCCCGGGCCATTGGCGCGCTCATCGCGCTGGCCATCGGCACCTATGACGGCTTCTTCGGGCCAGGGACGGGCACCTTCCTCATCGTGGCCTTCTCGTCCCTGCTGGGGCACGGCCTGGCGCGCGCGTCCGCGGACGCGAAGGTGGTGAACTTCGCCTCCAACCTCGCCTCCGTCGCGCTCTTCGCCCTCAAGGGCGTGGTGCTGTGGAAGGTGGCGCTGCCCATGGCCGGCGCCCAATTCACGGGCGCCTGGCTGGGCGCGCACCTGGCGGTGAAGGGCGGCGACCGGCTGGTGCGCAAGGTGGTGCTGGGCGTGGTGCTGGCCCTGGTGCTCAAGCTGGGGCACGACGTGGTGACGGGCTGAGGGCCACGTCCGCCGGCCGTCAGCCGATGTGCACCAGCAGCGCCTCGCCGCGCCTGGCCACCGAGGCCACGAACTTCTGGAGCTCCTCGAAGTAGGAGACCAGCTCCTCCAGCGGGTCGACCTCGGCCTCGGGCTCATCCCACGTCCCGGGGTAGATGTCCCGGGCCTGCATGGCGGGCGCGTCGAAGCGCGCGCGCAGCGTCTTCTCCGTCACCCGCTGGAGCGCGGCGGACAGGGCCTGCACGTCCGCGGGGGAGAAGACGCGCGCGGTGCCCTCGTCGGAGGGGATGTCGCCCACGTCCTCGCCGCCGCGCACCAGGAAGTCCAGCGGCGCGGCGCCCTCCCACGGCGTCCCCGTGAGCAGGTACTGGAGCCCGTGCCACGCCTCGCCGATGTCCAGCTCCACGAAGGCCGAGCCCTTCGGGTCACCGAAGTCCTCCTCGTCGTCGAGGAACGCCTCCAGCGCCTCGGGCGCTTGGAGCAGGGCGGCGCGCTGGGCCTCGGTGGCGCTGCGCAGGGTGCAGAGCATCTCCATTCGGTGTGACCTCGGCGGACCCGCGGGGGGCAGGGGAACGCGCGGCGGACCTTAGCAGCCCGCCGCGAGCCTGCGCAGTCCGTGGCTACTCCACCACCACCAGCCTGGCGTTGTTCTCCACGGCGGTGCCTTCCTTGGCGAACAGCTCCGTCACCTTGCCGGCCTTGGGGCTCTTGAGCTCGTTCTCCATCTTCATGGCCTCCACCACCACCAGGCCCTGGCCCTCCTTCACCTCGTCGCCCACCTTCACCAGCACCTTCACCACCTTGCCGGGCATGGGCGCGGTGACGAGCTGCTTGCCCTCGACGGAGAAGGCCGCGTTGGCCGCGCGCAGCCGCAGCCGGCGCTCATCCGCCACGTCGATGCGGTTCACCTGGCCACGCAGGAGCACGCCAATCTCGTCGCCGTTCTCCTCGAACTCGACGTTGTACGACTGGCCGTCCACCAGCATGGACAGCGTGCCGTGCTCCAGCGCCAGCGCGTCCACCTGGTACGTGGTGGCGCCCACGGTGATCTTGAACTGGTCGTTCCCCAGCGGCTCCAGGTCCACGGGGACGGCTTCCTTCTGGCCCTGCTGCTTCGTGAAGTAACGCATGGAAGTCCTTCCGAGCTCTGGGGGTTAGCGGCGCGTGCGCAGCGCCAGCTTCCACGGGGAGACGCCGCCGTTGCCACCGCCCTGGCCCCCACCGGCGCCGGGCAGCGTCTTCGCGCGCTTCTGGTCCCGCTGGTACGCGTGCACCACGCCGGCCAGCAGCGCCATCTCGCTCAGCTTCGGGTCCTCCTTTCCCAGCAGCGTGTCGTGCTGGCGGGTGAGGAAGCTGGTGTCGTAGTCGCCCTCGATGAACTCGGGGTTCGCCAGGATGGCCTTCAGGTAGCGGATGTTGGTGGTGATGCCCTTCACCACGTACTCGGACAGCGCGCGCTGGGCGCGGGCAATCGCCTCGCGCCGCGTGGGGGCCCACACGGACAGCTTGGAGATCATCGGGTCGTAGACGTTGGGCACGGTGTACCCGGGGAACACGCCCGAGTCGTCGCGCACGTTCGGTCCGCCCGGCACGCGCAGGTACGTAATCTTGCCCGGGCTGGGCATGAAGTTGCGGCTCGGGTCCTCGGCGTAGACGCGGACCTCGATGGAGTGCCCGTTCGGCTGGGGCGCCTCGGTGAGGCCGAGCTTCTCGCCCTCGGCGGCGCGAATCTGCATGGCCACCAGGTCCAGGCCCGTCACCCACTCCGTCACCGGGTGCTCCACCTGGAGGCGGGTGTTCATCTCCAGGAAGTAGAAGTTGCGGTGCACGTCCACCAGGAACTCCACCGTCCCGGCGCCCACGTAGTTGACGGCCTTGGCCGCCTTCACCGCGACCTCGCCCATCTTCGCGCGCAGCTCCGGCGTGAGGATGGGGCTGGGCGTCTCCTCCACCACCTTCTGGTGACGGCGCTGCGCGGAGCACTCGCGCTCGTTCAGGTGGATGGTGTTGCCGTACTGGTCGGCGAAGACCTGGATCTCCACGTGGTGTGGCTTCTCCAGGTACTTCTCGATGTAGACGGCGTCGTTGCCAAAGGCGTTGAGGGCCTCGCTCTTGGCGGAGCGCCACGAGGACTCGAAGTCCTCCATGCGCTCCACCTTGCGCATGCCCTTGCCGCCGCCGCCGCCCGCGGCCTTGAGCATGACGGGGAAGCCAATCTTCTCCACGTAGGCGCGCGCCTCCTCCACGGAGGGGATGGGCTCGGTGGTGCCGGGCACCACGGGCACGCCGGCCTTGATCATGTTCGCGCGGGCGCGCGTCTTCTCGCCCATGGAGTCCATGGCGGACGCGGGCGGACCGATGAAGGTCAGCCCGGCGGACTCGCAGGCGCGGACGAAGGAGGCGTTCTCGGAGAGGAAGCCGTAGCCGGGGTGGATGGCATCCGCGCCAGCCTGCTTCGCGGCGTCGAGGATGCGCTGCTGCACCAGGTAGCTCTCACGCGAAGGCGGGGGCCCCACGAAGATGGCCTGGTCGGCCGTGCGCACATGCAGGGCGGAGCGGTCCGCCTCCGAGTACACCGCCACCGTGGCGATGCCGAGCTCCTTGCACGTGCGCATCACCCGGATGGCGATCTCGCCGCGATTGGCGACGAGCACTTTGCGGATCTTGGGCATGGGGCCCGTCTAGCACGGGGCGCCCCGGTTTTCCGCCTCTACTTCCGCGCGTTCAGGTACTGCTCCATGTAGGCGCGGGCCTGCGACAGCTTGGCCTCCACGAAGCGGTCGTCCTCGTCCGGCTCCGGAGGCGCGGGAGGACCCGACCGGCCAGGTTCGTTGCCGAAGTCGACAGCGGCAGCCAACAGGTTGCGTGCCGCGTTGCCGCCGCCGAAGAGGCGGGCCAGCATGCCCGTCTCCACGTCCAGCCAGCGCGCGGCCTGCCGGATGACGTCCAGAACCTCACCTTCCACGGCCTTGGACGGACGGCCCGGGCCGCTGATGCAGGAGCGCGCGTAGCTGTGCTCGCGGTCCACGAAGAGGCCCAGCGCCCGGTCGCGGAAGTCCTGGGCCACGGCCTGGCTCATGGCGTCGAGCTGCTCCTCCAGGAAGGGCTGCTCGGACTTGCGGGCCTTGCGGCCGGGGGCGGGCGGGAGCTCCAGCTCGACGGCGTGCCAGCCCGCATCGGCCAGCCCCTCTGGCGGAGGCTCCACCCACTTCACCTCGGGCGTGGCCAGGTCCACCGCTTCGCAGACGCGCTTGAGCGTCTGGCGCAGGGCGGTGAGGTTTCCTTCGACGTCGGAGAGAAAGAGGATGAGGCGGCGGTGGGACAAAATGAGGTTCCTTTCCTTGGCCCCTGTAAGCCCGTTCGTCACCCCCAAATTTCCCCCTTCGCGGGCGCCTGCCTGCCCTGCTGGCGACGGAGGGCAGACAGGCGGGGCCTGGAAGAAACCTAGAGCGGGATGTTGCCGTGCTTGCGGGGGAGGTTCTCCTGGCGCTTGTCCTTCAGCAGCTCCAGGGCGCGGATGAGCTTGGCGCGCGTCTCCTCCGGACGGATGATTTCGTCGATGTAGCCCAGCTCGGCCGCCTTGAACGGGGTGGCGAACTTCTCGCGGTAGTCCGCCGTCAGCTTCGCCCGCTCGGCGGCGGCGTCCTTCGCCTTGAGCAGCTCGTTGCGGAAGATGATGTTGACCGCGCCCTCGGGGCCCATGACGGCGATTTCGGCGGTGGGCCAGGCGAAGTTCATGTCCGCGCGGATGTGCTTGGACGCCATGACGTCATAGGCGCCGCCGTAGGCCTTGCGGGTGATGACGGTGACCTTGGGGACGGTGGCCTCGGCGTAGGCGTACAGCAGCTTGGCGCCGTGGGTGATGATGCCGCCCCACTCCTGGTCGGTGCCGGGGAGGAAGCCGGGCACGTCCACCAGCGTGACGAGCGGGATGTTGAAGCAGTCGCAGAAGCGCACGAAGCGCGCGGCCTTGATGCTGGCGTCGATGTCCAGCACGCCGGCGAGCACCGCGGGCTGGTTGGCGACCACGCCCACGCTGCGCCCGTTCATGCGCGCGAAGCCGATGACGATGTTCTTCGCGAAGTGCTCCTGCACCTCGAAGAAGTGCTTGTCGTCGACGATGGCCTTGATGACTTCCTTGATGTCGTAGGGCTTGTTGGGGTTCGCCGGGACAATCGTCTTGAGCGACTCCTCGGCCCGGAACGGGTCGTCCTCACACGGCTGGACGGGCGCCTCTTCCTGGTTGTTGGAGGGCAGGAAGGAGAGCAGCTCGCGCGTCATCACGATGGCGGCCTGCTCGTTCTCCGCCGCGAAGTGGGCCACGCCGGACTTCTGGTTGTGCGTGACGGCGCCGCCCAGCGCCTCCTTCGACACCTCCTCGTGCGTCACCGTCTTGATGACGTCCGGGCCGGTGATGAACATGTACGAGGTGTCCTTCACCATCATGATGAAGTCGGTGATGGCCGGCGAGTACACCGCGCCGCCCGCGCACGGACCCATGATGAGCGAAATCTGGGGCACCACGCCGGAGGCCAGCGTGTTGCGCACGAAGATGTCCGCGTAGCCGGCCAGGCTCTCCACGCCTTCCTGGATGCGCGCGCCGCCCGAGTCGTTCAGGCCGATGACGGGCGCGCCCACGCGGGTGGCCAGGTCCATGATCTTGCAGATCTTCTGCGCGTAGGCGCCCGACAGCGAGCCGCCGAAGACGGTGAAGTCCTGGGCGAAGACGAAGACCTTGCGGCCCTCCACGGTGCCGTAGCCGGTGACGACGCCGTCGCCCGGAATCTTCTTGTCGCCCATGCCGAACTCGTTCGAGCGGTGGGTGACGAACTTGTCCAGCTCGCAGAAGGAGCCGGCGTCAAGGAGCAGGTCGATGCGCTCGCGGGCCGTCAGCTTGCCGGCCTCGTGCTGCTTGGCGATGCGGTCTGCGCCGCCGCCCAGCTCGGCCTGCTTCTCCATCTTCTCGAGCCGGGCGCGGAGGGGGTCGTTCTCGGGAGTCTGGTCCATGGGGCGCGTCTAGCATGATTGGGGCGCTGACGCGCTGCCTGGATTCCTGGTTGCCATGGCCGGATGCATGGGGTCGTCAAGCACTGCATCCACCGCCGCCAGGTCCAGGCCGTAGCGCTGACGGACCTCCGTCAGGGGCGACTCCCACATCTGGCGCCAGGGTGCACCAAAGAGGAGGCGGGCCCGTTGTCCCAGCAGCCAGCCCCGGACGATGGCGCGCATGCGCTCCTCGCGCTGGGAGAACGCGTAGAGGAGGGTGTTCGTCAGGCCGCCGGCGAGGACGCCCAGGGCGAAGGGGCTGCCTACCTGGGCCAGGCTGAAGGCCTGGAGGCCCAGCTCTCCGGCCACGCTCGTCGGGAAGCCCGTGAGGACGTGCCAGACGTCGTGGGATTCGAGCAGGTGCGCGCGCACGTACTCCTCGTCGGTGTGGGCCTCCAGGTAGGGCAGGGCGTGAGGGTCCACCCGGTTCGCCTCCAGGTGGTCGGCGAAGGCACGCCCCAGGGTGTGCTCGGGCAGGGCGCGCAGCGCGGCCAGGTCGAGCAGGCCCACGCGCGGGCGCTCGATGAAGGCCTGGGCCGCGGAGGCGTGGCGCATCAGCCGCTCTACCAGCCGGCGCATCGCCATGGGGGGCGCGAGCACCGGGGCCAGACCCAGGACGTCCTGGAGTTCCTCCGGGTCTCGGATGGCCCGCGCCATCCGCCATGCCGTCCACGCATACGCGACCAGGTTCCACATGGTGCCTCCAAGGCGGGGGGACGCTGGGGCCGACGTGCCCAGCGTAGGCGGGAGGCGCATGCCCTGGAGGAAGCGGCCGCGGCCGTGCTCGCGGGCGGACATCCCGAAGGCCGTGGAGCCGACACTCGGGGGGCGGACAGCCGGCCGGGCCGCTGGCGGGTCCGTGCGCGCCGCGTGGAGGGGACGGAGGTTGAAGCCACAGGAGGGCCGCCATGCGTGCCGCGCGAGGTTCCTTTCAGATCGGCTCGTTCCGCGGCATTCCCGTCCGCGTCCACTTCTCGTTGGTGCTGGTCCTTCCGCTGCTGGCGTTCCTGTTCGGCGGCGCGTTCCGCCGCGCGGCGGAGGTGGCGGAGGTGGCTCCAGAGCGCTTGAGCGGCTCGCCCGCGCTGTGGGGCCTGGCGGTGGCGGTGGGCCTGTTCGCGTCCGTGTTCGTCCACGAGCTGGCGCACACGGTCTACGCGCTGCGCCGTGGCGGGACGGTGCGCTCGATTACGTTGATGATGGTGGGCGGTGTGTCGGAGCTGACAGAGGCGCCGCCGCGTCCCCGGGACGAAGCGTTGATGGCGGCGGTGGGGCCGTTGACGAGCATCCTGCTGGCCGTGTTGCTGGGCGGCGCGACGTGGCTGCTCCCGAGGGAGGGCTCGTTCAACGTCCAGTTCGCGCTCTTCTACATGGCCAGCCTGAACCTGTTCCTGGGCGTGTTCAACCTGCTGCCCGCGTTCCCCATGGATGGCGGGCGCATCGTCCGCGCGTCGCTGGCGGGGCGGCTGGGCCTGGTGCGCGCCACGCAGGTGGCGTCGTGGCTGGGGCGTGGGTTCGCGGTGCTGTTCGGCGTAGGGGCGGTGCTGTCGCTCAATCCGTTCCTGGCCGTCATCGCGTTCTTCATCTTCATGGGCGCGCAGGGGGAGGCGCAGCAGGTGCGGATGAAGGCGACGCTGGAGCGCGTGCCCGTGGCCGACCTGATGACGCCGCGCCGCGTGGGCGTGGAGGCGGGGGCGTCTTTGGAACAGGCGCTGTGGGACTTGCGGCGGGAGCGGCTGTTGCTGCTGCCGGTGACGGAGGACGGGCGGCCGGTGGGGCAGGTGGCGCTGGAGACGGTGCGGGCCGTGCCGGATGCGGAGCGGATGACGCGGACGGCGCGCGAGGTGATGGTGCCCGCCGTGGCGGTGCGGCTGGATGAGGATGGCTGGACGGCGCTGCGGCGCATGGCCGAGGAGGAGATGCCCCAGCTCGTCGTGGTGGAGGCGGATGGGGCGCTGGCCGGCACGCTGGACGTGAATGACGTGCAGCGCGGCATGTCGCTGTACCAGGCGCGCGAGGAGCGGGCAGGACAGCAGGAGCGACGGTGGCGGCAGGAGCGGCCGGCGTGACGGATTCAGTCCGTGGGCCCCGGTGCTGTCACCCCGAATCGCCGCGCGAGGCACTGACCACCCGGTATGGTGAGTCTCTGCTTGTGCTCCCTACCTGATGCGTTGCATACGGGACGGGTGGGTGACGTCCGTGCGCTGCGCGGAGGCGGAGGAGGGTTGTCCATGAATGAAGCGGGTGTAAGCTGTTATTCATGGAAAACGAGCCATCCTTGCGTGGCTGTTCGGCGTGGGGCCCACTGGCCGCCGTTGTTCTCTCGGCGCTGGGGTGTGGCGGGAGCGCTCATTCCACCGCGGCTCGTCAGCCCGTGTACCTGGCCCAGGCGCAATGCGGCCCCATGGATTCAACGGTGAGCTGCTGCGTGAAGACGCACCCGGCCACGCCAGAGCGGTGTGGGCTGACGGCCTCGGAGGCGAGCAGGTTCCTGCTGCCGATGAAGGCCGTGGAGTCCGCGTCCGACGCCACTGAAGAGGCCGTCCCGGAGTGGAAGCAGGTGTGCATCGACATCTACGCCCAGTGCAAGGAGCAGGACTGGACGGGCTCTTGTTACGACTGCTTCCGGTACTGCGAAGGGCAACAGGAGTGGCCCGTGGACAAGTGCCGCCGCAGGAAGGGCGAGTAGGGTCATGGCCGAGTCGATTGATTGGGACCCGGTGCGTGAGCTGGCGCGGCAGGTGGAGGCGGGCGAGCCGCTGGCGCTGACATCCGAGGTGCGTGACCTGCTCCTCCGCTCGGCGCGGGAGGTGGGCATTCCTGAAGAGGAGGCCCATGCCTCCGTCTCGGGTGTGGCCACGGCGACCGCGCTGCTTCTGGAGGCGCGGCGTCGCATCCGCGATGGTTCTCAACGGCTCATGCGCGCGTTGTCGGGAGCCCGCCGGCTTCGCGATATGGGCGACGTCGCGGGGGCGCGCGCGCTGCTAGAAGAGGTGCTCGCGGTGGAGCAGGTGCCCCTCTATCGGGAGCAGGCTGAGTTCGCGTTGGAAGACCTGGAGTGAGCTCCGACGACGCGGTCAGGCCGCCGCCGCGCTGACGCCGTAGAAGTGCTGGCTCAGCTCCGCTTCGCTGTTGAATCGCGGGTATTGCCCCTGCTTCAGCGCAGAGGCGTCCGGGAGCGCGTTGGCGCTGGTCCTATCCAGCATGTCCGCGAGGAACCGGGCATAGGCCTCACGCGGCGCGACCCCTGGGTAGAAGTGGTTCAGCGCGAGCCCCGCGACATTTACCCGCAGCACCCGTGGACCCTCGTTGGCGCCCCCCCAGGAGAGCACCAGGTCGGTGAGGACCGTCTGCCGTGGCGGCGTCCCTGGAGGGCCCGCGACGGGCAGCATGCCCACGGCAATCGCCAGCACTTCGGTCATGGCCAACGTCCGGCGTTGGCCATTCGCGGCCTCCACGGTGAGCGCCATGTCCGTCAGGCCCACGATGCGGCAGGGGAAGATGCGGGGCGGCGCGGGTGCCGCCTCCACGGCGGGGGTTGTCGCCACGTCCCGATTGCGCCAGGCGTTCTCGTTCACCTTCCGCGTGACTTCGGCGTCGAGCGCCTCGACCCGGCTGGCCTCCGCCGCGGCCTCGCCCGTCAGCAGCGGCTTCGCGCGTGCGACGTAGGCGGCTGCCTGCTCGAGGTCCTTGTGCTGGCGGTGCTGCGCCAGCCTCAGCTCCGTGGCGCGGATGAGCGCGCGCACCGCGATGGCTCCCGAGCCCGAGCCCGCCACGCTGTACAGCGCCTCCGTGGTGCCCACGGCGGCTGGCGGCGCGTCTTCCGTGTCCAGCGCCTGGGCGAGCTTCCAGGCGGAGGCGGGCCGCAGCCTGTCGATGGGCAACCGCGCGACCATCGGCTCCATCGCGAACCACAGCGCGTCCGCGGAAGCGCGCTCCGCGAGCGCATGGAGCGCGCGCTCCACTCTCGCCATACCGGCCTGTGCCGCGCCGTCCTCCAGGTCCATGTGGCCCAATGCAAGCAAGGCGTCGGTGTGGTCCGGCTGGCTCTTCAGCAAGCGCTGGAAGCCCGCGCGTGCGGCCGCGCGGTCGCCGCTGTCGAGCGCTGACTGGGCTTCCGCCAGCCTCGGGTCGGCCACCCAGCCGCCCTGTTTGGCCGCGAGGGCGGGCGCGACGATTCGTTCCTCCAACTGCGTGACGCGCAGCAGGGACGCGCTCGCGAAGCCGAAGACGAATCCTCCGATGTGGGCCATCACGGCGACGCCGGTGTTGTTGCCCAGGAGGTAATAGTTCAGCACCTCGTTGCCGAACCACAGGCCGCCCCAGGCCCAGCCCGGAATGGGGAAGGTGCCTCGGAAGATTTTGAGCAGCCAGATGAAGTAGCCGATGCGGACGTGTCGCCGGGCGAAGCGCAGACAGAAGGCCCCCATGCACGCGGCCACGGCGCCGGAGGCTCCGACCATCACTGACTCGGAGGCGGGGTCGATGGCGTAGTGGGCAATGCCCGCCACCAGTCCACCCACCACGAAGAGGCCCGCGAACAGCGGCCGGCCCCAGGCGTCCTCCAGGAGCAGGCTGGCCGCGTAGAAGAACAGCAGGTTCCCCAGCAGGTGCATCCACCCGAAGTGGAGGAACATGTACGTGAGCCAGCCGGGCTGGACGAGTCCTCGCGCGGGTACCAGGGAGAAGCGCGAGAGCAGGCTCGACTCGTGCCTGGAAATCAGCTCCTCGCACTGCTCGTCCAGGGCCTGCTGCCGGTTCTCCACGCTCTCCAGTGCGTCGGAGGGCGTGGCGTTCTGGCGCAGGTTGCGCACCATCCTCCGGCCCGTATCGGACAGCAGCCGTTCAGCGCAGGCCGGGGGGAACTGCAGGTCCGGATGCTCGAGCGTCTGTTCCAGCATCGAGCGCAGGTCCTCCTCCCCGACGCCCATGGGCTCGGAGGGAATGACCCAGGAGATGAAGAAGGCCACCACGCAGATGGCCGCGATGGTGATGGACACCCGGGGCAGACGCTCCAGTTCGGTGTTGTCCACCCCCAGGGGCAGGAACAGAATCATGGTGGAGGCTCCCCCTCGCGCCGCATCCCGGCAGCGTCACGCAATGATGCCGTGACATACCACGGCGGCATTCTGCTTGGAGGCGCGGCACCGGGCGTCACACCGCGCCGTTGCTCCAGGGGGCGCTGGCGCTCAGGGCAGCGTCCACGTCAGCGAGCCGCGCTGGCTGCCACCGGGCGCCGGGTCCACCCAGCCCGTGATGCGCTCACTGCGCGAAAGCAGCGGCCCCAGCTCCACGCTGGCCGCGAAGAGGCCCGCCAGCAGCTCGTCCGACAGGATGTCCGACAGGGAGATTTGCGACAGCCCTCCCGCGACCCGCTTGGGGTCCACGCTGAAGTCCACGGCGTGCTCCGTCTTCGCGCCCGTCTCGGACAGCGCCGCCAGGGTGGCCTGGGTCACCGACTCCTCGTTGCCCAGGACGAGCTGCTTCCCCTTGATGCGCACGAAGACGTTGCCACCCTTGAGCGGGAGCTTCCAGCCGTCCTCCAGCACCTGCGCGTCCGGGAACTTGCCCAGCGGCGCCAGCGCGGCCTTCACCGCGGCCACGTCCGTCAGCTCGGCGGCCACGGCCTGGCGAACCGCGAAGAAGCGCGTCGCCATCGAGCGCAGCGAGCCGCGCACCTGGACGTGGTCCATGTTCACCAGCAGGTTGCCGGTGAGGTGCTTCGTCACGGCCTTCGCCATGGACACCATCTGCTCCTTGGGACACGTGGGGCACACGACCTGGAGCGTGGAGCGCATCGTGTTCACGGACTGCGTCATGCCCGTGGGCGAGACGGATGCACGTGAGTAGAGCAGTCCTTCCGTCTTCGTCGCCGCGTAGGGACTGGTGCCCCGCGCCTGGAAGGCCGGCAGGGGCAGCTTCGAGGCGAGGGCCTCCACCCGGAGCGCGTTGGCCGTTCCCTCCAGCCCCACCACCGTGTTGTTCGACACGACGTAGGCCACGCCCGGCAGCTTGCCCATCCGCGCATCCTTCGCGGGGGCCTTGCCCACCAGCCGGACGGACTCCTTGAACAGGCCCGCGCCGCCGCCGTCGGTGGCGCCGAAGGCACAGACCTCCTTGCCCTTCAGCGCGTAGCCCATGCTGCCTCCCATGTCGCGCTTGACGCGGACGGTCGTCATGCCCCCGCGCGTCGTGGGCTTCGGTTCGGCGCCGCCCGCGGCGGTGATGGCCTCGGCGGCCTTGGCCTGGAACAGCTTGGCGTCGGCCACCTGCATGCACGACACGCGGCCGTCCTCCCGCATGGACACGGTGGCCGGGCCGGCCGGGTCCAGGCCCAGCTCGGACACGGATTGGGGCCGCGTGGGGTCGATGACGAGGAAGGGATGCAGTTCCGTCCGCCACGCGGCCGGACGCAGCAGCGCGGCGTACTGGCCCGCGCGCTCCAGGAACGCGGCCAGACCCGTCAACGCATCCACCTTGGGCACATGGATGAGCGTCTTCGCCGAAGCGGCGGAGCGGGGAGCAGGGGCCGCTGCCAGGGTGGCGGCCAGGACGAGCGAGGAGAGCATGTCCCCGTGAGAACAGCCGGGCTCCTACGTTGTCAAGGCGGACGCACTGCGGCTCTGGCACGCTGACCGTGCGGCAATGGCTGGGCACTCAGTCTTACGAGGCACAGCGCGAATTCGGGCGACTGGCCATTGAGAACGTGGCGAAGGGGGCTTGGTGATGAAGTTGGAGGCGCTGGTCGAGCAGTTCGCACTGAACGTAGCAGCGCAGACGGAGGCCATCTTTCGAGGAGATGCCAAGACCGGGAACAAGCACGCCAGGAAATACGGTGCCGCTGTCGATACGCTCCTGGCGCATGGGGACGCAGGTCGAGACGCTCTCCTTGCGCTGCTCAAGCATGAGCGCATGGACGTGCGTGTCATGGCCGCCGCACATCTGCTCCGCTACCGGACCGCCGAAGCCAGGGCGGTCCTGGAAGAAGCCGCCAAGGGACAAGGGCTGGTTCCGTTCGGCGCACAGCAAGCCCTGAAGCGCTGGGAAGAAGGCACCTGGGCGCTCGACCCGGGGTAACCCGCGCGCAGCGCGAACGCTGGCGCGCGACCATTGCCCTACAACCGGCCCGCGTTGGCCCACTCAATCATCCGCTCCGCCAGGTCCTCGGCGTTGCGGCGCAGGTGCGCGAGCTGGAGCACGTGGTCATCCGTACACGCCAGCGCCATGCGCAGCACGAGCGAGTCCGCGAAGCGCAGCACCTGCGCGATGCTGATGCAGTCTTGGTCCTCGCTGGCCCCCGCGAAGCGCGCCGCGTCCGCGTCCATCGTCAGGCCTTCCGCCGTCAGCGCCTGCACCAGCGCGGCGCGGGCCACCGGGTGCTCGTACTCCGCCGCGTCGCGCAACTGCCGGCGCCACGGCTGTGACTCCCACCGCACCAGCGACGCGTCCCTGGCGCGCTTCACCGGCTGCGTGCGCTTCTTCTTCCAGAATCCCCCAGCAAGCACCGGCCTCGAAACGTTCATCTCCATCACTGCCCCCTCTCCACTACGGGGTCCATCCACAGGCATGAGCGACATGGATGCTGCTCCGTCGGTACCGCGCGTGCTCCTTCCGAGGCTCCCTGGCGCGGTGGCGGGCGACCTCGTCCCTGATGCCCTTTATTACGGCGAGTCGGCATTTCCTTGACTCACCCCAGGGCGCCAAAGGGTTTCATCCGGGCGCCATCCCAGCGTTGACAGGGGGCGGGGGGCTCGGGACAGTCCGCGCGTCATGCCGACCTACCCCTCCACACCCCGTGAGGCGTTTCACCTGCTGCGCGCGCTGTCCGAGGACCTGTCCCATGTGGACCGGCGGCCCCGCGCGCTGACCGAGCTCCGCGAGCTGGCGGAGCTGTCGCGGCACCAACCGGAGACGGCGCCGCTGCGGCTGGTGTCGGTGACGGTGTCGGTGGGCGCTTCCCAGGAGCGGCTGGAGCTGTTCCTGCTCCCGTCCATCTTCGCGCCCGAGGCGTGGGCCTACACCTTCCTGGAGGGCCTGCTGAGCGTCCCGCTGGATGAGTATTCGGGAAAGCGGCTCGTCGAGGTGGGCGCCGGTTCGGGGTGGATTTGCATCGCGCTGGCGAAGTTCAGCCGGCTGGCGCACGTGCATGGCGCGGACCTCAATCCCCACTCACCCGTGGTGGCGCGCTGCAACGCGTGGCTCAACGGAGACGAGGCGCTGGCCTCGCGCCTGTCCTTCGGGGAGAGCGACCTGTTGCGCGGAGTACCCTCGGATGCCCCGTGGGACTTCGTGGTGGGCTGCATTCCGCAGGTCCTGCGAGGCGAGGAGGATCTGCCCGCCGAGCTGTCCCAGGCGGACGAGCAGGCGCTCCATGACTTGTCCAACTACTGCACGCTGCAGAACGTCTACGAGGACCACTTCGGGCTCGGCCTCATCGCGCGGCTGTTGGATGAAGCGCCGGAGCGGCTGTCACCCACCGGACGGCTCCTGCTCAACCTCGCGGGCCGGCCCGGGCGCGTCATCATGGAGCGGATGTTCACCCGCCGCGGCTTCGACACGCACGTGCGCGTGGCCCGCAGGGTGATGCAGGCGGCGGATACGGACATCCGTCCCCTGGTGGCCCTGGAGCAGCGCACCGGCCGCGAGTTCGAGTTCTTCATGGAGGCCCGCAGCCCGGAGCCGCTGCGCGCGGCCACCGCGCTGGGCTGGCTCCAGGCCGGGCACCCGGTGTGGCACGAGGTGGCGGTGTGGGAGGCGCACCTCGCCCTGCCGCGCGAGACGCTGGCGCTGCGGGCCGCGCTGCGCGAGCTGGGCGCGTCGGCGTTGCAGGAGGAGCTGGACCTGGGCGCGGCGTCGGCGGAGCAGCTTGGCTTCGTGGCCGACCTGGCGGCGCGCCTGGCGAAGGGCCCGCTGATGCCCTACGCGCACGAGGCGGGCGACGCGTCGTTCCGCCAGCAGGTGGTGCGCTACCTGGACCGGTACTTCGGACTGCGGCTGGCCGAGGAAGAGGTCTTCGTCGCCCCGGAGCGCGAGCAGGCGGTGTACTCGCTGCTGATGGCCACCTGCGACGTGGGTGACGAGGTGCTGGTGTCGCGCAACCTCCACCCGCTCTACGCGCGCGCGCTGGAGAAGGCGGGGGTGCGCGCCACGGTGACGCACACCTCGCTGGCGGAGATTCGCCGGCTCCTGTCCGCCTTCAACGTGAAGATGGTGCTGCTCACGGTGGAGAAGGGGGAGCGCACCAACCTGTCCGTGCTGCGCGACATCGTCGCGGAGGCGGCGCGCCGTGGCATCTGGGTGGTGTTGGATGAAAGCGCCTTCTTCAACATCACCGGCGGCGTGGAGCCGCACACGCTCTTCGAGTTCCTGGCCCGCGAGGCCCACGCCCCCAACCTGGTGGTGCTCTATGGCCTCATCAAGAACGCGGTGTGGCCGGACCTGGAGCTGACGCTGCTGATGCCGGTGCCGCCCACGCTGCGGGGGGACCTGGAGGCCGCGGCGGAAGTCACGTACTCGCGCATCAGCACCCTGGCGCAGGCGTTCTACGAGCGCACCTTCGCCGACCTGCTGTCGTTCCGCATCTCCTTCGCGGAGCCGGAGGCGCCCGCGCCGCGCAGGCCGCCCGTGGTGGCGCTGCCTCGCTCGCGGAGGATGGAGCGGCTGATGGCCTTCCCCGCCTTCGCGCCCAAGGTGTTCCGGGAGGACGACGCGGAGCTGGTGCGCCTGGACTACGGTGAGAACGAGGGCCCGCTGCCGCCGCCGCTGGTGGAGGGACTCATCGCCGCCGGCGTCGCGCCGCGCGAGCCCGCGGCGCAGACGGGGCTCGCGGAGGCCGTGTCCGCCTTCCTGCTGGAGTCGCGCGCGGTGCGGTACGCGCCGGAGGAGATGGCGGTGGCGCCGGGCGTCTGGCCGCTCATCCACCACCTGGGCGTGGCGCTGCGCCAGCGGCTGGGCCGCGCGCCGCGCGTCTACGTGACGACGCCGTGCTACGGCGTGCTGCCGCCGACCTTCGTCTCCGCGGGCTGTGACGTGGAGCAGGGGCCATTGTCGGGCCTGCTGGCCCGGCGAGGGCAGGGCGGTGGGGCGCCGGATGCCATCGTCGTCTCGCAGCCGTCGAACCCGTCGGGCGTCTACCTGGCCCGCGAGGAGTTGGTGGCCCTGGCCACCTATGTGGTGGAGCAGCGCTGCCTGCTGGTGTCGGACGAAATCTTCGGCCTGGTGAACCTCACCAGCCCCACGGCGGAGACGGTGCCCAGCCCGGTGACGTTGGAGGGCGCGGTGCCCGGCATCGGCGCCCGCACGGTGGTGCTGGGGGGCCTGTCCAAGGAGTTCGCGGCCGGTGGGCTTCGCGTGGGCTGGCTCGCGACGAAGGACCGGGCGCTGGCCGCGGCGGTGCGTGATAGCGGCCCCGGCGCGCTCCACCTGATGACGGCGCGCGCGGCGGCGTACCTGTATGCGGCGTATGCCCGCAGCCCGGATGGGCAGTTGCTATACCCCGCACGTCACCGCGCGCTGCGGGCCTTCCTGGTGAAGATGCGGCGGGAGCTGGCGGAGAAGCGCGAGCTGCTGGCCGAGGCGCTGCCGGGGGATGGGCGCTCGGACGCGGGGGACGCGGGGGGCCTCTTCCTCTCACCCCGGGTGACGGCCTGGCTGGGGCAGGAGGTCGACGGCGTGCGGCTGACGCCGGAGAACCTGCCTCGGGTGGTGTACGAGCACACGCACGTCGTCCTGAACGGAGGCCCGTGGTGTGGAGAGCCGGAGCGGGTGCGGGCCGTGTTCTCGATTCCCCGGGCCGCGTTGCTCCGGGCGCGTGAGCAGTTGCTGCGCTTCGGCGCGAAGCTGCGCGAAGGCCCACCCAAGGCCTGAGCCCGCACGGCACTGTCCAGGGCCCGGCGCTGAGCTCCGACTGGAAGGCGGGTCGCGAGCGGCCCGCCGCGCCCGCCACAATCCCATGCCCGGGCAGCGCTGCCGGGACCTTGGGGGCGTGGGATGGCCGAGCCGGCGCAGCGCAATGCCATCGAACTGGAGAACGTCCACAAGTCCTTCGGCGCGCAGCACGTGCTGCGGGGGGTGGACCTGGTGGTTCCCACGGGCACCACGTGCGTGCTGCTGGGCGTGTCGGGCTCCGGGAAGACGGTGCTGATGAAGCACCTGGACGGCCTGCTGCGCCCGGACCGCGGCACGGTGCGCGTGGACGGCGAGGACCTGGCCTGGCTGGACGCGGCGGGGATGGAGCGCGTGCGCCGCAAGCTGGGCATCCTCTTCCAGGGCGGCGCCCTCTTCGACTCGCTCACCGTCGAGGACAACGTCGCCTTCCCGCTCCGCGAGCGGCTCCATCTGGTGGAGCGCGAGGTGCGCGAGCGCGTGCGGCGTGTGCTGGCCCTGGTGGAGTTGGAGGACGCGGCGAAGCTGCGGCCCGGCGAGCTGTCCGGCGGCATGCTCAAGCGCGCCGCCTTTGCCCGCGCGGTGGTGCTGGAGCCGAAAATCCTCCTCTATGACGACCCCACCGCGGGCTTGGATCCGCTGCGGACCCGGTCCGTGGTGGACGTCATCCTCACCGGCAAGCACCGGCTCCAGGCCTCGGCGCTCGTCATCACCCCGGACGTGGCCTCCGCCTTCCAGGTGGCGGACAGCCTGGCGCTGCTCCATGAAGGACGCATCATCGAGCACGCCGCGCCGGAGGCCTTCCGCCAGTCCCAGCACCCCGCCGTTCAAGCCTTCCTCCACGACTGGCTGTCGCGCCGCGCTCGCGCCTCCAGGCACCCGCCGGCCCTCCCGCGTTGAGCCGTGAGCTGTTGACCGGGGGACACTCATCCCGTCCCGCCGCTGGATGGAATCGAGCCTGCAAGTCATGCAATATCGGAAATTCCGGTGTCCTGTCCGCACCGGAAGCGCCGACCGACGGACCCACGCATCCGGGGGGATGCCACATGCCCAATCTGCTCGACATGCCTCGACAGGCATTGATGGACCTGCGTTCACGGCTCAGCCATTCCACGCTGGTGTCCCAGTTGCCACGCAACGTGGTGCCGGACAGCCTGTCCCTGTCCAGTCCCGCGCCGCAGGACTACACGCTCGCGGACCCGGAGCGGGTGGAGGCCTGGCGCAGGGCCTGCGAGCGCTATGTGCGGCCGGGGCAGGTCGTCATGGACGCGTGTACCGGCACGGGCCTGCGGACCTTCCTGGCCGCCAGCCGCCGTCCGAAGAAGCTCTACGCGGTGGATGGCTCCCGGCTGCTGGACACGGCGCAGTGGGTGGCGCGGCGCAACGGGATGGAGAACATCGACTTCGTGCGCGCGCAGCCCTGGCAGTTCCAACTGCCGGAGAAGGTGGACGTGCTGCTGCATGAGCTGCTGGGGGACGCCCTCTTCGACGCGGGGCTGGTGCCGCGCGTGCTGGACCTGCGCAACCGGGTGTTGAAGCCGGGCGGCCGCATCCTGCCCAACCGCTTCGAGGTCTTCGTGGAGCCGGTGCAGCTCCGGGACGAGGCGTGCATCCCCTTCATCTGGAGCCAGCGCTTCCCCAGCGTGGACTATAGCTGCCTGCAGACGCTGCGCGAGGCGATGAACCCGTCCTACTTCACGCGAGTCATCCGCTCCTACGAAGTGGACCACCTGTTGTGTGACCCGGAGCCCGCCTTCGCCTTCGACCTGGAGACGATGGTGGCGGATGGCCTCCCGCACCGCGTGCGCTACTCGCGGCCGGTGGTGGAGGAGGGCCGCGTGGATGGCTTCTGCCTCTTCTACAAGGTGGCCTTCGACGCGGAGCTGGCCTTCAACGTGTCGCCGCTGCGGGGGCAGAACCACGCGGGGATGATGCTCTTGCGCGTGGACTCGCGGGAGTTCGAGCGCTTCGACACGCTGTCCTTCGAGCTGGAGCTGGTGGAGCCCGCCGACGTGCGCACCTGGCGCTGGCAGTTCACCTGAGCGCAGTGCACCCGCCCGCAGTGCTGGCGGGTGGACAGCTCCCGCCAGCGGGAGGCTCCGCGGGCGAGGAGGGCGTGACTAGCTTGCGCGGAAGGCATGTCCTCTTCCCGACTCGTCGTCCTGTTCCTGGCGCTGGGCGCCGCGCTGCCGTCCGCCGCCCAGACGTCCTCGCCGCAGCGTCCGCGCACCGTGGCGGGCGTGTGCGGCGCCACCAACTGGGCCTGCGTGGCCGAGTGCATCGACGCCGAGTGCGTCGACACCTGCATGCGTCAGGACTGTGAGCAGGCGCTGGAGCGGCTCAAGGCCTGTACCCAGCGCGCGGGCTGCGCGCCGAACGACGCGCGGTGCGGGCCCCGGGCGTGCCTGCCCGTCTGCCAGCGCTCCTTCGAGCCGGCCCCGCCCAGCCCCGAGAAGGAAGTCCCCGCGCCGTGCGAGGGCGTGACGGCCCAGGGCGCGCCGCCGCCCAAGGACCTGGTGGGGACCTGGACGCTGGTGGCCGCGAGCCTCCCGGAGGAAGAGGAGGTCCGGGAGGAGCGCATCGAGGCGCAGCCGCGCTCGGACTACGCGCGCTCGTTGCAGGTGACGCCGTCGGGCTGCTTCGTGCTGCGCACCTCGTTGGAGGCCGCGACGCTGGGGCAGGGCAACTCGCTGGTGGTCCGCGCCTGGGGCACGCTGGAGCTGTCGGGCGAGGACCGGGTGCGGCTGCGCACGCGGGACGGACAGGCGGTGGGCCCGGTGTGCGGCGACAAGCGGGTGATTCCCCTGACGGGGCCGAAGCTGAAGTTCAAGGGCGGCGCCTATGTCTGGGACTTGGAGGAGGGCGTCCTGACGCTCATGGTGGACGACAAGACGAAGCAGACCTTCCAGTTCGAACGGGCCACCCCGGAGGCCGGAAAGAAGTAGAACGGCCTCCACCGGGAGGTCGTGAGGCATGGCGGCGCAGGAGCGGATGTCGAGCGTGGATGCGCTGTGGTTCCACATGGAGGAGCCCGCCAACCTGATGATGATTACCGCCGTGCTCTGGTTCGAGGGCCGGCTGGACTTCGAGCGGTTGAAGGCCGTGGTGCGGGAGCGGCTGGTGGAGCGCTACCCCCGCTTCCGCCAGCGCGCGGTGGCCGGACTCGTGGGGCTGCCGCACTGGGAGGACGTCCCGGCGCTGGATTTGGACGCGCACCTGTCGCGGCTCGACGTGCCTCCGCCCGGGGACCGCGCGGTGTTGGAGTCCCTGGTGGGGCAGTGGATGAGCACGCCCCTGGAGCGCTCGCGGCCGCTGTGGCAGTTCCACGTCATGTCGGCGGCGGACGGGCGGGACGTGCTGCTGGCGCGGCTGCACCACAGCCTGGCGGACGGCATGGCCCTGGCGCGCGTGCTGCTGACGCTCACGGATGGGGCGGAGGCGGAGCTGGCCGCCGAGGCGCCCGAGCCGCCGTCCCGTCCCGCTCCCGGTGGGCTCGTCAGCTGGGTGCGCGGCGCGCGGGCGGTGGCGGGCACGGCGCGGGCCGTGTGGCGCAAGGGCGCGGAGCTGGCCGCCGAGCCGATTCTCGCGGGGGACCTGCTGGTGAAGGGCGCGCGCGGCGCCGCGGCCATGGGCAAGCTGCTCGTGACTCCGCCCGACCCGCGCACCTCGCTGCGAGGACCGCTGGGCACGCAGAAGCGCGCCGCCTGGTCGGACCCGGTGCCGCTGGAGCGGGTGAAGGCCGTGGGCCGGGCGCTGGGCGGCACGGTGAATGACGTGCTGCTGGCGGCGGTGACGGGCGCGCTGCGGCGCTACCTGGAGTCGCGGGGCGAGCCGCCGGAGGACCTGCACGCGCTGGTGCCGGTGAATCTGCGGCCCCTGGACGTGCCCGTGCCTCGCGAGCTGGGCAACCACTTCGGCGTCGTCTTCCTCCGGCTGCCCGTGCACCTGGGCACGCCCACGCGCCGGCTGCGGGAGCTGACCCGGCGGATGGAGCGGCTGAAGCGCTCACCGGAGGCGGTGCTGACCTTCGGCGCGCTGGAGGTGCTGGGGTACACGCCCGCGGCCCTGGAGCGGTGGGTGGTGGACACCTTCGGCTCCAAGGCGTCGCTGATTGCCACCAACGTGCCCGGCCCGCGCGCGGCGGTGTCCCTGGCGGGGAGCCGGCTGGAGGGCCTGACGTTCTGGGTTCCCCAGACGGGGCACCTGGGCCTGGGGGTGAGCCTCTTCAGCTACGCCGGCCAGGTGACGGTGGGCGTGGCGGCGGACGCGGGCCGGGTGCCGGACCCGCATGCGCTCATCCAGGCCTTCCATGAGGAGCTGGACGCGCTCGCGAGCGAGCGGGACTGAGTCCACCGCCGGGGCTCCGCCGCGGCGCTGTCAGAACGACGTCGCTCGTGCGGCGCGCTCGGTGCGGTCGACGTCCGCCGCGATGAACGCCAGCTTCTGCCGAATCCCGTCCACCGCGTCTCCACCGAGCGGCAGGCGCAGCGGGGCGTCAGGACTCGCGGGCCGCGCGACCTCGTCCACGATGGCCCGCGCGCCCTTGGCGGGGTCCCCCGGCTGCTGGCCCGCGGTCTGCGTCACCCACGCACGCACCGCTCCCGAGGTCTGTGCGTAGGCTGGATGTTCGGGCATGCGCCGGAACGCGTCGCCGAACAGTGAGGTTCGGAAGGTGCCGGGCTCGACAATCAGCACGCGCACGCCGTGGGGGCGCAGCTCGTGAGCGAGGCACTCCGAGTGCCCTTCGAGCGCGTGCTTGGCGGCGCAATACGCGCCGAAGCCGGGCGAGGTGCCAAGGCCGGCCATGCTGGTGATTTGCACGAGCGTCCCCGCTCCGCGCGCGCGCATGTGCGGCACCACTTCACGCGTGAGCCGCACGGCGCCGAAGAACATCAGCTCCAGGGTGTCACGCAGGGCTTCCTCGCTCGTCTCCTCGACGGCGCCGATGATGCTGAACCCCGCGTTGTTGACGAGCACGTCGATGCGACCGAAGCGCGCGAGCGCGCTCGCCACGGCGGCCTGTGCACCGGTGGGGTGGGTGACGTCGAGGGCGAGCGCGAGGACGCGGTCGGGCGCGAGGGCGACGAGGTCGGCGAGTGACTCGGGCTTCCGGGCCGTCGCCACGACGGCGTCGCCGCGGGAAAGGGCCTCGCGGACGATGGCGCGGCCGAAGCCGGACGAGGCGCCTGTGATGAACCAGACCTTGAGGGAAGAAGGGGCGTCGAGGGTCATGTGCGGCTCCTGGGGTGTGCCGCAGAACCTAAACGCGAGGTGCCGCGCGGATTAGCGCGGGGCTTCGCCATGGAGTTGTTAGACGTGCTAACAAATGCCCATGCGCGAAGACTTCGCCGGGTTGAGAGAGCTCCTGCTGGTGGCGGAGAAGCGCAGCTTCACGGCGGCCGCGGCGGAGTTGCGAGTGACGCCCTCCGCGGTGAGTCAGGCCATCGGCGCGCTCGAGGAGCGGCTGCATGCCCGGCTGGTCCAGCGCACGACCCGCAGCGTGAGCCTGACGGAGGCAGGGGCGCGTTTCGTCGCCGAGCTCCGGCCCGCCATGGAGGGGATTCGCGGTGCCTTCGCGACGCTCGAAAGCGCGAGAGGCCGGCCCACCGGGACGCTGCGCCTCAATGTCCCGCGCTTGGCGTTCGGCCCTGTCATCAAGCCGATGCTGGCGCGCTTCCTCACCGCGCACCCCGAGCTGCGCATCGACGTCACGCTCGACGACGGCCTGCGCGACATCGTCGCGGAGGGCTACGACGCCGGCATCCGCCTGGGAGAGCGCGTGGACCGTGACATGGTCGCCGTGCCTGTCACCGGTGACATGCGCATGGCCGTGGTGGGCTCGCCCGCCTACTTCGACGCGCATCCGCATCCCCGGCATCCGCGCGACCTGGCGGCGCATGACTGCGTCAACTACCGGCACGCCACGAGCCGCAACATCGCCCGCTGGGAGTTCGAGGTGGACGGGCGCGAACTCACCGTCGCGGTCAACGGGCGCGTCATCACCAATGACAACGAGGTGATGGTGCTCGCGGCGCTCGACGGGCAGGGGCTCGCGTACGTCATGGAGCACACCGTGACGGAGCACCTCGCCGCGAAGCGGCTCGTCCGGGTGCTCACGCGCTACTGCCCGAGCTTCCCGGGCCTCTACCTCTACTATCCCAACCGGAAGAACCTGGCCCTGAAGCTGCGCGCGCTCATCGACTTCCTGCGCGCGCGCCCTTGAGGGACGCTACAGCAGGCCGTACTCCTCCAGCTTGTTGTAGAGCGTGCGCCGGCTGATGCCGAGCAGCCGCGCCGCCAGCGTCCGGTTGTCACCCGCGCGGCGCAGCGCGTCCGCCATGGCCTGGCGCTCCATCTCCTTGCGCTGGGACTCCAGCGTCCGGGCCGAATCCGCGGTGGGCGCGGGCTGGGGCTCGGCGGGGCTCGCCGCGCTCACGGGCACGCTCAACGAGGGCGCGGGAGACAGCCCCGGCTGCCGCGCCAGCTCGTGAAGGACCTCCTGGCCGCCAAGCACCTGCGTGTCCGACAGCACCACCAGGCGCTCCAGGAAGTTCTGGAGCTGGCGCACGTTGCCCGGCCACGGCTGGGCCCGCAGCGCCGCGAGCCCGTCGGGCGTGAGGGTGAAGGGCGGGCGCCCGTTCGTCTTCGCGTGGACTTCCAGGAAGTGCAGCGCCAGCGGCTCGATGTCGTCCGGGCGCTCGCGCAGGGCGGGCAGCCACACGGGCACCACGTTGAGGCGGTAGAAGAGGTCCTCGCGGAAGCGGCCCTCCTTCACGCGCTCCTCCAGCGGCTGGTGCGTGGCCGCCACGAAGCGGACGTCCACCTTCACCGTCTGCGTGCCGCCCAGCCGCTCCAGCTCGCGCTCCTGGATGACGCGCAGCAGCTTCACCTGGACGGCGGGGGAGATGTCGCCCACCTCGTCGAGGAACAGCGTGCCGCCGTGGGCCAGCTCCACGCGCCCGGGCTTGCGCGTGGCCGCCCCCGTGAAGGCGCCCTTCTCGTAGCCGAACAGCTCGCTCTCCAGCAGGGTGTCCGGCAGCGCCGCGCAGTGCAGCTTCACGAAGGGGCCGTCCCGCCGGGGGCTGGCGTCGTGGACCGCCTTGGCCGCCAGCTCCTTGCCCGTGCCGGACTCGCCGCGCAGCAGCACCGTGGCCGTGCCCGCGGCCGCCTTCGCCAGCACGGCCTGCACGTCCGCCATGGCCCGGCTCTGGCCAATGAAGCCGCCGGTGGAGCGCGGCTGCTGGCGCCCCGCTTCACCTTGCGCGCGCAGCAGCGCCTTGCGGACGGTGAAGAGAATCTCCTCCCGGTCGAAGGGCTTGAGCACGAAGTCCGCGGCGCCCGCCTTCATCGCCTCCACCGCCAGCGGCACCGTGCCATGCGCGGTGAGGAGGATGACGGGCACGTCCGGCCAGCCGCGCGACACCTCCGCGAGCACCTGGAGGCCATCCATGCCCGGCATGCGCACGTCGCTCACCACCACGTCCACCGGCTTGCTCGCCAGCAGCGCCAGGGCCTCCTGCCCGTCGCGCGCCGCGTGCGTCGTCAGGCCCGCCTGCGTCAGCAGGGCGCCCAGCACCTTGGCCACGGCCGGGTCGTCGTCGACCAGCAGCACCGTGCCTTTCAATGACTCGTTCACGCGGCTTCTCCCACGCCCGCGCCGCCCAGGCTTGCGTCGGTGGCGGGCAGGCGCATCCGGACCACCGTACCGCGCCCCTCCCGGCTTGTCAGGAGCACCTCGCCGCCGTGCGCCTCCACCACGCGCCGGACGAAGGCCAGCCCCAGGCCGCTGCCTGACGCCTTGGTGGTGAAGAAGTCGTCGAAGGCGCGCTCGCGCGTGCGGGCGTCCATGCCCTGGCCGGTGTCCTCCACCTCCAGCGCCACGCCCGCGCCGTCCCGCAGCGCGCGCACGGTGAGGGTGCCACCCTCCGGCATCGCCTCGCAGGCGTTGCGCACCAGGTTCTCCAGCGCGTTGGCCAGCAGGTCCTGGTCTCCCGCGCAGGGCGGCAGGCCGGGCGTCAGCTCGCGGACGATGGCGACCCTGCCCGGACTGGCGAAGGCCTGGAGCGACAGCACGCCCTCCACCAGCCGGCGCAGGTCCACCGGCTGGGGCAGGGGCTCCACGCGCGCCAGCCGCTGGTACGTGTCCACCACCCGGTCCAGCCGCTCCACCTGCTCCAGCAGCAGGTCCAGGAACTCGCCGTGCCCGTCCCACGGCCGCCCGCGCGCGTGCTCCTCCTTGAGGTACTGCGCGGCGCCCTTCATCGCGGCGATGGGGTTCTTCAAATCGTGCGCCATCTGCGCGGAGAAGCGGCCCAGCGTGGCCAGCCGCTCCAGGCGCTCGCTCCGGCTGACGTAGGCGGTGACGCCCCGGCGCGTCGCCGCCACCAGGGCGAAGGTCACCGCCGTGGTGCAGATGATGAGCGTGCCCGCCTGCGCGACGAAGAGCCGCACCACGGCGAGGTAGGCCAGCACGCCCAGCCCCGCGATGCCCGCCGCGTGCAGCGCCAGCCGGGGCGCGCCCGGGTCGTCTCCGAAGAGGCCGAAGCGCAGCGCCGCGGTGGCCATGACCGGCAGGCCCAGGAGCGTGCCCACGTGGCCCAGCCGCACCACCTCCAAACCCAGCTCCGCCGCCAGCTCCGTCATCAGCAGCGCCACCACCAGCGTGAGCCCCAGCAGCACCAGCCCCGCGCGGGCGCGCTCGTCCGGGTGCCGCGAGCGCAGCACGTGCAGGCCCAGGAGGGCGAAGCCCGCGCCCAGGGTGGGGATGGCCAGCGCGGTGACGACCAGCCCGAAGCGCAGCGTGAGCAGGTGCGCCTCCAGGGTGGGCGCGCCCAACGCCACCAGCATGGCCACGGCCAGCACGCCGAAGAGGGCATAGGCGCCGTACATCGCCCACGCCAGGCTCCGCCGCCGTCCCACGAAGGACAGGATGAAGTGCAGCGCGCACGGCACCGTCATCAGGCCCGCGGTGAAGCCCACCAGCCGCCAGCCGTCCTCGTCCGCGCGCACCAGCGCGAAGCCGGAGAAGTTCCACGTCGACAGGGCGATGGACAGCAGGGACAGCGGCAGGGCCAGCGGGCTCTTGCCCACGCGCGCCAGCGCCAGCCCCGCCAGGGCGAGCTGGCCCGCGCAGGCCAGGAGGCTGATCCACATCCCACCCGTCATGGGGCGCTCCGATGCAGCGGGGGACTAGAGCATGCCCAGCCGGCGCGCGTTGGCCGGCTCCACCGCCGCGGCTTCCCAGCGGCGCACGGCCTGCTCGCGCTCGGCCTCGGGGGCATCCGCGTAGTAGCCCAGCGTGTCGTGCAGCGCGCGGCTCAGCTCCTCGATGGCCGCCAGCCTCACGTCCAGCTCCCGGTGGCGCAGCGCGGCGACGAGCCAGTCCGCGCGGCGGCGGCTGCGGTTCTCCGCCCACCAGGCCGACCACGGACGCGGATCCAACCCCAGGGTGGCGCGCGTCACTTCCCGCAGCGCCTCCGCGGCGGCCTGGGCGCACATCTCGTCGTCGCCGCCGGTGAGGCGGATGAGGCCTTCAATCGCGTCGCGGTCATGCAGCGTGCCCAGGGCCCGCGCGGCCAGCGAGCGGCGCAGCGGGTCGCGGCTGTTCAGCTCGTGGCGCAGGTCGCGCAGGGCGGCGTCCAGCCGGGGGAGCTGCTTGAGCGCGGCGGCGGCCACGCGCGCGGCGCTGGAGATGTCCGGCTCCAGGTCGAACAGGCCGCGCAGCACGCCGTCCACCAGCTCCACGTAGGGCAGGTTTCCGGCGGTGAGCAGCGCGAAGTAGCGGGTGTCCGCGTCCTGCGAGTCCAGCAGCGGCGACACGGCCTGCGCGGCGGGGCGGCCCAGCCGGGACAGCGCGCCGGGGATGGGCCCCAGCTCGTCCGCTTCGGGCAGCTCCACCACCGGCAGCCGGCTCCAGGCGGTGGGGCCGGGGAAGTGTTGGGCCAGCACGCGGGCGCTGGCCTCGGGCGAGCGCGCCAGCTCCGCCATGGCGTTGGCGCGCTGGGCGGCGTCCGGACCGGTGAGGCGGCGCAGCAGCGGCGCGAAGTCCGGCGGCGGGCGCTCCTCCTGCGACTGCGCGCGAGGCGGCAGCGCGGCGGCGCGGCCCATGTTGCCGGTGGCGCCCCGGCCGAAGAAGGGGCTCCAGCCCAGGCCGGCGACCACCGCCGGCGCGGGGGCGGGCGTGGGGGCCACGGGCAGGTCCACGTCGATGGTGAGCTCCTCGTCGTCCGGCGCGCGCAGCTCCGACACGCGCTGCTTGCGGAAGAGGATGAGCTCCTGGAAGGCCGCCGGCAGGTCCTGGCAGAACAGGATGTAGTCGGACAGGCGGCGCTGGCTGATGGGCCGCTGGCCGCAGTCACCATAGAGGATGGCCACCAGCCGGCCCTTCACCTCCACCGGGTACAGGAAGACCGTGCGCGGCGTCTGGCGCCCGAACAGCTCCAGGTAGTGCCGCGTGAGCGCGTCCGGCGGCAGCGGGCCCGCGTAGCTGCCTCGGGTGACGGCCACCGTGCGGAAGACGCTGCTGGCGTCGAGCGGGATGGACACCTGCGTGAGCTGCTCGCCCGTCATGCCCTCGCCGCGAGCTTCCAGGCCCGTGGCGCCGCCCCGCAGCACGGCGAACGCGGCGACGTAGTCGAAGGTCCGGCGGCCGAAGCGCAGCGCGACGTCGATGAGGCGGTCGCGGTCCTTGGTGGCGTCCTTCAGCGCCGCGCGCGCCTGCGCCAGCGTCCAGTCCGGCACGTCCTGGCTCGCGGGCGGAGGGGCGGGGCGGGTCTCCAGCGTGGCGGGCGCGGCCGGCTTGGGGCGAGGCGGAGGCGCGCTCTGCGGCGCGGCGCCCGGGTTGGGGAACACGAGGAACGCGGGCTCGCTGCGCGGCTGCGCGGCGGCCGGCTTCGGCGGCGCCACCGGCGTGGTGAAGTGCAGCGTGGGCGGGGCGGCCGACTGGGCTGGCGCGGGAGGCCACACCTGCGGCGTCCCCGTGGCGCCGGGCTGGGCCGGAGGCCACACCTGGGACTGACCTGGCGTCGCGGCCGGTGCGCCCTGCGCCGGCGGGAGCGGCGTGCCGGACTGCGCCGGTGCGCGCGGGGCCGGGGACGAAGCAGGCTGTTGGGCCGAAGGCGCGGTGGCGGCAGCGGTCGGCTTGGGTGCGGCGGCAGCGGCCGGCTTGGGCTCGGCGGCTCCGGGCGAGGGCGGCGCGGCCTGGGGCGCAGTCGACGCGGACGCCGCCGCCCCAGCCGGGTGCAGCACCGGAATCTGCGAGGCCGGCGGGTTGGGGCGCTGCGCGGGACGCGCGGGCGCGTCGGCCTGCGGCATGTTCAGGCGCAGCGGCGCCCGGACGAAGGCGGGAGGCCCCGGGGGCGGGAGGTTCTCGGGGGCCTGCGTGAGGGCCTCCGGCGGAGGCGGGGGCGGGCGCTGCGGCGGGGCCTCGGGACGGGGAGCCGCCGCCTGAGGCGCGGCGCTGACCTCCGCGGGGAGGGGCTCCTGCGCGACGGAGCGGGCCAGCCGCTCCACCACGTCCGCGGTGAGGGACTCCTCCTCCAGGGCGGCGGGGGGCGGCGGCGGCGGCGTGGCCGCCTGGGCTTCAGGGTCCAACGCCGCCGACAGCCTGGCGAAGCGGGGCGCCAGCGGCTGGCGGTAGATGGTGGAGACCCACTCCCGGACGCGCACCTCCGTGGCCACCCAGAGCTCCAGCGGCTTGCCCAGGAGGAAGCCGACCTCGTCGAGCTCCTTCTTGGGCACCGGATAGCCGCTGGCCACATGCAGCGTGTTGCCGTCCAGGGACAGCGGGACGACGCACAGGCGCTCGGCGATCTTCGGCGGGATGAAGGAGGCGACTTCGGGATTCGGCTCGAAGTCCATCAGGTTCACCGGCATGAAGCCGGAGACCTCTCCGAGCAGCGCGAGTACGTCCGCCTCGCTGGCGATGCCCTGCTCCAACAACACGGAGTCCACCTGCCCGCCCAGGGTCTGGTGCTGACGCAGCACCTCCCCCGCCTTCTCCTGCGTGAGAAGCATGCGTGAGACGAGAAGCTGGGCGAGGCGGGCGGGCATGTAGGACGCGGCATCTTACGGCCGCGGCCGCAAGGCACAATGAGCCGGTGGTTCAGCTCGGTTGAACGACGAAGGTGGACGTCAGCTTGTCATGAAGCGTCTGCCCGCGCCGGTCGAAAAGCGCCATCCAGAAACCACCCAGGAAGAAGACGAAGGACAGGCTGGCCAGCAGGGCGCGGATGATGGCTCGGCCCGGCGCCGGGGCAAGGCCATGTGTGTCCACCAGCCGAAGTCCCAGGGCCAGCCGCCCGAGCGTCCGGCCGTTCCAGAGGACGGCCGCCACCGCGCAGTAGACGAGCGCGAGAATCAGGACGAGGAAAAACCCGGGAAGGAGGATGGCGTGGAAGGCGTGGAGCCAGGCCACGAAGGCGTCCATCCCCTGCAGCCCCGCATCCGGCGACTTCAGCCCCGTCACGGACGAGGCCAGGGTGATGTAGAGCGCCGCCACCCCGGCGATGGCCGCCGTGTCGATGGTGAAGGAGAGCAGCCGACGCCACAGGGAGGCCGGGCGGGCGCGCACCTCCGTGTCACCCGAAGCGGACCTGGCCTGGGCCTTGTGGGGAGGCGTCTTGATGGCCTCGGCGCGTGCCACGCCCACGGAGACTCCGGGGAGGAGCGGCTCCAGGTGCGGCAGACCGGAGGGGGCGGCCGGGGACTGCGCCGGGGGGAGCCCGTCCGCGGTCTCCACGCGAGGAAGTCCGGCCGGGGCGGTCGCGGGAGGCGCCGCGTGCTCCGGGCGGGGAAGTCCTCCGGACGGGGCCGCCTGCTCCATGCGGGGCAGCCCGACGGGCGCAATCGCCGGAGCGGCCAACTGGGCGGGAGCCTCCGGGCGCGGCGCGGGCGCCACGGGCGGCGTGCCATAGGCCGGCGTCATGGGAGAGCCAGTCGCCGGGTGGGGCTGCGCGGCCCGGGGCGCAGGCTGCTGCTGGACCGCGGCGGGAGGCGCTGCGGCTCCAGGCTGCTGGGGCGCGGCGCCCGACTGGGCGGCCCGAGGCGTGGCCTGCTGAGGCGCGGCGGCGGCACCCGGCTGAGGCGCGGCGCCCGGGTGGGCGGCGGCGCCTGGCTGGGCGACGCGAGGTGTGGCCTGCTGAGGCGCGCCGCCCGGCTGGGCGGCGTGGGGAGTCGCGGCTCCAGGCTGCTGGGGCGCGGTGCCCGGCTGGGCGGCCCGAGGCGCGGCCTGCTGGGGCGCGGCGGCGCTCGGGTGGGCGGCGGATGCGCCGGGCTGTGCAAACCAAGGTGTGGCCTGCTGAGGCCCGGCGCCCGGATGGGCGGCCCGAGGCGCGGCCTGCTGGGGCATGGCGGCGGCCCCCGGCTGTGCGGGGCGAGGCGCGGGCTGCTGAGGCGCGGCGGCCCCCGGCGGGGCGGCGCGGAGGGCGGTGGCCCCCGTCTGCTGCGGGGGCGCGGCGTCGCGGCGGGCTGCGCGGCGCGAGGCGTGGCGGGGCCCGGCAGGGGCGTGGACAGCGGGGCGACGGAAGGCGGCGGCGGTGGCGCGTGCTGCGCCAGGTCGGCGAAGGCGGGCGCGCCTGGCAGCGTCGACAGCTCCTCGGCGCGCTGCTCCGCGCGGCGGTCGATGCGGATGTCCCGATCGAGGAGGCTGGGCACTCCGGGTGAGCGGACAGTGACGGTGTCGCAGGCCGCGCACTCACCCACGGGTGGAAGCAGGGCACCGCACTTCAAGCACTTGGACAACGGACTCCTCCCGGCTGGACGACTGCTACATGAAAAGACAGCCATGAGCCGGGGGCAAGAAAAGTGGCGAGCCCCCGAGGTCCCTCGCTCGAAGGACCGTCAGGGGCTCATCACCGTGTGTCATGCGCGTGTCCCTGGGGGACCTCGCGTGGAGAGTCCTTCACTCTCAGGCATGGGCCCGTCGCCGTCCGGCTGCGCCCACCAGCAGGAGCACGACGATTGCGCCAATCACCGACATGATGATGCCTGAAGGCCTCAGGTCGAAGAGCCGGCCATCCCGCTGGAACAGCGAACCGACGAGGCCGCCCACGAGCGAGCCGACCATGCCGAGCAAGGTCGTTGCGATCAGCCCCATGCTCTGCTTCCCGGGGAGGATGGCGCGGGCGATGAGACCCGCGATGAGGCCGATGACGATGAATGCGATGATCCCCATGAGTGTCTCTCCTGTGTTGAGGGACCCCCGAGGTCCCCTACGGCAGAAACGTAGGAATCATCTTCGGACAGTGTGAACCGCCCGCCGCGTGCGGTTGGTTGCCCTCCTGCTACCCGAGTTCGCCATCCAGGTGCATCATCACCGCCAGCGCCGCGAGCGCGGCCGTCTCCGTGCGAAGGATGCGCTTGCCCAGGGTGACTGGCCGCGCCCCCAGGGCCTTCAAGGCATCCACTTCTTCACGCGCAAGCCCCCCTTCGGGGCCAATCACCAGCGCCACCGCGGTGCCAGCGCCCGCCGCCCGGAACGCCTCGCCCATTGGGACGGCGGACTCTTCCTCATCGAGCACCAGCAGGACGGTGCCGGCGGGCAGCGAGCGGGCCGCATCCACCAGCGGTGCGGGCGTGGCCACGCGTGGCACGTCGTTCCGGCGGCACTGGCGCGCCGCCTCCTCGACAATCTTCGTCCACCGGGTGGTGCGCTCCTCCGCGCGCCTGGGCTCGAGCTTCACCACGCTCCGCGCCGTGGCCACGGGATGGAAGGCGGTGGCGCCCAGCTCGGTGCCCTTCTGGAGCACCAGCTCCAGCTTGTCCCCCTTGGGGAGCCCCTGGAGGATGCTGACCTCGCGGCGCGGCGGCGCCACGCGCGCGGTGCCCAGCGTCAGGCGCACCGACTCCGGGGCGACGTGGGCCACCCGGGCCTCGAAGGCGCGGCCCTGGCCGTCGAAGACCTCCAGCGCGTCGCCTTCCTCCAGGCGGAGGACATGCAACAGGTAGTGGCGGCGCTCGCCGGTCAGCTCCACTTCGGCGGGCGCGGGCTCGGGCAACGGGGCGAAGAGGCGGACCAAGGCGTTCTCCACTGCGAGGGGGCGGACCCACGTGTTGACGGGAATGCACTGTGGCCCGGCGTCCTGGCTCGCGCAAAAGATGCGCTGACCGCGGAAGCCGAGGGTGCTCGCTGTCCGTGGGGGAGTTGAGGCACGATAGCGGGCAGTGCCCGTCATCATGCGCCGCAGCGACAAAGCCACATCACACTCCAACGAAGAGGTGGTGCTGGCAACCAGCTCGCTTCAGGGCGAGCGCCGCGTGGCCATCGTCCGCGTCGTGGTGGTGTTGCTGATGGCGCTCAGCCAGGTCGTCATCGCCGGGTTCGGCGGGGAGACCTACTCGGCGCCGGTGGATGGCGTGCGCCTGCAGGTGATGGGCGCCTACGTGGTGTTCTCCGTCGTCGCCATCGTCGTGCTGCTGCTCCAGAAGCCGCACCCCGACCGGGCCCGGTGGCTGCCCGTGCCCACGACGCTGGCGGACACCAGCTTCTTCTCCTTCATGGCGTGGCACACCTGGCGCATCTCCGGCGTCTTCGATGCCGGCATGCTGTGCGCCAGCCTGGGCATGGTGCTGGCCTTCTCCGTGGTGCGCTACTCGTGGTGGCACGTGCTGCTGTCCACCGTGCTGTCCGGCGGCGGCTACGCGCTGCTCGCGTGGCTGACGGGCCACGGCTCGGTGGCGCGCACCAGCTTCGTGCTCATCTGCTACGCCGCCCTGGGCGCGCTCATCGCGCTGACGAACTCCGACGTGGGCGGCATGTTCCTCAACCTGCGGCGCCGGGACGGCCTGTCCCGCTTCCTGCCCCGGCAGGTGGTGGAGCGGGTGATGCAGTTGGGGGACGACTCCCTCCAGCCGGTGCAGCGCGACGTCACCATCCTCTTCAGCGACATCCGCGACTTCACCGCCCTGAGCGAGACGCTGGACCCGGGCCAGGTGCTGGAGCTGCTGGACGACTACTTCGGGCACATGGCCCACATCGTCATGGCGCGCCATGGCATCGTGAACAAGTTCCTGGGGGACGGGATGCTCGCGTGCTGGGGCGTGCCGGACGCGCGCGAGGACCACGCGGAGCTGGCCATGCGCGCGGCGCTCGACATGCGCGCCAGGCTGGAGGACATCAACGCCCAGCGCATCCTGCGCGGGCAGCCCGCGCTGCGCATCGGGATTGGCCTGCACACCGGCATGGTGGCGGCGGGCATGCTCGGCGGCGCCGAGCAGCATGAGTACACCGTCATCGGTGACGCGGTGAACCTGGCCTCCCGCGTGGAAGGCCTCACCAAGTCCCACGGCGTGGACATCCTGGTGAGCGAGCGGACCTGGCAGATGGCCGGCGAGCACTTCGTGGGCGAGCGCCTGGGCGAGGCGCACGTGAAGGGCCGGCGCGAGGCCGTGGTCGTCTACTCCCTGCAGGGCCCGCGCTCCGGCGAGGACGCGCCGCCCGTGCTCCGGGCCGCGGCCGGCACGTAGCGCCCGTCCGCCGCGGCCTTCCAAGGCAGGCGCGCGGGCGGAGCAGGACGTCAGGCCGGGAGCGAGGCGCCGCCGCCCGCCTCCACCCGGGCCCGCAGCGTCCGCTTCATGCCCAGGGAGAACAAGGCCACGGTGAGCAGGTAGACGGGCTCGATGAAGAAGAGCAGGGGCCCGCCCAGGGACAGGCCGTGGGTCTTCTTCTCGAAGACGACGTGCGCGCCGACGACGAGCGCGAAGCGCACGGCCATGACGGCCACGGCCACCGCGACGGCGGTGCTCGCGGGGAGGCGGGCGACCACGGCCTCCGCGGCGAGCAGCGTGGGCACCAGGGGCAGCGTCATCAACAGGCCCGCTGTCCACTCCAGGGAGACGGCGTACAGCGCCACGGCCAGCAGCAGCACATGGGCCGCCGTGAGCCCCACGGGGCCCACCGGCAGCCGGACGAGCCCGAGCGGGACGAGCAACGCGAAGATGAAGAGGTAGGCCCCCACGAAGTGCGCGGCGCGGCTGACGCCGTTCTCATGCAGGGGCAACCAGACGCGCAGTTTGTCGGCGAAGCTCGTCATGACGGGGGACTACGCGCGCACCGGCGCGGCGGCGGTGGCCTGCTGGGGCTTGAGGACGTAGTCGCCCAGGAGCACCGCGACGAAGAAGAGCGGGCCCACCAGCGCGTGCACCAGGTTGGTGAGGAAGGAGGGCGACTTCTTCTCCCAGACGCTGTGCCCGGCGAGCTGCACCAGCCACGCGAAGGCGGCCACGGCCACCACGCTCCACGTGGGCATCAGCCGGCCCACCGGGAAGCACGCGACCATGAAGAGCACCACGATGAGGCCCAGCTTCACGTCGGCCCGCAGGTACCAGACAGCGGCCAGCGCCAACGTCACCATGCCCAGCGTCAGCGAGCCGCCCGGAATCGCGGGCACCGCCACCAGGTGCACCCAGTCCAGCATGGCCACGATGTGCAGCACGATGAGCGGGATGGCGATTTTGTGCGTCAGCCGGTTCGTCGGGTGCTGATGCGAGGCGTAGTACTCGTCGAAGAGGGCGACCACCTGGGACTTGAGCATGCGTCCTCCGGAAGCGAAGGGGTGTGGATGCTCCGTAGCGTAGGGGAAGTGGCGCCGGGTTTCCTGGCCGCGGACGCCAATCTCCTGGCCGGGGACGCCAGCGTGGCGGCGGGGGCCGGGCTCAGGTCGGCTCGGTTCGCTCGCGCCAGACGCGGGGCGTCATGCCCGTCCACCGCTTGAAGGCGCGGTCGAAGGTGCTCAGCTCCGAGTAGCCCAGGAGGAAGGCCACCTCGCTGACCCCCAGGTGCGCGTCCCTCAGGTAGTCGAAGGCCAGCTCACGGCGCACCGCGTCGACCTCGTCCTGGAAGGACGTCGCGTGCTCGGCCAGGCGGCGCTGGAGGGTGCGGGGGCTGACGTGCAGCGGCTTCGCCACGTCCGCCATCTGCGGCGCGCCTTCCCTCAGGGCGGCGCGGAGGGCGTCGCGGACCTGTTGGAGGAAGGGCGGCGTTGGGGGCGCGGCGGGTGGCTCGGCGGCGGGCGTGCCGGCGGCGCGCTCCAGGACGGAGAGCAGCACGGGGTCCGCCCCCACCACGCGCAGCGCCAGCGTGGCCGCGTCCAGCGTCAGCGCGTTGCGGCCCGCGTCGAAGGTCGGGGTGACGCCGAAGTGTTCCTCCAGCGGGCGGAGGTCCGCGGGGGCGGGGTGCGCGAAGGAGACGCGGCGCGGATTCCACGGGTGCTCGGTGAGCTGGCGCCCGACATGGACGAAGAGGGCCAGGCCGAACTCGCTGGCGTGCCGGCCATAGGCCAGGGGCTCGCCGGGGATGCCGTAGACGAAGGTGCCGCTGCCGTCCGGCGCGTCCTGGAAGGAGGCGCGCCAGGCGGGCTCCAGCAGCGCCATGTACCGGGCCAGCGCGCGGAAGGTGTCCCGGACGGTGGGGGAGGCCCGCGCGATGTACTCCACCAGTCCGTAATTCCCACGGGGGACGCGCTGCGCCACGTGCAGGCCAAGGAAGGCGTCTCCGGACAGCGCCTCGGCCGCGTCGAGGAAGGCGTGCAGGGTGGGCAACGCGAGCGTGACTTCCGGCAGCGCGCCCACGTTGCCCGGCAGCCCGAAGCGCTCCACCAGCCCGGACGGGTCATGCCCCGCGGCGCGCAGGTAGGCGAGCAGTGGCCCCACGAGCTGGGAGCGGACGTCGGTTGGTGGCCGGGAAGGGGGCGGCGTCTCCACGCGGGCGTGACGCTACCGTGTCTGGGGCGCGGGGCCCACCTCTCTGGAAGGGCGCCGGCTGGTGCGGGCATGCCTAGAGTGCGGCCATGGACAACCTGGCTCACTCGCTCGTGGGGGCATGGATGGCGGAGGCGGGGCTGAAGCGCACCACGCCGCTGGCCACCGCGACGCTCGTCATCGGCGCCAATCTTCCGGACGTGGATGGCCTCGTCGCCTTCGCGGGCTCGGATGCGTCGCTGTACTGGCGCCGGGGCTGGACGCACGGCGTGCTCGCCCTGGCGCTGTGGCCCTTCGTGCTCACGGGGTTGATGCTGCTATGGGACCGGTACGTGCGCCGGCGCAGGCATCCGGACCTCCCGCCCGCGCGCGTCGGGCCGCTGCTGGTGCTGTCCACGCTGTCCGTGCTGAGCCACCCCGCCCTGGACTGGCTCAACACGTATGGCGTGCGGCTGCTGATGCCCTTTGACGGGACGTGGTTCTACGGCGACACGCTCTTCATCATCGACCCGTGGGTGTGGCTGCTCGCGGGCGCCGCCGTCATCATGGCGGATGCTCGCACGCGCAAGTCCGCCGCGGCGTGGGTGGTGCTGGGCGTGGCCTCCACCGCGCTCATCATGGTTCCCGCGTTCGTCCCGTGGCCTGCCAAGGCGATGTGGGCGGTGGGCGTGGCCGCCATCGTCTGGTTGCGGCTGCGGGGAACACATGTCCTCTCCGTGCAGCGCGTGGCCCGGGTATGCGGCGTGGGGCTCTTGCTCTACTTGTGCGCCATCTTCGCGGGCTCGCAGGTGGCCGCGCCGCGCGCGCTGGACTGGCTGCGCGCCCAGGGGCTCCCCGTGGAGCGCGCCATCGCCGGGCCGCTGCCCGCCAACCCCTTCGTGCGGGACATCATCGCCCTGGGGCCGGACCGCTATCACTTCGTCCGCGCCGACTTCCTGGCGGATGACGCGGGCCGCTTCCGCATCAGTGACGCCAGCGAGCCTCGCGTTGTCCAGCCCGGGCCTGTCATCCAGGCCGCGCTGTCGGCGCCGCAGATTCGGGGGCTGGCCAACTGGCTGCGCCTGCCCACGTATCAGGTGGAGGAAGGCACCGACGGATGGCGCGTCACCATCCGCGACGTCCGCTACTCGCGGACGCAGAGTGGCGGCCTGGGAACGGCGGTGGTGGAGCTGGATCACGCGCTGCGCCCCATCCGGGTCGAGCAGCGATAGGGGCTCATCGCCGTCCCCGCTTGAGTCGCACGGGGACGGCGCCGTGCGCCTTCAGCGCTTCAAGTCGATGCGCACCCACTCGCCCTGGGTGGCGCCGGGCAGCACGGTGAGGCCCAGGTTGCGGTAGGCGGCTTCCACATCCGCGCGCTGATGCGCCAGCACGCCCGCCAGCACGAGCCGGTCCTTCGTCTTCGCCACAATCAACGGCGCCAGCTCGATGAGCGTGTTGGCCAGGATGTTGGCGAGCACCAGGTCGAAGGTGCCCTCCACCTGGGTCAGCTCCTTGCCCGACACCTCGATGTCCGGCGTCCCGTTCTCCGCCTGGTTCTCCTGCGCCAGCTCCACGGAGACAGGGTCATTGTCGGTGGCGACGGTCCGCCCCGCGCCCAGCTTCTTCGCGGCGATGGCCAGCACGCCCGTGCCGGTGCCCACGTCCAGGACGGTGGCGCCCGGGTGCTCCGCCATGTACGCGTCCACGGCCGCCAGGCACAGGGACGTCGTCGGGTGGTCACCGGTGCCAAAGGCCATCTTCGGCTCAATCACGAGCTGCACGGTGCCGGCGGGCGCGTTCGCCTTGTCCCAGGGCGGGCCCACCCACAACCGGCCCACGTGCACGGACTTGATGAGCGACTTCCACTCATTGCTCCAGTCCTGCTGGGGCTGCTCGTCGAGCGTGAGCCGCGCGTCGGGGAAGGACTCCACCACCTCGTCACGGGCGGCCTCGGCCGTGTCGCGGTCGTCGTAGTAGCCAATGATGATGGCCTCGCCCGGGTTGGGTCCGCGCACGCCCGGCATGATGGGCCCTTCGCGGTCCCGCACCTCGAGGCCCAGCGCGCCCGACTCGTGGAGGAGGTCCTGTACGGCCTCGGACGCTTCCTCGGGCAACTCCACTGTGAGTGACAGATAGGTCTGGGACATGCGGGCCCTTTAATCCCAGTGTGGCTAGCGTGGAAGCGCTGTGAGACGCCTCATTCGCTGGTGGCCCCTGGTCTGCCTGACCGCCTGCTCTGGCCCGGACGCGCCGGATGCCGCGGTCTGTCGGGATGTCGTTGTCCGGCTCTGCCAGGCGGCGGCTGTCTGTCCCGGTGTGGCGGTGCAACTCGACCTGGGCCTGGCCTGCGACGCCAGCCTCCTCCAGAGGACCGGCTGCGAGGGCGAGGCCTTCGCCTTCACGTCCCCCACGCGAGAGCGCGTCCTGGAGTGCCGCGAGCCGCTGCTGAGCTGGGGCATGTCCACGGACCTCCCCCCGGCCTGCGGGGACGCGACGCGGTTTCTCACCGAGTGCCCGGACGTCGCGGGCTTCTTCCGGGAGGGCCAGCCATGAAGCGTCTGGGGGCGGCGGTGTTGGTGTGGGCGGTGGGGTGCACCCCGCTGGACGTGGAGCGGCGGACGGAGCGCGGGCCGCTGCTGCGGACCTACGCTCAGGAGAAGGCGCTGAACGAGCGCATCCCCTTCGCCACCACGCAGGTGCAGTGGCCCCAGCTCACCCTGGCCTTCTCCTCGGCGGACATCTGCCGCACCGAACAGCACGGCGAGTACGCCGAGGACGTCATCTCCACGCGCTACGACACCGGCGCGGCGGCGGCCGTGAGCACGGGCGGCATCCTCGCGGTGTTGGGCGGGGCCCTGCTGGTGGGGCGCACGCTGTTCTCCGACGCGCCGAACCGCTCCGCCATCGACGAGAAG
The DNA here is from genome assembly GCF_002305895.1 of Corallococcus macrosporus DSM 14697. Taxonomy (GTDB): domain Bacteria; phylum Myxococcota; class Myxococcia; order Myxococcales; family Myxococcaceae; genus Myxococcus; species Myxococcus macrosporus. The sequence goes on from NZ_CP022203.1 coordinate 1,401,081, forward strand.
GGCCGCTACGGCGCCTCCAGCCGCGAAGTGGCCACGGGCTGGGGGCTGGGGCTGCTCATCGTCGGCGTGCCCGCGGTCGTCGCGGGCATCGTCCAGCTCAACCGCGGCGGTGAGTCGCGGGAGACGCGCAAGACGGACGAACTGTTGTCCCTGCGGGAGGTGCCCTGCCAGCCCAAGCCGGTGGACGGCGTGGTGGAGCTGGCGGGCGGGCCGGATCCGCAGCCGCCGCCCCGGCTCACCCTCAATGGGGCGCTGGTGCTGACGGCGGATGAGATTCGGGAGCTGTCCTTCAGCGGCCTGGCGCTGGACGGAACGCCTGTCACGCTGGGAGAGGAGGACCTGGACCGGCTGGAGACCTTCCGCACCTGCGCGACGCTGCTGGCCGCGCCGGTGGATCCTCAAGCGCTGGCCGGGGAGGCGCGCTCGAACCCGGACCGGCTGAAGGTCAAGCGGGAGCTGGCACGGGGCTGCGCGAAGCTTCCGGGCGCTCCCGCCCAGCCCCTGCTCGACGCCATCGAAGGCGCCCTCGGGAGCACCGCCCTCTAAGCCAACTGGAGTCATACCGTTCAGGGGGATGCTGCGTCGTAAGAGCTCGCCGTCGCCCGTCGTGCCCTGCGGAACCGCGTCGTGACACGCCCTGCCTCACACGCGAGGGGTGGACATGGACGCGGAGTTGGAGCGGCTCCGGTAAGCAGTCAGGGAGTGACGAGGCTGCAGGCGGAGCCGGTGCGCAGCATGGTGCGCTACCCCGAGGCGTTGCGGGCCGCAGTCTGACGGCCAGCGCCTTCCGCAAGGCCCCCGAGTACCTGCGCCACCTCTGGCCAGGGCTGACCCTCTTCCTCTCCAACCCCTGGTGCCCCTGGACAATCAACACGTCGAGCGCCAGATGCGCACCGCCCTCTTCGCCATCGAGAACCCCGGCATCGTCACTCTGCCCAAGAGCCTCGACTGACCGCTGACCGTCCTGCACGCTCCGGCCATATCAGCCCGAACTGGAAGGGGGCACGGCGAGTTCTTACGTGTGCGCGGCGTGCCAACGGAATTGCCCCCCCGGAGGCGGTGCCCAACCACAACTGCCGCATGCCGGTTGTCGTGATGGCCTGTCGGCACCGCGCACTAGGGTGCGGGCAATGAAAGCCATTGGTGCTGGTTTCTCCAGGAACTCAAGATTCCCCCCGTTGATGCTCCTGCTCCTCTCGGCTTGCACAGAGGGCCCAATGACCCGACCTGACGCCTCTGTCCGGAAGTGGGTTGGCCCGGTGGTGACACTCCCGGGCGGAGGTCAATTCCGAACGGTCATCTTCTACGGTCCTTGGCAGTGCAGCAGCCAGCTCATGGACTACTGCCGCTCGAAGTGCTCAGGAAGTGGCCATGCACTCCAAGGCTGCATGTGGCTGGCGGATGTGAAGATGGACTTCCAGGGAACCGTGATGCGAGCGGGGAGCCGCTACGGGATGACGCACTGTTGCTGCAACTACGCGACGATTGCCCCTGCCCAGACCAACGCAGCGCGGGGGCAATGGAACAGCATGCGCCCCGACTTCCGGCGCCAGTGGGCAGAACGGTTCGGTGCCTGGCCCACCGATGCAAATGGGACACCCTACGAGGGGCATCACGTTCGGGACCTCTGGCACGGCGGCAATCCCACCGACTGGGACAACATCATTCCGTTCCCGCAGGACCTGCACCAGCAACTCCCGGGCGCTTACAAGCAGTGCTACGCGAACAACCCACCGTGGACTACGACAGGGGTGGACCATCCCTATGGAGAATGACCCATCCATGAAGGACCTCCTTGCGGAGTTGTCGCGACTCCACTTCCCAAATCCTCCTGCGACGCCCGAGCAAATCGAAGCGTTCGAGGACTCCGCAGGTTGGCGTTTGGACCCGGACCTACGCGCCTTCTACCTGCATTGCAATGGTGCGCGCCTCTTCGACCGTATAGACCCTGCGTTCGCCTTCGTGCCGTTGTCGGAACTTCGCCGTGCCCGGCTCGTCATGCGTAACGACGACAGCGAAGAGGGCGGCCCCGCGTCTTGGTATGCCCTCTGCCGTGTGCGGGACAGCAACTTCATCCTGCTTGATGTGAGCGAGCAGCACGAAGGCCGCTACCCCCTACGTGATGGTTACAACGAGGCGTTCCCAGACCCGGACTACTGCCCCAAGATTGCCACGTCATTTCGGGCCTTCTTGATGGGCGCGCTCAGGTCGGAAGAACGGTGGTTCTGGCTGTCGAACCCTTGATGACCTCCGTAACTGCCTCGACGAAAGGCACACGCGTGTCCAGCCGTAGCTTTGGGACTCGGAAGGCGGCACGTGAAGCCCCTGCTCGACGCCATCGAAGGCGCCCTCGGGAGCACCGCCCTGTAGGGACGGTGTGTCCTCCCGAGGGACACCGGGCCGCTACGGGCCGACGATGGCCAGCGCGCTGCGGTCGAAGTCGATGACCTTGCGGGCCACCTCGCGCACGTCCTCCGCCGTCACCGCCGCGACGCGGTCCGCGTAGTGGAGGAAGTTCCCCATGCCCAGGCCGTAGCAGGTGTCCAGCGCCAGCAGCGCCGCCCGCGCGCCGTTGCGCTGGAGACCAATCTCATGCGTGCCGATGAGGTGCTGCTTGGCGCGCGCCAGCTCCTCGGCGGGGATGGGCTCGTCCCGCACGCGCGCCAGCTCCGCGCGGATACCTTCCAGCGCCGCGTCCACCTTCTCCGGGCTGGTGCCCATGTACGTGGCGAAGTAGCCCGGGTCCACGCCCTCGATGGCGAACGAGCTGACGCTGTAGGCCATGGAGCGCTTGTCCCGCAGCTCCACGAAGAGCCGCCCGCCCTGGCCGGACAGCACCGTGGAGAGCACCTCCAGCGCGTACTGCCACGGGTCGCTCACGCGGCCACCCGGGAAGCCCAGCACCAGGTGCGCCTGGGCCCTCGCCAGCACCTTCTTCGCCTCGCGGGGCCCCGTCAGCGGCGCCTCCACGGGGACCTTGGGCGGCGGGGCCGCCTTGCCGCGCGAGGTGCCGAAGTACTCGCGCGCCAGGGCCATGACCTCGTCCACCTTCACGTCGCCCACCACGCTGAGCGTGAGCTGCGACGGGTCCATGTACGCCGCGTGCCACGCGCGCAGCTTCTCCGGCGTCAGCTTCTCCACGGAGGCGTGCTCACCGGAGGTGGGCAGGCGGTACGGGTGCGTCTGGTAGATGGTCTTGCTGAACAGGTCGAAGGCCACGCTGGACGGCTTGTCCTCGCGCGTGAGGATGTCCTGGAGCAGCAGCGTGCGCTCGCGAGCGACCTCGGCCTCCGGGAAGGACGGGTTGAGCAGGCAGTCCGCGAAGAGGCGGAAGGCCGGCTCGAAGTGGCGCGACAGGAACTCCCCGCGCAGGCCCACCGAGTTGCGTCCGCCCTGGCCGCCCAGGCTGCCCGCGTACACGTCGATGAGGTCGGAAATCTCCTCCGCGTCATGCGTGGGCGTGCCGCGCGTGAGGGTGCGGGTGAGCAGCGTGGAGATGCCGTTGTCCTCCGGCGTCTCGTAGCGCAGGCCGCCCGCGAACGCGGCGCGGACGGCGAACAGCGGCACCGCCGGCTCCACGCGCACGACAATCGTCGCGCCCGACGGCAGCTTCTCCGTGATGATGTCGCTGGGGCCCGTGCCCGCGCCCTTCAGGATGCGCACCGGCGAGTCGCTCACGGGCACCTTGCGCGGCTTGCGCTCGGGCGGCGGCGCGGCGGGCCCGCGCTCCGCGGCGTCCAGCACCTCGTGGACCTGCGCCTCCGTCAGCGGCGTGCCCTCCGGCAGCAGGCCGGTGACGACGGCGCGGTCGAAGCGCAGGTAGCGCTCGGCGGCGGCGCGCAGGTGCTCGGGCGTGAGGTTGCGCACGGCCTCGTAGTAGCGGGCCTCCGCCTCCAGGCTGCCCATGCCGGACTGGTAGAAGCCCATCTTCCGGGCCACGCCCTGCACCGTCTCGCGCTGGTACACGGCCTCCGCCTCCACCAGCGCCTTGGCCGTGGCCAGCTCCTCCGCCGTCACCGGCGTGGCGCGCAGCGTGGCCAGCCCCCGGGCCGTCTCCTCCAGCGCGCGCACGGCGTTGGCGGGCTGGAGCGTCAGCGACGCGGAGAAGATGCCCGGGTCCACCGGCGTATAGGCGAAGGTGTGGATGTCGTTGACCAGGTTGTGACGGCGCTTCACCTCGCGCGCCAGCCGGGACGCGTCCCCCTGGCCGGCGATCATCGCCAGCACGTCCAGCGCGGGCACGTCCGCGTGGTCCGCCTGGGGAATCCCGAAGGCCAGGTGCAGGTAGGCCTCCTTCACCTCGTCCGGGCGCAGCAGGATGCGCCGGCCCGTCGCCTCGGGCTCCGCGGCGCGCGCCACCCAGCCCTCATACGGCCGGCCCCAGTCGCCGCCGAAGATGTCCTCCACCCACGCGCGCAGGTCCGCCTCGCGCAGGTCCCCGGCCACCGACAGCACCAGGTTCCTGGGCGTGTAGTGCCGGTGGTAGAACTCCAGCACCTTCTCCCGCGTGAAGCTGCGCACGCTCGCGTCGGTGCCGATGACGGGCAGCCGGTAGGGGTGCACCTGGTAGGCGGTGGAGAAGAGGTCCCTGGAGGCGCGCCGGGACGGCGTGTCCTGGCTGCGCTTGATTTCCTCGCAGACCACCTCGATTTCGCGCGACAGCTCGCCCGCGTCGAAGGCCGACCGGCGCACCGCGTCCCCCAGGATGTCCAGGCCCATCCGGGCGAACTGGCTGGCGATGACGATGTGGTAGACGGTCTGGTCGTAGGAGGTCCAGGCATTGATTTCGCCGCCGTGGGACTCCACGTCCCGGGCGACCTCGCCGGGGCCGCGGCGCTCGGTGCCCTTGAAGAGCATGTGCTCGTGGAGGTGGGCCAGCCCCGCCTGGTCCGGCCGCTCGTCGGCGCTCCCGGCCTTGACCCAGACCTGGAAGGCCGCGACCTTGGCGGCGTGCTGCTCCTCGAAGACGACGGTAAGCCCGTTGGGTAGCGCGTAGCGGATGGCCATAGAAACGTCCGAAGCTGTCACCCGCCCACCGAGAGGGCAAGGCGAGGTGTGATGTTTTCCCTCACTGGCTAACGCCCGGGAGCCCCGGCGTCGAGGAGACTGTACGGCTGCCGTCCGACCGGATGGATGGACTTCGGACGCGCACCTGCCCACGCGTCTCTGGTGGTGAGCCCGTCCGGGGGGTAACCTGCGCCCGCCCATGCCGTCACCTCCGGAAGAGGTGGATCCGCTCGCGGACCTGCGCGAAAGCCTGGACCTGGAAGACACCGGCGCCTCGGTGGCCCCCGCCGCCGTCGCCCCCGTGGCTTCCAGGCCCCTGCCCAAGCCACCGCCCTCGGCCCCACCGCCCGCCGCTCCGCCTCCGCTGCCGCCGCGCCGCCCGGCCGCCCCCTGGCCGCCGTGCCCAAGGGCACGGGAGTGCCCGCGACCCCGAAGGCCCCCGCGGCCCCGGCCGCCCCCCCGCCGCCCCGGCGGTCCGCGCCGCGCGCGGCTCGGGGAATGATCCATTCGGCGAGCCCCCGGAAATCCGGATGCCCATGGGCGGGTCGCCCGAGGACAAGCTGGAGTACTTCCGGGCCGTGGTCCGCCAGAAGACGGAGACGCTGGCGCGGGCCCGCACGCTGTACGCGGAGCGCGACGGCGAGCTCAACGGCGTGAAGCAGTCGCTGACGCTGGCGCGCAAGGAGCTGGCGGAGTCGAAGGCCAGCATCTCCGCCTTCCAGGACGAGCTGGCCCGGGCGGCGTCGGAGTCCCAGGCCCGGCTGGCCGCCCTCCAGGAAGAGCTCACCGCGGTGGAGGCGGACCGCAAGGACCTGTCGCGCGCGTTGGCCGAGGTCGAATCCGACGTGCCGCGCCTCACATCGGAGCTCCAGGAGGAGCGCGAGGCCCGCGGCGCGGTGGCCGAGGAGCTGATTGGCGCGAAGGAAGCGCTGTCGCTGGCCCAGGACCGCGTGGCGGAGCTGGCCGCGGAGAAGTCCGAGGCCCAGGGCGCGCTGGAGGCCGTCCAGGAGCAGTACCAGCAGGCCATCGCCGACGTGGAGCGGCTGACCTCCGAGCTGGAGGCGGCCTCGGCGGAGAAGGACTCGCTGAACCTGCGCGCCGCGCAGCTCGAGGCCGCGCTGGCGGAGGCCCAGTCCGGGCTGAGCGCGCTGGAGAGCGAGAGCGACTGGTCGAAGAGCTCGCTGGAGGAGGCCCAGGGCCGCGCGAGCACGCTCGCGGCCGAGCGCGACGAGGCGCGCAAGCAGCTCTCCGTGGTGGAGGACGGGCTGCGCACCCTGCAGGAGCAGGTGGCGGAGCTGGAGCGTTCGCTGGCGCTGAAGGACGCCGAAATCGTGGGCCTGCGCGCCGCGCTCACCGCGCGCACCACCGAGGCCGCCGAGCTGCCCGCGCTGCGCCAGGCGCTGGAGGCTCGCACCGCGGAGCTGGCCCAGCTCAAGGCGAAGCGGGAGTCGGAGGCGGCCAAGGCGGCGGAGCGCTCGGAGGCGCTGGAGGAAGGGCTGGCGCAGGCCAGTGAGCGGGCGCAGGTGGCGGAGGGTGAGGCCGCCGCGCTGAAGGAGGCGCTGGAGGCCGCCGAGGTGGAGCAGGTGTCGCTGCGGGACCGCATGGAAGCGGACGCGGCGGCGCTGGGCGAGGCGGTGCAGCAGGCCGAGACGAAGGTGTCGGAGCTGACGGCCGCGGTGGAGGCGGCCCACGCGGAGCACGCGGCCATCAAGGAGCAGCTCGCCGCGGTGGAGCTGAAGGCGGCCACCAAGGACGCGGAGCGGGTGGGGCTGTCCGCCCGCGTGTCCATGCTGGAGGCGGCGTCCGGGCAGCGCGAGGCGGAGCTGGCGCGGCTGCAGGCGGAGGTGGCGAAGGCCCACGAGGCGCTGTCGCTGGAGCAGGCGCGCCGCGAGGCGGCAGAGGCCGAGCGCACCGACGCGGAGGTGGCGAAGGCCCAGGCCGAGGCCCAGGTGGAGTCGCTGACGGTGGGGCAGGGCGGCGCCGAGGCGCAGGTGGCCTCGCTCACCGAGGAGCTGGAGGCCGCGCGCGCCGAGGCGGACAAGGTGGAGCGTCTCCAGGGGCGGCTGAAGATGATGGAGGGCGCCCTGGAGGCCGCGAAGGCCCAGGCCGCTGGGGTCGGCAAGGCGGACGCGGCGCGCGCCACGGCGGAGGCGAAGCTGGCGCGGACCGAGGCGTCGCTGAAGGCGGCGGAGGAGAAGCTGTCGCAGGCGGAGGCTTCGCTGCAAGCGGAGCAGGAGGCCCGGCAGGGGCTCGAGGCGAAGCTGGCGGAGCGGCCAGCGGCGGCTTCCGACGGCGCGCCAGGGGACTGGGAAGCGGAGCGCGAGCAGCTCAAGGCGGACGCGGCCAACCTCAAGCGGAAGCTGATGGCGGCCGAGACGGCGCTCGAGAACGCGGCCGGTTACAAGGCGAAGATTGCCCGGTTGGAAGCGCAATTGAAGGGCAAGAAGTAGAGGTTTCCCCTTCATGCCTTTCGACGCTCCAGTGGATGCCCTCACGGGGATGCCGGCGGCCCGCTTCGGGCTGTACCTGCACTTCCCCTACTGCCTGGCGAAGTGCCCCTATTGCGACTTCGCGGTGGCGGTGGCGCGGCAGGTGCCGGAGGAGCGCTACGCGCGCGCGGTGCTGAAGGAGCTGGACACCCGGCTGGCCGCCGAGCCCTCGCTCGCGGGCAAGGTGCTCGACTCCATCTTCCTGGGCGGCGGCACGCCGTCCCTGTGGCACCCGCGCTACGTGGCCCAGGTGCTGGACGGCATCGCCGCGCGGCTCAAGGTGGCGCCCGGCGTGGAGGTGTCGCTGGAGGGCAACCCGGAGCGCGCGGACGCGGAGCGCTTCGCGGGCTACCGCGCGGCGGGGGTGAACCGGCTGTCGCTGGGCGTGCAGTCCTTCCAGCCGGAGACGCTCAAGGCGCTGGGGCGCGCGCACGACGCGGCCATGGTGGAAGGGGCCGTGGACGCGGCCCGGCGCGCGGGCTTCCCGGTGGTGGCCATGGACTTCATCTATGGCGTGCACGGGCAGACGGTGGCGCAGGTGGAGGCGGACGCGCGTCGGGCGGTGGCGCTCTCCCCGGAGCACCTGTCCACCTACGCGCTGACGGTGGAGCGTGACGTGCTGGCGGAGGACACGCCCCTGTCGAAGCGGCTCAAGCGCGGCGAGCTGGCGCTGCCGCCCGACGACACCGTGGTCGACATGGCGCGCGTGGTGCGCGAGGTGTACGGCGCGGCGGGCCTGCACCGCTACGAGGTCTCCAACCACGCGCGGCCGGGGTACAGCTCGCGCCACAACGCGCTGTACTGGACGGGCGGGGAGTACCTGGCGCTCGGCGTGGGGGCCACGGGCATGCTGCTGTCGCCCGAGCCGCACCGGTACGTGAATCTGCGCGGCGCGGAGCGCTACCTCGTGGAGGCGGAGGCGGGGCGGCTGCCCGAGGACAGCCGGGAGCCCCTGGGGCCCGAGGAGCTGTTCGCGGAGCGGCTGGCCATGGGGCTGCGGCTGGTGTCGGGCGTGGACTGGGAGGCCGTCTGCGAGCGATACGGGCAGCCGGTGGCGCCCCGCCGGGCGGAAGTCGCGCGGCTGGTGGAGCACGGCTTCGCGACGCTGCGGGACGGGCGTCTGGCATTGACGGAGAAGGGCGCGGACGTCCATAGCGCCGTGTGCGCGCGGCTGCTCTAGGGCGGCGCCCAGCGGAACGGATTCGAGAGGCGTATGAGCAAGTGGATTCTGTGGCTGTTCCTCACCCTGCTGACGGGCAGCCCGCTGCTGTCGCTGGGCCTCATCATCGTCATCATCTTCGTGGCGGACCGCTTCACCTGGCAGGTGCTGCCCAGCCCCGTGCGCCTGCTCAAGCGCTTCCAGCGCGCGGGGCAGCTCGCGGGCACCCTCCTCACCAACCCGCATGAGCGGCGCGCGCGGCACGAGCTGGCGGACATCCGCGTGGCGCAGCGCCGCTACGCCGAGGCGGTGGACATCCTCAAGCCCAACCTGGAGGCGGGCGACGAGGACGTGGACACGCTGTACCTGCTGGGCGTGGCCTACCTGGGCGCCGGTGACGCCCAGCGCGGGGAGCTGCTGCTGGACGAGGCGGCGAAGCTGGACCCGGACCACAAGCTGGGCGCCATCGACCTGGAGCGGGGCCGCTTCCGGCTGAAGCGCGGCGACGTGGCGGGCGCGGTGGAGGCGCTGGAGCGCTACTGCCAGGTGCGGCACGGCACGGTGGAGGGCCGCTACCTGCTGGCCAGGGCCCTGGCCAGGGTGGGCCGGGCCGAGGACGCGAAGCGGATGCGCGAGCGGGCCTGGATGGAGTACGTGGCGGCCCCCCGCTTCCAGCGCCGCCGGGAGCGCAAGTGGGCCTGGCGCGCGCGGCCCAGCCGCCCCCTGATGTACGCGGCGGCCTTCGCCCTGGTGATGGGCCTGCTGGCGTCCATGCTGCCCCGGTTCGGAATGACCCCGGAGCCGGGCTACGGCGACCGCTACCGCTACGACGCGTATGGCGAGCCCCACCGCGCGTCGGGGATGGAGGAGTACCAGGGCGAGTAGCTAGGCTGTGGGCCCATGTTCCCCACGCCGTCGCAGGTCCTCCGCCAGCGGGAAGGTGTCCTGGCCGATACGCCGTTCCCCCTGCTGCTCCACGCGCTGATGGCGGAGGAGCGCACCTGCACGCTGGAATTGAAGGTGCGCCAGCGGGAGAAGCGCATCGTCTTCGAGGACGGCGCGCCGGTGGCGTGCCAGTCCAACCTCCTCCACGAGACGCTGGGCAAGTACCTGGTGGAGAAGGGCAAGCTGACGGAGACGGACTACCAGAAGGCGCTGGCGGAGAGCATCTCCGCGGAGGTGCCGCTGAGTGGGCTGCTGGTGCAGAAGGGGCTCATCAGCCCCTTCGACTTGTACAAGCAATTGCAGGCGAACCTGGCGCACAAGCTGCTGGACTGCTTCCGCTGGGTGGACGCGAAGTACCGGCTCATCGCGGACGTGGAGCCGCCGGACGCCAGCGTGCGGACCAACACCGGCCAGCTCATCCTCACGGGCGTGGCCAACGTGATGCCCTTCGACGCGGTGGCCACGCACTTCACCTTCACGGACGAGCGCCGCTTCGGGCAGATGCCGGGCACGGAGGCGGGCCTGAAGCTGTCCTCGAAGGACGCGCGCCTGTTCCAGGCGCTCCGGCTGCGGCCCACCTTCAGTGAGCTGATGGAGCGCACCGGCTTCGACACGGAGGTGGTGCTCCGGCGGCTGTACGCGCTGTGCCTGCTGGAGGTCGCCGGCTTCGTGGAGGACGTGGACGCGAAGGCGGCCCGGCTGAGCGCGGAGCGGGCCGCCGCGCCTGTCGCCACGCCTGTCCCCGAACCCGTGGCGCCTCCGGTGGCCGCGCCGGCGCCGCAGGGGACGCCGTTCTCCGACGAGGACGAGGCGGCCCGCAACGCCCTGGTGAGCGCCTTCATGTCCCACCGGAGCAAGGACCCCTTCACGCTGCTGGACGTGCCCGAGGACGTGCAGCCGGTGCCGCTGCGCAAGGCCTTCCTGGCCCTGGCGGACCGGTTCGCGCCGCTGCGCTTCCACACGCCGGAGTTGCGCGAGAAGGCGGAGGTGCTGCTGGCGGCCCATGCGAAGGCGTTTGGCGCGCTGTCGGACGCGGAGCAGAACCTGCTGTGGCGCAAGCGACGCGCGGCGCACCGGGAGAAGGACCGGGGCACGCGGCCCACCACGGCCGAGCAGTTCCGTATCCGCACCGACCTGCTGGACGCGACCACCCAGTTCGACGAGGCGAAGCGCCGGCTGGCCGCGCGCAACCACGCGGGGGCCTTCGAGTACTTCGAGTACGCCTGCGACATCGACCCGAAGCCGCTGTACCAGGCCTGGCGCGCCTACGCGCGCTACCTGATGAAGCCGGAGGCGCACGGGCGGCTGGCCCAGCAGGAGCTGCAGGAGGTGCTGCGCCAGGAGCCCGCGCTGGAGGAGGGCTGGGCCTTCCTGGGGGAGGTGGCGCAGGGCGAGGGCCAGTGGAGCCAGGCGGAAGATGCGTTCCGCAAGGCGTTCAAGCTGAACCCGAAGAACCGCCGCTACGTCGAGCTCATCCAGGAGATTGTCAGACGGCGTTAGGCGCCCGCCCGCTTGCCTGGCAGGCTGTGTCTGGTGTTGGGTTTGGGGCCCTTTCCGGCCCCCTGGGGTGGTGTTTGTCTGACGCCCGACATTGAATGTCATTATTTGGGGTTGATGGGTGGCCGGGTTTTCCCTTTTGCGAGGGGCGCTAGGTAGTCTTTGGCGCCATGGGCGGCCTTCGTGAGAGGAATCAGTCGGGACAGGCGGCGGTCGAGTCTGCCATTGTCTTGCCGCTGTTCGTCTTCCTCATCCTGGGCATCCTCCAGTTGGGGTTGATGCACCAGGCGCGGCTCTTGACCAAGTACGCCGCCTACAAGGCCGTGCGGGCTGGGGCGCTGAACAGCGCCAAGGTCGACGCGATGGAGAAGGCCGCGCTCGCGGTGCTGTTGCCGATGCTGAGCGTGTCCTCGAAGGGGTCGGGGGACATGAAGCTCGCGCACATCCCACCCGTGGGGAGCGCGGCGGAGTTCCGGGCCAAGTGGCGCGAGGCTTCAAAGAACAAGATTCTGGCTGAAGGGTCGCCGCTCAAGCATGTGGAGGTCACCATCTGCGGCCCGACGCGGAGCGACGTGGGGGGCAGCGGGCCGGAGCTGGACTTCGATGACCCCCGGAACACCGCGCCCACGGGCTGGCGGGAGAGCCACCGGACCAAGCTGCGCGTCCAGGTGACGTTCAACTACCGGATGATCATCCCCTTCGCGGACTGGGTCATCTACCAGGCGGCGCGGGGCCGGGAGCTGCGAAAGGAATTGCGGATGTACAGCAAGCCTCGCGACCCAGACCAGGCACGTTACACGCCGGGCCCCTCGGAGTCCCTGCTGGAGCAGGCGGCCGCGCAGAAGGTCTACATCGCTCCCATTCGCGCCACCTACACCATGCGGATGCAGTCCAACTTCTTCCTCAACCGCGCAGCCCTCCCAGGGAGCAACGAATGCGTCTTCCCCTTCGCCTACCCGGCTCCGTGAGCGCCCGGGCCCGGAGACGCGCGCAGCGCGGGCAGGCCATCGTGCTGGGCGCGCTGTCCTTCCTGGTGCTGGCGTTGATGGTGACGCTGAGCTTCAACCTGGCGCACGCGCTGCGCCAGAAGATGGGGCTGCAGCAGCACAGCGACGCGCTGGCCTACTCCATGGCCGTCCTGGAGGCGCGGTCGCTCAATTACTATGCGGTCAGCAACCGGGGCATCGCGGCCTCCTACGTCGCGATGAACAGCCTCCACGCATACATGGCGGCAGCCAGCGTGACGGGCGAAATGATGCGAGCCTCGGAGAAGAACTTCAAGGAGTTCGAGCGCATCGAGTATCTCAGGTGCGCGTGCAAAGGGTGCTACGAGCACTGCTTGCACGCCCGGGAGGCGGCGCAGACCGCGGCCGACTTCGCCAGGGCGGGCCGGTCGTACGACAAAAGGCTCCGCGCGCTGGAGTCCAGCTTCAACGCAGCCGTCCGGGGCGTGGACGTCATGGTGGACAATCTTCATGCCTCGCAGCGTGAAGCGCATACCCAGACGCTGCAGGCCATCCAGGACGGCCGCAGTCAGGGCCTGAATCACCTGGCGGCTGAAACCGCGCCAGACGTCGGCGCCTTGCCGGGCGCCGTGGGGGGCCTCAACGCGAACGAATTCAACTGCGCGGTGGATGGGATGAGCTGCCGGGGGAGCGTGGAGAACGCCTCGCCCGAGGCGCTCGCGAGGGTCATGACGGAGATTTCCAATGCCACCCGCTCTGGCTGGCCCGCGGCGCGTAAGGCTGGGGGACTGGAAGGAGGGACCCGCAAGCCCAAATACCTGCACCAGGACTTCCTGACGGAGTTGGAGAACATTGCAAAGAGGGAGTATCGCGTGACCTCCCACGAGGGGACGGCGAAGTCGGTCCAGGACAAGGGGCAGGTCAACGCCGGAGGAAAGCAAGGCGGCAATCAAGGGACGACGGTCGCCGCACGAGAAGAAGGGACCATCCAGAACACCTGGCGGTACCACGGGCTCAGGTCGTCGAACGACTACGATGCGGAGGTCTGGAGTGACGCCAACGGCGGCGGCCACACGCCGGGGGGCGCCCACTCCGGCTCGCACACCTTCGAGGGCGTCAACGCCAACGCGCTGTCGGGCTGTGCCCGGTCGGGCAATTGCTTCATGAAGTTCCGCGCCAACCCCTCCTCTGACAGGGATTGGGGCCAGCCGCGCGTGTACAGCTATCTCACGCGGCCGCTCCGGGTCGGAGACCCGCGCAAGGCCCCCTGGGAGTTGAACGCGTCGGCCCGTATTCAGTTGACCCATGGCGCGCAGGGCACGGGGTCGCTCACGCTCGCCGCGCAGGAGGGCGTGGCGCTCTCCAAGGCGCTCGTCTACTACCACCGCTTCGGCGCGAATGGCTGGCGCGAGGCCCCCAACCTCTTCAGCCCCTACTGGCGCGCGAAGCTGCACCCCATCTCACCCGACGAGGCCGTCGAGGTCCTCGAAGCGGCGGGCAACACGGACGCGTCCCGGCTGGCGAAGGTCCCGGGGGTGTCCCTGTGAGGCGCGCACCCAGGCGAGGCGCCGCGTCCGTGGAGATGGCGGTGTGCATGCTCGTCATCATCCCGGTGTTCCTCTACTCCCTGTTCCTCTTCGACCTGCTGCGCCACATGCTGGACGCGCAGGAGACGTCACTCACCACGGCCTGGGACTACACGGTCCTGGACTACGAGAAGGAACCCGAGAGCGTCGCGACGGAGGACGGCGGCACGACGACCGAGGCCTTCTCCGGCTTCGAGATGGCGCAGGCCTATTCACGGTACATGTACTGCGACCACGAGTCGGGGCTCGACAGCTACGGTCCGGGCAAGGGGCCCGAATGCCAGGATGATGAGTCCCACCACACCGACGTCGTCGCTCACGCGTGTTGGCTCAATGTGGGCGGACAGCAGGTGTACTGCTCCCTGGACGCGGATGACGTGGGCGCGTACGACGACCCCCTTCACCAGTCCTATCGGAGCACCTTCGGACGTGGCGGCCTCATCCGTTGCTCCGCGCGCCTGGGCGTCCAGAACTACCTCCTGCCGGAGCAGTTCCTGCCGGAGTTCTCCCGGGTGAGGCTGGCCAAGGAGAAGCAGGAGCGCGCCAACGGCGTCCACAACAACGCGACCGGGAAGTTTTCAGACGGCGGCACCCAGGCGGGGAAAGGTGAGGACGTGTACCTGCTCCCCGAGGAGAAGATCGCCATCCTCACCGACACCTGGGCGCTCACGGAGCACGCCGACGTGCGCCCGGGGACCGCGGGTGGGCGCGGGATGCACGAGCGCGTCACCCAGCTCTACCAGAACCCGGACAACAGCGGCTTCACCGACATGTCGAGCGCGTCCGAGCGGCTGGTGAGCCAGGCCATCAGTTCCGGCCTCCTCAACCCGGGGCTTCGGCTCGAACCCCAGAGCTACAAGACGCCGGGAGACGACCCTCGCAACCCCAGCCTCGCCATCAAGCCAGACCAGTCCGGTGATGGCGCCGTGGAGGAGGTCGAACAGCAGGGCGGCCGCCAGGGCTACTTCAGCAACGAATGGCAGGATTGGGAGAACAACAACAACCAACGCAGCTACGAGGCGCGTGGCAACTGGTACCTGGGCTGCGCGAGGGCGGAGTCGTGTTGATGCCCGATGCCGCCTCGCGGCCCGTCGTCCGGATTCCCGCGCTGCTCTTCTCCGTGGCGGTGGTGGGTGGCCTCATCGGCTTCTCCTGGGAGCACGCCGTGTACCGGGGCAGCGACAGCCACCAGGAATGGAGCCCACCGGAGCTGGACACGGACGTGGAGGTGTCCTCGCGCGCCTGGGTTCGCACGCCCGCGGAGGAGGCCATCCTCCAGCGGGCGCTGGTGCACTTCCCGCCATACCCCAACGCCACCCGCCCCGAGGCGCTGGCCGCGGACTACCTGGGGCCCGGAGCGCCCATGGCGGTGGCGTGGTTCTCCACCCCGGACACGCCCGCGCGGGTCCTGGAGCACTACACGCAGGCGCTGCTCGCCAAGGGGCTGCCGGTGCTGCACCAGCGCCAGGGAGAGAAGGGGGGCTACGTGGGCTACTGGAGCCCCGCCACGGAGGAGGTGCGGCTGGTGTCCACGCTGGCGCAAGGCGGGGAGACGCTGGTGTTCGTCTCCTCCGGCCAGGTGGGCGCCATGCTGCAGCGCGCGGCGGCGGTGCCTGACTGGGTCCCCGTGCCCGGGGAGCTCGCGGAGGCTCGCACCGTGAACTTCAACCTGGAGGGCGCCTCGCATCACGTGGTGGCGGGCCAGCTCACGGCGTCCTCACCCACCGAGGCGGCGCGGCGCTACGGCGACCTCTTCCGCGAGCGCGGCTGGTCCGTGGGGCCCTCCGTGCCGGTGGCGCCGGACGGCGTCGCGTTCGAGGTGCTGAAGGAGTCGGCGAGCGGCCGCGCGGTGCTGCGCGGCCATTCGCCGGGCCCAGGCGTCGAGGTCCAACTCACGTTGCTACGCCGGAGTGTCGCCCCATGAGGAAGTCCCTGCGTCCGTCGCGGTCCGCCCGTGGCCAGTCCATGGTGGAGTACGCCATCGTCACCGCGTCCCTGCTGGTCTTCTCCGTGGGCGGCTGGCCCTTCCTGGTGGCGCTGCTGAACGCCCTCCACCGCTACTTCAACTCCATCTACTACGTCATCCAGGCCCCCATCTGAGGCGCGGGGGCCCGGGCGCCCGCGCTACGGCGTCACCGTGGTGACGAACTGCGCCTTGCCACCGGAGACCTTGAGCACCACGGCCTCCTTCACCGCGTCGCGGTTGGCGTCCAGGGTGATTCTGCCCGCCACGCCGGGGAAGTCCCTGGTCGCGGCGATGGCGTCGCGCAGCGAGGGGCCGCTCAGGTCCGGCGCGCGCTTCATGGCGTCAATCGTCACCCGCGCCGCGTCGTACGCCAGCGCGGCCACGCTGTCCGGCACGCTGCCGTAGGTGGCCTTGTAGCGGGCCAGGAACTTCTGGAGCACCGGGTCCGGGTTGTCCGGCGAGTAGTGGTTGGAGAAGTAGCTGCCCTCCAGCGCGGAGCCGCCCAGCTCGTACAGCTTGTCGGAGTCCCAGCCGTCGCCGCCGAGCAGCGGCACCTTGAGGCCAATCTCCCGCGCCTGCCGCGCGATGATGCCCACGTCCGTGTAGTAGCCGGGCACGAAGACGGCGTCCGGCTTCAGCCGCTTGATGGACGTGAGCTGCGCGCGGAAGTCCGTGTCACCCTTGGAGTAGCTCTCGTCGCCCGGCACCTCGCCGCCGAAGGCCTTGAACTTCTCCGTGAACACGTCCGCCAGCCCCATGGAGAAGGCGCTCTTGTTGTCGCGCAGCACCGCCACGCGGGACAGCTTCAGGTTCTCCCGCGCGAACTTCGCCATCACCAGGCCCTGGAAGGGGTCGATGAAGCAGACGCGGAAGATGTAGTCGCCCTTCTGGGTGACCTCCGGCGCGGTGGAGGTCGGCGTCACCATGGGCACCTGGCCCGCCTGCGCCTTCTCCGCCATGGCCATGGACACCGACGAGGCCGCCTCGCCGAGAATCGCCACCACCTTGTCCTGCGTGATGAGCCGCGTCACCGCCTGGGCGCCTTCCTCCGGCCGGCCCTGGCTGTCGTACACGCGCACCTGGAGCTTCTTTCCCTTCACGCCGCCGGCCTCGTTGGCCTCGTTCAGCGCCAGCTCGATGCCGTTGCGCGCGGAGACGCCGAAGGTCGCCTCGCTGCCCGTGAGGCTGCCGACCTCCCCCAGCAGAATCGTGTCCGAGTCCACCGGCGCGGCGGCGGTCCCGGTCGCCTGCCCCTCGGGCGAGGGCGCGGCGGGCGCGGGCGCGGTCTTCTTCTCGCAGGCCACCACGGCCAGGGCCAGGGTCGCGAGCAACATCAGGGGACGACGCATCAGCAAGATTCCTCCGGGGGGACGGTGGCGTCACCCTATCCCTCTCCCCCCCGCCCTCCAACCAGCGGCGCTTCAGGGAGGGATTCAAATTGCAATGTGGACTGAAAAGGTCCTGATTACGTAAGAGGTCCCCTGGGGCCCGAGTCTGTCGGCGCCTGGAACGCAGAGAGGAGACACCCGCACCCATGCTCCGGATGAGCAAGATGACCGACTACGGCATCGTGCTGATGACCGAGCTGGCTCGCGCGGAGGGTGACACGCGCACCACCCGTGAGCTGGCGGCGCGCACGCGCGTGCCACTTCCCTCGGCCAGCAAGGTGCTCAAGGGCCTGCTTCAGGCGGCGCTCGTGGTGTCCCACCGCGGCGCCAACGGCGGCTACGGCCTGGCACGGCCGGCCGGCGAGCTGTCGCTGGCCGAACTGGTCGCCGCGCTCGAAGGGCCGGTCGCCCTCACCGAGTGTGGCGTCCACCCCACCGGCGGTGCGCCCTGCGAGCTGGAGTCCGTCTGCCAGGTGCGGGGCCACTGGCGCCTCATCAACAGCGCCATCCAGGAGGCCTTGGGGCGCCTGACGCTGGCGGACCTCATCGCCCCCGCCCCCCGCGTGCCCGAGCGCCTCGTGGGCCTGGGGACACCCGCTCGCCCGGCGCCTTCCCCAGCCGCCGGCCACCCCGCTTCCGCATCCGCGACAGGAGTCCGCTCATGAGCACCGAAACCCTCCAGGAACTGACGCGCCGCCCCTATGCCGCGGGCTTCGTCACCCAGGTGGAGTCGGACACGTTTCCCCCCGGGTTGGATGAAGACGTCATCCGCGCGCTCTCCGCGAAGAAGGGCGAGCCGGAGTTCCTCCTCGACTGGCGCCTCAAGGCCTTCCGCCACTGGAAGACGATGACGGAGCCCACGTGGCAGGCCGTCACCTACAAGCCCATCGACTACCAGGCCATCAGCTACTACTCGGCGCCGAAGCAGAAGCCGGTGAAGGCCAGCCTGGACGAGGTGGACCCGGAGATTCTGCGCACCTACGAGAAGCTCGGCATCCCGCTGCACGAGCAGAAGCTGCTGCAGAACGTCGCGGTGGACGCCGTCTTCGACTCGGTGTCCGTGGCCACCACGTTCAAGGACAAGCTGGCCAAGGCGGGCGTCATCTTCTGCTCGTTCTCGGAAGCCGTGCGCGAGCACCCGGAGCTGGTGAAGAAGTACCTGGGCTCGGTGGTGCCGTACTCGGACAACTACTTCGCCGCGCTCAACTCCGCCGTCTTCAGCGACGGCTCGTTCGTCTTCATCCCCAAGGGCGTGCGCTGCCCCATGGAGCTGTCCACGTACTTCCGCATCAACGCGGCGGAGACGGGCCAGTTCGAGCGCACGCTCATCGTCGCGGAGGAGGGCTCCCACGTGAGCTACCTGGAGGGCTGCACCGCCCCCATGCGCGACACCAACCAGCTCCACGCCGCGGTGGTGGAGCTGGTGGCGCTGGACAACGCCACCATCAAGTACTCCACGGTGCAGAACTGGTACCCGGGCGACGCGGAGGGGCGCGGCGGCATCTACAACTTCGTCACCAAGCGCGGCGTCGCGCACCGGGCGGCGAAGATTTCGTGGACGCAGGTGGAGACGGGCTCGGCCATTACGTGGAAGTACCCGAGCGTCATCCTCAAGGGGGATGACTCGGTGGGCGAGTTCTACTCGGTGGCGCTCACCAACAACCTGCAGCAGGCGGACACGGGCACGAAGATGGTGCACATCGGGAAGAACTCCCGCAGCACCATCGTGTCCAAGGGCATCTCCGCCGGCCGCGGGCAGAACACGTACCGCGGGCTGGTGAAGGTGCTGAAGAGCGCCCAGAACGCGCGCAACTACACGCAGTGCGATTCGCTGCTGCTCGGTGACAAGTGCGGCGCCCACACGGTGCCGTACATCGAGGTGAAGAACGCGTCGGCGCAGGTGGAGCACGAGGCGTCCACGTCGAAGATTGGCGAGGACCAGCTCTTCTACTGCCGGCAGCGGGGCATCTCGCAGGAGGACGCGGTGTCGATGATCGTCAACGGCTTCTGCCGCCAGGTGTTCAAGGAGCTCCCGATGGAGTTCGCGGTGGAGGCGCAGAAGCTGCTCGGAGTGAGCCTGGAAGGGAGCGTGGGGTAGGCATGGCGCTATTGACTGTTCGCAACCTGCACGCCCGCGTGGCGGGCAAGGACATCCTCAAGGGCATCGACCTGGAGGTCGCCCCCGGTGAGGTCCACGCCATCATGGGGCCCAACGGCTCCGGGAAGAGCACGCTGGCCAGCGTGCTGGCGGGCCGTGACGGCTACGAGGTGACGCAGGGCGAGGTGCGCTTCGACGGCAAGCCGCTGCTGGAGCTGTCGCCGGAGGACCGCGCCGCCGCCGGCGTGTTCCTCGCCTTCCAGTACCCGGTGGAGATTCCGGGCGTGGGCAACATCCACTTCCTGCGCACCGCGCTCAACGCGCAGCGCCGCGCCAAGGGGCTGGAGGAGCTGGACGCCATGGACTTCCTCCAGCTCGCCAAGGAGAAGTCGAAGCTGGTGCAGCTCGACGCGGCCTTCATGAACCGCTCGGTGAACGAGGGCTTCTCCGGCGGCGAGAAGAAGCGCAACGAAATCTTCCAGATGGCGGTGCTGGAGCCGCGCCTGGCCATCCTCGACGAGACGGACTCCGGCCTGGACATCGACGCGCTGCGCACGGTGGCGGGCGGCGTCAACGCGCTGCGCTCGCCCGAGCGCGGCATGGTGCTGATTACGCACTACCAGCGGCTGCTGGACTCCATCGTCCCGGACAAGGTCCACGTCATGGCGGCGGGCCGCATCGTCCGCTCCGGCGGGCGCGAGCTGGCGCTGGAGCTGGAGGAGAAGGGCTACGGCTGGCTGGGGCTGGACGGTGGCAAGGCCAAGGCCCCGGCGGCGGAGGCCCGGCGATGACGGCGGCCCTGGCGCACTACCTGGACGTGGCCACGCGCTTCCAGGCGGCGCCCGAGCAGGCGTCCGCGCCGCGGTGGCTCAAGCGCCTGCGCGCCGACGCCCTGGCCCACTTCGAGCGGCAGGGGCTGCCCACGACGCGTGACGAGGCCTGGAAGTACTCCCGGCTGGGCGCCATCGCGGACGGAACGTTCATTCCAGCGGCGCGCGACGCCCGGGACGCCGCCCACCTGTCCTCAGTGGTGGAGCGGCTGGGCCTGCCGGGCCCCCGGCTGGTGTTCGTGGACGGGCGGCTGGCGCCGGAGCTGTCGTCCGTGGCGGGCCTGCCGCGCGGGCTGACGCTGAAGCCGCTGCGGGACGCGGTGCGCGAGGACGGCGAGCTGCTGGAGTCGCTGCTGGGACAGCGCGCCTTGTCGAACGAGCACGCCTTCACCGCGCTCAACGCGGCGCTGCTGGAGGAGGGCGCGCTGCTGCGCCTGGCGCCGGGCGCGCTGAGCGAGGTGCCCGTGCAGTTGCTGTTCCTCACGCGCGGCGATGGGCCGGTGCTGGCCAGCCCGCGCATTCTGGTGGTGGCGGGGGAGAGCAGCGAGGCGACGCTGGTGGAGACCTATGCCAGCGCGGGCCCCGCGGGCTCGGCGGCGACGTTCACCAACGCGGTGACGGAGGTGACGCTGGGCGACAACGCCAGCCTCCACCACTACAAGCTCCAGGTGGAGGCGGACGCGGCGCTGCACCTGGGCGCCCTGCACGCGCGGCAGGGGCGGGACAGCCGCTTCGCGTCGCACGCCTTCGCCTTCGGCGGGGCCATGGCGCGCAACGAGGTCCACGCGGCCTTCGCGGGCGAGGGCGGCGACGCGACGCTGAACGGCCTCTACGTGGGGCAGGGCGCGCAGCACCTGGACAACCGCACGGCGCTGGACCACGCGGTGCCGCGCTGCACCAGCCGCGAGCTGTACAAGGGCGTGCTGGATGGCCAGTCACGCGGCACCTTCCACGGGCTCATCCGGGTGCGGCCGGACGCGCAGCGCACGGACTCGCGGCAGCAGAACCGCAACCTGCTGCTGTCGGAGTCGGCGCAGGCGGACGCGCGGCCGCAGCTTGAAATCTTCGCGGATGACGTGAAGTGCGCGCACGGCGCGGCGGTGGGGCGGCTGGACGCGCAGGCGCTGTTCTACCTGCGCTCGCGCGGCGTGCCCCAGGCGGAGGCGGAGCGGCTGCTCACCTACGCCTTCGCCCGCGAGGTGGTGGAGGCGGTGCCCGTGGGCCCCGTGCGCGCGAACATCGAAGCGCTCCTGGCCCTGAAGCTGCCGGGCGCGGCACAGCGCGAGGTGAAGGCATGAGCGGCTTCGACGTGAAGAAGGTCCGCGAGGACTTCCCCATCCTCCACCAGGAGGTGCGGGGCCGGCCGCTGGTGTACCTGGACAGCGCCGCCACGGCGCAGAAGCCGCGGGCCGTCATCGACGCGCTGGTGCGCTTCTACCAGCACGACAACGCCAACGTGCACCGCGGCGTGCACGTGCTCTCCGAGCGCGCCACGGAGGCCTACGAGGGCGCGCGCGAGACGGTGCGCCGCTTCATCAACGCGGGGGACGTGAAGGAAATCGTCTTCGTGCGAGGCACCACCGAGGCCATCAACCTGGTGGCGCAGACGTACGGGCGCAAGCACATCGGCGCCGGGGACGAGGTGCTCATCACCCAGATGGAGCACCACGCCAACATCGTCCCCTGGCGGATGCTGTGCGAGCAGACGGGCGCGGTGCTCAAGGTCATCCCCGTGGATGACCGGGGCGAGCTGGTGCTGGACGCGGTGGACGCGCTGCTGACGGAGCGCACGCGCATCCTCGCGGTGACGCACGTGTCCAACGCGCTGGGCACCGTGGTGCCGGTGAAGGAGCTCACCCGGCGGGCCCACGCGAAGGGCATCCCCGTGCTGGTGGACGGCGCGCAAGCGGTGACGCACTTCCCCGTGGACGTGCAGGACCTGGGCTGCGACTTCTACGCCTTCAGCGGGCACAAGATGTTCGGGCCCACGGGCATCGGCGTGTTGTACGGCCGCAAGGAGCTGCTGGAGGCGATGCCGCCGTACCAGGGCGGCGGCGACATGATCCTCTCCGTGACGATGGAGAAGGTGACGTACAACCGGGTGCCGTACCGCTTCGAGGCGGGCACGCCCAACCTGGAGGGCGCGGTGGGGCTGGCGGCGGCCATCCGCTACCTGGAAGCGCTGGGGATGGCGAACGTCGCCGCGCACGACCGGGAGCTGCTGGCCTACGCCACGCAGGCGCTGGAGTCGGTGCCGGGGCTGCGCCTGGTGGGCACCGCGCGCGAGAAGACGGGCGTGCTGTCCTTCATGCTGGCGGATGTCCACCCGCACGACGTGGGCACCATCCTGGACCGCGAGGGCATCTGCATCCGCACCGGCCACCACTGCGCGCAGCCGGTGATGCAGCACTTCAAGGTGCCGGCCACGTCGCGGGCGTCGCTGGCGCTCTACAACACGCGCGAGGACGTGGACGCGCTCGTCCGCGGCCTGCACAAGGTCCTGGAGGTGTTCCAGTGAGCTCGGATGACTTGAGGGACCTCTATCAAGAGGTCGTGCTGGAGCACTCCAAGCGGCCGCGCAACTACCGCGTGGTGGACGGCGCCACCGCGGAGGCCGCGGGGCACAACCCGCTGTGCGGTGACCAGTTGGTGGTGACGCTGAAGGTGGAGGACGGCGTCATCAAGGACGTGGGCTTCCAGGGCCAGGGCTGCGCCATCTCCAAGGCGTCCGCGTCGTTGATGACGGGGGCGGTGAAGGACCGGACGCGGTCGGAGGCGGAGGCGCTCTTCGAGCAGGTCCACAAGCTGGTGACGGAAGGTCCGGAGTCGGTGGACGTGGACGCGCTGGGCAAGCTGGCGGTGTTGTCCGGCGTCAGCGAGTTCCCCGCGCGGGTGAAGTGCGCCAGCCTGGCGTGGCACACGCTGCGCGCGGCATTGGAGGGACGCGGCGAGGCCGTGTCCACGGAGTAGGGGTGGAGGGCCACATGCGAGGAATGATGGCGGTGCTGGAGCGCGACGTGTCAGCGACAATCATCCCCAGCGGAGACCGGGTGGTGTTGCCCGCGGGCTCCGAGCTGCGGGTGACGCAGACGCTCGGCGGCAACATCACGGTGCAGGACCCCTACGGCCAGCTCTTCCGCGTCGACGAGAAGGACGGCGGCGCGCTGGGCGAGGAGTACGCGCCCAAGGAGAAGCCCGCGGGCGACCCCAGCGAGTTCAACGAGGAGCAGGTCTGGGAGCAGCTCCGCACGGTGTACGACCCGGAGATTCCGGTGAACATCGTCGAGCTGGGCCTGGTGTACGCGTGCAAGGCGGAGCCGCTGCCGGAGGGCGGGCAGCGGGTGGACATCCAGATGACGCTCACCGCGCCCGGCTGCGGCATGGGGCCGGTGCTGGTGGAGGACGTGCGCACCAAGGTGGGCTCGGTGCCCGGCGTGGCGGAGACGCGCGTGGAGCTGGTGTGGGACCCGCCTTGGGGGCAGGAGCGCATGTCGGACGTGGCGCGGCTCCAGCTCGGGTGGATGTAGCCACGGTGCACGGGCCCTCGGCGCGAGGCGTCGCCAAGGGCCCGCGACGTCTCAGCGCAGGGCCAGCCGCCGCGCGCCCAGTCCGAGCGCCGCGGTGGCCAGCGTCCCCGCGAGCAGCCTGGGCCACAGGGCGGGCGCTTCGTGGCGCACGGGGACCAACGGCGCTCGCGCGGAGACCTCCGGCATCTTCTCCGCGAAGAGCTCCACCATGCCCTTGATGAAGGCGAACATCTGACGCGGGCCAGGGCTGGACACCCAGTTGCCATCTCGCATCACCGGCTCGTCCACCCACCGGCCGCCCGCGTTGCGCACGTCGTCGCGGATGCCCGGCCACGAGGCCACCGCCCGCCCCTCCACGAGGCCCGCCGAAATCAGGACCCACGGCCCGTGACAGATGACGGCCATGGGCAGGTCCAGCGCGTCCGCGTCCCGGACGAAGTCCAGCGCGAGCGCGCTTTGCCGCAGGAGGTCCGGGTTCACGAAGCCTCCCGGGATGAAGACCGCGTCGAAGTCCGCCGCCTTCACCTCGCGCAGGGACGCGTCCACGCTCACCTTCTTGCCCGGGACGAGCAGGTTCATCCCGCGGATGCGGCCCTTGTGCGGTGAGACAATCGTCACCTCCGCGCCCTGGCGCTCCAGCTTCTTCACCGGCGCCGTCAGCTCCACCTGCTCGAAGCCATCCGCCGCGAGCACGGCCACCCGCAACCCTCTCAGCTTCTTCATCGCGCGCACCTCGCTGTGTCTGAACGGTTTGTCGCCTCGACACTGTGCATTCCCGGGTGGCGAGCGCAGGTCCGGGGAGGCGGGCAGGGGAGCCCTGGCCGTCACCCTCCGCGAGTGCACACTCCCAGGGCCCCGCGTTGTGCCTCCCTGGAGGGCGTGCTAGCGACAGGGCCGTCTGGAGGTCCACTTCATGTCCGTCGCTCCCGTTCCCCTCCGCCGTGCTCTCGTCGTGGGTGCCGTGATGCTGCTCTCTCCCATGGGCTGCGCCAGTTCCGGGGTTGCTCGCACCGACAGCGGGCAGCCGACCCCTCCCGACGCGCCCGCCCCCGCCCCGAAGTGGGGGCTGGTCATCCACGGCGGCGCGGGTGTCATCTCCCGGGAGAACCTCTCCCCGGAGCGCGAGGCCGAGGTCCGCGCCGCGCTGACGCAGTCCCTCCAGGCGGGGCACGCGGTGCTGGCCAGCGGCGGCTCCGCGCTGGACGCGGTGAGCGCCGCGGTCCGCATCCTGGAGGACTCGCCGTACTTCAACGCCGGCAAGGGCGCCGTCTTCACGCACGACGGCGTCAACGAGCTGGACGCCGCCATCATGGACGGCAAGACGCGCCAGGCGGGCGCCGTGGCGGGCGTGCGGCACGTGAAGAGCCCCATCTCGCTGGCGCGGCTCGTCATGGAGCAGTCGCCGCACGTGATGATGGTGGGGGAGGGCGCCGAGGCCTTCGCGAAGTCGCAGGGCGTGGAGCTGGTGGACCCGAAGTACTTCTACACGGAGGACCGCTGGCAGGGCCTCCAGCGCGCGCTGGAGAAGGAGCGCGCGCGGCAGCAGCCGTCCTCCTCGATTCCCGCGGGGTATGACCCGGTGAGCGGGGACCACAAGTTCGGCACCGTGGGCGCGGTGGCCCTGGACAAGACGGGCGCGCTCGCCGCGGCCACGTCCACGGGCGGCATGACGAACAAGCGCCATGGCCGCGTGGGGGACTCGCCCATCATCGGCGCGGGCACCTATGCGGACGCGCGCTGCGCCGTGTCCGCCACCGGCCATGGCGAGTTCTTCATCCGCTACGCCGTGGCGCACGACATCTGCGCCCGCGTGGAGTACCTGGGCGTGCCGCTGCGGCAGGCCGCCGACGCCGTCATCAACGACGTGCTGGTGAAGGTGGGCGGCGAGGGTGGCATCATCGCCATGGACCGCGAGGGCAACGTGGCCATGCCCTTCAACTCCGCGGGCATGTACCGCGGCACCATTGGCGAGGACGGCGAGCCCGTCGTGGCCATCTTCCGGGACGCGGCGGACGCGGCCGTGAAGTAGCAAGGTCTCCGCCGCGCGGCATCACCAACGGGGCGGCGTTGATGGCGGAGGTGGGCGCGCTCGGGGTGGGGCCGCCACCCTGAGCGCGTCCTGAGACGTCAGTCCCGGCCACCGCGGCGTCCACCGTCACCGCGGCGGTGCCCGCCGGGCGAGGCGCCGTGCCGTCCGCCGTGCCTGCCGGGCGAGGCGCGGTGGTAGTTGCCCCGGCCCCCCCAGCGGTTGTCGTTGCCACGGTAGTGGTGGCGCACCGGGCTGGGGCCGCGACGGTAGCCGCTGCCGTAGTGGTAGACGTGGTGGCGCACCGCCGGGTACCGCCGCCAGGAGTGCATGAAGTAGTGCGGGTGACGGCGCGCCACGGTGACGTGCGCGTGGCGGTAGACGGGCACGGTGATTCGCACCGAGCCCCGGGTCGCCCAGCCGCCGGCGGAGAAGTACCAGGACGGCCCGCGGCGCACCCAGCGCGACGACACGTAGACGAGCCCGGGACGCGGCGGCGCGGCCCACATGCCATCCACCCACACGTAGTTGGCGCCAGCCCAGTACCAGTAGCCGGGCGTCCAGACATAGGAGGGCGCCGGCGGCGGCGGGGCGTGCTCGACGCGGAGCGGCGGCGGCGCCTGCTGCGTGGACAGCTCCTCGCTCGTCACGGCGATGGGAATCTCCACCATCGCGGAGTCATGCCGGGCCCAGCCTCCGGACACCCATCGCCACATCCGGCCGTCCGGCTCCCAGTAGCCGTTGATGAACCGGTAGCCGTCCATGGGCGCCAGCCAGGTGCCGGCGTTGAAGCGCCACTCGTTGCCGTCCCAGTACCAGTGGCCAGACGCCCAGACGGCGCCCGCGAAGGGCCGGGCCGAGGGGTTCTCGGTGGGGAGCTGGGGCGGGGCGTAGGGCGCCACGGGCGCCGTGTCCTCGTCCTGGAACTCCGTGTCGTCGTAGGCGTACTCGGAATATCCCGGCTCTGACGCGGGGACCGGCGCGGTCTGCGCGTGAACCATGGGCGCCGCAAGCAAGGTCACCAGACAAGCCCACCATCGAGGAGTCATCGCGTCATCTCCGTGGGTTACCAGACAGATTCTGCCACCGGCCCCCCTGGAAGTCCGTCGTGCGGGGCCGGTGTGGAAGAAAGACGCGGTGCCCTCCGGCTTTATTCACCCCTCCCGCTAGGGCTTCACCAGCACCAGCTCCCGCGTCTGGATGAGGTCCACGTCTCCGGTGAAGCCGGAGAACAGCTCGTACTGGTTGGGCTGGACGCGGTTGCGCGGCAGGCGCAGCGACTCGGTGACGCTGAGCGTCGCGCCGTCCTGCTTCTCCGTCCGGGTGAAGCGGCCGAAGGCGTTCTCCGCCTGGAGCGAGGCCTGCGGGTCGGCGAGTTTCCAGCCCTTGGGCATGGTGAGCGTCACCTGGGTGCGGCTGGCCTCGGTGGTGTCGATGTAGAGCGGCGTGCGGCGCGTGCTGAGCTGCACGAAGCGCCGGCCGAGCTGCGCGGGGAAGGTGAAGGGCCCCAGCGCCATCCGCTGGCCTCCCTCGAGCCGCCCGAAGCGCGGCACGGTGAACTCGTAGCGCAGCACGAAGGGCGCGCCCACCTGCTCCTGGTGCTCCAGCTTCACGCTCGACAGCGAGGCGCCCCCGAAGTACCGCGCCACCGCGCCCTGCAGCGCCTGGTTGCGGCTCTCCGCCGAGAGCTGGTTGAAGGCCTCGGCGATCTGCGCCGCCTCGAAGCCGGAGTACGTCTCCTCGCCCTGGCCGCTGAGCGTGCCGTCCTCGGAGAGCTTGAGCGCCAGCTTGACCTCCTTGCCGGGGACCTCCTTCATGGGCGGCGTCTGCACCTTCTGCAGCGGGCGGCCGGGCTCGGGCAGCAGCCACGCCTCCCGCCCGCCCATGGCCAGCTCCGGCAGCTCGCCGAAGGGGCCGTAGCGCACGGAGGTGTCCACCCAGACGGGCTCCTCGCCGGGCAGCTCCACGCGCAGCGCCGCGTAGGGCAGCAGCGCGTCCTGGGGGAAGGTGTAGGGCGCCGGGTCCGTGTTGAAGGTCCGCACCGCCACCACGCGCGAGGGGATGCCCAGCGCGTCCAGGCCGGCCTTCATCACCGTCAGCCGGCTGCCCCGGTCCTGGGCCACCGTGGAGGCCGCCGTCTGGCTCAGGCTCGCGTCCCGGCCAGAGAAGCGCTGCATCACCGCGGCGTGCAGCGCCTTCACCGCGTCCAGGCCCGACTTGCCCTCCGCCGCCTTGCGCGCGAAGGCGTCCACCTCCGCGGTGCGGATCCACCGGTCCTGGAAGGCGTCGCCGTAGAGCTTCACCAGGTTCTCATTGCCCGTGTCACCCGCGCCCACGATGACGAAGGGCAGGTACTCGTTGGCGGAGGGCGGCGCGTCCGGCTCGGGGATGAACGGCGGCACGCGGCGCGTCTCGAAGTGGAACACCTCCACGTCGCCGTCCACCTTGGGCTCCGGCACCTTCATCCCGTGGGCGTCCACCTTCATGCCCACGCCCCTGGGCGCCACCACCGTGTACGTCACCCAGGCGTTGGGCTGGTTGGCAATCTGGAAGTAGAAGGCGGACGCGGTGAAGCCCGGCTGCGCGGGGCCGCGCGGGGGCTCCGCCAGCAGGTACTCCACCTCCACGTAGTCCCCCACGGCCACGCCGGGCAGGCTCACCGTGTCCTTGCCCTCGATGTTCTCCGGCTCCAGCACCCGGCCGTCCGCCTTGATGGTGCGCAGCGCCAGCACCTGCGCGCCGCGCGGCACGTTCACCTCGGCGATCTCCTGCACGCCGGACTGCTCCAGCGCCTTCTGCACCGTGTGGATGCGGTTGACGATGCTGCCGTCGGGGTAGACGCGCACCGCCGCCGCGTCCAGCACGAAGGCCGCCGCGCTGCCGCCGCTGACGGGCTCCGCCTCGTAGGCGCGGATGGCCTCGCGGCCGTCCACCGCGTGCGCCTGCAGCAGCTCCTGGCCCGTCTTCGCGCGCTCCACCGCGCGGCGCAGCGTCAGGTCATCTCCGGCCAGGGCCAGCGCCCGCTCGCGCAGCTCGAGCGCCTCGGCCGGCTGGCCCGCGTACTCGCGCACGTCCGCCATGCGCTTCACCAGCTCCGCGTTGCGCGGCCACACGGTGGCCAGCTTCTGGAGTACCGCGGTGGCGTCGTCGAAGCGGCGCTTGGACACGTAGAGGTTGGCCAGCGTGGTGCCCAGGCTGATGCTGCTGGGGTCGCGGGCCTGCATCTCGGCGTACAGCTTCGTCGCCGTCTCCACGTCGCCGCGGGCGCGCGCGTGCTCGGCCTGACGCATCACCGTCCCCGGGCAGCCCGCCAGGGACGCCACCAGCGTGTCGCTGCGCTCCGCCGCGTCACGGCGGCGGGCCAGGCTGTACTGGAGCGTCAGCGCCTCGCACAGGCCGGGCTGCGCCTCCAGCGCCGCGGCGAGCGACTCCTCCGCCAGGGCCTCCACCTCCAGCGCCAGCGCGGCGCGGGCGCGCAGCATGAACACCGGGTGGCCAGCGGGCCGCGCCACCTCGGACGCCGTCTTCAGCAGCTCCATGGCGGGGGCGGGCTGGCCCTCGTCGAGGAAGAGGTCCGCGCGCAGCAGCATCGCCGCCACGTTGTCCGGGTCCTTGGCCAGCACGGACTCCAAATCACGCGTGGCCCGGCCGCGCGCCACCTTGGAGGGCACGGTGCGGTCCGCGGCGGCGACCTCCGCCCGCAGCCACAGCAGGGCCGGGGTGTTGGCGTCCACCGTGGCCATCAGCCGCCGCGCGCCGTCCGAGTCCCGCTGCAGGCCGTCCCGCACCGCCAGCACCACGGCCAGCAGCTCGCCGGCCTCCTCGTGCAGGGCCAGCTTCACGCTCTCCGTGGTGGCGAACACGCCGGGCGTCTCGTCGGAGAGCTCGGCCTTGCCGCCCCAGGGCCTCGGCGCCGGCCCGGTGGCCGCGCTGAAGCGCACGCCGGACGGCCGCCCGTCCACGCGCAGCAGGGCGAAGGTGAGCAGGCCGGAGGTGCCCCCCTTGAGCTGACGCACGACGAAGCGGTGCTTGCCCGCGGGGAGCTGCACGGCGCGCGTGGTGACGGTGGAGGTGGCGCGCTCCCAGGCGCGGCGCTCCAGCAGCGGAGCCCCGTCCATCAGCACCTGGTGCGAGGTGCCGCTGACGGTGCGCGCGACGTAGAGGCCCGGCTCCGTCACGTCCGCGTCGAAGGCCTGAACGTAGAGGTCACCCTGGCCGGGCTCGCCCGTCAGGTCCATGCGTCCGTCGGGGGCGTGCACCGTGCGCACCGGCAGGGGGCCGAAGGCGCTGGTGAAGGGGCCCGCCAGCGAACCCTCCTGGCTCACGGGCGTGCGCTCATCCCAGGACAGCACGTGGAAGGGGGAGAAGGGCCCCACCAGCGAGGACTCGCTCACGCCGCCCAACTGGTGCATCGCCGCGTCGCGGGCCTCCGCGTCGCCGCGCACCACGGCCACCGACATCCGCGCGCCGCGCAGCAGGTAGGCGGCCTCGCCCGTCGCGCCCGCCGCCAGCGCGCGCTCCACGCCGCGGAGGATGTCGTCGTCCAGCGCCCGTGACGTGCCCACCGAATCCAGGACGTGGCGCGCCGCCACGGCCGCCAGCGGGTGCGTGGGCGCGCGCGCCGCCAGCTCCAGGGACGCGGCCAGGGCGCGGTCGGGGCGGCCCGCGCGCCGCGCCATCAACGACTGGCCGGCCAGCGCGTAGACGTCTCCCGCGTCACGGGCGAGGGCGTCATCGAAGCGCTGCTGCGCCAGCGTGGCGTCTCCCGCGACGAGCAGCGCGTGGAAGCCCGCGAACGCGAGCGTGCGGGCCTGCGGGGTGCCCTGCTGCGCCTGCTCCGCGGCGGTTTCGAGGACGCGCGGTGTCGCCGTGGACGTGGAGCGGTGGCAGCCCGCGAGGGCCGTGACGAGTGCGAGCGCGGCGAAGCCGATTCGAATGGTGCGCATAGGAGGGGCCAGGGATAGTGCAATCCCAGGGCCCTGGCCATATTCCCCTGCGCTGGAACGTCCGGGACGCGTGTTGCCGGACGCTCTACCGCCGCCGGGTGGGGCCCTTCGAGGAGCCCTTGGCGGGCTGCCGCTTCGGGGGCGGCGGAGGCGGCCGCCTGGCGGGCACCGCCTTGGCCGGCACCGCGGCGACCACGGCCTTCGCCGCCGGCTCCGGCTCGGGCGGCGCGCGCCGCACGGTGTAGACGAGCCCCTCCGCGCGGCAGGTGCCCTCGATGCAGCCGAAGGCGGGCACCGGCGCGTCGCCGAAGTGCTCCATCCAGCCCGGGCCCAGGTTGAGGGGCTCGCCAATGGCCCGCTGGTCCTTGCCCTTGCCGACGTAGCCCTGCATGACGCCGTCCGCGTCCACCCGCAGCTCCAGCGCGGCCTCTCCCTCCGGCGACGCCAGGCCCAGCATGGTGCCGCGGCGCTCGCCCAGGGCCCACTCGAGCCGCAGCGGCGCGCCCGCGCCGTCATGGATGAGGGCCACGTAGCGGCCCGTGCTGCCCTGCAGCAGCAGCGCGGCGGCGGGGGCCTGCAGCGCCGGCCCGTAGAGCATGACGTAGGCGCGGCGCTTCCAGGTGTCCGGCGGCGGGTCCGCGCGCACGAGGGCCTTGAGCACCGCGATGTCCCCGTCCAGCCCCACCACGTCCAGGCGGGCGCGGCCCACGCGCGACTGCGAGCGCTCCTCCACGGGCGGGAAGATGATGGCCTTGTCCTCCGCCTCCACCGGGCGCCCGGCGACCAGGAGCGACGGCGCGTCCGGCCCGTCACCCACGGACACCGTGCGCTTCTCCGAGCCCGTCTCCAGGCGGCCCGGCATGGAGCGGGGCGAGGGCGGGCCCAGGTCCGCGTTCAGGGCGGCGCCGGGCTGCGGCGCCACGGGCTTCTCCCCGCTGCGCAGCCACTCCCGGCCCAGCACGGCCAGCGCCGCCAGCACCAGGAGGACGGCCGCGGCCTGCAGCGCCACGCGCACCACCTTGCGCACGCCCTGCCGCAGCCGCTGGATGTGCGTCAGCTTCACCGGCGCCAGCGACGGCAGGCTGCCCGGGACGAGCAGCTCCAGGTCCGCGATGAGCGTGGTGACGGACGGGTAGCGGTCCTCCGGGTCCGGCTTGAGGCAGCGCGTGACGATGGCGTCCAGCCGCGGGTCCAGGCCCGGCTTGCGCCGCGACGGCGGGTCGAAGGTGCCCAGCGGCACCTCGCCGGTGAGCCACTCGTAGAGGATGACGCCCAGCGAGAAGATGTCCGCGCGCGCGTCCGCGCTCTTCGCGTCCACGCGCTGCTCGGGCGCCATGTACGACAGCGTGCCCATGGACACGTGCGTGGACGTGAGCGCGTAGCGCGAGGACGGGCTGGCATCATCCAGGAAGGACGCCAGCCCGAAGTCCGACACCTTGGCGATGCCGCCGGCCTGCTGGTCCAGCAGGATGTTCTCCGGCTTCAGGTCGCGGTGGATGACGCCGCGGCCGTGCGCGTACTCGATGGCGCGGCAGATCTGCAGCATGCGCCGCAGCGCGCCCATGACGTCGAGCTGCGGCTCGCGAATCAGCTCCCGCAGCGACGGGCCGTCCACGAACTCCATCACCAGGTAGTACGTGGTGTCCGTCTTCCCCTTGTCGACGATGGAGACGATGTGGGGATGGCTCAGGGCCGCGAGCGCCGCGGCTTCCTTCTGGAAGCGCGCGATGAAGGAGGGGTCCTTCGCCAACTCGGGGTTGAGGAGCTTCACCGCCACCGTGCGGCCCAGGGAGAGCTGGGTGGCCTTGTGGACCTCGCCCATGCCTCCGCTGCCGACGAGTTTGTCGATGTGGTAGCCGCTGATGATGTCCGGAGAGCGCGGACGGCTGATCGCGGTGGGGTCGATTGAGGACATGGCGGTGAGCGAAGGGGCGGCCAGGGTAGCAGAAACCCGGCGCTGGAAAGGTCCGCTCGTGCACGGGTCGGCCTTGCCCCCCGGCAAGCCGTCAGCCGTGCCACCCGCCAGGGGCTCAGAGCCCGGAGACCGGGGTGCGGCTGCTCACCGCCTGGCGCAGGCTGTTGCGGACCTGGTCCAGGGAGGAGCGCATCTGCCCATGTCGGACGGACGCCGCCACCGCGCGGGCCAGGGACTTGAGCAGCGTCACCTCCTCCGGCTTCCAGGCGCGGGGCCGGTGGCAGTCCTCGAAGGCCACCATGCCCCACCACTGCTGCCGGGAGGGGTTGATGGGGCACAGCAGGATGGACTGCGTCCCCTGGCGCTCCAGCAGGTCCTTCATCATCGGAGGCGCGTCCCGGGTGGGGCACGCCACCACCATTCCCGCCTCCAGCATGTCCACCCAGCCCGGCGCGAACTCGCGGAAGGAGAAGGCCCGCATCACCGGGTTGGCCAGCGGCGACGGCGTGGGCGCCTCCGCCCAGGCGTGGCGCATGTCCGTGATGAACCGGCCGTAGGTGCCCTGGACGCGGTTCTCCAGGATGTACGCGCGGTCCACGCCCAGCGCGTGGCCCACCATGCGCAGCGTCTCCACGCCGGTGCTCGGGCACAGGCCCTTCTCCAGCAGCAGCTTCGAGGCTTCCGACACCTTCGTGAAGGCTTCGATCATTGGCGCGCTCGTTCGAGTTCCGTCCCTGTCTGGGACAGTCAGTGATTCACTGAAGTCGTATTAAGCGGGATTCTTCTGTTTCTGTCAAATCTCATGTTCACTGGACGGATTGACGGCGCCGTGAAAGTCATGACCCGGATGGGTTTTCTCGGACCTCGAAAGTGAATTCGAGAGAGCGTCTCAGAAATCGAGGCGAAGCGGGTTTTAATGGACCCACAAAGACAACGGGGGTACCTCCCTTGGAAGAGGTCCCCCCGTGCACGACTTTAAAAGCCGGAAGTCCTGTTTACTGGGCGCCGGTGGCGGTGGTCTTGGCGGCCTTCTTCGCGGGCTTCTTGGCCTTCTTCGCGGGCTTGGCCTCGGGGGCGGCCTCGGCCTTCGCCTCTTCGGCGGCGGGCGCCTCGGCGGCCTCGGGGGCCGCTTCGACGGCGGCGGGCCTGGCTTCGGCGGCGGGCGCCGGCGTGTTGGCGAACGCGGTGGCGGCGGCGAGGAAGGCGGCGGCGAACACGGTCTTCATGAAAAGCTCCGGTGTCGAGCGACGGCGCGAGATTGCGCCGTCCCAGCGAGCAGGGGCTTGAGCAGGCGGCGTGCCAGGGCCGCTGTCAGAGGGAGGGCAGGCGGCGCACACGGATGTCCGTGGGGAGAAACTCCGCAGTTGGAGCTCCGACAATGGGGGCAAGCTCCCCAGACAAGCAGTTGCTGCTTTGACGATGACGGAGCACTTGAGCAAGCTGCACGCGTCATCCGGTTGCACGGTGTCGGCCCGGCGCCTTCGCCGCGCATGTCGCGCGGTCATGGTGTGGGAGAGATGGTTCATGCGGTTCCTCTGTTTCGCGACAGCGTTGGCCGTCCTGGGAGCGGGTTGCGCGACGGGAGTCCCGCTCGAGCGGCTGGAGGCCCAGGTGCTCGAGGCGGACCGGTGGCGTCGCGAGTACGAGGCGGAGCGTGAGCGTTCAGAGGCGTTCGCGCTGCGCCTGGCCCAGCTCGAGTCCGCGCTGGAGCGGCTGCGGTTGGAGCGCGCGGAGGCGGAGCAGGCGCGCGCGGCGCTGCTGGAGGAGCTGGTGCGCACCGAGGCGGACCGGCACGCGCTGGAGGAGCACAACACGCAGCTCCTCGCCCTGGAGCGCGAGGTCAACGAGCTGAAGGAGCTCAAGGAGATGCACGAGGAGCTGTCGGACGTCTGGTACGAGTCCGCGCTGGAGCGTGCACGCCGGCGGCTGAACAATCCGCCGCAGCCGGCTGTCCCCCCGGCGGCCGGGAACGTCGCCCCCACGTCGCCCTGACGTCCCACCGGACGCGCGGCGCCAGGCCTCGTGATAGAGGAACGGCGTGGCGAGCTCCCGCATCTCCATTCGCGGCTACCGGACCGGCTTCTTCTTCGTGGTGGTCCTCCTGTCGGCCGTCACCGCCTTCACCTTGTGGACGGAGGTCCGCACCGGACGGCAGGTGGATGTCCTGGTCCAGGAGGCGCTGGAGCGCGCCGGCTCCATTGGCCGCATCCGCGTGGACGCGCTGTCGCTGGAGTCCGCCATTGAGGCCCACATCCGCGCCACCGGCGACGCCGAGCGCCGCGCCGCGGACGCGGTGATGGAGCAGATTCTCGCCGACATCCGCGCCTCGTCGGAGTCGTACACGCGCAACCTCCCGCAGGGCGAGAAGGCGCTGTGGTACCGCTTCAACGCCGCGTGCCAGGGGCTGGCGGACCAGGTGCGCGCGGCGGCCGTCTTCTCCCAGCGCCGCGAGGCGGAGCGGGCCCGGCGCCACCTGGCCGAGCGCATCCGCCCGCTGGCGGCGGAGCTGGACGCGCTGGGCGGCGCGCTGGAGGAGGAGAACGCGGCCGAGGCCCGCCGG
This sequence comes from Corallococcus macrosporus DSM 14697, assembly GCF_002305895.1. GTDB lineage: Bacteria > Myxococcota > Myxococcia > Myxococcales > Myxococcaceae > Myxococcus > Myxococcus macrosporus. The sequence continues at coordinate 1,435,985 of NZ_CP022203.1, forward strand.
CTGGTGAACCGCTTCGAGGACCTGCGCGTGCGCAACACGGCCCTGGGCGCGGGCGCCACGCTGCTGGCCATCCTGCTGTCGTCGCTGGTGGGCTGGCGCGTCACCTCGCTGCTCAAGCGGCAGGAGGCCATCATCCAGGGCCAGTTGGAGGAGCTGGGGCGCCACAACCAGGAGCTGGACGCCTTCACGCGGCGCGTGGCGCACGACCTCATCTCCCCGCTGGCGCCGCTCAAGGGCTACCTGACGCTCATCCGCCGCACCGGCGCGGTGAACGACGCGGGCGCGCTGGAGATGCTGGCGCAGTGTGAGTCCAGCGCGGTGCGCATGGGCGAGCTCATCGAGGCGCTGCTGCGCTTCTGCCGCGCAGGCACGCGCGGGGAGCGCACGGTGGGTGAGCTGGACACGGCCGTCACCACGGTGCTGCTGGAGGTGGCGCAGACGGCGGCGGCGCAGGGCGTGGCGCTGGAGCGCGAGCTGGCGCCCGGCGTGGCGGTGGACTGCCCCGGACAGTTGTTGCAGGTGAGCGCGCGCAACCTGCTCACCAACGCGGTGAAGTATTCGGCGGGCCGGCCCGAAGCGCGCGTGAAGGTGCGCGTGGCCACCGAAGGCAACCTGGCGGTGTTGGAGGTGGTGGACAACGGCATCGGCATGGCGCCGGGCGCCCAGGCCTCGTTGTTCCAGCCCTTCTTCCGCGCGCCCGAGGTGCGCAACCTGCCGGGCCACGGGCTGGGGCTGGTCACCACCAAGCGCGTGGTGGAGGCGCACGGCGGCACGCTGGTGGTGCGCTCGGAGGAAGGAAAGGGAACGCACGTGGTGGTGCGTTTCCCCCGCGTGGTGCGCCCGGCGGCGGGCACCGGCGGCGCCCAGACAACGCCTGCCGCCGCCGGAATGCGCAAGGTCGGCACATGAGCTCAGCCCGCATCCTCGTCGTGGATGATGACCCGCAGGCCCGTGATTTGCTCCAGCGCCTGCTGGGCCCGCTGGGCGCGGTGACGCAGGCCCCGGACCCGCGCCGCGCCACCGAGCGCATCGCGGAGGGCGCCTTCGACCTGGTCCTCACGGACATGGCCATGCCGGAGCCGGGCGACGGCCTGAAGGTGCTCCACGAGGTGAAGGCGCAGCTCCCGGACACGCCGGTGGTGGTGGTGACGGCCTTCGGCAACATCGAGGGCGCGCTGGACAGCATCCAGCAGGGCGCCTTCGACTACCTGGCCAAGCCCTTCGACGTGGACGCGATTCTCCGCGTGGCGCGCCGCGCGCTGGAGCAGAAGCGGCTGGTGGAGGAGAACCGCTCGCTGCGCCAGCAGGTGGAGCGCGGCTCGCTGATGCTGGTGGGGCGCAGCCCGGCGCTGCTGGAGGTGTACAAGCAGGTGGCCCGCGCGGCGGCCAGCAACGTGCCGGTGCTGATTACGGGCGAGACGGGCACGGGCAAGGAGATGGTGGCGCGCGCGCTGCACAAGCGCTCGCCGCGCATGAACGGGCCCTTCATCCCCGTGGACTGCGGCGCGATTACGGAATCGCTGATGGAGAGCGAGCTGTTCGGCCACGCCAAGGGCAGCTTCACCGGCGCGTCCGGGACGCGGCGGGGCGTCTTCGAGGAGGCCAGCGGCGGCACGCTCTTCCTGGACGAGATTGGCGACGTCGGCATGAAGGTGCAGTCGCAGCTCTTGCGCGTGCTCCAGGAGGGCGAAATCCGCCGGGTGGGCGAGAGCATCCCCGTCAAGGTGGACGTGCGCGTGGTGGCGGCGACGAACAAGGACCTCAAGGCGCGGGTGGCGGAGGGCCTCTTCCGCGAGGACCTGCTGTACCGCCTGGACGTGGTGCACCTGCACCTGCCGCCGCTGCGCGAGCGCAGCGAGGACATCCCCGCGCTGGTGGAGCACTTCGCCGGGCGCCATGCCCGCGGCGGCGTGCGGCCGGTGGTGACGCCGGAGGCCAACGCGCGCCTGGCGGCCTATGACTGGCCGGGCAACGTGCGGCAGTTGGAGAACGTGGTGGCGCGGGCGCTGGCGCTCAACGTGACGGGCGTCCTGGGGCCCCAGGACTTCCCGGAGCCCATTGGGGACGCGTCCACCACGAAGATGGCGGGCCTGGCCGGCGACATGCCGAGCCTGGCCGAGCTGTCCCGGCGTTACGCCGCGCAGGTGCTCCAGCACGTGGGCGGCAACAAGAGCGAGGCGGCCCGGCTGCTCGACGTGGACCGCAAGACGCTCTACAAGCTGCTGGAGGCCGCGCCGGAGGGCGAGTCGTAGCCGGCGCGTCGGGCCTCAGCTCACGATGCCGAGCAGCTCCCGAATCTGCCGCAGCAGCTCGATTTCCGCCGCGTGCACGCTGCCGTCGCTGGCGATGAGCGCCTTCGCCTCCCGGACGACGGCGGCGGGGTTGGTGCGCAGGATGCCCATGTTCGGCGGGGGCAGCGGCGCGTTGTTCTGGAGACAGCGCGTCAGCGCAGCCAGCTCCGGCAGGGGCACGCTCATGCCGCGCGCGGTGTCCAGGATGTGCTCAATCTCGGAGTGCGCGACGCGGCCGTCGACCGTGGCGACCTGGAGCAGCAGCTTGAGGACTTCGACGTGGAATTGTTCTTCGGGGCTCATGTCCCGCTAGGCTGGCTTTTCCCGCGACGCCCGTCCACCTAATGACGGCGTGAGGGCGCGGCGGAGCACCGAGTGGCGGTGCTCGAAGAGGCGCCGGACGAACGCCTCCGTCAGCCAGCCGCCGAAGCGGGGCTCGAAGTCGAGCTGGTCGATGATGTCCACGCCCGCGTGCGCCTCGACGATGCGGCGCTCGTGCCGCCATTGACGCATCGCGCTCATGGGGGACTCCTCGACGAAGCGGCGCCCCGGCTCCAGCTCGCGCAGCGTCAAATCGGTCCATCCCACCGGGAGTACGCCGCCCAGCAGCAGCCTGCCGCGGAACAGGGGCATGCCTGGCTCGAAGGCCAGGTCCGCGATTCCCGTCACGCCCGGGGGCGCCGTCATCCGCAGGTACGGGTGCATCTCCGTGGAGATGCCCTTCATCGACGTCACCCACGCCCAGGCTTCGGCGGGGGTGACCTCGACGTACGACTCGAAGCGGAGCCTGCGGGTTGCCATGACGCCCCCGGTCCGCGTGTCACCACGCGGTGTGACGGTAGTCCTTGAAGAAGTTGCCCCAGACGTAGTCGCCGCTGTTCTCCATCGCCATGACGGGGTCCACCACCCGCGCGGCCCCGTCGACGATGTCCAGCGGCGGCTGGAAGTCCAGCTCCTGCACCTTGCGCTCGGCGTGCTGCGCCGGGTCCTCGTCGGTGACCCAGCCGGTGTCCACCGCGTTCATGTAGATGTTGTCGCGGGCGTAGTCCGGCGCGGCGGTCAGCGTCATCATGTTGAGCGCCGCCTTCGCCATGTTGGTGTGCGGGTGTTTGTCCGTCTTCGTCCCGCGCGAGAAGCTGCCCTCCATGGCGGAGACGTTCACCACGTGGCCCGGGGACGAGCGGTCCCGGAGCATCAGCGGCTTGAGCTTCCCGCAGAGGATGAAGGGCGCCACCGCGTTGATGAGGTGGACCTCCAGCATCTCCGCCGTCTGGACCTCGGCGAGCCGCAGCCGCCACGAGTTCACCTCGCGCAGGTCCACCTGCTGCATGTCCGCGTCCAGCCGGCCCTGGGGGAAGAGGGCGCGCACGTCGCCCTCCTGCTCCAGCGCGTAGGGCAGCATGGACAGCGCGGCGGACGAGTGGATGCCCAGCGCCGGGTCGCTGCTGCGCCACGTGGTGGCCAGCTCGGAGCCCCCCGCGGTGCTGCCCGGGCCCAGGGCCGCGGTGGGCTGCACCGTGGCGATACAGGCGTCATGGCCCGCGAGCAGCGCGCGCGCCGCGGCGGGCAGGTCGTCCGCGCGGCGCAGCTCACCGGGCAGCAGGTGGCCGTAGAAGCCCGGGGGCCGGCGCACCGTCTGCGCGGCGTTGTTGATGAGGATGTCCAGGCGGTCGTGCGTCTGCTCGATGTACTTCGCGAACAGCTCCACGCTGGGCGCGTGCCGCAGGTCCAGGCCGTGGATGTGCAGCCGGTGCGACCAGTCCGCGAAGTCCGGCTCCAGGAGGTAGCGCTTCGCGGCGTCGTTGGGGAAGCGCGTGGTGGCGATGACGCGCGCGCCGGAGCGCAGCAGCATCAGCGAGGCCTGGAAGCCAATCTTCACCCGGGCGCCGGTGATGAGCGCGACCTTCCCGCTCAGGTCGGCGCGCTGGGTGCGCTTGGCGTAGTTGAAGTCCGCGCATTCGATGCACATGGCGTCGTAGAAGAAGTGCAGCTTGCGGTACTCGGCCTTGCAGACGTAGCAGCGGCGGGGCTGCTCCAGGACGCGCTCCGGCCCGGCCTCCGTGGGCGGCGGCGCGGGCAGCGCCGGCACCGTGAAGATGGGGGAGCGGCGCAGGGTGCGAATCTCCGTCGTGTTGCGGATGGCGCGATCGTGCTCGCGCTTCGTCTTCTTCTTGTCCCGCCGCAGCGCCTTCGCCATCCGGGACTTGGTGTCCCGGTCCGGGTGCACCACGCGGCCCGCGGCGCTCAGGAACGCGATGCGGTCCTCCTCGGGGAGCCCCGCCAACAGGAAGCGGTCCACGCTGATGGCCTCCAGGAGCTGGGTGACGCGGCGGACCTCGTCCAGGGACAGGGAGGCGGCGGGCAACGCTTCGGGGGAAGGATTCGGAGCAGTCTCGGCGAGCTTCATCTCCCCCGCTGCATATCTTCCAGAGGGGGCGGGTGGAAAGAGGGGCGGGAGGACGGGGCCCGGCGGGTGGGGAGGCGGCCACCCGGGCGCCGGCTCCAGGGACGCGGTGGGCTGCCGGGCCGGGACACCTCGCGGGGGGGCCGTCTCCGGCGGGCCATCCCGCGCCGCGTGCGGGCCTTCCGTTCCGCTGCATGTGACAAGGGCCGCTGCGATGGCACGAATTGCCCACTCACACGGAGCCCCACGCAGGCGAGCGCACCGTGGCCGACGTTGAGTGTGCCTTCGCTCCTCCGTACCGTGTCAGGTCCATGCGCCGTTGGCTTCCGCTCGCTCTGCTGCTGCCTGGAATCGCCTGCACGCCGCCTCCCGGCCCGGAGGACACCTCGCCCGACGCCTCCCTGGCGGGCCTGCCCGTGCCGTCCGCGGCGGATGGGCACGGTGAGCCATCGAGTGCACCCCTGGCTGTTTCAAGCCCGGGTCCACTGCCTGGGGCCTCTCATTCCGCGGCCTTGTTCGAGGCCTGGCAGCGCACCGCGGCGGAGGCGGGGACGGACGGCGGCGTGGCGGGCACCGCGGAGGCGGCGCTGGCTCCACCGCCCTTGCCCGCGCCTCACGACGCGACGGCCGAGGACGCGGCAGTGGCGCGCGGTGAGGTGCCCGCACTGAGCATCGACCCCGCGCTGGACGACCTTGCCCAGCCCGAGGAGGAAGAGGCCGCGCCGGACGCCGAGGCGCTCCCCCTCCCCGAGCAGCTCACCGTCATTCCAGACGAACTGCACCCGGGCGAGGAGCTGGTGCTGGGGCCAGACGGCGAGCCGCTCGAGGACATGGGGCTGGTGCTCGAGGACGTGGAGCCCGGCGCGGAGCCGGTGGGCGTCGACGTGGACGCGGGGACGGACCTGGCGCCCCATGCGATTCCCTTCGCGCCGGACGCGGGCTCGCTGCGGGTGCGGCGCTCCATCGTCGTCCGCCAGGAGCCTCGGCGGGACGCGCCGCCGGTGGGCACCGTGGCGCAGGACATGCGCGTGCGTTGGCGGGGGGACACGGCGATACGGGGACCGGACTGCGAGGCCTGGGTGCAGATAGAGCCGCGCGGCTGGGTGTGCGAGCGCTACCTGGAGCCCAACTTCCGGGAGCCCCGCGTGCGGGAGCTCCCGAAGCTCCGCGAAGGCGAGCTCACGCCGGGCATCTACGCCCGCGTCGTGGGCAAGCGCGTGCGCGCCTATCCCAGCCTCAAGCTGGCCCGCGCCCGGCGAAGGGGCGTGCTGTTGAAGGGCTCCGTGTCGGTGCAGCTCCGCGGGCAGGTCCGCATCCGGCGCAAGACGTACTGGCGCACCACCGACGGCCAGTACCTGGAGGCGCGGGTGCTGCGTGAGTACCGGCCCTCCTCCTTCGAGGGCGTGGACGCGGACGCCATCGCCGAGCTGCCGCCGACCTTCGCCTGGGCCCAGTCCCGCACCCGGCCCACCGCCCACGTGGAGGTGCGGGCGGCCCCGGACGCGCGGGCCGCGCGCGAGACGGTGTTGCCGCCGCGCACCCTGGTGGCCGTGAAGGCGCTGTCTGACGACGGGCACTGGGTGAGCATCGCGGAGGACCACTGGGTGGCGCGGGACGACCTGCACGTCGCCTGGTTCTCCCACGCGCCGCCGCAGGTGGAGCCCGGGGCCCGCTGGCTGGACGTGGACCTGGATGCGCAGGTGCTGGTGGCCTACGAGGGCGAGCGGCCGGTGTACGCGACGCTCATCTCCTCGGGGAAGCAGGGCACGGACACGCCGGAGGGCCTGTTCCGCATCTGGATAAAGTTCGCGGAGGCCGACATGACGGGCAGCGGCACCGCGGGCAATGAGACGTACCGCGTGGCCACGGTGCCCTGGACCATGTTCTTCCAGGACGACTACGCGCTGCACACGGCCTACTGGCATGACCGCTTCGGCCAGCCCATGAGCCACGGCTGCGTCAACCTGTCACCCAAGGACGCCCGCGCCCTCTACGCGTGGGCCGCGCCGCAGGTGCCCGTGGGCTGGTCCATGGTCCACGCGACGGAGGACGCGCCGGGCTCCTGGGTGCGCATCCGCGGCCAGGCGCGGCCCACGGGCAAGGCGCGCAAGGTGGCGGTCGCCGCGACGCGGGTGGGGGCGCCGTAGCGCTCAGCTCACCACGGACACGGTGACGCGGCGGCGGTGCGGCGAGGTCCGGTGCTCCCAGACGTAGACGCCCTGCCACGTCCCCAGGTCCGCGCGGCCGTCCTTCACGGGGATGTTCAGCGCGTTCTGCGTGAGCACCGTGCGCACGTGCGCGGGCATGTCGTCCGGCCCCTCCGCGTCGTGGACGAAGAGCGGGTCCCCGTCCTTCACCAGCCGCGAGAAGAAGGACTCCAAGTCCCCGCGCACGTCCGGGTCCGCGTTCTCACACAGGAGCAGGGACGCGCTGGTGTGGTGCAGGAAGACGGTGCACAGCCCCTGCCGGGCGCCGCTCTCCGCCACCGCCCGCTGGACGTCCGCGGTGATGTCGGTGAAGCCGCGGCCCCGGCTGGCCACCGTGAGCTCCTTCGCGTGGAACATGGCGTCAGCGCCCTCCCAGCCGCGCGGCGAGGAAGGCGGCCAGGGCCTCCAGCTCCTCGGTGACGAGCGCGTGCGGCATGTCGTAGGCGTGGAAGTCCACGGTGAGGCCCGAGGACACGAACACGTCCCGCAGCCGCTCCGCGTTGGCCAGCGGCAGCAGCGGGTCCTGTCGCCCGTGGGCCTGGAACACCGGCAGCCCCGTGCGGGCCTGGGCCTTGGCGCGCCACTCCGGCTCCGAGGTCAGCGTGCCGGACAGGATGCACAGCCCGGCGGGCGGCTCATCCAGGCGCAGCGCCACGTCCGTGGACACCATGCCCCCCTGGCTGAAGCCCCCCAGCACGACGCGCCCATAGGGCAGCTTCATGGCGGCGCAGAGCGCGTCCACGGTGCTCATCAGCGCCCTGCGCGCGGCGGGCATGCCCGGGGGCACGTCGCGCGCGAACTGCTCCCAGTCACGCTGCTCCCCCCGCATCACCGCGTCAGGCAGGGGGAACCACGCGCGCCCGCCATAGCCCCACTCCAGCGGCGCGCCGGGGAAGATGAAGCGCACGCGGTCGGCCAGGGCCGGCTGGAAGGCCATCAGCTCCGGCCCCACCGGCACCAGGTCGGTGGCGGGCGCGCCCAGGCCGTGGGAGAGCACCACGGCCAGCTCGGGCGACGCGCCCTCGGGGAGCGCGTCGATGATGTGGCAGTCCAGCTCCCCCAGCCGGGTGGCGACGTGGCGCAGGGCGCGTTCCATCGTCACTTCCCGGCGCCGGCGGGGGCCTGGTCGCTCATGACAATCTTCTGGATGACCACCGGCTCCTGCGGCCTGTCACGCCCGTCCCGCGGCACGTTGGAGATCTTCTCCACCACGTCATAGCCCGACACCACCTCACCGAAGATGGTGTGGCGGTTGTTGAGGTAGTTCGGCGTGGACGTGGTGATGAAGAACTGGCTGCCGTTGGTGCCGGGGCCGGCGTTGGCCATGGCCAGCAGGCCCGGCTTGTTGAAGGTCCGGCCGCTCTGGAACTCGTCCTCGAAGCGGTAGCCCGGGTCGCCGCGGCCGGTGCCCGTGGGGTCACCGCCCTGAATCATGAAGCCCGGAATCACCCGGTGGAAGATGACGCCGTCGTACAGCGGCTTGCCCTCCACGCGCTGGCCCGTCTTCGGGTCCGTCCAGGCCTTCTCGCCCGTGGCCAGGCCCACGAAGTTGGCCACCGTCTTGGGGGCGTCCTTGGAGAAGAGCCGCACGGTGACGGCGCCCTGGTTCGTCTCCAGCGTGGCGTAGAGGTCCTGGCCGGCCTGGACCTTCTGGGTCCACTCGCCGGAGGCGGCCTCTGCCGGGGGCGCCGCCTGGGGCTGCGCGGGCGGCGTGGCGGGCTTCGCCGGGGCCTGCGCCGCGGGCGGGGGCGTTCCTCCCATGGACTCCTTCTTGTCGGAGTCCTTGCAGGCGGTCAGTGTGAGGCAGAGGAGTACAGTCGTCAGGATTTGGGTCCGCATGGGGCGCGGACCTTAGCCCATTTCCAATGGATTCCAGGGGCTTACGGAGGGGACCGCGCCGCTCTGTCCTCTACTGACAGTGGAAATCGACACGGCCCGCGAGTCTGGACGCAACAATTCGTCAGGATCGCGGATGATCCAGCTAGAGCTTCGAGTAGCCACTCTAGAATTCCTGGAGCACACCCCATGGCGCCTCCCATTCGCCGTAACGAGCCCCGTCCCGTCCCGCCGCCTCCTGTGACGGCGCGCCCGACGCCGCCCCCGCCGCCGCCTCCCCCGGCCCCGGCGAAGCAGGAGGACCGCTTCGAGGCCGCGCACAACGTGGTCGGCCAGTTCGCCAACGGCGCGAAGATCGCGTCCGACAGCGTCGCCGGCACCCAGGTGCGTGAGGGCACCGGCCCCCGCCGCTTCGGCAACACGGCGCTGCCGGGTGGCAACGGCTCCATCGTGGAGGGCACCAACACCCGCCTGTCGCGCGGCGCCGGCGCCGTGGGCCTGGCCGCCAGCGTGTCGCAGCTTCCGGGCGCGGGCTACCTGGCGGCGCGTGATGTGCGCGACGCCTTCCGCAACCCCTCCGGTGAGAGCATCAACAAGGCGGCCGGCTCCGTCGCGAGCCTCGCCTCCACCGGTCTGAACGTGGTGAAGGGTGGCCTGGAGGTCGCGGGCAACGTCAGCAACTTCCGCGCGGCCACCAACGCGGCCCGCACGGCCTTCCAGGCCGCGGCTCCCGAGGCGCTGCGCACGGGCGCGGGCGCCAACCGGGTGGTGGGCGCCGCGACCGACGCCGCCCTGGCGGGTGGCTCCCGCAACGTGGTCCGTGGCGCCGCCGCCGCGGTCGCGGAGGAGGGCGCCGAGCGCGCCGCTCGCCTCGCGGGCAACGCCGCCCGGGGGGCGCTGCGCAACGGCGGGACGGCGGTGGCTCGCGCCGCGGGCCGCTTCGCGCCGGGCCTCAACGTCGCCATCGCCGTGGCGGACACGGCCGCCGCCGTGAGCACCATCCGCGACCCGAACGCCTCCACGGGCAAGAAGATCACCTCCGGCATCACGGCGCTGGGCTCCATCGCCGCGGCCACCAACATCCCGGTGGTCAGCCAGGCCGGCGCGGTGGTCTCCACCGTGTCCAGCTTCGTCGGCTCGTTCTTCTAGGAAGCACCGCGTCGTCAGTTCCAGCGCTCCGGGGGGCTTCGGTCCTCCCGGAGCGTTGTGCTATCCGAGGGGGCACGGAGGCAGGACCATGACGACCCACGATGATTCGCAGGGCGGTCGCAAGAATGCCCGTTCGCTGGCCGAGCTTCACGCGCTTGGCATCATGAAGAAGATGCCGGCGGCGCTGCAGCTCGACAGCACCGAGCCCGTGGAGCTTCCGAAGGTGGAGGCGCCGTCGCTGGAGGGGTTGTCGGTGGCGCAGCTCGCCCCCGCCCCGCTGACGGAGGAGGAGCTCGTCGAGCGCTTCGACGCGCTCCGCCGCGAGCACGCCGATGTCCGCGAGCGTCAGCCGGGCGAAGAGGTGGCGCTCGAGGACGACGTGCTGCTGGACGTGCTCGGCTTCGCCAACAACCGGCTGATGCCCTTCTCCGCGCGGGAGAACTGGTGGGCGCGCGTGGCGGCGGACCCGGTGCTCCCCGGCTTCTTCGAGGCGCTGGTGGGCGCGAAGGTGGGCCAGTCGTTCGGCATCGAGCTGACGCTGCCGGACACCTATCCCGTGGAGGCGCTGCGCGGGCAGCAGGCCCGCTTCCTCCTGGAGGTGAAGGCGGCGAAGGCGCTGAAGCTGCTGGAGGATGACGCCCCGGAGCTGCTGGCCCGGCTGGGTGCGGGCTCCATCACCGACGTCATGCGCAGGCTGGGGGATGAGCTGGCCCAGGAGCGCAACGCCGAGGTGGACCGCCTCACCCGGGAGCGCGTCATGGACGTGCTGGTGGAGCGCACGCCGGTGGAGCTGCCCTCGTCGCTGGTGGACGAGGAGCTGCGCCGCCGCTGGGCGGAGGCCGAGCGGCCCATCCTCCAGCGCAAGGACTTCCAGCCGGACGAGCTGCAGGAGGCGCTGGAGGGCTGGCTGAACGACCCGCTCACCCGCGCGGACGCGGTGTACCGGCTGACGCTGGGCCTGGCCCTGCGCGCCATCGCGGAGCGGGACGGCATCCAGCCGGACCGGACCGCCACGGAGGCCATGCTGGCGGACCTGGCGGACTTCACGGGCGTCAGCCGGGAGGCGCTGGGCGTGGCCGTGAAGGAGGACGCCGCGCTGGCCCGCCGCCTGTACGAGATGGCGCTGCGCTTCTCCACCATCGACCATGTGATGAAGAAGGTGACGCTCACGCCGCCCGCGGCGTGAGGCTCAGCGCGTCTCCAGCGCCAGCGCCACCATCACCTCGGTGACGTCACCGGGGTGATAGCGGACCAGGCCCGGCAGGCCGCGCAGCGCGGCCTCCGCGTGGTCCATGTCGTCCAGCCGCACCACGCGCGCGCCGGGCACCTCCGCGTCCACCGCCGTCACCATGCCGTCCGCGAGGTAGCCGTAGCGCTCGCGCAGGTAGCGCTGCAGCGGATACAGCGTGGAGACGCGCGACAGGCGCGAGGTGGCCAGCGACACGGTGGGGATGTCCGCGGGGTAGGGGTACCGCGCGATGAAGGCCCGCCGCTGGGGATAGGACAGCTCCTCCACGGAGCGGGACACGCCGTGGAACAGCAGCGGGAAGGCGAAGTCGATGAGCCGCCGGAGCTGGGGCGTGGTGGCCAGGTCGTGCGCGATGGATGACCCGCCATACGGCGCCTGCAGCGTCACCACCGCGCGCACCACGTGGCGCAGCTCCGGGTAGCGCGCCAGCGTGGCCGTGCACTCCACGCCGCCCTTGCTGTGGCCCACCATCACCACGGTGCGGCCGAAGTACTCCGCGTCGCGCAGCACCTCGCGCAGCACCGCCACGTTGTCCGCGAGCAGCCCCTCGGTGTCCACCGCGGCCTCGCGCACGTCCAGGCCCCGGCGCTCCAGCCGCTGCACGTTGTCCAGCAGGTAGCCGGGCAGCTCGTCGCCCAGCATGCCGCGCACCAGCACGTACTGGTGGCGCTTCGCCTCCTCCGGCAGCACGGGCAGACCCTGCCGCACGCGCGCGAGCAGCGCGCGGAAGCGCGGGGTGAGGTCCTCTTCGGGGAGGGACGAGGCCGCGTGTTTCAACCAGCCGGCCATGCCCGCGCAGCCGGGACCCCACCAGCGCTCGGCGGGCGGCAGGCCACGCAGGGTGCGGGTGAGCCGGTGGATGGCGCCGGGCGCCGGTGCCGTGGACTGCGGACGGGGAGGTTCCAACTGCGGCGGCGTCATCTCTTAAGTGAGCGTAGCGGGAAGCGAAAGCCGGATGCCAACACAGCCTCGAAATGCCGCGGGCGAGACTTGCGCGCGGACGCGCTGCTGGGCCCGTGATAAGAAGTCAGCGGACGGGAGGATTCCGAAGCTGACCACCGGACAGGAATGGCTGGTTGACGCCAGCGGCTGCTTGCCTGGCAGCCTCAAGGACGCGGCGGCGCTGGCGGCGCTCTTCGAGGCGCTCATCGTCGTGCTGGACCTGAAGGTCGTGGGCCAGCCGCAGTGGCACGTGTTCCCGGAGCCTGGCGGCATCACCGGCCTGACGCTGCTGGCCGAGAGCCACCTGGGCATCCACACGTTTCCGGAGCACGGGTTCGCCGCGCTCAACGTGTACTGCTGCCGTGAGCGCCAGCGCCCGGACTTCGAGGCGCTGCTGGCGCGTCACCTGGGCGCGACGTCGTGCGTGGTGCGTGAGCTGAAGCGGGGGGTGACGGCGTGACGCAGGGGAAGTGTCCATCATGCGGCGCGATGGTGGAGTTCACCGCCGGTTCGGCGCAGGTGGTGGTGTGCGCCTACTGCCAGACGGTGGTGGCTCGCAAGGGGCTGGACTTCGAGTCCCACGGGAAGATTGGCGGCATCGTCCCCACCGACTCCCCGCTGCAACTGAGGGCGGAGGGGCGCTACCAGAAGGTGGCGTACACCATCGTCGGTCACCTGCAGAAGGACCATGGCGCGGGGCCGTGGGACGAGTGGTACGTGGAGTTCGCGGACGGCCGCACCGGCTGGCTCAGCGAGTCCGAGGGCGTCTTCCACCTGATGTTCGACATGGGCGTGGAAGAGGGCGTGGCGCTGGAGGACCTGCACCCCGGTGAGCGGCTGCACCTGCGCGAGCGCGCGTGGATCATCGAGGAGCGGGGGCACGGCCGCGTGGTGGCCGCCGAGGGCCAGCTCCCCAGCGACGTGGACCCCACGCAAGACGCCTGGTACGTGGACGCCACGGGCCCCAAGGGCGCCTTCCTCACGCTCGACTTCGGCACGCGCGGGCACTCCCCCGAGGCCTTCATCGGCGAGGCGCTGAAGCTGGAGCAGCTCGGCATCCCCGCCGGGCAGCTCCGCCCTCGCGTGCGCAAGGTGGCGCTGCAGCAGGCGCGCTGCACGCAGTGCAACGGCAACCTGGAGCTGCGCGCGCCGGACAAGTCGCTGCGCGTGGCGTGCCCCTACTGCGGCGCGCTGCTGAGCGTGGAGAAGGGAGGCCTGTCCTTCCTGCGCCTGCTGGAGAAGCCGGAGCGCCCGCCCACCATCCCCCTGGGCACCAAGGGCAAGCTGGATGGCGCGGAGTGGATCTGCATCGGCTACCTGGAGCGCTCCTGCACCGTGTATGGCGTGCGCTACCCGTGGGAGGAGTACCTCCTCTACAACGCGTCACGCGGCTTCACCTGGCTGATGGACTCCAACGGGCACTGGGTGTTCCTGAAGCCGGTGCCCGCCGGTGAGGTGTCGGTGGCGCCTGGCGTCGCCGCCTTCCACGAGCACCGCCGCTACAAGTGCTACCAGCAGGTCACCGCCGTCACGGAAAAGGTCCTGGGGGAGTTCTACTGGAAGGTGCACGCGGGCGAGTGGGCCCACGCGACGGAGTACGTCGCCCCGCCGTACTCGGTGAACGTGGACGCCACCGACGACGAGGTGTCGTACACGCTGGGGGAGTACCTGGAGCCCGACGTGGTGAAGGAGGCCTTCGGCTTGAAGGAGCCGATGCCTCCGCGCGAGGGCATCGCCCCCAGCCAGCCCAACCCGAACAAGGCCGGCCTGCGCTCCGCCTTCATCTGGACGGGCATCTGGGTTCTGGCGTTGTTCGTGCTGGCCGGCGTGCTGTCCGCGACCGCCAGGAATCAGGTGGTCCTGGAGCAGCCCGTGGTGGTGCCGCCGGGGACCGCGCCGGGTACGCCCGCGGCCATGCACTTCAGCGAGCCCTTCGAGCTGCCCGAGCGCGGCAACATGAAGGTGGAGGTCCAGGCCGCGCTCGACAACGACTGGCTGGGCATCCAGGGCGACCTGGTGAACCAGGACACGAGCGACGTGGTGAGCTTCTACGAGGAGCTGAGCTACTTCCGCGGCCGTGACATCGACGGGAACTGGAGCGAGGGCAGCACCTCCGGCAGCGCCTACCTGTCGCCGTTGCCCGCGGGCAGGTACGTGCTGCGGACGACGGCGGCCTTCGACGTGAAGCCGAACCGGAAGATGCCCATGACGTACAACGTGAAGCTCACCCACGACGCGCCCGACTCGGGCTGGTTCTGCTTCGCGCTGGTGCTGCTGGCGCTGGGGCCCGTGGTGGCCATGTACCGCTCGCACAGCTTCGAGACGCGGCGCTGGGCGGACAGCAACGTGGGGGAGTGAGTCGTCATGCGTGACGGAGGCGCGTCATGAAGTGGTTTGGTGGGCTGGTGCTGCTGGGCTACGCGGCACTGACGATTTCAGGCTGGTCCCCCTTCACGAAGGAAGCGCGGGACAAGGTACCGGGCAACGTCCGGCGTGGGCCGGGCGGCGTCCTGCTGTGGACTGGCGGCTACATGGGAGGGAAGTGATGTTGTTACTTGGCGTGGTGGTCAGCGTTCAGGGTGTGCTGGCGAGCATCATCTACTCGCTCATCGGTCTGGCGGTGTTCGTGGCGGGCTTCTACGTCATCCGCCTCATCATGCCGTTCGACGTGCACAAGGAGCTGGAGGCCGACCAGAACACGGCGGTGGGCATCGTCATCGGCTCCTTCATCATCGGTCTGGCCATCATCGTGGCCGCGGCCATCAGCGGATGACTCCGAAGTGAAGTGACGCCGTGAACAAGACGCTGCTGTACATCTCCGTCATCGTCATCGCGACGTGCGGGCTCATCTATGAGCTCGTCGTCGGGGCGCTCGCGAGCTACCTGCTCGGGGACTCCATCACCCAGTTCTCCACCGTCATTGGCGGCTACCTGTTCGCCATGGGCATTGGCAGCTACCTGTCGCGCTACATCGAGCGCGGGGTGGCGCAGCGCTTCGTGGAGGTGGAGCTGGCGGTGGCGCTGCTGGGCGGCATCTGCGCGCCGATGCTGTTCCTCACCTTCACGCTGACCAGCCTGTTCCAGGTGGCGCTGTACGGCAGCGTGATTGCCATTGGCGCGCTGGTGGGCATGGAGATTCCCCTCCTGCTGCGCATCCTGAAGGACCAGCTCAAGTTCAAGGACCTGGTCAGCCAGGTGCTGTCGCTGGACTACGTGGGCGCGCTCGCGGCCAGCCTGGCCTTCCCGCTGCTGCTGGTGCCCAAGCTGGGCCTGGTGCGCACGTCCCTGCTGTTCGGCGTGCTCAACGCCGGGGTGGCGCTGTGGAGCACCTGGCTGCTGGCGCCGCTGCTCGGCAACCCGCTGCGCCTGCGCGTCAAGGCGGTGGGGTTGACGGTGCTGCTGCTGGTGGGCTTCGTCATGGGGGACCGGCTCACCACCTTCTACGAGGACCAGCTCTACGCGGATGACGTGGTCCACGCGTCCAGCTCGCCCTACCAGCGCATCATCCTCACGCGCGGCAAGCGGGGCTTCTCGCTGTTCCTCAACGGCAACCTCCAGTTCGCCAGCCTGGATGAGTACCGCTACCACGAGTCCCTGGTGCACCCGGCCATGGTGCGGGCGGGCAAGGTGGAGAACGTGCTCATCCTGGGCGGCGGGGACGGCCTGGCCGCGCGCGAGGTGCTGCGCTACCCGGAGGTCCGCTCCGTCACCCTGGTGGACCTGGACCCGGCGATTACCGGGCTGGCGACGAACTTCGAGGAGCTGGTGAAGCTGAACCGCCACGCCCTGACGGACCCGCGGGTGCGGGTGGTCAACGGGGACGCGATGCAGTTCCTCTCCGAGAGCACCGCGCGATACGACGTGGTGGTGGTGGACTTCCCGGACCCGAACAACTTCGCGCTGGGCAAGCTGTACACCACGGGCTTCTACAAGCTGCTGAAGAAGCGCATCGCGCCAGAGGGCGTGGCGGTGGTGCAGAGCACCAGCCCGCTGTTCGCCCGGCGCTCCTTCTGGTGCGTGGAGACGACGCTGCGGGCCGCGGGCTTCTGGACGGAGCCGTACCACGCGCTGGTGCCTTCGTTCGGCGAGTGGGGCTACGTGCTGATTGCGCACGAGGCGCCCGGCCGGCAGCGGCCGCTGCCCGAAGGGCTGCTCTTCCTGGACGACGCGACGATGGCGTCGCTCACCCAGTTTCCCCCGGACATGGGCCCCCTGCCCACGGAGGTGAACCGGCTGAACAACCAGGTGCTGGTGCACTACTACGAAGCGGAGTGGCAGCGGTGGAACTGACGCGGCGGGAGCTGGTCGCCGCGTTCCTGGGTTCCGCGGTGGCCGCCAGCGCGTGCCGCAAGGCGCGTCCGCGAGCGCGGGTGCCGGGCGCGGTGGTGGACAAGGCGGTGGAGGTGGGGCACCAGCTTCGCGGCGGGCCGCTGCCTCGCGCGGACCTCGTGGAGCCCGTGGAGGTGCTGGTGGTGGGCGCGGGCGTGGCGGGCCTGTCCGCGGCCTGGCGGCTGGCGGGCGCGGGCGTGCGAGGCGTGCGCGTGCTGGAGCTGGAGGCGGAGCCCGGCGGCACGTCCCGCTCCGGGCGCAACGCCGTCACCGCGTACCCGTGGGGCGCGCACTACCTGCCGGCGCCGCTGGAGGACCGGGGCCCTGTCGTCCGGCTGCTGCGGGAGCTGGGCGCCGTGGCCGGCGTGGATGACGCGGGCCGGCCACACTATGAGGAGTCGCTGCTCATCCACGAGCCGGAGGAGCGCTTCTTCTACCGGGGCCACTGGTACGAAGGGCTCTACCTGCACGCGGGCGCCAGCGCGGAGGACCTGCAGGAGCTGCGGCGCTTCGAGGCGCGGATGAACGGCTTCGCCGCCGCGCGGGACGCGAAGGGGCGCAGGGCCTTCGCGGTGCCCTCCGGCCTGTCCAGCGACGACGCGGAGTGGACGGCGCTGGACGCGCTGAGCATGGCGGCGTGGCTTGCGCGCGAGGGCTTTCGTTCGCCGCGGCTGAAGTGGGTGGTGGACTACGCGTGCCGCGACGACTTCGGCACCACCGCCGAGCACGTCTCCGCCTGGGCCGGCATCTGGTACTTCACCGCGCGGCAGGACGGGAACGGGGAGCGCAGCGAGGGCTACCTGAGCTGGCCCGAAGGCAACGGCCGGCTGGTGCGGCAGTTGGTGTCCGCGCTGCCGCACGGCGCGGTGGAGCGCAACGTGCTGGTGCACACCGTGGCGCCTGTGGAGGGGGGCTGCCGCGTGGACGCGCTGGAGGCGGGCACGGGCAGGCCCCGGGCCTTCCTGGCGAAGCAGGTGGTGCTGGCGTGCCCGCGCTTCATCGCGGCGCACGTGGTGGCGCCGTGGCGGCGCGAGCGGCCGGCCTGGCTGGGAAGCTTCACGTATGGGCCGTGGGTGGTGGCGAACCTGACGCTGTCCTCGCCGCCGCGCTCGCGGGGCTTCCCGCTGGCCTGGGACAACGTCTTCTATGAGAGCCGCAGCCTGGGCTACGTGGTGGCCACGCACCAGACGCTGCGCCAGGACGAGCAGGGCCCCACGGTGCTCACCTGGTACCTGCCCATGGACGGCGCGGACGTGAAGGCGGAGCGGGAGAAGGCGCTGTCGGCCAGCTACGCGGACTGGGAGGCGCTGGTGATGGCGGACATGCTGCCCGCGCACCCGGGCATCGCCGAACAGGCGCGGCGGCTGGAGGTCCAGCGCTGGGGCCACGCCATGGTGCGGCCGTCGCCGGGCTTCATGTGGGGTGCGGCGAAGCAGGCCGCGGCGGAGAGCCTGGGGCGCTCGCTGCACTTCGCGCACTCCGATTTGGGCGGCATGGGCCTCTTCGAGGAGGCGAACTGGTTCGGCGTGCGGGCCGCGGAGCGCGTGCTGGCGGAGCTGGGCCGGCGCGAGGCGAGCTGGCTCTAGCCCGCCTGGCGGTGCCCGCCTGGAGGACAGGGGGCGCTGTCGGGTCGCATGCATATCTCCCTCCTCGAGGAGGCCGGGTGCGTCCGCGCCCGCGCGCCCCAAGGAGGCCGCATCATGTCGCTCAAGGAATACCCGCCTGGAACCTCGTTCCCCGGCGTCATCGGCCGGACGGATGAGGAGTCCTCGCCTGCCTGGCCCGCGCCGCTGCGCGCGAAGCCCGGGGCA
The DNA here is from genome assembly GCF_002305895.1 of Corallococcus macrosporus DSM 14697. GTDB lineage: Bacteria > Myxococcota > Myxococcia > Myxococcales > Myxococcaceae > Myxococcus > Myxococcus macrosporus. The sequence goes on from NZ_CP022203.1 coordinate 1,454,203, forward strand.
CCCAACGTCCTCTTCATCGTCCTGGACGACACTGGCTTCGGCCAGCTCGGCTGTTATGGCTCGCCCATCCGCACGCCGAACCTGGACCGGCTGGCGAAGGGCGGGCTGCTCTACAACAACATGCACACCACCGCGCTCTGCTCGCCCACGCGCTCGTGCATCCTCACCGGCCGCAACCACCACTCCAATGGCATGGCGGCCATCACCGAAATCTCCGTGGGCTACCCTGGCCGCAACGGCAGCATCCCCTTCGAGAACGGCTTCCTGTCGGAGATGCTGGCGGGGCACGGCTACAACACGTACTGCGTGGGCAAGTGGCACCTCACGCCCGCGGAGCAGACGAGCGCCGCCGGACCCTACTCGCGCTGGCCGCTGGGGCGCGGCTTCGAGCGCTACTACGGCTTCCTCGGCGGCGACACGCACCAGTACTACCCGGACCTCGTGCACGACAACCACCAGGTCCGGCCGCCGAAGACTCCAGAGGAGGGCTACCACCTGACGGAGGACCTGGTGGACCGCGCCATCGGCTTCATCGCTGACGCGAAGCAGGTGGCGCCCGACAAGCCCTTCTTCCTCTACTTCTGCACCGGCGCCATGCACGCGCCCCACCATGTCCCGCGCGAGTGGGCGGACCGCTACAAGGGCCAGTTCGACGACGGCTGGGACGCCTACCGCGAGAAGGTCTTCCAGCGGCAGCTCGCCACGGGCGTGGTGCCTCCGGGCACCCAACTGTCCCGCCACGACCCGGACGTGCAGGCGTGGGCCGGCCTGTCGCCCGAGGAGCGGCGGCTCTATGCGCGGATGATGGAGGTGTTCGCGGGCTTCCTGGAGCACACGGACCACCACATCGGCCGGCTCATCCAGTCACTGGAGGACAGCGGCGAGCTGGAGAACACGCTCATCATGGTCATCTCCGACAATGGCGCCAGCCCGGAGGGCGGCCTGCACGGCTCCGTCAACGAGCTGAAGTTCTTCAACAACACGCCGGAGTCGCTGGAGCAGAACCTGGAGGCGATGGACGACCTGGGCGGCCCCCGCCACTTCAACCACTACCCCTGGGGCTGGGCCTGGGCGGGCAACACGCCCTTCAAGCGGTGGAAGCGCGAGACGTACCGGGGCGGCACCACCGACCCGTTCATCGTCCACTGGCCTCGCGGCCTCCAGGCGCGGGGCGAGGTCCGCTCACAGTACTGCCACGCCATCGACATGGTGCCCACGGTGCTGGACTGCCTGGGCATCGAGGCGCCCACGGAGATTCGCGGCGTCACGCAGTCGCCCATCGAAGGCGTCAGCTTCAAGCACACCTTCCATGACGCGGACGCGGAGAGCCGGCACCACACGCAGTACTTCGAGATGTTCAGCCACCGGGCGCTGTACCACGACGGGTGGCGCGCGGTGTGTCCGTTCCCGGGGCCCTCCTTCACGGAGTCGAAGGAGCAGTTCGGCACGCTGAAGCTGACCGAGGCGAAGCTGCGCGAGCTCGATACGGAGGGCTGGGAGCTGTACCACGTGGCGGAGGACTGCTCGGAGACGCGCAACGTGGCCGCGCGGGAGCGCGACAAGCTCATCGAGCTGATTGCCCGCTGGTACGTCGAGGCGGGCCGCTACGACGTATTCCCCCTGATAACGCCGTCCCGCGAGCTCTTCGCCGTGGAGCGCCCGCAGCTCACCCGGGAGCGGGAGCGCTACGTCTACTGGCCCAACACCTCACCCGCGCCGGAGAACGTGGCGGTGCACGTCCTCAACCGCGCCCACGCCATCACCACGCGCGTGGAGGTGGAGGACGGCGTGGAGGGCGTGCTGCTGTGCCACGGCGGCTTGACGGGCGGGTACTCGCTGTTCATCAAGGACCGCAGGCTGCACTACGTCTACAACTTCGTGGGCGAGAAGGAGTTCCACCTGGAGTCCGCCGTGGACGTGCCGCGGGGCCCCGTGGAGCTGCGCTTCGAGTTCCAGCCCATGGGGGCGCCCGACCTGCCCGCAGGACTGGGCTCGCCAGGACTGGGGCGCCTGTTCATCAATGGCGACCTGGTGGCCCAGCGCGACATCTCGGAGACCATGCCGCTGATCATCAGCCTGGGGGAGGGGCTGACGTGTGGACGTGACGAGAACTCGCCGGTGAGTCAGCAGTACCAGCCGCCCTTCGCGTTCAAGGGCGGGACGCTGACGGAGGTGGTGGTGGACGTGTCTGGCGAGCACATCCATGACCCGGTGACGGAGACGAACACGGTCATGGCGCGGCAGTAGGCGCGTGGGCGTAGGGCGGCTCAGGGCGGCCAGGTGACGTCACAGCGCGCATCGGCGCCGCGGACGAGGTCCTCGGCCACCGAGCGCAGCAGCACGGAGCCCGTGAGCGTGGCGCCTTCCTCGTCAGGCGCCTGCTTGCCCTGGGTGAGCCACGCGGCCACGCGGCCCAGGCTCGCGGCGGTCACCACGTGCAGCCGGACGTTGATGCGCACCTGGTAGCGCGCGTCCGGTTCAGGCCTTTCCTCCAGGGACCACGCCACGCGCTCCAGGGTCAGCGCGGACGGGCCTTCGGGCAGCGGGCGCCCATCCAGCACGTAGGCTCCGTTGGAGAACGCGAGCACCTGCGTCACTCGCGCCGTCTCCACCCTCGCGTCGAACCAGACGGTGTTGCGCCGCCAGAGCGTCAGCTCCACCTCCAGCTTCCCCGCCATGCCCAGCCGCACCAGCCGGTCCAGTTCGGGGGAGACGAAGTCGAAGGCCTCGGAGCGGACCATGACGCGCCGTCCGGACAGGGTGGCGGTGCAGGTGGCGCGCGGCTCCTCTGCATGGACGGTGGACGCGTACAGGCTCGCCACGGCGACGAGCGCCGTGCCGAGCCTGCGTCCCACGCGTGTGAGCGGCCAGTCCATGCGTTTTAGAAGGTCCGCTGGAAGAGCAGCCGCGCCTCGGGCGTGGCGGTGGCGCGTTCATCGGTCCGCCACGCGACGTCGAAGCGCACGCTGTCGCCCAGGAGGAGGCTGGCGCCCAGGCCCAGCCGCGCGTCCGTCCAGGCGGCATCCGTCCGCACCGTGCCCAGGTCCGCGAAGACGCCCAGGGCGCTCCAGCGGTACTCCGCGGTGGTGAGCACGGACACGTCGCCGCGGTACTCCTTGAAGCCATAGCCACGCAGCGCCGTCCACCCGCCCAGCGCCTCGCGCTTCTGTTCCGGCAGGCGGCTGCCGCCCGCGCTGCGCACACGCAGTGACACGCCGGAATCCCAGCCGGTGGGGACCTCCAGCGCGATGTCGCTCACCAGCTTCCAGAAGCGCGTGTCAGCGCCCTCGCTCCCAGGGCCGGTGCCCACCTCCAGCGTGAGCAGGCCTCGCAGCGAGGCGCGGCGCTCCCAGTCTCCCTCCCGGTCGAAGAGCGACGTCTCCGGCGTGCGGAACAGCGAGCCCACGGACGCGGCGGCGGGCACGTTGCTGGCGTACTCCATGCGCACCACCACGGAGTCGAAGCGGCCCTCGGTGACGGGCGAGTTGGTGAAGGGCGCCGAGTCGTTCCGGAACAGGGAGAAGGGGGGCGTGAAGCTGCGCATCGACTCGTACCGGTCGGTGCGGTACTCGACGCCCGCGAGGAAGTCCTCCGCCCAGCGCCAGGTGGCGAAGGCCGTGAGGCCCTTGCGGCGGAAGTATTCGCGGTCCGGCCGGTTGATGAGGGCCGAGTAGAGCGACGAGTCGATGTCCCCCATGCGCCACCGGTCCAGCGTGTCGGTGAAGTCGTAGACCTGCGCGCCCAGCTCGGCGAGCCCCACCTTCGGCACCTGGAGCTTCGCGCCGCCCAGCATGTTGACCCGGCGCTGGCGCCGCGTGCCCTCCGGGTCATCCGGCAGGGACTGGCCGCCCCACCGCAGCGGGATGGTGAGCGCGGCGTCCACGGTGGCGTGCGCGCGGTCCTTCGCGTCCCAGAGGCGCAGCCGCCCCGCCAGGCCCGGCGAGAAGCCCGTCACCTGCGTGTGCATGGGGAGCAGGTCCACGTCGAAGTCCGGCCGCCGCGGGCGCAGGTGCACCACCAGCTTCTTGCCCTCCAGGGTGATGCTCTCGGAGGCGCTCACGTCGTCCCACCAGTCAGCGAACTGCTTCCAGTTCACCTCGAACTCCACCCGCTCGCGGTGACGGGGCTTCTCGCGCGGCAGCTCCTGCGTGTGGTAGGCGCGGGTGCCGTCCGGCTCGCGCGTTTCGATGATGCGGGCGCGCGGGGGCCGCGTGCCTTCGTCGTCATCGACGTCCGCGGGCTCCAGGAAAGGGAGACGGGACTCCAGCCGCTGCACGGCGCGCCTCGCGTCGCTGCGGAGGAACACGGTGCCGGGCTTGAGGTCCAGCGCGTCCTGGACCCGCGCGGCGATGTCCGCGTCCACGCCGCGCACCTCGACGGCCTCGAGCCGGCCCTCGTCCACCGTCACCACCAGCTTGCCGTCCGGCGACCACACCGCGGACAGGCTCGCGAGCATGTAGCCGTCATCCCGCAGGCGCTTCAGCGTGCGCTCCAGGCCGTGGGCCACGCCGCCCAGGAGGATGCCGGGGCGCAGCGTGTCGCGCTCCAGCCGGGCCACCCAGTCGCGCGGCGGGTATCGCGGCGGGCAGGGGCGGACGATGGAGAGCGTGCCGCGCCGTGAGTCCACGCGCAGCGTGGCGGTGAAGGACTCGTCGTCCTCATCCTCGGTGGGGAAGCGGTGGGGGAGCCGCAGCAGCTCGTCGAGAATCTCGGAGGACTGCAGGTCCTGGAGCCCTTCCACCTCCACGGCGGTGACGACGGGGTTCTCCTCCAGGTGGACTTCGAGGACCGCGGGTTGCGGCGCCTCGGCCACGCGCACGCGCGGCTCCACGCGGGCGAACAGGCCCGAGCGCGCGAGCCGCCGGAGGAGCTGGTGGACCTCCCTGCCGCTCAGCAGCACCTGCGAATCCGCGGGAGGCGCGCCGATGTAGGTCCGCACCTGCGCCTCCGTCAGCCAGCGGAGCCCGTGCAGTTCGATGCGCCCGGGCGTGAGCAGGCGCCCGTCCACGGTGAGCTGGAGCGGCGACAGCACGCCGCTGTCGTCCGGACCCTCTTCCCCCGCGTCCTCGAAGTCGTCGGGGCACGCGCTGCGCTGCGCCTTGTGGGACTCAGCGCGGGTGGGGGCCGCGGTCGCTGCGTCGTCCTCGCGGCGGCCCTGGGGCTGCGCGCTCCGAGCGTCATCCGGCGTCACCGAGCCATCTTCGCGGCGGCCCTGTGTCTGCGTGCCGCGAGTGTCATCCGGCGTCACCGGAGTGCTCACGGAGGGCGTGTTGGCGGGCCGCGTTTCCTCCGGAGCGGCGCTGGCCGGAGGGGCCGGTGGGGGAGAGGACGCCGCCGCCGGCGGCGCGGGCTGAGCCAGCGCGGTGGTGGCGAGGAAGCAGAGGATGAGCGCGAGACGGTTCATGCACGCAGGGAGAGCACGTGCCGTTCCACCTGGAGGTGTCGGGCAAGTACCTGAAAGGACGAGGGCCGAGCAGCCATGCCGATGTCACGGACACATCCGGATGTCGAGTCGTGATGTGATACTGACATCGACGCTGGCGATTGCGCCCGGCCGTCCGGCACCCGCCCTGGAGGCATGGGGACCAGGTCGTCCAGGGCTGGCGCGAGCAGGCCCCGTTTCGCCACTTCGGAGTCGTCACGCGGGTGCTGTCCGCGCCCACGGGGCTGGGCCTGTTCGATGGGCTCACCTGCACCCATGACGCGCCGACCTCGGGGCCTACGCCACGCGCAGGCTACCGCATTTCCTTCCTCGTGGGCCTGGCGCCAGCCCGGGGGATTGCTGTTCGGAAATGTCGGGGGTTTTGGCGCCGCAAATGTCCCGACATTTCCGAACAGCGAGCTCCTTGAGTGCGCCCGGTCCTCAGGGTGTCTCGCCTCAGGTCGCCTTGGGATTCGATGACGCCGATGGGCGCTCGGCACGTGTGGGTGGCCAGCGCCTCCCAGCCGGCCCACTGGCCTCGCTCGCGCGGGTCGGGCGACTGGGGATTGGACATGGCAGGCGGTACCTTCAATCAGTCGCCTCCGCCTGCCCGCTTCATCCGCACACCGTCAAGGGATGGCGGGTTTGGGGAGACTCACTCCAGAGAGGTAGATGTGTCGGGTTGTTCTTTTCTCGCCCCGCGTGTGGAGTGCGCTGGCAATCCTTGTCATCGGGGGAGGAAGAAATCCAAATGTACGAATATCATGTGGATGCGTTTGTCCCGCCTGCGGCTGGCTGTGGAAGCGCGGAGAGCGGCTGGAGCCCCAAGCGTTGCGGAGACTTCGCCCAGTTCCTGAACAGCTACGCAGCGAAGGGATGGAAGCTGCACTCCAGCGAGTACCGTCAGGTCACGATGAACAAGGGGTGCGGGAGCAATACGGGCTCGTGGCTCGTTTGCGTCTTCGAGCGGCAGAGGCCCGAATGAGCTCGGTGCCCCCATGGGAGGGGAATTCGTACTCCGCGTTGGCGCTCCATCCGCCGCGAGCGCGCCAGTCTGGAGAGGCCCTGGCCGTGGAGGCGTCACGGTTCCCGTGGTGGCTCAATCCACTGGCCTGGCTCGCCGTCGGGCTCATCCTCGTCTATCGGCGAGCCGTGCCGGCGGCCTGGAAGCGTCAGTGCATCTACACACCGACGTGCTCACGCTACGGTTTGCGGGCCATCCAGAAGTACGGCCTCTTTCGAGGCGCCCTTCGGACGTGGGGCCGCATCCGGCGCTGCAACGGCGTGCTGTACCTGGGCGGGCAGGACGCGCCGTAGCCCGCGGCGCGCTTCACGCCTCGCCGCGGGTGAACTCCGCCTCGTGCTGCGTCCACCAGTCCAGCCAACCCCGCCGGGTGGCGTCGAGCTTGCCCACGACGCCGTCACCGTACGTATCGATGCCGGTGATGCGGCGCAGGACGGCGCCCCAGAAGAGGCTGCCTTCGCGGTAGCGCTCGATGACGAACGGCACGGCGGGGCGCCCCAGGGCGACGAGGGACTCGAAGCTGGGGTGGTTCAGGAAGACGAAGGGGTTGGATGCCTCGCGGTGCGCGGCGCAGTGTGCTTCCCACTCCTGGGCGAGCCGGTCGAAGCGGGCGGCGACATCACTCATGAGGCATTCACCGGGGGCTGACGGGGGCGCACATAGACGCGCACCGGCTCACCATACGAAGGACCGCTGAGGTCGTCAGCGCTGTTGTGCCGGATGAGGGGCTGGGTACCAATCTTGCTCGTGAAGCGGCCCTGCTCGTCCATCAGCGCACCGTGCGTCACCTCGAGCGGGCCCGTGCCGCTCCTCGGCTCGAGGCCGTAGATGACGACCTTCTCCAGGTTCGGGTCGTGGCTGAGGTCCACGGTGTCCAGGGGCTTGAAGCCCTGGTCCGCGTACAGCTTGTCGAAGTCCTCCACCTTCGTGCCCGGCCACACCCATTCGTCGCGGACGCCCAGCGTCCAGGCGATGCAGTTGTAGCGCTGCGTGGAGGGGCCGATGCCCACGAACTTCTCCTCGGTGAGGTTGGGGAAGCTCTTGCTGCGGAGCATCTCCGCCTTCCAGCCCGGGTCCGCGTCGTCGCGCGCGGTGCCGATGTCGAACTGGAAGTTCTTCCCGAAGGACGAGTCCCAGCCCGTGGCGCCTTCGCCCTGGCCCTTGAACCAGAGCGACATCTGCGTCGCCTCCAGGGGAATCTTGAGGGACGGCATGAACATCGCGCCCGGCTTGCCCTCCGCGTCCGGCGTCACGGTGAGCGGCACGTCGATGGGCGGCTCGCCGTTGAAGGACACGGAGGCCACCACGTCCGAGGGCGTCTTGCCGATGAGCTCGGCGAGCCGGTCCTTGTCGTAGGCGAGCTTCAGCGTGTCGCCCGCGCGCAGCGAGCCCTCCACCGTCGTCTTCCAGTCATCCGAGAAGACCACCGTGGCCGCTTCCGGCGGCGCCACCGCGGCGTCGTAGCTGGGGTCCCACTGGTTGCTGACCCGGCCGCTCGCGTCGGTGGTCCGGATGGACATGCGCACCAGGCCGAAGGCGTCCTGGGGCAGCTCGAAGGTCGCCGGAATCGTGTTCAGCTTGCCGGTGGCCGGGTCCCGGGTGCCGTCGGAGAGGGGGATGGCCGTCTCGGTGCCGCCCGGCACCGTGCGCCACACCAGCTCCAGCTTCTCCGTGGACTTCATGACGCGCGACGGGTCGAGCGTCACCGTCAGCGGCTTGCCGGCCTCGGCGTGGAAGGAAGGCCCGCGTCCGCTGCCCGGAGGAAGCGCGACGCTGCCCTGGCCGTCCACGAAGGCCGTTCCACCGCGCTGGCCGTTGGCGCCGAAGTGCGCCGCGTAGCCCGTGGCCGCGTGGACCCGCGGCTGGAGGTCCGCGGCCTTCGACGGCGGCAGCTCCGCGCGGGCCGCCTGGGCGCTCGTCCCCGTCAGCAGGGAGGCCTTCCGGGCGCCGCCGCGCGTCTCGAACTGGTCGACGTGGGCCTTCGCCGCGGGCGTTCCCTGTGCGGTGGCGCGTCCGGCGCGCTCACGCTCCTGGGCGGTGGCCGCGGGCGTCGGGGTGGGGGGGACGAAGGTGGACCGGCCGATGCGGTTCGACATGGGGGACAGCACTCCCGGTGGGGGTAGACCTGGGCTCGGGCCTGGGCCCGGCTCCCATTATCGCGCGGGAGCTCCACGGGTTGCGTCGACACCCGGAGCGTGGCCTCAGGTGACGGGGAGTCCCAGGGCCTTGATGCGCCGGTAGAGGTTGCCCCGGTCCACCTGCAGCAGCCGCGCGGCGCCGGCGATGCTTTCGCCTTCCTGGAGCGCCGCGCGGATCAGCTCGCGTTCAAAATCCTCCACATGCTCGCGGTAGCTCTTCTGGCCCAGGGAGGGGCGGGCGGCCACGGCGGCGGCCCGCGGCGCGGCGACGAGCTCCGGCCCGAGCGTGAGCGGGCCCTCGCCCCGGAGCAGGTTGAGGCGCTCGATGAGGTTGCGCAGCTCGCGCACGTTGCCCGGCCACGGATAGGCGCGGAGCGCGGCCTCCGCGCCGGGGGCGAGCACGAGGGAGACCTGGGGACCGGCGAACTCGGCCGCGAAGGCGCGCGCCAGGGGGAGCAGGTCCTCCGGGCGCTCGCGCAGGGGCGGCACCTGGAGCGGCATCACGTTGAGGCGGAAGTAGAGGTCCTGCCGGAAGCGGCCCTCCTTCACCGCGCGGGCGAGGTCCTGGTGCGTGGCCGCGACGACACGCGCGTCCACCGGCACGGGCAGGGTTCCGCCCAGCCGCTCCACCTCCTTGGTCTCCAGGACGCGCAGCAGCTTGGCCTGGAGCTCCAGGGGCATGTCGCCCAGCTCGTCGAGGAACAGCGTGCCGCCGTGCGCCTGCTCGATGCGGCCCGCGCGCCGGGACAGGGCGCCGGAGAAGGCGCCCTTCTCGTGGCCGAACAGCTCGCTCTCCAGCAGGGTGGAGGGGATGGCCGCGCAGTTGACGGCGACGAGCCGGCCCTTGCGCCCCGACGCGAGGTGCAGCGCCCGCGCGACGCGCTCCTTGCCCGTGCCGGTCTCGCCCGTGATGAGGATGGCGGTGTCGCTGGGGCCCACGCGCGCGATGAGCTGGCGCAGCGCCGCCATGCTGGGGCTGTCCCCCACCAGGTGGCCGGGGCGGGCCAGCGCGTCCAGCAGCCGCTCGCGCTCCTCCTGGAGCGCGCCCAGCGCCAGCGCGTTGCGTATCGCGGTGAGCAGGCGCTCGGGGGAGGGCGGCTTCTCCACGAAGTCCGTCGCGCCCAGCCGCAGCGCCTGCACGGCCTCGGCGGGGGAGGCCTCGCCGGACAGCACCACCACGGGCGTGGCAAATGGCCGGGGCAGCCGCGCGAGCAACTCGAGCCCCGTCTCACCCGGCATGCGCAGGTCGAGCAGCATCATCGCCGGAGGGCCTTCGGGCGCGTCGAGCGCCCGGGTGGCCTCCGCGGTGGAGCGGGCCTCCACGGGCGTGAAGCCCTCGTCGCTCAACAGGCCGCGCAGGGCCTTGAGGACACCGGAGTCGTCATCGACGACGAGGATGCGAGGGCCGGGCTTCATGCGGAGGCGGGCGGGGTGAGGGGCAGTTCCACGCGCGCGAGCGTACCGCCACCTGGCGCGGGTTCCAGGCGCAGGCTGCCGCCGTGCTCGTGGACGATTTTCTGGGAGATGGGCAGGCCCAGCCCGCTGCCGCCGGGCTTGGTGCTGAAGAGGCCGCGGGTGAGGGCCGCGCCTTCGAGCACGGTGGGCACGCCGCTGCCCCCGTCCGCCACGGTGACGCGCACGGTGCCCGGCTGGGGCGACTCCAGCGTGACGTGGACGGGCGCGGCGCTGGCGGCGGAGGCCTCGGTGGCGTTCTTCACCAGGTTGCCGAAGAGGCGGCGCAGGCCGTCCGGGTCCGCGCGCAGCGTGGCCTCCTCGCCGGGGCGCAGCTCCACGGGGACGGGGGAGGTGCCCGCGTACAGGGTGCACACCTCGGCCAGCAGCGGGCGCAGGGGCACGTCCTGGAAGCGCGGCGCGGGCAGGCGCGCGAAGGTGGAGAAGCTCTGGGTCATCCGCATCAGCAGGTCCACCTCTTCCTGGAGGAGGGCCACGGCCTCGGTGATGCGGGTGCTGTCGTGGGGCGTGGGCACATCCGTCCGGCTCAGACGCGCGAGCGACAGCTTCATTGCGGTGAGGGGGTTCTTCAGCTCGTGGGCGAGCGCGCGGGCCACGTCCTGCCAGGCGGCAATCTGCTCGGCGGACTTGAGGCGCTCGCGCTGCGACAGCAGCTCCTGGCCCATGCGGTTGAACTGGCCCAGGAGGAACTGGAGCTCGTCGCGCGGAGCGTCGGGCGCGGACAGCCGCACGGACAGGTCCCCGCGCGCGTAGGCCCACATGCCCTCGGTGAGGGTGCGCACCGGCCGCGTGAGGGCGCGGCCGAGCAGCACCGCGGCCACCGACAGCGCCGCGCCGGAAATCAGGACCAGGGCGGTGATGAAGGCGGGCACGCGGCGCACCAGGGCCCGCCGCGCCAGCTCCGCCTGCGCCAGGTTGAGCCGCGCCTCGTTGAGCGAGTCCCGCGGCAGCTCCCGCCGCGCCAGCTCCGCGGCGACCTCGTCCAGCACGCCCTCCACCGGCGCGATGGACACCGACAGCACGCGCTCCAGCGCGCCCTGCGCCACCACGCCGAGCAGCACCAGCGGCACCCACCCCGCGAGCAGCATCACCGCCAGCAGCCTGCGCCGGAAGCGCGGCGGTGGCAGCGGAACCTTCGCGGCGAGGCCAACGCCCACCTTGTCACCGTGCGTGAGGGCCTCTGGAGGCGCGGCGTGCATGGGGCGGTTCATACCGCATCCAGGCGCGGACCCGGCGCCGAGTCCTGGGCGCGGAGACTCTGGTAGGCTGTCCGGCTCCGATGCCTCGTCTCCTCGCGCCCTCCCAGCGCTGGCTGTTCAGCCCGGGAGTGGACCTGTCCGTCTTCGCTGGCAGCGCGCTCGTGTCCGTGGCCTTCGTGCTCGCCGCGCCCTGGCTCGGCGTGGCGGGGGACACGCCGCTGTGGGCGTGGCTCCTCTTCGTCGTCTGCGTGGACGTGGCCCACGTCTGGTCCACGCTGTTCCGCACCTACCTGGACCCGGAGGAGCTGCGGACCCGGCCCGGGCTCTACCTGGGCGCGCCGCTGGCCGCCTATGTGGCGGGCGTGCTCGCGTACCTGGTATCGCCGGGCACGTTCTGGTCGCTGTTCGCCTACGTCGCGCTCAGCCACTTCGTGCGGCAGCAGTACGGCTGGGTGGCGCTGTATGACCGCAAGGCGCGCGTCACCCCGCTGGAGCGGCGCCTGGACGCCGCGGCCATCTACGCCGCCACGCTGGGCCCCGTCGTGTGGTGGCATGCGAACCTGCCGCGCGCCTTCTGGTGGTTCATGCCCGGAGACTTCCTGGCGGGCCTGCCGTCCTGGGCGGGCACGGTGGGGCTGGGGCTCCACGCGGTCGTGCTCCTCGCGTGGGCCGGTTGCCAGGCCGCGCGCGTGGTGCGCGGCGAGGGCGTGCAGGCCGGCAAGGTGCTGCTGGTGGTGGCGACGTGGGTGGCGTGGTTCGGCGGCATCGTCGTCGCGCGGGACGACTTCACCTTCACCGTGATGAACGTGGTGCTGCACGGCGTGCCCTACTTCGCGCTGCTCTTCCGCTACGCGCGGGGGCGCCTGGCGGAGGGCGGCTATGGCGCGGGGGCGGCGCTGCTGCGCGCGGGGTTGCCGGGCTTCCTGCTGTTCCTGGTGGCGCTGGCCCTGGCGGAGGAGTTCCTCTGGGACCAGGCCGTGTGGCGCGAGCACGGCGCGCTCTTCGGCGAGGGCCTCGTGACGCTGCCTCCGGACGTGCTGGCGCTCGTGGTGCCGCTGCTCGCGTTGCCGCAGGCCACGCACTACGTGCTGGACGCCTTCGTGTGGAAGCCGGGCCGGCAGCCCGCGCTGCTGTCACGCCTGGGCTGGGCACCGATGGCCACCGGACACCCGGGGCCCTCTTCTGGCATGCCGCCCGTTTCGACCATGGCCATTCCCGCGCGAAGTGACTAATGCAGGAGGGGCCTATGTCCCGACTCCTACTCGTCTCGAATCGGCTTCCTGTCACCGTCAAGGTGGAGAAGGACACTGTCTCCGTGGTCCGCAGCGCGGGAGGCCTGGCCACCGGCCTGCGCCGCCCGCACGAACGCTCGGGGGGCCTGTGGATTGGCTGGCCGGGGGATGTCTCCCGCCTGACGGAGAACCAGCGCGCCCGCGTGGACGCGCAGCTCGCCGAGCAGCGCTGCGTGCCGCTGACGCTGACCGCCAGCGAGGTGAGCCGCTACTACGAGGGCTACTCCAACCGCGTGTTGTGGCCGCTGTGCCACTACATGCTGGAACGCATCCCGCGGCAGGACCGGGACTGGGAGGTGTACCGCAAGGTCAACGAGCGCTTCGCGGACCTGGTGGCGAAGCACTATCAGCCCGGGGACACCATCTGGGTGCATGACTACCAGTTGATGCTGGTGCCCGGCATGCTGCGCCAGCGCCTGCCCGGCGCGCGCATCGGCTACTTCCACCACATCCCGTTCCCCTCGTCGGAAATCTTCAGCACGCTGCCGCGCCGGCATGAGCTGCTGAAGGGGCTGCTGGGCGCGGACCTCATCGGCTTCCACACCGTCAGCTACGTGCGGCACTTCTCCGGCGCGCTGTTGCGGCACCTGGGGTTGGACACGGACATCGACCGGGTCATCTGGGAGGGGCGTGACGTGCGCGTGGGGGCCTTCCCCATGGGCATCGACGCGCAGTCCTTCGAGTCGCTCGCGAGCGAGCCCGGCATGCTGGACGAGGTGGCCAACCTGCGCCGGTCCGCGGAGGGGCAGCGCATCCTGCTGGGCATCGACCGGCTGGACTACACCAAGGGGATCCCGCGGCGGCTCCTGGCGGTGCAGCGCGTGCTGGAGCGCACGCCGGCGTGGCGTGGGCGCCTGCGCTTCATCCAGGTGGCGGTGCCCAGCCGCACCTCGGTGGAGGCCTACGCCAACTACCGCGAGCTGGTGGACGAGCTGGTGGGCCGCATCAACGGCACGTACGGCACGGTGCACAACGTGCCCGTGCACTACCTCTACCGCTCCTTCAACGAGCGGCAGCTCGTGGGGCTGTACCGCGGCGCGGACGTGATGCTCGTCACGCCGGTGCGGGACGGCATGAACCTGGTGGCCAAGGAGTTCTGCGCGGCGCGGCCGGATGACGACGGCGTGCTGGTGCTCAGCGAGTTCGCGGGCGCCGCCGCCGAGCTGGGGGGCGCGCTCGTCGTCAACCCCTACGACGTGGACGCCATGGCGGACGCCATCGAGAAGGCGCTGGGGATGGCGGAGGAGGAGCGCCAGACGCGCATGCGCTCGATGCGAAAGCAGGTGAAGTCGCGGGACGTGCACTGGTGGACGTCCTCCTTCCTGGAGCGGCTCCAGGCCCTGCCGCCGGTGTCCGTGCGCGCCGAGGCGGGCGCCACCGAGGCGCTGGCGCAGATGAAGCAGTCGGAGCGGCTGCAGCTCCTGCTCGACTATGACGGGACGCTGGTGGGCTACGCGCCCCGGCCGGAGCTGGCCGCGCCGGACGCGGCGCTGAAGGCGTTGCTGGAGAAGCTGGTGGCCCGGCCCGGCGTCTCGGTGAGCATCGTCAGCGGCCGGCCCAAGGAGACGCTGGAGGAGTGGCTGGGGGATTTGCCCATGGGCCTGTACGCGGAGCACGGCCTGTGGTCCCGCCCCGCGCAGGGCGAGCCGTGGCGGATGCTGGAGGGCGTGACGTTCGACTGGAAGGAGCGCGTGCGCCCCGAGCTGGAGGCCTTCTCCGCGCGCGTGCCGGGCTCCTTCGTGGAGGAGAAGACGGCCTCGCTGGCCTGGCACTACCGGCTGGTGGACGCGGAGTTCGGCGCCCTGCAGTCCCGCGAGCTGCGGCTCTACCTGGCGGAGAAGTTCGCCGGGCAGTCCATGGACATCCTCTCCGGGGACAAGGTGGTGGAGATTCGTCCCCAGGGCGTGCACAAGGGCCGCGTGGTGGGCGAGGCGACGAAGGGCGCGGCGCCGGGGACGCGGGTGGTGGCCGTGGGCGACGACCGCACGGACGAGGACCTCTTCGCGTCCATTCCGCCCGGCGGGCTCACCATCCACGCGGGCAACAAGCCCTCGCGCGCGGCCTTCCGCGTGAAGGGGCCGGCCGAGGTCCGGGCGCTGCTGGCCGGACTGCTCGAGCCGTGAGCGCCGTGGCCTGACGCGCCCGCCGTGGAAGCGGCGGGCGCGGGCCTCGCGGCGCGGCGTTACGGCGTGGTGGAGGACGCGGTGCGGTTCTCCGCGTTCTGGATGAGCACGCGGCGGCCGAAGGCGCGGTCCACGCGGCCGAGGAACTCGCGGAACGCGGGGTAGTCATCCGCGGACACGCGCGCGGTGGTGAGGGCCACCTCGCCCTCGGCCACCAGCTTGCCGCCCTCCAGGCGGTAGCTCAGCTTGATGTGGCCGAACTTCGTCGTCTCCTCCACCGCCTGGGGCAGCTCCGCCACCGTCCAGCCGGCGGGCAGCGTGTAGCGCAGCAGGAAGCCGTTGGTCCACGGGCTGGACATCACCAGGTCGAAGCGGCGCTGGGCCAGCGAGGCGTAGGCCTGCTGGTAGGTGCGGCCGGTGCCGAAGGGCAGGAAGCGCATGCCGCCAGGCAGCACCTCCGAGTAGCGCGGGATGCTCATCCTGAAGTCCAGCGCCACGTTGTCATCCAGGCGGGTGGTGTCGCTCAGCTTCACCTCGTGCACGGTGAGGCCGGGGAAGCTCTGCGCCCAGGCGCGCTCGAAGGTGGACTTGCGCGTGGCCTCCGGCCGGTAGGCGCGGCGATAGTCGGGCGCGTGCTGCCCGCCCACGGTGCTGGCGCCGGTGATTTCGGCGCCGCCGTCCGCGCGGAGCGTCACGTCCAGCGACATGCGCGTGGCGTTGTCCGCCGCCTTCGCCTCCGGCGTGGTGAGGAAGGTGCTCTTGCCGTTGGGCTCCACCACCAGCACGTTGGCCACCCGGTCCGCGCTGGGCAGCTCGTTGGCGCCGTGGAACTCCGCGGTGCCGTCCAGGTACAGGTCGAACTTGGGCACGTAGGCGATGGCGTGGTTGAAGGCCGCCAGGCTCGCCACCTCCTCGCCAATGGAGCCCAGGTTGCGCATGCGCAGCAGCACCAGCCGGCTCTCCACGCCCGCCACCTGGAGCATGGCGTGGATGAGGCTCGCCTTGTCCTTGCAGTCGCCGAAGCGGCGCGCCAGCACGCGGTCCACGCGGTAGGGCTTGAAGCCGTGGATGCCGAACTCCAGCGCCACGTAGCGCGTGTTCGTCACCACGAAGTTGTAGATGGCGCGCACCACCGCCAGCTCATTCTTGCGGTCCACGCCCTGGAGGACCTGGTCCACCGTCTGCCGCAGCTCCGCGTTGGGCTGGAGCTGGTCCCTCACCAGGCCCCACCAGTAGCGGCCCACCTGGTCCCACGTCTGGTACGTGGAGACGTGGAGGTTCTGCGCCACCTCCGCCCAGCCGGGCATGCCGGGCTCCGGCACCACCTTGGCGACGTGCTTCGCGTTCCAGCGGTACAGCACGCGGCCGCCGTCCAGCGACTCCTGCGCGCTCTCCAGGCCGGTCAGCTTGCCCTTGTTCCAGTACAGGGGCCGCGCCTGCGGCATGTCCACCAGGTACTGGAAGCGCACCTTCGGGTAGACGCCCTGCACGCTCTCCACGTCACCCCAGTAGTCCGACAGGAGGTTGTCCTGCGCGGTGTCGTCCAGGCGGTACGTCAGCTCCAGCGTGTCGCCCGCCGCCAGCGAGGGGAAGGAGAGAATCTTGGCGCGGGCGTCGTAGTACATGCCCGTCCACGGCTCGTTGATGTTGCGGTCGTTCTCACCGTAGCTCTCCACCACGGAGCCATCCGCCTTGATGACGCGGGCGCGCAGCACGCGCACCTCCTGGCGGTCCGGTGAGTAGGTGACGGGCACGGTGCGGAACGCGTCCACGCCGCGCGCGTTGTAGACCTTGACCACCCGCTGGTGCAGGCGGCTGGACAGGCCGCTCTGCTGGACGCGCACGTAGGTGTTGTCCACCAGGTAGAGGGCGTCCTCGTGGACGTAGGCCTCCGCCTCCTTGGCCAGCGGCTGGGCGTCCACCAGGTACTGCATGCCGGTGGCGGTGCTCTCGCCCTTGAGGGCGCGCAGGGCTTCCTTCAGGCCCGGGTTCTGCGGGCGCAGCACGAGCGAGCGCTCGAAGGAGGCCAGCGCCGGCTCACGGCGGCCGGCGGCCAGCAGGGCGCGGCCCTCGCGCTCGTAGACCTCCGGCTCGTCCGGGGACAGCTCGCGGGCCTCGGCGAAGAGGGCGACGGCCTCCTCCACCGCGCCGTTGCTGGCCTTCAGCTCCGCCAGCCGCACGCGCGAGCCGTTGTCGAAGGGATTGAGCTTCACGAGCTGGGCGTACTCGCGCTGGGCGGAGTCCACCTGCCCGGCCTCCGCCAGCATCGTGGCCAGCATGTGGCGCGTGCTGGTGTCGTCGAAGCGCAGCGCCAGCACCACGCGCATCCGGTCCATGGCCTCGCGGCTGCGGTCGAGGTGACGGGAGACCTGCGCCGCGGCGCGCACCGCGCGAGGCGCACGGGGCTGCAGGCGGAACGTCTCCTCCACCAGCGCATGGGCCCTGGGGCGCTCGCCCAGCGCCTCGTGCGCGCGCGCCAGCACCAGCCGCGCGTTGACGTCATCCGGCCGCTTCTCCAGCACGGGGGCCACCAGCGGCTGCACGCGCTCGGGGTGGCCGCCGTCCAGCTCGTGCTCGGCCAGGGCCACGCGGGCCTCCGGCATGGCGGGGTCGGCGGCGAGCGCGGCCTCCAGGAAGCGGCGCCGCTCGTTCATGTCATCCCGCTGCGTCTGGGCGGCGAGGAGCTGGAGGCTGGCGTCCTTGGGCGCGCGCTCCGCGGCGAGCGCGGCCTCCGCGCTGGCGGTGTGCTCGCGCGCGTCGTAGGCGCGGAAGAAGTTCAGGACCCGGGCGTAGTCACCGCGCAGCGCGGCGTCATCCGGGTGCTTCTCCACCAGGGCGCGCAGGGCGGAGGTGAGGGTGGGCAGCGGCTGGGGCTGCGGCGCGGCGCCGCGCTCCAGGGCGGGCGCCTTCGCCGGCAGCGTGGCGCGCACGGTGGGTGACTCCTGGCGCAGGTAGAAGCCCAGCGGGCCGGCCTCCTGGCACACCTTCACCAGCACGCGGTTGAGGCCCTTGCGCAGCCTCACGGACACGCGGGACTGGTCCGGGCGCGGCAGGTTGTAGCGGTCCTCCTTCGCGGCGAGCTGCCCGTTCACCCACAGGCGGAACGCGCCGGAGGTGCCCACGCCCAGCGACACGCGCGACTCCTGGGGGGCCTCCAGCCAGGTGACGGCGTAGGCCACGGCCTCGCGGTTGGGGCGGATGGCGGCGGCAAGGTCGATGTAGCCGTCCGCGGTGTTCGCCGTCAGCTTGCGCCAGGTGGCGTTGCCTCCCTTGGCCGCGGGGTAGGTGGCGGACAGGTCCAACTGGGCGGCCTCGGGGCCGAAGTCGGTGTCACACCCGGCCTTGCCCTCGTTCTCGAAGCCTCCGGTGACGTAGTAGTCGCCCACGTAGCCCAGCCACTGCTTCACCTCGTTGGCGCGCACCAGCCGGCCCCGGGCGCGCTCGGTGTCCAGCAGCAGCATCTGCGCGGTGGCGCGGGCGTTCGGGTCCGAGCTGCGCCGGGAGGCCACGTAGGCGTAGGTGCTCAAGAGGGGCGTCAGGTCCTCCACCTCGTCCACCAGCGCGTGCATCCGCAGCAGGCTGGCGGCGCTTCGGGGGGAGGAGGCCTGCTTCATCGCCTCGGCCGCGTGGGCGCGGGCAATCGCATCCGCGGCCGGCTTCGCCTGCGCCCACAGCGGGCAGGTGAGCACGAAGACTGCGGCCAGCAATGTGAAGCGGGACATCCGTTCTCCTGGGTGGGCGGCTACGGTGAGGGGCGCCAGCCCCGGGCAGGGGGCGTCGACGCGGATGAACAGGCGAACCCTTCAGAGGCTTCCCCTGCATGGGAATGTACGATGAAGGTCGGGGTGGGGACAGGTGCGCACTACTCCGGACCAGGGAGGATGACGCCGCAGTGTTCGGCGAGCGCGCGCCGCAGCGCGGCCTCGTCCGCGAGGGGCTGCTCGGTCCGGGCGCCGCCGCGGGTGAGGACGAGCGTGCCTTCCTTGATGGTGACGCGCCCGTCCGGCGTCAGCCGGGTGCACAGCCGCCGCTGGGTGAAGATGGAGTCCGGGGAGGTCTGGTGGTAGCGGCACATGCCCTCGAAGTCCGCGAACTGGCGGGGCTCGAGGGAGAGGCGGTACTCCGGCTTCCAGCCGGAGGGCTTCTCGCTCCAGAGGACGAGGTCGTCCCCCTCGGGTGAGAGCCGGTAGGCGCGTCCGGCGCGCACCTGGACGTCGTGGGTGTCCAGGCGCAGGGGCTCGGTGAAGCACTCACCAAAGCCGACATCCGCGAGCCAGCGGCCCTGGCCGTCCTCGACCTGGAGGGCCAGGTGGTCGAAGTCGGGGCCGAAGGGGGGCTGGCCGGAGTCCGTGGCCACGCCCGCGGACAGGAGCGTCACGCGGTGGCCCAGCGCCGTCAGCAGCCGGGCGAAGAGGCCGTTGAGCTCGTAGCAGAAGCCGCCGCGTCGCTGGACGACGACCTTCTGGAAGAAGGCGTCCGTGTCGAGCCGGATGGGCCGCTTCAGGTGGATGTCCAGGTTCTCGAAGGGCACGGCCTCCAGGTGGGCCCGGTGCAGCCCCGCGAGGGACGGCTCCGGCCCCACGCCGATCCGCTCCAGGTAGCGCGCGACGTCGAACATGGGGCCATGTCTAACGCAGGTGGGATTGACGAGGCGAGGCGCATGGGACGGCGCCTCGCCTGCCATCTTGCTGACTACCGCGCGCTGGACGTGGCGGGGGCCTTCTTCAGGAAGTCCCGGACGCTCTGCGCGTTCATGCTGGCGGACGCGGCGCAGAGGCGGATGGACTCCAGGGCCTCGGTGAGCGCCTGGGGCGCGTTGTCCAGCTTCGCCGCGCGAGGCCCGAGGAACGCCTCCGCTTCGGCGGCGCTCGTGTCGTCACACAGCGTGCCCACCAGGCCGATGAGCCCGGCGACCTCGTCCGGGCGCATCCGGCTGGCGAGCGCGTCGAAGTGCTCCTGGAGGAACGCCCAGGCGAGCGCCCGCGTCTGCGCCACGGTGATGAACCCCGTGAGGATGGGCCAGGTGTCACGCACGTCGAACTCGCTTCCCGTCACGAGCGCGAGCGCCTCGCGCACGAGCGCCGGGTCCCGGAAGGCGCCCAGGGTGGTGAAGATGCGGCTGCGCTCGGTCCGGTCCTCGGTGGCGCGGGCGCGGGCGACCAGCGTGTCGAAGAAGGCCTTGTCGCCGTTGCGCGCCGCCACGACCAGCGCGAGGGGGACGGCCTCGGGATGGACGGCCTTGCGGTCCGCCAGCCACGCCTTCACCAGCCGGTTGGCTTCCCGGACCAGGACCGGGTCCTCGCCGCGCAGCGCCGCCAGCGACAGGAGCCCCGGGCGCTGGGCCTTCACCGCGTCGTCATCTCCGGGCCTGGGCTCCCAGCCCAGGGCGCGGGCCCGCGGGCCGTACATCGCGGCCACCCACTTCCGATAGCGCGCGCGCTCGTCGTCGGACAGCCGCTCCGGGTGCACGAAGCCCAGCAGCGAAGCGCCGCGCTGCCGGATGAGGCGGTGCTCCGCCCTGGCCGTGGTGGGGACGTGGCGCAGGACCTCGCCCAGGGGCAGGTCGCCCCGGCGCACCCCGGCCTCCATGTCGGACAGCAGCGTCAAATGCTCGCGCACCGTCAGCGCGCGCTCGGGCGCGGCCAGCACGCGGGAGAGCTGCTGGGGCGTGTAGCCGGAGCGGTAGTAGCCGGTGCCGCCCGCGTTGAGCAGCACCCAGGACGGGCAGCTCTTGCCGGGCAGCTCCAGCTCGTGCGTGGCCCCGGTGAGCATGGTGCACGTGCGCTCGGACGTGTTGCCGGAGCCGGCGCGCACGCACACCGGGATGGTCCACGTCTGGTCCTTGCTGGCGGTGGAGCCCGCGGGGACGTAGCGCTCCTGGGTGAACTTCAGCTTCGCGGGGGCGCCCGGCTGGCATTGCAGCTCGGCGGCGACGCGCGGCGCGCCCGCCTGGTCGATGAAGCTGCGGAAGGCGCGGGCGACGTCCGGCCCCGCGGCGGCGGACAGCGTGGCGGCGAAGTCCTCCGACGTCGTCACACCCCACTCATTCTTCTTGATGTGACCGCGGAGCAAGTCGCGCATGCGCTCCTCGCCGAGCCACGCCTCGAACATGTCGAGGATGGCCGAGCCCTTGGCGTACGTGGTGCCGTTGTCGAACGCGCCCAGCACCTCGTCATGCGTGGTGGCGGGCTTGCGCACCGGCAGCGTGGCGGCGAGCGTGTCCGTCTCCAGCGCGAAGCTGGCGGACTGGACGCTCTGCTCCAGGCCGAAGCCCCAGCTCGTGTCGAAGGGGTCCACCGTCTTGCGGTCCAGCCACGAGGTGAGCGACTCGTTGAGCCAGATGTCATCCCACCAGTTGCAGGTGACGATGTTGCCGAACCAGTAGTGCCCCAGCTCATGGTTGGCGATGTTCACATACCACTTGCGGCGCGCGAGCGTCTCTTCACCGGGGCGGATGAGCGTCAGCGGCTGCCCGAGCGCCACGAGGCCCGGGTGCTCCATGGTGCCCCAGTAGCGGGGCACCACCGCGACGTCGAGCTTCTCGTAGGGGTACGGCATGTCGAAGTAGTCTTCAATCAGCGAGACGATGCGCGGCGTGACGCTGGCGGCGTAGGCCGTCTCCGCGCCGCGGCCGCGCGGCACGATGAAGCGCAGCGGCGCGGCGTTGCGGCCCGCGGTGCCCGCGTCCACGATGTCGAAGGGGCCCACCACGAACGCGACGAGGTAGCTGGGCATCGGCTTGCTCTCGGCGAACGTGACGCGCGCCAGCCCGTCCGGCAGCTTTTCGCGCGAGACGATGGGGTGGTTGGCGAGCGCGACGTGCTCCTCCTTGGCGGTGATGCGCAGCGTCCAGGGCACCTTGAAGCCCGGCTCGTCGAAGCAGGGGAAGGCGCGGCGCGCGTCCACGGGCTCGAAGAAGGTGTAGAGGTAGGGCTCGCCGTCCTCCTCCACGGCGTAGAGCCCCTGGCTGCGCTCGCGGTCCACCTTTCCGGTGAAGGCGAGGTGGATGCGGGCCTTGCCGGGCTGGACTGTCTCGGGGAGCAGCAGGCCGAGCCGCCCTTCGCTGGCGGTGACGGCGCGGGCCTCCAGGGTGCGGCCTCCGGCTTCGACGCGCGCCTGGGAGATCTCCATGTCCTGGCCGTGCAGCCAGATTTGCCGCGCGGCTTCGCTCACCTCGACGTCGATGCTGACGCTGCCGGAGAAGGTGGGCTCGGCGGGGAGCAGCTTCAGGTCGAGCGCGTAGCGCGTGGGGCGGACCGACTCGGGCAGCCGCAGCGCGGGAGGCTGGGGTTCGGGCCACTCGGGGGCGGTGGCCACGGGAGCCGCGGGTGTCGCCTCGGGCGCATGGGCGCAACGAATGACGGCGGCCGCGAGGAGAAGTGGGAGGAGCGAGCGCATGGGCTGACGCTAACGCCAGTCAGCCTCCGAGCCAGAATCCTTGAGTGCGGTTTCGGGCCGATGCGCGCGTCCGCCTGCTCCTGGTTGAAGTTCGCTGGACTTTAATGGTTCCAGTATTGTGGACTTTTAAAGTCCAGAGTGCTGAGAATCCTCCAGAGCCACGCTTTGCCTCCCGAGGACCTCATGCCTTCCACGACCGACAGCGGCAGACCTCCCGCGCAGTCTCGCGTTCCCCGTCCACCCGCGACTCCGGACGCACCCCAGCCCCTCTTTACGGTGGGCGGCGTCCGTTATGAGGCCGTGCGTGAGTTGGTGCGGATGCCAACGGGCGAGGTGCTCCTTCAAGCGCTCCGATACGCGCTGGAAGAGGAGGTGCCGGGGCGGTGCCTCGTGCGGCGTCTGCCCAGCCCTTCTACCTACGAGGAGCGCAAACGGCTCTCGGATGAAATTCAATTGGCCTTCCGGCTCAATCACCCCGGAATCGCCCAGGTCTTCCACCTGAAGATTCACCGGAACACGCCTCACGTCGTCATGGAGTACGTGGAAGGGCCCTCGCTGGACACGCTCGTGAGCGCGGGCATGGCCCGGGGCAGGCCCGTGTCCGAGGCGTTGGCCCTCTACATCGGCGCGGAAATCGCCGATGCCCTGCACTACGCCCACACATTGCGCGGCGAGGATGGCAGGCCGCTGGGCATCATCCACCGCGACGTCAACCCCCGGCACCTCTACCTGGGGGCGCACGGCGGGGTGAAGCTGGCCAACTTCGGGGCGGCCTACTCTCTCATGGTGGGGCGGCTGGAGTCCCCCGCCAATCTCGTCCGAGGCGACGTGGCCTACGCCTCCCCTGAGTACCTGGAGCGACTGCCGCTGTCCCCGGCCTCCGACATCTTCAGCCTGGGCGTGGTGCTCGTGGAGCTGCTGACGGGGAAGCACCTCTTCGACGTGGAGGACGTGCCGTCGCCCCCCGAGGGGCTGAGCTCGCTGCGGGCCGAGCAGTTCACGTCCCTTCCGCTCACGCAGATGCGCGTGCTGCTCTCCAGTTTCAGTCCGGCGGAGGTCGAGGCCGCGGTGGCGGGGCTGTCTCCGGATGTGAAGGCCCTTCTCCATTCAGCGCTACGCATCGTCCCGGATGAGCGCTTCGCGACGGCGGCGGACATGGGAGGCGTTCTGCGCGCGGCCCTGACGAAGCGGTACCCGTCCTATGGGCGGCAGGATGCCCGGCAAGAGGTCGCCCGCGTCATCGCGGAGGGGAGCTGCCTCCGTGACGTGGTGGAGTTCGGTGAGGCGGGCCTGTACCCGGAGGGATTGGACGCGCACGAACTCGGCGCGCTCGGGGAAGAAGATTAGCGAGTCAGGGCGTCGGCGACGTGGAGGAGCGCATCCAGCTTCTCCGCGTCCAACTTCCGCGCGAGGGCGAGCAGCCGGCGCAGCTCGGCCGTCTCGGCATCCAGGAGCGGCGCGCGCGAGGGCTTCTTCGCCGTCCCCTGGGGTGCCGTGCCAAGCAGGACTTCGGGGGAGAGGCCCAGGGTCAGGCTGAGGCGGTGGAGGACGGTGACGCTGGGCAGCACCTTCCCTCGCTCCATTCGACGGTAGGCGGGCTCCACCAGGCCCACGCGTTCGGCCACCTCGGCCCGAGTCATCCCCAACTTCTCCCGTGCTTCACGAGCGGCGGTGCCGATGGTGATTGCCAGTTCTTCATTCATGGAGCGTCCCAGCGGAGAGGAGGCCGAGCGCCGCTCGGCCCCGAGCCGCGTCCAACCGCCGCGCGCGGTGGAAGTGGCGGGCGGGCGGTTCTGTGTGGCGAGACATGGCGCCGGTGTATCTCAGCAACGGGTTGGGCTCCGCGTCCAGCACCACGCGGCGCGGATGCCCCTGTGCGGCCGTTCGCATGCCTTCTTCGTAGCTGACGTGAATGCTGGACGTCCAGGGTCTGGTGCTGGATGCCAGACGTTCAGCGACATGAGGCGGCAGGCGAAGGGAACTCCCCGCCGGGTCGCATCTTGGGTAGGTTGCGCGCCCGATTGGGAGGGCGTCCTCATGACCGAGGGCCGGAAAGCCAGGAGAAGGGCGCCATGAGGGTGAGGGAGCCTGCCCTCGCGGAGCTTTCTCCCGGAGCCCAGGTGATGGGCTACACGGTGGAGCGCCGGTTGGGCAGTGGCGGCTTCGGGGCCGTGTATCTCGCGCGGTGCGAGGGGCGGGCCTATGCGCTCAAGTTGTTGGACCTGGCGCGCGTGGGCGGGCGGGTGGAGCGCGAAGTCTCCATCCTGCTGAAGCTGGACCACCCCAACGTGGTGGGCATTCACGGCTTCGGGGTGTGGCCGGTGGCGTCCCCTACGCTCGGCGTCATCGTCATGGAGTACGTGGAAGGGCGGCAGTTGGACGTCTGGGCGTCCGAGGAGAACCCCTCTGCGCGGCAGGTGGCGCGCGTGGTGCTGGACGTGGCGCGGGCGCTGGAGGCTTCCCACGAGGCGGGAGTGCTTCACCGCGACGTGAAGGAGCTCAACGTCATGGTGCGCGCCTCGGATGGCGTGGCCAAGCTGGTGGACTTCGGTGTCGGGGACTACGCGGGGGCACCCGGAATCACAGTGGACATCCTCCCGCCAGGGACACCCGAGTACCGCTCCCCGGAGGCGTGGAGCTTCTTCCGGCGGAACGCCCGCGTGCCAAGGGCCTTCTTCACACCGGGCGCCTCGGACGACCTGTGGGCGCTGGGCGTGGTCCTCTACCGGCTCTTGACGGCGCGCCCGCCCTTTCCGACCGACCACTTCATGTTGGCGGATGCCGTCATCGCGAACGAGGCGCTTCCTCCGTGTCAGGTGAATGACCGGGTGCCCGTGGCGCTCAGCGAGGTGTGCATGGCGCTGCTGGCGAAGACGCCGGCCTCGCGGACGCCGAGCGCGGGGGCGCTTCGTGTAGCGCTGGAGGCGCTCCTTCAAGGAGCGGACGCGGCCTGGGACGTTCCGCTGTGCGACGCCTACGGCGAGGACACGGCGACGACGGAAGGGGGGATGGACAGTCACGAGCAGTGGCTGAACGAACCGCTGCGCCGGCCCCGGCGTGGGAAGCGGCCGAAGCGGGAGCTGCCGCCCCTGTGGGAGGGACCGGCTCTGCTGATGGAAGCGGAGGCCGCTGCGGCACGGACGCCAAGGCCCGTGCGCAGCTCCCGAGGCTGGCGCATGGGGGCCATGGCGTTGCTCGTGGGGTGCGTCTCAGCGGGGCTGGTGTGGGGCTGGCGCACGCCACGCGTCGCGGTGCCTGCGCCGACCCGTCAGGAAGTAGCGCGGCCTGGGAGTTCGTCCCAAGCTGTCCGCGCCGCAGCTCTCCCCTCTGGCGCGGAGTCCACCCCTGCGGCCGTCGCTGCCCCTGCGATGCTGCCCGAGGCCACACCCGTGAAGATGGAGAAGACCGAGAGCCCGACGCCACCGAAGCCCGCCAGGAAGGGCGCTGGCGCCATGCGAAGGCCGATTGTCGCCGCTGCGGCCTGTATGGGGTTGGCGTGCCCTGGCGCGCAGGTGCGCCCACCGCCTCCCCCTGAGCCGTGTCCTGAGCGCGCTGTCGAGGTGATGGAGAGGTTGGGCGTCAAGGTGGGAGACCACTGGGGCGTGACCTTTCTGGTCGACCATCCGCAGGTCATCAAGGTGACCGATGGCCCGGCGGAGCTGCGGCTGCTCGCTGATTGGAACCGCATGCCGGACGGCACGCTCTTCTCCGGGAGACTCATCGTGAGTGACCGGGTCTACGGGCGGTTCACCCATGCGCGCACCCGTGATGGGAAGCGCTTCCCCGTTTGCTTGGAGCTGGAATCCGAGTCCCTGGTGAAGGGCCTGGCGAGAGAGCCAGGGGATGACAGCCCCGCGTCGGCGCGCGTCTTCACGACTGGGGACGTGAGAGCGGTGGATGCGTTTGATTGATGCGGCGCGGTGCCGCATGAGGGAGTCGCGGACGGATGCGTGCAACATCACCGGTCATTCTCCTCCTGGTCGCGCTCGTGGCGGAGGGGGCCCAGGCTCAGGGAGCCCTGGCGTCGGGGAGCGGCGCTCGGCGCATTGAGCTGGGGCCAGATGATTCCGGGGCACTGACAGAGATCGCGGTCAGCCCCGGCTTGTCCACCGTGATTCTCTTCGATTCAGAACTGGCTCAAGACGGGGTCGCCGTGGAGGGGAGCAGCAGCTTCTCGAATGTCGACATCGGCCGCACGACGATGCGGTTGGTTCCCTCGGGGCGGGGGCAGCCTGGGGAGAAGTTCCGAATGTCGGTGCGGTTCCGCGACGGCGCGGCACCTCCTGGCGCGTCGTTCCTGCTGACAATTCATCCCGCACGCGCGGACAGCGTCGTCGAGGTGTATCGGAACGCGAGGACCGTGGAGTCGTACCAGCAGGAGGCGCGGGAGGCGCGCTCCGAGACGCTGCGCTGCATGGAAGAAAACGCGCGCCTGGTGGCGGAGCGTGGTGCCCCGGGGGGGCTGGCCGGACTGCTTGCGACAGGCGGCGTCGATGCGAACGGTGTGGCTGGCTGGAGCGTGACCAACACGGTTGCCTCAGACCCGAGGAACGCCCTCAAGCCTTTCAGGGTCCAGAGCTACCGCGCGAAGGCCCGCGTCGCGCTTGAAGTCTTACTGCATGACCTGCGGGGAGAACGGCCGTGGGTTGTCAGTGGCGCCACGCTTCGCGGTTCTCCAGGAACCGAGCTGAAAGTGCTCAATGTCTGGCAGTCATCGCCCATCACATCGGGCCAGACTGCCAGGGTGGTTGTCGAAGCGGAAGCGCCGGCCGAATCAGCACGCGGTGCATTCTCACTCAAGCTGTGGGAGGCCGACGGCCCCCGGACGGTCACGATTGGCAACGTGACGTTCCCCTGAATCGCCAGGTGGGAGCGTCTGCGTCATGGCGTCAGGCTTTGCCAGTGCAGCGGTTCACCTGAAAGTGTCAGGCATGTGTGCCAGGGTTTCCGCCGCTTGCCTTTCCATGAGGGAGGCGCGGGGGTGAGGAATGCGTGCTGGCCATTGGGTGGTGGGAGTCGCCCTGCTTCTCACGGGCTGCGCCGGGGTTGAGTCGTCGACTCGCAGGGAGACGTTCCATCAGCGCGCGGCGCTTCCGGGGGAGCGGTGGACCGCTTCGGGCGAGGACGCCGAGTACGAGCCCGAGGCC
Organism: Corallococcus macrosporus DSM 14697; assembly: GCF_002305895.1. Taxonomy (GTDB): domain Bacteria; phylum Myxococcota; class Myxococcia; order Myxococcales; family Myxococcaceae; genus Myxococcus; species Myxococcus macrosporus. The sequence goes on from NZ_CP022203.1 coordinate 1,481,419, forward strand.
GAAGCGGCGGAAGGCGCGTCCAGGCAACCGCTTCACCGGCGCCACCTGTTCCGGGACGGGATGCTCCTGGGAGGGGCGCGCGGGCAGGAGGACGAATTCGACGTCCTGCTTCGCAACGCGGGACTCGAAGCACGGGACGCGCGGCCTGTTGCGGGCAACCCACTCACTCCGAAGCACGCGGCGCGACTCCTCCAAGCGTTGATGGGGAGGGACGTGACGCTGGGCCAGTTCCCTGCGCGGCTCGCGGTGGGCTTCCTGCTGCGGGAGGTGCTGGCGACGGGGGAGGTGTCGCGGGCCGAGTTGGTGCGCCGGGTGGAGCGCTTCAGGCACCTGGCGGTGCTGCGGCCAGACGGGCGGCTTGCGTGGGTGCGCAGCGGACGGACGCAGCAGCGGGTGGCGGACGTCGGGTGGAAGGACGGAGCCTTCCGCGCCCATGGCTTCGAGTTGGGGCGCTTCTACGACGGGCGGACGGGTGTCTTCCGGCTGCTGAATGATGAGCTGCGGGAGGAGAGCGGCTTCCCGCTGGCGGACGTCCACGATGATGCGGACGTCGTCAGCCGCACGCTGGACGGGGCGGAGGAGGCCTTCGTCGGGCTGGCCCTCGCGGTGGGGAAGTTCTTCTCGACGTCTCCGGCGGACAACCTCGAGGCACTTCGGGAGATGCCCGCCGCCGTGGTGGCGTTGCTGAAGTCGTCTCCCGAGTACCTGGAGCGCTTCCGGTACATGACGCGGGGCGAGCAGGTACAAGCCGTCTCCAAGCTGGTGACGAACCTCATCGCCACCTGGGGGACGGCGTCGGCCGCGACGCGTACGTTGGAGGGGACGGCGCTCGCCACGGCGGAAGTGCCCGCGCTCGTCTTGTCCGCCCAGGGCACCGTCGCGATGCGACTTGTGGCGGCGCCGGTGGGGCGCGCGGCGGCGGTGCTGAGCGGCGGGCCTGGGGCGGCCATCATTCTTCAGCGGGCGGGCACCGCCGCGAAGGACGGCGCACCGTCGAAGGGGCCCGGCCAGTGGGGGCCGGCGAAGGAGTCCATGTCCCCACGGGCCCGGCGCTACCAGGAACAAATCGCGGGACATTCAGCGGACGAGGCATACTGGGTCGGAGGCGTCGGCAGGGACAGGGGAGGCGTGAAGTTCGATGGGTTCGATGCAGGGGTGCTGCTGGAGGCGAAGGGGCCGGGCTATGCCAGGTTCTTCGAAGAACTCGACCCGAAACGCTGGTTCAAAAACTCGGGGGCGAAGGCTCTTGGCGAACAGGCGCTCCGACAGGTGAAGGCGGCCAAAGGGATGCCCATTCGTTGGCACGTAGCAGAGGAAACCGCTGTCCCTGCACTTCGGAAGCTACTTCAGGACAGAGGAATTAAAGGGATCGAGGTTGTTTTCACACCTCCCCTTTGATGAGGAGACGAGAGTGGTGGAGACTTACTATGCCGCTGCATACTGGCGCGCGCGCAAGGAATCATCGGATGAATGCGCATCTCGCGTGGTGGCCTTGCTCGAATCTATCGCTGGAGTTGAGGCGTCGTTCGCTAGCTGGTTCAGGCAGAGCAAGGCGCGAAAGGACGCTTGGAAAAAGCCGGTCACGCCCAATCAGGCTGAACTCGCAAAGGCGCTGGAGCGCACCAAGGATCGGCATCATGAAGATCTTGGTTATCGAATAGGCGGATGGAACGGCGCCTCTGAAGATTCCGACGCATGCAGTTTTGATGCAGCCGTGGGCATCTACTCCGAATGGGTTAACAACTTCTGGCTCTTTGAGCTGCCCATTCACGGTGCAAGTGCTGAACGCGTCTTGACGGCACGAGTTTTAAGCGGGCTTCTTAGGAGCATGGCGACAGCATTAGACCCTGATTGGGGTGTTGCCATGTCTCATGCACATCGGGAAATTGCCGACTCAACCGGACGGGCAAATGTCCAGATTGGGTGGGTGACGTACCTCGCGCGTCATCGGGGCACGGTGCCGCCGCTTCCTGCCCCCGTGCGCATCGAGCAGGTAGAGGACAAGGGCACCCTCATCGTTCTCACACCCGAGCGCTTCACGGCGGACAACCCGGAGCATGTGGCGCTGGCTGAGCGGGTGCGGGAGCTGCTGGACCGGGCCGGGCTCTTGAAGCCGCTCCAGGCCAAACCATAGGAGCGGATGAGGAGGCTCGGCATCCCTGGATGGATGCTTGGACGTGTCAGGCGCGCGTGCCAGGATTTCCACCGATTGCCTTTCCCTGAGGGAGGCGCGGGGGTGAGGAATGCGTGCTGGCCATTGGGTGGTGGGTGTCGCCCTGCTTCTCACGGGCTGCGCCGGGGTTGAGTCGTCGACTCGCAGGGAGACGCTCCATCAGCGCGCGGCGCTTCCGGGGGAGCGGTGGACCGCTTCGGGCGAGGACGCCGAGTACGAGCCCGAGGCCGAAGCGGCGGAAGGCGCGTCCAGGCAACCGCTTCACCGGCGCCACCTGTTCCGGGACGGGATGCTCCTGGGAGGGGCGCGCGGGCAGGAGGATGAATTCGACGTCCTGCTTCGCAACGCGGGCCTGGAAGCACGGGACGCGCGGCCTGTCGCGGGCAACCCACTCACTCCGAAGCACGCGGCGCGACTCCTCCAAGCGTTGATGGGGAGGGACGTGACGCTGGGCCAGTTCCCGGCGCGGCTCGCGGTGGGCTTCATGCTGCGGGAGGTGCTGGCGACGGGGGAGGTGTCGCGGGCCGAGTTGGCGCGCCGGGTGGAGCGCTTCAGGTACGTGGCGGTGCTGCGGCCAGACGGGCGGCTTGCGTGGGTGCGCAGCGGACGGACGCAGCAGCGGGTGGCGGACGTCGGGTGGAAGGACGGAGCCTTCCGCGCCCATGGCTTCGAGTTGGGGCGCTTCTACGACGGGCGGACGGGAGTCTTCCGGCTGCTGGACGATGAGCTGCGGGAGGAGAGCGGCTTCCCGCTGGCGGACGTGCATGATGATGCGGACGTCGTCAGCCGCACGCTGGACGGGGCGGAGGAGGCCTTCGTCGGGCTGGCCCTCGCGGTGGGGAAGTTCTTCTCGACGTCGCCAGCGGAGAGCCTCGCGGCGCTGAGGGAGCTGCCGGCCGGGGTGGTGGCGCTGTTGAGGTCGTCCCCCGAGTACCTGGAGCGCTTCGGGTACATGACCCGGGGTGAGCAGGTGCAGGCCGTCTCGAAGCTGGTGACGAACCTCATCGCCACCTGGGGGACGGCGTCGGCCGCGACGCGTACGTTGGAGGGGACGGCGCTCGCCACGGCGGAAGTGCCCGCGCTCGTCTTGTCCGCCCAGGGCACCGTCGCGATGCGACTTGTGGCGGCGCCGGTGGGGCGCGCGGCGGCGGTGCTGAGCGGCGGGCCTGGGGCGGCCATCATCCTTCAGCGGGCTGACACCGCTGCGAAGGACGGCGCACCGTCGAAGGGGCCCGGGCGCTGGCGGCCTGCCAAGGAGCACATGGAGGAACCTGCCCGAAGGTATCAGGCCCAGGTCGCTTCAGCGCCCGAGGGACAGGTTTACGAGATCGACAACGTGAAGTTCGATGGGTTCAACGGTGCCTCGTTGCTAGAGGCAAAAGGTCCAGGCTATGAGAAGTTTCTTGGGCAGGGTGTGGAGCAAGGAGGATGGTTCGAGGGGTTCATGGGCATGGTCAAACAAGCGAGGAGCCAACAACGTGTTTCCCGTGGGTTCCCCATTGAGTGGCACTGTGCGGAGAGCCGGGTCGCGGACTATGTGCGAGTTCTCTTCAGGCGAAACGGCTTGGGAAGAATCTCAGTCATCCACACGCCGCCGAACTGAGTAGGGGCTAGGGAATGGTCGACAGCTACTATTCTGGCGTGTATTGGCCTGGACGACCTGAGTCGCTAGAGGCCTACTCCCGGCGAGCCGAGCTTTTTTTTCGGAACCTGTCTGCCGTGGATCAAAGCCTTGCAAGATGGTTTGAACAGGCTGCTTCTCGGGATGCTGCCCTCAAAACCGAATTCTTGCCGAGTGCCGAGACCTTCCTTGGCTTGTTTGCGAAGAAGAAGTATCGAATCGGGGATGGTGAGATCTTCTTCGCGGCGTGGAATGGAGAGTCCAGCGCGAGTAGTGTGGTCAACTTTTCTTGTGGCTCTCCATCGCCTCAGACAGTGGACCTCTGCGTGTGGGCCCCTCCGTCAATCGGGGATGTCGCGGGGCGACTCTTGTCTGCGCCCATGCTCACGCAAGTGATGCGCGCGATGGTGCTGGCATGGGAACCTGAGTGGGGGGTCTTTACGTCTGACCGTCATCGCGACGCCGTATCCGAGTTCGCGGACACCGGCACGTTCGTGGGATGGGGGACATACCTTTCGCGGAATCGGGGCGTAGTGCCCCCGCTTCCTGCCCCCGTTCGCATCGAGCAGGTAAAGGACAAGGGCACCCTCATCGTTCTCACGCCCGAGCGCTTCACAGTCGGCAACCCGGAGCATGTGGCGCTGGCTGAGCGGGTGCGGGAGCTGTTGGACCGGGCCGGACTCTTGAAGCCGCTCCAGGCCCAGCCGTAGGCGCCAGGCCGAATTGGAGCGGGTCCGCTCCTCCCAGAAGCAGCTCGCCAATCGCCTTCCGCTCACTCCAGGCTGAAGGCGCGCGCCAGCGTCAGCATCTCCACCTGGACGGCGCCCGCTTCACGCAGGGCCGAGGCCGCCGCCCTCGCGGTGGCGCCGGTGGTGAACACGTCGTCCACCAGCAGCACACGTTGTCCGGAGACACGGGACGACGCGGCGAAGGCCCCGTCGACGTTGCTCGCCCGGTCCGCTTCGCTCAGCCCCACCTGCCGCTGTGTCTCGCGGTGTCGCGTCAGCAGGCCCACCGGCGCCTGCCGCCCCGTGGCCTTCGCCAGCGCGCCCGCCAGCAGTTGAGCCTGGTCGTACTTGCGCGCGTGATAGCGGCGCTTGTGCAGCGGCAACGCGACCACCAGCCCCGGCGCGCGGCTGAGGAAGCTGTGCGCCTCGCCCGCCAGCAGCTCCCCCAGCGGCCCCGCGAGGTTGGGGTGGTCTTCGTACTTGAAGCGGTGGATGGCGCGCGCCAGGGGCCCTTCGTGCGCGAAGGGCGCCCAGGCGCGGGTGAAGGGCGGCGGCGAGGCGCGGCACCGGGGGCAGGTGTCCCCGGGAAAGGCGCCGGGCTCCGCGCAGGTGCGGCAACACGCGGGTGGCAGCCGCTCCAGCGCGGTGTCGCACGTCTCGCAGAAGAAGCCCTCGGGGCCCGGCAGCACCTTCGTGCACGCCAGGCACGAAGGCGGATAGAGCAAATCCAGCAGCGCCTTCAGCACTGGCCGCGCCCCGCGCGCATCACGGCAGCAGACCCTGCCGGTTCATCTCCTTCGACTGCGGCAGCCCCATCACCTTGCACAGGGTGGGCGCGATGTCCGCGAGGATGCCCGGGCGCAGCTTCTGCCCCCGGAAGTCCGGGTGGATGAGGTGGAAGGGCACCGGGTTGAGCGTGTGCGCGGTGTGCGGCTCGCCCGTCTCCAGGTCCACCATCTGCTCGCAGTTGCCGTGGTCGGCGGAGATGGCCAGCACCCAGCCGTTGCGCTCGCACGCCTTGCCCAGCGCGCCCAGGCACTCGTCCACGACCTTCACCGCCTTCATCGCCGCGTCCAGCCGGCCGCTGTGGCCCACCATGTCCGGGTTGGCGAAGTTCACCAGCGCGAAGTCGTACTTCCCGGAGTCCAGCCGCTTCACCAGCTCGGCCGTCACCTCGTAGGCGGACATCTCCGGCTTCAAGTCGTACGTCTTCACGTCGCGCGGGCTGGGCACCAGGTGCCTGTCCTCACCCGCGTAGGTGACCTCGCGGCCGCCGTTGAAGAAGAACGTGACGTGCGCGTACTTCTCCGTCTCCGCCGTGCGGAACTGGCGCAGCCCCTGGCGCGACAGCAGCTCCGGGAAGATGTCCTGCGGCTGGTCCGGCTCGAAGAGCGCCGGCAGCTTGAACGTCTCGTCGTACTGGGTCATGCACAGGTAGCGGCCCAGCCGCAGCCCGCCCCGGTCGAACTCCTTGAACTCCGGGAACGCCAACGCCTGCGTCAGCTCCCGCGCCCGGTCCGCGCGGAAGTTGAAGAAGAGCACCGCGTCGCCGTCCTGGATGCGGCCCACCGGCGTGCCGTCGCCGCCGGCCAGCACCGTGGGCTTCACGAACTCGTCGGTGACTTTCTCCGCGTAGGACGCGCGGATGGCGCTCAGCGCGTCCGGCGCCTTGGGCCCGCGGCCGAACACCAGGGCCTCATAGGCCTGCTGCACGCGGTCCCAGCGCTTGTCGCGGTCCATGGCGTAGTAGCGCCCGCTCACGGTGGCGATGCGGCCCGTCTGTGTCTCATGGAGGAAGCGCTCCAGCTCCTCCATGTAGCCCAGCGCGCTCTGCGGCGGCGTGTCTCGCCCGTCCAGGAAGGCGTGCACGTAGACGTGCGCCACGTTGCGCTCCTTCGCGGCCTTGAGCAGCGCGAACAGGTGGTCCATGGACGAGTGGACCCCGCCGGGCGACACCAGCCCCAGCAGGTGCAGCGCCTTGCCGTCCGCCTTCACGCCGTCCAACGCGGCGCGCAGCACGGGGTTCTGCGCCAGCTCACCGGACTCCGCGGCGCGGTTGATGCGCACCAGGTCCTGGTAGACGATTCGCCCCGCGCCGATGTTGGTGTGGCCCACCTCGGAGTTGCCCATCTGCCCCTCGGGCAGGCCCACGGCAAGGCCGGCCGTCTGCAGCTCGGTGAAGGGGTAGGGGCTCGCCAGCTTGTCGAGGTGCGGCGTGCCGGCCAGCAGGATGGCGTTGTTGTCGCGCTCCTGGCGGATACCCCAACCATCCAGGATGCAGAGCAGGACCTTGTGCGCGGGCGTCATGCTCCGAACCCTAACCACGCAGGCGTCAGACGGGAGAGGACAAAAAGCGGGCGGGTTCCACCGGGGGCCGCGCCGCATCTCCAGGGGCGTCAAGCAGGGCCGGCCGCCCGCCTCCCAGGCGTTCAATGGGGGCGCCAGCGAGGACGCCTCACCCCGCCACCGCGCGACTCACCGCCAGCGCCGCTGGCGCCATGCGTCAGACTCCGTTCAAGGCCGCGAGCCGGGCGTCCTACTCCGAGCGGGCGCGCGTCTTGTACGTGAGCACCGGCGCCAGGGTGGCCACCACGCGGACCAGCCCCGCTTCGACCAGGTCCGTCACCACGCGGTCGATGGGCTTGTACGCGGGCGGAGCCTCCTCGAAGAGCAGGTCCTTGTTCTCACATACCACGTGGCTCTTGAAGGACGTGCGCGTGAGGGACTCCGCCGTGAAGCGCTCCCGCATCCGCTCTCGCGCTGCGGTGCGCGTCCACTTGCGGCCCGCGCCGTGCGCCAGGCTGTGCGCGCTGGTGTGGCTCTCGCCCGTGGGAATCACCAGGTAGCTCAGGGCGCCTCGGCTGCCGGGAATCACCACCGGCCCTTCGTCGGACGGCGCCGCGCCCTTGCGGTGCAGCCACTGCGTCCGTCCCGTGTCACGCCGAGGGGTGACGCTGTTGTGGCACACGTCGAGGACTCGCTGGCCCATCGCGCCGATGCCGTCCAGCATCCGCCGCGCCACCAGGGCCCGGTTGGCCCGGCCCCACTCCACCGCGTGGTCATGGCGCGTGAGGTAGGTCCGCGCGTCGGGTGAGTCGTCCGCGAGCCCGCCCGCCGCGTGCCGGTCCACGTGGGCCCGGAGAATCGCCTCGCCGAGGCCGCGCGAACCGGAGTGCACCAGGAGCAGCAAGCGGTCCGCCTCCAGGCCCAGGGCGCTGAAGACCTTCGAATCATGGACCGCGTCCACCCGCTGCAGCTCCGCGAAGTGGTTGCCGCCGCCCACCGTGCCCAGCGCGGCCTCGTAGCCCGAGGACTTCACGCCGTGCTCCTGGAGGAAACCTTCCGTGTCACCCGTCCACGGGCCCTCCAGGTCCAACTTGCCGGCCCAACGCTCGGGTCTGGCTTTGCGTGCCAGCAGGTCCACGTTCCACAGGCCCATGCCGCAGCCGATGTCGCTGCCCACCAGGTAGGGATAGAGGAAGCCTTCGGAGGTGAAGGCCGCGCCCACCGGGGCACCCTTGCCGGGGTGCAGGTCCGGGAGGCCCACCGCCAGCTTCATACCGGGCAGGCGGGCCATGGCTTCGAGTTGCCGCACCGCCTCGCCTTCCACCCAGGACTGGGAGGAGGCGATGACACGCACGGGCGCCCGCGGCGCGGAAGAGGGGAGCGTTTCAGTCGAGGCGTCAGTGCGCATGCCCGGGATGACGGCACCCGCGCGCCACGCCTGACGGTGGGTCCGGGGCCCGTGCCCGGCCGCCTACTTGTGGTACGGCTCGCCCTTGAGGATGGTGAACGCGCGGTAGAGCTGCTCGATGAGCACCACGCGCGCCAACCGGTGGGGCAGCGTCATCTTGGACAAGGACAAGGTGAGGTTCGCCGCGTCCCGCACGCTGGCGTCGAGCCCTTCGTCCCCGCCAATGATGAACAGCAAATCCTTGGCGCCCGTCTGCGCCTTGCCGACGTAGCGGCTCAGCTCGACGGAGTCGAGCAGCGCGCCGCGCTCGTCCAGGGCCACCAGCCAGTCCTGTGGCTTGCGCCTGGCGAGAATCGCCTCGGCCTCGGCGGCCTTCGCGTCCCCGGGCTTGAGCCGCTTGCCGCTGGCCTCGGACAGCTCCACCAGCTCGAAGCGGGTGTAGTGGCCCAGGCGTCTGGCGTACTCCTGGACCGCGGGCTCATACAGGCCCGAGCGGTCCTTGCCGATGGAGAGGAGCCGGACCTTCACCTCAGGCCAGCTTCTCCCGGGACGCGTCGGCCCAGAGGCCCTCGAGGTCGTAGTGCGCGCGCAGGTCGGTGAGGAACAGGTGCGCCACCACCTCGCCGTAATCCAGCAGCACCCACTGGCCCGTCTCGAAGCCCTCGGTGCCGATGGGGCGGAGGGGCGCGTCCCCCGTCTTGAGCTGCACCTGGACGTTCTCCGCCATGGCGCTCACCTGACGGTCCGTCTCCGCGGAGGCGATGACGAAGTAGTCCGCGTAGGACGTCATCCCGCGCACGTCGAGGATGACGACGTCCTGCGCCTTCTTGTCGAGCAGCAGGTTGCCAATGCGGTGCGCCAGCGCCTTGGCGGCCGGGTTCTCCGCGGGGCCCGCCTTCTGGGGCGGGGCGACTGGGAGCTTCGCCTTCTTCTTCTTCGCGGGCGCCTTGGCGGGGGCCTTCGCCGCCGAGGCCTTCTTGGCGACAGGGGCCTTCTTCTTCGCGGGCGTCTTGCCCGATACCGTCTTCTTCCGGGCCGCCGGGGCCCGGGTGGTGGTCTTTTTCGCGGTCGTCTTCTTCTTCGTGGCCATGTGCGGCGCACCCTACCGCACCCTTGGCAACACGGAAGCGGTCCTCTATCTCCTGGTGTCCATGAGCGACGCCCGGCTGGAACAGTTCAAGAAGATGGTGGCGGACTTCCCGGACTCCCCCATGAGCCATTTCTCCCTCGGGAAGTTGTACCTGGAGCGGCGGCAGTACCCCGAGGCCGCCCACGCCCTGGAGGCCGCCGTCCGGCTGGACCCCACCTACGCGGCCGCCATGGTGGCCCTGGGGGATGCCTGGGCGGGGGCGGGGGAGGCGGGCAAGGCGCGCGAGGTGCTGGAGCGGGCCAGGGCGCACGCCCTGGCCCAGGGGCACCCGGGGCTCGCCGAGGAAATCGACGAGCGCATCGCCGACCTGGCGTAGGCCGCCGCCCTCAGTAGCGCCAGGTGAAGCCGACGCTGAAGACCTGGCGCGTGTAGGTGAGCGCGTTCCGGGGCAGCCGGGTGCTCCAGATGCCCCAGGACGCCTCCAGGTCCAGGGTGTCCGTCAGCGGCCGGGCCAGCTTCGCCGAGAGCGAGTTCTGCCCCTCGTCCTCCTCCACCAGGATGATTTCCGGGGAGAGATAGATGCCGTCCGGGTACTGGGTGAGGCCCAGCGAGCCCTGCGCCAGCAGCGTCACCCGCCAGGGCAGCCGGACGCCGGCGTTGGCGGACACCCGGTGGCGCCGGAGCGTCTCGCCGTAGCTGTTGGAGGAGAGCTCCTGGAAGGCGTACGTCAGCCCCAGGGCCACCGGGCCCCGGTAGGTGTACGACGCCCCCGCCGTCAGGGCCCCGTCCTGGCGCCGGCCGGGGAGGAGCCCCGAGCTTCCCCCCGCCCCCGGAGGCCGTGCCCGGGGCGCGGTGCCGAAGCGCCGGGCGTTCCAGTCACCGAAGACGGACAGGCTGTGCCGGCGGTCGAAGCGGTAGCGGCCCAGCACGCCCACCTCGGGGCCGCCGAAGTTGGCGGTGGGGTCCGGCCGGTACACGAAGCGCCGGGCGCCCGCCCGCACTCGCAGCGCCAGGCGCACGTCCGGGGCGTATTCCAGGAAGGCGGTGGTCCCCAGGTCCGAGTACGAGCGCGAGCCGCCCCGCCGGTCCTTCGCGTGGCCCTCCAGGCCGATACCCAGCGACGTGCCCAGCGCGTGGGAGGCCTCCACCGCGCCCGACTGCACCAGCGTGTCCTCCTCCTGGTAGAGGACGTACTTGCGCGCGCCCAGCTCGTAGCGGCCCACCAACTGGGCGCGCTCGAAGGAGCCGCGTCCCTCGGCGGCGCCGAGCAGGCTGAGGGCGAAGTCCCGCTCCGCCCCGGGCGTGTCTCTGTCGGAGTAGTCCCGCGGCGCGTTGGTGTCCAGCAGCAGGCGCGCGGAGCCCCTCAGCGCCCCCTCCCACTCGGCTGCGGGCGCACGTGCGGCGGCGAGCATGGCGAGGACGAGCAGTAGCGGTGCGAAGGAGCGGGCCACGGCGCCGCGCACCATACCCCGTCGCAGGAGGGCAGGGGCGGCCGTCCGGTCGCTCCCACCGGTGACGGCGCCCCCAGCGGCCCGTTACATTGAGCCCATGCGCCTCGTGTCTCTACTGGTGGCGGCCAGCCTCGGCCTGTCCGCCTGCGCCTCCTCCACCTTCACCACCGAGGTGAAAGGGGAGTCGACCGTGCCCGCGGGCCCCCCTGGCGACGTCACCCTCCTCAACGGGCTGCCCGCCATCAGCAGCTTCGCGGGGATGGACTTCGACAAGAACCAGGACTTCAAGAACCAGGGCATCCGCAAGCGCGAGGTGACGTCCGTCAAGGTGGAGTCCCTCACGCTCAAGGTCCTCAGCCCCAATGACCAGGACCTCACCTTCCTGGACTCGGTGGAGTTCTACGCCCGCGCCGGGGACCGGGAGGAGCGCATCGCCTCGCGCCAGGACGTGGCCCAGCTCGACTTGCGGCCGCCCAACCCCGTGCTGTCGCTGCGCGTGGACAACGTGGAGCTGCAGCCCTATGTCTCCGCGCCGACCATGAGCATCATCATCCGCGGCCGGGGCCGCATGCCGGAGCGCGAGGTGCGGCTCCAGGCGGTGGTGAAGCTCCAGGTGGAGACCGGGCTGCTGTAGGCGGCGTCAGGGACGTGTCCCTCAGGGGACGCCCAGCTCCCGCGCGCGCCGCTCCAGCTTCGTGGCGCGGCCTTCCAGCTCCCGGGCCAGCGCCTCCAGCCGCGCGGCCTCCGCCTCCATCGCGCCCAGGTCCACGGGCCCACCCGAGGCCAGGTCCTGGGCGCGCTGCGTTTCGACCAGGGGCCTGCGGTCCGCGGCCCGGGCCGACAGGGGGGTCGGCGTTGGAGACGGGCCTGGGTCCGGGTCCGCGCCCTCGTTGGGACGGCCCCCCACGTTGGGGCCGGGGGGCGCCGCGTCGTCGCCCTGGAACATGGGCGTACCGGGCTCGGAGCGCTCCACCTGGATGCTCCGGTCGCTGCCCATGCGCAGGCGCAGCCGCCGGTCGTGGTCGTCGAACATCGACTCCTCGCCCAGGAAGTCGTTCATGCGCCGGTCCAGGTCGCGCTCCTCGCGCACTTCAGTGATGCGGCCGCGCAGGGCCTTCATCCGCTCGCGCACCTTGTCTCCGGTGTCGCGGAGCGTGTCCGCCTGGGCCAGCAGGTCCTCCGGGTCGTCACCGCCCGCCGTGGCCCTGTCCAGGGAGGGCACCTGCGAGGCCGGCAGCGCGGCGCGCACGGCCTCACGCTCGGCGCGCACCGAGCGCACCGACTCCAGCAGCTTCGCGCGCTGGCCCCGGTCCGTCGTGCCTTCCCAGGCCGCCAGCAGCCGCGCCAGCTCATCCGACAGCGCCGTGTGCAGCGCCAGGTGGGCGCGCTCCGCCTCGCCCTCCGCCGCGACCACGGCCTGCGCCAGGCGGGTGAGCTGGCCGCTCAGCTCCTGCGAGCGACGCAGCGCGTCCTCCAGGTCCGTCCCCGCCATCAGCCGGCCCTGGCGCCGCGCCTTCAGCGTCTCGATGCGCGCCGCCAGCCCGTTGAGCTCGTCGCGCAGCGCCTGCTGCTGTCCCCGCAGGGCGCGCGTCTCCGCGCGGGCCACCTGGGCCCGCCCCCGCACCGCCTCCAGCCCGGACGCCGCCTGACCAGGCATGGCCAGCAGCAGGCTCAGCAGGAGGGCGAGGGCGCGGGGATTCATCAGGGGCAGCCCCGAAGCAAGGTGAGTGCCAGCCCGCCTGCCCATCCCCGGTGCTCATGGCCACCCGGCGCCCAACAATTCCGGACACCTGGCGCATCCAGGAGGACGGGGGCTGAGGTGGGACATTGGTGAAAAGTCATGGGGGGCGGGGGTGGACGACGGATTTTCGAGGATCAGCCCTCCTCGGGGGGCGTCTCCCTGGGCAGGAAGCCGTACTTCTCCAGCTTGTAGTACAGCGCGGACGTCTTGATGCCCAGCAGGCGGGCCGTCTCTGTCTTCACGCCACCGGCCTTCTCGTAGGCCCGGGCGATGAGCTGGCGCTCCAGGTCCTCCAGGATGTCCGGAAGTGGGCGGTCTCCCTGGAGCACGGGCAGGCCCGCATCGAGGCGCGAGGTGCCCGTGGCGGTGAGGTGCGAGGGCAGGTCCAGGTCCGTGAGCCGCTCGCCCTCGGCGAAGACGAGCGCCTGTTCGATGACGTTCTCCAGCTCGCGCACGTTGCCGGGCCACGCGTGGCGGGCCAGGGCGCGCAGCGCGCTGTCGTCCAGCCCCGTGACGCGCCGGTTCACCCGCACCGCGTGCTTGGCCACGAAGTGGCGGGCCAGCACGGGGATGTCCTCGGGCCGCTCCCGCAGCGGCGGCAGCGTCAGCGGGACGATGTGCAGCCGGTAGTAGAGGTCCTCGCGGAAGCGGCCGGCCTTCACCTCGGCCTGGAGGTCCCGGTGGGTGGCGCTCACCACGCGCACGTCCACCTTGAGGGTGTCCTCGCCGCCCACGCGCTGGATTTCCTTCTCCTGGAGCACGCGGAGCAGCTTGGTCTGCACGGACGCGGGAACCTCGCCAATCTCGTCCAGGAACAGCGTGCCGCCGTCGGCCAGCTCGAAGCGCCCCAGCTTGCGCTTCACCGCGCCGGTGAAGGCGCCGCGCTCGTGGCCGAACAGCTCGCTCTCCAGCAGCGTCTCCGCCAGCGCCGCGCAGTGCACGACGACGAAGGGCCCGTCGCGGCGGGGGGAGCGCTGGTGGAGCATGCGGGCCACCAGCTCCTTGCCGGTGCCGCTCTCGCCGCGCACCAGCACCGTGGCGTCGCTCTGCGCCACCTTGAGGACGTTGGACACCAGCCGCTGCATGGGCTCGCTGTCGCCCACCAGGTTGCCATGGGTGAGGGCCGCGTCCGTGTCGTGCGCGTCGGTGCGCGCCGTCAGCCGCTCCACCTGCTTGCGCGTGGACGCCAGCTCCAGGCCCTTGTCCACCTTGGCGCGCAGCACCTCCGGCGGGAAGGGCTTGGTGATGAAGTCGTAGGCGCCTTCCTGCATCGCCTGCACCGCGGTTTCAATGGTGCCGAAGGCCGTCACCACCATGACGACGGCGGCGGCATCCAGCGCCTTGAGGGACTTCGTCACCGCGATGCCGTCCATGCCGTCCATCTTCAGGTCGGTGACGACCAGGTCGAAGGGCGCCTTGCGGTAGGCGGCCAGGCCGTCCTGGCCGCTGCGCACCGCGGACACGGCGTGGCCCGAACGGGTGAGGGTGACCGTCATCCCTTCCCGCAGCGTGTCGTGGTCGTCGATGACGAGGATGCGCGCCATGGCGTGAGTCGAATCTCCCAACGTCCCAGGGCCGGCCGCCCGGGCCGCCGCATGAGAGCACATCCGGCCCGGCCCGCTCCACCCGCGCGCGCATCGCACGCGAAGGGGCTGGCGCCGCCCGGCCGGGAGCAGTACGGGGAGGCATGGAATCCGATGCCTCGTCCTCCATGGCCCTCCAGGCGTTGCTCGCGCGTCACGTCCCCGAGGACGTGAAGGAACAGGAGGACCTGGAACGGATGCGCCACTTCGCCCACGCGCTGGCGCGGCCCTTCTCCCGGGAGCAGCGAGAGGCCCACTTCACGGGCAGCGCGGTGGTGGTGGACCCGGCGGGCGCGCGCGTCGTCCTGCTGCACCACCGCAAGCTCCAGCGCTGGCTCCAGCCCGGAGGTCACGCGGATGTCACGGACGCGGGCGAGATGGCGGCCACCGCGCTGCGTGAAGCGCGCGAGGAGACGGGCTGTCGCGTCTTTCTGCACCCCACCGCGCCCCAGCCCCTGGACGTGGACCTCCACACCATCCCCGCGCGCCGCGACGAGCCGGAGCACCACCACCTGGACGTGCGCTTCCTCGTGGTGGCGGAGAACCCCGACGCCCTGGCGCATGACCCGGCGGAGTCCTTTGGCGTGCGGTGGCTCACCTGGGATGAGGCGATGACGCACGCGGACGAAGCGCCGCTGCGCCGCATGCTGGCGAAGGCCCGGCGCGTGGTGGCGGGCGCGCCGTGAAGCGGTGGAAAGCGGAAGCGCGCAAGGACTCGCGGTCAGGGGCAGTGTGGCCCCGCGGACCGTGCACGCGCGCCCGCACCCGGATTTGAAACAAAGATATGGAAAACGCGGCCTGACTGCCTTTGGGCCCGTGGTGCCGCCGGAGAGCGATTGCAACCATGCCGCCCGGCTTGGGCGGGTGAGGGAGGTCATGCCGGCCTGTCACCCGCCGGGAAGCCAGGAGCAGCGCCCATGTCGCCCGTCTCGCGAGAAGTGGCTCGGCCCGAAGCCGCGCCCCACCGTTACGTCCCCCCTGACCTGACGCCCACCGCGCATCCCCGCTGGCTGGAGTCGATGCTGGAGTCCCTGCGCGAGGATTGGAACACGGCCTGCTGGCCTCCGTTGTTCCGCGCGACGGCCGACGGCCAGCGCCCGCCGCTGCGTCACTGGCGGCGGGTGCTGGCCCACTTCTTCCCCATCGTGGAGGCCTTCCCCAAGTACATGGGCCTGTCCCTGGCGAAGACGACCTACGGCCAGCGTCCGGGAGACGCGAGCGCGCGGCGCTGGCTGCTCCAGAACCTGGGCGTGGAGGCGAAGCACGCCGAGTGGTTCATCGACTGGATGCGTGGCATTGGCCTGGCGCCGGACGAGGTCTTCCGTCAACGCCCCCTGCCGGAGGTGCGGGCGCTGCACGAGCACCTGCTGGACACCTGCGCGCGCGGGACGCTGGCGGAGGGCGTGGCCGCGTCCAACTGGGCGGTGGAGGGCATCACCGGCGTGTGGACCCGCGAGGTGGTGGAGCCCTTCCGCGCCTATGCCGAGGAGGGCGCGCGCATCGACGCGTACTCCATGATGTGGCTCAAGGTGCACGCGCGCTATGACGACCAGCACCCGGAGGAGGCGCTGGAAATCATCAAGCTGTCCACCGACGCGAGCAGCGGAGAGCCCTTCCGCGTCCAGGCGGCCGCCAGGAAGTCGCTGCGGATGTATGCCGCCGCGCTCCACGCGTGCTGCAAGGACTGAATCGCGCGACACCCGCGCACAGTCCGCTCGGTGGGTCTCCCGCACACCTGGAGGCCCGCGGAGTGTTCACGGGCCGCGTGCTCTGTCCGGAAGGCGGCAGCTTTGGCGCGACCCGCCTGTCCGCTGCGCCCGGAGAGTGCCGTACTTGCGGGTGAGGCCTTCCGGCTCCGTCCTCGGGGTGTGAGCGCCAGGCCTCGGGGGGATGCGCCACATGAATGCCGATGACAAGGTCATCCAGGAGTACCGGGGACGTGCGCTCAAGGTGTTCATGTCGTGGGTGCTGCCGGTGGCGCCCATCGCCGCGTATCTCAATGGCATGGCCATGGGCGTGGCGGGCATGTCGGGCCTGATTGCGGTGGCGTGGGTGCTGCCGCCCATCATCGTGGGCCTGGGCATCGCCTACCCCGCGCTGGTGCTGCACGTGCTGGTGGAGCGCGCGCTGCGGCCGCGGCCGGACGACGCGCCCGGGGCCCGGCTGGAGCGAATCCTCCGCCTGCCCTGGCGCGCCGCCGTCGCCTCCTCGTGGGGCGCGTGGACGCTGGGCGGTGTCTGGTTCAGCCTCCACGTGTGCCTGCTGTGGCAGAAGGACTTGTCGCAGGTGGTGTTGGGCACGCTCATCGGCGTCTGCTTCGGCGTGGTGCTGGGCTTCCCCATTGGCGTCACGCTGGAGAAGGTGCTGCTGCCGGTGGCGCTGGAGGAGCAGCGCAAGGACCCGACGCTGGCGCTCAAGGGCGGCGGCTTCTTCTGGCCCCGGCAGGCGTGGTTCATGCCCGTCACCTTCATCGGCTCCAGCGTCTGCGCGTTGTTGCTGAGCGGGTGCGTGGTGCTGGTGAAGCTGCGGGGCGTGCGCGACGAACTGCACCAGATGCTGGTGGCGGAGGGCGCGCACGGCTCGGCGGAGGCGCTGATGGGCATGGGCGGGGCGCTGGCCGGAGAGCTCGCCTTCGGGCTCGCCTGGGTGGGCGGGCTGCTGGCGATTCCCGCCGTCACCACCTGGATGCTGGCGCGCCGTCAGGCGAGCGCGGCGGGCGCGGTGGGCGTGGCCATCGAGTCCCTGTCCGCCGGCCGCGTCGTCTCGCCCGCGTGGATTTCCACGGATGAGATGGGGGATTTGTCAGCCGGAATGAACACGGTGCTGGTCCGGCTGCGGCAACTGCCCCTGTCGCTGAACGCCTCGGCCACGCGGCTGAGCAGCGCGGGACGCCACCTGCGGGACTCGCACGACGAGCACCAGCAGAGCCTGGTCCGCCAGGCGTCGGCGCTGCACGAGGCGCAGATGACGTCGGAGGAGATTCGGCGCACGTCGCTGATGGCCGTCGAGCAGACGGAGGCGGTGCTCCAGGTGGCCCGCCGCTCGGAGGTCCTGGGGCAGCAGGGCGAGGCCGCCGTGGAGCGGAGCCTCACCGGGCTGACGGACATCCGCCGCGTGGTGGACGGCATCCAGGAGCGGCTGACGCGCCTGGCGCAGAGCACCTCGCAGATTGGTGAAATCACCGAGTCGGTGAAGGACCTGGCGGACCAGTCCCACCTGCTGGCGGTGAACGCGGCCATCGAGGCGGCCCGCTCGGGAGAGCAGGGGCGGGGCTTCGCGGTGGTGGCCCGCGAGATTCGCGGCCTGTCGGACCAGTCCATCCAGGCCACCCGGCGCATCCGTGGCATCCTCCAGGACATCAGCACCGGCATCCGTGACGCGGCGAAGATGGGCGAGGTCGGCGTCCAGACGATTGGCGCCGGCCTGGACCAGATGCGGGCGTCGGGGGACTCGCTGCGGGAGCTGTCGCGCATCGCGCAGGAGAACTCCGCGGCGGCCCGGCAGATTGCCGCCGCGGTGACGCAGCAGGACGCCGGCTTCGCGCAGATCTTCGACGCCATCGCGGACCTGTCGCAGCACATGGACGCCACGCTGAAGCGGCTGGAGTCCACGCAGGAGGCCACCGACACGCTGGGCGTCGTCTCCGACGAGGTGTCGCGGATGGCGCGCCAGTTCAACGCGGCGGGGTGACGGCGGCGCTCAGTGATTCACCCAGGGGCAGCGTGAGGGTGAAGCGCGTGTCGCCGGGCGCGGAGTCCAGCCGCAGCGCGCCGCCGTGCGCGAGCGCGATCTTCCGGGCCAGCGGCAGGCCCAGGCCGGTGCCCTTCTCGCGCGTGGTGAAGAAGGGCTCGAAGATGCGCTCGCGCTCCGCGCCGGGCACGCCGGGGCCCGCGTCGCGGACCTGGATGGTGTAGTGCCCGCCGTTGGACGCGCCGGACACCCGCACCCGGCCGCCGGGGGGCGAGGCCTGCACCGCGTTCTTCACCAGGTTCACCAGCGCGGCCGTCAGGAGGCTGCCGTCGGCTTCCAGCACCGCGGGCGCGGCGTCGAGGTCCACGGTGACGTCGCGGGCGCTGGCCTCGGCGGCCATCAGCTCGCAGGCGACGGAGAGCAGGGCGGGGGCCTCCACGGGCGCGCGCGCCAGCGGTTGCTCGCGGGCGAAGGCGAGGAAGTCCTCGACGATGCGCTGGAGGTAGGCCACCTCGCGCTGGATGCGCTCCACGTGCGCGCCGGCCTCCGCGTGGGCTCCGGCCTGGAGGTCCTCCTTCAGGATGCCGGAGAAGAGGGCGATGCCCCCAATGGGGTTGCGCACCTCGTGGGCCACGCCCGCGAGCATCATCTTCAGTTGCCGGTCCCGGCTCTCCAGCGCGCCGCGCATGTCCTCCAGCTCGCGCGCGAGGACGCCAATCTCCAGCGTGGGCTCCGGCGGCACGGGCGTCGTCAGGTCGCCCCGGCCGATGCGCAGCGCGGACGCCATCAGCCGCCGCAGCGGCCGGGCCAGCCCTCGCGCCGTCACCAGGGCGATGACCGCGAGCGCTGTCAGGGCCACCGCGCCCATGGTAGCGAAGGTGCGCGACAGCTCCTGGAGGGGCCCGAAGAAGACGGCGCTGCCCTCCACGCCCACGGCGCCCACCACGCGGCCCTCGTAGACGATGGGGGCGTAGCCCGTCTTGTAGAGGCGCCCGTCCGAGCCGGTGAAGAGCACCTGACTGGCGGCGCGCGCGCCCTCGAAGACGCGGGTGAGCTCCAGTCTGTCCCTCGCCAGCTCCGGCATCTCCGCGCCCACCGGCAGTCCGCCGCCCACGTCCACGCGCACCCGGCCTTGCGTGTCCACGGCGTAGATGCGGCGCACGCCGCTGGCCTCGGCGATGCTTTCGAAGGTCCGGACGAAGTTGCGCCAGGTGCGGGTGCTCGCCACGTCGTCGCCGGGCTCGACGGTGAGCAGCCGCTCGCCGTGGACCTGGGTGGCGGTGGCGGCGGCGATGGCGCTGAGGCTGGTGCCCAGCTCCTCCTCCAGGATGATGCGCGCGAGCTGGTACACGGCGGTGCCCGCCACCGCGACGAACAGCAGCGTGGGGACGAGGAACGCCACCAGCAGCCGCGCGGAGAGCGAGCCCAACGCGTCACGCCATCGCGAAGTGTGTGGGGGAACGTGGGCCATGTCCGGGGCGGACTCTATCCGAGCCTCGCTTCTGTCGCGGGAGAGGGGCCTTCGCTCCGCTGCCTGCCTGGGTGGGGTTGCCTGCGTCTTTTCACAGGCGTAGGTTGTCCGTGGCGCCTCACGGCGCTGTCCCATGACCTCTGCTCGCTAACCCAGGCTTCCGTGACTGCCCTTGCCGCTCCGGCCGATGTGCCGTGGCGTTGACGTGGGCTGCTGTCCGGATGCGTGGGTCCCCGCTGTGTCCTTCAGTCGTTTCCTGAACCCGAATGACCGGCGCGCCTGCGCGCACGGCATGGAGAACACGTATGCGAAAGCTCAAGTACCACGTTGCCACCAGCGTCGACGGTTTCATCGCCCATGAGGACGATACGTATGGCGCCTTCATGCAGCCCCGCCTCATCCAGGACAGTGAGCACGTCACCGACTTCGTCGCGTCGCTGGCGACCTATTCGGCGGCGCTCATGGGCCGGCGCACCTACGAGGTCGGCCTCAAGGAAGGCGTGACGGACCCGTACACGAACCTGGAGACCTACGTCTTCAGCCGCACGATGAAGGAGAGCCCGAATCCACGGGTGAAGCTGGTGTCGGAGGACGCGGTGGGCGTGGTCCGCCGCCTGAAGGCCCAGGAGGGCGGTGACATCTACCTGTCCGGCGGCGGCGCGTTCGCCGGGCTGCTGTTCGCCGAGGGACTGGTGGACGAGGTCCTGCTCAAGATGAACCCGCTGATTCTCGGCGCGGGCATCCCCCTGGTGTCGTCGCTGCGGCAGGTGGTGGACCTGGAGCTGAAGTCCACCAAGGTCTACGGCAACGGCGTGGTGCTGCTGCGCTACGCCGTGCTGCCTCGGCCGAAGGCGTAGCTCGCGATACTCAGGGAGGGAGCGTGTCCGTGTGGCCTGGACGCGCTCCCTCCGTGGACCGCGCCTACTGGAGGAAGGCGCCCTTCACCGCGTCCAGCAGCGGGTTGGCGCCGGTGGTGGGGTTGGTGCAGCCCTGGTTGATGGTCCAGATGATGGTGCCGCCAAAGCCGTGGTCCTTCGCGTAGGCGCCCTTGGCGGCGATGGCCTGCGGGCTGTCATAGGAAATCCACCGCACGGTGCCGTCCTCCACCGGCGTGTTGAACGTGACGTAGCTGGCCGCCGCCACCGCGTCCCAGCGGTACGTGCCCGCCGCGGAGAGCTGCTGAATCTTCTGGTAGGTGAACGCGTTGTCGCTGCCGACGTAGTCGGACCAGTGGGTGAAGTCCTGGTAGGGGCCGGTGATGTTGCGCCACGCCATGCCGTAGAAGGGGATGCCCATGCCCAGCTTCGCCTTGGGGATGCCCGCGCTCGCCCAGCCCTGGAGGCTGGAGGAGACGGACGTGGGCCGGTTGCCGGACTCGCCGTAGAGCGCGGACGTGTACCAGGACTGCCAGCCGTCCCACGGGCCAATCATCTCGTAGGACATGATGTTGATCTGGTCCAGGTAGGGCGCGAGGTTGGCGAACCACGGGTCCGCGTCGCTGGCGAAGTTGCTGTTGATCCACCCGATGGGGAAGGTGAGCAGCATGTCCGGCCGCGCCGCGCGGAGCTCCTTCACCAGCGCGAGCAGGTTCGGCTTGTCGGCCGCTTCCACCGGCTCCCAGTCGATGTCCAGCCCGTCGTAGCCGAAGGTGTCCATGGCGTTGAGCAGGTTCTGCACGAACCTCGCCCGGTTCGCGTTCGAGGCCGCGGACACCCAGCCGGCGTGCTCACCCGCGCCGCCCACCATGATGATGGCCTTGCGTCCGGCGGCGTGGGCTCGCTGCGCCAGCGTCCGCGCGATTTGCGGGCCGTTGTCGTTGTCGAAGGCCGTGTTCAGCGTGCCATCCGGCCGGGGCGTCACTCGGCCGACGATGATGTGCGTGAGCGCGCTGAAGTCCACCTTCTCCGGCGGGTACAGGTCCGCGTTCCAGCCGGTGTAATAGCCGGACACCCACTTGCCGCTCCCGGGCTGCGTCGCCGCCACGGTGACGGTGGCCGTCGCCTTCTTCGTCGTGTCCGCCTGGCTGGTGGCGATGACGTGGTAGGTGCCCGTCGTCCGCGGCGCGGTGTACTGACCGGCGTGGGTGATGGTGCCTCCCGCGCCGCCCTGCTGGATGGACCACGTCACCGCGGTGTTCGTGCTGCCCGTCACCGTGGCGCTGAAGGTCCGCGAGGCCCCCGGGGCCAGTGACGCGCTGGTGGGCGTCACCGAGATGGCGACCTGCTGCTGCGGCGGCTGCACGGTGGCGGAGACGGGCGTGGAGCGGAGGCCTTCGCCGCCCGTTCCGACGGCCGTCACCGCGTACCAGTACGTGGCGCCCGCGGAGACGTTGATGTCGCGGTACGTGGTGTTCGTCAGCGGCGTCGTGGTGCGCTTCGCGTACGTGCCCGTCTGGGAGGTGGCGCGGTAGACGTGATAGCCGGTGGCGCCGCTGACGCCGTTCCACGTCAGGGAGACGTCGGTCGCGGAGGCGACGGCCTTGAGCCCGCTTGGAGCGGACAGCGTGGCCGTGCCCAGGCGGAGGCTGTCAAAGGTCATCACCGGCAGGTTGCGGCCCGCGCCCTCCTGGATGGCGATGCCGTCCATCGTGACGTTGGTGACGTTGAGCGCCGTGAGGGGCACGCGGCAGCGGGTCCACGCACCGGCCTTGATGGCGCCGCCGTCGCAGTAGCGGTTGATGGCGATGGTGGGCCGCGCCTGGTTCCCCACGGTGGCGTAGGCCGTGAGCGCGGGGTTGGACGTGGCGCCGCCGTGGACCTGGAACTCCAAGAACTCGAGCCCGCTGGTGGAGACGCCGGAATGGTGGAGGTAGAGGCCCGTCCATGGGCCGAACGTCACGGAGATGGCGCGCGAGCCGGAAGCCACGGGCGAGGCCGCCGCGAGATTTCGGGTGGCCCAGGACCAGTCCGCCCAGCCCGGGCCGAGCGCGTCGTCGTACAGCGTGGTCGCGCCGTCATCCACGGCTTCGGCGTGGACCGCGGGCGTGTCTTCGATGGCGGGTGCTTCGGGAAGCTGGGCGTCCGCGATGGACTCAGTGCCACATGCGCTGAGCTGCACGCCCACCGCCAACATGAACCACGTGAGTTGCCTTTTCATGTCGCTCCAGTGGCCAGGGGACGAGAGCTGGCATGGGGCGCGTGTCACCACGGCTCAGGTGGTGGATGCGCCCGACGCCGTCTCGCATGCGCCCACCGTGAGTGACGGGCGTTCAGAGACCTGGCTGTCTGGGCGCAGAGACACCGCGTGCAGGCGTCGGCTTTCAAGCCATGGGGTATGGCGTTTCAGTACTTCGCCCGTTGCTCAGGCTGGAGAGCAGCCAGTGCGCCATGCGGCTGAGCCACGAGGAGCGTGAGCCTGCATGTCTCACAGCGCGCCAGTCATCACAGGCGCGCACCGGGATGCGGGAGGTGAGCAGTGGCACGGCTGGCGGGACGCCGTGCCTGCTCGTGAAATGATTCAGGGTGTGCGCACTTTCAAGGCGCGCTGCACGAGGTTCATGCGCGATGCGGCGTTGCTCGCACGGGGCCGCGCAACGGCGACGTCCCCCCTGCCGCTGGTTGCCGCGCCCGGGACAAAGCCCGCCCAGGCGCTGCACGCCCCGCTCAATCGAACATCGCGACCAGCGCATCGCCGAGCGTCTCCACGCCGACGATCTTCATCTTCGGCCCCGCGTCCTCCAGCCGCCGCGCGCTGCCCGCGGGCATCACCACGCGCTGGAAGCCCATCTTCGCGGCCTCCGCCAGGCGCGGCTCCACCTGGCCCACCGCGCGCACCTCTCCGGCGAGGCCCACTTCACCCAGCACCAGCGTCTTCGGATCCAACGGCCGGTTCTGGAGGCTGCTCACCAGCGCCGCGCACACCGCCAGGTCACACGCCGGTTCCGTGAGCTGCATGCCGCCCGCCACGTTGACGAACAGGTCGCAGCCCACCAGCGGAATCTCCTCCTTCTTCTCCAGCACCGCCGCCAGCAGCGCCACGCGGTTGCCGTCCACGCCAATCGCCGTGCGCCGCGCGGTGCCGTAGCCCGTGGGCGCCACCAGCGCCTGCACCTCCACCAGCAGCGGGCGCGTGCCGTTCAGCGTGCTCGTGACGACGCTGCCGGACTTGCCCACCGGCCGCTCCGACAGGAACAGCGCGGACGGGTCCGGCACCTCCACGAGCCCCGCGCCCTTCATCTCGAAGACGCCAATCTCGTTCGTGGAGCCGAAGCGGTTCTTGTGCGCGCGGAGAATCCGGAACGGGTGGCCGCGCTCGCCCTCGAAGTAGAGGACCGTGTCCACCATGTGCTCCAGCACGCGCGGACCCGCGATGGAGCCTTCCTTCGTGACGTGGCCCACCAGGAACGTGGGGACGCCCGTGCGCTTCGCATAGGCCATCAGCCGGCCCGCCACCTCGCGCACCTGGGTGATGCTGCCCGGCGCGTTGCCCAGCTCCGGCAGGTACATCGTCTGGATCGAGTCCACCACCAGCGCCTGCGGCTTCAGGGCCTCCGTCGCCGTCAGCACCCGCTCCGCGTCCGTCTCCGCGAACAGGTGGATGGAGTCACCCTCCACCTTCAGCCGCTCGGCGCGCATCTTCGTCTGCCGCAGGCTCTCTTCACCGGAGACGTAGAGCACCGGTCCGTGGCGCGCCAGCCGGTCCAGCGCCGCCAGCAGCAGCGTGGACTTGCCGATGCCCGGGTCACCACCCAGCAGCACGATGGAGCCGCTCACCACGCCGCCGCCCAGCACGCGGTCGAACTCGGCGATGCCCGTGCGCCGGCGCGTCTCCGTCTCGCCGCTCACCTCCTTGAGCAGCATGGGCCGCGCCGCGCCACCCGAGGCGCCCCAGGCCGGGCGCCGTTCATCCGCCTTCGGGTCCGTCTCCTCCAGCAGGGAACTCCACGCGCCACAGTCCGGGCACTTCCCCAGCCACTTCGCCGTTTTGTACCCACACGCCTGACAGGTGTAGTGCGTCTTCGCCTTCGCCATGGGTTGGGTGAATAGCGCGGAACCCTGACGTTTTTGCGGCCTTACAGGCAGGCATGTCCGCAGAGCAGGCAGGCGCCATGTCAAGCCCCCCTGCGCCAAGTTGTCCGAAGGGGATGGGCAACCCAGGTTTGCTCCCAGGTGGGCGTCGCACCCTGCGTCGCTAAACAAGCAAGGGAGGTAGTCATGGGGATTATCGCGTTTCTGGTCATTGGCCTTCTCGCGGGTCTGATTGCCCGCGCGCTCATGCCGGGCAATCAGTCCATGGGGCTCCTCGCCACCACGCTGCTGGGGATCGCCGGCTCCTTCGTGGGCGGCTTCATCGCCTCGCTCTTCCGGAGTGACGGCAACGTCTTCGACCTGCACCCGACCGGACTCCTGTTCTCCGTCCTGGGCGCACTCCTGGTCCTGTTCCTGGTGGGCCTGGCCGGCAGGGGACGCCGCGTCCACGTCTAGCGCCGCGCGTCGCCTGACGCGCTGAAGCCCCTCCCGAGGGGAGATGGACCCTGGAAAGTCGTCAACCCTCCTGCGCGGAGGCGTTGACAACTTTCCGGGGTCCGCGCACGTTCGGGCTCTCATTCGTCCGTCTGAGGAGCCCATGCCCGATACCGCCACCGTCGCCAGCGAGTTCTCCGGTCACGCCCATGTCGCCGCGCCGCCTCCGCCGGGCGTGGCCGTGCGTCACGACTGGTCGCTGGACGAGGTGAAGGCCCTCTACGAGCTCCCGCTGCTGGACCTGGTGCACAAGGCCCAGACGGTCCACCGGGCCGTGTTCGTGGACAACAAGGTCCAGCTCTGTTCGCTGCTGTCCATCAAGACGGGGGGCTGCCCGGAGGACTGCTCGTACTGTCCGCAGGCGGCTCGCTACAAGACGGGCGTCAAGGCGGAGAAGCTGATGGCCGTGCCGGACGTGCTGGACGCCGCGTCCAAGGCCCGCGCCGCCGGAGCCACCCGCTTCTGCATGGGCGCCGCGTGGCGCGAGGTGAAGGACGGCCCGCAGTTCGACAGCGTGCTGGAGATGGTGCGCGGCGTGCGCGCGCTGGGCATGGAGGCGTGTGCCACGCTGGGCATGCTCTCCGAGAGCCAGGCGAAGCGCCTGCGCGAGGCCGGCCTGTCCGCGTACAACCACAACCTGGACACCTCGCCCGAGCACTACGGCGACATCATCTCCACCCGCACCTTTGAAGACCGGCTGCGCACGCTCGACCGCGTGCGCGACGCCGGCATCTCCGTGTGCTGCGGCGGCATCATCGGCATGGGCGAGTCGGTGGAGGACCGCTGCAACCTGCTGCGCACCCTGGCCAACCAGGAGCACCACCCGGAGTCGGTGCCCATCAACGCGCTGGTGGCCGTGGAGGGCACGCCGCTGCAGGAGCAGCAGCGGGTGGAGACGGTGGACATGGTGCGCACCATCGCCACCGCGCGCATCCTGATGCCCCAGTCCATGGTGCGCCTGTCCGCGGGCCGGCAGCAGATGAACGAGGAGGCGCAGCTTCTGTGCATGATGGCGGGCGCCAACTCGCTCTTCTTCGGTGAGAAGCTGCTCACCACCGGCAACCCCGAGTACACCCAGGACATGGCCCTGCTGGAGAAGGCGGGCATCCGCCCCCTGGAGCCGCGTCAGGAAGGTTGATGCACCGTGAGTGATGAAGCCGTCGCGGCGGCGTGGGCCCGGGAGGACCTGGAGGCCCTGTCCGAGCGCGGCCTGCGCCGGTACCTGGAGCCCCTGGATTCACCCCAGGGGCCCGTGGTGCGCGTGGGGGACGAGACGCTCGTCAACTTCTCGTCCAATGACTACCTGGGGCTGGCCTCGTCGCCCACGGTGCGCGCCGCCGCGCTGGCCGCCGTGGAGCGCTACGGCGTGGGCACCGGCGCCAGCCGGCTGGTGGTGGGCGACACCGCGGCGCACCACCGGCTGGAGGCGCGGCTGGCCGCCTTCGAGCGCGCCGAGGCCGTGCGCCTGTTCAACAGCGGCTACGCCGCCAACACCGGCATCATCCCCGCGCTGGTGGGGCCCGGCGACGCCGTGTTCTCCGACGCGCTCAACCACGCCTCGCTGGTGGATGGCTGCCGCCTGTCGCGCGCCCGCGTCTGCGTCTATCCGCACGCGGACGTGGAGGCGCTGGAGCGCGCCCTGGCCCAGACGCCCGCGCGCCGCAAGCTGGTGGTGACGGACACCGTGTTCTCCATGGATGGAGACGTGGCCCCCCTGCGCGACATTGCCACCGCCTGCCGCGCCCACGGCGCCGCGCTGATGGTGGACGAAGCCCACGCCACCGGCGTGCTGGGCCACCGCGGCGCGGGCCTCTGCGAGGAGCTGGGGCTGGAAGGGCAGGTGGACCTGCGCATGGGCACGCTGGGCAAGGCGCTGGGCGTCATGGGCGCGTACGTGGCCACCTCGCGCGCGGTGGCGGACCTGCTGGTGTCGCGCGCGCGGCCCTTCGTCTTCTCCACCGCGCTGCCCGCGCACCTGTGCGCCGCCGCCGAAGCCGCGGTGGACGCGGTGGAGGGCGACCCGGACCTGCGCGCGCGGCTGTGGCGCAACATCCGCCGCTTCGCGGACGGCCTGCGCGTGCTGGGCGTGCGCGCCGAGCCGCGCAGCGCCGTGTTCCCCCTCATCCTCGGCGAGCCCGGGCGGGCGCTGGACGCCGCGCGCCGCCTGCGCGAGGCGGGCGTGCTGGTGAAGGCCATCCGCCCGCCCACCGTCCCCGAGGGCACTAGCCGGCTGCGCTTCTGCCTGTCCGCCGCCCACACCGTGGGCCACGTGGACCTGGCGCTGGAGGCGCTGCGCACCGTGGGAGTCCGCCGTGGCCCAGACTGACAAGCCGTTCCAGATTTTCGTCACCGGCACCGACACCGGCGTGGGGAAGACGCAGGCGTCGTGCGCGCTCCTGTCGCTGCTGGCGGACGCGGGGCTGCGGCCCCAGGGCTTCAAGCCCTACGAGAGCGGCTGCGCGTCCCTGCGCGCCCCGTCGGACGCGCTGGCCCTGCGCGCGGCGGCGGGCAGCGCGCTGGGCGTGGACGCCGTGTGTCCGCACCGCTTCCGCCTGCCGGTGGCGCCGGGCGTGGCCGCCAGCCGCCTGGGCCGCGAGCCCGACTGGGACGTCACCCTGGCCGCGTGGCGGCGGCTGCGCGGAGGCAACGCGGTGGTGGAGGGGGCAGGGGGCCTCTTCGTGCCGTTGGATTCGAAGCACGACGTCATCGACCTCATCGCCACCTTGCGCCTGCCGGTGCTGCTGGTGGCGCGCGCGGGGCTGGGCACGCTCAACCACACCGCGCTGTCGCTCCAGGCGCTGGCCGCGCGCCGCATCCCCGTGCGGGCCGTGCTGCTGTCGCGCGGCACGTCCGCGAAGGACGCTTCGGAGCGCGACAACCGGCGCCTCCTGGAGGCGCGCCACGGCGTCCCGGTGCTGGGGCCGGTGCCCCATCTGCCCGATGCGCGCAAGCGCCACGCCGCGTTCCGCCGCGCGCTGCGGCCGCTGCTGCCCTGAGCGCGCGGAGGCCGGAAAATCGGCCTCCGGCGCGTTTCCGTTCCAGGGCCAGTGCTACAGGTCGCGCAAGTTTTCGGGACATGCGGCCGTGAAATGGACGTGCCGTTTTTTCCGCGCGAGAACGCCTCACGAATGGCGGACATCATCGATCTCACGTTCCTCGCGGACGTCCGGCGGCTGTACAAGAAGCTCATCGACCAGAGGGGGCTTTCTTACTTCCTTCAAAAGGAAGGGCCCCGGCTCTTCCACATCGAGCCCTCCAAGGTGGAGCTCGTGCTCCGGACCGCGCTCCGCGCGCGCGACCCTCAACTTCCCCGGCCGCATGACAAGGCCATCGAGCACTGCCGCAAGGAGGTTCGCCGCGACCTGATTCGTCGTGTCGCGAACGCCATGCTGCAAACGGGCCTGTGAGCCGCTTCTCCGCGCGGACGGACTTCGCACGGACCCCCAACCCGCTGGCGCTGGCGCTCGAGCGGCACCGCGCCAGCGGACGCCCCCTGCTGGACCTTACGGAGTCCAACCCCACGCGTGTGGGGCTCCCCCTTCCGGACGCGGCGCTCCTGGCCCCCGAGGACGCCTTCACCTACCAGCCCGAGCCCCTGGGGCTCGTCTCCGCCCGGCGGGCGCTGGTGGCCGACTTCGCCGCGCGAGGCGCGCAGGTGTCGGCGGCCCACCTGCTGCTCACGGCCAGCACCAGTGAGGCCTACGGCTGGCTCTTCAAGCTCCTGTGCGAGCCCGGGGACAACGTTCTGGTCCCCGCCCCCTGCTACCCCCTCTTCGAGCACCTGGCGCGCCTGGAGGGCGTCCAGACGCGTTCCTACGCCTTGCCGCGGGCGCACGGCTTCGGCCTGGACGCGCGAGAGGTGGCGGCGGCCTGCGACGCGCGCACCCGCGCGGTGCTGGTGGTGAACCCCGGCAACCCCACCGGCCACTTTCTGCACGAAGGCGAGCTGGCGGCGCTGGCGGACGTGTGCGTGGACCGGAGGCTGGCGCTCCTCTGCGACGAGGTCTTCGCCCCCTTCGCCTGGGACGCGGTGGCGCCCGGGCGCGTGGCCACGGTGGCGGGGCGCGCGCTGCCGATGCTCACCTTCGCCCTGGGGGGCCTGTCCAAGGCCGCGGGCCTCCCGGGCCTCAAGCTGGCGTGGACGCACGTGGGCGGGCCCGGTCACCTGCGTGACGAGGCGCTGGCCCGGCTGGAGTGGGTGGGGGACACGTACCTGCCGGTGGGCACGCCGGTGCAGCGGGCCCTGCCGGCGCTGCTGGCCCACGCGCCGCGCTTCCAGGCGGCGGTGCTGGAGCGGGTGAGGGGCAACCGCCAGCGCCTGCTCGCGGCCCGGCCCCGCGGCGCCACCTGGGACGTGGTGCCGGCGGAGGGCGGGTGGAGCGCGGTGCTGCGGATTCCGAGGGTGCCCGGCGAGGAGGCCACCTGCCTGGCCCTGCTGGACGCGGGCGCGCGGGTGCAGCCGGGCTACTTCTACGACTTCGGCGGCGGCGCCTTCCTCGTGCTGTCGCTGCTGCCCCAGCCCGAGGTCTTCGCCGCCGCCGTGGAGGTGCTCACGCGGACGCTGGGGCCCTGAAGGCCCCCCTCACGTCACTCCGTGGGCGGCGCGATGAGCTGCACCGTCTCGAACTCGCCTGTCGCCGTCACGCGGAACAGCTCGTACTCGGACGGCGCCTCTCCGGTGGCGTCGAAGTCGAGGTTGCCGCTGGCGCCCGTCACGTCGATGACCTGCCCGTCGCGGATGGCCGCGCGAGCGCTCGCGAAGCCCTCGGTGCCCAGGTTGAAGTTCAGCGAGGTGCCGGCCTCGCCCGGCGTCATCAACGCCAGGCCGTCCGCGATGCGCGCCCCGGTGATGGCCTGGGGGCTGTTGACGTCGGGGCCGGCGGCATACGCGGCGCCGAGCGCCACCATGTACATGGCGTCATAGGCGTGCGCGGTGAAGGAGTACTGGCCCGGGTCCTCGCCGAAGGCGGAGTTGAAGCGCTGGGCGAACAGCCGGTAGACGAGGTCCTCACGGGCCTGCGCGGGCGACGTGCCGTAGGCACCCGTCACGAGGTGCCGGTTGTTGCCCAGCGCGGTGAACAGGCCCCGGTCCTTGCCGGCGTCGGTGAAGAACCACCGCTGGTTGTCCCGGCCCGCGGCGGCCGTCTGGTTGATGATGCGCACGTTGTCCTCGGAGAAGCCGATGAGGACCTCGACGTCCGGCGCGTTGGCGACGATGCGCTGCGCCACGTTGCTGAAGTCGGTGCCGTTGCGGGTGTACTGGGACGACGTCACATTCTCCGGGGGGAGGTTGATGCGCCCCAGCGTCACGCCGAAGAGGCCCTGCCCGTAGGGGTCGTTCACGTAGCTGATGCCGACCTTGGAGACGGCGTCGTAGAGCGGGGCCCCGTTCACCTGGATGCGGCCCTGGAGCAGGTCGCCGATGATGCGCCCCTGCAGCACGTCGGACGGCGCCGTGCGCCACACCAGGCCCGCCTCGGTGCCAATCTTGTCGTTGATGGTGGCGATGTCCGGGCTGGTGCCGCTGTACGTAATCATCAGCACGCCGTTGGGGACGGTGTGCGTGGCCACGGAGAGCGCCTGGCCGCTGCTGGAGGCGAAGATCATCGGCACCTGGCGCTCGCGGATGAGCCACTGCGCCTGCTCGGCGGCGCGGGCCGCGTCCGAGCGCGTATCGCAGATGTGCAGCACGAAGGGCCGGCCGTTGACACCCTCGCGCTGGTTGATTTCGTCCAGCGCCAGCTTGATGGAGTTGAGCGCCTGGATCTCGGACTCGTCCGGCCCGTCGGAGGTGCTCAGCGGCACCGTGGCGCCCAGGGGAATGGCGTTGGCCGCGGTGGTCGGGCCGTAGACGGTGCCACAGCCCACCGGCTGCGGCAGGCAGTAGCCGGCGTTGCACACCTGCGCGGTGTCGCAGTCCGAGGACGTCTCACACTCGGTCAGTCCACCCGCGGTGGTGAAGCTGCACCCGGCCATCAGCAGGGCGCTCCCCGTCATCATCAATCCCAGCGCGCGCATCAGAAGCTCACCGCCATTCCTGCTCCGGCGCCCTTGGGCGCCATCGTGACTCGCACCTCACCCGCGACCGGGGGGCCTTCCTTGGGGTAGAGGACAATGGCGGTGATGACACCCGCCAGGCCCACGCCGAAGCCGACGTCCGCCAGCAGCGCGCGGCCCCGCGTCTTGTCGGCGAGCTCGTCCTTGGACGTGACGGAGGTGGCGCCGTCGAACTGCTCGCGCGCGTCGCGCGCCTGCATGCCGAAGAGCACGCCCGCCACCACGCCCGCGGCGCCCACGCCGGCCGCGGCGAACGCGCCAATCCGCTGGCGCTTGTAGGACGTCAGCGCGCGCTGCAGCTCCGCCTCCTGCTGACGCCGGCTCTCCTCCTCGGCGCGGCGGGCCGCGAGCTGCTCCTCCTCCGCCTGGCGCCGCGCGGCGTCCGCTTCCTCCTGCAGGCGCTGGCGCTCGGCGTTGGCCGCCGCCGTGGCCTGGTCTTCCTTTTCGATGAGCACCCGCAGCCGGTCGATGCTGCGCGCGCTGCGCTTGAGCAGCGTGGCGTCCGTGCCGTCGGTGGCGCCGACGTACTGCTGGTACCAGCTCACCGCCTCGCGCAGGTCCCCCGCGTTCTCCAGGGAGATGGCGATGTTGTAGATGAGCCGCGGGTGGGGCTGGGCTTCATGCGCCTTCTTCAGCGCCTCCGCCGCCTCGCGGTACTTGCCTGCCTGGTACAGCCGCTCACCGTCCTTGATGAGGGCCCCTGCACTTTTCCCGCGCTGCGCGAACGCCACGGGCGGCGCGAGCGCGAGGACCACCGACAACACGAAAGCCAGTCTCATGACCTGAGAGCCTAGCGCGGAGCCCCGGGAAGGTCGAAGCGATGACTTTTACTTCCTGTGAAAAACGGCGGGGCCGCCCCCGCTCCGTGTGAGAGCGGGAAGCGGCCCCGGGGCGTTTCAGGCTGCTACAGGCCGGCGGGGACTCAGTGGTCCAGGCGCGCCATCAGCAGCTTGCGCTGGAGCATGAGCGCGTCCGGCGCCTTGGTGCCGAGCTGCTCGAAGAAGACCTCCTGGCTCTTGAGCTCGGACTTCCACTCGTCCTCCTTGATGGACGTGACTTCCGTCACCACGTCGGAGGCGAGGTCCAGGCCCTTGAGGTTGAGGCCCTCGTCGGCGCGGGGCACCCAGCCCAGCAGCGTCTCCTGGGTGGGGACGCGGCCGTGGACGCGGTTCACGATCCACTCCAGCACGCGCATGTTCTCGCCGAAGCCCGGCCACATGAACTTGCCGTTCTTGTCCTGGCGGAACCAGTTGACCTGGAAGATCTTGGGGAGCTGCGCGATGTGCTTCTGCATGTCCAGCCAGTGCTGGAGGTAGTCACCCATGTGGTAGCCGCAGAAGGGCAGCATGGCCATGGGGTCGCGGCGCACGACGCCGACCTTGCCGGTGGCGGCGGCCGTCGTCTCGCTGCCCATGGTGGCGCCCAGGAACACGCCGTGCGTCCAGTTGAAGGCCTGGAGCACCAGCGGGACGGTGTTGGAGCGGCGGCCTCCGAAGATGATGGCGGAGATGGGCACGCCCGTCGGGTCATTGGCCTTGGGGCTCAGCGCCGGGTTGTTGGACATGGGCGCGGTGAAGCGGCTGTTGGGGTGCGCCGCCTTCTCCGTGCTGCCCTTCTTCCAGGGGCGGCCCTGCCAGTCGGTGAGCTCCTCGGGGACCTCGCCGTCCTTGCCCTCCCACCACACGTCGCCGTCCGGCGTCATGGCCACGTTGGTGAAGATGGTGTCCTTGGCGATGGACTCCATCGCGTTGGGGTTCGTCTTGTAGTTGGTGCCGGGCACCACGCCGAAGTAGCCGGCCTCCGGGTTGATGGCGTACAGGCGGCCGTCCGGGCCGGGGTGCATCCACGCGATGTCGTCGCCGACCGTCTCAATCTTCCAGCCCTTGTACTCGGCGGGCGGAATCATCATGGCGAAGTTCGTCTTGCCACACGCGGACGGGAAGGCGGCGGCGACGTAGGTCGTCTCACCCTTGGGGCTGGTGACGCCCAGGATGAGCATGTGCTCGGCCATCCAGCCTTCCTCGCGGCCCAGGTAGCTGCCGATGCGCAGCGCGAGGCACTTCTTGCCCAGCAGCACGTTGCCGCCATAGCCGGAGCCGAAGCTCCAGATGGTGTTGTCCTGGGGGAAGTGGCAGATGTAGCGGCGGTCGGGGTCCACGTCGCCGGTGCTGTGCAGGCCGCGGTTGAAGTCGTCGCTGTCACCCAGCATGTCCAGCGCCTGCTTCCCCATGCGCGCCATGATGCGCATGTTCAGCACGACGTAGATGCTGTCCGTGATCTCCACGCCCAGCTTGGTGAAGGGGCTGCCGATGGGGCCCATGGCGTAGGGCACCACATACATGGTGCGGCCCTTCATGCACCCGCTGAACAGGTTGCCCAGCTTGGTGTAGGCGGCCTCGGGCTCCATCCAGTTGTTGGTGGGGCCCGCGTCCGTCTTGTTCGGCGTACAGATGAACGTGAGGTGCTCCACGCGCGCCACGTCGTTCGGGTTGGAGCGGTGGAGGTAGCTGTTGGGGCGCTTCTCCGGGTTCAGCGGGATGAGGATGCCCTCCTGCACCGCCTGGTCCGTCAGGCGCTTCTTCTCCGCCTCGGACCCGTCACACCAGACGATGCGGTCCGGCTGGGTCATCTCGGCCATCTTGGCCACCCAGGCGAGGAGCGTGGGGTTTTTCGTGGGGGCCTGCTGGCCCTCCGCCGCAACTTGCGTCGAAGCCATGGATTCGTCCTTGTGGTTCATGTCTGGAGACAGGCCCCAAACGTTCTGGAAGGGGGGCATAAATGCAACCGGTGACCGCCCACTCACCCTGGTACCGAACAGGCCGCTCCTAATTCCACTTATCAGAGGCCGGTCATCCAGAAGTAAACGGCGCAGTGCGCCACGCCCCTCGCCATATCAGCGCGGCGAATACAGGTTGGGCCGGGCCTTATGACCATCGCCATCGTCCTGGGTGTCGTCGTCATCGCACTGGTGCTGTTCTCGTTCGACACGCTGCCCATCGAGGTCAGCTCGCTCGTGGTGGTGTGCCTGCTGGCGCTGACGGGGGTGCTCACGCCCGCGCAGGCCTTCGAGGGGTTCAGCAACGACACCGTCATCTTCATCTTCACGCTGCTCGCGATGACGGAGGGGCTCGCCTCCACGGGCGTGGTCCAGTTGGTGGGCCAACGGTTGGCCTTCTTCGCCCGCTTCGGCCACCAGACCTTCGTCATGGCGATGATGGTGGCGGTGGCGGTGTTCTCCTCCATCATCTCCAACACGGTGACGACGGCGGCCTTCCTGCCGGTGGCCATTGGGGCGGCGCAGCGGGCCAAGGTGCCCAAGAGCAAGGTGCTGCTGCCGCTGGCGTACGCCTCCATGCTGGGCGGCATGGTGTTCCTGTACGGCACCTCCACCAACCTGGTGATGTCCGCCGCGCTGCAGCGGGCGGGCTTGCCGGGCATCGGCGTGACGGAGCTGGCGCCGGTGGGGCTGCCGCTGGCCATCATCGGCATCATCGGCGTGGTGCTGCTGGCGCCGTGGCTGCTGCCCGCGCGCGAGGGCCGCGGCGGCATGGAGGACTGGACGCTGCGCGACTACCTCACGGAGGCGGTGCTGCCCCCGGACTCGCGCTACGTGGGCAAGGAGCTGGGGGACATCTCCGAGGGGCTGGGGCTGCGCGTCATCGGCATCATCCGCGACGGCGGGGCCCTGCCCGCGGTGCCGGGCTACCGGCTGCGCGGCGACGAGCGGCTGCTCATCGAAGGCAACCGCGAGGCGATTCTGCGGGTGAAGGACCTGCGCGGCATCGCCATCCGCCCGGACGTGCGGCTGTCCGACGAGGAGCTGCGCGACAAGGACTCCATCCTCATCGAAGCCAGCGTGCCGCCCGGCAGTCCGCTGGTGGGGCGGAGCCTGAAGGAGACGCTCTTCGTGGAGCGCTACGGCATGGTGGCGCTGGCCCTGCACCGCAAGCCCGCCATCCAGCGCGTCACCAAGCTCCAGCTCCTGGGCCGCATCTTCGGGGAGCGCTCGCTGTCCATGCTGCCGCTGTCGGTGGGAGACGTGCTGCTCCTGCGCGGCGCCAGGGACAGGGTGGACGAGCTGGCGCGGGGCGGCAACCTGACGGTGCTCAGCGGCCACGAGTACCAGCCCCCGCGCTACGGCAAGGCGCTGCTGGCGGTGGTGCTGTTCCTGGGCGCGCTGGTGGCGGGGTCGCTGAACGTGGTGCCGCTGTCGGTGGCGGGCCTCACCGGCATGCTGCTGATGATCGCCACCGGCTGCGTGGACTCGCGCACCGCGTTCCGCGTGGACTGGCGCGTGGTGCTGCTCATCGGCTCCATGATGGCGCTGGGCCTGGCCATGGAGGTGAGCGGCGCGGGCGCCTTCATCGGGGACAAGGTGGCGGCGCTGGGCGCGTATGGCGGCCCGCGCATGGTGATGGTGCTGCTGATGGTGCTGACCATCGTCCTGTCCGCGCCCATGAGCAACCAGGCCGCGGCGCTGGTGGTGCTGCCGGTGGCGCTCAACGCCGCGCAGCAGCTCGGCCTGGACGCGCGGCCCTTCGCCATGGCGGTGACGCTGGCGGCGAGCTGCTCGTTCATCACCCCGCTGGAGCCAAGCTGCGTGCTCGTGTACGGCCCGGGGCACTACCGCTTCACGGACTTCTTCCGGCTGGGCACGCCGCTCACCACGGTGCTGGTGGTCCTGCTCGCGGTGGCCGTGCCCTGGGTGTGGCCGCTGGAGAAGGGCGCGTCCGCGGCGCCCCGTCCGGCCGTGGGGCTGCGGGCGCCCCCGGGGCCATGACGCCTCAGTGGATGGCGGCGCGCAGGCCCACGTCGGTGATGACCTGGGCCTCGCGCTCCAGCATCCACTCCAGCCGCGCCTTCACGCCTTCTTCGTCGCCCGCGCTCGCGGTGACGGCCAGCCGGTAGAAGAGGGACTGGTGCCCGTCCTCGGACTGGGCCAGCTCGCCGTAGAAGCGCGCCAGGGCCGGGTCGGTGAGGCCTTCGGCCAGCAGGGACAGGCGCTCGCAGGAGCGGGCCTCGATGACGGCGGCCACCAGCAGCCGGTCCGTGCGGCGCTCGGCGGCGGGCGTGCGAATCAGCTTCTGCAGGCCCTGGGCGTAGGGGTCCCCCGCGTCCTTCGTCAGCGTGAGGCCGCGGGCGGCCATCAGGTCCAGCACGCGGGCCAGGTGGGCGCTCTCCTCGCGGGCCAGCCGCGCCATCTGCGCGGGCAGCCCCGGCAGGTCCGGGTAGGCCTGGAGCAGGGACAGCGCGTTGGCGGCGGCCTTCTTCTCGCAGTGGGCATGGTCCACCAGCACCTCGTCGAACCGCTCGAGCGCCAGGGGCAGCCAGCGCGGGTCGGTGGCGGCGTGGAGGATGACGGGGCCCTCTCCAGAGAGGGGACGGCGGGAAGGCGTGGGACGGCTCATGCGGGCGCGGACTGTACGCGCCCGCTGGCTAGTCCACCAGGACGAGCCGCCACGTCCGGCCGGCCAGGTAGCCGACCTTGCGGGCGATGCGGGCGGTGCTGTCGTCCCGCTCGTCGATGCGCAGGGTCAGCCGCGGCAGCGAGGACAGCAGGTGGCGCGAAATCTGGCCCAGGCACAGCAGGGCGTGGCCCTTCCTGCGCTCGGAGGGCAGCGTGTAGAGCCCCTCCAGCTCCGCGCCGTATTGGGAGCGGCTGCCGATGTCCACCTTGAACACCAGCGCGCCGTTCTCCTCCAGCACGTAGGTGCGGCGCTGGCGCACGCGCTGGATGACGCGGGTCTCGTAGCCGCGCGGGTCCTCGGCCAGCGGGTCGCGCTCGTGCACCTCGCGCACGTAGCCCTGCGCCAGCGGCAGCAGCCGGGGCAGGTCCTCCTCCTTCGCCAGCCGCAAGAGCGGGTTGGTGAAGGGGCCCAGGTCGTCCGCGGACACGCTGAACAGCCGCTGGGTGCGCGACAGGCGCGGCTTGCCCGGGGCCAGGCTGCGCAGCAGCGCGTCCACCGACGACTTGTCTCCCACCGTGGAGCGCAGCGTCAGGTTCGAGGCCAGCGCGTCCGCGATGACGCTGGTGGCGGTGGCGTCGCTCGCGCTGGGCACCACCAGCCCGCCGTCGCCGCCCACGAACACCGCGGCGGTGAGGGCCTGGCCGTCGAAGCGGCCGTAGAAGGCGAAGGGCACCCGGCCGCGCGGGGCGATGCCGAACTCCTCCAGCAACCCCAGCAGGTAGAGGTTGCTGATGGGGTCCTTCGACAGCAGCCCTCGCAGGGCTTCCGCGTCATGGGGACCAAGCTGTTCGACGGTGACGGGCATGAAGGGGTGGGGGCACCGGCACCTTACGCAAAACCCGCCCCTACCGGCCAGTCTCCTCCCCCGGCACGCGGAACTCGAAGGGGTAGACGACCGTCGCCTTGCCTCCGCCGTAGGGCGCCGGGAAGCGCACGTCCAGCAGCGAGTCCAGCGCGCACGCCTGCACGAAGGGGTCCGGAATGGTGCTCGACACCAGCTCGCCCGCGCTCATCACCCCGCCCTCGCGGCCCGCCTCCACGGTGAAGCGCAGTTTCACTGTCTGCGGACCCCGGTTGCGCTGTGCCGCGTCCTCGAAACATTGCTGCACGAGCGGAGTCACCGCCTGGATGGCGGCGCGGATGTCCTCGGCGTGGATGCGGCCGCTGGTGGCTTCGATGACGGGCTCCACCTCCACCACGCGCCGCGGGTTCCCGGAGGTGGGGGGCGGCGCGGGCACCTCGCTGCGCGCGGACGGGAAGGCGGGGGGAGGCCGCACCGGCGGGGGCGTGGCGCTGGGCGGCGACAGGCCGGGCGTGGGCGCGCCGCGCGTGTCGGGCGGCTGCGCGGTGGGCCGCTCCTCGGCGGGCGGGGGGCCGACGGGCAGGGGCGCGTCGTGGACGGGGCGCGTGAGCCAGTAGGAGAGGGCGGCGCTCAGGATGAGCACGCCCAGGCTCACGCCCGGGATGACGAGCCAGCGGATGAGGGACGACCGGTCGGACATGGACGCCTGGAGGATATGCCTCCAGGGCTTACTTGCACGAGCGCTGCTCGGGCTTGCCCTGCGTGCACTGGGCCAGCGGGGCGAAGCGCGCCTCGGCCTCCGCCACGGCGTCGTCCACCGGCCTGTCGCACTCCGCGGTGGCCCGCGTGCCCCGAATCTCGAAGAGGCGCAGCACCTCGTGGCAGCGCTGCTGGAAGTGCTTCACGCCCTCCTTGAACAGCGGCCGCATGACCTCGGGCGAGAAGCCGTAGCCGCTGGCCGTCTGGAGCTGCGAGTCCGGGCGGAACATCCACGACGAGCGCCAGCTCGAGGCCACCTGGTCGAAGCGGGCGGAGCCCAGCCACATGTTGGTGGCCGCCCTGAGGGCCCCGGGCTCGCGCGGGACGAAGCCCGCGCCGGTGCGGCGGCAGAAGGCGTTGACGCCGTCGGGGTCGGCCACGCGGGCCAGCCGCGCCACGCAGACGTTGTGCTCCGCGAAGCGCCGGCCCACCGCGGCCAGCTCCCCCTGCTGCACCTCGCCCACGCGCGGCTGGGCGACGAAGAGGTCGATGGTGCGCATCAGCACGCCGACGGCGTTCTCCGGCGGGTGCTCCGGGGACGGCTCCACGCCGCCGGTGGAGAGGACCAGCACGCGCTCGGCGCCGCGCTGCACCGCCTGGAGCAGCGGCAGGCCGGAGCGCACGCCGCCGTCGTAGAAGGAGCCCTTCATCCGGCCGGCGCGCGAGGGCAGCCACGGCACGGGGTCGGCGAGCACCGGCTCCACGATGGAGGCGACGACGCCGTTGATGATGCCCTCCACGCGCTGCTGCGGGGTGGCGTCCGCGGCGAAGTTCTCCGGGTCCTGGTCGCTGACGCCATAGACGTCACCGGTGTCGAAGTCCACGGAGACGGCCACCAGCTCCGTGCCGTTGGTGAGCTGCTCGGGGACCACGGCCGCGCGCAGCTTGCCGTAGACGCCGTCGAACTGGACCAGGCCGCGCAGGTCGGAGGCAATCTTCCATATCCAGGTGTCGTTGACGCAGTACAGGTCCGACTCCACCGAGCACGTGTAGTTGCTGACGAGGAGCTGGCGCGCGGCCGCCTCGTGGCCCGGCGTGTGGAACAGGTCCACCAGCGTGCTGATGAGCGCGCCGGTGCTGCTGCCCGCCGCCAGGTCGATGCGCGCGTCCCCGCAGCCCTCCGGCGCGGGCTTGCCGCGGCACTGCTCCAGCACGCCGAGCAGCCGCCAGATGGCCCCCGCGCTGAACGCGCCGTTGGCGCCGCCGCCGCTCAGGACGACGGCGTTGGACGGGCGCCCCAGCGTGCGGCTCCACCTGCGGGCGCTGACGTACTGCGCGGCGGACTCGGCGCCCTCGCGGATGCCGCGGGTGAGCACCTGGAGGGGGACGCGGTCGCCCTGCGCGTCACGCAGCGCCACCAGTGAGCTGGCGATGCCCAGCGCGTTCGCCAGGAAGCGCGCGGCGTCCACCTCGCGCGGCGCGGGGGCGGCGGGGTCCACCGTGGTGGGCAGCGGCGGAAGGCCCCACAGCGGCGCCTCCATGGCCGCCGCGAGGAAGCGCTCGTAGCACGCGCTGTTGTCGCCGCCCGCGGTCTGCTTCAGGCAGTCCACCTGTTCGATGATGGGCTGGGGGGCGTTGCCCAGCGCGGACATCCAGCGCGCCGCCTCGGCCGGGTCGGCATAGGCGTCCATCAGGTGGGTGCGGGTGAGGCGCGCGGCGCGCTCCTGGATGGGCACGGGCAGGGGCGCCGCCCGCGGATCTCCGGGGGTGTTCAGCGCGTCCAGGATGGCGCCGGTGCGCAGGAAGCAGCCGCTGGAGACGGCGCTCAGCGTGGCGAGACACAGCAGGTACGTGGTGCTCCGGCTCATGGGCGTCCCCCCGGAAGTCGCGCCGGGCGAGGCGCCAGCGCGCGAGGCCGCCGGGTGCAGGGCGCCCGCCGCCTCGTCGGGGCGGAATGTTAGCGCATGCACGCGCGCGGGCGGGGAACGGACTGTGTGGAAGGCGACGGCCGCGAGGCCCCGAAGGCGGGCGCTCGCGGCCGGGCGGCCCCCTACGGATACACCTCGCGGCGGGGCCCCGTGGGCTCGGTGGGGCGGGGCGGCGGGGTGGCGATGGCGCCCTCCGCGGCGATGCGCTGGCGGCGGCTCACGCCCACCGTGGCGCCGAGCATCGCGGAGACGAGTCCCAGCAGCAGCGACGCGAAGATGCCCCAGAAGACGCGGCTGGTGGGCTGCGCCGCCTGCAGCGCGCCCTGCTGCACCTGCTCGCCCACCTGGCCGACCCTGCCCTTGAACGCGGTGAACTGCTGATTCACCCGGTCCGCGATTCCCTCCGCGTCCTGCCGCGACAGGCGCGTGTTGTCCGCGATGGAGGTGACGAGCACCTCCCGGTCGAGGTTGCCCGTGCGCAGGGCGGTGCTCAGCACCTCGGACGTGGCGGTCTGGAGCTGGTTGGCGGTGATGGTCGGCTTGCCCTCCGCCTGGAGTCGCCGGTTGATGGGGCCCAGCGCGTCATTGGCGTCCAGCCCGAAGGTCTGCGCCGCCTGCCCGCCACCCGACGCCGCGCCAGCCACCGCCGCGCCCGTGGCGCCCATCACCGCGCCGCTCGCGCGCAGCGCCGTGCCGATGATGGACGACAGCAGCATGCCCAGCAGCGAGATGCCCACCAGCGTCGTCAGGCCCCACAGCACCGCGCCATGCAGCGCGCCGCCGCCCTTGTCCAGCCGGCCCGCCGAGCGCGCGGCGACGAAGCCGCCACAGAACAGCGCGATGAGCGGCGCGATGGCGCTCCAGATGCCCGTGCCGATACCGGCCGCCCGCGCGCTGCCCGGGTCATTCGGGTCCACCGTCGACAGTCCGAGCGCCAGGCCGAGCGAGTTCAGCAGGAGCCACAGGGCCAGGGCGACGAAGGCGCCTCCGAAGATGGCGCCCCAGCTCAGCTTGTAGGGATTGCCCGCGACGGCGGAGACGCCGCCGGGCGCTTGGTTCTCGACGATGGCTGCCATGGTGCTGCCCCTCCTGATGCCAGAAAGCGCCCGAAGCGGAGCGAAGGCGCTCGTGTTCGGGGCAAACATGGCCATGCGCCAGCGGGGGCACGATTCCGGTGGGTGTGGCTGGCCCTCCGCGGAGGAGGGCGGGGCCCGGGCTCACTCCAGGCCGAGTGCCTCCCGGAGCGCGGCCTCGCCCGCGACGACGGGCGCGCGCGGCAGCTTCTCGGGGCGGAAGCCGTGCACCAGCTCGGCCAGCGTCAGGGGGCTCCCGTCGCCCAGGCCGCTCCACGCGGCGAGCAGGCCCAGCACCCGCTCGGGGGCCACGCCGCGCTCGCGCAGCTCCGCGAGCGCGAAGGCGCCCTCGCGCTTGGCGAGCCGCCTGCCGTCCTCCCCCATCACCAGCGGGACATGGAGGAACGCGGGCGCGGGCAGGCCCAGCGCGGTGTAGAGCTGGAGCTGCCGGGGCGTGGAGGACAGCAGGTCATCCCCGCGCAGCACGTGGGTGATGTCCGTGGCCGCGTCGTCCACCACCACCGCGAGCTGGTAGCTGGCCACGCCGTCGTTGCGGCGCACGACGAAGTCCCCCACCGCCGCGTCCACGTCCTGCGTGTACGGCCCCTGCACGCCGTCCACGAAGCGCAGCTCGCCGGGGCGCGCGCGGAAGCGGTAGGCGGGCGCGCGCGTGCGGGCGCGCTCGGAGGCCTGCTCGCGGGTGAGGCGCGCGCAGGTCCCCGGGTAGCGCGGCCCTTCGTCGGAGAGGCCATGGGGCGCGCTGGCGGCGCGCGCGATCTCCGCGCGCGTGCAGAAGCAGGGATACACCAGCCCCTCGCGCTCCAGCTTCGCCTGCGCGTCGCGGTAGAGGCCGTCCCGCTGGCTCTGGAAGAGGGGCGCCTCATCCCAGTCCAGTCCCAGCCACGCCAGGTCGCGCAGCAGCTCCTCCACGTGCTGGGGCTTGCAGCGCGCGCGGTCCAGGTCCTCGACGCGCAGCAGGAAGCGTCCGTGGGCCGCCCGCGCCTGGAGCCAGCCGAGCAGCGCGCTGCGGATGTTGCCCAGGTGCATGCGGCCGGTGGGGCTGGGCGCGAACCGGCCTCGGACGGCGCTCATGGGCGCACCCGGCGCCGGTGGGGGAGGAGGGCGTGCGGGCCCGCGAAGTGAATCATCGTCGCGGGGGACGATAACCGACGCGGAGGGGGCGCCGCAGTGTCCGTGGCCTGCTTCGTCGACGCCCCCGGGGGCGGGTGGTACGTTCGTCGTGAAGGCCGGACTCCCTTGATGCGCATCGCCCACTGCTCCGACGTCCACATCACCGAGGACTACTTCTCGCTGCCGCTGCACCGGCTGGGCTGGCGGCGCTGGGTGGCCCTGGTGGAGCTCACCGTGGGGGGCCGTGCCCGGCGGTATGCGCGCGCGCCGCAGGCGCTGGCCGCCATCGCGCGCGACGCGCAGGCCTCCCAGGTGGACCACTTCATCCTCTCCGGCGACCTGACGGCCTACGCGTTGGAGGGTGAGTTCCGCGGCGCCCGGCAGTCACTCGGCGCGCTGGCGGAGGACCCTCGCCGCTGCACCGTCATCCCGGGCAACCACGACGTCTTCACGCCGGGCAGCCACCGCACCGGGCGCTTCGCGCGGCACTTCGGCCACCTCCTGGAGAGCGACCTGCCGGAGCACCGCCGTGAGGGGGCCTTCCCCTTCGTCCGGCTCCTGGGGACGGAGGCCGCGGTGGTGGGCCTGCTGTCGGCCCGCGTGCCGCGCACCCCGGGGCTGTCGTATGGCGTCATCGGCCCGGCCCAGCTCGACGGCCTGGCCGCGCTGCTGAAGGACCCCCGGCTGGAGGGGCGCGCCGTCCTGGTGGTGGTGCACCACGCGCCGCTCAATCCGCGGGGGCGGCCGGACCACTGGCACCACGGCCTGCGGGACGCGGAGGCCCTGCTGAAGCTGCTGCCGGGCCCGCGCTACGCGGTGCTGCATGGCCACATCCACCGGCGCTACCACCACCCCGCCACCGCTGACCGGCCCCACGTCTTCGGCGCCGGCTCCTCCACCGAAGCCGGGCATGAGGGGTACTGGCTCATCGACGTGGCGGACGGGCAGGTGTCCGGCGGCCAGCAACAGACGCCCGCCCTGTGACAGCACCGTCCGGGCGGGGATAGAAGGGGGCAGGACATGACGGACATCTCCCTGGAGGAGTACAAGGCGCTGCGCACGCTCCAGCGCGCGGTGGATGACGCCTTGGAGGAGAGCCTGCGGGAGCGCGAGCCGCTGACGCAGACCTTCCGGCGCTGCTTCCCGCTCGTGCTGTCGCTCACCGGGGCCAAGGCCGTGGCCATCACCACGCGCGACGAGGAACTGGTGGAGCAGACGTGGGGCGAGGGGGACTGGAGCGACCGCCATCCCGGGGCGCTGCTGGAGGGGGCCGCGGGCGTGCGCCGGCTGGACGCGGACACGCTGGCCAGCCAGCCGCTGGACGTGGCCGGGGCGCGGGTGGGCTCCCTGGGCCTGCTCTTCGCTGGAGACGCCACCGCGCCGGAGGCCGCCGCGCGCCTGCTGCGCCTGCTGGACACCGTGGCCGAGCAGCTCGACACGGTGCTGTGCCTGGTGCACACCGCGTCGGAGAAGCACCAGCTCATCCTCCAGTGCAATGGCCACCTGGCCAACCCCGTCTTCGAGGCGGGCATGGACCTGGCCGTGCTGACGCTGGCCCAGCGCGTGCGCCTTCCGGGCTTCCTGCTGCTGTACCGGGACGCGGTGCAGCCGCACCTGCTGCACTACCGCACGTACCGCGGCGGCCACCTGGAGTTCGAAAGCGGCGAGCAGCCCCACGCGGGGCTCGAGGCGGCCATCCGCCAGCACGGCCCGCGGCTCCTGCTGGGCGAGGACTCCGCGCTGCGGCAGCTCTTCCCCGGGCGCACCACGGAGGCGGTGCTCATCTCCGGCGCGGCCGCCGCGCATGGGCCGCTGGGGAAGATTGTCGTCTGGAACGACGGCGGCTTCTCCACCTACGCCATGGACCTCATCCGGGTGCTGGCCTCCACGCTGAGCCAGCGCCTCCAGGACTACAACCGCGAGCGCATCCACCTGTCGCAGTTCTTCCCCAACGCCGTCATCGACGCGCTGTTGCAGGACCCGGCCTATGTCCAGCACCTGCGGGCGCAGGACCAGGAGGTGGGCATCCTCTTCGCGGACATCAACGGCTTCACCCGCATCTGCGAGCAGGGCTTCGACAGCCCGCGCAGCATCG
Source organism: Corallococcus macrosporus DSM 14697 (assembly GCF_002305895.1). GTDB lineage: Bacteria > Myxococcota > Myxococcia > Myxococcales > Myxococcaceae > Myxococcus > Myxococcus macrosporus. Next base: position 1,525,376 of record NZ_CP022203.1, read on the forward strand.
GCCGCTTCGTGGATGAGTGGAGCCAGCGCGCGGTGGGCTGCATCTGGGAGCACGGCGGCGTGTTCGACAAGATGGTGGGCGACTGTGTCATCGGCCTCTTCGGCCCGCCCTTCTTCAAGAGCACGCCGCGCGAGCGCGCGCAGGCGGCGGTGCGGGCCGCGTGTGACATCCAGGCCTTCACTGCGGCCCTGGGCGCGCGCGAGGAGGTGGCGGCGCTGTGCGAGCGCGTGAAGCTGCCGGGCCTGGGCGTGGCGGTGGGCGTCAACCTGGCGCACGCGAACTGCGGCCTCTTCGGGCCCAACCGCCAGTACACCGCGTTCTCCAGCGGCATGAACCAGGCGGCCCGCCTCCAGTCACTGGCGGGCTTCCAGGAGACGCTGGTGATGGACAGCGTGCATGACGCGCTGGCCGGCGCGGAGGACGCCTTCTTCCAGGGGCTGCGCTTCGGGCCCCTGACGGAGACGCCCGTGAAGAACGTGGCGCAGCCGCTGCGCCACTACCGGCTGGAGCCGCTCACGCCTTGAGCGGCGGCCCCGCATAGCGGCGCGAGAAGTGGATCCACCGGCGCTCGTCCACCTCCACCTGCCACTCGGAGTTGGGCGTCAGCGGCAGCCGCTGCTTGAGGAAGCTCTCCAGGTGGTCCGCGGCCTTCACCGGCGTGAGGCCCGGCGCGCGGAAGGCGATGTGGAGGAACACGTCCAGCGTGGCCGCCACATCCACCGACGCGCAGATGCGCAGCGACCCCACGCGGCGCTGGTAGAGCGTGTTCTGCCCGGGCCATGTCGCCGGGTCCATGCCTGTTCGTGGCAGTGACAGCCAGTTGTACGGCTCGAGAACGAAGTCGAGCAGCTCACTGCTCGCCTCATCCACCGTTGCGTGCTCCTGGATGGAAAGCATCGCCCACCTCCCCGGGGAAGCCGATGGAAAGAATGTGCCCATGGCCGTGTCGCGTGCAAGGGGCACGGCCCGCAATCGACATGGGCGTCCGTTACCGACACGGCGCACCCCTCGGGGTGTAGCGCAGGACCCTGACGGGCCTCCGCGTCATGGCGCGCGCTCACGCACGGAGGGCGCGTTGGCGTGGCGGCCATGCGAGCATGAGCTGGCCTCGCGCGACGTCCGGGCGCTTCGCCGCCCGAGACAGTGGGCTCGTACCCGGGGCTCGGGCGGGCAGGAGGCGCGACGCGCGCGGGGAGGCGCGTCAGGCGCTGCTGGGAACTAAACTGCGCGTGCGCCGCTCCACCTTGGCCTTGAGCTGGCCACAGCCCGCGTCGATGTCGATGCCCCGTCGCTGACGCACCGTGCTGGGCACCTCATATGCGGCGAGCACGTCCTGGAAGGCGCGCACGGACTCCGGCCGGCTGGGGCCGCCGTCGTAGCCCACCGTGGGGTTGAGGGGGATGACGTTGACGTGCGCGTCCATGCCCTGGAGCAACTGGCCCAGCGTGTGCGCGTGCTCGGCGGTGTCGTTGCGGCCGGAGATGAGCGTCCACTCGAAGAAGATGCGGCGCTTGCGCTTCTCGCTGTAGTAGCGGCACGCGTCCATCAGCTCGTCCAGGGGCCAGCGGCGTCCGGCGGGGACCAGCGCGGCGCGCTCGGCGTCCGTGGCGCCATGGAGGCTGACGGCCAGGTGGATGGGGCGCTCCTCGTCCGCCAGCCGGCGGATGCCGGGCACCACGCCCACGGTGCTGAGCGTGATGAAGCGCGGCCCCATGGCGAGCCCCATCGCGTCCACCAGCACGTCCACCGCGGACATCGTGTGCTCGTAGTTGTGCAGCGGCTCGCCCATGCCCATGAGGACGACGTTGCGCAGCGCCTCACCCGAGGCGCGCAGGATGCGGTTGACGTGCAGCACCTGCCCCACGATTTCGCCGGGCGTCAGGTGGCGCGACAGGCCCATCTGCCCGGTGGCGCAGAAGACGCAGCCCATGGCGCAGCCGGCCTGCGTGCTGATGCACACCGTGGCGCGGCCCTTGAACCGCATCAGCACGGTCTCAATCGTCTGGCCGTCGTCCAGGCGCAGGAGCAGCTTGTGGGTGAAGCCGTCGCCGCTGAAGGACTCGTGGTGGGTGGCGAGCTGGCCCAGGCGGGTGTGCTCGCGCAGCGCGCGCAGCAGCTCCGGCTTCAGGCCGTCCAGCTCGTCGAAGGAGGCCGCGTGCCGGCGGTACAGGGCGGTCCAGAGCTGGTCGCGGTGGTAGGGGCCAAAGCCCCAGCCGGCGAGCAGCGCGCCCAGCGCGGGCCGCGTCAAATCGTACAGGTTGGCGGACGTGTCGGACGGCATGACCAGGCCCGGAGATAACACACCGGGCCCGGGCGCACCCGCGCCCCGTACCCTTCGTGGACATTGACCCTGCCCTCCAGGGCGCCCCGGCTGGCGCCTGGTGGACGGGCGGGCGGGCGTCCGGGCGCGGGGGCGGAAGCAGGCGGCCGTGCCTACCTTCCGCGTGCATGGGAATGGCCATCCATCAGGAGGACTTCCGCCCGGAGGACCACGCGCGCTTCTCCAGGCGGCTGGCGGAGAGCCTGGAGGCGCTGCGGGCGCTGCTGGCGCGGCCGGGCTTCGGCGTGGGGCCGCCGACGGTGGGCGCGGAGCTGGAGCTGTGTCTGGTGGACCGCCTGGGCTTCCCGCTGCCGGTGAACCGGGAGGTGCTGGCGCGAACCTCGGACCCGCGCGTGACGCTGGAGCTGGACGCCTTCAACCTGGAGGTGAACCTGCGGCCGGGCCCGCTCGCCGGACGGCCCTTCACCGCGCTGCGGGAGGAGGTGGAGAGCGCGGTGGCGGCGGTGCGCCAGGCGGCGTCCACGCAGGGCGCGCGCGTGGCCGTCATCGGCATCCTCCCCACCTTGCGCGAGGCGGACCTGGGCAGCGGCGCGCTCACCGGCGAGCCGCGCTACCGCGCCATGTCCGCCGCCATCCGTCAGCGCCGGGGCGCCGTGCCCTTCCAGGTGGCCATTCGCGGCGAGGAGGAGGCGCTGGCGCTCACCTGGAACGACGTGACGCTGGAGGGCGCCAACACGTCGCTCCAGTACCACCTGCGGGTGGCGCCCGGTGACTTCGCGCGCATGTACAACGCCGCGCAGCTCGCCACGGCGCCCGTGCTGGCGGTGTCGGGCAACTCGCCCCTCTTCCTGGGCCGCAAGCTGTGGGACGAGACGCGGGTGGCCCTGTTCCGGCAGGCGGTGGATGACCGGGGCGAGCCCGGCGAGGGCGGCTTCCAGCCCCACGCGCGCGTGTCGTTCGGCCACGGCTGGGTGCGCGAGGGCGCCTACGAGCTGTTCGCCGAGGCGGTGGCGCTGCACCCGCCGATGTTGCCGGTGACGGGGGAGGAGTCTCCGCGCGAGCGCGTGGCGGCGGGCGAGGTGCCGGGCCTGGACGAGCTGCGCCTGCACCAGAGCACGGTGTGGAGCTGGAACCGCGCCATCTACGACCCGAAGGACGGTGGCCACCTGCGCATCGAGTTCCGCGCGCTGCCCGCGGGGCCGACGACGGTGGACATGGTGGCCAACGGCGCCTTCCTGCTGGGCCTCACCCTGGCGCTGGCCGAGCGCGTGGACGCGCTCCTGCCCGCCCTGCCCTTCGTCCACGCCTACGGCAACTTCATCCGCGCCGCGCGGCAGGGACTGGACGCGGAGTTGCTGTGGCCCGCGGACGCGGCGCCCAGTCCCCAGCCCGTCCTGGCGACGGAGCTGGTGAAGCGGCTGCTCCCGGAGGCCCGGCGGGGCCTGGTGGGCGCGGGCGTGGACGCACGGGAGGCGGACACCCTGCTGGGCGTCATCGAGCGGCGGGTGTCGTTGCGGCGCACGGGCGCGGTGTGGCAGCGGCAGGTGCTGGCGCGGCTGGAGTCACAGATGCCCCGGCGGGACGCCCTGGCGGCGATGCTGGAGTGCTACCTCCAGCACGCCGAGTCGGGCGCGCCTGTCCACGCGTGGCCCGTGGAGTAGGCTGCGCACGGCGGATGGGGCGAAGGCGCGGTGTGGCATGAATATCCCGCCGCCGCGCCCGTCACCGGACACACCCACCCGCCGCGACGTGACCATGGCCCGGCTCCTCATCGTCTCCCTGTTGGTTCTCTGTGCCTGCTCCTCCCTGCGTGGGCAGGCGGACTCGATGGCGCGCAAGGGGCTGCTCGTGGAGGCCGCCGCCATCTACGACGACCTCAGCCGCCAGAACCCCAACGACGGGGAGCTGGTCCTGGTGCGTGACAACCTGCGCTTGCGCGCGCTGACGCGGCTCTTGAGCGACGCGCGCCGGGCGCGCGTGGAAGGCCGGGACGAGGACGCGGAGGATTCGCTCCTGCGCTTCCTGAACCACCGGGCGGAGTGGAACACGAAGCTGGACGGGGGCCTGGAGAGCTCGCTGCGGGAGGAGGTCGCGGGGACGCGCCGGCATCTCCAGAAGCTCGTCGGCGCCCCCGCGGGCAAGGGACATGCGCTCACGGCGGAGCAGGCGTTGCTGCGCAAGCAGCCGCTGCTGGCCCACCCCGAGCTGTCCCGCGTCGCGCGGGACATGGAGTGGCTGGTGCTCCAGAGCGGCAAGGCCTCCTGCCTGCGCCTGCGCGACACCAGCACGGAGGACAGCCCGCACTGGCGCGAGCTGGTGTTCCGCTACTGCGGCCACTGGCGGGAGTACGCGCCGCGGCCCGCCTCCGCGCCCGAGCTGTTCGGACCGCCGTCGTGGTCAGGCACCGTGGAGGGGTTGGACGCGGCCCAGCAGGCGCGGCTCGAGGCCCGGCTCACCCAGGCCTTCGAGTCCTCTGCCTGGTTCTCACCGGGCGGCCCGGCGCGGCCGGAGTTCAAGCTGGGGGGACGCTTCGTCACCGAGCGCGACAGCCAGGCCGTGGCGCTGACCGCGCCGTGGACGGAGAGCGTGCCGTACACGGACCACGAGGACCGCACGGAGACCATCGAGGAGCCCTACGAGGCGGAGGAGGAGTACACCGACTCGGACGGCAAGACGAAGACGCGCACGGTGACGAAGTACACCACGCACACGCACACCTATTCGGTGCCCGTCACGCGTTACCGCGACGTCCCGCGGACCTTCGAGTACCACGCGCTGCGGCTGTCGCAGGCGCACCACCTCGCGGTGGCCTCGGCCGCCACGCTGGACGCCCGGCGCTCGCCGTTCGTCCTGGCGATGCAGGACCAGCTCTCCGAGTCCGGACACGAGCACGACGTCACCTTCGAGAAGGGCAAGGTGCGGCCCTCGCAGCCGAGCTTCACCCCCGCGGAGACCTGGCTGGACGCCAAGGTGGAGGCCCTGGCGGCGTCCTTCTCCCAGCAGCTCGCGACGTACTGGCAGGAGTCCTACTGTTCCACGCCTTCACTCACCTTGGATGAGGCCGCGCGGTGCGCGCGCGCCGGCGCCGCGGTGCCCGCTCAGGTGGCCCGGGTCCTCTCGGACATCCTCGGCGCGGACGCGACCCAGGTTCCCATCCTCTTCGCTTCGCCATGACGCGGCGTGCGGCCACGGCGCGTCCATCCGGCGGGTAGCATTTATGACGGTCCGGGTTGTTATGGTGTTCTGACCTGGAATACCCGTGAGCGCGGCCTGTAAAACCAGTCAACCCCGCGCTGGTAGGTGGCTTCCACCCAGAGGACCGTATGCATCCGACCGACGTCCGCTGCCGTAGTCCCCGTAGAACCCTTGCGATGTGGATGGCTTCTTCGCTGCTGCTCGCCGCGTGCGGTGGGGTGGAGGCGGAGTCGCTCGCGGACGCCGAGTCCCAGGCGGTGGCGTCCCAGTCGCTGGGGGGGCCGTCCGAAGAGTCCGCCGACCGGCGCATCATCGTCTACCAGACGACCTCGCTTCAGCTCATGCGCGTGGACAACCAGGGCAGGTCGCACCTGGTGGCGGAGCGCACGGGCGCGCCCGTGGTGTCTCCGGACGGCAACCGCGCGGCGTACGCGAAGCTGCCGGATGGCCACCGCCCGGGCGACCTGGTGCGGAGCTCGGATCTGTACGTGCTCAACGCGAACTCGGGCAAGTCGACCCGGGTGACACAGGGCTTCGACGACAGCGAGCCCGTCTGGACGCCGGATGGGCGCGTCGTGCTGTTCCAGTCCACGAGTCGCACGGGCGTGCCCTCGCTGTGGCGCGTGAAGCAGAACGGCAAGGACCTGACGCAGCTCACGAACGTGGGCACCTCGCAGTTCAGCTCCGCCTACATCCCCAACCCGGCGCTGGGTGGCACCGTGGAGTGGGATGCGGACCGGCGCATCATCGTCTACACGACGACGAGCCTGCGGCAGGGCGAGGACGGCGAGGTGCGCATCATCGCCTTCGACCGCGACTACGACGTGGCGTCGGCCTACAGCCTGGGCAAGGGCTCCGAGGCGTCGTGGACGGAGCGCGGCACCGTCGTCTACTCGCGCAACGAAGGTGGGCGCGTCGTCACCGTCGAAGCGCGCGTGCCCTGAGCCCCTGACGTGAAGCACGGGCCCGCGCGGAAGCCACGGAGCGCGGGCCCTCAGCCTTCTTCCTCGACGCCACGGCGCAGGCCCAGCATGCGCCGCAGCTCGCGCGCGGACTGACGGCTCACCTCCACCGCGTGTCCCCGCAGCGTCCGCGCCAGGTAGCCGCCGGTGTCCAGCGGTTCCAGGCGCGCCACGTGCGTGAGGTTGAGCAGCGCGCGGCGGTGGACGCGGTGGAAGTGCTCGGACGGCAGCTTCTCCACCAGCTCGTTGAGGGTGAAGTCGGTGAGGAAGTCCCCCTGCGTGGTGAACACCGTCACCAGCTCGTCCTCCAGCGCCGCGTGGGAGATGGCCTCCGGGTCCACCAGGACGATGCCCTGCCGCGTGGGGATGGGCAGGCGCCCCAGGCTCCGGGCCGGCGCGGGGGGCAGCTTCGGTGGGCCGCTGACGGAGGGCGGCGCCACCGGCGCGCGGGCGCGTGCCCGCTCCAGGGCCTTCTGGAGCCGCGCGGGCTCCACGGGCTTGAGCACGTAGTCCACCGCGCCATGTTCGAAGGCCTGCACCGCGTGCTCGGCGCGGGCGGTGCAGAGGATGACGCGGGGGCCGCCCTCGGGCAGCAGGGCCAGGGCGTCCAGGCCGCTGAGCCCGGGCATGTGGATGTCCAGCAGCACCACGTCCACGCCGCCCGCGCGCACGGCGGCGAGCACGCCCTCCGCGTCCGAGGCCTCGCCGCAGACCTGCGTGTCCGGGAGCGCCGCGAGCAGCCGCGTCAGCCGCTTGCGCGCGAGCAGTTCGTCATCGGCGATGAGGACGCGAAGCGGGGGGCTCACGTGAGGACTCCAGGTTGGGGGCCCGCGCGGGGCAGGGTGACGGCGACGCGGGTGCGCGCCTCGCGGCCGTCGAGCACGAGCCGGGCGGCGCTCCCGTAGGCCAGGGCGAGGCGGCGCTCCACGGTGGGCAGGCCCGCGCTGCCTTCCCGGGGGCCGCGCGAGGGCCCGGGATTTTCAATGGCGACCTCCACCTCGTGGCCCCGCGCGGTGACGTCCAGGGACAGAGGGCCCCGGTGGCCGGCGGCGGGGCCGTGCTTCACGGCGTTCTCCGCCAGGGGCAGCAGCACCAGCGGCGGGACGGGGATTTCGCCCACGTCGGCGGGGACATTCAACGTGAGCTGGAAGAGGTCCGGGTCGCGCAGCAGGTGCAGCTCGAAGAGGGTGCGGATGAGCTCCAGCTCCTGCGCCAGGGGCCAGGTGGCGCTGCGCACGCCCGCGAGCACGGAGCGGAGCATGGTGGACAGCCGCAGCACGGCGGCCTCGGCCACGGCGCCATCTTCCCGGCACCACTCCGCGATGGCGTTGAGCGTGTTGAAGAGGAAGTGCGGGTCCAGGTGGCTGCGCAGCGCGAGGAGCTGGGCCTGCTCGGCCTCCAGCGCGAAGCGCGCGGCGCGGGCGCGCTCCCGGCCGAGGCTCTCCTCGAAGCCGATGTCGCGCCCCAGGCCCCAGCCGCCCACCAGGAAGAGCGCGCCGCACACCGCGAGGTTGGTGGGCTGCGTGAGGAAGGTGGGCCCCAGGCCCAGGAGCTTCGGCACCACGAAGCCGGAGGTCAGCACCACGCCGCTGCCCACGGTGGCGTAGAGCAGGAGCCGGATGCCGCCGTGGCTGAAGTCCAGGCCCTCCGGGAAGAGCACCCGGTAGGAGACGGGGGCCACCGCGACGAAGAGCAGGCACATCTGGAGGCCCAGCCCGAAGGCCACCCACAGCGGCGTGGGGCTGAAGCGCACCTGCGCGGAAATCAGCGCGACGGAGACGACCAGGATGGGCAGCAGCCGCCGGGGCGCCACGAGGGCCCGCAGGGTGGCGCGGACGATGGAGCCTTCCGACGATGTTTCCGGCATGCGCCCGCGGGAGCCTACACCGCCGGGCGCGTCACCGCGCGGGCCGCTCCTCCAGCTCCGTCTCGAAGGCGTCCAGCAGCATGCTGCCGGCGAGGAGGACGGGGAAGAGGACGATGGCGGCGACGACGAGGACGGGGGAGGGGAGGGCGAACATGGCGGGGGGCTCCTGACTCCGTGAAGCATGCACTGCCAGTCTGACGCGTCTTCCGGGTTCGCGCTGACGCCCCCGGCCCGAGCGGTCGCTCCCCGACAACGAGCGGTCGCTGACGCTATTTCCGAACGTTTTCCTCGTCCGAAAGGGCCGCCGCGAGCCGCGCCGCGTTACGGATGCAGTCGTTGAGGCCAATGCCCTTGTACGCGTTCCCCGCCAGGTGCAGGCCGGGCCAGCGCTGGAGCGCCGCGTCGATGCCGGCCATGCGCTCCAGGTGGCCCACGTTGTACTGGGGGATGCCGCGCGGCCAGCGGAACACCTGGGTGAAGGTGGGCCGGGCCGTCACCCCCGCCAGGGCGCGCAGCTCCTCCAGCGCCAGCGCCGCGAGCTCCGCTTCATCCCGCTGCACCAGGTCCGGCTGCCGCGCGCCGCCCACCATGCAGGTGTAGAGCACGCGGCCGCCTTCGACGCGGAAGGGGAAGGTGGTGGACGCGTGGATGGCGCCCAGCAGCCGCCGCTGCTCCTCGAAGGGCACCAGGAAGCCGAAGCCGTCCGGCGCCGGGAGCGTCCCCGCGTCGAAGCCCAGGTGCACCACCGCGATGGGCGCGTATTCGATGCGGGACACCTGCGCCGCCAGCGCGTCATCCAGGGGCTGCAACAGCTCGGCGGCGACGTGCGCGGGCACCGCCAGCACCACGTGGGACGCGCTCAGCTCCGCGCGCTGTCCGTGCTCCTCCACGGCGAGCCTCCAGCCCCCGTCCACGCGCGTCAGCCCCTCCACCCGCGCGCCCACGTGCGCCGCGTCTCCCAGGGACGAGGCCAGCGCGTCGATGAGCACCTGGAGGCCGCCGTCGAAGGTGCTCAGCGCGCCCGTCAGCTTCGGCGCGTCACCGGGGGGCAGCAGGGCCTTGGCCCGCGCCTGGGCCTTCTGCGCGTGGATTGCGCCCAGGATGAGGCTGCGGTGCTCGCGCTCCAGCTTCACCAGCAGGGGGAAGGTGGCCTCGACGCTGAGCCGCTCCACGTCCCCGGCGTAGATGCCCGTCTGCACCGCGTCCAACAACACCCGCGTCGCCACGGGGCCCAGGTGGCGGCGGCCGAACGCGGCCAGGGATTCGTCCGTGCCCTCCGGTGCGCGGCTGGAGAACAGCTCGCCCATGACGCGCAGCCGCGCGCCCAGCGGCAGGATGTCCGAAGTCAGGAACGCGGGCGGTGACGCGGGCACCGACCGGAGTCTGCCCCGCGTGTAGACATAGCGACGCTTCGCCGACGCGTCCGCGACGCGAATCCGGCCTTCCAGGTTCAGCGCCGCCGCCAGGGCGCGCGTTGCGGGCTCCCGGTCCAGGAAGCTGTTCGGCCCCTGCTCCACCAGGTAGCCAGCGCGCGCATGCGTGCCCACCGCGCCGCCAAGACGTGCGGATGTCTCCAGGAGCACGGCAGCCGTACCGCGCGAACGCAAACCGTGCGCGACGGCCAACCCCGAAATCCCACCTCCCACGACGGCGACATTCATCAAATGTGTCCTCGGCATGTGGTGCATCCGGTCACCAGCGTGCACTCCCCAAACGTCAACGCACGTGTTTTGCCAGCGAGGTGCATTCAGCGCGTTAATGCCATGCATGCGCTACGTCATCACCGGAGCGAGCAGGGGGATTGGTTTCGAATTCGTCCAGCAGCTCCTGCTGCGGGGCGACACTGTCGAAGCCGGGGTTCGGTCACCAGAGGGGGCACGGCGACTGGAGCCCTTGAAGCACAAGGCGGGCAACCGCCTGCGCATCCACGCGCTGGACGTGGGGGACGACGCCAGCGTGCGCGCGTTCGCCACCAACGTGTGTACCAGCCCCGTGGACGTGCTCATCAACAACGCCGGCGTCGCCGGGTTGTGGTGCGCGTTGAGCGACGTGGACTACGCGGACATGGCGCGCACGTTCACCATCAACGCCCTGGGCCCGCTGCGCGTCACCAACGCGATGTTGCCGGGCCTGCGGCGAGGCGCCTTGCGGCGGGTGGCGCACGTCACCTCGCGGATGGGCTCGCTGGCGGAGAACACCGACGGCGGCGCCTATGCGTACCGCATGTCGAAGGCCGCGCTGAACATGGCCGTGCGCACCCTGTCCACGGACCTGCGCCCGGAGGGCTTCGTCACCGTGCTGCTCCACCCCGGTTGGGTGCAGACGGACATGGGCGGCCCGGACGCCACGCTGCCAGCGCCGGATTCGGTGCGCGGCATGTTGCGCGTCATCGACGGGCTGAGCCCGGAGCACAGCGGCCGGTTCTTCGACTACCAGGGCGCCGAGGTGCCCTGGTAGCCGGCGGGGCCCCTCAGGGGTAGAGCCGCTCCGTGCGCCAGCCGCCGTCCTCGCGCAGGTAGACGTGCCGGTCATGGAGCCGGCTCTCCTGGGCGTGCCAGAACTCGATGCGGTCCGGCACCACGCGGAGGCCGGACCAGTGCGGCGGGCGCGGCACGGGCTGGCCGGCGTACTTCTGCTCCACCTCCGCCACGCGGGCCACCAGGTCCTCGCGCGAAGGCAGCGGCTGGCTCTGCAGGCTGGCCCACGCGCCCACCTGGCTGCCGCGGGGACGGCTCTGGAAGTACGCGTCCGCCTCCGCGTCGGTGACGCGCTCCACGCGGCCCTCCACGCGCACCTGCTCGTTCAGGGGCTGCCAGTAGAAGCACAGCGCGACGTGCGGATGCGCGAGGGCCTCGCGGCCCTTGCGGCTCTCATGGTTCGTGTAGAACACGAAGCCGCGCGAATCGAAGTCCTTGAGCAGGACGACGCGCGCGCTGGGGCGCCCGTCATCCCCCACGGTGGCCACCACCATGGCGTTGGGGTCCACGGGGATGGCCTGCTTCGCCCGCTCGAAGAGCTCCGCGAAGCGCTGGATGGGGTCTGGAGGAATCATCACGCGGTGCAACATAAGGGGGGCGGGGGAGGTGTGCACCTTCGCGGTTGACTCGCCCGGCGCACACGTCAATGTGCGCACATGAATGTCCTCTTCATCTCCTCGGAGGTGGCCCCGTTCTCCAAGACGGGGGGCCTGGGGGATGTGGCCGGGGCCCTCCCCGCCGCGCTCGCCTCGCTGGGCCATGACGTCAAGGTCATCACCCCGCGCTACCGCGACATGCGGGGCGCGGAGCAGCTCGTGCCCACGGGCCAGTCCCTGCTGCTGCGCTTCCCCTTCGGCGAGCTGTCGGGCCCCATCCTCTCCGCCCGCGTGTCCGAGCGGCTGGAGGTGCTCTTCCTGGAGAACGCGTTCCTCTTCGGCAACCGCCACGGCCTCTACGGGGACGCGTGGGGCGCCTACGCGGACAACCACCGGCGCTTCGCCTACCTCGGCGTGGGCGCGCTCCAGGCGGCGCAGCGGCTGCGCTTCATCCCGGACGTCGTCCACGCCAACGACTGGCAGGCGGGGCTTTCGCCCGTGGCGCTGCGGCGCGGCTTCCAGGCGGGGCCGCTGGCGCAGGCGAAGAGCGTCTTCACCATCCACAACCTGGCCTACCAGGGGCAGTTCCCCAAGGACGTCATGGGGGACCTGGGGCTGCCGTGGGACTTGTTCACCGCCCACGACGGGCTGGAGTTCCACGACACGGTGAACTTCCTGAAGGCGGGGCTCGTCTTCTCCGACGCGCTCACCACCGTGTCCCCCACCTACGCGAAGGAAATCCAGACGCCGGAGCAGGGCTACGGCCTGGAGGGCCTGCTGCGCCACCGCGCGCACCGGCTCCACGGCATCCTCAACGGCGTGGACACCCACGAGTGGAACCCGGAGGACGACGCGCACCTCCCGGCCCGCTACGGGCTGAAGGACCTGACGGGCAAGGCGGTGTGCAAGCGCGAGCTGCTGGCGCGCTTCGGGCTGGAGGACGGCCCCGCGCCGGTGTTCGGCTTCGTCAGCCGGCTGGCGTGGCAGAAGGGCGTGGACCTGCTGCTGGAGGCCCTGCCGACCGCGCTCCACGCGGACCTCCGCGTCGTCGGCGTGGGCAGCGGCGAGGGGCCCCTGGAGGAGGGGCTGCTCGCGTTGCAGGCGCGCTACCCGAAGCAGGTGGGCGTGCACCTCGGCTTCGACCCGGCGCTCTCCCACCTGGTGGAGGCGGGGGCGGACTTCTTCCTCATGCCCAGCCGCTACGAGCCGTGCGGCCTGAACCAGATGTACTCGCTGCGCTACGGCACGGTGCCCATCGTCCGGGCCACCGGCGGGTTGGTGGACACGGTGGAGGGGGGCCTGGACGGCAACGGCATCCTCTTCGAGGCCTTCCACAAGTCCGCCCTGCTGGCGGCCATCCGCCGCGCCCTGGCCCTCTACGCGGACCCGCCGCGGCTGGACGAGTTCCGGCGCCGGGGCATGGAGAAGGACTTCTCCTGGGGCGCGTCCGGCCGCCGCTACGAGGCCCTGTTCCACGACCTGATGGCGGAATAGTGGGTGCGGACGGAAATTCGCAGTAATGTTGTGCCGTGGCGGATGCTCCGGACCTGGGTGGTTACGAGGTGGTCGGCCGGTTGGCGGTGGGCGGCATGGCGGAGGTGTACCAGGCGAGAGCCCGGGTCACCACGCAGCGCTCACCGGGTGAACCGGACGAGATTGTCATCAAGCGGCTGCACCCGTCGTTTCGGAGCGATACCGCCTACGTCAAGGCCTTCGTCGACGAAGCGAAGCTGACGGTCCGCCTGCGCCATCCGAACATCGTCCGCACCTACCGCCTGTTCAAGGCGGGGCCGGACTACCTCATGGTGCAGGAGCTCGTGAGCGGCCGGACGCTGGGCTACATGCAGGAGCTGCTGCTGAAGGCCGGCGCGGCGATGCCGCCCGAGTCCGCCTGCTACATCGCGTGGTGCCTGCTCAAGGCGCTGGACTACATCCACCGGGCCAAGGTGGGGGAGAACGGCGCCACCATCGTCCACCGCGACGTGAATCCGGCCAACCTGCTGCTGGGCATCAACGGCGACGTGAAGCTCACCGACTTCGGCGTGGCGGAGGTGGAGGGGATGATGCGCGGGGACGCTGGCGCGCTGCGCGGCACGCTGCCCTACATGAGCCCGGAGCAGGTGCTGGGGCTGCCGGTGGACGCGCGCACGGACCTGTACGCGGTGGGCATCATCCTCTGGGAGCTGTGGTCCGGCCGGCGCCTCTTCGCCGGGGAGCACGAGGCGGAGCTGATGCACAAGGTGCGCGACGCGCGGGTGCCGCTGCTGACGGCGTCGCCGGAGCTGCCGGACTACGCGGTGCAGGTGGCGCGCAAGGCGCTCTTCGCGGACCGGGCGCGGCGCTTCCAAACGGCGGCGGAGTTCATCAAGGCGCTGGAGTCCCTGTCCCGGCGCGCGGGCTGGCCCCTGACGGTGGAGGCGCTCCAGCCGCTGCTGGGCGGCTGAGATGCGCTCGCGCCGGGCCGTCGTCTTCCTGGGGCTGCTGGCGGGCGGGCTCGCCGCGTCCGGGTGCCTGGGCTCGGTGCCCTTCCGGCCCAGGGCCTACGAAGAGGCGGTGCGCGTGGCGTCCTTCCAGGTGGACTTCCGCCAGGACGGCACCGGCGTGTTGGATTTGGACCTGCGGGTGACGAACCCCGCGTCGGACGCGGCCACGCTGGCGGCGGTGGACTTCACGCTGCGGGTGGACGGGCGCCGCGTGGCGGTGGGCACGCAGCAGGTGGCGGCGCCCCTGGCCGAGGATGGCAGCGCCCCGCTGCGGGTGCTCTTCCCGCTGGCCAGCGCACGCGCCACGGGCGGGCCGGAGCCGGTGCCCCGGCGCGTACAGGTGGAGGGCGGGGTGGTGCTGCGCTTCGGGGGCACCGAGCGGCGCGCGCCCTTCCAGGCCGAGCGCGTGCTGCCGTTGGCCTGGGTGCCGCCGCTGAGCGGCGACTGACGCGGCCGGCGCTCACGTCAGTGGGGCCAGTTTCACCCATGCGGTGACACGGGAGTTGTCCGTTGCTGGCGGAGTGCAGGACGTGGCAGCGTGTGGGTATGTCGCCTTTCCGACGATATGTCCTTCCGATGTCCCTGGGGGTGCTGAGCGCCGCCAGCGCGCTGGCCGCGGCGAAGTCGCCGCCGCCCGAACCCCCGGCTCCCACGCGCAAGGTGGACCCGACCAAGGCGCAGACGGAGGAGTGGCTGCGCGAGCACATCGAGGCGTGGAACGACTCGGAGGTGCACGTCACGGTGAAGGACTGCCGCGTCATGGTGTTGGACAAGCCCCGCGAGCGGACGGAAATCGTCGACCTGCGCGGGCTGCTGCTGCCCATCGAGGTCATCCGGCTCAACGGTGGGAACGACGCGACGCTGCGGCTCCGCGTGAAGCAGAAGCACACCGGGACGTACTCCATGTTCCGCAAGTGCAGCGCGGAGAACCGCTACTGCGCGGAGCCCACCGGCAAGTTCCAGAGCCTGCCGTACGTCGACCTCTCCGTGACGTCGGTGCGGGACTTCGTCCCCGGGCGCCAGACGGACGTGGACAAGAGCCTGCGGCTGGAGCGGGCGCTGGAGCACTACTCGAAGCTTTGTGGAGCGATGGAAGATGCGCGCAACCGGCTCTTCTAGGGTGGGGGCGGTGGGGCTGGCGGCGTTGCTCCTCTCCCACGCGGGCTGCAGCACGACGTCCGAGTACGTGCGCGGCCCGCGCCTGCGAGAGGTGCCCCTGGGGGAGACGCACCGCGACGCGCTGGAGAGCGTCGTGGATGGGTCCTACGTCGGCCGCGTCGCGGTGAAGCGCACCACCTGCACCGAGGTCTCCACCGAGTTCAGCAAGAATCGCATCGACACGACGACGAGTCCGCCCATGGACTCGTTGCTCGCCGGGCTCGCGATGCTCGGGGGCGGCGGGCTCCTGATGTCGATGTCCGACGGCGAGTCCGAGGACGAGGACATCGACCTGCCGATGACGCTCGGCGTGGTGCTGGCGCTGGCCTCCATCTACCCCCTGGTGACGGCGCTCACCGACGAGGACGTCACCCGCGCGGAGGTCGCCACCGGCGAGGTCGAGGCGGAGCGCTCCCAGCGCTGCGAGGACCGGACCTTCGCGCTCTCCGGCCCGCTGCACTGGAGCGTCTCCCTGGGCGCCGCGAAGCGCACCGGGCGCACCGGCAAGGACGGCGCGGTGGCGCTGCGTCAGCCGCTCAGCGAGCTGGTGGAGCAGGCCATCACCGACGAGGCCAGCGTCCGCCGGCTCGTCGCCGGGCGGGGCATTGGCTTCCGGCTGGAGCTGGAGCGCGCCCCGGCGGCGGACTTCCGGCTCGACTCCAAGGCGCTGCCGGACAGCTACTTCCGGCGCTTCGCGGACGCCTATGGGCGGCAGCTGGGTGGCGGCGAGCGCGCCCGCTTCGAGAACTGCGAGCTCATTGGCAAGTCCGCGCGCGAGACGCTGGAGTGCTACTGGTCCCAGTAGCGCCTGGGGGGGGCCGGCGCGGGGCGGGTGTCCCGCCCGGCCTCAGCTCTTCGCGGTGGCCTGCTCCTCGCGGCCGGGCTCGCGCGCCAGCCCGTCGCGGGCGTCCTTGGTGATGCCGGACTTCCCGCGTGACATGCGCACCCGGTCGATGCGGGGGCCTTCCTTGGACGCCACGACGAACTGCCAGCCGTTGTAGGCGAAGCGCTCGCCCACGTCGGGCAGGTGGCCCGCCATGGAGGAGAGGAAGCCGCCCAGCGTGTCGAAGTCGCCCTCGGGCAGCGGGAAGCCGAAGCTCTGGGTGAAGGCGTCCACCTCCAGCGCGGCGTCCACCAGGAAGCTGCCGTCGGCCAGCTTCTCCACCTGCTTCTCCTCCACCTCGAACTCGTCGCCGATGTCGCCGACGATTTCGCGGAGGATGTCCTCCAGCGTCACCACGCCCATGAAGCCGCCGTACTCGTCGACGACGATGGCCATGTGAATCTTCTGCTTCTGCATGTCCCGCAGCAGGTCGCCAATGGGCTTCATCCACGGCACGAAGTGCGCGGGGCGGATGATGTCGTGCAGGACGATGAGCTCGGGGTGCTGGAGCAGGGGGATGATGTCGCGCGCGTGCAGCACGCCGATGACGTGGTCCACGTCGTCCCGGTACACCGGGATGCGGGAGTGGTTCTCCTCCGCCAGCAGGCGCAGCAGCTCGTCCGTGTCGACGGTGATGTCCACCGTCACCACCTCCGTGCGCGGCACCATGACGTCGCGGCAGCGCTTGTCGGACAGCTCGAAGATGGAGCGGATGAGCTGCGGGGCGCTCTTGTCGACCTCGTTCTTCGCCGCCTGGGCGGCCAGCAGCTTCTCCAGCTCCTCCAGCGGCGGGGGCGGCGGCTCGAAGCGCAGCGTGCGGCCGAAGGTGCGCGCCATCAGGTTGAGCAGGGCCATGGCCACGCGCATGGGCGGGTAGAGCACCGTCACCAGCAGCGCGGTGAAGCCCGACAGCCGCAGCGCCCAGCGCTCCGGGCTGCCGTTGGCCAGGCCGCGCATGGTGACTTCCATGAGCGTGGCCAGCACGCCCACCAGCAGCGCGCCCGCCGCGACGGTGGCCACCGGCAGCCACTCCGCGTCGCCATAGCGGCTGAAGTCCAGCATGCGCGGCGGGACGAAGGCGCCAATGGCCGCGGCTTGGAAGCCGCTGAGCACCATGCCCAGGCGCAGCGCCGTGGCCACGGGCTCGCGGTCCGTCTTGTGGCGGAGCACCCGGCGGGTCGCGCGACCCGGTTGCGAGTCCGCCAATTCCTGCGCGCGCAGGTCGGACACGCCGTACAGCGCGGACTCCGAGGCGGCGACAAGGGCCCTGACGAAACTCAGCGCCAGGCAGGCGACCCAGAGGGTCCAGGTAGGCATAGAGCCCTGTTCTTATCCCGTGCTAAGGGTCCACACCACTGCGCTGGAGCCCTGATGTCCGCTCGCATGTACGTCGTTGGAGCACTCCTGGCACTTCTCGTCCCGGCGCTCGCCGGTGCGTGGCCGGTGGACCTGTCGGTCCCCCTGGAGCCGAAGAAGGAGCGCTTCCACAAGCTCGACACCGTGGACTGGGTCCAGGTGGAGGATGCCTCCGTGGCGGAGGCGGAGCTGCTCCCCGGGAGCAACGAGCTGTTGCTCACCGGCCAGAAGGAGGGGCGCACGCTGCTCCTCCTGTACGCGGGGGGGCGCTTCGCCGTGTGGCGCCTCACCGTGGGCTCACCGCCTCCGGAAGACGCCGCGCCCCGGCTGGCCGTGGCCCGCAAGGCCTGTCCGGACCTGAACGCGACCACCGGCGCGGAGCGCTCCCTGAGTGCTTCGGTGAAGGACTCCAAGTGCAGGCTGGCGCTGCTGGAGCTGCTGAAGACGGACGCGTTCATGGCTCGGGACCTGGCGCTGACCTTCGACGTGGCCATCCTCCAGGAGCAGCTCGCGTCGGTGGGAGAAGGGCTCGAGCCGCTGGGGCTGGCGGCCAGCTACAGCGGCGCGGGCGTGGTGGTGTCGGGCTCGGCGTCTCCGGAGGTGCACCGCAAGGCGCTGTGGGAGCTGTTCTTCCGCTCCGTGGGCCGGGTGCCGCTGAATGACCAGATTGAGGAGGTGAGGCCGCCCGAGCCCACCGACGCCGGCGCGCCGGACGCGGCCATGCCCGCGGTGGCGCCGGCGCGCGAGATTCCGGTGGAGGTGCTTCCTCCGCCGACGAAGCCGCGCAAGCGCTGAAGGCACGGCGGCCTCCAGCGGCCGTCTCCCCACGCCGGGGCTCGGGAGCCGCGCCTCAGCGGACGCTGTCCAGGTACGCGCGGTGGCTGTTGGAGAACTCGAAGTTCGTGAACGCGTCCCAGTTGATGGACCAGGTCATCAGGCCCTTGAAGCCGGGGTATCCGGCGGGCGTGCGCAGCACGTAGGTGCCGCCGAAGGACTGGCCCTTGAGCAGGTAGTCGAGCGCCCTGTGCACGTTGGCCGGCGTCGTGTACCCGCCGCCCGCCGCCTGCGGTGACGAGGGCAGGCCGATGAGCACCTGGTCCGGCCGCAGCCCCGGGAACATCGCCTGGGGATTGCCGCCGACGGGGAAGCCCAGGAGCATCATCTCCGCCATGGCCACGTGGAAGTCGGGCGTGCTCTGCGCGTAGGCCCGGCCGTCCAGCGCCATGACGGTGCCGGTGTTGTAGTGCTGCACGTGCAGGTACGTCAGCCTGTCTCGCAGCGCGTGGATGACGGGCAGGTACGCGCCCCAGGGGCCGCCGTACGCGGACATGCCGCCTTGGACGTAGGCCGTCTCGGGCGCCATGGTGAGCATGAAGCCCGGGCCGTTCTGGTTGAGGAGCTGGCGCGTGGCCTGGATGACGTTGGTGATTCGCGGCGTGGTGGGGTTGCGGAAGTCGGTGTCGCCGCCGTTGAGCGACAGCGAGCTGCCCTCCAGGTCCAGGTCCAATCCGTCGAAGCCGTAGGTGTCGATGAGGGCCTGCAGGGTGGTGACGAAGTCCTGCCGCGCGGTGGCGTCATCCAGGTGGACGGTGCCGTTCGCGCCGCCAATGGAGATGAGCACCTTGCGGCCCTGGCTCTGGAGCAGGGCGATGTCCGCCTTGAAGTCCGCGACGCTCGAGTTGTACGGCGTGAAGGCCATGCGGCCGGAGCCCGGGCCACCCACGGGCTCGGCGAAGGCGACCTGGATGACGTCGAACTTCGCGGAGACGTCCCGCAGCCGGATGTTCGTCGAGCCGTTGTCGAAGTTGTGCCAGTAGCCCACGATGATTCTGTTCCCCGCGGGCGGCGTCCCCGTCGTCGTCGCGGCGACGCTGTTGCTCGCCGCCGAGCGGTTGCCCGCCGCGTCCCGCGCCTTCGCGGTGAAGGTGTAGGTCGTGTTCGCCGCCAGACCCGTCACCGTGACGCTGGTCGCGCCCGTGGTGGTCGCGGACGCGGTGCTGCCTCCGTTGACAAAGACCTCGTAGCCGGTGACGCCCACGTCGTCGGTGGACGCGGTCCAGGCCAGCGACACGCTGCTGTTGCTCACGCCGGTGGCGCGCAGGGCGCCGGGCGTGGAGGGCGGGATGGTGTCCGGCGCGGGGCGTGGGGCGGTCGTCACGCTGTGCGCGCTGCTCGCCGCCGAGCGGTTGCCCGCGGCGTCCCGCGCCTTCACGGTGAAGGTGTACGTGGTGTTCTCCTGGAGGCCCGTCACCGTGACGGTGGTGGCGCCCGCCGTCGTCGCGGAGGGGGACGTGCCCGCGTTGGTGAAGACCTCGTAGCCGGTGACGCCCACGTCGTCGGTGGCGGCGCCCCAGGACAGTGACACGCTCGCGTGTGTCTTCGCGGTGGAGGTGAGCGAAGGCGGCGCGGAGGGCGCCTGCGTGTCCGGAGGGGGATTCCCGGTCCGCTCCAGCCAGAGCGCTGGCGTGTTGGGCGGCTCCCAGCCCACGAGGGAGCGATGCGACTGGCGACAGTCGTAGCCCTTGCCGCCATGAGAGACGAGGTCGCCCACGGTGTACGCGGTGTCGGGCGCCCACGCGCCCCGGTCCGCCGCCAGGACGTGCGCGGGGAGCAGGACGCTGAGCAGCGTGGTGAGGACCACCAGGGCGACGAGCCCCGCCCGGTGGAGGTGTCCTGGAAGCGACATGGAGACGGCCTTTCGGCTGAGGGGATGGGTGGGCCCGGAGGCACCGCCCCTCAGAGAGCGGCGCGAGCTATTTTTCGGGTCAAACTCGGTTTGCGGGTTTGGGGGGGGCCTTGGCGTGTCGCGGGCATGCGGTATGACGGGAGGCTCTCGTCCTTCGCCGCGGCGCGTGCGCCGGCCGCGGCCGCTTCCCGTGGAGGAGCCCGATGCATCTGGTGGTCCGGTTGACGACGCAGGCCCTGGCTTGGAGCCTGACGCTGCTGCCCCTGGCGGCGTCCGCGCAGTTCGACGACGTGGATTCCTTCCCGTCCGCGGAGCCGGAGCGGGGCTGCCCGAAGCGCCCGGACATCGTGCCCTTCACGGCGCGCAACCTGGTGGGGCTCTCGGGCGCGGGTTGGCTGGCGCACCAGGCCGTCATCCCGGAAGCGAAGGACCGCTACTTCTCGGAGGCCGAGCGCGACCGCTCCGGCGTGAAGCTGGTGCCGGCGGAGGATGACGTCCGCAAGCTGGGTGCGCCGGACCCGGCCGTGCCGCTGTGGGTGTTCGGCAAGGCGGACGCGGCGCCGTGCCGCGCGGTGCCCGTGGTGTGGTGGGCGGTGCGCATGGGCACGGACGCGGACCGCAAGACGTACCTCATGTCCGAGTTGCAGGTGGAGTGTGACGTGCTGCCGCCAGGGCGCTTGTCGGGCACGCCGGTGGCGCTGCGCCAGAAGGACGCGCCCACGGGCTGCAAGCTGCGCCGCGCCGACGACAACGCCAACAGCGCGGAGGGGCGGGGGCTGCCGCTGGAGCTGGCGGACGTGCTGCCCGAGCGCGCCTGCGAGGCGCCGGAGTGCGAGCGCAAGTGGGAGATTTTCAGCAGCCGGTGGGATGACGGCAGCGCCGTGTTCGACATCGCGGCGTCATGGATGAAGCGCGACGGGAAGAAGGACCCGTGTGAGTGGGCCACGGAGGACTACACCACGCTGCTGCTGCGGCCCGCAGGGGCGCTGGCGCCGGTGCCGCTGCGCTCCGGCGGCGCCTTCTTCGGCGCGCTCTACGACAGCACCGGGCTGCGCACCGTGCTCAGCCGCGACATGGGCACGCTCAACGTCCACGACGCCGCCAGGCCCAAGGCGGCGCCGAAGACGGTGCGTTACGGCAGCCCCACGGAGGAGGAGCTGCTGAACGCGAAGCGCACGCTGTCGCCGTGCAAACAGTAGCGGCGGTTGAGTGGTATCCCCCTTGGCGCGCGCCGGGAGATGATTCCCGCTCCCGTGCGCGGGAAGGGGGGCGGCATGGCCAATACGGTCGGGGTCAACAAGATGTCCGTGGTGACCAAGGACTCCAACGGCGTCTCCGTCGCGTTTCCAGACGTCTGCAAGACGCCCAGCCCGGCGGGCCCCCTCCCCCTGCCGTACCCGAACGTGGCGCGCTCCGCCGACACCGCTCATGGCAGCAAGACGGTGACCGTGGAGGGGACCCCCTTGTGCGTGAAGGACTCAAACTTCAGCACCAGCACGGGGGATGAGGCTGGAACGGCGGGGGGCGGTGTCGTCTCTGGCAAGACGAAGGGCAAGGCCGAGTTCGTCAACTTCTCCTTCGACGTCCAGGTCGAGGGGAAGAACGTGGCGCGGGCCCTGGACCTGATGCTGCACAACGACAAGAACACGCCTCCGTTCCCGCTGATGCAGCCGCCCGTGATGGCGGCTGGCCTGGGCTTGGGCAGGTGCAACTGCCTGGTCTGCGAAAAGGAGCTGTAACGCGCAGGGGGGATGTCCATGGCCTCACACGACCATGACGCCGGACGCACGCCTCCTCGGGCGGAGGAGCCCATCCACGGCACGCTCATTGGCCAGGTCGTCGGCCGGGGGCGAGGCGGCACGGTGCAGGTGGACTTCGAGGGCAACCGCCATGGGCCGCTGGAGGCCCGGCTCCCGCTCGTGGTGGATGAGGCCACGTTGCTTCGGGCCATCGAGGCGCGGCAGGAGGCGGTGCTCTGCTTCGAGCGGGGCTCGCCGTCGCGCCCCGTGGTCCTCGGTTTGCTGCAACCGCGCAGTGAGACACCCCTGCTGGATGCCCTGCTCGAAGCGCCCGGGGACGCGCGCCAGGACGGGGAGGTCGCCATCGTCGCCAACGGACAGCGAGTCCCCATCAAGGCGCTCCTGGACGGTGCCACCGAGGAGCTCGAGCTTCGCTGCGGCAGGTCCAGTCTGGTCCTGCGGCGCAATGGCCAGATTCTGCTTCGAGGTGAGCACGTGCTCGTCGACGCGGGCCAGGTGCTGCGCCTTCGTGGCGGCAAGACGCAGATCAACTAGGAGAGGGGCGTGACGTGATGAACCCGCTGCCTCGGCACCTCGGGCTTCCCGTCTCCTGGGAGATGCTGGCGTCACACCTCGACGAGGCGGGCTTCCTGTGGAGGCAGTGGCGGCGAGCCCTCGTGGCGCCGGACCACGTCCTCGACGAGGTGGCGCGGGTGGAGGCGCGGCTGCTCGCCCATCTGGATGCGTTGGTGCTCGCGGGGCGCGGGGCGGCGACGAGGTTGCTGATGCCCGCCCTGGTCGAAGCGGACGAGCCAGGGAGAGGGGAGTGCGCCGCGCTCGGGCTGCTGCTCCAGGAGGAGGGCCGGGAGGCGGCCGTGCGAAGCGTCCTCGAGGTGCTCCAGGCGGGGGAAGAGGGCCCGTGCTCGGCCATCCACGCCGCGCTTCTTTGTGCTCGCGGGCGAGGGCTGGAGTCCTGGCTGCGGCCCATGGTCGACGCTTCACCGTCTCCTCGGGTGCTCTCGGCGCTCCTGGAGGTCCTGGGGGTATGGCGCGTGGACCCCGGGCCCGCACTGGAGGCGTCGTTCTCACATGAGGCCATGCAGGTGCGGGCCGCCGCGTTTCGGTGTCTGCGCTCCTGGCCCGCCCGCCTGTCTGATTCCACGCTGGAGGTGGGCCTGCGCGCGTCTTCCGCCGAGGTCTCTGGCGCCGCGCTGGAGGTGGGGCTGTTGGCGGGAAGTCGGCTGGCGTGGTGGGAATGCCGCCGTCAGGTGCGGAGGGGCGGGCCGCACCGCCAGTTGGCGATGGGGGCCCTGGCCGTGGCGGGCGGGCCGGACGCCCAGAAGTCGCTGCTGGAGGGGCTGGGAGACGCCTCTCGCGGGGCGGAGACCCTGCGGGTGCTCGGGCTGTTGGGGACCTCCGAGGCGGCGCGGGCCTGTCTGGAGGCGATGCGCGAGCCGTCGTGGGCGCCGCTGGCCGCGGAGGCGTTCGCGCTGGTGACCGGCATGGACGTCCCCGCGGTGGGCCCAGGGGAGGACGGGGGCGGCATGGCGTACGAGCCGGAAGCAGACCTCCCGTTGCCCGAGGTATCCCGGGTGGAGGCGTGGTGGGCCGAGCGCGCGTCCCGGTTCAACCCGGCGTCGCGCTACGTGCGGGGGCTGCCCCTGGGGCAGGTGTCGTTGCTCGACGCGTTGCGAGACGGCGCGATGTATCGCCGCCGGTCATTGTGGTGGGCCGTGGCCCTGCGGACCCGGGGCGCGCTGGGGTTGCGCGCGGGCGCGTGGACCCGGGTCCAGCGCGCGGAAGAGGATGCCGCGAGGCGCCTGCCGCCCGCGCGCTTCGCCCAGTCGCTGGAGGGGGGCCTGGGTGCGGGGGGTGGGGCATGAAGGTGTTTGTCGAGGCACTGGGCATGGCGTCATGTCTGGGACCGGCGATTCCCGCGTGCGCCGCGTTCCGGGCCAACCTGCTCCGCCCCTCGCCATCTCCCGATGTGGACGTCGCCGAGCCTGGCGAGGAGGTGCCTCGGCCCGTGACGGTTTGCGCCCTCCCTGCGGCGACGTTCGGTTTCTCGGGCGTCGGTCGGCTCGTGGCGCTGGCGTGCGAGGTGCTCAAGGATGTGGGCACTCGCGTGGACCTGCGGGCCCTCGGGCCGGAGACCGGCGTCTGTCTGGCGCTGCCGGACCCGTGGGAGCGAGGTCTGGACCTGGGTGAACCGGACGCCTCGGTGGCGCTGCGAGTGGAGGCGCTGGGGCGCCGTGTGTTGGACACCAGCCTGCGGAACCTGGGCCTGGAGTGGTCCGGGCCCAGGCGCTTCTTTGGCGGTGGGCACGTGGCCTTCGCGAGGGCGCTGCACGCGGCCGAGGCGGCGCTGCGGAGCGGCGGGCTTCGTTCGTGCGTGGTGATGGGGGTGGACTGCCTGGTCGAAGCGCCCACGCTCCACGCGCTGGCGGATGAACGACGGTTGAAGACGCCAGAGCAGCCCGTGGGCTTGACTCCCGGGGAAGCGGGCGCGGCCTTGTTTCTGACCACCGAGGCGCTCGTGGAGCCTTCCAGAGGGGAGGCCCAGGTGGTGCTGCATGCGGTGCGGCTCGGGGACGAGCCGCACCCGCGGGGCGCTGACAGGCCCTCGGATGGACGGGCCCTGGCGGCGTGTGCGGAGGCGGTGCTCGCGGCCGCGGGGGTCCTTCGCGCCCGGCCGCTCCTGGTGAGCGACCACAACGGTGAGGAGGGGCGGGCGCGGGAGTGGGGGATGGTGCTGCTCCACCTGCGGGCGATGGACGCCTCGTTGGAGGAACTTCAGGCCTGGTATCCCGCCATTGGCTTCGGCGACGTGGGCGCCGCGATGGGAGCGGTCAACGCGTGTGTCGCGGTCAGGGGGCTGCAGCGCGGCTATGCCCCGTCCTCCGTGAGCCTCGTCTTCGCCAGCGCGGACGATTCCGGCCGAGCCGCCATCTTGGCAGGAACCACCCCTGAGCATCCGTCCGGAGGCGCCCCGCCATGACGACTGGTGACACGCGGCACAATCTCAATACGGAGCTGGCACGCAGGCTCAATGGCATCTTCAAGCGCAACCTGTCTCGGAAGGACGCCGTCCGGACCGCGGCCAGGGAGGAGGCGAAGAAGCGCAAGAGCAAGAAGCAGAAGGCCGCGCCGGCTCCGGACGGGCACCTGGACCCCAACGCGCCGCTGAACGGGGTGCTGGCCAAGGGGGACAACTACGCTCGCCGGGGCTACACCTACCTCAAGGCCCAGGATGGGCGGGGCGTGTACCGCGACTTCGACCATGCGCACCTGAGCGAAATCCGGGACATGGTGAAGGAGCGGGCGGAGTTTCCGGGGGGGCCGAAGGAGAACTTCAACCCCACGTACACCCAGCAGTCTCCGTACGCCTGGGAAGCCCACCACATGCTGCCGGGCTCGGCCTTCTACTACACGATGAAGGATGGCAAGCCGGCCTTCACCTACAAGCAACTGCGGCTGTTGTTGATGTCCGAGTACAACATCAACCACGGGCACAACATCATCAATCTTCCCGCGGAAGACTGGGCCGTTCCGGTTCATTCACTCATCTGCCATCCGAGCGACCACGAGTCCTACACGATGCGAGTCATGGATGAGATGCGGAAGGTGTCCAAGCGTCTCCAGGAAGTTATCAACTCGGGAGAACCTCACGGCGATCTTCCTGAAACGGCGTTCGAGGAGTTGAAGGACCTTGAAGAAGACTTCTGGGAGTTCCTTGTTGGACTGAGCCGGGCCATTGTCATGGCAAAGGTTACTGGAGTCAGGTTCACAGGGAGTGGCTCGGAGCACGTGCGCTACGCGAACAAGGACGGAACAACCCACTATGAGTGGGGTAGCCTTTGGTAGGGTGATGCTTATGAACTATTGGGTGCTGAAGGCGGAGTCCGCGGATGGCGCGGTTATTGATGCATTGCCCAAGGGCAGTCCCGAAAATTGGAAAATGCATAAGGGGGAACGGCTGGAGCGACAGTTTCCGTTGGGGGGGAAGGTCTCCTTTTCAGATCATTTTCCTGACCGGCGGAAACTGTATGACTTCGTCCGAAACACGCTGGGGGTGCTTCTGGTTTCCTCGCGAGTGCATGAGGTCCTGAAGGAATCACGCGTGGATAATGTGGAGTTTCTTCCGGTTTCCATGTGTGATCATCAGTGGAATCCCGTGTCGCAGGAGTATGGCGTCCTTAACGTCCTGGGTTCTCAAGAAGTGATTGATATGGAGAAGTCCAAGTGCCGGATGGACCGTATTACGAAGAAGGAGATCGCTCGCCTGAGCAATTTAGTGGTGGCTCATGCGCGACTGGATCCAGATGTCGGGCTGTTTCGCGCACGAAACATGTTGGAACTCATTCTGATGTCGGACCGTGTTCATGAAGCCTTTCTAGGAGCTGGCTTGACGGGGTTTCGGGCGCATCCTGCCGAAGGTTTCAGTGACATGTTTGCATGAGTCGCACTGGTCCATGAACTACTGTGTATTGAGAGCTGAGTCGTTCGATGGGGCCATCATTGATGCCTTGCCCCACGACAGTCCGACCAATTGGAAGTTCAGCACGGGAGAGCCACTTGCACGCAGCTTTCCTGCTGGAGGGAAGGTGTCGTTTTCGGACCACTTTCCGGACCGGCGGAAGCTTTACGATTTCGTACGAAACACCGTGGGCGTTTTGCTCGTGTCGTCACGTGTGAAGCAGGTGCTGGACGACCTGCAGGTCGACAATACGGAATTTCTCCCGATTGTCATTTGCGATCATCAGTGGCGTGAGTTGACTGGTGACTATGGCATTCTGAATGTCCTGGGCTCGCAAGAGGCGATTGATATGGGGAAATCCGCTTATGATGCCAGTGTGCTTTCGAGCGAGATAAGTCACGTTAGTAGTCTTGTTTTGACTCAGGGGAAAATCGACCCGAAGGCCGACATCTTCCGCGCCCGGAACATGATGGAGCTCATCCTGATTTCGGACCGGGTCAAGCTGGCCTTCGAGCGGGCGGGGCTGACGGGCTTCCGCGCCCGTCCCGCCGAAGGCTTCGACGACATGTTCGCCTGAACCTGGAGGAGGCAGCGTGGCAAAGCTCTCGGCACTGCGGGAGGACTCCGGGCGGGCCATTGTTCGACTGATGCGTCAGGTCGAGCCCGCCGCGAACCGGGAGGTCCTGGTGCGGACCGTGGACGAACTCTGCCTCCACTTCCACGTCGTGGCGGTGGCCACCCTGCTCGTGGATGGCAACCCGCAGGGCTTCTTCCTCAACCTGTGCCGAGCCGCCGAGAACTGGAGGCGACTGCTGACGCATTGCCGGCTCAAGCAGTGGGCGCTTCCCGCTTCGCGCTACATGGAGCCGCTGCTCGGTGCCGTCGCGGCGGGGCATTGGAGTCTGGCGCGACAGGTCGCCGAATTCGCTGAAACGCGCTGGCTCCCGGACGAGGAGTACCGCTCCGAGCACGCCCGCGCCCAGCTCTTCCATGCGCTGGTCTCCCCCGGCACCCGAGACGTCGTCATCCCGAGGGTGGAGGCGCTGGAGGCACTGGAACTCGAGACGGAGCCGGACCGGGCTGCCTGTGCCCGCGCCCTGCTCGATGGCGACGCAGCGGCCTTCTCCGACGCCTTCAGACACGCCGTGCTCGTGCATGGCGAGGACATCGAGAAGCGCGCGAAGCTCTTCACGACCCCCGTGACACGCTTCGCGCCGAAGCGTGCCATCTGGCTGGAGGGGCTCGCCCTGCTCAGGCTCTCCGAGCGCGCGGACATCGCGAGCTTCGACGAGCACTTCCAGTACTGCCCGCCGCTGGCCCGCACACCCATGACGTCGCGGTACACCGGGGACTGGGTCGTTTCTCTCGGTCCCTGAGCGCCACGGCGCGCTGCCGTCCGTGGCGCCCCTGCGTGGAGCGGCTATAGCTCCCGCGACTGCTCCACCTTGCGCTGCTCGTCGCGGACCGCCAGCTCCTTGGCCAGGTAGGGCCGCAGCCTCAGGCTGGTGTACGTGAGCATCAAGCTGCGCGCCCCGGGCGACTGGCTGCCGGTGAGCCGCAGCTCGGTGTCGGCGTCCTTCCACGACCCCTGCAACAGGTAGTCGTAGTGCGCCAGGGCGGCATCGGTCCGCGCGTTGGCCTCCAGTTGCCGGCCGAAGTTGTCCACGGCGGGGCCGCTGGGGCGCACACCCGAGCGCCACGCGTGGTAGTTCGCCGAGGCCTCGGAGAGGTTGTTGCTCATCTGCGCCAGGGCCAGGCGGCTCTCCGCGTCGCGCGCCGAGTCCTCCATGGACTCGGGCTTGCCGTACTTCCGGGTCAGCAGCTCCGCCACGGAGTCGAAGTCGCCACGAACGGCGCCGGGCGCCCGGAAGGAGAGGGTGACCGCGGCGAGCTGTCCCTCGGCGAACACGTAGTAGACGTCCGCGGGGCGGCCCGCCACGACGTCGGTGACGTGGACGTCCTCCCACGCGCCAATGAGCCTGGCGCGGGCGGGGAGGGCGGCCAGGGTCTCGCTCCGCGTCATCCCCCAGCGGGTGTCCTGGAAGCCCGTGGCGCTGCGGTACGCCTCCCGGGCGCCCTGCTCGCGCTCGGCGTCCGCCATGCGGATGGCGTCGCGGCGTTCAATCAGCGCCTGGTGCTTCGCGGACGTGCCGCAGGCGGTGGTGGCAAGGCACAGCGGCAGCAAGAGGGTGGAGCTCCAGCGCATGGCGCACTCCTCGGGCATGTGGGTGAGGCGGTGACGGCCCGTTGCCTCCTTTATTCAAAGGGGCTCGGCGCATTTCGAAAGCGTCAGCCGTTCAGGCGGGGCTGGCCGCCGCCCCTTCCGTCCACTTGCCGCGCCGCGTGGGCTCCTTCAGGGCCTTGGCGAGCGCGGCGAGGAAGCGCTTGCGGGGCCAGTTCACCGCGCCGAAGCGGGCCAGGTGCTCGGTCTCCACCTGGCAGTCGATGAGCTGGAAGCCCCAGTCCCGGAAGCGCTCCACCGAGGTGACGAAGGCGACCTTGGACGCGTCCGGCGCCAGCGCGAACATGCTCTCTCCGAAGAAGGCCGCGCCCAGGGACACGCCGTAGAGGCCCCCCTTCAGCTCGCCCTCCGCCCACGCCTCCACCGAGTGCGCGAAGCCCGCCTCATGGAGGGTGACGTAGGCCTCCATCATCTCATCGGTAATCCAGGTGCCTGACTGCCCCGGGCGTGGGACGCGGCTGCACTCGGTGATGACGCGGCGGAAGGCCGTGTCGTAGCGCACCTCGTAGACGCCCCGGGCCATCGCCTTGCGCAGCGAGCGGCCCGCGTGGAGCATGTCCGGCGTCAGCACGAAGCGCGGGTCCGGCGAGTGCCAGAGGATGGGGTCCCCCTCGCTGTACCAGGGGAAGATGCCGCGGGCGTAGGCCGCCAGCAGCCGCTCCGGGCGCAAGTCCCCCCCCACGGCGACGATGCCGCTCTTGTCGGCGCGCTCGGGGGGCGGGAAGAGCTCCGGGTGCTCGTCACTCAACA
This sequence comes from Corallococcus macrosporus DSM 14697, assembly GCF_002305895.1. GTDB lineage: Bacteria > Myxococcota > Myxococcia > Myxococcales > Myxococcaceae > Myxococcus > Myxococcus macrosporus. Next base: position 1,554,528 of record NZ_CP022203.1, read on the forward strand.
GGTAGATGGGCACAGGCGCGCCACTCTACCGGGAGACGTTCAGCTTCACCTCGCCCGTGAGCGAATAGGGGACGCGCAGCAGCGGACCCGTCACCTCGCCCGTCACCCCGTAGGGCAACAGCCCCTGGGTGATGAGCGCCTTCACCTCCGGGCCCCAGGTGTCCTTCGTCACCGCCAGCTCCACCGGGTACACCCCCGTGGCGGAGGCATCCACCGTGTCCGCGTGCGCCAGCGTGCCGCTGTCCAGCGTCTTGCCGGCCACCGACGCCGTCCAGGTCAGCCCCTCCAGCCGCAGCGGGAAGGGGTTGGGGTTGCGCACGCCGATGCGGAGGTTGAGCTGGACCTCCTCATCCGAGTAGCGCGCCCCGTCCAGCTCCTCGACCACCACCGTGGGCAGCCGGGGCATCCGCGTCGCGCGGCTGGCCGCGAAGGGAATCGTCTGCTCCTGGTCTCCCGAGCGGACGACGAGGGTGCCGCGCAGGGCCAGCAGCAGCGTGCCCTGCTCGGCGCTCAGCCGCGCCAGGTCCGCCGCGTTCTTCACGTAGGGCGCGCGCTCTTCAAAGGAGATGCTCGCGGGGGCGCCGGGCGTCAGCGCCACCCCCAGCTTCGCCGTGCCCGTCTTCACCACCTGACCGTCGGCGACGAGCTCGTAGTCGGCCCGCTCCACCACCCCCTCCCCGGGGCTGCGTAGCTCGGCCTCGTAGCGCAGGGTGGCGTCGGTGAGGCCCTGGGACGCGATGACCGTCCGTTGGGCCGTGAGGGTGGCGGGACTGGAGGGCCGGGTGGGGGCGGAGGCACACCCCACACAGAGGGACAGCACCACGGCCAGTCGGAACATGGGCGAGGGCAAGCGCATGACGCTAGACAATGTGGACACCCCCAGGAGTCCGCTCAAGGGCTTTTCCGCTAGACTGTCCACCACCCGTGGCCCGACGCCGCCCCAACTTCAACAAGACACTCCGCTCCCTCATCCGGGACATCGCGGCGAAGATGCCGGAGTTCGGGCATGTGAAGGCGGGCCGCATCCTCGTCGTGGCCGGCGAGGCCCGCCGCGCCTCCCGGGGCACCGTGAAGCCCCTGTGCTTCCGGGGAGGGAAGAGCATGGACCGCAGCGGACGCCGCAAGCCCATCATCCGCATCCGGCGCAAGCGGATGCTGTACTGCATCACCCTGCGCCCGCTCTTCTTCCGGGGCTCCACCGCCCAGGCGCGCGTGGAGACGGTGATTCACGAGCTCTTCCACATGTCGCGCCGCTTCGACGGGACGCTGCACTCCGGCCGGCGCCATGACGTGCTGGGGCGCAACTTCTCCCGCAAGCTCAAGCCGCTGGTGCGCCGCTACCTCAAGCTGTGCCCCCCGGAGCTGCTGGCCAGCATGGCCCACTCCGGCGAGGTGCGCATCCTCCAGTGGCTGGAGCGGCCCGGCCCCGCGTACCTGCCCGGCGGCAGCCGCCGCGTGCGGAAGGTCTACACCGAGGACCAGCTCTACTCCGGCGTCGCCCGCATGGTGACGCCCAAGGTGCGTCTGGCTCGCGACACCTCCGCGCGCTCCAAGGTTCACTGAGCGAAAGGCGCCCGCGCACCCGGATTCTCACGGGGGTGGTTTTTTCGCCAATCGTTTGACTTTGAAAATCAGTATCAATATCGTTCTTGGCGTTTCGAGCCAGGAGCGGTGATGCGCGACGGTTGCCACGGTGAAGGCGGGGCGCGGGAGCTGCGCTGCATGTGCGGAAGCCTGCTGGCGCGGTTGGTCCCGGAGGGCGTGGAGTTGAAGTGCCGCCGCTGCCACCGGACCCAGGTGGTGCCCCTGGAGCGGACGCCGCCGGAAGGTGGCGGTGCGCAGGTGGGCGGCTCCGGCCGCTGAAGCGCGAGTCGTCCCCGGGCCGCGCGGGCTTGGGTGCAGTGAGGTCTTTTCCTGAGGCCCGAGGCCCTTGAGCCCAGCGCCCTACAGGGCCTTCCGCGGAAGGCCCCCGGCCTTGCGCCGGAGGACGCAGCATGTCGTGGCGTGGGTGTTTGCTCTTCGCGGCCTGTTCCCTGCCGTGGGCGGCGTGGGGCAGTGACAGTGAAGCGCCTGCCGGTGAGGCGGCTGCCACCGGGGTGACCTCGCCCGGCGCGCAGTCCGTTCCAGCGGATGCGCGCCAGGCGGCGCCGCTCGAGCCAGAGGAGGTTCGGGGCGCGCGGACGGTGGTGACGGCGTCGCGCTCGCCCGAGCGGCTCGAGGACTCGGCGGTAGCCACGGAGGTCATCACCCGCGCGGACATCCTGGCCAGCGGAGCGCGGGACGCGTCGGAGCTGCTCGCCGCGCACCCCGGGCTCCAGGTGACGCAGACCTTCGCGGGCGCGACGGTGCAGCTCCAGGGCCTGTCGCCGGAGTACGTGCTGGTGCTGGTGGACGGTGAGCGCGTCGCGGGCCGCGTGGCCGGCAGCGTGGACCTCTCCCGCCTGTCCACCGAGGACATCGAGCAGGTGGAGGTCGTGAAGGGCCCCTCGTCGGTCCTCTACGGCAGCGACGCGGTGGCCGGCGTGGTGAACCTCATCACCCGCCGCGCGCGCCGGCCGCTGGGCGCCGAGCTGCGCGCGTCCTACGGCAACATGCAGCGGCTGGAGCTGGACGCCACGGGCGAGGCGAAGGGGGAGGACTGGGGCCTGCGGCTGAGCGGCGGCCTGGCGCGGCGGGACGCGTACCACCTGGACCCGGCGAGCATCGGCACCACGGGCAGCAGCCTGGATGGCATCGACGTGTCCGCGGGTGGCGATTGGCGCGCCGGCGACAGCGCCACGGTGCAGGCCAACGCCACCTACGCCCGGCGGGTGCAGCGCGGCGTGGACGTGGGCGTGACGGGCGCCATCTTCGACCGCGCCGCCCGCGATGACTCGCTCTCCGCGCGGCTGTCGCCTCGCTGGACGCTGTCCAACGGCGCGGTGCTGCGCGTGGACGGCGCGTATGCGTGGTTCAACCGGCGCTACCTGAGAGACCAGCGCCGCTCCAACGCGCTGGACACCATCGAGGACACCCGCGAGCAGCAGGGCCGCCTGGGCGCGCAGCTCGACGCGAAGCTGGGCCAGTCCCATGCCTTCGTGGCCGGCGCGGAGCTGCTGGGCGAGTGGCTCCAGGCGGACCGGCTGGGCGACGACGGCCGGGGCCGGCGTGGCCGCGTGTCGCTCTACGCGCAGGACAACTGGACGCTGGTGCCGCGCCTGAAGCTCACGCTGGTGCCGGGCGCGCGCGTGGACACGGACACGCAGTTCGGCACGGCGGTGACGCCTCGGCTGGCGGCGCGCATGGACCCCGCCTCCTGGCTCACGCTGCGCGGCAGCTACGGCTGGGCGTTCCGGGCCCCTGGCTTTCAGGAGATGCTGCTCGACTTCGAGAACCCCAGCGTGGGCTACATGGTGCGCGGCAACCCCGACCTGCGTCCGGAGCGCTCGCGCAGCTTCAACCTGTCGGTGGAGGTGAAGCCCGCGGGCTCCTCGCTCCTGTGGGTGAGCGCGTTCCAGCACAACCTCCAGGACATGATTGGCGTCTCCACGGAGATGTCCGGTCCGCAGCAGCTCTTCACCTACGTGAACATCGCGCGAGCGCGCGTGCGCGGCGGTGAGGTGGGCATCCGCCAGCAGCTCCCCGGCCGCGTCTCCGCGGAGCTGGGCTACACGCTCACCGCCGGGCGCGCCGAGGAGACGGGGCTGGCGCTGGAGGGGCAGGCGCGCCACCGCCTCACGGCGCAGGCCACCTGGCGTCACCGGGTGACGGGCCTGGAGGCCTGGGTGCGCGGCGCGCTCGTGGGGCCTCGTCCCTTCTATCCGGACACGGACGGCGACGGCGTCGCCAACCCGTACGACGCGAAGACCTACGTCACCGTGGATGCCCGCCTGGGCTGGCGCATGCGCGAGGAGCTCCAGTTCTTCGTGCTGGGCACCAACCTGGCGAACGCGGGCAACCCCACCGACCTGCCGATTCCTCCTCGCGCCATCCAGGCCGGCATCTCCGCCCGGCTCTGACGCTTCCTCTTCCCCTCTCACCCACTCCTGAAAGGAGTCCCCATGTCCCGTCTTGCTCCCCGCTCTTCCTTCCTGGGCCGCGCCGTCGCCGCCCTGCTGCTGGCCGGCTCGCTGTCCGCCTGCGGTGATGACCTCGAGCTGCCGCCCGACCCGCAGAACCCCGACCCGCAGAACCCCGGTGAGCAGGAGGAAGACGCGCCGGTGAATGGCACGCACACCACGCACGTGGCCAACGGCGATGGCTCGTACACCACCGCGGTGAACGCGACGGGCAGCTCGGAGTGGATTGGCCTGGACCTGGACAACGGCACGCAGGTCAGCAAGGAGACGGACGCCGCCTGGGACGTGGCCTTCCAGCGCTTCAACATCCTCTCCCGGGGAGGCGTGAGCGGCAGCGGCGACGTGGCGGTGGCGGTGCTCACCGAGACGGACTTCGCGCAGGTGACGCAGGCGCCCGCGGACGGCTACCTCGTGGATGCCGAGGACGGCGAGGACCGGGGCACGGACCCGGACAGCGCCTTCAACGTGGGCGACGGCTGGTACGCGTACGACATGTCGACGCATGCCCTTTCGGCGCGCCGCAACGTTTATGTCGTCCGCTCGGACGAGGGCGCCTACTTCAAGATTGCGCTGCAGTCCTACTACGACGACGCGGGCACGCCCGGGATGTTGTCGTTCCGTTGGGCGAAGGTGCCCGCTCCCGCCTCCGCTGGCAGCGCCCTGGCGCAGCCGTCCCAGCACTGAATCCCTTTCCATCCCCAGGTGTCAGACATGAATCAGACCGCGAACTCTGATGTCGTCTCCGAGCCCGTCCGCCTGCGCCAGCGTTGGCAGGCGCTTCGTGACGAGCAGCCTCGTACCCGTATCCGTGACGCCGCCGAGCAGCTCGGGGTGAGCGAAGCGCAGTTGCTCGCCACGGGGCTGGGCGAAACCGTCGTCCGGCTGGACCTCCGGCTGGACGCGCTGCTGCCCCGCATCGAAACGCTGGGCCGGGTGATGTCCCTCACCCGCAACGCGCACGCCGTGCACGAGAAGCGCGGCACGTGGCGCAACATCGAGCTGCACGGCAAGCAGGGGCTGGTGCTGGACGAGGAGATCGACCTGCGCCTGTTCTTCTCGCGCTGGACCTTCGGCTTCGCCATCCGCGAGCCGCACGGCGACGGCCTCCGCCGCAGCCTCCAGTTCTTCGACGCGTCGGGCATGGCCATCCACAAGATCTACGTGGAAGAGGCCGGGCGCGAGGAGACCTTCGACGCCCTGGTGAAGGAGTTCACGCACGCGGAGCAGTCGCCGCGGCTCAGCGTCGTCCCGGCCACGCCGGCCGCGGCGCCGCGGCCCGACAGCGCTATTGACGTGGAGGGCCTGCGCTCGGGCTGGCGCGCGCTCCAGGACACGCACGAGTTCTTCGCGCTGCTCAGCCGCTTCAAGGTGGCGCGCACCCAGGCGCTCCGCCTGGCCGAGCCGGAGCTGGCCACGGCGGTGAAGCCGGACGCGCTGACGTGGGTGCTGGAGAAGGCCTCCGCCGCGCAGCTGCCCATCATGATTTTCGTGGGCAACCCGGGCTGCATCCAGATTCACACCGGCCCGGTGAAGAACGTGAAGGCCATGGGGCCGTGGATGAACGTGCTGGACGCGGGCTTCAACCTCCACGTCCGCGCCGACCACGTGCACTCGGCGTGGGTCGTCCGCAAGCCCACGCGGGACGGCGTCGTCACGTCGGTGGAGCTGTTCGACGAGGCCGGGGAGAACATCGGGCTCATCTTCGGCAAGCGGAAGCCCGGGGTGCCGGAGTCGCAGGAGTGGCGGGCGCTGGCCGAGGCGCTGGCCCAGGCAATGCCCGCGCGGGAGGTGGCGTGATGCGCCGCGCTTCCGGACTGTCGCTGCTCTTCATGGCCATGACGTCGCTCGCCCACGCGGCGGCGCCCGCCAAACCGCGGGCGGCGGCCGCGGCCAAGGCCCCCGTCGCGGCGGCGAAGCTGGTCACCATTGGTCCCGCCATCACCGAAACCGTCTTCGCGCTGGGCGCGGGCGGCCAGGTGGTGGGCGTGGATGACACCAGCCTCGCGCTGGAGGTCGCCCGCGAGTCGCCGAAGGTGGGCTACCAGCGGGCGCTGTCGTCGGAGGCCATCATCGCCCTGGGGACGTCGCAGCTCCTGGCGTCCGAGGAGGCGGGGCCCCCGGGCGTGCTGGAGCAGCTCAAGGCCGCGGGCGTGGACGTGGTGGTGCTGCCGAACAAGCACACCGTGGAGGCCACGCGCGAGCGCATCCGGGCGCTCGCGAAGCGCCTGGGCAAGGCCGAGCAGGGCGAGGCGCTGGTCAAGCAGTTGGACGCGGACCTGCGCAAGGCCCAGGAGCGCACGGCGGCGCGCAAGGACGCGAAGCCGCCGCGGGTCCTCGCGCTGTACGCGCGCGGCGCCAACGTCCTCATGGTGGCGGGCGCCGGGACGGCGGCGGGCGAGCTCGTCACGCTGTCGGGCGGAGTGAATGCCATCGCCGCCTACTCGGGCCACAAGCCGCTGACGGCCGAGGCGGTGGTCGAGGCCGCGCCGGACTTCATCCTCATGCCGGCCAGCTCCCTGGAGCCGGTGGGCGGTGAGGAAGGCCTGTCGCGCACGCCGGGCCTGTCGCAGGCGCGCGGCTGGCGCCTCATCACCGTGGATGACGTCCACTTCATGGGGCTGGGCCCCCACCTGGGCAAGGCCGTGAGCCGCTTGCAGGATGGGTACGCCTCCCCGGCTCGGGACAGCAGATGAGTGCGTCGGGGCTCGCGCCGGTCTCCGCCAACTACCGCGCGCGGGAGCGCGTCCCGCCGGCAGCCCCGCGTCCGTGGTTGCCGCTGGCGCTGCTGCTGCTGTGCGTGGCGCTCCTCTCGCTCGCAGTGGGCGCGGTGTCAGTGCCTCCGCTGGCACTGGCGGGCAGTCTCCTGGAGCAGGTGGGGCTGGACCTCGGCCCCAGGCTGGAGTCCGTGCAGCAGGCGGTGTTGCTGTCCATCCGCCTGCCGCGCGTGACGCTGGGCATCATGGTGGGCGCGGTGCTGGCCACCAGTGGGGCCGCGCTCCAGGCGTTGTTCCGCAACCCGCTGGTGGAGCCCGGCCTGCTGGGCACCTCCAGCGGCGCGGCCCTGGGGGCGGTGGCGGCCATCGTCATGGACGTGGCCCTCAGCGCGCACCTCGGCTCGCTGCGGATGCTGGCGGTGCCGGGCGCGGCCTTCGCGGGCGCGCTGGGCGCCACGCTGCTCGCGCATCGGCTGGGCGGTGGCGGCGGCCGCACGGAGACGGCGCGCATCCTCCTGGCGGGCGTGGCCGTCAGCGCGGGGGCGGGCGCGGGCATCGGCCTGCTCACGCAAGTCGCCACCGACGCGCAGCTCCGCTCCATCACCTTCTGGACCTGGGGCAGCCTGGGCGGCGCGTCCTGGGACGTGGTGGGGGCGGCCACGCCGCCGCTGCTCGTCGCGCTGGGCCTGCTGCTGCGGGAGGCGCGCACCCTCAACCTGCTGCTGCTGGGGGAGCGCGAGGCCTGGCACCTGGGCGTGGACGTGGAGCGCCTCAAGCGCCGGCTCATCCTCGCGGCGGCGCTGGGCGTGGGGGCCGCGGTGTCCGTCTCCGGCGTCATCGCCTTCGTGGGCCTGCTGGTGCCCGCGCTGTTGCGGCTGGCGCTCGGGCCGGACCACCGGCGGCTGCTCGGGGCGTCCGCGCTGCTGGGGGCCTCGCTGCTGGTGGGCGCGGACCTGCTGGCGCGCACGGCGGCCATCCCCTCCGAGCTGCCCGTGGGCGCGCTCACCTCCGTGCTGGGTGTTCCCGTCTTCATCGGCCTGCTGTCGCGAAAGGGGGCCGCATGAGCCTGGAGGTTCGTGGCATCGAGGTGTGGCGGGGCCGGGGCCGGACGCTGGGGCCCATGGACCTGGCCCTCCAGCCCGGCGAGGTGCTCGCCGTGGTGGGGCCCAATGGCGCGGGCAAGTCCACGCTGCTGTCGGCCATGTCGGGCGAGCTGAGGTGCTCGACGGGCGAGGTGGTGCTGGACGGTGTGCCCCTGTCGCGGTGGAAGCCGCGTGAGCGGGCCCTGCGGCTGGGGGTGCTTCCCCAGGAGTCATCGCTGGGCTTCGGCTTCACGGCGCTGGAGGTGGCGCTGCTGGGGCGCAGTCCCCACGCGAGCCGCGCGGAAGGCAGCGCGGACCTGGCGGCGGCGGTGGCGGCGCTCGATGCCACCGACACGCGGCATCTGGCTTCGCGCTCCTACCTCACATTGTCGGGCGGTGAGCGGCAGCGCGTCCAGTTGGCGCGCGTGCTGGCCCAGCTCTCCGAGCCGGTGCCGTCCGGGCACCGCTACCTGCTGTTGGACGAGCCGACGGCGAGCCTGGACCTGTCCCATCAGCACCTCGTGCTGGAAGCGGCGGCACGCTTCGCCCAGGAGGGCGGCGCGGTGCTGGCCGTGCTCCATGACCTCAACCTGGCCGCGCGCTACGCCCACCGGCTGGCGGTGCTCGCCGGGGGGCACGTGGTGGAGGTGGGCGCGCCCGCGAGCGTCTTGACGCAGGAGCTGGTGGCCCGCGTCTTCGGCCTGCGCGTCCAGGTCGTCGAGTGGCCGGGCTCGCCCGGTCCCCTGGTCATCCCGGAGGGCCGCGCGCCTCTGTCGCCTTGAGCACAGTTGGGTTCCGCTGGCTTCAGCTCCCCGCGGGAAGGGTCCTGGGCACCCGGTGCCCCTCCACACCGTGGGTGATGGACCAGGACCTTTCCCGTGGGGGGCGCCGTCTTCGAAGCAGGTGATGGCAGACGGGCAGGGGAGCCATGGCCCGGCTGGTGCTCCCACGCTTCATGGCGAGCGTGGTGTCGTGCCTTCGTGCCCCGGGTGGCGGGCGCGGAGGTGTCACGGCATTGCGTTTCAATGCGGCGGTGTTGTGCCTGGGCATCCTCGTGCTGGCGTGTGGGCCGGAGCGCGACGCGCCGCCGTGTGATGCCGCCTGCGCTCCAGAGGACGCGGTGTGCCGTGCCCGCGCGTGTGCCTCCGCGTTTCCGGACGAGGCCCTGCGCGCCGCGGTGGATTGCGCTTCGATGCCGGCAGGCGGCCGGTGCCTGGGGACGCGCATCGTGGAGCGGTGTGTGGACGGCGTCCGGCTCCAGGAGGACTGCGGCGTCACGGACGCCTGCGTGGTGGCGGAGGGCGGCGCGCACTGCGCGGTGGGCGCGGCGTGCATGGAGGGCGGCACCCGGTGCTCGGCGGACGGGGCGTTGCAGGGCTGCGTCCAGGGGCAGTGGCGTGCCCGCGAGTGCGCCGCGGGCTGCGTGGAGACGGGCGGGCGGGGTTGGTGTGGCGCGCCCGGGCCCACGCTGAGCGGCACCGTGCGCTACGAGCGACGGTTCCCCGACGCGACGTTCAGCGGCTGGTCGGCCGAGCCGGAGTGGGTGCCGGCCGGCGGCTTCCTCGTGGCCTCCTTCCAGGGGACGGCGCTCGTGGACCTCCAGGTGTCGGGATGGGACGGGCGCTTCTCCGTGCGCGTGGCGGCACAGCCAGGGGCGGACGACCGCATCGTCGTGTACGCGGCGGGGTTGGGCGCGGCCTCACGGGTGGCCTTCGCGGTCGCGGACCCGGGGCTGCGCGGCGCGCGGCAGGTGACGGAGGCGCCTGGCGGTGGGGCGCGCCTGTGGCGGTGGTCCCTGGCCACGCGCACGGTCGCCGAGCGGGGTGTCTTCTCCATCCCGGAGGCGGAGGGCTCGGGGGCCGCCGCCGTGTTCAGCGCGCTGCGCATCGCCTGGGATGAAGCGCGACTGCGCTATGGCCGGGAGGGGCTGCCCGTCGTGGCGTGGCTCGGCTTCGGGACGACGTGGTCCTGTGGCGCCTGCTTCGCGGAGTGGCCGGTGACGGCCGCGGGGCGCACGTGGGCCTCGCAGGTGTGGCTGCCGGGGGATGGCGACGCGGCGTGGTGGTCCGAGGCCATGGTGCTGCACGAGCTGGGGCATTGGGTGATGGCCAGCCATGGCACCAGTCCGGACGAGGGCGGGCCGCACTACCTCGGCGTGCCCACGTTTCCAGGTCAGGCGTGGAGCGAGGGCTGGGCCACCTGGTTCAGCTCGGACGTGCGAGGCAGCTCGCGCTACTACGACCGGCAGGGCGGCACGATGTTCTGGATGGACCTGGATGCGCGCAGGCCCGCGGCGGGGCGTGGACCCGGCCGCGGCCGGAGGACGGGCTGCTCCAGAAGCTGGAGGCGAGCGAGGTGGCGGCCATCCTCTACCGGCTCGGCAAGGGGACGCCGTCGCGGCAACCGCTGTACGCGGCGCTCGCGGCGCCGGAGATGAACGCGGCGCCGTGGAGACGGGGCTACCAGCGCCATCAGTGGCGCGTGGAGGCCGGGCAGGTGGTGGACGTGGCGCGGACGGACCTTCCCTCGCCCTGCCTGGCGGACTTCCTGGACACGATGATGTGCCAGGGCTTCCCGCGTTGGGTGATGGACGCGGCCACCGAGCCGGAGTCCGCGTACCCCTACCCCAGTCACTCACCGCTGTGCCGATGAGGCAGCGGAGGACGCCGATGCGGACATCCGCTCACCGGAGGGGCGCATGTCGCTGACACGCAAGCGCGTGGCGGGGGCCGTCCTGGCGCTCGCGCTGGCAGGCGCGCTTTCCACGGGCGTGGCGTCAGGCGTGGAGCGCCTTCGCGGCAAGGCACGCAAGCGCCTCGCGCCCCCGGCTCCCGCGTTTCAGGGCGAGGCCGTGCGCACGCGCGATATCGAGGACCTGGCGCGGGGACGGGGGTCGGCACCGCATCCGATGACGGCGAGCGCAGCCCCACGCCGTGCGCTCTCCGCGCCGGGGCCACGCGCCCGCATGCCGGGAGAGACACAGCGGCCCGCGCCGTGGACGGAGCGTGGTGCTCCCGCGCCTTCGGAGCCGCAGCCACGCCCGCCCGACCCTGGCGCGGCTCCCAATTCCATGGGCCATGGCGCGCATGGCGCGGGGCTGACGACGAGGCTTCCCACGCCCCTGCGCGTGGGCTGGACGGTGGTCGCGTCGTCGCCTGGGCAGGTGCGGCTCGTGGCCGACGTCGAACGGCTCGCGGGCTTCGCGGCCCCCGTCGAGGTGCGGCTCTCGCTCCCTGCGGGCGTCACGCTGATGGAGGGCGCCGCCACCTTCACCGTGCCCGCGGGCGCAGCGGAGGGCGGGTACTCCGCGACGTATGTCGTGGCCTTCGACACCGGGCGCCCGCCAATGGACGACCTCGTGTTGGTGGCGCGTTCGGAGGGGGCTGGCTTTGGTGTGCATGCGGAGGCGCGCCACGTGTTTGGCAGGGCGCTCGTGATGACTCCGCCCCAGCCTGTGCCCAGGGGGCCCGAGCTTCCGGCAGCGCTCATGACGGGAGCTGGCAGGCCTCGGGGCGCCCCGGATTCGGACGAGGAGCCCTGACAGGGGGGCCGGACCGAGGTGGGGAGCTCGCTCTTCGGAAATGTCGGGACTTTGGGGCGGCGCTCAAAACCCCCGACATTTCGGAACAGCGAGCTCGGACAGTGCCAACGGGGGGCGCTGCGCACGGGGGACGATTGAGATAGTCACGGGGGTCGGTCGTCGTCGAGGAGCCGTGTTGGAGACTGTCGCCCTGGTGCTGGTGTTGTCGTCCGCGTTCCTGCACGCCGCCTGGAGCGCGCTGCTCAAGCGCCATCCCAACCCGGAGGTGGGGGTGGTGAGCGTCATCTCCGTGGTCATCCTGGCGAGTGGCCTCTGGGCGCTGGGGATGCGCGGCCCCGCGTTTCCTCGCGTGGAGGGGCTTGCCTGGGCGCTGTGGGCGGGCGTGTGTGAGAGCGTGTACCTCGCGGGGCTCGCGCGTTCATTGCGGCAGGCGCCGCTGGGGCTCGCGTACACGGTGTCCCGAGGTGGCGCGATGCTGCTCGTCTGGCCCGTCTCCGTGGCGTGGCTGGGGGAGGCGGTGTCCGCCTGGACGGTGTCGGGCGTGGCGCTGCTGTGTGTCGGGCTGGCGGTGATGAACCTGTCCCGTCCGGCCGGGCCCACGGGGGCGGGTGTGGCGTGGGCGGCCCTGTCGGCGGTGGGCATCGCGGGCTACCACCTGAGCTACAAGATGGCGCTGGAGGTGGGGGCGCAGCCGCCGGCGCTGTTCGCCACGGGCCTGCTCGTCGCGCTGCCCGTGCTCATCCTGGAGCGAGGTCGTCAGCAGGGCTGGACGGCCCTCCGCCGCGAGCTCTTGTTGGCGCCGGGGCTCGTGCTGACGGCGGGAGTCATCTCCGCGCTGTCGTTCGGCCTGTTGTTGACGGCATTGGCGGGAGGCGGGGCGGGCGCGGTGCTGACGCTGCGAAACACCTCCATCGCGTTCGCGTTGGCGCTCGCCGCGCTTCAAGGGGAGCGCCTGGGCCGGCGGCGATTGTCGGGCGCCGCGCTCGTCGCCGTGGGCGCGGTGTTGCTGGGCGTGCCGGCGTAGGTGGGGCCAAGGCCGGGCAGCACGGGAGCGCCGCCTCGACACCGCGCATGCGAACGCGCGCGGCCAGCCCGCCGCGAAGGGCCGGCACCGTCCGTCCACTCCGCGCGGGGGGCCGCACGCGCGGAGCCTGGCATGCGGCCTACGGCGTGGGCGCGGACGCCGTCAGCCGCTTCAGCGCGTCCTTCGCGTCTGAATGGTCCGGTTGCAACTGCACGGCCATCTTGTAGGCCGCCTTCGCCTCGTCGACGCGCTTCGTCGCCTCCAGCAACTGCCCGAGCGCGTTGTGCGGCTCGGCGAAGTTCGGGTCCACCTGCGCGGCGTCGCGGAAGGACTTCTCCGCGCCCTTCGTGTTGCCCTGCTGGTACAGCGTGTGGCCCATGTACAGCAGGCCCAGCGCGTGGCGCGGGTCCACCGAGAGCACGGACGTCAGCACCTTCCTCGCCTTCGCGCCGTCGCCGCCGCGCAGGTAGATGAAGCCCAGCTCCGCCCGCGCGTCGAGCTGCGCCGGGTCCTTCGCCACCACCGCCTCGAGCTCCGACACGGCCAGGTCCGGCCGGCCGCGCCGCGAGTGGACGATGCCCAGCCGCGCCAGCGCCGCGGTGTCGGCCTCCTCGCCGTCCTTGGGCTTGAGCAGCCCCTCCGCCGTCACATAGTCGCCCATGGCCAGCAGCAGGTCCGCGAGCGCCAGCCTCGCGGCGCGGTTGCCGGGCTCCTCATCGAGGAGGGCCTGGTAGAGCGGCCGGGCCTTCGCGCTCACCCGCTTCTGGGCATACACGTCCGCGAGCGCCAGCCGGTTCTCCGGCGTGGGCGCGAGCTTCACGCCTTCTTCGTACTCCGCGATGGCGCCATCCAGGTCGCCCTTGGCGCGCAGGGCCTCGCCATGGGCGGCGCGGGCGCTCGCGTCCTCCGGGAAGGCCTCCACGGCCGTCTTCAGGGTGGCCACCGCCTCGTCCGCCTTGCCCAGGCTGAGCCAGGCGCGGGCGAGCCCCTGGTACGCCTCGGTCGTCTTGCGCCTGTCCTCGGCGCTCTTCTCGATGGCCTTCTTGTAGGCCTCCACGGCCTGCTTCTTCTTGCCCTGCGTCAGGTACAGGTGGCCGAGCTGCGTGTACGGCCCGCTGGAGCGCCGGGGCTCCAGCACCACGGCCTTCTCGAAGGACTTCAGCGCGCGGACGTTGTCCCCGAGCTGGTAGTACGCCAGCCCCAGGTTGAAGTGCGCCTCGGCGAACCTCGGGTCCGCGGCGATGGCCTTGAGGAACGCCTGGGTGGCCTTGCGCGGGTCGCCCTTCTCGTTGAGCGCCACGCCCATGTTGTTGTGCGCGCTGGCGTGCTTCGGGTCCGCGGCGAGCGTGCGCTGGTACTCGGCGATGGCGCCATCCAGGTCGTTCTCCCGCATGAGCAGCACGCCGAGGTTGTAGTGGGCCTCGGTGTCCCCCAGCTTCTGCCGGGTGGCCTCGCGCAGCGTCTCCTTGGCCTCGCCGTTGAGCCCCTTCTCCGCCAGGGCCTTGCCCAGGTTGACGCGGGCCACGTTGAGCTTGCCGTCCAGCTTCAGCGCCTCGCGGTAGGCCTCGATGGCGTCGTCCGTGCGGCTGGCGCGCTGCAGGGCCTCGCCCAGGTTGAAGCGCAGCTCCGCGTCCTGCGGGGACAGCTCCACGGCCACCGCGTACTGGCTGATGGCCACGTCGCGCTCGTCCAGCACGCGGGCCAGCAGGCCGCGCTCGGCCCGGAGGGTGGACTCCTCGGGGAAGGCGGCGATGGCCGTGTCCAGCACCTCGCGGGCCTGCTCCGGCTCACCGGACAGCCGCAGCGCGCGGGCCAGGGCCAGCTTGGGCGGGATGAGGTCCGGCTCCTGGGCCACCAGCTTCTTCAAGGGCGCCACGGCCTTCTTCGGCGTGTTGAGCGCGAGGAAGGCGGTGCCCAGCCGGTACAGGGCGTCCGCGTCGTCGGGGGAGTCCTCCAGCCGCGCGCTCTCCACGGCGGCGGTGCGCTCCAGGGTCGCCGTGTCGGGCTCGGCGGCCTGTGCGGTGAGGAGCTGGAGCACCAGGAAGCTGGCTGTCTTCATTTTTAGAGGTTCTCCACGTAGGGACTCGCGCGCGCGTCGAAGGTCTTCTTCGCGAGCGCCGCCTTCTTCGCCTCCCACGCCTCCCGCGCCGTCTTCTCTTCCTTCTCGTCTCCGGCGAGCGAGGCGCGCTCCTCCTTCACCTCCGCCTTGCACTCGGAGACCTGCTCCTCGAACTCCTGCTGGTCCAGCCGCTCGCTGCCCTCGACCTTCGCCTTCCGGGCGGCGTGCAGGCGGGCCAGCTCGAACTCGGCGAAGGCGCAGCGCAGCGCCAGCCGCTCCACGTCCCGCAGGCCCACGCTGAGCCGCTGCCGGGCGCGCAGGTACTCCACGCGGGCCTCGGCCTCGGCGATGGCCAGCTTCGCCACCTCGCGGGACACCTCGTCGGAGGCGCGGTCCACTTCATCCTCGGCGGCCTCCTGGCGGGAGCGGGCGCGGCGGATGTGGTCGCGGGCGCGGCCAATCTCGTTGTCGGCCTCGTCCACCTTGTCGATGGCGAGCGCGAGGTTGTTCTCCGCCTCCAGCAGCTCGATGCGCGCCTCGTAGGGGAGCTTCTTCTCCAGCGAGTCGGGCACGCGCAGGTTGTAGCTGGGGCCGCAGGCGGAGAGCAGGGGGAGGGTGAGCAGGACAAAGCGCTTCATGGGACCGTCGCCTCGAAGCTTCCGAAGATGGTGCGCCCGGAATAGGTGTGGGTGCCGTTTTCGAACGTGACGTGGAGCTCGCCGGAGATGCGCTGCCCCTGCTGGCTGGGGAGGGCCTTCACCTTCAGCCCGCCCACCCGGAGCGCCGGGAAGGTCCGCGCCGGCTCATCCAGCACGTTGCGGCCAATGGCGCCGCGCTGGGCGCCGCTGTCCAGGACTTCCGCCAGGTTGACGTCCAGCGAGCCGGTGTAGCCCTCCGGAATCATGTCCGCCACCCGGGCGCTGACCTTCAGCACCGTGTTGGTGCCGGTGCCCTGCTGGGTGACGAAGTTCACCGCCAGCTCCCCCTCGGCGAGCTGCGCCTCCGCGCGGTCGTAGCGCAGGTCGAGCAGCGACGTGACGCTGCCCTCCAGCCGCCCGCCCTCGCCCCCGCAGGCGCAGAGGGCGGCGGCGAGCAGCACGCCGAACCACGATGCACGCGCGGGCCTCACTTGCATGCCTTCCACCCGCCGTCCACGTCGTTGCCGGCCAGCGAGGCCACGTCCTTGAGCACGGCCAGCTCGCGCCGGGCGCCGTCCACGTCGCCGAAGCGGCAGCGCAGCGCGGCCAGGTTGAGGCGCGCCTTGCCGAAGGTGGGGTCGGAGTCCATGGCGCGGCCGTAGGCCTCGCGCGCCCCCATGGCGTCACCCATGTGGAGCAGCGCCAGGCCCAGCGCGGAGTGCGCCGAGGCCCGCGTGTCCTGCAGCTCCGTGACGCGGCCGAAGGTGAGCTGCGCCATGCCGTACTGCCGCGCGTCCAGGTAGGCCAGGCCCAGCGCCTCCAGCGCCTCCACGTTGAGCGTGCGCTCGGCCTTCTTGCGCAGCTCCTCCAGGGACGCCGGCTGCGTGGGCGCGCCCGGCTGCGGCACCGGCAGCGCCGCCGTCTCCGCGCGGGCGCGGCAGCCCACCACCGCGGCGCTGAAGACCTCCAGGGACTCGGCGCGGGACAGGCAGGCCTTGAAGGCCTCCTCCGAGCGCGCCTTCAGCGGGGCCACCTGCTCCTTCACCGCGGCCCTGAACTGCTGGGCCTCCGCGGAAGACAGGCCGGCGGGAACGGCCGTGCCCTCCACCACGTCCGCGATGTGGCCGTACGCGAGCGCCAGCTTCCACAGCGAGGCCACCGCCCACTCCGCGTAGCCCAGCGACGCGGCCTGCGTGTAGATGCCCTCCATGCTCTGGAGCGCGGCGACCTTCTCCTCCACCTGGTCCGCGGGCAGGTCCTTGTAGCCGCGGTAGAGGATTTCGCCCAGGTACCACAGGCCCTTCGCCGCCTCCTCGGTGCCGCCGTTGGGGCCCTGCACCGCGGTGGTGAGGGTGGCGATGAGCGCGTCGGCGGGGGCGGTGGGCGCGGTGGTGGCCTGCACCTCGGCCAGCACCGCCGCCGCGGCCGCGCTGTGGCGGTCCAGCTTCAGCGCGGCCTCGGCCGCCGTCTTCGCGCGGGCGTAGTCCTTCTGCTTCAGTCGCGTCTCCGCCAGCAGGACCAGGATCTCCGCCTTGCGCGCGCCCGCGATGTCGGTGGCGGCCTCCAAGTCGCGCGCCGCCTCCTTGTACTCGCCCAGCGCCAGGCGCAGCCGCGCGCCGGCCAGCCAGCCGTCCACCGCGGCGAAGTCGCCGCCCAGCTTCTGGCCCACCTGCTCGAACCAGCCCGCCGCCTCGCCGAACGCCGCGGCCTCCGCCGCGTGCCGGCCCAGCGTCAGCAGCACGTCCGACAGGTACTGGCTCTTGGGGTAGTCCTTCACCAGCTTGGCGCCCAGCTCGCGCTCGGCCTGCATGTCGCGCTTCTCGCGCGCCGCGGTGAACGCGCCGTAGAGCGCCTTCTCGCCGATGTCGGAGTTCTTGTTCTCGTCCGCCACCTTCACCAGGCCCTGGATGACGTCGCCCGTCTCCTGGGCGCTCTGGAGGGCCAGCTCGTCCAGCGCCTCGGCGCGGCTCTGGGTGAGGATCTTCTGCACGTCCGCGCGGAAGCTGGCCGGCAGCGGCGCGCCCAGCAGCTTCTTGCCCGTCGCGTCCAGGCCCTTGAAGTCGTTGAGCTGCCGCAGGCTGTCCAGCGCCAGGTTGCCCGCGACGGGGGCGTCCTTGTGCTGGGGGTGGCTCAGCGCGAAGGCGGTGAACAGCTCCGCGGCCTTCGGGTACTCGCCGTCCTCGTAGTAGGCGCGGGCGATGTTGAACTTCACCACCAGGGCGTTCCCGCTGCGGGGGTAGCGCGACACGAACTCGGCGCCCAGCAGCTTCATGGCCTGGCGCGCGTCCGCCACCTCGAAGGCGTTGCGCTTCTGCGCCTCCTCCGGCTTGAGGGTGGAGAAGTGCGCCAGCAGCGCGGCGTTGAGGGCCTCCTCCTCGCCCTTCGCGTCCTTCGCCTTCACGTGGTAGCGGGCCAGCTCCTCGAACTGGCGCGCGGCCTCGGGGTATTCGTTGGCGGAGAACAGCGCGTCCGCGCGGTTCTTCATCATGGTGCGCACGTGCTGCTGGGGCCGGAAGAGGCCCAGGTACGTCTGGTACGCGTCCGCCGCGCTCACGTAGAGCGCCTTGTCGTTCTTCTTCTGCGCCTCCACGTGGAGCAGCGTGGAGAGGTCTCTCGCCATCTCCTCCAGCTCCACCAGGTGCTTCTTGCGCTCGGCCTCCGTCAGCTCGGGGTCCTTCTTGCTCTGCACCGCGGCGCGCACCAGGATGCGCAGGTCCTCCGGGTCCGGCAGCACCTTGCCCTTGGAGGCCTTGATGGCGTCGTAGAGCTTCTGGCCGCGCTCCAAATCCAGCTCCGGGTCGTGCTGGAGCTCCATCAGCTTGCGCAGCGCGGGGATGGCCCACTCGTACTGCTGCTTGATGAAGTAGCGGTTGCCCAGCTTGTCCAGCGCGAGCGCGTAGGTGGCGCGGCTGTCGCTGAGCTTCTCGAAGTAGTTGAGCGCGCCCTTGGGCGGCTTGGCCTCGGTGTAGCTGTAGACGAGGTCCAGCAGGGCCTCGCGCTTGACGTTGAGCGCCTTCTTCACGTCCACGCCGGGCAGCGGCGCGCTGGCGGCGGCGGCCTCGAAGAAGGTGACGGCCTCCGCGTGCTTGGCCTGGTTCACCCGAATCCAGCCCATCTTGTAGCGGGCCAGGTCGTGCACCGGCGAGGGCGGGGCCTCCAGGATGGCCTGGTAGTGCTTCTCCGCCTCGCCCAGCTCGGCCTTGTCGAAGAAGTGGTCACCCAGGATCTGCTCCGCCTCCAGGCGCAGCGGGCTGCCGGGGAACTTGCGCGTCAGGTCGCCGAGCGTCTTGAGCATCTCGTCGAACTGGCCCAGCTCGCGCTGCTCGTGCGCCAGGTAGAACGTCACCTGGTCGCCGTCCTTGAAGTCCGGGTACTCGCGCAGCAGCCGGTGGTACATCTGCACGGCCTTCTGCTTCATCAGCCGCGTCTCCGGGGAGACGATGGCGCCGCTGGCACCCTCCGGGCGCGACTCCGCCTGGAGGTAGTACACGTAGCGGCTCTTCTCCACGTAGAGCTCGGCCAGCCGGAACTGCAGGTCCGGCAGGTAGGGCGCGTTGCGGCTCTTGGAGATGAGGCGCTCCGTCTCGCCGATGGCGCGGTCCACCTTGAAGATGTCGCGCTTGAGCTTGGCGATGAGCTCCTCGCGCTCCTTCGCCTTGGAGACAATCGGGTTGACGCCCGGGCCAGGGCGCCCGGCCCCGCCCGGGGCGGCCGCGAGCAGGGCGGCGGCAATCAGGCCCGTCAGGTGCCCGGTCATGGCGTCTCCTCGATGCAGCGGCTGTCGATGCGGACCCGGTAGGAGCGCAGCTCGTCGTTCCAGTACTCGCCGTCGAAACGGTAGGCCGTTTGCGTGGGCGACAGAATCTGCTCGTCCTCCGGCGCGACAATCCGCGCGCCCTTCTTCACGCGCTCGTACAGCTTCAGGCCCACTTCGTACTCCATCAGGCGCACCTGCTCGGCGGCGCGCAGCAGGGTGTCCGCTTCCTGGCGGACGGCCTCGGCCAGCCGCGCGTCATGGACGCGGACCGCCTCGGCGCGGGACAAGTCGTAGAGCTTCGTCAGGTGCGAGAAGAGCCGGTCGCCGAAGCTGCCGGCGTAGCGGCCCAGCCGCTCGCCCTCCAGCTCCAGCGTCTGCAGGAAGCGCGCGGCGCGCTGGGTGCTTCCATGGGCGTTGGCGGCGCGGCGCAGGCGCACGTCCTGCGTGAGGTCCTCGCGGTTGCGCACCGCCTCCAGCGAGTCCGCGAAGCGCCGCGTCAGCTCCTTGGCGGCGCGCTTGGCCGGCAGGTAGTGGCACAAATCCCGGTAGATGAGCGAGCGCAGCAGGTACTTGTCCGGCAGGAACTCGTCGCGGAAGGACGGCGCGTCCAGCGTGGTGAGGATGCCCAGCGACGCGCGCAGCTCCCCCAGCTTGTAGCGGGTCCACGCCTCCTCCAGGTAGAGGCTGGCGCGGCCCGGGTCCAGCTCGGGCAGCTTCACGCGGTCATACGCCTCCAGCGCGCCCTGGAAGTCCTTGCGCTCGTAGCGCAGGCGCGCCACCGCCAGCGCCGCCTCGTTGCGGGCCTCGCGGGTGAGCTTCTCGTCCTCGGACAGCGCGAGGAAGTCGGCGATGATTTCGTCCGTCGGCTCCTTGACGTGCTTCAGGCGGGTGACGAGCAGCGCGAACTTCGCGTGGCTGGCCTCGGCGCTCGTCTCCGGCAGCTTGGCGAAGTGGGTGTTGGCCCAGCGCTCGTTGCCCACGCGCAGGTCCACCAGGCCCTGCTGGTAGTGCGCGTAGGCGCCCGTCTCCTCCGGGAGGAAGCCCAGGTCCAGCGCGCCGAACACCTGCTCGTCGATCATCACCTCGTCGTGCGGCCGGTCCGTCAGCGCCTTGAGCGCGTCCAGCGCGCGGGGCAGCACGTTGGGGTTGGAGCGCTCGCGCGCGATGCGAGCCAGGTACGAGGCCCCCGCGTGCGTCAGCCCCAGGTCGATGAGGCTGCGCGCGAGGAAGTACTGACCCCAGGCGTAGTTCTCATCCGTCCTGGGCGCGGCCTGGAGCCAGGCGTAGAGCGGCTCGGCGGCGTCGCGCGGGTTGCCATCGAAGTAGGCCTGGAGGGCCTGGTCGAAGACGGCCGGGTCCACCTTCTCGGGCGCGGGAGGCGGGGCCTCCGCGGGCTTGCTGGCGCCTTGCGCCGCGGGAGCCTGGGCGTCCGGGCTGGCGGGCGCCTTGCCGTCCGTGGCGGGCGGCGAGCCCTGCTCGGGCGCGGGGGACGTGGGCTGCGCGCCGCCCGCGGACTGCGCGGCGGCGGGCGCTGGAGACACGAGGAGCGCGGCGCTGGTGAGCGCGGCGATGAGCGAGCGGGAGGTCATTCCGTGGCGCCGAAGTTGAACGCGGTTCCGAACTGGATTTGCGGGACCTGGATGACGCGCGTGGCGCCGGTGAACACGGTGTTGTTCGTCACGTCCAGGCGCAGGGAGAGCGTCTTGCCGGTGAAGAGGCGCAGGCCGAGCCCCACGTTGACGCCGGGCCGGAAGCCGCCGTCGCGGTCGAGCTTCACCACCGTGCCGCCGCCCAGGAGGAAGGCCTCGATGTGCAGCACGGACTCGTTGAGGAAGGCCATCTTCCCGTAGAGCGGGCTCCAGATGAGGTCCGAGCCCACCATCCACTGCACCTGGTCCTGGAAGGCGGCGGCGTTGGGGGAGGTGTTGAAGTCGCGCTCCAACTGGCGGCGCAGGCTCGTCTGGAGGTTGTAGCTGTACGTGCCGCGGCCGACCTGCCACGCGAAGGTGTCACTGAAGTGGTACGTGTACCCGACGCTGCCCACCAGGCCCTTGTAATAGGCGTTGGCCGGCAGCACGCCCACGCCGAGCAGCAGCTCGTGGTGCATCCGGAATCGCCGCTCCTGGATGGCGGACACTGCGCCGGGATTCTCCAGCGCCTCGGCCTGCGCGCGGACGAGTCCGGGCGTCAGCAGCAAGAGGATGAGCAGGGCGTATCGCACGGTGGGGGCTTCCTGGGGGAGGGCGGGAACAGGCGCGCGCAGGCGGCGCGTCAGTAGCCGACCGAGTTGAAGAGGAACGGGTAGGTGATGATGACGACGCCCCCCTTGGGGGCGGGGAACTTCCACGACTTCAGTCTGGAGAGGATGCAGGACTCGACGGAGGCATTGCGCAGCGTGGAGGACTTCGTCTTGGCGGCCACCACGCGTCCGCTGGCGCCGATGGTCCACTCCAGCACCACCTTGCCGGCCAGCCCCGGGTCCTTGAGCAGCCCGCGCTCATAGCAGCCGTGGACCTCGTTGAGGTGGCTGTTGATGACGCGCGCCACCGCCTCGCGGTCCACGGTGCCCTGCGTGGAGGCGATGCTGCGGGCCGTGGCGCGGGTGACGGTGCCGCCCACCTTGCCCTTGCCCACGCCGCCCGCGCCCAGCGCGCCGATGCCGCCGCCGCCCTTGCCGCGCAGCAGCTCCTTGCCCAGCGTGGCGCCGCCGCCCTTGCCGCCGCCGCCCAACCCGAAGGTGCCCAGGCCCGCGTTGGCGATGGGCGCCTTCCCGATGAGGCCGGACAGCTTGTAGTTGGAGTTCTTCACGTTCTTGCTGCCGGGCCCGCTGCCGAGCTTGTCCACGGCGGCGAGCAGGTTGTTGGTGGCCGGGCCCGCGGCGGACAGCTTGGCCAGCGCCTTGAGCGCCTTGTTCTGCGGCGCGGCGGCGGCCACCGCCCGCTCGGGCTGCTTCGGCGGCGGCGTCTTCTCCACCGGCTTGGGCGGGGCCTTCTCCGCCACCTTCTCCTTGGTGGGCTTCTTCGCCTGCGCCTTGATGGCCTCCAGCTTCTTCTTCGCCTCCTCCTTCTTCTTCGGTTCGGGGGCGATGAGGCGCAGCGCCACGGGCGGCAGGCTCTTCTGCTGGAAGTCCGCCACCTCCGGCCGGTGCGGCTTCATGACCAGGAAGGCGCCCAGGGCGGAGGCGAAGAGGCCGAGGAAGGTCAGCGTCAGCCAGGGCAGGCCCTTGAGCGGGTTGACGAAGACGCGCGCGGGCTTGGGCGCGGCGTAGGCCACCAGCGACATCTGCCCCTGCGTCAGGCGCGCGGCGGTGCCCTCGCGCAGCGTGAGGAAGCGGCGGCTGCCGTCGGACTCCAGGGCCGCGCCGGTGACGGGCGTGAAGCGGCCGTCATTGCCGCTCTTCTCCACGTCGGTGCCCGGCGGCACGAAGAGGCGGAAGGCGTTGTTGACCGACTCGGCCAGCGTGAAGGGCGCGCCGTCCGGCAGCGTGAAGCCCCACAGGGGCATGGCCCCCTCGAGGTCCAGCGAGGCCTGCACCGGCTTCTTCTTGTCCGGCGCGAACCGGCGCGCGTCGCGGCGGATGGCGCCCCAGTACAGGTCCAGGTAGAGCTGCGCGGCGCCCTTGCCGGTCGCGATGCGCGGCGCGTGCGTGGGCCGCGCCAGCGTGCGCTGCTCTTCCAGCAGCGGCCCGGTGGGCTCCGGGAGCGGATCGATGGCGAGGTCCGCCATCAGCTCGTCCGCCAGCCGCATGCCCGTGTTGGCGCTGGGCGCGGGCTCCGGCGCGGCCCTGCGGCGGGCCGACGGCACCGTGCTGGCCGGCACGCCCGCGGGGGCCTGCTGCGCGGGCCACGGCGCGCCGGGGGACGCCGGGATGGCGGCGGGCTGCGCCTGCGCGACGACGTGCGCGTGGCCACCGGCGTGGACCTGGGCCTGGGGCGCCTGCGCGACGACGTGCGCGTGGCCACCGGCATGGGCGTGGGCCTGGGGCGGCTGCGCGGCGGTGTGCGCGTGGCCACCGGCATGGGCGTGGGCCTGGTGCGGCTGCGCGTGGGCCTGGGGCGCCTGCGCGACGACGTGCGCGTGGCCACCGGCATGGGCGTGAGCCTGGGGCACCTGCGCCACGGGTGGGACCATGGCCACGGCGGGCACGGGCTGCGCCGGCGTGGGGTAGGCCACCTGGGTCGCCACGTGCTGCACGGGTGGGGCGACGGGCACGCGCGCGGCCGGCAGGGTGGCGGAGTTGGGCGGAACAGCCGTGGCCGGGCGGAGCTGGTGCGCGGGCGCGGCGGAGGGCGGCGGAGCGGCGGCCTGCGGAGGCGGCGCGGCGAACGGCGAGGGCGCCTGGGCCGCGCCGAGCAGCGCGGCGACCTCGGGCGGCGGCTGCGGCTTGGCCTCCTGGGGCTTCTGCGACAGCACGCGCGTCTTCAGGATGAAGGGCCCGCAGAGGACCTCATCCACCGGCCGGATTTCACAGGCGGAGACGCGGTGCCCGTTGACGAAGAGCCCCCCCGCGGAGCCCGCGTCCTGTACCGCGGCGCGGCCGTTCTGGAAGTAGAGCAGCGCGTGCCGCGGCTCCACGGACGGGTCATCCAGCCGCAGGTCGGAGGCCGGGTCCGAGCCGAGCGCATAGGTGCCCGGCACGAACACCTCGGTGCCCACGAGGAGACCGTCGCGGAGGATGACGACTTGCAGGACGCTGGGCTGACCGCTCAACGGTGACGCTCCATTCAAGGGCTGGTGGGCGGTGCTGCCTCAGGGGTCGTACACCGTGGAGAGCGTTTCGGAGCGGAAGCTCTCGCGCTCGCGGATCATCGACCGCGTCTTCAGCTCCTTGCGGTCGTAGAGGTACACGGCCCCGGACTTGTTCGTCTGTCCCTGGATGAGCCGGTCATCGAAGTCGATGCGGGCCGGGCCCCGCTGCGGCAGCGCGGTGGTGGCGGTGGTGGCCGTGTCACCCGTCACCGGGTCCACCGCTGAGGAGCCCTTGGTCTCGATTTTCGGCGGGACCTTGGAGGCCGCCTTGGCCGCCCGCTTTGCGGTCCTGGACTTCGCCTTGCGCGAGGAGCGGCTGCGGCTCTGGGCCCAGGTGTCGGTCGGGGCGATCAACGTACCGATTCCGAGGAGCTGGGCGACAGCCATGCAAAGAAGGAAGCGTCGCATCATCAACAGGTTAAGCGATGCGTGTACCGAGCTGTCAACGCACACTCCGGCGTGTGCATGTGACGCTGTGCGCGCCCAGGTGTGGAGGGCACTCCACCCCATGTGGGGCGCATGCACCACGATGAGGCGGCGTGTTGCCGGGACGCTGGAAAGATGGCGTGCGATGCTGCGTTCCTCGCTCGCTGGGCTGATGGGGAGCCGAGACATGAATTCATCCCCGCACCGTGGGGGATGGGGGATGCTCCACGCTGGAGGCGACTGGCGCGGATGAGCAGGAATGGCAGGCGTGCGTTGCTCGCGGTACTGGGCGCGTTGTGGGTGGCCGCGGGCGTGGTGGCGCATCGCCTCGGCGGCGCATCGCCGGCCGCTCCGGAGGCGCCCGCCGCGCGTCCCAGGCTGGTGTCGGTGGGGCCTCGGCTCACGAGCAATGAGACCTCCCAGCCGCTCTCCATCCAGGGGGAGCGCCTGGTGCCGGGCCTGTCGCTCTCGCTGGGGCCTCCGCTGTCGCTTCGGCTTCCCTTGACGGTGGTGGATGCCACGCATGCCTACGCGCGGCTGCCCGCGGGCCTTCGCCTCCCGGAGGACGTGCCGCAAGCGGTGGTGGAGGCGCGGCTCGCCGGGCCCGCGGGCGGCGAGTCCGAGGGCGCCGCGCGGCTCACGGTGGTGAACGACGCGGCCTTCGCCGACCTGACCGCGATGGTGGGCTCGCCGGACGGGCGCACGCTCTACGTGGCCTCCGCGCCCACCGACACGGTGTTCGCGCTGGACGTCGAGAGCGGGCGCGTGGAGCGGCTGTCCACGGGGGATGGGCCCTCCGCGCTGGCGGCCTGGACGGATGGGGACGGCAGGCCCTGGCTGGGGGTGGCACACCGCTATCAGCCGGAGCTGTGGCTGTACGCCCTGGACGCGCCGGGCGCGGCGCCCCGGGTGCTGCCCGCGCCGCTGGGGGCGGAGGGGGTGGTGGTGGATGGCCGGGGCGGCGTGGCCTTCGTGGCCGAGCGCGTGGGAGACCGGGTGCATGCGCTGTCGCTGGCGGACGGCCGGGCACGGTGGTCGGCGCCGGTGGACCCCAACCCTCGGGCGCTGGCGCGTTGGAAGGGCGTGCTGGCGGTGGGCAGTCTCCAGACGGGGCAACTGGAGCTGCTGCGGCAGTCGGACGGGACGCTGGTCTCCACGGTGGTTCCAGGCCCTGGTGTGCCCATCATCGGGGGAAACACCGAGCGCTTCCGGGAGCAGGTGATGGGCGGCAAGGCGCCCCGCTTCCTGGTGGCGAGCGAGCGGCTGGGCCACGTCTTCATGTCGAGCCTGGGGCCGAACGTGGGGCCCAATCCACAGCGCATGGAGGTGAGCGCGAACAGCGGGGTGTCGGTGGTGGAGCCCTCGCGGGGCGTCTACGTGCGGCACCGGGGCTTCGGCGCGGGCGGGACGGAGGGGCTGGCGCTGGATGACGGCGCGGGGTTGCTCTACGCGGCGGACGTGGGGCTGGGGCTGGTGCGGGTGCTGGACGCGCGAGCGCTCGTCGCGGGTGACGCCACGGCGCGGCGCGCGGTGCTCCAGGAGGTGGCGGTGACGCCGCCCCAGGGCACGCCGCGCATCCGGCCCGCGGGGGACTTCGGGGTTCGGGGCAGGGCGGGCGAGGCGCTCCATTCAGGGCCGAGCGCGCTGGCGCTGGCTCCCGACGCGCGCACGCTCTACGTGCTCAACCGCTTCACCCGGACGGTGGCGGTGGTGGACGTGCGCGAGGCGAAGGCGGGGCGGGCGGTGGTGGTGCGTCAGCTCCCCGTGGAGACGTCTCGCGCGCAGGCCAAGCGGCGGTTGGGGCAGGTCCTCTACTACGCGGACCTGGGACGCACGGGCATCACCTGTGACGGCTGCCACCTGGAGGGCCACACCGGGGGCGTCTTCTATGAGAAGACGCAGCCGAATCGCATCTACCGCTCCACGACGCTGCGAGGCAGCCGCGACACGCCGCCGTACTTCACCCCCGCGAGTCACATCAGCCTCGTGGACACGGTGCGCTTCGTGGGCGCGCGCAACCGCTTCCACAACCCGGACCCGTCGCCCTCGGAGGTCGAGGCGCTGGCCCTCTACAACGCGCTCCTCGTCACGCCGCCCAATCCCTTCCGGGGCGAGGACGGCGCCCCGCTGGAGACGGTGACGCTCCCGGATGGAAGGGTGGGTCGCCCGGCGCCGGGGCGCGCGCTGTTCGAGGGGAAGGGCGCCTGTGTGACGTGTCACCCGGCGCCGCTCTACACGCTGGACCAGGACCTGGAGACGCGGGGGCGGTACCTCGACGTCGGGACGCCGGTGGCGCTGCCGCTGCGGCTGGAGCAGCAGGACCTGGTGCCTGGCGCGGCGACGCCCTCCCTAGTGGGCGCGTGGGACGTGTGGCCCCTGCTGACGAGCGCCACCGCGGGCTACGGGGTGAAGGACGGCCGGCTCGTGGTGGCGTCGCGCTTCGCGCTGCGCGCACTGTTGGAGACGTCCGGTCCCCGGCATGGCCACGCCAGCGCGCTCACGCCGGAGGAGCGTGACGACCTGCTGGCGTTCCTGCTCACGCTGTAGGCCGTCACCCGGCGGCCCATACGCGCAGGGCGCCGGGCTTCACGGGCCCTCCGGGTGGCTCGGCGCCCGTTCCACGGGGGGCCGAATTCTTGGTCCGTGCTGTGCCACTTGCTCGGCGCTTGCGGGCTTCGTGTCACGAGCGCTTGCGTTATCACCGGGGCCTAAGGTGTAGAATCGGACTGATGCGCGCCCTCACGCGGTCCGTCTGGCTCATTCCCGTGCTGTTGCTGTCGTGTTCCGACGCGGGCCTCTACGCGCTCAACGGGCGCGGCCCTGGCGGGAAGGACCGCGCCAGCTTCTCCGGCACCGTCTGCGTGCCGCTCGCGGGTGGCGAGGCGTTCCCCACCAAGGTGATCTTCGCCCTCCAGGGCGGCGAGGGCGTCGAGCGCGAGGTGGTGGGCTTCGCCACCGAGGCGCTGTCCACGCTCTCCAGCCGCTTCTCCGGCCCCTTCGTCCAGTTCAGCCTGGTGGCGTACCACACGGTGGCCACCGGCCTGTTGGGCAGCTTCTCCGACGCCTCGGACTTCCAGGCCGCGCTGCCGCGCTACGCCACCTATCAGGAGTCCGGTCCGGTGAGTGTCCGCGCCGCCCTGCGCCTGGCCAAGACGCTGCTGTCGGGCGACATGCAGACGTCCTGCCGCGGCGAGGTGGCCCGCACGCGCTACGTCATCGTCGTCATGGTGCGCAGCCAGGACACGAGCTGCGCCAACCCGGCCTTCAACGTGGGGCTCGACTCCCGGTGCAGCGCGCTGGGCAACACCACGGCGTGCAGCCAGTGTGAGCTCACCGCCATCACCGGCGAAATCAAGGCGCTGACCTCGCAGTTCAGCGCGGGTGAGGTGGTGGTGCAGCCCATCTACGTGCGCGGCGAGACGCCAGACCCCGTCACCCGCCAGCACGTGGCCGCCATCGCCGCCGCGGGCGGCACCGAGCCGCTGGAGACGGACGCGGCGGGCCTGTCCGGCACCCTCACCAACATCCCGTACGCCGCGCGGACCAACACCCTCAAGCTCAAGCGCTTCTTCGCCTACAACCGCAACGTGGTGGTGCGCGCCGGCCAGGTGCTCGTCGACAGCGACGGCGACGGCCTGCCCGACACGGACGAGGAGCTGCTCGGCACCGACCCCACGCGCCAGGACACCGACCAGGACGGGCTGATGGACGGCGTCGAGGTCCGCATGGGCCTGGACCCGCTGGCGCCGGACCTCATCAACGGCTGCAACGT
Source organism: Corallococcus macrosporus DSM 14697 (assembly GCF_002305895.1). GTDB lineage: Bacteria > Myxococcota > Myxococcia > Myxococcales > Myxococcaceae > Myxococcus > Myxococcus macrosporus. Next base: position 1,582,348 of record NZ_CP022203.1, read on the forward strand.
GTCCCTGGACGAGGACGGCGACCGCCTCAACACCTGCGAGGAGCGCGTGCTCGGCACCAACGCCTGCATCGGCGACACGGACGGTGACGCGCTGCCGGACCTGGTGGAGGCGCTGGCCATGACGAACCCGCTCATCTCCGAGGACCTGCTGGACTCGGACCGCGACGGCATCACCAACGTGTCGGAGGTGGAGGCGCACGGCGACCCGCTCAGCGCCGACCTCGACTTCCACCGCGAGCGCGGCTACGGCTATGAGCTGGTGGAGACCACGCCCACCGTGGATGGCCGCACCTGCTACCAGGTGCGCGTGGAGAACGTCACCGTCGTCCCCACCCGCGAGCGCCCGCACCCCTTCATCCCGGGCGAGGTCATCCCGGCGGGCACCAACGAGGTGTACCTCTACCTCCAGGCCGGCCGGGACAATGATCCGCGGGGCGCGGGCATCGGCTCGCTCCTCATCCAGGACATCCACTACAGCGAAGAGGGGGGCCGCCTGCCCGCGGGCATCATCCCCCTGGAGCCCGACACCTTCATCACCGGGACTTGAGGCCCGCCTCGGGTGTGGGGTCCACCCCTCGGCCCCACTGAGGAGTCCCCCCCACACTCTTTGTTCGACGTGTCCCCACTCGTGCCCAACCCACTGACATTCCAGGGTTTATCCCAAGTGTCTGGTACGGATCGTTCCTTGCTAGGCGTCCGGCGTTGAAAGGAGTCACCATGACACGCGCTCGTTTCGCTTCGGCCCTCACGCTGGGGGCCTTCCTCGTTCTCTCCCCCGCGGGGGCGCTGGCCCAGTCCAACAACAACCCCGACAACCCGGAGTGCCTGGGGGACCGGTGCGGCATGCCGCTCGAGCAGGGCGGCGGCTGTGGCTGCGGCGCGGGCGGCAGCGTGTGGGTGAACTACACGGACGACGGCGACACGCTGTCGTACACGGACGACGCGGACGGCGACGGCCGCGCGGATGACCGGGACAACTGCCCCTTCGTCTCCAACCGCGACCAGGCGGACGATGACGGCGACGACGTGGGCAACGCCTGCGACAACTGCGCGTCGCTCTCCAACTTCCAGCAGCGCGACGCGGACGGCGACGGCATCGGCGACGACTGCGACCCGGACCAGGACAACGACGGCCACAACAACGATGTAGACAACTGCCCGCTGGTGCCCAACACGAACCAGGTCGACCTGGACGAGGACGGCCTGGGCGACGTCTGCGACCTGGACGACGACGGTGACGGCATTTCGGACGGCGAGGACAACTGCCCCCTCGTCTACAACCCGGACCAGGTTCTGCCGGAGGACGTCACCGTGTGCCGCGTGGACGCGGACAACGACAACATCTCCGACAGCAGCGACAACTGCCCCGGCGTGCCCAACCCCGACCAGCGCGACACGGACGCTGACGGCGTGGGCGACGCGTGCGACCCCGACATGGACGGCGACAGCGTGCTCAACACGCAGGACAACTGCCCCGCCGTGGACAACCGCGACCAGCGCGACGATGACCGCGACGGCATTGGCGACGCGTGCGACACGCGCTACTGCCTGGTGACGAACTCCGAGCGCCCCGACGACTGCCTGGACCCGAAGGCGCCCTTCACCGTCAGCGCCGGTGGCCTGTTCCGCACCGAGAAGGCCGGCATCACCATCCGCCCGCCGCTGTTCGCCAACCGCAACGGCGCGGCCATGGAGTACGAGTGGGCGGTGGTGAAGCGCCCCTCCGGCTCCACGGCGGTGGTGGAGCGCCCGCAGGGCGCGGTGACGCTGAGCCGCGACTGGCAGTACATGTACGTCGACGGCAGCGTGCCCACCTTCGTCCCGGACAAGAAGGGCGAGTACCAGCTCCAGCTCACGGCGCGCCTGGCCTTCTCCGACCGCGTCTTCCCCGACCAGCGCGTGTCCACCTCCACCCTCACGGTGTTCGTGGGGGATGAGTCGGAGGGGGGCACCAACTGCAGCTCCGTGCCCGCGGGCTTCAGCGCCACCGCCCTGGGCGCCGCGCTGCTCAGCGTGCTGATGCGCCGCCGCCGCTCCCAGCAGTAACCTCGCCGTCCCCCCGCCAGGAGGTCCCTTCCGCATGCGCCGCCTCGTTCGTACCTCGCTGCTCGCGGCGGGCCTCCTGGGCTCGGGCCTGTGGTCCTGTTCGGACGCCATGCTCGAGTCGCGCGTGGACGCGCTCTCCAACCTGGATGACCGGCTGACGCTCCAGGGCCGGGTGTGCACGCGCCCGCCCAACCCCTCCGGCTTCCCGGTCAAGGTGGTGGTGGTCATCGACGAGTCGGGCAGCATGTGTGTGTCCGACCCGCCGGGCGCGCAGCTCGACAGCGGCTTCTGCCAGCGCCGGGAGATTCTGGACATCATCCCGGAGGGCGTCACCGAGCCCGCGCGCGTGCGCGCCCTCAAGCGGCTGGTGCAGCAGTTCCGGGAGGTGAACGCGCAGGGCGGCAACGTGCAGGTGTCCGTCGCCCCCTTCGAGACGAACGTGCGCAACGTCTGGCCGCCCGCCACCACGGGCGACCGCTTCGCCCGGCCGGACAACAACATCGACAGCTACATCGAGGGCCTGCAGAGCCAGCTCGGCAAGGGCACCGACTACCAGGGCGCGCTGTCCTACGCGTACAGCCTCATCGCCAGCGACATCAACGCGGTGGCGCAGTCCAACCCGGAGCTGCTGCCGCGCACCCGCTACGTCGTCGTGTTCCTCACCGACGGCACGCCCTATCCGCGCTGCTCGGCCACCGACAACCTCAGCGTCTACGCGGACCCGGACAACCCGGACCTGACGTGGGCGGACTCGCTGACGGACTTCTGCAACCTCACCAACACCACGGACCAGATTGACGGCTTCGAGGTGGGGACGGACCGCAACCAGAACTACCAGTTGTTCAGCTACGTGCGGCGGCTGATGGAGCTGAAGGACCAGTACAACGTGGGCGACTTGCGCATGCACACGGTGCTGCTCTTCAACCAGGAGGCGGTGCGGGCGTGCGGCCCCATCTGCCAGGACATCTACGGCGTGTACCCGGGCGTGGAGCAGGCGCGCTACCCGGAGGCGGCGAAGAAGATCGCCGCGTGGCTGCTGCGGCGCTTCGCGGACATGGGCAACGGCGTGTACCAGGAGTTCAACGACACGGGCGAAATCTCCAACCTGGGCCTGGGCGCGCTGGACTACTCGTCGTTCGCCTCGCGCAACGTGATGAAGACGCTGATGGTGGAGTCGCTCAGCTCCGCGCCGGGGGACACCGGCCGTGTGCTGGACAGCGACGGGGATGGCGTCCCGGACGCCATCGACAACAGCTTCACGCTGAAGACCAACACCTTCGTGGCGGACAGCGACGGGGACTGCCTGGATGACGGCTTCGAGCACCGCCGCGAGGACCAGGGCTTCAAGGCCGCCAATGACCTGGACGCGCGCGGGTGCGACCCGGCCTCGCCGCTGACGCCCAACTGCGTCTGCCGCGACACGGACGGTGACGGCCTGTCCCAGTTCGCCGAGGACTACCTGCGCACGCGCACCGGCATCGTGGACAGCGACGGCGACGGCGTGCCGGACGGCCTGGAGTCACGCTGGGGGCTCGACCCGCTGGAGAACAGCGTGGCGGGCCTGGACACGGACGGCGACGGCATCCCGGACTACCAGGAGCTGCGCGCGGGCAGCGACCCCACGCGCCGCGACAAGGCCTTCCACGAGCGCTTCGGCTACCAGTACGAGACGCGCATCGCCGAGGTCCGCCCGGACGGCAGCCTCTGCTACGACTTCACCATCTCCAACCTGCAGCTCGTCACGCCGCCGGACCGCGCGGGCGTGAAGCAGGGCTACAACCTCTTCAAGGTGTGGTTCGCGGAGGCGCCGGAGAGTGGCGTGAGCACCGACTACGGCGTGTGGCGCACCGCCTGCGCCTGGGCGCAGTACGCGCCGCCCAGCGTGCGCGTCCCGCTGGGGCCGGAGCTGACCTTCGAGGACGGTGACTTCCGCCGGCCCGACACCTTGAGCAACCCGTGGAACAACCAGAACGACTGCGTCGGAATCCCGCCTTCGGGGAGCGCCAATCCGTGAGCCGCGCCGTGAGAGTGCTGGCGGGCGCGCTGGTGTCCGTGGTGCTGGTGATGGCGTGTACGGATTCCTATCTGTACGACCCTCGCCGGGACACGGACGTGCCGGTGGACCGGGCGGTGGCCCTGGACGGCCGCTTCTGCACCGTGGGCAGCAACGAGGTGGTGCGGCCCATCAAGCTGGTGGTCGCCATGGACGCCTCGCAGTCCATGCGGGTGAGCGACCCGGACGGCGCGCGCGCCACCGCGCTGGTGGAGCTCATCCAGAACCTGCCCAGGGACCCCGAGGTGTCCCTGGCGGTGATGCTCTTCGCGGGCAGCACCACCGCCTTCCTCACGCAGCAGCCGGGCAACCCGCCCCAGGACGGCTTCGTGCAGGTGTCCTCCATGGATGACGCCGCGCTGCGGCGCCTGACGGAGCAACTGCTCACCTTCCGCAACCCCGACACCTCGCCGAACCGCGACTCGACGGACTTCGTCAAGCCGCTGTCGGACATCTACTCGCTCATCAACACGGACATCGCGCGCAGCCGCCTGGACCCGGGCGGCCCGCAGGCGCTGGCGCAGGCGCGCTACTCCGTCATCTTCCTGTCGGACGGCAAGCCCACCAACGACCAGGACGACGAGCTGCTCCGCGGCGACGCGGTGGTGCGCATCCGCCAGTTGCGCGATTTGGTGGAGGAGGTGCGCGTCAACACCGTGCACGTCTTCAACCCCACGCAGCCGGTGTCCTCGGTGTGTGACCTGACGGGGGACGGGGGCTGCCCCATGCTCATCATCAACCAGAACGCGGACCGGCTGGAGCAGATGGCCACGCTGGGCGGCGGCAACTTCCGCGACTTCCGCAACAACGAGCCCATCAACTTCCTGGACTTCACCTTCGGCCAGGTGCGCCGCGCGTTCATCATGAAGGAGCTGGTGGCCTTCAACTTCTCCGCGCCGCCGGGCAGCCCCGTGGACGAGGCGGACTCGGACGGGGACGGCCTGACGGACGCGCGCGAGCTGGAGCTGGGCACGGACCCGCATAAGGTGGACACGGACGGGGACGGCTTCAGCGACGGCGTGGAGGTGTACTTCCGCGACCGGGGCGTGGACTTCAACCCCACGCAGGAGGCCCTGCCGGACGGCGGCGGGCTGGACCGCGGCTGCCCGCCGGCGCTGCGCGGCGTGGACTCGGATTGTGACGGCCTCCTGGACTGCGACGAGCAGTTCGTGGGCACCAACGCGACGCTGGCGGACAGCGACCGGGACGGCGTGCCGGACGGCGTGGAGTGGCTGGGCGGCACGCAGGGCGCCAGCAATGACTTGGACGAGGACCCGGACAACGACGGGCTGACGAACCGCATGGAGCTGAGGATGCACACCCGGCCGCTGGAGGTGGACACCGCGGACCTGTCGGTGAATGGCTACCGCTACGCCTTCGAGGCGGACGGCCCGCCGGACGACCTGGGCCGCCAGTGCTACCGCTTCCGCGTGGAGAACGTCCTGCTGGCCCCCACGAGCGCGTCCACGGATGACGCGGGCGTGGTGCAGCGCGGGGCGGGCTTCAATGACATCGCCATGTCCGTGGCCATGGTGCCCGGAGACGACCCCACCGCCCGGACCCTCATCCGCACCTTCCGCGTGAATGACGTGCGCTACCCCGTGGGCGGCATCAAGTCGCCCGCCGACGGCGTCATCCGCGTGGAGCCCGAGCAGTTCGTCGACGGCTGCCCCGGCCGCCCCGACGACGTGCCCCCGACGCCTTGAGAAACGACGCCATGCCCACCTCTGTCCGTCTGCTGCCGCTCACGCTGCTCGTCCTCGCCGCCTGTTCGTCCGGAGGAGGCGAGACACCGGACGCGGGGACTCCCGCGGTGGAGGACCTGTGCAACTCCCGCGAGGACGCGCTGACGCGGCCCGAGTGCGAGCTCAAGCCGGGCGAGCCGCTGGAGCGCTTCCTGGCGCTGGACAGCGAGCCGCGCGCCGGGGACCAGGACTGGTACCGCATCGTCCTGCCGGCCGGCACCAACGCCCGCACGCTGCTGAACGTCAACGGCGCGTACCTGGCGGCCAGCACCGCGGTGAACCTGTCCGTCACCATCCTGGGGCCGCTGCCGAATGGGGAGGAGGGCGCGCTGGCGAAGAAGGAGGACAAGCACGCCCAGGGCGCGCCCCGGCCGGTGGACATCGTGCTGCCGCTGCGCGACGGGCTGGAGAACCAGACGCTGCTGGTGCTGGTGCAGGACGCGCCGGACGTGCCGTCGCGGCCCAACTACGACGCGCGCAACAAGTACCGGTTGTCGGTGCGCATCGACCAGAACCCGGACGAGCAGGAGCCCAACGACACGCATGAGACGGCCACGCCGCTGGTGCTGACGCAGTCCGGGGAGCTGCTGATGGGCGCCTCCACCGGCTACCTGGCCACGGACAACGACGTGGACCACTACGCCTTCGACCTGGAGGCGGGGAAGATTGTCTACGTGCGCGTCGTCGCGCCCAACCTGGACTTCGTGCCCAACTGGCGCCTGTCCTATGAGCTGTGGCGCCCGGGCTTCACGGAGAAGGAGGACGAAGGCGTCGTGCTGCCCCAGGTGCGCGGCGGCGAGCTGGCCACCGCGCGCAAAATCAAGGTGGGGCACGCGGGCCGCTGGACGCTGGTGGTGAAGGGCTACCGCGGCACCAATGACCGGGACACCGCGCAGGGCGACCTCACGCAGCCCTACGAGGTGGAGGTGCGCGTGCTCGAGGAGGAGGACCCGCAGGACCAAACGACGCCAGACGTCCCAGACGACCACGACGACAATGACAAGGTGCAGTGGGCCACCACGCGGAACCTGAGCGCCGCCACGCCCGGTGGCACGGGCTCCGCCGTCTCCTTCACCGGCCGCCTGGGCTACATCTCCGACCGGGATTGGTACGCGGTGCAGCTGCCGGCCTTTGGCACGTCCTCGCTCTTGCGCTACCGGCTGGTGCCGCTGGACTCCGGGGGCCGCTTCCCTACGCTGCCGGTGACGGCGTCGCGCGTGTTGCATGTGTTCACCCTGAGCGCCGTCGGTGACAACCTGAACGAGTGGCGGGAGAACTGCGCCACCAGGCCGGAGGTCTGTCCGCGCGACTTCTCCGAGAACCCAGACGCCCGGGCCCTGGTGGACGGCTTCTGCCGCCGCACGGACCTGCCCGCGCCCATGTGCGTGCACTCCTCGCGTGAGGAGGCGGTGGACAACGCGCGCTTCACCGGGCTGAGCAACTTCCGGGGCGTGATTCCCGTCCCGGCGCACGCCGGCGTGGTGACGTACTACTTCCTGGTGCAGGACAACGGCTCGTGGGTGGATGACCGGGACTATCACCTGGAGGTGAGCTGGGACGCGGAGGACGCGGACGAACTGGCCCGCTACGTCGACGGCGCCGAGGCCCCCGTCCAACGGCCCATGGCGTCCACCACCGCCTTCCCCGCGCCGCCGGACACGGCGGAGTTCTCCGTCTCCGGCCAGCTCTCGCATGGCCACGGCCGGCTGCGCAGCGGCACCGACCGCCTCAACGGGCTCGGCGTGCGCGGGCCGCTGGACTACGACGCGGTGCCCTCGGACGTGGACTCGTACGTGTTCGACCTGCCCACGGTGCCGCCGCCGGAGGACCGGACCTGGCTGCTCCAGTGGGAGGTGCAGAAGCTGGCGGATGGCGGCACGCCGCATGGCTTGGCGCTGGACCTCACCTTCTGTGACGCGGACGCGCCGGACGCCGGCACCGGGAGCTGCGTGCCGGTGCGCGCGGGCAACCGGGGGCCGCTGACGCTGGGCTACCGCTCGGACGCGCTGCGGGCCTGGCACACGCCGGCCAACGCGGGCACCAGCAGCCTGCAGCCGCTCTACCAGTTGGAGGACCGGCCTGGCTCCACCGTCGTCACCCTGGCGCCCTATGCCTGCGGCTGCCTGGAGCGGCGCTTCATCCGCGGCGGCACCCTGCGCGTGGACGTGACGGCGTCGGAGCGGCTGGACTACGAGCGCGTGGACTACACGCTGCGCACCGGCCACGGGGACTATCCCCAGAGCTACCCGGTGGACGGCGGGACGACGGTGGCGTGCCCGGCCGTCACCGACGGTGGGACGACGCCGGACGGGGACGGCGGCGTCATCCAGAACTACGCCGGGGGCTGCAACTTCACCTACCAGCCGTGAGGCGGGGAGCGGCGCGGCGGGAGCCGGAGCGGCTCCCGCGCGCCACGCGTGCTTCAGGGCGCCACGCCCAGCCCGTTGAGGGTGATGACCTGCTGGGGGGTGTTGGCGGCGTTGGACTCGATGGTCACCGTGCCGTCGTATTCCGTGTCGTCGGTGGGCCGGAAGGCCACCGTGAGGAAGGCGCGCTCATACGTCTCCAGGCGCAGCGGCGTGCCCGGGGTGAAGCCTTCCGGGAGCTGGAGGGTGAAGACGCCTGGGGCGGACAGGGTGATGGCGGTGATGTCGAGCGGATCCAGGCCACGGTTCTGGATGGCCAGCGAGTTGAAGGTCGTCTGCCCGACGTAGGTGCCGTGTTCGAACTCGCGGTTGAACGTCAGCGCCGCGCGGTCGATGAAGAGGGTCGGCGCCTGGGGAAGCTCCACCTCGTTCCCACAGCCAGCCAGGGCGAAGAAGATGAAGGGGAGCCAACGGGTACGCAGTCGCATGGACATACACGCCTCGCATGAGGGTCTGAAGATGACGCCGGTTGTAACAGTGTTTGGTCGCAAGTCACAGGCAGCAGCGGTGCTGCTCTTCGCATCGCTTTGGGGGGCCTGCGACGGCACGCGCGAGGACTTCATCGGCGCGCGTGTGCAGGACACCTGCGGCGCGGCCTGGCCTGTGTGCGACCGCGTGGCGGGCTGTATTCTCGGCTCGGAAAGTTATTCGGAAGGCCGCTTCCCTGGACGACAGCAGCTCATCGTCCAGTTGAAGGAGGCCTCCACGGTGAAGGTGAGCTTCTTCCTGGAGGACGTCAGCGCGGCGGGCAGTGAGACCGTCGTGCAGTTCCACGAGGAGGGCTGCCGGGCGCGCATCCGCCGCGCCACGGAGGGCCGCGCGGTGTTGGACTTGATGGAGCGGCAGGGCGCCTTCACGGAAGAGGCGGAGCTCACCGGCGTGGGAGACCACCTCATCGAGTTCGAGTCCGACATGCAGGCGCGCTACATCGTCAAGGTGGACGTGGCGCCGCTGCGCAATCGCTAGCGTCCGCCCTTCAGCTTGCGCACCAGGTGGTCCGCCACGCGGAAGCTGTTGGCGCTGATGGTGAGCGTGGACGGCACGCTGCCGCCGGTGGGCATGAAGCTGCCGTCCACCACGTAGAGGTTGGGCACCTCGTGGGCGCGGCAGTGGCGGTCCAGCACGGACGTGGCCGCGTCGTTTCCGAAGCGGCAGGTGCCGTGCTGGAGGATGGACGTCTCCCCGGTGGTGGTGCCGCGGCGGACGTCGTCCGGGTCCAGCCGCAGGAGGACTTCTTCTCCGCGCTCCACCAGGAAGCGCGTGGCCGCCAGGTCCATGGGGTGCCGGTCCACGGTGATGGCCGCCACGGGGATGCCGTAGCGGTCCTTCACGCCGCCCTCCACGCTGACGTAGGTGCCCGCCGTCGGGAGGAACTCGGCGTAGACCTCGAACTGGAGGATGCGCGAGTCGCGGTACTCCCGCATCTTGTCCTTCAGCGCCTTGCCGAAGAGGGCCGTCGGGCCCTTGCCCGCGAGCCCCACCGCCGCGTGGATGGGATTGGGGTGCGCCCACATGAAGCCCAACGTGCCGCCCTTGCGGAAGCCGAACCGGGCGTCCGGCATCAGGTAGAAGTCCTGGAGGCTGCGGTTCACGAAGGGCGACGGGTCCTTCAGCCACGGCCGCGCGGCGGCCTGCCTGGACAGCCGGAAGGTGGCGTGGGACTCGCCGAACGAGCTGAAGGTGAGGTTGCGCCCCACCAGCCCGTTGCCGTTGGCCAGGCCCCTGGGGAATCGGCTGGAGGTGGAGTTGAGCAGCAGGCGCGCGCTCTCCACGGCGGTGCAGGATACGACGACGACTTTCGCGGGCTGCTCGCGCGTCACGCCGTCCGCGTCGAGGTAGACGACGCTCCGCGCGCGGCCCTGCTTGTCCACCTCCACCGTGCGCGCCATGCAGCCGGGGCGCAGGTCCACGTTGCCGGTGGCCACGGCGGCGGGGATGAGGCTGGCGTTGGTGCCGCTCTTCGCGCCGGTTTCACAGCCGTAGCTGCCACACAGCGCGCAATACGAGCACGGCGCGCGGCCCCGGTAGGGCTTGCTGAGGATGCCGCGCGCGGTGGGCAGGGAGTGCCAGCCCATGGCGCCGCACGCCTTGTCGATTTCCTTCGCCACCGGGTGCACGTCCAGCGGCGGCAGCGGGTAGGGGCCCTTGCGCGGCTCGGCGAAGGGGTGGGGGACGGACTCGCCGGACACGCCCAGCTCCGCCTCGGCCTTGTCGTAGAAGGGCGCCAGCTCCTCGTAGGAGATGGGCCAGTCCGCCACGGTGCTGCCGGGGATGGCGCCCAGCGTGGAGCGCAGCCGGAAGTCCACCGGCTTGAGCCGGTAGAAGAAGCCGCTCATGTGGACGGTGCCTCCACCCACGCAGTTGGCCGTCCACGCCGCGCTCGTCTTCTCGTAGCGGCCCGCCGCGCCCTGGCGCACCAGGTGCGGCTCCTCCCACGGCACCGGCATGAAGAAGTTCCGGCGGCTGTTCAGGATTTCGTCGTGGATGAAGTCCTTGGGCTGGTAGTGCGGACCCTTCTCCAGCAGCACCACCTTGAAGCCCGCGCGGCCCAGCTCCAACGCCATGGGCGCGCCGCCCGCGCCGCTGCCGATGATGCAGACGTCCACCTCGGGCAGGCTCACCGGTGGACCCCGCATTCACGCAGGCACTTGGGCCCGTCGTAGTCTTCGGGGGGCGCGGAGGCGAGGGTGCCCACGGTGTCGAAGCCCATCAGCCGCCAGCCCACCTTGCCCTGGTTGCCGCCGTAGGACGGGTCCCCGAGGAAGCCCTCCAGCGTCATCACCGTCAGCAGCTCGAAGAAGTGCGCCTCGCCGCTGCGGGGCGGGCTGTCCTTGAAGAGGGTGAGCAGCTCGTCCTGCTGCTCGGCCGTGAGGGCGGCGAAGCCCTTCTGGTGCATGCGCTGGGCGCGGCGCTCCAGGGCCGCCACGCCGGAGAGGAAGTCGTCCTTCACGGGCTCCAGCTCGGGTGTCTGGAGGATGCGGTCGATGTAGACGGGGACGTTCGCGTCCACGGCGCCCGGGTCCTCATCGCGGGGGAGGATGCGCTCGGTGGCGGCGGCCACCACCGCGTACTCGAAGGAGGAGAAGGTGCGCGGGCCCTGGCCGTCCTGCTTCGCCGCCAGCGGGCCGGTGTCCGCGGGGGGCGCCTTCTCTTTCGGTTCGGAGGAGCGCTTGCAGGCGGGGCCGAGCAGCACCACGCCTCCGCCCAGGAAGGTCAGCCGCTGGATGAGGGAGCGCCGGGACAGGCGCCCCCGGTTGGAACGCGCACGTGTCATACGCGCGCGAGCCTACCGCACGCGGCCGCTTCGCGCTGGCTTCATGAAACACGCTCGACTGCTCCCCGCCGCGCGGCGCTGGCGTAGGATGCCGCTACGACGTGCAGGGCCGACAACACACGAGGAGTGGCACATGAAACGGCATGCCTGGGCGCTGGGCCTGGTGCTCGCGCTGGGATGTGGCAAGGACGGCAACCCGACGCCCCCTGACGCGGGGGGTAACCCCGACGGCGGTCCCATCGACACCTCGCCCTTCGCGAAGTTCGTGGTGGATGCTGACGAAGGCCAGTTCGACCCCATCTCCTCCATCGCCATGGCCGTGGGCCCGCAGGACCGCATCGGCATGGCGTACTTCGTCCGCAACGGGACGCGGACGGAGGACGTGGAGAACTCCGACGTGATGTACCGCGAGTTCAACGGCGGGCAGCTCGGCGCGGCCGAGCGCATCGCCACCGTGCAGCGCGTGTATGGCATTTCCGTCGCCTTCGGGCCGGATGGCCAGCCGGTGGTGACGTATCTGGGCGGTGACCGGGAGGAGCCGTCGTCGTTCTGGTTCCAGAGCGACCTGGCGGTGGCCTATCGCAGCGCCTCCGGCGCGTGGACCGAGCGCATCACCGTGCGGCGCTCCGACGAGGCGCAGCCCGTCAATCCCGTGACGGACGTGGGCTTCCTCGTGGGACTCAACCCCGCCATCGTCTTCAACGGGAACGAGGCCATCGTCGCCTACCGCGACGGGCACAGCGGCAACTTCGGGCGTCAGGACTGGGAGAGCAGCGACCTGGAGATTGCCAGCGGCGGCCCCACCACCTGGCAGCGCCGGGTGGCCATGTCCTCGGGTGAGAACAAGCATGGTTATGGCGCGCACATCTCCCTGGTGATGGCGGGCTCGCAGCCGGCCGTGGTCCATGACACGGCCCCCGAGGGCGCGCAGGCCACCGGCACGGACGTCCACTTCCAGCGGCGCAACGCGGACGGGCTGACGTGGACGGCGCCGGTGCGCGTGCAGGCGGTGAGCAACACGCAGCTCGGCGCCTCGCTGGCCCACGACGCGGAGGCGGGGTTTGGCATCGCCGTGCTGGAGAAGAACGGCGATCGGCTCACGTACACGGACTGCGCGGACACCTCCGCCAGCGCGTGCACGGCCACCGGGAACTGGTCCGCGCCGGACCCCGTGTTCAACAGCGGCACGGGCGGCTGGTACCCCTCGCTGGCCTTCGACCCGGTCCACCACGAGCCGTCCATCGCCTTCTACATCTGCGCGCTGGAGTCCGGCCGCAACGACACGAGCTGCAACCCGAACGACGACGCGCTGGTCATCTCCACGCGCATCCAAGGCATCTGGCGCGAGACGCTGGTGGACTCGGGTGGCGGCTGGTCGCCGAAGCTGGCGTACCTGTCCAACGGCAAGCGCGTCGTCCTGTACCGGGCGCCGGTGGTGGCCCAGGACAAGGGCGTGCTGAAGCTCGCGGTGGAGCGATGACCCGCGCCGTCCGTGCGCTGGCGGCCGTGGGGCTCTCCGCCCTGATGGCCGGAGCGGGGCTGGCCGCGTGCGGCCTCGCGGACAACTCGCTGGGCGGCAGCGTGTCCGAGCTCTTCCCGCTGGAGGTGTCCCGCGTGGAGGTGCGGCGCAACGCCGAGGCTTTCCAGGTCAGCTACTACCGGAACAATGACTTGGACGTGGACCTGGTCGTCCGGCTCACGGTGTCCACCGAAGGCTTGGACCTGCGCCCCGGCTCCAAGGTGGACCTCGCGGGCACCACGCCGTCGGGGCAGGCGCGGGCCACCGTGGTGCACCTCAACGCGGGCGAGCCGGCGCGCGTCTTCGGCCCGGTGAACAAGGGGGACCTGCAGCTTGAGTCCGGAGGCAACCCGGGCGAGTCCACGCGCGGGAACTTCTCCATGTCCTTCATCCGAGGGGACGGCTACGGCGCCGGCCGCAACCTGGAGGGCACCTTCGCCGTGGTGGCGCAGGACGCGACCTTCGGCCCCGAGCCGGGCCAACTGCTCGACGGGGGCGTTCCGCCTCCCGACGCGGGCACGCCTCCCGAATAGGGGAGGGTCGGAGCGCGTCGGGGAGGTTGCTGTTCGGAAATGTCGGGGGTTTTGCGCCGCGAAGGTCCCGACATTTCCGAACAGCGAGCCGCGGGCCTCGTTACCGGGCCACGCAGGTGTTGGCGGCCAGGCCCTGGGACATGGAGGCCTGGGCCACGGTGTGCTGCGCGAGCGCCTGCGCGCCACCCTCTTCGTACACGCGGCGGGCCACGGCCAGCGCGTCACGGGCGTGGACCGTCAGCGTGGTGCCGGCGGCGTCCGTCACCGCCACCGCGCCGTCCGTCGCCTCCTGGGCCTGGATGAGCATGGCGCCGGCGTCGTCGCGGACCACCATGCCGTCCTCGAGCGGCTCGAAGTAGCGGACCATCGTCTCCTGGCCCTCGCGCTCCAGCTCCATGCGCATCACGCCCGTCTCCACGTCACGCGACAGGCGCAGCGTGTCCGTGGGGCTCAGCTTGACGATGCGGGTCGTCTCCGGCGCGCCGTCCACGCTGGCGACGGGGTTGCTGCCCGTCCAGAACTCGATGCTGTTGATGACGATGGCGTCGATGAACGCGCCCAGCCCGTAGACGGGGATGATGGTGAGCACGAGGAACATCAGCCACTGCACGAACTTGTTGCCGGAGATGTTCTTGTTGAAGTTCCAGATCTTCTGCGTGAGCTGGAACTGACCGAAGCAGCCGGTGGCGTGCATGGACATGAAACCGGCGAACAGCATGGCGAGCCAGGGGGACGGACGCTTCATTCTTGGACGTCTCCTAGAGGGGGGAGGCTTGACTCCCAGTGCGCCGCGAACATGCCACGGCCCGCAGGGCTGTCACGAGCGGCTTCAGCACTCCGTCCGCTGGTGGCCAGTCCGGCGCGCCCGGCTGTTGCGGGTCGCTCAGTCCGTCTCGCTCTGAACGAGCCCGTATTTGTGGAGCAGCGAGTACAGGTGCTTGCGGTCCAGCTCGGCCTCGCGGGCGGCGCGGGCGATGTTGCCCTTCGCACGGCCCAGGAGCCGGGTCAGGTACTCGCGCTCGAAGGCGCGGATGAGCTCGTCCTTGCAGACCTTGAAGGGGCCGGTGAACTCCACGGGCAGGGAGTCCCCGGCGGCGGCGGGGGCCTCGCGGGTGAACTCGCGCAGCAGGGAGTCCCCGGCCAGCTCCGGGATGTCCACCATGTGCCGGGCGCGCTCCAGGGCGTTGCGCAGCTCGCGCACGTTGCCCGGCCAGGTGTGCCCGGTGAACTGCTCGCGAATCTTCTCCGGCAGCCGGGGCCACAGGCCCTCGCCCGCGAAGGCGTCCACCAGCAGGGGGATGTCCTCCTTGCGGTCGCGAAGCGAGGGCAGGCTGACGGTGAACACGGAGAGGCGGAAGTAGAGGTCCTCGCGGAAGCGGCCCGCCTGCGTCTCCGCCCAAAGGTCCTTCTTGCTGGCGACGATGATGCGCGCGTCGAAGGAGATGGGGGTGGACGCCCCGAGCCGGCGGAACTCGCGGTCTTCGATGGCGCGCAGCAGCTTGGGCTGGAGGTCCAGGGCGAGGTCGTCGATTTCGTCCAGGAAGAGGGTGCCGCCGTTGGCGCGCTCCAGGCAGCCGATGCGCTGGCTCACCGCGCCGGTGAAGGCGCCCTTCTCGTGGCCAAACAGCTCGCTCTCGATGAGGGAGTCGGACACGCTGGCGCAGTCGAAGACGACGAGCGGCCCGGTGGCGCGCGGGCTGAGCTTGTGCGTGGCCTTGGCGGCGGCGCCCTTGCCGGAGCCCGTCTCACCCACCAGCAGCACGGTGGAGTCGGTGGGCGCGATGCGCTGGAGCAGCGCGAAGATCTGCCGCATGGGCAGGCTGCGGCCCACCAGGTCCCCCAGCCGGTCCTCCAGGATGGGCTCCACCTGGACGGGGGACACCTGGGGGCTGAAGCGCAGGCGCACGTCGCCGACCTCCAGCAGGGCGCCGGGGCGGAGGAAGGCCTCGCGCACCTGGGCGCCGTCGAGGAAGGTGCCGTTGGTGGAGCCCAGGTCCTGCACGAGGAAGCGGTCCCCCTGGCGGCGCACCACCAGGTGGTTGCGGCTCACCGTGGGGTGGTCGATGACCACGTCGTTGTCCGCGGCCTTGCCCACGCGGAGGGCGTCGTTGGCCAGGGGGAAGACGGTGCCAGCGCGCTCGGTGTCCAGCAAAACGAGGTGGAAGAGCTGGGCGGAGAGCCGCTCTCCCTGCGTCCGTGCGCCGATGACGGTGTGAGAGGGGATGGGGGCGGGGGGCAGGACGGGCATGACCGGCGGGGATTCTAGGACGGCTTCGCCCTCCATGGTGACTTCCTGTCCCACAGGACGATGCCCGCCCAGCAGCCGGCCATACGGGACTGACCGGAGGCGGGCGGGCGCCCGGGGCGTGACGAAGGCGGGGCGGCCCGGCGGCGTCGCCGCACGGCGGCTCGTGGAGGCCGCTGGCCCGCGGAGGGCGGCGCTGCACGCTCAGCAGGAGCGGCGCGCGTTCGACGGAGGCTATCGCCGCGCGGCGGGGCGGTTTAGGACGGGGGCCGTGAACCTGGAGGTCCACCGTGCTGCCGGATGCGCGTCCCGAGGTGAAACCCGTGCTGGGGAACCGTGACGAGTTGATTGATGCGCTGCGACAGCGCCTCGCGGGTTCCTTCCGTTGGGCCAGCGTGAGCGTGGCGCTGGGGGCGTTGGCGGTGCTCTACGGCGCGTCATCGTTCCAGCAGGCGCTTGATTCCGGAAGGTACCGCTGGCCGTTCAGCGCTCAGCTCCCCGTCTGGGGGAGCCTCTTGATTGTCATCGGGCTGGTCGCCTTCTGGCTGGCGCCCCGCTACACGCGGAGGCTGGTGCGAAGCGTGGAGTCCGATGTGCGGACTGAGTTGCGGATGACGGTGGAGCGCAAGCGCGTGCCGGGGGACGACGAGCACTTCCTGTTCGTCGCCACCCTGTACACCCCGGATCAACGGCACGTGGTGCTTCGGAACGTGCATTTCCACCAGGGGGACAAACCGCTGCAGTACCCATACAAGAAAGGTGTCACCCAGATACCGGTGCAGGTGTATGGCAGGCCCGGCGAGGGCCCCATCGTCATCGACGCGGGGTGGGGCTTCCTGCTCCCCGCCAACCTGACGTACCCCTGGTACAAGTAGTCACGAAGCGCGAACAGGCGACGGCCGGGCTCCCGTGAAGAAGCCCGGCCGCCACCCACGTTCCATCCGACGGGCCGCTCAGTCCCCGGAGTAGATGCCGATGGTGCCCGGCATCACGGTGCCGTCGCTCAGCGTGGCGCCCTGGAAGGCGACCAGGATGCGCCGCCGCGGGCCGGAGCGGTCCACCTGGATGTCCGGCACGCGCAGGGTGGACAGCTCACGCCCGAACACGGAGAGGCCGTAGAGGGTCACGGAGCCACCGTGGACGCGCGAGAGACCGCCGCCCCAGCTATGACCGGCCCAGATGCTGCCGTTGGCCGGGTCCGCCGCCACGCTCGCCACGTGCGGCGCGGCCAGCTCGTTCTTCAGCGTGCGCACCACCTGGCCGCTGTCGTTCAGCTCCGCGATGCCGTGACCGAACGAGCCCACCCAGACGGAGCTGCCCATCAAGGCGATGCCGGAGACCAGGTCATCCGTGCGCTCCTCCGGCCGGGAGTAGCGCTCCTCGCCCACCGCGTCCTTCCAGATGTCGATGCGGTTCCACGCGTAGGCCGCGGACTCCGTGCGCGTCTGGCCCTCCCAGAAGTCATTCCCCACCGAGCCGTAGAAGTACCGCGTGGTCCGGTTGGCGCCGCCCACCCAGACGTCGCCATCCGGGCGCACGCCCAGGCCGTAGTAGGCATCGGTGAGCAGCGCGTCGCGGACGCTCCACTGGCTCCGGTCCTCGCCGTACCGCTGCCGGTCGCCCGCGGGGTCCGCGTAGATGTACGCGTTGATGCCGGGGTGGGAGTGCTCCTCGACGCCCGAGCACAAGAGCTGCCCGTTGCACGTGGGGTTGCCCTGGTAGTCCGCGTCACCGCGGGCAAAGCCATGGTTGGCCCCGAACCAGACGCTGTTGGTGTTCGCGTCGTAGGCGATGCGCCAGATGTTGCAGAGCTTCTCGCGGCCCCGGAGCTCGGCGTCGACGACGTTCGGCCCGGAGGAGATGTCGTAGTGCACCACGTCCAGCGTGCCATCCGCGCGCAGCGAGACGCGGTCCGCGTCACCGCTCTTGTAGCGCGCCGGGTCCGGCGCGTTGCCGTCCCAGTTGTTCTCGCAGTGGAGCGCGCCGTCGCCCGGCATGCCCTCGTAGCCGACGAAGACGGTGTCGTTCCATCCGCCCGCCACGGAGATGACCTTGAGGTACTTGGGGCCCGGCGGCACGCTGCCGTCCGGCATGTAGCCATACGGGCGCAGGCCGTCCGCCATGGTGAACTTCCGGAAGGTGCGCTCTCCCTTCTTCATCAGGAAGAGCCCTTCTTCACCGCCCGCCACCCAGATGTTGCCGGACGCGTCCGCGGTGACGCCGTGGATGAAGCGGGGACCGCCCGCCTCGCGTCCGAAGAACTCCCAGTTCGCCGCGGAAGGCGTGGGCAGGGGCACTTCCACGGGACCCCCGTCGGGCGTGCCGCCGTCATCCGGGGTACCGCCGTCATCCGGGGTACCGCCATCGTCCGGAGTGCCACCGTCGTCCGGAGTGCCGCCGTCATCCGGGGTGCCGCCGTCGTCCGGCGCGCCCGAATCGGGCTCGCCAGGAATCCCCGAGTCCGGCGTGCCCGCATCACCTTCCGGATTTTGGGGGGATTGCACGGGCGGGACGTCCAGGTCCTCGGCGCCCGTCGAGTCACTCCCCGAGCCGCAGCCCGTCGCCCCCACCACGCCCGCCATGAAGAGCGCGCCCGCCCATCCCCATCCGCGCTTCATCTCGTCACCGTCCCCTGCTGGAAAGTCGCTCGGCCCGAAGTGGGCCGTCGTGTTCAATCCAGGTTCGTTCGCAAGGATGGTGCCAGCCCGAACAGCCTCGGAGCGTGGGGTCTTCGTCCTGGGCCGGACACGCTGTGGGTAATCCGTTTCCCCGCGTGCGTACGTGCCTGTCCCGGGCGAGGGCGGATTCGTGCTACTTCCTTGGCGCGAATGGGTGGTCATGACGCGCGGGGCCGGATGCCACTTTCTCTTGTCGGTCAGGAGCCGGACCTCCTGTTCTACACACGTCAGGCCGCCGAGCACGGCGGTCCCGTGCTGGTGTTGGGTGCCGCCAATGGCCGCGTGGTCTGGGCGCTGGCGGGACACGGCTTCGACGCGGTGGGCGTGGACCCCTCGGAGGTGATGATCCGCTCCGCCGAGGAGCAGCGAAGCACCGAGCCCGAGGACATCTCGCGGCGGGCGCGCTTCCAGGTGGCGGACCTGCGCTCGCTGCGCCTGCCCGAGCGCTTCCCGTTGATACTCGCGCCCCAGCACGCGCTGGGGCTGATGCCGGGGAAGGACGACCTGGAGGCCCTGCTGGCCACGGTGCGTCACCACCTCACGCCGGAGGGCACCTTCGTCTACGACGTGCTCAACACGCCCCGTGAGCCGGTGCTCCCCCGGGATGACGAGGCGCCCAGCGCCGGCCTGGAGCCCCGCCGGCCGCTCTTCGCGCTGCACCTGCGCGAGCGCCGGCAGCCCGGCGGGCCCAGCCCCATCCGCCGCCTCAAGCTGCGGCACTTCACGCCCGAGGAGCTGGACGCGGCGCTCACCGCGGCGGGGCTGGTGCCGCGCGAGCGCTACGGCCGCTTCGACGGCAAGCCCTTCGACCTGGAGGACTCGCGCCACATCGGCATCGCCGGGCCGTGAGCGCCCGTCAGCGCTCGAAGCGGTAGCCCAGCCCGCGCACGGTGAGGAAGTGGCGGGGCGCCTCCGGGTCCGGTTCGAACTTCAGGCGGAGCTGGCGCATGAAGTTGTCCACGGTGCGGGCGCTGCCCTCGTAGTGGTAGCCCCACGCGCCGGACAGCAGCTCCTCGCGGGTGAAGGTGCGCCCCGGGTGCGCCAGGAAGTGCGCCAGCAGCTTGAACTCCTGCGCGGTGAGCTCCACCGGCGTGCCCGCGCGCGCCACGGTGCGGGCGGCCATGTCCACGCTCACGTCGCCGAACGTCACCGGCGGCGGCGAGCCCGCCCCCGCGGACGGGTAGCGGCGCCGCAGCACGGCCTTGATGCGGGCCAGCAGCTCCTGGAGGCCGAAGGGCTTCACCACGTAGTCGTCCGCGCCCAGGTTGAGGCCCAGAATCTTGTCCGGCTCCAGGCCCTTGGCGGACAGCACGACGACGGGGGTGTCCCGGCCGCGCTGGCGCAGCTCCTTGAGGACCTCGAAGCCGTTGAGCTCCGGCAGCATGACGTCCAGCACCACCAGGTCCGGGGACTCGTCCAGCGCGCGCGCCAGCCCGGTGCGGCCATCCTGGGCCTGGAGCACCTCGTAGCCCTCGAAGCGCAGGTTCATGGACAGGCCGGTGAGGATGGACAAGTCGTCCTCCACGACCAGGATGCGCCGCGTCTTGTCGCTGCTCATGCCTTCCCCGCGGGAAGCTGGATGGTGAACCGGCTGCCCTTGCCGGGCTCGCTCTGCACGGAGATGCGGCCGCCGTGCGCTTCGATGATGCGCCGGGCGATGGCCAGCCCCAGCCCGCTGCCTTCCGTCCTGCGCGTGAGCAGGTTGTCCACGCGATAGAAGCGCTCGAAGACGCGCTTGCGTTCCTTGGCGGCGATGCCCACGCCATTGTCCTCCACCGACAGGTCCACCCACTTGCCGCCGCCCCGCGCGAGCAGGGTGATGCGGCGGTTGTCCGGCCCGCTGTACTTGTAGGCGTTCTGCAGCAGGTTGAGCAGCGCGCCGGCCACCGCGGCCCGGTCCACGTCCACCCGCGGCAGTCCCTCCGCCACGTCCACCGACAGGTCCACGCCGTCCTCCATGCGCTGGGTGCGGAAGGCCTCCACCGCCGCGCCCACCAGCTCCGGCACCGCCACCATCTCGCGCTGGTACACCTTGCGCCCGCCTTCGATGCGCGCCCAGTCCAGCACGCGCTCGACGAAGATGGACAGCCGCTCCGTCTCACGCATCAGCAGGGTGAGCACCTCCTGCATCTGCGCCGGGTCCTTCAGCCGGCCCAGGGCCAGCGTTTCGATGAACATGCGGATGGACGTCAGAGGCGTGCGCAGCTCGTGGCTCACCAGCGACACGAAGTCCGTCTTCATCCGCGACAACTGCGCCTCGCGGTAGAGCGCGCGGCCGGTGTAGACGACGCCGAAGGTGAGCGTCAGGTAGAAGAGGCCCAGCAGCACGCCGTACAACACGCGGTTGCGCGTGGACGCGCGCGCCACCGGGTCCTCGCCCGTGGGCAGCACCACCAGCCGGAAGTCCTGCAGGGGCGAGGGCAGCACGCGCTCGGCCAGGCCCGTGGGCCCCAGGGCGCTGGCGCGTGCCTGCGCCACCTCGGAGACCAGGCGCCCCATCAGCCCGCCCTCGGAGGTGTCGCGGGGCACGGGCAGCAGGGCGAAGCGCACCGGCTCGCTGGACACGGCCCGGGAGTCCACGCGCTCGGCCAACCGGGCCTCCAGCGCCTGCACCGACAGCCGCACGCCGTGCACCACCGGGCCCCGCCGCTCGGCGGCCACCAGCACCGCGCGGCCCCCCGTGGTGAGGGAGAAGACGGTGGGCTCGGTGGGCAGGCCGCCCGCCTCCGGCAACACGGCGGTGAGCGCCTCCGTCAATTGAGGGTCCCTCGTGCGGACCTGGCCCTCCTCCAGCTCGAAGCCGCCCTCCGGCTCGGAGACGGACTGGCCGTCAGGCAGGATGAACTGGAGCCGGCCCTCCACCGCCTCCAGGCTCGCGGAGGCCAGGATGCGTGGCAGCTCCTCCGACAACGACTCCAGGGTGCCGCGCCAGGCGGCCTCCAGCCGTTTCTCCACGGCCGCGCGCTCGTTGATGATGGCCACCACCCCGAAGCCGGACAGGCCCGCGGACGGCACGACGACCAGGACGATGAGCAGCGCGAACGTGCGCCGGAAGTTGAGGAAGCGGGGCGGAGTGCGGGACACGGCCCCTCTCCTTTACTCCCACCCGGCGCTACACGCTCGTGGCGTTTCATCCACATCACCCGCCCGGGGACTGTCCACCACCTGCCTCCGGGGGCGGACGGCATCGACTTCGGGGGCGTTCTGGTGCAAGCATGCGCGGCCGCGGGGCAGGCGTGCGACGTGGGCCGGCGTGGCTGCCCGGTGCTGAAGGAATCCCTCCATGAGACGGACGCTCCTGGCCACGGTGGTGGTCTCGATGCTCGCGGCCCCGGCGTGTGAAGACCGCGAGGCCCAGGCGACCTGGACCCAGGCGTCGGGCTCGGTGGCGCTCAGCCGGGATGATGCCTTTCTCTACGTGGTGGACTCGGACAACGGCGTCCTGGCCGTGGTGGACACGGCGCGTCGTGAAAAGGTGGGTGAGGTGAAGGTGGGCCTCCTCCCCGAGCGCGTGGCCGTGGGAGCGGATGACACCGTCTACGTGTCCAACCGGGGTTCGCGCAGCGTGTCCGTCATCCGCCGAGGCGACTGGAGCGAGGCGGCCCGCGTCGCGGTGGGCGTGGAGCCCGTGGGCCTGTCGGTGTCGCCCACCGGGGACACGCTGTATGTGGTGAACAGCACCTCGCGGGAGAGCTCGCGTCACGGCTCCTTGATGGCGGTGGACACGCGCTCGCTGGCGGTGCGCTGGGAGCTGCCGGTGGGGGATGAGCCCCGGGGCATCGCGCTGGCGCAGGGCGGCAAGCGCGCGCTCATCACCCGCTTCCGCCAGGGCGACCTCATCTCCGTGGACCTGACGGACGCCGACCGGCCCCGCGTGGCGCGTGAGAAGACGGACCTGTACGCGCGGGCCAACACCCGGGACGGCGCGGCCGCGTCGCCAGACGGGCTGACGCCGCTGCCGCCCTCGCCGGACATCCGCTTCCAGCCGCGCGGCATGTCGAGCGTCGCGGTGACGCCGGACGGCGAGCGCGCGCTGGCGACGGTGATGTGGGCCCGCGAGGACCCGCTGTCACCGGATGGGACGCCGACGCCGCCCACCGGCGGCTCGCTCTACGGGGGCGGCGGGCCCTGCAACACGGGCGGCGTGGTGGCGCCGGGGCTCGTCACGTTCGACACGGACACCGGCACGCCCCGGGTGGATGACCTGGACCGGTGCCGTCCGCCCCCGGAGCTGGCGCCGGACTTCCCGCCGTCCACCATCATCAGCCCGGAGTCGACGCACCCCATCCAGGGGCCGGTGGCGGCGGTGGTGGACCCCACGGGCCTGTGGGCCTTCGTGGTGAACCGGGAGACGGACAACGTCGCCATCATCCCCACGGGGCGCCGCTCGGGCTCGGACCTGATGTCGGGCATGGGCAGCACGGTGCGCCAGCTGGTGCGCGTGGGCTCCGGGCCCACCGGCATCGCGATGACGCGGGACGGGCGCAGGGCCTACGTCTACAACGCGTTCGACCACACGGTGACGACGCTGGTGAGCGACGGCGCGGGGGGCACGGCCAACGTGCGCACGGAAGGGGCGCCGCTGCCCATCGCGGGCGACGTGCTGGCGCCCAACGAGGTGGCGGGCCGCAAGCTGTTCTTCAGCGCGCTGGACTCGCGCATGGCCAGCACGTCGGTGGGGGCGTCCTGCGCGAGCTGCCATCCCGACGGCCGCGAGGACGGCCACGTCTGGGGCTTCCCGGACGGGCCTCGCCAGACGCCCAGCCTCGCGGGCCGCGGCATGACGAAGACGGGCCCGTTCCACTGGAGCGGGGAGTTCTCCACGATGCGGGACTTCCTGGACGCGACGGTGCGCCACCGCATGGGCGGGACGGTGCTGGACGGCGTCATGGTGGCGCAGCTCTCCGACTTCATCGACGTGCTGCCCGCGCCGGACAACCCCCACAAGGGCGAGGTGCTCACCGAGGCCCAGGCGCGCGGCGAGGCCGTGTTCCGCAAGGCCGCGTGCGACGCCTGCCACGGCGGCGAGCACTTCACCCTCAACACCCAGGCGGACGTGGGCACCTTCGTCACCACGGGGCCGCTCCAGGACAACGCGGCGGTGCGCGAGGTGGGGCTCAACACGCCGTCGCTGCTGGGGCTGGCCCGCACGGCGCCGTACCTGCACGACGGCAGCGCCGCGTCGTTGAAGGACCGGCTGCTGCAGGGCCGCGAGTCGAACCAGCACGGCGTGACGGCGCAGCTCACCGACGCCGAGGTCGACGACCTGGTGGAGTACCTCCTCACGCTGTAGGGAGGGCGCCCGCCGGCGGGCCCTCAGGGCGCGCCGGTGGGGCCGGCGTCGGCGTCTCCCGCATCCGGGGCCTGTCCGTTGGCGGTCCCCGCGTCGAGCACCGCGGGGGTGGTGGCGATGAGCGCCGCGCGCGCCACCTCCACCGCCCGTTCCGTCTCGCCGCCCAGCCAGGTGATGACCAGCGCGCAGGGGGTGTCGTCATCCCAGGCGAGCACCTGGGACATGCCCTGGGCGGGCGCGCGCCGCACCGCGGCACGGCCCAGCGCGGGCACCTCCACGCCGCCGGCCTGGAGCGTCGGAGCCATCAAGGCGTGGACGTCGGCCTGGGCATGGCGGGCGTTGCAGTCCCAGGCGATGGAGACGGCGATGTCCGGGTCGGCATCGGAGCGGAAGCTGCACAGGGGACCGCAGGTGGGGCAGGCGCGCTCCTGCTTCATGGTGAAGCCGGGGAGCATCAGCTCGCGGTCGTTCTCGGACAGCAGCACCTCGCAGTCGGGGACCGCCGCGCGCTCGATGGGCGTCGCCGCGCCTCCCGCGTCCGCCGCGGGCGGGTCCGCGGGGCGGCTCCGGCACGCCGCCAGTGCCAGTGCCATGAACAACGCCGCGCGCCCTCCGACCCTCATCCCGTGTGACTCCCTTGTGCGCCTGCCGAAGCGGCGCGGATGGTAGACCGGAGGAGGCCTCGCGCGGCCACGTTTCCCGCATACCGCTGACCGCTTCCGGACGCAGCCCCGGCTCGGACCGCGAGCAGGCGGGCTTGCCTCGTGCCTTATACGCCCGTCGGACTAAGCTGAGGCTCGCCCCCATGCTCCTTGCCCGCTCCCTGCCCATGCTCGTGCTCGCCCTGGTGGGGGACGTCCAGGCGAGACCCGCGGAGGGGCGCTCCAGCGCTGCCGTGTCGGCCGGAGCGGCGGCGCCGAAGCGCGAGGTCGCGGCGCCGGCTCCGGCAGGGACCGCGCCGTCGAACCGCTCCAGCGCGACCGCGCCTGCGCGGGTCGCCCCGAAGACCACGCCCCCGGCGGACTCCGCGAGGGCTCGCTCCAGGGCGACCGCGCCTGCGAGCGAGTTGCCGGCGCCTGCTCCCTCGGAAGCGACGGCCCCGGCGCCTTCAGGGCCCGCTGGCCCGCCCCCGCGCAACCCGGCGCCGGACACCTCCTGGGCCCAGCCCGCCGAGGTCTCCGCGCCAGCGCGCAACGAGGCGCCAGACGACGCGGCCTGGGAGTCCTTTCCGGGCGCCACCGCGGTCCCCAGGGCGGAGGAGGCGGCCACGCTGCCCCGGCTGCCCGAAGTGCCGCCGCTGGTCCCCGTGGATGACGCGGCCATCCCCACGCCTCAACCGGCGGCGCCTGTCGTCACCCGACCGCCGCCGGTTCCCAACCGGGTGAGCCTGCTGGGCGCCCGGACGGTGGGCGAGGGGGGCCTGGCCGCGGGCCTGTCCCTGGGCTTTCCCACCGTCTCCGCGCGGGTCGCCGTGGGCGTCCTGCGGCGCCTGGACGTGCTGGCCGGCGTGGACAGTGCCTACGGCTTGATGAACGAGCTGCGGCTGGGCGCGCGGTGGATGGTGTTCGACGGCGGCCCGCGGTGGAGCCTGGGCGTGGCGGTGGAGGGGAGCCACGCCTTCTTCCTGCGGCCGGCGAGCGTGGAGGACCGGGGCGCGCGCTACCTGAGCGGCCGCCGCAACTGGAACGTGCAGCCCGGCATCGTCGGCAACTTCCAGCTCCGAGGTGCCCGGGCGCCGCGCCTGTTCCTCGACGTCCGCTACCTGCTCACGCTGGACACCGAGCCCATCCAAGGGGTGCCGCTGGGCGGCCTGCCACCCGACGTGGAGCTCTCCAGCGCCTTCCCCATTCGCGTGGGCGCGGAGGTCCCCGTGAGTGAGAAAACGTCCTACGCTGTGACCTTGGGCGGGGACATCCGCACCCGACCTGACGAGGCGGACTTCATGCCCGTCATCTCCTTTGGCGTCGTGACTGGTTTCTAGAGAGGTCATCCATGCGTGGCAGTGTCATCGGCTCCGGCTCCTTCGGTACCGCCCTGGCGAACGTGCTCGCGGTGAACTGCGAGGAGGTGCGTCTGTGGGGCCGGGAGGCCTCCGTCGTGGAGGCCATCAACGCCCAGCACGAGAACCCCACCTACCTGAAGGGCATCCCCATCTCTGAGCGCGTGCGCGCCACGACGAACCTGGAGGAGGCGCTGGCGGGCTCGGAGCTGGTGGTGCTGGCCACGCCCAGCCACGCCACGCGCGAGGTGGTGGCCAGGGCCCAGGCGTACCTGCCGCGCCACGTCCCCATCGTCACGGTGTCGAAGGGCATCGAGAACGAGACGCTCCTGACGATGACGGAGCTGTTGGAGGACTGCCTGCCGGAGGAGTTCCACCCGTACCTGGCCGTGCTGTCCGGCCCCAGCTTCGCCAAGGAGCTGGCGCGGCGCATGCCCACGGTCGTCACCATCGCCTCCCACTGGGACAAGGTGGCGCTGCGCTGCCAGAAGGCGCTCCAGACGGAGACCTTCCGCAGCTACACGTCCACGGACGTGGTGGGCGTGCAGTACGGCGGCGCGCTGAAGAACGTCATCGCCATCGCCGCGGGCATGGCGGACGGGCTGGGCATGGGCCACAACGCGCGCGCGGCCATCATCACCCGCGGCCTGGCGGAGATTACGCGCCTGGCGGTGCGCAAGGGCGCCAACCCCCTGACGCTCTCCGGCCTGTCCGGCATGGGCGACCTGGTGCTGACGTGCACCGGCGAGCTGAGCCGCAACCGGCACGTGGGCATGGAGCTGGGCAAGGGCCGCAAGCTGCCGGACATCCTCGCGGACATGAAGGAGGTGGCCGAGGGCGTGAAGACGGCTCGCAGCGCCCGGGATTTGGAGCTCAAGACGGGCGTGGAGCTGCCCATCTGCCACCAAGTGTACCTGATTGCCCACGAGGGCAAGAGCGCCCGCTCCGCGGTGGTGGACCTGATGACGCGCCAGCCGAAGTCGGAGCTGGCGGGCGTCTAGTCCAGGCCTTCAGTAGCGGCGCGGCGCGGCGTCCGGCGTGGCGCCGCGGACGCGCCACACGGTGAGCCGCTGGGAGTTGGTGTGGCTCACCACCAGGCCCTCCTGCTGCATCTGCTCCAGCAGGCGGTTCGTCTTGAGCCGGTCCAGGCCCACGGACTTCGCCAGCAAGTCACCCGGCATGCCGCTGATGTTGCGGCGCAGCTCGTTGACGATGGCGCGCTTGAACTCGTTCTTCTGGAGGCCGTCCAAATCTTGCGTGCGCCACGCCTGGAGGACGCCCGCGGCGATGATGACGAGCGTCAGGATTGCCACGATGGGGTAGATGATGTGGCTGTTCTGCTCCAGGAGCTCGATGTACTTCGGAGACAGAGAGGACACAGGCTTGGCGTAGTCGGCCTGGGCCAGCAGCAGGGGTGTGAGGGTGGGAATCGACACGGCCCCCCGACTCTACGGGGAGCCGTGCCTGCCCGGCAACCGCGCGCTCAGACGGCGCCGATGGCCTCGGTGGCGCCCTCGGCGAACAGCGTGGTGTCCGCCTTGGCCAGCAGCGTCGCCAGGCCCTCGCGCGTCGCGGCGCTGATGGCCACGCCGCCCCGGGTGCGCAGCAATGCCTCCACCTCGTCCTGCGGCAGCAGGTCCGCCTTGTTCCACACCATGAGGCGCGGCTTCTCCATCAGGTCCAACGAGTCGAGGATGTTCTCCACCGCCTCCACCTGCTCGTCGCGCGCGGGGTCCGCCGCGTCCACGACGTGGAGCAGCAGGCTGGCGTCGTACAGCTCCTCCAGCGTGGCGCGGAAGGCGGCGACCAGGTCCTTGGGCAAGTCGCGGATGAAGCCCACCGTGTCGGTGATGATGACCTCGCGCTCCTGCGGGAAGCGCAGCCGCCGGCTGGTGGGGTCCAGCGTGGCGAACAGCTTGTTCTCCGCCAGCACCTCGGCGTTGGTGATCGCGTTGAGGAGCGTGGACTTGCCGGCGTTGGTGTAGCCCACAATGGAGATGACGGGCAGCTCGCGCCGGTTGCGCTGGGCGCGGCGCACGCTGCGCTCGCGGCCAATCGCGTCGATGCGCTTCTCCAGGTGGGTAATCCGCTCGCGCACGCGGCGGCGGTCGATTTCCAGCTTCGTCTCACCCGGACCGCGTCCGCCAATGCCGCCCATCAGCCGGCTGAGCGAGTCGTCACTCTGCACCAGGCGTGGCAGGCGGTACTTGAGCTGCGCCAGCTCCACCTGGAGCTTGCCCTCGGCGCTCTGCGCGCGCTGCGCGAAGATGTCGAGGATGAGCTGCGAGCGGTCCAGCACCTTGAGGCTGGTGGCCTCGCCGATGTGCCGGCCCTGGGACGGGGTGAGGTCCTTGTCGAAGATGAGCAGGTCCACCATGGACTGCATGGAGCGCAGGTTGAGCTCCTCCAGCTTGCCGCGGCCAATGAGGTAGCGCGGGTCCGCCTCGCGCTTCACCTGGAGCACCGAGTCGATGACCTCCACGCCCGCGGTGCGCGCCAGCTCCTTCAGCTCCGCCAGGCTGGACTCGGCCAGGGCGCGGTTGCCGTCCAGGCACACCGCCACGAGGATGGCCTTCTCCCGGCCGCCCACCTTGCGGGACGCCGCCTTGCGGTTGAACTCCTCCTCCAGCGCGCCCAGCGTGTCCATCAAATCCGGCTGCGCCACGTGGACGGAGGGCAGCGACTCCACGTTCCAGAACTCGCCGGAGCCGTTCTCCGGGACGAGGTAGGCGTAGTGCAGGACGCCGGGGAGGCCGTCGTGCTCCACGCCAATGGCCGCCACGCAGTCCAGGCGCAGCAGCGCGAGGTCCGTGAGGTCGTCCTTGGTGAGCGGCTCGCTCTTCAGGTGGGTGTGCACCAGGCGGAGGCCACGCAGGCGCACCTGGCCCGCACGGGCGCGGCCGATGTCGGGCAGCTCGAGCTTGTGGGCGTTGCCCACGATGACGTGCTCGATTTCGCCCTTCCGGTTGACGAGCACACCCACCTGCCGGTTCGTCTCACGCGACAGCTCGGTGAGGTGCCGGGCAAGCTCGGGCGATACGATTTCGTGCGGTGGGACGCGCCGACGGAAGGTGTTTCGCAGGCGGTGCTGCTCGCTCGACTTCAGGCCCAGGGTGTTGCCGTAGATTTCCTTCAAACCGTGCTCTCCTGGCGGAGGCATGGGGCCCCCACCGTTTCGGTACGACTTTATGACCGCCGCTGTGGGGAAAACACGCCGGACGCGCGCGTCTTCCAATTCTGACCTACGCTGACGCCCCGTGAGTTGGATTTCCACGGGACGCACCGCCCTGCGCGCCGCCCGGCGGGTGGTGGTGAAAATCGGCACCAACGCGCTGACGAACGCCACCGGGCGCTTCAACCGTCATCACTTCGATGCGCTGGGCCAGGATTTGTTGTGGGCCGCGCAGGGCCGCGAATTGGTGGTGGTGTCCAGCGGGGCCATCGCCCTGGGGGTGGAGCGGCTGGGCCTGCCCTCGCGCCCTCGCGACATCCCAGGCAAGCAGGCGTGCGCGGCGGTGGGACAGAGCCG
Organism: Corallococcus macrosporus DSM 14697; assembly: GCF_002305895.1. Classification (GTDB taxonomy): domain Bacteria; phylum Myxococcota; class Myxococcia; order Myxococcales; family Myxococcaceae; genus Myxococcus; species Myxococcus macrosporus. The sequence goes on from NZ_CP022203.1 coordinate 1,611,688, forward strand.
GCTGATGCAGGCCTACGAAGAGGCCTTCGCCGCGCGCGGGAAGGCGGTGGCCCAGGTGCTGCTCACCCACGAGGACGTGCAGGAGCGCCGCCGCTACCTCAACGTGAAGCACACGCTGGAGCGGCTGCTGACCGCGGGCGTCGTGCCCGTCATCAATGAGAATGACACCGTCTCCGTGGACGAGCTGAAGTTCGGCGACAACGACACGCTGGCGGGCCTGGTGGCGGGCGTGGTGGAGGCGGACGCGCTCGTCCTGCTGTCGGACGTGGAGGGGCTCTACACCGGAGACCCCCGCCGCGACGCGGACGCGGAGCTGCTGGCCACGGTGCTGCAAGTGACGCCCGAGGTGCTGGCGCTGGCCACGGGCACCACCAGCGGGGTGGGGACGGGCGGCATGAGCACCAAGGTGCGGGCCGCTGCGCGCGCGTCCGAGTCCGGCATCCACTGCGTGATTACGTCCGGCGCCGTGCCCGGCCGCCTGCGCGCCGTGCTGGAGGGCGAGGACGTGGGCACCCTCTTCGAGCCCACCGGCAGCCGCCGCAGCGCCCGGGCCGCGTGGATTGCCCACGCCCTGCGCGCACGCGGGACGCTCACGGTGGACGCGGGCGCGCGCGAGGCCATCGTCACCGGCAAGCGCAGCCTGCTGCCCAGCGGCGTGCGCGGCGTGGAGGGGGACTTCGGGCGCGGAGACCCCGTGGACCTGGTGGGCGTGGACGGCGCCGTGTTCGCCCGGGGCCTGGCCGCCTATGACGCCAACGAGCTGCGGCGCATCGCCGGGCGCCACACGGCGGACATCGAGGCGGTGCTGGGCTACCGCTACCTGGACGAGGCGGTGCACCGCGACGACCTGGCGGTGCTGTAGCCGCTCAGATGGACGAGGTGGACGAGGACGCGCCGCTGCTCTCTCCGAGCTGCATCAGCGCGCGGAACTCCGGCGAGTCCACCTTCATCAGCAGCAGGGAGACCTCGAGCTCACCCGGGACGCTGCCGAGCTGGAGCTTGCGCTCCTGGCCGTGGAGCAGCGCCAGCTCGGAGTGCCCCTTGGCCTCGGGGAGCTGCAGGTCGAGCTGGAGCAGGAACGACTTGCCCTCGGCCCTGGGCGTGAGCACCAGCCGGTAGTCGGGCAGGGGGGCGCCGGGGCGGCGGCGCTCGGCGCGGAGGGTGCGGCCCGTCTCGCCCAGCAGCTTGGGCTGGGCCACCAGGCGCCCGTCACGGCGGACCTCGACGGCGAAGTAGAGGGGCTCGGCGCGCACGGGGGCGGGCGCCGCCGTGCTCGTGACACCCACGAACATCGCCAGTCCGGCCACCACATTACGGACGAGGGTGATGCGGCTCATCGTGAGGTCCCTTCGGAGGCGCCGCCCGCCGCGCCGGCCATGCGGCATCCGGACGGGCTTGCCCGTCCACGTCGCTTCCATTTCAACGGAATGACCCAGCCATAACCCAGATCATGCCCTCAGTGCGAGCCCCCCGACCGGGTGGTTGCAGGGCGCAAATGAAGACAAGCGCACGCACAGGTGAATACCTGCTTGTCTGTTCAGTGTCATCCGGCTATCTCGCCGGACGCGGGCGGACGTCTCACCTGTTTCCCACCCACACGTCCACTTCTTGACCCTCCCGGGTCCGCCCGGCATCGTCGCCGACCTTTCCAATGGACCGCACCGAACGCATCCTCGACCTCGTGGCCCTCCTGCTCGACGCGCGCGAGCCCATCTCCTGGGCCGAGCTGCGCGAGCACTTCCCCGCTGACTACGGCGGCTCGGATGATGCCGCCGAGCGCAAGTTCGAGCGCGACAAGGCGGAGCTGGTGGAGCTGGGCTTCCCGCTGACCTACGTCCAGGGCGACGACGAGCGCAGGGACGGCTACATCGTCGACCGGGACGCCTACTACCTGCCGGAGGCGGACCTCTCCAAGGAAGAGCTGGCCGTGCTCTACGCCGCCGGCTCCGCGGCGCTGGCGTCCGGCGCCTTCCCCGGCCGGGACGACCTGGCGCACGCGCTGCGGAAGATTGGCTTCTTCGCGGGCCAGTCGCTGCCCACACCCCGGGTGCGCATGGAGCTGGGCTCCGTGCACGAGGGCCAGGAGAAGGAGGTCTCCGCGCGCCTGGAGCAGCTCTGGGACGCGTGCGCGGCCCGCAAGTGGGTGGATGTGACGTACGCCAGCCCCAAGCAGGCCGGCACCACGCAGCGGCGGGTGGACCCGTATGGCCTGGCCCTGCGGCGCGGCGCCTGGACGCTGGTGGGGTACTGCCACCTGCGCGCCAGCCTGCGCAGCTTCCACGTCCACCGCATCCGCGAATTGAAGGTGAACACGGCGCGCCCGCGCACGCCGGACTTCCAGGTGCCGGCGGACTTCTCGCTGGACTCCCACGTGGCGTACTTCCCGTGGCAGCACCGCTTCCACGAGCAGGTGGAGGTGGTGCTCCACCTGTCGGGCACGCTGGCCTCGCGCGCGGCGAGCCTGCTGCCCGGCGCCGCGCTGGAGCCGGCGGAGGCGGGCGCGGTGCGGGCGCGGCTGCCGGTGACGTTCGTGGACGGCCTGCTGCGCTTCTGCCTGGCGCTGGGGCCGGACTGCCGCGTGGAGGGCCCGGAGCGGGCGCAGGCGCGGCTGCGGGAGATGGCCTCGCGCATCGTGGCGTCCCACGAGGATTCGCAGGACAAGGTGAGCGCATGAGCAACGTCCACGAGCGGCTCCGCCGCCTGCTGTTCCTGGTTCCGTACGTCTCCAAGCACCCGGGCGTCACGGTGGACGCCCTGGCGCGCGCGCTCAACGTCAGCCGCGAGGACCTGCTGGAGGAGCTGGACCTGCTCACCTGCGTGGGCCGGCCGCCCTTCAACCCGGACGACTACATCGACATCTACGTGGACAACGACCGCGTCTACGTGGACCTGGACCAGCGCCTGTTCGCGCCGCCCCGGCTCACCCCGGGCGAGGCCGCGGCGCTGGCCGCGTCGGCGGAGCTGCTCCGGCCGGCCACGGGGGACGCGCTGCAGAGCGCCCTGCAGAAGCTGGAGCGGGTGCTGCCGCCCGCCACCCGCGAGCGCTACCGGGAGATGTACCGGAAGATTGACGCGTCCACGGAGGCGCCCCAGGCCCTGGGGCCGCTCACCCGCGCCATCATCGAGCGGCTGGAGGTGACGTTCGGCTACGCCAGCCCCGGCCGGTCCCCGGAGCCGCGCACCGTGCGCCCCTACGAGCTGCTCAGCCACCGGGGGCAGTGGTACCTGCAGGGTTACTGCCACACCCGGCAGGACGCGCGCCTGTTCCGCCTGGACCGGATGGAGGACATCACCGTCACGGACGTGCCCTTCCAGCCGCCCGCGGACGCCCGGGCGGACGTGCCCAACCCGGCCCGGGGCCTGACGGACGCCTCGGTGCGCGTGCGCTTCTCCCCGGTGGCCGCACCCTATGTGAAGGAGCGCTTCGGCCGGGACGCCCGCCCGCTCGCCGACGGGGGCGTGGAGGTGCTGGTGGCGGGGGACAGCGAGCGGTGGCTGACCCAGTGGGTCCTGTCCTTCGGAGGCGAGGCGCAGGTCATGGAGCCCGCCTCCGCGCGTGCGGCCGTTGCCCGAGCGGCGCGGGCCTCTGTAGGATTGTGACCCCCCATGCCTTTCCAGCTGACGATCTCCGAGGGTAGAGAAGCCGGTAAGGAGTTCGTCTTCGACCAGGACTCCGTTCTCATCGGCCGTTCGACGGATTGCGACGTCGCGCTGTTCGACCCGGGTGTGTCCCGGCGCCACTGCCGCATCTTCCTCGACGGCGACGCCTATTCCGTCGAGGACCAGGGCAGCGCCAACGGCTCGCTCGTCAACGGCAGTCCGGTGAAGACGCAGGTGCTCGAGGACGGCGACAAGCTGACCCTGGGGCCGGTGACGTTCATCTTCGCCATGCTGACGGACGAGCCGGCCACGGGCGAAGAGGAGCTCCCCGCCGGCGCCCAGGAGGGCGACGGCAGCACGCGCATCGTCTCCCTGGACAGCCTGAAGCGGCAGCGCAACAAGGGCGTCGCGCTGGCGCCCGAGGGCGCCGACCAGGACGAGCTGGACGAAATCCGCGAGGGCGCCACCCGCAACAACCTGCAGGCCCTGCGCCCCGTGTCCCAGGGGCAGAGCGGCTCGCGGCCGGCGGCCATCGAGCGCTCGGCGCCCGCGGCGGCGCCCGCGAGGCGGCCGGCCAGCGCGCCTCCGCCGGCTCGGGCCCGTCCGGCGCCGTCCGCTGGCGGCGGTGGCCTGTCCGCGGCCGAGCGCGCGCGCATCCGGCGTGAGTCGCCGGGCATCGTGTCCAGCGCGAAGCTCTTCTGGGCGGACGCCAGCCAGGGCGTGCGCACCGGCATCATCGGCGGCGGCGTGGCCCTGGTGCTCGGGCTGTTCGGCGTCCTGTACTGGCTGGTGTTGAGCGGCGAGGACGGCCAGCCGGTGGGCGAGGAGCCCGCGTGGCTCAGCGGGCAGCCCATCCGCGACGGGTTCGGCCTGGGGCCGGGCGCGACATGGGAGCGCGCGGACATGAAGGTCTTCGAGTGGGAGTACACCGCCGCCACGCGCGCGGTGGTCATCCTCCACTACCAGGCCCAGGGCATCTCCAAGGACGAGGTCGTGGTGAGCGTCAACGGCGTGGACGTGGGCAAGGTTCCGCCCGACACGCTGGCCAGCCAGGACCGCTCCATCGAGCTGATGATTCCGGCCCAGCACCTGAAGAAGGGCGAGCCCAACCGCATCATCTTCGACAACGTGAAGAACCCGCCGGGTGAGGACCCGTGGGTCATCTGGAACATCTGGGTGGAGCGCGCGCTGCTGCCGGACCTGCTTCCCGAGGAGCTGGTGCGCGAGGCCACCGAGTACCACAAGCGGGGCTTGAAGCACTTCCAGACGCCGGACATCGGCGCCCGCAACCGCTACGAGGCCTGGAAGTCCTTCCGCGTGTCGTGGCTGATGCTGGAGGCCCACCCGGAGCCGAAGCCGGACCTCTACTACGACGCCCAGGAGCGCATGAAGGCGGCGCAGCAGGAGCTGGACCGCACCTGCTCCAAGCTGCTGCTGGAGGTGGAGGGCTACTACAACCAGGGCAACTACAAGAGCGCCTCCGCCACCCTGGACCACGTGAAGGAGTACTTCCCGGAGTACGACCAGCCGTGCGCCACCCGCGCGGAGGCCAAGCGCGCCGAGTACGGCCTCTAGGCCGCCTCCTGACGCGCCGGTGTCCGTGAAGTCACGGGCTTGTCCCGTCGGTTTCCGGACACCGGCTGGCACCGGCAGACAGGCTGCGAAGCGGCTCGGGTTGCCGGGTCGCGCGGGCGTCCGCACCGTTGGGAGGCCATGGGTGAACCGGAGGCGTTGACCGAGCAGTCGGGGGAGGCGGACACGGGCGCGCCCACGCCTCCGGGGCCCGTGCCGGAGCATGGGCCGGTGTGGAGCCCGAACGTCTCCGGGCTGCTCCTGTCGCGCTACTACCTGCCTCGCCGCCATCCGGTGATGCAGGGCAACGCGTGCCAGCTCCTGCGCGACGGCGTGGAGGCCTACCCGGCCATGCTGGAGGCCATCCGCGGGGCGCGCCGGTATGTCCGCCTGGAGACGTACATGTTCGTCTCCGACGCGGTGGGTGAGCTGTTCGGCGAGGCGCTGGCGCAGGCCGCCGAGCGCGGCGTGCACGTGAAGGTGCTGTACGACGCGGTGGGCTCCTGGACGAGCCGCCGGAGCTTCTTCGCCGGGCTGCGCGCCCGGGGCGTGGACATCCGCGCCTTCAAGCCCTTCAGCCTGTCACGCGGGCTGCGGCACCTGCTGCGCCGGGACCACCGCAAAATCCTCGTCGTGGACGGCGAGGTGGCCTTCACCGGCGGGGTGAACATCTCCGCGCACTGGGCGCCCGCGGGGGTGGGCGCGGCGTGGCGGGACGACGTGCTGCGCATCGAGGGGCCGGCCGTGCACGAGCTGGAGCGGTGCTTCTCCGCCACGTGGCGGATGATGTTCCAGGGCCGCTTCCACCGGCTGACCCGGCGGCTGGAGCGCCTGCGCCGCCAGCCGTCCCGGCAAGGGGGAGTGGGGCTGGCGGTGTTGTCCAGCCGGCGGAGCATCCACCGGGCCTACCTGCACGCCATCCGCCGGGCCCGGCGCAGCGTGCTGGTGGCCGCCGCCTACTTCATCCCGGACCGGCGCATGGTGATGGCGCTGCGCGAGGCGGCCCGGCGCGGCGTGGAGGTCCACCTGCTGCTCAACGCCCGCAGCGACCACCCCCTCCTGGAGTTCATGGCCCGGGGCTTCTACGAGCGGCTCCTGGGCGCGGGCGTCCGCATCTTCGAGTGGCAGCGCGGCGTGCTGCACGCCAAGACGGCCGTGGTGGACGGGGTGTGGGGCACCATCGGCTCGTTCAACCTGGAGCGCCTCAGCCTGGCCTTCAACCACGAGGTGAACGCCGTCTTCGCCGACCCTCGCTTGGGGCAGCAACTGGAGGACTCCTTCCGCGGCGACTGCGGGGACTGCCGCGAGGTGACGCTGGCCGAGTTCCGCCGCCGGCCCCTGTGGCAGAAGCTGCTGGAGCGAGCCCTGTTGCTGCTTCGCAAAATCATCTGAGCCGCGCCTGCCCGCCCCCCAGCGGGGCGCATGGTTCCGATGAGCGGGGCTGCACTTCCGCGGCCCGAAGCGTCCGCCCTTCAATGCCCAGGAAGGAACCCTTTGCAACGCGTCAAAGGGGGGCCTAGAAGTTGCCGCATCCCGCGCAAGGAAGGACGGCAACACACATGACCGACAGTTTCGGCACGAAGTCCCAGCTCAAGGTGGGGTCTGCCACCTATGACCTCTTCAGCCTGGGCAAGCTGGCCAAATCCCACCCGGCGGTGAACCGCCTGCCGTTCTCCCTGAAGGTCCTGCTGGAGAACCTGCTGCGGCACGAGGACGGCCGCGTGGTGAAGCGCGAGCACGTGGAGAAGATGCTGGCCTGGGACCCCAAGGCCACCCCGGACGTGGAGATCTCCTTCCACCCGGCGCGCGTGCTGCTGCAGGACTTCACGGGCGTGCCCGCTGTGGTGGACCTGGCGGCCATGCGCGAGGCGCTGGCCTCCATGGGCGGCAACCCGGACAAGATCAACCCCCGCAACCCGGCCGACCTGGTCATCGACCACTCGGTGCAGATTGACTCCTTCGCGACGTCCGCCGCGTTCAAGGAGAACGCGGAGCTGGAGTTCGAGCGCAACCGCGAGCGGTACGCGTTCCTCCGCTGGGGCCAGAGCGCGTTCAAGGGCTTTGGCGTGGTGCCGCCGGACATCGGCATCTGCCACCAGGTCAACCTGGAGTTCCTGGCGCACGTGACGTTCCGCCAGGGCAGCACGGTGTACCCGGACACGCTGGTGGGCACCGACAGCCACACCACGATGATCAACGGCCTGGGCGTGGTGGGCTGGGGCGTGGGCGGCATCGAGGCGGAGGCCGCGCTGCTGGGCCAGCCGATTACCATGCTGATTCCGCAGGTGGTGGGCTTCAAGCTCAACGGCAAGCTCCCCGCGGGCGCCACCGCCACGGACCTGGTGCTCACCGTCACGCAGATGCTCCGCAAGAAGGGCGTGGTGGGCAAGTTCGTGGAGTTCTACGGCAGCGGCCTGAAGAACCTGTCCCTGCCGGACCGCGCCACCATCGCCAACATGGCGCCCGAGTACGGCGCCACCATCGGCTTCTTCCCGGTGGACGAGGAGAGCCTCAACTACCTGCGCTTCACCGGCCGCCCGGACGACCTGGTGGCCCTCACGGAGGCCTACGCCAAGGAGCAGGGCCTGTGGCGCCGTGACGACGCCGAGGACCCCGTCTTCAGCGACACGCTGGAGCTGGACCTGTCCACCGTGGTGCCCAGCCTGGCCGGCCCCAAGCGCCCGCAGGACCGCGTGCCCCTGAAGGACATGAAGGCCGGCTACGAGAAGTCGCTGGGGGAGATGCTGTCGGCCGGCAAGGGCAAGGGCGGGGAGGAGGGTGGCAAGGCCGCCGCCGTGCCCCCCGAGCGCCTGGCGCAGACGGTGACGGTGAAGAACGGCCGCCAGAGCTACCAGATGGGCCACGGCGCGGTGGTGATTGCGTCCATCACCTCCTGCACCAACACCTCCAACCCGGCGGTGCTGGTGGGCGCGGGCATCCTGGCGAAGAAGGCCGTGGAGCGCGGCCTCAACCCCAAGCCGTGGGTGAAGACGTCCCTGGCGCCGGGCAGCCGCGTGGTCAGCGAGTACCTGCGCGACGCCGGCCTGCTGCCCTACCTGGAGGCCGTGGGCTTCCACATCGTGGGCTACGGCTGCACCACGTGCATCGGCAACTCCGGCCCGCTGACGGAGCCCGTGGCCAACGCCGTCACGGAAGGGGACCTCGTCGTGGCCGCGGTGCTGTCCGGCAACCGCAACTTCGAGGGCCGCATCAACCCGCACGTGCGCATGAACTACCTGGCCAGCCCGCCGCTGGTGGTGGCCTACGCGCTGGCCGGCGAGGTGGGCACGGACCTGGACAACGAGCCGCTGGGCACCGACCCGAACGGCCGCCCCGTCTTCCTGCGCGACATCTGGCCCACCAACGAGGAGATTCAGGAGGTCATCCGCACCTCCGTGAAGCCGGAGCAGTTCCGCAGCCAGTACGCCAACGCCATGGAGGGCGACGCGCTCTGGCAGCAGCTCCCGGTGGGCAAGGGCGCCACGTTCAAGTGGGACGAGACGTCCACCTACGTGCGCAAGCCGCCCTTCTTCGAGAACCTGCCGGCGGAGCCCAAGGCGACGCAGGACATCAAGGGCGCGCACGTGATGGCGCTGCTGGGTGACTCCGTCACCACGGACCACATCTCGCCCGCCGGCAACATCGCGAAGACGAGCCCCGCGGCCAAGTACCTCATGGCCAACGGCGTGGAGCCCAAGGACTTCAACTCCTACGGCGCGCGCCGCGGCAACCACGAGGTGATGGTGCGCGGCACCTTCGCCAACATCCGCCTGAAGAACCTCCTGGTGCCCGGCGTGGAGGGCGGCGTCACCGTCCACATCCCCACGCGCGAGCGGATGAGCATCTACGACGCCTCCATGAAGTACCAGGCGGAGGGCACGCCGCTGGTGGTGCTGGCCGGCGCCGAGTACGGCACGGGCTCCAGCCGCGACTGGGCGGCCAAGGGCACCATGCTGCTGGGCGTGAAGGCCGTCATCGCCAAGAGCTTCGAGCGCATCCACCGCTCCAACCTGGTGGGCATGGGCGTGCTGCCGCTCCAGTTCGAGGCGGGCCAGGACGCGCAGTCGCTGGGCCTCACCGGCCACGAGACGTTCGACATCACCGGCGTGGCGCAGGACCTGGCGCCGCAGAAGAAGCTCACCGTGAAGGCCACGGGTGAGAGTGGCACCAAGGAGTTCACGGTGGTGTGCCGCATCGACACGCCGAACGAGCTCGACTACTACCGCCACGGCGGCATCCTGCAGTACGTGCTCCGCCAGCTCGCCAAGGGCTAGCGCGGAGAGGAGAACCCGGCGTCCTGCTTTCCTCGGCGGGCGCCGGTAGCACCTCGGCCCGGAGTCGCCCTCGTGGCACTCCGGGCCGTCGTGTCTTCAAGGTTCGCGCAGGCGGGCCCAGGCGGCGCGGTAGCGGGCCAGGCGCTCGGCGTCCTTCGGCGTCACCGCGGCCAGCCGCCGCACGTCCATGTTGTCCTCCAGGTCCGCCAGCTTCACGCGGCGGGCGAGCGGCAGCGGACGCAGCCTTTCGATGAAGGCCTCGTACGTCTCGCCCTCGCGGCGGGTGAGCGCGTCCAGCGCGGCGAGGACGCCTTCCGGGTAGCCCAGCTCGCGCAGGCGCTCGAGCGTGTAGGGCGTGTCCTCCACCACGTCGTGGAGGATGGCGACGGTGCGCTCCTCGTCGGTGTCCAGCCGCATCATCACCCGCAGCGGGTGGAGGATGTACGTCTGGCCGGCCTTGTCGCGCTGGCCGTGGTGCGCGGCCACCGCGAGCGCGATGGCGTCTTCGAGTGCGGGCATGCCCGCCTTCTAACGCCGACGCCCTCCCCACGCGAGCGGGGAGGGCGGGGCGCTTCCGTCACGTCACGGCACGCAGTGGGCGGCATTCTCATGGCGGCAGGCGTGCTGCTCCTGGGTGAGGGGCAGCTCGTACACGTTCTGCAGCACCTCGTTGTTCACCGACACGTCCACGGAGGTGAGCTGGCGCTGCCCGGGCTCCGGAACGACGACGCCGTCTTTCACGCTGCCGGTGGGCGAAATCATCACCACGGTGGCGGGCTCGGGCGGCGGCGACAGCACGGAGCGCTCCTGGAAGCGCGCGTTGTCGAAGGACGCGGCGCAGTTGGGCAGGCCGCTGAGGAAGTCCGCCTGGTAGAAGCGCGCCCGGGCGGCGGTGCTGCTGCACACCTCGCCGTCCTGCGACGGGTAGATGACGTTCCACAGCGTGCAGCTCGCCACCGTGGCCGCGCCGCCCGCCGTCTTGTGGGTGATGTTGTCGGTGTACTCCAGCATCCACCCCGGGCTCTCCGGCGCGGCGCCCGTGTCGGAGCAGGCGCCGGACGCGTCGCAGGTGATGTCCGTCACGTCCACCAGGTCCCCGCTGGTGTCGTTGTCGCTGGTGCGGTCGGACAGGCGGGCCGCGTCGAACTGGCTGGCCGTCAGCGGGCCGTCCGCGGAGACGGAGGTCGCGTCCTCGGCGAACGTCTGCCCGGAGACGCCGTACACGCGCACGCCGTAGAAGCGGTTCTTCCCAATGGCGTTGGTGGTGCGCGTCAGCTCCAGGTCCGCGAAGTTGGGCGCTACGTTGCTCACGTCATGGCAGCGGAAGTTGCCGGCGGCGTCCTTGCCGCACTCCACGCGCGCGGGGCTCATGGAGGTGTAGTCCTGCGGCGCTCCCGGGCAGGTGCGGGCCTCGTAGCGGCTGAAGCGGGCGGACACCACCGTCTGGCCGGGCTCGCCGCAGGCGGGCTGCGACACCGTCCCGCGCGTCAGCGTCGTCTGCGCCAGGCCCCGCTGCGTCCACTGGTGCCGCGCCTGGGTGATGTTCTCCCCGATGCGGTTCACCTGGTAGTCCACCTCCACGTTGCCGCACCCGTAGCGCGCGCAGGCCTGCGGGTTGTCGAAGCGGCAGATGCCGGCCTCGTCGTCCAGCAGCGCGTAGCGGTCTCCGGTGCCCACGAGCGCGCGCATGGCGCCCGTGCCCGGCTGGATGCCGATGGAGGGCACGTAATAGAAGGGCCAGGTGCGCGTCAGGCTGTTGCCCTGGACGCCGTTGGGACCGACGGAGTCCCGGTCCATCTGGAAGGCACGCGCGGCGCTCCAGTTGCGGATGAGGCCCGTGGACGGGTCCAGCGCGCCCGGCACGGACATGCGCGCCACCCAGAGCTGGCCGCGCATGTCGCCGAAGACGGCCGTGTCGAAGAAGCCGTCCTGCTGGACGCTGCCGGCCACGCCGTAGTCCACCAGGGCCACCGGCGCCGCCACGCTGTGCGTGAGGTGCCGGGCGGGGCCGTGCTGCTCCCCGGTGGCGTTCGGGTCGAATTCGAACTTCCACCACAGGTTGTCGTTGCGGCCATTCACCTCGGGGGACCACGCGTCCACCACGTAGATGCCGCGGCCCTTCTCCTGGCCGGGGGACCAGCCGCCCGACAGGGCCACCACCCACCGCTCCTGGGTGTTCACCTCGTAGCGGGACACGCCGCCGGGCGCGGTGCCGGCCTCCACCAGCACGGGGCCAATGGGGGGCGGCTTGGGGCTGAGCGAGAAGAGCGTCTTGCCGAAGAGGGCGGCCTCCGCGGAGTCCGGCTGCGGGTACATCCACTGCATCCGGGGCGCGCCGAAGCGGCCGGTGCCCGCGTCCGCGCGCAGCTCCAGCGCCACGTAGTGCACGCCGCCGCGGCCTTCCGAGAGCACCGCCATCGTGTGGTACTCGGTGGACTGCTTGATGCCGTCCGGCTGCGAGCCGTCCGAGCCGTCCGCCCACACGTCGCGCACCATGATGTCGCCGTCCACGTAGTACTGGTGGCCGTTGGCCATCTCGTGCAGGCGCGACAGCAGGTCGGGCGGGATGAAGGCCCACTCCTCCTGGCCGGTGCTGGGCGTGTACTCAATCATGGGCATGCCGCCCTCGCAGTTGTCACTGCCCGCGGTGCTGTCCCGGAAGGCGTGCAGCATGCCGTCGTTGGCGCCCACCAGCACCAGCTTGTCGCGGCGGCGGTAGCGGTGCAGGTACGCGTCATACGCGTCCACCTCCACGGTGTCGCCGCAGCGGCTGATGTTCTCCGTGGCCAGGGGCGTGGGCGACACGCCGAGCTGCTGGCTGTAGAGCGTGCGCGTGCACTGGTTGCTCATGCCCAGGTTGCACAGGAACTTGTCCATGGGCGGGTCCACCAGCACCGGCGCGGAGTGGAAGATGTCGCCCAGCACGGAGCGGCGCACCTCGGTGCGGTTGCCGTTGCCGTCCTCGTCCGCCAGGTCCTGGCCGCGCACGTACTGGATGAGCGTGCGCACGCAGATGTCGTTCACCCAGTTCTGCGCCTGCGTCATGCCGCTGAAGGTCGGCACCGTGACGCTCATGGCGGCGGCGGCCTGCTGCGGCGTCAGCCCCAGGCCCGTCAGCAGCTTGCCGGGGTCGATCTCCAGCGGGCTCACCGACTCCACCGTGGGACAGACGGGCGTGCCGAGGATGCCGAAGTAGCTCTTCAGCGTCTCGCGGTTCGCCACGGTGAATTCAATGGGCGTCGCCGCGTTGTCCGCGGCGGTGAGGCGCCCGTCCTGGTTGCTGTCCGTCACCGTGTAGATCTTCCGGCTGTCCAGCGACCGGGCCAGCAGCGCGCGGCGCGCCTCCCAGAACTGGTTGGCCGGGGTGCTGCCGCCGTCCTTGACGAAGTTGCCGCTCGTGTCCTCGACGACGATGTCCCCGTCCCGGTCCACGACGAAGATGTCGTCCATGTCGCCGTCGGCGTTCTTGTCCACGCCCTCCACGAACTCGTTGAACTGGTTGAAGCGCCACAAGTCACCCCGCCAGGCGCTGTCTCCGGAGGCGGGGGACATGCGCGGCATCAGCGCGCTGAGCGTGGAGCTGCCCGTCTGGAACGAGGAGATGGCCGCCGCGGCGAACGCGATGTTGCGGTTCTGCACGTCGTCGACGATGGACTGGAGCGCCGTCTTGAGCTGGCTGGAGTTGGTGGCCGCGTAGAAGCGCCCGCCGCCCGCGTCCGCGGTGGTGCGCAGCAGGTTGAGCGCCCGCGTGTTCGTCAGCGCGAAGCCCACGGTGTAGGTGGCCACCTGCTGCGACCCGTCCAGCTCCGGGCGCATGTCGTGGGTCCACATCCACTTGGCGATGCGGTGGATGTGGCTGGAGGTGCCGCCGCTGTTGGCCCCCTGGTTCGCCGCGGTGCAGTTGGCGCAGGGGACGTCCAGGTCGCGCACCTGGGAGGGAATCTGGGAGGAGTCGCTGCTGGGCTCGTTGGGCTCACCGTCGGTGAGCAGAATCATGGCGTTGAAGCCGCAGGTGAAGCAGGTGGCGGCCCGGCCGGGTTCAGCCTCGTCGTCGAAGTCGGAGTCACGCAGGTAGCCGCTGCCGAACCAGCCAGGGAACGGGTCGTCCTCGGAGGAGCGGAAGTAGGTGCTGGCGCCCCACATGACCTGCGTCAGCGGCGTGCCGGTGTTGAACTGCAGGCCCCGGTTCATCTTGAGGAGCAGGTTGTTGCGGTGGTTGTTGCGCTCCGTCTGGTTCAACGACTGGTCGCAGCGGGGCCCGAAGCGCTCGAAGCGCACCACGTCCTGGTTGTTCCACTTCACGGTGTCGGTGGCGTCGCGGCTCGCGGAGAACGTCACCACGCCGAAGCGCGTGCGCTCCGAGTCCTTGAGCACCTGGCTGATGACGTTGACGGCGGAGTGGCCGCGCGGCGAGTAGAAGTTGAGGAAGTTGCCGGAGGCGATGCGCTCGTTTTTCCGGTACTGGAAGTAGCCCTTCGTCGTCAGGCACTGCGCGCACGCGGCGCGCGCGGCGGCCCGGGTGCTGTTGTTGCCCGTGTCCACGATGTTGGCGCAGGCCGTCGCCGCGCTGTCGCTGATGGTGGTGTTGGGCGGCGGCTGGTCGAAGCGGACGGGGTTGTTGCCCATCCCGAAGCTCTCCTGGGTGCCGCTGCCGTTGCCGTCGAAGCGGTAGTAGCTGGTGGGGACGAACCAGGGGGAGTCCTGGTTCGTCAGCGACAGCCACATGCGCGGGTACTCGACGCTGGCGTCGTAGTTCAGCGCGTCGATGTTCTCCTGCCGGCAGCCGGGGGACGCCCCGTTCCGGTTGTCGATGTAGCTGTAATAGTCGTTGTTGCTCCAGGCGATGGGCCAGTACGCCATGGAACCCGACGTGTCCAGGATGAGCAGGATGTTGGGCGGGCCGCTGGGGCTGGTGAAGAAGCGCTCGTCGCTGCCGCGCGCGGGGTTGAGCAGCGCGTCCAGCCGGGAGGTGGACTGGAGGCTGCAGGAGGCCGGGTCCTGCGCGAGCGCGGCGGGGGCCATCAGCAGCGCGGCCAGGGCCGTCAGGGAGGAGAGGAGTGCCTTCATGGGGGGCTCGGGGAAGGGCGAGGTCGGAAGGGGTCAGATGCCGAAGCGGAAGACGAACTCGGTCTCGGCCTGGCGGCCTCCCGGCTCGTCACACATGACGACCACGCGGTAGTAGCTGCCGCCGGCCGTGCCTTCTCTGAGGGTGTTGGCCGCGTCGCTCACCTGGTCCTTGCCGCTGCTGAACGAGGAGGTCGCGAGCACCGCCGCGGTGGGCGCCGACTCGGTGTCGCCCATGTGGGCGGTGCGCATGGTGCTGCTGTCGGCGACGACCTGGTCGTCTTGCAGCACCTGCTCCAGGCTGATGCTGGTGACGGGCACCGCGCCGGTGCCGAACACCTTCAGCCGCGACAGCAGGTAGCGCCGCGCCGTCTCCGCGCAGGCCTCCACGCGGTCGCTGCGCGTCTTGGACACCGCGGCGGACTGGTTGCGGCCGGTGAAGGTGATGGCGCCCACCACGAGCAGCAGCAGCACCGTCAGGGCAATCAGGGTGATGGCCAGGGCGCTGCCCCGGCGTGAGGCGAAGTGGGTCATGGTGGCTAGCCTCCCCAGACGTTCTTGAGGTCACCGGCGACGCCGGCGGCGCGCAGCTCGGGGATGAAGAAGGCGCGGGACGTCATGTTGGGGATGCGCACGGACGTCTCCACGGTGGTGCGGAAGAAGGTGTCCTCACCGTTCACCGGGTCCGCGTTGAAGAGCCGGCGGGCCTGGTTCTTCTTGCCGGAGGGCATGGGGCGCACCGAGCGCACCGTGAGGCCCACGCCGACGGAGCGGATGTTGGCGGTGTTCATGTTGTAGCGGAGCGCATCGTCATAGGGCGTGCTGTACGTGGGCGGGGGGACGTCCGCGTCGTACTTGGGCAGCATGACGGCGTCCTCGTCGCCCAGCACCCAGGCCATGCCGCTGCCCACGGCGCCGTCCGGCGCGGCCTGCCCGGCGCAGCACGCGGAGTTCGCGGGCGGGCGGTTCATCTGGTAGCTGACCTGGAAGGACTCCACGTCCGCGGCGATGGGGTCGAAGTCCGCGTCCTCCGCCCAGCCGTGCTTCACCACCAGGTACGGGCGGCCGCCGTGGGCCTCCACGCGCAGCCGCTTCTCCTGCACCAGCATGACGAAGGGCATGCGGGTGGAGTCCGTCATGCAGCCCTTGGGCACGTCCCCCGGGATGCCGGCGGCCAGCGCGGTCTCCAGCGAGGCCGTGGTGCCGTCCGCGGTCACGTCCGCCGCCAGCCGTCCCAGGAAGTAGTCCTGGCCGCCCGGGCAGGCCACCAGCACGGCCTGGCCCTGGCGCAGGGGCTGGCCGAAGTTGGCCGCGGGCTCCAGCGTGAGCTGGAAGGGCGGCGCCCCGGTGCCGTCGAGCTGGCCGCGGCGCAGGTACATGGGGTCGCGGTAGCGGAAGGCCAGGTCGTCGGTGACGAAGCTGCCCCAGTCCTCCACTTCCTCGGTGTAGTTGTCCTTGCGGTCCTCCGGCAGGCCGTCCGTGCCGAAGTCGAAGGCGATGGCCGGGTCCAGCCCGTAGCCCGCGTAGCGCAGCGTGCGGTTGAGGTAGTCCATGCCCACGCGGCTGCCTTCGACGGCCGTCTTGGAGACGGTGTTCTTCTGGAAGATGTCGTTGACGGCGATGATGGTCGCCGCCACCGCCAGCAGCACCACCGAGGAGACGGTGATGCCCACCAGCAGCTCGATGAGCGTGAAGCCGCGTCGCGCGGGCGTCCTGGGCGTGCTCACAGCTCCACCCCCGCGCCGTTCTCCGCCGGGTTGTAGAGCGCGACGAACTGCTTGACGTAGCGGCGCTGCCCCGCGCTGCGGAAGGACACCACCACCGCGACGGAGTCGATGGCCTGCGCCGGCGTCCAGACGAGCACGCGGCGGTAGTCCTCGCTCTCCTCCGTCGAGTACCCCGGCACCACCTTGAGCAGCGGGTCGCCGGTCGCGCTGTCGAAGGCGTCCAGGTCCACGACGCAGGCGTCGGGGAGGGTGGAGAGGCCACCGGCCAGCTCCAGCGTCTCCGCGGCGCCGGCGCAGCGCGCGGCGGACAGCGGCCCGGTGCCGGCGAAGAGGCGGGCGCGGCCCTGGAGCTGGAGCCCGGAGCGCACCTGCGCGGCGATGGCGCTGGCCTGCGACAGGCGGTTGGCGGCGGCGTTCTGCTGGCTGGCGAAGATGAGCCCGCCAAAGACACCGCTGATGCCCATGGCGAGGATGGCGGCGGCCGCCATGCCTTCGATGAGCGTGGCGCCGCGCATGGCGGCGCGGCGGGATGCGGGATTCAAGCGCCTCATCGGTTGGTCCTCGTGTCGACGAATCCGACGGGAGCGGAGATGGCGAAGAGGTATTCGCGCTGTCCGTCCGTGGAGGTGAGTGCCAGGGACGCGGCCCGGTTCAGGGCGCCGTTGCCCGCCGGGATGACGGGCTGGCCCGCGCCGTCCACGAAGCGCGCGGAGCCGTCACCGCGGAAGACGATGGCGCCCCGCCGCGGCGCGCCGCTGCAGAAGCTGCAATCCGACACCGGCAGGCCCTCGAAGATGCCGGTCCACGCCAGGTTGCCCGTGGCGCCGAAGCGCACGGTGCGCTGCGTGTAGCGGTCCATGTACATGGAGTCCATCAGCCGGCCCTGGTCCGCGGTGGGGTGGATGTCCAGGGGCGGCGAGAAGGTCGAGAAGGTCAACTGCCCGGCGGGCGCCGCGGCGTCGCCGAAGTTGCGCAGGCGGTCCTCCACCAGGAACCAGGCCCCGTGGCCGCCGGCCTGCCCCGCCGGGTCGAGGTCCGGGTAGACGATGAGCCACACGTCGGCCTGCCGGTCCACGGCGCGGGCGCGGGCCTCGGCGAGCGCGCCGGACAGGTCGGCCGCGGCGTTCTGCGGGCTCGTCCGCGCGCTGAGCTGCGCATAGCCCGCGTAGGCCAGGGCGGCCAGCACCGCGATGATGGCGAGGACGATGCTGACCTCCAGCAGCGTCGCGCCGCGTGCGTCGCGCCGGCTCACTTCGCGACCTCCAGGCGGACGCTCAGCGGCCGCTTGATGCCCTGGCGCCACACGAGCACCTCCGACACGCCCGGGCTCAGCCCCTGGACCGCGAGCTGGTTCGGCTCACCGAGCGACACCTCGACCACCGCGGGGGCCTGGACCCTGACGCGCTCGGCGTTCTCCACGATGAACTGCGTCTGCTCGAGCGGCGCCACGCGCACCACCAGCCCGGAGGGCTCCGCGCTCTTCGCCTCGGTGGCGTAGTCCAGCTCGGGAGCGGCGCCGGGGGCGGGGGCCGCGTCGGTGTCCTGGGCCCACGCGGCGGGGGTGGCCAGCGTCAGCGCCAGCGGCGCCCACAGCCTCCAGCGGCGCGCGCGTGAACGGGATGAAGGAGAGGGAGACGGAAAAACCGTGAGCAAGGGCATGGGGGGATGTCCTGCGAGCACAATGGCCCCCGGGGGCTGGGGCGATGGAGACACTGAGGGTGCATCTGCACACCACGTGCCTCCCTGGCTGGTGAGCCAAGCCCCCGACACTCCACGGCAATTTTCGGGAGGAGGGGCTTCAGAAGGGGCAGGCGACCTCGCAAGGTCTGCGAGCCCGCAAACTTTAGCCGCACCCAGACTGTTCGATGACAGGGACGTTGGAGTCCGAACAGACCCGGGTCACCAGCCGGCTTTACCGCTCCTCCGGGCCTTCTTCTCGGAGGTGCGCTTCTTGCCTTCCAGGCGCCGCCGCTTGGCGCCGGCCGTGGGCCTGGTGGCCCGCCGCACCTTGGGGACGAAGGTGAGGACCTTGAGGCCCTCGCGCAGGCGCTCCAGCGCCACGCCCTTGTTCTGCACCTGGCTGCGGCGCTCGGTGGCGCTGACGGACAGCTCGGTGGGGGCGTGCGTGAGGCGCACGCCGCTGGCGGTGGTGTTGCGGTGCTGTCCGCCCGGGCCCGAGGCGATGAAGTAGTCCACCTCGCACGCCTTCAGGAGGGCCTCGTCGTCCAGCGCGAGGGCGTCCAGCGCGGCCTGGCGGCGGGTGGGGGAAATGCTCATGGCGGTCTTCAAGGTATCCCTCCCAGGCCCCTTCGTGAACCGCTGACGCGCGGGCAGGCCCCGGCGCTGGACGGGACCCTGGCCGCCGTCTGACGAGGGGTTTCAGGGGAGAGGGGTTGCCGGGCCGAGGTGGAGCCAGGCCCCGGCGCCGGGTGGGCCGCGCGCCGGGCTCAGCGCACGTTGACGCTGATGCCGGTGCTGGCCTGCCGTCCGTCCTCGCTGGTGGCGATGAGGGAGGCGGCCACGGGCACGCGCGTCATGCCGCGGTCGGTGTTGATGTAGGGCTCCACGAAGGTCTCACCCGCCGGGATGGTGACCTCCTGCATGCCGATGCGGCGGGTGGGGGTCTCCAGGGAGAGCGTCACCGGCCCCGTGAAGCCCTCCGCCCGCGTCACGGTGATGCGCACCTTCTCGTTCTGCCCGGCGAAGAGGTCCACCTGACGCGGCTCGACGGCGATGGAGAAGTCCGGCTGGGCCACGGGCGGCTGCAGGATGACGAGGAACAGGTTGGCGCTGGTCGCGAACGTCTCCGCGGCGTTGGTGGCCGTCAGCAGGGCGCGCGTCATGCCCCGGAACTGCGTGTCCTGCGCCACCGCGAAGGTGGCGGTGGCGGTGACGCTGGCCTCGTTCTCCGGCAGGACGAACTCCGGCGTCAGCGTGACGCCCTCCGGCGCGCTCTGGAGGTCGACGCGGAACGCGCTCTGGTCATCTCCCTCGCGCAGCACGGTGAGCTCCACCGGGAAGCTCTCACCCGGGGCGGCGGTGAGGGTGTCGGGGAGGGAGAAGGTCAGGCGGAAGAAGGGCCCGTCGTTGCCGCAGGACAGCGCGAGCGCGCAGCAGGCGAGGAACAGGCCCCCGAGGAGGGGGCGGCGAAGGGATGGGGTCATGTTCTGGGTTCTCCTGGTGCGTGCCAGCATCCGCCCGTCGTGGCACCCGGGCAAGCCGCGTCAGGGCAGGCAGGTTCAACGGAACAGCGCCCGGGCCACCTCGTACGTGCCTGCGTGCGCGTCAATCGTGGCGGACAGGGGCTTCGCGTAGCCGCCGCCCAGGGTGAGTACCGCGGGCAGGCCCCGCTGGCGGGCGGCCTCCAGCACCAGCCGGTCGCGCGCGCGCAGCCCGGCGTGCGTGAGGGAGAGCCGCCCCAGCGCGTCCTCGGTGAGCGGGTCCACGCCGGCCTGGTAGAAGAGGATGCAGGCCCCCGCGCGGTCGAGCACCTCGGGCAGGTACAGCGCGAGCGCGTCCAGGTACGCCGCGTCCCCCGTGCCGTCCGGCAGGCCCACGTCGAGCTGGGAGGGCTGCTTGCGGAAGGGGAAGTTGTTCTCCCCGTGCATGGAGAAGGTGAAGACGGAGTCGTCGCCGGCGAAGACGGCGGCGGTGCCGTTGCCCTGGTGCACGTCCAGGTCCACCACTACGGCGCGGCGGATGTCGCGCGACGCCTGGAGCGCGCGGATGGCCACGGCGATGTCGTTGAAGACGCAGAAGCCCTCGCCGTGGTCTGGAAAGCCGTGGTGCGTGCCGCCAGAGAGGTTGCCGCCGATGCCGTCCTGGAGCGCGGCGCGGGCGGCGTCCACGGTGCCCGCCACCGCGGCGGCGAAGCGGCGCACCAGCTCGGGCGACCAGGGGAAGCCCAGGCGGCGCTGCTCGGCCTCGGTGAGGGTGCCCTGGAACAGCGCGTCCAGGTAGCGGGGCGTGTGGACGCGGGCCAAGTCCTCGCGCGGGCTGGGCGTGGATTCGGTGAGGGACTCCGGCGGCAGCACGCCGCGCGCCAGGAGCGCCTCGCGCAGCAGGCGGTACTTCTCCATGGGGAATCGGTGGCCGGGAGGCAACGGGACTTCGTAGCTGTCCGAATGGAAGACGCGCACGCGAGCAGGAGCCCTAACGCCAGGGCAGGGCGGGTGCAACCGGCGGCGCGCGTGAGAAATCGACCGGGGGCGTAGACCCGGGGGCGAGGTCATTCGTTCCAGGGTCGTACGCGCGCGCCGAAGCCTGCTGAATCCCGCTGTCGTCCCCTTGGAGAACGCCATGGACCGCAAGTTCCTGTCGCGCGCCGCGCTGTCGGCCGCGGTCGTCACCGCTCTGTCCGCCGCCCTGGCCCTGGCCACGGAGAGCCCGATTTTCAAGCCCGTGGAGAAGTCCGCGCCCGCCAAGGCGGCGACGCCGGCCGCTCAGGCGCAGCCCGCCGCTTCCCAGAAGCCCGCGCCGGCGCCGCCGTCACAACAGCAGAAGCCGGTCACGGCCCGGCCGGAGATTGAAGTGGTGTTCGTGCTGGACACCACGGGCTCGATGAGCGGACTGCTGGAGGGCGCGAAGCAGAAGATCTACTCCATCGCGTCGCGCATCGCGCAGGGCCGTCCCACGCCGCGCCTGAAGGTGGGGCTGGTGGCCTACCGCGACGTGGGCGACGAATATGTGACGAAGCGCTTCGACCTCAGCGATGACCTGGACACGGTGTTCGCCAACCTGCGCAAGTTCGAGGCGGGGGGCGGCGGGGACACGCCCGAGCACGTGGGGCGCGGCCTGGGCGAGGCCGTGTCCAAGCTGTCCTGGAGCCAGAACCGCGAGGTGATGAAGGCCATCTTCCTGGTGGGAGACGCTCCCCCGGCGCGGCGCAACGATGACTGGGACTTCAACTTCTGGGCGAAGAAGGCGCGCGAGAAGCACATCGTCGTGAACACCGTCCGGTGCGGTGGGGACGCCAAGACGGCGGTGGCGTGGCGGGCCGTGGCGAAGCTGACGGATGGCACCTTCGACTCCATCGACCAGTCCGGGGGCATGGTCGCCGTCGCCACACCGTACGACGAGGCGCTGGCGAAGGTGAACGCGGAGCTGTCCACGAAGACGCTCTACACGGGCCGCCGGGAGGTCCAGGCGGAGAACAAGGCGCGCGCCGCCTCCATGGCCCGGCTGGCGCCGGAGGCCGCGGCCGAGCGCATCAGCTACATGAAGAAGACGCGCGGCGCCGGGGCCGGTGGCGCTCCCGCCAGCAGCGCGCCCAAGGCGGTGGGCGGCGCGGTGGACCTGGTGGAGGCGCCGTCCGCGCTGGCGGGCGTGAGCCAGGACGAGCTGCCCGCCGAGCTCAAGGGCTTGTCTGCCGAGGCGCAGGCCGCGAAGGTGAAGACGCTCTCCGAGGAGAAGAAGGCGCTGGAGAAGAAGGCGGAGACGCTGGCCGCCGAGCGCGAGGCGTGGCTGACGAAGAACGCCCCCGCCAAGGAGGACGCCTTCGACGCCAACGTGATGAAGGGCGTGAAGGCCCAGGCGGCGAAGCACGGCATCGCCTACTGAGCGTCACGGGAAGAGGGGGACAGGGAGCCGCGGACGCGCTTGGAGGCGTCCGCGGCTCCCTGTCCGTTCCGTTCCGCAAGGGGCATGGTCCCTCCGTCGAGCACTCCCGGAGGGGCCGCGCGCGTTACTCCCGCGTCACCGCCTGGAGCACGACTTCCCGCCGCCGCTCCAAGAGCCGCAGCGCCAGCGGCAGCACCCCGCGGTACAGCGCCACGTTCAGCGCGGCGGCCAGCAGAATCATCGCCGCCGTGTGCCACGTGGGGCCGTCCTTGCCCGCGAGCTTGAGCGCCCACCCGAAGGGCATGCAGCCCGCGCTGGCCGCGAGGATGCCCAGCATGGAGGCCGTCAGCGGCACCTTGTCCCGCCGCTTGAGGCTGGCGTGGAACTTCACCGGGAAGTACAGCGACAGGAAGTTGCCCGCCGCCAGCAGCATGGGCACCACGGTGGCCACGGCCGCCATGGCGCACAGCATGTCCAGCGCGGTGCCGAAGCCGAAGTACACCCGGTAGAAGAGCGCCACCAGCGCCGCCATCGCGAGCGCCGCCGCGCCCTGCACCTGGTTCTTCGCGCGCAGCACGTCCGCCAGGTCCAGGGGCGCCGCCAGGAACGCCGCGAAGCCCTGCCCGTCATACGCGAAGGTGTTCTGCGAGAAGGTGGACGCAATCACCACCGCGCCGTAGATGCACAGGCCGCCCATCAGCCACGCGTCCGCGGAGGCGCCCAGGACGAACACGAACAAGTCCCTGCCGGACAGCAGCTTCAGCAGGATGGCCAGGATGAAGGGCACCGACGCCAGCAGCCGCGCGCGCGGGTTGCGCCACAGGTCCAGGGCCTCGCGCGTCACCAGCGTGGTGTAGCGCGTCTTCGTGGTGGCGAACGGGTTGCTGTCACCCGAGTCCTTGCGCGAGCCCCCCGCGCGGCCCGCCTGCCGGTGGAAGCGCATCAGCAGCGCGTAGGCCACCGCCATGCCCACCGCGGTGAAGAAGAGCAGCGCCGCCGCCTCGGCCATGGCCACCCGGGGCCGGTGCCAGGCGAGCTGCGCCAGCGCGTCACCGAAGAGGCCCGGGGGCACGCGGCCCAGCGCCACCGCCGCGTTGATGATGAGGCTCATGTCCAGCGCGTCCACGCCCGCCTCACCCACCGCCGTCAGCCACGACGTGTCGATGGGCGGAATGAAGGACGCGCCCAGCAGGAACAGCGCCAGCCCGCCGCCCATGATTTCCGCGCTGTGCTTCTCCCGCAGCACGTTGATGACGGCGTACAGCGCCACCCGGCTCCACGCCGCGCACAGGAGCGCGAAGAGGATGTAGAGGACCACGGCCAGCCACGGCATGTAGAGCACGTAGACGGACGCGAAGCCCAGCGCGGCCCCGGTGAGCGGCGCGTAGAAGACGAGCGCGCGCGGCTCGAAGAGGCTGGCCACCGTGGAGGCGATGAGCAGCCGGAAGGGGGAGATGGGGAAGGCCGCGTAGCGGCTCAGCTCGGAGTGGTCATCCACGCCCGCGGAGAGCAGCGGCCACGTCACCCACACGGAGAAGGTGACGAAGCACAGCAGGTTGAGGATGAAGAAGGGCCACACCTCGCTCTGCGCGATGGGCTTCAGCCGCATCAGCGCGAAGAACGTCAGCCCCAGGAAGAGGCCCGGCGCGCTGGACGCGGCGAAGGCGGCCACCGCGAGCAGCCGGCTGCGTCCGGGGCCCTGATTCAACCCGATGTCGAAGCGCAGGCCCCACAGGAGCCACAGGTGCCGGAAGAAGCCGGGCACGGCGGGGCGGCTCATGCGGTCTCCCGGCGCAGCGGCGTCACGGAGGCGGGGGCTTCTCCGTAGAAGGACAGGCGCGCGTTGCGCGAGGCCGGCACGGAGATGAGCTTCTCGAACACCGCCTCCAGTGACGGGCACTCGTAGCGCGACAGCAGCGAGCCCACCGGCCCCTGGTCCAGCATCCGGCCGCCGCGGAGGATGCCCGCGTGCGTGGCCAGCCGCTCGGCGATCTCCAGCACGTGCGTGGTGAGCAGCAGCGTCACCCCGCGCCGGCTCAGCTCGCGCAGGAGCTCGCGGATGACGCCGGCGGCCAGCACGTCAATGCCCTCGAAGGGCTCGTCCAGCAGCACGAGCTCCGGCGCGTGGATCAGCGCCGCGGCGATGGCGAGCCTCCGGCGCATGCCCTTGGAGTACTCCGCCACCAGCGCGCCGGCCTTGTAGGTGAGCTCCGTCAGCTCCAGCAGCTCCGCGGCGCGCGCGGCGGCCTCGTCTCCGTCCAGCCCGTACATGCGGGCGCAGAAGGTGAGGTACTGGCGGCCGGTGAGCCGCTCGAAGAGGCTCAGCTCCTCCGGCACCACGCCCACGCGGCGCTTCACTTCCATGGGCCTGGCCACCGCGTCCACCCCGAGCATCCGGATGGTGCCCGCGTCGGGGCCGTACACCCCCGTCAGCAGGGCGATGCTGGTGGACTTCCCGGCCCCGTTGGGGCCCAGGTACGCGTAGAAGGCGCCGCGGGGAATCTGCAGGTCCAGCCCGTTGAGCGCGCTGAAGCCGCCAAAGCGCTTCTGCAGTCCGCGGGCGTCGACCGCCAGGTCATCAGTGGGAGAGGGCGTCATGGAATGCCCTGCATCTCACCCGAGCCCGGCACCGGGGGACAATCCCCACCCGTCAACAGGGGGATGCCCGCCCGCTTTCAGGGTGCCGCCTCAGTGGACGAGCGACATCTCCGGCGGACCGGCGATCTGCTGCACCGTCATCCGCACCTTGTCCAGGTCCACCGGCTTGGAGATGTAGCCGGCGGCGCCCACCAGCTCGGCCTCCCATTCGAAGCCGTAGCCGGAGATGATGATGATGGGCAGCCCGCGCGCGCGGGGCATCTTCTTGAGCGCGTCGAGCAATCCCCAGCCGCTCATGACCGGCATCCGCAAGTCGAGCAGCACGGCGGAGGGCATGTCTCCCTCCAGCAGGTCCAGCGCCTCACGGCCGTTGGCCGCTTGAACCGTGGGATAGCCCATTTCCTCGAGGGCATCGCAGATGAGCGTGCGGTGGCTCGCGTCGTCGTCGACGACCAGGATGTGGGACATGGCAGGGCCTCGGAAGCTGCGGCTGGGTGACTCGCCGCGAAATTCTATGGGCAGGATGATGGGAACTCCTCTTCCATTCCGGAAGGGGCTCCGACGTTTTTCAACAGCGAACGGCCCGTGAGGACGAGCCTTGAAACCGGGGCCGGGCCCCACGGGGCTCACGCTCCGTAAAGCTGGAGTGCATTCTGCCCCAGGATGCCCGCGAGCACCGCGTCATCCAGCTTCATCCCCAGCAAGGTCCGCAGCTCCCGGTCCCACGCGTAGGGGAGGTTGGGGAAGTCCGTGCCGTAGAGGATGCGCTCGGGCCGGACCTCCAGCGCGCGGCGGGGAAGGGGCACGGGGAAGTACCCCGCCAGCGCCATGGTGGTGTCCAGCCAGAGGTTGTCGTGGCGCTCCAGCAGCCGCGCGTAGGCGTCGAACTCGTCCGCGCCCAGGTGCGGCACGCACAGCTTCAGCGTGGGATGGTCCTTCAGCACACGCTCCACCCGTTCGGCGGCGCAGAGCGCGTAGGTGTCGCAATGGTAGTGGGGGCTGGAGGGCTCCCGCCCCGCATGCATGACGAGCGGACGGCCCGCCTTCGCGCACGCGGCATACACCTCGTGAAGGTGCGGCGCGTCAGGGGCGAAGCATTGGACGTGGCAGTGAATCTTCACCCCCCGCAGGCCCGCGGCGAAGGCCTCCTCCAGCACCGCCGTCGCCTCCGGCTCACCCGGGAGCACGGTGGCGAGCCCCAGCACGCGGGGCTCTTCCCGGGCCACCTCCGCCACGTAGGCGTTGAGCGCGCGGGCCATGCCCGGCCGGTGGGCGTAGTGCAGCGCCACCACCCGCTGGACACCCCGTGACAGGAGGAAGGACACGACCTGGCGCGTGTGCAGCTTGTAGCGGATGGGCCAGCCGTACCGGTCGAACCAGCGCCACACCGCCTCGAACACCCGGTCCGGGAAGAGGTGGACGTGCGCGTCCACCACGGGCGGCAGGCTGTCCGGCAGGCGGGGGCCTTCTGAATCGTGAAGGCCGGGCATGGGCAGGGTGATGCCGGCGTCCCGCCACGTGGGGGCGGTGGCCAGGCAGGGGACGGGCACGTCGGCGTCGGAGTCGGTGGCCATGACGAGCCACCCGTCTTAAGCCTTCTTGGCGCTGTCGTCCTCGTCGCCGTCGGTCCGCCGCAGGTAGGTGTTGTGCGGGTACCCCTGGCGGGACAGCCGCTGCGCCTCGATGGCGTCCGCGACCTTGCCGCAGACCTGACCCAACATGCGCAGCGACTCGGCGAGGAGCCGCTCGGCGTGGTCCTGCGCGTCGGCGGCCTGGATGGTGGTGCGCTCTTTGCGGAACAGCCCGGGCAGCTTCATCTCCCCCCAAGCATAGGTGACGCACCGCCCCGGTGCCACCGCCCCGCGAGGGCAGGCTTAACCGCGTTGACGGCCCACGAAATTTACATTTTTGAGCAGTTACCCCCGGCCACCTGCCTGGATGCCCGCCATGTGCGCCTGTAACTCCTTGGACTTCCAAGGCTTTGACGAATTTTCAAGTGGGGGGATGACAGGGCGTTAATCCGGCCCTACATTGGGTTCCGTTGGGTTTACGGCACAGGAGCTGCGCATGGCTTACGACGGCGAGCTGGTGAAGATGGAGAACGGTCGCTGGGCGCGGTTCCAGCGGTGCCAGGTGTACCGCCCGGGCGTCGAGGACGCGGGCGAGACGATGCTGCTGATCGCCGTGGAGCTGGAGGAGCGCTTCCAGCGCCAGCTCGACGCGGCGGCGGACTCCCTGGCCCAGTACCGCTACCAGGGCGTGCCCGTGCAGGTCCGCTTCGACGCGGACGCCCAGGGCATCACCCTGCAGCCCGAGCAGTCGGTGTCCGCACCCGCGGTGCACTGAACACCGACGCCGCGTGGGCGGACCGTTGATGATTTGACGGATTCACAACACCCGGGGCCTCGCGATTCACATCGCGGGGCCCTTCGTTTTTACACGCGCTGACGAGCAGCGTCAGGCGTCGTCCAGCCAACGGGTGTAGGCCTCGAAGCCGTAGTCCCTGCCCAGGAATGAGCGCACCAGGTCCGCGGCGTCCCGGGAGCCGCCGGGGCCCAGCACGGTGTCCCGGAAGCGCTGGGCCGTGGCGGGGTCCATCAGCCCGTGCTCCAGGAAGGGCGTGAGCAGATCCCGGGCGATGACGAGCGACCAGAGGTAGGCGTAGTACGCGGACGAGTAGTACCCGTCGAGTTGGACGAAGGAGAGGTGGGCGTAGGTGTCGTCCAGGGCGGGGAAGGGCATGTAGCGCTCCTGGAGCGCATGGACTCGCGCGGTGGTGTCCACGCTGGCCGGGTCGCTGGCGTGGAGCTGGAGGCTGACGGCCGCGTAGAAGAGCTGCTGGCGCAGCCACAGCCCCTTGCCGAAGGCCTCCGCGCGCCGCATGCGGAGGATGGTGTCCGTGGGCAGCGGCTCCCCGGTGTCGACGTGCCGGGCGAAGGTCCGCAGGGACTCCGGGCGCCAGGCCCACTCCTCCAGCACCTGGGCGGGGGCCTCCACGAAGTCGCGCTCCGTGCGCGAGCCGGACAGGCTCGCCCAGCGCGCGCGGCCGCCCAGGACGTGGTGCAGCAGGTGGCCGAACTCGTGGAAGAAGGTCTGCACCTGGGCGTGCTGGAGCAGCGCGGGGTGGGCGCCGGGGCGGGGGAAGTTCGCCGTCAGCACGCCCTCCGGAAGCGTCCTGCCCGCGCGGCCGGTGGCCAGGTCCCACTGCGCCGGGTGGGCGTACTTGTCCGGGCGCGGGTGCATGTCCAGGTAGAAGCGCCCCAGGCGCGTGGGGCCCTCGTAGATGTCCCAGGTCTCGATGTCCGGGTGCCACGCCGGCGCGTCGGTGACGCGGCGGTAGGTGAGTCCGAAGAGCCGCGAGGTGATGTCCAGCACGCCCTGCTTCACCCGCGTGTATTCGAAGAAGGGCCGCAGCTCGCGCGAGTCGAGCCGGTGGCGCTCCGCGCGCACCTGCTCCTTGAGGTACGTCTGCTCCCACGGCTCCACGCGGGCGGCGCCGGGCACCTCGCGCCGCTTGCGCGCCAGCAGCGCGGCGTAGTCGTCCTTCACGCGCGTGGCGGTGGCGGTGGCGAGCTGTTCGATGAAGGCCTCGGCCACGTGCTGGTGGCGGACCATCTTGTCCTCGGACGCGTAGGCGGCCCAGGACGGGTAGCCCAGGAGCGTGGCCAGGTCGTGCCGCGCCTGGAGCAGGCGTGACAGCGTCTCCAGGTTGCGCGGGTGGCCGCGCTGCTGCCCCGCGCGCCACAGCGCCTCGCGGGCGCGCCCGTCGCGCGCGTAGGTCAGGAAGGGCAGCGTGTCGGACGGGTCCGTGGTGATGCGCACCCGGCCATCCGGCCCTGGCGGGTGGTCCCGGATGTAGTCGTCTGGGAGGCCGTCCAGCGCGTCCGGGGCCACGTCCACGTACCGGACGTCCTCGCGGATGTGCTGGCTGAAGGCCTGGCCCAGCCGCGTGAGGGTGTCGTTCAGCTCGCGCAGCCGCGCGCGGGTGGCCGCGTCCCGGTTCACCCCCGCGCGCCGGAAGCCTCGCAACACCAGGTCCACCCAGCGCCGGGTGGCGGCGTCCTGGCCGCTCAAATCCAGCGCGGCCAGCGCCGCGTAGACGCGGGGGTTGAGCGACACGTCCGTGCGCTTGCCGTCCGTCGCCTGGGCGCAGCGCTCCGCCGCCGCGCGGAAGGCGGCGTCCGGGTGGGTGTTGGCGCCCAGGTTCCCCCGGCTGTGGGCGTCATCCAGCAGCGCCATGGCGTCGTCGTAGGCGGTGAGCGCCGCGTCCACGTCCCGCGGCGTGGGCAGCGCCAACATCGCCTGGATGCGCGCCTCCGCCTGTCGCACGTCGCGCAGGCAGGCGGCCAGGAAGCGCTCGGGCGTGAAGGTCAGTTGGCGGCCCGCGTCAGGCTCCAGCGGCCGTGGCGCGCCCAGGGGCTCACCAGATGACGCGAGGCGCTGCGCGGAGGATGGGCCAGTGCAGCCCGCGAGCGCGAGGCTGACGACGAAGACGACCAAGCGGTGCAAATGCCACTCCCAGCGCGGGTGATGGGGCAACGTGCGGGGGACCGGCCTATTTCCGCTGCGCGCCCTGCAGGGAATGACGAAGAGCGCGCCGTTTCATCGAAAGTTTCCGTCGCGGACGTCGTCCGGCCCGGGGCAACGCGCCGGGGCCGGCGATGCCGCGCGGAGTCGTGCGTGCGTCAGCCGCTCACCTGGAAGAAGCGGGCGGCGTTCTCATGGGTGATGCGGCGCACGATGCGCTCGGACAGGCTGGCCTTGGCCAGGAGGTTGGCGGCGCGCGCCAGGCCGAGGATGTCCCCGGCGCCGTCGCCCGCGTCCGAGTCGAGCATGAGCCGCTCGCTGCCCAGCCGCCGCACCAGCGCCACGGCGCGCTCGGCCTTGAGCGCCTCGGGGTGCAGCGTCAGGCCGGCCCAGTGGCCCACCTCCAGGATGGTGCGCACCGTGCGCGCGTTGGCGTGGTCCACCAGCGCGCGCGAGGGCAGGAGGCCCGACTGCCGCAGCAGCGTGAGGATGCGCCGCGTGTGGCGCTCCTTGTCGGCGGTGGGGGTGTGCACCACCACGCGCAGCTTGAGGCCGCGGGCCAGCGCGAGCTGCTCCAGGAAGGCCTCCTCCTCTTCCTCTCCGCCCGCGTGCAGGCCCGTCTCGCCCAGGGCCACCACGCGCCCGCCCTGGAAGTAGCCGGGCAGGGCGGACAGCACCTCGCTCAGCCCGCGCCGGGGGATGCAGCGCGGGTGGACGCCCAGCGCGGCGTACGCGCGGATGCCCAGGCGCTCCAGCCGGGGGAGCTGCCGCTCCACCAGGTCATCGAAGTGGCGCAGCAGCGCCTTGGACGTGGGCTCCGGGAAGTGGTGCGCCACCACCAGCGCCCGCTCCACGCCGAAGAGGCGCATGGACTCCAGGTCCTGGTCGCTCAGGCCCTCCGGGTGGAGGTGGGCGTCGAAGATGGGCGGCGGGGTCGGCACTGCTCAATCCTGCCCCAGGGCGGCGCCTTCGTTGCGCGGGTCGCTGGCGGAGAAGCGCAGCCCCGTCTTCGGGTCGCTGTAGACGGCCTCCGCGTCACCCCACTGCTCCACGCGGCGGATTTTGTGGCCCTTGGCCTCCAGCGCGGACAGCGTCGCCGGCTCCAGGCCCCACCTGTCCACCCACACCTCGTCGGGCAGGTACTGGTGGTGCACGCGGCCCTCGTTCACCGCGCGCGCCACGTCCATGCCGTGGTCCACCACGTTGCTGATGACCTGGATGACGGTGGTGGGGATGGTGGAGCCGCCGGGGCTGCCCACCGCGAGCATGACGCGCCTTGGGTCCTCCTTGGAGAACACCAGCGTGGGGGACATGGAGGACAGCGGGACCTTGCCCGGCGCAATCGCGTTGGGCTCGCCCGTCACCAGGCCGTAGGCGTTGGGCACGCCGGGCTGCGCGGCGAAGTCGTCCATCTCGTCGTTGAGCAGCACGCCGGTGCCCTTGGCCACCATGCACGAGCCGAAGCCGTAGTTCACCGTCGTCGTCATGGCCACCGCGTTGCCGTCCTTGTCGATGACGGAGATGTGCGTGGTGTTCTTCTTCTCCGGCTCGGGCGTCAGGGTGGTGGGCTCGTCCGTCAGCGTGGAGCCCCGCACGCCTTCCTTCGGCGCCAGCAGGGACGCGCTGGGCGTGGCCTTCTTCGGGTCGATGGAGCCCGCCAGGTCCGCGACGTGCCCGGCTGACACCAGCCGCGCCAGGGGCACGTCCACGAAGGCCGGGTCCCCCAGGTGCTTCGCGCGGTCCACGTAGGCCCGCCGCACGGCCTCCACGTAGAGGTGCAGCGCCTCCGCGTCGCGGAACGCCAGGCCCTGGGGCCGGAGTTGCTCCAGCGCCGTCAGGACCTGGATGACGGCCACGCCGCCCGCGCTCGGCGGGGGCATGGTGAGCACGCGGTGGCCGCGGTACGAGCCCGCGAGCGGCGTGGCGCCGCGCGTCTTGTACGCGGCCAGGTCCTCCTGCGTGAGGATGCCGCCGCCCGCCTGCACCGACGTGGCGATGGCCTTCGCCACCGGCCCCGCATAGAAGGCCTTGGCGCCCTGCTTCGAGATGGCGGTCAGCGTGCGCGCCAGGTCGGGCTGGCGGATGAGGTGCCCCACGGGCGGGGCCTCCCACTGGCCCTGGGCGTCCTTCACCAGGAACACGCGCGAGGCCTCCGCGTCCCGGCGCAGGCAGGCCAGCCGGCCCTCCGCCATGGTGCGGTAGCGCGGCGTCACCCACATGCCCCGCTTCGCCGCCGCGATGGCCGGCGCCAGCACCACGGCGGGCTTCAGCTTGCCGTGCGCCTTGAGCAGCTCCAGGTAGCCCGCCACGGCTCCCGGCACCGCCACGCTCAGCGCGCCGTCCGTGGACAGGCCCGGCACCACCTTGCCGTCCTTCACGTACATGTCCCGCGTGGCCGCCTTGGGGGCGACTTCACGGAAGTCCAGCACCTTCGTGTCGCCGCGCTTCGCGTCGTGCACCAGCGCGAAGCCGCCGCCGCCAATGCCGGAGTGGTAGGGGCCCACCACCGCCGCCACGAAGGCCGCCGCCACCGCCGCGTCCGTGGCGTTGCCGCCCTTCTCCAGCATCTCCAACGCCGCCGCGCTCGCCTGCGGGTAGGCCGTGGCCACCGCGCCGCCCCGGTAGGGCCGCGCCGCCTGTGCCACACACGCCACCAACATCACCGCGGTCAGCAGCCCTCGCTTCAGCACCGCACCGCGGAAGCTCATCTCCTTCACGGGTTCAGCCCTCCTCGCGCTGTCTGAACAGTCCATCGCTGGCTTTCGTCCTGGGTGATGTGTTACCCGGGCGACAAAAGCCTACCCTCCAGTCCGGCGACGCCAGGGGACCAGACGGACTACATGTGTCCCGGTATGCACGAACCGTGTGGTCGGGACCAGGGTTTCAGTCCGACAACATTTTTCTTCTTGGATTGTTCTCCGGCGACGTGCATCCTGGTCCCATCATGAATCGCGTCTGGGGGAGCGTATGAGCACGCCAGCCATACCCGAGAACAAGGCCCTGCCTGGCGCCGCGCCGACCGCGGCGGAGGTGACGGTCTTCTTGAAGCCCAGCTTCGGCATCACGGTTCAGCGCAACACCCTGTGCGTCTCGGTCAGTGCGAAGGCACGGCCGGTGGACACCCCCCCGCCTTCTGATCCGCGCGCGGTTGACGACTCGATTCCCTGTCCCTAATTCTCCGCCGCATGAGCGTTCTGGCGGCGGTGGTGCTGTGCGCGGGCAAGGGCACGCGGATGAAGTCGGAGAAGGCGAAGGTCCTTCACCCCATCCTCGGCCGGCCTCTTTGCGCGTATCCCCTCAAGCGGGCCCTTGAACTGGGCGCCACGTCGGTGGTCCCGGTGGTGGGCCATCAGGCGGAAGCGGTGGAGAAGGCCGTCCGCGCCCTCTTCCCGGAGGCCCCGTTGCGCTTCGCGCTCCAGCGCGAGCAGCGCGGCACGGCGGACGCGGTGCGCTCCGCGGAGGAGGCCCTGAAGGGGTACTCGGGCCGGGTCCTCATCCTCTACGGCGACGTGCCGCTCCTGCGCCGCGAGACGCTGGAGGCGCTGCTGGCCGCCCATGACCAGGCGGGCGGCAAGCTGGCCATGGTGTCCACCACCCTGGAGGACCCCACGGGCTACGGCCGGGTCCTCCGCGAGGGCGGCAAGGTGACGCGCATCGTGGAGCACAAGGACTGCACCCCGGCGCAGCGCCAGGTGCGCGAGTGCAACGCGGGCATCTACTCCGTGGACGCGGACTTCCTCTGGAAGGCGCTGGCGGACATCAAGCCGCAGAACGCCCAGGGCGAGTACTACCTCACCGACCTGGTGGAGATGGCCGCGAAGCTGGGCCCGGTGGGCTCGGTGGAGGCGGACGCCACGGAGACGGCCGGGGTGAATGACCGGGTGGAGCTGGCCGCCCGCGCGCGCGTGATGCAACAGCGCATCAATGAAGCGCACATGCGGGCCGGCGTGTCGCTGGTGGACCCGGCCACGGCCTACATCGAGGAAGGCGTCACCGTGGGGCCGGACACCGAAATCGGTCCGTCCGTCACGCTGGCCGCCGGCACCGTGGTGGGCAGGGGCTGCGTCATTGGCCAGGGCAGCGTGCTGCAGGCCTCCACCGTGGCGGATGACACCGTCATCAAGCCCTATTCCGTGTTGGAGGAGGCCCGCGTCGGAGCGCGCAATGTCATTGGCCCCTTCTCGCGGCTGCGCCCCGGGACGGAGCTGGCCGAGGACGTGCATCTGGGCAACTTCGTGGAGACGAAGAAGGCTCGCATCGGAAAAGGTTCGAAGGCCAACCACCTCACGTACCTGGGTGACGCTGTCATTGGTTCAGGGTGCAACGTGGGGGCGGGCACCATCACCTGTAACTATGACGGGGTGAACAAGCACCTGACTGAGCTGGGTGATGGTGTGTTCATCGGCTCCGACACCCAGCTCGTCGCGCCCGTGAAGGTGGGGGACGGCTCGTATGTCGGCGCGGGCACCACGGTGACGAAAAATGTGCCTCCCGGGAGCCTCGCTGTGTCGCGGACGCCACAGGTGACCAAGGAAGGCTGGGTGGCCACCAAGAAGGCGCGCCAGGCGAAGGCCCGGGCCGGTTAGGCGGCGCGGCTCTTGCTTGGGAACCAGGCAGAGCGCTGTAAGGCAGGGGTGTAGGGGAATCCCGCGGATTGCTCCGGCGGGCGTGGGCGTGAGAGAGAGGTGCAACTATGTGCGGGATTGTTGGTTACGTCGGTGACAAGGAATCAGCCCCCATCCTGGTGTCGGGCCTGAAGCGGCTCGAGTACCGTGGCTATGACTCGGCGGGCGTGGCGGTGCTGAACCAGCGCAAGCTCAACGTCGTGCGAGCCACGGGCAAGCTCCGCAACCTGGAGAACCGGGTGGTGGCGGACCAGCCGCCGGGCAACATCGGCATCGGGCACACCCGCTGGGCCACCCACGGCCGTCCCTCCGACGAGAACGCGCACCCGCACACGTACAAGGACGTGGCGGTGGTGCACAACGGCATCATCGAGAATCACCTGGCGCTCAAGGAGCAGCTCCGCTCGCGCGGGCACGTCTTCTCCTCGGAGACGGACTCGGAGGTGTTCGCGCACCTCATCGCCGAGGAGCTGGAGCGCGGCCTGGAGCTGCCGGACGCGGTCCGCGCGGCGATTACGCAGGTGAAGGGCACCTACGCGCTGGCGGTGCTGACGGCCAGCGACCCCAGCCGCATCGTCTGCACCAAGGACGCGTCCCCCATGGTGCTGGGCCTGGGCCAGGGGCAGAACTTCCTGGCCAGCGACGTGCCGGCGCTGCTCGAGCACACCCGCGACTTCGTCTACATGGAAGAGGGTGACCTGGCCGTCATCACCGCGGCGGCCGTGGACATCTTCAACCGCCAGGGCCAGAAGGTGAACCGGCCCACCCGCCGCATCGACTGGACGCCGATGATGGCGGAGAAGGGCGGCCACAAGCACTTCATGCACAAGGAAATCTGGGAGCAGCCCCGCGCCATCGCGGACACGCTGCGCGGCCGGATGCTCCTGTCGGAAGGCGACGTGCACTTCGAGGGCTGGAACCTGTCGGCGGAGAAGGTCCGCTCCCTGACGAAGGTCACCATCCTGGCGTGCGGCACCTCGTGGCACTCCGGGGTCGCCGGCAAGCACATGATTGAGTCGCTGGCGCGCCTGCCGGTGGAGGTGGAGCTGGCGAGCGAGTTCCGCTACCGCGACCCCATCGTGGACGGCACGCACCTGGCCATCGCCATCAGCCAGTCGGGTGAGACGGCGGACACGCTGGCGGCCTTCAAGGAGGCCAAGGCCCGCGGCGCCACGGCCATGGCCATCTGCAACGTCATTGGCAGCGCGATGACGCGCGAGGCCGACTTCTCCGTGCTCACCAACGCGGGCCCGGAGATTGGCGTGGCGTCCACCAAGGCGTTCACCACGCAGCTCGTGGCGCTGTACCTGCTGGCCGTCAAGCTGGGCCGCATGCGCGGCACCCTGTCCGTGCCGGCGGCGCAGGAGCACCTGACGCACCTGACGCAGGTGCCGAAGATGATTGAGGACGTCCTCAAGTGCGAGCCGGCCGTGACGCGCGTGTCGCGCGAGTTCATGAACGCCCAGGACTTCCTCTTCCTCGGCCGCGGCCCCATGCACCCGGTGGCGCTGGAGGGCGCGCTCAAGCTGAAGGAAATCTCGTACATCCACGCGGAGGGCTACGCGGGCGGTGAGATGAAGCACGGCCCCATCGCGCTCATCGACGACAAGATGCCGGTGGTCGTCATCGCGCCGAAGCAGCCGCACGTGGCCTACGAGAAAATCATCGGCAACATCGAGGAGGTCCGCGCGCGCGGTGGCAAGGTGATTGCCATCATCGACGAGGACGACGAGCACGTGACGACGCTGGCCGACCACGTCATCCGGATTCCGGCGGCCTGCGCGCTGCTGGCGCCGGTGGTGGCCACGATTCCCCTGCAGCTGCTCGCCTACCACGTGGCGGACCTGCGCGGGAACGACGTGGACCAGCCGCGCAACCTGGCCAAGAGCGTGACGGTGGAGTAGCGCGCCGCGCGGCCTTGCGCCCTGTAGCGCCAGAAGCCCGGGCTCCCGAAGAGGGGGCTCGGGCTTCATCGTTTCCACGGCGGCTTCAGTCCTCCTGGCTCAGCTCCAGCAACAGGTCCAGGTCCGCGGCGGCGTCCAGGCTCTCCAGCAGCTCCAGGTGCTCCACCACCTCCTGGTCCTCGTCGGAGGGTGGGGCGCGGGGGCGTTGCGGCGCTCCAGGGGGCGGCGGTTTCGCGGGGACGCCGGGCGGCGGCGGCGCGGGCGTTTCCTGGGCCGCCGCGGAGGTGGCACCCAGCAGCATCAGCCAGACGACGGCGGGGAGCGCGCCGCTCACCGGCGCCGCCGCTCACGCAGGCGCTCCCGGACCTCCTGCCGCTGCTCGGGCGAAAGCCGCCGCCAGCGGCGGAGGTTCTCCAGCATCTGCTCGCGGCGCTCCGGGTTCTCCTTCAGGTACCGCCGCATGCGCTGGCGCAGCTCGGCGCGCTGCGCCGGGTCCAGCTTCCTCAAGTCCCTGGCCCGCTCGCGCAGGGCCTGCCGCTCCGCGGGCGTCAGGCGCTCGAGCTCGCGCAGGTTGGCGCGGATGCGCTCGCGCTCCTCGGGTGGAAGCTGGCGCCAGCGCCGCAGGTTGGCGCGGATGCGGGCCTGCTCGGCGGGCGGCATGGCCTTGAACTCGCGCAGCTTCGCGCGAAGCGCTTCCTTCTGCTCCGGCGTCATCTGCTCGAAGCGCTCGGCCGCTGTCCGCGGCGTGGGCGCCTGCGCGCGCGCCGGAGCGCCCGTGAGCAGCGCCACGCCCAGCACCAGCGCGGCCGCCAGGTTCCCGGCCCTCATCGCGTCACCTCCAGCTCGTGGAGGTTCGCGACGACCTCCAGGTCATCCATGTCGTCGAGCCCCAGCAGCTCGTAGTCCTCGGCCAGCTCCAGGTTCGCCGCCAGCTCCATGACGGACGCGTCCTCCAGCGCCAGCGGCGCGCCCGGGCCGGCGCGCGTCAGGAGCAGGGACACGGCCAGCACCGCCACCAGGCCGGCGGCGGGGACCAGCACCGCCGGGCGCGGCCACGTCTTCAGCCGCGCCCACCAGGGCGCGGGCAACGCGTCCAGCTCCGCCATCACCGCGCGCCGCGAGGCCGGTGAGGGCTCGAAGGCGGGCAGCGCCGCCATGCGCGCCACGGTGGTGCGCAGCAGCGCCTCCGTGGCGCGGCAGTCCGCGCAGGTGTCCAGGTGGACACGCAGCCGGGCGCCGCGAGCCGGGGGCAGCTCGCCGTCCACGTACGCCGTCAAATCCTCTTCGTAGTCACAGCTCATGCCCTGCTCCTCGCGGGCACGGTGCCCGTCTGCAGCGCCTCAATCCTGCGCGCCACCGCCAACGTGGCGCGGTGGATGAGGCTCTTCACGGCGGACTCGCTCGCCTCCAGCGCGTCCGCGATGTCCCGGTACGCCATGCCCTCGAAGCGGCACATGGTGAAGGCCGCGCGCTCCCGGGCGCTCATGTCCGCCAATGCCTCGCCCACCGCCCGTTCCAGCTCCCGCCCCTCCAGCGCCGCATCCGGCCTGTCGCCCTGGGGGCCCTCCCTGTCCCAGCCGTCCCTGTCGTCTCCGTCCGGCGCCGCGGCGGACGCGCGCGGCGTCCGGTACTCGCCGCGCCGCACCTCGTTGAGGCAGTGGTTGGTGGCCACCCGGAAGAGGAAGGTCTTGAAGCGCGCCGTGGGCTGGTAGGCCCGCGCGTTCCGGTAGAGCTTCACGAAGATGTCCTGCGTCAGCTCCTCGGCGCGCTCCCGGTTGCCCACGAAGCGGAAGGCGAAGCGCGCCACGCTCGCGTGGTGGCGGTCGAACAGCCGGGCGAAGGCCCGCCGGTCTCCCGCGGCCACCCTCAACATCGCCTGTGCGTCCGAGTCCGCGTCGTCCATGCCGACATCAACCCCGTTGCCCGGTGGAAGTTGCGGGGGCACTTCGCTTTGAACCTTCCCGGGGGCCGTGGCTACAGTTTCCTCCGTGTCCGACGCGCCGCGCATACATCCGCCCACGCAGCGGCTCATGGACGGCGAGGCCGAGGCGCCTCGGGAGGATGTGGCGCCCTGGGCGCCGCTGACGGACACCCTGGCTCGGGAGGATGCCGCGCCGTGGGTGCCTTCACTGGAGGATGTCGCACCCCAGGCCCCGCCGACGGCTGCAGCGGCTGGGGAGGCTGTCGCGCCCCGGGCGCCGCTGGTGGCCATGCCTGGGGAGGCCGTCTCACCGCGGGGGCCGCCGGGGGCCACGTCCCGGGAGGCCCCCTCGCCTTCGCCGCGCTCGGGCAAGCCCACGCCGCCCCTGGACCTGCCCCTCCCGGTGTTGGTGCTGACGGAGCAGGCACAGCGCGCGCCGGAGGCGGAGCGCCCCTTGATTGCGGCGCGCCTGAACCTCCAACTGGCGCGGATGGCCCGGACCGGCGGGGACCGGTTGGTGGCGGACACCTTCCTGCGCCTCCTGGAGAGCGGCCGGCTCACGGGGTTGGTGGATGCCCGGGGGCGCACCTGCCGCGCGGCGGCGGTGGAGGCCCTGCTGTCCCTGGGCTTCCCCTACGCCCTGGAGGTCCACCCCGAGGACCTGGCGCACCTGCGCGCCAACGCCCAGCAGCGCAAGAAGCGGCGCGGGAGGCCGGGTGCGTCCGTGGCGGTGTTGGTGGGCGGCCTGAGCGCGCAGGGGGCCCACGAGGCCCTCTTTCCCTTCCGGGACGCCAGCCTGCTCACCTCCCAGGTGGGACTGTCCCTGCTGGCGATGACCGCCTTGTGGCTTGCCCGGCCCGGGACGCCCGTGTACCGCGTGGGGCTGCTGATGCTGGCCCTGGTCTCCCTCGGCGGGGTGGCGCTGGCGCTCGTGGGCGCGGCGCACACAGGGGTGTGGGTGGGACTGGGGGGGCTGGTGGCCGCCCTCCTGGCTGCCCTCCGCGAGGGCTGACCGGCAGGATGCAGCACGGATGTCAGAGGGGTGGACTAGGGTCTACCCATCGCGTACTAAAAGCGCGTTCAGGTGAGCCGGGGTGGCTCGCCAATACAAGGAGCTACGAGCAATGGCCGTGAATCAGGAGAAGGAAAAGGCGATCGAGCTGGCGATGTCCGCGGTGGAGCGCCAGTTCGGCAAGGGGTCCATCATGCGGCTCGGCAACGACGAGCCGCT
Organism: Corallococcus macrosporus DSM 14697; assembly: GCF_002305895.1. Lineage (GTDB taxonomy): Bacteria > Myxococcota > Myxococcia > Myxococcales > Myxococcaceae > Myxococcus > Myxococcus macrosporus. The sequence continues at coordinate 1,650,290 of NZ_CP022203.1, forward strand.
GATGCGAGACGTTCAGGCCATCCCGACGGGCTCCATCTCGCTGGACATCGCCCTGGGCGTCGGTGGCGTGCCCAAGGGCCGCATCATCGAAATCTTCGGGCCGGAGTCGTCCGGTAAGACGACGCTGTGTCTCCACATCGTCGCGGAAGCGCAGAAGCGTGGCGGCATCTGCGGCTACGTGGACGCGGAGCACGCGCTGGACGTGGGCTACGCGCGCAAGCTGGGCGTGCGCACCGATGACCTGCTGCTGAGCCAGCCGGACACCGGTGAGCAGGCGCTGGAAATCGCGGAGATGCTGGTGCGCTCGGGCGCCATCGACGTGCTGGTGGTGGACTCGGTGGCCGCGCTCGTGCCGAAGGCGGAGCTCGAGGGTGAGATGGGCGACGCGCACATGGGTGTGCAGGCCCGCCTCATGAGCCAGGCGCTCCGCAAGCTGACGGGCACCATCGCCAAGAGCCAGACGTGCGTCATCTTCATCAACCAGATCCGCATGAAGATTGGCGTGATGTTCGGCAACCCGGAGACCACGACGGGCGGCAACGCGCTGAAGTTCTACGCGTCCCAGCGCCTGGACATCCGCCGCATCGGCGCCATCAAGAATGGCGACAACGTGGTGGGCAGCCGCACCCGCGTGAAGGTGGTGAAGAACAAGGTCGCGCCACCGTTCAAGGAAGTCGAGTTCGACATCATGTACGGCTCGGGCATCTCCCGTGAGGGCGACCTCATCGATCTCGCCGCCAACGAGAACATCGTGGAGAAGAGCGGGAGCTGGTTCTCCTTCAACGGCGAGCGCATCGGCCAGGGCCGGGAGAATGTGAAGGACTACCTGCGCGAGCACCCGGAGATTGCGAAGGACATCGAAGGCCGCGTGCTGGAGAAGTACGGCATCGGCAAGACGCCGGGCGCCGCCGCCGCGGCGCCGGAAGAGGCCGCGCCCGCCGAGGGCAGCGAGAAGCGCGGCCGCGTGAAGGCCGTGAAGTAGGCGTGCGCTTCACCCGGGCGTTTTGCCCGCATAAGGCGATTCGCCCGTGAAACGAGAGGGCCGTCCACCGCGAGGTGGGCGGCCCTTTTGCTTGGCGTCTGGAGTTTCGCGTGCCGGTTCGCACCGCGCGTGGGTGACACGGCGCGTTGTCATTTCATCCATGGGGATGTTTCCTGCTGGATGGAAGGGCGCTCTAGACTCGCGGGCCTGTTACCCAACCCGCGCAACCCGGAGTGCCGCCTTGTTCGACCGATTCAAACGCCGCAGTTTCCTCCAGGCCGTCGTCGCTGTGGCAGCGACCACTGCGTTCGGATGTAACGACGATGAGACGTCGTCGGATGCTGGCGAGAAGTACTTCCCGCAGTCGGTGTGCTCGGGTGACCCGCGCCCGGACAGCGTGGTGCTGTGGGTGCGCGCGGTGGACCCGGACAACGCGGGCGCGAACACGCAGGTGCGGCTGGAGGTCTCCACCAGCGAGTCGTTCAGCAGCCTGGTGCTGGACCAGACGTTCACCGCGCAGGCGGCGTTCGACCATGCGCTGAAGGTGAAGGTGACGAACCTGTCCGCGCGCACGACGTACTACTACCGCTTCTCCATCGACGCGGGCGGCCAGAAGCACTCCACGGTGACGGGCCGCACCCGCACCGCGCCGGCCCCCACGGACACCGTGCCGGTGAAGTTCGTCTTCGCGAGCTGCCAGGACTACATCGGCCGTTACTACAACGCGTGGCAGCACCTGCTGCAGCTCGACGAGGACCTGGACTTCGTCGTCTTCCTGGGTGACTACATCTACGAGACGACGGGCGACGCGTCCTTCCAGTCCGTGGACGGCCGTGGCGTCATCTTCAGCGAGCCGGAGAAGGCGCTGCGCCAGGGCACGGGCCTGACGGCGTTCTACGCGGCCAACTCGCTGTCCAACTACCGCGACCTCTACAAGAACCTGCGCAAGGACAAGGTCATCCAGCGGGTGCACGAGCGCTACCCGTTCATCGTCACCTGGGATGACCACGAGTTCTCCGACGACTGCTGGGGCGACGTCGCGACGTACACGGACGAGAAGACCAACGAGAAGCAGACCGAGCGCCGCCGCAACGCGGAGCAGGCCTTCTTCGAGTACATCCCCATGGAGCACGGCGAGAGCGCCGCGGGCGCCATCGACATCAACGCCGTGGTGTCCCAGCCCACGCGCATCTACCGCGACTTCGAGTTCGGTCAGAACCTGAAGCTGCTGGTGACGGACACGCGCACCTACCGCCCCGACCACCTCATCCCCGAGGACGCCTACCCGGGCAAGGTGGCGGTGCCGGCCGAGCAGCTCGCCCTGGTGCTGCCGACGCTGCCCGAGCCCGTCCAGGCGCAGCTCCAGTCGGACATGTTCGCCTACGTGGACATCGACGCCGCGGAGCTGCGGCTCTACAAGGACCTCCTCACCGGCGTGTACGTGCAGCAGGCCGTCGCCGCGGGGCTCACGGCGGAAGAGGCGGCCACGAAGGCGGCCACCTGGATTACCGGCGGGCAGGCGCTCCTGTACGTCAACCAGGTGCTGAACGCCGTCAACCAGGCGCGCGTGGCGGCGGGCGAGGATGCCATCCCGGCGATTCCCGTCGACGGCACGCCGCGCGGCCTGGCCTTCGCCCACATGGGCAAGACGGGGCTCTTCGGCATCCAGGGTTCGCGCTACGTCGTGGTGAAGCCCATCTTCGACCTGTACGCGGCCATCAAGTACATGGGCTCGGCGGGGGCCTCCGAGGGCATCTTCGGCAACGAGCAGCAGGCGTGGCTGCAGGAGTCGGTGTCGCAGGCCACCAACGCGTGGAAGATCATCGTCTCCTCCATCTCGCTCACCACCATGGTGTTCAAGCTGAGCGACAAGGCGGACGTCCCGGACCCCACGCTGCGCCAGGACTTCTACTTCAACGTGGACCAGTGGGACGGCTTCCCCACGAAGAAGCAGGAGTTCCTCAAGTCCCTGCGCGACAGCAACGTGCAGAACGCGCTGTTCATCTCCGGCGACATCCACGCGTCCTTCGCGTCCGTGGAGTCCGGCATCCCCGCGCTGACGGCGCCGGCCATCTCCTCCGGCTCCATCAAGGAGCTGGCGGGCCTGGCCGTCATCGGCGCGGGCTTCTCCACCGGCAGCACCGTGTACCGGTACATCGTGGCGGAGCTGGACAAGTCGCTGAAGGAGGCCCACCCGGGCATGGAGTTCGTGGACGGTGACGCCCACGGCTTCGTGGTGCTGGAGGTCGGCGCCTCCGAGGCGAAGGCGTCCTTCCACCTCATCCCGAGCACGGAGATCGCCAAGGACTACTCGCTGCGCCAGCCCTCCGAGCTGACGGAGAAGTTCACCCGCCGCGACTTCGTCATCAAGGACGGCACCATCACCGCCGCCTGAGTGACACGGGCCTCACCCGCCGGGTGAGGGGCGAGGGCCGCGCCCAGAGCCACGTGCTCCGGGCCGCGGCCCTTGGCCGTTTGGGAGGGCGTACCGGCCCGGGAGGCGGGCTCACGCGAGGTGGCCGCCACCGCGCCCCGTCCGCCCGCCTCCAGCGTCAATCACGCGGCGGCGTCACGCTGGCGTGCCCCTCCCCGGGACGGCGTGCCTTGGCTCAGCCGCACTGGAGCAGCAGGTGCTCCAGCCGGTGCCTGGCCAGGTACTCCAGCAGCGCCTCCCGCGGCGGCAGGTTGCTGCGGTACGGCTGCTCGCAATGCCCCGTGTAGAGGCCGCCGCCGGGGCCGGTGTAGAGGCCGCCACCAAGCCCCCGGTACAGGCCGCCGCCGGGGCCGGTGCTCATCCCTCCGCCGGGGCCGGTGTAGAGGCCGCCGCCGGGCGCGGTGGAGAGGCCGCCGCCAAGGCCGGTGTAGAGGCCGCCGCCGGGCGCGGTGGAGAGGCCGCCGCCGGGGCCCGTGGAGGCGCCGCCGCCGGGGCCGGTGTAGAGGCCGCCGCCGGGGCCGGTGTAGAGGCCGCCGCCCGGCCCCACATGGCGGTCCCTCGGCCAGGTGTTCTTCAGCATGCGCGTCACCTCCCGGCGCCCTTCGCCTGGGGGGGCGCCCTTCTCCATGGCGGCTCGGCGACGCGAGTCCCAGGGGGCGGCCGGCGGGCGCGGTGGAGCGGGGTGGAACAGCGTCCCCGCCCGGGCTCCGGGCGGGGCGCGAGGTCGCGGCTACAGCGCGGCTTCCAGCGTCTTCTGGATGGCCTGGGTGCGGTCCTTCACGTCGTCGATGTTGGTGAAGGGCTTGTGGTCCAGCGTGAGCACGCCATCCTCGAACCGGGCGATCCGGCTGGCGGAGGCGCTGCCGGCCTTGTTCTGGATGACGACCTTCTTCAGCTTCTCCTTGAGCGCCTCCTGGCCCATGTCATCGATGCAGATGCCCTTGAAGGCCTCCACGAGCGGATCGATGTAGACCTTCGTCCACGCGCTCTCGAAGAGGTGGCTGTAGTCGTCCTCCATCAACGACTCCCACTGCACCTCGACGGGCACCTCGAAGTGCGCCGCCTCGTCGATGCGCTGCTTCTGCTGGGGGAAGACGTTCGTCTCGTAGGCCTTCTGGGCCCTGCGTTCGGGGAGTCCCATGGAGTGCTCCTCTCCGGGGTGTGGGTGGAAGTCGCGCGGCGTGAATATCCAGCGACACTGAGTATCGTGTCTTTCTCGGAAAGTCAGCCAGAGTGACGCGGGAGACGAGAGGAGCCTCGCATGGTGCCGGGTGCCTGTTTGACCGATGTGCGGTTGGTTCCTGCCCGGCCGGAGCACGTGGACTTCTGGCTGGAGATGCGCGCCGCGCCCGGGGCCCGGCGCTTCGTGGAGACCGGGGAGGACTCGCGGGAGCTGCTGCTGCGCCGCATCCTGGAGGCGGGCGCGCTGGGGCGGCCCGGCGCCCGGAGCTTCCGGTGGTTCGTGGAGGCCGACGGCCAGCTCGCCGGAACGGTGTCCGCGCGGGAGCTGTCGCGCGCGCACGGCCGCGCCGAGCTGGGCTACATGATGGCGGACGCGTACCACGGCCGGGGCCTGGGCACCCGCGCGGTGGGGCTGATGCTGGAGGAGCTCTTCACGCTGCCCTTCCTCCAGCGTGTGTGGCTGACGACGCTGGCGGAGAACGCCGCCTCGCGGGGCGTGGCGCGCAAGCTGGGCTTCACGCTGGAGGGCACGCTGCGCGGGCACTGCCTGTTCCAGGGGCAACGCAGGGACCAGCAGCTCTGGGGGCTGCTCCGGGACGAGTGGGCGTCTTCGCGGGCGTCGCGCGGGTGACGCCCGGGCGCCGCGCGGCGTCCGTCGTGGGCTGAGCGCTTCGGACGGCCGGTCTCTGGGTGCCCCGTGGGGGCCGGGTTATAGAAGCGGCGCCATGCACGCTTACGCCGCTGAGCTTTCCCAGGAGCTGGGCCTCAGGCCCGAGCAGGTGGACCGGACCCTCGCGCTGCAAGAGGACGGAGCCACGGTCCCCTTCATCGCGCGCTACCGCAAGGAAGTCACCGGCGGTCTGGACGAGGTCCAGATTCAGACCCTCTTCGACCGCGCCACCGAGCGCGCCGAGCTGGACGCCCGGCGCGACACCATCCTCCGCACCATCGAGGAGCAGGGGAAGCTGACGCCGGACTTGGCGAAGGCGCTCAAGGCGGCGAAGACGCGCACCGAGCTGGAGGACCTGTACCTCCCGTACAAGCCCAAGCGCCGCACGCGGGCCGCCATCGCCCGGGAGCGCGGGCTGGAGCCGCTGGCGGACCTGCTGTGGAAGCAGGACGGCCGGCGCGGCGAGGACGTGGCCGCGTGCGTGCGCCCCTACATCCACCCGGAGAAGGACGTGCCGGACCAGGCCGCGGCGCTCGCGGGCGCGCGGGACATCTGCGCCGAGCGCGTGGCCGAGGACGCCGGCCTGCGCCGCGAGGCCCGCGAGGTGAGCGCGCGCCGGGGCACGCTGTGCTCCAACGTGGTGTCCGCGAAGAAGGGCGAGCCGACCAAGTTCGAGAACTACTACGGCCACGAGGAGCCGCTGTCCCAGGCCCCCTCGCACCGCGTGCTGGCGCTCTTGCGCGGCGAGGAGGAGGGCGTGCTGAAGGTGAAGCTCTCCCTGCCGGACGACGAGGTGAAGGGCCTGCTCGCCGGGCGCGTGGTGACGAAGCCGCAGTCCCTGTTCGCGCAGGAGCTGCGCGCCGCCGTGGAGGACAGTTGGGACCGGTTGATGGGCCCCTCGCTGGAGGCGGAGCTGCGCGCGGAGCTGAAGGAGCGCGCGGACCGGCAGGCCATTGGCGTCTTCGGGGAGAACCTGCGCCACCTGCTGCTCACGCCGCCCGCGGGCGCCCGCGCGGTGCTGGCCCTGGACCCGGGCCTGCGCACGGGCACCAAGCTGGCGATGATGGACGTCACCGGCAAGGTGGTGGAGACGCTGACGCTCTACTCGGAGCGCGGCGCGGACGAGCGCGCCCGCGCGGCGAAGCTGCTGGCCGCGGTGGTGCAGAAGCACAAGCCGGAGCTCATCGCCGTGGGCAACGGCACGGGCAGCCGCGAGGCGGAGCTCTTCGTGCGCGACACGCTGAAGGCGCTGGGCTCGCAGGTCCCCGTGGTGTCCGTGAGTGAGCAGGGTGCGTCCATCTACTCGGCCTCCGAGGTGGCCCGCGACGAGTTCCCGGACCTGGACGTCAGCCTGCGCGGCGCGGTGTCCATTGGCCGCCGCCTCCAGGACCCGCTGGCGGAGCTGGTGAAGATCGACCCCAAGAGCATTGGCGTGGGGCAGTACCAGCACGACGTGGACCAGGGCCTGCTCAAGAAGAAGCTGGGCGAGGTGGTGGACTCGTGCGTCAACGCGGTGGGCGTGGATGTGAACACCGCGTCGCCGCAGCTCCTGGAGCACGTGTCCGGCGTGGGGCCATCGCTGGCGAAGAAGCTGGTGGCGCACCGCGCGGCGAAGGGGCGCTTCACCACGCGGCGCGAGCTCCTGAAGGTGAGCGGCCTGGGGCCCAAGACGTTCGAGCAGGCGGCGGGCTTCCTGCGCGTGCGCGGCACGGAGCCGCTGGACGCCAGCGCCGTCCACCCGGAGCGCTACGGCGTGGTGGAGCGCATGGCCAGGGATTTGGGCGTGGCCGTGAGCGCGCTGGTGGGCAACGCCGAGCTGGTGCGCAAGATTGACCCCAGGCGCTACCTGGGCCCGGACCTGGGCGAGCTGACGCTCAAGGACATCCTGGCGGAGCTGGAGAAGCCCAGCCGCGACCCGCGCGGTGACTTCACCGCGCCCCAGCACCGCGAGGACCTGCGCTCGCTGGAGGACGTGAAGGAGGGCATGGTGCTCCAGGGCGTGGTGACGAACGTCACCGCGTTCGGCGCCTTCGTGGACGTGGGCGTGCACCAGGACGGCCTGGTCCACGTGTCGCAAATCTCCACGCGCTTCGTGAAGGACCCCTCTGAAGTGGTGAAGGTGGGGGACCGGCTGACGGTGCGCGTGCTCACCGTGGACCTGGCGCGCAAGCGGCTGGCGCTCTCCGTGCGCGCGGTGCAGGAGGGTGGGGCGCCGCAGCCGTCGGGCCGTCCCCACGTCGGCGGGGCCACGGGGCCGGGCCGGATGACGGAGCGCGGCGGGCCTCCGCGTCAGGGCGCCCGGCCGTCCTCGGGCACGGGCCAGAAGCCCGCTCCAGGGCCCGCCGAGAAGAAGGGCCCGGAGCCGTTCAACAACCCCTTCAGCAAGCTCAAGCGCTGACGGGGCGCCGCCTCACGGCTTCGCGTCCACGGGGAAGGGACGGACCTCCCCGGCCAGGACCTGGTTGCGCGCCAGGAGCCTGGCGAAGCGGTCCGTCCCGTTGCGCGTGTCGAAGCGGTTCGCGATGTCCCGGGCCTGCTCCAGCGTCCAGGCGTGCAGGGCCCGGACGTCGTAGCCGCCATCAGCCTGGTGGTGGGGGAACGTCTTGGGCAGCCGCAGGCTCACGGTGTCCCGCTCCCCGGCCGCCTGCACCCGCTCCAGCAGGAAGGCGGCGGCGGCGTAGAAGGTGAAGCGGTCCCGGTAGCTGGGGTGGTCCAGCGCCCAGCCCAGGTGCTTCTCCAGCAGCGTCAGCCCGCGCGACAGGTTGTCCGTCAGCGCGAGGAACTCCAGGTGCTCGCCCACGGTGGAGAGGAACTCCCGGTTCTTCGCCACCAGGGCGTAGCCGCGGCGGTGGAGCTCGCGCGCCTGCTCCAGCTCGCCCAGCTTGAACAGCGGGTAGAGCACCGTGCCCAGCGTCAGGTGGGGAATCTCCGCGCACGCCTTGCGTCCGTCCAGGATGGGCTTCGCCTTGCGCAGCACCTGCTGCCACTCGCCCTTGTCGGCGTGGTGGTCCAGTTCGTCGTCCAGCTCGCACACGCGACAGTCGGTGAGGTGGTCCCTCCTCGCCTCCAGCCACGCGTTCCACAGCCGCTCCACCTCCTCCGCAGCGTCCCCCATCTCCCGCGCGGCCTGGTAGCGCAGCTTCAGCACCGCGCGCGTCCCGGAGTCCGTGGCCTTGAAGCACTGCTCCACGTCGTCCAGCGCGTCGGCGATCTGCTTGCGGGTGATGTGCGGGAACTCCTTGATGCGCGCCACCACCCACTTCTGCTTCCAGAACATGTCCTCCGGTTCGAAGCGCTTCGGGTCCTTCTTCTGCTGGCCCCGGCACCACGCGAAGGCCACCAGCGCCTTGTCCGGGAAGCCGCCGAAGGTCGCCGCGTCGATGAGCGCGTCCCGCATCCGGTAGCCCAGGCCCACGTCCTTGTGCGTGTCCGCCAGGCGCACCGCCTCTTCCAGGAGCCGCACCTTGCCTTCGCCTTCGCCCAGGGCGCCGGCCTGGTTGAAGAGCGCCTTCACCTGCTCGCGCCAGTCACCGCTCATCAGTGCAGCCCCCGGGGGCCCGCGCCGCCGCTGCCTTCGTCGCCGCCGCGCCCGCCCTCCCCGCCCAGGTGCGCGGAGAGGAGGCCCAGCAGGCCCTGGTTCAGCAGCACCAGCTCCTGGGCATTCAGCGGGTGGTGTCCCAGGAGCAGGGCCTGCACGTAGAGCATCTCCACCGACAGCTTCAGCATGTCCCGGTCCGCCACCGCCGCCAGCCGCCGCACCACCGGGTTGTGGAGGTTGAAGCAGAGCTGCGCCGGCTCGCCGCCCGCCGCCGCCACGACGCTGTCCAGCACGCCGGCGAACAAGTCATCCGACTCCTCGCGGGCCCGCTCGACGTCGCGCCGGAACGCGCCCTCCGCGTCCGCGCTGTAGAGCGTGGGCACCTCCGCCGGGTAGAACTTCTTCACCACCGCGCCGCAGCGGAACGGCGCCAGCACGCGCTCCGCCATGCGCAGCAGCGGGAAGGTGGCCTCGCGCTCGTCCAGGGTGAGCTCCTCGAAGCTCTGCGGCAGGTCCGCGGAGGAGAAGGGCTCCACCTGCACGTCCGGCACCGCGTGCGGCAGCTTCTCCAGCAGCGACGTGTCGTGCGTGTACGCCGCGTTGATGATGCACAGGCCCTGGGCGCTGGCCACCTGGGCAATCTGCCGGAAGCCGTCCAGCGTGGACGTGTAGCGCACCACCGGGTGCGCGCGCCGGTAGTCCGCCAGCGTCATCATCCCCATCGACGTCTCGAAGGGGAGCCAGTGGATGATGAGGCGGTAGAAGTCGTCGTCATCCAGCGCCAGCGCCTTCACGCTCAGCCCGTGCAGGGCAATCAGCCGCTGGAGCGCGCGCGGGTCCTCGCGCGCCAGCTCCATCAGGTAGCCGCGCAGGGACTGTCCCAGGGACTCGCGCGCCGCGGCGAGCGCCTCGTCCTCATAGAAGGACTCCCGGCTGGCGGTGGGCCGCAGCGCGTTGGCGTTCACCACGCACTTCACGAAGAAGGCCCAGTCCGGCAGCAGGTTCTCCGCGCTCTCCGACAGCAGCATGTGCTTGAGGTACACCCGGTGCTTCTGCCGCGAGTTGAAGTGCGGCGACGCGGGCAGCACGTAGGCCACCCCGTCCACGTCTCCCGCAGTGGAGCGCAGCGGGATGCAGTCGACGAAGTCCGTGTCGAACAGCTCGCGCCCGTAGGCGAGCAGCGCCTTGCGCCGCTCCGCCGCGCTGTCGTACTCGCGGCGCCAGGGGACGCCGGAGGTGTCCAGCCGCTCGGCGCCCTCGGGCGTGGTGAGGTGGACGGGGAAGGGCAGCAGGCCGCCGTAGTGGCTGGCGAGGTTTCGCAGCCGCTGGGCCGTGAACCAGTGCGTCATGTCCGGGCGGGCCACCAGGAACACCTGGGTGCCGGGCTGGGCGAGCGGGTGCTCGGAGGGCCGCACGGCGTACGTGCCGTCGTGCCGGCCGCGCCACTCCAGCGTGCGCCCGTCGCCGCGCGCCGAGCGCGTCACCACCAGCAGCTCGTCACACACCATGAAGCAGGACAGCAGGCCGATGCCGAACTGGCCGATGAAGTCGTTGCGGCGGGCCTCCAGGGCCTCGCGCTTGGAGGACTCACCGATGGTGGCCAGGAAGCGGTGGATTTCGTCCTCCGTCAGCCCCACGCCGTCGTCGGTGAAGAGCAGGGTGGGCGGGCTGCCGTCCTGCTTCTCCATCAGCTCCAGCCGGACGGTGCCAGCGTGGCCGGGCTCCAGGAGCTGGCGGGCGCGGATGGCATCGGTGGCGTTCTGGAGCAGCTCGCGTACGTAGACGCCCGGGGAGCTGTACAGGTGGTGAGACAGGAGGTCGATGACCCCGCGGAGGCTGACTTGAAATCGGTGGTCCACGTGCCGCCGACGTTAGCGCACGCCCCCCGTCGTATCGACAGCCGAATCGAGCTTGAGACGTGCCCCGCACTTGGGCATCCATGGCGGGCCCTTGATTGGCTGCTCGGGTGGCGTCAGGGGGCAAGCCGGCCGTGGGGCACGTGTCACCACGGTGGCGGCAGGTCTTCACCTCGTAATCAGGAGTGGATGGATATGCGGACGAAGCTCATGGCAGTGGTGGCGGGCGCGGCAATGGCCTTCGGCGGGACGGCGGCGGCGCAGGGCACTCCGGCGCCCGTGAAGCCCGCGGCGACCACCAAGGCCCCGACGGCGGCGGCCCGGGGCAAGGCGGAGGTGACGTGGTGGGGCCACGCGGCCTTCGTGATTCGCAGCCCGGGCGGCGCGGTGATTGCAATCGACCCCTGGCTCACCAACCCCAAGGCCCCCAAGGGCGCCGCGCAGCCGGAGGCGCTGGACGCCATCCTCCTCACCCACGGCCACTTCGACCACGTGGGCGAGGCCAAGGCGCTGGCGGAGAAGACGGGCGCCAAGGTCTACGGCTCCTTCGAGCTCATCAACCTGCTGGGCCTGCCGGAGGCCCAGGCCGTGGGCGCCAACGCGGGCGGGACCTTCCGGGTGAAGGACGTCACGCTCCACCTGGTGGAGGCGGTCCACTCCAGCAGCTACGCCGCGGACCCCAAGTCGCCGGCGCAGTACGCGGGCGCGCCCCTGGGCTACGTGCTCAAAATCGACAAGGGCCCCACGTTGTACCACGCGGGTGACACGGGCGCCTTCGAGGGCATGTCGCTCATCGCCACCCAGTTCAAGCCCACCGTGGCGCTGCTGCCCGTGGGCGGCCACTTCACCATGGGGCCCGCGGAGGCCGCCCAGGCGGTGCGCCTCTTGAAGGTCAAGAGCGTGATTCCCATGCACTACGGCACCTTCCCGCTGCTCCAGGGCACCCCGGACGCGCTGACTGGGGAGCTGAAGAAGCTGCGCAGCACGGCCAGGGTGGTGACCCCGGAGCCCGGCGTAACGACGGCGCTGTAATCGCCGGGGGAGATGGTTGGGCCCGGTAGAAGTGGCGGTTCTACGCCCGCTGACTTCCGGGCCTTGACCCTGTCCCGTGGCCGAGTGGAAACCGGGATGCCCCTGGGTTACATCCCGCTTCTTTCTTTCGCGCGCGTGAGTCCTTCCCGCGAGCGTCCAGGGGTGTTCGGGTGTTGGACTTCACCAAGGCAGGGTGGCTGTTGCCACTCCTGACGGAGACGGTCGCCTTTGAAGCGGGCGCACCGGCGCCGTCCGTCCCGCCGCTGGGCTCCGGACGGGCCCGTGCCCGCGCGCACCTGCGCCGGACGCTGCGCGCCACGGGCCTGCTGTACGGCACGCCCGCGGACGCCCCCTCCGCGGCGGAGCTGGCCCCGCCCACCGAGTCCCAGGCGCGCTTGCTGGAGGACCAGCTCTTCCACGCGGTGGTGCGGACCCTGGCGTTGATGGCGCTGGAGCTGGGCCGGCTCGTGGGGACTCCAACGGCCGTGCGCACCGAGCAGCTCCTGGTCCTCTTCGCGGTGCTCGCGGGAGAGCTGGAGCTGGCGCGGACGCTGGATGTGACGATTGCCTCCGGGCGTCCGGTGTCCCGGCGGCTGGCGGCGAAGGTGGAGGCGTCGCTGGTGAAGCGCTCGCCCGTGCTGGCGGGGGACCCGGTGTACGGGCTGGTGCTGCACAACGGCGCGCAGTACGCGGACGCGCAGCTCTTCTGCCGGCAGGCCATTGACTACTTCTCGCGTGGCACGCTGCACCGCGAGCGGGCGCAGCGGCGCCTGGACTTCGCGGCGCGGCAGAAGGCGCTGCTGGTGGACGTGCTCACGGGGCTGGCGTGTGTGGACCGGGTGCCGGGCCTGTCCGCGCGCCGCGCCATCCTGCGGCAGGTGGAGTCCCTGCGGCTGCCGGCGGCGATGACGTCCGAGCTCAAGGCCGCGGTGAAGCAGTCCTTCGCGCGCCGCCGCCCGGTGCGGGACGTGGTGCGCCAGGTGCGCAGCGTGGACGTGCGCCACTTCCTGCTGGAGCAGACGCTGCTGGCGGCGCTGGTGGACGGCCGCAAGACGCGGCGCGAGCGCGTGTTCATCCGCGAGCTGGCGCAGGCGCTCCAGGTTTCGGACGCGGAGCTGCACCGGCTGGAGCTGGAGATGGCGGAGTTCTACGCCCGCCACCGCGCCATCGTGGATGTCTTCACCGTGTCGGACGCGGCGGGCGCCATGGGGGACGACCTGGTGGCCGGCATCCAGGAGACGCTGGAGAAGAACTTCTACCGGCTGATCCAGGAGGTCCGCGAGACGGGGGACCTGGCGGTGCTGCTGACGAAGGCGGCCCGGCGGCAGCCGCTGACCGGCGACGAGCGTCAGCGCATGCGCGCGCAGCTCATCGACGTGGCCAAGGCGATTCCCGCGCTGGCCATCTTCGCCGCGCCGGGCGGCGTCCTGCTGCTCGCGGCGCTGGCGAAGGTGCTGCCCTTCAGCCTGCTGCCCAGCGCCTTCCAGGAGGCCGCGCCCGTGGAGGAGGACTTCGAGGACGTGGGGCCGGAGCGGGAGGCGGGGTAGGCACCCGAATCGACCCTGAGCGTCATGAGCGGCGGGCTGCCCTGATTGATGCTGCTGCTCCGCGACGTACGCCGCCGATTGTGCTGGGACGCTCCGGGCCATGCCGCCGTGCCTCGGCACGTTCCGAGTATCTACGCGATGCGCGGCTGCTGGCATGCTCTGCATGCTGCCAGCCTGGCCCCACAGCTCGCTGGCTCTGCGGAAAGGACGAAGCAATGCGACTCCGCGCCTGCGCAGCACTTCTGCTCTTCCTCTCGGCTTGCGCCACGTCGACCCCGAGCCCAAGAGCGCGTGCGCCCTGGAACCCGAGGGTCGCCAACCTCCAGCGAGCAGCGACGTTGCCGTGGATGGATGGCGGGCGATGCGTGGTGCGGGAGGCATCCAATGAATGGAGCGTGCTCGTGGAGAGGTGCTTTCACGCGCTCGACCATGACCGGATCACGTTTCGCGATGTCACGGGAAAATGCAGTGTTGCCTCTGCGGGGGCCGCTGCTATTGGGTTGGGCGTCTGCATCCTGATAGCACCCGAGCTCATCGTTGGAGCCGTGATTGTCGCCGGTGCGGTCGTGGTGGCAGTCGCCATCAAAGAGGAACTGGATGCATATCGGCGGGCGTCTCGCGAGCGAGCCAAGCCCGAGACCCAAGCGCGGCCATCCAATGCGCAGGCACGTTTGACGCACCGAAAGCTCAAGCCTGAGCCATCAGGGCAGGATGGGTTCCCTCCGGTGCTTACCGACCCCTTGGACCGAGAGCATCGTCCTGAGTGCAGGCCCGTCCCGGTGCCGCACGCGGGCAGAGATGCCCCGCATAACGAGTGCGCCGACAGGTTTCCGCCGAACCGATATCCGGGCATGGACGTCTTCGTGGGCGGCGAGCGCTTCGATGCGCTGCAAGTCGGCGTGCGCGTGCTGTGGGAGATCAAGACCCATCGATTTGATACGTATCCTGACTTCATCCAGGAACGGGAGATCGAGAAGGAGTTGGAACAAATAGAAAGGGAGCGGAAAGCTGCGGCGGCGTGTGGCTATGGCTTCATCATGGGGGTGAGCACCCAAGCGCACAAAGACGCACTGCTCGCTGTTGTTCCCTCCCTCAGGATCGTCGTCACGGGATGCAAACGATGACCAGCCAGAATCGCATAGTCCTGACCGTCTACGCGCCTGCACTCGTCGGTGACGATGAACGCCCGCTCGCTGTCGTTCATGGGATGGAAAAGGCGCTCCCTGGCTTGCGTCTGGAGTGGAGAGTTACCGGGTCGCGACGGCTTGCTGCGTTGCCACAGCGCGACGCGTGGCTCGTAGAGAAAATCAAGGACGGAGGCTTCCCTCTGGTGTGTAACGGGGACGAGAGTTACCCCGTGACGGTGATGGGGAGGGGAAGCTCGGGACTCTTCAGCCCTGGCGGTCAGGCTCTGTTTGAAGTCCATGCGAAGTTGCCGCTCGATGCGGCGGTTGTTGCGGCGGCGGCGGCGATGCTGGAGCGCGTAGCGGAGGGTACACGCGCGTTCTGGGGCCGTGCGACCCCTCACGATGCTGCGGTGGACATCGCGTATCAGACAGCACCCACGCTGGAGGGGCCGCCGTCCCCACGTCGGGGGCTGCCTGCCCTGAAGCTCTTCGAGCACATCCGTGCGCCCGAGATTCCCTGTTACCTGGGGTGGTTGAACTACTGGTCGGCTGCCGCCTCGCAGGTCATTGGGTTTCCGGACCCGACCCGTGACGCCGAGTTGCTTTCACGGGCGCGGCGCACGGCATCGGGCGGCTGGGTCGTGCAGCTCACCGACGCACCGCTCGACCTGGACGACCCAACCCACCTGGACACGCTCAAGCGGACCTACGAGCGCTTTCCGGAGATTGGCGGACGCGCAGCACCTTGAGCCGATTCTGGGAGCACGTCGCTTCGGCTGCACGGGCATCGGCGATGGCGACGTGCCCTCCCGGGAGGGCACGCATCATTGTTCGAACCTTTGAGACTGGCGCTCCCTCCGTTGCTGACACTCGTCCGGGGAACTGCCACGAGCGCGAGCGCCTGGCCGCCCGGGCACTGTCCGTTCGGAGGCAGTATGCGGGCCCGGATGCCGCCGGGTGGGGTGGGCGCATTAGAAACGCCACTGCGCGTGGGCCGCTGGCGCGAAGCGGGTTGCCCGTGTGGAGGGGCGCGCGTTACGTCCCGCAATGGGTTCGCTTCACCACCACCTCCAGGCCTTCCTCCGCGTCGAGCCGGGCCGCCCCGCGTATGGCGCCGGGCTGCGGGCAGCGCTCGCGGTGGGCGCGCCCCTGGCCGCGGCGGCGCTGCTGCACCTGCCGGCGGCCACCTGGGTCGGCCTGTCCGCGCTGTTCGTCGCCCTGGTGGACCGGGGTGGGCCGTACGGCTACCGCGCGCGCACCATGGGGGCCATGACGCTGATGGGGGCCGTGGTGGGGCTCGCCGCGGCGCTGCACCTGCCGGCCTGGGCCGCCGTCATCGTCACGCTGCTCTGGGTGACGGCCTGCGGCTTCGCGCGCTCCTATGGCGACACGCCGGGGTTGATGGGCGTGGTGCTCGCCAACTACTTCGTGGTGTCGCTCGCGCTTCCCGCCAGGGACGTCTCGGACGCCTTGCTCCGCTCCGGCCTGTTCCTGGTGGGCGGCGCGTGGGCCATGTTCCTCGCGCTGCTGTTGTGGCCGCTGTTCCCCTACCGCCCGGCGCGGATGGCCATCGCCCGGTGCTACGACGCGCTGGCGGAGCACGCGGAGGAGGTCGGGCGCTGGCCCTTGGAAGGGTTGCCCGTCGCCGCGGGTGTCCTGCCAGTGGCGCCCTGGCAGGCCCGCATGCGCCAGCTCATCGAACAGGCGCGCACCGTGCTGGCCTCCACGCGCATGGGCCGGGCGGGTGAGAGCGGGCGGGGTGAGCACCTGCTGGTGCTGCTCGAGGGCGCGGACGCGATGATGGTGACGCTGATTGCCCTCACGGAGATGTTGGAGGTGGCGCCCGCGGAGCCGCGCTACCACGCCCTCCGCTCCGAGGTGCAGCGCGCGCTCGCGGAGCTGGCCGCGGACCTGCGCCGCGTCCGCCTGGCGCTGGAGAAGGAGGGCGGGGGCAGCGGCCCTCCCGCCTGGAGCGCGGAGCGGGTGAAGCGCGCGCTGGCGGCCGCGGGAGACCTTCCGGAGCAGGCGCGCGCCGGCTACCAGTACGTGTACTCGCTGCTGGACCGCCTCCGCGACTATGCGCACGCCACGGTGGACGTCGCGGCGCGACTGGAGGACAGCGCGCCCGTGCCGGACACGCCGTCCCTGCCGTCCCGGCCCGCGAGCAAGGCGCCGCCATCATCCCCCCTGGAGCCCCTGCGGGAGAACCTCAACGTCCGCTCCGTCATCTTCCGCCATGCATTGCGCCTGGGCGTCGCCGCGTCCCTGGCCATGGCGCTCGTGAGCGCCCTGGACCTGAACCACGGCTACTGGGTCATCATCACCGTCACCGTGGTGCTCCAGCCCTACGCGGGGCTCACCTTCCAGCGGAGCCTTCAGCGCATCGCGGGCACGTTGCTGGGCGCGGGGCTGGCGGCGGGGCTCGTGGCGCTCGTGAGGGACCCGGCCATCATCCTGCTGGCCATCGTGGTGCTGTTCGCCGTGGCGATGAGCCTCCAGCCGCTCAGCCTGGCCGCGTTCCAGGTGCTGCTGAC
Source organism: Corallococcus macrosporus DSM 14697 (assembly GCF_002305895.1). GTDB lineage: Bacteria > Myxococcota > Myxococcia > Myxococcales > Myxococcaceae > Myxococcus > Myxococcus macrosporus. Next base: position 1,667,192 of record NZ_CP022203.1, read on the forward strand.
GCCAGCGCTGGTGCTGCTCGCGGAGCTCCAGACGGGAGACTGGGAGCTGGCGGGTGTCCGCATCGTCAACACGCTGCTGGGCGGCTTGATTGCGTTGGCGGGGATGCGGCTCTTGTGGCCCAGCCCCGAACACCTGCGCCTGCCGGAGCAGGTGGCCTCCGCCCTGCGCGCGGACCGCGACTACGTGATGGCGGTGGCCTCCGCGTCGTCGGACGCGGAGGCCCCGGTGCGAGAGGCCCGGCGGCGGATGGGGCTCGCGCTGCTGTCGGCGGAGGCGTCCTTCCAGCGGCTGCTGGGGGAGTGGAGGGGGCCCGCCAGGGAGCTGGAGCCGGTGATGGCCCTGCTCGTCTACGCGCGCCGCTTCACCTCGGCGGTGACGACGTTGGCCGCGAGCCGGAGCGAGCGCGCGGCGCCCCGGGAGCTGGCGGACGTGGTGCGCTTCGTCGTCTGCGTCCTGGAGGACCTGGCCGCCGCCGTGGAGCAGCAGCGGCGGCCCGCGCCCATGCCCACCCCGGCGCCCAAGGGTGGGGCGGAGCCGCTGGTGCGCACGCACGTGGAGCGGCTCCTGCGTCAGCTCACCGTGCTGCACCACGCGGCGGAGCGCGTCCCGCCGCTGCTGTTCAAGGAGGGCCTCAGGTCCGGTCCAGCGTCGCCACCAGCCGCCGCAGGTCCTCGTTGACGCTGACGAACCGGGTGTTGCCCTGCTCGTCCGCGAGCTGCTTGCGCAGGGTGGGCAGCGCGGCCTGGCGCAGCTTCTTCGCCGTGTCCCGCGAGCCCTCCACCAGCCAGCCCACCGCGAGCACCAGCGCGAGGCGGGCCTCGGTGTCGCGCTCGCCCAGCCGCGCCGCCAGCGCGACCGCGTGCTCGGCCGTGCCCGCGCGGCCCACCTCCAGCGCCGCGCGCTCCAGCAGCACCGGGTCCGCCTTCTCCATGCGCTGCACCCAGCAGCCCGCGTTGCCCGCGCACGCCTGCGCCGCCTCCAGCAGCTTCGCCTGGCCGGAAATCTGGTCCGCCCGCTTCTTGCCCAGCGCCGCCGGGTCGTCACAGCCGTCGTCGTCCGCCTGCTTGCAGTCCGCGGCCGTCCGCGCCGGCTCCGCCGCCGCCAGCTTCTGGAGCACGGGCAGCTCGCGCGCGTCGCCCAGCATGGCCAGGCCCTTCACCGCGGACTCGCGCGCGTACCAGTCTCCGGTGCCCGCGGCCTTCTCCAGCGCGGGCAGCGCGTCGCGTCCCCCCAGGCGCGTCAGGGCGCGCACGTAGGCGTCCCGCACGGTGGGGTCCGTCTCCGCCACCAGCCCCGCCAGCGGCTTCACCGCCTCCGGCGCGCGCATGCGCGCCAGCGCGTCCGCGGCCTGCATCCGCACCAGGGCCTGAATCTGCGGGTCCGCGTTGGTGAAGGCGAGCTGCTTGAGCAGCGCGGCCACCGCCCGCTTCTCCCGCAAGTCGCCCAGCACCGTCGCCGCCTTCATCGCGTAGCTGGCGGGGTTGACGCCGTTGGACCGCGCCCACTTCAGCAGCTCCGCGTCCTGGCCCTCCAGCGCCGGCAGCAGCGCGTCCGCCGCGGGCGCGCCAAGCTGGTACAGCGCGAAGGAGCTCTCCACGTAGAAGGACTTGCCCTTGCGCTCCTTGGTCAGCATGCGCACCAGCGCGGGCGCCGCGCGCGCGTCACCGATGTCCCCCAGCGCCTCGATGGCCTTCTTGTTGAGGAAGGGCTCCACGGTGTCGTCCGTGGCCAGGGCGATGAGCGGCTCCACCGCCTCCTTCGCCTTCATGTCGCCCAGCACCTGCGTCGCCTCGATGCGCGTGTAGTTGTCCTTGGCGCGCAAGAGCGGCACCAGCGCGGGGATGGCGCGGCGGTCGCCAATGGTCCCCAGCGTCGCGACGATGGCCTTGTTGGCGAGCTGCGCGGGCATGTCCCCCGCCGCCGGGTCCAGGGCCTTCGTCAGGGGTTCCACGGAGGAGGCATGCTTCAAGTCGCCCAGGGCGCGGGCCAGCGCGGCGCGCACCTCCGGCTTGCGCTCCGTGTCGAGCTGCTCGTGGAGCATGGGCAGGAAACCTTCATTCAGCTTCCCGGAGGAGCGCATGGCCTCCACCATGCGGATGCGGTCCTCCGCTCGCCGGCTCTGCTGGATGTTCGACTCCCAGTATTCCGGGGTCGCCGGGTCCCCCTTGCACCCAGCCAACGTCAGGAAGGAAAGCGCAACACACAACGCGGTGAGAGAGCGCGTCATTCGGTCTCCAGTGCGTCTGCGAGGTTGTCCTGTCTTCCGTGTAAACCTCGCGCGAGGAAGGAAGCAAACCGCCCCCGGCACCTGGGGTACGCTGGTCAACGACATGTCCGATGGGAATCAAAAGACGGTGCGCCCGAGCCACATCCGCCGGACGTACATCCTGGACCGGCCCTTCCAGCTCAAATACATCCTGCTGCTGGCGGGCATTGGCGCCGGCGGCATCGGGGTGTTCGGGCTGTTGGCGCACCGCGTCCACGTGTCCTCCGTGGCGTCCGGGGTGGACGGCGGCCAGACGCTGCTGTGGCTGACGGGGCTGGGCACGCTGGGCGCGGCGGTGGCGCTGGGCCTCTTCGGCCTGGTGTTCACCCACCGGGTGGCGGGCCCCGTCCATGTCATGAGCCTCTACGTCGCGGCGCTGGCGGCGGGCCGCTATCCCCGGCTGCGCCCGCTGCGGCGCGGCGACGAGCTCAAGCTGTTCTTCGACCGCTTCAGTGAAGCCGTCACCCGCATCCGGGAGCGCGAGGCGGACGAGGCCTACGCGCTGGAGACCGTGCTGGAAGCCCTCCGGCCGGTGGCCACCACGCCCGAGGCCCTGGAGGCCCTGGGCACCCTGAGCGCCCTGCACACGCGCAAGCGTCAGGCAGTGGACACCCCCACCGGGAGCACCTTCAAGTCCGTGGCCTGAGTCGCCCGGCGCAGGAGAAGCGCGACACCATGAGCAGACCCCGCATCGTTTTCATGGGCACCCCCGACTTCGCGGTGGCGTCCCTGGCCGCCTGCTTCGAACTGGGAGAGGTGGTGGCCGTCGTCACCCAACCCGACAAGCCCAAGGGCCGCGGCAACACCGTGACGGCGCCGCCGGTGAAGGAGCTGGCCCTGTCACGCGGCGTGCCCGTGCTCCAGCCCACCAAGCTGCGCACGCCGCCCTTCGCGGAGGCGCTGCGCCAGTACGCGCCGGACATCTGCGTGGTGACGGCCTATGGCCGCATCCTCCCCAAGGATTTGCTGGAGCTGCCCACCCACGGCTGCGTCAACGTGCACGGCTCGCTGCTGCCGCGCTTCCGGGGCGCCGCGCCCATCCAGTGGGCCATCGCCCACGGCGACGCGGAGACGGGCGTGTCGTTGATGGTGATGGACGAGGGCCTGGACACCGGCCCGGTGCTGGCGATGAAGCGCATGCCCATCGCGCCGGACGACACGAGCGCCACGCTGTACCCGAAGCTGGCGGCGCTGGGCGGTGAGGTGCTGCGCGAATACCTGCCCGCCTACCTGCGCGGCGAGCTGAAGCCGGTGCCGCAGCCTTCCGAGGGCATGGTGCTGGCCCCCATCATCGAGAAGGACCAGGGCCGGTTGGACTTCACGAGGCCCGCGGTGGAGTTGGAGCGCCGCCTGCGGGCCTTCACGCCGTGGCCCGGCGCCTTCACCACGCTGGGCGGAAAGCTGTTGAAGGTCCACCGCGCGACGGCCAGGGGTGGTAGTGGGGCTCCCGGCACGGTGCTGGCGTCCGGCCCGGACGGCATCGAGGTGGCATGCGGCGAGGGCTCGCTGGTCCTGCTGGACCTCCAGCCGGAGGGAAAGCGGGTGATGCGCGCCGCGGATTTCCTGCAGGGGCACAAGCTGGCGCCGGGCAGCCAGCCCTTCGTCGCGGGCTGATTGGGAGAACGGGTGATGGGCATGAGACTGCTGGTGCTGCATGGACCCAACCTCAACCTGCTGGGCGTGCGGGATGACACGTCCGGCGGGCGGCTCGAGGACCTGGACGCCGCGATGCAGGCCCGCGCGGAGGCGCTGGGCCTGGAGCTGACGGTGGTGCAGTCCAACCACGAGGGCGACCTGCTCGACACGCTCGGCGCGGAGCTGGAGGCGCTGGACGGCATCATCATCAACCCGGCCGGGCTGTTCGGCTCCTACTGTCTCAAGGAAGGGCTGGAGGCCGCGGGGCTGCCCGCCATCGAGGTGCTGCTCAAGCCCCCCGCGCGTGAGTCCGTGGTGGGCGAGGCCTGCGTGCTCCAGATTCACGGCGGGCCCGGCTTCGAGCCCTACCTGCAGGCCCTGGAGACCTTCGGCAGCGGCGTCTTCACCACGGCGCAGCCGGAGCCGAAGAAGCCCCTGGGCAAGAAGAAGGGCAGCGCCACCCGGGGCGCGAAGGTGACGCCCATCACCGTGCTCAAGCGCGCCCCGCGCAGGGAGGGCTCGTCGGAGACGGCGAAGTCCCTGGCCCGCGCGGTGAAGGCGGCGGGGCCCACGAAGACGCTGGGCCGCAAGCTGGCGCCGGTGGAGGACCTGCGCGCGGCCCGCCAGGCGAAGACGCTGGGGCGCGGCGGCAAGGGGCTCACCCCCGCGGCGGACCTGCTCACGCGCGCGCTGGTGCGCCAGAAGATTTCGGACCGGCTCGCGGGGCGGCTCTCCGCCGCCGAGCTGGCCACCTGGGCGCGTTCCCAGTATCAGGCGGTGCAGCGGGGCGCTCCGGCGGAGCATGGCCACCGCGAGCTGCTGGAGGAGAGCCTCCAGAGCCTCACCCTCTCCAACCTGCCCGCGACGCGGCTCTCGGATGAGCAGCTCGTGGACCTCTTGACCCGGCTCGACGAAGGATGAACGCCCGCGCCCTCGCCATCACCGTCCTCGCGCGCGTCCGCGCGACGGACGCCTACCTCAACGTCGTGCTGGACACGCAGTTGTCCGAATCGCCGCCGAAGGACCCGCGCGACGCGGCGCTCGTCACCGAGCTGGCCTACGGCGCCACCCGGCGGCAGCTCGCGCTGGACTACGCCATTGCCCGCTTCGCGGACCGCAAGCTGGACGCGCTGGAGGACAAGGTGCTGGCGGCGCTCCGCATTGGCGCCTATCAAATCTTCCACACCCGCGTGCCCGCGCGCGCCGCGGTGGCGGAGACGGTGCAGGCCCTGAAGGAAGTGGGGCTGACGCGCGCGGCGGGCTTCACCAACGCCATCCTCCGCAAGCTGGCGGACCTGCCCGCGCCGCCGCTGCCCCCGGCGTCCGACGTGGCGCTCCACCTGTCCGTGCGGGAGAGCCACCCCCAGTGGCTGGTGGAGCGCTGGCTGCGCCAGTTCGGCCGCGAGCGCGCCGAGGCCATGCTGGTGGCCGACAATCAGGCCCCGGCGGTGGTGGTGCGCGCCAACACCGCGAAGGTGACGCGCGACGCGCTGCTCACCCAGCTCCAGGAGATGGGCGTGGACGCCAAGGCGACCACCGTGTCGCCGGTGGGCATCACCCTGCCGCCGGTGGGCCGGGTGGAGGACGTGTACGGCTACGCGGAGGGGCTGTGGCAGGTGCAGGACGAGGCCGCGCAGCTCGTGGGCGTCTACGGGGCGATTCCGGAGACGGCGCGCGTGCTGGACGCGTGCGCCGCGCCGGGCGGCAAGTCCTGTCACCAGGCGCAGTCCCATGACGTCGTCGCGGTGGACCTGCACGCGCACAAGCTGCGGAAGATCGAGGCGGAGGCGAAGCGCCTGGGCCTGCAGCCGCGCCTGAAGGCCTACGCGCACGACGCCGCGGAGCCCTTCCCTGAAGCGTGGGGCGAGTTCCACGCGTTCCTGGTGGACGCGCCGTGCTCGGGGCTGGGCACGCTGCGCCGCCACCCGGAGCTGCGCTACCGCCGCAAGGAGGAGGACATCTCCCGGCTGGCCACGCTCCAGCGGCGCATCCTGGAGAACTGCCAGGAGGCGGTGCCGGCCGGCGGGCTGCTCGTCTACGCGGTGTGCACCATGGAGCCGCAGGAGGGGCAGGACCAGGTGGAGATGTTCCTGCGCAGCCACCCGGAGTGGACGGCCGAGCCGCCCGTGCTGCCCGGCCTCAAGCTGCCGCTGTCCCAGGCGTACCTGCGCACGCTGCCGGGGCCGGAGGGCTTCGACGGGTTCTTCGCCGCGCGCCTCCGGAAGCTCTACTGACGGGCGCTCAGGCCTCGTCGGAGGTCGGCAGGTTGGCGGCGGCCTTGAACGCCTCCAGCACCGCGGCGGACGCGCGGTCCAGGTACTTGCCCTTGCGGATGAGCAGGCCAATGGGGCGCGACACGGGCCCCTCCGCGAAGGGCTTGGCCACCAGCGAGCCGCCCTTCACCTCGCCCATGGCCGTGGCCATGGGGAGGATGGCCACGCCCAGGCCCATCTCCACCGCCCGCTTGATGGTCTCCACGTTGTCCATCTCCATCACCGGGTTGATGTCGATGTTCTTCTCGCGGAAGAGCCGGTCCAGCGCCTTGCGCGTGGGCGCCTCGCGGTCGAACGCGATGAAGGGCACGCCCGACAGCGCGGTGAGGCTCACCTTCTGCTTCGTGGCGAAGGAGTGGCCCGGCGCGCAGACGACGGCCAGCTTGTCGTCGCGGAAGGACAGGATGTCCACGCCCGCGCGGGGCTGCGGGTAGGCGACGATGCCAATCTCCGCCGCGCCCAGGATGACGTCGTCGTACACCTGGTCGTTGCGCCGGTAGTTCAGGCGCATGTTCACCTTGGGGTGCGACTTGAGGAGCTGCTTCTGCACCGCGTTCAGCTCGTGCAGCCCCACCGAGTAGATGGTGGAGACCGTGGTGGTGCCCGCCACCTCGGTGGCCTGCTCGCGAATCTCCTGCTCCACCTCGGAGAAGCGGGCGAGGATCTCCTTGCACCCGCGGAACAGCCGCTCCCCGGCCGGCGTCGGCGTCACCTGACGCGCGCTGCGCGACAGGAGCTTCTGCTCATACCGGTTCTCCAGCGCGCGAATCTGCTGGCTCACCGCCGATTGCGTGACGTGGTTGAGCTGCGCGGCGCGGGAGAACGAACCGGTCTCGACCACGTCGCAGAACATCTTCAAGGATTCGAGCTGCATAAGTCCGTCTCCTACCCCCAAACCCAATGATTAGGCCAGTGTTAATTAGAATGCCTTTCCTTCGCGGGCAAAGTACCTAACCCGCCAGGGCTCCCTCCGGCCGCTCATCGGACGACAGGGGGATTGCGGCCAGGGCTCAGGAGCCCTCGGGCCCCTCGGGCGGGGCGGGCGGGCGCGGGCGGAACAGGACGAAGAGGGAGGCGGCGAGCGCGGTCAGGGCACCCCCGCCGAGCGTCTGCACGCGCCCCACCTCCCGGGTGGCGTCCGTCAAGAGCTGGCATTCAGGGCTGGAGAGGCCGTCACAGCCCGGGGCGATGAAGCTGTTCTTCAGGCCCACGGCGAGCAGGCCCAGGCCGCCGAGCAGCAGGCCGCCCAAGAGGCCCGTCGCCGCCGAGCGTCCCAGGGACGAGCGCTGAGGGGGGGAGGGCTCCGGAGGGGCGGGCATGCGGGCAGCTATAGCCGCGAGGGCGGGGCGGGCTCAACCGGGGGCGTGGCGGGCGCGTATGCTGGCGGGCATGCGAATCCTCTACGGTGTCGTCGGCGAAGGCATGGGCCATGCGACGCGCTCCCGCGTCCTCCTCGAGGAGCTCACGAAGGAGCACGAGGTCCACATCGTCGTCTCCGGCCGCGCCCAGGACTACCTGGCCAAACGCTTCCAGAACGTGCACGGCATCTGGGGGCTGACGCTCGCGTACGAGGGCAACTCGGTGAAGAAGTGGCAGACGGTGCTGCAGAACCTCACGGGCGCCGTGAAGGGCTGGCCGCAGAACATCCGCCAGTACTTCGAGCTGGTGGACGAATTCCGCCCGGACGTGGTGGTGAGCGACTTCGAGTCCTTCAGCTACATGTTCGCCCGCAACCACCGGCTGCCCGTCATCAGCGTGGACAACATGCAGGTCATCAACCGGTGCAAGCACGAGCCGGCGCTGCTGGCGGGCCACGAGGACGGCTTCGAGACGTCGCGCGCCATCGTGAAGGCGAAGCTGCCGGGGGCCTTCCACTACCTCGTCACCACGTTCTTCTACCCGGAGCTCCGCAAGCGGCGCACCACGCTGGCCCCGTCGATCCTGCGCCCCGAAATCATCGAAGCGAAGTCCGAGCCCGGCGAGCACCTGCTCGTGTACCAGACGGCGACGACGAACACGGCGCTGCCGGACATCCTCAAGGCCGCGGGCATCCCCTGCCGCGTGTACGGGCTGCGCCGGGACCTCACCGAGGACCTGGTGGACGGCAACCTCACGTACCGGCCCTTCAGCGAGCAGGGCTTCATCGATGACTTGCGCACCGCGCGCGGCGTGGTGGCCAGCGGCGGCTACACGCTGATGAGCGAGGCGGTGTACCTGCGCAAGCCGGTGCTCAGCGTGCCGCTGGTGGGCCAGTTCGAGCAGGTCATCAACGCGCTGTACCTGGAGCAGCTCGGCTACGGCATGTACGTGAAGGCGCTGACGGTGGACGCGCTGAAGGAGTTCCTCACGCGCGTGCCCCGCTGCCAGCAGGCGCTCCAGGGCTATGAGCAGGACGGCAACACGCGGATGCTGGCCGCCCTGCGCGAGCAGCTGGCCCTGGCCTACGAGCACCGGGGCCACTGGGCCATGGAGATGGCGCGGGACTGACGCCCGCGAGCCGCTGTCAGTGCAGCGGCACCTCCGTCTCGTTGTTGCGCTCGGCCGCGCGGCGCGTCAGCTCCGTGAGCCAGGACTGCGTCAGCGGCGTCTCGCTCTGGCTGCCGGTGTAGCGGTCCTGGCTGCTGTCCTGGGGCATGAAGTGGTTGACCCAGGCGGTGAGGGTGGCCGTCAGGCCTGGCGCCAGCGCGCGGCCCACGGCGGCCAGCTTCGCCGGCGCGCCCAGCAGCGCCTCGGCGTCGCCCCGCCGGCACGCGGCCAGGATTTTTCGCGCGGACTGCTCGGCGCTCAGCGAGGTGACGGGCAGCGAGTCTCCGGTGGAGAACCACGCGTACTCCGCCTCGTGGTTGCCCTTGAAGTACGCGTTGCGCGGGCTGCCGGTGCGCATCAGCCCCGGACACACCGTGGTGACCAGGATGCCGTCCTGGCGCAGCTCCGCGCGGAGGCCGTCCGACAGGCCCACCAGCGCGAACTTGCTGGCCGAGTACGGCAGGAGGTGGGGGATGCTCACCTTGCCGCCCACGGAGGCGATGTTGACGATGCGCCCCTGTCCGCGCCGCTTCATCTCCGGCAGCACGGCCAGGGTGGTGTACAGCGGCGCCCACAGGTGCGTGTCCACGGCCTCCTGGAAGTCCTCCAGCGTCATGGACTCCAGCGGCCCCACCTGGATGACGCCGGCGTTGTTGACGAGCACGTCCACCGCGCCCCAGCGCTCGTGGATGGCGGAGACCATGGCCTCCACCTGCACCGGGTCTCGCACGTCACAGGGGATGGCGAAGACCTCGCCGCCAGCGCGCTCCAGCTCCTCGCGGGCCCGCTCCAGCGTCAGCTCGTCGCGGCCACAGATGGCCACCCGGGCCTCCTCCTTGACGAACTGCCGCGCCAGCACCAGGCCCAGGCCGCGGGAGCCGCCGGTGATGAGGACGGTGCGGTCCTTGAACTGGAAGCGGGAGCGGAGGATGCGGCGCAGCCCCAGCGCCGCGCCGATGCCGGCCGCGGCCACGGTGCCGAGCGAGAAGCGGGACGAGTCAGAATCCTTGCGGCGAGTCGCCATGGTGGGCTCCTGGTTCAGAGGGCGGGGGAGGGGGCCGCGGCGCCGGCCTGGACGAAGCGCTCCAGCACCTGCCGGACGTGGCGGGACGCGTTCCGCCCGGAGAAGTGGTGGCGCAGGCGGCCAGCGTCCGCGTCGAACACCAGCCACGCGGGCGTGTCCGCCACGTCGTAGGCCCGCGCCATGGAGCCGTCATCCACGGCGATGGGGTGGTAGAGCCCGTGCCTGCGCGCGAAGGCCTCCACCGCGTTGGTGTCCCGCAGCTCCTTGGCGGAGTGGGTGACGTCCACGCTGATGACCTTCAGCCCGCGCGGCGCGAACTCCGCGATGAGGCGCTTCACCGCGTCGATGTCCTCGTCACCGCCGCGCTGCTTGACGGAGAAGAAGTGGAGGAGGACGGGGAGCTCATCCAGCTCCGAGACATGGACGGGCGTGTTGATCCACCCGCCGTCCGGGTCCAACAGGGTGATGGGAATGTCGAGCGTGGGCATGGAGGGCTCCAGCGGGGCCAGGGGTTCGGGAAAGGACGCGACTCAAGCTAGGCACGCGTGGCCGCTCCCGGGCGGCGCTGGACGGCAGGCCGCGAAGCAGGCAGACACTCACGGCATGCGCATCCCCGACTTCAAGCTGGAGCGGTACTTCGCGCGCTGGGAGTTCGCGGCGCCGTACCTGCTGTGTTCCTCGGACATCGAGGGCTGGCGGATGGCGGACCTGCTGGCGCTCGCCGGCCCGGACGAGCAGGCCCGCTGGGAGGGGCTGACGCTGGGCTACACCGAATCCACGGGCCTGCCCGCGCTGCGCGAGGAGCTTGCCGCGCTCTACCCGGGGCTGTCCCCGGACCAGGTGCTCACCTTCGCCGGCGCCGAGGAGGCGCTCTTCGTGCTGGTCAACGTGCTGCTGGGCCCGGGCGACCACGCCATCGTCACCTGGCCGGGCTACCAGTCCCTGCACGAGGTGGCGCGCGCCACCGGCGCGGACGTGACGCTGCTGCGCCTGCGCGAGGAGGACGGCTGGGCGCTGGATTTGGACGCGCTGCGCCGCGAGCTGAAGCCCCAGACGCGGCTGCTGGTGGTGAACTTCCCCCACAACCCCACGGGCGCGCTGCTGGAGCGCGCCACCTTCGACGCGCTGTGCGAGCTGGCGCGCGAGCGCGGCATCCACCTGCTGTCCGACGAGGTGTACCGGCTGCTGGAGCATGACTCGCGCGACACGCTGCCGCCCGCGGCCAGCCACACGCCGCATGGCATCAGCCTGGGCGTGATGTCCAAGGCCTTTGGCCTCGCGGGCCTGCGCGTGGGGTGGCTGGCCTGCCGCGACACGGCGCTCCTGCGGCGCTGCGCGGCCTACAAGGACTACACCACCATCTGCAACAGCGCCCCCAGCGAGGTGCTGTCCCTCATCGCGCTGCGCGCGAAGGAGCGGGTGCTGGCGCGCAGCCGGGCCTTGCTCGCGGAGAACCTCGCCCTGCTGGACGCCTTCTTCGCGCGGCACCCGGACACCTTCCACTGGGTGCGCCCGCGCGCGGGCAGCGTGGCCTTCCCCAGGCTGCTGCGTGAGACGCCCGTGGCCCGCTTCACCGAGGACCTGCGCGAGCGCGAGGGCGTGCTGCTGCTGCCCGGCGACGTCTACGACTTCCCTGGCAATCACTTCCGCCTGGGCCTGGGCCGCACGAACCTGCCCGACGCGCTGGCGCGCCTGGAGCGCTACGTGGCCGACACATCGCGTTGACCCGCACGGGGCGAATGTCGCCTACCTGCGGGAATCTACAGGGCTGCTGCGCTGCGTCAGTTCTGGCGCGCACTTCCAGATTTCCATGATCTCGACCTTTTACACCTCGCGCCTCTAGAGTTCGGCCCGCCGCCTGGTCCCCCGCCAGGCTGGCATCCCCCAACGCAGCGCTGGAGGCGCTCAACATGAAGAAGCTCTTCGGTATGGTCCTTGCCGCCGCAACGATGCTGGCGGGCACGGAGGCGGCAGCGGCCCGGTACACCCTGTGGATTCACGGCCGCAACAGCGGCACGACGCAGCCCGGCAACTACAACGACTTCAGCTACTGGGGCCCGGCGAGCGCCCAGGCGGGCGTGAACAAGAAGGCCGTCAACTGGGATGGCCGTCAGCGCATCGGCACGCAGAACGAGCGCATCCGTGACGCGCTGGACTGCTTCTGCACGGGGAGCAACCAGTGCTACATCGCCGCGCACAGCGCGGGCAATCTGCAGATTGGCTACGCGCTGTCGTTGTACGGCGGCTCGACGCGTCAGGTGAAGAACGCGTCGCCCAACGCCAGTGGCGTCTGCGGCAACGTGAGCGGCGGCGCGACGCAGAAGGGCTGGAACATCCTGTGGGTGGGCGTGGCGTCGGGCGCCGCTGGCGGCAGCGAGCTGGCGGACATCGGCGAGTGGGCGACGAGCGACGCGCTGGTGACCGACCTGAAGACCACCAACGCGCGCGCCATGTACAACCACAATGAGACGCGCGGTAAGGCGTTCTACATGTTCGCGGCCGCCAAGGGCACGGCGTACTCCTTCGTGCTCCCGGGGCAGGACGACGAGGCCGTGGCGTACCACTCGACGGGCGGCGTGTCGGGCAGCGCGGGCAGCTCGCAGTGCAACCCGGGTGACTGGTTCTGTGGTGCCACGCTGAACATGCTCACCCAGCCCTCCAGCGACGGGCGCGCGAAGTGGGCGAACCACTCCCTGGTGCTGCGCGACGACCGGGAGGCGTACAACCACTACGCTGGTGGCAACTGGGGTGGCATCATCGCCCCCCTCCGCCAGTACATGGCGGACTACGCGTACTGAGCCCCCCTCACCGCAAGAAGCGACATGACTCCGACCGGCACCGTCTCCGCCCCTGCGTCCCGGATGCGCCACGCAATCTGGGCCGTTCCCCTCATCCCGCTGGTCCTGGGCGGCATGGGGTGGTGGTGGATGGACTCGGAGGCGGGGGCGGAGCCCCCCGGCGAGGACGCCGTGATGGAAGCGTCCTCGCCGTCCGCCATGTCCGCGCCCCGGAAGCCGGGCGGTGCCATGGATGCACCGCCGGCGGGGCCGCCGCCGGGGGTGGCCGCGCCAGCGCCGGCGCACGGTCCGGAGGAGGCGGAGCGCGACGCGCGGCGCGAGCTGTGGGAGCGGCGGCTGGCGCGCGCGAAGGAGACGTTGGCGGCGTACATGAAGGCGACGCGGTATCCGCCGGAGTCACGTCCCGCCAGCGAGCACCCGGACCAGATGGAGCTGGCGGAGCCGGAGCGCACGCACCCGCTGAACATGGACGGCTCCGACATCCAGCTCCGGCTGAAGCAGGACCGCGTCTTCGTTGTGGGCGATGAAGTGGTGCACTTCTTCGTCGGCTGCGAGGACGCGCGCCGCGTGCCCAGGCCCTGTCAGGTGGTGTCCGCCCTCGCGCACGAGGCCGAGCACATGCCCGGCGCGGGCGGCGTGCCGGCGGTGCCCCTCGTCTTCACGGATGACGGCGCCTCGGGTGATGCGCTCGCAGGGGACGGCACCTTCACCGGGCGCTTCCAACCGTCGAAGCAGGGCTTCCCCATCTACTCCGGCACGCTGCGCGTGGACGTGCAGGTGCGCTCGGGGAGCGCCGAGGGCGCCGCGTCCTTCGACATCATGTACACCCCGTCGCCGCCCGCGCTCTTCACCGGCGGGGTGCGCGAGGTGCTGTCGCCCGAGGGCTCACTTCAGCTCTACCTCGGGATTCAGGTCCAGAAGGCCGGACGGTACGTGGTGGCGGGCCGCGTGGATGACGAGAGCGGCATGCCCTTCGCGCACGTGTCCTTCAACGAGGAGCTGAAGCGCGGTGAGCAGGAGGTGAAGCTCACCATCGCCGGCAACCTGGTGCTGGACGAGGTGCCCACCTTCCCCCTGAAGCTGCGGGACGTGGAGGGCTTCCTGCTCAAGGAGCGGGGCGACCCGGACCGCGAGCTGATGACGAGCCTGCGCGGGTACGTGCACACCACGAAGGACTATCCCTTCGAGTCGTTCTCGCCCGCGGAGTGGCAGGGCGAGGAGCGGCAGCGCTACCTGGACGAGATGAACCGCGAGATCATCGAAATCCAGCGGTACATCGAGCAGGACGAGCCGCCCCCGCCGTGAGCACCTCAGCCCTGGGGCTCCTCGGGCGCCGGTGCTTCCGGGGCGCCGGGGTTCGCGTCCGGCGGCAGCTCCGGCTCCAGGGCCTCCGCGACCACCTCCACGCCCTGTGAGGCGAAGGCGGCGGCCACCGGCGCGCTGGCCGCCGCGGGGTTGGCGGAGATGGAGCCCAGCACACCCGCCACGGCGGCGTCGTCGAGCGTGGGCTCGTCCGGCGCCAGGGTGCCCAAATCCAGCGGGTCCGCGAGGAACGCGTCGGGCCCCGCGGGGCTGACGGCCGCGTCCAACGCCTGCCGCGCGGCGAACTGCTGGCCGTAGGTGGCCGCGTAGGCGCTGCCCAGCGCGAAGCCCGCGGGCGCGTCGTCCACGCGCGCGTCCCCGGCCGCGGCCGTCGCCAGGTCCGCCGGGACGGCGTCGATGCCCGCGGCCTCGGTCGCGAAGTTCACCGGTGCGTCGAAGCGGGTGGGCGCGAGCCCCGCCAGGCGGGCCGCTTCGGTGTCGGCGCGCGCCGCCGGGACGTCCTCGGCGCCAGCGCTGAAGAGGGCGTCCTCCGCGGCGCGCAGGCGCGGCGCCTCCTCGAAGAGGTCCTCGAGGCCCAGCTCCAACGCGGGCTCCAGGTCGGCCGCGGCGCCAGGGCCATCCAGCATGAACAGGACGTCCTCCGCCTCCACCGGCGTGGGCGCCATGGAGGTGTCCCGGTTCTGCAGCTCCCACGCGGCGGCGTCTGGCGACAGCAGGTCGCTGCCCATGTCCTGGGCGCCGGGGCCGCGGGAGGACGGCCGGTGCGCCGCGCCGCTCACGGACTCGCGAGGCGCGCCGAGCGAGGCGGGGAGCTGCGAGCCCAGGAGCTGCGAGTAGCGCGGCGGGGCCGACTCGAACGAGCTCTCTCCCGCGAACACGCGCAGGTGCTCGGGGGCCTCCGCGTCCACCTGCGCCCCGTCCAGGCCCGCGAGCTTCGGCGCGTGCGCGGTGAGCGACGTGTCCAGGTCATCCACCTCGGCCTGGAACTCGCTCTCATCGGCGAAGCCCCGCCGCACCGCGGGCACGGGTTGCAGCGGCTCGCGTGGGGCCAGCGGGGACACGGACTCCAGGTTCGTGTCGAGCCGGGCGCGGGAGATGGCGCTGGAGATGCTCGCGGTGATGCGGCGGATGGTCGACATCAGGGGCTCCCTGCGGCGCGCACTGCGGGCCGCATCGGAATTGTCGTCCCGTCACCGGAGAAGTTGCCAGGGGACGGGGCTGGCGGAGCGCTTCATGTCGTTGCAACAGCCGTCGCGCACCCTGACGGGAGCGTCCTGGCGGGCAGGCGCTTCCCACGGAGGGGCGGGGCGCGGGTGTGGGGTCACGACCCCACGTTCTGTGGGCTGTTGACGGATGGAGGGCACTTGCAGCGTCCGCAAGTGGACGGGTGAGGAGCGCTCGTCCACGGGGCGTGGCGGTCTCCCCCCAGGAATCCCCAGAACCGGAGTATCCGTTTCATGCGTCCGTCGGGGGAAGGACGCTGGCCTCCCGCTTGCTGGTGGGAGGCCCGAGGAGGCAGTCATGAGAATGGACAGCGCGGGACAGAGCCACATCGGTCGGCGACCGCACAACGAGGATGCATTCTGCGTCGCGCCGGAGCTGGGGCTGTTCGTGGTGGCGGACGGGCTGGGCGGACAAGAGGGGGGAGAGGTCGCCAGCCGGTGCGTCGTGGACACCTTCGTGGGCTTTGGCCTGCGGCTGGGGCAGGACCAGGATTCGACGTGGCCCACGGTGCCGGACCCTCGCCGCAGCCGTGAGGAGAACCTGCTGGCGGCGTGCTCGGCGCTGGCGCAGCGCAACCTCCAGGCGCAGCGCGTGGGCCGCCTGCGGGAGATGGCGTCCACCGTGGTGGCCCTGGCGGTGAGCGAGCACGGCGCGGCCGTGGCGCACGTGGGCGACAGCCGCCTGTACCGGCTGCGCGCCGGGAAGCTGGAGTCGCTGACGCGGGACCACTCCCTCATCGAGGAGCTGCGCGACGCCGGCATGGAGCCGCCGGGCGGCTCGGGCAACCTGCGGCACCTCATCACCCGCGCGCTGGGCACGGACAACGCGGAGCCCACCGTGCAGCGGCTGCAGGCGGAGCCGGGGGACGTGTTCCTGCTGTGTTCGGACGGCCTCTATGAGCCGCTGGGCACGGAGGGCCTGATGAAGCGCCTGACGTTGTCCTCCGCGCAGGAGGCCTGCGACGCGCTGGTCGCGGACGCCTACGAGGCGGGCGGCAAGGACAACATCACCGCGGTGGTGCTGCGCGTCGCGGAGGCGTGAGGCGCGTCAGAAGCCCACGCCGAAGGAGAGGCTGGCGGATGGCAGCCACGTGTCTCCGGGCTGGATGAGCTCGGGCGCATGCGGCAGCCACGCCAGGCTGAAGTTGAAGTCCCCCACCAGCTCGAAGCCCGCGGCCAGGGGGCGGAGGAAGCGCAGCCCGAGCCCTCCTTCGGGCCCCGTCGTCGCCACGCGGCGCTTGTCGGTGCCGGAGAACTGGAACCCCGGGTCATCGCGGCCCACCTGCGCCTCCGCGAAGCCTCCGGCGAGGAAGGGCTGGAAGGTGCCCCAGCGCTCCACCTCGAAGGAGGCCAGCCGCAGCTTCGCGCGGAAGTGCGCCACTTCGGGCTCCGGGTCTCCATGCAGGAAGCCACTGCCCGTGCCACAGCTCTCCACGGACAGGAAGGCCACGGGAGACAGCTCCAGGCACAGCTCCGGCCGGCCGTTGCCGTTCGCCGTGGAGCCGCCGACGCGCAGGTTGCCGAAGTTGCGCGTCGTGGGAGCGGGCTCGGCTTTCGCGCGGGCCTCCGTGGCGACATCCTCCGCGCGGAGCAGGCTGGGCGTGAAGGCGAGCAGGGCCAGGGCGGCTGGGACGCAGGGCGAGCGCATGGTTCGCACGCAACCGCGCCGCTTCCACCCCGGTCAATGCAACGCCAGGGCGGGTGTCCACGGACACGCGTGTTTCAAGCGCGCGGGACGTAGGTGCACGACATCGGTGTAGGTCTCGCTTTGTGTCATGCGAGACAGGTCGCCGGGTCATTCCTGCCACCTGTTGTTCCTCGCTCAACAGCAGGGCGTTGTCGCGGTAGGCTGGCCTTCCCCCCACTGGGTCCCCCCGCCCATGCCCTGGCCTTGCAGCGAATGACGCACAGCCTTGCCGCGCGCCTGACCGTCGCACTTTCCCTTGTCATCCTCTGCCTCTCCACGCTGAGCGTCGCGCTCACGGGCGTGTCGCTGCGGACGTGGTCGCACGAGACGCTCACGTCGCGACTGGCGCAGGACGAAGCCGCGTGGAGCCGCGTCCTGTCCCAGGAGTCGCGGGCGTTGACGGCCCTGGCGCGCGTCGCCGCGGCGGAGTCTCCCCTTCCAGCCGCGCTGGCGAGCGGCGCCGTCGCCGAGCAGCTCGAGCCCGCGCTGCGCGCGAAGCAGTCGCTGCTGGGCGTGGAGCTGCTCGGCGCCGTGGACCTCGCCGCGGGCTTGCGCGCGGGCACGCCGGGTGGCGCGTTGGCGGGGGTGGAGCGCCTGCTGAAGCAGCAGGGCGCGCAGGTCGTCCTGGTGGGCAACGTGCCGCATCTGGCCGTGGCGCAGCCGCTGACGCATGAGGGCCGCGCCGTGGGGCACCTGGTGCTGGGGCGGATTCTGGGTGAGCAGGAGCTCCAGGCGCTGCGCGACGAGCGCGGCGTGGAGGGGCTGCTGACCGTGGGGGAGACGTCGGTGGCGCACGCGCTGGGCGCCGTGCCGCCCGATGCCCTGCTCGCGGCGCTGGCGGGGAAGGGGCGGCCGGACATGGTGAAGGTGAACGGCGTGTCGCTGCGGCTGCGCCGGGTGGAGCTGGGGCCGGGCGTGGAGCTGCTGCTCACGCGGGACGGCGGGAAGGAAGCGGAGCAGTTCCGCGAGTCGATGCTGCTCGTGGTGCTGCTGGGCGTGATTGTCACGGTGGCGGCGGGGGCGGCCATCTTCCTGCTGGTGCGGCGGATGATGGAGCCGCTGCGCGAGCTGACCCGCGCCACCGCGCGCATGGTGTCGGAAGCGGACTTCCGGGGCGGGCTGGAGGTGCGCTCGAAGGACGAGATTGGCCAGTTGGCCAGCTCGTTCTCGGAGCTGATGTCGCAGCTCCGCGAGCTGTTGATGGCGCTGCGCCATTCGGCCGAGCAGCTCGAGACGGCGTCCACGCAGCTCACGGAGTCCGCGTCGGTGCAGAACGAGGCGGTGTCGCAGCAGGCGGTGGCGCTGCACGAGACGCAGATGGCGGCGCAGCAGCTCCAGGAGGCCTCACGCGCGGCGGCGCGGCGCGTGGAGGTCATCCTGCGCGAGGCGGACAAGGCCAGCGGCTTTGGCGAGGCGGGCGAGGCGGCGGTGTCCGGCAGCGTGGGCGGGCTCACGCACATCCGGTCGCACGTGGAGCAGATTGGCCGCACCGTCGCGGAGCTGAATCAGCGCACGCGGCAGGTGGGCGACATCACCCGGACGGTGAAGGACCTGGCGGACCAGTCCAACGTGCTGGCGCTCAACGCGTCCATTGAAGCGGCGCGCAGCGGGGACTCGGGGCGCTCCTTCTCCGTGGTGGCGCGGCAGATGCGCTCGCTGGCGGACCAGTCCGCGGGCGCGACGACACGCGTGCAGTCCATCCTGGGCGACATCGGCCGTGCCATCTCGCAGGCGGTGAGCACCAGCGAGGGCGGCGCGCGCGAGGTGGAAGGTGGCCTGGAGCAGGTGCGCGCGGCGGGTGAGAGCCTGCGCTCGCTGGCGGGCATCATCCAGAACAACGGCAAGACGGTGCGCAGCATCGCGGAGGCCGTGAGCCAGCAGGACGCCGGCATCGCGGAGCTCTTCGCCGCGCTCAGCTCCATGGCCGACCTGGCGGACCAGATTGTGGACCGCATGGCCGCGAGCGAGCAGTCCGCCATCCAGCTCTCCGCGGCCTCCGCCGAGCTGAGCGCCATCGTCGGGCGCTATCGCCTCTAAGGCGCGGAGCCGGCGGCGCTACCGGCCCGCCGCCCGCGCCTGCGCCGCCCCGCCGGTGGGCTTCGTCTGGCCCGAGCGGGCGTTGCCGCCGCCCGCGCTCACCCACCCGCCGGAGGCCGGCTCATCGGGCGTTGTCAGGTCGAAGGCGCGGATGCTCATGCGCTGCGTCCAGTCGTTGCTGGCATCCCAGTTGGTCCACGCCCCCAGCACCACGCGGCCCCGGTGCAGCGCGGGCGGGGTGATGTATGGCGCCTTGCCCGTCAGCGCGCACGCCGACAGCTCGCGTCCATCTGGCCCCAGCTCCCGCAGGAACGAACCGATGGCGGCGTCATCGCCGGTGCAGCCGTACTCGCCACACGGCTCATTCACGGGCCGGTCCACCAACAGCAGGGCGCCGCGCTGGGTGAGCAGCGGCGCCGTCGGCCAGGTGCCCACCGCCCGGTGCCAGCGCACCGCGCCGCTCTCGGGGTCCAGCCCATAGAGGAAGGTGCCCCCTGGATGTGCCGTGGTGGGGCAGCCGTCCGTGGCGCACCGCATGTCCGGCAGCACCAGCAGCTCGCCGGCCTGCAGCGCCGCGCGGCCGAAGGGCGAGCTGGAGCGGCCCAGCGAGTAATAGAAGGACTCGGCGGAGGCGGTGGCCAGCGTGGCGAGCGACGCGCCCGTGGCCGCGTCCACCAGCTCGGAGCGGCCCAGGAGCAGCGTCCCGCCGTCCACGGCCGTGGGCTCCACCACGCCCGTCCGCTCCGTCCTCCAGCGGAGCTGCCCATCCACCGTGTACGAGAAGAGCGCTGTCCGCTGCGCCAGGACGTCGGAGGCGCCCCCGTAGACGTTGCCCTCCGCGTCCACCACGAGCGGCGCGTGGACGGGCGGGACGGGCACCTTCCACGCCACCGCGCCCGTGTCCGCGCGCACCGCGACCAGCAGGTCCTCGGCGCCCACGTCTCCGAACGTGTCATGCACCAGCGCCACGAGGTAGGGCGGGCTGCGCACGAGCGACTCGATGCGCAGCGCGTGGTGCGCCGCCGGGTCCTCGTCCTTCACGGCGCCCAGAGAGACGCTCCAGCGCTCCTGGCCGGTGGCGATGTCCCGCGCGGAGAGCAGGGCGAGCCGGCCCGTCACGAAGAGCTGGTCCCCCTCCACGGTGTGGGCGGCCCAGGCGCCCGGGGGCGGAAGGTCGCGCCGGTAGCGCTCGGTGCCCTCCGGCGTGACGGAGACGAGCTGGCACGCGAGCAGGCTCGGGTCCTTGTCCACCCAATAGCTGCTCTCGCACTCCGTCCAGTAGGTGTTCCCGTCCGCGTCCATCAGCCCGCGGAAGTCCACCGTGCGGTTCCACGCCGCGTCATGGCTCCACGCGAGCCTCGCCGTGCCGTCCGGCCCGGAGCAGGCCGCGGACGTCTCCGGAGGTGGCACCCGCGAGTCTGTCGCGGGCACCTGGGGCGCGGGTGTCTCACCTCCAGGCGCGGGCGTCTGCGTCACATCCGCGGGTGTCCCGGCCATGGGCCCCGCGCTGTCCTCCACCGAGGAGGCACAGCCCACCCACAGACACGCGCCCAGCACCATGCTTCGCAGTCCACTCACGCCCGCCTCCCGATTGCTGGCCACCGCGCCGCTTGTCGCCGGGGTGGTCGCGCACAGTGGGGATGGGATTCCCGCTGCGCAACACACCCCGCCACGGGTGGCGGCCGGGCAGGCAGTCAGGCGGATTGGGAGTGAAGTCTCAGCCTGGCTCGCCGCCGTCGATGGCGTACGCCGTGCCGGTGATGCCGCCCGCCGCGTCCGACGCGAGGAAGAGGCACAGGGCGGCCACCTCCTCGGGGGTGATGATGCGGCCCATGGCGTTCATGGAGGCCAGGGCGTCACGCGCCTGCTCCACGCTGCGGCCCGTGGACGCGCTGATGGCCGACGTCGCCCCGGCGAACATGTCCGTCTCCACCCAGCCCGGGTTCACGATGTTCACCGTCACCTGCTTCTTCGCGTACTCCACCGCGAGCGCGCGCGTGAGGCCGAGCAGCGCGTGCTTGGACGCGCAATACGCGGACGTGTACTTCACGCCGCGCACCGCCGCCATGGAGCCGATGTTGATGACGCGGCCGCCGCCGGCCTGGGCCATGGCGGGCATCAGCTCGCGGCACAGGAGGAAGGGCGCCGTCACGTTGACGGCCATGACGCGGGCCAGGTCCTCGGTGCGCGTCTTCGTCAGGGGCGCGGAGACGGTGATGCCCGCGTTGTTCACGAGCGCGCGCGGAGGCCCCTCGGCGAGGATGCGCTGGCTGGCGGCGACGAGCGCGGCTTCGTCCGCCACGTCCACCGCGTGCGGCCGGATGCGCTCGCCGCCCTCCTGGCGGAGCGACTCCAGCGACTCCTTCGAGCGCGCCAGGGCCCACACGTCATGGCCCTCCTTCGCGAAGGCCAGCGCCACGGCGCGGCCAATGCCCCGGCTCGCGCCCGTTACCACCACCGTCTTGGAAGTCGTCGTCATGAGGGCAGCCTAGCGCCGCGCCCTCGCGCTGGCATCAAGACGTGCCCAGTCCTCCTGGCGCCGGCGCGGAGACCGTGGGCGAGGGTGCGTCGAGGCGGATGCGCTCGCCCAGGCGCTCCAGGCCCTGTCCCGCGCGTGCGCGGGCGTGGACCTGGGGGTAGTCCGCGAACGCGGTGCCGAGCCAGCGGTCCAGCATCGGGGTGAAGAGCCCGTAGTGCCCCTGGTAGCGGGCGTGGTGCATGGCGTGGAAGGTGGTGGTGAAGAAGAGGCGCCCGGCCCACGAGGACACGAAGCGTTCGGGCACCCACTCCGTGTTGCCGTGGGCCAGCACGTTCAGCGAGTAGTTGGTGAGGATGTAGAGGACCAGGCCCGCCTGGGTGATGGGCATGAAGTGCCCGGCCACGGTGACGAGCATGAAGGCGCCGCCCAGCAGGACGACCCGCTCCGCGACGGAGAAGGACAGCGAGGTGATGGGGTTCGTCACCTGCGCCACGTGGTGCTGGGCGTGAATCCAGTACAACGCGCGCGTGTGCATCAGCCGGTGCGTGACGTAGAACCACGCCTCGAACATCACGAACATCCACGCGAACGTCAGCAGCGTCGCCGTCCAACGGAAGGGCGCGAAGCGCTCGTCGTGGAAGGCCCGGAACGCGCTGATGAGCAGCGCGTCGCACCCGATGACGATGAGGGCGGCGCGCACCTCGCTGCGAAGCTGTCCCTTGCCGAACGCGCGCCGGTACACGCGCAGCCGCGCGGCGGACTTCAGGTGCGTCAGCTTCCAGCCGGCCCACAGGATGACCGCCTTGAGCCCGCCGGAGACGACGAACACGACGGGAAGCAGCTTCAGGAATCCCTGCACCACGTGGCACCTCCAGGGCGGGCCGGCCAGGGGGGACACCACATCAGCTTCCGCCACGCCGGGGAAGGCGTCGCGGTGGGGCTGGGACACGACGCCACCCTCCCCGCGCCCGTGGGGGAGGGGAGGGTGGGAAAAGCGTCAGCGTCGCGGACGCTCAGCCGTTCTGGGGCTCGTCGCCGTGGGCCGGCGTCGGCTCCGTGGTGGAGGCCTCGCCCTCGGCGGGCGGCTCGGACGCGGGGGCCTCGCCCTCGCCCTCGGGCTCGTCGGGCAGCTCGGGCGCGGTGCCCGCGGCCTCGGCGGCCTGCTGCGCCTTGAGCTCCTCGTCGTTCATGAAGCCGACGGGGTTGTCCTTGCGGTTGAGGAAGCGCACCGACTTCTTCGACAGCGCGAACATCTGCTCCGCCGCCGCCGCGGGCACCAGCGAGTGCTCGATTTGCGCGGGCTCGGGCCGCTCCACCACGCCGAGCTCGCCCTCCTCGAGCTGCTTCGCCTGCGCCGGGCTCAGCTCCAGCCGGCGCAGCTTGCCCTTGCGGGTCATGAAGTAGAACGCCGTCTCGCCCGCCTCGACCGGCACCTGGGAGCCGAGCACCAGCTCGCGCAGGGCCCGGTCCAGCTCCACCTGGCGCTTGGACTCGGCGCGCTGGTAGGCCTTGGAGCCTGGCATGGGGGGCAGCTTCGGGATGGCCCGCTCCGGAGCGGCGGCCGGGCGCCCCTGCTGGGGGCCTCCGCCGTGCCGGGGCGCACCGCCGAAGCCACCGGGACGGCCACCGCCCTCCCGACGGCCCGCGTCACGGGGGCCCCCGGGACGGCCGCCGCCCTCGGCTCGGGGCGGGCCCCCTTGTGTCCGGTTGTCGTCACGGCGGGGGGGAGGACGGTTGCCGCCTGAACGGCCGCCCTCCTGAGGGCCAGAGCGCCGGGCTTCCGCCTGGCTGGCCTTCGTCTCCACCTTCTTGGCCTGGTCCTCGGTGACG
The DNA here is from genome assembly GCF_002305895.1 of Corallococcus macrosporus DSM 14697. Lineage (GTDB taxonomy): Bacteria > Myxococcota > Myxococcia > Myxococcales > Myxococcaceae > Myxococcus > Myxococcus macrosporus. The sequence goes on from NZ_CP022203.1 coordinate 1,690,294, forward strand.
AGGCCCGCCTTCAATAGCTTGTCGCGCAGGTTCTGCATGAGTTGGGCGTTCTATCCCTTGCACGGCCGCACGCAAGCCACTGCTTGCCGCTCGTGTATGCCCCACGTAACTTGCCGGCCCTGTCGTACCCTCCCGGAGGAGTCGTGAGCCGTCTGAAGAAGTCCGCCTTCACCCTTGCCGTGGCGCTGGCCGCCGCGGGCTGCTCGGACCCGGTCGACAAGGCGGCCAAGGCACGCATCTTCTCGCCCGAGGACCCGCCCAAGGCGGTGGCGTCCGCGAAGGAGACGCTGCCCCCCGAGGACGTCGCGGACAACCCCCGGGTGGCCCGCCGCATCCTGGGCATGGACGCCGCCGAGGTGACCGAGCGCCTGGGGCCGCACCGCTACCAGGCGACGCTGGGGTACGAGTGGACCTCCGAGGCCTCCATCCCCGTGAAGCTCACCGAGACACGCACCTTCCGCGCCGGCCCGGGCGGGGTCGGCGGGGACTTCCACGGCGTGCTGGAGAACTCCCGGGACCAGGGCCTGGAGGTGATGCGGGTGGGTGGGCAGGTGTTCGCCCGCAACCGGTATGGCCCCTTCCGGCAGCGCCTGCGCGACCGCGGCATGGCCGAGCGCACCCGCGCGGAGCTCACGGGCGCCATCCGCGACTTCGACAGCCTCTTCCAGGGCCGCATCAAGCTGACGCCCGAGGGCACCGTCACCCACGAGGGCCGCACGGCCTGGCGCTACGTCGTGACGCTCGCGCCGGCCGGGCAGGCGGACACGTCCCGGCCCCTGCCGCCCATGCCGCAGCCCAAGAAGGGCGGCGCGGACGAGACGACGGTCCGCCGGGCCAACTTCTTCGCCCACCGCCTGCCGCGCTCGCTGGACGGCGAGGTGCTGGTGGACGCCGCCACCTCCGTGGTGCTCAAGGCCCGGCTGGACGGGCGCATGGGCGTGCCCGGGGACAAGACGCCCGAGGCCGCCGAGCTGCGCCTGACGCTGGAGGCCGCCCTCTCCGAGGTGGGGACGGACCCCCGGCTCCAGCCGCCCGAGGACTTCCTGCCGGACGCGGACAAGCCCCAGGGCATCGCCGACGCGCTCGACACCTTCGGCATCCAGCGCAAGAAGGCGGGGGAGTCGGACTCGGAGTCCTCCGGGGCGGCCCCGGAGCCCGAGGACGAAGAGGGCACCTGAGCCCCGCACCTGGGCGCCCCCCAGCGGGCGCCGTTTCCCGGTGAACGGCTGTCCGGGACTCCGGGGTCATCCCGGACGGGGAGGAGGGGTCGGCGCTACATCCTGGCAGCGGGATGTTGGAAGAAAATTTGCGCTGACCCTTGCGTCCTCTAGAATCCTCGACGGTTGCGGCCCGGACGCGTCTGACATGCTCGGATGTTCAGCGGGGCTTCACAGCAAGGGAGCGGCGATGGAGCGCAAGGTCGGAAGTAGCACGGTGACGGCCAAGGAGGTCAAGGCGGCGTTGGAGAAGACGCGCACGCTGTCGGCCGAAGAGGAGAAGGTTCTGCGCATGCGCCACGGTGCGGGCGCTTCCAGCACCCGTGCACCGCTGCCCCGTGCCGCTGGTGACAACCAGGAGCTGGGCGACGAGCTGCTCCTCATCGAGATGCAGCTCATGAAGGCGATGCGCGCTCGCGCGGGTGGCAAGCCCGTGGCCACCGCCAGCAGCAAGCCCGTCGCGGCCACGCGCGCGCGGGATGCCGCCGCCAATCCGACCAAGGACAAGATTGTCCGGGCGCTCCGCAAGAAGAAGTAGTCGTCTCGCGGGTGTCCCCTACCGGTTGAGGATGGCCACGAGGCGCTCCCCGGCCTCGGGCAACGCCAACGGCGTGCCCGACGTCTCCGTGGCCAGTCCTTCCGCGTCGTCACTGCCCCCACGCGCGTACAGCCCCTTCAACCAGGCGGCGGCCGCGGGGTTCCTCCAATAGTCCTCGTTGAACCGCTCCGTGAGGCGCGCGGTGAGCTGGGTCTCCAGGGCCCAGGACCGCAGGTAGTGCGCCACGTAGAGCTGCGGGTCCACGTCGTGGAGGAAGAAGCCGGGGTGCGGCTCGACGAAGAGCGCATGGCGCTGCCCGTCGGCGTATTCGTCCGCGCGGTCGGCGGAGGCGCCCCGTCGCGTCAGGGACAGCTCGTAGGACAGCTTCGCCGCGTGACGCCGCAGCAGCGTGAGGGCCTGGAATGCGGCCAGCCGCGCCGCGTCCTTCGCGGCCATGGTGGGCAGGCCCAGGTAGCGCTTGAGCCAGTCGGGCGACAGCAGCAGCCGCTCGAAGACGGCGGCGTGGGCCTCCGTCACGGCGGCGTCCCCCAGCCGGCGCAGCTCCACGGGCAGCGTGTCGGAGACGTGGGCGCGGTGCTGCGCGTGGCCCAGCTCGTGGAGGAGGCTGGCCAGGCCGTCCAGGCCGCCGCGGGGCTGGAGCACCAGGCGGATGTCGTCCGGCACGCGCACCACGGCGACGAAGGGGCGCGGTGACTTGCCGGGCCGCGCCTCATCGTCGATGCGGATGCGGCCCCCGGCGTTGGGCGTCAGGCCCCACTCACCCAGCCAGCGCACCACGGCGGGGAAGGCGTCCTCGCGCCGGAAGAAGCCGTCCATCCACGGCGCCTGGAGCGCGGCCTGCAAGTCGTGGCGGCGGGCCTCTCCGCCGGGCAGCGGGCGCAGCAGCGGGTCCACCTTCTTGAGGACGTAGGCGAGCACGTCGCGGTAGGCGTCCTCCGTGCGCGCGAGCATCGTCGAGGCGGACTCGGCCAGCTTCGCGAAGTCGATGCCGGTGACGTCCTGGCGCAGCGTGGGGTAGTCCTTCGCGCCCAGTTGCTCCGCGGCGTGCAGGGCCGCTTCGCGGCGGTCGCCGTAGCGGGTGCGGTGCTGCCAGAGGAACTCGCCGGTGGCGCGCTCCAGCAGGGCGCGGCGGCCGCGAGCGGGCTCGTGGGGGATGCGGCCCAGCGCCTCGCCGAAGGCGTACGCCTGGTCATCCACCGTCAGCTTCGCCTGGGCCTCCAGCGTGGCGATGGCGTCCACGTGGCGGGCGGCGAGCGCGTCCTCGACGTGCGAGGCCACCAGCTCACGCACCCGCTGGATGCGGCGGACGAGGAGTGGGTCGTCCTTGGCGCGGGCCTTGGCGAGCGCCTCGTTGGCGGCGGCGAAGGTGTCCGGAGACGACAGCTCGGGGAAGGAGGCGAGGAGTTGGGAGGGCTGAACCTCCAGCGCGAGCCCGGCGCCTTGCCGGTAGTGCACCGTGGCGAGCTCGGCGAGGAAGTCGTCCAGCCGCGTACGGACGGAGTGCAGGGGACGGTCCATGGGGGCGCGGAAGGTAACAGGAAGCGGGCGGCGCGAAAGGGCGATGCGCGCGTAGAGTGCCGCCGCATGGTGCGTCCTGAAGGACGAGCAAGAGGAGCACGTCCATGCTCCACCAGACCGGCGGGTGAAAGTCCCGTCCGGGTAGACACCGGAGTGCCCGGTAGCAGGCCCCAGCCGACCGCCGAGAGGCGGCAGGCCACAGCGGGGCGTCAAAAGCCTCCATTCGGGAGGGAGCAAGAGCGCGGGCCGCAACATCAAGTGAAGCCTGCCGCCTCGACAGATACACAATGGGAGCGCCGAGCCGAGCATGTCGCGGCGAAGGCCAGGTCCGCTGCGGACGAGTCCGGATGGGAAGCAGCGGGGCTCCCCGGGGTATGGGGCGTGGCACGTGCTCAAGGTCTGGTGGGGAACAGGAGAGACCCGTCTGCGCGGCCGTCGTCGCGGCAGGGCCCCGCGTATAAGCCGAAGGTGAAAGCGTGGGGAGCGCAGCGGGAGTCCGAGGGGGCCGTAGTACCGGCGAGGGGCGTGCAAGACAACGCGCCCGGAGGGAAGGGCCCCTGCTTGGGTGGTGCTTGGGCGGGAGGTAAGAGCGAGGGCATGAGCCGCCAAGAAGGCTCCAATCCCCCCGGTGGGCCAGAGTCCACCGACAAAGTTCGACAACTCCAGCGCAAGCTCTTCGTGGCAGCCAAGCGGTGCCGGGAGCGCCGTTTCCATGCGCTGTATGACCGAGTCCACCGGAGTGACGTCCTGTGGGAAGCATGGCAGCGGGTCCGACGCAACAAGGGCGCTGCCGGCGTGGATTCAGTCACGCTGGCGGCGGTGGAGCAGTACGGCGCACAGCGGCTGGTGCAGGAGCTGGGCGAGGTACTGCGAGCAGGAACCTACAAACCGCCCGCGGTGCTCAGGCGGTTCATTCCCAAGGCGGACGGGAAACTCAGGCCGCTGGGCATTCCGACGGTGCAGGACCGTATCGTGCAGATGGCGGTGAAGCTGGTGCTGGAGCCTGTCTTCGAGGCGGATTTTCTTCCGTCGTCGTATGGCTTCCGGCCACGTCGAAGCGCGGTGCAGGCCCTGGAGCGCATCCGGGAGGCAGTCAATGCCGGGTGTCACCACGTGCTCGACGCGGACATCCGCGACTACTTCGGCAGCATCGACCATGAGCTGCTGATGGAGCGGGTGGAGCGGCGGGTGTCGGACCGGAGGGTGCTCAAGCTGCTGAGGCAGTGGCTGAGTGCGGGAGTGGTGGAGGAGGGCCGGTACTCCGAGACGGTCTCGGGGACACCGCAGGGGGGAGTGATTTCCCCGCTGCTCTCCAACATCTACCTGCACTTCTTCGACAGCGTGTGGCAGCGGCAGTGCGCGCAGGTGGGCGAGCTGGTGCGCTACGCGGATGACTTCGTGGTGCTGTGCAAAGGCCGCGAAGCTGCCGAGGAGGCCGAACGAAGGGTGCGCATCATCTTCGGGAGGCTGAAGCTGCAACTGCACCCGGAGAAGACGCGGCGAGTGGAACTCACCGAGGGCAAGGAAGGCTTCGACTTTCTGGGCTGTCACCTGCACAAGCGCATGTCGGGCAAGCTGTGGCAGCAGCGGGGAGTGCGCCGCTACTACCTCCAGCGGTGGCCGTCAGCGCGGAGCATGAAGCGGGTGAGGGCTCGGGTGAAGGAGCTGACGAGCCGACAGCGGCACGGGGTGAAGGATGTCCGAGAAATCATCGGCGGCCTGAACCCGGTGTTGCGAGGATGGGGCAACTACTTCCGCACCGGGAACGCGGCCCGAAAGTTCAATCAACTCGACTCCTACGTCTTCCGGCGGCTGCACCAGTTCATGGTGAAACGCAGAGGCAGGAAGCTGCGGGCCGGCCAGGCGGACGCATGGAATCGAGCGTGGTTCTGGGAAAGAGGCCTGCACCGGTTGCATGGGACGATTCGCTACCCGAAACCGTGCATGCTGCACGACAACACTCTCGTTAAGCCGTATGCGGGAAAACCGCACGTACGGTTTGAAAGGAGGAGGGTGGAAACGGGCCGCTGACGGTACCGCGCCACCCCTCTACCAATGACATCTGTGCCGGAGACAGGGATGGGCGGCGGCTCGCCGGGGGCACTCGGGCGACGCGGGGCCGTCCGCCCGGTGGGCGTGGCACCGAGCGAGGTGACGGCATGAAGCGCCGGACGTTCCGGGTGGAAGGCGGGCTGGTGGGGAAGGTCGTGGCCCAGGCGGTGGCCACGGAGCTGGGACTGCCAGAGGCCCGGGCGCGGGGCCTGGTGGACGTGGGCGCCGTGTACGTGGCGGGCAAGCGCAGCCGCGACGCGAGCGCGCGGCTGGCGGCGGGGCAGGTGGTGACGGTGGTGCTGGAGGAGGGCGGACAGAGCCCGCTGGCCGCGCCGCCTCCCGCGCCGGAGCTGCCCGTGCTGTACGAAGACGCGGACGTCATCGCGGTGGACAAACCGGCGGGCGTGTCCGCGCAGCCCACCGAGGGGCGCGTGGGGGACAGCCTGGTGGACCTGGTGGGCGCGAAGCTCGGCCGCGCGGCGGGGCTGGTGCACCGCCTGGACCGGGAGACCTCCGGGGTGACGGTGTTCGGGAAGACGGCGGAGGCCACGTCGGCGCTGGCGGCCGAGTTCCGCGAAGGGCGCGCGCGCAAGCGCTACGTCGCGGCCACGGGGCCGGGCCTGCCGCCGTCGGGGACGGTGGACCTGCCGCTGTCCAAGGACCCGTCCCGTCCCGGGCGCTGGCGGGCGACCCGCGCGGCCAACGGCGTTCCCGCGCTGACGGACTTCCACACGCTGTTCGCGGGGCCCGCGTTCTGCGTCGTCGAGCTGTTGCCGCGCACCGGCCGCACGCACCAGCTCCGCGCGCACCTGACGGCGCTGGGCGCCCCGATTCTGGGGGACGCGCGTTACGGCGGCGCGGCCAGGGCGCAAGGCGTGGAGGCCGCGCGGTGCCTGTTGCATGCCCAGGCCCTGGAGCTGGGACATCCGCGCACCGGCGAGGCGCTGCGCATCGAGGCGCCGGTGCCGGAGGACTTGATGCGCTTCTTCCTCGCCGCGGGCGTCGAGCCGCCCCAGGGGGCCATTCGCGGCGCGGGCTCCGGGCCGGGGTGAGGCGCTACGCCGCGCAGGTGAAGTCGCGGCCCTCCACCCAGCCCCAGCCGATGAGGTCCTCGCGAATCTCCGCGCGGGCCCAGCGCACGCCCACGCAGACCAGCAGGTGTCCGTCCCCCGGCGCGCCGAGCTCCTGGGGCGAGATGACCGGGATGCCGTGGATGTGCGTGCCCACCTTGCGCGGGTGGACCTCCACGTAGCGCCGCACGCGGGCGCCCTCCTGGTGGAGGAAGGCCGTCAGCAGCTTGCCGCTCGGGCCCGCGCCCCACACCGTGCAGGGGCGCCCGTCCGCGAGGGGGCCTCGGCCTCGCGTCAGGTAGCGCGCCTTCATCCACATGAAGCGCTTGAGCGCGTAGCGCGGGTCGGTGCGCGTCATCCGGCCGTCGCTGTCGCGCCAGCGCAGCAGGACTTCGGGGAGGTTGCGCAGGGCGAAGCCCTGGTCCAGCAGCTCCAGCCACAGCGCGTAGTCCTCCGGGAAGTCGCCGTCCCGCCAGCCTCCCGCCGCGATGACGGCGTCGCGGCGGAGACAGACGGAGGGATGGCACAGCGGGCTTTCGATGAAGCGCTCCCGGTCGAGCTGCTCGGCGGTGGTCAGGCCGTTGAGCCAGGTCGCATAGGCCTGGAGCGAAGGGCTCACGGGCTGGTCATCGCGGAACAGCTCCACGGCGGTGCCCACGCCGGCCAGCGCGGGTTCCGCCTCCAGCGCGTCGAGGCTGGCCTCCAGCCGCCGGGGCAGGGCTTCGTCGTCCGCGTCCATCCGGGCGACATAGGGAGAGGTCGCCTGGCCGAGCGCCAGGTTCAAGGCCGCCACCAACCCCTGTCCCCGGCCGTCAAGGACTTCCACGCGGGCGTCGCTCGCGGCGAGGTCCGTGAGCACCCGACGCGTACCGTCGGTGGAGCCATCATCCACGGTGAGCACCCGGATGTCGCGGACGGTGCCCGTCAAGAGGCTGCGGACGGCGCGCGCCACGGTGGCTTCGGCGTTTCGAGCGGGGAGAAGGACAGTAACAGCCGGAACGGGCATCGTTGTGTGTAGACTGCCGCACCCATGGGTGGCGTGAGAAACGGCAAGAGCGCCGGCACGCCGGAACCCGCAGCGGTCCGACAGGAGGCGCTGCAGTCCGGCGCGTCCGACGTCAAGCCCGCGGAGGCTGTCAATGACGTGGTGAACCGGCACCTCCGGTCCGCGGCCCGGCTGCTGCGTGAGGGGGCCGCCGCGCGCGCGTTCGGTGAGCTCGCGCGCGCCAGCCGGACCCTGCCCATGACGCCGCGACTGGCGGCCGGGATTGTGCGCATGGCGCTGCTCGCCGGCACGGAAGCGGCGGCCATCACCCTGCTCGAGGTGTCGCCATCGGTGGTCTCCAGCCGGCGCGCGGTCCGGCGTCAGCTCGCGCGGGTGCTGCGGCGGGTGGACCAGCTCCCGCGTGCCGCCGCCGCGCTCGAGGCCCTCCTGGTGGAATGGCCCGAGGACCGGGGCGCTCGCCGCGTGCTTCAAATCCTGCGTGCGCGCATCGCGGGAACGGCTTCGCCCGGCGACCGTCCGAGCGCCGCGCCAGAGGGCGGAGGCGAAGCGGGGGTGTTGGCGAAACGCCCGGCCCGGAAGGATGGCGTCCAGGACGCGGTGTCCTGGGACGATGACGGCATCTACCTCATCGAGACGGTGGTGGGCCCGCCGCTCGCCGCGAGGCCGCCGCCTGGGGCGACTTCCACGGCAGGGACGGCGCAGGCGCGTTCACGGTCCTCGTCGTCGGAGCTTCCCCTGGTGGGTGGGGCGGGGCCTGCTATCGCGTCACCTGGGCGTGAGGCGGGAGCTCGGGTGGAGGCTCCCGCCGGTTCGGAACGGCTTGGGGCTGTGTCGAACGGGGCGGCGGTGCCTTCGTCGGAGCGCTCGCATGTCGAGTCGCCCGCCGCCGAGATTCGGCCCTCCGAGGGGAACACCGAACCCGTTCCCGGCGCGCCTGCTGTCAGCGCTCGCACGGGCGGAGCGGAGCTGCCCGAGGCAGCGCCAACTGTGGCCGCGCCGCCTGCTGAAGCGCTCAAGACGGTATTGGAGCTGCCCGCGGTGGAGCCGTCCGCGGTGGGGCTTTCCCCCCGTGCATCCGCTCCCGAGGCACCCAGGACCCTGGTGGAGCTGCCAGCGGTGGTCGCGCAGCCGCCGTCGCTGGCCTTCGAGGCGCGCAAGACGGAAGTGGAGATGCCCGCGCTGGGCGCGGACGCATCGCCTCCAGCTTCCGGCGCGGTGAAGACGTTCGTTCCCGGGCGGGCCCCACTGTCGGTGCCGTGGGCAGACGCTTCGGATGACGACGCCGGCGCGCCCGCTCCGCCAGTGCGAGACGCCCCGCCAGCGCCGCGTCGCGAGGCAGCGACCTTCGACGACTTCAGAGCGGACGAAGTCACCTCGGAAGCGCAGCCGTTTCACTCGACGGACGCCGTTTCAGGGCAGGCACCGCGCCCTCAGGCTCCAGCCGCATCGCAGGGTCCCCGGCGCAAGACGCCTGTTTCGTCGGAGGTGCTGCCACCTCCAGCCACGCCCAGGGGCGCACCCGAGCCGGACGCTCGCGCGGGCACCATGGAGGTGTCGCTGGCGGAGCTGGAGGCCGCGCTGGCCGCGGCTTCCGGTGACGCACCGAACGCGCGCCAGGCCGCCGCCGCCAGCCCGGGCGCGGGCGCGGAAGACGCCGAGGAGCTGACCCGTTCGCAGAAGGTGGAGGCGCAGCTCATCGCTCGCCGTGCCTGGGCCGAGCTGGCGCAGCTCTACCTGAAGCGCGCCGACCAGGCGAAGGATGCCGCCCTTCGCGCGGATGCGTTGGCCCGCCTCGCGGAGGTGATGGAGAACGAGCTCCACGACCCCGCGGGCGCCGCGCGCATGTACCGGGAAATCGTCGCGCTGACGGGAGACCGGGCCGCGCTGCGAGACCAGGTGCGCCTGCTCGCCGCGCGAGGCGATGCCTCCATCGTGCGTCGTGCGCTCGATGAGGCCATCCGGCGGGCGCCCACGGCCCGTGCTCGCGCGGGAGCCCTGCTCACGCGAGGAGAGCGCTGGCTCCACCTGGGCGAGCTCAAGAAGGCTCGCGCCGATTTCGAGGCCGCGGAGTCCCTGGCGCCTGGGCTGCTTTCGGTGCTCGCGGGGCTGCTCCGCTGTGTGTCGGACAGGGAGCGCCCCGCCATCGCGGAGCGGCTTCGCGTCGCGCTGGCGGCGGCCCCGCGCCGTGCGCCAGACCGCGTGGAGGCGCTGCGCGTCCTGGCCCAGGTGGCGGAGGAGTCGCTGGGCGACTTGCGGCTCGCGCAGTGGGCCTGGAGCGAGGTGCTCGCGGAGAGCCCCGACAGCGAGCAGGCCCGCGTGCAGCTCACGACGCTGACGCGACAGCTCGGGGATACGACGGTGCTCAGCCGGCTGCTGCGTGCGCAGCTCGCCCGCGAGTCCCGGGGGCCCGCCGCGCGTCAGGCCCGCTTGGAGCTGGTCACCACGTTGGACGCCCAGGGCGACGCCGAGGCCGCGCTCGAAGAGCTGCGTCAGGCCGTCCGCTATGAGCCGGGCCACAAGGAAGCGTGGCTGCTGCTCGTGGACCGTCTCCTCGCACGCGAGCGCCTGGGCGAGGCGGCGTGGGCCTTGGAGCACGCGGCCACCGCCACGGAGGACGAGGAGGAGCGGGAGCGCACCTGGGACCGGCTCGCGCGTCTATGGCGCGAGGTGATGGGCAATCCCGAGCGCGCGCAGGTCTATGCCCGCCGTGCGGAGGGACTCCGTCAGGCGCGAGCGGAGCGCGAAGTCCCGCCCCCCGAGCCCCCACGCTCCGCGACGCCCCGCCGTGAGCCCAGCGGTCCTCGCGCGCCGCTCATCCCCGCGCCTCCCGTGCTGACGCAGGCGTCCGCGAACGTCGCGAGCCTGGCCAATGAGGAGACGTCCACCACGGACATGGGCGTTGCGCCGGCCGCGACCGAAGGCGTGGACGCGGGCGGTGGCGCTCTCCCGAACGCCGCGTCGGCGCCGGGCCACCCAGCATCACCCGGACATGCCGCTTCGAGGCGGAGGCGCAAGCGAGGCGCGCGTTCCGACAGTGCGTCCCCGTCACAAGCCGGTGCGGAGGCCCAGGCCGAGCGTGCCGCCACGGCCGCCCGAGGGGACGGGCGCGCCACGGCATCACCCGCGCGTGTCGCCCCGGCTCCGGCCGAGGCGCCTGAGGCGCCACAGGGCAGGGGCGCGGCACGCACCGCGGACGTCTCCGCTGCGCCTCAGCCCAAGGGCGAGGCACGCGTCACCGCATTCGCCGGGCAAGGCGACCCGCGTGCCCCCGTGGAAGGGGGCGCCGCATCGCACGCCAAGGCCGAGGGCCGCAATCCGCCTTCGTCTCCGGGCAACACCACGGCCCCAGCCCCCCGTGCTCCCGTCGAGAGCTTTCCCGCTCCGTCCTCCAAGGCCGCGGGCCGCAATCCACCTTCGTCTCCCGGGAACGCCCCGGCGCCCCGCGCTCCGGCGGAGCCGCGGGAAGCCGCCCTCTCCAAGGTCCAGGCCGCACCGAAGCCCTCCGGCTCCTCCCGCGGAGACAAAGCCGCGCAGCGCCCCGCCGAGGCAGCGCCTGCTCCCGCCGCGCGCGACGCCGACGTGCGCGGGCGCCGTACGCGCGCCACGGACCTCATGACGGGCGAACTCATCGAGCTTGGTGACGCGCCCGTCCCGGAGACCCGCGTCATCTCCTGGGAAGCGCCCCCTGGCCGGATGGACCCCGTGCGCCGGGTCGTCCGCGCGCGCCCGGAGGGCACCGTCTCCGCGCCGGCGCCAGGGCGCACGTTCATCGCGAAGCCGCCCGCGTCGCCCGAGCCCGCCCGTCCCGTCGCCGGCGTCATGGAGACGCGCGAGGTCCCCGCGCCCGCCTATCCGGCGTCGCCCGACACCGAGCCCGACGCCTTCCGGCACATCCGTGAACGTCCACTGGACGCGCAGCCATACCGCCTGCTCGCCGAGTACTTCGACCAGCGTGGAGACCCGGCGCGCGCCTCGCTCATGCGCGAAATCGCGGACGCGCTCGACGGGCTCGAAACCCCCGCGCCCAAGGGCCAGCGCCCGCCGCTGACCTCCGATGAGCGCGCCGGCCTGCGTCACCCCGGCCTGCGCACGCCCTCTGGTGAGCTGCTGGCCTGCACCGGCATCGCGCTCTGCCGCCTGTTCCCCGCGGAGGGCCGCGCCGCCGGCTCCTCGGAGCTGCTGCGCGCCACCGCGGGCCCCTGCGCGCCCGCCGTGCTGGACGCGCTCCACACCGCGGCGCGGATGCTGGACGTCCACCTGCCCGAGCTCGTGCTCGCGGAGGATGACGGCCCGCCCTTCACCGCCGTGCACGCGGGCCACCCGCGCCTCCTCGTGGGACGCGCCCTGCTGCGAGAGCCCATGCCGCTCCCGGAGCTGCGCTTCCACGCGGGCCGGGCCTTGCTGTCCCTCTCACCGGACCTGCTCGCGCTCCGGGCCCTCAAGGGCGGCCAGCTCTTCCGGGCCCTGGCGCTGCTGACCACCGTGCTGAAGGACCCGCGCGCTGCCGGAGCCGAGGCCCGCGTGGTGCGCGAGTCCCTGTCGCCGCGCGCCCTGGAGCGCGCCCTGGCCCTGCTGGAGCCCGGCACCCAGAACTTCAAGGCCTCCGCGCTCGCCGACGCCGCGCGGGACTCCGCCAACCGCGCGGGACTGGTGGCGTGCGGCGGTATCGGCCCCGCGCTGACCGTGCTGCGCGCCCGCCGGGGCAACGAGGCGGAGCTGGTGGAACTGCTGCGCTTCGCCGCGTCGGAGCGCTACCTGCCGCTCCGGGCGCCGCGCTGACTCAGTTCATGTTCATCTTGATGGTGAGCGCCAGCATGCGCCCCTTCGGTCCGCCCAGGTCGTGGCGGTAGCCGAAGTCCAGCCCGCCGCCACCCTCGGACATGTAGCCGAGCCCCGCGCTCACCTGCGACGTGCGCGTGAAGCCGTCGTAGGAGTAGCCCGCGCGCACCGGGAACATCTGCCCCAGGATGTACTCCAGGCCGCCGTGGTACGTGAACGTCGTGGTGTCGTTCGTCGTGAAGTCCGCGCGCACGTCGCCGGCCAGCGTCAGCAGCCCCGTCATCACCCCGATGTGCGCCGAGTAATAGCGCGTCAGCTCGTCGTTGTCGGTGTCCACCAGGTTGTGCGCGGAGAAGCCCGCCATCAGCGCCTGCGACAGCCGGAGCATGATGCCCGCGTCGCCGGTGACGGAGTTGGCGAACCGCGACTGGCCGCTCATGCGCAGATAGCGCACCGTGGCGCCCAGCATGAGCGACTGGCTGATGGGGAGTCCCACCCCCAGCGAGCTGAGGTGGGCGCTGGCCCGCGCGCCGCCGCGCCCCACGCTCACCCAGTGGTAGTCCATCCCCATCCCCAGGCGGCTCGTGGCCGCGTCGATGACGGACACCCCCAGCAGCCCTTCCTTCCGATGCGAGTCCCACGCGCCGGTGCCTTCCATCCGGTAGGAGGGGTAGAGGACCATCGCGGCGGGATTGCCCATCATCGCGTCCACGCCCAGGCCCAGGGCCCGGTAGGCGCCGCCCATGCCATAGGCGCGGGCGCTCATCACATCCCGAAGGTCCTCGGCGGGCTGCGCCAGAGCGGTAGTGGACACACAAAGGGCAATCAGCACCAGGGCGCGGAGCAACATGACAAGTCCATCCTATCCGGCTTGATGGGGTCAGGGGCCATCAATAGATTCCCAGCCCTCATGGCCTCCAAAACCCCGAAGGTAGAGCCCCTCATCCGCAAGTGTGTCATCCCGGCAGCCGGCCTGGGCACGCGGTTCCTGCCGGCGACCAAGGCGGTTCCCAAGGAGATGCTGCCTATCGTCGATACGCCGACGCTCCAGTACATCGTGGAAGAGGCGGTCTCCGCGGGCATCGAGGACGTCGTCCTCATCAACGGCCGCGGCAAGGGCGCCATCGAGGACCACTTCGACATCGGCTTCGAAATCGAGACCACGCTGCGTGCGCGCGGCAAGGAGGCGGAGGCCGACAGGCTGCGCGCCATCGCGGACCTGGTGCGCGTGGTCAGCATCCGCCAGAAGGAGCCCAAGGGCCTGGGCCACGCGGTGCTGTGCGCCAAGAGCGTCATCGGCGACGAGCCCTTCGGCGTGCTGCTGGGCGACGACATGATTGACGCCGAGGAGCCGGGAATCCGTCAGCTCGCTCGCGTGTACCGCCAGTACAACCAGGCGGTCATCGCGCTGATGGAAGTGCCGGACAACGAGACGCACATGTACGGCATCGCCGCGGGCACGGACCTGGGCGACGGCGTGATGCGCATCGACCGCATCGTGGAGAAGCCGAAGAAGGGCACCGCGCCCTCCAACCTCGCCGTCATCGGCCGCTACGTGCTGCCGCCGGACATCTTCCCCATCCTGGAGAACCAGACGCCGGGGGTGGGCGGCGAAATCCAGCTCACCGACGGCCTGGCCACCCTCCAGCAGTCCAAGGGGCTGCTGGGCTACCGCTTCAAGGGCCAGCGCTATGACGCGGGCGACAAGGTGGGGTACCTGAAGGCCAACATCGCCTATGCGCTCAAGCGCCCGGACCTGCGGGACGGGCTGCTTGCCTACCTGCGTGAAGTCGTGAAGACGGAGAAGCCGTGAAGCGCACCGTTGCACTCCTCGCTGTCCTGGTCTCCTTCGCCGCGGCCGCCTACGTGCTGCCCGGCAGTTCCATCATCCGCCGGATGGCGGCGGAGCGCGCCGAGCTGAGGCTGTCCACGCTGCGCGTGGAAGGCTCCCTCAGCTTCGGAGGTCCGGCCGTGAAGGAGGCCGGCGCCGCGCTGGGGACCCCCACGGACCGCCCGGAGGTGCAGGGTGACGGCGTGCTGTCCATCCGCGTTCCCGGCCGCTGCCGCTTCGAGGCCTCCGCGCCCGGCGGCAGCGCCACGTCCACCGTCATCCAGTCGGGGGGGCGCCGCCGCGCGCAGGGCACCGAGATTCCCGCCATGTCGGTGCTCGTCGCGCAGGTGTGCCCGCTGCTCGCCACGGGCAGCGGCAACGTGCAGGACCAGAAGGAGGCGGTGCTCCGTCACCTCCAGGGCCTGGGCATCGAGACGGGCCGCACGGGGCTGGCGCGCCTGGGCGGCGAGGTGACCTACGTCCTCGGTGAGATGGCCGAGGGCCGTCCGCAGTTCTGGGTCTACAAGGACTCCTTCCGCCCGGCCCGGCTGCGCTACACGGACGCGTCCGGGACGGCCTGGGATGTCCGTTTCCTGGACTACAACTCGCCCGCCACGGGGGAGTGGATGCCCCGCACCATCGAGGTGTGGCGCGGCGGCCAGCGCAGCCTGCGCTTCACCGCCCTGAAGGGTGACAACCGGGCCAGCGTGCCTGACTCGCTCTTCACCCTGTAGCGGGAGTCCAGCCCGGCACTTCCTGAATTCCTTGCGGCGTCGGCGGCGGCCATGAAGAGTCTGGCCCCGCCTGGCCGGGACTCCCCCCGGCCCGCCACGAAGAGGAATGTCCCATGAAGGTGTACGGCCTCCCGATGAGCACTGCCACGCGCATGGTCCTCGCCGCGTTGGCGGAGAAGGGCCAGGCGGCGGAGCTCGTCTCCGTCGACCTCACGAAGGGGGAGCACAAGGCCTCCGCGCACGTGGAGCGCCACCCCTTCGGCGTCATCCCCGTGTTCGAGGACGATGACGGCTTCCGGCTCTACGAGTCGCGCGCCATCATCCGCTATCTGGACCGCAAGCTGCCCGGGGCCTCGCTGACGCCGTCCGACGTGCACGCGTACGCGCGCATGGAGCAGTTCATCAGCGTGGAGCAGAGCTACTTCTCGCCCGCCGCGATGAAGGTCATCTGGGAGCGCCTCTTCAAGAAGTTCCTGGGCGGCGGTGCTCCGGACGAGGCGCGCATCCAGGAGGGCCTGGAGGGCGTCGAGCGTGTCTTCGGCATCATCGAGCCCGTGCTGGGCAGGCAGCAGTACCTGGCGGGAGACAGCTTCTCGCTCGCCGAGCTGACGTGGATGCCCTACATGGAGTTCTTCGTCGCCGCGGGCGGCGCGGAGCTGGTCGCCCGGCACCCGAACGTGGCCGCCTGGTGGGAGCGCGTCCGCAGCCGCCCTTCGTGGAAGCAGGTCACCGGGAGCTGAGGCCTGGCTCGCCCTCCTGACACCCCGGGTCCTGCCTCACGGTGGGACCCGGCGGGGAATGTCAGACCCTTCGCGCACTGTGGACCCCGGTAGCAGGACGGCTGGGGCCGGGGCGGTGGTTGAAGGGAGTGTCATGGAACAGCGACCCTTGTGGAGCGAGGCGGGCGCGGCGCCCGCGGAGGCCCCCACGACGCGGGGTTCCAGGGCGGTGCGCACCTCCGGTGTGAAAAGCCGCCGGGAACTGTCAGCGCCCGTCGCCGCCGCTACAGTGCGCGCCGAAGTGAGCGCTCCCGTCCTGGCCTCCATCGCCGTTGGCCGCCCCGTCCGGGGCGAGTTCACCTACGCCCTGCCGGAGGAGCTGGCGGGCCGCCTGGAGCCGGGGCAGCGCGTGCTGGTGCCCTTCGGCCGGGGCACGGCGCTGGGCTTCTACCTGGGCCCCGCGTCCCCGCCGCCTGGGGACAAGGTGAAGCTCAAGGCCGTCCAGCGCGTGCTGGAGGACTCGCCGTCCCTGCCCAGGGACCTCATCGCGCTGCTGCGCTTCGCGGCCGTGCACTACCGCTACCCGCTGGGTGAGGTGATTCGCGGCGCGCTGCCGCCCGGCCTGTCGAAGGCGGTGGAGGAGAAGGAAGCGAAGCCGGACGTGCAGCACTTCGCGGTGGCGCTCGTCAACGAGGTGCCGCCGGAGCTGTCCCGCGCGCCCGCGCAGTCCGCCGCGCTCGCGTACCTGCTGGCCGTGGGAGGCCGCGCGCCGCTGGAGGAGGTCGCCCACGCGATTCCCGGCGCGCGCGAGACGCTGAAGAAGCTGGCCACGCGCGGCTTCGCCCGTCTGGAGGAGAAGACGGTGGAGGCCAGCGTGAAGGAGGGCTTGATTCAGGGCCGCCCGGACCACCTCACGCCGGAGCAGGACGCGGCGGGCGTGGTGCTGCGCGGGGCCCTGGACGCGGCCACCTTCCAGCCCTTCCTCCTGCACGGCGTCACCGGCAGCGGGAAGACGGAGGTGTACCTGCGCGCGGCGGAGCACGCCCTGTCGCTGGGCAAGGGCAGTCTCATCCTGGTGCCGGAGATCGCGCTGACGCCGCAGCTCGTGGGCCGCTTCCGCAGCCGCTTCGGCGCGGAGGTGGCGGTGCTGCACTCGGCGCTGAAGGACCGGGAGCGGCTGTTCCACTGGCAGGCGCTGCGCCGGGGCGACGTGAAGATTGCCGTGGGCGTGCGCTCGGCGGTGTTCGCGCCGGTGGACAACCTGGGGCTCATCGTCGTGGACGAGGAGCACGACCCGTCCTTCAAGCAGGAGGAGAAGCTGCGCTACCAGGCGCGCGACCTGGCCGTCGTGCGCGGCAAGCAGGCCGGCGCGGTGGTGGTGCTGGGCTCGGCCACGCCCGCGCTGGAGACGCTGGAGAACGTGAAGCGCGGGCGCTACCAGCTCCTGGAGCTGAAGCACCGCGTGGACGACCGGCCCATGCCCTCCATCGAGCTGGTGGACCTGCGGGTGGAGCGCCCCCGCGAGGGCGTGGTGACCGAGGAGGCGCCCATCCTCAGCCCGCCGCTGCTGGAGGCCATGGCGGAGACGATTGGCCGCGGCCAGCAGGTCATCCTCTTCCTCAACCGCCGGGGCCACAGCACCGTCCTCCTGTGCGAGGTGTGCGGCCTGTCGCTCAAGTGCAGCGAGTGTGACGTGTGCCTCACGCACCACCGCTCGCAGAACCGGGTGGTGTGCCACTACTGCGGCCTGGCCATGCCGGTGCCGGAGCAGTGCCTGGAGTGCACCGGCCCCATGCTCAAGCTGGGCATCGGCACCGAGCGCGTGGAGGCGGAGGTGCTGGAGCGCATCCCCACCGCGCGGGTGGCCCGGCTGGACAGGGACTCGGCCAGCAGCGCCGAGCGGCTGACGGAGCTGCTGGCCTCGTTCGCGCGCCGGGAGCTGGACGTCCTGGTGGGCACGCAGATGGTGGCCAAGGGGCACGACTTCCCGGGCGTGACGCTGGTGTGCGTCGTCATGGCGGACACCTCCCTGTCCATCCCGGACTTCCGCGCCGCCGAGCGCACCTTCCACCTGCTCACCCAGGTGGCCGGCCGCGCGGGCCGGGGCAAGGACCCGGGGCGCGTGCTGGTGCAGACCTACAACCCGGACGCGGAGCCGGTGCGGCGCGTGCTGGCCCATGACTTCGACGGCTTCGCCAACCAGGAACTGGAGTGGCGCAAGGCGCTGGCCTACCCTCCCTACTCGCGCATGGCCGCGGTCCGCCTGGAGGGGGAGCACCCCGAGCAGACGGCCAGCGTGGCGCGCTCGCTGGGGAACATCGTCTCCCGGCACATGCCCCCCGCGTCCGCCGGGGTCCGCATGCTGGGGCCGGCCCTGGCGCCCATCTCCCGCATCCGGGGCAAGACGCGCTGGCAGCTCCTCTTGAAGGGGCCAACGCATACGGCGCTCGCCCCGCTGCTCGCCCGGGTGGAAGCGGCCCTGGCTGATGTTCCTTCCGCGGTGAAGGTCGTGATCGACGTGGATCCGGGGGCCATGCTGTAGACTCGGTGCCCCCCCATGGGCGCACCGGTCCTTCTCGTCCACGACGACATCGCCAATATCGCCGCCGTGCGGCGTCTGCTCACGCGGGAAGGGTACGAGGTCATCCTCGCCACCTCCGCCGCGGATGCCCTCATTGCCTACGGGCATCACCTGCCCGTGCTCCTCGTGCTCGCGCCCGGCGTGGAGAGCGGCCGGGGGCACCTCGTGCTGGAGGAGCTGCTCCAACACCCGGATGGCAAGTCGGCGCGGGTGCTGCTCCTCGGTGAGCCCATCCCGGGGTTCAGCGCCCCCGTGGCCCCGCTGCCCCTGGAAGGCGCGGCCTTCGTGGCGCTGGTGGATTCGCTCGTCAAGGCGCCCGCGGACGCGGACGCGTGGCACGTGGTGGAGAACCGGGAGCCGCCGCCGTCCAGCGGTGGCGTCTCGGCGGCCGTGGGGACGGAGCCCGAGTCCTGGCACGCGACGCCTCCGCCCTCGGTGGCGGGGGACCCCGCGCTGGCGAACGCGCTGTTCGGAGACCTGGCGCCGCTGCACCAGACGGACTGGGAGCTGGCGGCCATGACGGACGCGGAGCGCTCCGCCCACGAGGCGGCGCGGCACCGCGAGCACCAGAGTACGCGCGACCTGGACACCGCGATGGCGCGGGCGCATCTGGAGGCGGAGGCCCAGGCGATGACCTCCATCGACTCGGCGCTGGCGCCGGACTCGGCGGATGGCTGGGGCGAGTCATCACAGGAGCAGGACTGGGGCTCGGCGGTGGAGGGGGACGCCGACGCGCGGGCCCCGGGCGCGGAGGCGCCCCCGGTGGGGCGGTTGGCGTGGACGGAAGAGCCCGTCTCGCAGGCCTCGCCGCGCACGGCGGCCCTGGCGCCCCAGTTGGGCGATGAGGGGTTCTTCGACGTCGACACGCCCGAGGCCCCGGCGGGTGATGCCCTCTCCGCGGCGGAGGCGGAGCTGGCCGCGATGCGTGCGTCGCCATCCCACGAACCCGCGGCCCCGGATGGCTCGCCCTGGACGGAGCTGCCACCCGACCCGGAGATGGAGCACGCCGCGCGCCTGGGCACACAGTCGGATGGGGCGGCGAGCGAGGCACCCGGAGAGGCTTCGACTTCCGAGCCGGAGCAGGCGTCGGCATCGGAGTCGGACGACGCGTGGGGGACGGAGGCGGCGCTCGGGGAGTCCACTGACGCGGCGGCGGTCTCCGCGTCCAACTGGGAGCTGTTGGAAGCGGAGCTGCAAGCCGCGTCGACGAAGTCCCACGCGGACGAGGAGGCGCGGCCGGCACCAGGGGACGACTGGTTCGACGGGGAAGCGACGGGCGAGACGGGCGACGCCCCGGCCGCGGAGCCGAGCGTCGGGGCGGACTGGTTCGACTCGGAGGCGGAGGCGGAGGCCGCGAGCCCCGCGCCCGAGGCTCCCGTCGAGGCGCCCGCCGCGGCGGCTGGCGGCTTCGCGGTCCCGGCGCTGATGGCGCAGTGGCAGGCCCAGCAGGAGGAGGCGGAGCGCCAGCTCGAGGAGGCCCACGCGCGGGTGAGCGCCGTCACCGAGGCGCTGGAGCGGGAAGCCGCGCTGCGCCGCGAACTCGAGCAACAGGTCCAGGGACTCCAGGAGCGGCTCGCGGAGGAAGAAGAGGAGCACTCTCGCGAGTCCCTGCTCCGAGCGGAAGCCGAGGCGGCGCTGGAAGGGCTTCGTCAGCGGGCGGCGCCTTCGTCCACGGCCACCTCTGCCCGCGCGGTCCTCGGTGACGCCGAGGCGGCTGGTGACGTCGCGGCGCTGCGCGCGGAGCTGGAAGCGCAGGTCCAACTTCGCGAGGAAGCGGAGACGCTCACCGCCGAGGTCGAGGCCCAGGTCCGCCAGTTCGAGGATGCGTGCGCGGAGGCGGAGCTTCGGGCCATCGACGCGGAGGCGCGCGCGGAGGCCGAGGCGAAGGCGCGTGAGGAGGCGGAGCTCCGCGCCGCGGCGAGCACGCAGGCGCTGCAGGCGCTCGAAGCGCGCCTGGAGTCGGAGGCAGCGGGGCGTGTCGTCTCGGAGGTCCGCGCGGAGTCGGAGCTCAAGGCGCGGCAGGCGGCGGAGAGCCGGGTCGAGTCCGCCGAGGACCTGTCCTCCATGTCGGAAGCGCGCATCGACGCGGAGGCGCGTGCTCGCGAGGCCGCGGAGGCCCGCGCGGATGTAGAGGCACAGGCCCGGCTCGAAGCGGACACGCGTGCGCAGAGCCTGTCTCAAGCCTTTGAGGAGGCCGAGGCCCGAGCGGAGCTGGCGACGCGGTCTCAGGCGGAGCTCGAGGCGCGCGCGGAGCTGGCGACGCGTGCCCAGGTAGAGGCCGAGGCGCGGGCGGAGTCGGCGACGCGGGCGCAGGCGGAGGCCGAGGCGCGGGCGGAGCTGGCGGCGCGGGCGTTGGCGGAAGCGGAGGCGCGGGCGGAGTCGGCGACGCGGGCGTTGGCGGAAGCGGAGGCACAGTCGGCGCTGATTGCCCGGGCCCTGGCGGAAGCCGAAGCCCGCGTGCAGGCGGAGGCCGAGGCGCGTGTCGAGGCGGATGCCCGTGTGGAATCCGTGGCCACTGCGCTGGCCGAGGCGGAAGCACGGGCAGAGATTGAGGCCGCGGCGCGCATGGACGCGGAAGCGCGGCTGTCATCCTCGGCGACGACGCTCGCTGAAGCCTCGGCACGTGGGGAGGTCGAGGCCTCGGCTCGCGCTGAAGCCGACGCTCGGATGGAATCCGTTGCGGCGGCCCTGGCCGAGGCGGAAGCCCGAGCGGAGGTTGAATCCACGGCGCGCGCGGACGCCGAGGCTCGCGCGAAGCAGGCGGAAGCACGGGCTCAGCAGGAAGCAGAGGCCCGTGCGAACGCGGAGGCCCGCGCCAGCAGCGACGCGGCGGCCAGGACCGAGGCCGAAGCCCGCGCGGAGCAAGAAGCCACGGCACGGCTCGAGGCCGAAGCCCGCGCGGAGCACGCGGCAGCCGCGCTGAACGACGCCGAGGCCAAGGCCGAGCAGTCGGCGGCAGCGCTGCGAGATGCCGAAGCCCGCGCTGAAATCGCGGCCCTCGCGCAGCAAGACGCGGAGTCCCGAGCCGAGAGCGAAGCCGCCGCGCGACGCGAGGCCGAAGCCCGCGTGCAAAGCGAGTCCGAGGCCCGCGCGGCGGCGGAGGCTCGCGCCGAAGCCGAGGCTGCCGCACGAACCGAAATCGAGGCCCGCGCCGAGCGCGAGGCGAAGCTGCGCGCCGCCATCGAAGTCCGTGTGGAGAGCGAAGCGAACTCGCGCACCCAGGCGGACACGCGGGCCTCACGCGAAGCCGAGGCCCGTGCGGAAGCCGAGGCCCGTGCGGAAGCCGAGGCCACGCTGCGCGCCGAAGCCGAGGTACGAGCGAAGGCGGAGTCCACGGCGCGCGCGGAGGCCGAGGCACAGGCCACCGCGGAGTCCGAGCGCCGAGCCGAAGCCGAGGCCCGCGCCGAGCGCGAAGCCACCTCCCGAGCCGAAGCCGAGGCCCGCGCCGACCGTGAAGCCCAGGCCCGCGCCGAAGCGGAAGCGCGCGCCGACCGCGAAGCCCAGACCCGCGCCGAAGCGGAAGCGCGCGCCGACCGCGAAGCCCAGGCCCGCGCCGAAGCCGAAGCTCGCGCCGAGCAGGCGGCCCGGCAGCTCGCCGAAGCCGAATCCCAGGCCCGCGCCGAGGCGGACGCCCGCGCCGCCGAGAAGACGCGTGCCCAGACGGAAGAGGAACAGCGCGCCACCCAGTCCGAAGCCGAAGCCAAGGCCCGGCTCGAAGCAGACGCCCGCGCCGAAGCCGCGCTGAAGTCCGCCGCGGAGGCGGAGGCCCGCGCCGAAGCCGAGGCGAAGCACCGCGCCGAGGCCGAGGCTCGCGCCCAGCAAGCCGCGCAGGCCGAAGCCGAGGCCACCGCCCGAGCGAAGACGGAGAGCCGCCATCGCACGGCCCTGGAAGTCCGCCTGGACGCGGAGGCGAACCAGCGCGCGACGTTGGAATCCCGGCTCGAGGAAGAGTCCCGCGCCCGCAGCGAATCCGAATCCCGCCTCCTCGCGGAGAACGCGCGAGTCTCCGAGGAGCTCGCCGAGCTGCGCCTGGAGCACCAGCAGTCCCGGGAGGAGCTGGCGAAGGAGCGCGAGGCCCGTGAGTCCCTGGAGCAATCCCTGGAGGCCCTGCGCACGGAGTCCGCCGAACAGCGCGCCCGCGCCGAACGCGAGCGCCACGAACTGGAGGAGCGCGCGCTCCGGGACGCGGAGGAAGCCGCCGCCCAGGCGCGAGCGTCCATGCTGCCCCTGGAAGCCCCTCCCGGCCGGCCCGAGCTGGCCGTGGCTCGCAGTGGCAGCGTCACCCAGGATGGCCTGACGAAGCTGGTGCTCCGGCTCTGCGAGGCCCGCATGGAGATGCGGCTGGAGCTGAAGGTGATGAACGCCCTGCGCGTGCTCTGGCTGAGGGATGGCGCGCTGGTCGGAGCCGTCTCCTCGGCGCAGGGGGAGTCGCTGGTGGACCGGGCCCGGGCGGATGGGCTCATCGACGCGCGGCAGGAAGGGGAGCTGCGCCTGGTGCGCAGCGCCACCACCGCCGCGCTGCTGGACGCGCTCCGGGGCCGGGGCTACCTGCGGGAGTCCGAAGCCGTGCCGCTGGTCCAGCGCTACACCGAGCAGGTGTTCCTGGACGCCCTGGCGGAGCCCTCGACGCTCTACCGCCTGGTGCCGGAACCGGCGCCGCACGAGGTGGCGCTCGCCGCGGCCACGCGTCCACCGCTGCACCTGCTGGCCGAGGCCCTGCGCAACACGCTCACCTCCGAATCCCTGCTGGAGGCCGCTGGAAGCCTGCGCGCGCGCGTCACCCGGGGGGACCTCCACCTGGCCCCGGATGACTTTGGCCTCCCGCCTCGGGACCTCCAGCTCCTGTCCCAGGTGGACGGGGAGCACACGCTGGAGGCGCTGCTCCTGGGCGCGGGGCTGCCGCAGGACTCGGCGCTGAAGGCGCTCGCGGTGGCGCGGACGCTGGGGCTCGTCTCACTGGAGCCCGCCGCGGACGACGACGCTGGCGACCTTCCGCCGGAGCTGGACGTGCGGCGCCTGGAGGCCAAGTTCGAGGAGATCCAGGACGCGGACTACTTCACGGTGCTGGGGCTGGCCCGGTCGGCGGGAGGCGAGGAGGTCAAACGCGCCTACGAGCTGCTGGCCGCCGAGTTCCACCCCCTGCGCTTCGCGGGGCATCCGGACCCGGCGCTCCAGCACCGCGCCCAGCAGATTCGCAGCGTGCTGGCGGAGGCCGCCCAGGCCCTGGGCGATGACCGGCTGCGGGCGGAGTACGCCCGGAGCCTGCTCGACTGATGCCCGCCGGACGGACGGCCGCCCCGCGCTGAAGGGCGGCCGGCCCGGGGCGGTTGCCCGTCCGCTCCGGGAGGATTAAGAGGGCGTCCATGGTCCGCGAGATCCTCATCTGGCCCGACCCTGTCCTGAAGCAGAAGGCCAAGCCGGTGGCGAAGGTGGATGACTCCATCCGCACGCTGGTGAAGGACATGTTCGAAACGATGTACTCCGCTGAAGGCGTGGGCCTGGCCGGCCCGCAAATCGGCGTGCTCCAGCGCGTCATCGTGCTGGACACCACGCACAGCCAGCCGGAGCTGAAGCCCATCGCGATGATCAACCCGGAGATCATCGCCAGGGAAGGCGACACGACCTACAACGAGGGCTGCCTGTCCATCCCCGGCGAGTCCGCGGAGATTGACCGCGCCGCCGCCATCACCGTGAAGTTCCTGGACCCGGACGGTCAGGAGCAGACGCTGCGCTGTGACGGGCTCTTGTCCATCGCCGTGCAGCACGAGGTGGACCACCTCGACGGCACCGTCTTCGTGGACCACATCTCGTCGCTGAAGCGCGAGTTCATCCGCAAGCGGATGAAGCGCCTCAAGTCTTCGCGCGAGCGCGAGGTGGGCGCTCCGGCGTCTCCGTAGCCGCCGCGGCCTTCACGCCCTTCTTCGGGCACAGGTCCGCGACGACGCAGCGCTCACACGCGGGCGAGCGGGCGAAGCAGGTCCGCCGCCCGTGCCACACCAGGAACTGGTGGCCCAGCGACCACCGCTCCGAAGGCAGCACGGCCTGCATGTCGGCCTCCACCTTGTCCGGGTCCGCCTTCGTGGTGAACCCGAGCCGGAAGGCGAGCCGCTTCACATGGGTGTCCACGGGAAAGGCCGCGTCGCCGCCCAGGTGGATGCACACCACGCCCGCCGTCTTGCGGCCCACGCCGGGCAGCTTCTCCAGCGCGTCCCGTTGCAGGGGAATCCGCCCGCCGTGCTCCTGCACCAGCGCCCGGGCCGCCGCGACGATGTTCTTCGCCTTGGCGCGGTAGAGGCCGCAGGTGCGGATGAAGGGCTCCACGTCCGGCGGTTCCGCCTCCGCGTAGGCCTGGGCGTCGGAGAAGCGCTGGAATAGCGCGGGCGTCACCATGTTGACGCGCTTGTCCGTGCACTGGGCGGAGAGGATGACGGCCACCAGCAGTTCCAGGGGCGTCCGGTAGTCCAGCTCGATGCGGGCATCCGGCATGTCCGCGGCCAGCCGGTCCATCACCCGCACCGCGCGCTTTCGCTTCTCAGTGACTGTCTCACGTCCAGGCACGGCGCCGTTGTATGTCACACCGGCTGCGAGCCCAAGCACCGGTTGGGACTCACCCACGCGGAGAGCTTCATGAAGCGCATCGACTTCCGTTCAGACACCGTCACCCAACCCACGGCCGCCATGCGGCGCGCCATCGCGGACGCGGAGGTCGGGGACGACGTCTACGGCGAGGACCCCACCGTGCTCCGCCTGGAGGCCCAGGTCGCCGAGCGGCTCGGCCTGGAGGCCGCCGTCTTCGTGCCATCGGGCACGCAGGCCAACCAACTGGCCATCGGCGCGCACTGCCGGCAGGGAGATGAGGTGCTCACCGAGGCGGGCAGCCACATCCTCCACTACGAAGGCGGCGCGGTACCCGCCCTATGGGGCGTGCAGCCACAGCCCCTGCCAGGCGAGCGAGGCCTGCTGTCGCCCGAGGACGTGCGCGCGGCCGTGCGCGAGGACAACATCCACAATCCGCGCACGCGCCTGCTGTCGCTGGAGAACACGCACAACCGGGGCGGTGGCTCGGTGTGGCCGGTGGCGCGCTTCCGGTCCGTGGTGGAAGCGGCGCGCAAGGCGGGGCTGGCCGTCCACCTCGACGGCGCCCGGCTCTTCAACGCGGGGGTCGCGCTCGGCGTGCCGGTGTCCGCCTGGGCGTCGCTGACGGACTCGACGGCGGTGTGCTTCTCGAAGGGGCTGGGCGCGCCGGTGGGCTCGGCGTTGGCGGGGCGTGCGGACGTCATCCGCGAGGCGCGCAGGCTGCGCAAGCGCCTGGGCGGAGGCATGCGCCAGGCGGGCATCCTGGCCGCGGCCGCGCTCCATGCGCTGGAGCACCACGTGGACCGGCTGGCGGACGACCATGCGAACGCTCGCCGGCTGGCCGTGGGGCTGGCGGAGGTTCCCGGCGTGAAGGTGGACGCTTCACGGGTGGAGACCAACATGGTCTTCGCGGAGTTCTCCCGGCCCGCCCTGGAGGCCTTGTCGCTGCTGGAGCGGCACGGGGTCCTGACCAACCCCGCGGGGGCTCCGCGGACACTGCGCTTCGTCACGCACCTGGATGTGTCCGCCGCTGACATCGACGAGGCCCTGGGGCGCATCCGCCGCGCCGTCTCCTGAGCACCACCCGTGGGTGAAACGCGCGCCCGTGGACATCCCCCAGCGGGCGCGCGCCCAGGAAGGAGCACTGCGGTCGGGTCATGGTAGGCTCGCGGCGTCGTGCGTCGCCTCAGCCTCCTCGCCTTCGTGACTGCCTGTGCCTGCGCCAGCCGTGGCGCGGAGCCAAAGATGAGCTTCGAGGAGCTCTATGCTACCTCGGCTCCGCGTCCTCGCGGCTCGGAGGTGACACCCGCCGTGCAGCGGGCGCGTCGGCCCGCGCCCGAGACAGCGCCGGAGCTGCACGCCGTGCTCTCCGCCTTCGCCTCGCGGGCGCAGGCGCTGCGTCAGCAGGTGGCGCGGGGTGGGGTGATGCCCGCCGCGCAGGTGGAGAACTGGGAGCAGATGACCTTCGCGCTGGACGGCTTCCTGTCGCGTCCAGCCGCGCCGCGCGTCGGCTCCGGCGACCTGTTGCGCGCCCAGAGCGTCCTGGAGGCCGAGCTGGAGCGGGATGGCTTCACCTACGGCGACATGCCGGCCTCCCTGGCGGAGGCCGTGGTGCTGCGCGTGGGCCGGCTGGCGGTGCGCACCGCGGAGCTGCGCCGCCTGGAGCAGCCGCCGGAGCCGGACGAGGATGCGCCTCCGCGCTTCTCCTGGCCGGTGGACCCGGTGTCCGTCACCAGCCTCTTCGGTTATCGCTGGCATCCCGTGACGGGCGTGCACCGGCGCCACCTGGGTGTCGACCTGGCCGCCACGCAGGGCCAGCCCATCTACACGGCGGAAAAGGGCGTGGTGCTGCGGGCGGGCCGCAACGGCGACCATGGCCTCCAGGTGGAGGTCCAGCACGAGGGCCGCTGGGTGACGCGTTACAGCCACCTGTCCCGCCTGCTGGTGGCGGCAGGTGAGGTGCTGGAGCGCGGCATCGCCGTGGGGCTCGCGGGAGAGACGGGCCTGGCCACCGGCGTCCACCTGCACTTCGAGCTGTGGCGCGACGGCGAGCCCATGGACCCACTGGAGGCGCTGGCGGACGCGGAACCACCACCCGAGCCCACACCGCCCATGGCGCGGAGACCCGCCGGCCGCTCCCCCGCAATGCAACAGGGGCGCCCCCTTGCGGGTGAGCGCCCCTGAGCGAAGCCCACGCGGCGGTGGCCTAGAGCGAGTTCTTCAGCTCCTTGGCGGGCCGGAAGCCAATCGTCTTCGACGCCTTGAGCTTCATCATCTCGTTGGTCTGGGGGTTGCGGATCTTGCGCGCCTTGCGCGAGCGAACCGACCAGGTTCCAAAGCCGGGGTAGCTGAAGCGAGCGTCCTTCTTCACCGCCTTGCCGATGTTGGTGAAGACGATGTCGAGGATCTGCGCCGCCGACTTCTTGGTGAGACGTGTCTGCGCCGCCACCACCTCGACGAGTTCTGCCTTGGTCATTACGCCCCTCCGTCCGTTGTCTGGCCTTGAAGTGCTTTAACCCGGCCGGTGGTAACAAATCGCTCTTTTCCCTGTCAATGCCGGCCGCGGTTTGGAGCCGGAAAATCGGCCTCCAGACGAAAAGTTGGCCCTCTGAAACACAGGGCGTAGGAAGAGCGTGGCGCGACGCTTCCGATACATCATCGCAGCCCATGAATGATGAATGGGAAAGAGCTGTGTGTGATCGCGATTCGAAGAAAGTCTTTGAAATAATGATCGCTTGCGAGGGTGCGCTGATCGCGTGCGCGTGAGTCCCCGGCGGGAAGGCGCTAGGATGCTGGCTTGCGTGCGTTTTCGAACCTTCCTGCTCTTGAGCCTGCTGCTTGCCGGTGCCTGCCGGAGCGCCTCGCACCGCGAGGCCCTCTCCGTGCCAGGCGCCTCCACCGTCATCTGGGTAGACGCGGCCCGGGAGGGCCCTGGCGACGGCTCGCGTGATCGCCCGCTGCAGTCGCTGGGGGAGGCACTGGCCCGGCCCGGACCGTTGACCGTGCGGCTGGCGCCGGGCCGGTACGAGGGGCCCTTCGTCCTTCCGCCAGGTGCTCGGCTGGAGGGACTGGGGACGGGCGTGGTGCTGCACGCGGGGGATGACTCCCACACCGTGCTGAAGATGGATGAAGGTGGGATTTTGTCGGGCGTGGTGGTTCAGGGTGGTCAATGGGGGCTGGAGGTGACTGGCGGGAGCCATGTGCGGCTGGAGCGGGTGGGCTTCAGCGGACAGCGGACGGGGGCGGTGCGGGTGGAGTCGGGACGCCTGGACGTGGAGGCCAGCCGCTTCGAGGCGGCGCCGACGGCCACGGTGGGCATCCTGCTCGAAAGCAAGAGCCCCCTGCCTCCGGGCAGTGGCGCCATGGCCACGGGGGCGGAGCGCCTGGCCACGGCTCCCGAGGCGCCGGGGACGGCCCCGCGGCAGGTGGCGGAGGCCCGCGCGGACGCTGGGGCGGACCCGGGGCAGGTGGCGGAGGCCCGCGCGGACGCTGGGACGGCCCCGCGGCAGGTGGCGGAGGCCCGCGCGGACGCTGGGACGGCCCCGCGGCAGGTGGCGGAGGCCCGCGCGGACGCTGGGGCGGACCCGGGGCGCCCCGCGGGCGAAGCCCCTCCCACCGGCGCAGAAGGGACGCGAGCAGGCCCGGAGTCACCCCGTGCCGCGGGCGAGGCGCACATTCGCGACAGCACCTTCACCGGCCCCTACCGCCGCGCCGTGCGCCTGCGTGGTGCGGACATGCGGGCCCGGCTGGAAGACGTCCGCTTCTCCGGACCCGCGACGGCGGTGGGCGTGGATGGCGCGCACGCGGAGGTGCTCCGCTCGTCCGCGGAGGGCGGGCAGGCGGCGGCCTTCTCCGTGATGTCCGGCACGCTCATCCTGGACGAGGTCACCGTCACGGGGCACGAGTACGGCCTGTCCGCGATGCAGGCCCTCCGGCTCGAGGTGCACCGCTTCACGTCGGTGCGGGCCCAGCGGGCGGGCATGGGCGTGTCGCTGTCACGCGCGCGGCTCCGGGACATCGTGGTGCGGGAGAGTGGCTCGTATGGGGGGCTTCAATTCCTGGGCGGCGACCTGGACGTCCAGGGCGTCCGCGTCGAAGGCGCCGGCGAGTACGGCCTGATGGCGTTGCGCGGGAAGCTGCGGCTCCGCGACGCGGACATCCGAGGGGTGCGCACGGCGGACAACGTCACCGGCGATGGCCTGCACCTGCGTCAGGTCGAAGCGGACGTGGAGGGCGTCGTGGTGCGTGAGGCGCAAGGCGCCTGTGTCCTGGCCGCTCAGGCGGCTCGCGTGTCGCTGCGGGGCGCGAAGCTGGAGGCCTGTGGAGACGTGGGCTTGATGACGGACACGCTGGCCCGGCTGGACGCGTCCAGCGTGAAGATTGACGGGGCGGCGAGCGCGCTGAAGGCGCACGGCGGCAGCGAGCTGCGGGTGGAGTCCCTGGACGCGCGCGGCCTGGCGAAAGGGTTCGCCCAGGCGGAGTGCGAGGGCGGCACGCAGGTGCTCCTGAAGGACCTCCGCTCCGAGGACACGCGAGGCCTCCCGGAGACCCCCTGTGTCCAGGTCCTCTCTCCGTGAGCGAGGCCTCCGGCCCCGAACGCTTCGGCTGGTATCGCCCACCGGGGCTCAGGGGACGGACCGCTCAGGCTCGCGAGGCGGCTCTTCCACCTGCTCGGGCGCGGGCTCGGTGATGGCGGCGGGCAGGGAGGCGGCATGCCGCTCCAGCCACTCGCGGATGACGGGGTAGACCTCCGTCGGCGCGCCGGTGCCGAAGACGAGGTCTCCGTGCCCGTAGTTCATCTTGTCGCCATGGTCCGTGCCGAAGATGTGCAGCGTGCGGTCCGGCGCGGTGGCCAGCGCGAACTGCGCCTCCACGTTGGCGGCCGTGGCCAGCCGGTCCGAACTTCCGCCCATGATGAGCAGGGGAAGCTGGAGCTTCGAGATGCCGGCGCGCCAATCCACGCCGCGGTCGAAGGAGCGGAACGCATCGTGCTCAATCCAGTCCTGGAACTGGAGCAGCACCTTGCGGCTCATCGACGACATCATGTTCGCGTAGACCTGCCGCTGGATGCGCGGAGGGATGTGCTCGGGGTTCACCAGCAAGTCGGACAAGGGCAGGGTGACGTATCCCAGGAAGGGCGCGAGGCTGGCGCTCATCCACTCCTGACGGAAGCGTGCGGGCCATGCGGCACGAACGCCCATGGAGATGAGGGTGCGCAGGAAGGGCTCCGACTTGAAGTGCACGGGCGCGCCCAACGTGAGCAACCCCGCGAGCTTCGCCCCATGCGGGCCCTGGGCGACGCCGTAGCCCACCAGCCCGCCCAGGGAATGGCCGAGCCAGAAGGCGCGTTTCGCCCCCGTCTCCTTCAGCGCCAGCTCCAGCAGCGCCGGCCCGTCCTGGAGGATGTGGTCGTCGATGGTGAAGTCCGTGTACCTCCGGCCACGGGGCGGCTGGCGTGAGTGCCCGGTGCCGCGCCACTCCACGCTGAAGCAGTCGAAGCCGGCCTCGGCCAGGTAGTGCGCGACGGAGTAGGGGGGCTCGAAGTCGAAGGTGAACCGGTTCGCCGCGAGCCCATGGCACAGCAGCACGGGCTCCTCGAAACGGCGCACGGCCGCGCGCCGGACATGAACCACCAGCTCCCAGCCATCCTCGCACCGGGCCCGCAGGACCTGGGGAAGCTCCGCGCGGGGGCGGTACCATCGCCGAACGGACGCCACCCAAAGGACGTTCCACAGCACGAGTGCGACCCCAGCGACCAGTACCCACACCGTCCACCGCGAAGCATCCATGCAGCCTCCTATTCCAAAATAAAACCCTGCTAAGGTCGGTTCACCCGCCGTTCTGCCGCCGGGAAGTCACGGCCATCAGAGGAAGTCGAGGGAATGATGAAGTTGC
This sequence comes from Corallococcus macrosporus DSM 14697, assembly GCF_002305895.1. GTDB lineage: Bacteria > Myxococcota > Myxococcia > Myxococcales > Myxococcaceae > Myxococcus > Myxococcus macrosporus. The sequence goes on from NZ_CP022203.1 coordinate 1,720,831, forward strand.
GGAAACTGATGTTCGTGCTCCCGAATCTCTTCACCGTCACGTCCATTTTCTGCGGCTTCTACGCCATCACCCTGTGCACGGGGGACGTTGCTCCGGTGCAGCTGTATCAGGCGGCGCTGGCCATCTTCTTCGCCATGTTCTTCGACGGCTTCGACGGCCGGGTGGCCCGGCTGACGAAGACGCAGAGCGACTTCGGCGTGCAGCTCGACAGCCTGGCGGACGTCATCTCCTTCGGGGCGGCGCCTTCCCTCCTGGTGTACAAGTGGGCGCTCGAGCCCCTGGGCTTCGTGGGGCTGTTCATCGCGTTCTCCTTCGCGGCGTGCGGCGCGTTGCGGCTGGCGCGCTTCAACGTGCTGGCGGCGCGCAACCCCCATGGTGGGGGTGGCAGCTTCTTCGTGGGCCTGCCCATCCCCGTGGCGGCTGGCATGCTGGTGTCGGTCATCATCTCCCACCACGCGGCCACGCAGGGCGAGCCCCTGGCCGAGGGTGCCATCGTGCCCATGGCGGTGGCGGTGGCGGGCCTCGCGCTGCTGATGGTGTCCACGGTGCGCTACCGGACCTTCAAGGACACGCGGCCCAACCGGAAGAGCGCGCTGGCGTTCATGCTGGTGGTCGTGGGCGGGACGGTGATTGCCACGCAGTTCCACCCGGCCTGGGTCCTGGTGGCGTGCTGTGGTGCCTACCTCGCGCTGGGCCTGGTGGAGTCCGCGGTGCTCGTCCGCAGCCGGCTGGCTGCTCGCAAGGTGGCGGCGCCCTGCGCGGTGGCCGCGGTCGCGGTGGCCACGGTCATCGACGACGAGGACGAAGAGGAGGCCGAGTCCACCCCGGGCTCCGACGGGCCCGCGTACCTCTGACCGAGGGGCGGCCGTTTCCTGCCCGGCCCCCGTCCAGTCCGGGAGGCGCCGTGCGCCGGACCCGCATCGGTCCGTGCCCCGCCGTCCCGCTGCCGCTAGGATGCGCGGCCCATGCGCGTCGAGCTGCTGTGCACCGGTGACGAGCTCGTCACCGGCCTCATTACGGACACGAACAGCAACTACCTGGAGGCCCGCCTCTTCGACCTGGGCGTCAAGGTCGAGCGCGTCGTCCTCGTCGGAGACGTGCGGCCGGACATCACCCGGGCCCTGACGGAAGCCGCGTCGCGCGCGGACGTGGTGGTGGTGTCGGGAGGGCTGGGGCCCACCGCGGACGACTTCACCCTCGAATGCGCCGCGAGCGCCGCGGGCGTGCCGTTGGAGGAGGACCCGCGGGTGCTCGGCTGGCTGCATGAGCGTTATGCCGCGCGCGGCATTCCGCCCAACCCGAGCGCCCTGCGCATGGCGCGCGTCCCCAGGGGCTCCGAGCCCGTGAAGAACCCGGAGGGCTCCGCGCCGCTCGTGCTGATGAAGCTGGGAGGCGCCCAGCTCTTCTTCCTCCCGGGCGTGCCCCGGGAGTTCAAGGCGCTGCTGGAGGCCGAGGTGCTGCCGCGCATCCGCGCCACCCTGGACGCCCGCCCCGGGCGCACGTACCGGGCCTTCCGGCTGCTGCGCACGGTGGGCATTCCGGAATCGGAGCTCGACCTGTCCGTCGCGCCCATGGCGCCGCGGCATCCCCGCGTCGTGTTCGGCTTCCGCACGCATGCGCCGGAGAACCACCTCAAGCTGATGGCGGAGGCCTCCTCCCAGTCGGAGGCGGACGCCGCGCTCGCCGCCGCGGAGGCGGAGTGCCGCCAGGTGCTGGGCCCACGCATCTTCGGCGCGGACGCGGAGACCTACGCCGCGGCGCTCCTCGAAACGCTCCGCCGGGCGGGGGCCACGCTGGCGGTGGCGGAGAGCTGTACGGGCGGCCTCATTGCCCAGCAGCTCACGGCGGTGCCGGGCTCCAGCGACGTCTTCATCGGCGGCGCCGTCGTGTATTCGGAGAAGATGAAGTCCGCATGGGTGGGAGTCCCCCCCGAGCTCCTCGCGCGGCACACCGCGGTCTCTCGCGAGACGGCCGTGGCCATGGCGGAGGGCGTGCGCGCCGCCTGCGCAACGACCTTCGGCCTGTCGGTGACGGGGTACGCGGGGCCCGGGGGTGGTACGCCGGAGGACCCCGTCGGCACCGTGTACTGCGCGCTGGCGGCCCCCGGCCTGCCCACCCGCGTTGAGCGCATCTCTGTCACCGGCGACCGCGACCGCGTGCGCCTGTTCGCCGCTTCCTTCACGCAGGAAATGCTGCGGCAGCACCTGCTCGCCGCGCCCGCCACCCCATGAGCCGTTCCAAGTCCAAGCGCCCCCGTCCGCCTTCCTCCGAACCGGTCGCGCCGGAAAGTCCCGCTGTGGCGCCCGTCGCAGCCCAGCCGGAGGAAGGGGCCGCGTCCACCGCGGCGCCGCCGGCGGCCGAGCCGGCTCCCGCGCCAGAGTCCGCCGCGTCATCACCGGGGGCGCCCGTGTCGGGAGGACTGCCGCTCAACGCCGCGCGCGTGTGGCTGTCCGCATATCGCGTGGAGGTGGGGCTGTTCCTGGTCGCCTTCGTGGTGCTGGCCAGCTTCAGCTCCCAGCGCTTCCTGCGGCAGAGCGCGGCCCCTCACTTCGTCTACCAGGCCCAGGCGTGGCTGGAGGGACGGCTGGACGTGGACCCGCGGGTGCTGCCCAACATGGAGGACTGGGCCTGCGTGCGCGTGGTGGAGGGGGACAAGGTCCGCTGCGCCGGCCGGCCGCTCCCCACGGACCGCTGGTACGTCAGCTTCCCGTCCTTCCCCGCGGTGGCGATGCTGCCCTTCGTGGCGCTGCACGGCTACCAGTTCAATGACACCTCGTTCGGCGTCATCGTCGGCGCGTTGGCGGTGGCGCTCTTCTATTCGCTGCTGCGCTTCCTGGCGAAGGAAGGGGAGACGGCACGCAACCGCAACGAGAACGTGGCCCTGGCGCTCATCCTCGCCTTTGGCACCCTGTTCTTCTATTGCGCCATCCGGGGCGAGGTCTGGTTCAGCGCCGAGGTGATGGGCGTGGCGCTGACGTGTCTCTACGTGCGCAACGCGGTGCGGGCGCAGCGCCCGTTGCTCGCGGGCCTGTTCTTCTCCATGGCGACGCTCACCCGGACGCCCTTGCTCTTCACGGGCCTCTTCTTCGTCCTGGAGGCGCTGTGTCCCGGCCCGGAGCCCCGCCTGGCGCAGCTCAAGGCCCTGGCGCGGGACTGGAAGCCCGCGGCCAGGAAGGTGGGCCTCTTCACCCTGGGCGCCGCCCCGCTGGCGGGGCTCGCGGCCGCGTACAACGTCTATCGCTACGGCCGGCTGAGTGAGTTCGGGCACGCGTACCTCTTCAACAACCGCGTCAACGTGGACATCGACCGCACGGGGCTCTTCAACTGGGAGTACCTGCCACGGAACCTGGAGGCGGCCTTCTTCAAGCTGCCCACGGTGTCCCTGTCGCCGCTGAAGCTGGCCTATGACCCGCACGGGCTGACGCTGCTGCTGACGCTGCCGTTGCTCGTCTTCCTGCTGGTGCCCAAGACGCGTCCGCGGCTGCATTGGCCTGCGTGGCTCACGGTGGCGGTGTGCGCGCTGCCTGGGCTCTTCTATCAAAACACCGGCTACATGCAGTTCGGCTTCCGGTTCAGCCTCGACTACACGCCCTACCTTCTCCTCCTCTTCGCGCTGGGGGGGTGGTCTCTGCGGAACCGGGCGGTGCTGGCCGCGGTGGCGCTTGGCGTGCTGGTGAACTTCTGGGGAGCCGTGGCCTTCCGCGGCTACACGGAACTTGTCCGGAACTGGTAGCGGCCCTCGCCTCATGGGCTTGAATCCTTCACGCGCCACGCGCAGATGAGAGACGTCATGCAACCGCCCACCGGACAGCCGCCTCCCGGCAAGCGCTGGCACACCCGCGAGGACAGCGGCATCCGCCTCGACGCCACGCTGCGCTGGTGGCACGACGACGAGGCCATCCTCCACCCCAAAATCATCGAGCTCTTCAACGCCTCGCTCGTATTGGACGAAGCGGGCCGCTATCAGCTCCGCATCGGCAACGACTGGTGCTTCGTCCAGGTGGATGGTGCCGCCTACGAGGTCCGCACCGTGGACGTCACACCCGACGAGCGGGTGTCCGTGCGCCTCAGTGACCGCACCGCAGAGGCGCTGGACGTGGACAGCCTTCACCTGGACGCCGATGGGGTGCTGTCCTGCCGCGTGAAGCAGGGCAGGGCCCAGGCACGCCTGTCGCGTGACGCGCAGTACCAGCTCGGACAGCTCCTGGAAGAAGGGCCTGACGGCGGGCTCGTGCTGTGCGTCGGCCAACGCAAGCTCGCCGTCCCGGTCGCGCTGGACGCCTCCGCCTAGGCCGCGGCCTCCACTGCCGCCGGGGAGGACGGCGGGGAGGCGCCGGTGAGCTCCTTGCCAAGGGACTCCAGCACCTCCGGATGCTCGCGCAGCCACTCGGCGGCGCGCTCGCGGCCCTGCCCGATGCGCTCCCCGCGGAGGCTGAAGTGGCTTCCTGACTTCTCGATGAGGCCCGTGGCCACGCCCAGGTCGAGCACCTCGCCCACGCGGTGGATGCCGCTGCCGTACATCAGGTCGAACTCCGCTTCCTGGAAGGGCGGGGCCACCTTGTTCTTCACCACCTTCACCCGCGCCCGCGAGCCGACCACCGCGTCCCCGTCCTTGATGTTGCCCGTGCGGCGAATCTCCATGCGCACCGACGCGTAGAACTTCAGGGCGTTACCGCCGGTGGTCGTCTCCGGGTTGCCGAACATCACGCCAATCTTCATGCGAATCTGGTTGATGAAGATGATGCACGTGCCCGACCGGCTCACCGCGCCCGTCAACTTGCGCAGCGCCTGACTCATCAGCCGCGCCTGGACACCCATGTGCGCGTCTCCCATCTCCCCCTCGATTTCAGCCCGCGGGACCAGGGCCGCCACGGAGTCGACGACGATGAGGTCCACGGCTCCGGAGCGCACCAGGTGCTCGGTGATTTCCAGGGCCTGTTCGCCCGTGTCGGGCTGTGACACGAGCAGCTCCTCCACGCGGACGCCCAGCTTGCGCGCGTAGGACACGTCCAGCGCGTGCTCCGCGTCGATGAACGCCGCCACGCCGCCCGCCGCCTGCACTTGCGCAATCGCGTGCAGGGTGAGGGTCGTCTTGCCCGAGGACTCATTGCCAAAGACTTCCACCACGCGCCCTCGCGGGTAGCCGCCCACGCCCAGTGCCCGGTCCACCCCCACCGAGCCAGTGGGGATGACGGCCACCTTCTGTTCGCGGGCCTCGCCGCCCAAGGTCATCACCGAGCCACGTCCGAACTGCTTCTCGATGCTCGCCACCGCCGCCGCCACCGCCTTCAGCTTCTCCGCCAGCTTGCTCATCGCGTCTGCCGCTCCCTCGCCGCCCCAGTTGTGTGGAGTGCCGCGTCCTGGCCCGTCTCCATGACGTCGCCGGCGCAGCGGTCAGGCAGGGGAGCAACGGCCGTGCCGCCGGCTGTCCCTCAGGGGTGACTCGGGCTGGAAGGGGGGGCGGGCGTCCAGGTGCGCGGCTGTGTGTCCAATGCCGTGGAGTGTGCGCGCGCCGTCCCCGCGGTCGGATGAGAAAGGAACATGGGAGCGCATGCCTGGCCGTATAGCGCATGGCGCTTTGCGTTGAAGATGGGCTGGGCAGGCATGACCTTTCCTGCGTGAGCCCGAAATCAAAGCGCGAAGACCTGCCCCATGTGGTCATCCTCGGCGGTGGTTTTGCCGGCCTCTACGCGGCCCGCCATCTCTACAAGGCACCCGTGCGTGTCACGATGGTGGACCGGCACAACCATCACCTGTTCCAGCCGCTGCTGTACCAGGTGGCCACGGCGACGCTGAGCCCCAGTGAAATCGCGGCGCCGCTCCGTGCGCTGCTCGGCCGCCACGACGTGAGTGTGGTGCTGGCGGAAGTGACGGGGGTGGATACCGTCGGGAAGCGGGTGCTGCTCTCGGATGGGGAGCTGAAGTACGACTTCCTCGTCATCGCCACCGGGGCCACGCACTCCTACTTCGGCAATGATGCCTGGGCTCAGCACGCCCCAGGGTTGAAGTCCATCGAGGACGCGGTGGAGATTCGCCGCCGGATTCTGGTGGCCTTTGAACTCGCGGAGCGCGAGCCCGACCCGGAGGTCCGTCGCGCGCTGCTCAACTTCATCATCATCGGCGCGGGCCCCACGGGCGTGGAGCTGGCGGGCTCGTTGGCGGAGATCAGCCGGCATTCACTGCCGGGGGACTTCCGGAACATCGACCCGCGCGAGGCGCGCATCATCCTCATCGAGGGAATCGACAGGGTGCTGCCCGTCTATCCCGATGACCTGTCGCAAAAGGCCTGTCGCACGCTGGAGAAGCTGGGCGTGGAGGTCCGCACGGGGGCTCGGGTCACCCACATCAACGAGCAGGGCGTCTTCATTGGCACGGAGTTCATTCCCGCGCGGACGGTGTTGTGGGCCGCTGGTGTGGCGGCGTCGCCCGTGGCACGTTCGCTGGGGGCCCAACTGGACCGGGCTGGCCGCGTCCTCGTTACACCCGAGCTGACCGTCCCGGGCCATGACGACGTCTTCGTCGTGGGGGACCTGGCCTCGCTCAATGACGCGGACGGCAAGCCCGTGCCCGGGCTCGCCCCTGCGGCGATGCAGGAAGGCAAGCACGCCGCGCACAACATCCGCCGCCAACTGCAGGGCAAGCCGATGGAGGCCTTCTCGTACTGGGACCGCGGCTCGTACGCGGTGATTGGCCGAGGCCACGCGGTGGGCATCGCCTTCCGTCGCTTCAAGCAGTCGGGCTTCAGTGCCTGGATGGCGTGGCTGCTCATCCACATCACCTTCCTCATCGGCTTCCGGAGCCGGCTGGCGGTGCTGCTCGACTGGGCCTACTCGTACCTGACGTTCGGTAAGTCGGCGCGCATCATCACCGGCCCGTCTCCGCGTCTGGACCGGCTCCAGCCTACCCACGCCTTGACGGAAGGCGGGGAGACGTCCGCCGCCCCTGAGTCGCGCTTCCAGGCGACGGCCTCACACGCGGAGCCGGCGTCGCCCGTGACGCACTGACGGGAGGGGCCGTCTCTCAACCGTCGAGGTCCTCCAGCGGGCTGGCCCTGCCGGAAGGCCCGGCGACTGCTCGCCATGCCGCGTCTCCGGATGGCGGGGCGGGGCGGCTTCCATGCAGCTTGCCCTGGGCCGCGCCCCGTCGGTCCAGCATGCGGCAGTTGATGGCGAGCTGCATGTCGGATTGCTCGATGCGGCCGTGCCCCTCGAGGTCCGCGCGCGTCAGCGCCAGCTTCACGATGCGGTCGTGGGCTCGCGCGGACAGTCCATACATCCGCACCGCTTGTTGAAGCATGGCCTCCGCCCGCTCGCTCATGCCGCAGTACCGGCGCAAGAGGTGCGCGGGGAGCTGTGCGTTGCAATGGAGGCCTGGCTCATCCCGATAGCGGGCGCGTTGACGCTCGCGCGCGGCCTGGGCGCGCTCACGGTAGTAGCGGCTGGAGGGCTCTTGGACCGTTGACCGGGCCATGTGGTGGTACTCCACCGGGCGCGTCTGGATGCTGATGTCGATGCGGTCCAGCAATGGGCCGCTCACGCGCGTGAGGTAGTCGAAGACGCGCTGCTCACCGCAGGTACAGGGCCGGTTGGGGACGTTGTAGTAGCCGCACGGGCAGGGGTTCATCGCGGCCACCAGCATCACCCGGCAGGGGTAGGTGATGTTCTGGTTGGCGCGTGCCAGGTGGATGACGCCTTCCTCCATGGGTTGGCGCAGCACTTCGAGCACGTTCCTCCGGAACTCCGGCAGTTCATCGAGGAAGAGCACGCCATTGTGCGCGAGTGAGAGCTCTCCGGGCCTCGCCGAGGGGCCACCTCCCACCAGGCCGGCGTCGGAGAGCGTGTGGTGGGGCGCGCGGAAGGGGCGCTCGCGCATCAACGCGTGACCTTCGCCCAGCAGCCCCAGCACCGAGTAGACCTTGGTCACCTCCATGGCCTCGGCGAAGGTCATCTCCGGGAGGATGCCGGGCAGTCGCCGCGCGAGCATCGTCTTCCCGGAGCCCGGTGGCCCGGACATCAGGACGTTGTGGCCACCCGCCGCGGCGATTTCGAGCGCGAGCTTCAGGTCCGCCTGCCCGCGAACGTCGGACATGTCAGGCATCTGCCCTGTCGGCGGCAGGAGGCTGGGCTCGCGCTGCCTCTCGTAGGGCGTGATGGCGCAGGCCCCGGTCAGGTGGTCCACCGCCTCTCGCAAGGTTCTCACTGGGAACACCCGGAGGCCCTCCACGAGCGCGGCCTCCGCGGCGTTGGCCAAGGGCACCATGACGCCCTCGAAACCGCCGTTGAGCGCCGCGACCGCCAGGGGAAGCACCCCTTTGATGGGACGGAGGCCACCGTCCAAAGACAGCTCGCCTCCAAAGAGAAGCCGTCCCAGCGGCGCCTCATCCATCAGCTTCGCCGCCGCCAGGACGCCCAGCGCGATGGGCAGCTCGAATGCCGCGCCCTCCTTCTTCAAATCAGCGGGCGCCAGATTCACGGTGATTCGCTTCTGGGGCAGCTCGAAGCCCGTGTTCTTCAGCGCGGAGATGACCCGCACCTTCGACTCCCGGACCGCGCCCTCCGCCTGCCCGACGACGTTGAAGTAGGGGAGGCCGAGCGCCATGTCGACCTCGCACTCCACCACCACCACGTCGATACCCATCAACGCCCCCGACCGCACCCTCGCCAGCATGTCCCGTCCTCTCGCCGTACCTCGACCAGGCGCTTCAGCAAGGCCTGTACCGAAGCCGACCCCCGGCGTAGGAGCGCGCCCGCCAATCTCTCGCGGTGGATACCCATCCCGACACTGGGAGCATGCGTTTCAGCCCAGGCATATTTGTGAAGCCTGGGGTAGCCAGGCACAAATGACTCCGGTAGCGTTTCACCCACCTTGGGGGACGCAATGGGGGCAAAGGCCGCAGTGGAATCGGGGGTCGTTCGTCAGCGTCGGCAGGTCCGCATCCGCAAGGCGGACATCAAGCGTGGTCAACGGATGAAGGCGGCGTTCGCCGTGTTCCGCTTCTGCCTCTACGGCATGGTGGGGCTCAGCGCCGAAATCTTCTTCTACAACCTGGTGCGGATTGCCCAGCATGTGCCGTTGCTGGAGGCGCTCTTCCGTTTCCAGTGGCGCGTGGATGACCGGCTGGGGCTCAACGCCATCTGGGACACGCCCATCGCGACGGCGTATGGACAGTGCTCGCTGTGGATGTTCGCCATCTATGGCGTGGCGTGCTTCTTCTTCATCGAGCCGCTGTACCGCTGGATGCTGTACCAGCACACCGGCCTGCGCGCGGCCGTGTACGGGGTCGTCATCCTGCTCTTCGAGGGCTTCTCCGGCGTCATGCTGGAGCGGCTCACCGGCTACCGCATCTGGTACTACGCGGATGCGGGCGCCATCCTCTGGGAGATGACCTCGCTCTACATCCTGCCCATCTGGATGGTGACGGGGCTGCTGGCGGAGTTCATCTACAGGGAGTTGATGGACCCCGACCTGCTGGCCGCCTTGGAGTCGCCGCTGCCGGCCACGCCGGAGGAGACCGAGGCCTCGTTCCAGTTGATACGGTAGACGCAGGCGTGGCCGTCGTAGCCGGACATCTCGATGAGGATGTCCTGAGCGCCGGCCACCTTCAGCCCCGCGTGGATGATGCCCGCGGTGAAGGCGGGGTAGGGGCCTACCTCGTTCATCCACAGCTCGAACTGGCAGGGGCCCAGCTCGCGCAGCTTCGACTCGGTGTAGTTGTTGCCCGCGCGGAAGTTCTGCGTGGCCCGCATCAGCGTCCGCCGGGGCCCCAGCACGCGCAGCAGTGACAGGACGGCGCGTCCCAGCATCGTCTCGCGGAAGCCCTCGATGTAGGCTTCGCCCAGCTTCCAGGTGCCCTGCTCGAGCGGGAGCTGGGGGAAGAGCTCCTCCGCGGCGATGCGCAGGAACGTCATCCACGCATCGAAGGCGTAGGCCGGACGGAGCTTCTGGTCCAGGTCGAGCCCTGCCTGACGCAGCCGCGCCTTGCACTCGGGCGTCAGGCGCCCGTGCAGGGCCCGCAGGAACAGGGCTTCGATGGTCTGCTCGAAAATGAGAAGCTCGTCGGCCATGAGGAGTGAACTCTAGCCGACGAGCTTCTCGATGTGAACCACGTACCCACCCGGAGCGTAGGCTCCGTCAGAGGCGTCTCAGGGCGTGGGGGCGGGGGGCGGCGTCGGCGTGTCGACGGAGGTCCCCTGGATGATGGCGTTCTGCGGGAGCTCCGTGGCCATGCCGAGCACCTTGGCGCCAGCGGCCTTCGCGCCGTCCAGCGCAGTGATGAGCCGGCCGTAGTTGGTGGCGTCATCCGCCATGAAGAAGACGACCTTGTCGTCCGCCTTCTTGGCGGCCAGCATGCGCTTGAGCCGGTTCACGTAGTCGGCCTGCGGAATCTTCTCCGTGTTGATGGAGTAGCCGCCGTCCTTGTCCAACTGCACCACCAACTGCTGGTCGTCCGGGTCGGGAGGCGTCGGCTCCTGTTCGACCTCGGTGTCCGGCACACGCACCACGATGTCCTTCTCGAGGAGCGGGGTGACGACCATGAAGATGATGAGGAGCACCAGCACCACGTCGACCAGCGGCGTGACGTTGATCTCCGAGTTCGGCTGCGCCTGGGGCTTGACCCACTGCCGTTGCTTGCGTCCGGCCATTACTTCTTCTCCTCGACGCCCAGGGAGATCTGCTTGGCCTTGGACTTACGGGCCACGTCCAGCACCTTGCGGACGTCACCGACGCTGAGCGCGTTGTCGCCCTTCAGCAGGATCTTCCTGCCTGGATCCTTCAGCATCTCTTCGGTGAGCTTCTCCTGAAGCCCCTTCTCATCCACCTGGTCGTTCTCCACGAACACCTTCTTGTCCGGGGTGATGGAGAGGATGACGGGGTCGGCTTCCGTCTTTTTGCCTTCCTTCTCGATCTCGGTGGCCTTCGGGAGCTCCACGGACTTGCCACGCTGAAGCATCGGGGTGACGACCATGAAGATGATGAGGAGCACCAGCACCACGTCGACCAGCGGCGTGACGTTGATGTCGCTCTTGACGCCCCCTTTGGGGCCTGCTGACATTCCCATGTCTTTACCTGTTTCCTGGTAAGGAGGTGCCCGCCTTCACGGTGCGCCTCCAGCCCCCCGAAGAAGGGCTGGAGACGGGCTCACCGTGAAGGGCATCGGGTCGTCCCCGGCTCGCCCGTGCCTGCTCAGGCCGCGTTTGAGGAGTGGGCGCCACCGCCGAGGTGGCGGGCCACGACGTCCAGGAACTCGTTGGACGACTCGGAGATGTCCACCGAGCGCGCGTCCACCCAGCCCTGCAGGAAGTTGTACGCCATCACCGCGGGGATGGCGACGAGCAGACCGAAGGCCGTGGTGATGAGCGCCTCGGCGATACCGGCGGAGATGGTGCCGAGACCACCGGAGCCGGCCGCGGCCATGAGCTGGAAGGCGTTGACGATACCCATCGTCGTGCCGAGCAGACCGACGAACGGCGCCGTCGAGCCGACCGTGGCGAGCAGGCCCAGGCCGCGCTTCATGCTCTGGACCTCGCGCTGCGCCTGACGCTCCAGCGCGCGGGCCACGGACTCCACCGCCACGTCCTTGTTGTTCGGGCTGATCCGGTACGCCGTCAGACCGGAGTTGATCACGCGGCCCAGGTGGCCCACGTCCTTGCCCAGGTTGGTGTTGGCGGCCGTGTTCAGGTCGCCCTTGGCCAGGATGGCACCCATCTTCGCGGCGAAGTTGCGGCTGTCGGACCGCGTCTTGCGGAAGACGATCATGCGCTCCGCCATCACGACCAGCGAGGCGATGGACATGATGCCCAGGGTGAAGATGACCGAACGGGCGAAGAGGCCCGTGTGCGCCCAGATTTCTGCGAGAGTGAATTGCATGGTTGGGTTGAGCGCTCCTCCTCACGAGCGCGGGGTAGTCGGCGATACGGCTCTAAACGACGCGCCCGGACTCAGCGCGGCAGCTTGAAGTTCAGGGTGAAGGTGTAGTCCACCTGCACAGGACGTCCCTGGAACGTGACCGGCTTGTAGCGCGACGACGTCAGCGCGTCCAGGACGCTCCGGTCCATGTGGGGCAGGGGCTTGATGATCCGGCAGTTCTCCACTCGACCTTCCACGGTGACGACGCACTTCACGATCATCGTTCCCTGGACGCGAGCCTCGAGCGCCTCGCGAGAGTACCCGGGCTGAGGACCGGACAGCTTCTCCGGACGGGTCATGCCCGCGCCGAAGGGGAGCACGTCGGTTCCCGTTCCGCCGAGCTGGCCGCCCACCACGCCGCCAATCACACCACCGACCACGCCACCGACGACGCCACCCACCACGCCGCCTTCCACGCCGCCCTCGACGGCCTCTTCGCTCGCCTCTTCTTCATCCGCGGGAGGCTCTTCGGAGGGCTCCACTTCCTTCGGGGCCTCCTTCGGAATCTCCTTCGGCTGGACGATGGCGTCCGGCTTCTTGGGCTTCTTCGGCTGCGTCTTCGGCTTGCTCGAGGAGGCGGGAGGAGGCGGAGGAGGCGGAGGTGGCGGAGGCGGAGCCATGGTCGCCTTCAGCGTGACCTCAATCTCCTTCTCCTCCTCGACGGGCGGCCGCGTCGACAGCCAGATGGAGAGGCCGAACAGCGCCACATGGAGGATAACCGAGACAGTGGCCCCGACGCCGAACCGCGACTTGGGCCCCTGACCACGGTCAAGGACTGAATCGAACATGCACTAGACTCCTCTTCACCAGTGGACACCCATCGACGACGCCCCGCCCGGATGAAAGGGCGCGCTACCATACAGAAACGCGTTCCGGGTTCAAGCAAGCATGGTCGACGGTAGCGGCATGATCGGGCAATTGCCCCACTGGTTACCAAAAAGCAACGGTCTATTGACAACTGCTAGACCTCGGCTATTTTCCCGGGTCATTTTCACTTGCAGCCCACCTTGGAGGGGTCTGGTATGCACTTGAACCGAGTGCTCCGGGAAACCGGAGTTGTTGTCGCCGCAGGTCTGCTGTACGGATCGGCGGCTTTCGCCCAGTCGAGCGTGATCATCGGTACCGTGATCGACGCTCAAAGCCGGCAGCCTGCCGCTGACGTCGTGGTGACCGCGACCTCGCCCAACCTTCAGGGCGAGCAGACGGTCGTCACGGACGCCCAGGGTAACTACCGCATCCCCCAGTTGCCCCCCGGCGACTATACGCTGCGGTTCGAGAAGGAGCAGTTCAAGCCTTACGCCCGCTCGGCCATCCAGCTCCGCCTGAACCGCACCATCCGCGTCAACGTGGAGCTGCTCCCTGAGGCGCTCGGTGAGGATATTGTCATCGTCGGCGCGCCCCCGACCATCGACGTGGGCTCCACGACGATGGGCGTGAACGTCGATCAGGAGTTCATCAAGCGCATCGCCGTTGCGCGTCCGGGTGGCAAGGCCGGCGGCACCCGGTCCTTCGAGTCCCTGGCCGAGCTCGCGCCTGGCGCCCAGAACGACGACTACGGCGTGTCCATCAACGGCTCGACCTCGCCTGAGAACGGCTACGTGGTGGACGGTCTGTCCACGAACGACCCGGCCTTCGGCGTGAACGCCAGCCCGCTGAGCATCGAGTTCGTGCAGGACGTGAACATCATCACCGGCGGTTACATGCCGGAGTTCGGCCGGTCCACCGGCGGCGTCATCAACGCGGTCACCCGGTCGGGCTCCAACGAGTTCCACGGCTCCGTGTTCGCGAACTGGACGCCGGGCAGCCTCGAGGGCACCCGGACGGAGATCCGCCGGGAAGGCACGGTCATCTCCGGTCAGAACCAGCTGAGCAACCTGGGCGACTTCGGTGCCACCCTCGGTGGTCCGATCCTCAAGGACAAGCTGTGGTTCTTCGCCGGCTTCGCGCCGTCGTTCACCCGCTACCAGCACACCCGCACGCTCAACGCGCTGCGCGTGGACGACCAGGGTAACACGGTCACGGACGAGAGCGGCTTCACGCTCGCGGACGCCATCCCCGGCTCCGCGACGAACTACTTCGCCGACTCCCGCTCCATTCAGTACATGGGCAAGTTGACGTACCTCATCAACCAGGACCACAACGTGTCGTTCGCCCTGAACGGCACGCCGACCTCGTCGGGTGGCCTGGGCAAGCTGTCGATCGACCCCCGCTCGGGTGGCCTTCCTGGCGTGCTGGCGTCGCGCCCGGGTGACTTCGGCCTGACGGAGACCAACGCGAACACGACGTCGCTGGCCCTGAAGTACGCCGGTGCCTTCGCGGACAAGAAGGTCCTCGTCGACGCGAACCTCGGCTGGTTCCACCAGACCGCGTCCACGCTGCCGGGTGACGGCAGCAACCTGGGCGACCGCACGGGTCTGGCCGGCTACTCGCGCATGCTGTACAACACCCCGCGCCCGCTGACCTTCTTCGAGGCTCTGCCTGCCGGTCAGGAAAACGCCTGCGGCGCCACCGACGAAGAGCGGATGCTCCGCTGCCCGATCCAGAGCTACACGGTGGGCGGCCCTGGCTTCATGAGCGAGCAGACCCTGGATCGCTACCAGGCGAACGCGAAGGCCACCTACCTGCTGAACGCGCTGGGCACGCACGTGTTCAAGGCCGGTGTGGACGTCGAAATGCTGTCGTTCGACCAGGTCAAGGCGTACGGCGGCGGCGTCTACTACCAGGAGTACGAGGGTGGCTGGACGGGTGGTCAGGGACCGGCGGTCCAGGACTACCGTCGCTACGGCTACCAGACGGGCCCTGATTCGGCTGTCAGCCAGTTGACCCAGATCGCGAAGACCACCAGCACCACGGTGGGTGGCTTCATCCAGGACTCCTGGTCCATCGCGAATCGGGTGACCCTGAACCTGGGCGTCCGCTACGACGTGCAGGCGCTCTACGGCGGCAACGGTGACCTCTCGCTGCTCCTCGGCAACCAATGGTCGCCGCGCATCGGCGCCGTCGTCGACCCGTTCGCCAACGGTCGCGCCAAGCTGTTCGTGAACTTCGCTCGCTACTACGAGCAGGTTCCGCTCAACTTGATGGACCGCGCGTTCCCGGGCGAGAACCGGATCACGTCCGTCCAGCGCATGGCCGCGCCGGGCGAGGGCAGCGCCACTGCGTGCGACCCGTCCAGCTACGAGAGCCAGCAGGCGACGTGCGGCAATGGGAACAACCTGCTCGAGATTCCGGAGAGCAGCCGCAACGTGAACCGCCTCTACACGGGCGGAACGGTCGGTGGCACGCCGGTTGACCCCGACATCAAGCCGCAGTCGTCCAACGAAATCGTGGTCGGTGGTGAGTACGAAGTGCTGGCGAACACCCGCCTGGGTGCGAGCTATACTCACAAGAACATGAACTCGGTCATCGAGGACATGAGCCGCGATGCCGGTGCCACGTACTTCCTCGGCAACCCGGGTAGCGGCTTCGCGCAGGAGTTCCCGACGCCGGTCCGCAACTACGACAACGTCACGGTCTACCTGAACCGTACGTTCTCCGACGGCTGGCTTGCCCAGGCCAACTACACCTGGTCCCGCCTGCACGGTAACTACCCCGGTCTGTTCCGTCCTGAGACGGGCCAGCTCGACCCGAACATCCTGTCGGACTTCGACCTCATCGAGCTCCTCCAGAACCGCACGGGTCTGCTGCCCTTCGACCGTACGCACCAGATCAAGATCTTCGGTGCGAAGGAGTTCAACATCTCGAACGCCCTGTCGGCGAGCCTGGGTGTCTCCTACCGCGGTAACTCGGGTACGCCGATCAACTACTACGGTTCGCACTGGGGCTACGGTCCGGACGAGTCCTTCGTGCTGCCCCGTGGCGCTGGCGGCCGCACGCCGTGGATCAACACCATCGACTCCAACATTGGCGTGAACTACCGCGTCAGCAAGGACAGCGTGGTGTCCTTCACCCTGGACGTGTTCAACCTCTTCAACTTCCAGGGCGTGACCGCGGTGGACCAGACCTACACCCTCCGCAACATCAAGCCCATCCCCAACGGAACGCCTGCCGACCTGGAGAACCTCCCGGGCCGCGTCGAGTTCCAGGATGAGTCTCCGCGTGAGGCGCCGTTCGGTAGCGTTGATGGCGACGTGAACCCGAACTTCAAGAACCCGGCTGGGTACCAGACGCCCCGCCAGGTTCGTTTCGGCATCCGGTACACGTTCTAGTCCCAGGCCCCATCACGGAATCGGAACATCAGTCATATGACCAAGAACATCGTCAACACTGCGTTGGTCCTCCTCGGGACGGGTACCTTGCTGACGGGCTGCGACTTCGAGCAGCCCGCGACCGACTGCTTCGTGCAGGGCTCCACCAGTTGGGCCATGAAGTATGATCTCGTGGATGAGCCGCGGGATGCGAACGGCGACGCATGCGAGCCCGGGGCTCCTCTGGCCGAGCTCGTGGGCGTGTACAAGTTCGTCAACCCGGACACGGACACCGCGCAGCTCGCGCTGCGTCCGGCCGGGCTGGTGGGCAGCGCCGCCGTTGCGGATGAAAGCTCCGAGTCCACCGACCAGACCGCGCTCGGCAGTCTGGGGGAGCAGGACGCGGAGGACTTCTGCACCGCGACCAACTTCAACTCGGCCTTCGTGAACGTGGCCGCGTCTGAAGGCGCGCCAGAGAACACCATCCGCTACGAGTTCTCCAACGTGAGGGTGTACTCGGCGCCGTCTGCTCCGGGAACGCAGATCATGGGGCAGTTCACGTACACGAACAACGGCTGCACCGGGACCTACGTGATGCGGGGCCTGTGGCCGGCGGTGGGTTGCTACACCGACTCGACGGATCCGCTGGAGAGCTGCGGAGAGGGCTCGGGCATGAACCCCGAGGCCGCGGTGATGTGCCAGCCGATCCACCCGGACGATCCGGAAGACCCGACGTACGGCTACTGCGTGCCGGCGAAGGAAATCCCGTCGTTCAAGTAGTCGGAAAAGTCGTCTGCTGAACCGCGCCACCCGACCTGGGTGGCGCACCTCGGCCCCGGCGGTCTCTCCCCACATGGGAGTGGCTGACCGGGGCCGCGGTGTTTAAAAGGCGGGACCAGTCTGGAGGCACATGGAGGGCCGTTACTCACTCATCGAGCGCGTCCGCGCGCTGTTGGCGGACGAAGCGGGCACGCTGTACAAGGCGGCGCCCTACCGGGTGGCCCTCTGCTATCCGAGCCCCTACCACGTGGGCATGAGCTCGCTCGGCTACCAGGCCATCTACCGGGAAGTCCATGAGCACGCCGGGGCGACGGCCGAGCGCGTCTTCCTCCCCGATGACGTGGAGGCCTTCAAGCGCACCCGGACGCCGCTCTTCACCTGGGAGTCCCAGTCCCCCGTTGCCAACTTCGACATGCTGGCCTTCTCCGTGGCCTACGAGCTGGAGCTGACGGGGCTCTTCTCCATGCTGGAGCTGACAGGCGTGCCGCTGCTGGCCGAGGAGCGCCGGGACGGCCGCTATCCGCTCGTGGTGGGCGGCGGCCCGTTGACCTTCTCCAATCCGGATCCGCTGGAGCCCTTCGTGGACGTGCTCGTCCAGGGCGAGGCGGAGGACCTGATTCACCTCCTGGTGGACGCCGCGGCCACCATGGAGCGCGACGCCCTCCTGGCGCACCTGGCCCGCATTCCAGGCTTCCGGGTGCCGGGGCGGGGCGGGGCGCGTTACCACGTGGCCAAGGCGACCGACGCCCGGCTGCCGGCCCGTTCTCAAATCGTGACGCCGCACACCGAGCTGCGCTCGATGTTCCTCATCGAGCCGGAGCGGGGCTGCTCACGGGGCTGTCATTACTGCGTCATGCGGCGCACCACGAACGGGGGCATGCGCACGGTGCCACCGGAGCGGGTGCTGTCCCTGATTCCGGAGCATGCCCGCCGGGTGGGCCTCGTGGGCGCGGCGGTGACGGACCACCCTCGCATCGTCGAGCTGCTCCGGACGATTGTCGAGTCCGGCCGAGAGGTGGGGGTCTCCTCCCTGCGCGCGGACCGGCTGACGCAGGAGCTGGTGGATCAGCTCCGGCGGGGAGGGGCCACCAACCTCACGGTGGCGGCCGACGGCCCGTCCCAGCGGCTGCGGGACATGGTGGACCGGAAGCACTCCGAGGAGCAGATTGTCCGGGCCGCGACCTTCGCCCGCACGGCGGGGATGAAGCAGCTCAAGGTCTACAACGTGGTGGGGCTGCCCACGGAAGAGGACGCGGACATCGACGAGCTCATCCGTTTCACCGCCGAGCTTTCGCGCATCCTCCCGGTGGCGCTGGGCGTGGCGCCCTTCGTGGCCAAGCGCAACACACCCCTGGACGGCGCGCCCTTCACGGGCATCCGCGAGGTGGAAGGGCGGCTGGAGCGCCTGCGCAAGGGCCTGCGGGGGCGCGCCGAGGTGCGCCCGACGTCCGCGCGCTGGGCCTGGGTGGAGTACATGCTGGCCCAGTGCGGCCCTGAGGCGGGGCTGGCGGCCATGGACGCCTGGAAGGCCGGCGGCAACTTCTCCGCATGGAAGAAGGCCTTCGAGGCCCGTGGCTGTGAGCCGTACCTGGCCCGGCGGGTGGAGGATGGCCGGCGCAACCCTGTCCTGTGGCCCACGGTGCCAGGAACCGCGCCCCCGGCGTCCGCCGCCTGACGACGGATTGCACGTCATGGTGCACGTCCGGCCCGGCTTCCGCTAGAAGGCGCGCTGGCGCGCCGATGGCCGGCGTCCAGGGCAGCGGAGATCCAGGTGAGCACGCAGCGAGTGGACAAGTCGTGGCAGCAGAAGGGCCTGAAGGAGTACTCGACGGAGGCCCTGCTCGGGACGCTCGGCCACTACGGCATTGCGGTGGGCGAGGACGACTTCCGCAAGCTGGCGGAGTCGGCCTTCCCACTCGGGATTGCCCAGCAGTGGCGGCCGAAGTGGAAGGGCACCGGCCCCTTCAAGGACTTCATGGTGGCGGCGGCGGTGGAGCTGTGGAGCCGCTGGCTTCCGGACCGCGTGGCACCCATGGAGATGGCGGACACGCTGGCGAACCTGATGCAGCAACTGTCGTTCCTCCTGGGAGGGCGGCAGGACGCGGCGGTGGACGCCGCCTTCGAGAAGATGAACGCGGTGCGCGCGAAGATGCCGCTCGACGAGAAGGGCGCGCCGCAGGAGCGCTTCATGCGTGAGGCGCTGGCGCCCTTCACGGAGAAGCAGGCCGAAATCTTCGACAGCCTCGCCGAGGCGTTGGCGTCCTCCGGCCAGGTGGCGCACGCCGAGGCCTTCGCGGACCTGGAGGAGTTCCTCCTGCCGGACCGCCGTGGCATCTCGAAGGCCATTGTCCGCGCGGCCAAGGGCGAGCTGCAGCCCGCCACCGAGGACATGGTGAAGCTCACCGAGGACACCGAGCGCTCGCCCATCGCCCGCCTGCTGGCGGTGGACGGCCTCATCCACATCAAGGCGCACGGCCAGGCCGCGGCGGCGGCCCGCACGCTGCTCGCGGCGGCGGAGCAGGGCGGCGACCTGCACCTCGCGCTGGACCTCGTCCCCCGCCTGGAGCACGTCTACAAGGCGCAGAACGACCGCGAGTCGCTGATGGAGTTGATGGGCATCGCCGAGCGCCTGGAGGCGGCCCACGACAAGATTCACCCCGGCCACCGCCGTCACCGTCACGGTTGAGCCGCTCGGGTGACAGGGGGCATGCGCCGCCTCCTGTCACCGCCGGTTGACGGGGCCCCGCGGAGGCTCCAGGCGCATGGAGGAGGGCGACACGACGCGCCTCACTCCAGGCCGTTCGGCTCCTGGCCCCGTGGGGATTCGGAGGTGGGCGGGACGTCCTCCACTTCGTTCTTCGCGCCGCCCCTGCGCTTCAGCGGAACGCGAAGCACCCCGGGGACACCTTCCGCCACGTCGCGCACGGAGACCACGGCGCCCACGGTGGTGTAGCGGATGGCGCCCGTCTGCGTGAAGGCGTGCTTGAGCGGGTACTCCTTCGCCCGGGGGAGGAACCACTCGCGCGCCGCCTTCAGGGGCACCACGTGCAGCTCTCCCTGCGAGAGGAAGACGTACACCAGCAGGTCCGCGCCGCTGTAGAGGAAGCAGCCGGGGGTGTCCTTCTCCAGGTTGGACACCAGCTCGAAGAAGTAGCGGCGGCGGGTGGCGTTGCGGTCGCCCTTCACCTCGATGCCGCGCACCTCGCCCGAGGGGAGCTCCCAGAGCAGGTCCACGCCGCGGTGCTGGAAGCGCGGGTCCAACTGCACGTCATGCACGCGCGAGCCCGGCTCTGTCTCCAACATCCACGCGCGGGCGTGCTGCACGGCGCGGTCCGCCGCGCCCTGCACGCCGCGCATGCTGAAGCTTCGTGCCATGTCGTCTCAGCGGCGCAGTTCGACGCCCGTGGCCACCAGCTGCACCTCGCGCGGCTTGCCGTCGGCGCCGCGGGGGACGATGGCGCCCTCCGACTCGTAGTGCTGGGCGCGGCTGTCGCTCAGCTCGGCCACCTTCAGCACGCCTTCCACGCGCGCCTGCGAGCCCGCGGAGTCCAGGGGGACGAAGAAGCCATAGTCCTTGAACGTCACGCGCACGCCCGGCCCCTTGTCCTGGCCGCTCGCCGCCAGCTCCATCCAGCAGCCCTTGCGCTCACAGGCCTTGCGCACCTGGCCCTCGAGCAGCACCGTCTTGCCGTCGTGGGCCTGGGGCCTGGCCAGCACGTCCGCGAGCTTCACCGCCTTGGCGCCCTTGAGCGGCTCGCCGCGGGTGAGCTTCCAGCCAGTGTCCGCGGCCGCCGCGGGCGTGGCCTCGCTCTTCGCCGCGGCCTGGGGGGCCGGGGGGTGGTGACAGTCGGCCTCGGCGGCCTTGCCGGCCTTGGCGGACGTCTTGTCACCCGCGAGGGCGACCAGGGGAACGGCGACCAGCAGCATCAGGGACGTGCGGAGCGTGTTCATACCCCGCCCGCTTAGCCAAAAGTCTTTGCTCCGGCAAGGCGACCCCCGTACTAAAGTCCATCCATCCGCACACGCTGACGAGGTGCGCTTGAAGGTCATCATCCCTCCCCGCAACCGCCGTTTCAGCACCGTGGACGCCCTGGGCCTCGCTGGCGTGGTGGGCCTGCTGGTGGCGCGCTACATCCCGGTGGCCCGCATCATCCCCTTCTGGGGCTGTGTGCTCCGCGAGCAGACAGGCTGGCCCTGCCTCGGCTGCGGCCTGACGCGCGTGGCCGACCGGGTGTCGCACCTCAACTTCGCCGGCGCCTGGGAGGCCAACCCCCTGGGGACGGTGGCGGCCCTCCTGTTCGCCCTGGCGGCGGTGGTCATGGTGCTGCACCTGGTGTTCGCCATGCCCATCCCCCAGGTAGAGTTCTCCCCCCGCGAGTGGAGCGTCCTGGGCGTCCTGGCGCCCATCATCATCCTGGTCAATTACGCCTACGTGGTGGTGAAGACGCGCTTCCCCCACCTGCTGCTGTAGCCTCCCGCTTGTGACCTCCGCGCTCGTCCTGCTGGGCTACCTCGCCGGCTCCATTCCCTTCGGTGTGTTGCTGACGCGGTGGCTGCGCGGCGTGGACGTGCGCAAGGGAGGCAGCGGGAACATTGGCGCCACCAACGTCACGCGCGTGGCGGGCAAGAAGCTGGGCGCGGTGGTGTTGCTGCTGGATGCCGTCAAGGGCGCGCTGCCCGTCCTCCTCGCGGTGCGCCTGCTGCCGGACGCGCCCGCGGTGCACGTGGCGGTGGGGCTGGCCGCGGTGCTGGGCCACATCTACCCGGTGTGGCTGAAGCTCCAGGGGGGCAAGGGCGTGGCCACCGCGCTGGGCGTGTTGCTGGTGCTGGCACCCCAGGCCGCGCTGGCGGCCGCGCTGGTGTACGTCGCCGTCTTCGCCGTGTCGCGGGTGAGCTCGCTGGGCTCGCTGGCGGCGGGGGCCACGGCGGTGGGCACGTCGGCGCTCACCGCGCGGGCCCTGGAGTACGCGGGCCTCTCAGCCCTCCTCTTCGCCCTCATGCTGTGGACGCACCGGGGCAACATCCACCGGCTGGCGCGGCGCACCGAGCGGCGCTTCTGAGCCCGTCTCCGTGTCCCCGCGCGCGCTGCCACCATCCGGCGGACGGTAGCCCAGCAGCGCGCAGGCGATGGGGCCATTCCAGAGGTCCCTCTTCGCCGAGGGGCGCGCGTGGAAGGCGCTCTCGAAGGCGGGGTTGCCGCAGATGACCCACACGCGCCAGCCCGGCACGCGCAGGGACTCCCCCAGCTTGAAGTAGAAGCTCTTCATGCCCTTCTGGCCGCCCGTGCCAATCCGGTCGCCGTAGGGCGGGTTGGTGACAATCAAACCGCCCGTCTCCGGCAGCGGCGGCATCCGGGTCGCGTCGCCTTCAGCGAGCTGAATCTCCTCCGACAGCCGCGCGGCGCGCACGTTGCGGATGGCGGCCTCCAGCGCCTCGGGGTCCTTGTCGAAGCCGAGCAGGGGCACGTCCACCTTCCGCTCGTTGCGGCGTGCATCCGCGCGCATGTCCGTGAGCAGCTCCCGGGCCCGCGCGCCCATCTCCGGCCAGCGCTCCACCGCGAAGTCCCGGTTCAACCCAGGCGCCCGGCGCCGGGCGATGAGGCCCGCTTCGATGAGCAGCGTGCCGGAGCCGCACATCGGGTCCACCAGCCCCTCCGTCCCGGTGTAGTTCGCCGCGCGCAGCACCGCCGCGGCCAGCGTCTCCTTCAACGGCGCGGGCGTGGGGCGCACGCGGTAGCCCCGGCGGTGCAGCGGCTCGCCGCACAGGTCCAGGGAGAGGGACAGCGTTTCGCGGGCGAGGTGCGCCACCACGCGGATGTCCGGGTCGCGCGTATTCACGTCCGGCCGGGCGCCTTGCGTGTCGCGCATCCGGTCGACGATGGCGTCCTTCACCTTGAGGGCCACGAAGCCGGAGTGGCTGTGCTCACTGTCCTTCAGCGTGGCATCCACCGCGAAGGTGTGCTCGGGCGTGAGGTGCTCCTCCCAGGGGATGCTGGCGGCGGCTTCGTACAGGCCCTCCGCGCCCCGTGCCTCGAAGGCGCCCAGCGGGTAGAGCACGCGCATGGCGATGCGGGACCAGAGCGCCACCATCAGCGCCTCGTCGAGCGTGGCCATGAAGCGCACGCCGCCGCGGTCCTGGCGGATGCGGCGGGCGCCGAGCTCCTTCAGCTCGTCGGCCAGGAGGTCCTCGGTGCCGCGGGCGGCGGTGGCGAAAAGGGCAATGCGTTCAGCCATGGGACACCGCCCATAGACGACGCCGGGCCGCTTGGGAATCGGCATCGCGTTTCATGTGCCCACCACCTCGTAGAGGGCGAAGGTGGCGTCCTCCTGCTGGGCGCTCGCCTCCCGGGCCCGCTGGAAGTCCTCGGACTGGAAGTAGGCCCGCATGGCGGCCTTGTCCCGCCAGCGCGTCACCAGCATCAGCTCCGGCGCCGGCTCGAAGGAGCGCAGCACCTCCAGGCCCAGGAACCCGGGGTAGCCGTCCACCGCCCGCGTCCGCGCCTGGAAGCGAGCGACCAGGCGGTCCGCCTCCTCGGGGGCCGGCCGGAAGCGGGAGATGGCGACAATCATGGACACCCCTCGGTGGAAAACAGCGAGGGCGTCCGGGCCGAGCCAGGACGCCCCCATGAAGTGGAACCGCCAGGGGCACCGCCTCCCTTCCAGGAGACGGTGGCCACCCGGGCCTTACATGGCCCCGGCGCCGGGCATGTCGCCCAGGCCCCGGATGAGCACCTCGCGGGGCTTGGCGCCATCCGCCGCGCCCACCACGCCGTCGCGCTCCATCCGCTCAATCATGCGGGCCGCGCGGTTGTAGCCGATGCGCATCTTGCGCTGGAGCATGGAGATGGAGACGGCGCGCATCTCGCTGACCGTGGCGAGCGCCTGGTCGTACAGCTCGTCGGACAGCTCGTCCTCCTCGCCGCCACCTTCCACGTCCTCGTCGCGCGGCTTGAGGATGGACTCGTCGTAGACGGGCTTGCCCTGGGCCTTGAGGTGGTCCACCGCCTTCTTGATTTCGTTCTCCGACACGAAGGCGCCGTGCACGCGC
This sequence comes from Corallococcus macrosporus DSM 14697, assembly GCF_002305895.1. GTDB lineage: Bacteria > Myxococcota > Myxococcia > Myxococcales > Myxococcaceae > Myxococcus > Myxococcus macrosporus. Next base: position 1,744,752 of record NZ_CP022203.1, read on the forward strand.
TGCAGGTGCGCGCTGGTGGGCGGCATGATGAGCATGTCGCCCATGCCCAGCAGGGCCTCGGCGCCCACCGTGCCCAGAATCGTCATGGAGTCTGGCTTCGAGCGCAGCATGAAGCTGACGCGCGTGGGGAAGTTGGCCTTGATGACGCCGGTGACGACGTCCGTGGACGGGCGCTGCGTGGCGACCATCAGGTGGATGCCGGCGGCGCGGGCCATCTGCGCCAGACGGGCGACGTAGGTCTCCACCTCGCGGCTGGCCACCATCATCAGGTCGGCGAGCTCGTCGATGATGACGACGATGTAGGGCAGCTTCTGGAGCTGCTTCTTCTCCGGCTCGGCCGGCTCGCTGGCCTCCAGCGCCTCGGTGTCCTCGGGCTCGGCCTCCAGCTCGGGGGCCTCGGCCTCGGGCGCCTGGGGCTCGAGCAGGTCGTCCTCGTCGTCGCGAGGCGCGGCCACGCCCAGGCTCTCGCCGCCCGCGGGCATGGAGGACCTGGGGCTCTCGCCGTCGAGCACGAGCACGTTCTTGGGCTTCGCCTTCTTCTTCGGCGCGGACTCGGTCGCCTTGACCTCCACCGCGGTGCTCTCCACCAGCTTGTTGAAGCCGGCGATGTTGCGCACGCCCGCCTCGGACAGCATCTGGTAGCGGCGCTCCATCTCCTCCACGGCCCAGCGCAGCGCGAGCGCCGCCTTCTTCGGGTCCGTCACCACCGGCAGCAGCAGGTGGGGGATGCCCTCGTAGACGGAGAGCTCCAGCATCTTCGGGTCCACCATGATGAAGCGGACCTCCTCGGGCGTGGCCTTGAGGAGGATGCTCATGATCATGGAGTTCACCGCCACCGACTTGCCGGAGCCGGTGGTGCCGGCGATGAGCAGGTGGGGCGCCTTGGCCAGGTCGAGGACGTACGGCATGCCCTCGATGTCCTTGCCCACGCACATGGTCAGCTTGCTGGCGCCCTTGTTGAACGCGTCCTGCTCGGCAATCTCCTTGAGATAGACGGTTTCACGGTCCTTGTTGGGGACCTCGATGCCGACCACGCCCTTGCCGGGGATGGGCGCGACGATGCGCACGCGCATGGCCTCCATGGCCATGGCGAGGTCGTCCGCGAGCGCGGCGATCTTGCTCACCTTGATGCCGGGCCCCGGGAGGAACTCGTACATGGTGACGACGGGGCCGGGGCGAATCTCCACCACCTCGCCGACGATGCCGAAGTCCGCCAGCTTCGCGCGCAGCTTCTCCGCCGTGGCCAGGTAGGCGTCCTGGTCCAGCGCGGAGCGCTCCTTCTTGTCGCACTCCAGCACGTCGAGCGGCGGCAGCGAGAAGCTCTTGCGGTCCCCGACGAACTCGAACTGGTCCTGGCTCTTCTTGGCGGTGGGCTTGGGCGGGGCCTTGGGCTCCACGATGAGCGGCATGCGCGCCAGCGCGGCGGGCTTCGCCGGAGCGATGTCGGCCGGCGCGGCGGGGGCGGGCGCGGGGGCCACCGGTGCCACGGGCGCGGCGCTGACGGGCGCCACGGGCTCGGGGGCTTCCTCCTCGGCCACGGGCGCGGGCGCCGGGCCGGTGACGATGTTCGGCTTGCGGCGCGAGCGCGGCGGCTCGGAGGACTCGGCGCCGTCGGCGGGCACGAGGTTGGGGGAGGGGGGCAGGAAGGACGCGGCCCAGGCCGGGTCGGCGCTGATGCCCGGGCGCTTCTCCACCTTCGCCGGGGCCTTCTCCGGCAGGGCCAGCACGGGGGCGGGCGCGGGCGGCAGCGAGTCGGCCTCGCGGGCCGGCGGCAGCAGCTTCTTCTCCGCCTTCTCGCGCTCGCGGGACTCCTTGAGCGCCAGCTTCGCGGCGGCGGCCTGCTCCTTCTCCTGCTGCTTGGCCAGACGGAAGGCCTCTTCGGCCATGGCTTCGGCTTCGGCGGCCTCGGCCTCCTCGGCCAGCCGCTCCGCCTCCGCGAGCTCTTCCTCGTCGGCCTCGAGCTGCGCGAGGAAGGCGGCCTCCTCCAGCTTCTCCTGGGCGGCGCGCTCCTGGCGCTCCTGGTAGGCGACCTTCTGGGCTTCCCAGAACGTGTTGAAGGACTCCTGGAAGCGGCGGCCCAGGACGCACATGCCGGCCCAGGCCAGCGAGCACACCTTGAGGAAGGTGTACTGGGTGCCCACGATGAGGGCGGCCGCGCTGATGGCCGTCACCAGGATGACGGTGCCCACGGTGGAGAACAGGCCGGACATGATGCCGCCCAGGCTGGCTCCCAGCGCGCCACCCGGCGGGTGGTCCCAGCCCTTGTCACCGGCGAACATGAGCTGCGCCAGCACGGACACGCTGACCGTCAGCAGCGCCAGGCTGATGATTTGCGGCCCCCGCTTCCGGTCCCGGCTGCCCACGAAGAGCACCATGGCCGTGTAGATGCCGCCCACCGGGATGAGGTAGGCGCACACGCCCAACAGGCCGCGCAGCGACTCCGCGATGAGGTGCCCCATGGGGCCCACCGCGTTGTTGAAGCCCGGGCCCACCCGGTCCTTCGCGTCGAAAGTGGCCACCGCCAGCAGCGCAATCAACGACGCCGCCAGCAGGAACACGCCGGTGATGGCCCGGGTGGCGACGTCTCCGCCCTTGCCGGCCTTCATCCGCTTGTCCGCCAGTGCCCTGCGCCGCGTCGCGATTTCCTGCCGGGACAGGACCGCCTTCTCCGCCCGACCCTTCTTCGCCGTCATGTCCGTCTTCCCTCTGCGCGTCTCAGCCGCGTAGCGGGCTGTAGCAATGCCCGCAGCGAGTGTAGGGAGGGAGGGGGAGCGGTCAATTTTCCAGCCCCGGACGGGGGACCTACATTTCGGCTGCGCCCCTCCCAAGAGGGGGTATGGTGCCGCCCAACATCGCCGCCCGGACGCGCATGCCGCGCGGCGGCGGGACTTCGTGGAGGAACATCACATGGCCGACGCTCGTACCGACAAGCCGTCATCCACCGAGGAGGAGTACTTCGCCCGGGAGGAGATTGAGAAGAAGCGCAAGCTGGCCCTGGAGCAGGCCGCGGCGAACGCGGCGCAGCAGCGCGAGGAGCTCAAGAAGCTCCACTGGATGAAGTGCCCCAAGTGCGGCATGGACCTGCAGACGCTGAAGCAGGGCAACGTCGAAATCGAGACCTGCTTCAACTGCCACGGCGTCTTCCTGGACGCCGGGGAGCTGGATCAGCTCGTGGCCCAGCACGGCCACGAGGGCAGCGGCAAGGTGATGGGGGCCATCCTCAACCTCTTCAAGAAGAAGTAGGCCGCCGTGGCGCTCACGCTCGAGCAGGTGCGCCATGTGGCCACGCTGGCGCGGCTGTCGCTGACTCCGGAGGAGGAGCAGCGCTTCACCACCCAATTGTCCGCGGTGCTGGACGCGGTGGAGCAGCTCCAGGCGCTCGACGTGGAGGCCGTGGAGCCCACCTCCCACGCCACGCTCATGTCCTCGCGGCTCCGTGAGGACGTGACGCGGCCGTCCCTGCCGCCAGAGAAGTCCCTGGCCAACGCGCCGGCGAAGTCCGACACGTCCTTCGCCGTGCCGAAAATCATCGAGTAGTCCCGGAGACGCCACGCCATGCAGCTCACGGACCTCACGATGCTGGAGCTGGCCGCGAAGCTGGCCGCGGGAGCGGTCTCCTCCGAGGAGGCCACCCGCGCGAGCCTGGCGCGCATCCAGCAGGTGGACGCGAAGGTGCGCGCCTTCCTGCGCGTGGATGAGGCAGGCGCCCTGGCCGCCGCCCGCGCCAGTGACGCGCGCCGCAAGGCGGGCAGCCCCGCCAGCGCCCTGGACGGCGTGCCGCTGGGGCTCAAGGACCTCTTCCTCACCGAGGGCGTGGAGACCACCGCGGGCTCGCGCATCCTGGAGGGCTTCGTCCCGCCCTACGACGCCACGGTGGTGCGCCTGCTGAAGGAGGCGGGTCTGCCGCTGGTGGGCAAGCTGAACCTGGACGAGTTCGCGATGGGCTCATCCAACGAGTCCAGCGCCTTCTTCCCCAGCCACAACCCGTGGGACGTGTCGCGCACGCCGGGCGGCTCGTCCGGTGGCTCGGCGGCGGCGGTGGCCGCGCGCGAGGTGTTCGGCGCGCTGGGCACGGACACGGGCGGCTCCATCCGCCAGCCCGCGGCGCTCACCAACACCGTGGGGCTGAAGCCCACCTACGGCCGGGTGTCGCGCTTTGGCGTCATCGCCTTCGCCTCATCGCTGGACCAGCCAGGCCCCATGACGCGCACGGTGGCGGACGCGGCGGCGCTGCTCCAGGTGATTGCGCGGCCGGATGCGCGGGACGCGACGTCCGCGGACGCGCCGGTGCCGGACTACTCGGCGGACCTGGAGGCCGGCGTGCGGGGCCTGAAGCTGGGCGTGCCGCGCGAGTACTTCACCGAGGGCATGGACCCGGAGGTGGAGGCCGCGGTGCGCGAGGCGCTGCGCGAATACGAGCGGCTGGGCGCGACGCTGGTGGACGTGTCGCTGCCCCACACGAAGTACGCGCTGGCCACGTACTACCTCATCGCGCCGGCGGAGGCGTCCAGCAACCTGGCCCGCTATGACGGCGTGCGGTTCGGCCTGCGGGCGAAGGACGCGCGCAGCCTGCGGGACGTGTACGCGCTGACGCGGGAGCAGGGCTTCGGCGCCGAGGTGAAGCGCCGCATCATGCTGGGCACCTACGCGCTGTCCTCCGGCTACTACGACGCCTACTACCTGCGCGCGCAGAAGGTCCGCACGCTCATCCGGGAGGACTTCACGCGCGCCTTCGCGCAGGTGGACGCGCTGCTGTCGCCCACCTCGCCGGTGCCGGCCTTCAAGCTGGGTGAGAAGGTGGAGGACCCGCTGTCCATGTACCTCATGGACATCTACACGCTGCCATGCAACCTGGCGGGCCTGCCCGGCCTGTCGGTGCCCTGCGGCTTCACGAAGGCGGGCCTGCCGGTGGGCCTGCAGATTCTGGGACGGCCCTTCGACGAGGCCGGCCTGCTGCGCATCGCCCGCGCCTACGAGCGCGAGCACGACTTCTTCCGCCGCGCCGCGCCCCTGTAGGGCCCGCGAGCGCACGCCCTGGTGACACCGCCATGCCCGTGAGCGATTTCCAGCCCGTCATCGGCCTCGAGGTCCACGCGCAGCTCCTCACGCAGTCCAAGATTTTCTGTGGCTGCTCCACCGCGTTCGGCGCCGAGCCCAACCGCAACACCTGCCCGGTGTGCCTGGGCATGCCCGGGGTGCTGCCGGTGCTGAACCAGCGCGTGGCGGAGTTCGCCGTGCGCACGGGCCTGGCGCTGGAGTGCACCATCCGCCCCACGAGCGTGTGGAGCCGGAAGAACTACTTCTATCCGGACCTGCCCAAGGGCTACCAGATTACGCAGTACGACCAGCCCATCTGCGAGCACGGGCGCCTGGTCATCGACACGCCGCGGGGCGAGAAGACCATCCGCGTCCTCCGCATCCACATGGAGGAGGACGCAGGCAAGAGCGTGCATGACGCGGGGGGAGGCCAGAGCCTGGTGGACCTCAACCGCGCGGGCGTGCCGCTGCTGGAAATCGTCAGCCAGCCGGACCTGCGCGACGCGGACGAGGCGGTGGAGTACCTCAAGGCGATGCGGGACGTGCTCGTCTACCTGGGCGTCAATGACGGCAACCTGGAGGAGGGCAGCTTCCGCTGTGATGCCAACGTGTCGGTGATGCCCAAGGGCTCCACCACGTTCGGCCAGCGCTGCGAGCTGAAGAACCTCAACTCGTTCCGCTTCCTCAAGCAGGCCATCGAGTACGAGATTGCCCGGCAGGTGGACGTCATCGAGTCGGGCGGCAAGGTGGTGCAGGAGACGCGCCTGTGGGATGTGAGCAAGGGCGTCACCCGCTCCATGCGCAGCAAGGAGGAGGCGCACGACTACCGGTACTTCCCGGAGCCGGACCTGCCGCCGCTGCACGTGAGCGCGGAGGCCATCGACGCCGCGGCCCAGGCGCTGCCGGAGCTGCCGCGCGCGAAGCTCCAGCGCTTCACCAGCCAGTACGGGCTGCCCGCGTATGACGCCCGCATCCTCACCGCCGAGCGCCCGCTGGCCGACTACTTCGAGGCCTGCGCCGGGCACTACAAGGACTACAAGAAGCTCTCCAACTGGTTCCTCGGCGAGCTGATGCGCCTGTTGAAGGAGGAGGGCACGCCGCTGTCCGCGCTGCGCTTCACGCCGGCGCAGTTGGGCGAGCTGCTGGGCGCCGTGGACCAGGGCACGGTGTCCGCGAACGCGGGCAAGGACGTGCTCGGGGAGATGTTCCGCACGGGCAAGGCGCCCGCGGACATCATCGCGGAGAAGGGCCTGGCCCAGGTGAGCGACACCGGCGCCATCGAGGCGGTGGTGGACGACATCCTCGCGAAGAACGCGGGGGAGATTGAGAAGTACCGCGCCGGGAAGAAGCAGGTCTTCGGCTTCTTCGTGGGGCAGGTGATGCGGGCCATGAAGGGCAAGGGCAACCCCGCCCTCGTCAACGAGCTGCTGAAGAAGAAGCTCGGCGATTAGGGCGTTCCGCGCGCCGCCGTGGGGACGGTGGCGTGCACCACGTCCTCTTCGCTCCGCGACGGGGCCTCGGCGAGCACCCGCACCTCTCCAGCGTCCGTCCGCTCCAGGATGCTGGAGGGGGCCTCGAAGTGGGTCCCGAGCACGCTGCCCACCAACTGCGCGCTCACCACGTAGCGCACGCGCTTGAGCATGCGGAGCTGAGCCTGGAGTCCCTCTTCGCGCCACTGCTCGCCGCGGCGCTGGGACGCGTTGAAGGGCGAGGGCGCCTCCCAGGGCCAGGGGTTGGCGGAGGGCTGCGCGAGGACGTCCGCGCCCAGGGCATCGAGGTACTGCGCGCAGGGGACGAACCAGGGCTCCTGGGGCGTGTGGGGCTTGAGGAAGCCGTCATAGCCGATGAGCGTCCCCAACCTCCCGAAGGGCGTCTGCAGGAGCGCCAGGTCCTCGGGGCGGCCCGGGCTGAGGTGCAGCGCGTCCTCCCGCGTGGGCACCAGGTTGGCCTTGCGCGTCGCCGCCACGCACCGGCCCTCGGGGGAGAAGGTGTAGCTGGTGTTGTAGGTGCGCGCGCCGTAGGGCCGGAAGTCGGGCGTGTCCTGTCCTCGTTGGCTGGCGGGGAGCAGCGCGCTGCCGGCCACGACCCACAGGCCAAAGTCCCGGGCGATGCCCGAGAAGGTCTCCCACAGGGCGCGGTGCACGCGGGGCGCACGCGCGGCGTAGACGCACTCCAGCAGCGACGGCGGATGGAACGCGCTCCAGGCGTTCCACGTGTCCCAGGGCTCTGCGAGGGCCACTCGCTTCAGTGCCCCCTGGACCGACGTGGCCCGGCGCACGAGAGCCACGTGGCCGGTGAAGAGCAGGGGCGCGCCCACCCACTCCGGCCACACGACGAGCGCGGGATGGCGCGGCCGTCCCTCCGCGTCCCGGCTGCGCAGGGCGTCCACCTTCGCGGCCAGGGCGCGGTGGCGCGCGGCGAAGGTGCTCGGCGAGGCGTAGTCCTCCAGCGAGGCGCGGGGCTGGAGGGCGAACAGCTCGACGGTGTCGGCGGAGGTGTCCACGGCGCGTTACTTCAGCAGGCCATTCTCACGCAGGCGCTGCTTGAGGAAGGCATCCGCGGTGATGGGGGCATGCCGCGCCGGTGAGTCCGCCGTCTGGGTGCAGGGCAGGGCCTGGAGCACGCAGTCGGCATACGGGTGGACGAAGAAGGGCATCGAGTAGCGCACCGTGTCCTCTTCCTTGCCGCGCGGGTTCACCACCCGGTGCGTGGTGGCGGGGATGATTTCGTTCGTCACGCGGCTGAGCATGTCGCCCGAGTCGACGACAATCTGCCCACGCAGCGTGTCCACCGGGAGCCATTCTCCGTCGCGGGTGAGCAGCTCCAGGCCGCCCGCGGTGCCCTCGCAGAGCAGGGTGATGAGGTTGATGTCCTCGTGCTCGGCGGCGCGCACGCCTCCGGGGATGAAGCGCTCCTTCAGCGGCGGGTAGTGGATGAGCCGCAGCACGGAGTTGCCGTCGGTGGCCATGCCGCTGAAGGTGTCGCGCGCCACGCCGAAGTACTCGGCGAGCGCCTGGAGCATGACGCCCGCCGCGCCATCCAACGCGTTGAAGAGCGACAGCGTGTGCTCGCGGAAGGTGGGCACCTCGGTGGGCCAGACGTTGGGGCCATAGCGCTCGCGGTACCTGTGCTCGGGCGGCAGCTCGCGGCCCACGTGCCAGAACTCCTTCAAGTCACCCACCTGGCGATTCTTGGCGTGCTCCTGGCCGTAGCCGATGTAGCCGCGCTGACCGCCGTGGGCGGCCTGGGCGTACTGGGCCTTGGTGGCCTCCGGCAGGGAGAAGAAGCGCTCCACGTCCGTGTACGTGCGGCGGATGAGGCCGTCGTCGATGCCGTGGCCTTCCACCGTGACGAAGCCGAACTCCTTGATGCCGTCGCCGAACACCTGAACGAAGCGGGCCCGCTCCTGGGGTGTGCCCGTGCGGTAGTGGGACAGGTTGACGATGGGGATGCGGCGCGGGGATGGCGACATGCGGCCGCACTCTACCCACCCTGATGGATTGTCGGCACGCACAGCGTCCGCCAGAGGACCCCGTTCTGCGACCGTGGCGTCGGAGGTGCGGCACCAGCGGACATCCGCCCTCATTCCCAGTGGAAGTCAGTGCTCCCAGGTTCCATGTTGGGCGGGCAGGTTGGGGGGAGGCGGATGCCCGAGGTGAGCAGCGGTGGCGGGTGTGCGGTGTGTGGCCGGCGGCATGGGACGGAGGCCTCGTGTCCGACGCTGGTGCGCGCGGACGTGGGGGGTGGAGGGACGGCGCGTCCCAGGTGCGCCCCGACGGTGGAGGCACAGGACCCCTTGGTGGGGACCCGGTGCGGGAGCTTCCGGTTGACGCGGCGCCTGGGCCGAGGCGGCATGGGCTCCGTCTACCTGGGCGAGCACGTCTCGATTGGCAGCCGGGTCGCGGTGAAGGTGCTGCACGCGCACCTGACGATGTACCCGGAGCTGGTGCAGCGCTTCCATGCGGAGGCGCGGGCGGTGAACCTCATCGGCCACGAGAACATCGTCAGCATCTTCGACATGGATGCCGCGCCGCCGCGCCCCTACCTCATCATGGAGCTGCTGGATGGCTCCCCGTTGTCCGCGTGGGTGGGCACGCCCCTGGCCGCGGGCGCGGTCGTCTCGGTGTTGTCGCAGGTGTGCGACGCGCTCCAGGCCGCGCATGCGCGAGGCATCGTCCACCGCGACTTGAAGCCGGACAACATCTTCCTGGTCCGCCGCAAGCGGAGCGCTCCCTTCGTGAAGGTGTTGGATTTCGGCATCGCCAAGCTGGCGGACGCGCACATGCCGCAGACGCACGCGGGCATCATCGTGGGGACGCCTGAATACATGGCCCCCGAGCAGTCCCTGGGGCGGGGCGTGGATGGCCGCGCGGACCTGTACGCCCTGGGCGTCATCGCCTATCAGCTCCTCACCGGCCGGCTTCCCTTCAACGACGAGGGCCTGACGGCGCAGCTCGTGGCCCATCAGCTCCGGCCGCCGCCGCCGCCCAGCTCGGTGTATCCGGCGGTGTCCGCGGCGCTGGAGCACGTCATCCTGCGCGCGCTGGCCAAGAAGCCCGAGGACCGGTACCCGTCCATCGCCGCGTTCCGCGACGCGTTGCAGGTGGCCCTCGTCGAGCACCAGCGCGTGTCGGCGCGGAAGACGCGCCCGGGAGGACACCCGGTGCTCGAGCAGGCGCCCGTCGCGTCCATGGCGCGCGTCCAGGCTCGGCTCCCATCGGGCTCGCGAGCGGGGCCATTGCCTTCCCTGCTGGCGGGCGCGCCCCTGCGCCGCCCGCCCTCCGCCGCACCCACGGCGTCACCTCGCGCCTCCAACGTGGAGGTGCCGGTGCAGGTCGTCCTGCGTCCAGGAGAGAGCCCCGTGCGGCTGCGGGGCAGCGGCTTGTCGCGGGGCGGTCTGTTCCTCCATGGCGGGCGCTTCCTGCCACCGCTGTGCGCGCGGTTGCCCGTGGTGCTGGAGCTGGCGTCGGGGCCGCTGTCCGTCATGTGTGAGGTGGTGCGGCTCGTTCCACCCGCGCAGGCCCGCGTGTGGGGGATGCCCACCGGCTTCGGCGTCCAGTTCGTGGAGGCCACCGCCGTGCTCAAGGCCGCGGTGGATGCGCTCCTCCAGGGAGACCCGGTGCGCGAGGCCCCCTCCGCGCCGTCCGCCGAGGATCCGGCCGTGGCGCGCCTGCTGGAGGCCTGGCGTCAGCGCTCGGCCGGGGACGCGTACGCGGTGCTGGCGCTGGATCAGGACTCGGACATGGTCACGGTGCGCCTGCGGACCCGCGAGGCCTGGCGCTCCCTGGAGTCCCTGGAGCAGCATCCGCTGACGCCTCCCCAGCGCGCCCAGGTGGACGCGCTCCGCGTCCGCGTCCGGGAGGCGGCCGAGGCCCTGGGCGCCACGGCGCACCGCGCCCTCTACGATGCCTGGCGCGGCAATCACCGCGGCGTGGCGAAGTGCCTGGAGGCCGGGCTGACCGCCGAGCAGCTCGAGTCCCTGCGGCGCGAGTTCCTGTCGCGCAGGCCCCAGGCCATGGGCTCGGCGCGGATCCACTTCCAGTCCGGGGGCGCCCTGGAGCGCGAGGGCCGCCTCTCCCAGGCGCTGGAGCAGTACGAGCGGGGGTTGAGGCTCGCGCCGCTGGAGGTGGACATGCTCCAGCGCTACCGCAGGCTCCGCCGGGTGCTGGGCGGGCGGCCGGCGGTGGCCGGACATGACAGGGCCCGGTCACCTTGAAGCAGGTGCCGGGCCCGGGATTGCACGACGGCGCGAGTCAGGCTCACGCCGCGTCGGCTACTCGCCGCAGGTCTCGCTGACGCCCTCGATCTTCTCGGAGCAGGCCACGAACTCAGCCGACCAGGCCTCGATGTTCGAGCTCTGGCACCGGGGAAGGTCGCTCAGGCAGTCCGCCATGGCTTGATACTTGTCCTTATCGGAGTCCGAGCAGCTATCCATGGCCTCGCGGCACTCGTTGAGCCCCTCCTCATCCACATCGATGTTGGGGAGGTACTGAGCGATCTCCGGACAACCCTCGACCTTGTCCGTGAGGGCCCTATAGCCGTCCGCGATGTCCTCGCAGAGGTCCCCGCCGTCATCGCCGCCGCAGCCGGTGCCGAAAACAAGAGCGCTGCTGGCCACGAGACCGATCAAAAGCTTCTTCATTGTAGTTCCCCCTCAAGGCGAGGTTGTGGGGCGTGGCTCACGAAAGGCGGCCGAAAGCCCGGTTTCCCAGTTAACATTTCCCTAGGGGGCGAGTAAACGGCCGGGGAGTCGCAGTCTGATCCTTCAACCACCTTGACTCCCCAGGGTATCTCCCGTAAATCCCGCCGCCTTTGGCGCAATTGGATGGTCCACCCGTCCGAAATGCGCGGTCGATTCCACGGGTTGACCCAACCCGACAGATGACAGGGGTTTGACGATGTACGCAGTGATTCGCACGGGCGGGAAGCAGTACCGCGTCGCCGAGGGCGACGTGGTCCGGATCGAGAAGATCGCGGGCGACGTCGGGGCCGAAGTGACCTTCACGGAGATCCTGATGCTCGGTGGTTCGGACAGCCCGAAGGTGGGCCAGCCGACCGTCGCGGGCGCCAAGGTCGTGGGCAAGGTCCTGGCTCAGGACAAGCACCGCCGCGTCCTCCACTTCCGGAAGGAGAAGGAGGGCTGGACCCGCCGCCGCGGTCACCGTCAGCCGTACACCGAGGTGAAGGTCACCTCCATCGCCGGCTAGTCCGGGCGGTTTCACCTCAAACTTCAGGAGCAAGGTGTCATGGCTCATAAAAAGGGACAGGGTTCTTCGCGCAACGGCCGCGATTCCAACCCGCAGTATCGTGGCGTGAAGGTGTACGGCGGTGAGACGGTGTCGGCGGGCAGCATCCTCGTCCGTCAGCTCGGCACGGTCATCCACGCCGGCGCCAACGTGAAGCTCGGCCGCGACTTCACCCTCTACTCGGTGGTGGACGGCGTGGTGAAGTACGAGCGCCTGGGCCGCGACCGGAAGAAGGTCTCGGTCTACCCGGCCGCCGCTGAGCAGGCGAGCGCCTGACGGCTGGCCGGTCCTTGAGGCCGGCAACCGTGCGGCACCCACGAGCGGGTCGCTTCTCCAGTCCACGCGCCCAAGCGGCAGCGGGACGCGAGGGCGGCCCGCTCTTTGTTTATCCAGGAGTCCCAGATGAAGTTCGTCGACGAGGTCCGCATCTTCGTGAAGGCGGGAGATGGCGGCAACGGCGCCGTCTCGTTCCGGCGGGAGAAGTACATCGAGCGCGGTGGCCCCAATGGCGGGGATGGCGGCAACGGCGGCTCCGTCGTCTTCGTGGCGGACCCGCAGCTCACCACGCTGCTCGACTACCGCTACCAGCAGCACCACCGCGCCAAGAATGGCGAGCACGGCATGGGCAGCGACTGTAACGGCCGCGCCGCCGACGACATGGTGCTCAAGGTGCCGGTGGGCACGCTGGTGAAGGACGCCAACACGGAAGAGCTGTTGGTGGACCTCAGCGAGGCCGGCCAGCGCTGGGTGGCGGCGAAGGGCGGGCGCGGCGGCCTGGGCAACATGAACTTCGCGACGTCCACGCGCCAGACGCCTCGCTTCGCCCAGGACGGGACGAAGGGCGAGGAGATCACGCTGCGGCTGGAGCTGAAGCTGCTGGCGGACGTGGGGCTCCTGGGCTTCCCCAACGCGGGCAAGAGCACGTTCATCTCCCGCGTGAGCCGGGCGCGGCCGAAGGTGGCCGACTACCCCTTCACCACGCTGGTCCCCAACCTGGGCATGGTCCAGTACAAGGACGGCCTGTCCTTCGTGATGGCGGACATCCCCGGCATCATCGAGGGTGCCAGCGAGGGCGTGGGCCTGGGTCACCAGTTCCTGCGGCACGTGGAGCGGTGCAAGGTGCTGATCCACCTCATCGACATGGGGGCGGAGGGCGAAGGCCGCGCGCCGCTGCAGGACTTCGACGTGCTCAACGCGGAGCTGGAGAAGTACAGCCCGGAGCTGGCGTCCAAGCCGCAGGTGGTGGCGGCCAACAAGCTGGACCTGCCCGACGCGCAGGCCCGGCTGGAGGACTTCACGGAGGCGCTGCGCGAGCGTGGCATCCGCGTCTATCCCGTGTCCTGCGCCACCGGCGAGGGCATGCAGCCGCTGATGGACTCCGTGGCCGAGGTGCTCTTCACCGGCCGCACCGAGAAGCTCCACGTCGAGGTGCTCGCGAAGGCGGCCCGGGCGCGGAAGGCCAGGGAGGGCGCCAAGGCGAAGGTTCCCTCGGCGCCGACGCATGAGGCGCAGGCGCAGGTCTCCACCGCGAAGACGCGTGAGGAGCAGGAGTTCGAGGCCGAGTTTGCCGCGCTGGAGGCAGCGGAGGCCCAGGCGAGCAAGGCGCTCGAAGAGGGGGCTTCGCCCGGGGCGCCGGCTCCGTCGCGCAAGCAGGGCACCGCGGCCGCGAAGAAGGCCGCCGCGGGGCGGACAGGCACCGCTGCTTCCGCGAAGAAGGCTGCGGCGGGCAAGGCGGGCGCTGCTGCCGCGAAGAAGGCTGCGGCGGGCAAGGCGGGCACTGCTGCCTCGAAGAAGGCTGCGGCGGGCACCGCTGCTTCCGCGAAGAAGGCTGCGGCGGGCAAGGCGGGCACGAAGAAGGGCGCTTCGGCGCGCAATGCGGGCACTGCTTCCGCGAAGAAGGCTGCGGCGGGCAAGGCGGGCACTGCTGCCGCGAAGAAGGCTGCGGCGGGCAAGGCGGGCACTGCTGCCGCGAAGAAGGCTGCGGCGGGCAAGGCGGGCACTGCTGCCGCGAAGAAGGCTGCGGCGGGCAAGGCGGGCACTGCTGCCGCGAAGAAGGCTGCGGCGGGCAAGGCGGGCACGAAGAAGGGCGCTTCGGCACGCAAGGCGGGCCCTGCGGTCGCGAAGAAGCCCCCGGCTCGCAAGGCAGGCGCCGCAGCCGCGAAGAAGGGCGCTTCGGCGGGCAAGGCAGCCGCGAAGTCCTCGGCCCGGAAGTCGGGCACCGTGGCTGCGAAGAAGGTCGCCGCGGTGAAGTCGCCGGCGCGCAAGTCAGGCGCTTCGGCGGCGAAGAAGTCCTCCGCGCGCAAGAGCGGCTCCGCGGGCAAGGCCGCGACGAAGAAGCCGTCCGCGAGCAAGTCCGCCACGAAGCGCGCTCCGGCGCGCAGGTCGGCCGGCGGGAGGAGCTGAGGCCATGTCGGGTGGTGGTGCGCGCTACGAGCGCTACGAGCGGGAGCAGTTCGAGCCGGAGCAGTTCCTGCTCGACGTGCGCAAGGAGAAGATTGACCGCGTCGTCAGTCACCGGACGCGCAACTTCACGGTGGTCCTCGACCGGTTGGAGGACAGCTTCAACATGGCCGCGGTGCTGCGCACCTGTGAGTCCATGGGCGTGCAGGAAGTCCACATCGTCATCAACCCGGAGGCCCCCTTCGTTCCCAACTCGAGGGTGGCCCAGGGCTGCGACAAGTGGCTGGACGTGAAGCTGTACAAGAGCTTCGCCGAGTGCCGCGAGCACCTGAAGTCCCGAGGCTTCTCGCTGTACGCCTCCGCCATCCAGGACGGGGCCACCAGCCTCTACACGCTGCGCTTCGACGGGAAGATGGCGCTCGTGTTCGGCAACGAGCGCCACGGCGTGAGCGACGAGGTCCTGGCCGGCGTGGACGGCACGTTCTGGGTTCCCATGAAGGGGTTCAGCCAGAGCCTGAACATCTCCGCCGCCGCGTCCGCCTGCATCAGCCGGGCGATTGCCTGGCGGGACGAGCACCTGGGGCAGTCGGGAGACCTCTCCCCCGAGGATGCCCAGGCCCTGCGCGAGCGCTTCTACGTGCTGGCCATCAAACAGAGGAAGCGCCTGTTCAAGAAGGCCCCGTGAATGCCGGGGCCCAGGCCCCGTCGGGATGGTTTAGATGGACACCACGGGCCCAGGCCCGTCTGGAGATGCACGTCATGTTCCTCGAAGCCCTGCTCGCCACGCTCCTGTCCGCCCCCGCCACCCCCGCCGCTGCCCAGGCGAAGCCGCCTCCCGCGGCCCAGACGGCACCCGCGGCCAGCGCGCCCGCGGCCCCTGCCGCCGCGAAGCCCATGACGCCGGAAGTGAAGTCCCTGGTGGACCGGATGCAGGCCTTCTACGAGAAGACCGGCGACTTCCGCGCGGGCTTCCGCCAGGACTACAAGTACAAGACGTTCCGCCGCACGCAGACGTCCGAGGGCACCGTCACCTACAAGAAGCCTGGCCTCATGCGCTGGGAGTACCTGAAGCCCTCGCCGCGCACCTTCGTGCTGGCGGGCAACAAGGTGTACGCGTACGACCCGGCGGCGCAGAGCCTCACCGTGGCCAACGTGGACACCAGCCAGCTCTCCGCGTCGGTGACGTTCCTCTTCGGCAAGGGGAAGCTCGCGGACGAGTTCAACATCACCAAGGGCACCTGCAAGGACTGCAAGGGCACGCTGCTGGTGTTGGACCCGCTGAAGAACGAGCCGCGCTTCCGTCAGGTCCGTCTGGAGGTGGACCCGTCCACGGCCCAGGTGCTCAAGAGCACGGTGGTGGACCCGGACGGCAGCGAGAACGCCATCACCTTCCTCGACCTGAAGACGAACGTGGGCATCGACACGGACAGCTTCAAGCTGGACGTGCCGGACGACACCCGCGTGGACGACTTCACCAAGGCGAAGAAGCAGTAACCTGCGGAGCGTGCGTCGCGCGTTCCTGCTGATGGGGTTGATGGGGCTGGCCGCTTCCGGGTGCCACCGGGAGCCGGCCGCCCACGCCGCCAGTCCGAAGGGCTTCCTCGGTCAGACGTTGCCGCTGCTGGCCTCGCCCGCGCTGCGGCTCACCGTGGCGGGCCGGTTGGGGACGCGGCCGGTGCCGGTGGTGCTGGACGTGGCGCGGCCCCTGTCGCTCGTGTCGAAAGGCTGCTTCGACGGCGAGCTCCCCGCGCCCGAGGGCACCATCCGCGCGCCGGAGCCCGCCGGAGGCTTCCGCTCCTGGCCCGTGGTGCCGCTGCCCGCCTTCTCCGTGGGCCCGGTCCGCTCCCCCGTGCGCACCGCGGGCCTGTCCGGCGAGAAGGCCTGCGCGGTGACGCTGGGCGCGGACGTCCTGGAGTTCTACGCGCTCACCGTGGACCCGCTGCGGCGGGAGGTCACCTTCACCGCCTCGCGCCCGCGCGTGGACTACGCGGCGGAGGCAGCGGCGACGGAGGCCTCGCGCGAGGTGCACGTGGTGGAGCTCGACCGTGAGCCGCTGGGAGACTGGCCCCTGCTGGCCGCGCGGATGACGCAGGGCGGAGCGGAGCTCACCGGCCCCTTCGTCCTGGGCTCGCGCGAACCCTTCTCCCGCGTGTCCGCGCGGCTGGCCCAGGCGCAGGGACTCCAGCCGCTCGAGACCGCCGCCAACCTCCCGCCGCGCACCTTCGCGCTGGATGCCGTGGAGGTCGCCGAGGGCGTGGGCGCCCGCCCGCTGGTGGTGGAGGCCGCCGGGCGCTGGAACTCACCGAGCAGCCTGGGCCGCCTGGGGCCGGACGTCTGGGGCCGCTTCACCGCGACGCTCGACGCGAAGGGCGGGGCCCTGGTGCTGCGGCGTCCTCGGGTTCGTCCCTCGGAAGGCGCCACCGCCAGCCACTGCGCCGCGCCCGACGGCACCTTCCGTGAAGAGGCGTGCTACGGCCTGCACGTGCGGCGCGAGCCGGACGGGAGCGTCTCGGTCAGCGGCGCCGTGTACCGGGACCTGCCAGAAGGCGGGCGGCTCCACCTGGAGGCCCTGGGGCCGGATGGGCAGAAGCTGCTGAGTGGCTGCGGCGTGGGGCTGAGCTTCCCCGCCACCAGCCGGGGCCTGACGACGCAGCACCGCCTCCCCTGGCGTTCGCTGGCGCAGGCGCTGCCTGCCTGCCACGCGGCGCTGTCCACCGCGCGGGACTTCACGCTGGGCCTGTTCGAGGAGGGCCGCCAGCCCGAATGCCCCACGGCCTGCGCCTTCGTCACGGAGGCCGCCTCGCGCCGCACCGTGTGTGAATGCCAGCCCACGCCGCTGGGCGAGGGCGTGGCCATGCCGGCGCGTGGAGCGCCCTCGCGCGAGCCCCCGCCTGAGGAGCGGGAGCTGGAGCCGGAGGACCCTCGCTAGCGTTGCCTGGACAGGGGCCGGGGTGCTGCGCTCTCCTCTGGCGCACATGCGCCCGTCTCCCACCGAGTTTGATCGTCAGTACACCGAACAGCGCCGCTCCATCGAGCTGGCCCGCCGCTACCTGGAGAAGGAGGGCGTCACGCGGATGTACGACGCCCTCACCAAGGAAGTGGAGCGGGGCCGCTTGTCCGTGCAGGACGCGAGCGGCGCCATCCGCTTCGGGCTGCTGGCCCTCATTGAACGCGTGGCGGAGCGCGTGGGGCACACGCGCTACGTCGACATGCTGAAGGACGAGGAGATGCTGGCCGCGCTCCGCTCCCTCCTGGACGACCTCTGCCGGCGCAAGGGCGTGGACACCTTCGAGTTCCGCCAGCAGTGGGCCCACACCAACCTCCAGGCCGTGCTGCGCGACTGGCACCTGGTGGTGCACGAGGAGCGGGGCCGGCAGCGCTACGAGGTGGCCGCGGACCTGGCCCGGCGCCTGGTGGCGGAGACGCCGGGGACGGTGCTGGCGGAGACGCTGAAGCTGCCCACGGACGCCTTCGTGCTGCTGGCCTCGCCCGAGGCGGGGCTCGTGGGCCGCGGCCCGGACGGCGCGCCCGCGCCCATCACCGAAATCTACGTGGTGGAGTCCCCCGCCCCCGAGGGCAAGGCGTGGTTCCTCTGGCTCAGCATGCGGGACTCGGAGAACCGCGCGGCGCGGGCCCTCATCAACGTCTACCTGCAGGACGGCAAGACGCTGGATGACGCCATCGCCTTCACCCGGGAGCAGGGCGGGCCGCAGCAGGACGCGGGCTGGGAGGACTGCTGCCGGCTGCTCGCGGGCGTGGCGCGGCACCTGGCCGAAGGCGGGCCCGTGCGCGAGCACTGGTACGACGCCACCGCGCGCGAGCTCCACGAGAAGCTGGCGGCGACGCCCAAGTCAGCCAAGGCGGACCGGGAGAAGCTGCGCGAGCGCCTGCGCGCCGTCAGCCCGGGCCGCACCCGGGTGCTGGAGGAGCCCTCGCGCTGAGGAGGGCTCCCTCGGCGTCCGGTGCCTTCGCGCCTACTCCGCGCGAGGGGCCGGACGCTGCATGACGGACAGCGGCAGCGGGGCCGGGTGCGCGTCGCGCGCGGTGTGCTCGCGCTGCTTCGGGTCCGGGCGCTCCACCACGCGGGCCACCAGGTCGTAGTCGTGGGCCTCCGTCACCTCCACGGTGACGAGCTCCCCCGGGTACGCCAGGCCGTCGTTGATGTAGACCATGCCGTCGATGTCCGGCGCCTGGCCCTGGTGGCGGCCCACCAGCAGGTGCTCCGTCTCCGGCGCGGGGCCCTCCACCAGCACCTCCAGGCGCTTGCCCACGAGCTTCTTGTTCTGCTCGCGGTTGATGCGCTTCTGGATGGCCATGACCTCGCGCCAGCGGCGCTCGATGGTCTTCTGCGGCACCTTGTCCGGCAAGTCGTACGCGGCGGTGCCCTCTTCGTCGGAGTACTGGAAGACGCCCAGGCGCTCGAAGCGCTGCGTCTTCACGAACTCCTTCAGCATCTCGAAGTCCTCTTCCGTCTCACCCGGCAGGCCGACGATGAGCGAGGTGCGCATCACCAGCCCGGGCACGCGCTCCCGCAGCTTCGTCAGCAGGCCCTTGAGGAACTCCGAGTTGCGGCCGCGCTTCATGGACAAGAGCAGCTTGTCGCTGACGTGCTGCACCGGCATGTCCAGGTAGCGGGCAATCTTCGGCTCCGAGGCCATCACGTCGATGAGCTCGTCCGGGAAGATGCGCGGGTAGGCGTAGTGGAGGCGGATCCACTTCACGTCCACCTGCACCAGCGCCTTGAGCAGGTCGTGCAGCTTCGGGCGGCCCGGCAGGTCATGCCCGTAGGCCGTCAGGTCCTGCGCGACGAGGTTCAGCTCCTGCACGCCGCTGTCCGCGAGCTGCTTCGCCTCGGCGACGATGTCGTCGATGGTCCGCGAGCGCTGCCCGCCGCGCAGCGTGGGGATGATGCAGAAGGCGCAGGCGTTGTCGCAGCCCTCGGAAATCTTCAGGTACGCCGTGTACTTCGGCATCGAGTTGATGCGCGGCGTGTTGGCGTCGTGGATGTAGTCCGGGTCGGGAATCACCTGACGCGGCGAGGCCTCGGCGGCCAGCAGGTCACCAATCTGGGCGTAGGCGCTGGTGCCCAGGAAGTGGTCGACCTCCGGCATCTCCTTGGCCAGCTCCTCGCCGTAGCGCTGGGACAGGCAGCCCGTCACCACCAGCGTCTGGCAGGCCCCGGACTTCTTCAGCTCGGCCATCTCCAGGATGGAGTCCACCGACTCCTGCTTGGCGGGACCGATGAAGGCGCACGTGTTGACGACGATGACCTCGGCGTCGGACGCCTCCTGCACCAGCGTGTAGCCGCGGTGGCGCAGCGTGCCCAGCATCACCTCGGAGTCCACCCGGTTCTTCGGGCAGCCGAGGGTCATCATGTACAGGCTCTTGGGGGTGGTGGTTTCCACTGCGTCTACCGCTTTCCGAGTTCGGTTCGCGAGAAGTGGGTCCCACTCCAGGCGAAGGTCATGGACGTGCCGTTCGAGTAACGGATGGACAGCACGCCCTCTTCATCCAGCTCCACCGACGACGTGCGCCCCAGCGCGCAGGTAGCGGCCGGCCACTCGAGCACCCGCCGCGCCGTCTTCCCATCCACCAGGTAGATGCCGAGCCGCAGCTCGTCATCGGCGTCACATTGACCGGCGACGGCATACGGATTCTTCCCGGTCACCACCGTGACGACGCGGCCACCGTCCGGCAGGCTGAGCGTGTCCGGCACGTTCAGGTCCGCCGTCGAGGGGATGATGGCGTCCGGGGCCACCAGGCCGCGCAGCAGGGAAGGCGTCAGCTCCCCGTCCGCCTGGGCCCAGGCCGGGTAGCTCATGTAGTCCCAGCCCAGCCACCCGTCCTGCCGGGGCTCGAGCGTGCTGACACTCTCCGGCGGCTTCAGCTTGAGGCCCTTGCGCGGCTCGTCCGGCAGGCGCAGCGCGTCCCCCACCATGGTGCCGCTCTGGCAGTTGGAGATGGAGGCGGCCTTGCCGTCCGCGCTGTCCCGGTCCTCGTAGGTGAGGCACAGGTCCATCACCAGCGGGTCCACGGCGGGGAAGCGGGGGAAGGCGCGCACCGGCACCGACGCCATCATGCGCAGCTTGTTGCCCTGGCGCTGCACGGCGGCCGTCACCAGGTCCTGGGCGAACTGCGGCGTGCCGCTGTCCGCGCCCGACGCGCGCTTGCCGTCGAAGGCGAAGCGCCACGTATAGCCGGTGGACGTGGGGCCGGTGCCCGGGAAGTAGAGGGACAGCGTGAGCAGGTCCCCGGCCTGGAGCTGGTCGTCGGTGGCTTCCACGCCGACGTACAGCGTGTCCTTGCGCGCGCCCACCTTGGCGGTGAAGGACGCGGTGGCCCCTTCGGGGACGACGGGCTTGAGCACCAGCGGCGACGCGAAGGCCTTCAGGCCACCCTGGATGCGCGGGGGCCTGGAGAGCGAGGGAACCGGCTTGGAGGCGCGCTCCGCCTGGGCGGACGCCACGCCCGGGGCGCAGAACAGAAGGCAGAAGGACAGGGCGGTCGCGCGCATGGGCCTCTTCAATCGCGGAAGTTGGTGAACTGCATGTCCAGCTTCAGCCGGTCCTGCTCCTTGCGGAACAGGGCGATGGCCGCCTGGAGGTCGTCCCGGTTCTTGCCCGTGACGCGGAGCTGGTCGGCTTGGATGGAGCCCTGGACCTTCATCTTGGACTCCTTCAGCAGCTTCACCAGCTCCTTGGACTTGTCCACGGGGATGCCCTGCTGGAGCTTGATGGTCTGCTTCACGTTGTGAAGGCCCGTCTTCTCGATGTCGCCATACTCCAGCGCGAACAGGCTGATGTTCCGCTTGGCCAGCTTCGCCAGGAGCACTTCCTTGGCGGCCTGGACGCGGTCCTCGCTGTTGGCCTTCACGGTGATGGCGGTATGGTCCGGCGCCAGCACGACATCCGCATGGGTGCCCTGGAAGTCGTACCGGGTGCTGAGCTCCTTCTTGGTCTGGTTGACCGCGTTGTCGAGCTCAGCGAGGTCGATTTTCGAGACGACGTCGAAGGATGGCATGGGCAGCGGCCCTTACCATACCTACACCCGGACGACCAAGGGCACCACCAGGGCGCGCTTGGCGGTGTACGCCCTGAAGGCCCGCCGCACGGCGCGGGTGAGTTCCTCTCTCACCAGGGCGTCATCGCCCCGCAGGACGGGGGACAGCTCCTCGAAGAACGCCCGCGCGTCCTGGGCCACCCGGGGGAGGAGGACCTGTTCGTCCAGGGACAGGCCCTGGCCGGACAACTGCGGCCCCGCCACCACCTTCTGGGAGTCCCGCTGGAGCACCACCACCGCGGCCACGATGCCCGTCTCCGACAGCCGGATGCGCTCCTGGAGCGTGTCCGGCGTCACCCGGCCGGGGCCGAACCGGTCCTTCAGGACGCGTCCGGACGGGACGCTGCCGGTGAAGCGCCCCCGGCCCTCCTCGAAGGTGATGATGTCGCCGTCCTGCGCCAGCAGGCACTGGGCGGGCTCCAGGCCGGCCTCGCGCGCGGTGAGCAGGTGCTTGTGCAGGTGGCGGCCCTCGCCGTGGACGGGGATGAAGTGGGCCGGGCGCACCAGGTCCAGCACGCGCCGCTGCTGGGGCTGGCTGGCGTGGCCGGAGACGTGGATGCCCGGCTCCACCTGGGCATAGGCCACCTTCGCCCCGCGCCACTGGAGCGCGTCGATGAGCGCGCCCACGGAGCGCTCGTTGCCGGGGATGGGGCGCGAGCTGAGCACCACCAGGTCGCCGGGGTTCAGCCGCACCGGCCCGTCCCCCGCCGCGAGCTGGGACAGCCCGGCCCGCGGCTCGCCCTGGGCGCCGGTGGTCAGCACCAGCACCCGCTGCGCGGGCAGCGCCGGCACCGTGTCCACGTGGACGAAGAGCGAGTCGGGCACGTCCAGGTAGCCCAGCGCCCGCGCCATCTCCACGTTGCGGAGCATGCTGCGGCCCTGCAGGGCCACCTTGCGCCCCAGCCGCTCGGCCAGCGCCAGCAGGTGCCGCACCCGGTGGAGGTTGGAGGAGAAGAGGGCGACGATGATGCGCCCGGTGGCGCCCTGGAAGAGGCGCTCGAAGGTCTGCTCCACCACGCGCTCGCTGCCCGTCTCCTCCGTCACCTCGGAGTTGGTGGAGTCGGAGAGCAGGCACAGCACGCCCTCCTCGCCGGCCTCGCCCCAGCGCTCCAGGTCCGTGCGCAGCCCGTCGATGGGGTCCGGGTCCAGCTTGAAGTCGCCGGTGTGGATGAGGGTGCCTTCGGGCGTGCGCAGGATGAAGCCCACCGCGTCCGGCACGGTGTGCGTGACGCGGCTGGCCTCCACGCGGAAGGCCGTGCCCACGGTGAAGGGCTCGCGCGGCTCGATTTCGCGCAGGTCCGCCTCGATGCCCAGCTCCTCCAGCCGGTGGCGCGCCATGGCCAGGGTGAAGCGCGTGCCGTAGACGGGGACGGGCACCTCGTTGAGCAGGTAGGGCAGCGCGCCCAGGTGGTCCTCATGGCCATGCGTGAGCAGCACGCCCTTGAGCTGCGCGGCGTTCTGCTTCAGGTGGCTGAAGTCCGGGATGATGATGTCCACGCCGGGCATCCCCGAGGAGGGGAACATCAGCCCGGCGTCGATGAGCAGCAGCTCCCCACGGCAGGCGATGACCATGGAGTTGAGGCCGATTTCGCCCAGGCCGCCCAGGGGTATGACTTGAAGCATCGGATGAAGTCTAAGGACTCACCTCGCCGGGCGCGGTGGAAAGTGATGGAGGTGGATGTAGGGCCGGAGGTCAGCGCCGGCGGCGCCGCAGGTCCTGGAGCCAGTCGCGGACGTGGCTGGCCTCGGTGGCGTAGACGGGCTCCTCGTCCGTGTAGAAGCGCAGGGCCTGGGTGGCCAGTCCGCGGGCCCGGGGCCCGTCCTGCTTCACCAGGGCCTGGGCCAGGGCGAAGCGGGTGCTCGCCAGGTCCTCGGCGGGCCCGGGGTGGGTGGTGCGGAGCGCGAGCGCCCGTTCCAGCAGGGGGCGGGCCTCGCGGCTCCTGCCCAGGGCGTGCAGGGCCCGGCCCAGCGTGGTGAGGGGGGCCGCCACGTCCGGGTGGTCCTTCTGGAAGGCCTCGTAGGCCGCGATGCTGCGGCGGGCGTAGTCCGCGGCGTCGCGGGCCTTTCCCTCGCGCAGGGCCAGGGCTCCGAGCAGGGCCAGGTCGGTGGCGGTCTCCGGATGCTCGGGGCCAAAGGCCTTCAGGTCCACCGCCAGCGCGCGCTCGCGCAGCGGCCGGGACTCGCCGTGCCGGCCCAGGGCCTCCAGGGCCTCGGCGAGGTTGTTGAGCGGGTAGCTCAGCGTGGCGCTTTCGCGGCCCAGCGACTGCTCCTCCAGCCGGATGGCGCGCTGGAGGTAGGGGATGGCCTCCTCGAAGCGGCGGACGATGACCAGGTGGTAGCCCATGGCGTTGGCGGCCATGGCCGTCTGGGGATGGTCCGGGCCGAGCACGCGCTCGGTGGTCTCCAGCACGCGGCGCAGCAGCGCCATGGCGTGCTCCGTCTCCGGCGTGCGCGACAGGGCGGCGGCCTGGTTGCGGAGGGACTCCAGCGTCAGCAGGTGCTCGGGGCCCAGCTCCTTCTCGCGCAGCGCCGCGGAGCGGCCAAAGGCCTCCGCCGCCTGGGTGTACTGCCCTCGGAGGAAGGCGTTGCGGCCCAGGCTCGTCTGGAGCAGGGCCTCCAGCTCGGAAGCCCCGCCCGCGCGCTGGATGGAGGCGCGCGCCTGGTCCACCGTCCACGACTCCAGGGTGGGCTCGGCGGAGACGGTCGTCACCAGCCGCGCCGCGGCCCGCGCCGCGAGCTGGTCATGGCGGTGGGCCTGCGCGGTGAAGAGGGACTCGCGCAGGGCCGCGGCGGCGCGTGCGTCGTCCCCCGTGACGAGCCCGAGCCGGCCCTCCAGCTCCAGCGCCTCCGCGAGCACCGGGCCGTAGCCGAGCTGCCGCGCCTCGGCCAGCACCGCCTTCGCTTCTTCCTGGGCCTGGGGGTAGCGGCCGGCGTCCACCAGGGCCGTGGCCCGGTCCACCCGGGCGCGCAGGGCCTCCACCTGCTGCCGCTGCCCCGCGGGCTCCGACAAGCCCAGCCAGAGCGCATCCACGTCCGCGCACGCGGCGACGGGGGGCAGGCGCTGCGCCGCGTCCGGCGCGGCCGCCAGCGCCGCCGCGTCCGTCTGGGCGAGCACGCCCGTCAGCGCCACCAGCGCGGAGTGGCGCCGGTCCAGACACGCCATGCGCAGCGCGAGCTCGTGGTCCGACTGGTGGCCCAGGACGCGGGTGGCCTCGCAGGCCTCGCGGTGCATCCGGGTCCACTCGTTCGCGAAGCCGTCCAGGGTCGTCGCCACGCGCTCGAAGGCGGCGGAGGCGTGGACCTTGCCCGTGGCCGCGAAGGCCTGCTGGATTTCGGCCCGGCGCGCCGCGTCCCAGACGCCCGCCAGCCGCGCCTCGGGGTCCGGACACGGGCCGCCGCGCTGCGAGCCCACGAGCAGCCAGGTGACGGCGACGACGCTGTTGAGCAGCAGCGACGCGGCGGCCACCGTGCCCCGGCGGCGCCAGGCCGCCAGCGGGTCCGCGCCCAGGGCCTCCAGCAGCACGCCCATGGAGGGGAAGCGCGCCTCGGGGATGGGGGACAGGCCGCGCGTGACGGCGCGCAGCACCCAGGCGGGGACGCGGCTGCCCCGGGGCGGGGGACGCACGCGGCCGGAGCGGGCTTCTTCCAGGTATTCGTCCGGGCGCTTGCCGTTGAACGGAAGCTGTCCGTAGAGGGCTTCGTAGAGGGACGCGCAGAAGCTGAACTGGTCGCCGCGCGCGTCGATGCGCCCGTCCTCGTGCTGCTCGGGTGGCATGTACGCGGGCGTGCCCATGACGAGCCCGGCCTCCGTGAGCGCCGTCTGGAGCAGGTCCTCCGGGGCCACGCGCGGCAGCGCGGGCGTGGTGCCCCGGCCCGCCTCGGCCGCGTCGAGGTCCGCGGTGGTGCGGGCCAGCCCGAAGTCCGTCACCTGCGCCCGGCCTTCCTTGCTGACCAGCACGTTGGCGGGCTTGAAGTCGCGGTGGACCAGCCCGGCCGCGTGCGCGGCGGCGAGCCCCCGGCCCGCCTGGCGGAAGATGTCGAGCACCTCGCGCCAGGTGCGGTGCTCGGCGCGCAGCCAGTGGCGCAGGGACAGGCCGTCCACCCGCTCCATGGCGATGAAGACGCGCCCCGCGAAGGTGCCCGCGTCGTAGACGGAGACGACGTTGGGGTGGGAGAGCCGCGCCATCGCCTGGGCTTCCCGCAGCAGCCGGGACGCGCCGTCCGAGCGCGCCGCCGGGTTGGCATCCGGGTGCAGCAGCTTGATGGCCACGCGCCGGTGCAGCTCCGGGTCATAGGCGCTGTAGACGGCGCCCATGCCTCCCGCGCCCAGCGTGTCGAGGATGTGGTAGCGGCCCACGCGGACCTGCCCCGAGTCCCGGGGCTCGGTGTCCTCCGCGTTCTTGCGCGCGGGCGAGCGGCCCGCCTTCCCCATGCCCCCGCTCGCGGGCGGCGCCTTGGCGGGCATGGGCGCCATGGGAATGGACAGGGTGACGCGGGAGCCGCGCGCCTCCGCAGCGGCGGAGAGCAGCCGGCCTCCATGCGGCAGCACATGGGCGCCGGCGAAGTTCTTTCCGCTCCCGCCGGGCGAGGGCGCCCCCTCATGGGCGGCGGGGAGGATGCGTCCGCTCAGGTCCTGCGGCGGCGTGGGCGGTGGCACGGCGACGGAGGTGGGTGGGGGCGGGGCGGGCGGCGCGGCGAGCCCGGAGGGCGCCGGAAGCGCGGAGGGCGCGGCGGAGAAGCCGGGCGCCGCTGGCGCGGGGGGCGCGGCCAGGGCGCCAGGCCCCTCCGGCGGGGGCGCGTCCAGGTGCGCGGCGAGCCCGGTCCGCCGGACGGCGTGCCGAGGCGTGCGCTCGCCGGCCTTGTTCATGGGCGCCGTCGGCTGGCGGAGCGCTGGCCCGCTCCCGACGCGGATGAGCTCGGTGGGGAGGGTGTCGTCCTCGGGAGGGCCCCCCGCGGAGGTGGCCGTGTCCGTCACGATGTCCCGCGCGGCGGCGGTCCGTTGCGCCGCCGCGCCAGGCGGCGTCACCCGCGCCAGCAACTGGGCGCATTGGCGGCAGCCCTCCGCGTGTCTGCGCAGTGGACTGGATTCCGAGGCACGAAGCTGTCCAGCGGCGAGCGCGCGCGCGGTGATTTCGTCAAAGCAGGCCACGGAAGGGAGGGTTCTCCCATGCTCCGTGTCTCCGAGAAAGGGGGCTTTACATTCCAGACCGTCCTTTCATGGACTCTCTGCTTCCCGCCCGGACCCGCGCGTGCTGCCATGCGGTACGTCCGGCTGCGTCATCCTGGAGTCCCAACGTGTCCCACACTTCGCCCTCACTCGAACTCGCCAGGCCCCCGCTGCTCGCCAGGGAGTTGTTGCGCGCCGCCGTGGCCCGCCGCCCCGCGCGGCCGGGAGCAGTGCCCCGCCTGGACGTGCGGGTGAGAGGCTTCACCCCGGACGCCGGCCAACTGGCGCGCTACCGGGAGGTGTGTGGCTTTCCCGAGGACGGCTACCTGCCGCTGCCCTTTCCCCAGGTGCTGGCGACGTCGCTGCATCTGACGCTGCTCAACCATCCGGACTTTCCCTACCGGCTGCTGGGCATGGTGCACGTGCGCAATCACATCCAGCAGCAGCGCCGTCTGCGCGCGGGCGCGCGGCTCTCCGTGCATGCGTGGGTGGAAGGTCAGCGTGAGGCCCGGCAGGGGCGCGAGCTGGACCTGCACACGGAGGTGGAGGAGGACGGGGCGTTGGTGTGGAGCGCCGTCACCACCATGCTGCGCCGCCTGCCCGGAATGGGAGAGCGGCCCCGGGAGGCGGGACGCCCTCCGGCCACGGACGAGGCGCAAGTCTTCGCGGACAGCCGCCCGGCGAGCTGGTCCGTGCCGGAGAACGCCGGCCGCCGCTACGCCCGGGCCTCGGGGGACTACAATCCCATCCATCTGTATGGCTTCACGGCGCGCCCGTTTGGCTTTCCCCGCGCCATCGTCCACGGGATGTGGACCGTGGGGCGCTGCGTGGCGGAGATGGGGGAGGCCGCGGAGGCGCCCGCGCTCACGCTGAACTCGGAGTTCCGCCGTCCGCTCCTGCTTCCCTCCCGGGTCGTCTTCCAGACCGCCCCGCAGCCGGAGGGCGCCGTGGCCTACCGGGTGATGGCCGAGGACGGGCAGCCCCACCTGCTGGGCCGCCTGTCACCGGAGGGGGCCCCGCGGGCGCGGTGAGGCCAGGGGGCCTTCAGTGGGGCAGGAGCACCAGGTCGTCCAGGTACATCACCGGCTGGTCCGTACCGGAGTCGTCCTGGAAGTAGATGTCCCGCAGCGTGCCCGTGGTGGCGCCGATGCTGGCGAGCGGGATGCTCACCTGCTGCCAGACGCCCGGGGCGATGGGGCCGCCCAGCGCGGTGTCCAGGCGGATGGTGCCGAGCAACTGGGCGCCATCGTGGAGCACCAGCCGCACGGCCTGGCCGCCCACGGTGCCGCCGTGGACCCAGACGCGGAGGGACTGATGGTCCGCCAGGTCCAGCCCGTGGTGGTGGAAGAGCAGGCCATTCCAGGTGTCCGGCTCGAAGCGGATGGAGGCCGAGCCCGTGTGGACCACGCCCGTCTCATCGAGCGAGTGGTCCGCCCAGCTCCAGTCGGCGAAGCCGTTCTGCAGCGCGTCGTTGTAGACGAACAGGCCCGCCGTCAGGTCGGGCTCGGTGCGGCCCTCCGTCAGCGCCAGGCCCTCGGCCAGCGTCACGGTGCGCACGCCTTGCGTCTGCACGTAGTCGAGGATGTCCGCGAACTGGGACGTCAGGTACTCGGTGTCGCGGGTGGGGGTGCCGTTGGTGAACTCGTGGAACACGAGGATGAGCCAGCTCTTCTCCGCGATGGCCTGGTCCACCCAGCCCTGGACGGTGCTGACCGGGACGGTGCGCGCCACGTCATTGGCCCTCAGCTCGTAGACGACCGTGTCGCGGAAGTTCCGGCCGGCGTTCACCGTGCGGCTGCTGGCGTAGTGCTGGCGGATGGCGTCGAGCACCGGGCCGTTCTGCAGCCCGTAGGGCACGATGAGGTTGGGCACGGCGGGCAGCCCCAGCGCGTTCTCCAGCCAGGTGCGCGAGTCCTGCAACTCGGCCAGGAGCTGGGCCGGGGACAGCGACGTCAGGTCCGGATGCGTTAAGGTATGGCTGGCGATGTCATTGCCTTCGGTGACGAGCGTCTGGGCTTGCGTCAGGTTGATGTAGCCAGCCCAGCTCTCGTGGATGGCCAGGGTGACCAGGCCATAGGTCGCGGGGAGGTTTCGCGCGTTGAGCTCGGGGCGGGCCAGTGAATATTGCGTGGCCCAGCCGTCATCCAGGGTGATGGTGACCATCCCCTCGGTGAAGGGCTTCGCGGCGAACGCGGGTGCCGCCAGCGACAGGAAGAGCAGCGTGATGAGCCTTCGATACATCCCGTGCGGTCTGGACATGGATTCCCCCCGCCGCACCGCGGCCTGGCGTCGTGCGGCTGATTGAAGGCGATACCAGACGCGATGGATGCCAGGCAACCAACCGGGCCCACCGGGCGAGCGGGTCAATCCTGCCCTTGGGACGCGGCGCCGGCCGGTGCGGGGAGGGGATTCGAATAGGACGCCCCCGTGTTCGTCCGCACCACTGTAGGCCCTTGGAAAAGGAACTCGCTGCATGAAGAAAGTCGCAACGCTCGCCTGTCTGTTGGCCCTGTTGGGAGCGATTCCCGCCCATGCCGCCGGTTTGGAGGACGTGTTCGGCCGGGAGGTCCCCGTGGGAAAGGGGCGGCCCACCCTGGTGCTGTACGCCAACAAGGGCTCGCGGGACGAGCTGCGCCAGCATGCCTACTCGTTCATCTATGACTTGCGAGAGGAGCGGCCCATCGTCCTGATTCACGTGGACCTGCGGGACGTCCCGGGCCTCTTCAAGGGCATGGCGCGCGGTGAAATCAAGAAGAGCCACCGCGAGTCCATCGAGCACATGCGGAACATCTTCCGCCAGCACGGCGAGGCGCCGCCTCCCGAACTGGAGTCGTCGCTCTACATGGTGGCGGACGCCAAGGGCGAGCCACACCAGGCCATGGGCCTGAAGAAGGGCTTCGGCCAGGTCGTCGCCCGGGTGCTGGGCCCGTCTGGGCAGGAGGTGGCCCGAGGCCCCTTCCCCGAGAGCGCCCGGAAGCTCGGCCAGTCGATGGCCTCCGCCCCGGAGCGCCTTTCGACGCTCCGAGTGGTGGACATGTCCCGCTGACGCCCCGCGCTGCCCTCAGTTGCCAGGCGGCTGGGAATCCGTGGGCGGACGCGAAATCCACGCGGCGATGAAGACGTCCAGCTCGCCTCGCAGGACGTCCTTCACGCGCGGCGTGCCGGCGCCGGTGCGCGGGTCCTCCACCCGGGCGCCTCGTCCCAGGTAGTAACGCCGGGCCTCGTCCGTGTGGCTGCCCTGGCCATAGACGACGCGCGCGGCGATGTCCTTCAGTTCGTCAAGCTCCGTGGCGCCGGCGAGGGTGAGCACGCGCCCGGAGGACTCGTCCTTTACCGTCACCTCGGTGCGGACGCGCTGCAGGTAGGCGCCCTCGTGGCTCTTCATGGGCCGGCCCTGGACCTCCAGATAGGCCAGCTCCTCCTCGGAGATGGTGCCGCCGCGGTGGACGCGCACGTAGGCCCGCTGGCGCTTCTCGTCCTCCAGCCGCCGGTGCATGCCCGCCTCGCCCGCGAGGAAGCCATACGCGCCGGGGCCCGCGATGCGCACGACGACGCGCGAGGGCTCCTCCGCCTCGGCGACCGCGACGGCCTCGTAGCCGCGGCGCTGGGCCCACCCCAGGTACATGGTGGCCAGCTCCTGCACCCACGTCTCCTGCGCCTCCGCCGAGTCACTGGCGCAGATGTCCACCAGCGCCTCGGTGTCCTGCGTGGTGGCGCCGGAGGCGTGGAGGGCCGCGGACATCTGGACCTCGCGCGCCACGTCCTCCACCTGCTTCGCGGCGGAGCCGAGCTGCACCTCGTTCTTCGCCTCGCGCACCAGCCGCCGCGCGAACAGGACGGCGGCCTCCAGCCGCTCCAGTTCGTTGATTTGCGCCTCCACGGCGCGGAAGGCGCGGAGGACCTCGGCGGCGCGCGTGGGGTCGTCCCAGAGGTTGGGCGCCTGCGTCTCCGCCAGCAGCTCCGCGCGGCGCTGCTCCAACTGCGGGCGGCCGGTGGAGTCCGCCAGGGCGCGCGCCTTGCCCACCAGGCGGTCCATCTCGAACAGGAGCGACTTGCGGTCCAGCCGCCGCTTCACCGGTGCCGCGCGCGCGGACGGCAGGAGGATTTGCGCGGTGGGGGAGGGCGGCGGCGCGGCGGGCTCGGCCACGGCGGTGACGCGGCCTCCCGGGCGGGCCTCGACGCGCACGGGCGTGCCCGGAGGCAGCGGCTTGCGGGCAATCTCCACGGCCAGGGCCGCGGTGAGCGTCTTCTCGATTTCCCGCTGCAGGTAGCGCGCGCCGAACTGGGGCGAGTAGCCGCGCTCCACGAGCAGGTCCACCACCGCGGGTGTCACCTCCACGTCCAGGGCGCGCGCGCGGATGCCCTCGCGCTCCAGGACGCGGCCGACCTCGCGCTGGGCAATCTTGCGGATGTCCACCTTGGACAGGGGGCGGAAGTGGCAGATGGCGTCGAAGCGGTTGAGGAACTCAGGACGGAACGCCTCGCCGATGCGCCGGTCCACCTCGGGCACCATCTCCTCCGCGCGGCGCGCGCCCGTGAAGCCCATGCCGGACTCGCGGTACACCTCCGCGCCCACGTTGGACGTGGCGACGATGAGCGTGTTGTTGCAGGACACCGTCTCGCCGGCGCCGTTGACGAAGGTGCCCTCATCGAAGAGCTGGAGGAAGCGGTCATGGACGCTGCGCGCCGCCTTCTCGAACTCGTCGAGCAGCAGCACGGTGAACACCTTGCCGTCCAGCAGCGCGCTCAGCTCGCCGCGCCGCGTCTCCAGGGCCGGGGCCCACGTCGCGCCGAAGGGGACGCTCTCATCGCCGTCATTGGGGTAGTCCGCCATGTTGAGGCGCACCAGCCTGTCCGCGGAGCCGAACAGGTACTCCGCGAGCAGCTTGGCGAGCTGCGTCTTGCCCACGCCCGTGGGGCCCGCGAAGAGGAACACGCCCAGGGGGCGGCGCGGGTCGTTGAGGCCCGCCTTGAGCAGCGCCACCGAGCGCAGCACCGCGCTCACCGCGTCCGTCTGGCCGAGC
This sequence comes from Corallococcus macrosporus DSM 14697, assembly GCF_002305895.1. Lineage (GTDB taxonomy): Bacteria > Myxococcota > Myxococcia > Myxococcales > Myxococcaceae > Myxococcus > Myxococcus macrosporus. The sequence continues at coordinate 1,776,185 of NZ_CP022203.1, forward strand.
AGCCGTTCGCCGAAGAAGCGCTCCGTCTCCTCCAGGTCCAGGGGCATCGCGTCGTCCACGACGAAGCGAGGCAGCCGGGTGGCCGCGCAGAAGCGGCTGAGCACGTCCTCCGGGCCCACGTGGTCCTTGGCCGCGCTCGCGGCCTCGGCCGCCGTCTCCTTCAGCAGCTCAATGGCCTTGCGCGGCATGCGCTGCGCGAGCAGGAACTTGGAGGACAGGCGCAGCGCCAGGTCACACGCCGCCGGGTCGATGGGCAGCCGCAGCTCGCGCTCCAGCTCCTCCGCCACGCGGCCCAGCACCCAGCGGGCCTTCTCCGGAGGGGGCTCGTGCAGGGGCAGCAGGTGGAGCCGCTCGGCCAGCGCCTCGTCGGAGCGGAGCAGCTCCTGCACGCGCTTGGGCTCGGTTTCGAAGATGAAGCGCAGGCCGACGGTGCGCAGCCCGCGCACGGCGACGGGGGCCAGGGGGCCGCCCAGGGCCGCGGGCAGGTCACGGATGTAGACGATGGGGCGGGGGTGCCGGGACAGGTAGGTCAGCAGCTCCTCGAAGCTCTCCGCCGCCTGACGCTGGGTGCTGCGCGCCAGGATGTTGGCGACGGACACCTCCACCACGCGGGCGTTCGCCAGGCCGGCGTCCACGCGCCCCTCGGCGATGCGCCGCGCCACCTCCTGCACCAGGGCGCTCTTGCCCACGCCGGCCTCGCCGGACAGCAGCGGATGCTTGCCGCCCCGCGTGAGCAGGCCAAGCACCTCCGTCACCGCGGCGTCCACGCCGTGCGCGGCCGGCAGCTTCCCCTCCCGCGCCAGCGCGGTGAGGTCGCGGTCGATGAGCCGCTCCTGGTCCTCGCTCTTCCTCGTCGCCATGTCTTTTCTGCCGCCCCCTCGCCGGAGCGCACTCTAACCCCGCTGAACCGCCGAGGTGAGCGCACAATCCCCGACAAATACATGCCACGGGCGAAGGCTGCCCGCGAGCACTTCACTGGGAGCGAGGGAGAAGGGGCCCGGACGGGCCCGACGAAGCGCCATCGCCAGTTCAGCTTCCAGAAAAACAGCCAGCAGCGACCTCCCGCCTGCTGGCGCGCGGGGCGGCTGTCGGGGTGGGAGCCGCCTCTGGCGGACTCCCGGACCTCCGAGCGCCTCCACCACCGGGGCGGAACACTCGGGAGGCGGAAGCCACCTCGGGTGGCTCCCCTTTCCCCCACGGCCCTACTCCTGCAGTTCCACGTGCCAGTAGGCGACGTCCCTGAGGAACTTCGCCCAGGACATGGGCATGCCCTTCTCGAACAAGAACGTCAGGTGCATCGCCTCGGGCACCTTCTTCGGCTTCGTGGGCGCCGTGCGCAGGGCCATGCGGGCCTGCTCCGGCGTCCGGTTGCCCTTCTTCTGATTGCAGGGCACGCACGCGATGACGATGTTCTCCCAGCTCGTCTTGCCACCCTGCGCGCGCGGCAGGACGTGGTCATACGTGGCCTCCGGGCGCGTCACCTTGGTGCCGCAGTACTGGCAGCGGCAGTGGTCCCGCAGGTAGACGTTCTCCCGGCTGAACTTCACACCCTTGGGGCGCCGGCGCAGGCCGCGGATGAAGCGGATGACGGAGGGCATGCGAATCTCCACCGTCACGGACCGCACCACGCGGTCCTCGTACTCCTCGACCACTTCGACCTTGCCCTGGAAGATGAGCATCACCGCGCGTTGCCAGGGAACGCGCGCGACAGGTTCGAACGACTGACTCAGGACCAGCGTCTCCATGACATGGAGCCTCTTGGGTGAAAGTGGATTCGCCGGGATTCGAACCCGGATCCCTCGGGTGCAAGCCGAGTGCTCTCCCCTTGAGCTACGTACCCATCTGTGTGACGAGAGCAGGCCGCCAGGGAATCGAACCCTGCATGCCTGGATTTGGAGTTCAAGCTGCTCCCAAAGCGCGGCCTATGTGTGGACGACGTGCTGCCAGAAGTGCCGGCCCCCGGAGTCGAACCGGGTCCTCCTGTGCTTCAAACAGGCGCGCGGACCGCCTACGCCAGACCGGCAAGCTTCAGCTCCCCGATTGAAGCTCCGCGCGAACTCGTTCTCTGTTTTTCTCTAGAGAACTCGAACTCTCTGAGCGGCAAAAAGTGAGCAGTATTAAGGGGGGCGGGGACTGGGCCTGCGGTTGTCCCTGGATTGGGGGCCGATTGGTGCTGTGAACTTCGGCAGAGGGCCGTCCCTAGACGGTGCTTCTGCACGCGGAGAAGCCGGTGCGCCTGCGTGGTGACGGACCACGCACGTGCTGCATGGGGACGCTGGGAGTTGAACCCAGCGGGCCCTGTCGGGCTCGGGCTCTACAGGCCCGCGCGTCTCCCCTGACGCTCTACGTCCCCGGGGGAGTGGGGAGCCCTGAAAGCCGAGAGGCCAAGTCCCCTGGATGGGAGCCCGGCCTCTGCGTGGCTTGGCGCGCTGGTGGCGGCGCTCAAGCGTCAGCAGGGTACGGGCGGAGGGCCGCCAAGCCGGTCAAAGCCCGCGAGGGACTTCGAGGCAAAGCTCACAAGGGAGCAGGAGGCGCCGTCAAACTGGGGCCAGAGGCTGTTGCGATAGCTTCGCTTCATCGGGTTCGTCTGCACCGTCAACATCGTCATGGTTGCCGCTCCTTTCTCCGGGGACCTACGGTTGTTGAACTTTGTCCCTGACACGACCCGATTTTCTTCTTGGGCTTCGCGGTGTGGTTCACGTGCCCGTGGCGGGCGCCGTGTCCCTATAGGTGTGTAGATGGTGATGAGGGACGAGCGGAAAAGCGGGAGGCTCCTCGGTGAAACCAACCGAGACGGTCTCCCCCTGGCAGGGGAGCCGAGGAGTTCCCCGCGTGGACGATACCGAGTCCGAATCCCCCGCGCACGAAGAGGTGCAGGCCGACCTGCGGGCGCTGTTTCGAGGCGCCATTCGGATGACGCTGGAGGAAGAGGTACGGGAGCTGGTGGGGGCTGGCCGGTGGCAGCGGATGGTGGGCCGGGCGGACGTGCGCAACGGCAGCTACCTGCGCACGTTGGTGACGACGGCGGGGGCCGTGGACGTGACGGTACCGCGCAGTCGGCACAGCGGCAGCGCGGGGACGTGCTGGGCCGCTACAAGCGTCGCAGCGCGGAGCTCGACGAGGCGATTACCAGCGCGTACGTGCAGGGCGTCTCCACTCGGAAAATGGGCAAGGTGACGCGCGCCCTCATGGGCGAGGCCGTCTCGCGGTCGACGGTGAGCCGGGTGACACGGACGCTGGAGGAGAAGGTGGAGGCGCTGCGTACCCAGCCCCTTATCCAGGCCTTCCCCTTCCTGTACCGTGCACCTCACCCGGAACGTGCTCGCCAAGGCCCCCTGGAGGCTGCGTGGGCGCCTGGGCACGGCATCTTCGAGGCCCCCAACCTCCAGGATGCCAGAGAGCGGCTGGAAGCCCTTGAGCAGGAGCTGGGATGCCACCTGCCCGAGCCCATGGAGTGCCTGCGCGAGGGCTTCGCCGCCATCTGCTTCTTCGCCTTCCCCAAGGCCCACTGGAAGCGCCTACGCAGCACCAACGGCCTCGAGCGCCTCCACGGCGAGGTGAAGCGCCGCATCCGCGGCGTCGGCGCCTTCCCGGACCGCGCCAGCGCGCTGCGCCTCATCATCGCCGTCGCGCTTGAAGTCACCGGCGTTCGGGATGACCGCCGCTACCTCGACATGTCCCTGCTGAAATCAACCCCTGACACCGCCGTTGCATGATGCCGCCCAGGAACTTCCCTCCCCCGAACCCCCTCCCGACCAACTACACACGATTCGGGACTTGACCGCGGCGTGCAGGAAATTCGAGACTAGCGCTGGACTATCAAGCTGCATGGAAGGACTACTGTCGAGGCCACCGTGGCTAAGCGTGCGCGAGAGAAGTGGTTTTCGGCCCACATAGTCTTGGTGATCGTACCAAAGGTGCGTGCCAATCGGGCGGCCGTGGATGTCTGGGAAAACATCGTTCTCATTAAGGCGGTGAACGCGGCCGCAGCCAAGCGAAAGGCAGCCAGTATTGGTCGGCTTCACGCTCGACGAAGCAAGACAGACGCTAATATTGAGTTTCGCGGCGTTCGAGCCGTTGTTGACGTGCTGCCCTCGCCAACCGGCAAAGCCAAATGGAATGAGGTTCTTGAAAGCGGCGCGGAGGTCTCTTGCAATAAGCTGCAGTTCGCTTCGCCGATAGAACTCTCGAGATTCATGAAGATGTTGAAGGTCAAGGCTGAGTTGCTTTGGTAGGAAAGCCAGCCACCGTCAGATACGAAGAATGAACTCGGTGGCGCAATGGGCTCCGAGTCTCATCAGTCCCGAGAACCGAGCACTTTCGAGGGCCGATGAGCGTCGTCAGCTAGCGAAATCCATCACGAGACGCGTGTTAACACTACTGCGTCAGGGGCCCGAGGGGTGGACGGGGAGGCCGAGCAGGCGACGAGAGGTGCGGTGCTGGTTGGCGCGGTGGCAGGTGGGACAGCGCGGCAACCAGGTGGCAATCACCCGCGCCATCGCGAGTCGTGCGGTGATGAAGCTGTCGTGGAAGTGGCGCTCAGGCCGAGAGGGGCTGCGCGTGGGCTTCAGCCGCCCTTCGGGCCGAGGGGGGAAAACGCCGCGTGCGTTCGGCCACGAGGAAAGCGTAGCAGCACAGCGCGACGGAGACGTGGTGATGCCAGCCGGGGTAGCGGCGGCCTTCGTAATGGTCCAGCCCCAACTCCCCCTTGAGGTCTTCGTAGACGCGCTCGGTTCTCCATCGCTGCATCACCAGACGGATGAGCTGCCGCTTCGTTCGTCCTTCTGTCAGGGAAATCAGGAAGTAGTTGGCGGGCTCGGGCTCGCCGTCTCGCCATTCAATGAGCAACGTCAGGGGCTCCTGCTCGCGCTGGGAGACGCCCGCGGCGACGACGCGGCGCAGGGCAAAGCGTGCTGACAAGGCGTCTTGCGTGCCCTGGCGCCAGGTGCACCGTCGGAAGCCGCCTCGTTCATGAATGCGCCAGGCCAGGTCTGAAACGCTTTGCGCGTCCTTTCGAGGACGGCCCTTCGCGTCCAGGAGGCGGACGCCCGTTTGCGCAGCCACCGCAACGGCGTAATGCAAGTCCAGCGCGCGAAGGCGCGCACGGAAGTCGCTGGAGTTGCCGTAGGCGCTGTCCGCCAGGAGGACACCCGGCGCCACGCCGTCCTCCACGGCCCGCTCAATCATTCGCAGCGCCAGTTGAGGCTTGGTTTGGAAGGAAACCTCGGCGGGAATTCGGGCCTCGCGGCGGCGCGCCTCGTCGTTGGCCCAGCACTCAGGGAGGTACAGCTCGAAGTCGAGGGGCAGGTGCTCGGTACGCGTGGCCACGCTGAGGCTGACGCCAATCTGGCAGTTGGCCACCTTCCCCGCCGAGCCGGTGTACTGCCGCTGGACACCCACCGAGTGCTTGCCCTGCTTGAGGAAGCCCGTGTCGTCCACAATCCACGCTTCCACCGACTCCCGCCGCGTCATCGCCTCCAGCGCGTACCTCGCCGCCTGGCGCCGCACCTCCCGGTCGCTCCACCTCGAGTCCACTGCGAAGTGCAACAGTCGCTGGTGCATTGCATCCACCCGCTCGGGGTCCGGACACGCCCGGGCGGCGATGGGCTCCACGCTCTTGCGCTCCCCCTCGCCCAGCAGGCCCATGGCGTAGAGGGCGAACGAGCCGCGTCGGCTCTCCTCGCCCAGCACCTCGCCGATTTGCTGGAAGTACCTCTCAAGCCGCTGCACCGCAGCGGCGTTCATGAAGGTGTCCATATCTCCTTCATGAGTGGGGCCGCTGGTGGCAGATGCAACCATGACCTGCCAGCCCAGCCCTCCATCACCCACTCCCCCTTCGGCCTACCCCTGACGCAGTAGTGTTAACCGAAAGGCTCCGCCGGTTTGCAGGGCCTTTCAATCAGCTCCCCGAACGAAGCCCTGCGCGAACTCGTTCTCGGCGTTTCTCTAGAGACTGCGACAGAAAAAACGAGGAACATCGGGGGGTTAGGTGAAGTCGGGAAATTTCGGGGTCCGATTGAGTGTCCGCGAACTTCGCGGCGACTGTTCCCGGATATCGCGGATTGGGGATGGCGTCCAGCATCCTTCAGAAGGGGTGAGGGTAGGGGCGTCTCGCGCGAAGGTGAGTGTGTGTGGGTCTTCATGTTGCCCGCTATGAGGGGGCGGCACCGGCTTGGCGTTTCGGACCCTTCCCTGGGGACCGGGCTCGTCGCAGCTTGGCGCCAGCGCGAGGTCGGCCTCCGCTGCATTGGTCGCGCAACTCGCGGCCCAGCATTGACGGTGCCGGCCTCGCGGGAACGGCGTGCTGGTCGGTGTCATACCTAGGCCCACTCTTCCTTGTGGCGGCGCTGTGCCAGGCCGCTCCGAGGCCCCTGGGGTAGCGTGGCCGCTTGTCGGGGCCCCCTCACCGGAGGCCCACCTCAACTTTTTTTGGGGCGCATGTCCCGAAGTGCCATGCAGCCCGTGCCCTGGTTTGTAGGGCGCGAGATTCCGCGGTGTCAGCTCCGCCTGCCGTCTTCAACCGAATTGACGCCATGGACTGCGAATCATGAGTACGAACGATTCTCCCGTGGACCCTCAGCCGAGCTCGTCCGACTGCATCAAATCGGAGTCCCCCACCACAGCACAGGAGCTGGTCCTGGATGCCACGCCCGAAAGGCCTGCGGTGGCTGACGCCCATGGTGCTTCTCAGGCCAGCGGCGTGCCGAGCCCTCTGTGGCTCGACAACGAGGGAGCCGATTACGAGGCCGCGCTGAAGGAGGTCCTCTCTCCCCTTGTGATGGAGGTGTACCCCATCATGGTGGGCATGGCAGAGTTGGCCCGCAGGGCCGCACCTATCGTCGTTGAGGCCGTGCGTAGGGTCGTCGTGTGGGCGCAGCCTGTTCTGGAGGAGGTGGGGCATCAATGGAAGTTCTCCATCGCCCCGGCCGTTCTCGACCTTTCGCCCATGCTCGAGGGAGTGGCGTGTGCTGCGCGCAACATCCCTGATTGGGTGTGGAACCTCGTCGAGTTGACCCGGCGCGAGAATTGGGAGGTCTTCGCTCGCTGCGCCTTCGTGGAGTATTCCCTCCACGGAACGGAAATGGCCCTGGTGCAGCAGTTCACGACGAAGACGCTGCGCCTCAACCCGAGAGCTGCTCATCTTGTTGCGGAGGCCCTCATTAAGTCGAACTGGCCGAACGCAAGCGACCCCATTGCCTATCTCAGGGGCACGGTGTTCAAGTTGCGCCAGCGTGAGAAGGCGCTCGATATCACTGGGGGGCGCAAAGGAGGCTACGTCTTCCTCCGCAAGGACTGGAGCGAGGACCCGGTGCTCCATTTGGACCAACAAGATGGAGATCCGCGGAACGCCCAGCAGCTCTCTCGCTTCGAAACGTTGGATGGCGTCGCCAAGGTGAATTTGGACAGGGAAGCTCGCACGCTGCTGCTTGCTCGCCTCGATAGTGCTTCCGAGACGGAGGCCGCCAGGGAGAACGGGTGGGATAGCCGTCATCTGGAACGAGTGCGGAAGCGCCTTCAGCGAAACCTGCCTGGGGTACGCGCTCCCCTCATGGGAGATGAGGGCGACGACAACTAGCCTGCGCTTCAGCTCTGCGCAGCACTCTATCCGCCGCCGACGAGTCGTGGCCTTCTGGATACAGTCTGCAGCGTGCTGGGGTGCGCCTTGTTTGGGCAGGCGCACCCAGCGGGCTGAACTCGCCTACCCGCCCATGGCGGGCGTACCAGGAAGCGCTGCATGTCCCGACGCAGCCTTGTCCCCCTCATGACGCAGCGCCCAAGCTTCGGAAGTAAAGGGCCACATTCGCCGGGCGCATGAGCAGTGCTGGCACAGCTTACCGCATCTCTAAATGAGGTAGTCTCCACGGATGACCACTCCCGCCCCCGCGACAATCACATGCATCTACTGCAGGCAGGTCCGTGAGCCGACGCGCGAGCACGTCTTGCCGCGCTCCCTTGGTGGGGATCTCGTTGCGTTAATCCTTTGCAAAGACTGCAACTCTGGGCGCCTTTCGCGCCTCGACCAAGCGTTGGCCGAGCGGTCCTTCGTGGCATTCTCTCGCATTGCTGCCACGCCCAAGGATGCTTTTGATGTGCAGCTTGGAGGGGAGCACTTTGTTCAAGAAGGCAAGTCCGGGCTGGTTCTCGAAGTCGCTCTCATCAACGGTGTTAGTGCCTCAATGCTTCCGCAAGTTCACGTGGCCGTGGTTGGCGAAACCAATCACGTCGCTATCGTAACGGCCGACGTGAGCAGCCTTGATCGTCTTCATGCCTTCGTGACGAAGAAGATTGAGAGCGGGCAGCTCAGGGCGATGCACGTCAAGCTCGGCCCCGAAGCGGCAGGTCCAACTGCGCGGCTCGTGATGCACAGAGAGCGCGATGGTTTCATTCGCGCGCAGACCGATGCCGACGCTAGGAATGCTATTGAGGTGCTTGAGAAGGACTGGGCATCTGCATACAAGCATCACGTGGCCCTCATTACTGCGGGCAATCAGCAAGCAGAGGTACAATCGATCCCTCAGCCGAGCGTCCGAGTGAACTTGGAAATACGACCCGATGATGTGAATCGGGCAGTGGCAAAGATCGCGTTCAACGTTCTGGCTGCGCGCGTCAGCCCCGAATTTGCCCTCTCTCCGGAGTTCGACGAGCTGCGCAAGTACGTGCTTGGAGAGGACATCCGACATCGGAGTGACCTGGGACAGGACGAAGTGGCTGTCGACTTACGCTTCGTCACGCAGCTTCCTCACGATACAGCTCCATTAGTGCCGACAGAAGAGCATGCCGTCACCATTTCATACGTGCATCCGTCGCTGTTCGCGTGGGTGACGCTATACCGGACGGACAACTTCGTCGTGAGATTTGGCGACATATCCCTGTCGGAAAATGTGCTTGCGGTGCACGAGTTTTCGTCGGTACGAACAGGGAATGCAGCCCTGGATGTCGCCGAAACGATTCAGCGAATGACGGCTCAGGTCGAGCACCACGGAAAATAGTATGGCCAGTGCGAACGTGTTCGCACTGGCCCAGGTGTCTCGTAAGTTACGGCTCAAGATGTTGACCAAGCCATGTGTCCCTGATTCTCGGACAGCTCAGCCTTGGTTGTTGTCCTTCCCAGGTCCAGGTTGCGCTTCAAAGAACCTGTTCCTGCGCGCGTAGTACCAGGGCACGGGATTCTCAGGAGTCTGCTGTGCTACCTTGTAAACATTGACGGCATCGTTGATGGATCCGTGGACCATGAGATCTGCCAGATCCTCAGCGGCTCCCTCCGAGTCGGCTTCGAACTGCAGTTCGAAGCCGACAACCCCCCACCTGAGGACGTGAAAGAGGTCGCCCAGAAGCTGCTCGAAGATGTCGAGCTGTCCTTGGATCTCATCCAGTGGCTGAAAGTACTGGTGCCGGTCGAAGCTGCGGTACTCGTAACGGTGCGCACGGACGTGATTGCGGTCTCTGACCACGGGTTCTGTGCTCTTCATGAATCGTCTAATGAGCGCCCCTACGCCTTCTGGAGTGACTGGGTACTCATCGGGAAATAGGCGAGCCAGGGACGCATTGATACTTCCTGCGATGCGCTCACGGTTATGCTGCTGTGTCTCTGCTTCGATGCGAGCGCGATCCGCGCCTCGCATGTCGCCGAAGAGCATTATGGGTTGCGGAGGGATCTCCGATGGCTCACACCGCCGCAAGCGGGCGCAGTCTTTTTTCAGGCGGTTCAGAAGGCCAGAGCCCTCAACAAGGCGCTCTCGGATGGATGCGAGGTCGATGACGAAGACATCGAAGCTATCGCGAAGGAGTTGCAACACAGCATCGTTCCATAGCCCCGGCGCTCTGGGGCCCGTGTTCTGACTGCGGAGGCGGTCGATGAGCTTGTCGATGGACATGGTTGTCGCGAGCAGGAGCGGGAAACGCCGCTTCGTCACGACGTAGGCGTTGATGACCTCGTCCAGTAGTTCCAGTAGTTCATCCTGTGGCTTTGCCGGAGTCGAAGAGTCATCGGCCGTCATGTGGCCCATCATCACACAAACCACTCCGGCCGTGGGAAGCAGTCGTGACTGCTTCTTCTCGAACGGGAGCTTCCTGGGCGCTTCATGGGCGGCGGTGGATGCTTCCCGGTCCAGAACGAGGTGCGCGATGCCTCCGGTAATTCCCTCTACCTATCGGTGACGGTGGTGCTCGATGTCTGCGAGCACGTCTCTCGCATCTTCCTGACGCAGTGCGGCCTTGATGCGCTCATGATGCGGCGACTACGTTTGGTGCATGCGCTACCCAATGTGGGAAGCGCTCATGCGCAACCGGTGTAGACTGGCTCCTTCCCAAACGCAGAGAGACAGATGCCAGCAAGCGAGTGGAAACCAGCGGAACTGGACGTCCTATTGAAGGCGCTCAAGACGTCCCATCTGGATGTGAAAGTGAAGCGCGCCTTGGCGCACGAGGTGCGGAACCAGTGCCTTGGCGGCACGGGCTACGACCAGGCCATGGCGCAGTCTATCCTCAAGAAGCTTGGGTACGACGAGCTGCCGCAGCGCGAGAGCACGCAGGAGGAGTGACCCAGAGGTGTGGCGGCGGACCCGGTGGGGTCGCGCGCCCAGCGTTGCCCAGAGCGTTTCAGCTCAACGTGGAAGGACCCAGAGGACTGGAGCAGCGGGGAGGCTCCAGAACCTCAGAGCTAGGCTTCGCTCTTGTTGATTCCGCACGGTTTCGATGCATGAAGGAAACGTCGTCCGCGGCTTGCTCGCTCCGGATGACGTGCGCGGGATGTGGTTGCCGGATGTGGGATAGAGGCGGCGGGTAGTGTATAGTTAGGCCATGGGCTTCCTGGGATATGATACTCGGATCGATTGGCCAACGGGCGAACTCGCCGTCCTGCTGTCAATGCTTAAGCCCGGCCGCGCACTCGAACTCGGTGCGGGTCACGGCACGGAAGCAATCTTTCTGGCCAGTCACGGGTGGAAGGTAGTCGCAGTGGAGAAAGACCGTGCCGCAGTTGAGGAGGCACGGCGGAGAGTGCAGCGGCTGAGTAAGGTTGTTCGCCGACGTCTTACCTTCCTCGAAAAAGATGCAACTACGTTTCGTGAGGAGGCCCCCGGCTCATTCGATATGGTTGTGGAGCGACTTGTTTATCAGAACCTCTTCCGTGATGTGGCAGCCGGACAGAGCGCGTTGGCTCGGACCTACACGAAGAGACGCCGAGGACTAATTCAGGGTGCGGCATACGCACTGAAGTCCGGATGCATTTTTATCATGCGGACTAGACCCTTCCGGATGGGCAAGTGGGGACGGGTTGCGCTGTCGGACTCTAGGCTGACGGTGCAAGATTTTAGGCTGGCCGAGAAGTATTTCTACGTGGGCAACGAGGTCGGGTTCAGGTCTGTTGTGACGCCATGGGAACCCCATGCATCCACGCTCGTGTCCTCGTATCTCGACGTGAGTGTCCTGGTGCTGCATCGAAATGAGAAGCCGTACCCCTGAGTACGGGGCGGAGGCAGTGAGCCCGTAGGTTCCTGCGAAGGCGTCCCTTGGCCCTCCCGAGTGCGCGGGACCGTTTGCATCGTTCCTGACGTACGGCATCAACTGTGCCGCGAAACTCCCGTCAGTCGTGGCGATGACGCAGCGGCCGAGTTTTCGGGAGGTGCAATCATCCGCTGGAGGATCAGCGGAGCTGTGAATGCCCTGGGGCCGTGTCCACCGCTGACGCCTACCTCCCTTGGGGGATTGCCCCTCCCACGCGCCCGACGCCTACTGCTATCGGAGGAGGCGCCCCCATGCGGATGCGGCTGACGCAGGATGTGGAGCAGGAGGCCGATGGCCGGCGGGAGCTGACGGTGGAAGTATTCGTCCATGAGCGGCGCGGCGGCGTCGCTGAGCTCCAGCCCGCAGGCGCTGAGTGCCGCGTGCGGTGGCTGCGTGGGACGGCGGACCTCAACCGCCAGGGCAGCGGCACGGCCACGGTGCGGGTGGCGGCGCCGGGGCTGTACCGCGTGCGGAGCGTCGCGAGTGCCCGGCATGCCCGGGACGCCTATGTCGAGGTGACGGAAGAGAATGGTGCCCTCGGTGAGCGTCAAGGTAGTTGTCGCGTGAGAGAGTTCAACCGATGCGCTTCAACTCCTGCACTGCCGGGGTGGGGTTCGGGGAGGGGTTGAGGCGCACCGGGCCTGCCGGTGTCCAGTCTCGAGTGTGGCGGCTCCATCGCTCAGGATGACGGGCTTGGGCGCGCTGGTACACCTGATGGCGCCGGGCGAGCAGCGCCGTCTCGCGACTGAAGTGTCTGTCGTCAGGCGTGACGAAGCGGATGGCGGAGTGCAGGTGCTCGGTGTTGTACCAATGCACGAAGCGCGTCACCCAGCAGTGCGCGTCCTCGACGGATGCGAAGGGGCGCCGCGGGAAGCTGGGGCGGTACTTCAGCGTACGGAAGAGAGCCTCGGAGAAGGCGTTGTCGTCCGAGACGCGGGGCCGGCTGAAGGAGGGCGTCACGCCCAGCCATTGCAGGGTGGCCAGCAGCGTGGCGCCCTTCATCGGGCCGCCGTTGTCCGAGTGCAATACCAGCCCCTCGGGACAGCCCGCCTCCTGCCAGCAGCGGCGGATGAGGGCCGCGGCATGCTCGGACGACTCCTCCTCGTGTACCGCGAAGCCCATGATGCGCCGGCTGAAGACGTCCACCACCAGGTACAGGTAGAGGAAGGCTCCCTTCACCGGGCCCTTCAGGTAGGTGATGTCCCAGCTCCACACCTGATTGGGCCCGGTGGCCAGGTGCTCGGCCCGGAGCCTGGGCGTGGGGGCCCTGGCGCAGCCTCGGTGGGTGAGTTGCCCCGCCTCGCGCAGCACCCGGTAGATGCTCGCCTCGCTGGCCACGTACTCGCCCCTGTCGGCCAGCCGGGGCACAATCTGCTTGGGCGAGACGTCGCGGAACTCCTCGCTGTTGGCCACTGCCAGGATGCGGCGTCTCTCCACTTCCGACAGCCGGTTGGCGGGCCGGGTATGCGGACCGCACCTGCCGTCCTGGGCCGTTTCGGGCTTCCTCCAGCGCTGGACGGTGCGAGACGTCACCCCGAGTCGCTCGCAGACGGCCTCCAGCCTCACGCCCTTCTCCAGCGCCTCGTCGACGAGGGCAAGCGTCATTTCTCGCGCCTCTCGTCCACTGCGTCGTCCTCGTCTTCCGGGGACTTCTCGTCCCAGCCCATCCCCTGAAGTTTTTTTTCGAGCACCAGCAGCGCCGCCGTCTCGGCCAGCGCCTTCTCCTTGCGCCGCAGCTCCCGCTCCAGCTCCTTCACGCGCTTCTCCGACGAGGCCAGTCGGCGACGCTGGCTGGCCGTCAGTGGCCCGGAGGACTCGCCCGACAGGGCCCCGGCAGCCACCTGCCGCCACTCCTTCAACTGCGCCTCGTGCAGCCCCTCGCGGCGCAGCAACGCCCCCAACTTCTCACCCTCAAGCCCCTGGGCCACCACCAGCACGCGCAGCTTCTCCTCGGGCGTCCACTTCTTCGGGCCAGCGGGCTTCTTCTCCTCGGGCGGCGGCGTCATCGCCGCTACCCTACGCGCCTCGCGCAACCACTGCGACAGCGTCGGCTGCGAGACTCCCACCTGGCGGGCGAGCGCCGCAGCACTCACCGCGCCTGGCCCCACCATCCGCTTCACCATCTCCGCCTTGAATGCATCCGTGTACGACACAGCTACCTGCCTGTACTCGCCCCCGGGGGTGGTCAACTCGGCCGGTCAGCCGAGGCGACAACTTCCCTGACACAGGGGGCCCTCCACGCCACCGTCCTCGGGGTGGACGAACAGGTTCCGCGCACGACAGGGCCCACGCCCCAGGCCCTGGAAGAGCGATTCGGCATCACCTCGGCCCGAACTGCGCGCGCGGCCCAGCGGCGTGATGCGGCTGACGCGCTCGCGGACCAGCTCGAGGCGGGCTGTGTCCACGCCATCCTGCCGCACGTGGTCCTCACCGTGGAGGGGCTGGAGGTGCCGCCCCGCCAGGCCGTCAGCGACAAGCAGCTCGCCTACGCGCGCGCCGTCCGTGCGAGTGCCGTCCATGGCTTCCTCAGTGCGATGCTGGCGCGCAGCGCGCTCCAACGTCGAGGAGCAGATGCCGATGCTCGCCGGCTGGGTGCAGAGCCACCTGCGTGCGGAGACGGAGAGCCGCTTCTGGCTGGACGGCCAGGTGCCCGCGGCCTCGGACATCGGCGTGTTGGGCGAGGCCTTCCGCGCGGCACGAGCCGCGAAGGTGGAGATGCCCGCGGACCCGCTGCTCCACATCGACCTGGCGTGGCCATGAGCCTGACGGTGATGTCAGACCATCTGGTGTGCTGCTCCTGGCCGCCACGCCCAGGGCACAGGTGCAGCAGCAGCCCAGGGGCGTCGACGGGCTTTCCCGACTGATTGCTCGCACACTCCGACGGCCGTCCTCAATCGTGGTCGCCGAGACCCGCAAGCGCCCGTGGACAGGTCACTCGGCATAACGTGGTGCATCGCGTTGCGGGTTGGCAGCACCCATGCGGACATGTGGTTGACAGGATGCTTGCATCTTGTCATTCTGTCCTACATGTCATGGACGGCAAGTGAAATTCGAGCACTCCGGGAGCGACTGCGGATGGAGCCCGCGCAGTTTGCGTCCCTGCTTGGAGTGGACCTCCGAACAGCCCATCGCTGGGAGACCGGCGAAGCCAAGCCCACGGGGGCTGCGGAGGCCGTCATGACGGGGCTGCGGGAAAGCCTCGATAAGCGGCCAGATGCCGGGCCAGCTCTCGCGAAGTTCGTGCTGGGAGCCGCTGCGGTGGGAGGGCTCGCGTACCTCATCGTGAAGCTCTTCGATGTGGCAGCCGAGAAGGAGAAAGGAGGTGGGAGCGAGGGTGAGAGCACGCCCTCGGGCCCGAACGCTTCGGGCGCTTCGTGACGAACGCCGGGCAATCAAAAGGGGGATCGCGTTGGCGCGCGACCCCCCTCGTTTGATGCTCGGCACGGCACCTGACGATGCTGGCCAGTGCTACCGCAAATGCTCTGGGCAACAGGTAGGCCCTAAAGGGGCTCTCCGTCAAGGTCGGGTGTCGCTGGACGTGGGACTGGGTGGGGATTCAGCAATGCAACGATCTGACTCAAGACGAATGCGGCGGATGGGCCATGGCCCTTCGCGCCGAACGCTGATGGAGAAGCAAGCGATGAAGGTAAATTTTGGAACGGCAGTGAAGTGGGTACTCGGCGTGGCGGCTGTAGCCTTCGTGGGCGGCGCCTACTGGGTAGGGAAGAAGCCGCTGGCGTGGCTCCGGGCCGAGTTGCAGCGGGAGAACCAGCAGCGGCTGCAGGCTGAAAATCAGGCCGCAATTGCGGCCCGGGAGGCGCAGCAGGCGCAGCGCCAGGCGGAAGCTGCTCGTCAGCAGGCAGAGGCGGCTCGCGAGCGCGAGCAGGCGATGCGTGTGCGCGCAGAGCAGTCGGAGGCGGAGGCGACGAAGCAGAAAAAACAGGCCGAAGTCGTCGCCGCGGAATCCGCCAAACTGAAGCAGCAGCTCACCGTCGCTGAGGCCGCACAATCGGATGCTGCCGAGGACATCAGTAAGCCGGTGGCCTCCGCTTAGGAATGAAGGCCCTCCTCCTCAGGTTGGAGGAGGGCCTTCCATCCACCTGGGGTCGGAACGTTTCACTCCGGAGGACGCGCTGAGCTGAAGATGTCATTTGAGCGTCTCGCTCGCGCGGATTGCCGCACTGCCTGACCCGGAATCGACGCACCCATGGCGTAGCGACCGGGTCTTGGGGGGAACAGGCGCACCCTGGTGTTCAATCGCCCTCTTCGTCAGGACTCACTGCGCGGCCCGCTGGCTGGTTCCTGGGAGCCGCTGCCGCCAGAAGGAGGCTCCTGAGTTGCCTGGTTCGAAGATGACCGCTGCCGATGGTTGAGGAGCCGAAGGAAGCACGCTGCATGGAGTGCTAGCGCTGCTTCTGATGGACCGCCGCGGGCCAGCAGTCCATGACAAACACGGTTCCGGAGGTTCAGTCCGATGGGTTCGTTAAGCAAGTTCCGCAGGTACCGCCGCCACGGTTCGGGAAAGTTGCCTTGGAGCTGACTCATCAATTCACCAAGCGCTACGACACCTCCTGTTTTAGCTCCATCAGGTTCTCGTATGATGACCGCGCCGATGATAATGCAGAGGTCACGAATGATGGTCTCAAGCCGAGGAATAAGGACATGAAGTGCGTCGTCGAACTGGTTGTCTAGGTAGAGAAGAAGTGACCGGCTAATTCGTTCTGCAATCTCCTTGGAGATGATGTCAGTTGTGAAGAAGACTGTCGCTTCTTCCGGCGAGGGGCGTTGGTGTTTGTCGAAGATCGACTTCAGGCACAGCGGCGCCAGATGGCCCCAGAGATGAATCTGCCGAGTTTCAAGATCGATGACACCAGCTTCAAGATGTTCCTCTGGAGTAGAAACTCGCCGAATCGGCCGCCCCTCAGAATCCAGGACAAATCGTTCGGCCATGAACTGCAATGGATAGTCTCGCATTAATTTTTGTGCTGTCGCAATGTTCTCCTCTGGCGTGTCTGTAGGTGGTCCGTGCCCCCCAAACCGACGTAAGCACTCACGCCAGTCCGCGCCGCCACTCATGTGACCTAGAAGCCAGTCTAGAGCCTCCTGCGGAAACTCAACGGAGAATTCGTGAACATGGAGGCCGAGCGATTCTGGCCGCATGTTCTGCAGCT
Source organism: Corallococcus macrosporus DSM 14697 (assembly GCF_002305895.1). Taxonomy (GTDB): domain Bacteria; phylum Myxococcota; class Myxococcia; order Myxococcales; family Myxococcaceae; genus Myxococcus; species Myxococcus macrosporus. The sequence goes on from NZ_CP022203.1 coordinate 1,792,861, forward strand.
CAGCGCGTGCGGTTGCTACGAGATCTCGGAATCCATGTTGACGGGCAACCTCCAGTGCTTTCTGGAGAAAGACGTGCCGCTGAAGGCCTGATGAGGCTAGCGCGACATCCCTCCATCGTTCCGCTTTGTCGCGTGCAGCGCGGATTGCTTTATCTGGTGTCTTCCGTGCCCAGTTGGCCTCTAGGTCTTTTATGGATTCAAATAGGTGCGGGTCTGCGCCATATTTCTGCGCTGCTCTTTGGAGTAGCGAATCAATGTCGGCTGGCGGGGCCATGCTGGATGCTGGTGTGAGCGTTTCGATGAGGCGGAGAGTCACTCCTGGCACTGGCTTTTCTTGAGCTAGTGCCTCCCATGCGGCAGAGATAATTTGAGTCACAGCTCTGGCGGCACCCTCCTGGTCATTCAGTGCGAGGGTGAGTTCGAGTGCTCGAGCTAGGCACTCGGCGCGAAGAATGGGGTGCCAATCACTCTTCCCGAGGTCGAGGTACGAAGATATGGCAACGCGAGCCCTTTCATGTGGCTTGGGTTTCCATTTTCTTGTCCAGAGCAGGTCATTTAGGCGCGAGGAGACGATTGGGTGCTTAATGGTATCCGCGAGCCGGGCCCATTGGCTTAGCGTTGGGTCGGGGATTGTTTTGAGTGGGGGTGGGTATGCGTGGCCTTGTGTTGAGACCGCCGGTCCGAACTCGCCCCACTGCTCGCGTTCTTGGGCGCGTGGTCCCGCATGAAGTACGTAGTCAAATGCGATGATTGCTGCCGAGGCAGGATCATCTTCTTGAGGATTTGTGGGGCGTCGAAGCGCATCCGCCAAGTCAGACCAGCGTTCCGCTCCCGAGATGGCGGTTGTCAATTTGGCGGCGAGGATTTCGTCAAGGTTCATACCGTCCTCATGTTAATGCTGGGCTCCCTTGATAGCGCACATCGCCTTCCCACGGTTCGTCGATGTAGGACAAGGCGCTTCTGTCCTAGCTTACCATCTCCAATCGTCCTGGAGAGTGGTGCCTCGGGTTGCCTCTTGTGCCACCCCTGAGCCGTCCCCTCATTCGAATCAAATGAAGCCGAATGCCTCGCGGAAGACGGCCTGCTCGCGGATGAGCTCGGCGAATTTCTCCATGAGGGGGCGGAGCCACTCCTCTCGCATGTTGGCGAGGGCGCCGTAGTAGATGATGCCTTGCCGAAAGAGAGAGTACTCGCGCGTCTTACGGGTGTCGGCGCGGAACTTCCTGTCGAGCCCCGTCGCTTCGCCCGCAGCGCCGAGCAGCCTCAGCAGCGCCATGGCGAAGGCGGACAGCAGCAACAGTCTGTCGCGGCGCTCGCAGGTGCCGATAGCGATGGCGGACAGGCCCATGCCGAAGCGCAAGTCCTTGATGTCCCGGTGCGTCTCCTCGCAGGTGAAGCGACGTCCGTAGGCCTTCACCAACTCGGTGGCAGTGGCTTCCTTGCTGCTGGCCGCCAGAAACCAGGCCTCTTTCATTCCCTTCTGGTGCACGCAGACGACGGCACCCACGCCGAAACGGGCCTGGGTGACGCGCGCTCCGCGCAGCAACTTCGGACGGCCCGTCGGGGGCACCCACTCCTTCGCCTTGTGCACCTCCCCTCCGGCACTTTCGACGTGCACGACGCCACGAAAGCGAATGACGTAGCCGAAGCTGAGTCTGTCCAGCAATTCATACAGGGCGACGTCTCCGAATCCTCGGTCCGCGAGCACCGTCACCTCCACGTCGGAGGGCAGCACCTGGTGCAACCGCTCCAGCAACGCGTCCTCATGGGCATTGCGCTGCCCGGCCAACTCGCTCTTGGGCACCGTCTTCCACAGCAACGGCGTGGCGCGGCCGTGGCGGGTGACAAGCTGGATGGCGACCGTGGTGTGGTCGTCCGACTCGAAGTCCGTCCAGTCAATGGTGACTGTCACCGCTTTGCGCTCGGCCACCACGAAGGGCACCCACTGCGCGAACAGTCGCCACACGTCGACGCCAGAGTTGGACAGCAGTCGGTCCACCTGCTTGATGGCGTGCTTGCCTTCCAACCCCCGCGCCTGGGAGAGCGCCAGTCCGATGGCCCTCACCGAGAGGCTGGCGGCGTGCACGGCGCCCAAGGTGGCATTGGACAGCGACAGCACACGCTTGGCATGGGTGTCCGGGCCGACGGCTTCCTCAATGAACCGATGCACCTCGGCGTGCGTTATGGATTTCGACATGCTCCGCACGATGCAGGACAACCTCTGGCGCCGAAAAGCGCGCGCCTCACTGCCGCTTCCCGCGCTGCTCCGGCACCAGCCAACCGCTGGGGACGGCCCTTGACGCTCGGCTCAAATGAGGGGACGACTCAGGTGCCACCCAAGAGCTCCTGTTGGCTCTATGCTTGAGTGATGGCTCGGTTCACAGTAGTGCTTGATGGTGGGGACCTCGTACCGCGGATCTGCCAGGACCTTCGTGCGCCTGGCGTATCGCCTGTGAGTGCCGTCGAGCGCGCTCTGGAGGCGTACCTTTTCGAGCGGTTCGAAGAACGGTTGCGCGAGCGCCTGTGCAAGCCTCCCGTCGTCCGACTGCCCGAGTACTTTCGAAGTCGCTTCGCCACGCTGCCTGCGCTGGTCGATAGTGGGTACGACACGTGGTATATGGAAGTGAGATTCTCTACCCTGCCGGGAGATGTTGTTGAGGCAGTGGAGATCGAGGCAACCGGTCTTGAGGTGCGACCAATCAGTTATGGCTTTGGAATCGAGCGCACTACACAAATGAGTGTCCGGTCGCTCAAGCGGCAAACGAACCACTGCTTTCGTATCAACCATCTCGTTCTGCCTGGTTCGCTTTTCCGTAAGATTCTTGACCGCCTCCGTGATGATGGAGATCACCAGCAGCCATTGATTGCGAGCTTTAATCCTGGGCGCCTGCTTCAGGGCTATCGGTCGGTTTCGTTTGACCATATGCTTACCGGAGTTCGCGTGTTCTGTTCCTGTGCGAAGGCTGCGCATGCACAGATGCTGAGTGAGGCCGCGAACCTGAAGCCGCGATATGCAGATGGATCATGGCCGCATCAGGTGGAGGAATTGCTCGCGCCTGCTGTATATCAGGAAGGGGTCTGTCACCTTTGTGTCGCGCGTGCAGGGGCGGCGGAGCGTCTGCGCCGCTATGGCACTAGCATCGAGACGGGTTTCGCAGCCTACGTCGATCAGGTGCGGATCGACATGAAAAGCGACGAGAAGACCGCGAGAGCAGAGGTGCAGCAAGTTCTTGGACTGAGTCGCTGGGTTCGAGAGGCCGCCTTGTATGGGGTGATACGAGACCTGTTTCCGAACTACCGAGTCCTGCGGGAGAACTCGCCTTCATGGCTTGGCCGGATGCGGTTGGATATATTCTTGCCGGAGTTAAATCTCGCTGTTGAGCACCAGGGCGAACAACATTATCGTCCGCTGGAGGTCTTTGGTGGGGAGCGGGCCTTTGCTCAGACGAAGGAGCGCGACGCCTTGAAGAAGCGTCTGTGTGACGAACACGGAGTTGCAGTGGTCTATGTTCGGTATGACGCAAGCATCTCCAAGGGCGCCATGCGTCAGCGGTTGCAGCGCTTTCTTAAAGAGAAATAAGTGCGAGTTCGCCGCGTGGTGGGGCCGGTCTCTGGCAAATACTGTCGGCGAATCCGCGACTTGCGCTCCGCGACGCTGACTTGCTCCTGGAAGTGGGCGGCCCCGGTAGACAGGCGAGGACCTGGACGAAGGCGCGCATTGGGAGTGCTCCCCGGTCATCGACGAAGGCGACGCGCCACCGCACGCTGCCTGGGCGCGGGAGGCGGCGCGCCACGCTGTCATCTTCGGAGTGCTCTTGGAGGCGAGGGCTCCCCGCTCCGAATCGAAGAGGCGCGTCGACGCGACGCACACCTGGACCTGCCGGCGCGCGCCGTCTACCTGCTCGGCCCCGTGCCTGTCCCGGCGAGGTCGCCCGAGGCTGGTCTCGGCAGGCGCGGCGCGGTGGAGCGCCAGGCGCGCGGGTACCTCAAACGCCAGCGCCACGGGCCTCGGTTGCCTCTCTCCCGGTGGGAGTACGTCTCGAAGCGCTCCACGTGGCGATGGGTGCGGCCGGCGTCGTAGGAGCGGCCCGTCTTACTGTGTACACGCGCATCCGCGGAGGCGTCTCCCGGAGCCGTGCGCTCCGGGCAGGCACAGCACAGCGGGCCTTACGCCTGCCTGCGTGGCCCCGGGGGCTTCAGAGCGGGACGACCGCGAAGCGCGAGCCGGGATTGAGCCGCTCAAGCTCCGCGCGTCGGGCCTCGGCGGCGTCGGCATCTTCGAACGCGTCGTTCTGCCAGGCGGCCTTGGTGGGCGCCATGCGGCTGATCGAACCGTCCTTGTTCACCGACTTCACCATGAAGCGCTTGGTGGCCTTGGCCTGGTTCGCGCGCATGGTGGTGTAGGCTCGGAAGGCGGTGGTGCTTTTAATCTTCATCGACGTCCTCGCGTTCTGCGGGGGCGTGGCTGTCCGTCGCGAAAGACATACACGCTCTTGCTTTCAGATGAAGCAAGTTCGTTTGGTCTGGAGGTCGAGCGCACTGGAGGCGTGCGAAATACTCGCGAGAATACGCGGGGTTTCACACGGGCATTGGCGCGGCTGGCCCCGGCCTCGGTAAATACCTTGGGAGCTCGGCCGAGGGGCGGGCGCGATAGGGGCACGCCATCCGCTGGGACCAGGGCACCTCCCAGGAGGAACCGCCCTGGAGCAGTGCGCTTCGAGAGTCCATTCCTTGAGCGGGCCGCTCTTCTATGTAGCGGAATCAGGTATCGAGGTAGCCCGTGGGTGGCAGGGATGATGTAATGATGGTCGAGTAGACTGGACCTGTTGGGTCGAGTTTGTTGGGGCGAGCGTGAATTTCTCTCCGAAGGAACTTGCTGCCTTGGGGCGGGCCTAGCTGTGCTGCGGCCCTCCATGTCCGACTTCCGCGAGGCCCTTGAATCGATTTCGGAGCCCTCATGCTCCGAGCATCCTGGCTTCTCCGCCGCCCTGGCCTGTACTCGTTGCGGCACCTTCACCTGTGCCTTCTGTGCCTCGTCCAATGCGGGCCTGTGCTTCCGGTGCCTGCATGTGGCTCCGGAGCTGGCGACGCGCAGGGCCCGGCTCGCGGCCAGCCTTATCGACGGCGCCGCGCTCGTGCTCCCGTCCCTGCTCCTGGGCGTCCTCCGGTGCCTGGCCGTGCCGGACGAGGCGGCGATGAAGGCTCCAGCCGTCTACGCCCCGGCGCTCCTCGCGTTGCTCGTGCAGGCGAGCCTAATTCGCGGCACTGGGGCTAGCCTCGGCAAGAGGCTCTTCGGAATCCGAGTCGTCCGGAGCGACGGCCGTCCGGCTGGGGTGTGGCGCATTGCCCTGCTGAGGAACGCGCTCCCGATTGCGCTCTGCAGCTACTGCGGCTGGTTCGGCCTCGTGGACGCCCTCTTCATCGTTGGAGAGGACCGGCGGTGTCTCCACGACTGGGTGGCCGGCACACGTGTCGTGAAGGCCCTCGGGCGCGGCGCTCGTTCGCTGCGCGGTGCGTGACTGGCGGACGCGTTGGGTTCGGAGTCCCTTCACAGCGAGGGGAGAATGAGAGGAACTGACATGGAGGGAGAGGTGAGGTCCGAGCGTCCCCGCTGGTTGGCCGGGCTCGTGTGCGCGGTGGTGGCGCTGTCGCTGGGGTGTTCCCGGCCATGGCAGCGGGATGACACCAGGACGTGGGAGGGCTGCTGCAAGGGGGCTGATGCGTGCCTTGCGCTGCTGGAGGAAACCAACGGCCCCGACACGGGGGAGAAGTGGTTGCCGCCGGAGCAGGCGTGTGCGGCCTGGAAACTGGGGCGAGAGGGAGAGGTCGTCGTCTCTCGGCTGGTTTCGCTGCTTCGGCACCCAGAGCGTCGCGTGCGCGGCGGTGCAGCGCAGGCGCTGGCGAACATGGAGGGGAAGGCCACGGGTGCCGTGCCTGCTCTCATCGAGGCGTATGAGCGGGAGCCCGGCGGGCTGGCCCTGCACGCGCTCTCCTCTCTCGATGACGAGCGAGCAGCGCCAGCCATTGTGCGCCACCTCCTGGAGTCGTCCACGTCGGCCCTGGAGCACCTCGGCCCGACATTGGCCCCGGTGCTGGTAGAGGTGCTGGAGAATCCGGAGTCGAGCTGGGAGGCGCTGGTGCTGGTGCGCCACGTCCTCGCCCGGCGCTCCTCCATGTACACGGAGACGTTCGTTACGCGCCTGCGGACGCTCCTCGCCCGGGAGCTGGAGGAGCCCATTCTGCGGCGCCCACCCGGAACGTCCTGCCCCTCGGTGCCTGCGCCAGGCTGCGAGGCGGTTTTCGACGGGTGCACCCCGCGAGCTGCCTACGTAGCGTCAGTGCTGGCTGCCCACGTGCGCCTGGGGGCGAAGGCCGCGCCCGAGGCGTTACAGGCGCTACAGCGGGCGGACGTGCGCCTCACACCCGTGGCGCTGCAGGCGCTGGTGGCCTTCGGGAGTCCTGCTGCGGTGCCGGGCGTCCTTGAGCAGCTCGCCGTGCCTGAGTGCCGTGCCCGGGCTCTTGCGAGCCTTGTGTTGCTGGGGGACGTGGCGCGGCCAGCCGCGACGGAGCCGCTGCTGCGGCTGCTGGCCACGGGAAAGGAGGGCTGGGAGCGCGCGCGGGCCGCGGAGGCCCTTGGACGCGTGGGAGACGCAGTCGCCCTCGAGGCGCTGCGCCAGGCGGTGTACGCGCCGCATAGCGAGGTCCAGGCCGCGGCGGTTGATGCGCTGGGCAGCTACTCCTTCCGGGCGCATGCGGAGGATCTGGTGCCGCTGTTCCAGCAGGTGGTGGCGACACACGCCTCGCCGGTGGCGCGGAGCCACGCGAGGTTGGCCTTGGAGGGACTCTCCGGGCAGGAGGTGCAGCCTGCGGAGTCCATCGACTGCGCCCATATCAGTCCAAGACGCTCCGGTGGGTGGACGCTGCGCGAGGGGCATACCTCCATCCAGTTGCACTGGGACAAGCCGAAGGCGCCCTCACAAGGGAGCCCGTGTGCATCCGTGCCAGCAGGGGACTCCGCCTCCGTCCTCGAAGTCATGGGGGAGGCCTGCCTCGTCGGGTGGGACGACGGGGAGTTTGGGGGCACGCTGGAGGTGCATGAGGCGGGGCGGGTGACGGTGCTGAAGGAGCCCCAGGCCAACCCCCTGGTAGTCGTGCGGATGCACGGCGCCCTCGTGGTGGTGGAGGGCCTCGCTCACATGTTTGGCGGCGCGGGGAGTCTGGTGCGTGTCGACGCGTCCGAGGGGCGGTGGCGTGCCACGCCATGGGTGACGCTCCCAGGCGCGCCGATGGCCTACGCGCTGGACGAGGCGGGAGACCTCGTGGCGGGGACGACGGACCAGCGACTCGACGCAGTCGTCTGTGGCCGGGCTGGCACCTTCGTGCCCGCCCACGTGGTGCGCGTCACGGGGGACGGGCGCCTGGCCCCCGTGGAGGCGGACGGACGGCCCTGATGCCACTGCGCGGGAAAGGGCGCCCCTCCTGGGGCAGGAGGGGGCCTGGCGCGTCAGCCGCGTCGCGACCCCGAGCGGAACTCGCTGGCCCAGCGCTGGGCGGTGGCCTTGGCGCGCTCCTGCTCCGAAGCGAGTTGATTCGCCGCTGGCGCCCCGGCCTGCGTTGGCGCCCCGGGGCCGGAGGTGCCGTCTGCCCCGGCCGCCCCCTTCTTGCGCACCCACATGCGAGGGGTGGCGCTGACGGGCGGCTTCGGTGCAGGAGGCGCGGCGTCGGCCTTGGGCCTGCGCCCGCGCGGGAGAATGACGTCGGGGATGGTGTTAGGCGCGGCGTCCTCCACCCACGCAGCATGCAGGCGGCCCGTGGCCAACATGAGGCGCCGCTTCTGGTAGTGAGCCCCGCAGTAGCCCTGGCTGCGGTGGGGGCGCTTGCAGCCGATGACGGCGCATGCCCTGGCCGTAGGCGCGGGAGGCGGCGCCGGGGGCAGGCGCTGCGGTTGCGTGGGAGGCGGCGCCGGGGGCAGGCGCTGCGGTTGCGTGGGAGGCCTCGCGTTGTGGCCTGGGCGCTGGCTCGACACTTCCTGCTGGGGCCCCGGGGCGAGGCGCTTCGCCACCCCGGCAAGTCTCGCGACGAGGCTTGCGAGAGGGCGCGCCAGCTCTTCATCAAGGGCGGTGCGGAAGGACGCCTCAAGAGAAGTTGTGGACGTCGGAGCGGGCGACCTGCGCGTCTCCCTTATGGAAGAGCCGCGAGCTGAAACGGGAGGACGTTGGATTTTAAGCATGTGTGGCTTTGCTCGCATTGCTGTGTATCCGGGGCGAGTGCGCGTTGAGACGGCGGGTGATGATTACCATTCCTTGGGCATGTGTCGTAGTCGAGCCGTGCTGGAGTGAAGGAAGGGCGTGCCCGCTTCTGGTTACAATACGAAGTGACCTCACGGGAATGGTTGCTGGTGAGAATCACCCGGCGGGCTGGCACGTCGCGTGCTGTGGGGAACGCGGATGATGATGAGCGAGCGGGAGGCCCTCGCAGCGGAGCTGCGACGGGTGGAGGTGGCGTTGCAGCGGGCGTACGCGGCGATGGACGGGAGTGCCGAATCACGGACGCGGCTGGCCACGGTGAAGCAGGAGTACCGGACGGCGGAGGCCGCGGCGCTGCATGCGCTGGGTGCCGAGGATGCGTTGAGGCTGGTGGAGGCGAATGACTCGGCGTGCGCTCACCCCCGGAGCAGGAAGCACCGGGGGAGTGGGTTGCTCGCGGCGCGCGAGAGTCGCCTCTCCGCAGTGGCGAGCACCACGCATGAGGGGCGCGCCGCCTGGGCGTGCGTGAAACATCAGGCGAAACAGGACGCTTCGGCAGGCGGACGGGCCCGGGCCGCATGGGCATGCCCCGAAAGGCATGCCATGCCGGCCCGCTTCACCCTCGCGTCGCCAAGCCCTCTCGCAGCATTTCATCAACGAGGGACGCGGCCTTTTCCTCGGCCGTTGTGCCCTGCACGCGCAGCGCGACGGATTCGAATCGCTGGGTATTGGTTACAACCCAGTCGATGTACTCGGGAATGGAGAGGCGCTCCACGCCGAAGGCGATGTCCTGCATTCCCTTCACGATTTGGACAGCCGTGCCCTCGAAGACACGTCCGTCGCGCATGATGATCATCATGACTTCTTCTCCTTCAGGTGTGTGCGCCAGCAGCCGGACTCGATGATGGGGCGGCCAGCCAACCGCCCCTTGGGAAACAGGTATGCCTCGGCGCGGCCGGCACCGTCGAGGGCAATGGACGTGCGCTGGTAGAAGCGAGGGTGGCCCTCGAGCCTGTCGAGCGCTGCCAGCATGAGCGCGTCGACTTCGTACACCTCTCCCTCGATAGCGTGCTTGCCCCTGGAGGCGAGGGCAGGGAAGGGGCCGTAGTCGTAGAGACTAAAGCGGGGCTGCGTCCGCGCTGGGCCAATGAGGCGTGCGCCGCGCAGGAGGCGGTGGTTGGGCTCGCCGGACAGCAGCGTTCCGTAGACGAAGATACGCGTCGAGATTGAGGCGCGCTTCATTCCGCACCTCCCAGGGCGCCCGCGAGCGCGGCGCGGTTGAAGCCCAGGCGCCCGTAGGCGTGCCAGAGGACGCGGAAGTAGCGGCCAGCGGGTGGCCAGGCCTCGAAGCTTGCTTCGGGCTGCAGGTATACCAGCGCTCGGCGGCGGAGGCCGGTCTTGTCCGTCACCAGTCGGGCGGCGCGCCGGTACGCGAAGGGGTGCCCCTCGAAGGCGTCGAGGGCGTGCAGGTCCTCGGGGGTGAGGCGGTACAGCAACCCCTCGACGTGGGCGCCGCGCACGCGCTGGAGGCTGGCGACGGCGCCGCCCCAGCGGCGGCTGTAGCCGCCAAACACCAGGGTGTGGCCGGGAAGGGTGGCCCGGGCTTCGACGGTGGCGCCGGGGCAGCGTGTGCGCATTTGGGCCCTGTCGAGGTTGGAGCCGTAGGCGAAGTAGAGCATGGGGACTCTCCGGTGGAGGGCGGGCGCGCGGCCCGCCGTTGTCGTTGCGCGCCAGGGGCACCCGTGGGCCCTGGTGTGGTGCCTCGTTGTTGGAGGCGTATTGGGAAGGGCGCGTCGTCTAGCGCGGCGCGGCCTACTCTTCGTTGAAGAGTTCTGCCCTCGCTCGGCCCCGAGCGCGCCGGTGCGCGAGGCGGGTGTCTCGGGTGTGGGCCCTCTTGGAGCGTCGGCTTCGGTATGTCTCGGCCGGGAACTTGTCGTGGCCCGGGCAACAGCCTTTGTCTTTGCGGGCAACTCCGTATGCTCTCATTGTTGCGTCTCTTGTGTCGGCGAGGGGTAGTCGCCCTTTGCGAAAGACATACATGCTCTGGTTCGCCATTGAAGCAAGCGCTGTCTGAGGGAGGAGCGCGAGGACCGTAGGAAGGGGTCTGGATCCGATCCTGAGCGCTGGGTGAGCTAACAAGCCATCGAGCGGTCGCGAGCCTGTTCATCGGCAAGGTGCGAGCCTTCGGGTGGGTTATCTCGACGGAGGTGTGCGCGTGTCGAAGGTGATGCTTGAGGTACCCGAGGAAGTCGCGAAGTTGCTCAAAGTCATGGAGGCGAAGCTGCGGCAGGAGGGCGCGGCGGGGAAAAGCTTCGGGGAAGTGGACCCGGAAGGCGCGTTGAAGGCCATTGATGAGGCGGCCGCGGCGTTGCAGTGCGATGCGAAGCGGAGGTTGCTTCAAGGCTACGACGTCGACGCCCCCCGTCTCCAACTCGCAGGCCAGCTCCACTCCCGGGTCGGCCGGTACACGGCGACGTACAAGACGCGGCAAGGGCCTGTCGAAGTAGAGCGAAGCCTCTATCGACAGGTAGGGGTGAGAAACGGGCCCACGGTGGACACCGTCAGCCTGCGCGCTGGGTGCGTGGCCGATGGGTGGATGCCCGAGGCGGCAGTGCCCATGGCGTACCTGCTGGCCCGGGGGACCTCGAGAGAGGCGGAAGCGACGGCGCGCCAGATGGGCGTGCTGCCCTACTGCCGAGCCTCGTTCGAGCGAGTGGGGCATGCGGTGGGAGCGCTGTACGGCGGCCAGCGGTCTCGGGTGGAGGCGGTGCTGGCCCAGGAGATGCGAGTGCCCCGAGGCACCCGCGGCGTGAGCGTCAGCATGGACAGGGTGGCCGTGCCGATGGAGGAGCCGAAGAAGCGGCCGGTGGGCCGCCCTCGCAAGGGCGCCCCCACGCGCCCGGTGGACGTCGTCTGGCGCATGGCCTACGCCGCCTGCCTCACCTTCCATGACGCCCACGGCGAAGCCCTGGGCACCATCCGCTACGGACGGATGCCACGGGGCCAGGCCCGAGAGGTGGCAGAACGCCTGGCCCGCGACGTCCAGGCCCTGGTTTCCAGGCGGCGCGGCCTGTACGTCGCCGTCCTCACCGACGGTGCCCCTGAGTTGCACGCCTTGCTGGACGAGGCGCTGGCCACCCATGCCCCGGCGGCCAAGAAGCCGGTGCGTCTGGTGGACTTCTGGCACCTGATGGAGAAGCTCGGGGCTGCGGCTCGCGTGGTGGCTGGAGAAGAGACGACCTCCGCGCTGCGTGAGAAATGGAAGCTGTCCCTGCTCAACACGCCCGGGGCGGCGTGGGCCATTGCCATGGCGTTGCACGCCAGCGGCAAGCGGCATGTCGTCCTCGGTGACGGCAAACCGGTGCACGAGGCCCTCACCTACCTGGAGAACCACGGCGAGCGAATGCACTATGCCGAGGCGCGCGCACGGGGACTTCCCATTGGCAGCGGCAACGTGGAGGCTACCTGCAAGTCTCTCGTCTCCCTGCGCATGAAGCGCCCTGGCGCCCGCTGGAAGGAGGCGTCCGGCCAGCACATCCTGGACTTGCGCGCCCTGGTGCTCTCGGAACGGTGGGACGCGGCCATGAACCTCACGCTTGCGCCGCAGAGGGCCGAGGTACGGCGCGCAGCATGATCAGTATGGGAGCCACACCCGTAGGAAGGTGCGGGCCCGGTGCCTGGGCTACTTCCTCGGGCCCCGGCGCCAGAGCAGGCAGGCGCCAGGGCTTCGTGGCGCCCGCGAAGGCCTCGTCACGCGGCGGCGCGGGCTTCGGTGGGCGTGTTACCCGGAGCGGCCCCTGCGTCGCCCTGCGAGCCCTCGCTGCCGGGCGAGCCGTCTTCACCTCCGCCCGGGCCGCGCCGGTCGCGGCGCTGCCCCTTCCATGCGGCGCTGCCCTCCAGTTTCTTGAGGAGGTGCAGGCGCGCCGTCTTGAACTCCTCGCCAATCAGGCCCAGGTGGAGGAGGAACACCCGGAAGTCGTACTTGGCGGTGGCGGGGTTGAAGTCGCGGCGCTTGCTGGAGGCGGCCTTCGAGGCCAAGGCCCGGGCGGCGAGGGCCAGCACCAGTTGGATGTAGGCCTTCACCTCGCCCGCGTGCACCGTGCCGTTGAAGTAGCGGAATTCGATGGTGCCTCGGAAGAAGAGGCTGTTGAGGTTGAGGCCGTGGTAGCGGCTCTGGTCGTAGCGGTCGGGCATGTTGATGCGGCGCCCGTACCAAGCCTCATTCACGTCCTGGAGGGTGCGCGGGCGCCGTGCCTCCAGTCGCTGGAGGAATGCCGCGTCGATGGGCTTGCAGAAGCGGTTCAGCCGCGCGGCGCTCACTCCGAGGGCCGTCTCCAGGAGGCGCTCCTGCTTGTGAATCATCTTCACGAGGTTGGTAACGCCCTTTGCATCGAAGCGGCTGCCGTCGACGTGGATGTGGATGCCGGTGGAGGCGTCGGCGCGAGCGCCGGCCTCGCGCGCGGCCCGCACCACCTGCTGTAAGGCGTCGAGGTCCTGGTAGGTGAGGATGGGGGAAACGATTTCGCCGCTGTACTCGCCCCCGCTTAGCGAGCCATCCGGCACCACCTTCCAGGTGCGGCCCTGGGCGTCCGTCACCTGCCAGCCCCGGTAGTCGCTGGAAACCTGCCCGCCCACCGCGCTCTGAATCGCGTGGGCCAGCTTCTGGCGGCTGGCGCCAACCGTCTCAATCTCAATTCCAAACCGGAGCGTCTTCATGGGGTTTGCCTCTCGCATTCGCGCGGGGTTGTGGCACCCGTCGCGAAACACATACACGCTCTTGTGTGCGAATGAAGCAAGTCCGCTTCGACGGCCCGAAGGGTGGTTTTGGATGTGTTTGAGGGGGTTGCGAGAATACGCGGGGTTGCACGCTGGCGCCGGTGGATGGGAGCGGACGGACCGCCCGGATGGGGGGCGGCAGGCGGAATTCCAGTGTGTGTGATTGTCCTGGTGATAGGCCGGGATTGGTGGGGCGTGTGGGCGCGGACTCCCTCCGCCTTGCCCCCTGGTTCAGTCGGAGGAGCCGCCCGCCGGAGCCGGGCCGCTGGACTCCAGGGGCGGCGGGCTTTTGGTTCGGCAAGGAACCCGCGCGGTGCTGCGGCGCGGGTTCCTTGGCCCCTCCGCTCAGCACCGCAGAGTGTCGAGGAGCATCATCCCGCGCATGGCCTCGGCCTCGTCGCCCTCGGCCAACTCCAGGTGGATGCGGCCGTGGGTCGGCGCATCAAGGCACTCGCTCTGGATAATCCACCGCTCGGTGGCGGGTGTTCTCAGCTCCAGGTCGGCTGAATAGGCGTGGAGCGCCGCCCTCAGATGTCGATGGGGGGTGCCTTTGGGTAGGACAACGTCGAGCTGCGGCTGAAGCGTTCCGTACCGACTCTTGGCGAGGATTACGCTCAGGTTGGCGTTCTGGAGGTCAAACACCGTTACCTGAACGATGCGGGGGGAGGGGAGTGGGGTTGCCATGGTGTGCATTCCTGTGGATTGGCGCGGAGCTTTGTTGCCCGTCGCGAAAGGCATACACGCTCTGGTGGGCGGGCGTATCAAGTCCTCTCTGCTGTTTTGGGCGTATGTATTATCCGGGGTTGGGAGGGGACGCTGCTCTGGGGGACGTGTATGGCGGGGAGGTAGAGCATTCGCGCGTCCCTATCGCAGCCCAGCAGCCCCCTTGACTGGGGGCGGCTGCGGCTACGTTGCCTCCTTGGCTATCGGGGTGGACTTCGCGTCCTCCTGTGCGGCTCGAATCTTCATGAGCTTGTCGATGATTTCCGCCTTCCTGGTTTCCTCCAGGTAGGGAAAGCTGTTTCCGGTGTCGATGACGTAACGGCGCAGCTTCTTGACGGTCATTGCTTCCAATTCGCTGCGTGTCTTCATGTTGTTCCTGCAGGTGTGTTGACGCGGGGTTGGGAGTGGCTCGGGTGCGCGCGTTGCGCGCGCGTCCAGGGGAGTGGTTTGGGCAGGGGCAGTGGCTCGCGCTGCCGCCCGCCTAGCCATGTCATCGGAGGGCGCTTTGCAGGACTTGCAGCCCTCGCTCTGCCTCGTCACGAGTTGGCCGAGGGCCACCGACGCCGAGTAACAGCAGGTAGACGCGGCTTCTGAGCCCGTCGTCGAGCACCTCAGATTCAACGAGCCAGTGCTCTTGCGCTGGGGTGCGCAGCTCTACCTGCGTGGCAAGGAGGAGGAGGGCCGCATTGCGTTGCCGCGCGGAGGTGCCCTGCGGGAAGGCAACTTCGACTTCGGGCTGCAGCTCTGCGCCGGAGTCAGGGAGGGCCAGCCTCACTTCCACGCGGGCGCCCGCGAGCGCCTTGCGAAGCGCCACCGACACGAGGGCGTCGGTGGCTTGTTCCTTCGTCGCCATGCTGGGCCTCACTCCTCAGTCTTCGGAGCAAAGTGCGCGGCGGCCTCGGTGGCGCCCATGGCCTTGAGTTCCCGGTAGACCGCCTGCCGGAAGAAGCGAGTCCTGCTCGGCAGGCCCGCGTCGCGCCAGGCCTTGTCCAGGGCCTTGAGGGCCTCGTCTTCGAAGGAGAGCGGGATGACGCGCTTGCCGTCCTCGCGCACCTTCAGCTCGCGCTCGGGACGCGGGCCCACCTTGATTCGCCCGGCCTCCGCCTCCCGAATCTTCCACTTGAGGTAGGGGACGTCTCGGCTACCCGTCGGGCGTCCCACGACTTCGAGGTACTTCGCCTGCAACTCCTCCAGCGACATGGCAGCGAAGCGCCCGCGCCGAGGGGCGGGCTGCGTGCCTGCGGCCGGGGTGGCGGCCGGTGATGCGGGCGCCGGAGGCGCGCTGAGGGCGGCGGCCTTCGCCCGGCGGGAGGGGCTGCGCTGCTTCTTCGCGGCGAGGGACTCCTCGATGCGGCGGATGAGGTACTTCTTGTTGGGGCTGCGCGTCTCCTCGCCCACCACTTCGCGGTAGCGGGCGCGCAGCTCCGTCAGGTTCATGGACTCCAGCTTCTTCGTCTTCGGGGCGGTGGTGCGGGGCATGGTGGTGTTTTCCTTTCCGGGCCGTGGGTACACGTCTGCCGTTCACGAGGGCGGCCCGGCGGCCCTCATGCGCTGGCGCCCCGGTGGGCGGGGCATGGTTGGTGAGAGGAGGCGCTACTTGCTGCGGGCGTTGCTGGCGGCACTCAGGCCGGCCTGATAGGCGGCTTCGAGAGCCTCCTTCAGGCGCCACACTGCCACCTCGTGAAAGTCGAGGCTGTCGCTGCTGCGTGTCTTCAAGGTTTTGATGTTCAGCGTCTCGCGAGCAATGCGCTCAAAGGTTTCTTGGAGGGCCGGGTCGGGCTTCGCGGTGGCTGAGGTGTGTGGCCTGCGGGGTGCCATTGTTTCATCCCTTGGTGCGCCGTTGGGTGGCGCGCGTGAGGCATACACGCTCTGTCTTGCGCGTATGGCAAGTCATTGTGCGCTGGGATTGTTCAGGTGCGCGAAGCACTCCAGGTCGATGGCTCGTGGGTCGACATGCACAAAGCTGGTGCTGCCATCCAAGAGGACAGGCGCCGCGTCGATGCAGTCCTCGGCCGTGACGCCCCGAGGCGCGCCAGCTTCTCGTCCGTGTTCACGTAGTAGTCGTCTGCGTCCGGATTGGCGTCAGGGCGAGTGCCGCCGCGCAACACGGCGAAGATGCGGACCTTCTCCCCCTGGAGGCCGGGGATTTTGTTGCCGAGGTAGATGGTTTCGGTGCCGATAATCATAGGTGTCTCCCTGGCGCGCAGTTGGGTGGCGCGCGAAGACATACACGCTCCATCTTCGAGACATAGCAAGTCGAGGAGCGAGGGATTCCGGCCGCCCGGGGCACGGTGGGCGCGGGAGTGCTCGGTTTCGCTGACAGTGTATGTCTATCGACTGGACGCGTCCGGGGCGCGGGGCTCCTCATCGGGCGACACCTCGATGCGCAAGCCCTGCGGAAACCAGCGCTCGCGAGCCTCCTGCGAAAGGGGCCGCATCAGCACCTTGCCGGCGGTGCCTCTCTTGGGCTTGAGCACCGCGTGCAGGCGCCCGCGCTGGACCAACTCGGCATGGAGGTGGCCGACGAGGAGCCGATGCAGGTGCCCGAAGCTGCCTGGCGCGGGATGCTCCGGTTCACCCTCCGGCGCGCGGATGAGGAACTCGGTGGAGCGGCAGGCGGGACAGGGCGGGAGCTGGACGAGGCCGTCGTCCACGTCCTCGCGACGCGCGACGCCCACCTCCAGGGTGCCAAGGGAGAGGCGATTGCCGCTGCCGCACCGGGCGCAGCGTTGAAGCACGTCTTCGGCAGTGACTTCGTGAATGGCCATGGGCGTCCTTACGCGACAGCGGTGTACGAGCCGAACCAGTACGTTGCGGCGAGGCCTGGGAGGTTTTGGTGGCTGTAGAAGGCGAAGCCGTCTCTGTCGGGCACCATGACGGTGGGGTTGCCGACGAAGCTGCCGCTGGTGGCGTAGGGGGAGAGGGTGATGGAGGAGGGCACGCCAGGAAAGCGACTGCGGAACGTCACCGAGCCTCCCCCGGACAGGTTGTCGTGCGCGGCGGTGTCGCTATTGCTGTACTGGAGGCCGAGCCGGCCCACCTCGCGCACGCTGCCCGCCAGCTCGAAGGAGGTGTTGTTGGCGGTGCTACTCAGGGGGAGTCGCAAGGTGCGCGTCCAGGAGGCGAAGGTGGCGGTGAGGCTGGCGTCGTGGAGGAACTCCACCTCGTTGCGCGAGAGGCGGAAGCCGGCGGCTGCGGCGCCGGTGGTGTCCCGGGCCCAGGCGCTCCCATTCCAGGCGGCGTTGAGGGTGAACCACACCGAGTCGCTGTCGGCGTAGAGGCGCAGCCGCGCGGCGACGCCGCCCGCGCCCTGGGCGTCGAGGAGGAGGACGCGGCCGGAGCCGAGGACGGGCTGGAGGATGGCCTTGTGCTGGCCCGCCGCCGCCTCGTTGCCGCGGAAGTGCCCGCCGCCGAAGGCCGCGAGGACTTCGGCGAGGGCGGACTCGACGGTGCCCGCCGTCAGCAGGTTGCCCGCGTCCGCGACGGAGATGGCGGAGGCTGCGTGGGCCCCCACGGCCTGGGTGACATGTCCGTTGAGGAAGCCCAGCAGCGCGGCCACCTGCTGCCGCAGATTTCCGGCGGCGAGGGCGTGGGGCGTCCCGGCCAGCACGTCTCCTCCGACGCGAGACGCACCAGGGCTTCCGGCCGTCGTCTCTCCGAGGCGGGTGACGACCTCCTGGAGTTGAGCCTGGACGCTGGTGGCGGCAACGTAGCCATGGGGCGAAGCGGCGATGGCGCTGGCGTGGTGGGCCCCGGTAGCCGCGCCCTGGTGGGCGTTGAGGAAGCCCAGCAGCGAGGAGAGCTGCGCGTCCACGGTGCTCGCAGGCAGGAGGTTGGGCGTGCCGGGCACCGCGTCCGCGCCCACGCGGGAGGCGCCCGGTGTGCCGGAGGCGGCCGAGGAGAGCTTGTCCGCGACTTCGTCTACCGCCTCCTGCACAGTGGTGGAGGTGATGAAGCCATGGGGCGCGTAGTCCACGGCACTCGCCTCGTGCCTCCGGGCGGCGCCGGAGAAGTGTCCGGCCAGCTCGGCGTCCACCTCGTCCAACGTCGCCTGCACCGTGTCCGCGCTGGGGCTCAGCACGGCCCATGTGCCGCTTTCCACGGCCACGGAGGTGCCGCGCGCGAAGATGAAGGCTTGGCGGCGCGAGGTGTCCAAGTCCGCGGCGAGAATCTGCGTCTGCCCCGGGCGGCGCCGGACGTCACACAGCAGCAGCTCGTCGGGCTGGAGGGCGGGCTTGGGCGCCTGGCCGACGGGGCCCTCCGGCGCCTGGCGCACCACCAGCTCGAAGGACTCGTCGCGGCGGAAGTACACCTGCTGGGAGTTGCCGTCCGTGCGTGGCTCGGACAGCAGGCGGGTGAAGCGCAGGAAGATGCCCACCCACCGCTCGCTGCCCGAGGTGGAGACGTCGGTGGGGATGCCCGACAAGTCCACTGCGCAGTCCACCGTTTGCCCGGTGCCGAAGAAGATGCGCTGGCCGAGGTTGTCGTAGGCGCGGCCCGGGGCCGTCAAGTCGACGGAGAGGTTGGGCACCGGGGAGTGCGGCGCGGGCACCGCCCCGGAGATGACGCCGTGGACACCCAAGTCCGAGGCGAGGTTTCTGTCTGCCTGCTCCAACTGCGCGAAGGCCAAGTCCAGCTCGGCCTCCGTCACGCGCTGCCTGAAGAAAAAATCCAGCCGGTTACTCATGCCTGCACCCTCCAGAGGAAGGCAAAGGCAGGGCGCGAGAAATCGGGGACATCCCGCAGGGCGTTCAGTGCAGCGTCGTCGTGTCGCCCAGCTCACTGAGCCCCAGCTCCCAGTGCTCCGGGAGAATGGACGGCAGGGGCTCCACGAGGTCCACGAAGTGGGTGTGGGCGAGCTGTGCGGAGGCGCCGGGGGAATGAGCGGCCCCCCCCCCAGCCGTCATTCGTGCCGTAGCGAGGCGTTCAAGGGGTGGGGTGATTTGGACCTGGAGGAGGGACTCGTCGACGCGTTCCTCGCCTCGGCGAAACGGGGGACTGCGTCGGGAAGTCCGAATGGGGCAAGGAGACGAAGAGCCTGGCCGCTGCAGATGGCGCTGGTCTTGCTCGCACTAAGCGAGAATCGCGCTCTGCGCTTCATACGGGACCCAAGTACCATTCGGAAGCATGGACTCTCAGACGGCACTCCGCGAGTTGGAAGCTGAGCTGGACAAGGACGTCAAGGCCTTGCCGCTCCTGAAACTACCATTTCGGACAGTAGTCTCGGCTCTCTACGGCGTTGTGGATAACCGCTTTCATGGGCCACGGACCTCGCCAGAGAGTCGAGAGAACGAAGATGTTGGGTCCGCGATAGTTAATAGACTGTCATATCTGCTCCCGCTGCTTATCGACTGTCCTGTGGAGCCGTTGGGACTTAATTTGGCAAATGCGCTAAGTCCGATCACGCCACAATACCTAGCGGAGCTGGGATTTCTTCTGGCATATGCACACTTCAGTGAGCTGATGCCCGAGGTGCATCGAGGTTACTATTCGGTAAGCGGAGATGTTGCGTCCGGATTTAGGTTGACACACGCAAGTGATAGTTTTCGCTACTATGAGGCCCGAGATATCGCACTCACCGAAATCTCCATGCCGTACTATCTCCGGCCAAGACTGAAATTCGAAGCTCAACTGGTCGACGTCGTGAATCGCTTCGTTAAGCAAAAGTTCAGCCATGCGGGAGACCTCGTCACGACTGTCACGGTTATCGCAAAGCAGCTCTATGAGGAGTTCCGGCTCGGGATTCGTGAAATTCCAATACTGACGGACGAAGGTTGCAACGCGGCATTTGGGGTGTCGCTCGAGAAGTTCAACCGCTTCCGATCAGCCTGGGCGGGCATTAGTGAGCTTTGCCTTCATCTAGCTGATGCATTTGCGCACCGAGCTCGCTCCTCAAGTGGCCGGCGTCAGCGCGAACTGTTCTTTGAAAGCATGGAGTGGACAGCGCCACTGCTTCGGCGGAATTTTCTTGAGGGGCTGGTGCTTGCTCTTACGGGACTCTCCGGAGGCGAGATTGACCATCTAATGCAGTTCTACTCATTCTCCCCTGCGGAGAAGCGTGCAAGACAAGTGGGAGATGGTTTCTTTCCGCCGATTGCTCAGCTCGCCGATTCTCTCCATTTTAATCCAGATGCCCTTCGGTCGATGCTGTCTAGTCGGAACGTGCTGTATGTCTTGAATAGGGCGCATACTCAGGTCTTTGATGAGCAGGTTTCCGGCCATCTTGAGCCGGCCCTCATCGAAATTGCCAAGCGGCCCCTATCCCGCCTTCCGGATGTCTTCCTGGCGCAGGAAATCGACTGGGGTGGAGGCGACATCGACCTCCTTGTGTATAGCGAGAGGGAGAATAGCGCTCTCCACATTCAGGCCAAAGCGGCAATTGCTCCACAAGGTGCACGCATGGTCGCGGCGACTGAAGGCCGAGTAAAGGAGGCTCTTCGTCAACTAAGCGCACTCCGAAAGCTTCCGCCTGCTCAGATTGATGCGATTGTTGAGAAGGCAATCGGTCGCCCTGTTCGTGGCGTGAATTTGGTGGATGTAGTTCTCTGTCGGGCATCGTTCGGTACTGCGAAGATATGGGAACGGCTAGGGTCCGTTGCAGTTGTTAATCCGTCCATTGTGGCAGCAGTTGTGGAGAGGCTTCTTGCTACGTCCAGTTCAAACCCAGTCACGGCATTCGCCGCGACCGTGCAGGAAGTTGCTGACGACATTCAGCGTCGAGCCGCCACGGGCTGGGAGGAAGCTACGATAGAGCTTGGTCGCACAACTCTCACAATGCCGTTGCTCAGGCTGGATTCCAACGTGCTCTGGGTGGAGCGTCAGAAATCGTATGAGCGCCTTATGGGCAAGTGAGGGTGTCTTTGGTTGTTTTTTAGCTCTCGATTGTCTGATGTCCCATCCCATCATGATCTTGTTCACAGGACTCTGTCTCTGCTGCGGTTAGCTGAAGAGGTCCAGCCGGTTGCTCATGCCTGCGCCCTCCAGTGGAGTGCAAAGGCATGGCGCGAAAAATCGGGGACATGCCGCAGGGCCTTCAGTGCAGCGTCGTCGTCTCGCCCAGCTCGCTGAGTCCCAGCTCCCAATGCTCGGGGAGAATGGGCGGCAGGGGCTCCACCAAGTCCACGAAGTGGGTGTGCGCGGGCTTGAGGTACTCGACGAGGGTGCGCAGGCGCTGGCGCTCCGCGGGCGAGAGGAGGCGCTCCACCTCGACGTTGAAGGCGTAGCGGGCGAAGCGCTCCGAGGGCCCCAGCACCCAGTCCACGCCCAGCTCGGACTCGCCCAGCACGAGGGTGTCCGAGGCGAAAGGGGAGATGGCCCGCACCTCGATCCCCAAGAAGAAGCGGATGGCGTTGCGCAGGCCCAGCGCGGTGCCCTTCTGGCGATACATGTCCACGAGGACGGAGGCCAGCCGGCGCCGGGCGAGGACGTCCAGCTCGAAGGCGAAGGGGTTGCCCAAGTCCAGGAGGATGGCGTCGAGGAAGGCCTCCGGAGCGCGCTCCAAGTCGAAGACGTCGGGGAAGGCGTCCAGGTCCGCGAGGAGCAGGTCGGTCACCTCCTGGAGACAGGAGATGAAGCGGCGCAAGTCCCCCGTCACGTCGTCGCGGCGGTTGTGGCCCGGCAGCATGTCCCAGAGCTGGAAGCTCCGGGAGGACGGCCGAGCTGGACGGAAGCCCGCGAAGGTGGCGCGGTGGTAGGGGGCGAGCACAGGGTTGTCGTGCGTGTCCGTCACGGCCTCTGCACGCACTTCGTAAACCACGTCCGGCGTCAGCTCCGTGTCGAGGACGAGGTGGACGAGGGGGCCGTCGGCAGCGGCCTCGAGGGCGGCCACAGGGACTGCGGGGGCGCCACGAGGCGTGAAGGTGAAGCGCGCCGTGGGCGGCACCCGCACGTCCTCGTCGAAGGCGAGGCGCACCGACTTGGGTCCCACGGCCTGCGCGCCCACGAGGCGCGGGGCCGTCCTGTCTTCCACGGTGAAGGTGTACGTCTCGTCAAGGAGGTTCTCGCCGCCGGCCGTGGCGGAGACGACGCGCACGGAGACGGTGGCCTGGCTGGCCAGCGGCACCGCCGGGTGGAGCACCACACGCAGGGTGTCCGCCGTCTGCCTCACCTCCGCGAGTGGCCCCGCGAAGGCAGGCGCCACCTCGACGCTGGCCCCTCCCTCGAAGGCGAGGACGTCGTCCACCCAGACGGTATCCGCTGCACGAGCCCCGTCTGGAGGGGATGAGCCGGAGCGCGCAAGGTGGCGCGCATGGCGAATGCGGAGCTGTGGAAGAAGCGAGTGGAGGAGTGGCGCACCAGTGGGCTGAGCGCGGAGGAGTACTGCCGTGGGAAGGAGTTCACGCCCAGCCCGCTGTACCGGTGGTCGAGTCGACTGGCGAAGGCGGGGCGTGGAGAAGAGGAGGCGGCGGTGCCGCTGGTGAGGCTGGTTTCGTCCCCAGCCCGCGTCGAAGCCGCACCGGGTGCAGGACTCGTCGTCATTGAGGCACACGGGGCGCGGGTGCTGGTGCCGGCGGGGGCGGACGTGGCGACGGTGGGTGTAGCGCTGGCGGCGCTGGGTGCGGCGAGCCGGGGCGGGGCGCGATGATTCCGCACGGCGTCGAAATCTTCCTGGGCCTGGAGCCGATTGACTTGCGCTGGGGCTTCGAGCGGCTGTCGGGGTTGGTGGAGGAGAGGCTGGGACGCAAGCCGCGCAGCGGCGCCCTCTTCGTCTTCTTCGGCAAGCGGCGCACGGCGCTGAAGGTACTCTTCTACGACGGGACGGGGCTGTGCCTCTTCTACAAGCGGCTGGACACCGGCTGCTTCCAGGTGCCGCGAGGGTTGGAGGAAGGCGCTACCAGCCTGGCGGTGGAGGAGCACGTGCTGGAGGAGTTGCTGGACGGGCTGCGCGTGGAGGCGCCCAGGCGGGGCCCTCGCCCACATTGAGAGGCGCCAGGCGCACCACCGCGCGGGGGCACCAGGCAGGTGTCGACAGCGCGGTGGCGAGTGGTTACAAGGCCGCGGTGTCCACGCACGAGTCTCCCATTTCCGCGCAGGCGCGCATCGCCGAGCTCGAGGCGCTGTTGAGCGCCGAGAGGCAGCGCGCCGCGCAGTTGGAGAGGGAGCGGGACGTGCTGAAAGCCTCGCACGAGAGGCTGCGGCTGGAGTTGGAGTTACTCAAGCGCCGCCTCTTCATGGCCAAGGCGGAGCGGGTGGACACTCAGCAGTTGGAGTTGGAATTCGCCCAGAAGCTGCGCGCGCTGGAAGAGGTGGCCGGCACGCTGGGCATGGCCTCGG
This sequence comes from Corallococcus macrosporus DSM 14697, assembly GCF_002305895.1. Taxonomy (GTDB): domain Bacteria; phylum Myxococcota; class Myxococcia; order Myxococcales; family Myxococcaceae; genus Myxococcus; species Myxococcus macrosporus. The sequence goes on from NZ_CP022203.1 coordinate 1,815,879, forward strand.
CGGAGGCGTCAGGCGGCGCGGGGGCGAAGCAGAAGTCCAAGCCCAAGGGCCGGCGGGACTTGAAGAGTCTGCCGCTGGAAGAGAGGCGGGTGGAGATTGCGGACCCTCTCTTCGACGAGCTGGTGGCCCAGGGGAAGGCGGAGAAAATCGGCTTCGAGGAGAGCTGCAAGCTGGCCTGGCAGCGCGGCGGTATGCGGCGCCTCGTCATCGCCCGGGTGAAGTACCGCACCGTGGGGGCCGACGGGGAGGCCACGCTGGCCTCGGCCATGGCGCCCAAGGAAGTCTTCTTCCGCTGCCTGGCGGCGCCCTCGCTGCTGGCCCACCTGGCCACCGAGAAGTACTGCGACGGACTGCCGTTGTTCCGCATGGAGAAGCGCCTGGCCCGCGACGGCGTGGCGGTGGACAGGGGGACGATGGCGCGGTGGCTGGAGGACATGGGCGCCACCCTGGGCACCACCGTGGTGGCCGCCATGCGCGAGGAGGCGCTGGCCACCGCCTTCTGCATCGCCACCGACGCCACGGGCGTGGCGGTGCAGCCGGCCCCCGCCGAGGGGCAGCGCCAGGCGTGCCGACGCGGCCACTACTTCGTCCAGGTAGTCGACAGGGACGCCGTCTTCTTCGAGTACACGCCGAAGGAGACGAGCGCCGCGGTGCTGGAGCTCTTCAAGGGCTTCAAGGGCTACGTGCAGGCCGACGCCAAGAGCGTCTACAACGCCCTCTTCCGACCCGCCGAGGACGCGCCCGCTGACGGCGAGGAGGGGGTGTGTCAGGAGGTGGCGTGCTGGGCGCACTGCCGCCGGGGCTTCTGGGAGGCGGCGATGGCCAAGGACGTCGTCGCCAGGGAGGGGCTGGCGCGCATCAGCCGCCTCTTCCAACTCGAAGACACGTGGAGGGACAAGCCCCCGGAGGAGATTCACCGGCTGAGGCATGCCCACCTGCGTGCACACGTGGACGCCTTCTTCGTCTGGGCCCAGGAAGAGTACGAGAAGGTGCGGGAGCAGCGCGGCCTCTTGCGCCGGGCCCTCGGCTACGCCCTGCGCCAGCGCGAGGCGCTGCGCTGCTTCCTCGACGACGGACGGCTGCTGCTTGAGAACAACCGCAGCGAGAGAGAGTTGAGGAGGATTGCCGTCGGACGCAAGGCTTGGCTCTTCGTCGGGAGCGATGACCATGCCGAGCGCGCCGGCCACCTCTTCACCCTCATCGCCACCGCGCGGCTGCACGGACTCGAGCCGGAGGCCTACCTGCGCGACGTCCTGCGCGTGCTGGCCTACTGGCCCCGCGAGCGCTACCTGGAACTCGCCCCCAAGTACTGGGCCGCCACGCGCGCTCGCCTCCTCCCCGCCGAACTCGACGCCGAGGTGGGCGAACTCACCGTCCCGGCGCCGGTTGCGGCCTCGTCCGAAGAGCAGTCGCCGCCGCGCTGAAAGCGTCTCATTCACCCCGCCAGCATGCGGCGTCCGCCCGGCCCACGGAAGACGGGGCTCGTGCAGCGGATACCCCAGACGCGCGTGGTCGCCCGGGCAATGCCGTCCGCGCCGACGTCCACCAGCTCCAGCTCCAGCGCGGCATCGACGGGGACATCCGCCTCCTCGGGGCCCGGAGCGCGGTTGAGGAGGAGGGGGCGGCGCGTCTCGGCGAAGAGGGAGACGGTGTCGACGTAGAGGGCGGGCAGCTCAACCGTGGCCATGGGGCTTCCTCACGGGGAGATGAGCTCCAGGCGGACGCCCACCGTGTGGACGCCGGAGAGCTTCGAGATGTTGGCGGCCATGTCCCCGACGAGGCGCTCGCGGCCGGGGCGCCCGAGGCAGCGGGCGTACTTCACCCCTCCCACGACGAGGGACGCTTCCCAGGCCAGGCCCGCCGGGACGCCTGGCGGCACACGGAGGCGCAAGGCACAGCGGACGAGCGCCACGCCCGTGACGTCCACCGCTTGCGTCACCTCGGCGAAGTCTCCGGGGCCCAGCTCGAAGCGGCGTCCAGGCTCCTCGTCGCCCAGGACGAAGAGGTACTCGCCCGAGGCGGGCGCGGCCCGCTGGGGCCGAATGCGGCCCTGCCCCCGGCCCAGGCGACTGGTGAATGCGGTGAGGGCCATGGCTTCACACCTGCCGGGAGAGCTCGAGCGAGTCGAAGTAGGCGCGGCGCGTGACGTCCTTCACCGCGAAGCCGAAGCCGCCCCGGCCGGAGGTGAGGGGCTGGCTGCCGGAGTTGATGCCGAGGGCGTCGTCGATGAAGTCGGCCATGCCCAGCACGGGCTGCCAGTCGGGAGGCGTGCCGAGCGGGTGCGCGGCCAAGTCATTCTGGAAGGCCTTGAGGACGACGTCGCCGTTGGCGTTGACGACGACGTCCAGCCGCAGGTGCAGCCAGGTGCCCTGCGTGAAGCTGGCCGAGGACTTCAGCAGGACGCCGGGACCGTCCGCATCGGGCAGGCCCGTGGCCACCGCGCCCTTGCGGAGCACCACCCGGTGCGGCTCGTCATCGGAGAGGCCCAGGAGGTAGGCGGAGTCGTTGACGGAAGTGCCCTGTCCGCAGAGGAAGAGGAAGGGGGAGAAGCCGGTGGGGCCGCCGCCCGGCCCGCGCTGGAGGCAGCCGCGGACGCTGCCTCCCTTGGCCATGGGGGCGAAGTCGGGAAGGTTGGCGAAGAGGGCGACGGAGCCCTGCGCGGCCGACAACGAGTTGAAGGCGAAGAGGAAGTTGCCGCCGCCCGGGGGACGGGCAATGCCCGCCGTCACGCCCCTGTCCACGGTGGCGATGTCCAGGCCGCCATTGAGGTAAGTCCAGTCTGCGAGTGCCATGGTGTCCTCACTGCGTGGCGGCCAGAGGCCACCCGGTGTCGAAGTCCTCGGAGGGCTGCGTGGTGTTGAAGAGGGCCACGCGCGCCGTCACGTCCTCCCAGCGCCAGGCGTAGGCCTCGTTGGTGTGCCAGCGCTGCTCGAAGTCCTCGCGCGGCGAGTCGTTGAAGAGGCCCGGCACGGAGGTGACGTCCGCCCAGTCGGTGAGGAAGGGGGCCTGGCCCCACGTCTCGACGACGTCCCCCTCGAAGCGGTGCGGGACGAGTTGCGCGGGCGGCAGCTCGAAGAGGAAGCCGTCGTTGCCCCAGCCCCGGGAGAAGGCCTCGAAGCCGTCGCGCTGGCCGGAGAAGAAGGCGAGGGCCACAGGGACGTCGGAGAGGGCGGCGTGCCACACGTACCAGCGCTCGAAGTCCTCGCAGGACTCCTCCGGCACACCGAAGCCCGCGAGGGCTTCAAGGTGCGTCACCGCCGTCAGCGTCCAGTGCGCGGCCTCGCCGGGCCGGGCGCCCGCGTCCTCGAAGCTGGGGTTGAGGAGGGCCATGTCAGAGGAGCCCTCCGGTGTCCCCGTCCTGCAGGGTGACGCTGCCCAGCACCGGCAGCTCCCGCACCGTCAGCTTCACGTCCGCGGGCAGGCCGTTGAGTGTCAGGTCCATGCGCGCGTCGCCCAGCTTCCGCACTCCGGGCACGTCGCGGATGACGTTGAAGACGTCGGACCAGGCCACCTCTCCGGCCGGGAAGCCCTGGGCGTCCTTGAGGTTGAAGCCGAAGTCGATGCGCGGGTTGGGTGTGCCGTCCGGCTCGCTGACGCGGAAGTGCACGGCGAGCGCCTGGCGAACGCGCGAGGCGACGTCCTGGGCCGAAGCGCCCTGGCGCAGGAAGAGGCGCGCGGAGACGTCCACGCGCCGGTACACCGGCTCCTGGACGCTGACCTGGAAGGTGAGGGTGCAGGGGTAGACTTCGGTGACTTGCCGCAGCACCTGGGCCTTGAGGGCTGGCGTGGGGACTCCGCCGCCCTGGGGCACCACGTAGAGGATGCCGGCGTTCTCGCCAACGGAGGCGTCCTCGTTGGACGTCAGCATGAGGGCACGCGCCACGCCGGGCAGGCGCCGGGCGTTGATTTCGAAGTCCTCGCGGGAGACGGTGCGCGTCAGGGCCCGGAGACTCTCGGGGGCGAGCAGCTTCGCGGAGGCCACCGTCTGCCTGTCCGCGCCGCCCGAGGCGGGGGCGGGGTTGTGGACGGACACCTGCACCGCGTGGCCGTGGGCGTCGCGGAAGCTGCCCTCCAGGACGACGAGGCGCCCCGCGTCCACGTTGCCGGCGGCGCCGCCACCCGTTTTGTACACCACCGCCACGGTGCCAGCGGGCGGCAGGCCGTTGGTGCCGGTGCCGAAGCGGACGGTGGCCTTGTCTCCCTGGTCAACCGAGACGAGGAAGTGAGCGTCGTTGGCGCGGGAGTTGAGGAAGGTGTCCACCTCGGTGAAGGCACCCTGGGCGGTGGACACCCGGGCGGAGCCGTCGAGGTAGGGGGCGAAGTCCAGGTGCGCCTCGAAGTCGGCGAGGCCGCGAGCGTCGAAGAGCTGGGTGTGCGTCTTCGAGTGCTCGGCCACGGCCAGGACGCGCGGCGGGTTGGCGCCGGCCGGAATGGTGACGGACGAGAGGAGCTGGAAGCGGACGGCCTCCGTCACCTCCTGGGTGCGGACGACGGTACCGGCGGGGAAGGTGACGGGGGCTGCAGGAGGCTGGGCCAGGCGCAGCTCCACCTCGGCCGTGGCCGCCTGGGCACCGTGAAGCCGGTAGCCCAGCATGCGCGCCAGGGCGATGACGTTGCGGCGCTGGGTGGCCGAAACGAGGCGCGACTCGCGGGCGAGGTGGCCCTGGTAGAAGCCGAGGACGTCGCCGACGAAGGCGTACATCTCCAGGAGCAGGTTGCCGAAGCTGGCGACGTCGAAGTCCGTCCAGTCCGGGAAGACACTCTTCACGAGAGCCACGAGGCGCGCGCGCAGGGCGTCGAAGTCGCGATGGGTGTAGTCAGTGGACGCGGGCAGAAGTGGCACGTCGGCGAAGGCCTCCACCGGGAGACAAAGGCCTGCAGCCCACTTTTTTCGGGGACATGGGGACGGTGCTTGGCGTTGGAAGCTGCCTCGTCGTCCTCGTACGAGGCCCAAGCGCTTCAGTACCTGGCGCTCCGGCCACAGGTAGGATGGGGCACATCAACTGGTGTGCGAATTCCCATCGACGTGAGGAGTCCTTCCAGCATGGATGCAGCGTGGTTCTGCCCGACGTTCGACTTCCGACGCCACCCGCCTGACGAGGTGATGCTTCGAGGAACTCGCCTCCTGATTGAGGACATCGGCACCAAGCACGTCGACCATTGCTTCTGCGGCCGGTGTGGCGTGCCGGTTTACAGGTCGCCCACCGACGGGGAGAGGACACTCGGTGGCCGCGTAGCGCGCCTGTCGCATTACCCTGGCTATGACCATGTTCCATGTTCCGAGCGCCCATCGAAGGCCAGCGCTACGGAGCGCGGCGCCACTCCATCAGGACGCCCGTCCTTTGTTTCCGGGCCAGAGACGACGCTGGTACCCGTTTGGCTGCCAGCCCGCGAAGCCCCGCGTGGACTGGTGTTGCCGCGCACCTTTGTTGATGGTCCGGTGAGCCGCTTGGTTGATGGCCTCGGGACTACGGTTCCCCAGTCGCGTCAAGGCCTTGGCCGCCTCCGGCGGTGCCCTTCGGGCAGCCCTGACTCGACCGGAGAACCGCAGGATGGGAGCAATCAGTTCCGCTTCTCGCGGAATCTGCTGTCGCGTCAATGGCTTGGGTCCCATCACGAGCGAGATTTCTGGTGGTCCGGCTCTGTGATGGCATTTACGGAGCCTCTCCTCGGGAGTCCCTCAACCAGTGTGCGCGAGAGCAGGCGTCCGTCCCTCAAATAGCGTGCGCGGCAACACCTGGGTGGAGAGATGGGCTCTTCTCTCGACCATGAACGCAAAATGGCGCGGCCACGCGTCGCTTCAGGAGTTGCACGCTCACGCTCGAGTGCCCGGGTCAGTGTTCAGCAGATCGCGGACAGCCTGCCCGCCTTGCTCGAAAATCCCTTTGCGACAGGTGGGCGACTTCGCGACTTCATCCGTCCCATCCATCTGATTGACGGTGCGGACGAGGGAAGCGAACCAATGCTGTGGTGGGGCCGTTTACATAGCGTCAGCCATGGCAATGCGATGAATTGGCTCAACATCCGCACGCGTGACCGCTCCTCAGCAGCTTTCTGGGTGAAGCACAGTGTGGTGCCGAAGTTCCGCTCCGCGTGGGAGGAAGACCGGATTGTCCTCGCATATGCCTCCTTCGTGAGGGAGACCAAGAACGGGCGTCCGAAGCTGCGCTGGGACATTCATGACAAGGGGCAGATCGCCCTCGTGCCTGTAGAGCACGAATCGTGTTTGACGAATCTGTAACAGGACGTGAGCGGAGTTTCCGGCGTGAGGTGGATGCAACGCTGCTACTCGCGGCTCAAGGTCCCCGCTGGAGGGGAACGTCGAAATCCGCTGCCGTGTCGCCCTCGCGCACGCGCACATGAAGCGTCAGTATGGCTGCGTCCTGCTCGACGCGGATCTGCACGAGCTGGACGCCAGGCAGCCAGCGCGCGAGCGCGTCACGGACGTACACGCGCGCCAGCTCCGCCAGCACCGTGTCGTTGCGCTGGTGGCGAAGGCGCGAGAGGCCCGCGCCGAAGCTGGTGCGCCAGGGGAGCTCGCCTGTGGAGTGGGGCGTGGTGCCTTCCGTCAGCAGCACCTGCCGCACCTTCGAGGCGAGCAGCTCGGCCCCGGTGCCGGAGGCGAAGTCCCGCTTTTTGTCTCGGCCGAAGGGGACGAGGAGATTCTGGAGCACTCGACTCATGGTGTCCTCACGGAAGGGGGATGGCCGCGCGCACCTGCTGCAGCGTGCGGACGATGGCGTCGAGTGGTGCGATGGCGCCATCGAGCGGGCCTTCGAGGCTGGAGAAGTCCGGCACCTGGGGGCCGCCCACCAGGCCGAGGAGGACGTTGAGGAGGGCCATGAGCTGAGAGAGGGCGGCCAGGGCCTTGCCGACGTTGACGGCCTCCTGCGCGACGTTGGCCTCCGCGCAGCCGGCCACAGCCAGGAGGCCCGCGTCTCCAAGCTGGGCGGCGCGCAGCCGGGCCTGCCCGACGCTCGACAGGCGCAGTTGCAGGTGGAGGAGCTGGCCACGGGCATGGCCCAGCTCGCCCAGGACGATGTCGATGACGCCCACCACCGCGACTGGCACCGAGAGCTGGGGGACGAGGCGGAGCAGCTTGGACACCTTCTCGGCCAGGTTCGGCAGGGCCGCGGCGATGGCTGTCGGGTCCGGCGGCGGCCCCAGCGCATCCGGTATCGCCTTCACGACTTCGAAGACAGCGAGCACCGCGCCGATGATGTCGAAGAGGGGCGTGAGCGTCGCGAGCGCCGGCTGGACGGCCTGCAGGAGCTGGTGGTGCTGCAAGGTGGCGCCGCCAGGCAGGGTGAGGGTTGGCGCCTCGGGCAGGGGAGGGATGTGGATGCAGATGGGCAGCGCCATGGGCGTCCTCAAATGGGCTCGGCAATGGGGCGCACCACACGCCCGGCGATGGTGACTTGGGCCGCCTCCAGGGAGATGGCGCCGACCGCGCGCAGGGTGAGGGCGGTGGTGGCCTCCAGGGTGACGGTGTTCTCCTCCGCGTCGAAGGTGAGGCAGTCGCCCGTCTTCCGGTTGGTGAGCTTCAGCTTCTTCTTCCCCGCGGACTCGTCCAACTCGACGCGGAAGGTGGGCGTGGCGAGGACGCGGTTGTCGGGCGGAGACACCTGGGCCTCTTCGGGCACCTCGCTCTGTCCGCCCGGCTTTCCCCAGTGCGCGCTGAGGTAGTAGGGCGCGTCGACGTCGCCCTGGTTGAAGAAGACGGCCACCTCCGCGCCCACGTGCGGCACCGCGAAGAAGCCCGTGTCCTTGGCGCCCCCGCCGGAGGTGCCCAGGGGCCAGGCCCAGGCGGACTCGGGCTCGAGGACACCGGGGATGCACACGCGGACGCGGCCGAGCTGTGCCTCGTCGTCGCGGCTGGTGACGTAGCCCACGTACATGCCGAGCAGGCGCGTGTCATGGGCGAGGATGTCGTCGTCGAAGGTGCTCATGGTGGGCTCGCTACCTGGGGAGACTCATTCCGGCTTCGGGGTCCTCGACACCGATGGGCTGCCCGTCGCGGCGGTACTCGATGTACCGGGTGCCGGTGTCCCTCTCGAAGGCCTCGACTTCCTTCAGCGCCCCCGTCGTGTCGGGCGCGCTGGTGTTGGGCTGGCCGCCCTGGGGCTGGCCTTGCTTCTCGGGGCTGGCTTGCTGCCGGCGGCCGGTGCCGTCGCGCGACAGCTTCAAGTCCGTGGTGTAGCCGGAGGAGGAGAGGACGTGCTTCGCCTCGGTGACGTAATACTTCCCGGAGAGGAAGCTGGAGATGCCGCGCACCTCCACCACGGACTTGGCGCGCAAGGCGGGGTTGCCCACCACCTGGAGGGACAGCTTCACCGTGCCGGCTTCCGCGCGTCGGAAGCGGGCCTCGGACTCGCGCTGGGCTTGAGCAGGTGTCGAGGCGGAGGTGGGCTGGACGCTGGTGGTGCTGTTGCGGAGCTGCAGCGACGTGGTGCCCGTGCGCTTGTCCACCACCTCGAGGAAGTCCGCGAGGGTGGTGCGCTCCACCGTGCCACTGCTCGACTCGGCCTCGATGTTCGCCTTGGCCATGGCGTCCCGGCCACGCACGTCCACCTTGCCCACGCGGCGGCCCAGCTCCGACTCGACGTTGACGGAGAGGATGTCGCCCCGGCCCGCGTCGGCGTACCACCACAGCACCTGGGCAGGCGCGGCGGCCTGGTTACGCGGGCCGAAGGTGAGGCCCTTGTCGTCGACGTGGAACTCGAACTCCTCCCGCGCGGCCAGGCGCCGCAGAAAGCGCGCGTCTGTCTCCCCGGCCTGGTGGATGGTGTCGAAGGTCTCTCCGGTGTCCTCGACGTGGACGGAGTCCTCCTCGTAGCCGTACTCGGCGGCCACCTCGCGCACCACCTGAGCGCGCGTCTTGCCCTTCCAGGTGCGCGCCTTCGCCTCGCGGTGCATGAGGGCGGAGAGCGCCTGGCCCTCGACGGTGAGGAGTTGGAAGCCTTTCAGCTTCTTGATGACGACTCGCCGCGGCGGGGCCATGAGACCCGGGTAGCCCCAGGACACCTCCAGCACCGTGCCGCCCACCAACTCGGCCCTGTCGAAGAGCGCCAGGTCGAAGTTGTCCAACTGGAGGGACAGCTTGTCGGCCTTCGTCGCGGAGTCCTCGAAGGTGAGGCCGAGGACACGGCCCTCCAGGGAGAGGGGCTCACCGCTGCGGGCCTTCTCGTGTGCCAGCAGCGTGAGGCGCACGCCAGGCGCGCTCCTGTCGAGGGGCCGCGTCATTCGCTGGCCCTCCGCCGCTGCTCGCTGAGGATGACGTCGGTGAGGACACGCAGCGAGGGGATGTAGAGGCGCCGCCCGACCTCCAGCTCCAGCGTCGCATCGATGATGGGCTCCGGCTGGAAGTCGGCGATGGCCCACCAGAAGCCGCAGGCGCGCGGGAGGGGCGCGAAGTAGCGGCCGGCGAGGCCCCAGAGGGAGTTGCCCTGCGCCACGAGGTGGACGCGCGTGTCCGCGTGCGGCTGGAAGCCGTAGGGGACTCTCTCGGAGAGGAAGAGGCGGCCGGTCTCGTCCCGCAGGCCGAGGGAGAAGGAGTAGCGGCTGCCGGCGTGAGGGGCCACTACGGCACCTCCTGGCGTAGCTGCTCGGAGGTGACGCGGGTGTCCAGCACCTCCTCGAAGGTGACGATGGCGGTGTAGACGAGGACGCGTCCGTCCACGGCGAGCTGGCGGTACTGGAACTCCACGCTGGCGACGACGCACTCCACGGTGAGGAGGCCGGGCCAGAGGACGAGGACACGCGGCGGTGTCGTCGCCAGCACACCCTCGGTGCCCGCCGGGGGCACGGTGAGGGCACGCAGGAAGCCGCGGAACGCCATGATGTTGGAGGCGTCGGCCTGCTGCGTGGCGAAGAAGGCGTCGAGGTAGAACTCCACGCCTGCCAGTTGCCGGTTGGAGGTGCCCTGAAACTGGAGCACCTGGTGGGAGAGGCCAGGCACCGCCAGGCGGTTCCAATTCACCTGGAGCTTCTCGGTGAGCTGGGTGGGGTTGAAGAGGCACTCCATGGCCTCGCCGGTGAGGACATTCACGAGGAGGCAGCGCGGAGGACGGGCAAGGCCGGCGGCGATGGACATGTCGGGGCCCGCCTCTCAGTAAGACGCCATGGGGGAGAAGCTGCGGGAGGCGGCGTCCCTCTCGGCGCGCGCCGTGGCCTGGGCAAGCACCTCGCCGTCCACCTGGACACTCACGAGGACGGGCGCGGCGGGAGTCGAGGCTGGCTGCGAGGAGAGCACCTCGGGCTGGGGCAGCGAGGCCTGGAGGGCCGCCACCGCCGGCATGGACGAGGACTCCAGGGGCCAGTCCACCGGCGAGGTGGGCGCGGCCGTGGTGACGACGGAGGCGGGTGTGGCGGCGCCCCCACTGGAGTCCTCAAGGCCGAAGGCGACGGACAAGTCCCGATGCAGACCCAGTCGGGCCGTGCGCAGCGCCTGCTGGAGGCCGGTGTTCGCACCGAAGAGGCTCGCCACCGCGTCCACGACACCGAGGATGGCGCCCACCAGCTCCAGGAGGACGCCGGAGATGGCGTCGACCGTGCCGAAGACGATGAGCCGCAGCCCTGTCCACGCCTCGGCCCAGTTGCCGGTGAGTGCCCCGCCCAGCGTCAACACCACGCCCCAGAAGACGTCGACGATGCCGGAGAAGGCCGCCAGGGCTGCGTTGAGGACGCCTCCCACCACGGACACCACGAGGGAGACTGCGGACACCAGCACGCCCACGACGGTGGTGATGTTGCCGATGGCAAACCCGATGGCCTGCCCCATGGCCACCCAGATGCTGCTGCCGTCCCTCGCGGCGGAGCTGGTGCCTAGGAGGCCAGAGAGCGCCCCACCGAGGACGCGGCCCAGGTGCGCGAGGCTGCCCAGGAGGACGTCGACACCGGCCTTCATGTAGCCCCACTGCCCCGCCAGCCCTTCGGCCACTTCGGCACCGGCCGTCATGCCCATGACGACGAAGTCGAAGACGCGGGCGAGGGCGCGCCCCACCGTAGCCCCCACCTCGCCGAAGGCAGCGAACTTCGCGGCGGCGGTGGCCGCGTCGTCCCTCTCGGAGAGGAAGCCCAGCGCCGCGCCCACCCGCCCCAGCGTCGCCTGGAAGGCGTCAAGGGTGGGGCGCGCGGCCTCCAGGCCAGCGGAGAAGCCGTCGGCGATGCCAGAGAAGAAGCTGTGGATGCGGTGTGCCCACAGGTAGACGTTGATGAGGAAGTCCTTCAGGCCGGCGCTCTCCGCGCGGCCCAGCTCCTCCCGCACCGCGCCGGAGAAGCCTCCGTCCTCGAAGAGCTGGACGAGGCCGCGGAAGGCGAGCGTCACCTGCTCCTGCACACGCCGGACGAAGTCGCCCAGGCCACCGAGGTTGTGACGGAAGGCGTAGGCGAGGCCGGCTGCGGCGACGCCCAGGAGGACGACAGCGCCCACGGCCGGAAGCACCGTGGCGAGGAGGCCCCCCAGCGTGAGGCCCAGCACCTTGAGGCCCACCACCATCAGCGCCAGGCCCACCTTGGCGGCGATGACGGAGCCGACGAGGGTAGCGAGGGCACCAACTCCGAGCGCGAAGGCTGCGAAGGCGCGCTTCACCGGGCCGGGCAATGCCTGGAAGACACCCAGCACCTGCTGCACCGCGCTGGCGACGAGGGTGACGAGGGGCTTCAGCACCTGGCTGAAGGGCTCTCCGAGAACGATGGCCAGCGTTTCCAGGTTCCCGGACAACAGCGTCTTCTGCCCCTCGAAGGTATCCAGCATCTGCTCGCGGAACTTCGTGGCCGTGCCGCCCGCATTCTCGAACTGGTCGCGCAGGTACTTGAGGGCATCGGCGCCTCGGACGACTTCGCCGGTGTCCTTGCGGATGCCGTTGGAGAACTGCGTGAGGATGGCATTCACGCCACCGAGCGCTTCGCGGCCGAACGCCTTCAACAGGAACGCGGAGCGCTGCGCCGCCGTCATGCGCTCAAGGGCGGGCGACAGCTTGTCGAGGATGCCGAGGAAGGAGAGGAAGTTGCCCTTGGAGTCGGTGACAGCAACGCCCAGTCCACGCAGGTGCTTCTGCACTTGTGGATCCGCCATGCGCTCCATGGCCACGGCCACGGCGGTGGAGGCGCGCTCCACGCCGGGGACGACATTCTTGACCAACCCCAACGCGATGAGCGTCTCGGGCAGGGACTGATTGAGGGCCTGCGCACCACGCGCGGCGGTGCCGAGGGCCAGGGGTAGTTCGTTCGCGCTCAAGGCGAAGACGTTGACGGCTTGGAGCATCTGGTCGACGGAGATAGCGGCCTTGTCGGTGGAGATGCCGAAGGCCTTCATTGCTTGGCTGGCCAAGCCCGCTGCGCCCTGGGGCGTCAGCTCTCCCAGCGAGCCACCCGCCAGGTCCAACACCGGCAGCAGCAGCTTCATGGCCTCCGCGGCTGTGAAGCCGGCCTGGGTGAGCTCGCGCAGGCCCAGCACGGACTCGGTGGGGGTGAATTGCGTGGCGAGGCTTGCCTTGATGGCCGCGTCACGGAGTTGCCCAAGCACTTCGGCCGAGGCGCCAGAGACGGCGCCCACGCCCGCCACGGCCTGCTCGAATTGGCCGGCGGTGTTGGCCAGGGACAGCGACGCGCCCAGGGTGACGGCGCCCGCCGTGAAGAGGGACATGGCGACGCCGAGCCGCTGGAAGGCACCCTCAATGCGCGCGGTGCCCAACCCCACGCGCCTGTCCATGCGCGTGAAGTTGACCTCCACCTGGGAGAAGACTCCCGAGGCCAAGTCTCTCGCCGTAAGGACGAAGCCCAAGCCGAGGTTGTTGAGCATGCGTTACCTCCGCTTCGCGGCCTTCTCCAGCGCCTTGGCTTCTTGGGCTCGCTGCTGGCCGATGCGTTCGAGCAGCCAGTCCCTGTCCGAGGTGGGCAGCTCCAGGGCGTCACCGAGGGGAGCTGCGAGGCCGCTGCCTCCGTGCTGGTGCCAGCACAGTTGGAAGAGGCCCTCGCGCCACGTCTCCAGCGTCACACCGGGGAAGAGGTGGAGCGCTCCCGGCGCCTCGTCGTCCGTTGCGTCCCCGGAAGGAAGAAGCCCCGGTCGAAAGGGAGCTCCACCTCCTGGCGCATGAGGCACTCGGGGCACTCGACTTCGAGGGTGGTGTCCACGCCGCAGTCGACGGCGTCAAACTCGTCGACGAGGAAGTCGGCGTCGCGCAGGCTCAAGTCTTCAAGGAAGCGGCGCTTGTCGCGCGCGTCCACGCCGTCGACATCCTGCACCCGGTAGGCGAGGACGGAGGACAGCAGTTTCTCGGGCGCCGCACGCTGGAGCTGCGGCAGCCGCCGCTCGTCCTCCCCCGTCAGCAGCTTGAAGCGCACGCGCGTGCCAGAGTCCGGCAGCGTCGTCTCGAATCGGTTGCCGGCCATGAAGGCCGCGCGGCTCGTGTCCGAGAGGGCGCGCACCGGCAGTTGCGTCAAGTCCAGCTCCCAGTCGATGCGGGCCCGGCAGGCAGCATTCTGGCAGGGGACGGCGAAGGCATACTCGGGGCCGTAGGTGAGCACGCGCACCTGGAGGAGCGCGTAGAAGCGGTCCCCCTGCAGCACCTGGCCCCAATCCACCCTCCCGTCGGCGAAGGCGTAGGGGCCTGCTTCCAGCAGATCTTCCCAGCACGCGGAGAGCAGCTCATCCACCTGGCCGCCGCTCTTCGCCAGCTTCCTGTCCGCGAGGACGCGCTCCTCCCGCACTCGCATTCCCCGAATACGGCCCGTCAGCCCCGAGGGGCATGAGATGATGTCCGCCATGTCGTCCTGCCTCCGGGAAGGACAAAGGCATCGGACGGCAAATCGGGGACATCGATAGACGCAGCACCAAATCTGCGTGGGGGACTCATGAGCGCGTTGGTCTGGTCAGGGTCGTTTCGGATTTCAGAGCTGCTGGCGCGGTGCATGGACGAACAGGTCCTGCCTCCAGAGTCGAAGGCCGTCTATCTGGTCTCTCGGCGAGGCTGGGAGGGGGAGCCCACCGATGCCTGTATCCCGCTCTACGTCGGAGGGAACACGGGCTCCTCGCAGCGCTTTCGCACTCGGGTCGGGGACCTGATCGCCGACCTGCATGGCTTCTACGGTGGCGGGACAGGTCACCACAGTGGTGCGCAGGAGCTTCGGCGGTGGTGCATCAGCAACGAGGTCCACCCAGGACGACTCTTTCTGGGCTGGGCCACGAAGAAGCCCTGGTGTGGGAGGTGTACCGAAGTTCTTCTCGCGAAGAAGTTCGCTCCCTCATGGGCTGAGCGGGCGCCTCTGTGCAATGTCAGGCGCCCGCCGGGGTGCAGCACTCATGGAAAGTACGTGACTGGCTGAGTCCTACTTGGCCAGCTCGAAGAAGTCGTAGGTGAGGGTGACGCTTTCGATGACGTTCTCGTCACTCTCGTTGTCCCACTCCCCGGCGATGAACTTCACGGGCCACGCGTGGGAGAGGCTCCACCGGCGCAACGTGGTGCCGTCCCTATCTTGCTGGACGATGTCGAGGTTGCGCTTGTAGAGCGCATCGGGCAGGCCCAGTCCGCTCGTGGTGTGCACGACGTCCTGGAACCAGTCGAAGAGTTCGTGATCCTGCGTGGCGCCGCGCTCGAGGGTGACGTCGGAGAACGTGAGGCGCCCCGGGGACTTGTTGGGGATGAGGCTGCCGCCCTCGAAGTATTGGACGTTGGCGACCTCGACGGACAACTCGCTGCACTTCTGGAAACCGGAGTGCCCGAGGCCGTCAGCCTCACAGAGAAACTTGAAACGCTTATGGAAGCTGCGCGGCTGTCCGATGATGGCCATGGCCAGTCTCCTTACAAGCCCGCCGAAGCCAGCTCGGCTTCGAGGGCGCGGGTGTCCTGGGCGATGCGCAGGACGATGAATTCGGCGGGCTTGTTGGTGGCGAGCCCGATGCGCGCCACCAGCTTTCCGGCGAAGACGGCGGACGGCGGATTGAGCGCGTCCGAGACGTCGACAAAGAAGGCCTTGGCGGGCTCCTGGCTGCGGAAGGCGCCGTTCTTCATCTGCGCGAGGAGGAAGGTGGCGATGGAGCGCCGCACCTGGGCTCGCAGCCCTTCCGTGTTGTTGCGGTGCCGCGCGAACTGCAAGCCCGCCTTGAGGCTGCGCTCGATGAAGGACACGCCCCGGCGCTCGGCGACGTAGGGGAAGTTGCCGCCCGCCTTCAGCGTGCGCGAGCCGTCGATGTAGCGCGGCTGCCCAGGCCCGGTGGTGAGCGGATTGATGCGGCGGGGGTAGACGAGGTCCCGCTTCTTCTCTTCGAGGCACTCCTTGGACTCGAAGCCCAGGACGCCGAACATGCGCCCGGCCTCGATGCCCGCGGGAGCCTCATACACACCACCGGGGCGCGTGCCGTCGTTGCGCGCGAAGACGCCAGCAATGATGCCGGAGGGCGGGACGACGAGTTGCTCCAGGTTGCCGAAGACGCCGCGGGCGGGGTTGAGCACCTTGACGCGGGGCCAGTAGAGGGCCGCGTGCTCAGAGAGCCCTTCGAGGGCGGCCTCCTGCGAGACGTAGGATACGATGTCCGTGGCGCTGTAGCCCGCGGGCGAGTCGAGGACGGCGAAGACGAGGCCGTCGCGCGCCACCTCGCAGTAGCGCACCATCGCGTTGTGGACGGCGGGCGTGGCGCGCCCGGGCACCAGGAGAAGGGAGAGGTCCTGCACTTCGTCGAGCGCGTAAAAGGCCGCTCCGGCCGGCCTCCGAGCCGATGAAGTCCGCGTCGTCCAGGCCGACGAGGCCGTCCGCACCACCCGAGAGGGCCACCGTCTGCACGTCAGGAATCGCGTCCGGTTGCACCATGAAGGCCCGGACGTAGGTGGAGCCGGTGCGCTCGTCATTGAGGACGCGCTCGACGTAGCGTGCGTCGCCCTGGGCCGAGGAGAGGTTGGGGAAGGACTCGCGGTAGGCACCGTCCTCGAGGACGAGGACGTCGAAGGTTTCGGGAGCTCCATTCGTCGGGGGCCGCACCTCCACCTCGAGGCGGTTGGCGTAGGCGCCTGCGTCCCTGGCCTCCAGGTGGAGGACGTCGGTGGCGCCGGAGGCGTCGCCCGTATGCAGGAGCGCGTCGAGTCCGAGGCCGGAGCTCGCGTCTCCCTGCACACGCAAAGAGGCACCAGGCCCCGTGGACTGGGTGCGCAACTGCAGGGCCCCCAGGGATGACGGTGCCACACGGACGCCCGCCACCGCCGCCTCCACGAGGGCGCGTACCTCGGCCAACTCGACAGCGCGCAGGCTCTGGACGTTGCCGCTCCCCACCTGCGGGCCGCCCGCGAAGCCGAAGACTGTGTTGGCGACCGCGTCGCCCACCTCCAGGCGGCTGGAGGCGCCCTGGGTGTCGCTGGCGATTCTCAGCACACCGGCCTCCACGGTGGCGCGTCCGCCGATGAGTCCCGCGTTGAGGACGGCGGCCACCTCCTGGGCAGTGGCCTGGGTGATGTCGCCGAAGTCCTCCTCGCTGAAGGGGATGAAGACGTCCCGACCGTCGTCGACGCGCACCCGGAGCGACTGCCCGGCGGTGAGGGTGTAGGGGCCGGGGCGACCCGCGGAGACGGAAGCCGCGGTGCCGGAGAAAACGACGTCCACCGCCTCGGCGCCGTTGGCGGACACCTCCAGGCGCTGGCCGTTGGCCAGGGTGAAGGGGGGACGCAACGTGCCGCGCACGACGGCGGGCGTGGGCCCGCCGCCCGTGGTGAGGGCCGCCGCAGCAGGCGTGGCCGTGTGCGACTCGGGGTTGGAGGCGTCCTCGTAGTGGACGGTGCGCACCGCCCAGAAGTGGCTGCCGCCCTGCTCGAAGAAACCCATGGCGGCGAGGGCCAGGTCCGAGTCCGGCGTGAAGCCGCCGAAGGTGGCTTGGTACTCCTCGAAGGAGGTGCACAGCACCGCCTGGCCGATGGGGCCTCTCTGCGCCAGGCCCACGGCGCCGGCCACGGAGGTGGGCGCCGAGGGAATGCCACGGACGCGCGGCTCCTCCTCCTCCACGACGACTTTCGACGACAGCAGTTCACGACTCACGAGGCACCTCGCTTCTTGCGGGACATGCGCGCCGACACCTCCGGCGCGGCAGAGGGGGGCGACGACGGCGGGGCCGTGGGGGCTTGCCGCTTCAGGGCGACTTCGCCCCGGCGAATGGCAGCCGCCACCGCGGGCACGGAGAGCGCGGCCTCGGGCACGTCCTCTAGCGACACACCCGTGGCCAGGGTGAGGGAGGAGGGCAGGCGCCGGCCGCCACGGACTGGTTGCACGCTGCAGGCGCACTCGCCGCGAGCGACGCAGTACGGCTCATGAGGCAGGAGGAAGGTGACGAGCCTGCCCAGGGTATTGGTGAGGGTGACACTCATGAGGTGCCTCCGGAGAGAGAGTCCGCTTCGAGTTGGGCTTCGGAGACGGCCTTGCCGAGGTCGAAGGGCAGGCCCTCGTCCACGTCGAAGCCGCGCACGAGGAATCCCCACGTGAAGGCCCGCACGTCGTCGCGGCTGCCGAGCTGCGCGCGCGCCTCGCCGTCCGCGTCCATTTCCCAGCGGACGGTGCCGAGTGAGGCGTCCTCCGCGTCCCTTGGCATGGAGAGCCACCGGTTGCGGTTGAGGAAGGTGGCCACGGCGGCCATGAGGTTGAAGAGTTCGGCGGTGCGCGCGGAGGCCACCGTGAGGGTGAAGGCCAAGTCCACCGTGTACGCAGGGCGCCTGCGCACCAGCTCCGCGCCGGAGGGGCCCTGCACGACGTCCTCGTGAAGGACGTTGGTGGAGTAGCGACGACTCTCGCGCAGCGTGGGGCCTGACAGCACCACGGAGGGCAGAGAGGCCATGGCGATGACGTTGAGGCCGTCCGCCACCGTGTCGTCGTAGTCGACGGAGACGCTGGCGCTGACGTTGGCCACCACCTGGCGCTTCAGCTCGCGCAGCAACGTGCGCACGAGACGGGTGAGCGCCGCTTCCTTCGCGACGCGCGGGCGCAGGTAGCGGTACGCCCCCGGAAGGGCAGCAGCCTCGCCTGGAACGGGGCGTCCGTCCGCGGAGAGGTTGTGCAGCTCCACGTCGACGAGCGCCACTGCGTTGGGCGGCGTCCGCACGTCCACGTGGGCAGTGCCCGCCTCTTCACGGATGGAGAGCACCTCCGCGCGCAGTCCGCCCAGGCGCACGGCCACCCGCGCGGCGAAGCCCGTGCCGGAGAGGCGGAGAATGTCTCCTCCGCTGGTGGGCCCGGAGGAGGGCGTCACGGAGGCGAGGGCGGGGATGGCCATTACCCGGGCCCTCCGAGGCCCAGCTCCTTCGCCACGCGCGCGAGGAAGCGGCGGCTGGCGCCCTGGCGAAACCGTGCGAAGGCGGGCCGCAGGAAGGGCCGCGCGGGCGTCTGCGTCACAACCACTCCGCGCCCTTGGCCGCTGCTGCGCGACTGGCCGGCCAGGCCGGCCTGGAGGAGCAGCGCGAAGAGGAAGCGCCGCATCTTCGGCGTCATGGGGATGACGACGGGCGGCCCGCCGTACTCCTGGAGCTGCGCCACGTCGACGAGGGAATCGCCGTCGGGCCCCTTCGCGGTGCGGGACACACCGATGAAAGCCTCGTCGCCCTCCACGACGACGGAGATGGAATTGCGCAGCGCCGCGGAGACGAGGAGGGCCTTCGTCCCGTTGAAACCAGCGAGCTGGCGCGCCGCCAGTGTGAGGGGCGAAGGCGGGCGGATGGGCTCACCACCAGGCGCCTGCTGGGTGAGGCCCTGCACCACCTCCTTGCGCAGGGCGTGCGCCTCCTGGCGCAGGGCCGTCTGCATCGCCCCTTCAAGGCGCGACGAGCCCGCCGCCAGCAGTTGGCGGGCCCGTGCCCAGTCTCCGGTGCGCGAGACGGCCATGTGCGTCTCAGCCCTTCTTCGCCCGCAGGTGGGGGACGTGCGAGTTGAGCCACTCGAGGGCCACGTGGGTGGCCTCACTCACCACCGCGCCGTGGCGGACGGACACGGAGGTGAGGGCCAGGGTGTGCGCGGCGACTTCCACATCCTCCGGCCGGCAGCCGTAGTGCTTGAGGCCCTCGGCCATGGGCCGCACGGCGGGCAGGGTGCCGTAGCGCCAGTAGTGCAGCTCCAGGTTGCAGGTGTACGCCTCGGCCTCGTACTTGGCCCGAGCGGCGGGGCTGGTGAGGTAGGCCAGCTCGTAGCTGGGCCCCTCCTCGTCATGCTGGACGGCGTGCTGGTGCTCGTGGACGCACACCACCACCTGGGCCCACAAGTCCCAGCCGCCCTTCGGCACGCCCACCTCGAAGGGCAGGTAGAGGGTGCGGCCCACGGTGGTGGCGTACTTCTCCAGGAAGCGCTGCCTGTCGAGGATGCCCATGCGCTGCAGCGCCTCGGCCGCAAGCTGCATTTCGAGGGAGTCGGCCTTGTTGGCCGTCTTGGTGCGGAAGCGCTCCTGCATGTACTTCCAGAAGGCCCACACCTCCGAGGGCTGGATGTCGCGCTGGAAGAGGCCGCCCACGCCGGGGAGGGACTGGAGGTAGCCCTTCACAGGACACCGCCTTCCTCGGCGCCCGCGTCCACGGTGTTGGGCAGGCAGGTGTGACCGGAGACGCCCTCCTCGTTGACGTAGGTGCAGGTGAAGGCCGCGCTGCTGTGCTCGCTGACCGCGTCGCAGTCGGCGAGCACCTGCCAGTTGCCGTCGCCGTTGCAGATTTCGGCGACGTTGCCGGCGCAGCGCGTGGACACCGGCGCGCAGCCGTCCGGTGCGCGGCAGCGGGTGAGGAGGGCGGTGGCGAGAAGGGAGGTGAGCAGAAGTGTTTTCACGTGAGTCCTCGGGCTTGGGGCCTGTCGTTGAAGGTGACGAGAAGGAGGTTTCGGCGAGGCCTCCGGCGGTGGAGGCCGAAGCCGATGGGGCGCGCCTCCGTCACGTACAGCCCTGGAGGCGTCCTCACGGCTTGCACGAGGGCGCCCGCGACGTCGTAGAGGCCCCCCAGCCTGTCGCTGGGGCGGATGAGGGCGTCGCCCGTGGCCGCGTCGACGAGGCCGAGGCGCTCCAAGTCGCGGAAGTGGAAGACGAGTTCGAAGCTCGTCCTGGGGCTGTTGCCGGAAGGAGTCATGCGCAATGACTCAAAGGCATCCGGCTCCACCTGGCAGGGGACACGCACAGGCGGAAATTCGCGACGGTAGGCTTCGGCCAGGCCGTCGTCGTCCGCGTCCTCGAGTACCGGCTCGCGGAAGTCCGCGTCGTACCCGCTGGCATGGAGGCCCGGGCCGGGGCCCGCCATGGTGGCGGTGTCCAAGCGGTGCAGCTCCGCGAGGAAAGGGAAGATGATCCTGCCCCTCATCAGGCCGCTCCGGGCAAGGAGGGCTTCACGTAGGGGGCGAGGAGGGTGTCCACCTCTGGCTCTCCAGTGAGTGGCCGCACCGAGGGGCGGACACTGTCGAGGCGATAGCTCTGCTCGCGCGTCCTCTCCTCCACCACGCGCCAGCGCGTGCGCTCCTCCAGGGAAGCCTCATCTGCCAGAGGCGAGAGGCTGCGCAGGACGAGGAGCATGCAGGCCCGGCGAATGGCGGGCGGCGTGCGCCCCTCGGGCGTCCCGTCCGCTTCGGTGTAGCCCCAGCGGGCGCCCACCGTGACGTTGCCCTCGCCGCGCGGGAAGACACGGCCATGGCGGAAGGTGAGGCGAGGCCCGTCGAAGCCTGCGCCTACCGGAGCGCCCACCACCACCAAGCGCTCCTTGGAGAAGGACACGTCCGCCCCGTACAGCGCCAGGCGGTAGAGGCGGATGGGTGGCACCGGCAGCCAGAGGGACGGGGTGCCGCGCCCGTCGAAGTGCAACGTCGCCGGGCGCGGCTCGAAGTGCCACCCCGTCACCTTGTCGATGGTGCGCGTCGCCTCTTCGAGGAGGACGGCCAGGCGGGTGTCGCCCGCCATGGCCGGTGTGACGCCCTCGGCGCGCATGTCGGCCACCATGGCGTACACGTCAGTCCTTCTCTCGCTTGGCGCGACGCGTGTCCTTCTCCTCGCTGGCCTTCGGGAGGTCCTCCGTCGTCAGCGTGCCGCCGGGCCGCGCCGCACTCAGCTTCAGCTCGTCGCTGGCGTTGCGCTTCACCTTGGCCTCATCGGCCTCGGCCGCGTCGATGGCCTTCGCTTCGGCGTCCGTGCTCACGTCGAAGGCGAGCGGCGAGTAGGCGTCGCCGGGCAACTGGCGCACCGTGCGCAGGTAGTCGGCCACCGGCTTCTCCACCCGGTACCACCCGCGTTCCTCTTGAAACTTGATGCCGGCATACGTGTAGCGCCGAAGCACGTGGCCGCGGCGCGCGTCGTAGGCCTTCAGTCGGACGAGATAGGTATTATCCATGGTGGTGGGCCTCACAACTGCACGTTGATGGCCTTGGCCGTGCCGGACTCCTCGGCGAACTTCGCGTCGAAGCGCAGCGTGGCCACCACCTTCAGCGTGCCCTCGGAGATGTCCCGCGCAGACTCGATGCGAATCTGCCGCCAGATGCCGACGTGGATGTTCTTCGGGTTGCACAGCAACACCGCGGTGCGGTCATTCGTCGCGCCGAGGTTCTCCGGCCAGAGGGGAATCGGCCGCAGCGGGACGCCCGAGTAGAGGACCGGCGCGTCGCCCTCGAGGAACTTGTCGCCGACAGCCGTGGCCCTCTCCGCCAGCGTGCTGCGGTAGTCCAGGTCCGCGTCGACGCTGGTAAGAGGAACCCCATGCTGCTCTTGTCGCGCAGGTGCTCCGAGGGCAGCGACTTGAGCAGGTCGCCGAGGACGTCCTTGGAGATGGGCGCGCCGGCCGCGTCCACGACGTTGCTGGTGGCCTGCTTCAGCACGCCGTCCAGCGTGGCGAGGAAGGGGTCGGCGGAGGCGGTGTCCCCGTTGACGAGGATCTCCTCCATGTCGCGGCTGATGGCGTCCGCCATCATCTCCATGAGCGTCTGGCGCAGCTCGCCGCGCTCGATGCTGTCTTCGAGCACTTCGTCGCTGAGCCTGACTTCGCCCTTGAAGAGCTTGGCGTCCAGCTCCACCTGGGAGAGGTCCGGCTTCACGCGCTGGGCAGCGGGGACGGCGGTGGCCTCCTGACCGGGACGGAGGATGCGGCTGCCGAACTTCAGCTTGGAGAACTGCTGCTTGGGCGCCGCCATGGGGACGACGGTGCACTGCTGCAGCAGGACGGACTGCTTGATGAGCAGGCGCATGAACTTCTGCGCCTGGGCGGGCTGGAGGATGCCGCCGCCGGCCGTGAGGTCGGCGAGGGCCAGGTCCGCCTTGGCCAAGAGGGTGCTGTTGTCGAGACGGCTCATGGGGATTCCTTCGGCGTTGAGGCTTCCTGGTGGCGGGTGGGGACGTTCATCCGACGTCGTGGAAGGAGAGGGCCTTGTCGACGCTCTCCCGGTTGAGGGGCTTGTTGAGGTCGAGGGGCCAACCGACGTCCTCTACGGTGGGCTTGGGCGGACGCTCCGCGGGGGCGCTGCTGTTGGGCAGGCCGAACTGCTTCTCCACTCGGCCCAGGCGCTGGTGCTGCTCCTTCACACTGCCCTCCAGCGCGCGGACGGCGTCGGTGAGCTTCGTCAGTCCTTCCATGACGCCGGAGGAGTCGGGGCTCGGTGCGGGCGGAGCCGGCTGAGGAGCCGGCGCGGCGTTGGCGGCCTTGGCGCGCGCCTCGACGTCCTCCTCGTCCTCGGAGTCGTCTTCGTCCTCTTCCAGTGCGTCGGCGAGCGCGCGCAGGTGCTGGGCCACCTCCACCACGCGCACGCCGTCGATGCCGTCCGTGGACGTCAGCGCTTCGACGAGGGCCGTCACTGCCTCAAGGGCCTGCTGGGCGGAGGCGAGGACGGTGTCCTCGGCCTTGGAGGTGTCCGAGGTGGTGGGGCTGGCGCCCTCGGCCGGCGTGGAGTCCTGGGGAGCGTCGTGCATGTCGTCTCTCTTCACGAGGAGGAAGCGGTGCTTGTTGGCGGCCCTGTCCACGAGGGACACCTCCTCCACCACCATGTCGACGAGGCGGTGGACGGGCGCGGAGCCTTGGGTGGTGCTCGTCATGCGGCCTCCGGCTGGGAGTCAGCGGCAGGTGTTTCGGAAGGGGGGGGCTCGGTAGGGGGCGATGCCTCGGGGAGGCGGCGCGCGGTGCCGCCAATGGAGAAGCCCGTCAGTTGCCCGTCCTTCACCCGGCCCCAGAGCTCGTCGGAGAGGACGCGCACGGCGAGAAGCCAGGTGCCCTTGCGCACCGGCACTTCGCCCAGGTTGAAGTCGACGGGGGCCAGGTAGCTCTCCAGCACCTTCACGTGCCCGTTGACGCGCATCTGGTGCATGAGCCCCAGGCCGCCGAACTCCTCCATGAAGCGGTGTGCCGCCTGACGAATCTCCGCGGCGGAGTAGATGTCGCCCTGCGCGTCCACCGTCTCCGGCTCCAGGACGACGCCCAGGACGTACCGCTCGTCGTCGGGCTCGACGCCCTTGAGGAGCGGCTTCGTCGCGAGGAAGGAGGCGGTGTCGGGCGACTCCTCCGGCTGCCAGTCGTCCACCGTGAAGTCCGGGCCACCCTCCAGCGCCTTCGCGGCGGGCTGGTAGTTGGAGACGAGGAGCTGCGTCAGCACGGAGGAGCCGCCCACGCCGCGCATGGCGGCGATGGTGCGAGGCGTCCGGATGCGCTTCACCACGAAGCCGGAGCCCTTCAGCATCCCGGGCAGCTTGCCCCGGATGCCGTACGTCATGAGCCAGCGGCCCTTCAGCGACTTGAGGACGCCGTAGAAGCGCTCCTCGTCGAAGTCGCCCTCACCGACGTCGACGTTGTACCCAGGGTACGGAGGGTCGAGAAAGAGGACGGTGTCCTTCCCGTCGTACTTGCGGACCACCTTCTCGTAGTCGCCGCCGTACACCTTCACGCGCTTGAGGCGGGGGGCGTGCTGCTCGATGCGGGCGAGCGTCTTCGCCTCGACGCCCATGCCGTTGGGGCTGACGCTGCGACCGCGCAGCTTCCCGTAGGAGAAGTGCGTCAGGTAGAGGAAGCGGTGCAGGCGCTCCACGTCCCCCTTCGGCTTGGAATCGAAGAGGCTCTTGAAGGTCTTCTCGTCGCCGACCCACGGCAGCTTCTTCAGCTTGGCGAGGCCCGCTGGCGTCAGCTTCTGGAGGAGCCGGTACGCGTCGGCGATTTCGGGGTCCGCGTCGTTGATGGCCTCGACGTCCGAGGGGGCCTTCTCGAAGAGGACGGCGGCGCTGCCGGCGAAGGGCTCCACGTACGTCTTGTGCGCGGGCAGCATTGCCACCAGGCGCTTCGCCAGGCGCTTCTTGCCAGCAGGGCTGCCCCAGATGGTCTTCTCCACCGGCTCACCCTGGAGGGACTCCAGGACGTGCCGGGCCCGGGCGAGGGCTTTCGTGAGGGCGTCACCCATCCTGGAGGCCCTCCGGGTCGAAGCCCCACGTCAGCTCTCCCGAGGTGGGGAGATTGAGGTCGCGAGGCCAGACGATGGGCGTCGCCTCGGCCTTGGCCGTGGAGGTCGACTCCTGCGTCGTCGTGCTGCCCTCCGGCGTCGGAGGTGAGGTGGTGGAAGGTGTCGAGGGTGCCTGCATCGCGTTTCGTCTCCGAAAGAGACAAAGGCCTGCGACGCGAAATCGGGGACATCACTAAGTGACGGCGAGTGTCGTGGTGCGGCAGAGGCCGTGGTAAGGCGGGAAGCCCACGCCGGCGTCCGCGAGCTGCCTGTCAGAAGCGAGGGTGCGGAACTCGCCGACTTCGTCTCGGGTGCCAGCGGCGGAGCGGAGCACTTCGGCCAGGCGCATCTCCTGGCTCCCCCGATTGACGTAGAGGAACGCGCGACCGGTGTCCGCGTCCAGGCGCTCGCGCACCCAAGGCAGCTCCTGCTTCACATCCTCTGGGCGCTCGAGCGACTCGACGCGCTCGAAGCGTTGGAGGGCTTCTCCCACGGAGAATGTCCGCCCGTGGAGGAAGCGGCACACCTGGGTGGTGGCCTCGTCGAGGACAGCCTCAATGCGGTAGCTGCGGATGCCGGCCTCGGCGTAGCTGCTCATCTGACTGAAGGAGCGCCCCTGGCCGATGAAGTGGCTCGCCACCACCTCCCAGTAGAAGGGGGCCCGCTCGATGAGGGCGCCACGCGCGGCCCGCTCCAGGGACTCGGCGATGTCGCTTCTCCCCAGGCCTGCCTCCAGTCCTTCGGCCACGAGCTGCCGGGCCTCCGCGCCGAAGGTGTCCAACCTGCGTCCGTACTCGTCCCGCACGAAGTTGCCCTGGGTGCGGACGATGTGTTGGGCCACGCGCCTGTCCACGGCGTTGAATCGGGCGGCGATGGCGAGCCCCTGCTCCCGCCGGGCGTGGCTGCGGGTGGACGCCACCACCTCCTCGGCCGCGTCACCGAGGGGCGACTGGATGCGGGACGGGATGACGACTGTCTGCCGGCCGGCTGCCTCCAGGGCTTGGGCGACGAGACGCCTGCGCTGGGCCGCCGTCGTCGCCCTCCAGTCCACGTCGAGGATGGCCACCGCCTCTCTAATGGCATCCACGTCCGCGCGCCCGACGGCGCGGCGGAGGCGCGCGGCGAGCAGGGCCACGGCCCGGTCCATGCCCGCGGCGGTGCCAACGTCCAGGGCCTTGGCCACCGGCAGCCGCAGGACGTCTCCAAGGAGGGTGTCCGCCATCGCCCGCGCCTCGTGCAGGAGGAGGAGGCCATCAGCGGGAGCCGTGCACATGGGGCGCCTCCTGCGTCACCAGCTCCACGGGGGTGCGGCGCCTGGCGCGCACCTCGACGCCAGCCGGGGTGGGGGAGAAGACGACGTCGTGGCCGCCTGCGCACCTGTCGCACAAGGCGAAGACGAGCAGACCGTTGCGCCACAGCGTCGTCGTCTCCTCCAGGGGGCCGCGCCTGCGGCACATGCGGCACTCCAGGACACCGCGCTCGGCGTCGGCCTGGGCCTGGAGCACCCACGCGCGCTGGAGTTGCTCGGGCGTCATGTGGGCTTCCCCGAGAACCAGGTGTCGAACTCTTCGCGGGGGACAGGGACGTGCTCGGTGTCCATGTAGCGGCGGGCCAGCGCCAGGCGCCCTTGCGACAGGCGCTCCTCCTCGGCACGAAGCTCTTCGCGCAGCCCCAAGAGGCGCTTGGCCTCGCCCAAAAGCAAGCCCCTGTCCTTTTGGGGCTTCAGGTCTTCGACGCCCGTCTGGATGCCCGCCAGCGTGAGGGTGATGGGGCGCTTCACCCAGTCGTCCCCAATCTTGCGGAACTCGCGGTGGAAGATGTCGCCGGCCAGGTGGCGGCCCTCCTCGGGAGTCAGCACACCCACGCGGACCAGGCGCTCGACCATCTCCGTCATGCGCTCGGGGTCTCTCGTGGCCGTCGTCTGGCTGCGAAAGCGCCAGAAGCGCACGCCCATGTCCGCGAGCACCTTTCGGTTGAGGAGGAAGTCGAACTCGTCGCGCTCCGGCTGGAACACCTGGTCCTCGGCGAAGCGGAGCTGTGCCTCCGCCACCGAGCGGTTGAAGTCACGCCCGTCGCCGCGCAACAGCGGTGGCAGACGGAAGGCGCTGCCCACCTTGTCGATGTTGCGTTGGTCATACTGCTGAAAAAGGGCGTCCTGCTGCTGCGCGTCCGTCAGAGGGCGCAGCTCAATCTTCGCGCGGCCCCCGTCGCCTGTTCCGGAGCCATCGGCCTCCAAAATGAGAATCTTGTGGAAGTTGGCTTTGCCTTTGAGGTTCTCCTCAATGAAGCGCTCGATGCGCGGCACTGAGGCGTCGGAGAGCCGTCCTCCTGAGACGAGCAGCGCCAGGGGCGGGACGGACTTGTTGTTGAAGTAGAGGTAGTTGACCTCCTCCATCTGCCGGGAGCCGAGGACGGACAGAAGGGTGCCCACCCAGCGCGGGATGCCATAGGGAGAGCGTGGCGAATGAATCGCGAAGTGGATGAGCTCCGTGGCGGGGCCGTCCGAGGCGTCCGCGGCCTTGAGGGCGGCGACGTCCGGGAAGGCGCGGCCCGTGAGGCGGGAGATGACGCGCGAGTCCCCGAAGGACTTGAAGTACACCCGCTCGCTGCCCTGCACCTGGATGTAGCGGCGCAGGCGTCGGCGGGTGGTGACGGTGTCGAAGCTGACGGCGGAGATGCGCACGCGCTCGCGCACTTCGACGGCCTCCTTATCCAGAGGGAGGAGTCGCACCGTGTACGAGGGGACGTAGACGAAGCGGGCGATGTCGCCCTTTCCGTCGCGCAGCACCTCCCAGTACGCGTTGCCCGTCACCTCGAGGTCGTGGCGGGTGCGGCGGCGCAGCTCGACGAAGCTGGAGTCGAAGCAGCAAAAATCGAAGAAGGACTCCAGGCGGGCCTTCTCAACCCGGGCCTGCTGACGAACCTCCTCCTCATGCGCGGCGACTTCCTCGTCCGAGGGGCGCAGGGCCGTCCCTGAAGGCAGCGTGCCCGCGTCACGCGCGGACAGACGCTCCAGGGCCATGGCGTCGGCGACCTTCTCCCGGGCTCCGTCGGCGTCGAAGTCGATGGCGGGCTCGAAGCGGAAGCCGAAGCCGTCGATGTTCGTCGCGTAGGCGTCGACGTTCTGCCTCAGCGAGTTGGAGTGCTCGACGAGGAGGCAGAGCGCTTCCGGCTCATATGGGGGCTGGAGCGCACCCGCGTCGGAGAAGGCCAATGCCTCCTCTCCGCCAGGACGACTGGCGGGCTCGTCGACACGGGCGCCTACCACCACCGTCTTGAGGATGTCCTGGAGGCGCTCCTCAGCCTGGTGGACTTCCGTAGGCACTGTCACGGGCGGTCCTCCACGTAGGCCAGGAGGCCCGTGGGCGTGTGGGAGACGGCGCGGACGCGCTGGCCGCGGGCTGCCAGCTCGGCGTGCAGCGCCTCCAGCAGGCCGTCGTGGGTGCTGGCCTCGATGGTGAACTCCGGCCCGGGGCGTGCCGCGCCCGAGGGGGAGGAGAGGACGAAGACTCTGACGACGCTCTGCACACGGGCCTCCCGCACCAGGTGGAGGCAAGGCGCGCGGTGGGAGGGGCGCCCTCGACGTGCGGGGGCGTTGGGGGCCGCGCGCCTCACCTCCAGCGAGGACAAAGGCCTCGGGCCCAATTTCGGGGACATCGGGTGGGAGTGCTTTGCGGGTGTGTCGAGACGAACTGCGACACGCCAGGGAGGCCGCTGCTGTGCCGTCCCTATCGAACACGTTGAAGCCCCTCTTCAACGCGGAGGAGACACCATGGACACCTACCGTGTCGCGAGGCTGCCCGCGCGCCTGCGTGGCTTCGCGCTGCCGGACACGAGCAAGTCACCCGAGGGTTATGTCGAGGCGGGCGACTATCTCGTGCTCGAGGAGAAGGCCCGCTATCCCACGCCCGACACCGACTACGCCCGGCTGGTGGCGCCCCAGTTGAGCGGACTCGACACTTGGGTGTGCACGCGCTGGCGCACGCAGCGCTACGCGACGCTCGTCTCCCAAGAGGGTGCCCCTGCCATGGCCCGGCTGTCGTTCGCCAATGAGCCGCTGGCCATCCAGGAGGAGCGTCTCTTCGCGCTCCTGTGGGCGTTCGTCGACTACCGGTACGACGTGAGCAGGGCGTACTACCCGTGGGCGCTGCCGGGCGTCCGTGTCCCATTGGCGCCGCCCCGGCTGAACAACTGCTGCACCTTCGTCGAGGCCCTGTTGGTGAAGGCCTTCTCCGAGGCGCATGGTGCGGCCTTCTCGTGGGACGCGCGTCGCCACCGGCAGATGATGATCGCCTCCACCCAGGACTACTTTTCTCCCGTGACGGCGGCCGTCGAGTCCGGCATGGCCTTGCGTGCGCCGTCGGCGGATGTGCCTCCCCACCCATGGACGCTCATCCAGGGGTGGCGCAGCCAGTGGGACTCCGGGCACACCTTCCTCGTTCTGGACCACCACCCAGAGACAGACAAGGTGCTGGTGCTGGAGTCCAACGCTGCCTATGGGCTCGACGGCGTCGGCTACCGTGGCCTCGGCAACCTGCGGGACGTCGGCCTCCAGCCGCCTGCGGACTGGTGGGTGCGGAGCGAGGTGTGGACGTGGCGCCGCATCTGCTCGACGTACCCCTTCCGGCGGCAGGGCTGGTTGAAGGTCAAGGCGCGCTGAGTCCGCAGAACTCGCGCTGACACAGGCTCCGCTCACAGGAGGCGGTGCAGTCAGGGGGCGCATGTGTGCAGTGTGGAACTCTCCCACTTCGTGGGACGCCCATTCAGTTTGGTCACTAGGTTGAGAACCTTGCGCCTCCGGCCTCATTTCTATAATATTCTTCGAGTTTAGGCCGCATTGCTGATGTGTCAGCGATGCGGCGAGGACCGAGGGGTCAAACATGGCGTCACGCAGTTGGGTTCCGGAGCCGGTGAAGTACATGGACGAGCGCGTTCCGGCTGGCTTCTTCCTGGACACGCTGCGTGCGCTTCGCGATGCGAATCGCATCGCTGCGGCAAGTCTCCGAGGTCTGGAGGCTGACTGGCGCAAAGGTGCCTTTGCCCACGTGCGGCGGGAGTTCTTCAACCAGCTTTGGGGACCGGTGGCTCGCAAGTACGGAGGACGCGCGCGAGCAGTGCTCAACGCGAACTTCGCGACGAAGCACCTCGAGGTGACTCTGGGGGGAATCAAGTTCACCGCAGTAGCAGTGCAGTCTCCCAACGAGTTCCCGCGGGAAGCCGAGTATCGAACGTCATTGGCCGGTGGAAACCAGCTCTCCATGCTGGCGCGGATGGGAATGGAAGAGGAGCAGCCGTTAGCAGAGGCGCAGCTCTACGCAGTATTCGGCTACTCAAGCGACGTCGAAGAGGAGAGCGGTCTGCCTGTGTTTGCGCACGTCGGGTTCCCGCACCACAGGAAGAAGAAGTACGTGGATATCAAGTCCTTGCACCAGTTGATTCGCGAACTCGGTGGCCCCTTGAACTCGATTGATGCCGCGCGAGATTTGTCTACGGCGATCTCCAGCGACGCTAACCTCCCCTCCGAGGCAGAGTTCGAAGTGAACCTTACGGATGCAGAGCCGCCGTTGCGTATCGTCGGCCGTGATAACAAGGCTCCTAATAACCCCGAGCAGAGCCTGTCGACGGAGTTCGAGGAGGAGCGGACTGAAGACGAGCCGCATCTGAGTATCATCCCCCGTAACAATAAGATTCCTGTTACAGAGGACGAATGATTCTAGGTACTCCAGGCTTCATTGGCTCACGCTTGGTGGAGGCGCGCCTTGAGCGCGGTATCCCCGTGCGCGCGCTCGCCGAGCGTGTTGAGATCAGTGTGCCTGCTATCTATGGTTATGAGAAAGGCGCCTCTAGTCCTCGAGCCGATGTGTTGCGGCGGTTGTGCGACGCGCTCGATGTGCCTGAACGCTACTTTCTCATGCCCGTGGAGGAACAACCTGGAAGCGCGGTCTTCTACCGCGCACAGCGCTCGACAAGTGTTGCTGCCTGCAATGCCGCAGAGGCAAAGCTAAGCTGGCTACACCGGCTCGGAACTGTAGTTGGCCAGTTTGTCGATCTGCCTTCCATGAGTTTGCCGGACTTTGCGATTCCAAGGGATCCGCTTGCTCTCTCGGATGGTGAAGTAGAGCGATTTGCGGTCGAAACGCGGCGCTACTGGGGGTTGGGACAAGGGCCAATTAGCAACATGGTTGCGTTGCTGGAGAAGCATGGCGTTCTGTTGGCGCGGGCCCAGGTTGATGCAGATGCTTTGGATGGTTTGTCTCAGTTCTTCCCAGATCACGCTGTAGGTCTGCTGGCTGCTAACAAAGAATCGGGACCGCGTTCGCGCTTCGATGTTGCGCATGAACTCGGTCACCTTGTGCTTCATCGAGGAGTTGAACAGTCGCGACTCAATAAGCCAAGTGAGTGGCGTGCCTTTGAGAATCAAGCTCATCGATTTGCTGCGGCCTTGCTGTTTCCCCCAGAGGCATTTCGACACGAGGTGAAGTCATTCACTCTGGATGGTTTTTTTGAGTTGAAGATGCGCTGGAAGGTCTCTGTGCGGATGATGATGATGCAGGCCCAGAGATTGGGATTTTTGAGCGACGACGCGATGACTCGGCTTCACATCAACTACGCTCGCAGGGGCTATAAGCGGAGTGAACCCCTGGACGAGCAGCTTCCGCCGGAACAGCCGCGGTTGATTCGCCGTGCGATTGAGCTGTGGGTTGCAGAGCGAGGATTCGAGGAGGTGTGTGCGCATTTGCCCTTCGCAAACCGCGACATCGTTACCTTGACGGGCGTTCCTCGTGGAGTGCTTACAGGGGAGAGCGCACAGGTTCTAAGACTGGTTCCTGCCTCTACGGCTGCTGAAAACGCGCCTGGGCCGCAGGACACCCCGCCAGGAGGAGGAACGGTTACACCGCTTCGACGCTTGTGACATCGGGTGGGCGCCTTCCGGTGACCCGCACGCGGATCCCCGCTTCCTCTGCCCTCGCCAAGAGGTCGAAGCGTGCCGCGCTGCGGCCATGGGCAATGCCGGTGTCTTTGATGCTGCCGTGTAGGTCGGGGGGCAGTATCGTCGCGTGCGGTGGGCGCGAGTCGAGATCTCAGTCGTCGGGGTGGCAATGTGAATGTGAATCTATACTGCGATGAGTCTGGAAACGGAGGGCCTAACTACTTCGATCTGGAGCAGCCAGTACATGTGCTTGCGGGACTTCTGGTGCCAGATGATGCGAGAGGTAAGCTCGTAGGCTTTATCCAAAAGGTTCGCAATGAGTACCCACAGGGAAAGGAGACGAAAGGGAAGACGCTACTCAAATCCCCCAGGGGGCGCCGTGTGCTGGCGGACTTTATTGATGACGTGGCCAGCGTGGGATGTGGATTTACGTTCGTTGTCGCGGAGAGGCGGTATTGCGCGGCTGCAAAAATCGTCGAGACGTTCTTTGACCCAGGCCATAATCCGAGTGCCGAGTGGTTGCCTACGAACGCCAATGTGGCCCGAAAGAAACTTGCTGAGATAATTCAGGCATTGCCGGACAGATATCTTCAAAATTTCGTGACAGCATATAGAGAGCCGACGTTGGATGGATTGGCGGAGTCGGCAAGGTCGATTGGCTATGCGCTAGATTTGAGTGGGCATTCCGTCTTTGCTAGGACCGTTCGGGGGAATCTCAATGTCATGAATGCCGTGCTTTCTGCGGAGTTGTTGGTGACTGAGGAGGTTAATCGTAAGTCCTCTACGAGTCTGAATTATCCGGTATTTACTCTGTTTTTGAGTCTCAGTGATGCGCTGCTTGCTAGGGCGGGGCACTCTGGAGATGTCGTCCATGACGTGACGAAGGAGTTTGAACGGGCGTTTCGGGATGCGTTTCGCAGAATGCAGAATGTGGGTGTTTCTCCGTATTATGAAGAGGCTTTTCTCCAGGATGGGCGACCGGCGCGACTCAAAGTAGAGGCCTTCAAAGCCTTCCGAACAGGGGAGTCGATAGAGGAGCCCGAAGTGCGTGGGGCCGATTACACTGCAAATGCCGTAAAGGGAGTCGTGCTCATGGGGACGGGCGATAGTGAACTGGGGTCGTGCCCTCACATGCGTCGAATTGCGAAGAGGGTGCTCCCGTCTTTGCTTCAGTCTGGCGGAGACATAATCGGCTCCGAGGCGTTCTGTGCAAGCGTGATAGCCCCGATGCTGGAGGCTCTTCGCGGCTTCGCGTCGCAAGAGGATTAGGGTGCGGACTGACCGTATGGCTGTCCTGGCCTGGGGTTGGCGCATCGCCGACCAGTCGTTTCTGTTAGCGGGATGAATGATTTTCGCTTGCGACCAAGAATGCCCTTTGGGTGTAGGGGTGTTTGCCATGTCATCTGGCTTGCGAGACTAACCAATCACCCGCACCCCAATCTCCCCGGTGTCTCGTCGCTCGGGCCCCCGCTCGCGCTGGCACGCCAGGGCAACGGCCCAGAACTTGTCCGCGTGCCCGCGGTTGGTGCGCTCGGCGTCGAAGGAGGGCCGGGATGCGCGCTCAGTGCGCTTCGGGCGGTCCTCCCTCGCCGTTGACCACCATGCGGAGACGGACAAGGTACTGGTGCTGTAGAGCGACAGCAAAGTTGACCCCCTCGCGACACTAAAACTGACCCCCTCCGAGGGGCCTCCACCCGCAGCACCTGGAGGCAGTTCGCGATGGAAGAGTCAGTGAAGGACGTGGCACCCCGCCCGACGGAGGTGCCGATGGTCGAGCAGGACGTGGTGCGACAGATGCGCGTGCTGGCGGAGGCCGGCTGGGGCGTAAAGGCCATCGCACGCGAGGTGGGCGTGTCGCGCAACACCGTGCGCCGCTACCTGCGGCACGGGCGGGCGGCCGAGGTGCAGGTGCGCCCCGAGGCGCGGGCACTGGACGCGGCGGCCCGAGAGCGCGCGCTGGCGCTGTGGGCGAGCACGGCGGAGGGCAACGCCGTCGTGGTGCAGGCGCTGCTCACGCAGGAGGGCCACGCGGCGAGCGTGCGCACGGTGCAGCGAGCGGTGGAGGGCAGGCGCCAGCAGGTGCGCGCGGCGCAAGTGGCCAGCGTGCGCTTCGACACCGCGCCGGGGCGGCAGATGCAGGTGGACTTTGGCGAGAAGAAAGTCCTCCTCGGGGGCGTGCTGGTGAAGGTGTACCTGCTGGTGGCGGTGCTGAGCCACTCGCGCCGCCTCTTCGTGCGCGCCTTCCTCAACCAGCGGGGCGACGACTGGCGCGAGGGCATCGCGGCGGCGTTCGTGCACTTCGGTGGTGTGCCGTTGGAGGTGCTGGGCGACAACGCGCGTGCTCTCGTCCTCGGGCGCGACAGGGACACCGCGACGGTGCGCTTCCACCCGGCCTACGCCGCCTTTTGCCGCGACTGGGACGTCACCCCTCGCGCCTGCGGGCCATACCGCGCACGCACCAAAGGCAAGACGGAGTCGGGGGTGAAGTACGTCAAGCGCAACGCGCTCGCCGGACGCACCTTCGAGTCCTTCGCCGGGCTGCAGGCGCACCTGGCCGCATGGATGGTCGAGGCGGATGCCCGGGTGCATGGCACGACGCACGAGACGCCCGTGGCCCGCTTTGAGCGCGACGAGAAGACGGCGCTGCGTGCGCTGCCGCTGCGCGCGCTGCCACGGCGCGAGCAGCGTCTGAAACGGCGGGTGGCCCACGACGCCCTCGTCGACGTGGACACCATTCGCTACAGCGTGCCGCACCGGCTCGTACGCGAGCACGTGGAGGTCCTCGTCGGCGACGCCGACGTGCGCATCTTCC
Organism: Corallococcus macrosporus DSM 14697; assembly: GCF_002305895.1. Taxonomy (GTDB): domain Bacteria; phylum Myxococcota; class Myxococcia; order Myxococcales; family Myxococcaceae; genus Myxococcus; species Myxococcus macrosporus. The sequence goes on from NZ_CP022203.1 coordinate 1,850,009, forward strand.
ACGGCGGAGTCGAGGTGGCTCGGCACATACGCGGCCGCGAGCCGCACGCGCGCATCATCAAGGCCGAGCACTGGCAGGGCCTGTGGCGACAGCAGTCCAAGGAGGTTTCGGGGGTGGCGAGCGCTGCCGCACCCTCGGCATTGAATGCGCTGGGCCGCAGCCTCGCGGACTACGAGAGGGCCATCGCGGGCGGCGTGAAGCGAGGTGCCGCGTGAGCGCCGACATCGTGCACGCGCGCGTCGTGGAGCACCTGCAGCGGCTGCGCCTCGGACACCTCGCCGAGAGACTCGACGCGCTGCTGTCGGAAGCGGCCCGCGGCGAGCCCAGCTACCTGGCCTTCCTCGACGGCTTGCTGCGCGAGGAGGTGGGCGCCAAGCAGAGAAAGCGCGTCAGCATGGGCATCACCATCGCCCACTTCCCGGCCGTCAAGACGCTCGAGGACTTCGACTTTCGGGCGCAGCCTGGCGTGGACGCGAAGCTGGTGCGCGAGCTCGCACAGGGGCGCTTCATCGCGAGCGCGGAGAACGTCCTCGTCTTCGGGCCACCAGGCGTGGGCAAGACGCACCTGGCCATCGGCCTGGGGCGCGCCGCCGTCGAGGCCGGCCACTCCGTCCTCTTCACGTCCGCGACGACGCTGCTCGCCGCGCTCGCCAAGGCCGAGAGTGAGGGGGCCCTGCGCGACAAGCTCAACTACTTCGCCAAGCCCAAGCTGCTCGTCATCGACGAACTGGGCTACCTGCCCTTCGAGAAGCGCGCCGCCCACCTCTTCTTCCAGTTGGTGGCGCGCCGGTACGAGAAGGGCAGCATGCTCATCACCACCAACCAGCTCGTCGGCCAATGGGGCCACGTCTTCGGTGACGACGTGCTGGCGGCAGCCATCCTCGACCGACTGCTGCACCACAGCCACACGCTCCTCATCCAGGGCGACAGCTACCGGCTGCGGCACAAGCGCAAGGCCGGGCTGCTGACGCGCGGCACGGCAACGGCGCAGAGCTCCACCGAGTAGCAGAAGACGGGCGTGTGGGCCGGGAAGGGCCTACGCTCCGCCCGCGGGGAAACAGCCCCCGCGGGCTCCGCTTCGGCGGCGCCCCCGACGACGAGCAGCAACAACCGGCCCTCCCGGAGGGGGTCAGTTTTACTGGCGTGAGGGGGTCAGAAATTGCTGTCGCCTGACAGGTGCTGGAGTCCAACGCTGCCTATGGGCTCGACGGCGTCGGCTACCGTGGCCTCGGCAACCTGCGGGACGTCGGCCTCCAGCCGCCTGCGGACTGGTGGGTGCGGAGCGAGGTGTGGACGTGGCGCCGCATCTGCTCGACGTACCCCTTCCGGCGGCAGGCCTGGCTGAAGGTTAAGGAGTGAGCGCCCGCAGAGTGCGGAGGCTGCGTCGTATATCGCTGACCGACCACCAGCGCTTGTTGGTGCTCTTGGCCGAGAAATCGGACGGGAGTGCGTATGGAGGAGCGGCGCCGAAGAGCGCCGCTAACGAGGGCAGGGCATTGGGCCAATTGACGGCTGGCTGCGTTTGGTTGCGAAAGGAGGCCTGTGGCTGCCGCCCGAAGGTCAAAGCCCCGCGAGGACTATTCATGGGAGCTATAGCGGCTACGCCCGGTTGACGGTCAGTCAAGGTGAGCAGTACAACGATGGGTAGGGGCACTCGACGGATGCCCGCCGCCCACACCGGCAAAGCCGAACTGGCACCGACGTTGTTACCCAACGCTCTCACCTTTGAGCGCTGCGGTCCTGAGTGGGCCACGACCGACTAAGGCGCTTTCTGAGGAGAGAGTTCCATGTCACGTCGGACGTTTACGAGCGTCGAGGTCGAGCACCTGAAGCGCTCGGCGAAGAAGGCGGCTAAGCAGGAGGGAATCCCCCACCTGCAGTGGCTGAACAACTTCGCAAAGAGCGCGGGCTACATCGACTTCCGCGACCTGAAGCACCGTGCAAAGCCGGGCTCGAAGGCGGGTGCTTCGCCGAAGCAGTCTGCTCCGCCCGACTCGCCGCCTCCACGCGTCGAGAACGGGAGCAAGCACCGTCTCATGGAGTTGGTCGAGGAGCACGGCCCCTGCCGTTCGCAGTGGCGCCGCGGTCCGGCGTTCGCTTATGGCTGCATCCTGTGGAAGGGGCACGACGGTCCACACAGTCGGTTCGGGAAGTCGTGGACCGACGCCGAAGGCCACATGCCGACGGCCGCCGAACTCCGCCAACTCGAGCACGAAGAGGCGACCGGCACCATGCGGGAGTTCGTCCTGAAAGACGGCGAGTTCGTCGAGGTCACGCCGGAAGACAGCGTCCGTAGGCCCGGAGAGGGGCGCAGCAAGTTCCGCTACCTGGAAGAGACGCTCGAAGCCGAGGACGACGAGCCAGACGACGAGACGTTCCCTCCGGGGGACGACGGCTTCGTTGATGAAGACGAGGATGACGCCGACGACAGTGAATAGGGCGAGCCGAGGGCGAAGGTCGTGTTCGACCCTCCGCCCTCGGTGCGCGGTTCGCTACCTCACGACGTGCGTCGAGGTCGTGGTCGCCGACTCGATGGTCCACTTGCCATCAACATGGACCAACGAGCCGGTGGCGGTCGCCTCGACCTTCTCTCCGTTCTCGCCTTGCTCCGCCGGGGTGTCTCCAACGAAGTTGATGCGTGCGCGGAAAGCGATCCGCCCGCGTCCATCCCAGTCCGCGCGCTCAACCTCACCCTCGTCGAACTCAAACGGCGACCCGTTCGTATCTGCGAGCGCGCCGCTGAGGTCGTCGTCCTCGAAGAGTAGGCGTCCACCGATCTCCATCAGCATGCTCTCCACGATCTCTACTGGCTGCTTGGCCATTTCTTTCTCCTTGGGGACCAATCCCCAAGGCCCTTTACAAAATGGGATCTGCGCAATCGGTCGCGGAGCCAACTTTTTTGAATCCTGAGTGGTTTCAGGGGGGGCTCCTGTGGATGCGGTTATAGGGAGCCAGTTCGAGCGCTTCGTTGTCGCGCGCGCTGGGAGAATTTGGATGCCTACGAAGGCAGCCCAATCACCCAATCACCCGCACCCCAATCTCGCCGATGCGCGGGCCGCCCGTTGTCCGCTCCTTCTGGCACGCGAGCGCCACTGCCCAGAACTTGTCCGCGTGCCCGCGGTTGGTGCGCTCGGCGTCGAAGGACACCTTCCCCGAGGGCAGCACGCGCCGCTTGATGGAGTGAATCTGCCCGACAAGCTCACGCTGGCGCGGCAGTGTGACATCGCGGCGCTGGAGCAGAATCTTGAAGTCGGTGGCCCAGCGCTCCTTGGCCTCGTTGGTGAAGCTCTCCTCCACCACCTGGGGAAAGTCGCGGGCCAGGTTCTCGGCAAGGTTCATTCCGATACCGCTCTTATCAACGCTGAGGCGCGCCACGGGCAGGACGGACAGGAGTCGACGGAGGTGGGTTTCCTGCTCCGCGAAGGGGACACCTTCGAAGCTGCGCAGCATCCTGCAGGTGAAGCGGCCCTCCACCTCTTCGAAGACGGCCAGCTCGGAGCGGTCTCGCGTGCGGCCCACGTCGAAGCCCGCCACCAGGCGGCCCTGGGGCACGGGCACGTCGGAGGCGTCCTGGGCCATCGGCAGCTCGTCGGTGGTGCACGGGAGGATGAGCTCGTAGGGGAGGAAGCTGTAGGACTCGTCGACGTAAAAGGCATTCGAACTCCTGCTGGAAGTCCTCCTGGGGCAAGGAGTCGAACTGCTCGGTGAGGACGGGGCGCCCGAAGCGAGCGACGCGCTCCTCGGTGGACATGTGGGGTGCCTCCACTGCGGCGCGCCTCACGTCGAGGGAGAAGAAGCGGCATAGCCACCAGGGCACCAGTTGGCGGGTGTGGTGCGGGTACTTGCGCAGTTCCTGGGTGTCTATCTCCCAGAAGATGCCGCGCCGGCCGAGCGGGGTGCTGCCCCCTGTGAGTTGTCCATGCGAGCGCAGGATGAGGGCGGTGCTGCCTGTATAGACTTCGCGGTCGTTGACCAGGTGCGCCAGCTCGTCGAGGTAGACATCGCCGCGCTTGCCGCGCGGAGGCTTGGCGGGAACGGAGATGATGCGCGAGAGGCGCCGGCCTCGGGAGTTCGACTCGAAGGCCAGCTCCGTCTTGGCATCCGTCACGAGCTTCTTCTGGTAGGCGAGCGGCAGCTCCTCGTACACCTGCCGGGCGATGAGCACCTTCTCGACAGCGTCCGAGAGGTTGTACGAAACGAAGACCGCCGTGTGGCCGTCGCGCAGGTGGCACCGCGCCAGGGCCTCGAGAGCGAAGAGGAAGGAGAAGCCCACCTGTCGGCTCTTCGCCACCCACCTGAAGCGGGAGCGGTTGCCGAGAAAGGACTGCTGGTACGGCTCCAGCACCACCGGCTCGTTGTCGTACTGGCACAGCCCGGAAATGAATCCGGACTCGGTGGCCAGCCACTGTGTGAGGTCATCCTCGGTGCGCTTGACGATGCCGAGCGTCACGCTGTCCTCCCTGCATGTTCCGTTGCTTTCTCTCGGCACCCGAGCGCGTATGGCTGCGTCCTCTTCACGACGGAGCCGCCATGTCTGCCTATGCCGCTGTTGCCCGCCCACCTCGCACGCTCACGGAGAAGGAGGTGGCGCTCCTGCTGCGCGTCACGGGGGCGCACAAGGAGGGCTTCAGGGACCACTGCCTCTACAGCCTCGCGCTGGCCTCGGGCCTGCGTGAGCACGAATTGGTCGCCCTCAACATCGGCGACATCTTCAACGAGCGCGGGCGCGCGCGCCGGCACGTGATGCTGACTGTCTTCAAGGGCAGCCGCCGACACCCGAGTCCCCAGGAAATCGTTCTCGCGGACGCGGTGCGCGCGAAGCTGGAGAAGCTGCTGCGCCTGAAGCGTGCGCAGGGACACGACGTGGGGCCCCTGGCGCCGCTCTTCCTGAGTCGCAAGGGCATGCGCCTGTCCACGCGGCAGGTGCGCCACGGCTTCGCGGTGTGGCAGGAGCGCGCGGGCCTGGATCGGCACCTGAACTTCCACTGCACCCGTCACACCGCATGCACTGGGGTGTACCGGCGGACGAAGGACATCCGCCTCACCCAGCGCTTCGCGCGCCAGCGCAGCGTCGACTCCACCGTCATCTACACGCACCCCTCGGACGACGAGCTGGTGCGCGTGACGCAAGAGTTGCCCTGCTGAAGGGACAGGCCGCCTCCGCGCTGAGCGCCCACGAGAGCCCCTGGCTGGGCCGGGGTGCCGCGCGGAGGCGGTGAGAGGTGGCAGTTCGCGGGGCCCGCGCGAACTGCCCCAGGCGCAGGCGGCGAAAGTGAACGCCTCGCGCTGTTCACTTACCGGGCTGAAATGATCAGTCGCGGGGTGTTCACTTTTTCGAACCTGACCCTCTCGAAAAGGGCCCCAGGTACACGCCCCGGCGGCGAGGCCCGCACGAAAAAACGCACCACCCCCCACCCTGGCGTCAGGGGTAGGCGGGGTAGGCGTGCTGGCGTCATCGGTAGGCATGGTTGCGCCCGGCAGGGGCAGGCAGTGAAGGTGACGGGGAGGAGCTGCGCCGCGCGGCGGGCGGCAGGCGGCCCCAACCAGCGGAAAGCGGCCATTGGCCTCGGCGCTTCGGCCCCTCACGAGGGCTCGTAAGCGCGCGAAACAGCGTGGGGGCGGTGACGCCGAATGGCCGCCTTTACCTATTTTCGGCCATTCGGCTCGGCCCTGGTAACGGCACGCGCGCCCAGGTGCGCGCGGGGCGGAGGGTGGGGGCGCGGGGGGCTTTGCTCGGAGTGGTGGGGCTCACGAGGAGGACAAAGGCCTCCGGCCCGAAGCGCTGGGGGACACGCGCGCACGAAACGGGCGCCACGCGGCGACAGGCGCGGTGCGCGGGGCCAACCGGGGCCGCGCGCCAGGTGGGCCACGCGGCGGCCAGCGGGGCCTCAGCGAAGGAGGGGCGGGTGGGGCGGGGAAGTGAACGGAGCGCGGGCGTCCAGCACTCCGGACGGAGTGTGCTTCCGCGCGCGAGTTCAGGCCCGAACTCCTACCGCGGCGCTCATGGGCCTGGTGGCTGTTCGCCGTAACCTCGCGTAACCACGAAGGCTGTGGCGCCAGGCGTGTGCTTCCGCGCGCCTGGTAGAGCTCCCGGGGGGACTGTCACCAGGTCTGGCCTGGCGCGGCCCGGCGCGGCGAGAGTGAACGGCGAAACTGAACGCGAAAGTGCCCGCGTTCACTTGCCGATGGGCACTTTCAAACGGGGTCGGCGGGGGCCGCGACGTCTGTCGGAGGAGCCACGAGGGCGTCGTCCTTGGTGTGCTCCGGGGCGGCCGTGCCGAGGTCCTCGTCGTCGCTCGCCGTCACCTCCGCATCCACTTCGCCGCGCTCGGCGGGTGTCGTCTCGCGTGCAGCGCGCAGGGCCTGGGCGTGCCGCGCCTGCAGGCCCTCCAGCGAGAAAGTGGCGTGCAGCTCCTGGCGGGAGTCGGCGCCGCCTTGGACGAACTCCTTCAGGCGCACCATGGTGTTGAAGTCGGTGGGGTTGTCGACGCGCACGCGCCCTTCAGCGAGGGCCTCCTCGAAGCCGAGGAGGTAGCCGTCAATCATCTTCAGCGCGTCGTCCTTGGAGACGGCGATGGCGTTGGCGCGCAGCTCGATGAGCTTCTGGTCCGCCTTGGTAGCGATGCGCGTCTTGGCCTCGTCGCGGCGGCGCAGGCAGTTGTGCTCCTTCGCGTAGTTGGCGACGAGGGAGGTGGCGACACCGAAGCGCTCGGCCAGCTCGCGGTACGAGGCGTAGGACGTCATGGTGGATCCGTCGGGGAGCGACTTCACGTCGCCGAAGACGAGCGCTCGGTCCAGCTCCTGGCGCGGGAGCGCGGGCTCTTCGGACTTGCGGGGGCGGCCCGTCTTCCGCTTCGGAGGTGGAGGCGGCGGCGCTTCGGCCGACGCGGGCGGCTCGTCCGGCTCCTCCGGCTGCTGGCCCGCGAGGAGGCGCTTTCGCCGGCCGAGGCAGTCGTGCTGCTGGGCGTACTTGGCGACGGCGCTGTGAGCGACACCGAAGCGCTCCGCCAGCTCGCGCAGGGAAGGGAAGCGCCGCTTCACGCGGCCTCGCGTGGTGGGAACCTCCTCCCCTTCCACGAGGAGCCGGTCCACCTCGTCATGAGGCAGCCGGGGGCCTTCAGCCTTGGTGGGGCGCCCCAGCTTCTTGAGGGGCTTCTTCTGGGCCATACCTTCCCTCAGCAGCCGGTGGCGGGCTGGGCCACCGCATCGACAACCTGGGTGCGTAGGCGCTGCATGAGCCGCGTGCGCTGGCGCTTCAGGCGCTGGTACGTCCTCTCCGCCTCGGCGGCGTCACCTTCGACGAGGCGGCTGACGTAGGTGCGCAGCTTCTCGCGCCGGACGACGGTGGCCATGAGGACCTCGACGTCGCTGCGTGGCAGGGTGGCCTGGGCCAGATGCACCAGCACGGCGTCGCGCTTCACGAAGCTGCGGCGGACGCTGGGGCGCCTGGGGCTCTCCACCGGCGTGGCGTGACGCGTGTCGGGCAGCCACTCGGCGAGCTGCGCCTGGGTGTACGTCTCGTGCTGCTCCGCGCGCTCCTTCCGGAGGTGGCGGAACACCTCGCGCGCCGTCTGCTGGCGCAGGCGGGCCGCCGTCCAGTCACCCCAGCGCGCGAGCGGGAATCCGCGCGCAACGGCGAGGAAGGTGGCGATGACGAGCTGGTCGAGGTCCTCCCGCGACACCGCGTTGCTGAGGAGGCGGCGGCGCAGGCGGCGCAACATGGGGGCGTAGGCGGAGGCGAGGGCCGCCGTCCACGCGGGGCTGGAGGAGGCCTGCACTTCGGCCACCAGGGCCCGGGTGAGGGCTTCCCGCTCCGGATACGTCTCCGCGCGCGCGTCAGCCAGCGAGGCCAGCACCGATTCGAGCGAGGCATGACGCGCGAAGTCCGGCCGCCGCGTGCGGCCAGCCGCGAAGACGGCCTGGTGCCGAGAGGCGAGCGCCTCCACACGCAGCAAGCCCAGAAGGTGGCCGAAGAAGTCACTCACCGGGGACGGGCCTCCCACCACTCGCGCACCAACTCGAGGAAGTCATCCAACTGCATGGTGACGAGGGGCGGCTGCCCATCGTCCTTGCAGACGGCCAGCGGCCAGCGGCCCGGCGGGCACGTCTCCACCGCCTGACGCATGGCTTCGCGGACGTTGGTCCGCTGGTGGGCCTTCGCTTCGACCCAGAAGCACGGCACCTCGACGTCGGACATCTCCTGCCCGGTGCGGTACTGGAGGCCGCGGCGGATGAGGGCCTCGGGCATCGCTTCCCGGAAGCGGTGGACGAGGGCTCGCTCGAAATCTGCGCCCTTGCGGCGGGAGGACGCGCCACTCACGAGACACCTCCCGACTCCTCCAGCAGCCGCTCCATGTGGCCACCACGCGCCATGCGCACGGCGAGGCAGCGGGCCACCTCCAGCGCGCAGCGAGCGTCCGCCATGGCACGGTGAGGCGTCGGCCGGTGGAGGCCGAAGCGCTTGGCCAGGGCGTTGAGGGAGAGGGATTCCACTTCGCCCGTGGCGAGTAGCGGCCACGCGAGGCTGGCGGTGTCGAGGCGGTGGTAGTCGACGCTGGGCAGAGCCAGCCCGGTGCGACGGTAGCCCTCGGTGAGGAAGCCCCAGTCGAAGCTGGTGTTGTGGCCGGCCACGAGGGTGCCCGCCAGGAGCGGCGTCACGGTGGCCAAGACTTCCTGCAAGGGCAGGGCGTCCCGCCACTCCTCGTCGGAGTAGCCGCACACGGCCAGGGCTTCGGGGTGCGCGTCGGCCAGCCGGGTGGGCTTCACGCGGGCCTCGTACTCCGCCAGCACCTTGAGGCTGCGGGCGTCGACGCGGAGGATGGCCACCTCCAGCACTTCGTGCCGGGAGGCATCCAGGCCGGTCGTCTCCAAGTCAATGAAGGCGAGCGTCCGCAGGTGCGGCGGGATGCTGGGGAAGAGCACCGGCGGGAGGGGCGAAACAGGGGTGGTGTCGGAAGCAGGGTGAGCGGACAGCATCTATGCGACCTCCTTGGCCCAGAAGCGGGGCGAGTGGTGTTTGGCGGCGAGGGAGTCCAGCTCGGCCTTCAGCAGCGCGACGCGGGCGGTGCCCAGGCGCTTGCCCGCGTCCTTCAGCACCGCGTCGAGGGCCTTCTTCTCGACGCTGGCGAGGCGCTCCACCAACTCCTCACGGGGGAGGCCGGTGGCGCGGGCCAGCACCGCGACGGTGGGCTCCAGCGGGTAGTCGAGGCTGGTGGTGTTGAACATGCGGTAGCGCGTGCCGGCGAGGACGAGTTCGTCCTGCTCGGCGAGGTGGGCTCGGAGGACGCCCTCCAGCTCCGCCTTGCGCGCGCCGAGAATCTTCGCGAGGTGGGCGACTTCCTGGCGCTCGCGGGCGACGGACTCCAAGTCAGACGTGTCCTCGCAGACGACTTCACGTCGGCCCTCCAGCGCCTGGGCGTAGGCGGGGCAGTTGCGCCGGTGGTCGCAGTAGACGCAGTTGGGGTTGAGGCGGGCGGGGAAGGACTCCGCCGTCTCCATCTGCTGGCCCAGCGTCTCGACGTAAGCGAGGGCGGCTTCCAACTGCTCCTCGGTGCGCGTCGTCTCCTGTCGCACGCCGTGGCGCAGCATCCACATGGAGAGGCGCACCTTCTTCGCCCAGGGCCAGAGTCGTCGGGCGGCGAGGGCGTAGAGGCTGAGCTGGAGGCTGGAGTCCAGCTCCTCGCGGGTGAAGAGCTGGTAGTTGGACTTGTAGTCCATGACGTGGACTGTCTCGTCGTCCACCCAGTCGACCCGGTCAATGAAGCCCAGGACGGTGAAGGGGCCTACCGGCAACCGGAACTCCTTCTCGACGGCGAGGATGTCGCGGGCGTCTACGCGGCCCTGCTGGCGGACGAAGTCCTGGAGGATGCCGAGGCCCTGCTGGAAGAGGTCCAGGCCGGAGAGGCCCGAGGCGGCCCATGCTTCACGGTAGAGCTGGAGGGCGCGTTCCTCGGAGAGCGGGCCCGCGTACTCGGTGTCGATGACTTCCTGGAGGAGCCGCTCGAGGACGGCGTGCAGCGCCTTGCCGAAGCTCAGAGGGACGCCGGGCTCGGCGGTGTGCTTGTCGAGATAGTGGAGCCGGTAGGACAGTGGGCAGGCCTCGAAGCGGCTCAGCCGGCTGTATGACAAATGCTGGTTTCGCAGGGCGCTCATGACGTGGGCCTCCGGGCCGGTGCAGTGGCGTGTCGCGAGTCAGTCATCACGCTCTTTTCGAGAGACACATCAAGTCGAAGGGGTCGGGCAGTGCGACCACCTGCGTGTGTTTCACAGGCTCGGGGCACGCTCACGGCGACACCTCGTCCGCGGAGGCTTGCCGTTTCTCGAAGGACATGACGCGCGAGCCCGGGAAGGCAGACAGGACGCGCACCAGTGTGGCGGCGTGCTCCGGGGTGAGCTCCTTCCGGGCCTGGCCGGTGTAGGCGGGGACGAGCCACACCTCGCCGTAGGTCTCGGAGCGGAAGCACACCTCGGCGTTGAGGGCCCTGAAGCTGGCGATGTCCTCGTCGGTGAGGCCGCGCAGGGCGGAGAGCGGGGACTCCGCGTCCAGCTCCTTCACATCGGGAGACGGAGTGGGCGGCGCGGACTTGGAGGCGGGAGCCGGGGCGAGCTTCTTCGAGCCTGCCTCGGACAGGGGATGGCCGAAGAGATCCACCGCAGCCGTGGCGGACTTCGCCGGAGGAACGGGGGCATGCGGCGCGGCCACGTCACGATGAGGCCGGGCCTGCCGATTCACCTTCAGCCATTCGGTGCAGGTGCCCACGCTGGGCAGGGTGCAGCCACCGCCAGGCCAGTAGTGCAGGCAGTGCTTGCCCTCGCCGCGGACATACACTTCGCACGTCACGCCTGGCGGACGTTGTTGAGCGGGGGTGGGCTGGAGGTGATGTGTAAGGGCCATGCGCGGAGGTCGGCGGCGCGTGTTTGCCGATACACCCTAAAAGCACCCCCTCCCTCCGTTTCGGGACAAGAAATCTTTTTGCCCGATTTCTTTTTTGATTTTTCCGGTGCGAATGACGCGCGGCCATAAGGCAGAACAAAGGCCTCCGGCGCGATTTCGGGGACATGCCTTCACCGGGTGGCAGAAAGGTGGCAGCCGGTGGCAGGCACTTCTTGAAAGACTGCCACGAAATTCCCCAGTGAAATCAATCGAGTGGCAGTGGTGGCAATGGTGGCAGTGTTTTTTGGGGTAATGCACCCTAGGGAGAGTGAGCCTCCGATTCCCCTATTGAATAGTGCCATTCAAATATGCGCGCGCCCGCTACGTAGGGGTACTCGAAAAAAGACTGCCACCACTGCCACCAAGAGATAAGTTGTTGAATTGAAAGAAGAAAAAGGTGGCAGATGGTACTGCCACCCACCTGCCACCTCTGCCACCCTCAAGACGTTGAGTGAAAGTGGTGTGGCTGGTTGTGAAGAAGCATGCAGGGCGAAGGTGTGGCGTGGCTGGACGCGGTAGGGCCAATGCCTGTGAATGGCCGCAGGACGGCCGGAAACGGCCTCCACGCGCATGAAGCGGAGCGGGAACCGCCCCTCGCCGGAGTTGACCCCTTCCGCGTCATTTGGGCCCTTCCAGAGCCGTCGCTCGTCGATTTTCTGAGGCGCAGTCCGGCGGAAGAGGGGTGATGATACAGAGGGAGAAGGTGTTTCACTTCGCGCACGTCCGCGTGCATGGACGGCCCAGCTCCTTCTGCATGGACGGGACCCGAGCGGCGACGTGCGGGCATGAAAGTCGCAAGCCGCGCGCGGCCATGTCCTCAAGGTCACAGCGGTCGGCCTGGATGGCATTGCTGAAAAATTCGAGCGTCGCGAGAGCGCCACCGAATGCGTGAATGTCTGGCTATTGGGAGCTAGGGAGGGGGTTGATACATGAATAACAAGTATCGCCATGAAACGCGGAGGAGTGTCGGCGGCATGGAAGGCCTGGAGTCGCGTTTTTCGTCACGCCGTCACGCCGTGGTCACGCCCAGGTTGCACGGTGTCGCTCGTATTACTCGCGGGCATGTCTCAGCGCGGTGCCGTCCTTGGCCTGTAAGGAGAGGCTGCGTGGATTCCGGTTTCAGCAGGATGCGCGGTTTTATTGTGATTGCCCCGGCTCTGGCGCCGAGGCCCTCGTGCGCCATTCGGATTGCACGGGGCCTTCGCCGAGGGAGCCTCGTCCTGGCATCCCTAGGCACGCCGCTCTCCCGTTGCCGTGCCCCGAGTAGGAAGGGGGCTCGCCCGTCACCGTAGAGAGGCCTCTGGGGGCTCGGGCGCATGTAGCGCCCTCCTCTTCGTTCGACTGATGCGCCGCAGCCATGAGGCTCCCACGGAAGACGGGGTCGCCTCGGAGGCACTGGCGCCATTCCCTTAACGGGGCTCGGCCTTGTTTCCCCTCTCATCCGGCACCTCCCGCGCGCCGAGCGTGGAGCCGGGACGGCATTCATCTGTGAGTCGTAGCTGGGATGCTCTCCATCGGGAGCTGGGCGGGGCTCTCCAGACGGCCGAGGCGCGGCGCGCCTACCGCCTGGTGCGGAGCAACTGGGAGGCGCTCGCCGACTTCGAGGAGCCGGAGGCTCTTGTTTCATTTCTCACGGCGCGAGAAGGCGATTCTCACGTCAAAGATGGCTTGCTCGCGGGCCTCGTCACATTGGTGCAGATGGGGAGCGCGGCCAGCTTCTTCGTGGCGGTGTTGTGGCTGGGCCTGTGGCCAGGGTTGGACAGCGTGTATCGCCGATGTCTCAGGCGAACGGAGTGCCCGCCTGCGGAGGTGGTGTCCTCGGTGGCCGCGTCCTTCATGGCCCTCGTGGCACGCGTCAATTTGTCAGGCGTCCATCGCGTGGTGTCAAGGCTCGGCCAATCAGGTCGCTGTTCGGTTCGGCCAATCAGGTCCGGACGTGAAGCGCCCAGGAATCGCGACGGAGTGGGCCGCGCGGGTTCGGCCAAACCGGTCCGGCAGGGGCTCCGCCAGGTGTCAGCGTGCGGCGGTGTCAGCGTGGGCCGCGCGCGGTGCTCGGGTGCGCTTGGCGAGCGGTGGGTTGCGGTAGCTGTCACCCTCGATGGTGAGGACATGGGAGTGGTGCAGCAGTCGGTCCATGGCGGCGCTGGCCAGCAGTGCGTCACCAAACAGCGGAGGCCACTCCTCCAGGGCGCGATTGGAGGTGATGCAAGTGGCCGCACGCTCGTAGCGACGACGGATAATCTCGTACAGGTCGACACCCTCCTCACCCGTGAGGGGCCGCAGTCCGAGGTCGTCGATGATGAGCAGGGCTGGCGTGGTGAAGCGCAGGAGGCGCCGCTCGTAGCTGTTGTCGGCGCGTGAGGCGCGCAACTGCGTGAGCATGTCGTGGGCGCTCACGTAGAGGACGGCGTGGCCGGCGCGGCAAGCTCGCTGTCCCAGCGCCTGGGCGAGGTGACTCTTGCCGACGCCCGCCGGGCCCACCACGAGCACGTTCTCGTGCCGCTCGACAAAGGTGCAGGTGCCCAACTCCAGCACCTTGGCGCGCGGGACGGAGGTGTTGAAGGAGAAGTCGAAGTCCTCCAGGGTGCTGGGCCGCTCGAAGGCGGCACGGCGCAGGCGCACGTCCAACTGCTTGCCGTCGCGCCGCTCCACCTCGTCGGCCAGCAGTCGGTAGAGGAATTCCGTCAGCGACAAGTTGGCGTCGGCCGCCTCCCGGCAGCGCACCTCGAGGGACTGCAGCAGCCCGGACAGGCGCAGCTTCTTCAGCACGGGGACGAGCTCGTCATAGGTACTCATGCGGGGGGACACTCCTTGAGCGGGGTGGGACTGCGGGGACAGCGAGGGGGGCGCTAACGCAGCAGCGTGCGCACGTCGCGCGCGTAGCGGGGAGCCGGCGGCGCAGCAGTGGCGGCGGGCGTGGCGATGGCCAGGTGCCCGTCCTGGGGCAACGGCTGCAAGTCCAGGCCTCGGCGCAGGATGTCCTTGAGGCCCTGGTAGCGCAGGTTGCCGAAGTGCAGCGCCCGGCGGCACGCGGCATCGGCCCGCTCTCGCGGGAAGCCCTCCAGGTGCACCACCATGGCCTGCACGCAGCGCAGCTGGCTGAGGACGTCATCGGCGTCGAAGACGGCGCGCACGTACGCCTCGGTGTGAGGGCCCAGCCGGGCCGCCCGCGCCTCCCAGTGGCCGCGACTGCGGTGGCGCAGGGCCGCGCGCGCCTCGGGCAGGTGGGCCTCCACGGTGCTGCGGTGGCCCTCGCCGCGCAGCGGGTGGGTGGCCACGCGCTCGTCCTGGGCGTACACGCGCACGTCGTGGGCGGTGACGCACAGCCAGACGCGCTGGCCGATGAGGCGCCAGGGCACCGAGTACAGCCGTCGGCCGTACATGACGTGGGCGTCTCTGTGCACGCGGGCCTCGTGCCACACCTCGGGCGCCCACGCGGCCGCCGGCAGCGCACGCAGCGCCGCGGCCTCGGCCTGCTGGAAGAGGAGGCGCGGCTGGCGCCCCGTCGTGCCGTGCACGCGCACCGACGCCACGTCCCGCAGCCAGCGCTGCAGGGCGGCCTCGCACTCGCGCGCGTCCTCCCCGGCCCGCCCGGCGAAGAAGTTGCCCTTCACATAGCGCACGCCCGCCTCCACCTTGCCCTTCTTCTCGGGGGCGCGAGGTGGGGCCGGGTCGACGATGAAGCCGTAGTGACGCGCCAGCGCGCGGTAGCTGCGTTGCAGGGCCCTCTCCCCGTCCACCCCGAAGGCCGCGCGTACCACCGCCGCCTTGAGGTTGTCGGGCACCACGCAGCGGGGCACCCCGCCGAAGTACGCGAAGGCGGCCTCGTGGCAGCGCAGCCACGTCTCCACGCGCTGGTCGAACACCAGCGTGGCGAAGAGGTGGCGGCTGTAGCCGAGCACCATGACGAACACCCAGGCGCGCCGCAGCGTCCCCGTGTCCGCGTCGTACAGCCGGCCCACTTCACCGAAGTCCACCTGCGCCACCTCGCCCGGGGCCGTCTCCACGGGGATGGCGACGTCCTCTTCACTCACGCCCTGCGCCCGACGCACGCTGCCCACCAGGCGTTTGACGGCCGAGAGGCTGCCTACCGGCACCCCTGCCTCCATCTGCAGCCGGGTGAAGATGGCCTGCGGCTGCAGGCCTTTGGCCACCCACGATTCCACTTGGGCTCGGTGCGCCTCCAGGCTGGACGTCTGCTGAGGCGCTGGCGGGGCCGCGGGCCGCGCCACCAGCACCGCGGCCTTGAGCACCTCGAGTTCGGGCAGCACCTGCACATCGCCCCGCAGCAGCCCCGCCGCCTCCAGCACGCGGCGGTAGTTGCGCTCCACGTCCACGCCCATTCGCAGCACCTGGGCCACTTGCCGCGCGGGTGTGCCCAGGCGGTGCAACCGCACCAATTCCTGCAGCCGGTCCATCTCCACTCTCCGGTTACTCACGCCACTTCCCTTTCCTTGGGAAGCCAGCGTGGCCTGTCGGCACGAGGCCCGGGGGACCGGTTTGGCCGAACCGGTGCGGACCGGTTTGGCCGAACTCACCCCGACCGGGTTCGCCGAACTCCGGAGGACCTGTTACGCCGAGCTACGACACGTGGCGGGGACACTCGTGCGCGGGACGGAGCGCGACGTCCTCAAGGCGTGGCACAAGGAGCTGGTGGAGCAACGCCGCCGCGCGCGCCTTGGGGCGCTGACAGACGTGGACGGCGGGGCGCCCTCGGTGCCGTGGCTCACTCCCTTCGTCTCGCGAGCCCGCTCCTTCAACGCCGAGGTGGAGGAGCTACGCGCGTGGCTCGTCCCGCTGACGGGAGAGGACACCGAGTTGGTGGTGTCCCTCATCCTTCGCGAAGAGGACGCAGTCGAGGTGGCGGCGAGCCTTGGGATGTCGCCCGAAACGGCGCGCAAGCGCGTCCGGCGAGCCCTGGTTCGCCTGCGGAAAATGAAGAAAAAAATCCCCGGAAAAGATTTCTTGTCCCGAAACGGCGGGTGGGGGTGCTTTTTAGAGTTTGTGGATTCTGAAACAACCGGGAAGACATCGGGCGGCTGACGGGAAGCGCGAATCGCGTGTCCCCTTCGCGCGCCGCCTGACATTGGGGGAGTAACGGGGCCGCCTCGCGCCCCAATCCAAGCCTGCTTCGACACGCCCTGTCCGCCAGCGCGGACAGCGACGCCACTGTATTGCCTTCAACCTGGAAGGACTGAATGAAGACAGCCGCGCGAAACAATTTCGAGCACGATGAAACATTCGTGCGCTTCTTCGCTCGCATCGACGGACACCGCCTCCGGGTGGTGAGCCGGGGCGATTCGGCGCCGGAGACGGAGAGGCGCGGCGCGTGCCTCTGCTGCGAATGCGAAGGGGCCGTGGCCAACGACTACGTCCGCATGCCGGGCCTCTTCCGCCGCTGGGAGCTCGAGCACGTCGTCGACAGCGAGGCGGACTTCAACGTCGAGCCGGCGGGCTGCACCGCGGACGGCACCGAGTTGTTCTCGGTGTACCGGCGCGAGCGTCCCGTCTCCACCACGCACTGCCAGAAGGAGGAGTGAAGCACATGCCCAACATGTGGGAGATGACGGCCGCGATGGCCAAGCAACACGAGCAGCAGGGCGGCGCCTGGCTGAAGCTGGCGAACGACGGGGACACCGCCGTCGTCGTCTTCCTCGGGGAGCCGCACCCGCGCGAGGTGGTTTTCCTCGACAACAAGTTCGTCCCCTTCGACGAGAAGCTGAAGGCCCAGGGGCAGAAGCCCTCGCTGCGCGTGGCCCTCAACGTCGCCGTCTATGACACTCGCGAGGTGAAGGTGATGGAGCAGGCTGTCACCTTCTTCAACACGCTGATGGAGCTGCGCGCGAAGTATGGCCTGGAGAAGTGGGCCTTCGAGGTGAAGCGCAGGGGGGCGGCCAAGGACACGAAGACGACGTACTCCATCCTCCCGGACCGGCAGCTCACTCAAGAAGAGATGGCAGCCTTCCAGTCGTTGCAGCAGCATGACCTGCCGAAGCTGTATGCGGCCGAGGCGGCGGCTGCGGCGAGCGGCACCTCGCCAGCGGGCGCTTCCTCCAATGCCAAAGCAGGCGAGCCCGTCGACGTGAAGCTGGCCCAGGCGATGGCCACTGCGTTGAAGGGACTGCCGCGCGAGGCGGTGGACCGCTTCCTCCAGAAGTTCGGCGTGCAGCGCATCCGCGACTTGCCGGCGTCGAAGGGGGAGCTGGCACGCGCCTTCGTCGACTCCCTCGTGGCCGAGTACTCCGCGGAGAGCGTCGCGGACGTGGACCCCTTCGGGCCGTGAGCACGCCTCGCCGTAGCTGGTTGCCGTAGCCATGCGCGAAGGGGGCCTGCTGCGTGCCCCCGACGCGCCTCACTGAGGACGACAAGAATGGTGGAAGACTTCTCCGAAATGCACGGGGACGGGGGACGTGTTGTCTCTCGCACCCAGGACTCCAGCGTTGGGGCCGCGCCGTCTGCGCCTGTGCGCGACGCGAGCACGGCCACAGGCGTGCGGACGCTTCGCGTGCGGGTGGACGCTGGGCTGCGGCTCGCGGCGGGCGAGGTGCCGCCCAAGATGCTGGAGGGCCTCTGCCGGGCACTCTCCCTCCCCAACCCTGCCTTCTTGAAGCTGGTGCGGCTGCGCAAGCGCCCGGGAGCGGAGCCCCAGACGCTGTACTTCTTCCGCCAGCAGGAGCGGGAGCTGGTGCTGCCGCGCGGCGCCATTCACCTGCTGCGCCGGGGCGCGGATGAGGCCGGCCTGACGCTGTCCTTCGAGGACGCGCGTGTGCTGCCGCCCAAGCGCCTGGCGAAGCTGCCGGTAGTGCCGCTGCGCGACTACCAGGCCGCAGCAGTGGAGCGCCTGGCGAAGGCCACCCAGGGGACGGCGGTGCTCCCATGCGGGGCCGGGAAGAGCGTCCTTGCCGTCGGCGCAATCTCTCGGCTCCGTACGCCGACGCTCATCCTCGTCCACACCCTGGACCTGGCGGAGCAGTGGCGGGAGCACATCCGCGAGCGCCTGGGGCTGGAGGCGGGCCTCGTGGGGGCCGGGGAGGAGGAGGTGCGGCCCGTCACCGTGGCCGTCGTCCAGTCCCTCGCGCGGTGGGACGAGGCGAAGCTCGACGCCTTCCTTCATGGCTTCGGCTTGCTCGTCCTCGACGAGGCCCACCACATCGCCGCCAGCGCCTTCCACCGCCTCGTCGACCGCTGCCCGGCGCGCTACCGGCTGGGCCTGACGGCGACGCCCGAGCGGGAGGACGGGCTGACGCCGCTCTTGCGCCTGTACCTGGGCGCGCCCCTTGCCGTCGTGAAGCACGAGGACCTCGTCGCGCGGGGCGTGCTGGTGGTGCCCGAGGTGCGCGCCGTGGAGACGGCCTTCGACTACGCCTACTTCGGCGCCTCGGACTACGCGCCCATGCTCGAGGCGCTGGCGGAGGACAAGGCGCGCAATGACCTCGTCCTCGGCGCCGTGGCGCGCGAAGCGTGGGCAGGCCACCTGTGCCTCGTCCTCACCGGAAGGGTGGACCACTGCGAGCTGCTGGCGCATCGGCTCTCGGCTGCCGGCCTGTCGGCCGCCGCGTTGACGAGCGAGGTGCCGCGCGAAGCGCGCAAGGCCCTCCTGGACCAGGCCCGCGCCGGGCGCGTCCGTGTGCTGGTGGCCACCAGCCTGGCGGATGAGGGGCTCGACTTGCCGCGCCTCTCGCGCGTCTTCCTGGCGTACCCCGGCCGCGCGCGTGGACGCACCGTCCAGCGCCTCGGACGCCTCATGCGTCCCCACCCGGAGAAGAAGAGCGCCGTCCTCATCGACTTCGTCGACGGGAAGGTACCGCTGCTCCGGCGCCACCATGCGGAGCGCCGCCAGCAGTACGCCACGGTGCTGGGGGTGTCCGCCGCCGCCAGCGCACATTGAGCCTCTGCAGGGAGTGAGCACCTTCGATGACGACACCTTCTGACACCACTCCAAGCACTCCCAACCCCGACGCCATCCGCGCCACGTGGCGGTGGCTGGCGCATGCACAGCACGGAGTCAGCGAAGTCCGCGTCATCCGCCCGGGCGGCGGGGGACTTCTCGGCCTGGGCTTCTTCGACGACGAGGAGTCCTTCGTCGCGGCCTGCGTGGCGGCCAATGCCGGCGGCAACGTGTACGTGGGCATCCAGCCCAGGCCCCGGCGCCTGCTCGAGCTGGCCCCCAACGCCCTCCGCCCGTTGAGGACCGGGGCGGGCAGCAAGGACATCGAGGTGGTGACGGCCACGGTGGTGGACCTGGACCCCGTGCGCCCCAAGGACACGGCCAGCACCGAGGACGAGCTCTCGCTGACGCTCCAGGTGGCGGAAGCCGCCGCGGCCTGGTGTGAAGCGCAGGGCCTCGTCCGTCCGCGGCTGATGATGAGCGGCAACGGGGCGCAGCTCTGGTTCGCCCTGCCGCCGCAATCCCTGGAGGGCGACAGCCACGAGCGCGTGCAGGCGGGACTGAAGGCCTTCGAGGCCGAGTTCCGTGCCCGCTTCGCCTCCGAGCGCGTGCGCGTGGACTCCATCCACGACGTGGCCCGCATCATCAAGGTGGTGGGCACTGTCGCCCAGAAGGGGGCGGGGACGGCGGAGCGGCCTCACCGAGCAGCTCGGGCGCTCGCGGGCTTCGAGCGCGTCGAGGATCCGCAGCTCCTGGAGCGCCTGCTGAATGCGCCGATGCAACCGCCGGTGGAGAACCTGGCGCGTCCGGCCCAGGTGGCGCTGCCATTGGCACCCTCCGCCTCGGCACCGCTGGGGACGGTGAAGGCTCGCCGGACGGAGACGGGGGAGTACGACTGGGCGCACCCGGTGGAGATGTGCGGCCCGGTGCAGAGCTTGTGGCAGGAGGGCGCCGAGGACCGGAGCGTCGCCATCTTCAACATGGTGCGCTTCTTCACGCACAAGGGACTGGGCCTCGACGAAATCACCGAGCTTGTCCTCGAGTACGACAGGCGCGGCCTGGGGAAGCTGAAGGGCCGGGACGGCGCCGGCTACATCCGCAAGGCCTACGAGAAGGTGGTAGCCACGGCCCGCGAGGACGGGGCCGTGGCGCCGCCCTGCCACTCCCTCCAGGGCCTGGGCTTCTGCCGCGTCAACCGCGAGCCGGACGTGCGCTGCGAGTTGTACGACGTCGTCTTCGACATCGACGCGGCTGTGGAGCGCCTGGCCACGGTGCCGGCCCAGGACGTGGAGTACCGCCTCAAGCCGATTCTGGAGGCCATCGCCCACCGTCCGCCGTCCGCGCAGGAGAAGTACCTGGGCCTGCTGGAGGTGCGCACGGGCTTGCCCGCGCAGAAGCTGCGGCTGTCCATGGCCCGCGCCGTGCGCACTTCAGCAGCGCGAGAGAGTGCGGAGGGCGCTGAGGGCACGGACTCCAAGGGAGGGAAGGGAAGCAGCGGCGACGACACCATCGACGGCGAGGTGTTCGAGGACGCGTACTGCTACTACACGGTGACGCAGCGGGGAGAGGCGAAGGCCATCTCCTCCTTCACCTTCACGCCCAAGGCCGTCGTCGAAGCCGAAGAGGGGGAGGTGTTCCTTGGAGACATCCGCACGGACAAGGGCACCAGCATGGAAGGAGCCCGGCTGCCGAGGCGGGCCTTCAATTCGCGCAAGGAGCTGCTGCACCACCTGCCCTCCGTCCACACGCAGTGGACGGGCAGCGACAACAACGTGCAGGGCCTGCTGCGCGCGGTGGCGCGGCGTGCGGTGCCGCGGCTGCCGGGCACCAGCGTCCTGGGGGACTTCAAGCAGGGGGCGCACCACGTGTGGGTGGCGCCCGGATGTACCATTGGGAAGGAGGGCATTCTCTCCCCGTCGCCCGTGGCGTACCTGCCCAATGGGGCATCCCTCGAATCACGCGTCCGCTACGAGGCCACGGACGACGACAGCTTCCACGATGTGGCGCGTACGGTTTTCGAGTACCTGCCGCGCATCAACACGCCGCAGGTGGTGCTGCCCATGTTGGGGTGGTTCTTCGCCACGCCGATGAAGCCGCGCTTCTTGGAGAAGGTGGGCTCCTTCCCCATTCTCTTCTCGTACGGGACACAGGGCAGCGGCAAGTCCAGCACCTGCACGGAAGTCTTCTGGCCGCTGGCCGGGGTGCCGGCCTCGGACGCCTACAGCGTGACGGAGACGGAGTTTGCGTTGGTGAAGTTGCTGTCCTCGACGCGCTCCGTGCCGGTGGTGTTGGACGAGTACAAGCCCCACGACATGCCGCCGCCGCGCCTCCACCTGGTGCACCGCTACATGCGGCGCCTCTACCGCGGAGAGACGGAGGAGCGGGGCCGGCCGGACTTGACGGTGTCGACCTACCGGCTGCAGGCGCCGCTGTGCGTCTGCGGAGAGACGCGGCCCACGGAAGCGGCACTCGTGGAGCGCATTCTTCCCGTCAGCCCGGAGAAGGCGACGGTGCAGCAGCCGGCCTACCGGGCGGCCTTCCGCGAGGTGACGTCTGTGCGCCTCGCCCTCTTCGCCCCTCGCTACATTCAATTCTGCCTGAGGCGTGACTTCGACAAGGACTACCGCCTGGCCCGCCGCGTCGCGGACTCCTTCGTGAAGGGGCGACAGGCGCCTCCGCGCGTCACCGACAACGTGACGGCCATGCTGTTGGGCATCCACCTCTTCGAGGAGTTCGCCCGAGAGTGTGGCTACCCGTTGCCCGCCGACTTGGGCGCCCGTGAGGCCGTCGACGCCGTGCTGAAGGACGTCCTCGAGGAGGAGGAGGGCGTGCGAAACGCCCTCGACGTCTTTGTCCAGAAGCTGTCCACCATGGCGATTCAGGGCGAGCTGAAGCACCGCGTTCATTACGCCTTCGTCGAGGGACGGCTGTGCGTCCACCTGGAGTCCGCCTACGACGCCTACCGGATGTACTGCAAGCGCACCGACTACCGGGGAGAGATGGTGGATACGAAGGCGCTGCGACGCCTCATTCACGAAAACCACCGCGCGGGAGGGTACGTCGTTGCCCCCAGCGAGCGCGTCTGCTTCGCCGGCAAGTCCCTGCGCAGGTGTGCCCTGGTGATTGATGTCGCGAAGGTGCCCTTCATCTCCGCGGACGACTTCTCACACGTCGAAGAGGCAAGCCGTGGGTGGCGTGGCCATGGCTATGGCTTCGCGGCGGAAGGGGCCTCCTGAGTGAGTGCTCACCTCCTGAATTGCTTCCACCTGCGGGCTGCAGCAGGGAAGTGCTGCGATGCGCGGTGTTTCTCGTTTGGCGAGTGGCGTCGGCCTGGCGGGAGTGCTGCGAGTGCCATGTGTCCCCTCGATTTCGCTCTCGGGCCTTTGTCATGACGACGGATACGCGGATGCCGAATCAGCATGAGGTTTCAGCCAAGGGGCGCTCCAGCACCCCGAAGCAGCGCCAGGACGACGCGGTGGACGTCCTCGCCGATGCCCTCTGGGAGCTGTGGCTCCGTCGCCATGCGCAGCCGGAACGACAGTCGCCCGTGTGGGACGCGGAGGAGAGCGCGCATGGATGAGCCGCGGACTCTCGACTTGTCTTCTTTTGGGGACAGAGCGTCCATGGGTTTCGCCCGAGGGCGCGCTGCCCCGGACGAAGGAGACACCACCATGGCGAAGAATGGGATTGCGCGGGCCGCGCGCAAGGAGCTGGCGGACGTGCCACGGCAACTGGCTGCGCTGGCCAGCATGTCAGTGCCGGATTTGGCGGAGAAGTACCTGGAGGTGTACGGCGAGCCCACGCGCAGCCGCAACCGGGACTACCTGAAGAAGCGCCTGTCCTTCCGGATTCAGGAGCTGGCCGAGGGGAGCCTCTCCACGCGCGCCGTGACACGCATTGCCGAGCTGGGCGACAAGCTGCCCGAGCGCTGGAGGATGCGGCAGGTGGAGGAGACGAAGCCCTCCGCGCCGCCGCCTCCAGCCGCTACGGACTTGCGCTCCGCCGCTGCGGACGCACGCGCGCCCGCTGCGGACGGGCGCGATGCGCGCCTGCCGCCGCCGGGCGCGGTGCTGACGCGCGCCTTCAAAGGCACGCAGCACCGAGTGACGGTGCGGGAGGACGGCATTGAATACGAGGGCCAGCTCCACCGCAGCCTCTCCAGCGTGGCCAAGCTGATTACGGGCACGGCGTGGAATGGCTTCTCCTTCTTCGGCCTCAAGGCCGGCAGCTCGAAGGCGGTGAAGTCATGAGCGGCCCCTCCTTCTTCCAGACGCACATGGGCCAGCGGTTCTACGAGTCGACGATGCCGCAGCTCGTTCGCGAGCTGACGCGCCTCAACGACAACGTGGAGCGGCTGGTGGCCGTGGCGGAGCAACTCGCCAAGCAGAAGGAGGCGCGGAGCGTCGAGCCGGCGCCGACGACGACAGAGGGGGTGGAGGAACCATGAGGAAGAGCAAGCCAGCGCCCTCGGACGCGAAGCGCTGCGCCGTCTACACGCGCAAGTCCACGGCGGCGGGCCTGGAGATGGAATTCAACAGCCTCGACGCCCAGCGCGAGTCCTGTGTCTCCTATGTGCAGCGCCAGCCCGGCTGGGTGTTGTTGGATGAGAGCTATGACGACGGCGGCTTCACCGGCGCCAACATGGAGCGGAGGTGTGGCGCTCATCCTGAGCACGCTCCGAGGGGAGCCGGGTGCTCACCCAGCGGCCAAGCTCCGAAAATGGGCTGAAATCAGGAGGGGGGCTGCTGGCGGCTCAGGATGAGCGCCACACCCTGGAGCGGCCCGCCTTCCAGCGACTGATGCAGGACGTGGACGCGGGCCGGGTGGACGTGGTGGTGGTGTACAAGGTGGACCGCCTCTCCCGCAGCCTCCTCGACTTCGCGAAAGTGATGGAGCGCTTCAACGCGGCAGGCGCGTCCTTCGTCTCGGTGACGCAGAACTTCTCCACCGCCGACGCGATGGGCCGGCTCACCCTCAACATGCTGATGTCCTTCGCCGAGTTCGAGCGAGAGATGATTTCCGAGCGCACGCGGGACAAGGTGGCCGCTGCGAGGCGCAAGGGGAAGTGGACGGGAGGGCGCGCACCGCTGGGCTACGAGGTGAAGGACAAGCGCCTCGTGGTGAATGAGTACGAGGCGGTGGTGGTGCGGGAAGCCTTCGAGTTGTACCTCCAGCACCAGCAGGCCTCGGTGGTGTCGCGCCTCCTCAACGAGACGGGGCGGAAGACGAAGCGGTACGAGGCCCAGAGTGGTACCACGCGCGCGGCCCGGAAATGGACGACGCAGGATATGCTGCGCCTCTTGAGGAGCCCCCTGTACGCGGGCTTCGTGCCGTATGGCGACGAGATGCACCCGGGCGAGCACCCGGCGATTGTAGACAGGGCCACCTTCCATCAGGTGCAGGACATCCTGGAGGGCCGTGGCCCCTGCATCCAGTACCACGGGCGCAACCCTGACTACGTGCTACGGGGACTTCTTCGCTGCGGCATGTGCGGCGAGGCAATGACGCCCGGCTCCACGCGCAAGGGCACGCGCGAGTACCGCTACTACCGCTGCGTCACCCGGGACAAACAGGGGAAGGAAGGGTGCCGTGCCTCTCCTCTTCCAGCAGCCGCCCTGGAGGACTTCGTCGTCGCCCGGCTGCGGGAAGTCTCGGTAGGTGGGGGCTTCGCGACGCAGGTGCATGCTCGCCTCACGTCGCGACTGGAGGAGAAGCACAAGGCCCTGCGCGCCGAGCGCGCGCAGCTCCCGAAGGACCTAGCCAAGCGCGCTGGGGAGTCCGCGAAGTGGGTGGAGTCCCTCGCGAAGCTGGAGGGCCCAGCCCGGCGCATTGTCGAGGAGAAGCTGACGGCTGCGGAAGAGGAGTCCGCCGGAATGAAGAAGCGGCTGGCGGAGGTGGAGCGCGCCCTGGACGCCATGGAGGGGGAGAAGCTGGAGGCGGCCTGGGTGGCCCAGGCCTTGGCGGACTTCGACGCGGTGTGGGACGCCCTCACGGCCGCCAACCGGGGGCGCCTGCTGCAGGCCCTCGTCGGCCGAGTCGTAGTGGATGAGGAGACGGACAGAGTGGACGTGCACCTTGCCCATGCAGGTGAATCCGCGACGCCCGTGCGCGAGGAGGTGGCGGCGTGAGCGCGAGTCCCGAGTCTCGGCCGGCGGAGGCCGGCCTCGTCAGCGCGCAGTTTTACCGCGTGCGGCGCTCGAAGGTGCGCTTCCGGGAGGGGGCGCGCCCCCCGTCGCGAGAAGCGGCGCGCCGGCCAGCGCACGTCGCGCGCATGCTGGCCCTGGCGCACCACGTGGAGTCCGTCATTGCGCGAGGGCTGGTGGCGAGCGCGGCGGACGTCGCGGGCCAGTTGGGCTTTACCCGCGCGCGCGTGACGCACCTGCTGGACTTGCAGCTGCTGGCGCCTGACATCCAAGAGGAGGTGTTGTTCCTCGAGGCCGTGGATGGTGAGGAGCCCCTCAGCGAGCGAGGCCTGCGGGCCATTGCTCACGCGGGGACGTGGGACGCGCAGCGCGTGCGCTGGCGCGAAGTGAAGGCTTCATTCTGAGACAGGCGCCCGAATACGCGGACTCTTTGGTGTAGCGTGAGTGCAAGAGGCTGAATTGTTGTCCGCGTTGAGAGTGCGCGGGCTGTATGCCCCGCGAGGAAAGCGAGCGAGAGCACATGCAGAACGACATGAAGGGCATCATCCAGGCTGCGGTGGCAGAGGAGGTGGGGAAGACGATGGGCCGGCAGGTGGAGCTGCTGGAGCAGATTGCTCATTTCCTGGGCATTGAGTCCGGCCCGACTCCTGCGGCGTCCGCTCCGAAGCGCGCACCCGTGCCTCCTCCCGCGCCGAAGCGCACGCCTGCGCCCGCTACCGGGCCCGCGCCGAAGCGCCCGTCCTCGGTGCCTGTGCGGAAGTATGTGAGGCAGGAGGCCGCGCCGAAGCCCACGCGGGCCGGCCCCGCGCCCCAGAAGAGCCGCGGGCGCCCGCGCGCAGCGGGACGCACGGTGGCGTCCGTCCCCAGCTCCAGTCCCAGCCCCGCGACGCCCGTCGCATACGAGGTGGGGCAGGAGGTGCGTTACAAGCAGGGGAGGGGCAGCTTCTCGGCGAAGGTGACGGCCGTCGACGCGAAGGCGAAGACGGTGACGTTGGCGCGTGTCTCCGACAGCCTGAAGGTGGTGCGCCCTTTCGACAAGGTGACGCCAGCCTGAATCTGGGCCGCGAAGCGCCCTCTTCGGAGGGCGCTCCTGCGGCCAGTCGTTTAGTACTACCCGGTCACATGCGCGACGGCCCACGAGGAGGCGCGCGAGCGCGGATCGGGCGCAGGCATAGGGGGCAGTGACCGATGCGCCGCAGCAGCAAGCATTGGAGCTGCCGCCGCACCTGGGGCAGTGTCCACCGCACCTTCCTCCGGGGGGAAAAGCGCCCGACGCAGGGCGAGGAAGCCATGGGCCACCATGCAGAGCGTGGCGTGGTGATGGAAGCCTCGCCAGCTTCTGCCCTCGAAGTGGTCCAGGCCGACCTCGCCCTTCATCTCCTGGTAATCGCGCTCCACCCGCCAGCGCAGCCTGGCCATGCGCACCAACTCCTTCAGCGGGGTGTCCTCCGGCAGCGAGGATAGGTAGTACTTCGTCGGGCCTGCCTCCCCCCGCGGCCACTCCACCAGCAACCAGACTTCCTCGCTGGGCGCTGCCCGCTCCATGTGTCGCTCCGCGGTGCGGACGCGCAGTGCGGCAAATCGCGAGGACTGCATGCCCCGGCTGCCTTGCCGCCACTGCACGCGATGGAAGGCGGACCGAGGCAGTTGCGCCGCCAGTTGCTCGATGAGCACCGGGCTCTGGCCGCTGGCATCGAAGTAGCGTGTCCGAGGGCGGCCCCTCTGGTGCGGCACCCGCTGGGGAGCCTGCGGCTTGGAGTCAGGAGGCCAGACGTTGGTGTTGCCCTGGATTCCCATCAGGAAGTGCAGCCCCTTGGCGCGCAGTGCCTCGCGAAACTCACGGCAGTTGCCATAGCCCGGGTCGGCCAGGACGACGTGGTGGCGCACGCCCCAGCCCAGCGCGTCGTCGAGTTGCTCGAGTGCCAGTTCCCACTTGCGCTTGAAGCCGACCTCCGGCGGGACGCCTGCCGTTCGCATCCGGCGCCTGTCCTGTGTCCACTCCTCGGGCAGGTACAGGCGCATGGCGATGCAGCCGCTGCCCTTCTCGCCTGCCAGATGCAGACTGACCGCCACCTGGCAATTGTCCGTGCGGCCCAGCGTTCCGGAGTACTGGCGGGCTACGCCGACCGAATGCACGCCCTTCTTTGGGAAGCCCGTATCGTCGAGGACGAGAGCCTCCAGGCCCGGCAACTCGCGTTGCAGCTTCAGCGCCAGGCGCCGTCGCATCTCGGCGTCATCCCAGCTCGCACCGGACACGCACTGCTGGAGTCGCTGGCGCATGGCCTCCGTCTGGTCCGGCTCCTCGACGAGCCGGGCCGCCATGGGCTCGATGCTCTTGCGCTCTCCGTCCAGCAGCAGGCCGGTGACATAGCCGCCCAAGGCGCGACGTCTCTCAGTGCGGCCCATTCCCACCGTCATCGAGTCCAGGTACTCGCTCAGCTCCTGGTCGAGCTTGCGTAGCTGTGTGGGCGTCATGCCCATTCAACACGGGGCGCCAACGCTCGATTCATGTGACCGGGTAGTATTAGAGCTCCTAACAAAAATATGGATTGAGGTAGACGCGCCGGTGGATGAACGGGCGGGCCATGAGCACCTGGGAGCCATGGTTCGCGAACGCGTACCGGACGTGCTGTGGGAGCGGGTGGCCCCACTGCTGCCGGTTCCCAAGAAGAA
Organism: Corallococcus macrosporus DSM 14697; assembly: GCF_002305895.1. GTDB lineage: Bacteria > Myxococcota > Myxococcia > Myxococcales > Myxococcaceae > Myxococcus > Myxococcus macrosporus. The sequence continues at coordinate 1,877,646 of NZ_CP022203.1, forward strand.
GAAGCTTGGGCGGCCAACGTCCACGACACCCACGATTTGTTCCCCCTGTTGGATGCAGAGCCCGACGTGAATCAACCCCGTGGAGGTCTCGACATCGGCCCGGCAAGCTGCATGCGGATAAGGCGTACTCTTCGCGCAAGAACCGCCGTGGTCTGCGCAAACGCGGCATCACGCCCCGCATCGCACGGCCCGGCATTGAGTCGAAGCAGCACCTGGGCCGACACCGGTGGGTAGTGGAGCGCACCAACGCATGGCTCCATCAGCAGCGGCGCCTGCGAGTGCGCGCCGGGACGATGTCCACTTCGCCCTCCTCGTGCTCGGTAGCTGCTTGATACTCTTTCGAGGGCTTCAAACCTGATTTTTGTTAGGAACACTAAATATGATCGATTTGTTCGAACCGAGAATGCCGGAAGACAAGCTGCACGAGAGCTTTCGTTTGATCCGGCAAGATCCGGCCTACGCGCCGGTCATGCCGGTCATTCAAGGCTGGGCGGCTGGATTGCTTGAGCGGCGCCGGGAAGGAGACAAGTTCGTCAAGGAACTCCAATCCACATTCAATTCCGCGATGTGGGAGCTCTACCTGAACAGAGCGCTGATGGAGCTGGGGTTCGAGGTCGATTTTTCGAAGTCGGCGCCTGACTTTTGCGTGACGACCCCGGGTGGATACCGGTTCAATATCGAGGCCGTTATCTCCGACCGGTCACCAAGCGCTCCGACGATAGCCGGCTTGAGCGAGCAAGACTTCAAGATCCAAAGTGCCCTGAAGCTGATCGGCAAGCTGAATGATAAGGTGCGCCTCTATCGGGGGGATGGGGGCAAGAAATATCCCTATGGCGTGCTGGAGCACGTCCGGGAGGCTCCATTCGTTGTGGCGATCGCGCCGTTCGACAGTGACCTCTCGCTGACGCAGAACAACGAGCTCATCAATCTGGTGTTGTTCGGCCTTGGAGCACCTTCGCACGAGGCCGACACCTTCGGGCATCAAGAGAGGGTCGTCAGAATCCAGAAGAAACCCGGCACCGAGATTGACGTCGGGATTTTCACGAATGATTCCTTCAAGGAAATCAGCGCAGTGATCTTCTCGACGACCGGCACGTTCGGGAAGGCCGTCATCGAAAGCGGGATTGATCGGCTGGTGCGGTCGTGCCGTTACAGGGTCATCGACAAAGACCTTGCTCAGGCAGGCGATCCTTCCTGGTCATTGGGCGAGCAGTATCTGGCACAGGGAAAGTTGGATTTTCTCAAGAGGTACCGGTGGGAGGACGAATCCCTCATTTACGGTATGGATGTCCGCATATGCTCCTCCCGAGTTCACCGAGAGACGCATCTCGACGGCCTGCACATCTACTATAATCCCTACGCCGAGCACCCGCTCGACCCTGGCACATTCTGGTCGGCTGAGATCACCCACAACTTTTACGATGTGGCTGCGGACGGACCGCAGCAGGATCATCCGGACGGAGCGCTGGTTTCACGGCAGGTCCATGCGCCAAATTCCCTGGCTCTCGCACACCTTCTCCATTCCAACGGTTTCATGCGTTAATAGTAGTATTAAGGGCGGGAAGGCGCTGCACGCTCGTCGTCACGGCTCGTAGGCCATGTCGTCGAGCTGCTCCTGGGCGATGGCGCGGTAGTGAGGCACGACTTCCACGGCGAGCACTTCCCGTCTCTCCTGGCGGGCGCTGCTGACGTCCCCCTTGTCCTGGTGCCGGTACATCCGAGCCAGCGCTTCCATGTGCCTGCGGGAGCCTTCTCGGATGCGCCGAATCTCCTCACGCAAGAGGCCTAACGCGCCCTCCTCCGAGGCGAGCGCAGTTTCGGCTTCGCCGTCGCTGAGGCCCACCTCGGAGGCCGTGCGCTTCAGCAGTGCTTTCTCCGTCATCGTGAGGGCCAGGCGCTCCTCTCCGAGGGGGACGCGGCGTGCCAGTGTGCGAATCGGGCCCCAGTCAACGGTTTCACTCACGGGTCATTTTTCCTTTGCGAGCCGCCAAGCATGAGTGTGAGGCCAAGGCTGGGGCCTCTTGCACCCCGGTTAGGGATAGGCGCACCGAGGGTGGCCTGTCCGCTGCGAGTGGTAGAGGGCTTCACAGCTTCCCAAGGGTCATGTTAATTCGACGGTCCAGTCACCTAGACCTTGCAAGTTTCGGGAGAGTGGCCCGCGACGGCGAACCTTGGTGTCCGTGGGGCCGCGCCCCTCTTTCAGGAGGATTCACAGCCATGACGAAGCGTCCGGAAGATGAAGTGTCGACGGAAGAGTTACCGCCCAGCCCCCCCGCCCCGCCTAGCCCCAGCTCGCCGCGCTTCCTCTTCTATGTGGATGACGTCCGTTACGAGGCGGTGGGGGCGCTTGAGGTGCGGTCGAATGGCGAGAAGCTCCTGAAGGCGGAGCGGCGAGTGGCGGATGGAATCCTGGCCGGCCCCTGCCTGGTTCGCCAGATTGCCAGCCCCTCCACGTTCATGATGCGCACGCGGCTGATTGAGGAGGTGCAGTTGGCCTTCCGACTCAACCACCCCAACATCGCTCAAGTCTTCCACATGCAGGTGGATGAGGATGCGGATGTGCCCTTCGCAGTCATGGAGTACGTGGGTGGGCCTTCGCTGGAGACGCTGGTGACTGCGGCGTTGGTGCGAGGCAAGCCCCTCTCAGAGGGCTTTGCCTTGTACGTGGGGGCGGAGGTGGCGGATGCGCTGCACTACGCGCACACGCTGACGTCGGAGAAGGGCGTGCCCCTGGGCATCGTCCACCGTGACGTGAGTCCTAGGCACATCGCCTTGGGCCTCCATGGAGAGGTGAAGGTGCTGGACTTCGGCTCGGCGTTCTCGCTGATGGTGGGGCGGGAGGAGTCGCCGGAGAATCTGCTGCGAGGGGACGTGGCCTACGCCTCTCCGGAGTACCTGCGCAAGGAAGGGCTGACGCCGCGCTCCGACGTCTTCAGCCTGGGGGTGTTGCTGGTGGAAGTCCTTGCGGGCAAGCACCTCTTCGAGGTGCACGACGTCCCGGTGGTGGCGAAGGAGAGCCGGTTTGTCACGGAGTCGCCGCCCACGTTGCCGCTGCAGCAGATGCAGGCCCTCATGGACACGTTCGGCCCGGACGTCGTCGAGAAGGCGGTGGCGCACCTCAATGAGGACCTCAAGGCGGTGCTGCACAAGGCCCTGCGCCTCAACCCCGAGGAGCGCTTCGCGACGGCGGCCGACATGCGGGATGCGCTGCGGGGCGTCGCCCACGCCCAGCTCCGTGCGCCCTATGGGCGCGCGGAGGCCGCCAAGGAGGCCTCCCTCGTGGTATCCGAAGGCGGGGTGCTGCGGGACCAGGTGGAGTTCGGCGAGGCCGGCCTCTACCCGGATGGGCTGGAGAAGCACGAGCTGGGACTCCCGAAGAAGGTGTAGGCCGCCAATGCTCTGCTTTCGCCTACTGCGCAATGGCCGGCACGTCGCAACCGCGGGGGTGTCGGGCTTCGGTGTCGTCTCCACCATTCTGACGTGGGTGCGCCGCCCCGATGATGAGACGCGCGACAACCCGGAGGTGGACCTCCACCTTGGGGGCTCCGTGGGCAGGGAGTACCGCGAGCACCTGAAGTGGTGTTACGCCAAGGACATCCGTGCGGGCGACGTCCTCACGGTGGAGGTGCGTGAGGACTTGGAGCCAGACCCTCCGAGGGAGAGGCGCCTCGACGAGGAAGCGGGGCTGGACGATGTGGCCCGCCTCCAACTGAGGAAGAAAGCCCTGGAGGCGCAGCTCGCCGACGTGAATGAGGAGCTGGCGGAGCGCGGCGCGGCGTAGCGGGGTGCCTCCTCCTTCGGACGGGGAGGCGCTCCGTCATCGCCGGAGCCGCTCGGGTTGGGGGCGCGCGTGCCCCGATGCAGGGCCTCGAGGCATGGGGCCCTGCACGCCGGGCCTGCTCCCTGCTCGGAGACGCCGGAGCACCGGCCGCAATCCGCCTGACGCTGGAGGGGGCCAGGGTCTTCGGGGCGCTGCTTCAGCGGGCCAGCTCGGTGGTGATGCGGACGAGGGCGTCCAGCTTCGACGCGTCGAGCTTCCTCGCCAAGAAGATCAGCCGCCGCAGCGTCACATCGTCGTCCGGCCGAGTTGGACTCCCGCTACTGGGGGACTCGGTGAGGCCCATCAGGTCCTCCGGGGAGACCATCAACTCGATGCACAGCTTCTTCAGTGTCTCGACGCTGGGAATCATCTGCCCGCGCTCAATCCGGCTGTAGACGGCAGAGGCCAGCCCCACGCGCTCAGCGACTTGGACCTGCGTCAGACTCATCTGTTCCCGAGCGAGGCGGGCGATACTCCCGAGGTGCGCTGCGAGCTGTTGGTTCATAGGTACAAGGGAGTATACCTGAGTTGCGCGTTGTCAAGGGAGTACGATTCCATCAACGCACGCCCGACAAAAGCTGAATGAGAGCAAGGGCCTGGCGTCCGTCCAACTGGTGCACACGGCGTCGCAGGGCGTCCTTCGCGGCAGCAACGACGTCCGGCGGCAGTGCATCGGGATAGCCCAGCAACTCATTGGGAGAGGCTTCGAGGACGGTGCACAGACGGTACAGCGTCCGGACGCTGGGGAGCGTTCGCCCGCGCTCGAGCCGGCTGTAGACGCCGGGGGAGATGCCGATGAGGTGGGCCACCTCTGTCTGCTTCAGTCCTGCCCGAAGGCGGGCCGCGCGAAGGGTGTCGCTGATGACGCTGGGCAGGGGGCGGGCGGGCTCCTTCGTAAGGGCGAAGTCGCGGACATCAAGTGGGATATGCATTCCAGTGAAACTATACCCAATAGTCTAGTTGACTTCACCTTTGGGCACGGGCCGGCATCTCCCGGGAGGAGTGGTCAGGGGTGGGATAAGACTTCGCACGATTTCCCCGGGCTTCTGGTAGCGTGGGCCGGCGCCTGGGAGGGAGTCGCATGCGCGTGGCCGCAGTCCTGCTGTCCTACAGAGTCTCGAGGAAGTCGCCATGAGGGACAACGGCCCCCCAGCCGTGCTGTCCCCTGGGGACTCGGTGATGGGCTACACGGTGGTGAGGCAACTGGACCGAGGTGGCTTCGGCACCGTGTACCTCGCGACGAATGACGGGCAGCCCTGCGCACTGAAGCTCGTGGAGCGGCAGCGCGTGGAGGGGCGGGTGGAGAAGGAAATCTCCATCCTCTTGCGCTTGACGCACCCGAACGTGGTGGGCATTCGCGGCTTCACATACTGGCAAGCCGAGGAGCGCGACTTCGCCCTCATCGCCATGGAGTACGTGGAGGGGCGGAAGCTGAGCGCGTGGGTGAAGGATGAGAACCCCTCGGCCCGGCGAATCGCGAAGGTGACGCTCGACATGGCGCGGGCGCTGAAGGCCTCGCACGAGGCGGGAGTGGTGCACCGGGATGTGAAGGACGCCAACGTCATGGTGCGCGACGCGGACGGCCTGGCGGTGCTGGTGGACTACGGCATCGGGGACTACGCGGGAGCCCCCTCCGGCATCACCCAGTCCATGCTGCCGCCAGGGACGATGGAGTACCGGCCCCCCGAGGCTTGGCTCTTCCTGCAGAAGTACCTCGGCCAGAAGACGAGCGCCCGCTACGTGTCCGCCCCCTCGGATGACATGTGGGCCCTGGGCACCGTCCTCTACCGCCTCCTGACGGCGAGGTTGCCCTTCGACGCGGGGACGGAGGAGGACTACATCCGGAGTGTCATCAGCAAGTCGCCTGTGCCCCCTCACCACGTCAACCGCTTCGTCCCGGAGCGGCTGGGCATGTTGTGCATGCGGCTGCTGGAGAAGGACCCTGCTGCACGTCCAGACGCGAGCGCTGTCTGTGCGGCCCTGGAGCAGCTCCTGTCGGGGGCGGAGGGGGAGGCGTGGGACACGCCCTTGTTCGAAGCATATGGCCCGAACTCGGCCACGACGGAGGGCGAGGGGAACGCGCTGAAGCGGTGGGCAAAGCGGCCCTTGCGCCAGATGCGTCGTGGCAAGCCGCCGGGGCCGGAGCTGCCGGAAGTCCCAGGCGAAGGCAGGCCCGCGGCATTGCCACCCGAGGCCCCGCCCGTACCTGCGGCCACGCGGCCTGTGGAGGCGCAGTTGCCGGGCTTGGCGCTCGATGCCGGGGTGGGGGCGGAAGCCGCAATGGAGGCGGACGGCGCGCTGGAAGCAGCGCTCGTGGCCCCCGGCGTCGAGGCAGGGCGGCCCTCGGTTCTTTCGCGACTCCGGCTGGGGCGTGTGCTGGGCGCGGGGCTGCTGGCCATGACCCTCGCGTCGGGGGCGTACTTCTCACTGCGGACGGACTCACCGCAGCCGCAGGCTGTCACCGGCCAAGAAGTAGCGCCATATATAGAAAAACCTCAAGCTGCCCCGGCCGCAGCTCCCACCGGGCCGGAGGCAACACCTGCGGCCGTCGCTCCCCCCGCGACGCTTCCCGAGGTGACTGCCACCGTGACGACGACGAAGAGTGACTCCCCGACCTCCCCGCCGGTGCCTGCCAAGAAGGCCACGAGGAGCGTCAGCAGTGCCTTGGCGACGGCCGCCCTCTGCACCACGTTCGCGTGCTCCGGTCCCCAGGTGCGCCCGGCTCCCGACCCTGAACCGTGCCCGGCAGGCTCTGTGGAGGGCATGAGGAAGCTGGGCATGAAGAGTGGAGACTACGAGGCTGCGAGCTTCGTCCGAGGGGACCAAAAAGTCGTAACGGTGAGGGACGGCACTGCACAGATCATCCTGGGCGGGGACAAGGCCACGCTGTCTGGGCGACTCACTATTGCCGACCGCGTCTATGTCCGACTGACGCGGGTGCGATTTCGCGGAGAGAGCTTCCCCGTGTGCCTGGAAGTGCTGGACACCTCTCGCAACCGCGGACTGGAGATAGAGGGTGGCGGAGGGGAGACGGGCAAGGCTCGCGTGTACTCTGCCGTCTTCGTCAAGGCAGTGAGTGAGTTTGAATGACTTGTCGCTGTTGAGTAGACGCCCGTGAGTCGCCAGCGGTGTCGCCGCTGGCTTGGTAGGGGAGACGTCGCGTGCATCATTCCGTGTCGGCCGTGCTGCTTTTCCTCCTCCTCGTAGGGGAGGGGACGGCCCTGGCGCAGTCGCCCGCAACCACCGTGGGACTGAGCGTTCGCCGAATCGAGCTGGTTGCGGATGATGCTCAGCCAGCAGTTGAAGTGGCGGTGAGCCCAGGACTTTCGACGATGTTCCTCTTTGATTCGGAGGTGAGTCGAGAGGGGCTGACGCTCGAGGGACGCGAGCGCTTCGCGCTGGTGGACGCTGGGCTTACTGTCTTGCGCCTGATCCCGTCAGAGAAAATCTCGGCGGGAGAACGGCTCAAGCTGACAGTGCGTTTCCAGGATGGCGCGGCCCCGGCGAGCGCGACGTTTGTCCTGGTCGCCCACCCCGCACGGTCGGAGGCTCATGTCGAAGTCTATCGGCGCAAGAGGAGCGTCGAGACGTACCAAGAGGAAGTCCGGCAGGCGCGCATCGAGGCTGAGAAATGCCGAGAGGAGAATGAGCGCCTACGCGCGGAGCGAAGCGCTCCGGATGGGCTGACGGGACTCATCTCGACGGAAGTCCTCAGTGGGCGGGGCGCTGAGTTCCGCGACGTGACTAGGAGTGTGACGCTGGCCCCAGGAGGAGCAGCAGCCAAACACGCTGTCAATGCATACCGTGCCGCACACAGGGTGGCCGTCGAGGTCTTCCTCGTGCCGCGGGGTGATGACCAACCGTGGACAGCGGTGGGGGCGACGCTCAGGGGCAGAGCCAACGAGGAGCTGAAGGTGCTTCAAGTCTGGCAGTCTGGCCCTGTTGCCCCAGGCTCGGTTGGCCCGCGTGTGGTGGTAGAGGCCGAGGCAGCATCCGAGTCTCCTCAAGGCCCCTTCACGCTGAAGCTCTGGGACGCGGATGGGCGGCGCACCGTCACCCTGGGCAACGTCACCTTCCCTTAACCCTGCGGGCACCACCTCCAAGTCCTTTCGTGGGTTTCCTGCATTGGGGCTTGTACCGAATGCCAATCTAGGGTCCAATGGACTATACCTATTGGTCTAGTCCATTCTGGCGTGCCCTGGAGGCGATGTGTTCCTCACTGTGCTGGAGTGCGCGCGCGTAACTGCGCGCTTCCTTGGTGGCTGCGGAGAGCGCCCGGAAGGCGACGCGCCTGAGCCACCTTCCTAGCTCCGCTTCGAAGTCGGCGTTGGGCTCTCGCGCTGCGCCGAGGATCTCCCGCACCGCCATGTGAGGCGCGTGCTGGCGGTCGTCGTGCGCCGAGTGGCCGTCTGCGCTTCGTTGGGCCGCGTGCCTGACGGGCGCTGAGGAGCCCTTCCTCGGTCAGCCCAATTCGCGTTTGGAGTCATGAGCGGAGCCGGGCCTTGCCCTGGCGCCGTGACGTGACTCGTCTGTTTGTCGCTTCGCCCGGTCGGCCTGCCGGCGACTCCCTCAATGCAATGCATTCACCCGCAGCCCGGCGCCCTGCCGGACTGAACGGGAAACCTCTGTCCTTTGCCCCCGCCGGGGCCTTCTCAGGAGACGTCGATGTCCATGCGCTGGGCCGTCGTGTTGCTGTTGGTGTTACCCGGAGCGGGATGGGCGGAAGAGATTGCCTATCCTGAAGACTACGTGGCCGAGGAGGACACCGCTCTCATTGAGCAAGAGGGAGACGCGCTACTCGAGCCCTCCGTGGACGAGGGAAACGCCCTGGTTGAAGAGGGGGACGCCCTGGTGGAGGAGGAGCCGGCTTCGTCCAGCTCGGGCTCTGGCTGGGCGAACCGGCTGAGCCTGGAGACCACGACATGGGCGCTGCTGCCTCGCCGTGGGGCAGGGACGGATGAAGGCTTCTTGCAGGTGCATCCGCGGCTGGAGGTCGTCAAGCCAGGCTTCCTCCAAGTCGAGCTGGGCGCTCCGGTGCGTCTACGCCTGTGGGGCGGAGAGGCGGGGGGCAGTCTGGTGCGCAAGGAGGACTGGGACGAGCTCTCCGACTGGGGCCAGGTGGTGCAGAACCTGATGGTGGGTGGCGACGCGCCGAACTTCGTGTGGGTGGGCGCCCTGGAGTCGTACACGCTGCTATCCGGGCACCTGGTGCGCCGCTACAACAACCGGGGCAACCCCGAATACCACCCGGCCGGCGCCGTGGTGACGGGCATGTTGAGGCCCTTGTACGTCGAGGCCTTCGCCTCGGATGTGCTGGGCGCGCGGCTGATGGGGGCGGAAGTCGTGCTGGACGTGCAGCACCTCCTCGTGGGCCGCCAGCCGTACCCCATGCAGTACACGCTGGCGCTGTCCGCGGTGCATGACTGGGGCAAGGCGGGAGGGACGTCGGAGCCGATGACGTTGGCCCACCTGGATGGGACGGCCATGCTCGTGCGGCGCCGCAATCCCGAGGGGGGCTTCGAGCTGCAGGCGAATGTGGGCTGGGGCGGGCGTCCCGGCGAGGGCGGCGCGTGTGGCGCGGTGGCGGGTCTGGGGGCTGAGTACCTGACCTCAAGGATGGACCTGCGAGCGCGCCTGGAGGGCCGCCTCCAGCGCGGAGGTTTCCGGCAGGGCGCCTTCGGCCCGGACTACGAGCTGGCGCGCTTCCAGGTGGCGGGCCCGACTGCCCTGCCGCAGGCGGACGCGCCTTTCTCGGACGGGTACTCGGCCTACGGCGAAGTGATTCTGAGCTGGGATGCGGAGAGCCTGAGCGTGCTGGGGCAGCGCCACTTCCGGCTGACGATGGGCACCGAGGTCTTCAATTGGGGCCGGGTAGACGTGGACGGCCGGCTGGAGACGCAGCTCTTCCACCGCAACCTCTCGGTGGGGGTGGGCGGCGTGGCGGTGGGCGCCGGCCAGCCAGGAGCGCGTTACCTCGCCTCGGCCGAGGCGCGATGGCGCTTCCTGGGTGGGAAGCTGTACGCGGTGGGGCAGGGGGGCACGCTGCTCTTCCCGACAGCGGAAGGGACGCTGCGGCCAGGCGCCTTCGCCTCCGTGGGGCTGGGGGTGGACAATGCGCGCTGAGCGGCCTTGGCGCAGCGGGTTTGGCGCGGCGCTGCTGGTGGCCCTCCTGGCCTCCGGGTGCGCCTCGTTGCCGGCGAGGCCGGGCCAGGCGGGCCGTGGTGCGGCCCTGGCCTTCAGTCCCCTCTCCGTGCCCTCCCAGGCGGCGAGGAGCGCGGCGACAGGTGTGTACCAGGGGGATGCGTCGGGCTCCGCGGATGGGACGCCAGAGCCGGCGCCGATGGGCTATCGGCGAGTGCCCACCGGCAATGCCGTCAACGGGAAGGGAGTGCGCGGCTCGGGCGGCGAGGGTGGTGCCTTCGTCTGTGGCGGCAAGGCCCTGCCTCCGGACTGGCCCCGTCTGACTCAAAGCCGGGAGGTGCTGGCGCCTTTCCTGGCGTGTGCCTCGCCCGCGGAGTTCGTGGCCATGCAGCGCGGGGTGGGGGACATGGGCGCGGTGGTGCAGTCCCTCACGGCCTGGGACGCTGTCCGGCTGGGCGCCCTGGGGCCGATGGACGAAGACGCCTCGGCCGTCCTCAGTCGCAAGCGCGCGGACTTCATCGTCACGGCCGTGGAGAAGTACGGCGTGCCGTATGCGGAGGTGTTCTCCCTCTTCGTCCTGCACTCGGCCTTCGACGACGAGCTGCGCGAGGTGGTGCAGCGACTCGCCCGCGACAAGCAACTGGGCGAGACGCTGGGCGCGATGGCTGCTGTCCGCGAGGAGCTGATGCGGCGGGGCATGGAGCTGGGGGAGTTCCCGGAGCGAGGAGAGAAGGCCGGCGACGTGCTGCGCGGGTTGGGGCGCGCGGGCCGCGACATGCTCTCTAGCACCTCGGTGAGCGGTGAGGCCCGGTACACGGAGCTTATGGCCATGCGTGGGCAGATGCCCCCGCCCTACCAGGCCGCCCTCGACGAAGTGCAGAAGGCGTTGATGGAGAGGCACTACTCGCCGGGAAGCCTCTCGGCGGGGGCCTTTGACTCTCTCACCTTCGGTGTGCCGGTGGGCTTCTACCACCTGGCGGTGGGGACGGGGCACGGGGCGTACTCGCTGGCGCAGGGCAAGTACGAGCAGGCCACGCGCGAGCTGGCGCCGGCCGCGCTGGCGGTGGCGGTGTACGCCGGCGGCAAGGGCGCTCGGGCCCTGGTGGAGTCGCGTGGCGGGCTGCGGCGCCTCCAGATGCCGGCGCTCGACGTGGCCGGCATGAAGGCGCTGATGGCGCGCCTGGAGGAGCAGCTCGGCATCACTGCCGCGCGCGATTTGTTGCGCTACCTCCAGGCGAGCCGTGAGGGCGCGCTGGTGGCCGCCGAGTGGGGGGAAGCGGGACTGCTGGCGCTCTACGAGGCGCGTGGAAACCCCGCGAAGGCGCAGGCGGTGCTGATGGAGGCGGCCAGTCGCGAGTCCGCTCAGGCCGTGGCCAGCAGGGGCTCCGCAGGGAAGCGGCCCGTCAACCTGGACCTCTTCGAGCAGAACGCCGAGGTGTCCGCCGCGGAGGCGCAGACGGCCAGCCGAGAGTCCTCCGGGGCTGCGGCGGCGAGAGGAGGCGCGAGTCGCGAGTCCGCGCAGCCCGCGGCTTCACGGGGCGCAAGCGGGAATCGGCACATCAACCTGGACCTCTTCGCGCAGGACGCCAAGGTCGGCGCAAAGGAGTCCGCGAGGGCCAAGCTGTTCCAGGCGGAGCTGGAGTCCTCGGGGCCCCGTCTCCCGAAGGACGTGAAGCTGCTGAAGGAGATGGCGCCCAAGCTGAACGAGCCACCTCCGGGAGTCGAGAAGGGGGCGCCGCTCTGGCAGGAGTACGTCGCCTACCGCAAGAGGCGGCTGAAGGAGATTCGGGACGGTGACGCCGTCAAGGGCCCCCTGAAGTGGGAGGGCTACGGGGGGATGCGCGCCTACTATGCTCGGGGCATGGCTTTCGAGAGGACCATGATCGCCATCCTGGAGGCGGACGCCGCGTTGCCCCGCGCACAGCGGCGCTGGCTCGGCGACTTCGAGCAGCCGCGCATCGAGACGCACGTCGGAGTCTCGAAGGTGGACCTCCGGTATGCCGACGTCCTCGTCATCGAGGAGCGCCCTCCAGCGGGCCAGTCGCCTCGGGTGGAGACGTTCAGCTTCAAGAGTCGAGACCTCAGCCCCCTGAAGTGGGATGAGTTGCAGGTGCGGGTAAATACGGATGCGAGCAACGCGATGAGGTACTACGGTGGGTCGCTAAGGATTTTGCGGGACGGAATGCGGCAACAGGCGGATGTTCAGAGGGTACGCCTTGTCTATGAAGGACAAGGACTTTTGCCGAAAGATCCGAAGTTGTTTACCGGTGCGGCAAAGATAGCAGAGCAGAAGATTAAGGGCGTGGAGGTAGAGTCTCAATGAAGCTATTGACACTGCATGACTTGAACAAAGTGGATAGCTTGAGCTTCACCATCGAGGGACGCTTCGACGCGACAGCAGGGGTAGAGCGCGCGTTGACGCCTCTATTCGATGCGCTTGAAAAGCATGCCGAAAGCTGGATGCCAACAATCGTCAAGTCTAAGCGGAAGCGACAGTATTCCCGAGAGGCCGTGTGGCGTGCGCTGGAGGAGCGGCGCGATGAGTATGGCTCAATCATTGGGCTGTACCGCTTGGAGAGTCCCGCGGTATCGCTGGGGCTCGACCTTGCTCTCGCGCAGGGCGAGTCCAGCTTTCACTCCCGTCTTGATGTGCAGCCGCTCCACTTCTTCTCTGGAGTGGACGCCTGTCGCACTCTTGTGAGCGTGGCCCGCGATTGGGCCACTCGGTACCCCGTGCCGTACGCATCGGCTCATAGCATCGCAGACGAGCAACTGGCTGGATCCCCTAGCTTTGGCCGTGACGACCGAGAGGCGCGAAGAGATGGGTTCGACAAGATTTATGAGTTGTTCTGGCTGAACATCTTCGGTCCGAAGTTGGTGGAGTCAGTAGGCCGAGAGCGGATGCTCTCGACTCCTGCGCATCTCGTGGAGGAACTTCCCAACGGTTCAGTCCTCCTGGTTCTGTGGCCCACTGCCGCCGAGTTCGCCAGCGAGGAAGCGCGCGTGGCTCAGGCCCGAGCCCATGTCCACCTGCGGCCGGACCTCGACTTCGACACGGTGCTATGCACGCTGAAAGAGCGCAGCGCCGCGCTCGTGCCGGTTGAGCCGCGCTTCCACCCTGACGTGGCGCCGTTCCTCTTGCGACTGTTGGACGAGGTCGCCATCAGCGAGCGGCAACGAAAAATTGCCGAGTTCAACGCCTTCCGGCCGCCTGTGCCGGATGAGTGGCTGCCGGTCGCCCTTTCGTCGGACGTGGCGAATCCGGAGCGCGTCCTCGAATCCTACGGAGACTTGTCCGAAGGTCTCGTGGCAGCGCTGCACACCAAGGTGCCCTCCATCATGGACGAGACGGCCGAGTCCCTCACGGACCTCGACCTCTTCTTCTGGAGGGAAGACTTCCCCAAACGGTACGAGCGGCACCTCATCGATGGACACACCGCACCGGCGCTCGGAGCCTACCTGGGGGACGTGCTGGTGCGGCGGCTGGGCGGAACGTGGGTGCTGCGGCAGAAGATGGAAGAGTCCCAGGTGCGGGTGGGCAAGCGCGTCTGGCTACCCTTCCTCCGCGCCCGCCGGTACATGCAGTCCTGCCAGTCGCTGCTGGACTACTCGCTCACGCAGTTCTTCCACGAGGTGGAGCGGTACCGGCCCTGATTGATGCGAAGGTGAGGGCGCCTGCATCCCTTGCAGTGGTTGCTGGCTGCTCGACCCAGTTGAGGTAATCAGGCAGGGTCGGAAATCTCACTTGGCCTTCGCTAACGCCTGGCAGTTGGCGCATCTCCACCCGAGATGCGCCCCCTTGAGGAATCAGGCCATAGAAGAGGTGGTCCAATTACCAACGATTACGAATCGGATTCACTCGGTCAAAGGCCCAGGTGAAGCTTGGCTGCCCCGATTAGACCTCTCCCAATCAAATGGCTGTCGCTGTTCGCCCTTTACCCATCTCTCAAAGATATGGACTGCTGACTCGCAGTGGAGATGTAGGCGCACAGTCTCGTTCTGCTGGGGAACTGCGTCTTCGGGAGCCTTCGTGTCGGTAGTGCTATTTGCTTTTGGGTTGATGAGGATGGTGCGTACCATGCCTGGTTGGAACGCGTGCCCGAATACTCTGTATGTTGGCTCGGAGAAGTACTCCAAGTCCTGATATGTATTGAGGCTTTCGAGAAAGCCGTTCAGGTCATCGGGAGGGATGAACACCTGAAGAGGCTCCTTCGGCGGTGTTTTTACCGCACCATACTGAATGGCCACCGCTAGGAGTTCTGCGTCTTCTGGGGCTAAGGCATCTGCCCCTTGCGGAATTCTAATGTCGGTGCCGAACTCACGATTGATCACGGAGAGCCAATCGAGGAGTTTTGCAACTGGAGGCTCCTCGGCAGACTTGTCGGTGGGAGAGGGCTCCATCCGCATTATGAGGGCTCCGGTCTTGATGCTGTACACCTTAAGGATTCCGCCAGAGCGCTTCAGCGCCAGAATAAAATCAAGCGTCCTGCGCGCATCTTGGGCGGGGGCAGTGTGAAGCTTATATTCTGCATGCAACTGGGCTTGACCGGAGGCCATGTCGCCGTGAACGAGCACGGAGCCCGCCAAGGCCCCCCCTTCGAATAGGTAGCGTCCGATTTTTTGATCCTGCCTTTGCTCGATCATTGGGACGCTTGAGATGGTTAGCGTGTTGCCATCTGGCTTCGTCAGTTCCAGGCGAACATCGGCCTTCCGGCGCTCTTTTTTGGGGGGCCGAATGACTGGGGGTGGTTGGTTTTGGTTGCCCGCGATTCGTTGCTCAAAGGCGATGGAATAGGTTGCTCGCTGGGGTTTGTATTCGGCGTCGGAGCTCGCTACCGCTGTCATGGTTCCAGTGGGGCGTGAGTCTGCGGGTAGCCCTTCAATCGGAGGAAGCAGTGAGGGAAAGTGCCTTCCGTCCCGAGCATCGGGAGCGCACCATACAAGGGACGTGTTGACGCAGGAGAATCGAACGATGAGTTGTGCAGTTGGTAGTTGACTGGATGCTTTCTTTTGCCAGCACTCAAGAACTGTTGCTGAGTATCCGGTTGGGATGAAGAACTCGAAGTATTCAGTGGGGGAGAAGCTGGTTTTCCCGAGAATGAAGTCTCGAATGAACGAATGCTTCTGTCGCTCTGCGGCCTCCAGTGACAGCCAGGTGGACCGCAAGATTGACTTGATTGCATCCACGGGGCGATAGGGCGGCGCATACATGCTGAGGGTTGCTGTTTTGCTCGCTTCGGACACCTTGAATTCCAAGGTGGTGTCGCTGCCGCTCAGCACGACTGGTAGTGGTCCGTCAAACTGACCTCCGCCGATATGTGAATCTCCTCCCGGGTGCCTCAGCTTTGCGGTGCCCGCTCGTCCCCTGACGCGACCAACGGCGCGCTGTGGATGGAACATGCTCGCCAGTTGGTTGTCGTGTGTCTCGCCGTACCCTCCATTGCATGCGTCGCATTCTTCATACGAGAAGAGGTGTCGATTTCCGAAGGCTGCAGGAATGAGGTGCGCCTCTTTGCTGAATTTGGTTTCGCCTTCCGTTTTGTTGCAAAGTGCGCACCTCTTGTTGTCGCGCGAGCCTAGGGATTCGCGAGGTGGATTGTCGCCTCTTAGGTTGCAGGCGCGGAAAACGAGCTGGTCGTAGTGGTCGGCGAAGGCCTCATGTCCGCTCTTCCATCTCGGGTCAAAGGGCTGGAAAAAACCGCTATCTGGCATGAATTGCTCCTGCGGACGTTCCTGTTGGCTGATGTGCAGCTTCTCTTGCAGTTCTTGAGATGTGGTCTGCAGCTCAGCATTGGAGATGGCTTCCAAACTCGTATGTAATTTTAAATGAATGTATGGGCTTCATTCGGCGAGCTGTCCTTGACGCGAGGGGTTCCTCATTCTTCATCGATATCAGGGCACTCGCGAGCCTCAACGGCACCGCTGCGGCCTACGCGAAAGAGCTGGAATTTTGATTTCTTCGACACGGAGAGTGGGTATGTTTTCGCTGCGAGGAAGTGCGCTCCTCCCTCAAAGATGAGACGGCCGCTAACCACCCACGTTCGGGTTTCGGGAGTTAGGGCAAAGCCATCAAGTGTTGTGAGCTGCTTGAATGCTGCTCCGTCCGGAGTGATGGAGAGAAGCTCAGGAGCTTGCCTGCTGCTGAAGCCTGAGCCGACGGTGCGATTGGTGAGCACGGAGAAGTTCTCGCCAGCCCACACGACCCACGGCTTTGTAGTGACAGCTAGGCTGTTTGTCAGGACTCGAGGGGGGACTCGCTCTCTCCCGCGGACGTCGTACTCAAGCCAGACGAGTTCATCGGAATGGCCAATCGCGACACCGAACCTGTCAGGGCCGGCGGCGAGATAGGGGGCGTGGCCGTCGGTCATGCCATCTTCAGTGAGAGGTGGCATCGATAGCTTGGCTGTCTTCGCGAGGCGCATCTTCTTGGTATCGACGAAATAGAGGACGTAGCTGCTTCTGCCGAACTGCGCAGCAACGGCCAGGACATCCCCAATCACTGCGGCGCTAGGGTGTCCGCGCATCGATCCGTCTGGAGACCGGCCCAGGGAAATCTCCCGCTGCTTACCGCCGTCTCCAAGATTCTCTACTACGAGCCGCAGGCTGCGACCGAAGTCGTTGGACTTGATCGATACGACCAATGGTGACGCGCCAAGGCTCGTCACATCGCAGTCGAGGCACGAGCGAACCCGTTCGACAATCGTCCGTGTCCACCATGTTGGAGTCAGTGCGGGGGGGCCGACGACTCGGTGGCGCCCGTGGTTCATGAGGTGGCGAGGACAGTCGACCCACGTGCCTTCTTCTCCAGCGGCTATTGATGCCACGGGGCTCAGAGAGAGGAGCAGCGCGACGGACGTGGCTAGGTGTTGGAGTTGATGCATGGCGAACAAGAATGTACAGCGCAGGAAGTTGGGGCCTAGGGGCTTTCCGGAGGGGAGTTGGGTCCGACCCGCTATGCTCGCGAGGCTGGCGGCGTTAGCGACAGCACAGCCCCAAGGGCCCATGTCCACAGCGGGCGCCGGTCAGCGCCACGGGCAGCCTTCTCCGCGTGCTGTGCCATGGCTGCATCGAGCTCTGTTCCTCACCGGGGGACAACAGTAGCGAGCCTTCCCTGGGGCGTCGAGGAGTTGGGGACTCACCCTTGAGAGGTATGGACGAAGAGGTTGCGCTCTGCCTTCGGACGAGTCGCGCCTGAAGGCATGGACGAGCAGCTTCTGGAGCGTCTCTGCCCGCGGGCAGAGACAGAAACGTGCGGGCACGGAGCGATTCTTCGGGGCGGTCTTCGGCTCTCAGAGAGAGACTCACCAAGAGCCGTAGTAGCGGCTTGACGAGAGGAGTAGGGAAGGCGGCATCATCCCGGCATGAGTCAGGCCTCTCCTTCTCAACCGCTTTCACCTCCTCCTTCGCAGCCAACGCCGCCGAAGGGGATGCCCGTCCTTGTCATGCTCATCGCCTCCTGCTTCGTGCTGGCCTTCATGGGCTGGGTCATGAGGCTTGGATACCCTGGAGCGGTGCTGGGAGCGGGCGCCCTCGCTGGGTCCATCGCAATCTTCAGGAAGAAGGACTCCAAGCACCGCAGCGCTGCCGTCATTGGCGCAATTGCTTCTGGCATTGTCGTCTTCGGCGCCATCGGGAACGGGAACGAGAAGTCGCGCAGCGAAGCTGCGAAGGCGGCCTCCATCGAAGAGGCGCGGCAGAAGGCGGAAGCAAGTCGCGCTCATGAAGAGGACGTGTCCTCGCGCATTGCTGCGCTGGTTGCGTCGACGGCTCCCCAGGAGGCAGTAGACCTTTGCAACAGCTTTGGGGACGTCGGAGCTATCCCCGAGAAAGGCCGTGCCGGGTGCGGTGTGGCGTACCTTGCCAAGGGCCGCGAGTCGCTGGCCGCCGCGAAGCTCGCAGAGGCAGTGCCCCTCCTGGAGAGGGCGAGTGCCTTGTCTCCAGGCAACGCAGACGCGGCGACCGCGCTTTCGAGCGCGAGGGAGCTGCGCGGCAAGGAGGACTTCAAGAACAAGGGGCCGGAAGTCTCCGCTGGGCTGGCGCGTGCATTGACCCATGCCAAGGCGAAGGAATGGGAAGCGGCGGAGACGGAGCTGAACGCTGCTGACGCCACCCTGAAGGCATTTGAGGGACTCGAGGTCGCCAAGTCGAAGGAGTGGAACATGCTGTCGGGCCAGGCCGCCCAGCAACGCAAGCGCATCCAGCCAGGGCTGGAGAAGCTCGAACTCCAGCGTCAGGCGCAGAAGGTGATGGTGGAGATGCGCGGGGAGAAGCCGCTGAACTCACCTTGGGATGGCTCGGTGCCGGAGGTGGAGCGGTACCTCAAGAAGGTGATGAACGACCCGGACAGCTATGAGCATGTCTCGTCGTCGGCTCCTGTTGCCCGCGACGCCTACTGGATTGTGAAGAGCTCCTTCCGTGGGAAGAACGCCTTCGGAGGGAAGGTCATCAACACGAGGTACTTCTTCATTCAGCAGGGGCAGGTTGTCCGCGTGGAGGAGTAGGGCGGTGCCCCCCCCACGTGACGAGGTGCCAAGCTCTTCTCCGCCCGTTCCGTCAATCGCTGCTGGACGACTCGCTCACATGAGCAGGAGAGGAGCATCGGAGCCTCAAAGGAGACGAGACTAGGTATGAATCAGTACTTCCATCTTACCGCACAACAACTCATGACGCGTCTCGCTCAGATTCGCGTATTTGTCACCAACCACAACCCTACTATCGGTACGCTCACGGAGACTGTACTTCGCGAGTTCCTTAAGGAACACCTTCCTGAATCCGTCGGCGTCGCGCAAGGCTTCGTACTTGGTAATGATGACGTCTTGTCCCCCCAAATGGACATCGTCCTGTACGACCGGCATCGGCACGCGCCCGTGTATCGGCTTCATGATATCGTGATCCTTCGACCAGAAGCGGTGCTCTCGATAATCGAAGTCAAGACCACGATCAATAAGAGCATCATGCACGATGCCGTTCGGTATTTTCGTCGTCTGCCGTACATTCCTCATGTGCAGACACACCTCTTCATTTATGATGCAAAGTCAATCGATAGCATTGGGAGCTATCTTCGTAGTTTTCCACATGAAGGGGAGTGGAAGTCTTTTGATCACGACACGTTCGAGATGCTTCCGGACTACGTGACTGGCATCGATGAATCATACCACCTAGGAAAGAGCGCGGTTATCCACGACTCGGATGACGTAGGATACGCCTCTTGGTTCTATGAGGACGCGGCGGGGACGCAGATCAGCGCGCTCCAGCTTTTTCTTGAAAGCATCTACAGGCACATCGATGGGAGAATTGGCACGCAACTGATTCAGCCGCAGACCCAAGACACGGGGGGGCTCAACCCTGAAGAGCAGGGCTCTGGTCGGCGAAACCGACGGACCACGCACATCCACGCCATCTCCCTCTTCCCGATGTAGCGCGTAGAGACGGATAGGGAACTCCGCCACGGCGTGACCCTCGCCACTCCTTCAGGAGCTTCTTCCGACCTACTTAGTGTGGTGGCGACATTGGGCGTCGCGCTAGAGTCTACCGGGCCGGCTATCAACAGAGCCGCTCAGGGCTCTATTCCGGAGGAAATAGGTGAGAAATCTCGAGCAAGAAGAGGCCAAGGAGAGGATGCGGCGAGAACTCCTGCCTGTGGTGCTTGAGGAGATTGGTTTGACTGGATTGTATATGACGGACGAACTTACTCGGCCGATGGCTGGAGTATTGGCCGGCCTCATTGAGCAGAGTGGCGTTGAGGTGATTCACCTCAATGTTATTCCTTGGGTTGGTGTTCATGCCTATTTGACGCATGCGAAGTATGATTTGGTGAAAGGTAAGTTGGAGGGTATGGCGATGGCTAGGTTTGGCGACGGAAGCATCTAGAGGTAATCGGCCTGGCCCTGTGTCTCGACTTCAAGGGCACGAAGCGCGCTGCCCGCGCCTTCCGCCCGGGTGGCCGCTGCCTCATACCGGCCGGCGTAGCCGAGGGTGATGAGGTTCAGCAGGGCGCCTTCCGCCATGGATGTCCCCTCCGCATGCTGCGAAAGCGGCGAAGGTAGCAGTGCATGCTTCGCTCGAAACTGCGTGGAAACTCATGCCTTCTCGCGCAGGCAGGCGGTGTTTGTTCGCGCGCAGCTCCTCGCGGGCGGAAACGGCCTCGCCTCCGCAGATCAGCGGGGCCGTCTTGGGGCGGGCGCGGCGGACCGCTGCGCGGGCCTCGACACGGCCCCGCAACGGGCGCTGGCGGCGAACGCGGGCGCATCCTCGGGCTGTCCCCGTCCTCGCCCAGCCGGAGCCACCACGGCGCGCGGGCAAGGGCCGAGAGGAGGGGCAGAGGGCCGTGCCGAGGACGCGGCCAAGAGTTTCTGAGAGCCGTCTCGGAGAGTCTGCGCGCGAGACGAAATCAGGAGTACCCAGTAAGGACTGAGGGCGTTTCGCTCTCTCGGTTAACAGAAACGAAGGGCCGGACTGGCCTCAAAAGGCTCCGGGCCGTCTTGGAGACAGGGAAGCGAAGCAACCCTGGAAGGTACGACATCGAAAGCCCTGGATTGTTAGAATCGGTCGCCCGAAGTGGTTAACAAAACTGTTAACCACTCTCGGCCTCTCTCTCCCCAAAACGGGTGAAAGAGCGGTCCAGAGAGCCCAATCGGCGGCGGAGGAGAGGGGCATCTCGCTCTGCGGGGTAGAGAGCCGAGAGCGCCCTCTTCGTCACCGCGAGCCAGAATCCCTTGGGATTCAGCGGCTTAAGCACGAAGGCCCCGCGATATCATCGCGAGGCCCTTGTTAAACAAAAAGGGCCCTACCGGTTGGTAGGACCCTTCAAGTAGCTCCCCAGGAGGGATTCGAACCCTCGACCCCGCGGTTAACAGCCGCGTGCTCTGCCAATTGAGCTACCGGGGAATGTGATACCTCCGGAGGGAGTCGAACCCTCGCCACCCGCTTAAGAGGCGGGTGCTCGACCGATGAGCTACGGAGGCGTGATGTCTGGGTGGCAGGATTTGAACCTGCGGCCTCACGGATCCGAACCGTGCGCTCTGGCCAGGCTGAGCTACACCCAGGTGATGAAGTTGTCTGTGATTGGGGACGCTGGGAGTCGAACCCACCGGCCCGGAACGACAAAAGGCCGGGTTCCCTGGTGGGAGCCCGGCCTCCGCGGAGCCTGACGCGTCCGGATGAGGGGCGCGTGCGTCAGCGGGAGTCGGGCGGACTCTTGGAATTGGCGCGGAGCCCGCCGCAAAAGGACGGAGCCGCGTCGATGTCGAACCAGGGGTTGCTCGGAGACTGGGCGCTCTTCGGATACTTCCGCGAAATCATCGTCATGGCATCACGCCCCTTTCTTGGGAGGAAGAGACGCTCCGGAAATTCATCTCTGACAGGCATGGAGCGAAGCCCGCTTCAAACGCCGCTTTCGCGCGGGGCTGTGCCGCGGACACCGCTCATCCCGGCGTGGGCTCAGCGTCGAGCCGGGCACGTTCGCGCGCGCTCCTTCGATAGGCGCCGGGGCGCTCTCCGCGGAAGCGCACGAAGGCGCGGCTGAACGAAGGCACGCTCTCGTAGCCTACGCGAGCCGCGATGTCGTCGATGGCCAGGTCGGTGTCGCGCAGGAACTCCGCCGCGCGTGTCATGCGCCACCGGGCGATGTACTCGAGCGGCGGCTCACCGACGAGCTCGGTGAACCGCGCCGCGAAGGTGGAGCGTGAGAGGCCCACCTGCGTCCCGAGCGAGGCGACCGTCCAGTGCGCTCCAGGCCGTTGGTGGATGAGCCCGAGCGCCTCGCGGATGGCGTCATCGCCCAGCGCCGCGATGCCTGGATGTCTGCACACGTGTCCCGAAGTCCCACCGGTGGTGGCGAGCGAGCGCAGTGCCTGGACGAACAGCACGTCCGCGAGGCGCTGGAGCACGAGCATGCTCGCCGGGCCGGGATGGGCTGCCTCGGCGAGGAGGAGCTGGAGCGTGGCGGAGACCCACGGCGCCGTCGCGCGGTCGTTCGGGCTCAGCGCGACCACGCGCGGCAGGCTGGCGAGCAGTGACGGCGGACGCCCTCCGAGGTCGAAGAAACCGGTGAGGATGGACGTCGGTGCGCCGCTTCCCCCGAGCTTCCTTGGACCTGGCTCGGTGCAGCGCCTGCCGTCGTGGGCATCGAGCGGCGGGGTCGTCAGGGCGTCGCGCAGGACGTGACCCGTTCCATGCGGGAGGAAGGCCGCGTCCCCGACGGAGAGGTCGAGTGGGCGCTCCCCTTCGACCTCGAGCCGGCCTGCCCCGCGAGCGATGAGATAGAACACCGCTCGCTCGTGTGTCCGGAGGCGAATTCCCCACGGCGCCCGTGCCTCGATGCGCTTGTAGAGCGCGTTGCGCAGGAGCGAGACGCCCAGCACATCCGCCAGGGCGTCGCCACGGGGGTCCTCAAGGTCCAGCTCGACAGGACGCCTGGCTACTTTATTCGGACGAGGAGGCATTGAGCGTCCATAGCGCGCTCCGTATTTAAAGGCCAATCCCGTTGCGCGTGCGTCGCCCGCTCCATCAAGGGAGCCGCCGCGCGCGCGCCGAAAAGGTGAAGCCATGTCCGAAGCCCGTTCCGAGGAGCTCGCGCTCCTCTTCCGTGAAGCACGTACGCACAATGCCTGGATCGACCGCCCGGTGGACGATGCGCTCCTGGCGCGGGTCTACGAGCTCGCGAGGATGGGGCCCACCAGCGCGAACGCCCATCCGATGCGGCTGGTGTTCGTGAAGAGCGCTGACGCGAAGGCGAAGCTTCTGCCGGCGGTGCTTCCGCTCAACTTCGACAAGGTCCGTACCGCGCCCGTGACGGCCATCGTGGCCTACGACTCGGCGTTCTACGAGTTCATGCCGCAGCTCTTCCCCGCGCGCCCGGAGATGCGGGACGTCATGGCCGGCTACCCCGCCGAAGGCCGCGCGAAGCTCGCGGAGCAGAGCGCGTTTCTCGGCGCGGGGTACGTGATTCTCGCCGCGCGGGCGCTCGGGCTCGACGTGGGACCGCTCGGCGGCTTTGACCCCGCGGGCGTGGATGCCGCGTTCTTTCCCGACGGGAAGTGGCGGAGCGTCCTCCTGCTCAACCTGGGCTACGGCGATTCATCGCAGCTCCACCCTCGAAACCCTCGGCTCTCGTTCGACCAGGCGTGCCGGGTCGCTTGAAGCGCCCCGCACAGTCCCTACGACACGACCGCGCTCAGGTTCACCAGCGAATCACGGCGGGTGCCCTGCTTCACGAAGTCCTGGATGGCGCGCGCCAGCGTGGCGGCGAGCAGGCCCAGCAAGGGAAGGTGGGCGCCCCCTTCGCAGGTGGCCTGGCCCGGTGCGTCCTCGGCATCCGGGACGAAGCGGTCGTCCCAGCGCACCAGGCCGAAGGTGCCGTCCGCGCTGACGGCGCCGTGCACCAGCGGCTTTCCCGCCTGGCGCGCGTAGTCGATGAGCACCTGGCGGCTGTGGTGGTTGTCCATGCAATCCACCAGCAGGTCCGCGCCACCGCAGAGCGCCGCCGCGTTGGCCCGGGTGAGCCGCACGCCATGCGCTTCCGCCTTCACGCCGTGCAGGTTGAGGAGCTGGAGCTTCAGCGCCTCCGCCTTGTTCCTGCCCACCGAGGGCTTCACATACGCCTGCGAGAGCAGGTTCTTGGACTCCACCCGGTCGAAGTCCACGAAGACCAGGGTGGCATCCAGGTTGCGGCACAGCACCGCCGCCAAGGAGCCAATAGCCCCCACACCACAGAAGAGGATGCGCATGGCGGGCCCCTACCGTGCCCCGAAGGGGACCTTGGGGCGCAGGTAGATGCGCTCCTCTCCGCGAGCGCCCCGGAGCCGGTCGACGACGAAGTGGGCGAACGCGTCATCACGGAGCTGGCTCAGGTGGAGGCCGGGCACGCCGCCCGAGCGGACCAGCTCCGTCGCGATGCGGCGGATGTCGGCGTCCGGCACGGGGCCGTCCAACTCCACCGGGACGTCCGCGGACATGCCGTCATAGGTGATGTTGAGCGTGGCCATCGTCGTGTGCGCCTCCTCGCGCGTCCGGCGGAGCGCGAGTCTGCGTCCGGTGGAGCTTCACGCCGGGACGGGGAACGGCGCGTGTCCTGACGCCGCCCCGCGAGTCCGTCTGTCATTGACGCCAGGGCCCGGCAGGCGGCGTCAACCCTGTCGCGCTGGGGAATCCCAGATGGGATTGCGGCGTGTTCTTGAATCGCTGGCTTTGATGCCGTGCGTGGCATCCAGGTCCATGTTGACCCGTTGTTTCGTGTCAGGACGATTCTGTGTCTTCAGCGCGCGCGTCGTCGCGGACGCGGTGGCTGCATTCACAGGGGGCTCCTTTTCCTCCAGGAGTCGTGGCACTAGAGTCGGCCGTGCCTCTCTGGCGCGGATGCGCTTGCCAGTCGCCGCGGAGAGGCTTCATCACACAAGGCCCGGTCCGCGACCTCCCGGAGGAGGGCTGCGGAACGGATGCATATGGACACCCGCATTCAGTGCCCGCATTGCGCCTTCCTGCATGAACGGCAGGCCGCGCCGCTATGCCCGAGATGCCAGCGCTCCACCTCCGCCGTGCGCACGGCGCCGGACGCTTCGGCGAATGTCCTTTCCTCGCGGAGGCGGGTTGAAGAGGAGGAGGTCCTCGGTGACTTCTCCATCGACGTGGACCTGGAGCCGGAGGCGCCGGCGCCCCCGCGCCGTGTGCGTCCCGCTCCTGCTCCGCGTGCGGCGCGCGCACCAGGGCTCGCTGGGCGTCTTCGCGCCAGGTGGAGCGCTTGGGTTCCGGAGGAGTCCACTTCGGGCGCGCGCATCGCGGCTGTCTTCTTGCTCGTCAACGCGGCGCTGACGGTGGCGGGGCACTTCTTGTATCCCCACAGCCGCGTGGTGGATGTGTCGGGGTGGGTGTCCTCGGCGGTGGACGTGGCTCTGGCCGTGGGCCTGCTGGTGGGGGCGAGGCGGGCGCATTCGCTGATGCTCGTCCGGCTGTTCCTGGGCCTGCTCTTGATGCTGGGCACGGCGGCCTTCGCGGCTCCGTCCGTGGTGGTGCTTCAGGCCGGTGGGATGCTGGGGCTGTTGCTCCTGTTGGTGGGAGCGCCAGGGGCGCGGCGGCAGACCGCGGGCGCGCTGGTGAGTGGGGCCACCTGCCTCATCCTGGTGGTCCTGCTGTCCTCCCGGTTCACGCAGACGTCGCCGCTCGATGGGTGGGTGCTGCGCCTCGACGGCGCGCTGGAGCCGGGAGCCGTCACGGACGTTCAGGGACTGGACGCGGACTACACGCTCACGTTCCCCGCCACGGGCTGGCGTCAGGCGCGTCCGGAGCATGTGGCGAAGATGAGCCCGGGGTTCGATCGCGTGTGGCTGTTGCCAGCGCGTGGGGCCGTGGTGTCCACGCGGGTGCTGCACGTCCCGGGGGCGGGTGGCGTGGACCTGGACGAGGCCGCCGAGAAGATGCTGGAAGGTCGGCCCGACGCGGAAGAGGGCGCCGAGGACACCGAGGTCGTGGCGACGGAGCCCATCGACGGGACCTTTGATGCCGCGCGCCGCTACCACCTCCGGCTGCGCAAGGACGGCCAGCCCATGGAAGCGCATGCGGCGGTCGTGGTGCAGGGGGACTACGCCTTCTTCATCGACGCCGTCGCGCCCCGCCACCGGTTCGCCTCGCTGGACCAGGAGCTGGCGGACATCGTGGCCTCATTCGCCTTCCAGGTCGTGACGCCCCGGCTGGAGGCCGGGGTGCTGGACAAGGTGCGGCAGGCCGCGGTGCAGGTCCTCTCCGGCGAGGCGTCCGGAAGCGGCTTCGTCATCCACAGCGAGAACGAGCGCACGCTCGTCATCACGAACGACCATGTGATTCGCGAGAAGGGGGAGGTGCCGCGCTTCGTGAAGGTCGTGATGATGACGCGCAGCGGAAGGCGAGAGGTCTTTGATGCCATCGTCGCGGCCTCGGATGAGGAGCAGGACCTGGCGCTCCTGTCGCTCACGGAGGCGTTCGGTACCTGGCCCGCGCTGGACTTCCGGCACACCGCGAAGCTGCCCCCTCGCTCTCCGCTGTTCGTGGTGGGCTTCCCGTTTGGCGGCTCCCTGGCCGTGCGAGGCACCTATCCGGAGGTCTCCCTCAATGCGGGCTGGATGGCCTCGCGGACGCCAGCGCCGCTGCTCGAAAAAGGGCTCCGGGTGGTCGACGTGGGCATCAACCCGGGCAACAGCGGCGGGGCGGTCGTGGATGCCAGCGGGCGCGTGCTCGGCGTGGCGGTGGCGCACGTGCAGGGCTCGGCGACCAGCGTGGTGATTTCCACCGAGACGGTGTCCGACTGGCTGCGCCGCGCGAAGGACTTCACGTTGACCTTCGATGACCGGGAGCTGGAGGTGGCCGAGGCCTCGCAGCAGGCGCTCCATGCCGAAGGCGAAGCGCGCGCCCGCGCGGCCACCGTGCTGGTGCGCTCCGCCCAGGGGAGCACCGCGGGGGTGATTGTCGGGCGCAAGGGCGAGCACCACCTGCTGGTCATCGCGAGCCTCGATGCCCTGGGCGAGGCGTGGCGGCCGGGCACCGCGCTGCCCGAGATGACGGTCCGCTTCCGTCCGGCGCAGCCCGAGTCCGTGGACCGTAAGGCGGAGGTGCTGCGCGCCAGCGCCGAGGCGGGCATGGTCCTCCTGTCGGTGGTCGGACGTCCTGACGACGCGGAGCCGTTGGAGCCCGCGTCGGCCTCGAAGCATGACAGTGGCACGCCGGTGCGGGTGCTGGGCTACCGCCTGGGGGAGGACGGCAAGCTGCTCCGCAAGAATCCCTCGGCGCAGGCCGCGGCGGGCGCGGTGGCCAGCGTGCAGCGGGATTCGAACCAGCAGGTGCGCTTCCTTCATGTGGACGTCGGCGTCAACTACGGGCAGACGACGGGGCCGGTGCTGGATGCGCAGGGCGCGCTGGTGGGGCTCGCGGTGGCGCGGGTGAAGAACACCAACGTGAGCCTGGTGCTCCCTGGAGAGAACCTCGTGGGGCTCCTCCGGGGTGGCATCCGCTCCGGCGGGTGGAAGCTCTTCCGCGACCGGGATGGGCGGTGCGCCCTCAGTGTCCTGGCGGTGTTGGACAATCCGTTGGGCGTCTCGCAGACCGTCCAGGTGCGCATGTCGAGGGAGCCCGTCTACGGGGAGCCGAGCGGGCCCGCCGGCGTCAAGCCGCTTGGCGAAGCGCTCATCGCGGCGGACGCAGGGCACCGCAGCCAGTTGGAGCTGACCGCCGAGGTGGACTGCGCCGCGGTGGCGCCCTCCGTCCAGTTGGGCCTGGTGGATTCACAGGGCTCCCGCTACACGGCCCCTGGACGGGGGGAGCACAGGTCCGGGGGAATGCTCATGGGGCTCGTCGCGGGCACGAGCGGCGCAGGGGACGAGGCCGACGACATGGTGGAGTTCTTCCTGAGCCCCGTTCCCGCGCCGGCTGCCTGGGGCCAGGAGTGCGCCGAGGGGGACGCGGTCCTCTGCCGGCAGCAATGCGATGTTGCCCAGGCGCGCCCGTGCTTGAGGTTGGGCCGGTTGCACCTGGAGGCGTCCCGCCACGCCGAGGCCCTGGCCGCGTTCGCGCGGAGCTGCTCCCTGGGCAACCTGAACGGATGCATCGAGCTGGGCCTTGCGAGCCAGTCGATGGGGAGCCGCCGGGGTTCAATCGCCTGGCCGGACGAGTCGGAGGAGCGCCTGCGCAAGGTCTGCCAGGCCTCCTCGCAGCATCCGGACTCCCGCCGTGCGTGCTGGGCGCTGCGGCCCGAGAGCTATGACACCGCCCTGTCGTCCGCGGTGCGGCTCTGCGCCTCGTCCCGCGTCCAGTGTACCGAGCTCGGACACCTGTACCTCGCGGGTTCGTGGAACCCACAGCGCTTCGGGACCAGCGCCGCGAAGGCGTTCTCCATGGGCTGTGAGACGGGCGACGCCCAGGCCTGCCTCAGCCTCGCGCGGCTCCAGCTCGAGGGCGTGGGCGTCCCCAAGAACATCCGCGTGGCCATGAACACCTTCGAGAAGCACTGCCAGCAGGGGCGGTACCTGGGCTGTGAGGACCTCGCGCGGATGCACGCGACGGGACTCGGGGTTCCCAAGAACCTCGCCGAGTCCCGTCGCCTGATGCGTGAGATTTGCAAGACGGGCGTGTCCAGGTCGCCCCACTGCGAGTTCGTGCGCCATCAAGCCCGCAACGAAAGGCTGGGCACGGCGAGGCGGGAGTAGGGCTTCGCCGGTGTCTGGCGCGGGGCTACCGCGGCTCGCTGCTGCTGACGACGGCGGGCTTGGGCAGGTAGTCCTTGAGCTGCACGACGGGCAGCCCCGGAATCGCGGTGATGAAGCCCGAGTACGCCATCAGGTTGGGCGAGCACCAGCCCGGGTTGGACACCGTGTCCGGCGTGGCGTTGGCGTTCACCGCGCTGGCCACCGCTTCGGGTTTCGCCGTGGGGTTCGCCTCCAGGAACAGCGCGGCGAGCCCCGTGACGTGCGGCGTGGCCATGGAGGTGCCGCTCAGCTCCCGGCTCTCCTTGTCGCCGTAGTGCCAGGAGGACTTGATTTTGTTGCCCGGCGCGAAGACGTCCACGCAGTCACCCCAGTTGGAGAAGGTGGCGCGCTTGTCCTTGTTGTCGGTGGCGGCCACGGTGATGGCCTCCGGCGTGCGGGCGGGGGAGTGCTTGCAGGCGTCGTTGTCCTCGTTGCCCGCGGCGACGACGTAGGTGACGCCCGCGGCGATGGAGCGGCGGACCGCGTCGTCGAGCGCCGGGTCCACGTCACTTCCCAGGCTCATGTTCGCGACGGCCGGCGAGACGTGGTTGCGCGTCACCCAGTCGACGCCCGCGATGACGCCAGAGGTGGCGCCGGAGCCGTCGCAGCCCAGGACTCGGACGGAGTGGACAATCGCGTTGCGCGCCAGGCCGTAGGAGGCGCCCGCCGCGGTGCCCGCCACGTGCGTCCCGTGGCCATTGCAGTCGTTGCCCCGCATGCTGTCGCCAATGGCGTCGAAGCCCACCGAGGCCCGGCCGCCGAACTCCCGGTGCGAGAAGCGCACACCGGTGTCCAGGATGTAGATGTGCACACCCTGGCCCGTCGCGGTGAAGGTGTAGAGCTTGTCCAACGGGAGCTTGCGCTGGTCCATCCGGTCGATGCCCCAGGTGGGCCCCTGCTGGCTCTCGGCGATTTTGACCACGCCGTTCTCCTGCACGTAGTCCACTGCGGGGTCGTTCGCCATGGCCCGTGCCTGCGCCTGCGTCATCTTGGCCGCGAAACCACGCAACGCATTCTCATACATCGCGAAGGCGGTGCCGCCGTAGGCCGTGGTGAGGTTCGCCGTGGCTTGCTGGACCTGGACCTGCTCCAGGCTTTGGGCGGGTGACTTCAGGACGACAATGTATTCACCCGGAATCTTCTTCTTCACCGTGATGAACTTGCCGGCCCGCTTCTGGCCAACCGTGGGCCTGCTGACCGTGCGGTCCTTGCAGGGGACCTGCCGTGATGCGCACGCCCCCATCAGCAACATCATGCCCACGGAGACGAACAGCTTCAGTGTGTGTCGATTCATGTTTTACCCAGAGGAGTTGGTTGTGATGGGTAAAACGGGTGTACATCAAAAACGGCTTAATCTTGAATCAGCCTGGAGGGATGAGACAGCGGTCGGTGATTGAACACGCCATGGCGCTCCAAGGCGCGATGTCTGGCCATGCGCCGCCGCGGACGGCGGCTTCCGGTGGACGTTCTGCTGCCCATCGCTCGTGGGGTGGCTGCCGCGTCACGAGGCCATGGCGGCGCGCCGCGCGTTCACCAGTCCACGCTGGGGCAACGCCCGGGTTGCCCCGCGGGACGGGCCCTTCAGATTGGTTGAGGAGGTGGTGCGTGCATGGAGCTACAGCCCGAGGTGAGCCGGTGGAACGTCACGCCTTCGGAGGCGGTGGCGTTGCAGCGCCGGCTGCGTGAGCAGTTGGTGCTCAGTCCACCCCCCGGCTTGAAGGTGGAGCGCGTCGCGGGCGCGGACATCTCCACGGAGAAGGGCAAGGACACGGGCTTTGGTGGGCTCGTCGTGCTGGACGTGGCGACGCTGGCGCCGGTGGCGCGGGCCGGGGCGGCGGTGACGCTGCACTTCCCCTATGTGCCCGGCCTGCTGTCCTTCCGCGAACTGCCCATCATCGCCGCCGCCTGGGAGCGGCTCACGGTGCGCCCCGACGTGGTCATCTTCGACGGCCAGGGCACGGCCCATCCGCGGCGCATGGGGATTGCGTGTCATGGAGGGCTGCTGTTCGGCGTGCCCTCCATCGGCTGCGCCAAGTCCCTGCTGGTGGGGACGCATGGCCCGCTGGGGGAGGCGCGGGGCTCCACCGCGCCCCTCATGCACCGGGGCGACGTCGTGGGCATGGCGGTGCGCACGCGCAAGGGCGTGCAGCCCGTGTACGTGTCCCCGGGGCACTTGATGGACCTGCCCACGGCGGTGGACCTGGTGCTGAAGGTGAGCCCGAAGTACCGCGAGCCGGAGACGACACGGCACGCGCACCGGCTCGTCAACGCACTCCGTCGCGCGGACGGCGAAGCCGCCGAGCTGGAGTAGGGGCCCGCCCCTGATTTTGACCGCCGTCCGAACCGCCTCTATGTCCACGGGTGGCTCCAGCGCTTGGAGCCTCAAGGAACGGCGGCCCGGGCGTCTGTCCCCCTGGCCGCTCTTTCCCGCCACCCCGCACTGGCGGTAGCACCCCAAGCCGCGGAGTGGAGCTGGGGCCAGGGCGGGAGCTGTCATGGGGAGCGCCAAT
The DNA here is from genome assembly GCF_002305895.1 of Corallococcus macrosporus DSM 14697. Lineage (GTDB taxonomy): Bacteria > Myxococcota > Myxococcia > Myxococcales > Myxococcaceae > Myxococcus > Myxococcus macrosporus. The sequence continues at coordinate 1,908,323 of NZ_CP022203.1, forward strand.
GCGGAGGTTGTCGTCACCTTGGAGTGAGCTGGCGTCGCATTACGCCGTGGTGGTGGTGGGCTCGGGGTACGGAGGGGCCATCACCGCCAGCCGCCTGGCGCGCGCGGGCCAGCAGGTCTGTGTCCTGGAGCGAGGCCGGGAGTTGCTGCCCGGTGACTACCCGCGCACGGACGCCGAGTTCATGTCCGAGCTCCAGGTGCACTTCGACCCCGAGGCCGCGGCCGACGTGGGCAGCCCGACGGCCTTGTTCGAGCTCCACCGGGGCGGGGACGTCTCCGTCGTCACGGGCTGCGGCCTGGGCGGGACGTCGCTCATCAACGCCAACGTGGCCATGCGGCCGGACCCCCGCGTGTTCTTGGACACGCGTTGGCCGGACGCGTTCCGCGCCGACGTGGACGGCTTGCTGGAGGACGGCTTCGCCTGGGCCGAGCACATGCTGCGGCCGCTGCCCTATCCGGAGGCCGCGCCGCCGCTGGCCACGTTGGTGGCGCTGGCGCGGTCCGCGGAGAAGCTGGGCGGCACGTTCCGCCGGCCGCCATTGACTGTCACCTTCGAGGAGGGCGTCAACGCCGCGGGGGTGCGTCAGGGCGCCTGCACGTTGTGCGGTGACTGCATGACGGGCTGCAACTTCGGCGCGAAGAACTCCGTGCTGATGAACTACCTGCCGGACGCGCACCGCCACGGGGCGAAGCTCTTCACCGAGGTGGGCGTGCGCTACCTGGCGCGCGATGGAGACCGGTGGCGCGTGTACTACCGGCCGATGAACGCGGGCCGCGAGCGCTTCGATGCGCCGGACCTGTGGCTGACCGCTGACCGCGTCATCCTGGCGGCGGGGACCCTGGGCACGGCGGAAATCCTGCTGCGTTCGAAGGCGCTGGGGCTGCCGCTCTCCGGGCAGCTTGGGCAGCGCTTCAGCAACAACGGGGACGTGATGGCCTTTGGCTACAACACGGACGTCCCTGTCCATGGCGTGGGGCTGGGGGAGGCGCCCGCCGCGGGCCGCGAGCCCGTGGGCCCCACCATCAGCGGCATCATTGATGACCGGGCCACGCTGCGGCAGGAGGACGGCATGGTCATCGAGAACGGCGCCATTCCCGCGGCGCTCGCGCGGCCCGTGACGGCGCTCCTGGCCGCGGCGTCGGCCCTCGCGGGCCAGGACACGGACCGGGGCGTCATCGACCGGGTGGAGGAGCTGGCGCGCATCGCGGACAGCGCGGTGCGCGGGCCGTACCACGGGGCCATGCGCAACACGCAGACGTTCCTCGTGATGTCCCATGATGACGGCGCGGGACAACTGCGGCTGTCGGGGGACCGGGTCCGCGTCTACTGGCCGGACGCGGGCCGGCAGGCCGTCTTCACGCGGGTGGATGAGCGCCTGCGCCGCGCCACGGAGGCGCTCGGCGGAACCTTCGTGCGCAACCCGCTCTGGAACAAGCTCACCGGCCACGAGCTGCTGTGCACCCATCCCCTGGGCGGCTGCGCCATGGGGGAGCGCGCGGAAGAGGGCGTGGTGGACCACGAGGGCCGCGTCTTCGCGGGCCCTGAAGGCACGGAGGTCCACGAGGGGCTCTACGTCATCGACGGCTCCGTCATTCCAAGGCCGCTGGGCATCAACCCGCTGCTCACCATCTCCGCGGTGGCGGAGCGCACCGTGGCGCTGATGGCCCGGCGGCACGGCTGGAGCGTGGACTACTCGCCGGTGCCGGAGGCCCCGGGCCCGAAGCCCGCGCGGCCCCTGGCCGTGCAGTTCACCGAGACGATGTACGGGTACATCTCCGCCGGAGCCGACGAGGACTTCCTGCGGGCCGGGGACCCCGCGCGCCGGGACACGTCGCCCTTCCGCTTCATCGTCACGGTGGACACACGGGACCTGGAGGCGACGCTGGCGCATCCGCTGCACCCCATGCAGTTGTCGGGCAGCGTGGTGGCGCCCGTGCTGTCCTCCCGGCCGATGACGGTGGAGCACGGCGTGTTGCACCTGATGACCCACGAGGGCGCCCGTCCCGGAGGACGGCGGATGCGCTATCAACTTCCGCTGGTCTCCGAGTCCGGCGAGCGCTTCTTCGTCGACGGCTACAAGGACGTCCACGACGACGACGGGCCGGACCTGTGGGTGGACACCACGCGGCTGCTGGTGTCCATCTTCCACGGCGAGGACGCCTCGGGGCCCTGCATCGCCCGGGGCTACCTGCGGCTGAACGCCAAGGACTTCGCGGTGCAGCTCTCCACCCTGCGAGTGCTCCATGCGCAGGGGACGGTGCAGCGGCTGGCGGCGCTCGCCCGCTTCGGACGGTTCTTCTTCGGGGAGCTCTTCGAGACGTACGTTCGGAGCAAGGCCGCGTAGCGAGCGGGGAGGCGGCGGCACGACCTTCGTGCCGCTGCGTCGTGCTCCTTCCGGACGGCGTGGGCACCGTGAGGCGCACACGCCATTCATGAAGGAAGGACAGCCCATGCCCAATGACCGCGAGCAGGGAAAGGGCGCTCCGCAGGGCAGCGAGCGTCAGACCAGCCGCCGGGACACGCCCATCGAGGTGCGCAGGCGACTGCGGCACGAGTCCCGGACGAGCCAGACATACGCGGCCTTCATCAAGCACCTGTGCGAGCGTGGCGGCATGTCGCCCGCGGTGGCCGAAAAGGCCGCGGTGGCCGTGCTCTGCGCCCTGGAGCAGCGAATCCTCAGCGAGGAGGCAAGCGACCTGGAGGACCAGCTCCCTCGCAAGCTGACCCTGCTGCTGCACCGCTGCGAGAAGCATGAGGACGAGCTACCGCCCAAGTTCCACCGGGAGCACCTGCTGCGCCGGGTGGGGGAGGACTTGAGCCTGCAACCGGACGCGGTGGAGCCGGTGGTGCGGGCGGTGATGGATGCCGTCCGCGACCAGATTACCGAAGGGGAGGCCGAGGACGTCATGGGCCAGCTTCCCCCGGACATCCGCGACCTCTGGACCCGCACCGTCTGAAGCGTCAGGCGAGGCCACCAGGCGTGTGGCGGATGCCGGAGGCGCTGCGCAGCGCCTCCGCCCACCAGGGCTCGTCCGCCACCAGGACGTCCCGGCCTTGTCGCCGCGCCACCATGCCCTCGGGGGCCACGACGGAGAAGCGCAGGGGCTTGCCGAGCGCGGAGGTGAGCGCGGCCATGGTGCTCTCATCCTCGGCGGAGAAGCCGAGCGGGCCTTCGGGGTGGCTGTGCGCCACCTCCTCCAGGACGTCGCGCAGCCGCCAGATGGCCTCCCACCGGGCGCGCGAGTCCGGTAGCTGAAGCGGGCTGTCGGATGCGTCGCACCACAGCACCTCGCCGTCGCCGCTGATGAGCAGGCAGACCTCTCGTGTGGGCATGGCCCGCTCCTCAGGCATACCGGGTCACCACCAGGACCTCGGTCTCAATGGCCTCACGGATGACGGACGGCAGGCTCTCCAGCGTGACCTCCCCATCCGCGCCGGCCAGACAGATGCCCGCGTCCAGGACCTGGAGCGAGTCGGCCGCGACAATGGAGACGAACCGCTCCCCCATGAAGGCATACGTCACCTCCAGCCGCTGGTCCGCGAGCCTCCGCAGGCCCAGCGGGCGGGCACCCGCGTTCAGCAGGGCCTGCTGGGCGCGCTGCATGCCGTCCTCGCTTGCCCCCAGGGGGCCCGTGCGTCGCTGGGCCTCCGCGACCAGGCGCGCGGAGAGGGCCCGCCGCTCGGCGTGCGCCTGGGCCTGGCGCAGCCGTGAAGTCTGGGCCTCTCGTTCAAGGCTCAGCCGCCGCAGGCAAGCCTCCGCCGGGACACGGCCCCCCTCCGCCACCGCGAGTATCCGGCCGCGGACCTCGGCGGGCACGAAGCGGATGCCCACGTCCCGGCTGACCTGGGCCAGCAAGGCGTAGCCGAACGCGGCCCGCAGGGAGGCGCTCACGCCCCGGATGCCAGAGAGGGGCTGGTCCTCCTCCAGCGCGAGGCGCGCCGCGCCCTCGGCCTCGCTTTCGAAGTCCACACACTCGAAGAGCAGGGCGCCGTCAACCCAGCGACGGGCGCTCACGGGCGCCAGGCGCGGCGGCTCCTCCTCCGGCATCAGCTCCAGGGGCTCGGCCACGGCGCCCTCGCGCACCAGCCGGCGGCCCCAGACGTGGCCCCGCACGCGAGGCAGCGCCTCCAGGCCCTCGGGCTCGGAGGGCTCACGCGGCGTGGCGTCCCGTCCCTTCACGTCGAAGCGCCACCACCCCGGCTTGACTGGGGGGGTGACACGGAGGCGTCGCGAGGCGGAATCCACGGTGCCGCCGCCGAAATACGGCAGCACCCTCGACTCCACCTTCCCGAGGAACTTCCGGTAGTCCACGACGCCTCCTCCTGCTCACCTGCGTTGCCTTCACGCCACCTTCAGCAGCGGCGTGCGCAACACCCGCTCCACCCAGCCGGACTGGCGGGCTCCCGGCAGCGTGGGCGCGTCCAGCAGCGCCTTGAGCACCCGGGGGACCTGGTACGGGTCCTCGAACTGGGCCACATCCACCTCGCTGAAGGGCACGCCCAACTGCGCGGCGCAGGTCCGGACCGTCGAGCCCCGCGCATGTGCCACCGACACCAGAAGGGCCATCGCCGACACCGGGATGCGGAGGTCACGGAATGCCCGGGCGAACTGGTCGCCTGCCTCTCCGGCCTCGTCTCCCACCACGATGACCACCAGCTTCGCGCCCTCTGGGACCTGCACGCCGGCACGGTGCAGCGCGTACACCGCGGACGCGTGCGCCGTTCCACCCGACGCCCGCAGCCCCGCCAGCATGTGCTGGACGGCGATGCGGCTCGCGGCCTTCGGGCGCAGCACCGTGCCCAGGGTGTCGAACGCGGCGATGTGCAGCTTGTCCATCGGGAAGCCCGCGAGGATGCGCGACAGCGCCTCCTTCGAGCTCTCGATGGCCCCCTCCATGGAGCCCGACTTGTCGATGAGGAACATCACCCGCACGTCGGTCTCCGCCGTCGCCTCCGCCACCGCCTGCCGTGCCGCGTTGTCGCTGGCCTCCTCCAGCTTGGCCCGCAGCGCCTCGCCGCGGACGTTCTTCGCGATGTTCAGCGCCCGCTGGTCCGTGGCCGTCTGCACGGCCTCCTCCCAGCGCGCGCGGATGGCCGGGTCCGTCAGCAGGCCCAGGTCCTCGAGCGTGGGCGTCATCAGCCGCAAGTCACGGTCCGACAGCGAGGGCAGCAGCGCCGCCATGATGGCCGGCGTGAGGCCCACGTCCTTCGGCAGCCGGCCCACGACCTCCTTGTAGGAGAGGCGCTCCAGCTCGACCCACTCGCAGATCTCCGCCTCCGACAGGCCGTCGAAGCGCTCGCGCTTGACCAGCGTCAGCCCGTTCAGGCCCACCTCGCGGTGGCCCTGCGCGGACTGCTTCTGCTTCCAGCCGAGCACCTCGAAGAAGCCCTGCGCGCGCGGCTTGTAGCCCGCCTTGCGCGCCAGCTTCTTCAGCGTCTCCTTGTAGCCCGCCTTCACCAGTCCCTGGAGCATGGGCAGGTTGGCCTCGCGCGCCGCCAGCCACTTCGACGCCACGCGCCTCCAGCGGCCCAGCGGCGCCTTGCGGGACGCCGGGTCACCAAAGCCCGCCTCGCGGTTGAGCCGGGCAATCTCAGGGTGCTCCAGCAGCTCCGCCACGCGCAGCACGGCCTTGGGCGTGAGCATGCGCGTCGACTTGCGCTCGTAGTGGAGCACCATCGCCTCGCCAATGGCCCGCCAGTCGTCGTCGTGGAAGGCCACGCCGCCCTGCTCGTCGCGCACGGGCTGGCCCGCATGCTCCTGCACCAGCATGAGCGCGCACGTCGCGACCTTCAGGTCACGCCAGTCCGTCTGCGTCAGCGCGTAGGACGCGAAGTGCGCCATCAGCTCCGCGTTGAGCTTGTAGATGTCCAGGAGCTGCCGGTAGAGCCTCACCGCGGCGGGAGCGAAGAGGCCCGGCTTCACCGGACGTCCCTTCTCGCGCTGGAACGGCGTGGCGTGCGCCGCCGCGTGCCAGATGCCATTCACCTCCAGGCCCGGCCGGTTGTGCCACAGGTGGGCGGAGCCGCTGAGCACCAGGTCCAGCAGCCGCTCGGCGGGACCGCGCTGTGCCTCGGGCAGCAGCGCGTTCGGGTGCTGCGTCTGGGTCGTCATGGTGTCCCCCTTGGGAAAAGGTGCGCCCGAGTGACGAGGCCGGTTCTCTGGATTAAAGGTCCCAGTGCTCGACCGCTGAGCCACGGAGCCCCGAAGGACTCCGGCGGGATTCGAACCCGCGTAGCTGTATGCGTGTTGGACCCCGTCGGCCGGGCGCGAAAGTCGACTACGAGAAGACGGACACGTCGCCGTGGACCGGACGCCGGGCCACGCGCTTGCCGCCCCGGTACGTACTCCGGGCCGGCACCGAGACGAACTCCCAGGTAGGGAGCACGACCGCCGTCAGTGAGTGGCCGTAGACGCAGCCGGTGTCGATACCCACGGCGTATTCGGTGACGAGCGGCGCGTCGAAGACGGTGTGGCCGAAGATGACCCGCTCCGGGCCCTTCCAGTGGTGGGTCCAGAAGGTCCAGCCCGCGGGCGCCTTTGACGGCCAGTAGCTCTTGGTCGCCGGGGGCCGGATGCACTGGGCATGGAGCAGGTGGTACGCATCCTGTTCCTCGACGGGACGGCCTGGCAGCATGCCGGCGTGCACCACGATGGCGTTGTGCTCTGGCAGCCGCAGGTAGTGGGGCAGCCCGGCCATCCACGCGTAATGCTCGGCTTCGAGCACCCGGCGCGTCTCGAGGTGGTCGGGGAGCAGGCGCTCGTCCGCCCGGTGGCGCTGCTGGAGGTGCTTCTCCTCGTGGTTGCCCAGGACGGCCTCGTGCCGCATGGCCAGCTCCACGCACTCGCGGCGCTTCGGGCCGCGGTCCACCAGGTCACCCGCGAAGATGACCCGGTCGCTGGAGGTCGCGCCGACCTTGTCGAGCAGCTCCACGGCTTCGTCGTAACAGCCATGAAGGTCTCCGATGACGATGGTGCGGCGGGACATGACGCGAATCCTCAAGCAGGGAAAAATTGAGCGCCCGAGTGAAGAAGCCGGTTGGCTGATTCATCAGATCAGTGACGGACCACCCGTCGGCACACGCCGGTTGGGGCATGTGTGGAGTCGAACCACGGCTTGTAGGGCCGCTTCGGCCAGGCGCTCGAAAGTGATGGGGGCGAAGACGCGGGCCCTCGCTGACCCTGACAGGGGGATTTTCCGGGCCTGATTTCCGAAGGGCCGCTCTATCAATCCCGTCAGGAATGCCGCGCGGCCTTCGTCCAACGCCGTGGGTGCCAATTGTCCGGTGATTCCGCTGGGTTGGCGCCCCCTGCTTGTCTCGGAGGCTGCCTGCGGATGCCAACGTGGTACCTTGCCGCGCCACATCCCCGAAACCCAACATCCCGGGGCGACTTCCCCGGCGCAGCCCCCAGGTCCTTCCGGTGTTCGAGCAGCTCACGGATGACGAATTGTTCGCGGAGGTGGTCCGCCGCCGCGCCACGAACGAGCCCTACCAGGGCCCGCTCGGGGCGTTGGTGCAGCGGTGGGCCCGGCCCTCGCGGTATGTCATCAGCAAGATTCAGGCGAGCTACGGCCGTGGTTCCCCAGCGGACTCGGACGAGCTCTTCCAGGACGCGGTGGGGAAGTTCATCGACCGTGGCCTGGACCAGTTCCGCGGCGTGTCGGAGCAGATGCCCGGCCGGAGCGCGTCTCCCAAGACGTTCTTCCTGCGCATCGTCAAGCACGTGGCCATCGACTTCTACCGGAAGCACCGCGAGGAGCTCGCGGCGCCCCCGGCGGATCCCGATGACGCCATGGAGGAGCCACCCTCCCAGGTGGCTCGCGCCGTCGAGTTCGGGAAGCGGCGTGAGGAGCGCGCCGAGGCCCAGGAGCTGTATTGGGCGGCGTTTGCCCGCCTCCAGCAGGAGCACCCGAAGGAAGCCTCGGCTTGGGACCTGTACCACCACGAAGACGTCGAGGATCACGAAGAATGTGCCCGGCGCCTGAACATCACCGTGGTGAACAGCTACAAGCGCGTCAGCCGTGCGCAGGCCTACCTCAAGCTCTACCTGCTGGACCTTCAGCGCGAGTCATACGGGGAGGGAGCGTGAGCCGCCTCCTTCCCCGCCATACCCGGGGTACCCAGGAGGAATGAACCCATGATTGTTGGAGATACGCTGTCCCGCTATGCCGCCCGCCGCTCGCAGCTCCTGTCGGGCACGGCTTCTCCCGGTGAAGTGCTCGAGGCAGCGGGTGACCTGCTGCGCCGCCGCTCCCGGTTGGAGACCGAAGGTGTGGACGCCGCCCTGCGGGGCCTGGGTCGACCTCAGGTGGAAGCCTGGTTGAAGTCGCAGAAACCGCAGTCGCTGCAGCCGGTGCTGCTGAGGGCCGCGGAAGAAGCCGTCGAGGTGGTGCTCGACGGCGGCGAGGAAGCGGACATGTGGCGCACCTCCGCGCTGGAGGGACTTTCCGCCCGCGACCGGGCCGCCTCCGCCGCCCACGCCCTGGCCGTCTGGGAGGGCTTTCACGGCGCCCTCGACGGCGACGCCGCGCAGCTCCGAGACCGCTTTCTCGCCGCGCTCCAGAGTCTGGACTCCGCATTGAGCTCCCGGGCGCGTTGGTTCATCCCCCTCAATCCGCAGCGCCGGCAGGAGCGCGACCTCCTCGAGCCCGCCGAGCAGGATGCCGCCTGGTGGTTCTCCGCGCGCGCCGGCTGCGATGACCTGGTCGCCACCTGGACGGCCAGTCCCCAGACGCTGACGTCCCACCTCCAGGAATGCGAGGCGTGCCGCGCGGACATGGCGGACGCCGCGCCCGTGGACATGCCCCCACGCCGGCACCTCACCGCGGAAGACCTCTGGCGCCTCGACATGGGGCTGCTGTCCGAGGACGAGCGGACCCGGCTGGACGCGCACACGGCGCGCTGTGGTGAATGTGCCCAGGCCGTGCTGGCGCTGGACGAGGGCGAGGCCGCCATCGACGAGGCGCTGGACATGGAGGAGGACGGGACGGTGGCTCGCTCCGCGCGCACCTCGCGCGCGCCTGTCTCCCACCGCGCCCACGCGGCCCGCCTGCCGGAGCAGCGCGAGGTGCTGGATGAGCGCCGCGACTTTCGCGTGGTGCTGGTGCGTGAGCGTCAGCGCGTGCGCCTGCTGGTGCAGCCCCTGGCTGGACGGACGGTGACGGCGGCGGTGTTCCTGAGCCCCGGCCGTCCCTCGCTCAAGCCGGCCCATGGGCCGGAGGGCATTGCCTTTGATTTGACGTCCGCGTCGGCCACCGGCGCGCGCTCTGCCCACCTGTCCGTGCAGGCGGGGAGCGAAACCCTGGAGCGCGACTTCGCCTTCTGACGGAGCGCCCTCGCGCCCGCGCCGGGGCCCGCTGTCACGGGCCCCCCGCGCTCAGGGCGTCATGGGGACCGCGGTCCGCTCCGTGTCGAGCGCCTGCCGGCTGCGCACGGGAGGCTGCGGAATGGGAGCGCTCCCCGCTGGAAGCGTGGGGCTGAAGCCATTGGCCAGCAGGGCAATCACGAGCTGCGCGCTGGGCGGCCGGGTCCCCAGCGCCGCGCCGCAGACGTCGAGCTGATCCGTCACGCGGGGCCCCTCGGTCTTCTGATAGCGGTTGCACGTGGCGTCCACCTGCGGGTCCAGGTGGCGCGCCAGCTCGCGCGTATTGCGGCCCCAGCGCAGGGTCAGCTTCTCCGGCGTGAGCTGGATGTCGACGGGCTCGTCGCCCCACGTCCCCTCGACGAGGGTCCTCCGGCCACCGGCCTTCAGCTTCAGGTCGAGCGCGCGCTGGCCCAGGGTGCCCGTCACCGCGATGCCATGCTCGTAGACCTCCTCGCCGAGGATGCTCACCCAGACGCCATCCTTGCGCCGGGTGTACGGCTTGTCCGCCGCGATGCGGCCCTGGTTGAACCAGACGTCACCCACGCGGCCCAGTGGGAGCGGGGCGTTCTTCGCCACCGGCTCGGGCGCGTCCTCCAGGCCCGAAGGGCTGGAGGCGGCCACCACCGGCCGCGAGGCCAGCAGGTCCGTCACCGGGACGGACGCGTCGACGACCTCGAAGCGCACGCCATCCAGCCAGGCCTGGCCCGTCCCGCTCATGATGAGGCCCGCCATGATGGTGGTGGCCTCCTTCGGGACGTCCAGCACCACGTCGTAGCGCTTGCAGCCCGCGGTGCCCACCAGGGCGCGCGACTGCATGTTGTCGAAGGCCAGGGGCTGCTTCGGGTCGGGCCCCTCCACGCGCATCCACAGGCCGGCCCAGCCCTCCACGTCCTTGATGCGGAGCGCGCCGGAGAAGCGCAGCCGCTTGCCGCGGAAGTCCTGCGCGCCGAAGGCCTGCATGAAGGTGCCGTAGCCGTTCGAGTCCGGCGACAGGGAGCGCAGGTAGGCGCTGCGGCTGCCTTCGCAGGTGGCGCTGCTGTCCACCCCGGCCTCGTAGCGCTTGGGGGCACTCTCCGTCACGTACCAGCCGACAGGCAGCTTCTGGGTGCCTTCCGACGGCTGCGCTCCGGCCCCGGTGGAGGCCAGCGCGAGCAGCAGGGCGGCGAGTTTCTTCCGGAAGTCCATGACGGGAATCCTCACAGCGACACGGGGCGGCGCGCGCTCAGCGCACCCTCGGGGAGGCCGGTGCGGGCCTCGTAGCGGGGGACTTCACCCGTGCCCCAGGGATACTGGACGAGGAGCCCACGCTCCTCGGCCGCCTGGGTGCATGACGCCTGCGTGGCCAGGTCCGGGCAGGCCACGACGATGGCCTGGGGCTCCGCGACCTCCGTCTCCAATCCCACCGCGGGCGGCGTGACATCCAGGGCGATGGTCCTGGGCGATGCGGGGGGCGGCCGTTCACCGGGAAGCACCACGAAGACCACGGCGGCCGCCGCGGCCAGGGCGGCACCGGCCAGCCCCGCGACGTGGCGCCGCGCGTCCCAACGGGCCGGGCGGATGACGGCGGCCGCGGGTGAACAGGTGCTGGCGACCTCGTGGAGCTGCTCCGACAGCAGGGCCTCTTCCTGGAGCAGGCGGGCGCACGGCTCGCACTCCAACGTGTGCGCCTCGAGGCTCGCGGCCTTCTCAGGTGCCAGCGCCCCCAGGATGTACTGCTCCGCGGAGTCGCGGGTGAGGTGGGGCTTAAGCATGGGTCTCCTCCTCGAGCGCGGTGCGCAGCTTCTTGCGGACCTCGCACAGGATTTGCCGCACGCGTTGGACGGACAGGCCAACGCGCGAGGCGACTTCGGCATGGGGGAGCTCCTGGCCGTCACAGGCCAGGAGGAAGACGTTTCGTGCGCTGGGCGACACCTGGGCCAGCGCGGCATGGGCGCGGGAGAGCTGCTCCTCGGAGAGCAGGCGCCGCTCCGCGGAGACCGCCGGGTCCACCGGGTGGTGGCGCTCCGGCAACTCCTCCACCGCCCCGGCGATGGACTCACGGCGGGCGCGCCGTGCGTCGTCCGCGGCCAGGAAGGCCGCCTGGGTGAGGGCGAGGTTGGGCAGACGCAGCTCCGTCAGCAGCCCGCGCTGCTGTTGCTGGATGAGCCGCGCCCACGTCTCCTGGGCCAGCTCCTGCGCCCGGTCCACCCGGACGCCTCGTGCGAGCAGCGATACCACGACCCGCCGGTGATGGCGTGCCACCAGCGCGTCCCAGGCCGCCCGCTCCCCCGCCAGGGCGCGCCGCGCGAGGAGGGCTTCGTCCCCCCCGGGCGCCGTCGCCGCGTCGGGCTCGTCGGCTTCCTTTGACAATCGCAGCGTCGTCATCCGCAGGCCCTGCACGGCTGCACTCATGCCGTCTTCCCGTCGCTCAGAGGCGTCCGGGGCGCACGCCTGCTCCCCGGTATCCCCAGAACGTGTGCCCGTCCCAGACATATCGATGGGGGCTGGGAGGATGTGGGGCGGGGTGGGCAAGGGTCAGTTGACGGCGGGGCTGTCTCCAGAGGCCCAGCGGAGGTTGGAGAGCTTCACCACGCCCTGGCAGCGGCCGCACACGCGCCCTTCACCGTCGTACACCCGGGCGGTGGCGAAGAGGAGGGACACCGTCTGGCTGTCGATTTCGGATTCCACGCGCAGGTGGTCTCCGGTGACGGCGCGCTCGAAGCTCATGGAGAGCTGCACGGTGGCGCAGCGCCGGCCCGGGTCCACCAGGGCGCCGGTGCAGCCGATGGCGTAGTCGAAGAGGGCGGCGAGGATGCCGCCGTTGACGGCGCTGGCGCTGCCCGCGCCGCCCCGGTGCTCGGGGCGCAGCGCTGGGATGCTGACGACCACCTTGCGTCCCTCCGGGAAGCTGAGGCGCGCGCCGAAGAGGCGCAGGGTGAGGCTCTGGGAGAACTGCTCTGCGTAGCGGTCCAGGTCGGCCTGGGAAGGCTTCGAGGGGGCGCCGGACGAGGAGTCGGACATGGAGGCGCACCATTATATAAGCGCACCGCATGCCTGGGGGGCCGGGCAGCCGGGCGGGGCGCGCGGAAGGGTGCCCATTGGTGGGGGAAAGACGTTAGAAGCATGGGTTCCCTCCCGAATGTCTCCCGCGAACCCACACGAAACCGCCCTCCTCGAAGACCTCAACGCGCCTCAGCGCGAGGCCGTGTTGCATGGTGACGGCCCCCTGCTCGTCCTGTCGGGCGCTGGCAGCGGCAAGACGCGCGTCATCACCCGGCGCGTGGCGTACCTGGTGAAGGTCCACGACGTCTATCCGTGGCGCATCCTGGCCGTGACGTTCACCAACAAGGCGGCGCGGGAGATGCGCGAGCGCCTGACGCAGTTGCTGGGTGCCCAAGCGAACGAGCTGGTGGTCAGCACCTTCCACTCCGCGGCGGCGCAGATTCTCCGCCGCGAGGCGGAGCACGTGGGGCTCACCCGCTCGTTCGTCATCTACGACGACTCGGACCAGCTCAACGTGGTGAAGCGCGCCATGCGTGAGGCGGGCATCGAGTCCATGCAGCCGCGCGAAATCCTCCACCGCATCGACCAGGAGAAGAACGCGGCCCGGCTGCCGGAGCACATGCAGGTGGCGCCCGGCGACGAGCGGGGCCAGCTGGTGCGTAAGGTGTACGCGGCCTACCAGGAGCGGCTGCGCGCGGCCAACGCGGTGGACTTCGGAGACCTGCTGCTCCTGCTGGTGACGCTGTTCCGCACCCGGCCGGACGTGCTGGAGAACTACCGGCGCCGCTTCACCCACGTGCTGGTGGACGAGTTCCAGGACACCAACCCGGTGCAGTACGCGCTGCTCAAGCAGCTCGCGCCGCCCCCTTCCGCGAACCTGGTGGTGGTGGGCGACGACGACCAGTCCATCTACCGCTGGCGCGGCGCGGACGTGGACAACATCCTCGGCTTCCCCCGGCAGTACCCGGGCGCGAAGGTGGTGAAGCTGGAGCAGAACTACCGCTCCGACCAGAACATCCTGGACGCGGCGCACGAGGTCATCCGGAAGAACACGCGCCGCATGGAGAAGAAGCTCTGGTCCGAGCGCCCGCGGGGCCAGACGCTCGACCTGCTGCTCAACCGCGACGAGCGGGCGGAGGCGCAGGAGGTGGCGCGCCAGATTCTGGCGCTGCAGCGGGAGGGCTTCATCAAGCTGTCCAGCATGGCGGTGTTCTACCGGGCGAACGCGCAGAGCCGCGTGCTGGAAGAGGCCCTGCGCCTGGCGCGCGTGCCGTACACCCTGGTGAGTGGCCGCAGCTTCTATGACCGGGCCGAAGTGCGGGATGCGTCCGCGTACCTGCGGCTGATGGTGAATCCGCGCTCGGACGCGGACCTGCTGCGCATCATCAACATCCCGGCGCGCGGCATCGGCGACACCACGGTGGAGCGGCTGACGGACTTCGCCAACGCACGGGGCGTGAGCCTCTACGAGGCCCTGTCCCAGCCGGAGCAGGTCCCCGCCCTCAATGGCGCCGCGGTGAAGCGGCTCAAGGGCTTCCGCAACCTGCTGGAGTCCCTGACGGCCTTCGCCCAGACGAACGAGGAAGCGGCGGGCGCGGTGGACCAGATGCTGCGCGAGACGAAGCTGGTGGAGACGCTCCTGGCCGAGGGCAGCGACGAGGCCCAGACGCGCGCGGAGAACCTCCGCGAGTTCCTGGGCGCGGCGCAGGAGTTCGACCTGAACCGGGCCGCCGCGGCGGTGGCGGCCGCGGCGAATCCTCCTCCAGAAGTCCCTCCCGAGGTGGACGCGGCCCCGCTGACGGCGGACGTGCCGGCGCTGCAGGCCTTCCTGGAGCAGATTTCGCTGGTGGGCGAGGCGGACGCGGAGGTGGGCGATGGCCGGGTGGCGCTGATGACGCTGCACGCCGCCAAGGGCCTGGAGTTCGACGCCGTCTTCCTCACCGGCATGGAGGAGAACGTCTTCCCGCACGCGCGCGCGGTGAAGTCCGAGACCACCTTCCTGAGCGAGGACGCCTCGGCGGACGGCGAGCCCTCGGAGGAGATGGCCGAGGAGCGGCGCCTCTGCTACGTGGGCTTCACGCGGGCGCGGAAGCGGCTCTTCGTGAGCCTGGCGCAGTGCCGCTCGCTGTTCGGTGAGCTGCGCTACAACGCGCCCAGCCGCTTCCTGCGGGACGTGCCCTCGCCGCTGTTCGGCATCAGCGAGCAGGAGCTCCCCGAGGCGCCCCGGCCCAGAGTGCCCTCGATGCCGCGCAGGCGGCCCCATGACGAGGACGACGGGCCGCGCATCGACCGCTCGTACTCGCAGGCGTCGTCGGACATGGACGGCGTCGGCGGGGACGTGCGCGGCATGCGCGTGCGCCACGAGCAGTTCGGCGTGGGCCGCGTGGTGTCCGCGGACGGCAACGGCCCCAACGCGAAGGTGACGGTGGAGTTCGGCGGAGGCGTGGGCCTCAAGCGCATCATCGCCCGCTTCCTGATGCCGGGCTGAGGCGGACGTCGTGAGGCGGGCCCTGCCTCCTCAGCGGGCGGGCGTGCGCAGCCGCCACGACAGCACGCGGCCGTCCAGGCCCAGGACGATGACCTGGTCGCCCAGCACCACGGGCTGGGTGCGCAGCGGCGTATCCGCGCGGACGGAGAAGGCGGGCTGCCACGTCCCCGTCTTCAGCGCGACGAGCCGCCCCTGACGGCCGCTGGTGGGCACCAGCAGCAGGTCCTCCCGCACCGGCGTCACGCCCGAGACGAGCGCGTCGGGCAATGTGGCGCGAGCGACCTCCTCGCCATCCTCCGAGGACAACCCCACGAGCAGGGGCGCCGCTCCGCCCGTGCCGACCCACACCGTCCCCAGGGCCAGCGAGGGAGGACTGCTCAGGGCCGCGGCGGGGGCCTGCTCCCACAGGGGCGTGCCATCCCCGAGCCGCAGCGCCAGGACGCGGCCCTGGCGGGTGCTCACATAGAGCGTGTCCCGCCACAGCGTCATTCCCAGCACGTCCCGCACGTCCCGTTGCCAGCGCCGGGCCCCGTCCTGGGTGGCCAGGGCCATCACCCCCGCGTCTCCCAGCGCCACGACCAGCAGTCCGTCCTTCAGCACCGGGGTGGGGAAGGCGCGAGGCGCCGCGGCCGGCCCGGGCCTTCCAGGTGGGGGCCGCTCCCAGTCCGTCTTCCCGGTGTCCGTGAAGAGGGCGCGGACGGCGCCATCCGGCCCCACGAGGAAGACGTATTTCCCCGCCGCGTCCGCCACGGGTGCGGTAAGGACGGGGGGCTCACCGGAGAGGCGCCACTGCACCGCGCCCGTGTCGAGCGCCAGCCGGACCAGGTCTCCGCCCACGGTCCCGGCGATGACGCTGTCCGCCAGCAGGGCCGGACGTGTGGCCACCTCCCTGTCCAGGGGGACCCGCCAGGCGACACGGCCGCTCCGCTCCAGGCGGACGACGGTACCGGCCTCGTTGGCGGTGAGCACGCCGTCCGTCAGGGCCACCAGCCCCGCCCGGGACGAGGCGTCCGTGGAGTAGCGGAAGGCGCTCGTCGCGGGCTCCCGGCACCCCATGGCGGCCACCAGTGTCAGCGCCAGGGCGGGCAGCAAGGGCGTGCATGGACAGGCGCGAGACGACATGGTTTGGAGGATGGCGCAAGGAAGGAACTTGGACCATGCCTACCATTCGTGATGACGAAATTCCCAACGCCACCGGCATCCCCTCGTCCGCCCGGCGGACGGACTTCATGCCGCCGCCCACCCTGGCGGTGACGGAAGAGCTGCTGCGCGCGCTGCCCAAGACGGACCTCCACTGCCACCTGGATGGGTCCATGCGCCTGAAGACCATCCTCGAGCTGGCCGAGCAGCAGAAAATCAAGCTGCTCGCCGACACCGAGGACGGGCTGGCCAAGGCCATCCACATGGGCGAGGTGTGCGAGAGCCTGGAGGAGTACCTCGTCGCCTTCGACGTGACGCTCTCCGTGCTCCAGACGGCCGAGGCCCTCTACCGCGCCGCCTACGAGCTGGCCGTGGACGCCGCCGCGGAGAACGTGCGCTGGCTGGAGGTCCGCTACTCGCCCGCGCTGCACCTGCAGAAGGGCCTGAAGATGACCACGGTCATCGACTCGGTGCTGGAGGGCCTGCGCGCCGCGAAGCGGGAGACGGGCATCAAGTGCGGCGTCATCGTCTGCGGCATCCGCCACATCAACCCGCAGACGTCCATGCGGCTGGCCGAGCTGGCGGTGGCCTACAAGAACCGCGGCGTCATCGGCTTCGACCTGGCCGGCGCGGAGGCGAGCTTCCCCGCGAAGGACCACCGGGACGCCTTCCAGCTCATCCTCAAGAACAACGTCAACTGCACCGCGCACGCGGGTGAGGCCTACGGCCCCGAGTCCATCTCCCAGGCCATCCACAACCTGGGCGCGCACCGCATCGGCCACGGCACGCGGCTGCGCGAGGACGGGGACCTGCTCAACTACGTCAACGACCACCGCATCCCGCTGGAGGTGTGCCCCACCTCCAACGTGCAGACGGGCGCGGTGTCCAGCCTGTCCGCGCACCCGCTGAAGTTCTACTTCGACTACGGCCTGCGGGTGACCATCAACACGGACAACCGCCTCATCACCGACACCACGGTGACCAAGGAGCTGTGGACGGCGCACTCCGAGCTGGGCCTGTCGCTGGAGGATTTGACCACCATCCTCGTCTCCGGCTTCAAGAGCGCCTTCCTGCCGTTCCGGGAGAAGCAGGACATGCTGCGGGCGGTGAACGAGGAGATTGCCCGGACGCTGGCGGCCTTCGACCAGAAGCGGCACCCGGTGAAGCAGCCGGCATGATGACGTGACGTCCCGGGTTCCGGTCCCACGCGGGGGGTGGCTGCCTCGCGGGGCCGGCGCTGGCCGGGAGGAGGTGGCACGTGGACCTGGAGCTGGGTGGCAAGGTGGTGCTGGTGACGGGCGGCTCGGAGGGGCTGGGGGCCGCGGTGGCCCGGCGGCTCGTCCGGGAGGGCGCGAAGGTGGCGCTCTGTGCCCGTGGGGTGGAGCGGCTGGAGGCCACCGCCGCGGCCCTGCGCGCCGAAGGTGGCGACGTGCTCACCGTCCAGGCCGACGTGTCGCGCGCGTGGGAGGTGGAGCACTTCGTGGACGCCGCCCACGCGCGCTTCGGCCGCATCGACGCGCTGGTGAACAACGCGGGCACCGCGGCGGGCCGGCCCTTCGCCTCGGTGAGTGACGCGGAGTGGGAGGCGGACCTCCAGCTCAAGGTCTTCGCGGCGATTCGCGCCTCGCGGCAGGCGCTGCCCTTCCTGAAGGAGTCGGGCGGCGGCGCCATCGTCAACGTGCTGGCCATCGCGGCGAAGACGCCGGGCGCCAACTCCACGCCGTCCTCGGTGTCTCGCGCGGCGGGGCTCGCGCTGACGAAGGCGCTGTCCAAGGAGTTTGGCCCCCACGACATCCGGGTGAACGCGGTGCTGGTGGGCATCATCGAAAGTGGCCAGTGGGAGCGCCGCGCCAGGGAGGTCGGCAAGCCCGTGGAGTCCTTCCAGCAGGAGATGGCCCGCCACGCGGGCATCCCGCTGGGCCGGGTGGGGAAGGCGGAGGAGTTCGCGGACACCGTGGCCTTCCTGCTGTCGCCTCGCGGTGGCTACATCAGCGGCGCGGCCATCAACGTGGATGGCGGCCTGTCCGCCGCAGTCTGACACCGCTTCGTCAGGAATGGCGTGCGTGCCCGTGCGTGCACGGTGAGGACGGCTTCGCGCCGTCCGGCGACCGCGGCTGCTGACCCCTGGTCCCTCATCGCTCCGTCACGTCCCCCCGGGTGTGCCCGTCTTCGGGCCCCGGGGCATTCCTGAGTTGGGTCATGCAGCCGAAACTGAACCGGCTTCTCCGGGCGCTCGCCCGCGAGGGGCTCGAGGTGGCCTATGACGGCCGCCTCTATTCCGTCCGCCTCCAGGGTGACGCCCATGCGCCGCCCGCCGAGGTCCTCCTCCCTCCGGACCTGCCCGTGGAGGGCAAGGCCTTCCAGCAGCTCGCCCACCTCGCCGCGCTGAGACACCCGAGCGGTGGCCAGGTGCTGCGCGTGCGCGCCACGCCGGACTTCCACCCGGGTGACTCCGGCGTGGCCATCGGCTCGGTGCTCCACACGCGCGGGCTGGTGGTGCCCGGCGCCATCGGCACCGACATCAACTGCGGCATGCGCCTGCACGTCGCGAACGTCTCCGTGGAGGCCTTCCTGGCGAAGCGGACGGCCTTCGTCGAGCGGATGAAGGGCCACTACTTCTTCGGCACGCGGGACGTCACCATGGGCTCGCGGGCCTCCGAGGCGCTGCTGCGCGACGGCGTGCAGGGGTGGCTCGTGGAGACGCTGGAGCGCCCGCTGGGATGCGCGGGCCGGGCCGACCTGGCGCAGCTCGACGCGGAGGTGGCGCGCATCCACCTGGGCGGCGGGTTGAAGGGCCACCCCCGCTGGGCCCCCGAGTCCTTCACGCGGGAAGGGCTGGTGCGCGACGCCGGGCTGGCCACCATCGGCGGGGGCAACCACTTCGTGGAGGTGCAGCGCGTGGAGGCGGTGGAGGACCGGGCGCGGGCGTGGGGCTGGGGTGTGCGTGAGGGGCAGCTCGCGTTCATGATTCACTCCGGCAGCCGCGACGTGGGCAAGCACGTGGGCGTGGCGTGGCAGGACCGCGCGCGCCAGGCCTGGCCCGTGGGCGCGCCGCTCCCCGAAAGCGGCATCCTCCCGCTGGGAGACGCGCGGCTCGTCGAGCAATACCTGGAGGCGGAGGCGACGGCGGCCAACTACGCCTTCCTCAACCGCCTGCTGCTGGCGGAGCTGCTTCGGCAGACGCTCCGGGAGCTCTTCGGGGACGTGGAGGCGCCGCTCGTCTACGACGTGCCCCACAACCTGACGCTGCCCTACGAAGGGGGCTGGCTGGCGCGCAAGGGCGCGTGCCCGGCGGGCGCGGAGCAGCCGGTCATCATCCCCGGCTCCATGGGGGCCACGTCCTTCCTCATGGTGGGGTGTGGCGATGCGCGGGCGCTGGAGTCCGCGTCGCATGGCGCGGGCCGCGCGCGCTCCCGCTTCTCCCTGTCGCGCGGGGGCGCGGACCAGAGCGAGGCGGCCCTGGGGCTGACGGGGGTGGACTGCATCACCCTCCGCGCGGAGCGGCGCGTCGAGGAGGCCCCGGCGGCCTACAAGCCCATCCGCCCGGTGGTGGATGCCCAGGTGGAGGCCGGCATCGTCCGGGAGGTGGCCCGGCTCGCGCCCCTGCTCACCTTCAAGGCCTGAGCAGCGGGGGGGGAGGGGGCACGTCATTTCACTTGGCGTGCTCCCCCGTCTCCGAGTGGAATGGCCTCGCGGCGGGCCCACCGCCCACGCGACACTTCACGCCGCATCGAGGGGAACTGGGGACCATGGAGAACACCTACGGAACGATGAACTCGCCCGGCGGCCCGGGCGCGCAGGAGGCCGTGTCTCTGCCGGCCATCCTGCTGATGGTCCTGTCCGGCATCACGGTGCTGCTGGGGCTCGTCAACCTGCTCCAGTCGTTTGGCGGAGCGGACCCCGCCGTCACGGAGGCGCTCCAGAATCCCGACCTGCCTGAAGGCGCCCGGCGGTTGATTGCGGGGCTGTCGAGCACCGGCGGCAAGGTGATGTTCGCGCTGCTCACGATTGCGCTCAACGGCCTCATCTTCTTCGGCGCGCTGAAGATGAAGAACCTGCAGAGCCATGGGCTGGCGATGACCGCCGCCATCATCTCCGTCATTCCCTGCTGCAGCCCCTGCGCCTGCCTGGGCATCCCCGTGGGCATCTGGGCCCTGGTGGTGCTCAACAAGCCCGAGGTGAAGGCGTCCTTCACCTAGCCGCGCTCCCTGGCTGGCCACCGCCCCGGGCCGTGGCCGGCCGTTGCTTCTGCATCCGCACGCACGCCAACTGGACCTCGGGCGTGAGCGGGCGCCGGGCGGGGTGGACGGAGGCGTAGCCGTGGCGCTGATAGAAGTGCTCGGCGTTCAGGCTGGCGTCCAGCCCGAGCCGCGCCGCGTCGCCCCGCCAGACGGTGGACTCCAGCGCCCACAGCAGGGTGGCGCCCACGCCGTGGCCCGCCTCGTCCGGCACCACGTACAGCGCCTCCAGCTCACCCAGCGCCGCGTCCACCTGTCCGAAGCCCACCGCGCGCCGGCCCCGCTCCGCCACCAGCACCGTGCGCGGACGCTCTGGCCGCAGGTAGCCCTCCGGCCTCAAGAGCCGCACCCAGGTGCGCACCTCGTGCGGCGCGTACGCGCGCGGGCAGAGGGCTTCCACCGCCTGGGTGTGGATGCGCCACAGCGTGCGCCGGTCGGACTCCTTCGCGGGCCTCAGGAGGAGTCCGTCCGCGCCCATGGCCGCCTCAGGTCACCTTCATGCCCTTGGGAATCACCACCACGCCCGCGGGCGTGACGTGGAAGCGGCGCCGGTCCTCCACCGGGTCGAACCCGATGGTCATCCCCGGCGGAATCTCCACGTTCTTGTCGATGATGGCCCGGCGGATGCGGCAGCGCCGGCCGATGGTGACGTTCTCGAAGAGGATGGAGTCCTCCACCTCCGAGTACGAGTTGACGCGCACCTTGGGAGACAGCACCGAGCGCCGCACGCTGCCACCGGAGATGATGCAGCCCTCCGCCACCAGCGTGTCCATGGCGTGGCCCACGCGGTGGTTCTGCTCGTCCGCGAAGACGAACTTCGCCGGCGGGTAGTTGTTGGGCTGGGTGTGGATGGGCCAGCGGTCGTTGTAGAGGTTGAAGGTCGGGTCCACCTCCACCAGGTCCATGTTGGACTGGTAGTAGACGTCGATGTTCCCCACGTCCCGCCAGTAGCCGCGCTCCTTGGCCTCCTGGCCCGCGACTTCGTTCTGCGCGAAGTCGTACACGTACACCGGCGCGCGCTTGTACAGCTCGCTGATGATGGACTTGCCGAAGTCGTGCGCGCTCGCCTCGTTGGCCGCGTCCCGCACCACCTCCTGCACCAGCGTGTCGGTGTTGAAGAGGTAGTTGCCCATGGACGCCAGGCACATCTTCGGGTTGCCCGGCATGGGCGGCGGGTCCTTGGGCTTCTCCAGGAACTGGAGCATCCGCCCGTCCGGCCCCACGTCGATGATGCCGAACTCGCGGCCCTGCTCAATGGGCACCGGGATGGCGGCCACCGTGCACGCCGCCTTCTTCGCGCAGTGGAAGTCCAGCATCTGCCGCGTGTCCATCCGGTACACGTGGTCCGCGCCGAAGACGAAGATGTGGTCCGGCTCCTCGTCGGTGATGATGTTGAGGTTCTGGTAGATGGCGTCCGCGCTGCCCTTGTACCAGTCCACCCCCGTCCGCATCTGCGCGGGGACGGCCTCCACGTAGTGGCCCAGGAACGCCGTCATCCGCCACGCGCGGGACAGGTGGTTGTTGAGCGAGTCGCTCTTGTACTGCGTCAGCACCTTCATCCGGTACACGCCGGAGTTGGCGAAGTTCGACAGGACGAAGTCGATGATGCGGTAGCGCCCGCCGAAGGGGACAGCGGGCTTCGCGCGCTCGCGCGTCAGGGGCTCCAGGCGCGTGCCAGCGCCTCCAGCCAGAATCATCGCCAGGACTTTGGACATAGGTGTTCCGGACGTTAGCCGCCCCCGGAGGGCCGGCAAGGGCACGTGTGCCTGCCTGCTGGCCATCGTTGAGTGCCCAACCGCCTGTTCAGGTGACCTGACCGGCGGTGGACGCCTGGGCGCCACGGGGCTTCGGGCTGCCCGCGCCCGGCGTCCGCCCCGGGCGGGATGTGGGAGAAGCGCCGCCAGGGGCCGAAGAACCGGCCCCGGCTGCGTTGCATGGCTTCCGCCGAGGCTATCGTGCTAGCCTCGTTTCCGATGGCCGGCGACGAAACCCGCGTCACCAAGATTTCAACGCTCAACGTGCATGCCCACCGCAGCACGGAGTGTTGCCTCGTGCAGATTCACGGCCCGGAGCTCGGCAAGAAGTACCTCATCGAGGATGCCGAGCTCACCATCGGGAGGGATCAGCACAACCACATCGTGGTGGACCTGGACAACGTGTCCCGCCGCCACGCCCGCATCCTGGGGCGTGGGGGGAAGATGCTCGTTGAGGACCTGGGCTCCACGAATGGCACCTTCCTCAATGACCAGGAGGTGCTTCAGGCCTCGCCGCTGCGCAGCGGGGACCTGGTCAAGGTGGGGGGCTCCATCTTCAAGTTCCTCGACGGCGACAACATCGAGACCCAGTACCACGAGACCATCTACACGCTGACCATCGCGGACGGTCTCACCGGCATCAACAACAAGAGGTACTTCCTGGAGTACCTCGAGAAGGAGATGGGCCGGTCCACGCGTTATCAGCGCACACTCACGCTGATGATGTTCGACATCGACCACTTCAAGCAGATCAACGACGTCCACGGCCACCTCGCCGGGGACTACGTGCTGCGGGAGCTGGCCCAGTCCATCAAGCGCCTGGTGCGCCGCGAGCAGTGCTTCGCCCGCTACGGCGGCGAGGAGTTCGCCGTCGTCCTCCCCGAGGACGGCCCGGACAAGGCGCGCCTGTTCGCGGAGAAGATTCGCCGGCTCATCGAGGGCAAGTCCTTCGTCTACGACGACAAGGAAATCCCCGTCACCATCTCCATCGGCGTGGCCGAGCAGACGCCGGACATGCTGGAGCCCACGCACTTCATCAAGGTGGCGGACGCCAACCTGTACAAGGCGAAGAAGTCGGGCCGCAACCGCGTGGTGGGCTAGGCCATGGCCGCCAGCGCAGGTGAAGCGGGGCCGTCCTTCCTCGCGCGGTTGGTGCTCGTGCTCCTGGGCTGCGCCTTCCTGGGCGCGGCCTGGGTGTGGAGCCACCGCTCGGAGCCCTGGGCCGCGCGGCTGGTGGACGACGCCCAGCGCACGGTGGGCGTGCCGCGGCGGTAGCACGGTGAAGCGGCGGGAGCCCGGAAGCTCCCGCCAGCGTCCCGCTCAGGTGTTCTCGCGCAGCTCCGCCAGCCGGCCCTTGGTGCCCGGCAGGCTCTGGGGCGGCATCTTCCCGTAGATGTGCTGCACCGTCTCGGAGAGCGTCTCCTGGATGTCCCGCGCGCGGAAGCCCAGCTCGGCCTCCGCCTTGGAGGCGTCCAGCCAGAACCAGTGCTCGCCGATGTCGATTTCCTGCGGGTCCAACGCCGGCGTGGTGCCGCGCACCTTGGCCCAGCGCTCCAGCAGCTTCCCGCCGAGCACGTTGAGCTTGGAGGGCAGCTTCAGCTTCGGCGCGGGCACGCCGGACAGGCGCTCCAGCCGCTGGAAGAAGTCCGTCATGGACAGATTCACACCCATGAGGTGACGGCCGTACACCTCGCCCCGGGTGAGCGCCTGGACGAAGGCGTCCGCCGCGTCGCGCGCGTCCACGAAGGAGATGCCGCCGCCCGGCATGGCCGGAATCTCGCCGTTGAGGAACTTCACCACCGTCCAGGTGGAGGACAGCCGGTCATCCCCCGGCCCCATCAGCAGGCTGGGGTTGAGCACCACCAGGGGGATGGCGTGCTTGCGGCAGTACGCCAGGGCCAGCTTCTCCTCGTAGATTTTGGACAGGTAGTAGGGCCACTGGCCCACCACCGTAATCG
Organism: Corallococcus macrosporus DSM 14697; assembly: GCF_002305895.1. GTDB lineage: Bacteria > Myxococcota > Myxococcia > Myxococcales > Myxococcaceae > Myxococcus > Myxococcus macrosporus. The sequence continues at coordinate 1,932,247 of NZ_CP022203.1, forward strand.
GGTAGTCGGCGCGCTCGTCGAGGACGCGCTCCTCCTTCGACACCGCGATGGTGCCGGAGGTGGAGGCCAGCACCACGCGCTTCACGCCCGCCTCGCGCACGTCGCTCAGCAGCTCGCGGGTGCTGTCCACGTGCAGCTCGAACATCTTCCGCGCGTCCTTCGGCTGGAAGGAGACGAGCCCCGCCAGGTGGTAGACAGCCTCCACGCCCTCCAGCGCGCGGCGCACCGCGTCCCGGTTCTTCAAGTCTCCGGGGACGTACTCCGTGCCCGCGTAGGCCGCGCCCGAGGGCTGCGAGCGGCCGATGAGCCGCACCTCGTGGCCCGCCGCCACCAGCCTGGGCACCAGGTGCGTGCCCAGAAAGCCCGTGCCTCCCGTCACCAGCAGCTTCACGAGTCCTTCCCTTCCGTGGACGAGGACGTCCGGGACGTGGCCCCGGCCGGAGGCAGGTCCACGCGCTCCAGGCTCAGCACCCGGCCGTCGCGCAGCGCCCGCATCGAGTCCTCCGCGATGCGGGTGACGTAGCGGTAGCCCTCCGAGCGCGCCATGCCCTGCACCCGCGTCCGCAGGTCCGCGTGGCCCAGCACCGGGCCGATGTTCACCCGCAGGGGCGTCTTCGTCCTGGGCAGCACGCTGCCCTTGGGCAGCGCGTCGAAGGCGCCGCCGATGTACAGCGGCAGCACGTCCACGTGGTAGGTGAGCGCCAGGTAGCCCAGCGTGGACTTGAACTCCATCAGCTCGCCGGTGGGAGAGCGCGTGCCCTCCGGGAAGATGAGGACGTTGAAGCCCTGCCGCAGGGCCTCGCCCGCCATGCGCAGCGACTCGCGCAGCGAGCCCTGCCGCTCAATGGGGACCAGGTTGGTGAAGTTCTCGAACCAGGCGCGCTTGAGTGGCGTGTTGAAGAAGTAGTCGCGCGCCGCCAGGGACACCAGCCGCTCGCCCTGCTCGCCCAGCGCCGTGCGGACCAGGCCCGCGTCCAGGTGGCTGGAGTGGTTGGCGATGACGAGGAAGTTGCGGTTCTGCGGGATGAAGGGCTTGCCCGTAACCTTCACGTCGAACACGCCGCCGTAGAGCACCTTCTGCCCGAAGGACAGGAGCTGCCGGCCCACGTCCGCCACCACGTCGGGCACCGGAATCTCCACCTCTTCCGCGCGCTCGTTCTCCTTGGAGATGTCCTTCGCCCGCGTCTCCACCGAGGGCCGCTTGCCGGAGGACGCCACCACCTTGCGCAGGTCCTCCACCGTCTGCACCTGCGTCAAATCCTCCACCGCGGGCAGCGGCACGCCGGCCGCCTCCAGCGCGGAGGACAGCTCGGTGAGCATCAGCGAGTCGAACCCCAGGTCCCCGCTGAGCAGCGCGTCCGGACGCACGTCCGTCACCGGCCGGTGGCTGACCTCCGCGATGAGCGGGAAGAGCCAGTCCGCCACGCCACCCGTGGTGGGGCTGGCCGCCTTCTCGCGCGCCTTGCTGGCGCTGGCCGCCATTCGCTCCTGGCGCTTGAGCTCCTCCACCACCTGCTTGCGCTTCACGCTGCGCTTCGCGGTGCGGGGCAGCTCGCCGTCCCACAGGCGCAGCACCTTCACGCGGCGGTAGAAGGGCATGCCCGAGCCCACCTTGCGGAAGTGCTCCTCCAGCTCGCGGCGCACCTCCTCGCGAGGCCGGTCGCCGTAGTCAGGCACGCACAGGCACGCCACCTTCTCGCCGCCCGCCTCGTCGGGCAGGCCGACGACGGACAGCTCCTTGATGTGCGGGTGGTCCTGGTACAGCTCCTCCAGCTCGTCCGGGTAGATGTTCTTCCCGTTGTGGTCGATGATGACGTCCTTGGCGCGGCCCACCAGGTACAGGCGGCCCTCCGCGTCCAGACGTCCCAGATCGCCCGTGTGCAGCCAGCCGTCCTTGAGCACCGCCTCGGTGGCCTCGCGGTCGCCGAAGTAGCCGGGCATGACGTTGGGGCCCTTGGCCAGCACCTCGCCGAGCCCGTCGTTGTCCGGGTTGAGGATGCGCAGCTCGATGCCGGGCAGCGCGCGGCCCACCGTGCCGGGCTGGCGCTTGTTGCCGGGCTTCGTCACCGCCAGCACCGGCGCGGCCTCCGTCAAGCCGTAGCCCTCCGTGATGTTGAAGCCCAGCTCGTGGAAGGCCTTGTGCACGTCGTCCGGCAGCGCCGAGCCGCCCGACACCAGGACCTTGATGCGCCCGCCGAACTTGCGGTGCACCGGCCAGAACAGCAGCTTGCCCAGGTTGATGTTGTTGCGGTTGCGCAGCTCGCCGTGGGTGGCCATCAGCGCCTTGAGCGCCTGCTCGATGAACGGCGGGCGGCTGGCGAACTCCTGCGTCATCTTGCGGTGCAGGAGCTGCCACAGCGCCGGCACGCCCACCATGGCGGTGATGCGGCCCGTCTCGAACACTTCGCCCAGCCGGTCCGACGTGAGCTCGTCGATGTACGTGATTTCCGCCCCGCGCCAGAACGGGGTGAGGAAGCCGGCGGCGAACTCGAAGGTGTGGTGCAGCGGCAGCACGGACAGCACGCCGTCGCCCACGCCGATGTCGAAGGTCCCCGCCAGCTTCGCCACCAGCGAGGCGAAGTTGCGGTGCGTGAGCATCACGCCCTTGGGCGTGCCCGTGGTGCCGGAGGTGAAGATGACGCTGGCCAGGTCGTCCGCGGCGGCGGACTTGCGCACCGGCCCGATGCGGTCCGGGTGCGCCGGGTCGCCTGTCATCGCCTCCGCGAGGCTGGCCACGGTGACGCCTTCACCCAGCGCGGCGAAGAGCCCCGGGTAGTCCCGGGCCGCGTCCTCGGAGACGAGGCACGCGCGCGCCTCCGCGCGGCGGGCGATGTTGACCAGCTCCGCCTCGCTGAGCGCCGGGTCCACCGGGACGACGGTGGCGCCCGAGCGCAGGATGCCGAAGTAGGTGATGCCCCACTCGGGCCGGTTCTCCGACACCAGCAGCACGCGGTCGCCGTGCTTGATGCCCTTGGCCAGCAGGAAGCTGCCCACGCGCGCGGCGTAGCGGTGCACCTCGCCGTAGGTGAAGCGCTCCTCCCGCTCGCCCGCCACCATGCGGAAGGCCACGCGGTGCCGGTACGCGTGCACCGTGGCCTCCAGCAGCTCCAGCAGGTCTCGGTGCGCGGGGATGACGGTGCGCTTCTCGCGCTCCGACTCCATGCCCGGGAACACCCACTTCTCCAGGCCGGGGAGGTGGGTGCCCAGGAAGTACTCGCGCCAGTCGATGTGCTCCGGGTCCCACGGCACCTTCAGCCGGTCCGCGTGCGCCATGCGCGCGTAGACGGAGCGCGTGTTGTCGCAGCGGAAGACGTAGCGGTTCTCGTAGAGGAAGGGGAGGAACAGCTCCGTCAGGGCGATGATGCCCTGGGCGTTCTCCTCCACCTCGTCCAGCGACACCTTCGCCTTGTCCAGCATGGCCTGCACGGCGGGGGCGCCCCATGCGGGCCGCACCTCGTCGATGGCCTTCTTCAGGAAGCGCGCGCCGCGCGACAGCATGGGCGCGCTGAACAGCTCGAACTCCTTCTTGCTGACCGGCTGCGGCTCCAGGCGCGAGCGCAGCTTGTTCATCAGCGCGTTGCCGGACTCGCGGTTGCGGTAGTAGCGCCGCCGGTACAGGCCCACCAGCTCCACGGAGCGGCCGGCGTAGAAGGGGTTCTCGTCGCCGGAGGCGAGCTGGTAGATGCGCCGCTCCTCCACGTCCATCGCGTGCGCGGTGATGCCGATGGTGGCGCCCGCCACCTGGTCCACCGGGATGATGTCCAGGATGGTGCTCTCGCCGGCGGGGATGCCGCCGGGGCCCTTGATGCCCGCGAAGGCCAGCGGCGCGGAGGTGGTGAAGCCCTCGTTCCAGCCGGGGAAGGGGAAGTGCCGCGCGCTCTCCACGATGGAGGGCCGGACGATGGAGTAGCGCAGGCCCGGGGTGGCCGCGAGCACCTGCTCACCCAGGGACTTCGTATACGTGTACGTGTTGGGCCAGCCCCAGTGCGCGGCGCGCTCCATGCCGGCGCGCACCAGCTCGCCGCTGAGCCACAGCTTGCGCTCGCGGCCCACGGCCAGGCGCAGCGTCTTCTCGTCGTTGGTGTCCCGGCCTTCCTCTTCCAGCCGGTCCAGCGCCTTCTTGCGGAAGGTGGACGTGAGGGCCCGGTCCTCGGCCTGCTCGCGCAGCCGCGCGACGATGCGCGCCGCGTCCTGCAGCTCCTGCTCCAGGCTGAAGTCGCGGCCGTCCATCTCCTCCCGCTTGGGGAAGTAGCCGCGGATGTCCTCGTCCTCGAAGACGAGCCCGCTGCGGTTGCCCGCCACGAAGGCCGTGGACATGTGGATGAGCGGCACGGACCAGCGCAGCGCCAGCTCCGCGGCGAACTTCAGGCCGTGGGTGTTGACGTTGAGGCCCACCTCCAGCGACGGGTTGAAGGACACTAGGCCCGCGCAGTTGATGAAGGCGTGCACCTGGCCGGTGAGCTCCGCCACGCGGGCCTCTTCCAGGCCCATCCACGGGTCGGTGATGTCGCCGTCCAGCACCTCCACCTTCTGCTGGATGAAGGCCAGCGCGCCCGCGTCTCCCAGGCTGTCGCGCAGCGGCTGGAAGGGCTCGCTGGTGGCCACCTTGTCGAAGAAGCGGCGCTCGGCGGACGCGGCGCTGCCCTTGCGGACCAGCACGTACACCTTGTCCAGGTCCTGGCCATAGCGGCTCAGCAGCATGGACAGCGTCACCTTGCCCACGAAGCCGGTGGCGCCCGCGAAGAGCAGGCGCTTGCCGGTGAAGGTCTGGGTGACGTTCAGCTCGGGAAGGGGGGCCATGGGCGTCCTCACTTCACGTCCACCATCACCGTGGGCGCGATGCGCAGCAGGCTGATGGTGGCCGAGCGGCCCATGAACCCGCGCGCCTCTTCAATGGCCTCGGTGAGCGTGTCGGTGCGCTCCCACCCCATCAGGGCGGGGACGTGGTTGTTCTCCGCGCCCGCGACGATGACCTTGCCCACGTGCTGGCGGCCGTTCTCGCCCCAGTACCACATGTAGAAGGGGTGCACGCCGTGGTAGGCGTTGCCCTTGCGGTACAGGTGCACGTAGCTGGGGTTCTCCGCGAACTCGCGCTCGTACTTGTGCTCCAGCTTCATGGAGTCCCGCGTCTCCGGCAGCAGCCGGTGGAAGAACTCGATGTAGCTGGGGTGGTGCTCCGGGTCGAACTCGTCGTAGGCCGGGTGCAGGAGGATGAGCACGCCCCCCTTCTTCACCAGCGGCACGCCGCGGTTCAGGTTGTAGAAGTACCCAAGCCCCATCACCTGCACCAGCAGCGGGTTGAGGATGGAGTTGACGCTGTACGGCGAGATGAACGGGATGGGGAAGATGACGATGTCGCTCTGCCCCTCCACCGGCACCACGTATTGCTTGTAGCTGGTCTCCAGCGTCTTCGCGTGCGTGGGCTCCGTCGCGCCGGCGTAGACGCCCGTGACGTCGTAGGGCGCGGGGACGGAGTTGAGCACCTTGCGCGCCGCGGCGCGCGGCAGCTTGGACAGCGCGAAGCGCATGGCCTGGAACTTCAGCCGGTCGCCCTCCGTGTAGTCCTCCTCCTTCTTCGCCAGGAAGTCGGTGGGGCCGCCGAACATGCGGTTGTTCAGCGCCGTCTCGATGTGGAAGACCTTCAGGTGCTTGTCGATGTTGCGCCCGATGCGCTCGTTGCTCTTGTAGAGCGCGCTCGTCTTCGGCTCCATGTAGCTGTCGGAGGCGCGAATCGTCTTGGGGTTGTGGTGGTGGCGCAGCGACGCGTAGTTGGACACGCCGGTGCCCATGGACTTGTGCCCGCCGTTCATGGGCACGAAGTTCACATTCACGTAGACGATGAGGTCGCTCTCCGCCACGCGGCGGTTCACCGACACCTCTTCGCCGTGGGAGGTGCGCTCCAGCGCGACCATCCCGTCCGGGTCCTCGGCGTCGTGGTTGTAGTAGCGGTCCGGGTAGTAGGCGTCGAAGATCTTCTCGCCCACCATGCGCTTCATCTCGCCCTCCGTCATCCTGCGGTGCAGGGCGTTGGCGATGACCAGGTGGACGTCGTCCACGCCGCTGTCGGCGGCCAGCTCCAGGACGATCTCCAGGATGGTCTGCCGCACGTCCGGCGTCACCATGGGCGGCAGCGGCACGCTGATGTCGTCAATGACGCACGTCAGGCGCATGCCCGGCTTGAGCAGGGCGTGCAGCGGCTCCATGCCCTCCGGGTGGTTGATGGCGTAGCGGATGGCGGCCTTGACGTTGGGCACGCCGGCCAGGGGCGGGCGCGGGAAGATGACGCGCGTGCCGACCGGCAGGTCCTCCTGGAGAAAGTTCTCACCGTGGAACAGCACGCGAGGCGGGCTGCCCTTCTCGGTGATGACGACCTGGCTTTCCTCGTCGTACAGCTTCTGGAGCGTCTTGAACGGGCGCATGGAGATGGGGGCTCCTACTTGAGGTCGAGGATGGGCCAGTTGTAGGCGCGCGCGATGGAGCGCAGCCTCAGGTCCGGGTTCACCGCGGTGGGGCGGCCCACCACCGCGAGCATCGCGTAGTCAGAGGCGCTGTCGGAGTAGCCGTGGCACTTGTCCAGGGACAGGCCCTCCTTGGTGCAGTAGGCGCGGATGGCGTTGGCCTTGTTCGCGCCTTCGATGATGGGCGGAATCACCTTGCCCGTCGCCTTGCCGCCCACGAACTGCATCTTGTTGGCGATCATGTCGTCGGCGCCCAGGTGGCGGGCCAGCGGGCGCATGGTGAAGTCCAGCGCGCCGGTGACGAGGACGATCTTGCAGCCGCTGCGGCGCGCCTGGTCGATGAGGTCCTGCGTCTGTTCGAAGAGGGCGGGCTGCAGCACGTCCTCGAACATGTCCTCGGCGATGGTGACCAGCCGGTCCTCGCTGAGGCCCGCGTAGTAGCGGTAGAAGAACTCGTTGAACGTCTTGCGGTCCAACGCGTCCATGACACCGAAGAGCGGCACGCTGAGGGCGGTGCTCAGGGTCCGCCCGGCGATACCCAGGACGGAGCCGCGGTTCATCGCGTAGTACGCGTAGACGTGGACGACGTTCGTCTTCACGAGCGTCCCGTCGACATCGAAGAAGGCAGCTTTCGCGGACATGGGGCTGCGGGCTTCCTGACACTTGGAGGGGGGTAAGGTCAACGATGCCGGGAACTTGGCGGGCCCCCGGTGGCTTCCGGGCGGACGGGCTACAGCCAGCCTTGCTCCTGGTACCACGTCACGCTGCGACGGATGGAGTCCGCCAGGTCGCGCCGGGGGTGAAAACCCAGCAGCCGCTCGGCCTTGGCCCCGGAGCACGTCCAGGCGGGCGCGAGGAGCTGCTTCGCCAGCTTCCGGCTCAGCGCCAGCTTGCGGCCCGTCAACTGGGACACCCCGTCCGCCGCCGTGGCCAGGGCCCGCAGCACCGCGGGGTGCACGCGCACCGTGCGGGGAGAGATTCCCAGGGCCCGCGCGCCCAGGTCCTGCACCTGCTCCAGTGACAGCGGGGCGCCGGGGCCCGCGCAGAAGAAGGCCTCGCCCACGGCCGCGGGGTGGGTGGCCTGGAGCAGCAGGACGTCCACCACGTCCTCCACGTCAATCAGGGTCAGCGGACGAGGCCCGCCGGACAACTCCAGCCGGATGCCGCGCCGGGCCATCTTGAAGAAGGTGAGGTTCTCCCGGTCTCCGGGCCCCAGGATGCGGGGCGGCCGCGACACCGTGACGGGCAGCCGGTCTCCATAGGAGAAGGCGATGCGCTCCGCCTCCGCCTTGCTCTCTCCATACCATTCGTGGGGCTGGAAGGCGTCTTCCTCCACATGCGGCCGGGTGGGCGTGGACGGACCGCAGGCGGCCAGCGACCCGGTGAGCACCAGCCGGGGGCGGTGCCCCGCGGCCACCATGGCCTCACACAGGTGGCGGGTGCCCTCCGCGTTGACGCGCATGAAGTCGTCCCGTGTCGCGCCGCGGCGAGCCCCCGCGAGGTGGAAGACGACGTCCTGTCCGGCCACCGCGGCCGCCAGCGTGGAGGGCACCGTCACGTCGCCGTCCACCCGCGAATGGCTCACCCCCGCCAGCCCCGAGGCGTCTCCTCCCGGGCGCAACAGGCATGTGACGCTGTCTCCGCGCGCGGCCAGGGCCTTGGCCAGCCACGTTCCCAGGAAGCCGCCGGCGCCGGTGATGAGGGCTCTCATGACGGCTTTTCATCCAAAAAAACACACCACGTCCGCAAGGAGAATCCGGCGGCCGCTCCGGCGCTGATCCACGCCGCCAAGGGATTTCTTGAGGGAAGAGAGCGCTCCGGAGCCTGAATTTCGGCCTCCGGCGGCGTTCCGAAGCGAAGGCGCCAGCGGGTGCCGAGCGCTCCGGAGGCTGATTCTCGGGCTCCAGCCGCGTTCGCAGAGGGGCGCTCAGAGGGAAAAACGCAGGAGAGGGCTGTTTTTCGGGCTTGGGCGTGCTACTTCTACGCCGCATCGGCTCTCGCTTCACATAAGCAAAGCCGTACAACGTCCCCTTCGGAGGGGAGGAGACTCAAGACGAATGGCCGCCAAGAAAGCTGCTGCGAAGAAGGCTCCCGCCGCGAAGAAGGCTCCCGCTGCGAAGAAGCGCACGCCGAACGCGTCGTTCATGAAGGAGATGACGCCGTCTGCCGCGCTCGCTGAGATCGTCGGCGCGAAGCCGCTGCCGCGCACCGAGGTTGTCAAGAAGCTCTGGGCCTACATCAAGAAGCAGGGCCTGCAGGACGCGAAGAACAAGCGGCAGATCAACGCCGATGACAAGCTCAAGCCCATCTTTGGTGGCAAGAAGAGCGTCACCATGTTCGAGATGACGGCGCTGGTGAACAAGCAGCTGAGCTGAGCACTGGCCGGGGTCTCCCGGTGGCCGTACTCGGGGCTCGCCGCGACAAGCGGCGGGCCCTTTGCATTTCCAGGCCATGGCGCCGCGGCGTGGAGCGTTGGATAGAGGGCGGACGCCACACTGCGTGCTGGCGGCCGGCGCGTGGGCGGCCTACCTCTGGGCCGCATGTTGCTCGACGCCTTGGAAGAAGAGGGGTCCGCCTCGAATGGGGCGGGTGGCGCCACGATGACGGCGGAGGCCCTGGCCGAGGGCCTCTACTCGCGCGTCCAGGCGGAGCTGGCGGCCCGCCCGCACACGCCTCTGTCCACCTACAGGGTCCAGTTCCACAAGGGCTTCACCTTCGAGGACGCGCGGCAGGTGGTGCCGTACCTGGCCCGCCTCGGGGCGAGTGACCTCTATGCCTCGCCCTACCTGAAGGCCACCCCCGGCAGCACCCACGGCTACGATTGCGTGGACCACCAACAATTGAACCCCGAGGTCGGGACGCCCGAGTCCCACGCGGCGCTCTGCGCGGCGCTGCGCGAGCAGGGCATGGGGCAGGTGCTGGACGTGGTGCCCAACCACATGGGCATCGAGCGGGACAACCGCCTGTGGTTCGACGTGCTGGAGAACGGCCCGTCCTCCGTCTACGCGAAGTTCTTCGACGTCGACTGGTCGCCGGTGAAGGAGGAGCTGCGAGACAGGGTGCTGCTGCCCATCCTGGGAGACCAGTACGGCATCGTCCTGGAGCGGGGGGAGCTCAAGCTGTCCTTCCAGGAGGGCGCCTTCTTCCTCCACTACTACGACCACCTGCTGCCGGTGGCGCCGCGCCAGTACGCCCGCATCCTGCGCCATGGGCTGGAGCGGCTGGAGTCGCGGCTGGGCGGGGAGCACCCCGGCATGGTGGAGCTCCTGTCCATCCTGACCGCCATCGACCACCTGCCGGCGCGCACGGAGGTGGAGCGGCCCAAGGTGGTGGAGCGCCACCGGGAGAAGGAGGTCATCAAGCGCCGGCTGGCCTCGGTGACGGCGGAGTTCCCGGAGGTGCTGGCCTACATCGAGGACAACGTCCGCGTCTTCAACGGCGAGCCGGGCAACCCGCGCTCGTATGACCTGCTGGACTCGGTGCTGTCGGCGTGCAGCTACCGGCTGGCGCACTGGCGGGTGGCGGGCGAGGAGATCAACTACCGGCGCTTCTTCGACATCAACGGCCTGGCCGCGCTGCGCGAGGAGGACCCGGACGTCTTCCAGGAGGCGCACGCGCTCATCTTCCGCTGGCTGCGCGAGGGGCTCGTCACCGGGCTGCGCATCGACCATCCGGACGGCCTCTTCGACCCCACCGCCTACTTCCTGGACCTGCAGGAGGCGTACTTCGTGGAGCGGGCCCACGCCCTGTTCCTCCAGGCGCACGCGGAGGATGACACGCGCTGGCCCGCGGTGGAGCGCGCGCTGCGCGAGCGGTGGCGCGCGGAGGTGACGCAGCAGCCGGACAGCCCGCTGCGCAAGGCGCTGTACGTGGTGGTGGAGAAGATTCAGGGCGGCCGCGAGCGCATGCCGGAGTCCTGGGCCGTGCACGGCACCACGGGCTACCGCTTCGCCAACGCGGTGAGCGGCCTCTTCGTGCAGCCGGACGCGGAGAAGCCGCTGACGGAGCTGTACGAGCGCTTCGTGGGAGGGCAGGCGGACTTCGCCGAGCTCGTCTACCAGAAGAAGCTGCTCATCATGCGCGTGTCCATGGCCAGCGAAATCAACGTGCTGGCGCACGAGCTCAACCGCATCTCGGAGATGAACCGGCGCACGCGCGACTTCACGCTCAACTCGCTGCGGCGGGCGCTGGTGGAGTTCATCGCCCTGTTCCCCGTCTACCGCACCTACGTGGACGGCTGGCGCCCGGAGCTGGATGGGCGTGACGTGCAGTACATCGAATGGACCCTCCAGCGCGCCAAGGAGCGCAACGCCACCACCAACGCGTCCATCTTCGACTTCCTGCGCGACATCCTCCTGCGCCGCTACCCGGAGCACGTGGACGCGCGCGAGCGGGACGTGATGCTGCGCTTCGCCATGAAGCTGCAGCAGGTGACGGGGCCCGTGATGGCCAAGGGCCTGGAGGACACCGTCTTCTACATCTACAACCGGCTGGTCAGCCTCAACGAGGTGGGCGGCGAGCCGGAGCGCTTCGGCGTCCACGCCAACACCTTCCACCTGCGCAACCAGGAGCGCGCGGAGCAGTGGCCGGCCAGCCAGCTCACTTCCAGCACCCACGACACCAAGCGCAGCGAGGACGTGCGCGCGCGCATCAACGTGCTGACCGAGTTGCCCGAGGCGTGGCGCAAGCGCGTGAGGAAGTGGGCCCGCCAGACGGAGAAGGCGGTGTCCCAGCTCCCCACCGGCCCGGCGCCCACGGCCAACGACATATACCTCTTCTTCCAGACGGTGGTGGGCGCGTGGCCCATGGGCGAGTCCCACTCCGCGGAGGAGCTGGCGGACTTCCAGCGCCGGGTGCGTGAGTACATGGGCAAGGCCATCAAGGAGGCCAAGGTCCGCACGTCGTGGACCAACCCCGACAGCGCCTACGACGACGCCGTGGCGCGCTTCGTGGACGCCTGCTTCGACCCGAAGGTGACGGGCCACTTCCTGGAGGACGCGCGGGACTTCAAGCGCTCCATCGAGCGGGCGGGCCAGCACAACGCCCTGGGGCAGCTCCTGCTGAAGATGGCGTCGCCCGGCGTGGTGGACACCTACCAGGGCTGCGAGCTGTGGGACTTGTCGCTGGTGGACCCGGACAACCGGCGGCCGGTGGACTTCGCCCAGCGCGCGCGGCTCCTGGAGGCGCTGGACGCCGAGGCGACGCAGGACCGGGGCGCGTTGAGCCGGCGGTTGGCGGCGGACCTGGACGACGGCCAGGTGAAGCTCTACGTGCTGGCGGAGTCCCTGCGGCTGCGCCAGCGGCAGGCGGCGCTGTTCCGGGAGGGGGGCTACCGGGCGCTCGAGCTGACGGGGCCCCGGGCGAAGGCGGCGGTGGCCTTCGCGCGCGAGCACGGGGACGCCGTGGTGGTGGCCTGCGCGCCGCGCTACACCCTGTCCGCCCTGGCGTCCCCTGAGGGGCTGGCGGGCGCGTACGGCAGCACGTTCCTGGACCTTCCGGAGGCATATGCGGGCATGATGTTCCGCGAGGTGTTCACCGGACGTCAGGTGCGTCCCGAGCGTGGACCGGGTGGCGCGGTGCTGCCCCTGGGACCGCTCCTGGCGGAGTTCCCGGTGATTCTGCTGGAGAGGAGCACCGGATGAGGAGGGCCGAGGTGCTTCCAGGGAAGCCGTATCCCCTGGGCGCCACGTTCGATGGGCACGGAGTCAACTTCGCGGTGTTCAGCGAGCACGCGAAGAAGGTCGAGGTCTGTCTCTTCGACCCGGAGGACCCCGCGAAGGAGACGCGCCGCTTCCCCCTGCTGGAGACCACCCATCAGGTGTGGCACGGCTACGTGCCCGGCCTGGCCGCCGGTACCCTGTACGGGCTGCGCGTCCACGGCCCCTACGAGCCGAAGAAGGGCCAGCGCTTCAACCCGCACAAGCTGCTGGTGGACCCCTATGCCCGGGCCATCCACGGCCAGGTGGACTACCAGGGCCCCATCTACGCCTACACGCCGGGCGCCAAGGAGGACGACCTCGCCTTCGACGCGCGCGACGACGCCGCGGCCGTGCCCAAGGGCGTGGTGCTGGGCCCGGACACCTTCGACTGGGAGGGCGACGCCCCGCCCGCCGTGCCCTGGCACGACACCCTCATCTACGAAGTCCACGTGAAGGGCTTCACGAAGCTGCACCCGCGCGTCCCGGAGGCGCTGCGGGGCACCTACGCGGGGCTGGCCCACCCGGCCAGCATCGAGCACCTGAAGAAGGTGGGCGTCACCGCGGTGGAGCTGCTGCCCATCCAGCACATCGTGGACGAGCCCTTCCTCATCCAGCGCGAGAAGGTCAATTACTGGGGCTACAACACGCTGGGGTACTTCGCGCCGGACGCGCGCTACAGCGGCTCGGGCTCGCTGGGCGGGCAGGTGGACGAGTTCAAGCGGATGGTGAAGCAGCTCCACCGCGCCGGCATCGAGGTCATCCTCGACGTCGTCTACAACCACACCTGCGAGGGCAACCAGCTGGGCCCCACGCTGTCCTTCAAGGGCGTGGACAACGCGGCGTACTACCGGCTCACGGACAAGGACGCGCGCTACTACATGGACTTCACCGGGTGCGGGAACTCGTGGAACGCCACGCACCCGTACGCGCTGAAGCTCATCGCCGACTCCCTGCGCTACTGGGTGGAGGAGATGCACGTGGACGGGTTCCGCTTCGACCTGGCCACCACGCTGGGCCGGGACAGGCACGGCTACGACACCCGCGCGGCCTTCTTCCAGATTGTCCACCAGGACCCGGTGCTCAGCCGGGTGAAGCTCATCTCCGAGCCCTGGGACGTGGGTGACTTCGGCTACCAGGTGGGCAACTTCCCGGTGCTGTGGAGCGAGTGGAACGGCAAGTACCGCGACACCATCCGCCGCTACTGGAAGGGCGATGACCGGCAGGCGGCGGAGATTGGCTACCGCCTCACGGGCAGCTCGGACCTGTTCTCGATGTCCGGCCGCAAGCCCACCGCGAGCGTGAACTTCGTCACCGCGCATGACGGCTTCACGCTGCATGACCTCGTCACGTACAACGACAAGCACAATGAGGCGAACGGCGAGGAGAACCGGGACGGCGCCAACGACAACCACTCCTGGAACTGCGGGGTGGAGGGCGAGACGACGGACGCGAAGATCAACGCCCTGCGCGAGCAGCAGAAGCGCAACTTCCTGGCCACGCTCTTCCTGTCCCAGGGCGTGCCCATGCTGGTGGCCGGCGACGAGATGGGCCGCACGCAGAAGGGCAACAACAACGCCTACTGCCAGGACAACGAGCTGTCGTGGGTGAACTGGGAGCTGAGCGACACGCAGCGCGCGCTGCTGGACTTCACCTGCGCGCTGACGAAGCTGCGGCGTGAGCAGCCGGTGCTGCACAAGCGGCGCTTCTTCCGCGGCGCCCATATGTGGGACAGCGAGCTGAAGGACCTGGCGTGGTTCCGGCCGGACGGCAAGGAGATGCGCAAGGACGACTGGGAGAAGCCCTACGTGCGCTCCCTGGGCATCCTGCTGGGCGGGGACGCCATCGCCGCCCCGGACGACGAAGGGAACCGGATTGTCGGGGACACCGTGCTGGTGCTGATGAACGCGCACCACGAGCCCATCACCTTCATGCTGCCCGCCGTGGAGTGGGGCGCGGACTGGGAGCTGGTGGTGGACACGGCGGTGTCAGGCGAGTCGCCTCGCACGCACACGCCCGCGGGGGGCACCGTGCAGGTGGTGGGCCGCTCGCTGGCGGTGTTGCGCCGTCCGGCCACGGAGTAGCCCTGGCGGGACAGGCGGCTGGACGAAAATGGGTGCCCCAGAAGGTTCCTCGGAGGGGTCGACGCCCGGGCCTCCCGCCGGTAGGGTGCGCCCCGCCGTACCCTGCAACAGGATTGCCACGTGAACACGCAAGTCGCGCTCTGGGTGGGTTTCAACGTCTTCGTCCTCGCGATGCTCGCGCTGGACCTCGGGCTGTTCCACCGCAAGGACCATGCGGTGACGCCGAAGGAGGCGGGCCTCTGGACGCTGGTGTGGATTACCCTCAGCCTCATCTTCTGCGCGGGCATCTGGCACTACCAGGGGCCCACCGTGGGGCTCCAGTGGTTGACGGCGTACGTGGTGGAGTACGCGCTCTCCGTCGACAACCTCTTCGTCTTCCTGATGGTGTTCAGCTACTTCCGGGTGGCGCCCGAGCACCAGCACCGGGTGCTCTTCTGGGGCATCCTGGGCGCGTTCGTCATGCGCGCCGGCCTCATCCTCGCCGGCACGGCGCTGGTGAAGCAGTTCCACTGGCTCATCTACCTGTTCGGCGCGTTCCTCGTCTTCACCGCGGTGAAGATGCTGGTGTCCAAGGACGAGGAGATTGACCCGGAGCAGAAGGGCATCGTGAAGTTCGCGCGCCGGGTGCTGCCGGTGGCCCGCCTGGGGGAGGGCAGCCGCTTCATGGTGCAGGAGGACGGCCGCAGCAAGTTCACCCCGCTCTTCATCGTGCTGCTGGTGGTGGAGGCCACGGACCTGCTCTTCGCGCTGGACTCCATCCCCGCGGTGCTGGGCATCAGCCAGGACGCCTTCATCATCTACACGTCCAACGTGTGCGCGATTCTGGGCCTGCGCTCGCTGTTCTTCGTCGTGGCCAGTTTGATGGACAAGTTCCACTTCCTGAAGGTGGGCCTGAGCGCCATCCTGGGCTTCGTGGGCGTGAAGATGCTCATCACCTTCTTCGACATCCACCTCCACATCGGCATCTCCCTGGGCGTGATTGCCGGCATCCTCTTGGCGGCCATCATCGCCTCGCTGGTGTGGCCGAAGCAGCCGGACCCCGGCCAGGACCGGGAGAGCGCGAAGACGTAGGCCGGGCGCTGGGGCTTCCAACCCAGCGTTTTCCTTGCAAGTGGCGGCGGTTGCCGCCAAATCTGGGGGCATGTCCTCCAGCGCCACCACCGACGGCATCCGCATCACCGTGAAGCCCTCCTACTGGCCGGAGCGCAGCGCTCCGGAGTCCGGGCAGTTCGCCTTCATGTACACGGTGGAGATTGCCAACGAGGGCGACGCGCCCGCGCAGCTCAAGGCACGGCACTGGGTCATCACCGATGCCACGGGCAAGGTGGAGGAGGTGCGGGGCGAGGGCGTGGTGGGCCGCCAGCCCCACCTGGGGCCCGGAGAGCGGTTCGAGTACACGAGCTGGGCCATGCTCCGCACGCCCTTCGGCACCATGCGCGGCAGCTATGACATGGCGCGGCCGGACGGCACGCGCTTCGAGGCGCGCATCGCCGAGTTCGCGCTCACCCTCCCCAATTCCCTGCACTGATGCCAACGCCCACCTCGAAGCGAGGGCTGCTGCTCGTCAACCTGGGGACGCCGGACGCGCCCCAGCCGGGGCCGGTGCGCCGCTACCTGCGCGAGTTCCTCAGCGATCCGCGCGTCATCGACATCCACCCCGTGGCCCGCTGGGCGCTGCTCAACCTCGTCATCCTGCCGGTGCGGCCGGCGAAGAGCGCGGAGGCGTACCGCAAAATCTGGATGAAGGAGGGCTCGCCGCTGCTGGTGTACAGCCAGGCCCTGGCGGCCCAGGTGGCCGAGCGGCTGGCGGGCGAGTACGAGGTGGTGCTGGCCATGCGGTATGGCTCGCCCTCCATCCCCGACGGCATCGCGGCGCTCAAGGCGCGCGGCGTGTCGGAGTTCACCGTGCTGCCGCTGTACCCGCAGGAGGCCGCGTCCTCCACGGCGTCCTCGCTGGCGCGCACCTACGAGGTGCTGGCCCAGTCCTGGGACGTGCCCTTCGTGCGCGCGGTGCCGGCCTTCTTCGAGCACCCGGGCTTCCTGGACGCCTTCACCACCGTGGCGCGGCCGGTGATTGACGAGGCGCGCGCCGACTACGTCCTCTTCAGCTTCCACGGCCTGCCGGAGCGGCACATGCGCAAGAGCGACCCCACGGGGACGCACTGCCTGTCCACGGCCTCGTGCTGCGACGCCCTGACGGACGCGAACCGGCACTGCTACCGCGCGCAGAGCTACGCGACGGCGCGGGGGCTGGCGCAGCGGCTGGGCCTGCCGGCGGACGGGTGGAGCGTGTCCTTCCAGTCGCGCCTGGGCCGCACGCCGTGGGTGAAGCCGTACACGGACGTGGTGCTGCCGGAGCTGGCGAAGCAGGGCGTGAAGCGGCTGGCGGTGATGTGCCCGGCCTTCGTGGCGGACTGCCTGGAGACGCTGGAGGAGATTGGCCTCCGCGCGCGGGAGCAGTTCGTGGAGGCGGGAGGGGAGTCGCTGACGCTCGTCCCCTCCCTCAACGCCCACCCGGCGTGGGTGGACGCGGTGGTGCGCATGGTGCGCGAGTCGGACGGCCCGCCTACTGCTGCGGCTGCGCCGTAGGCGCCGGCGCGGGGGCCGCTTCCGCCGCGCTGAGGCGCAGCTTCATCGTGCCCGTGGGCACCTGGAGGGCGGCGGTGGGGAAGCCGCCCTTCGTCACCGAGGTGATGGTGCCTTCCCAGGAGCGCCAGCGTCCGGCCTTCACCAGGAACTCGCCGCGGCCGGTGATGGTGACCTCGGCGCTGGCGCTGGTTTCGGGCGAGGGCTTGCGCCGGGGGTTCTCCGAGTCCGCGGCCTCCGCCTCTTCCTCCGCGGCGCGCGCGGGCGAGGTGGGCGGGGCCTCCTGCGCGTGGACCGTGCCACCCAGCTTCTCGGAGATGTCGTACTCCAGCGTGGCCACCTGCTCGCCGCCGTCAGCGGGCGTCAGGCTGGCGAGCTTCACGCGGTTGCGCCGCTCCGGCTGGCCGGCCTGGAACTGGGCCCCCAGCGCCTCGGACAGAATCAGCTCGGTGCCGAGCGACCAGGTGTCGCCGGTGCCCACCGGCTCCCTGGGCAGCTCCAGCACCAGGGTGGCCGTGTTGCGGGTGGCGCCCTGCAGGCCGTCGAGCACGAAGCCGCGCTCGCTCAGGGTGCCGACGTCCACCTCGGCGTTGCTGCCCTCGGGGATGACGCGGAGGCGGTAGTCACCCGAGTCGGTCCGCTCCAGCGCGTAGGTGAGGGCGTCGGGCAGCGTCGCCGCGGGCGCCGCGGCGGCGGGCTTCTCCTTGCCCTTGCCCCTGCCCTTCCTGGTGGAGGAGCCCTCCTCAGGGGCGCCGCCGGTGCGCTCGATGTCGAGCCGGTACGACGTGGGCGCGCCCGCGGTGAGCTTCCACCGGAGGACCACCTTCGAGGGGTCCACCGGGGGCTCCGCGGCCTGGGCCGGGGCGGCCTCCGGGGGAGGCGGAGCGTCTTTCATCCCCGGCGGGCGGGGGATGGGCTCCATCTTCCCGCGAGGTTCTTCCTTGCAGGCGGTGAGTGACAGGGCGAGGACCAGGCCATACACGCTTCGCTTCACGCGGGGACGCTCCTTGGCATCCCTGGCGGGATATCGAAGCAAGCGAGGTCATTCAAGTACGTCACCCGGCCGCTCCGAGGATGAATGGGCGAGATAGATGTCGACCTGCGTCTTGACGCGTCCGGCGAAGTCTGGGTCGAGCCGCTCCATGATGGCCCATTCGAGCTCGCGGTCCCGGCGGAGGTCGGGCCTGGCGGAGCGCACCAGCACGGGCTCCGCGGAGAGCAGGACGGTGGGCATGATGTTCTGCTTCTCCTCGGGGGCCGACATGGTCGTCTTCTCCGGGGCCGGCAACGACTGGGTCCGAGCGGGCATGTTGGCGGCCATCTGGTACGCGCGCACGGTGAACCGGCCGTCGGGGCGCTTGTACCCTTCGACGTAGAGGCGGGACCAGTGGGTGAAGACGTCGTAGTTGCCGGAGACCTTCCAAGGCGTGATGAGGAACAGCGGGTCCGTGCTGGGCAGCAGGGCGTAGCCGCGCTCGCTCAGGACGGCCTCGGCGGCCTTCATGACCTGCCGTGCGGGCATGTCGTACACCACGTAGCTGGTCGTGCGTTCCAGCAGCGTCTGGCGTTGGCTCGTGCAACCCGTCAGCACCAGCAGCATGAGGATGCTCGCGAATTGGGGGCTCATCGTCATCGACAGGACTCCTTGAGGGGGCAGGGCCACATGTGTGCGGCGCCCGTGACAACGTCGTGGCTCGCGGGCCCATATCGCTGGGGGCATGCGGAAAGTGACGCCGGGCAGCCGGGCGTCTGGTGGCCTCGCGTCACGGCCCGGCCTTGCGTTTCGTGGCTGCTTCGCGAAGAAGCGGGGGCATGTCCGCGCCGCTCGATGAGTCCGTGACTCCCTTGTTCGATACGGCCAGCGATGCGCTGGCGTGGCTGCGGGCGCAGGGGCTCGAGCACCTGTCGCGGCTGAGCCTGGCGGTGCTGATGCCGCTGGTGGATGCCGCCTGGTTGCCGCAGGCGCGGCCCGTGCTCGCCCGCCGCCGGCTGGTGGAGTTGTTGAGCACGGACTCGCTGGCGCGTTGGATGACGGAGGCGATGCCGTCGCCCCGGATGAAGGAGCTGCTGCCCACGCTCGCCTGGCGCTTCGTGGAGGCGGAGCGGCTGGGCGCGGAGGCGTCACGGGCCTCGCTCGAGGAGCGGCTCGCGCCGCCTGGGGATTCCCGCACGCATCGCGTCCATGGGCTGTTGCTGGCGTTGCGCGCGCGGGTTCCAGCGTCCGTCGCGCCTCGGCCGGTGCACGCGCTGGTGCCGGACCTGATGCAGTACGACGCGCCGCTGCCGGGCTTCCGCCTGCGCGAGACGCGCATCTCCGAGCTGCCGGTGGGCGCGCACGCGGGCTTCATCCTCCCCGAGGCCCGGCTGATTTTCTCCCCCACCGAAGTCACGGGGGACTGCTCTTGCGGCGCGACGTTCTGCGTCCACCTGCTGGCGGTCATCGACACGGCGCTGCTGTGGCTGCGCCAGCCCTGGTCGGAGACCTTTGGCGAGGAGCTGGAGGAGCTGGTCCGTCCCGGCTGGGAGCGCGCGCTGCGGGCGCTGGAGCGGGCCGTCGATGACAGCCCCGGCGGGCCCGGGGGTGGGGAGGTTTCCTGGCGGCTGGACGTCATCAACGGGTACGGCGTGGAGCTGGCGCCGTACGTGCACAAGCGCAACAAGAAGGGGCAGCGCAGCACGGGCGCGAAGGTGAGCCGGCGCAAGCTGCTCCAGGAGCATGGCTCGCAGTTGTCGGCGGCGGATGCGCGGCTGGCGGCGTTGCTGCCGGAGTCGGAGGCCCCGGCGTCGCGCGCGCTGCTCTTCGAGCTGGTGGGGCATCCTCGCATCCACCTGGATGAGAACCCGGACCTGCTGGTGCGCATCGAGCGCGCGAAGGTCGGGCTCGTCGCCGAGGACCGGGACGGGGTGGTCATCGTCAGCGCGGGCGTGGATGGCGCGACGCTGCCCTCGGCGATGCTGGAGCGGGTGCGCAGGGCGCCGCCGGAGGAGGGGCTCTACGTCTGGGACGACCACCAGCGGGTGCTCACCGTGCTGGACGCGGGGCCGGAGGTCCGCGCGCTGCTGACGGCGTTGAACCGCCACGGCAACGCGTTTCCGCCGGAGAGCCATGTGGCGCTGCTGGACCAGCTGTCGAAGCTGTCCCTGCGCGTGCCGGTGGCGCTGCCCCGGAGCGTCATGGGGGAGTCGGTGCCGCTGCGTTACGTCTCCGTGGTGCGCATGGAGGCGCATGCGAGCGGCGCGGTCCGCGTGGAGCTGCGTGCCCGCCCGCTGCCTGACAGCCCCACGTTCATTCCGGGGGAGGGGGCGCGTGACGTCCACATCCGGCGAGGCACGGGGGCGGTGCACGCGGTGCGGGACTTCGTTCAGGAACGCGATACGGCGGAGCTGCTGCAGGCCCGGTTGCCGCTGGACACGGCGGAGCCCGAGGAGCTGCCCTTCACCTTCCGCTTCACCAGCGCGCAGGGCGGCCTGGCGGTACTCGCGGCGTGTACGGAGGTGGAGCCTCGGCCGGAGCTGGAGTGGGTGGGGGCGCCGGTGCGGCTGTTCCAGGCCCCCGCGCCTCAGGCGCTGAAGGTCATCCTGGAGCGGAAGCGGGACTGGTTCGGCGTGCTGGGCGGGCTGTCCGTGGAAGGCGAGCGGGTGGAGCTGGCGCGGTTGCTGGACGCGGCTCGGCGCAAGGAGCGCTGGGTCCAGGTGGACGCGACGTCCTACGTGGAGATTGAGGGGGCGCTGCGGGAGCACCTGGAGCGGCTGGCGGACCATGCCCACGCCACACGCCATGGGCTGGAGGTGGGGCCCTCCGCGGTGGAGGCGCTCACCGCGCTCCAGGACGCCGGCGCGGACGTCGAGGCGGACAAGACGTGGCAGTCGCTGGTGGAGCGCATCTTCGCGGCGAAGGAGCTGAAGCCGCGGGTGCCCGCGGGGCTGAAGACGGCGCTGCGGGACTATCAGCAGGAGGGCTTCCGCTGGCTGACGCGGTTGGCGTCGTGGGGGGCGGGTGGGGTGCTCGCGGACGACATGGGCCTGGGCAAGACGGTGCAGGCGCTGACGGTGCTCCTGGACCGGAGCAAGCTGGGGCCCGCGCTGGTGCTGGCGCCGACGTCCGTGGCCTTCAACTGGATGGAGGAGGCGAAGCGCTTCGCGCCGTCGCTGCGGATGACGCTGTTCTCGGAGGTGGCGGACCGGGGTCAGACGTTGGAGCGCTTGGGGCCCAAGGACGTGCTGGTGATGAGCTATGGCCTGCTCACGCGGGACATCGAGCGGCTGTCGAAGCTCCGCTTCTCCACCATCATCTTCGACGAGGCGCAGACGCTGAAGAACGCGACGACGCACCGCTTCCGCGCGGCGCGGGCGCTCCAGGGGGACTTCAAGTTCGCGCTCTCCGGCACGCCGCTGGAGAACCACCTGGGCGAGCTGTGGAGCCTCTTCGCCGTCGTCTTCCCAGGGCTGCTCGGGAGCTGGGAGGCGTTCCGCTCGCGCTTCGCCGCGCCGATTGAGCGGGGCGTGGACCCGACGGCCGCGCCCGCGCTGGCCCGGGTGCTTCAGCCCTTCCTGCTGCGCCGCACGAAGGCGCAGGTGGAGGCGCAGTTGCCGCCGCGCACGGACATCCGGGTGCCCATCGTCCTGTCGTCCGAGGAGTGGGCGCTCTACGAGGACGCGCGGCTGGCGGCGCTCTCGGATTTGGAGACGCGCAAGCCGAAGCTGAAGGAGCAGGAGCGGCGCATCGAAATCCTGGCGGCGCTCACGCGGCTGCGCCTGCTGGCTTCACATCCGCGGTTGTATGACGCGGGCTCGAAGCTGGAGTCGGCCAAGCTGGAGCGGTTCATGGAGTTGGTGCGGGAGCTCCGCGCGGAGGGGCATCGCGCGCTCGTGTTCAGCCAGTTCACGTCCCATCTGGCGCTGGTGCGCGAGGTGCTGGACGCGGAGGGGATTGATTACGAGTACCTGGATGGACAGACGCCCGCGGGGGCTCGGGCCGAGCGGGTGCGCGCGTTCCAGGAGGGGGACGTCCCGCTGTTCCTGATTTCGCTCAAGGCCGGTGGCTTCGGGCTGAACCTCACGGCGGCGACCACGGTGATTCACCTGGACCCGTGGTGGAACCCCGCCGTGGAGGACCAGGCCTCCGACCGCGCGCACCGGATTGGCCAGGAGCGGCCGGTGACGGTGTACCGGCTGGTGACGCGGGGGACCATCGAGGAGCAGATGCTGTCGCTGCACGAGCACAAGCGCGCGCTGGTGGCGGGGGTGCTGGAAGGGAAGGACGCGGCTGGACGGCTGTCGACCCAGGAGTTGCTGGGGTTGCTGTCTCAGCGACTGGCGCCGCCTGGGGAGGAGGAGGGGCCTCGGACTCGGCACTGATTGGCTGGGCGGGGGAATTGGGGTGGGTCTCGGTTCTCACGCCCTGACATCGGCCACCCGTTCATTTCACTGGGGACTCAGGGAATCGGGCGTGGCTCACGGCTGAGCATGTGCAACAAGCTATCGGTCCTCCAGGGAAGCGCACCGTTGAAGTGAGGCTCCGAGTTCCACAGGCTGAGTGCGCCGAGGACCGTGAGACTTGCGAGCATCGGCACGGCCAGCGAGCGTGGTCGGTCTTGCTTCAGGCAGAGCCAGATGAAGGCCGCAGTGGACATGAGGCCTCGCAAAGGCCACCAGAAAAAAGCGGAGCGAAGCAGGTCCCCCACTTCGGATGGATTTGAGACGGCGGCCCATGTGATGAGGACGGCGGCAGGGGCGAAGCGGATGAATTCTGTGGTGACGATGCCAGTCCAGAGGGCCTTGGGGCTCGCTCTTTCGTACATCAGGACAATAACGAGCTGGACAAAGCCTATCGTCATGTCCTCGGCTCCGTCGCCGAGACCCATGCAGTCACCCTGTCCGCCCATCAGGGTGTAGCCCCACTCGTGCGGGACCACCCGTCTGATCACGAATTCAATGAGGAAGGCCGCGAGAAGCGCGGCAAAGGCCCATCTGAAGACGCGAGGCGATTCGGGGCGAGGGCTTGGCAGGGCTGCACTCGAAGTCGAAGACGGCTCCATTTCGAGAGCCTACCGTGCTGCTCACTCCGATGCGAAGCGGGCGCCGTTCGATGCGCGCCAGGCCGTCACGTCTTGCCCCACGTCAATGATTCGATCGCCGCAGCGGCCTTCTCCCCGATGGTCTCACCCCAGCCCGGGACTGGGGTCTGGTCATTGACCAGGGCTTCGAGCACCGGGACGAATGGGAGATGGTTTGACTCTCCGAGCGCGAATATCGCGCCGAAGCGGACCTCAAGAGATGGGTCCTTCAGTGCCGACAGCAGTGCCTTGGCGGCGGACTCGAACCTGGCGGTCCCCGGCCTGACCTGGGAGAACATGTACGCAATGCCCTCCGCGGCCTGTCCGCGCACCACGGGGTCCTCTTGGGGATTCGCGAGGATGCGCACCATGAGCTCCCATGCCCTGAGGTCACCATGCCAGGAGAGCGCGTAGAGGATTCCCTGCCGTGCGTCCGCACTGCTGACGGTGTCGAGCAACGGTATCAGCCTGTCCGTGGTCGTCGGGTCGCCTGAAAGGAGCTTGGCTGCTGGGTCGATGGTTGCCCGGTCCGAGCCCACGATGGCCTCCAGGGCGGATTCGCGCTGCGCTTCGGACAATGGCTCTTTTTCGTTAGGGCTCATTGAGAGATGATCTGCCAAAGGAGCAGGCTTCTCCAAGGAAGGATGGGATTGACGTAGAAATCATTCGTCCACTGGCTGAGGAGCGTGAGGAGGGCGGCACTCGCGAGGCCCGAGACGGCCATCCGCCTCCAGCCTGGCGACGCTCGCTTCGTGCAGAGCCAGACAAGGGCCGCCGTCGAGATGGCGGCGCTTGCCGTCCACCAGAGGACAGCGGAGCCTCTGAGGTTGTCCACTTCAATGGGCGTGGTGACAAGCACCCATCCAAGCATTGCTGCGGAGGGTACGTAACGAACGAACGCAGTGGTGATGATTCCGGCCCAGCACGCGCTCGGTCCCTTCCGGCCGAACATGACGACGGCAAGGAGCTGTGCAAGTCCAAGGAGGAGCTCCGAAAGTGGAGAACCCAGGCCGAGGCAGTCGCCTTGCCCGCCACTTAAGGTGTAGCTCCCTCCGAACGCAAATCCCCCTGCGATGGTAAGGCTCGCGATGACTGAGGCCCAGGTCCAACCGACCCAGCGAATCCATTCCTTGTGACCGGACGGGCGAGGGGATGCGCTGTGCGCTGTCTGCATTTGCCGATGATACTGGGAGCGACCGCCGCTTGTCCCGCTCCCTGTTGGATACGGTATTCGGGGTGGCTCAGGGAGAGCGCATCACCGCGACGGGCATGACGCCTTTCCCGTTCCACGGCAGGGGAGAATCGATGCCGGAGTTGTCGCGATGGCTGAGCAGTCCCAGCAGCGCGACGCTCGCCAGTCCTGAGATGACCAGCATTCGCCAACCCGGGCGCTCTCGCTTCATGCAGAGCCAGATGATGGCAGCGCTTGAAACGATGGCCCGCAGCGTCCACCAGAAGTATGCGGAGCGATGCAGGGGGCCCATTTCAAAGTCAGGTGGTGGGGAGGTTGCAAGCCAGGCGAGGAGCACCATGGTGGGGACGTACCTGATGAACTCGCTGGTGATGATGCCCGTCCAGAGCGCCTTGGGGCCGCTCCTGCCGTACAGGCTGACGGCAAGGGGCTGCGCAATGCAGATGAGCACATCTGCAAGCGCATAGCGCTGAAACATGCACTCCCATCCGCCAGTGAGCGTGTAGAGCGGTCCGAAGGTAAGGACCTTTTCCAAGGCGATGATGGCCATGCTGGAGAGCCAGGCCCAGCCGACCCAGCGGCCCCATTCTGGGATGCCGATTCTCTGCGTGGTGGTTGAAGCCGCCGGAGGTTCCATTCGCTGAGGATACCAGGAGGCGGCTGGCGGTGATGAGGACGGTCATTTTGAACGCCTGCTCGATTCGGAGCCGCGACCCGATTGGCCAGCTCGGAGGGCGCTCCGGTGCCCTGGCCGGATGCACATTTTCGGGCCACGTCCGCCGGTCTGATGGGATGATGCGGCTTCCTCCGGTCGCGCAGTGCCCACATGAAACACAGACTCGTCGACTACTTCCGCCGCATCGCTCCTTTGTCGGACGAGGAGGCCCTGGCCATCCTGGACAGCATGGTGGTGAAGACCTGCCCGAAAGGCACGCACCTGCTCATGGCGGGCCAGGTCTGCACCGAGGCCTACTTCGTCCTCCAGGGCTGCGTCCGCCAGTACTCCGTCGTTGACGGTGAGGAGCGGAGCAGCGGGTTCTTCACCGAGGACGAATGGGTCCTCTCGATTCACAGCATGGTGAACCAGACCCCGGCGGAGCACTTCCTGGTCTGCGTGGAAGACACCACGGTGGTGGTCGGCACGGAGCAACGCGAGGGGGACCTGTATCGACGCTTCCCCCGCTTCGAGAGCATCTCCCGGATGGTGATGCAGAAGGTCCTGGCGGAGCAGCAGGAGCGGTTCGCTTCGTACCTCACCGATACCCCGGAGCAGCGCTACCTCAAGCTCTCGAAGACGCGGCCGGACATGCTTCAGCGGATTCCGCAGTATCAACTGGCCAGCTACATCGGCGTGCAACCCGAGTCGCTGAGCCGGATCCGAAAGCGCATTGCCACGCGCGGCAAGCCGGCTACGCCGCGACGGAAGGGGTGACGGTTCGGAACCCCTTGGCGATGAGCCAGCCGCCCAGGAACAGCTCGAAGAGGCCTCCGGGGCCGGAGAAGAAGATGCCCCACGGCAGCCCGAAGAGCTCGAGCACGGCCCCCAGCGCCAGAAGCCCGTAGCCCAGCGCGCCCACCAGCGGGAGCAATGAGGGAAGAAGCCGGGCGCGGTACAGCGATAGGCAGAACGCCACGCTGCCGGTCCCCAGGATGATCATCGCGAGCTGGTACGCCCAGAAGTTCCCCTTCGAGAGAAGTCGGGTCAGGGTCACCAGTTCCGGCGCCGGCTGCCCTTGCGCGGAAGCTCCGAGCTGAAGGATGCACAGGAGGAAAATCACTCCGATGATGAGGACCAGCGCCTCCATGACCCGCGTGCAGACGTACGCGACGGCGATGCTCGGGCTCCGCGCTCGGAGGATCGGAAAGCACAGCACGCCAATCCCGACGACGAGGATGGAGTTCAACAGGAGCAGCAGCGCGCCCCCGACGAACAGCGTCCTCTGCCCGGCCACTACGGCCAGGTGCTCCGGCTCCTGCAGGATGGAGGTGACGAGCGCGGTGCCGATGCCGTAGGCGAAGAATGGAAGGAGAAAGAGGACTCCCAGAGAGCGGGAGTGAAGGCGGGTGGTGCTCATCGAGAGGGCTCCAGAACGTTCAGGGACGTTGTGGCCTCGAGAGTAGGGAGGAGGCGCCCTTGCCCTCATTGATGAGGGTTAATAACCCGGTTCCCTTATCGGGACTGGGTGGGTGAAATCGGTGGAAGTGCCATCCGCAGAGCATTGCGGCGCCCTCTCCTCCAGTAGAAGCGAGGGACTTATCGGGCCGCGAGTTCGTTGAAGCGGACTCCCGTCAAGGAAAGTCGCCGCACGGAGTCCGCCATTCGTTCGCTGGCCACGATGAATGTGGGCCAGTCGTGTAGCCGAAAAAGATCTGGAGGCTCTGGTATCGAATGTAGGTCGAGAGTCGGTGGCTGAGGTAGCCCGTGACGGGGCATCCCGCACGTCGAGCAGGCTTGGCTCATTTCAGGAGACACGCCATCAAGGTGCAGTCGGCCATGAAGTTCCAACTGCATGGCGAGCAACTCAGGTGGGTTCTTGCCGCGGTACTGCACATTCAACGTGCAGCCTGAAAGGCCTTGGATGCCCGCCGCCTGAAGACGCTCCACGGCTTCACGGCGGATGTAAAGCGACCAGGGGTTCTGCATGAAGAGGTCGCCAAAGGCCCCGCTGCCCGTACCTGTGGGCGGACCAAAATCTGCGCCCGGTTCCAGCCGAGCCCAACTGGGCGCGAGAGGTCGGACCCGTTCTCTCAATCGAGAGAACTCCTCGAGGCTGACCTGCCGGCCTGGATTTTCGAATGCCTGTCGCTCCGGGAGGCTCGACAGGTCTACGCATGGGTACTGGAGACCAGCCCAGCCTCCCGCAGCTCCACATGCGTCGCAGGGACTGACGCCTGGGAACCCCCAGGGAGGGCGCGCTCGTAGGCTACCGGTGAACTCAGTGGTCCTGTCTTCTTCGACCACATAGAACTTCAAGAGCGCAGCCTCCTGGGTCGTCACCTTCATCGCTTGCAGTACGGCATGAGCTTCCCATCCGGTTCAGAGCGGAAGCGCAGGTCGTCAGCGTGGCCGTAGATGACGACGTCGGGACGCGCTATCCCCGCGGAGCTGCGGCGCGCGACAGCCGGTCCCGGACCGCGATGCCCAGCCCGCTCTCCGCCGGGAGGCACGCCACCAGCACGTCGTGCCCCTGTGCATCCGCCTCACGCAGCCGGGCGTACAGCACACGCGCAGCCCCAGCAGGCTCATCCGGTACATCGAAGCGCGGCACATCAGCTGGCAACGCAAGGCTCGCCGGTCCCAGCACACCCACGCGCAATCCCTGTCCACGCAACTCCTGGACCCGCGCCACGGCCTGTCCGGGCTCCACCAGCACCACACCGGCACGCGGCGCGTAGTGCGACTCCAGTGAACCCGACACGCGCACCTTGGACGTCGTCCGCACCGGCACCTTCCGCCCCAGCACCCGCTCCACGTTCTCCGCCGCCAGTCCACCGGGCCGCAGAATCGCGGGCTCCTCCGAGCTCAAGTCCACGATGGTCGACTCCACGCCCACCGTGCACGGGCCTCCATCCAGGACCAGGTCCACGTCGCCACCCAGGTCCTCCCGCACGTGTTCCGCAGTCGTGGGGCTGACCTTCCCGAACCGGTTCGCGCTCGGCGCGGCAAGCCCACCGCCCAGCCTCCGCAGCACCGCGAGCGCCACCGGGTGATTCGGTACACGCAGGGCCACCGTGTCCTGCCCCCCCGTGACAGCATCCGTGGCCCGGGCGGTGCGCTTCAGCACCAGCGTCAACGGCCCCGGCCAGAAGGCCTCGGCCAGCTTCCTCGCGGCCTCCGGGACTTCATGGGCCCAGGCGCCCAGGTGCTCCACCCCCGGGATGTGGACGATGAGCGGGTGGGTGGCGGGACGGCCCTTGATGGCGAAGACGCGGCGTACTGCCAGCTCGTCCTCCGCGTTGGCGGACAGACCGTAGACGGTTTCCGTCGGCAGGGCGACGACACCACCGCGCCGCAGCAATTCCACCGCGCGTTCAAGGGACTCTGGAGCAATCATGCGCCGCCGCACTGTCGCCCCAGGAGGGAACATGGGCAAGTCGCACGTCTTCGATGCTCGCAGCCGGATGCCCGTCTCAGCCAGTGACCTCTTCGCCTGGCATGCCCGGGAAGGGGCGTTCGAGCGCCTGGCGCCCCCCTGGGAGCGGATGGAGGTACTGGAGCGCACCGGCGACGGCATCCGCACCGGCGCCCGCGTCGTCGTCCGCATGCGCGTGGGCCCCGTCCCCCAGCGCCTGGTGGCCGAGCACACCGCCTACTCCGAAGGCGCCATGTTCCAGGACACCCAGCGGTCCGGCCCCTTCACGAAGTGGGTCCACACCCACCGGATGTGGCCCGAGCCCACCACGGGCACGTCCATCCTGGACGACGAGGTGGAGTACATCCTCCCCGTGGGCCCGCTGGGCAGCCTCTTCGGCGGAGGCTTCGCGCGCCGCACCCTGGAGCGGATGTTCGCGTACCGGCACCGCATCACCCGCGAGGACCTCAAGCGCCACGCCGCCTTCGCGGGGCAAGGGCCGCTCACCATCGCCGTCACCGGTGCCTCGGGGCTGGTCGGCTCCTCGCTGGTGCCCTTCCTCACCACCGGCGGCCACACCGTGAAGCGCCTGGTGCGCGGCAAGGCGGACCCCGCGCGGAGCGAGGTCGCCTGGGCGCCCGACAAGGGCGAGGTGGACACCGACGCGCTCGAAGGCGTGGACGCCGTGGTGCACCTCGCTGGAGTCAACGTGGCGGGCCAGCGTTGGACCCCCGAGTACAAGGACGCCATCCTCAAGAGCCGCACCCAGGGCACCCGCACCCTGGCCGAGGCCCTGGCGCGCATGAAGCGCAAGCCGAAGGTGCTCGTCTCCGCGGGCGGCAGCAGCATCTACGGCGACCGTGGCGACGAGCTCCTCACCGAGGAGAGCAGCACCGACGGGAAGGGCTTCCTCTCCCAGGTCTCACGCGAATGGGAGGCCGCCGCCGAGCCCGCCGAGGCCGCCGGCATCCGCGTGGTCCACCTGCGCATCGGCCCCGTGCTGGACGCGCGCGAGGGCGCCCTGGCGAAGATGCTCCCCGCGTTCCTCGCGGGCGGCGGCGGGCCCATCGGCTCCGGGCGGCAGTGGATGAGCTGGGTGGCGCTGGAGGACGTGCTCGGCCTCATCCACTTCTCCCTCTTCACCGAGGCGGCGCGCGGCGCCCTCAATACCGTCGCGCCGGGGGCCGTGAGACAGGCGGACTTCGCCCGGACCCTGGGCAAGGTGCTGCGGCGCCCGGCTGTCTTCCCGGTCCCCGCGCCCGTGGTCCGCACGCTCTTCGGTCAGATGGGGCAGGAGGCGCTGCTGGACGGCGCGCGAATCGTGCCCCAAGCGGCCCAGCGGCTGGGGTTCGCCTTCCTCCTTCCCGACCTGGAGGGCGCGCTGCGTTTCACCCTGGGTCGCACGACGGAGGGCCCTGAATACCGCCATTCTTGACGGGGCCGGCGCTTGACAATCCCCTCCGCTGCGCCAGAAGAAACGACGCATACGAAGGGGAGAGGACACCTGATGATTCAGGTCGAAGGGCTGACCAAGTACTACGGTGAGCACGCGGCGATCCGGGAGCTGGCCTTCACCATCAGCCAGGGAGAAGTGATTGGCTTCCTGGGCCTCAATGGCGCTGGAAAATCGACGACGCTGAAGGTCCTGGGGTGCGTGCTGCTGCCGACCTCGGGGCGCGTCGTCATCGACGGCCATGACGTGGTGAGCAATGCCCACGAGGTCCGCCAGCGCATCGGCTACCTGCCGGAC
The DNA here is from genome assembly GCF_002305895.1 of Corallococcus macrosporus DSM 14697. GTDB lineage: Bacteria > Myxococcota > Myxococcia > Myxococcales > Myxococcaceae > Myxococcus > Myxococcus macrosporus. Next base: position 1,962,142 of record NZ_CP022203.1, read on the forward strand.
GTGCCTCCGCTCTATGACGAGATGACGGTGGGTGAGTACCTGGCCTACGTCGCGCAGCTCCGCGGCGTCACGGCCCGGGACACCGCCAGCCGCGTGGGCGAGGCCGAGGAGAAGACCGGCCTTCGCGACGTCCACGGCGAGCTCATCTCCACGCTCAGCCATGGCTACCGTCAGCGCGTGGGCGTGGCGCAGGCGCTGGTGCACAAGCCCGCGCTGCTCATCCTCGACGAGCCCACCAGCGGCCTGGACCCGCGGCAAATCGTGGAGATGCGCGACGTCATCCGCGGGCTGAAGGGCGCGCACACGGTGCTCGTCTCCAGCCACATCCTCCCCGAAATCTCCCAGACGTGTGACCGGCTGCTCATCATCCACAAGGGGATGCTGGTGGCGCAGGGCACGGAGGAGGAGCTGGCCGCGAAGATGGGCGGCCGGGGCACCATCGAGCTGGAGGTGCGCGGCGACAAGGCGCGCGCGGTGGAGGTGCTCCAGGGCTTCGGCGCGGTGGAGGTGGACCGCGCGGCGGACGGCCTGGTGGCGCTGACGGTGCGGACCTCCCCGGACCGGCGTCCCCAGGTGGCGCAGGCGGTGGTGGGCGCGGGTCTGGAGTTGTTGCGGCTGGACCAGGGCGCCGGCCAGCTCGAATCCATCTTCCTGCGGCTGACACACGGCCAGGAGGTGCGCGCGTGAAGGCGCTGCTCATCGCCCGCCGCGAGCTGTCCGCGTACCTGCGCACGCTCAGCGGCTACGTCATCATCGCGGTCATCCTCGCGTTGAACGGCTTGTTCTTCAACGCGTACGCCCTGGGTGGCGCCAGCAAGCGCTCCGCCGAGGTGCTGTCCCAGTTCTTCTACTATTCGAGCGGCTTCACCATCGTCGCCTCGGTGTTCATCTCCATGCGCCTCTTGGCCGAGGAGCGCCAGACGGGCACGCTGCCGCTGTTGTACTCGTCACCGCTGCGCGACAGGGACATCGTGCTGGGCAAGTTCCTGGCGGGGCTGGCCTTCCTGGCGCTGTACGTGGCGTGCACGGTGTACATGCCGCTGCTGGTGATGGTGAACGGCAAGGTGTCCTTCGGGCACGTGGCGGCGGGGTACCTCGGCCTGCTGCTGTTGGGCAGCGCGTCGCTGGCGGTGGGGACCTTCGGCTCCGCGCTGGCGCGCAACCAGTTGCTCGCGGCGATTACCTCCGCGGTGATGCTGGTGGCCCTCATCCTGTGCTGGCTGCTGGCCCGCATCACCGAGCAGCCGCTGGCGGACGTCTTCAGCGCGATGTCGCTGTGGAATCAGCACTTCCCGCCGTTCCAGGTGGGGCTCATCCACGTGCGTGACGTCGTCTACTACCTCGTGGTCACCTACGTGGCGCTGTTCGCGGCCACGCGGGTGCTCGAGGCGCGGAGGTGGCGATGAGCGCCCGTTCTTCACGCGGGGGACTCCCCGTGACGCTGGTCTTCGTCGCGGGCCTGCTGGCCGTCTTCATCGGTGAGCGCATCCTCGGCATCGGCACGGGCCGCACCGTCCTGTCCGGCCTGGGCGTGGCGGTGGCGGTGGGCGCGCTGGGCTGGCGCCTGACGCGGATGCGGTCGGCCAGCGCGGACCGGCGCGCCGTCGAGGCGTGGGTGTCCGGCCTGTACGGCGTGGGCCTGCTGGCGCTGGGGCTCTACTTCCTCCAGTCGGACGCGGGCTCGGCCCTCTTTGGCGGGCCGCTGTCCCAGAAGGCGCCGAGGCTGGCGGTGTCGCTGGCGGCGCTGTTCCCCGCGCTGCTCGCGTGCTGCCTGCTGCCCTTGGCGATGGTGGAGGTGGCCGCCGCGGCGATGACGCGCGCGCCGCTGCTGGAGACGGGCCGCGTCCGCAGCGCGCTGTACTCCGGGCTGGGGCTGGCCTTCGTGCTCATCTTCGCCTTCGCGTCCATGTTCGTCGCCACCCAGGCCGACGCGACGTGGGACCTGTCCTACTTCCGCACCGCGAAGCCCGGCGACGGCACGCGCAAGGTGATTCGCGGGCTCAACGAGCCGCTCCAGGTGACGCTCTTCTTCCCGCCCGCGAACGAGGTGGGCGAGGCGGTGGGCCAGTACTTCCGGGACCTGGCGGTGGAGAGCCCGGGGCTGCTCAACGTGGAGCGGCTGGACCAGGCGGTGGAGCCGGTGCGGGCGAGGTCGCTGGGCGTCCACAGCAACGGCACCGTCGTCCTGGCGCGCGGCGACCGGAAGGAGCCCCTCACGGTGGGGCTGGAAATCGAGCGGGCGCGCGGTCAGCTCCAGCGGTTGGACCAGGAGGTCCAGCGCCGACTGCTGACGGTGGCGCGGCCTCGCCGGGTCGTCTACTTCACGGCGGGCCACGGCGAGCGCGCCGAGTCGCGCGCGGTGCCGGGCGAGACGATGCGCCCGTCCGTGGAGAAGCTGAAGGAGCTGATGCGCGCGCAGAACGTGGACGTGCGGCCGCTCGGCGTCTCCGAGGGGCTGGGCACCGAGGTGCCGCGTGACGCCGCCGTGGTGGTGGTGGCGGGGCCGACGCAGGCGTTCCTCCCCGAGGAGCTGAATGCGCTGAGCGAGTACGCCGCGCGCGGCGGTCGGCTGTGGCTGGCGTTGGAGCCGGACGGGCCGGACCTCCAGCCGCTGCTGGAGCCTTGGGGCCTGAAGTTCCTCAAGACGCCGCTGGCCAATGACCAGGTGTACTTCCGCACCACGCGGCAGCAGAGCGACCGCGGCAACCTGGGCACGGCGACGTTCTCCTCGCACCCGTCCGTCACCTCGCTGTCGTCGCTGGCGGGGCAAATGCCGACCGTCTTCGTGAGCGCGGGCGCGCTGGAGCAGCTTCAGCCGCTGCCCGGCGGCATCGCGCAGAACGTGTCGGTGCGCGCGCACGGCGCCACCTTCGCGGACGCCAACGGCAACTTCACGTTGGATGCGGGCGAGACGCGGCGGCCCTGGCCCCTGGTCATCGCGGTGGAGAAGCCCGCGCCGGCCGGCCAGGAGGCGATGCGCGCCGTGGTGATGGCGGACGCGGACGCGGTGGGGGACCTGCTGCTGGGCAACATGGGCAACGCGTACCTGGCGTTGGACACGCTGCGGTGGCTCACCGGCGAGGAGTCCATCTCCGGCGCGGTGTCCTCGGAGGAAGACACGCCCATCCTGCACACGCGGGAGCAGGACGTCCTCTGGTTCTACGCGACGGTGTTCCTGGGCCCGGCCCTGGTGCTGGCGGTGGGCTTCGTGACGACGCGCCGGCGGGGACGCCGCGCGCCGCGCCCCGCGGTGGCGGGAGGTGAGCGATGAAGGTTCGGGACCTGGCCCTGCAAGGGGCCCTGGCGGCGGCCGCGCTGGTGGCGGCCTTCGTCGTCTGGCAGCGCGAGCCCTCCGCGGGCCCGGGCGAAGCCACCGTGGTGGACGTCCCGGTGCGCGCGCTGGACAGCATCCGCTACGAGGACGACACCCGCTTCGTGGACGTGTTCCGGGATGCGAGCGCGCGCGACCAGCTCTGGGTGCGCCTGGGCTCCAAATCCCCCCGGCCGGGCTCCGGCGGCGCGAAAGACGGCGCGAAGGACGGCGCCACCGACGCGGGCAGCGGTGACGCCGGCACGGCCACCGCGGCCGTGGAGCCCGACGCGGGCACGGGCGCCGCCACGCCTGCTCAGCCACCCGTCGCGGCACGGGAGGCGCCGCCACCGCCGCGCGAGCTGCGCGCCAACGAGGTGGCGGACAAGCTGTTCTCCCGCTTCGCGCCCATGCGCGCCATGCGCGCGCTGGGGGCGCTGGACGCGAAGAAGCTGGAGGAGGTCGGCCTGGCTACCTCGCCTCGCAAGCTGACGCTGACGGTGGGCGGCAAGGCGCGCGTGTTCGCCCTGGCGTCGCCCGCGGGTGGCTGGGGGACGCCGTACCTGCGCAGCGAGGAGGACGGCCGCGTGTACCTGCTGGGCCCGGCGATGCTGCCGGACCTGGAGAACGCCAGCAGCCGCCTGGTGGACCGCCGGCTGCACACCTTCGACCTGGGTGACTTCGACGCGGTGAGCATCCGCGCGGGCGGCATCACCCGCGCCTTCCGGGCCACGGGCAAGGCGCCCGGCCCGGTGGCGCTGGCGCCGGAGGAGGCGCCGGAGCAGCCGGACGACTTCGCGCGCAACTGGCATGACCGCGTGTGGCGGATGGTGCCGCTGGACCTGCTCGGCCGCGACGAGGCGCCTCCCGGTGGCGAGCCGCAAGAGGCCTTCCGCGTGGAGTACCTCCGCGCGGGCCGCCCCGTCGGGCATGTCACGGTGGCCAAGGCCGAGGATGGCTACTACGCCCGGACCGAGCACACCTCGGGCTGGGCGCGGCTCCACTCGGGCCTGGACGCGTTGGCGGAAGAGGCGGCGCGGGTGACGGCGCCCGTGTCCTCCGCTTCGGGGAAGTGACGCGCGGGTGGGGGCCTGGGCTCAGGTCCCCACCGCGTCCTCGTCACGCGGGCCCAGGCGCACGTCCACGAAGCTGTACGGCGCCCAGGGGCCGGTGAAGCGGAACGCGTAGGTGTCCGAGCGCGCCGCCAGGGAGCGCACCTTCTCCTCGAAGGACTCCAGCCCGGTCCGCTCGACGAGGAAGGCCGCGTTGAGCAGCATCCGCTCTCCCACGGGCGGGTGCTCACGCAGGGCCACGGCGCGTGGCCGCAGGCCCTCCAGCAGCGCGCGCATGTCGCGCCCGGCGCGGTCCTCCACGGCGGACGCCAGCCGCTGTTCGTGCTCGGCCTCCGGCTCGTCGTCACGGCGGGCGAGCTGGGCGTCCTCCAACAGCAGCCGCTGGACCAGGTGCTCGCGGTGCCAGAGCACCTTGAGGCCCAGCTCCACCTTGCCCTCCAGCGCCTCCAGCACCCCGGCCAGCGCGTCATGGGCGGTGCGCAGCAGGTCGCGGACCTGGGCCTCGGAGGCCAAGACGGTGCCGAAGGCCGCGGGGAGCACGGTGTGCTCGCGGAGGAGGTGCTCGGTGACGCGCTGGTGGCCCAGCAGGTGCGCCCGCGTCGGGTCCACCACCCGCCCGGGCGCCTCGGACACCAGCGCCGCCAGGCCGGACTCGTGGAGGGCGTACACCTGCGTCGGGACGGTGCCCACGCCGATGCGCCCGAGCTCCAGGGCCGCCGTGGCGCGAACGATGCCGTAGAGGTACCGGGGGCCGTCCGGCGTCACCGGCTCCGGCTCGGGAGGTGGCGGCCGGGCGGCCTGGGGCGCGCGCTTGCCGCCGCGAGCCGCTCCCTTCCGGGGCCGTGTCGTCCGGGGCATGGTGCGCTTCACCTCGGCTGTGCGCCTCCGTGGGTGGCCAGCACGCGGCGGACTTCATCCACCAGCGCGTCCGGAAGGCAGGGCTTGGTGACGAAGGAGTCGCAGCCCGCGCCCTTGGCTTCGTCGGATTGGCCCGTCATCGCATGCCCCGTCAGGGCCACCACGGGGATGGTGCGCGTGCGGTCGTCGTTCTTCAGCCGCCGCGTCGCCTCCCAGCCGTCCATGATGGGCAGCGACAGGTCCATGAGGATGATGTCGGGGTGCAGCTCGAAGGCCTTGTCCAGCGCCTCCTGGCCATTCTTCGCCTCGGCCACGCGGAAGCCGGAGAACTCCAGGTACTCGGCGTACATCTCCCTGGCGTCCTGGTAGTCGTCGACGACCAGCACGAGGGGCTTCGGTGTCTCAGATGGGGTCGTCATGCGCGCCTCGCGCGTCGGGGGAAGTGCAGGGTGAAGGTCGAACCCTCGCCTTGGGTGCTCTGGAGGGTGACGCGCCCCCCCAGCATGGTGGCCAGACGACGGCAGATGGAGAGCCCCAGGCCCGTCCCTCCATAAGCGCGGGTGGGGGAGCTGTCCACCTGCTGGAAGTCGTCGAAGATCTTCTCCTGATTCGCGGGGTCGATGCCAATGCCCGTGTCCGTCACGGAGATGGCGAGCGTGGACGTAGCAGCCTCGTACTCGGCTCGCACCTGCACCGAGCCTTCATGCGTGAACTTCAGCGCATTCGACAGGAGGTTGAGGACGATTTGTTTCACCTTCTGCCGGTCACTGTACACCGCCGGCACCCGCGGCCCGAGCTCGGTGCTCACCGTCAGCTTGCTGCGCGCGATGATGGGGTCCATCTCCGCCATCACCTCCTGGAACAGCTCCGGGATTCCGAAGTCCGACAGGTTGAGCGGCATGCGGCCCGCCTCGATGCGGGTGATGTCCAGGATCTCGTTGATGACCTCCAGCAGGTGCCTGCCATTGGAGTCGATGCGCGTGAGGTTCCGCTTCTGCGCCGGGTTCAGCTCGCCGGACACGCCCTGCAGCAGCATGTTCGTGTAGCCGAGGATGGCGTTGAGCGGCGTGCGGAACTCGTGGGACATGTTGGCCAGGAACTGGGACTTGGCCGCGCTGGCCTGCTCCACCTGGATGGCCTGCCGGCGCAGCATCTCGTTCTGTTCGGCCAGCTCCGCGGTGGCGGCCTGCACCCGCGCCTCCAGGTGGACGGAGCCCTCCTTCACCCGCTCCAGCAGGCGCGCCTTCTCCAGCGCCTCGCTGCGGTCATGGAAGAGGGTGACGATGCCCGTCAGCTCCCCGGCGTCGCCCAGGACCTTGCTGGCCACGGCCTCCATGGGGAGCGTGGCGCCCGTGGCCGGGTCCACCAGCGCGAGCTGCCCGCGCCAGCGGGGCCGGCCCTCCGCGTCCATCAGGTTGGCGAGGAACGACGCGAAGCCGGCGTTGTTGGAGCGCAGCCGGCGCAGCGCGTCCTCGCCGCTGTCGGGGTGCGTGGCGAAGAGCTTCTCCGCCGGGCCGTTCATCATCACCATTCCGCCCGCCGGGTCCGACAGGATGATGGGGTCCGGCACGGAGTCCAGCACGCGGTCCAGGCGGTGGCGCTCGCTGCGGGCCTCCCGCTCCGTGGCGCGCAGGCGCCGGTAGCTCTCACCCAGCGCCTGGGTGGCGCGGCCCAGGTCCGTCACGTTGCGCAGCACGCTCACCAGGGCCTCGCGGCCATCCGGTTCGACGACGGGCGTGCTGACGACCTCGAAGAGCAGGTCGATTCCCTCCACCGGGTCCACCAGGGGCACCTCCCGGCGGCGCACGGCGGACGCGCCGCCGCTGGCGAAGCTGGCCAGCGCGGCGGAGAACACCTGCTGGTTGAGCTCGGTGGCGCGGCGGCGGCCTTCGCTCGCGTCCGGGCCCGCCACCAGCAGCACCTCCGCGCGGGCGTTGGCGATGTGGGGCCGCCCCTCCAAATCCGTGAGCAGCACCGGGTCCACCACGGTGTCGATGATGCGGCGGAGCAGCTCGCCTCCGGCCACCTCGCGGGAGAGGGTGGGGAGCGCGCTGGCCAGCCGGGGCCCGAAGTGCGCGCTCACCCAGGCCGCGTCCGGCGACGGCGTGGGGCTGTCCGCGGAGAGCAGCAGCAGGCCCACCGCGGGGGCCCCCGGCCGGCCCAGGGGCAGGGTGATGCAGCCTCCGGGCGGCAGGGGCGCGCGGGGCGCGGCGAAGAAGCGGGGTCCGTCCTGGTGTGGCGCCTCGGCCAGCGGATGGGTGGACGTCCCGGGCTGGAAGGCCAGGGCGGCGCGCTCGGACTCGGAGAGGTTCCGGGCCGCGAGGCAGACCCACCGGCCCGTCCCGCCGTCGCGCGCGAGGCAGGCGGCCACGTCCGAGGGGCGCTGGCGGGTGAGCCAGTCCACCACCCGCTGCGCGCACAGACGGGGCTCGTCGCAGGCGAGCAGGTGCTCGGCCAGGGCGAGCCGCGCCTCGACGTCTGGCTCGGACAGGGGCGTCGTGAGTGCGACGGGAGGGGCCACTGCGTCAGGCTCCGTGGGGATGGGGGGGAGGCGTTCGCACCTCCACGAACTTCACCACGATGGGGCGTGTGGACGCGGGAGGCCAGTCCTGGAGCGCCTGCCCGCGGACGTTGTCGTCCCAGCGCAGACCCCGGTCCAGCACCCGGTCCAGGACGTCGACGAGGCTGGCGCTCCCAGCCATTCTTTCCACGGGCATCGTCGAAGCTCCTCGGCTCCTGGGGCGCGTTTTTGTAACGCGCGACGGCGAGCCGCCCCAGCGGAGGCTTGCCCGCACCCCGATTTGCGAACACCGGGCGGGCGCGAGTGTTCGCTCCTGCACATCCGCATCGCTTCGAAGCTGGGTAGGCAGCCAGCCGCGCGTGCCGTCCCCCTGGCTTATCGCTCCGGCGCCGCGTTCCTAGCCTTGGGCCATGGACGACGAGCAGCGGGCGCACAGGTCGCTTTGGACGGTGACGGCCCCCCCGCGCGACTTCCCGGCGCTGCCGGGCGACGTGACGGTGGACGTGGCCATCATTGGCGGGGGGATGGCGGGGCTGACCACGGCGTGGCTCCTGAAGCGCGCCGGCAAGCGCGTGGCGGTGCTGGAGATGCACCGCATCCTGTCGGGGCAGACGGGGCAGACGACCGCGCACCTCACCGAGGTCCTCGACACGCCCTACACCACGCTCAAGCACGACTTCGGTGAGAAGGGCGCCCGGCTCGCGGCGTCCTCCAGCCGCGCGGCCATCGAGCAGATCGCCGCGCTGGTGGAGGAGCTGGGCATCGACTGCGACTTCCAGCGCGTGCCGATGTTCCGCTACGCGGAGACAGCGCGTGAGCTGGCGGAGCTGCACGCCGAGGTCGCCGCCGCGCGCGAGGCCGGCCTGCTGGCCACCTTCACCCAGGACGTGCCCCTGCCGTATCCGGTGAAGGGCGCGATGCGGGTGGAGGACCAGGCGCTCTTCCATCCTCGCAAGTACCTGCTCGCGCTGGCGGACCGGATTCCCGGCGACGGCAGCCACCTCTTCGAGCACACGAAGGTGACGGAGATTCACGACGGCGCGCCCTGCCGCGTCGTCACGGAGCGAGGCACCGTCACCGCTGCGGCCGTGGTGGAGGCCACCACCACCCCGCTCAACCGCGTGGCCATGCACACCAAGCTGTACCCCTACCGCACCTACGCGGTGGCGGGGCCGCTCAACGGACCGCTGGAGCCGGGCCAGTACTACGACAGCCAGGACCCCTATCACTACATCCGCACGCATCAGGTGAACGGGCGCCCCTACGTCATCGTGGGCGGCGAGGACCACAAGGTCGGCACCGAGGAGGACACCGCCCGCTGCTACGCCGCGCTGGAGGCGTACACGCTGCGGCGCTTCCCGGTGACGGACATCACCCACCGCTGGTCCGGTCAGGTCATCGAGCCCGCGGATGGGCTGGCGTACATCGGCCGCAACACCGCCAGCCGCCATGTCTACGTGGCCACCGGCTTCTCCGGCACGGGCATGACCTTCGGCACGCTGGCGGGGATGATTCTCTCCGACCTCATCCTGGAGCAGCAGAACCCCTACGCCGCGCTCTACGCGGCGACGCGGGTGAAGCCCCAGGCGGGCGCGAAGGACTTCCTCCAGGAGAACGCGGAGGTGGCCTTCCACTTCGTCGCGGACCGCCTGGCACGGCCGGAGGGACACCGGCTTGCGGACGTGGCGCCGGGCGAGGGCAAGGTCCTGGAGGTGGACGGGCAGAAGGTGGCGGTGTACCGCGCGGAGGACGGCACCCCGCACGCGGTGTCGCCGGTGTGCACGCACCTGGGCTGCCATGTCCACTGGAACGGCGCGGAGCGCTCCTGGGACTGCCCCTGTCACGGCGGGCGCTTCAGCCCCACCGGCAAGGTGCTCAACGGCCCCGCCGTGAAGGACCTGCCGGCGAAGAAGCTGCCGACCTGAGCCACACGTCTTCACACCTCGGCGCGACACACATCATCCACACACGGGAGAGGGCCACCATGGACGCGATTGAACTGTTGACGCAGCAGCACGACGAAGTGAAGAAGCTCTTCAAGAAGTACGAGAAGCTCTCGGACGGGGCGGAGGCGAAGCGGCAGGAGCTGTTCGAGATGATCTCCGACCGCCTGAGCGCGCACGCCTCCATCGAGGAGCAGTACTTCTATCCCGCGGCCAAGGCGCAGGACACGGAGGACCTCCTGCGCGAGGCCGCCGAGGAGCACCTCTCCGCCAAGCGGCTCATCGCCGACCTGCTGGACCTGGAGCCGTCCGACGAGGAGTTCGACGCGAAGATGCAGGTGCTCCAGGAGCAGATCGAGCACCACGTCGAGGAGGAGGAGGGCGAGCTGTTCAAGAAGGTCCGCAAGCTCCTGTCCAAGGAGCAGCTCGTGGACCTGGGCGTGCAGATGCAGCAGGAGTTCGAGGAGCTGATGGAGGGCGAGCCTCGCACCCAGGTGCCGGCGGAGACGGAGCACGCCGCGCCAATCTAGGCGGTGCTCCGCAAGATTCGGGTTGCGCGGGGTGGGCTGGGCGGCGGCATCATGGCCACGCCCATGCCCCGCCCGCCTCCCGACGTCATCCGACACCCCACCTACTACACGCCCGCGGTCCGCCGCGCCCTGGCTCGCGCGGACCCCACGCTGGGCGCGCTGATGAAGCGCGTGGGCCCCTTCCGGCTCCAGGTGCGTCCGCTGCACAGTCCCTTCGGCGCGCTGGCGGAGTCCATCGTCTACCAGCAGCTCCACGGCAAGGCGGCCGCCACCATCTTCGGCCGCGTGTGCGAGCGCGTGGGCTCGGGACGCAAGTTCACCCCGGAGGCGCTGCTGGCCGTGCCGGACACCTCGCTGCGCGAAGCGGGGCTGTCCGCCAACAAGCTGGCCGCGCTCCAGGACCTGGCGCGCAAGACGCTGAGTGGCACCGTGCCCCCGCTGGCGAAGGTGCGGCGCATGGACGACGCCGAGCTCATCGAGCACTTCACCCAGGTGCGCGGCATTGGCCAGTGGACGGTGGAGATGCTGCTCATGTTCCAGCTCGAGCGGCCCGACGTGCTCCCCGTGGACGACTATGGCGTGCGCAAGGGCTTCATGCGCGCCTACGGCCTGCCGGAGATGCCCAAGCCCAAGGCGCTGCTCGCATATGGCGAGCGCTGGCGGCCCTGGCGCTCGGTGGCGAGCTGGTACATGTGGCGCTCGGCGGAGCTGCCCGTCGAGCCGCCCGCGGAGGACTGACGGCGCTTCAGGCGGTGTTCAGCGCGGTGACGGGCGCGTGCCGCTGACGGCGCATGGGCACCAGCAGGGCCAGGAACACCACCGACAGGCCGATGCCCAGCAGGAAGACATGGGCGTAGCCCAGGCCGAGCCCGTGCCGCGCGTCCGCGAGCCAGCCCGCGAGCGGACCGGCGGGCGCCTTGCCCCAGACCTCCAGGCTGGCGAGCAGCGTGTAGTGGGTGGCGCCGATGCGGCGGTCCACGCGGGACATCATGAAGGCGAACATCACCGTGGTGAGCGCGCCGCCGAAGAACTCCTCGGCCATGGTGACGCCGATGACGCCCGCATCGGTGACGTTGCCCGTGGCCAGCAGCCACCGGCCCACCAGCGGCACCACCCGCAGCGTGGCGGTGAGGCCCACCGCGCCCAGCAGCGGCATGCGCGAGGCCAGCACCCCGCCGGCGAGCGAGCCCATGATGGAGGCGCCGGTGCCCCACGTGCCCACCCACAGGCCAATCTGGGCGGGAGTGATGCCCATATCGACGAGGAACGGCTTGAAGAGCACGTCGGACATGCTCTCGCCCAGCTTGTAGGTGGTGATGAAGAGCAGCAGCCAGCCCGCGCCCGGGAGCAGGAGCGCGGCCTTGAGCCGCTGGAACAGCTCGCGCCAGCCGGGCTCCCGCCGCGCGGGCAGGGCGGACGGCTCGGCGCGTGGCTCGGGTGGGACCTCCTGGGCGAAGAGCATCACGATGAACGCGGCGAGGCACAGCAGCGCCATGGCGACGAAGAGGCCAGGCCAGCCGATGCGCGCGCTGGCCCACACCAGCAGCCCGCCGCCGGTCAGCATCCCGAGCTTGTAGCCCACCACCTGCGCGGTGTTGCCCAGGCCCAGCTCACTGGGGCGCAGCGTGTCCACGGCGAAGCCGTCCACCGCGATGTCCTGCGTGGCGGCGAACAGGTTCATCAGGAAGATGAGCGCCAGCAGGAGGAGCAGGGCATCCCGCGAGGCCACGACGGCCGCGGCGGCGCAGGTGACGACGAGCCCCGCCTGCATTGGCAGGATCCAGGACTTGCGCCGGCCGATGCGCGCCGAGCCATAGCGGTCCACCAGGGGCGCCCAGAGCGCCTTGAGGGCCCAGGGCAGCCACAGGGCGCCCAGCAGTCCAATCGTGGTCAGCGAGGCGCCCTGCGCGCGCAGGTACACCGGCAGGGCGGTCGCCTGGAAGCCGAAGGGCAGGCCCTGCACGAAGTAGAGCATGCACAGCAAGGCGAGCCGGGGCGGCGGGAGTCTCATTGACTCCAGCATAGAGCCACGCCGCCTCGGACGAGGAGGTGTCCGCCCGTCAGTCCGGACGTGGGGCCCTGTCCACGGCAGTGCAGAGGAGCCCTCCGGCCCATGGACGGAGAGGAGCCGGTCTCTACCCTCATCCTCCTCATGGCCGGACCCCGGCCACATCTTGCGCGGATGGCGAAGGCGGCCGAGGCGCGTGGAGCACGTCACCATGCAGGAGCAGCAGGCAGGAGATGAAGCCGTGAAGCGGGGGGAGGGGGCGCCGTCGCCGTCGTTGCGCGTGGTGGACGTGATGGCCCTCACGGTCGGTATCGTGCTGGGCGCGGGAATCTTCAAGGCGCCGTCGCTGGTGGCCGCGCAGTCCGCCAGCGGCGAGGCGATGCTGCTCACGTGGCTCCTGGGCGGCGTGGCCTCGCTGGTGGGCGCGCTGTGCTACGCGGAGCTGGCCAGCGCCTGGCCGCATCCGGGCGGGGACTACCACTACCTCTACCGCGCGCTGGGCAAGGGGCCCGCGTTCCTCTTCGCGTGGGCGCGGCTGACGGTCATCCCCACCGGCTCCATCGCGCTGCTGGCGTTCGTCTTCGGGGACTACGCCACGCAGCTCTTCCCCCTGGGGCCGTATTCGTCGCCCCTCTACGCGACCGCGCTGGTGGTGGGGCTGACGGCGGTGAACATCGCCGGGCTGCGGCAGGGGACGCGCACGCAGAACCTGCTCACCGCCCTGGAGGTGCTGGGCGTGGGCGCCGTCATCATCGTGGGGCTGCTCTTCACGCCGGCATTGGGGCCCGCGGAGGCGGCGCCCGCGCCGGCCGCGTCGTCGGGCACGGCGTGGGGGCTGGCCATGGTGTTCGTGCTGCTGACGTACGGTGGCTGGAACGAGGTGGCGTACCTGTCCTCGGAGGTGCGGGGCTCGCGGCGCACCATCGCCTGGTCGCTGCTGGCGAGCATCGGGCTGGTGACGGCGCTGTACCTGCTGGTCAACGTGGCCTACCTGCGCGGCCTGGGGCTGGCGGGCATGGCGGACTCGGAGGCGGTGGCCGCGGACCTGATGCAGCGCGCGGTGGGCAGCGGCGGGGCGCTGGTGCTCAGCGTCCTCATCGCCATCTCCGCGCTGACGTCCGCCAACGCCACGGTGCTGACGGGCGCGCGGACCCACTACGCCTTCGGCCGGGACAGCGTGCTGTTCAACGGCCTGGGGCGGTGGCACGCGAAGGCCAACGGCCCGTCCCGCGCGCTGCTGGTGCAGGGGGCCATCACCCTGGCGCTGGTGGGGCTGGGCACGCTGACGCGGCAGGGCTTCGAGACGATGGTGGAGTACACCGCGCCCGTCTTCTGGCTCTTCTTCCTGCTGACGGGCGTGTCGCTGATGGTGCTGCGGGTGCGTGAGCCGGCTGCGCCGCGGCCCTTCCGCGTGCCGCTGTATCCGCTGACGCCGCTGCTCTTCATCGGCATCTGCGCGTATGTCCTCTATTCCAGCCTGGCCTTCACCGGGCTGGGCGCGCTCGCGGGGCTCGCCGTGCTGGGCACGGGCGGCGTGCTGCTCGCCGTGGAGACGGCGCGCACCCGCAGGGCCACGACGGCGGCCTCCCCCAAGGCCCGTTCCTCTCCCAGGTTGCAACGAACGAAGGAGGCGACATGAAGCGAATGATGGGGGTTCTCATGTTGACGGTGGGGGTGGCCGCGAGCGCGGCGGGCGTCTCGACGACGCAGCAGAATGTGACGGTGCAGGTCCGCGGCGCATCGGGCAGCGCGGTGCGGGCGCCGGAGGTCCCCTTCGTCCCCACGCCCGAAGGCGCGGTGGAGGGGATGCTGGCGCTGGCGGGCGTGAAGCCCGGGGACACTGTCTATGATTTGGGCAGCGGAGACGGTCGCATCGTCATCTCAGCCGTCCAGAAGCACGGGGCGAAGCGCGCCGTGGGGGTGGACATCAACCCGGAGCGCATCTCCGAGGCCAATCAGAACGCGAGCCAGGCGGGCGTGAAGAACAAGGTGGAGTTCCGGCAGGGAGACCTCTTCGACGCGGACATCGGCGACGCGTCGGTGGTGACGCTCTACCTGCTGCCCTCCGTCAACGAGCGGCTCAAGCCGAAGCTGCTCGCCGAGCTGAAGCCGGGCACGCGCATCGTGTCGCACAGCTTCGACATGGGGGACTGGGCGCCCACCAAGACGGTGGAGAGCGAGGGACGCACGCTCTACCTGTGGGTCGTCCCCGAGCGCGGCACGGGCGGCGCGCCCCGCTGAGCGCGGCCGGGCCCGGCCCCCTCGAGTGGAGGGGCCGGGCCGTTTCACGTCACGGCGCCGGCTGCGGGTTGCCCGGCGTGCGCGAGTAGTGGAGCACCAGGTCCTCCAGCCGCGACAGCGCCTTGTCCAGCGTCTCCATGGAGGGGCCGAAGGACAGGCGCACGTAGCCTCGGAAGCGCGACGGCCGCGCGCGGCGCTTGCCCGGGTTCACGTCGAAGAACTCGCCCGGCACGGCGATGATCTTCTGCTCCAGCGCGGCGCGGAAGAAGCCCATGCCGTCGTTGAGCGGCGCCGGCAGGCCGGACACGTTGCCCCAGACGTAGAAGGTGCCATCCGGCGCGCGGTCCGTGCGGATGCCGATGCGCTCCAGCCGGGAGTGGAAGCGGTCCCGCTTCTCCCGGAAGGCGTTGTGGATGGCCAGGGTCTCCTTCACCACCGGCTCCTCCTGGAGCAGCGGAATCGCGGCGCGCTGGAGCGGCCGGCTGCCACCGCCATCCAGGAAGCTGCCCGCGCTGGACACCGCCTCGATGACCTGGCGCGGCCCCACCGTCCACGTCATGCGCCAGCCCGGGTAGCGCCAGTTCTTCGTGAAGCCGTCGAACAAGACGACGGGGTCCTTGTTCACGTCCTCCACGTAGCGGGCGGCGCTCTCCACCGGCAGGTGCCCGGGGCGGCCGGTCCAGATGTAGTGCGAATAGAACTCGTCCACGAGCAGCGTGCACTCGTGCTCGCGGGCCACGCTCACCCAGCGGGCCATCTCCTCGCCGTGCACCAGCTTGCCGGTGGGGTTGCAGGGGTTGGAGAAGAGCAGCGCCGACAGGCCGCGGCCCTGCACCTCGCGCCGCAGGTCCTCCGCGGTGAAGGCGTAGCCGCGCTCGCCCTCCAGGAGGATGGGGATGGCGGTGAAGGCCTTGAAGACGTCCAGCAGCTCCTCGTAGGCCGTGTAGTCCGGCAGGAAGTGGCCCAGGTTGATGGCGCCCAGGCTGGCCGCGGCGCGGGTGAGCGCCGCGCGTCCGCCGCCAGACAGGCACACGTTCTCCGCGCTGTACTGGCTGGGCAGGCCCCGGCGGTAGAGCCGGTTGTAGAGGCTGGCGATGGACTCGCGCACCTCCCAGAGGCCGGCGACGGGGGCGTACTCCATGTCGGCCACGTCGATGGTGACCTGGTTCAGCCGGGGCGGCGCGCCGGGGAGGTCTCCCGTCTCCGGCTGGCCCTGGCCCAGGTTGCACCACTCCGGGTCGCTGGAGCGGTAGCCGCGGCGGGTGGCCTCGGCGGTGACGAAGATGACGCCAGTGCGGGGCACGGCGCGGAATGCCGGAAGGGAGACGTCGTCGCTCACGGCGTCACACCCTAGCGGAAGTCCGGGCCATGCGCGCTCCCGCTCAGCGGACGATGGGCACCGTCACCGGCTCCAACTCATCCACCGTCACCTCGGCCTTGCCCAGGCGCCACAGGACGGGCTGGAAGCGGGCCGCCACGCGCCGCCCGTCCGCCGTCTCCAGCACCGCGGTGCCTTCCTTCGGCAGGTATTCACCCACTTCGTAGTGCAGCCCCGTCAGCGTGAGGCGGTCGGTGCCATCGGGGCCGGTCAGCTCGCCCGGGCCGTCCAGCACCAGGGACGTGCCGCCAATCACGGGAATGCCGGCCCGCATGCCCACGCGGCCATCGACGTGGAACGTGTGGCCCTCACGCCCGGGGACGCCGCCCCGCACGTCCGCCCACAGGCGCGTCTCGTCGCCGCAGGTGCCGTAGCCCACCTCCGCCTGGAGCGGATGCCCGTCCACCGTCAGCCCGCGCAGGTCCGCCTCCACCTCCATGAGGTCCTCGCCGCCGCGGTAGAGGAACGCGGCCTGTCCGGCGAAGCGCAGGCCATGCACGTCACAGCCGCCTTCGTCGAAGGTGAGCACCACGCGGTCCGTCACGCTGTCATGGGGCTCCACCGTGGCGCGGGCGCAGGCCCAGCGCGTCCGCACGGTCCGCACGGCGGTGTTCAGGAACTCGGGGCGGGGCTCACCGCAGGTGTAGACCGGCAGCACGCCCAGGACTTCCAGCGCGCCACGCGCCTGGTGCGAGGCGGCCACCACGCGCTCCACGCGCTGACGGGCGGCGTCCACTTCCTCTTGCGTGGGCGCGCCGCCACAGGCGGTGGTGACGAGGACGGTGAGGGCAAGGCAGGTGATGCGTCGCATGGGCGCTTCTCCAGGGGTTGCACGACACCGCGGGTTCGCGGCGAGTCATGGCCCCATGGAGAGCAACCGTCGTGCCCGGCGCAACCTCGCGAGAACACGAGGCGCGCCCCATGGAAGGGGCGGCGCGCGCGTGCAGCGGGTTGCACAGCCCCGGCGGGCACGTCCGGGTGAAGCGGACTTCAGCCTTCGAGCGAAGCGCGCAGGAACCAGGCGTGCTTCTCGAACTCGGTGATGATGTCCGTGGTGAGGCCCTCGGAGTCGGTGTCGCCGTTCTCCACGAAGAGGGCGCGGCTCTTGCGCAGGCCGTCCAGGTAGATTTCGATGCGCTCGGCCAGCAGCTTCACGTGCTCCAGGTCGCGCGTCGTCTCCTGCGGGTACTCCGGCAGGCGGCTCGTCTTGCCCACGTGGCGGCTGGTGCCGTAGGCCTTGCCACCCAGCGTCACCGCGCGCTCGGCGATGGAGTCGTTGTGCGTGGCCAGGCTCACCGCGAACGTCTCGAACAGCGGGTGGAGCGAGGCGAACTGCGGGCCCTTGATGTTCCAGTGCGCGACCTTGATTTGCGAGTGCAGGTCGAGCCCATCGGCGAGCCGCTCGTTGAGGGAGTCAGCGATGGCGGCGCGGGCCTTCTCGGGGAGGGGGCTGGGGCTGCGGTACATGGTGTCTTCCTTTCGGCTGTGGGTTTGTCGGGGTCGGCGGGTTGGATGCGCGGCGGCCCAAAAGGGAGCGCCCCCCGGTGTTTCCACCGGAGGGCGCTTGAAACAACGGCGATGCCTCGTGACAGGGCCGCTTACGACTCCAGGCCCACCGCCGCGGCGTGGATGACCGACGCGATGCGGACCGCGTCGTGCACCTGCTCCTCGGAGAGGCCGCCTTCCAGCACGACCTTCTCGTGGGACTGCATGCACATCTCGCAGCCGTTGATGGCGCTGACGGCGAGGCAGACCAGCTCGAAGTCCACCTTGTTCGTCAGCACCTGCGTGAGCCGGTTCATCCGCAGTCCGGCGCGCTTGGTCGAGTAGGACTCCTTCCCGATCATGTGCCGGAAGCGGTAGTACACATTGTTCATCGCCATCAGCGACGCCGCCGCACGCGCGTCCTCGATGACAGGCTCGGGGTTCGCGAGGGCCTTCTTCGCCTCATTCAGCATGGCCTCCTTCAGCCGCTCGTTCCGAACGGCGAAGGCGCATGCCACGGCAGTTCCCCAACGCTGCTCCGGGGTGAGGCTGCCACCTTCCAGGACACTCTGGAGGTTGAGGCGCGTGTCCTTGTGGGAGTCCGCCAGCTCAGAGCGGACGACTTCGAGCGAGGCCATGGTGGGTTACCCCGCCTTCGCCAGCTTCTGGGTCAGGGTCTCCTCACCCTTGGTCCAGTTGCAGGGGCACAGCTCGTCCGTCTGGAGCGCGTCCAGCGTGCGCACCGTCTCGGAGACGTTGCGGCCCACGGACAGGTCGTTGACCGTCACGTGGCGGATGATGCCCTCGGGGTCCGCGATGAACGTCGCGCGGAGGGCCACGCCCTCCTCCTTGTGGAGGATGCCCAGCGCGTTGCACAGCTCGTGCTTCAGGTCCGCCAGCATCGGGAAGGGCAGGTCCTTCAGGTCCGGGTGGTGCGTGCGCCACGCGTGGTGCACGAACTCGCTGTCGGTGCTCAGGCCCAGGACCTGCGCGTCACGGTCAGCGAAGTCCTTGTTCTTCTTGCCGAACTCCGCGATCTCCGTGGGGCAGATGAAGGTGAAGTCCTTCGGCCACGCGAACAGGACCAGCCACTTGCCCTTGAAGGTCTCGTTCGTGATGTCCTGGAACTCCTTGCCCTTCTCCAGGGACACGGTGGCCTTCACCTTGAAGTTCGGGATCTTGTCGCCAACGGTCAGCATTACGGCTCCTTGGGATGGGGGTCCGGCGGTGAGCCGACCCCGGTGAATGTGTTCTGTCCTACCGCTTAGCAGTCGCCGTGCCAGGACTTCGAATCAATGATTCCAGGGGTTTATGATTCACCCCCGCTGGGTCGGTGCCGCTGGGCCGGTGTCTAACGAAATCTCGGTGGGGCTCGCCACTGCAATTTCGGTGGTTCGAAAAGTGGAGTGACGGCCGCCCGCTCGTGGCCCTCGCGAGCGGGGGCGGAAAATACGAGATGCACCGGGAGGTTGCATCAAGCGCGGACAGGCGGCGGTGCGAATGTACGGCCGCGAACGCCTGCTCCGTTCACCTACAGCAGGGAGGACACCGCTGCGCCGGGCCCGTGTTCGCGCGGTGACGGTGGACCCCGAAATCCCGGTGCCCGTGGGCACTGCAATTTCGGTGGAACCCTATTATTTCGTGGGCATGCAGGACGACTTTTCAGGCGCCACGGACGGCGCGAACGACGCTCGGGACCTCATCGAGCTGGCCACGGCGGAGGGCTCCGTCGGGGATTTGCTGCGCCGTGGGCTCGACTGGCTGACGCGGGTG
This sequence comes from Corallococcus macrosporus DSM 14697, assembly GCF_002305895.1. Taxonomy (GTDB): domain Bacteria; phylum Myxococcota; class Myxococcia; order Myxococcales; family Myxococcaceae; genus Myxococcus; species Myxococcus macrosporus. Next base: position 1,981,262 of record NZ_CP022203.1, read on the forward strand.
GTGCGCTTCGACCTGGCCACGGTGTTCCTCCTCAAGGAGGGCCGGCTGGTGTCGGTGGCGGCGCGGGGGCCGCTGGCGAACGCGAAGGTGCGGCAGCACACGCTGCAGTTGTCGGAGTTCCCGTCGCTGCGGCAGGCGCTGGAGACGCGGCGGGCCAAGGCCTTCACGGAGGAGGACCACGCCCACGGGGATGGCGACCCGTTCGACGGCGTGCTGGACCTGCCGCCGGGGCACTCCTGCATGGTGGTGCCGCTGTGCGCGGGCGAGCGCTGCTACGGCGTGCTGTCCCTGGACCGGGCGGAGTGTGAGACATACCCCCAGCCGGTGGTGGAGCTGGTGGAGGTGTACGGGCAGATGCTGGCCACGGCGATCCAATCCGCCGAGCAGCGCGCCACCTTCGAGCGGCTCCACCGGCAGGACCACGAGCACGCGAAGCTGCTGGAGGCGCAGCTCGGGGGAGACTCGGAGGGCATCCTCGAGACGTCGCGGAGCCCGGTGATGCGGGACCTGGCGCGGCGGGCGCGGCAGGTGGCGGAGACGGACACGCCGGTGCTGATTACCGGAGAGACGGGCACGGGCAAGGAGCGGCTGGCCCGGGCCATCCACCGGTGGAGCGCTCGCGCGGACCAGCCCTTCGTCACGCTCAACTGCGCGGCCATTCCCGCGGGCCTGCTGGAGAGCGAGCTCTTCGGCCACGTGAAGGGCGCCTTCACCGGGGCCACCAAGGACCGGGCCGGGCGCTTCCAGATGGCCCACGGCGGCACGCTGCTGCTGGACGAGGTGGGCGAGCTGCCCTTCGACCTCCAGGCGAAGCTGCTGCGCGCGCTGCAGGAGAAGACCTTCGAGCCGGTGGGCAGCGACAAGACGGTGCGCGCGGACGTGCGCATCCTGGCGGCCACGCACGTGGACCTGCAGCAGGCCATTGCCCAGAAGCGCTTCCGCGAGGACCTCTACTACCGGCTGAGCGTGTTCCCCCTGCGCCTGCCGCCCTTGCGCGAGCGCCGCGAGGACCTGCCGCAGCTGTGCGACTTCCTCCTGGAGGAGCAGGCGCGCCGGACGGGGCGGCGGGGCATGCGGGTGACGCCGGAGGGCCTGACGCGGCTGGCGGCCTACGACTGGCCGGGCAACCTGCGCGAGCTGGCCAACGCGCTGGAGCGGGCCACCATCCTCACGCGCGGGACGGCGCTGGGGCCGGAGGCCTTCGACGTGCCCACGCGTGGCGCGGCCGTGGTGGCGGCGCTGCCGGAGGAGCCCGCGCCCGCGGCGGAGGGCGTGAAGCGGGGCCCCGTGTTGACGCTGGCGGCGGTGCAGCGCGAGCACATCATGCGGGTGCTCACGCTGACCCGGGGCCGCGTGTACGGCGCCAACGGGGCCGCGGCGCTGCTGGGGCTCAAGCCGTCCACGCTCCAGAGCCGGATGAAGAAGCTGGGCATCGCCCGGCTGGAGCAGTTCGTCGTCGACGAGGCGTGAGCCTGGAGCCGCGCGCCTACGAGACGCGCGGCGCCGAGGGCGCCACCGGGTAGGTGCCCCGCTGGCCGAAGGGCGGGTCGAACAGCGCCGGGTCCGACTGCCGCGAGCGGAACAGGTCGATGATGTAGTTCATCCGCTGGTCCAGCTTGCCCCAGTCCTTCGCGCCAGTGCCCGTGAGGCTGTCCGGGCTCTTGTCGAGCTGGCCCAGCAGCGCCTTCAGCTCGGGGTCGTCGATGGTGCGCAGGTGCGGCGGGAAGAGCGTGGACTCCATGCCCGGGGGCGGCGGCAAGTCATTGCCCAGCTTCAGGGCGCCGCCCGGCACCGCCAGCTTCATCATGTGCTCGGTGGCGACGCGGCGGAAGACGCTCGCCATGCCATCCACCACCGGGTTCAGCGCCGCGTCCACCACGCCCGTCTTGAGGGCCGCCTTGCCCGCGAGGTTGGCGGGGAAGGGGAGCGCGTTGAGCTGCGCCTCGATGCCCTGCTTGAGCACGTCGCGGAAGGTGTCCTTCACCGGCGAGTTGAGCGCCTTCTCGACGTGGGGCTGGAGCTGCGTCTGCTCGTGCAGGCCCACCTTGTTGTTGGCCAGGAGCATCAGCTCGGCCTTCTTGTTCGGGTCCTTCTCGAACATGGCCTGGGCGTAGTGTCCGAAGGCCTCCTTCAGCAGCGGCTTGTCGGCGGGGAAGCCGCTCAGGTACTGCTGCGTCTTGGCCGCGTCGTACTGGGTGTCGCCCTGGAAGGTCTCCACGAAGCGGGCGAACTCCTGGCCCACCTCCTCGAACACCGCCTTGTTGCCATCGGCGATGGCCTTGCTGACGTTCTGCAGCGCCTGGTTGCCCGCCGAGGCGACGTCGCCCAGCGGCAGCGAGGGAAGCCCCAGCTTGCGCAGCAGGTCGTCCACCTTGGACAGCGGCCCTCCGACGGCGTCCGCGCCCTTGAGGAGGTCCGTGAAGACCTTGGGCATGTCCTCGCCGCGGATGCTCACGCCGGCCTGCTTGGAGGCCCAGGTCGCGAAGGTGGACCAGTTGGCGTTCTCCGTGCCCAGCAGCTTCCCCATGGCGTTGGACAGGTCCGAGTAGCCCTGCGTAATCGCCTGGTTGCGCGCCACCGGGTCCGTCATGGCGGCGATGTCCCGCACCTGCGCGGCGGTGGGGTAGCTGCCCGGCGTGACGCTCGGGCCGCGCGCCGGGAGCGCGGGGGCGTTCAGCGCCACCGGCTGCTGACGGACGGAGGGGGCCTCGAACCGGGACACCCCGGACGTACCGGGCCGCGGCGTCACCGGGGCCTGGGGCTTGACCTCGTTGCGGGCGGGACGGAGCGGCTCACGGGGCTCCGGGGGACGCACGGAGACGTTCGGGCGGATTTTCGGGGGACTCATCTCCTCCAGTATCGGTTCAATCCGGGGAAAGTTGCGTCCCTCGACGCACCTACGCGACGCGAGGTGCCGGTGGCGTCACGGAATAGGTCCCGCGGCGCCCGAAAGGCGGGTCGAACAACGCCGGGTCCGACTGCCGTGTGCGGAAGAGGTCGATGATGTAGTTCATCCGCTGGTCCAGCCTGCTCCAGTCCTCCGCGCCGGAGCCCGTGAGGCTGTCGGGGCGCTTGTCGAACGCCCTCAGCAGCGTGCGCAGCTCGGGGGTCTCGATGGTGCGCAGGTGCGGCGGGAAGAGCGTGGTCTCCATGCCCGGCGGCGGCGGCACGTCATTGCCCAGGCTGAGCGCGCTTCCTGGGACGGCGAGCTTCATCATGTGCTCGGTGGAGAAGCGGCGGAACGCGCTCGCCATGCTGTCGACCACGGGGTTCAGCACCGCGTCCACGACTCCCGACTTGAGCGCCGCCTTGCCCGCGAGGTTCGCGGGGAAGAGCAGCGCGTTGATGTTCGCCTCGATGGTCTGCCGCAGGATGCCGTGGAAGGTCGCCTTCACGGGGGCATCGAGGGCCTGCTCGATTTGCGGCTGGAGCCTTCGTTGTTCGTGCAGGCCCACCTTGGTGTTGGCCATGAGTATCAGCTCGGCCTTCGTGTTCGCGTCTGCTTCGAACATGGCCTGGGTGTAGTGGCCGAAGGCCTCCTCCAGCACGGGTTTGTCGGCGGGGAACTCGCTCAGGTACTGCGCGACCTTCGCCGCGTCGTACTGCGTGGCGCCCTGGAAGGTCGTCACGAAGCGGGAGAGCTCCTGGCCCACCTCCTCGAACACCTTCTTGTTGCCTTCGGAGATGGCCTCGCTGACGTTCTGGAGGGCGTCATTGCCGGCGGAGCCGAGGTCGCCCAGGGGGAGCACGGGCACGCCGAGCTTGCGCAGCAGGTCGTCCACCTTGGTGAGCGGCCGGGTGATGGCGTCGAAGCGCTTGAGCAGGTCGGTGAAGCGCTTGGGCAGGTCCTCGCCGCGGACGCTCACGCCGGCCTGCTTCGAGGCCCAGGTCGCGAAGGTGGACCAGTTGGCGTTCTCCATGCCCAGGAGCTGCCCCATGGCGATGGAGAGGTCCGAGTAGCTCTGCGTCACCGCGTGGTTTCGCGCCACCAGGTCCTGCATGGCGCAGATGGCTCGGATTTCCTCGGGGGAGGGATAGCTGCCGGGGGCGACGCGGGGCCCTTGGAGCGGGTCCGCCAGCGTCTGGTTCTGGGTTCGCAATTCGTTGCGCGCGGGACGCGTGGGCGCTCCGGACTCCGTGGAGGGCGCGGGGACACGGGGCTCGGAGAGGGGAGTCTTCATTCCCGTATTATCGGTGGAAACCAGGAAAAGATTTACGCCCTGCCCCCGAGGGCATGTCGGACCCGTGAGGTAGGAATATCTGGACACGCTGTTCCAGGTGGGGTTCCACTTGGGGGAGGCAGGACGGATGATAGAGGGGTGGGAGGCGGCTGGCCTGGGGAGTTCCGAGATGGGGAATGAGACGAAGCGACCCGCGACCTATGAAGACCTGATGGCGTTGCCCGAGAACATGGTCGGGCAGATCATCGACGGCGAGCTCATCGCTTTGCCGCGGCCCGCGAGCCCGCATGCAGTGGCGCACTCCGTTCTGGGCGGGCTGCTCATCTCCCGGTTCCAGGTCGGCCAGCGAGCGCCGGGAGGCTGGTGGGTCGTTGACGAGCCCGAGCTACACTTCGGCCAGGACGTGCTGGTGCCGGACATCGCCGGATGGCGCCGCGAGCGCATGCCGGTGATGCGGCGCGTCCCCTTCTTCACCTTGGCGCCGGACTGGGTCTGTGAAGTGCTGTCTCCGTCCACTCGGAAGCTGGACAGGAACCGCAAGCGGGAAATCTACGCGCGTGAAGGCGTGGGGCACGTATGGCTGGTGGACCCCGCCGTGAAGACCCTGGAGGTCTTCGCGCGGCACGGGGGCGACTGGGTCTCTCGCGGGCAGTACTCGGGCGAAGCCATGGTGCGCGCCGAGCCGTTCGAGGACCTGGAGTTGGACCTGGGCGCGCTGTGGCCTCCGGAGTTGGAGGCGCCGTAGGTCCGGGGGCCTTACGTAGGGCCCGTGCGGATGCCGAAGTGCTCCGCGTATTGGCGCCACGCGTGCCGTGCTTCATCGATGCTCACTTCCTGGAACCGGACAGCGGCTCCCGGACGCCGGGCGCACAGCCGTCCCCAGTCGGCGCGAATGACGGTGGCGATGAGCGGATAGCCACCCGTCGTCGGGTGGTCGGGGCCCAGCACGATGGGCGCTCCCGACAGCGTCACCTGGATGGCGCCTCGCACCATGGGGCGCGACGTGCCCGTGCCTTCGTCGCCATGCGTGAGCACGGGCCCCTGGAGCCGCATCCCCACGCGGTCCGTCGCGGCGGACACGGCGAAGGCGCCTGACAGCAAGGTGGCCACGGTGGCGGGCTCGAAGCGCCGGGTGTCTGGCCCGAGTGTCACGCGGATGGGCGCAGTGGCGTCCAATGCGGCGCCGGGTGCCTTCGCCGCCACGGGCTCCCTCGCCTCACCCAGTGGCAGCATGTCCCCCGCGCGCAGCAGCCGGCCCTCGTGTCCTCCCAGCCGCGCGACGAGCAGCGTGCCTCGCCCGCCGAGGACCTCCGGCACCGCGAACCCTCCATCCACCGCCACGTAGCGCACGCTCGTGGACTCGGGCGCGGGGAGGGTGAGGCGGTCCCCGTCTGGCAGGGTGACGGCGCGTCCATCCACGGACACTCGGACGCCGCGGCCCCGGGCGCGCAGCTCCACCCGGCCGAAAACCTCCAGGGCCGCGGCTCCGCTCGCGTTGCCCACGGTGTGATTGGCCAGCGCGAGCAGCTCCGGGACCAGCGGTCCTCCTGGCGGCACGCCGTGCTGCATCTGCCCTGGCCGCCCCGCGTCCTGCACCGAGACGGGCGCATTCACGCCGGTGATTTCGAGCCAACCCGTCATCCGTCCACCCGCTCGAAGCGCACGCGGTCCCCGAGCTGAAGCACCGAGCCCTGCTCGGGCGTGAAGGCGGTGAAGTCCAGCGCGGTGCCGATGAGGTTCCAGCCACCCGGCGACGCGAAGGGATACACGCCCGTGCGGCCTCCCGCGATTCCCACCGCCAGGGCGGGCACCCGCGTGCGGGGCGTGGCCAGCCGAGGCGCGGCGATGCTCGGGTCCACCTCGCCCAGGTAGGCGAACCCCGGGAGGAATCCCACGCATCGGACCGTGTACTCACGCGCTGTATGGCGCCGCGCCACCTCGTCTCCGGTGAGCCCCGCGCGCTCCGCGACCGCGTTCAAGTCCTGCCCGTCATAGCGCACGGAGATGGTCGTGAGCGGGCGTCCGGCCACGGGGGCTGGCACGCGCAGCAGCCGCGCCAGCGCGAGCCGGGGCTCCTCGGGCGGCGCATCCGGGGCGAAGTAGACGCACGCGTGTTCCTCGGTGATGACGGCGTCGAGCACCCCAGGCAGGGCACGAAGGGCCTCGCGCGTGGCGCGTCGCTCCAGGCCTTCGGGAAGCACCAGCCGCAGCGCGCCGTCACCCAGGGGCTCCGAGCGGAGCGCGAGCGCGTCCAACGTGGCGCGGACCTCGCGCGCCAGCTCCACCGCGCCAGGCGTATCGCCGTGGACGCAGACGGTGTCCACGCTGTCGCCGGTGGCCAGCCGCAGGGTGTTGGCCCTGGCCTGGGCGTGGTCGGTCAGCACCGCGCCGGGCTGGCCACGGGGAATCAGCGAACCGTCGGGCCGCGTGCCCCGGTCCGCGAAGCCCTCGCGGGCATAAGGCAGTCCGGCGGCCCGGGCCGCGTCTCGAAGCGCGCCCGCGCCCGGACCGATGACGGTGACGGCTCGCCCCAGGGCCTCCACCACGCCCGCGACCACCGCGCGAGCCAGGTCCGGTGTGGCATTCGCCGCGTGGTACAGGGCGCCGTGCGGTTTGGCGTAGGCCACCGGCAGGCGCCGTTCGGACGCCAGCTTCGCGAGCCGGCCGCACTGCGTGGCCACCTGCGCGCGCAACTGCTCCGGCGTCACGTCGAGCGCGCGCCGGCCGAAGCCCTCGCGGTCCTCGTAGGACGGGTGCGCGCCCGCGCGCGTGCCGTGCCGCTCACACAGGGTCAGCGCGCGGCGCATGGAGGCGTCGTCTCCGGCGTGCCCGCCACAGGCGATGTTCGCCACGTGGGCCAGCGCGTAGAGCTGTTCGTCCTCGCCGGGGAGCTCGCCCAGGTCGATGTTGAGGAGGCACTCCGTCATGCCGCGCACCGTACGTGAGCGCGGGCCGGGGTGCAGCCGTCCCTGAAGCTGGAGGCGCTGGCGTGCCAGCCGACGGTGCGGTGGGAAGTTTCACGCACCACCCCGGGGCTGGGGCCGGTTGGCACCGGGGTGGTACGCGCCCAGGAGACGCCTCGACGAGGCGCTCGCTGAGTACTTCCAACCTGGATACGCCGGTAGGGTTTTTCCTCGGTCATTTCCCGGACGTTTTTCCCAAGGGCCCTGGCGGCGCTCAGCGTGAGGTGGAGGTCAGCGAGGCCGGGCCTCCCGCCTTCACCCAGCGCACCAGCGCACGCGCGGTCTTCTCGTCAATCAACTCCGCGTAGGTGGGCATGGGCGTGCCGGGGAGGAACTGCTCGGGGTTGCGCACCCAGCGGACCAGCTCCGCCTCGCTGCGCGTGGCGACCTTGGCGAGCCGGTCGTGGTAGCGCGCGCCGGGCGCATGGCAGCTCGCGCAGCCGAGCTTCACGAAGAGGCCGGCGGCGTCCACCTGGGGCACAGCGGGGCGCGGCTTGCGGCGGGGCGCGGGCTTGCTGGCTGGCTTCGAGGAGCCCGGGGCCGCGTCACCCCGCGTTGCCGAGGTGCTGGGAGTGGAGGCGTTGGAACCCTCGGGCGAGGCGGAGGTGTCGGCGGCCGCGCGCGGAGCTGGCGTCGGGGGCGTACCCACGCCCGGACCCGCTGGCGATGTGGCGGGCGTGGTGCCCGGACCCGCCTGGGAAGGGGCCTGCCTGGTCGTGTCGTCGGAGCCCTGCGCTGGTGCGTCCGAGGAGGCCTGGGGCGCCTGGCTTCCTCCCGCGTCCTGCTCGGAGGCCTTGGCGTCCGAGGAGGCCTGGGGCGCCTGGCTTCCTCCCGCGTCCTTTTCGGAGGCCTTGGCGTGCGCGGCGCCGCTGGCGGGCGCCGCAGCGGGACGGCCCTGTGCGTGAGCGCCGTCCAGCGGCGTCTGCGCGCCGTGCGTCTCCGCCACCCAGTCAGGCCGCGCCGACGTCGCGGTGAGCCGGGGCCGCGCGCCCTCCACCGCGTTCTTCCTGTGCGGCACCGAGCGCAGGTAATCGTAGAGCGCCTGCGCCTCCACCGCGTCCATGCCCCGGAAGCGCGGCATGGGCGAGCGCAGCACGGAGCCATCCGGCGCCAGTCCGTCCCGCACCGCGCGGGTGAAGTCCTCCAGCGTCCAGTGCGCCAGCCCCGTCTCATGGAACGTGATGTTGCTGGAATGGACCTTCCGTCCCTCCGGGTCGACGAACGCCATGCCGCCCGCGAACACGTCGTCGCCCTCCGTCTTCCGGGGGCTGAAGCCATCCGTGTGGCACGAGGCGCAGTCGTAGACGTCATGCGCCATGTAGTGGCCGTACTCCAGCGTCGCCGCCTTGGGCGGCACGGGGATGCCCGAGGCGGGGCGCTCCACCGGCTCGTTCCCGGTGATGAAGCGGAAGCCGATGCCGCCGAAGAAGCTGAACTTCGACGGCGGCGCGGGCTCCGGATCCGGCGTGAAGAGCGGGTGCCCGGAGCGCATGAAGCCCAGTACCGCCGCCAGGTCCGCGTCGCCCATGCCGTAGCTGGGCATCACCATCAGGCGCCCGTCGCGGCTCACGGCGTAGCGGATGGCGCGCGCCAGCTCTTCATCCGTCATGCCGCCGATGCCCGCCTCCGCATGGGCCGTGAGGTTCGCGGCGTAGAAGCGCCCCATGTACGAGGGCAGCTCGCGCAGCGGCGCGCCGGAGGCCGTCTCCGCGTCGCCGCCGCGATGGCATGACTCACAGCTCGCGTGGAAGATGGCGGCGCCCCGCTCCAGCGCGGCCGGGGACAGGTCCGCGCGGATGGGCGGGTAGGGGGCGTGGACGGTGCCCGCGCAGCCGGCGAGCAGGGTGGCACCCGCGAGCAGCGTGTTCCGCAGGGCGTCCAGGGGGGGGCGGCGCATGGGTCCTCCGCGTCGAGCAGAGCCCGACGCATATCGCATCCCCGCGAGGGACGGAAAACCCCACCCGACCTGTCCATGGCGGACACCCGCCCTCACGAAGTACGGCGCGGCGCGGCAGGGTGGCTAGACTCCCGCGCACCATGACGCGCCCGCTCGAGTCCTACCGCGACCTCTTCCCCGTGCTGAAGGAGCAGCTCTACCTCAACCACGCTGGCGTGGCCCCCACCAGCCTGCGCGCCGCCGAGGCCGTGCGCGGGTGGATGGAGGACCTCGTCCACCACGGCATCAAGCACGAGCGCGGCTGGGAGGCCCACTGCGAGCGCGTGCGGGAGCTGGCCGCGCGCCTCATCAACGCCGAGCCCGGGGAGATTGCCTTCGTGCGCAACACCAGCCACGGCCTGGGGCTGGTGGCGGAGGGGCTGGACTGGAAGCCCGGGGACGAGGTGGCCGTGGCCTCCTCGCTGGAGTACCCCTCCAATGTGTACCCGTGGCTGCACCTGAGGGACCGGGGCGTGACGGTGCGCGAAATCCAGACGCCCGAAGGGGGCGTCACCCCGGAGGCCGTGGCCGCCGCCCTCACGCCGCGGACCCGGGTGGTGGCGGTGTCCTCCGTGCAGTTCGCCACCGGCTACCGCACGGACCTGGACGCGGTGGGGGCGCTCTGTGAGCGGGCCGGCGTGCTGCTCTGCGTGGACGGCATCCAGAGCGTGGGCTGCGTCCCGGTGGACGTGAAGAAGAGCCGCATCCACTTCCTCAGCGCGGACAGCCACAAGTGGATGCTGGGCATCGCCGGCATCGGCTTCGTCTACGTGGCCAGGGAGGTGCTGCCCCGGCTGCGGCCCGTGCTGGTGGGCTGGCGCAGCACCACCGACGCGTGGAACTTCAACCGCAGCCACTTCGAGCTGCGCCCGGACGCGGGCAAGCTGGAGGAGGGCAGCGCCGCGTACACCGGCATCTACGCGCTGGGCGCCGCGCTGGAGCTGCTGCACGAGGTGGGCATGGACGCCATCTCCACGCGCATCCGCGAGCTGCTCGGCCGGCTGGAGACGGGCCTGCGCGGGCTGGGCTGCGACGTGGGGCCCGCGCCGGCGCACCGGGCGGGCATCCTCACCTTCCTGCCTCCGGAGGGCGAGGCCCGCCCGCTCGGCGCGTGGCTGGCCGGGCGGGACGTGGCCCTCTCCGTGCGCCGCGGGCGCGTCCGCCTCTCTCCCCACTTCTACAACCTGCCCGAGGAGATGGACCGGCTGGTGGAGCTGGTGCGGACGTACCCGGGCTGACGGCCCTTGGGCTACTGCGCCGGGAAGAGCGGCTCGATGGAGAGGTAGCGCTCGCCCGTGTCGTAGTTGAAGACGAGCACGCGGCTGCCGTCGGTCATCTCGCCCAGCTTCTGGTTCACCGCGGACAGCGCGGCGCCGGAGGAGATGCCCATGAAGATGCCCTCCTCGCGCGCGGCGCGGCGGGTGAACTCGAAGGCGTCCTCCTCGGCGACCTGAATCGCGCCGTCCAGGGCTTCCTTGTGCAGGTTCTTCGGGATGAAGCCGGCGCCAAGGCCCTGGATGGGGTGCGGGCCCGGCTGGCCGCCGCTGATGACGGGCGACTTGGTGGGCTCCACGGCGAAGACCTTCAGCTTCGGCCAGACCTTCTTCAGCTCCTCGGCGCACGCGGTGATGTGGCCGCCGGTGCCCACGCCGGTGATGAGGTAGTCCAGCCCTTCGGGGAAGTCCTTGAGGATTTCCTGCACCGTGGTGCGGCGGTGGACCTCGATGTTGGCCTCGTTGTCGAACTGCTGCGGCATCCACGCGTTGGGCACCTGCGACAGCAGCTCGTTGGCGCGGGCGATGGCGCCCTTCATGCCCTGGGCGCGCGGGGTCAGCTCGAAGGTGGCGCCGTAGGCGGCCATCAGCCGGCGGCGCTCGATGCTCATGGACTCCGGCATGACGAGCACCAGCTTGTAGCCCTTCACCGCCGCCACCATGGCCAGGCCGATGCCGGTGTTGCCGCTGGTGGGCTCGATGATGACGCTGTCCTTCTTCAGCAGGCCGCGCTGCTCCGCGTCCTCAATCATGGACAGGGCGATGCGGTCCTTGATGCTGCCGCCCGGGTTGGCGCGCTCCAGCTTCACGTGGACCGTCACGCGGGACGGAAACAGCCGGTTGATGCGCACGTGCGGCGTGTTTCCAATGGTCTCCAGGATGTTGTTCACCTTCATGTCGGGCGCCTCTGGGTGGGTCAGATGTGGAATTCGAGTGCGTCCAGCGAGCCATCCGCGCCGCGCTGACGCACTTCGCTGCGGCGGGTCACCACGGATTGAGAGGGGATGCTCTGCGTGAGCCAGGCGTTGCCGGCGATGATGCTGCCCCGGCCCACCACGGTTTCACCGCCGAGGATGGTGGCGTTGGCGTACACCACCACGTCGTCCTCGATGGTGGGGTGACGCTTCTTGTCCGTCAGCCCCTTCTCCACGACGAGCGCGCCCAGGGTGACGCCTTGGTACAGCTTGACGTTGTCACCAATGAGCGTCGTCTCGCCGATGACGACGCCGGTGCCATGGTCGATGACGAAGCGCCGGCCAATGGTGGCCCCGGGGTGGATGTCCACGCCGGTCCGCTGGTGCGCGTACTCGGTGAGCAGGCGGGGCAGCAGCGGGAAGCCCAGCACATGCAGCGCGTTGGCCACCCGGTAGATGGCGATGGCGGTGAACCCCGGGTAGGTGAGGATGACCTCGTCCACGGTGCGTGCGGCCGGGTCCGCCTCGAAGATGGCGTCCGCGTCCTGGCGCAGCCACTCATAGAGCCCGGGCAGCCGCTCCATGAAGCGCGCCGGCAGGTCCGGTTCGATGCCCGGGTACAAGGGGGCGAGCGTGTCGCGGATGCGATGGAGGCTGGCCTCCACGGTGGTGACGTCCCGGTGGACGGCCGCGGCCGTACACTCCAGGCGCTCGGCGAAGTGGGGGAAGAGCAGGCCCAGGACCTGGCCTACGAATTCGGGAGCCGCGCGCCGTACGTCCGCAGGGAAGCAGTGGCGCTGCCGGGCTTCGAGCAGGGCCGTGACCAACCTGGCGTTGGAGTCATCCATGAGCGCCTGTTTCTAACGCAGCGCGTGGGCTGACTGCACGGCGTAATGGCACCTTCCGGGAAGACTGTTGCTTCCCCGGAGGGGGACGGCCCCCCAGGGCCCTCGCTGTCCGCGCGCCGCGCCTTCCTCCACGCCCACCTGGCATCCGGTGGACAGCGGTGTTTCACCGTGCTTGCCGGGGGGCAGCCCCGGCGGGACGATGACGCCATGGCCCATTCCCCGGTCCCTTCCTATGCCCATGGCACCAGCGCCACCCCGCTGCTGGGGGAGACGATTGGACAGAACCTGCGCCGCACCGTGGAGCGGCACGGGGACCGCGAGGCCCTGGTGGTGGCGTCCCAGGGATACCGGGCCACGTATCAGCGGCTCTGGACGCTGACCACGCAGGTCGCGCGGGGGCTGATGGCCCTGGGGGTCCAGAAGGGGGACCGGGTGGGGCTCTGGTCCCCCAACCGCTTCGAGTGGGTGGCCATCCAGTACGCCACGGCCCGCATCGGCGCCATCCTGGTCAACCTCAACCCGGCCTACCGCACCTCGGAGCTGGAGTACGCCCTCAACCAGTCCGGGGGGAAGGTGCTGCTGTACGCGCGGGGCTTCCGGCAGACGGACTACCGGGCCATGGTGCGGGAGGTCCAGCCGCGCTGCACAGGGCTGGAGCGGGCGCTCGTCCTGGAGGACGACTGGCAGGGGCTGCTCGACGGCGGGAAGGACGTCTCCGAGGACGCGCTGGCGGCCCGCGAGGCGTCGCTCCAGTTCGATGACCCCATCAACATCCAATACACCTCGGGGACGACAGGCTCTCCGAAGGGCGCCACGCTGTCGCACCACAACGTGTTGAACAACGGCTTCTTCATCGGCGAGGCGCTGCGCTACGGTCCGGAGGACCGGGTGTGCATCCCGGTGCCGTTCTATCACTGCTTCGGCATGGTGATTGGCAACCTGGCGTGTACCAGCCACGGCGCCACCATGGTGATTCCCGCCGAGGCGTTCGACCCGCTGACGGTGCTCCAGACGGTGCAGGCGGAGCGCTGCACGTCGCTGTACGGCGTGCCCACCATGTTCATCGCGGAGCTGGACCATCCGCGCTTCGGTGAGTTCGACTTGTCGACGCTGCGCACCGGCGTCATGGCGGGCTCGCCGTGTCCGGTGGAGGTGATGAAGCAGGTGCAGTCGCGCATGCACATGCGCGAGGTGACCATCTGCTACGGGATGACGGAGACGTCGCCGGTGTCCACGCAGAGCGCCCTGGACGCGCCGCTGGACAAGCGCGTGTCCACCGTGGGCCGCGTGCACCCGCACCTGGAGGTCAAGGTCATCGACGCGGGCACGGGCGAAGTGGTGCCCCGGGGCGCCCCGGGCGAGCTGTGCACGCGCGGGTACAGCGTCATGCTGGGGTACTGGGCCAACCCGGAGGCCACCGCCGCGGCCGTGGACGCCGCCGGGTGGATGCACACGGGCGACCTGGCGGTGATGGATGAGGAGGGCTACGTGAAGGTGGTGGGCCGCATCAAGGACACCATCATCCGGGGCGGTGAGAACATCTCTCCGCGGGAGGTGGAGGAGTTCCTCCACACGCACCCGGGCGTCAGCGAGACGCAGGTCATCGGCGTGCCGAGCCAGAAGTACGGCGAGGAGGTGATGGCCTGGGTGCGCGTGAAGCCCGGCGCGGCGCTCACCGGCGAGGAGCTGACCCGCTTCTGCTCGGGCCGCATCGCGTCCTTCAAGATTCCCCGCTACTGGAAGTTCGTGGACGCGTTCCCGATGACGGTGACGGGCAAGGTGCAGAAGTTCAAGATGCGCGAGGCGTCCGTCGCCGAGCTGGGGCTGGAGGACGCCGCGGCCATCAAGACGGCTTGACGCGCTTCTTCGCGCGGGGCTTCTTCGCCGCCTTCTTCAGCGCGGCCCGGTTGGCGGCGTCCACCGCACGCCGAGCCCATGGCAGCAGCGCGTAGGCGTCATCCGCCGCGTCCGCGGGCGGCGTCCAGTAGCCCATCTCCACCGGCCTGGCGGCGGTGTCGTGGACGAAGGGCCGGCACCCGGCGGCCTGGAAGTCTGGCTTCGTGACCTCATCCACCTTCAAATAGAGCTGCCCGCCAGCGATGAGCCCGAACATCCGCCCCGCGGCGTAGATGCCCCAGCCGCCGAACATCGCGCGCGCCTGCAGGGGCCCGACCTTCTCCAGCAACTCCAACGTGTACTCAACGAAGCTGTCCGTCCGGGCCATGGGGGCTCTCCACGTCTCGATGTCGCGGCACGCTAGCGCACCCGGGGGCCTGGAGCGGCCTTTCGTGTGCCCCAGGGCTCGGGCATGGCGCGCACCCTCTCCACGATGAAGGCCTTGAGCGCCCGCGCCGCGGCCGTGAGGTAGCCCTCGCCCCGGTGTATCAGCGCCACCTGCCGCTTCAGGCCGCCGCGCTCCAGGGGCACCACGTCGAAGCCCTGGGCGCGGTGGTCCCTGGCCATCAACTGGGGCACCACCGCCATGCCCAGGCCGCGCTCCACCATGCGGCGCATGGCCTCCGCGTTGTCCGTCTCCAGCGCCAGGCGGGGTGTCACGCCCCGCGCCTCGCAGGCGGCCTCCAGCGCCCGGGTGCCGCTCATGCCCGGGATGACGACCCAGGGCTCCTCCACGGCGTCCTCCAGCGCCAGGGGCCTGCCTGCCTTCGTCAACCGGTGCCCCCGGGGGACCGCGAGCACCAGGGGCTCCTCCCACAGCCGCTGCGCCACCAGGTCGGCGCGCCGCACGGGCAGGGAGAGGATGGCCAGGTCCAGGCCGCCGCGCGCCACGCCTTCCTCCAGGGTGGGCGCCAGCCCCTCACTCAGCCGGGGCCGCACCTCCGGGTACTGTCGAGCGAAGGCCGGGATGATGTCCGGGAGCAGGTACGCCCCCACGGTGTGCAGCGTGCCGAGCGACACCACGCCATGCGGTGTCCCCGACAGCCGCTCCAGCTCCGAGGTGCCCGCCGTCAAGGCGTCCAGGGCCCGCCGCGCATGGGGCAGGAAGCGCTCGCCGGCGTCCGTCAGCACCGCGCCCCCGGGCGTGCGGACGAGCAGGCGCGCGCCCAGCGCCGCCTCGAGCGACTGGAGCTGCCGGGAGAGGCCGGACTGGGACAGGCCCAGCCCACGCGCGGCGGTGGCCAGGCGGCCCGCGCGGGCGACTTCGAGGAAGGCTCGGAGCTGTTCGGAGGTCATGCGGATTCCGCAAGGAGCCTATGCGGAAGATGCGATTTCCGCATGGGGAGCCGAGGCGTACAGAAGAGGGATGGACGGAAGCGGCGTCACAGCGGAACCCATGGTCAGCGCGCGCCCGGGCGTGGCGCGCCGGACGGCGACGGGCGCGGTGCTGCTGGCCCTGGTGGTCAGCGCCTTCGAGGGCACGGTGGTGACCAGCGCCATGCCCACCATCACCCGTGAGCTGGGCGGGCAGCACCTCTACTCGTGGGTGTTCTCCGCCTTCCTCTTCGCGTCCACCGTGGGCGTGCTCATCTCCGGGAAGCTGGCGGACCGGCTGGGGCGCAAGCCTGTCTTCTTCGCGGGCATGGGCCTGTTCCTCGTGGGCTCGGCGTTGTGTGGCCTGGCGGACTCGGTGCCGGGGCTCATCGCCTTCCGCGTCATCCAGGGCCTGGGCGCGGGCGCGTTGCAGCCCACCACGCTCACCATCTCCGCGGACCTCTACACGCTGCGCGAGCGCGCCGCCGTGCAGGGCCTCTTCACCGGGGCCTGGGGCGCCGGCAACGTGGTGGGGCCGCTCATCGGCGGCTGGCTGGTGATGCACGCCACATGGCGCTGGGTGTTCCTGGTCAACGTGCCGGTGGGCCTGTTCGCCGCGGCGCTGCTGTACCTGTCGTACCGCGACCCGCCTCGCCGTCCGGAGGTGCGCATGGACCGGTGGGGGCCGGTGCTCGCGGGCTCCTCGGCGGCGCTGCTCCTGTTCTCGCTGGAGCCGGGCGCCGCGAGCCTGCGCTGGGCCTGCGCGCTGGCCGCCGTGGGCGCGGGCTGGCTGCTGGTGCGGCAGCAGCGCACGACGGTGTCGCCGTTGCTCCCGGCGGAGTTGCTGCGGGACCGCGCGGTGCTCTGCGGCGTCGCGGGCGGCATGGCCGGTGGCGCGCTGCTGTACAGCATGGCCGCTTGGGTGCCGCTGTGGATGACGGAGCAGGGCGGCCACACGCCGCTGGCGGCGGGCCTGGCGCTGCTGCCGATGCTGCTGGGGTGGTCCGTGGGCTCCACCTTCGGGGTGAAGCTGCTGGTGCGCGGCGGCATGCGGCTGAGCGCGGGCGTGGGCTTCGCGGTGGCGGCGCTGGGGGCGGGATGGCTGTCCCTGGCCGCGGCGCGTGGATGGGGCGTGCCCGCCGCGCTGGTGGGCCTGGCGGTGCTGGGCCTGGGCCTGGGACCGGCCGCCAGTACGTCGCTGATTGGACCGCAGTCCCGCGCGCCCTGGCATCACCGGGGCATCGTCACCAGCGCGCTCTACGCCACGCGGCTGCTGGGCGGCTCGCTGGCGGTGGCCGTGCTCGCGCTGGCCAGCGGGCACTTCGCGGTGCAGTTCGGCCTCGCCGCGGGGCTCACCGCCATCGCGGCGCTCGGGCTGGCGCTGCTGGCTCCGGGCAGGACGGAGCCCACGGCTTCGGGCGCGTGATGGCGGGCGCGGTGGGCGACTGCGCGTCGCTGCCGGATGGGGGGCCATCTCGGCGGCGGGGCTGGCGCTGCGTCTTCGCGCAGGCTGGGCCCCACGGCTTTGGAGCCGTGCCGGCGGGGTGAGGGGCAGGCTCTCCGCTCAGCCCGTGTGGCCTCCCGGGTCCGGCGTCCGGAGGCTCGCGCGCGGCGGTGCCGGTGCCGCCAGCGTTGGCGCAGGGCCTTGCAGTGCCCGCGGCCACAGCCTGGCCAGCGCGGAGCGCAGCTCGGTGGCGGTCCGGTAGCGGTCCTCGGGGCGCTTCTCCAGCAGCTTCAGCACCACGCGTTCGAAGGGCTCCGGCAGGTCCGGCCGCAGCGTGCGCGGTGGCACGGGGCGCTCCTGGACGTGCAGGAACATCAACGGCACGGGCTCCGGGTGGCGGAACGGGAGCTGGCCGGTGAACAGCTCGTAGGCCACCACGCCCAGCGCGTACAAGTCCGTGGCCGGGGAGACCGCGGGGTTGCCCGTCACCTGCTCCGGCGCCATGTACTCCGGCGTGCCGAGCACCGCGCCCTGCGCCGTCGTCCCCATGACGTGCGTGCTCTTGGCGAGCCCGAAGTCCATCAGCTTGAGCACGCCGGTGCGGGTGATGAAGAGGTTCGCCGGCTTCACGTCGCGGTGGAGCACCCCCCTGCCGTGCGCGTGCTCCAGCGCCACCGTCGCATGGGTGAGCCAGCGCAGCGCCTCCGCCAGCGTGGCGCGCCGCTCCAGCAGCCGCTGGCGCAGGTCCACGCCGTCCAGCAGCTCCACGGTGAGGAAGTGCCGCTCGCCGTCCACGCCCGCGTCGAACACGCGCAGGATGTTGACGTGCTCCAGCGCCCGGGCGTGCTCCACCTCCTGGCGGAAGCGCGCCACCAGCGCGTCATCCGCGTGGGGCACCGCGAGGACCTTGAGGGCCACGCGCACGTCTTGCCGGAGGTCGGTGGCCTCGTACACGGTGGAGCTGCCGCCCGCGCCCAGCCAGCGCTCCACCCGGTAGCGCTGGGCCACTGTCTGACCGGGCACCAGGCCGCGCATGACGCTGGAGGGCGCGGGCACCGGGACGCCCTGGAGCCACGTGCCGTGGGGTGACATGGGCGTCACCGGGCGCAGCGTCTCGCCCAGCGACAGGGCGGGCGGCGGCGTCACGGGGCGGAGCGCCGCCTCGGGCGGAGTCTCCGCGCGCGGCGGCGCGGGGGGGAAGCCGGCGCGCGGGGGCGGCTTCACGATGGCCGGCGGCGGCGTCACCCGCGGCTGCGGCTCCAGCGCGGCGCCCCCCAGGTACGCCACGCGGTCTTCGTCGTCGGTCGAGTGCACCTCGGCCTCCCTCGGCTGCGTCGTCGCGGCGTGGGTGTCAGGGGTCCAGCAGCGAGACGTGGGACGGTGCCCCCACGCCCTCGATGTCCAGGTGCGGGGTGGGCAGGTTGTACTCGGCCGCGGCGCTGGTGGCCTCGACGATGATGGGGCCGGCGATCTCCGGCGGCTCGCCGTGGCACAGGAGGTCCACTACGTGCTCCAGCGTCCACTTGCCCAGGCGGTTCACCACCAGTCGCGTGCCGTCGTACTGAGACGTGTCCGCCAGCTCCTGGCTCGCCGTCAGCTTGGCCTCCACGGAGTCGCCCAGGTAGCCGCGCGCCAGCGCCAGCACCCGGTCCAGCACGGCGTTCCAGGCCTGCAGGTGCGTCTTGTCCTGCGCCTCGTCCATGATGTCCAGGCCCACCTGGAGCTTCTCCATACGCTCCAGGAACTGCTGCACCAGGGGCCCCCGGATGATGCGGCCGTGCTGCGGCGCGATGATGTCCACGCCCGGCTCCAGCTTGCGGATGGCCGCTACCGTGCGTTGCAGCGCCGCGTTCACCGGCATGTAGATTTGATGGAAGGCGCGGATGCCCGCCCAGTCGGACTCGTCCGCCCACAGGCCCCTGGCGTTGGAGTCCGTGAGCCCGCCGAAGAGGTCTCCGGTGAAGAGCACGCGCGTCTGCGGGTCATAGAGCATGACGGCGCCGCGGAAGTGGCAGAAGGGCGAGGGCACCGGCAGCAGGCGGTGGCCGGTGGGCACGCTGAGCCCCTGCGCGAACTTCTCCGTGGGGATGAAGCGGTGGCGCGGCAGGTTCTGGTGGACGATGAGCCGCCAGGTGTCCTCCGAGCACAGCAGGCCGGCCCGGGGCGCGTAGCGCGCGGAGATGATGCTCGCCGACGAGCCCACGTCCGGGTCCTGGTGGTTGATGAACATGGCCGACAGGCGGTCCATGCCACCGATGAGGGACGTCACCTTGGTGTGGATGGTGGAGAAGTCGCTGCTCGAGCCCGGGTCGACGAGGAGGTTGAACTCCGTGGGCCGCTGCGTCTTCTTGTCCGTGCCGCGGAACCGCAGCAGGTAGGGGTTGGCGTAGAAGATGTTGCCGGGCTCGCGCTTGCCCACCCAGAACGTCTCGGGGGCAATCTCCACCGGCACGAGGCGGAGGTCGGAGCTCTGGCTCGGGCTCGGGACTGGGGCAACGGTGCTGCTCATGGGCGCGGAGTTCCTTCCCTCGCTGGGGGTGATGTCACTCCCCCGTAGCAATCGGTGCGCCGCGGCCCCTGCTCCCCGGGGACACGCGTCCGCGAGCGGTCGCCGGGCGCAATTCCAGCGCGCGGGCGGGGCGGCGCGCAGCGTTTGCGCCCCCGGAGGTTGAAGCGCGTGCGAGCGGGCGGGGGGCATGGCAGGCTGGGGCCGCCCACCTTCGCTCCGCTGATGCCCGACCCGTCCGTACTCGCCACCTGGGGGCTCCCGGGGCTGTTCCTCCTCGCGATGCTGGCGGGCTCCATCGTGCCGGTGCCGTCGGAGGCGCTGCTGGCCGCGCTCGTCTACGGCGGGACGGCGCCCGCGACGGCCGTCCTGATTGCCACCACGGGCAACGTCCTGGGCGCGCTGTCGCTCTACGTCCTGGGGCGCTGGGTGGCGGCCGGCGGCGGCGGCGCCCTGGGGCGCTGGTACGCGCGGCGCCGTGAGCGGGAGGGGCCCCGCATGCAGCGGGTGGAGGCCTGGACGCGGACGTGGGGCGCGCCCGTGCTCGTCATGTCCTGGCTGCCCGTGGTGGGAGACGCCTTCGTCATCGCCGGCGGCATGCTGGGGGTGCGGCTGCTGCCCTTCGTCTTCTTCGTCACGGTGGGCAAGGGCCTTCGCTATCTCGCCGTCGCGCTGTCCGCGGCCGCCGCGCTGTGACGCGCGCCGCGCGCGGCTTCACCCATGTTTCACGCAACGCATGACAGTCCCGACTGATAAAGAAGACGGGTGAGCATCTCATTCCCCGTGAATCGGGTAGCGTGCGGATGTCTCAGCCGAACCCTCAACCGCTCCTTTCAGGGGCAGGACCGGACATCATGCGTGACGACGCAACTCCTTCGAGCCATGGGCTGTCGACCTGGCGGCGACATGCCGCCGCGCTGTTGCTGGCGGTGCTCGCGGCATGTGGTGGCGAGGACCTGGCGGGGGGCCCGAGGGGCTCGACGGCGCGGACGTCGGGCAGCGGCAGGATGCGCTGGGCGAGGTCCGGCTCCGCCTGCTGGCGGCGAACACGTCCAGCGGCAACGGGCAGGACTACGACCCGGGCCACGGCATCCGCATCTTCCAGGGCACGGACGCCGACATCGTGATGATTCAGGAGTTCAACTACAGGTCGAACTCCGCGGCGGACCTCCGCAGCTTCGTGGACACGGCCTTCGGCACGCAGTTCCACTACTACCGAGAGGGCGGGGCGCAGATTCCCAACGGCATCATCAGCCGCTACCCCATCATCGCCTCGGGCGAGTGGGATGACCCGTATGTCTCCAACCGCGACTTCGCCTGGGCGCGCATCGACGTGCCGGGCCCGAAGGACCTCTGGGCCATCAGCGTGCACTTCCTCACCACGAGCAGCGGCAACCGCAACTCGGAGGCCAGCAGCCTGGTCAGCCGCATCCGGGCGAACATCCCCGCGGGTGACTACCTGGTCGTCGGCGGTGACCTGAACACCGGCAGCCGCAACGAGTCCACCTTCAGCACCCTGTCCCAGGTGGTGCGCACCGCTGGCCCGCACCCGGTGGACAAGAACGGCAATGGCAACACCAACGCGGGCCGGAACAGGCCGTATGACCATGTGCTGGTGGACGCCGACCTGTACGCGCACCAGACGTCCGTCGTCATCGGCGGCAGCACCTTCACCAACGGCCTCGTCGTGGACACGCGCGTGTACTCGCCGCTGAGCGACATCTCCCCCGCGCTCTACGGTGACAGCGCCGCCTCCGGCATGCAGCACATGGCCGTCATCAAGGACTTCCTCATCCCGGGGGACGGCGCGTCCGGCGATGACGCCTCCGTCACGGTGACGGCGCCCAACGGGGGCGAGAGCTGGGCCGCGGGCAGCGTGCGCAACATCACCTGGACGTCCACCGGCGTCACGAACGTGAAGCTGGAGTACTCGCTCAACGGCAGCACCTGGAGCACCCTGGCCGCCAGCACGTCCGCCGCCGCGGGCAGCTACGCGTGGACGGTGCCGTCCAGCGCCACCACCACCGCCCGCGTCCGCATCAGCGACGCGTCCAACGCCAGCGTCAGCGACACCAGCAACGCGGCCTTCAGCATCACCACGGCCCCCAGCGGCGGCACGGGCAAGGTCCTCATCAACGAGGTGATGGTGAACGAGCCGGGCTCCAGCGTCGCGGGCGAGTTCGTGGAGCTGGTGAACACGGGCACCGGCGCGGTGGACCTGAGCGGGTGGACGGTGTCCGACGCGGTCAGCGTGCGTCACACCTTCCCCAGCGGCACCTCGCTGGCGGCCGGCGGCGTCATCGTGGTGTTCGGCGGCGCGGCGGGCATCCCGTCCGGCACGCCCAGCGCGGTGACGGCCTCCACGGGCACCCTGGGCCTGTCCAACAGCGGCGACACCGTCACCGTGAAGTCGGCCACCGGCGCGGTGGTGGAGTCCGCGGTGCTGTCCTCCGGGGTGAGCGGCACGGACGGCGTGTCCGCCAACCGCAACCCGGACCTGGGCGCCACGGCGGCCTTCGTGCTGCACAGCACGCTGTCCAGCCTGAAGTCCTCGCCGGGCCGCCGCGTCACGGGCGCGGCGTTCTGAGACGTCTCCCGTGAAGTCCTCCGGCCCTGCTCCCCGTCCGCGCGGGGAGCGGGGCCGGGTTGCCGCGGGGTGGGCCTCAGTGGCGCTCCGGCGGCGTGGGCGACAGGGGCGCGCGCTCACTCGACTCCGCCGGCAGCGTGGACGGACGGATGATGGGGCTCTCCTCGCCGCTGCCCTGACCGCCTGGCGTGGACGGGTCTCCGGGGCGCGGCGTGGGCCGGCCGTAGTCGCGCTCGTAGATGCGGACCAGGGCCAGGAAGAAGGCGACGATGAGCGGGCCCAGCAGCAGGCCCACCGTGCCGAACGCGGCCAGGCCTCCGAGCAGCGCGAAGAAGACGATGGCGCCGTGCTGGTGCATGCCGCGCTTGGCCAGGAGCGGCTTCACGACGTTGTCCACCAGGCCCACCACCACCGTGCCCCAGATGGCCAGGAACAGCGCCGCCCAGGGATGGCCGCTGAAGAACATCAGCGCCGCGGCGACGAGCACGACGATGGCCGCGCCCACGGCCGGGATGAGCGCCATGAAGAAGGCCACGCCCGCGAAGAAGAGCGAGGCGGGGACGCGGGCGATGAGGAACCCGACGAGCGCCGCCGCCGCCTGCACACCCGCGGTGGCCACCGATGACACCAGCACCGCCACGGAGACGCCGCGGAACTCCCGGAGGATTTCCCCCGTCTGCCCCCGCCGCAGGGGCGACACGCTCTCCAGCCAGCCCACCAGCTTCGCGCCATCCGTCAGCAGGAAGAACAGGGCGATGAGCATCATCACCGTCTGGAACGCGATGGAGCCGGTGGCCGCCACCACACCCGTCACCGCGCGCGCCGCGGTGCCGCCCTGCGAGCTCACCTGCTGCTGAAGCGTCTCATCGAGCTCGGCCTGCTCCAGGGGGACGCGCTCCAGCAGCCCATCCACCGCGCCCCGCACCGGGCCGGGCAGCTTGCCAATCAGCCCCTCCACGCCTTCGCGCTGCACCGTGTCGGAGACGAACTTCACGCCATCGGACACCTCGGTGACGACGAAGGCCGTCAAGCCGCCCAGGGGCAGCAGCAGGGCCAGGATGACCCCCGAGACGATGACCCCCGCCGCCAGGCTGTGCCGTCCGCGCAGCCTCCGGCTCAGCCGCGAATAGAGGCCGTAGAAGGTTCCCGCGAGCACCGCGGCCAGGAAGAAGGCCTTGGCAAGCGGGCGGACCACCAGGGCCAGCAGGATGATGGACAGGATGATGAGGCCGGTGAACACACGCCGGGCGGTCTGCTCGGTTGCCATGCCCGTCAAGGTAGGGCTGCCTTCATGGAAGGGTAGGGACGGGCGGCGCTTTGGCCTGCCCGCCTGCCGTGCCGCCAAGAAGGCTTGGGCCTGGACGCAAGGCGGCTAGAGTGGGCGCGCCATGCCGCCCTTCGACTCCCCCCCATTCACCGTCTGGTTGCTCCAGGCGCTCTGCGCTGTCTTCCTGGCCATCCTCTTCCTCCAGTCGGGCCTCGACAAGGTCATCGACTGGAAGGGAAACCTGGGGTGGCTCACCGGCCACTTCGCCAAGAGCCCGCTGCGCGGCGTGGTGCCCCTGATGCTGGCCACCATCACCCTGCTGGAGCTGGCGGCGGGCGCGCTCAGCGCCGCGGGCCTGGTGGCGCTGGTGGCCACGGGCAGCGCGGCGCTGGCCTTCTGGGGCGCGCTGCTCTCCGCGGTGTCGCTGGTGGCGCTCTTCTTCGGCCAGCGGATGGCGAAGGACTACGCCGGCGCGGGCGGGCTGGTGCCCTACTTCCTGCTGACGCTGGTGGCCGTGTACGTCACCCGCCTGGGCTGAGGCGGCGCGGCGCCTCAGAGCACCTTGCGCGTGGGGACCAGGGCGTTGGCGGACAGCAGCCCGGCCACCAGCGCCACGGCCACCATCAGCATGGAGAAGGCCGTGTCCACGCCGGCCACCACGTCCCGCTCCAGCAGGGAGGACAGGCTGCGGAAGCCGACGCTGCCGGGCACCAGCAGCATGAGCCCGGGCACCAGCGTGGTGATGGAGGGCTTGTTGCGCAGCCGGGCCAGCGCGTTGCTGCCCATGGCCAGCAGCAGCGAGCCCACGAAGGCGCCCAACTGCGCCCCCAGCAGCAGCGAGCCCAGCCGGGCCCCCGCGAACGCGAAGGTGCAGGCGCCGGCAATCCATCCCCAGTCCCGGGGGCGCGCGCGGAAGAGCACGCACACCGCGAAGATGGCCACCAGCAGCATGGGGAGCTGGGTCCAGTCCGGCGGCGCGGGCGGCAGCGGCGCGACGGGCGGCGCGGGCAGCACCAGCGACAGCCGGCTGCCCAGGGCCACCCCGAAGCCCAGTTGGAGGAAGACGAGCGCCGCCGCGGTGAGCCGCGAGGTGCCGGAGATGAGGTTGCGCGTGGCCAGCTCGTTGATGGCCACCGTCAGCGACAGGCCTGGCAGCAGGACGATGAGGCCCGCCAGCGTGGCCACCTGGGCGGAGAGGGGCCCCATCAGGCTCGCGGCCACCGCGGCGACGGCGGAGGACAGGATGGCGGCCACCGGCTCCAGCACCCGCGCCGTGGTGGGCTGCTTCCGGGTGAGCACCCCCAGCGCGCCGATGAGCAGGCTGCTGAACGCCGCCACCGCCATCTCCTTGAGCCCGCCGCCGAACAGCCGCCCCGCGGCGCCGCCCGCCAGGGTCCAGCACAGGAGCTGGAGCGCCGGGCCGAAGCGGTCGGGCTGCGCGAGGATGGCCTCCACCCGCTGGGCGCCCTCGGCGGGCGGCACCTGGCCGTGGATGACGTCGTCCGCCAGCGAGTCCAGCAGCGCCAGCCGCTCCAGGTCCATGTCGCCCGGCTCCACGCGGACCAGCGAGGTGCGCAGCGCCTCCGGCGGCCCGAACGACGAGAAGATGGACGTGGGCGTGGAGAAGAAGCGCCCCTCCAGGCCGAAGCGCTCCGACACGCGCTGCATCAGCAGCTCCAGGCGGTGGGCGGGCGTGCCGTAGCGGTGCAGCGCCTCGCCCAGCCGGATGGTGAAGGCGACGGCGGCGCCCGGCGGCGGGGGATGGCTGGCGGCGGTGAGGAGCTCTGGAGGGACGGCCACGGCCGCGCACATGGCAGAGGCCCTGGGCCGAGTCAAACGGCGGCGAGGCAGGCCCCCGCGCGCCGGGGGCGCCCGCCTGCCCTGGGCCCGGCGCCTTCCGCGGTCAATGTCGCTTGTTCAGGTCTCCTGGGTGCCTGGGGCTCCGCCCTTCAATGCGTTTTCCTTGAATCCTCCTGGCGGGTGGTCTCCACGCGGCTCGCGCTGACGCTGGAGGCCTCGGACGGCGCCAGGGCCGGGCCCCCCACACCGCCAGACGCTGGCTGTTCCTCTCCCTGGAGCTTCTCGTGGAGTTGCCCGCCGAGCTGGGAGACCCCCTCCTTCGCGCGGCGCTTCGCGGGCTCGACGAGCTTGCGCTCCTGTCCCGTCACCGGCAGCAGGGTGGAGGCCAGCATGCCCAGCGTGATGCCGCCCACGGCCAACAGCAGGGGCTGCTCATCCGCCGTGCGGTCGAACCAGTCGGACGCTCGATGCTGGACGTCCTCACGCGAGGGCACCCGCTCCCGCATGTGGGACGCCCGCTCGCGGGCCTTGTGGACGACGTCCGTGGTGCGCTCCCGAAGCTCGGTGGCCTTGTCGGCCGCTCTGCCCTTCACCTCGTGCGCCTTGTCGCTGGCGCTGGCCCTCATGCCGGCGAGGGCTTCCTCGCCGCCCGCCCGCCGCTCCGGGATGCCGCCGATGCCCGCCCCCAGGGCCTCTTCCCGGGTGGAGCGCAGGTCATCCCGGCCGGCGCGCGGGCCGTCGTAGCGCCACCGTTCGTCCCTTCCCCCATCGGACTCGTCGTACTGGCGCGCCGCGCGTCGGGTGAAGGCCTTGCGCATCAAGGCCGAACCCACGCCCGCTCCCACGAGGGCGCCCAGCAAGCTCCAGCCCTTGGGGGTATCGGCCCGCTCCTTCAACTCCATGCTCCTCTGCATGACTGTCTCCCTGGCCTGCGTCTTGAGTTCCGTGGCTTTCTCCACGGCGGCCTCCTTCGCGTGCTGCTTGAGCTCGGTGGCCTTGTGCGTGGCGACCTCGCGGGCACGCTCCTTCAGCGCGGCTGCCTTCTCGCTCGCGAGCGCCTTCAACCGGTCGGGCTCCGCCCTCCGGGCCAGCTCGTCCGCGAGGTGGCTCATGCGTGCCCGTGAATCTGCGATTTCATGGCGTGCGCGGTCCTGCTCGCCCATTGCCCGTCCTCCTTGAGGGTTTGAATCGTTCTTTCAGGCCCATGGACCTGCTTCATCCGCTGGAGCCCGCTCCAGGCGACGCCGCCGCCCACGGCGAGCAGCACCACCGCGACGATGAGCGCGGAGGCCCAGAGGGGCAGGGCCTCGGCCAGCGCCGCCACCAGGAAGGCGACGAAGGTGAGGGCGCCCAGGAGCAGCACCACGCCTCCGCCCGCCAGCAGCCTCGCGCCGGCCGACGCCTTCCTTGCTTCCGCGCGCAGCTCGGTGCGCGCCAGGGACACCTCGGCGCGAACCAGGCGGCGTGCCTGCGCGGTGAACTCCGAGAAGAGCGCGCCAAAACCGTCCGCGCCCTGATGGGGAATCGTGGGTTCCATCCCTGGCGCTCCCCTCAGGCCTTGATGAGCCGGCCAAGCGCGAAGCCCGCCGCCACGCAGCCCGCGATGAAGAGCCCCGGCCGCTCGCGCACCCGGGACTGGGCATCCGCGAGCAGCTCGTCGGTGGTTTCGTTCTCGAGTCGTTCGGACGTGCGGCGCAGCAGCCCCGCCGCGCCGCCGAGCAGCGGCCGCGCCACCTTCGCCTCGTCCCTGTCCGAGAGGCTCTCCAGCGTGGAGACGAATCCCCGAATGCCCTTGGCCAGGTCTCCCCGGCGGCTTTCCACCTGGTGGTAGACGCGCTCCTTCGCGGCGCTGCCCAGTTGCTTCGCCTGCTCCTTGCCAGCCTGTCCGAGCCCGGACGCGGGGCCTCCTTCCGGGCGCTGCGCGTACCTGCTGCCTTGAATGCTGCCGTCACTGACGCTTCCCATGCTGACTCCTTCCGGTTCAGGGGGACTGGCGCGGGGCTTCACCCTGCCGGGTGCCCGCGCGCATTCGCTTCTGAAGGTAGACATGCTGCATGGCTGGCCTGGACGGAGCCTGATACGGAGGCAGGTGGGCGTTGGAGAGTGCAGGCGCCGGCGGCTGGAATGAGAGCGGCGTCCGGGGACGGAGGTCCGGGTGGACGGGCAGGTCCAGCGCCTGGAGGCTCCCATGCTGGCACTGGGGTTCCACGGCTCGGACGCGGAAGGCGTGGGCACCGTTTTCGAGCGGCACCTGCCCGGGCGCGACGTGGCCGAGGGCGCGTGGCGGTTGCTGACGGACGGCGGGCGTGGCCGTCACGTGTAGACTGCCTGGCCATGGACGTTTCCGCGGCCCGTGAGCGTGGCGGCATCTCCGCGCGGGCCTTCTGGCTCGGTGTCTTCGGCGTCACGGCGGCCTTCGGCCTGTTCTGCCTGGGGCTCCAGTACACGCCGGACTCGCTGCACTACTTCTCCGTGGCCCGCGGGTTGCTGTCGGGCTCGGGGCTGTCGGGGACCTTGCTCGCGGTGGACACGGCCGCGCCCCGGCCGCTGGACCTGTGGCCGCCCCTGTTCCCCATGGCCTGGGCCGCCCTGCTGTGGCTGGGGCCGGATGCGGCGGTCATCACCCTGCACCTGCTGTGCTTCGCCGTGCTCGCCGGGGCGCTCTTCTCCATGGCGCCCGCGAGACAGGGCGCGCGGTACCTCTGGACGTGCGCGGTGCTCATCATCCTGTACCGCCCCTTCGGGCACGTGGCGGCCGCGGCATGGTCCGAGCCCCTGTGCGTCGCGCTGCTCGCGCTCGCGCTGGCGCGAGAGGTCCGGGGGGCGGACGGTGCTGGCCGCTCCTTCCTGGTGGGGGCGCTGCTGGGGCTGGCGGTGCTGACGCGCTACGCGGCGCTGTTCGTCGTGCCCGGGCTCCTGTCGTGGCGCTTCGTGTGGGCCCGTGAGGCGGGCGGGCCCTGGCGCCGGCACGTCGTGAACGCGGTGGCGCTGGGCGCGGGGCTCGGGCTCGTGGTGGCGCCGTGGTTCATCCGGAACGTCGCGTTGTTCGGACAGGCCCTGGGGCCGCCCCGGGCGCCGCGCGGCGCGGGGCTGGTGGCCTCGTTGCTCAGTGGGGTGGAGACCTTGCTGGGGGACGCGTCCTTTGGCGCGTTCGGCGTGCTGTGCGTGGCGGCCACGGTGTGGCTGCTGCTGCCCGCGCTTCGAGGTGTGAAGGGGGCGCTCCCGCCAGATGACGCGCTGGCGCGCCTGCGGCCCGCGGCGCTGATGGCGGTGTCGTATGTCGCGGGCCTGTTCTGGTCGGCCACCCGCACGCAGATGGACACGTTGGATGGCCGCCTGTTGGCGCCGCTGGGCGTGGGGTTGCTGCCGGTGACGGCGGCGGTGCTGGTGGCGCTGGTGGAGCGCTCCCGGTTGATGTCAGCGCGGGTGCTCGTCACCACCGGCGTGGTGGTGGTGGCGGGACATCTCTGGGCCCCGCTGCACGCGCGCGTCCGGCAGCCCCGGGAAGGCTTCCACCACCTCCGCGAGCGCATTGCCCCGGTGCCGGCATGGGTGGAGGCCCACGTCACCGAGCGGGACTTGCTGCTGGGGCCGCAGCTCTGGTGGGTCCATCCCTTCACACGCGCCCCCGTGGTGGCGGATGGCTACCCCGAGCGGGGCTTCCTCACGCTCCAGACGCTGGGCCCCTACCTGCGGGAGCACGGCGCCGCCTACGAGCGCTTCTTCTGGCTGGGGACCCAGCCCCCGCCGGTCGACGCGGCGTCCTTCGAGGTGGTCGAGGTCGCTCGGCTGGAGACGAACGCCTACTGGTCCACGGTGTGGAACGCCGTCTGGGAGATTCGCCCGGCGGGCCGGGTGACGCCCATGGACAGACTCAAGGCGCGGCCCGCGCCGTAGGGGCTTCAGCGCTCGCGCGCCGCGATGCCCTCGACGAGGCGCCGGAGGTCGTGAGCCAGGGCCAGGCTGTCGGGAAGCGCCCGACCGAGGAGGCTCGGCACACCCGTGGCGACCTGGGCGGCGTTGGTGAAGGCGCACGCGCTCGCCTGGGAGAGCCGCGCGAACGGCACCGGCCGCTCCAGGACGGGCAGCGGGCCCACGTGTCCTGCCTCCAGCAGCACCTCGCGGATGATGCCGGGAAGGCATGGGGCGGACAGCGGCGGCGTGACGAGCGCGCCGTCCCACTGGACGAAGACGTTGGCCGTGGGCAGCTCGCAGACCTCGCCCGCTTCATTGCCGAGCAGGGGCAGCCGCTCCATGACCCGGTACTGGCGGAAGTAGGACAGGCCCTTGTGGTTCAGCGTGGGGTCGCCGCGGCGGTAGGCTCCGGGCTCCTGGCTGTCCAACGCGCGGCCCTCGTGGTGAAGCCGCTCCAGGTCTGGCGAGTGCGCGCGGAAGGTGAGCAGCACCCGGCCGTCACTTGCCGACAACTTCCCCACACCTTGGAAGGCCGGGCCCAGGGCGGCATCGGCGCGCAGGCAGCGCTGGAGGGATTCGCGGACCGCGTCCTCGGTGAGGTGCTCGGGGGGAGGAGGGCGCACCGCGCCTGGAAAGGCGCCCAGGCTGGCGCGCAGCCGCGCCAGATGCCGGGCGAGGAACCACGGCCTGCCCGCCTCGATGCGGAAGGTGGTGAAGAAGCCGGCCCCGAAGAAGAAGCCCTGGGCGAAGTCCCGCAGGGGCAGGTCCTCCCAGCGCCGCACCTCGCCGTTCACCGCGACCGTGGAGAACATTGCCGCCTCCCGTGCGCTCAGCGCGCCGGCTCCAGGAAGTTGGCGAGCAGCCGGGGCCCCTGGGGCGTGAGGAACGATTCAGGGTGGAACTGGACGCCTTCGAGGCGCGGCAGCTCGCGGTGCCGCAGGCCCATGATGAGGCCGTCCTGCCACGCCGTGACTTCCAGACACGCGGGCAGGCTGTCCGTGTCCACGACGAGCGAGTGATAGCGGGCCGCGGTGAAGGGCACGGGCAGGCCTCGGAAGACGCCCTGGCCGGAGTGCTCGATGGCCGCCGTCTTGCCGTGCACCGGCACCGGTGCGCGTATCACCTTCGCGCCGAACACCTGCCCCAGGCACTGGTGCCCCAGGCACACGCCCAGCATGGGGACGCGTCCGCCGAGCTCGCGGAGGACGGCCATGGACACCCCCGCCTCGTGGGGCGTGCAGGGGCCGGGGGAGATGAGGATGTGGTCGGGCCGGAGCGCTTCGACCTGCGCCACGGTGATGGCGTCGTTGCGCACCACCTTGAGCTCGGCGCCCTGCGCGCCCAGCGCCTGCACGAGGTTGAACGTGAAGGAGTCGAAGTTGTCGATGACGAGAATCATCCCGTCCTCCCCACGGCTGCCAGGGCCAGGAGCTGCGAGCGCGCCTTGTTGAGCGTCTCCTTGTACTCCTGGCGGGGCTGCGAGTCGTGGACGATGCCGCCTCCGACCTGTGCGTAGGCCCGGTGGTCCTTCACCACCAGCGTGCGGATGACGATGTTCAGGTCCAGGTCCCCCGTGAAGGACAGGTACCCGAGCGAGCCCGTGTAGAGCCCCCGGGCGTGCGGCTCCAGCTCGGTGATGAGCTGCATCGTCCGAATCTTCGGCACGCCCGTAATCGTCCCTCCGGGGAAGAGCGCGCCCACCACGTCCAGCGGCTCCACGCCCGGCGCGAGCTGGCCGACGACCTCTGATTCGATGTGGAGGACGTGGGCGTACTCGACGATGTCCATCAGCTTCGTCACTGCGACGGAGCCGTAGGCGCAGACCCGGCCCAGGTCGTTGCGCTCCAGGTCCACGAGCATGGCGTGCTCGGCGCGCTCCTTCTCGTTGGTGCGCAGCTCGTGGACGAAGCGCGCCTCCTCCTCGGGCGTCCCCCGCCGGCGCGTGCCCGCGATGGGACGGGTGGTGGCGCGGCCGTCCTCCACCCGGACGAGTCGCTCCGGTGAGGCGCTGACGACGTGGAAGCCATCGCCTTCGAGGTAGCTGGCGAAGTGGACCGGGTTGATGGCGGACAGCGTTTCGTAGAGCGCGAGCGGCTCGCCGGGGAAGTCCACCTCCAGCCGTTGAGAGAGATTGACCTGATAGGTGTCACCGGCGCGGATGTACTCGCGCACGCGCTCCACCGCGTCCAGGTAGGCCTCCTGGGTGAAGTTGGAGCGGTACCGCGCGGAGGGGCCCTCCATCGCGGGGGGCGTGGGCGGAGCCGTGGGCGTGGCCGAGCGGACGTGGGCTTCCAGGGTGTCCAGCCGGCGCTCGCAGTCCTCCCAGTCCGCGCCCGTGGCCACCGCGAGGAGGTGGCCCTCGTGGTGGTCCACGGCGAGGAAGGTGTCGACGAACGACAGGGCGATTTCGGGCAGGTGCAGGTCGTCCCGTGGGTGCCGTGGGAGGGGCTCGAAGCAGTGCGCGGCCTCGTAGCCGAAGAAGCCCACCGCGCCGCCACAGAAGAGCGGCATTCCGGGATGGCGCACGCCGCGCCACCGGCGCAGCAGCGTGCGGAGCACCTCCAGCGGTGAGCCCTGCTGGAGCGTGCCGTCAATGAAGCACTGTCCTCCTTGGGCGGTGAAGCGCAGGAAGGGCTGGGCGCCAAGGAAGGAGTAGCGCCCCTCGGCGCTGACCCGGGTGCTCTCCAGCAGGAACCGGCCTTCGGCGGGGAGGGTCCGCAGGAGGTCCACGGGACGCAGCGCACCCAGCGGGAGCCGCCGCACCACGGGCACCTGGTTGTAGCCCTGGGCCACGAATGCCTGGAAGGACGTCCGGTCCGGGAAGCGCGTGGGGGAGGGCGGGCGGCTCATGGCGAGGCGCTTGATACCAGGAACCGCGCCGGCCGCCGCCTGGAAGGAACGTTCCGTCCAGGCCGCTGAGGTTGAGCGCCCCGGGCCGGGTGGCTCGGGCGGAATGAACGTTCCGTCCAGGTTGCCACGTCTCGGGAGCGCTACCGGGCCGGAGGTTGGTGGAATGAACGTTCCATCCACGAAGTCACGCCTACGGAGGGCTCCGGCTCGCTTGCCAGGGTGGAATGGCCGTTCCTATTACGGCACTTCGCCGACGGAAGGGCCTCTCAGCCAGGGGGCGAGGATGGAATGAGCGTTCCGTCCAGCCCGCCACGTCCACGGACGGCCCGGGCTGGGCCGGTTCCGGTGGAATGAGCGTTCCTTCCACGCTGCCTCCTCAATGGAGGCCCCAGGCTGGGCATGCAGGATGGAATCAACGTTCGTCCTGTCCGCCGCGCCTCCATGACGGGCCCCCGGGGCAGGGCTCACTCTGAGCTGCGCTCCAGCGTGCGGCGGGCCTCCTTGAGGATGTCGTCCTCGGAGAGTTGATCGGTGCGAATCGCGGAGCGGTCCGCCCTCAGTTGTTGGACCTTCCCCTCGCGCAGGACATGGAACTGGCCCGGCTTCTGGCCGGGGAGTCGGGTCTCGGCGTCGATCCGGGCCTCGGTGAACATGGGCTTGAGCTTTTTCAGGGCGTTGTCTTCCTTCACCCCGCCGACGAACCAGGTGCGCACGTTCTCCCGGCACTTGTAATCCAGGTCACCCGGGCTCTGCGTGCCCAGCATGACGCCCAGCCCCGCCGAGCGCGCACGCTTGAGGAGGTTCTCCATCGGCTGCTTCGTCGCGGGCTTGCTCGTCGCGGGAAGGTAGATGTCGGCTTCGTCGAAGAGCACGACGGCCTGGAGCTTGGAAGCGGGGTGCTGGCTGGTCCAGCGGTTCGCTTCCAGCAGCAGTTGTGACACCCAGAAGCGGATGCGGTTGAGGTCCCCCAGGTACTTGGTGCTGATGATGCTCAAGCGCGTCTTGCCCGGCTTGCGCGCGGCGCCGAGCCCGAGCAGCTCATTCATGTCCAGCCGTTCACCGCCCGTGGCCATCAGAGGGCGAAGGTCGAGCCGAAGCACTTCAAGGTCCTGAGCGAGCTTGGCGAAGGTCTTGGGCGGCAGGCCCCCCGTCTCCTGCCTGAGCGACTCGTCCTGTTCCGCGACGAACTTCTGGACCATTTCCAGCGTCAACTCGCTTCCCGGTGGCCGCTGGACCAGCAGGCGCAAGGCCTGGGTGAGCAGTGCTCGGGCCGCCTTGTCGTTGGGACTGGTCTTGTATTCGAGCATGCCCGCGATGGCGTCCGCGGCTTGCTGCACTCCCTGTTCACGCTCTTCGGGTGACTGGCTTTCGAGGCCGCGGGGAATCACCGGGATGGCCAGCGGCCGTCCGTCGGAGCGGCCTGGCGTGTAGAGCGCGACCTCGACCCGCTCCCGCAGCAGGCGGCGTCGCTCGATGAGGGCGGGGTCGTCCAGGTGCTCCTCCCAGGACAGCTCCCGCGCGTAGGCGGCGAGGTCTCCCTTCCGGTCGACGAGGATGGCCGGAATGCCTCGGAGGAGCAGTTGCTCCAGGACGTTGAGCGCCAGTGTCGTCTTGCCGCTGCCGGTGGTGCCCAGGAAGGCGCTGTGGCGGGTCAGCTCGGAGGGCTCCACCGTCACGACCTGGCTGAACACACCTTCGGAGGTACCAATCCGCATGGGGCCCGTGAGTGTCTCCGTGGGGCGCGCGGAGGGGGGCGAGGCGGCTGTTGGCTCGTTGCCCTTGAAACCGATGGTGGCTTTCAGTCCCCGCGGCGGTGTCAGGGTGTGTCCCGTCAGCATCTGCGACTCGACGGTGATGCCCGTCAGCGGGTCCTCCGCCAGGAGCTCGGCGCTGCCGTGCTGGTGCCCTTGCGAGACGGCGGGCTCGCGGTGTTCGCGCAGGTCCCTCGCTTCCCGGGCACTCGTTTCGGCACGCGTCGAGGGTTTGGACTTCGCTCCGGAGAGGACGTCGGGCGCGAGGGGGGCCCCATCAGGCTGCGTTCGCGGGCTGGCGAACAGCTCCGACTGCGCCTTCGTGGCGGTGCTCCTGGCGCCGACATTGCCCATGGGCGACGCGCCACCGTTCTTGAGCGCGGGCTTGTTTGGAGCCTTCGTTCCAGGGGACGGAGGCGTGGTGTCCGGCTTCTCCAGTCCCAGCATGTCGCCCACGGACTTGAGCCGGGTGATGGGGCGTGCCGTCCGGCTCCATTCCGTGAGCGCGGCCTCGCCCGCGTGCTTCTCGCGGAAGGTGCGCAGGGCCATGAGGTCCCGAAGCTCGGTGTCTCCGACGACGACCCGCCGTCCGCCCTTGCGGAGCAGCGCGCCCAGTTGCTCGGCGATGACACCGCCGGGCCGAGCGGGAGGGAAGTCCGTGGTCCGCACGATGACGGGGGTCTTCCCCGAGGCCTTCTTGAGGGCTTCGGTCATCTGCTTGCCGAGGCCGCCGCCTCGCGAGTCCTTTTCGCACAGCGCGATGAGGAGCCTGCTCCCTTCCGGATGGAGCTGGACGTCCAGCATCTCCTTTTCCTTGGGCTTGACGTCGAAGCGCCTGGCGTCGCCGAGCTCCTTGCTTCCCGCCTCGATGGCCCAGGCCAGCAGCTCGGCGACATCCGCGGGCTCCTCGGGCGGGTCGATGCGCAAGGTGGCGCGGAAGTCCGTCCACAGTTGGTCCATGTCCGGCTTCAGGACCTGGTGCCGCGGCTCCGCCGGGGTGTGGGGCTTCCCCAGCTCCTGGGGGCGCTGCAGCGGGAAGCTCGCGGGCAGCTTGCCGTCCTGGATGGCCCGGTCGCGGTAGCGGCGGCACTCGTTCAGGACGTCACGGGCGCGGTGCCCGCCAAGCACCTCGAAGCCGTCCGCGGGAATGGGCCAGGTCGGGTCCGACGGGGAGAGCGTGAACCCACGCTGCTCGAACAGGGCTTGCAGTCGGCGCGCCGCGAGGTCCCGGGCCGTGTCGGCGGTGACCGTGGCCTCGAGCATCACGGGCTCTGGGTCGTTCTCGATGCGGTCCACCGTGCTCCGGTTGAGCAGGGGCTTCATCTTCACCCAATAGTCCGTGAGGCAGCAGAAGACCACGACCGCGCGAGGCACCTTGCTCGCGATGGCCGCGAGGCTGTTCATCGCGCGCCGGAAGGAGTTCTCCATCTGCGGACGCTGCTCGAAGTCGCTGACGTCCTCGACCTGGTCCACGCACAGCACGAGCGCCTGTCCCAGGCCGCCCATCAGGCGCCCCAGGTGCTCCACCATTCGCGCCGGTGCGTCGTCGGCGGTCCGGGGAATGAGGTTGCCGATGACGCGCTGGTCCGCCTCGGACAGGCTCTCGCAGCGCAGCCAGTGGAAGATGCGGCGGTTGAGGCGGGGATCTCTCCGATGCAGGTAGATGAGGGCGCGCAGCAGGTCGACTTCCACGTCCCGGAAGCGCGGGTCCATCAGCAGCTCGTCCGCCACGACCCGGATGGTGCCGTGCAGCTCCTCGCCCTCCAGGATCTGCTCATCCTTGAGGTGCAGCGCGTAGGCGCTGGTGCACTGGGCCATCAGTGCATCCGACAGGTGCATCAGCCCGCTGTCGTCATCGTCGCCCGCCTCATCGAAGGGCTTGTCCAGGGAGTCGATGAGGTTGGACAGGATGTAGCGGTCGTACTGCGTCACGTCGACGGTCATCGGCATGTAGCCGACGAAGCCCTGGCGCTGCCCGTGGGCGGTGTTCCGGAAGGCACGAACCAGGTGCGTCTTGCCGCTGCCTGACTCACCGAGCAGGAGCAGCAGTTTGCCGGCGCTCGGAGGCGAGTCTGACGAGGCCTTGTCGAGCAGCCGCTTGAAGGCCCGTCGTGCCGGCGCGTTGAGGGTCTCCACGTCGTACGGGTCCGCCTGCCAGATGTGCTGGCCTTGTTCGACGCTGGTGAAGACCTCGCGGGAATCGTCGAGGAAGGGTTCGAGACGGGGGTCGTTGGCCACGGGGCGCTCCTGGGTTCGGGCTAGACGACAACGAAGTGGAAGCTGGCGCCGAAGGACTGGACCTCGGATTCGGCCACGTCCTTCGGATCCATGGCGGACACGAGGTCCGCGCGCGTCAGGGACAACAGGCGGGTGCGGTTGGCTTCCAGGAGCGCCGCGTTGAAGGCCTCGCGGGTGCGCCACTCGGGTTGGAGGGCCTTCCACACGTGGGAGATGAAGACCTTGTTCGCGCCGAAGCGGCCCGTGGGCAGGTCGCGGGCGACCGACAGCACGCGCTCGGCGAAGGCGGCCGGGGCAGCCTGCGCCTCCGAGCCCGGCGCCGCTCGGACCTCCGGTTCATCCTCGGAAGCGTCGTCTGCCTGCGCGACAGCGAACCGCCGCAGCAGCGACAGCCTCACGACCTCCGCGTCCGCGCGGGAGGCGCCGGCCGCACGGGCCGCCAACTGCTCCACGCCCTTGCGCGGGTCCTTCGTCTCCGTGTCCAGCATCTTCCCGAGCAAGTGCGCCTGCACCGCGCTCAAGGTGAAGGGCCGGTCCGTCTCGACACCGAGCTCCCGCCACAAGAGCCGGTCCCGCGTCTGCGCCAGCGTGAGACCTTCCTCGGCATCCAGTCCGTGCTGTCGCTGGAGCGCGGCGGCGCGAACGCCGTCCGCGTCCTTCATCCGCGCCACCACGGCCTTCGAGGCCGGCAGGTCCAGGCTGAGCGCCACCAGGTGGGTCGCCTTCAGCTTCTGCCACGTCAGCCCGCGCGGCGGCTGGTCCAGGTGGAGGAAGCGCAGCACGGCCGTCCGCCCCGTGGGCGTCAGCTCCAGGCCGCTGCGTCCGCGCAGGGCCACCGTCCCACCGCCCAGCAGCGACTCCAGCAATGACTCGAAGCGGGCTTTCCATTCCGAGCGGCTGAGCCGGTGCTCCACGAAGGGCCGGAGCGCCGCCTCCAGTTCCTTGCGCGTCCCACGCCGCTCACCGCGCGTCATGAGCCAGGACAAGGCAATGCCTGACAGCCGCTGCTCAGCGCTTCCCATTCGATGCGTCCTTCCCGGTGAGCTCACCCCTGCGGGTGGCAATCAACGTGTCGAGTGTTTCCAGAATCTCTTCCAGCCGCGTCACCACGTCGTCCGCGAGGAAGCGGACCACCCAGTAGCCCGCGCGCTGGAGGGCGACGTCCTTGCGCCGGTCCCGGCGGAAGCCATCCGGGCTGCGGAAGTGGAAGTAGCCGTCAATCTCCACGGCCAGGTGCAGCGCCCTGCAGAGCAGGTCCACCTCCAGCGCCCGGCCACCGTCACCCAGGTCCAACGTGTCATTGAGGACGAAGAGGCCCCGGGTGGGGGCATGCTCCTGGAGCCGGGCGTGCAGGAAGCGCTCCGCCTCGCTCCGCGCGCGGCCATTGGCTTCACGGGAGGCGGAGGCGATGGTGCGCACCGCTGATTCGTAGAGCGCGACCACCTGCGCGGACGAGCCCTCTTGCCGGAGCCGGGCGGCCGTGGAGGCCACCACCGCTTCGGGGAAC
This sequence comes from Corallococcus macrosporus DSM 14697, assembly GCF_002305895.1. Taxonomy (GTDB): domain Bacteria; phylum Myxococcota; class Myxococcia; order Myxococcales; family Myxococcaceae; genus Myxococcus; species Myxococcus macrosporus. The sequence continues at coordinate 2,018,453 of NZ_CP022203.1, forward strand.
TCGGGGGCATCCTCGTCGGGCGCCGGCTCCGCCAGGTCCAGCCGGCCCTCCCGCAGCATGGCGAGGGCATGCGACTCCTCGCGCCGGAGGTGCTCGGCGAGGACCTCGGTGGAGAGCACGCAGCCCGTGGTGAGCGCGGGGGCCGCGGAGCACAGCGCCGCGGCGGTCCTGAGCGCTCGGAAGTCGGAGGCGCTGGACCGGACGCGCAGGGCCGGCGTGTTGGCGGCGGGCACCATGGCCATCAACGCCTGGAGGGCCGGCAGCGGCGCTCGGCCGATGGCCTGGCCGACCACGTCCGGGAGGGCACCGGACGGCGTCGAGACGGGGCTCTCCAGGAGGGCCCGGCACAGCTCCCAGGCCGCGGACTGGCCCTGCGGAGGCGTCAGGCCTTCCATCAACACCCGCCGCTGGTGCGCCGTCTTGCCCCGGAACTGGAGCATCCGGGCCTGCCCCTGGGGCTGTGAGCGAGCGACGAACGCCTCCGCGTCCCCCACCAGGTCCCGCTCCCTGGCGATCGCCGCCGCCCACGCGGAGACGACCGCCCGCACGTCGTCGCCGTCCACGAGGACGACGCTCTGGCCCCGGCGCTGAAGCCATTCTGTCCAGACACGCAGCGCCCGCTCCGGTGGCCCGACGAGCGTGCTCAGCGTTGCAATGCCTTGCGCGCGTCTCCGGGCGTGGCGGTCCAGCGCGTCGAGAAGCGCGGCATCCAGTGTCGGCTGCAAGCCATTTCCCCCAAGGTCGCGTGGATGTCTGCCATCACGGCGGGTTGGAAGCCTGCTCCCCTCCCGGACTTCGTTGCAACCCCCGGGGGAGGTATGGACAGACGCAACGCATTGTGCTCGGGCGAGTCAGACATCACATCCCAGAGGTCTTTTGGACCCCCGTGTCTGCAATTCCTGATATGCGTGTCAATGACTCACGCCTCTTCGACACCCAGCGCCGCGCGCAGCTCGGGCATCCGGGCCAGCGGCACCGCGCCGAAGACGAAGCGGTCCGGCCGCACCACGGCCACGTCCGCGCCATGCTCCCGGAACCACTCCGACAGCCTGCCGGTGTGGTCCTCCACGCTGTCCACGTCCACCCCCGGCACCCCCGCGGAGCGCACGGTGACGGCGCGGGCGCCCAGGGACTCGGCCAGCTCGCGAGCCACCTCCGTCCCCGGGCTGCCGCCCCGGCTCAGCACCGCGAAGCCGGAGCCGAGGCTGTCATCCAGCAGGCGCTCCTCGCCGGACGCGCGGCGCACGCGAGGCTGCGGAAGGTAGCTGCCCTCCGCGGCCCTGCGGCCCGAGCGGCGGCCTCCCAGCAGCCATCCTTCTTCAATGGACGGCGCCGGCTTGAACTGGACGCCCTCCACGAAGCGGCGCGCGGCGGGAATGGCCTGGAGGCCCCGGAGCACCGTGTCCCGGACCCAGGCCATGGGCGTGCTGCGCGAGGTGAACACCGCGCCCAGCCGCGCGGTGGCGTCGAGCAGGGCGCGCACGTGCGGACGGCGCTCCACCGCATAGGTGTCCAGCAGGGCCTCGGGGGCGCGGCCCTGAATCACCCAGGCCAGCTTCCACGCGAGGTTCGCCGCGTCTCGCAGGCCCGACACCAGGCCCTGGCCCATGAAGGGCGGGAGCTGGTGGGCCGCGTCACCCGCCAGGAAGGTCCGGCCCACCTGCCAGCGCCGCGCCACCAGCGAGTGGAAGCGGTAGAGCTGCGCGCGCTCCACCGTCACCCGGTCCGGATTCACATAGGGCCCAATCAGGCGGCGAATCGTGCCGGGCTGCGTCATCTCCTCGCCCGTCTCGCCCAGGCGCAGGCGGAACTCCCAGCGGAAGCGCCCCAAGGGCCCTCGCCCGACGAAGCCGGGGCGGACCGGGTCGCAGACGACGTGACACTCGGGATGCGCGTCCTCGTCCGCCACGGTGCCACAGATGGCAATCCACGGCTCCTGCTCCCCGCGCCCCTCCATGGGGATGCCGAGCAGCGCGCGGACCGTGCTCCGCCCACCGTCACACGCCACCAGGTAGCGGGCGCGCACCCGGCGCCGCTCGCCCGAAGGGGACGTGCGGTAGCACACGGTGACGCCCGCGCCGTCCTGCTCCAGCGACTCCACGTCCGTGCCGGTGCGCAGCTCGGTGCCGGCGAAGCGCCCGAGCCCCTCGCGCAGGGCCTTCTCCAGCAGCGGCTGGTGGAAGAACCAGACGGGCGTGTAGCCGTAGCCGAAGTCCACCTCGCCCAGGGGGAGCCGGGCAATGGGCTGGCCGCCCACGCCGGTGAAGGTGACGTGGCGGCCCTGGCGCAGGTCCGGCTTCAGCGCGTCCAGGAGGCCGGCGGCCTGGTAGATGCGCAGGGCCTCGTCGTCACAGGAGAAGGCCCGCGGCTGGCCGTGTGGCGCGGCCTCCCGTTCCAGGACGAGCACGCGCACACCCTGGAGTCCCAGGAGGTTGGCGGTGAGCACGCCCACCGGGCCAGCCCCCGCGATGACCACATCCACTTCCTCGATGTCCGCCGACATGGACTTCCCCCCGGAAGCAGGTCCGCTGGGGAGAAGTCTAACGTCTCTAGGCCCCCGCGGGGAGGATGGGCGCCGATTCGCGGTAGATGCGCAGCGTGTCCGCCACGCTGTGGCGGTACTCGAAGCCCGTGGCGTCCAGGAGGCGGCGGTTGTCCACGACGATGGGGAAGCGCAGGTGGTCCAGCGCGCCCACCGACAGGCGGGGGAGGCCCGCCCGGCCCAGCAGCAGCGACAGCAGCGGCGCGGGCAATGGCACCGCGGTGCGCCCCGTCTCCCGGACGATGACGGACAGCGGAATCGGCGGCGGGCCGGCCACGTTGAAGATGCCCCGGACCTGCTTCTCCAGCGCCAGCGTCAACGCCGTCACCACGTCCTCCTCCTGCAGGACGTGGAACAGCGGGTCGTACCCGAGCACCAGGGGCACGCGCCGGCCCTTGAGGAAGGAGGACAGCGTGCCGGTGCCGGGGGCCCCCAGGGTGTAGGGCAGCCGCAGCACGGCCGTGGTCATCTTCGGCAGGCGCCACAGCGCGGTCGCCGCGTACAGGTCGGCGGCCACCAGGTCCGCCAGCTCGGGAATCGCCTCCAGCGCGCGGGGCGGCTCGTCCTCGGAGTGGTACAGCGGCGAGTCCGGCGCGGCGCCGTAGAAGGTGTGCCGCCCCACGAAGAGGACCTGCTTCACGCCGTGGGCCGCGCAGTGGTCGAACACCGCCTTGGTGCCGTCCAGGTTGATGCGCCCGCGCTCCTTGCCCGGCACGGTGAAGGCGGTGACGGTGGCCATGTGCACCACGGCCTCGGGGCGCCAGCGGCGGAAGACGTCCTCCGCGGCGCGCTTGCGCACGTCGCCCCGGTACACCTGGATGCCGGCCGCGTGGGCCTCCGCCCAGGGCCGGGTGTCGATGCCCGCCACCTGATGTCCGCGCGCGTGCAGGTGCAGCGCGAGCTGGCGGGCGATGCCTCCGGAGATGCCTGGAATCAGCACCCTCATGGCAGCAGGTTCCTCCCCAGCCGCCGACTGTGCCGCTGCGCGCGGCCGCGCTCGATGAGCCCCGCGATGCGCTGCTTCACCTTCTCCACATAGCCCTCGATGACGTGGTCCTCCTCGTCCCCGGTGCCGTGGAAGACGAGCGGCTCGCCGTAATGGATTTCCAACTGCACCGGCAGGGGCAGCGGCAACAGGTAGGGCGTCAACGGGACGTAGGGCACGCCGAGCAGCTTGCCCAGCGTGTACGCGTTGAACACCGTGGGGACGGCCGAGCCGCCACCCAGGAACGCGAAGGGGATGATGGGCGAGCGCGTCTGGAGGGCCAGGCGGACGAAGCCGGTGCCGAAGTCCACCAGGGAGTAGCGCTCGTTGTAGAGCTTGGCCGTGCCGCGCGCGCCCTCGGGGAAGATCATCAGCAGCCGGTCGTCTTCCAGCAGCCGCCTGGCGTGCTCGGGCAACCCGATGAACTGCCCGGTGCGGCTGGCCCACAGCGAGGACACGGGGAAGTTGTGGAGGAAGCGCTCCACCATGCCCTGCGCCAGCCGGGGCGGGTCCATCTCCAGCATGGTGGACGTCAGCACCATGGCGCCGTCCACCGCCACGCCGCCGGAGTGGTTGCCCACGAGCATTCCGCGGCCCCGCGGGGGGATGTGCTCCACGCCGTAGCAGCGCACGCGGAAGTAGTAGCGGTAGATGGCGCCGAAGACGCGCAGCGCATGTTTCACGTGAGACTTGGAGATGCCGTACGGGTCGACGCCGAATTCGTTGAACGGCAATTCCAGCCGGTCCACCCGGGCTTCCAATGAGTCGGTCAGGGCCACGGCGGCACCGTAGCACCCCGCCGTGCCCGGCCCCGCCGCTTTCCACGCCGGGTTCGTTGGGCACCGGCCGGGTGTTGAGCCATACTCGCTCGCGCGCCCCCCAAGCCCCCCAGCCATGACACACCAGGACGAACTCGCCATCGAGGTGAAGGGATTGGTCAAGCGCTTCGGCGACGTCACCGCCGTGGACGGAGTCGACCTGGACATCCGCCGCGGCGAGTGCGTGGGCCTCCTGGGCCCCAACGGCGCGGGCAAGACGACCACCGTGGAAATCCTCGAGGGCCTCCAGACGGCCACCTCGGGAGAGGTGCGGCTGCTGGGCCTGCGCTGGGAGAAGGACGCGGCGGCCCTGCGGGAGCGCATTGGCATGACGCTCCAGGAGACGCGGCTGGTGGACCAGCTCACGGTGGAGGAGATGGTCCGGCTGTTCACCTCCTTCTACCCCCGCCCCCTGGAGGTCGAGGCGCTCATCGGGCTGGTGCAACTGGGCGAGAAGCGCCATGCCCGGGTGGGCAAGCTGTCTGGCGGCCAGAAGCAGCGGCTGGCGCTGGCGCTGGGCCTGGCGGGCGACCCGGAGGTGCTCTTCCTGGACGAGCCCACCACGGGCCTGGACCCCCAGTCCCGCCGCGCGTTGTGGGACGTGGTGGCGCAGCTCAAGGCGCGCGGTTGCACCGTGGTGTTGACCACGCATTACATGGATGAGGCCGAGGTGCTGTGCGACCGGCTGGTCATCATCGACCGGGGCCGGGTGATTGCGCGCGGGACGCCGCGGGACATCATCACCTCGCTGGGCGCCGAGCAGGTCATCGAGCTGGAGGCGGCGCCAGCGCCCGACCTGGAGCGGCTGCGCCCGCTGCCGGCGGTGGTGGCCGCCCAGCGGCACGCCAGCCGCATCACCCTGCGCGTGCGGGAGCTGCACCTGGCGCTGCCGGAGGTGCTGCGCGAAATCTCCGCGGCGGGCGGCCAGCTCCTGCACCTGTCCACCCGGCGTCCCACGCTGGATGACGTCTTCATCGACATGACGGGCCGCTCCCTGCGCGAGTCCGCGGAAGAGAAGGCGGCCTGATGAGCGCCCTGGGCCAGTTGGTGTTGATGCGGCTGCGCATGGTGATGCGGCAGCCCGAGGTGGTGTTCTGGACGTTCGTCTTCCCCGTCGTCACCACGCTGTTCCTGGGGCTGGCGTTCCGGAACGACGCCCTGGGCCCGGTGCGCGTCGCCGTGGCGGACGGGGCGGGCGCGCAGGCCCTGGTGGCGAAGCTGGAGGGCGTGCCGGAGCTGTCCGCCGAGGTCGCGGATGAGGTCTCCGCCCGGCGGCGGCTGGCGCGCGGGCAGCTCTCCCTGGTGCTGCTGCCGGGCGCGGTGCCGGAGGCGCTGGTGGACCCCAGCCAGCCAGAGGGCCGCACCGCGCGGCTCCTGGTGGCGCAGGCGCTCGCGGCGCCGGAGGGCACCCCCGCTCCCGAAGTGATGAAGGCCACGCCGGTGTCCGAGCCGGGCAACCGCTACGTCGACTTCCTCATCCCCGGGTTGCTGGGCCTGTCGCTGATGTCCAGCAGCCTGTGGGTGGTGGCGGGCTCGCTGGTGGCGATGCGCGGAGGCAAGCTGCTCAAGCGGCTGGCCGCCACGCCCATGCGGCGCTCCCACTTCTTCATGTCCTACTTGCTGGCGCGCGTGGGGTTCGCGCTGGCGGAGATTCTCTTCTTCTGCGCCTTCGCGCGCTGGCTCTTCAGCGTGCCCATGTTCGGCAGCTACTTCACGCTGACGCTCGTGGGGCTCGCCGGGGCGATGTGCTTCGCCTCGGTGGGCGTGTTGGTGGCCACCCGCGCGCGGACGGAGGAGGCGGTGGGCGGGCTCGTCAACCTCGTCTCGCTGCCGATGATGTTCGTCTCCGGCGTCTTCTTCGCGTCCGGGAACTTCCCCTCCTGGTTGCAGCCCGTCATCCGGGCCCTGCCGCTCACGGCCATCAATGACTCGCTGCGGGCCGTCATGCTGGAGGGCGCGGGCCTGGCGTCGCTGGGCCCGCCCATGCTGGTGCTGGCCGTGTGGACCGTCGTGCCATTGGTGCTGGCCCTTCGCTGGTTCCGCTGGACGTAGCCGTCAAGGAGCGCTGCTTCGTGTCACAGCCTGTTTCCGCGCCGTCGCCCGCCTTCGTCCAACAGCTCAACTTCCACGCGCGAGACGCCAGCAACGAGGCCGCGGCGCTCCAGGCCGCCTTCTCGCTCGGCCTCTTCGGACACCTTCCGGAGACGGGCGCGGGCGCGCCGGTGCCTCTGGATGCGCTCGCGAAGCGGGTGGGGGGCACCTGGCGGGGGACGCGCTCCGTCGTCGAGCCGCTGGTGGCGCTCGGCTTCGTCCACCTGGAGGACGGGAAGGGCTACTCGCTGCCCGCGGCGACCGCGGCCTTCCTCCGGGATGAGGCCTTCACCGCGAAACTGCGGGAGGCGAGGCGCTGGTGGCACCCGCTGGCGCTGCTGTCCCAGGCCGTGCGCGCTGGCGGCCCCGTGGCGTGGGGCGGAGGGACGTGGGACGTGCTCGGGTGGTACCGCGCGCTGTTCCTGGCGCCGCCTCCCTCCACCCCGAGCGCGGAGGCCCGGGACTTCCATGACCGCTTCGCCCGGAACCCCGCGCGCACCCTGGCGCTGGTGGCGGCCGGGGAGCTGGACGTGCTGGCCCGCCTGGTGCGTGGGCCCGTCACGCTGGACGCGCTGGCGCGGGACGTGGGCGCTTCCGCCGAGGCGCTGGAGGTGCTGCTCGGCGCCCTGGCGGCCATGGGCATTGCCCAGGCCCATGACGCGGGCTGGGGCTTCACCGAGGCCGCGGGCCGCGCGCTGGACGCCCAGAGCCTGCCGTACTTCCAGCGGGCGCTGCCGGCGACCATGGCCTACTGGGAGGCGCTGGGGCACCTGGACGAGGCGGTGCGCGAGCAGCGCTTCCGGTTGGACCTGCGCGACCCGGAGACGGCGCGGCGCATCTACCAGGAGAACGCCTCGCGCATCTCCAGCATCTTCGCCTCGCACCTGCGGCTGAGCCGGCAGGCCGCGGCGCTGGTGCGCTCGATGCGGCCGCTGGCACAGGCGCGGGTGCTGGACGTGGGCACGGGCTCGGGCGTGTGGGGCGCGGCCTTCGGGTTGGCGGACCCCACGTCGCACGTGACGTACCTGGATTCGCCCCACGTGCTGGACGCGGTGCGCCCCCACCTGGCGAAGCTGAAGCTGGAGGCCCGCTCCGAGCTGTGGGCGGGGGACTGCCTCTCGGTGGACTACGGCGAGTCCCGCTTCGACGTCATCCTGCTGCCGCAAATCATCCCCGCGCTGCCGTCAGCGGAGCTGCCCGGCTTCTTCGCGCGGCTGGCCCGGGCGCTGCGTCCCGGCGGGCTGCTGCTCATCTCCGGCTACCTGCTGACGGACCGGCGCGACGGTCCGCTGGACGCGCTCTACTTCGCGCTGCGCCGCTACGTGACGAACGAGGGGGACGTGCTGTCGCTGCCGGAGTTCCGCGCGCTGCTGGGGCCGGTGGGCCTCACGCAGGCGCGTGGCTTCGACATGCCCATCCAGCAGGTCGTCATCGCCCACCGGGGCGACGTCGCGTGGCCGGCCGCCGCCCCCGCCGCCTGATTCCTTTTCGGGAGCATCATGGAACCGCTGCGTACCTTCTTCATGGAGGACTACCTGGAGGGCTCGCGCTTCACCGCGCGCTTCAACCTGGGGGAGTCCGGTGGACGCCCCGTCACCGTGGGCGAGCTGCTCCTCGGCTCGGGCGTCAGCGCCGAGCGCGCCGCCGAGGTGTTCCTCTCCACGCCCCTCAACGACAGCCCCAACTGGGGCCGCGCGGACCTGCGCGACGCGGTGGCGGCGATGCACCCGGGCGCCACCCGCGACAACGTCCTCATCACCACCGGCACCAGCGAGGCGCTGCTGCTGCTCTTCCGCCAGCTCCGCCCACGCAAGGTGGCCCTGGCCTGGCCCGCCTTCCAGCTCCTCTACGAGCTGCCCCAGCGGCAGGGCGCGGAGGTGGTGCGGCTGCCCGTGTGCTGGGACACGCGCGGCGTTCCGTCCGTGGACGCGGACCTGTGGCTGGAGCGGCTGGAGCGCGAGCAGCCCGACACCGTCATCATCAACAACCCGCACAACCCCAGCGGCCTGGTGCTGGACGCGGAGTTGCTGGCGGCGGTGGACCGGTGGGCGGAGCGGACGGGCGCCACGGTGGTGGGGGACGAGCACTACCGCTTCCTGTCCTCGGAGACCTCCGTGCTGGGCGCGTCCGTGTACCGGCCGGGCCCGCGCCACTTCGTCACCGGCTCCTTCATCAAGTGCCTGGGCTGCCCGGGGCTGCGCATCGGCTGGACGGTGGGCGACACGGCCATGCTGGCGCGGATGCAGAACGAGAAGAACTACACGACGCACACCGTGAACCCGGTGACGGAGTGGGTGGCGCGCGAGGTGCTGCGGGACTTGAACAGCCCGGCGCTGAGCCGCGCGCGCGAGGACTGGCTGCGCAACCGCGCCACGCTCGCGGCCTTCCTGGAGCGCTCGCGGGGCGTCTACGGCGTGGCGCCGCGCGGCGGGCTCGTCACCTGCATCGGCCTGCGGGAGGCCCGGGACGACGCCGGCGCGGAGGCGCTGCTCAAGGCCTTGTCGGACGCGGGCGTGTTCGTCCTGCCGCTGAGCGCCATGGAGGCGGGGTCGCCGGAGGGCACGCACCCGCTGGCGCGGGGGCACGGCTTCCGGCTGGGGTTGGGCATCTCGCCCGAGCGCTTCCCCGAGGCCCTGGAGGCCATTGAGCGCGCCACGGCGCGCTAACGCGTCAGCGCGGAGAAGGCATGGTCGCGCGCGGCGTACTCCGCGTCGCGCAGCAGCAGCCGGTGCACGCGCCCCTGGAAGGGCGTGGGCACCGCCGGGAAGAGGTGGTGCGTGAGGTGGTACTCGTCATTGCGTGGGAAGAGCAGCCGGTTGAGCCAGCCCCACGCGAAGACGTGGTTGCGGGAGCGGTGGAACTCGTCCGCGGAGGAGATGATGCCCGCGTGGTCCACCGCGTCCGACCAGTAGCGGATGACCTGGTAGGCGACGAAGTAGGGCACGAGGTAGGCGCGCAGGAAGACGTCCCAACCCACGGCGAAGTGCGCCACCGCGAGCAGCCCCCCGATGAAGGCCCACCGCGTCAGCGTCACCCAGGCCGGGTCCTCGCGGTGGAACAGCACCGGGCGGATGAACGCGGGCAGGTGGATGAGCAGCAGGGGCCGCAGCAGGTGCGACTTCACGAAGGGCCGGCCCGGGTCCGCGAAGCCGAAGCGGCGGCGCGGCTGGAAGTCCAGGTCCTTCTGCGCGTCCCCCAGGTGCAGGTGGTGGGTGAAGTGGTCCCGCCGGTACGGGTCCAGCGCCGTCAGGTCGAGCACCGCCAGCAGGTGCCCCAGGTTCCGGTTGTGTCGCTTGCCGCGCACGAGCATGCCGTGACACGCCTCGTGGAGCATGTTGCCCACCGCGCGAAAGCGCGTCGCGATGAGGAAGGCGACCAGGGGGTAGCCGAGCCACGCGGCCCTCGGGGCGTGTGACAGCAGCAGCTCGAAGGCCGCCGCCACGGCCACGGCCAGGCCCAGGTGCAGCGCCAGGTGGGCCAACGCCCCCGGCACCGAGTGCGCGTGGTAGCCGAGCGCGGCGACCTCTCGCGCGTATTCGGCGCGGAGCCTCGCGGCGATGGAGGCCGGGTGTACGCCTCGGACGGGCCGGGCGGCCGAAGACGGCTGGGCGTCGCTGTCCTCCTGGAGCGCGGCGCTCACGGAAAGGCCTTTCGGGGGCGAGGGGGGGCGGACGGGTGAACGCTAGCCGGGCACACCCCTCTGGGCAAGGCGAGGAGGCCCTGAGACGTATCGCGCTGTGTCAGATGTATCGCGTTGTGTCAGGCAGAGGGCGGCCGGGGCGGTGCGGCCAGGGTGGTGGGAAGGCGAACGCCGTCGCGCGCCGCGAACACCAGCTCCTGGGTGGGGAGGGGGATGCAGACGGAGGTGGTGAGCCCCACGTCCGCGAGCAGCTTCGCGTACTCGGACGCTGACAGCAGGTCGCCCTCGTTCGTCATGAAGCGGCGCAGCCCGAAGTAGAGGTGGTCCAGGGGGCCGTCCCGGCGCTCGTTCAGGACGTACTCGGCGATGACGAGGATGCCGTCCGGGCGCAGCGCCCGGGCCACCCGGGCGAAGATGCCGGGGATGTCCTTCGGGCTCAGCACGTTGAGCACCTGGGGGAGGATGATGACGTCGAAGTCCGCGGCGCCGAAGTCCTCGGTGAAGAGGTTCCCTGGCCAGAAGCGCGCCCGGTCCGCGACCTCCAGCTTCGCGACGTTGCGGCGCACCTGCTCCAGCACCACGGCCTGGTCGAAGTAGGTGACGTGCGTGGAGGAGGACGCGCGCGCGAAGGCGGCGCCCCACACGCCCGACCCCGTGCCGATGTCGAGCACCGCGGCGCCCTCCAGCGGGCGCACACTCGCCAGCGTGGCGGCGGCGCGCCGGCTGAGCTGGAAGTGCGTGGCGAACACGGCGGTGATCTGCTGGGAGTTGTCCGCGTAGAAGCGCCCGCTCACCTCGGGGTCCTTCAGGTCGAGCACGTAGCGCTCATCGCGCACCGTCTCGTCCAGGCGGCCCAGGGCCTCCCAGTACCGCGCGGACACGGAGAGCGAGCGCACCAGGTAGGCCAGGGCCTTGCCCTCCAGCAGCGTCTTCGCCTCGGGCGTCAGCGCCCAGGCGTCGTCCTGGCGCCGCGTCATCCCCAGGGCGGCCAGGGCCTCCAGCAGCACCCCGGGCGCGCGTGAGGACGTGGCCTCGGCCAGCGCCTGCTCCGCGCGAGGCCCCTCGGCGAGCGCCGCGAGCAGGCCGCCCTCTCCCGCGGCCAGGAGGACCTGGGTGCGCAGGGCGCTGCGCGCGAAGCGGTCGAAGAAGTCCTCGTGCGCGGGCGTGGCGAAGGCGGTGGGGGCCACCAGCCGCTCGCGGAGGTGGCCCAGGACGTCCCAGCGTTGGCCCTCGAAGTCCACGGCGTCACCGGACCGCACCGCGTCGGCCAGCCGCCCCATGGGCCCCCACCAGGGGAGCTCGGCTTCGAGCTGCTTCCGGAAGGCACCGTCGCCCAGGAGCGTGGCCGTGTGAGGGGCGAGGCTGAAGCGGCGCGCGTCGTCCATGCGGACGAAGTCCAGGCACACCAGCAGCTCCAGCAGGGAGCGGAGCCCTCGCGCGGAACACCCGAGCCGTTCCGCCAGCGCCTCCGCCGGCAGCGGTGCCTCGCGCCCCTCCACCGGGAGTGCGTCGAGGAGGCCTACCCGGAGCGCTGTCTGGAAGAGGGCGGACTCGTTCGAGGCGTTGCGCGCCCAGAAGTGGAGTGACTGTGCGAGGGAGATGGGCTCGTGGGGGGCGGCCATGAGCGCACAGCTTGTTCCCACCCGTCCTTCGGGCGCAACCCGGCCCCCACGCGACAGGCCCGGGAGCGGCTCTGATACGCTTGAAACATGGAATCACGCGCGTCGATGGTGCAACTCGTCGAGGAGTTCCTACGTGCGGAGGGGCGCGTCCGTGACGTCTGGGTGTCGCCCGAGGTGGCCTGGGTGGTACCCCGGCGCGCCGTCCGTGCGGCGGAGCTGGACGCGCTGCTCCATGAGCGCCTGGGGGCACGGGTGCCCGCCGTGGCGCTGGTGGACGCGCTGCCTCGGCTCGACTCGGGCGCGGTGGACGAGGCGGCGCTGCGGCGGGGCGCTCCCCCCGTGCCCGCGAGGCTCCAGGCCCTGGAGGACGCGCTTCGTCAGCAGGGCATCGAGGCCGTGGCGCTCGTGGGGCCCCAGCGGGACGAGGAGGTCCACACGCCGCTGGACGCCTTGCTTCCCGCTGACCTGCTGTCGAAGGCGGGTGGCGTGAGCCCGGTGTCCTCGAAGCGGAGCGTGGCCGAGGCGCGAGCGCACACGGAGGCCCGGCCGTCTCTCATTGATTCAGGGCCGCGCCGCATGCCGGACGGGGCGCCGCGAACGCTCGTGGAGCTGCTGCGGCAGGCGGTGGAGCACGGTCCCCAACTGGCCATCACCTTCATCGACGTCCAGGGCCAGCGGGAGACGCTGACCTTCTCCGCGCTCTGGGACGAAGCGCTGCGGCTGTGGGGCGGGCTGCAAGCGCGCGGTGCGAAGGCGGGGGACCGGGTGATGCTCGCGATGGAGCGCCCCGGTGACTTCGTGCGGGGCTTCTGGGCGTGCACGCTGGGCGGCGTGGTGCCGGTGCCGCTGGCGCTGCCGGCCTCGCTGGAGCGCTCGCAGCCCGGCGTCGCGCGGCTCCTCTCCGTGTCGGAGCGGCTGGGCGCGCCGCTGTTGCTCACGGATGGGCGGGCATCATCGGCGCTGACGGAAGGAGGGCTCCGAGCCCTGGCGCTGGAGTCCCTGGCGGGCGCGGCGCCGGGCCGTCCCGCGGACGTGGCGCCGGAGTCGCCCGCGATTCTGTCCTTCACCTCGGGGAGCACGGGGAGGCCCAAGGGCGTGGTGCTGACGCACGCGAACCTGATGGCCATGGGCGAGGGCATGGTGGCCGGCGGCTGGTACCTGCCTGGAGACCTGGGCGTGAGCTGGATGCCCCTGGACCACGTGGCCGGGACGAGCTACCCCCACCTGCTCGCGCTGCGCACCCGGACACCCCATGTGCTGGTGGCGCGCGACTACGTGCTGGCGGACGTGCTGCGCTGGTTGGACTTGCTCACGGAGTTCGGCGGGACGATGAGCTGGGCCCCCAACTTCGCCTATGGCCTGGTGGCGGACCGGCTGGAGCGTGGGGAGCGCCGGGCATGGCGGCTCCATCAGGTGCGGGTGCTGGGTTGCGGTGGAGAGTCCGTGCTGCCCGCGACGCTCCGGCGCTTCTCGGCGCCGCTGCGCGACAACGGGCTCCGCGAGGACGCGGTGTGCCCGGCCTGGGGCATGGCGGAGACCTCGTCGTACTTCACCATGACGCGGGGCGTGCGCGGCCACCCGGTGGAAGGCGCGACGGAGCTGGGCCCGCCTCCGGTGGGCGCGGCCTTGCGCGTGGTGGACGACGCCGACGTCGTGGTGCCCGAGGGGCAGGTGGGCCATCTCCAGGCCCGGGGCGCGCAGGTGCTGTCCGGCTACCTGGATGACGCGGAGCTCAACGCGCGCTCCTTCACGGCCGACGGCTGGTTCCGCACCGGCGACATGGCCGTGATTCAGGACGGGCAGATGGCCATCGCGGGCCGCCAGAAGGAGGTCCTCATCCTCCATGGCAACAACGTCTACCCGCAGGACATCGAGGAAGTGGTGGAGTCGGTGCCCGGCGTGCTGCCGTCGTACACCGTGGCCTGCCCGACGCGGAGCGGGGCGGCGCAGACGGATGAGCTGGCGGTCTGCTTCGTGCCCGCGCCGGACGCGCCGCCGCTGGCGGAGTTGCTGCGGAGCATCCGGGAGAAGGTGGGACGGGTGCTGGGGTTCCACGTCGCGCACCTGTTGCCGCTGGCGCGCCAGCAGGTGCCTCGCACGGAGCTGGGCAAGCGCGGCCGCACCGAGCTGCGGCGCCGCTTCGAGGCGGGAGAGCTGGTGGCCGAGCACCACCGCGCGCTGAGCATCCTGGGCGGGCCCGCCACGATGCCGCCGTGCCTGGCCGTGGCCCGGTGGGTGCCCCGGCCGCTGGCGTCATCGGTGAGCAAGGCGGAGACACAAGGCGCCGTGGTCGTCATCGCGGACGAGGCCTTCGCCGGGGCCATGCGCGAACAGATGCGCGGCCGCGAGGTGGTGCGCGTGGCGCCGGAGGCGAGCGGCGACCTTGTTCATGTCCTGGGGGCCCTGGCGGAGCGGGGGCTGCCCTGTGGCGATGTGGTGGTGCGGCTGCCTGACGTCGGTGGAGAGGCGCCGGCCCCGGATGCGGTGCACCAGCGCCCGGTGTCTGGTGCTGGCGATGCGGAGGCGAGGCGGGTGGTGCTGGCCGCGAGCGTGGCGCCCCTGCTTCGCGCCCTCCAGGCCCTGTCCGCAGGCCCTGGGGTGCGTGTGCTCGCGGTCCTTCCTGAAACGGGGACAGGGACGCACGGCGCGGGCACGCAGGCCGCCTTGTTGGCACCGGGGCTGCTCTGGGCCGCCGCGGCGGAGGTGCCCGGCCTGGAGGCGCGAGTGACATGGGCGCCCTCCGACGCTTCAGCGGCCGCTCACGCCGCGGCTCGCGAAGTCACGTCCCAGGATGCCGCGCGCGAGGTCGCGTGGCGGGATGGCACACGCTGGGAGCGCCTCTTCACGCCGTGGACGCCGCCACCGCTCGCGGCGCCCCAGCGCCTCAAGCGGGAAGGGCTCTACCTGGTGACGGGCGCGCTCGGTGGCCTGGGGCGCGAGTGGGCGCGTCAACTGCGTCAGGGCGTGGATGCCCGGTTGTTGCTCGTGGGGCGTCGTGCGCATGGGCCCGAGGCCCGGGCGCTGGAGGCCGAGCTGGGCGCCGCGAAGTACCTCTCCGTGGATGTCACCGACGAGGCGGCGCTCCGCGAGGCCGTGCGTCACGCAGAAGCGCACTTCGGGCAGCCGTGTGACGGGGCCTTCCACTTCGCGGGCACGCTGACGCCCACCCCCGTGGCCGACGAGACGCCCGAGTCGTTCGTGCAAGGCGTGGCGGCGCACGCGCTGGGCGCGCTGTCCATCGCCGCGGTCCTGGAAGACAGGCCCCAGGCCGTCTGCGTCTTCGCGGCGTCGTTGATGGGGACATTGGGCGCGGGCCGCCACGCGGCCTACTGCGCGGGCACGGCCTTCCTCGAACGGCTCGCGGAGCGGCTGACCGCCCAGGGCCGCCACGCGGCGACGGTGTCGTTGAGCCAGGTCCGGGAGACGGGGCTCGCGCGCGCGCTGGGGACGGCGCCGCCGGGCTACCGTGTCCTGGAGCCGTCCCAGGCCCTGGCCTCCGTGGCGCTAGCCGGGGAGCACGCGCCCGCGCACCTGCTGGTGGGCGTGGTGGCGTCGGCCTGGCCCTGGCGTCAGGCGGGGCTGGGCTCGGGGCGATACCTGGACGCGGCCCATGTCTTCCTCGTGCCTCCACCGCGGCCCGAAGGGCTCTCCGGCGCGGTGCTCCATCCCCTGACGGAGTGGCCGCGCCGCGCGGATGGCTCGGTGGACCGGGAGGCCCTGGCCGCGGACCTCTCCGGGATGGGAGACGGGACGCCCGCAGGTCCCTTCGAGACGGTGGTGATGGAGGCCTTCCGCGAGGTGCTCGGGGCCCAGGGGGTGGGCGCGGGCTCCGACTTCTTCACGCTGGGTGGCAGCTCGCTCCAGGCCACCCGGGTGGTGGCGCGCATCAACGAGCGCACCGGGCTGCGGCTGCGCGAGGTCGCCCTGTTCGAGCACCCCACGGCCACGGCGCTGGCGGACCATGTCCGGCGCGTGGTGGACCTGACGCAGTTGGACATCTCCGTGCTCAGTGACGCGCAGGTGGACCTGCTGCTGCGCGTGTTGGCGCCCACCTGAGCGGGGGCGGTAGTCCCCTTGCTCCGTCCGTTGTAGCGTCCAGGCACCCGGGCTTGTGCTCTTCCCGGGATGGCACTGGATTCAGGAGTCCGCGTGACGCTGTGGTGGCTCACCGTTCAAGGTGTGGTGGCACGTCCCCGGAGTTGGGTGGTGGGGTTGCTCGCGGCAGGGGCCGCGGCGCTGCTGACGCCGGGCGTGTCGCTGATGGGCAGCATCCACGAGGGCACGCGTCGCAGTCTCATCGAGAGCGGCGCGGGCGACCTCCAGGTCTATGCCGCCGCCTCCACCGGGACACCGCAGGTGGTGGTGGGGCCGGGGGGCGTCCCGGACCTGAAGCCCATCCCTGACTACGGCGCGCTGGAGCCCCGGCTGCGCGAGCTCCCCGGGGTGCGCGAGGTCGTCCCCCTGGAGCTGGGCATGGGCGCCGTGTTCCGGGGCAACGCCCTGGACGAGAAGCTGGCCGTGCTGCGTGAGGCGGCGCGAGCGCCGGCCTCCGAGGAGCGTGACGCGCGGCTGCGCCGGTTGGGCGAGGACCTGCGGCGGACGCTGGAGCGCGTGGCGCGCAACGCGGACCGCAGGGGCGAGGCCTTCGCCGAGGAGCCGGCCTTCGCGGACGACCTGCGCGTGCTGAAGGACGCCGCCCAGCCCGCCTTCTGGGAGCGGCTGACCGAGGACCCGCAGGGGCTGCTGGAGGTGCTGGAGAACCGCGTGGCGCGCCAGGCGGGTGAGGGCGAGGAGCTCCCGGTGGACTACCTGGGCACGGACGTGGCGCGCTTCGCCCGCGCCTTCCCGCGCTTCGAGCTCGTCACCGGGCAGCTTCCTCCGCCGGGGACGCGCGGCCTCGTGATGGGGCACGCCACCTACGAGCAGTACTTCAAGCACCCCATCGCCGTGCGCATGGACACGCTGCGCCGCGAGCGTGAGCGTGGCCTGACGCTGGCGGAGGACGAACAGTTGCGCACGCTGGTGGAGCGCAACGTCGCGGAGGTGCCGGACCTGGTGGCCCGCCTGGACATCGAGCGCGCGACGTCGCTCCAGGCCGGCCTGGCCCGCGTGCTGGGCGAGACGGGCGAGCTGGAGGCGCTGCTGGCGCGCTTCCTCTCGGTGGACGACGCGACCTTCGACACGCGCTTCGCGCAGTTCTACGGCGAGCTGGCCCCGTCGCTGCCGCTGTACCGGCTCAAGCCCGGGGACACGCTGTCGCTGAAGACGCCGCTGGAGAGCGGCACCGCCGTGCCGGTGCGGGTGTATGGGACGTTCCGCTTCCAGGGGCTCGGCGGGGACGATGGCCGCGTCAACATGATGAGCGTGGTGGACCTCGTCACGGCGCGGCACCTGTCCGGCCGCTTCACCGAGGCGCAGCAGGAGGAAGCGCGGGCGCTGTTCGAGACCTTCGGCATGGAAGGCGAGGCCATGGCGCCCCCCGAGTCCCTGGAGGCCTTCCACCCGCCGGACATCGTGGACGCGGAGGCGCAGACCGTGGACACGGAGCAGGCCCCCGTCTTCGAGCGCGCCCGGGCCCTGCCAGACACCTTCTCCGAGGACGAACTCTCACGCGGCACGGTGTTGCAGGCCGCGGTGGTGCTGGAGCCGGGCACCGCCGTCGAGGACGTCGAGGCGCGCATCCGCGCGTTGCCCGGCGGCGAGGCCCTGGCCACGGTGGGATGGCAGGAGGCCGGTGGGCTGTTGGGCGGACTGGTGGTGATGCTCCAGGCGGTGCTGCTGCTGTTCGCGCTGCTGCTGTCCTCCTTCGTCGCGCTGGTCGCCGCTGGCACGCTGCTGCTGCTGGCGCGGGAGCGCGTGGCGGAGGTGGGCACCCTGCGCGCGGTGGGCATGCAGCGCCGCGAGGTGTTCGCCTCGCTGCTGCTGGAGGGGACGCTGCTGGGCGGCATCGGCAGCGTGCTGGGCGCGGCGGTGGGCGCGGCGCTGCTGCGGCTGGCCACCGGGGGCGGCGTGGCGGTGGAGGATGGCTCGCTGCAATTCTTCCTCGGAGGCACGGTGCTGCGTCCGGAGCTGGCGCTGGGAGGGACCCTGGCCGTGGTGGTGGCGGTGACCGTCGTGGTGCTGCTGGCGACGCTGGTGCCGGCCTGGCGGGGCAGCGCGGTGGCGCCCATCGAAGCCATGCGCAAGGGCGAGGGCTGACCGATGCGCGCGCTTCTTCAGATTGCCTTCCGCAACCTCCTGGCCCACCGCGAGCGGGGCCTGCTGCTGCTCATCGTGCTCGCGGGCGCGAGCGCCGTGCTGGTGGGCGTGATGTCCGTGAGCGCGGGCGTCGCTCGGGCCCAGCGCGAGGCGGTGCGGACCTTCCTCGCCGGTGACCTCAACGTCGGGGGCTACTTCAAGGAGCACCCCGACTCCATCTTCCCGGTGGTGGGAGACACCTCGAAGGTCCGCTCCGTGCTCCAGCCGCACGTGCCCGCGTCCTGCCAGGTGCGGGAGCGGGGCCGGGGCTCCGCCACGGCGGGCGCGGGCAAGCACCGGGTGCGCTCGTACCTGATGAGCCTGGACGTCGCCGCCGAGGGCAGCGCGGGCTTCCGCGTACGCACCGGCTCGCTGGACGCGCTCGCGAAGCCTCGCACCGTGGCGCTGTCCACGTCGTTGGCGGAACGGCTCCAGGTGGAGGTGGGCGAGCTGGCCACGCTCTTCGTGCAGATGCCGGGCGGCAAGCGCAACGCGGTGGACGTGGAGGTGGTGGCCCTGCTGGAGCGCGCCGGCGTCCTGGGCGAGTCGGCGGGCCTGCTGGTCTCCAACGCGATGCTGCGTGAGCTGTACGGCTTCCGTCCGGACTCGGCCAGCGTGATTCAGCTCCTCTGTGAGGACAGCACGGAGCTGGAGCCCCTGGCGGGGACGCTGCGGGGCGCGCTCCAGAAGGCCGGCTTCGAGGTGCTGCCTCCCGCGCATGAGGCGTACGGCGACAAGCTCGGGCCCCTGCTGCGCGAGGGCTGGGCGGGCCAGAAGCTGGACGTGAGCACCTGGGAGGACGAGGCGGCCTTCCTCGACTTCGTGGGCCAGGGCCTGGGGCTGCTGCTGGTGCTGGTGGGCGCGGTGGTGTTCGGCGTCGTCGTCGTGGGCCTCTTCGTCTCGCTCAACGTGTCGGTGCGCGAGCGCACGCGCGAAATCGGGACGCTGCGGGCCATGGGCATGCAGCGCCGCTCGCTGGTGGCCGCGTTCATGCTGGAGGGGCTGCTGGTGGGCGGGGCGGCCTCGCTGGTGGGCGCCAGCGTGGCGGCGGGCCTGGGCGTGCTCCTGCGCGACGTGCTGCCGGTGCCGGACGCGCTCGCCACGTTGTTCTTCAGCGGCACGCTGCCGCTGGCACCTTCCCTGGGGCACGTGGTGGCCGCGGTGCTCCTGGTGACGATTGGGGCGGGGCTGGCCTCCATCATCCCGGCCTTCCGGGCCGCCTCGCTTCCTCCTCGTTCCGCCATGGAGTCCTTGTGATGAACGCACGACGCCCGCTGTCCATCCTGTTGCTCGGCTGGGCCCTGCTGCTTCCGGCGGCGGCGCTCGCGGAGGCCGCGCCGAAGCCCGCGGAGGCCGCTCCGAAGCTCGCGCCCGATGCCCTGCTGCGCCACATCGACGAGAAGATGTCCTTCACCAGCGACTACAAGGGCGTCATCCGCCTCTATGAGACGCGCAAGGACGGCGCCAAGCGGGCCATGGAGGTCCACGTCTACCGGCGCGAGGCGGACAACGACCTGCTCTTCCTCTCCACCAAGCCGCGCCACCTGGCGGGCATGGGGACGCTGCGCATCGGCCGCAACCTGTGGGACTACGAGGCGACGACGGGCTCATGGCGGCGCAACACCCAGCGCACCAACCTGCTCAACACCTTCACCTGTGAGGCGGACTTCGACCGCTCGCGGCTGGCGGAGGACTACGCCGGCAAGGACGAGGGCGACGACACCGTCAACGGCGTGGCGTACCGCAAGCTGCTGCTGACGGCGAAGAACGACCAGGTGACCTTCCCGCTGATGCGCATCTGGGTGGACCCGCAGAACAACATCGTCAAGAAGGTGGGCTACACCGCCTCCGGCCGCACACTGCGCACCGACATCGTGCGCAGCTACCAGCGCATCAAGGACCCGCTCTCCGGCAAGCACGTCCTCCACTACAAGGAAGTGCTGGAGACGGAGGAGCAGGAAGGCACGCAGATGGTGGTGCGCTACGACGAGGTGGTGTTGGCGCCGCTGGACGCCAACATCTTCACCAAGGCGTGGCTGGAGAGCCGCCTCCGCTAGCTAGCGCCCCTGTCGCTTCAACACCTCCAGGAGATGGTTCGCCAGCTCCTGGACGCAGGGCGGCTGGAGCGTCCCGAAGTGGGAGCTGGCCAGCGGCACCACGTCGAGCTGCTCGCGCGTCAGGTGTTGCTCCCAGCCCAGCGTCTCTCCGTGCAGGGCCCGTGACGGCGCGCTCGTGAAGAGCTGCACCCGGGCTCGCACGGACGGCACCTTCCAGCCCAGCACCTGCGGCACCAGCACCTCGCCCAGCACGTGCCAGATGCGGCGCAGGTCCGCGGCGCGTGAGTGGGGCGCCAGCATGCCCAGCTCGCGGCCCAGCGCCGTCACCCGCTCCCAGCGCGCGGCGTCGTCCAGCAAGGCCAGCTCCGCCTCCAGCGCGGCATCCAGGATGCCGAACTCGTCCGCCATGGAGCGCACCGGGTCCTCCGGCGTCTGGGGTCCCTCCGTCGCGGGCAGCGCGTCCACCAGGGCCAGCAGCTCCACGGTTTCGCCCTGGGCCTCCAGCGCCGCCGCGACGCCCAGCGCCGGGTAGCCGCCGAACGAGTAGCCGGCGAAGCGATAGGGCCCGTGGGGCTGCACCTCCCGGAGGTCCCGCACGTAGGCGTCGATGCGCGCGTCGAAGGTGGCGTGGCCGTGCTTCGACTGCGTCTCGGGCGCCTGGACGCCGAAGCAGCGCAGGCCAGGCTCCAGCAGCGGGGTGAGGTTCCGGTAGTAGTGCAGCTCGCCGTCGGCGGGGTGGAACACGAAGAAGGGCGGCGCGGACTTCGGCGTCTGCTTGCCGGAGAGGGACACCACGCTGGAGCGCGGAGGCCCTTCGGCCAGCAGCTCCTGCACGGCGTCCGCCGTCTCACGGAACACCGGGTATTGGAAGAGCGTGGCCAGCGGGACGGGCACGCCCAGCTCCTCTTCCATACGGCTCAGCAGGCGCATCGCGAGGATGGAGTCGCCGCCCGTCTGGAAGAAGTCATCGCTGGCGCCGATGTCCGTGCGTCCCAGCACCTCGCGCCACAGCCGCTCCAGGGCCATCTCCAGCGTGGTGCGGAACGGCGTCTCGTGGTGCTCGCCCGGTGTCTCCTGCACGGCGGGCGCGGCGGGCTGCGTGGACGCGTCTGGCAGCGCCTGCCGGTCCACCTTGCCGTTGGCGTTGATGGGCAGGGCCTCCATGACGACGAGCGCCGTGGGCACCATGTACGAGGGCAGCCGTGAAGCGACGTGCTCCCGCAGCGCCTCCACGCGCACCTGGGCGGGCGGGGCCTGGATGAACGCTTGGAGCTGTGTCTGTCCGGAGCCTCCCGTGCGCGCCAGCACCACGGCCTCCTCGACGCCCGGGAACTGGCGCAGGCAGGCCTCGATCTCCGCCAGCTCGACGCGGAAGCCCCGAATCTTGATTTGGTGGTCCGCGCGGCCGAGGAAGCGCAGCCGGCCATCCGGCAGCATCCGGGCCAGGTCACCCGTGTGGTACATGCGCGCGCCAGGCTCGGACGAGAAGGGGTCGGGGATGAAGCGCTCGGCCGTCAGGTCCGGCGCGCCCAGGTAGCCCCGCGCTGGCGCCGCGCCGCCGATGTACACGCGGCCGGGGAGCCCCGGCAGCACCGGCTCCAGGTGCTCGTCGAGCAGGTGGATGCGCACCCGCGGAATGGGCCGGCCGATGGGGAAGGTGGCCTCGGTGCCCAGGCCCTCCGCGCCCGGGATGTCGCAGGTGGCGGAGGTAATCGTGCACTCGGTGGGGCCGTAGACGTTGAGCCACGGCGCATGGCCGCCGCCCACGCGCACCCAGGCCTCATACGTCTCGCGCTTGAGCACGTCGCCACCGGGCGCGAGCAGGCGCAGCCGCGCGGGGACGCGCTGGCCGTGGGACTCCATCTGGCGAATCCACTCCTCGATGTACGTGGGCGGCAGGCTGATGAGGGTGATGCCCGTCTCCTCCAGGTACGGCGTCATGACGTGCGCGGGCACCAGCCCGCTGCGCATCACCACCGTCGCGCCCACCACCAGCGGCGGGTAGAGGTCCTCCGCCGCCGCGTCGAAGCTGAGCGGCGCGAACTGGAGCATCCTGTCGCCCGGACGCAGGCCGAAGCGCGCGGCCAGGGCGACGTTGTGGTTCACCACGCTGCGGTGCTCCACCATCACGCCCTTGGGCTCACCCGTGGAGCCGGACGTGAAGACGATGTACGCCACCTGCGACGCCGGCACATGTCGGGGCCCGGGCTCCAGGTCCTCGGCGACGTGCTCGGGCTGGGGCGGCACCTCCACGTCGGGCACCAGTCCCGCGTGGGCCTCCAGCGCCTCGGCGTCCACCCAGAGCCGCCGCACGCCCGCGCGCGCCAGCACCGAGCGCTTGCGCGGCTCCGGCCACCCCGCGTCCAGCGGCACGTAGGCGCCGCCCGCCTTGAGGATGCCCAGCAGCGCGGCCATGCCCTGGTTGGAGGGCTCCATCACCACGCCCACCCGCTCCTCCGGCTGCATGCCCTGGGCGAGCAGGCGCGCGGCCAGCGCGTTGGCGCGGGCGTTGAGCTCCGCGTAGCTCCAGGTCGACTCGCCATGGGCCACGGCGGGCGCCTGGGGCGAGCGGCGCACCTGCGCCTCGAAGAGCGTGTGGATGCACGCGCCCTCCGGAATGGCCTGCGGTCCGCCATCCAGCGTGGCCAGCACCTGCGCGCGCTGCTGTGAGGACAGCAGGGACAGCCGGGCCAGGGGCGCGTCCGGTGCGCGCACGGCCTCGGTGAGAAGCTGCTCGAAGGCGCGGGCCATGCGCTGCGCCGTGGCGGCGGTGAAGAGGGCGCTGTCGGTGGCGAGGAAGCCCAGCGTCCCGCCTTCGGGCCGCTCGATGAGGTGCAGCACCACGTCGTAGGCGGGGAAGATGCTCTCGCCGTCCAGGTACGTGGTGCGCAGCTCGCCAAAGGACAGGGAGGCGGGGCTGTCCAGCAGCAGCAGCGCCTGGGCCAGCGGCGGCGCGGTCCGGGGGGCGTCCGGCTGCGCCGTGTCCGCGATGCGCTTGAAGGGGACCTCCTGGTTCGCGGTGGCGTGGCCCACGACCTCCCAGGCGCGGCGCAGCAGCGCGCGGAAGGACGGGGCGCCCGCCACCTCGGTGCACAGGGGCAGCACGTTGGCGAAGTAGCCCACCTGTCGCTCGGAGCGCGGCAGCACGCGGCCGGAGAAGGGCGACGCGACGACGACGTGCGGCTGGGCGCTGAGCCGGTGCAGCCACAGCTGCATCAACGCGAGCACCGCGGTGAAGGGGGACACGCCTTCGCGCCGGGCCAGGGCCTGGAGCGCCGTCATCGCCTCGGCGCCGAGGGACAGGGGCTCCGGCCGCATGTTCGCGTTCAGCGCGGGCGCCCGGCGAGGGAAGTCCAGCGGCAGGTCGAGGACGGACGGCGCGTGCGCCAGCGCGTCCTTCCAGGAGGCCACGGCGGCGTCCACTTCGCGCAGGTGCTCGGGGCTCCGTTGCCAGAGGGCGAAGTCCGCGTACGTGCGCGGCGCGGGAGGCAGCAGCGGCGTGGCGGCGGCCCACGCCTGGGCGAGCTCCTCCAGGAAGGCTCCCATGCCAATGCCGTCGTTGACCAGGTGGCTCATGGACGCGACGAGCACGTGGCGCGAGCCCGTGGCGTCCAGCCGCGCCAGCTCGAAGCGGTACAGCGGCCCCTGGTCCACGGCGAAGGGCTCGCGGTCATGCCGGGTGGCGATGGCGCGCGCGGCGTCCAGCGCCTCGGCGGCGGGCAGGTGGGACAGGTCCGTCTGGGCGAGCACCGGCCGGGTGATGGGGTGCGCCTGGGTGACGACCGCACCGTGCTCCAGGTGGAAGGTGGTGCGCAGGGTGGCGTTGTGCTCCAGCACGGCCTCCAGGGCAGTCTCCAGGCGCGCGACGTCCAGGTCGCCTTCGAGCACCAGCGCGGCGACGACGACGAAGGGCGGCGCCTCCGGGAGCTGCATCGCGTACCAGAGCCGCTCCTGCACCAGCGAGGCGGGGACGCGCTCCGGCCGCGCGCGGGGCGCGGCGTCCACGACCTCCACCACCCTGGGAGACGCATCGACGCGGGCCGCGAGCTCCGCCAGCGTCGGCGTGGCGAACAGCGTCGCCACGGGCAGCTCAACGCCCAGCCGCTCCCGGACGCGGGAGGCAAGCTGGACGGACAGCAGCGAGTGGCCTCCGAGCTCGAAGAAGTCGTCCCGGGCACCCACGCGAGGCACGCCCAGCAGCGCCTCCCAGAGCTGCGCCAGGGCGCGCTCGGTGGGCGTGGACGGCGGAACGAAGTCCTCGCCCGGCGCGGCCTGCGCTTCCGGCGCGGGCAGGGCTTCCCGGTCCACCTTGCCATTGGGCGTCAGCGGAAGCTGGGGCAGCGCCACCAGCGCGGCGGGAACCATGTGCGCGGGCAGCCGCTGCGTCAGCGCGGCGCGCAGGGGCTCCGTGTCGGGCACCGCGTCGTGGCCGGTGACGTAGCCCACGAGTCGAGGCCCGGTGACGCCATCCTCGCGGAGGACGACCGTCGCGGCGGCGATGCCCGGCAGCTCTCGGAGCGCGGCTTCCACCTCGCCCGGCTCCACGCGGTGGCCGCGCACCTTCACCTGGAAGTCCACGCGGCCCAGGTACTCGAGCACGTCGGAGGGCCGCAGCCGCACCCGGTCGCCCGTGCGGTACATGCGCGCGCCTGGGACGGAGGAGAACGGGTCCGGAACGAAGCGCTCGGCGGTGAGCTCGGGGCGGCGCCAGTACCCGCGCGCCACGCCTTCGCCGCCGATGTAGAGCTCGCCAGGGACGCCCGCGGGCACCGGCCGCAGGGATGCGTCCAGCACGTAGAGGCGCGTGTTGGCGATGGGGCGGCCAATGGGCACCGCGCCCTCCACCGCCGTGTCCGCGTCCACGGTGTGTACGCAGCAGCCCACCACCGTCTCCGTGGGGCCGTACTCATTGATGAGTCGCGTGCCCGGCGCGTGACGCCGCCAGGGTTCCACCACGGCCGAGGTCAGCGCCTCGCCACCGATGACGAAGGCGCGGGTGCGGCCCGCGCGTGCCTCGGGCGCAAGCTGCGCGGCCAGCATCTGGAGGTGCGCGGGCGTCAGCTTCACCAAGCTGAAGTCCGCGCCGGTGCGAAGCGCGGCGGCCAGGCCGTCCACGCCCTCCTCCTCCGGCACGAGCGTCACGGGCCTGCCCGCCGTGAGCGGCAGCAGCAGGCTGGTGACGGTGAGGTCGAACGCCAGCGAGGAATGAACGGGCGCGCCCGCGCCGTCATCAACGGCGTACGCCGTCCGAGCCCAGTGCAGGTAGTTCACCACGCCCCGGTGCTCCACCATGACGCCCTTGGGCCGGCCGGTGCTGCCAGAGGTGTAGATGAGGTACGCGAGGTCCTCCGCCGAGGAGACGGCTTCGAGCGGCGCGTCCGGCTCACGCCCGGCGGTGCGCTCCCACTCCGAGTCCAGGCACAGCACGAGCGCCTGGGACACGGGCAGCGTGTCCGCCACAGCGTCCTCGGTGATGAGCACGGGCGCGCCGGTGTCCTCCAGCAGGAAGTTCAGCCGCGCGGGCGGATGGGACGCGTCCATCGGGACGTAGGCGCCCCCGGCCTTCAGCACGCCGAGCACCGCCACCACCATGTCCACGGAGCGGCGGAGGCACAGGCCCACCAGCGTCTGGCTCCGCACGCCTAGCCGGCGCAGGTGCCGCGCGAGCTGGTTGGCCCGCGCGTTCAACTGGCCATAGGTGAGCACGTCCGCGCCGTGCAGGACGGCGGGCGCGTCCGGCGCGCGAGCGGCCTGCGCCTCGAACAGCGCATGGACGGTGTGCTCGCGAGGGAAGTCCGCGTCGGCGCCGTTCCACGTCTGGAGCAGGTGCTCCCGTTCAGCGGCGGGCAGCACCTCCAGCGCGGACACGGCGGTGCCCGGCGCCTCCAGCGCGTGCTGGAGCAACCGGAGGTAATGGCCCAGGAAGCGCTGCGCGGTGGTGACCTCGAACAGCTCGGTGCCGTAGCGCAGGGCCAGGGTGTAGCCCGTGGCGGACTCGGCGACCCACAGGGACAAATCGAACGGGCTGGTGAGCAGCTCCGGCTGGAGCGGCCTGGCACGGAGGTCCGGGAAGGCATCCGCCAGTGTGCGGTCGGTGCGCACCAGGTCGAACATCACCTGGAACAGCGGCGAATGCGTGGCCGAGCGCTCCACACCCAGCGCCTGGACGACGCGGTCCAGCGGGACGTCCTGGTGGGCCAGCGCCTCCAGCGTGGTGGCGCGCACGCGGGCCACCAGTGTGGAGAAGGGCGCGTCGGGCGCCACGGGCGTGCGCAGCGCCACGGTGTTGAGCATCAGCCCGACGACGCCCTCCAATGCGGGATGCGTGCGCCCGGCGACAGGCGTGCCGACGCAGAAGTCCTCCTGGCCGGAGTAGCGGTGGAGCAGCGCGGAGAAGGCGGCCAGCAGCACCATGTACGGCGTCGCTTGCTGCTCGCGGCAGAAGGCCTGGAGCGCGCGCACCGTGTCGGCGGACAGGGCGTGGCCGCCGGTGATGGCGCCCGTGAGCAGGGGCGCCTCGGGACGCGGCTTGTCTGGGGTGAGCCGGAGCAGGCCGGGCACGCCTTCGAGCTTCTGCTTCCAGTAGGTGAGCTGGGCCTCGTCGCGCTCGCGAGCGGGTGGGGTGCGCAGCCACGCGGCGATGTCCGCGTGCTCCAGCCGGGGCGGCGCGAGCGTGGGCACGCGGCGGTGATGGAAGGCGGCGTAGGCCTCGCCCAGCTCGTGCACCAGGACGTCCAGCGACAGTCCGTCCACCACGAGGTGATGGAAGGCCAGCAGCAGGACGTGCTGCTCCGGCGCCGTGCGCAGCAGCCGGAAGCGGTAGAGCGGACCGCGCGCCAGGTCGAAGGGCGCATGGACCGCGTCGCGAGCCCACTGCTCCGGGGCGTCCGACGCCTCCACGTCCAGCACGCGCGCGGGAACAGGGGCCTGCACGGGGGCCGGCAGGCCATCACGCGCGGGCACGGCGAGCCGCAGCACCGGATGCCGCGTCACCAGCCAGCGCAGGGCGTCCTCCATGGCCGCCACGTCCAGCGGGCCGGCCAGCTCCACGGCCTCGGCGAGGTGATAGGCGCTGGTGCCTGGATGGAGCTGCTGCACGAACCACAGCCGCTCCTGCGTGGGAGACAGCGTCAGCGCCGCGTCCACTGGACGGGGCACCGGCGCGGGGAGCAGCGCCGCGCCGTCACGTCGCGCCTCCAGCTCGCGCGCGAGGCCCGCGATGGTGGGCTCGGTGAAGAACGCCTGGAGCGGGAACTCCACGTCGAACGCCTGCCGCACCCGGGCCACCAGCCGCGTGGCGGCCAGCGAGTGGCCTCCGATGTGGAAGAAGTCGTCCTCGCGCCGCACCTGCGGCACGCCCAGCACCTGGCAGAACAGCAGCGCGAGCAGCTCCTCGACGGCGCCTCGGGGGCGCGCGCCGGGCGCGGCTTCCGGCTCCATGTCCTGGACGGGCAGGGCGGCCAGCGCCTTGCGGTCCACCTTGCCGCTGGTCGTCATCGGCAGGGCGTTCAGCACCGTGAAGCGGGAGGGCACCAGCGCCTCGGGCAGCGCGCGCGACAGGCCTTCCCGGAGCCGCGCCTCGACGCCGGGCGCGGTGTCATCCAGCACGAGGAAGGACTCCAGCCGCGCGTCCCGCTGGCTTCCGCGCACCACCACCGACGCCTGCCTCACGCCGGGCTGGCGCAGGAGGGCGGCCTCCACCTCTTCCAGCTCCACGCGGACGCCGCGCACCTTCACCTGGAAGTCGGTGCGTCCCAGGAAGCCCAGCGAGCCATCGCCGTTCCACCGCACGCGGTCACCGGTGCGGTACAGGCGTGCGCCCTCCGTGCCGGAGAAGGCGTCGGGGATGAAGCGGTCCGCGGTGAGGTCCGGCCGGTCGCGGTAGCCACGTCCCAGGCAGGTGCCGCCGATGTAGAGCTCGCCGGGGACGCCCGGAGGCACCGGCGCGCCGCTCGCGTCCAGCACATACAGCCGGCACCGGTCCAGCGGACGGCCCAGGCGCACGGGCCGGTCGGGCAGCGTGATTTCCGCCGCCACGTTGATGCTCGTCTCCGTGGGGCCATAGGTGTTGACCAGCCGCGTCTGGGTGAGCGCGAGCTGCCGCACCAACGGGTCTGGCAGCACCTCGCCGCCCGTGACGAGCACCTTGAGCGCGCGGAACGCCTCGGGCGCTCCGGGCTCCTCCAACGCCGTGGCCAGCGAGGAGGGGGTGATGACCACGTGGGTGATGCCATGGCGGAGGATGTCGCGACCCAGCCCCAGCGGCCCTACCTCGCGCAGCACGGTGCGCGCGCCACGGGTGATGCTGAAGAGCAGCTCCTCCAGGTGGATGTCGAACGACAGGCTGCCGGAAGACGCCCAGCACTCACCCGGCTGCGTGGCGTAGTACGTGTCGAACGCCGCGAAGCAGTGGACGACGTTGCGGTGCGTGAGCTCCACCCCCTTGGGCTCGCCCGTGGAGCCGGAGGTGTAGAGCAGGTAGGCGAGGTGCTCGGCGCGCGGAGGCCTGGGGACGGCCACCACGTCGCCACGCACGTCGGGCGACACGAGAGGAACCCCAGGCTCCACACCCGCGAAGAGTCCAGGGCGGCTGACGACGAGCCGCGCCCGGGCCTGTCGCAGCAGCGCCGCGCGGCGAGCCGGCGGGTGCGTCGCTTCCAAGGGGAGGCATCCCGCGCCGCTGATGAAGATGGCGACCAGGGACACCACCGCGTCCAGCGAGCGCTCCAGGCACAGGCCCACCACGGCCTCGGGGCCCGCGCCCGCGGCCGTCAGGTGTGCCGCGAGCCGTGATGCGCGGGTATGCAGCTCGCGGAACGTGAGGGTGCCTTCGGGCGCCACCACCGCAGGGGCGTCCGGCGTGCGCGCCACCTGGGCCTCGATGAGGGACACGATGGTCCCCTCCGAGTCGAAGGGGCGCTCGGTGGCGTTGAAGCCCTGGAGCACCTGCGCTCGCTCGGCGGCGGACAGCAGGGCCAGCTCGCCCACGGTCGTGCGAGGCGAGGCCACCGCGTGGGCCAGGAGCTGCACGTAGTGGTTGCGCAGCCGCTCCACGGTGCCGGGCTCGAACAGGTCGGTGCTGTACTGGAAGTAGACCTCGAAGCCCTCGCCCACCTCGATGGCGGTGAGGAAGAGGTCGACCTCGCAGGTCCACGTCTCGATGGGGACGCGCCGCGCGCCCAGGGCGTGGAAGCCGCTGGCGGCGGACAGCTCGGTGCGGTGCAGGTCGAACATCACCTGCACGAGCGGCGCGTGCCCCGGGCTGCGCTCGACGCCGAGGGCGCGCACCAATTGCTCGAAGGGGACGTCCTGGTGTCCCAGCGCGTCGAGGGTGGAGGAGCGGACCTGCGCGAGGAGGGAAGCGAAGGAGGTGGAGGGCTCCACCTGCGTGCGGAGCGGCACGGTGTTGGCGAGCAGGCCGACGACACCTTCGAGCGAAGGATGGGTGCGGCCCGAAACAGGGGTGCCGACGCAGAAGTCGTCCTGCTGGGAGTAGCGGTACAGCAGCGCGGCGAACGCGGCGTACAGCACCATGAACGGGGTGACTTGCTGTTGCCGGCACAGCGCCCTCAGGCTCTCGGAGAGAGACGGAGGCAGCGGGTGGTAGCCGGTGTTGCCGCCCCGGTGCGAGAGGACCGCGGGGCGAGGCTTGTCGGCGGGAAGCTGAAGCAGCTCCGGCGCGCCGGAGAGCCGCTGCTTCCAGTAATCGAGCTGTGCCGCGTCGCGAGCCTGCACGGGCTCGGCGCGCTGCCACGCGGCCACGTCCGAGTAGTGCAGCGCCACGGGTGCCAGTGAGGGCGCGTGGCCCTGCTGGAAGGCGGCATAGGCCTCGCCCAGCTCGTGCATGAGCAGGCCCGCGGAGAGCGCGTCACTCACCAGGTGGTGGAACACGACGACCAGTACGTGCCGCGCCTGCTCGGCTTCGAGCAGCAGGAAGCGGTAGAGCGGACCGTGCTCCACGTCGAACGGCCGGTTGCCTTCCTCCGTGAGACGCCGTGCCTGCCGGGCCGGTGCGTCCGCACCAGGGGGCAGGGGCTCCACCTGGAGCACGCTCGCGGGTACTGGGGCCACGCTGGCCTGGGGCTGGCCCTGGCGTGACGACACCGTGGTGCGGAGCACCGGATGCCGCACCAGCAGCCACCGCGCCGCCGCATCCAGCGCGGGAACGTCTACCGTCCCAGTCCACTCCGCGGCCTGTCCGACGACGTGCGCCCCGGAGTCCGGCTGGAGTTGGTGGATGAACCAGAGGCGCTCCTGCGCCTGGGAGAGGGAAGGCGCGGTGGACGCCGAGGCCGCGCGCTGAAGGGCCCCGGCTTCATTCGTGAGGCCGGCGAGGGAAGGCTCAGTGCGCGAAGAGTCCTCGCGCTGAAGTGCCCCGGCGTCACGCGTAGGGCCCGCGACGGAAGGCGCGGAAGAGGCCTCTCGCTGGAGCGAGGCGACTTCAAGCGCGAGGCTTGAGACAGAAGGGGAGGTGAAGAGGGAGGAGAGTGGAAGCTGGACGCCCAGGGAGTGACGGACGCGCGCGACGAGGCGGGTGGCGGAGAGTGAGTGGCCCCCGAGGTGGAAGAAGCTGGCCTCGCGCTCGATGCGCTCGACGCCGAGGACCTGGCAGAAGAGCTGGGCCAGCAGCTCCTCCAGGGGCCCGCGAGGAGGCCCGCCCTCGGAGAGGGAAGGGGCCTCGTCGAGAGGCAGCGCGGCGAGCGCCTTGCGGTCGAGCTTGCCGGTGGAGGTGAGGGGAAGCTGGGGACGGAGGACCCAGCGAGAGGGGAGCATGAAGGCCGGCAGGAGCCGGGCGAGCGCGGCCTGGAGGGAGTGGACGTCGGTGTCGGGGGAAGAGGGGACGACCCAGGCGGCGAGCCAGGAGTCGGAGGGCCCGCGGCGCTGGACGGTGACGGCGGCGGAGCGGACGCCGGGCAGGGACGCGAGCGCGGCTTCGACCTCGCCCAGCTCGATGCGCATGCCGCGCACCTTCACCTGGAAGTCGACGCGGCCCAGGAAGCTCAGGGTGCCGTTAGTGTTCCAGAGGCCTCGGTCGCCCGTGCGGTACAGGCGGGCACCCGGTGTCGTGCTGAACGGGTGCGGGACGAAGCGCTCGGCGGTGAGGTCCGCGCGGCCCACGTAGCCACGGCCGACGCCGGTGCCGCCGATATAGAGCTCACCGGGAACGCCCGGGGGCAGCGGCTGGAGCGCGTCGTCCAGGACGTACACCTCCATGTTGGCCTTGGGGGTACCGATGGGCGTGCTGGCGCTCGCGGGCGGCGCGAGCATGCGCCAGAGCGTGGCGGTGTCCGCGCACTCGGCGGGGCCGTAGGCGTTGACCAGGGGCACGCTGGGGTAGCGCTCGAACCAGGCGCGGCAGGTCGAAGGTGGAAGCGCCTCGCCGATGGTGAGCATCTGGCGAAGGGCGGGCAGCGGCGCATCGCCCGGCTCTTCGAGCAGCGCCTGGAGCAGCGAGGGCACCAGCTCCACGGTGGTGGCGCCGGCCTGCTGCAAGGCCGCGATGAGCCGCGCCGGCTCACGCACGACGTCGTCATCCACGACGTAGGCCGTTCCTCCAGCGGCGAGCGCGCCCAGCATCTGCCAGATGGAGATGTCGAAGGAGAGCGGCGCCGTCTGCGCCAGGACGTCGGATGCGCCGAGCTGGAGCGAGTGCTGCATGCCCAGCAGGTGGTTGAGCATGCCGCGGTGGTCCACCATGACGCCCTTGGGCGTGCCAGTGGAGCCAGAGGTGAAGAGGACGTAGGCCAGCGAGTCCGGCGTCACGAAGGACGTCAGCGGCGCATCGGACTCGGCCGCCATGGGCTGGAGCGACAGCACCCGAGGCCGCAGCTCCGCCGGAAGCTCCTCGAGCACCTCGGCGAGCAGTGACTCCACCGGGCCCAGGGGAAGCACGAAGGGCGCGCGGCTCTCCATCAAGAGCCGCGCGAGGCGCGAGGCGGGGAGCTGCGCATCCAAGGGGAGGTATGCGGCGCCCGCCTTGTGCAGCGACAGCAGCGCGCGAACGGTGGCCTCGGAGCGGCGCCCGAGCACGGCCACCACGGACTCGTGTCCAACGCCCTGGGCCCGCAGCGTGCGCGCGGCGCGAAGGCCCTGCGTCTCCAGTTGTGCGTACGTCCACTGCGCGTCGGCGGAGGCGAGGGCCACCTGGTCGGGCGTGTTGCGCGCATGCGCGCTGATGCGCTCGGGCAGGCAGGTGTCCAGGCCGAACGCCAGTGGCGTGGGGCGGGCGTGGCGAAGCACCACGGCCTGCTCGTCGGACGACAGCAGGGACAGCCGTGACAGGGGCAGGTGGGGCTCGGTCAGCGCCTGGGCGAGCAGCCGCTGGTAGTGCTCCAGCATCCGGCGCGCGGTCTCCGCCTCGAACAGCTCGCCGCTGTAGCGGAGGAAGAGCTCGAAGTGGCCGGACTGCTCGATGACGCTCAGCGCGAGGTCGAACGGACTGGCGCGGATGTCGACAGGAACCGGGCGCGCCTCCAGCCCCGAGAACGCGTCCGCGAGCGAGCCTTGCACCCGGTGCAGGTCGAACATCACCTGGTACAGCGGTGAGTGACTGAGGCTGCGCTCGACGCCGAGCGCCTGGACCAGTCGCTCGAAGGGGACGTCCTGGTGCCCCAGCGCGTCGAGGGTGGTGGAGCGGACCTGCGCGAGGAGGGAAGCGAAGGAGGTGGAGGGCTCCACCTGCGTGCGGAGCGGCACGGTGTTGGCGAGCAGGCCGACGACACCTTCGAGCGAAGGATGGGTGCGGCCCGAAACGGGGGTGCCGACGCAGAAGTCGTCCTGCTGGGAGTAGCGGTACAGCAGCGCGGCGAACGCGGCGTACAGCACCATGAAGGGCGTGGCGTCGTGCTCACGGCTCGCGCGCTGCACGGCGTCCGTGAGCGCGGCGGGCAGCGCCTGAGTCCCCGTGGAGGCTCCCTGGTGTGTGAGGACGGCGGGGCGGGGCTTGTCCGTGGGAAGCTGGAGCAGCGCCGGTGCCCCGGAGAGCCGCTGCTTCCAGTAGTCGAGCTGCACCGCGTCGCGGGCCTGCACGGGCTCGGAGCGCTGCCACGCGGCCACGTCCGAGTAGTGCAGCGTCACGGAGGCCAGCGAGGGCGCCTGGCCTCGCTGGAACGCGGCGTAGGCCTCGCCCAGCTCGCGCAGCAGGATGTCCAGCGAGAGGCCGTCCACCACCAGATGGTGGAACACCGCCAGCAGCACATGCCGGTCATCACCGATGTCGAGCAGCAGGAAGCGGTACAGCGGCCCCTGCTCCAGCGAGAAGGGCCGCCACGACTCCTGCTGGAGCCGCAGGTCCAACGCTTCCGGCGCCGAGCGCAGCGCCTCGGTTTGAAGCACGCGAGCCGGCACGGAAGACACCTCGACGCGTGCCTGTCCCTGCTGGGAGACCACGGTGGTGCGGAGCACCGGGTGCCGCTCCAGCAGCCACCGCACCGCCGAGTCCAACGCCTCGGCGCTCACCGCCCCGCGAAGCTCTACCGCCTGGGGGATGTGGTAGGCGCCGGAGTCCGGCTGGAGTTGGTGGATGAACCAGAGGCGCTCCTGCGCCTGGGAGAGCGAAGGCGCGGAGGCGGAAGGCGGAAGCGAGGAGGACGCGGGCTGAAGCACCCCGGTGTCACTCGTGGGGCTCGCGAGGGAAGGCGCGGTGGACGCCGAGTCCGCGCGCTGAAGGGCCCCGGCTTCATTCGTGAGGCCCGCGGCGGAAGGCAGGAGCGAGGACGCCGCGTGCTGAAGGGCCTCTGCGTCACGCGTAGGGCCCGCGACGGAAGGGGCGGAAGAGGCCTCGCGCTGGAGCGAGGCGACTTCAAGCGCGAGGCTGGCAACAGAAGGCGAGGTGAAGAGGGAGGAGAGGGGAAGCTGGACGCCCAGGGAGTGACGGACGCGCGCGACGAGCCGGGTGGCGGAGAGTGAGTGGCCACCGAGGTGGAAGAAGCTGGCCTCGCGCTCGATGCGCTCGACGCCGAGGACCTGGCAGAAGAGCTGGGCCAGCAGCTCCTCCAGGGGGCCGCGAGGAGGCCCGCCCTCGGAGAGGGAAGGGGCCTCGTCGAGAGGCAGCGCGGCGAGCGCCTTGCGGTCGAGCTTGCCGGTGGAGGTGAGGGGAAGCTGGGGACGGAGGACCCAGCGAGAGGGGAGCATGAAGGCCGGCAGGAGCCGGGCGAGCGCGGCCTGGAGGGAGTGGACGTTGGTGTCGGGCGAAGAGGGGACGACCCAGGCGGCGAGCCAGGAGTCGGAGGGCCCTCTGCGCTGGACGGTGATGGCGGCGGAGCGGACGCCGGGCAGGGACGCGAGCGCGGCTTCGACCTCGCCCAGCTCGATGCGCATGCCGCGCACCTTCACCTGGAGGTCGGCGCGAGAGACGAACTGGAGCACGCCGTCCGGCAGCCAGCGCCCCAGGTCTCCGGAGCGGTAGAGCCGCGCGCCGGGCGTGGTGCTGAATGGGTGCGGGACGAAGCGCTCGGCGGTGAGGTCCGCGCGGCCCACGTAGCCGCGGGCCACGCCAAGTCCGCCCAGGTACAGCTCGCCCACCACGCCGGCCGGCACGGGCTGGAGCGCGTCGTCCAGGACGTACACCTCCATGTTGGCCTTGGGCGTGCCAATGGGGGTGAAGGTGCCTTCGGGGGCCTCGTTGATGAAGTGCAGGCTGGCGACGTCCGAGCTCTCCGTCGGGCCGTAGGCATCCGCCATCCGGCAGCCGGGGCAGCGCTCCAGCCAGGTGCGGCACAGCGCGGGCGGCACGGGCTCGCCGCCGAGCACGACCCAGCGCATGTCCGGGAAGTCCTGCTCCGGACGGGCGCCTTCCAGGATGGCCTGGAGGACGGAGGGCACCATCTCCATGACGGTGGCGCGCCCCTGCTCCAGCGCGTCGGCCAGCCGGGGCGGGTCCCGCATCACGTCGTCTTCAATCAGGTACGTGGTGCCGCCACCCGGCAGCGCGCCCAGCATCTGCCAGATGGAGATGTCGAAGCTGAGCGCGGCAATCTGGGCCACGACGTCATACCCGTCCAGGCCCAGCGCCTCGCGCATGCCCAGCAGGTGGTTGAGCATGCCGCGGTGGTCCACCATGACGCCCTTGGGCGTGCCGGTGGAGCCGGAGGTGAAGAGGACGTAGGCCAGCGAGTCCGGCGTGGCCCGGGGCGCCAGCCGCTCCGAGCGCTCCGCCTCGAGCCCCTCCAGCGACAGCACCCGGGGCCGAAGCTCCGCCGGAAGCTCCGCCAGCACCTCGGCGAGCAGTGACTCCACCGGGCCCAGGGGAAGGACGAACGGCGCACGGCTCTCCGCCAGGAGCCGCGCCAGGCGCGCCGCTGGGAGCTGCGCGTCCAGCGGGAGGTACGCGCCACCCGCCTTGTGAATCGACATCAGCGCGCGAACGGTGGCCTCGGAGCGGCGCCCGAGCACGGCCACCACCGACTCCAGGCCGACGTCCTGGGCCACCAGCCTTCGCGCCGCGCGGTTGGTGTGGGCCTCCAACTCCGCGTACGTCCACCGCGCGCTGGCGGAGGCCAGGGCCACCTGGTCCGGCGTGCGCGCGGCCTGGGCGGAGAAGTGCTCGGGGAAGGGCGCGTCCAGCGGGAAGGGACGGCGCGGCGGATTCGAGTCCGCCAGCACGCGGGCCCGCTCCGCCTCCGGCAGCAGCGACAGCGCGTCGACGCGCGTGTCGGGTGCCCGCAGCGCGTGCGTGAGGAGCTGGAGGTAGTGCCCCAGCATCCGCCGCGCCGTGGAGGCCTCGAAGAGGTCGGTGCTGTAGCGGGCGAAGAGTTCGAAGCCGGACGCGCTCTCGAAGAGCGTGACGTGCAGGTCGAACTCGCACGCGCCCGTGTCCATGGGCAGGTCGCGGGCCTGGGCCTCCGGGAAGGCGCCCGCCAGCGAGTGCTCCACGCGGTACAGGTCGAACATCACCTGGAACAGCGGGGAGTGGCTGAGGCTCCGCTCCACGCCCAGCGCCTGCACCAGCCGCTCGAAGGGGAGGGCCTGGTGTCCCAGCGCCCCGAGCGTGGTGGCGCGCACCTGGTCGAGCAACGCGGTGAAGGCGTCCGCCGCGTTGACGCGTGTGCGCAGCACCACGGTGTTGACGAACAGGCCGACCAGTTCCTCCAGCGACGGGTGCGTGCGTCCAGAGACGGGCGTGCCGACGCAGAAGTCGTCCTGCCGCGAGTACCGGTACAGCAGCGCGGCGAAGGCCGCGTACAGCGTCATGAACGGCGACACCTGCCGCTCACGGCAGAAGGCGCGCAGCGCGCGGGTGAGCACGGGGGGCAGGGCGACCCGCTCCGTCAGCGCCCCCCGGTCCGAGCGCCGGGCGGGCCGGGGCTTGTCGGTGGGCAGCTCCAGGCCCTGCACGGCGCCTTCGAGCTGCCGCTTCCACCAGGCCAGCAGCTCCGGCTCCTGCGCGGTGGCGTCGGGCGTGTGCTGCCACGCGGCGGCATCCGCGTACTCCAACGGGAGCGGGGCCAGCGCGGGCGCCTCGCCGCGAGCGTGCGCGGCGTGAAGCACCCCCAGCTCCCGCATCAGCACGTTGATGGACGCGCCGTCGGTGACGAGGTGGTGGAACACCAGGGTCAGCACCTGGCGCTGGCCGGCGAGCTTCAGCAGGCGGAAGCGGTACAGCGGCCCCTGCTCCAGGTCGAAGGGCCGGGAGGCCTCTTCGCGCAGCCGGCGCGACAGCGCGGCTTCACTCGCGCCCGTGGCGTCCTCCACGTCGAGGACGCGCTCGGGGATGTCCAGGTAGCGAAGCTGGGGGCGGCCCGCCTCGGCGGGGAAGCGCGCCCGCAACAGGGGATGCCGCGCCAGCAGGGCTCGCAGCGCGCCGTCGAGCGCGCCTTCGTCCACGGGGGACTCCAGCATCGCGGCCCAGGGCACCACGTAGGTCGCGGTGTCCGGGCGGAGCTGGTGCAGGAACCACATGCGCTCCTGCGCGGGAGACAGCACGTCGGCGGCTCCCTCGGGACGGCGCGAGGGGCCCACGAGGTTCCGGTGGGGCGCCGTGACGGGCGCGCTGTCCGGGGTGGAGGCCTTGCGCTGCTCCAGGAGCTTGCGGAGTTGCTCGCGTTTCGCGGCGGCGGCGAGGGAGTCGGATTCGGAGCGCGAAGTCATGAGGCGGAGGTCCGGAAGGCCCGTGGGGCTAGATGCGAACGTAGAGGCTCACGCCGGCGCGGAAGACGCCAAGCCCCGAGCCGGGGACGGTGGGGTCCGCGGGGAGGCTCTCGAAGCGGAACTCGCTGCCGCGTTCGCCGTAGGGCACCTCGACGAAGGTCTGGACGAAGATGTCCCGGATGTCGAAGGGCGAGGAGTTGAAGGCCAGCCGTGACAGGTACGAGGCGTCCTGCACGTTGGCGATGGTGGTGAAGATGAGCGACAACTGCGACATGCCGCGCCGGCCGATGTTGACCTGGCCCAGGGCGTAGTAGCGGCCGTGGAAGAGCGGCCGGAAGTCACCCTGCGCGCTGAGCCAGGGCAGGAAGGCGCGGTCGTCGTAGCCCAGCGGGTTGTGGAAGCCCTCCACCCGGACCACGGCGCGGTACAGCTCGGCGAAGTTGAAGGTGGCTGAAACGCCCGCGCTGACCAGCAGCCTGCGGCCCTCCAGCGTGCGCTCCACGAAGCCGTCCCCCTGGCGGGCCCAGAGGCGCGTGTTGCCGTCGCCCACCCAGGCCAGCTCGGCGTTGAAGTCCAGGATGCCCAGCGCCATCGTCGCGTCCAGGCCGTACCGGGGCCGGCGCGACTGGTCGAACACCGCCGTCGCGGCGATTTCGCCCGTGCCCACCGCCATCTCCGCGCGCACGCCGCCACCGTAGCGCACCCGCCGGAGGTCCTCGCCCGCGTCCTCCACGTTGGCGGTGCCCAGCAGCGACAGGTTGGCGGCCATGGACTCCCACGGCACCGTGAGGCGGACCATGTCGACGCCCGTGCGCAGGTCGAAGATGTTGAGCGGATCCGGGTTGGGCGCCTGCAGGAAGTCGGTCGGGTTCCAGATTTGCGAGCTGCCCCAGCGAATCTCCTGGCGCCCGGCGGTGACGAACAGCCGCTGGGCGACGTCGAACTTCAGCCACATCTGCCCCAGCGCGGCGGCGGGGCCGTTGGCCTCGGTGGACAGCGGGTCGTACGCGAGCCGCCCCATCATGAAGCCGCGCACGTGCTTCGACGGCGTCGCGTCCAGGTAGATGTCCGCCAGCGCGGGGAGGACCGGCGCGTACGACGTCTTCCCCCGCGAGCGCAGGCCCGTCACCTCCGCGCGCTGGAAGTAGATGCCGCCCACCGCCAGCACGTCCGGCTGCCGCTCCTGCGGATTCTCATGCCAGGGGTCCGCGGCCTCACCTCCCGGACCCTGCCAGCCTTCCACGAGGGTGCCGGAGGGACCTGCTCCGGCCGGCGCGGCCGTGGGCGCGGGCGCGTCGAGCAGGTCCTCGAAGCCCGCGGGCGCGCCCGCTTCGCCCGGGTCCACCGCGGCGGTGGCGAGCCCGGCGGCGGAGCCCGCGTCGGGCGGCCGCTCCCCCGAGGCAGGGGCCGCCCTGGGGGCATCGTCCGGAGTCGCGGCGGCCGGCACGGTGGTGCCTTCGCTCCCGGCCTGGGGCAGGGGGCCCCGTGCCGGGGAGCCGCGCACCGGCGCCAGGGGCTCGATGTAGCGCATCGACTTCACCCGCTGGCGCGCGTCCAGTCGCACGCTCAGTCCGCGCTCGCGGTAATGCCACCAGCGCTGACGTGCCGGCGCGGCCTCCTCCTCGCGGCAGTCCAGGCCCGCGTCCGGAGGCTTCGCCGCGTCACACGCGGGGCCGTACAGCGCGGTGAGGCCCGCGGGCGTCGGCGGCCGGGTGGGGATGACCTCGATGCGGCGCAACACGCCCTGACGGGCGTCGAAGTGGAAGCTCGTGCTCCGCGTGCCCCCCGGCGCGGCCTTGCGCTGGTACGTCAGCACCACCTCGCCGTCCTTGTGGACCTGTCGGGTGGGGGCGCCGAAAGAGAGCAGCACCTGCTGGAGCGTCGTCACCCCGGGCTCCGTGCCGTTCCAGGGCTCGGCGGACGCGGCAAGACTCCAGAGCAGGACGGCCGCGGCCAGGGCTCGGACGGACAGAGGGGGCATCATCACAGGGGCCCCCTGAGCGTATACGAGTCTCAATCCGCGATACATGTGTCGAAAAATTCTTAGGAAAAGGGACTGTGGATTGACAGCCCCCCCGGACAGCCGGAAACAATCGCGCCCCCACCCCCCGCTCCAGGAGGCCTCATGGCTTCGGAAGAGACCTTGTCCGCAGCGCCCGCCCAGAACGCGTCAGCCACCGTCGACGCGGCTCCCACCGAGGCCTCCGCCGCGCCTGAGAAGCTCGATGAAATCGAGGAGATCGACTTCCTGCTCGAGGAGATCGAGAGCAAGATTGCTCCGCTCGCGCTGGCGTGAGGGTCGTGCGTTCCTACGTTGACGCCTTCTCCGCGTACTGGCACCCGGTCGCCTTCTCGAACGCGCTGACGGCGGCTCCGCTCGCCGTGCAGTTGCTGGAGACGGAGCTGGTGCTGTGGCGGACGGGCTCGGGCGTGGCCGTGTCGCACCGGCGGTGTTCGCACCGGGGCGCCGACCTCAGCCTGGGCGTCGTCACCCCGGAGGGGCTGCGCTGCGGCTTCCATGGCTGGACCTACGGCGCGGACGGCCGCTGTGTGCGCGTCCCGTCCCAGCCGTCCGCGCCCATTCCCGCCCGCGCGCGCGTCTCCGCCTTCCAGGCCACGGAGCGCTACGGCCTCGTCTGGGTCTGCCTGGCTCCGGAGCCCGCCGCGCCGCTGCCGGAGTGGCCGGAGCTGGAGGATGGCACCCTGGCCACCGTGCCGCTGCCGGTGCTGGACTGGGACGTCGCCGCGGGCCGGATGATCGAAATCGTGCTGGACGTGGCCCACCTGTCCTTCGTGCACGAAGGCACCTTCGGCAACCCGGAGCAGCCGGAGGTGCCCCCGTATGAGGTGGAGCGGCGTCCCACCGGCGTCAGCGCGCGCATCGTGTATCCCGCGATGGCGCCGTCGACGGACGGCCTGCCGCCCCGGGTGGACCGCACCACGCTCACCTACGACGTGACGCTGCCCTTCGCCGCGAAGCTCGCCTTCAAGCCCACGCTCTTCTACGTCCACACCGTCTACGCCATCGCCGCTCCGCTCTCCGAGGAGAAGATGCGGTGCTTCTACTTCGCCTCGTACCACCCCCGGTTGCGCAACCACTTCCCGGACATGTTCGTGAAGAGTGAGCTGGCCATCCTGGAGCAGGACCGCCGCACGCTGGAGGGCGTGCGTCCCCGGGCCCAGCCCCTGGATTTCGCCGGCGAGGTCCACTCGCCCGCGGACCGGCTGCCCATCGAGTACCGGCGGGGCGTCATCGCCCTGCGGCTGGGCAGGCCCGTGGACGGACCCGCTCCGGAATGAGGACCCACACCCCGATGCGTTCCAGCCTCCTCTTCCTGCTGCTGGCGCTGAGCGCCTGCCAGCGCAATGAATCCCCGCCGCCCGCCAAGGCCCCGGCCGCGGCCGCGCCCGCGCCGTCCACGCCCAAGGCCCCGCCCGCCGCGGTGGCCGTGGACGCGGCGAAGCTGGAGCGGGGCCGGTACCTGGTGGAGAACGTGCTCGCGTGCGGCTCCTGCCACACGCCGCGTGACTGGTCCCGCTACGGCGGCCCGGCCTCCGGCCCCGCGCTCTCCGGCGCCTGCTGGGATGACGCGAGCTGGGAGCTGCCGGGCCGCGTCTGCGCGCCCAACATCACGCCGGACCCCGAGCACGGCATCGGCCGGTGGACGGACGCGGAGCTGCTGCGCGCGCTGCGCGACGGCACCGGCCGCGACGGCAAGACGCTCTTCCCCCTCATGCCCTTCCTCCTCTACCGCGAGCTGTCGGACGCGGATGCCCACGCCGTGATTGCCTGGCTGCGGCAGGCGCCGGCCAGCCCGCGTGATGGCGGCCGCTCCGCCATCCCGGACGAGGTGTACGCGCAGTACAAGGACCTGGCCGCGCCGGTGAAGACGGTGGTGCCGGAGCCCGCGGCGGATGACGTCTCCCGCGGCCGTTACCTGGCCACCGTGGCGCAGTGCGCCGCGTGTCACGCGGGCATGGACGACGCGGGCACCCCCTTCGCCGGCGGACGTCCGCTGCCCACGCCGCACGGCCCGGAGGTCGTCGCCAACCTCACGCCGCATGCGCGCGGGCTCGGGGCCCTGGACGAAGCGGCCTTCGTCGCCCGCTTCACCGCCTTCAAGGACCTGACGCCCGCGCCCGCGAAGGCCGGTCAGGTGAACAAGCTCACCATGCCCTGGGTCTTCTTCGCCGGACTGGCGGAGGCGGACCTCCGGGCCCTCTACCGTTACCTGCGCACGGTGCCCGCCATGGCACCCACCGCGCCTTCCGCGTCTGGCAAATGACCCATTCTGGCGCCACCTGGGAGCGTCCGGTAGACTCCCAGCGCGTCCCCTGAAAGCCCAACGTCCCGCCCCATTCCCCCATGGTTGCGCGTGACGCGTGCCCTCATGAAATCTCTCTGCAAGAGACTGCTCCTGTCCCTGGTGGTGTTCTCCGCCGGCTGTGACGTCTTCAACATCGGCGATGCCGAAGGGACCCGTGGCCGCGGCGCGAGGGCGTTCGACCCGTATTCGAGCTCCGCCTCCGGCGCCATCGCCCTGTCGCTGCTGTACTACAACGGCTGCGCCATCCTCCCCACCGGTGAGCCGGTGTCGCCCGGCTCGCTGAACCTGCCGGACTACCCCGCCGCCTGCGAGGCCATGAACATGATGGGCCAGCCGGTGCCGCCCTCGGCCCGGTTCGAGGTGACGCCAGGCGTCAATTATTTCATCCGCGAGTTCACCGCGGTGGACGCCATCACCGGCGTGCACACCGACTTCAACGACCACCACGCGCCGTCCTTCTGGATGCGCAAGCAGTCGCGCTTCAAGGACCTGGACTGGTCGGGCGTGACGGTGGGCCGCGACGAGTGGACCAACGACTACGACTCCACCTTCCAGCGCGAGACGTACTACGAGAACGCCGCGTGGATGCGCTCGCTGGACGACACCTTCCTCATCGAGGTGCTCGACGCGGACGGCGCCGTGCGCACCTCCGTCACCTACAGCCGCCGGGACTTCATGGGTGAGAGCGCCACCACGGGCCGCACGCGCGCGAGCTGGATGGTGGCGGACCTGGCGCGGCCGCGCTTCCCCGGAGACCCGGAGGTGAGCCTGCTGCCGGACGGCACCGAGCCCACCTACAACACGATGGTGAAGGCGTCCTTCTCCGGCGCCACCGACCCGTTCAAGACGCTGGCCATGCCGCAGCTCACCGGCGAGGGCCTCATCCGCGTCACCTGGAGCCTGCTGCCCCTGCAGCCCTTCGTCTTCCCCATCGTCTTCACCCCCGAGGCGGAGCGCCCGGCCACCTGCTACCGGCTGGACGAGACGGGGCTGGCCACCGACGAGCAGGTGCCCTGCGGCTTCGGCCTGACGCAGGCGGTGCGCGTCAACCGCCCGGCCAACGGCAGCTTCTTCATGCCCGGTGACTCGGTGGACTTCATGGTGTCGCTGCGCGACGGGGACGGCAACGGCCTGCACCCGCGCAACCGGATGCCCAGCTACAACGAATACA
The DNA here is from genome assembly GCF_002305895.1 of Corallococcus macrosporus DSM 14697. GTDB lineage: Bacteria > Myxococcota > Myxococcia > Myxococcales > Myxococcaceae > Myxococcus > Myxococcus macrosporus. The sequence goes on from NZ_CP022203.1 coordinate 2,061,032, forward strand.
TGGGCGAGTCCTCCAACGGCCTCGCGTACTTCAACGAGCAGATGCTGCTGACCTACCGCGAGGCCAGCTCCTCGGAGTCCGGCTTCAAGGTGGTGGGACCGCTGCAGGACCTGCAGGTGTCGCGCGGCTCCTACGACCTGCCGTACTTCTCCTTCCCGACCTTCAGCGAGCCGCACTTCTACCTGCCGCCCGGCTCCAACCTGCTCGCGGGCGGCGGTGACGCCCAGCCGCCCACGCACTACTCGGTGCAACTGCCGCCGAACGCGAAGTCCGGCACCTACGCCATCATCCTCAAGGGGCACCGCAGCTACATGGGCGAGCGCCTCAACCGGCTGGACCCCTTCTTCTTCCAGGTGGGCCAGGCCCAGCCCACCACGTACCCGGGCCGCGTGGGCAACTGCCAGGTGTGCCACAACGGGGTGAACTCGCTCTCCAACGTGCACCACGGCATGTCCGTGGACCACGTGGAGGCGTGCAAGACGTGCCACATCGAGGAGGGCTACGGCTACCTGCCGGACGTCATCCACCGCATCCACAACAGCTCGCGCAAGTACAACCAGAACAAGGGTGACTGCACCATGTGTCACCTGACGCGGGAGAGCACGCTGTGGCCCAGCCTGATGAGCTGCAACGGCTGCCACGTGTCGTCGCACGGCACGGAGTACTTCGACCTCCGCTTCGAGCCCATGCAGAACACGCCCAACGGGTACGGCAACTGCGCCGAGTCGTGCCACGTCACCACGCCGCCGGCCGAGCACATCCTCCCGCCCCGCTGAGCCCTCAGAGGAACGCCATGCAGGTTCGCTCCCTCCTTGCTTCCACGCTGTCCGCCGCCGTGCTCTCCGCGTGCGGCGGCAGCAGCGCGCCGCCTCCGCCCGTGTTGGACGCGGACGCGCCCTTCACCGACCTGCCCGCGCGGCGGGTGCCCGTCTCCGGCGTCATCTTCGACCCGGAGGCGATGTTCTATTCCTTCGTGATGTGGCCGCCCGACCCGAACGACCCGGAGGCGGGGCCGCCGCTGCCCGCGTTGCTGTACGGCATGCCCACGGTGATGCGCGCCTCCGCGTGGGGCGCGCAGGTCAGCATGGTGGGGCCCACCGGCGAGGTGGTCGACACCAGCGGGCCCGCCATGCCGCCCTGGGGCAACTTCCAGACGGAGGGAATCCCCGCCGACCCGACGGTGCCGTACCTCATGCGCGCCGAGCCCGCGCCCGGGATGTCGGTGGGCGGCAACGACATGTTCCCGGTGGAGGAGGGCTACGCGCCCATCCCCGAGGTGCCGTACCACGCCACCACCACCCTGCGGCCCATCGCGGCCACCGGGACGCAGTGCCTCATCCAGTCGCCGGCCATCGTGGGCGAGGCGGGCGCGCTCGGCGCGCTGGCGCAGGTGATTTCCGAGGAGACGGGGACGTCCGTCTCCCCGGCCAGCCTGGCGGACGCCGCGTCGGGCCGCTCGGTGGCGCTGCTGTGGGTGTACTCGCCCAGCCCGGTGCTGGACGCGTTCCTGTTCCCCAGCGGTGACATCGCGGCGGAGACGACGGCGGGCGCGCTGTACGCCATTGACTGGGCGCCGCCGGGCTCGTTCCCGGGGCAGACGGAGATGGGCTACTTCGCCATCCCCAACGGCATGAGCAGCCTGGGCTACTACGCGGTGGTGGTGCCGCCGGGCGCCGCGAGCGCGCTGACGGTGAGCTTCGTGGACACCCTGGAGGACGCGGAGCAAGGCCGCCCCTGGGAGGTGCCTCCCTTCTTCGTCCAGGGCCTGCCGCCGGGCGTGTCCTTCACGCGCCTGTTCGCCATGGCGCCCATGCCGCCCATGGAGGAGAACCCCTACGAGGAGCCCGCGCCGCCGCCGGACTTCGGCTTCCTCTGCTACCCGGAGGGGTGATGCACCCGGGCGCCCACGGCGCCTACCGCGAGGGCTCCACCGCGAGCCCCCGGAAGCGCACCGTGGGCTGCCCGAAGGACACCGGAAGCGGGCCGTGGTCCAGCTTCCGGCAGCCGCGCGTGGCGAAGAGGTTCTTCGCGTCCGCGCCCACCGCGTCGATGGCCGCCAGGGCCTCGAGCCCGTTGCCCCGGAGGATGCCGGGGCCCACGCGGCGCCCGGGCCGGCCGTCGCGAATCTCCCGCGCCTCCACGATGTAGAAGCTGAAGTCGCCCGACAGCAGGTCCATCTGCCGGGGGGTGAGGTGCTGCACCAGCAGCCCGTGCGGGAGGTCCGCCATCAGCGCCTCCAAATGCCCCTGGTGCGCGTCCACGCGGGTGTGCGCCATGCGCGGCAGGGGCGGGTGCCGGTAGCTGACGCGCCGCCCGTGTCCGTTGGGCGCGCGGCCCAGCGCGGTGGCGCTGCGGGCATCCAGGAGCGGCGCGTCCACCCGGCCCTCCCGGAGGAGCGTCACCGGCAGGGCGGCGTGGCCTTCGTCATCCCACGCGAAGCCGAGCGCGCCGTGGCCGTCCGTCGGGTCGTCGGAGACGGTGAGGTGCGCACCAGCCACCTGCTGCCCCAGCCGCCGCGCGAGGTAGGAGCCTCCGCGCGCCACCACGTCTCCCTCCAGCGGATGGCCGCACACCTCGTGGAAGAAGCAGCCGGAGGCGGCGCCCGGTGGGAAGACGACGGGCAGCACGCCGCGAGGGCAGGGGACCCTGGGCGTCGTGTCCCGCAGCTCCCGCGCCAGGCCTTCCACCAGGGCTTCCAGCGAGGGCAGGGCGGCGCGGGCGCCAGCACCGTCCGGCCAGGCGGCGCAGCGCCAGAGCTCGGCGATGCCCGCGCCGCTGTCATGGAAGGCCTTCACCTCGAGCAGGGCGTGGCGCTGCGTGTCTTCGCGCAGGTGGGCGTCGCTGGCGGACAGCGTGTGGCGCTCCACCTGGCGCAGCAGCACGTCCAGGTGCAGGGCGCCCGCGGCTCGCGCCGCCTCCGCCAGCCGGTGGACGAGCGCCAGCGTGGCCTCCGTGTCGCCGCCCAGGCGGGGCTCGGCGTCGAGCAGGGGCCGGGCCCGGTGCTCCAGCTCGCCTGGGAACAGGCCCTTCTTCGCGTGCGTGCCGCCCACCTGGGCCCACTGCCAGGCGGTGCCCTCCGGCGTGGCGTGGCCCCGGGACCAGCCCCGGTCGAGCATGGGCGCGACGACGCGGGCGCCGGCGCGCTGGTGGAGGACCTCGGTGACTTCGCGCCGCTCCACGAACCAATCCACGCGTGTGTCCTCCGGCCGCGCACCGCAGCGGGCTGCGCGTGGCTCCAGGTGACGCCGCGACGGCGGGCGCCGGGCGTGGAGCATATGCCAGCCCGTGAAGCGGCCCCACACACGCGCGGAGTGCCGCCACGCGAGGACGGAAGCCCGCTATCCTCATGGCCGGGCCTGGCGCATGCCGGGCGGAGGCAGCGGATGCAGGGCGGTTCCGAGGAGGACAGCGGCGTGGCGTCATGCGCGGGCCTTGGGCTGCGCGCGCTGCTGACCTCCGCCACCGAGGCGCTGGCGTCCTTCTCCCGCCGCCACGCGCCGTCACACGCCGAGCTGTTCCTCGCCGCGGAGCGCAAGCTGTCGCTCGAATACGACGCGGGGACGGGCCGCTCCACCCTCAACCAGGGCGAGTCGTTGGACGCCACGGCGAGGGTGGCCTGGGACGCGCGGCAGGGCCTGTGGACCGCGCCCGTCGGAGACGCGAGCGCGCTGCCCCTGCTGCTGGAGCGCGCGGAGCAGGTCGCCGCCCCGGGGCGCGCGGGCCCCCTGCCTGGCCTGCCCGCCATGTCACCCGCGGCGCCCGCGAGCCCTCCCGCGCTGCAGCCGGACCGCGCGGCGCGCTGGATGAAGCGCTTCATCCAGACGGCCGTGCCGCCGGGGAGCGTGGTGCAGGCCGCCGTGCTGTCCCAGTCCGCGGCCTGGCGTGCGCTGGTTCGTGAGCACGGCGTTCAGCGTGTCCGCACGGAGTGGCGGGAGACGCTCTTCGTGCGCTGCGAGACGCCGCGCGGCGCCCTGGTGGACGCGGTGGCGCTGCCCCCGGACGCGAACGAGGACGCCTTCGCGCCGCTGCGCCAACGGCTCGCGGACGCGGTGGACGCGCTCACGGGGCCGGCTCACCGGGTGGACCGGAGCCTGCCCCTGGTGCTGCGGCCCGCGGTGGCCGCGCCGCTGGCGGCGGGGCTCCTCTGGCTGCTGCGGGGCGACGTGGCCGCCGCCACGCCCGCGCTGGCGCGAGCCGTGGGCCGCAAGCTGTTCCCCTCGGCCTTGAGCGTGGTGGATGACCCGCACCACCCGGCGGGCCCGCGGCGCGTGCCCCTGGATGACGAAGGGTTGCCCACCGAAGCGCTGACGTTGGTGGACGCGGGCGTGCTGCGGGCCTTCCTTCACGCCGCCGACACCGCGACGCGGCTGGGCGCGCCGCCCAACGGACGCGGCTTCCGGCCCGCGTTGGCGCCCCCCGCGCCCGAAGCCGTGAACCCCTGGGTCGTGCCCGGCGCGGCGCCCGCGCTTCCCGCTCACTACACGGAGCTGGTCGCCCGCGTGGAGACCTTCACCACCATGCCGCGTCCAGGCACCGTCACCGTGGTGGCGGGCGGCTGGGAGGTGCGTGACGGCCACCGCGTGCGCCGGGTGGCGCCGGTGGAGCTGGAGCTCCCCGTGCTGGAGACCTTCCGCGCGCTCCGTGGCGTGGGGAACGATTTGACCTTCTTCCCCACCGCCGAGGGGTGTGGCACGCCCACGCTCGTCTTTCCGCCCCTGCTGGCGGATGCCCCGGGAGGGCACGCGGCCAGGTGACGCCCGCGCTCCTCGGGGCGGGGCCGTGCCAGGAGGGCGACGGATGGCCGCCTGCCTTGCGAGCGGGACGGGCACTCACGCCAGATCCGGTGCATGCTGCGCGCACGACGCTGGCCCAGGGAGGCGGCGTCACGGGAGGACGCGGATGTCGGGTCAGTCGCTGGCGGCGAAGATGCTGGAAGGGGCGCGGGAGTGGGCGAAGCGGCTGCCGAACGCGCTCTCCAACGACATGGCGGTGGACGTGAGCCGCAGGCGGGTGCGCCTGTCGCATGCGCGCGTGGAGACCGTGGTGCGCCAGCTGCTGACCCGCTTGAAGCACTTCGAGCTGCGGGAGTGGTCCGCGCGCGAGGACGTCTATGACGTCCGCTTCTCCGTCCGCGGCTGGCGCCTGCGCGTGGAGACCACCCCCGAGCGCGTGGAACTCGCCGCCGGGCGCTACCGTCTGTGGCTGAGGACGCCGGGCGTGGTGGCGCTGGAGGAGTCCCAGACGGCCTCGTCGCTGGTGATGGGCGTGCTGCGCGCGGGCGCCGGGAGGGCCGCGATGCGCGCCCTGGCGGAGCGGATGCTCCCTCCCGGCATTCGCTGGGACGGCCAGGTGTTGCAGGTGGAGGGGCCGCTGCCGGAGGAGGGCGTGCTGCCCGCCAGGCTCTTCGACACCGCCGCCCTGGCCATGACCGCCGAGCATCAGGCCGAGGGCCTGTGGCTCTCCGCCGAGGCCTGGCCTGGGCTCATGGACCTGCTCCAGGTGGTGTTCGGCACGGAACTTCCGCGCACCCCGCCCGGCGTTTAGTCTGGCGGTCCGGAAGGCCAGGCCCTGGGCCGCTCCGCGCTCCGGGAGGGAAGCGGGGCCGGTGGCGTCCACGAAATCGCCCTCCGGGACGCTCCCCAGGGCCCTCGGCGGTCCCAATATTGATGGGGCGCCAGACGATTTCCAGGGCGCGGAGGTGGGAGTCAAGGGGCTGGAATTCTTCGGTTATACGCCACGTTTCCTTCACGCGGCGAACAGCCGGTGGAGATTCGGGACCTTCCACATTCGACATTGGTCTCTCGACAGGCTAGAGGCTGCCTGTCTCGCGTTTGGGACGGGCTGTGGCCTCGCGCCGCACGCAGAAAGAAGAAGAAACATGGCAACTGGTACCGTGAAATGGTTCAACGACGCGAAGGGCTTTGGATTCATCGCCCAGGATGACGGTGGGGCCGACGTGTTCTGCCACCACACCGCCATCCAGTCGGACGGTTTCCGTACCCTGGCCGAGGGCCAGAAGGTGGAGTTCGAGACCCGGAAGGGCCCCAAGGGCCTCCAGGCCGAGAACGTCCGCGTGGTCGGCTGAGAGCTCAGGCTCAGCACCATCAGCCCGGTCTCCTCACTGTGAGGCCGGGCTTTTGTTTTCAGCGAGGGAGGCTCAATGCAAGGAAGATCCACGAAGCGCCAGAAGGAGCAGGCGCGCAAGCAGCACCAGCAGGAGAAGAACGCGAAGCGCGAGGAGCGCAAGAAGGTCAAGTCAGAGCGCGGGCCGCGTCAGCCGGGCGAGGTCGACCCCGATATCGCGGACATCATCCCGGGTCCCCAGCCGCCGCTGGAGATTTGAGTCCAGTATCGTGCCGCCTGGGCTCGCCACGCTGTCGGTGGTGCCCAGGGCAACCTTCCGGGACGGCGCTGACGCCCCCGGGAGGACGCAGTATCCACTTCCCCTGACGTCACGCAGCAAAGCGGCCCCTAGGGCCCGGCCGCGCGGAGCACCTCGGCGCGGGTGATGCGATCCAACCGGAAGGGCCGTCGCTCCCCCGTGCTGAGGTCCTCCCCGTCGATGCGCGTCTCATGCCGGTTCATGATGACGGACATCACGCGCACGTCGCGGACCGTCTCCAGATAGTTGCTGTCGACATAGGTGATGCGCAGCGGCTGCTGCTCGAACCACGCGCGCTCCAGCGCTTCCCGGACGCCCTTCCTGCTCGGCAGCGACGGCACGCCGATGAACGACAGCTCCCGCAGCCGGGTGAGCAGCTCGCGCTGCGCGGAGGTGGAGAGCGCCGCGCGCACCTTGTCCAGCGCCGACTCCAGCGTGCCGGCGAAGGGCAGCAGCCGCATGTCGATGGCGAAGCGCCCCAGCGCGACGATGAGCGCCGCCTCGCGCGCGGTGAAGTTCACCGGCGGCAGGCTGTAGCTGCGATCCAACGCGTACCCGCCGCCCCGGCCGCGCTCGGCGGAGACCGGCATGGACGACGCGCGCAGCGAGTCCAGGTCCCGGTAGATGGTGCGCACCGTGACGCCGAACCGCTCGGCCAGGACTTCCGCGGTGACCCCGGTGCGACGGCCCCGGAGGTACTCGGCGAGGGCGAAGAGTCGCTCGGTCCGTTGCATGGAGAGAAAACCTGACATACCACTGTCACCCCCGGCCCTCAAGCTGACGGCATGGCCCTGGAGCGACGTGCCTTGCATCCCACGCCGCGAGCGGCTTGCATCGCGCGCGTTCGCGGCACTTCCGCCCGGAGGGACTCCATGGAGGACGAGTGGCTCTGGGGCTGGGACCCCACGCCGGGCATCGTCTCCGTGTGGGCGGAGCCTGACGGCCGCGCCTTCGTCTGGCGCCGCGTCCCGAGGACGGGGGCGCTGGTGCGAGAGGACGTGCGCTTCCGTCCGTGGCTGCTGCTGTCGTCCCTGGAGGACCTGGCGCACCTGGGCCCCCGGCTGCGCCCGGAGTCAGAGGGGCCCGCGCGGCACCGGGTGACGTGGCAGGAGCTGGAGGGGCCCGGGGCGCTGCGCTACCTGGTGCGCGCGGAGGACGGCCGCGCGCTCACCAGCGCGGTGCTGGAAGGGGCGTCCCGGCGGCTGGGCCGGCCGGTGGCGCACCTGAGGGACCTGGGCGCCAACGCGGCGCTCGCGCTGCCGCCGGAGGAGCAGTACCTCACGGCGTCGGGCCGCACGTACTTCCGCGACCTCGACTTCGACGAGCTGCGCCGGATGCAGTTCGACCTGGAGACCACCGGGTTGGACCCGGCGCACCACCGCGTCTTCCTGGTGGCGCTCCGGCGGCCGGACGGGGAGACGGAGACGCTCGAGGCCCAGGGGGAGGACGACTCGGCGGAGGCGGACCTGCTCTACCACCTGGCCGAGCGCGTTCGGACGTATGACCCGGACGTCATCGAGAACCACAACCTGCACGGCTTCGACCTGCCCTTCCTCGCGCGGCGGGCCAGGCACCTGGGCGTGTCGTTGGCCCTGGGCCGCGCGGGGGCGCCGGGCCTGCGCCACCGCCCCTCCGCCCGGGGCGCCGCGCTGGGCCGGCCCGTCCCCGGCGCGCCGCCGGACGCCATGTGCCGCGCGCGCTACACCGTGCCCGGGCGCGAGCTCATCGACACGCTGGACGCGGTGCTGCGGCATGACTTCTCCACGCGCGACTTGCCCGGCCACGGGCTCAAGGCCGTCGCCCGGCACCTGGGCCTGGCCGGACCGGAGCGCGAGCACATCCCTGGTGCCCGGGTGTACGAGGTCTTCCGCACGGACCCGGCGCGCGTGCGGCGCTATGCCCGAGACGACGTCACGGAGGCGGGCGGCCTCGCGCGGCTGCTGGGCGGCGCGGCCTTCGCGCTCGCGCGCATGGCGCCTCGCCGCTACGAGCGGCTCGCGGACGCGGGGCCCGCCACCGGCGTGCTGGACCCCTTGCTGGTCCGGGCCTACCTCCGGGAGGGCGCGGCGCTGCCGGCGCACGAGGACGGGGATGGCACCTCGCACAGCGGCGCGGCGCTCCACCTGTTCGCCACCGGCGTGGCCCGGCGCATCGTCAAGGCGGACGTCGCCAGCCTGTATCCCTCGCTGATGCGCCAGTACCGCATTGGCCCCAGGCGGGACCGGCTGGGCGTGTTGCTGGCGCTGGTGGACCGGCTGGTGGACCAGCGGCTGGCGGCGAAGGGCAGGGCGCGTGCCGCGGCCCCCGGCTCGCAGGAGCGCTTCACGAACGAGGCCCTGTCGGCGGCGATGAAGATTGTCGTGAACTCCGCCTACGGCTACCTGGGCGCGGTGGGGCTCACCCGCTTCTCGGACGTGCACGCGGCGAACGAGGTGACGCGGCAGGGACGCCAGGTGCTGGGCCTCTTGTGCCGGGAGCTGGCACGGCGCGGCGTCACGCTGCTGGAGGCGGACACGGACGGCGTGTACTTCGCCGTCCCGGAGGCCTGGCGGGAGGCCGACGAGCGCCGCGTCGTCGCGGAGGTCGCCGCGCTGCTGCCGCCCCGGGTGCAGCTCGAGTTCGACGGGCGGTACGCCGCGATGCTGTCGCACGAACCGAAGAACTACGCGCTCCAGCCCTATGACGGACCGCTGGTGCTCCGGGGCGTGGCCTTCCGCTCCAGCCGCGCGGAGCCCTTCGGGGAGGCCTTCCTGCGCCGCGCGCTGCGCTGCCTGCTGGCCGGAGACGTCCCGGGCGTGCGCGAGGTGTACGTGGAGACGGTGATGGCGCTGCGCCGCCGGAAGGTGCCGACGCTGGAGGTCTGCGCCCACGTCCGCCTGACGAAGTCCGCCGCGCAGTACCGCGCCATCCGCCCCCGCCGGCGCGAGCTGCCCTACGAGGCCATGCTGGCCAGCGGGCGCGCCGAGTGGCCCCTGGGCGAACAGGTGCGCGTCTACCGCGCCGTGGGAGGCCGGGCGGGCCTGCTGCCCGTGCCGGAGGCGGATGACCCGGGCGCCGCGAGGCCGCTGACGCGCGAGGAGGACCCGCGCGACTACGACGTGGAGTACTACGTGCGGCTCTTGCGTGAGACGTTCGCCGCGCGGCTGGTGCGCGCGCTGGAGCCGGAGGACTTCCGGACCGTGTTCGACGACCCCGGCCAGCCCTCGCTCTTCGCGCCCTCGCTCGCGGAGGCGAGGCCCATCCTCACGGTGCTGGCCGAGCCGCCCGACGCGCCGGAGCCGGTGTAGCGCCCCACCCGGGGCGCCACACCGCGCGCCAGGGCTCAGGACATGCCGGCGTGCGTCTGGACCTCGGGCCCGGCCGCGGGGGCCTGCCGCGGCGCCAGGGCGGTGCGCTGCAGCCAACCCGCGAGCCCCAGGAGCACCAGCCCGGAGGTGCGCAGCGTGCGCAGCAGCTCCGCGCTCTGCGCCGCGTCCCCGGGCAGCAGCGGCGCCAGCCAGCCGCGGGCGTCGTAGAAGAGCCACATGGCGCCGGAGACGCCCATGGCCCACCACACCCAGGCCAGCCGTCCGCCTCGCAGCATGTACGCGACGCTCAGGATGGGCGCCACCAGCAGGATGGTCGTCATGTCGGCCAGCGTGGAGGCCAGGCTGATGACGGCGGACATGGTCGCGGCGCTGTCAGCGCCCAGGTGCCTCACTTCCGTGGCGAGCACCGGCAGCCCCACCGCGAGCGCGGCGATGGCCGTCCCCGCCCACAGCGCGTTGGAGCGGAAGCTGGACGGCGGCTGGAGTCCGGACTGCCGGTAGGTCATCGCCAGGAGGATGAGCGCGTACGTGGTGCAGACGTTCGCCAGCACCACCACCCCCATGCGCAAGGGCAGCAGCGGGGACTGCGTGAAGGGCACGTCCGGCACCGCGTGGAGCCAGTAGCTGCGCAGCGCGGTGCTGACCAGCGACAGGAAGGCCCCCGCGGCCAGTCCGCCCCACACCTTGCGCAGGTAGTCACCCGGGACGAACGAGCGCGCCGCCGCGAACGTCCCCGCCACGGCCAGCACGCCGCTGCCCCACCCGGCGACGTCATGCACGAGCTGGAGCGAATGCGGCGCGTCCAGCGCCGAGGCCGCCGCGAAGGCGTGCGCCAACTGGAGCACGAGCACCGCGCCGAACCACGGCACGATGCTCCCGGCCGCGCGGCCCGTCGAATGAGTGCTCATCACAGCTTCTCCAGGGAGGCGGAAATCTCCGCCAGGACGACCTTCGCGTGCAGGGCGCCGATGAAGGTGTTCAGCATGGGCTTGAGGCCCTCGAGCAACTGCGGGAGGTCTTCCCGCTTGAGCTGCTCGGGAGGCCGCTTGAGGGTCCGAAGGGCGGCGGTCTGGATGGCCATCTTCGCGGTGAACCCGCCGAGCAGGGGTTCCAGATGTCGCACGAGCGTGTCGTGCCAGCCGGCGGGGGAGGTCTGGGAGGACGAAGGAAGAATCGCGCCACCTCCTGGTGGAGCCCCGGAGCGTAGGCAGTTTCCAGCCCGCACACGAGGGGCCCCCGTGTCTGTCCATGCGGAATGTGGCAGGTTTTACTTGTTTTGATTTGAAAGCATGGAATTGAATCGGGTGTTCCGGCCGGGCCCTGGACTGCGCGCCCGCATGTCGTCCGGGCGCCCGCGCCACGCCGCGACTGGGAATGGCTCAAGAAGGGGCCGGGAGCGTCTATCTCCACCGCGAAGCCGCGGAGGCCGTCATGCCCGGGGACAGGGTGGTCTGCGCCTACTGCGCCGCGCCATTCCTGGTGGCATAGGACAAACGGCCTTTCCTGGAGGCGTGTACGGGTTGCCGCTGGCCTGATTCTTTGGCAATCGGGGGACGCACAGCGCCGTAGTGGCTCCGTCATTCGACGAGTCGCCAGGTCATCCAGGGGAGGTCCGATGAGAAGAGTATTCGGAGCGGTAGCACTGGCCGCGTTCACCGGCTGCGCGACCACGCAGGAAGCCCAGAAGCCGGAGACGCCGCCCGCCGTGGAGACGGCGAAGGTGGAGGCGCCCGCCGAGCCGCCGTCGAAGCTCCAGGTGCCCGTGGACTACTACAAGCTCGACAACGGCTTGAAGGTGGTCCTCTCGCGTGACAGCTCGGCGCCCAAGGCCGTCGTCGCCGTCTATTACAACATCGGCTTCCGCATCGAGCCGAAGGACCGCACCGGGTTCGCGCACCTGTTCGAGCACATGATGTTCCAGGGCTCGACGAACCTGGGGAAGATGGAGTTCATCCGCCTCATCCAGAAGAACGGCGGCGTGCTCAACGGCTCCACGCGCTTCGACTTCACCAACTACTTCGAGGTCGTCCCCTCGAACACGCTGGAGACCATCCTCTGGGCCGAGGCCGACCGCATGCGCGGGCTCGACGTGACGGAGGAGAACCTGAAGAACCAGCAGGGCGTGGTGACCAACGAGGTGAAGGTCAACGTCCTCAACCAGCCCTACGGCGGCTTCCCCTGGCTGGACATGCCGCAGGTGGCGAACAGCAACTGGTACAACGCCCACAACTTCTACGGCGACCTGAAGGACCTGGAGGCCGCGTCGCTTGCGGACGTGCGCGCCTTCTTCAAGACGTACTACGCGCCCAGCAACGCCGCGCTCGTCGTCGTCGGTGACTTCGAGCCGGAGCAGGTGAAGGGGTGGATCCAGCAGTACTTCGGGCCGCTGCCCACCGTGGCGCAGCCGTCCAAGCCGGACATCTCCGAGCCCCGGCAGACGAAGGAGAAGCGCCACGACAAGGTGGACAAGCTGGCCCAGCGGCCGGCGCTCGCGGTGGGCTACCACATGCCCGACGTGGGCACGCCCGAGTACTACGCCATGGCGCTGGTGGACGAGGTCCTCCTCAATGGCAACGACAGCGCGCTCTACCAGCAGCTCGTGCAGAAGAAGGGCCTGACGGGCGAGGTCTCCGGCGGGGTGAACCAGCTCGGCAACCACTGGAACTACAACGGCCCCATGCAGTGGACCGCGTACCTGTTCCATGACGCGGACACGACGACGGAGACCATCCTCACGGAGTTCGACGGCGTGGTGGCGCGGCTCCAGGAGCAGCCCATCGACGCGGCCACGCTGGAGCGGGCGCGGGTGAAGGCGCGCTCGCGGCTGTACGGACAGTTGGAGGGCTTCCTCGGCTTCGGCCGCGCGGACCTGCTGGCGTCCTTCGCGCTCTTCTTCGACGACCCGGCGCGCATCAACCGGCTGGAGGCGGAGCTGATGAAGGTGACGCCGGAGCTCATCCAGAAGACGGCGAAGGAGTACCTGCGCCGTGAGAACCGCACCGTGCTGACGGTGACGCCCGCCGCGGCCACCGCCACCCAGACGAAGGCCCCCTGAGGACACGCCCCCATGACCACGCACTCAATTCGCACCCGCCTTGTCGCGCCCGCGCTGATGGTGCTCGGGATGCTGTCCGCGCCGGCCCTCGCGGCCGCCCCCGCTCCGGCGCGCACCAGGGAGGCGCCACCGGCCCCCCAGGCGCCCAAGCCCTTCAAGGTCCCCGTCCGCACGGAGTTCAAGCTCGACAACGGGCTGGAGGTCTCCCTGCTGCCCTACGGCGACATGCCGAAGGTCGCCATCCAGCTCGCCATCGACACCGGCAACATCCATGAGAAGGCCACGGAGACGTGGCTGGCGGACCTGACGGGCAGGCTGCTGTCGGAGGGCACCACCACGCGCTCGGCCGAGCAGCTCGCGCAGGCGGCCGCGCAGCTCGGCGGCTCGCTCAACATCGGCACGACGATGGACCAGACCTACGTCGGCCTGGAGGTCCTCTCTGAATCGGCGCCGGACGCGGTGGCCCTCATCGCGGACGTCATCCAGAACCCGGCCTTCCCGCCGGCGGAGGTCGAGCGCGTCAAGGGCGACCTCGTCCGTGAGATGGCCATCTACAAGAGCCAGCCGGGGACGCTCGCCGACGAGCGGCTGCTCCAGGCGCTCTACGGTGACCACCCGTATGGCCGCTACTTCCCGCCGGAGGCCCAGCTCAAGGGCTACACGGGGGAGGCCGTCCGCGCGCACTATGACGCCAACATCGGCGCGGCGCGTTCGCGGCTGTACGTCGTGGGCCGGTTCGAGCCGGCGGCGGTGGAGAAGGCCATTCGCGGCGCGTTCACCGGCTGGAAGGCCGGCCCGGCGCGGCTCCAGAACCTGCCCAAGCAGCAGGTGGCGAAGGCGGTGCAGTTCATCGACCGCCCTGGCTCGGTGCAGTCCACGGTGCGCGTGGCGGTGAAGGCCCTGCCGCCCTCCAGCCCGGACTTCGTCAAGCAGACGGTGCTGAACACGCTGCTCGGCGGCTACTTCAGCTCGCGCATCACCGCCAACATCCGCGAGGCGAAGGGCTACACGTATTCGCCCCACAGCACGGTGTCCGCGCACCTGGAAGACGCCTACTGGGTGCAGAACGCGGACGTGACGACGGCCGTCACCGGCGAGTCGCTGAAGGAGATTTTCAAGGAGGTGGCCACGCTGCGCCAGACGCCGCCGCCCGCCGAGGAGCTGAGCGCCGTCCAGAGCTACCTGGCGGGCACCTTCCTGCTCCAGAACTCGTCGCGCAGCGGCATCATCGGGCAGCTCCGCTTCGTGGACCTGCACGGCCTGCCGGATTCGTACCTGCAGAACTACGTGCAGTCGGTGATGGCCGTCACGCCGGAGCAGGTGCAGCAGCTCGCCGCGAAGATGCTGACGCGTGAGGCGATGACCGTCATCGTCGTGGGCGACCAGAAGGCGGTGGCGCCGCAGTTGAAGGTCGTGTCCCCCGCGCTGAAGTGATTCTCCGGGAGGCGGAGGCCATCCCGGGCCTCCGCCTTCCTCCTGGTTGCTTCCAGGGGCGAGCCGCGTTTTGAGCGCGGCACGTGTCGTGGTGACGGGGAACCTCGTCCTGGACGAACAGTTCCGGCTGCTGCGCGCGGACGTGGTGAACGGCGACGGCGGCTGGTCCTACAAGGACGTCGCAAAGTACCTTCTTCGCCGGCAGTCCCTGCTTCGTTGACGGGGCTTGGCGCGACGCGCAGATCCGCTAGCGTGCGCGACATGGCAAAGAATGCAGATGAGAGCGCGGTGGCGGAAGCGGTGGAGCGGCTCAAGTCCCTGGCGGAGGAGGTCGAGGACCTGACGGTGGAGTTCTCCAAGCCCGTGACTGCCGCCGAGGTGGCGAAGCTGGAGAAGAAGTTCAAGCTGAAGCTGCCCCCCAGCTACGTGCACTTCATCCGCACCTACGGCACCTTCAAGGTGCTGCACGGCGGGCGGGAGCTCATCGGCATGGAGGAGCCGGGCTTCCTGCGCGCGGCGGCACCGGACGCGTCGGACGCGGTGAACGGTGACGACCCCGACGTGGAGGAGGCCATCAACGAGGCCCTCTTCTTCCAGCGCGCGGATGATGACGCGGTGGACAACTTCTGGTGCTTCAACCCCCGTGACGTCACACCGGAAGGAGAGATGGGCGTCGTGGGCTACTACCACGACGAGACCTTCGAGCTCCCCCAGCTCCTGGGGACGAAGAACGCCAGGCACTTCCGGGCGTTCCCGGCGCATATCGTCGAAGTCATCGACGAACTCATCGAGAACTTCGCGGAGGCGTGAGGGCGGCGGAAGCCCGTGCTCGACGGGCACGGGCTTCGTCGAACCGCCGGGCGGCTCGAATCAGAGGCAGTCGCCCAGGCCTTCGTAGATGGTGGTCTGGGTATTCGGCAGCGTCGCGTAGAGCGGCGCCGTGCCCGCGAGCGCCGTCAGGAGCTGCTGAATCGTGGTGCTCGGGGCGAGCGGCACCTGGCAGGACCAGGTCTGGGCATCCACCGTCACCGCGCCCGTCGCCGGGTCGACCTCCTCGTTGCTGGCGGCGAAGACCCAGACGCACTGGCCAAGCTGGCCCGTCTGGTCATTCACGGAGCAGCGGAAGCGCAGCGACTCGATGTTGCTGTATTCGCCCTCGCAGAACGTGTCGCCACAGATGGCATCGAAGTTCTGGTTGAGGGAGCGGGTGAGCTGGTACCACGCCTCGATGTCCGCCTCTGACGTCAGATAGGCGGACGTGTCCACATACTGGCTGGTGACAGTCTTTTCGACTGCCAGGGCGGACACCGGCGAGAGGAAAGACAGACTCAGGGCGGCAATGGAAAGCTTGGAGGGGAGGGTCATGCGCCCTATTTAATCCTTCCCCTCCGTTCGTGAATCCGCCGCCATGGCCTGACACGGAGTTTTGACTGCACTCCGATAGGAATTCTCCATCACTGGCACCCCCGGCCGGAGCCCAGACCTTGGAAGCCTGGACTCCGGCCGGGGGAGGGCCGCCTCAGTCCTTCTTCAGCTGGAGGAGCTCCCAGCCGCCGTCCGGATGGAGGTTCATCGGGTTCGCGGTGCCGACGTAGAGCGCCTTCCTGCCGCTCACCAGCGTGCGAACGCCGTAATTCGTGTCATTGCCCAGGCCCCTGAGGGACTCCGCCACCGCGCTCTTGTTGCGGCCCTCGAAGCGGAAGAGGTCCGCGCCTTCCTTCGGAATCGCGATGTTGAGCACCCGGAGGAAGTGGTGGTGGGCCCGGCGCGCGTCCTCCACCGAGTGGAGGCTGGAGGCGATGGCGGGCGGCGCCATGGGCGGCAGCGTCACGCCCCCAATGGCCTCCTGCAGCCCCACGCGCGCTACCTGGCTCCAGTCGAAGGTGCCCAGGTACAAGTCATTGCCGTAGACCTCCAGCGCCCACGTATAGGCGTTGAAGAAGTTGCCCAGGCCGGAGGAGCCCCAGCGCGGTTCGGGGTTCTCCAGGCGGTTGCGGTAGAAGTCGTTGAACGCGATGTTGTAGCCCCTGGCGAGGGGGGAATATCGGGGCAGGTACTTCTCGCCGTAGATGACGCGCACCGACTCGTCCTGGTTGCCCAGTTCATCGCTCTGGAAGACGGACGTGGAGCGGTGCGTGCCCAGCGCGGTGTTCAGCAGCTCCAGCCAGTCGAGGCTGCCGCTGCCATCCGCGTCCAGGTTCAACAGGCCCGCGGCGTGCGCGCCCAGGGCCACCGACGTGGCGAGGAATGGGACGTGCATCGTGCCCCAGTAGAGCCGCCCGTCGAACGACGCCACCGCGCCGCCGCCCGTGGTGGCCGCGGCCACCAGGTCCGGCTCGTAGTCGCGGATGTCCCAGACCTTCCGCCACTGGCTGGCGTCGTCGTCGTCCAGCCCGTCCTGCTCCAGCCGGGGGCTGCGCCACACGCCCATGAAGCGCGCCGTCAGCGGCGAGGGGGCGCCCCCCGAGAGGAAGGTGGGCCACGTCGTCACGTAGATGCGGCCGGCGTGCTCCACCAGGTTGGCCACCTCCGCGTCCGTCTGGCCCACGACCTCGAAGTTGAAGAGGACCGCGGGGTTGGTGGACCGCTGGCCGCGCCACCGGAGGACGGCGCCGCCGGGGGCATTGCCCACCACCTGGCTGTAGGCCACGCCCGTGTACAGCGCGCCGCGGACGTTCACCCATTCGCGGATGTTGTTGTACTGCGGGAGGTTCGTCGCGCCGAGGAAGGCCCCTGTCTCCGAATGGAAGGCGAACAGGTTGATGCCCGCGATGAGGCTGGGGCCCGCCAGGAAGACGACGCCGTCCTGCGCGCCCGCCGAGCGCAGGCCCACGGTGGTGCGCCGCAGCAGCTCCGCCCAGCCGGGCAGGCTCCCGTTGAGCGACGAAAGCACCCCTGTGTTCAGCTGGTAGCGCTGCAGGTCGGGCGGCCGGAAGTCACCCGTGCCGGACTGGCTCTGGCCGAACTCACAGACCCAGTAGGGGTTCTCCTGCGGCGTGGTGGCGCCGAGGAAGCCCTGCTCCACCAGGCACAGCGTGTTCGCCACCGTGCCGAACCACAGGGACCTGTCCGCCAGGGTCAGCCCCCAGACGTAGGCCTGGTTGCGCTTGGGCGTCGTGCCCGGGTCGCAGGGGGGCTGGCTGATGGGGCCACCAATGGAGGAGAAGCACTCATCCACCTCTGCCTTCGCGAGCAGGTTCCGCTCCAGCTCGGGACGCGTCCAGATGCCCTTGTCCCCGTTGATGATGAAGCGCTCGTAGGTCCAGAACTTCACCAGGTTCAGGGTCGGCAGGGCGCTCACGCCCACCGTGGGGTACATGTCCAGCTCCCAGGCCACGTCCTGCTCGGTCGGGACCCTGGGCAGGTCGGCCTCCAACGGCTCCGCCTGCGACGCCATTCTTGCCTGTGTGACGTCCATGTCCTCGGGCTGGGTGGGCACTCCACATCCCGAGGCGACCCACATTCCCATCGCACCTGCCACTGCCTTCCACCCGTGACGCATCACCGTCTACCTCCGTGTGCTGCCTTGGCCTGCCTTGGACCGCGTGATGCCCGGTGTGGGCAGTCACGCATCCACCGTGGGTGGCCTGGAGCAATCGGGGTGCCGTATCGGAGGTGTCGGTGGGAAGATTCGCGGCCCCGTCGCGGGGGCAGGCGAGCGCGCCGCTCACGCCCCCGGGCACAGGTGCCATGATGGCCCGTCAATGTCCGCGCGTGCGGGCAGGGGCCATTGCTTCTCACCGGGGCGTCCTGGCGCCCCAGTCAGGGCATTTTCGACGGAGCCGTGGGGCGCGCCGCGTGGACAGCGCGTCCCCTGGCCTTCACACCGTCACTCCAGGAAGGCGTCCTTCACCGCGTCGAGCAGCGGGTTGGCGCCGGTCGCCGGGTCGGTGCACCCCTGGTTGATGGTCCAGATGATGGTGCCGCCAAAGCCGTTGTCGTGCGCGAAGGCGCCCTTGGCGGCAATGGCTTGCGGTGAGTCATACGAAATCCACCGCACCGTGCCGTCCTCCACGGGGACGTCGAAGGTGACATAGCTGGCCTGGGCCGCCTCATCCCAGCGGTACACCCCCGTCGCCGACAGCTCGAGAATCTTCTCGTAGGTGAAGGAGTTGTCGCTGCCCACGTAGTCAGACCAGTCCGTGTATGGCTGATACGGGCCGGTGATGTTCCGCCACGCCATGCCATAGAAGGGGATGCCCATGCCCAGCTTGTTCCTGGGGAGGCCCGCGCCCACCCAGGCGTTGAGGCTGGAGGACACGGAGGTGGGGTGGTAGCCCGACTCGCCCCTCAGCGCGGACGTGTACCAGGACAGCCAGCCGCCCCAGGGCCCCGTCATCTCGTAGGACATCACGTTCATCTGGTCCAGGTAGGGCACCAGGTTGGCGAACCACGGGTCCGCGTCCTCGGGGAAGTTGCTGTTCACCCAGCCGATGGGCATGGTCAGCAGCATCTGCGGCCGGGCCGCGCGCAGCTCCTGTATCAGCGCGAGCAACGCCGGCTTGTCGGCCTGCTCCACCGGCTCCCAGTCGATGTCCAGGCCGTCATAGCCGAAGGTCTCCATGGCGTTGACCAGGTTCTGGACGAAGCGGGCGCGGTTCGCGCTGGACGCCGCCCCCACCCAGCCGTCGTGCTCACCCGCGCCGCCCACCATGATGATGGCCTTGCGTCCGGCCGCGTGCGCCCGCGTGGACAGCGTCCTCGCGATGGCCGGGCCATTCGAGTTGTCGAACTGGGTGTTCACCGTGCCGTCCGGATTGGGGGTGACCCGCCCGACGAGGATGTGGGTGAGCGCGGTGAAGTCCACCTTCTCCGGCGGGTACAGGTCCGCGTTCCAGCCGGTGTAGTAGCCCGACACCCACTTGCCGCCCGGCGGAGGCGGCGTGCTCGTCACGGTGACGGTGGCCACGGCGGACTTCGTCGGCGCGGCCTGGCTCGTCGCCACCACGTGATACGTCCCCGCCGACGACGGCGCGGTGTAGAGGCCCGCGGCGGTGACGCTGCCGCCGCTGGCGCCCTCCTGCACGGACCACGTCACCGCCGTGTTGGCGCTGCCCGTCACGGTGGCCGTGAAGGCCTGCGTGCCACCCGCGGGGACCGTCGCGCTCGTGGGGTGGATGGCCACCTCCACCTGCGGAGCCGGCGCGGGGATGCCACGCACGCCCAGCTCGTCGAAGTAGAGCGTGGGCAGGGACAGTCCCCGGCCTTCCTGGAGCGCGAGGCCCGTGAAACGCGCCCCCTGCGGCGCCAGCACGGAGATGGGGATGGTGCACGTCGACCAGGTGTTGGCGCGGATGCGTCCGCCGGTGCAGTAGGGCCCCAGCTCGGTGCCAGGGGTGAAGGCGCCGTTCACCACCGCCCGGGTCTGCACCACCGCGTTGTTGCCGGAGGCTCCACCATGCACGCTCAGGGTGAGCGTCATCCCCGGGGCCACCGTGAGCGGCGACGTATTGAAATACAGCGCCTCCCATGCCCGCATCGTCACGGAGATGGAGTGTCGGCCCGCCGCGACGGGCGAGGTGTTGGTGAGCGAGTGGGGGGCCCATGAGTAATCCTGCCAGGGGGCTTCCATGGCCTCGCGGTAGATCCAACTCGTCGTGGTGGGGACGAACCCCGGCGCCGCGCCTTCCTCCGTGTCGCCCGCCGCCGCGGGGGGCCTCGCCTCCGCCTGGGCGGCCCAGGCCGCGCTGCCGCCCGTGGCCAGGACCATGGCCATCCATGAAACAAACCATACGACCAACCGGTTCATTCGCTACTCCTGTCGAAGCTCGTGGGAATGACTCACCCTCACTCGATGTGTGGCGCTACATGGCTCCGGTGCGTGATTGGGATTGATGGGCCTCGGGCAACCTGGGGGAGGAGCCCTTCATGGCAAAGCCCTCCCCAAGGTCGCTCCAATCCATTTCAATCCAACGATGTGGATGCAAGGGTTCCCGGCGTCGGGTGCCGCCCCCTCGTGGCGACAAGACGCCTCCCCAGGGCGAAGCACCGGTGGAAGCTCCGCGCTCCGGCCGTTCTGGACTTGCATCAGGCGGGTGTCGTGCCGTCGGGTGTTTGGATATACTGACGTGGTTGTATTTGTATGTCTGTTGCTCGTGCGCGGAGCGCCCTGCTGGAGACGAAAAGCCCCGGACTCCTCGCGGGGAGTCCCGGGGCGGTGAGGGCGGGCCGGAGCTCCGCCCAGGGGGGTGTGTCAGGGGAGGGGGGCCAGGCCAGGCAGGACGAGCTGTGGCTGGGCCTGGCTCAGTGCGTCGTTCCAGACGAAGACGGTGACACTGCCCGGCGTGGTGGCTCGGAAGTAGAAGCGGCCCTGTGCCTGGGGATTCGCCAGGTCCAGCGTCGTCACCGCGGGGCCCGCGCAGGCGGGGTCGGTATGGAACTGGATGCCGGGGGAGGCCGGACCCGCCGCGGTGATGTTGAAGCCCGTCGTGGTGGGAACAGCCAGGTTCCCGTTCACGTCCTGGGTCTGGACGATGAGCGGGCCGGAGCAGAGGCCTGGGAAGGCCTGCCGCGGCGGATTGAGGAAGGCGAGGCTCGCGACCGGACCCGCGAGCACATCCACGGCGAAGGTGGAGCCGGGGAGGGTGGCCGGGTCATACCCCGCGCCGGTGATGACGTTGGAGTGGATGACATTGCCCGTCCCCAGGTCCGAGATTCTGGCCTGGTAGACGTAGCCGTTCGTCACACCGTCGAAGTGGAGGACGTTGTCCACGACCTGGTTGTTCGTCAGCACCGCCGGAGGGCTTTGATCCTCGTTGCCCTGGGAGAGGTAGACGCCAATGTCGTTGTTGAACAGGTGGTTGCCTTGAATGAGGACATCCGAGGACAGGGGGCCCCCGTACAGCGGGCCCCCGTAGACGAGGATGCCGCTGGCGACGCCCTCGCCGGTGAAGGAGTGCCCGGAGATGAGGTTGTTGACGATGCTCCCGGTGGCCCCGAGCCCGACCTGGATGCCGGACTGGGCGACGTTGCCGATGGGCCCCGAGCCCACCAGCCGGTTGTTCGTGATGTCGACCACGACGTTGCCAGTCGCCACGACGCCAGCCTTCTGGTAGCCCAGCAGGAGATTGCCGTAGACACCGACGAATCGCGTCGGGCTCGGCGGGTCCTGGTTGCGAATCAGGATGCCGGTGCCCTCCTGGCAGCCTCCGGTGCCGTCTCCCTGGCGGATGTTGAAAACCTGGGTGTTGATGACGGAGCCCGTCGCGTCGTCGAACCGGATGCCCGCGAGCGCGTCATCCCCCGTGTCGCAGACGTCCGACAGCCCCATCAACATGAGCCGGAGGTTCATGTAGAACGCGCTGCTGCCGCAGTTCCTCGCGATGGGGCCCTTGAAGTGGTCTCCCGGAGGATCCAGCGCGATGACGAAGTGCCCTGCCCCATCCAGGACGTACCCATCCGGAATACGCAGCGTGGAGTAGGTGGCGCAGTTGCCCGCGAGCGTCAGGACGTTTCCGTTCTCGATGACAGGGCAGGGAATGTACCCGCACGTGGGCTCCTGAAAGCCCTCCTGGGAGGACGCCGTGCTCAGCGCTGCTGCATGGCCAGCTTCCCCCGTGCCGCCGAGGACCTCTTCGTGGGTGGTTTCCTCGCCAAGGCATCCCACGATTGGCAGCGTCAGGGTTCCCATCAGGAACAGCTCAAGACATCGCCAGTGATTTCGATTCATGAAGTTTCCTCTCTCCGAACAGGTGCTCGGTGAGAGGGAATCGATAGTGTGAAGTCGCGCAGCGTAATATGGACTCCACGTTTGGCGGTGGCGCTGGATGTGGACAGTCCTCCCTTCCTGGGGCCAGGTGAGATGTCTGGATGGCGCTGGATGTGATGGGCGCCTGACGGAATACGGGGAAGCGCGGGGGCCTCCTGGGACATGTCGTGGCGCTGGATGCGCGGGGAGGCCCCGGCAGCGCAATGCTTGCCGCGGCGGCGCCAGTGTCGGCGTCATGCGGTCAACGGGGAGGGTGCCCTGGAGGGAGGCTCGTCGGAAGGCCCGCTGGCGCGTTGCATGGGAGGCGGGGGCTCGCGCCACCGGGAGGCTCACGGTAACGTTTCGGATTCCCGCCCCGCTTGGAGGATGCCGTCATGAGGCTCGTGCACACGCAGAACGCTTGGCACCTCGCGGGCGTGTTGTGGCTTCTCTTCACAGCGGGGTGCCACCTGGAGGACTCGCCGCCCATCCAACTGGAGCCCTCGGCCTCGGCGCGGGTGATGGTGGTGCTGCCGCGCACGCTGCCGGCCGAGCCCGGCATGCAGGTGCGTGTCACCCTCACGCCCACGGCGGGTGACGCGGTGGGCGGGGCGCTCACGGGCGGCGGAGGGCTGTGGCAGGGCGTGATGCGGGGCATCACCTCCGGAGAGGGCGCGGCGGTGAGCGCCACCGTCCAGGATGAGCGGGGCGCGCTCCTCGCGCGTATCGACGTCCCCGAGGTGAGCCTGGCCGCGCACCGCACCGCCCTGCTCGTCCTGGTGCCGCGAGTCATAGGCGAGGCGCCCGAGGCGCGCGGCGCGCCCTTCATCGACGCGGTCCTGGGGTCGGTGGTGGAGGTCCGGCCCACGGGGCAGGTGACGCTGCGCGCGGTCGCGGAGGCCGCCTCTGGCGGCGGAGCGCTCACGTACGCCTGGCGCGCCTCGGACGGGCGCTTCGACGACGCCCACGCGGCGGCGCCCGTCTGGACGGCGCCCGAGACTCCCGGCCTCGTCTCCCTGTCGCTCGAGGTGACGAGCGCGGAGGGGCAGGTGGCCACGCTGGATTTCCCCATGCGGGTGTCCAGGGACCAGGGCTTTGGCTCGGACGGTGCGGGGGCCTTCAATCGCTGGCCGCGGGTGATGGCGCCGGGGAGCCAGCCCGCTGGCGAAGTCCCTCATGGCGACACCCTTCAGCTCCAGGCGGAGGCCTGGGACGAGGATGGGGATGCGCTCACCTACGCGTGGACGGCGAGCTGCGCGGGCACCTTCGATGACGCGAGCCTTCCGTCGCCTCGCTTCACCCCGTCCACGCCGCCCGAGGGGGCCTGTGGGGCATGCCAGTTCGTCGTCGCGGTGCGGGACGGCCGCGGCGGCGAGCGCGTGGGCTCGGTGGACGTGTGCGTGGTGCAGCGCCTTCCGCCCATCATCGTCTCCACGGCCCAGTCGCGCACGGAGGCCCTGGGCGCGGAGCCCGTCCTGCTCCAGGCGGTGGCGGAGGACCCGCGAGGCGAGGCCCTCACCTTTCAATGGACGGCGAACACGGGGCTCTTGGAGCCCGCTGTCCGGGATGGGACGCGCGGCGAGGTGCGCTGGTCCGCGCTGTCCTGTGTCCCGGACGACGTGGAGCCCACGGTGCGGCTCACGGTGACGAACGCGTCGGGCCTGAGCGCGACGCACGTGTACCGGATTCGCTGGGATGACCGGCGGTGTGGCGCGTTTCCGCCCTGCTCCGTCCAGTGGGAGGACGGCCGGTTGATGCTGACGGCGGACTGCACCACGGAGGGCACGCTGTACCTCCCGGACGGCGTGACTTTCGACGGCGCGGGGCACGTGGTGACCGCGGTGGACCCGGAGGGCGGCCGCTTCCAGGGCGCGGTGCTCCGCAACCGCGGTGGCACGGCCCACGTCCGTGACGTGACGGTGGAGGCCCGGGGGCTGTCGGAGCAGGCCTGCGACGCGGGCGAGGCCGGCCTGGCGGGCATCCGCTTCATCGGGGCCAGCGGTTCCATCCAAGACAGCGAGGTGCGGGCGCTGCACCAGGGGGCGGGCCGTGGCGCCTGCCAGGAAGGCGTGGCCATCGAGGTGCGCCACGCCCTGGACGCGTCTGGGAGCGTGACGGTGGAGATTCTCCGCAACCACGTCACGGGCTACCAGAAGGCGGGCATCGTGGCGTCGGGGCGCGTGGTCGTGGCCGTGGAGGACAACGTGGCGGAGGGTGGCGGCCCTTCGGACCTCATCGCGCGCAATGGCATCCAGGTGAGCTTCGGTGCCACGGGGCGCGTGGTGGGCAACCGCATCACCGGGCACATCTACTCGCGGCCCGCCTACGTGGCGGCCGGCATCCTCGTCGCGGGCGGCGGCTACTACGATGCCCCTGTCTGTGAGGGCCTCCTCATCCAGGGGAACACCCTGGAGGCGAACGACGTCGGCATCGACCTGTCGCAAGCGGAGGCGGACGGCGGGCCGCTGGCGCGGTCCTCGAACCTGGTCGTGGTGGAGAACACGCTGAGCCATGACCGGGTGGAGAACGGCTTCCCGTACCAGGCGGCCATCGCCGACCTGGGCGGCGGCAACGTCATCAGCCGCAACCGCATCAGCGGCGCGGGGTACGCCAGGGACACCCTGCCGGGCGCCACCTTCGACGTGGACGTGGTGGCGGACGAGGCGGCGCAGGTGGCCTTCCTGACGCCGTCCCAGGACGTGGCGGCGGGCACGTGCTCCGGGGCGCTGGTGGTGCAGAGCCAGGACGCCATGGGCAACCTCTCCGCGTTGGCCTCGTCCGAGCTGGTGGTGGAGGCGGACGGCACCGGGGCGGTGTCCTTCTTCCGGGATTCGGCGTGCACCCAGGTCCTGCTGCCCTTGAATGGCAGCGGCGCCATGGCGCTGGAGGGACCGCAGCAGGAGGCGGTGTTCTACTTCCGCGCGGCGACGGCGGGAGCCTTGGAGGTGACGGTCCGCGGTGACGGGGTGAGCGCCTCCCAGACGCACGTGGTGCGGTAGGCGGCCCGCCTTTGAATAGACAATCGCCGTGTCCGTCGCGTGGGCCTGCCGGCCACATTCGCCACGCGAGGAGCCGCGATGACAAGGCAATCGGTTGTCCCATCCCTGGGAATGGCTCGGGCGCTCGCGGAGGTCATCCCGCGGCGCGCCACGCGCGCTTCGATTACAAGAGGTTCGTCATGACCTCGACCTCCTCCGGGCCCGCGTACACCATCCAGACCGCGCGAACCCTGCTGCGCTGCTGGTCCCCCGCTGACGCCGCGCGCGCGCTGCGGGCCATCCATGCCAGCCTCGAACACCTCCGGCCCTGGCTGGACTGGGCGCGGGAGGCGTACCCCATGAGCGTGAGCCAGCAGGCCGCCGTCCTCCGGCGTTTCCGGGGCCGCTTCGACCTGGGCGAGGACTTCACCTATGCGGTGTTCGACCGGGGCGGGACGGAGGTCCTGGGCGGCTGTGGGCTGCATCCCCGGGTGGGGGAGGGCGGGCGGGAGATTGGCTATTGGATTGCCTCCGAGCACATCGGCCAGGGGCTCGCGACCGAGGTGGCGGCGGCCCTCACGCGCGTCGCGTTCGAGCTGGAGGGCTTGCGCCGGGTGGAGATTCACTGCGATCCGCTCAACGTCCGGAGCGCCGCGGTGCCTCGCAAGCTGGGCTTCACCCATGAGGGCACCTTGCGCCAGCGCCTGCGGTCGCCGGACGGAGGGTGGCGGGACACCATGCTCTGGACCCTGCTGGCGGAGGACCATGCGGCCCGCCCCGCCGCCGCCAGCAACCTGGAGGCGTTCGACGTGCTGGGGCAGAGGCTGCTGTAGGCCCGCGGCTCAGCGCGCGGAGCGCGAAGCGCGGGTGGTGACTGTGAACACCAGTCAGGAGCGCAGTCACCAGGGCCTCGGTCTCCCGGGCCGCCATCGCCCGCGCTGGAACCAAGCGATTTCAACAGGTTGTGCGGTGTGGGGAGGGAGGTGGGACATGGCACGGGGCCTGCTCTAGGCCACGGCATCCACCCCAAGCCGAGGACCCCTCGCCATGGCGCTCTCTCCCGTCTCCCGTTCGTGCGTCTCCAGCCCTTCCTTCCAGCGCGCCTCCGAAGTCGAGCGCCCTGCGATGCCGCGGCAGTCCACGACGGGCGCCGGGGCGCAGCAGCAGCCCCTGCGGCAGTTGTTCCAGAGCGACGGCTTCGACGGCCCGTCGGGCGCCGCGAAGGGCCAGGGCGCGGAGGCGCTGGTGCAGAACCTCTCCCGTCTGGCCCAGATGCTGACGGAGGCCTCCCGCCTCCTGGGCGCTGAAGGCGCGCAGGCCCCGCAGGGGGCCCTTTCCCCGGCATCCGGACTGAAGAGCGCGGGGGCCACGCCCGCGAGCCGCGGCGGCGACCACTTCGCTCCAGCGCCGGCCGCTCCGGCGGTGCCCACCGCACCCTCGGCGCCCTCGGCGCCGTCCGGCACGCAGGCGAAGGCCGTCGCGGGTCCCACGGGCGCCCCGGGCGTGTCGAAGGACGGCAACACCATCACCTTCACCAACGACGGCACCTCGCCCATGACCATCAAGTTCACGCCCAACGCGGGGGAGAAGGAGCTGGACGCCATCACCGTGCCGCCGGGCAAGACGCAGACGGTCCAGTTCCCGGAGAACTGGTCCGGCAACTTCCGGAGCGCGTCGGGTGACGGCAGCGCGGCCACGCTGGGCGAGGTCAAGTTCGACGGCGGCTTCGGCAAGACGTACTACGACGTGAGCTACATCGAGGGCCACAACGCCTCCATGACGATGCAGCCCGAGGAGGGCGGCCGGGTGTCGGGCACGCACGATGACCTGCTGTCGGCCGCTCCGGACGCCATCAAGGCGCGCAACGCGGACGGCTCCGTGTACGGCATCAAGAAGAGCACCACGTCCAACGTGCAGGACGGCAGCGTCGTGGACTTCTACCGGAAGCACGTGGGCGCCGATGAGGGCTACGTCATTCCCACCGACGACGCGAGCACGCTGGGGACCAGCGACACGAACCTCGTCGTGCGGATGAAGAACCTCGCGTGAGCCGCGCCAGGAGGCCCGGTGGCGGCTCGCGCCGGGGTCGCCGCTCGCGAAGGCGTGCATCAGCAGCCCGAGGCCCGCCGTGGCCTTGCCCCCCATTCGCAGGGGGATGCCCAGGCAGCCGGCGAACAGGCAGGTGGGCAGCATGAGGGCCGTCCCCTCGGCGCGGAGGCCTCACAGGTTCACCCCCTGATGAAAGGAGCCGCCACGGGGACATACCTGGATGGCAGTGCCGCGCCCGCGGGCTCCGACTGACAGGCAGCGGGCCATGCGCCCGGCCCTACTTGGAAAGAGCCCGCGCGCTGCGCACCCTCGTCATGGATTCCACCGCATGACGGAGGCGCCATGAGCCCGCCCGGGTTGACGGCCGAGCAACTTCAACAGCAGGTGCATTCGCTGGGGGAGTGGTTCCACAACCTGGACCTGCATGGCGTGCAGACGGCGCCGCGGCATCCGCTGGGCGACTTCCCCGCGGTGTTCTGGAGGACCTTCCAGCGGGCCTTCCCCACGGACCTGCGGGGCAGGTCCGTCCTCGACATCGGCTGCAACGGTGGCTTCTACAGCATCGAGATGAAGCGGCGGGGCGCCGCGCGCGTGGTGGGCATCGACAGCGACGCGCGCTACCTGGCGCAGGCCCGGCTCGCCACCCAGGTCCTGGGCGTGGACGTGGAGCTGCATCAGCTCGACGTGTACGACGCGGGCGCGCTGGGGGAGAGGTTCGACGTCGTCCTCTTCATGGGCGTCCTCTACCACCTGCGCCACCCCCTGCTCGCGTTGGACCTGCTCCACGAACACGTGGTGAAGGACCTGCTCATCTTCCAGACGATGGAGCGGGGCGGCACGCAGGCGGGGCCGGCCGCGGAGGACTACGCCATCACCGAGCGCTCCGCCTTCGAGCGGCCGGACTTCCCGAAGCTGCACTTCATCGAGCACCGCTACGCCGGTGACCCCACCAACTGGTGGGTGCCCAACGCCGCGTGCACGGAGGCCATGCTCCGCTCCGCGGGCTTCTCCGTGCTGGACCGGCCCGCGCGGGAAATCTACCTGTGCCAGCGAAGCACGCGCCCGGAGGTGCTCCAGTGATTGAAGCGGTGAAGCTGTGGAACGAGCCCAACAACCTGTCGCACTGGGACTTCGGGCTGGACGCGGACTGGAGCATCTTCTCCCGGATGGTGCGGCTGGCGGGCGCGGCGGTGCGCTCGGAGAACGCGCGCCTGCCGCGCGTGCTGGGCGGCATGGCGCCCATTGATGTCTCCTTCCTCCGCCGCATGGAGGCGCAGGGGGCCCTGGACGAGGTGGACGTCGTCGCGGTGCACGGCTTCCCGCTGGACTGGAACCACTGGCAGTTGGATGAGTGGCCCCAGCGGCTGGAGGAGATTCGCGCCGTGTCACGCCACCGCGTCTGGGTGACGGAGGTGGGCGTGTCCACCTTCGGCGCGGAGGAGGTGCAGGAGTTCGGCCTGCGCCGCACCGCCGAGCTCCTGCTGGGCCGGGTGGAGCGCGTGCACTGGTACAGCCTCTATGACCTGCCCAAGGCGTGGCCCGCGACCACACGTCACCGGGAAGCGGAGGGCTCGTCGTACTACCGCCACTTCTACATGGGGCTCTTGCGCGAGGACGGCTCGCCGAAGCGCGCCATGCGTCACTTCGCGGACTACACACCCCAGCTCGGCATCTGCCAGTGGTTCCACTTCGAGGACCACCGCCTGGATGACGCGGTGGCGTGGCTCCGGAAGATGGGGGTGCGCAAGCTGCGCACGGGCCTGAGCTGGGCGGACAGCCACCGGCCCGGCGCGGAGGCGTGGTTCGACCAGCAGATGCGCGCGCTGGACGGCTTCGACGTGACGCTGACGTACTGCTTCACCCCGGGCTCGTGCGGCCTCACGGACCACCACACCAGCCCGCCGCGGCAGGTGGAGGAGTTCGCGGACTTCTGCGCGCGGATGACGCGCCGGTACGCGCGGTGACGCACGTCAGGCATTGACGGGCGGCGGCGACCTCCGCCTCGCGCCGCTCAGTCCTGGCGGAGGTGGCGGTAGGCAATGGCGGCCAGCGCGTCGAAGCCGGGCACGTCCCAGGGCACCTCGCGTGAGGCGCGCAGCGCCTGGGTGTACGCGATGAAGGCGGAGAGCTGCTCGGGGCTGGGGGACACGCGGCCGCGGCGGTCCTTGGCGAGCGACAGCGCCTCCAGGGGCGAAAGCCCTCCCTCGACCAGGACGCAGAGCGCCAGCAGGGCGCTGCGCCCGATGCCGTGCTCGCAGTGGATGAGCACCTTCTCTCGCCGGGCCAGGCGGGCACGGACCCAGGCCACGCCGTCGTGAATCAGGGGCAGCCGGATGGCGCACATGTCCTGCGTGGGCAGGTGGAGGAGGGTGATGCCGTGCTGGCGAAGCACCTGCTCGTCGTCGCAATCCTCGACGCGCACGTCCACCACGGAGCGGATGCCAAGCTGTCCCGCGAGGTAGGCCGCGGCCTCCATGGGATAGCGGCCGCCCACCGCGAGCGACGGCGTCATGGCGTCCAGGTCGAGCTCCCACGTCTGTGTCATTCCCAGCACGGCTGCCTCCCCCGAGTCGCTGCGGCTTCGACCAGGAAGATAGGGAGGGCCACGCCAGGGGCGGCTTTCGTTCCTGGGGTCGTTCGGGCAGGGGGCTCGCGGTCATCCGCAAGGCCCGGCGTCTTCCTCGGCGGCGTCGCGCGCGGCCGGGCAGGCAGCGCTCCGGCGTGGGCGGCCGTCGGGCCTCCGACACACGACAGCCAGATGGACGTCCGCGGGTCCACGGCCGCCCCGCCCGAGCCCCAAGGGCGGGTTGCCCGGGCCGCGTCGGCGGCGCAGAACGCCAGGAGACGCTGGGCTGGGAGGCCATGCATGTCGGACGGGATGATGAGGGCGGCGGTCGTCACGGGGCCCGGTGGGACGCGGGTGGACCGCGTCGCCCGGCCCGAGCCCGGTCCTGGGGCCGTGCGCGTTCGGATGGAAGGCTGCGGCGTGTGTGGCTCCAACCTGCCGACCTGGGAGGGCCGCGACTGGTTTCGCTATCCCCTGAAGCCCGGGACGCCCGGCCACGAAGGCTGGGGCGTGGTGGACGCCGTGGGGAGCGGGGTGGCGGAGCTGCGCGTCGGAGACCGGGTGGCCACGCTCTCGTCGGCGGCCTTCGCGGAGTATGACGTGGTGGACGCGGCCTCGGCCGTGGTGTTGCCCTCCGCGCTCGCGGGCAAGCCCTTTCCGGGAGAGCCCCTGGGCTGTGGCGTGAACATCTTCCGCCGCGCCGACCTCCAGGCGGGGCAGACGGTGGCCATCATCGGCATCGGCTTCCTGGGCGCGGTGGTGACGCGGCTCGCGGCGAACGCGGGCGCGCGCGTGCTGGCCATCTCCCGGCGTCCCTTCGCGCTGGAGCTGGCCCGGGCCCATGGCGCCACCGAGTGCATCCCCCTGGATGACCACGGCCGCGTCATCGAGCGCGTGAAGGCCCTCACCGGGGGCGCCCTCTGCGACCGCGTCATCGAGGCCGTGGGCGCGCAGTGGCCGCTCGACCTCGCGGGTGAGCTCACGCGCGAGCGGGGCCGGCTCGTCATCGCGGGCTACCACCAGGACGGGCCCCGGCAGGTGGACATGCAGCTCTGGAACTGGCGGGGCCTGGACGTCATCAACGCCCACGAGCGGGACCCGCGCGTGTACGTGGAGGGCATCCGGCTCGCGGTGGAGGCCGTGGCCTCCGGCGCGCTGGACCCCTATCCCCTCTTCACCCACCACTTCCGGCTGGAGGAGCTGGGCCGCGCCTTCGAGGCCCTGCGCTCCCGGCCGGACGGTTTCCTCAAGGCCCTGGTCACCCCATGAGCGCGCCCGCGATGCGCCGTCCCCGGCTGGGCTTCCTGGGCGTGGGCTGGATTGGCCGCCACCGGATGGAGGCCCTGGTGCGCGAGGCGCCGGTGGAGGTGGTGGGCGTGGCGGACCCCTCCGAGGACGCCGCGGAAGCGGCGCGGGCGCTCGCGCCGGGCTGCGCGCGGGTGGACTCCCTGGACGCGCTGCTCGCGCTGGGCCTGGACGGGGTGGTCATCGCCACGCCCAGCGCCGTCCACGCCGAGCAGTCCATCCAGGCGTTGGAGCGCGGGGTGGCGGTGTTCTGCCAGAAGCCGCTGGGACGCACGGCCCGCGAAGTCGAACGCGTGGTGGACGCGGCGCGGAAGGCGGACGTGCTGCTGGGCGTGGACTTCAGCTACCGCTACGCGCAGGGCCTGCGCGCGCTGCGGGCGCATCACCAGTCCGGCGCGTTGGGGCAGGTGCACGCGGTGAACCTCGTCTTCCACAACGCCCATGGCCCGGACAAACCGTGGTTCTACGACCCGGCGCTCGCCGGGGGCGGCTGCGTCATGGACCTGGGCATCCACCTGGTGGACCTGGCGCTGTGGGTGCTCGACTTTCCCGCCGTGCGCCGGGTGAGCAGCCAGCGCTTCGCGCAGGGACGGCCGCTGCGTGGCCGCGAGGAGGCCGTGGAGGACTACGCCGCCGCCCTGCTGGAGCTCGAAGGCGGCGCCGCCGTCCAGCTCGCCTGCTCCTGGAAGCTGTCGGCCGGCTGTGACGCCGTGATTGAGGCGTCGTTCTACGGAACGGGCGGGGGCGTGTCGTTCCGCAACGTGAATGGCTCCTTCTACGACTTCACGACGGACGCCTTCCGGGGCACCGAGCGCGTGCGGCTGGCCGGGCCTCCGGACGGGTGGGGCGGACGGGCCGCCGTGGACTGGGCCCACCGCCTGGCGCGAGGCGAGCGCTTCACGCCGGACAACACGCGGTTGATTCAAGTCGCCGACACGCTCGACAGGCTCTACGCCTGAGAGCGTTCGTGTGCCCGGCCCCGGGACACGGAGGCATCGGGCCCGGAGCGGCCGCCGGAAGGCGCGGGATTGGAACACCGTTTCTCGCCTGACCATGCAGACCCCTCCCGTCTCACGCGGCTCGATGTGGCGAGCGCTGGGCTACTTGCGGCCCTACCGTCGCACCATCGTCTTCATCCTGCTCCTTGTCCTGACCTCCGCGAGCCTGAGTGCCCTGGAGCCCCTGGTCCTCAAGGGCATCTTCGACCAGCTCGGCAGCGAGGACGCCACGAAGCCGGTGCTGCTGGGCGTGGGCCTGCTGGTGCTCATGGGCCTGCTGCGCGAGGCGCTGGGCGCGGCGTCCAACTGGCTCACCTGGCGCACCCGCATCCAGGTGCACTTCGCCCTCAACGAGGCGACAGTGTCCCGCCTGCACCGGCTGCCGCTGAGCTTCCACCGGCAGGAGGGCGTGGGCGCGCTGATGACGCGGATGGACCGCGGGCTCCAGGGCTTCGTGGGCGCCATCACCGAGCTCACCTTCAATGTCATCCCCGCGGCGGTGTACCTGTGCATCGCGGTGGCCGTCATGCTCCGGCTCGACTGGCGGCTGGCGCTGCTGGCCCTGGCCTTCGCGCCGCTGCCGGTGCTCATCGCCCGGCGGGCCGCGCCCGTGCAGGCCCGCCGCGAGGAGACGCTCCTGGAGCGGTGGACGCAAATCTACGCCCGCTTCAACGAGGTGCTCTCCGGCATCCTCACCGTGAAGAGCTTCGCCATGGAGGACCGGGAGAAGCAGCGCTTCCTGCACGGCGTGCGGGACGCCAACGCCGTCGTCACGCGCGGCGTGGCGTTCGACTCGGCGGTGACGGCGGGGCAGAACACCACCGTGCTCGTCGCGCGCGTGGCGTCCATCTGCATGGGCGGCCTGCTGGTGATGAAGGGGCAGCTCACCGTCGGCACGCTGGTGGCCTTCCTGGGCTACATCGGCGGGCTCTTCGGTCCGGTGCAGGGCCTCAGCGGGGTGTACAAGACGCTGCGGACGGCCTCGGTGGCCATCCGCCAGGTCTTCTCCATCCTGGACGCGCAGGACTCGCTGGGTGACGCGCCGGACGCGCACGAGGTCACCCACATGCGCGGCGACGTGACGTTCGAGGACGTGCACTTCGCCTATCCCTCCGGCGCGGGGCGGCCGCTCATCAATGGCATCTCCTTGAATGTCCGGCGCGGTGAGACGGTGGCCCTGGTGGGGCCCAGCGGCGCGGGCAAGACGACGCTGATGAGCCTGCTGTGCCGCTTCTATGACCCGGACCAGGGCGTGGTGCGCGTGGACGGGCGCGACATCCGCACGCTCAAGCAGCTCTCGCTGCGGCGCAACATCGGCGTGGTGCTCCAGGACGCGCTGCTCTTCAACGAGAGCGTGAAGGGGAACATCGCCTACGGCCGGCCCCACGCCACGGACGCGGAGATTGAAGCCGCCGCGCGCGCGGCGCACGCGCACGAGTTCATCCAGGCACTGCCGCAGGGCTACGACACGCTGGTGGGCGAGCGCGGCAGCCGGCTGTCCGCCGGCGAGCGGCAGCGCATCGCCATCGCCCGCTCGCTGCTGACGGACCCGCCCATCCTCATCCTCGACGAGCCCACCAGCGCGCTCGACGCGGAGAGCGAGGCGCTGGTGCAGGACGCGCTGGGCGAGCTGATGAAGGGGCGCACCACCTTCGCCATCGCGCACCGGCTCTCCACGGTGGTGAGCGCGGACCGCATCCTGGTGCTGAAGGACGGCCGCCTCATCGAGGAGGGGACGCACGCGGAGCTGCTGCGCCGCGACGGCTACTACGCGTCGCTCGTGCGCAAGCAGACGCGCGGCCTGCTCCCGGAGCTGCCGGCGCCGCCGCTGCCGGCCACGCCCGTGGCCGCGTAGGGCCTGTCACCTCGGCGGCTCATGGGCGGCCGTGAGGGGGCCGCTCCCCTGGGGGCTCGCTCGAAAGTGGCTGGGGCGCGTGCAGGCGCCTGAGTGGGATGAACGTCGGTCGGAGATGGCTAGCACCAACAGGTGCGGTGGCTACCTTCAACCTGCGTGGAGGTGGTGACGCCCATCCACTGCCTGCGTGAGCCGGGGGGCCACATGAAGCAGCGACAGATTCTCATCACGGGCGGCGCGGGCTTCATCGGCTCGCATCTGGCGGATGCGCTCCTGGCCCGGGGGCACCGCGTCCGGGCCCTGGATGCCCTGGTGCCCCAGGTCCACGGCGAGGCACGCCAGCGCCCGGAGTACCTGTCACCCGACGTCGAGCTCGTGGTGGGGGACGTGTGTGACGGGGACAAGGTGCGCCAGGCCCTCGACGGCGTCGACGCCGTCTTCCACTTCGCGGCGGCGGTGGGCGTGGGCCAGAGCATGTACGAGGTGGCCCACTACACGGCGGTGAACAACCTGGGCACCTCCGTGTTGATGGAGGCGCTCATCGAGCACCCCGTCGAGCGGCTCGTGGTGGCCTCCAGCATGAGCGTCTACGGAGAGGGGCTGTCGCGCGCGCCGGACGGCCGCCGTGTCCCCGGCGGGCAGCGGCCGCTGGAGCAGCTCTCGGCGGGCAAGTGGGAGCTGGAGGGACCCGCGGGCGAGCCCCTCACGCCCGTGGCGACACCGGAGTCCAAGCCGCCCGAGCTCTCCTCCGTCTACGCGCTGTCCAAGTTCGACCAGGAGCGGCTGTGCCTCATCCTGGGCCGCGCCTACGACATCCCCACCGTGGCGCTGCGCTTCTTCAACGTCTACGGCCCCCGGCAGGCGCTCTCCAATCCCTACACCGGCGTGCTCGCCATCTTCGGCGCGCGGCTGCTCAACGGGAGCCCGCCGCTCGTCTTCGAGGATGGGCTGCAGCAGCGGGACTTCGTCAACGTGCGGGACGTGGCGCGCGCCTGCGCGCTGGCGCTCGACGCGGAGGACGCGGTGTCGCGGGTCATCAACGTGGGCAGCGGCCGCGCCATCACCGTGAGGGAGGTGGCCCGGGCGCTGGCGGAGGTGATGGGGCGGCCCGGCCTCCGCCCCGCGGTGACAGGCCGGTATCGCATGGGCGACATCCGCCACTGCTTCGCGGACATCTCCCTGGCGAGGGACCTGCTGGGTTACGCACCCGAGGTCACCTTCCACGACGGGCTCACCGAGCTGTCGTCGTGGCTGGAACACCAGGTGGCGACGGACCGCGTGGCCCAGGCGCGCGCGGAACTCGAGGCACGAGGGTTGACCGTATGAGCGCGGCGGAGCCTTGGACGGGGGAGGGCGGCAGGACGGTCATCTTCGGTGGGGCGGGCTTCATCGGCTCCAACCTCGCGGACCATTACCTGTCCGCCGGACGCACCGTGCGCATCGTCGACAACCTGACGCGGCCGGGCGTGGTGCACAACCTCCGCTGGCTCCAGGCCCGGCACGGCGCCCGGTTGGAGGTGATGACGGCGGACGTGCGGGACGCCCAGGCGGTGAAGCAGGCCGTGGCCGGCGCCACCCAGGTCTTCCACTTCGCGGCCCAGGTGGCGGTGACGACGAGCCTGGAGGTCCCCGTCACCGACTTCGAGGTCAACGCCGGCGGCACCTTGAACGTGCTGGAGGCGCTGCGCGCCATGGAGCGGCCCGCCCCGCTCGTCTTCACGTCCACCAACAAGGTCTACGGGGGCATGCCGGGCGTGGAGCTGGTCCAGGGCCAGCGCCGCTATGAGCCCCGGGACACGCGCCTGCGCAGCCAGGGCGTGGACGAGGCCTGCCCGCTGGACTTCGAGAGCCCCTATGGCTGCTCCAAGGGCGCGGCGGACCAGTACGTGCTGGACTACGCGCGGGCCTACGGGCTGAGGACGGTGGTGTTCCGGATGAGCTGCATCTACGGGCCCCGGCAGTTCGGCACCGAGGACCAGGGCTGGGTGGCGCACTTCCTCCTGCGCACGCTCGAAGGCCAGCCCCTGACGCTCTACGGGGATGGCAAGCAGGTGCGGGACATCCTCGACGTGCGGGACCTGGTGGACGCGCTGAGCCTGGCGCAGCAGCACATGGGGCGGCTCAAGGGCCAGGCCTTCAACATGGGCGGCGGCCCCACGCGGGCGGTGAGCCTGCTGGAGCTGCTGGGCCTCATCTCGCAGCGCACGGGCCTGCGCCCCGCCATCCATTTCGAGGACTGGCGCACGGGAGACCAGCGCTACTACGTCTCCGACACCCGGAAGTTCCAGGCGGCGACGGGGTGGGCTCCGCGGGTAGGGGTTCGCGAGGGCGTGGACCGGCTCCACGATTGGTTGCGGACGCTGGTGCGGGAGCGGTCGGCCACGGGGCTGGGGGCGGAACGTGAAGTCCACGCGGGCTAGGGGCCGGCCCATCCGCCGTGTGCTGATGACCACCGACACGGTGGGGGGCGTCTGGACCTATGTGCTGGAGCTCTGCCGGGCGCTCGCCGAGGCGGAGGTCCAGGTGGAGCTGGCGACCCTGGGCGCGCCCGTGACGCCGATGCAGGCCGAGGCGGCGCGGAGGGTCCCCGGGCTTCGCCTGCATGAGAGCACCTACCGGCTGGAGTGGATGGACTCACCCTGGGCGGACGTGCGCGCCTCCGGCGAATGGCTGCTGGCGCTGGAGGACCGGCTGGACCCCGACGTCATCCACCTCAACGGCTACGCCCATGGCGCGCTGCCCTGGCGCGCGCCCTCGGTGGTGGTGGCCCACTCGTGTGTCCTGTCCTGGTGGGAGTCCGTCCTCCGCGAGCCGGCGCCCGCGCGTTATGCGCGCTACCAGCGGGAGGCCCGGCGCGGCCTGCGCGCGGTGGACCGGGTGGTGGCCCCCAGCGCGGCCATGCTCGCCGCCATCGAGCGACACTACGGCCCGCTGCCAACGGCCTGTGTCATCCCGAACGCGCGCCGGGCGGAGGACTTCGCGGCGGCGCCCAAGGAGCCGTTCGTCCTGGCCGCGGGCCGCTTGTGGGACGAGGCCAAGAACCTGGCCGCGTTGGAGGCGGTGGCGCCCCGGCTGGCGTACCCCGTGCGCGTCGCCGGGGAGACGCGGCACCCCGGTGGCGGCAAGGCGGCCCAGGCCCGGAACACCGAACCCCTGGGCCAGCTCTCCCCCGAAGCGCTCGCGGCCTGGATGGGGCGCGCCGCCATCTACGCCCTGCCGGTGCGCTACGAGCCCTTCGGCCTGTCGGCGCTGGAGGCCGCGCTGGCCGGATGCGCGTTGGTGCTGGGAGACCTCCCCAGCCTGCGCGAGGTGTGGGCGGACACGGCCGTGTTCGTGCACCCGGAGGACCTGGAGGGACTGACGGCCGCGCTGCGGCGGCTCCTGGAGGACGCGGCCCACCGGAAGCACATGGCCGCCAGGGCCCGTGCCCGCGCGCTCACCTTGAACCCCCGCCGCATGGCGGAGGACTACCTGCGGCTGTACGCGACGCTCTGGGCGCGGCGGGTCCGGCCGCTCGCCGGCGTCGCGCTCGGCGCGCCTTGACGACGGGAGGGCCACCGCGAATGCGCATCGTCTTCTTCTGTCACTCGCTCCTGTCGGACTGGAACCACGGCAACGCGCACTTCCTGCGAGGCGTGGTGGCGGAGCTGTGCGCGCGAGGCCATGACGTCCGCGTCTTCGAGCCCGCGGATGCCTGGAGCCTCCGCAACCTCCTGGCGGAGCCCGAGGGCCCGGCGGTGCTGTCGGAGGTGGCGAGCGTCTACCCGCACGCGCGCCCGGAGCGGTACGACCTGGAGACGTTGGACCTGGACCGGGCCCTGGAGGGGGCGCGGCTCGTCATCGTCCACGAATGGAGCGCGCCGGCGCTGGTGCGACGCCTGGGCGAGCGGCGAAAGGGGAGCGACGCCTTCCGCCTGCTCTTCCACGACACGCACCACCGCGGCGTGAGCGCCCGGGAGGAGCTGGCCCGTTACGAGCTGGCCCACTACGACGGCGTGCTCGCCTTCGGGGAAGTCCTCCGGCGGCTCTACCTGGAGCAGGGCTGGGCCCGGCGGGCGTGGACGTGGCACGAAGCGGCGGACACCCGGGTGTTCGGCCCTCGGGGCGACGTGGTGCCCGAGGACGACCTCGTCTGGATTGGCAACTGGGGCGACGAGGAGCGCACCGCGGAGCTGCGGGAGTTCCTGCTCGGCCCGGTGCGGGCGCTGGGCGTGAAGGCGCGGGTGCACGGCGTGCGCTATCCGGACGCCGCGCGAGCGGCGCTGGCGCGCGCGGGCATCACCTACGCCGGGTGGCTGCCCAACCACCGCGTGCCCGAGGCCTTCGCGCGGGCGCGGGTGACGCTGCATGTGCCCCGGCGGCCCTATGCCACGTCCCTGCCGGGCATCCCCACCATCCGCCCTTTCGAGGCGCTCGCCTGTGGCATTCCGCTGGTGAGCGCTCCGTGGCGGGACGTGGAGGGCCTCTTCACGCCGGGGCGCGACTATCTCGTCGCGGACACCGGCGCGCGGATGCGCGACCACCTGCGGGCGCTGCTGGCGGACGCGGACCTGCGCCGCGCGCTCGCCGAGCAGGGCCGCCGCACGGTGCTGGCCCGCCACACGTGTGCGCACCGGGTGGATGAGCTGCTGCGCATCCACGCGTCACTGGAGCCCCCGGCCACGCGGGCGGGGGCGTCGTCACGGGGGAGGGTCACCGCATGAGCAGGGGACTTCGCATCGCATTCTTTGGCTCCAGCCTCGTCTCCGCCTACTGGAACGGCGCGGCCACCTACTACCGAGGCCTCATCCGCGCCCTGCATGCGCGGGGGCACCAGGTGACCTTCTACGAGCCGGACGCCTTCGAGCGGCAGCAACACCGGGACATGGCGGACCCGGACTGGGCGCGGGTGGTCGTCTACACCGAGCAGGGGACGGAGGCCGTGGAGCGGTGCCTGGAGGAGGCGGGGCGCGCCGACGTGGTGGTGAAGGCCAGCGGCGTGGGCGTGTTCGATGCCCTGCTGGAGGCCCGCGTGCTCGACCTGAAGCGTCCCGGCGTCCAGGTGGTGTTCTGGGACGTGGACGCGCCCGCCACGCTGGAGCGGCTGGAGCGCCAGCCGGACGACCCGCTCCGCGCGCTCGTGCCCCGGTATGACCACGTCTTCACCTATGGCGGCGGCGCGCCGGTGGTGACCGCCTACCGGGCGCTGGGGGCGCGGCGGTGCGTGCCCATCTACAACGCGCTGGACCCCACCACGCACCACCCGGCGCCCGCGGACGCCCGCTTCCAGGGGGACCTGGCCTTCCTGGGCAACCGGCTGCCGGACCGGGAGGCCCGGGTGGAGGACTTCTTCCTCCGGGCCGCGGCGCTGTTGCCCGCCTCGCGCTTCCTGTTGGGGGGCAGTGGCTGGGCGGCGCGGCCCCTCCCCGCCAACGTGACGAACCTGGGCCACGTCTACACGCACGAGCACAACGCGCTGAACTGCTCGGCCAGGGCGGTGCTCAACATCCACCGCGACAGCATGGCGCGCTTCGGCTTCTCGCCCGCCACGCGCGTCTTCGAGGCCGCGGGCGCGGGCGCCTGCCTCATCACCGATGCCTTCGAGGGCGTGGAGCTGTTCCTGGAGCCAGGGCGGGAGGTGCTGGTGGCGCGCTCCGGGGAGGAGGTGGCCGAGCACGTCCGCCGGCTCACGGCGCCCGAGGCCCGGGGCATCGGCCAGGCGGCGCTCCGGCGGGTGCTGGCCGGGCACACGTACCTGCACCGCGTCTCTCAAGTGGAAGCGGCGCTGGGCCTTCGCGCCGCGCCCGCCACCGCGGCGCGGGAGTGTGTCGCATGAAGGTCGTCATCCTCGGGCTGTCCATCACCTCCAGTTGGGGCAACGGCCACGCGACGACCTATCGCGGGCTGGTGCGCGAGCTGGCGCGGCGTGGGCACGACGTGCTGTTCCTGGAGCGGGACGTGCCCTGGTACGCCGCCAACCGGGACTTGCCGCGGCCGCCCTACGGACGCACCGAGCTGTACGCCAGCCTGGAGGACCTGGCCGGGCGCTTCGCCGAGGACGTGCGCCGGGCGGACCTGGCCATGGTGGGCTCCTACGTCCCGCGGGGCGCGGCGGTGGGGGAGTGGGTGCAGCGGACCGCGCGGGGCGTCACCGCCTTCTATGACATCGACACCCCGGTGACGCTGGCGCTGCTGGAGCGCGGGGCGTGCGACTACCTCCGGCCGGAGCTCGTGCCGGGGTACCGGCTCTACCTGTCCTTCACCGGGGGGCCCACCCTGGCGCGCATCGAGCGGGCGCTGGGCGCCCCCGCCGCGCGGCCGCTCTACTGTAGCTGTGACCCGGAGCTGTACGCCCCGGCCGCGTGCGAGCCGCGCTGGGCGCTGGGCTACCTGGGGACCTACAGCGAGGACCGGCAGCCGGTGCTGGAGCGGTTGATGTTGGAGGCCGCGCGGGCGTGGCCCGAAGGCCGCTTCGCCGTCGCGGGCCCTCAGTACCCCGGACACCTCCAATGGCCGCGGAACGTCACGCGCGTGGAGCACCTGGCGCCGCCCGAGCACCCCGCCTTCTACAACGCCCAGCGCTTCACGCTGAACGTCACCCGCGCGGACATGGTGCGGGCGGGCTACTCGCCCAGCGTGCGCCTCTTCGAGGCCGCGGCCTGCGGGGTCCCCATCATCAGTGACGCCTGGCCGGGCCTGGAGACCTTCTTCGAGCCGGGGCGGGAGCTCTTCGTCTCACGCTCGGGCGAGGAGACCTTGCGCTACCTCCAGGAGGTCTCAGCGCCGGAGCGGCGGGCCATGGGCGCACGGGCACGCCAGCGCGTGCTGTCCGAGCACACCGCGGAGCACCGGGCGCGGACGTTGGAGGCGTACGTCCTGGACGCGGCGCGAGGGGGCTAGCGAGGACACGGAGAGACATCACCATGCGGATTGCCATCATCGGGACGGGGTACGTGGGGCTCGTGGCGGGGACCTGCTTCGCGGAGTCGGGGCACGACGTCACCTGCGTGGACCTGGACGCGCGCAAGGTGGAGGCGCTGCGGCGCGGGGAGCTTCCCCTCTACGAGCCGGGCCTGGAGGAGCTGGTGCGGCGCAACGTCGCCGCGCGCCGCCTGCGCTTCACCGGGCACCTGCCGGAGGCGGTGTCTCCCGCCCAGGTGGTGTTCATCGCGGTGGGCACGCCGCAGTCGGAGCGGGGGAGCGCGGACCTTCAATACGTGCTCGCCGCCGCGGAGCAGATTGGCCGGGCCCTGCGCCACTACACCGTCATCGTGAACAAGAGCACCGTGCCCGTCGGGACGTCGGACCAGGTGCGGGCCGTGGTGGCGCGGAACACCGACGTGGTGTTCGACGTCGTGTCCAACCCGGAGTTCCTCAAGGAGGGCGCCGCGCTGGACGACTTCCTCAAGCCGGACCGGGTCGTCATCGGCGCGACGTCCGAGCGCGCCCGCAAGCTGATGGCCGACCTGTACGCCCCCTTCGTGCGGACGGAGAACCCCATCCTCTTCATGGACCCGCACTCGGCGGAGCTCACCAAGTACGCCGCCAACGCCATGCTGGCCACGCGCATCTCGTTCATGAACGACATGGCCCTGCTGTGCGAGCGCGTGGGCGCCAACGTGGACCTGGTGCGCAAGGGCATGGGCGCGGACCGCCGCATCGGCTACGCGTTCCTCTACCCGGGCATCGGCTACGGAGGGAGCTGCTTCCCCAAGGACGTGCGGGCGCTGATGTCCACCGCGCGCGACGCGGGGCTGGAGCTGGACCTGCTGAGGGCCGTGGAGTCCACGAACACGCGCCAGAAGCGCTGCCTGCTCGGCAAGGCCTTGAAGCACTACGGCAGCCTCGCCGACCACACCTTCGCGGTGTGGGGCCTGGCCTTCAAGCCGAAGACGGACGACATGCGCGAGGCCCCGTCCGTGGAGCTCATCGAGGGGCTGCTGGGCAAGGGCGCGCGCGTGCAGTGCCACGACCCGGTGGCCGGCGCCGTGGCCCGGCAGTACTTCGGGGACCGGGTGGCGTACGCGCCCACCTGCTACGAAGCCGCCGAGGGCGCGGATGGCGTCTTCCTCGTCACCGAGTGGAACGAGTTCCGCCGCCCCGACCTCAAGCGCCTCCGGGCGTTGATGCGCAGGCCCATCATCTTCGATGGCCGCAACGTGCTCGACCCGCGGCTCGCCCGGAGCGAGGGCTTCACCTACATCGGCGTCGGACGGGACTGACGCGCGGAGTGGGATGGTTCAGCGGCGGCCAGGGTGCTATCCCGCGCCTTGCACCGATGCGCG
This sequence comes from Corallococcus macrosporus DSM 14697, assembly GCF_002305895.1. Lineage (GTDB taxonomy): Bacteria > Myxococcota > Myxococcia > Myxococcales > Myxococcaceae > Myxococcus > Myxococcus macrosporus. Next base: position 2,102,913 of record NZ_CP022203.1, read on the forward strand.
CCGACTCCCAGACGGTCCCTGCTCCTCCCGACGCCTTCCAGAAGCGACTGGACGGGCTGCTCATCGCGGCGCTCGTCGTCTGGGGGTTGACCCAGCTCGCGCCGCACCTGGCCCACCCGGCCATCTACATCTGGGACGAGTCGATGCATCAGGCCGCCACGCGCGGCACGCACGACACCTTCTTCACGCCGCACCTCTACAAGGACCCGCTCTATCCCACCGACCCGCGCCATTGGTGGGCCGCGCACGTGTGGATGCACAAGCCCACGGGGCCCTTCTGGTTCGGGGCGCTGATGATGCACGTGGTGGGCGTGACGCCGCTGGCGTTGCGGCTGGCCTCGCTGCTGGGCCACCTGGCCGCGGCGGTGTCCATCTACCTCATCGCGCGCAGGCCCGCCGGGCGGCCGTGGGCCGTGCTGGGCGCGGCGGGCTTCCTGGCCATGCCCTTCGGCTGGCAGCTCGTCCAGGGGCGCTTCTTCGGCGACGTGACGGATTGCACCCTGACGGGCTGCAACGCCGTGGCCGTGGCGCTCCTGTTCCATGCCACGCGTCAGGGCTCCTGGCGGTGGGGCGTGGCGGCGGGGGCGGCGGTGGGGCTGGGCTTCCTCTGCAAGACGGGGCTCGCGCTGACGCCCCTGGGCATCGCCGGGACGCTGTGGGCGCTGGGCCGGCTGCGCTTCTGCCCGGGGCCGAGCTTCGGCACGGTGGTGGCCATGGTGGGCGCGGCCGTGCTCCTGGCGGCGCCGTGGAGCCTCTACTCCGCGTGGCGCTGGCCCGAGCTGCACGAGCTGGAGGCGCGGGTGACGCGCGCGCACCTCTTCCACGACCCGACGGTGGACGTGGGGCCCTGGCACCGGCCGGTGGACGCCCTCTTCAACGAGGTCAACACCCAGAGCCTCGCGCCGCTGCCGCCGGTGGTGCCCGTGCTCGCCTTCGGGTGGCTGCTGGTGCGCGCCTTGCGCCGGCGGGAGCTGGAGGTGGTGGGGCTGGCGTTGTGGGTGGGCGCCACCTGGTTCGTGTTGACGCTGGGGGTGGTGAAGGTGCCCGCCATCGCGTGGGGGGCGGTGCCCGCCGTCCTGGCCGCGCTGGCCATCTCGGGCGCGGACGCCAGACGCCATCCCGCGCTGGCGGCGGCCTTGCTGGCCGGACTCTTCACGCCGTGGTTCATCCAGCACCTGCCCGCGCTGGGCCGGGTGCGGGCCGCGCTGCCCCCGGTGCTGGCGCAGACCCGGGAGCGCCCCGGGCTGGCGGAAGGGCTGGTGGTGGTGGCCGTCGCGGCGCTGCTCGTCGGGCTGGTGTGCCGGCTCCTGCCGCGGAAGCTGTCCTGGGCGCCCCTGGGCGTGGGGCTGCTGGCCTCGGCCGTGCTCGCGTGGCACCTGGCCGTCACCCTGCCGGTGGCGAGGGCGCGCTATCTGTCCGACCACCTCGACGACTTGTACGTCACGTATTCGCGTGAAGTCGGCCGCGCGCTCGACCAGCAGACGCCCGCGCGCAGTGTGCTGTTCCTCGCCCAGGACTTCGACGTGCCGCACGCCATGGAGTACCTGAGCCTCATGTTCTGGAGCAACCGCATGGCGTACCGGCGGCCGCCAGACGTGCCAACCGCCCGGAGGCACCGCTACCACCCCTACCTCGTGTCGCCGCTCGCGGAGCGCTACGCCCCCGTTCCCGGCGTTCCTCCGGACGCCGCGCTGCGCGCCTATGACCTGCTGGCACCCCGGCCCGCTCCCGCCGCCCTGCCGGACGGCGTGACGCCGCTGTCCTTCCGCGAGAAGAACATGGAGGTGCTGGGCGTCGCGGTGGGCCACGCCGGCGGAGGTCGTGACCGGTATGCCTTCTTCGTCCGGGCCCATGGCGCGCCCCACTCGCTGCGCGTCGTCTTCCAGGGGCGGGGGGGCCGTCTGGAGCGCAGCCTGGACCCCGGGGCCGCGCGGCGGAGGGACGCGGCGCTGCGCAACGCGAGCTGGTTCATCGTGCCCGTGCTGGGGCCTCCCGGCGCCGACGTGACGCACCTGGAGCTGGGCAGCGACGGCCAGCAGGTGACGCTCTCCCTCCCTGGCGCCTGAGGCGCTGGCTTCACACCGCACCCAGGGGCCAACGCCTATCGGGTGCAGGGAACTTCACTGCCGCGGCATCTCCCGGGACATGGGAAGCGTTCGCCCAGGTCAGCGGGGAGGGCGCGCGGTCTCGGTGGGGCATTTACCCTCCTTCCGGCGCCGCGCCATTGCTTCGGGTCTTCCGGCGCGGTCCCCACTGTGGGCTGGGATTTTCCATCCAACGGGAGGAAGGGCGTAACACCTACCTCCATTGGGGAATCCGTGTGTCAGGGGCCTGTCGTACCGCGGCTTCCCAGAGGTGGCACAAACGGTGAAATCCGCCGCGTCCGAGCCCCGATGGCTCCTGAACGAGGTCGAAACGATGCGGATGAAGCTGAAGCAGCAGTGGATGGGCGCGGCATGTGCGGTGGTGGTGGGCGGGAGCGGCGTCGCGAATGCCCATGACCTGATTTGCGAAAAAAGGGTGAATGGCGAGTCGGTGGTGGTGGCGGACGAGTACCCCTTCACCGCGAACTACAGCTTCGAGGTGATCAACGTCCATCCGACGTTGCCGTCCATCCTGCTGACGGCGACCGATGACGTCTTGTCGAGCGAGGGCTTCACCTTCTCGCCGCCGCCGCCGGTGGCCATCCCCGTCAATGGCTCGCTGACGGATGACTTCGCGCTGCAGATTGGCAGCTACGAAGAGTGTGTGGCCATCGCCGCGGAGGACGGCCTGGCGGACACGCACATCGACAACACGTTCCGGGTGACGTTCGACCTGGGCTCCGCCATGTGCTCGGCGCGCCTGACGTGCGAGCGCGAGGAGCCGCCTCCGGTGGAGTGCACCAGCGCCACCCGGACGCTGGGCTTCTTCAGCACCCGCATCCTGACCGTCACGCAGTGCCTGGCGCTGGGCCCCATCGACCTGGGCGCCATTGGGACCATCTCCACGCTGCCCGCCGCGGAGGGCATCCTCTGGGGCAGCCCGGCCATGTACCCGCAGGGCGGCATGCGCAGCCAGTTGGACCGGCTCCGCTTCCTGCTCGCGCGCCAGACGCTGGTGGGCATCTGCAACCAGCGCCTGTTCGGCTCCACGCCCACGCCGCCGTCGCTGCTCACGGACGCGGTCGCCGCGCTGGACACCACGGACTGCACCCTCATCTCGTCGCTCATCGACCCGGTGGACAACTTCAACAACCAGTGCGACTCGTTCCCGCTGCCCGAGGGCTTCATCCCCGGCCCCGCCACGCCCCAGACGGCGCAGGCCATCGCCGTCGACCCGACCTCCAACTCCGGCCAGAGCTGCTCGCCCTGAACCGCCCCTGACCCATTTCCAGATACCCGTTTGATTTCAAGGAAAGACACGCCATGAAGAAGATCATGTTGTCGACGTGCGTCTGCGCGGCCCTCGCCCTGACGGCCTGCGGTGGAGACAGTGACCGGCTCGACTCGGTCCAGGACGAGCAGCCGCCCGCGCCGTCGGGTCCGGTGCAGACGGAGGACGGGCAGCGCTTCGAGCTGCGGCTCCGCGGCTCGTCGATGGAGGGCTACGACAAGCTGGAGCTCCCCATCGGCGCCGTGCGCGTCACCGTGGACGGCAAGCCGCTCAAGGTGGAGCTGGCGAAGGACCGTGTGGATGTGGCCGCTGCTGACCACGCGCCCCTGGTGGCCTACTTCTACGTGCCGGAAGGCGTGGAGCGCGTCCGTGTGTCGCTCCAACTGGACGGGCTCGGCGGCTACTCCAAGGCGGGTGCCCCCGGCTACATCGACGCCGCGGTGGCCCCGATGACCTTCGAGGCGCCCGTGCACGAGCTGGCCCTGCGCGGCCGCGCGGTGGTGCAGCTCGACGTGGCCCGCTCCCTCGTGGACCTGGGGAGCCACCACCTGCTGCTCCCCAACGGCGTGGTCAACTACTAGTCCTGACACCCACCCGGCCACCCCACTCGCCCATCCGCGCTTGACTGACCGCGTCTCATGCCACATATGAAGTGGCATGAGACGCGACAGTCGGCTCTCCGTCGCCTTGCATGTCCTCCTCCACATGGAGGACATGGGGCCGGTGGTGACGTCGGAGGCGATGGGGCGGCTGATGAAGGCCAATCCCGTGGTGGTCCGGCGCACCATGGCCGGCCTCCGGGAGGCGGGCATCCTGACCTCGGTGAAGGGGCATGGTGGAGGTTGGTCACTGGCACGCCCGCTGGATGAGGTGACGCTGGGGGACGTGTATGAAGCGCTGGGGACACCCGCGCTCTTCAGCATCGGCCCCCGGGATGAGAGCCCGGGCTGTCTCGTGGAGCAGGCCGTCAATACGGCGCTGGAAGCGGCGCTGGATGAGGCGGCCGCGCTGCTCCTGCGGAAACTTCGCAACACGACCGTGGCGGAGCTTGGCCGCGGTGTTCGTCGCCGTCACGCCCGTGCGGCGAAGCAGCGCGCGAGGCCTCGTGCCTGACGCTGTCGCGCACCCCCACCCTCACCCCGGAGCGTCCCATGGCAGGCATCACGCATCGAACCGTCAAGGCGAATGGCATCAACCTGCACGTCGCGGAGGCGGGCACGGGGCCGCTCGTGCTGCTCGTGCATGGCTGGCCGGAGTCCTGGTACTCGTGGCGCCACCAGCTTCCGGCGCTGGCGGCGGCCGGCTTCCACGCCGTGGCCCCGGACGTCCGGGGCTATGGCGGCAGCGACAAGCCGGAGGCCATCGAGGCGTACAGCATGAAGAACCTGGTGGCGGACGCGGTCGGTCTGCTCGACGCGCTGGGGGAGCGGACCGCCATCGTCGTGGGGCATGACTGGGGCTCCGCGGTGGCCTGGACCTGCGCCGCCCTGCATCCGGACCGCTTCCGCGCGGTGGTGGGCATGAGTGTCCCCCACCTGGGCCGCGCGCCCATGCCGCCGATGCAGCTCTTCCAGCGCATGTTCGGCGAGAAGTGGTTCTACATCCTCTACTTCCAGGAGCCCGGCGTGGCGGAGGCGGAGCTCGAGGCGGACGTTGCGAAGTCGGTCCGGACGATCCTCGCGGGCACTCCGGGCTTCGATGTGACGAATCCCACGGTGCTGGCGAAGAAGAAGGGGGATGGCTTCCTCGAGGGGCTCGACGTGCCGGAGACGTTGCCCGGCTGGCTCACCGAGGCGGACGTCGCGTACTTCGCCAAGGAGCTGGCTGGCAGTGGCTTCCGGGGCGGGCTCAATCGCTACCGGAACATGGACCGGGACTGGCACGAGCTGCCCGAGCTGGCGACGGCCACCATCCAGCAGCCGGCGCTCTACCTCGTCGGAGAGAAGGACCCGGTGCGTGCCTTCTCGCCCGTCGACCCCATGAAGGCCCTGGTGCCCAACCTCGCCGACATCCAGGTCATTCCAGGCGCGGGGCATTGGGTCCAGCAGGAGCGCGCCGAGGAGGTCAACGCCGCGCTGGTGGCCTTCCTGAGGACGCTGCCCGCCTGAGCCGCGCGTCCCTCGCGGGTGTGCTGCCCCGAATGGCGCTCAACTGTGCCGCAATCCCTTTCATCCCGTGGCGGTGCGCAGGGGATGAAGTATAGGTGAGCGCCGACTCAACGGAGGTCGCGCTCATGGTGATTCCAGGGAAGTGCCACTGCGGGAACCTGTCCTTCACGCTCGTCTGGGAGCCGAGTCCAGACGAGATTCCCGCGCGGGCCTGTGGCTGCTCGTTCTGCACCCGGCACGGAGGCGTCTGGACCTCTCACCCTGGCGGGACGCTCCGCCTCACGGTCCAGGAGCCGTCACAGGTCTCCCGGTATGTCTTTGGCACGCGGACCGCGGAGTTCCACACGTGTTGCCGGTGTGGCGTCGTTCCCGTGGTGACGAGCCTCATCGATGGCCGGCTCTACGCGGTCGTCAACGTCAACGCGTTCGAGGGCATCGACCCGGCGCGGATTCGCCGCGCCACTGGCAGCTTCGACAACGAGGATACGGAGACGCGGCTCGCGCGCCGCAAGCGCAACTGGATTTCCAACGTGGAGCTTCTGCAGGCGCCGCGTCCCTGAGCGCAGCGGGCCCGGCGGCCGGGGTAGGGTGCCGCCCATGCGCGGGGTGACGGAGGGCGGTGCCCTTCGCTCTCCTGGCGGTGGGGGCCCGCCCGCGTCGTCAGCCGTTCCCCAGGGCTTGGCGTGCCCGTTGATAGACGTCGAGGTCCCTGTCGCTGAACAGGACGACAGTCACCCGCTGGAGGGTGGGCATGCGCTCGAGCGCGGACAGAATCTCACGCAAGGCGACCCGTGAGGCTCGCTCGATGGGGTAGCCGTAGGCGCCGGTGGAGATGGACGGGAACGCGATGGTGCCCAGGCCGTGCTGTTCCATCAGCGAGAAGGCCCGCCAATAGCAGCGCGCGAGCAGCGTCTCTTCGCCACTTCCTCCGCCTTGCCAGACGGGCCCCACGGCATGGATGACATGTCTGGCGGGCAGCCCATGGCCGCCGGTGATGCGGGCTTCGCCTGGCGGGCAGCGGCCCAGGGTCCGGCACTCGGCCAGGAGTCCAGGTCCCGCCGCGCGGTGGATGGCGCCGTCCACGCCTCCGCCGCCACAGAGCGCTGAGTTGGCCGCATTCACAATCGCATCCGCTTGGACCTGGGTGATGTCTCCCCGCATCAGGACCAGTCGCTCGTCGCTCATTGTTCGCGCTCCCCGCCTTTGAAGCCTCTGTCCTCCGCCCATGGCCGACCCCCCTCAAAGACACGCTCCTGGGGCAGCTCGACATCGCGTGGGCGCTGACCCACTATCACCTGGACGGCTTGACGACGGAAGACCGCCTGCGGCCCGCGCCCGGGCCCGCGCACGAAGGCTACGACCTGGGCCCGGCGAGTGTGGCCTGGCTTACGTGGCATCTCGGGTTCGCTGGAGCTGATGAAGAACGCGGCGGAGATTGGCTACGCGCGCTTCGTCCTGGCCGTCACGCCGCCGCCCACGGCTGCAGGCCCCGCCGGCACCTGACGCGCGGACTCGGGCCTACGGCGACCGTTCGTCCACGACTTCGACGTTGCGGAAGTCCTCGCAGGGCTGCTTGAGGCCCAGCACGTACTTCATCGACTTCCACTCCATCTTCACCTTCGCCCAGAGCTTGCGCGGCAGGCTCGGGGCCACGGGCTCGGGGGCCGCGATGGCGAACACGTTCAAGTCGATGTAGTGCGTCGCCGTGCGCCCCATGCCCTCGAAGTCGTGCTCCAGGCCCAGGGTGTGCTGGCGGAGCTCGGGCTCCAGCCGTTGATGCACGGTGTCGGTCATCAGGACGTACTCCGTGACGGGGACGTCGTTCTTCAGCATCCGGTGCACCAGGATGACGTCCACGCCCGCCAGCTCGGTGAGGTGCTTCACGCGCTGGAAGGCGACTTCGCCGGCGTGGGCCACGAACTTGAGCGTCAGGGCGCTGACCTGCATGCAGCCATCGCACTTGCACATCCGGTCCACGACGAACTGCTCCCTGCGCGCGAGGAAGGCGCGGCGGATGTCCGCCACCTGCCGGGCGAAGGTGGGGAAGTCGTCGCCCACGGCGTAGAAGAACGCCGCGTCCCCTTCCAGCTTCGCGAGCTTGAGCGGCCCCGAGGCATCAATGACGGCCTCGAGCAACTGCGCCACCGTCTCCTGCGCGTGCGCGAGGCTGAAGCGGTGGTGGCTCATGAAGCGGGTGTACCCGCCGATATCCGCGATGAGCAGCAGTGCCTTCTCTATCGCCATGCGGCGGCCACCCTAACACGACCTCAGGAGGCTGGCGCGACCCGTCGTCAGCCGCGCACCGGCGGGACGGGGCCCTTCACCGCCGGCTTCGCGCCTTCACGGAAGGGGCCACGAAGCCACACGCACAATGCGTCAGGCTCCGGTGCATGAATCACCGGTGGGCCGCCGCTCCCACCTTCCTACCCGTCTCCGCCGCGGACTCCCTGCTGAAGCCGGTGCATCCGGAGCGGCTCGCGCGGACGCTGACATTGGGGTGGGGCCTCCCGGTAGACTCCAGGGAGGGGTGGGTGTCGTGTTCCTGTCCATCCCATCCAGCAGGTCGTGTTTCTGGTGGGGACGTGTTGCAAGGGATTGATGCTCGATTCTATTCCACGCTCCCGCAACACAACCCAAGGGAGCTGGCCGATGAGTGTCATCAAAACGCCCGAGGTATCCACGAGGGAAGGCAAGGTGCAGGGCCTGGTGGAAGGGGCCATTTCTGTCTTCAGGGGTATCCCCTATGCAAAGCCTCCCACGGGCGCGCTCCGCTGGCGGGCGCCCGAGCGGGTCAATCCCTGGCCGGGGGTGCGCGAGGCGTACGAATTCGGCTACTCCGCGCTGCAGTCGCGTCAGGCTTGCATTGAAGGCGGCGGCGGAGACCCCGGCGAGATGCGCGAGGACTGCCTCTACCTCAACGTATGGACGCCCAGGGTGGACGCGGGCGCGAAGCTGCCGGTGGTGTTCTGGATTCACGGCGGGGCCTTCGTCATCGGCTCGGGCCGCGTGCCGCCCTATGACGGGTTTCACCTGGCGGCGCGCGACGTGGTGCTCGTGACCTTCAACTACCGGCTGGGGCACCTGGGCTTCTTCGTGCACCCGGCGCTGGAGAAGGAGCACCCGGGCGGGCCCGCGAACTTCGGCCTGCTGGACCAGATGCTGGCGTTGGAGTGGGTGCGCGACAACATCGCGCAGTTCGGCGGCGACCCCTCCAACGTCACCGTGATGGGGCAGTCGGCGGGCGCCAAGAGCGTCCTGTCGCTCTTCACCTCACCGCTCGTCCGGGAGAAGAACCTCTTCCGCCAGGGCGTGGCCATGAGCGCGTACGTGCTCCAGGAGAAGTCCCTGTCCGACGCGAAGCTCGCCGGCATGGCGTTCGCCTGGCGCAACGGGCTCGACCGGCTCCTGGCCACCGCGGAAGAGCTGCGCGCGCTGAGCCCTGAGAAGTTCTGGATGCTCCCCACGGACACCGTGAACGCGCCCAGCCCCATCTACGGCGACTCCGTCCTCCCGGAGCCCATCCGGGAGAGCTTCGAGCGCGGCTCGCAGCTCCCACTGCCGCTCATCCTCGGGAGCACGAGTGACGACTCCAGCGTGGTGTCCTCGTTCGGAATCGACCCGGGCACCATCCTCGAACGCCTGGGGGCCTTCGCCCCGGCCATCCGCCAGCTCTACCCCGACGTGGATGACGACCGGGAGATTGGCCGGCGGATGTGCCGGGACTTCGTCTTCACCGTCCTGCCTCGCATGCTGGCCTCGCGCCACGCCGCGAGCGGCGCCGCCGCCTGGCGCTACTACTTCGACTACAACGCCAGGCTGCTCGTGCCCCGGCAGCGCCTGGGCGTGCCCCATGGCGGCGAGGTGCCCTACTTCCTGGAGACGGCCGCGGACGTGCCGCCTTCGGGAGAGTTCTTCACGGACGAGGACCGCACGTTCCTTCATCAGCTCGTCGCCTCGCTGGTCCAGTTCGCGCGGACGGGCACACCCGGGCCCGTGGCTCAGGTGACGTGGGAGGGACACACCGAGACTCAAGACAGGCTGCTGAGATTGGAGGTCTCACCTCGAATGGAAGCGGACTTCGAGCGCACCATCCTGCAGGCCGCTGAGAGCCTCATTCCCATCCTGGACAGCTTCGCCAGGCCGCCACCGCCGAAGCTGCCGCGCGCCGCGTCACCGTCCACGTCCGCGAGTGGCAACGCGAGGCCGGAGCTTCGGCCGTAACGAGGGGTGAGGCAGACCCGGTGGTGTGTCGTTCCGCACCGCCGGGTCGCGAGGTGACGTGTTGCCCTCCGCTCGCGTCTCCAATGACAAGTCATCGACGCTGGGCCCCATCCTGAGTGTGGCGGGAGTGTAATCAAACAGTCGCGTCGCACGGATTGTTGGAGCACCGAACACCGACGCCGTTTGTCAGGGGAGGGGCTGGCAGCGCCGAAAGGGCGCGTGTTACGGTTTTTGAGTCGTGAACCGGCAATTCAAATTTTGCCGTTTCACGTCTCCCCCCAATACCGAGGTCTCCATGATGTCAGTGAAGTTCATGCGGCGGTGGTCGACGGTTGGCGCGATGTCGTTGCTGGTCGGTTGCGGTCCTGAGCTGGTTGACGAGCAGGCGGAGGCCGTGACGCCGGCGACCATCGAGCAGGACATCGTCGGTGGCACCACCACGACCATCAACGCGAATCCGTGGCAGGTGTCCCTGCGGCGCGGCGGCCACTGGTGCGGTGGCTCCATCCTCAACAAGGATTGGATCCTGACCGCGGCGCACTGCGTGGATGGCTATACCGTCAGCAGCATCGTGGCGGGCTCCACCTCGAGCACGAGCACCAGCTCCGGCCAGACGCGCAACGTGGCGCAGGTCATCATTCACGAGGACTACGGCTCCGCCGGCAACGACGTGGCCCTGCTTCGCCTGGCCACGTCGCTGAGCCTCAATGGCACCACCGTCGCGGCCATTCCCCGCGTCTCGGCGGCGGATGCCGCGAGCGGCGCCACCAACCCGGGCGTGGTCGCGCGCGTGACGGGCTGGGGTGCGACCTCCTCCGGTGGTTCGGGGTCCTCCACCCTGCGCACGGTGGACGTCAACGTGATTTCGAACACGGAGGCGCAGCAGAGCTACCCCAATGAGTACATTGGCCCGGACCAGATTGGCGCCAAGGCCCCGGGCAAGGACTCGTGCCAGGGCGACAGCGGTGGTCCGCTCACCGTCATGCACAACGGCGTCCGCAAGCTCGCGGGCGTGGTGAGCTGGGGCTACGGCTGCGCTGACTCGCGCTACCCGGGCATGTACGCCCGCGTGTCGCACTTCGAGGCCTGGGTCGACGCGAAGCTCAGCGGGACGAACCCTCCGCCGACCGGCACCACGCTGCTCTCCCAGACGAACCTGTCGGGCTCGTCCAGCACGTGGCGGCACTTCTCCATCTCCGTCCCCGCTGGCACCACGTCCCTCAAGGTGGTGCAGGCGGGCGGGTCGGGTGACGCGGACCTCTATGTGCGCCGTGGCTCGCAGCCCACCACCAGCGCCTACGACTGCCGGCCCTACTCGGCGGGCAACAACGAGAACTGCAACTTCACCAACCCCGCGTCTGGCACCTGGTACGTGTCCGTGCGCGGCTACAGCAGCTACTCCGGCGTGTCCGTGACGGCCACGATTCCGTAGCCACGCGCCGGCTCGCCGTCCAGGAAGCCCCCTGTCGCCCGCGGGTGACAGGGGGCTTCGCGTTTCAACGCGGGCTCACTCCACCCAGTGCTGCTCCGACAGGATGCGGTAGCCCGTCACCGTGTCGACGTAGAACTTGACCTGGATGCCGCCCCAGGGGCCCTTGCCGTAGCTGATGAAGCAGCCATTGAAGGTGCGGCCAGCGGTGCGTGCCTGGAGCTCCGCCAGGCCGTCCGCCATGAGCGTGTCCGGCAGCGGCTCGTTGCGGTCCGCGTAGCCCACCGTGCCCTCAATCTCCTGGTAGACCTCGGTGCCCGTGGCCAGGTTGGGGCGGACCGTCCAGTTCTGTCCCGCGGGGAAGAGGCTGGGGTCGATGCCGAAGCAGGACGCGCTCTGGAACTCGCCGTTGCCGTGCGCACCGTCAATCACGTCCTGGATGTCGAAGTCCTGGCTCAGGCGGGACGTCCACAGGCTCTCCTCCTGCGCGTTGATGGCCGCGATGAGCGCCGTCAGGGCGTAGCCCTGCGTGGCCGCGTTGCGGAGGTTGCGCAGGCTGACCGTGCCGACGCCGCTCACCTCGGAGATGGCCTGCGCCGACGTGAAGGGCCGCAGGTTGAGGAGGTTCGTCGCGCCATTCCACGCGTACGGCAGGACGGCGTACAGCGCGCTGCTGTCAATGGTGTTCACCAGGTGGACCAGGGCCGCGGCGTCATCGGTGGAGAGCGCGAGCTCGTCCAGGACGCCGGCGCAGGTGCTGCCAACGTAACCCAGGGTGCGGGCGCCGTCCTCGATTCGCGCCAGGCGCGCCTGGCTGATGCCGCGGACCGCGGACACCTCCACCAACGTGGAGAAGGGCGCCGTCGCGCGCTGGCTCACGAGGCTCTGGGCGACGTCGCTGGGAAGGTAGGTGCTCAGCGTGGACAGTGGCTCGGTGTTCACGAAGGTGAGCAGGCCCTGGCACTCCGGCGCCACGTCGACATCCGTGGTGGTGAGCGGCGCCTCCTGGCGCTCCGTGGACGGGGCAGGGGACTCGGACTCGGCGCTGGTGGGACCACAGCCGACCATCAGGCTCGCGGAGAGAAGGGCTGGAGCAAGACGACGCATGGATGATTCCTCCTGGAGGGTACTGCGGGGGGACGAGCCTCCATACACCAGGCCCCTGACTCGCCGTTCATCCTTGAAATGGTGAGAAGGTCGTGTTCACGAGAAAGTCATCATCACGCCTGTCCATGGCCGGGGGCGCACCCCGGGCGCCGGTGGGGCCTCCACGGTCGGTGCGGGCGCTGTGGCTAGCGCGCCGGGTTGTCCACGCTGGCGCGGGCCCGGTCGCATTCCTCGCAGCCCGCATCCGCCGGGCAGAGGAAGACGAGCGGGTCGGCCCGGAGGTGTTCGACCACGACGTTCACGATGTCCCGCGCCTCGGCGAGCTTCGCGTCGGCGCGCCCCACCTTGCCCTCGCGCAGCAGGCCGCGGGCGCGGAGCCAGCCGTCGGCGCGCTGGAAGCCCTGACAGCAGTGGTCCGTCTCGGCGATGTCCACCGTCCGGGCAACGCCATCCACTTCGACGACGCAGGGGTGGGTGACGGAGTACGGCACGGGGGCCAGGGCCTCCGCGAGGTGGAGGGTCGTGTTCTCGCCCTGGGTGACACCCAGCAGGAGCACCTGACCGCCCAAGTCATGTGCCCATCCCACGGGGCTTTCAGGGCCATGTGGTGGTGAGAGCGGCTGGGGGCGGCAGATGTCGCGCGCGCGAGGCCCCACGGCCGCGAAGGAGCCGCCAGGGTGGGTGCTGCGCAGGACGCCGGGCTGCCTCCAGAAGAGCTCCGCGGTGATGCCCATTCCTTCCGTGGGCGTGCGCTTCGGGTCGAACACGCCCTCGCCATCCGTCATGGTGGGCATGACCAGCGTCCCCGCGTCCCCCAGCGCCGCGCGCAACGCCTGGATGAGGCCCAGCGGTCCGCCTTCGACCGGGCGCACGGCCTTGAAGGACGTGTGCACCACGAGCACGCCGCCCTCGCGCACGCCGAGGTCCCGGAGTTGCCGCACCAGTTGCTCGCCACGGACTTCGCTCACGTCCTGGGTTATCGCGCGGCCTCGGGCCCGCCGCAATCGATGGCGACAGCGGAGCCCATCCAGTGGAGCGCGCCGGAGTCACCCCATGGCGCTTCGTGCGCTGAGGGCGGCCGGCTCAGGTGCGGACGTCGCGCACCAGCCCCAGCCGGCGGAGTGCTCGGATGGCCCACCACCCCAGGTCCAGCTCGTGGGGCTCCTGGCCCATGCGCGCGGAGCCTGGGAAGGCGTGGTGGTTGTTGTGGAAGCCCTCGCCGAAGGACAGCACGCCGAGCACCCAACTGTTCGTGCCGCTCTCCGCCGCGCCAGGCAGGGTGTAGCGCCGCTCGCCCCAGACGTGGGCCGCGTAGCCCACGGCCCAGTGTCCGAGGATGCTGGCGGCGGTGCGGGCGCAGACGCAGAGGGCGACGGCCTCCGGGCCCAGCGCCGCGAGCACGACTCCCGAGAGCCCGAGGACGTGCAGGGGCCACGTCCGTTCCAGGAAGCGCAGCCACGGGTCGGTCAGCACATCGGAGGGAAGCCGCACCAGCGTCCGGCCGTCCGCGGGCTCGAAGCGCAGGTGCAGGTTCCAGCCGAAGTCGCGGACCATCGAGTGCCCATAGGCGAAGTAGCGCGGGCAGTCGGGGCGGCTCTGCCAGTAGTCGCGCACCGCGTGCAGGCGCGTCCACGACAAGGGGCCACCCAGCCCGCTCAGGACGAAGAGGTAGGCGAGCACGCCTCGGGTGAGGGGACCCGCCTCGTAGGTGCGGTGGATGACGCCGCGATGCAGTCCCACCGAGTGGCCCAGGCAGAGGGTCGCGACGGTGAGCAGGAGCGACACCGCCACGGTGGTGGGCGTCGCCGCTGGGAGGCCCACGGTGACGCCAGGAATGAGCATGGCCCAGAGCCACAGCGTGCGCGCCGGGTCGAAGCGCAGCGTCCCGACCTCGGGGGGCACCAGGTGGGCCTTGGGTGCCTCCGGCCCGTGGGCGCGCCCTTCCGTCGGAAGGGGCGCGGGGTGCTCCAGGAGCGTGGCGCTCATCGTGGCACCTCGTCCGTGTCGCTCGGCTCCGCCTCACCGAAGAGCCCCTGTCGGCACAGGACGTCCGCCCTCAGGACCACGCTCCCTGCACCCGGGAGCCGGAGCGCCAGCGAAGCGGGGAGCAGCACGCGCGACAGCAGCGCCACCAGCCCCCCGGTGGCGCGCTGACCCGGGCTCTTGTCGAGCAGCCACCACATCAGCACGGCGAGGTGCGCGACGTAGAGCAGCCGCCCCAGGGCCTTGACGACAGGTGCGCTTCCCGGTGCGTCCGTCGCGCCCGCCACGGCTTCTTCAAAAGCGGCCTGGACGCGCAGCCGGGAGAACGCCGTCTGGGGCGCGAGCACGCCGTCTTCGTCCCCACCCACGAGCACGGGAGCCAGGGCCTTGAGCACCTCATGGTGCGGTCCGAGCACCTCGAGGCTGGTCCGGAGCGCGAACGAGAAGCGCTCCCGCCAGGGCCCCGACGGCAAGGCCGCGGCCCGCGCCGCGTACGCCGAGGACAGCTCGTCGTAGAGCGCCAGGAGGATGGCGCGCTTGCTGGGAAAGTACCGGTACAGCAGCCCGACACTCACCCCCGCCTCCTTCGCGATGTCCCGGAGGTGGGTGGCCTCGTAGCCGCGCGTGGAGAGGGACGCGAGCGCGATGGCGTACAGCCGTTGGCGCGTCTCCTGGCCCTGCTCCGTCCGGCCCCTGGGGCGTCCCCGCTTCCGTCCCTGGGTGGCGCCAGCCTTCTCCCTCGTGCCCATGACCTCCCCCTTGATTTAGGTGAACGAGTTCACTTAATTAAATGCCCGGGGCCTGTCGGGGCGCAAGCAAATCCGTGAGCCGCTCCGTTGCCGCCAGACAGGGCGACGGCATCAGGGGACGCTGGGCACCGGGCGCGCGCGCACCACCTTCCCGCGTCATCTGCGCATGGAGCTGCCCCCATGCAGCGCGGGAGCTTCCTCCGACTCACGGCGACGAGCAGTGGACTGCGCGTCCTGGGCCCGGGCTTCTGGCGCTCCGCGTACGGGACGCCTCGCTACCAGGGACACGTGCCGTGGTCGGTGACGAAGCTGCCCGTCGCCGACAACGGCAGTTGGACCGCCCGGAGCACGCGCTCCGCCCCCTCGTCCGTCGTCAGCGTGCCGGCGTGGCCGTTGAGGTCGGTGGCCACGAAGCCGGGGTTGACCACAGTGACGACGATTCCCTCCTCGCGCAGCTCGTTGGCGAAGCCGACCGTCAGGGCATTCAAGGCCGTCTTCGACGAGCTGTAGGCGAACGCCGGCCAGCGTGACAGCCCCTGGCTGGGGTCCAGTTGGAGCGTCAGTGAGCCCAGCCCCGCGCCCACCATCACCACGTGGGCGCCGCGCGCCGCGCGCAGCAGGGGGAGGAACGCGGCCGTGACGCGCAACGGGCCGAAGACGTTGACGTCGTAGGTGGCGCGCATGGCGTCCAGCCGCACGGTGCTCGGCGCTCCGTCACCCTCCTTCACATAGATGCCCGCGTTGTTGATGAGCACATCGAGCGAGGGTGTCTGTGACGCGATGCGGGCGGCCGCCGCCGCGACGCTGGCCTCGTCGGTGACGTCCAGCGCGATGAAGCGGACGTCGCCGGCGCCTGCCTCCTCGAGCGCCGCCACGGCCGCGCGTCCCCGGGCTTCGTCACGGCTCCCGAGCCACGTCGTATATCCGTGTGCCGCCAGTTGCCGGACAACCGCGAAGCCAATGCCCTTGTTGCCGCCTGTGACCAGTGCCGTCTTGCCGGTGGAGTCCATGGGCGCAATATGTGGGCCCGGACCTGGACTATCCATCATCAGGCGTCCGGACTACTTTACGCATCGTCCATGAGCTGGCTGCGCGGCGACCCCATCGATGACGTCATCCAGTTGCTGCGTCCGCGGACGGTGGTGTCGGCGGAGCTGAGGGCGGCCGGGCGTTGGGGCATCCGCTTCCAGGGCTACCCTCACGTGAAGTTCGGCACCGTCGTGGCCGGGCACTGCGTGATTCTGCTGGAGGGCCAGCGCAGGGTGGTGCGCTGCGAGGCGGGGGACGTCTACCTGCTGGGCAACCCACCGCCCTATGTCATGGCCAGCGACGCCACGGCGCCACGGCTGGAGGCGCATGCCCTGTTCAGCCGCGTGACGGATGGCGTGGTGACGCTGGGCGCTGCGGGCACGGCGCCCGCGACGCACATCGTCGGGGGGCACTTCGTCTTCGATGCGTCGAATGCGCACCTGCTCATGCGGGCCCTGCCTCCCATCCTGCGCGTCCCCGCGGCGTCAGCGGGCCCGCTGCGGGAGCTGGCGGGGTTGCTGGTGCGCGAGCTGGCCTCGGCGGCGGGCATGTCCCGTTCGGCCTTCGCCGCCCGCTTCAAGCAGCTCGTCGGCCGGCCACCGCTCGACTACGCCATCGGGTGGAGGATGGACCTCGCGCGGGACGCACTTCGTACGACGGAGCGCACGGTGGGCGAGCTCGCCTTCGCGTTTGGCTATGAGTCGGAGAGCGCTTTCAGCACGGCCTTCCGGCGCGTCGTGGGCATGTCGCCCAGGGCTTATCGTCAACGCGCGCGAACGAGCGCCGTCCCGCCGGGGAAGGCGCTCGCCGAGTAGGGCAGCCTGGGCGCCTGGGGTTCATCCCGCATTCTCGGATTGCGGGAGAATGAGCTCTTGAGAGCGAGGAGGTCACTTCCTGCTCCAGGCTGGAAGTCGGAAGACATTGGATGCTGCCTTACGAAGAATGTCTGTCTTGTCTGTTTTGACGTGGCGAAAAGGGCAGGTCTGGAACACCGGAAATTCCCATGTGGTCCAATGACTCGAAGGCCGGATGGCTCGGGCCTTCTTGTCTGGAATGAGCCTGGGAGGATTCCATGAAGAATGGCCATGCGGAGTGGTTCGCCTTGTTCGCCGGTGTGGTGCTGTTGACGGGCTGCGGACCCGCCAATGACGAAGCGATGCCCGCGGTCGACCCGGCCGAGGAGGGCGTCTCCACGCCGGGGATTCCCTCTGAGTACCTCGAAGAGGGTGGGGTGGAGAGCGCCGCCATCTGCTGCAACGTCAGGTGCAGCGGCAAGTGGTACGGCCCCTTCCGCTCCGTCAATTACGACCTGTGCGCGAAGTTCGGCCGGTATCACTGCCCGCAGCGGGGGCTCGTCTATCAGGGATACGACTGGCGCACCTGCTGACCGGTTTGGATGAACAGACAAAGCGAGGAATGACGTCATGGAGAATCAGATGAAGAGCACGTTGTCGCTGATGGTGGGGGCGCTGTTGTTCATGGGCTGCGGCGGCCCGTTGCCCGAGGAGGCGCAGGAGCCGCAAGACGCCATCGCCATTCCGGAGCAGTACCTGAGTCCGGAGGACTCCAGCGCCGAGGGCGGGGAGGTCAACGCCCTCATGGCCTGTTGCTACTTCCGGTGCTCGGACAACCTCTTGAGAGGGCCGTTCCCCAACGTCGTGGAAGGGAACTGTCGCAATTACGCGAAGTACCAGTGTGCCCGGCGCGGGCTCGGCTTCGTGGGCGCGAGCTGGAGGGATTGCTAGGAGCGTGTTGCTGTAAGGGGCAAGGGGCCGGGTGACGTGCGCCCTGCAGCATATGGGCCGCCTGCCCCTCTCCCGGCAGGGGGCGCCCGTGGAAGGAATGTTCGTTCCACGTCCGCCCTTCGCGGGCGGACGCCCCTCCTGCTACGTGGCCCCCATCGCGCCGTGCAGCTTGCGGAGGTTGTGGGTGAGACAGATGAGCGCCCACTCGCCGCGCGCCTTCTCCAGCCCGCGCAGCAGCAGTTGCCGGAAGCCTCGCCCCTGCTTGATTTGGCCGAAGGGCGGCTCGGCCGCCACCTTGCGCCGGGCGTACACCTGGCGGCCCTTTTTCGTCCTCAGCCGGCGCGCCATCCACTGCTTGAGGCTCAAGTCTCGAGGCCTCCGCCCCCGCACTGGCGGGGGCTGCACCCCATGCTTGAGTCGGCCGGTGGCGATGTACGCGTCGACGCCCATGCTCGCCGCACGCACCACGTTCTGCTCGGAGAAGTAGCCGCTGTCGGCTGTCACCGCCCCGGGCACCTCGCCGCAGTTCTCCACCACCTGCTCCAGCAGCGGCAGCAAGTGCTCGACATCCGGCGGCTGGTTGGTAAGCGCCTGCGCCACGATGATTTGGTGCGCCTCGTCCACGGCCGCCTGCGCGTTGAAGCCCTGAATGAAACCGTCCTTCGTCTTCTGGATTCGGCTCTCCGGGTCGGTGAAGTTGCGCTGGGCCTTGGGGGTGGGCTTGCCGTCCTTCTCGGTAGGCACCCGGTGCTCGGGCAGGGGCGTCGGCCCAGACGGCGGCTCGTCGTCCGAGTCCTTCTTCTTCTGGGCCTCTTGCGCCTCATGGGCGGCCCGGGCTTCCGCCTCCAGCTCCGCCTTGGCCTCGCGGATTTTCGCCAGCCGCGTCTCGGCCCGCTGCAACTCCTTCGGCAACTCGTCGCCTCGCCTCAGCTTGCCGTAGAGTCGGTCCTCCGCCGCGTCCGCCTCCTCGGCCGCCTTCAGCAGCGCGGCCACCTTCTCGGCCAACTCCTTCTCGCGCTGCTGCATGCGCTCGTAGCTCATCGCCTTGTGCTTGCTGGCATTCGCCTTCAGCTTCGTGCCGTCCAGCGCCACGTGCCCCAGCTTCACCAGCCCCGCCTTCTGGCACAGCGCCAGCACCTGCACGAAAAGTCCCGCCAGCACGTCCAGGTGCTGGCGACGGAACTCGCTCACGCAGGTGTGGTCCGGGTGCTGCCCCGCGGCGATGACTCGGAAGGCGACGTCCTCGTACGTCTTCTTCTCAATCCTGCGCGAGGAGGCCACTCCCACGCAGTAGGCGTACAGCAGCAGCCCCACCATCATCCGCGGGTGGTGCGGCGGATAGCCACGCAGCTCCCGCTCATACCGGGCCAGCAGCGGCCTGAGGTTCAGCTCCGCCACCGTGTCCAGGATGAAGTACGCCAGGTGCCCGGCCGGCAGCCAGTCTCGGGGCGAGGGCGGCAGCAACTCCGACTGCTCGGGTGCGTAGGGGCGGAAGACCTTGCTCATGCGTAGGCAAGCGCATCACGCCCTTGCCTACGCCTCAAGTAGGTTCTTGCCGTTACTCCAACACGCTCCTAGCGCCACCGCTGAGCTTCCACGCTCCCGCCCAGCCTGGGCGGGAGCGGGCCACGCGGACGTGGTGCTCCAGGTACAAGGCGCTTTCTGACGGACGATGCCTTGGATGAAGCCCCTGCGGTCGCTAAGAAGGCCGGGCTGCAAGCGGATGCCGGACACAGGAGACCCAAGGGCATGCCTCCAGACCGAATCAACCGCGGTGATGTCTTCTGGGTGGCGCCTGATGATTCGCGAGGCCCGGCTCCGAGCTATTCGCACCCCCACGTGGTGGTCCAGGACGACGTCTTCAACCATTCACGCATCACCACGGTGGTGGTGTGTGCGCTGACGTCGAACCTGCACCGGGCCAGCGAGCCAGGGAACGTGCTGCTCGAGGCGGGAGAGGCGAACCTCCCCAAGCAGAGCGTCGTCGTCGTGTCGCAGATCTCCTCGGTCGACAAGACCTGCCTGGGGGAGCGCATCGGGTCTTTGTCCGATGCCCGGGTGGAGCAGATTCTCGCCGGCTTGCGCTTCCAGCAGGTGTCGTTCTTCAGGAGACCGTGAAGGAAGGTGGGAGTCTGGCTCGGCGGCGCTCAACCCCCAGCGGCCACCAGGCCCGAAAGGTCCCTGACGATGCGTCCCTCCACGATGGGCACGCAGTCGCTCGGGCACTCGGTGGTGAAGCGCAGGCCCAGGTCCTTCGCCCGGTGGAGGAAGCCGTCCAGCGCTTCGAGGCAGGCGTTGGGGATGTCGTGCAGCACCATCAGCGTGTGGGCCCGCGCCGCGCAGTCCGCGAGCGCCTTCTCCGGCCAGCCCTTGGGGTCCAGCCAGTCTCCGGGGACGCTGTTCCAGAGGACGCAGGAGTAGCCATGGGCGCGCAGGTGGCCGACGGCGCGCTGGCTCAGGAGATGAGGGCCCAGCTTGCCGCCCCCGCCGAAGGGGCGGAACCACTTCGGCGCGGGGACGAGCGGGGCGAGGAGCGCGTCGGTGGCGACAATCTCCGCCTCCACCGCGTCCGGGCGCGGGTCCTCCCCGAGCGGAACGGCGTGCGTGAAGGAGTGGTTGCCGATGACGTGTCCCTCGTCGCGAGCGCGCGCGACGAGGCGCCGGCCTTCCTCCGTGACGAGGTGCTTCCCCAGCACGAAGAACTGCGCGGTGATGGCGTGCGACGCCAGGAGGTCGAGCACCCGAGGCGTCACGTCCGGGTCCGGCCCGTTGTCGAACGACAGCGTGAGGAGGCTCACCGGAACACGTTGTTGGAGGTGCGGTCCCCCGCCAGCCAGCGGGCCAGTTCCTTGTGGGCCCTGGCGCGGCGGGCCTGCACGAGCTCGGGCTTCACGGCGTCCGGGCTGTCGTAGGTGAACTCGACAATCATCCCGTTCGGGTCCTTCACGTAGAGCGAGCGGCAGTAGCCGTGTTCGAGCACGTACATCCCAGGCTCCGTGTAGCCTGCGGCCCGCAGGCGCTGCTCGATGCCCTGCTGGGCCTCGAGCGTGACGTCCAGCGCGATGTGGTGGAACGGCGAGTCCGGCATCTTCGGCCCGAAGAGCGCCTGGTCCTCCGGCTTCTCGAACTGGAAGAACGCGAGCGCGCTGCCGTCGGCGAGCTCGAAGAAGGTGTGACAGTAGGTGCGGACGGCGCCGAACAGCTCGTCGGATTCGCACCACGTGGCGACGAGCGGAAGGCCAATCAGCTCCTCGTAGAACCTCCGCGTCGCCTCCAAGTCCTGCGTCACGTAGGCCGTGTGGTGAAGGCGGCCGGGCAGCTTCGCTTGCGTGGACATTCGTCCTCCCTGGGGTGGGTCTCGACGGTTCGAACCTACTTCGCCGCGTTGACGACGGGATTGCGCAGGACGCCGACGCGCTCGACGGAGACCTCGCACACGTCACCAGCGCGGAGGAATCGCGGCGGCTTGCGCGCGGCGCCCACGCCGCTGGGCGTGCCCATGGCGATGACGTCTCCTGGCTGGAGCGTCATCGCCTCGGAGAGGTCCGCGATGACGGTGGCGACGTCGAAAATCATGTCCGACGTGGTCGCGTCCTGGAGGAGCTCTCCGTTGACGCGCATCTGGATGCGCAGCCCGCGGGCGCCTTCGGGCAGCTCATCGGGCGTGACGAGCTCGGGACCCAGGGGGCCCGTGCCGTCGAAGTTCTTCCCAATCGTCCACTGGTGGGTGCGCTTCTGGTAGTCGCGAATCGAGCCGTCGTTGAAGAGCGTGTACCCGGCCACCCACTCCAGCGCGCGCTCCTTCGGGATGTCGCGCCCCGTACGGCCCACGACGACGGCGAGCTCGGCCTCGTAGTCCAACTGCTCCGAACAGGTGGGCACCACCAACGGCTCCTCGTGGGCGAGCAGGCTCGACGGGAGGCGGGTGAAGACCACCGGATGGCGAGGCGTCTCGTAGGTGGCCTCGGACGCGTGCGCGACGTAGTTCAGCCCGAGGCACAGGAACTTGCCCGGCTCCGGGAGGAGCGTCCGGTAGCGGAACGCCGAGGGTGCGAGCAGGAGCTGTTCGGGCGCCTCCGCCGCGCGGTGGGCCAGGATGGCCAGGGCCTCCGGACCGCGCTCCAGCAGGGCCCGCAGCGAGCTCCCCACCGTGGCGTCGAGCGCCGTCACGTCAACCATCCCCCGCGCCGTTTTCACGCCCAGCGCGGGCGTGTCCCTCACGAGAATCGAAGCAATCCGCATGGTGTCGCTGGTCTCCCTCGTCCGCGCCAAGGCTAGCCGCGGGGAGGGCCTCGCTCAACCGAATGTCGACAAAATGCATTTTGCATCCAGGGTGACGCCTTGTGTCAATTTTGAGTGGTGTCGTATAGGTCCTTCGTCCACTCGAGGAATCAATGGCTGCTCCCTCTCGCATCCGTGGTGGCCCGGTGTCCGAACCCACGCTGGCGTCGGCGGTCCTGGACCGGCTGCGCGGCGACATCCTGCATGGGCTGTTGGCGCCGGGCGAGAAGCTGCGGCTCGAGCACCTGGCGCCGCGCTATGGCGTGGGGCGGACGCCGCTGCGTGAGGCGTGCTGTCGCCTGGCGTCCGAGGGGCTCGTCACCATCGAGGACCAGCGCGGCTTCCGCGTGGCGCCCATCTCCCGGGCCGACCTGCTGGATCTGACGCGGACGCGGCAGCAGCTCGAGCCGCTCGCGCTTCGCGCGGCCATCGCGCAGGGGGACATCGCCTGGGAAGGCGAGGTGGCGGCGGCCCTCCACCGGCTGCAGCGCCGCGCGCCGGCTTCGGGGAGCGGGACGCTGGATGACACCTGGGAGCAGGAGCACGCGCGCTTCCATTCGGCCCTGCTGAGCGCGTGTGGCTCGCCCTGGCTCCTCAAGTTCCACGCGACGCTGTTCGACCAGACGGAGCGCTACCGCCGGCTCGCCCAGGCCTACGGCAAGGCCGGACGGCACGTGGAGAACGAGCACGCCGCGCTCGTGAAGGCCGCCCTGGAGCGCGACGCCGAGCGGGCCTGCGCGCTCCTGACGGAGCACATCGCCCGGACGACCGAGCTGGTCCTCGCCGCCCACCCTGGGCTGCGCGCGGAGACGCCCGCGCCAGGAGCCCCTTTGCCGACAAAAGTCCGGGGCCGCGGCGTGAAGGATTGACGCCCCGCCACCGGGGGCGTACGGCTGCGGGCGACATGATTCGCACGTCCTTCGTCGAAGGTGCAGGTGGCGTCCGGTTGGCGGTGAGTGAGTCGGGGCCGGCGTCAGGCGCTCCGTCCGTCCTCTTCGTGCATGGCTTTGCCCAGAGCCGTCAGAGCTGGAGCCGGGTGCTCCAGGGTGGCCTGTCCCGGAATCATCGGCTCGTCGCGCTCGACCTTCGTGGACATGGGGACTCGGACAAGCCCGAAGGCGAGGCCCCGTATGTCGACGGCGCGAACTTCGCCGGGGACCTGGCGGCGGTCATCCGGCAGCTCGGCCTGGAGCGGCCCGTGGTGGTCGCCTGGTCCTACGGTGGCGTCGTCGTGGGGGACTACCTCCGGCACCACGGCGATGAGGCGCTGGGTGGGCTCTTCTTGGTGGCGGCGTCGCTCAAGACGGGGAAACCCGCACGGGCCCTGTTTGGTCCGGGGATGATGTCGAACGCGCGTGGCCTCCTCTCGGAGGACGCGGACATCTACGCGGCCGCCGCGCGCGCCTTCGTCGAGGCGTGCCCGGCGCGGAGCTTCCCTCCGGCCCTGGTCGACGCGAGCGTGCAGCTCATGCAGCGCGTCCCGGTGAACGTCCGGCGCGCGCTCCTCTCGCGAGCAGAGGACTATTCGGCGGAGCTGGAGCGCTGCCGCCGTCCGGTGGTGACGCTTCATGGTGAGCTGGACCAGGTGGTGCTCCCGGCCATGAGCTCGGATGTGGTGCTGGCGAGCGTGCGGCAGGGCCAGAGCGCCTGGCTCGCCGGCGTGGGACACGCGCCCTTCATCGAGGCGACGGCGGACTTCGAGGCCGTGCTCGAGACGTTCGTGGTGGCCGCGCGGGGCTGAGGCGCCGCGCGCCTGGTGACCCGAGACACCAGGTGGTGCGTGCCGTCATCGGCGAGGGCCGCATCCGCTTTCTTTCAAGTCACTGATTTCCTTGAGGCAGGTGGCGTCTCGCTGTCTTTGGATGGCGGCTCAGGTGGTGGCATGTGTCCTGCTTTGCGGCAGGGCACGTCACGCGCGGCCGGCACGAACGCCCCTCCACTCGCCGGCCTCAAGGAGTCCGCCATGTCCATCCCGCTCCTCAGCCGTTCGTGCAGCTCGCTGCCCCAGGTGGGCGTTCCGTATGTCCCCTCGGCTGCTTCGCCCGCGCCGGACGTGAAGGGCACGCAGGCCTCTCCGCCCCAGCGCGATGCGTGGCAGAAGCTCATGACGGATGCTTTCGAGCCGGCTGCGCGCGGGCAGGGCGTCAACCTGAGTGGTGTGTCTTCCGCGCCCCGGGCGGCCTCGGCGTCCCACGTCAGTGACGCGGGCCCTGGCTTCGGCGCTCCGTCCAGCGGGGCGGTGTACAACGCCAGCCAGCCCTGGTTGAGCGTGAACAACGTGGGCTCGCCCTACAACAGCAACATGCAGCTCATCTCCCCGGAGCAGAAGAGCCAGTTCAAGTTCACCAACACGTTCACCAACACCACGGGGCAGCCGCAGACCATCACCCTGTGGAACAAGGTGGGCGAGAAGGGCGGCCCGAACGACGGACAGAACTTCGACAAGAGCACGCCGAAGACGTTCACCCTCCAGCCCGGCCAGTCGCAGATGGTGGCGTTCGACAACAACAGCAGCGTCGCGTGGTGCATGTCGAAGGACGGCTCGGCGAAGCCCGGCGCGAACTCCGGCCAGACGTGGGGCGAGGCGACGTTCGGCAACGCCGCCACGGGTTGGAGCGGCTACAACACCAGTCAAATCACCCCCGCGGGCCACACGGGCAGCATGTCCATCACCAATGAGGCCACCGGCAAGACGGTGACGGAGGCCAACGCCTGGCAGACGCCCTCCGACGACCCTGCGGGCCGCGACGTGGGCGTCCCCGCCGGCCCGATGCACCTGCGCACCGTCCTGAGCTGAGCGCGGCCTGCACGGACCCTGGCGCGTCGGCGCCTGGCGTCGCCGGCCCCGTGCTCACGGAGCTCCAGCGGTAGTCCGCTGCTCGCGCGGTGGTCCCGTCGCTTCTAGCGCAGCGCCGCGAGGGCCGCGCCGACCTTCGCCACCGTCACCGACACGGGCGTCGTCACCTCCGGAGCGAAGATGGCCACTCGGAGCTCCTCGAAGGTCCACCGGAGCTCCTGCGCCGCCTCCTGCTCACGCACGGTGGCGTACCTGGTGAGGAAGGTCTCCCACAGGGGCGTGAAGGGCGCGGCCTTCCCTGCGTCCTTGCCGGGGTTCGCCACCGCACGCGCCAGCCGTGCCTGGGCCGCGCGGAGATAGCGCGGGTAGTGCAGCAGGCGCGAGAAGGGAATCCACTCGATGAGCTTCGCGGGGAAAAGCTGCCCGAGCTGCGAGCGGATGTCCCGCACGGCCGCCGCGCCGCTCGGCCCCGTGGATGCCGCCTTGAGCGCGGCGAGCGTCTTGGAGAGCTCCGCGGAGGTGACGACGACGGCGTTCGCCCAGTCCCGGGCCGCCTGCTCGATGCGCGGTGAGCCGTCTCGGAGCAGCGCCTCGAAGGCCGCCTTCGTGCGGGGCAGCGGCGCGCCCGGCGCGAGCTTGAACGCATCATCCACGCCGCGTGCGAGGACGAGCGCCCGGAAGGCGTCCGCCTGGCCCCGCGCGGGCGGCGCGCCGTTCAGGGATGGGAAGGGCGGCGGCATGCGCGCGGCGCTGACGGCCACGTGCCCGCGCGCGGCGAGCATCAGGAGCCGGCGGACCCCCGCGCGCGTGGCCGCGTCCGCGGCGGCGGAGGTCTCGAGCAGCACCAGGTCCACGGTGGCGCCCCGGTCGACGAGCGCGGGATGGCTGCGGACCTCGAGGTTGCCGATCCGCCGGGTGACCACGGCGGGCAGCTCGCCGAAGGTCCACGCGGTCAGCCCCTTGCGCTCCCAGTCCGAAGCCGGGGCCGCGCTGCGCAGCGCCGCCCGCGCATGGCCCCCGTGCTGCTTGAGCAGCGCGTCGACGTCGCGGCCCCGCGCGAGCTCCTTTCCCTTCTCGTCGAGCACCCGGAGCGTGATGCGCAGGTACGGCACCACGGCCTCCGCCCGGAAGGACTCCTCGCTCACGTCCACGCCGCACAGGCGGGACACCGCACGCACGAGCGCTGGAATCATCGGCCCGCGGAAGGGCTCCAGTTCCTTCGCGAGCAGGTCGACCAGGTCCGGCAACGGCCCAAGCTGCTTGCGCTGGGCGCGGGGGAGCTGCTCGAGCAGGGCGGTGAATTTCTCCCGCTGCCAACCGGGGATGGTCCAGTCGAGCTCACCCGGCCCCATCTGGGCGAGCAGCAGCAGCGGCACGCTCAGGGTGATGCCGTCGTCCTCGGCCGAGGGGTCGAAGGTGTACGTCACCGGCACGGACGCGCCGTGCAGCTTGAGGGCATCCGGGTAGTGGGCGGGGGACAGGCCCGGGTCGTGCGAGAGGGCATCCTCCATCGAGAGGACGAGCACGTCGGGGTCGGCCGCCTCGGCCTTGCGACGCCAGACCTCGAAGCCCGCTCCGTCCGTCACGTCCGCCGGGACGCGCTTGTCGAAGAAGGTCAGCATCGCCTCGCTGTCGAGCAGCTCGCTGCGCCGGGCCTTGTCCCGCAGGCGCGCCACGCGCTCGAACACCTGGCGGTTCTTCTCCTGGAACGCCCCCCGGGTGCGGTACTCGCCCCGCACCAGGGCGTGCTCGAGGAACATCAGCCGTGCTTCGGCGGGGTCCCTGCTGGCCAGGGGCACCGGGCGCTCCCTGAAGACGGTGAGCCCGAAGAGGGTCGCGTTCTCCTTCACGATGGCGCGCGCGGACTTCTCCGACCAGTGCGGGTCGGAGTAGCTGCGCTTGAGCAGGTGGGGGGCCGCCGCGGCGAGCCACTCCGGGTCGAGCTTCGCCACGGTGCGCGCGAAGAGCTGGGACGTCTCCACGAGCTCGAACGCCATCACCCAGGCAGGGGGCTTCTTCGCGAGCGCCGACGAGGGGTGCACCATGAAGCGCGTCTGCTTCGAGCCCGTGTAGTGGCGCTGCTCCGGGTTCCACTGGCCGATGCGCGACAGGAGCCCGGTGAGCAGCGCCTGGTGCAGGACGTCCCCGCGCGCCGGGGCGCCCCGGCCCTTGCGCGGCAGGCGCAGCTCGCGGACGGTCTCCTCGAGCTGGCGCTGGACGTCCCGCCACTCGCGCACCCGCAGGAAGGACAGGAAGTTGTCCCGGCACACGCGCCGCAGATGGGACGTCCCCCGGCCCTCGGCCTCGCGGACGAAGGCCCACAGCTTGAGGAGCCCCGTGAAGTCCGAGTGCTCGTCACGGAAGCGCGCGTGCAACGCGTCCGCCTTCTGCGCGAGCTCCCGTGGCCGCTCGCGCGGGTCCTGCAGGTTGAGCGCCGCGGCGACGATGAGCACCTCGTCCAGGCACCCGTACTCGACGCCGGCGAGAATCATCCGCGCGATGCGCGGGTCCACCGGGAAGCGCGCGAGCTGGTGCCCGAGCGGCGTCAGGGTGCGCTCCTTGCCCTCGATGGCCCCGAGCTCCTCGAGCACCCGCCAGCCCTCGGCGATGGCCTTCGGCTGGGGCGGGTCGAGGAAGGGGAAGTCCTCGACGTCACCGAGGCCAAGGGACTTCATCCGCAGGATGACCCCCGCGAGCCCGGTGCGCTTGATTTCCGGGTCGGTGAAGGCGGGCCGCGTGGTGAAGCTCACCTCGTCGTAGAGGCGCACGCAGATGCCCTCGCGCACGCGGCCGCAGCGCCCCTTGCGCTGGTCGGCGCTGGCCTGGGAGACGGGCTCGATGTGCAGGCGCGTGGTGCCCGAGCGTGGCTCGTAGCGCGACAGGCGCGCCACCCCCGTGTCCACGACGTACACGATGCCCGGGATGGTGACCGACGTCTCCGCGACGTTGGTGGCGAGGATGACCCGGCGCTGGGGGATGGTGGCGAAGACGCGCGACTGCTCGGCGGCCGACAGGCGCGCATACAGGGGCTGCACCACCGTGCCGCGGAGCTCGCGCGCGTTCAGGGCATTCTCGGCCTCGCGAATCTCCCGCTCCCCGGGGAGGAACACGAGGACGTCCCCGTCCGGGTCGAGCGAGATGACGTTCGCCACCGCATCTGCGACGGCGTCGGCCAACTCGGCGTCCTCGGGGGGCGGCTCGTAGAGCACGTCCACGGGAAAGGTGCGGCCCTCCACCTGGATGACCGGGGCCTCTCCGAAGAACTGGGAGAAGCGCTCGGTCTCGATGGTGGCCGAGCTCACCACCACCTTGAGGTCGGGGCGCCGGGGGAGGATGCGCTTGAGCCACCCGAGCAGGAAGTCGATGGTGAGGCTGCGCTCGTGGGCCTCGTCGAGCACGATGGTGTCGTAGCGGCGCAGGAGTGGGTCGCTGTGAATCTGCGCGAGCAGGACGCCGTCGGTCATGAACTTCACGGCCGTCTGCCGGGACGAGCGGTCCTCGAAGCGAATCTGGTAGCCGACGTCCGTGCCCAGCTCCGTGCCGAGCTCGCGTGCCACGCGCGCCGCCACGCTCGTCGCGGCGATACGCCGGGGCTGGGTGACGCCAATCTGGCGCGGGCGGCCGCGCCCCATGGCGAGCAGGATTTTCGGAAGCTGCGTCGTCTTCCCCGAGCCGGTGGCCCCCGCGACAATCACGACCTGATGGGCGCGAATGGCCGCGGTGATGTCCTCCACCCGGCTCGAGATGGGGAGCTCAGGGGGGAAGCGCAGGGTTGGCAAGCCGCCGGGGGTGGGGACGGGTGAGTCGCCGGACATGGCGGCATGGCCTATCATTGAAGGGCACGTTTCGCCCCTGACGAATCGCGTGGCCGCCTGGCTCCAAGGCGGCGAGGCGGCTCACCGCGCGCGCGTGGCCACCGCCAGCGCGGCGGGAATCGTCGCCCGCATCAGCTCCACGAACTTGCGGAGCCGCGCCGGATGGAACCGCGCGTGTGGATAGAGCAGGTACATGGGCAGGGACGCGGCCCGCCACTGGGGCACCAGATGCACGAGGCGGCCCTGCGCGAGGTCCTCCTGGAGGAGCCACGCCGAGGCCACGCAGACGCCCAGCCCCTTCAGCGCCGCGCTGCGGATGGCGTAGAGGCTGTCCGTGCTCAGTCTCGGCTGGAAGGTGATAGGCTGGACCTCGCAGGTGTCCACGTGCGTCAGTGAGAGCTCATTGCGGTAGAAGGTGCGCAGCGACAGCCAGGGCAACCGGGCGAGCGCGTCAGGATGGATGGGGGGCGAGCTCCCACCCAGCACCGAGGGCGCGGCCACGACGATGCGGGGCACCTCGGCCACGCGGATGGCCACGACGCTGGGGTCATGGACCTCGCCGACGTGAATCGCGCAGTCGATGCCGTCCGTGATGAAGTCCACCGCCCGGTCGTGCAGCAGCCATTCGACCGACACGCGCGCATGGCGGTTCAGGTACTCCGTCAGCGGCTCCACCAGCAACTGCTGTCCGAACGCATGGGGCACCACGACGCGCAGCGTGCCCTCCGGCTCGTTGCTCGCGCCGCGCAGGTCGGCCTCGAGCAATTCCCAACTGGCCAGCAGCTCCTTCGCGCGTTCGTAGCAGCGCGCGCCGTCTTCCGTGAGCTTCATCGCGTGGGTGGAGCGCTGAAGCAGCCGCAGCCCCAATGAGCGCTCCAGCGCCTGGAGCCTCCGGCTCACCGTTGGCTGGGTGGTGCCCAGTTGGGCCGCGGCGGAGGACAGGCTCCCCGCGTCGACGATGCGGATGAACGTCTGCATCAACTCGAGCCGGTCCGCGGTGGCTGGCGCGCTGGCGGTGCGCCGGGGCGTCCGCCCTCGGGGCGTGCGTGAGCGGGCGGGCTTGGACGGGCGGGGCAAGCGGGGCACCTCGGGGCTGCTTTATACGCCCAGCGTATATCCGCTGTGCGAGCCGCGCTACTACCAGCGCGGCGCCCTCTGGAGCACGTTCATCCCGACTCGCATCACCCAGGATGAACGTCATGTCCTTCATTCGCGCCGTACATGGAAACGCGGGAGCCAGCATCAGCCACGGGGGCAGCGCGCCGATGTCGGGAGCCCTGCGGTTGCTGCTGGCCGTGAGCGCCGGTGTCCCGGTGGCCGCGCTCTACTACAGCCAGCCCATGTTGGGCGTCATCGGGGCCTCCACGAGGGCTTCGGACGCCGTGGTGGGCTTCCTCCCCACGCTCACCCAACTGGGGTACGCGCTGGGCATCCTGCTGCTGACGCCGCTGGGAGACCGCTTCGACCGGCGCCGCATCATCCTGGTGAAGGCGGCCCTGCTGAGCGTTGCGCTGCTGCTGGGCGGCCTTGCTCCGGGCATGAGCCTGCTGCTGGTCATGAGCTTCGCCGTGGGCCTGACGGCCACCGTGGCGCAGGACATCGTTCCGGCCGCGGCGACGCTGGCGCCCGAGCGCGAGCGCGGCAAGGTGGTGGGCACGGTGATGACGGGCCTGCTGCTGGGCATCCTGCTGTCCCGGGTCGTGGCTGGCGTGGTCGCCGAGCAGTTTGGCTGGCGTGCCATGTTCCTCATCGCCGCGGGCAGCGTGGCGCTGATTGGCGTGGCGGCATGGCGTGGACTGCCTCGCTTCCAGCCCACCAGTACGCTGTCATACGGGGCCTTGCTGGGGTCGCTCGCCGCGCTCTGGCGCCGGTATGGCCCCTTGCGCCGGGCGGCGTTGGCGCAGGGCCTGCTCTCGGTGGGCTTCAGCGCGTTCTGGTCCACGCTGGCGGTGATGCTGCACGGCGCACCCTTCCACCTGGGGAGCGCGGCGGCGGGCGCCTTCGGCCTGGCGGGCGCGGCGGGAGCGTTGGGGGCTCCGGTGGCGGGCCGTTTCGCCGACCGCTTCGGCCCGGAGGTCGTCACGCGCCTGGGCGCGGGGCTGACGGCGCTCTCGTTCGCCACGATGTTCGCGGCGCCGTGGCTGGAGCCCCATGCCCGGCTGTGGCTGATTGCCGGCAGCGCGATTGGCTTCGACCTTGGCGTCCAGATGTCGCTGGTGGCGCATCAGACCATCGTCTTCGGCATCGACCCCGCGGCGCGCAGCCGGCTCAACGCGGTGCTGTTCGTCGGCATCTTCATCGGCATGTCCGTGGGGGCGGCGAGCGGCAGCCTCGTCCTGGCCCGGTGGGGATGGGCGGCGGTGACGGTGCTGGCGACGGGGGCGGCGCTGGCGGCACTGCTGGTCCGCCTGGCTCCAGCGGGACGCGTGGCGCGCTGACGTGAGGCGCCACCGCGCCGTGGCGCTTGGACTGCGCCCCACTGGCTTTCAGTAAGCGGGTGTCCCTTCCTGCGTTCGCATCGTGGCTTCCACCTGCCGCTGGAGCTTCTGCAACCGGTCGAGCTTGAGCTTCAGTGCTTCACGCAGGTCGCGCTCGTCGGTGTGGAGGACCTCGTCGCGCAACTGCTCGGCGCTTTCGGCCAGGCAGGCGTGCAGGAGGTGAAGCTGCTGCTGGGAGAGTTCCAGGACCATGGGGCACCTCTCTGTCACCGGAACAAGTGTAGTGCTCGCGCACCCGCCATTCAGGGCACGACCGTGCGGCCAGGGGTGGGGGTGGCTGGTGCCGTGCCAGCCGGGGTCCAGCGCTCCGGAGCACCGCGCGGCGCCAGGAGGCCGCGCGGTGCGAGCTGCTGGACTGGAAGCGGCGCCTCTTGCTGCCGAGGCACCGCTTCCGGGAGACGGCTACCGCAGCGCGATGAGCGAGGCCACGAGCAGGGACACGACGCTCATGACCTTGATGAGGATGGCCACGCCCGGACCGGACGTGTCCTTGAACGGGTCGCCCACCATGTCGCCGACGACGGCGGCCTTGTGGACGGCCGAGCCCTTCGCGTGGCCCGGCAGCTTGCCCTTCTCGATGTACTTCTTGGCGTTGTCCCACGCGCCACCGGCGTTGGCCATGTAGAGGGCCATGGTGGCGCCGACGACGAGCGCGCCGGCCAGCAGGCCCGCCAGGGCGCTGGGGCCCAGCAGGAAGCCCACGAGCGGCGGGGCGACGACGGCGACGATGCCCGGGAAGATCATCTCGCGCAGGGCGCTCTTGGTCGCGATGTCGACGATCTTCTTGGGGTCCGGGTCGGCCTTGAGCTCCATCAGGCCCGGAATCTCGCGGAACTGGCGGCCAATCTCCTCGACGATGGCGCCGGCCGCGCGGCCCACGGCGAGCATCGTGGAGGCGCCCACCATGAACGGGAGGATGGAGCCCAGCAGCAGGCCCACGATGACGCGCGGGTCCGTCAGCATCAGGCTCATCTCCGGCAGACCGCCGGCGATGCGCGTGTGGTTGACCTCCAGGTTGAAGGCGGAGAAGAGCGCGATGACGGTGAGCGTCGCCGAGCCGATGGCGAAGCCCTTGCCGATGGCCGCCGTGGTGTTACCCACCGCGTCCAGCTCGTCGGTGATGGCGCGGACCTCGGGGCCCAGGCCGGACATCTCGGAGATGCCGCCCGCGTTGTCGGAGATGGGGCCGTACGCGTCTACCGTCATCACGACGGCCGTGCCGCCCAGCATGCCCACGGCGGACAGCGCGATGCCGTACAGGCCGAGCGCCTGGTCCGCGATGTAGGCGACCACGGCGATGGTGGCCATCGAGATGCCGACGCTCTCCATGCCCACGGCGAGGCCGCGGATGAGGTTGGTGCCCGCGCCCGTGATGGAGGCCTCCGCGATGCGCTGCACCGGCCGCGCCGACGTGTAGTAGTCCGTGACCAGGCCGATGATGGCGCCGCCGAAGGCGCCCGCGGCCAGCGCCGCCGTGATGGCCTGGGACAGGCCGAAGACCTGCATCATCACGAAGGACAGCCCCACCAGGATGACCGGGGGCAGGATGAGCGCGCTGCGCAGCACCTGCGCGGGGTTCATGTTCTTGAGCGCGCGCGCGATGAAGATGCTCAGCAGGCTGACCACCAGGCCCACCGCGGACAACACCAGCGGGAGCACCACGCCGGCCACCTTCGCCGTCCCTGCCGCCGCCGGGTCCACGACGAGGCGGGAGAGCTCCGTCGCGTTGGCCGTCAGCGCAATGGCCATGGCGGCGACGATGGCGGCCACCATGGACTCGTAGATGTCCGCGCCCATGCCGGCCACGTCACCCACGTTGTCGCCCACGTTGTCGGCGATGACGCCCGGGTTGCGCGGGTCGTCCTCGGGGATGTTCTCAATGACCTTGCCGGCGATGTCGGAGCCGACGTCGGCGGCCTTGGTGTAGATGCCGCCGCCCACCCGCGCGAAGAGCGCGATGGAGCTGGCGCCCACGGCGAACGAGTGGAGGATGGGGGAGAGCTGCGCGTGGCCCTGGAACGCGTAGTACACGCCGCCCATGCCCAGCAGGCCCAGACCGGCGACGGCCAGGCCCATCACCGCGCCGCCGTCCAGGGCGACCAGGAGGGCGTTCGGCTTCGAACCGCCGCGCGCGGCCTGCGCGGTGCGCACGTTCGCGTACGTCGCGGCCTTCATGCCGATGTAGCCGGCCAGCAGCGACAGGAACGCGCCGAGCACGAAGCTGCCGCTCGCGAGGGGCCCCAGCGCCAGGCCGATGAGCACCGCGATGACCGCGCAGTACGCCGCGAGCACCTTGTACTCGCGCACCAGGAAGGCCATCGCGCCTTCGCGGATGTAGCCCGCGATGCGGTTCATCGTCGCGTCGCCCTCAGGGAGGGACTTGACGCGGAAGTAGAAGACCGCAGCGAAGAGCAGCCCCACGGCGCCGACCACGCCCGGTGCGATTGCCCAGAAACTCGACTCGAGACTCGACAACTCCATCCAATCCTCCAGAGCAGTCCCGGGGGGCTTTTGACCTCTCCGACCGAGTCGCTCGTGTGCCGCGAAATTTGTAGGGTGCGCGTATAGTTGATTTCAGCGCAATCTGGGAGTTTCCTAGGCGCGCCCTGTCAGGTTGGGAGATTGGACGAGGATGTGGGCTGGTGGGTCACCGCCCCAAAGCACCCCGGCCGCTCCCGTGCGGGACGGGCTCCTGGGGGACGGAGTCGTGCGGTGGAGATTGCCGCCTTCCTCCCAAGTGCCCGGACTCCCTCATGATTTCATCCGGCGCCCGGATGAGGTCCGCTCGGATACCAGGGAGTTCCCGCTATCTGTCGTAGACCTACAGGCATCGTTTGAGCTGCGCGCGTCTGGCCCGCCCGCGGTGGGCCCCCGGGGAGGTCGGGGGGCGCCTGGGGCGCCCAGGCTGATGGGCCCGGGGCATGCCTGCGCCCGCCAGTCCGCTGCTCGTCACCGCCTTCAGTGGTCTGGTGGCGGGGCGCGGGCGCGGCTCGTGACCTGAGGCGCCCCCTGGCCGCGCGTCGCGTAGGGATCAGGAACAGCCTGACTTCATCAATCCCCCCTTGTTCGTGGGAAGCTCCTGCGGAGCCGTGAGGTTGCCCTCGTGGCAGCGAACGCATGCCTCCACCTGGTCGTAGATGGGGTTGCCATCAGGGTCCAGTGGCCAGGGGGGCAGACCCGGGCTCCAGTAATAGGTTTCATACAGCAGCAGGTCGAAGGAGTTGATGGCCCCATCGCAATTCCAGTCCTGAACCGGAGAGGCGGTATCTCCACTCGCCCGGGCCTCCGGCATCGCGAGCAGCGACAAAAGGCCGAGGAGGGCGGCGGTCAGCTTCATTCTCATGAGGGACTCCTGTCCTGGTTTGAGTCCAAGAGGTGGCGCCACGTCACCCGTTGGAGCACGCGGGGGGGAACAACCGGCGTGGGAGCTGTCGGGCAGCGGAACTCACGCGCCGCGCTGGCACTGCAAGGTCTTCACCAGCACGCCCTGGCCCTTCATCCGGCCGCGCGGCCGGACGAAGGGCGCAGCGAAGCAGCGGTGGGCTACTCCGAGTACTCGTAGCTCTCCACGAGCTGCCAGTCGCGGTTGTAGACGTAGCGCCGGGTGAACCAGCCGCTGTGGCAGCTCCCCGTGTTGGTGGCGGTGTAGCCGTAGACGAAGCCGTTGTGGACGCGGGCGTTCAGGCTGGGATAGCCGGGGTTCTCACAGGGCTGGGTGACGCGGACGGACTGGTAGGCGGCCTCGGCGTAGACCTGCTCCTGACCCTCGAAGTCGTAGATGGAGTGGACGCGCACGGCCTCGAACGACTTGAGCTGCGTGGCCTGCTGGGCGTGGGTCTGCGTGGGGAAGGCCTGCAGGTGGGCCAGCGTCGTGGCCTCGGAGGTGAGCGTGCCGGTGAGGCGGTGCACGGCGCCATCATCGTCGGACAGCGCGGCGCGGATGGAGGCGATGCCCGCCGGGCCCTGGTAGACGGAGGTGTCGCCCCACGTGAAGCTGAAGGCGCTGCCCGCGCTGTAGGCGTTGAGCGCGCACGCGCCGTTGGCGCCAGCCGTCTCGACGATGATGATCTTGCGGAGACGGTGCTCGGGGTTGATGAGCGCGACGCACTCGTTGCCAGCGACGCCGTCGTAGTTGCCGGCCGGCAGCACGGCCTCGACGACGTTGTAGACGCGGAACGACGGATCCGTGGCCTGTTGCTCGATGGACTGGACCTCCGCCGTGTCCGCGTCCGTCTCGGGGCCGAGACAGCCAGCAGTGAGAGAAGACGCGAGGAGGAGGGACGCGAAACGCAGGGATGTGTGCATGGCGGCGGAAGCTAGCACACTTGATTTGCTTGTTTTTGACGTTTATGTCGATTTGCGGCACATGCGTTGATACGTATTTGTTGCTTCACATCCGGCGTGCCTGCGACACCCACATCGACAGGCCACATGCCGCATGGCCCCCTCGCGGTTCGAGGGGGCAGAGGCTTTCAGCCCGCGAGCGGCGTCTGCCGCGCCTGGGCCTCGCGCAGCCAGGCCACCGTGTCGCTCAGCGTCTGCCGGTGGCTGCGGGGCCGGTAGTCGAGCTCCTCGTGGCTCCAGAGCGTCTTGAAGCCCCAGTGGCACGTGGACATCTCCAGCACCACGGGGTCCGGCAGCTTCTTGAGCGGCACGTGGGAGCCGAGCTTCGCGAGCCCGTCGACGACGAGCGTCGGCACGCCGGGCCGGTTCACCCGGATGCCGGCGACCTCGCCCACGCGCTCGAAGAAGGTGCGCAGGGGCAGGGCGGTGCCGGGCAGGTGGTACGTGTCCCGCCAGTCCGCCTTCTTCGCCAGCACCGCGAGGGCGTGCGCCACGTCCCGCACATCGGTGAAGGCGATGCCTCCGGTGGGGATGAAGGGGAGGCGGCCGTTCAGCACGCGGGCCACGTTCGTCGTGGAGCGGCCCAGGGTGTCACCCGGGCCGAGCAGCACCGGAGGCCGCACCACCGTCAGCGCCACGCCGAGCTGCTTCGCCAGCTTCCGCGACTGCTCCTCGGCGCGAATCTTCGACAGGTAGTAGGGCCACCGGCCCACGAGCCCCTCCGCGTAGAGGGAGTGCTCGTCCGCCTCGATGGTCGGATGGGCGAAGCAGCCCACCGTGCCGGACGTCGACACCAGCACCAGCCGGGCGTCGAGCGCCTTGGCGGCGCGCACCATGGCCAGCGCGCTGTCGATGTTGAAGCGCACCATCTCCTCGGCGTGCTGCCGGCTGTGGTGGACCATGCCCGCGGCGTGAATCACCACCTTCACGCCCTGCGCCCGCGGCAGCCACGCGTCCGGGTCGAGCGGCGTGCCCGACACCTGGGCCACCGCGCCCGGCAGCGGCGCGCGCACCAGCGCCACCGCGTCGTCGCCCAGCGCCTCCAGGAGATTGCGTCCGAGGAACCCGCTGGCTCCCGTCACGAGTGTCTTCACGGCTGCACCCCGCGCCAGGCGCACGCTTCATGGAACTGGGAGAGCTCCGCCGCGTTCGGCCCCCACTCAAAGTTGTCACCCGAGGGCTTCACGATGTCGCGGGACACCAGGGCCTGCACCACGCCATCCAGGTGCGGCCGGTGCGTCACCGCCACGGCCTTCAGCTCGTCGGGCGCGCGGACCTTGGTCGCCTCCTGGTAGTCCCGCACGACGGGCTCGAAGAGCGCCTTCACCACCGCGTCGACGCGCGCGTCGCTCAGCTCGGCCAGCGGGGTGGCGCACCAGCGGTAGCGCGACAGGTGGTCCTCCAGCGCGGGGTTGCCCGGCTGGCGCGCCAGCACGTCCCCGGCGAACCAGTGCTGCCACTGGTTCCGGAGCGAGTGCGCCAGGGCCGGGGACAGCGGCGTCGGAACGGGCAGGTCGCTGTCCACCACCCGGCCGCCGCGGCGCTCGATGGCGTCACGCAGCCAGGCCTCGTCCACGCCCGGAATCGGGTGCTCGGCGAGGAACGTGCGCAGGTGGAAGCTGCTCACCGTGGTGTGGCGCTGCAGCTCGGCCATGAGCGTGTGGCTCAGCGCGCGGACGTCGGTGTCCGGGTTGAGCGCCTGCGGCGCCCCGCACGCGACGTGCACCCGGCCGAGCTGCACCTGGCCCCGCGCCAGCTTCGACAGCCAGGACAGCACGCCGGTGAGCGTCATCTTCGGACGCGGCCTGCCGGACAGCTCCTCGGACAGGGACGCCTCCTCCGGCAGCCGGTCGTAGGAGATGGCGATGGGCAGCACGACGAACTTGCGCCGCGTGTTCTGCAGGGCGCGCAGCAGCCCGCGCTTGGGCGGCAGCATCAGCCGCGCGCGGCTGCGCTGACCCTCGACGAAGAACATCAGCGAGGCGTTCTTCTCGGTGAGCCGGCGCAGCTCCTCGCCCAGCTCCGGCACCTCGCGGCCCACGCCGCGCTTGATGAAGAAGGCCTGTGACTCCTTGAGAATCGGCCCCACCACCGGGATGCGGCCGAACTCCTCCGCGGCGGCGATGTGGGGCATCGAGATGCCCAGCTCCGGGTGCTGGAAGCACAGGTAGCTGGTCAGCAGGAAGTCGAAGTAGCTGCGGTGGGTGGGGGCCAGCACCACCAGCGTGCCGGGGGGCACCTGCGCCATCGCGCGCTCGAAGGACGGCCGGTCGAACGTCACGTCGCTGGTGCAGTGGCGGAACGTCTTGCGCAGCGCATAGCCGAACACCTTGTGCGTGGCGTTGCCCACGCCGCGCTCCTGGACCCACGCCCGGTCACCGCGCGCGTCGTCGTGCTTGGGGCCGGCGAAGGACACCTGCGTCTCGTCGCGCGAGAGCAGGTGGCGGTACATGCCCTCGTTCACCACGCGCACGTAGTCGAAGGGGTCGAAGCCGGGGACCTCCAGCGGCGCGCCGCGCACGAAGTCGAAGGTGTGGTGCGTGAAGTACGAGAAGCCCTCGTTGAGGTACTGCACCTTCTCGTCGGCGCGCACCAGCCGGCGGTGCGCCTTGCTCTGGCCCAGCAGCGCGAGCGCCGCCTTCTGCAACTGCACCGGCAGCTCCCGGCGCACCAGGTCGACCGTGTCGAAGCCGTGGTCCTTGCGGCCCACGAACATGTCCGGCGCCTTCACCACGCCGGGGCGGTGCTTGAACCACTCGATGGTGGACGCCGCGGCCATGTCGATGCGCAGCGCGCGCTGCACGCCCATGGTGGCGTGGACGATGGGGACGGCCTGGCCGGGCTTGGGCATGGGGCCGAACACCGAGCGCACGACTTCACTGGCGACCACGTCCACGGGCACCACGTCCAGGCGCACCGACGGGTCCGCGTTGAAGGCGCGCACCACGCCCAGGCCGCTGTACAGCAGGCAGCCCGCCAGCGCCGCCGGGCTGTCGAGCCAGGCGGGGAAGGGCGTGCGGTAGGCGGCCGAGACGATGCTGGGGCGCACGATGACGACGGGGACGTGGCCGCGCTGCTCGCAGATGAGGTGCTCGGCGACGCTCTTGGTGAGCGTGTACGTGTTGGGGTGGCCGGTGAGCTCCAGCCACTCGCGGCCCTCGCCCTCGGCCACCTGGAAGGCGGCGTAGAGCTCCGCCGCGGGCTTCGGCAGGTGCGCCAGCTTCTCTTCGATGGGGCCGGGCCGCCACACGTTGACGTAGGCCGTGGACACGTCGACCATGCCCACCAGCCTGGGGCAGGCGCGCGCCAGCTCCAGCACGGACAGCGCGCTGCGGATGTTGGCGGAGGTCGCCTGCGCCAGCGGCAGGTCGAACTCCACGCTGGCGGCGCAGTGCACCACGTGCGTGACGTGCTGGCGCACGGCCTCCGAGTCCGCGGGGGCCAGGCCGCAGGCGGGCTGCTCCAGGTCGCCGCTCACCACCGCGACGCGCTCCGTCCAGCCGGCGGGCAGGCGCGAGAAGCACTCCGCCTGCGCCACCTTCGCGAAGCGCTCCGCGGCCGAATGCACGCGGCCCTGGCGGTCCTTCGACTCGCGCACCAGCACCGTGACGCGCTCGACGCCCTGGGAGAGCAGCGCCTCCAGCACCACCTTGCCGACGAAGCCGGTGACGCCCGTAAGGAAAACGTGGCGGGACATCAGTGCGCCTCCTCATCCGGGGTCAGGGCCACCGGTCCATTGATGCCGCTGTTCGACGCGCCAAAGACGTTGTCGGGGTCGATGGCGGCCTTCACCTTGCGGTTCAGGGCCAGCGCGCCCTCCGAGTACACCTCCGGCAGGAACCCGCGGCGAATCTTGCCAATGCCGTGGTGGTGCGACAGCGAGCCGCCCGCGGCGAGAATCTCCTCCCGCGCCGCGTGCTCCAGCGCCGCGTACGCGGCCACCGGGTCCGCCACGCCCTTCGCGTAGAAGCCCAGGTAGAAGTAGATGACCACGCCCGTCTGGTAGACCTGCGTGAAGCGGCCGGTGAAGAAGACCTTGCCCGGCAGGCCCATGGCGGCGTGCTCCTTCTCCACGCGGCGCTGCACGCGCTCGTAGAGGTCCATGGCCCGGCTCCACGGCACGCTCGTCTCGAAGCTCTCGGCGATGGCCCAGTGCTCGAAGGTGAGGTCGCGGATGTACGCGATGCCGAAGGTGAGCTGGTAGCCGCGCTCGCCGTTGGCGCCGCCGCCCTTCATGCCGCCGTGCTCCGCGGCGATGCGGTACACCGTCTTCTCCTGGAAGGCGACCTCCTCGCTCGAGCCTTCAAACACGAGCGTGGCCACGGCGAGCTTGTACGGGTCGAAGCCCTTGAGCTTCGTCACCACGGCCTTCTCCACCTCGCTCTTCAGCTTCGCGGCCAGCCCGTGCTTGGCCGGCTTGAGCGCCTGTCCGAAGTGGAACTGGGTGTTGTCCATCACCCGCACGCTGGCCGGCACCGCGCCGGACTGCTGGAGCGCGTAGAGGAAGGACAGGCCCGTCTCCAGGTCCGGGAAGATGACCGAGCCGTAGCGCTGCACCTCAGGGAGCGGGAACAGCTTCACCACCGCCGTGGTGACGATGCCGAAGTTGCCCTCGCTGCCGAACATGTACTGGCGCGGGTTGACGCCCACGCTCTCCCGGGGCGCCTGGCGCGGGCGCTCCACGATGCCCTGGGCCGTGACGACCTGCATGTCCAGCACCAGGTCCTCGATGTTGCCGTAGCGGTTCTTCTTCATGCCGCTGGCGTTGGTGGCAATCCACCCGCCCAGCGTGGAGAACTCCAGGCTGTCCGGCTCGTGCCCCATGGTGAAGCCGAACTTCGCCAGCGCCTCCATCAGGTGGCGGCCCGTGGCGCCCGCCTCGATGCAGGCCATGCGGTTGACGGGGTCCACCCACAGGATGCGGTTCATCTGCCGCATGTCCACCGCGATGACGAAGCGCTCCTCCGCGAGCGGGATGCGCAGCGCCTCCGTCACGTTGGTGCCGCCGCCGAAGGGGATGACGCAGGCGCCGTGCTTCGTGGCGACCTCCACCAGCCGCACCACCTCATCGTGGCCGCGCGGGAAGACGACCAGGTCCGGCACCCGGTCCAGCTTCCGGTAGCGGATGGCCCAGATTTCACCGCCCGTGTGGCCGTGGCCCCGGCGCAGGCGCTGCTTGGGGTCGTCCGTGAGCTGCTCCTCCTTCAGGAACTCGCGCAGCGCGGCCACGAGCTTCGCGTCCTGCTTCGCCGCGGGAATCTCCGGCGGGTAGTGCGGCTCGTTGCGGTTGTCGTAGCCCAGCGGCGAGGCCAGCTTGCCAGCGAACCACGGCATCAGCTCCGGCAGCTCGACGTTGCTGATGTTGTAGCGGGTGCCCGTCAGGACGGTGTTTCCGTCGGGCTTCACCACGAAGCGGGTATCGGCGAAGCCCCAGCCCTCCAGGGACTCCTCGTCCTTGGAAGCGGGCGCCGCGGGCGGCGTGAAGCGCGTGTCTCCAGAGGCGGGCGTGGAGGGCGAGCCACCGAAGCGCTCACTCACCTCGGTCAGCGCCACATTCCCCAGACGGCGCAGCAAACCTGATTGTTTAGACATGGTCACTCGCAGTCGTACACAGGCCCCTCTGCTGCGTCAACGCGCGCGGGTTACGCAGGTGCGCACCGCGTTACGCATTTTCGGAACCATTGGTCTCGTAATTGGATTGCTTCCGAGACCCGGAGTCTCGTAAAGGCACGTCATGCGGACGGGCCGACCAAGAGACGAGAAGGTGCGCCTCGCCATCCTCAGGGCGGCGCAGGAGCTGGTGTTGGAGAAGGGCTATTCGGCCGTGACGACCGCGGACGTGGCGAAGCGCGCGGCGGCCGGGAAGCAGACCATCTACCGCTGGTGGCCGGGAAAGGGGGCGCTGGTGCTCGACGCGTTCTCGGAGTGGGTGAGCCAGGCGCCCCGCATGAGCCGCCGCAAGCCTTCCCTGTCCTCCACGCTGGTGGAGTTCTGCCGGGGCGCCTCGGAGGCGGCGCCCGTCCTGCGGGCGCTGATGGCGGAGGCGCAGTTCGACGAGGACCTCCACCGGAGGCTCATCGCCCAGCTCGTGCGCCCGCGCGGTGACGAGCTCCGGGCCTGCCTCGCCGACCGCCGCCCGGCCGACCGCGAGCTGGTGGTCAACGTGCTCTCCGGGCTGGTGTGGCAGCGGCTCATGCTCAATGAGCCGCTGGACGCGCGCTTCGTCCGCTTCGCGCTGCGGGTGGTCCAGCGCATCTGAAAGTGGCTTGCCCGGGGCGCCTGTGCTAGGGAGCGCGCAGCCACTTGACGCTCCGATGGCGGCACGACACCTCGTCGCGGCCGTAGGGTGTCCTCGGGTGGCTCTGCAGCGCGGGCGCCTCCCGAGCATTCACCACGTTGTCTCTGGAGGCCTACATGTCCGCGTCCGAACTTCCCGTCCTCGAGTTCGTCCTCACGAACTACAAGAATTTCAATGCGCGCGCGACGCGCGATGCGCTCCTGTCCTACTGGGAGCATGTTTCGAGCGGCGGCCGGATGTTCTGGAGCGTCGCGGGCGCGATGTCATCGGCGCAGCTCGGCATCACGCTCGCGCCCGCCATCCGGGCCGGGCTGATTCACGGCCTGTCCGTGACGGGCGCCAACCTGGAGGAGTCGCTCTTCCGGCTCGTCGCGCACTCCGCGTACAAGGACTTCCCGGAGTACCGCTACTTCACCAAGCAGGACGACACGAAGATCCTCGAGCAGCGGATGCGCCGGGTCACCGACACGAGCATCCCCGAGGACGAGGCGTTCCGCGCGGTGGAGAAGTACGTCGTCCCGATGTGGAAGACGGCGACGGAGAAGGGCCAGCGCCGCTTCTGGCACGAGTACTTCTACGAGGTCATCCAGATGCTGGAGCCCTCGTCGTACGAGGGTGACCCGGAGGCCTGCTGGCTGCTCGAGGCGGCGCGGCGCAAGCTCCCCATCGTCGTCCCGGGCTACGAGGATTCGACCTTCGGCAACATCTTCGCGTCCTACGTGAAGACGGGCGAGTGCAACGCGAGCATCGTCAAGTCTGGCATTGAGTACATGGCGGACTTCTATGACCGCTACGAGGAGCTCTCCGCGGGCAAGGGCGTGGGCTTCTTCCAGATTGGCGGCGGCATCGCCGGTGACTTCCCCATCTGCGTCGTCCCCTCCATCAAGTACGACCTGCAGAAGCCGGTGAAGCCGTGGGCCTACTTCTGCCAGATCAGCGACTCGACGACCTCCTACGGCTCGTACTCGGGCGCCACGCCCAATGAGAAGATCACCTGGGACAAGCTGACCGAGACGACGCCGATGTTCGTCATCGAGTCGGATGCCACCATCGTGGCTCCGCTGATGCTCCGCGCCCTGCTCGAGGCCCAGAGCAAGCCGGAGGCGGCGAAGGCGCTCATCGCGAAGCACCAGCGCTAGCCGTCGCGGCCGGCGGGGGCTGCGTTGATATGGCGTGCAAGCCCATGTTCAACGCAGCTTCAATTGTCACAGATTTACCGTGGATGTCAGAGGGGGGCCCGGAGTGTGCCGTGGGCCTGGTGGAGGCGGGGCTGGGGCTGAGCATCGCTCCCGCGTGCTCGCGCATGAAGCCAGCGCCCGCTCGGGCAGGGGCGCTTCGGACTGGGTACGGCGGCCGCCGCTCACTTGCGCTTCGTGGACTTCTTTCCACCCGCCGTGTTGAGCGCGACGGCCGCGCGGATGAGCGCCTTGAACGCCTTCGCGTCAACCGCCTCACCCTGGTGGATGTCGATGGCGCGCCTCACGTTCCCGTCGAGGCTCGAGTTGAAGAGTCCGGCGGGGTCCTCCAGGGAGGCGCCCTTGAAGAAGGTCAGCTTCACGGCCGTCTTGTATGTCTCGCCCGTGCAGATGCCCCCGTCCTGCGACCACACGGGTGTGCCTCTCCACTTCACCTCTTCCACGACGTCCGGGGCGGCCTCCTTGATGAGCGCGCGCATCCGCGCGAGCGTCTCGCCGCGCCAGTCACCCAGCTCGGCGATCTTCTCGCTGATGACCTTCGATGCCGACTCGCCATCCGTCACGGGTTGATTCTTCATCTCCCTGCCTTTCGCCGGGCGCACCCGGGATTTTCGGGCCTTGCTGAAGTTTCCTACACTGCGCCTCGCCGGGGCCTCCGAGGACCTGCCTGGAGCGCCCGCGCAATCCCCATACCCCTGGAGTGCCATGCGTCGCATCATCGTCCTGCTTGCCGCGCTGAACCTGGTTGCCTGTGCCCACGGTGGTGGTACCCCGGAGGCCAGCGCGCCGGAGGCCGCCACGGTGGCGAAGCCGAAGCCCGTCGCCACGCCCGAGGCGAAGCAGGCCGCCTCCGAGGCAAACGGGCTGTCCATGAAGGGCGACAACGCGGGCGCGCTTCCCCTCTACCGGACCGCCTGGGAGGGCGGGGTGCGAGGCAGGAACCTGGCCTACAACGCGGCCTGCGCGGCGTCCTTGCTGGGCGAGCGGGAGGAGGCGCTGGTCTGGTTGGAGCGCGCCGTGGAGGAGGGCTTCAATGACGCGAAGCACCTCCAGAAGGACTCCGACCTGGACAACGTCCGGAGCCTGCCCGGTTACGCGGCGCTGGAGCAGCGCGTCGTCGCCGCCGAGGCGGAGCAGTACGTGGCCGCGGACCCCGCGCTGCGCGACGAGCTGCTCAAGCGCATGGAGGAGGACCAGGCGGTGCGCAATGCGCTCGCCGCCTCGAACTTCCAGGATGAGGCCGCCAGGGCGAAGTTGAGGGAGGTCGACGCGCGCAACACCACGTGGCTAAAGGGCGTCATCGCGAAGCAGGGCTGGCCGGGAAGCGCCCTGGTGGGACCGCGCGCTTC
Source organism: Corallococcus macrosporus DSM 14697 (assembly GCF_002305895.1). Lineage (GTDB taxonomy): Bacteria > Myxococcota > Myxococcia > Myxococcales > Myxococcaceae > Myxococcus > Myxococcus macrosporus. Next base: position 2,147,237 of record NZ_CP022203.1, read on the forward strand.
CTTCGCCGCGTGGCTGCTGGTGCAGCACGCGGACCAGGATGTGGCCTTCCAGAGCGAGGTCCTCCCGATGTTGGAGCAGGCCGTGGCGCGAGGCGAAGGCTCGGCGAAGGAGCTCGCGTACCTCACCGACCGGGTGCTGGTGAACACGGGCAAGCCGCAGCGCTACGCCACCCAGTTGGAGGAGGTGGATGGCAAGACGGTGCCCAGGACGCTGGAGGACCCCGCGAAGGTGAACGAGCGGCGCGCCTCGGTGGGGCTCGATTCGCTGGAGGAGTACATCGCGGCCTTCGAGCGGATGAAGGCCGCGGCCACCCAGCAGAAGCCCTGAGCCAGGGACTCCCGGCGGCCGCCCTGCCGATGCGCTCGCCGCCGGGGCCTTCTACGTCATCGAGAAGTACAGCGACCCCTCGTTCCGCTTCGCCGGCCTCACCTCGGTCCTCCACTACCTCGTCAAGAAGCGATAGCGGCGAGTGTCAGGGCTGTAAGGTCAGCGCTGGAGCGCTCCCTGGACGAAGGCGAGCTTCGGGCTCCGGAACCCCATCTTGATCCACGCACCGAGCAGCTTGACGAAGAATGAGAACGATTGCGTCCTGCTGTTCGGGACATCCTCGGGGAGCGCCGTGCCGGGTGGGAGGTCGCTCACCATGGTCCGCAGCTCGAGCCGGGGCAGCGTTCCCTCGGGCCAGAGACAGCCGTAGAGGCTGAGCCAGTGGCCGCGCTCGAACTCGAGGAAGACGGGCGTGTTGCAGCAGGTGGCGACGACCCGCCGCGTCTTCGCCTCGGGCGAGAGGCGATGTTCCTTGAGGTGGTGGGTGCCCTCCAGGAAGTGGACGCGGTCCTTGCGGTAGAGCTCGGCGCGCGTGGTGCCGTGGGGCCCCAGGATTCGAGGCGCGGAGGGCAGGGCTTGCAGCGTGGCGCCAGCCGTGCGGCAACTGGTGCAGCAGCACTCGACGCTGATGATGGGGGCTCCCGTCACGTGGAGCTGGACCTGTCCGCAGGTGCAGCGGAGCTGAGAGGGCGGGTTCATGGCAGTGCTTTCTCCTGAAGGGGACGGCCGAAGAGGAGGCGGATGTAGCGGTCGAGGTGGTCCAGGCTTTCGTGCGCCAGGGCGGGGTCGTTGCCTGCCTTGGCGAGCACGAAGGCGCCCTGAATCACCGCCTGGGTGTGGCGCGCCAGGCTCCGGGCCGTCCACCCACCGGCGATGCGCCGCTCCGTCATGGCGGCGTCGATGTCCGCCTCGAGCGTCGCGGCATGTCCCAGGATGCTCGCGCCGCAAGCGTCGCGAATGTCCGGCGAGCTCGCGTGGACCTCCTGCGCCATCGTGCCCACCAGGCAGGTGAACTCCGCCAGGTCCCCCGCCATCATGGATTTGCGGAAGGCCACGTAGGCCAGGACGCGCTCGAGCGGGTCGCTGGGCGCGTGGTAGGGCGCGCCCGCGAAGAAGGCGCTCGTCGTCTCCGCCCAGTGCTCCGCGGCGGCCACGCCCAGCGCTTCCTTGCTCTTGAAGTGATGGAAGAACGAGCCCTTCGTCACCTCGGCGCGTTGGCAGAGTTCGTCGACCGAGGTCGCGGTGAAGCCCTTGGTGCGGATGACCTCCCGAGCGGCCTCGAGAAGCCGGGTCCTGGCATCGCCTCGTTCAGGCGCGTGTTTCGGAGGGCGTGGCATGTGGGGTGCGCATACCGTATGGTCGGTATATACGCAAGCCCATGGCGCCGGAGGGGCCCACGGCGCGGCGGCTGTCACCTAGCCGTAGGGTGTCTCTTCGTGCCGCTGGAACGGGTAGGCGAGCTGCCCCAGGTAGGTCTCCGGGGGTTGGAACTTCGTCGTCCCATACCGCGACGGCCAGTGCGCCGGCAGGTGGGCGGTGCCGAAAATCGCATCAATGAACGACAGGAAGACGGCGAAGTTCTTGTCGATGCCCTCTTCGTCCGACGTGTGGTGCCAATGATGGAACTCCGGCGTCGCGAACACCCAACGGAGATACGGCCAGCGGTGATTCACGTTGGCGTGGATGTAGACGGCGTGGAAGGACACGAAGACGAGGTAGCCGTAGATGGCGGACGGGCTGAAGCCCAGCAGGAAGACCGGCACGAATCCCGCGAACCGGTTGACGAGCACGTCCAGCAGGTGTGAGCGCGAGCTGGCCAGCCAGTCCATCTGCTGACTGGAGTGGTGGATGGCGTGGAACTTCCACATCCACGGCACCTGGTGGAAGGCGCGGTGCACCCAGTAGCTCACCAGGTCCACCACCACGAGGATTTCGAAGAACTGCAGCCAGACGGGCTGGGCGGCCACGTGCGCCTGGAAGTCCATGCGCACCGCCCAGGCGAGGAACACCTGCACCGGAATCATCACCGCGAAGGAGATGAGCTGCACGCCGACGTGGCTGATGAAGAAGTGCTTGAGGTCGGTCTGCCAGCCCTCGCGGAAGATGCGCTGCGGGTGCAGCCCCCACAGGCGCTCCATGGGAATGAAGACCAGCCCCAGGACGAAGAGCTCCAGCGCGAAATAGTCCAGGCCCGCGCTCATCGCGCGCGGCTGTTGCGTGAGGGGTTCCGCCTCGCTGCCGCCCAGCAGCATGGCCACCAGCGCGAGCAGCATGGCGATGCCGCCATGCGCCTTGGAGCGCAGGGTGAGGACGCTGACGGCGCCCAGGGCGAAGGTGGCGACGATGGCGGCCTGGAGGATGCCCCGGACCAGACCCAGGTGCTCCACGTAGATGGCCCGGCTGTCGTTGGACACCAGCAGGTGGGGGAACAGGAAGCAGAATTCAGCGCAGACGCACAGCACGCCCAGCAGGCCGGCGGTGACACCGGCGCGCTTGCCCAGGTTGATGCGCAGCGCGGGATTCAAAGGCAGCTCCATCAGGTGGCTCTCCATCAGGCCGAGCGGCGCTCTTCGAGAGCGACAGTCTACAGCCCACGACGACGTGATGGAGCCGGCAGCCGCGCCACCGTCGTGATGCTGCCCCTTCGGCGCCACGCTCACCCGGTCGTGGCGCGTTCCTGACGCCGCGGCCCGACTCGGGGCGCACCGCCGCGAGGATTGCGCGTCATGGCGACCGCCATCGCGTTCCTCGCCGCGCCTCTGGGGCGACGGAGGCAGCGCATGCCCCGGTCCACGCTCCAGCGACGTCGGCGCCCCCGTTGCATGGCTCGCGCCCATCGAGGTCCGAACAACTCCGCCAATGGGGCCCGGCCCCGCGGGGCTCCTCTGGCGCCTGTCATTGCCACCTGGAGGTCCTCCCCAATTGACCCCCACGGCCACCACTGATAGGAAGCCCTGGTATTGATAATGAGTATCAATATCGAAGCGCCCTCCGCGCCCGCGGACGCTGCCTGCACACCGTGAACATGCCCACACTTCGTCGTCGGCGGGGGGCACCCGCGCCGTTCTCTCCCGTCTCCACGTTCGCGCTTCTGGCCCTGCTGTCGGCGGGCGTCGCGCGAGCCCAGGATGCGAGCGAGCCCCCGGCGTCGGCGGCAGCCGATTCTCCCGCCACCGAGACGCCGCATTCGCAGGTGCCCGCGGGGGGGGGCGGCCCCGCGCCAGCCGGCGGGATTGTCCCTCCGGTGCTGCTGGCCCAGCCCGAAGCTGTCTATCCGCCCGAGGCGGTCGCCGCGGGGATTGAAGGCGCGGTGAAGCTCCTGCTGACGCTGGATGCGGAGGGGCGCGTTTCCCGCGCGGAGGTGGTCGAGGGGCTCGGCCACGGGCTCGACGAGGCGGCCGTGCGCGCGCTGGAGAACGCGCGCTTCTCCCCGGCGCTGCAGGACGGCAACCCCGTTCCCTGCCAGTTCGAGTTCATCCACCACTTCGTCCGCGGCCCCTCTCCCGAGGTCGCGCCACCCGCCGAGGACGCCGCCCAGGGCACGGCCGACGCGCCCGTGGCAGAGGAGGCCGCACCGTCCCCCGAGGCGGCGGAGCCTCCCGCCGGTTTCACCTCCGTCGTCCGCGGCAAGTCGACCGAAGCCCGCGCCCTGGTGCGCGGTTCGGAGTCGGTGGACGTCGTCGAGCTGGAGAAGGCCCATGAGCGCGCGGAGGACCTCGCGGAGGTGCTGACGCGTGCCTCGGCCGTGCAGGTCCAGCGGACGGGTGGGCTGGGGAGCCGGACCCAGCTCTCGCTCGGAGGTCTCTCCGGAGACCAGGTGCGAGTCCTCATCGACGGCGTCCCCATCGAGTACTCGCCCTATGTCTACGGACTCGGGAGTGTGCCCGTCTCACTCATCCGGCAGCTCGAGGTCTTCAACGGCGTCGTCCCGGTGCGGCTCGCGACGGACGCGCTGGGCGGCGCCATCCACCTGCGCTCCGACCTCGCGTCGCCAGAGACGGGCGCCTCCCTGTCGCTCCAGGGCGGCTCCTTTGGCAGCTACCGTGGGACGGGCCGGCTGACGTGGCGGGCCAACGCGCATGTCTTCATGCGGGCCGCGGGATTCCACGACCGCGCGCGGAACGACTACCGCATCACCGTCCCCGTGGACGACCCGACGACGGGGCGCGTCTCGCCGCGCGCGCTGCGCCGCAACCATGACGCGTATCGGGGCACCGGGGGCGACCTCGAGGTGGGGTTCGAGTCGCTGCCGGGCATCGACCGGCTCGTGCTCAACGCCTACCTCGGCCGCTACGACAAGGAAGTCCCTCACGACCAGTTCATGGTCCAGCCCTATGGCGCCGTCACCTCCGCCCAGGAGAGCTGGGGGCTCGGGCTTCGCTACGCGGTGTCGCCCCACGAGCGGCTGAAGGTGCTCGCCATCGCCGGGTACAACGCGCGCGTCGGCGAGCTGCTCGACGTCACGGAGTGCCTGTACGACTGGTATGGGACGTGCCGCGCGACGCGGGCGAGGGCCGGAGAGATTGGCGCCACGCCCCTGGAGAACACCCAGACGCGCACGACGTTGTTCGGCCGCGTGCGGCTCCTCGGGTCGCTGTTCGACGTGGAGGACATGGAGGTCTCGCTCGGCGTCGACGACAGCGACCGGAGCGGCGAGAACGCCTACCTCACCCGGCTGCAGCAGGAGGACCCCCTCCGGGTGCCGCTCGCGCTGACGTCGTCCTTCGGCGGCGTCTCCCATCGCCAGGTGCTCTGGGGCGGCAAGCTGGAGAACACCGCGTTCTTGAAGGGCTACCTGCAGCGCTTCGCCTCGGGGACGAGACAGGAGGCCGCGGAGGTCCGGTGGGCCGGCGGCTTCGGTGACACCGTGCGCTTCAGCCTGACGCGGGGGCTGCTCCTCAAGGCGTCCTACGAGCGGACCACGCGGATGCCCCGGGTGGACGAGCTCTTCGGCGACGGCGGGCTGCTCGTGGAGAGCGCGGACCTGGTCCCGGAGTCGAGCCACAACGCCAACCTGGGCGTGGAAGTCCTGCCCATCGTCACGCCCGTGGGCCGCTTCGGGGCCACCGCGGTCGCGGGCGTCCGGGACGTGGAGAACCTCATCCAGCTCTTCCCCGGCGACGCCACGCAGGCCTACGAGAACGTGGACCACGCCCGCTCCTACACGGCGCACGCGGGACTGGACTGGGCCTCACCCGGCGATTGGGTGGGGCTCAACGGCACCGTCACCTGGCTCAACTTCCGCAACCTCGCCCAGGAGGGCCAGTTCTCCCGCTTCCATGGGGACCGCATTCCCAACATGCCCTGGCTCCAGGCCTCGGCGACCGCGCGGTTCCAGGTGAGCAGGCTCTTGAGCTCCGCGGACGCGCTGGGCCTGGAGTGGACGACCCGCTTCGTCGAGTCGTTCTACCGCTCCTGGGAGAGCGCCGGGCGGGGCGGTGACAAGGAGCGCGTGCCGACCCAGGTGCTGCACTTCGCCGCGCTCACCTACCGCACCCGGTTCGACCGGCGCGCCTTCTCCTTCTCCTTCAACCTCCAGAATCTCACCGACGCTCCCGCCTACGACATCGTCGGTGTCCAGAAGCCGGGCCGCGCGTTCTCCGCGCGCGCCACGGTCGACCTCTGAGCGCTCGATGCCGCGCTTCGAGTCCCCTCTCAGGACCCCATCGCGAAAAGGAAACCTCATGAAGCTGAAGACCGCACTCCTCGCCCTCGCCGTGTTCGCCACCGCCTGCTCGGATTCAGAGGACCCGACTCCGCCGGATTCCGGCACCCCGGACCCCGACGCGGGGGCCACCCAGCCCCTCTATGCGGCCATCACCCAGGTCGCCATCGCGGGTGGAAACACCCAGAGCTATCTGGTGACGCTGGACGACATCGAGGAGGCGCAGACCGTCGGGATTGACGAAGCGATCGAGCTTCCCTCGGACTCGTACATCGCGACCGGTGTGCCGGGCACTGGCAGGTTCTTCGTCAGCAGCTCCCGGGTGCCGACGATGACGCCCTACACCCTCACCGCGAACGGCTCCATCGTGGCCGCTGACCCGCTCTCCTTCACCGGCCAGGGCGTCGCCGCGACCAACGGCTATCAGTCCCAGCACTACTTCGTCAGCGAGACGAAGGCCTATTACTTCGACCACGTGAACTACAAGCTGGTCATCTGGAATCCCCAGGACCTCTCCATCATCACGTCCAAGGACCTGACGTCCGAGCTCAAGGACGGCGACTTCACGTTCCGCTACTCGCAGAGCCTGGCCGTCACCGCGGGCAACGACGTCATCATCGCGGGCGGCTGGCACGCCTCGGACGTGCGGACGATTCCGGCGAAGACGGCGCTGGTCATCGTGGACACGCAGACCGATGAGGTGACGGTCAAGACGGACAACCGCTGCGGCTGGGCTCGCGACGGCGTCAAGCACACGGATGGGAAGGTCTACTACGCCACCGAGTCCCTGGGCAGCGGCGCCCACTTCGTGTCGCCCGGGACGGCCGGCGCGCCCTGCATGATTCGCTTCAACCCGGCGACGGGCGAGTTCGATTCGTGGTTCACCACGCTCGACTCCTTCGTCAACCCCGGGACGGAGGGGGACATCGCCGCCATGCTCCTGCCTGGCGCGCCCGGCAAGGGCTACCTGCGGGTGATGAACAAGACCGCCGCGCAGACCGCCTGGGACGCCGCGGTGGCCGCCGAGCGGCCGTTCAACGGGCAGAGCGCCGCCGTGGGCGCCTGGTGGAGCCTGTGGGAGGTCACCCTGGGTGAGGCGCCGACCGCGACGGCCGTCGTCCGGGACGACCTGGTGCCCACCAACGGCCGCACCATCCCGCAGAACCCCGGTGAGCTCCTGGTGCTGCCGGAGTTCATCAACGACAACGCCCAGACGCGCTTCCGCCTCATGAGCCCCGAGACGGGCCTCGGGGACGCGAAGACGGTCGTCGAGGGCCAGGTGCGCGGCCTCCTCCGCATCCGCTAGTCATCCGCTGTCCGGCCGGAGCCCCGCCGCGTCCGGCGGGGCTCCGGCCCCACTCCCATCACGTCGCTGCTGCCACGGGCTTCTTCATGATGCGCATCCATTGGCTCCTCGCGGCGGCGCTGCTGACCGTCAGTTGCGCCTCGGGACCGGTGCCTCGCGCCGAGCCGGTGACGCTCCAGGACACCTTCCAGTTCGACCTCGGCTCGGCCCACACCGGGAGGACCCACCGGATATACGTGGCGGTCCCCAAGGGCCCCGCGCCCGCCGCCGGTCACCCCGTCATCTATCTGCTGGATGGTGATGCGCACTTTCCCACCCTGGAGCGGCTCATGCGCGCCCTGCCCAGGCTCGCGAAGGGCTTCGGCGTCCCGGCGGCGACGCCCATCATCGTCGGGTTGACCTATGCGGGCGACGCGGCCTCCAGCGCCCAGGCGCGCGGCGAGGACTACACGCCGCCCGCGCCGGATGTGTCGAACACGGGGGACCGGTTCTCGAAGAAGCAGGGTGGGGCGGACCGCTTCCTGGACTTCGTGAAGCAGGAGGTCGAGCCCGCGCTCGCCGCGAGGCTGCCCCTGGATGGCTCGCGCACCGCGCTGATGGGGCACTCCTACGGAGGCCTCCTGGTGCTGCATGCGCTCTTCACGCGGCCCACGTCCTTCAACACCTTCGTGGCGGGGAGCCCATCCATCTGGTGGAACGACCGCTACGTGCTCACCGAGAAGAAGACCTTCGTCGAGCGGGCCGCGGCGACACCGGTGAAGGCGCGGGTGCTGCTCACCGTGGGAGGGCTCGAGCAGACGCCGCGCAAGAGCGCGGGGCCGCGAGGCATGTTCGCCGCCCAGCGGCGGATGGTCGACAATACCCGTGAGCTCGCCGCGGAGCTGTCGGCCATGGGCGGCGACGATTTCCAGGTCCAGTACCTGGAGTTCCCCAGCGACGACCACTACGGCTCGTGGCTGCCCCTGCTGAACCGGGGGCTGCTCTACTTCACCGCGCCCGCGCTGCTTCCGGGCGCGGACTGAGCTCGCGGAGGGCGGCGACCGCTCCGACTTCGAAGCGCATCCCGTCCAGCGCGAGGCGATTGAAGCGGGGCAGGGCGGGCGGCGTGCCCGTCATTGGCCTTGGGAAGATGGGCTCGGGCGTCGCTGCTCCTTCACCCGGTTCCGGTGGTGGGCGCGTTCGCGGTGCCCGGCCTCATCGTGCAGCGGCACCTGTCCACGCGGCGCTTCAGGCCTCCGAGCGAAGCACCGTCATCGGGTCCACGCGCGCGGCGCGCCGGGCCGGCAACCAGCTCGCGAGCAGCGCCACGGCGAGCAGGAGGAGCGCCACCACGACGAAGACGAGCGGGTCCGTGGTGCTCACCCCGTACACGAGCCCCGTGAGCACCTGGCTGAGCCCCACCGCCCCCAACACGCCGAACACGATTCCCAGCCCCGCGAGCCCCACCGCCTGCCGGAGCACCAGTCCGAGCACGTCCTCCGTCGTCGCGCCCAGCGCGAAGCGGATGCCGAATTCCCGCGTGCGCTGCGCCACCGCGTAGGACACGACGGCCGCGAGCCCCGCCACCGAGAGCAGCAGCGCCACCGCGCCGAAGGCGCCCAGCAGCAGGAGACTGAATCGCCTGGAGGCGAGCGAGCCCGCGAGCAGCTCCTCCACCGTGGACAGGCGCGAGGGCAGCTCGGGGGCCAGCGCTCGCAGCACCGGCCGCGCCGCGGTGACCAGGGCCGCGGAGCCCATCGGGCCGTGCACCGCGACGTGGAAGCGAGAGGCGGCGCGCGGACGCTGCCGGGTGCAGCCATAGAACATGGGCCTGGGGGCCTCATCCAGCCCCTGCTCCCGCACGTCCCCCACCACGCCGACGATGGTGAAGGGACGCAGGTCGCCGTCCATGTTGCCGAACTGGATGAGCTTGCCCAGCGGGTCTTCGTGGGGCCAGCGGGCCTTCGCGAGCGACTCGCTGATGACGGCCACGTGCGGCGCGTCAGCGGTGTCGCGCGCCTCGAACAGCCGGCCACGCACGAGCGGGATGCCGAGCGCGGCGAAGTAGCCCTCGCTCGCCGCCCGGTACTCGGCGGCGCCGGTGCGCTCGGGGTCGTGCGCCAGCCGCCCGAAGTCGTCGAGGTCCCGCACCTCGTCAGGGCGGTTGAGCACGAGGAAGGTGCCGTACCCCGCCGGGCCGCCCTCCAGCGGGAAGCTGCTCACGGCGCCCACCGCGTGCACGCCGGGCAACGCCGCCAGCCGCGAGAGGAGTTGCTCCTGCAACCGCGCGTTGTGCTGTCCCTGCGCCGCCTCCTCGGCCGGCGGGAGCACGAGGCTGAGCACCGCGACATCCTCGGTGCGATACCCCGGGTCCAGCGAGAGCAGCCCCATCAGGCTCCGCCCGAGCAGCGCCGCGCCCACCAGGAGGACCACGGCGAGCGCGAGCTGGCCCACGACGAGGGCCCGGCGCGTGCGCTCGGCGCTCCCTCCGCCGCTGTGCGTGTTGCCGGCGCGCGCGAGCGCGGCTCCCGGGGATTGCCGCGCCGCGCGCAGCGCCGTCAGCAGCCCGAGTCCCAGCGCGAGCAGCACGGAGAGCCCGAGGGTGAAGAGAAGCGCCGTGGCGTTCACCCCCACCTCGCCCACGCGTGGCAGGTGGCCGGGCTCGGCCGCGAGCAGCGCGCTCACCCCCCAGGCGGCGAGCACGGCCCCCAGCGCGCCTCCCGCGAGTGACAGCAGGAGCGACTCCAGGATGAACCGCCGAATCAACGCGCCGGGGCTCGCCCCCAGGGCCACGTGGATGGCCAGCTCCCGGGCGCGGGTGGCCGCGCGGGCGAGCAGCAGGTTCGTGACGTTGGCGCCCGCCACCAGCAGCAGGAAGGCCGCGGCGCCCGACAGCAGGTAGAGCGTGGGCCGCACGTGGCCCACCAGGCGCTCCTGCACGGGCTCCACGGCGATGTCTTGCATGTTCGTGTCCCGGCCGTACCGGGCCTTGAGCTCGCGGGCGATGTGCGTGAGCTCCACCCGCGCGGCCTGGAGGTCCACGCCATCCGCCAGCCTCCCCACCACCCGCCAGTTGTGGGCGGTGCGGCTGGGCAGGGGGGCCTCCAGCTCTCGCGGAATCCACAGGTGCGTGCCCACCGGGTAGTCGAAGGATTCGGGCATCACGCCCACCACGGTGTAGGCGCGCCCCTCGAAGGTGAGGGTGTTCGCCAAGGGCAGGGGCTGCGCGCCCAGAGAGCGCTTCCAGAAGGCGTGGCTCACCACCACCACGGGTGCACCTCCCGGCTGCTGCTCCTCCTCGGCGAAGAGGCGGCCCTGGGCTGGCTGCACCGCGAAGGCGGGGAAGAAGTCGCGCGAGGCGAAGGCCAGCGTGGCGAAGGCCGGCTCGTTGGCGCCCGTGACGGCGACGCTCGCCGCTCCGGACACCTGGGCCAGCGCCGAGACGGTGCGTGAGCGCGTCCGCACATCCTCGAAGTTGGGGTCCGAGAACCGCATCAGGTGGCCGTCCGCGGCGCGCTGGGAGAGCTCCACGAGGCGCTCGGGGCGCGGATAGGGCAGGGGACGCAGCAGCACGCCCTCCACCACGCTGAAGAGCGCGGTGCTCGCCCCGATGCCCACCGCCAGCATCAGCACACACATCAACGTGAAGCCGGGGCTGCGGCCCAGCGAGCGCAGGCTCTGACGCAGCCCACCCAGAACGGTATCCATCGCGACGTCTCCCGGAGCCGGTCCGCGGCCTCCGAGGGCGCCTACGCTCATCCCGGCGAACGATTGCGTGGCCCTGTCTTTTGCAACACGCTGGCGGCCGGCACCCGTGACTCGCGAAGCGCTGGTGGACCTGCTTCGCCGGAGCAGGAGTTCGCCGTCCTCCTCTCAGTCGGGGTTGCACTGGGGCATCTGCAGGAGCCTCGTGCCCTTTTCGCGCTCGTCCAGCGAGGCTGGGGCGGACGTTGGGTGCCCACAGGCGCGGTTGGCCGGGACGGCGACCTCCAACCTCCGGGGCTTGGGCAGGTTGAGGTGCTCCATGATGTGGATGAACGCCTCCCGGCTCTGGTTCGCCACGCGGGGGTTGTGCCGTTTCTCCTCGGCGATGCTCGTCACGGTGCGGCCCTGGTAGTCATGGCCGGGGTAGACGAGGGTCGAGTCGGGCAGGGCGAAGAGGACGCGGGTGAGGCTGTCGTAGAGCTGGCCCGCGTTCCCGTTCTGGAAGTCGGTGCGGCCGTTGCCACGGATGAGCAGGGCATCCCCGGTGAAGACGCGGTCGCCGAGCAGGTAGCTGACACTGTCATCCGTGTGCCCCGGGGTGGCGAGCACCTGGAAGACGAGCTGCCCGACGCGCACCGTGTCGCCGTGACGGACGTGGAGGTTGGCGCAGCTTGCGCCGCCCACGCCGCCCACCACCGTGGCCTGGGTGCGCTCGCGCAGCACGCCCGACGCCGTGACGTGGTCGGCGTGGACGTGGGTGTCGAAGACGTGGGTGAGGGTGAGGTCCAGCTCGGCCACCAGCTTCAGGTCGCGGCCGGCCTGCTCCAGCACGGGGTCGATGAGGACGGCCTGGCGCGTGGCCTCATCGCCGATGAGGTAGGTGTACGTCGAGGACTCGGAATCGAAAAGCTGCCGGAAAATCATGTCGAAGCCTCCTGCCCATGAGAGGCCAGCCGGGCGCGGAGGGATTCAGCGGGCGCAGGTGAATCCTTTTCCTGTAGACCCGGCTCTGACACGACATGACCTCCTCCATCCTGCTTCCTCTCCTGGGAGGGGCCCTCATCGGGCTGAGTGCCTCCCTGTTGCTCCTGGCCAACGGCCGGGTCGCCGGCATCAGCGGCGTGGTGGGCTCGCTGCTGGCCCCCGTGCGCGGTGACATCGCCTGGCGCGTACTCTTCTTCGCCGGGCTGCTGGCGGGAGGCCTGCTGCTTTCCTGGCTGCGGCCCAGCGCATTCCCGGTGCCCTCATCCCCGAGCGCTGGAGGCGTCTGGCTGCTGGTGGGGGCCGGGCTGCTGGTGGGGGTCGGCTCGCGGCTGGGCAACGGCTGTACCAGTGGACACGGCGTCTGCGGCATCAGCCGGGGCTCGGCCCGCTCCATCGCCGCGACGCTCACCTTCATGGCCACCGGCGTCCTCACCGTCTTCGTGGTCCGCCACGTCCTCGCGTGACGAGAGCACCTCATGCGCTCCTCCCTCAGTGCGTTCCTCAGTGGTGTCCTCTTCGCCCTCGGACTGGGGCTCGCCGGCATGACGGACCCGGCCAATGTCCTGGGCTTCCTCGACCTCGCGGGTGACTGGGACTACCGGCTCGCGTTCGTGATGGGCGGCGCCATCGCCGTCCACGCGGCGCTGCGGCCCCTCATCCACCGGCGCGCGCGGCCCCTCTTCGCCGCGAAGTTCGCAGCCCTCCCCAGGGGCAGGCCGGACGCGCCGCTGCTCATGGGCTCGGCCCTCTTCGGTGTGGGCTGGGGACTGGCTGGCTACTGCCCCGGTCCCGCGCTGACCGCGCTGGCGAGCGGTGCCGGCCAGGTCCTCGTCTTCGTGGCCGCCATGCTCGTGGGCTTCTCCCTCGCGCGGGTGCTGCAGGCGCCATCCAGGAAGGCGTTCGGGGGAGCGGGAGTTCTTCCGGAGAGGAGGTGACGGGCGGATGTCGAAGCGAACCGATGAGCAGTTGGTGAAGGCCGCGCGCTCGGGGGATGGCGAGGCCCTGGACGAAGTCCTCACGCGCCATGAGAAGCAGGTGTATCGCTTCGGCCTGCGCATGTGTGGCTCGGAGGAGGATGCCATGGAGGTGCTCCAGGAGACGCTGCTCACGGCGTTCCGGGGCATCCATGCGTTTCGCGGGGACGCGGCGCTGTCCACCTGGTTGTACCAGGTGGCGCGCACGCACTGCTTCCGCTTGAGGCGCCGGCGGGCTGGCGCGCCCGAGGACTTCCAGCCGCTCGACATGCCCGCGGCCACCCAGGTGGTGGCGCAAGAGGCCACGCCCGACATGGTCTCCCACGCGCGGCAGATGGGGGAGGTGTTGCAGGCGGCCATCCTGGCGCTGCCGGAGGCTTATCGCGAGGTGCTCATCCTCCGGGACGTCGAGGGCCTCACGGCCGAGGAGGCGGCCCGCGTGGTGGGCGTCGAGGTGCGGGCGCTCAAGAGCCGGCTGCACCGGGCGCGGCTGCAGATGCGTGAGCACCTGGCCACCCTCATGGGGGAGGGGGCCCCCGGGCAGCATCCGGGCTGTCCGGCGCTGGCGCGGGAGCTGGCGGAGTTCGCCGAGGAGGCCGTGGACCAGGCGGCCTGTTCCCGCCTGGAGGACCACCTGTCACGCTGCCCCCGCTGCAGCGAGGCGTGTGACGCGCTCAAGCGCACCGTGTCCCTGTGCCGGCGCATCCCCGGAGACGAAGTTCCCGCGCCCGTGCGCGCGGCGGTGCGGCATGCGCTGGTGCAAGCGCTGCCCACCTGAAGCGCGCGGGGCGTGGGCGCGCCTGAAGTGCGGGATGGGAGGCGGCCCAGGCCTCAGGCCGTGAGCCGCTGCTGACCCGTCGCGTCGACCGGAAGGGTGACGGTGAAGCAGGTCCCCTCGTCGGCGGAGCTCGTCACGCTGGCCTTGCCGCCGTGCGCTTCGGCGATGCCTCGCACCAGGGGCAGGCCGAGCCCCCAGCCCTTCGCGGCGCTCTCCGCCGCGGACCTCGCGCGGTGAAAGGGCTCGAAGATGGTCTGCAGCTCGTCCGCGGCGATGGGGGCGCCCTGGTTGCGCACCTGGAGCACCATGTGCTGGCCGCGTTGCTCGAGCAGGACCTCAATCGGGGTGCCCGGCGCGCCGTACTTCGCCGCGTTGGAGGCCAGGTTCTCCACGATGCGGCGCAGCCCGAGCGGGTCCGCCTTCATCTTGAACGCGCCCTCCGCCTTCAAGCTGAAGCGCCCCGGGTAGACGGCTGACAGCTCGTCCAGGGCCTGGGTCGTGAGCGCGTGGAGGTCGCACTCCCCCAGGTCCAGCGCGACGTATTTCCCGGCCTTGATGCGGCTTGCGTCCAGCAGGTTCTGAATCATGCGCTCCGCGCGGTCCAGGCTCCCATTCACCCGGGCCACGGAGGTCTGGACACCTGGCAGCTCCCCATGGCGCCTGCCCAGCAACTGCACGCTCACCTTCGCCGCCGCCAGGGGCGTGCGGAGGTCGTGGGTGAGCGCCGCGACGAAGGTGTCCCGGAGGTTCTGCTCGACCTTCAACTTCCGAATCTGATCGCGAAGGTTGAGCTCCGTCATGATGGACGCCGTCAGCTCCCGCATCACGGTGTGGTCCCGCTCGGTCCACTCGCGCACCGAGGGCTGGATGCAGCAGAAGGTCCCCAGCACGTGCCCCTCCGGGTTGATCAACGGGAGCACGATGAGCGCGACGATGCCCCAGGGCCCGGTGGAGGGATGGAACTTCAGGAATGGGTCGGCGGGCGCGTTCGACGAGATGATGGGCTCGCCCTCGAGCGTGTACCGGCACAGCGAAGCGTCAATCGGGAGCTGCCGGGTCTCCCGGAAGGGCGAGGGCAGGCCGAAGTCCGCCTTGAAGAACTGCCGGTCCGCGTCCACCAGGGACATGATGGTCAGGGGAACGTCGAGGAGCTGCGCCGCCAGCCGCGCGAGGCGGTCAAAAGCCTCCTCCTGGGGCGTGTCCATCAGCCCGGTGTCCCGGATGGCCTGCAACCGGTTCGGGTCGGTGAGGCGGCGGTTGCACCGTTGCGTCCGCGCGAGCGAGACCTCGTCCAGTTCGCCAAGGAATTTCATGAGGCGATACTAGGCCGACACACAAGGGATGGAGGCCTGGGAGGGGCGCTCGAACGCCCATTCGTTGAGCAACGTACTGGGCGTGCGCAACAGCCCTCGGAGCCGGGCTGCCCGCGATGCGGGTTGGCGTGCACGGCTTCCGGTTCGACGCCCACCAGCAGATGACGGGTGTGGTGCTCGACACCTTCCACGTCCTCCTCTGTCTGGACGGGCGCGCGTCGATCCGCCGCATCATGAACGACTCGGTCGAGGTGATGGACCTGGGCCCCGGCGACGTGCTGGTCAACCCGATGTCGCTGCGCTGGAGTTGGTCAGGGGCGGTGGAGGTGCTCAACATCGCGGTGCACCCCGGCTACCTGGAGGAGGCCGTCCGGGAGTCGATGGGAGGCCTGGTGCGCCTTCGGCCGCGAGCCATCCCGTATGCGCCCGGCCCCTCGCTCGTCCAGCTCGGGTGGGAGCTCCACCGCGAGGTCTCCACGCCCGGCCTGCTCGGGGCGCGCAAGCAGTGCGCGACGTCGGCGGCGCAGGCGTCTCATGGGGTACGCTCCACGGTGCCATGGATACGGGGCGGCTTGAGGAGCGCGTTGCATGAACCCAGGAGTGTCCATCGTCGCCGATGACACCCGGAGTTGGGGACTGGAGACCCCTGGCCCTGGACTCGTGCTGCGCGTGCCCTCCACGGGCCGCTGGACGCGCCGGCCCTTGGTCCATCTGGAGGCCGCTCCGGACTACCGGATCCGGTTGCGTGGCGGGGGCCAGACGCTGCTCTGGACTCGCATCGATTCCTACTGGGACAGCGCGGTCTTCGTTCGGGGAACGGCGACCGCTCCGCTCGTCCTGCCGCCGCTGTCCGCACCACAGGTTCGGGCCGTGGAGGCCGCATCCGGCTCCGAGGCGTGGTGGGAGGCCTGGAGCTGGCGCATGGCGCGCGCGCTCGTGGATGCGCCTCTACCGGTGCTCCATGCCGGCCATTGGTGCCTGCGCCCCGTGAGTGCCATCGCGGCGGAGAAGGCGGAGCGGCACCCCATCTCCCCGATGGAGTGGAGCTTCGGTCAGCCTCCGCCGCCTCCGCACTCGCTGGCCTCCGTGACGCGATTCCTGTTCGGGTGGAGCGAGGACTGGTGGGAGTCGCTGCCGGAACAGCGGCCGGGCGCCGTGCTCGGGCTGCGCGCGCTCTCCGCCTCCGAGGATGGGCGCGTGAAGAGCTGGCGAAAGCGCGCGAGGGACGGGACGTTGCCGCCCGTGCTGCTGCTCTTCGTTGATATCCTGGCGAAGTGGGTGGTGCTGGATGGCCATGACCGGCTGCACGCCGCGCTGCTCGAAGGCGTGACGCCCCCACTGCTGGGCTTGTGGCCATTCATCATCCGGCCGCGCCCCGAAAGAGCCACCCGCGAGGAGGGCGCCCTGTTCAGCGCGGAGGTCCAGTTTCGCGGCGGAGCGACGCCGGAGACCGTCGACCGCGTCAACCGCATGCTGCTGTTCAACTTCTCCCCTGACCCAAGGGGGGCCGTCTCACGCGCCTGGCCGCTCCCGGGCGGACGAGAAACCTGGCGTGAGGAGGTCTCCGCCCGGCGCCGCGGGGGACCGCCTCCGCTCCTGGACGAGACCGACTGGGACTGGCTCACGTAACCACCTTCGGCGGATGTCAGGGGCGAGGCGACGCAAGGCCATGTCGAAGTCGACCTCTCCCCTGGGTTCGTCGCGGACGCGATGGCAGCGGAGCGGCGTCTTCCAGGCGGGTGTGCGCCGCGCTACCGGCCGAACTTCACCTCCTTGGCGTAGATGCACCGCGCGGACACCCTGCGTGCGTGAATCTCCTTCACTTCAATGACTTCCCGCCGGTGGGGATGCGCGGGTCGTGGCATCGGCTGTCCGGGCGGCGGCGGCGGGCGCGGTGCCTGCTGCTCTCATCGCCCGGAACGTCCATCACGTGAAAGTGACAGCCGGTGGATGCCAGCGCGAGCCCCAAAGAAAGTGCAACCAGACGCATCAAGGAATCCCCGTGTCATCGACCAACACCGCGCTGGAGCTCGGCACGGTGGCCTGGCCAGCGGTGAGCCGGCTTCTCAGGAGTGTCACGCCGTTGCCGCGGATGGTGGCACTCGCGATGTCCGAGAACGCGGAGGAGAACTTGTTGGCGCTGCTGGTCAGCCGCCCCGTGACTTTCACGCCGCGTAGGCGATTGTCGCCGCCGAGCACCGCCACGTTGCCCTCAATGACGGACAGGGGGCCCTCCGTCGGAGCCCATGCACCAAGGATGAGCACGCCTTCCGCGCGCGGCTCGATACTGCCCTGGCGCTCCTGCGCCCATCGCTCGTAGAGACCTGCGCGCGGAAGCACCGCATCCGCCGACACTCGTGAGGCGCTGCTACGAGTCTCGAGGGCAATCACATGGACCGGCTGAGTCTGCGCTGAGCGTCCGCGCGGTGTAGGCCCCAGGTCCAATCCCCATGCGCTGGCATCCAGAGGAGGGGGGCCGCGCTGGCGTGGCCCGGTACCTGCTCCGGTTGCTGGCCGTCCGGGCGTTTCCCCAGCATGGCCCAGGGCCACTTCGCCCAGAAAGTCGGCCTCTCCATTTCTTGCCTTTTGGAGGTTGCACCGGACCCACGACCCGGCGCTTCATGTTGACAGCGCCCATGCCGGGCTCTCCACGAGGAATGTTCATGTCATATCTGCTCCCAAGCTGGCTCGCAGCGCCAGCCGCCGCATTGCGCGCCGGATTGGTGATGGCACTGGCCGCCAGCACCCTCGGCGCTTGTCGCGACAACGACCCGCCGCCCAACGTGCCGCCGGTGGCCCGCGACACCCGCGTCGAGACGGTGGAAGACACGCCCCTCGAGGTGGACCTGCCGGCCAGCGGCAACGGGGCGCTCACTTTCACCATCGTCGATGCACCGGACCACGGCACGTTGAGTGAAATCAGCGCCAATGGCTCCCTCACCTACACTCCCGGCGCCGACTACCATGGCGAAGACGCGCTCATCTTTCGCGCCACCAACCGCCAGGGCCAGAGCGCCCAGGCCACGGTGACCATCACCATCACCCCCGTGAATGACGCGCCGACGCTCTCCGCGGTGGCAAACCAGTCCATCTCCGAGGACAGCTCGACTGGAGGCCTGGCCTTCACCCTGAGCGACGTGGAGACCGACCCCGATGGCCTCGTGGTCACCGCGACGTCCTCCAACACCGCCCTGGTGCCGAACGCCCCCGAGAACCTCCTCTTTGGAGGCTCCAGCACCAGCCGCACCCTCACGGTGGTTCCCGCCGCCAACGCCAGTGGCTCCACCACCATCACCCTGTTGGTGAATGATGGCGCCGATACCACCTCCAGCACCTTCACGGTGGAGGTCACCGAGGTGAACGACGTTCCCACCATTTCCACGGTGGCCGACCAGCGCATCCCTGCTGGCGGTTCGACCGGCGACCTGGCCTTCACCGTGGACGACGTGGAGACCGCCGCTGACAGCCTCACGGTCATCGCCACGTCGTCCAATACCGACCTGGTGCCCAACGACCCCGCGAACCTCATCCTGGGCGGCTCCGGCGCCGGCCGCACCCTCTCCGTCGTCCCCACCGCCAACGCCAGCGGCTCCACCACCATCACCCTCTCGGTGGGTGATGGCGCGGATGCCAGCTCCACCTCCTTCACGGTGGACGTCACCGGCCCCGCGAGCCTCTACTGGATGACTGCCGCCGGCTCACTGTGGCGGGTTGACGTGAACGGCGCGAATGCCATTGAGCTCGCGACCGGCCTCAGCGGCACATCTTCCATCGCAACCGACCCGGTCAACCGTACCCTCTTCTACTCGCGCGACAGCGCAATCGTTCGAGCGGACAGTGATGGTGCGAACCCGGTCACTGTCGTGGCGAACGGAGGTTACCCCAGCGGGCTGGCGGTCGATTCGACGAACCGCAAGCTGTACTGGTCCGACTTCAACGGAAGCCGGGTCATGCGCGCGGAGCTGGATGGCAGCAATCCCACGCAGGTCGTCGGTGGCATCGGCAGCCCGTCTGCCGTCGCGATCGATGTTCCGAATGGCAAGGCGTATGTCATTACCTATAACAACACCATCCTCGTACGGTTCAATCTGGATGGGAGCAACCTGGAGACCGTCGCTTCAAGCCTGGGCGGACAGGGCGTGGGCCTGGCGGTCGATTCGAGCGGTGGGAAGGTGTACTACTCGACCCGCGGCAACAGCATCTATGCCGCCAATCTGGACGGCTCCAACGTCACCACCCTGGTGACCAACCAGACCACGGTGCATGGGATTGCCATTGATGTCACGGCCGGGCGGCTGTATTGGGCGGATTGGCTGGGGGCCGCGCTTCGGAGCGCCAATCTGGCCGACGGCAGCGATATCCAGGACGTGAACTCGGGCAGCGCCAGGAACCTGGGGCTGGCCTGGATGCCCGCGCCGTAGTCGGGAGCAGGTGCGCAGCAGCGTCGCCATGGGCAACGACGTGGTTGCGGTGGGTGGAGGGGGCACGGGTCATCGTTGCCCCCGTGGTGTCATTGAGGAACGGGCGCGTGCGTGCGGATTGTCCACGAAGAGCGTCGCTTTGCTGTTACCTTTCCCTCACTTCCCGCGAGCCAAGGAGTTATTGCACGATGCGTTTCTTTAAACGGGCTGTCTATCTTTGTGCCGCCGTTCTCCTCCCTGCCTGTGGCGGAGGAGACGGGGTGGCCGGGCAGGATGACGCGCTGGCGCAGCAAGAGGCGGCGGCGTCCTCCGTGGCGCGTGACGGATGCATCTACAGCATCTCCGCCTACCCACAGCCGAACGTGACGCCGACTGTCTATGACGTCAAGCTCTTCCGCCAGCCCATCCCGACATGTGTGTATGGTTATGGCAGCGTGACCCTGGGGACGTCCGTCGTCTATGAGCCGACGCGGTCGGTGGCTATGAACGCGCTGGGAATCGCCGCGAGCTACACCAAGAAGTCGAGCCTCAGCGGCAGCGCGCCCATCACCCTCAGCGTGCACCATGTGGACCCGGCCACGCTGACCGTCATCCGGAGCAGCAGCTTGGGCGTCTACCTGGGAGCGGGCAACATCGTGTCGGAGAACGTGGCGATTGCCGCGGACGGCACCACGGTCACCGTCTCGGGCTCGAAGACCGGCGTCATCTGGGGAGAGAGCGGCAGCGGGAGCCACTACACCGCGACGTTCCCGGACTTCTTCACCAGCACCACGCCGCCGACAGTCGCTGCGTTCCCGTGAGGCCTCGCGTCGCGCCTCGTGGCCCGAAGTGCGGCCGGACCCGTCACGGGTATCGAAGAGCTCGCGCCAGCGGTCCACGAGGGCGACCGCGCCAGGGGCAGGGGAGGAGGAGGCACAGCCCGGGCCTCCCCGGCATCACCCGCCGCCCGCGCCGCTTCGCAGCAGCAGGGCGGCGCGCTTGATGGCGGCGCGGATGCGGACATAGGTGCCGCAGCGGCAGACGTTGTCGTTCATCGCCGCGTCGATGTCCGCGTCAGTGGGCTGGGCGTTCTTCTTGAGCAGCGCCACTGCGGCCATGACCTGCCCCGGCTGGCAGAAGCCGCACTGGGCCACGTCCTCGTCCATCCACGCCTGCTGCACGGGATGCAGGCCCTGGGCGCCCAGCCCCTCGATGGTGACCACCTCGCGGCCAGACAGCCCTCCCACCGGGTGGATACAGGGGCGGAAGGCCTCGCCGTCCAGGTGGCTGGTGCACGCCCCGCATACGCCCACGCCGCAGCCGTACTTCGGGCCCGTCACGCCCAGCACGTCGCGCAGCACCCACAGCAGCGACAGGTCCTCGGGCGCCTCCACCGACACCGTCTGCCCATTGAGGATGAACTGGTGTGCCGCCATGCTCAGACTCCCTCGTCAAGGATGGGAAAGCGGGTGGGCATGGCGCCTCGCGCCCGGGCAATGGCGTTGGTCAGGGCCGCCGCCGCGCTGGGATAGCCGAGCTCCCCCACGCCGCCCACCCGGTCATCCGAGCGGACCAAGTGCACCTGGATGTCGGACGGGACGTGCTTCATGCGCATCCAGTGATAGTCCGCGAAGCTGCCCTCGCGCACCGCGCCCGCGTCGATGTGGATTCCCGCGCTCAGCGTGGTGGACATCGCGTCCACCGCCGCGCCCTGGAGTTGGGCCTCGATGCCCTTGGGGTTGATGGGCAGGCCGACATCCGCGGCGATGACGATGCGCAGCACCCGGGGCGTCTCTCCGGTGACGTCCACTTCGATGAGGTGGGCGATGGCGCTGTCCCACTCCTCGAGGACGGCGACGCCCTGGGCGACACCGGGTGGCAGGCTTCGGCCCCACTGTCCCTGCGTGGTGACCTTGTCCAGCACCGCCTTGAGGCGATTCGAGGTGAGCCGCTCGCGTCGCAGCGCGACGGGGTCCACCTGGAGCTCGCGGGCCAGCTCGTCGACGAAGACTTCGTTGGACACGCCCACCTGGCTGGTGAACACCGAGCGGAACGACGCGGTGGGAATCGGAATCGCCACGTCGCGCAGCTCGTGGCTCACCCATCCGAAGCCGTAGGGGAGCTTCTGGGAGAGCGC
This sequence comes from Corallococcus macrosporus DSM 14697, assembly GCF_002305895.1. GTDB lineage: Bacteria > Myxococcota > Myxococcia > Myxococcales > Myxococcaceae > Myxococcus > Myxococcus macrosporus. The sequence goes on from NZ_CP022203.1 coordinate 2,168,806, forward strand.
GAAGAAGACCGCGCTGGTGACCTCGGGCAGGACCTCGCCGGCCAGCGCGGTGAGGGCGTCACCGAAGCCGTGGGGGAACTCCACGGTGGGAATGGCGGCGCGGTGATTCCAGCCAAGGACGCGCCCGCCCGGGCCACCTCGCGCTGCGCGTATTTGGGGTCCTGCGCCCCCAGCCAGACCTCCGCCTGTTCACCTTGCACGCGGGCCGTGCAGCTCTGCGTCTCCATGGCCGCGTGCGCCAGGTAGGGAAAGTCGAAGCGTCCCTCCAGCGTGCGGGTGGTGAACAGCGGCGGCAGGGGCCTTGGGCCGATGCCGTCGCGCAGGCGGGCCTGGATGTCCGCGTCCGACAGCGCGCTGGCGGGGCCGGGCGTCCAGGTGATGCGCAGCGCCGCGCGCGCCGCGAGCGCCTGTCCGAAGGTCCGGGCCACCACCGCCACGCCGGTGCCCAGGGGCACCACCGCCACCACGCCGGGCATCGTCCGCGCCGAGGCATCGTCGACCGACTGGACGGTGCCGCGCAGCGTGGGGGGGCGGGCCACCACCGTCGGCAGCGCCTCGGGGATGTCCAGGTCCAGGGCATATCGCGCGGCGCCCGTGACGATGTCCCTCGCGTCGATGCGCCCGGTGGGCTGGCCCACCAGCTTGAACCGGCTCACGGGCCTGGGCTGGGTGGAGACGGCGGGGAGCAGCACGCGAGCGGCGTCCTCCGCCAGCTCACCATAGCCGGCCTGCCGCCCGTCGGGCGCGCTCACCACGCCGTGCGAGGTGGTGAGGGTGTGGGCCAGGACGCGCCAGCGCAGCGCCGCGGCGGTGATCAGCCGTGCTCGGGCCTCCGCCGCCGCGGCGCGCAGGGGGCCGGTGAGGAAGCGCATCGTCGACGACAGGCCGGTGAGCTGGATGACCCAGCGAGGGTCCGCGTCGGCGCTGCGCACGTCGACCTTGTCGAGCGCCAGGTCGAGCTCCTCGGCGACGAGCATGGCCACGGCCGTGGTGATGCCCTGGCCCATCTCCGTGCGAGGCAGGGTGGTGACGACGCGCCCATCGTCCTGGACGGCGAGATAGAGGCTCAGCGCCGTGGTCGCCCCTTCGGAGGGCTCCGCCGCCTCGGCCTCGGGCACGTCGAGCCCCAGCCGGGCGGCAATCATCAACGTGGGAGAGGCCATGACCCACGTCAGGAAACGACGGCGGTCCAGCCCCTCGGAAACGGTCGCGTCTGGTTTGAGCGTGTCCGCCATGGGGCAAAGGTTCTCACACTCTCCGCGTGGGCCCAACGGCACGAAGCCGAGCGTTCACCCGTCTGACATGCGTACCGTTCGCGCGAGGACTGTGCAGCCTGGTCCCCACGCATCAGCGCCGCGGCGCTCCAATCGAAGCATCACCCGCCAAGGTCTGCGTCGTGCCTCATGTCGCAGAGGCACGTCGAAGTGCAGCCGCCAGCTCCGCGAGCGCGCGCTGCTGTGCGGTGGATGTCCGGACCGCGGGGCGCACGCGCTGAATCATCGCGAGGGCTTCCCGTTCGTCTGGAGCGTCGCCTCGGGCGACGAGGAGCGCGGCCGCAATCATGCCGGTGCGTCCATGCCCCTGTGCGCAATGGACGTAGATGGGACCGGGGATGGTCGCCAGTTCGAGGAGGACCGGTGCCACTTCTTCGGCTGGGAGCGTCGAGGCGTCCAGAATGGGCAGCGACACATATCGGCACGCTCCGCGTATCCCGTCCGGCTCGATGAACTCGGCGGTCAGGTCGAGCACGACGGTGACGCCCTCGGGCAGCTCGCCAGGCAGCAGCCTGCGTCCAACCACGACGTCCGGCACCACCCTGTCGTGCGGCCTCTCTCTTGAGAGGAGCCTGACCAGGCGCCAGGTACCCCACGTGAGCAGCAGGTACGGCAGGAGCATGAGTACCGTGACGGGCTGCATCCGACCATCCGGGCGCTTTCCGAGAACCTTCGGGCCGGCCCCTGCATAGGCGAGTGCCACGAGGAGGAAGCTCACCGCAGGCCACATCAGCAACAGTCCGGCCCCTTGGAGCATCCTCGCCAGGAAGGACAGGAGTGCTGCCGCGATGGCGAAGACAGACGCGTAGGCCATGTGGCGGATACCCTCGCACATGAAGGCGTCGAGGGAAATAGACTGCACGTCATCACTCGCGCGCACGAGGACCGCGTCTATCTGCGTCTCGCGGACGCGCTCCAGGAGGCCGGAGTACGGAAACACCTGACGCAGCCATCGAACTTCACCGCGCTGCACAACCCGCTTCGGCTTCTTGACGTGGATACGACGATAAAGGCGCAGCTCGCGGCGCACACCGTTCAACTGTGGGCGTGGCACCGCCTGCTATTGCGACCCGGGGAGTTCTTCCGTGCATGAGCCAAGGCTCCGTCCAAGGGGGCCTGGGTCGGAGGAAAGGCGTCCGAGCCTCGAAATCACTCGGCATCGCCGGCACGGGACGCTGACGCCCTCGCGCGGCTCGCTCACTCGCCATGACGTCCTCCCTGATTGGACTTGATGTAGCCATGATTCAGCGACTGAATTCCGGGTAGGTACACATGAGGTTCCGACATGCGCAAAGTCTCGACGCCCACCCTGCTTCTCTCGATCTGCGCCGTCGGCATCATCATGGCCGTTGGAGCGACGTGGTGGATGGGCAGGACGAGCATCCTCTTCGTCAATGCGTCGGGACGAGAGCTGCGGAGTCTGGAGGTGAAGTTCCCGGGACGCACATGCCGTTACGAAGGACTCGCCCCGCAAGCCGAAGTCCGGTGTGAGGGGCGGGCGGACGGGGATGGCTCCGTCGAGGTCTCGTACCGTTTCGAAGAAGGGGCCGAACCCGGCGTGTCTGCGACGGTGTACGTCAATCCCACGCTGGGATGGCGGGGCTCCATGGTGCTGCGGCCTGATGGCACCATCGACGCCACCGGGGCTCGGTGACGCACGGCCGGATGTGGCCTTGGCGAACCTCTGGCTCAGCGACCGAGCCTTGGGCAGGCGTCGGTGGCTGTGGGGGCGCATCACGGAGGTTGGGGTGGGTTGTGTGAAAGCTCATGCTGCCACGTGGAGCGCCACCGCTCACACCGTTGGCACTGTGCCGCCCAAAGTCGAGTGCCACATGCCCGAGTGGGGACAGTCGCTCTGCCCGGCGCTCGACGAACTCCTGACGTGGGCGGAGAAGCGGCCAACGCCCAAGCGCCCACGGCCGCCTTGGCCACAGGCGACGCTTCAGCCTTGCGCCTTGAGCAGCTCAATGAGGCGCACGAAGTCCGTCAGGTGGCGGGTGACGGTGAAGTGGGCGCGGACGTGTTCATGGGCACGGCGGCCCAGGAGGGCCGCGCGCTCGGGAGCCTCCAGGAGCGAGCGTACCGCGCCCGCGAACTCCGCCCGGTCCCCCGGGTCGCGCACGAGCAGGCCGTTCTCCCCGTGGACGACCTGGTCTTGGAGCCCGCCCACCGCGCTCGCCACCACGGGGCGTGCCTTCCACATGGCCTCGGTGATTGTGAGCCCGAAGCCCTCCTGGAGGCTCTTTTGCGCAACGATCGCCGCGTGGCGCTGGAGCGCGTTGACGATAGCGGCGTTCTCCTCGAGGTCCGTCATGGGGAGGCACGCCAGGTGGACGCGCTGGCGCACGAAGTGGGACTGCTGGCGCCACAGGGCGAGGACGTCCTGAAGCGTGGCCGCTGCATCCGGGTCGTCCGCGACAGAAGTGACGGCTGGACCGGCGAGCACCAGCTCCGCGCGCAGGTTGGGTGACTGTCGCAGGAGCAGCGCGAACGCGCTCAGTACGCCCGCTGGGTCCTTCAGCGGATCCCACCGAGATATCTGTACCACCAGGGGAACGTCAGGGGATGGCTCGGTGCCCAACTGCATGATGTCCGCGCATCGCGACACGCGCGCCGTTACCCCGTCCGCGCGGGTAAAGATGGGCTCGGGCGAGCCCGGTGTCCCACGCAGCAGGCCGGTATTGGCCAGGATGGCGCGCGCGACCTCGGGCGTCATGGGCTGGTTCTTGACCGCGAAGATGTCGATGGAGGGCTGGATGACGAGCGCGCGGTCCGCGCACTGGGGCGGGACATAGGCCGCTCGGGTGAAGATGGTGAGCCGGGCCGCGGCCAGCCCTGGCGCGAGGAACTCCCATGCTCGTGTCACCTCTGCGTTGGGCGTGTCCCGGCCTATGTGACAGCGCCAGACGACGTGGGCGCCCACCGCCGCCAAGGCGGGCGCCAGCCCACAGGTCTGCGGGTCATGCAGCAGGACCACGTCCCCTGGCTGCACCAGGACAAGCAGCTCCTCTGCATTGTCGCGGAGCACCTCGTCGTACCGCTCGTGCTCGGCCGCTCCCAGCGGTGAGCCATCCCCTCGCGAACCATGCAACGCATGATGCAGCCGCTTGGTGATGTGGAAGAACTCTGGCGTCCCGGTGAGCACGAGCCAGTGTGCATCCACGCTCGCTCCTCGAGCGTAGGCAACCAGCCGGGGGACTATCTCCGCCACGCCACCCCCCTTGGCCGTGGAGCTGATGTTCCAGAAGGCTCGGCCTGCCATGAGGGCCCGGGCCTTCACGGCCTGGGCTTGAAGCGTGCTCCAACGGGCCGCATCCATCTCACGCTCGAAGCGTGCCAAGGGCTCGGCCTGAACGTGCACCTCGAAAGGCTTGAGCATCGGACCTCCGGCAGGGACTCCCAGAGAAACTCAGGGCTGCTGGTTCTCGCCACGGAAGACGGTTGCTCGCATCCCTCCTCAAGAGCTGCGGCCTGAGGCCACGTCCCCACAAACCTCGGGCTCCTGTTTTCAACGCGCAAGAAGACCCGCCGGAAGGTCTCCTGGTTGGGTGGAGTCGCGCAGCGACCGAGCACTGGGGCGCATACCGCCTTCCCTCCTGCCCGTTCATGTCTCGAAGAGGCTGTACAGCTCCTCCTCCTGCGCGAAGTGGAGCGTGAGGATTGCGTGCAGGCCGTAGAGTGCCCGGCGGAGATCGCGCAGGTCCTCCGCGCGGGGGCCTTCAGGGGGAAGCTGTGAGACCAGTCGGCCAAGGAGGCGCGCGAGCCGATGAATCTCATGGTGTGTCTGGATGAGTGGCCCGGTAGGGTCCTCGTCCTTGAGCATCTTCCCGAGCAGGGGGTAGGCCGTCTGCTGCTCCTCCAACTCGTGTGGCCAGAGCTTCGTTTCAATCATCTCACGGAGACGCTCGAGCAGGGCGCGTGCATCCGCCGGCTCGAGTGAATCGAGGCGTGCCGCCAGCGCCGCGAGCTCGCTGACGTGCGGGCGCAGTGAGCGGTGGGCCGAGGCGAGTCGCTGCGCGAGTCCCTTGACCTCCGGGCGCTTGGGCGTGATGAGGCCGCCGCCGCCAAGGGCGCGCAGCGCGTTCAGGATGACGAGGACGTCGATGCCTTCCTGAAGGATGGCTCCCGCGACTGGGGTGATATAGCCCGCTGCGGCGAAGAGCATCGCCACGAGCGAGAGTCCCATGCCGACGAAGATGCTCTCCAGCGCGATGCGCCGGGTGTGCTGCGCGATTCGCGTCGCGAGAAGAAGCCCCTCGAGCCGGTCCGCTGTGAGCACGACGTCGGCTGCTTCGGAGGCCGCCGTCGCGCCGCGCGCTCCCATCGCGACACCGATGTCGGCGAGCGCCAGGGCTGGGGCGTCGTTGATGCCGTCGCCCACCATCGCCGTGATGCCCTCGGCCCGGACGACCTTGATGACCTCGACCTTCTCCTCCGGAGTCCGCTCGGCGAACACGCGGTCGACGCCCACCGCATCGCCCACGAGCTCGGCGACGTCGGGATGGTCGCCCGTCACCATGTGGATGCGCTGGACGCCCGCGGCCCGGAGCGAGCGCAGCGCGCGAGGCGCTTCCGGTCGAATCGGGTCCTGAATCAGGAGGACACCCGCGAGCGAGCCGTTGATGGAGACGTAGACGCTCGATGAGCCCTCGACCGCCGTACGCATCTTGATTGACCGTAGCTCCGGCGTGCGCGGCGTGTCCGGAGCGGCGAAGGCGAGCTGTCCCACCGCCACACGCCGGCCGTCGACGGTCCCTTCGATGCCAGTGCCCATCTGTTCGCGAACATCGGCCGGGAAGCTGGGTTCGACGCTCCGGCTGCGTGCCTCCGCGAGAATCGCGGGTGCGAATGGGTGGACGGAGAGCTGCTCGACGGACGCTGCGTGCCGGACGACGTCGTCCGACGACATGGGCCCGAACGTTTCGACCGCGACGACCTGCGGCCGCGCCGAGGTGACTGTCCCCGTCTTGTCGAGGAGCAGCACCTTGGCGCGCGCGAGCGTTTCGAGGGGGCCACCGCCCTTGACGATGATGCCGTGCTTCGCCGCGCGCGACACGCCAGCGAGGAGCGCCGCCGGCGCGGCCAGGATGAGCGGGCACGGCGTCGCCACGACGAGCACCGCGAGCGCGCGGCTCGGACTGCCTCCCGCGAACCACGCGAAGCCCGACAGGGCGAGCGTGAGTCCGAAGAACCCGAGTGCGTAGCGGTCCGCGAGCCGGATGAACGGCGCCTTCGACTCCTCGGCCGCCTTGACCAGGCGGATGATGCCCGCATACGTGCTCTCGGCCGCCGAGGCGGTGACGCGCAGCTCGAAAGGGCCACCCGCGTTCGTGCCGCCGCTGCGGACGGGCGTGCCGGCGTCGAGCTGCACCGGCTTCGATTCGCCCGTGAGCGCCGATTCGTCCAGCACGGCGCTGCCGCTGCTGAGGATGCCGTCGGCCGGAACAACCTCACCGGGCTTAATGACAAGGAAGTCGCCGAGGCCGACCTCCGCGACGTCCACGTCCCTGATGTCAGCGCCGACGCGCCGGTGCGCGACACGCGGCGCCCGTTTGAGGAGCGCCGAGAGCTCACGGCGGGCCCGCGCGACCGCGAAGCGCTCGAGCGCCGCTCCCCCCGTGAGCATCACGGAGATGATGGCGCCCGCCAGGTACTCGCCGAGGGCCAGCGCGCCCACCATCGCCAGGACCGCGATGAGGTCGACGCCCGTCTCTCGTCGCAGGAGCCCCTTGATGATGGAGACGAGGGTGGGGAGCAGGACGACCGCGGTGGTGGCGGCCCACGCACAGCGAGCCGCATCACTGGCGTGCGCCACGTGAAGGACGCCGCCAGCCGCCAGGCCCATGAGTGCGAGTGCGAGCAGCGTCATCTGCCTCCGCGATTGGGCGTCCTTGCTGTCAATACGGACAAGGTGGGGTCGTGGCGGCTGTACCCCGAGCGATGTCACGGCAGTGCCTGCCCGGCCGCAGCCAGCGCAACCCGAGCAGGCTTCAAGCACGATTTGGTGAGCATGCCTCTTCACCTGGACATGCTCTTCGAGGTGAGCAACGGCGTCACTCAACGTCAGGGCGGACGCGAGGGAGAGGACAGCGCGCCGTGCCTCAGGGCCGAGACATCGCTGCATGAAGTGCAGTCATCCGGTCCCGAGGTGGGCGCACCGGGGCTGTGTGGCGCGATCCGCGGCCCCGGTGTGCGCATGCGCCTGGACCTCCCTTCGTCGCGGAGGCCGCGGCGGAGGGGCCGGCATCATGCTCACCGCCATGCACGCTCCACGACCCGCAAACGCTTGCCGCTACGACACGAGGACGCACCCTCGCGAAGGCGCCTCGTCATGCCTGGCCATGGTGGGTGGGCGCCCACTCGAAGTCGCGAGGGATTTCTCATGCATGGATGGCGTCAACTGGTTGGGGCCTGCCTCCTGGCGGTGGGATGCGGCGGGGCGATGACGGATGCGCCCGCGCCGGGTTCCCCTGCGCCAGGGGGCGTCACGGCGCAGTGGGAAGCACCGCTTCCGGAGCTCGGTCCCGCCACCCTCTTGAAGGACCTCTACCCGCCGCCGGACGAGCCGTTCCCGGGGCCCTTTGGAGGGCCGGCTCCCACCGACCTGCTGGCCTTCCGTGACAGGCTCTATTTCTCCGCCATTGACTTCGCGGCGGGCCGCGGTGCGCTCTGGCGCAGCAACGGTACGACCGCGAGCACCGTCCCGGTGAAACACCTCGACGACGCACCCGGGCGCCTGACGGTGGTGGGCAACCAACTCTTCTTCACGGGAGGCTTCAGCGAGGAGCACGGAAACGAGCTGTGGGTGAGCGATGGCACGACGGCGGGGACCCGACGGGTCAAGGACCTCACGCCCGCCTCCGGCACGGCCTTTCTGGAGAACTTCATCGCGGTGGATGACACGCTCTTCTTCTTCCGTGTCGTCCGCATGCCCCTCATCTTCTCCAGCGAATTGGAGCTGTGGCGCAGCGACGGCACCGCGGGAGGGACGGCGCGGGTGACGGAGCTGGGGCAGGAAGGCACGTTCAATGGCCCGCTGGAGCTGGCGAGCGTGGGAGACCTCCTCTTCATGAGCTTTGGCAAGACGGACACAGGCACGGAGCTCTGGGTCAGTGACGGAACCGCCGAGGGCACCCACCTGGTGAAGGACCTTCTCCCGGGCCCCGCTTCGTCGTTCCCACGGAGCCTGACGCCCGCGGCTGGGGTGCTCTACTTCTCCGCCGACGATGGTGAACACGGGCGGGAGTTGTGGCGGAGCGACGGCACCGAGGAGGGCACGGAGCTGGTCGAGGACACCCGCCCGGGCCCGGAGGGGTCGCAGGCGCAGCCCATCACCGTGTTCAAGCAGCGCCTCTACTTCGCGACGTTCACCCCGCGGTACGCGGCGACCGAGCTCCGCAAGTTGAATCCCGATCCTTCCTGCCACCCACGCTCGCAGCGGGTCGCCACCATCCCCAATCCCTACGCGAACATTCCGCGCGAGTTCTTCATCTTCGTCTCCACCTTCACCGCGACGGAGCGAAAGCTCTACTTCACGCTCTACTACGACGTGGGAAGTCCGGCCCCGGCGGACGTGCAGCTCTGGAGGACGGACGGCACCCGGAAGGGAACGAAGCTCTTGTACCAGCCCCTCCTCGAATCGCCTGACCTGCTGCCTCCCAGGCCCGTCCCCACGGATGACGGTCGCGTCGTCTTCTACGCGTACGATGAAGTCCATGGCCATGAACTCTGGGTGACGAACGGTCAGCCGAGCGGCACACGGTTGCTCCAGGACATCAACCCGGGACCGGCGTCGTCCTATCCGCAGGACCTGCTTCGCGCGGGGGACTTCATCTACTTCACAGCCGTGGATGGCGTGCACGGCCGGGAGATATGGACGCTCCCCGTGCCGGACCCCGAGGCCGTGCAGCAACAATCCTCGCGAGAGTAATGGCGCTCCGGGGCGCGCCGGCTTGCCGCAAGACGGCGTCTTGTTGAATGCGAGGGCGCGCCAGGAACCACCGAAGTGGGGCCGTCATCGTCATGCATCAATTCGCTGCATGGCGGCGGTTCCACCTCAGGTGCTCTTGCTCGATGAGGGCCACGGCGCGCGCGGGTCCATTTTCTGCGCGGATGCGTTCGCCCAGCGCTGTCGCATGGGCCCGCATCGTTGGGGAAAGCGCCGTGCGGATGGCGTCTGCCAGACGCTCGGCCGTGAGCGACTTCTGGGGGACCGGCTGTGGCCCTGCACCCGCGCGGAGAACCATGTGCCCCCAGAAGGGCTGGTCGCCAAGAAAGGGGCAGATGACAGTGGGTTTGCCCGCGCGCAAGCCTGCCATCGTGGAGCCGGCCCCGCCGTGATGCACCACCGCGCTCATTCGCGGGAAGAGCCAGTCATGTGGCGCGGACTCCAGCATGAAGACATGGGGCGGGAGGTCGCGCGCCTTCATGCCTCCCCAGCCCGAGGCCAGCACCGCGCGTTCGCCGGTCAACGCCACGGCCTTCAGGACGGTGGCGGCACGAGACTCAGCATGCGCCGCGCCCATGCTGCCAAAGCCCACGTAGAGAGGCGGCGGCCCCGCTTCGAGGAACGCCCGCAGCGCCGGGGGAGGAGTCCATGGGTCGCCCTCGTCGAGGAACCAGCAGCCCGTCACCTGGGCCTCGAGCGGCCAGTCGGGGGGACGTGGCAGCAGATGCTCACTGTACGCGTAGAGCGCCGGCACCGCGGAGCCCTCGACCGTCTTCATCGGGTCCGCGAAGCGTGAGCGCGGCGCGAGGCCGAGTGTCTTCACCCGGAAGTCATTGGTTGCTCCGGCCCAGACCGCGTTGGCCAGCGCCAGGACTCGATAAGTGAGCGCGTTGAGCCAGCCGCCGAGTCGAAAACTCGGAACTATCGGCGCCGGGAACTCGCGCGTCGGAGTCAGCGGCAGCGGCATCGCTAGCAGCTCGGCGGCCCGGAGCTTCTCCGCGATGTGGTGACTGCCAAGCGCCTTGGAGTGGTACACGAGCACGTCCGGCTCCAGCTCCCGCGCCGCTCGCCACTCGTCCTCCATGCTCGCCCGGACGATGGCGCCGAACCCCTTGAACAGTCGCCGCTGCTCGGCACGCGTAGGGGCGCGCAGAACCGCCTCCGTCAGCTCCAGCACCGCATTGTCCATGTGCGCGTATGGAATGCCGTGGCGCTCCACCATGCCTCGGAAGCCGGTAGGTGTGCAGAGCGCTACGACATGGCCACGCGCCCTCAGGGCCTTGGCGAGCGCGACGAAGGGTTGGACATCGCCTCGGGTACCGTAGGTGGAAATGAGCACGCGCATGGAGACTCCCCACTGGAGCTTGCCTGCGGTAACAACCGCGGCAAGGTGGCGGCCCGACCACCGAGGAACCTGTGCGTGCCAGGAGCGCGACGCACACCCTTCGAGATGTGTGGTCATCGTCTCATGACGTGATGCTTCAAGCCACGGAAACCTTGTGGGCCGGGCGCCAGTCGTTCCACGGCGACTGACGCGCGGTGGGACAACGCCTGCCTTGATGGGCTGGGGCCAAGACTGACGTTCCGCTCGCGCCGCGGCGTGCAGAGGTTCGGCGCGCTCCGATCGGCGATGGCCTGCTCCGCGCCCAGAAAAGTTGACCAGTCAAACGATGGACTCCGTGTGAATATGGTCTTCTCCCTGTGTGTGTCGCGTGATGTCAAATGCAGTCGTTTCGAAGCCATGCGTCATGCCGCGCCGCGCCGATTGGTGTGATATGCATTGCGTCATCTCCCAGACACACAGGCTCCGCGAGGGTTTGCATTCATGATGGCTGCTGCAAGAGGTAGCCTTCGCGCCGCGTCGAAGGGGACGACTCCTCGCGACGCAGACCGAAAGGAAAACACCATGAAGACCCTCAAGGCGCTGTCTGACCGCCTCCTGAAGCTGTTCCTGTCTGAGATTCCCGCGGGCGCCTGTGTCCCGGAGAACGGCCAGTGCTGCTCCGCGAAGCACCGTCGGTTCAACTGCTACGGCTCCTGCATCAGGACCTCCGTCTGCGGCTGATTCCAGCTTCATGACCCCGGCTGGATGTGGACCCTCCACGTCCAGTCGCGGTTTTCGCGAGGACGCTCCGTTGAACGCGGTCAATCTAGGCTGTCGACTGATGCTGGCCACGGTGTTCGCGCTCGCCGCGCTGGGGAAGGCGCGCGGACGCAGGCCTTTTGATGAGTTCATCCAGACGCTCGAAAACCTTGGTTTTCCGCGCGCCCTGGCCGGGGCGCCGCTGGCGGCCACGTTGGTCCTGACGGAAGCCGCCTCCGCGCTGCTGCTGGGGGTGGGCGTGGCGGCGGGGTATGCGCTGGCGCTGGCGCTCCTGGTGGGCTTCACGCTGGGGATCGCGTGGGTGATGCGCCGGGGAGAGAAGGTCGCGTGCCGGTGCTTCGGTGCGAGCAACGCCCCCGTCGGCGCGGCGCACCTGGTCCGCAATGGGCTGCTCCTGGCGGTCACGGTCGCCGGTGCGGTGAGCCACCCGTCCGCCTCCGGTGGACTGGCGATGGGCATGGGCGTCATCGCGGGGACGGTCGGCGTCCTGGCGGGGCTCTTCGTCACGCGCTGGGATGATCTGGTGTTCCTGCTTCGAGGACCGCAGCCGCTGGCCGCGTCCCCGCGAACCCGACGAAACCGAGGCAGCCAATGATTGAAACGCTCGTCGTGGGTGGTGTCATCCTCTCCGTGCTGGTGGTGGGGAACCTCTTGCTGACCCTCGCGCTCGTCGGTCGGCTGCGCGCGCTCCAGGAGTTGATCGCCAACCAGGTCGTCCTTCGCGACCCGGCCCTGCCGCAGAAGGGAGAGCCGGTCGGCTCCTTCGAGGCCACCACCCTGGAGGGCGAAACCTTCACGGACGCCGTCCTGCGCGAGGGCAAGACGCTGGTCGGCTTCTTCACCACGGGCTGCCGGCCTTGCTCCTCGTTGCGCAAGCAACTCGTCGACTCGCCGCCCGGAGTGCCGCTGATGGCGTTCGTCGAAGGCGACCCCGACGACCCGCAGACGCTGGAGCTGGGGGCCTCGCTGAAGCAGGTGGCCCGGGTGGCGTTCCTGACCGAAGGGGACTCCGTCACGCGCGCCATCAAGCAGGCGGGCTATCCCACCCTCGTGCTCGTCGAGCGGGGCGTGGTCGCGGCCTCGGGGCACCACCTGCACGAAGTCCTGCCATGAGCGAGGCGCGAGGGGGCCTGCGGGAGCTGACGCGCACGGTGGGGGCGGCCGTGGCGCTCCAGTGGCGCGCGGCCCCGCTGGCGTCGGTGTTCGCGCTCCTCCTCACGCTGTGCACCGGCTCCGTGGCCGCCGCGGGCGGCTGGCTCACCAAGGCGCTGCTGGATGAGCTGGGCCGAGGGGCCCTGGCGGACTCCCAGCGGGCGCTCACGCTGGCGGTGGGCGCCGCCGCGGTGGTCGGCGGCTCCATGGCCATCCTCAATGTCTCCGAGTATCTGACTGGCGTGATTCGCTGGGGCGTCACCCTGGAGGTGGAGCGCCGCCTCTTCACGAAGGTGGCGGCGCTGGAGGGCCTGCACCACTTCGAGGACCCCGCCTTCCACGGCCGCCTGCGGCTCGCGGAGGAGGCCGCCCGGGACGCCCCCCAGCAGCTCATCGAGTTCGTGAAGGCCACCCTGCGCATGCTGGTCACGGTGGGGACGCTGAGCGCCGTGGTCCTGCTGGTGTCGCCGCCCATGGCGCTGCTGCTGCTGCTGGCGGGGGGCGTGGCCCTGCTGGCCCAGCTCGTGCGCAGCCGGTGGCTGGTGGAGCTGGCCGTGGCGCTGGTGCCGACCTATCGCTGGCGCGACTTCTACCACGCGCTGCTGGTGGACGTGCGGGCGGCCAAGGAGAGCCGGCTGTTCGGGCTGGGGGACCTGTTGCTGGAGCGGATGGTGGCCTCGCTGCGCAAGGCGGCGGACCGCGAGCTGGCCGTGACGCGCAAGGGGTTGGCCGTGCAGGCGGCGCTGTCGCTGCTCACGGCCGCGGTGGCGGCGGTCGGGTCCTTCATCGTCGCCCGAGGCGCGCTCCAGGGGCGGCTCCAGCTCGGAGACGTCTCCCTCTTCCTCGCGGCCGTGGCGGGCATCCAGGGGGCCTTCAACGGGCTCCTCGCGCAGGTCGAGTTCGCGGGCCGCAGTGTCCAGACCTTCAAGCACTACCTCGACATCATCGCCCTGCCAGTCCACGCGCCGGAGGCGTCACGGCCGGTGGCGCCGCTGAGGCACGGCGTGGAGCTGCGCGACGTCTGGTTCCGCTATGACGCCCAGGGACCGTGGGTGCTGCGCGGGGTGAGCCTCTTCATCCCGGCGGCTGGCTCGGTGGGGCTCGTCGGCGTCAACGGCGCTGGAAAGAGCACGCTGGTGAAGCTGCTGTGCCGCCTCTATGACGCGGAGCGAGGCCAGATTCTCTGGGACGGCGTGGACGTCCGCGAGCTGGATGCGCGCGCGCTGCGGCGGCGGATGACGGCGACCTTCCAGGACTTCATGACGTATGACTTCACCGCCGCGGAGAACATCGGGCTGGGGGACCTGGACCGGCTGAAGGACGAGGCGCGAATCCGCGACGTGGCACGGCTGGCGGAGATTGACGAGAAGCTCGCCTCACTCCCCGCCGGCTACCACACGCTGCTCAGCCGCGTGCTCGAAGGGGAGGACGAGGACATGCCCGCGGGCGTCTCGCTCTCCGGAGGGCAGTGGCAGCGATTGGCGCTGGCGCGGGCCCTGATGCGCCAGGACGTCGACCTGCTGGTGCTGGACGAACCGAGCTCCGGCCTGGACGCCGCCGCCGAGTTCCACATCCACCGGACGCTGGCGCGCCACGGCGAGGGAAGGGCGCGGCTGCTCATCTCCCACCGGATGAGCGCGCTGCGGAGCGCGGACACCCTCTTCGTCCTCTCCGAGGGGCGCATCATCGAGCAGGGCTCGCATGACGCGTTGATGACGGCGGGCGGTGAATACGCGCGCTTGTTCACGCTCCAGGCGAGCGGCTATCAGGACGAGCGCGTCGCATCACGGGCGGGCCAGAAGGAGGTCGCATGATGCTCACGGCGATGGGCGCGGGGGCCGCGCTCCTCGTGGCGGGAGTCGCGGCGGCGGCCTGGGGGCGCCGCCGCTGGGTGGTCGTCGCGGTGCGGGGCAACAGCATGTCGCCCACGCTGCACGACGGACAACGGCTCGTCGCGAGGCGGTTGGGCCGCGCTCCCGCGCCGGGGAACGGGTATTCGCGCTCCGACGTCGTCGTCTTCGTGCTTTCCGCGAAGCAGCGCGAGACGCTGGAGGCCGAAGCGCTGCCCTATCTCGTCAAGCGGGTGGCCGCCGTGGCGGGAGACCCGGTGCCGGACTGGGCCCGGGCGGCGCTCGGTGCCGACGATGATTCGCGCGTCCCACCCGGGAAGGTCGTGGTGTCGGGAGACAACGCTCGGAGCCAGGACTCGCGGCAATTGGGCTACATCGACGCGGAGGCCATCATCGCCGTCGTGCGGCTCCGGGGGCCGGAGCCTTCGCGAACAGGGTAGGCGTTGGGCCGACGCGCCAGGGGCTCTGGAGAGGACACGGCGTGGTCCACGGACGACGCGCCAGTGCAGGGGCCGGAGCTGAGTGGATTCTCCGACGCCCAGCGCACCAACCGTGAACTCGCGGAGTTCGCGGCCAGGCGGGCCGCATGGCCTGAGCCGCCACGCGCCTCCGCCATGGCCCTTCGCGGAGGGAGCGGGCAACCGCTCCGCTCACCCCCGCCCCATTTCAGCGACCGCCTGCCGTTGCCCTGCGGCAGGGCCCTTTCGCGCTCGCCTGCTCCTCGGCCTGTTCGAGCGTCACGAGTGGCGGTTCATTGCGTGACGGTCCACGTATTGTCGTCGTTCAATGTCGCAGTGAGTGAATAGACATTGTCTGGGTAGATGACTGGGGCCGTCTGGGTCACCGTCTGGATGTCCAGGACCGTTCCCACTTTCTGGTCGACCCCGGCCGCAATCCAATACGAGGGCGTGGGGATGAAAGTATGCGTGAGATTGGCGCCGGCCTGGGGCGCGAACGTCCCGGCATCCCCCATCCCGATACCCACCGAGAACGTATTGGGGGGACGAGTTTATCATCATTGATGGTCAACGTCCCTTTGGGGCCGGGCTTCAACGCCTTGGTCAGGTTCAGGCCACCGTCTTCATCGCCATCGACCACGGCACCGCCGAGTGCGTCGGCATCCACGCGGCCAAGGTCGGTACCCGCGTCGAAGCCCTTGAGCCCATCCGCCAAAGGAGCAACCGCGCTGGGTGCGCACCTTCTCCACCGTGGAGGAGCTGCGGCGGGCCCTGCTGGAGTGGGTCCGAGAATTGGCTCCGCATGCGGCGGAAGCGGCGGAGGTCGAACGCGCTGGCTGCACTCAGTCGGGATACAGGCGTTTCCATTCGTCCCGCCACTCACGCGCCAGCACGGACCGCTGGCGACCGTAGCGGGCCTCGGTCGCCGCGGCCGAGGTGATGCGGTCGACGCGGAAGTTGCGGAAGGCCTGGCGCAAGCAGCACCAGGCGGCAACGATTTGCTTGCCCTCGTGAAACGCGAGCTGCACCGGCCAGATGTCGCGCTGGCTCGGCGGGCCCTTCCCGTCGGCATACACGATGCGGAGCGCCCTCTCTTCGCGAATGGCCTGGCGCACGAGGCCGAGCACCGGGACGGACACAGGCCCGCCGCGCATCAGGATGGGCCAGAGCCCGGTGTCCTTCATCCGGTCGCGCAGCTCGTCGGGCGAGGCGGTGGCGATCTTGCCCAGCGCATTGCGCGCCGCCCCGGCGAGGCCGACATCCGGCTGGGCCTCGACCCAGCGGGAGCCGAGCACAAGCGCCTCGAGCTCCTCGGCCGTGAACATCAGCGGCGGCAGGAAGAAGCCCGGCTTCAAGACATAGCCCACGCCCGCCTCGCCAACGATGGGTGCGCCAAGACCGATGAGCGTTCGCACGTCGCGATAGAGCGTGCGCAGGGAGACGCCCTGTTCCTTGGCCAGTGCCGCCGCGGTGACGGGGCGGCGGTGCCGGCGAAGTGCGTCCATGACTGCGAAGAGGCGTTCGGTCTTGTCCATGCGTGCGCGCGGCTCACCTGATGGTGCGATGGAAGGCCCGGATATCGGCCGCGTAGTGCTCCGGAGCCTCGAGGGCTGGGTAGTGCCCGGCCTGCCGCGCCTCGGTCCAGTGGACGAGGTTCTGCAAGTGCCGTTCGCCCCAGGCGCGCGGCGCGGGATTGTCGACGTCGGCGGGCACCAGCACGCCTTGCTTCACGTCGTGGCGGGGCATCGGCATCAGCAGTTCCTGATCGGCGAAGGCCTCTTTGTACAGCCGAATCGATGAACCAATCGTCTGGGTGAACCAGTAGACCGAGAGCAGGGTGCAGAGGTCGTCGAGCGAATAGACTGACTCGAGGCGGCCGTCCTGAAGCCGGCTCCCGCTGTGAAATTTCTCGATGATCCACGACGCCAGGCCCGCGGGTGAGTCGTTGAGGCCGACGGCGAGCGTCTGCGGCTTGGTTCCGTGAAGCATGACATAGGCGCCCTGCGTGGCGTTCCACAGGTCGACGCGCCGGAAGTAGTCCACTTCTTCGGGCGTCGGCGCCGCTGGCCGCGGGTACCCCGAAAAGACGTTGAGGTAGTGCACACCCATGAGGCGGCCGGGATGGTTGCGGACCATGCTGAAGCAGACCCCGGAGCCCAGGTCCGAGCACGCAACGAGGAACTTCTCGTAGCCCAGCCGGGTCATCAGCTCGGCCCAGAGATGACCCATGCGACTCATGTTCATTCCCTGCTTCGTGGGCCGGCCCGAGAAGCCATAGCCCTGCATCGAGGGAATGATGACGTCGAACGACACCCCGCCTCGCTCGGCGGTGAGCAGCGGAATGAGCGGCAGGAACTCGACGAAGTTCGAGGGCCAGCCATTGGCAAGGACGATGGGAATGCGGGTTTCGCCCTGACCCGACGCATGAACGAAGTGGACCCGCTCGCCACCGAGCTCCTCGATGAACTGCGGAATCGCGTTGAGGCGCTGCTCGGCGGCGCGCCAGTCGAACCGCTCCGCCCAGTGGGTGACCAACTGCCTGAGCAGCTCCGCATCGGTGCCATCGTCCCAGCCGACGCCTTCGACCGTTGGGGGGAATCGAGTTGCCTTCAGCCGCGCCCGAAGGTCGGCGAGCTCGGAGTCGGGAATGGCAAGGGTGAATGGGCGCATCGTGCGTCTCCTCGGGGTGTGCATCCCAAGGTTGTGCCCCAGACGTGCTGACAGGGCGTGTCAGCAGTGTTCAGTCACACGCTCGCCCGGCCCGTCGTGAGAGTCCCCCGCTCCACGGACAGCGTGGTCACGCTGCCTGAACGACCTGCTCCAGCGACGAACACGGGAGCAGGCCGCAAGCGTCCACTCAGGCGATGAGCTCGGAGAGCACGCCCTTGGTCAGCGCCGGGTCGCCGAAGTCGTCCAGGTACCCGCCGGCCGCGTTCCTCAGCCCCACGGCGGAGCCGATGGTGTTCAGCATCCGGTTGTGGTTGGGATTGCCGCCGCCCGACGCCTCGACGTAGACGCCCTGCTTGAGGAAGCCATTGCAGCTCCCCGCCAGGACGAAGGGCACATTGCGCGCCGAGTGCGCCGGCCCGTTGCCCAGGTCGTTGTACCAGACCGCCACGCCGTGCTCGATGAGCCGCTTCCCGTCCGGCATCTGGTAGGCCACCAGCCGGTCCAGGAGGTGCTTGAAGGCGCTCGCGAACTGCACGTCCACGTGGTGGTGCAGCAGGTCCGAGCCGGTGATGATGCCGCCGCTGGAGTCGTGCGACGAGCGACGGTGGGACACGTAATGGAAGTTCTCCATCAACTGCCCCGTGTCCGGGTGGCGGTAGCGCGTGTCGCCGTCGTTGCCGTTGCCCACCTGGATGACGGCCGCGCGGTTGGTGCCGCACGCCATCGCCATGACTGCGATGTCCATGTGCAGCCTGGCGGTGGCGAGCACCTCGGTGCCGTCCGTGCTGTCATAGCCGGGCGCCTGCTGCTGGAGGATGAGCTCCTGGTCCGCGCGCATGCGGCAGCTCAGGGCGACCTCCAGGTCCCGGACGTTGGAGAGGTGCAGGTCCAGGCGCTCATGGTCGGACGCGCTCAGCTCGGGACGCTGCTGGAGCGCCTGGAGCTGGGCCTTCACCAGGTCATTCACGCTGCGCTGCCGGACGAGGAGCTGCTCGCGCGCCTCGGGCGTCAGGCCTCCCGGGCCGCCAATCATCGTCTGGTACGCGTTCCACGGGTCATGCAGCGCGGCCCGGCGCACGTTGCTGCTCCGGTAGGAGAGGCAGGGCCCCCCGAGCCAGCCGCCACGCCGGCCCGCGTAGAAGACGAGCGAGTCACGCTGCTGCGGATTGAGCTCGCGGCCGATGCGGTGGTCGATGGACTCGCCTCCGGACTCGGAGCCGCCGCCCGCGCCCTCCACCACGGGGCCCCGCGCGGTCAGCCCCTGCATGGCGCCGCGGGCGTGGCCGTCCCCGTAGTTGAAGTCCCTCATGTTGACGTTGCGCACCACCAGCAGGTGCGCGCGGTGGTCATCGAGCACGCCCACGGCCCGCCCGGCGATGCTCTCCGCGGTGAGCGCACCCAGGGTGCGCGGCCAGAAGCGCTCCGGCTCCGCGCCGAGCTCCGACGTCGTCTGGGCCGAGGCGACGCCGTTGGCCTGCCGGAAGAAGATGGCGTACGGCAGCGCCCCCGAGTCCGCCGCGCGGGCGGTCCTCGGCATCAGCCCCTCCAGAAACGGCAGGCTCAGCATCGTCCCGCCCAGGCCCCTCAACACCATCCGGCGACTCAGCTTCATGGCAGCTCCTCCGGGTGGCGGTTCACGAAACCCTCGCTGGTGACGACCTCCACGACGAGGTCGACGATGGACAGGTTGCCCGCCTGCGACAGCTTTCCGAGCCGCTCCACCAGCGGCACATCCTCGTTGGCGGACGGGCGCCCGTGGAGGTACTCCACCCAGTGCCGCGCGTAGCACGCATGCACCGCCTCATTGGCCGCGAGCGCGTCCGCCAGGTCGAGCGCGTCGCGCACCGGCACCGTCTCTCCGTTGATGTTGGGCGTCGAGCTGGCGTCCACCGGATGTCCGTTGTCCGTGGTGCGGTAGCCGCCGATGGCGTCGAAGTTCTCGAAGGGGAAGCCGAGCGGGTTGATGAGGGTCGAGTGGCAACTGGCGCACGGCGTCCCTGGCGCTTCGGTGTGCGAGGCGACGACCTCTCGGTTGGTGCGGCCCTGGGGGGCGGGGAGCGGTGGGATGTTGGCCGGCGGCGCGCCAATCTTCCGGCAGATGATGCGCTCGGACACGAAGACGCCGCGGTGGATGGGGTCCGGGTCCACCGACGTCGCGTGCGAGGCCAGGAAGCCCACCTGGGTGAGCACGCCCTTGCGCTCGCGCGAGTCCAGCGTCACGGGGACGAAGTCGGCGGTGAACGCGCCGCTCAGCCCATAGACGCGCGCCAGCTCGTCGTTGACGAAGGTGTTCGGCGAGGTGAGCAGGTCGCTGTAGCCGCCCTTGCGGGAGAAGACGACGTCCTGGACGAAGAGGGTCGTCTCCCGGGCCGCGTACTCCCCGAGGCGCTCGGACACCTGCGGGTAGCGCGTGGGGGAGGGCCGGATGGCGGCATAGCGGGGCACGTCGAAGAGGGTGCGGTGGAAGGCCTCCACCACCTTGTTCGAGCGCGCGTCCTGGAGCATGCGCCGCGCCTGCGTGGCCACGCCCTCGCGGGAGCGCAGGGTGCCCTCGCTCGCGGCGGCGAACAGGGCGTCGTCCGGCATGGCGCTCCAGAGGCCGTAGCTCAGCCGCGAGGCCACTTCATAGTCGTCGAGCGGCACCCGGTCCTGCACGGCCTCCGTGCTGCGCTCCACGCGGTAGAGGAAGTGGGGCGACTGGAGGAAGGCTTCAATCACCAGCCGGATGCCACCCTCGAAGTCCGACATGTCCGCGTAGGCCTGGGGCCCCTTGCGGTACAGCGCGAGGTAGCTCCCCACCTCTTCGGACGTCAGCGGGCGCCGGTGCGCGCGCAGGCCGAAGGACTCCACGAAGGCGCGGGCGCGCTCCTCGTCGGTGGCGGCCGACGGGGGCAGCAGGCGCGCGAGCTTCGTCGCGTCCGTCGTCACCTGGCCGGCGAGCTCCGCGGCGGCGCGCTGGTAGGCGCCCCAGAGGGCCTCGTCCACGGAGAGGGCGCGCGCATCGTTGTCAAAGAGGAAGCCGCTCTGGGCGGGGTCCGCGCGGAAGGTGCCCGCCAGCGTCGTGGGCGGTGCGTCCAGCCTGAGCAGCTCCTGCACGCTGTTGCTCCACTGCACGTGCGTCAGGCGCGCCATTCGCACGGACGGGGCGGGCTTCTCGATGACGGTGGGCGTACCGGGGCCGGGCCCTCCACCGGGGCCCTCCGGATTGGAGATGGTTCCTTCGCAGCCAGCAGCCCCGCTCAAGGCCAGCCCGAGCACCACCGGGCGCCACCACCGTCCCCGCTCCGCTGGCTCTCGTGACAACCGTTGTGACCGCATCCTCGGCACGAGCGCCTCCATCATTGGGAGACATACCCATCGGATGGATTGCGCGTTCCTGTCAATGTATCCGCGACTCGCACGCGCATCGGCCCAATGCCCGATGACACGGATACTGAAAAACTCCCGTCACGCGTGCATACGTGTTTCATCAGGCCCGACTTTTCGTGCGGGCCTCGCGCAAAAGTGTGGAGGAGGCGCCACAGGCGTGGGGGACAGCCCCCCTCGATGCGCCGGTGCTACAGCCTCAGGTACACGCCGAGCTGACCGCTGAAGTACAGGTCCTTGGCGCCGCCGGCGATGACGGGGGCTCCGTCCGCGGCGCCGGCGGTGAAGGAGTAGCTCCGCAGCTCTCCGCCCAGCCGCAGCCCCAGCGTGCGCGTCAGGGCGAACTCCACGGCGAGCTCGCCATCGAGTCCGGAGCCGCTCAGCTCTGGGAAGTAGTCGTCCGAGGACAGCTCGCCGCCGCTGAGCACGTGCTGGTAGCCCACGCGCGCGGCGATGGCCCATCGCTCGGTGAGCGCCTTGCGCAGGCCCAGCTCCACGTGCGCGAAGCGGTAGTCCACGTCGGGCAGGGCGAAGGTGCTCTCCGGCGGGAGGTCCACCGCGAAGGTGTGGATGCCGTACAGCGCGCTCACCGAGACCTCCAGCCACCGCAGCGGCAGGCGGAAGCGCAGGCCTCCCTCCAGGAGCTGCGCGGTGGTGCCGTACTCGGAGCCATCCGGGAGCCGCGAGGACAGCCCGAGGGCGCGCGAGCCCCGCGCCACGATACCCAGGTTGTGCACCACCCCATCCGTGAAGTGGGAGAGCGGGAAGTAGCTCACCGCGAGGCTCGCCGCCGCGGCGCTGTTGAGGCTGTAGTCGGGCAGCGCGTTGGCGTTGTTGCCCGAGAAGTTGAAGCGGCGGAACAGCCCCTGTCCGGACAGCAGCGCCTCCAGGATGGGGCCGTCCAGGTCGCGAAGGCCGGCTGCCGTCGGCTCGGACTCCACCGGCGGCTCCTCCCTCTTCACGGTGGGCGGAGGAGGCTTCACCCCCGCCGGGCGCGGTGCCTCCGCGATGGGGGCCGGGGGCGCGACCTCCGGCTCGGAGAGCGGCGTCGGAGGCGTGACGGCGGCAGGCGGGAGGCGCCGCTCCAGGCCCGCCTTCAGGGCCGCGCCCAGCTTGGGCTCGAGCTCGCGCCGCACGTCGGGGAAGGCGCGGTTGGCGCGGACGTCCCAGCGCTCCTCCGCGAGGAGGGTGCCGTCCTTGCCGGAGTAGGCGCGGACCTCCACGGCCCAGCGCTTCGTTCCCTTCACCGAGGCGAGGACCAGCACGTCCGCGCCGAGCTTCTTCGCCAGCGCCTGTCGCTGCGCATCCGTCTTCGGGCCGCCGCGGATGCGCCTCACCTGGGCATCCACCTTCTTCGCGGGCAGCACCTGTCGCCCACGTCCCTTCTTGCCCAGCTCTTGCGTCAGCACCCTGCGCAGCGCAGCCGCCTGGCGGCCCTCCGGGCGCAGCACGGCCACCTTGGTGGTCTGCGCCTGAGTCTTCTTCGCCTGCGCGGCCTCGGCCGGGCGGTGCGACACAACCAGCGCCAGCACCAGCACCACCCATCCCGCGACGCGGCTCACTGGGCCACCTCCGTGGAGCGGATAGACGAGGTGGAAGCGGCTGGGAGGACAGGGACGAAGGGGCGGGAACGCATGGGTGCTCGGCTTCCAGTGACGAGACGGGGGCTGCCTCAGCCTAAGGCAATTGAGGGGCCAAGATCTCGGAGCTTATTCCGGTAGGAGCGCGTGGAACCAGATGATGCTGCCCAGCGCGAGGTGCGGCATTCCGAGTTTTGAAGGAGCTGCTCCACGGGTCGGTCCCCGCTGTCAGCGCGCGCGGTAGAACTCGGCGAGCGCCGAGAACGCGACCTTGGGCTCCCAAGGCAAGTCGGGGTAGGTGTCTCCGTTTCGGTTCTCGAAGACTTTGACAATGCCGTAGCTGGCCAGGTCCAGGTCGTCTTGGGGGGCACCATCGGGGCGGTGCGTGTGATCGTTGAGCGCGAAGATGAATACAAAGCTGCTGTCCACGCCCTCGGCGTCGAAGATCTCCAGGAGTTCGCACAGATAGGCGGCCTGCCCGGCCTCGTCGCGGACGTACTCCCCCGTCAGTCTCAGCGGCCGGCGAGTGGCTTTGCTGTATTCGACGATCTCCAGGCCGCGGGCGCCCCTGTCGCCCGCGCCTCGGTAGCTGGCCGCGCCGAACTCGGTGATGGCGACAGGTTTTCCCTGTGCGACCAGGGCACGGAAGCCATCCCTGAATCGGTCGGCAGTCTCGGCCGACCGGTAGAGGTCCAAGGAGATGATGTCAAAGGGCGTCCAGTCGACGCGCTCAAGTGGTATCGCCGCGTAGGTGACCTTGCCGCCGAAGCGCGCGCGGACGCGTGACGTGGCCTTGCGGAGGAAGTCGTTGACGCGTGCGGTGACAGCGATGACCTGCTCGCGCAAACGGTCCGGCTGGCTCAACAGTGCGACCCGCTCCTCGAGACTGTCGCCGGGGAGGAACCCGTCGTTCATCAGGCTCAGCTCAGCCCCCGTCACGAACACGACCTCGGCGCCCCGCTTCCGGAGCCGCTCGGCGCGCTCGGCGCAGTCGGTGAACAGCGACAACATCTCCTCTATCGACAACCCCAGAGGGTAGGGCGAGAACCAGACCTCCAGGCCAAGGTCCGCGGCGTAGGTGGCGGCCAGTTCCAGTCGGTCCGGATCTCCACCAATGACGCGGACCGCATTGCAGTGAAGGTCGTCTCGAATGATGCGCAGCTCGTGCTTGACGACCTCCAAGTCGAAGACCTCGCGGGAGAAGGCCCCTTTGAAGAGAAACCCGGTGTCGTAGCTGATGCCCTTGGCGCGCATGTGCCGTGTCCCTTCCATTGAGTCAGTTAAGGTGCTTGATGTACCCTAGACTCTGGCTGCCCGGGTGTCATGCCCATCGCGTCAAGGTACAGTGGAGACTTCTTCTGGAAAGAAGCCAGGGTGGAGGAGCCGGTGAGTCAGTCAGTCGCTGGGCAGAGACGCAGACGCGGAGCCGCACTGGAGGAGGCCATCCTGCGCGCTGCGGCCGACGAACTCACCGAGTCCGGCTACGCCGGGCTGACCATGGACAAGGTCGCCGCCCGTGCCGGTACCAACAAGAACACCCTCTACCGCCGCTGGCCCCATCGCCTTGCGCTCGGAATCGCCGCCTACCGGCAACTCGCGAAGACGGTCCTCCCTCCCGATACCGGCACCCTGCGCGGCGATGCCCTCGAGCTGCTTCGTCGGGCGAACCGCCATTGGAGTTCCCCCCTCGGCGCGATATTGCGCGAGCTGCTGTCGGCAGCCGGTGGGGCCTCGGAGTTTCTCACTCAACTGCCCGAACAGTCCAACGATGC
Organism: Corallococcus macrosporus DSM 14697; assembly: GCF_002305895.1. GTDB lineage: Bacteria > Myxococcota > Myxococcia > Myxococcales > Myxococcaceae > Myxococcus > Myxococcus macrosporus. The sequence continues at coordinate 2,192,980 of NZ_CP022203.1, forward strand.
CGCGGCGGCCCTCTGGCTGACCCTCCTGGGGCGCGCGGTGAAGCGCGGTGAAGCGTCTCCCGAGGCACTCCATCCAAGGGTCTCCACCGTGGCCATCGTCCTGTTGCGCAATGAATTCGTCATGCGGGGAGTCCCCACCATCCCTGATGACGTCCTCGTCGAGATCATCGATGAGGTGTACCTGCCTCTTGTCCGGAAACGCGGACCGCCCCCTCGCTGACCGTCCGAGTCGCAGCGCACGGCCACTTGCGTGCGCGGGACGGCGTAGCTGATGCCTCTGCGATTTCGCCTCGCTTCGCCGACACAGGGTTTCTATGGCCTCGCGCGCACCTCGCTCACGCGCCTTGACGCGCTGCCGAACTGGACTTGGCGCACGAGTGACGCAGTGACCGGATTTTGGGTAGGCACAGGCCCGGGTGAGGGGAATCCGGGGGATTTCCCGTTCCAGGGAGTGACGGCGAATGGACGCTGTCGCCTACTGGAGCCTCCACCTTGAAATCATCCGTGCCCTTTCTCGCGCTGGCGCTCGCCAGCGCCGTCGGCCTCTTGGGCGTGACTCCCGCGCATGCCGAACTGCCCCGGACTCCCCTCCGTGGCGAGCTGGCCCGCGTCGGAGACGCGGACAGCGCTGTCATCTGGCTGGCGGGTCAGAATGGTGAGGTCGACATGGCCGTCGTCGCGAAGTACCCGCATCGCCCGCTCGTGGCGCCCCGCTTCTTCCTGAAGCACTCGGCGGAGGAGGTGTTCCTGGCCGTGGCGCCCGACTCCCAGCCCCTGCCGGAGGCCCTGAGGAGCCGCGAGAGCCTCACGCGGAGCGCCTCGCAGAGAGAGCAGCTCCGGCGGGACAACGCGGCCGAGCTCGCCACGATGCCCGAATTCGTCGCCGAGCAATCCTCCTCCCTGGCGGGAAGCTGCACGGCGCAGCAAAGAACCTGGGCTGCATCCGTCTATGGTGACCCCACGTGCGGACAGCCTCCGGCAGGCAATCCCATCTTCACCGCCACCGTGAGCGACTACTACTGCGAGGGCTGCGAGAACCCGCTCGGTAGCGAGGAGCCCAACGCATGCACGCCGGACCTTCTCCCTTGCGACAGGGTCCGCCGCGAGTCAACAAGCGTCCGTCTGCGCACCACCAGTTGGAATGGCCCGGTGACGTTCCAGCATTCGGGGCACTCCGCGCACTTCGCGGTGCATAACTGTACTGGAAACGGACCTGTGACTTTCAACTTCAGCCGCACCGGCTGGTCGGGCAGCGGCAGCGTCCAGCTCGACCCCCAGGAGATGTGGAACATCAAGGTAGGAGATTTCTCTGCCGCCAACGCAGCGAAGAAGGTGACCATGGGCCAGTGGGCCATAGGGCGGCCCGAAAGCGGCCCCACCTATGTCTTCAACGCCATGTCGGTGGATGCCAATTCGGGCGCGACGGATGCCATCACCGCGTGTGGGGACATCATCACCAAGTACCGCATGACGGACCTCACCGTTCCCTCCTGCCATGGCAATGCCTATGTCGCGCTCTGCAATGGAACAAATTGCAACAACGCCTGCTTCCATTGCTACGGGCCAAACGGCTGTCCCAACTGAGTGACATGGTATGCTGCGCTGGATTGTTGAGACATCGGGTTGGTCGTAGTCAGACTGCTGGCTTCAGCATCAGCTCCCGCCGGGCCTGACTCGGCGAGAGGAAGTTGTGGCGGTTCAGACTCGACTTTCGCCATTTTGAGAGGAGGGCCGTGGTTCATGCGGCCCTCGCTTCATCGCGGGGGGCGTAGCGCTTCACCTGCTCGTAGCCGCCCGGGTAGCCACGGGCCTTCACCATGTCAAGGCTCGGCCAATCAGGTCGCTGTTCGGTTCGGCCAATCAGGTCCGGACGTGAAGCGCCCAGGAATCGCGACGGAGTGGGCCGCGCGGGTTCGGCCAAACCGGTCCGGCAGGGGCTCCGCCAGGTGTCAGCGTGCGGCGGTGTCAGCGTGGGCCGCGCGCGGTGCTCGGGTGCGCTTGGCGAGCGGTGGGTTGCGGTAGCTGTCACCCTTGATGCTGATGATGCTCGCGTGGTGGATGACGCGGTCAATGAGGGCGATGGCGCACGCGGCGTTGGGGAAGATGGTGGTCCACTCCGAAAACGGGAGGTTGGTCGTCAGGACAATCGGCTTCTTCTCATACCTGCGCGACGCCACCAGGAAGAGGAGGTCGGCGTTCCTGGCGTCGTAGGAGAGGTAGCCAATCTCGTCGATGACGAGCAGCCCCGCCTGGGTGCAGTAGTGCTTCAGGCGTCTGTCGAGCGCCCGGGCGGAGTCGTGGCTCCCGAGGTCGAGCAGCAGTTGGGAGGCGGTGGTGAAGAGGACGGAGTGGCCGGCCTGCACGGCGTTGTAGGCGATATTCTGAAGCAATCATCGTCTTGCCCAGGCCCTGGGGCGCGACGAGGACGACGTTGGCGGGGCGGGCCATGAAGTCCAGCGCGAGGGCGCTCTCGACGGCCGTCCTGTCAATGTGCTTGGGCCAGCCCCAATCGAAGTCGGCCATCGTCCTGAGGGTGCCCAGCTGGAGCGGTTGTCGAGGTAGAGCGTCTCGGGCACGCCGTGCTGGCGCGCGGCCCGCACCAGCAGGCCGAGCATGTCGTCCTCGCGCTCGGTGGAGCGCGCCTCGAGGGCGACGACGTAGTGGCTCCTGTCGTCGAGCAGTGCGTGGATGCGCAGCGGCTCCCACTTCGTGCCGCCGGTGAGCACCGGGCCATGGCAGACATCGCCATGCCACAACGCGCCGGGGTACGCGGCCTCCCAGCGCCGGCGCTCAACCCCCTCCCCCGTCCCGCGTAGCGAGACGCGGTCCAGCCCACGCTCGGCGAGTAGCCGCCGCACGGTGGCGGCGCTCACCGCGCCCTCGCGCACGCGGCCCTGGCGCACCAGCGTCGTGAGAATCAGCTCCGCGGACGCGCTCAGGTGCTCGCGCCGCACGTCGCAGACCAGTTGCTTCTGCCGCTCGTCGAGCGCCTTGGCGCGGCCCGCGTCCTTGCGCGGCTGGGGCCGCAGGGCGGCGAGGCCGTGCCTGCGGAAGCGGTAGTACCAGCGCTCCAGCGTCGGCATGCTGAAGTGCCACGTGCGCTCGGCGCCGGGCGGACGGAACTTCTGCCGCGTCAGCTCCCTCAGTGCGCCGCGCAGCTCTCCGCGCGTCAGCTGGCGGTGCACCACCGGGCCAATAACCTGGCTGCGGAAGACTGCAATCTCTTCACCGTGGTCCTTCGGGACGAGCTCGTCCATGGAGGTCTCCTTCCCGCTGCCCGCGTCCATCGCGGGCCTGGCGGGAAGCTCTCCCCTCGCATCCGCCTGGGCTGCTGGGAGCGTGCCCAACGCGGTGGGCGCGGATTCCCTAGCAACTTCGCGGTGATGGTCATCAGCTCACATGGCGGGCTCCGGCGAAGGCTTGATGCTCGAGCGGCGCCCCCCGCCATGCGAGCGGCGCGTGAGCGCACAGTGCCTGCGCCGCGCGGGCCGCGAGCGCCCGGAGCCCCTGCGCCACCGCGCCGAGTGGGAGTGCGCCGAACAGCTGCCGCGCCCCAAGCTGCCGCGCCCACCTGGCCAGCGAGCGCCAGCCGCGGGCGGCGTCCCCCAGACGCGTCCAGTCGCTCGTCCGCCGTCGCATCTCGTCCGCCCTCAGGCCGCACAAGGTCCACAGCGCCAGCGCGAAGCCAATCGCCTCCCCGCTGAAGTGCTTGCGTGGGCGGACGGACGGCGGCACCACGCGCATCACCGCGCCACAGGGCTGGCAGCGGTAGCGGCGACAGAGCACCACTGCACAGGTGGGCGCTGCGCCCGGAGTCGGCGGGCCGCGCTGCTGGCGCTCGACGAGCCCATGCCCGTGGATGCCTGGCCCACCGCCTTCGTAGGCCCCGCGCCCACACGCCACGCAGCGCTTCGGCCGGCCCTCGTCCACCGAGGGCGGCCAGTTCTTGGCGTCGCCCTCGAAACGGACGACTCCTCGGGTGTCCCGGTTCTCTTTCCGCAGGGTTCCCGGGGCCCGCGTGGAGGGTGTTCCCGCACCCTCTGCGCACCTTTCTCCCCGTCCTCCTGACCGCCTGCTACATCATCGGGCCTGGCGCTCCAGTTTCTCGCTGACCATGGGCGCGCGGCGCGAATCCATCACGCAGCCGGCTCGAACTCGGGCCTCGAGCTCTCATCCAGAGGGCTCGTCAACACCCCAATAGGTGTCTTCGCGCTTCTCCCTTCGCACCGGCAGTCGCCGGAAGCGATTCAGCCAGGAGCGCCCGTGCTCCACCGTCCTTGGGGGTGGCCAACGAGGTGCCACGCACGGCGGGGCCCGCGCTTCAGTGCCTGGAGGAGCGATTCGGCGTCACCTCCGCCCGGGGCGCACGCGCGGCCTCGGGCATCGGTGTGTCTGGCGAAGCCTTCCGTGAGGCGCACACCGCGGAGGTGGAGCGGAACGAGGGCCTGCTGCACAAGGCCCGCGGCGGCGAGCGCCGCGGGCCCCGGCCGCTACGGCTTGAAAGGGGGCCAGGGTGAGGGTGGACGGAGCGGCGCTACCGTCCTCGAACCGCCAGCCACCGTTCTCGTTGGCGTCGAACTCGCGGCCCACGTCCAGGAGCTGGGTGCCGTCGAAGAGGGCCAGCACGGGGACGTGCGTGGAGGACACGGACGCCTTCCACAGGTGCGTGCCCGCGGACGTCCAGCCGGACACCGCGGTGCTGCCGTCGCGCGCAGGTCAGCGATGCCCTCGAATCCGAGCTCTTGGAACTCGCCGATGCGCTTCTTCTTGCGGAGCCGTCGCTTCACGCTCGTGAGCGTGCGAGCCACAACCCGCACTTCCGAAGCGGTGCGTGGGAGGCCCGACCACGCTCGCGACGCCGGCAGCGTGGCCGCTCGCATTCCTGGTGTTGGTAGTCGTCCCCGTGGGATATCCTCGGACGCTCGCGGCGGAATCGTCAGTGATGGGTGCCCATGTCTACTTTTGACTCGACCAAGACCCTGCTCAGCGACCTCCTCACGAAGGTCGTGAAGGGCAAGCTCCAACTGCCTGACTTCCAACGTGGGTGGGTCTGGGACGACGAACACATCCAGTCGTTGCTCGTGAGCATCGCGCGGTCGTTCCCCATTGGCGCCGTGATGCTCCTCGAGACGGGCGGCGAGGCGCGTTTCCAGGTGCGCGCCGTGGAGGGCGTCGACCTGCCGCCCAACTCGAACCCCGAGGAGCTGATCCTCGACGGCCAGCAGCGTCTCACGTCCCTCACGCAGGTACTGAAGCTCGACAAGCCTGTCGCGACGCGTGACGCGAAGAAGCGGGAGCTCAAGCTCCATTACTACTTCGACATCGAGAAGGCGCTGTTGGGCCCCCAGGCGCTGGAGGACGCGATCGTCACCGTCGACGAGCAGCGTACCCAGCGAGAGGACTTCGGCCGCAAGGTGGTGCTCGACCTCAGCACGCGCGAGAAGGAGATCAATGCCTTCCATTTCCCGTGCAGCCAGATCCTGAACTCGGACGACTGGGAGCAGGCCCTCTCCGAGCATGCGCCCGAGAAGCTCGCGCGGTTCATGAAGTTCCGACGGCAGGTTGTGGAGCCGTTCCGCAACTACGCGCTGCCGGTCATCAGCCTGAGGAAGGAGACCTCGAAGGAGGCCGTCTGCCTCGTGTTCGAGAAGGTGAACACGGGCGGCGTTCCGCTGTCTGTCTTCGAGCTCATCACGGCCACGTGGGCGGTGGACGGCTTCAACTTGCGCGACGATTGGTTCGGCGGGAGGGGCAAGAGCGGGCGCCACGCTCGCCTCGGCAAGAGGCCGCTGCTCCGTGATCTCCAGCCGACGGACTTCCTCCAGGGCGTCTCGCTGCTGCACTCCTTCGACAGGCGCACGCAGGACCTCGCCGCCGGGCGCTCCGGCAAGGAGGCCACGGGGGTCACCGCCAAGCGCGAGCACATCCTCGAGATGCCGCTCGGGGCCTTCGAGAAGTGGGCCGAGTCGCTGACCCAGGGATTCGAGGAGGCCGAGCGCTTCCTGCGCAGCGAGGGGTTCCACCACCCGAAGTTCCTCCCATATCGGACGCAGCTCACTCCGCTGGGCGCCGTGCTCGCGAATCTCGGTGAGCGCTGGCTCGAGCCGCAGATCAAGACGAAGCTCGCGCGCTGGTTCTGGTGCGGAGTCCTGGGCGAGCTCTACGGCGGCGCCGTCGAGACGCGGATCGCGCTCGACGTTCAGCAACTCCTCGCTTGGGTCAACGAACCCTCGGCGCCGGAGCCCGCCACCGTTCAATCCGCGGGCTTCAATCCGAATCGCCTCGACACGCTCCGTTCGCGCACCAGCGCCGCGTACCGTGGGCTCTACGTGCTCTTGCAGCGAGAGGGCGCGTGCGACTTCTTCTGGAAGGCGCGCATGGTCGACCTCGACCGCGACGATGCGAAGCTCGACATTCACCACATCTTCCCGAAGAAGTGGTGCGAGGACCACGACATCCCCCCGCGCGTCTTCAACGCGATCGTCAACAAGACGGCCATCTCCTACAAGGCGAACCGGATGATCGGCGGCAGCGCCCCCTCGAAGTACCTCGCGCAGCTTCAGGGGCACGTCCAGGTGAAGCTCGACGACGCCGCGATGGACACCATCGTGAAGAGTCACGTCATCAACCCGGCGCTGCTGCGAGCCGACTCGTTCCAGGCGTTCTACGCGGCGCGCAAAGCGGCACTGTTGGCCCTCGTCGAGCGTGCGATGGGCAAGGCGTCGGCCGAGGCCACCGCCATCGGCGCTGACGACGAGGACGGCGACGAGGACGAGGGCGAGGCCACGTGACCATGCGGGCGTCGTCGTCTTCGGTCATCGCCTACAAGAGAGCGTGACGTTCGAGTCGATCATCCTGAACCACGGGTGGGATCGATCGGCGTGGGACCTCGCGAGCCTCTTCCTGCTGAGCGTCGGCGCGGAGCTTCTGGGCCCTGACGTGCCGCGCGTGGTCGGCATCAGCGAGGAGACGACCAGCTACGTCTCCCCCGGCTACTTCGCCGAGGGCGACCCGTTCGCCGGCTTCATCGTCCACGAGGCCGCGCACTTCTTCCACAATTGCAAGAAAAGGACGATCGGCCTGTGCGAGACGCGCACGAAGGAGTGGCTGCTCGACATTGAGTACCGGCAGCGCGAGACGTTCGCCTACTCGTGCGAGGCTTACGCCCGCGTGTTGGCCTGTGGGAGGGGCACCGGCGAGCGACGCGCTCTGGCCGCCGATACACAGCATCGCCGCGCATCTCGGAAGAGCGCGTCGACCCGGCCGAGGTCGCGACCATCGTCACGGAGGAGGCCGCCGCGCGGAGCGGGTGGAAGGTGCTCCTCGCGCGGTGCGCGCCGAGGACCAAGTCGCGCTCGGCGCTTCAGTTCGCGCGCGAGATGCTCGCTGCCGGAGATCTTGCTGACCAACTACACACGATCTGGGACTTGACCCTTCTCTCCGGCACGGTGCTCCTGGCGCAGGGTAACGCTGGAGGTGGCCAACCACCGCCCGTACCTCTCGCAGAAGCGGCTGTACTGGTAGCCGCCCGGCACCGCCTCCAGTTACTCCTGCCATAGCAGCAGCTTGGTGACGCCCTTCTTCTTCAGCTCCGCGTACACGTGCGCCCAGTCCGGCTCGGGACGCTCCGTCAGGGCCTTCGCATCCTCGGGAAACAGCAGCGCCGTCAACGCCGCGTCATCATCCAACTCCGGCGGCAGCGGCCACGTCAGCTTCGCCACCCGGGCGCGCCCCAGGTAGTCGCACACCGTGCCATTGCCGATGCCCAGGCTCGCCGCAATCGCCCGCGTCGTCAGCTTCGCCTCGAACCGCAACCGGAACAGCACTCTCAACTTCCTCATGGACAGCCTCTGTGCCGCCATCTCCACCTCCGAATCGGAGGCGCAGTGGCCTGCTGCTGCCCAGCGCCGTCAACGCTTCTGTCGACCGCCCACTCCTCACTACGAGTGGTGCTCGGCTTCACCGGAATGCCTGCTCGGCATCCCCGGAATCGGTGCTCGACATGCCCGGAATGCCTGCTCGGCATCCCCGGAACGGCTGCTCACCTTGCTCCGGAATCCCTGCTCAGCTTGGCCTGGAATCGGTGCTCGGCTTGCCCCGGAACACGCAGCCACGGAGGTGGCAACCCAAGCTTCAGGTATTGCAAAGGGCTTCCAACACTTATGGCCCCAAGGCCGGAGAAGTATTGACATCGGCAGCAGGGGTACGCGGGCGTCGCATCCCTAGGGGTTGCCTTTCACGCTTTGTAAAGGCCATCCTGCCAGTGGCGTGACATCCCGTAACGCCAGGAGGAACACCTTGATGAAGCACAGTGCGAAGTGGATTTTTGTGGCCCTGACGTCGCTGCTTGGGTCCGTGGCAGGAGCGGGCGAGAGGGTTCGCAAGCCCGTCCAAGTGGCGAATGGATACGCTGCGGGGCCCATTGGCAGTGCTCGAAACAGCCCGGACTCAGTGCAACAGATTGGCTGCACCATCACCACCTATGAAGGCAGCGCACCGGTGCTCGTCTGTTTCGCGCGTAGCCTCACCACATATGGCTCCTGCTCATCGGATGACCCGAACCTCGTGGCCACGGCACGCGCCATCAATGGCGACTCCTATATCTCCTTCAACTGGAACGCCTCTGGCCGGTGTACGAATCTCCATGTGAGCACCGCTTCGAATTACGAACCCAAGCAACTGTGAGTGGCGCATCCCCGGAGGCACGTCGCGGTCACGTGCCTCTGGGGGGCCGCCGCAGTTCGTCACCCGCATGCGAGTGCGCCCAGACATGTCCATCTCCTTCAAGTCGTGGCTCATCTTCCTCGTCATTGTGCCCCTTTCTGCGTTTCTCGCGGGCCGGCACGCGGCGCCCGACGCGAACGCCCATGTTCTCGAAGAACTCGAACATCAGCGTGGGATGCTCGAAACCCTTGTGAAGCAAACGGCGTTACCCTCCAACGCGCCCTGCGGCCCCCCTCCGCCCCCCGCAAGTGTGGATGTTGCACTGCTTCGAGCCGAACTCGCCCTGGCGCTCCGCGAGGCTCTGTCCCTGAGTCATACCTCAGCCCGTACCGATTCTGCTGAAGCTTCTGAAGAAGCACCACTCCAGAGCCTCTCTGCCGTCGAGGAAACACACCGTCTGCTCGACGCCGCGCTTCGCGCTCGCCGATGGACCGTAGGGGATGCGCAAGCGTTCCGTGAATCACTCGGCATCATGCCACCGGATCAGCGTAACGAAGCTATCCGTCGGCTCATCACGACGATCAACAGTCAAGAACTCGAAGTGCAGACTGGGGCGGCTCCATTCTGAACGGAGGGGCGCCGCCTCGCGTTAGTCGGCGCGGCCTACGAACCACCACGAACCAAAGAGAGAAAGCGTTCTCGCGGCATGAAGCAGGAGGAGTCTCTGCCCGGAGGTGCAACAGTTCATTCGTAGCGGAAGCGCATCCGCGACGATGGGCGGATTCCTGCATATGTGAAGTACGGAGCCATGGATGTGTCGGTGGCGTCACTGGGGCGAAGATGCACGGCAACGCACGAGAACCATTACCATTCCTCTGGGCTGCGGCGTAGTCGTTAGCGCGGCACGACTGGCGCGCCGGATGAACCACTGGCTCAAGTAGATGAAAATGCGCGCTGCCCCGAGGGTGTGTGCAACGCCCCGTGTGTCTCCGGAGCACACCTGTGGCTACCGATTATTCGGGTCCGGCGAGAAGTGCGCCTCAGCGAACGCGTCATTGCGTGCGCAGTCCTGAGGATGGAGCCCGAAGAATGCACGGGCATGATGCGGTGAAGGCGGGTTGATGTGCGCAGGTGTCTCTGTGAGGCCACGCGGTCCGTCACGGGGCGCGGCAGAATTCTGGCGTGTTGGCTACGGCCGACAAGAATGGCAAGATGCGGGCCGTCGTAAAGGCGCTTGCTCAAACGTTGCGCTCGGCCTTGCGGAGCCGCTCGGAGCTGGCGCTGGAGAACCTGGCTCTTCGCCAGCAACTTGCAGTCTTCCGTGAGATGCTCCCATCCCCAAGGCTTGCTCGGGGCGACCGCGTCTTCTGGGTCGTTCTCCAACGCCTCTAGCAGGGGTGGCGAAGACCACTGTGCTTTGTGCAGCCGGCGACAGTGGTGAAGTGGCATCGGATGGGCTTTCGGCTCTTCTGGCGCTGGAAGTCCCGGAGTCGGCTGGGGCGGCCTCGGGCAACTCCGGAACTGCGCGCGTTGATTCGGCGAATGGCCGAAGCCAACCCGACATGGGGGGCTCCGCGCATTCACGGGGAGTTGCTGGAATTGGGGATGGAGGTAGGCCAGACAACGGTCGCTCGTTACATACCCAGACCGAGAAGGGGAGCGCCGAAACCATCACCAACATGGCGGAACTTCTTGCGCTTGCATCTGGCGGAGTCCGCAGGGATGGACTTCTTTGTCATTCCGACTGCGACGTTTGGAGTGCTGTTGGGATTTGTGGTTGTGAGTCACCGAGACAGGCGAATCCTCCACCTCAATGTGACAGCGCACCCGACGGAAGAATGGACGAAGCAGCAGTTGCGAGAGGCCTTTCCCTGGGCCAGTGCTCCGAGGTACTTGCACCGAGATAGGGACAAGCTCTACTCCGAGGGCGTTCGCGCCACGCTTACCCATTTGGGGATTCGCGAGGTGCCGAGTGCAGCACGGTGTCCGTGGCAGAATCCCTATGCGGAGAGAGTCATCGGCTCGATACGTAGGGAGCTGCTGGACCATGTCGTCGTCCTGAACGAAACTCACGCTCGGCGCCTGCTGCGCGAATACCAGCGCTACTACAACGCGAGCCGGACGCACCTGGCGCTCGGGAAAGATGCGCCCGAGACGCGTGCGGTGCAGGGGCCGGAGCACGGAGCCAAGGTGATAGAGCTACGGGAAGTCTTCGGGCTCCACCACCGGTACGAGCGCCGCACTGCATAGCGTCTCGGTCCTTCCAACAACACCCTCGAAGATCCGCTCGTGGTGCATCAGCCTACCTGCGTTCGCAGGACGGGAGGGGAGTGTCCACATACTTCTATCAAATGGAAGAGAAGGCCCAGCGGCCCGTCATGCGCATCGCCCACATCATGACGCGCGTTTTGACGCAGCCTTGACGCACGCATGACGCAGCAACCGAATATTGGGTAGGCACAGGGCTTCTGGCTGCGCGATTTGTTAGAGAACTTCTGGCGACCTACTTAGGGACGCAGCACGACGCTAGGAGCCGACAGTGACGAAGTCGACCGAGGGCACGCCGAAGGGCGAGCTGATCCTCTACCAAACTGAGGACGGGCGCGCGCGCATCGAGTGCCGCTTCGAAGACGAGTCGGTCTGGCTCACGCAGGCGCTCATGGCTCAGCTCTTCGACATCGGCGTCGGGACGGTGAACCACCACCTGAAGGGGATTTTCGCCGAGGGGGAACTGGCGCCGGAGGCAACTATTCGACGCCATCGAATAGTTCGAACCGAGGGGCAGCGCACCGTCGCGCGCGAACTCGAGCACTACAACCTCGAGGCGATCCTCGCCGTCGGCTTCCGCGTCCGCAGTCATCGCGGCACTCAGTTCCGCAAGTGGGCGAACGCTCGTCTGTCGGAGTACCTGGTCAAGGGCTTCACGATGGACGACGAGCGACTGAAGAACCCGCCCGGTCCAGGCCACACGGACTACTTCGACGAGCTGCTTGAGCGGATTCGCGACATCCGCGCGTCCGAGCGGCGCTTCTACCAGAAGGTCCTCGACATCTACGCGACGAGCGTCGACTACCAGCCCGACATCGACCTCTCGCAGCAGTTCTTTGCGATGGTGCAGAACAAGATGCACTGGGCCGCGCACGGGCACACGGCCGCCGAGATCGTCCACGAGCGCGCCGACGGCGAGAAGCCCTTCATGGGGCTGCAAACGACGCGGCCGGGAGGCGTGGTCCGCAAGGCCGACGCCGCGATCGCGAAGGACTACCTGACCGAGCCCGAGCTGCAGGTCCTCCATCGCATCGTGAACCTCTACATCGAGTTCGCTGAGCTGCAGGCGCTCGAGCGGAAGCCGATGACGATGCGCGACTGGGTCGAAAAGCTCGACGAGTTCCTCAAGGCGTCCGGCCGCAAGCTGCTCAATCACGCGGGGACAATCTCGGCAGAAGTGGCGAAGGCGAAGGCCGAGCGCGAGTATGAGCGCTACCAGGCGCTCCAGGACGCGAAACCGCGCATGATCGACGCCGCCTTCGAGGCGACAGCGAATCAGCTCAAGAAGTCTGCCCAGACGCGCGGGAAGAAGGGGCGCGGCAATTGATGTGCTGCACCCTCGCGCCCCTGCTTCGCGGACGGTTCGCCCGGGCGCTCTTTGTCCGCGGGCCGCGCCAAGCGTCCCAGCCCGCGCTTCGGGCGCACCACGAGCCAATGTGGGCGCACTGGTGGCGGCCGGCGGCGGGCTCGGTAGACCGCCTTAGGGGGACTCGGGGAGGTTCATGGGCTCTGGCTGAAGGGCTCCCTGCCTGCTCTTGCCCCGTTCACCTGCCCACTCACGCCCCCGATGCCCGCGAGTCGCGCCGAGCGCTCCTCGGCAACCACTCGATTTCCCAAGCGCAAATCCCTTGTGATTCAGGGGCTTAAGCACGAAGGCCCCGCGATATTCATCGCGAGGCCCGTGTAAAACAAAAGGGCCCTACCGGTTGGTAGGGCCCTTCGTTCAGCTCCCCGAACGAAGCCCTGCGCGAACTCGTTCTCGGCTTTTCTCTCAGAGGACTCAAACTCTCTGAGGGCCATAAACCGAGTAATATCCAGCGGTTTCAAAGAGGGGGCTGGGCGAGCCCTTCAATCGGGGGCCGATTGAATGTCCGCAAACTACACTGTGGGTGGCCTCTCGTCCATGGTTCAGATCCTCCGGCGCCCGCTTCACAGCGAGTGCGTGGCGATGCGGTGCGCATGGGCTTGAGGGGGACTCGACGAGGTGGGTGAAAGTCGCATGCCTTCGAGGTACGCGCAGGCTTAGGGACGGAGCCCTGCCCAGGTGGCCCATCCCGGCCACAGCCTCCACGGGGGCGAGCCTGACGCGCCTAGGTGCCGCTGCCGCAAGCGCGAGGCCATGGGCCGCTCAAGATACTTCTAGGCCAGGTTGGGCGTCGGCGGTGTTCCTCGCCGTCCAGCGTAAACGCGGGACGGCGTCCTGCTCGTCATCCCCAAGAGGTGGCTAGGGCCGCTGGGCTGTCGGTGCAGGGGTAGGGGCGTGAGCCTTCGGTTGGTGGGTAGTCCCCTCTTGGCCCGCTGCTGCCGGGCATCACCGTAAGGGTGCAGAGACCAAAGAGGTAGCGCGCAACACGACATTTGAATATTGTGATGTCGTCATGCCGGTCGCTGCTACTTCTCTAGATGTTCGCTCCGCCTCCCGCCTCTTCAAGGCGCTGGGGGACGAGACCCGTCTACGCATCGTCGCGCTCCTCAGCCATGGCGAGCTGTGCGTTTGCCACTTTGAATCCGCCCTCGGGCTGACCCAGTCCAACACTTCCCGCCAACTCGGAGTGCTGAAGAACGCAGGCGTCGTCGAGGCTCGCCGGGACGGAAGCTGGGTGTACTACCGCCTTGCCCCGCAGATGGAAGAGGTGTGCAAGGCCCAACTCGAGGCGCTCGTGGCGGCCTTCGCGAAACGGGACGCCCTCGGCGAAGACGTCGAGCGCCTCCTCAAATCCCTCGGTCCCAACGCCTGCAAGTAACCCCGAGAGCTTTCTCATGCCCGCTACTTCTGCTCCGGACAGCATCGTCAAGAAGCTCTCCGTCATTGACCGGTTTCTGCCGGTGTGGATCTTCGCCGCCATGGGCCTGGGCATCGGCCTGGGCAGGGCTTTCCCGGACCTGGGCGCGCGCCTGGACACGGTGAAGTTGGACACCGTGTCCCTGCCCATTGCCATCGGCCTCTTGTGGATGATGTACCCGGTGCTCGCGAAGGTTCGCTACGGCGAGTTGGGCCGGTTGCGCGCGCGGGGCAAGCTCTTCACCACGTCCCTCGTGCTCAACTGGGTTGTGGGACCAGTCTTGATGTTTGCCCTGGCCTGGCTCTTCCTTCCAGACCTTCCGCACTACCGCAATGGCCTCGTGCTCATCGGCCTCGCCCGGTGCATCGCCATGGTCCTCATCTGGAACATGCTCGCGTGCGGGAGCAATGAGGTGGCTGCCGTGCTGGTGGCGCTCAACTCCGTCTTCCAGATTCTCTTCTACTCGGTACTCGGTTGGCTCTTCCTCACCGTCATCCCGGGCTGGCTTGGCGCGGATGTGGCGGCGTTCGACGTGTCCATGTGGAGCATCGCCAAGAGCGTTCTCATCTTCTTGGGCGTGCCCCTCTTGGCTGGCGCGCTGACGCGCATCGGACTCACTCGACTCAAGGGGGAGGCCTGGTACGAGCAGCGCTTCCTGCCTCGCTTGGGGCCGACGGCGCTCATTGGTCTGCTCTACACCATCGTCCTCATGTTCGCGATGCAGGGAGAGAAGATTACCCGCCTGCCGCTGGACGTGGTGCGCATCTCCCTCCCGTTGGTCGTCTACTTCGGCATCATGTTCACCAGCGCCTTCTTCCTCTCTCGGAAGCTGGGCTTCTCCTACGAGGAGACGGCGTCACTGTCCTTCACGGCGGCGGGCAACAACTTCGAGCTGGCCATCGCCGTAGCAGTGGGCGTGTTCGGCATGGCCTCGGGCGAAGCTCTTGCCGGCGTGGTCGGGCCGCTCATTGAGGTGCCCGCACTCATTGCTCTCGTCTACCTGTCTCTCTGGCTTAAGCGCCGTCTCTTTCCAACTGCGGCAGGCGCCGTCATGCCGAGGCGGTTCGATGCGTCCTCGCAGGAGTCGACACGATGAACACCGTCATCTTCGCGTGTGTCCACAACGCTGGTCGCTCGCAGATGGCGGCGGCCTTCTTCAACGCCCTGTCGGACCCAACAAAGGCGCGTGCCGTGTCTGCTGGCACCCAGCCGGGAGCACGTGTTCACCCTGAAGTGCAGGCCGCAATGGCGGAGGTCGGCATCGACCTATCGGGCGCCAAGCCTCAGCGCCTCACGGATGAACTGGCCCAGGGCGCTCAGTGGCTCATCACCATGGGCTGTGGCGATGCCTGCCCGTACGTGCCTGGGCTGAAGCGCGGTGACTGGCCTCTGGAGGACCCGAAGGGCAAGTCGGTGGAGCGCGTGCGCGAGATTCGCGACGACGTGCGTGCCCGGGTTGTCGAGCTCCTGGCCACCGAGCAGTGGGGGCGATGATGCTCACCCTTCGGACCGCCCGTCCCGCCGACCTCGGCGCAGTTGAAGCACTCCTCTCTGCCGCAGGCCTGCCCCTACAAGGAGTGGCTGACCACCTGCCTCAGTTCGTAGTCGCAGAGCGCGAAGGCGCGCTCGTGGCTGCAGCAGGGTTGGAGCTGTACGGGACGAGCGCCCTTCTGCGCTCCGTTGTCGTGAGCGAGGGCCAGAAGGGGAAAGGCGTGGGGGCAGAGTTGGTCCAGCGGCTCGTGGAGCGAGCCCGCGCGGATGGACTGGAAGCGCTGTTTCTACTCACCACGACTGCAGCGGACTACTTCCCGCGCTTCGGTTTTGTTCGCATCGACCGCGCCATCTTGCCCCCAGAGCTCCATGAATCCGAGGAACTTCGTGGAGCGTGCCCCGCGAGCGCGGTCGTGATGCGCCGCCTTCTGGCGCATCGGCATTAGGCACCGAGCGCATTCCGCGAGCTGCTCTACTTGCCACCGGAGGGCGGGCAGCAGATGGGGGCAAGTTCCCGCGCGCGGGAGAGGAGACCCTCGAACGCCGCGAGGAAGGACTGGCCGTCCACCTCGTAGATGCGATGCTTCCCTTCGCTGCGTGCGCGGACCACCCCGACGTCGTTCAGCACCTTGAGGTGGCGTGAGATGACGGAGCGGTCCTGGGGAAGGTGCGCTGCAATGGCGCCAACGTCGGCGGGGCCGTAGCGCAGGAGCACCTTCAGCAGCTCCAGTCGCGCAGGCTCCGTGAGCGCACGCAAGAAGGCCGAGTCCAGGAGGCAGATCAGTTCGTCAACGCTCCGGGACCAAGCCTCCGTTGGACGTTTCGCTGCCATCAGCTCGTTCTACCCCATGCCCGGGCCCAGCGGCACGCCGGTGTCACCGCCCACCGGCACCCCAGCCAGACGTGGATGACTGCGGCCAGGATGGCGCCAGGCAGGAGGAACTCCACCGCCGAGCGCACGAACTCTGGATGGTTGGGCGCCGGGCTGCTTGCTGCCCTCAGGTTCCATGCCTCAGGCGGAACCGCAGCCAGCGCTAGTGCGAGGGCTCCCACGCGCAGCGTGGTGAGTACCACATGGAGCGAGTACTCGAAGGAGCTCAACCCACCGATGCCTGCCCTGCTATCGCGCTCGGCGAAGGTGTCGAAGAGCTCGACGACCTGGTCAGTGGCCACCAGCGCCAGTCCCACCCACAACACTGCCCCCTGCGGCGGCGCGAGGAACAGCGTTGCGAGAGTTGGCGGGAAGAGAAGGGCGCGGGCTGTGTGCAGCCAGTGCTCCCGCTGAGACTCCGGTCGTGCGTAGAGACGATAGCGCCAGAGGTGCAGGTACACTCCATCCACCGCCGAGGCGAGGGCGAACAGAAGAAGCAGGATGGTCGAGGCGAGGACGAGATTGGTGCTCATTGCTTCCTCCAGGACGCGTGCATTTAGATGCACGTGTGCATGTAGATGCACGTGATGTCAAGGCGACTTCGTCCGTGCACGGGCGCCGAGTGCCGCAGATTCGCTGGCTACCGCTGGGCCGCGTCCAAGCGCCGCTCGACGATGACCACGTCTTTCCACTCGCCCGCCAGCTTCGCGTGGCGCCGGTAGATGCCCGCTTCGCGGAAGCCCACCGTATGCAGCAGTACCCGGCTGGCGCTGTTTTCGACGAGAACGTGCGAGACGAGCTTCCAGAAGCCCGCTGCTTCTGCGGCATCGATGAGCGCCGCCATCGCAAGTCGCCCAGCGCCTCGCCCGCGGGCAGCCCGGTCGACGTAAACCGAAAACTCAGCGATGCCTGCGTAGCACTCGCGCGGTCGGTGCGTTGAGGTTGAAGCGAATGCCACCACGCAGCCCTCGGCCTCCACTGCGACAACAGGGTGGACGCCGTCGAACCAGCTGCGCACGTCGTCTGCGGTGCGCGGCTTCTTTTCGAAGACGCGGCGCGGTCTTCGAAGCCTTGGCTATAGATGCAGGCAACAGTTTCTGAATCCGAGAGGGATGCACCCTCTGTCATACGAACGAGGTGAGGTTGGGCACGGGGCCTACAAGCGTGGCGCTTCTCTTCACACTCGCCTTCCTGCGCGCAGGCTGTGGAGCCATGCGAGCAGGCGTCAGTAGCAATGTTCGGCTTCGCTCGCGAAGCTGCAGGAACCGACGACAGTTACGGCTCAGTGTCCCGAATGCTCGTGGGACTTCTCCTGCGCCGGCAGGCCAGCGGCACCCTCTGTGCCACCCTGCTGGCCCGCAGGGCCCTTGGCGGGCGGCTTGCCGAACTTCACCAACTGCGCATGCACCTGCCCGTTGTTCATCTTCATGCCGTGGACGACGACGCGCTCGCCGGCCTTGAGGTCGGCTGCGGTGACTGCCACACCGCTCTTCTCGTAACGAGTGTTGGGGTCCGTCATCACGTCTTGCTGCTTCCCGTCGCTCGTTTCCACTACGAGAGTGTTCTGCTTCACCTCCTTCATCGTCCCCATGACGTGAACCCCATCCTTGCCGTGGGCGAGGGCTATGGCCGGGGTCAGCAGTGCGAGGGTTATCAGGACGATGCCGGTGAGGCGGGGACGGTGCATGTGGGGCTGCATGGCGTTGCTCTCCTTGTGTGAGTGCGAGCTACTGTCCTTCGAGGAACTCGTCCTCCATGCGCTTCTCGTTGAGCTCATGCTGGGACTGGGGCATGGCGGCCTTTATGTCGTCGAGTTCTTCCGGGCTGAGGCGCGGCAACGTGCGGATGAGCCCGACGAGGGCCCAGCTGTCGTTGTTGCCCGCGTCGTCGTGGGCTTGCCCCCAGGCGGGCATACCCGTCAGCCGGATGCCGTTCTGGATGATCCAGTACAGCTCGCCATCGCTCAGGTCTTGGGTCGGGGCCGCGCGCATGTCGGGGGGGCGTGGATAGAGCCCTTGCCCGATGGGTGTCTGTCCGCTGCCGTCCGCCGCGTGGCAGATGGCGCAGTGGTCACCCCAGTGCGCGCGCGCGTTGGCGAGCGCCTGCGACGGGAGGGGAATGAGCGGATTCTTCAGCTCCCGTGCACCCGCCGGCATGCTGAAGCTCCGTGCCGCACGTGCCACCTTTGCTTCGAGTGCCGAGGGCTCCTCCCGGGCCGAGAAGCCGCGGCGCGCCACGGCCAGCCCATACACCCCGCCACCCACGCCCAGGACGAGCGCCAGGGCTCCTATCACGGCCAGCCCCCCCACTACGGTACGGCGCAAGGTCACTGCGTCTTCTCCTCGTGAAGCTGACAAGAACGGTGGTTAGAGGTCGAGCCGCCTGAGCCGCAGGGCATTGGTGATGACGGAGACGGACGAGATGCTCATCGCCGCGCTGGCAATCATGGGGCTCAGCAGCAGTCCGAAGAATGGATAGAGGACCCCTGCGGCGATGGGGACGCCGAGCACGTTGTAAATGAACGCAAAGAAGAGGTTCTGGCGGATGTTGTGCACGGTACCGCGGCTGAGGTGCCGGGCGCGGACGATGCCGCGGAGATCTCCCTTCACCAGCGTGACAGCAGCGCTCTCCATCGCGATGTCGGTGCCCGTGCCCATCGCGATGCCCACGTTGGCCTGGGCGAGCGCGGGCGCGTCATTCACGCCGTCTCCGGCCATGGCCACCACCTGCCCCCCGGCCTGCAGGCGCTTCACCAGTGCGTTCTTCTCCTCGGGGCGCACCTCGGCATGGACTTCGTCAATACCCAGGCGACGGGCCACCGCTTCCGCCGTTGTCCGACTGTCGCCGGTGAGCATCACGAGGCGCAGCCCGTCGGCCCGCAGCTGCTGGACGGCCTCGGGCGTGGTGGCCTTCACCGGGTCTGCCACGCCCAATAGCCCCGCAGGTCTGCCGTCCACGGCGACGAACATCACCGTCTGGCCCTCCCGCCGCAGGGACTCCGCCTTCTGCTTGAGTGGCTCGGCGTCGATGCCGAGCCCCTCGAGGAGCCGGGCATTCCCCAGCGCCACCTGCGCACCGCCCACGCGGCCTGTCACTCCCTGGCCCGTCACGGACTTGAAGCCGGTGGCCTCCGTGAGGACGGCACCGCGCTCCTGCGCGCCCTTCACGATGGCGGACGCGAGAGGGTGCTCGCTGCCGCGCTCGATGCTGCCGGCCACGTGAAGCAGCCGCGCCTCGTCAAAGCCGGGGGCCGGCACCACCGTGGCGAGGCTCGGCCTGCCCTCGGTGAGTGTGCCCGTCTTGTCGACGATGAGAGTGTCCACCTTCGCCAACTCCTCGAGTGCCGCCGCGTCCCGGATGAGGACGCCGACCTGCGCGCCGCGACCCATGCCCACCACGATGGAGATGGGCGTGGCCAGGCCCAGGGCGCACGGGCACGCGATGATGAGGACGGCCACCGCGTTGACCAGCGCGTGGGCGAGGCGGGGCTCCGGCCCCCACAGCCCCCAGACGAACGCCGTCAGGACGGCGATGACCACCACGGCGGGCACGAACCAGCCGGAGACGGTGTCCGCCAGGCGCTGGATAGGGGCCCGGCTGCGCTGGGCTTCGGCCACCCGCTGCACGATTTGTGAGAGGAGGGTGTCGCGGCCGACGCGCTCCGCCCGCATCACGAAGCTGCCCGTGCCATTGACAGTCGAGCCCGTCACCCGGCTGCCGGGCGCCTTCTCGGAGGGAATGGGCTCACCCGTCACCATGGACTCGTCCACGGCGCTCTCGCCCTCCAGGACGATGCCATCCACGGGCACCTTCTCACCCGGGCGGACCCGGAGGCGGTCACCCACGTGGACCTGCTCCAACGGAACGTCCTCCTCGCGCCCGTCCTCGCGCAGCAACCGTGCCGTCTTCGGAGCCAGCCCGAGCAGCGCCTTCAAGGCTCCTGAGGTGGCATGACGGGCCCGGAGCTCCAGCACCTGACCCAGCAGCACCAGCGTGGTGATGACCGCCGCAGCCTCGAAGTACACGGGCACCTGGCCCCCATGGCCGATGAAGGAGTGGGGCAGGAGGCCGGGGAAGAGGGTGGCGAAGACGCTGAAGCCGTAGGCCGCGCCCGTTCCCAGTGCAATCAGCGTGAACATGTTGAGGTGCCGGTTGCGCACCGACGCCCAACCCCGCTGGAAGAAAGGGAAGCCGCCCCACAGCACAACGGGCGTCGCGAGGGCGAGCTGCACCCAGGCCATGAGCGGCCCTGGGACGAGGCGCTGCACGGGCTGCCCGGGAATCATCTCGGACATACCCAGCACGAACAGGGGGAGCGAGAGGGCAAGGCTCACCCAGAAGCGCCGCCGCATGTCGAGGTACTCCGGGTCCGGCGCTTCCTCAAGGGTGACAGTCCGTGGCTCAAGCGCCATGCCGCAAATGGGGCACGTCCCCGGCTCGGGCCGAACAATCTCCGGGTGCATCGGGCAGACGTACTCGGTGCGCGTTTGGATGACTGGCTGCTCGGGCTCCAGGGCCATTCCACACTTCGGGCAGGTGCCCGGGTGGTCCTGCCGCACCTCCGGGTCCATCGGGCAGATGTACGCGGTGCCCGCGGGCGCAGGTGCCGGCGGCGGCTGGGGCTCGGGCGCGAGGTACTTCTGCGGCTCCGCCTTGAACTTCTCGCGGCACTTCGGGTTGCAGAAGAAGTACGTGTGCCCCTCGTGCACGTGGCTGCCGCCCTTTGCGGCATGGGGGTCCACGAACATCCCGCAGACGGGGTCCTTCACTTTGCCCTCCGGCAGGTGTGGAGGGTGGTGCCCGGCGTGGACTTCTGGGGGGGGATGGGTCGTCATCGTCGCGCTTCCTTTCACCGGAGCTCACGAAGCACCCCATCACCTCTTACAGTTTCGGGTGAATTTGGAGGCGGTCCACGGCTGCCCGCCCGCTTCGAAGGGACGCTTTCAATGAGGAGGCCTCCCATTGCGGTAACAAGCAACCTGGGGGCCAGCCATGCCTGAGAGGTAAGTCCGCAGATCTGCTCAGGCGTGTCCCTTCACGGCGTAACCGGTGCTGTTACACCTCGATGATGTCGGTTACACCCGGTTTGCGAACCGCACGGGCGCGCTGGAACATGAGGGCCTGTCAGAACCGCTCCCGCATCTCCCGATGGCGTGAAGAGCTGGGCGGAACCTACCGCTCCTGGTTCCTCTGGGAGGAGCGCCTGAAGAACTTCTGCTCCATCCACCGCGGCTTGGCGACGGTGGTGGAGGATATAGAGAAGGGCACCTTCGGCAACGTGTACAAGGGGACGGAGAGTTGGAGCGCCACCGAGAGGCGATGGGTTGCTTCGGGCAGGGGCTCACGGCCGTCGAGGCGGTGGCTTGCCGCCTCCATCACTGAGTGTGTGCGGCCCCGCTACGGCTGGCTGCCGTACCAGGCCTTGCGCCAGGCAATCATCTGCCCAATCTCCTCTGCCTGTGCGTCAATGATTCTGCGGGCAAGGGTGCGGATCTCCGCGATGCTGCTCCGCCGCAGCGCGACGGCTGCCATCTGAATGGCCCCCGAGTGGTGCGGCATCATCGAGTCGATGAACGCCTTGTCGACATCAGGCTGCTGCGCAAGCTCGTTGGGCATCAGCATTCCGCTGTTCTGCATCTCCGACTCGCTCATCATGGTCGGCACGTCCGAGGAGCCGAAGTGGGCCTGCTTGAGGGCCTTCAGTTCGTCGATCTCCTGGCGCTGATCCTGAATCATCTTCGTCGCCAGTGCCCGGAGCTCCTGGCGCGTCCCTCGCTGCTCCTCGACAATGGCCATCTCGGTGGCCATCTGGTGGTGGGCGGCCATCATGTCGATGAACCGCTCGTCGGAGTAGTTGCCGTCCACAACGAGCTGTTCGGGGGCGACGCCATCGCCCATGGACATGCTATGGGAACTTGGCTCGTCGTCTCCGCAGCCTGCCACCACTGCGAGGAAGACGACCGCCAGGGCACGGCACATCATAGGGGAGCTCATATGTTCGCAGCCTCCAGGACCGACGTCCCGTACGCCTCGGCGAGCCGGGGCACCGGGAACACTCGCAGGACCGGAAGCTGAGCACGGTGCAGTTCCATGTCAGCTGTGAGCGGCGAGGTTACAGCCCTGGCCCGCGAGGCTTGCTTACGCGGTTTGGCGAACTCGCGCGCACTGCGACTTCAGGCCAGGGCTGCTGTTGGAAGGAGTCAGTGCTCGCGGAAGACGAGGCCGTTGGGCTTGGTGCCCACCGTGAGCGTCTTTCGGATGGTGCGCGAGGCGACGTCCACAACGCTGAGCGTCCCCGCTGTCTGGTTGGTGACGAAGGCGGTGGCACCGTCGGAAGAGAAGGTGATGCCATGTGCGCCGGCGCCAGTGGCGAGTTCCCCCTGGCGCGTCGTGGTGCCCGCGGCGAAGAAGATGAGCTTGCCGTTGTCAGTGTCCGTCACCCAGAGGTCACCGTTGGGAGCCGTGGCGGCCATGGCCGGCGTGAATCCCAGTGCGTAGATGCGCGCGACCTCAAGCGTCCCGGAGTTGATAGCGGTCAGGCTTTTCCCGTCCTCGTTGTCCACGTACATGAGGCCGTCGTTCCCCGGCCAGGCCCCCACGGGGTTGGCACCGACGGGCACTGTCTTCACTACCGCTTTAGTCACAGCGTCGATGACAGTGACGCTGTTTGAGTCACCGTTTGCGACGAACGCATACCGCCCATCCTGTGAGAACGTCACCTCCGCGGGCAATGCCCCCACGGTGACCGTCTGCTTCGGTTCCAGCGTCCGGCTGTCGAGTACGACGACCGCGCCCGGCTCCGCCATCAACGCCGTCCAGACTTCGGTGCCGTCTGATGAGAAGGCGCCGTTGTGGGGCATCGCGTCGAACTGCCGCACGGCCCGGGTCTCACCCGTCTTGGCGTCCAGGAGGAGGACTTTGCCCGGCATGGTGTGGCCCGCGTGGCCGCCGCCGTGCCCTTCACTCAGGTCCATTCCAGGGACGGCCACCACGAGCGAGGTCCCATCTGGGCTCAGGTTGACGTGGTGCGGATATGTCACCGCGTCCAGTTGGAGGGTACTCGCAACCTCCAACCGCTCCGCGTCGATGACGCTGAGGGAGTGGCTCCCACCATTCACGACGAAGATGACGTCCTTCTCGGCGGAGGGGAAGGTGTTCAAGTCGTCATCGCAGCCGCTCATGGTCAGTAATGCCAAGGAAGGGAGTGCCCACAGAGTTCGCTTGAGGAGTTCCATCAGTCGAGCCTTTCGGAATGACCGCGTGATGAGTCAGGTCATGGGAGGGTCAATAAATGTGTTCCATGTGCTATTGCAACTGTGTTTCTATTTTATCTCTGCCGTGGCGTTGAAGGGAGGGGCGAGGCGTTCCTTGACGTGCGTGGGCTGGACGTTCAGACCGGCTCCTTGAAGTCATCGGAACGCAGGCCATAGCGCTTAAGGAGACGGTGGAGGCTCTCGCGTTCCATGCCCGCCCGTTCTGCGGCCCGCGTCACGTTGCCGCCGAACTCTCGCAGCAGGGCGATGAGGTAATCGCGCGATGCGCGGTCCCGCGCCAGGTCCACCGCCTCTCGGAAGGGCATTTTTACCAGTTGGTTTGTAAGCAGCGCTCCCTGTTGTTCCCCAGTAATTTCCGGAGGAAGGTCGCCTGCGCCCACGCGGGCGCTAGTGGCGATGGCCACCGCGCGCTCGATGGCATTCTCCAGCTGGCGTACGTTGCCGGGCCAGCTGTACCCGGTGAGCGCGCGCAGCGCGTCCGGCTCCAAGCCGTCTACCGGCTGGCGGTAGGTCTTCGCCGCCTTCTGCACGAAGAACATCGCCAGCAAGGGGATGTCTTCCCTCCGCTCACGCAGCGGCGGCAGCTGTACCGGGAAAACATTGAGCCGGTAGTAGAGGTCCTCGCGGAAGCGGCCTGCGGCGACCTCGGCCTTGAGGTCGCGGTGAGTGGCGGTGATGACGCGTGCGTCGATGCGGCGCGCGACCGAGTCCCCTACACGACGCACCTCCTTGTCCTGGAGCGTGCGGTTGAGTTTCACCTGAACGGCCAGCGGCAGCTCTCCAATCTCGTCCAGGAAGATGGTCCCCCCTGACGCGGATTCGAAAAGGCCGGGCTTGGTCTCCACGGCGCCGGTGAATGCCCCCCGGGCGTGACCGAACAACTCGCTCTCGATGAGCTCCGAGGGGAGCGCGCCGCAGTTGACCGCGACGAAGGGCCGGTCCTTGCGTGGGCCGTGGTAGTGGATGGCTCGGGCCACCAACTCCTTGCCCGTTCCTGTCTCACCGGTGATGAGCACCGTGATGTCCAACTCGGCGGCGCGCTCCAGCAGGCTATAGAGCGCGCGCATCGGTGCGCTCCTTCCAATGATGTTTTGGAAGCTGTAGACGCCCTCTAACTCGCGCCGCAGTGTGGCTGCTTGCTCCTTGAGTCGTTTGCGCTCAAGTGCGCGAGCAACCACCAGGGATGCCTCATCCGGGTCGAAGGGCTTGGGCAGGTAGTCGTAGGCCCCCTCCTTGATGGCCTCCACTGCCTTGGAGACGGAGGCATACGCCGTCACCATGATGACCTCGGTGTCCGGCGAGTGCTGCTTGACGGCCTTGAGCACCTCGAAGCCGTCCGCCCCTGGCATACGGATGTCCGTCACCACGAGGTCGAATTGCTGGGCCTGGATGAGCGCGAGTGCACGGCCTCCATCTTCAACCGTCCGCACTTGATAGGCGTCACCGAGAATGCGGGTGAAGAGGTGGCGCATGTTCTCTTTGTCGTCGACAACGAGAACGCTCGGTCTGTTCGTCACGGAGTACTCCGGGGGAGATGCAGGGTGAACTCCGCGCCCCGTCCGGGAAGATTGCGCGGCTGGATATGGCCTCCATGGGCTTGAGCGATGGCCTGCGATACGGCCAGCCCCAGCCCGGTGCCTTGAGGCTTGGTGGTGAAGAAGGGCTCGAAGAGTCGCTCGTGCGCTTCAGGAGTAAGGCCCGACCCAGTGTCGCTGACAGAAAGCGCCACCTCGCCTTCTCGCGCGTGGATGGCCACCTTCACCTGCCCCGAGGGTCTCGCGGCCTCCACGGCGTTCTTGACAAGATTGGTGACCACTTGGCGAAGCCGCTGCGGGTGGCCGGCCACCTGGGCGTCGCCCTCCACCGTCAGGGAAACGTCGGAGAGCTGGATGGACTCCCGTAGCCGGGAGATGACTTCCTCTACCAGCTCTCGCAGCGCCAGCGTCTCCCCCGGAACTTGGAGCGGTCGTGACAGGTCGAGCAGCCCCTCCACGATGTCACGGCAGCGCAGCGTCTCCTCTTCGATGATGCGCAAGTCGTCCGCCAGCGCACCTTCCGCCTTGCGTTGAAGCAGACGCACGTAGCCGAGGATGACACCCAGGGGGTTGTTGATTTCATGCGCCACACCCGCTGCGAGGCGGCCAATGCCCGCCAGCCTCTCGCTGTGCACGAGGCGCTCCTGGTGCTCACGAAGCGCGGCGGTCATTCGGTTGAACTGTTGCGCCAGCCTTCCGAACTCGTCCGGGCGGTCCAGCGCGATGCGGGTGGTAAGGTCGCCCGCAGCGATACGGGCCGCGCCGGCCTCCAGCAAGGAGACTGGGCGGGCCACCGAACGGCCAATGTAGAGGCCCACGCCGACGGCGAGGAGGGCCGCAGCGGCCAGGATTGCGAGCGTCCATCGGAAACTGGCGTGTTGAACCGTGCTCGCGTGCTCCTCGAAATTCCCAATAGCGCGCTCGTAGTGCGAAGCCAGGGTGTCAGCGCTCTCCTGGATGACGCCGACCAACTCCAGTGCCCGGGCGTGCTCGCGGACCGCCGTGTCGCGGTCCCTCCGCAGTACAGCGGGCACAAATGCCTCTCGGAAGAGCAGGTCCAGCTCCGCCGTGGTGCGGCGGATTGTGTCCACCTGGGCTTGCTCAGCGGGGGTATCCGCCTGGGCCTGGACCTCATCGAGGAGCGCTAGTGCGCGGCGATGGGCGCCGTCGTAGAGCGGCAGGTGGCTGGCGTTGCCGAGGATGAGGGTATGCGCCAGGTGCGCGTAGATGTCCCGCACCGCGGTCGCCAGCGACAGCGTGGTACGCACGGCGGTTTCCTGCCGCCTCACGCTGTGCAGCGCCTCGTGAATCTCTGCCATGCCCTCGAGCGCAGCGTAGGCCGCCGCGCCGAAGGCCAGGACGAGGAGCGAGAAGGCGTATAGGAGCCTGCGAGCGGTTCCAGACACAACATCCCCCAGCGAACGAGAGCTGGGGATTAGCAATCGACGGGCCAACGCGTCGTTCGCTTTAAACACCTGAATTTACTCCTGCCCAGGCTTCGTTCTCGTTGGTGAGAGGGGTGGGGTGTGATTGATAAGGTCACACTGTGATGAGCCGGGAGACCCGATTCCAGACTTGGCTCAGAGGGATTTTTCGGTGCGTGGGCCGCCGTGTAGAGGGCTCATTGGGAGTCCTCCGCGCGGACATCCACCAACGTCATCATCCCGGACTCGGCGTGTTCCTGGATGTGGCAGTGGAGCATCCACGCCCCCACGTCCTGCGGGAACATCGCGACGTCCACCGTCTCTCTCGGTCCGATGAGCACCGTGTCGCGCCAGTGCCCCTCGTCCACGGGGGTGCCGTCGCGCGCCACCACGCGGAAGAACTGGCCATGCACGTGCATGGGGTGCAGGCGGTAGGACTCATTGACGAAGCGCAGCTTGGCCCACTGGTACGCAGGGAGCCGGTAGACTCGGTGGTGTGCGGAGGCATGCTCCCCCTCGTGCCGGAAGGCCTCGTCATTGATGGTCCACTCGATGCCAAAGGGGCCTCCCTGCCTGGCGTTCAGTCGGAAGGTTTCCGAGGGGGGCAGTGCGCGCGCCGTGGCGAGGTGGGGGGCCGGCATCGTGGCCGCTTCAGTCTTCGCGGGCGGCGACACCGCCTCTCCAGATACCGCCAGCGTGGCGAGAAGGAACGGCCTGCGTGTGAAGCGGTCCACCACCTCCAGCCGCTGCCCGCTCAGCGCCTCGGGGACGATGAAGTCCAGGTCGACGCGGTTGCCCGGAGCGAGTTCCAGGCGGGAGGCAGGCAGCGGCCGGTCGGTTGCCAGCGCGTCGACTGCGATGACAGATGCGTCCAGTCCGTCGAAGGAAGGCGCGAATACACGCCCATTGGCGACGTTGACCAGCCGCAGGCGCACCCGCTCGCCGGGCCGCAGCGCGACCTCTGGCTGGGAAACCCCGTTTACCGTTGAAACTTGGCCCCATCGGCCGTCGTGCGCGAGGTCGTGGCGCGTGTTGAATCGGGCATCGACCTGGCCACTCGTGTCGAGGCGCCAGTCGTCGAGCACCCAGACGAGCTCGCGTGTGAAGAGCCTGGGTTCCCGGTCTTCCACGATGAGGACACCGAAAAGCCCGCGCTCAACCTGCTCGCTCCCTCGCAGGTGCGGGTGGAACCAGAACGTGCCTGCATCCTTCAACTTGAACTCGTAGACGAAGGTGTCCCCGGGCGGGATGGGGGGCTGTGTCACCCCGGGCACGCCGTCCATCCCGTTTGGAAGCCGGATGCCGTGCCAGTGAATGGTCGTGGGTTGCGGCAGCTTGTTGGTGAAGCGCACCCGGACCGTGTCCCCTTGGTTGGCGCGGAGGGTGGGGCCGGGCACCTGGCCGTTGTATGCCCAGACCTCCAGACTCCTCCCATCCAGGAGCGGTAGGACGGTTGGGGCCGCGACGAGTTCGAACTCGCGCACGTGGCCCGTGGATGGGACGTCCTCCGGGTAGGGCGATGCGGAGCGCGGCTGCCGGGCCGGCGTCCCGGCATCATCCTTCTGGCCGAGACTGACTGCCGCGAGCACGGCGAGGAAAGCAACGAGAGCCGCCCCGATGAGCCATGGATTGCGATGCATAAAGTTCTTCCAAGAATGAAGGATTTAGACGCCCTCGCTCCGCATCCATATACGAGCGGGGAGGGGCGCAAGGCCGCCTAGGCAGAGCAGCCTGGCCGGCCCTGGCGGAGAGGGTTATGCAGGAAGCGCGGCAGTGCCGGGGACTTCGGCCTCGGGGGTCGCCGGGCCTGGCACCACCTCGCGGCGCTTCCAAAGGAAGTAGACGGCCGGGTAGACGAGCAGCTCCAGTAGGAAGCTCGTGGCTAGGCCGCCCACCATGGGCGCCGCAATGCGCTTCATCACGTCCGCGCCCGTTCCAGTGGACCACATGATGGGGAGTAGGCCCAACATCGCCGCCATGACCGTCATCGCCTTGGGTCGCACGCGCTTCACGGCCCCGTGAATGATGGCCTCCACCAGGTCGCCCTCGGTGCGCAGCATCCCGCGCTTCTTCGCCTCGTCATGGGACAGGTCGAGGAAGAGCAGCATGAAGGCGCCGGTCTCCGCGTCCAGTCCCATCAGGGCAATCATGCCCACCCACACCGCGATGGAGACGTTGTAGTCGAGCGCCCAGAGCAGCCACACCGCGCCGATGGCCGAGAAGGGCACCGCCAGCATCACCAGGCCCGCCTTGAAGGCCGACTTCGTGTTCATGTACAGCAACCCGAAAATCAACACGAGCGTGAGCGGGATGACCAACTGGAGCCTCTCCCTGACGCGCAGCATGTTCTCGTACTGCCCGCTCCACGTCATGGAGTAGCCGGCGGGCACCTTCACGTCCGCGGCCACCGCCTCCTTCGCACGCTCCACGAAACTGCCCACGTCGTACTTCGACGTGTCGAAGTCCACGTAGACGTAGCCGGTGAGCATGCCGTTCTCATTGCGAATCATTGAGGGACCGTGAGCGAGCACCACGTCCGCGATGGCTTCCATGGGAATCTGGCCTTGGCCACCAGGAAGGGGCAGCAGCACGCGCTTGAGCGCTTGGAGGTCCTCGCGGTAGTCCCGCGCGTAGCGCACGTTGATGCCGTAGCGCTCACGCCCCTCCACGGTGGTGGACTGGTTGTCGCCCCCCACTGCGGTCATCACCATCATGTTTGCGTCGTCCACGCTCAGGCCGTAGCGGGCGAGCTCGTCGCGCTTGAGGACGAAGTCCAGGAAGTAGCCTCCGGCCACGCGCTCTGCGAACGCGCTTCGGGTGCCCTCCACCCGGGCTACCGCGGCCTCCGTCTCGCGCGCAATCCGCTCCACGGTGGCCAGATCCGCGCCCATGATTTTGATGCCTACGGGCGTGCGGATGCCGGTGCTTAGCATGTCCAACCTGCCCTTGATGGGCATGGTCCACGCATTGGAGATGCCCGGCAGTTGGAGCGCGGCGTTCATCTCCGACTCCAGCTGCGCCTGGGTGATGCGGTCACTCCAGAAGGGGCGCAAAAGGCCCTTTAGCCACTCGGGAGCCCATCCGCTGTACCAGCGCGGCACCTCGCGCCACTCGGACTCCGGACGCAGCAGTACCGTGGTCTCCATCATGGTGAATGGCGCGGGGTCGGTGGAGGTGTTGGCGCGGCCAGCCTTGCCGAAGACGCGCTCCACCTCGGGGAAGCGCATGAGCAGCTTGTCCTGGACCTGCAAGACGCGCTGGGCCTCGGTGACGGACATGCCGGGCTCCACTGCGGAGGGCATGTAGAGGATGGTGCCCTCGTTGAGCGGTGGCATGAACTCGCTGCCCAGTTGCAGGTACACGGGGATGCTAGTGGCAACCAGCAGCACGCTCACGACGAGGGTGGCCTTGGCGTGGCGCACCACGAAGCGGCAGGGGCCCTCGTAGATGCGGTGCATTAGCCGGCTGATTGGGTGCCGCTCCTCCGAGTAGTACTTGCCCACCAGAGCCGAGGTCGCCACCGACGCCAAGAACCTCGGGCGGAAGCGGAAGGGCTCCACCCGCGCGAAGAGCATCCGCATTGCGGGGTCCAGGGTAATGGCCAGCAGCGCGGCGATGGCCATGGCCAGGTTCTTCGAGTACGCCAGGGGGCGGAAGAGACGGCCTTCCTGGTCCACCAACGTGAAGATGGGCATAAAGGCCACGGCGATGACGAGCAGGCTGAAGAAGACGCCCGGCCCCACCTCCATCAGCGCTTCCAGTCGCACCTGGTGGAAGTCGCCCTTTTTCCCGTCCTTTATCCAATGGTGGATTTTGTTGTACGCGTTCTCCACCTCGACGATGGCGCCGTCCACGAGCACGCCGATGGAGATGGCGATTCCGGCCAGCGACATGAGGTTGGCGTTCAACCCCATCGCGTACATAGGAATGAAGGCCAGCGCCACCGACACGGGAATCGTGACGATGGGCACGAGGGCTGAAGGCACGTGCCACAGGAAGATGAGGATGATGATTGAAACGATGATGATTTCCTCCACCATCTTGTGCGTCACCGTGCTGATGGCGCGCTCGATGAGGTCCGAACGGTCGTAGGTGGTGACGACCTCCACGCCCTCGGGCAGCGAAGGCTTGAGCTCCTCAAGCTTCGCCTTGACGCGCTCAATGACGTTGAGGGCGTTCTCTCCCTGGCGCATCACCACGATGCCCCCTACGGCGTCTCCCTCTCCGTCCAGGTCGGCCACGCCACGGCGCAGCTCGGGGCCCAACGTCACGCTGGCCACGTCCTTGACGGTGACGGTGGTGCCTCCCTGGGCTTTGAGGACGAGCTTCTCGATGTCCTCAACGTTCTTCACGTAGCCACGGCCACGGACCATGTACTCGCGTCCAGCCACCTCCACGAGCCGTCCACCCACGTCATTGTTGCCCTGACGGACGGCGCGCACCACCGCGTCCAGCGACAGTCCATAGCTGGCTAGCGTGTTGGGGTTGACTGTCACCTGGTACTGGCGCACTTGGCCGCCCACGGTGGCCACCTCGGAGACGCCCGGCACGCTCTGGATGGCGTAGCGCAGGAACCAGTCCTGGTAGGAGCGCAGCTCGTCCAGCCGATGCTTGCCGCCCTTGTCCACGAGCGCGTACTGGAACACCCAGCCCACGCTGGTGGCGTCCGGGCCCAGCTCCACTTTCACATCCTGCGGAAGCTGGGGCGTTATCTTAGACAGGTACTCGAGCACCCGCGTTCGTGCCCAGTACATGTCTGTGCCATCCTCGAAGATGACGTACACGTAGCTGAAGCCGAAGTCGCTGAAGCCACGCACCGCCTTGACCTTCGGGGCGCCCAATAGCGCGGTGGTAATAGGGTAGGTGACCTGGTCCTCAATGATGTCCGGACTGCGGTCCCACCGCCCGTAGACGATGACCTGGGTGTCGGACAAGTCAGGCAGCGCGTCCAGCGGCATATTCCGCATGGTCCACCACGCGCCGATGAGCGCCACCACGGTGGCTGCGATGACCAGGTACTTGTTCTCGGCCGAGAATCGGATGATGGCGCGAATCATGGGCTTCAGTGGCCTCCGTGGCCGGAGGCGGCTGGGGAAGCACTCGCCGGAGGCGAGGAGGAAGACGCCGCCGTGCCGTCTCCGGATGAAGAGGCGGCCAGCGCAGCCAGCGATGCGCGCAGGCGGGACTCGGAGTCGACGAGGAAGTTGGCGCCGGTGACAACCTGGTCGCCGACCTTCAGGCCCGACGTCACCTCCACACTCTTTCCATCCGACTCGCCCAGGTGGACCTCGCGGGGCTGGAAGCGCCCGTCGCCGAGCGCCACGAAGACGACCTGGGTGGTGCCGGTGGGGACGACCGCGTCAGAGGGAATCTTCAGCGCGTTGCGCGTCGTGCCACGGAGCACCACCTCACCGAACATCTCGGGGCGCAGGTCGCCGTCGGGGTTGGGGAACTCCAAGCGCACCTTGACGGTGCGCATCGCCGGGTCCAGCACCGGGTCGAGGAAGGCGACCTTCCCGGCGAACACCCGATTAGGGAAGGCCTTGAGCTGGAGCGTGGCGGGCATGCCCACCTTC
Source organism: Corallococcus macrosporus DSM 14697 (assembly GCF_002305895.1). Classification (GTDB taxonomy): domain Bacteria; phylum Myxococcota; class Myxococcia; order Myxococcales; family Myxococcaceae; genus Myxococcus; species Myxococcus macrosporus. The sequence continues at coordinate 2,224,866 of NZ_CP022203.1, forward strand.
GCGTGGCGCAACTCGCTCTCGTACACGTCCGCGAGGACCCACACACGTGACAAGTCGACGACCTCGTAAGGCGTAGCGCCCAGTTCCAGGCGCGCTCCCTCGACGACGTCCTTCTTGGTGATGACGCCCGAGATGGGTGACACCAAGGTGAGAGTGCGGCTGGCCTCGCCCGTTTTAGCGAGCCGCTCCAGAGTCGCTGGCGGCACGTCCCACAGTTGCAGCTTGCGTCGAGCCGCCGCGACCAGCGCATCGCCATCCGTCGCCATCCCACCGGCCTGGCTCAGCGACTGGCGGGTGCGCAATGCCAGCAGGTACTCCTCCTGCGCGGCGAGCAGCTCAGGGCTGTAGACGGAGAAGAGCGGCTCTCCCTGGCGCACCGGCTTGCCGGTGAAGTCCGCGTACACTCGCTCGACGAAAGCAGCCACCTTCATGTTGACGCGCCGCACGCGCGTTTCGTCTATTGCCACGCGGCCGTTGGTCCGCCAGGTGCCCCCAACCTTGCCTTCCGTCACCGGCGCGGTGCGCAGGCCGATAAGTTGCTGGCGCGAGGGGTCGATGGTGAAGGGCGCCAAGCCCTGCACCGCGGAGGGGCTTGGGTCGCCGGGAGTAGCCGGCGCAGGTGTCATGGGAACCAAGTCCATGCCGCAGATGGGGCACTTCCCCGGGTGGTCCTGCACGATGCTCGGGTGCATCGGGCACTGGTACTGGGTGGCCGCCGCCTTGGAGTCAGTTGGCGCGGGGGAGGACGAGGGGGGTGACGCGTGGGCGTCGTGCGCTTCATCCCCGTGCGCCAACAGGTGCACGGCGCCACCGCCGAGGACCGCGCTGGCCAGCGCCGTCGATGCGAGTGCGACGGCTCCGAAGCGGCGGCGAGAGGGGACTGGAGAGGATGGAGGAGGGGGATTCACGGGAGACATGCGGGCCTCGGAACTACATTCCGGACATGGAGGAAGCAGGGGAAGGCGTGGCACCCGGAGTGCCACCCGACGGTGCGGTGCTGCGCGCGGGAGTGGACGGGGAGCTGCCCGCACCGGGCATGCCGCCCGAGCCCAGTCCTCCACCGGCGATGGACGCCACGGGCTCCAGGCTCACTTCGGCCTGGGCGATGGCGAGGCGGTGCGCTTCGACGAGCGTCCGCAGGAAGTCTTCTTCGTCGCGGACGATGCCGGTGTTGGCCTCCAGCACCGAGGCAAACGAGGCACGTCCGACCCGGTACTGTGTCAGGGTGCTTTCGGCGGTCGCTGCCGACTGCATCAAAATGCCACTACGGAAGAGGGCCACCGTGTCGCGCAATGCGGCCAGGGCAGTGATGCGCTCCAGTACTCGCAGACGCAGCACCTGCTCCACGGCCTCCTTGGCCCGGGTGGTGGCCTCGGCATTGGCGCTGCTCTCCGCCACCGCGCGGTTCTGCTTCCTCCCGGAGAAGATGGGCAGGGTGATGCCGACATTGGCCTGCCACATGGGTGGGAAGTTTCCTCCTCGGGGCATGACTCCCGCGCTCACGGTGAAGTCAGGCAGGCGCTCACGTCGCGCCAACGCCACCTGCTGGCCGGCCTGCTCCACCGTCGCGTGTGCCTGAGCCAGCTCGGGGCTGCGCGCGAACGCATCCTTCGTCGCCGTCTCGGCGTCGCCGAACTCCGGCACCCCCAGGTCGCGCACGCGCAGGGTCGTCGGCAGGGGCGCATCGAGTGCCCGGCCGCTCAGCCGATTCAGGGTCTGCGCCCGAGTGCGCTCCTCGGCATTCAGTGCCACCCGGCGCTGCCGCAGCCGGTTGAGCTCGAGCTGGGAGCGCAGCAGGTCAGATTGGGCGCCCTCACCGGCCTCGTAGCGGATACGGGCTGTCTCGGCGGATTGCTTCCAGAGCGCCTCAAGCTGGTCCAACAGCATCAGTCGCTCGCGCGTCAGCAGCAGGTCAAGGTAGCCCCGGCGCACCTCGGCCTCGATAGATAGCCGTGCGCGCATGACTTGCGTCGACGCGGCCTTGGCTCCCAGCCGGGCGACCTCTGTGCGCAGTGCGCGCTTCCCCGGGAAGGGCACTGCCTGGGAGGCCATGATGCTGTAGTAGCTGCCCTCCATTTCGCCAATCATGAGCTCGCCAAAGCCATCGTTCTGAATGCCCAGTTGAAGGACTGGGTCCGGCAGGGCACCTGCCTGCGGGACACGCTCTTGGGCTGCCTGGGCCTGTGCTTCGGCTTGGCGCAACTCTGGGCGCGCATCAATGGCTTCCGTGAGGAGTTGCGCGAGCGTCGCGTCCGTCGTGTCCGTCGCCAGGGCCGGTATAGAAGTGGCTCGCGCGGCCGGCGTGCGAGCGTCGTCTTGGGCCAGCGCCGCCACAGGAGAGAGCAGCGCAAATAAGAGGGCAACGTGCCTCATCGAGTCGCGTCGCCACGCAGAGGAAGGGGCTGGCTGGGACATGTTGAAAGTTGATTGCACGACGATGGTGATTGCAGCGCCTGTGCCATGCGCAGTGCCCTGCGGGTGTGGCGGACCGCAGGGGAGAACCGGACTCCATCTGCTCGTAGGTCCGATGAAGCCGGAGCCCGAGGAGTTACGGTGTGACTTCGAGAATCACACCGCGACGTGTGTGCCGCGACGATGCAGGGTTGCTTTCGGGAGGACGTCTTCTTCCGGCTCAGTTCGTCCCGGTGTAGTTGCTGCCAATGCACGAGCGCGAGGAGGGCATCCCACTGGGGCGCGTGAATCGGGCGGGCGGGCTGGCGACGGAGACTGAGGCACTGCCGCGCTCGCTCCGACGACTTCTTGCTGCGTTGGCGGCGAGCCGTAGCGCGGCCCCACGGGAGGCTCACGCCACGGCGCGACAGGCTACTGGATGGTGACGAGCCCGCTGATGTGGTCCATCGCGCAGGCGTAGCGCAGCGTGCCCGACTCGCTGGGTACGAACTCCACAGTCACCGGCGTGTTCAGGGGAAGCGGCTGATTGATGCCCAGGTCGGCCGCAACGAGTTCCGTAGCGCACGTCTTGTCTGTCTTGCGGGTGACCACGAGGCGGACCGGGTGCCCCGCCTTCACCTTCACGTTCGCGGGCTCAAAGCCCTTGGTTGTCACCGCGAGTTCGACAGTCTGGATACCGTTTTTGACGGTCGGGGAGGTAGAGGGCTTTTCCGTAGATGCAGTCCCAGTTGCGCCTCCGTGCGCGGCATGTTTGGACTGCTTGGTGGGCTCAGCCTGCTTTGCGTGCTCGGCACATGCGGCCGCCGGTGTGGCGACGATTAGGGCGAGGGGAGCGAGGGCTCCCATCAGGCGCATCTTCATCGGCTGGTTTCTCCCGGAGTGAGGATGCCCTCGTGACGTGTGGCATCCTGTTGGTACGGTTCGCTGGAGCACAATGCGTGCCGGGCGCTGAACGCACCTCTTCATGCGGGGTTACCGGGGAGAGGCTCCTTGTCAGAGTACCCAAACGGGTTTCCCCGTAACCGGCCTGGTTACGGATGAAACGTTCAATCAGGGCGTTCAATCGAAGCGTCACAGCCCCCGGCTCGTTAGGAGCCGCTGTGTCCGCATAGGCCAATTCCGGACTCAAGCGGGCCGCCAAGAGGGCCGCCAACCGTCAAACCGTGAGCCTCACGGCCCTCTCTAGCTTGGCAGTGTGATGACGCCGGTTACACCCGGCACGGGCCTTCGGTCTGAGAGCAGGCTGGCTTGGCCGTTGCTCTATTGGGGCCCACTTCCTGGCTGCCATCCAGGCAAGTCTCTCGAGGAGCCCCATGCGCAGAACCCTCTGTGTGCTGGCGAATACCCTTTTCTTGGCGGCTTGCGTCTCCGAGCCGAAGAGGCTGCCCGCCTCGATGGATCCGTCGAATCCGGATGCCCCCGAGGCCCCGTCTGCTGCGCTGCCAACCGCATTCACGGCCCCCACTCCGGAAGTGCCCGCGCCCGGCAATGAATCAGAAGGAGCGGAGCATGCCCACCATGGGGCATCCTCTCCGGTCGCCGCCCCGGATGCAGGCGCCACCGTTTACACGTGTCCGATGCACCCGGAGGTGCGGTCCCGTAAGCCGGGTACTTGCCCCAAGTGCGGCATGAAGTTGGTGCCGGAGAACCCAGCGGGTTCGGAGGCCGCAGACGCGGGGCAGTCAGGCCCCGCTCCATCGGGCCATAACCATGGGCGTGGAGGGCCTCCTCCGTGAGGCTGACCTTTCTCGTGGGCGCGGCACTGCTCGCAGGCGGTTGCGCGTCCATCCAGAAGGAGCGGGGCCACGCCGAGGTAGCGGCGCTCGTCGAGGAGCGGCTGGGCCGCAAGACGCGCTGGAACCAAGGCACTCCGGAGGACGCCGAGGTCGCGCGGCATCTCGACGCGCTCCTGAAGGAGGACCTCACCTCGGACCATGCGGTGGAGGTGGCCTTGCTCAACAACCCGGCGCTCCAGGCCACTTACGAGGACCTGGGCGTCTCGCAGGCCGACATGGTTCAGGCCGGCCTGCTCTCCAACCCAACGTTGGACGGGAGCATCGGCTTTCCCATTGCCGGGCGTGGCGTGTCCGAGCACGAGGTCTCGCTGGTGCAGGACTTCGTGGACCTCTTCACGCTGCCCCTGCGCAAGCGCGTCGCCCGGGAGCAGTTCATGGCCGATACGCTACGGGTGGCGCACGAGGCGCTGGCTACCGCGGCCGAGGTGCGTAAGGCCTTCAATCAGGTCCAGTCCCTCCAGCAGTTCGTGGAACTGCGCCGCATGGCTCTCCAGGCAGCCGAGGCGGCGGCGGACCTCTCCGCCCGGCTGCGCACAGCGGGCAACATCACGGAGCTGGACCTTGCGAATGAGCAAGCTGCCGCCGAGGGAGCCCGGCTCGAACTGGCGGAGAGGGAGCTCGCCTTGGTGGAGGCCCGGGAGCATCTCAACCGCCTCATGGGGCTGTGGGGGCCACGCACGCAGTGGACCCTCTCCGCGAAGCTCCCGCCGTTGCCTGACCAGGAGGCCTCACTGGAGTACCTGGAGTCGCTCGCCATCCGTCAACGGCTGGACATCGACGCGGCCCGAAAGCAGGCCATGTTGCTCTGGAATGCGCTGGAACTCGCGCGGAGTACACGCTTCTTCGGGCGCGTGGAAGTGGGCGTTCACGAGCACCGGGATGCGGACGGCCCCAGGCTCTTTGGCCCGACCCTGTCTTTGGAGTTGCCCATCTTCGACCAGCGCCAGGCCCTCATCGCTCGGCTGGAAGCTCAGCACCGCCAGGGCGAGCGGCGACTGATGGCGCTGTCCGTCAACACCCGCTCGGAGGTTCGCGCCGCCCGCGTCCGGCTGCTGTCGCTTCGCATGGTGGCCGACCGTTACCGGCGGGTGGTGTTGCCCCTTCGTGAGAAGGTCGTCGAGCAGTCTCAGCTCCAATACAACGCCATGCAGATAGGCCTCTTTCAACTGCTCGCAGCCAAGCGCGAGCAGGTGGAGGCGTATCAGGGCTACATCGAGTCCGTCCGCGATTACTGGATTGCGCGGGCCGACCTTGAGCAACTCGTGGGTGGCCGACTGCGGGAGGGCGGCGCGGCATCCACGCCATCGCCCGCACAGCCTTCCCAACACGTACCGCCTGTGACGCCCGGGCCACCCGCGCAGCCGGCACAGCCCGGGACACACACCGGGCACGGAAAGGACATCACCAATGGCACGGAGAGCCCCCATGAGCAACCGCACGACTGAACCCGAGCGCGCACCGGCCTGTAAGGATGACGTCTCCGAAACTCTGGAGCGCAGGGGGACCCCTAGAAACCCTCCGGAGATTGGAGCCGAGGGAACGTTGACGCGGCGGACTATGCTGGCGACAGCGGGAGCCACGCTCACGGGAGGCTCGCTGCTACTGAGTGGCTCTGTGGCTCGCGCCCAGTCCGCCGTCCCAGGAGCGCGCGGGCCTCGCGAGGGCTCCGCAGCTGGCACCGGTCAGCGGGATGCGCGGCAGGACTGGCTGCGCCCCGGAATGCCCAACCGGGACTATCGGCCCGTGGTGGTGCCCAATGGCTCCAAGCTGCCGTGGAAGGTCGTGGACAACGTGAAGGTCTTCCACTTGGTAGCCGAGGAGGTGGAGCATGAGTTTGCCCCGGGACTGAAAGCGTTCTGCTGGGGCTACAACGGCCGAGTCCACGGGCCCACCATCGAAGCGGTGGAGGGGGACCGGGTGCGTATCTACGTCACGAACCGGCTACCAGCGGCCACCACCATCCACTGGCACGGCATCCTGCTTCCCAGCGGCATGGACGGCGTGGGCGGCCTCAGCCACAAGTCTATCGCCCCAGGTGAGACGTTCCGGTACGAGTTCACCCTGCGCCAAGTGAGTACGAACATGTACCACTCGCATCATGACGAAATGACGCAGATTGGCCTCGGCATGACGGGCATGTTCATCATCCACCCGCGCCGACCTGTGGGGCCCCTCGTCGACCGGGACTTCGTCATCCTGCTGCATGAATGGCGCATCGACGTCGGCACGGGACGGCCCAACCCGAATGAGATGACGGACTTCAACGTGCTCACCATGAACGCGAAGGCGTTCCCGGGCACGGAGCCGCTCGTGGTGCGCCAGGGCCAGCGGGTGCGCATCCGGCTGGGCAACCTGAGCCCGCAGAACCACCACCCCATCCACCTGCACGGCCTTCACTTCCGCATCACCGAGACGGATGGCGGGCGCGTCCCCGAGTCCGCGCAGCAGCCAGAGGGGACGGTGCTCGTCCCCGTGGGCAGCACACGCGTCATCGAGTTCGTGGCGGACGTGCCCGGGGACTGGGCCCTGCACTGTCACATGACGCACCACATGATGAACCAGATGGGCCATGAGTTCCCCAATATGACTGGCGTGAAGCCGGGGGGCCTGGACGCGAAGGTCCGCACGCTGCTGCCGGGCTACATGACGATGGGCCAGACGGGGATGGCGGAGATGGGCGAGATGGGGATGCCCGTCCCGCCCAACTCCATTCCCATGCTGGGGGCCCAGGGCAAGCATGGTTACATGACAGTGGGAGGCATGTTCACCGTGCTCAAGGTTCGCGAGCGGTTGAAGAACTACGCGGACCCAGGCTGGTACGACAACCCGCCCGGCACCCTGGCAGTGGCGGCTAGCGCGGACGAGTTGCGCCGGGACGGTATCGACGTGAATGCCCCGGCCCCGGTCGAGCCCGGCGCACCGGTCTGACCCTTTCAATGGGCTGGGCCCTGGCGGCGGGCACTGGGGCAGGCACTCACGAAGAATCTCCGGCGTGACTGTTGGAGGCTGTTTCTCCTCATATGTGAAAGGCGGGGCCCTGGACACTCATGGGGCACCGCTGGGGACGCAGCGGCAAGGCATCGCGGAAGGCCGATTCCCATTCCTCAATGCGGCTGCGTAGTCGGTTCCAGCGCGCGCACCTGCTCACGGAATGCGACAGCAGTTCGAACGGATGAATATGCCCGCAGACGCGATGGCGCGGGCCACGACTCGTATTGTTGGAGCGCACCGCTTGAGGATGCGCTTCCTCGCAGCCCAGAATGAATGAGAAGGCGGGCTAAGTCGGGTGGCGGTAGAGCAGCAGTAGGGCAAGTCGACGGACGCGGGCGTGCAGCCGTCGCTCGGCGCATGCGAGGCGAAGAGCTGTCTGTGGAAGTGCGGCATGCCGCCTGCTTTCCACCCTCGACCATGAGCATGAAGAAGCGGCGGGCACTCGCGGAGCGCCTGGGGCGGGCAGAGGTGGAGTTGCAGCAGGCGTATGCGAGGTTGGACGGGAGTCCCGAAGCGCGGACGCGGCTGGCCGAGGCAAAAGCCGAGTACCGACTGGCGGAAGCCGCAGCGTTGCAGATGCTGGGCGCCCGTGAAGCCTTGGTGCTGGTGGAGGCGCGAGGGGCCGGTGAGGGCCCTCTTCGCGCCACGGTGGGCCTCCTGGCTGAAAGCCACGTCGCTGCACACGGTGGCCAGGTGGCTGAGGAGTGGCGAGGCACGCGCCGCAAGCGGCGGGCGCGGCCTGTGCCCGCTGAGCGATTCCTTCGAAGTGGAGTCGCGACGGCGCGCGGCTGAAGCCGTCCTTCGCCGTAGGGGAGAGCGCGCCTTGCAGGCGCGCCCTCACCCCTTCGTTGCCAGGCCCTCGCGCAGCATCTCGTCCACCAGCGAGGCGGCCTTCTCCTCGTCGGTTTCACCCTGGATGCGCAGCGCGACGGACTCGAAACGCTGGGCATTGCCTACCACCCAGTCGATGTACTCGCCCAGGGACAAGCGCTCCACTCCGAAGGCGATGTCCTGCATTCCCTTCACGATTTGGACGGCAGTGCCCTGAAGGACACGCCCGTCGCGCATGACGATTACCATGGCTTCCTCTCCTGTAGGTGTCGACGCCAGCAACCAGATTCGATGATGGGGCGGCCGGCCAACCGCCCCTTGGGAAACAGGTATGCCTCGACGCGGCCGGCACCGTCGAGGGCAATGGACGTGCGCTCGTAGAAGCGAGGGTGGCCCTCAAGCCTGTCGAGCGCCGCCAGCATGAGCGCGTCGACTTCGTACACCTCCCCTTCGACAGCGTGCTTGCCCCTGGCCGCGAGGGCAGGGAAGGGCCCGTAGTCGTAGAGGCTGAAGCTGGGGTGCGTCCGCGCCGGGCCGATGAGGCGTGCGCCGCGCAGGAGACGGTGGTTGGGTTCGCCAGACAGCAGCGTCCCGTAGACGAAGACGCGCGTCGAGGCTGAAGTGCGCTTCACGCCGCACCTCCCAGGGCGCCCGAGAGGGCGGCGCGGTTGAAGCCCAGGCGCCCGTATGCGTGCCAGAGGACGAGGAAGTAGCGGGCGGCGGGAGGCCAGGACTCGAAGCCTGTTTCGGGCTGGAGGTACACCAGCGCACGGCGGCGCTGGCCGGCTCTGTCCGTCACCAGCCGAATGGCGCGCCGGTATGCGAAGGGGTGCCCCTCGAAGGCGTCGAGGGCGCGCAAGTCCTCGGGCGTGAGACGGTACAGCAGCCCTTCGACGTGGGCGCCGCGCACGCGCTGGAGGCTGGCGACGGCGCCGCCCCAGCGGCGGCTGTGCCCGCCAAACACCAGGGTGTGGCCGGGAAGGGTGGCCCGGGCCTCGACGGTGGCGCCAGGGCAGCGCGTGCGCATTTGGGCCCTGTCGAGGTTGGAGCCGTAGGCGAAGTAAAGCATGGGGTTCCTCCTGTTGAGGGCGGGTTCGCGGCCCGCCGTTGTCATTGCCAGCCAGGGCACCCGCAGGGCTCTGGCGCGGTGACTCCATGGTAGGGGCGTACTGGGGTGGGCTCGCCGTCCTGCGAGGCGGGGCCTACCTCTCGTTGCTGACGCGGGAGGCGTCGCGCCTCTCGTTGAAGAGCTCCACCCTCGCTTGGGCCCGAGCGCGGCGGTGCGCGAGGCGCGTCCCCCGGGCGTGCGCTTTCCGGGAGAGGCGCCCGCGGTACTTCTCGACGGGGAACTTGCCGTGCCCTGGGCAGCAGCCTCTGTCCTTGCGGGTGATTCCGTATGCTTTCATTGCTGTGTCTCTTGTGCTGGCGAGGGGCACCCGCCCTTCGCGAAAGACATACACGCTCTGGTTCGGCATTGAAGCAAGCCCTGTTTGAGGCGGCGCGAGGGGCGCGGGATGGGCGGGCCCGGCATCCCTCCTGGGGAGCCCCCTGGCGCGAGCGCAGGCGGGCGCCAGGGCTCCGTGGCGCCCGCGAAGGCCTCGTCACGCGGCGGCCAAGGCTTCGGTGGGTGCGCTGCCCCCAGCGCCGCCCTGCGCGCCCTGCGCGCCCTCGCTGCCGGGCGAGCCGTCCTCCCCCCCGCCCGAGCCGCGCCGGTCGCGGCGCTGGCCCTTCCAGGCGGCGCTGCCCTCCAGCTTCTTGAGGAGGTGGAGGCGGGCCGTCTTGAATTCCTCGCCGATGAGGCCGAGGTGGAGGAGGAACACCCGGAAGTCGTACTTGGCGGTGGCGGGGTTGAAGTCGCGGCGCTTGCTGGAGGCGGCCTTCGAGGCCAGGGCCCGGGAGGCCAAGGCCAACACCAGTTGGACGTAGGCCTTCACCTCTCCCGCGTGCACCGAGCCGTTGAAGTACCGGAATTCAATCGTGCCCCGGAAGAAGAGGCTGTTGAGGTTGAGGCCGTGGTAGCGGCTGGAGTCGTAGCGGCTGGGCATGCTGTTGCGGCGCCCGTACCAAGCCTCATTCACCTCCTGCATGGTGCGCGGGCGCCGGGCTTCCAGCCGCTGGAGGAAGGCCCCATCGATGGGCTTGCAGAAGCGGCTCAACCGCGCCGCGCTCACCCCGAGGGCCGTCTCCAGGAGGCGCTCCTGTTTGTGCACCATCTTGACGAGGTTGGTGACGCTCTTGGCGTCGAAGCGGCTGCCGTCGACGTGGATGTGGATTCCGGTGGAGGCGTCGGCGCGGGCGCCGGCCTCGCGGGCGGCGCGCACCACCTGCTGTAAGGCTTCCAGGTCCTGGTAGGTGAGGATGGGGGAGACGATTTCGCCGCTGTAATCGCCCCCGCTCAGCGAGGCGTCCGCCACCACCTTCCAGGCGCGGCCCTGGGCGTCCGTTACCTGCATGCCCCGGTAGTCGCCGGAAACGTGCCCGCCCACCGCGCTCTGAATCGCGTGGGCCAGCTTCTGGCGGCTGGCGCCAACCGTCTCAATCTCAATTCCAAACCGGAGCGTCTTCATGGGATTTGCCTCTCGCATTCGCGCGGGGCTGTGGCGCCCGTCGCGAAACACATACACGCTCTTGTGTGCGAATGAAGCAAGTCCGCTTCGGCGTCTGGATTGGTGATATTTGTGTGCTTGAAATAGTCGCGAGAATTCGCGAGGTTGCGCGGCGGCCGTCTGCAGGGCGGGCGCGGCAAGTCTGCCTGGGTTGGGGCGGCCGGCGGAATTCCAGTGTGTGTGATTGCCTCGGCAGCCGGGATGCGGGGGCGATACACCCCAGACTGGATTCCCCCGCCCCAGCGGCAGGCTCAGCCGGAGGAGTCTCCTGCCTACGCCGGGCTGCTGGCGGGCGCGCGTTCCGCGTGGCGCCTGCCGAGGGGGGGCTCAGGAGGGCTCAACCCACGAGGCTTTTGAGCATTGCCGTCGCTCGCTCGTTCTCCTCCGGAGTGCCCTCGCCAAGCTCCAAGTACACGCGGCCCCCGGAGTACATGAGGATGTCCGGGAGGAATTCAATGTGCACATTCCAGAGCGCTCCCTCCGGGGTTGCCATCTCGATATCGGCGTAGAGACGATGGAGCGCGGCTCTCAACGTGCGCTGGCGCGTGTCCCTCGGGAAGCGCACCTCGATGTACGGCTGGGGAATCCCATAGCGCGCGATGCGCTCTCCCACCATCATTGACTGCTGGCTCGTTGCGGCCACCGTTGTCCTCGCATTTTGTTGGAAGGGGCGTTGCGAATGATATACACGCTCTTGTAGGGGCGTGATGCAAGTTGAGTTCGCGGGGCGGCGCCGACGCCTGGGCTCCCGTTGCTCCTGTCGTAGGGCCCCGAGGCGAGCCGTGGGGGGCGTCTGTTTCAGGGGGACTTCGCGGCGGACGGGCGGGAGGTGGCGCGCTGCCCGTCCTCGGCCACCAGTCGCTCCTGGAAGAGAGCGACGAGCGTTTCGTCCGGTTGGCAGTCGAGGCTATTGGCAATTTGCCTGTCCATGCGGACCACGGCGGTCAAGTAGCCGGCGCGTGCGTCAACGCTCAGGGCCGTGTTGCATGCAACCTGTCGGTACAGGAAGAAAAGGTCATCAACGTCTTCGGCGGTGAACGACATGGGCTCCAGGTGCTGCGGTTGTTGGTGTGGCGGGGCACTCGAGCGGTGCTGCGGCGCGGGTTCCTCCCGTCCCTGCTGCTCAGCTCGGCAGCAGGGCGTTGAGGAGTCTCATCCCGCGCATGGCCTCGGCATGGTCTCCCTCGGCCAGCTCCAGGTAGATGCGGCCGTGGTTCGCCTCCGCGAGGCACGCGGTCTGCACAATCCACCGCTCGTAGGTTGGCGTGCGCAGTTCCACGCTGGCGGCGAAGGTGTAGAGCATCGCGCTCGTCTCCCGGTGGCTGGAGCCGCGCGGGAGGAAGATGTCCACCTGCGGCTGAGGCGTGCCGTTCTGGCTCTTGCCGAGGCTCAGATTCAACGTGACGTTCTGGGGCTCGGTTGCCGTCGCTTGGCCAACGTGACGGGACTGGGGGGCGGTCTTCATGGCGTGCGTTCCTTTGGGGGCGGGCCGTCGTTGGCCTTCGCGAAACGCATACATCCCTACGTGGGGAGGCGAAGCAAGTCGCGTCTGGTGTCTTACGCCGAATGTGCCGGCGCCCCGAATTGGGATGTAATTCGGTGTCTCGGGATTGGGATGGGAGCCCGCGCGGTCCTGCGGCGCGGGTTCCCCTGCACCTTCCGCTCAGCCCATCAGGGTGCGGAGGAGCATCATTCCGCGCATGGCCTCGGCATGGTCCCCCTCGGACAATTCCAGGTAGATGCGGCCGTGGTTCGGCTCTTGGATGCTCTGGGTATGCACAATCCACCGCTCGTTGGTGGGAGTGCGTAGCTCCAGGTCGGCTGACAAGGCGTGGAGCGTCGCACTCAGATGCCGGTGGGTGGAGCCGCGCGGGAGGATGACGTCCAACTGCGGTTGAGGCGTGCCGTACCGGCTCGTGGCGAGGTCGATGCGCAGGGTGGTGTTCTGGAAGTCAACCACCGTCATGTGGACAAGGTGGAGGGGCTTGGGGGAGGTGGTCATGACGTGCGTTCCTGTGAGGTTTGCGCGGCGCTTCGTTGCCCTTCGCAAAAGGCATACATGCTCTGGTTGGCGGGTGTATCAAGTCCTCTCTGGTGTTTCGTGTCTTGTGTTTCTGGGGGTTGGGTATGTCTTTCGTGAGGGCGTCTTTGCCTTGCGTCTTCGGGTGGTGTGAGGCATGTCACCCTTGTTTCCGGTGGTGCGGGCGCTCCCGCGTGGCCGTGGGGCTCAGTTCGTCCAGGGCGGTTTGGGCGTCTTCGGCGCTCCAATCCACCAGCCGCGGCAGGCATAGGCCGATGGTAGGTACCCGCTCAGCGAGCCGACTCAGCGTCTCGGTGGGGACGCCCTGGTTCTCTGTTCGCACCCAGCGGCGGAGGAACCGCGCCCAGACTCTCTGGCTGGGGAATCGATACAGGGCACCTGCGACATCGACGTAGACAGGGGAGTCACTGGGGCTCTCCAGTCGCTCAATCGTCACACGGTAGTCGCCGGGGCGAATGGGGTGGGGGAGGTGCGCTTCGATTTCGGAGAGCAGGGCCGCCCGGCGGTTGGGCACGCCGAGCCTGAGTTTCTGCGGGACGGAGATGATGTGGCTTGTCTTCATGTCGTGAGCCGAGGCGTTGTGGCGCGCGGCGAGCAGAGGGTGCGCCGGGCGCCTGGGGGCTGGAGGACGCCTACTCGTCTCTCGCTGGACCGTGCTCTGCGCGGTTCAGCTCCGTCGCGGCCTCCGCGAAGCTCTGGGTCGCGAGCGGGTGGACAGTGACGCGGTGGCTGTCCTCGGCCGCCAGCCGCTCCCGGAAGAGCGCGACCAGCGTTTCGTTCGGCTGGCAGTCGAGGCGCTTGGAGATTCGCTTGTCCACGCGAACCACGGCCGTCAGGTAGCCCGCGCGCGCGTCAACGCTCAGGTCGGTGTCGTGGGCAATCGTGCGGTAGAGGGAAAAGAGGTCATCAACGTCTCCGTCGGTGTGCGGCATGTGGGCTCCGGGGGCGGCGGGGTTTGACAGCGGAATGTGGACTCCGGGGGCGGCGGGGTTTGACAACGGAATGTGGACTCCGCGGGCTGCGGGGGTTGACAACGGATGAGTCGGCGCTGGGGTGGGGTTGGCCAGCGCGTGGTGCTTGGGTCTGGACGACTCGGCCTGGGACGGGGCGGGCGTTTCGTCCTCCCGCGCGGCTCGAAACTGGATGAGCTTGTTGATGATCTCGGCCTTCTTGCTCTCGCCCAGGTAGGGGAAGCTGAGTCCGCGGTCGATGACGTAGCGACGTAGCTGCTTGACGGTCATCGCTTCCAATTCGCTGCGTGTCTTCATGTTGTTCTCGTGAGATTGCGTTGAGCGAGGGCTTGGTGAAGAGAAACGGTGGCGGGGCAGACGGCCCCCATCGAAAGCGACTCAGATGCCACCCAATGCCTGTGCAGCCTCTTCTCTGTCGCGGTGGATGGTGCAGGTCCTCATGCCTTTCCGGGGGCGGTGTTCGCAGTTGCCGTACAGGCCGAAATTCCTCGCGAACGCGCTGCCGGTGCTGGGCTTCTTGACGACCGCCCAGCAGTGACGAGGGTTGGTTGGGCGTCGGACGGACTCTTGGGCTCTCAGCTTCTTCGTGAACTTTGCTTCTTCAGGTGTCATATCGACCGCGTTCCTTCCGGGCGGCAGGACGAGCTGCCACCCGCATGTCCGTGTCATCGGAGGGCGCAATGCAAAACTTGCAACCCTCGCTCTGCCTCGTCACGAGTTGGCCGAGGACCGCCGACTCCGAGTAACAGCAGGTAGACGCGGCCCCTGAGCCCGTCGTCGAACACCTCCGATTCGACGAGCCAGTGCTCCTGCTCCGGGGTGCGCAGCTCCACCTGTGCGGCAAGAAGGAGGAGGGCTGCGTTGCGCTGGCGTGCGGAGGTGCCCTGGGGGAAGGCGACTTCGACTTCGGGTTGCAACTCGGCGCCGCCTTCGGGGAGGGCCAGCTTCACTTCCACACGGGCGCCCGCGAGCGCCTTGCGGAGTGCCTCCGCCGCGAGGGCGTCGGTGCCCTGTTGCTTCGACGCCATGGCCTTACTCCTCAGCGGCATCGGCGGCGAAGTGCGCGGCGGCTTCGGTGGCGCCCATGGCCGTCAGCTCGCGATGCACCGCTCGGCGGAAGAAGCGAGCCCGGCTCGGGAGTCCCGCTTCGCGCCAGGCCTTGTCCAGGGCCGCGAGAGCCTCCGCGTCGTACGTGAGGGGGATGACGCGCTTGCCGTCTTCGCGCACCTTGGCCTCACGCTCCGGGCGGGGGCCCACCGGCACGCGTCCGGCCTCCGCCTCCCGAATCTTCCACTTGAGGTAGGAGGTGTCGCTGCTACCCGTCGGGCGCCCCACGACTTCGCTGTACTTCGCCTGCAACTCCGCTAGCGACATGTTTGCGAAGCGCCCGCGCCGAGGGGCAGGCTGCGTGCCTGCGGCTGGCGCGGGGGCTGGTGCGGCGGGCGCTGGAGGCGCGCTGGGGGCGGCGGCCGTCGCCCGGCGGGAGGGGCCGCGCCGCTTCTTCGCTGCGAGGGCCTCCTCGATGCGGCGGATGAGGTGCGTCTTGTTCGTGCTACGCGTCTCCTCACCCACCACTTCGAGGTATCGGGCGCGCAGCTCCGTCACGCTCATGGACTCCAGCTTCTTCGTCTTCGGTGCGGCGTTGCGAGGCATGGTGGTTGTTCCTTTCCGGGCCGTGGGTACACGTCTGCCATTCAGGTGGGCGGCCCGGCGGCCCTCCTGCGCGGCTGCCCCGCTGAACGGGGCGTGAGTGGTGAGGGGAGGCGCTACTTGCTGCGGGGGCTGCTGGCGGCGCTCAGGCCGGCCTGAAAGGCGGCTTCGAGGGCATCCTTCAGGCGCCACACCGACACATCGTGAAAGTCGAGGCGGTCGCTGTTGCGTGTCTTCAAGGTGTCGATGTTGAGCGTTTCGCGTGCGATGCGCTCGAGGGTTGCCTCGGGCGCCCGGGCAGGCTTCGCGGTGCTGGTCGAGCGTGGCTTGCGGGGTGTCATTGTTTCATCCCTTGGTGCGCCGTTGGGTGGCGCGCGTGAGGCATACACGCTCTGTTGCGCGCGTATGGCAAGTCATTGTGCGCTGGGATTGCGCAGGTGCGCGAAGCACTCCAAGTCGATGGCGCGCGGGTCGACATGCACGAAGGAGGTAGTGCCGTCCGGGCGAATGGGGGCCGCGTCGATGCGGTCCTCGGCCGTGACGCCCCCGAGGCGCGCCAGCTTCTCGTCCGTGTCCGCGTAGTAGTCGTCTGCGTCCGGGTCGGCGTCAGGGCGGGTGCCGCCGTGTAACACGGCGAAGATGCGGACCTTCTGTCCCTGGAGGCCGGGGATTTCGTTGCCGAGGTAGGTGGTGTCAGTGCCGATAACCATAGGTGTCTCCCTGGCGCGCAGTGGGGCGCGCGAAGACATACACGCTCTGCCTTCGAGACATAGCAAGCGGAGAGGAGAGGGGTTCGAGGGTGCATCGAGGCGTGACGGGCGTGGAGAGTCCTCTGTGTTGCTGGCAGTGTATGCCTATTGACTGGACTCCCCGGGGACGCGGGGCTGCTCGTCGGGTGGCACCTCAATTCGGAGGCCCTGCGGAAACCAGCGCTCGCGAGCCTCCTGAGAAAGGGGCCGCACCACCACCTTGCCGGCGCCGCCCCCCTTGGGCTTGAGCACCGTGTGCAGGCGCCCGCGTTGGACCAGCTCGGCATGGAGGTGGCCGACGAGGAGCCGGTGCAGGTGCCCGAAGCTGCCTGGTGCCGGATGCTCCGGCTCACCCTCGGGCGCGCGGATGAGAAACTCGGTGGAGCGGCAGGCGGGACAGGGAGGGAGCTGGACGAGGCCGTCGTCCACGTCCTCCCGGCGCGCGACGCCGACCTCCAGGGTGTCGAGGGAGAGGCGATTGCCGCTGCCGCACCGGGCACAGCGTTGAAGCACGTCGTCGGCGGTGACTTCGTGAATGGCCATGGGGAGCGTCCTCACGCGACAGCGGTGTACGAGCCGAACCAGTACGTGGCGCCCAGTGCGGGGATGGTTTGGTGGCAGTAGAAGGCGAAGCCGTCTCTGTCCGGCACCATGACGGTGGGGTTGCCGACGAAGCTGCCGCTGGTGGCGTAGGGCGTGAGGGTGATGGAGGAGGGCGCGGTGGGAAAGCGGCTGCGGAACGTCACCGAGCCGCCGCCGGCCAGGTTGTCGTGCGCGGCCGTGTCGCTGTTGCTGTACTGGAGGCCGAGCCGGCCCACCTCGCGCACGCTGCCCGCCACCTCGAAGGAAGTGTTGCTGGCGGTGCTACTCAGGGGGAGCCGCAACGTGCGCGTCCAAGAGGTGAAGGCGACGCCAGCGCTGGCGTCGTGGAGGAACTCCGCCTCGTTGCGCGAGAGGCGGAATCCGCCTGCAGCCGCCCCGGTGGTGTCCCGGGTCCAGGCACTGCCATTCCAGGCCGCGTTGAGGGTGAACCACACCGAGTCGTCGTCAGCGTAGAGACGCAGACGCGCGGCTGCGCCTCCCACGCCCAGGGCGTCGAGGAGGAGGACGCGGCCAGTGCCCAGCCTGGGCTGGAGAATGGCCTTGTGCTGGCCTGCCGCCGTCTCGTTGCTCCGGTAGTGTCCGCTGCTGAAGGCCGCGAGGATTTCAGCGAGGGCCGCTTCGACGGTAGCCGTCGTCAGCAGGTTGCCCGTGTCCGCAACAGAGATGGCAGTGGCTGCGTGGGCCCCTGCGCCTTGTGTGACGTGCCCGTTGAGGAAGCCCAGAAGCGCGGCCACCTGCTGCCGCAGGCTGCTGGCGGGGAGGGTGTGAGGCGTCCCGGCCAGTGCGTCTCCTCCGACACGAGACGCACCGGGGCTTCCGGCCGTCGTCTCGCCGAGGCGAGTGACGACCTCCTGCAACTGGGCCTGGACGCTGGTGCTGCTGACGTAGCCATGGGGCGAGGCGCCAATGGCGCTGGCGTGGTGGGCCCCCGTGGCTGCGCCTTGGTGGGCGTTGACGAAGCCCAGCAGCGAGGAGAGCTGTGCGTCCACGGTGCCCGCCGGCAGGAGGTTGGGCGTGCCGGGCACCGCGTCCGCGCCCACGCGGGAGGCGCCCGGTGTGCCAGCGGCGGCCGAGGAGAGCTTGTCGACGACTTCGTCCACGGCCTCCTGCACGGTGGTGGAGGTGATGAAGCCGTGGGGCGCGTAGTCCACGGCACTGGCCTCGTGCCTCCGGGTGGCGCCGGAGAAGTGGCCGGCCAACTCGGCGTCCACCGCGTCCAGCGTCGCCTGCACCGTGTCCGCGCTGGGGCTCAGGACGTCCCAGGTGCCGCTCTCCACGGCCACGGAGGTGCCCCGGGCGAAGATGAAGACCTGGCGGCGGGAGGTGTCCAAGTCCGCGGCGAGAATCTGCGTCTGCCCAGGGCGGCGCCGAACGTCACACAGCAGCAACTCGTCGGGCTGGAGGGCGGGCTTGGGCGCCTGGCCGACGGGGCCCTCCGGCGCCTGGCGCACCACCAGCTCGAAGGACTCGTCGCGGCGGAAGTACACCTGCTGGGAGTTGCCGTCCGTGCGCGGCTCCGACAGCAGGCGGGTGAAGCGCAGGAAGACGCCCAGCCACCGCTCGCTGCCGGAGGTGGAGACGTCGGTGGGGATGCCGGAGACGTCCACCGCGCAGTCCACCGTCTGGCCCGTGCCGAAGAAGATGCGCTGGCCGAGGTTGTCGTAGGCGCGAGCCGGGGCCGTCAGGTCGACGGAGAGGTTGGGCACGGGGGAATGCGGCGCGGGCACGGCCCCGGAGATGACGCCGTGGATGCCCAAGTCCGAGGCGAGGCTTCTGTCCGCCTGCTCCAACTGGGCGAAGGCCAGGTCCAGCTCGGCCTCGCTGACACGTTGCCTGAAGAAAAAATCCAGCCGGTTGCTCATGCCTGTGCCCTCCAGAGGAAGGCAAAGGCAGGGCGCGCGAAATCGGGGACATGCTAGGCGGACGTCAGTGCAGTGTCGTCGTCTCGCCCAGCTCGCTGAGTCCCAGCTCCCAGTGCTCGGGGAGAATGGGGGGCAGGGGCTCCACCAAGTCGATGAAGTGGGTGTGGGCGGGCTTGAGGTACTCGACGAGGGTGCGCAGGCGCTGGCGCTCCGCAGGCGAGAGGAGGCGCTCCACCTCGACGTTGAAGGCGTAGCGGGCGAAGCGCTCCGAGGGGCCCAGCACCCAGTCCACGCCCAGCTCGGACTCACCCAGCACGAGGGTGTCGGAGGCGAACGGGGAAATGGCCCGCACCTCGATGCCAAGGAAGAAGCGGATGGCGTTGCGCAGGCCCAGCGCGGTGCCCTTCTGCTGGTACATGTCCACGAGGATGGCGGCCAGGCGGCGCCGGGCGAGGACGTCCAGCTCGAAGGCGAAGGGGTTGCCCAAGTCCTGGAGGATGGCGTCCAGGAAGTCCTCCGGCGCGCGCTCCAAGTCGAAGACGTCGGGGAAGGCGTCCAAGTCAGCCAGGAGCAAGTCCGTCACCTCCTGGAGACAGGAGATGAAGCGGCGCAGGTCGCCCGTCACGTCGTCGCGGCGGTTGTGGCCCGGCAGCATGTTCCAGAGCTGGAAGCTCCGGGAGGGTGGCCGGGCTGGACGGAAGCCCGCGAAGGTGGCGCGGTGGTAGGGGGCGAGCACCGGGTTGCCGTGTGCGTCCGTCACGCCCTCCACGAGGACCTCGTACCCCACGTCCGGCGTCAGCTCCGTGTCGAGGACGAGGTGGACGAGGGGGCCGTCGGCCGCGGCCTCGAGGGAGGCCACCGGGACTGCGGGGGCGCCACGAGGCGTGAAGGTGAAGCGCGCCGAGGGAGGCACCCGCACGTCCTCGTCGAAGGCGAGGCGCACGGACTTCGGCGCCAGGGCCTGGGCGCCCACGAGCCGGGGCGCAGTGCGGTCCTCCACGGTGAAGGTGTACGTCTCGTCGAGGAGGTGCGCGCCGCCGGCCGTGGCCGAGGCGACGTGGACGGAGACGGTGGCCTGGCTGGCCAGCGGCACCGCCGGGTGGAGCACCACGCGCAGGGTGTCCGCTGTCTGCGTCACCTCCGCCAGGGGCCCCGTGAAGGCGGGTTGCACCTCGACGCTGGCCCCGCCCTCGAAGGCGAGGACTCCACCCACCCAGACGCGCGTGGCCGCCCGGGCAATGCCGTCCGCGCCGACGTCCACCACCTCCAGCTCCAGCGCGGCATCGACGGGGACGTCCTCCTCCTCGGGGCCCGGAGCGCGGTTGAGGAGGAGGGGGCGGCGCGTCTCGGCGAAGAGGGAGACGGTGTCGACGTAGAGGGCGGGCAGCTCAACCGTGGCCATGGGGGCTTCCTCACGAGGAGACGAGCTCCAAGCGGACGCCCACCGTGTGGACGCCGGAGAGCTTCGAGACGTTGGCGGCCATGTCTGCGACGAGGCGCTCGCGGCTAGAGCGCCCGAGGCAGCGGGCGTACTTCACCCCATCGACGACGAGGGACGCTTCCCAGGCCAGGCCCGCCGGGGCGCCTGGCGGCACACGGAGGCGCAAAGCGGTGCGGACCAGGTCCACGCCGGTGACGTCCACTGCTTGCGTCACCTCGGCAAAGTCCCCGGGGGCCAGCTCGAAGCGGCGCCCAGGCTCCTCGTCTCCGAGGACGAAGAGGTACTCGCCCGAGGCAGGCGTGGCCCGCTGGGGCCGAATGCGGCCCTGCCCCAGGCCCAGGCGACTGGTGAATGCGGTGAGGGCCATTGCTTCACACCTGACGGGACAGCTCGAGCGAGTCGAAGTAGGCCCGGCGGGTGACGTCCCGCACCGCGAAGCCGAAGCCGCCCCGGCCCGAGGTGAGGGGCTGGCTGCCGGAGTTGATGCCGAGGGCATCGTCAACGAAGTCGGCCATGCCTGGCACGGGCTGCCAGTCGGGAGGCGAGCCCAGCGGGTGCGCGGCCAAATCATTGTGGAAGGCCTTGAGGACGACATCGCCGTTGGCGTTGACGACGACGTCCAGCCGCAGGTGCAGCCAAGTGCCCTGGGTGAAGCTGGCCGAGGACTTCAGGAGGACACCGGGCCCGTCCGCGTCGGGAAGCCCCGTGGCCACCGCACCCTTGCGTAGCACCACGCGGTGCGGCTCGTCGTCGGAGAGGCCCAGGAGGTAGGCGGAGTCATTGACGGAGGTGCCCTGGCCGCAGAGGAAGAGGAAGGGGGAGAAGCCGGTGGAGCCGCCGCCGGGCCCGCGCTGAAGGCAGCCGCGGATGCTGCCTCCCTTGGCCATGGGGGCGAAGTCAGGGAGGTTGGCGAAGAGACCCACTGCGCCCTGCGCGGCGGAGAGGGAGTTGAAGGCGAAGAGGAAGTTGCCGCCGCCCGGGGGACGGGCAATGCCCGCCGTCACGCCCCTGTCCACGGTGGCGATGTCCAGTCCGCCGTTGAGGTAAGTCCAGTCTGCGAGTGCCATGGTGTCCTCACTGCGTGGTGGCCACAGGCCAGCCAGTGTCGAAGTCCTCGACGGGCTGCGTGGTGTTGAAGAGGGCCCCGCGCGCCGTCACGTCCTCCCAGCGCCAGGCGTAGGCCTCGTTGGTGTGCCAGCGCTGTTCGAAGTCCTCCCGCGGCAAGTCGCTGAAGAGGCCCGCCAAGGAGGTGATGTCCGCCCAACTCGTGAGGAAGGGCCCCTGTCCCCACGTCTCGGCGGCCTGCCCCTCGAAGAGGTGCGGGACGAGCTGAGCGGTCGGCAGCTCGAAGAGGAAGCCGTCGTTGTCCCAACCTCGGGAGAAGGCCTCGAAGCCCTCGCGCTGCCCGGAGAAGAAGGCGAGGGCCACAGAGACGTCGGAGAGGGAGGTGCGCCACGTGTGCCACCGCTCGAAGTCCTCGCAGGCCTCCTCCGGCACACCGAAGCCCGCCAGGGCTTCAAAGCGCGTCACCGCCGTCAGCGTCCAGTGTGCAGCCTCGCCGGGCCGTGCGCCCGCGTCCTCGAAGCTGGGGTTGAGGAGGGCCATGTCAGAGGAGCCCTCCGGTGTCCCCGTCCTGCAGGGTGACGCTGCCCAGCACCGGCAGCTCCCGCACCGTCAGCTTCACGTCCGCGGGCAGGCCGTTGAGTGTCAGGTCCATTCGCGCGTCGCCCAGCTTCCGGACGCCGGACACGTCGCGGATGACGTTGAAGACGTCGGACCAGGCCACCTCGCCGGCCGGGAAGCCCTGGGCGTCCTTGAGGTTGAAGCCGAAGTCGATGCGCGGGTTGGGCGTGCCGTCCGGCTCGCTGATGCGGAAGTGGGCAGTGAGCGCCTGGCGGACACGTGCGGCGACGTCCTGGGCCGAAGCGCCCTGGCGCAGGAAGAGGCGGGCGGAGATGTCCACGCGCCGGTACACCGGCTCCTGGACGCTCACCTGGAAGGTGAGGGTGCAGGGGTAGACTTCCGTCACCTGGCGCAGCACCTGGGCCTTGAGCGCGGGCGTGGGCACCCCGCCGCCCTGGGGCACCACGTAGAGGATGCCGGCATTCTCCCCAATGGTGGCGTCCTCGTTGGACGTCAGCATGAGGGCGCGGGCCACACCGGGCAGGCGCCGGGCGTTGATTTCGAAGTCCTCGCGGGAGACGGTGCGCGTCAGGGCCCGGAGGCTCTCGGGGACGAGCAGCTTCGCGGAGGCCACCGTCTGCCTGTCCGCGCCACCCGAGGCGGGGGCGGGGTTGTGGACGGATACCTGCACCGCGTGGCCGTGGGCGTCCCGGAAGCTGCCCTCCACGACGACGAGGCGTCCCGCGTCCACGTTGCCGGCCGCGCCGCCCCCCGTCTTGTACACCACTGCCACGGTGCCAGCGGGTGGCAGGCCGTTGGTGCCGGTGCCGAAGCGGACGGTGGCCCTGTCCCCCTGGTCGACGCTGACGAGGAAGTGGGCGTCGGAAGCGCGAGAGTTGAGGAAGGTGTCCACCTCGGTGAAGGCGCCCTGGGGGGTGGACACGCGGGCGGAGCCGTCGAGGTAGGGCGCGAAGTCCAGGTGCGCCTCGAAGTCGGCGAGGCCGCGGGCGTCGAAGAGCTGGGTGTGCGTCTTCGAGTGCTCCACCACCGCGACGAAGCGCGGCGGGTTGGCGCCGGCCGGAATGGTGACGGACGAGAGGAACTGGAAGCGGACGGCCTCCGTCACCTCCTGCGTGCGGACGATGGTGCCGGCGGGGAAGGTGACGGGGGCGGCGGGAGGCTGGGCTAGGCGCAGCTCTACCTCGGCCGTGGCCGCCTGCGCGCCGTGAAGCCGGTAGCCCAGCATGCGCGCCAGGGCGATGACGTTGCGGCGCTGGGTCGCAGTGGAGAGTCGCGACTCACGGGCGAGGTTGTCCTGGTAGAATCCGAGGACGTCGCCGATGAAGGCGTACATCTCCAGCAGGACATTACCGAAGCTGGCGACGTCGAAGTCGCTCCAGTCGGGGAAGACGCTCTTCACAAGCGCGACGAGGCGCGCGCGCAGGGCGTCGAAGTCGCGGTGGGTGTAGTCGGTGGACGCGGAGAGAAGTGGCACGTCGGCGAAGGCCTCCACCGGGAGACAAAGGCCTGCGGCTCACTTCTTAGGGGACAGGTGACTTCTTTTGGTTCCCCCGAGCTGGGCATTTAGTACTACCCGGTCACATGCGTGACGGCCCCCGAGGAGGTGCACGGGCGTTGATGTGACGCAGGCACAGTGGGCAGTGGCCGATGCGGCGCAGCAGCAGGTGCTGAAGGCGGCGGCGCACCTCGGGCAGTGTCCAGCGTGTTCTCCTCCGGGGGGAAAAGCGCCCGGCGGAGCGCGAGGAATCCGTGGGCTACCATGCAGAGGGTGGCATGGTGGTGGAAGCCTCGCCACCCTCGCCCCTCGAAGTGGTCAAGCCCCACCTCGCCTTTGAGTTCCTGGTAGTCGCGCTCCACTCTCCAGCGCAGCTTGGACAAGCGCACCAACTCCGTAAGCGACGTGTTCGCGGGCAGCGAGCAGAGCGAGTACTTCGTTGGAGCCTTCTCCTCCTGGGGCCACTCGATGAGCAGCCATACCTCTTCACTCGGCGCAGCTCGCTGGACGTGCCGCTCCGCCGTCCGCACGCGCACGGCGGCGAACCGGGAGGACTGCTCGCCCCGACTGCCCTCGCGCCAAGAGACTGTCTGGAATTCCTCCTTCGGAAGCTGAAGCGCCAACTCCTCGATGGCCCAGGGCTGCACGCCCGCGGCCACGTAGCGCGTGCGCGTGCGCCCGTTCTGCCCCGGCTCCCTCTCGGGCTTGCGCGGCTTGGCGCCGGGCGGCCACACCTTGCGCGTGCCCTGCACACCCATGAGGTAGTGCAGGCCGCGCTCTCGCACGCCGTCGCGGAACTCCCGTGCATCGCCATACCCGGCATCGGCCAGCACGAGGTGCCGGCGTACGCCCCACGCCAAGGCGTCATCCAATTGGCGCAGCGCTATCTGCCACTTCTTCTGAAACTTCACTCCAGCCGGGACGCCCGCGGCCTTGCAGCGCTTCCTGCTGCGCGTCCACTCCTCAGGCAGGTACAACTGTATGGCGATGCAGCCGCTGCCCTTCTCTCCAGCAACATGCAGGCTGACGGCCACCTGGCAGTTCTCCGTCCGCCCCAGGGTGCCCGAGTACTGGCGCGCCACACCCACCGAATGCACGCCCTTCTTCGGCAAGCCCGTGTCGTCAATGACGAGGGCCTCCAAGCCCGGTAGCTCGCGCTCAAGCTTCCGCGCCAGACGTCGTCGCATTTCGGAGTCCTCCCAAGCCGCGCCGGACACGCACTGCTGAAGCCGCTGGCGCATGGCTTCTGTCTGCTCGGGGGCTGCGACGAGCCGGGCCGCCATGGGCTCGATGCTCTTGCGTTCTCCGTCGAGCAGCAGCCCAGTGAGGTAGCCGCCGAGGGCGCGACGTCTCTCGGTCCGGCCCATTCCCTCCGTCATCGAGTCCAGGAACTCGCTCAGCTCCCAGTCAAGCTTGTGTAACTGGGTGGGCGTCATGCTCCGTCAACACGGGGCGTCCGCACCCGATTCATCTGACCGGGTAGTGTTAGGTTTCTATGGGAGGCTCGCCGAGAAGCGTATCTTATGCTTGGCCTGGGGCGGCGACTGGTGCGGCTGGCTCGAATGCTAGGGCCGTAGAATCACAGAGTCGTCGATTTGATTTCCGTTCGCATCAAAGAGGAAGCTGTACTTGCCCTCGCGGATTGATGCTGAGATTCGTTCACGGCCTGGGTGCGTCTGTATGACGTTTGAGAGGGCGGCAAACAGAAACTCTCCGAACGGTGTTGCTGGTGGATCGTTGAGTTGTACTTCTGATGGGTGGCTGCCTTTTATTGTGTGGCAGGTCTTGTTGAAGGTGGAGTGGAATAGTGGTCGCTCTTTAAGGTTGGCTGAGATGAATGAGATGTGCGCGAAGATTTCGCGCAATTGGGCGGGCGAGAGCGGTGCGCGAATTCTCTCGAGCTCATTCATAAATAGGCTCAGGGCGCCACAACTGTCATCGAACACGGCGATGAGGCAAAAGTCGTTGATGCGAAGGAGGAGCGATTTTGAGGCGTAGAGATCTGCGAAGTCGAATGGTTGAATGATTCCGCTTACCTGCTTTGCCGGGAGGAACAGCAATGACCCAAACGCCGACTCATCCAAGATTGACTTCGTGTGAAATGAGCGTGCGACTGCGTGGATGTGGTGAAGATCGGCATGACCGTATGCGTCCGCAATTCTACGAAGGTCGCCAGAGCGGCGATCTCTAGTCTGGTATAGGGTATTGTCCTTTAGGTGGGTCTTGAGGAAGATGAGTGAGAGCCAACGGAAGAACAGGGCGGTGCCGTTTTGTTTGATGAATTGACCGACGCGCTCGAGCCCGCCTTCGCAGAGTTCTTGGATGGGATTTTCAAAAGTTTGGCCCATTTGCGAGTTGCAGCTTGCGCAGCATGGGAGGGTGTATTGTCCATATGTGAGTTTTGTGTTGTTGGGGAGGGTGATTGTGCTCCGGAATAGATCGAACTTTCGCAGTAGCCATCGCGGAAGGATGTGCTCGTCGTTGAATGCTTGGCCTGAGTTTCGGCTGGTGCCGCAAATGAAACAGGCATCTCCTCGTACGATGTCGCGCTCAAAACGCTCTGTGCTGAATAGTAACGTCTGGCCGTCCGTTGTTTCGATGGATCCATCTGGTCTTTGAATTATCAGGTTGTTCATTGTGGCGTAGGGGTAGGGATGTGGGTTTGTGTGCTGGCTGTCTTGCGTTCGGGCGGGTGGATGTTGCCTTGTTTCGCCTCCCTCCAGGCTGGAAGTGCCACGCATGTAGGCTACACTCTGTGGTCCCTTCTCGCCTAGCTTGAGTGGCAGAGCTTGACGCTGGAGTTCAGTTTGAGAGCTCTTTCTCGCGACCGAACTTTCGACTCTGGATGAAGTGTGTCGTGAAATTCCCGATGCGAAAGAAGGTTGTGGCTCGAAGTGGTTCTTATTCTTCGAGATGTACGTCCAATGCCGTCGTCGCGCTGTGCTCGCGCACTCGAATACGAAGCATCAGAGTGGCTGCCTCCTGAACGATGCGGACCTGCTCGAGATGGACGCCAGGCAGCCAGCGCGCGAGGGCGTCACGGATGTACACGCGCGCCAGCTCCGCCAACACCGTGTCGTTGCGCTGGTGGCGCAGCCGCGAGAGGCCCGCGCCGAAGCTGGTGCGCCAGGGCAGCTCGCCAGTGGAGTGAGGCGTGGCGCCCTCCGTCAGCAGCACCTGCCGCACCTTCGAGGCGAGTAGTTCGGCCCCGCTGCCCACGGCGAAGTCCCGCTTCTTGTCTCTGCGGAAGGGGATGAGGAGATTCCGAGGTTGCTGGCTCAAGGTGTCCTCTTCACGGAATGGGGATGGCCGCGCGCACCTGCTGCAGCGTGCGGACGATGGCGTCGAGGGGGGCAATGGCTTCTTCCAACGGGCTCCCCTCAAGGCTGGAGAAGTTCGGCACCTGGGGCCCACCCACAAGCCCCAGGAAGACGTTGAGCAGGGCCATGAGCTGGGAGAGGGCAGCGAGGGCCTTGCCGATGTTGACGGCCTCTTGCGCGGCGTTGGCCTCCGCACAGCCGGCCACCGCCAGGAGTCCCGCGTCTCCAAGCTGGGCGGCGCGTTGCCGGGCCCGCGCCACACTCGACAGGCGCAGCTGCAGGTGGACGAGCTGGTTTCGCGCTTGGCCCAGCTCGCCCAGGACGATGTCGATGACGCCCACCACCGTGTACGGCACCGAGAGCTGGGGGACGAGGCGGAGCAGCTTGGACACCTTCTCCGCCACATTCGGCAGGGCCGCGGCGATGGCTGTCGGGTCCGGCGGAGGCCCCAGCGCGTCAGGTATTGCCTTCACGACTTCGACGAGGGCCAGCACCGCGCCGATGATGTCGAAGATTGGCGTGAGCGGCGCGAGCGCCGGCTGGACGGCCTGCAGGAGCTGGTGGTGCTGCAAGGTGGCTCCGCCGGGCAGGGTGAGCGTGGGCGCCTCGGGCAACGGCGGGATGTGGATGCAGATGGGTAGTGCCATGGGCTTCCTCAAATCGGGTCGGCGATGGGGCGCACCACGCGCCCGGCGATGGTGACTTGAGCGGCTTCGAGGGAGATGGCGCCCACCGCACGCAGGGTGAGGGCGGTGGTGGCCTCCAGGGTGACGGTGTTCTCCTCCGCGTCGAAGGTGAGGCAGTCACCCGTCTTCCGGTTGGTGAGCTTCAGCTTGCGGTGGCCCACGGACTCGTCCAACTCGACGCGGAAGGTGGGCGTGGCGAGGACGCGGTTGTCGGGCGGAGACACCTGGGCTTCTTCGGGCACCTCGCTCTGTCCGCCCGGCTTCCCCCAGTGCGCGCTGAGGTAGTAGGGCGCGTCGACGTCGCCCTGGTTGAAGAAGACAGCCACCTCTGCGCCGACGTGTGGCACCGCGAAGAAGCCCGTGTCCTTGGCGCCCCCGCCGGAGGTGCCCAGGGGCCAGGCCCAGGCGGACTCGGGCTCGAGGACACCGGGGATGCACACGCGGACGCGGCCGAGCTGCGCCTCGTCGTCGCGGCTAGTGACGTAGCCCACGTACATGCCGAGCAGGCGCGTGTCGTGGGCGAGGATGTCGTCGTCGAAGGTGCTCATGGTGGGCTCGCTACCTGGGGAGACTCATTCCGGCTTCAGGGTCCTCGACACCGATGGGCTGCCCGTCGCGGCGGTACTCGATGTACCGGGTGCCGGTGTCCCTCTCGAAGGCCTCGACTTCCTTCAGCGCCCCAGTCGCCTCGGGTGCGCTGGTGTTGGGCTGTCCGCCCTGGGGCTGGCCTTGCTTCTCGGGAGTGGCTTGCTGCCGGCGGCCGGTGCCGTCGCGCGACAGCTTCAAGGCCGTGGTGTAGCCAGACGCGGAGAGGACGTGCTTCGCCTCGGTGACGTAATACTTCCCGGACAGGAAGCTGGAGATGCCGCGCACCTCCACGACGGACTTCGCGCGCAGGGCGGGGTTGCCCACCACCTGGAGGGACAGCTTCACGGTGCCGGCTTCCGCGCGTCGGAAGCGGGCCTCGGACTCGCGCTGGGCTTGGGCAGGTGTCGACGCCGAGGTGGGCTGGACGCTGGTGGTGCTGTTGCGAAGCTGCAGCGACGTGGTGCCCGTGCGCTTGTCCACCACCTCGAGGTAGTCCGCGAGCGTGGTGCGCTCCACGGTGGCACTGCTCGCCTGGGCGTCGATGGTTGCCTTGGCCATGGCGTCACGGCCACGGACGCCCACCTGGCCCACTCGGCGGCCCAGCTCCGACTCGACGTTGACGGAGAGGATGTCGCCCCGGCCCGCGTCCGCGTACCACCACAGCACCTGTGTGGGCGCGGCGGCCTGGTTGCGCGAGCCAAAGGTGAGGCCCCTGTCGTCGACGTGGAACTCGAACTCCTCCCGCGCGGCCAAGCGGCGGAGGAACCTCGCATCCGTCTCCCCGGCCTGGTGGATGGTGTCGAAGGGCTCTCCTGTGTCCTCGACGTGGACGGAGTCCTCCTCGTAGCCGTACTCGGCGGCCACCTCGCGCACCACCTGGGCGCGCGTCTTGCCCTTCCAGGTGCGCGTCTTCGCCTCGCGGTGCATGAGGGCGGAGAGCGCCTGGCCCTCGACGGTGAGCACCTGAAAGCCCTTCAGCTTCTTCACCACCACTCGCCGCGGAGGTGCCATGAGGCCCGGGTAGCCCCAGGACACCTCCAGCACCGCGCCGCCCACCAGCTCGGCCCTGTCGAAGAGCGCCAGGTCAAAGTTGTCCAACTGGAGGGACAGCTTGTCGGCCTTCGTCGCGGAGTCCTCGAAGGTGAGGCCGAGGACACGGCCCTCCAGGGAGAGGGGCTCACCGCTGCGGGCCTTCTCGTGTGCCAGCAGCGTGAGGCGCACGCCAGGCGCGCTCCTGTCGAGGGGCCGCGTCATTCGCTGGCCCTCCGCCGCTGCTCGCTGAGGATGACGTCGGTGAGGACGCGCAGCGAGGGGATGTAGACGCGTCGCCCGGCCTCCAGCTCCAGCGTCGCGTCGATGATGGGCTCCGGCTGGAAGTCGGCGATGGCCCACCAGAAGCCGCAGGCGCGCGGGAGGGGCGCGAAGTAGCGGCCGGCGAGGCCCCAGAGGGAGTCGCCCTGCGCCACGAGGTGGACGCGCGTGTCCGCGTGCGGCTGGAAGCCGTAGGGGACTCTCTCGGTGAGGAAGAGGCGGCCGACCTCGTCCCGGAGGCCGAGGGAGAAGGAGTAGCGGCTGCCGGCGTGAGGGGCCACTACGGCACCTCCTGACGGAGCTGCTCAGAGGTGACGCGGGTGTCCAGCACCTCCTCGAAGGTGACGGTGGCGGTGTAGACGAGGACGCGTCCGTCGACGGCGAGCTGGCGGTACTGGAACTCCACGCTGGCGACGACGCACTCCACGGTGAGGATGCCGGGCCAGAGGACGAGGACACGCGGCGGTGCTGTCGCCAGCACACCCTCGGTGCCCGCCGGGGGCACGGTGAGCGCCCGCAGGAAGCCGCGGAACGCCATGATGTTGGACGTGTCGGCCTGCTGCGTGGCGAAGAATGTGTCCAGGTAGAACTCCACGCCCGCCAACTGCCGGTTGGAAGTGCCCTGAAACTGGAGCACCTGGTGGGAGAGGCCCGGCACCGCCAGGCGATTCCAATTCACCTGGAGCTTCTCGGTGAGCTGGGTGGGGTTGAAGAGGCACTCCATGGCCTCGCCGGTGAGGACATTCACCAACACGCAGCGGGGAGGACGGGCGAGGCCGGCAGCGATGGGCACGTGGGGCCCGCCTTTCAGTACGCCGGCATGGGGGAGAAGCTGCGGGAGGCTGCGTCTCTCTCGGCGCGCGCCGTGGCCTGGGCAAGCACCTCGCCGTCCACCTGCAGGCTGACGAGGACGGGCGCGGCGGGAGTCGCGGCCGGCTGCGAGGAGAGCACCTCGGGCTGGGGCAGCGAGGCCTGGAGGGCCGCCACCGCCGGCATGGACGAGGACTCCAGGGGCCAGTCCACTGGCGAGGTGGGCGAAGCGGTGGCGACGACGGGCGACGGTGTGGCGGCGCTGCCGGTGGAGTCCTCGAGGCCGAAGGCGACGGACAAGTCCCGGTGGAGGCCCAGCCGGGCAGTCCGCAGCGCCTGCTGCAAACCGGTGTTCGCTCCGAAGAGGCTCGCCACCGCGTCCACGACGCCGAGGATGGCGCCCACCAGCTCCAGGAGGACGCCGGAGATTGCGTCGACCGTGCCGAAGACGATGAGCCTCAGCCCCGTCCAGGCCTCGGCCCAGTTGCCGGTGAGGGCGCCCCCCAACGTCAACACCACGCCCCAGAAGACGTCGACGATGCCGGAGAAGGCCGCCAGGGCGGCGTTGAGGATGCCCCCCACCACCGACACCACGAGGGAGACGGCGGACACCAGCACGCCCACGACGGTGGTGATGTTGCCGATGGCAAACCCGATGGCTTGCCCCATGGCCACCCAGATGCTGCCGCCTTCCCTCGCGGCGGAGCTGGTGCCCAGGAGGCCAGAGAGCGCCCCGCCGAGGACGCGGCCCAGGTGCGCCAGGCTGCCCAGGAGGACGTCGACGCCGGCCTTCATGTAGCCCCACTGTCCCGCCAGGCCCTCCACCACTTCCGCGGCGGCCGTCAGGCCCCTGACGACGAAGTCGAAGACGCGGGCGAGGGCGCGCCCCACCGTGGCCCCCGCGTCGCCGAAGGCGGCGAACTTCGCCGCCGCCGTGGCCGCGTCGTCCCGCTCGGAGAGGACGCCCAGCGCCTCGCCCACACGCCGCAACGTCGCCTGGAATGCGTCGAGGGTGGGGCGTGCGGCTTCGAGCCCGGAGGAGAAGCCGTCGGCCAGGCCGGAGAAGAAGCTGTGGACGCGGTGTGCCCACAGGTAGAGGTTGATGAGGAAGTCGTTCAGGCCGGCGTTCTGCGCCTGGCCCAGTTCCTCCCGCACCGCGCCGGAGAAGCCACCGTCCTCGAAGAGCTGGACGAGGCCGCGGAAGGCGAGCGTCACCTGCTCCTGCACACGCCGCGCGAAGTCGCCCAGGCCACCGAGGTTGTGACGGAAGGCGTAGGCGAGGCCGGCCACGGCGACACCCAGGAGGACAACAGCTGCTACCGCTGGCAGCACCGTGGCCAGGAGGCTGCCCAGCGTGAGGCCCAGCACCTTGAGGCCCACCACCATCAGCGCCAGGCCCACCTTCGCGGCGATGACGGTGCCGACGAGAGTAACCAGGCCGCCAGCTCCGAGCGCGAAGGCTGCGAAGGCGCGCTTCACCGGGCCAGGCAACGCCTGGAAGACACCCAGCACCTGCTGCACCGTGCTGGCGACGAGGGTGACGAGGGGCTTCAAGACTTGGGCGAAGGGCTCCCCGAGGACGATGGCCAGCGTCTCCAGGTTGCCGGCGAGCAGCGTCTTCTGGCCCTCGAAGGTGTCCAGCATCTGCTTGCGGAACGCCTCGGCCGTGCCGCCCGCATTCTCGAACTCATCGCGCAGGTACTTGAGGGCCTCGGCGCCGCGGACGACTTCGCCGGTGTCCTTGCGGATGCCGTTGGTGAACTGCGTGAGGATGGCATTCACGCCGCCCAGCGCCTCGCGGCCGAAGGCCTTCAGCAGGAATGCGGAGCGCTGTGCCTCCGTCATGCGGCTGAGGGCCGGTGCCAGCTCGTCGAGGATGCCGAGGAAGGAGAGGAAGTTGCCTTTGGAGTCGGTGACGGCAACGCCCAGGCCGCGCAGGTGCTCTTGCACCTGCGGGTCCGCCATGCGCTCCATGGCGACGGCCACGGCGGTAGAGGCGCGCTCTACGCCGGGGACGACGTTCTTCACGAGGCCCAGGGCGATGAGCGTCTCGGGCAGGGACTGGTTGAGGGCCTGCGCACCACGCGCGGCGGTTCCGAGGGCCAGGGGCAACTCATTCGCGCTGAGGGCGA
The DNA here is from genome assembly GCF_002305895.1 of Corallococcus macrosporus DSM 14697. Classification (GTDB taxonomy): domain Bacteria; phylum Myxococcota; class Myxococcia; order Myxococcales; family Myxococcaceae; genus Myxococcus; species Myxococcus macrosporus. The sequence continues at coordinate 2,256,805 of NZ_CP022203.1, forward strand.
AGACGTTGACGGCCTGGAGCATCTGGTCGACGGAGAGGGCTGCCTTGTCGGTGGAGATGCCGAAGGCCTTCATCGCCTGCGACGCCAGGCCCGCCGCTCCCTGGGGTGTCAGTTCCCCCAGCGAGCCACCGGCCAAATCCAGGACGGGCTCCAGCAGCTTCATGGCCTCAGCGGCAGTGAAGCCGGCCTGGGTGAGCTCGCGCAGGCCCAGCACCGACTCGGTGGGGGTGAACTGCGTGGCGAGGCTTGCTTGGATTGCCGCGTCCCGAAGCTGCCCAAGCACCTCGGCCGAGGCACCAGAGACGGCGGCCACGCCCGCCACGGCCTGCTCAAATTGGCCTGCAGTGTTGGCCAGGGACAGCGACGCACCAAGGGTGACGGCGCCCGCCGTGAAGAGGGCCATGGCGACGCCGAGCCGCTGGAAGGCCCCTTCGATGCGCGCGGTGCCCAACCCCACGCGCCTGTCCAGGCTCATGAAGTTGCGCTCCACCCCTTGAAAGGTGCCAGAGGCCAAGTCCCGTGCCGTGAAGACGAAGCCCAGGCCGAGGTTGTTGAGCATTCGCTACCTCCGCTTCGCGGCCTTCTCCAAGGCCTTCGCCTCGCGACTGCGCTGCTGGCCGATGCGCTCGAGGAGCCAGTCCCTGTCCGAGGTGGGCAGCTCCAGGGCGTCACCGAGGGGAGCTGCGAGGCCGCTGCCTCCGTGCTGGTGCCAGCACAGTTGGAAGAGGCCCTCGCGCCATGTCTCCAGCGTCACGCGAGGGAAGAGGTGGAGCGCTCCCGGCGCCTCGTCGTCCGCTGCTTCCCCGGAAGGAAGAAGCCCCGGTCGAAAGGGAGCTCCACCTCCTGGCGCATGAAGCACTCGGGGCACTCGACTTCGAGCGTCGTGTCCACCCCGCAGTCGACGCGGTCGAACTCGTCGACGAGGAAGTCCGCGTCGCGCAGGCTCAAGTCCTCGAGGAAGCGGCGCTTGTCGCGCGCGTCCACGCCGTCGACGTCCAGCACCCGGTAGGCGAGGACAGAGGACAACAGCTTCTCCGGCGCCGCGCGCTGCAGCTGCGGCAGGCGCCGCTCGTCCTCACCCGTCAGCAGCTTGAAGCGCACGCGCTTGCCGGCGTCGGGCAGCGTCGTCTCGAAGCGGTTGCCGGCCATGAATGCCGCGCGACTGGCGTCCGAGAGGGCGCGTACCGGCAACTGCGTCAAGTCCAACTCCCAGTCGATGCGGACCCGGCAGGCGGCATTCTGGCAGGGGACGGCGAAGACGTAGTCGGGGCCGTAGGTGAGGACGCGCACCCGGAGGAGGGCGAAGAAGCGGTCCCCCTGCAGCACCTGGCCCCAGTCCACCTTCCCGTCGGCGAAGGCGTAGGGGCCTGCCTCTTGAGTCTCCTCCCAGCACGCGGAGAGCAGCTCATCCACCTGGCCGCCGCTCTTCGCCAGCTTGCGGTCAGCGAGGACCCGCTCCTCCCGCACCTTCATGCCGCGAATGCGGCCCGTCAGCCCCGAGGGGCACGAAACGATGTCGGCCATATTTGTCTCCCGGAGACACAAAGCCCTCGGGAGGCGAATCGGGGACATCGCCAGGTTGTCACTCCATGGGGGCACAGCTACAGGAATCAGGTGCGTGGGCGGCTTTCTTCGGCCGACTGCTCCACACGGCGGCTCCGATGAGGAGCGCGGTGCCCGTGTATACGACTGCATCCACTTCCAGTACGAACTTGCCGATAAGGACGGCGGTTGCTGCCGCTGCGCCGAGAACGAGCGGACCGAGGCTGCGGTGCCTCCGCGCTTGGTAGGCGAGGCTCCCGAGGGCGATTAGCAGCGTGCCCGCGGTAATCGGTAGAAGCCACGCCGCGCCCATCAGGAAGGGTACTCCGAGTGCACTGAGTACACCGGCATAGGCGGGCCAACACGAGGGACAGGCGACGACAGGTAGCGCGGAGCTGAGCACGCTGGGCAGAATCGCGAGGCTGCTGCCGAAGCCTTTTCGGGGGCTTGCGAGCGGCGAAGCTTGCAGCGCAGTCACGATGGCGTCCATGGGAGGAGCGCCTCGAACGTCGCTCCCCATGTAGATGCGACATGCCGAGCCGCCTGCCGGCGCGTCTCCCGTGACGTCGCGGCCATCAACGAGAATGGTAGGAGAGCCGTATCCGCGAACGTGGGCGGGAGCATTCTCCGCGGTGACGTCGTGCTCGGACCATGACGGCGACAGGCCGACCGTCGCGAAAGCGCGCAGGAGCTGCTCGCGGGCAACAGAAATGTTCGGGCAGTCAGGGAAGAACAGGAGTTCAACGGTCGGCATGTGCAGTTCCTTCGGAATCGAGTGCATCGAGGAAGGGGCACGCGCTTGTAGGGCCTGTCCCAGTGCAGGATGCGGCGAGCTTCGCGAGGGCATCTCGCACCCGCTGAAGCTCTGAGAGCTTGGCATCGACATCGCTGAGTTTCTCAACCGCGCGAGCCTTCACATCCGCGCACGTCTTGCCGCGCGTAACGCGCAGCGATAGCAGCTCGAGAATCTCCTTGAGGGTGAATCCGAGCACCTTCGCGGCCTGCACGAAGCGAATGCGTCGCACCGTGTCGGCGGGGTACTGCCGGTAGCCCGAAGCATTTCGAGCGGGCCTGGGGACGAGCCCTTCTTTTTCGTAGAAGCGCACAGTCTCGACGCCGACCCCAGCGCCGCGCGCGACTTGACCGATGCTGAGACGGTCCTTGGAGTCCATGCCCAAAGCATGGACCCTGTAGTGCACTACGGAGTCAAGAGGTGCGGCGAGAGTACCTAGAGCCAGGCGCTTGGCCGCCTAGCGTGTGAGCTCAAAGAAATCGTAGGTGAGGGTGACGCTTTCGATGACATTTTCATCGGACTCGTTGTCCCACTCGCCTGCGACGAACTTCACCGGCCAGGCGCGGGAGAGGCTCCACCGGCGCAGCGTGGTGCCGTCTCTGTCCTGCTGGACGATGTCGAGGTTGCGCTTGTAGAGGCTGTCCGGCAGGCCCAGTCCGCTGGCGGTGTGGACGACGTCCTGGAACCAGTCGAAGAGCTGGTGGTCCTGCGTGGCGCCTCTCTCCAGGGTGACGTCGGAGAAGGTGAGGCGCCCCGGGGACTTATTGGGGATGAGGCTGCCGCCCTCGAAGTACTGGACGTTGGCAACCTCGACGGACAGCTCGCTGCACTTCTGGAAGCCAGCGTGTGAGATTGAGTCCGCTTCAACAACGAAGCGGAATCGCTTATGAAAACTACGCGGGTTGCCGATGATGGCCATCTGCTTCTCCTGCTCGTTCGTTGCGCCTGCGTTCCCAATACCGTTCCCGGTCTCGACGGCTCTTCTCTTTGTGGCAGTCCACACAGAGCGTCTGCCCGTTGGATGCCGTGCCATCACCGGCCTCACATACGGGGATGACATGGTCCGTGGTGAGGTTTTCAGTGCTTCCGCAGGCTCGACAGCGGTAGCCGTCACTTTGGAAGATTTCGCGCCGAATGCTCGGAACTAAATATTGCCCGCCTCGGCCAGAGCGAACCAGGGAGCGGTCAGCAACCCAGTTCGGATGGTTCTCACGGACGCGAAGTCGCAGCATGCATTCGCGGCGAAAGGATGGAATCCCATCTCGGTAGTATGAAGGATGGATTCTGATGGTGCGTCCGCACCCACAGGCGCATGAGTGCTCGCCTTGTTGCTCGCGCACCCACCCGGCAATGTTCTTCGCGCGCGGATGCGTCACACGCAGGGCATGGCCCCGCTTGAAGCGGGGAAAGCCCTTGCGGCGATGTTGACGCGACGGTTCGAAGGATTCTCCGCAGCCGCACGCACAGAAATGCTTGCCTCGATTGTCAGCAACCCACTGCTCGAAACCCGTCTTGGCGTTGTGTCCAGGGAGAAAACTTGGAATGCGGTTGGGCCGCGGGTCTTTGCTCATTTCGAGGCGACCGCTGCAACCACAGAAACAAGAGTGCTCGTAGAAGCGAGGGCCGAGGGGAGCAGAAGCACGAGGAGGCGGTTGAGGAGAGGGTGTCATCCAGCCAGCTCCGCTTCCAGGGCGCGGGTGTCCTGAGAAACCCGCAGGACGATGAACTCGGCGGGCTTGTTGGTAGCGAGCCCAATGCGCGCCACCAGCTTGCCGGCGAAGACGACGGACGGCGGGTTGAGGGCGTCCGAGACGTCGACGAAGAAGGCCTTGGCGGGCTCCTGGCTGCGGAACGCGCCATTCTTCATCTGGGCGAGGAGGAAGGCGGCAATGGAGCGCCGCACCTGGGCGCGCAGCCCTTCTGTGTTGTTGCGGTGCCGGGCGAACTGCAGCCCTGCCTTGAGACTGCGCTCGATGAAGGACACACCCCGCCGCTCGGCGACGTAGGGGAAGTTGCCGCTGGCCTTCAGCGTGCGCGAGCCGTCGATGAAGCGCGGCAGGCCCGGCCCCGTGGTGAGGGGATTGATGCGGCGGGGGTAGACGAGGTCCCTCTTCTTTTCGTCCAGAACTTCCTTAGACTCGAAGCCGAGGACGCCGAACATTCGCCCGGCTTCGATGCCTGCGGGGGCGTCATACACACCGCCGGGGCGCGCGGAGTCGTTGCGCGCGAAGACGCCGGCGATGATGCCGGAGGGCGGGACGACGAGCTGCTCCACGTTGCCGAAGACGCCGCGGGCGGGGTTGAGCACCTTGACGCGGGGCCAGTAGAGGGCCGCATGCTCAGAGAGGCCTTCGAGGGCGGCCTCCTGCGAGACGTAGGAGACGATGTCCGCCGCGCTGTAGCCCGCGGGCGAGTCCAAGAGTGCGAAGGCCAAGCCATCGCGGGCCACCTCGCAGTAGCGCACCATGGCGTTGTGGACGGCGGGCGTGGCGCGCCCGGGCACCAGGAGGAGGGAGACGTCTTGCACCGCGTCGAGCGCGTAAAAGGCCGCTCCCGCTGGCCTCGGAGCCGATGAAGTCCGTGTCGTCCAAGCCGACGAGGCCGTCCGCACCGCCCGAGAGGGCCACCGTCTGCACGTCGAGGAGCGCGTCCGGTTGCACCATGAAGGCCCGGACGTAGGTGGAGCCGGTGCGCTCGTCATTGAGGACGCGCTCGACGTAGCGTGCGTCGCCCCGGGCCGAGGAGAGGTTGGGGAAGGACTCGCGGTAGGCACCGTCCTCGAGGACGAGGACGTCGAAGGCGTCGGGCGAGCCATTCGTCGCGAGGCGCACCTCCACCTCGATGCGGTTGGCGTAAGTGCCCGCGTCCTTGGCCTCCAGGTGGAGGGCGTCCACCGCCCCTGAGGCGTCGCCCGTGTGCAGCAGCGCGTCCAGGCCGAGGGCGGAGCCCGCGTCGCCCTGCGCAAGCAAGGAGGCTCCAGGCCCCGTGGACTGGGTGAGCACCTGCAGAGTCCCGAGTGAGGAGGGCGCCACGCGGACACCCGCCACGGCAGCCTCCATGAGGGCCCGTACCTCAGCCAGCTCGACGGCGCGCAGACTCTGGACGTTGCCGCTACCCACCTGGGGGCCGAGAGGGAAGCCGAAGGCGGCGCCAGCCACCTCGTCGCCTACCTCCAAGCGGCTGGAGACGCCCCGGGTGTCGCTGGCGATTCTCAGCACACCGTCCTCCACGGTGGCGCGCCCCCCAACGATGCTCGCGTTGAGGACGGCGGCCACCTCCTGGGCGGTGGCCTGGGCCATGTCATCGAAGTCTCGCTCGGTGAAGGGGATGAAGACGTCGCGCCCGTCGTCGACGCGCACCCGGAGCGACTGTCCGGCGGTGAGGGCGTAGGGCCCGGGGCGGCCCGCGGAGACAGAAGCCGCGGCGCCGGAGAAGACGACGTCCACCGCCTCGGCGCCGTTGACGGATACTCCCAGGCGCTGGCCGTCTCCGAGGGTGAAGGGAGGCCGCAGGGTGCCGCGCACGACAGCAGGCGTGGGCCCGCCTCCCGTGGTGAGGGCCGCCGCCGCGCGCGTGGCCGTGTGCGACTCGGGGTCGAAGGCGTCCTCGTAGTGGACGGTGCGCACCACCCAAAGGTGGCTGCCGCCATTTTCGAAGAAGCCCATGGCGGCCAGGGCCAGGTCGGAGTCCGGGGTGAAGCCGCCGAAGGTGGCCTGGTACTCATCGAAGGAGGTGCACAGCACGGCCTGGCCAATGGGGCCACGCTCCGCCAGGCCGACGGCGCCAGCCACGGAGGTAGGGGCGGCGGGAATGCCGCGGATGCGCGGCTCCTCCTCCTCCACGACGATTTTCGACGACAGCAACTCACGACTCATGGGGCACCTCGCTTCTTCCGAGACACGCGCGCAGACGCTTCCGGCGCGGAAAGGGGCGGAGACGACACAGGGGATGGGGATGCCGGTCGCTTCAGGACGACCTCGCCCCGGCGAATGGCAGCCGCCACCAGAGGCACGGAGAGGACGGCCTCAGGGACGTCCTCCAGCGTGACGCCCGTGGCCAGGGTGAGGGAGGAGGGCAGGCGCCGGCCGCCACGGCCTGGCTGCACGCCGCAGGCGCATGCGCCGCGCGCCACGCAGTACGACTCATGGGGCAGGAGGAAGGTGGCGAGCCTGCCCACGGCATTGGTGAGGGTGACACTCATGAGGTGCCTCCAGAGAGAGAGTCGGTTTCGAGGTGCGTCCCGGCGACGGCCTTGCCGATGTCGAGGGGCAGGCCCTCGTCCACGTCGAAGCCGCGCACCACCAAGCCCCAGGTGAAGGCGCGCACGTCGTCACGGCTGCCCAGTTGCGTGCGCACCTCGCCGTCCGCGTCCATTTCCCAGCGGACGGTGCCGAGTGAGGCGTCCTCGGCGTCCCTCGGCATGGCCAGCCAGCGGTTGCGGTTGAGGAAGGTGGCCACGGCGGCCATGAGGTTGAAGAGCTCGGCGGTGCGCTCGGAGGCCACCGTGAGGGTGAAGGCCAAATCCACCGTGTACGCGGGGCGCCTGCGCACCAGCTCCGTGCCGGAGGGGCCCTGCACCACGTCCTCATGGAGGACGTTGGTGGAGTAGCGACGACTCTCGCGCAGCGTGGGGCCTGACAGCACCACCGAGGGCAGCGAGGCCATGGCAATGACGTTGAGGCCGTCGGCCACCGTGTCGTCGTAGTCGACGGAGACGCTGGCACTGACGTTGGCCACCACCTGCCGCTTCAACTCACGCAGCAGGGTGCGTACGAGGCGGGTGAGGTCCGCTTCCTTCGCAACGCGCGGGCGCAGGTAGCGGTACGCCCCCGGAAGGACAGCGGCCTCGCCTGGAATGGGGCATCCGTCCGCGGAGAGGTTGAGCACCTCCACGTCGACGGTGCCCACCTCGTGGACCGGCGTCCGCACATCCGCGAAGTGGGTGCCCGCATCTTCACGGATGGAGAGCACCTCCGCGCGCAGTCCGCCCAGGCGCACGGCCACGTGTGCCGCGAAGCCGACGCCAACGAGGCGGAGAATGTCGCCGCCGCTGGTGGGGCCCGAGGAGGGCGTCACGGAGGTAAGGGAGGGGACGGCCATTACCCGGGACCTCCGAGGCCCAGCTCCTTCGCGACGCGTGCGAGGAAGCGGCGACTGGCGCCTTGGCGAAACCGTGCGAAGGCCGGCCGGAGGAAGGGGCGTGCCGGTGTCTGCGTCACAATGACGCCGCGTCCACTGCCGCCGGTCCGTGACTGGCCGGCCAAGCCGGCTTGGCGCAACAGCGAGAAGAGGAAGCGCCGCATCTTCGGCGTCATGGGGATGGCGACGGGCGGACCTCCGTACTCCTGCAGCTGCGCCACGTCGACGAGGGATTCGCCGTCTGGACTCTTCGCCGAGCGCGACACGCCGATGAAGGCCTCGTCACCTTCCACGACGACGGAGATGGAGTTGCGCAGCGCGCCGGAGACGAGGAGGGCCTTCGTCCCGTTGAAGCCTGCGAGTTGGCGCGCCGCCAGGGTGAGAGGGGAGGGTGGGCGGAGTGGCTCGCCACCTGGCGCCTGCTGGGAGAGGCCCTGCACCACCTCCTTGCGCAGGGCATGCGCCTCCTGGCGCAGGGCCGCCTGCATCGCCCCCTCAAGGCGCGACGAGCCCGCCTCCAGCAGCTTACGGGCCCGTGCCCAGTCTCCGGTGCGCGAGACGGCCATGGGCGTCTCAGCCCTTCTTCGCCCGCAGGTGGGGGACGTGCGAGTTGAACCACTCGAGGGCCACGTGGGTGGCCTCACTCACCACCGCACCGTGGCGGACGGACACCGAGGTGAGGGCCAGGGTGTGCGCGGCGACTTCGACGTCCTCCGGCCGGCAGCCGTAGTGCTTGAGGCCCTCGGCCATGGGGCGCACGGCGGGCAGGGTGCCGTAGCGCCAGTAGTGCAGCTCCAGGTTGCAGGTGTACGCCTCGGCCTCGTAGCGCGCGCGCGCGGAGGAACTGGTGGCGTAGGCCAGCTCGTAGCTGGGGCCCTCCTCGTCATGCTGGACGACGTGCTGGTGCTCGTGGACGCACACCACCACCTGGGCCCACAAGTCCCAGCCGGACTTCGGCGTGCCCACCTCGAAGGGCAGGTAGAGGGTGCGGCCCACGGTGGTGGCGTAGCGCTGGAGGAAGCGCTGCCTGTCGAGGATGCCCATGCGTTGAAGCACTTCGGCCGCAAGCTGCATTTCGAGGGAGTCGGCCTTGTTGGCCGTCTTGGTGCGGAAGCGCTCCTGCATGTACTTCCAGAAGGCCCACACCTCCGCGGGCTGGATGTCGCGCTGGAAGAGGCCGCCCACTCGGGGGAGGGACTGGAGGTAACCCTTCACAGGACACCGCCTTTCTCGGCGCCCGCGTCCACGGTGCCGGCGTCGAAGGTGCCCGCGTCCACGGTGATGGGCAGGCAGGTGTGGCCGGCGACGCCCTCTTCGTTGACGTAGGTGCAGGTGAAGGCTGTGCTGCTGTGCTCGCTGACCGCGTCGCAGTCGGCCAGTGGCTGCCAGTTGTCGTCGCCGTTGCAGATTTCGGCGACGTTGCCGGCGCAGCGCGTGGACACCGGCGCGCAGCCGTCCGGCGCGCGGCAGCGGGTGAGGAGGGCGGTGGCGAGAAGTGGGGCGAGTAGCAGTGCTTTCACGTGAGTCCTCGGGCTTGGGGCCTGTCGTTGAAGGTGACGAGCAAGAGATTCCGGCGAGGCCTCCGGCGGTGGAGTCCGAAGCCCGTGGGGCGCGCCTCCGTGACGTACAGCCCGGGGGGCGTCCTCACGGCCTGCACGAGGGCGCCCGCGACGTCGTAGAGGGCGCCCAGCCTGTCACTGGGACGGATGAGGGCGTCACCCGTGGCCGCATCGACGAGTCCGAGGCGCTCCAAGTCTCGGAAGTGGAAGACGAGTTCGAAGCTCGTCCGGGGGCTGTTGCCGGAAGGAGTCATGCGCAATGACTCAAAGGCATCCGGCTCCACCTGGCAGGGGACACGCACGGGCGGAAATTCGCGACGGAAGGCATCGGCAAGGCCGTCGTCGTCCGAGTCCTCCAGCACCGGCTCGCGGAAGTCCGCGTCGTACCCGCTGGCATGGGGGCTCGGGCCCGGGCTCGCCATGGCGGCGGTGTCCAAGCGGTGCAGCTCCGCGAGGAAGGGGAAGATGAGTCTGCCCCTCATCAGGCCACTCCGGGCAGGGAGGGCTTCACATAGGGGGCGAGGAGGGTGTCCACCTCCGGCTCTCCGGTGAGAGGCCGCACCGCGGGGCGGACACTGTCGAGGCGGTAGCTCTGCTCGCGCGTCCTCTCCTCCACCACCCGCCAGCGCGTGCGCTCCTCCAGGGAAGCCTCGTCCGCCAGCGGCGAGAGGCTGCGAAGGACGAGGAGCATGCAGGCGCGGCGGATGGCGGGCGGTGTGCGACCCTCGGGCGTCCCGTCCGCTTCGGTGTAGCCCCAGCGCGCGCCTACGGTGATGTTGTCCTCGCCGCGCGGGAAGACACGGCCATGGCGGAAGGTGAGGCGAGGCCCGTCGAAGCCCGCGCCTACCGGAGCGCCCACCACCACCAGGCGCTCCTTGGAGAAGGACACGTCCGCCCCGTACATCGCCAGGCGGTAGAGGCGGATGGGCGGTACCGGCAGCCAGAGGGACGGGGTGCCGCGCCCGTCGAGGTGCAACGTCGCCGAGCGCGGCTCGAAGTACCACCCTGTCACCTTGTCGATGGTGCGCGTCGCCTCTTCCAGGAGGACGGCCAGGCGGGTGTCGCCCGCCATGGCCGGTGTGACGCCCTCGGCGCGCATGTCGGCCACCGTGGCGTACACGTCAGTCCTTCTCCCGCTTGGCGCGGCGCGTGTCCTTCTCCTCGCTGGCCTTCGGCAAGTCTTCCGTCGTCATCGTGCCGGCGGGCCGCGCCGCACTCAGCTTCAGCTCGTCGCTGGCGCTGCGCTTCACGCGGGCCTCGTCGGCCTCAGTGACGTCGAGGGCCTTCGCCTCGGCTTCCGTGCAGACGTCGAAGGCGAGCGGCGAGTAGGTGTCACCGGGCAACTGGTGGACGGTGCGCAGGTAGTCCGCCACCGGCTTCTCCACCCGGTACCAGCCGCGCTCCTCCTGGAACTTGATGCCGGCATACGTGTAGCGCCGCAGCACGTGGCCCCGGCGCGCGTCGTAGGCCTTCAGTCGGACGAGATGGGAATTGTCCATGGTGGGCCTCACAGCTGCACGTTGATGGCCTTGGCCGTGCCCGGCTCCTCCGCGAACTTCGCGTCGAAGCGCAGCGTGGCCACCACCTTCAGCGTCCCCTCGGAGATGTCGCGCGCCGACTCGAGCCGAATCTGCCGCCAGATGCCGACGTGGATATTCTTGGGGTTGCACAGGAGGATGGCCGTGCGGTCATTCGTCGCGCCGAGGTTCTCCGGCCAGAGAGGAATGGGCCGCAGCGGGACGCCCGAGTAGAGGACCGGCGCGTCGCCCTCGAGGAACTTGTCGCCGACAGCCGTGGCCCGCTCCGCCAGCGTGCTGCGGTAGTCCAGGTCCGCGTCTACGCTGGTAAGAGGAACCCCATGCTGCTCTTGTCGCGCAGATGCTCCGAGGGCAGCGACTTGAGCAAGTCGCCGAGGACGTCCTTGGAGATGGGGGCGCCGGCCGCGTCCACGACGTTGCTGGTGGCCTGCTTCAGCACGCCATCCATCGTGGCGAGGAAGGCGTCCGAGGAGGCCGTGTCCCCGTTGACGAGGATTTCCTCCATGTCGCGGCTGATGGCGTCCGCCATCATCTCCATGAGCGTCTGGCGCAGCTCGCCGCGCTCGATGGAGTCCTCCAGCACCTCGTCGGAGAGGCGCACCTCGCCCTTGAAGAGCTTGGCGTCCAGCTCCACCTGGGAGAGGTCGGGCTTCACGCGCTGGGCGGCGGGGACGGCGGTGGCTTCCTGGCCGGGGCGGAGGATGCGGCTGCCGAATTTCAGTTTGCTGAACTGCTGCTTGGGGGCAGCCATGGGCACGACGGTGCATTGCTGCAGGAGCACCGACTGCTTGATGAGCAGGCGCATGAACTTCTGCGCCTGGGCGGGCTGGAGGATGCCGCCGCCCGCCGTGAGGTCGGCGAGGGCCAGGTCGGCCTTCTCCAGGAGGGTGCGATTGTCGAGACGACTCATGAGGGCTTCCTTGGGCGGTGAGGCTTCCTGGGTGCGGGTGGGACGTCAGACGTCGTGGAAGGAAAGCGCTTTGTCGACGCTCTCCCGGTTGAGGGGCTTGTTGAGGTCGAGCGGCCAGCCGACGTCCTCGACGATGGGCTTGGGCGGGCGCTCCGCGGGGGCGGTGCTGTTGGGCAGGCCGAACTGCTTCTCGACGCGGCCGAGGCGCTGGTGCTGCTCCTTCACGGAGCCCTCCAGCGCGCGGACGGCGTCGGTGAGCTTCATCAGGCCTTCCATGACGCCAGAGGCGTCGGGGCCCGGCGTGGGCGCGGGTGCGGGCGGAGCCGGCGGCGGAGTCGGAGCGGGGTTGGCGGCCTTGGCGCGCGCCTCGACGTCATCCTCCTCGTCCTCGTCCTCCAGCGTGTCGGCCAGCGCGCGCAGGTGCTGGGCCACCTCCACCACACGCACGCCGTCGATGCCGTCCGTGGAAGCCAATGCCTCGACGAGGGCCGTCACCGCTTCGAGGGCTTGCTGGGCCGTGGCGAGGAGCGCGTCATCGGCCTTGGACGTGTCCGAGGTGGTGCTGGTGGCGCCCTCGGCATGCGAGGTGTCCTGGGGAGCGTCGTGCATGGTGTCTCCGTCTCGCTTCACGAGGAGGAAGCGGTGCTTGTTGGCGGCCCTGTCCACGAGGGAGACCTCCTCGACCACCATGTCGACGAGGCGGTGGACGGAGGCGGAGCCTTGGGTGGTGCTCGTCATGCGGCCTCCGGCTGGGAGTCAGCGGCAGGTGTGTCGGAAGGGGGCGGCTCGGTGGCAGGGGTGGCCTCGGGGAGCCGGCGCGCGGTGCCGCCAATGCTGAAGCCCGTTAGCTGCCCGTCCTTCACGCGTTGCCAGAGCTCGTCCGAGAGGACGCGCACGGCGAGCAGCCAGGTGCCCTTGCGCATTGGCACCTCGCCCAGGTTGAAGTCGACGGGCGCCAGGTAGCTCTCCAGCACCTTGACGTGCCCGTTGACGCGCATCTGGTGCATGAGGCCCAGGCCGCCAAACTCCTCCATGAAGCGGTGCGCGGCCTGGCGAATCTCCGCGGCGGAGTAGACGTCGCCCTGCGCGTCCACCGTCTCCGGCTCCAGGACGATGCCCAGGACGTAGCGCTCGTCGTCGGGCGCGACGCCCTTGAGGAGGGACGTCGTCGTGATGAAGGAGGCGGTGTCGGGCGACTCCTCCGGCTGCCAGTCGTCCACCGTGAAGTCCGGGCCGCCTTCCAGCGCCTTCGCGGCGGGCTGGTAGTTGGAGACGAGGAGCTGCGTCAGCACGGAGGAGCCGCCCACGCCGCGCATGGCGGCGATGGTGCGAGGCGTCCGGATGCGCTTCACGAAGAAGTCGGAGCCCTTCAGCAGTCCGGGTAGCTTGCCCCGGATGCCATACGTCATGAGCCAGCGGCCCTTCAGCGACTTGAGGACGCCGTAGAAGCGCTCCTCGTCGAACTGGCCCTCGCCGACGTCGACGTTGTAGCCAGGGTAGGGTGGGTCCAAGAAGAGGACGGTGTCCCTCCCGTCGTACTTGCGGACCACCTTCTCGTAGTCGCCGCCGTGCACCTTCACGCGCTTGAGGCGTGGGGCGAACTGCTCAATCCGCGCGAGCGTCTTTGCCTGCGTGCCCGCGCCGCTGGGGCTGAAGCTGCGCCCGCGCAGCTTCCCGTAGGAGAAGTGCGTCAGGTAGAGGAAGCGGTGCAGGCGCTCCACGTCCCCCTTCGGCTTGGCGTCGAAGAGGCTCTTGAAGGTCTTCTCGTCGCCCACCCACGGCAGCTTCTTCAGCTTGGCCAGATTCGCGGGCGTCAGCTTCTGGATGAGCCGGTACGCGTCGGCGATTTCGGTGTCCGCGTCGTTGATGGCCTCGACGTCCGAGGGGGCCTTCTCGAAGAGGACGGCGGCGCTGCCGGCGAAGGGCTCCACATACGTCTTGTGCGCGGGCAGCATCGCCACCAGGCGCTTCGCCAGGCGCTTCTTGCCCGCGGGGCTGCCCCAGATGGTTTTCTCCACCGGCTCACCCTGGAGAGACTCCAGGACGTGTCGGGCCCGAGCGAGGGCTTTGGCGAGGGTGTCACCCATCGCAGAGGCCCTCCGGGTCGAAGCCCCACGTCAGCTCTCCTGAGGTGGGGAGGTTGAGGTCGCGAGGCCAGACGACGGGCGTCGCCTCGGCCTTGGTCGTGGACTCCGGCGTTGTCGTGTTGCCCTCCGGCGTCGGAGGTGAGGTGGGAGTAGGTGTCGGGGTGGCCGGCATGGCGTTTCGTCTCCGAAAGAGACAAAGGCCCGCGGCGCGAAATCGGGGACATCACTCAAGTGACGGCCAGTGTCCCGGTGCGGCAGAGGGCGTGGAAAGGAGGGAAGCCCACGCCTGCTTCCGCGAGCTGTCTGTCCGAAGCGAGGGCGCGGAACTCGCCGACGTCGTCGCGTGTGCCGGCGGCGGAGCGAAGCACCTCGGCCAGGCGCGTTTCCTGGCCCCGTCGGTTGACGTAGAGGAGGACGCGCCCCGTTGCCGCGTCGACGCGCTCTCTCACCCAGGGCAGCTCCTGCTTCACCTCTTCCGGGCGCTCAAGGGACGCCACTCGCTCGAAGCGCTGGAGGGCCTCGCCCACTGAGAATGTCTTCCCGTGGAGGAAGCGGCACACCTGGGTGGTGGCTTCGTCGAGGACGGCCTCGATGCGGTAGCGGCGAATGCCGGCCTCGGCGTAGCTGCTCATCTGGGCGAAGGAGCGCCCCTGGCCGATGAAGTGGCTTGCCACCACCTCCCAGTAGAAGGGGGCCCGCTCGACGAGGGCGCCGCGCGCGGCCCTCTCCAAGGACTCGGCGATGTCGCCTCGCCCGAGGCCGGCCTCCAGCCCCTCGGCCACAAGCCGCCGGGCCTCCTCTCCGAAGGCGTCCAGTCGGCGCCCGTACTCGTCCCGGACGAAGTTGCCCTGGGTCCGGACGATGTGTTGGGCAATGCGCCTGTCCACGGCGTTGAAGCGGGCGGCGAGGGCGAGGCCCTGCTCGCGCCGGGCGTGGCTGCGGGTGGACGCCACCACCTCCTCGGCTGCGTCGCCCAGGGGGGCCTGGATGCGGGAGGGGATGAGGGCCGTCTGCCGGCCGGCCGCCTCCAGTGCCTGGGCGACGAGGCGCCTGCGCTGAGCCGCCGTCGTCGCCCTCCAGTCCACGTCGAGGACGGCCACCGCCTCCCGCATGGCGTCCACGTCCGCGCGCCCGACGGCGCGACGGAGGCGCGCGGCGAGCAGGGCCACGGCGCGGTCCATGCCCGCGGCAGTGCCAACGTCCAGGGCCTTGGCCACCGGCAGCCGGAGGACGTCCCCCAGCAGGACGTTCGCCACCGCCCGCGCCTCGTGCAGGAGGAGGAGGCTGTCAGCGGGGGCCGTGCACACGGGGCACCTCCTGCGTCACCAGCTCCACGGGGCGGCGGCGCCTGGCGCGCACCTCGACGCCAGCTGGAGTCGGGGAGAAGACGACGTCGTGGCTGGCCGCGCACCTGTCACACAGGGCGAAGACGAGGAGGCCGTTGCGCCACAGCGTCGTCGACTCCTCAAGGGGGCCGCGCCTTCGGCACATGCGGCACTCCAGGACACCGCGCTCGGCGTCGGCCTGCGCTTGGAGCACCCACGCGCGCTGGAGCTGCTCGGGCGTCATGACTCCCTCGCCGAGAACCAGGTGTCGAACTCCTCGTGGGGGACAGGGACGTGCTCGGTGTCCACGTACCGGCGGGCCAGAGCCAGGCGTCCTTGGGCCAGACGCTCCTCCTCGGCCCGAAGCTCTTCGCGCAGCCCCAAGAGGCGTTTCGCCTCGCCCAGTAGCGCGCCCTTGTCCTTCTGGGGCGTCAAGTCGCTGGAGCCCGACTGGATGCCCGCGAGCGTGAGGGTGATGGGGCGCTTCACCCAATCGTCCGCAATCTTGCGGAACTCGCGGTGGAAGATGTCGCCGGCCAGGTGGCGACCCTCTTCCGGCGTCAGCACGCCAACGCGCACCAGACGCTCCACCATCTGGGTCATGCGCTCCGGGTCTCTGGTGGCCGTCGTCTGCGACCTGAATTTCCAGAAGCGCACGCCCATGTCGGCGAGCACCTTCCGATTCAGCAAGAAGTCGAACTCGTCGCGCTCGGGCTGAAACACCTGGTCCTCGGCGAAGCGGAGCTGCGCCTCCGCGACGGAGCGATTGAAGTCCCGGCCGTCTCCTCGCAGCAGCGGCGGCAAGCGGAAGGCGCTGCCCACCTTGTCGATGTTGCGCTGGTCGTACTGCTGAAAGAGGGCGTCTTGCTGCTGTGCGTCCGTCAGGGGGCGCAGCTCAATCTTCGCGCGGCCTCCGTCGCCGGTGCCGACGCCGTCCGCCTCGAGAATGAGAATCTTGTGGAAGTTGGCCTTGCCCTTCAGGTTCTCCTCGATGAAGCGCTCGATGCGCGGCACCGAGGCGTCGGAGAGCCGCCCTCCTGAGACGAGCAACGCCAGGGGCGGGACGGACTTGTTTGAGAAGTAGAGGTAGTTGACCTCCTCCATCTGCCGGGAGCCGAGGACGGACAGCAGGGTGCCCACCCAGCGCGGAATGCCGTAGGGCGAGCGCGGGGAGTGGATGGCGAAGTGGATGAGCTCCGTGGCGGGGCCGTCCGAAGCGTCCGCGACCTTAAGAGAGGCGACATCCGGGAAGGCGCGGCCGGTGAGGCGGGAGATGACGCGCGAGTCGCCGAAGGACTTGAAGTAGACGCGCTCGCTGCCCTGCACCTGGATGTAGCGGCGCAGGCGCCGGCGGGTGGTGACGGTGTCGAAGCTGACGGCGGAAATGCGCACGCGCTCGCGCACCTCGACGGCCTCCTTGTCCAGGGGCAGGAGGCGCACGGTGTAAGAGGGGACGTAGACGAAGCGGGCGATGTCGCCCTTGCCGTCGCGCAGCACCTCCCAGTACGCGTTGCCCGTCACTTCCAAGTCATGGCGGGTGCGGCGACGCAGCTCGACGAAGCTCCCCTCGAAGCAGCAAAAATCGAAGAAAGACTCCAGGCGGGCCTTCTCCACCCGGGCCTGCTGGCGCACTTCCTCCGCGTGCGCAGCGACTTCCTCGTCCGTGGGACGTAGGGGCGTCCCGGAAGGCAGCGTGCCGGCGTCACGCGCGGCCAGGCGCTCCAGGGCCATGGCGTCGGCCACCTTCTCTTGTGCCCCTTCGCCGTCGAAGTCGATGGCGGGCTCGAAGCGGAACCCGAAGCCGTCGATGTTCGTCGCGTACGCATCGACGTTCTGGCGCAACGAGTTGGAGTGCTCGACGAGGAGGCAGAGGGCCTCCGGCTCATACGGGGGCTGGAGGGCGCCTGCCTCACTGAAGGCCACGGACTCCTCGCCACCGGGGCGGCTGGCGGGCTCGTCGACGCGGGCGCCCACCACCACCGCCTTGAGGATGGCCTGGAGGCGCTCCTCAGCCTGGTGGACTTCGGCTGGCACCGTCACGGACGGCCCTCCACGTAGGCCAGGAGGCCCGTGGGGGTGTGAGAGACGGCGCGCACGCGCTGGCCGCGGGCCGCAATCTCGACGCGTGCGGCCTCCAGCAGTCCGTCGAGGGTGGAGGCTTCGACGGTGAAGCTCGGCCCAGGGAGTGGCGCGCCGCCCGAGCCAGAGGAGAGGACGAAGACTTTGACGTCACGCTGCACACGGGCCTCCCACACGAAGTGGAGGCAAGGCGCGCAGTGGGAGGGGTGCCCTCGTCGTGAGAGGGCGTTAGGGGCCGCGCGCCTTACCTCCAGCGAGGACAAAGGCCTCGGGCCCGATTTCGGGGACATCGGGTGGGAGTGCTTTGCGGTTGTGTCGAGACGAGCTGCGACACGCCAGGGAGGGCGCTGCGGTGCCGTCTGTGGCGAACACGTTGAAGTCCCTCTTCAACGCGGAGGAGACACCATGGACACCTACCATGTCGCGAAGCTGCCCGCGCGCCTGCGTGGCTTCGCGCTTCCGGACACGAGCACGTCACCCGAAGGCTTCGTCGAGGCGGGCGACTACCTGGTGCTTGAGGAGAAGGCCCGATACCCCACGCCCGACACCGACTACGCCCGGCTGGTGGTGCCGCAGTTGGGCGTGCTCGGCACCTGGATTTGCACGCGCTGGCGCACCCAGCGCTACGCGACGCTCGCCTCCCAGGAGCGCGCGCCCGCCATGGCCCGGCTTTC
Source organism: Corallococcus macrosporus DSM 14697 (assembly GCF_002305895.1). Lineage (GTDB taxonomy): Bacteria > Myxococcota > Myxococcia > Myxococcales > Myxococcaceae > Myxococcus > Myxococcus macrosporus. The sequence continues at coordinate 2,274,451 of NZ_CP022203.1, forward strand.
ATTCGACGACGAGCGGCTGGCCGTCCCGGAGGAGCGGCTCACCACGCTCCTGGGGGCGTTCCTCGACTACAGGTACGACGTGAACCGGGCGTACTACCCGTGGGCGCTGCCGGGCCGTTACCACACATTACGACAAGACGGCGACCAGCTACCTCGCCGTCCTGAACATCGCATCCATGCTTCTGCGGCTGCTCTATTTAGGGGCAGCCCCCTAGGGGCGAGCTCAAGAAAAGCGTGCCGCTACTGAATGAAGTCTGCAGCTCGAGGGATGAGGCTCAATTGGCTTAGAAGTTCAATGCTGACAGAAAACAGAAATTCTGTTTGTTTGTCAGCTCCATCTTCGCGGGTCCACTGGGCGCGTGGAATGATTCTGAATATGCCTTTGTATTCGCCAGAGTATGTGCCCGGAAGAGAAAGGAGGCTAACATATAGTGGCATCTCAATTCCCCACTCGGTTGCTTTGCTGGATTTGCCTAGAGTGGGGCCAAGGGCAATCCTCCAATCGTCGTTGAACTTGTCGATGATGCCTACGTATGGCGCAATGCGGAGTTTGTTGTTTCGTTCTATAGGGCCAAGAGAGAGCGTCTTGCAGATCTCTGCTGGGTCTGTCACGGGGGAGTCGGGTCTCTGTACAGCGCCTGCCGGCACACAGTATTCGGCAGAGTCTTTTTGGGTGGTCCAGGCCGAGTTCCATGTCGCCATGATTTCGAATGTTATGTTTGTTTTTCTTTTGCTGGATTTTGCATGTTCTGTGAGGTTGATGAAATAGCTTGCTGCGGCGTTGAAGCCGTTTTTTGGGGTGGATTCGCTCTTGAGTATGTTTTGCGTTGTGGTCGGATTGAGGTATTCGAGGCGATCTTGTCCATAGGCAAATGCCGCTGAAAACGTTGATGCTGGGTAGATGCCTGTGAGTTCGGGCTTTAGTTTGTCGCTGTGTTCCTTCATGAAGGACCTGCCGTTGCTGCATAGGTCTTGGATTTGTATTGATTCAGGTGAGTGGCTGGTGGATTTTTCGCGAAAGATTTTGCAGTTCTCATCATCCTTTCCGGCGGTGCATATCCCCTTGCAGATATTAAATGCGTTGAATCTGGCGTTTTGATCTTTCTCCTTGTCTTCGCCTTGGCGAGGGTGAAGAACTCCTAGCCGTAGGATGGTGATGCCTAGGCCGACTCGCCAGTTTGTGGATGGACCATCTTTCTTGTCGTTGGTGGATGTGGATATTAGGCGGGCTATCCCGGATTTAGTGTTCGTGTTTAGAAATGGCGTGATGGTTAGGTTCGTTCTGGCGAACCAAGGAAGGCCTTTGTTGATGTCGGCACCGATGCTGAATGCGGCATCGCCGGTGAGTTTTCCGGAAGCGCGTAGGTATGGAAATAGCGGGACGATTTTTGTTTTTATTTGAGGGGAGTCGGGTGGTGGCTCGCCTCCTTGGCTCTGCCTGGGGAGGGCGAGAATTGTTAGCAGTATCGTGAGTGTTATGTTTTTCTTGATCATGCGATCCTGAAGGTGAATGAGTGGTTGACGAGTCCGTCCTTTTGGGTGTCGTAATCGTCTCGTGAGACGAGGGGGAATGTTCCATTTTCGCGAGTGATGGAAACGGAGAACTTTCCCTCCCCTCTCTGGATATCAAAGATGTATGCGTATTTTCCGGGGGCGAGGGGGAGTATTGTGCTTCCGGTGGGACTGGCCACAATGGTTTCGCCATCAAATAGAGGGGGGTGAATAAGGTCGAATTTTTCGGTGGTGCGGAATATCTGTCCGACAGCGGTTAGTGTTATTGGTGTCTTGAGTGCGCCTGGGTCTCCGACAGAGAGCTCGAATCGTTCCATGTGGATTTCCTGGGGAGCTGTGTGGGTTTTTGTGGTTGAGGGTGGGTGGCACTTGTTCCATCGTGCTCTTTAGTTGATGGAGATTGTATTTGTGATGAGTGACCTTTTGTAGGTGGGTGGAAAACGCCCCGGCCTGGGGTTGTCTGTCCTACTTGGGTGGTTGTGGAGTGGGTGGAGTTGAGGTGGAGTCTGTCTCTTTAGTCCCTTGAATGGTTGGAGCTTTGCGCGAGGCAGTCCGTGTATGCCCAGGCTTGGTGTGCGACTCCCGAAAATTACCCAATCACCCTCACTCCGATTTCCCCACGAAATCGTCGGTCTGGCGTGCGTTCCCTCTGGCAGGCTAGGGCCACGGCCCAGAACTTGTCCGCGTGCCCGCGGTTGGTGCGCTCGGCGTCGAAGGACACCTTGCCGGAGGGGAGCACGCGCCGCTTGATGGAGTGAATCTGCCCGACAAGCTCACGCTGGCGCGGAAGGGTGACGTCGCGGCGCTGGAGGAGAATCTTGAAGTCGGTGGCCCAGCGCTCCTTGGCCTCGTTGCTGAAGTTCTCCTCCACCACCTGGGGGAAGTCGCGGGCGAGGTTCTCCGCGAGATTCATTCCGATGCCGCTCCGGTCGACCGAGAGGCGCGCCACGGGCAGGACGGAGAGGAGGCGGCGCAGGTGGGCCTCCTGCTCCGCGAAGGGGACACCTTCGAAGCTCTTCAGCATGCGGCACGTGAAGCGGCCCTCCACCTCTTCGAAGACGGCCAACTCGGAGCGGTCTCGCGTACGGCCCACGTCGAAGCCCGCGACCAGGCGGCCCTGGGGCACGGGCACGTCGGAGGCGTCCTGCGCCAGCGGCAGCTCGTCGGTGGTGCACGGGAGGATGAGTTCGTAGGGGAGGAAGCTGTAGGACTCGTCGACGTAAAAGGCATTCGAACTCCTGCTGGAAGTCCTCCTGCGGCAGGGAGTCGAACTGCTCGGTGAGGACGGGGCGCCCGAATCGAGCGACGCGCTCCTCGGTGGACATGAGGGGCGCCTCCACTGCGGCGCGCCTCACGTTCAGGCTGAAGAAGCGGCACAGCCACCAGGGCACCAGTTGGCGGGTGTGGTGCGGGTACTTCCGCAGCTCCTGCGTGTCTATCTCCCAGAAGATGCCGCGCCGGCCGAGTGGGGTGCTGCCCCCAGTGAGCTGACCATGCGAGCGCAGGATGAGGGCGGTGCTGCCTGTATAGACTTCGCGGTCGTTGACCAGGTGCGCCAGCTCGTCCAGGTACACGTCACCGCGCTTCCCGCGCGGAGGTTTGGCGGGAACGGAGATGATGCGCGAGAGGCGCCGGCCTCGGGAGTTCGACTCGAAGGCCAGCTCCGTCTTGGCGTCCGTCACGAGCTTCTTCTGGTAGGCGAGCGGCAGCTCCTCGTACACCTGCCGGGCGATGAGCACCTTCTCCACCGCGTCGCTCAAGTTGTACGAGACGAACACCGCCGTGTGGCCGTCGCGCAGGTGGCACCGAGCCAGGGCCTCGAGGGCGAAGAGGAAGGAGAAGCCCACCTGGCGGCTCTTCGCGACCCAACGGAAGCGGGAGCGATTGCCGAGGAAGGACTGCTGGTACGGCTCCAGCACCACGGGCTCGTTGTCGTATTGGCACAGCCCGGAGATGAATCCGGACTCGGTGGCCAGCCACTGGGTGAGGTCATCCTCGGTGCGCTTGACGATGCCGAGCGTCACGCTGTCCTCCCTGCATGTTCCGTTGCTTTCTCTCGGCACCCGAGCGCGTATGGCCGCGTCCTCTTCACGAAGGAGCCGCCATGTCTGCCTATGCCGCTGTCGCCCGAGCCCCGCGCACCCTCACGGAGAAGGAGGTGGCGCTCCTGCTGCGCGCCACGGGGTTGCACAAGGAGGGATTCAGGGACCACTGCCTCTACAGCCTCGCGCTGGCTTCGGGCCTGCGTGAGCACGAACTGGTGGCACTCAACATCGGCGACGTCTTCGACGAGCGCGGGCGCGCACGCCGGCACGTGATGCTGACCGTCTTCAAGGGCAGCCGCCGGCACCCGGGTCCCCAGGAGGTTGTCCTCTCGGACACGGTGCGCGCGAAGCTGGAGAAGCTGCTGCGCCTCAAGCGCGCGCAGGGGCATGAGGTGGGGCCCCAGGCGCCGCTCTTCCTGAGCCGCAAGGGTCTGCGCCTGTCCACGCGGCAGGTGCGCCACGGCTTCGCGGTGTGGCAGGAGCGCGCGGGGCTGGAGCGGCACCTGAACTTCCACGCCGTGCGCCACACCGCGTGCACCGGGGTGTACCGGAGGACGAAGGACATTCGCCTCACTCAGAAGTTCGCGAGGCAGCGAAGCGTCGACTCCACCGTCATCTACACGCACCCCTCGGACGACGAGCTGGTGCGCGTGACGAACGACTTGCCCTGCTGATGGGGCACGCCGCCTCCGCGCTGAGCGCCCGCGAGAGCCCCAGGGCGGGGCGGGCAGCCGCGCGGAGGCGGTGAGGGGTGGCCGTGCTCGGGGCCCGCGCGGACTGCCCCAGGCGCAGGCGCAGCCAGCGAAAGTGAACAGCGCGAGGCGTTCACTTACCGGGTGCAAATGAACAGGGGAGGGGTGTTCACTTTTTCGGGGGTGACTCTCTCGAAAAGGGCCCCAGATACATGCCCCGGCGGCGAGGCCCGCACGAAAGATCGCACCACCCCCCACCCTGGCGTCAGGGGTAGGCGGGGTAGGCGTGCTGGCGTCATCGGTAGGCATGGTTGCGCCCGGCGGGGGCAGGCGGTGAAGGTGGCGGGGGAGGAACTGGACCGCGCGATGGGCGGCTGGCGGCCCCAACCAGCGGAAAGCGGCAATCGGCCTCGGCGCTTCGGCCCTTCATGAGGGCTCGTAAGCGCGCGAAACAGCGTGGGGGCGGTGACGCCGAATGGCCGCCTTTACCCATTTCCGGCCATTCGGCTCGGCCCTGGTAACGGCACGCGCGCCCAGGTGCGCGCGGGGCGGAGGGTGGGGGCGCGGGGGCTCTGGCTCGGAGTCGTGGGGCTCACGAGGAGGACAAAGGCCTGCGGCCCGAAGCGCTGGGGGACACGCGCGCACGAAAGGGGCGCCACGCGGCGACAGACGCGGTGCGCGGGGCCAAACCGGGGCCGCGCGCCAGGTGGGCCACGTGGCCGCCAGGGGGGCTTCGGGGGAGGGGGGGCAGGTGGGCGGGAAAGTGAACGGCGCGCATGCGTCCGGCCCGCTGGACGGGGTGTGCTTCCGGGCCCGAGTTATGGCCCGGGGCGATACCGCGGTGCTCAAGCACCTGGTGGCTGTCCGCCCCAACCCCGCGAAACTACGGAGGCTGTGGCGCCGGGCGTGTGCATCCGCGCGCCAGGTGGAGCTCCCGGGGGAAAGTGAACGGGTGTGGCCTGGCGCGGCGAAAGTGAACGGCGAAAATGAACGCGAAAGTGTCCGTTCACTTACCGCTGGACACTTTCAGACGGGGGCGGCGGGGGGCAGGGGCTTCCAACGCGAGCTCTCAGGGCTCTGCAGCAGAATCGTGCCCTCGCGTCACATCCATGCGATAGGGGCGGCAGAGCACGCCTGCGTACATCTGTGCTCGTCGGAGGACACCCCATGCGTCGTCTGGGCTTCCCCTATGTGATTCCGTACTCGGCAGGCGAGCACGTCGTCTCATTCGGCGCCACACGCGCAGTACTAGAGCCGCTGGGCCAACCGGCCTACGTGGACGACGACTCCTCCCGAACTGCGGGGGGGCGCGAGGTCTTCTGGGCGTTTGAGCGTGAAGATGGCCTCCGGTTCGAAGTTGTCTGGAAAGAGCCGTACGGGGTTGCCGCGGTGCATGCGGACCCGCCTGATGCAGAGCAGGTCATCACAGCGCTGCGCAGCCTCGGACTTGAAGGCCCTTTCGAGAAGCACCATCTCCCCGAGGGACGCTCCTTGCGGCGCGGCCATGCACGCTGGGCAGTGTGGCTCTTCACCGGCCAGAATGCCGCAATGCCGACGGCGGTCTTCTCCAGGAAGCAACTGGCGGACGCTTGGCTGGCTCAGACGAGGTACTCCGGAACACTCGTGGCCTACCCGCTCGACAGGTCCCTCTACGACGCTGCGAGGAGCTTCGGCGTTCAGCACTTGCCTCCAGATGGCTCAGCGGAAGCGCAGCAGTACGTCGGCACCACGGTCGAGAGCTATGTGTACGTGGCCGGAAAGCAGGTGGCGAAGAGTGACGATGCACATCTCTGACTTGGTGGTGGGCGTTCGCCGATGAGGAGACGCTACAGAACTACGGGTGCACCGTCGGATGGGCCTGCCGGCTCCAGTTCCCCGCCGCCGCTCACCACCTCCGCGCCCACTTCGCCGCGACCCATGCCGTGCAGGGGGCACCAGCGTTGGTTTAGGTTGTGCCGTCATGGTGCGTCCTGAAGGACGAGCAAGAGGAGCACGTCCATGCTCCACCAGACCGGCGGGTGAAAGTCCCGTCCGGGTAGACACCGGAGTGCCCGGTAGCAGGCCCCAGCCGACCGCCGAGAGGCGGCAGGCCACAGCGGGGCGTCAAAAGCCTCCATTCGGGAGGGAGCAAGAGCGCGGGCCGCAACATCAAGTGAAGCCTGCCGCCTCGACAGATACACAATGGGAGCGCCGAGCCGAGCATGTCGCGGCGAAGGCCAGGTCCGCTGCGGACGAGTCCGGATGGGAAGCAGCGGGGCTCCCCGGGGTATGGGGCGTGGCACGTGCTCAAGGTCTGGTGGGGAACAGGAGAGACCCGTCTGCGCGGCCGTCGTCGCGGCAGGGCCCCGCGTATAAGCCGAAGGTGAAAGCGTGGGGAGCGCAGCGGGAGTCCGAGGGGGCCGTAGTACCGGCGAGGGGCGTGCAAGACAACGCGCCCGGAGGGAAGGGCCCCTGCTTGGGTGGTGCTTGGGCGGGAGGTAAGAGCGAGGGCATGAGCCGCCAAGAAGGCTCCAATCCCCCCGGTGGGCCAGAGTCCACCGACAAAGTTCGACAACTCCAGCGCAAGCTCTTCGTGGCAGCCAAGCGGTGCCGGGAGCGCCGTTTCCATGCGCTGTATGACCGAGTCCACCGGAGTGACGTCCTGTGGGAAGCATGGCAGCGGGTCCGACGCAACAAGGGCGCTGCCGGCGTGGATTCAGTCACGCTGGCGGCGGTGGAGCAGTACGGCGCACAGCGGCTGGTGCAGGAGCTGGGCGAGGTACTGCGAGCAGGAACCTACAAACCGCCCGCGGTGCTCAGGCGGTTCATTCCCAAGGCGGACGGGAAACTCAGGCCGCTGGGCATTCCGACGGTGCAGGACCGTATCGTGCAGATGGCGGTGAAGCTGGTGCTGGAGCCTGTCTTCGAGGCGGATTTTCTTCCGTCGTCGTATGGCTTCCGGCCACGTCGAAGCGCGGTGCAGGCCCTGGAGCGCATCCGGGAGGCAGTCAATGCCGGGTGTCACCACGTGCTCGACGCGGACATCCGCGACTACTTCGGCAGCATCGACCATGAGCTGCTGATGGAGCGGGTGGAGCGGCGGGTGTCGGACCGGAGGGTGCTCAAGCTGCTGAGGCAGTGGCTGAGTGCGGGAGTGGTGGAGGAGGGCCGGTACTCCGAGACGGTCTCGGGGACACCGCAGGGGGGAGTGATTTCCCCGCTGCTCTCCAACATCTACCTGCACTTCTTCGACAGCGTGTGGCAGCGGCAGTGCGCGCAGGTGGGCGAGCTGGTGCGCTACGCGGATGACTTCGTGGTGCTGTGCAAAGGCCGCGAAGCTGCCGAGGAGGCCGAACGAAGGGTGCGCATCATCTTCGGGAGGCTGAAGCTGCAACTGCACCCGGAGAAGACGCGGCGAGTGGAACTCACCGAGGGCAAGGAAGGCTTCGACTTTCTGGGCTGCCACCTGCACAAGCGCATGTCGGGCAAGCTGTGGCAGCAGCGGGGAGTGCGCCGCTACTACCTCCAGCGGTGGCCGTCAGCGCGGAGCATGAAGCGGGTGAGGGCTCGGGTGAAGGAGCTGACGAGCCGACAGCGGCACGGGGTGAAGGATGTCCGAGAAATCATCGGCGGCCTGAACCCGGTGTTGCGAGGATGGGGCAACTACTTCCGCACCGGGAACGCGGCCCGAAAGTTCAATCAACTCGACTCCTACGTCTTCCGGCGGCTGCACCAGTTCATGGTGAAACGCAGAGGCAGGAAGCTGCGGGCCGGCCAGGCGGACGCATGGAATCGAGCGTGGTTCTGGGAAAGAGGCCTGCACCGGTTGCATGGGACGATTCGCTACCCGAAACCGTGCATGCTGCACGACAACACTCTCGTTAAGCCGTATGCGGGAAAACCGCACGTACGGTTTGAAAGGAGGAGGGTGGAAACGGGCCGCTGACGGTACCGCGCCACCCCTCTACCAATGACTTCATATGAGGCTGCGGTGCGCTGCCTGAGCGAGGAGGTTCTTAAGCTTCTTGCCGAGCGCGGTTGGACTGTGGACCGGCGCGCCCCTCTGGACGAGGCAAGGGCTTCACTGGAATTGGCGAGTGCGCCCCTTCACGCCTATGCAGAGGCATTTCTCAGGGCATTTGACGGGCTTCAATTCCACCATCCCGGCACAGGCCGGAGCATGAAGGTGAGCGCTGCGGACACCTGTTCATGGTTCGATGAGGAGGCGTTGCCATACGTCCAGGCCCTCTTTTCCAAGTCTGCGTGCCCAGTGGCGCTGGGCGCCCGCTCTTCTTTGGAAATCTCGGTACCAAGCGGGCCTGGCTCAAGTGGCGCGTTTCCTGGCTGCTGGTATTTTGTCGCGGAGGATGGCCGATGGCTGTGCATCGACATCTACTGGAGCGGTGCCTGGTTTCTCCCCAGCCTGGATGCGGCTCTTCGGTTCGCACTGCTCGATGAGGGGGCCGAATCTGGCCGGGTGCCACTCACCCGCGAGCAGTGCCCCCCTGGAACATGGTCAGACTCCTGAGCGGACGAACTCGACTCTCACGCATCCTGGGACATCAGGCGCCTCGATTGTCCAGAGGCGAGAATCTCGTCACTCGGATGGCTCGCGCTATCGCTCTCCTTGTCCTCGCTCTCCACTTCAGCGTCGACCTCACCGCGCTCGGCGGGCGTCGTCTCCCGCGCGACGCGCAGGGCCTGGGCGTGCCGGGCCTGGAGTCCCTCCAGCGAGAAGCTGGCGTGCAGTTCCTGGCGTGAGTCGGCGCCGCCCATGACGAACTCCTTGAGCCTCACCATGGTGTTGAAGTCGGTGGGGTTGTCGACGCGCACGCGGCCCTCGGCCAGCGCTTCCTCGAAGCCGAGGAGGTAGCCGTCAATCATCTTCAGGGCGTCGTCCTTGCTGACGGCGATGGCGTTGGCGCGCAGTTCAATCAGCTTCTGGTCCGCCTTGGTGGCGATGCGAGTCTTGGCCTCCTCGCGGCGGCGCAGGCAATTGTGCTCCCTGGAGTAGTTGGCGATGAGGGAGGTGGCGACGCCGAAGCGCTCGGCCAGCTCGCGGTAGGACGCGTAGGACGTCATGGTTGAGCCGTCGGGGAGCGCCTTGACGTCGCCGAAGACGAGGGCCTTGTCGAGCTCCTGGCGCGGGAGGGCGGGCTCCGCGGACTTGAGGGGGCGGCCCAATTTGCGCTGCGCGGTAGGCGGTGGGGGAGGTGGCGCTTCGGCAGGCGCGGACGTCGGTGGCGGAGGGTGTGCTTCGGCAGGCCCGGGCGGCGCGAGTGGCGCGGGAGGAGGCAGCGCTTCGGTGGGCGCGGGCGGCGGCGGGAGAGGTAGCGCCTCGGCAGGAGCAGGCGGCGGGGGAGGTAGCGCTTCGGCGGGCGCGGGCGACGCGAGTGGCGCGGGCCGCGGCGGAGGATGCGCTTCGGCGCGCACCGGCATCGCACGTGAGGTGCCCGCGAGGAGGCGCTTGCGGCGGCCGAGGCAGTCGTGGTGCTCGGCGTACCGGGCAATGGCGCTGTGGGCGACGCCGAAGCGCTGCGCCAACTCGCGGAAGGAGGGGAAGCGCCTCCTCACATAGCCCCGTGGGGTAGTCACCTCTTCGCCCTCGACGAGGAGCCGGTCCACGGTGTCAGAGGGAAACCGGGGGCCTTCGGCCTTGGTGGGGCGCCCCAGCTTCTTGAAGGGCTTCTTCTGGGCCATGCCTTCCCTCAGCAGCCTCTGGAGGGTTGCGCTGCGGCGTCGACGGCCTGGGTGCGCAGGCGCTGCATCAGCCGCGTGCGTTGGCGCTTCAGCCGCTGGTACGTCCTCTCAGCCTCGGCAGCGTCACCTTCGACGAGACGGCTGACGTAGGCGCGCAGCTTCTCGCGCCGGACGACGGTGGCCATGAGGACCTCGACGTCGCTGCGAGGCAGGGTGGCCTGGGCCAGGTGCACCAGCACCGCATCCCTCCGCACGAAGCTGCGGCGGACGCTGGGGCGCCTGGGGCTCTCCACCGGCGCGGCGTGCCGCGTGTCGGGCAGCCACTCGGCGAGCTGCGCCTGCGTGTACGTCTCGTGCTGCTCTGCGCGCTCCTTGCGGAGGTGACGGAACACCTCGCGCGCCGTCTGCTGGCGCAGGCGGGCCGCCGTCCAGTCACCCCAGCGCATGAGGGGAAATCCGCGCGCGACGGAGAGGAAGGTGGCGAGGACGAGCTGGTCCAGGTCCTCGCGAGGCACCGCGTTGCCGATGATGCGTCGGCGCAGGCGATGCAACATGGGGGCGTAGGCGGAGGCGAGGGCAGTCGTCCACGCCGGGGTGGAGGAGGCCTGGCACTCGGCTAGCAACGCCCGGGTGAGGGCCTCCCGTTCCGGGTACGTCTCCTCGCGTGCGTCAGCCATGGTGGACAGCACCGATTCGAGGCCGACGTGGCGCGCGAAGGCAGGCCGCCGCGTCCGCGCAGCCGTGAAGACGGCCTGGTGCCGAGCCGAGAGCGCCTCCACACGCAGCAGGCCCAGGAGGTGGCCAAAGAAGTCACTCACCGCGGACGGGCCTCCCACCACTCGCGCACCAACTCGAGGAAGTCGTCCAGCGGCATGGCGACGAGGGGCGGCTGCCCGTCGTCCTTGCACACGGCCAGCGGCCAGCGCCCCGCCGGGCACGTCTCCACAGCCTGACGCAGGGCTTCGCGGACGTTGGTGCGCCGATGGGCTTTCGATTCCACCCAGAAGCAAGGCACCTCGACGTCCGGCACCTCTTCACCACTGCGGTACTGAAGGCCGCGGCGGATGAGAGCGTCGGGCATGGCCTCGCGAAAGCGATGGACGAGGGCGCGTTCCCAATCGGCACCCTTGCGACGAGAGGAGGCGCCGCTCACGAGACACCTCCCGACTCCTCCATCAGCCGCTCCATGTGGCCGCCCCGGGCCATGCGCACCGCGAGGCAGCGGGCCACCTCCAGCGCGCAGCGGGCGTCCGCCATGGCGCGGTGAGGCGTCGGCCGGTGGAGGCCGAAGCGCTTGGCCAGGGCGTTGAGGGAGAGAGACTCCACCTCGCCCGTGGCGAGCAGCGGCCACGCGAGGCTGGCGGTGTCGAGGCGGTGGTAGTCGACGCCGGGCAGGGGCAGCCCGGCGCGGCGGTAGCCCTCGACGAGGAAGCCCCAGTCGAAGCTGGTGTTGTGACCGGCAACGAGGGTGCCCGCCAGGAGCGGCGTCACGGTGGCGAGGGCCTCCTCCAGGGGCAAGGCGTCCCGCCACTCCTCGTCGGAGTAGCCGCACACGGCCAAGGCCTCGGGGTGGGCGTCGGCAAGCCGGGTGGGCTGCACGCGCGCCTCGTACTCCGCCAGCACCTTGAGGCTGCGAGCGTCGACGCGCAACACCGCCACCTCCAGCACCTCGTGGCGGGAGGCGTCCAGGCCCGTCGTCTCCAAGTCAATGAAGGCGAGCGTGCGCAGGTGCGGCGGGAGGCCACGGAAGAGGGGCTGGTGAAGGACGGGGGTGGGGGTGGTGTCGGAAGCGGGGTGGGCGAGCAGCACTATGCAACCTCCTTGGCCCAGAAGCGGGGCGAGTGGTGTTTGGCGGCGAGGGACTCCAGCTCGGCCTTCAGCAGCGCGACGCGCGCGGTGCCCAGGCGCTTGCCCGCGTCCTTCAGCAGCGCGTCGAGGGCCTTCTTCTCGACGCTGGCGAGGCGCTCCACCAACTCCTCACGGGAGAGTCCGGTGGCGCGGGCTAGCACCTCGACGGTGGGCTCTAGCGGGTAGTCGAGGCTGGTGGTGTTGAACATGCGGTAGCGCGTGCCGGCGAGGACGAGCTCGTCCTGCTCGGCGAGGTGGGCCCGGAGGACGCCCTCCAGCTCCGCCTTTCGCGCGCCGAGAATCTTCGCGAGGTGGGCGACTTCCTGGCGCTCGCGGGCGACGGACTCCAAGTCGCCCGTGTCCCGGCAGACGACTTCACGCTGGCCCGTCAGCGCGCGGGCGTAGGTGGGGCACTGGCGCCGGTGGTCGCAGTAGACGCAGTTGGGGTTGAGGCGGGCCGGGAAGGACTCCGCCTTCTCCATCTGCTGGCCCAGCGTCTCGACGTAGGCGAGGGCGGCGTCCAACTGCTCCTCGGCGCGCGTCGTCTCCTGCAGCACGCCGTGGCGGAGCATCCACATGGACAGGCGCACGCGCTTGGCCCAGGGCCAGAGGCGGCGCGCGGCGAGGGCGTAGAGGCTGAGCTGGAGGCTGGCGTCCAGCTCCTCGCGGGTGAAGAGCTGGTGGTTGGACTTGTAGTCCATGACATGGACTGTCTCGTCGTCCACCCAGTCGACGCGGTCGATGAAGCCCAGGACGGTGAAGGGCCCCACCGGCAGGCGGAACTCCTTCTCCACGGCGAGGATGTCGCGGCAGTCCACGTGGCCCTGCTGGCGGACGAAGTCCTGGAGGATTCCGAGGCCCTGCTGGAAGAGGGAGAGGCCACAGAGGCCCGAGGTGGCCCACGCTTCACGGTAGAGCTGGAGGGCGCGCTCCTCGGAGAGCGGACCCGCGTACTCGGTGTCGATGACTTCCTGGAGGAGCCGCTCGAGCACGGCGTGCAGTGCCTTGCCGAAGTTCAGGGGGACACCGGGCTCGGCGGTGTGCTTGTCGAGGTAGTGCAGCCGGTAGGACAGCGGGCAGGCCTCGAAGCGGCTCAGCCGGCTGTATGACAAATGCTGGTTTCGCAGGGCGCTCATGACGTGGGCCTCCGGGCCGGTGCAGGGGCGTGTCGCGAGTCAGTCATCACGCTCTTTTCGAGAGACACATCAAGTCGAAGGGGACAGGCAGCATGGCCCGCTGCGTGTGTTTCACAGGCGCGGGGTACGCTCATCGCGACACCTCGTCCGCGGAGGCGGAGGGCTTCTCGAAGGACATGACGCGCGAGCCCGGGAATGCGGAGAGGACGCGCACCAGGGTGGCGGCGTGCTCGGGGGTGAGCTCCTTCCGGGCCTGGCCGGTGTAGGCCGGCACGAGCCACACCTCGCCGTAGCCTTCGGAGGCGAAGCACACCTCGGCGCCGAGGGCCTTGAAGCTGGCGATGTCCTCGTCGGTGAGGCCGCGCAGGGGGGAGGGCAGTGCCTTCGCGTGGGGCGCGGCCAGCTCCGTCACGTCAGGAGGTGGAGCGGGTGGCGAGGGCTTGGCGGAGGGCCTCTTCGAGCCAGCCTCGGGCAGGGGATGGCCGAACAAGTCCACTGCGGCCGGAGCGGTCTTCACCGGAGGCGCAGGGACAGGTTGAGCGGCCACGTCACGATGAGGCCGGGCCAGCCCATTCGCCTTCCGCCACTCGGTGCACGTGCCCACACCGGGCAGGGCGCAGCCGCCATTGGCGAGGTAGTGCCGGCAGCGCTTGCCCTCACCGCGGACGTACATCTCGCACGTCACGCCGGCGGGGCGCTGAGGGGCAGCCGTGGGTTGAAGGTGGTGAGTGAGGGCCATCCGCAGTGTCCGGCGGCGTGTGCGTTGCCGCTACAAGGTAAATGCGGTGCCTTGAGGCGACGTGGGACACGGGCGGATTTAGAGCGAATTCTTTTCGGAATTTCGGCAGGGCCCGTGCGCGCGTGTCCCTTCACATGGAAGGCGTGCCTCCTTCGCGTGAATGCCCTTGGACTGCTGACACACGTCGCGGCGGTACAAAGGCACCGTCCTCGAACTCGGGGACATGGACAGGCGCGTTTTCGCGAGGGGCCATGAAGTGCTGTCCACCTGGCCACTTGCTGGACGCGGGTGTGTCCGCCGAATTCCTCAGCAATCCCATGGAGTTACACCGAAGTGGACAGGTGGACAGCATTTTGAGGGGTAGGGCTACTTTCGTAAGCCAGCTTCCCCGCGACTGCTTTTACAGGTTTTGGCCCAGGGAGATTCGGCGCTGCCTCAATAGGGGTACCCGTAGAAAGCTGTCCATGCTGTCCACTTAGTAGTTAACAATATAAATACATAATAATAATGGATGGTTAGAGGTAAAGAGGGGTGGACAAGGTGCTGTCCCGGCCCTGTCCCAGGTGTCCACGCAGCCGTCCACCTGTGCCGGGAGGCTGCCCTCAGAGAGGGAAAGGCCTCGGTAGAGTCCAGCCCGCGGCCAGGCTGTGAAGAGGCCGGCCTCCGAGACGACACCAGCGCCCCAGGCAGGCGCGGCCCAGGACTTGAAACCGGGCGTGGCCTGAAAAGCCAGAAGGCCTCGTGTCGCGTGGCTTCGTCCTTCGGCCCGCGACTCGGCCTGTTGATACACAGTGAAACTGTGTTTCACATGGCGCACGTCTCCCCGCGTGGACGCACGTCCCAGCCTGTGCCGGCGGCCTTGCTACGCAGCGTGTGAATTCAGCCGACGCAGGTGGGTGCGTCCGGACTGTGCGTCACTGGGCATGGATGTCGCAGAGGGGGCGCGCATGTCCCCGAATTGAGGCCCGCGGGCTTTGCCGTGAAGGAGGACGCTGGCCGCAGGAGTCACGTCCCGCCAGGCCGTTGAAGGGGGAGTCCCGTCGCCGCTGTCGCGACGAAGGAGGGGGAAGTCCGTGAAGCTGAAGTCACAGAGTACGCCAGCCAGGGAGGCGCGCCGCGCCGCCTCTACGCGTGTCCCGCCCGCGGCGGCCGACTCGCACCGCGTGGACGGCACCTGCTGTCCTCCGGCCGTCGCTTGCTACCGCGCGCAGGCGCGCCGGTTAGCGTAGCCCGGCCTCTCCGCAAGCGAAGCGACGCCCACTTCCACCGCTGCCGTGTGCAGGTGGCCGGAGGAAGGGCCGTCGTCGGTTTCCACGGGGCATGACTGCCTCCATTCCAACCGGCCCCTGCCCCGCGCAGGACGCCCGGCAGGACAGGCATTCCATAGTGAGAAGGTGCTGGAAGACGCTGCACGAGGGCTTCGGTACCGCCCTCCAGACAGCCCAGGCGCAGCGCGCATTCGACGAGGCGAAGTTGCACCGGGCGTGCCTTGCGGCCTTTGACGGGCCCGAGGCCCTCGTCAGCTACCTCGTCAGCCCGGACGTGCCCGCGGACGAGAAGAATGGCCTCTACACGGGGCTGGTGCTGCTGGTGCAGGGGCGGGCGGCGTGTGAGGTGGCCTGGCCGCTGCTGTGGCTGGGGCTGTGGCCCGGGTTGGACGCCGTGTACCAGCGGCGGCTGAAGTACTTCCCTGGCGCGGCCGACGAGCTCGCCTCCACCCTGGCCACGGCCTTCACCGCGTTGGTGAAGCGCCTCAACCTGGACACCACCCAGCGCGTGGCCGCGACACTCGTGCGCAGCACGGAGCGCGACGTCATGGACGCGTGGCGGCGTGCCCGTACAGAAGACGTCCGGTACAGCCGGTACCGCGAGAGGGAGGAGGCCGTGGCCGCCGAGGCCGGGCTGCTTTCTCCAGCCCTCTCCGAGGTGGGCCTCTCCGTGAGGATGCAGGTGGAGTCCCTGGCGAAGTGGCTCCACCCGCTGGCCCCCATGGACGCAAAGCTGGTGCTGTCCGTCCTCCTCTTGGACGAGGAACAGTCAGCCGTCGGCGCGCGCCTGGGGCTGGCGCCCGCGGTGGCCCGGAAGCGCTTCCAGCGCGCCCTGCTGCGCCTGCGCCGGGAAATGGAAGCTGCAGAGGACTCCGACGGCACAACGGCGTGACGAGCCAGACGCGACAGCGACGCGCCCAAACTCAAAAAGAATTCACCAATAAATGTCCGGTGTCCCACGGCGGCTTGAAACACCGCATTTGTATGAAGAGGGGGCCGCGTCGGCCCTGAAAGGCACTCAATGAATATGACAATGCTGCTGGGCACCGGTGTACTGGCACTCGCCCGCGTCCCCCTGGGGGACTCTCCTGCGCAACCTCGCGTCCACACGCGTCCCCAAGGAAGCGCGAAGGGCACGGACGCATGGCGCACGCCCGAGGACAATGACTTCATCCGCCTACCGGGCCTCTTTCGCCGCTGGGAGTTTCAGCAGGTGGTGGACACCGACGCCGACTTCCACATTGAGGCAGCGGGCTGCGCTGAGGACGGCACTGAGTTGTTTTCCGTGTACCGGCGCGAAAACGCCGCGGCGAAGGAGGCCTGACGCCAATGGCCAATATGTGGGAACAGACGGAGGAATTGGCGAAGCGGCACGAGCAGGCCGGAGGCGCCTGGCTGAAGCTGGTGAATGACGGGGACACGGCGGTGGTGGTTTTCCTCGGAGAGCCGCACCCGCGCGAGGTGGTGTTTCACGAGGGCAAGTACGTCCTCTATGACGAGAAGCTGCGGGCCCAGGGGCACAAGCCCTCGCTGCGCGTGGCCCTCAACGTCGCCCTCTTTGACACCCGCGAGGTGAAGGTGCTGGAGATGGGCGTGGCGGTATTCAAGGACGTGCGCCAGTTGCGGGCGAAGTACGGCCTGGAGAAGTGGGCCTTTGAAGTGAAGCGGCGCGGGGCCGCGAAGGACCCGAAGACAACGTACTCCCTGCTGCCCGAGCGCCAACTGACGCCGGAAGAAGCCTCCGCCTTCCAGGCCCTGCGCCTGCACAACCTGGCGAAGCTGTACGCGGCGGAAGCCGAGGAGGACGGCGCCCCTCCGACTGCCGAAAGCCCAAGGGCAGCGCCAGTGGACGTTGCCGCAGCGCAGGCGCTGGCGGCGCAGCTGAAGTCCCTCCCGCGCGAGGCGGTGGACCGCTTCCTCCAGCATTTCGGCGTGCAGCGGATTCGGGACGTGCCGGCAACGCGCGGCGAGGAAGCGAGAGGCTTCGTCCAGTCCCTCGTCGCCCGCTACGCGCCGCCCGAAGACTCGGCAGACGTCGACCCATTCGCGGGCTGAGGGGAACCTCGTCCGCGGCAACACATGACGCGCAGGGCTGAAGGCCAACGCCCGCGCACCTTCCCAATGGAATTCATATGCAGAACCACCACTCCGAAACCTTCGGGGCCGGGAGGGCCTTGCCCTCAGCCAGCCCCAGTCCAAGCCGGCGCATGGGGCCGGCGCCGTCCACCTCTCCGGGGGCCGCCACCCTGCGCGTCCTCGTGGACTCCGGACTGCGCCTCGCGGCGGCAGACGTGCCACCGAAGCTGCTGGAGGGACTGGTGAAGGCCCTCTGCTTGCCCAACCCCGCGTACTGGAAGCTGGTGCGGCTGGGGAAGCGCCCGGGCAGTGAGCCGGAGATGCTGTACTTCCTCAAGCAGGAGGGCGGGGAGGTAAGGCTACCCCGCGGGGCCATTCACCTCCTGCGGCGCTTGGCCACCGAGGCTGGCCTCACCTTGGCGCTGGAGGATGCGCGGACTCTCCCCAGAGAGCGCCTGCCTCCCATGCCTACGGTGCCGCTGCGGGACTACCAGGCCGCGGCCGTGGAGAAGCTGGTGAAGGGGACACAGGGCACGGTGGTGCTGCCGTGCGGGGCGGGGAAGAGCGTCCTGGCGGTAGGGGCCATGGCCCGCCTCCGGACGCCGACACTCGTCCTCGTCCACACGTTGGACTTGGCCGAGCAGTGGCGACAGCACATTCGCGAGCGCCTGGGCCAGGAGGCCGGCCTCGTGGGGGCGGGGGAGGAGGCGGTGCGCCCCATTACCGTGGCCGTGGTGCAGTCTCTCGCCCGCTGGGACGAGGCGCGGCTGGCGGACTTCCTCGCGCGCTTCGGCTTCCTCATTCTCGACGAGGCCCACCATGTGGCCGCCAGCGCCTTCTACCGCCTGGTGGATTGCAGTCCGGCGCGTTACCGGCTGGGCCTGACGGCCACGCCAGAGAGGGAGGACGGACTGACGCCGCTGCTGCGCCTGTACCTGGGCTCCACCCTGGCCGCCGTCTCCCATGAGGAACTCGTCTCCCGCGGCGTGCTGGTGGTGCCCGAGGTGCGCACCGTGGAGACGGCCTTCGACTACCCCTACTTCGGCGCGGCGGACTACATGCCCATGCTGGAGGCGCTGGCGGAGGACAAGGAGCGCAACAACCTCATTCTCGGCGCCGTGGCCCGCGAGGCCTGGGCGGGCCACCTGTGCCTCGTCCTCACGGGCCGGGTGGCGCATTGCGAGCTGCTGGCGCAGCGCCTCTCAGCCACGGGCCTGCCGGCCGCGGCGCTGACGAGCGAGGTGTCGCGCGAGGAGCGCAAGGCCCTCCTGGACAAGGCCCGCGCGGGGCGCGTGTCCGTCCTCGTGGCCACAAGCCTGGCTGACGAGGGCCTCGACGTGCCGCGCCTGTCCCGCGTCTTCCTGGCCTACCCGAGCCGCGCCCGGGGGCGCACCGTGCAGCGCCTGGGCCGCCTCATGCGGCCCCACCCGGAAAAGAAGAGCGCCGTCCTCTTCGACTTCGTGGACGGGAAGGTACCTCTCCTCCGGCGACACCATGCCGAGCGCCGACAGCAGTACGCGCAGGTGCTGGGGACGGCCCCGGTGGCTGCGGCTGCACCGCGGCGGGCCGCGAAGGGGTAGCGACTCGTGACGGCTGTGTCTCCCTCGACTCCGGCGCCCAACCCCGAGGCCATTCGTGCCACGCGGCGGTGGCTGGCCCATGCGGCGCACGGGGTGAGTGAAGTCCGCGTCATTCGCCCTGGCGGTGGGGGCGTGGTGGGCCTGGGCTTCTTCGACGACGAGGACGCCTTCGTAGCGGCCTGTGTGGAGGCCAACGCCGCCGGCAACGTGTACGTGGGCATTCAGCCCCGGCCACGGCACCTGTTGGCGCTCGCCCCCAACGTCCTCCGTCCCCTCAAGAATGGGGCGGGCAGCAAGGACATTGAAGTCGTGACGGCCACCGTCCTCGACTTGGACCCGGTGCGCCCGAAGGACACGGCCAGCACCGAGGACGAGCTCGCCTCCGCCCTCCAGGCCGCGGAGGAGGCCGCGGCCTGGTGCGAGGGGCAGGGCCTCGTCCGCCCGCGGCTGATGATGAGCGGCAACGGGGCGCAGCTCTGGTTCGCCCTGCCGCCGCTACCGCTGGAGGGGGAGGCCAGAGAGCGCATTCAGGCCGGGCTGAAGGACTTCGAGGCCGAGGTGCGCGCGCGCTTCCAGTCCGGGCGCGTGCACGTGGACTCCATCCACGACGTGGCCCGCATCATCAAGGTGGTGGGCACCGTCAGCCGGAAGGGGGATGGCGCCCGCGAGCGTCCGCACCGCGTCGCCCAGGCCCCCTCCGGCTTCGAGCGCGTCGAGGACGCACCCCTCGCGGAGCGTCTGCAGCGGGCGCCTGTGCAGCAGGAGGCAGCGCTGCCCCGTCCCGCGCGCGTGTCGGTGCCGGCTTCCAGTGAGGCCGCGCCAGGGATGGTGAAGGCGAGGCGCACGCCGGAGGGCGCCTACGACTGGGAGCACCCGGTAGACATGTGTGGCCCGGTGCAGCGCCTATGGAATGAGGGCGCCGAGGACAGAAGCGTCGCCATTTTCGACATGGTGCGCTTCTTCGCGCACAAGGGCCTGGGCTTCGAGGAGATTACCGAGCTCGTCCTGGAGTACGACAGGCGGGGCCTGGGCAAGCTGAAGGGGCGCGACGGCAAGGCGTACGTCCGCAATGCCTACGAGAAGGTGGTGGCCACCGGGCGAGAGGACGGGACGGTGGCGCCGCCCTGCCACTCGCTGCAGAAGCTGGGGTACTGCCACGTCAACCGCGAGCCGGGCGTCCGGTGCGAGTTGTACGACGCGGTTTTCGACATTGAGAAGGCCGTGGAGAAGGTGCCCGCGGACGCGCCGGCGAAGGAGGTGGAGTACCGCCTCAAGCCCATACTCGAGGCCATTGCCCACCGGCACCCCGCGCTGCACGACTTCTACCTGGAGTCGCTGCAGCAGCGCTTCGGCCTCGAGGCCGAGAAGCTGCAGAAGGCCCTGGCCCGGGTGACGGGGCAGCAGAAGAAGCCCGCGCCCTCCAGAGGCGACGCAGAGGCCGAGGACGCGCTGGAGGGCGAAGTCGTTGAGGGGCCGGACGGCTACTACGTGAAGGGCTACGAGGACGCACCCAAGCGCGTCTCCTCCTTCCTCCTCACGTTGACGGCGCGCCTCGAAACGGCAGACGAGGAGGTGTACGTGCTGGACGCACGCACGGACAATGGGACGCACCTGAAGGGCCTGAAGCTGCCGCTGAAGGCCTTCCACTCGAAGCGGGACTTCATCCGCCACCTGCCGCTGGGGGACATGCAGTGGGTGGGCACGGACAACAACGTCCAGGGTGTGCTGCGCCTGCTGACGCGCAAGGTGGTGCCGCGAATGCCAGCAGCGCGAGTCCTGGGCTACTACCAGCACCAGGGGCAGCCGCTGTGGCTGTCGCCCCGGTGCACCCTGGGGCCGGAGGGCTTCCTCACCGACTCCCCCGTGGTGTACCTGCCCAACGGGGCCACGCTGGAGGGCCACCTGCGCTACGAGGCGGCCAGCGACGAGGCCTTCCTCGAGGTGGCGCACACGGCCTTCGAATACCTGCCCCGCGTCAACACGCCCCAGGTGCTGCTGCCCATGCTGGGGTGGTTTTTCGCGACGCCGCTGAAGCCTCGCCTCATGGCGGCGGTGGGGGCCTTCCCGCTTCTCTTCATTCACGGGACGCAGGGCGGAGGGAAGTCCTCCCTCTGCACGGAAATATTCTGGCGACTCTTCGGCGTGGTGCACAAGGACGCCTTCAGCGCGACGGAAACGGAATTCGCGCTGGTGAAGCTGCTGTCCTGCACCACCTCCGTGCCGGTGGTGGTGGACGAATACAAACCCCACGACATGCCCCAGCCGCGTCTCAACCAACTGCACCGCTACATGCGGCGCCTGTACCGCGGAGAAACCGAGGAGAGAGGCCGGCCTGACTTGAAGGTGAATAGCTACCCGCTGCAGGCCCCCTTGTGCATTGCCGGCGAGGCGCGCCCCCAGGAGGCTGCCCTGGTAGAGAGAATGCTGACGGCCACGCCGGAGAAGGCGACGGTGCTGCTGCCGGAGTACCGCGCGGCCTTCCAGAAGCTGAAGTCTGTCGACTTGCCCCTCTTCGCCCCTCGCTACATTCAATTCTGCCTGGGCCGGGACTTCGACGCGGACATGCGCGTGGCACGCGCCGTGGCGGACGTCCTCTTGGATGGACGGCGGGTGCCACCGCGCGTCGTCGACAACGTGGTGGCCATGTTGCTGGGCATTCACCTCTTCGAGGAATTCGCGAAGGAGTGCGGCTGCGCGCTGCCCGTGGACTTGGGGGCACGTGAAGCGGTGGAGGCCCTATTGGCCGACGTCCTCGAAACCGAGGCCGGGGTGAAGAATGCCCTCGACGCCTTCCTCGAAATGCTGGGCGTCATGGCGATTCAAGGCGAGGTGCGGCACCGCGTCCATTACACCTTCGACAAGGAGGGGCGCCTCTGCGTCCACCTCGAGTCGGCGTATGACGCCTTCCGCGCGCACTGCAAGCGGATTGACTACCGCGGCGAGGTGGCGGACGTGAAGGCGCTGCGGCGCATGCTGCACGAAAACCACCGGCAGGGAGGCTACGTCGCGGCCATGGGGGAGCGCGTCTGCTTCGCCGGCGTGGAAAGCCGGCGCCGCGCATTCCTCGTCGACTTCTCCAAAACCAACCTCGTCACCGCTGACGACTTCCCTCGGGCGGACAGAGGACACTCCGCCCACCCTGGGGAGGACTACTTCAATGCATAGCACGCAGCCTCCGGCCGCCGACGAAGCGAAGGCGCTGGCGCAGCGGGAGGCAGAGGCCGCGCGCCTTCGCCGCGAGGACGCGGTGGACGTCCTCGCCGAGGCCCTCTGGGAGTTGTGGGTACGCCAGCACTTGGCGCGGACGCCTCAGCCGAAGGTGGAGCGCGCGGAGAAACACACGCATGGCTGAGCCGCAGACTCTCGACTTGTCTTCTTCCGGGGACAGAGCGTCCATGGTTTTCGCCCGAGGGCGTGCTGCCACGGACGAAGGAGACACCACCATGGCGAAGAAGGGGACTGCGCGTGCCGCGCGCCTGCAGTTGGCGGACGTGCCACAGCAACTGGCCGCGCTGGCCAGCATGTCGGTGCCGGAGTTGGCGGCGAAGTACCTGGAGCTGTACGGCGAGCCCACGCGCAGTCGCAACCGGGACTACCTGAAGAAGCGCCTGGCGTTCCGGATTCAGGAACTGGCCGAAGGGGGCCTCTCCGCGCGCGCCGTCGCGCGCATCTCGGAGTTGGGCGACAAACTGCCCGAGCGCTGGAGGATGCGACAGGTGGAGGAGACGAAGCCCGCGACGGCGCCGCCGCCCCCACCTCCTTCTCCTGCTCCGGTGGACGGGCGCGACGCGCGCCTGCCTCCGCCGGGCACGGTGCTGACGCGCGTGTTCAAGGGCGCTCAGCACCGGGTGACGGTGCGAGAGGGCGGAATTGAGTACGAGGGCCAGCTTCACCGCAGCCTCTCCAGCGTGGCCAAGCTGATTACGGGCACGGCCTGGAATGGCTTTTCCTTCTTCGGCCTCAAGGCAGGCGGCCCCAAGGCGGTGACGCGATGAGCGGCCCCGCCTTCTTCCAAACGTACATGGGACAGCGCTTCTACGAGTCGACGATGCCGAACTTTGTCCGCGAGCTGAAGCGCCTCAACGACAACGTGGAGCGGCTGGTGGCCGTGGCGGAGCAACTCGCCGGGCGAGATCCCTCCAGCGTCAAGCCAGTGGCGCCGACGCCCGAGGATTCGGAGGGGAGATGAGGAAGAGCAAGTCGCCACCCTCGGACGTGAAGCGCTGCGCCATCTACACGCGCAAGTCCACAGCGGCGGGCCTGGAGATGGAGTTCAACTCCCTGGATGCCCAGCGCGAGTCCTGTGTCGCCTACGTGCGGCGCCAGCCCGGCTGGGTGTTGGTGGATGAGAGCTACGACGACGGCGGCTTCACCGGCGCCAACATGGAGCGGCCCGCCTTCCAGCGGCTGCTGCAGGACGTGGACGCGGGCCGGGTGGACGTGGTGGTGGTGTACAAGGTGGACCGCCTCTCCCGCAGCCTCCTCGACTTCGCGAAAGTCATGGAGCGCTTCAACGCGGCGGGCGCCTCCTTCGTCTCGGTGACGCAGAACTTCTCCACCGCAGACGCGATGGGGCGGCTCACCCTCAACATGCTGATGTCCTTCGCGGAGTTCGAGCGGGAGATGATTTCCGAGCGGACGCGAGACAAGGTGGCTGCCGCGAGGCGCAAGGGGAAGTGGACGGGAGGGCGCGCGCCGCTGGGCTACGAGGTGAAGGACAAGCGCCTCGTGGTGAATGAGTACGAGGCGGTGGTGGTGCGGGAGGCCTTCGAGTTGTACCTCCAGCACCAGCATGCCTCGGCGGTGGCACGCCTCCTCAATGAGAAGGGGCGCACGACGAAGCGGCACGAGGCCCAGAGCGGTGCCACGCGGGCGGCCCGGAGGTGGACGACGCAGGATGTGCTGCGACTCTTGCGCAGCCCCCTGTACGTGGGCTTCGTGCCGTACGGTGGGGAGACGCACCCGGGCGAGCACCCGGCGATTGTCGACAGGGCCACTTTCCACCGGGTGCAGGACATGCTGGAGGGCCCAGGACTCCAGTACCACGGGCGCAACCCCGACTACGTGCTGCGAGGGCTGTTGCGCTGCGGCCTGTGCGGCGAGGCGATGACACCCGGCAGCACGCGCAAGGGCACGCGCGAGTACCGCTACTACCGTTGCTGCACTCGGGACAAGCAGGGGAAGGAGGGGTGCCGGGCCGCGCCCCTTCCGGCAGCGGCCCTGGAGGACTTCGTCGTCACGCAGCTCCGGGAGGTTTCGGTAGGTGAGGGCTTCGCGGCGCAGGTGCATGCCCGCCTCACAGCGCGGATGGAGGACAGGTACAAGGCCCTACGCGCCGAGCGCGCGCAGCTTCCGAGAGACTTGGCCAGGCGCGCGGAGGAGTCAGGGAAGTGGGTGGACTCCCTTTCCAAGCTGGAGGGCCCAGCCCGGCGCCTCGCCGAGGAGAAGCTGACGGCCGCGGAAGAGGAGGTCGCCGGCATGCGGAAGCGGCTGGCGGAGGTGGAGCGCGCCCTGGACGCCATGGAGGGGGAGAAGGTGGAGGCGGCGTGGGTGGCCCAGGCACTGGCGGACTTCGACGCGGTGTGGGACGCCCTCACTGCCACCAACCGGGGACGCCTGCTGCGGGCCCTCGTTGGCCGCGTGGTAGTAGATGAGGCGACGGGCCGCGTCGACGTGCACCTTTCCCATGCCGGTGAGGCCGTGGCGCTCGGGCGCGAGGGGGTGGCCGCGTGAGCGCGAGCCCCGAGTCTCCGCCGGCGGAGGCCGGCCTCGTCAGCGCGCACTTCCACCGCGTGCGTCGTCGAGCGGAGGTGCGCTTCCGAGAGGGGGCACCCCCCCCGCCGCGAGAGGTGGCGCGCCGGCCAGCGCACGTCGCGCGAATGCTGGCGCTGGCGCACCATGTGGAATCCGCCATTGCGCGGGGGCTGGTGGTGAGCGCAGCGGACGTCGCAGGCCAACTGGGCTTCACCCGGGCGCGCGTGACGCACCTGCTGGACTTGCAACTGCTGGCGCCTGACATCCAGGAGGAGGTGCTGTTTCTCGAAGCCGTCGAAGCGAAAGAGCCCCTCAGCGAGCGAGTCCTCAGGGCCGTTGCACACGCGGGGACGTGGGAGGCGCAGCGCGAGCGCTGGCGCGAGGTGAGGGCTTCATTTTGAAACCGGGGCCGAAATTGTCGGAATCCCTGGTGTAGCGTGAATGCAAGAGACTGAATTGTTCCCCGGGTTTTGAGAGTGCGCGGGCTGTAAGCCCCGCGAGGAAAGAGAGCGAGAGCACATGCAGAACGACATGAAGAGCATCATCCAGGCAGCGGTGGCGGAAGCGGTGGAGCAGGCCATGGGCCGGCAGATGGAGTTGCTGGAGAAGGTTGCTCAGTTCCTGGGCATTGAGTCCGGCTCGGCTCGTGTGGCGTCCGCGCCGAAGCGCACCCCCGCGTCGGTGCCCGCGCCGAAGCGCCCGTCCACGGTGCCCGTGCGGAAGTATGTGAGGCCGGAGGTTGCGCCGAAGCCCACGCGGGCCGGGCCTTCGCCCCAGAAGAGCCGCGTGCGGGCGCGCGCGCGTGCCGCAGGCCGCACGGCGACGGCCGCCACCCCCAGCCCCAGCGCAGAGGCGTCCGCCTCCTTCAAGGAGGGGCAGGAGGTAAGCTACAAGCAAGGACGGGGCACCTTCCCCGCCAAGGTGAAGGCCGTCAACGAGGAGGCGAAGACGGTGACGGTGGAGCGTGTCGGCGACGGCAAGGAGGTGGTGCGTCCCTTCGAGAAGGTGACTCCAGCCTGACGCTCGTCCCCGAAGCGCCCTCTCCGGAGGGCGCTCCTGCGGCAAGAGTTCCTTTTGAAGTCCCTTTGGGCTCCAGAGTCTGCTAGGGCATCCCGCTCAGTGGTGATTGCTGAAAGGAGTTCTTGGTACTGCTGATGATGGACGCTTGAAGTTCCGAGCTGCCGCTGCCGCAGTCTGGATTCCAAGGTTGAACACTTGCCGTTTTTCATGGTCAGGGCCACTCACGTTGAGAGGGTGGATTTTGAGTTCGTAGGTGAGAAGGGACGGTGCAATTCTAAGTGCGCGCAGACTCAATTGAAATCCAGGTTCGTCTCGCATCCTTTGGCGATGAGGAGCCTGCGGGAAGAGTCCTCCGTTCGGTGTTGTCGCCACATCAGTACCGGTATGAGCGAAATATCCATTCGCCAAACTGTCAGAATTTGGTGGCTGTGGATGCTGGCGGTTCTGTTGTTGGGTATACGTCGCTCTTGCTGGATGTCTATCCGCATTCGGGGCCCGAGGTTTGGCGCAAGTACCCACTCTACATCGGAGTCATGGCTGTTTCTCCGGAATGGCAAAATCGAGGAGTCGGGACTCGGCTTCTTGAACGACAGGTTGCGGAGTCTCGCCTTTCGAGGCCGCAGTATTCATTCATTCACTTGGAAGTTGATCCCGAGAGTGCGGCCCGTCGTCTCTACGAACGACTGGGATTCGAGAAGTTGGAGGTGAATCAGGGCAGTTGGTTGATGCGGAGGGCGATCTAGCTCGCCTTCGGTTTTAGGGGGATGCGGTAACCCTTAGGGCAGGGAGGGGGCGCTTTGGTTGATGCGGTGCGCTAGCGACGCGTGGGGCCAGGGGCATTCAGGGTGTGGTGCTGTGCACGGACACATCCGGCGAATCGGATAGTGGATTGCCACGCTATGGACCTCGGATGGCGCAGAACGATGAGGCGCGAACGGGGGCGCGCCGCCCTGCGTACGCACCACTTCCCATTTCCCACTCAGGGTGGTACTTAAAAGGTGATCCGAATTTCACCTGTTGAGTGACTCCTTCGGTCGAGTCAGTTGGAGCCACTCAACGCTCCGGTGCTTGTGTTGCCGTACGCGGCTTCCTCTCGAAGGAGTGGTTGCGTATGGCTTGGTCCAATTAGCTACCGAATGGAGTGTCACCCATGGCCAGTACCGCCGATGAAGTCAGCACGGACGAAGGCCTCTGCTCCCCTCCCTCCGTGGCGCCGCCCTTCACGCCTCACTTTCTCTTCAAGGTGGGCGAAGTCTGGTACGAGGCCGTGGCGGAGTTGGAGCGGAGGCAGTCCGGGGAAGTACTGCTCTTGGCCCAGCGTCGGGTGCGGAAGGAAGCGTTGACGGGCCACTGCCTCGTGCGGCGCCTGCCGAGCCCCTCCACATACATGCGCAGGCGGAGGCTGGTAGAGGAGGTGCAACTTGCCTTTCGACTCCACCACCCGTCCATTGCGCAGGTACACCACCTGGGCGTTTACGGCGACGCGCCGCACGTTGTCATGGAGTACGTGCCGGGCCCTTCGCTGGAGACGCTGGTGACGGCATCCGTGGTGCGTGGGCGGGCTATGTCCGAGGACTTCGCCCTTTACGTCGGCGTAGAGTTGACGGAGGCGTTGCACTACGCACACATGTTGATGGATGAGGAGGGGCGCTCTCTGGGCATCGTCCACCGAGACGTCAACCCCCGGCACGTGGTTGTTGGCCCTCATGGCGAGGTGAAGCTGATGAGCTTCGGTGCGGCGTACTCGCTGCTGGTGGGGCGGGAGGAATCGCCGAAGAGCCTCGTCCGCGGGGACGTGGCCTATGCCTCACCAGAGTACATTCGTCGCGAGTCGCTCACCCCGCGCTCGGACGTCTTCAGCTTGGGTGTTCTGCTGGTAGAGCTCCTGACGGGCACCCACCTCTTTGACGTGGCGGATGTGCCACGGCCTCCTCAGGGGCGGCGACTACGCGCGGAAAGCATTCCGTCGCTGCCGTTGAAGCAAATGCGCGCGTTGCTCGCCAGCTTCGACTCAGACTTCGTGGAGAAGGCGGTGGCGGCGTTGGCGCCGGACGTGAAGGCCATCCTCCACACGACCCTGCATGCCAACCCCGAGGAGCGCTTCGCCTCGGCTGCGGAGCTGCGTGACGCACTGCGGGCGGCGCAGTCTCGGCGGGGCGAACCCTACGGGAGGCGGGAGGTGGTGGGGGAGGTGGCGCAGGTGCTGTCGGAGGGCGGCCGCATGCGCGACAAGGTGGAATTCGGTGAGGCGGGCCTCTACCCGGAAGGGCTGGACGCGCACGAACTGATGGTCTCGAAGGAGAAGTAGCTGGCCGCGGCGGGGGGACTGGTGCGGCGGCACGAGAGGATGGTTCGGCCTGGATGCACCCACCGCCACCGGCGAGATGCGTGAGGCCGCAGCTTCCGACTCGCCGTTCCTCTCCTCCTGCAGGCAAAGGAGGGCCTTCGGCGAGGTGGTCCGGCTGCGGTGGGAGTTGCAACTGCTGGCGGCCAACCAGTCCCAGGCGAGCTGCACTCGTCCTATTCAGGGGCGGGTAGCTACCTTCTTCACCTCGCCATGACTGTGGCGACTTGAAGAAGGGCTTCCAGCTGCTCCCCATCCAGCTTCCGCGCCAGGTACAGCAACCGACGCAAGGAGGGCGTGTCGTCCTCCTTCGCGCGCGGCCCTTTCCCCCCATGGGATGGTTCCGTGAGGCCGAGCATCTCCTCCGGAGACACCTTCAGCTCGGTACACAGCCGGTAAAAGGTGGGGATGCTGGGAAGCATCTGCCCGCGCTCCAGTCGGCTGTACACGGGGGGCACCAGTCCGACGCGGGCTGCGGCATCGGTCCGGGTGAGGCCCATCTGCTCCCGCGCGGCCCGGGCCGTCGTGCCAATGGTGATTGCCAAGTCCTGGTCCATGAGGTGAGGCACACTGTACCCGAGAAGGCTTCTTCTCCGGCACGTGCGCGACTCACCGCATCGCTGGAATCAGCCTCAGAAGTGCCTTCACTTTCCGCTCATCCAGTCGCCGCACCTGCTGCACCAGCAGTCGCACTGAAGGCGAGTCTGGAGGTGGCTCTGCGTGGAAGCCGTGGCCAAGTAGGGCGTCTGGCGACGTGCAGAGGACGGTGGCGAGGCGGTAGAGCGTGCGGACGCTGGGAAGCATTCGGCCACGCTCCAGGCGGCTGTAGACGGCGGAGGCGAGGCCCACCCGCTGCGCGACGTTGGCCTGGGTGAGGGAAAGGCGCAGCCGTGCCGCCCGGGCGTTGGCGCCAATGGTGCTCGCGAGCTCGAGCGACGACATAGCCTGTTGGCTCTCTGGTGACGAGGCGGGCATGAGGGAGGAGGCGAGGGTGAGTCGCTCCAATGTAGCGAGTCATGCGAGCAACTGGCAATCCTCTGAGTAGGAATGCCTCCGGAAGCAGAGGACTGTCACTTCGGGGTTTGGTAGCGTGGTGGCTCTGCCGGGAGGGAGAAGCCGCATGCGGCAAGGTGGAGTCCTTCAGTCCGCAATGCCTGGGTGGGAGGCGTCATGAGGGACGACGGGCCCCCGGCCGTGCTGTCCCCCGGGGACGTGGTGATGGGTTACACGGTGGTGAGTCAGTTGGGCCGGGGCGGCTTCGGCACCGTGTACCTCGCGACGCATGACGGACAGCCCTCCGCCTTGAAGTTGGTGGAGCGGCGGCGCATGGGTGGGCGGGTGGAGCGGGAAGTCTCCATCCTCTTGCGCCTCAAGCACGCCAACGTGGTGGGGATTCGCGGTTTCTCCTTCTGGCAGGAGGGGGAGCACGAGTTCGCCATCATCGTCATGGAGTACGTCGAGGGGCGGCAGCTGGACGCGTGGGTGAAGGAGGAGAACCCCTCGGCTCGAGAGGTAGCGAGGGTGACGCTCGATGTGGCGCGGGCGCTGGCGGCCTCGCACGAGGCGGGGGTGGTGCACCGGGACGTGAAGGAGTCCAACGTCATGGTGCGCGACGCGGACGGCGTCGCAGTGGTGGTGGACTACGGGGTGGGGGACTACAAGGGCGCCCCCGGTGTCACCCAGTCCATGATTCCACCTGGGACGACGGAGTACCGCCCGCCGGAGATGTGGCGCTTCATGGAGAATCCCATGGGGGGCGGCGGAACTCGCTACGTGCCGGGCCCGGCGGACGACGTGTGGGCCCTGGGGGTTGTCCTCTACCGCCTCCTCACCGCGAGGTGGCCTTTTGAAGCCGAGGATGACCAGGCCTTCATCAACGCTGTCCTCACGCAGTCGCCCGTGCCGCCCCATGTCGCCAACCGGTACGTCCCGGAGAAGCTGGGCATGTTGTGCATGCGGCTGCTGGAGAAGGAGCCTGCAGAGCGTCCCGAGGCGAGCGCAGTCTGTGATGCCTTGGCGGAGGTGCTAGTCGAGGCGGAAGGGGAGGCGTGGGACAGCCCCCTGTGCGACACGTATGGCCCGCACTCGGCAACCACCGAGGGGGAGGTGGACGAGCTCATGCAGTGGGCGAAGGTGCCCTTGCGCCAGCTGCGCCGTGGCAATGCGCCCGGGCCGGAGCTGCCGGAGGCCCCCAGCGAAGGTCCGCCCGCGGAGTTGCTGCCCCAGGCCGCTCCGGTGGCTGCTGCCACGCCGCCTGTCGAAGCGGAGCTGCTGGGATCGGAGCTGGAGGAGGGGCTGGGCGCCGCAGAGAGTGCGGCGGAATCCGCGCTGGCGGCCCCCATCGTCGAGGTAGGGCGGCGCTCGTTCTTCTCGCGACTCAGAGTGGGGCGCGTGCTGGGTGTGGGGCTGCTGGTCGGCGCCCTGGCGGCAGGGGCGCTTCTCTCGCAGCGGACGCCTCCGGCACCGGAGGCTCAAGCCCCCTCCGCCCCTGGCCAAGAAGTAGCGACATATACAAAGAAACCTCAAGCTGCCCGAGCCGCAGCTCCCACTGGGCCGGAGGCAACACCTGCGGCCGTCGCGCCTCCCGCGACGCTTCCCGAGGTGACTGCCACCGTGACGACACTCCAGAGTGACACCCCTTCCTCCCCACCGATGCCTGCCAAGAAGGCCGCGAGGAACGTCCGCAATGTCCTGGCGACGATGGCTCTCTGTGGCGCGCTTGGCTGCACGGGCCCGCAGGTGCGCTCGCCGCCTGAGCCCGAGCCGTGCCCGGAAGGGGCCACCGAGGGCATGAAGAGGCTAGGCCTGGGTATTGGGGGTGAGGAGACCGCGACTTTCCCCATCAATGGGCCTCCCAAAGTCATAACGGTGAAGGAGGGCACTGCTCAGGTCCGCCTGCTGGACGGTAGAACCTTTCTGTCCGGGCGATTCATCGTGGGGGACCGCCTCTATGGTCGGCTGACTCGAGCGCGCACGAGCAAAGGCACCTTTCCGGTGTGCTTGGAGTTGCAAGATACATCGGGGATGCGTGGGCTGGAGATCGAATCTGGCGGGGGGGATTCTGGTGAGGTTCGCGTCTTTTCTACAGTTACCCTGAGGGCGGTACGCGAGTTCGAATGAAATGATTTTCACCAGCAGCTGCCCATTGGTCACAGGAATTAGTGCTGCTGGTTTCGCCCAGGAGTGTTGAGCGCGTGCAACATCCAGTGTCGACCGTTCTCCTCTTTTTTCTACTCTTAGGCGAAGGAACAGCTCGGGCGCAGCAGGCACCTTCTCCAGCGGGAATGGGCGTTCGTCGCGTCGAATTGGCACCGGAAGACGCCCAAGTGGTTGCGGAGGTGGCGGTGAGCCCAGGGCTGTCAACGGTGTTTATCTTTGACTCCGAGGTGAGCCGCGAAGGGGTGGAACTGCAGGGGCGTAATCGCTTCACCGTTCTAGACGCCGGACAAAGCACGTTGCGTCTTGTTCCTTCAGAACGAATCTCCGCAGGAGATCGGCTCAGGCTGACTGTGCGCTTCCTGGATGGGGCGGCGCCAGCAACCGCGACGTTCGTCCTGATCGCACATCCCGCACGGCCGGAAGCGCTCGTCGAGGTGTATCGCCGCAAGAGGGGCGTTGAAACGTACCAAGAAGAAGCTCGGCAGGCGCGTGCTGAGGCCCAACAGTGCAAAGAGGAGAACGAGCGTCTGCGTGGTGAACGAAACGCTCCTGGTGGATTGACGGGGCTCATCTCGACCGCGGTGTTGGATAAACGAGGGGTTGATTTTCGCGACTTGAGCCCGACGGTCGCTCAGTCCCCTGGAGTCTTGCCTGTCGCTCGTTCAGTCTACACGTATCGCTCATCACAGCGGGTCGCGGTGGTGGTTGAGTTTGATGCGGCAGGGGCCGCGCAACCCTGGACTGCAAATGGGGCGACTCTCCGGGGCAAGGCCAACGAGGAGTTGAAGGTGCTTCAGGTGTGGCAGTCCGGCCCCGTGTCCCCAGAGTTGAGGGGCCTGCGAGTGGTAGTGGAAGCGGAAGCAGCATCAGATGCTCCTCGAGGGAGCTTTACGC
The DNA here is from genome assembly GCF_002305895.1 of Corallococcus macrosporus DSM 14697. GTDB lineage: Bacteria > Myxococcota > Myxococcia > Myxococcales > Myxococcaceae > Myxococcus > Myxococcus macrosporus. The sequence continues at coordinate 2,306,197 of NZ_CP022203.1, forward strand.
TCAAGCTCTGGGAGGCGGACGGGCCCCGCACCGTCACTCTTGGAAACGTGACATTCCCATAATAGAATACTAGAGGTGCCCGTTTGGGCGAGCGTCAGCCTCAAGCTTCGAGATCTGGTGGTAGTCGCTTTGGTTCTGGGCTCGAATGTTCCTTGCAGCGTCTCTTTCAGTCGACCATCTTCTTCGATGTGAGAACGCACGAATTCACGTTCGGCTCCGAGTGCGAAAGACGCAAGGCTCATGTTACCGTGCTCTAATGGCTTTGTCGGCTGCTCTACCTCGATGACCACGAGGACTTCGCCGTTTGCGTCCTATATGCCCTATTCCCGGCGCTCACTACGACGTAAGGAACGGCCCAACGCTTATGCTTTGCGCGTGTAAGCACGGCTTTGTAAGGTTGTCTGATGAGTCCATCTCTCTTCCTGCAGCAAATCACGTTCAGCGGTGGTGCGAGCATTGAGCTCGAACCCGACTCCATTGTCGTCATCGTCGGTCCAAACAACGCTGGGAAAAGCGAGACGCTTCGCGAGACTCTCGGTCTGGTGGTGATAAATGGTGAAAAGACGCGCCATGTCGTCTCTAGCGTGACGGTGGGGCGTTCCGGGACTGCAGATGAGTTTATTCGGCGGATGGCCCCCTACCGTCTCCCGAATTCTCCGCACTACGACCTCAAAGTGCTTGAGGACTCGACGCCGCCTTCGGGGTTCCGGAGCGACAGCCGCATGTGGGACACCTTGATGGGCGTCAAGCTTGCACGGGTACACGAAACTGAGCTCCGGATGTTTTGGGAGAAGAGGGGCTTCGAGGGCTTCACCGCACTCTTTTTCTTTCTGCTCGACATTTCTACCCGCTTCAATGCCATCGAGCCCGCCAAGGTCTTCAATCTCGCGACAGGCATCCCATACCTCCCCATCCAGAAAATGTGTGTGGATCCGGGGCTGGCGGAACGGCTCAGCCGCTCTTTTCAACGCGCCTTCGGGCAAGCGCTCATCGTCAACCGGACCGCAGGTTCGAAGATGCCGCTCCATTGCGGCGAACTGCCTCGCTTGGAGCCTGGCGAAGATCGGGTCTCCCCTAGCTACGCCCAAAGGCTTGAAGCGCTTCCTTTGCTCCACCAGCAGGGGGACGGGATGCGCAGCTTCGCGGGCTGCCTCCTCCAGGTCGCGGCTGTCGACAAATCTGTTGTCATGATCGACGAACCCGAGGCATTCCTCCATCCACCTCAAGCACGCTATCTCGGAACGCTGTTGGCCAAGGAGAAGCCTGCCGGGCGCCAGCTTATCATCGCTACTCACAGCGGAGATTTGCTTCGTGGCCTCCTAGATGCCAGCCCCTCAGCCCTCAAGGTCATTCGACTCACTCGCGAGGGGAACCTCAACCATGCGCGTGCGCTGAATACTGACCAAATTAGGATGCTTTGGGGTGATCCGATTCTTCGCTTCTCCAATGCCTTGGACAGCCTCTTTCATGAGCAGGTCGTGCTTTGTGAGGCGGATGGTGATTGCCGATTCTATTCCGCAATTTTGGATGCGATTCAGCCCGTGGATACGGACATCCGGATGCCCGACGTCATGTTCACGAGCACAGGGGGTAAGCACAAGATGCCGACGATTGCTAAAGCCCTTGCCTGCATTGGCGTCCCCACACGAGCCGTGGCGGACTTCGATATCTTGAACAGCGACTCCCCTCTCAAGGATGCCATCTGTGCCCTTGGCGGCTCGTGGGACGACTTTCAATCACGTTGGAAACAGGTCAAGGCAGGCGTTGAGCAATTAAGGCCGGAACTGGAGACCACTTACGTTCGAAATGAGGTGGAAAAGCTCCTGCGCCAGGTCAGCACTCCGACCTTCCCGAATGATGTGGCAAAGAGCATCAGGGAGGTGCTCAAGCGCGCTTCGCCCTGGGATGTGGCGAAGCAGCAAGGCTTGGCCGCGGTACCCAAGGGGCCGGCGCGCCAAGTTGCTGAGAAACTTCTCGCTGACCTCAAACGACTAGGTCTCTTCGTAGTCGAGTGGGGAGAGATGGAGAGCTTCGACCCATTCATCGGTGGACATGGAAACGCTTGGCTCATGGAGGTGTTGCGTAAGGACCTCCGGCAGGATCCCCACCTTGAGAACGCCAGGAGGTTCGTCCGCGGATTGTTTTCCCTCGACCCTGCTAGCCCGACCTAGACCTGGTAGGAGAATGCTTCGATGGTCGGCTAGGGCATTTCACGGGGGAGTTGTGCCTTCGCTCTTCCCTAAAAGGGCGTTTATTCACTCTCTGTCGATTCGATGGTCCTGGGTTTTCTGGCCCGAATGCTCTAATTGGCCGGTTGTCGTGCCTGCTTGGTCGCCCGTGGGAAGCCAGGACGTAGGGGAAGGCTGCGGACCTTAGCGAGATTTCGGGCTTGCTCTCCGGAACCTGAATCACTTGGCTTCGCTGACCGTCCCGTCGTTGTTGACGCGATATCGCAAGCCTCCGCGCGCTTCGCCAGCAACTGCAATATGGTAGGTGCGTCCGCGTGTCAGCAGTCTTGCAGGTTGTAGTTCCTCGAAGCCGTAGGGGAGGACACCGTAGTTGAGGTGCGCTGGGAACGGCCCGGTGCGCGGTGGCAGCGCGCGAATGGACCACATGTGAGTGCCGTCAACGTCCATGACGCTGATGGAGTCGTACCGAGGTGAGTCCCCAGGTTGGGACGGCTCCCGGATGACGAAAGCGGGAGAGGGAATCCGTTCTGCGGCAGATGCCAACTCCACGATGAGCGGCGGCTCGCAGGCGCCGACCAACGTGGCAAGGAGGACTGCCACCATGAGCCGCAGGAGCCAGTTATGGCGCATGGCTACGGCGCTCCACGTCCGGCCCGGACTTCGCGCAGCGCCGCTTCGAGTTGGGCGGTGTAGTCCACTCCATCGACGTAGAGTCGCTTAGGTGGCGTCTCGAAGAAGCCGGCGCGGTATCCCTGCTCCAGTAGCTCGGCCTGCTGCTCCGGGTTCATCTCGCTCCAGCCTTTCCCCTCCCGGAGGGCTTTTCCGAGGTTGTAGCCGTCGCCGAAGGTTTGGGCGAAGAGAGCCTCGCTCATGTAGTCGGTGCCGCCATTCTGGTGCTGCCAGACGTGCGCGGCCTCGTGGACGAGCAGGTCCGCCTGCAGCGGGAGGAATCGCTTGGGAATATAGATGGTGTTCCCGTGGGCAAATGGCCGGCCGGATGCCGTGAGGAGTCCCGCGTCGCCCTCCTTGATGCTGATGCTTGAGTAGTCGAGGGCGTCGCCGTACACCTGCCGAAGAGCGGCTTCCTCGTCTCCTGTCAGCCCTCGCCGGACCGGCTCCACGCCCAGAAGCGTCTGGACTGCGCTGAGTGCCCGGCCGCCCACCATGAGCACCGCGTCGACCGGCGTCTGGCCCAACTGCACCAGGCCGCGCGCGAGCTCGCCGAAACCCTCCCGGAAGCGCCCGGTGAACACCTGCCCAAGGCCGCTGGCCAGCGTCTGCGTAGCCTCCATGCCGTTACGCACGAGTCCCACGACAGCGTCCTTTGCGCCCGTCACGAGGCCACCGACGGCGTCTCCCACCCGCCGAAGCCCTCCGGTTACGATGGAGCCAATGCGGCTCAGGAGACCCTTCGTCGCCGATTTCTCCTCGGCCCCGTGAGCCTTGAGGTCCGCTGGGGGTATGCGTTCAGCCACCGCGATAGCTCCCGGCCGCACGCTGGCGAGGGCGAGGGCCGTAGCCGCGGATTCAGATGCTGGTCCCTGCGGCCCCGTGGCGCGGCTGCCGAAGGACTCGACGACGTTGCCCGCCTTCATGGCGTCTGCTCCGCGTGGGCGAGCCGCGCCCTTGACTGCCTCCGGTGGCTCGGGCTCAAGCCCTTGCAAAGCGGTGCTGCGTGACGTGATGGATTCCATTGGTGTTCCTGGTGGTGGGAGGGGCCGACACAGCCTCGCGGCCAGTGCTCCGGCGGCGAGTTGGGCCGCGAGGGTTCTGATTTGAAGGGGGAGACCGCCTGGCCGCGCGTCAGAAGCCGCAGGTGTGAACGTTCTGCCCTGGGAAGTACCGGCAGTCGCTCGGATTGCTGCACAGCGACCGGCACTGGCCCGCAGCGTTAGGCACAGAGCACGTGTTGCAGAAGCAGCTCGTCTGGTGGCCGAAAGCTGTCACGAAGGTGGAACAGAACCCAGCGGAGGAGTTGGTCTCAGTGGCGCAGTTCGACGCGATGAGAACGTCGGCGCTCGTCGCGCACGTGAAGTGGACCCGCGGATTAGCTACGCTGGCGCCCGTGGCGGACCCGCAGACGCCATTGGCGTCGATGCTGCCGCACCGGCACGCCCCGCTGCCGTCGGAGGCGATTCGTCTGCACTGCCCTGGGCCACAGTTGAGGGCGACGACGCCCTCCTGCGAATCACACCTCACCCAGGTATCCCCGGTGCAGTAGCCGTACTGGTTGATGCCCTGGCATGCGCCCCCGATGCGCACGCAGCCCGTTCCGGCCTGGTTTGGGACGTACCCCTCAGCGCAGGCGCAGCTCTCCCCGCCTACGTTGCACGTCGAGTTGGCCGGGCATGTCCCGCACGTTCCTCCGCACCCGTCCGAGCCGCATACCTTGTCCTGGCACTGGGGTACGCAGACACATGCGCCCGACGCGCTGCACGTAGTACCCGTGCGGCAGGTGCCACACGTCCCGCCGCACCCGTCCGGGCCGCACTGCTTCCCGTCGCACTTCGGAACGCACACGCACCGGCCGCCTTGGCACGCCTCACCGGAGCTGCATGTGCCGCAGCTCCCCCCGCAGCCATCGCTCCCGCACGTCTTCCCGGAGCAAGACGGAGTGCAGGTGGCCGTGCAGCGGCCGTCGGAGCCGCACACCGTCCCTGCCCGACAGTCTCCGCACGTTCCCCCACAGCCGTCCGGGCCGCACGTCTTGCCCGAGCACCTCGGGGTACAGGTGCTGCCGGCGTCCACGTAGGGCACTCCAGCGTCGTCTACGGTGGATCCACCGTCTCGCGAGGTGGACGGAGGCGTGCGTCCATCATCCGGGTCCTCCTCAGTGGGGCCGCAATGCAGGACCGTTGCGGCGACCAGTATCGGGATGAAGATGCGGAAGAAGGCGGGAGCTGGGCGTCCAAAGGCCACGGAGAACTCCTCCGGCCAGAGCTGCGCTGGGGGAGTCCTGCGCGAGCCTGGCTCGACGCTGCCTGCCTCAGCAGGATGCGTGCCCCTGGGGTGTTCCTCTTGGAGGAGGGCGCGGGGCCATCCGCGGGCGAGGACTGGCGTGCCACGTAGAGACTCCTCCTATGGGCCACCCGCACGGTGAGTTCGCGGTTTCCCCCTCACGTGACGGACTGGAGTTCCTCGAAGGGGCCTCCCCCAATGGCTCCGTCCGCCTGGCGCCATGACCTACCGCCGCCGACTTCGCCAGCGAGGATGCGCGAGTGTCCCAAGCTCGGGCCCATGTCCACCTGAGCCCGGACCTCGATTTCGGCCTGGCGCTGCTCACGCAGAGAGTCCGGCGCCGCGCTCGTTCCCGTCGAGCCGTGCTTTCGCCCTGAGATGGAGGAGTCCCAGGTGCGCAGTGGCTAGCGCGTTTAGCCGCCCTTCCTTCGCGCCTACCGGTACATGCAACTCTGCGAAGCTCTGCCGAAACACGCGCACGCGCACACGCACTCGTTCGCGAGGTGGAACTGCATCAGTTCTGACTAGGAGCGTGTTGGAGTAATCGGATGACCCACTACAGGTTGGATCAAGCTTTGATGCCCGGTACCAGATCTCGTGGGTCGAATGCCGTTTTTCGGCTTACCCCGACACACTCCTAGCGGTAGGCGCTCAAATACATGTGAAGGGCGGTGATCAGGGGCACAGAGTTTGTGGCGAGGTCGATGCATGCCTTAGGATGCTGGTTGTCCCTCTGGAACGCAAAGGTCCACGAGTTATGATCACTGACGAACTTCGTAAGAGAGTTGCTTTGATGCTGAAGAAGCTGAAGCCTCTTCCGAAGGACCATGAGAAGGATCGTCACTTCACTGAGTTCAAGGCAAATGACCAGTTCCCAGTCCCAGAACTTGTGCTCTTTGTTCTGCGAGATGTCCTTGGCCTGGATGCGCTCGGCCCTTGGGAGAAGACTCGATGGGGAGTTTCGTTTGAATACGAGGAGGCGTACTTTTCGGTGTCGCTCAGGAAGTCCGGATTCACGGTGACGACTCAGGCCGATCATCCAGAAGGGTCGCCGTTAGTTAGAGAGGTTTTGGGAAAACTCGAGAAGTCAGTTGGGATTGTTGAGGAATTCCTCAAACCGTTCGTTGAGGAACAAGCGCGCGACGGCAGGGTGACAATCGCGAATAGGTTTCATCACTTTGAGCGGACGTATCGGTTCTTTCGCGAAAAAGCTACTGAGGTGTATGGGCCGCCCGAATCGCTGCCGGTAGTCAATGGTCGGGGCAATATGAATGGGCTGTCTGCTGAGTTGCGTGCTCCGTGGAGGGCTGCGAGAGAAGGCGGCTATTATTCTGAGGCAATGATGAACGCCTACTTCAGTAGGACTGAGCATGTGTTGGTGCTTTCGTTGCCGTTTTTGGGGTTCGAGCCGGGAGGCGGTCAGCTCATGGGATTTATTGCTGAGCAGTGGTCAAAGAAGATTCGTCGCTTCTTCGACTTCAAGGCGGAGTCGGCTGTAAAATCTCTATACGATCGGATGAGGCGCATTCGGGATGCCTTGCGCAATCCGTTGGCTCATGGAGGATTTGAGCCAGGCGTTTTCTCTCTGTACTTTCATCTGCCGGACGTGGGGGCTCTCCCTGCTCGGATGAGTCGGCATGGTGATGGCTTTTCTTTCGTTATTAATCCCATTGGGCATGCTTCGTTTTGGGAGATATGTGCGGCTCTTGATGAGTTCGACAGCTATTTGCGCGAGAGGCTGGGAGGGGGCTGGCGTTGGGCCGAGGCGGGGCTCGATGTCGCTTATGATGAGCAAAGCCGTAGTGAGTATTTCGCAGCGGCGCAGTCCGTCGAGGGGATTGAGCGTCTCATTGAGCGAGTCTCGTCGGAGGGGAGTTATCATAATAATTTTGAATATTGATGGGTTGTTGAGGGTGGCTTTGGCGGCATTCCTTCTGGCCTCGGGATAAGACGCGCGACAAAGGCACGGCATGAGGGAGACACTCAGACGGTGGGCGCCGATGTCCAGTTGAGAGTCGCTGGGCGAGTGCGAGCGGAAGGAGCGCTTACGTCGCTGAGTGGAGGCCGTGGCCGATTCTCCGCCAGCCGCGTGAGGCCCTGCTCAGAGGACAAATCTGCATGAACAGCGGCAGCCACCGCCGGCTGGTGGTTGTCCGGACCTGCCCCCAGATCCGGATCCGTGTCTCCGGCGCGCGTCAAGGTGGTTGTCGCGTGAGAGGCTTCCGCCAGTGTGCCGCGCTTCTGTCAGGTCAAGAGTGGGGTTGAGACATATGGAAGTTGCCGGCGTCCAGTTGCGCATGCTGCGACTCCAGCGCTCGGAATGACAGTGCCGGGCGTACTGGCACACTTTGGTGACGCTGGATGAGCGGCGCGGCTCCTCGATGGAAGAGCGTGTTGTCGGGTGCGACGAAGTGGAGGGCCGGATGGAGCGCTCGGCGCAGTCGTTGCCCGCGGGAACTCCGGACGACGACCGGGGAGGATTCGCCCCCTGCAACGCCGCGATGCCGCACACGTGGGAGGGAACTGCGGAGCCTTGGGTCTCTCGGGCGGTTTTGGACGGGGACCGGCCGCCATGCCTGTCGGGCGAGCCCCCCGTGAAACGGCGGCGGAGACGGCTGATCAGAAACCGCTGAATGCGCCTTCACTTTGAGTATTGATTGGGAGGGCCCCGGCTGGCCTTGCGTTGCCCCCTCCGGGACCAGCAGAGTAGGTAAGGGGCGCAACAAAAAAACTAGAGAGAGGCCCCCTCCCAGAAACCTCAGAGCGGAAAAGTCGGGTCTCCAGGGGAATGTTGTTAACCGCCTCCCCAAAAGTTAACAGCACTTGTTAACCACTCTCGGCCTCTCTCTCCCCAGAACGGGTGAAAAAGCGGTCCAGAGAGCCCAATTCGCAGTGGAGAAGAGGGGCATCTCGGTCTGCGGAGTGGAGAGCCGAGAGGGCCCTCTTCGTCACCGCGAGCCAAAATCCCTTGGGATTCAGGGGCTTAAGCACGAAGGCCCCGCGATGTCATCGCGAGGCCCTTGTTAAACAAAAAGGGCCCTACCGGTTGGTAGGGCCCTTCGTTCAGCTCCCCGACGTGGACTCGAACCACGGACCTAGTGATTAACAGTCACCCGCTCTACCGGCTGAGCTATCGGGGAATATGTCGTCCCGGCGGAACCGCGTTGCCGTGATGAGGCGCTTTCTAGAGAATGGTGCCCGCTCTGTCAACAGTCCCTTTTGATCCGTTCTCCCGGCTCCGCCTCCAGCCCTGGTCCGCACTCGACGGCCTGGGGCCCGTGGCGGCCGATTCCATCGCCCAGGTGCTCGCCGGCTCCGCCGCTGAGCGCGTGCTCGACCGCACTCTGCGTGACCACCGCTCCCTGACCCGCGAGCAGCGCCAGGCCCTCAAGGAGGCCGTCTTCAACGTCGGGCTCTGGCGGCGCCGCCTTGGCTTCCTCCTGGGGCGGGACGACGCCGCGCCTCCCTTCCTCCTCCACGCCCTGCTCCAGGGCCTCGCGGGCGTCCCCGCCTCGGAGGCCGCCGCCCTGGCCGGGCTGGGGGAGGGGACGCCGCCCCCCTTGGTGTCGGCACCGCCCCCCTCGCTCGCGCTCCGGGCCTCCCTGCCGGACTGGCTCGCGGACCACTTCGCCCGGGAGTTCGGTCCCGAGGCCGATGACTTCTGCGCCCACCTGAACGTCCCGGGCCCCATCACCCTCCGGGCCAATGTCCTGCGCAGCTCCCGGGAGGCCCTCGCCGAGCGCCTCCGCTCCGAGGGTGTGGAGACGCGCCCGGGGCCCTGGAGCCCGCTGGCGCTCCATATCGAGGGGCCCCGGCCCAACCTCTATGGGCTCCGCTCCCTCCAGGAGGGCCTGTTCGAGGTCCAGGACGAGGGCAGCCAGCTCCTGGGGCTCATCGTGGGGGCGCAGCCCGGGGAGACGGTGCTGGACCTCTGCGCCGGGGCGGGCGGGAAGACGCTTCAGCTCGGCGCGGACATGAAGGACTCGGGGCGGCTCCTGGCCTATGACCCGGACCCTGAGCGGCTCGACCGGCTGCTTCAGCGCTCCGCCCGGGCACACCTCACCCGGGTCCAGGTGCTCCGGAGCCTCCCCGAGGGGCTCGACGCGGACCGGGTGCTCGTGGACGCGCCGTGCTCGGAGCTGGGCTCCCTGCGCCGGGGGCCCGACCAGCGCTTCCGCATCCAGCCGGAGGTGCTCACCCGGTTCCCGGCGCTCCAGCAGGACATCCTCCAGCGCGGGGCCCACCGGGTGCGTCCCGGCGGGCGGCTCGTCTACGCCACCTGCACCGTCAACCGCGCGGAGAACGAGGACGTCGTCGCCACCTTCCTGGCGTCCCGCCCGGACTTCCGCCTCGCGCGGCCCGGGGCGGGGTGGCTCCCCGACGTGTGTCTCCGTGACGGCTTCCTCTTCGTCGCGCCGCACCGGCACGGCACGGACGCCTTCTTCGCGGCCGTGCTGGAGCGGTCGGCAGGGTAGGGGCGGGGGCGACAGGCGCTCGCAGTGTCCGTGTTCCGACGGACGGGAGAACTCAACGCTTCTCCCGTCCGGGCCGCGAATCACCGTGCCCCTCCGCCCCCGGGTGCTATGAAGCGCACCGTGCGCTGGCTCAAGCCCCTCCCGCTCCGTCCTCGCGACGCCGTGCATGTCGTCGCCCCCTCCGGGCCCTTCGACCGCCCGAGCTTCGAAGCCGGCCTGGCCGTCATCGCCGAGCGCTACCGCCCCACCCACACCCCCGACCTCTTCGCCGCCCACCGCTACCTCGCGGGCGACGACGGGCGCCGGGGCGGGGAGCTGTCGCGCGCCCTGCTGGACCGGGACGCCCGCGCCATCTTCAGCGCTCGCGGTGGCTACGGCAGCGCCCGGCTCCTGCCGGACCTGCCCTTCGCGGACGCCTCGCACGCGGCCTTCGTCGGCTTCTCCGACCTCACCTCCGTCCACGGCGCACTCCAGGCGCTGGGCCGCGTCTCCTTCCATGGGCCCGTCCTCACGCAGCTCGGCCGGCAACCTCCCGCGGTGCGCGAGTACCTGTTCCGCCTCCTGGAGTCCCCCGAGGCGCCGCCCCCGCTGACGGGCTCGGCCACCTACGTGCCCGGCATGGCGGAGGGGCACCTCGTGGGCGGCAACCTGTCCGTGCTGTCCCGCCTCATCGGCACCCCGTACCTGCCGCCGCTCGACGGCGCGGTGCTCCTGCTGGAGGACGTCACCGAGCGCCCGTACCGCATCGACCGCATGTGGACCCACCTGCGCCTGGCGGGCGTCTTCTCCCGCGTGCGCGGCATCGTCCTGGGCGACTTCACGGGCTGCGAGGAGAAGGGCGCGGACTACACCAGCGCCGACGTGCTCCGGGAGCTGGCTCGCGAGGCGGGCCTCCCGTGCGCGGCGGGCTTTCCCATTGGCCACGGTGACCTCAACTACCCCGTGGCGCTCGGCACGCAGGTCCGCCTGGACGCGGACGCCGCGCGCCTCACCTTCCTCGAAGGAGCCGTGCTCGCATGAGTGGCGGTACGCACCCCATCGCGATTCTGCAGAAGGTCCTCGATGACGCCTGTGGCATCGGCGTCTTCCCCGCGGCCCAGGCCGTGGTGCTGCACCGGGGCGTCCAGGTGTTCGGCGGCGTCGCGGGCAACGTCTCCGGCGACACCCGCTTCGACCTGGCCTCGCTCACCAAGGTCCTCAGCACCACCTCGCTCTTCCTCCGCCTCTGGACGGAAGGGAAGGTGGGCCCGGAGACGCTCGTCTCCCGCTACTTCCCGGGCACGCCCGCGGGCGACGCCGGCGTCACCGTGGCGGACCTGCTCTACCACCGCTCCGGCCTGCCGCCCTTCGTGCCCTTCTTCGCCCAGGCGCTCACCGCGCACCCCGAGTTGCTGGACGCGGACTGCCCCTCCGCCCTGCGCGCCCGCGTCCGGGACGAGGTCATCCAGGCCGCCGCCGCCACGCCGCTCGCCGCCGAGCCCCGGACGCGCGCCGCCTACAGCGACGTGGGCTTCATCCTCCTGGGCGAAATCCTCTCGCGGGCCGCGGACGCCTCGCTGGACACGCTCTTCTCCCGCCACGTCGCCGAGCCCCTGGGCCTCAGCGCCCGCTTCCACCGCCTCACCGACTTCCCCGCGGACGCCATGCCCGCGCCCACCGGCGCCACCCGCCCGCGCGAGCCCGCGCCGGGCCAGGAGGGGCTGTGGAAGGACGTGCCCACCCAGCCCACGCGCCCGGGCGAGGTGGATGACGACAACGCCTGGGTGATGGACGGCGTCGCCGGGCACGCGGGCCTCTTCGGCACCGCCGTGGACGTGGCGCGATTCGGCCAAGCCGTGCTGGACGGCTGCGCGGGCGGGGCCGTCATCGCGCCGGGGCCTTTGTGGCACCGCGCGCTGGCCACGGACCCGATGGTGGCGGCCAGCACCCGCTCCATGGGCTTCGACTCGCCCTCCGAGGGCGTGTCCAGCGCCGGGCACTACCTGGGCGACACCCCGCCGGGCGCGGTGGGGCACCTGGGCTTCACCGGCACCAGCCTCTGGGTGGACCTGCGCCGCTCGCTGGTGGTGGCGCTGGTGACGAACCGCGTGGCCAACGGCCGCCAGGAAACGCGCATCCGGGATTTCCGCCCGCTCTTCCATGACTTCGTCGTGGAGGCGCTCGGGCTCACCGAAACGAAGCAGGGACACCATGGCTGACGACAACGGAAACGTCCTCGACACCCTCGAACCCGGCAGCGTGCGCCGCATCCACCTGGTGGGCGTGGCCGGCACGGGCATGGGCTCCTTCGCCGGCATGCTCAAGGCCGCCGGCTACGACGTCACCGGCAGCGACGAGAACGTCTACCCGCCCATGAGCGACATGCTCCGGACCTGGGGCATCCCCGCCTCCACGCCGTACCGTCCGGAGAACCTGGACGCGGCGAAGCCAGACCTGGTCATCATCGGCAACGTCATCCGCCGCGTGAATCCCGAGGCCACCGCCGTGCGCGAGCGGGGCCTCAAGCAGATGAGCTTTCCCGCCGCGCTGGGCTCGCTCTTCCTGGACCGCTCGCACTCCGTCGTCGTGGCCGGCACGCACGGGAAGACCACGACGTCCTCGCTCATGGCCCACGTGCTGGTGGCCGCGGGCAAGGACCCGTCCTTCCTGGTGGGCGGCGTCACGCAGAACTACGCGGGCAACTACCGCGTCGGGAAGGGCCCGCACTTCGTCGTCGAGGGCGACGAGTACGACACCGCGTACTGGGACAAGGGCTCCAAGTTCCTCCACTACCGGCCGCGCACCGCCATCCTCACCAGCGTGGAGTTCGACCACGCGGACATCTTCCGGGACTTGCCGCACTACGAGGCCACGTTCGACAAGTTCGTCCGGCTGATTCCCCAGGACGGGCAGCTCGTCGTCTGCGCCGCGTACCCCAACGCGGTGAAGCTGGCGCGCGAGGGCTGCCCGGGGCGCGTGGCGACGTACGTGGCGAAGGAGGGCGCGGACGCGGACTACACGCCGCGGAACCTGTCCTTTGGCCCCGAAGGCGCCCGCTTCGACGTGGTGGCCCACGGCAAGCCCCTGGGCACGGTGCAGCTCCCCATGGGCGGCGCGCACAACGTGGAGAACGCGCTGGCCGTCATCGCCGCGGCGCTGGGCCTGGGGCTCAGCTTCGACGAAATCGCGCAGGGGCTGGCCTCCTTCAGCGGCGTGAAGCGCCGGCAGGAGCTTCGCGGCGAGCCCGACGGCGTCATGGTGATTGACGACTTCGCGCACCACCCGACGGCGGTGCGGGAGACCATCGCGGCCATCCACCACCGCTACCCGCAGCGGCGCCTGTGGGCCGTCTTCGAGCCGCGCTCCAACACCAGCCGCCGCAACATCCACCAGGAGGACTACGCCCACGCCTTCCCCGGCGCGGCCCGCGCCAGCCTCAAGGTGCCCGAGCGCCACGACAAGGTCCCCGTGGGCGAGGAGCTGGACGTGCGCAAGCTCGTCGCCGACCTCCAGGCCCAGGGCATCCCCGCCGAGGGCGCCACGGAGGTGCAGGCCCTGGTGGACCTGGTGGCCCAGGAGTCCCGCCCCGGTGACGTGCTGCTGGTGATGAGCAACGGAGCCTTCGGCGGCTTCATCGACAAGGTGCTCGCGGCCCTCTCGGCTCGCGCGCAGAAGGGAGCCTGACATGCCGCGCCTGCCAATCGCCGTCGTCGCTGGAGCGCTCGCGCTGTCCGGCTGCGCCAGCCACCCGCCCATGCCGTCCACCGTGGCGGATGGGCAGGGGGCTTCGCAGCGCGGCGGGCTCAAGGGCTCGGAGGCGCTGGACTTCCAGGTGAAGCGCTACCCGGGCGGCGAGCCGTATGACCTCGCCTCGGACCGGGGGAGCGTGGTGGTGCTCGACGTGTGGGCCACCTGGTGCGAGCCGTGTAAAGACGCGCTGCCGTACTACCAGGACCTCGCGAACGAGTACGCGGACCAGGGCTTGAAGGTCTACGCGCTCAACATCGACGAGGACCCGCGCGCCATCCCCACCTTCCTGGAGGAGACGAAGGTGACGCTGCCCGTCCTCATGGACGAGAACGCCCAGGTGGCCGAGCGCACCCTCAAGGTGCGGGGCATGCCCACCACGTACTTCATCGACCGCAAAGGCGTGGTGCGCCACGTCCACGAGGGCTTCGCCGAGGAGTTCCTCGCGAAGTACCAGACGGAGCTCGAGGCGCTGCTCGCCGAGCCCACCCCGTAGAGGAGAGCGTCATGTCCCAGGACTCGCCCGAAAGCCTGCGCCGCACCGCCGAGGAGGGCGCCCGGCTCGCCGGCCGCATCCTCGCGGACCGCTTCCTGGGCGAGCGCACCATCGAGTTCAAGGGCGGCATCGACCTGGTGACGGACGCGGACAAGGCCTCCGAGGAGGCGCTGCTGGCCTTCATCCGCGAGCGCCACCCGGAGCACGCCATCCTCGCGGAGGAGAGCGGCGCCACGCAGGGCACCGACAGCCTGCGCTGGCTGGTGGACCCGCTGGACGGCACCACCAACTACTCCCACCGCGTGCCGCACTTCTGCGTCAGCGTGGCGGTGGAGGGCCCCGGCGGCGTGCTGGCCGGCGCCGTCCATGACCCCATGCTGGACGAGCTGTTCTCCGCCGCGCGTGGGCAGGGCGCCACCCTCAACGGCCGCCCGCTGCGCGCCAGCACCGTGTCCACCTTGGACCGGGCGCTGCTCTGCACGGGCTTCCCCTACGACGTGCGCGAGCGGCCGGAAGGGCCGGTGGGCCTCTTCACCCGCCTCATCCTCCACGCGCAGGGCATGCGCCGCACCGGCAGCGCCGCCATGGACCTGGCCTACGTGGCCGCGGGCCGCTTCGACGGCTTCTTCGAGTTCGGCCTCAAGCCCTGGGACATCGCCGCGGGCTCGCTGCTGGTGGAGGAGGCGGGCGGCGTCATCCGCCACATCTCCGGCGCCCCCTTCGACGTGCTGCGCGGGGACGTGATTGCCTCCGCGCCCGCGCTGGCCCCGGCGCTGCTGGCCGAGGCGAAGCGCTTCGTGGACGGCCTGCGCGAGCAGCCTCCGCGCGGCTAGAAGAAGCTCTCCGGCACGAAGACGATGTCGCCGGGCTGGAGCATGAAGTTCTTCTCCCGCCCCACGCCGATGTCCTCCACGGGCACGCGAATCTTGCGCTCCTGCCCGTCCACCACGCGCGTCACCAGCGTGTTGTTCTTCGCCGCCAGCTTGGTGAAGCCGCCGGCCAGCGTAATGGCCTGGACGATGGACATCTCGTTGTCCACGGGGAAGGTGCCCGGCTTCTGCACCTCGCCGAAGACGAACACCTTCTGCGAGTTGTACTCGCGGATGAGCACCGACACCTGCGGGCGCCGCACGTACCGCGCCAGGCAGTCCCGCAGCAGGTCCGCCGCCGAGCTGGGCGTCGTCCCCGACAGCGGCACCTTGCCGCACAGCGGGTAGTCGATGGTGCCCTCGGTGGACAGGCGCCAGGTGCCGGAGTGCTCGGGCTCCTGGAAGACGCGCACCTCCACCAGGTCACCCGGCCCCAGCGTGCCGCCGGTGGAGCGCGCGGTCTGCGCCTCGGCGGCGGGCGTGGGGGCGGGTGGTGGCGGCCGCTGCGACGTGCCGAAGCAGGCGGGCAGCGCCGCGAGGGCCAGCACGGTGAGGGCGGTGCGGAAGCGCTTCATCTCCAGGTGGGGCGGCACGCGCACTCAGTACATCACGGAGAGGCGCGCGTACCCCTCGTGCCGCGAGTAGTTGAGGCCGCCGCCATCCACCGAGGAGGCACGGCGGCCCAGCATGTAGCCGGCCGCGCCCTTCAGCCACGGGGAGAACTGGTACTCCGGGCCGACATTCACGCCGATGACGGTGTCGCGCCGGCCGCCGTCGAAGCGCAGGAAGTCCACCGCGAGCCCGGCGGCCACCGTCAGCTTGCCGCCGAAGAGGGCGCGCACCTCGCCGTAGCCCCGGTTGTCCGTGAAGAAGTTGTAGGCCGCCACCGGCTCCAGCGTGCGCAGGTAGCCCGCCTTGAAGCTCAATGTGGGGCTGTAGAGGTAGGTGCCCTCCAACTGCCCCAGGAAGGTGCCGCCGCCGGTGCTGCCCAGGTTCTGCCCCCAGCCCGCCTTGGCCGTGACGGCCACCTTGGGGGACACGAGGCCCGCCACGCCCGCCATGGCGCGCAGCAGCGAGGCGCTGGGCGTGACGTCGTTGAAGTAGTCGCGCACGTCCAGGTGCGCGTCCAGCACCACCGCCGTCTTCGGCAGGAAGCGCCAGCGGCCCTCCGCGCCCAGGCGCAGGTTGCCGTAGTCGAAGCGCTCCACCGCGGCCGGGTCGCACACGCTCTCGGTGCAGCCGATGGGGCTCACCGAGCTCAGCGGCTGGAAGAACTCCACCGCGTAGGCCACGCTGGGAATCAGCTCCACCGCGCCGCCACCGGGCCGCCACGGCGCCCGCACGCGGGCTTCATTGAAGAGGCTGAGCACGCCCACGCCCACCGCCGCGGTGCGCGTGCGGTCCGAGCGGGCGAACTGGTCCGACACCTCCACCGACAGCGGGGCGTCCGGGTTGAAGCGGGCGTTGAGGTCCGCCGCGCCCTCCATGCGCGAGGCCGCGCTGGAGTTCTTCGTCACCAACCCGGTGTACATCACGTAGTCCAGGTTGGCGCCCAGGTTGAACGCCAGGGTGGAGGACGGGATGTCCAGCCGGAAGCCGGGCCGGAAGCGCAGGGCCACGTCGCTCGACAGGTTCGCGGAGACGGGGTCGCTGTTGGGCTCCGGGTTGGTGGTGGGCGAGAAGTAGCCCACGCCGCTGTCCAGCCGCGTCTCCAGGTCGAAGTAGGGGTGCAGCCGCCCGTTGCCCACCTTGAAGCCGTTGCCCCCGGAGGGCGGCGCCGCGATGCCCTGGGCCCAGGCCGTGCCGCCCAGCGCGAACAGCGCGAGCGCCCCCAGTCGTCCCCAGAATGTCGCGGGCTGCTTCATGGCTCAGGAGGGCTTTCCAGGTGGGCGGGGTCGGCCCTCCCACCCTTCATGCTGGCGACCGGCGGCGTCATAACACGCGTGTCAGACTGGACCGAACGTTTGTTGGCGGTGCTACCGGACGGGGCTGGCGGGAGGTGGGCGCACGAGGAGGAGGTCGGGTGCGAGGGGACGGCTGGGGTCTCCCCCGGGGAGGTTGTTGGGCTCTTCCACCTCCACGAAGAGGTTCTCATCGGTGCGGAAGGCGAGCTGGCCGATGCACTCCTCGGCCTCGGCGCGGAGCTGCGCCACCTTCTGCTGGGCGATCATCACCTTGGTGTACTCGTGCTCGCTGGACGAGGCCTCCTGGCGGGACACCGCCTCCTGGAGGGACACGTCCGCCTGCTCGGAGATGCGCAGCAGGCCCTTGATTTGCGTGAGCTTCTCGTTGGCGCAGTTGAGCTTCACCACGTCCCGGGTGCGCCGCGCCTCCTCCACCTTCCCCAGCACCGAGCGCAGCACCTCGCGCATGCCGCCCAGGGCCTGCGTGCTGCGCACCAGCTTCGCCGAATCCGGCACGTCGCTGGCCTTCTCCAGCGCCGCGGTGGCCGCGGGAGGGGCGGGCGGCGTGGCGGGGGACGGACCTTGTGCCGTCGCCATGCCGGCGGCCAGGACGGCAATCAATCCGACGGTTCGCTTGCGGCTCACGATGCCGCAGAGCGTAGAGCCGGGGGTGGGGGGTGTCAAACCAACACGAGGGCAATGAAAGTCGTTCTGGCTGACTAATCATGCCTTCTGGGCGAGGCGCACATTGGCCTCTCGCAGACGGGCAGACAGGCTCCTGGCGATGTTCACCACGATGAAGGTGAAGCCCTCTCCGTGTGTCCTCCGGAACTCGCGGAGGTCCTGCGCGCTGAGCTGAAGCAGCTCCACCTCCGTCTTCGCCCGCACGGTGGCGGAGCGGAACTCCTTGTCGATGAGGCCCATCTCCCCGAAGAACTCGGGCGGGGACAGCACCGCGAGCGGATGCAGGCCGCCGTGGGTCTGGCGGCGGGCGACCTCCACCTGGCCGCGCACGACGACGAAGAGGCTGTCCCCCAGGTCGCCTTCCTCGAAGATGACGTCCCCGGTCGCGAAGTGCCGCGCGCGCGCCAGCTCGGCGAGGCGGGTGAGCTCCGCGGAGGAGAGCATCTCGAAGAGTGGCGACGAGGCGATGACGGACAGCTTCTCCATGGTCCCCCCGGGCCCGGGCTGGTGCTCCCCAGCGGAGCCTAGCCCGCCGGCGCGAAGACGAAGGGGTAGGAAACGGCCGTCTCGTCGTCGGGTTTGAAGGGAAACACCCAGCTCCGGATGGTGGTGCGGATACAGCTCCCCACCGCCTCGCTGCCCAGGGTGTTCTCCTCGATTTCAATGTCCCCCGCGCGGCCGGACGTCTTGATGGTGAAGCGGACCACCACCTTGCCCTTGAGGCGGGGGTTGCGCTTGAGCTCCTTCTCGTAGCAGCTCTGGATGGCGGCCTTGCGCGCGCGCACGTAGCGGGCCAGCGCGTCCCGGTCCACGTCGGCGCTCTCGATTTCGGGCGCGGCGTCCTGCACGCGGCCCTTCACCACCGCCTCCTTCTTGTCGCCCAGGTCCACCTTGCCGCCGCCCTGGGTGCCGATGGCGCCAATGTCCGTCACCGTGCCGGTGCCGCCGCCTCGCGGGCCACCCGCGGCGCCCACCGAGGCCTCGCGGGCCACGCCCACGCCGCCCGCGCCCGCCAGGGCCTCGGCGATGTCACCGCCGCCGCTGGCCCCGCCCAGCACGTCCGCGAAGGCGCCCTGGCCTCCGCCGCTGTTGGAGCCCAGAATCTTGAGCAGGCCCTTGCCGGAGACCTTCTTCACCACCTCCGCGCGGCGCTGCTGCGCGGCGTCACCGGCGGGCTTGCTCTCCGAGGGCGCGTCCTCCTTGGGCGCCGCTTCGGGCGTGTCGTTCCTGGGCGCCTCCGCGGCGCCGGTGTCCGCCGGCCTGGGGGCCTCCACCGGGCGCTGGGGGATGATGGCGCGCACGAAGCGGTCATCCAGCTCGTCCAGCTCCAGCTCGGCCACCTGCGGCGTCTCCGAGGTGATGATGAGGGCGGCGCCGGAGAAGTGGACCAGCAGCGAGGCGGCGAGGATGCCGAAGAAGACGCGGTCCATCGTCTTCCACCGGCTGACCATGACGTCCGCGGGCAGCACCGGCTTCGCCTCTTCGGGCGGCGGCGCGACGAACTGGAAGAAGAGGGTGGCGTCCCCCAGCTCCACCTTGCCGCGCGCGCTCTCCTGCAAGGGCAGGACGTGGAGGTCACCGCGGCGGGTGGCCAGGCCCTGCTCGCGCAGGGCGTCGAAGTCCACGTCGGACGAGCCCAGGTTGACGCGGCCCTTCATGCCCGGCGCGATGACGAGCTGGAACTGCTGGTTCTGGTGCTCCAGCAGGGCGAAGCGGGCGGGCCGGCCCTCGGCCGCGGGCAGGACGATGGTGTTCTTCGCGTCGTGGCCGATGGTGACGGCTTCGCGGCGGACGTGGTGCTCTTCGACGATGCGGCCGTTCTGGATGACGCCGACGCGGAGCAGCTTGTTCTGCGAGGTGGCGGCCATGGGGCTAGAAGGGTTCCTGTTCCACGCTCTTCACGACCTTGGGCACGAAGCTCTCGGTGCGGCTGAGGTCGTCGAAGCTCAGGTTGGAGCGCTGGAGGATGTACATGGCCTGGGGCTTCTGGATGCGGCCTTCGACGGTGATGGCCTCCAGGCGGATGACCTTGCGCGGGGCCTTCTTCGTGGACGGCGGGGCGCTCCCGGAGGAGGCCTGGTTGGCGTCCTGGGCGAGCACGGGCGCGGCGGCGAGCAGCACGATGAGGGCGAAGGCGGTGCGCATGGCGGGTCTACTGGGAGTCGGTGGTGAGTCTATCCGAGCCGGCGGGCACCGGGGCAGCCGGCGCGCCGTCCGGTGACGGTGCCGGGCTGGGTGGAGCGGAGGTGGTGGAAGGTGAGGCGCCAGGCGCCGCGACCTGCGTGCCCGGCGCCTGCTTGGACACCGCGGGGGTGGGAGGTGTTCCCTCGGGAGGCTGCGCTTCGGCGGCTTTCTGGGCCTCGGCGGCCTTGCGGAGCTGGTCCTTCCGTTCGCGCTCCAGCCGCCGCTCCTCGCGGTCCATCAGCTTGCGCGTGTCCTTCACGTACTGGGGGACGCGGTCGTCGCGCCCGCCGCGCGCCTGGTAGTTGTCGAAGTGGGTGAGGACCGTCTTGTAGCGCTTCAGCGTCTCCATCCCCGGCGGCTCCACGTCGAGGTAGAGGATGGCGAGGTTGAAGTACGCATCCGCCGCGCCGGGCATCAGGAGCAACACCTGTTCGTACTCGGCGCGGGCGCGGGCGAAGTGGCCCTGGCCCCGGTAGGCGTTGCCCAGGTTGAGGCGGGCGGAGGCGAAGTCCGGCGCGGCGCGCACCGCGGCCTCCAGCTCCGTGACGGCGGCCGTGTAGTCCTGGGCCTCGTTGAGCATGGCGCCGAAGTTGTTGCGCGCCTCCGCGAAGTCCGGCCGCAGCCCGGCGGCCTCCTTGAAGGACTCCATGGCCTGGGGGCGTGCGTCGAGCGCGAGGTACACCAGCCCCAGGGCGTTGTGCGTGGCCGCGTCCTTCGGGTCGATGGCGCGCGCGTTCTCCAGCACCATGCGCGCCAGCTCGTGCTTGGCCTCGCGGTAGTAGACCTGCGCCAGCACCTGCATGGCGCGCACGTGCCGCTCGTCGCCCTTCAGCGCCAGCTTGGCCTCCGCTGACGCGCCGGCGTGGTTCTTCGCCTGGAGCAGGGTGATGGCCAGCGCGGTGTGCAGCGCCACCGAGTCCGGCTGGGATGACAGGCGCTCGCGCAGCTCGGCCTCCAGCTTCGCCGTGCGCCCGGTGCGGCCGTACAGGCGCGCCAGGCAGTCCCACGCGGACTGCTGCTCGGGGGCCACCTCCAGCGCCTCGCGGTACGAGCGCTCCGCGTCCGCGGCCTTGCCCATCCGCTCCTGGACGATGCCCAGGTTCGTCCACGCGTAGTCCAGCGTCGGGTCCAGCTCGACCAGGGTGCGCAGCGCCGCCTCGGCCGCGGTCAGCTCACCCCGGCGCGCGATTTCGACGGCCTCGGCGAAGTCGCGCTCGGCGCCGCGCGGCGCGTCCGGGCGGGCCAGTCCTGGGGACTCGGTGGCCTTCGCGTCCGGCGGCGTCGCGGCGGTGGTGCCTACGGCCTCGGCGGAGGGCGGCGCGGTGGCCTCCTCGGGCGTGGGCCGGAGGGGGGCGGGCCCGGTGGCGCACGCGGACAGCCAGAGGCTGGCGGCCAGCATGGCCGAGGTTCGCGCGAGGGCACGAGGCAGTGCCATCGCAGGGTTCGCATCGGCGCGGGACCGCGTCACGGAGGCGCGGGAGCCAGGCCGCATCGTGGATGCAGGCGCCTCGGCGGGGGGCCGCGCCACGGCGGAGGTCGCATCGGCGCGAGAATGACGCGGGCCAGGGCTCACTTCGTTCCCTCCCCGGACAGGCGCGGGCCCTCTTGGGGCGCGGTGCGCACGGGCCCGGTGATGCTGCCCACCAGCCCGTCGGGGTAGGTGGCGTCCGCGGCCAGCGCCTGCTTGGGCTCCTTGAGCACGGGGTACTCCTTGGGCCGGAAGCGGTTGAGGGCCTCCAGGGTGCGCCGCGTCCACGCGTTGGTGAGGCGGTTCCTCCGCGCCTCGGCCAGCGTGGCGGCGTAGCTCTCCACGGCGGCCTCTTCCAGGGACGTCGTCTGCTGGACGAGCGCGTCCTGGTAGACGACCACCGCCTCCTCGCCCATCCGCTTCACCTCGGTGGGGACGGGCGTCTCGATGATGGTGTTGGCGAAGCGCTCCAGCGCATGGCCCCGGCGGTAGAGCGCGGCCAGCGTCCACTCCAACTGCTTGTACAGGAAGACGCGCGCGTAGGCGTTGTTGACGGACTTCACGCCGTTGCGCTTCGCGGTGAAGCTCCGCTCCAGCGCCTTGCCCTGGCCGCCAATCTTCAGCTTGTCGAACTTCTGGAACTCCAGCTCGGCGAGCTGGAAGCGGCTGTAGGCGGCGGCGTCCGCGGCCAGCGGGTGCGTGTCCGGCTGGAGCTTGCGCCGGTCGAACTCCGCCGCGGAGCGCTCCCAGGCGCGCTGGGCCTCGCGCGTGCTGCCCAGCTTCTGGTGGGCGTCGCCCATGCGCCGGTGCGCGTCCACCACCAGCTCCACCTGGCCGGACTGCGAGGCGAACTTGCGCACGAACTCCTGGAGCGCGCGGACCTCGCCGCGGGGGTTGCCCTGCTTCTCGTAGATGATGGCGGCGCGGTACTGGTTCTTCGGCGCGTCCTCCGCCTTGGGGAACAGCTCCGCGTAGCGCATGAAGGCGGCGGCCGCCTCCGGGTAGCGCTGCTGGCCCTCCAGCAGGCGCGCGGCGTTGAAGAGCGCGGCCTCCCGGTCCTTCGACGCCGGGTAGTCCTTCACCAGCTTCTGGTAGCTAATGACGGCCTTGTCGAAGTCGTAGGAGTTCTCCGCGTTCACCGCCACCCGGAACAGGGCCCCGCCCGCCAGCGGGGACGCCGGGTAGTCGCGGTAGATGCGCTCGTACAGCTTCAGCGCGGAGTCGAAGCGGCGCGTGTTCTCATGCGCCACGGCGGCGTTGTTGAGGGCCTTGTCCGCGAACTCGTGGCGGGGCGACTCGTCCACCAGCTCGATGTACTTGGCCGCGGCCTCCTCGTACTTCGACTCGGCCATGAGCTGGTCGGCCAGCTTGAAGCGGCCGGCGAGCTTGAACTTCACGAGCTGCGCGTGCAGGTCGCTGGCCGGGTCGATGACCTTGTCGTTGCTGGCCAGCCGCGCGCTGACGGCCTCCACGCTCCGCCAGTCCTCGTCGATGAGGTAGGTCTCGATGGTGAGGTTGGTGGCGTAGCGGGCCACCTCGTGGCTCGGGTACGTCTGGATGATGGCCTCGAAGCGGCGGCGCGCCTCGGGGAAGTCGTCGTGCGTGTAGTACAGCTCCGCGGCCTGGTAGGCGATGCCGGGCGCCTTCTCTCCGGCGGGCAGCAGGGCCACGTACGCGTCGGCGGCGGCCACCAGCTTCTGCTCGGTGGGCGCGAAGGGGCGGGGTGTCACCTGCTGGCCCTGGGGGCGCTCGCTGGAGCGCAGCGGCTTCGACGCCGGCACCGTGCCCGCCTGGACCTCCAGCGCGAGCTGCTTCTGCCACGCGAGCACCGCGTTGAGGGCCGCGTCCGGGCGGTGCTTGTTGGCCGCGTCCGTGTCGCGCACTTCTTCATAGGCGCGCGCGGCGGCGGTGAACTGGAAGGCGTTGTAGAGGCACTCCGCGTAATAGAAGCGCATGTCGCCCGCGCTCTTGGTCCGCGGGAAGCGCTCCAGGTACGTGCCATACGCGCGCGCGGCGACCTCGAAGGCGCCCTTGGCCTGCTCGAACCTGCCCTCCTGCTTGAACACCAGCGCCTGCTGGTGGTGGTAGGTGGCGCTGCCGTAGAGGCTGCGCTCGGCCAGCGCGTTGGCGCGGTTGAGGGCCGCCGTGTCGCCCTTGTTCTTCTCGTACCAGGCGCTGCCGGGTTGGTAGAGGCTGGCCAGGGACTCGGACTCGGCGAAGGACAGGCCCAGCAGCCTGTCTCTCTCGTAGGCCTGGACGATGCGCTGCTGCACCAGGGGCGCGTCCGGCGCGTCCGGGGCCTTCTGCAGCACGCGCCGGTAGGCCTCGATGGCGGGCGCGTGCTTCGTCTGGTCGAAGTAGACGTTGCCCAGCCGCTGGTACACCTCGGCCTCGTAGGGCTTCGGGCCACGCTCCGCGAAGAGCGCCTCCGCCCGGGCGATGCCGCCCCAGGTGTCGTCCGCCAGGGAGATGGCCACGTACTGGAGCGCTTCCTCGCGCAGGTCGCCGCCCGCCGTCGCGTCACCCCTGGCCACGCGCTGGGTGTCGTAGAAGTCCACCAGCGTCAGGAAGGACGCCACCGCCGGCTCGAAGTGGTCCATGCGGTAGTACGTCCAGCCGAGCTTGTAGAGCGCCTTGTCGTAGAGCGGGTGCGCGGTGTCGCGCGTGGCGGCCTCGTAGGCCCGCGCGGCATTGGGCAGGGCCCGCGGGTCCTCGTAGTTGTCGAACCAGTGCTCGCCGATGCGCACCCAGGACTCGGTGGCGAAGCGGCTCCGCGGATAGGTCGCGATGAGCTGCTGGTACGCGTGGAGGCTGTCCTCGTACTGGTCCTGCTTCTCCAGGCAGTAGGCCAGCAGGTACCAGGCGCCGTCGTTGAGGCGGTAGTCCGGGAAGGTGGCCAGCAGCTTGCGGTAGAGCGCGATGGAGGGCGCGTAGTCCACGCGCGGCTCGGTGGGGAACTCCGCGTCCGGGTTCTGGTCGTGCGCCTCCAGCCGCTCCGCGTAGTCCTTCATCGCGAGCAGGTGGTCGTCCGACGAGCGCTCGTAATACAGCTCCGCCAGCCGGAACATCACGTCCGGGGTGAAGCGCGGCTCGTTGGGGTAGCGCCGCAGGAACTCCTCGAAGCGGGCGATGGCGTCCAGCCGCTCGCGGCGCTCCTGGGCCTCCAGGTCCTTGATGCGCTGCTCGTACGAGGCCGCCAGCGCGCCACGCTTCTGCTCGTAGCGCTGCTCCACCAGCTCCTGCACCTCGCGGTGGAACTCGCGGGACTCGGACTCGTAGAGCTCCAGCGCCTGGCTCACCTCCTGGAACAGCGCCTCCTGTTCGGGCGTGCGCCCCAGGCCCTGGAGGTAGGGGGAGGCGGACGCGGGGCCACTCACGGCGAGCAGCGCGGCGAGGAGACGGGCGCGCATCACTCCTTCACCTCGGACAGGACGTCCTGGAACTCGGCGTCCAGCTCGCGCAGGGCCTCGTCCTTCTGCATGGAGAGCGTCTGGATGGCGGTCGTCTTGTCCTGCTTCTCGTTGAAGGCCACGTCCACCAGGCCCACGTCCGCCTTGAGCACCAGGTCGTAGAACTGCTGCCGCACGCGGCGGACGCTGTCGTAGGCGACGCGGCCCATGAGCTGCCGGGCGTCGCCGGACACGGCGGCCAGCTCCGCCTCGTAGCGCTCCAGGCGCTGCTGCTCGGCCACGACCTTCTCGCGGATGACGCGGCCCTGGCGCTCCAGCCGCTCGCGCACCACGGCCCGGGCCGCCGTCACGCGCCCGCGCATGCCGTCCAGCCGGCCGCGCGCGGCCTGGGAGCGCCGCAGCGTGGCCACGGCGTCCGCGTCCGCCCGGGGCTCCGCCGCGGCCAGGAGCGCGTGCTCGCGTCGCAGGGCGTCCGCGTAGGCGGCGCGGAGCTCGCGCTCTCCGGCCAGGGTGGTGTCCACGGCGTTGCGCTCGTCCGCGAGCCGCGCGCGCACGGCGGTCAGCTCCGCCTGGAGGTCCTTCAGGGTCTGGACCTCGGCCTGCAACTGCAGGAGGAACTCGCGCTCCTCGTCTGGCGGGGTCCGCCGGTGGGGCCGCGAGTCCTCCACCCACTTGCGCACCGAGGCGGCGATGGCGTGCAGCGACTGGACCTCGAAGTCCAGCCGGTGTGTCTCGAGGTCCACCTCGTCCACGCGGCGCTGCATCCGCTCGCGGCGCGCTTCCAGGGCCTTCAGCGTGGTGGGCAGCGCGGAGAAGCGGCGCTCCAGGGCCTCACGCGCGGCGCGGGCCTCCGCCAGCCGGGCCCGCTCGGCGGGCGTGAGCACGCCCTCCAGCGCGAGCGTCTCCACCCGTACCAGCTCCGCGTCGGCCTGGGCGAGGGCGGTGTCGACCGCGTCCGCGCGCGTGTTGGCTTCCTGCAGCTCCGGGAAGGACTCCAGGCCGCGCGTGTCCAGGGCATCGAGGATGCGCCGGGCGATGGCCGCGGCCTCCTCCCGGCCCCGGCGGCTGCTGTCGAGCTCCTCCACCATGCGCACCGCGTCCTCCACCTCGCGCTGCGTGGTGGCGTACTTCAGCGCGAGGGGCGTCAGCGCCGAGCGCATGTCCAGCGGGCCATCGGTGCGCACCAGCAGCTTGTCGAAGTACGCCACCGGGTCGGTGTGGGAGCCCAGCAGCGCGTCCACCTGCTCGCGCGCGGGCCGGAAGATGTCGATGACGCGGGTATAGGTGTCGGTCGCCTCGTCGTAGCGGCGCAGCTTCTGGAGCAGGTTGCCCTGGAGGATGCGGCCTTCGGACGCGAGCTGCGAGTCGGGCGCCACCAGCACCAGGATGTCGAGGGCGTTCTTCGCCTGCTGGTAGTCCCCCTGGCGCACGTGGACCCAGGCGGATTCGTACAGCGAATCGGGGAAGGACTCGCTGTCGCGCGGCACCTGGCCGTAGTGGTCCAGCGCCTCGTCGAAGCGGCCCGTCTCGTAGAGCAGCCGTCCCAGCGACATCAGCGCCAGCTCGCGAACGCGGAGGGCCTGCTCCTCGGGCGTGGGGGTGGAGCGGCGGGGGCCCGTCTTGCCCGGGGCCACCTGCGCGGCCTGGGCCGAGGGCGGCGTGGCGAGCTGCTGGAAGCGGGTGATGGCCGCGGGGAGATCGCCTTCCTGCACGGACAAGACGCCCAGGTGGTAGGCGGCCTGGAAGCGGAAGGGGCCTTGGGGGGACCTCGCCAGCGGGGTGAAGGCGGCGCGGGCCTGGGCGATGCGGTCCGCTGGGGACAGGTCCGTGCGGCGGAACAGCCACTTCGCGTGGACGTAGGCAATCTCCGGAGGGAGCTGCCCGCCGGACAGGGCCCGGGCCCGCGCCACGTACTCCTCGATGCCGTCGTAGTAGTTGAGCCGGCCGGCCACCGTCAGGTAGCGCGACAGCGCCTCGCGGTAGTGGCCGGAGCTGGAGGGCAGGGCGAGCAGCTCGCGCAGGTACATGCGCGCGCCGATGTCGTTGCGCTGCTCCAGGAGCGCGTCCGCCAGGTAGAAGAGCGCGTCCGGGTAGCGCGGATGCGCGCGGAAGCGCGGGTCGCTCACCAGGTCGTAGAAGAGGACGGAGGCCGCCGGCCAGTCGCCCAACTGGTAGTGGATTTCGCCGTCCGAGTAGCGGCGCGCGAGGGCTTCGTCGTCATCGGGCTCGGCGCGCTGGGTGTACTGCGTCTCCACGGAGTGGAGGTTCTCCTCGGCGCCGCGCAGGGCCTGCTCCACCGCGTCCAGCCGTGGCGACAGGGCCGCCGCGGTCGGGCGGGGCGTGGGCGCCTGCACGGGCTGCTCGGCGGCGCGGACGACCGCCGGCCCCAGCAGGGCCGCCGCGAGAGCGAGGGCGCGGAGTGACGCGTTCACCGTCTGGCCCTCTACTGCCCGGGAGTGGTGCGGGTGACGGGAGGCGGCGCGGTGGGCGCGGCCCTGCTGCCCGTCCCACGGGCGATGGAGACGTCGTAGCGCACCGCGGGCCGGTCCTTCAGGTCGGTGGTGATGCCGCCCTGCTCGTAGCCCACCACGTGCACGGTGGACGTCTTCCCGGGCTCCGCGCTGAAGGTGTAGCTGGACTGCACCTTGAACTTGTAGCCCTCCAGGTAGCTGAACACGCCGTAGCCGTTGCCCCGGTACACCAGGCGCACGGCGAGCTGGTGCTGCCCGGGGACGATGCGGCCGTTGAAGACCTCGAAGCGCTCGCGCTTGCCCAGGTCCGTCTTCCCCTCTTCATCCACCTGCGTGTAGACGGGCGCGCCGTCCAGCGCGTAGGCCACCGACTCCAGCTCGAAGGAGCCGCCCATCTCGTTCTTGTGGATGATGACGGCGCGGGCGCCGGTGGAGACATCCCCGCCCAGCACCGTCTCCTGCAGGAGCAGGAGGCGCGCCTTGGAGCGGTAGATCTTCTCCTTCAGGTCGACGACGTTCTCCTCCAGCGTCTTCACGCGGGTGTCGAACGCCTCGTCGGCGGTCGTCGCGGCCTGGGCGGAAGGAGGAGCGGAGGCGGCGGGCTCCTGCGCGAGCGCCGGCCCACAGAGGGCGGCGCCCAGCAGGGCGAGGAGCGGGAAGGTAGCGGCGACACGCACGGTACGACCTCAGCAGGCAGACGGTCCGACCTGACGGCAAGGGAGGACATAGCACCCTTGCCTGTGGGACGTCTTGCCACGCCGTAGGCGGAGGCCGGGGCCGCCCGCCTGGGCGCTTGCTTCAACCCCCCTTCTTCAGCTCGGTGAGGACCAGCTTGGCCACGGCCTTGAGCGTGTCGAACACGCCCACGCCGGTGGGGGCCACGGCCTGGTACTCCGGGATGTTGCGGGGGTTGAGCGCCTTGCGCATCTCCTCCACCGTCACGGCATTGGGCAGGTCGCGCTTGTTGTACTGGATGACGTACGGAATCTTGTTCAGGTCGTAGCCCTGCTCGGCCAGGTTGATGCGCAGGTTCTCGAGCGACTCCATGTTCGCTTCCATGCGTTCAATCTGGCTGTCTGCCACGAACACGACACCGTCCACGCCCTTGAGGATGAGCTTGCGGCTGGCGTCGTAGAAGACCTGACCGGGCACCGTGTACAGGTGGAAGCGCGTCTTGAAGCCGCGAATCTCACCGAGCGACAGCGGCAGGAAGTCGAAGAAGAGCGTGCGGTCCGTCTCCGTGGAGAGGGAGATGAGCTTGCCCTTCGTCTCCGCGGCGGTCTTGTTGTAGATGTACTGGAGGTTGGTCGTCTTCCCGCAGAGCCCGGGCCCGTAATAGACAATCTTGCAGTTGATTTCGCGGGATGAGTAGTTGATGAAGGACATGGCTTCCCGGGTTACTCGCTGAAGAGGTTGTCGATATCGTCGTCGGAGATCTCGGCGAAGGGCGACCCGGCTCCAGGGCTATCCGTCTTCTTCACCAGGCTCTCGAAGATCTTCGTGAGCTCGTCGCTGGCCTTCTTGATGCGAAGGCGGACGAGGCCGAGGCTGGTGCGGTTGTCGAAGATGACGACCAGCACGACCCGGCTGCCGACGATGGTCATGTACAGCGAGTCCTTGGCCCCCTCGTGGAACTGGTTGGGGAACTCGTTCTCCCCAATCAGCTTGGCCAGGCCACCCATCGCCGCCACGTTGCCGGCCGTCAGCGAGGCCAGCGAGGTGGTGTCGATGTTCTGCGTCTGACCCGCGGAGGAGATGAGCTGCCCGTTCTTGTCGACGAGGAAGACCACCTTCGCGTTCGCGTCCTTGGTAAGCCGGTCGCAAACGGCGTTGATCTTGGTGAACTCCTCTTCGTACATCACCAGTTGCGTGCCCATGGGCGTATGCGCTCCTCAGCGTTCGCTCGCCCCGCTCACGGCAACGCTCCGATGTTTCTGGAGTGAATCCACGAGGTTAGACGAGGCGCTACCGACCGTCAGGATGCTTAGCAAAGCGTCTCCACTCCAGCAAGAAGCCATCCGCTTCCCGCGCGAGGTTCCGTGCCCGTTCCCATGCCCACCGGACGCCCTGTGGGGTGGAGGCCACGGATCCACGGCTCCGGTCCGCGGGGCCTGAGCGGACCTGCCCCTCCGGGGTTGGGGGCCTTCCCGGCTTTCTCTATACTCCGCCGTGTTTTGCCGCCCCCGCTTCTCCCGCGTTCGTTCGTGGCGCGCCTGGCGCTGGTGCTCCTCGTGCTGCTCGCCACGCCCGCCGCCCACGCGGAGGCGGTGGCCGAGCACGCCTCGTTGCGCCTTCGCTACGGGCTGTCCCTCCGCGACGGGCGTCAGGCGGATGTAGGGCCCGGGCTCACCTATGAGGGCTTCACGCCGAACGACCTGGCGGTGGTGGGGACGGGGTGGTGGGGCACGTCGTGGCTGGGCGCGTGGGCCGGAGTCCAGCGGGAGGCCTTCGACCTGCGGGAAGAGGCGCTGCGGATCACCGGGGGCAGCCTGCTGAGGGCCTCGGTGGGGCCCCGGGCGCGGCTCCTCCTGGGGCCGGTGCGCGCGGAGCTGGGCGCGGGCTACGGCTTCTCGCAGCTTCCGCACTTCAGTGATTCGTCGGAGCCGGTGCTCCTCCGAGGTGTGCGGCACGCGGCGGTGGTGGGCGGCCTGGTGCGCCTGCCGTTGGTGCTGGGGCTGCGGCTGGAGGCGCGCGGCGAGCTGCCGGTGGCGCTGTCGGTGCGCGACGCCAGCGGCGCCCGGGCGGAGGCGAAGGGCTTCTCCGTGGGCGGCGCGCTGCTGGTGCCGCTGCGGCGGGCGGAGCGCTGGACGGGCACGCTGGTGCTGGACTTCCAGCACGTGCAGGACACGGTGACGCTGGAGGATGGGACGCAGTCCCGGCAGCGCCTGCGGCGGATGGGCGCGGCGCTGGAGCTGGCGTGGCATGACGCCGCCCGGCCGGCGCCGCGGGTGCCCGCGCCCGCGCCAGTCGTGGTGCCCGGGAGCGTGCGCGTCCGGGTGCTGGATGCGCGGACGGGCGCGCCGTTGCCGGGTGCGCGGGTGGTGCTGGGCGGCGTGGAGCACGTCGCGAGCGCGGAAGGTGAGGTCGAGGTCGCGTCCCTGTCGCCCGGGCCGCTGTCCGCGCGGGTGTCGGCGGAGGGCTACGCGGCCTCGGAGGCGACGGCCACGGTGGAGGAGGGGGCCCGCTCGGAGCTGGAGGTCCGGGCCACGCCGCTGCCACCGGCCACGGGCACGCTGCGCGTGACGGTGGTGGACGCGCGGACGGGCGCGCCGTTGCCGGACATCCGCGTGTCGGTGGGCGCGGTCCAGGCGCGCACGGACCTGACAGGGCAGGCGGTGGTGGAGGACCTGGCGCCCGGGCCGGTGGCCATCTCGGTGGCGGCATCGGGCTTCCGGTCCGCGGATGAAGCGGCGGTGGTCGTCGCCGGGCAGGAGTCGTCGCTGTCGGTGCCGCTGGCGGCGGAGCGGAAGGGGACGCGGGCCACGCTGTCCGGGCAGGTCCGCAGCGCGCGGGGAGGCAAGCCCCTGGTGGCGACCTTGCGCATCACCAAGGCCCGGGTCCGCGCGCGCACGGACGCGAAGGGGGCCTTCAATGTCCAGGTGCGAGGTGGCACCTACCGCATCACCATCTCCGCGCGGGGCCACAGGGCCCAGACGAAGGTCATCACCCTGCGCGAGGGAGAGCGGACCATCCTCAATGTCGACCTCTTCCCGAGGGGGAAACGGTGAGCGCCCCACGTCGTTGGTTCCTGGTCCTCCTGCTCCTCGTCGCGGGGTGTGATGACGACGCCGGGACGGCGCGGCCCGCGCCCACCGTGGCCGTGGACGCGGGCCCTGGTGAGGTGCTGGGGCACCTGGAGGGTGTGTCCGGCGACGTGCGGCTGGAGCGCGGCGGCAAGCAGGGGCCCGCGGCCGAGGGCCCGTTGTACGGCGGCGACGCGCTGGAGACGGCCGCGGGCGGCGCGGCGACGGTGCGCTTCCCGGATGGCCGTTCCGTGGAGGTGGGGCCGGATGCGCGCTTCGCGCTGGGCGCGGAGTCCGGCGGCATCGTGCTCCAGGTGGAGCGCGGCATCCTCTTGTCGCGCGTGCCGGCGGGGGCCTCGCGGCCGGGCGCGGGCTCGACGGTGGCGCTGACCATCCGCACGCCCTTCGGCCTCACGCGCGTGGGGGCTGACGCACCCAGCGAGGTGCGCGTGCAGGTGGCCGAGGACGCAGGCCGCGTGGAGGTGCGGCTGGGCGCCATCGAATTCGTGGGCCGGGATGGCAAGACGCTGCGCGCCTCCGAGGGCGACGCGGTGGAGGCGGCGTCGGGCAAGGCGGAGCTGGTGGCCCGGGGGGCCCGCGTCCTGGAGCTGGCGCCCATCGCGGTGACGGTGCGTTCGGGCACGGGGCGCGCGGAGGTGCGCGCCAAGGGGGCTTCGAAGTGGCGTCCGGTGGCGAAGCGGGGCCAGGTGCTGTCGCCGGGGGATGGCGTGCGCACCCGGCGCGGCGGCTCGGCGGTGCTGGCGCTGGATGGCTCGGGCACGGTGGTGTCGCTGGGCTCGGACGCGGAGCTGGTGCTGACGTCGGCGGAGCAGGGCGGCGCCACGGACGAGGCGCGCTTCGACCTGCTGCGAGGCTGGCTGGACCTCCAGCTCGCGCGAGGGCGCACCAGCCGCCTGGTGATGCCGGGCTTGCAGGTGGAGGGCGGAGGCGAGGCGCGGCTGGCGGTGCGCCGGACGGCCGCGGGCTATCTGGTGGATGCCCTCACCGGGGAGGTGACGCTGGTGCGCGGCGAAGCCCGGCAGGCGCTGCGCGCGGGTGAGCGCGCCACGGTGGAGGCGTCCGCGCCGGCCCCCCGCGTCGAGCCGCTCGCCGCCGCGCCGCTGGCGTTGGGCGTGGTCGACGGCGCGGAGGTGTTCCACCCGGGGCTGCGGGAGGTGGCCCTCACGTGGGAAGGGGAGGGCGAGGCCACGGTGGAGGTGGCGGAGGACGCGGCCTTCACGCGGCCGGTGCTGTCGGGCACGGTGTACCGCCCCTTCGTCAACGTGCCGGCGCCGGCGCGGGGCACGCTGCACTGGCGGGTGCGCCGCGAGGATGGGACGCAGGTGAGGGGCAGCGCGTCGTTCGCTCCAGAGCGCGCGGTGCGCTCGCTGGCGCGCGTGCGCAACGTGGTGCCCGAGGGGCCGGAGAAGACGACCATCTTCTACCAGGACAAGCCGCCGGCGGTGACCTTCACCTACGCGGCGGAGGCCTCGGCGGCGCGCTACCGCGTGGCGGTGTACCGGGCGGGCGCGCTGGACACGCCCGTGGCAGAGCGCGTCGTGACGGAGCCACGCGCCGCGTTGCGCGCCGGCGCGCTGAGCGAGGGCAGCTACCTCTGGTCGGTGACGCCGCTTTCCGCCACGGGTGCACAGCTCAAGGGAGGGCGGATGAACAAGCTGGAGCTGGTCTACGACAACTCGGTGCCGGAGCTCGTCGTGGCCACTCCGCGCAACGGGCAGAAAGTGGGCGCGAAGGTCCGAGCGGCGGGCGTTGCCCCGGTGGACGCCCGCTTGTCCATCAATGGACGCCCGGTGGCGCTGGATGGCAAACACCGGTTCAGCACCTGGGTGGAGCCGGTGGGCGCTCCTCCCGTGTTGGTGTTTAAGATGACGCGTCCCGGTGCCCCGGCGGTCCATACGGTGCGCACCCTGAAACAGCGAGGGCCGTGAGGATGTCCCCCCCCCAGACGACCCTGCCTGTGCCGGACGCCGGCCCCGTTCCCTTGTTGCAGCCCTATGGGCCGTACGTGCTGGTGCGGAAGCTGGCTGAAGGTGGCATGGCGGAAATCTTCCTCGCCAAGCTGCTGGGCGCGGACGGCTTCGAGCGCAACGTCGTCATCAAGCGGATGCTGCCGCACCTGACGAACAACCCCGACTTCGTGGAGATGTTCCGGGACGAGGCGCGGCTTGCGGCGAAGCTGTCCCATCCGAACATCGTGCAGATCCAGGAGCTGGGGTTCGCGGAGGGCTGCTACTACATCTGCATGGAGTACCTCGCGGGCGAGGACTTCTCCACGACGCTGCGGCTGGCCGGGCGCAAGCGCCACTACGTGCCGCTCCCCATCGTGCTGCGGGTGCTCGTCGACGCGGCGCGCGGCCTGCACTTCGCGCACGAGTTCACCAACGAGGCGGGGCAGCCGCTCAACGTCGTCCACCGCGACATCTCCCCGTCGAACCTGTACCTGACGTACCAGGGGCAGGTGAAGGTGCTGGACTTCGGCATCGCCAAGGCGGAGTCGCGGCTCGTCAACACGCGCACCGGCGTGGTGAAGGGCAAGTACATGTACATGGCGCCGGAGCAGGCGCGCGGCAAGGAGGTGGACCGCCGCGCGGACGTCTTCGCGCTGGGCGTGAGCCTGTATGAGGCGCTCACCCACGTGCGGCCCTTCTCCCGGGAGAATGACCTGGCGGTGCTCAACGCGCTGCTGCAAGGGGAGCTCAAGCCGCCGCGCGAGCTGCGCCCGGACCTGCCCGAGGAGCTGGAGGCCATCATCCTCAAGGCCATGGCCTTCAAGCCGGAGGACCGCTACCCCACGGCGGAGGCCTTCGCGGATGCGCTGGAGGCCTTCCTCGCCGAGCACCTGAGCGGCTCTGGCGCGCTGCAACTGGGCGCCTTCCTGAAGGGGCACTTCGGCGAGGAGCGCTTCACCGAGCGCACGCGCATCCCCACGCTGGCCACGCTCGCGGCGACCTACGGCAGCTCGCCCGAGGGCGCGCCGGGGGCGGCGCCGGGTGGGGAGTCTCACGGCACGAATCTGTATGGTGTGCTCGCCCGGGACGGGGATGCCACGTCCGCGCAGCGGCCCGGCATGTCCATGCGGCCTTCCTCGCCGGGCATCCCCGCCCACGCGGCGGCCGCGCGGGCGCCGGCGGCTCCAGAGCCCGCCACGGCGGCGGGGCCTCGACGCTGGCGCACGCTGGCGGTGGGGCTCGCGGGAGGACTGCTGCTGTCCGCGGTGGGCATCGTCGGCTATCAGCAGTGGGTGACGACGCCCGCATCGGTGTCGCTGGCTCCAGCGAGCGCGCCTGGCGTGGAGGCCGCGGCGCCTGAGGGGGCCGCCGCGCCGCCGGGCGCCGTGGAGGCCGCGGCGCCTGTGGGGGCCGCCGCGCCGCCGGGCACCGTGGAGGCCGCGGCGCCGGTGGGGGCCGCCGCGCCGCCGGCGGAGCCCGTGGCCAACGGGGTGGGAGGCGACGTGGCGGCGACGGCTTCGCCGGAGCCGCTGGCGGAAGCGGACGCCGCCGCGCTTGCTGGCGCCGCGGAGGAGGTGGAGTCGGCGGCGGACGAGGAGCGCTCAGGCGCAGAGCCCGTGCGGACGAAGAAGGGCGCGGCGCAGAAGCGGGTGACGCTGGGCATCGACGACGTGCAGCGAGTCGTCTCTCGTGGCCGGGCGCGCATCACCACCTGCTTCGAGCGCTACAAGGCGGACCTGCCTTCGAGCCAGGGCGAGGTGCAGGTGGAGCTCACCATCGTCTCGTCGGGCAAGGTGCGGGCGGGGACGCGTGGGCCGCTGGCGTCCACGGGCGTGGGCCGCTGCCTGGAAGCCCAGGCGGAGCGACTGCGCTTCCCTCAGCACCGGGACCAGGAGGTCACGGTGGTGATGCCCTTCTCGTGGCGGGTGACGCAGTAGCGGCGCGAGGTGCCTCGCGCCGCCATGGATTGAAGCCTACAGGTCGCGGCGGGCGGAGAGCGCCTTGGCCAGCGTGGCCTGGTCGGCGAACTCCAGGTCGCCGCCCATGGGCAGGCCCTGGGCGATGCGGGTGACGCGCAGGCCCATGGGCTTGAGCAGGCGCGTCAGATAGAGCGCGGTGGCCTCGCCCTCGACGTCCGGGTTGGTGGCGAGGATGAGCTCCTCCACCCGGCTGTCGTTGAGGCGCTCCAGCAACTCGCGGATGCGGAGCTGCTCGGGGCCCACGCCCTCCAGGGGGGACAGCACGCCGTGCAGGACGTGGTAGCGGCCCTTGAACTCACGGGTGCGCTCCAGCGCCATCAGGTCGGCGAAGGTCTCCACCACGCACAGCACGCGCTCGTCGCGCCGCGCGTCCCGGCAGAAGTTGCAGGTCTCCGCGTCGGTGAGGGAGAAGCAGCGCACGCACAGGTGCACCTTCTCCTTCACCTCGCGGATGGCTTGCGACAGCTCCGCGGCGTACTCGCCCGGCGCCCGCAGGATGTGGAACGCGAGGCGCTGCGCGGTCTTCTCGCCGATGCCTGGCAGCTTCGCCAGTTGGGCGACGAGTCGATTCAGCGGATCGGGGGTCATCCGGTATCAGGTAACGCCGGGGATCTTGACGCCGCCGGAGATTTTCGCGAGCTCGCGCTGCATGTGCTGACGGCTGCTCGCCAGGGCGGCGTTCACCGCGGCGGTGATGAGGTCCTCCAGCATCGACGTGTCGTTGGGGTCGATGGCTTCCTTGTCGATCTTGATGCTGCGGATCTCCTGGATGCCGTTGGCGACGACGGTGACGCGGCCGTCTCCGGCCTTGGCCTCCACGCTCTCCTCCGCCAACTGCTGCTTCCGCTCTTCAATCTTCTCCGTCAGCTTGTTCGCCTGCCGGATGAAGTAGTTCAGGTCGACGCCAGGCATATGCTTCCTCGGTGCTCGTGGGAGCGGGTGCCTGCAGTGTGGCCCCGCCCCGGCGTGGAATGGGGCGCCACCCTACCGTTGCGCGAGGCGGTTGTCAGGCGCTGTCATCGGGAGTGTCGGCCGCTGGCTCGGCGCCAGGGCGCTCGGGCTCGTAGACCTGGATGTGCTCGATTTCGCCTCCCAGGAACTTGAGCACAGCGCGGACGGCGGGGTGGGTGCGGACCTTGCTGTCCGTGCTCTTCTCGTGGGCGGCGCGCGTCTGGGCGTCCTGCTCGGCCAGGCTGGGACCCAGGCGCGGGTCGTCCGGAGAGACGTCCTGGAGGGTGAGCTTCACCGGGCGGCCGAAGTGCTCGGCCAGGCCCTTGTCCACGGCGGCCTTGCCCGCGGTGGAGTTGACGGCCATTCGGTGGAAGCCGGCCACGGGCAGGAAGCCGAGGACGATTTCGCCGTTCTTCATGGACATCAGCCGCCCGTTGGCGAGCGCCGCGCCCTGCCGGGGATTCGCGGCCTTCACCGTCTCCACGGCGGCCCGCCACCGCTCGATGAGGGGCAGGTTGGGGTTGTCCCGGGAGCGGGTGACGGGGGCCGGCGGGGGCGGCTCGGGCTCGGGCTCGTGGTGGATGACGGGCTCGGGCGCTGGCGCGGGGGGCGCGGCGGCGACTTCGGGGAGGCACTCGCCGGAGGCACAGCCTTCGGGGGAGTTCTCCTCGGGGTAGTAGCGGGCGTCCTCCTCCTCCGCGTAGGGCGGAGGCTCCGGCGGCGAGCTGGGCTCGGGCCGGCGGATGTTGGTGACGCGGACGGACGGCGCGGGCTCCGTGGTGCGAGACAGCGGCGTGGCGCCCGCCGGGGGCGCGGACGGGGGAGGCGTGGCCGGCTGGGCCGAGCCACCGTTGCGGAGGAAGGAGAGCGGACGCGCGGCGGAAGGCGGCAGGCCCTCCATCACCCGGCCGGACGGAATCATCTGCGTGGGCTGGTAGCCCTGTGGCGCCGGGGGCGCGCCGCCGCCGTTGCCGAGGAACGACAGGGGCCGGGCCGCCATGGGCGACAGGTCATCCATGCGCGGGCCGGGGGGCATCGAGGCGCGCGGTGGCTCGTCCTGGCGCATGGCGCCCGCGTGGCCGTTGCGAGGCGCCTCGTCCTCCGGGCGCATGGTGCCGGCCGGGCCGAAGCGAGGCGGCTCGCCAGCGGGCGTGGCTCCATCCTGGCTGAAGCGGGGCGGCGGGTCCGGCCGCACGGCCGCCATCGGCGCCGCGGGTTCGCTCACGCGCGCGGACGTCCGCGGCGTGGGCGCACCGCTCGCTTCCCACGGACGTGGGGCGGGGGCGGCCGCGGGCATTCCTGAAGTCTCGGGACGCGGTTCAGGCGCGAAAGTTCGCGGGGCTGGAGCGACCTCCCGGCGCTCCAGCGTTCGACTTCGCGGAACCGTCACCCAGTCCCGCCGCGAGCTTGTCCACGCGGGCGAGCAGCTCGGGAATCGAGCCACCCGGCGACAACTGGATGGCCTTGAGCAGCGCCATCTCCAGGGCGAGCCGAGGCTGCGCCGCGCGCGACACATCCCAGATGCAGCCGTGCACCACGTCGAACAGGCGCGTGATTTGCGCGGCCTCCGCGTCCTGCGCGAGCGCCACCAGCGCCTTCTGCTCGGACTCGGCCA
The DNA here is from genome assembly GCF_002305895.1 of Corallococcus macrosporus DSM 14697. GTDB lineage: Bacteria > Myxococcota > Myxococcia > Myxococcales > Myxococcaceae > Myxococcus > Myxococcus macrosporus. The sequence continues at coordinate 2,343,289 of NZ_CP022203.1, forward strand.
GCTCGTCGGGCGCCTTGCCCAGCGTCTTGGTGACGAAGAGGTGCCGCAACTGGAAGGCCAGCTCCTCGGCCAGGCGCTTCAAGTCCAGGCCGCGGTTGAAGACCTCCTCCACGCGCTCCAGCACCCGCTTCGCGTCCTTGTGGACGAGCGCGTCGGCGAAGTCCTGCACCATCGTGCGGTCGATGGCGCCCAGCGCCTCGGCCACCTCCTCGTCGGAGGGGTTGGCGCCGCAGGAGGCGAGCACCTGGTCCAGGAGGCTCAGCGCGTCGCGCATGCCGCCTTCGGACTGGCGCACGACCAGCGACAGCGAGCGGTCTGAGATGCCGGCCCCTTCCGCTTTGCAGATTTCCTGGAGCCGCTGGAGCATCCGCGCCGCCGGAATCCGGCGGAAGTTGTGGCGCTGGCACCGCGACAGGATGGTGTCCGGGAGCTTGTGCGCCTCGGTGGTCGCGAAGATGAACTTCACGTGCCCGGGCGGCTCCTCCAGCGTCTTGAGCAGCGCGTTGAACGCCGCTCCCGACAGCATGTGGACCTCGTCGATGATGTAGATTTTGTGCCGGTCCCGCTGGGGCAGGTACTTCGCGTTCTCGCGAATCTCGCGGACGTTCTCGACGCCGTTGTTGGAGGCACCGTCGATTTCCGCGACGTCCACGCTGGTGCCCGCGGCAATCTCCACGCAGGCGCGGCACTCGCCGCAGGGCTGGGCGGTGGGGCCCTTCTCACAGTTGAGCGCCTTGGCGAGCAGGCGCGCGGCCGTCGTCTTGCCCACGCCGCGAGGTCCGCAGAACAGGTACGCGTGCGCGACCCGGTCCATCTTGATGGCGTTCGCGACCGTCCGGACGACGTGCTCCTGTCCGGTCATGTCGTCGAACTTCTGTGGGCGCCATTTGCGGGCGAGAACGAGGTAGCTCATGGGGGGCGTCATCTAAACACGGCGGCGTGAATGATCCATGTCGTTGCCCTCCCACGAGGTGGGATTCCACTCCCCGTCGGGCCCGGGTGGAGGGCGGGCAGACGAACGCTTCACACCTTGCGTCCGGGGGCGCGGACGGGAAGAGTCGCCGCCCCCGTGTCCGCGCCACTCCTCGCCACGCCCGCCGATGCCACCCCGCCGCCCGAGCCCGGCCTCGAGGCGCCCGCGCCGACCTCGCGAAACGCGCCGGCCCGGGGTGTCTCCCGCTGGGTGCTGGCGGCGGTGGCCCTGCTGCCCGGCCTCATCGCGGTGGTGCAACTGGGCCGCATCCACCCGGACGAGGTGTACCAGTCGCTGGAGCCGGCCTGGTGGCGCGTCCACGGCTACGGCGTCCTGGCGTGGGAGTGGCGTGAGGGCCTGCGCAACTGGGCGGTCCCCGGCGTGCTGGCCGGCTTCCTGAAGCTGGCGGACCTGTTGGGCATCACCCACCCGCGGGCCTACCGCGTCGTGGTGGCCCTCCCGCAGGTCGCGCTCCACGCCTGGAGTCTCTGGGCCGCGCACCGCTTCGCTCAGCGCCGGGCGGGGGACACAGGGGGGCTGCTGGCCACGCTGCTCGTGGGCCTCTATGGACCGGTGCTCGTCTTCGCGGGCCGCACCATGGCCGAGTCGATTTCCGCCTCGCTGCTCATCGTCGCCATGGAGGCGCTGGACCGGCGCGAGCGGCTCGCGAGGGCAGGGCTCGTGGGCGGCGTGGCCCTGGGGCTGGCGGTGGTGGCCCGCTACCCCTCGGCCATCTTCGTGCTGGCGGCCCTGGTGTGGCTGGCGGCGGCGCGGCGGTGGCGGCTGCTCGTCTTCACCTGCGTGGGAGGGCTGGCCGTGGCGGTGGCGCTCGGCGCGCTCGACTGGGCGACGTGGGGCAAGCCCTTCCATTCCTTCTTCGCCTACGTCCGCTTCAACGTCTTCTCCGGGAAGGCCGCGGCCCGGTTCGGCGCGGACCCGCCGAGCTTCTACGTGAAGCCGCTGCTCTCCGCGGTGCCGCTCTGGGCGTGGGCCGCCGTGCCCCTGGGCGCGGCCGCGCTCCGTCAGCGGCGCTTCCCCTCCCTGCCGCTGTGGTGCGCCGCCGTGTACACCGGCGTGCTGCTGGCCACCGCGCACAAGGAGGAGCGCTTCCTCTACCCCGGCCTGGTGCTGGCCATGCTGGCCGCGGCGCCGCCCGTGGCGGCCCTCCTGGCCCGACGTGCCCAGCCCACGGGGCGGTGGGGCCTGGCCGGACTCGCGCTGGCCGCCACCCTGGCCTCCGCGGCCTACTTTCCCTCCGGGGACCTGCGGGCGGACCAGTTCCGGGCGATTGTCGCCGCCACCCGGGGCAACGCGCGGGGGCTGCTCATCGTCAACGAGGGCCTGTGGGGCTCGGGCGGCTTCTTCTACCTGGGGAAGCGGATTCCCTGGCTCACCTGTGACTGGCCCCACGACGCCGCGTTTCAACGCGCGCTGCGGGACAAGACGTTCAACCGCGCCGTCACCTTCGAGGACCGCGCGCTCACCGAGCTCCAGGCCGGCGGCTTCCAGGTCGTCCGGAAGGTGGGCCGCGAGACGATTCTCTCCCGCGAGTAGGGCAGGGGAGCGGCGAGCCCGCAAAGGAGAAGAGCCGGTGCCCTTGAAAGGACACCGGCTCTTCAAAAGGACGGCCGGGACACACGCGGAAGTACGCTACCGTTGCTTCCTTCCGGACCTGGCGGGGTTCACGCCCCCACGTTGTCCCGACCATAAAAAATGTAACCACGCCCTGCAGAAACAACAACGGAGAGGGTGGGATTCGAACCCACGATACCCTTTCAGATATACACGCGTTCCAGGCGTGCGCCTTCAACCGCTCGGCCACCTCTCCATAAATCTGGAGCGGAGAGCGTAGGATTCGAACCTACGATACCGTTGCCGGTATGCCTGATTTCGAGTCAGGTGCCTTCGACCACTCGGCCAGCTCTCCAGTATTCAATTGTCACGTTTCTTCGCGCGCAGGCGCCCGAAGAACGTCTTCAAAAGCAGGCGGCTCTCGTCCGCCAGGATACCACTCGTGACTTGGAGCCGGTGATTGTGTCGAGGCTCTTCGACCAGGTTGTACAGCGAACCCACCGCACCGGCTTTCGGATCAAAGGCACCGAAAACGAGTCGCGTCACACGGGACTGCACCAGGCCTCCGGCGCACATGGCGCACGGCTCAAGCGTCACGTACAGGGTGACACCCGAGAGACGCCAGGCACCGAGCTTCCGGGCCGCGGCATCCATGGCCAACATCTCTGCGTGAGCGAGCGGGTTGCGGTCCACTTCGCGGCGGTTGAAACCCGTGCCGACGACTTCACCGTCCAGCACCGCCACAGCACCTACGGGGACCTCTCCGAGTTCCGCTGCTTCCCGCGCGAGCGATAGCGCCTGCTGCATGAAAGCTTCGTCACTCATGGAGAACTGCTCGAAAGAAGTGGCGCTCCCTGGAGGATTCGAACCTCCGGCCTTCGGATTCGTAGTCCGACGCTCTATCCAGCTGAGCTAAGGGAGCATTTCTTCCGGCGCTGCTACAACTACAAGTGGCGGAGAGAGAGGGATTCGAACCCTCGATACCCTTTCGAGTATGCAGGTTTAGCAAACCTGTGCCTTCAGCCTCTCGGCCATCTCTCCAACTCTTCTCTGTCAAAGAGCCAACAAATTCAAGAACAAAAACTCGGAGGCGGTAGGATTCGAACCTACGGAGAGCTTTCACCCTCTGCGGTTTTCAAGACCGCTGCCTTCAACCGCTCGGCCACGCCTCCATACCACCGGGGCCGACTTGGCACCCCCCGGACCGACGTCCGTGGGGCCGCCCTTCTACCTGATTCTTCGCGCGTTGCAAGCCGGATTCAGACTCAAATCGGCTTCAGCTCCTTCAAACCGCCCATGTACGGCACCAACGCCTCCGGAATGGCCACGCTTCCGTCCTCGCGCTGGTAGTTCTCCAGGATGGCGATGGCCGTCCGGCCGACCGCCAGGCCGCTGCCGTTGAGCGTGTGGGCGAGCTGGGGCTTGTCCCCCTTCTGGGCCCGGTAGCGAATCTTCGCCCGGCGGGCCTGGAAGTCGCCGCAGTCGGAGCAGGAGGAGATCTCCCGGTAGGCGTTCTGCCCGGGCAGCCAGACCTCGATGTCGTACGTCTTGCGGGCGCTGAAGCCCATGTCCCCGGTGCACAGGAGCATCACGCGGTGGTGGAGGCCCAGGCGGCGGAGGATGTCGCAGGCGTCGTCCGTCATGGCCTCGAGCTCGTCCAGGCTCTTGTCCTGCTGGGCGAACTTCACCAGCTCCACCTTGTGGAACTGGTGCTGGCGGACCAGGCCGCGGGTGTCCCTGCCGGCGGCGCCCGCTTCCGCCCGGAAGCTGGGGCTGAAGGCGCAGTAGCGGATGGGGAGGGACTCGCCCTCCAGGATTTCGTCCGCGTGGTAGTTGGTGACGGGCACTTCCGCCGTGGGGATGAGGAAGCGCTCCGGCTCACCCACCGTCTTGAAGACGTCATCCTCGAACTTGGGGAGCTGGCCGGTGCCCATCATCGTCTCGCGCAGCACCAGGTAGGGCGGGAGCAGCTCCGTGTAGCCCTTGCTGGTGTGCACGTCGATCATGAAGGTGACCAGCGCCCGCTCCAGCCGGGCCAGCGCGCCCTTGTAGAAGGTGAAGCGGCTGCCGGACACCTTGGCGGCGCGCTCGAAGTCGAGCATGCCCAGCTTCTCACCCAGCTCGAAGTGCTGCTTGGGGGCGAAGAGCAGGTCCGGCTTCTGGCCCCAGATGGCCACCTGGACGTTGTCCTCGGCGCCGCCGCCCTCGGGGACGGACTCATGGGGCACGTTGGGGATGAGCAGGAGGATGCGGTTGAGCTCCTCCTCCACGTCCTTGAGGCGCCCCTCCTTCTCCTTGATTTCCTGGGAGACGGCGCGGAGGTCGCCGCGGAGCGCGTCGAGCGCCTTCGGGTCCTCCTTCGCCTTGCGCTTCATCTCCTCGTTGGCGGCGTTGCGGCGCGCGGCCAGCGACTCCACGGAGACATACAGCTCGCGGCGCTCGGCGAAGAGCCGCTGGAAGGGGCCCAAATCCAGGTTGCCGCCCCGCGTCTTGAGCCGGGCGACCACCGCATCGAAGTTCTGCGCAACGTTCCGGAGGTCCAGCATGGAGCACGCCTTGTAGTCACGCCGGGTGAGGCCAGCAAGGTTCCTCACGCCTGGGGTGCTCAAGGCCGGACGCCGCGCGCCCCTCCGCCCTGACTCCACGGGGGAGGGGAGGCGCCGGACCCCACGGGCGTCCGGCGGCCAGCGACCTCAGTTCTGCAGGTCGTAGATTTCGTCCTCGATGTCCTGCTTGTCCGTCGCGTCCGGCTTGCGGGAGAGGTAGTCCTTGAAGGCCTGCACCGCCTCGCGCTTCTTGTTGCGCTCCTTATAGGCGAAGCCCAGGTAGTAGTAGGCCATGGGGTTCTCCGAGTCGGCGTTGGTGGCCTTGCGGTACCAGTCGATGGCCTTCGCGTGCTGGGCCTGCTCGGTGAAGGCGCGGGCCACCTTGTAATAGACGTAGGTGAGCTTGGGGTCCGCCTTCAGGGCCGACTGGTAGCGCTTGATGGCGTCGTTCCAGCGCGCGGCGGCGAAGTACGCGTCACCAATGGAGCCCATCACCCGCGTGCGGCGGGGGTCGGCCTTGAGGCTGGCCTCGAACGAGGCGATGGCCTCGTCGAACTGGCTGCTCTCCAACTGCGCGTGGCCCAGCGCCTCGTGGGCGTCTGCGTGGCTGGCGTCCAGCTCCACCGTCTTCCGCCAGGAGTCCATGGCGTCCGGCAGGTTCTTCGCGTCCCGCAGGATGACGCCGTAGGCGTAGTGGTAGTCGGGGCGGTTGGGCGCCCGCTCCACGGCCTTGCGCATGTTGTCCAGCGCCTGGGTGAACTCCAGCCGCTTCGCCTTCACCAGCGCCAGGTAGTAGAGCGCCTCGTGGTTGGAAGGCTCGTTGCTCAGCGCGAGGCCCAGGTTGCTCTCCGCGCCCGGCAAGTCGCCGCGCTCCAGCAGGACGGCGCCCAGGGTGATGGGGATGGTGGTGGAGCGCGGGTCCTCCGTCTTGGCCTTCTCCAGCTCCGCCACGGCCTCTTCCAACTGGCCCAGCCGCCACAGCACGAGCCCGCGCTGCAGCCGGCCGTCCTTGAGCAGGTGCGGGTCCAGCTCCAGGGCGCGGTTGGCCTCCGTCTTCGCCGTCTCCAGGTCGTCCGTCAGCAGCGCCACCCGGGACAGGCCCAGGTGGGCGTCCGCCAGGATGGGGTCCAGCTTCACGGAGCGCTCGAACTCCTGCTGGGCCAGCAGCGCGTTGTTCTCCGCCAGGGCCAGCTCACCGAGACCGGCGCGCACGCCGGCGTGCTCCGGGGCCTTCTTCACGGCCTCCTCGAGCTGGGCGCGCGCCTCCGCGTTGCGGCGCTGGGCCAGGTAGAAGCGGCCCAGGTAGAGGCGGGCCTCCACCAGGTTCTCGTCCGCGGCGATGGCGCGCTTGTAGTGGCCCTCCGCGTCGGAGAGCTTGTCGAGCGCGTCCTCGATGCGGCCGAAGAGGTAGGCGATGCGGGCCTCGTTGGGGAACACGCCGTTGGCCTTCGTCACGGCCTCCAGGGCGTCCTGCATCTTCCCCGTCATCACCAGCGCGGTGATGTGGCCGTCCGCGAACTCGAGGTTGTTGGGCTCCTCGACCGACAGCGCCTTGTAGATGGGCAGGGCGCCGTCGAAGTTGCGCTGGGCGCGCAGCACGCGCGCGAGCTGGCCGCGGAGGAACGCGGACTTCTCGTCCATCTCCAGGGCGGCCTTCAGCTCGGCCTCGGCCTCCTTGGGCTGGTGCCGCTGGAACATGGCCACGCCCTTGAGGCCGCGGGCTCGGGCCAGCTCCGCGGGGCCGAGCGCGGACTGGACGTCCGGGGCCAGCGCCCGCTCAACGGCCTCGGCGCCCTTCTCCACGTCCTTGCGGACCAGCAGCTCCACCGCGGCGAGCTCCACCGCGGAGGCCACGTGCTTGGGGTCGGCCTCCAGGGCCGCGGCATAGGCGGCGGCGGCCTCGTCGGCGCGGTCGGCGGACTGGTGCAGGTTGCCCATGGCGTGGTGCGCCTTGGCGGACTTCGGGTTCTTCGCCAGCACCTTCTTCAGCGTGTCCAGGGCGCGCTTCTCGTCGCGCTTCTGGGCGTAGGCCTCGGCGAGCAGGAAGGCCAGCTCCGCGTCGGCCTGGGTGTCCTCGCGGCTGTGGGCGTCGCTCAGGGCGGGGATGACGGAGTCCGCCTGGCGGGAGGTGAGCGCGAGCGCCGCGGACGCCTTGATGAAGTCCACGTCCTTCTCGCCCAGGAACCCGATCTCCGCCATGTCCTGCCGGCAGCGGCTCATCTCGTTGGGGTTGCCCGCGGCGTAGCGGCGCTGGAGGTAGTGCACGGACTGGCACCACAGCGAGCGCACCTCCGGGTACTCCTTCTGCTGGAGCACCTTGGCGGTGATTTCGCGGGCCTGCTTGTAGCTGTCGAAGGTGTCCGTCAGCAGCGCCTGCTTCGCCTCCTGCACCTGCTTCGCCTGGGGCGAGCCGTCCGCGACGCGAGGCGGGAAGAGGGCCTTGCGGCCGAAGGCGCCGTAGCGCGTTCCGAACTCCGTGCCCGCGCCGATGCCCGCCACCACCACGGCGACACCCGCGGCGATCATCAGCGGGATGCGCTTCTTCCACTTCTCCGTGTTGCCGCTGCGGTCCACGACGGAGACCGCGGCCATGCGGCCCTCGTAGAGCTGCTCCAGCCGCTTCATGTTGGCCTGCGGGTCGACGCCGTCCACGCGAGGCGCGTCCACGACGGCGGCGGCCGGCGCCGCGGCGGGCGTCACCAGCTTGGCGGGGCCTTCCATCAGCCGCTGGATGGCGGCGGCGAAGGTGGGCACCGTGCCGATGGCGGACCAGGTCTCCGAGTCCTGCGACACGTCCTCGTTCCCGAGGAGCTGTCCATCCTCGAGCATCTTGACGATGACGCCCTCGTCGAACGGGCCGAACACCTTGCCCGAGCGCCGACGGACGTGGAAGCGACGCACCTTGGCGCCCGCCTGGGCTCCGCCGTCCTTGCCGGCCGCGTCGTCGATGAAGGACAGCATCTCCAGGCCGTCCGCGGGGCCCGCGTTGGGCGGGGGCGGCAGCGGGTCGGAGAGGTCCGCCTCCAGGTCGTCATCTGGCCGGGCGGTGGGGTCGAACTCGAGGGAGTCGGGGATGGAGGGGGACGCGGCCGGCGGGGGCGAGCCGAAGTCCACGTCACCGAAGTCCAGGGCGGGGTTGACGGCGACGGCCGGGGCGGGCGCCGGAGGCTCCGCGAAGTCGATGGCGAACGGGTCCGCCGCGGGGGCGGGGGCCGGCGCGGAGCCGAAGTCAGCGGCGAACGGGTCCGCCGCGGGGGCGGGGGCCGGCGCGGAGCCGAAGTCAGCGGCGAACGGGTCCGCCGCGGGGGCGGGGGCCGGCGCGGAGCCGAAGTCGGCGGCGAACGGGTCCGCTCCAGGCGCGGGCGGCTCATTGAAGTCGAACGACAGGTCCGGGGCTGGCGCGGCGGGGGCCGGCAGGTCCGCGAATTCCAGGGCCTGGGGCGCGGCGGGCGCGGGCAGGTCGGAGAAGTCCGCGGCCCCCGGTGGCGGCAGGGCGAACGGGTCGGCGTTCGCGGGGACGGGCAACTCGGCGAAGTCGAAGGACGGCGCTCCCGCGGCGGGCGGGGGCATGGCGTAGGGCTCGGCAGCGGGCGCGGCCGGCATGGCATACGCGTCCGGCGCGGGCGGCAGGGCGAACGGGTCGTCCTGGGGCGGCGGCAGGGCGAACGGGTCGTCCTGGGGCGCGGCCGGCTGCGCATGCGCGGGGGGCGGCGGCAGGGCGAACGGGTCGTCCTGGGGCGGCTGGGCGGCGGCGCCGGGAGATTCGATGTCGAAGGCGAACGCGTCCTCGGCGGGCGGGGCCTCCACGGGGACCGGCAGGGCGTCGTCGGAGGCGAAGTCGAAGTCGCGCGCGGTGCCCGCGGGCTCGTTCACGCCGTAACCCTGCGTTGCGTCCTCGGCGGGCGCTTCGACGGTGTCGAAGTCGAAGTCGCGCGCGGTGCCGGCGGGCTCGTTCACGCCGTAGCCCGACGCGGCGGGGGCGGGCGGCTCGCGGTAGGCGTCGCTCGGCAGGGGGATGGAGACGACGCGCGTCACCTCGCGCGTGTCCCGCGCCGGCTCGCCAGGGTCGTCACCGAACGCGTCCAGCCCATCCGACGGCGGCATGGCCGCGGCGGCCTCGGCGGGCGAGCTCATGTCGAAGGCGAAGGCGTCCTCCTCGGGCGCGGCGCCCGGGGGGGGCACCGCGGCCTCGGCGGGCGCGCCCATGTCGAAGGCGAAGGCGTCCTCCTCGGGCGCGCTGCCGGGAAGGGGGATGCTGGCGGCCTGCGGGGCCTCGCTCATGTCGAAGGCGAACGGATCTGCTTCAGGCGCGCCGCCGGGCAGGGGGATGCTGGCGGCCTGCGGGGCCTCGCTCATGTCGAAGGCGAACGGATCTGCTTCAGGCGCGCCGCCAGGGAGGGGAATGGCGCCGGAGGCGTCTGGCGCGGCCGGCGGCGGAATGGCACTCGAGGACACGGGCGCGCCGGGGAGCGGAATCGCGGCGGAGGCGGCCGGGTGCGCGGGCGCGGCACCGGGCAGCGGGATGGCGCCAGCGGCGGGCGCACCCGGGAGGGGAATGGCGCCAGCGGACGCGGGCGCGCCGGGGAGCGGAATGGCGGCGGAGGCGGCAAGGTGTGCCGGCGCGGCGCCTGGCAGCGGAATGGCGGAGGCGGCCGGCGCGGCACCCGGCAGCGGAATGGCGGCGGAGGCGGCCGGCGCGGCACCCGGCAGCGGAATGGCGGAGGCGGCCGGCGCTGCTGCACCGGGCGGCGGGACGGCGCCGGGGAGCGGAACCGCGGCGGGCGCGGGGGCGGCGCCGGGCAGCGGGATGGCGCCAGCGGACGCGGGCGCACCCGGGAGCGGAACCGCGGCGGTGGCCGGGTGAGCGGGGGCGGCACCGGGCAGCGGAACCGCGGCGGCGGCCGGCGCGGCACTGGCGTCAGGCGCGGCACCGGGGAGGGGAACGGCGGCGGACCGGGGCGCCGGGGCCGGCGCGCCCGGCAGCGGAACGGCGGGCTCGGCGGGCGCAGGCGCCGGGGGCGCGCTCACCGCTTCGAGCTTGATGGGGAAGGTGGTCTGGCACCGGGCGCACTTGAGCTTCGCGCCTCCCGGGGGGATCCGCTTGTCATCGATGTTGTAGTTCGTCTGGCAAGACGGGCAGGAGACTTTCATGGGGTTCCTTCGACGGGACCGGCTGGCGCGAATGCTCGCGAGAGGGGGACCGAGCGCCTTCGCGGTGCGCGCAGGCTACCAGAGGCGTTTCCAGCCCGGAAAGAACGCACACGAAGAGGTTGAAGCGCACCCTCCCAGGCAAGCGGGCGAGGGCCCCCGTCTCCCGCCGGTCAGCACCCGGCGTTCGTTTCGCCGCTCCCGGAGTGGAAGGTGGTAGACCCGCCCCTCAATGGAACCCATTGTCATCCTGGGCGCGGGCCTCGCGGGCCTCTCCACCGCCCACTTCCTGACCAAGCCCTGGCGCCTCATCGAGAAGTCCGACCGCGTCGGAGGCCTCATCAAGACCGAGGTCATCCAGGGGTGTTATTTCGACCCCACCGGCCACTGGCTCCACCTGCGGGACCCGGAAATCCAGGCCCTGGTGAACACGCTGTGGCTGCCGGAACAGATGGTCCGCATCCAGCGCAAGGCCGGCATCTTCACGCGCGGCGTCTTCACGCGCTTCCCGTACCAGGTGAACACCCACGGCCTGCCGCCGGAGGTGGTGGCGGAGAACCTCACGGGCTACGTGGAGGCCATCTACGGTGAGAAGGGCCGCGAGCTGCGCGAGCGCGAGCCCCGCAACTTCGAGGAGTTCATCCTCCGCTACATGGGGGAGGGCTTCGCGAAGAACTTCATGGTGCCCTACAACCAGAAGCTGTGGACGGTGCACCCGCGCGAGATGTCCGCCGCCTGGGTGGGCCGCTTCGTGCCCCGCCCCAACCTGAAGGAAGTGGTGGACGGCGCGCTGGGCGCCGGCAGCGACGCGGTGGGCTACAACGCGTCGTTCCTGTACCCGCGCGAGGGCGGCATCGAGAGCCTCGCTCGCGCCATGCTGAGCCACCTGAAGGGTGGCCAGCTCAGCACGCACACCGAGCCCACCGCCATCGATTGGAAGGCCCGGAAGGTGACGCTGTCGGACGGCACCGTGCAGCCCTATGCGGGGTTGGTGTCCAGCATCTCCCTGCCCGGACTGGTGAAGCTGCTCGCGAAGGGCGAGGCCGGCGTGCCCGACGCCGTGCAGGACGCGGCGAGGAAGCTGCGCGCCACCACCGTCACGTACGTGGCCGTGGGCGCCAAGGGGGCCAACCGCCAGCCCTGGCATTGGATCTACCTGCCGGAGCCGGAGTTCCACACGTACCGCATCGGCTCGCCCTCCGCGGTGTACGCGCCGCTGGCGCCCCCGGACACGTCCACCTTCTACGTGGAGTACAGCCACCACGGCGAGCTGTCCCCGGCCGCGGCGGAGCAGTACGCGGTGGAGGACCTGGTGCGCTCGCAGATGATTCACGCCGCGGACGACGTCCTCTTCGCCCAGGCGCGTGAGATTCCCCACGCCTACGTGCTCTACGACGAGGCCTACGGCCCCGCGAAGTCGGAGATTCTCCGCTTCCTGGAGCACGCGGGAGTCCAGATTGCCGGCCGCTATGGGCAGTGGGAGTACTCCTCCATGGAGGACGCCATCCTCGCGGGACGGGCGTGCGCGAGGACTCTCAACGGTTGACATCCCCCTCGCCCACCCGTCGCATTGTATCGACGGGTGGCCTGGGGCGTGTTAGCCATCCCTGTTCGAGTCCATGGCCCCGCATCTCACCGTCGTCATTCCGGTCTACAACGAGGAGTCCATCATCGCCTCGGCGGCGGAGGAGCTGCGCCAGGGGCTGGAGGCGCGCGGGCTCGACTACGAAATCATCTTCGCGGAGAACGGCTCCCGCGACGCCACGCCCGCCATCTTGGAGGAGCTGTGCGCGAAGAACCCGCGCCTGCGCTGGTTCCACTCGGAGACGCCCAACTACGGCGTGGCGCTCAAGGCCGGCATCCTCAAGGCGCGGGGCACCTACGTCATCTGTGATGAAATCGACCTGTGCGACCTGACCTTCTACGACGCGGCGCTGCCGCGGCTGGAGCGGGGCGAGGCGGACATGGTCGTGGGCTCCAAGGCGGCCAAGGGCGCCAGTGACCAGCGCCCCCTGATCCGCCGGGCGGCCACGCGGGTGCACAACAAGCTGCTGAAGGTGGCGCTGGGCTTCCAGGGCACCGACACGCACGGCCTGAAGGCGTTCCGCCGCGAGGCGCTGCTGCCCGTCATCCAGAAGTGCGTGGTGGACATGGACGTGTTCGCCAGCGAGTTCGTCATCCGCGCCTGGCGCGAGGGCCTGCGGGTGGTGGAGATTCCCATCCAGCTCCAAGAGAAGCGCCAGCCCTCCATCCACCTGTTCAAGCGCGTGCCCAACGTGTTGAAGAACGTGGGCAAGCTGTTCTACGTCATCCGCGTCCGCGGGACCTGAGCGGGGGAGGGCGCACCGTGCGGCTGGCGTCCATCTCCGTCGACCTCGACTCGCTGCCCCACTACTGCCGCATCCACGGCCTGCCGGAGGCGATGCTCGACGACCGCGCCCGCTCGCTGGTGCACGCGGTGGCGGTGCCGCGCTTCCGGGAACTGCTGGACGGGCTGGGCGTGCCGGGGACCTTCTTCGTCATTGGCGAGGACCTGGAGACAGACCCGGCCGCCGCCGTGGGCATGCGCGCCTCCCACGAAGCCGGCATCGAGGTGGCCAGCCACAGCCACGCCCATGACTACGCGCTGACGCGCCGGGGCCCGGCGGCCATCCAGGAGGACCTGGCGCGCGCGGACGCTGCCATCCATCAGGCCACCGGGGTGCGCCCCGTGGGCTTCCGCGCCCCGGGCTACACCCTGAACGCGGACCTGTACGCGGCCACGGCGGCGCTGGGGTACCGGTATGGCTCCTCGGCCTTCCCCGCCGCGCCGTACTACGCGGCGAAGGCGGCGGTGATGGGCGGCCTGGCCATGCTGGGGCGGCCGTCCCGCTCCGTGCTGGACACGCCCCGGGTGCTGCTGGCGCCCCGGGTGCCGTACCGGCCCGACCCGGCGCAGCCCTACCGGCGGGGCACGGGCAGCGTGCTGGAGCTGCCCATGACGGTGACGCCCGCGCTGCGCTTTCCCCTCATCGGCACCTTCGCCACCACGCTGCCCCGCGCGTCCCTGCACGCGCTGTGGCGCACCTGCCGCCGGGACCGCTTCTTCAACTTCGAGCTGCACGGCGTGGACGTGCTGGACGCGTCGGACGGGATTCCCCCGGAGTTGGTGCGGCAGCAGCGGGACCTGCGCGTCAGCGCCACCCAGAAGATGGCGCGCCTGCGCGAGGTGTTTGGCTGGCTGAAGGCGGAGCGCGAGGTCCTCACGCTGCGCGACGTCGCCGGGCGCCTGGCCTCCACGGTGTAAGGCCTTCCCACGAGGGGCGCCTGTCCGACAGCGCACGTCCGCGCCGTGCCTGGGTGTCCGTGGGGCACGCTTGCGCCGTCCGGGCGACGGCGTACTCCCGGCGGCGGGGTGGGTGGTGTAAAGAGCCCCCATGCTGGAGAACGTCACCGACCGATTGAAGAAGGGCCTGCGCGAGTGGACGGACCGGCTGGCCAATGACGAGCAGAAGCAGCGGCTCCAGGCGCTGGCGCGCCCGGGGAACGAGTACGGGGTGGACCCGTTCGGCTTCGACCTGGACTACAGCCTGTCCGCGGTGGCGCCGCTCCTGTGGCTCTACCGGAACTACTTCCGCGTGGAGACGTACGGCATCGAGCACGTGCCGGCCGGCCGGGTGCTGCTGGTGTCCAACCACTCCGGCCAGCTTCCCATGGACGGCGCCATGATTGGCGTGGCGATGATGCTGGAGGCCAGCCCGCCCCGCCCCATCCGCAGCATGGTGGAGAAGTGGGTGTCGTCGCTCCCGTACGTGTCCACCTTCATGGCGCGGGTGGGGCAGATTGTCGGCACGCCGGAGAACTGCCGGCGGCTGCTGGAGTCGGAGGAGGCCATCCTCGTCTTCCCGGAGGGGACGCGCGGCATCAACAAGCTGTGGCCCCAGCGCTACCAGCTCCAGGAGTTCGGCCTGGGCTTCATGCGCCTGGCGCTGGAGACGAACACGCCCATCGTCCCCGTGGCCGTGATTGGCGCGGAGGAGCAGGCCCCGGCGCTGATGGACCTGAAGCCGGTGGCGAAGCTGCTGGGCTTCCCGTCCTTCCCCATCACCCCCACCGGGCTGCCCATTCCCCTGCCCACCAAGTACCGCATCTACTTCGGCGAGCCGCTGCACTTCTCCGGGCGCCCGGATGACGAGGACAGCGAGCTGGACAAGAAGGTCCGCACCGTGAAGGCGTCCATCCAGTCCATGCTCCACCAGGGCCTCAAGGAGCGTCAGGGCGTGTTCTGGTGAGCGCCCGGCGCGGCGGTGCTAAAGAGGGGGGTTCCATGAAACCGGCCGTCGTCGTCACGGGCATCAGCGGCAACCTCGGCCGCACCCTCGCGAAGCTGCTCCACAAGCACGAGCGCATCATCGGCATCGACCGGCGCCCCTTCATGGGGCGGCCGAAGGACGTCGAGATGTACGAGCTGGACCTCCGCAAGAAGAAGGCGGAGGACGTCTTCCGGAAGAACGAAATCCGCGCCGTCATCCACATGGGCATCATGCATGACCCGCGGATGAGCGAGGAGGAGCACCACTCCTTCAACGTCGTGGGCACCACGCGCCTGCTGGAGTACTGCGCCAAGTACGGGGTGAAGAAGGTCGTCGTCCTGTCCTCGGCCAACGTGTACGGGCCCAGCCCGGACAACTCCAACTTCCTCACGGAGGACGCGCCGCTGATGGCCGCCAGCCGCTTCTCCGGCGTGCGCGACCTCATCGAAGTGGACATGCTGGCGCACAGCTTCTTCTGGAAGCACCCCCACATCGAGACGGTCATCCTCCGGCCCGTCCACATCGTGGGGCCCACCATCAAGAACGCGCCGTCCAACTACCTGCGCATGCGCCGGCCCTGGATGATGGCGGGCTTCGACCCCATGGTGCAGCTCATCCACGTGGAGGACGTGGCGCGCGCCATGGTGGAGGCGCTCCGCCCCGAGCCCAAGGGCGTCTACAACGTCGTGGGCCCCGGCGAGGTGCCCCTGTCCGCGGTGATGCGCGAGCTGGGCAACACCCCCATCCCCGTCCCCCACCCGGTGGCCCGGCCGCTGCTGGGCATGTTGTTCAAGTACCGGCTGGCCAACTTCCCGCCTCCGGAGCTGGACCACATCCAGTTCCTGTGCGCCGTGGATGGCAGCCGCTGGGTGAAGGACGTGGCCTGGAAGCCGCGCCACTCCATGCGCGACACCATCCGCTCCGTCCAGGGCGACTAGCCGCGGGAAAGTCCGAGGCCCCCTGACGCGGCTGTCAGGCCGCGCATGGCGACTGGCCCCGGGGGCCCTGACAGCGATGTCAGAGGCCCGACCGCGGGGCAGGGGGCTGTCAGGCCCCCGGAAGCCGCAACCCCTTGAATCTCAAGCCCTCCGCCAGCGCCCGCTCCCCGCGAGGTGCTTGGCACCGCCATTGCTCTAGGAGTGGTCCGTCACGGCGCGGCGGCAAGGGCCCGGAAACGGTGCCGCCCCGTCAAACTGTAGGGCACTCCATGGGGGAGTTCCCGACGCCTTCCGTCTCGGCCGGCCCCGAGACGGCGGGCGGTTTCTTGTAGGGCGCTCCATGGGGGAGCTCCCGACGCCCACCGCCTCGGCCGGCCCCGAGACGGTGGGCGGTTTCTTTTCAGGGGATGGGCGTCTCTTCGGGGCTGGAGCTGGGGTTCGGACTCGGGCTCGGCAGCTCGCCCTCGAAGGGGCCGTCCTCCTGGCTCTCCAACTGCCAGGCGCCGTCCCGGAAGACGAACTCCGAGGTGACGAGGGCGGTGCGCTCGGAGGCCGAGGGCAGGCGCATCCACTGGATGCGGCTCTGGATGGTGGCCTGGTTCCCGTCCGCTGACACCTTCACGTCCACGACCTCGTAGTCGGTGATGGACAGGTCCTTGTCGTCGTTGAGCTCGATGCGGGCCTTCTGGAAGTCCTTGCGGCGCTCGGGGACGATGATGCGGCTGGCGCTCTGGAAGTCCTTCCAGCGGATGGCCTGATGGAAGCGCTCCACGGTGGGCTTGAGTGTTTCCAGGTTGGATTTCTTGGACACGGTTGCGCACGCCCCAAGGACGAGCGCGAGGAGCAGGGCAGGCAGGCGATTCACGCCCGGCAGGGTAGCACCCGGCAGCAGCCTCGGACGAGTCAGCGGTGGTATGGTCCGGCTCCCGCACGAGCACCGGAGTCGCGAGCGACATGGCCAAGTCGATGGTGGAGCGTTACGAGCAGCTCCTCCGGCAGGACCCCACTTCTTCCGTTTTCGTCGAGCTCGCCAAGGCCCTGTTGGAGAAGGGCGACACGGCGCGTGCCATCGAGGTCTGCGGGCAAGGCATCTCCCACCACCCCACGTCCATTGTCGGGCGCGTGCTGTGGGGCAAGGCCCTCATCCAGCAGGGCCGGCCCGCCGAGGCGATGGAGCAGTTCGACCAGGCCATCTCCATCGAGAAGGACAACCCCTACGCCTACAACCTGATTGGCGAGGTGCTCCTCCAGCGCGGGCTGTACCGCTCCGCGCTGCCCATCCTCCGCAAGGCCGTGGCGCTCCAGCCCAATGACGGCCGCGTGAAGAGCTGGCTGGACCAGGCGCAGCAGGCGCTCGCCGGTGGTCCGGCGCCGGTGTTCGCGGACCTGATGGGGCTGGAGAAGCCCGCCGCGGACGAGGACACCCCCGCCGAGCCGCCGAAGGACGAGGACCCGGCACCGGGGCCCACGGTGGCGCCCATGGCCGCCGCCCGGCTGCGCGCCGCGGCGCTCGGTGACGCGGCGAAGCTGAAGCCCGCGAGCGCGGGGGCCGCGGCAGCGGGTGATTCCGCGGACGCGGGGCCTGGGACGGCTGGGGTTGCGGACGCTGGGACAGGCGCGGACGCTGGGACAGGCGCGGACGGCGGCGAGGCGTCAGCGGCGGACCCGTCGGTGGCGCGGGGCGGCGAGGCGTCAGCGGCGGACCCGTCCGTGGCGCGGGGCGGCGAGGCGTCAGCGGTGGACCCGTCGGTGGCGCGGGGCGGCGCGGCGACGCGGCCGGAGGGCTCGGGGGACGAGGCGGGCGCGTCCCTGGGGCTGTTGAACCGGCGGGTGCCGGTGTCGTCGGTGCTGGGCGCGGAGCTGCCGAGCCTGGACCTGGGGCTGGGGGATGACGAGGACGCACCCCAGCGCGGTGAGGACGAAGCGCCTGGGCAGGCGCTGTCGTCCGAGGCCGCCGCGGGTGGCCCGGCGGAGGACTCCGCCCTTCCCGACTCCACGCAGGATTCCGGCGCCGGCCAGGATGCGCCGACGCAGCAGGTGGCGCTGCCCGAAGGGGCCGAGGCGGCCGCTGCGTCAGCGCCCGAGGCCGACGAGGACGGGCGCCAGGCCGGCGCCGCTCCGGCCGAGGACGGGCCCCTGGCCGCGTCCGCTCCTGTCGAGGACACCGCGTCCGCGGGGTCCGGTGGACTCCTGGGAGACCTTCCGCCTCCCGAGCCCATGGCGCCGATGCCCGTCGTCGCGGCGCGCGCGCCCTCGGCGACGCGGCCTTCCTCCGGGGGCAAGCGGTCCCTGCTCGAGGACATCCCGGACGCGGCGCCCGCGCCCACGGCCGCCAGCGCGCAGGCCAAGGCGCGCAAGCCGGACACCGAGGCGCTCACCGCCGAGTACGAGAAGGAGCTGCGGGCCAGGCTGGCGCGCGAGGCCGCCAAGACGTCGTTCATCGCCCGGCATGGCGTGAAGGTCGCCGGCGCGGTGGTGGGCGTGGTGGTGCTGGCCATCGTCGCCATCAGCTTCATCAACATCCGCGCGAACCAGGGCGGAAAGACGCTGAGCGAGACGCTGGCCCGGGCCGAGGACCTCATCGTCCAGGACACGGGGGCCTCGCTGGACGCCGCGCTGGCGCAGCTCCAGAAGGCGCGGGACATGGATGACAGCAGCAGCCGCGCGTGGGCGCTGACGGCGTGGGCGCATGCGCTGCGGTATGCGGACCATGGGCAGGCCTCCGAGGACCGGCGGCAGGCGCTGGAGGCGCTGGAGCGGCCCGGCGTGAAGGACGCGGCGCCCGCCCTGGTGCTGGTCACCAACGTGCTGGTGGCGGACGAGCGCGGACGGGCCCTGGCCCGGAGCGCCCTCTTGGGTTCGCAGGAGGAGAGCACCGAGGTCCATGCGCTCGCCGGCAGCCTGCTGCTGGAGGCGAAGGACGAGAAGCAGGCGCTCGAGCGCTTCGACCGCGCGCTCCGGGCCTCTGGCGTCAACGTCCGCGCGCTGGTGGCCCTGGGGGGCTACTACAAGGCTTCCGAGGACTTTCCCCAGGCCATCGAGATGTACGAGCGCGCGCGCAAGAGGTCCCCTGGTCACCCCGGGGCCCGCATTGGCCAGGCGGAGGCCCGGCTCGCGCTGTACCAGGACCTGGACGCCGCGCTGGCGGACGTGGCGCCGCTCGCGGAGGACCCGAAGCTGCCGCCGTCCCTGAAGGCGCGCCAGCAGTTGGTCCATGGCGAGCTGCTGTCCGCCCAGGGCAAGCACGCCGAGGCCCGCGCGCTGCTCTCCAAGGGCACCCAGGGGCCCCTGGCCTTCGAGTTCCAGCTCGCGCTCGGCGCCGCCAGCCGGGCGGCCGGGACGCTGGACGCGGCGCAGGCCGCCTACGAAGCCGCGCTCAAGCTGCGGCCCAAGAGCGAGGAAGCCCGCGAGGGCCTGGGCCGGGCGCTGCTGGACCGGGACCGTGAGCGCGAGGTGCTGTCGCGGCTGGACGCCGACGGGGGCCGCAAGGTGTCCCTGGTGCGCGGCGCCGCGTACGCGCGGCTGGGGGACTGGAAGAAGGCCCGCGCGGAGCTGGCGCGCACCCGCGTGAATGACCGGTATCCACCGGAGGCCGTCTCCTGGCTGGCCCTGGCGGACGCCGCCGAGGGCAACGGCGCCCAGGCGCGGGAGCTGCTGGAGAAGGCCCTGCAGGCGGCGAAGCGGCCGCGCAACGACATGCGGCTGGCGCTGGGGCAGCTCTACTGGCGCGAGCGGGCCTACGACAAGGCGCAGTCCCTGTTCGAGGAGGTCCAGAAGGATCCTCGCGACCACGAGGGCGCGTGCTCGCTGGGGCGCCTGATGCTGTCGCGCGGGCTGCCCGACATGGCCCTCAAGCCGCTGACCCAGGCGGTGGAGCGCAACGGCGCGCACGGCGAGGCGCGGGACGCGCTGGGGCGCACGCTGCTGGCGCTGGGGCGGACGCAGGACGCGCTCAAGCAGTTCGAGGCGTGGCAGTTGGAGAACCCGGGCAGCGCGGCCGCTCACAAGGGCTTCGCGCTGGCGCTGTTCCACGCGGGCCGCCGCAAGGACGCGGAGGGCGCGGTGCAGCGCTCGGTGAAGCTGGCGTCGGATGACCCCGAGGCGCACAAGCTGCGCGCGGCCATCCTCTTCGGCGCGGGCGACGCGCGGGGCGGCTTCTCCGCGCTGGCGCGCGCCAACAAGCTGGACCCGAAGGACGCGGACACCTTCTGTGAGATTGCCCTGGCCTTCATGCGCCAGGGCAACAGCGGCAACGCGGAGGCGGCCTTCGCCGCGGCCCGGCGGGAAGGGCCCGATGCCACCTGTGGCCGCGTGGGCGAGCTCTACGCGCAGCTCCCGGGCGGTGGGCGCGGCGCCGCGCGGACGCTGGAGGACCTGGCGGCCAGGGCGCCGACAGTCTGGGACAAGGCCTTCGCTCGGGCCACCATGGCCCGGGCCCTGCTGGGGGCGGGGGCGCTGAAGGATGCGCGCGCCGCGGCGGATGAGGCCGTGCGCCTGGCGCCTTTCGACGGCCGGGCACAGCTTGCATTGGGCATGGTGGCGCTCAAGCAGAGGCAGGAGGCCGTGGCCAGGGCCGCGCTGGAGAAGGCCGTGGAGCTGGAGCCCGCGGACGGCCTGGCGCGCCTGGCGCTCGCGGACGCGCTGGTGCGCGAGCCCGGCGAGCTGCCGCGGGCGGTGGCGTCCTACGAGGCATTCCTGAAACTGGCCGGTGGCGCGAATGATGCCGCGCGGGTGAAGAAGGCCCTGCCTGGCCTCAAGAAGAAGGCTGCGAGGTAGCGTGCGGTATTTCTCCTCCCGAACGGACTCCCCGCTGCTGCGCATCATGTGGGGCAATGCGTTCCTGCTGTCGCTCATCTACCTGCTGCTGGGGCTCGGGGTGGAGATTGCCCTGAGGTTCCACCCCTCGAGCTTCCTACGGCGGATGTCGCTGTCGCTGGACTCGCTGCCAGCGCGGGCGCTGGAGCTGTCGGGCGCCATGGAGCCGCTGCGCGCGGCCTACTTCACCGGGCGCATCTCCGAGTGGGGCGTGCGCGTGGTGTTCGGCCTCACCACCATGGCCGTCATCTTCGTGCTCGCGATGGTGGTGGGCACGCTCATGGGCGGCGTCCGGACGCTGCTGGCGCGCCGGGCCCTGCGCTCGCGCTCCTAGCCCCTGCGGCGGAGGATGGGCTTGCGCGCCGCGGCCGCTGGCACGGCCTGCGGCTCATGGCCCGCCGCGCGCGCCATCAGGCAGATTTCCACCACCTTGGGGCCAAAGCGCTCCCAGCGGCTCTCCCCGGTGCCCTTCACCGCCAGGAAGCCCTCCCGGTCCACCGGCAGCGCCGCGGACAGCCCCAGCAGCGTGGCGTCGTTGAAGATGATGAAGGGCGCGACGCCCAGGTCCTTCGCCAGCTCCTTGCGCCAGCGCCGCAGCTCCGTGGAGGCCAGCTCGCTGTAGTTCGTCACCACGGGCGCCGCCGTGGAGCCCGGGCCGCGGCCGCGCGACGCGGCCGGCCCATGCGCCAGCAGCGTGGGCATCTTCTCCGGCGTGCACACGTCGCAGTTGCCACACGAGGTGCCTGCGTCGCGCTGGCCGAAGTACCGGAGGATGGCCGAGCGCCGGCACTTCTTGTCCCGGTCCGTGTAGGCGTACTCCGTCATCCGCCGCAGCAGCGAGAGGTTCTGCCGCTCCTGCTCCCGCACCCGGCTCAGGTCCAGCCCCAGCTCCCGGAAGGGCAGCCGCTCCAGCGCGCGGATGGAGCGCCCGGCGAAGGGCCGCCGCACCTTCGCCACGTGGGCCTTCTCCAGAAGGCCGAGCGCGTGGCGGACCTCGTCCACCGACAGCCCGATGCGCCGCGCGAGGATGGGCAGCTCCGTGGTGATTTGCCGGCCCACGGGGAAGGTCTCCAGCAGCGACTTGAGCAGCCGCTGCGCGTCCGGCGAGTGCGGCTGCGCCGAGGTGGCCTTCTCCAGCAGGGTGATGCCGTGCTCGCCCTCGCCCCGGCCCCCGCGCTCCACCTTGCCCTCGCGCTCGAGGATGCGCAGCGCCGCGGAGACCTCGAACTCGCTGGCGTTCACCATGCCCGCGAGCACGTGCACGCCCCGCTCGAACTCCTCCACCGACTGGAGCACGTTCCACACGTCGCCGAAGATGGCCTCGGCCGGGTGGCTGCTCTGGATGAGCCGCTCCTGGGTGAAGACGTCCGAGTGGTTGAAGAGGAGCACCGCGCGCGCGGCCTGCCCGTCGCGGCCCGCGCGGCCAATCTCCTGGTAGTACGCCTCCACCGCCCGGGGGATGTTGGCGTGGCCGACGAAGCGGATGTCCGGCTTGTCGATGCCCATGCCGAAGGCGTTGGTGGCCACCGCCACCGCCTCCTTCGCGGCCATGAAGGTGTCCTGGGCGCGGCGCCGGGCGTCGTCGTCCATGCCTGCGTGGTACAGCACCGCCTTCACCCCGCGCCCGTGCAGCTCGGAGAAGATGCCCTCCGCCGCGCGCCGCGTGGAGCAGTACACGATGCCGCTGCCGCCGGTGGCCGCCAGCCGCGCGCAGGCCTCGTGCCGGTCCGCGTCGCCGCCCACCTCCTGCTTGCCCAGGAAGAGGTTGGGCCGGTCGAAGCCCATGGCGAACTCCTGCGGGTCCTTCATCAGCAGGACGCGCACGATGTCCGCGCGGACCTCCGGCGTGGCCGTGGCGGTGAGCGCCACCGTGCGCGGCGGCCGCAGCCGCTTGCGCACCTGCCCGAGCTGCGCGTAGTCCGGCCGGAAGTCGTGGCCCCACTGGGAGATGCAGTGCGCCTCGTCCACGGCGAGCAGGTCCACGCCCACGGCGGACACCGTCTCCAGGAAGCTCTGGCTGCGGAAGCGCTCCGGCGCCACGTAGAGCAGCTTGTACTCCCGCGCGCGCAGCTTGCGCATCCGCTCCGCGCGCTCCAGGTCGGACAGCGAGGAGTTGATGAACGTCGCGGGGATGCCCCGCGCGGTGAGCTGCTCCACCTGGTCCTTCATCAGCGCGATGAGCGGCGACACCACCAGCGTCAGTCCCGGCAGCAGCGTGGCCGGTAGCTGGTAGCACAGGCTCTTGCCCGCCCCGGTGGGCATCACCACCACCGTGTTGCGGCCGCTCAGGACGGAGGAGATGACCTGGTCCTGCCCCGGACGGAACTGGGACAGGCCGAAGTGGCGGACCAGCCCCCGCTGTGCTTCCTCGAGGTAGGGCAGGTCCACCGGCATCGCGCGCATGTTCATCATCCCGGTCCATCCGTCAACGGAAACGAGGCCGTGCCCGGCCTCCACTCACAGGTCGAGCCCTGGTGGAACCGGAACAGCCAGCCGCGCCCGGATCCGCGCGACGTCCCGCCGCCGCGCCTCCGTCTGCCCTGGCTCCAGCCGGCCATCCACCACGAGGTCCCCCTCACGTGCGCCGCTGGGCAGCGACGCGCGCTCCACCGTGCACGCCTGTCCGGTGTCCAGCCGCACCACCTGCGCCCGCGTGTCCTCCAGCAGCTCCACCTGCACCGCCCCCCACAGCCCCACCACGCTCACCATCATCCGCAGCCTCCATTCGCGCTCCACGTCCGCCGCTGCTCCTTCGCCTCGTCCGGCATCAGCCCGCGCTCCAGCATCGACACGTAGCCGCCGTCTCCCACCACCACGTGGTCCAGCACCTTGATGTTGAGGAGCTGCGCCCCCGCGACCAGGTGCCGCGTCAGGGCCAGGTCCTGGACGCTGGGCTCCGGGTCCCCCGAAGGGTGGTTGTGCGCCAGCACGATGGACGTGGCGCGCGCGGTGAGCGCCGCGGCGAACACCTCTCGCGGGTCCACCGGGCAGGTGTTCATGGTGCCCTCCGCCACGCGCGCGTCATGCAGCAGCACGTTGCGCGCGTTGAAGCACAGGACGTGGAACACCTCGCGCCGCAGCGCCCCCAGCACCGGCGCCAGATACGCGGCAATCTCCTTCGGCGTGCGCAACCTGGGCCGCCGCTCACCCGCGCGCTGCGCGCGGCGGCCCAGCTCCAACGCGGCCAGCACCTGCGCCGCCCGGGCAGGCCCCACGCCGGGCCGCAAGCTCAGCGCCAGGGGCTCCTGCTGCACCAGTCCCTTCAGCCCTCCGCCCTCCGTCAGCAACGCCCCCGCCACCGCCCAGGCTCCGGGCGCGCGCGCCCCGGAGCTCCACACCACGCACAACAGCTCCGGGTCGGTGAGTGCCGCCGCCCCCAACCGGAAGAGCCGCTCTCGCGACTCCTCCGCGCCCCCCACGCCCCGCGCGCTCACCGACCCGTCGCCCGCCCACGCCGCCCCCGCCGCCGATTGCTCCATCCCGCCGCCCTCCACGGGACGGGGACATAGCAACGCGTGTGCCTGCGTGTGCTACCTGGGGAGTGGGGCACGCACCCGTCCCGACATGCGTGAAGCGGCCGGAATGACGGACGGGCAGCCCTGCGCCACCTGGTTTCTCGGGCGCCGAGACGGGGCGTCAGAAGCGGGAGAGGGCGAAGAAGCCCTTGATCTTCTCGTTCGTCTCCCGGAGCCGCTCACTCAGCGTCCGGACGAACGTCCAGAGCAGCACGTACGCCAGGTCCTTGTCGGTGAACATGAGCTGATCCAACCGCGAGCGTTCAATGACCCAGACGGCGCAGCTCACGTGGGCGATGGCGTCCGCCGAGCGGGGGGAGTCCTCGATGACGGCCATCTCACCGAAATACTGGCCGGGCTCCAGGACGGCGAGCGCCTCCTCGCCGACGCCAGGGACTGACTTGGAGATGCGGACCTTGCCCTCGGCGATTACGAACATCTCCTGGCCGGCGTCCCCCTCGCGGAACAGGAAGGCGCCCGCCGGGTAGGTCCGGGAGTGGCCAATCTGGGCGACCTTGGCGAGCTGTCCCTGGGTCAATCCCTCGAACAGCGCAACCTTCTTGAGGACGTCGGCATCCATGAGGCCAGCTTCGTATCACGCGCCCGAGGCGCTCTGGTACCTTGCGGCCATCAACGAGATTCGGGAGGAGTCGTGGCGGAGGAGAAGACGAACAAGGTGACCATCATTGGCTCGGGGCCGGCGGGCTACACCGCGGCCATCTACGCCGCGCGCGCCAACCTGCAGCCGGTGGTGTTCGCCGGCGGCCCCACCCTGGAGCACCCGCAGCGGGTGCCGGGCGGCCAGCTCATGGTGACCACCGACGTGGAGAACTACCCGGGCTTTCCGGAGGCCATCACCGGCCCGGAGCTGATGGAGCGGTTCCAGAAGCAGGCGGAGCGCTTCGGCACCACCATCCACATGGAGAACGTGGTGAAGGTGGACTTCTCCCAGCGCCCCTTCCTCATCCAGGGGGAGAGCGTCAGCTACCGCTCGGAGACCGTCATCATCTCCACCGGCGCCACCGCCAAGTGGCTGGGCGTCAAGGGCGAGGACACCTACAAGAACCGCGGCGTCTCCGCGTGCGCCACCTGCGACGGTGCCTTCTTCAAGAAGCAGGACGTGCTGGTGGTGGGCGGCGGTGACACGGCCATGGAGGAGGCGACGTACCTGGCGAAAATCGTCAACCACGTCACCCTCATCCACCGCCGCGACACGCTGCGCGCCTCCAAGGTGATGCAGGAGCGCGCCCTCCAGAACCCGAAAATCTCCTTCATGTGGGACTCCGCGGTGGAGGAGGTCCTGGGCGACAACAAGGGGATGAACGGCGCGGTGGTGCGCAACCTGAAGACGGGGGACAGCCAGCTCGTGAAGGCGACGGGCCTCTTCGTCGCCATTGGCCACACGCCCAACACGGAGCTGTTCCAGGGCGTGCTGGAGACGCACCAGGGCGGCTACCTCAAGACGGTGCCGGGCTCCACGCGCACCAACATCGAGGGCGTCTTCGCCTGCGGCGACGTGCAGGACCACTACTACCGTCAGGCCATCACCGCGGCGGGCACGGGCTGCATGGCCGCCATCGACGCGGAGCGCTGGCTCATCGAGCACGGCGAGTAGCCTGGCCGCCCGCGCGGCTGAAGGTGAAGCATCTCCAGGCCGGCCCTCTTGTCGGGGCCGGCCTTTCCATTCCCGCGAAGGACGCAGCGAATCCCCATGAGCTCGAAGCAGAAGACGGTGGCGGTGCACGCCGGGACGCGGCTGGCTGGAAGCAAGGCGGTGCCGGTGTCGCCGCCCATCTACCCGGCGGCGGTGAACTGGTTCGACAGCAGCGACGATCTGGACAGCGCCCTGGACGGCAAGGACTACGCCTACGCCCGCATCAGCGCGCCCAACACGACGCTGCTGGAGGAGGCCGTGGCCGCGCTGGAGGGCGCCGAGGCCTGCGTGGCCTACGCCAGCGGCATGGCCGCGCTGCGCTCCGTCTTCGAGGCCCAGGGCTTCAAGCCGGGGGACCGGCTGGTGATGCCGGCGGACGGCTACGGCGTCACGCGCGCGCTGTACAAGCGCCTGTGCGCCACGCTGGGCGTGGAGCTGCACGCGCTCCTGATGACGGACCCCGAGGTGTCCGCGCGCATCCGCGAGCTGAAGCCGCGCATGGTGCTGGCGGAGAGCATCTCCAACCCGCTGCTGCGCGTGCCTGATTTGCGCGTGCTCGCGCGGGCCTGCCAGGACGTGGGGGCGGCGTTCGTGGTGGATGGCACCTTCCCGTCGCCCGTGGGCCAGCGCGCGCTGGCGCTGGGCGCGGACTACGCGGTGCAGTCCACCAGCAAGTGGCTCAACGGGCACAGCGACGCGCTGGGCGGCACGGTGAGCGCCTCGCGTGAGCGGATGGCCCCGCTGCGCGCCGCGCGGGTGCTGGCGGGGGACGTGCTGGGGCCCTTCGAGGCGTGGCTCACCCTGCGCGGCCTGCGCACGCTGCCGGTCCGCATGAAGGCGCATGTGGAGCACGCGGCGCACGTGGCCCGGCGCCTCACGGAGTCCCCGCTGCTGGAGCGGGTCATCTACCCGGGGCTGGCTTCGCACCCGGACCACGCCACCGCGAACGCGCTGCTGCTGGGCGGCGGCCCCATGGTGGCCTTTGAAATCAAGGGCGCGGGGCGGGCGGAGGGCATGCGCTTCCTGGAGGCGCTGAAGGTGGGGCGGCCGGGGCCCTCGCTGGGAGACGTGTGCACGTTGGTGATGCACGCGGCCAGCGCCAGCGCGCGCCGCTTCACTCCGGAGGAGCGAGCGGCCGCGGGCATCCAGGAGAACCTCATCCGCGTCTCCGTGGGGCTGGAGGACCCGGACGACATCGCGGATGACCTGCTGGCCGCGGTGGCCCAGGGGGCGCGCCGATGAAGATGGTGGACGTGGGGGAGAAGCCGAAGACGGGCCGCGTGGCCGTGGCCACCGCGCTGCTGCGGATGCTGCCCGCCACGCGCGAGCGCATCCTGGCGGGGAAGGTGGAGAAGGGGGACGTGCTGGCCGCGGCGAGGCTCGCCGGCATCATGGCCGCCAAGCGCACGCCGGACTTCGTTCCGCTCTGCCACCCCATCGCGCTCGCGGGGGTGGAGGTGACGCTGGCGCCCGAGGACGCGGGGCTCCGGGTGCGCGCGCAGGTGAAGACGGTGGACCGCACCGGCGTGGAGATGGAGGCGCTCACCGCGGCCTGCGCGGCGGCGCTGACCGTCTACGACATGTGCAAGAGCGTGGACCGCGGCATGGTGCTGGACGCGGTGCAACTGGAGCACAAGTCGGGTGGCCGCTCCGGGACGTGGCAGCGGGAGGAGGCCGCGCCGGCGCCGCAGCCCGCGCCGCGGCGCCGGACACGCGCGAAGAAGGCCCGCTGAGGCGGCGGAGCGCTCCACCGGCGAGGAGGCCTCCCCTCGGGCCGAGGCGCCCGTGCGCGGGCGGACACGGTGAGGCCCAGGTCCGGCCAGGTGTCTCGCTCCGCACGCCGCGACTGTGACGCTGTCCACGCCTCCGGGAGCCCGCGCCGCCAGGGGGCTCCCGGTATGCGGGAGGGGCCCCCACGTTGCATCCCAGGCCTGGTGGGCGCGAAGGACAGGCGCCGGTTCGCGAGGTGTCGGGTGTTCGACCTGAGGGGCGTTCTGACGCTGCTGACGGCGCTGGGAGCCGCGGGCTGTGGCGCGCTCTCGGAGGAGGGCGACGCGGCCGAGGCGTCGCAGGCCATGGCGGACCGCGCGTCATGCGACGCTCGGGCCTCCCACCGCCGCTCCGTGTCCCGGGACAGGCAGGCGTGCCAGGTCCTCTTCTTCGTCTGCGCCCGCGGCGAGTCTCCCTACTTCGACGCGTGCGGCTGTGGCTGCGCGCGCCCTTGAGGCACGCGCCTACTCCGACTCGCCGAGCAGACGCTCCTGGAAGAAGGCCGCCACCACCAGCGAATGGGTGATGTGCCCCTCCAGGATGAGGCGCGGCAGCGCCGCGCGCGGGTGCAGCTCCACGGCGATGTCCTCGCCCGCGTCCTGCCGCCCCTCGTGCCGCTTCACGCAGTCCAGCGCGAGGAAGTTGAAGCACACGTTGCCCTGGAACGCGGGGTTGGGGTGCACCTGGCCCACTGGCACCATGCGCCCCGGCACGTAGCCCGTCTCCTCCTCCAGTTCGCGCGCCGCGGCCCGCTCCGGCGCTTCTCCCGGCTCCACGATGCCGCCAGGGAGCTCCAGCGTGGAGGACTCGACGCCGAAGCGGAACTGCCGCACCAGCACGAGCCGCGCGTCCGGCGTCACCGCGATGACGTTCACCCAGTCCGCGCAGTCCACGCGCACGCGCGGGTGCTCCAGGCCGGTGCGCGGGTCCGCCCACCAGTCCTCGCGCACCCGGGCGACGGTGAAGTCGTGCTCCAGCCCGCGCCGCAGCCGGCGCCAGGGTTTCACCTCTCCCGCCATGTGAAAGTCCTTCCCTTCAGTTGAGCAGCGCGGCGCGCTCCCGCAGCTCGCGGGCCGTCATCTCCAGCCGCTCGCGGTCGGGGGCCTCGGGCGAAAGCTGGAGGCAGCGCTCCACGTCCTTCAGCGCCGCGCGGTACGCCCCCAGGCTGCCGAGCAGCGCCGCGCGCGTGCGCAGCTCGCCCGGGTGGTCCGGCGCCAGGAGCAGCAGCATGTCCACCACCGCCAGCCCGCGCTCGCAGTCCTCGCGGCCCAGGTACACGCGCCGCAGGTTGGACAGCATCCGGTACGCAATCAGCTCCACCGGCGCGGGCGCCAGCATGTTGCGGTCGAACTTGAGCTGCGGCGCCACGCGCTTGAGCAGCTCCTCGCAGCCGTGCTCGGTGAGGATGTCCCCGTGGTGGAACGGGTCCATCACCAGCTTGTGGTCCCCCGCGTCATGGGCCACCAGGAAGTGGCCGGGGAAGGGGACGCCGTACAGGGAGATGCCCGCGCGCCGCGCCACCTCCAGGTAGACGACGGACAGCGTAATCGGCAGCCCCAGCTTCCGCTCCAGCACCTGGTCCAGGAAGCTGTTCTCCGGGGAGTGGTAGTCGTCCTCGTTGCCTCGGAAGCCCTCGATGTCCGCCAGCACGTGGCGCAAGGCCCGCAGCGGCGCGAGGACCTCGCCCTTCTCGCTCAGCCGCTCCGCCTCCACCTGCACCCGGCACGCGAGCACGTCCAGCATGTGCAGGCAGCCGGGGGCGTCCAGCAGCGGCTTGTCCAGCGTGGCGATGGCCAGCGCCGCCAGGTCCAACCGCGGGGGCTCCGCGGCCAGGGCCGACACCAGCCGCTCCCGCGCCAACGGTGGGCTGAATCCAGGGGGAATGCTCACGGCGAGAACCAGTAACCCACGAGGGCCCGGACGGCAAAGGCAGGCGGCCGAGCGTCAGAATGCTGGAGGTTCAAGCGGCAGCCGTCCCTTGATTTCCGCCCGCAGGGCAATCTGGGCCGCAATCAGCCCGGACAGGATTCCATCCTCGAACTCGAATGTAGGATGTTCCTTGAGTTCCGGGAAGTCGTGGGAGTTGCGCACCTCCTCGGGGGAGATGTTGGGCACGGCCTCGCGGGCGAGGCGCAGCACCTTGGCCTGCTGCTGGGAAATCATCTTCTCGAAGAGCTGGGCGGAAAGCTGCAGCATCTCCTCGGCCATCTGCTCCGTCATCGTGTGTCTACTCCTGGGCGATGTCCCACTTGGCCCGGCGGTAGCTGTAACGGAAAGCGGCGGCGTCCGCCTCCCTGGCGATGCCCTCCGCCTCCCGGCCGTCCAGGAAGGCCACGAAGTCGAGCTGCCTGTCCTCGCGTCCGAACTCCGCGTCGAAGAGGCGGACCAGCTCGTTGGCGGGCAGGGTGCGGCGGCCGGCGACGCTGACCAGGGGGATGCGCAGGCCCGTCATGTCCTGGGCGGGGGCGTAGGCCTTCCACACCAGCTCCGTGCACACCAGCGTCCTGTCTGAGAAGAAGTCGAAGTCGAAGTCATAGGGGCGGCCCTGGAAGGTGAAGGCGCGGGCGATGGCGCGGGCCTTCTCCAGGCGGGACAGGCGCGGGCGCATGACGCCCAGGTAGTCCACGCGCAGGCCGTGCTCCAGGCCGGTGAAGGACACGCCTTCGCTGATGGATTCGAGGATGCGCAGGGGGTCTCCGTGCGCGTCCTGGCCGGAGTAGGCCGCCCACTTGGCGGGGAACGAACGCGCCAGGTGCTGGGTGAACGAGCCTGGCGCGCCGGGGAGGGTGGCCACCCAGGCCTTCACGGCCGGGTCCTCGTCGAAGTAGGCGGAGAGCTGCGCGGGCGTGCCGAGGAAGAGCTCCGCGTGCGGCCAGAAGCCCGGCAGGCCGATGTTGGAGAGGTACCAGTTCTGCCGGGCGACCATGATGTCGCCGGGCTCCATCCGCTCCAGCAGGGCCAGGGCCTGCTCGCGGGTGATGAGGGGCTGGCCCACGCGGCGCACGCGGGTGTCACCCATCCACTCCGCCACCGCGCGCTGCACGGGGAAGAAGGCGCGCTGCGCGGTGTCCTTCGTCAGGTCCACCGTGGCCTTGGCGAAGAGCGTGGCGCCGCGCCGGGTGAGCAGCCCCTTGGCCACCTTGCTGTTGTGCTTCATCTCCTGGAGCAGCCAGGGCACCCGCGGGGCGTCCAGCGCGCCGGCCTTCACCAGCAGCGGGCGGAGCTGCTCCTTGTAGCCGTCACCGGTGAGGAGCTGGGTGCTGGTGGAGACGTGGATGGCCTTGTCCTTGAACCGGGCGAAGGCGCGCGCGGGCAGGCCGTACTCGGGCGCGGGCTCGTCCAGCAGCACCTCGAGCTGCTTTCTGCCCAGGGTGAGCTCCGCGTAGGTGAGGCCATGGGCCAGCTCCGTGGTGAGCGCGCCGTGGGTGAGCAGGAAGCCCCAGGCGTGCTTCCTGGGCTGGGTGACGGCGGGCACCTTCACGAAGTCCCAGTAGCGCTGGCGGATGACCTCCACGGACACGAAGTAGTCGAAGAAGGCCGCCCAGGTGCTGAGCAGGAGCTGCTTCTGGTCCGGCGTGTACGGCACGCCCTGCTTCTGCAGGTACACGCCCCGCGACTGCTTCACGGCCTCCTGCAGCCCGCGCAGGCCGCGGACGTGGCGCTCCAGCAGGGCGAGGTCGGCCTGGGCCTGGGCGACGAAGGCCGCCTCGTCCAGGGCGTAGACGTCGTGGACGGGCGGGGGCGTGGGGGCGGGCGTGCTGGCGAGCGTGAGCCAGGCAAGCAGCAGGGGGGCGGCGGACATGGGGTGTGGGGCTCCTGCGAGGAAGGCGTCGCGGGGCGACACCTTAGCCCGGGACGGGGCTGGGGCGGCTGGCCCCCTGGCCGGACAGGGGCTGGGACGGGGGCGCCCCGGGTGGTCCCGCGCCCCGGTCATCCCCACGTTGTCATGGCACACGAACGCGCCGGGGCCGGGGTCAGGCGCCCGGCCAGAAAGGCAGACGCACGATGGCTTATGGATTCGCGGAGGACCCAGCGCTCTCCATCACCCCCCACCTCGACGCCGTGGACTACCCCGTCGAGCGGGAGCAACTGGTGGCCGCGGCCGCCGATGCGGGCGCCCCGCCCGACATCATCAACCTCTTCAAGTGCCTGCCGCGCGGCGAGTACCCCAACCGCGAGGCCGTGCAGCGGGACCTCTCCGAGGCGGCCCGGCGCTCCGCCCAGGGGGGCCTGAAGGACGACGATGGGGTGGACCGGGACCGCCGCAACATCGGGCGTGACCTGGTGGAGCACGCGCCAGACGGCCACACGCGTCATCCGTGAACCGGTGGGCGCCCGGGCAGGGCGCCTGGTGGAAGCGCTCGCGGGCGCGGGCGCTTTCTGCCAGCGTGCGCGAGCGCATGCGTCCCGGGCCCCTGACGTCCAGTCTCATCCTGTCGTTGACCGCCGCCTGTAGCCACCGGGCGCCGCTCTCCGTGGCGCCGTCGGAGCCGCGGCCGGCCGCGGTGCGGCTCGACTTCCAGCCGCCCGTGGACCGCGTCCTCATGGAGACCCAGCGCAGCGTGCGCTCCGTGGAGCGGGGGAGTCAGATTCTTCGTGAGGAAGTGGAGCTGCGCACGCAGACGCGCTTCACGCCCTCCGAGGGGGGCTGGCTGCTGGCGCAGGACGTGCCGAGCTCCCGCTTGACGCGCGACGGTCAGCAGGTGCCCACGGACGTGGCGGACGTGCTGGCCCGCTTCACGTTGCGGGCCTGGCTGGCGGCGGATGGCACCTTCGTGAAGCTGGTGGCTCCCGAGGCCGCGCAGGAGGCGCTGCGCCAGGTGGCGCCCGAGGGCACGGAGGACGGCGTGCTGGAGCGCTTCTTCGAGCCCGAGGCCCTGGAGGCGCGGGCGCGCCGTGAGTGGGAGGTGAAGTTCTCCGGCCTGTTCCAGCGCAACCTGGTGGAGGGCCAGCAGAGCTGGGTGGTGGACCTGGTGCCCCTGGGGGACAGCCAGGTGGCCTATGTCCTGGAGCGCACGGTCCAGGGCACGCGGGACACGCCGCTGGGCAGCGCGGTGGTGCTGGGCCTGCGCTGCCTGGATACGGTGCCGGAGGACGCGCCGGACGCGCTGTCGGAGGCCTGGGTGATGGCGGGCCGGCCGGAGCTGACGCCAGGCGTGTCCTGCGAGGGAGAACAACTGGTGGCCCGGGGACGCTTCATGCCCGTGAGCCGCCAGATCACGGTGCGGGCGACGGTGGCGGGCGAGGCGTGGACGCTCATGACGGAGTCCCGGACAGAGGGGCTCCAGGAGGAGGCGCGATGAGCTGGGAGCAGAACCTCATCGAGGATGAAGCGGGCGTGGAGCGCGTGGTGAAGAGCGCGCGGCGGGTGGCGGTGCTGGGCATCAAGACGGAGCAGCAGTCGGGGCAGCCGGCCTACTACGTGCCGGACTACCTGGCGCGCGCGGGCGTGGAGGTGGTGCCCGTACCCGTCTACTACCCGGACGTCACGCACATCCTGGGCAAGCCGGTGTTCCGGCGGCTCACGGACGTGCCCGGCGAGCTGGACCTGGTGGACGTGTTCCGCCGGCCGCAGGACATCGACGGGCACGTGGACGAGCTCATCGCCAAGAATCCAAGGGCGGTGTGGTTCCAGTCCGGCATCCGCAATGACGCCGCGGCGGAGAAGCTGGCGAAGGCGGGCATCCAGGTGGTGCAGGACCGCTGCCTGATGGTGGACCACCGCCGCTACGGTGGCCGGTAGCGGCGGTGTCAAAAGGGGGCGCCCCCACCCGTAGCGAGCGGGTGGGAGCGGCCCGGGCGACGCTCAGTAGTTGCCCGAGATGACCTTGGGCAGCGCCTTGGCCAGGTCCGGCAGCGGCCCGATCTGGCGCGCGTTCGCGGCCTGCGGGGTGCCGTTGTCGCGCAGCAGCGAGCGCATCTGCGCGCTCGTCAGGCGGCGTCCGTTGGCCAGGGCCACGCCCTGCGCGCTGGCGGCGGCGCCCACCACGATGGGGGATGCGCTGGACGTGCCGCTGAAGCTGGACGTGTAGAACTGGTCCTCGCCGTAGCTGCCGAACACGTTGCCGTAGCCCATGCTGTAGACGCGCTCACCCCAGCCGTGCACGTCCACGCGGGTGCCGAAGTTCGTCCAGCACATGGGCGAGCGCGTGGTCGCCGTGCTGCCGCCCACGACGATGGCCTCCGAGTCCCGGGTGTTGCGGTTGAACCGGCCCCCGTACGCGGACGCGTCCAGGTCGGCGCTGCCGTTGCCCGCCGCCTCCACGACGATGACGCCGTTGGCGGTGGCCGTCTTGATGGCGTCGTAGTTGGCCTGCCAGTACTCCATGGCGATGTAGTTGCACTGGCTGGTGTTGCACGTGCAGGCCGTGCCGTCCGCCGGGCCGCGGGAGTGCAGCTCGATGAGCACGATGCCGCCCCGGCCCGCGGCCGTGGCCGCCTTGCTGATGGCGCTGGCGGAGCTCTGGGCGCCGATGGACTCGTAGCCCGCCTGCGCCGCGTGCGCGATGCCCGTCACGCCGTAGGCGTTGGACGCGCCCACGATTTCACCCAGCACGGCCGTGCCGTGGTGTCTCCAGCTCGCGTCCGCGTACTGCGTGCCGCCCATGTGGAAGAGCGTGGGCATGTCCTCGTGCGTGGTGCGCCAGCCGCCCTCCACGTCCACCACCTTCACGTTCTGCCCCTGGCCGCCCGTGACGGTCCACGCGTACTTCGCGTTCACGCCGTTGGGCGCGGCGTTGAGGTAGCCCTGGTTGTTCACATAGGAGGGCGTGGTGGGCGGGAGGTCCGCCGCCGCCAGCAGGCCGCGCACCGCCGCGTCCATGCCGAAGTTCACCATGGCCGGCTCGGGGGGCGGCTCGGCGTAGGCCACCTCCACGCCGTCCAGCGCGTTGAGCGCGGCGACCAGGTCGGCCACACGCTCGGACGTGGTGCCCGGCATCAGGGGCACCTCGAAGTACAGGTTCAGGTCCGCCAGCTGCTCACCGCTCTGCCGCTCACCAGAGGCCTTGCGCGCCTCCAGCGAGGACTCGGGCTCGTCGAAGAGCCGGGCGATGGCGCCGATGCGCGGCGCGCGCTCCAGCAGCGACGCCACCGCGCCCACGTCCGCCTCCAGGCGCGCGTCACCCAGGTTGCGTCCGGCCAGCAGCGAGCGCTCCGCGGCGTCCCGCTCCGACGTCAGGGCCACCAGCCGCTGGTCGCGCAGGCGCACCCGGCTGCCTTCATGGAACTTCACCACGATGCGCTCCACGAGGGTGTCCCCGGCCAGCTCGCGGCCCGTGGGCTTGGCGACGAGCGCGCGCGGCTTCAGGGACTTCGAGGGCGGCGCCGCCGTCGCCGAGGGGGCGAAGGCCAGCACCGAGAGGGACAGCATCGCGTACCGCAGGGGGCGCA
Organism: Corallococcus macrosporus DSM 14697; assembly: GCF_002305895.1. Taxonomy (GTDB): domain Bacteria; phylum Myxococcota; class Myxococcia; order Myxococcales; family Myxococcaceae; genus Myxococcus; species Myxococcus macrosporus. The sequence continues at coordinate 2,377,904 of NZ_CP022203.1, forward strand.
TCGACAGGAACGACGTCGTCATGGACAGCCTCCACTTCGGAGAGAGAGGACGGCTGTGACCCGGGTCCACTCGCGGCGTGGACTGGTTCACAGGGACATCTTGCATTCCTGGTCTGTCTCGAAATGTTGAAACTGTGGTGACGACCGTTCGGGGCTGGACAGCGGTCTGCCTTTTGGGAGGAGGCGGGCCTCTTCTTGACGTGGTGCGTCGCTGGCGCGGAGGCACTCCTCGTGGAATCGTGGGCTCTCCCTGGAACCGGGCGCTTCGCCGCGGCGGGGGATGTGGGCGGACCTCCGCCCTGGGAGGGTCGGTCCATGCGGGTCGCAGGCGCGTTGGGGCAGGGGCTGAGGGTGGCCTTCCGGTTGATGGGCGTGGGGGTGCTGGGCGCGCTGAAGGGCGGGGCGCTCTTCGGCCTGGTGGGGCTGGGGGTGGCCGCGGCCACCTACGCGCTGCCCCGGTGGCTGGGGGTGCCGCCCGCGCCCACGTGGCTCGTCGTGTTGAGCGCGGTGTTGCCGCCGCTGGCCCTGTCGGTGGCGGGCGGCTACGCGTTCATGCTGCAAGCGGTGTCGGGGCGGCTGGCCGAGGAGGCCAGGGCGCGGGGCGTGGTGGGCCGCGTCTACGCCGTGCTCAAGCCCGTCACGGTGCAGGTGGCGCGGCGGCTCCAGGGCACGGGCTCGCTGTCACGCGAGGCGCTGTCGCGCGTGGTGGACGAATCGGTGGGCGAGCACCTGCGCCAGGCGGAGCAGGCCCGGAGCGGGGCGCCGTCACGCATGGCGGAGGTGGAGCGCTTCCTCATGGAGCAGTCGCGCCGCGTGCTGGGCGTGCTGGCGCTGCGCGCCGTCGTCTCCGCGCCGGACGCCGCCACCGCGGTGCGGAACCTGGAGACGCTGGGCATCGAGCGCGTGGAGCTGACGCTGGTGGAGCGGCTGGAGGACCTCTTCTTCCTCCAGGTGCTGCTGGCCTTCGGGGCGGGCGCGCTCCTGGCCGCCACGCCCGCGTTGCTCATGGTGTGGCTGCGCTGGTGAGGCTCACCACTCCGCTTGCGCGAAGGGCACCGGCGGCCGCGCCAGGGCGCGCTCCGCGGCCAGCTTCGCCTGGTCCAGCGCGTCGAAGCCGCGCTCCATGGTGGTGGGCGACACCGGCGGCAGGTTGGAGACGACGACGTAGACGGGCACCTGCTTCTGCTCCAGCACGGTGAGCTGGAGGCGGAAGTGGTCCTGGCGCAGCGCCGCGGAGCCCGCGGCCAGCCCCTGCGCGTACGCCATGGGGCCGCCCACCACCTTGCGCGTCTTGCTGGGCAGGTAGTGCACGAGGATGGCGTCCAAGTCCTTGCCGGCGGCGCTCTCGTGCAGCGACAGCGCGGGCGCCTTGTCCACCAGGCCCCCGTCCCAATACAGGCTGCCGTCCAGGGGCACCGCGCGGAACAGGCCCGGGTAGGCGCACGTCGCGTGGACGCGCGGGGCCAGCTCGCCGGTGGTGAAGACGTCGTGGCGGCCCAGCGTGAGGTTGGCGCCCACCAGCAGCAGCGGGTGCGGCAGCTCCTCGAAGGTGTGCACCGGCAGGGAGGCGTCCAGCAGCCGGCGGAAGCGCTCGCCCTTGAGCAGGCCCGTCAGGCCGTGCCCCGCGGCGTCCGCGTTGAGCACCGCGCCAATGGGGTCCGGGTCCCAGAAGTTGGCGCGCGTCTGGCGCAGCACCAGCTCTTCCAAATCCCGCACCGGCGTGCCCGCCGCCGCGTAGGCCGCCACCATGCCGCCCGCGGACGTGCCCGCGTAGGCATGGGGCTTGAGGCCCGAGGCCGCCAGGCCCTTGAGGAAGCCAGCGTGGCCGTAGAAGCCGAAATATCCAGCGGAGAGGACGAGTCCGAACCGCTTGCCGTCGAGGAGCTCGTGGAGGGTAGGGGTGTGGGTGGGAGTCGCCATGCTTCGCCCTGTACGCCACTGGCTGGTGACAGGCAACGCGTCGCGTCTAGAGAGTGCTGGCCTCGTCGGCCGTATCGACATATGTTGATGCGGCGATATGGAAGAGCTGTCCCAGTCATTCCGGGTGCTCGGAGACCCGACGCGGCTGCGCATCCTCCGGCTGGTGGCCGAGGCCCCGTTGAACGTGACGGAGCTGGTGTCCCTGGTGGGCGTGGCGCAGTCCTCCGTGTCCCACCACCTGGGCAAGCTGAAGGGCCTGGGGTTGCTGCGCGAGGAGCGCCACGCGGGCTACAGCTACTACTCGCTGGCCCTGGAGCAGGCGGACGCGCGCTGGCCGCTGGTGCAGATGGCGCGGCAGGCGGAGGACCCGGCGGGGGACTCGGCGCGGCTGAAGGATTTGCTCCGGGCGCGCGAGGACCGTCAGGCCCTCAATGAGCGGCTGCTGGAGCCGGGGCAGTCCTGGTTCCTGTGGGCGGGCGCGCTGGCGTCCCTGCTGCCGCCGCTGGAGGTGGCGGACTTCGGCTGCGGCACCGGCGTGCTGAGCGTGGCCATTGCCCGCTGGGCGCGCCGCGTCTGGGCCATTGACCAGAACGCGGACGCGCTGGACCAGGCGCGGGAGCGGGCCCACCGCGAGGAGCTGGAGAACATCCGCTTCCTCCGGGAGGACCTGCATCGCCTGTCGCTCCCGTCCGCCAGCCTGGACCTGGTGGTGATTTCGCAGAGCCTCCACCACGTGGAGGAGCCCCAGGCGGTGCTGGCCGAGGCGGCTCGCCTGCTCAAGCCGGGCAGCCGGCTGGTGGTGTTGGAGTTGATGCCGCACGAGGAGCGCTGGGTGCTGGAGCGGCTGGGGCACCGGCACCTGGGCTTCGCGCCCGAACCCCTCGAAGCCGCGCTGCGCGAGGCCGGCTTCACGTCGCTGACCCGCGAAACGCATGCCCGGGACGGCGCCAGTCCCTTCCGCGTCTTTCTGCTCACTGGAGTCAAACCGTCATGACGAGCCCTGTCCCCGCTGCCCTCCCGCTGCCTCCTGGAGAGAATGGCCGCCGCGTGGAGGCCCTGCGCGCCGCGATGCGGGAGCGCGTGCTGGTGCTGGACGGCGCCATGGGCACGCTGCTCCAGAACGAGGACCTCAAGGCCGCGGACTTCGGCGGCCCGGAGTACGAGGGCTGCAACGAGCACCTGGTCCTCACCCGGCCGGAGCTGGTGGAGTCCATCCACGCGCGCTACCTCGCGGCCGGCGCGGACGTGACGGAGACGGACAGCTTCGGCGGCACGCCGCTGGTGCTGGCGGAGTTCGGCCTGGGCCACAAGGCGCTCGAAATCAACGAGGTCTCCGCGCGGCTGGCGCGCAACGCCGCCGCCGCCGCTGAGGCGAAGGACGGCCGCATGCGCTGGGTGGCGGGCTCCATGGGCCCCACCACCAAGGCCATCAGCGTCACCGGCGGCGTCACCTTCGAGGAGCTGGTGGAGAACTTCGCGGTGCAGGCGGAGGGGCTCGCCCTGGGTGGCTCGGACTACCTGCTGATTGAGACGGCGCAGGACACCCGCAACGTGAAGGCGGCGCTCATCGGCATCGAGCGCGCGTTCCAGAAGCTGGGCTACGCGCTGCCGGTGGCGGTGTCCGGCACCATTGAGCCCATGGGCACCATGCTGGCCGGGCAGAGCGTGGAGAGCCTGGCCGCGTCGCTGGAGCACGCGGACCTGCTGTACCTGGGCCTCAACTGCGCCACGGGCCCGGACTTCATGACGGACCACCTGCGCTCGCTGGCGTCGATGAGCGCCTTCCCCGTGTCCTGCGTGCCCAACGCGGGCCTGCCGGACGAGAATGGGAACTACCTGGAGACGCCGGAGATGCTGGCGCGCTCCGTGCGGCGCTTCTGTGAGCAGGGCTGGCTCAGCGTGGTGGGCGGGTGCTGTGGCACGCACGCGGGGCACATCGAGGCGCTGGCCAGGGCGGTGCAGGGGCTGAAGCCGCGCACGGGCACGCCGCGTCCCCGGGCCTCGCTGTCCGGCGTGGACTACCTGGAGGTGACGGACGAGCTGCGCCCCCTCATCGTGGGCGAGCGCACCAACGTCATCGGCAGCAAGAAGTTCAAGGAGCTCATCGTCGCGGGCCAGTTCGACGACGCGTCGGAGATCGCCCGCGCGCAGGTGAAGCGGGGCGCGCAGGTCATCGACATCTGCCTGGCCAACCCGGACCGGGACGAACTGGAGGACATGCGCAGCTTCCTGGAGGTGGTCGTCAAGAAGGTGCGCGTGCCCTTGATGATTGACTCCACCGACGAGCGCGTCATCGAGATGGCGCTCACGTACAGCCAGGGCAAGGCCATCATCAACTCGGTCAACCTGGAGGACGGCGAGGAGCGCTTCGAGAAGGTGGTGCCGCTGGCGCGCCGCTTCGGCGCCGCCCTGGTGGTGGGCTGCATCGACGAGGTGGGCATGGCCGTCACGCGCCAGCGCAAGCTGGAGGTGGCGGAGCGCTCGTACGAGCTGCTGACGACGAAGTACGGCATGAAGCCGGAGGACCTGTACTTCGACCCGCTGGTGTTCCCCTGCGCCTCCGGTGACGCGCAGTACACCGGCAGCGGCGTGGAGACCATTGAAGGCGTGCGGCTCATCAAGCAGCGCTTCCCGCGCTGCAAGACGGTGCTGGGCATCTCCAACGTGTCCTTCGGCCTGCCCACCGCGGGCCGCGAGGTGCTCAACTCCGTCTTCCTGTACCACAACGTCCAGGCGGGCCTGGACATGGCGCTGGTCAACTCGGAGAAGCTGGAGCGCTACCCGTCGCTCCCCGAGGAGGAGCGCAAGCTGTCGGAAGATTTGCTCTACAACCGGGGCGCCGACCCGGTGACGCCCTTCGCCGCGCACTTCCGCGAGCGCAAGGCCGCCCGCGTCCAGGTCAGCACGCTGCCCCTGGAGGAGCGGCTCCAGCGCTACATCATCGAGGGCACGCGGGACGGCCTCACCGCGGACCTGGAAGTGGCGATGCAGAAGTACACGCCGCTGGAGATCATCAACGGGCCCCTGATGAAGGGCATGGACGAGGTGGGCCGCCTCTTCGGCGCCAACGAGCTGATTGTCGCCGAGGTGCTCCAGAGCGCCGAGTCCATGAAGGCGGCGGTGGGCTTCCTGGAGCCGCACATGAGCAAGGCCCAGGCGGCCATGCGCGGCAAGGTGGTGCTCGCCACGGTGAAGGGCGACGTGCACGACATCGGGAAGAACCTGGTGGAAATCATCCTGGCCAACAACGGCTTCCACGTCGTGAATCTGGGCATCAAGGTGCCGCCCGAGCAGCTGGTGCAGGCCGTGCGTGAGCACCAGCCGGACATCCTGGGCCTGTCCGGCCTGCTGGTGAAGAGCGCGCACCAGATGGTGGCCACCGCGGAGGACCTGAAGCGGGCCGGCGTGGAGACCCCCATCCTGGTGGGCGGCGCCGCGCTCAGCCGCAACTTCGTGGACCGGAACATCGCCCCGGCCTACGGCGGGGGCACCGTGGCCTACGCGCAGGACGCCATGAATGGCCTGGAGCTGGCCAAGCAGATCGTGGACCCGTCCGCGCACGAGAAGCTGCGCGGCGACCTGGCCGTGCGCCGCGAGAAGCTGGCGCGCGAGGTGAAGGAGCGGCCGGCCCCGGCGGTGGTGGTGGCGCGCGGGCGCAGCGCGGAGGTGAAGGTGCTGGAGTCGGTGCCGTCCGCGCCGGACTTCGAGCGGCACGTGCTGTCCAACACGCCGCTGGACCACATCTGGAAGTTCATCAACCCGGTGATGCTGTACGGGCGGCACCTGGGGCTGCGCTCGTCGTCGCGCGTGCTGGGCACGCCGGCCGAGGCGGAGCTGGCGAAGACGGAGGAGGGCCGCAAGGCGCTGGCCCTCAAGGAAGCGGTGGAGGAGCTGAAGGGCTTCCTGCGCGGCGGCGTCATGCAGGCGCGCGCCGTGTTCCAGTTCTACAAGGCCGGCAGTGACGGCAATCGCGTCGTCCTCTTCGACGGCGCGTCCGGCAAGGAGGCCGCGTCCTTCGACTTCCCGCGCCAGGACCGCGAAGGCGGCCTGTGTCTGGCGGACTACCTGCGGCCGCTGGAGGGCGGCGCGCCCACGGACTCCGTGGCGATGTTCGTCGTCACCGCGGGCGCAGGCATCCGCGAGCTGGCCGAGGAGCTGAAGGCCCGGGGTGAGTTCCTGAAGATGCACGCGGTGCAGGCCCTGGCGCTGGAAACGGCGGAGGGCTACGCGGAGCTGCTGCACACGCAGCTTCGCAGCATGTGGGGCATGCCGGACCGGCCGGACATGACGATGCTGGAGCGCTTCCGCGCGGAGTACGCGGGCAAGCGCTACTCCTTCGGCTACCCGGCGTGTCCCCGGCTGGAGGACCAGTCGAAGCTGTTCGCGGCGCTGCGGCCGGAGGACATCGGCGTGCAGCTCACGGACGGCTCCATGATGGAGCCGGAGGCCTCGGTGTCCGCCATCGTCTTCCACCACCCGCAGGCGTCGTACTTCTCCGTGACGTGACGCCGGCGGCTCAGAAGCGCATGCCCAGGCTGAGGTCGCCGCTGAAGAGGTTGCCGACGTCCGCGCTGTCCGGGGCGAAGTCGCGCGCCACGAGCACGCGGTAGGTGGCGCGCAGTCCGGCGGTGACGCCGCTGTACCGGTACTCCAGGCCGGCGGCGAGCGGCACCTCCGCGCCCCAGCCCTTTTCGAAGGCGGTGCCCACGTCCATGGGCGTGGGGTGGAAGTAGCTGACGCCCGCGCCCGCGCCGACGAAGGGCTTCCACTGCGAGAAGAGCGTGGGGCCCACCTTCGCCAGCACGCCGCCGTTGTGCCGCCACAGCGTGCCGCGCCGGGGCTCCGCGTAGCCGTTGGCGGCGCCCTCGTAGCCCAGCTCCAGGCCCACGCCCGAGACGATGGGGACCTCTCCCAGCAGGGCCAGGAACGCGCCCACGCCCGTCTCCCGGCCCACGTTGCCGGACCACGTCGTCACGCCGCTGCGCACCGTCAGGCCGGAGGCCCCGAAGCCCGGGGCGGGCTGCGCCTTGACGCGGGGAGTCGCCGCCAGGGCCGGACTGGCGAGCAACACCGCCACCAGGGCGCCCGTCCCCCCTCCACCTCGCCTGTTCATGACTGCCCCCTCCCTTGTCCGCCGGGGTGCGTCCCGGTTCTCGGGTGGAACGTTGTTGCCGGACGGGAAGGTCGGGAACCCGGCGCACCGGGGATGGGCAGCCACACCGGAAGGGCAGGGAGGGGATAGAGTCCGCGCCATGGTGCGTCCTGAAGGACGAGCAAGAGGAGCACGTCCATGCTCCACCAGACCGGCGGGTGAAAGTCCCGTCCGGGTAGACACCGGAGTGCCCGGTAGCAGGCCCCAGCCGACCGCCGAGAGGCGGCAGGCCACAGCGGGGCGTCAAAAGCCTCCATTCGGGAGGGAGCAAGAGCGCGGGCCGCAACATCAAGTGAAGCCTGCCGCCTCGACAGATACACAATGGGAGCGCCGAGCCGAGCATGTCGCGGCGAAGGCCAGGTCCGCTGCGGACGAGTCCGGATGGGAAGCAGCGGGGCTCCCCGGGGTATGGGGCGTGGCACGTGCTCAAGGTCTGGTGGGGAACAGGAGAGACCCGTCTGCGCGGCCGTCGTCGCGGCAGGGCCCCGCGTATAAGCCGAAGGTGAAAGCGTGGGGAGCGCAGCGGGAGTCCGAGGGGGCCGTAGTACCGGCGAGGGGCGTGCAAGACAACGCGCCCGGAGGGAAGGGCCCCTGCTTGGGTGGTGCTTGGGCGGGAGGTAAGAGCGAGGGCATGAGCCGCCAAGAAGGCTCCAATCCCCCCGGTGGGCCAGAGTCCACCGACAAAGTTCGACAACTCCAGCGCAAGCTCTTCGTGGCAGCCAAGCGGTGCCGGGAGCGCCGTTTCCATGCGCTGTATGACCGAGTCCACCGGAGTGACGTCCTGTGGGAAGCATGGCAGCGGGTCCGACGCAACAAGGGCGCTGCCGGCGTGGATTCAGTCACGCTGGCGGCGGTGGAGCAGTACGGCGCACAGCGGCTGGTGCAGGAGCTGGGCGAGGTACTGCGAGCAGGAACCTACAAACCGCCCGCGGTGCTCAGGCGGTTCATTCCCAAGGCGGACGGGAAACTCAGGCCGCTGGGCATTCCGACGGTGCAGGACCGTATCGTGCAGATGGCGGTGAAGCTGGTGCTGGAGCCTGTCTTCGAGGCGGATTTTCTTCCGTCGTCGTATGGCTTCCGGCCACGTCGAAGCGCGGTGCAGGCCCTGGAGCGCATCCGGGAGGCAGTCAATGCCGGGTGTCACCACGTGCTCGACGCGGACATCCGCGACTACTTCGGCAGCATCGACCATGAGCTGCTGATGGAGCGGGTGGAGCGGCGGGTGTCGGACCGGAGGGTGCTCAAGCTGCTGAGGCAGTGGCTGAGTGCGGGAGTGGTGGAGGAGGGCCGGTACTCCGAGACGGTCTCGGGGACACCGCAGGGGGGAGTGATTTCCCCGCTGCTCTCCAACATCTACCTGCACTTCTTCGACAGCGTGTGGCAGCGGCAGTGCGCGCAGGTGGGCGAGCTGGTGCGCTACGCGGATGACTTCGTGGTGCTGTGCAAAGGCCGCGAAGCTGCCGAGGAGGCCGAACGAAGGGTGCGCATCATCTTCGGGAGGCTGAAGCTGCAACTGCACCCGGAGAAGACGCGGCGAGTGGAACTCACCGAGGGCAAGGAAGGCTTCGACTTTCTGGGCTGTCACCTGCACAAGCGCATGTCGGGCAAGCTGTGGCAGCAGCGGGGAGTGCGCCGCTACTACCTCCAGCGGTGGCCGTCAGCGCGGAGCATGAAGCGGGTGAGGGCTCGGGTGAAGGAGCTGACGAGCCGACAGCGGCACGGGGTGAAGGATGTCCGAGAAATCATCGGCGGCCTGAACCCGGTGTTGCGAGGATGGGGCAACTACTTCCGCACCGGGAACGCGGCCCGAAAGTTCAATCAACTCGACTCCTACGTCTTCCGGCGGCTGCACCAGTTCATGGTGAAACGCAGAGGCAGGAAGCTGCGGGCCGGCCAGGCGGACGCATGGAATCGAGCGTGGTTCTGGGAAAGAGGCCTGCACCGGTTGCATGGGACGATTCGCTACCCGAAACCGTGCATGCTGCACGACAACACTCTCGTTAAGCCGTATGCGGGAAAACCGCACGTACGGTTTGAAAGGAGGAGGGTGGAAACGGGCCGCTGACGGTACCGCGCCACCCCTCTACCAATGAGCGCGCCGAACATCCGTCGAGCCGTCCAGTTGCTGCCTGCCTGCGCCACCACCGGAATCGGGAGCCTGCCGCACACGCAAGTGGAGCTGGGGCTCCAGGCCGCGCTGGCCATGGACATTCCGTTCCTGCCGCAGCTTCCGGTGGGCAAGCCCTCGGAGCTGATGATTCCCGCGGCGCTGGAGGGCCTGCCGGGCCTGTCCTTCGACGATGACGGCCTGTGCACCGTGGACCTCGGCGCCTGGCAGGCGGGGCGCGCCGCCTTCGAGGCGCGGCTGGAGGCGGCGTTCCAGTCCGGTCAGTTCGAGAGCTTCGAGCCCTCGCCCGAGGCCTGCCGCGCGTGGCGGCCCTTCCTGTGGGAGGTGGAGACGCGGAAGCTGGCCTTCGCGAAGGCGCAGCTCGCGGGGCCCTTCACGGTGCGCTCCGTGGCGCGCACCCCGGACGGCCGGCCCACGTTGGACGTGCCGGGCCTGGACGAGGCGATGTTCCGGCTGACGCTGGCGCGCGCACTGGCCATGGTGAAGGCGCTGCGCCGCGCGGGGACGACGCCGCTGTTCTACCTGGACGAGCCCGGGCTCTACGCGCTCCAGCGGATGAATCCCCGGCACATGATTGCCATGCAGGAGCTGAAGCTGCTGGTGGTGGCCCTGCAGCGCGAAGGCGCGCTGGTGGGGCTGCACTGCTGCGGCAACACGGACTGGGCCGCGCTGCTGGATGTCCAGCCGGACCTGCTGTCCCTGGACGTGCGGCTGTCGCTGGACGCGATGGTGGAGGCCGCTGCCGCGCTGGAGCGCTTCCTGGGCGCGGGCGCGACGTTGAGCCTGGGCATCATCCCCACGGACCTGGCGTCCACCTACGAGGTGGGGGAGCTGGTGGACTCGGTGGAGGCCACGCTGAAGGCGGCGCTGCCGCGCGGCTTCACCTTCGCGCAGGTGGTGTCCACCGTGGTGCTGACGCCCGCGTGTGGGCTGGCGATGCGCTCGGTCATCGACGCGGAGCGCATCCTGGAGGAGCTGAAGGCCGCCCAGCGGCGCCTCCGCGGGGCGCTCTCCGCCGAGCGCCCGTCTGTCGACACCGTGAATCCCCACTGAGACGCCGGGCGCCGGGCCCCTTGTGGCCCTGTCGCGCCGCGCTGAAAGGTGGGCCGCCCGGCGGGCGTGGGCCACCGCGATGCCTACCTTGTCGCGGGGGGACCTGAGCCCATGTTGGAGCAGCGCATCGGGACATGGTTGGAGCTGCAGGACGCGCTCTTCGCCGGCTCCTGGAGCGAGGCGCTGGGGCGCCACCGGTCCACCTTCGTCTTCCGCGGCATGCCCCAGGTGAGCAATGACTTGTCCACGGCGCTCAACCGCCAGGGGCTGTTCGTGCGCAAGGAGAAGGACCTGCTGCGGGCCTTCCGGAAGTACGCGCGGGGCGACAGCCCGCCGTCCGTGGAGTCCGTCTGGGACTGGCTCGCCCTGGCCCAGCACCATGGGCTGCCCACGCGGATGCTGGACTGGACCTTCAGCCCCTACGTGGCGCTCCACTTCCTCACGGAGAACCCGGAGCGGTATGACGACGACGGCGTGGTGTGGTGCGTGGACTACCGCCAGACGAACCAGCACCTCCCCAGGCGGCTGAAGACGCTGCTCCGTCGAGAGGGCGCGGACGTCTTCACCGGGGAGATGCTGGCCACGGCGGCGTCGGACCTCCCGGCCTTCGACCACCTGGCGAAGCACCCCTTCGTGCTCTTCCTGGAGCCGCCGTCATTGGACGCCCGCATCGTGAATCAGTTCGCGCTCTTCTCGGTGATGAACGGCCCCGAACTCTGCCTGGACTCCTTCCTCGAAGCCCAGGCGGAGGGCGTCCGCAAGCTCGTCATCCCCGCCGCCCTCAAGTGGGAGGTGCGCGACAAGCTGGACCAGAGCAACATCACCGAGCGCGTGCTCTTCCCTGGCTTCGACGGGCTCAGCCGCTGGCTCCGGCGTTACTACAGCCCTCGGGGCGCCTCGAAGCTCGCGAGCGCTCCCGCGGCGCGCAAGCGGAAGCGGACGACGAAGTGAAGCGCCTTGGCGGCCCGCTGTCACACGCGTCGCCCACGGCCCTGACGAGGTCTCCCGAGGGGCGGAGGCGCGGCCGGCTACTGACGGCCGAGCCGCAGCTCCCGCTCGGCCTGGTACCAGTCCTGGTCGGAGTTGCCGTGCATCCCTCCCCGCGCGAGGAAGATTTCGTAGGCCCGGCGTGCAATCTGCTCGTCGGTGGGCCCGGGCCGCGGCTCTGGAGCCCGGGCCTTGGACTCGGACGCGGGGGCCGGCGCCCTGGTTGAAGACGGGCCGGTCTGCTTGTTGGCGGTGTGGCGTGCCATGCGCGGATTCCTCCGGTGAAACAGGTCCGCGGAGATTGAGTCGCGTCGAGTCCGAAGGAAACCGGCATGCGGGAGGCTGGGTTGTCAGTGCGACAGGAGGACTGCCTCTCTGTCGGTCGACGGACAGCCCTCTGTAGGCGGGGTGGGCGAGGGGGCCTTCAGCCGCCTGCCAGGACGCCCGTGGTCAGCGCGGCGTCGAGCGCCCGCTGCATGGCGGTGCTCATGCCCAGGCTGGCGGCGTCCGCTGGCGTGCACCAGCGCAGCTCCTGGAACGCGGGGGTGCTCGTGGGCCTGCGGGCGCCGGAGACGCGCAGCAGGCGCAGCGTGAGGTCCCGGTGGGTGAGCTGCCGCTTCACGGCGCCCAGGGCGCCTTCCAGCTTCACCTCCACGCCCAGCGCGGCGGCGATCCGGGCGCGGGCCTCGGTGTCCGGCGCGTCGTCGGCGATTTCAGCGCCTGGCAGCTCCCACAGGCCACCGAAGAGGCCGGCGTCCGCCCGGCGGGCGAAGAGCAGGGTGCCGGCGTGGGGCCACACGGCGACGGCCAGCGTCAGCTTCTTGGGCGTGGCGCGCACCTTGGCGGGAGGCAGCTCGTCCACGCGGCCCTTGCGGAAGGCGACGCAGGCGGTGCGGACGGGGCACAGCAGGCACAGCGGGTTCTCCGGCCGGCACGTGGTGGCGCCGTGCTCCATCAGGGCCTGGTTGAGGTCCCCGGGGCGCTTGCCCTTCACCAGCGCGGCGGCGAGCGCCCAGAGCGTGGCCTCGCGCTGGCGGTCTCCGGGGAGGCCCTCGACCTCGAAGACGCGGGCGAAGACGCGCGCGACGTTGCCGTCCACCAGCGGGGCCTCCTCGCCGAACGCGATGGAGGCCACCGCGCCGGCGGTGTAGCGGCCGAAGCCCGGCAGCTCGAGCAGCGCCGCGGCCGTGGAGGGCAGGGCGCCACCGAAGCGCGCGACGACCTCCTGCGCGGCGCGGTGCAGGTTGCGGGCGCGGCTGTAGTAGCCCAGGCCCTTCCAGCCCGCGAGCACGTCATCCAGCGGCGCCGAGGCCAGGGCGCGCGCGGTGGGGAAGCGCTTCAGGAACCGCTCCCAATAGGGAATCACCGTCGACACCTGCGTCTGCTGGAGCATGACCTCGCTCAGCCAGATGGCGTACGGGTCCTTCGTGCGGCGCCACGGCAGGTCGCGCCTGTTCCGGTCATACCAGTCCAGCAGCGGCCCCCGCACGCTGGCCAGGTGCTCGGGGGTGGGGGCCACGAGCGGCGCGGCGGGAGGACGCCCGGCGCGGGGCTTCCGGGCTGGCGCCTCATCGGGCGGAGCCACGGCCGTGACGGGAGCGCGCGTCTTGGTGACAGGGCCCTTGGGTGGTACCTGTGCGTCGGAGGTGACGCGCTTCGCGCGGGCACTGCGGGAGGTCATGAACCCTTCTTCTTCATCTCAGCCGCCATGCGGCGGGCGACCCGGTCGAACAGGGAGGGCACCCACCGGTTGGCCACCACCATCACCCGGCCCGGCAGCGTGAGCACGGTGTCGCGGTGGCCCCGCCGGCTCGCGCGGACCATGGCGGCGGCGACCTCCTCCGCGGACATGGCCTTCAGGGGAATGGCGTCCTGCTTCCAGCCCTCCGCGTTGAGGCGGTTCTCCCGGAAGTCGCTCTCGGTGAAGCCGGGCGACACGAGCAGCACCCGGATGCCCTCCTCGGCGAGCTCCGCGCGCAGCGACTCCGTCATCGCATTCACGGCGGCCTTGGACGCGCAGTAGGCGCCGAGCAGCGGCAGGCCGCGGTGGCCCAGCACGGAGCTGACGTTGACCACCTGCGCGCCGCGCCGCCTGCGCAGCAGGGGCAGGGCCTCGCGCGTCATCCGCCACAAGCCAAGGACGTTCAGCTCGAAGAGCTTCCGGAGCTGCTCCTCGCCCATGGCCTCCAGCGGCCCATAGCTTCCCTGGCCCGCGTTGTTGACGAGCACGTCCAGCCCGCCGAAGGCGGCGTCCGTCTCCGCCACCAGCCGCGTCACGTCGTCGCCCACCGTGACGTCGCACCGCACCGGCAGTGCCCTCACGCCCAGTGACGCCACTTCACGGGCCGCGTCCTCCAACTCGGGGAGCCGGCGCGCGGCCAGGACGACATCCGCGCCCGCCGCCGCGTAGGCCTTCGCCGCCGCCCTGCCAATGCCTCCGGAGGCCCCCGTGACGAGGACCACCCGGCCCTTGAAGGGTTGGGTCTTCATGCCGGCGCGCACCATACCTTCCCGGTTGCCTGGGGGGACTGTCTTTCAGCGACCAGCGGGGGCCTGTTTCCTCGCCTGTTCCCCTTTGGGTGGAGCGGGCGAACGCCTAGGATGCGCGCCCTCATGCCGCGCCCCCCTCTCACCAACGACTTCTCCTGGTCCAAGAGCCGCCACGAGAAGTTCTCCGAGTGCCTCCGCGCGTACTACCTCTACTACTACCGCTCCTGGGGCGGCTGGGAGGCGAGCGCGCCCAAGGACGTGCGCGAGCTCTACGTGCTGAAGAAGCTGGGCAACCGCTACACCTGGGCCGGCAGCGTGGTGCACGAGAGCATCAAGGACGTGCTGCTGGACTGGCGCGCGGGCCGCAAGGTGGAGCAGGCGGAGGTGGAGGAGCGCACGCGCAAGCTGATGCGGGACGACTTCCGGCACTCGCGCGCGAAGAACTACTGGTCGCAGAAGTACCGCAAGCAGTTCACCGGCCTGGTGGAGCACGAGTACGCGGAAGCCGTGCCGGACGAGGCCTGGAAGCAGAACTGGGAGACGGTGCGCTCCGCGCTGGCGTGGTTCTTCTCCTCGCGCTGGAAGGACCTGGCGCTCAGCCTCAAGCCCGAGCAGTGGCTGGAGGTGGACGCGGGCTTCGACTTCGCCCACTTCACGCTGGACGGCCTCAAGGTCTTCGCCATCCCCGACTTCGCCTTCGTGGACGAGGACGGCACGCCGGTGGTGGTGGACTGGAAGACGGGCAAGTCTCGCGAGGGCTACGACGAGCAGGTGCTCGGCTACGCGCTCTACGTGGCCCAGCGCTACCGCTTCCCGGTGGAGAAGGTGCGCGCCTCGCTGGTGTACCTCAACGAGGGCAAGGAGCAGGACGTCACGGTGGACCCGGAGGCCATGGCCTCCTTCCGCAGTCACTTCGAGCAGAGCGTGGCGAAGATGCGCGCGCTCCTGAAGGACCCGGCCACCAACACCCCGCTGGACGCGTCCGCGTTTCCGCCCACGGAGTCGCTGACGGCCTGCGCGCGGTGTGTCTTCCGCCGCCCCTGTGGACGCGAGGGCGCCGCGGCCGAGGTGTCCCGGCCGCAGCAGGTGGCCTGAGCGCCTAACGCGCCGCCGCGAGCCGCCGCACCACCACGCCCGCCGCGTTCATCCCGAAGCAGGACGTGACGAAGGCCACGCTGCCGTCAATCTGCGTGCGGTGGTCGCAGGTGTGGAACTCGTTGTCCTGCGGGCACACGCACAGGAAGCCGTCGGTGGCGTCGTCGTACTGGAGCGTCACCGGCAGCCGCCGCGCTTCAATGGAGTACACGGCGGTGATGCCGGTGTGCTTGTCCGTCTCCACCGCGTACTTGCGCTTGAGCAGCTTGCGGATGTCCTTGGCGAAGGGGTCCATGTGCGTCTCGGACAGGTCCTCCACGCGGATGGCGGTGGGGTCCAGCCGGCCCGCGGCGCCCATGGAGCTCACCACCGGCACGCCCAGCGTCACGCAGCGGTGGAGCAGGTGCAGCTTCGCCTTCACGTTGTCGATGGCGTCCACCACGAAGTCGTACTGGCCCGCCTGGAGCATCTGCTCGGCCACGTCCGCGCGGTAGAACTCGCGCAGCGCCTCCACCTTCGCCGCCGGGTTGATGTCCTGGCAGCGCTGCGCCATCAGCTCCGCCTTGGGCTTGCCCACGGCCTTCACCGTCGCGTGGAGCTGGCGGTTGGTGTTGGTGACGCACACGTCGTCATGGTCCACCAGCGTCAGGTGGCCAATGCCGCTGCGCACCAGGCCCTCCGCGGCGAAGCTGCCCACGCCGCCCAGGCCGAACACCACCACGCGTGCGTTGGCCAGGCGCTCCATCGCGGAGTCGCCCAGCAGGCGGCCCGTCCTGTCGAAGCGCCGGGAGAGCTTGAAGGGCCGGGCCAGCGAGGCCGGGGCGGCGGGCGGAGTCTCAGTCTCGGGGGTGGGGAGCGGCTGCGGGTTCATGGCGGTCCTCTATAACGCGACCGCTCGCCTACCGCGAAGACGCGGGGAAAGCTTCCCGGAAGAAGCGGCGGGCATTCTCGGTCGTCTGCCGGGCGACCTCCTCGACGGGCTCCCCCCTGACGCGGGCCATGCCCTCCAGGATGTGGGGGAGGTAGCCCGGCTCGGAGCGCGTCCCCCGGTGGGGCGCGGGCGCCTGGTCCGGGGCGTCCGTCTCCGCCATCAGCCGGTCCAGGGGGATGGCCCGGAGCGCGTCCAGGGGCTTGCGCGCCTCCGCCCAGGTGACGGGCCCGGCGAAGGAGAAGTGGCAGCCCTTCTGGAGGTAGAAGCGCGCCAACTCCACGCCGCCGCTGTAGCTGTGCATCAGCAGCCCCGCATCCGGCAGGGGCTCCTCCTTCAGCAGGTCGATGAGGGCCGGGTGCAGCCGGTGGCAGTGCATCAGCACGGGCAGGCCGTGCTTGCGCGCCAGCGCGAGGTGCCGCCTCAGCACCGCCACCTGCCGCTCCAGCGGCGCGCCCGGGAGGCTGGGGCCGTCCAGGCCGCACTCGCCCACCGCCGCCGCGCCGCCCCTGGCGAGCAGCGCGTCCAGGTGCTCGAGCACGGCGTCGTCGTCCGCCGGCGGCATGTCGGGGAGGAGCTGCGGGTGGATGCCCAGGCCCACCTGGAGGCGGGCGTCCTTTTGGGACAGCGCCAGCAGCGGCTCCCAGTCATGCGGACCCACGCCCGGGATGACGATGCCGTGGAGCCCCGCGGCCCAGGCGCGTGAGAGGACTTCATCCCTGTCCATGTCGAAACGCGACGCATCCAGGTGGCAGTGGGTGTCTATCATTGAGCAAGGCACTCCGTGAGGCCGTTCAGTCAGGAACAGGCGGCGTATCTCCGCACCGCAGGGTAAGCACTCCCCGAAAGCCTGACGGTATACGCGCCCTCTGTTCTTCGGAGGGTCTCTATGAGCATGCGTGTCGTTGTCAGCGCGCTGTGTGGCGCGCTGTTGGTGCTGTCGACGGGGTGCGGTGACGAGTGTGTCGATGCGTTCGACTGCCGCAGTGACAACGGACCGCCGCCGGCGGGGCAGGAGTGGACGTGCCGTTCGGGCAACTGCGAGCTGCGCGATGTCCAGCAGCCGCCCGAGGAAGACGCGGGCACCGAAGAGGACGCGGGCACCGAGGAAGACGCGGGCACCGAAGAGGACGCGGGCACCGAGGAAGACGCGGGCACCGGAGAGGACGCGGGCACCGGCGATGACGGCGGCGTCGTCGTCATCGGCACGGGCGCCAAGGGTGATGTCTGCACCACGTCCGCGGACTGCGCCGCGGGGCTTCGCTGTGAGGGCGCGGCCGAGGCCATGACGTGCCAGGCGCTGCACGTGGCCTTCACGGCCATGGACGACAGCGACGCCATGGCGGCGGTGGTGACGCGCTTCGACGAGCCGGAGCCCACGCGGCTGTCGGACGCCGCGGTGGACAGCCGCTACCCGCGCTGGAACTCGGCCGGCAACCGGATTGCCTTCGTCCGGGGGGCCACCGAGACGGGCACCTCTTCGGGCAACCTGGCCGGTGAGCTGGTGGTGCGCGACGTGCCGCTCGCGGAGGTCGAGCCCACGGTGCTGGCCAACGGCACCTCCGGCAGCACCGAGGGCTTCCTCTACCTGGAGTGGGAGCCGGGTGACTCCCTCCTGTACGTGCGCCGCGCGGGCGACAGCATCTCCGGCATCTCCCGCGTCCCGGCCGAGGGCGGCGCGGTGGAGGAGGCCACCGCCGCGGGCACCTTCCCGGCCTGGCGCGACGGCGACACGTTCGCGTTCAGCACCGCCACGGTGGGCCTGTCCACGGCGACCGTGGGGGGCGGCGCGCCCACGCCGCTGGCCGCCGCGGGCGCCACGGCGGAGCAGCCGCACTACAACCGCGTCAATGACCAGCTCCTGTTCCTCCGCCCGGATGAGACGCGGCCAATGGGGCTGAACGCCGCGCTCTACATCATCCCCGTGGGCGGCGCCGCCGTGCAGACGATCGCCGAGGCCACCACGACGGCCGTCGAGGGGGGCTCGGTGGACTCCTACATCGCCAACCCCACCTGGGCGCCGGACGGGAGCTGGGTGGCGTACGTGCGCGCCTACTTCTTCAACCCCACCACCGGTGAGCCGGTGCTCTGCGGCGGCGCGGCCTCGCCCTGCGCCGGGGACCCGGGCAACATCATCTTCCTGCGCCGCATCAACCCGGCGGACGGCGCGCCCGTGGGCGACGAGGTCAGCTTCGCCGAGGGCGCCACGCTCCCGTCCTTCTCCCCGGATGCCCACCACGTGGCCTACATCCAGGGCGGGCAGCTCTACGTCCAGCAGATTGACCCGGCGGCGGGCACCAAGGTGGGCGACGCCATCGTCCACCCGGTGGGGGGCTACACGCTCCAGACGTCGCGTGGCGATGACCACCGCCCGCGCTGGCAGCCCCGGTAGTCTCCGGCCGCTGACGGCATGACGTCCTGGGCCCGCGTTCCATTGGGACGCGGGCCTCGTCATGTCCGGCTCGCCGCGCGGTGTCTTGTCTTGGCGCGGGAGGCGGCATAGGGAGGAGCCCGCTGGCCCACCCCCGGGCCCATCCACCGGAGGACCTGCATGCGGCGCGTTCTTGTTCCTGGCTTCCTGCTCTTCACCGGGTGCGCCACCGTCCCGGCACCCGTCGTGAGTGCGGGCAGCGGCGGCACCGTGGCCGAGGAGCCACGGGCCCTGGCCACACCTGTGCGCCTGGAGACACGCTCCGGCACCTTCCTGGTGCACCCCAACAACGTGGAGGATTTCGGGAGGCTGCTCGCGGGCGAACCCACGCGGCAGCGCTACTCCGCCGGCATCCTGATGGCGGGTGACTGAGGTCCACGCCGGCGCACGGACGGACTCACGCGCCAGGCCGACAGGACCGGGGCTGAAAAAGGTTCAGCCCACCACGACGATGCGGCGCCCCAGCGCCCGCGTCATCTGCGGCGAGGTGAGCTGGGCCAGGACGTCCACCAGCTCGCCGCCGGACGTCTCGAAGGCCGCCGCGATGACCTCGCCCACCGTCAGGTGGGCCTTGCCCGCCGCCGCCCGGGCCCTCTTGGCCGTCCGCCGGAGCGCGGGCATCACCCGCCGCCCCTGCCTGGGAACCGCGCCACTGCTTCGAGTCGTCCGCTTGCCCATGGGTTCCTCCCACCGCACCGAGTTCCGCGGGTGAGTACACCGTGGGTCTGACATCATGCAGTTGGGGTGCCAGCCCCCTGACTACCTGCCCGGTGGGACAATGCCCCTTGTTTCCCAGGCAGAAAGCGGGGTTAAGCAGACAGCCGGCTCGCCGGGTTCACGGCGCTGCCCGGGTATGAATCGTTTCATCGAGCGGTTTCGTTCACTCTGGGCGCAATCTCGACGTTTCGTTCAACGGCCCGGCTTCGTCACGTGGCTTACAATTCTTGGCACCCAGGTCCAATCTGACCTCGATGTCAGAGTCATGCCTTCCCGTTGAGGTCCGCCTTTCCGGGCGAGGAATCGGGATTGCCTGACAGGGATGTCGTGCCCTCGTGAGCGGCGCGGGCAGTGCGGTATACGCCGGGGGCCATGCCCCAGACTCTCTGTCCGAACTGCGGCCACAGCCCCATCCCTCGTGGCGCCAGCGCGTGCCCCCGCTGCGGTGAGCCCTTCGACCATCTCCAGTCCCACAAGAAGGTCGGCCGGATGCGGCTGGACCGGCCCATGGTGGAGGCGGACGACGACGCCACGGTGTTCGGCGGGGACCTGGTCACCAGCGCGGTGTCCGCCCATCCGGGCCCGGCGGCGGGCGTGCTGCTGGCCAGCGGCGCGGCCTGGTTCCTCCGCGCGGCGGGCCTGCTGGGCTCGCTGGAGGACCCGTCGTGGACATACGGACTGGTGTGTCTGGACGCGGTGCTCGCGCTGGTGCTGGTGCTCAACCGCGGGCCCGCGAAGGGGCTGGCGCAGGTGGGCCTGGTGGCGCAGCTCGTGGCCACCGGCTGGCTGGCGCGCGAGGCGCCGCTGGCGCCGGTCCACGTGGCCTACTTCATCCTCGGGGGGCTCGCGCTGGCCATGGTGGTGGGCGAGCCGGGGCCCATGCGCCGCTACCTGGGGCTGGGCCTCGGGTTGGGGGCGGCGGTCGCGTCGGCGGGGTTGCTGGCGCTTCCCTCCGCCGGGCTGCCGGGCCGGAGCGTGCGCCAGTCGCTGGTGGGCAGTGAGCTGGGCTACCGGCTGGAGCTGCCCGCGGGGTGGGGGCAGCTCACGCGCGAGCAGCTCGCGCCGCACCTGGTGTTGCCCGCGTCCACGTTGCACGGCGGCGGCGTGGGCTTCGGAGACGCGGCGCGGGGGCGCTTCGGCCTGCTCTGGGTGGAGCGCGCCAGGGGCAGGGCGGCGGCCGCGGGGTGCAAGGGGTTGCTCCAGGCGCTGGGGGGCACCTTGGGTGAGGCGCTGTCATTGCCCGCGCCCCCGGCGTTGGGGAGCCGGGCCACCGTGCATCCGCTGCGGACGTCCGGCGGCGCGGAGGGCACGCTGGCCTGTGGGGTGCTGGCGGACGGGCGGCTCGTGGGGCTGGCGGTGGTGAGCGCCCAGGCGAGTGGCGGCGCGGACGAGGGGGCGTTCACGACGGTGGGCGCGGGACTCGCGTTGCAGTAAGGGGCACGTCGTCATGAACGTCCAGGTCCTCTTCCACGATAGCTGCTTCGACGGCGCCGCCAGCGCGGCCGTGTTCTCCCGCTTCTACCGGGAGCGCATCCGGCCGGACGCGGCCTTCCGGTACCTCGGGCTGAACCACAAGCCGGGCGCCGAGGGCATCGACCCGGCCGTGTTCACCGGCGAGGAGAACGTCATCGTCGACTTCCGCTACAGCCAGGACGCGCGGCTCACGTGGTGGTTCGACCACCACGCCTCCGCCTTCCAGCAGCCGGGGGACGAGGCGCACTTCCGCGCGGACACTAGCGGGCGCAAGTTCCACGACGCGCACCGCAAGAGCTGCACGAAGTACCTGGCCGACGTGGCCCGGGAGCGCTTCGGCTGGGACGCCTCGCCCATGGCGGAGCTCATCCACTGGGCGGAAATCATCGACGGGGCGCAGTTCCCCTCGCCCCAGATGGCGGTGGCGCTGGAGGAGCCCGCGCTGCGCATCATGACGGTGCTGGAGGCCAACAAGGACCCGGCGCTCATCCCCGAGGTCATCCGCCGCATGCAGTCGGAGTCGCTGGCGGACCTCGCCGCCTCGCCGCTCATCGCCACGCCGCTGGCGCCGCTGCTGGCGCGTCACCAGGCGAACATCGAGCGGGTGCGCGCCCGCGCCCGCTACGAGCGCGGCGTCGTCTTCTTCGACCTGGTGGACGAAGGCGTGGACAGCCTCAACAAGTTCATCGCGTACGCGCTGTACCCGGACGCGCGCTACACGCTGTGGGTGGGGAAGGGCGCCTCGCGGGCCAAGGTGTCCATCGGCTCCAACCCGTGGAAGCCGGAGCTGCGGCGGCATGACTTGTCCGCCATCGCCGGGCGCTACGGCGGCGGCGGGCACCCGGTGGTGGCCGCGGTGAGTTTCAAGGCGGACCAGGCCGACAAGGCGCGCGCGGCCTACGCGGAGATCCTGGCGGAGCTGTCCTCCGACGCGTGACGGCGCGGGCGTCAGCGGCGCTCGAAGAAGGGGAAGCCCGCCCGCCGCAGCAGGCGCACCACCGTCGTCATGGGCAGGCCCTGCACGTTGGCGCGGTCACCTTCGAGCCGCTCCAGCAGGGCCTGTCCGGCCTCCTCCACGCGGTAGCTGCCGCAGCAGCCCTCCCATTCGTTGAGGTCGAGGTAGCGCTCCAGCTCCTCCGCCGTCACCGCGTAGAAGGTCAGCCGCGCCGTCTCCACGGCCTCGTGCACCTGCCCGCCCGGGCCCAGCAGGCACACCCCGGTGTGGATGGCGTGGGTGTTGCCCACGAGCTTGCGCAGTTGCTCGCGCGCCGCGCTCCGGTCCTCGGGCTTGGAGAGGACTTCGCCTCCCACCTCGACGAGCTGGTCCGCGCCCAGCACCCAGGCGGCGGGGTGCCGCTGGTGCACCGCGCGGGCCTTGCGCGCCGCGAGCTCCCGCACCGCGTCGGTGACGGACACGCTCGGAGACACCACCTCGTCCACGCCGGGGGCCTCGGCGCGGTAGGCCAGCCCCAGGCCATCCATCAAGGCCCGCCGGGCGCTCGACGTGGAGGCCAGAATCAATTCGCTCATGGGGGCAACCTAATGCAGGGCGGGGCGGGTGGGTGTCCGGCGGTGTCGGCAAGCGGGCGTGCACGTCTCGGCTTCCCGCCCACGGGGTGATGCCGTACCCTGGCGGCCCATGTCGCGGCGCGGTCTGCTCGCCTTCTGCCTTCTCCTCACTGCCTGCAAGCGCGGCGCTCCGGCCTCCGAAGCGCCGGACGCCTCCAGTCCCGCCGTGAGCGCGCCCGCCCCCGGGGCGCCCACCGCCAGCGTGCGCCCCGCGCCGCCGCCCGAGGACGCCACCCACCGCGTGCAACCGCTGGCCGTGTGCCGCGCGGATGGCGCGGCCCCGCTGGACGCATCGCGTCGCTACTTCGAGGAGGGGCGCTTCGAGGAGGCGCTGTCCTGCGCCGCCCAGGCCGCCGCGCTGGAGCCGGACCTGGCCGCCGCCCACGCGGAGCGAGGCGTCTCGCTGGCCGCCCTGGGCCGGGAGGCGGAGGCGCAGCTCGCCTACGCGCGGGCGCTGGCCATCGACCCGGGGGACCCCTCCGCGCTGCTGGGCTCGGCGCACCTGTACGCCGTGCAGCTCCCGTCCACCCGGGAGCGGGACGAGCTGGGCGCCCTCTACGCGGAGCGTGGCCTGTCCCAGCCGGGCACGCCCCCGGAGCTGATTCCGCACCTCGCGCTGGTGGCGGCCATGGCCTTCAATGATTTGGGGCAGGCGGAGGCCTCGCTGGCGCACGCCGCCATCGTCCTCGCGCGCAACCCCGGCAGCCGCGAGGCCCTCTACGAGCGCGCCCTGGCCCTCTTCGAGCTGTGCCGCTTCCGCGAGGCCCGCGCCACCTTCGCCAGCCTGGTGGACGACCCGGAGCGCGCCGCGCACGCCCACCACCACCTGGGCCTGCTGCTGGAGCGCGAGGGCAAGTGGAAGCAGGCGCAGGTCCACTTCGACAAGGCGCGCGCGCTGGCGCCGGAGGACTTCCCCGAGCCGCCGCTGCCCCCGGAGGAGGCCTTCCGCGCGGAGGTGGTGAAGGCCGTCGCCGCGCTGCCCGAGGACATGCGCGGGGACCTGGACGGCGTGCCCGTCACCGCGGAGGAGCTGCCCGCGGACGCGGACCTGCTGGCCAACCAGCCGCCCTTGTCGCCCACGATTCTGGGCCTGTTCCGGGGCCCGCCGCTGGCCGAGCCCTGTGACGGCTCCGAGGTGCCGTGCCGCTCCGTGGTGCTCTACCGCCGCAACCTGGCGCGCGCCGTCCGGACGCCCGACGAGCTTCGCGAGCAGATCCGCGTGACGTTGCTGCACGAAATCGGGCACCTTCGCGGCGAGGACGACGAAGAACTGGCCGCTCGCGGCCTGGAGTGAGCCTGATGCCCCCCCAAGCAGCCCTGCCCGTCGCGCGTGTCACCCCCAAGGGGGCGCGCTCGCTGCGGCACTTCAATCCCTGGGTGTACCGCACCGAAATCGCCGCCCCGCCCGACGTGAAGGGCCCCGGCGCCGTGGTGCTGGTGGTGGACGCCCAGGGCAACCCCATTGGCCAGGCCCTCTACGCCCGCCGCTCGCCCCTGGCGCTGCGCCTGCTGACGCGCAAGGGCCCCGCCGACGAGCCGGTGGACGACGCCTTCTTCCGCCGCCGGCTGGAGGCGGCCCTGGCGCGCCGGGCGTACCTCTCCCACCGGGACGGGCTGCGCCTGGTGCACGGCGAGGCGGACCAGCTCCCGGGCCTCTTCGTGGACCGCTACGGCAAGGGCCTCACGCTCCAGACGCTCTCGGAGGGCATGGACGCGCGCAAGGAGACGCTGGCGAGGATGCTGGTGGAGCTCACCGGCGCCACCCACGTCATGTGCCGGGACGACGCCTCCGGCCGTGACTTCGAGGGCCTGCCCCGCGAGGCGCGCCTGCTGCACGGCGAGGGCGCCGCGCGCTTCACCTACCACGAGGGGGAGAACCGCTTCGAGGTGGACCTCCAGGGCGACATGAAGACGGGCGCCTTCCTGGACCAGGTGGACAACCACCTGCGCGCCGGGGAGCTGGCGCGCGGTGACGCGCTGGACCTCTTCAGCTACCACGGCGGCTTCGCGCTCTCGCTGTCGCGCACCTGCACGTCGGTGCTGGCGGTGGAGCAGGACGAGAAGGCCGCCGCGCGCGCCAGGGCCAACGCCGAGGCCAACGGCCGCGCCAACGTCACCGTGGAGCACGCCAACGCCTTCGACGTGCTGCGCCGCTTCGACACCGGCGGGCGCCGCTTCGACACCGTGGTGTTGGACCCGCCCGGGCTGGCCAAGCGCCGCGAGGGCCTGGCCACCGCGCTGCGCGCCTACCATGAGCTGAACCTGCGCGCCTTCCGCTGCCTCAAGCCGGACGGGCTGCTCGTCACCTGCTCCTGCTCCGGCAAGCTGGACCGCGCCGCCTTCGAGCAGATGGTGCTGGCGGCCGCCGCGGATGCGAAGCGGCCGGTGCAGATTCTGGAGCGGCGGGGCGCGGGGCTGGACCACCCGGTGCTGGCCGGGCTGCCGGAGACGGAGTACCTGAAGGCCCTCTACGTGCGCGCCCTCTAGTGAGAAGCGGGGTGGGGCTGGGGCCTACGGAATCCCCAGCTCCTTGCGCAGCCGGCCCACGACCTTGAAGTACTCCGTCCGCGGGAAGGGGACGTTGAGGATGTGGAAGTCCTTCTTGGCCAGGCCCACGCAGCCGAAGCAGTAGTTGCAGTCCTGCAGGTTGCGGCACAGCACCAGGTACGCGCTGGTGGAGCAGTTCTCGCTCTGGACGCAGTACGCGCACGCGTTGCAGCTCTTGCAGTCCACGCAGTGCGAGCAGTTGTTGCACAGCTCGCACCGCGTGCAGTGCGTGCACGTGAAGCAGCTGTCGCAGTCCTTGCAGAACATGCAGTTGGCGCAGCGCTGGCAGCCCTCGCACGCGTAGGAGCCGGGGTTGCCCGGGTCGGCCGCGAAGCTCTTGGCCAGTCTCTGGAACTGCTCCAGGAACTCCCGCTTGCCCAGGGTGGACACCAGCTCACGCGCCGCCTTCTCCTGCGCGACCAGGTCCGCCTTGTCTGGCCGCGTTCCTTTGTCCTTCACCACCTGGGACACTCCTTCATCAGTTCGGACCGGGCCTCAGGCGGGCCAGTCCCGCGAGGTCGATGCCGCGCGCCACCCGGCGCACCTCCACCGTACCCGGAAATCCCCGGCTGGTGACGGCAACCACGTAGCGGCCCCCCACCAGGAGGTTCGCCTCGGCCACGGACTCCTCAGCGTCGTACCGCACGAAGCCCACGGCATCGTCCAGGTGGATGGGGGCGGAGGGGTCACTGGCCGCCTTGCCCCGGGAGCGCTCCGCGGCCTCTTGAATGGCCTTGCCAATCCGCTCCCCCATGGTGGTGTCCACGATGCGCACCTTCACCTCGCGCCCCTCACCCCGGGTGTAGCGCCGCTCCGCCTCGGAGACGGAGACGTCGCCGTACTTCCCGGTGGAGCCCTGGGTGTGCGCCACCGTGAAGCCGTCCAGCCGCTCTGGGAGGAAGGGGGAGAGTTGCTTGAAGTACACGCAGGGCGCGCGCTCCGCCGCCACCACGGGTGTCACCTCCGGGGGCGAGCCGGACTCGCCAACGCAGCCGGTGGTGCCCAGGACGAATGCGAGCAGAGCGCCAGGGCGCCTGGGGAAAAAAGAGTCGCGCACGAACGAATCAAAGGGTATCCCCGCCCCGCGCGCAATGGACCTCTCGAAGCTCAATCCTCCGCAGCGCGAGGCCGTGGTCACCCTGGAGGGGCCGCTCCTCGTGCTTGCAGGCGCTGGCAGCGGCAAGACTCGCGTCATCACCCACCGCATCGTCCACCTGCTCAATGAGCGGCCGGGCCTCATCATGGCCCGCAACATCCTGGCGGTGACCTTCACCAACAAGGCCGCCACGGAGATGAAGGAGCGCCTGGTCCACATGGCGGGGCCCCGGGCGCAGGGCGTGCTGGTCTGCACCTTCCACGCCTTTGGCGCGGAGATGCTCCGCGAGGACATCCACCGGCTGGGCTGGCCCAGGAAGTTCGCCATCGCGGACATGGGCGACCAGCTCGCCAACATCCGGCGCGCCATGCGCGAGCACAAGATCGACGACCGCGCCTTCGACGCGCGCAAGGTGCTCACGCTCATCTCCAAGGCGAAGAACTCCGGCAAGGCGCCGGAGCCCAAGCCGGAGGGGATTGGGGATGACTACGACCTCATCACCCACCTGGTGTACCCGGACTACCAGCTCTCGCTGAAGGCGCAGGGCTCGGTGGACTTCGACGACCTGCTCCTGCTCCCCGCGCGCCTGCTGCGCGAGCACCCGGACCTCTACGAGAAGTACACCCGGCGCTTCCGCTACCTGCTGGTGGACGAGTTCCAGGACACCAACACCGCGCAGCTGGAGCTCCTGAAGCTCTTGGCCGGCCGCTCCCGCAACGTGTGCGCGGTGGGTGACGACGACCAGTGCATCTATTCGTGGCGCGGCGCGGAGGTGCGCAACATCCTGGACTTCGACCGCCTCTTCCCGGGCGGGAAGGAAGTGCGCCTGGAGCAGAACTACCGCTCCGTGCAGACGGTGCTGGACGCGGCCAACGCCGTCATCGCGAAGAACCCCGAGCGCAAGGCCAAGCAGATGTGGACCGACCGCAAGGGGGGCACGAAGGTGAAGGTGGTGACGTGCCCCAATGACGAGGAGGAGGCCCGCTTCGTCGCGCACGAAATCCAGAAGCACATGGCCCTGGGCATCTCCGCGGATGACATCGCGGTGCTCTACCGGACCAACGGCCAGTCCCGTCCCATCGAGGAGATGCTGCGGGAGAAGAACATCGGCTACGAGGTCGTGGGCGGCAGCGAGTTCTTCGACCGGCGCGAGGTGAAGGACGTCATCGCGTACTTCAAGGTCATCGTGAACAAGCTGGACGAAATCTCCCTCCTGCGAATCGTCAACGTGCCCTCGCGGGGCATTGGCGACGTGACGATGGAGCGCCTGAGCGTCCACGCGCGGGGCGAGGGCGTCACGCTGTGGACGGTGATGAAGAAGGCCGCCGACTACGAGGACCTGCCGCCCGGGGCCGGCGCCCGGGTGCTGGACTTCGTGGAGATGGTGGAGCGCTACCGCGCCGCGTACGAGCACGGCCAGCTGGCCAACGTGACGCGCAAGCTGCTGGAGGAGATTGGCTTCCGCGAGGCCACCCGCGCCCACGCCACCAGCGCCACCGCCGCGGACAAGAAGCTCAAGGGCGTGGACGGCGTGCTCAACTCCCTGGAGAACTTCGAGAAGCGCGAAGGCCCCAAGGCGAGCCTGCTGACGTACCTCAACCGCCTGAGCCTGGACACCCGGCAGGAGGAAGAGGAGGTGCCGGGCGCCAACCGCCGCGTCACCCTGATGACGGTGCACGCCTCCAAGGGCCTGGAGTACCGGCTCGTCTTCTTCATCGGCATGGAGGAGGACCTGATGCCCCACGGGGGCATGCAGGGCGAGGCGCAGAACCTCGAGGAGGAGCGCCGCCTCTGCTACGTGGGCATCACCCGCGCCAAGGAGGTGCTCTACCTCACCCGCGCGGCCACCCGCGTGAAGCGCGGCAAGGAGGTGCCCCGCACGCCCTCGCGCTTCCTGGAGGACCTGCCGCCAGAGGTGATTGAGGTGATGGACATGGACGCGCCCCGCGAAGGGCCCCCCACCACCGAGGAGAAGAACTTCTTCGCCAACCTGAAGGAGCGCTTCAAGAAGCCCGCGGTTCCAGGCGGCCCTCCGGGCGGCGCCGGGCCGGCGGGGGGAGCGGCCAGGTAGGCGCTGGCCCGCTTTCCGGGATGTTCCGGCGGGGGAGGGCGGGGAATCCGGACGCCTGGTGCGGTGTGACCTTGACTTGATCCTCCACACCCACTAGGACGGTCGGCCTTTCCGGGCCTCCGTGAAGTTTTCACGGTCGACCCGCGGTTGATAAAGCACGAGCAGCGGTCCCTGGAATGCACACGGCGGCCGCGAGAAGTCTGGAGTGCACGAAATGTCGCAGAAGACCTACAGCGCGAAGGCTGGGGACATCAAGCGCCAGTGGCACGTCATCGACGTGTCCGACAAGGTGCTGGGCCGCGCGGCGAGCCAGATTGCCACCCTCCTGAAGGGCAAGCACAAGGCCATCTACACGCCGTCCATGGACACGGGCGACCACGTGGTCGTCATCAACGCCGAAAAGGTGAAGGTGACGGGCACGAAGGAGCAGGACAAGATGTACTACCGGCACCCGTTCGCGGGTTTCCCGGGCGCCCTGAAGATCACCAACCTGGAGAAGCTCCGCCAGCGTCACCCCGAGGACATCATCATCAACGCCGTGCGGCGCATGCTTCCGCGCAACGCGCTCGGCCGCCAGATGATGACGAAGCTGAAGGTCTACGCAGGTGACACGCACCCGCACGCGGCCCAGAAGCCCTCCGCGTTCGAGGTCGAGGCGTAAGGGAGACAACGTCCATGCCCATCCACCAAGAGCTCGGTTTCTACGCCACCGGCCGCCGCAAGGAGGCCACCGCCCGCGTCTGGATTCGTCCTGGCACTGGCCTCGTCACCATCAACGGCCGCGAGCTGAACGCGTACTTCGGCCGTGAGACGTCCAAGATGATCCTCAACCAGCCCCTCGAGATCCTCGAGCAGAAGGGCAAGGTTGACGTCACGGTCAACGTCAAGGGTGGCGGTCTCTCCGGCCAGGCCGGCGCCATCCGCCACGGCATCGCCCGGGCGCTGTGCTCCTTCAACCCGGAGTTCCGTCCGGCGCTGAAGAAGGCCGGCTTCCTCACCCGCGATGCTCGCGCGGTCGAGCGCAAGAAGTACGGTCAGCCGGGCGCGCGTCGCCGGTTCCAGTTCTCCAAGCGCTAAGCGGTCCGCTCAGCAGCTCGGTTGTCCCACGCGGCGGGGGTCCTCATCCGAGGGCCTCCGCCGATGTGTTTTTCGGGGTCCATCACGCCCCATCGCATGCATGCGCGAGCGTCTGGTAGCATTCACGCCGCTCATGGAACTCAACGAGATCCTCCAGATCGCCCTGCGTGGCGGTGCCTCCGACATTCATCTCAAGGCAGGCCTGCCGCCCATGTTCCGCGTGGACGGCTCGCTGGTTCCGCTGAAGGACGGCCGCCGCCTCCCTCCCGAGGAGGTGGCGCGCATGGCCTTCGGCATCATGAACGAGTTCCAGAAGGAGAAGTTCAAGGCGAGCAACGAGGTGGACCTCGCCTACGGCGTGCCGGGGCTCGGGCGCTTCCGTGTGAATGTCTTCCAGCAGCGCGGCACGGTGGGCGCAGTGCTGCGCGTCATCCCCTTCAAGGTGATGACCATCCAGGACCTGCTGCTGCCCCAGATTCTCGCCAAGATTTGCGGCGAGGAGCGCGGCCTGGTGCTGGTGACGGGCACCACGGGCTCCGGCAAGTCCACCACGCTGGCGGCGATGATCGACCACATCAACGCCAACGAGACCAGCCACATCATGACGATTGAGGACCCCATCGAGTTCCTCATTCGCGACAAGCGCTCCATCGTGAACCAGCGCGAGGTGGGCGTGGACACGATGAGCTTCGCGCAGGCGCTCAAGAGCGCGCTGCGCCAGGACCCGGACGTCATCCTCGTGGGCGAAATGCGTGACCACGAGACGATTGAGACGGCGCTCCACGCCGCGGAGACGGGCCACCTGGTGATGTCCACGCTGCACACGCTGGACGCCACGGAGACCATCAACCGCATCGTCTCCGCCTTCCCGCCGCACCAGCAGAAGCAGGTGCGTCTGCAGTTGGCCAGCGTGCTCAAGGGCGTGGTGTCCCAGCGGCTGGTGCCGCGCGCGGACGGCAAGGGCCGCGTGGCCGCCGTGGAGGTGCTGCGCGTCACGGCCCGCGTGCGAGAGATGATTGAAGACAAGGACCGCACGAAGGAGATCCACGACGCCATTGCCCAGGGCACGGATACGTACGGGATGCAGACCTTCGACCAGTCGCTGATGAGCCTGGTGCGGCAGGGGCTCGTCACCTACGAGGAGGCCCACCGGCAGGCCACCAACCCGGACGACTTCGCGCTGCGCTTCTCCGGCATCAGCGGCACGTCCGACTCCAAGTGGGACAACTTCGACTCCAAGCCCGGCGAGTCGCGGCCCATCCCGGGCTCCTCGGCGTTCGCGCAGAAGGGGGCGCCCACGGGGGTTCCGGCGCCGCAGGCCGCGCCCGCTCCGGCGCCCATGGCGCAGCCCATGCGTCCGGGGGCTCCGGCGCCCCAGCAGATGCGCCCGGGGGCTCCGCCGCCGCAGGCCATGCGTCCGGGGGCTCCGGCCGGCGCTCCCATGGGGCGCCCCATGGCGCCTCCCGCCGCGCGCCCACCCGCGCCCGCGCCGGCACCCGCCGCGGCCGGTGGGGACGACGACTTCCAGATCGAGCGCTTCTAGGGGCCTGCCCGTCCCGCCGGCACACGCGGCCGGCGGGGCAGGGCGCCAGGGCCCCACCGTCTACGCGTCGTCCTCACCCAGCAGCGCGCGCAGCCGGGACAGGCGGATGGGGCCGATGAGGCCCTCCTTGGAGAGCGCCTGGAGCAGCTGCGCGGTGGCCTGCACCTTGGCCTCCTGCTCCTCCTCGGGCCGGTCCACCACCTCCGCGTCGAGCACGGCCTCCATGTGCTCCGGGTTGATGGGCGCGGGCCCCTCCGACCACGCGATGTCGAAGAGGGCGCGGGCCATGCCCTCGCGCACCTTCCGCTCCGCGTCGTTGGCGGCGGCCTTCACGAAGGTGAGGAAGAGCGCGTCCACCGCCTCCTTGGTGAGCGCGGCCAGCGCGGGCACCTCGCCCAGCGCCTCCTTCACGTATTCGCTGTCGAACGCGTCCACGTCCTGCTCGTAGCCGAAGGCCTCCTCCAGGAGGATGGAGGCCAGGAAGGCGTCCGTCTCCTCCGGGCTGGCGCCTTCCTCGGCCAGGGCCTCGCGGGCCTTCTTCGTGGGCTCGGCCAGGGTGGCGTCCTGGTCCAGCGCGCGGACCGCGGCGTGCGCGGCCAGCAGCACCAGCGAGGCCTGGGCGTCGGTGGACAGGGTGCGGCCCCCCACGCCCAGCAGCACGGCCTTGTGCTTCGGGTTCGCGGAGGCGGCGTCGGTGAAGGCCTGCTCTTCGGCGGACAGCGCTCCTCCGGACTGCTGCTTGTGGAGCGTTTCCCGAGCGGCGTCGGCGGCGAGGAAGCGGGCGAGGACGGGGTGCATGGCCGCGCCTGTTACCACATGCTAGGTATCCCGCCATGCCTCCGGAGGATGAAGGGCCCGACGCTGTTCGCCGTGCCACGGACGCGTGCCTGAAGCTCCTGTCCATGCGCGGGCGCAGCCGCCGGGAGCTGGAGCAGGCCCTGGCCCGGAAGGGCTTCACCGAAGCGGTGTCCGAAGCCGCGCTCGCCCGCGTGAAGGACTGGGGCTACCTGGACGACGAGCGCTTCGCGCGGGAGCGGGCCACCCTGCTCCTGGGGCGGGGCCGGCTGGGGCCCCAGGCGGTGGCGCACCGGCTGCGGGCGCACGGGCTGGAGGAGGGGACGGCCCAGCAGGCCATCTCCGAGGCGAGCGACGTGGTGGCCTTCGACGCGCTGGCCACGGCCCGCGCGGTGCTGGAGAAGCGGGGGCTGCTCGGCCGTCCGCTGGGGGCCCGGGAGCGGGCCCGCGCAGGACGGCTCCTGGACAGCCGGGGCTTCTCGGAGGACGTCATCCACCGGTTGCTCGGTGAAGCTTCGCTGGACCCCTCGGGGCCGGAGGAATAGCGTGGTGGGGATGCGTTCCGCCGTCGCCTTCCTGTCCGCCTTCCTGTTGTTCGGTACCGGCTGCACCGCCCTCACTCAGGGCCAGGCCGGCGAGCCTGACTACGCCGCCGTGGCCGATGAGAACCTCCGGCTCGGCGCCGAGGCCCTGGAGAACAAGGACTTCCTCCGCGCCCAGAAGTACTTCGAGTACGTCCGGACGAAGTTCCCCTACCAGGAGGCCGCCCGCGAGGCCGAGCTGAAGCTGGCCGACGTGGACTTCGAGCGCGAGGCCTTCCCCGAGGCCAAGGAGCAGTACCAGGCCTTCATCAAGCTCCACCCCACGCACGCCAAGGTGGACTACGCCGCCTTCCAGTCCGCCATGACGCACGTGCGGGCCTACCCCTCCGAGTTCTTCGCCCTGCCGCCCTCCAACGAGAAGGACCAGGGCGAGATCCGCTCCGCGCTGGTGGCCATGCAGGAGTTCCTCCGACAGTACCCGCAGTCCCAGTACGTGCCGGACGCGAAGGAGCACCTGGAGGACGCCCGGCGGCGGCTCGCCTCGCACGAGCTGTACGCGGCCCACTTCTACCAGCAGCGCGAGCGCTGGAAGGCCGTGGCCCAGCGCCTGGAGGGCCTGCTGCGCCATTACCCGGGCACGGAGTTCGAGGAGGAGGCCCTCTTCGATCTGCACGAGGCCTATGTGAAGCTGAATGACACCGCCAAGGCGCAGGACACGCTGCGCCAGGTGCTGCGGCGGCTCCCCGGCACGCCCGCCGCGGAGCGCGCCCAGCGCATGCTGGGCTCGTGAGCACGACCCAGGACTGGAGCCGCTTCGGAGGCGGCCTCATCGTCTTCCTGGCGCTGGGCGCCACCCTGGCCTTGTTCATCCCGCGCTTCCTGGGCGCGGCCGCCGGGCCCGAGCTGGAAATCATCACCGCCCTCAAGGAGACGGAGTCCAGCAGCCTGTGGCTGCCGGTGCGCGGCGCGCCTCAACCCCTGAAGTCCCAGAAGCACCGCTTCGCCCGCATCACCGTCAACGTGGCGCCCGGCGGACAGCGGGCGGAGGCGCACGCGACGCTCGACTTCGAGGGCACCCTGGGCGACACCCGGGTGGGCACGGCGGGCGTGGAGCGAGTACCCTTCGTGGTGCGGGGTGGCAAGTGGGTGCCGGAGACGACGGCGGCGCCCCGGCTCCAGGCCGTGGTGACGGCGCTGGAGTCCCGGCGCAGGGCGCTCCAGGCGGCGGACGCCGAAGGGCTGGAGCGGCTCGCGGGGCCGGACACGCCCGGGCCAGGCGGGCCGGAGTGGGCGCGGTTGCGGCAGGTCCGGGCGCGGGCCTACCAGGTGGAGGCGTGGTACGTCCGGCTGGAGCGGGACGACGCGGTGGTGACGGAGCATTGGCGCCTGCGGGGGGCGCTGCCGGCGAAGCCGGTGGATACCCGAGGCGAGCGGCGCCTCTTGTTGTCATTCAGTGGTGATGAATTCTTGTTTTCTCCCAGCCTCATGTAGGCTAGCCGTCTCGGAGGCAGGGCCCTGGCGGGCCGATTCATGGAAGAGCCCCTCAAGCAGCTACTGACCCTCGGGCGCGGCTACTTCGAGAAGAAGCAGTACGCGCAGGCCGAGCAATACCTCGCGAAGATCGTCGAGCAGAATCCGACGTTCGCGGACGTATTCAACATGCTCGGCATCATCTACCACGACCAGGGGCAGTTCGCCCGGGCGCAGCGCGCGTTCGAATCCGCGCTGAAGCTGAACCCCGCCTACACAGAGGCGGCGCTCAACCTGGCCGTCATCTACAACGACATGGGGAAGTACGCCGAGGCGAAGGAGGTCTACCAGGCCGCCCTCTCCCAGCAGAAAGGCGGCCCCGGCGAGCTCGACCCCTACGTCGAGAAGAAGATCGCCAACATGTACGGCGAGATTGGCGACGTCTTCGCCTCCAGTGGCGTGTGGGCCAAGGCCATTGAAGAGTACCGGCGCGCGCTCGCGCTGTGTCCGCAGTTCGTGGACATCCGCCTCAAGCTGGGCAACGCCCTGCGCGACGCGGGTGACAACGCGGCGGCCCTCATCGAATACGAGCAGGTCATCGCCCAGAACCCGGCTTTCATTCCGGGACACATCCAGTATGGAGTCGCGCTGTACTCGGCCGGGCGGAGGGCGGAGGCGGTGCAGGTCTGGGAGGACGTGCTGGTGCGCAGCCCCGGCAACAAGAGCGCGCAGATGTACCTCAACCTGGTGAAGGACCCCGGCAAGGCGGAGCAGGCTGGCTGACGACCATGGACACCCAAAAGACCTACGCCCTCAAGTTCATCTCAGGGAAGTACCAGGGCGGCGAATTCCCGCTGAAGGCGGACAAGCACATCGTCATCGGCCGCTCCAGTGAGCTGGACATGGTGCTCGTGGAGGACATGGTCTCCCGCAAGCACGCGCGCATCAGCTTCTCCGATGGGAGCATCACCATCGAGGACCTGGGCTCCACCAACGGCACCTTCGTCAACGGCGAGAAGGTGAAGCAGTCGCGCCTGAAGGAGGGCGACCGCATCCTGATTGGCACGTCCATCCTCAAGCTGGTGCACCAGGGCGCCGAGGGCGCCAGCGTGGATGAGGGCACCGCCCGCCTGAAGCTGGAGGAGGCCGCCGCCGCCCAGGCCGCGCGGACCACCAACAAGGCCAGCTCCATGACGGGGAAGATTGAAGAGATTCCCCTGCCGGACCTGCTCCAGCTCTTCCACACGTCCAAGAAGAACGGCGTGCTGGTGGTGCAGCGCAGCGACCAGGAAGGGCGCATCTACCTGCGCCAGGGCCGCGTGTACTACGCCGTCATCGGGGAGAACCACAGCCTGGGGCCGCAGAAGAGCTTCAACCGCATCATCACCTGGGAAGAGGGCGACTTCGAGCTGCGCCCGGCGGAGAACCAGGAGTTCATGGTGGAGCTGGACTCGTCCACCGAGGCGCTCCTCATGGACGCGCTCCGCCAGTTGGACGAAATCAAGCGCCTGCAGCCGAGCCTGCCGTCGGCGGATGCGCCGCTGGCGCTGGCCTCGCCGCTGACGCCGCCGCTCAAGGAGCTGGCGCCGGAGCTGCTGGACGTGCTCCAACTGGTGCACAACTACGGCACCCTGAACGCGGTGCTGGACCACGCGGACGCGGACGACGTCGTCACCGCCGAGGCCGTGGTGCAGCTCCTCAAGCGGGACTACATCCGCGCGGCCTGAGCGGTGAAATGGCCGGGCCCTCATTCCGGGGCCCGCGCCGGGACGGCGAGGCGCGGGGGAGCGGGCCATGGCGGAGAAGAAGAAGGACACGGCGAAGCGTCTCACCGAGCTGAGCCACTGCGCGGGCTGCGCGGCGAAGCTGCGGGCCTCGGACCTGGCGACCGTGCTGGGCGGGCTCAAGTCCACCAACAAGGGCCCCCAGGCCCTGGTGGGGTTCTCCACGAATGACGACGCGGCCGTGTACCGGCTGGCGCCCGGCATGGCCGTGGTGGAGACGGTGGACTTCTTCCCCCCCGTGGTGGACGACCCGTTCCAGTTCGGCGCCATCGCCGCGGCGAACGCGCTGTCGGACATCTACGCCATGGGCGCGCGGCCCCTCTTCGCGCTCAACCTGGTGTGCTTCCCGGACGAGCTCCCGCTGAAGGTGCTCCAGAGAATCCTGGCGGGCGGCCAGTCCAAGGCGGACGAGGCCGGCATCCCCATCCTGGGCGGCCACAGCATCCGGGACCCGGAGCCCAAGTTCGGCATGGCCGTCACCGGCGTGGTGCACCCGAAGAAGGTGCTCACCAACGCGGGGGCGAAGCCGGGCGATGTGCTCTTCCTCACCAAGCCCCTGGGCTCGGGCATCGCCACCACCGCCATCAAGCGGGGCGTGGCGTCCAGGCAGCTCGCGAAGCGGGCGCTGGGCGTCATGACGACGCTCAACCGCGCCGCCGGCGAGGTGTTCGCCTCCGGGAAGTTCAAGGTGAACGCCCTCACGGACGTGACGGGCTACGGCCTCTTGGGGCACCTGCTGGAGATGATGACCGCGGCCAGGGCGCGCGCCACGTTGGACCTGGAGCGCATCCCGCTCATCGCGGAGGTGCCCGCGCTGGCGGAGGAGGGCGTGGTCCCCGGCGGCACGAAGTCCAACCTCGCCCACGTCCACAAGAAGGTCCGCTTCCCTGAAGGGCTGCCCGAGTGCATCCAGTGGGTGCTCGCGGACGCGCAGACCAACGGCGGCCTGCTGGCCAGCGTCCCCGCGCGGCAGGCGCTCAAGGCGCTCAAGGCGTTGGAGGCGGCCGGCGTGGACGCGGCGCTCATTGGCGAGGTCCAGGCGGGGAAGCCGGGCATCGACGTGGTGGGCTGAGGCCCGGATTTCGCCCTGGTGGCCGGGCTCCGGTAGCATGCGGCCTCGCATGCCGTCGCCGCGCCGCCCCCTCCTCGGCCTCCTGTCCCTGCTCTGGCTGGTCCCCGTCATCGCCGGGGCGGCGGAGCGTCCCGCGCGCATCATCATCGACCCGGGGCATGGTGGCGCGAAGGAGGGCGCCAGGGGCCCCGGGAAGCTGCGGGAGAAGGACGTCGCGCTCCAGATTACGCTCCGCTTGCGCGACAAGCTGGAGGCCGCGGGCGGCGACGTGTTCCTGACGCGCGAGCGGGACACGTTGGTGTCGTTGACGGAGCGCGTGGCGTGGACCAACGACCACGCGCCAGACTTGTTCATCTCCATCCACGCCAACTCCATGCCCACCCGGCGGATGCGCGCGCGCACCGAGGGCGTGGAGACGTACTTCCTGTCCGCCAGCGCCTCCGGAGACGCCGCGCTCGCGGTGGCGGACCGGGAGAACGCGGAGGCGCCCATGTCCCGCGCCGCGCGGACGGACTCCACGCTGGCCTTCATCCTCCAGGACCTGGCGCGCACGGAGGCGCACGCGGACTCCTCGCGGCTGGCCTACGCCATCCACCCGCGCCTGGTGCGAAAGACGCGCGCGGCGAACCGGGGCGTGCAGCAGGCGCCCTTCTTCGTCCTCTCCGGCGTGGAGTGCCCGGCCGTCCTGGTGGAGGTGGGCTACATCTCCCATCCCGTGGAGGGCCCCCGGCTGGCGCGGCCGGAGTACCAGGAGAAGCTGGCCGAGGCGATTACCGAGGGCGTGCTGGCCTTCCTCAAGGAGACGCGGCGCCGGGACGCCGTCCGGGGGACCGAGGTGGCGGGCCCCGTGTCGCCCTGAGTGCAACGGCGCCACGGCAATCACCACCCGCGCGGCGAGGCTCTGGTAGAGAAGGGGGCGCTCGTCCTCATTTCCCTGGAGCCTGCTGTGCGTTCCTTCCAACGTGGTGCGCTGGACCTTCGCCCCGTCGTCCTCACCCCCGGTGTCTCCCGCTACGCGGAGGGCTCGGTGCAGGTGGAGTTCGGCCACACCAAGGTGCTCGTCACCTGCTCCACGGAGGAGCGCGTCCCGCCACACCTGATGGGCAAGGGCACCGGCTGGGTGACGGCGGAGTACGGCATGCTGCCGCGCGCCACGCACTCGCGGAACCCGCGCGAGTCCGCCAAGGGCAAGCAGACGGGCCGCACCATGGAAATCCAGCGGCTCATCGGCCGCTCCCTGCGCGCAGCGGTGGACCTGTCCACCCTGGGCACCCGCACCCTCACGCTGGACTGTGACGTGCTCCAGGCGGACGGCGGCACCCGCACCGCCTCCATCACCGGGGCCTACGTGGCGCTGGTGCTGGCGCTGCGCTCGCTGCAGAAGGCCGGAACGATTTCCAAGCTGCCCAAGCTGACGCCGCTGGCGGCCGTGTCCGTGGGCATCGTGAAGGGCGAGGTCCGGGTGGACCTGGACTATGACGAGGACTCCACCGCGGACGTGGACCTGAACCTCGTCGCCACCGCGGACGGCCGCATGGTGGAGCTGCAGGGGACGGCGGAGCACCAGCTCTTCGACCGCAAGGCCCTGGACGCCATGGTGGACGGCGGGCTGGCCGCCATCCAGCGGCTGACGGCCGCGCAGGCGCAGGTGCTGGGATGACGGCGAGGCCCCGGCTGCTGTTCGCCACCACCAACCAGGGCAAGCTGCGCGAGCTGCGCGGCCTCGTGGGAGACGCGGTGGAGGTGGTGTCCCTGGCGGACCTGCCGCCTGTCCCCGAGCCGGTGGAGGACGGCGCCACCTTCGAGGAGAACGCCGTGATGAAGGCCCGCGCCTACGCGGACGCCACCGGCCTGCTCACCCTGGCGGACGACTCCGGGCTGTGTGTGGACGCGCTGGGCGGCCGGCCCGGCGTGCAGTCCGCGCGCTATGCCCCCGGGGATGACCGGGCCCGCTACGAGAAGCTGCTGGCCGAGCTGGCCGGCGTGCCGGACGCCCAGCGCACCGCGTCCTTCCGCTGCGCGCTGGCGCTGGTCCGGCCCGGGGGCGGGGAGGCGAAGGTGGAGGTGGGGCAGTGCGACGGCCGCATCGGGCATGCGCCCAAGGGCAGCCACGGCTTCGGTTATGACCCCGTCTTCATCCTCCCGGGCGGGGACAGGGCCCTGGCGGAGCTGACGCCGGAGGAGAAGTCCGCCATCTCCCACCGGGGGAAGGCCTTCCAGAAGATGAAGCCCCACCTGCTGGGCTTGTAGCCGTCCGGAATGCGAGGCCGTCAGTCACGTCGGCCTTGCGCGTCCGTTCGGGATGGTTCAACAATGCCGGACTTCTCGGGGCGTAGCGCAGCCTGGTAGCGCACCTGCCTTGGGCGCAGGGGGTCGGAGGTTCGAATCCTCTCGCCCCGACTTGAAGTGCAGTATTGGCAGCAGGCAGCCCGGCCAGCTCCAGTAGCTCAGCTGGATAGAGCACCGGCCTTCTAAGCCGGGGGTCGCAGGTTCGAGCCCTGCCTGGGGCGCCAACCTGGCCGTAAGTAACATTTGGGCCTTGTCAGGCTCCCGGTTTCCAAGGTAGGGAAGCCGCCGCTTCAAACGCCGTTCGCGGTAACGCTGTAACGGCGGCCATAGCTCAACTGGTTAGAGCGCCGGACTGTGACTCCGGAGGTTACCGGTTCGATCCCGGTTGGCCGCCCTTCTCCACCCTCGAAATTGCGTTCGTAGCTCAACTGGATAGAGCACCGGGCTTCGAACCCGGGGGTTGGGGGTTCAAGTCCCTCCGAGCGCGCACCTTCCAGCCGGCTGAAGCAGGAACGCCCCCGCCACTTTCGCAGCGGGGGCGCCCCCTCACGGCCCGACGGTTACCGACACTCCGCCTCACGCATCATGGGCCGCGCCGTTGCCGCCCTTCGAGGCCGGCACCCGGCAGCGCAGCTCCGTCTCCGCCTCCAGGGCCAGCAGGTTCTCCCGCATCGCCTTGGCCCAGCGCGCCCGGGGCTGCTCCATCAGCTTCTCGTTGGCCAGGTCGATGGACTCGCTCAGCTCGTCGTCGGAGAGCTCGGAGGCCGTCCTCCCCTTGTACGGGCCGAAGGCCACCACCACGGCGCTCGGCTTGGGCCGGGGCGCGGGCTCGGCGGCGGCCGCCTGGGGCTCCCGCTCCGCCTGCTCCCGCTGGGGCGCTGTTGTCACGGCGGGCACCGCCTCCACCGTGACGCCACGCGCCCGCTTGGGCTGCAGGGGCACGTCGATGTCCAGTTGCGCGGCGGCCGCGGCCGGCTGCTGCGGACGGGGCTCCTGCGGCGCCAGCGCGGGGAAGGAGCCCTTGAGGGGCCCGGGCTTGGAGCCCAGCATTTCGTAGGGGCCGCTGCCGTGCTCGTCGGAGTGAGACTCGTAGTCCTCGGCGGGCATCTCCTCCCGCACGTAGAGTCCGCCGAACGCCTCCGGGTAGGCCTTGCGCAGGGCGGCCACGCGAGCGCACTTCTCAATCATGGTGGTGGGAATCTTGGACCACAGGGGCGTCTGCTGGACGTAGCCGCTGAAGTCCAACCATACCACCACCGGCAGCTTGTCCTCGCGCACCACGCGCGACCAGGCGCCCACCAGCGCGCCCTTGCGCTTGGCGGGGTTGAAGCGGTGCACCACCTCGCCCCGGCCCTGGTCCACCACGATGTCGTCCTCGGCGAACACCGCGCTCGCCTGGATGCCCTTGAAGTCCGGGAAGCGCTCGGCGCGTGCGAGCATCCCGGCCTCGGAGGGTTGGAACTCGTACTTCGTCACCCAGTTGGGCCGCTCGCGGTTGCCGACATTCTGACGGCGCGCCACGCAGAAGGCCTCCTTGAGGAGCGGGTCCAGGCCACTGCGCTTGCACTGCTCGATGAAGAGGGCGAACTCGTCCTCGCTGATGCCGCGAGGGCAGATGGTCCGCTTCACGAGCTCCACGCGCTCCCGCGTCCACCCGGCTGACGGGCCGCTCGCCGCTGCTTCCGCCTTCTGTTGGGGGTTGGCTTCCATCGCTGTCTTCTCCTGCTACGTCCTGCGCGAAAAGGGCGGACGACCTCCGTCCGCCCGCATGGTGGCCGCGGGGCGCTCGATGCTCCTGAGGTGGCTGACCGCGAGCCGTCACACGCCCGCCGTCCCGCCGGGCGGGAGCAACAGCGTGCTACAGGCCATGTTGAACATCGGCGCGGGGCGCTCGCTTCACATGCCTGCGTCGCGCGTCAGGCCCGGCCGAAGGGCATGCGGACCAGCATCGGCTCCCGGAAAAACTCGGGCGGGAGCGATCGCCACGGACAGGAATGAAGGGGGAGGCGAAAAAACGTTTTGACACAGCAGGCGGCGTTCTGTAGTTACCGCCGCCACCTGGACGCCGCGCAGGCGACGGACCGGGGCAGTGCCGGGAGCGTAGCTCAATTGGCAGAGCAATGGACTCTTAATCCATAGGTTGTGGGTTCGATTCCCTCCGCTCTCATTGTGAAGGCCCCTCCAGAAATGGAGGGGCCTTTTGTTTTTTGCGGCCTCTGCCGTCCCGCGGACGTTTCGCGGTAAGACGGTGCAGCAGCGCACGACGACGCAGCCCTGGGCGGGTGGCGAAACTGGTAGACGCGCCAGACTTAGGATCTGGTACCGCAAGGTGTGAGGGTTCGAGTCCCTCCTCGCCCATTTCGCGTTGACCCGTTCGTGCCTATCCCCTAAAGGCGCACGTCCCACTTTTCCGGCACCGCCCGAAACGACTGACTCGGCGGCGGTGGCGAGCGAGGCCCGCATGAAGGTCCAGGTCGAAGAGCTCTCTCCCATTGAGAAGAAGCTCTCCATCGAGGTCGACAATGCCCGCGTGGCGGAGGAGCTTTCCCGCGCGTACTCCAACCTGGGCCGCCAGGTGCGGCTGCCGGGGTTCCGTCAGGGCAAGGTGCCTCGCCGCATCCTGGAGCAGCGCTTCCGTGACCAGGTGGAGGACGAGGTCATCCAGCGCGTGGTGCAGAGCGCGTACGTGGAGGCCATCCGCGAGCACAACGTGGAGGTCGTCGCCACGCCGCAGGTCACCAACTCCGGCCTCAAGCCCAACACGCCGTTCACCTTCGAGGCCCGCGTCGAAGTGAAGCCCAAGGTGGAGGCCAAGGACTACGTCGAGCTGCCGCTGACGAAGTCCGACACCGCCGTCACCGACGAGCAGGTCAACGAGCAGCTCGAGCGCATGCGCCAGTCGATGGCCCGCCTGGAGCCCGTCACCGACCGCGACACCGCCGCCTCCGGCGACTACGCCACCGTGGACTTCGACGCCACCGTGGACGGCCAGCCCTTCACCGGCAGCAAGGCGGAGGGCATCACCGTGCAGGTGCAGCCCGGTGAGCTGGTGGAGTCCAAGATTGCCGCCCTGGAGGGCGTGAAGGTCGGCGAGTCCAAGGACATCGACTATGCCTTCCCCCAGGAGTACCGGGTGGAGGAGGTGCGCGGGAAGACGGCGCGCTTCCACCTCACGCTCAAGGGCGTGCAGAAGGAAATCGTCCCCGAGCTGAACGACGACTTCGCCAAGCAGTCCGGCATCGCCCAGTCCCTGGACGAGCTGCGCACCAAGCTCCGTGAGGACATGGAGAAGGCGCGCAAGTCCCAGGTGGAGGGCGAGGAGCGCGAGGCGCTGGTGAAGGCGCTGCTGGAGCGCAACACCTTCGACGTGCCCCGCGCCATGGTGGAGCGGGCCATGGACTCCATGCTCCGCGGCGCGCTGCAGCAGCTCCAGCGCTCCGGCGTGGACCCCCGCCAGCTCAACCTGGACTTCAACCGCCTGCGCGAGGACATGCGCGAGAAGGCCCTCCAGGAAGTGAAGGGCACGCTGCTCTTCGAGTCCATCGCGGTGAAGGAGGGCATCCAGGCCTCCGACGCGGACGTGGACGCCCGCATCGAGCAGCTCGCCAACGAGGCGGGCCAGCCGGTGGCCGCGGTGCAGAAGTACTTCAAGGGCGCCGACGAGCGGCTCGGGTTGGCTCTCCGACTGAGAGAGGAAAAGACGATTGAATTCCTGAGGAGCCGGGCGAAGTATTCGTAAGGTTCTCTCACCGAGGTCGACATGCCCTTCATGCCCGTTCCCTACGTCATCGAGCAGACCCACCGGGGTGAGCGCTCGTACGACATCTACAGCCGGCTCCTGAAGGACCGCATCGTGATGCTCGGGACGGAGATCGACGATGACGTGGCCAACGTCATCGTCGCCCAGCTCCTGTTCCTGGAGTCGGAAGACCCGGACAAGGACATCAACCTCTACATCAACTCGCCGGGCGGGTCGGTGACGGCGGGCCTCGCCATCTACGACACCATGCAGTACGTGAAGTGTCCGGTGTCCACCATCTGCGTGGGGCAGGCGGCCTCCATGGGGGCCGTCCTCCTGCTCGCCGGCGCCAAGGGCAAGCGCTACGCCCTGCCGTCCAGCCGCATCATGATTCACCAGCCCCTGGGCGGTGTGCGCGGTCAGGCAACGGACATTGAAATCCAGGCGAAGGAAATCCTCCGGATGAAGGCGAAGCTCAACGAGCTCATCGTCAAGCACACCGGCCAGTCCATCGAGCGTGTCGAGAAGGACACGGACCGCGACTACTTCATGGGCGCGTCCGAGGCGAAGGCCTACGGCATCATCGATGAGATCCAGAACCCCCGGAAGGTCGTGGGCCTGGGCAAGGAAGAGAAGAAGTAGGCGGATTGCCGAGGCTTCGGGGCCTCGGCCGGCAGCCGGAGCCGCGGGAATGCGCCCCCGCGACTCCGGCTTTCTGCTTTCTGCGTCACGGCACAGTCCCTGTTAAGTACCCGGAAGGCGCGTGGACGTTCCGGACGGGGGCTGACTAGATTGGTCCCGAGCCAGGAACGGGGTGGAGTTCGGGGTCGGGGCCTTTCAGGCGCAGCGAGGGACGAAATGGCGGGCAAGAACGTGGAGAAGCGAGACAACCAGACCCTCTGCTGCTCCTTCTGTGGAAAGTCACAGAAGGAGGTCAAGAAGCTCATCGCGGGGCCGACGGTCTACATCTGCGACGAGTGCATCGGGCTGTGCAACGACATCATCGCGGAGGAGATTGACCGCGAGGAGACGAAGGACACCAAGCTGCGCATCCCCCGGCCCTCCGAAATCAAGGCGGTGCTGGACGAGTACGTGATTGGGCAGGAGCGGGCGAAGAAGACGCTCTCCGTCGCCGTGCACAACCACTACAAGCGCATCGAGTCCAAGGTCTCCATGGAGGACGTGGAGCTCCAGAAGAGCAACATCCTCCTGCTGGGGCCCACCGGCAGCGGCAAGACGCTGCTGGCGCAGACGCTGGCGCGCATCCTCAACGTGCCCTTCACCATCGCCGACGCCACCTGCCTCACCGAGGCCGGCTACGTGGGCGAGGACGTGGAGAACATCATCGTCAACCTGCTGCAGGCCGCCGACCACGACATCGAGCGGGCCCAGCGCGGCATCGTCTACATCGACGAAATCGACAAGATCGCCCGCAAGTCGGAGAACCCCTCCATCACCCGCGACGTCAGCGGCGAGGGCGTCCAGCAGGCGCTGCTCAAGCTCATCGAAGGCACGGTGGCCAACGTCCCGCCCAAGGGGGGCCGCAAGCACCCGCAGCAGGAGTTCCTGCAGGTGGACACCACCAACATCCTCTTCATCTGTGGCGGCGCCTTCGGCGGGCTGGACCAGGTGATTGAGCGGCGCCTGGGTGGGCGCAGCCTGGGCTTTGGCGCGGAGGTTCAATCCAAGAAGCAGCGCAGCCTCACGGAGCTGCTCAAGCACGTGGAGCCGGAGGACCTGCTGAAGTTCGGCATGATTCCGGAGTTCATCGGCCGCCTGCCCATCATCACCGCGCTGGAGGAGCTGGATGAGGCCGCCCTCATCAACATCCTCAACCAGCCGAAGAACGCGCTCACCAAGCAGTACCGCAAGCTCTTCGAGCTGGACGGCGTGACGCTGAAGTTCACCGACGGCGCCCTCAAGGCCATTGCCAACGAGGCCATCCGCCGCAAGGCGGGCGCCCGTGGCCTGCGCTCCATCCTGGAGTCGGCCATGCTGGACGTGATGTACGAAATCCCGTCCCGCAAGACGGCCCGCGAGGTGCTCATCTCCGAGGAGGTCATCCTCAAGAAGAGCGAGCCGGTGGTGCTCCACGCACAGCCGGAGAAGGACGCCGCGGAGCCCAAGAAGGAATCCGCCTGACGTCCGGGCCCGCGCGGGGCCCGGGGTCGTCTGGTTGACGGGGCGCGTCACGGAGCCACCTGGTGTGGTCCGGGCGCGCCCCTTTCGTCAGGCGGGTGGGCGGGCTTGCGTTGGCCCCGCCACACTTTTTGTGGGACGGCCGGGGGCCTTTCTGTATGTGCTGGGCCCATGAGAAAGCTGCTCGTCCCCGCCCTGATGTCGCTCGCGGCGTGCGCCTCGCAGAAGGAGGCCGCGCGCGAGGAGCTGCCCGCGGCAGCCTCCGCGGCCCCCGTACCTGAGGAGTCTCCCCGCATGGCCTACCCGGCGACCCGGGCGGAGCAGGTTGTCGATACGTTGCACGGCGTCCAGGTGGCGGACCCGTACCGCTGGCTCGAGGACGAGAAGGCCCCCGAGGTCCAGGCGTGGATGACGGCGCAGGACGCGTTCGCCCGCGAGCAGCTCGCGAAG
The DNA here is from genome assembly GCF_002305895.1 of Corallococcus macrosporus DSM 14697. Classification (GTDB taxonomy): domain Bacteria; phylum Myxococcota; class Myxococcia; order Myxococcales; family Myxococcaceae; genus Myxococcus; species Myxococcus macrosporus. Next base: position 2,422,461 of record NZ_CP022203.1, read on the forward strand.
TTCCCCGGCCGTGACGCGCTGGCCGCGCGCTTCAAGGAGCTGTTCTACACCGACTCCATCTCCACCCCGTCGCGCCGCAACGGGCGCTTCTTCTACGTCCGCACCCACAAGGACAAGGAGAAGGCCATCCTCTACTGGCGCCAGGGCGAGAGCGGGCCGGAGAAGGTGCTGTTGGATCCGAACGGCTGGAGCAAGGACGGCACCGTGTCCCTGGGCACGTGGGCCGTGTCCTGGGACGGCAAGAAGGTGGCCTTCGCCCAGAAGCCCAACGCCGCGGACGAAGCCATCCTGCACGTCATCGACGTGGACTCCGGTGAGTGGTCCAAGGTGGACGTCATCGAGGGCGGCAAGTACGCCACGCCCAAGTGGACGCCGGACAGCAAGGGCTTCTACTACGAGTGGCTGCCCACCGACCCCTCCATCAAGGTGGACGAGCGGCCCGGCTACACCACCATCCGCTACCACGCGCTGGGCACGGACCCGGCGAAGGACGCGGTGGTGCACGAGCGCACCGGCGACCCGACGACGTTCCTCGAGAGCGACCTGAGCCGCGACGGCAAGTACCTCTTCGTCTACGTCCTGCGTGGCTGGAGCGAGAACGACGTCTACTGGAAGCGCCCGGGCGAGAAGGACTTCCGCCTGCTGGTGAAGGGCGCGGGCGCCAAGTACGAGGTGCACGCCTGGAAGGACCGCTTCTACGTCGTCACCGACGAGGGCGCTCCGCGTCAGCGCATCTTCGAGGTGGACCCGGCGAAGACGGACCGCGCGGCGTGGAAGGAAATCGTGGCCGAGGACCCGGTGGCCTCGCTCCAGTCGGCGCGCATCGTCGGCGGACACCTGGCGCTGGAGTACCTGAAGGACGCCACCACCGAGGTGCGCGTGGCCACGCTGAAGGGCAAGCCGGTGCGCACGGTGGAGTTGCCGGGCGTCGGCGCCGCGTCGAACCTGGTGGGCCTGGAGGACCTGGACGAGGCCTATTTCCTCTTCACGTCCTTCACCACGCCCCGGCAGATCTACAAGACGTCCGTCAGCACCGGGAAGTCCGAGCTGTGGGCCAAGGTGGACCTGCCCATGAACCCGGAGCAGTACAAGGTCGACCAGGTCTTCTACACGTCCAAGGACGGGACGAAGGTGCCCATGTTCGTGGTGCACCGCAAGGACCTGGCGCTGGACGGCAACGCGCCCACGCTCCTGTACGGCTACGGCGGCTTCAACGTGAGCATGGAGCCCACCTTCCGGGCGAGCATCCTGCCCTGGCTGGACGCGGGCGGCGTGTACGCGGTGGCCAACCTGCGCGGCGGTGGTGAGTATGGCAAGGCCTGGCACGACGCCGGCCGCCTGGACAAGAAGCAGAACGTCTTCGACGACTTCCACGCGGCGGCCGAGCACCTGATTCAGGCGAAGTACACGCAGCCGAAGAAGCTGGCCATCCACGGCGGCAGCAACGGCGGCCTGCTGGTGGGCGCGGCCATGACGCAGCGGCCGGAGCTCTACGGGGCGGTGGTGTGCGCGGTGCCCCTGCTGGACATGGTGCGCTACCACCTCTTCGGCAGCGGCCGGACCTGGATTCCGGAGTACGGCACGGCGGACAAGGCCGAGGACTTCAAGACGCTGCACGCCTACTCGCCCTACCACCACGTGCGGCCGGACGTGCGCTACCCCGCGCTGCTGATGATGGCCGCGGACCACGATGACCGCGTGGACCCCATGCACGCCCGCAAGTTCGTGGCGGCGGTGCAGAACGCCCCGGGCAACCCCACGCCGGCCCTGCTGCGCATCGAGGCCAACGCGGGCCACGGCGGCGCGGACCAGGTGGCCAAGGCCATTGAGTCCAGCGTGGACCTGTATTCGTTCCTGTTCCATGCCCTGGAGGTCCAGGGGGCACAGGGTGGGGTGGCGGCGCAGGGCCGCTGACACCCCCGGCGAACGCCCGAGGGAGCCTCGGGTGTTCCCTTGATGGCACGACGCCGTTCCCCAATCTTGAGCCGGGGAACGGCGCCGCGAATCGCCGTGTTATAGAACTGCTGCATCCCGTACGAATGCTCGGCGAGCGAGCAGACGGGCAACTCTTCTAGGGGCCTGATTCACCCAAGGGCCCGCAGGTGGCGGATACATGTTCTTCGGACGTGACGACAAGAAGGAAGCCCAGAAGCGGGGTCTGACGGTCCCGCTCTTGCCCCTTCGGGACATCATCGTGTTCCCGCACATGGTGGTGCCGCTGTTCGTCGGCCGGGAGAAGTCCATCGCCGCGCTGAAGGACGCGATGGCGCACAAGGGGCCGGACGACAAGGCCGTCATCCTGCTGGCCGCGCAGAAGAAGGCCAAGACGAACGACCCCACCCCCGACGACATCTTTCACTTCGGTACGCTGGGCCACGTCATCCAGCTCCTCCCGCTGCCCGACGGCACGGTGAAGGTGCTGGTGGAAGGCGTGCGCCGCGCCAAGGTGAAGAAGTTCCACCCCAACGACGCCTTCTTCATGGTCGAGGTGGAGGAGGTGGAGGAGCAGACGGAGAAGACGGTGGAGCTGGAGGCGCTGGTCCGCAGCGTCCACTCCGTCTTCGAGGCCTTCGTCAAGCTCAACAAGCGGATTCCGCCTGAGATGCTGATGCAGGTGGCCAGCATCGATGACCCGGCGCGCCTGGCGGACACCATCGTCGCGCACCTCTCCCTGAAGCTGAACGACAAGCAGGCCCTGCTCGAGACGGAGTCCCCGGCCAAGCGCCTGGAGAAGCTCTACGAGCTGATGCAGGGGGAGATCGAGATTCTCCAGGTGGAGAAGAAGATCCGCACGCGCGTCAAGAAGCAGATGGAGAAGACCCAGAAGGAGTACTACCTGAATGAGCAGATGCAGGCCATTCAGAAGGAGCTGGGTGAGCGCGACGAGTTCAAGAACGAAATCCAGGAGATTGAAGAGAAGCTGAAGAACAAGCGGATGAGCAAGGAGGCCACGCTCAAGGTCAAGAAGGAGCTGAAGAAGCTCCGGATGATGAGCCCGATGAGCGCCGAGGCCACGGTCGTCCGCAACTACATCGACTGGATCATCAGCCTCCCCTGGTACGACGAGACGCAGGACCGCCTGGACGTCACCGAGGCGGAGACGGTGCTCAACGAGGACCACTACGGCCTGAAGAAGCCGAAGGAGCGCATCCTCGAGTACCTGGCCGTGCAGCAGCTCGTGAAGAAGCTCAAGGGCCCCGTGCTGTGCTTCGTGGGGCCGCCGGGCGTGGGCAAGACGTCGCTGGCGCGCTCCATTGCCCGGGCCACCGGCCGCAAGTTCGTGCGCCTGTCGCTGGGCGGCGTGCGGGACGAGGCGGAGATTCGGGGCCACCGGCGCACGTACATCGGCGCGATGCCGGGCAAGCTCATCCAGTCGCTGAAGAAGGCGGGCAGCAACAACCCCGTCTTCCTGCTCGACGAAATCGACAAGATGTCCACGGACTTCCGCGGCGACCCGAGCGCGGCGCTGCTGGAGGTGCTGGACCCCGAGCAGAACCACAACTTCAACGACCACTACCTGGACCTCGACTACGACCTGTCCAAGGTGATGTTCATCTGCACCGCGAACACGATGCACAACATCCCCGGTCCCCTCCAGGACCGCATGGAGGTGATTCGCATCGCGGGCTACACGGAGCCGGAGAAGCTGTCGATTGCCCGGCGCTACCTCATCCCGAAGGAGCAGGAGGCCAACGGGCTGACGGACGTGAAGGTGGACATCAGCGACCCCGCGCTGCGGACCATCATCCACCGCTACACGCGCGAGTCCGGCGTGCGCTCGCTCGAGCGTGAGATTGGCGGCGTGTTCCGGAAGATTGCCCGCGACGTGCTGAAGAACGGCAAGCGGGACATCGAGGTGGACCGGAAGATGGCCATGAAGTTCCTGGGCACGCCTCGCTACCGCTACGGCGTGGCGGAGCGCGAGGACCAGGTGGGCATCGTCACGGGGCTGGCCTGGACGGAGCTGGGCGGTGAAATCCTCACCACCGAGGCCACCATCATGCCGGGCAAGGGCAAGCTCATCATCACCGGCAAGCTGGGCGAGGTGATGCAGGAGTCCGCGCAGGCGGCCATGTCCTACGTGCGCAGCCGCGCCGAGCGCTTCGGCATCGACCGCAAGGTGTTCGAGAACTACGACATCCACGTCCACCTGCCGGAGGGCGCGATTCCGAAGGACGGCCCGTCCGCCGGCGTCACCATCTGCACCGCCCTGGTGAGCGCGCTCACCCGCGTGCTCATCCGCCGCGACGTGGCCATGACGGGTGAAATCACCCTGCGTGGACGGGTGCTCCCCATTGGCGGCCTGAAGGAGAAGACGCTGGCCGCGCACCGGGCGGGCATCAAGACGGTCCTGATTCCCAAGGCGAACAAGAAGGACCTGAAGGACATCCCGCTGAAGATTCGCAAGCAGCTGCGCATCGTCCCGGTGGAGTTCGTGGACGACGTGCTGCGCGAGGCGCTGGTGCTGGAGAAGCCGGAGGAGTTCGGCCGCAAGCCCACCACCGACGGTGGCAAGCTGGGCGCGAGCGCGGAGCTGCCGGCCACGTCGCCGGCCGTGGCTCCGGCCTAGCGGAGCCGGATGACAGCACCCGGCGGGCCATCGCGCCTGCCGGGCTGGGCTGAAGGGAAGCCAGGATGCCGGACGACCAGGGTCGCCGGGCTCCTGGCTTCTCCTTTTTCGGGGCCTGGGCCTTCGGGGTAGAAGAGGCCCTGGTGGCTCCGCGCGCTCGACTCCGGTGGTGGTGGTTCCTGCTGGCCGTGTGGGCCGCCTCGTGTGGGCCCTGCGGCTTCCAGCCGGAGCCCGGCGTGAAGGTGGTGGTGCCGGCCATGCCCACCACGCTGGATTGGAGCCACTCCGACCCGGATAGCTGGGCCAACTACCCGGTGATGCTGGCCACGCAGCGCGGACTCACCCAGTTGGGGCCGGACCATGGCGTGGAGCCTGGGCTGGCCGAGCGGTGGGGGCGCGTCACGGACGGGCAGGGGCGCGACGTCTACACGTTCCACCTGCGGCGGGACGTGCGCTGGTCCAATGGCGCGCCGCTCGTCGCCCGCGACTTCGTCATCGGCTGGCGGCGCGCGCTCCAGGGCCGCGAGCGCGGGGAGATGGCGGACCTGGCGGGGGCGGCGGAGGCGCTGGCGCTCCAGGAGCGGGGCGCGCCGGAGACGGAGGTCCGCGCCGCGCTGGAGCGCGTGGGCGTGGAGGCCGTGGACGCGCACACGCTGCGGGTGACGCTGGCGCGGCCGCGCAGCTACTTCCTGGCGCGCGTGGCCAACGTGTACCTGTTCTATCCGGCGCCCTCGGCGGACCTGGAGGGGAAGTCGGACGAGGCCGTCCGCGACTACTTCGACCGCCCTCGCGACGGCCGGCCGCTGGCCCTGGGGCCGTACCGCGTGGAGCGGTGGGACCGCGCGGGCGAGCGCGTGCGGCTGGTCCACAACCCGGCCTCGGCGTTTGCCTCGCCGCTGGCGGAAGGGGAGACGCCTGCCCCGGTCATCACCCTGATGAAGTCGGAGATTGGCCCGGCGCTGTATGAGCGGGGACGGGTGGACTTCGTCTTCGTGGACAGCGCCGCGGCGCTGCGCATCCACCGGCCGGACGACCTGCGCCGCGAGCCGCTGCTGTCCACCTACTTCCTGGCCTTCAACACGGAGAGGGCGCCGCTGGACAGGCCGGAGGTGCGGCGCGCGCTGGCTCGGGCGTTGGACCGCGAGGCGCTGCTGGCGGGGCTGCTGCCCGTGGCGCGGCCGTCCCATGTGCTGCTGCCGCCGGAGCTCCCGGGGGCCGCGACGGCGGCCGAGGCCGAGCGCCTGCCGCGCTACGCGCCGGAGCAGGCCCGGGCGGAGCTGGCGGGGGTGGCGGGCTTGGAGCGGCCGCTGCGGCTCATCTACCGGTCGGGGGATGGCTTCGTGCCCGAGGTGGCCATCGCGGAGCGGGTGGCCGCGCAGCTCGCGCGCGTGGGCGTGCGGGTGGTGTTGGAGGCGCGCTCGGATTTCTCGGCGGAGATTTCCCGGCGCTCGGCGCAGGGGCCCCGCACGTATGACTTGTACCTGCGGCGCCTGGGCGCGGACTACGCGCACCCGAACACGTTCTTCACGCTTTTCGAGCGCGAGGGCAATCACCAGACGGGCTGGGAGACGCAGGCGGGCGGCGAGCCGATGGCGCGCTTCGAGCGATTGCTGGCGCAGGGCGACGGCGCGCCGGATGAGGCGACTGCCCGTGCGTCCTATGTCCAGGCGCAGGAGGTGCTGGTGGGGGAGCAGGCCGTGATTGCGCCGCTGTACCACCCGGACCGTTACTACCGCGCGCGGGAGCGGCTGCGCGGCGTGGACGTGGACCCCTTCAACTTCCTGGCGCTGCGCGCGCTTCGCCTGAGGGCGGTGGCGGCGGATGCGCCCCGGGCGGAGGATGCCCCGTGAGCGGGAGGCAAGGCGCGTTGTCTGTCGCGAGCACTTCGCGTGGGACGCATGGCGGACGCGCTCTGGGTGGGCGTGGCGCTCAGGCTGACAAGCGCGTGTCATCCTCCATCGCCCAGCGGTGTGTTTCGAAGTCGGCTCGCGTTCGCCAGGTCATGCGGCGCTGGGCTGCTGGCGCGGGGCTCCGATGGGGAGGCGCGCCATGAGGGCCATTGCCCAGCGACTGTCGCGGCAGCTCATCCTGGTGCCAGTCGTGGCCGTGGCGTCGTACTTCCTCATGGCCTCGTTGCCGCTGACCGCGGAGACGGACGCGAAGCGGCAGGTGTCGCGAGAGCTGGCGGCGTCGTACCGGCGGGACCTGGGCATTGGTGAGCCGCTGGGCTTCCTGCGCCCGTGGGAGAAGCTCTTTCGCGGTGAGCGCCTGGGCACGAGCGCCCAGGGCATCACGGGCGATGAGCTGCTGACGAAGCTGTCCGGCAGCGTGGGCGTGGGGCTGATGGCGCTGCCGCTCGCGCTGACGTGGGCCCTGGGTTTCGCGTTGCTGCGCACCCGGTGGCGCAAGGGCCGGTGGGCCGCGCTCGGTGACGTGGTGCCCGCCGTGGCTTTCGGTACGCCCGTGTTCATCCCCGCGTTGCTGCTGGCGCCCGGCGTGGTGGAGCGGGGCTACCTGCTGCCGGAGCTGTGCGCGGCGCTGGTGACGTCCATCTGGCCCGGCATCTTCCTGGGCACGCTGGTGGGTGATTCGCTGGAGGCCGAGCTGTCGCGTGACTACGTGCGCACCGCGCTGGGCAAGGGCCTGTCTCGCGCCGCCGTGCTGCGCCGCCACGTCCTGCCCAATGTCTGGCCGGCCATGCTGGACGCGGTGGGGCCGGTGGCCACGTCGCTGCTCGCCGGCTCCTTCGCGGCGGAGCGCGTGCTGGGCCTGCCGTACTTCGGCCAGCTCTACGTGTTGGCGGTGCTCAACAAGCAGGTGGCCGTCGTCGTGGTCGCCACCACCACCTTCGCGACCTTGCTCGTCGTCGTGAGCCTCGCGGTGGAGGTCCTTCGCTACGCCGTGGACCCGCGCTCGCGGGAGGCCTCGGCATGAGCCTCGTTCTCGCGCACGCGTGTGGCGGCCTGGCGCCCCCCACCCCCCCGCGCTCCCCGGAGGCCTCGGCATGAGCCGGATTCCCACGCGCGCCCGCGTCGGCCTGGCGCTCCTCGTGGGGCTGGGCCTGCTCAGCCTCGTGGCGGGGCGGCTCTTCCCGGAGGCCCTGGCCAGCACCTGTCCGCTGGGCATGGACCCCACGCGCCCGGACCGGAGCGTGTGCGAGCTCGCCTTCGGTGGGCTCTGGGTCTCCCTCGCCGTGGGGCTCGCGGCGGGCGCGCTCTCCACGCTCATCGGCCTCGCCGTGGCCGCCGCTGCGCGCCTGTCCGGCGGCGCGGTGGAGCAGACGCTGCTGCGCGCCGTGGACGCCGTCTTCGCCCTGCCGGACGTGCTGGTGGTGATGGTGCTCCAGCTCGCGGGGCAGTCGCTCTCCGACGCGGGCGTCGGCGGCGGCCTGGGCCCCTTCGGGCTGATGGTCGTCTCGCTGGCCCTGGTCGGCTGGGCGGGCCCCGCGCGCATGTTCCGCAACCGCCTGGCGACGCTCGAATCGCAGGAGTACGTGGCCGCGTCCCGGGCGCTGGGCGGAGGTGGCCTGCACCTGCTGCGCGTCCACCTGTGGCCCGCGCTGCGGCCCTTCGCGCTGGCGGTGTTCCTGTCCCGGCTCCCCGCCGCCATCCTCACCGAGTCCACCGTGAGCTTCTTCGGCATCGCCCGGATGGAGCCCATGTCCCTGGGCCGCTACCTGGGCACCAGCTACGCCGCCCTCATCTACGAAGGCGGCGGCCGCGTGGTGCTGCCCGCCTGGGCGCTGCTCGTGCTGCTGGTGCTCGGCGCCTCGCTCGCCTCCCAGGCACTCTCCGGGGCACCTCGCAGGGCAGCCTGACGGACAGCGCGGAGGGGCGCCGGCCCCCGCGCGAAGTGGAATTCCCAACGTTGGGGGAGGGGTTTCTCTCACACGGAAACCTTTTGCCCACATCGGTGCCTCCATGTCCCTGACGCCCAGCGAAGAGCTTGTCACCTCCACCGAACTCGACTCCCGCGAGCGCGAGGAGCGCACGGACTCTCTCAAGCTGGAGCCCGCGCGCGGCGCCGTGCTGGTCGTCGAGGACGACCCGTCCCACCGTGAAATCCTGGTGGAGATGCTGGCGGGTTGGGGCTACGAGCCCCTGCCCGTGGGCAGCGCCGAGGAGGCGGAGTTCGCCGTGCGCAACAAGCGCATGGACGCCGCCATCGTCGACGTCTTCCTGCCCGGCCGCAGCGGCGCCACGCTCATGTCCCGCCTGCGCGAGCGCTTCCCCCAGTCCGTCCTCATCGGCGTCAGCGCCATGAGCGACGCGGCCATGGCGCGCAAGTGCAAGGGGCTGGGCGCGGACCTCTTCATCGGAAAGCCCCTGGACCCCCAGCGGCTGGCCGAGGCCCTCCAGACCAGGCACACGAGCTGGCACTGATGCCCCTCCGGCCGGGGCTTCCGGGGCGGGTTCCGGTTGCGCCATCCGCGTGAACGGTTGATGCTCCTGGCGTGAAGAACCTCGCTCCCGGCTTGCTGCTGGCCATGCCCCAGCTCGGCGACCCGAATTTCCACCGCTCGGTCGTCTTGATGCTGGAGCACTCGGAGACGGGCTCCATGGGGCTCGTCATCAACCGGGGGGCGCCCCTCACGCTCGGCGAGCTGGCGCGCGGGCAGAACCTGGGCATCGCCGCCGGACGGAAGGAGCACGCCGTCTTCCTGGGCGGGCCGGTGGAGCCCCAGCGGGGCTTCGTCCTCCACGACGACACGGAGCAGCGGGAGAAGCACTCGGTGCTGCCCGGCCTGTACCTGAGCGTGACGCTGGACGCGCTGGGCCCGCTCCTGACGAACCCGAACCCACGCCTGCGCTTCTGCCTGGGGTACGCGGGCTGGGGGCCCAAGCAACTCGAGAGCGAGATTGCCGCCGGCTCCTGGCTCTTCACCGAGGCCACCGCGGAGTCGGTGCTCGGGCAGGAGCCGTCGAAGCTGTGGGACGCGACTTTGCGAAGCATGGGGGTGGACCCCGCCATGCTGGTGATGGGAAGGGGAATGAACTGATGCTCGACGCCGAATTCATCCGGGCCCGCATCCTGGAGGCCCTGCCGGGCTCCGAGGTGGAGGTGCGGGACTACACCGGGACGGGAGACCACTACGAGGCCCGGGTGGTCAGCCCCGACTTCGCTGGGAAAGCCATGGTGCAGCAGCACCAGCTCGTGTACGCGCCCCTCCAGCAGTGGCTGAAGAGCGGCGAGCTGCATGCGCTCGCGCTAAAGACCTATTCTCCCGAGCAGTGGAAGAAGCTCGGGACTCGCTAGAAGGAGAGCGGTACCCATGACGCCTGAACTCAAGGCCCGGTTGGAGCAGGAGACCCGGGCGCACAAGATTGTGCTCTTCATGAAGGGCAACGCGCTGTTCCCCCAGTGTGGCTTCTCCGCGCGGGCGCTGCAGCTCCTGCAGCCCCTGGGTGAGGTCCACACGGTGGACGTGCTCGCCGACCCGGAGATTCGCCAGGGCATCAAGGACTTCACCAACTGGCCCACCATCCCCCAGATTTTCATCAACGGGCAGTTCATCGGCGGCTCCGACATCCTCATGGAGCTGGCCGAGCGCGGTGAGCTGGCCGACCTGGTCGCGGGCAAGAGCCCGGCCTAGCGGACGGCGCCTCGGGGAGTGACGGGCGAGGGGAGACCGGCTCCCCTCGCTGCGGCTAGAATGGAAGGCCGCTGCCCCGAGGAACCGCCGTGGTCACTGCTACCCGTCAGAACACCCCTGAGAATCCGGACGAAGCCTCCGCCGAGGTGCCCGCCGTGGGCCCTGGCGTCGAGACGAACGTCCCCGTCGCTGAGCGCAACGCCGCCGTCGCCCTGACGGACACCGTGCCGCCGGCCCAGGCGCCGGGCGTGGCGGTGGACCCGGACGACCTGGTCGACACGGCGAAGGCGCCCACCCTCATGGAGAAGGTGCAGCAGTTCCGCACCCGCCACGAGAAGTGGGAGATGGCCGTCTTCTTCTTCGGCGGCTTCATCTACGACGTCCTCACCATCAGCCGCATCGATGACACGCTGACGCTGGCGCAGAACTTCGGCTACCTGCTGGTCCTCACCGGCCTGCTGCTGCTGGAGCAGCGCTACCCGGACGGCGTGGAGCCGCCGAAGTTCCTGCGGAAGGTCTGGCGCTGGCGCGAGGACGGCATCCACTTCCTCTTCGGAAGCCTGCTCAGCGCCTTCATGCTGCTGCTCTTCAGGAGCACGTCGGGCGCGCTGCCCTACCTGTTCGTGGTGGGCCTCTTCGCCCTGCTGGCGGCCAACGAGCTGCCCGTGTTCCGCAGGCTGGGCCCCGTCATGCGCATGGTGCTGCTCAGCCTGTGCGTGACGATGTACTTCGTCTGCCTGCTCCCGGTGGTGCTCGGGCGGATGGGCTTCTGGGTCTTCGTGCTGGCCGTCGCGGTGGGCTCGGCGAGCATCTACGGGATGATGCGCCTCATCGCCCGCTGGCGTCCGGACGACAGCCGCTACGTGCTCCGCAACGTGGCCATCCCCGGCTTCGGAGTGCAGGCCGCCCTGCTGGGGCTGTACCTGGTGGGCGTGATTCCGCCGCTGCCGGTGGCCGTGCAGTTCGCGGGCATCTACCACCAGGTGGAGCGGGTGAGCCCGGGCGTCTACCACCTGTCCTCGGTGGACTCCGGCGCCTGGTACAAGCCGTGGACGTGGGGCGGGCCGGACTTCCTGATGCAGCCGGGGGACAAGCCCTACTACTTCTTCCGCATCTTCGCGCCGAAGCACTTCCAGTCGTACAAGGTCCGCGTGCGCTGGTACTTCGACGACCCGCAGAAGGGCTGGACGACGTACGGCAACGGCTTCATGGCCACCGTCAGCAGCAACGGCACGGACGGCGGCTACCGCTACTACGCGACGACGTCCCACCTGAAGCCCGGCGATTGGCGCGTGGTGCTGGAGACGGAGGACGGGCACGAAATCCACCGCCTCAGCTTCAGCGCCGGGCCGGACACGAGCTCCGGCCCCCGCGTCTTCGACGTCGACGTGTCCACGCTCAAGGACGTGAAGCCCCTGCCACTGGCGCAGTGGCAGGAGCGGGCCGCGGCCGCGGCGGCGAAACCGAAGTAGCGCGCCGCGCCTACTTCTTCTTGCCCTTCCGGGCGGCCTTGTCCGCCGCCCAGAGGGACTTCATCCACGCCTCCACGTCCCGGGCCTTGCTGGGGATGTTGGCGGAGAGGACCTTGCAGCCGCGCGCGGTGACGACGACGTCGTCCTCGATGCGCACGCCGATGCCGCGGTAGCGCTTGGGCACGGTGAGGTCGTCCGTCTGGAAGTACAGGCCGGGCTCCACCGTCAGCACCATGCCCGGCTGGAGCTTCCCGTACTTGTAGGCCTCCTGCCGCGCCTGGGCGCAGTCGTGCACGTCCAGGCCCAGCATGTGGCTGACGTTGTGGAGCGAGTAGCGCTTGTAGAACTGGTGCTCGTCCTTGAGCGCCTCCTCGGCGCTTTCGAGGATGCCCAGGGACTCCAGGCCCTCCGCCAGCACGCGCATGGCGGCGCGGTTGGGCTCCATGAAGTCCTTGCCCGGCTTCACCTCTGCGAAGGCCGCGGCCTGCGCCTCCAGCACCAGGTCGTAGATTTCGCGCTGCTCCTTGGAGAACTTCCCGGAGATGGGCAGGGTGCGGGTGATGTCCGCGGTGTAGAGCGTCTGGCCCTCCACGCCCGCGTCCAGCAGCAGCAAATCACCGGGGACGAGCGGCCCGTCATTGTGGTGCCAGTGCAGGATGCACGCGTGGGCGCCGGAGGCGGCGATGGTGCGGTAGCCCACGTCATTGCCTTCCACGCGGGCGCGGAGGTTGAAGATGCCCTCCACGTAGCGCTCCGTCTTCGCCGACTTCAGGCCGCGGATGACGTCCTCGAAGCCGCGCTGCGTGGAGTCGATGGACGTCTGGAGCTCCTTCAGCTCCTGCGCGTCCTTGAGCAGCCGCATCTCCGACAGCGCCTGGGCCAGCCCCTTGTCCTTGTCCTTCTCCGCGGGCTCCGGCACGGCGCCATCCACCTTGGGGGACAGGCCGCGCAGCACGCGCGTGGGGCGGCTCGCCGCGCCGCTGAGGTTGGAGAGGTAGTCCGGCAGCTCGTTGAGGCCGCGGGCCTCGTCCACGCCGTAGCGGGCCTGGCTCTCCTTCACGCCCAGGCGGGGGCCTTCCCACAGCTCGCCCTTCACGCGGTCGGTGAAGAAGGTGGCGTCGGTGCGGCCGGGGTTGGGCTCCACGAAGAGGACGTCGGTGTGGCCGCCCTTCTCCTTGGGCTGGAGGACGAGCACGCAGTCCGGCTCCAGGTTGCCGGTGAGGTAGTAGAAGTCGCTGCCCGGCCGGAAGCGGAAGTTGGTGTCGTTGGCGCGCACCTTCTCGTGGCCGGTGGGGATGACGAGCGTCTCGCCGGGGAACAGCTTGGAGAGCGCCCGGCGGCGGGCCTTGAAGGACTCCGCGCTCTTGATTCGGGGCGGGAGCTTCTTCGAGCGCGGCTTCCAGTCCTTCATCATGAAGTCGAGCAGGGCCGGCGGCGGCGCCGTGTCATGCGTGGCGGGCTTCGCCGGCGCGGCGGCGGGAGCCTGCTCCTCGGAGGTGACAATCGGCTGTTGCTCGCCCAGGGCGGGCTGAGCGGCGGCGGAAGAACGGTTCGTGGCCATGGACAACTCTTCACCCGGCCACGCCGGGCCTTCAAGTCAGAGTTGTCGCCGAAGGCGCCGCAGTGTCGTCCCGGAGAAGCGCGACCTGCCCGAGGAGGACGGGGACGGCCGTCTCCACGCGGAGAATCCGGGGCCCCAACGAAAACGGGTGGAAGCCGTGGGCTTCCAGGAGGTCGGCCTCGAAGGGCACCCAGCCGCCGTCCGGGCCTATGGCCAGCACGACGCGCTGGGCCAACCCCACGCCCAGTGCGCGGAGCGGCTGCCGCGCGGGCGGGTGGGGGAGCAGGCGGAGGGACTGGGGGCCGAAGACGGCGTCGAGCTCGTCCTCGACGAAGGGGCGGAAGCGCTCGCGGACCAGGACCTCGGGGAGGCGCGTGTCGCGGGCCTGCTCCAGGCCCTGGATGAGCAGCTCGTGGACGAAGGCCGGCTCCAGCACCTTGGAGTCGAAGTAGCTCTTCTCCACGCGCGCCGCGTTGACCAGGACGATGCGGTCCACGCCCAGCGAGGCCACCGCGGGCAGCACCTTCTTCAGCGCCTTGGGCCGGGGGATGGCCAGCAGCAGGTCCACGCCCGCGCGCGGCGGCGGGGGCTCGGTGAGGGCGACGCGCAGGTGCAGCACCCCGGCGCTGTTCTCCAGGACCTCGCCGGTGCCCGTGAGGCCGCCCAGGCGGCCCACGCGCAGGGATTCACCGGGCTCGGCGCGCAGCACCTCTCGGGCGTGCTGGGCCCGCCGGCCGGTGAGGCGCGCGGTGCCGTCGGGCAGGAAGTCATCGTCCACCAGGAGCAGCAGGTTCACGGAGGCCTCTGTACCCCGTCGCCTGGAGGCATGGGAGTCCCCCGTCCAGGGGCATGTCGGGCCTGTGGGGGTGGCCGCCCCCGGGAAGCCGGTCCCCGGGCACCCAGCCTGCCCGCCGCTCCCGTGGTGGGGCTTGCCCCCCATCGGAGCGTGCCGTAAAGGCGGGAGCCGTGCGTAACCTCTGCCTGCGTTGCCGCCGTCCTGAAAGCGCCTGTTATTGCGCGCAACTGCCGCCCCGGCTGGAGACTCGCACGCGCGTCGTGTTCCTCCAGCACCCGCGCGAGAGCCGCGTGGCCATTGGCACCGCGCGCATGGCGCACCTGTCGCTCAGCAACTCCGAGCTGCATGAAGGCGTGGACTTCACCGGCCACCGGCGCATCGAGGCGCTGGCCGCGCAGCGCGACTCCGTGGCGATTCTCTTCCCGGGCGACGACGCCATCACGGTGGAGGAGGCGCGGCTGAATCCGCCCAAGACGCTCATCGTCGTGGATGGCACCTGGCCCCAGGCGAAGAAGGTCGTCTCGCGCAACCCGGTGCTGGCCGGGCTGCCGCGCATCGGCTTCGTGCCGCGCCGGCCGAGCAACTACCGCATCCGCTCCGAGCCCGCGGACCACTGCGTGTCCACCATCGAGGCGGTGGTGGAGATGCTGGGCATCCTGGAAGGGGACCCGGCGCGCTTCGACACCATGCTGCGGGCCTTCGAGTACATGGTGGACACGCAGCTCGCGCGGCAGGCGACGCGCACCTCGCCCAACCGGCGCCGCATCTACTTCGGGCCGTGGCGCCCGCCGCTGGAGCTGCGCTCGCTGGCGGAGCGCTTCGAGAAGCTCGTCGTCTTCTACGGCGAGGCGAACGCCCACCCCGCGGGAGGCGAGGAGATTCCCACCGAGCTGGTGCACGCGGTGGCGTGCCGTCCGTCCACGGGCGAGCGCTTCGAGGCCGTCATCGCCCCGGAGCAGCCGCTGGCCTACAGCACGCCGCTGCACGTGGAGCTGCCCGAGGACGTCCTCCGCGCGGGCGAGCCCCGGGCCGAGGCGATGAAGCGCTTCGAGGCCTTCCTGCGCCCCGATGACGAGCTGGCGGTGTGGACGACGTTCGCGCTGGACCTGCTGTGGGCGGGTGGCATCACCCGGCGTCCGGCCAGCAGCGTGCGCCTGGCCACCGCGCGCGCGTTGAAGGGCAAGGCGGGCGGCGTGGAGCAGGCGATGACGCTGCTGCAAGGGCCGGACGTGCCGCAGTGGGCCCCGGGGCGCGCGGGCCGGCGCATCCGCGCGCTGGAGTCCGTGGTGCGCGAGCTGGTGGCCCGAGGCAACGCCACCGAGCCGCCGCAGAAGCTGCCGCGCACCGGCTCCTGAGGCCGCTGCCGTCCGGCGCGCTTCGAGGTTCGAGGGCTGACGCCGTCCGCGCGGCCGGAGCGGGGTGCGAGAGCCGACGCCGTCCGTGCAGCCGGGGCGCGCTTCGAGGTGCGAGACCCGACGCCGTTCGTGCCGGGCTTCGCGCTCGGGCTTCTGCGCCTGTGCGCCGTCTGCGTCTGCGCCGCGCACAGTCGTGGGCGCGGGGGCGTCACTCGGTCGTCCGCTCAGGGCAGCAGGCCCGTCTTGGCCTCCTTGGCGTAGCGCCCTCGCGGGAAGTCCTGGAGGTACCGCCGGTACTCGTCCCGGGCCCGATGGGATTCGAGCTTCTCCTCGAAGCACCGCGCGCGCAGGTAGCGCGCCTGCTCGCGGTGGGCAGCCCGAGGGCTGCGCTGGGCAATCTCGTCCAGGCCCACCAGGAAGCGCTCGCACTTGCGCGAGTTCACCTGGAGCCGGGCGTAGCCCAGGAACCGTTCGTCGGCGTCCCTGGACACCAGCGCCATGGGAATCAGGGGCTCGCGCTTCTTCGGTGAAGGCTTCGCCACGGCCTCCGGTGGTGCCTGGGGCGCAGGGGCTGGAGCGGGCGGCGGCGGGACGTTGACCGACGGCACGGGGTAGGGCGCGAACTCCTGGACCGGGTCCCCGGGGGCCGGAGTCGCGGTCGGCGAGTTGCCCGCCGCGGCCACGGGGGCCAGGGCCGCCGCCGGCGGTGGCGCGGGCTCGGGAGGCTCGGTAGCGGGCTCCCGCGGCGAGGGCGTCACCGCCGCCACCGCGCCCGGCGTCGTGGGCGCAGGCACGTCCACCGGTTCGGCCTTCCAGGCGGGGGCGGGGCGGGCGCTGAGGGCCTTGGACGGGGGCGCTTCGTCCTCGGGTGCGCGGAGCTCCGCGATGGCGCGCAGGTCCAGCTTCGACATCCTGCGCGGGTTCAGCGTGTGTCTCGCCGCGTGCAGCTCCACGCGCTCACCCGGGCCCACCAGACGGGCCGGCTGTCCAGCCGCCTCGACGCGGACCTGTCCTTCCGCCACGGCCACGGCGGCGCCGTCCTTCGTGCGCTCCACCGTGAAGAGGGTGCCCACCACCGACACGCGCAGGCCCGCGACCTCCACCAGGAAGCCCTGGCGCGCGGTGTGCGAGGCCTCGACGGACAGGCGGCCCCTGGTCACGGTGAGGTGCACGTCGCGAGACTCCGCGCGGGACAGCTCCACCTCCGAGCCCGAGGACAGTCGCACGCGGCTCTCGTCCGGCAGCCTGAGCAGGGCGCTGGACCGCGGAGGCGTCCGCACCGCCACGCCCGAGCGCAGCCGCATGCCAGGCTCGAGCGCCCGCTCCGCGCCGCCCGCTTCGCGCAGGATGGCCCCCGCGCCGGCGACCCGCTCCGTCTCCGTGGTGGCGTCCGTCCTCGCCGCCGTGTCCGTGGGCAACGGGGACGCGCTGCCGGCCACGGCGTGCGCGGCGTCCTGAGCCTGCACGGGCGTGGCGCCGCCGCCGGCCGCGACGTGAGGGGGCCCTGAAGCCGTCCCGGGCGCGACGCCGCCACCGGCCAATGCGCCCGGAGCCTCGGCCCCCGGCACAGAAAGGACAGGCTCGTCGGTCCGGGCCACGAGCGCGCCTGCCGCGTCCCGTACCCTGGGCGCTCGGACCATCCAGAGCCCCAGCACCACCGCGCAGACCCCCGCGAGCGCCACGGCCCAGGGCCAGCGGCCGGCTGGGGTGCCGCGGGTCAGCCGCCGTGCCGCCGCCGCGCGGAGCCCATCCGGCATGGCGTCCGAGCGCAGCGGAGGCGTGGCGCCGCGGGCCTCCTGGAGGACCGCGCGGGACCGCCGCACCTGCTCCAGCGCCTGGGCGCATTCGGAGCAGGTGGCGACGTGCGCCTCGACGCGGACGCGCGCTTCGGCGTCCAGCTCGCCCGCGGCCAGGGCCCACAGGGAGGGCAGCTCATGGCGAGCCATGGGCACCTCCGGGACGGCTGGCGCCGAGCAGACGCTGCATGGCCTCGTTGAACTCCAGCCGCGCATGGTGGAGGCGGCTGCGGACGGTGTTGGGCGAGCTTCCCACGGCCTCGGCAATCTCGTCCGGGCTCATGCCACACAGCTCGTAGTACACGAAGACGATGCGCTTCTTCGGCTTGAGCCGCTCCAGCGCCAGCTCCACCAGCCGTGCCGCCTGACGCCGCGAGGCCGCGCGCTCCGGGTCCTCGCCCTCCGCCGTGGTTTCCGGCAGCTCCCAGACGGAGTCCTCCGGCCGGCGCCGCTTCCAGCGCAGGTGGGACAGCGCCACGTTGGCGCACACCCGGTAGAAGAAGGTCCGGAAGCGCGACTCGCCCCGGTAGCTCTTCACGGCCGTCAGCAGCCGGAGGTAGGCCTCCTGGAGGAGGTCCTCCACGTCCACGCGGTTGCCAACCAGGTGCCACAACGTGCGCGAGGCATCCGCCCGCGTCAGCGCATAGAGCTGTTCGAAGGCCGTCAGGTCCCCCTCCTGGATGCGGCGGACCAGCGCTTGGAGCCGTGGCTCGTCCTGGGCCGGAGCCCCGGACACGTCGCGCCCCTTTCGCTCCTCCGGGAGGCTGGCGGCGTGCGCGAATGAGCGGGCTCCACGCAGGAACACCAGGGGCTCTCCCTCAAGGGGTGGTCGCGGTCCGGCGCGTTGAGAGCCCGGCCCGGCGGCCAGATGAATGGTCCAGGCCACTACATACCTCCATGGCCATGGGTCTCCGGAAAGACGAAACCCGATCAAATAAATTTTTTGATCAACCGTCTGCGCTACGGAGTCCATCGCTGCTGTAACCGGACAACCCATCCGGTGGCCGGACCGGTCCCCAAGAGATTTCGGAGTCCCCACTCATGCGGAACACTCCTAGACGTGGCCTGATGTGGCTGCCGCTGCTCGCCGTACTCGCCATCCTGCCTGGCTGCATCGTCCACGGTGAGGACGACTGGTACGACGACGACTATGACGACGACGGCATCTGCTACTGCGTCACCGACCGCGACTGCAGCAGCGGCGAGAGCTGCCGCAGCGGCGTATGTCGGGTGGTCCCGCCCGACTCTGGCCAGTGTTCGACGTCCCTGGACTGCCCCGGCTCGCAGATCTGCATCAACAGCGTCTGCTCGCAGCCCTGCTCGCGCAACTCCGACTGCGGCTCGGGCCAGCGGTGCGAGGACTGGTACTGCGTGGGCAACGGCTCCGTGGACGCCGGGACGCGCCCGGACGCCGGGACGCGCCCGGACGCTGGACCGCGCCCGGACGCGGGCTCTGACGGCGGGACGCGCCCGGATGCCGGTGTGGATGGCGGCTCCGCCCAGGTGTGCCGCGTGAACAATGACTGCGGGGTGGGGAACTACTGCATCAACAACCAGTGCATCCGCGGCTGCTACGACGATAGCTGGTGCGACGCGACGGACATGTGCGTGAGCGGCCTGTGCCGCCCGCGCCCGGTGGACCCGGACCCGAACACCTGCTCCACGGCGGAGGACTGCACTGGCGGGAAGGACTGCGTGGATGGCCAGTGCCGCGCGTCCTGCGACTCCACCACCCAGTGCCCGGAGGACTACACCTGCCAGATTGGCTACTGCATGCCCATTCCGGATGGCGGCGAGTGCCGCGCCAACTGCGACTGCCCCGCCGGCCAGGTCTGCTCCAATGGCCAGTGCAAGGCGCCGCAGCCGGACCCGGGCCCGTCGTGCGTGGCCAACTGCGACTGCCCCTCCGGTGAGGTCTGCACCAACGGCTACTGCCAGCAGCCCGCCCCGCCGCCTCCTCCGCCGGATGCGGGCACGGGCCCGGCCTGCGAGGCCAACTGCGATTGCCCGTCCGGCCAGGTCTGCTCCAATGGCCAGTGCAAGGTGCCGGCGCCGCCCCCGGTGCAGGACGCCGGGACGTCGACGCCGGTGTGCCGCGCCAACTGCGAGTGCCCCTCCGGTCAGGTCTGCACGGAGGGCGTCTGCAAGCCCGTCAACACGGGCAGCGGCAACACCTGCCAGGCCAACTGCGAGTGCCCGGCCGGCGAGCGCTGCATCGACAACGTCTGCTGGCTGTAGTGACGCCGGACGCCAGCGTCAGGGGACCACCATGCGCCAGCAGCGGTGGATCTCCTTTCGCTGGAAGTCCTCGGGGATGGAGCGCGGGGTGAGCTCCTCCACCTCCATCCCCCGCGTGGCCTTCGAGTCCAACTGGAAGCCCAGGAAGTTGTTGGAGAAGTAGAGGACGCCGCCGGGCGCGAGCAGCGCCCGGATGGCGGCCAGCAGGCGCGGGTGGTCGCGCTGCACGTTGAAGCTGCCCGACATCTTCTTCGACGTGGAGAAGGACGGCGGGTCGCACACCACCAGGTCATAGCGCTCCGGCGCGTCGGCCTGGGCCTCCACCCAGGCCTTGGCGTCCGCGCGCACCAGGGTGTGCCGTGCGTCCGCCAGCCCGTTGAGCTCCAGGTTGTCCTCGGCCCAATCCAGGTACGTGTTGGACAGGTCCACCGTCATCGTGCTCGCGGCGCCTCCGGCGGCGGCGTAGACGGTGAAGGCCCCGGTGTACGCGAAGAGGTTGAGGAAGCGCTTGCCCCGGGCCTCCTCCCGCACGCGCGCGCGGGTGTTGCGGTGGTCCATGAAGAGGCCGGTGTCGAGGTAGTCGCCCAGGTTCACCCAGAACTTGAGGCCCTGCTCCTCCACCACGATGCGCCCGCTGTCCTGGCCCACCCGGCCGTACTGCGAGCGGCCCCAGGGCTGGGGCGTGTGCGTCTTCACGAAGATGCGCTCGGGAGGGGCGGCCAGCACCTCGGACACCGCGGCCAGCACCTCCTCCCGCTGCGTCTCCGCCGCGCCCGAGGCGATGGCGCGCCGCCGGGGGTACTCCACGACGTGGACGCGGTCGCCGTAGACGTCGATGGCGAAGGGGTACTCGGGGATGTCCCTGTCGTAGACGCGGAAGGCCGTCAGGCCCTGCGCGCGGGCCCACTTGCGGAAGCGCTTGTCTCCCTTGCGCAGCCGGTTGGCGAACATGCCCCCAGGGCCGGTTGCGTCGTGAGTGCCGTGCGTACCTTGTGTGTCAGCCATGCCCAAGCGTCCTTCCGTCCAGACCACCGCGGCCCCCCTCATCCCTGAGTCTCCGACGTACGACAAGCTCCGAAAGGCGGCCGCGGGGTGTCAGGCGTGCCCGCTGTGGCGCACGGGCACCCAGACAGTCTTTGGCGAGCCCGAGGGCCAACCGCGTCCTGGCCCCCGGGTGATGCTGGTGGGGGAGCAGCCAGGGGACCAGGAGGACCGGGCCGGGAGGCCCTTCGTGGGGCCCTCTGGCCGGCTGCTGGACGAGGCGCTGGAGGCCGCCGGCATCGACCGCGCGCAGGTGTACGTCACCAATACGGTGAAGCACTTCAAGTGGACCGGCCAGGGCTCCCGGCGCATCCACGCGAAGCCCACCACGGCGGAGATTCGCGCCTGCCTGCCATGGCTGGAGGCGGAGCTTCGGGTGTTCCGCCCGGACGTCCTCGTCTGTCTGGGCGCCACCGCGGCGCAGGCGCTGCTGGGCAAGGACTTCCGGGTGACGCAGTCGCGCGGGCAGCCGGTGGCGTCGGAGTGGGCGCGGGTGGTGGTGGCCACGGTGCACCCGTCCTCCATCCTCCGCGCGCCGGACCCCCGGGCGAGGGAGGCCGCGCTGGAGGCCTTCATCGACGACCTGCGCGTCGTCGCGCGCATCATCCACGGCGTGTCGGAAGGGGAGGGCGCGCACGCGCCCATGTGAGGGGCCCCCAGGCGGCGGGATTGCGGTCCGGGAAAGAGGGAAGAAGACTCCGCCGTCATGAGCGTGCGCGTCGAGAAGAACGGCCCCGTCACCACCGTCATCCTGCACCGCCCGGAGGTGCGCAACGCCGTGGATGGCGCCACCGCCCAGGCGCTGGCGGACGCCTTCCGCGCCTTCGACGCGGACCCGGACGCGCGGGTGGGGGTGCTCCACGGCGACGGAGGCACCTTCTGCGCCGGGGCGGACCTGAAGGCCGTCTCCGAGGGCCGGATGCCGCGCCTGGAGCTGGACGGAGATGGGCCCATGGGGCCCTCGCGGATGGTGCTGTCCAAGCCCGTCATCGCGTCCATTGGCGGGCACGCGGTGGCGGGCGGCCTGGAGCTGGCGCTGTGGTGTGACTTGCGCGTGGCGGAGGAGGACGCCGTCCTGGGCGTCTTCTGCCGCCGCTGGGGCGTGCCCCTCATCGACGGCGGCACGGTGCGGCTGCCCCGCCTCATCGGCCTGTCGCGCGCGCTGGACCTCATCCTCACCGGCCGGCCGGTGTCCGCCCAGGAGGCGCTGGCCATGGGGCTGGTCAACCGGGTGGTACCCCGGGGCCAGGCGCGCGAGGCCGCCGAGGCCCTGGCGCGCGAGGTGGCCGCCTTCCCCCAGGCCTGCATGAACGCGGATAGGCACTCCGCCTACACCCAGGCGGGCCTGGGCACCGAGGAAGCGCTGCGTCAGGAGTTCGCGCGCGGCGTCAAGGTGCTGGAGTCGGAGTCCATTGCCGGGGCCACGCGCTTTGCCCAGGGGGCGGGGCGTCACGGGAAGTTCGAATAGGCGGGTCCTGCTGCGCGGGCGAGGGGGTCTGTGTTAGGTCCCCCGCCATGCGCTTCGACACGCTTGCCATTCACGCCGGTCAGGAGCCGGACCCCACCACGGGCGCCATCATGACGCCCGTCTACCTGACCTCCACCTACGTCCAGGACGGCCCCGGAGAGCACAAGGGCTTCGAGTACAGCCGGACGCAGAACCCCACCCGCAACGCGCTCCAGGACTGTCTGGCGGCGCTCGAGGGCGCGAAGCACGGCGCGGCCTTCGCCTCCGGCCTGGCGGGCACGGCCATGCTGATGCACATGCTGGATGCGGGCGACCACGTCATCGTGTCCGACGACGTGTACGGCGGCACCTTCCGCATCTTCGACAAGGTGTTCCGGCGGGCCGGGCTGCACTACTCCTTCGTGGACCTGTCCAAGCCGGAGAACTTCGAGGCGGCGATCACGCCCAAGACGAAGATGGTGTGGGTGGAGTCCCCCACCAACCCGATGCTCAAGCTCATCGACCTGGCGCGCATCGCCGAGGTCGCCAAGAAGCGGAACATCCTCTCCGTCGCGGACAACACCTTCATGACGCCGTACTTCCAGCGCCCGCTGGACCTCGGCTTCGACGTGGTGGCGCACTCCACCACCAAGTACATCAACGGGCACAGCGACGTCGTCGGCGGCTTCGTCTGCACCAGCCGTGAGGACGTGGCGGAGAAGATGTACTTCCTCCAGAACGCCGTGGGCGGCGTGTCCGGCGCCTTCGACAGCTTCATGGTGCTGCGCGGCGTGAAGACGCTGCACGTGCGCATGGACCGCCACGCCTCCAACGCGATGAAGGTGGCGCAGTTCCTGGCCTCCCACCCGAAGGTGAAGAAGGTCACCTACCCGGGCCTGGAGTCGCACCCGCAGCACGCGCTGGCCAGGCAGCAGATGTCCGGCTTCGGCGGCATGGTGACCTTCGACATCCAGGGTGGCCTGGAGGCGGCCCGCACCTTCCTCAAGACGGTGAAGGTGTTCGCCTGCGCCGAGTCCCTGGGCGGCGTCGAATCCCTCATCGAGCACCCGGCCATCATGACCCACGCCTCCATCCCCAAGGAGACGCGCGAGCAGCTCGGCATCACCGACGGCTTCATCCGCCTGTCGGTGGGCATCGAGGACGCGCGGGACCTGGTGGACGACCTGGCCCAGGCGCTCGACGCCGCGAAGTAGCCGCCAGGGCCTCGTGCCCCGCTGGCCCCAGGGCCTCCCCGCGCTGCCTTCGTGGAAGCGCGCGGAGGCCCTCGTCATGTCGTCGTCCATGCTGGAGGCGGCGTGCTGATTTGCTAGGCTGAAGGCCTCAGGCAGTGCGTGCCCCTGGAGACCGACACCCCATGACCCGTGAAGAAGCGCAGATGCTGGCGCAGGCGTTCCTCGCCGCCAACGGCAACCCCAACAGCGTCGGTATCAACCCGCAGGGCTTCGGCGGCGTCGCCCTGGGTGACGCCCAGCTCTACTTCGAGTGGCACGACAAGGAGCAGGCGCTGGAGTGCAGCGCGCTCATCCACCGGTTCCGGGACAACCCCAAGCCGGGCATCCTGGAGGGCTTCCAGGACGAGCAGAAGAAGGGCACCGACACCGGCGGCGGCACCGTGGACTTCGAGCCGGAGAACAAGTCCCTCTTCCTCAGCCGCACCTACACCACGGCACCCCAGATTCCGATTTTCAACGACGACATGAAGCGGCTGATGAAGGCCAGCCTCGAGTGGAGCAGCACCGTCCTCAACCGGGTGGCGGACCGCGTCTTCGGGCGCTGATCCTCTGCCGCGGTGCGGCAAAGTGAGGGGCGGCGCAACTCCCGGGACTCCCGGACGATAATCCCCTCACTGAAGTCCACTCCTTTCGAATCGCCCTGGAGCCCCCATGAACCCCATCGGGAAGTTCATCAACAAGGTCCGTACCGGTGCCGAGAAGGCCATTGACCGCACGCAGGACGTCGTCGGGGACGCCGTCGACAACGTGAAGGACGCCGCGGCCGCGGGTGGCCGCAAGGTCGGCCAGTTCGTGGACGGCTTCGAGAACGCCGCCTCCGGCGCCGCTCGGGGCGTGGGCAACGTGGTGGGCGGCGCCGCCCGCGGCGTGCAGGAGTTCTTCGGCGGCGGCAACCAGCCGGACCGCGTGCACGACGGCAAGCTGCTGGGCGCGGACGGCCAGACCTTCCCGCCGGGCACCGCGCTGGCGGACATCCCGGGTGTGAATCCGGCCAACAACCCGAACCCGCAGTCCACGGTCCTCTACGTCAACGGCATCCTGACGACGAAGGAGGCCCAGTCGGAGAGCCTGCAGGCCATCGCGAACGCGACGGGCTCGCGCGTCATCGGCATCCACAACGCCACCGAGGGCATGGGCGCGGACCTGGCCCAGTGCGTGAAGGACAAGCTGGACAAGGGCACCAACCCCGCCGTGGACACCCTGGCGGACGCCCTCTACACGGAGATCAAGGCCGGCCGTGACGTGCACCTGATGGCGCACAGCCAGGGTGGCCTCATCTCCAGCCGCGCGCTGAACGACGTGTACAACCGGCTGCGCATCGAAGATGGGATGTCCAAGTCGGACGCCCAGGCGCTGATGGGGAACATCAACGTGGAGACGTTCGGCGCCGCCGCCACCACGTACCCGGACGGCCCGAACTACGTGCACTACGTGAACCGGGGCGACCCGGTCCCCAGCATGTTCGGCCTGGGCCCCATCCCGGACAAGTGGAACCCCATCGCGGACGGTGGCCAGGGCTCCAAGGTCCACCACTTCAACGAGTTCCACCTGAACCCGTTCGACGGCCACAAGTTCGAGGACGTCTACCTCAAGAACCGCGTGCCCTTCGACCAGGCCCGCGAAGGCAACTTCAACCAGTAGCCCATGGCAACCGCTCCCCGCAGTGGCCTCGCAGGCCTGCTCCGGTCCTGGATTGCAGGCCTGGGCCCCGCCGCTCCCGCCGACACCCCGATGACGCGGGAGTCGGCGCAGCGCCTGGTCCAGGGTTTTCTCCACGAGGAGGGCACGCCGCCCAGCCCGGGCATCAATCCCCAGGGCTTCGGCGGGCTCAACGCGGGGGGCGCGTCGCTGTACTTCGAGTGGTTGGAGGACACCCAGGCGCTGAAGTGCAGCGCCCTGGTGTACCGCTTCCGTGAGCCGCCCAAGCCCGGCGTCATCGAGGGCTTCCAGGCCGAGGAGCGGGAGGGCACGGACGCTGGCGGCGGCACCGTGGACTACGAGCGGGAGAACCGGGGCCTCTACCTGGCCCGGACCTACACCCGCATGCCCACCGAGCGCGCCTTCGCCAAGGAGATGCGCCGGCTGATGAAGGCCAGCATCAAGTGGAACTCCCAGGTGTTGGACCGCGTCGCTTCGCGCGTGTTCCACCCGGAGGAACTGGAATCCAAGTAGGCGTCGCGTTGAAGTAGCGCCCATGCGCTATTTCGAGGACTTCCAGCCCGGGGACGTGAGCGAACACGGCCCCCATGTGGTGTCGCGCGAGGAAATCATCGCCTTCGCGACCCAGTTCGACCCGCAGCCCTTCCACCTGAGCGACGAGGGTGCTCGTGACAGCATCTTCGGGGGCCTGGTGGCCAGCGGCTGGCACACCGCCTCCCTCTGTCATCGCCTGCTGGTGCAGAGCTTCCTGGGCCAGGCGTCCAGCCTGGGCTCGCCCGGCTTGGATGAGCTGCGCTGGCTCAAGCCCGTGCGGCCCGGGGACACCTTGCGCGTGCGCGTGGAGGTCGTCTCCGCCACGCCGTCCCGCAGCAAGCCGGACCGGGGCGCCGTGAAGCTCCGCATGGAGGTGCGCAACCAGAAGGACGAGGTGGTGATGACGGAGCTGGCCAACGTGCTCTTCGGCCGGCGTCCGCGGGGGTAGGGCAGGGGCGCCTGCCGGAAACACAGAGGGCCTCCACGTTCCCCTTCGCGGGAGCGGGAGGCCCTTCGTGCTTCCAGGCGCGGGGGCGCCCGGGACTACGCCGCCGTGCGGTGCAGGTAGTCGATGAGGTCAATCTTGGTGACGATGCCGACCACCTTCTCTCCGTCCTTCACCACCGCCACGTTGTCCTGGGCGAACACCTCGCGCAGGCGGGCGATGCTGGTGTCCAGCGACAGCGCGCCCTGGAGCGGGGCGATGATGGCGTCGATGGTGTCGGAGAACTTCGCCTTGCCGGCCACCAGCGCGTTGAGCAGGTCGTACTCGTGCACCATGCCCACCGTGCGGCCGTCGTCGGCCACCACCGGCATCTGGCTGATGCCGTGGCCGCGCATCGTCTCCACCACCTGGTCCACCTTGTCGCCGCGGCGCGCCGTCTTCACGTCCTTGCGCTTGTCGCCCAGGATGTCGCGGATGGTGCCGGCGCCCTTCTCCTCCAGGAAGCCGTTGTCGCGCATCCACTCGTCGGAGTGGAACTTGCTGATGTAGCTGCTGCCCGAGTCCGGCAGCACGACGACAATCGTCTTGCCCTTGCCCACCTCCTTGGCCAACTGCACCGCGACGTGGATGGCCGCGCCCGAGGAGCCGCCGGCGAAGATGCCCTCCTCACGCGCCAGGCGGCGCGCGGCGATGAAGCACTGGCGGTCGTCGACCTGGCGCACGTCGTCCAGGTGGGTGAAGTCCATGGCGCCGCAGAGCATGTCCTCGCCAATGCCCTCCACCTTGTAGACGTGCGGCTCGCCCAGCTTGCCCGTCTTGAAGTAGCCCTCGTAGACGGAGCCCTCCGGGTCCACGCCCACGTTCTTCAGGCCGGGAATCTTCTCCTTCAGGAACTTGCCGGCGCCGCTCATGGTGCCGCCGGTGCCCAGGCCCGCGACGAAGTAGTCGAACTTGCCCTCGGTCTGCTTGAGAATCTCGGGGCCGGTGGTGTTGTAGTGCGCCTCGATGTTGTCGGGGTTGTGGTACTGGTTCAGCATGAACGCGCCCGGCGTCTCGCGGTGCAGGCGCTTGGCCGTCTCGTAGTAGCTGCGCGGGTCCTCGGCCGGCACGTTCGTCGGCGTCACCACCACCTGCGCGCCCAGCGCCTTGAGGCGGTTGATCTTCTCCAGGGACATCTTGTCCGGCATGGTGAAGATGCACTTGTAGCCCTTGACGGCCGCCGCCAGCGCCACGCCCATGCCGGTGTTGCCGGAGGTGTTCTCCACGATGGTGCCGCCGGGCTTGAGCTTCCCCTCTCGCGCGGCCTTCTCGAGGATGTAGAGCGCCATGCGGTCCTTGATGGACGCGCCGGGGTTCATGAACTCGCACTTGACCAGCACGGTGGCGTCGTCCGGTCCGACGAGCTTGTTGAGCTTGACCAGCGGCGTGTTGCCAATGGCGGTGAGGATGTTCTCGTGGATGTCCATCGCGGTTTCCGTAGGTAAATGAGGGTTCGCGGCGCGTCTTATATGCCGCCGCACTGGCCCGGTCGACAGCGCGTGGCCTCTTGCGCCTCCAAGAGCGTTGAACCCGCCCCCGCGGGCAGGGTGTTCCGACGCACCCCGCCGTGCGGGGAGGATGGCTGGCCGCCCGTCGGGTTGGCGACAGCCCGGGGGGCGTCCGGCCATCCACCCGGACAGCCCTTTGACCCGGATGGGCGCCCCTCCGATACTCGTGTGCGACTTGCGTCAACCCCCTCCGGAGAACCCCGTCGATATGGAACTCGAGGCCGCCCTGCGCGACCAGGTGGGACAGGCCCTTGGCCGTCCCGTGCCCAACGCCCTCATCACGAAGCTGAAGGGCGAGGCGAGCAGCCGCTCGTACTACCGCGTTGGCGCGCCGCCCGAGAGCTGGGTGGTGATGGTGATGCCGCCCGACTCGACCAGGAAGAGCGACGAGGCCACCAAGGGCGAGCCGCCCAAGGAGCTGCCCTTCGTCAACGTGCACCGCTACCTGGAGAAGCTGAACGTGCGCGTGCCGCGCATCCTCCGCTACGACGAGCCGGCGGGGATGATGGTGATTGAAGATTTGAGCGACATCACCTTCGAGGCCGCGCTGGACGGCGGCAAGCACAACGAGGCGCTCTACACCCGCGCGGTGGACCTGCTGGCCCGCCTGCGCGCGGCGGCGGAGAAGGCGGAGGATCCGGACTGCCTGGCCTTCACCCGCGCCTTCGACGAGGACCTCTACGACTGGGAGCTGCACCACTTCCGCGAGTGGGGCCTGGAGGCCTGGAGCGGCAAGAAGCCCACAGACGCCGAGCGCGCCGAGCTGGACGCCACCTTCCGGGACATCGCCCGGCAGCTCGCCGCGGAGCCGCGCGGCTTCACGCACCGCGACTACCAGAGCCGCAACATCATGGTGAAGGAGGGCGAGCTGGTCGTCATCGACTTCCAGGACGCGCTCCAGGGCCCGCGCCAGTACGACCTGGTGGCGCTGCTCCGCGACAGCTACGTGGAGCTGGATCGGGACTTCGTGGACCGGATGCTGGACCGCTACATCGCCACCTTCCAGGAGGTGAGCGGCGAGCCCATTGACGCGGCGTCCTTCAAGGCCTTCTTCGACCTGCTGACCATCCAGCGCAAGCTGAAGGACGCGGGCCGCTTCGAGTTCATCCACCGCGTGAAGGGCAACCCGGGCTTCCTGGTGTCCATCCCCGCGTCGCTGCGCTACGTGCGGGACGGCTTCGCGCGGCGGCCGGAGCTGCGCAAGCTGCAGGAGCTGGTGGCGAAGTACGTGCCGGAGCTGGCGGCCTGAGATGAAGGCCATGGTCCTCTGCGCGGGCCTGGGCACGCGCCTGCGCCCCCTCACCGAGCGCTGGCCCAAGCCGGCGATGCCCTTCCTGGGCCAGCCGCTCCTGCGCTACCACCTGGCGGTGCTGAAGGCCGCGGGCGTGACGGCGGTGGGCATCAACACCCACCACCTGCCGGACACCATGGAGGCCGTGGCCCGCGCCGAGTGCGCCCGGGCGGGGCTGCCGCTGCACGTGGTGCACGAGCCCGTCATCCAGGGCACCGGCGGCGGCATCCGCGGCCTGCGCGACTTCCTGTCGGACGGCGACTTCATCGTCTTCAACGGCGACATCCTCTACCCGGTGGACCTGCGGCCGGTGGTGGCCGTGCACCAGGCGTCCGGGGCGCTGGCCACCATGGTGCTGCAGCCCATGCCGGTGGGGGAGACCTACGCGGCGGTGGAGCTGGACGCGGAGGGCCGCGTGCGCCGCATCGCCGGCCATGGCCCGGGCGGTGAGGGCCTGTCGCCGTGGCACTTCACCGGCGTGCACGTGATGTCGCCGCGCGTCTTCGACTTCATGTCTCCGCAAGGCGAGGAGGACATCAACCGCGGCGTCTACGTGCGCGCCATGGAGGCGGGGCAGACGGTGCGCGGCGTCCGGGTGGACGGGTACTGGTCCGACCTGGGCACGCCGTCGCGTTACCTGGCCACCGTGCAGGACGTGCTCGCTGGCCGCGTGCGGCTGGAGTGGCTGGGCGCGGACTCGCCGCTGGCGGGCACGGCGCGCGGCGCGGCGGGCACCTGGGCGCACGAGGAGGCCCGGGTGGGCGGCGCGGTGGAGGGCCCGGTGTACCTGGGGCGCGGCGCCTCGGTGGCGCCAGGGGCCACTGTGGGGCCGGGCGTGTCGCTGGAGCCGGGCGCGCAGGTGGCTTCCGGGGCGCGGCTGGCGCGCGCCGCCGTCTTCGAGGACACCGAGGTGTCCTCCGGGGAGTCGCTGTCCGAGGTGCTCGCCTGGGGCGCGCACCGGATCGCCGCGCCGCTGAAGGGGCGCTGAGCGCCGCCGCTCAGTTGGCGTGGTAGCGGGCCAGCACGCAGGTGACGTTGTCGTTGCCACCCGCGGCGTTGGCCATGTCGATGAGCTGCGAGCAGGCCTTCTCCAGCTCCGGCGTGCGCTGCAGGATTTCCTGCATCTGCGCGTCCGTCACCATGCCGCTCAGGCCGTCCGAGCAGAGCAGGAAGACGTCGTCCTCCTGCGGCTCCACGCGGGAGACATCCACCTGGACGTTCTCCTTCATGCCCAGCGCGCGGACGATGACGTTCTTGTGGGGGAAGTTCTCGACCTCCTCCGGCGTGAGCTTCTTCGCCTTGAGGTAGTCGTTGAGCAGGGAGTGGTCCTCCGTCACCTGCTTCAGCGCGCCGCCGCGGAAGTAGTACACGCGGCTGTCTCCGACGTGGCCCACGTAGACGGCGCTCTGGGTGAAGTGCGCCGTGACGATGGTGGTGCCCATGCCCTTGTACTTGGACTCGGAGGAGGCCTTCTCGAAGATGCGCGCGTTGGCGAGCTTGATGCCGGTGGCGAGCCGGTTCTCGTCATAGTTGCGCGTCTTGTCCATCTTGAAGGGCCAGGTGCAGTCCTGGTCCTTGGACGTGAGCTTGTAGAACTCGCCGAGCTCGTCCACCGCGATGCGGCTGGCGATTTCTCCAGACGAGTGGCCGCCCATGCCATCCGCCACGCAGAAGAGAAACTCTTCCGGGAGCATCAGGAAGTTGTCCTCGTTGTGATTCCGCTTCATCCCAACGTGGGTGCTGCCAGCTACCTCGATGCGCATGCGCGAGAACTCTTCTAAAGGGGCGAGAAAACGTGGCGCCGGAGGTTAACAAAGCGCTCGGAAATCGGTCAAAACTCGTGCACCCGGCCGGACAGGCAGGGGCACTTCGGGCAGGGCCTCAGGGGACCGGCTCGAAGCTCAACGTGTCGCCTTCCTGGGTGCCGCTGGCGGCCAGGACCCCCGCGGGGAGCTCCAGCACCGAGCGGGCCTGGAAATACACGGATGTCGCGCGCCAGGGGGGCAGGGCGGGCATCTGCTTGACGATGCGGCCCTGGGCGTCCAGGAACAGCACGTCAATGGGGATGCGCATGAAGAAAGTGTGGATGGAGTTGCAGGGGACGATATGGAGCCCCTCGCCGACCTCCAGCGAGCGGCGCCCCATGAGCCCCTTGAACCGTTGGACGAACGAGCGGGCCTCGTCGGCCCGGTCCGCCAGCAGCCGTTGCCGCGTCTCGTTGTTCACCTTCCAGCGCATGTAGCGCCTTCTACCCCATGCTCGAGCCCCTGGCGCGTCCTCTCCATCTGGTCCTCGTTTCTCCCCAGATTCCCCCCAACACCGGCAACGTCGCCCGCCTGTGCGCCGTGACGGGCTGCCGGCTCATCCTGGTGGAGCCCCTGGGCTTCTCCATTGACGACCGGCAGCTCAAGCGGGCGGGGCTGGACTACTGGGACAAGGTATTTCTCCGCCTGTATCCAACCTACGCGGCGTATGTGGCGGACCATCCGGACGCCCGGCGCTGGCTCTTCTCCGCCCGGGCCGCGACATCCCTGTACGAGGCCCGGTTCGAGGAGGGGGACCACCTGGTGTTCGGCTCGGAGGTGTCCGGGCTGGCGCCGGAGGTGATGGAGGGGGGCACGGGGACGCCGGTCACCATCCCCATGCTGGAGGACCGCCGGAGCCTGAACCTGTCCACGTCGGTGGGAATCGGGACCTACGAGGCCCTGCGACAGGTCCGTTTCACCTGAGCGAGCAGGCAGGCGCCCCCGGCAAGTTGAGGGGCCGTCAGGAGGGACTACACTGCGGCGACGCATGACCCCGTCGCAGGCCGCCGAAGCGCTCTACTCCGCCCACAAGTCCCGCGCCACCGGGAGGCTCACGCTTTCCTCGGGAGGGCGTGAGTCCCGGCTGTGGCTGCGTGAGGGTGACCTCGTGAGGACGCAGTTGGGCTTTGGCTACCAGAGCCCGGCGCAGGCGCTGCTCCAGGCGGGGATGCTGGGGGCGGAGGCGCTGGATGCGCTGTGGGCGCGGGGCGGAGCGGGGGCTCCGGACGAGGAGACGCTGGAGGCGTTCGGGTTGGTGCCGGACGTGGTGGCGGAGCAGCAGGTGCTCGCGCATGTCCGGCGGTTGAGTGCGCTGGCGGAGCAGGCCGCGTTCGAGCCGGAGACGGTGGAGGCGGAGGCGTTCCGGCCGATTTCGGGCGTGCGGGTGGTGCGCGCGGCGCTGGAGGGGCCGGGGCCTGGGGCCGGGGTGGCTCGGGTCTTCCGGTGCGAGGACGTCGAGGCCTGTGGGCCGTGGCTCGTGGATGATTCGGAGCGGGCGTTCCTGGAGACGCTGGCGGAGTTCCGGGAGCCGGAGTCGCTGACGCCGGCTCAGGAAGCGCTGCTGCTCGTGCTGGAGCGCGAGGGCTGGGTGCAGGCGCTCTCCGTGGAGGACTGGGAGGAGCGCGAGCGGCGGCGGCGAGAGGAGGAAGAGGCTCGGCGACGGGAGGAGGAGGCGCGGCTCGAAGAGGAGCGGCGGCGGGAGGAGGAAGCTCGGCTCGAGGCGGAGCGGCTGGCGGAGGAGGCCCGGCTCGCGGAGTTGGCGCGGCTTGAGGCGGAGCGGCTGGCGGAGGAGGCCCGGCTGGCGGAGGAGGCCCGGCTTGAGGCGGAGCGCCTTGCTGAAGAGGCGCGTCTGGCTGAAGTCGCTCGCCTAGAGGAAGAGGCGCGGCTCGCTGAAGAGGCGCGGCTCGCTGAAGAAGCTCGGCTTGAGGCAGAACGTCTTGAGGAGGAGGCCCGCCTCGCGGAGGAGGCTCGGCTTGAGGCGGAACGTCTTGCGGAAGAGGCGCGGCTGGCCGAAGAGGCTCGGCTCGAAGAAGAGGCGCGCGTAGCAGAGGAAGCACGTCTGGCCGAAGAGGCTCGGCTCGAAGAAGAGCGCCGAGTGGCTGAGGAGGCCCGTCTCGCGGAAGAGGCGCGGCTGGCCGAAGAGGCTCGGCTCGAAGAAGAGCGCCGAGTGGCTGAGGAGGCCCGTCTCGCGGAAGAGGCGCGCCTTGCCGAAGAGGCGCGCGTAGCAGAGGAAGCACGTCTGGCCGAAGAGGCCCGGCTCGAAGAAGAGCGCCGAGTGGCTGAGGAGGCGCGTCTCGCGGAAGAGGCGCGTCTGGCCGAAGAGGCCCGGCTCGCCGAGGAAGCTCGCCTCGCGGAAGAGGCTCGGCTTGAGGCAGAGCGCCTTGCTGAAGAGGCGCGCCTCGCTGAGGAGGCTCGGCTCGAAGAAGAGCGACGTCTCGCGGAAGAGGCGCGGCTGGCGGAAGAAGCCCGTTTGGCCGAAGAGGCGCGTATCGAGGAAGAACGTCGCCTGGCGGAAGAGGCGCGTCTCGCCGAAGAGGCTCGGCTCGAAGAAGAACGCCGTGTGGCTGAGGAGGCACGGCTCGCCGAGGAAGCTCGCCTGGCGGAAGAGGCGCGTCTCGCCGAAGAGGCTCGGCTCGAAGAAGAACGCCGTGTGGCTGAGGAGGCACGGCTCGCCGAGGAAGCTCGCCTGGCGGAAGAAGCCCGACTTGAGGCAGAGCGGCTGGCCGAAGAAGCTCGCAAAGCGGAGGAGGCTCGTCTCGAAGACGAGCGCCGCGCCGCTGAAGAAGCTCGACTTGAGGCGGAGCGCTTGGCGGAAGAGGCGCGTCTCGCCGAAGAAGCGCGCCTTGAAGAAGAGCATCGCCTCGCGGAGGAGGCCCGACTCGCCGAGGAAGCCCGGCTCGAGGCGGAGCGCCTGGCAGAAGAGGCTCGGCTCGCAGAAGAGGCTCGGCTCGCAGAAGAGGCTCGGCTCGCAGAAGAGGCTCGGCTCGAAGAGGAGCGCCGTCGCGCTGAAGAGGAAGCGCGTTTGGCCGAAGAGGCTCGGCTTGAGGCGGAGCGCCTGGCCGAAGAGGCGCGCCTCGCTGAGGCGGCTCGTCTCGAAGAAGAGCGCCGTGTGGCTGAGGAGGCACGGCTCGCCGAGGAAGCTCGCCTCGAAGAAGAGCGACGTCTTGCCGAAGAGGCGCGTTTGGCCGAAGAGGCGCGCCTCGCTGAGGAGGCCCGGCTTGAGGCAGAGCGGGTCGCAGAAGAGGCGCGCCTCGCTGAGGAGGCCCGGCTTGCGGAGGAGGCTCGTCTAGAGAAAGAGCGACGTCTCGCTGAGGAGGCTCGTCTCGCTGAGGAGGCTCGTCTCGCTGAGGAGGCTCGTCTCGCTGAGGAGGCTCGTCTCGCTGAGGAGGCTCGTCTTGCTGAGGAGGCTCGTCTCGCTGAGGAGGCTCGTCTCGCTGAGGAGGCTCGTCTCGCTGAGGAGGCTCGTCTCGAAGAAGAGCGACGTCTCGCCGAGGAGGCGCGTCTCGAAGAAGAGCGACGTCTCGCCGAGGAGGCGCGTCTCGAAGAAGAGCGACGGCTCGCGGAAGAGGCGCGTCTGGCCGAAGAGGCGCGTCTCGCTGAGGAAGCCCGGCTTGAGGCAGAGCGGCTCGCTGAAGAGGCTCGCCTCGCCGAAGTGGCTCGGCTTGAAGAGGAGCGTCGCCTCGCTGAGGAGGCTCGGCTTGCTGAAGAGGCTCGGCTCGAAGCGGAGCGTCTCGCGGAAGAGGCGCGTCTGGCCGAAGAGGCGCGCCTCGCGGAAAATGCGCGTCTCGAAGAAGAGCGACGGCTCGCGGAAGAAGAAGAGGCTCGGTTTGAGGCGGAGCGCCTCGCCGAGGAAGCTCGCGCAGCGGAAGCGGCTCTCCTTGAGGAAGCGCGCCTCGCCGAAGAAGCTCGTCTTGCGGAGGAATCTCGGCTTGAGGCGGAGCGTCTGGCGGAAGAGGCTCGGCTGGCCGAGGAAGCGCGCCTCGAAGAAGAGCGCCGCCTCGCGGAAGAGGCACGCGTAGCTGAAGAAGCCCGCCTCGCGGAAGAAGCGCGACTTGAAGAAGAGCGACGTCTCGCCGAAGAGGCCCGCCTCGCGGAAGAAGCGCGACTTGAAGAAGAGCGTCGCCTCGCGGAGGAGGCTCGGCTCGAAGAAGAGCGTCGTCTCGCCGAAGAGGCCCGCCTCGCGGAAGAAGCGCGACTTGAAGAAGAGCGTCGCCTCGCGGAGGAGGCTCGGCTCGAAGAAGAGCGTCGTCTCGCCGAAGAGGCCCGCCTCGCGGAAGAAGCGCGACTTGAAGAAGAGCGTCGCCTCGCGGAGGAGGCCCGGCTCGAAGAAAAACGTCGCCTCGCTGAAGAAGCGCGTGTCGCTGAAGAAGCGCGTGTCGCTGAAGAAGCGCGTGTCGCTGAAGAAGCGCGTGTCGCTGAGGAAGCTCGGCTTGAGGCGGAGCGCTTGGCCGAAGAGGCTCGCCTGGAGCACGAGCGACGCCTCGCCGAAGAAGCGCGCCTTGAAGAAGAACGACGCATCGAGGAAGAAGCCCGCCTCGCCGAAGAGGCCCGCCTCGAGGCGGAGCGCCTCGCCGAAGAGGCTGAACGTCTCGCCGCCGAAGCGCGGCTGGCCGAAGAGGCTCGGCTCGAAGCGGAGCGCCTGGCCGAAGCAGCCCGCCTCGCAGAGGAGCGCCGTCTCGCGGAGTCCGCTCGCCTGGCGCGTGAGGCCCGCCGCGCGGAGGAGATCTGGGCCGCGGAGGAGGCCCGCCTCGCCGAGGTCGCGCGCGTCGAGGCCGAAGCGCGCCGCGCGGAAGAAGCCCGCGAGGCCGAAGAAGTCCGCCTCGAAGTCGAGCACCGCCGCGATGATGCCGTCCGCCCCGCCGAGGAAGCGCGCGCCGCTGAACAGGCCCATCAGGCGGAGGAGGCCCGTCTCGCCGAAGAGGCCACGCAGCGCAACGCCGACATCCCCGTGCTGCCCGCCGAGGACGTCGAGGCCCTCACGCTCGAGGTCGGGGACATCCTGCTCACCGAGCTGCCCGCGCAGCCCACCGAGCCGGACGCCGGTGCCTCCAACCTGGACCTGGCCTCCCTGCCCGAGAGCGCGGACGCCCTGCGCGCCGCCCGGCAGAAGGCCCAGGCCGAACTCCTCCACGACATGGAGGAGGCCCTTCGCCGCTCGAAGTCACAGCCCCTGGAGCCGTGGCTCGCGGACGAGCCGCCCCAGCACACCCCTCCCACGCGGACCCAGGACCGCGTCCCCGCCCAGAACGAGCAGTGGCACGCCGAGCCCATCTCCCTCGGCGCGGCATCCGACACGGAGCCGGAGCTCCCGCTCCTGGAAGTCGAACCCGAGCCCGAGCTCTGGGCCGTCGCCGAGCCGCTGCCCGCGCCACCAGCCTCCCCCGCCGCGGGGGGCCCTCCGGTCCTCACGCCGGTCGCCGAGGACGACGCGGACATCCTCCTGGAGGCGACGCCCGACGAAGAGGACGACGCGAGCTGGGCCACCCAGCCTCCCGCGGCGGCGCCGCGCCCGGCCGCGCCCAAGACGGGCGACGAGGACCTCTGGCGCATCGTCGCCTTCGACAAGGACGAGGGCGCCGACAACCTGACCGCCTCCTTCGAGGCCGCGCTGCTCCAGGTCGATTCGCACCTGGAGACGCTCGTCCGCTCGGATGTCAATCAGGCGAACATCGATTTCGACGAGCCGCCTGTCGAGGCCATTGTCGAAGCGACCATTGAACCGGTAGCACCGGCTTCATCGGGGGCCTTCCCCGGTGACAACGCATGGCCAACTGGCCAGACTGACTGGGACGAGCCGTCCGGAGATCTGGACGACTGGGACTTTGACGAGGACGACGTGTCGGCTGATCCCTCCAACCCCGACGAGGCAGCAAAGCTCCGGCGGCAGCGCCTCCTGCGCCGCGCCATGGAGAACATGGGTGTCCTCGGTGGCCGCACGCCTCCCGCGCCAGGCGCCGCGCCCGCGTCCACGAGCGAGCCCACCCCAACGCCCGCGGCCTCCGAGCCTCCCAAGCCAGACGAGGCCCGCCTCGCCCAGCAGCTCGAGCAGCGCTACGCGGACGTCCAGGCCAGGCGTGACCACTTCTACGTGCTCGGTGTCCCCCAGGACGCCTCGCGCGACCAGGTGAAGACCGCGTTCCTCAACCTGGCCAAGGTCTTCCACCCGGACCGCCTGCCGCCGTCGCTGCCGCACATGGCGCCGAAGATCACCGCCGTGTTCGAGGCCATCCGCGAGGCCTACGAGGTCCTCTACGACGACACCCGTCGCAAGACGTACCAGCAGAACCTCCAGGCCCAGCAGGCCCTGCCCAAGCCGCCCGCGTCCGGGGCCGCGCCCACCGCCCCGGTCCTCCGGCCGCAGGGCCGCGCCGACAGCAACGCCGACGACCTCTACAAGATGGGCGAGGTCTTCTTCCGCAAGCGCGACTTCACCACGGCCTCGGACCACTACGAGCGCGCCCACGCCCTGGACCCCAGGCCCCTGTACCTGGCCGCCCGGGCCTGGGCCATCTACATGGACCCGGCGCGCAAGGCGGACATGGCCAAGGCCAAGCAGATGATGGCGGACGCGGTGCGCGCCGACCCGAATTGTGATCGGGCGCACTATCAGCTCGGCGTCATCGCCCGGGTCGAAGGCGACATGGACCGCGCCGAGCGCAGCTTCCGCGAGGCCGTGCGCGCCAACCCCAAGCACCTGGAGGCCAATCAGGAGCTGCGGCTCATCGACATGCGCAAGAAGAACCCTCCGAAGAAGGGAGGCTTCTTCCGCTGACGCGGCGGGCCTCACGCTGGGTATGGGTGAGTCAACCCGACCCGATTCGATCCTCCCCGCACCTGGCTGAAGCCGCCTGTCCAGCAGGAGGCCAGCCAGGTTCCCCACCGGCTCAAGCCATTGACACGCCTGGAAAGCGGGCAGGATGCTGCCGCGTCAGGCTCCCTGGGCCGTCTGCAGTGACGAAAGGCATGGAACGTGGCCAAGCAGCACCTGCTCCTGGTCGATGGTGACGCGAAGAGCCTCCGGGTCATGGAGGTCAGCCTGAAGAAGGCTGGCTTTTCCGTGACGACGGCCATTCACGGCAAGGATGCGCTCGAGAAGGTCCAGATCAGCCCTCCGGACCTCGTGCTCGCGGACACGAAGATGCCGGAGATGGACGGCTTCGAGCTGTGCAAGACGCTCAAGTCCGACGAGCGCTTCAAGTTCATCCCGTTCGTCTTCCTGACGAGTCAGAAGTCGGTCGAGTTCAAGGTGCGCGGCCTGGAGCTCGGCGGTGACGACTACCTGACCAAGCCGATCTACATCAAAGAGATCGTCACCCGCGTGAAGATGATCCTCCAGAAGGCGGAGAAGGAGCGGATCGAGAAGCGGGAGACGACGAAGGGCGGCTTCGCCGGCAGCCTCGCCGACATGGGCGTGGTGGACCTGGTGCAGACGTTCGAGATTGGCCGCAAGACGGGCCTCATCAACATCCAGGGCGAGCGCACCGGCACCGTCTACTTCAAGGACGGCCGCGTCATCGACGCGGAGCTGGGGCGGCTCAAGGGCGAGAACGCCTTCTACCGGATGCTGAACACCTTCGAGGGCCAGTTCGAGGTGCAGTTCAGCGCGCTGGACCGCCCCGAGCGCATCGAAATCTCCACGCAGGGCCTGCTGATGGAGGGCATGCGCCGCCTCGATGAGTGGGGCCGCATGCTCGAGCAGCTGCCGCCGCTCGAGACGGTGTTCGAGATTGACTACCACCAGCTCGCCGACCGCCTGTCGGAGATTCCGGACGAGGTGAACGGCCTCCTGCGGCTCTTCGACGGCAAGCGCGCGCTGAGCCGCGTGGTGGAGGACTCGGACTTCGAGGACCTGGCCGCGCTGGGCATCATCAGCAAGCTGTACTTCGAGGGCCTCATCCGCGAGCTGGGCAACGCGCCGCAGGAGCCGGTGCAGAGCAGCAAGCCCGGCATCGAGCAGTGGCTCAACGCGGCGCCGCCGGCCAGCGCCACCGTGGAGCCCGCGCCTCCCGCGCCGGAGAGCCCGCCGCAGCCCGTCCCCGAGGCCGCGGTCCCCGAGGCCGCCCCCGAGCCCGTGGCGGCCACGCCGGAGCCTTCCGCGCGGCCCATGCCGCCCAGCGTGCTCGCGCCTCCCGCGGGGGTGGAGGACGAGCCGGCCGCACCGCCGCCGCCCGGCGCGCCGCCGCAGCCGGCCAACGTGGTCGTCTTCCACGCGCGGCCCAGGCGACCGGAGACGCCCGAGTCCACGCCCGAAGCGCCGGTGGAGCCGCAGGCGCCGGTGGCTCCCGCGCAAGAGGGCTCCGCGTTCCTGGTGGAGCCGCCGCCGGCCCACCGCGCCGTGGAGCACGCGCGCCGCAGCCTGTTGCTGGACTGGAGCCGGGTGGACACCGAGGGCATCAGCGCGCCCACCACGTGGGGACCGGGCTCTGGCTGGTCGCACACGCCGCGGTCCCAGGGCGCCCCCGCGTACGCCGCCAGCGCGCCCGCCGCCGAGCCCTCGCCGCGAGCGCCCATCTTCGGCGGCGCGGCCATCGCACCCAATCCGTTCCCGCCCGTGCCGCCGCCCACGCCGGCCCCGCCGTCGTCCGAGGTGACGTTGGTGAGCGGCAGCGGCTACGCGACGCCGCCCATTTCCACCCCGGTGGAGCCGGTGCCGCTTGACGCGGAGTTGGTGACGGAGGAGGCCCCCGCGACGCCGCAGCTCGCGCTGCCGCCCTATCCGGGCCACGGCGTGCCGGAGCTGCCCGTCGAGCCGCCCACGCCCAGCGCGCCGCTGGCCAGCACGGTCGAGTCCGCGCCCGGCGCGTCCGCGGAGCCGGCTGCGTCTCCCTCCGACGCGACGCACCCCGCGCCGGCCGCCGCATCCGCGAAGCCGGTGGAGGCCGCGCCGGCGCAGTCCGCGCCCGCGAACCCGGTGGATGCGGCTCCAACGCCGTCCGTGCAACCCGTGGACTCCGCGCCCGCGAAGCCGGTGGATGCGGCTCCATCTGCGTCCGTGCAGCCAGCGCAGCCGGTCGAGGCGGCCACGGCGTCGCCCGTGGCGGCCGTGCCCGCGGCGCCGGCTGCGTCCGCGAAGCCCAACGGGGCCTCGCCAGCGCCTTCCGCGAAGTCGGCCGAGAGGAAGCCGTCCGCCACGCACGGCGACGCTGCCGCGGCCAACGCGGTACGTCCCAAGCGCACCGGGCTCATCATCGGCGCGGCGGTGGTCCTCATCGGCGCCGTCGCGGCCGTGGTGGCGGGGACGGGGAGCAGCAAGCCGGAGACGCAGCCGGAGAAGCCTCCCGTCGCCACGCCGCGGGCACCCGTGAACGGTGACGCCCAGCAGGCGCCGCCCCCGGAGAAGGCGCCGCCCGAGGAGGCCACGGCCAAGGTTCCGGAAGCGCCGCCCGAAGACGCCACGGCGAAGGCCCCGGAGGTTCCGCCGGAGCCGCCCGCCGCCACGCCGGACGCGGGGACGGTCGCCGAGGCGCCGAAGCCGCCTGAGACGCCGCCCGCCGCCCCGCCGGCGCCCGCGGTGGACCCGGAGGTCGAGTACGCCACGCTGGTGAAGCAGGCGAGGGCGGCCGTCGTCGGACAGCGCTTCCGCTCCGCGGCGGGCACCTACCGCAAGGCGCTGGCGCTCAAGCCGTCGGCCACGGAGGCGAAGGCGGGGCTGGGCATCGCGCTGGTGAACGGCTTCACCACGGACGGGGCCTACCGCGAGGCGGCCAGGCTGCTGCAGGAGGTCGTCAAGGACGAGGCCTCGAACGCGCGCGCCTGGCTGTCCCTGGGCATGGCGCTCCAGTTCACCGGCAAGAATTCCCAGGCGGCCGACGCCTACAAGCAGTACTTGTTGCTGGAACCGACGGGGTCTTCCGCCGAAGAGGTCCGCACGTTGCTCAAGGGGCTGGGCAACTGAGCGGGGGCGGCCCCACTTTCTTCATTGGCCCTGTGAGAAGTGAGCCGCCTTGCTCGTCCTTGGACTGGAAACCTCGTGTGATGAGACGGCCGCCGCCGTCGTGGAGGACGGCCGCCGCGCGCTGTC
Organism: Corallococcus macrosporus DSM 14697; assembly: GCF_002305895.1. Taxonomy (GTDB): domain Bacteria; phylum Myxococcota; class Myxococcia; order Myxococcales; family Myxococcaceae; genus Myxococcus; species Myxococcus macrosporus. Next base: position 2,462,885 of record NZ_CP022203.1, read on the forward strand.
GGATGTCGTCTCCACGCAGGTGGACATCCACCGCCGCTGGGGCGGGGTGGTGCCGGAGCTGGCCAGCCGCAACCACATCGTCCAGGTCCTGCCCGTCGTCCACGAGGCGCTGACGCGGGCGAACAAGACGCTGGACGACGTGGACCTCATCGCCGTCACCTCCGGCCCCGGGCTCATCGGCGCGCTGCTGGTGGGCGTGCAGGTGGCCAAGGGCCTGAGCCTGGCGACGGGCAAGCCCTTCGTGGGCGCCAACCACCTGGAGGGCCACCTGCTGGCCATCCGGCTGCTGGAGGTGGCGCCGGAGCCGCCGTTCCTCGGGCTGGTCGTCTCCGGTGGGCACACCAGCCTCTACGAGGTGCAGGCCTACGGGCAGTACCGGCTGGTGGGCAGCACGCGCGACGACGCGGCCGGCGAGGCCTACGACAAGACGGCGCGCATCCTGGGCCTGCCGTACCCGGGCGGGCAGCCCATCGACCAGTTGGCGCAGCAGGGGAACCCGGAGGCCATCCGCTTCCCGCGCGCGCTGCCGGGGGACAACTTCGACGTGTCCTTCTCCGGCCTGAAGACGGCGGTGCTGCACCACGTGCAGAAGCACGGCGTGCCGCAGGGGCAGGCGCTGGCGGACCTGTGCGCGTCCTTCCAGGAGGCGGTGGCGGACGTGCTGTCCAAGAAGCTGGTGGCCGCCGCGCGCCGGCTGGGCCACCAGCAACTGGTGCTGTGCGGCGGCGTGGCGGCGAACTCGCGGCTGCGGGCGCTGTGTCAGGCCCGGGCCGAGGAGCGGGGGCTCCACATGTTCCTGCCCCCGGTGCGGCTGTGCACGGACAATGGCGCCATGATCGCGGTGGCGGGGTATGAGGCGTACCGCCGCGGCCTGCGCGGAGACTTCCGCCTCGCCGCAGACCCGGCCTGGCGCATGTAGAGGGAGCAGACGGGTGGAATCGCCAAGAGACATCCTCAAGCGGCACGGCCTGCGCGCCAAGTACAGCTGGGGACAGAACTTCCTCGGGGACGAGGACGCGCTGGAGGCCATCGCCGACGCGCTGAACCTCCGCGCGGACGAGCCGGTGGTGGAGCTGGGCCCGGGCCTGGGCCACCTGACGCGCTTCCTGGCCGCCACCGGGGCCCGCGTCACCGCCGTGGAGCGGGACCGGGACATGGTGATGGTGCTGGAGAAGGAGGCCATCCCCGGCGTGCGCGTGGTGTCCGGCAACGCGGCCACCGTGGACTTCGCCCAGGTGGCCGGCGCGCCCGACGTCGCGGTGGCGGGCAACCTCCCGTACCACCTCACCAGCCCCATCCTCTTCCGCGTGCTGGAGCAGCGCGCCCACGTGTCACGCGCGGTCTTCACGCTCCAGAAGGAGGTGGTGGAGCGGCTCGCCGCGGTGCCCGGCAACCGTGACTACGGCCTGCTGACGGTGCTGCTGGGCATGCACTACGACGCGGAGAACGTCCTCACGCTGGAGGCGTGGCGCTTCCATCCGCCGCCGAAGGTGGACTCCGCGGTGCTGCGGCTCACCCGCCGCGAGGCGCCGCGCGCGCCCATCCTCGACGAGGCCCGCTTCACCCGCGTGGTGAAGGCGTCCTTCGCCCACCGCCGCAAGACGCTCATCAACTCCATCAAGTCGGACCCGACGCTGGGCGCGACGGAGACGCTCATCGCCGCCCTGGAGGCCGCGGGAGTGGACCCGCAGCGCCGCGCGGAGACGCTGGCGCCGGAGGAGTTCGCCGCCATCGAGCGCGCGCTGGGCCCCGTGACGGCCGCTCAGCAGGGCCCGACGCCGGAGGAGTAGGGCTCAGCGCCCGCGCATGCCCAGCGCCTGGAGCAGGCCGCCCTGCTGCTCCAGGTAGGCGAAGAACTCGGCCTCGGGGATGCGCATGCGCGCGAGCACGCCGCGGAGGATGTCCTCCACGGTGCCGTCCTGCCGGCGCTTCAGCTCCATGGCCGTCTTGAGCAGCACCACGCCATAGAGCGGATCCGGCTCCACGGGAGGTGTGGGCGCGCGCTGGGTGGGCGTGCTCTGGCGGGCCTCTTCCAGCCGCACCACCGTCTTCGCCCTGTGTCTGCCGCTCATGTCCGGAGACCACCCCGCGCACACGCCAAGAAGTCGCGCGGACCGTAGGGGATGCGTCCCGGAGCGTCAAGGGAGGCGGGCCCCCGTGGAAAATTGCCGGATTCCAGCGGCCGTGTTGTGTTATCCGCCCGCGTGCGTGGCCGCGCCTTCGCGCGAAGTCTCGCGCGCGCGGTCTCAACGCGCATTCCGCGGGCGGGAGGCCTCGGGCGGATGGACTACCGGTATATCGTGGTGGAAGGGCCCATTGGCGTGGGCAAGACGAGCCTCTCCAACATCCTCGCGGAACGTCTGGCGGGACGGCGCATCCTGGAGGTGGTGGAGGAGAACCCCTTCCTCTCCAACTTCTACACGGACCGGCAGAAGTTCGCGTTCCAGACGCAGATCTTCTTCCTGCTGTCGCGCTTCCGGCAGCAGCAGGAGCTGTTCCAGCAGGAGCTCTTCAGCTCGATGACGGTCAGCGACTACCTGTTCGCCAAGGACCGCATCTTCGCGCACCTCAACCTGGACGCGCACGAGCTGGCCCTCTACGAGCGCGTCTTCGAGGCGCTCGGGCCCCGCGTGGCCAAGCCGGACCTGGTCATCTACCTCCAGGCCCGCCTGGACGTGCTCCTGCAGCGCATCAAGAAGCGCGGCCGGGAGTTCGAGCGCAAGTTCGACTCCACGTACCTGGAGGGGCTCGTCCACTCCTACAACAACTTCTTCTTCCACTACACGGACACGCCGCTCCTCGTCGTGGATACCTCGGACATCGACTTCGTGAATGTCGAGGCAGACAGGGAAGACCTGCTCGCCACCATCCGGAAGGCGAAGCCGGGGACGCAGCATTACGTTCCAAAGGCCTCCCGCCGAGGCTGAAAGTCAGGCTCCTGGTGGGACGCCCGCCTTCAAGGCCCCCACGGCAGGCGCGGGGGCGTTAGAGTGCGGTGGCGGGTCCAGGGCTCCCGGCGATCTCCTCAGGGGACGGCGAGGCGCGAACGGGCCCGTCAGGCCGTTCAACCCGTAGCCATAGGAGGTGAACCATGAAGGACAAGGTCACCATCCACACCCTGAAGCGCTTCAAGCAGATCGGCCAGAAGATCTGCATGGTCACCGCCTACGACGCCACGTTCGCCCACATCCTCGAAGCGGCGGGCGCCGATGTGCTGCTCGTAGGTGATTCGCTGGGCATGGTCATCCAGGGGCATGACTCCACGCTGCCGGTGACGATGGACCAGATGGTCTACCACACGGCGGCCGTTGCCCGCGGCGCGCGCCGGGCGCACGTCGTGGCCGACCTGCCCTTCATGAGCTACCAGGCGTCCACCCAGGACGCGGTCCGCAACGCGGGCCGGCTGGTGGCGGAAGGTGGCGCGGGCAGCATCAAGCTGGAGGGCGGCGCCGAGTTCGCGGACACGGTGCGCGCCATCGTCCGCGCGAGCATCCCCGTCATGGGGCACCTGGGGCTGACGCCGCAGTCCGTCCACAAGATGGGCGGCTATGTCGTCCAGGGCCGCGGCGAGGACCAGGCCCGGCAGATCCTGGATGACGCGCTGGCGCTGGAGCAGGCCGGGGCCTACGCGCTGGTGCTGGAGGGCGTGCCCATGGACCTGGCGCGCACGATTACGCAGCGCCTGTCCATCCCCACCATCGGCATTGGCGCCGGCGTGGACTGTGATGGCCAGGTGCTCGTCTGCTACGACCTGCTGGGCATGAACCCGGACTTCAAGCCCAAGTTCGTCAAGCGCTACGCCGACCTCCACGGTTCAATTACAGAGGCCGCGGGCGCCTACTTCGCGGAGGTCCGCAAGGGGGCCTTCCCGGACGAGGAGCACTCCTTCAAGGCGAACAAGAACATCCGGCTGGCGGCGGGGGCTCCGGCGCCGGCGGCCCGCGTGGAGCCGTCCGCGCCCGCCGAGGGCGGTGAGAAGCTGGGCCCCGTCTACGGGAGACCCGCCTAGTCATGGCGCCCGCCGTCCTGAGAACCGTGGCTGAAGTGAAGGACTGGACGGCGGGGCTGCGCCGGGAGGGGCACCGGCTCGCGCTGGTGCCCACCATGGGCTTCCTGCACGAAGGCCACCTCTCGTTGATTCGCGAGGGCCGCCGCCGCGCGGACGTGGTGGCCGTGTCCATCTTCGTCAACCCCACGCAGTTCGGGCCGAAGGAGGACCTGTCCCGCTACCCCCGCGACTTCGAGGGGGACGTGGCCCGGTGCACCGGCGCGGGCGCGCAGGCCATCTTCGCGCCCGCGGGCCCGGAGGTGATGTACCCGCGGGGCTACCAGACGTACGTGGACGTCACGGACGTCAGCCAGGGCCTGTGCGGGGCCCGGCGTCCAGGGCACTTCCGCGGCGTGGCCACGGTCGTCACGAAGCTGCTCGCGCTCTTCCGGCCGGAGGTGGCGCTCTTCGGGGAGAAGGACTACCAGCAGCTCCAGGTCATCCGGGCCCTCAACCAGGACCTGCACCTGGACGTGGACATCGTCGGCATGCCGACGGTGCGCGAAGCGGACGGCCTGGCGATGAGCAGCCGCAATGCCTACCTGTCCCCCGAGGAGCGGCAGCGGGCGCTCGCCCTGTCCCGGGGGCTCAAGGCCGCCCAGGCGCTGCTGCGCGAGGGCACGCGGGAGTCCGGTCCCCTGGTGGGGGCCGTCCGGCGCGAATTGGAGGCGGCGGGGCTTCGGGAAGACTACGTGGAGCTGGTGGATGCGGACCGGCTGACGCCCCTGGCGTCGGTGGCGCCCGGGCAGCCTGCCCGGTTGCTCGTCGCGGCTTTCAGTGGCACGACGCGCCTCATCGACAACATGCCATTGGGTGGTGAGGAGAGCGCGGGACGCGTATGACATCCGGAGGGAAGTCAAAGGGAGTGGGCAGCGAGCCCGGCGTGAAGGTCATCGCGGAAAACCGTCGTGCGCGCTTCGACTACACGGTCGACGAAAAGCTCGAGGCCGGGCTGGCGCTCACGGGGAGCGAGGTGAAGTCGCTGCGAGACGGAATCGCCAATCTGTCGGATTCCTATGCGCTCCCCAAGGGAGACGAGATGTTCCTGCACAACGCGAACATCGGCTCCTACAAGGCGGCGAGCTTCTTCGACCACCTTCCCACCCGGGGTCGCAAGTTGTTGATGCACCGAGGAGAAATCGACCGATGGGCGGCGAAGGTGCGTGAGCGGGGCTATTCCATCATCCCGCTTGTGCTGTACTTCAGGAAAGGCCGTGCCAAGGTGGAGCTGGGGCTCTGCCGGGGCAAGACGCACGAGGACCGGCGCCAGGACATCAAGGAGCGGGAGACGAAGCGGGAGATGGACCGGGCGATGCGCCGACGTTGAGAGGGGCGCCCGAAGTTCTTTCGCCGTACACCGATGGACGACAAGAAGGTACTCGACAAGAAGGAGCGGCTGCTGGCCGCGCTCGACCAGGGGATGGTGATGATTCACCTGGACGCGCGCCGTCCGGGCGTGCTCGTCCCGGCCTCCGTCAAGGGGGAGGCCCACCTGCGCCTCAATCTCTCGTACCGGTTCGATCCACCGGACCTCACGGTGGGCGAGTGGGGTGTCCGCTCCACGCTGAGCTTCTCCGGCTCGCGCTTCACCATCGCGGTGCCGTGGTCGGCGTTGTTCGCCATCGCCAGCCACGTGACGAAGGAGTTCTGGATGTACCCGGAGGACATGCCGCCGGAGCTGCTCCAGCAGACGGCCGCGTCGCGTCCGGCGCAGCCCCTGCCCGTGGCGCCCGTCCCCGCGGCCGCGGAGCGCCCGCGCACCTTCCTCCGCGAAGTGCAGGGTGAGCGGCGCGATGAGCCTCCCGCCGACGTGCCGCCCACGGACGGCCCGCCGGAGGAGCCCCCGCCGCCGCGCCGTGGCCACCTTCGCCTGGTGAAGTGAGGCGCGCTCAGCGCTTCAGCTTCGCGTCGATGTGGGCGGCCTCGCCGCCTGAGAAGGTCCCCTTCCACGTGCGATGGCCCTTGAGCCGCACCTGGAGGGGGACGCGTCCTTCGGGATAGCGGTTCTCCAGCGCCAGCGGCGTCGTCCCCAGCTCCGCGTCGCGGACCCAGACGGTGGCACCTGGCGGGTCGCTGTCGACGCGCAGCATCGGCGTTGGCGACAGGCGGAGCCCCGTCGCCGCCATCACCCGGATGAGCACGGTGGAGCGCCGCGGCCAGAGCCAGACGCCCGCGCCCACCAGCAGCGCCACGAGCAGCAGCCCCACAGCCCGTCTCCTGCGTGAGCGCCGGAGGAGGGCGGCCTCATCGGGCCAGTCGCTCTCGGGCGCGTAGGCGCGCTCCGCCAGCTCCAGTTCGTCAGCGGCGGTGTGGAGCACGCTCTTCGCGCCCGGCGTGACGTACGACTGGGGGACGCTCTCCGCCAGGGTCTGCTGTGCGCTGAGCTCGAGACCTCCGGGGGGAGGAGCGAAGGCGCCTGGTGCATGGGAAGGGCGCTGCACTGGCGCCTCGTCCCTCGGCGCGTCAGGCCACATCGCGCAGTGGGAGCACCGGGCCTGGGGCGAGGACACCACGTGGCTGCAACGCGGGCAGCGGTGCACCAGCCGCCCGCTGACGCTGAGCGCGGCGCCGCCCGGCAGGGAGAGGGGCTCTTCTTCCTCCGCACCAGGGGCCGCGGATGCACCTCGCGAGCCTGAAGCAAGCGCGGAGCCCATGGGCCCCGGCGCGTGCGTCCCGGCGCGTGTGTCCACGGCGTGAGGACCGCTTCCTCCAGCCATGGACAGGGTGGGGCCCGGCGGCTGCCCCAGCGCCTCCATGTCGGGTGGCGACGGCCGCTCGTGCCCCTGCGACGCCCAGGCCCGCGCGCCGGCCTGGGCGGGAGCGGGGGACTGCGCCGGCGTCCCGCCCGGGGGCCGCGGGCCCGCGTCGTCCCGGAGGCCTGGCGCGGGGAGGCCGGACGGCGATGCTGCCTGTTCGCTCAACGGCGGCGGCAGCCCGAGCCCTTGGAGAAACGCGGCCAGCGCCTGCGACGTCGCGGGCTCTCCGGCCTGGGCCAGCCACCGGGCGAAGCCCTCGGCCAGGGACTCCGGCGAGTGGAAGCGCTCCTGCGGCGTGCGCGCCAGCATGCGCATGACGGCGCCCGCCAGCGGCGCGGGCACGTCCTGCGGCGGCGAAACGGGGCGCGTCAGGATGGCGTAGGCCACCGCGCTCGCGTCCTTCTCGGCGTGGAAGGGATGCCGCCCCGTGAGCAGCTCGTAGAGGACGATGCCCAGGGAGAACTGGTCGCTGGCGGCGGTGGCGGGCCCGCCTTTCAGCACCTCGGGCGCGGTGTAGGCCTCCTTCCCCCGGAAGACGCCGGGCGCGGTGTGGGCCGGGCCGGCCATCCGCGCGATGCCGAAGTCGGTCAGCTTCACCTCGCCCTCGCGCGACACCAGGATGTTGGAGGGGGACACGTCGCGGTGGGCCACCATCACCGGCCGCCCGTCATGCACCTTGCGGTACGCATGGCCGAGCCCCGCCAGGGCCTGGTGGACGATGAAGGCGGCCAGGTGCGGCGGGAAGCGCACGCCCCGGCTCGCGGCCGAGCGCAGCAGCACGCCCAAATCCCACCCGTCCACCAGCTCCATCACCAGGAAGAGCCCTTCGGGGCCCTGGCCCACGTCGTGGACGGTGGCGATGTTCTGGTGCTGGAGCAGCGTGGCCAGCCGCGCTTCCGCCAGGAACATGCGCGCGATGTCCGGCTCGCGCGCCAGGTGGGGCAGCACCCGCTTGATGGCCACCGGCCGCTCGAAGCCCTCCGCGCCGCGCGCGACGCCGAGGAAGAGCTCCGCCATGCCTCCAATGGCCAGCGGACGAACGAGCCGGTAGCGTTCGTTCACGGGGCGCTCAGGCCTTGGGCTGGGTGACGTCGCGCAAGAGCTGCCAGGGATAGATGCCGGTGGTGTGGCCGTCGCTGAAGCTGAACGCCAGCGCGTAGTTGCCCACGGGCTGCACCTGCCGGATGCGCAGGTCGGCGGGGACCTTCGTCGGGTCCAGTGTCCGCTTGTTCGTCCATTCGTCCACGCACGCGGCGCAGGGGCACTGCTGGCGCAGCACCTGCGCGGTGGCGCCCGTCTTCACCCCGTCGTCCCACGACAGCTCCAGGCGCGTGCCATCCGGGGACAACTGCGCGTCCGTCGCGGTGACGGCTTGGGGGGCGGGCTTGATGCGGTCCCAGAAGCTCAACGTTCCACCTTCCAGAGTCTCAACACTGTGGCGTCCTCCCTACCATCCTTCGGCCATCAGGAGGCGAGCTTCACGGGCAGCCGGTGGCCTTCCAGCCGCACGCCCTGCTTCGCCAGCACCTGCTTCAGGGCCTGGACGACCCTGGGGTCCAGTTGGGCGCCGCTGAGGTTGTCGAGAATCTCCATCGCCTTCTCCAGCGGCATGGCCTTCTGGTACGGGCGGGTGGAGGTGCAGGCATCGAAGGTGTCCGCGCACGCGACGATGCGGGCCAGCAGGGGGATGTCCTCACCCTTGAGCTTGTCCGGGTAGCCGGTGCCGTCCCAACGCTCGTGGTGGTGGCGGACGCACGCGCGCACCGCGCCCAGGAAGCTCACCGGCCCGATGATGGCGTCGCCAATGGCCGGGTGCTCGCGCATGATGGCCATCTCCTGGTCCGTGAGCTTCGTCTGCTTGCAGAGGATGGACTCCACGATGCCAATCTTCCCGATGTCGTGGAGGATGCCGCCGTACTGGAGCTGCCGCAGCTCGCGCTCGGTGAGGTTCAGCTCCCGGCCAATCTGCACCGACACGTCGCCCACGCGCTGGCTGTGGCCACGCGTGTACGCGTCCTTCGAATCAATGGAGTTCGCCAGCGCGACGATGGTCTCCAGGTAGCCCTTCTCCAGGCTCTCGTAGAGGCCGCGGTTCTCCATGTCGTACGCGAGCAACTGCTTGCTCATGTAGTTGAACGTCTGCGCCAGCTCGCCCAGCTCGTTCTTCTGCTTGATGTCCACCTCCACGCCGAACTTGCCGTGCGCCAGCTCCAGCGCGCCGCTGATGAAGCCCTTCAGCGGCCGGGTGAGGTTGCGCGAGAAGAGCGCCGCCAGCACCACCGCGACGAGGATGGCCGCGCCCAGGCCCAGCAGGATGCGCTGCTCCATGGTGTCCACCTGGCGGTAGGCGTGCTCCACCGGCTGCTCGGAGACGATGGCCCAGCCCAGCTCCGGGAGCGCCGTGTACGCGGCCACCACCGCGTCCCGGCCCTCGCCGAAGTTGCCAACGTGGAGCATCTCCAGGTTCGGCTTGCCCGCACGCTGCTTCAGCAGGTGCGCCACCGGGCCTCGCTGGGACACGTCCGCGCCCAGGCCCGCGACGCCGCCTCCGCCCGCCACGAGGTGCCCGTGCCGGTCCGCCAGGTAGGCGAAGCCGGTGCTGCCCACGCGCTCCTGCTCCAGCATCTTCCGCAGGTCCGCCAGGGACAGGTCCGCCGCGATGTACCCCCGGACGGGCTCCCCCAGGGGGAAGGCCAGCGTCAGCACCGGCCCGGTGCCCGGCGGCTCCTTCACCACGTCGGCGTAGCGCACGCCCTCGAGGTCCTCCAGCAGCGCCCGCGCCCGCTCTTCATGTCCGGCCAGCGCCGTGGGCGGGACGTCGTGCTTGGAGAAGGCCTGGAGCCCCGGCAGCCGCTTCCGCTCGGCGTCGAACACGGTGAGCGCCAGCACGTCGCGCCGCTGGTTGAGCACCGAGGCCAGGTGCGTCTGCTGCGCCTCCAGCGGCAGGCCGAAGAAGCCGGGCACGCGGGCCAGGCCCAGCACCGCGTCGGTGGGCTCGCCGAGGAAGATTTCGGCCTTCAGGCGAAGCTGCTTCACCCGCTCCTGCGCCAGCTCCTGGGCGTCGCGCACCAGGAGCTCCCGGGTGTGGGAGACGGAGAGCCACCCCACCATCAGCGTGGGGACGACGCCGACCACCAGCATCAACAGGAGGATGGCTTTGAACAGGCGCACGGCGTGGCTCCTCCAGGGGTTACTGCCACTGGCCCTTCTTCACTTCGAGTTTGAGGCGCTCGGGCACCAGCTCGAAGTGCCTCGGCGCGCTGGCGTCGGACGGGCCCGCGGGGCCCACCGCGCGCACCGTCCACCGGTAGCGCCCCTCGGGCAGCACCGGCAACTTCGCCTCCAGCGTGGTGACTGTCTGCGTGAAGACGGCGCGTTGCTCCTGGGCGCGTGACACCTCCACCTCGTAGCGCTCCGCGCCTCGCACGGCCGCCCAGGTCAGCTTCACCGGGCCCAGGTGGCCGTCCCGGTCCGGACGCCGCTTCAGCCGCGCGGCGTCCTCCGGCTGGGCGGGGCTGGGGGCCACCAGGGGCGGCAGGGGCGCCGGAGGGGGCTGGCCCTTCTCCACGCGGAGGGACTCCCCCTTGGCGACGGGCTGGGTGACGCCCTCGGCTTCCACGCGCACCGGCGGGCCGTGCTTCACGGTGACGGTGGTGCTGTCGCCGTCGCCCACCGCCACGGAGAAGGCGGAGGACCGCGGCGCCCGCTCCGCCGCGACCAGCTTTCCCACGGCGTTGGCCGCCTCGGCCGCCTGCGTGTAGCGGGCCCCGCGGAAGTGCGTCTCCGCGTCCTTCAGCCGGGCGGCGGCCTCTGGGGGCACCCCTGTGCCCTTCGAACTGGCCACCAGGGTGCGCGCCGTCTCCAGCGCCTTCTGGGCCAGCACGCGCTCATGGCCCGGCACCTTCAGCCGCGTCCCCGGCGCCACGTCATCCGACGCGAGCCCGTTGAGCGCGCGCAGCTCCTCCGTCGCGCGCGCGTCGCCCAGGGTGCGCTCGGCCACCTGCCGCAGGGACTCGTTGGGGCCCACCACCACGGTACCGGGGGGCGCCGTGCCCAGCCATGTCAGGAGGAGGAGCGCCTTCATTGAAAGACAATCTCCCTTCCGGCGTGGATGGTGGCCGACGGCGTGGTGACGGACAGCGACTGGGTGGCGGGCTTCTCCACCTCCGCGTCGATGCGGCCTCGCAGCACGGTGAGGTCCGTGCGCTGCTGGCCGGGGCGGGTGCGCGTCTCCGCGATGCTGATGAGGGAATCCCCGCCCAGGTGCACCGTGCTGCCGTTGGCGGCGAAGACGATGTCGGTGACGGCGCCCGCCTCGGTGCGGACCTTGTCGTTCTCGAAGAGCGGCTGGCCCTCGAGGGCGGGGCTCCACTCGTCGGCCGTGGCGCGCTTGATTTGAACGCCGCCCTTCATGGCGCGCAGGTGCGCGCGGTGCGTGGCCACCGGTGGAGGCGTGGCCGCGTCGGGCGCGGACAGGCGCTCATCGGCGGTGCAGCCGGCGGGGAGGGCTGAAAGCGCGAGCGCGAGCAGCATGGGTGACCAGCGTCGTCCGTTCACGAGAGGAGTTCCGGGGACCCGAAGTCTAGCGAAGGTGGACCCGAGGGGGGCGGGCCCGGGCACGCGCACGCTAGTCCAAACGGCGGTGCTCCAGGCAGGGGAGGTTGCGGCGGATGCGGGCTTGCAACTCGGGGTCCACCGGCGCCAGGGCCAGCCCCTCCCCCTCCGAGGCGCGCGCCGTGACCAGGCCCCAGGGGTCCACCACCAGCGCATGGCCATACGTGACGCGGTTGGCCGAGTGCCGTCCACCCTGGGCGGGCGCCAGCACGTACGCCTGGTTTTCAATGGCGCGCGCCCGGAGGAGCACCTCCCAGTGGTCCTTGCCTGTCATCAGGGTGAAGGCCGCCGGAACCGCCAGCAGGGTGGCGCCTTCGCGGGACAGCCGCCGGTAGAGCTCCGGGAAGCGCAGGTCATAGCAGACGGACAGCCCCAACCGGCCGACCTCCGTCTGCGCGGAGACGACCTCCGTCCCCGGCGCCACCGCCGCGGACTCCTGATAGGTCGCACCGTCTCCCACCTCGACGTCGAAGAGGTGGATCTTCCGGTACACGGCCAGCCGCTCGCCGCCGGGGCCAAAGAGGACGCTGGTGTTGTAGAGGCGGCCGCCCGGCGCGCCCGTCTCCAGCACGCTGCCGGCGAGCAGCGTCACCTTCAGCTCCCGGGCCAGGCTGGCCAGGCGGGACAACGTCGGGCCGTCGAGCCCCTCGGCGGCGCCCTCGCGTTCGGGCTCCGGTCCCATCCAGGAGAAGTTCTCTGGCAGGCCCACCAGCCGGGCACCCAGCCCGGCGGCGCGCCGGACGAGCCGGGTGGCGGCTTCCAGGTTCTGGGCCTTGTCGGCGGTGGACACCATCTGCGCGGCGGCGATGAGGTGCATGGCCGCGTTATAACCCCCGCCGGGGCTCGGAACCCCTGGGAATTCCTCACCCTGTCGGTCGGGTTTCACCGGGAGCAGGAGGGTGCGTCCTTCCTTTACACCCCGACGGGGCGTGTGCTACGGACGCCCCCGACATTTTTCGATGATGCACTTCGAAAAGTGGGCCGCGTGCCCGCTTTTCGTGTTTTTGGAGGCTGGTTTCCCGCTTATGTCGGAGAAGAACCTCAAGCAGACGGTGGAGGAGCGGGCCCTGGCCCTGCTCGAACCCATTGTCGCGGGTGAAGGCCTGGAGCTCGTGGACCTGGAATTCCTCCGGGAGCGCGAGGGCTGGGTGCTCCGGTTGTTCATCGACAAGCCGGGTGGCCGCGTCGGGCTGGACGAGTGCACCCAGGTGTCGCGCGCGGTGGACCCATCGCTCGACGTGGAGGACTTCATCCCCCACGAGTACAGCCTGGAGGTCTCCAGCCCCGGAGTGGACCGGCCGCTGCGGAAGCCGGCGCACTTCGAGCGAGTGAAGGGACAGAAGGTGAAGGTGAAGACGTTCGGCCCGGTGGGAGAGCCCCCGCGCAAGAACTTCACCGGCACGCTGACCGAGGTGGCAGGCGACGGAATCTCGGTGGAGGTGGAAGGGGCAGGAACCTTCCACATCCTCTTCAAGGACATCGCCAAGGCGAACCTGGAGTTCCAGTTCTAGACGTCGACATACAGGGCCCTCCCCCGTGCGAGCGCGCCCGTGGACCCCTTTAGGAGAAGACCATGCCCACGCAGCAAGCCAACCCGAGCGTCAACCTCAACCTCGTCCTCGACCAGGTCGCCAAGGACAAGGGCATCGACCGGGCTGTGCTGATTGCCACGCTCGAAGACGCGATGAAGACCGCGGCCAAGAAGCACTTCGGCCAGGACCGCGAGCTCGAGGCGACGTACGACCCGGAGAAGGGCGTCGTGGAGCTGTTCCAGGCCATCACCGTGGTCGAGGAGATTGTCGACCCGGTCCAGGCGGTGAATCAGATCTCCCTGGTCGAGGCCCACAAGAAGGGCATGGAAGTGGAGCCGGGCGACGAGCTCGTGTTCCAGATCTTCTACCGGGACGAGGACGCCGCCGAGGCCAAGGCCCAGGACGACCAGTACGGCGACATCCTCCGCCTGAAGACCTTCCGCCGCGGCTTCGGCCGCATCGCCGCGCAGACGGCCAAGCAGGTCATCCTGCAGCGCACGCGCGACGCCGAGCGGGAGAACGTCTTCAACGAGTACCGCGACCGGAAGAACGAAATCGTCACCGGCATCGCCCGCCGGTTCGAGCGCGGCAACATCATCGTGGACCTGGGCCGCGCCGAGGCCGTGCTGCCGGTGCGCGAGCAGGTCCCGCGTGAGACGTACCGCCCCGGCGACCGCGTCCAGGCCTACGTGCTGGACGTGCTCCGCGAGTCCAAGGGGCCCCAGATCGTCCTCAGCCGCGCGTCCGTCAACCTGCTCACCAAGCTGTTCGAGATGGAGGTGCCCGAAATCGCCGAGGGCATCGTCGTCATCGAGGCGGCGGCGCGTGAGCCGGGCGGCCGGGCGAAGATCGCCGTGTCCAGCCGGGACTCGGACGTGGACCCGGTGGGCGCCTGCGTCGGCATGAAGGGCAGCCGCGTGCAGGCGGTGGTGCAGGAGCTGCGCGGCGAGAAGATCGACATCGTCCCGTTCGACGAGGACCCGGCCCGCTTCGTGTGCTCGGCGCTGGCCCCCGCGGAGGTCAGCCGCGTCATCATCGACGAGGCCAACCACGCCATGGAGCTCATCGTCCCGGATGACCAGCTCAGCCTGGCCATTGGCCGCCGCGGCCAGAACGTCCGCCTGGCCGCCCAGCTCACGGGCTGGAAGCTGGACATCAACAGCGAGAGCCGGGTGCGGGAGCTGCGCGAGTTCGCCAACCGCTCGCTCGGCTCGCTGCCCGGCGTCAACGAGATGCTGGTGGAGACGCTCTACGCGCACGGCTTCCGGCAGGCCCGGGACATCGCCGAGGCCAACGAGGAGCTGCTCGCGCAGCTCCCGGGCATCGACCCGGCTCGCATCCCCTCCATGCAGGAGGCCGCCCGGACCCGGATGGTCGAGGATCAGGCGGAACTGTCGCGCATGGATTATGAAAGGGAGCAGGCCCGGATCGCCGAGGCCCGGCGGCACCCGGACGAGCTCAGCCAGCCCGAGCGGATGGCGCGTGTGCGCGGCGTCGGTGAGAAGACCATCGAGCAGCTCATCCTCGCCGGCTACCGCTCGGTGGAGGACATCGCCAACGAGAAGGACCTGGCGAAGCTGGGCGATGTTCCGGGCGTGGGTATCAAGAAGGCCCGCCAGCTCAAGAGCGCGGCGGAGAACTACCTGGTGGAGGAAGCCAAGCTGCGCGCGGAGCTGAATGCCGAGCGCGGCGCGACGGCGGCGACGTTTGATGGTGGCGCGGAAGCCACCAAGTCGCCGTAAGCTAGGCAAGGGAGGGAGCGTGGGGCGCCCGGCTGGCCGGCCCAGGCCGGAAGTTCAAGACGCGGGGTCAGGTCCGGTCCGGATGTGCGTCGGATGCGGGTCACGGCGGCCGCAGGCGGAGCTCACCCGGTTCGTGGTAGGGCCCGGAGGCGCCATCGAGGTCGACAGGAAGAGGCGGCTGCCAGGACGGGGCGCCTACCTGTGCGGTGCCGGTTGTCTGACGGCAGCGCTGAAGCGGAAGGCGTTTGGTAGGGCCTTTCGCGGAAAGGCGGGCCAGGTTGACCCGTCGCAGCTCGGACAGGCATGGGAGCAGGGGGTCGGAGTGGGGAGGGGTGCGGGGGGGAGTGGGTGTTAGTCACCACTCGCACACATTTTCGGGTTTGGACTAGGGTGCTGCGCCCCGGAGTCGGCGGAGCAGAAGGCCATCAAGGGCAATATGTCGAAGAAGCGCGTCCACGAAATCGCCAAGGAACTCAAGAGCCACGGGATCGAGCTCGACAACAAGGAGGTCGTCACCGAGCTGTCGAGCCTCGGTTACGACGTCAAGAGCCACTCGTCGTCTCTCGATGACGACCAGGCGACCGCTGCCGTCCAGAAGATCCTGGACAAGCGCAAGCCGAAGCAGGCCACGCCGCCGGTGACGGCGAAGGGCTTCGTCGTGCGCCGGAAGGTGGGTCCGCCCGCCGGTGCGACCGCGGACAGCGGGGCCGAGGCTTCACACGCCGCCGAGCCCGCGGCCCCCCCTGAGCTGCCTTCGGCCCCCGAGCCCGTGGCCGCCACGGCCGAGGAGCCGGTGCAGCCGCCGCCCGCGGAGGCGCCTCGCGCGCCCGCCGAGGCGCCGAGCGCCCCGGAGCCTCAGCATGCCGAGGCCCCGGTCGCCGCCGCGGAGCCGGTCGCTCCGTCCGCTGTCACGTCTACGCCGCCCGCGCCGGTGGCCGAGGCCCCGAAGGCCCCCGCCGCCGCCGAGGTGGCTTCACCCACGCCCGCCGCCGAGGCCCCACAGGCCCCGGTGGAGGCTCCCCAGGCTGCCGCTCCGGCTTCCGCCGCCGCGCAGCCTCGTCCCCCTGTCCAGGAGAGCACCACCTTGCCCCAACCCCCCCCCCGCTCACCGGTACCGCCGTCAGTCCGGACGCCTTCGAGCACTTCCTCGTCCGCGACTGTCGTGTCCCGGGGCCCCGCGCCTGGCTATCCGCAGCGCAGCGGACCCGGTGGCCGTCCCGGTGGTCCGGGCGGTCCGGGTGGCCGTCCCGGTGGTCCGGGCGGCCCGGGCGGTCGTCCCGGTGGTCCGGGCGGCCCGGGCGGTCGTCCCGGTGGTCCGGGCGGTCCGGGTGGTCGTCCCGGTGGTCCGGGTGGCCGTCCGTCGTACCAGGGGCCGGGCTCCTACCAGGGCTCCGGCGCGCGTCCCGGACAGGGACCGGTGCGTCCCACGTCGGCGCCTGGCATGGGCGCGCAGCCCTCCGCCTCCGCGTCGCCTGTTCCGCAGGGCCCCACCATCATGGTTGGCGGCGTGCCGCACGCCCAGGTGACGCCCACGGGCGCGCAGGCGCGTCCCACGGCGACCCAGGCCGTCGTCATCTCGCGCCCGCTCATCCAGGTGCGCCGCGTGACGCCCACGGCGGGTCAGGCCAAGCAGTACCCCATGGCGCCGGGCCGCACGGGCATCCCGGAGCGGCGTGAGTACAAGGTCGTCCCGGACCACCTGGGCCGTGGCCGCGAGCTGGTGGACGTCTCCAAGAACAAGGAGCGTGGCCAGCGCAAGCGCACCAGCGGTGATACGCAGAGCGTGTCCAAGCAGGAACTGACGGACATGGTCTGGGGCCGCGTCACCATCCCCATCCGTGGCAAGAAGCGCAAGCCCACGAAGAAGGGCGCCAAGACGCAGATCACCCAGATGGCCGAGGAGAAGAAGGTCATCAAGCTCCAGGAGGGCATCTCCGTGTCCGACCTGGGCCAGCGCATGGGTGTGCGCAGCAACGAGCTCATCAAGAAGCTGATGGGCCTGGGGAAGATGGTCACCGCGAACCAGATGGTGGACGCGGACACGGCGGAGACGGTCGCCAGCGACTACGGCTGGAAGATCGACCGCGTGGGCTTCGAGGTGGAGGACTACCTGCCCGAGGTGGAGGCCCGTCCCGAGGACGAGCGTCCCCGTCCGCCGGTGGTCACCATCATGGGCCACGTCGACCACGGCAAGACGAGCCTCCTGGACGCCATCCGGAAGGCCAACGTCGCGCAGGGTGAGGCCGGTGGCATCACCCAGCACATCGGCGCGTACAGCATCAGCACCGCGCGCGGTGACGTGACGTTCCTCGACACGCCGGGCCACGAGGCCTTCACGTCCATGCGCGCCCGCGGCGCCGACGTGACGGACATCGTGGTGCTGGTGGTGGCCGCCGACGACGGCGTGATGCCGCAGACGGTGGAGGCCATCAAGCACGCGAAGGCGGCCGAGGTGCCCATCGTCGTCGCCATCAACAAGATGGACGTGCCGGGCGCCAACCCGGACCGCGTGAAGAAGGACCTGGCCAACCACGAGCTCACCCCGGAAGAGTGGGGCGGCGACACCATCATGGTTCCGGTCTCCGCGAAGACGAAGGAGAACCTGGAGCTGCTGCTGGAGAACCTGGCCCTCCAGGCCGAGGTGCTCGAGCTGTCGGCCAACCCGAACCGTCCGTCGGTGGGCGCCATCATCGAGGCCAAGCTGGACCGCGGCCGTGGCCCGGTCGCCACGGTGCTGGTGCAGGAAGGCACGCTCAAGCTGGGTGACGCCGTCGTCACCGGCTCGCACTACGGCCGCATCCGCGCCATGACGAACAGCCGCGGCGAGCAGGTGAAGGAAGTGATGCCGGGCTACTGCGCCGAGGTCGTCGGTCTGTCCGGCGTGCCGAGCGCGGGTGACGCCATCAACGTGGTGGCGGACGAGAAGGCGGCCAAGCAGATCGCCGAGCACCGCGGCATGAAGGACCGGCAGACCGAGCTGTCCAAGGTCAGCCGCGAGTCCCTGGAGCAGCTCTTCGCCAAGACGAAGGCGGGCGGCGGCCCCAAGGAGCTGCGCGTCGTCATCAAGGCGGACGTGCAGGGCTCGTCCGAGGCCGTCAAGCAGGCCGTCCAGAAGCTGTCCACCCACAAGGTCAAGGTGGAGGTGGTGCACTCCGGCGTGGGCGCCATCACCGAGGGCGACGTGATGCGGGCGGCGGCCTCCAAGGGCGTGGTGCTCGGCTTCAACGTCAACCCCGAGTCCGGTGCCGAGGCCGCGGCCAAGGCGCAGGAGGTGTCGCTCAAGAGCTACTCCATCATCTACGAGCTCATCGACGGGGTTCGCACGGAGATGGAGGGCCTGCTGGAGCCCATCCGCACCGAGCGCAAGCTGGGCCGTGCGGAGGTGCGCAACACGTTCAACGTGCCGCGCCTGGGCACCATCGCCGGTGCGGCGGTGCTGGACGGTGTGATGAAGCGCGGCGCCTTCGTTCGCCTCATGCGCGAGAACAAGCAGTTGTTCTCCGGCAAGATGGCGTCGCTGCGGCGCTTCAAGGACGACGTCAAGGAAGTCGCGCAGGGCTTCGAGTGCGGTATCGGCATCGAGAGCTTCAACGACCTCAAGCCCGGTGACATCATCGAGGCCTACGAGATCGAAGAGACTCGGCAGAGCCTCACCTAGTCGCAGGAGAGCCCCGGCGCCTCCCTGAAACCCTGGGAAGACCCCATCTTCCCAGGGTGCTGATGCCCGGGTTGCCACCGCCTTCGGGCGGGGCTACCCGTGGCGAGGGGGACATTCATGTTCGTAGGTGTCGCACGCCTCACCCTGCAGATTCCGGACAGCGGCTCGCTGAAGTCCAAGCGGCAGGTGCTCCGCCGGGTGATGGACCGGCTCAAGGCCCGCTTCAACGTGGCCGTGGCCGAGGTCGAGGACCAGGAGCTCTGGCAGAAGGCCTCGTTGGCGCTCGCGGTGGTGGGCAACGAGCGGCGCCACGTGGACGAGCAACTGGAGAAGATCATCCACTCCGTCGAGGAGATGTACGTCGCCCCGCTGTTGTCGCGAGAGACGGAAATCCTCGGCTTCGGGGACCAGCTCTTCGCGAGCGGCCAGGCGGCCGCCCGCGGGGCCTTCTCGGCGCGGGCGGTGGACGAGGACGCGGAGGAGCTGGACCTCTCCCCCGAGCAGGCGGCGGCGCATTCGGAGGCCGCCATTGCCCGGTTCCTGCGGGGCGAGCGTTCGTCGCTCGCGGAAGCCGAGGGGCTGGGGGAGTGGGAGAGCCGCCATGAAGGCGGCATGGATGGCGGCGCCAGCCGCCCGTCTCCGTCGAGCGGTGGACGGATGACGTTCGACGAGGCGCGGGCTCGGGCCCGCTCCCTGCGCAACCCGCGAGACTGGGAGAAGAAATGACGACGCATTCCCGACCGGAGCGCGTGGGGCAGGAAATCCAGGCGGCCATTGGTGACCTGCTCACCCGGGGCATGCTGAGGGACCCGCGCATCGGCTACATCACGATTACGGGCGTGAAGGTCTCCCCGGACCTCCGCGTGGCCCGGGTCTTCTACTCGATGATGGGCAGCGAGCAGGAGCGCGCGGACACCCAGAAGGGCCTGGAGGCCGCCAAGGGCTTCGTGCGCCGCGAGGTGACGTCCGCCGTCAACCTGCGCGTGTCGCCGGAAATCTTCTTCTCCTTCGACGAATCCGTCGGCGAGGGTGACAAGATTGACCGGCTGCTGCGCGAAGTCCGCAACAAGGAAGGCTGGTAGGTCCAGGCCCGGGCCTCCACGATTGGCGTGCCATGGACGGCGTCCTCGTCATTGACAAGCCCACCGGCCCCACGTCGTTCGACGTGGTCCGCCAGGTGCGTTCGCTGCTCCGCATCAAGAAGGTAGGCCATACCGGGACGTTGGATCCGCTGGCCACCGGCGTGCTGCCGCTCTGCCTGGGGGAAGCCACCAAGGTCGCGGGCTTCATCACCGAGGGCGACAAGGCCTACGACGCCACGGTGCGGCTGGGCGCAGAGACGGACACCCTGGACGCGGAGGGGCAGGTGACGGCGCAGGCGCCCGTGCCGGCCCTGACGCCCGCCTTGATTGAGGCCGCGCTGGCGCGCTTCCGGGGCACCTTCGACCAGGTCCCGCCCATGTACTCGGCGGTGAAGGTGGGCGGGAAGCGACTGTACGAGCTGGCCCGGGCGGGAGAAGAGGTGGAGCGCGCCGCCCGCCAGGTGACGGTGTACGAGCTGGTGCTGCGCGACTTCTCCGCGGAGCGGCTGCAGCTCTCGGTGCGCTGCTCCAAGGGCTTCTTCGTGCGCACCCTGGCCCAGGACGTGGGCCGGGCGCTGGGCTGTGGCGCGCACCTGGAGGCGCTGCGGCGCACTTCCAGCGGCCCGTTCTCCCTGACCCAGGCGCTGCCGCTGGCGGACCTGCCGGACCTGCTGAAGGCAGGCACGCTGGCGGGCCGCCTCATGTCCATGTCGCAGGCCCTGGTGGACCTTCCGGAGGTGCGCGTGAGCGCCGCCGACGCCAAACGCGTCTCCCACGGCGTCCCGGTGGAGGTCCCCGCCGGAAATGCGGGCCGGGTGCGCGTCATGGGCCCGGACGACGCGCTGCTGGCCGTGGCCGAAGTCACGGGCGGCCGCCTGCGCTATCTGCGCGTCCTCGTGTAGCGCCGGGACTTTTCGCGGGGTTGCGGCTGTACGTCAGCTCACGCTCCCGGACTTTCCGGGACGGGCGGGCAGGCGTCGAAGGTTGACCCCACGGGGGGTGAAGCTTATAAGCCCCCCGCTCGTTAGAAGGACGAACCCGGTCTGTACCCCTCCGCGGACCGCGGTGACGCGAGCAGCAACCTCCACCGGAGCGGGCAAGGTAGAGTCGAATGTCGCTGCATCAGGAGCGCAAGTCGGAGCTGGTGTCGAAGTTCAAGACCCACGAGACGGACACGGGGTCCCCCGAGGTGCAGGTGGCGCTGCTGTCCGAGCGCATCACCATGCTCACGGAGCACTTCAAGACGCACAAGAAGGACCACCACTCCCGCCGCGGTCTGTTGAAGCTGGTCGGTCAGCGCCGCCGCCTGCTGGACTACCTGAAGTCCAAGGACGTCGCGCGGTACAAGAAGCTCATCGACGGCCTCGGCATCCGCAAGTAGGCAGTTGAGCAGGACCCGGGGCGCTGGCAGAAACCAGCGCCCCGCGCGTTTAGGACGTAGGCGGTAACGGAAGTGAAGTGAAGCAGTCGAAGCGCGGTGGGTGGAGGCGGGCGAGGGAGTGGTGGCTGCGGAGGTTTTGGTTTCCGTTCGGAGGGGCTGACCACGGTCGGCTCCTGCGATCAGGGATCAAAAGTTCCGAGACATCCCTCCGGCGCTCCGCAAGCGCCCTCCGCAGTACATGCTGGCGGTTGCCTCAATTGGCGCCTGTCTTGAGGCGCGGGTGACCGCTCAACCACCCCGAGGGCCCTCCCGGGGTGCCGGGCCTATTTCCCAAGGCCGGGTGCGCGCGGTGGGGTCTTCGCCATGAAGAATCCAGAGGCACGGACATGTTGAAGAAGAGCGTCAAGATTGGCGAGAGCGAGCTGAGCATTGAAGTGGGCCGTCTGGCGAAGCAGGCCGACGGTTCCGTGGTGGTCCGCTATGGCGACACCATGCTGCTCGTGACGGCGGTGAGCGCCCGGGAGAAGAAGGACATCGACTTCCTCCCCCTGACGGTGGAGTACCAGGAGAAGCTGTACTCGGCCGGCCGCATCCCCGGCAGCTACTTCAAGCGCGAGGGCCGCCTCACGGAGAAGGAGACGCTGGCCAGCCGCCTGATCGACCGCTCCTGCCGTCCCCTGTTCCCGGAGGGCTACGCGTACGAGACGCAGGTCATCGCCAGCGTCATCTCGTCCGACCCGGAGAACGAGGGTGACATCCACGGCATCACCGGCGCCTCCGCGGCGCTGTGGGTGTCGGACATCCCGTTCGACGGCCCCATCGCCGGCATCCGCGTGGGCCGCGTCGGCGGTGAGCTGGTGGCCAACCCCACCGCGAAGCAGCGCGAGCAGAGCGACCTGGACCTCATCATGGCGGTGAGCCGCAAGGCCATCGTCATGGTGGAAGGTGGCGCGGAGGAGGTCTCCGAGGCCGACATGGTCGCGGCGCTGGACTTCGGCTTCAAGATGGCGCAGCCCGCGCTGGACCTGCAGGACGAGCTGCGGCGCGAGCTGAACAAGCAGGTCCGCTCCTTCGAGAAGCCCGCCGCCGTGGACGAGGCCCTGCGCGCCAAGGTGCGCGAGCTGGCCATGGACGGCATCAAGGCCGGCTATGGCATCAAGGAGAAGGCCGCCCGCTACGACGCGCTCTCCAAGACGAAGAAGGAGACGCTCGCCAGGCTCAAGGAGCAGCTCGGCGACGGCTACACCCCGCTGGTGGAGAAGCACGCCAAGTCGGTGGTGGAGGACCTGAAGTACGAGCACATGCGCGAGATGACGGTCAACGGTGGCCGCATCGGCGACCGTGGCCACGACGTGGTCCGTCAGATTACGTGCGAAGTGGGCGTGCTCCCGCGCACCCACGGCAGCGCGGTCTTCACGCGCGGCGAGACGCAGGCGCTCGTCGTCACCACGCTGGGCACCAGCGATGACGAGCAGCGCCTGGAGATGCTGGGCGGCATGGCGTTCAAGCGCTTCATGCTGCACTACAACTTCCCGCCGTTCAGCGTGAACGAGACGAAGCCGCTGCGTGGCCCGGGCCGCCGTGAAGTCGGCCACGGCGCGCTGGCGGAGCGCGCGCTGCGCAACATGGTGCCGAAGAGCGAGTCCTTCCCGTACACGGTGCGCCTGGTGTCGGACATCCTGGAGTCCAACGGCTCCTCGTCCATGGCCTCCGTCTGCGGCGGCACGCTGGCGCTGATGGACGCGGGTGTCCCGCTCAAGGCCCCGGTGGCCGGTATCGCCATGGGCCTGGTGAAGGAGGGCGACAAGATCGCCATCCTCTCCGACATCCTCGGTGACGAGGACCACCTGGGCGACATGGACTTCAAGGTGTGCGGCACCTCGAAGGGCATCACGTCCATCCAGATGGACATCAAGATCACCGGCCTCACCACGGAGATCATGAGCCGCGCGCTGGAGCAGGCGCGTCAGGGCCGTCTGCACATCCTGGGCGAGATGCTCAAGACGCTGGCCGAGTCCCGCAAGGAGATCAGCCAGTACGCGCCGCGCATCACCACCATCCAGATTCGTCCCGAGTTCATCAAGAACGTCATCGGGCCGGGCGGCAAGGTCATCAAGGACATCATCGCCCGCACGGGTGCCGCCATCAACATCGAGGACTCGGGCCGCGTGGACATCGCCAGCGCGAACGGCGAGGCCGTGAAGGCCGCCATCGCGATGATTCAGGCGCTGACCCGCGAGGCCGAAATCGGGAAGATCTACACGGGCACGGTGCGGAAGATCGCCGAGTTCGGCGCCTTCGTGGAGCTGTTCCCGGGCACCGACGGCCTCATCCACATCTCCGAGCTGTCCGACAAGCGCGTCAAGAGCGTCTCCGACGTGCTGAACGAGGGCGACGAGGTGCTGGTGAAGGTCGTCAGCATCGACAAGACGGGCAAGATCCGCCTGTCTCGCAAGGAGGCCATGGCGGAGCGCGCCGCGCAGCAGGGCGCCGCCGCCGCGGGTGAGGCCGCCGCGCAGCCCGCGGCTCCGGCGCCGACGCAGCCGGACGCCAAGGCCTAGTGGGTGCCCGAAGGCCCGGGCCGCTCACTCCGCGTGAGCGCCCGGCGCTGCTGACGCCCCCTTCCGCCGCCGCGCGGGAGGGGGTGTTTTCGTTTCAGGCCGAGCTGGTTTAGAGCCTTACAGGCGGGCCGTGCGTTGAGGTGCGGGCCCCGTCCTCAAGGGGGAGCCTGCTTGCCACCTCGACCACCACCGGCGTCGCCGTCCACGCCCTTCCTGGCGGATGTGTCCCGCTTCCTGGGGGCCTTCCGTTGGGCGTTCATGCCGCTGGGCCTGGTCGCGCTGGTGGCGGTGGGGGTGCACTCGGCGGCGGACACGCTGGATGAGCGGCTGCTGGCCCTGGTGGACCGGGTGGACGCGGGGTTCGACGCGCTCGTGGGCCGCTCCTCGCTGACGGCGTCCTGGGTGGAGTGGGTGTCGCTGGAGCAGCGCACCCGGATTGCGCGCTTCCTCGCGCTCGCGTGGGAGCTGGCCGCGGACGTGGTGCTGGCGCTGCCCGCGCTGGGCTACCGGGAGTCGGCCGCGCCCGCTCCGGCGGAGGCCTGGCGCGTGGTGCTGGAGCCCCGGTCCACCTCGCGCCCGACGTGGCGGCAGTTGTGGCAGCGGTGCCTGCGCAAGCCCACGCCCATGCGCTGGCTGCGGCCCCTGGCGACGGCGGCCGTGGTGCTGGCGGGCGCGTGCGCGGTGGCGAAGCTCATCCAGGGCTCGGTGTACCTCTCCTGGCGAGACTTGTTCGGTGACGGTGCCTCGGACGTGGTGGCGCGGGTCCTGGCGGTGGCCGGACTGGTGGGGGTGCTCGCCTCGCTCGGCTGGCGCGCGGTGCTGCGCAACCTGCAGCACGCGGACGCGGTGTGCGAGGAGGCCGGGGGCAGGAAGGCCTGGCGGCGCGGGCTGGTGGGCTGCGCGGTGGTGGTGCCGCTGGCGGTGGCGGCGGTGGTGGACGCGACGCCCGTGCTGTCCTTCTTCCGGTAGGTGCCCATGTTCCCGCGTCGCGCGAAAGGCTTGCTGGACTTCTGCATGGCGGCGCTCTGCGTGTGGGCGGCGTACCACCACACGCCAGCGGGCGCGCTGCTGCGCAAGGCCGCCGCATGGGCCTCGGGGACGCGAAGCAGCGCGCGGCCCCTGCTCGCGTACTACGACGGCGTCAGCGGCACCTCGCTGTCCCCGCCGATGGTGGCCCCCGACGTGCCGCTGTCGCGGGCGCTCACGGACGCGGAGGCCTTGGCCTGGGGCACCCACCTGTCCCTCAAGGGGGCGCGGCCGCGAGCGCGCCAGCCCGCGCTGGAGCTGGCCGCGGAGCTGGGCGTCCCCGCCGCGTCGCTGTTGGATGCGCACTCCGGCCCTGGCGCCGCGCGCACGCTGCATGTCGCGTTGGCCAAGGACTTTCCGGACGAAGAAGCCCGCCTGACGGCGCTCTTCGCGGGCCGCGTGCCCGCGCGCTACGCGCTGGAGCGGGTGTCGGCGGAGGGTGGGGCGCCCACGCTGGAGCGCCTGTCGAGCCAGCTCCCTCCGGGCTTCGAGGACGCGTCCGTGGGCGCCGCGCAGGCCCTGGCGCTGGCCACCGCCTTTGGCCTGGCGTGGCCCGTCCATGAAGGGGCCCGGGTGACGAGCCCCTTCGGCGAGCGCTTCCACCCGGTGCTGGGGCGGCGGAAGCTGCACACGGGTGTGGACCTGGGCGTTCCGGTGGGCACGCCCGTGGTGGCGGTGGCGGACGGCGTCGTCCGTCGCGCCAGCGAGGACGCGGTGAACGGCCGCGTGCTGGTGGTGGACCACGGCCGGGGCGTGACGACGGCGTACTGTCACAACTCGGAGCTGCTGGTGAAGGTGGGGCAGCGCGTGACGCGCGGGGCGCTGGTGGCGCGCTCGGGCAACACGGGCCGCTCCACCGGGCCACACCTGCACTACCAGTTGGAGCTGGCGGCGCGGCCCATGGACCCGCTGAAGTTCCGCACCGCCCTGCGGGCCGTGGCGAAGGACGCCGCGCCCTGAGGGGCTTCACGGCGCGCGCGGGCGGGGCGCTCTGTCAGCGCACGCCGTCCACTCGGGCGCGCGCGGTTGTCACGTCGCCGTGGCACCAGGCGGGTGGAGCTGTGCTAGTTCCCGACGCATGTCTTCCCCCGTCACGGTGAAGGTGCGCCGCGTGCGCACCCATGCGGAGCCCCTGCCACTTCCCCGCTACGAAACGGCGCAGGCCGCGGGCCTGGACCTGCGCGCGGACATCGATGGGGAGCGCGTGCTGGGCCCCCTGGAGCGGCTGGCGGTGCCCACCGGGCTCGCGCTGGCGCTACCTGCCGGGTACGAAGGCCAGGTGCGGCCGCGCTCGGGGCTGGCGCTGCGGCATGGCGTCACCCTGCTCAACGCGCCCGGCACGGTGGACGCGGACTACCGGGGGGAGGTGCAGGTGGTCCTCGTCAACCTCTCCAACGAGCCCTTCACCCTGCGCCGGGGCGACCGCGTGGCCCAGCTCGTGGTGGCCGCGGTGCCGCCCGTCGTCCTCCAGGAGGTGGAGGCATTGGAGGAAACCTCCCGGGGTGGAAATGGTTTTGGTTCCACGGGGCGCTAGCCGCTGACTTCCGTGCTTGGCGTTCCTTGATGACAGGGGAGCGTGCAGAATAAGAGGCTGGGCCTTCCCCCGAGGTGGGCCCCCGACTGCCTCCTGGAGTACGCCAGCTTTGCTCTGCTACCGCTGCGGCAGCCTCGTTCCTGCCTCTCAAGACACCTGTCCCACCTGCGGGCTGAAGCACGATGCCTCGGCGCGCCCGCCCGCCGGAGCGTCCCGCCGGCGCGGCGCGGACGGCGCCCCCTACAAACCAGGGGACGTCGTCGCGGGCCGCTACGCCATCCAGGAGGTGGTGGGCTCCGGGCCCATGGGCTTCGTCTTCCGGGCCCAGGACGAGGAAATCGACGTCGAGGTGGCGCTCAAGGCCGTGCACCCGCGCCTGGTGCAGCAGCCGGAGGAGCGCACCCAGTTCGCGCTGTCCATGCGCGTGGCCAAGAAGCTCAACCACCCGAACCTCCTGCGCGTGTACGAGGAGGGGCTGGATGGGGACCGGCCCTTCGTCACCATGCAGCTCCTGGAGGGGATGACGCTGCGCCGGATGCTGGAGCAGCGCAGCGCGCGGGGGCAGCTCTTCTCGCTGAAGGAAGTGGAGCCGCTGCTGGCGCAGATGGCGGCGGCCCTGGACGCGGCGCACCGCTTCGGGCCGCACTCCGACCTCAAGCCGGAGAACGTCATCGTCCTGCCGGACCTGCTCAAGGTGACGGACTACGGCCTGGGCCTGGCCGTGCCGCAGCTCCCCTTCGTGCAGGCGCAGAAGGGCCAGCGCGCGGACGTCTACATCGCGCCAGAGTACGTGGGCGGGGGCGAGCTCGACACGCGCATCGACGTGTACTCGCTGGCCGTCATCGTGGGGGAGCTGCTCACCGGGCTCGTGCCCGAGGACGGCGTCATCCCCGGCCTGACGATGCACCACCCGGACCTGCCGACCTCCATCGAGGCGCTGTACCGGCGCGCGCTCAACTTCAACCCGCTGGTCCGTCCGAAGACGGCGGGCGAGTTCGCCACCGAGTTCACCGGCATCCTCTCGCGCACGCCGGCCGCGGTGCTGTCGCGCGCGCGGAGCCTGCCGGCCCCTCCGGGCTCCTCGGCCGCGAACGCGGCGAGGCAGGCGGCCCGGCCCCCGCCGCCGGTGCCCACCGGCATGCTCCCCGCCGTGATGGAGGAGGACCTGCCACCCCCGCCGGGGGTCGCGGCGCCGAAGCCTCCCGCGCCGCTTCCGGACCTGCCGCCGGTGGACGCCACGCAGCCGCTGGATGCGGCGTCGCTGGCCGCCATCATGGGCCGTGGCAAGCCGGCCGCCGCCCCGCAGCACCTGACGGAGCAGGCACTGCCCTTCATCGCGCCGCCCGCCGCCGCGAAGGCGGCTCCCACGGCGCAGGGCGCTGCCTCGCGGCCGCCGTCGTCGCCGCCCGTGCCGGCACGCGCCGCGCCAGTGCGGAGGGAGCCCGAGGACGCGGGTGAGCGGGGCGCCTCGCAATCGCAGGAGGCCGCGGAGTCGCTGAGCCGGGCCGCCGCGCCGACGCAGGTGGATGCGCCGGCGGTGACGGACGACCGCGGCGCCGCGATGACCCTGGACGAGGCGCCGGCGGTGCCAGCAGCCCGCCCGGCCGCGCCGACGCTGGACGCGGCGCCCGCGGTGGGCCGCTCCCGTTCGCGGGCTCGCGAAGGCGCGCAGGAAGAGTCGTCGTCGCGGTCCCGCGAGGCGGGCGCCGAGGACACGGGCAGCCGCGGTCGCGGCCGGTCCGCCGAGGACTCCAGCGTGCGCCGCCGCCGGGGTTCGGAGGTGTCGGACCCGGGCTCGCGCTCCGGCGCGAAGAAGGGCGAGCCGTCGGAGGTCTCCAGTCCGCGCGCCGCGCCTCGGGGGGCGGTGCTCACCAGGCCCGCCACGCGCGCGGCGAAGCCCAAGCGCTCCTCGTGGGGGCTGGTGCTGCTCGTGGTGGGCGGGTTGGCGGTGGGCGCGGGTGGCGGCTTCCTGGCCATCAAGCTGGCGCACAAGTTGGGCGGCAAGGGGGGCGAGACGACGGCGCCCGTGCCAGGGGGCGCGGCCGCGCTGACGGCGCCGGTGGGCGGCTGCCCGGCGGGCATGCGGCTGGTGAGCGGCGGCGCCTTCAAGATGGGCCGCGACGAGGACGACACGCTGGGCGCCGCGGACGAGCGCCCCGTCGCCAGCATCCAGGTGCCCTCCTTCTGCGTGGATGAATACGAGTACCCCAACCAGGCCGGCGCGGTGCCGAAGGTGGCCGTGTCCTGGGAAGAGGCGCGGGGGACGTGTGAGCGCGAGGGGAAGCGGCTCTGCACGGAGGAAGAGTGGGAGAAGGCATGCAAGGGTCCGGGCAACTCGCGGTTCCCCTTCGGCGAGGCGCTGGACGCGGGCGCGTGCAACACCGCGGCGGCCCCGGGCGGGCTGGCGGCCGCTGGACGCTTCGCGCGCTGCAAGTCGGGCTACGCGGTGATGGACCTGGCGGGCAACGCGGCGGAGTGGACGGCCACCCGCGTGAGTGGCCAGGGCTACGCGCTGAAGGGCGGCGCCTTCGACCAGCCAGAGCCCGCGTCCCGCTGCTCGGCGCGGAGCAACGGCGTGCCCACGGCGCGCTCCAATTCGGTGGGGTTCCGGTGCTGCGCGGGTGTGCGGCAATGAGAGGCTGCGTCGCCGCGCTCCTCGTCGCGCTGCTGCCGGTGGTGGCCGTGGCGCAGCAGCCGGCCCGGCCTCGCGTGGTGGCGGTGAAGTCCGCCAACCTGGCGCCGTATGCCTCCGTCATCGCCGGCTTCGCGGCGGAGGCCCGGGCGGAGGTGCAGGAGGTCATGCTGGACGAAAGCGCGGGTGCGGCCGCGCGCCTCTTCAAGAAGCTGGCGGCACAGAAGCCCGCGCTGGTGCTGGCCCTGGGGCCCCTGGCCGCCAACGCCGCCCGGCGCTCGCTGGGCGAGGACGTGCCCGTCCTCTTCGCCATGGTGCCCTACTACGAGAAGTACGGGCTGGACGGCGCCAACGTCACCGGCATCTCCCTCACCAGTGACATGGGGCCGGAGCTGGAGGCGCTGAAGGCCATGTCGCCGAAGGTGAAGCGCGTGGGCATCCTGCACGACCCGCGCTTCTCCTCGGGGACGGTGACGCAGGCCCGCGCGGCGGCGGCTTCGAAGGGGATGTCCATCCTCCCGCTGGAGCTGGAGGCGGGCGGGCGGGCGGAGAAGGCGCTGGACGGCGCGGTGGGCAAGGTGGACGCGCTGCTGATGGTGGCGGACAAGACGGTGGGCAACGCGGCGGTCGTCAAGGCGCTCATCGCCTTCGCGACGGTGCACCGGGTGCCGCTGGCCGCGTTGACGTCCAGCCAGGTGAAGGAAGGGGCCACGCTGGCGCTGTCGCCAGGCCCCACGGCCATCGGCCAGCAGGCCGGGCGGCTGGCCAACCGCATCATCCACGAGAAGGTGAATCCAGGAGCGCTGGCGGTGGTTCAGCCCGAGGGGCTGGACTTGTCCCTCAATCTCACCGCCGTCAGGAAGTTGGACCCGTCCTCCGACGCC
Source organism: Corallococcus macrosporus DSM 14697 (assembly GCF_002305895.1). GTDB lineage: Bacteria > Myxococcota > Myxococcia > Myxococcales > Myxococcaceae > Myxococcus > Myxococcus macrosporus. Next base: position 2,492,335 of record NZ_CP022203.1, read on the forward strand.
GTGCTGGAGTTGCTCCGGCTCGCGGCGCGGCGGGACTTTGCCGTGAAGGTCTACGAGTGATTCCGCGATACAGCCGTCAGGAGATGTCCTCCCTCTGGTCCGACGAGGCCCGCTACCGCCGCTGGCGCGACGTGGAGCTCGCCGCCCTGGAGGGCATGGTGGAGGCGGGGCTGGCGCCTCGCGAGGCGCTGCAGGACTGCCTGTCCCGCGCGGGTGACTTCACGTCCCAGGACGCGGCGAAAATCGAGGAGATTGAGCGCACCACCAAGCATGACGTCATCGCCTTCCTCACCTTCATGGAGGAGCGGGTGGGGCCCAGCGCGCGCTGGCTGCACCTGGGCATGACGTCCTCGGACGTGCTGGACACGTCGCTGGCGCTCACCCTGCGTGACGCGCTGGACCTCATCCTGAAGGACCTGGACCGCGTCATGGCCGCGGTGGAGAAGCGCGCCTTCGAGCACAAGCACACGCTGCAGATGGGCCGCAGCCACGGCATCCACGCGGAGCCCATCACCTTCGGCCACAAGCTGGCCATCTGGTACGACGAGCTGCGCCGCGCCCGCACGCGCCTTTCGCACGCGCGTGAGAGCATCGCGGTGGGGAAGATTTCCGGTGCGGTGGGCACCTTCGCGCACCTGCCGCCCGCGGTGGAGGAGCACGTCTGCCGCAAGCTGGGCCTCAAGCCCGCGCCGGCCTCCAGCCAGGTGGTGCAGCGAGACAGGCACGCGGAGTTCTTCACCGCGCTGGCGCTGCTGGGCTCCAGCATCGAGAAGTTCGCCGTGGAGATTCGCCACCTCCAGCGCACCGAGGTGCGCGAGGCGGAGGAGCCCTTCACCGCGGGGCAGAAGGGCTCCAGCGCCATGCCGCACAAGCGCAACCCCATCCTGTCGGAGAACCTCACCGGCCTGGCGCGCCTGCTGCGCGGCTACGCGGTGAGCGCCATGGAGGACGTGGCGCTGTGGCACGAGCGGGACATCTCCCACTCGTCCGTGGAGCGCGTCATCGGGCCGGACGCCACCATCCTCGCGGACTTCATGCTCATCCGCTTCGCGCGGCTGATGGAAGATTTGCGCGTCTACCCGGAGCAGATGAAGAAGAACCTGGACCTGCTGGGCGGCGTGGTGAACTCGCAGCGGCTCCTGCTGGAGCTGGCGCGCAAGGGCATGGACCGGCAGGCGGCCTACGTCATCGTCCAGCGCAACGCGATGAAGCTGTACGAGGAAGGACTCGACTTCCGGCAGGCCCTGCTCGCGGACGAGGACCTGCGGAAGATGATGACGCCCGAGGAGATTTCCGACTGCTTCTCCCCGGGCTACCACACGCGCCACATGGACGACGTCTTCCAGCGCGTGTTCGGCCGGAGCGCGTAGGCGCCCCGTGCCCGCGCCGGGTGGGGCTACTTCAGATAGCCCTTCTCCCGCAGGTTGCGCTCGATGCGCGCCTTCACGTCGCCCGGCTCCAGCGTGAGCGCCGTGCCGGTGATGTGCTCGTAGGCGGCCACGTACTTGGTGGCCAGGTCCACGCGCACGTCATCCGGGATGGGCGGCGGCGTGCCCTGGCCGGAGAAGTTCCGCTCGCGGATGAGCCACTGGCGGATGTTCTCCTTGTCCAGCATCCGCTGCTCCTGTCCCTTCGCGAAGCGCGCCTCGTACTCGTCCGCCACCCAGTAGCGGCTGGAGTCCGGGGTGTGCATCTCGTCGATGACGTAGAGCGTGTCGCCCACCTTGCCGAACTCGTACTTGGTATCCACCAGGATGAGGCCGCGCGAGCGCGCCCACTGCTGGCCTTCCGCGAAGAGCCCCAGCGCGGCCTCGGTGATGCGCGCCCAGTCCCGGGGGCTGGCCAGGCCGCGGGCCAGAATCTCCTGCTCGGAGATGGGCTCGTCGTGCAGGCCGTACTCCGCCTTGGTGGACGGGGTGATGATGGGCGAGGGGAAGGCCTCGTCCTTGCGCAGGCCGTCCGGGAAGGGCAGCCCGTAGGCGGTGTGCGAGCCCTTCTGGTAGTCGCGCCACAGGCTGCCGGTGAGGTAGCCGCGCACCACCACCTCCACGGAGAAGGGCTGACAGGCGCGCGCCACGGTGACGTTGGCGTCGGGCACGTCCAGCACGTGGTTGGGGACGATGTGCTTGGTGCGCTCGAACCAGAAGGCCGCCAGCCGGTTGAGCACCTCGCCCTTGAAGGGGATGGTGGTGAGGATGTGGTCGAACGCGGACAGCCGGTCCGTCGTCACCAGGATGAGCCGGTCGTCCCGCCGGTACGTCTCGCGGACCTTGCCTCGGTAATGCTGGCCGAGCGCGGGCAGGTCCGTCTGCTGGAGGGTGAGGGGAAGCTGCGCGTGAAGTGCGGAGGTGTTCACTGTCGCCTCGCGGCCCCACTCTCGCGGGAAGGGCGAGAGGCAACGGGGCCTGACTTGAGGCGCGCGACTCTACTGGAGCGAAGCGGACTGGGAAGAAGGACCGTACGCCGCTGCCAGGTAGAGGAAAGCTGGGTTGATGCGCAGGATTCCGTCCACGTAGGCGACGGCGTACGGCGCGCCCGATGCCCGGTCCACCTGCACCGCGCTGTCCGGCTCGATGTCCCAGTGCGCGAGCAGCGTGCGGGCCACCAGCTCGGCCGCCTCGCGCTCGGAGAGGCCCTGGAGGCCCTCGCGGCGGTCCTCCGGCCAACGCTCGCCGCCGGACTCGAACACCAGCTCCAGCGGCGCGCCCGCGTCAGGGGCCTGGAACAGGTCCATCTTCGCGTCGAAGCCCGGCGCGGCGAGCAGCTCGCCCTGCCGGCTGACCGGGAAGAGGACCAGGGCCTGCGCCGCCTGCCCGGACTCGATGACGGACTGCCGCGCCACCTCGCGGAAGAGCTCCAGCCGCGTCGCCGGGGACTCGAACTCCAGGAACTCCGGCGGGTTGGTGAGGGCCTGCCGCGCGCTCATCGTGGCACGAGCAGGTGCGCCGGCCTCACCACACGCGGTGAGGACCATCACGAGAGAGAGGAGCAACCCAGGGAGCCAGCGACGCATCAGGCGGGAATATACCGATCTGCTTCCGGATCAACCAGCTAAACTCAGCGCATGCGGCCAGGGGAGCAGCTCACCGTTGTCCTTCATCAGACGCGTTCAACCGACAACCTCGGCGCCGTGGCCAGAATCATGGCCAACTTCGGATTCTCACGGCTGATTCTGTCCGAGCCGGTGCTCAAATCCATCGAGGGCGCGGAGCGGCTCGCGGTCAAAAGTGACTTCGTCCTGCGGGGCATGGAGACGACGTCCGACCTGGGCGAGGCGCTGAAGGACTGCGTGTACGCGGTGGGCACGACTTCTCGTACCCAGCTCAAGGGCCGCACCGTGCTGACGCCGGAGGAGGCCATGCAGCGGCTGGCGGAGGAGAGCGTGCGGGGCCGCGTGGCGCTCGTCTTCGGCGGCGAGCAGCGGGGCATGTCCGACGAGGACCTGGCGCGCTGCAACGATGTGCTCGCGATTCCCACGTCCTTGGTGCAGCCGTCCATGAACCTGGCGCAGTCATCCGCGGTGCTGCTGTACCTCTGCCACCGTCAGGGGCTGACGCCCACCTCGGCGGTGGCGGAGGAGCCGGGCGCGAAGCTGGGCACGCTGGGGGCGCTGGCGAAGCGGATGCGGGACGTCATGCTGCGCGCGGAGTTCCTCAACCCGCAGGCGCCGCAGCATGTGCTGAACGAGCTGGAGCAGACGTTGATGCGTGCGCGGCTGACCCAGCGCGAGGCGGAGCTGTGGCTCACGGCCTTCAAGCACTTGGAGCGCGCGGTGACGCGGGGCGCCTCGACCTGAGGAAGAGGCCGCCCCGGCGCCGACAGCGAGGGCGGTCTACGCCGCGTCCTTCTTGAAGGCCTCGCCGTGGTGCTTCTCGCAGAGGCCGGCCTTGAACGTCTTCACGCGGCACTCCGGCTTGGAGCAGGTGCGGTAGCGGCTGTGCGGCAGGTCGCCCTGGCGCCACTGCTTGTAGTGGAAGTAGCAGTAGTTCTTGGCGCGGTACGGGCGCTTGCAGCCCTCCACCGTGCACGCCTTCTTGCCATTGCTCTTCGCGAAGCGCGGCCAGCTGGTGCGCTTCTGGGTCGTCTGGGCCTCGGCCATGGTGAAACTCTCCTGCGAAACGATGCGTGGTCGCGGCGCCACACCGAGGTGGACCCACCGCGAGGGTACGGAAAAAGGCGCACTGTCTAGCGCCCATGACACCCGAACGCAAGGAGGCCGGAAAACCGGGGTTCAGTGCTTCGACCCGTCCTGGACCTCAGGGCGCGAGGGCGTCTCTTCCAGAACCTCCCGTCCCAGGGCCTGCTTCCCCCTTGGGCGGAGCCGCCCGGCGGCCCTTCGAGCGGGGCACCGGGGACAGCAGGTCGTCCAGCACCGACTGGGGCGCCCCCGCGTGCCGTCCGGGAGCGCTGGCGGCCACGGTGGGCGCGGGCGCGTCCTCGGAGGGCATCTCATCCAGCGTCAGGGTCAGCTTCATGGGGCGGCCCAGCCGGTGGACCTGGAACTTCACGTCGCGGCCCACGCCTCGGGCGGCCACCTGCCAGCGCAGGGCGTGGGCCCGGCGCACGCGGCGCTGGTCCACGCCGACGATGACGTCGCCCACCTGAAGGCCGGCGCGCTCCGCCGGGCCGCCCGCGACGATGTCCGTCACCACCACGCCGCGGCCGCGCCGCAGGTTGAAGGCCTCCGCCACCTCCGGCGAGAAGTCCTGCACGCTCATGCCCAGCCACCCGCGGCGCACGCGGCCGTGGGCCTTGAGGTGCGGAATCACCGTCTTCGCGATGTCGATGGGAATGGCGAAGCCGATGCCCTGGCCCGCCACGTTGACGGCGTTGGCCACCGCCACCACGTCCCCGTGCAGGTCCAGCACCGGCCCGCCGGAGTTGCCCGGGTTGATGGAGGCATCCATCTGGATGTAGTCGAAGTCGCCGTCGCGCCCGTTGGGCGTCACGTCGGTGCGGCCCATGTAGCTGACCACGCCCACCGTCACCGAGTGGGCCAGGCCGAACGGGTTGCCGATGACGACAATCCAGTCCGCCGAGCGGACGTGTGACGCGGAGGCCAGCTTCAGCACCGGCAGCTTGCGGGGCGCGGCGATCTTCAGCAGCGCGCAGTCGGTGCGGGCGTCCTCGCCCACCACGAGCGCCTCGAACTCCTCCACGTAGCCGCGCGGGTGCAGGACGGAGACGATGACCTCCGCCGCGCCCTCCACCACGTGCGCGCTGGTGAGGATGTAGCCGTCCGGGTGGATGATGAAGCCGGAGCCGATGCCCTTCTGCGCCTCCTCACCGTCGGCGGCCTGGACGTCCGCGGCCTGCTGCGTGGTGATGGACACCACGGAGGGCATGGCCCGGCGGGCCACGTCGCTCAGCGTGGAGCGCTGTTTCTGGAGGGCGCGGTTCTGTGACTCCACCCACAACCGGTTCCGCTCGCGGCCGGTGGCCTGCGCTGGAAACACCAGCGCGCACACCAGCGCGGCGAACAGGATGACACTCTTGCCTCGCGCCCTGCCCATGGCCCCGCCTCCACCCCGACCATCCGCCTTCCGTGCAACCTAGGGAGGCGGAGCGGCCGGGGGAAGCGGGCCCGGCGGCGGACTACTTCTTCTGCGCGATGATGCGGTTCACCGCTGCACGGTCCTCGGCGCTGATGCGCTCACGAGGCGACGAATCCTTGTTTCCGGCGACGGCGTCCTTGGCGTCCTCGTACGCGTCCTCCAGCCCGTCCTTGAGCCGATCAACCGTGGACGGGTTCACCGAGCGGTTCCACGCCCGCTCCATGTGGTTCAGGGGCGTGCGGCCATCCACCTTGCCCGAAGCCAGGAAGACGCCGAGCCCCACCGCGCAGCACGTCCAGACGATGAACTTCAATGCGTTCACGCTCACAGCCTCCTACCTCTTCGTACACCAGGAGGGCGAGCCTGGCCAGTTTCCGACCGCGGCCGTGTCCTATGCGCTGACAGCGCGGGGTGGGGCCTTTAATGTCCGCGCGCTTGCAACCCGAAGAACTCTTTCAGGCCGCCCGTGAGCGGGCGGCGCGGTTGGACGTGGGGCGTGGCGACGCGGCGGTGGAGCGGGTGCGCGCGGCGGCCTCGGCGCTCTTCGTCCGCATCCCCGAACCGCCGGTGTACCGCCGCGCGGAGGACCCTTCCCGCAAGGCCGCCCAGGCCCTGCTCCCCGAAATCGAGCGCGTGCTGGCGGAGGCGCTGGCGGCGGGGCGGGACGCCGCCGCGGTGGCCCCACTGGAGAAGCTGGTGGCCGCGCTGCTGGCCCACGGCGAGGCGCTCTGCCACACGGCGGATGGCCGGCTGGAGGCCGCGGAGACGGCCTGGCGCCGGGCGCAGGAGCTGGAGCGCGCCGCGCACCCCACGCGTCACCTGGTGACGTCGCCGCCGCGTCCGCCGCCGGTGTTCGACAAGGCCTCGCGGGTGTCGCGGTACGACCCGCGGTCCGCGCCGCAGGCGGGCGTGAAGCTGGTGTGCCCCAACATGGGCTGCAAGCGGGTGGGGGACTACGCCTTCCTCACCAGCCACGCCTACAACCGGTTCATCTGCCCGGTCTGCCGCACGCCCTTCCTGGCGTACTTCGGCGAGCTGCGGGGGCTGGAGGTGGAGGTCGGCCGCAGCTCCAAGCGGTACTTCTTCACCGTGGACGAGGTCGGCACCACGGGCAGCACCCGCATCGAGTTCGAGGAGGCCAGCGGCCAGGAGTTCCCCGCCGCGCGGAGGGATTTGCTGGCCTTCATGTACACGGAGGCGCGCGAGCTGAAGGCGGTGGTGAACCTCACCAACCAGCGGCTCATGTGGGTGAGCCCGGCGTCCTCGTGCTTCGTGGCGACGGTGGCGTTCGGCGAGGGTGCGCCAGAGTTGGTGGCCTTCCGCGCGTACCGAGACGACGTGCTGCGGAAGAGCGCGCCGGGCCGCGTGTTCATCCGGGGCTACTATCAATGGGGCCCTGGCGTGGCGGCGTGGGTGTCGCGGCGTCCGGTGGTCCGTGTCGGGGTGCGGTGGGCGCTGCGGCGGGTGCATGGCCGCCTGAAGAGGAGCGGATTCGCGTGACGGAGAGCATCGGGGCACCGCCTCCGGTCCCGGAGAAGGCGGGCGGCGGAACGAAGGTGGTACTGGGGCTGCTGGCGGCGCTCGGCCTGGGCGGCGTGGTGTACCTGGGCGTGCTGGAGGCGCAGCGGGCGAAGCTGGTGCCGGACGGGACGACCGCGCCGACCATGGAGATGGCGCGCCATGGCGGCGGCACGCTGAAGCTGGAGGACCTGAAGGGCCAGGTGGTGATGCTGGACTTCTGGGCCACCTGGTGCCCGCCGTGCCGGGAGGAGATGCCGGCGCTGGTGAAGCTGGCCAAGGAGTACGAGCCGCAGGGCCTCGTCTTCGTGGCGGCCAGCCGGGACGACGGCGACCGGGCGCCCCAGTTGGTGGAGTCCTTCATGCGCAACCACCTGCCGGACCTGGCGCCGTACGTGGTGTACGCGGATGACAACGTGGCGCGGGCCTTCCAGGTCAGCGCGCTGCCTACGCTCTACTTCCTGGACCGGGACGGCAAGGTCATCGACGCGCAGCGGGGCTCGCTGTCCGAGGACGGCATCCGCAGGCGCATCGACCGGGCGCTGAAGCAGCCGTGATGCCGGAGACGGCGCCCGAGGGCCTGGCTCCGGACGGCATGCCCGCTGAGTGACGCGAGGCCCATGGGGGCTTCGCTCACAATCGCGAGGAAGCAGTAGGGGCGGCGCGCCACGCAGGCACGCCGCCCTTCGCCTTCACGCCCTCAGGGCTTCTTCTCCGGCTGCGACGCCGAAGCCGGAGGCGGCTGCCCCGCCGGGACGACGGTCTCCTTCTTCCCCGTCTCCACCTCCGCGCGCACGAGCCGGAAGTCGACACGCCGGTTCTTCGCGCGGCCCAGCGCGGTGTCGTTGGTGGCAATCGGGTTGTCGAAGCCGAAGCCCTTGGAGCTGAGGCGCTTGCGCGCGATGCCCTTGGACACCAGGTACTCGAGCACGGACTTCGCGCGGCGGTCCGACAGGCCCATGTTGAGGGCGCGCGAGCCGCGGTTGTCGGTGTGGCCTTCGATGAGCACGGGGCCCAGCGTCGGGTTCTTCCGCAGCACCGTCGCCACCTCGTCCAGCAGCGGGTACGACTTCTTCTGGATGACGGCGGAGCCCGTCTCGAAGAGCACGTTGCCCTTGATGCGGATGCGGTCGGACTCGACGACGACGTACGGCGGCGAGTCGAACGGGCAGCCGTTGTTCTCCGGCGGGCCGAACTCCTCGGGGCAGTCGTCCTCGTTGTCGGGCACCTCGTCGCCGTCGGTGTCCGGGCAGCCGTCGTAGTCCTTCGGGCCGGGCTTGTCCGGGCACTTGTCGAGCGTATCGGGGATGCCGTCGCCGTCCGCGTCGTTGTCGTCCTCCGGGCAGCCCTTGTTGGACTTGGGGCCCGGCTTGTCCACGCAGGCGTCCTCGCCGTCGACGACGCCGTCCCCGTCGGTGTCGTAGTTCGGGTCCGGGCAGCCCTTGGTGTGCTTGGGGCCCTTCTCGTTGGCGCAGCCGTCCTCGCCGTCGGGGATGCCGTCGCCGTCGTTGTCCGGGTCGGGGCAGCCGTCGCCGTCCTGGAAGCCGTCCTGGTCCTCGGGCTCGTTGGGGCAGCGGTCGCGGAGGTCCGGCACGCCGTCGCCGTCCGAGTCGATGAACGTCTCGTCGTAGCGCACCGCGAACATCACCCGCAGGGCCTCGCGGCCGTAGCCGCTGGACAGGTTGATGCCGCGGCCCACGTTCAGCTCCATGCCCCAGTTGCCCCAGACCTTCGCGCGGGCGCCCACCAGCGCCTCCCACGGCGTCTTGAGCGAGTCGGCCTGGTCGAAGTTGAACGGGCGCACCAGCGGGGTGCCCAGGTGCATCTCCGCCACGGCCTCCACGTCCGTGAAGCGGCCCATGTTCGGCAGCTCCGCGATGGCGCCGGCGCCCAGCGTCAGCTCGTCATCGACGAGCAGGTTGAGGTACTGCGCATGCGGCCGCAGCCGGACGCCCACGTTGCCGAGCACGCGGATGGGCACGGGGAGCGCGGTGAAGCGCTGCTCCAGCGCGACGCGAGGCGCCCAGAGCACGCCGCGCTCGCCGGTGAAGCTGGAGGCGCTGCCCGTGGGCAGCCGGACCTCGGCGACGAGCGACACGCCCACCGGGAACTTCTCGCGGTCCAGCAGGTGGACGCGCGGCAGCAGGCGGATGTCGCCCAGCGTGGTGCGGCCCACGCCCGCGGCGCCCGGGAAGGTCGGCGCGTCCAATGCGTCACGCAGCAACTGGAAGTTGTCCCCCTGCAACAACGTGACGGGCAGGTCCACCGCCAGCTCCAGGCGCTCATGGAGCTGATAGGCGAACAGCAGGTGCGCGTCGAGCCGGTAGGGCAACAGGTCGCCCAGCTTCTCGTCGCCCAGCTTCAGGGCGAGGATGCGCCAGTTGAAGTCGAACAGGAGCGCCGCGCGGAAGCTGCCCGCGGGCAATTCATTGCTCGTGCCCTCCAGCGCGATACCGCTGTGCTGGGCCGCGGTGGCCTTCACGGGGACGGCGTCGAAGCCGCGGGAGAAGGGGTCGTGGTCGGCGTGAGCAGCCATCGAGGCCAGCAGCAGGCCCAGGATGGCGAGTCGGGTGGCGGAGCCACGCAAGCGGAAGCCTCGCATGTCTCAGGCTCTTAGCACCCGGCCCCGAGGGGTGGAAGGAAATGACCCACCCCCCGGCACCGCTGATTACAGCCGTGTGTTATTTCTCCATGAACTGCTGCGCGGGGAGGATTTGGATGGCCTCCGGGCGCAGCGGCAGCTTGGAGGAGGAGATGCGCCTGTCTTGCGTCAGCAGCGCCTCGGATTTGGGTGACGCGTAGGTGATGGGCGTCGGCTCACCGGAGCGCAGCGTCTTGGCGAGCCCTTGCGCGTCCTCGGTGACGAAGGCGAAGTTGAGGGCCTCCGGCTGCACGCGGCGGCGCAGCGCCTCCTGGACGGACCGCGGCGTCATCTTCGACATGGCCTGGCGGTACTGCTCCAGGAAGTCGGGCGTGCCGTAGAAGAGGCCATCAATGGCGTAGCCCAGGCGGCGCTGGTCCGTTTGTTCCCACAGGCGGGTGTAGCCCTGGAGGAAGCCGCGCATCAGCTCGAAGCGCTCCTGGGGGATGCCCTCCTTCACCATCTGGTCCAGGAAGAACACCGCGCCGCGCGTGGCGAACACGCCGTTGGCGGGCACCACGGGGCGAATCCACAGGGACAGGTCCTGCTGGGTGCGCGCGATGTTGGTGCGGTTGTACGTGGTGCCGGGCGACTCGATGAAGTGCTCGGCGTAGGCGTAGTCGCCGTAGTTGAGGCCGCGCTTCTCCCGCAGCTCGGTGAAGAGCACGCCAATGGACTGGCGGTGCTCGCCCAGGTTCGACATGGCGAAGGCCACCGGGAAGAAGTCCGGGTCGCCGCGGCGGATGGTGCTGACGTAGCCCATGCTGACGGCGGTGGAGAGCGTGGGCTTCTGGATGATGACGGTGCGGCCGGCCGTCGTCGGCACGGCGGGCAGCTCCACGCGCGGCGCGCCCGTGGCGGGCAGCGCGGAGAGGCGCGAGCCGAGCGCCTGCGCCAGCGCCTCATCCACCGCGCCCGCCAGGCCGATGACGAGCCGGTCCTGCGTGAAGACGCGCTGCACGTGGGCCTTCACGTCGTCCAGCGTGATGGCCTTGAGGCCCTGCACGGTGCCGCCGGTGAAGTGCGCGTAGGGGTGGCCTTCGTAGATGAGCGCGTCCAGCGCCACCTTGCCGAGTGCCTCGTCGTTGGCGCTGCGCAGGCCGTTCTCCACGTCGCTGATGGCGTTGGCGCGCAGGCGCTCCAGCTCGGCGGCGTCCAGGCGCGGGGCCAGGAGCACGTCGGTGAAGATGTCCTGGAAGCGCGTCAGGAAGTCCTTGTGGACGCGGCCGGAGAACGCCGTGAACTCCTTGTCCACGAAGACGTCCAGCTCCGCGGCCATGGGGTACAGGGCCTCCAGGAGCTGCGAGGCCGTGAGCTTCTGCGTGCCGCCCTCCGCCATGAGCCGCGCGGTGAGGGCGGTGAGGCCCTCCTTGCCCTTCGGGTCGTCCACGGAGCCGGTGTGGAACACGAGCCGGAAGGAGACGATGGGCGTGTCCGGACGCGCCAGGACGACCAACTCCATGGGCTTGGGCTGGCGCAGCGGTGTCGCGGGCACGGACTCTGGACGCGCGGGCGCGGCTTCCGGCGTCGCGGCCTGCGGCGGGGGGCCTGGGCGGGCACCGCGGGAGGCGGCGCGTTCTCCTCGGGCGGCGGCTTCGGCGTGGTGGCGCAGCCGGCGAGCCCCAGCAGGGCGGTGAGGGACATGAGCGCACGGGTCTTCATCACTTCGTCCCTCCCTGGGCGTCCGTCTTGGGGGTGAGGCTGAGCAGGATGAGCTTGTTGGCGGTGAGGTAGCGCTTGGTGAAGTTGGAGAGCTGCGCGGGCGTCACCTTGGGCAGGCTCTGCAGGTGGCGCTGGAATCCATCGGGCGAGCCCGTGACGCCGGCGTACCAGCCGAGCTGGATGCCCACGTCGCGAGGCGTCTCCAGGGCCATGAGCGCGCCGTAGCGGGCGTGGTCCTGGATGGCCTTGAGGCGCGCGGCGTCCACGCGGCCCGCGGCGAGCCGGCTGACTTCCTGGAGCAGCGTCTTTCGGACGGCGTCGCGGTGGCGCTCGTCCTTGAGGGTGGCGGTGAGGGTGAAGAGGTGCGGGTCGCGGTGCTCGGAGTAGTCGCTGCCGATGGACTCCACGAGCTGCTTGTCCAGCACCAGCGTCTTGTAGGCGGGGCTGGTGGGGCCGGCGAGGTAGTCCACGAGGAGCGTCTGGATGGCGGCGTCGGCCAGGCTGGTGCCAGCGCTGGGGGTGCGCCACGCAATCACCTGCCGGGGCTGCGTGGGCTGGGGCCAGTCGATGTGGGCGGTGCGCGCGCCCTTCTGGGGCGGCTCGGCGGGGACATTGACCTGGGCGGCCTTGCGATCCCACGGGCCGTAGTGCTGGCGGACCAGCTCCATGACCCTGGCGTCGTCGAAGTCGCCGATGATGAAGAGCAGGGTGTTGTCGGGCGTGTACCAGCGCTCGAAGAAGGTGCGGCTGTAGTCATAGGCCTGGGGCATCGCCTGGATGTCCTTGTAGAAGCCCATGGTGGTGTGTTGGTACGTGTGGCGGGTGAAGGCCGCGGCGTTGAGCTCCTCCTCCATCTTGAGGAAGGGGGCGGCGGCGTTCTTGTGGTACTCGCCGAGCACGGCGAGCGCCTCCGTCTGGAAGGACGGCTCGCTGTACTCCAGGTTCCGGAAGCGGTCCGCCTCGATTTCGATGAGCTGGGGCAGTCCGGCGGTGGGGCCGTAGGAGTAGTAGAGCGTGATGTCGTCGGTGGTGAAAGCGTTGTCGTCGTAGCCGAAGTTCCCGAGGATGCGCTCGCGCTCGCCCTCCGGGTGCGTCTTCGTGCCCTTGAACATCATGTGCTCGAAGAAGTGGGCGAAGCCGGTGCGGCCGGGCTCCACCTCGTTGCGCGAGCCCACGCGGACCACGGTGACGTAGGCGATGATGCCGCTGGACGGGTAGGGCACGCGGACCACGGTGAGGCCGTTGGGCAGCGTGTCCGTGTGGAGGGTGTACGGGAAGGCGTCCGACGCTGGGGTGGGCGTGGCGGCGGCGGCCGGCAGGGCGGGGCCCAGCAGGAGCAGCAGGAGGGGGAGCAGTCGTCTCATTCAGGTGCCTCGTGGCCGGGGCGGGAGAAGCGGGACCCGGCGGGTAGGCGACCCTACGACGGCTGGCTCGGTGGGGGAGGGGCTTGTGGGCGGAGTGTCCACGGCCGTGCGCCCAGATGTGCCCGAGGCCATTCAGGAGGATTGACGCGCCCCCGTCAGCGGTTAATGTGAGGAAGGCGCGGCGCAGGCAGTGGCCGCGTCACATGCAGTGAACCTACCGGGGGCGACCTGGTTTCGACGGGGGCAATGAAGTTCGAGACGCGTGCCGAGCTTGTCAGGTAGCTCGTAAATCCAACCCGGCAAAGACACAAAAGCCAACGACAACGTTGAGCTCGCGCTGGCTGCCTAAAAACAGCCCATAGTGCGCGGTCCCCCCGCCCTCGGCCTGTGGGGTTGGGACAGACCGTCATAATGCAGGCTGGCTACCGAGGGCGCCTGGACCCGAGGTAGCGAGACCTTTCCAGGACCGGCTCTGGGTATCCCGTCCGTGGGAGCCTCAGGGACGTAGCAAATCGCGGACTACGCACGTAGGGTCGAAGAGCGGACGGCTTTCGGACGCGGGTTCGATTCCCGCCGCCTCCACTGAGAAGAACGAGCCCAGCAATCCAATCGGGTTGCTGGGCTTTTTACTGTTCTCTGATTCTTCATGTGCCCCCAGTGTGCCCCTCTGGCGTCTCTAGCCCAGAGCGGCGCGCGGCTGGGGGCTGGGCCGATCCAGTTCCCGCACCGCGCTCTCCCGCGCCTCGGGCGACAGATGCGCATGCCTCATGGTCATCTCGATGGTTGCGTGACCCATCAACTCCTGAATGACCTGGAGAGCAGCGCCCCGCATCGCGAGGTGGCTGCTGTAGGTCGTGCCAGTCGATGGACCCCTCCGGGCGGCTGACTCCATCCCTACGCAGCGCCCGCAGGAGCAGGGGCAAGCTCAGGGAGTGACTCATGGGTGTGCGTGAGGTGGGGACGGCCCACCGCATCGCACGGTGCATTCACAACCGCCCGCGTCCAGGGCCGCGTCGAACCTGGACGCGGCCCCTTTTGTGTTCGACGCCCGCCTGCCGCTACGGCTCGCCAGTCTGGGACAGCCGCTCCTGGACGACAGTGGCGCTTCCCGCGGGGATTTCCGTCCGCTGGGGGAAGCCGTGGGCGTCGAGCTCCACCTTCACGGACATCGGGCCCAGCTCCATCGTGGCGGCGCGGGCTCCCGCCTCCTCGCGGGGGCGGATGACCAGCTTCGTCGGTGCGGACGCGTCGGCGGGAGGCACCCACAGCAGGGCCTCGAGCGCGTCGCCCTGGCCCTTCAGCAGGCCGTCGCGGAGCCGCGCGGCGAGCCCCACCTCGCCGATGAGTTCGCCCCCGAACTGAGCCTGCACCTCCTTGGCGGCCACCTGACCCGAGACGCCGTAGCTCCCGTTCTGCTCCCGGCGCAGGCGCACATTCGCGGCGACCGTGGCGTTGACCCGCTTGGAATAGCTCTTGGCGACGAGCACTCCCGAACTGTCCGCCTGCTCCGTGATGTTGGTGTCCTGGAACTGGAGCTGGGCCGGGGCCCCGGGACGCACCATCGTGGTGCTGACCTCAAGGATGCTCCCGCCCGCCTTGGAGCCGAAGAGCGCCGTGTACTGGAACCCGAGGGGGACGTCGCCCAGCCGCAGCACCTGCACGTCGCTGTAGTAGGGCGCCACCGGCTGCTCTGGCGCCGTGGAGGTGAGGCCCGTGGCGACGGACTCGGTGATGTCGAGGAAGGTCTTCGTGTATCCCAGCTCGTTGTGGAAGCAGGTCTTGGGGAGCACGGGGTCCGCGTGGACCATCACCTTGATGCGACCCATCTGCACGGCCGGAGCGGCGCCTCGCGAGTAGTCACCTTCCAGGTACATGGCGGGGCTGCCCGTGAAGGACTTGACGTCCGTGGCGCGCACCCGCTCCACGGTGACGTCATCGAGGAGTGACTCGAGCAGGCTCCTCACCGCGGCGCCGGCATCGATGGCGCTCGTGTAGAAGAGACAGGTGACCGGCTCGGAGGTCCCAATCGGGAGGGTGAGGAGGGTCACCCCATTGGGGCGCTTCATCAGCTCCGGCGTACCCGCGGCCAGCACCTTGCCCCGGAAGAGGACTCCCTCGGTCTCCACGGGCTCGTGCGGCAACTGCGCGGTGATTTCCCGGGCGAGCGCTTCACGGACGGTGCGCGGCTCGGCGGGCGCTGACGCCGCGGGAGCGGGCTTGGATTGAGTGGATTCAGTGTGGTTCGCGGCGGGGCTGGTCGCACAGCCCGTGAGCAGAACGGCGGAAAGCAGGGTCAGTCTGGGGAGCGGCATGCGGCACCTGTCGCGGGGAGGTCGGACGTCCTGACGCTCTATCCGAAACGGGCGCCCGAGTCTGGTTGTGCCCAGGTGAAAACAGGCGCATGGGGTGCCAATGCCCGTGAGGTTCTTCCGCTCGCGACGCGAAGGAGGCTTCGAATCAGCGCAGGCGCCGGTGCCCCGAGTTGTCGTCGTTCGTGGGGAGGTGCTCGTCCTCCAACTCGGGTCAGGGGATGCGGAGGGTCGGCTTGAAGCCAGGGCACCGGCTGGTCGAGCCGCTGCACCGCGCACTCCCGGGCCTCAGGCGCGAGGTGGGCGTAGCGTATGGTCGCGTGGCCCATCAGTTCGTGGAGTTCCAATCACTGTCAGGCCTGGCCCGCACGGGGCCGCTGTCTGGAAGGAAACGAGGGACTATCGGGTCACCGGACGCAGGCAGTAGAGCGTGGTGCGCTCGCGCGAGCGCGCCATGTGCAGCGGGTCTGACGTGTCCTTTGCTTTCGAATGCCGCGCCGGGGTCGACCGGGCCCACTGCACCGCCAGGCCACACCGTTCGAACTCCGCTTCGAGCCATCCGGCGGGGCGCAGGCCGAGCAGTACCGCGAGGTCCGACAGGAGCAGCAGGCCCGCGCCGCCGGGCGCAAGCGAGGCGGAGAGTCCTTCGAGGAAGCGCCGCAGGAACTGGCTGCCCTCGTCGAACACCGCGCGGTCCACCCGGTTCTTGGGCGGCTCTGGAATCCAGGGTGGGTTGCACACCACGAGGTCCGCCGTGCCCTTCGGGAACAAGTCGGCCTCCGTCACCTGGAACCGCTCGCCGAGTCCAAGCCGCTCCGCATTCTCCCGGGAGCAGGCCACGGCGCGGGAGTCACAGTCGGTCGCCTGCACGGACGCCGCGCCCCGCTGGAGGAGGATGAACGAGAGCACGCCGGTTCCCGTCCCCACGTCGAACACCCGCTTGCCCTTCACCTCGTCGAGGGAGAGCAGCAGCTCCACATAGTCCGTGCGAGTCGGGAGGTAGACGCCGTAGTGCGGGTGAAGCAGCCCCGTGAGACCCGGGACGGCGAGCCCCTTGCGACGCCACTCCGCCGCCCCCAGCATGCCGAGGAGTTGCTTGAGCGGGACCACGGTGGTGTCCGTCGCTGGCGCTCCCCATACCTGCAAGCATGCCAGTGAAGTGTCCGGCGCCCGGGCGAGCCCGAGCCGGTAGTCGCGGTCCAGGGACACCACGATGCGCGACAACGTCTCATGTTCGAGCTGCCGTGCCCGGCGCTCGGCGCGGAAGGCCTCCAGGGGCGAGCGCGCCTTCGCGGGCTGCGGGAGCCGCCGGCTCATCGCGCCGAGGAGCTGCTTCGCGTTGTGGAAGTCACCGGAGTACAGCAGGAACTCACCTCGGCGCACCCGCTTGAGCGCCGTATCCGCGCTGAGGCGGTCATTCACGGGCGATAGCCGAGCAGGCGAGGGGACCGCGCTCTCGGAGTGCCAGGTGAAGGAGGCGTCCGGCGGCGGCTCGGACGAAGAGACGGAGGGGGGCGCCCCCTCTGGTGAAGCGTCGGTACGTGGAGCGCGGGACATGGCCCTGGGGTAGCACGTCCACGAGCTCCCGTCGCGCGGGGAAACTCCAGCCGCGGGCCCTGCTCCCCGCGGCTCCCAGTTTTGCCGATCCACCGCCCTGGAGTCGCCAGGCGGATGGCCAGCGCGCGACAGTCCGCGCGCAGGTTCGACGAGCGGTGCTCGGAATCAGCTCCGTGTCTACTCGACGACGAACGTGGTGGAGTCCACTCCGGCGTTGCCGGTGACGGGGTCGAACGCGGTCACCGTGACTTCGTATGCGCCCCGCTGTTGTACGGAGAGCGCTCCCTCGAAGGTGCTGGTCTTCCCGGCGTACTTCAGGGGGAATTGGGTGAGCGGCTTCCCGTTGTGCTTCACCGTGGCCTGCAGCGTGTACCGGTTGGAGTCCCAGAGCCCCTTGGGCTCGGTCGGGCAGCCACACATGAGTATGAGATTGGCGCGAAGGGGAATGGTGAGCTTCCTGTCGCCCGCGAGCTTGAAGAACTCGTGAGCTGATGGCGCCAGCACGTCCACCACGAAGCCGGGCAGCTCCAGAATGAGGCCATCGCCCTCGAGGTGCTTGCCGGGCAGCAGCCAGAGTTGGGTCGTGCTGGTCGCGAGCGCCTGTCGCTGCGCAAGGGGCCCAGACACCTCCACCGTCACCAGTTGCGGCTCGGTGATGTCCAGGGTGGCCGTGAACTTCGCGGAGGACTCATCCGCGAGCGATGCCCCTCTCGCCTGTGGCTGCTTCATCAAGGTCTGCGTGTTACCTGTCGAGCCGGAGGTGATGCCGCTGGCGAGCACCTGCCCGGACTGCGCATCCCGGAGCACCACCCGCACGCCCCCCATGGACGTCCCGACGAACTTGCCGTCCCGGGCGCGAGCCCTCACGACCAGCCGTGTCTCGGCGGCAAGGGCTGCCGTGGAGAACAACAGCAGGGTCCAGAGAATGAGGCTTCGCATGGCTCGCTCCGTGCCAGAAGGTCTGAATCGGCGCCACATAACACAGCGTGCGCACGCCCGGGGCGCGCTCTGTCGAAGAAGCACCTCGAGATGCGAACGATGCCTATGCTTCTCAACACCCCGCA
Organism: Corallococcus macrosporus DSM 14697; assembly: GCF_002305895.1. Lineage (GTDB taxonomy): Bacteria > Myxococcota > Myxococcia > Myxococcales > Myxococcaceae > Myxococcus > Myxococcus macrosporus. The sequence goes on from NZ_CP022203.1 coordinate 2,510,005, forward strand.
CCCCGCCAGTCGCGACGAACCGCCCTGTCCATGCGGGCCCGTTGGACTCCGTACCCGCTACCCGGGGGCAGGCCACCTCCGTGAAAGCCCTCATGGCGCCGGTGAAACGCGCGCTCTCATCGGTGTACGTCGGGAGCGGGCGCCGCGGTTCCTCCCTCGTGGCGTCTCTCCAGCGTAGCGCCGGAACACGCGGCGGAATGCCGCGGGGTCGGCATACCCCACCCGGGCAGCGACTTCTTCGACCGACGCCCGAGTCGTCTCCAGCAGGTGGGAGGCGTGAGCCACGCGCACCCGCTGCACGAACTCGAGCGGCGTCATGCCAAGCCCGGCCTGCACGCGCCGCGCGAGTGTCCGCGGAGAGGTTGCCGCGGCGCGGGCGAGTTCATCGAGCGTCACTTGCCGGCCCAGGTTCGCGGCAACGAATCGTTCCACGGCACGAAGGGCCGGGTCCGAGACGCGCAGATGCTCCATCACCATGTACCTGGCCTGCGAGACACGCTCGTCGAGCACGAGGTAGCGGGCCACCAGGTGTGAGAGCGATGGGCTCGCGACCCTCGCGACGATGGCCAACATCAGGTCCGCGTGCGCGAAGGCCGAGCCCGCCGTGAGGACGCCGTCGCACTCGACCACCATCCGGTCCGGGTGGAGGGCGACCTCGGGGAAGCGGCGCACGAAGGAGGGAACGAGCCACCACGTCGTCGTCGCGCTCCGCCCCGCGAGGAGCCCAGAAGCCGCCAGAACGAAGGTCGCGGAGCACGAGGCCGCGACCATGGCGCCTTTCTCCGCCGCGCGCGCGAGCAACGTCATGCCACGCGCCGCATCGGCCCGCGAGAGCAGCTGCTCGATGGCGCGCTCACTCGTCGCGGAGAGCCCAGGGACCAGCAACACATCTCCCGACTTCACGCCTCGGAGGCTCAGCGCACCGTCCACGGCGATGGAGCGTCCCGTGCCCGAGCGGACCGGCTGACCGTCGAGCGACACCACCCGCTGACGCAAGACCTGGGCGCCCCGGGGAACCGAGGCGAGCCCTGCCGCGACAAGTCGAGCCGCCGTGTCGACCACGTCAAGCCCCACGCCCAGCGGGCCTTCTGCCACGCCATCCAGCACGACATGTGTAATCACCGTGGCAAGAATAGACCGTTCATTGTCAGGCTCGCCACTGGTCGCGGAGGACGGAACTCCCGCATCGTCCAGGCCATGCACCCCTCCACGCCTGACTCCACCGCCGACGATTCGCTCGAGGACTTCGCCCGGCGACCCCTCACCCTCAACGCCGCCATGCGAACCGTCTACGTCACCGGCCGCGGCCCCGCCGTCATCGTCATGGCCGAGATGCCGGGCATCAGTCCGCACGTCGCCCGCTTCGCGCGTTGGGTGCGCGACGCGGGCTTCACTGTCTACATGCCTTCGCTCTTCGGCAGGGACGGTGCCTACCCTCGCGCGGAGGAGGGGCGCGCCATCCTGCAGCGCGCCTGCGTAAGCGCGGAGTTCCGGGCGTTCGCGGCGAATGCATCGAGCCCCGTGACGCAGTGGCTGCGTGCCCTGGCGCGGCTCGCACATGAGGAGTGTGGCGGTCCGGGGGTCGGCGCGATTGGGATGTGCTTCACGGGGAACTTCGCGCTCTCCATGATGCTCGAACGCGCGATGCTCGCTCCCGTCGTGTGTCAGCCGTCGTTGCCCCTGGGCGACGACGGCGGGATTCAGATGGCGCCTGGCGAGCTCGCCGCCGTGAAGGAGCGCCTCGAACGTGAGGACCTGACGGTGCTCGCCTATCGGTTCGAGGGAGACCGGTTCTGCACGGCGCAGCGGTTCCAGGCGTATACGGCCGCGCTTGGCGCCCGCTTCGTTCCCAGGGTGCTGCCTGCGTCCGCCGCGAACCCGGCGCCTCCTCCCTTCTTCGCGGAGGTCGTCGGGTGCGCCCACAGCGTCGTGACGGCCCATCTCATCGACGCGGAGGGTGAGTCGACACGCGCGGCGCGAGACGAAATCCTCGCCTTCTTCGCGCAGCGGCTGGGACGCACGGGAGCGCAAGGCCCGGCATGATGGCGGGCGGCTTCCCCGCCTTCGACGGCACGCGGCGCCGTGACAGGCCGTTCGCCCGCGCGTGGTGGTCCGTCGTCGGCGTCAGTCGGCGAACTTCATGGGCTGGATGGCGTCGACGCACTTCTTGAAGGCTTCGCCACACGCCGTCGTCTTCGCCTTGTCCTTGTCATCCCCGACGAGCGCCATGCACGCCGACTTCTGCGTGTCACAGAGCTTCATCTGCGTGGTGGCGAGCTCGCTGATTCGCTGGGCGAGCGCGGCACGGTCGGCCGCCGGGTTGGTGGGAGCCGGCTTCGTGATGGCTTCGACCATCGCGAGCGCACGCTCTTGAAGCCTGGCATACGCCTCGTCGTCGAACTTGTTCGCCCGGGCCTCACAGAGGCGGTACAGGTACTCGCGCGCGACGAGCACCGCCTGGGAGCGGCCCCCGAGCTCCGCCGCGGTCACCGCGAGCTTGTACGCAGCCTGCAGGTTGAGCGAGCTGCTGGTCGTCGTGGCGCTGCTGAGGTCCGAAGAGAGGGTGCGATTGTACGTGCTCTTGGTTGACTGCTCATAGCTGCGAATCGCCTCGCGCAGGTCCTTGCGCAGCGCCTCGTTCTCCTCCGCGAGCGCCGCGTTGGTCGCCGCTGAGGCTGACTGCGCCAGCGCCGCCGCCGCGCTCATCGAGCCTGACGCGGCGGCCTCGGAGCTCAGCGAGACATCCGGCATGGGCTCGGCGCAATAGATGGCATCGACGCCCTTCTCCCGAAGGAACGCGAGCCGAAGGTCAGCCGGCGTAGAGAACGCGATGGCCTCGTTCTTGTCATCATTCTGCGCGTGGGAGCTGTACCCGATTCTACGCTGTGGATTGACGGTGGATGAGAGGACGCTACAGCCCGCGAGCATGGGCATCGCCACAACGACAAACAGGAGTTTTACATGAGAATGACGACGGTGGCGGCGAATCATGGCCCTTCCTCATACCCCGCGAGAGTGGCCTGAAACACTTGCACCCTTCGCGATGAAATAGAAGGCCCTCATCCCAACGGGTCCATTCTGGTGTCAATTCGGACTGCGCTCTGTCCACACCGACCTCTGCAATCACGGGTGCCCCATGGACTGCCGCCCCGTCATGTCGAAAGATGACCTGCATGATGAAACGTAGAGTCCTTCTCCTCCTCCTGTCCGCGCAGCTCCCTGGCTGTGCCCTCATCTGCCCTCCGCCCGAACCGCCAGAGCCGGCTCCCGCGCGCGTCAGCGCAGAGGAGGTCCTCTCGTGCTTCATGCAGGAGGCATCAGCGGACGGAGGGACCGGCGGGCCAGGCTGGAGCCAGTCGATGGTCTCGGAGTCCTGCAAGGCCAGGTTTCGTGAGGTCGAGCTCGTTGGGACCTGCACCAGACACGAGGGGGCCGCCGCGTATGTCCAGGCCCGGGGGAGCGCGCCCACGCCCGTGAGCCTGCGATGCATCGAAGATCAGCTCCCCCGTGGCTGCGAGGTCGGGAAGACCTACGCCGTCAGCGGAGCGGTCAGCGCGGTGGTTGATCGGCGCCGGCTCTCGAGCATGGACTGCATGGCCTTTGGACGTGACGTCCAGTCGATCGCGGGCTGCAGGGAGGCCCAGGCCGAGCCGCTTCGCATCGTCCTGGCCAAGGGGTGCGTCGTGCGCGCCCAGTACTGACGGAATGCAGGCGTTCTCTCACGTCACCCGGGATTTTCTTTTGTTCGTCTCAAGGGGCTCGCGCAGCGCTCCATGGAGGTCAAGCACCGGCAAGCAGTGACACTCGAGAACCCTGCTGCTCTCTTTCGAGGAGAGCCACAGCGTCATCCCCGAGCTCGTCCCCGACTTGAGGCGCCCGGGTCCTGTCTTCTCTGTTTTCCGGGTGTATGGCTTTGAGCTCCCTGTTGATTCCCATGGGGTGGGCCGTACCCAGTTGCAATGTTTGTGGAATATTGTAGGTCTCCCTGGCCTCCCTCTTGGAAGGCGCTGGCTTCCTTTGCCGCCCGACCCGGTCCGGGAGGGCAGCGCTCGCGCAGCGCGATGGCAAGAGGGGATTCATGAGACAGGATGGACAGAAATGGTTGGCGTGGGTGGCTCTGGCCATCTGCGCCGCGGTGGCGGGCTGCGGTCCGCAGGATGCGGAGCAGGGCGGGGGGGAGACGGCCACCCGCGAAGCGGCTCCGGGCGCAGCGGTTTCAGCGGCGCCTGTCAGTCCGGGCCTGTCCAAGAGCACCGCGCCGGGCTTGCAGGGGGCCAACGCCTTCGCGGCTCCAGCGGGGCCTGTTCTTGCCGCGGGCAATGGTAACCACACGCTGGCTGTGAGGCAGGACGGCACTGTCTGGGCTTGGGGCAACAACGACGACGGCCAGCTCGGAGATGGGACGACCACGCGCCGTTTCAGCCCGGTGCAGGTGATGACGGGGGCCACCGCCATCGCTGCGGGAATCTATCACACGGTGGCCGCGAGCCAGGACGGCACCGTCTGGACCTGGGGGCGCAACTCCTCGGGGCAGTTGGGGGACGGAACGTCCATTCAACGCTTCTCTCCGGTGCAGGTGCAGGGGCTGACGGGCGTCACCGCCGTCGCGGCGGGTCGCAATCACTCGGCCGCCTTGGGACAAGGCGGCACTGTCTGGACCTGGGGTGACAACCTGGTCGGCCAATTGGGGGATGGAACGAGCACCCAGCGCCTCACGCCGGTGCAGGTTCAGGGCTTGACGGGTGTCATCGCCATCTCCGCGAATGACTCCGAGACAGTGGCCTTGCGGCAGGACGGTACCGTCTGGGCCTGGGGCAACAACTCCAGTGGCCAGCTCGGAGATGGGACGACCACCGTGCGCTTCACGCCGGTGCAGGTGCTGGGGCTGACGGGCGTCACCGCCATCGCCGCGGGGGGCGGCTTCGCGGTGGCCTTGCGGCAAGACGGCACGCTCTGGGCCTGGGGCAGCAACTCCAGGGGCCAACTGGGGAACGGGACGACCTTTGGGAGCTACAGACCGGAGCAGGTGCAGGGGCTGACGGGCGTCACCGCCATCGCCGCGAGTGGTATCCACACAGTGGCCTTGCGGCAGGACGGCACCGTCTGGGCCTGGGGCGACAACGAGTGGGGCCAGTTGGGGGATGGGACGACGACCCGGCGCCTCACGCCGGTGCAGGTGCAAGGGCTGACGGGGGTCACCGCCATCGCCGCAGGTTACCTCTATACCGTGGCCTCGAAGCAGGACGGCACCGTCTGGGCCTGGGGTGACAACAAGCGGTCGCAGTTGGGGGAGGGGGCGGTCAGCCAGCGCCACACGCCAGGAGAGGTGCAGGGGCTGGAGGGCATCACCGCCATTGCGGCGAGCAACCTCCTGACGGTGGCCGTGCGGCAGGACGGCACCGTCTGGGCCTGGGGCGACAATGCCAGGGGGCAGTTGGGGGACGGGACGACCACCCGACGCCTCACGCCGGTGCAGGTGCAGGGGCTGGCGGGCGTCACCGCCGTTGCCGCGAGTGACTACCATCTGGTGGCCGTGCGTCAGGATGGCACCGTCTGGGCCTGGGGCGTCGGTTTCTGGGGGCAGTTGGGGGACGGGACTGGCATGGACCGCTCCACGCCGGTGCAGGTGCAGGGGCTGACGGGGGTCACCGCCATCGCCGCGGGCAGCAACCACACGGTGGCCTTGCGGCAGGACGGCACCGTCTGGGCCTGGGGCTTCAACAACTACGGCCAACTGGGGGATGGGACGACCGCGGGCCACCTCACCCCGGTGCAGGTGCCGGGAGTGACGGGCGCAGTCGCCATCGCAGCGGGTGGCAGCCACACGGTGGCCTTGCTCCAGGATGGCACCGTCTGGACCTGGGGCTACAACATCTGGGGACAGCTCGGCGACGGGACGACCACCCACCGCCACTCCCCGGTGCAGGTGCAGGGGCTGGCGGATGTCATCGCCATCGCCACGAACAACGGCCACACGGTGGCCGTGCGGCAGGACGGCACCGTCTGGACCTGGGGCCTCAACAGCTCCGGTCAGTTGGGGGATGGGACGACCACCCAGCGCCTCACGCCCGTACAGGTGCATGGGCTGACGGACGCCACCGCCATCCTGACGAGTAGTTCCCAGACAGTGGCCATGAGGCAGGACAGGACCCTCTGGGCCTGGGGCGACAACCACTGGGGCCAGTTGGGGGATGGGACGACCACCCGGCGCCTCACGCCGGTGCAGGTGCAGGGACTGATGGACGTCACCGCCATGGCTGCGGGCGGCTACCACATGGCTGCAGCGGGCCAGGATGGCACGCTCTGGACCTGGGGCCTCAACTCCTACGGTCAGTTGGGGGGCGGACCGCTCTCCTATCGCCTCCTTCCGGTGCAGGTGCAGGGGCTGACGAGCGCCACCGCCACCGCCATCGCCGCGGGGGACTCCCACACGGTGGCGGTGCGGCAGGACGGCACCGTCTGGGCCTGGGGCTCCAACTTCAGTGGCCAGTTGGGGGACGGGACGACCGCCCAAAGCCTCACGCCGGTGCAGGTGCAGGTGCAGGGGCTGACGGGCGTCGCCGCCATCGCCGCGGGCTTCTCACACACCCTGGCCGTAAGGCAGGACGGAACTGTCTGGAGCTGGGGCGGCAACGCCTACGGCCAATTGGGGGACGGGACGACCGCCCAAAGCCTCACGCCGGTGCAGGTGCAGGGGCTGACAGGCGTCACGGCCATCTCCGCCGGCGACGCCCACACGGTGGCCTTGCGGCGGGACGGCACCGTCTGGGCCTGGGGACGCAATTCCTGGGGACAGCTCGGAGACGGGACGACCACGCACCGCGCTACGCCGGTGCAGGTGCAGGGGCTGACGGGCGTCATCGCCATTGCCGCGGGCTCCCTCCACACCGTGGCCTTGCGTCAGGATGGCACCGTCTGGGCCTGGGGCTTCAACGATCTCGGCCAATTGGGAGATGGGACGACCACGCGCCGCCTCACGCCAGCGCAGGTGCAGGGATTGACGGGCGTCACCACCATCGCTGCTGGCTACTTCCACACGGCGGCGGTGCGGCAGGATGGCACGGCCTGGACCTGGGGCTTCAACCTCTGGGGGCAGCTCGGGGATGGGACCTTCACGGACCGCGCCACGCCGGTGCAGGTGCAGGGGCTGACGGGCGTCAGCGCTCTTGCCGCCGGGTATGCCCATACAGTGGTCGTGGGGGAGGACGGCACCGTCTGGGCCTGGGGCAACAACTCCGGTACCCAGTTGGGCAATGGGTCATCCACGGACCGTTCCACACCGGTGCAGGTGGAGGCGCTGACCGGCGCCTTCTCCCTTGCGGCGGGCCGTTTCCACACGGTGGCCATGAGTCCGGACGGTGCCGGCTGGGGTTGGGGGCGCAACAACCTCGGCCAGGTGGGGGACGGGACGACCGCTGACCGCCCCACGCCTGTCAATGTGATGGTTCAGGAAGGGACCTGAGCCTTCACCTCGGCTGGGCGAAGGTCTGTGAGCTTGCTCACACACTTCAAGTGAAGCGGCTCACAGCGGTTCCAGGGGGGCTGTCACGCTGACGTCCATCACACACAGCGTGAGACGTGCCGCTCGCATGGCAATCGCTCGTTGACGCGCGCACACGGCGTCAAGCCCCAACCTCCGTGGAAGTGACGACGACGGGCCCGGCCTCCGAGGTGAGCGCCGGGCCCGTCGTGCTTCGGTCGGGTCGCGAATCGTGTGTCGTGGGCCGGGAGGTGCGGCGGCGCGCGCTCCCTGCCTGAAGGGGCTCAGGTGATTTCGCGCGTCAGCCTGGAGTCCCACGGGCACCAGTGACCGCCCGGGAGGAATGCGCCGCCCGCCTCGTCGAGGTGGTCTTCCACATACGTCATGTTGGCATCGCAGACCTCAATGGCCATCGCGAAGAAGCGGATGGTGTTCGGGTCCAGGTGGAAGGAGAACTTCGGGTTGTAGGCCGCGGCCCGCTTGATGATTCGTCCGTGGATGTGGACTTCGTTCTTCTCCTCGCCAGAGAGAATCCTCCGCGCATGTGCAATCGTCTTTTCGTCAGCCAGCTCGACGATGAACTCCAGGTTGGGCTGGGCTTGCTGCGTGAATGCGAAACGTACCGTATTGGCCATGGCGAGGCGCTCCTTGGGGTAGGGGCCCCATATAGGAGGTTGTCCTCACGCGCGTGCATCACCTACGGGTAGCGGTGGCGTGTCTTGAATGCGGCATCGTGAGGGGCCTCGTCTCTAAACCCGCCAACGGGAGGAGCTCGCCGCTCTATGTCAGTCGGCCCGCTCCGCGACGCGATGAGCGCGAGGTTGCGCGGAGACAGTCGCGGGTCGAAGAGCTGGAGGAGCTCGACCTGGAAGCCCGCTTCCTCCAGGAGAATCGCGCGGTCAAGCAGGAGCACGACCTCCAACGCCCTCGCGAAGCGGTCCCTCAGCAGATGGCAGAGCAGGAGGTCCCGGGTCTCGGCGCGAGCGGACACCTCGAAGGCGTTCAGCTCGGCATCCGTCATGCCGGGATTGAGGCCCAGGCGCTCCAGGCGGTCGCGCGCGTAGGCGGCGAACGGGCTGTTATAGAGCGCCCGGGGCGCGTCTCCTGCTCTCACGAAGCCGCGCTCGGGAAAGTGCCGCCGCGATAGGAGATGGAACGCGAAGCGCCACGCATACACCCGCTTCATCCGCGCGAACTCCACCTCCGTCTTGTGATGCCGCCCCCGCGTCGTCAGCGCCAGGGCATGCGGGGTGAAGGGCAGCGGATGCCCGCTCCCGAAGCGGGAGACGGGGTAATCCCGAGGGAGCTCCAGCTTGTCGTAGCAGCAGCCGATGTTCAGGACGAAGCCCGCCCCCTGGCTCTTGCGGAGCTGCGTGAGGGCGAGCGGCCCGCAGGTGTGCAGACCGATGGAGGCCCGGTCCCGGCCGGAGAAGAGCGAGTCGAGCTGGGGTTGGACTCCGTCCTCGACGGAGGCCTGGATGAAATACAGCGTGTCCTCGCCTGGGGGCTGGGTCCTCGTCAGCCAACGGCGGCCCTTGTCCTGCAAGGCGGCGTCTCGGTCGATGCTGTGGAAGGTCCACCCGAACGTCCGCGCACAGAGGCGGGCGAGATGTCCCATGCCGCCGCCAATATCGACCGCCTGGCGGATGAAGCGCGCTCTCGGCGCGAGCAGGGCGAGCACCCGCTCGAGCTCGTGCGTCTTCTTGGCGCTGAGGCCCTGAGTCTCCGCGACGGACAGCGTGTGAAGGCCCTCCTGCCAGGGCAGCGCCGTCAGTTCCTGGAGCGCGCCCAGGAGCGCGCCCAGGGCCGGGGGTGGGGCGCCTGTGAGCGCCCCCTGGTCCAGCCGCCGCTCGCCCGCTTCATCGAGCGACCGGCAATAGTCCAGCCAGTCCTCGGGATAGACGGCGCCGGACTCGGGCCAGCCCTGGAGGATGGAGCGGGACCAGAGCGGGGACCAGGGCCGGAGCTGGTGTGTGAGCGCTTCGAGTCGCGCCTGGAAGTCCATGCCGGCGCATCCTATGCCCCGCGCTCAACGGCGCCCCGAATTCTCCGAGGCGCCGCCTCCCATGGCCTCACGGGTTGAGGATGTGGACCTCGACGGCCAGTGTTGCATTCCGGTTGATGGCGACCAGGTCCGGCCCGTTCCCGAGCAGCTCGAAGCCAAACACGGTCGGGTCATCCCAGCGGACCATCTCGAACGTCCAATCCCCGTTCGTGGGATGCAGCGCGGTGCCGGCCTGCAGCGTGAAGCTGGAGAAGCCGCTCGCTCCGGAGACGGCATGGACCTCGGTCGAGTTGCTGCCGCCGGAGCGGAGGATGCCCACCAGGTCGATTGTGAAGTCGCCGTTGACCTCCGCCAGCTCGTATTCCCAGCTCCCCGCGCTGGGGAGCGCGGTCGTCGTGTTCAGCAGGAACGTCTGGAAGCCGGTGGCGCCGGAGAGGATGTGGACCTCCACGTTGCCCCCCGCGCCCTGGGAGTTGATGGCGACCACGTCCAGCGTGCCGTCCTTGTCCCAGTCCGTCACCTTGAAGTCCCAGTCGCCCGTCGTGGTGTGCAGGGCCGTGGACGTGTGCGTCAGGAACGTCTGGAAGCCGGTGGCGCCGGAGAGGATGTGGACCTCCGTCGAGGTGACGCCCGCCCGCTGGATGGCGAACACGTCCTGGCTGCCGTCCTTGTTCCAGTCGCCCACCTCGAAGGCCCAGTCCGCGTTCGTGGTGTGCAGCGCCGTCGCCCAGTGGCCGAGGAACGTCTGGTAGCTCGCGGCGCCGGAGAGGATGTGGACCTCCGTGAAGCCCGACAGGCCCTGCGGTTGGATGAAGAAGAGGTCCGGCCGCTTGTCGCCGTTCCAGTCCGCCGCCTCGAAGTGGCCGTCATTGCCCACTGGCGTCTGTGCGCTCGCGACGTTGAGCTGGAAGCTGTTGATGCCCCCCGTGAAGAGCAGCCGGTCCGGTGACCCCGCCGGGAGTCCCGTCAGCCGGCCCGTCGTGGCCTCACCCACGAGGAAGTCGCGGACCTGCTGCTGCGTCGCCCCTGGGTGACGCTGAAGGTAGAGGGCCGCGGCGCCAGTGACGTGGGGCGCGGCCATCGACGTCCCGCTCTTGTTGCCAACCCCATTCACGGGAGAGGCCAGGGTGGAGCGGATGCCGACGCCTGGCGCGAAGAGGTCCACGCAGCCCCCGTGGTTGGAGAACCCCGCGACCGCGTCCGCGCTGTCGCTGGCTCCCACGGTGATGGCCGCGGGCAGCCGCGCGGGTGATTGGTCGCAGGCGGCGACGCCGTCATTCCCGGCGGAGACGACGGTCACCACGCCGGAGTCGATGAGCCCTTCGACCGCGTCATCCAGGGCCTGGCTGGCGCTTCCTCCCAGGCTCATGTTGGCGACGGCGGGAAGCAGCCGGTTGTCAGCCACCCAATCCACGCCAGCGATGACGTCCGACGAAGCACCCACCGCGCAGGGGAACACCCGCACCGGGTGAAGGCTCACGCCAGGGGCCACGCCGAACTGGTGGCCGCCGATGGTTCCCGCCACGTGCGTGCCGTGGCTGGGGTGGCTGCCCCGGTTTCCGCAGTCCTCCGTGCCGCCTGCATCGCCGACGGCGTTGAACCCGGGCAAGAGCTGCCCCGAGAAGTCCTGGTGCGAGGTGATGCCCGTGTCGATGACGTAGGCGTGGACATGCCCGCCTCGGGCGCCAAAGGTGTACGTCTGGTTCAACGGCAGGTCCCGCTGATCGATGCGATCCAGTCCCCAGACGTTCTGGGTCGCGGGCGGTGTCCCGACCGTGGTCGACCGGGTCGCGCTCGGGTGGATGACCCCGTTCTCCTCCACGTAGGCGACACGCGGGTCCTCGCTGAGCCGCCGGGCCTGCGCTTCGCTCATGGTGGCGGAGAACCCCTGGAGCGCCGCGTGATACACGCGCTGCGTCTTCCCTCCATGGCGCTCGCTCAACTCTCTCGAGAACCGGGTGACGACGTCCCGTGAGTCACTGCCTCCTTTCAGCGCCGCGGCTTTCACCTCGGCCTTCTTCAAGACGACGATGTACTCCCCTCGCACGGGCTCTCGGACCTTGCGCAGCTTCGCGGCGGGTGCCGCCGCGCCTGGGCTCGCCGCCTGCGCGGAGGTGAAGGTCAGCGTCACGATGCCTGCGGCCAGCAGACTGCTTGTGCGATGTCTCACGCCATGTGCTCCCTGGGATGCGGATTGCCTCCGGCGCGAGCGTGGCGCTTGATTCCGACCCCGCGCGCCCGGTGCGCTTGGAGGTATCAAGCGGGGCGTGATGGGAGCGTGACGGCGTGCCTACTCGCGCATCACCTGCGCGGCCGTGAGCACGCGGACCATCTCCTCGGCGCCGGCGGCCTTCTTCGCCGCCAGCGCGCGCAGCTTCGTCGTCACCTGCGGCGTGAGGGACTCCATCAGCGCCTCCCGGAGTGAGTCCCTCACGCCGTCAGGGGCCGCCAGCGCCGGGCCGAGCAGAGGCAGGGCACGCCTGTCCTTCAGCCGCACCAGCGCCGCCGTGGCGTCCGGGAGGGCGCGGGGGCACTTGCGCGCGAGCTGGTGTGCCAGGTCCGCGGCCTCGCGCCCCTTCACGAAGCCGAGCAGACGGACTGGTGAGCCACTCCCGCTGTCCCGGCAGAACGCGGCCTGGAGAATGGCCGCCTTCGCCTCCTGGGAGCCCTGCCGCGCGGCTGCCTCCAACTGCTCCTCCTGCACGGAGGCTCGCTCCGTCTGGAAGGTCACCTTCACCGGCACGGTGAAGCCCGCGTTGACGAGCTTCGCCGCGAGCTGATTGCGCTGCGCCTCGGGATAGTGCTCGAGGTCCTTCACCGCCCGCGCGCCGGCCGCCTGCCGTGCGCCCGCGGCACGCCACTGCTCGGTGGCCACCGGAATCAGCAGCTCGCGCACATAGCGGCCGCGCTCGGCCACGGCGTCATAGAGCGCCACCGCGCAGCCCGGGAGCACGTCCAGCGACTCGCCCGGCCCGGCGCTCACGGGAACGCGCAGCTCGTCACCGTTGCGGGACCAGCCCTGCACCGTCGCGGTGCCCGAGGCCAGCAGCTCCACCCAGTGGGGGGCGACCTCGGCGGGCTCCTGGCACACCTTCGTGTCCCGCAGCGCCTGGGCTCGCTCGGACAGCGGCTTGAGCAGCGCGTTCAGCGTCGCCGCCTTCGCGCGGTCCTGCTGCGTCACACAGCCCACGAAGTGGGTGGCCCAGAGGACGAGCCACGGTTCCTGCTCCTTGCCCATCCGCTCCACGGCGCCGGGCAGCGCATCGGGCACGGCCTCCGAGGCCAGCAGCGCCAGGGCCCGGTCGAACGGCTCCGCCGAGGACGCCGCGCGCTGACGCAATTCGGGGGACTGCACCAGCATGTCGAGGGCCAGCTTCGACAGCTTCTCTGGCAGCCGGGACTGACTCGCCAGCGCATGCATGCCCATGCGGTGCGTGAGGAACATGGGGCACATTCGATGGCCCGCGGCCATCGCCAGCGCTCGCTCCTCTCCGCTCACTCGCGCCAGCTTCGTCAGCACGTCGTACGCGGCGGCGCCCCCCTGGCGCAGCGACGCCTCCGCCGCCTCGCCCTTGCCCGGCTTGTCCAGTGTGTACGCGGCCTGCCACAGCGCGGCGTCATCCGCGGCATGCGCCGCTCCCGTGAGCAGGAGGACGGTGACGAACAGGGAAAGGCGGTGCATGGAAGCCTCCGGCATGCGGCAACACGTTTGCAATAGGCTACCAGAAGTCCACGGCTTCATCTCATACGGGAGCGCGTCCAGGACTGCGCGGTGCGCTGCGCAAGGCCGGTGGCTCAACGTGGAGCGAGTTCGCGCAACGGCCGCTGCGGACCGCCCTCCACAACTCGATGGAGCCGTCGGTGGGCAGGTCCTCGTCGCTTCATCAGGGAAATCCATTGGCTTGTGCCAATGCGTTGCGCCGTCCGTGAGGCCTGAGTCGTCCCCGCATTTGAGTCGAGCGTCCAACGGTTGGCTGGTGGCGGAGCCGCGCGAGAAGCGGCGGTGGGGCGCGCGGTTCTCCTGCATCGTGCGGAGCGTGTCGAAATCCATCACGCACGCGGAGGTGCATCGGTTCATTGAGGAGGCCATCGGCACGGACACGCATGCCAAGCGCGTGCTGTCGCTGTCCAATGCGACACTGGGCACCCTCCACGCGGTCAGCCTCTCGGTGCGAGCCATGGGGCTGGCGCTCTCCCAGGCGCGGGGCTGGAGGGGAAACACGCCGTCAAGCAGGTGGACCGGCTGCTGGCCGACACGGGGAATGAAAGAGGCAGGGTTTCTGGCGGCCAGTCGCCAGGAAGCCACGGCCACCGAGTTGGTGAAGTCCTACGGCCGTCGCGTCACCTGCGAGGTGACTCACGAGGGGACGACTCAGGCGTGGCCCCTGATTGACGCAATTGGCGGGCGGGCAGGCTGCGCTGTCCGCTTGGAATTCACGTCGGCACCGGCCGCGCTCCCTTGAGGTGCGAGGTCGAGGCCTGGCTCTTTGGGCTGGGACGGCTTGCGCCTCGACTCCCACGCGCCGCGGAGACAGGCGCGTGCTCCATGCCCGGCCCTCCGGAATGGAATGCCGTCTTCAGCGCCCGCGTGCGGCCTCCAGGGCGCGTGCCAGCGTTCGCGTCCCTTCGCGGAGGGCCTCCGGTCGCACGCACCCGAACCCGAAGACGAGGCCGGCTTCGCGGCGCCGGCCGGAGAAGTAGTCGGACAGGGCGGCCACCTCCACGCCTCGCCTGGCTGCTTCGTCGCGGACGCTCAGGTCGGACAGGGGCGCCGTGAGCGACGCGGACACCTGCATGCCGGTGTCACAGGAACGGGGCGTCAGCGCTCCGGCGCAGTCGGCCCGCAGGGCTTCGAGCAGGGCTTCGCCGCGCTCCCGGTAGGCCACCCGCATCCGGCGCAGGTGTCTCGCGAAGTGGCCATCCTCGAGGAACACCGCCAACGCCGCCTGCTCCAGCGCGGAGGCGGGCGCGGGAAAGGCCGCGCGGGCCGAGGCGAAGGCGTCCACCAGGGGCGGAGGCGCGACGAAGAAGCCCAGGCGCAGTCCCGGGAACATCGACTTGCTGAAGGTGCCGACGTAGACGACACAGCCCGCCTCATCGAGCCCCTGGAGCGCGGTGAGGGGACGGCCCCGGTGGCGGAATTCGCTGTCGTAGTCATCCTCGATGACCACCGCTCGTGTGCGCTCCGCCCAGTGCAACAGCGCCATCCGCCGGGACAGGCTCAGCGTGGCGCCCAGCGGATACTGGTGCGAAGGCGCCACCACCACCACGCGGGCACGGGGCGCCCGAGCGATGCCCGTGTCCACGTCGAGCCCTTCTGAATCCACGGGCACGGGAACCGGCCGGCCCCCGGTGGCAAGCACCGCGCGACGGACACCGGGATAGCCCGGGTCTTCCACCCAGACCGTGTCTCCCGGGGCGAGCGAGAGCCGGAGGATTTCATCGAACGCCTGCTGTGGCGCCGGCCCGGGTCACGATGTATCCCTCGGCGGCGAGCGCATCCAGCGCCTGGAGGACGGTGCTGCGGGCCACGTCCAGCTCCGTGGGGAACTGGCGGGAGGAGGGACTTCAGGCATGGGCTCTTCGTTCGAGAAGGAATACCGCTTCCGCTTGTTTCGAGGCCTTCCTTGAGAGGCTTCAACTCACACGCGCATCCAGGGACTCCGCGGTAGGCCGTGCGGGGTTGATGGCTGCCCGGTGCTTCGCCGCTCCCACCATGGCGCGGCTCCGGCGGCGCAAGGCGCGAACTCACCGAGAAGTCTGACGCGTTGATGGCACACCTGACGTGTCAGGAGCGGCCCCATGGCGCTCCTCTTCGCGCGTTCAGTCCGGGCAGCCACCTGGCAGGTCAGGTCGGTGCCCGCCGCTCAAGCGGGGCGCTCACGCGGACTCGCATGCCTCGTTCGTCGTGAGGGCCGCTCCGGCAGGAGCAAGGCCTCCGGGGTTTCACCTACGAGCGCATCCCTCCTCGCGATTCAGGGGCTCCGAGCCTCTCCGTGGGAGGTGGCAACCAGATGAGGTGGGTCCAATCGTCCCCGCTGGTTCCATGTGCTGCCGCTGGAATGAGGCGGGCCTACGTCTGTGATTGGGCTGGGTCACCCGGCCGTCAGCAATGGCTTTCAATTCTGGTGCAATGCCATGGGGCGCGGCGGATGACGCGTCAGCCAGCGGTGCCAATCCTGCTTTGGAAAAGAACTCCAGACGCAGCAGGGGGCTCGTGGTCGCTGGCATATGCATTGCTCCAGGGCGTGGCAGGCGGGATGAACTCCTCGCCGGGGCCCGGTGCAAGGGCTCGTCAATGCTAGACATCAACCACATGAAGGGCTGGGTACGAATATGGCGAAGATCGTCTTCTTGATCGATTCCACCGCGCTCCCCAAGGGCGGGAACTCTGTCAGCACTGCCGTCGCGGTCAAACATCCTCCCTTTCTCCTGAACGGAAAGCCGGAGGACTCCGAGTACAAGGTGCCCGTCGCGCAGGGGGAGAACATCCGTATCTACACGGATGAGCAGAACCACCTCACGTCCGTGAAGCTCGCGCCCAACGGCATCATCGCGCATTCGTTCCAGGGGGACCTGCTCACGGTCGCGGAGATGAAGGATGCCTCGAAGCGGCCCATCGACGTCCCCAACTTCGACATGGATCCGGGCCCCGTGCCCGACTTCATCGCCTACAGCGACAACGACACGCCGTGGACGCAGACGCCTCCTTCCTGGAGCAATTGGGCCAACAACCCGCTCATCGACCAGGAGCTCACGGCCAGCATGACGCGGAGCTACATCCCGTATGTCACCTTCAACGCCAGCACCATCGTGAGCGGGGAGTTGCAGTACGGCGTGGTGTTCGGCCTGACGCGGGACG
The DNA here is from genome assembly GCF_002305895.1 of Corallococcus macrosporus DSM 14697. GTDB lineage: Bacteria > Myxococcota > Myxococcia > Myxococcales > Myxococcaceae > Myxococcus > Myxococcus macrosporus. Next base: position 2,526,352 of record NZ_CP022203.1, read on the forward strand.
GGGCGACGGTCGAGTATTTCTACTTCGACCCCTCCATCGTCATTGGTCCGTGAAGTGAAAGTCGCGGCCCATCTCGGCTCGTTCGCGCGGGCTGAATGCCGTTGATGGGACGACCTTCGCTCCAGCCCAGGGGGCACCCCTGGGCTGCGTGGCCGGCCCGGTGTTCGCGTCCTCCGGACCAGGCTCGGGAGACGGGAGCCCCTCCAGGACGATGAGGAAATGCTTCTGCTCGTGGGGTGGATGGGGGACGCTCTGGGGCCACCCACGAACGGAGGGCGTGATGGCGTACATGCTGTTGGTCATGGAGGAGGGCCGCCGGAAGCGGAGCCGGACGCCGGAGGAGGGGCGCCGCGAGATGGAGCGGATGGTGCGCTTCGTCGAGGACCTCAAGGCCCGCGGCATATGGAAGGCCAGCGACTCGCTCCGGTCCGTGGCGGAAGGGGTGCGGATTGAGGTTCGCGGCGGCCAGCGCTCCCTCCGCGAAGGGCCGTTCACGGAGAGCAAGGAGATTGTCGGAGGCTTCGTCCTCTTCGACTGCGACACCCGGGAAGAGGCGCTGGCGATCGCGAGCGAGTGTCCCGCCGCCGAGTGGTCGACGGTCGAGCTGCGTGAGGTCGGCGTCTGCTACGACGAGGAGTGAAGCGCGGCCCTCACCCTCGCGGAGCGCGGCCGGCGGGACCGGGGAGGGCGACCTGTTCGGCTACTTCGCCGCTTCGCCCATCACCGCGCCGTTCGGTGCCGCGTTCGCGCCGGCCTGCTCCGCGGCCTTCGCCTCGGAGAGGTCCTTCAACGTGGCCAAGCCCTCCTCGAAGGACGCGCCCACCCTCTTGTCCATGTCCATGAAGACGGAGACCGCCTTGTTCAAGAAGCCGTTCTGACCAGACATCACCCAGGTGACGGTGGTGCCGTTCCCGGCCCGCTCGAAACGGAAGACCGTTCCATTGTTGGCCTTGAACGGCTTGATGAACTCGAGTTCGCGCTGGAGTTGCTCCCGTGGGGCGGCGCGTCGCTCATGGCCTAACGGGCCTGGAGTGGTCCCCGGAACCCGCTCGGCTCCGCGCTCACGGTGGTGTCGCCCGCGAGCATCCCCTTCGTGAAGAAGGGGCTCTCGAAGAAGACGTACGGATTGAGGAGCTCGGGGCGGCTTGAGACCTCCAGTCGCGCGGAGAGCTCGGGCGGCAGGTTGAAGTCCAGCGCGTGGAGGTTGTCCTCCAACTGCTCCAGGCTGCTCGCGCCGATGATAGTGGACACGACGCCCGGGCGCGTCGCCACCCAGTTGAGCGCCACCTGGGCGGGCGAGCGCTCCACCTCTTTCGCCACCGCGACGAGCGCCTCGACAATGGCCCAGGGGCGCTCCTGCAGGAACTTGTCCGCCACGGGGTTTCCGCTGGCCAGCAGCGCATGGGCGCGCCCGTCACCCTTCGGCTGGGTTCCCTCGCGGGTGTACCTCCCCGTGAGGAGGCCCCCGGCCAGGGGGCTCCAGGGCGTGAGGGCCGCCCCCATTGCCAGCGCGGCGGGGAGATGCTCGCGCTCGACATTGCGCTCCGCGAGCGAGTACTCCAGTTGCAGCGCGGCGACCTTTTCCCAGCCATTGCGCTCCGCCAGGGTCTGCGCGCGCGCGAAGTACCATGCCGGCACGTCGGAGAAGCCGATGTAGCGCACCTTGCCCTCGCGCACGAGGCCGGTCAGCGTCCCCATCACCTCCTCCACGGGCGTCAGGCCATCCCAGACGTGCAGCCAGTACACGTCCACGTAGTCCGTCTTGAGGCGGCGCAGCGAGCCTTCAAGGGCGGAGTGGATGTGTTTGCGGCTGTTCCCGCCCGCATTCGGGTCTCCCGGAGACAGGTTGGCGGAGAACTTGGTGGCGATGACCGCCCGCTCCCGCCCGCCACGCCGCGCGAAGTAGTCACCGATGATGCGCTCGCTGGAGCCGGAGGTGTACGCATCCGCTGTATCAATGAAGTTGCCGCCCGCCTCCAGGTAGCGTGTCAGCAGGCGGTGTGCGTCCTCGCCGCTGATGCCCCAGCCCCAGTCGGTACCGAAGTTCATGGTGCCCAACGCCAGCGGGCTCACCCGCAGGCCCGTCTGACCGAGGAGGTGGTACTTCGCCAGGGAGTCAATAGTTCGCGTCGACATGAGGGCGCTCCATCCGTGGTGATGGGGTGTGCTCCCCATCGCCCGCGATGGATAGAAGCGCGCCCTCATGAAGGCAGCCCGCTTCTTGCGCCTGATTGACGGTGGCTACTCGTCATTCACGGACGCGAGCGTAGCGCGTGCGGGCGAATCGCTTCCCCTGGGCGCCGCCCGTGCGTATCACTGGCCTTCGTGCGTACGCCCACCGACCGGTACCTTCCGCCGCGCCCTGACGCTTCCTCCGCCGTCCCACCCCAGCGCGGGCGGGTGGTGGTCATCGCGCCCACGCGCGCCGCGTGTGAAACCATCGAGCTGGCGCTCGGGCTGGAGCTGCGCACGTACCTGGAGGCGCACCACGGCGAGCGCCTCCGCGAGCTGGCCCGGAGCGGGCAGGGGTTCGGCATCGTCGCGGGCACCGGCACGGGCAAGACGCTCGCCATCCGGCCCATCGCGGAGGAGCTCGTGGGGCGGCGGCCTCTGCGGGTGGCGGTGGTCAACCGCGAGCGGGAGGCCACCGCGGAGACGCCGCTCGCGGACGTGGTCATCGTCACCACCGGCATCGCGCGGCGCTGGTTCCAGGGCGGCGCCATCCGGCGCGAGGACACGCTCATCGTGGATGAAATCCACCAGACCTCCGCCGAGCTGGAGCTGTGCCTGGCCCTGGGCAAGCGCGTGGGCTGCCGCTTCATCTGGCTGTCCGCCACCGTGGACCCGGCCTTCTACGCGCGCTACCTGGACAGCGCGGACGTGCTCCAGGTGTCCTCGTTCGATTCGAGGAAGGCGGCCCGCGTGGAGGTGGAGCGCCGCCAGCCGCTGTCCTTCCTCGACGAGGACTTCCTGCGGGACGTGCAGCGGCAGGGGCGCGGCGTGGGCGTGTTCCTGGCCACGCGCGCGGGCGTGGAGGAGGTGGCGGCCCACGTCCGCGCGAACGCGCCGGCGCTCCACGCGGCGCACTACCACGGCGGCGAACCGCTGCGCGCCATCCGGCCCTTCCTGGAGGGCACGGCGCCCCGGCCCTTCGTGCTCGCGATGACGGCGGCGGGGCAGAGCGCGCTCAACGTGCCGGGGCTGGACACGGTCGTCATCGACGACATGCGCTTCACGAACCTGGTGGAGCGCGGCCGCAACGTCCTCACCCGCGTGCACCTGGGCAACAACGAGCTCCTGCAGATGGCGGGGCGCGTGCACGGGCGGGTGGAGAACGGGCGCGTCTTCATCCTGAGCGACCGGCCCCTGCACTTCGCCTCGCTGCGGCCCACCGAGCCCGAGTTCCAGCTCGCGGGCGAGCCGGAGCGCGTGGCGCTCACCGCCGCGGCCCTGGGCGTGCGGGTGGATGCGCTGGAGCTGCCCGTGCCGCTGGACCTGAATGCCTATCGCCGGGCGCTCGCGAAGTTGCAGGCGCGCAACATCGTGGACGCGGAAGGCCGGCTGTCCGACTACGGCCGCGCGGTGGAGGCCCTGCCCGTGGAGCGCCCGTGGGCGGAGCTCATCGTCAACGCGGAGGACGCGCTGCTGCCGGTGCTGGCGGTGTGCAGCTCGGTGGAGTCGCTGCACCGGATGACGCGCGAGGAGCGGAACCTGGACGGCCTGCTCGTGCCCGGCAGTGACCACCTGACCGCGTACAACCTCTACGCCGAGGCCTTCCGTGAAGCGGGCGCGGTGGGGGAGGTGCAGGGGCTGCCGCGCCACGTCTTCCACGCGGAGAAGCTCGCGGCCTGGGCGGAGGCGCGTGGGGTGCTGGTGAAGGCCCTGGAGGACGCGGCGCTCGCGATGGCGAGCGTGTACCGGAGCGTGGGGCTGGAGCTCCCCGCGCGCATGCCCTTCGCGGACTCGCGCGTCCACCGGCGCTTCTGCGACCTGCTCGCGCGCTTCATGCCCTTCGACCTGGTCATCGACGAGCGCACCGCCTGGGGCGAGGTCGCGCGCGTGTCGAAGACGAGCGTGTGCGGCAACCTGGGCGCGGTGGCGGGAACGCTGCGCTACTTCGCCGACCGCAACGGCGACTCGCAGGCCGGCATCGAGGGCACCCAACTGCCCCAGTCCCTGCTGCGCCGCTACGCCCGCCGCCACGCCTCGGCGCCGGCGTACGACGGGCGCTTCCGCTCCATCGTACTCGTGACGCGGCGGGACTACTTCGGCTTCGAGCTTGAACGGGATGTGGAGGTGCTGCGCGCCTGGGGGCCGGAGCTCGCCAAGGCGGCCCGGCACGCGCTCGCCGAGGCGCTGGCGCAGGGGGAGGTCCCCCATCCCGCGGTGGACCGTCACCGGCTGGCCATCGCCGAGGTGCGCGAGCTGTGGCGGCGCTCGGGAGGGGTGACCGCGCCGCTGGGCTTGCCGGAGCTGACCGCGCTCTACGAGGCGCAGCTCGAGGGCGTGGACACGCTCGACGACTTCAAGGCGCGCCCGCTGCGGCTCGAACTGGACGCGCTCGTGCCGCCCGCGACGCGTCAGGCGCTCCTGGCGCTCCCGGACACCGTGGAGGTGCGCGAGCACGTGGTGCCGCTCGAGTACGACGTGGAGCGGCTGGCGGATGGCGCACCGCGAGGCGTGGCGCGGCTGCGGCTTCCGGAGAAGCTCGCGCGCACGCTGGTGGAGGAGGAGCTGCCGCTGCTCGACCGCCCCCTGCGCTTCAGCGTGTCCCGGGGACGGAGAGGCGTGCTCCAGGCTCGCTCCCTCCTGGAGCTCCAAGAGCTGCTCGACCTGCCCTGGATGCCGGACGAGCTCGCCGAGGCCACCCGTGAGCGTCCGCGCCCGCGGCAGGACCGGGAGCGCGGCGCCCCCGGACGTGGGGGGCACCGGGGTCCCCAGGGCAAGGGCCCCAGGAATGGACGGCGGCCGGGCGGACGGCGGCGCTGACCGGACCTCGGTGGGGCCGGGGATGGCCCTGGTCGCGTCGCGGCGTGACGCTCGTGCGTCCCGCTCGCACGCGGCCAGGAGCCGCCGGGCCTCCCAAGCCCGTCCAGGCCCATGAGCGGGGCCGGTGGCTCGCCGATTGCTACCTCGTGGACCTGGTTGGGCCGTCGTCCCATTCACTGACACCTCCCAGGTCTTGGATGCATGCTGACCCTCCGCTCCGAACAGCTTCGGGTGCTGGATGCCCACCGGCAGGACGCGTTCCTGTCCGAGTTGGAAGGCCATCTCCAGCGTCACTTTCCCGCCTTCGTGGCCATGCAGCCCCGCGAATCGCTGCGCGAGTCCCTTCGCAAGGCGGTTGAAGCGGCGACCTCCGTGGGACTGGAGACCCGGGGGGACGTGAGCGTCTACGTCAACCTCTGCGCGGTGCTCGGGTGGGATTTCGCGGCCGAGCCCCAGAGCGCATGGCTCGATGCCTTGCTTCGTGATGCGTCCGTTCCCTCGGCCTCGCACCGGCTCCAACTGGGAGTTCAGGAGCTCAAGAGGCGCTTGGCGCTCGAGGCTCAGCAGCGCGAGGCCCGGCATCGATTCGAGTCGTCCAACGACACGGAGCGGCCCTGATGTTCACGACTCCCCTGAGCGTCTCATCCTTCCAGTTGGATACGGCGAACACCCAGTCGTGGAACACCTTCGGGAGTACGCCGGTGCATGGCTCCACGGTGCCGTGCCAGCGCGTGGACAAGAAGGCCATCGAGGTCACGGTCATCGACCTCCTGGGGCGGGTACTCGAGGGTCAGGTGCTCGAGCTGGCGTGGGGCCAGCAGGTGTACCGGCTGATGAGCAATACCTTCGGAGCGGTGCGCTTCGAGGGGCTGGAGGCATCCAGCTACCCACTGACCTTGTTGGGCCTGGACCGGCATGCGCTGGAGGCTCCGGTGGCCGAGCCCCTCTCGTCGATGCGGTTGCAGAGTCATCAGCCAGCGGCGTGGGATGCCCTCGGGCCCCTGTCCTGCCCGGCGAGCGAGCACGTCGTGCAGCCAGGTGAAGGGGTGGACAAGATCGCGCTTCAATGGGGGCTCCTCCCCGAGACCATCTGGGACGCTCCTCAGAACGGGGCGCTGCGAGCCCGGTTGCGGCGGCGGAACCAGCTCATTCCAAACGACACGCTCTACATCCCTCCCCGGGAGGCTTTGACCTTCCAGGCCTCGACGGGATGTCATTATGTGCTGCGTTTCAATGGCGGCCTGTCTCGCCTGAGGTTGCGCCTGGCGGTCGGGTTCGAGCCGCAGGACGGCATCCCCTACTTGCTGGAGGTGCCGGACGCCCCCACGCAGCAAGGGACCACGAAGGACGGGTACATCGACACGGTGGTCCCCACCCGGACGACACGCGTGACGCTGGTCCTCGACCAGGGCGCGCTGCGCATCGACCTTCCCGTGGACACCTTGTTGCCGCTGACGGACGACCGGGGTGTCCAGCAACGGCTTCGCAACCTGGGGTTCCCGTGTGAGTCCTCGGATGGCACCTTCGACGACGCGGCGAAGGCCGTACTGCATCGCTTCCGGTCTGGACTCTCCCTGCCTCATTCGGACGTCATCGATGACGACGTCCGCGGGGCGCTCTACTCCCTCCATGACAAAGGGTGATCCATGGCTGGCCCCCTGACCGTTGCCCAGATACTCAAGAAGCGGCGTCAGGCGCAGCAAGCGCTCCACCAGGAAGCGCTCTCCGTGGTGAACCACCGGAGCGCGGCCCTCTCAGACCCGGAAGGCCATACGACGGTCATCAACCTTCCGCTGCCCCCCGCGGTGTTCACGGTGGTGAGCTGGAACGTGCAGACCTTCGAGGCTGGGAAGAGCCTGGGGAATCCCTTCGTCAACAAGGTCATCAACCGGGTGCTCGAGGCCGTGTCCGCGGACGTCTGCATCCTGCTGGAGAGCCGTTCGGACTCCTACGTCAACATGAACGCCATCGAGACCGGCCATGTTGGAGTCAAGGGGTGGAAGCAGGCGGCGGACGAGGAAGAGCAGGACGACGACGATGAAGGCGATGAAGAGGATGATGACGGAGGGGTTGTCGCGGTCGACGAGGACGATGATGACGCCATCGATGAGGATGATGATGGCGCGCCGTTGGACCTGCTCGACGGCGGCGAGCCGCTGACCTATCAGCAGAACGTCAGCGAGATGACGGGGAAGCGCTGGCTGCCACCCAAGGCGCTCTGCATCTATGAGCCAGCCATGGTGAAGCTGCAGCGGGATGTGCGTGATTTGTCCCGCATCGCGACGCTCAAGAAGAAGAAGAAGCTCACCAAGAAGGAAACGGCGGCCCTCAAGCGGCTCAGGAAGAAGCGGGACAAGAACCTGGAGGCGGATGATGGTTATTACGACGTCGCGAAGCGGGCACGCAAACACGCGGGCCAGAAGAAGTTCCTGGGGAACTACGGCTATTTCCCCAAGCTGACCAAGGCGCTGTGTGTCACGGAGCAGGGCGCGCCCACCCAGACCTGGCTCGAACACCTGCGCGACGAGTCCTTCACGCTCGTGAGGGATTACTACCAGCTCGTGTACGTCAAGGACGACTGGAGCGAGCAGGTCCTCGACTGGAGCGTGGATATCTCCTCGTGCCCGGCGAAGGACAACTGGCGCTTCATGCTTCGTTTGAAGAAGTGCACGTGTGGTGAGTCCCTGGGCTCTGGCTCCTGTGGGTTCTGCGAGGAGCTGGGGGCCTACACCACGTCGCTCCAGAATCTGCGGCAGGCCGTGGACTCGCTCACGTTCTACATGTGTACCTGCCAGGAGAGCTATTCCATCCTCCTGCGACAGGAGACGGACGTGATGAACTCCAGCACGGCCGGCGTCTGGGTGAAGGACAAGCTCGTGTCGGTGAAGTCCGCCGCGGCGCGGCTGGTGATGCGTGCGCCCGACGAGCTGGACACGTCCCATGGAAAGCCGGTCCTCAAGGCGGGGACGCTCCTGGGATACCAGGACAACAGCATCGGGTTCTACGGCCGCTGCCCCTATCTCCTCCCGGTCGAGCTGTGGCTGCCGTATCGCGGCACCAGCCAGATGATGTACCTGGTGGCCTTCCATGGCCCGTTTGGTGCGTCCACCAACGCCGGCGTGGAGCTTCGCGCGGCCGCGATGCGCGAGTTGATGAGCGCCGGCACGGAGCCGTCGAAGGCGCTGGATGACGAAGAGAACGTGATGGTCATTGGTGACTTCAACCTGGACTGGGCTCCGGACGCCCCGAAGCCCAACGGGCATCAGAAGATCGCCAACGCCCTGTACAAGGATTTCAACAAGCGGGGCTTCAGTGCGCTCATCCCGGATGGCATCGCGACCTCCTTGGCGAGCATCCATGGGGCCGCGAAGTGGAAGCAGAAGGGGCCAGACACCGCTTCCTTCACCAGCAGTGCCTATGACAACTGCTTCCTCAAGGGGAGCGAGCTGAAGTCGCACGTGGCCTCCGCCGCGGTGCTGGACGTCATCTCCTGGATTGAGGAGAACCTCTCGGAGTTCAAGCTCCCGGACGACGACCCCCAGAAGGGAAAGCTTGGAACGCTCTCCAAGAAGCACCAGGCGTTCTACATCTACCGGAAGTACGTGAGTGACCACCTGCCCATCGTCTGTGATTTCCTGGTGGCGCCCATCTCCCCGCACACCAAGGCGCTGCGGGCGCGGGCGCGGGCGCTGGAGAACCCGAATGTGCACCGCGCGGGAGTGGAGCGGACGGTCGCGTTGCTGCGCTCCGTCACCCGGCCCTCCATGGAGGCCGTGTTCCACTTTGACGAGATGCTCGACTTCGACGTCACGACCACGACCGTGGACCAGTACCTGCCTGTCTATGACGGAGAGACGCGCGTCGCGACCTGCGTGGGCCAGGTGGACCGGCACCAGGACGGATACCTCATCCTGAAGTGTGAGCCATTCCAGGGGCAGATTCTCTGGACGTCGTGGCGGCCAATGGCGCGGCCGCGCGGGTTGGACTTGTTCCTGCGGATCCACCCTCCGGGCACGCGCGTCCAGTGGAAGATGCGCAATCCCCGGCCAGCGACGTAGCGCGGGGAGGGTGTCCAGGCGCCTGGCGGCTCAGCTCGTACGGAGGGCTCGCCGCCGGGGCTCAACGCGCGGGCGGAGCGAGGCGCTCGCCGCCGCTTCGTCCATCACCTCGTCCTCGCCATTCAAGTGGATGCGGTAGGCGATGGGCGCGTGGTCAATCATCCTCCACTGGTTGTAGCCGGGAATCGGAGGAATGGCCTCGATGCGGCTGACGTCGGAGGACCTCCACAGATAGTCGAGCGTCTCGGTCTTGAGCGCTCCGGACTTCTTTTGCTTGCCATACGTGGCCAGAAGTCCAGGGTTGACCGGCGTCCAGTCGAACAAATCCTTGATTTCGCCCGACAGGCCCGGCTGATAGGCGCTCCCAGCGAGCTGCTCCCAGGGATAGTTCATGTCGCCCAGGAGCACCGCCGGCTGTTGCTCCTGGTTGAGCTCGGCGATGTCGCCGAAAATCTCATCAGGGGCCTGTTGGCGGTTGGCGATGATGTGGACGCCGCCCACGGTGAGGCCGCGCACCCGCACCCGCAACACGGGGCGTTTCTGGCTGGCCCCGACGACCTCAATCCGGGGATTCAACTCCTCACGCCACATGATGATGTAGGAACACGGGCTCGGGTTGTTGTTCCGGTCACCCGCGGGGATGTAGCGCGCCTGGTAGCCGCTGACCCTCGAGAGGAACGCGGCCATCGGGCCTCCTCCCTGGGACACCTCGGACAGGAAGATGAGCGACGGCACGGCCTGGTGGGCGCGGACGGTGTCGTGGATCCACCGCAGGAGCTGCTCGCAACACCAGATGCAGCGGCTCTGGGGCCCCTCGGCGGAGGACTCCAGGCCACTGGCCCGCTGGGTGTTCCAATACGCGACAATCACCTGCGCTCCTCCGCGGCCCGGGGCCGGAACGGACGGGCGGCGACTCGCGTGCGCGGGAAGCCCGGGCGCGCCGGGAGCAGGGCCTGCTTCGCGGCGGCCAGCGTGGAGAGGTCCGTCAGGTTGTAGGGCCCTTGCAGCACCACCGGGGACAGCCCGTTGACGATGCTGGAGAGCACCTCGCCGTTCGGCGCGAGCACGCTCACCATGTCCATCATCTGCCACTTGAGGAACATCTGCGTGTGGTCCGCGGTGGCGGTGAGGGTGTCGGAGACGTAGGCGGTGTACTCGGTGCTGAGGGACACCTCCTGGAAGCTGGTGGAGCTGGCGCTCAGGCTGGCGGAGATGCCCACGGACATGGGGCCCCAGCCCGCGCTCGCGCTGGCGCCGAGCGAAGCGGAGACGGTGTCGGTGGTCGACGACGTCTGCTGCATGTTCGAGGTGGACGTGCTGCTGACCGTCTGCGTCTCACCCGGCGCGATGGTGTAGGACTCGGGCAGGCGCCGCCAGTACTGCTCACGAATCGTGCGGTTGCGGTTCTTCAGCAGGCCCGCCGCCACGAGGACGCGTGGGGAGTCCGGGGGAATGATGACCGCGGAGGTGGGCTGCGGCGGCAGGCCGATGTCGTTGGGGGCCACCATGAAGTTGGGCCCGAAGAAGACGCTGGCGATGCTGGAGGTGATGTCGCACACGCCGATGAACGAGCCCGTGTGGAGGCAGGACCAACTGACGTAGTCCCCATTGGCCACCCAGAAGTTGGCCGCGTAGCCCGCGGGCACCACGCCCATGGCGCACCGGGCGCCGTCCTCGGTGAGGTAGAAGAGCTGCGCGTCCACGGGCAGGTTGTTCCAGAAGCGCACGGAGCGCATGCCGCCGGTGGGTGCCGAGCTCAGGGTGCCCGCGAGAGCCTGCTGGTAGATGGGGTTCATGGACGGCCTCCACCCTGGTTGAGCTCGTCCTCGAAGAGGCGGGCCCACTCCAGGGCAATGTTGTCCCACCGGAACGTGGGGCGGGTGGCGAGCGCGTGGGCGGCCCGGGAGCGGGCCTCCAGGTGCGCCCGGTCTTCGTACAGCCGGGTCAGCGCGGCCGTCAGCGAGTCCACGGACGGCACGTGGGCGTCGGTGAGAATGCGGGGCTGGCACAAGGTCAACGCCACGTCGAGCAGCTCGGCGCTGCCCGCCCAGAGCTCCCCTGGCGCGGTGTGGCCGGGGACGACCTGCGCGGCGCCCGTGGCGGCATGCTCGAAGGCGACGAGCCCCCAGCCCTCGCTGCTGGAGGTGTTCACGCCCACGTCGCACGCGTTGTAGACGTGGTTGAGCTGGGCGAGCGACAGCCGGGGCGCGAAGCGCTGGTCCGTGCTGATGATGAGCCGGTCGGTGACGCCGAAGCGCTCCCCCAGTCCGCGCACGTCCCAGCCCACGTCCTCGGTGCCCATGTGCAGATAGAGCCGGGCGTCGGGCCGCCCCTTCGCGAAGGCCGCGAAGCCGCGCACGGTGAGGTCGACGAGCTTGCGTGGCTGGTTGCGATTGGCGTTCAGGACGATGAAGGCGTCGTCCAGCTCGTTCGTCCCGAAGAGCTCGGCGCGGCTGCGACGGCGGGACGCGACGAGCGACTCGCCCGGGGGCGCCAGGGGGCGGAAGACGTTGGTGTCGATGCCGTGGGGGATGACATCCACGCGCGGCCAGGTGGGCGGGGTGGGGAGCCGGGCGGCGGCGGCGTTCAGCTCGCCCTGACCGAACGTGGTGTAGGCGATGAGGCGGTGGATGCCCTGGAGCCCGGCGAGGAAGCTCGTGTTCAGGGGGCCGGAGTCCACGGGGCAGTAGGCCACCATCCGGTGGCGTCCGGGCACGCGGCCCAGCGCCCGGGCATAGTCCCCAAGCACCCAGATGTCGTTGACGAGGAAGATGAGGTCCGGAGCCAGGGACGCGCACAGCTCCGGCAGCCGGCTGACGCCCCGGGCATCAATGGCGGGGTGGAGCGTCCACGGCAGCTCGTGGGCGCCCCCGGCGTATTTGATGCCGAGCTGGTGGATGTCGTAGTCGCTGGCGAGGGGCCGGAAGATGCTCTCGGTGACCCGGCTGAAGCCGGTGGGCGCCACGGCATCTCCCACCACGAGGATGCGGGGCCGGCTCCGGCGCCCGGACACCGGCGCGGCGGCCCGGGGCGCGTCCACGGCGGCGGCCCGGCGCTCCGCGCGGCGCTGCATGGCCTGGAGCACCTTGTCACCCAGCATCCGGTGGCGCTCGCCCCGGCGCCGCGTGAGGACCTCATCCCGCGCCCGGAGGAACGCCTCGTCGAAGGAGACGGCGTCGGGCATGGCGAGCCCGGGATACAGGCCCCGGAGCGAGGCGGGCAGCGCGAGCTCGTCCATCACCAGGTCGTCGAAGTCCACGACCATGCCGGGAATGGAATCCAGCGCCTCCTGGGCGTCAATCAGGCCCTCGATGAGCGCCTCGTCGGGGCTTTCGCCGTGCATGCCTCGCGCCGGATAGGTCCAGCCCCGGTCCCCCATGGCGAGCGCGACGTCCGCGAGGGAGCGGTGGACCTTCAGCACCCGGAGGGGGCTGGGTCGGGCGAGCGCGGCGGAGACGACGAAGGGCTGGGTGACGTCCTTGTAGGCCCAGCCCGTGGGGCGCACCAGGTGCACGAGGTGCTCGCGGGCGGCCTCGAAGGCGGGGCCGTCCGACGGACGCAGGAAGTGCAGCGCCGCGGGCTTGGACGCGAAGCCGAAGCGCTCCAGGTTGAGCACCTCGCCATCCGTCACCCAGCCAGGGGACGCGAGCTGCAACAGCTCGCGCGCCCACTGCCACGTCCTCGAAGACAGGGAGCGCGGCAGAGACACCAGGAAGAGCGACGGCGTCTCTTCGGACAGCGGGGCGCTCATCCCTCGTCGAAGACCGTGAAGAGCGCGCCGAAGGTGATGGTGACGTCCGACGAGAAGGTCGCCGTCCCCGAGAGGGCCTTCGCTCCGCCCGAGGGGTAGAGCTGCATGAAGTAGCTCCCACCCGGCTCGCCGGAGAACGTCGTGGTGACGTCGGTGGTCGCCGACTTGGAGACCTGCACGAACGTCACCCCGTCAGGCTTGCCCTGGGTGATCTTCTTGATGTCCGCCGAGTAGGTCTGCCCCGGAAGGGGCGCGAAGACGACACGCATCGTGCTCATGGCGTTGGCTCCGAGGTGAAGACGACGGACACGTCCGTCTGGGGCGCGAGCGACGGAGAGACGATGGTCGTCGCATACGCGGAGCAGGCGTAGGAGCCGTAGCCCGACACCTGGAAGACACCGCTCATGCCAGTGACCTGCCCCGAATAGACCCGGACCGGGAGCGAGCTTGAGTTCATGTAGCCGTTGATGATGACCGTGACAGGCGCGTTGGCCTGGTTGCGGAAGACGACGCGTACGGGGTTGGACATCAGGCCTCCGGTGGATTCCGATTCACGCCACGTAGACGAAGCGTCAGTCAGTTGGGGGGATGTTGCAACCGCAATCAAATGAACTTCTCGTCTCCGGAGGCGCGTGCCAGCGCACGCGGACTGGCTGGCGCCACGGAGAAGGTCGCGTGCGGCGCGGAGATGACGCGCCGCGAGGCGCCCGCCCCGTGTCTCAAGGCGCCGGATGTCCTGGCGGCGCGGGCGTCAACACCACGCCATCCAGGACGCCATACACATAGGCCGCGGCGAAGACATAGGCCCCTGCCAGGTACGTTGCGTTGAGCGTGCGCGCCTTCCCGGCGTCGCTCGTGCTGTAGCGGCCGTCCGGCCCGCGCATCGACAATGCGGTCCCCAAGGAGACCCCCGCAGTCGCGAGTCCCAGCCCCTGCGCCACCGCCAGCACCGTGCCCATCCGCGAGCGCCCGTGCTTGAAGATGACGGGCTTGTCCAGCGGGAGACGGCGGCCGTCGGGGAGGACCAGGAGCTGGGGCATGGTGGGAGCAGACGGCTCCGTCGCATATCAGGAATGGGGAAGGCACGTCCCGGCGGTGGACTCCAGGCGCCAACCTCGACCGCGCAACGTCCTCCGCGCCGTTGAACGCTGGCGTCCCGCGACTCAGGCCGCTGGCTTCCGCAGGTAGGCGAACATGTGCGGGACATAGTCGGCCTTGCCGAGCGGCACCCCGTTGTGCCGCAGGATGTCGTAGGCCGTGACCAGGTGAAAGTAGAACTGCGGTATCGCCCAGTGCAGCGCGTACTCGCTGCCGGTCATGTCGAAGACCATGCCACCCGGCGGCTCGATGGAGAGCTGGCGTTGAGCCCCCTCATCGATGCGCGCCCTGTCCGCGGTGGACAGCAGGTGAAGCGTTCGTTCAATCAACGCGTACGCCTGTTCCATGTCCACCGGCGCCTCGAGCGCGGGCAGCGGATGCTGGCAGAGCCTCAGCACCGCCTGCTGTGCCTGGGTGCATGCGAACAGGACCTGGTTGGCCAGCGGGTACATGTCAGGTGCCAGCCGCGACTGAAGCAGGTTCTTCGGGTCAAAGCCCAGCTCGCGAGCCCGCGCTTCCCCCTTCTTCAGGAAGCCAACCAGGGCACGCAGCATCTGCGCGAAGCAGGGGACGGTGACTTCGTAGACAGACATGGGTGACTCCTCTTGGGATGGCCCCATCCGAGACGGGCGCTCGACCTTATAGACCAGGCCAAGGCGAGGTGGGCCGACCTCCGGCGCTTCGCCGCGCCGGACATCGCTGGCATGGCCAGACGTCCAGAGGGGGAAGGACTCCAGGTCGCGGATGCGCGGGACCTGGCGCACCTGATGACCGCGGCGCTCCCGGCCTCATCCGCCACCCGTGCCGCCATCTCCCTCCTCGCGGCGCGCACCCTGCTGTCCCGCTTGAGCGGACCGTGCCCCCCGCCGTCGCCTCGACAGTGAGCGGGCGAGCACGAACAGGCCACCGGCCAGCGCGAGACAGACCTCGCCCGCCCCGGTGCCTTCACATCCTCCGCAGCCGCCGCTCTCGCCTTGCACCTGCCCGTCTCCAGGAACCTCTCCGGCGGGGAGGTCCTCGGAAGGCTCCTCCTGGGGCGGAGTCTCCAGGGGGGGCGACTCGCCAGGGTCAGCCGGCGAGGCTCCGGCCAGGATGCGGAAGGGCGCGCTCATTGCCTCCACCGTCCCGTCCATGGTGCTGGCGATGCGGAGCACGGCTTCCCGGCTCGGTGCGTCTGGGACGCGCCAGGTGAGGGTGCCTGTGTTCTCCAGCGCCGTGGCCACTGGCACCCAGTCGGCGCTCGCCTCCGTGGAGTACGCCACGTCCAGCGCCGGGACCGCGCCGAAGGTGGACCACCGCACCTCCACGTCCTGGCCCGCGACGAGCGCTTCTCCCCCAGCCGGGGCGTCCAGGACCAGGCGCGCCGCGGGGGCCGTCGTCGCCTCCAGCCCGAAGTCGTCCACCAGCGCCCAACCCGCCCCTTCCATGGCGACGCCCACGCTCAGGCCTCCCGCGTCGGCTGGCAGCGCGATGGGGAGCACCCATGACGCTTCCGTCCAGGCCTCGGCGGGAGGCAGGCTCGGGCCTCGCTCCCATTCCTTCCACGTCCCATCCAGGCCCTGCACGGACGCCTTCAGGTGCAGCGGCGTGCTGGAGCGGTACCAGACGCTCACCCGCGCGCCGTGCCCGGGTGTGACGGACGGCGCACAGGTGCCGTCGTCGCGGAGCACGTGGAGGGAGGGCGCGTCCCCGGACGCGTCCAGGCGCTCCAGCCGGTAGGACCAGACGCCGCTGTGCGCCTCGGCCGAGCGTTCGGTGCGGACGGTGCCCCCGTAAGCGGGGCCCAACTGCCAGCAGTCGGGGACGCCGTCGACATTCTCTTCCGCCTCCAGCGAGGGGTTCTTCAGCGCGGCGCCGCGCTCCTGGGACACGGGGTGCACGGCGGGACGCGCTGCGCCGCCCATGATGTCCTGCACCGTGCGCACCTCGGTCCCCAGCGACGCCCGCTGCGAGAGCCACCCCATGAACTCCCGGAGGACGTCGGTCTTCACGCAGTAGGTGTGCTTCGTGCAGTCCGGCTCCACGAAGTGGAAGACGATGATGACCCAGCCGCCTCCCGCCGCCTCCGCTGCGGTGACCCACGCCTGCATCGTTTCCAGCCCGTCGTCGCGCGTCACGGTGGCGGGCGTGCGAATCTCGTAAGGGTCGAAGGGGGGGATGGTCTCCGCGGGCGGGCAGGAGCCGCAGGTGTCCACCAGGCCGCGCACGTCGCGCGCCGAGTTGTACCCGCACGCCGCGGCCATCTGGTTCACCGCCGCATCATTCGAGCCGAAAGGGAAGGCGAGGCTGGTCGGCGCGAAGCCCCAGCTCAGCAAGCGCAAGCGGTCCTCGCATATCTCCTGCCGTTGAGCCTGGGGCGTCAGCGTCAACAGCTCATCGTGCTGCAGCGTGTGCCCTCCAATGTCGTGTCCGGCCGCGGCCAGGCGGCGCAGGTCGTCGACCGTCATGTAGCTGGACTGACCCACCCGCCCGCTGATGATGTAGAAGGTCGCCTTCAGTCCCGAGGCCGAGAGCATGTCCAGCACCTGTCGCTGCTCCGCGAGCCCGTCGTCGAAGGCCAGCGTGACGACCGTCCGCGCCCCTGGCGTGGCGGCCCACACCCCTCCGCCCCATACGCCCAGCACCATCGCGAGGAGGCAGGTGCCCGCCCGCGCGTTGAGCCTTGCTCGCATGTCTTCTCCCATGTCTCGGTGCACGCCGCTCACCTTCGCGTGGGTGCGCCTCCGCCCCGCTCCTCACGTTGGAGTCCGGGCGGGCCGAGGCGCAACCTGCGCCCGCCCTCCAGGACCGGGGAGATGGCGACGGCAGCGCCGCCACGCACCTCCCCGTCGCAGATGGAGGCCTGACGCGGGAGCCGGGCACGAGCCGTGCACTGGGGATGGAGGACCTGGCTGTCCTGGGCAGGTTCGCGTAGGTCCCTGACGCCTCACCGCCAGGGCCGGGCGCGCGCTTCAGCCAGGCTCGAAGGGGCGAACCCTGTCACGGATTGACGCACGCGTTGCTGGCCCGACGGGCTTCGGTTACGTGGTGCGCTTTCGCAAGGACGTGCGGGTGGAGGAGGAAGGCGGCCACCAGCGGGCAGCGGCCGCGTGGCTACCGCCAGGGGGCACGCCAGGACTGAAGTCTGTCGCCGCACCCGCTCAGGACGGCAGCTTGTCTTCCACCAGCCCGCGGATGCTCCGGAGCTTGTCGGGGTTTCGCGTGACGTAGATGGTGGCGATGCGGCCGTCCTCGACGCCAAAGGCCGTCGTCTGGAGCGTGCCGTCCTTCTCGAGGGTGACGAAGGCGGGCAGGCCGTCGATGAAGCCCTCGTGCACCAACTGCGAGTAGTTCACGTCCAACTGGCGCAGCAGTCCCTCGAACAGGCGCAGTGTCCTCTCCTGGCCGTAGATGGGGTTGATGGCGGCCTTCACCTTGCCGCCG
Organism: Corallococcus macrosporus DSM 14697; assembly: GCF_002305895.1. GTDB lineage: Bacteria > Myxococcota > Myxococcia > Myxococcales > Myxococcaceae > Myxococcus > Myxococcus macrosporus. The sequence goes on from NZ_CP022203.1 coordinate 2,543,671, forward strand.
CCGTCGGAGTACACGACGACGTCATGGGCCAGGAGCGCCTGGAGCGCGCCCATGTCCCCGCCGCGCGACGCGGCGTAGAAGGCCGAGGCCAGCTCCCGGCCCTGCTCCTCCGACACGGGGAAGCGGGGCCGGGCCTCGCGCACGTGCGCCCGCGCGCGGCTGGCGAGCTGACGGCAGGCGGCCGGGTCCCGGTCGATGGCCTTCGCCACCTCCTCGAAGTCCATGCCGAAGATGTCGTGCAGGAGGAAGGCGGCCCGCTCCAAGGGGGACAGCCGCTCCAGGGCCATCATCAAGGTCAGCGTCAAGTCATCACCCTCCACCGCGTCGACGATGGGCTCCGGAAGCCAGGTGCCCACGTACTCCTCGCGGCGCACGCGGGCGGACTTCAGGACGTCCAGGCACAACCGCGTCACCGTGCGGACGAGCACGGCCTCGGCGTCACGCACGGCGGCGCGGTCGGTCTGGTGCCAGCGCAAGTACGCCTCCTGCACGACGTCTTCGGCCTCCGCGACGATGCCCAGCATCCGGTACGCGATGCGGAGCAGGCGGGGGCGCAGCGGGTCGAAGACGTCAGCGGGGTTCACGTCAGGCGGCCTCGGTGTTGGGAGCGGTGACTGGGTGGACGGCGCGGAACCCCACGGAGATGCGGTTCCAGGTGTTGATCATGCCGATGAGCAGGGTGAGGTGCACGATTTCCTGCTCCGTGAAGTGCGGCTTGAGGGCCGCGTAGTCCTCATCCGGCGCGCGCGTCTGGGAGACGAGCGTCAGGGACTCCGTCCAGGCCAGGGCCGCCCGCTCGCGGTCGGTGTACAGCGGCGACTCGCGCCAGCCGTCCAGCAGGTAGATGCGCTCCTCGCGCTCTCCGTGCGCGCGGGCTTCCGTGGTGTGCATGTGGATGCAGAACGCGCAGCCGTTCAACTGCGAGGCGCGAATCTTCACCAGCTCCAGGAGGCTCTTCTCCAGGCCGAGCGCCAGCACCTTCTGGCCGTACTCGAGCGTCAGCTTCATGGCATCGGGGGCGGCGGTGAACGGGGTGATCCGGGGCTTCATATTCGGCTCCTGTGGGTCGTGCAGGGCGGAAGTGCCTGCCTTCCACCCCAGGACGACGCAGCCGGGGCCGCGTGTGACATGCCTTTTCCGGCCGATTTTCCGCCCCCTTTTTTGGAGGAGGGCGCTCAGGCCGGCTGGAGGAAGCGCCCGTCCACGAGATGGTCGATGACCTCCCGCGCGGAATACGGGTCGAGCCGGGCCTTGGCGCCGAGCTTTGACACCGCGCTGGACACCGTCGTGGGGTGCTCGAAGGCGGCCAGGGCGGCCAGGAGGATGGCGCCGTCCTCGCCCTGCGTGAGCGTGGGCTCGGAGAACCGCCTCGGGCTGACGGAGGGGGCGCAGCTCAGGGTGATGCCATCCACGGAGCGCAACACGGTCACCGGCTCTCCCGCGAGCTTCGCGGGGGCGCGGTGGCTGCCCAGCCAGTCCCCCAGGGTGAAGCGCTGGGTCCAGGGCGCGGTGTTGCGCAGCCGCGTCCTGTCCTGGACGGTGACGCTCTTGCGCGCGTCGCGGTGCTTCCAGGCCAGGGCGTCCACCCGGTCGGAGGTCTGTTGGACGGCCGCCTCCAGGCCCGCGTCGCGGAAGCGAATCATCGGCACGGACACGTCACCGGGCTCGCGGCGCTCGAAGTAGTCGAGGAACTCGGCGAAGCTCTTGGCCTCCGTCACCATGTCGAAGCGCGCGGGGTGCTCTGTCACCAGCGCGCCGGGCTGGGCCTCCAGCCGCTGGTAGCCCACCACGCAGTCCAGGTCGATGATGCGCTCCACCAGCCGCAGCTCCTCCGCCAGGGTGGCCCTGCTCGCGAAGGGCAGCCCCCCGATGCCGGAGATTTCGATGTCCAGGTTGGGGTACTTCCGACAGGCGTCGATGACCTCCAGCAGCTCGCGGTCCTTGGCGCACGGCTTGAGCAGGCCCCGGCCCATCTGCTCCAGCCGCTGCTGTTCGGAGAAGCAGCCGATGTCGATGACCATGTAGACGCGCTGGAACGTCGCGGCCAGCGCCGCCACCAGCTCCACGCGGGGCACCCCCCACAGGAAGTACGTGCAGCAGTGGTGGGAGAGGTCCACGCCCGCCCAGGTGCTGCTCAGGAACCCGGCGGTGCTGCCCGCGAAGTCGTAGCGCATCTGCCACGTCCGGCCGGCGATCTCCTGGTGGTCGCGGCGAACGTTCTCCTCGGCGCGCAGGAAGGGCTTCGCGCGGCCGAAGTCCGCCTTCTGGTTGCCGCGCGCCCCGCCGCAGTACAGGCAGTTCTCACCGCAGCCCTTGCCGGGCGCGACCCAGCCGGAGAACGAGTGCAGGTCCATCTGGCTGAGGAAGATGTCGTCGAAGTGCGAGTAGTGGATGTCGTCCGTGTTCGTGGCGCGCTGCACGTACGCCAGCGGGAGCCGGCGTGGCCGGCCATCCGGGTACCGCGTCACGACGTTGGGCGGCGACTCCTCGCCGTTGCACAGCGCCAGCAGGGGCACCTCGCCGTCGCCCAGCACGATGTGGTCGATGCTGTCGTAGCCGCTCAGCTCCTTCCACCAGTAGGACGCGGAGTTGCCGCCCACGACGACGCGGATGGACGGGTCGATTCGCCGCACCACCCTGGCGATGAGCAGCGCGCGGTCCACGTGGTGGAACCACTTGAGGCTGATGCCCACCAGCTTCGGGCGCACCCGGCGCAGGAGGCTCTCGAAGGAGCGCGTCACCTCGGCTTCCGTCTCGTCCCCGTCGTACAGCCGCACGAAGGCCTCGATGCCGCCGCGCCGCAGGTAGCCCGCCAGGTACAGGATGCCGCAGGTGGCCTCCCCCATTCCGGCACCAACGAGGAGGACTGGCGAGAGGACACGACCACCCATGCGACGCACACCGGCCTTTCAGGGGACGGCGGGCAGCGTAGGCGATTCCGGGCGGGCCCGGGCGGAATGATGGCGCCCGCCCGCCCGGCTGCCCCCGCCGCCCGGTGCGCCTCGGCGCGGTTGCTTCCGCTCCCCGAGGCTTGAGCTGCCCGGGGAGCGGGGAGCGCGCCGTGGACTACGGGCGCTTCACTGCGGCGTGACCTTGAGCACCTTGCCGTTGGTGGAGTCGGTGAGCAGGTAGAGGGCGCCGTCGGGGCCCTGGACGACCTCGCGGATGCGCGAGTCCAGGTTCTTGAGGAGATGCTCCTCGCCCACCACGCGGTCATTGCGCACCATGAGCCGCACCAGCGCCCTGGCGGACAGGCCGCCGATGAAGAGGTTGTTCCGCCACTCGGGGAACAGGGTCCCCGAGTAGATGGTCATCCCCGACGGCGAAATCACCGGGTCCCAGTAGTACACGGGCTGCTCCATGCCCGGGGCCTGGGGGCTCTCGTGAATGGGCGCGCCGGAGTACTCCTCGCCATACCCGATGGTGGGCCAGCCGTAGTCCTTGCCGGCCTCGGGGCGGTTGACCTCGTCACCCCCTTGCGGCCCCATCTCCACCGTCCACAGCCGGTTCTGGCTGTCGAGCGCCGCCGACAGGATGTTGCGGTGACCGATGGACCAGATCTCCGGCTTCGCCTCCGGGTTGTTCAGGTACGGGTTGTCATCGGGCACGGAGCCGTCCGGGTTGATGCGGACCACCTTGCCGAAGTGGCTCCGCACGTCCTGGGCCTGAACGCGGCCCGCGAGGATGGAGCGCTCCCCGAGCGTGACGAACAGCTTGCCGTCGGGGGTGAACACCATCCGTCCGCCGGAGTGCAGCGTCGACTCGAGCGTGGGCATCATGCGGAAGATGACCTGCACGTTCTCCACGCGAGGCTGCGCCCCGTCCACGAGCCGCGCGCGCGCCACCGCCAGCCCGTTGCCGCCCTGGCGGGGCTCCGCATAGGTCCAGTAGATGAGCTGGCTCTGCGCGTAGTCAGGGCCCACCTCCACGTCGAGCAGGCCCCCCTGGCCGCGTCCATCCACGGCGGGCAGACCCGAGACGGCGGGGGACTTCGCGCCCTGCTGCGTGACGATGTAGAGCGAGCCAGTGGGCTTCTCCGTCACCAGCATGCGCTCGTCCGGCAGGAAGGCGATGGCCCAGGGGTTCCGGAAGCCCGAGGCAATCTCGGTCACCTGGATGGGCGTCTGGGACTGGATGGCCGGGACGCGCGTCTGCCCGGGGAAGGCGGGCTCGAACTCGGGCACGTTGGGCGGGCCCTGCGGAACCGGCGGGCCGGTGGGAAGCGGGTCCTCCGGGATGCCCGCGTCGTCCTCTGGGATGCCGGCGTCGTCTTCCGGGATGCCCGCGTCGTCTTCCGGGACGCCGGCGTCATCCTCTGGAACGCCCGAGTCCTCCGGCGGGAGTCCCGCATCCTGCTGCGGGACGCCTGAGTCAGGCGTTGGCGTGGGGTCCGGGTCTCCTCTGCAGCCGACGAGGAGGGTGGCGACGATGAGGGGTATCGAAAGGGTGCGCATGCGACTCTCTCCTGGGGGAATGAGATGGAAACGAACATCGCGTTCCTTGCGCCGAGGGGGAAGGCCTCGATTCACCCGGAGGGCCATTCCGTGCCGCGCATCGGACAGAGGATTGCACCTCGGGCGAAGTGCAGCACGCCATCGGCAAACGCCGTGCAGCGACGCACCAATAGTATGGACTCGCCGTAGTCCATCTCAAGCGCCTGGCTGCACGCTCCCGGGGCCTGCGTGAACCCAGCTCGAAGCGGACCGGAATATCAGCGGCTGCTCACATGCGCTCGCCGGGCAGTTGGCTGGCCTGCTTCACCCACGCGGTGAACTGGCCTTCGTCGAGCGGGACATTCTCACGGATGTCGAGGTAGCGCGTGTCCTGGCTCTTGGACTCACCTGGGGGAACAGGCTTCAGCGACATCCCGCGGAAGAACGCCACCTTGATGTATTTGGCGAAGCAATGAATGCCGAGGAACCAGCCTTGACCTTCGACGCCATAAAAGGGTGAGTTCCATTTGACCGCCTTGCTCACGCCAGGGACGGCGCGCTCGATGAGCGCGTCCAGGCGGAGCCCGACGTCGCGCTTCCAGCCAGGCATTGCCTCGATGTAGGCCTGGACGGGGGCATCGCCGTACCCCTTCGCGATCTGCGGATTTCCGCCCGACAGGAGGCGTGGCTCCTTGGCCTTCACGGGGCTCTTGCGCTTGCTCGCGGCGGCCTTGGGCGCGGCGGCGCGCGCTGGTGCTTTCTTCGCCGTGGGCTTGCGGGGGGCCGCCTTGGCGGCGACCTTCCGCGATGAGGCCTTCTTGACCGTGCTTCGTTTGGGAGCCGCCTTCTTCGCCGCCTTCTGGGATGCCTTGCCAGCCATGGTGTCTGCTCCGAACAGGGTGGTCGCGAATGGGGCAAATATAAGCGGGATGGGGAACATTTCAGTGGGGGAGGTGGCGTGTCACTTCGCGGCCCGGAGCGGGACGACGGCGCGGAGCCGCGCGTCGCGCAGCCAGAGCCCGAGCCACAGCAGCGTCGCGACGTAGACGGGGAAGAGCATGTGGGAGAAGAGCGGGTTGCCGACCCGGACGTGGGTGGCGACCGCGCCGCCGAGGTACCCCGTCCACAGGATGGCCCCCAGCACGGAGACCCGCGGGGTGAGGTACACGGCCAGGCACGCGAGCTGAACGATGCCCAGGCCGAGGAGCACGCTGACGGGGTAGCCAAGCTCCACCGTGCCCTGCTGCGCCTCGGGAATCTGGAGCAGCTTTCCAATGGCATCGAACAGCAGGAAGAGGACGGCGATGCCGCTCAGGATGCGTCCGGTCCACAGGGCCTTCTTCGAGGCGGACTGCGCGCCCGACTGCGGGGAGACGGCGGGGAGGGGGGGCTGGAATCCGGTGTGGGTCGTCGTGGTCATGGCGTTCTCCGTGATGCGGTTTTGTGAGTGAGACCGCCAGGGCCGGCGAAAATCATCGGTGGGCCGGAAAAAAGATTCAGGCCCCCTCGCGGACAGCGAACCGGCGCCCGGTCGCGGGAGCCGCTCCGAGGCCTCGCGCAGTGAGCGCGGTGACACGCACCCGGTGAAGCGGCTCACAGCGGGCTGCTGCTGGCCGTGTTCGGCTCCGCCGCGGGCGGCGCGTACCTGTACCATCGCTACGGCGACGCGGACTGGGAGCGCCGGGAGTCGGAGTATCAACGTCAGCTCCAGGGCCAGTTCACCGCGCGCGAGGCCTCAATGGCACCTCGAAGGAGGGCCTATCGTCCTCGGGCCGGGCCACTTAATCCCTCCACGCAATGACCATTCAGTCGCATGGGGGACGTATGACGAGGATTGGTGAGCGTCTGCCTTCTGCCGCCGTATCCAATGCCAGGACCCCGGGGGACCTGCGCTCCGCGCGTGCGCTCGTGGACATGCTCGGCGCGGTGATTCCAGCTCAGGGGGCCGCGCCGGTCTCGGCTGCCCGGTACTACAACACCGAGTCCCTGGGCCCTTCCCATGCCATGCAGCAGGCGGCCCACGCGAAGGAGGTCCTTCCCTCGCTGCTGGGCGTGCTCACCGACGAGCGCATGGCGCGCTGCATTGACGAGGCCTACCGGGAAATCTTCCAGGGCGACCGGTGGCCTCGCGGACCGGAGCGGTCCCAATGGCTGGGCTTCGCGCGCGAGCTCCGGGCCAAGGACCCGAAAATCACCGCCGAGCAGGTCCGCGCCGCCATCGCGAACGAGCTGCGGCTCGAGCGGGACGGGCTGGATGTCGCGACGCCCGAGAACATCGACATGTACATCCGCGAAGCCATTGGCTGGGTGAGCTGGTGCTACGAGGGCACCCCACGCAGCGCCACCGATGAGGACATGCGCCTGTGGCGCGCCTTCGCCGCCGAGAAGAAGCGGGAGAATCCCGACATCGCGCCGGAGGACCTCAAATACGCCATCATCGACGCGGTGCGGGCGAAGGTGACGAAGATGGACTCGACGGCACCGGAGAACGTCGACCGGTTCATCAAGGACGCCGTCAAGTGGGTCACGCTCTGCTACCAGGGCAAGAAGCGCTGCGCCACGCCGGCGGAGATGGCGTATTGGCGCGCCTTCGCGGCGGAGAAGCTGCGGGAGGACCCGAAGATGTCTCCGGAGACGCTCAAGTACGCCATCACCGATACCCTCCGCGCGAAGATGACGGGCACCGACTCCACGTCGCCCGAGAACATCGACCGGTTCATCGACGATGCCGTCCGGTGGGTGTCGCTGTGTTACGAGGGCCGGGAGCGCCACGCGTCTCCGGTGGAGCTGTCGTACTGGCGCGCCTTCGCCAACGCGAAGCTCGCCGAGAATCCGAAGCTGTCACCGGAGGAGCTCCGGAACGCCATCACGGACGCCGTCCGGGCGCAGGCCATCGGGGTGGAGACGTTGTCGCCCGCCGACATCGATGGCTACATCATGGAGGCCATTGGCTGGGGGTCCCTCTGCTACCTGGGGACGTCCCGTGCCCCCACGGCCGAGGAGTTGGAGCGCTGGCGTGCCTTCGCGGCGGGGAAGCTGAAGGACGACCCGGAAATCACCTCGGAGACACTCAAGTACGCCATCATCGATGCGGTGCGTAACGAGCTGACGGGCATGAGCAAGCCCGCGGAGCTCAACATCGACCGCTTCATCCGAGAGGCCTACGAGTTCCTGTTCCGCGCCTACCGGGGCATGCCCGCGGACAGGCCCCGCCAGCCGACGCCGCGTGAGTTGCACGAGTGGCAGCAGTTCGCCCGGGCCAGACTCAGGGAGGAGCCGAAGCTGTCGAGCGAGGAACTCAACGCCTACCTGCTCGACAGCCTTCGAACCGCGCTGTCCAACCAGTGACGAGGCCCCCTTTCCTGCCGACTGGCGTTCCGTTCCGAGACCTCGTCGAGCGCGCGACGCGGGGCGCTGTCTCCGCGAGCCTCAGCGGGCAGGTGTCCGTTCATTTCGTCCGGCGGAATCGTCTTACGTGCTGGGGCCACCTTCCCTTCGTGCGCTCCCACGCTCAGTTTCCCGGCGGGACGTACGCGGAGGGGAGCCATGACAGGGTGGGCAGGGGCCATGTTCGCCGCGGTGGTGGCGGCGAGCGGAACGGCGTTGGTGCCAGTGAGCGGGGGCAATGCCCTGACGCTCCCGGCGCAGCGACACATTGTTCGTATCGAAACGGAAAGCAACCGGCCACCGACGTGGCTGGTGGCCATCCAGCATGGGGGCGTGGACGGCAAGGGGCTGGTGCTCTACCGCTCCGAGGATGCGCTGCGCACGGCGCGGCGGGTCGCGGACATCCAGCCCAACGCGGCGCACGCGGACCGGGCGGAGCTGCTGGCCGTGGGGCGGGACGTGGCGCTCGTCTACTCCTATGAGGGCCCCCAGTTGGCGGCCTCCAGCCAGCACGACGTCTACTTCCAATGGTGGCGCTACCAGCCCGGCGCGGACACCTGGGTACCGGAGCCCGCGGTGCGGGTGTTCGACGCGGATGCCAGCACGGCCTACTCACGGGCCCTGCTGGCGCGGGACTCGAGTGGCCGGTTGTGGGTGCAGGCCTTCCGTCTGGAACGCGACGGCGGGTCCACCGCGGTGGTGTCGGTGTCCACGGATGAGGGACAGGGCTTCGGTCCGGCGCAGTCGCTGGACACGGTCCGGCGGCGGGGGGGAGGGCGGCTGCTCAGCCTGGGGACGAAGCTCGTCTTCGTGTACGGCATGCATGACGGCTGGGAGCCCGCGCGCATGCGCATCCGCTCGGACTCGGACCCCCTCGGGACATGGGGCCCGGTGCGCCAGGCCTTCTCCGACGGCATCTATCATGGCGCGGCGCTGAGCGCGGTGGCGGACGGGAAGGGGGGCATGCACCTCGTCTACAAGGACGAGCTGGAGACGCTCTACTACCGGCACTTCGATGGGAGCAGCTTCGGCGCTCGCGTGCTGGTGGAGGACAGCTCGGACTGGGCGACCCAGCCCGCCATCACCCGCATCGGCGACACACTGTATGTCTTCTACAACCGGGTGCGGACGCTCAACGCGAGCTACGAGCTGCGCATGCGGACGGTTGACGCGGACGGGGCGCTCGGGAGCGCGGTGACGCTGGACGGGGAGGCGACGTTCAAGGGGTACCTCAACGCCGTGGACGTCCTGCCGGAGGGCACCGGCGAGGTGCCCTGTCTCTACGGCGAAGCGGTGGACGCGGGCTCGCGGGGCTCGGTGTCTCGCGTGTCCTGGGTGCTCGAAGAGGAGCCCCCACCGGAGCCTGGCCCCGGGCCCGAGCCGGAGCCGGAGCCGGGGGAGGGGCCTTTCACCCTGGAGCCCGTGCGCTCCATCGACACGCACGAGCTGCTCGCGGTGGATGACTCGGGCACGCTGTACGGCCTGCCCGCGGCGGGCCCGCGCTCGCGGCTGATGGCGAGCACGGATGGGGGGCTCACCTTCACCGTCCGGGGACAGGCGGGTGGCAACCTGTGGACGCTGGTGGCGATGGAGGGGGGGACGCTCCTGTCGGTGGCCAGTCACAGCGGAGCGTATTTCCTCCAGCGCTCCACGGATGGCGGGCGGACGTGGGGGAACGCGGTGAGCCTGGGCAGCTACCGCGCGCTGGGGCCCCGGAGCTTCGCGCGGTCAGGCGGCACGTGGTTCTTCCTGGAGTACCAGACCTTCACCTCGTCCTCCGTGCCCATCCGGCTGTGGGCGACCACGGACGGCGGGGCCACCTGGTCCGTGCGCTCCACGCTCACGGCGCACCGTCACGGCTACGGCCTGGTGGCGGACCCCCAGACGGGCGCGCTCTGGGCGACCCTGGGGAGCAGCAGCGCGCAGGCGGCGGTGCTCCGCTCCACGGATGGGGGCCGGACCTGGACCTCAATGATGCGTGGCTATGGGGCCAATGCCCTGCCGGGGGTGGTGCACTCGGGTGGGGCGCTGCTGTTCGGCCAGTCGACGCTGTTCGGGCCCGAGCGCCCGAAGCTCCTGAGCCTGTCGCCGGATGGGACGATGCGCGAGTTGATGGCGCTGCCGGGGCCGGCGTACTCGCTCATGGCGGTGCCCGGGGGCGGCTGGGTGATGGGCACCGCCTGGTCCCGCCATGGAGACGTCCATGCCGACGGCGACGTGTCCGCGCGGCTCTTCACCAGCGAGGACGGCGTGACGTGGCAGGAGGCGCGCCGCTACGAGCGGATGGCCGGCGCGGACCTGACCCGCGCGGACGTGTGGGGGGCGCTGCCGTCCGGAGAGCTGGTGGTGCGCGTGGAGGACGCGAGCGGCTTCGGGAGCGTGGGCGTGGGCTTCCAGGTGCTCCGCGTCAAGCGCTGAGGCGGGGCGCCTGGAGCGGCGCGGGGAAACCGTCCGCGTGAGGTGAGGGGAAAGAACCCCGTCCCCCGTTCAGGAGGCAAGGCGCACCTGCCGGGCCGTCACTTCGACGGCCCGGCGCCGCCCTCCTGAAGGGGCTCCATGACTTCTCATTCCCATCCCCACGGGGTGACCGCGGTGCGCCGCGCCGACGCCGATGCGTGGCCTCACGGCACCGTCCGGGATGCAGCCCTGCCGTAGTCGTCCAGTCTCCCGGGAGCGCGAAGCCCCGCGCCTCCCGGGAGACACCTTGATTCCGTCACCCCACTTGCCGCGGGAGGGACCTTTCGATGACCATGAGTGCACCTCGGAGGAACCTCTACGTGGAGCCACGACACAGGCCGGCGCAGGCCATGGGCTCTCTCCCCGCGGATGTGTCGGAGCAACTGCGCAAGGACCTGGCCCGTGCGGTGGCCCGGGTGTGCCCGCCCAGTCTGGCCGACCGCCGCGATGACCTGGTGCAGACGGCGATGATGCGCGTCATGGAGCTGCGGCGGCGCGAACCGGACCGCGGCCCGCTGTCTCCCGCCTACCTGTACCGCGTCGCCTACACCGCGCTGGTGGATGAGCTGCGCAACGTGTCGCGCCGCCGTGAGGTCCACCTGGAGGAGGTGGACTCGCTGCCCGAGCCGCCGGTGGCGCCGAGCGACCCGGAGAAGGCCGCGGGCGGCTCGCAGATTGCCCAGGCCGTGCGTGACTGTCTGCGCAAGCTGGTACAGGACCGCCGGCTGGCGGTGACGCTGTACCTGCAGGGGCACAGCGTGCCGGAGTCCGCGCGGCTGCTGGGCTGGGAGGACAAGCGGACGGAGAACCTCATCTACCGGGGACTGGCCGCGCTGCGTCTGTGCCTGTCCACGAAGGGATTCGAGCCGTGAGCGAGCGAGGACGCGACGAGACGAAGCCCGATGACGCCGCCGTCGAGCGTCTGCGCGCCGCGGTGCGTGCCGAGGACCCGGGGGAGCACGAGGGCGCGCCGGTGGACGCGGACCTCGTGTGGCGCGCGGTGAGCGGCGAGCTGCCCGCGGAGGAGCGCCGCGCCGTCGTCGAGCGCGTGGCGGCGGACCCGGCCTGGGCGGCGGCCTGGCGATTGGCGGTCGAGCTGTCCCGCGCCGCCTCGGAGGCCGCGCCCCCCATGGCGCGGAGGGCAGACATTCCGCGCGCCCGGCGCGGGGACGGTGACGTCCGTCAGCAGCGCCGCTTCCGCTTCGCGTGGAGTCAGCCCCTGTGGGGCGTGGCGGCCACCGCGGCCCTGGCGCTCATCGTCGTGGGCGTGGTGATGCGGGAGGAGCAGGAGATTCCGGAGCCACCGCGGGTGCGCGGTGGTGACACGGCGGCGGTCGTCTCGCGGGTGCCGGAGGCGGTGCCCCTCAAGCGCGCCGACTGCGTGCTGCGCTGGAGCGGCGGCCCCGAGGGAACGCGCTGGTCGGTGCGGTTGTCCACGGAGGACCTGGGCTGGGTCCACCGCGTGGACTCGCTGGAGACCCCTGAGTACCGGGTGCCCGCGCAGACGCTGTCGCCCTTGAAGCCGGGGACGAAGTTGTTGTGGCAGGTGGAAGCGCGGTTGCCGGACGGTCAGGTGCTGCGAAGCGCCACGTTCGTCCACCTGTTGGAGTGAAGCACGCGGTCCGAAGTCCAGGGGACTCATCATGAGAACGGAGCCGGGCATGAAGTCACGACAGTGGATGCGAGCAGGGTTGATGGCGCTCCTGATGGGGGTGACTGGCGGGGCAGGGCAGGCCTGGGGCCAGTCGGAGCCCGTCACCCTCTCGGTGAAGACGGACTTCAGCCACGGCGAGGCGGGGGACCAGGTGGTGGCCTCGGTGGTGGAGACGGGCATCCGCACGGGCGCGAGCCAGGTGGCGACGCTCCAGCTTGTCGACGCCGCCGGTGTCGTCGTCGCGCAGACCACGGGCACGGTGGACCCGGATACGCCGTTGCGCCTGGCCTACCGGGTCCCCACCGCGTCCGCGGTGTTCGCACGCGTCTTCGCCACGGTGGGCGTGGCGACCTTCTCGGTGGCGGTGGTGACGGTGGAGCGCTGGTCCCCCGAGGAGCCGGAGCCCGGGCGGGACCCCGTCATCTGTCACATCGAGTCGGCGATGCCCAGACCTCCTCCGCCTCCCCCTGGGCCGGTGACCATCCAGTGCGAGCGCGTCCCTCCACCGCCGCCTCAGCTTACCCCCTGACGTGTCACCGCGGACGCACCGGTCCGAACGAAGCAACAGCGGCCTCTTCTCCTTCCTGGTGGGGGCCATGCTCCTGGTGTGTCCGGCCACGGCCTTGTCGGAAGCGCCGAGCCGTCCCCAGCCGCCCACGCTCGAGTCGTGCCAGGAGCGCTTCGCCGCCTGGCCTGATGACCGTGACGCGGCGATGTGCTTCTACCAGTGCGCCCAGGAGGCCTCCGCGCGTGAGGCGGTCACACGCGCGCTGACGGCCCTGGAGGCGCGTCACCCCGACCAGGGCTGGCTGCCCCTGGTGCTCGGGCATGTGCGGATGTTGTCCAGCCACAAGGCGGCGGAGGCGCCGTACCGTCGCGCGGCGGAGACGTTCCACCGGCTTCAGCAGGCGGAGGGCGAGGTGCTGGCGGCCATCAACCTGCGCGCCATCCTCCTGGCGCAGGGCCGCGCGGAGGAGGCCCGGCAGTGGACGCGGCGTGTGGTGGAGGTGGCGAGCACCTCCGGCCGCCCGGACCTGCGGGCCCGCGCGCTCATGGTGGAGGCCAGTCACCTCTACGAGGTGGAGCTCGACCTGGGCCGGGCGTTCCGCGTGCTCAAGCGCGCCGAGCCGCTCGTCTTTCCGGAGGGCACGGAGGGCATGAAGAAGCAGTACCTGTCCGTCATGGGCACCGTGAGTGAGCGGTTGGGACGGCTGGACGAGGCCTCGGACATCAATGCCCGGCTGGTGGAGTTGACCCGGAGCACCGGCGACCTCTTCCTGGAGGCGCATGGGCGCTTCACGCTCGCCAACCTCGCGCTGCGGCGACTCGAGAGAGAGCATGTCCTGTCGGACCGGGGACGCGCCCTGGCGCTGGCGCGGCAGGCGCTGGCCGCCGCGGAGCGGACCGGCAACACGACGCTGGTGGCCCGGGCGGCGCGGCTCACGGCGGACCTGCTGGGCGACTCGCCGGAGGAGCACCGTGAGGCGGACGTGCTCCTGGCGCGCTGCCTGGCGCTGCCGGAGACGCCGGAGTCCCAGGAGCTGCGGCTGTCGTGCCTCTGGACACGCGCGGAGCGGCGCGCGGGCGTGGACCCGGCCGGGGCCATCCAGGACTCGGAGGCGTCGCTGCGGCTGGCCTCCGAAAGGAACGACCCGTTGTACCTGGCGCTGGCCCTCCGCGGCCGCGGCACGGTGGCGTACCGGACGCAGCCCCTGCCCGAGGCGCTGGCGCACGCCGAGCGCGCGGTGGACGCGCTGGAGGCGCTGCGCCAGACGCAGTCGGACGCCTCCAGCCAGGCGGAGCTGTTCGCGACGTGGGCGCGGGACTACCACCGGCTCGCGGGCTGGACGCTGGAGGCCGGCGGCGCGACGGGCCGGGCCCACACGCTCTCTCCCAGGGCGGCGCTGTCACGGACCTTCGCGGTGAGCGAACGGCTCCGGGCGAGGACGCTCCTCGATGCCCTGGTCGCCTCGCGTGCGCTCGTGGACGCGGAGGACACGCCGGAGCGCCGGGCGCAGCGGAGCGAGGTGCAGTCCCGGCTGGTGGCGGTCCAACGCCGGCTCCTGGATCCGCTGCTGACGGGCGCTGGGCGGGACGCGGCGCTGAAGGAGCTCCAGGAGCTGGAGCGGCGCGAGCGGGACCTGCGCCCGGTGCCGCGCCAGGGCGCGCTGGAGTTCGCCTCGCTGGACGCCGTGGAGCAGGGGCTGGAGGAGGACGAGGCGCTGCTGGTCTTCCTGGTGGGGGATGACGTGGACCTCACCGGGACGTCCGCGGGGGGCGCGTGGGTCCTGGTGGTGACGCGGGCGGGGACCCGCGTCCATCGCATCCCCGAGCGCACGCGGCTCGCGGCGGCGGCCACGCTGTTCTCCGGGCTCGTCGAGCGCAGGGATGGCTCCGAGCTCGGCGCGGCGGTGGCGCTTCATGCGCAGTTGCTGGGCCCGGCGCTCGCGGGGCTGCCCGCCACGGTGCGGCGGCTCCTGCTGGTGCCAGACGGGCCGCTGCATGACCTGCCCTTCGCCGCGCTGCGGGAGCACCGGGAGGGAGCGCCGCTGGTGGCGCGCTACGAGCTGGGGGTGGTGCCCTCGGCGAGCCTGTGGCGGCACTGGCGCGGGGATGCGCCCCCCACGTTGGGGGGCGAGGCGCTGGTGCTGGCGGACCCCGAATGGGTCCTGGGGCATGGCGAGTCCCGGTCCGCCGCCGCCTCCCGCTCAGGCATCTTCGAGGAGGCCGCGCTGCTCGGCGCGCTCCCCGAGGCCCGGCGGGAAGGGTTCGGGGTGGAGGAGGCGCTGCGCGACGCCCACATGGCTCCCCGGTTGTGGGTGGGCCCGGAGGCCTCCGAGCGCGCGCTCAAGGACGCGGACCTGTCGCGGGTCCGGGTGCTGCACATGGCGGCGCACGCCGTGGTGGACGCGGAGGCCCCGGAGCGCTCCGCGCTGGTCCTCACCCCGGGCACGGAGGAGGAGGACGGCATCCTCCAGCCGCGTGAAATCTCGCGGCTGCGGCTCAATGGCGCGCTGGTGGTGTTGTCCGCGTGCAGCAGCGCCTCGGGCGCGGTGCTGCCGGGCGAGGGCGTGCTGAGCCTCTCGCGTGCCTTCTTCGAGGCGGGCGCGCGCGCGGTGGTGGCCAGCCTGTGGCCGTTGCGTGACGCCGAGGCGGCGGACCTGATGGAGCGGTTCTACCGGCACCTGGCCACGGGGATGAGCGTCTCCGCGGCGCTGAGGGCCGCGCAGCTCGAGGCCAGCGACGCGGGGCTGCCCCCGGCGGCCTGGGCGGGGTTGGTGGTGCTGGGTGACGCGGGGCTCGTGGCCACCGCGCCTCGCGAGGAGGCCGCGCCGCTGTGCGGGCTGGACCCGGCGCTCCTCATGGCCGCGGCGCTCGTCGTGCTGCTCGCGTTGGGGTTCATCGCGCGCGGGCGGTGGCGCGGTGGGCGCGCGCCAGCCGCCACGCGAGGGGCAGCAGCACGGCGGCGATGATGGCCTTGAGGAGCCCCCCGGGGAGGAAGGGCGTGAAGCCGACGCTGATGGCCTTGGCGATGCCGAGCCGGGCCGCGAGGGCGAGCCAGGGCAGGCCGACGGCGAAGACCACCAACTGCCCCACGAGGAAGAGGGGCAGCGCGGTCCAGCAGCGCCGGTCGAGACCCCGTCGCGCCGCCAGGCCCACCACGAAGGCGGCTGGAACGAAGCCCACCAGGTAGCCCCCGGTCGCGCCGAGCAGGCGCCCCACGCCGCTGGCGCCCTCCGCGAAGACGGGGAGCCCCACCGCCCCCAACAGGAGATAGAGGCACTGCGCGGCCAGGCCACGCATGGGGCCGAGCGCCGCGGCCGTGAGGATGACGCCCAGGGACTGCCCCGTGATTGGAACGGGCGAGCCCGGGACAGAGAGGGAGACCTGCGCGAGCCCCGCGGTCAGCAGCGCGCCGCCCAGGACGAGCCCCCCCTCGTGGGCCCGGGAGCGCGCGAGGCCCTCCGCGAGCACGTGCGGACGGGGACGGGCAGGGGGAGCGAGCGTCACGCGGAGCCTCCAGAATCGGACACCGCTAACGCACGGCGCGGCGACGGGGTACACGCTCACGTCGCGCGGCGCAACGCTGGAGAAACCCGCTTTCCCGCCGCCGAGGACACCGCGATGAGACAGCCATGACGCGAGGCGGCACGTTCAGGCGCCGCACAACGCGCCAGGAAGGGCTGCGTCCCGGCGCGGCGGTGGAGTACAAACGAAGCATGCGGGGCTTGTACGCATGTTTCCTCCGGCGTGAGCCCCCGCGCGGAAGGACACCAAGACATGAACGCAACCCGCTGGTTTGGACTCGCTTCCCTGACCCTGCTGCTGGCCTCGAACGCCTTCGCCGAGGACAAGGCCCCTGCCGCGGCCCCCGCCGCGGTCGGCCGGTGGACGACCATTGACGACGAGACGAAGAAGCCCAAGTCCGTCATCGCCATCTACGAGGAGAACGGCAAGCTGTACGGGAAGATCGAGAAGCTCTTCCGGGAGCCCAAGGAGGAGCAGAACCCGCTCTGCGACAAGTGCGAGGGCGCGCTGAAGAACCAGCCCATCATCGGGATGACCATTCTTCGTGATTTGAAGAAGGATGATGACGAGTGGTCCGGCGGGAGCATCCTCGACCCGGCGAACGGGAAGACCTACAAGTGCAAGATTGCCGTCGAGGATGGCGGCAAGAAGCTGAAGGTCCGTGGCTACATCGGCATGGCGCTGCTGGGCCGCACCCAGTACTGGGTGCGCGCGGAGTAGCCCCCGCGGCGACGGCGGAAGCGGGCGTCTGCCGCTTCCGCTCGCCGCGCCTACCGCGCCCCCTGCTGCGTGCCTCCCGCGCCAACCGTGGAGCCGGGCGCCGGAGCGCCCTGGGGCCGCGTGGCGGGGCTGGTGGAGGCACCGCCGCCGGGCCGCAGCGCGTTCTGCCCCAGGCGCGAGAAGTTGATGGACTTGCTCAGGATGCGCACCGCCTCCTGGTCCGCGTGGAAGCCCATGGAGTTCTCCGCCTCCACGAAGTCCAGGTAGAACTGGGCGCGCTTCTGCAGGTCTCTCGCCTTGGCGAGCGCGTCGTCGGGCAGGCCCGCCTTCCGCGCGGACTCGAGGTCGTGGATGAGGTCCACCAGCGCGTCCATGGCGATGTTCCGCGTCTCGAAGGTGCGCGTCTGGATGGCCTCCGCGCGCTGGAGCAGCTCCGCCTCGCTCCACTTGTGGCACGTCTGGCAGGCGCGGTTGATGTTGAGCAGCGGGCTGCGCACGTGGTGGTCGCTGACCTTCATCGCGCCCTCACGCACGAAGGGCATGTGGCAGTCCGCGCAGGCCACGCCGCTCTTCGCGTGGATGCCCTGGTTGTACAGCTCGAACTCGGGGTGCTGGGCCTTCAGCACCTGGGCCCCCGTGAGCTGGTGCGTCCAGTCGGTGTGCCCGTCCTCGTCGTAGTAGGCCATGATCTGGTCGATGTTGATGCCCTTGGCCCAGGGGTACGTGAGGCGCTTCTCCTTGCCCTTGAAGTAGTACTCGACGTGGCACTGCCCGCACACGTAGGTGCGCATCTCCTGCCGCGTCGCGTCCTGGTTCACCTTGAAGTGGGGGACGCCCTGGCTGGCCTTGAGCGCGGCGATGCCCTCGATGAAGCCGGGCCGCGTCACGCGGAGCTGCATCGTGGTGGGGTCGTGGCAGTCGATGCAGGAGACGGGGTGCTCCACCTGCTCGCGCGCCTCCATGAAGGGCATCTGGTTCATCTTCTCGAAGCCCTTGATGAGGTCGCCGTCACCCAGCTTCTTGTAGGGCACGTACACGCTGGCGTGGCAGTGGAGGCAGGTGCCCGGCTGCCGCGTCACGTGCTGACGCTCGGTGAAGACCTGGTCTTCCAGCATGTGCGCGTGGCCGCGCTCCTCGCGGAAGTCGGTGGCGAAGGCGTAGCCGCTCCACATGGTCACCAGCCGCGGGTCTTCCTCCAAGCGGCTCTGCGCGACGACGGTGCGCGGGTCCGCCCGGGTGGGCGTGCGCGCCACGGCTTCACTGCCGCCATAGCGGGTGCGCTCCTGGTCCACCGTGCGCTTGTAGCCGTCATATTGCAGCGGGAAGTTCCGCCCCCACACCTCCGGGTCGGTGATGGTGTCGTCCAGCTCCACCACCCGGTAGAAGGGGTTCTTCGCCTCCTGCTTGCGCTCCATGATGTTGACCAGGAGCGCGGTGACGCCAGCGGCGGCCAGGGCGGCAGCCACCGCCACCGCCAGCACCAGCTTGACGCCACCCAAGCGGCGTTGCTTCTCAGGCTCGGTCATCGTGCAACCTCCTGACGGATGAGTTCGGGGTTCCCGGAGCCCTCGGGGTGCCCCACGGAGTTGTGGCAGGTGAGGCACTGCAGGGAATCCTGGTGGGGCGTTTCAATGCTCTCCACGAGGCTGTCATGGCAGTTGCGGCAGGCGTTCTCCGTCACCTGCCGGTTTCCCGGCCGGATGCGGATGGGGTCTGGGAAGGTGCCGGTGGTGAAGTAGAAGGAGTGCCAGAAGCCGTTGCTCGCCTTGTTGAGGTACTTGGGCACCAGCGCGGCCGGCGTGTGGCAGTCATTGCAGGTGGCCACCGCGTGGTGGCTGCTCTTGCGCCACCCTTCATATTGCTCGTTCATGATGTGGCAGTTGGCGCAGGCGGCCGGGTCGTCCTGGAGGTAGGCCGCGCCCTTCGCGTACGCGAAGGTGTAGCCACCGATGCCAATCGCCGCGCCCAGGGTGAGCCCCAGGACGACAGCCAGCACTGTACGGGATGCCGAGGACACAAGGGACACCGTAGCAATGCTTGTGCGCACGGGGAGCCCCCCATGTGTCGTCTCGTACGAATTTCGACGTGAGCCGCGCCGCGCTGTTTTTGCGCCGCCGCGGGAGCGCGCGCAATCCTTGCGCTGGAGGGTGCTCGCTCGCGGTGTGGCCGCCGGGCGGAGGCCTCGAACGCGTGAGGCCTTCGCCCGGAGGTCCACGCCGGGTTCAGCGATAGTACGGAGACAGGGCGCCGGAGATGCGCGTCACCAGGTCCTCGATGAGCACCCGCTCTTCCAGGGGCAGCGAAGGCAGGCTGTCGGTGAGCGTGCCGCGCAGCTCACGCAGCAGCAGGTACGCCCCCAGTGACTGCTGGGCCTTGAGGACGTCCACCAGGGTGCGGCGCGCCGCGTGGCTGCGCACGCCGTCCGCGTTGAGGATGATGGCCCTGATGTCCGCCAGCATGGGCGTCAGCAGCGCGGGGGAGGGCGGCGGGTCGTTGGTGAAGGCCCCCCGGCTGGACGCCGGGTCCAGGTAGAGGCGCTGGAAGAGGCGCCGCGTGAGCTCGTCCGCGCGGACCGCGTAGTCCGGCCGGGCGTCCGGGGGAACCACGAGCGGTGGGCGGAGCTTCTGCATCGCCAGCTCGTAGGCCGTGGCCTGGGTCGCCGGGTCGGGGATGCGCAGGAACCCCAGGTAGGGCGACGTGACGTAGTCGAAGTAGAACTGCAGGCGCGGCCAGGAGTTCGTGCTGGTCAGGAAGTAGTCCAGGTGCCCCTGGAACACAGGGCCATGGTGCAGCGGGAGCGAATCCGCGAAGCGGTCATACGTGGCGCAGTACGGGTCGACGCGGCGGTCGTCATCCGTGCAGAAGGCGTCCGTCGCGGGCACCTCCGGTGACAGGCCGTAGAGGTAGCGGACGGCGCGCACGTCATACTCGCCAGGGGCATCCATCAGGACCCGGTCCTCGTCGAGCAGGTAGTCCATCACCGAGGTGGAGACGGGGCTGTTGGGGCCGCCGTCGTTGCTGCGCGAGCCGGAGAAGTTGTGGCGCAGGCCCAGCGTGTGCCCCACCTCGTGGAGCATGACGTGCGTGATGTGCGCCTCCACCTTCTGCTTCTGGGTGAGCGCCGCGAGCCTGGGGTCAGCCGAGGCCTGAAGGCGGGCGCGCACCTGGCGCGGGTCCGAAGCGCTCAGCTCACACGGCCCGCTGCCCGCCATGCCGGACCAGGACAGCCCGAGCCTGGGGGCGGGGGGCGCGGTCACCACGTCGGGGGCCGCTTCGGTCAGCGGGGCGCCCTCCGCGAACGCCTCGAGCGCGAACAGCCACCAGCTCACCGAGTAGTAGATGCTGGCGCCTCGAAGCTCACCGGTGATGGGGTTGCTGCGCCAGTTCGCGAAGGCCATGGGCATCAGCTCGTCCGTGTCGAAGATGACGACGTTCCGGTCGTCGTCGCCGAAGTCCTGCATGCCTCCGCCGACGACCGCCTCGAGCACGGGGAAGCCGAACGCGGCGTTCCATCCCTCGATGCCGCGCTTCACGGCGCCCACGACGTCATATCCCTGGAAGCGAGGGTCCTGCTGCGCCGCGAGCACGGTGTCCATGATGTGCCAGCGGATGGGCTTCATGCCGGGGTGGATGTTCCACTTCAGGGCCACCTGCTCGAACTGCTCCGCTGTCGTGTTGGGCACGAGCCGCCGGTCGCTGCGGAAGTAGTGCTCCCGGGGCGGCAGCGGGGTGGGGGTGTAGCCCGGGCCTTCCTTGTATTCGCGCAGGGAGATGGCCAGCGTGCCCGCCGTCCGGAAGGCGTTGTCCTCGCCGTAGTAGGACGCCCACTCCCAGGGGAGGTCGGCGTAGCCGGTGAAGACCTGCTCGTAGGCGACGCCGTCGGCCAGGCGCCGGAAGCGCTGCGCGAAGCTCAGCTCCACCTGGAAGTGGACCCCATTCTGTCCGAGCCGGTCGCCGACGACGCCGTAGCGGTTGAGGCCCTCGGTGGGGTCGATGAGCACGTACTGGCTGGCTCCAGGGAGCCGGTTGAACGGGCGGTGGTCGGTGACGATGGGATACGCCTCGACCAGGATTTGCGGGTCGAACACGTCACTCATCACCTTGCGCTTCTCGACGTCGAAGACGAAGAGCTTGCCGTTCTGCTCCTCGAAGCTCACCACCCGGCTGCCCAGCACTTCGCCCGCGTGGTTGCCCACACCGCCAGGGTGGTATTGCTTGGCGAACGCGGTGAGGAACCACCGCTTGCGCAGCTCGCTGCGCCGGATGGCCAGGTAGAAGCTCTTGCCCGCGTCCGCCACCACGCCGTCCAGCTTCTGGGCGACGTGGTCCCGCTGCGCCGGGCTCAGCTCCCGGGGGATGGCCACGAAGTCCCCCGTCAGCTCCACCTCGAGCCCGGGACTGGGGACCTCCGGTGGGGGCATGGGCGGCGCCTCCATGCCACCGCCGCAGCCACTGCCGAACGCCAGCGTCAGGGCCAGCGCACCCCACCGGGCGCGCCCCTTGCGTGTACTCCATTTGGACATGCCGTGCTCCAGACAGCCGGGGGGAGGGATTTCCCCCGGTCCTGGAGCAACGCCGCGCCCCCTCGGGGCTCCTCAGGGACGGCGTGGCCGGAGCGGTTTCACCGTCACCGCGCAAGCAACCCACCGCTGGGATGATATGAAAGCCCCGCGCGTGCGTTGAGGCGCGCCCGCGACTGGCGGCGCGACGCGTCGGTGGGCAGGCAGCGGTTCTCCGTCCAGACGCAATGCCAGTCGCCGGTGGGGACCTGGTCGCGGGCCGTCTGGGTTTCTTGGCTTCGCCAAGAGGGCGTGGAGCGCCCACGCCTTGCCTCCAGAGCGCGTCTTTGGGTACTCACCGTGAATATCGCAGCCCCAACGTCGTATCCTGGCCGCGCTCGGAACCCCCGCGAGGCGCCGCCCGTCCCTGCTCGCGGTCCCACTCCCCTTTCCTTCCGAGAAGCCCGACTCCATGCGACTCCTTCAAAACACCTGCCTCTGGGCGTTGCTGCTGGCGCTCGCCGCCTGCGGCGTCAGCACGACGGGGCCTTCCCCTGATGGCGGCACGCAAGGCCCTGACTCGGGAACCGGGATTGGCCGGGTGACAGGGCAGGCCCTGCTTCAGGGGGCCTCGGCCCATGATGGCATTTCGATTTCGCTCGAAGGCACCTCGCTGAGCACCACCACCGACGCGCAGGGCCGCTTCAGCCTGGAGAACGTCACCTCGGGGGGGTACACCGTCCTGGCCCGCAAGGCGGGCTACGCCGAGGCCCGGAGCACCGTGACTGTCCTCGCGGGCCAGGCCTCCAACGTGACGCTCAACCTCCAGCAGGAGGGCGGCGGGATTCTGGGCACGGTCGAGGTGGAGGGGCTCCTGGATGCATCAGGGGTCTCCGTCACCCTCATCGAGACGGGCGCCACCACGACCACGGATGCGCTGGGGCAGTTCCAGTTCTCCGGCCTGGCTCCTGGAACCTACACCGTGGCGCTCCAGCGGGTGGACTACCTCCCGACGCAGCAGAGCGTGGTGGTCCAGCCCCGGGGGGCGACGCTGGTCACCCTCACCTTGTCCCGCGAGCGCGGCAGCGTGGCGGGAGTCGTCGAGCTGGAAGGCGCGACCAACCACATGGGCGCCGTCGTCACCCTGGTGGAGGCGGGCGTCACCACGACGACGGACGCCGAGGGGCGCTTCGTCTTCGACGGCGTGACGACGGGCACGTACACCGTGCGGGCGCGCAGGGAAGCCTATGTGGAGGCGCAGCGGTCCGTGGAGGTGCGTGCCAACGCGCAGAGCGAGGTCACCTTGTCGTTGTTGCTCGTGCGCGGCGACGTGACCGGCACGGTCCGGCTGTTGGACAACGCGCCGCCGTCGGGCGTCACCGTCACCGTGATGGAGACGGGCGCCACCGCGACCTCGGATGCGCAGGGCCGGTTCGCCTTCGCGGGGCTTCCGCTGGGGACCTACAACCTGACCGCCCGGAAGAACGGCTACGCGGATGCGACGCGGTCCGTGGAGGTGCGCGCGGGCGCGGCGGCCACGGTGTCCATCGACCTGGTCCGCTCCGAGGGCCGCGTGGAGGGCACGGCCCGGCTGGAGGGCGCCAGCGACCACTTCGGCGTCACGGTGGTCCTCACGGAGACGGGCGCCTCCACGACGACGGACAGCCAGGGCCGCTTCGCCTTCAGCGTCACCTCGGGCGCGTACACGGTGGAGGCGCGGAGGACCGGCTACGTCACGACGCGGCAGTCCGTCGAGGTGCGGCAGAACGAGACGAGCACGCTGTCCCTCACGCTGGCGCGTGAGCGGGGGAGCGTGGCCGGTACCCTCCTGCTGGAGGGCGGGGGCTCGCCGGTGGACATCACCGTCACCCTGGTGGGGACGGCCTTCAGCGCGCGCACCAACGGCTCGGGTCAGTTCTCCTTCAGCAGCGTCCCCTCCGGGACCTACACCCTGGAAGCCACCAAGGCAGGCTACGCCCCGGCCCGGCCGTCGGTGACGGTGCGCGCGAACGAGCAGGCGCAGGTCAACGCGACGCTGGCCCTCGCGCGCGGGGACATCGAGGGCGTGGTCCTGCTGGAGGACGCCCCCACCACGTCGGGCATCTCCGTGGCGCTGGTGGAGAACGGGTCCACCCTGACGACGGACGCGCAGGGCCGCTTCCGCTTCGAGGCCCTGCGCGCGGGGACCTACACGCTGACCGCCTGGTGGAATGGCTACGAGCGGGAGGAGCGGACCGTGGAGGTCCGGTTCGAGCAGACGACGACCGTCAACATCACGCTGATGCGTGAGTCGGGCGCGGTGCGGGGAACCGTCCAGCTCACCGGCGAGAGCAACCACGCGGGTGTCTCCGTCGCGCTCTCCGGCCACGAGGCCGTCGCGACGACGGACGCCCAGGGCCACTTCGTCCTCGAGGGGGTCGCCGCCGGGCGGTACACGCTGACGGCGCGGAGGGCCAACTACACGAAGGCGGAGACGGCGCTGGACGTGCGCGGCGGCGAGCCGGCCGCCGTCAACCTTTCGCTGGAGCGGCTGGGGGCCCTGGAGGTCTCCGCGCCGAAGCTGGCGGTCCAGGGGGGGCACCTGACCCTGACGGGCTCGGGCTTCGGCGAGGAGCGCGGCCCCTTCACCATCACGGTGGGCGGCAGGGCCGTCACCGACTTCATCTCCTGGTCTGACACGCGCGTGGTGGTGCGGGTGGCGCACCAGGTCGTCCCCGGTGAGCACGACGTCGTCGTGACGCCCGGCGTGCCCTGGCGGCGGAGCGCCACCGCCTCGGTGCGGGTGCTGGCCCAGGAGACCTATGCCTACACGGAGTCCTGGGGCGTTGGCATCCTGCCCTCCAACGACGTGACGGCCTGGGGGGAGACCACGCCCACCGGCGCCCTCTACGAGCTCCCCGAGGTGCTGACCGACGTGGTGAGCGTCGCGGCGGCCCGCGATACCGCCCTGGCGCTCAAGGCGGATGGCACCGTGAGGGCGTGGGGTGGCGACCTGCCTGGACCCCTGACCGTCCCAGCGGGCCTCACGGACGTCGTCGCCATTGCCGCCGGTGAGCACTTCGCCCTGGCGCTCAAGGCGGATGGCACCGTGGTGGGGTGGGGTGACGACAGGCTGGGCGGGGCAATGCCTCCCGCCGGGCTGACCGGCGTGGTGTCCATTGCCGTCACGAGCGGCTCCAGCCTCGCGCTCACGGCGGACGGCACCGTGCTGGCCTGGGGGCACGAAGAAGAAGCCGACGTGTCCACGCCGCCCGCGGCGCCAGGGCCCGTCGCCGCGCTCCCGGGCCGGGCGATGTCGCTGAGCATGGTGCTCGGGGACGATGGCCGGCTCAGCTGCTGGGGCGACCCGGCGTTGTCGTACGGGTTGCCATCCCCTGACCTGGTGCTGCGCGTCCCGGCGCGTCAGCCCTGAAGCCTGACAGGGATGTCAGGCCAACCCGGACTTCGGGGCCAGGGGGTGTTGGAAACCCCTGGAAACACCTGGAGTCTGGGTTGGCGCGGGCGTTGCTGTAGCGGGGGGGCACTGTCTTCCCACCCCAAGGAGCAACGCCCCATGCAGAACGCCAGGTCCTGGCTCGCGGCCGTCGCGGCTGTCGCACTTGTCACGACGGGTTGTGACCCTGATGAAGCCCCCGACGCGAAGAAGGTCGCTGACATCGCCGCCGGCCGCTCCGCGGAGGCGATGCGAGGTGTCAGCAAGAGCATGAGGACCGCCTCGGGCCTGTCCTCGCTCAATGGCCTGGGCGAGGCGATGGCCCGGTTCGGTGCGGGCTTCGAGGGGGTGCCCATGCCGGTGCTGCCGACGGGTGAGGACGGCGCGGCGCTGGCGGACATGTTCGACGCGGAGGACACGGACGCGCAGGCGGGCGAGCTGGAGCGGTTCCTGCGCGAGCGCGTCTTCACCGAGGCCAACATCGAGTCCACGGAGGGCGGCGCCACCGTCTTCCGTTTGAAGGGCGAGCAGCTCTGCACGGATGGCCGCGAGCCCGCGGACGCGGACTGTGTGCGCGCCGTGGACGAGGCCCAGTTGCGGATTCGCGCGACCAGCGAGGGTGACGACACCCTGGAGCTGGAGCTGCTCATCGGCGCGAATCGCGCGGAGCCGCTGGCGCTGCGCTTCCTGCCCAAGGACGTCGCGCTGGTGGTGGACCTGGGTGGCCTGAAGAGCGCGGTGGCGGGGCTGGATGCCGAGGTGGCCGGGGCCCTGCCGGCGGTGATGGTGGGCCAGGTCGAGCTCAAGGTGACGAAGGAGTCCGAGGCGCACTGGATTGTCAGTGGCTCCATCCTGGAGGCGCTGCGCCTGGAGCTGGCGATGGAGGGGAGCACCTTCGCCTTCTCGTCCGCCCGCGCCGCGCCGCTCGTGGCGTTCGCGGTGGACGGTGACGCGAAGCGCGCTCGCTTCGAGCTGGACCTGAACACCACGGAGGTCCGCGTGCCGTACGTGGGCCCGGCGCCGGCGCTGCAGGGCAAGGACTGGACGGTGTCCCTGTCGGGCATCTCCTACGCCGTCGAGGCGACGGAGAACCAGACGGACTTCG
The DNA here is from genome assembly GCF_002305895.1 of Corallococcus macrosporus DSM 14697. Classification (GTDB taxonomy): domain Bacteria; phylum Myxococcota; class Myxococcia; order Myxococcales; family Myxococcaceae; genus Myxococcus; species Myxococcus macrosporus. The sequence goes on from NZ_CP022203.1 coordinate 2,569,388, forward strand.
TGATGGGGAACCTGGGCCTGGGCGACGCGACGAGCCACGTGAAGCTGGGGAACGACACGCTCTTCTCGCTGGACCTCAACGAGCAGTCTGGCCGGCACTTCGACCTGACGCTGACGCGCGGGGCGGATGGGGCGCCGCTGCTGAAGGTGCAGCCGGAGTTCGACCTGGTGACGCACTTCTACCTGGCGCCGCTCATGGCGGACGCCGCGTCGGAGATACCGGCGGCGTACGCGGACGCGACCTACCGGCTGCGCCTCAGCGGCGGCGCGGGAGGCCCGAGCCTGCGCGCCGCGCCCGCGAATGCCTCCACGGGCTTCAAGGGAGGCCTGCAGGTGGTGACGGGCGAGCTGCTGCTCTCCGCCCATGACACGCAGGTGACGGTCTCCCAGGGCCAGTGCCTGGTGGGCGCGGAGCCCGCCACCGGGGAGGAGGGCTCGCTGCTGGCGTACCTGCGCCAGGGGAGCTGCGAGTAGTCCCGCGACGCTGGGATGCCGCACGTGAGGGCCGCGCCCACTCCAAGGAGGGCGCGGACCTCGCCGGGCGGGATGATGCGCCCAGGGCCAGGCGCATCGTCCCCTTGCTGCTCAATAGAGGGCGTTCAACGCGGCGATGTCGGTGCTGGTGAAATTGCCGGTGGTGTCGAGTGGGAAGCAGGTGTTCATGATGGACCCGCCTGGCGTTGCCGTCGTGGGCGTTCCAGGGATGTGGATGGCGCCCACGCCCGTCGGCTCTCCCGGACCTCCACCACCCCCGGTGCTGCAACTGATGTTTGGATTGTAGTAGTCCGTGTGGCGGAGGCCGATGGTGTGGCCCAGTGCGTGGGTGATGACATGCTCGGCGGCGTACACGCCGTAGTCGCTCAGCCCGGTGCCAATCAGAATCACCCCGTAGGGGAGCCCTCCCGATGGCTGGCCCGCCGAGTGCCCGGTTCCCCTCATGGTCCTCGCGGAGATGGTCGCGTCGCAGCCGGTCGAGGTGCCGAGGAGGAATCGAAGCCTGAGCCCCAGCATGTTGTAATTCGTGAGCGCCCTGAGCAGGCCCGAATAGAGGAGTTGATTGCCGCTGAACTCCGACGAGGGATGGACGCAAATCGTCGTCACGTTGGGGCCGACGAGGTTGGCCGATCGGTAGTGCTCCTGGCTTCCCTCACCAGGTTGGAGCATCTCCCGCGAGGCCGCGAGCGGCACATGCGCGTCGCCTCCGACGTGGACGGCTCCGTCGACGACGGTGATGTCCTCGGCGCGAAACCCGGCCTTGAGCAGGTTGGCGACGGTTTCAGCGTTCGCGTCGTGTGAGTCCGGACCGCAACCAGCAAGCAACACGCCACAGCTCGACATCAGGACTGCCACGCTCTTCAACATGGTGGGATGGGCTCCTTTCGTGAAGCGGGTCTCTTCGCTACGCACACCTGGACGTCGCAGGCGGGCACTGCGGCCACGGGGCTTTCCGCCGCTCAGGCCTGGGCGCGCAGCACGCCGCCGAAGCCGCGCTCGCGGCCCAGCGCCGGAGACACGCCGGCCTCGTTCACCGCTTCTCGCCCGGAGATGAGCACCGCCTTCACCGCGGCGTCGTTGCGGTTGACCAGCCGCACGAAGCCTCCGAAGTTCTCCATGGGGGCCTCGGTTATCTTGTCGAGCTTCGCGTCCAGCCCCTCGGGCTGGATGACGACCAGGTCCGCGCGACGGCCCTCCGCCAGCACACCCGCGTCCAGTCCGAACCACCCGGCCAACTCCCCGGTGAGCCGGTGGACGGCGCGCTCCATGGACATGATGGGCTCGCCGCGCTGCTCCGCTTCGCGCACCAGCCGCAGCATCCGGAGCGGGAAGTTGTAGTGCGCCATGTTGCGCAGGTGCGCCCCCGCGTCCGAGAAGCCCATGAGGATGTCCGGGTGCCGGACGATGCGCTCCAGCTCCCTGGGCCGGTCGTTGGCCATCACCGTGTACCAGCGCAGGGCGTCTCCATGGGCGGAGACGAGGTCGAGGAAGACGTCCACCGCGTCACGCCCCTGCTCCTTCGCCACTTGGGCGAAGGACTTGCCCACCACGCTGGCGTCAGGGCACTGGAGGATGCGCGACTCATTGAAGTCCCGGTGGAAGGCCTTGGGCAGGAAGCGGTTCGTCCACTCGCGGCGGAAGCGCTCCCGGTACTCCGGCGTTCGCAGCAGCCCCGCGCGTGAGGTGGCGTCCTGGAGGTGGAGGGCGGCGGCGCCCGCGCCGAACTCCTCGAAGACGACCAGGTCGATGCCGTCCGCCCAGAGGTCGAAGATTTCGGGCAGGGCCTGCCACCGGAAGTCCGCCCCCAGCAGCCGGTTGGCCACCTGCGACAGCGCGCCGATGAGGCGGTGGATGCCCCGGTTGGCGCGCGTGTCCATCATGGAGATGACGGTCGTCTTCAGGCTGGGGCGGAACAGCCCGATGCTCTCCAGGAAGAACAGCACCACGTTCACCTTGGTGCTGATGTTGGGCACGCCCTGGAAGACCCGGCCCCGCTCACGCAGCAGCCGCGTCAGGCGGCGGTACTCGTTCCACCGCGCATAGGTGGAGGGCAGCGGGCGGCTGCGGATGTCCCGGGTGCCGCCCATCTTGTCCCACTTGAGCGTCATGATGGACAGGCCCAGGTAGCCGAGCTCGAGCCCCTCGCGCACCAGGGACTCCATGGCGCGCAGCTCGTCCTCGCGGGGGCGCACGCCGGACTCCAGGCTGCGGTGCAGGCCCATGGTGTGGGCGCGCAGCGCGGAGTGCCCCAGGAACGACGCCACGTTGGGCCCCAGCGGGAGTTGCTCCAGGTGCTCCAGGTAGTCGCCGAGCGTGTTCCACGTCTTGCGCTCCTCCAGCAGCGACCGGACGGTTTCGTAGGGGATGGCCTCCACGCGGCAGAACATGTCCGCCAGGTCCTCGGGCGAGCCCAGCGCGAGGCTGAGTGAGCAGCTCCCCAGCATCACCGTGGTGACGCCGTGCCGCACGGACTCCGACAGGGAGGGCGCCAGCTCCACCTCCGCGTCGTAGTGCGTGTGGCAGTCGATGAAGCCCGGTGTCACCCAGTGGCTGGTGGCGTCGATGACGCGCGTATGGGGGGCGCGCGGAAGCGGTGCTTCCGAGAGCGTGGTGACGGTCTTCCCCTGGATGCCGACGTGGAGCTTTCGCGGGGGATTTCCCAGACCATCGAACACGAGGCCGTTCTCGACGATGAGGTCCATGGCTGGAGCCTAGGTGCCATCGATTGTCCGCTTCCAGCCAGAAGGCGCTCCGACCGTTCTCTCCTCTACATGCCGGCGTGGATGCCATTGTCCGGGCGCGTCAGGGGCATGGGCCTCCCGGGCAGCCGTGCGGCGCGGGCATGACTACCTTGGCGTGCGGAAGGCGCGCAGGGACCAGGCGCCAGGGAGGCGTGCAATGCAAGGCAAGGGGCGGAAGTGGCTCACGCTGGTGGGGCTGGGGGTGTCGCTCGCGGCGTTCACCGGGTGTGATGAGCAGACCGCGAGGGAGAACTCGCGGGAGGTGGGCCGTGAGGTCGGGGAGGCGACGAAGGACCTCCAGGAAGGGGCACGGGAGGCCGCGAAGGACGCCCAGGACGCCGCCCGGGAGGCGACAGAGGGGTTCAAGGAGGGGCGCGGCGGCTCGGGGAATTCCGACGCGGGTGTGGACGTCGACTGAGGCCGGAGCCGGCGAGGACTGCCCCTCTGCCGCTACCTCCGCCGCGTGGCGCGCGTGCGCCTGGGCGGCGCTCCGGCGAGCCAGTTCTCCAGCCGCTCCGAGGCCTTCAATTCCTCGGCCAATTGGCTTCGTGCCTCCTTGGAGAGGGGCAGGGCCTGGAGTTGCTGCTTCAGGGACTGCCCCTGCGTGGCTTCTCCCAGGGCAATCGCCAGCTCCAGGCGGGCCGCCAGCGCGCGCGCCCGGTCCACCACGGTGGCCTCCGCTCCAAACCTGGCGAGCCCGATGTCGAGCGCCCGCGCGGCGCCTTTGTCGTCGTTCTTGAACTCACGCAGGATGCGCGCGTTGTCGATGACCTTCGCCAGACCGGTGAGCTTCGCGGAGCCGCCGTACTCCAGGTCCTCTGGCTCATCGCGCTGGATGAAGATGATGTTGTTGCCGGTGGGGTCAACCAGCGAGAAGCGGCTCTGGCCGGGCCGGAAGCGGGTGAGGCGGGGCCTGCCCGTGGCCAGCACCTTGCCGTACTTCGCGCGCAGCGCCTCCGAGAAGGCTCGGTGGTAGGGCTCCACCGTGTCCACCAAAACCAGACATCCACCTGTGCTCTCTTCGCTCGGGTCCAGATTCTTGGAGCCCTTGCCGAAGTGCAAGTGGATGTCACGCCAGCGAAACGCCAGGTACAGATAGGGCCTGGTCATCTGGTACGTCACGGCGAAGCCGAGCGCCTGGTAGAACGCCAAGGTCTCGTCAGCCGAGACGCAGGGAAGCAACGGCACAGTCGTTTCCTGACCGCGGATGGCGGTGGCCTTCGTCGCATGGGTTGGCATGGCGCGAAGATAGGCGAGCGGCAGCGCCAGCTGCGCGGCTTTGTTTCAGGCGCGCAGGTGTCTGTTCGCGCGCGCTCGTGGGTCAGCCTTGTGCCGTCCGCGGCTGCGCCTGTTTCGCGGCCTGGAGTGTGTTCGCCAGCAACATGGTGATGGTCATGGGGCCAACTCCGCCGGGCACCGGGGTGATGGCGCTGGCGATGGGCTGGATGGCGTCGAAGTCCACGTCGCCCACCATCCGGTAGCCGCGTGGAGAGCCTTCGTCGGGGACGCGGTTCTGGCCCACGTCGATGACGACGACGCCCGGCTTCACCATGTCCGCGGTGATGAGGTTCTGCTTGCCCACCGCGACGATGAGGATGTCCGCCTGCCGGGTGAAGGACGCCAGGTCCGGCGTGTGGCGGTGGGTGAGGGTGACGGTGGCGTCCGGGCCGGGGGCCATCAGCAGCGACGCCAGCGGCTTGCTGACGATGAGGCTGCGCCCCACGATGACCACGTGCCGGCCCCGCGTGGGGATGCCCTCGCGGCGGAGCATCTCCATGATGCCGGCGGGGGTGCAGGGCACGAAGGCGCGCGGGTCTCCGACGAAGGCCAGCCCCGCGTTCACCGGGTGGAACCCATCCACGTCCTTGGCCGGGTGGATGTGCTCCAGGACGGCCTTGTAGGGCAGGTGGGCGGGCAGCGGGAGCTGCACCAGGATGCCGTGGACCGCCGGGTCGGCGTTCAGCCGGTCGATGACCGCGAACAGCTCCTCCTTCGACACGTCCTCGGGCAGCGTCAGCGTCTGGCCGCGCATGCCCAGCGCCTCGCACGCCCGCGTCTTGCTGGCGACATAGGCCTGGCTGGCGGGATTGTTGCCCACCAGCACCACGGAGAGCCCGGGGGTCACGCCCGCGGCCTGGAGCGCCGCCACGTCCTGGGCCATCTCCGCCCGCATCACCCGGCTGAGTTCAGTTCCATCAAGGGTCCGCGCCATGCGCGGCTTCTTACGTCAGATTCTCCGGGTTGGCGCAGCGCTTCTTCAGGGGCGCCACCCGGGACGGTGTCCTGGGACACGCTCCCCGTCGTACCCCGTGGGCCCTGGCTTCGCGGGGAGCGAAAAGCGCGGGGCGCGCGCGCACTCGGGGCCTCGGCGGCGAATGAAGGGGCGAGGACGGCGCGACGCCGGACCGACTTCGCTACCGGGGAGAAACCCATGACGTCCATGCACTGCCGTGTTGCCACCACCCAGCGCGAGCTCGACGACGCGGTCCGCGTCCGCTGGGCCGTCTTCGGCGGAGAGCTGGGGTTGATGACGGGGGAGATGTCGCCGTCGCGCCGCGAGGTGAGCTGTTTCGACACGCTCGACACCACCGTGCACCTGATTGTCTACGCGGACGCGGCGCCGGTGGCCACGTCGCGGCTGCTGCTGCCCAACCCGGAGGTGGCGGAGGCCATGGGCGGGCGGCTGGGGCTGGAGCTGGAGCAGAAGCTGGACCTGTCGGACGTGGTCCGCCCGGGCCTGGTGCTGGCGGAGACCTCGCGCTTCTGCGTGCTGGGCGGCTGGCGGCACACCGAGGCCGTCACGCGGCTGCACGCGGGCATCTACGCGGAGAGCCGGCGCCGGGGCGTGACGCACTGGATTGCCTCCGCGAACCTGGACACGGATTCACGCGAGGACGCGCTCCTGTCCTGCCAGGTGGCCGCCTACCGGGGCTGGATGAGCCCGCGGTGGCGCGTGGACGTGCCGGAGCCGGTGGAGGCGCCCGTCATCCCCAGCAGCCCGTACTACACGCCCCTGGAGCGGCAGCGCGCGGAGCAGGGGCTGCTGGACGGCCTGCGCGTGCCCCGGGCGCCCACGCTCTTCGCCCGGAAGATGGGGGCGCGCTTCATCTCCGAGCCCCTCTACGACGCCAGCTTCCGCCGCTTCACCCTGCCGCTCATCGCCGCGCTGGATGAGATTCCCCGCGGCACCCTGGCGCGCTTCAACGCGCTGGCGCAGCAGCCCCTTCGGCGCGCCGCCTAGCCGCCCGCTGTCCTTCCTTCCCTTCACCTTCAACGCGCAACAGCCGGGGACCGAGAACGGCCCGGAGACAGGAGACGTCCGTGAACACGCAAGTGCAGAATCCGACGCAGGTGGACTGGGTGGCGGTGCTGCGGCACGAGGCCCGGGGGCTGGTGGACGCGCTGGACGCGCACCCCGACGCCCGCCGGCTCTTCGACGGCACCATCGACCCGGAGGGCTATATCCATTACCTGGTCCAGACCTACCACTACGCGCGCTGGAGCACGCCGATGCTGGCGGAGGCGGGGCACCGGCTCGAGCGCCAGGGCCGGCACCCGCACCTGGCGGAGCTGCTGGTGCAGAAGGCCGGCGAGGAGCGGGGTCATGAGAAGTGGCTGCTGTCGGACCTGAGGAACCTGGGGTGCCCGGAGGCGCGCGTGGAGGGCGCGGCGCACACGCCCGCGGTGGACGCCTACACCGGCTGGAACTTCTTCACCTCCCGCTCCGGCGTGGCCACGGCGGTGCTGGGGACGGCGTACGTGCTGGAGTACCTGTCCCAGACGCGCGCCACGGGCGTGGTGGAGCGGCTGATTGAGGCCGACCGGATTCCCAACATCCGCAAGTCCGTCACCTTCCTGCGCAGCCACGGCGCGTTGGACGGGGACCACGTGGCGGAGATGGAGTCGGTGCTGCGCACGCTCACGGACCCCGAGGACCAGGCGGCGGTGATCTTCTCCGCGCGCGCCACGCGCTGCATCTACCCGGGCATCTTCCGCGAGCGCTGAGGGCCGCATACCTCCGCGGTGGTAGAGACAGTCCCGCGCGTGACGGCGATCCTCCGCTTCGAATCGTCGTCAGCGAAGTGGGAGGCGTCTTCATGCGCTACATCACTCAAATCCGGCTCGAGGGAGGCGCGCTTCACGAGCACATCGCCCGCCTTCGGTGGAAGGAGCAGGAGGGCAATCAGGTGGGCGAGGCCAGCCGCGCGGAGCTGGTGCAATGGCTCAGGGCGGGCGGGGATGCCCGCGTGCAGACCTGGCCCCGTGACGTGAAGGTGGCGGTCATCGAGGCCAGGCCTCCGTACCTGCGCACGAAGGCGAACGGCGTGCTCACGGACAACCTGCTGGAGCTGCCGCGGTTCTGACGCGCTCCGGGCGCGCCCGCCTCCAGGCCTCAGACGGGCTTGTTGAGGTGGGCCGCCTGGTAGAGGAAGTCCGTCCGGTTGTCGACCTGCAGCCGGCGGAAGATGTCGCGCACGTGTGTCTTCACGGTGTCCTCGGCCAGGCCCAGCTCGCTGGCAATCTGTTCGTTGGACCAGTTCCGCAGCATGCCCCTGGCGATGTCCACCTGCCGGGCGGTGAGCTGCTGGCGCATGGTCTCCGGGAGCGGAATCGACAAGGGAATCTCGTGGAGGATGAGGGCCCACTGACGCGGGCCCTCGGCTTCGGGGAGCTCCACGAAGCGCACCACCCGGTAGGCATCCCCGTGGAGGGAGACCCAGACGTTGAAGGGCAGGCGCGCGTCCGGCGTCATGCGCGTCAGGGCCTCCAGCCGCTCCATCAGGACCCGCGGAATCCCCGAGGCGTGCAGGTCGGAGGGGTGGAACCACCGCTCCAGCAGCGTGGCGGCCCGGCGCGAGCGCAGCACCTCGTGCGAGGGCGGCGCCACCACCACGAAGGCGGCGTCGGCGCGGCTGTAGAGCTCCTCCAGGAGCCGCCAGCCCGTGGAGACGGTCTGCACCTCGCGGCAGTTGCGCACCGCGTTCAGCAGGTGCGGCGTGAGGCTCGTCAGGAAGGCGGCGTCCCGCTCCGAGAATGCCAGACGGCGGTCCCGGTAGAGCGTGAAGGCCCCGAAGAGCTGCGGGTACACCGGCAGCAGCACGGCCATGACGTGCTCCAGGCTCAGGTCCAGCTCCTTGCTGCGCTGGTAGAGCGCGCTGCGCTCCAGCTCCTTGCGGGAGAGCATCTCCGAGTCCCGGAGGACCACGTTGGGCTGCGCGAAGATGGGGGCGCGGACGAAGTCGGAGTCCGCCCACTTGGAATACTCATCCAGGAGGGCCAGCCGGTGGCCGGGCACCAGCCATTGGAACTCCATGACGGCGCCCAGCTTGACGAGGCACAGGCCCGCATAGTCCGCGGGCGTCAGCTCGAGCAGCGGCGCCCGGGCGGCTTCCAGCGCCTGGGGGAGGGACAGCGTGCTGTTGAGGGCGGCGATGACTTTGTTCTGGAGCGCGAATTCGTGCGAGGTGACGTTCATGCGCGAGAAGGTCCTTCCTGCCGGGTCAGGCAACCCCGCGGGGCCATTTCGGTGTCAGGCCATTGAATAGGCGCGGGCTGGAAGACTGTCCCTCACCCCCCAGTGGTAGGCCCCGAGCTTGACAGGAGGCTCGCTTGCCTTCCGGCTGTCATGCAAGGGGTTGTCGGTGGCTTGACAAGCGCATGGCGTTGCCAGGGCGGGACGCCCTGGGTGGGGCTGGCGGGAAGGGGACGCCGCGGGGCGTCAGACGCGGTAGGTGCCCGCCGCCACTTCCATGCGCTGCGCCACCTCGCGCAGGGCCTGGGTGGTCTGCTGGGTGCCTTTCATCCCCTGGAGCGTCTCTTCCATCATCCGGGACAGGTCCGTCACGGCGGTGAAGATTTGCGCGACGCCCGCGTTCTGCTGGCTCACCGCCGTGGCGATCTGCTGCGCGGCGCTGGCGTTGTCCTGGATGATGCCCGCGAGCTCGCGCAGGCTCTCCCCGCTGGCGCGCACCTGGGTCAGGCCGACCTCGGTGCGGCGCTGGCCTTCCTCGGACAGCAGGGACGTGTCCCGGATGGCGCGCTGGACGTCGTCCAGGATTTCGCGGACGCGGGCCGTGGAGCTGATGGACTGGTCCGCCAGGCTGCGAATCTCCCGGGCCACCACGCCAAAGCCCTTGCCGTGCTCGCCCGACCGCACCGCCTCGATGGCCGCGTTGAGCGCCAGCATGTTGGACTGGTCCGCCAGGTCCTTCACCGACTGGGTGATGCCGCCAATCTGGCGCGTGCGCTCCTCCAGGGCGGTGATGCTGCCCGCCATCCGGCCCACCTGCTCGCGGAGCTGTTCGAAGCCCTGGAGGCTGGCGCTGACGGTGGCCTCTCCGGCGCTGCCCACGTCGCGGGCGCGCGCGGTGACGCCGAGCACCTCCTGGGAGCGCTCCGCGGCCATCAGCGACGTCTGCTTGATTTCCTGCGCCGTCGACTGCGTCTCCTGGAGGGCGGCGGCCTGGCGGGACAGGTTGCGCTCCTGCTGGGCGGCGGCGCTGGTCAGCTCCGCCACCGTCTGCCCCAGCACGCGCGTGCCCTGCTGGAGGCTGGTGGTGGACTCGCGCAGGTGGCTCATCATCTGGGAGAAGGCCGCGGCCAGCTCGCCGACCTCGTCCCTGCGCGAGGGCACCTCCACCTGCTGCGTCAGGTCCCCTTCGCGGACGATGCTCCCGACGACCTCGCTGAGCGTGGTGATGGGCCGCGTCACGCTCCGGGCCAGCCACCAGGAGCCCAGCATGCTCAGGACCAGCGCCGCCGCCGTCAGCGAGCCGGCGATGAGGGCGCCCCGGTTGAGCGCGGTGTAGGCCTCCTTGGGCGAGACGGTGGCCACGAAGCGCCAGCCGTCACCCACGTCCACCTCCGTCCTGCCATCCACGGCCTCGAAGCGGAGCGCGTTGGCGACGCGCGGCGCCCCGTCCTGGCGGGAGTCGAACAGCGGCGTCCCCTCCGCGGACAGCACCTCCAGCGCGAAGCTCTGCTGTCCCCGTTCGCGGGCGCGCGCCAGCGCCTCCGCGACCTCCGTGCCCACGTGGCCCCAGTCATAGGCCGCCAGGAGGATGCCGATGCGCGAGTCGCTGATGGGGCTGATGACGGGCACCGCGAAGGGCAGCACGCGCTTCTGGAAGAAGGGGTCGACCTGCGCCAGGGATTGGTCGTCCAGCCGGTTCTCCAGCGCGCCGCGGAACCAGGTCGTCTGGCGCACCTCCTGCTCGCGCCCGGCGAAGGACGCCAGCAGGGCCGGGGTGCTGGCGGAGAGCGCCCGGCCGTCCTCGGAGAACAGCACCAGGCCGGCGAAGGACGCGTGCCGCTTCTTGAGTGACGCCAGCACCGCGTCGCTCTTGTCGAAGGTGTCGAACAGCAGGGCGCCGCGCACGATGGAGTCCTCCGCCCAGCTTCGCGCGTTGCCTTCGCGTTCGGTGAGCGCGGCTTCCACCAGCTCCCGCAGGCCCTCCGCCTCGGCCTGGAGGGTGGCGTGAATCTGCTCCCGGAGCGCGTCCTCGGAGGAGCGCTTCACGAGGATGCTGAGCGGGGCGATGGCTCCCGCGACCAGCAGGAACACGGCCAGCATGAGGCGGGTGCGGAGCTTCATTCCGTCGAGGAAGCGCATGAGAGTTCGAGCCAGCGGGAGGGTCAGAGGTCCATCAGGGAGATGCCGACGGAGAGCGCGCCGATGGTGCGCCCGCCATCACGGACCGGGAAGGAGACCTGGATGACGAAGGACTGCGAGGATTCGTCGAAGAAGGGCTTCTCTCGAAGCTGCGTCCCCTGCGTGAAGGGCACCTGGAACTTCTCCTCGTCCCCCTGCCAGTAGTCGGACGTGCGGCGCGTGGAGCCCACGAGCGCGCCCTGGTTGTCCATGGCGAAGGCCTCGGCGATGACGCGCCCCAGCTTCGCCCGGTGCCGGTTCAGGACGCGGGAGCAGGCGCTGTTCAGCAGCCGCTCCTTGAAGGGGGTCAGCGCGGGGGTCGCCATCCAGGCGGTGTCCTGCTCGCGGATGGTGCCCGGGGAGACGCGGCGGGCGTTCTGCTCACGCACCGCTCGGATGACTTCGGGGTCGGTGGCCAGCTTCTGGAGCGCCGGCACGAGCTGGTCCACCTTCTTCACCTGCGCCACGCCGTCGGCGGGCATCTGTGCCAGCACAGCGACCGCGATACTGAACCACGACATCCGCACCTCATCCCCAAGGCAGGCTCACCGGGCCGGGTGAGGCGCTGCCTGTGCCATGCTTGCGGCGCCAGTGTGACACAAGCATTTGCCTGAAAACAAAACCCGCTTCTCACGGCGGACGACGGGGCGGGTTGCCTGGCCATACACTGGGAGGGAGTCGCTGTTGACTCGCGGCTGTGTCTCACTGTTCTCGCATGGATTGCGGATTTTTAATCCATGCAAGTCATGAGGGACATGCCCCCTCAGGTTTCTGAGCGGAGGGCGGATGGAAACGTCGGGATTTCAGGGCGCCTGCCTGGGGCGGCCTGGCGCGAGGGGGTTGGCATCCGCATTGCTGATGCTTGGGGCTCCACCTGAAGGAGGCCCTGCATCCATGGAATCGAACCGCTTGCGTCTGCTCTTCTCCCGAGCCCTGCGTGCCTCGCTCGCCTCGCCCTTGGTGCTTACAGGGTGTGACGGTGGTGAGGTGGATTTGACAGGCTATGTCGAGCCTGCGTGTGAGAACCGGAACCTGGCTGTGACAGGTTTGTCACCTGTGACGACGCCTGAGTTCATCGCGCTCCGCGCCTTCGCCCCAATGGACGAATCCGCCGAGTCGAAGTGGCGGGTCTCCTCGACAGGAACACCTTGTGCCACGGCAACCCAGCCCGACGTCTGTCAGTCCGCGCTGGAATCACTGGCGCCCACCCCGGGCTTCCGCGACGCCTGCGGAGTCCTCTGCACGGACTATTTCCTCGCGACCACTCGCGGCGACACGGTGTCTGCCATCGCCTCGTTGGAAGCCCTGAAGGCGTTCCTGGGGCCCATCGACACGACGCAAGAAGCCGCGCTGACGGCCTTTGCCTCCGGCTACGACATCGGCTGTGGCAATGGGCTCAATCATGGCGCGGTGAAGGACCTGGGCGACGGCACGTTCGGCGTCGTCGGCACTCAGGGCATGGCGTGTGGCAAGGGGACGGAGCTGACGCGACATGTGCTGCGGGTGACTTCGACGGGGGAGGTGGTGGAGGAGGAGCGCACGGTGTTGGAGCGGGGCTCGGACAACTGTGCCGTGGGGCGCAGGCCGGAGGGCTTGCAATCGCCCGGCGCGGTGGCCTGTGACGATGTGCTGGGGCGGCACTTCGCCACCATTGCCCACCTGGAGGCCGCGTCCATCCAGGCCTTCCTGCGGCTGCGGGAGGAGCTGGCCCTGCATGGGGCGGACGTCGCGCTTCAGGACGCGGCGCTGGTGAGCGCGCTGGAGGAGGTCATGCACACGGAGGTCAGCGCCCGGCTGGCGGGACGGCACGGCGCGACGCCCCCGGCGCCCCAGGTGGACGCCGCGGCGCCGCGCTCCTTGTTCGCGGTGGCGCTGGACAACGCGGTGGAGGGCTGCGTGCGGGAGACCTTCGGCGCGCTGGTGGCGCGGCATCAGGCGATGCATGCCCGGGATGGCGAGGTGCGCGCCTCCATGGCCCGTATCGCCGAGGACGAGACGCGGCACGCGGCGCTGTCCTGGAAGATTGACCAGTGGGCCCAGGCGCGGCTCTCGGGCTCCGAGCGGGAGGTGCTCCAACTCGCGAAGCAGCGGGCGGCGGCGGCCCTGCGCGAGGAGGCCGCGGCGCCGGTGAATCCGGTGCTCGTGTCCGAGGCCGGCCTGCCTTCTCCCGAGGTCGCGGTGGCCCTGGTGGACACGCTCGCACGGGAGCTGTGGGCCTGAGCCCAGGCGTCCGGCCGGCCAGCCCAGCAGGGCAGGCGACGGAGGATGCGCGCTGTTAGTCTTCCTGGACGGAGCCCTGCCCAGCGGAATCTTCACGGGGCTCCAGAAGGGAAGAGGCGCAGCAGATGAGTCAGCAGCCAGAAGCCGTCCTTCGTGTGGAGCCGCTCGGGATGCCGTGGCGGACCCCGGACCCGTTCCTCTTCTGTGTCCACCACGACGACAAGTACCCCGTGGGGAACGAGCGGCTCGGGCCCTCCGCCTCGCTGGCGGGCCGCAACATCGGCCAGGACTTCGACGGGCGGGACGGCTGGAACATGTACCACGGCACCGTGGTGCCCGGCTTTCCCCAGCACCCGCACCGGGGGTTCGAGACCGTCACCGTGGTGCGCAGGGGGCTGCTCGACCACTCGGACTCCCTGGGGGCGGCCGCGCGCTTCGGCGGTGGAGACGTGCAGTGGCTCACCGCGGGCGCGGGCATCAACCATTCGGAGATGTTCCCGCTGCTGTCGCGTGACACGCCGAACCCGGTGGAGCTGTTTCAAATCTGGCTCAACCTGCCGCGGGTGAACAAGCTCGTGGCGCCGCACTTCTCCATGCTGTGGAACCACGTCATCCCACGGCACGTCGCCCGGGATGAGGCGGGACGCACCACGGAGGTCACGGTGGTGGCCGGCACGCTGGGAGACGTGAAGGCGCCACCGCCGCCGCCCAGGTCCTGGGCCGCGCAGGCGGAGGCGGACGTGGCCATCTGGACCCTCAAGCTGGCGCCGGGCGCGCGCTGGACGCTGCCGGCGGCGGCCCAGGGCAGCAACCGGATGTTGTACTTCTTCCTCGGCTCCGGATTGCGCGTGGCGGGTCGTGCCATTCCGTCGTCGCGCAGCATCGAGCTGCGCGCCGACGTGGCGGTGGAGTTGGAGAACAGCGGCGCGGACGAGGCGGAGTTGCTGATGCTCCAGGGGCGCCCGATTGGCGAGCCCGTCGTGCAGTACGGCCCGTTCGTGATGAACTCGCGGCAGGAAATCCAGCAGGCCTTCGCGGACTACCAGCGCACGGGGTTTGGCGGCTGGCCGTGGCCGGCCAATGACCCGGTCCATCCCCGGGAGGAAGGCCGCTTCGCGCGGCACGCGGACGGCCGAGTCGAACGTCCCGCCTGAGCGGACGGGCTACGAGTCCTGGCGCTTCGTCACGGCGCCCCGCTTTCGCCGCGGGGCGCCGGGCCTCGCGGCTTCCGGGCCGCCTGCGCCACCTGGCCGCTCCTGGATGCTGGGGCACTGCACCCCGTACCGGGCTTCAGCCGCGCGAGCGCTTCGGCGTCTTCGCCGCGGCCTTCTTCCGGGTCGCCTTGGGTTCGGGCTTCGGCGGCTTCGCATCCGCCTTGGCGAAGGCGCGCAGCGCGTCCTTCCCCACCCAGCGCGCGGTGGCGTCACCGCTGGCCGCGAGCCGGGTGGCCAGGGCGCGCGCCGCCTTCCGGAGGGGAGGGCTGCGCCTGACGCCAATGGCGCGCAGGGCCCAGTTCACCCCCTTCTTGACGAAGTTCCGGCCGTCGGTGGCTTCGCGCTCGATGAGCGCCAGCGCGCCGAGGAAGGGCGCGTCCTCACAGGCCTTGTCGTGGACCGCGAGCGAGGCGAGCAGGGCAAAGGCCGCGCGCTTGACGAATTCGTCGCGGTGGCCGGCCCACGTGTCCGTCATGGCCCAGGCATGCGGGCTGCGGTCCCAGAGCGCGAAGCAGAGCCCGTCGCAGACCGCCCAACTGTCGAAGTCACGGGCCCACCGGTTCATCTCGGCGGGAGTGACGCGGTCCACTTCACCGACGTAGGCACAGAGCATGCGTGCCTCGTAGACGCCGGTCTTCCACAGGGCCGTGGCGAGCGCGTGGTCCTTCCCGAGGCGACGCGCGAGCCCCTGGATGTCCCGCATCGCCACGCCCAGGGCGTGCTCGGCGGGAATCCCATACCGGGCGAGTCCGTCCCGCACGGTGGGTGAGGCGAGGCGTTCGAGCTCGGCCAGGGCCTCACGTACCCGGGCCTCGGTGTCCTCACGCGAGGTCGTGCTGCTCGTCGTGGGGCGGGTGTTCTTCGTCGTCGGCATGTGTGTCGCGTGCTCCTGTCCGCCACGATAGCGCGCTCACGGCGCGGCGAGGCGCGCGGCGAAGCGGGGCGCACCTGGGCACCCTCAGGCGGAGCCTGAGGCGGCAGCGGGCCCTTCCGAATTCTCAGGCCGCCGGGGGGCACGCAGACTCGCCGGGTCGAATCCCTTTCTCGTTCGGGGCCGCGCCCATGCCATCCACCGACCATCTCTTGCTGACCGTGGCCGTCTTCGTGCTCGCGGGCTTCGTCAAGGGCGTGGTGGGCCTGGGCCTGCCCACCATCGCCATGGCGTTGCTGGCCCTGGTGATGCCGCCCGCGACCGCGGCCGCCCTGCTCATCGTGCCCTCGCTGGTCACCAACGTCTGGCAGCTTCGGCCCGGGGCGACCCTGAGTCCCTTGTTGCGGCGATTGGCGCCGATGCAGGCCGGCGTCTGTGTCGGGACGCTCGCCGGAGCGTGGGTGCTGGGCGCGCCCGTGGGGGCCTGGGCCACGGTGTCGCTGGGCGTGGCGCTGGTCGCCTACGCGCTCTGGGCCCTCAGCGGAGCCCGCATCGCGGTGGGGCCGGTGGGGGAGAAGTACGTGGGGCCCTGGGTGGGCGCGCTCACCGGCTTCGTCACGGCGGCGACGGGCGTCTTCGTCATCCCCGCGGTGCCGTACCTCCAAGCGCTGGGGTTCGAGCGCGAGGAGTTGATTCAAGCCATGGGCCTCTCGTTCACGGTGTCCACGCTTGCCCTGGCGGCGGGGCTCTACGTCAACGCGCCCGAGTCCGGCGGCGCGCACTGGGGGCTGTCCCTGCTGATGCTGGCTCCGGCGCTGCTGGGGATGCAGGCCGGACAGGGGCTGCGCCAGCGGCTTCCGCCCGCGCTGTTCCGGACATGCTTCCTGGCCGGCTTGATGCTGCTGGGAATCCACATGGTCGCCCGCGAAGCGCTGGCGGGGTGAAGGTGGCAGGTCCTGGGTCGCAGCCAAACGCCATGAAAGTGTCACCGGCCGCGCAGGAACCGGGGATGAACCTGCCCGCGCTGCGTCAGGGCCTCACTTCGAGCGGTCGCCTCCACGCTCGGTGATGGGGCGCGCGGCGCGGGCGGGCATGGGAGCGTGCCCTGGCTCGTGGCTTCGCGCCGGGCCCTGCATTCCATGGGGGGAGTGCCCAGCCTCCGGGAGAACCCTGTCGGGGCGTGAGCACTCCGCCCGCGAGGAATCCTCCATGAAGACGTCCATTCCATCGCAGATGAAGGCCGCCGCCATTGACCGCTTCGGTGGGCCGGAGGTGCTCGGCATGAAGACGGTCTCCGTTCCTCCCGTGGGCCCGGGAGAGGTGCTCATCCAGGTGGAGACCGCGGGTGTCGGCCAATGGGACTCGGCGGAGCGTGAGGGCGAGATGGAGGAGCTCAAGCCGGGCAAGTCATCCTTCCCCTATGTGCTGGGGACGGACGGGGCTGGTGCCATCGTGGCTGTGGGGGAAGGCGTCAAGGACCGCAAGGTGGGCGACAGGGTGTACGCCTCTGGCTTCCTCAGCGACAAGGGCGGGTTCTTCGCCGAGTACGCGGTGGTGAAGGCGGGCGACACGGCGCCCATGCCCAAGGGGTTGAGCGCGGAACAGGCGGGCGTCCTGGCCGCGGACGGCATCACGGCGCTTCAGGGGGTGCAGGACACGCTGAGCATCCGCGAAGGCATGACGGTGCTGGTGTGCGGCGCGAGCGGCGGCGTGGGCCATCTGGCGGTGCAGCTCGCCAGGCGGCTCGGCGCGCGCGTCATGGCGGTGGCCTCTGGCGCGGACGGCGTGGCGTTGGTGAAGCGCCTGGGGGCGGAGCAGGCCGTGGATGGACGCGGCGACGGCGACCTGGCGAAGGCGGTTCGGGACTTCGCGCCGGACGGGTTCGACGCGGCGCTGGTGCTCGCGGGTGGCGAGGGCATCGACAAGGCGCTTCAGGCCGTGAAGAAGGGCGGCCACATCGCGTACCCGAACGGCGTGGAGCCGGTGCCGCGCGCGCCTGACGGCGTCAAGCTGTCCTCCTACGACGGCAAGTCCAACCCGGACGTCCTGGCGCGCCTCAACCGGCTCATCGAAGCAGGGCCCTTCCACGTCGAGGTCGCTCAGGTGTACCGGCTGGATGACGCGGGGCGCGCGCTGGAGGCCGTGAGCAAGCATCACCTGGGCAAGCTGGCCCTGCGCATCCACTGAGATGCCGCGCGCCAGGTCATGAGGCTGGCGTGGGTTGCCATGGCAGCTGCCGGGACGGCCGGGCGTCCGCATCGGGATGCC
This sequence comes from Corallococcus macrosporus DSM 14697, assembly GCF_002305895.1. Classification (GTDB taxonomy): domain Bacteria; phylum Myxococcota; class Myxococcia; order Myxococcales; family Myxococcaceae; genus Myxococcus; species Myxococcus macrosporus. Next base: position 2,586,847 of record NZ_CP022203.1, read on the forward strand.
CGGCGCCGCACCAGGGCGCTCAGCCCGCCAGTCGCGCGGTGATGTCGATGCCCGACGTGATGGGAGGGACGTCAATGCTCTTGCGCTTCGCGGCGGCGGCGAAGTCGAGCGTCTTCAGGTCCACCGACTGCACGGCGAAGCTGTCGTAGAAGCGGATGTTCAGGACGCGGTTCGTGAGGTCCTTCACCACGACCCAGAGGGTGTGGTCGCATTTCTCCTGGTCGGGCGAATCCGCGTGCTTGCGGCTGGTACCCAGCGGGATGTCCACCGCGTTGAGCAGGTGGAGCGCCAGCACGCTCGCCTCGTGCGCGTTGGTGGGGACCTGCGCCGCCTGCCGGAGGTAGGTGGTACGGACGAAGCGAGAGGGCGGCGTCGAATCCCCTGGCAGCCCGAACATGCCGCTGCCGCACCCGTGAGGGCTGAACTGGGCGGAGCCCAACGTCACCGGGTCGGTGTCATACGGGCTCAGCCGCGCATAGTTCCTGAGGTTCTGCAGTTGCTCTGGGAAGGTCGGGTGGTTGGTCAGGACGCCCACGGGGTTGTCCTCGCCCGTGTAGAGGTTCATCTCTCCGTTGATGAACTCCACGACCAGGCTGTTGCCCTTCGCATCGTGAATGGGGAAGTGCAGCGGAGCGAGCTTCGTCAGCCATTCGCTGTGCCAGATTTGGACCTCCTTGCGCACGAGGACGTCGTACACCTCCTCCACGGTGGCGAAGTTCCCCAGCGCCCAGCTCACGAAGAGCTCCGGCGCCAGGGCCTTGGCCGGGTCGGTGGCGTGGGGGAACTGGGAGTCAGGCATCCAGAGCGCGCCCGCGGACAGCCCCTCCGTGTTGAGGCCATCCGTGATGGCGGTGATGCCGAAGAGGTCTCCCGTGACGCCGACGAAGCCATGCTTCGAGGTCCACGTCAGCCCATGGGGGTTCAGCATGGACGCCGGAGAGCGGAAGGTCTCCCCGGGGGCGTGGACCCTCAGCTTGGAATGAAGGTCGACGCCAAACTCCATGCTGCGGCCGACGACGGCGCTCGAGTCCTTGGCGACGATGAGGAAGTTCGTGCACATGAGAGCGGCTCCTTGAGGATGTGCCAGGGTTTGCCTGGGACAGAGCACTTGTCGTGCCACCGCACGCCCCTGGCGGACCGCTGTTCTTCCCGAGGGTTGATTCGCGCCGGAGGGTGATGACGCGCCCGTTGACGTGTTCGGCCCGCGAGGTGACATGTCAATGGGGCCGCCACGATGTCCGCGGCGTCGTGGTCCAGATGCGGGAGGGGCGCAGCTTCAGGGTCGGTCAATCCGGAGTCCTCGCCGGGCTGGACTGGGAGGGGCCTCGCCGCCAGGAGCGCCGGGCGGCGGGGCTGCCCCGAGGTTAGAATCCGCGGATGAACGCCAGCCCATCCAGCCGGTCGTCCGTCGTCGTGGCGGAGCTGGGGCCCACGAACACGGGGAAGACGCACCGGGCCATCGAGCGCATGCTCGAACATGACTCGGGCATCATGGGGTTGCCGCTCCGCCTGCTCGCCCGGGAGGTCTATGACCGGGTGACCGCCCGGGTGGGCGAGGGCCGGGTGGCCCTGATGACGGGGGAGGAGAAGCGCCTGCCCCCGCGCCCCGACTACTGGATTTGCACCGTCGAGGCGATGCCGACCGACAAGGCCGTGGACTTCATCGCGGTGGATGAAATCCAGCTCGCCGCCCACCGCGAGCGCGGGCACGTCTTCACGGACCGGCTGCTTCATGCGCGGGGACGCAAGGAGACCTGGTTCCTGGGCGCGGACACCATGCGGCCCATGGTCCAGACGCTCATCCCCCACGCGTCGGTGAAGCGCGCCACCCGCCTGTCGCAGCTTCGCTACGCCGGGCATCGCTCCCTGAAGAGCCTCCCGCCGAGGTCGGCGGTGGTCGCGTTCTCCGCGGACCGCGTGTACGAGCTGGCCGAGTCGCTGCGGCGGCTCCGGGGCGGCGTGGCCGTGGTGCTCGGGGCGCTGTCGCCCCGGACGCGCAACGCCCAGGTGGCCATGTACCAGTCCGGGGAGGTGCAGTACCTGGTGGCCACGGATGCCATTGGCATGGGGTTGAACCTGGACCTCAACCACGTGGCCTTCGCCGCGCTGTCCAAGTTCGACGGCGCCGACCAGCGGGAGCTCTACCCGGATGAGCTGGCGCAGATCGCCGGACGCGCCGGGCGTCACCTGAACGACGGGAGCTTCGGCACCCTGAACACGCTGCCGGAGCTGCCGCCGCGGGTGGTCTCCGCCATTGAAACGCACCGCTTCCCGGCGGTCCGGAGCCTCATCTGGCGCAACTCGGCGCTCGACTTCTCCAGCCCGGAGGCCTTGCTGGACTCGCTGGCGCGCGCGCCGGGGCACAGCGCCTTCATCCGCGTGGAGCGCGCGGACGACTTCGATGCGCTCAAGGACCTCTCGCGCGTGCCGGCCATCCAGGAGCTGGCCAGGGGGCCGGCCATGGTGGAGCTGCTGTGGCAGGTCTGCCAGATACCTGACTTCCGCAAGGGGCTCTTCGGGCAGCACGTCGCGCTGCTGCGGGAGACCTTCCTGCAGCTCACCGCCGGAGACGGGCGGCTGGACCCCACCTGGTTGAACAAGCAGGTGTCGCCGCTCGACGACGTGTCCGGCGACCTCCACACGCTGATGGACCGCCTGGCGGCCATCCGCATCTGGACGTACATCAGCCACCGGCCGGGCTGGCTGCGCGAGGCGGAGCAGTGGCAGGCGCGCACCCGTGGCATCGAGGATGCGCTGGGGGACGCGCTCCATGAGCGGCTCGTCGAGCGCTTCGTGCAGCGGGCGGCGAGGCGCAGCGCGCGCCGCTTCGCGCGGCCCACCGCGCGGCCCGCGGCCGGCTCCGACAGTCCCTTCGCGAAGCTGGGGCACCTGCTGGACGAGATGCCGGGCGCTGACGGCTCGGCGATGACGGAGGAGCAGTTCGTCCAGCGCGTGGTGGACGCGAGCCACGACGCCTTCCAGGTGGACGCGGCGGGCGTCATCTCCTTCGAGGGCGAGCCGCTGGCGCGCCTCGTTCGTGGCACGGACCGCCGCTCCCCCTTGCTGGCGCTGGCGGAGCCGGAGGTCTGGACGGCCGGCGCCCGGCAGCGGCTGGAGCGGCGGCTGCTCGCGCTGGCGAGAGACCTCGTCACCGAGGCCATGGGCGGCTTCCCCGCGGAGTCCTTTTCCGGCGCGGGGCGCTCCCCCGTGGCGCGGGGGCTCGCGTACCGCCTTTCCGAGGGGCTGGGGGTGATCAGCCAGGGGGAAGCACGCGAGCAGTGGCGGCTCCTGGATGAGGAGGCCCGGGCGCGTTTGCGCGAGCAGGGTGTCTGTGAGGGACACCGCTTCGTCTACGTCGCGGAGGCCCTGGCCCCGCATGCGCTGGAGCGGCGCCGCATGCTGACGTCACTGTTCCTGCAACGGCCGGTGCCCATGGGCGTGCCGCGTGAGCCCGTACTCCCGGCCTCCTCGCTGGACGGCCGGGAGGCGCGCGCCTACGGGTACGAGGTGCTCGGGAGCGTGGCCCTGCGCATCGATGTCGTCGAGCGCCTGAGCGAGGCCCTGCGCCATCCCCATGGGGGCCGGCAGGTGCATGCGCTCATGCGGGAGCTTCACCTGGAGGGCGGTGTCCGGGCGCGGGTGTTGCGCGAGCTGGGAGGTGCTTCCGGAAGTCCTCCGTCGAGGCGCCGCCGCCGGAGGCGTGGGGGCTCCGCGCCAGCGTCCGGCAAGAGCGGCGGGCACCCGAGCTGACCTGAGGCGCACTGAATGCAGGAGGCCTCGCGAATGCGCTGGAGCGTGGCGGCCGTCATGCGAAGCGGCACGCCCCCGCCAGCCTTCGAGCGCTCGTGGCGCTCATCCGGGAGCGGAGGCGTGGCCGCGCGTTGCGCCGCTGGGGACGGTGGACCTCAGTCCGCTTCGTATCCGTGTGGCTTGTGGTGGTGCTTGGAGGGCATGAACGTCAGGGTGGCCGCGTTGGCGCCAGTCCCCACCCCGACGAAGACGTCGATGAAGTCCCCCGTCTTCCCGCTGTAGCGCAGCACCGTCCCCGGGAGGAAGTCCGGGATGTACAGGTTGCCGTCCGGGCCGAACTCCATGTCCACGAAGTCAGTCAACCCGCCGCTTCCCGGCTCGACGAACACGTCGATGAAGGCGCCCGTCCTGGCGTTGAAGCGCAAGACGTCATCGCCAGCCGTGGTGCCGACGTAGAGCTTGTGGTCCTTGCCAATGGCGACCGTCACGGCATCGATGCCCGGAATGAAGATGGCGCCGGACTGCCCCGCCGCGGGGAAGAACGCTCCATTCTCGTCGTAGCGCACCACGTTGTTGCCCAGGATGCTGACGACGAACAGGTTCCCCTTCTTGTCGAAGGCCATCTTCTGGGGAACCAACAGCCCGCCGCCCGAGGCGAACACGTCGATGAAGGCGCCCGTGGTCCCGTCGTAGCGCAGCACGCTGTTGGTGCCGCCAAAGCTGTCGGCGACGTACAGGTTGCCATCGGGGCCGAAGATGAGGCCGCCGGGGAAGCCCAGGCCACCGCTGCCGGCGGGCACGAAGATGTCGATGAAGGCGCCCGTCTTCCCATTGAAGCGCAGCACCTCCCGGGTGTTGAAGCTGGCGATGTAGAGGTTGCCATCCGGTCCGTAGACGAGCTCCTGCGGGTTGGAGAGCCCGGCGCTGCCCGGCGGGATGAAGAAGCCGAGGAAGACGCCCGTCTTCCCGTCGTAGCGCAGCACGCTGTTGCTCACGTTGTTGCTGACCAGCAGGTCCCCCGTCTTCCTCTTCCGGACCCGCACCTGCACCGAATCCAGCCCCCACTGCTCGTTGGCCTCGCCGCGCGGCGGGTCCGCGAAGCGGAGCGTCAGCCGGTCTCCGGTGTGCCTGAAGGTGAAGGTCAGCGGGTAGATGGCGTCGCCCCGGCTGCCGTAGCCGGACGCATCCGGGTACCCGAGCTTGCCCTTCTGCGCGGCGCCGGTGAGGCCCGGATAGCTGCCCTGGGGATAGGGCTCCGGGTACGACTGCGCGTAGCGTGCATCGAACGGCGCGGCGTCGTTGGAGAAGGTGGCATCCAGCAGGATGGGCCCATCGTCCACGCTCGCGACCCAGCGGTCGGGGCCCTTCGCCGCGTCATTCCCATCCCACGACTTCAGGACGAAGAGCTCCAGGCGGACCTCGACCTCGTCATGCGCGGGCAGGTCGGCCAGGCTGAGGGTGACTTCCTGCTCGCTGAAGGGCCCCAGGAACTTCCGTTCTCCCTTCGGCGTCCGGGACACGGTGCGGTGGCTCCACTCAGCGCCTGCTCACCGAATGCGTCTGCCTGCTCGTCGGGGCCTCCCATGCACCCGACCCACCACGCCGCCAATGCCGCACATCCCAGCCGCTCCGGGGCGCGAAGTGGAGCGGGCTGCCCCCTTCACCGGGATGGGCCGATGGAAAGGGGGGTTCGCACCGGCTGTGCAGTGGGATGCACACGGCGGGACGTGGCCTGGCGAAAAGCCCGCGAAATGACGGCGTGGACGGTTGGCCATGCCATTGCAGAGGCGCGGCGCCGTGAACAGCTCCTTTCGAAGCCGCGTCCGGTCGCTCCTGCTCCCATCCACCCTTCTCCTGGCGGTGCCCGCCGTCGCCCAAGCAGACAGCTCGGGGGCGGGCTTCACCTTGGGACTGCGCGGAGGCTATGGGGTGCCGGTGGGTGATGCGTTTGAGAATGCTCCCTTGAATGACCGCTTCGAGGGCGCCATCGCGCCTCAAATCGACGTGGGGTACTTCCTCAACCGCAATGTCTCTCTGGGAATCTACGGCCAGGTCGGGTTCGCGCAGGTCAACCCGGACCTCTGCCCGGTGACCATTGATTGTGAGGGCCGCGTGCTGCGCTTCGGCGTGGATGTGAACTACCACGTCACGACGACCGGCGCGCTCAGCCCGTGGCTGGGGTTGGGCGTGGGGTACGAAATCGCGGAGTTCGAGGCGTCGTCGGGCGACATCCGGGGCTCGAGCTCGATGCGGGGAATGGAGCTCGTCCACCTGCAGGGCGGGCTGGACTTCCGGCTGTCCTCCCAGGTCTGGCTGGGGCCCTACGCGGTGGCCACGGTGGGCCAGTACTCGCGTGCCTCGGCCCGCCTGGGCTGGTCGGAGGTGTCCGAGGACATCGAGGACAAGGCGCTCCACTTCTGGCTCCAGCCGGGGCTCCGGCTCCAGGTCCGGCTGTAGCCAGTCGCCTATCGCCGCGCGGACACGAGCAGCATCATCGGGCGCTCCCGCTCCTCGGCCAGCTCGGGCTGGGCGGCGAGCTGGGCCGCGCTCGGTCCCCATTCGTCCACGTGGCGCAGGTCGAAGCCGGTGTGTATCAGGGCGTTCAGCACGGTGCCCAGCGTGCGGTGGTACTTGAGGACGCCCTTGGCGAGCCAATCCGTCGTGCGGGGGCCCTCCACTTGATAGGCGTGGAGTGGCCAGGTCTTCTGTCCGCGCTCATCCACCCGCCAGCCTGGATGGGACGGCGCCATGTAGATGGGGTGCTCGATGGAGAAGACCAGCGCGGCGCCCGGAACCAGGGCGCCGTGGACCTTCGCGAGCAGACGCGGCAGGTCTTCGATGTAGTGAAAGGCCAGGGAGCTGTAGACGAGGTCGAAGCGGGCGTGGGGCAGCTCCACCGTCTCCAGGTCCGCCTGGGTGTAGACGATGTCGCCGGTGGAGGTGAGCTGGCGGGCCCGCTCCAGCATCCGCGCCGAGACGTCGAGTCCCTGGACCTGCCGGGCGCCTTGCTCCCGCGCCCACCGGCAGAACCAGCCGTAGCCACAGCCGAGGTCGAGGACGCGGAGGCCGCGGAGCGCGGGCAGCATCGCCCGCAGCGCGGGCCATTCCGGCGCCCCCGCGAGCCCTTCCTGGGAGCGCCGGAGCTGGCTGTAGCCGTGGAAGAAGCCAGGGTCGTCATAGATGTTCTGCGCCATCCCTGCTTCTCAGCACCCAGGGCGCGGCGCCGCAACCCAGGCGCTTTCCCAGCGTCGTCACCCCTCCAGCGCGCCTGCCTGGAGCGCCAGGCGGGCCGTCCCCTCCATGCGCTCCGCGAGCGTCTGCACCGAGCCCGTCACCTTCTGCGTCTCCTCGACGGTGCGCAGCGTGTGCTGCATTTGCGCGGACAGGTCCTGGATGGCCTGGGCAATCTGGGAGGTGCCCGCGTCCTGCTGCGCCACCGCCGCGGAGATCTGCCGCACGCTGGTGCCGGTGTCATCGATGATGCCCGCGAGCCGTTGGAGCTGGGCGCCGGAGACGCGCACCGCGTCCAGGCTCGCCTTCACGCGCTGCTCGCCCTGCTCACTCATCTTCGCCGTCTCCCGCATGCTCAGACTCACCCCGTCGAGCACCTCGCGGATGCGGTGGGTGGCGAGGATGGACTGGTCGGCGAGGCTGCGCACCTCGCGTGACACGACGCCGAACCCCCGTCCATGTTCGCCGCTGCGCGCGGCCTCGATGGCGGCGTTGATGGCCAGCATGTTGGACTGGTCCGCCAGGCCCTTCACGGTGTCCACGATGGTGGAAATCTCACGGGTGCGCGAATCCAGCGCGAGGATGCTCCGCGCCATCTCCGACACTTCCTGGCGAATGGCTTCCAGGTTGGTCAGCGTGCGGGTGATGGCCGCGCCGCCGTCCCGCCCCGCCTCCTCCGCGGTTTCAATGGAGCTGGCGAGCAGCCGCGCCTTGTCCGCGGTGACCAGCGAGCCCTGCCGGATCTCCTGGACCGTCTGTTCGGCCTCCCGGAGCGCCGCGGCCTGCCGGCTGACACCCGCCGTCTGCGCCTCGCTGGAGGTGCGCAGCTGTTGGACCACCGTCGCCAGCTCGCCAGCGCCACGTCCCATGTCCTGGGCGAGCCGCTTCACCTCCTCGCGCCGCTCCTCGAGCTGGTGCGTGTGGGACGCGAGCGCGCGAACCACCAGCGCCGAGCGGCGGGCGACGATGCCCACCAGCGAGAAGGTGAGGGCCAGGAAGCCCCAATGCATGAGCGAATCGGTGGACTCCGCCAGGCCGAACACCGGAAGCGAGATGTGGATGACGACGCCGAAGAACACGCCCAGACCCGTGGCGAAGATTCGCGCGTCGCGGTTGCCCTGCCACGCCGAGATGCTCGCGACGATGACGCACGTGAGCAGGCAGGGCACGGAGTAGAGGACGAAGAAGTTGAGGTTCCGCTGCGCCATGCCCAGGTCAACCATCACGATGATGGCCTGGAGCGCGGCCGGAACGCAGCTGGCCCAGACGCCCCAGCGGAACCAGCGCATCCGGTTCTCCAGGATGCTGTCCGAGATGAACCAGCCGAGCCCGGGCAGGATGCAATACGAGCCCAGCAGCGTGAGCTTGCTCCCCAGCAGATACTCGTCCCAGAGCGCGGAGAGCAGGCCGCCGGTGCCCAGCAGCATCGCCGCCGAGCCACCGGCGAAGAGGGTGAGCGGCACCAGCATCTTCGTCTGGCGCCGCACGAGGGCCGCCACCATGGTCAGGCAGGCGACGGTGAGCAGCAGCATGCCCATGACGAAGGGCGCCAGCCCCGTGCGCGTCACCGTCGCGAGCAGCGCGTGGTGGGGGCCCACCCGGGCCGCGCCCCCCACGCCGATGAGCGGACCGCTGCTCTGGATGCGCAGCAGCAGGCGCGAGCCCGCCACCGAGGGCGGCAGGGGGACCAGCCGCCACGCCAGGTTGTCCGTCTCCTCGATGCCCGTGGGGTTCAGCCTCCCGCCCGACTGGATGAGCCGTCCATCCGCGTACAGCTCGAAGGCATTGGCCACCGTCCCCAGATAGAGCGCGGGCTCCAGCCACCCGCCCTGGGGAACGGGGATGCTCAGCCACAGGAAGGTCTGCCCTTGACGGCCCGGGGGCTCACGGAGCGCGGCCACGGGTTGCCAGGCCTGCCCGTCGCCGGACTCCAGGGCCCAGGCCGGCACGTCCGCGGGCCCCGGCGGTGAGTCGCCCCACCGGTACCGCCAGCCCTCCTGCAAGTCGACGCTCGCGGGGCCGGTGTCCGCCCTCGCGGTGGCGGAGAGCACCAGGAGCAGCGGCAACACCCAGCGCCACGCGGCGCGTCGGGAGGAGCCAGATGAAACACCGGATGAGACGTGAAACGCCGGCGCGCGAGCCAAGATGCGGAGGTGACGCATGAATGCGTCCATCCTCGGGCGCAGGAGCCATCGCTGTAAATTGGGTCTGCTTCGCCCCGCCTGCTCGCTCGACCTCTGCTGGTATGTGTTTCAGTGACGTATGGTGAGACCTGACGGTGTTTTTCCCGGATGTTGTGTTTCACGGGAGTGCGTCACGGGCGCCGGGTTCCAGTGAAGGTGGCCGGGGAGGCTCAGCGCGAGCCGCGTTTGACGCGGCCCACCGACCATTCAACGAGCCTCCGGGCCTGCCGGTGGAGCGCGGTCTGCTTGAGCGCGCCGTTGAGGTGGTCGGCGAGCTGGTGCCGCAAGGGTGGCGTGGCGATGTGCGCCTCGAGCTCCCGGATGCGCTGGGCCTGCGCCTGGAGGTGCTGCTCCAGCTCCTGGACGCGCTGGGCCTGGGCACGGTGAGACGCCACTTCGGCGAGGTGCCGGAAGGGAGGCGGCGCGCTCCGGCGGGCGATGAGGTCGGCGTTGTCACCCTTGCGCAGGACGAAGTTCAGCGTGTTCCGGGTGAAGGCCGCGGGCACGCGCGCTCCGCTCTTCTCCACGTACAGGCGCAAGACCTCCTCGTCGAGGGTGACGGGGAACATGTCGAGGATTTCAGGCTCGAAGCCCGTCCCCACCAGGAAGGGCTCGATGTCCCCCAGCGCCACTTCGAGCTCGTGGTGACTGACGCCCAGCCCCCACCGCGTCAGCATCATGGGCGCGCTCTCCGCGGACACCTGGGCCATGGTGTCGCGGAAGTTCTCGCGCGGGGACCGGGAGGCGTACGGCCACCCGAGCTCGGGCGGCAGCAGGTGGAAGAACGGCATCAAGGACGTGTGCGCGTCGAAGTACACGAGCCGGTTGGGCGTATCCACGACGACCATCAGCCCTCCCGGCCGCAGAAGCTCCCAGCCGGTCCGGAGCGTGTCCAGGCGTTCGGCGGGCGTCTGGTGCTCGAGCACGGCGTACAGCACGAAGATGTCGGCGCCGTTGGGGTTGTCCTGCTTCAGCGACTCCAGCAGCTTCGCGGGCTCCACGACGCGCATGTCGACGTTGCCCAGCTTCAGGGCCGTCATGCGGCTGCGGGCCGCGTGCACGGAGGGCGCGTGGATGTCGTAGCCGGAGACGTGGCGGGCGACCTGGGCGAAGGCCGCCGTGCTGGAGCCGGTGCCGCAGCCCAGCTCGACGATGTCCGTCTGGCCCAGCTTCGTGTACCGCGCGAGCCAGGGCAGCACGTGGTCGACGCACCGGTTGTAGCGGCCGTCCACATGGTCCGCGATGTCCGACTGACCGGCCTGCGTCTTCAGGAAGAGCGGATCGAAGTCCGCGAAGTAGGATTGCAGCAGCGCCTCGCGCACGTTCGCCAAGAGCGAGGGGTCCTCCATCCGGTAATCCTCGAAGCCCGTCGCCATGCCTCAGTCTCCTCGCGGTTGGGGTGGAGCGAATTGCGGGCGTGGAAGGTACCAACCGGGGCGGCCCCGGGCGAGCGAGGGCTTGGGCGAATGGTGGCTTAATGGCGGAGCGCCGCGCCCTCGCCGGGGCGGATGTTCTGATTCACGCGGAAAAGGTTGCTCGGGTCGTATCGCTCCTTGACCTCCACCAGCCGCGCGTAGTTGTCCCGGTACGTGGCCTGTACGCGCTCCTGGCCCTCCTCCATCATGAAGTTCACGTAGGCGCCGCCCGCCGAGTAGGGATGCAGGGCCTCCCAGTACTCCTTCGTCCAGGTGGTGATGTCCGCTGCCCTGGCGGGCGACGGGTCCACGCCGACGATGACCTCGGACCACCTCGCGTCGCGGAAGCTGAACGCGGTGCCGCCCGGGGCCACCCGGCGGGCCGCCCCGTCAATGGGGTAGAGGTGCATGGTGGACTGCATGGTCGGCAGGCGCTGGGCGAACGTGACGTGCCTTCCGATGGCCTCGTCGCTCAGCTCCCGCACGAAGTCCGCGCGCCAGTACCACTGGTGTCCCGGCGGGTAGAGCGCGTCGAAGGCGCTCTGCAACATGGGGAAGGGCATGGCCTGCACGCCGTCCAGCGCGGGGGCCATGGCGCGCACGGGCGCGAAGAGCGCGTCGGCCTGCTCCGGGTCCCCGGTGTAGCACCACACCACGGCGCACATCTTCTGCAGGTGCAGGTGCGGCGGGAAGGGCGGCGCGGGCGGCACGGTCAGGAAGGCGAAGAAGCCGTTGAGCGTCTCGGGCGCCGCGGGGATGAACTCGCGGTACCACTTCATCACCTCGGCCGCGCGCTCCAGGGGCCAGAGCGTGGGGCCGCCCAGGATGGTGTCCACCGGGTGGGCCTGGAAGAGGAAGGAGGTGACGACGCCGAAGTTGCCGCCGCCCCCGCGCACCGCCCAGAACAGGTCCGGGTGCTGCTCGGCGTTCGCGGTGACGAAGCGCCCGTCCGCCAGCACCATGTCCACGGCGAGCAGGCTGTCGATGGTGAGTCCGAAGCGCCGCGTGAGGTGCCCGATGCCGCCACCCAGCGTCAGCCCTCCCACGCCCGTGGTGGAGATGATGCCTGACGGAACGGCGAGCCCGAAGGCGTGCGTGGCGTGGTCGACCTCGCCCCAGACGCTCCCTCCCGCGACGCGCACGGTGCCCGACGCGGGGTCCACCCGGACGCCGCGCATGGGCGACAGGTCGGCGACCAGGCCGCCGTCACAGGTGCCCAGTCCTCCGCCGTTGTGGCCGCCGCCACGGACCGCGAGGAGGAGGCCCTGCTCTCGTGCGAAGGCCACCGCCGCGAGGACGTCCGCCACGTCGGCGCATCGGGCAATCAGCGCCGGGCGCTTGTGAATCATGGCGTTGTAGACGCGGCAGTGCTCCTCGTAGTCCGCGTCATCGGGGCGCACGAGCCGGCCGCGCAGCCGGGCTCGTAGCTGCTCGACCCGGTCGGGGAGCAGACCGGGTGGTTGTCCTCCGCCTGTCCGCGCAGGCTCACGCTGTGGATCCAAGGGCATGGCTTTGTCCTCCGTGGGGCCAGGAATGGAAGGGCCCCTACAGCCAAGCTAGGGACGGCCGCCGAGCGCGGAGGAACGTCCGCGGCAGGAGGCCAGGAGGGGGCGCCCAGGCACGCGTTGACGGACGGGCGAGGGCGGGGCGCCTGGTGGGCCCGATGCCCGCGTGAGCGGAGCGGCGGTGACGGTCGTCCATGCCGTGGCGTCTGCCTTGGGCGCCGCGACACGCCACGGCAGACCGCCGGGCGGAAAAGCGCGTGACTGATGATGTATTGAACGTGGTTGGGCAAGCCGTGTGGGTTCGGGATTCGTGGCGCCTTGGGAGCGTCAAGCTTTGTCGCGGAAGGGGAGGCATGTGTCTTCATTGCGGCCTTGTCCCGCATCGCCAGTGACGCGGACGATGCTCGTCCTCCACCATGGCCCTGAGCGCCGCGCGAAGGGGGATTGTGTCCCGTCCGTCTCCCGGGGCATGAAGCCAGGATGCGCGTGCGTTCGTGTTGGTGGGTCCTCGTCCTGCTCACGGTCTCCTGCGCGGGGCTGCGTCCCGCGCCAGAGGAGGTGGCGCCGCGAGACGCCCGGTCCGAGCTCTTCCGTGCCCGGGGTGACGCGGCGGTGGAGACGCGGCAGTGGGCCCTGGCGTCGGGTTGCTTCGCGGCCGCGCGCCAGGCGGAGGACTCGCCCACGGCGCGCTGGGGACAGGCTTGGGCGACCGCGCGTGCATCCGCGCTCCGGTGGGCGAAGACCTTCGAAGGCTCCGTGCTGGCCTTGTCGTTTTCGCCCGACGGCAGGCTGCTGGCGTCAGGGGGCCATGACGCCATCGTGCGCGTCTGGGACGTGGCGACCGGGACGCAGGTGGCGGAGCTGAAGGGCCATGAAGCCGAGCTCCACGCCGTCGCCTTCTCCCCGGACGGCCGGTGGCTGGCCGCCGCGGGCAGGCCCGGGGCGCTCTGGCTCTGGGACTGGAAGGAGGGGCGCAGGGTGGCCTTGCTGTCCGGGCACGCGGACGTCGTGCTGGGCCTGGCCTTCTCCCCGGATGGCGAGCGGCTGGCGAGCGGCGGTCTGGACCGGACCGTTCGAGTCTGGAGCGTCCGGGATGGCGCGGAAGTGCTCCGATTCACGCACGACGACATCGTCAGCGCCGTGGCCTTCGCGCCGGATGGAGGCCGGGTGGTGTCGTCGGGCCTCGACCGGACCGCGCGGGTGTGGGACCTGGTGGAGCGCCGCGAGCTGCGTCGGTTGACGGGCCACGGGGGCAAGGTGACCTCGTGTGCGTTCTCGGCGGATGGCGAGCGGGTGATGACCGCGTCGTCGGACCGCGCCCTCCGTCTCTGGGATGCCCGGACGGGGGCGCTGCTCGACGTGCAGCGAAACACGGGCGAGCTGTCCGTCGTCGCCATCGACGCCCGCTTCCAGCAGTTCGTGCAGGGCGGCTGGGAGGGGCGCGTGCAGTGGGTGGATGCGCGCGGCGGCGAGGTGCTGGAGCGGTTGGACGCCCACCGGACCTTCGTGATGTCGGTGGCCCTGTCTCCGGATGGCCGCACCTTCGCTTCCGGGGGCATGGACGGCGTCCTCAAGGTCTGGTCGCGGCCGGAGGTTCCACCGGACGTCCTGCTGCGCGAAGCCCCCGCTTGGATGGAGGTGCTGGCCTCCGTGGGGCCAGGCGCCTTCGTGTCGGGTGGGGAGGACGGTTTGCGGCGCTGGTCCGTGTCGCCCAGCGGCGAGCTCCACTCCCGCTTGGAGACTCCGGACGCGGTGGGGGCCGTGGCCGTGAGCAGGGACCGCCGGCTGCTGGCGGTGGGGACGTTGAAGGGCGAGGTGCAAGTGCGGGACGTGCGGTCCGGCGGTCAGGTGATGGTGATGCCCGCCGCGCCCGAGTCCATCCGGGCGCTGGCCTTCAGTCCGGACGGCGCCTTGCTCGCGGCGGGGGTAGGGCAGGACGTCGTCCTCTGGTCCCTCGCCTCCGCCACAGAGGTCGCCCGGTTGACGGGGCACACCGGGAAGCCGTGGGCCCTGGCGTTCGACGCCACGGGACAGAGACTGGCGTCAGGGGCGGCGGACCACACGGTGCGCGTCTGGGACGTGGCGCGGGGCACGTCGCAGCGCGTCCTGGAGGCGGGCGACCGGGTCCGCGCCGTGGCGTTCCTGGCGTCCGGGGCGCTGCTGACGGCGGGGATGCGTCAGCCCATCCGGCTCTGGAGCCTCGAAGAAGGCCGTGTGCTGACGTCGATGGATGAGCGGACGGTGGGCGTCTTGTCGCTCGCGGTGGCGCCCCAGGGCGCGCTCGTGGTGTCCGGAGGCGTGGGCGGCGAAGTGAAGGTCTGGCGGCTGCCCGACGGAGCCTTCATGGGCGAGGTGCCCGGACAGCAGGGGTTCGTCGCCGCGGTGGCCTTCACGCCTGACGGTGCGTGGTTGGCGTCAGCCGCCTCGGACCGGACGCTCCGCCTGCTGCGCTTCGACTCCATGGCGCAGCCACCGTCCGTGGTGACAGACCTGACGCCGCTGCTGCGGCGCCATGGCCTCTCCTGGGATGCGCGGCGTGGCGTGTTCACGCTGCATTGAGCAGGCGTTCGCGCCACGTCGCCGCGTGGGCGCGCCGGTGCGCTGGAGGCGGAATGGCTACCACTTCTCGATGGAGGTGACCGACAGCGGGTACATGGGGCCCACGAAGTTGCCGTCCGACGTGCACGGGCGGTCCGCGATGTCCAGGAGGCTGGCGGCGTAGTAGCCCCAGGTGGAGTTGTTGCCCTTCTCGTAGAACTCGTGGCCGTTGGGGAGCACGACCTTCCAGACGAAGTCGATGTGCTCGGCCCACTTCGGCGTGGTGCGGGTGGAGATGATGCTCGTCACCGTGGTGCTCCACGTCCACGGCGCCGACGCGAAGACCTCGATGGTCTGCGTGTCTTCCCAGTCGTACGGCACGAAGTTGTTGAGCCCGCCCCAACCGTAGATGAGATAGACGGAGGTGCCCCAGGGCAGGTCGTAGTTCCGGTAGTTCAGCTCGACCTGGGCCTCATAGGTGTGGGCGTAGACACAGGCGTGGAGCGTCGCGCGTCCCTGGACCCACGTCTCCCCTGCCAGCGCGGTCGAGGACATGAAGAATGCAAGGAGAGCGAGCACTTTTCGCGAGAAGAGGGGCATGGTGGGTACTCTGGTGGGGGTGGATTGGACGGCGCCTTTCTCTACCATGATGTCAGGCCTGGATACACGTCGAGTGATTGGTGTCACATCTGAAACATCCCCGCAGGCCTTGTGACATGAAAGGTTACAGGGACTGATTGTCTATGGGGCATTCCGAAAGGCGCGTCCGTCTGTCTGGAGTCCACCGTGGGGCCGTTGGTGCCGTCCCGCTGGAGGCCCCGGAGGTACGTGAGGCCCGCGAGCCTGTCTGGGATTCGGGAGGAGGCGCGCGCCGACAGGGACGAACCGCCACGGCGCCCGCCTCGCGCTCCACGGATTCGGAGGCTTCAGGGCGGCGTGGGCTGGCCGCGCACCGCCGCCGGACGGCAGGATGCCCCCCTGGGGAGGAGCCATGGCTCGAAAGAGGACGTTCGCGGTGGCTGTCGTCGTGCTGTTGCTGGGGGCCGCACTCGGCTGGCGGGTGCTGACCTCGCCGGAGCAGGCGACGGCGTCCCTCACGGAAGGCGACCGTGCCCGGCGGGAGGGACAGGCCTCCGCCTCCGCCAGCCAGGGCGCCGCGCCGTCCAGTCCCTCGGCCTCACGAGAGGAGACGGGGACGCCGTGGGTCGCCGAGCCGATGCGGGAGCGGGAGGGCGTGCTCCACGTCGAGGTCGTCACCGGCGCCGGGCCGGTGCGAGGCGCGCGTGTCACGGCGTACCTCCTGGGGGCCCGCGACCTCCGGCGGGGCGGCGGCGCGTCCTGGTTCATCGCGGGGCAGGGCTCCACGGATGCCTCGGGTGGGGTGGTGCTCCCCGCGCGGCCGGGGCGCTACCTCGTCAGCGCGAAGGCGGAGGGGGTCGCACCCGCCCAGGTGAGCGTCACCCGGCCACGGGGCGAGGCGCGCACGCGGGTGCGGCTCACGTTGGAGGCGGGCGCGGTGCTGGAGGGCCACACGGTGGCGCGGGCCTCGCGTGAGCCCGTCTCGCTGGCGCGGCTCACCCTCACGCCGCGCACGCCGCTGGCCGCCAGCACCCCGGACGTCCCCGAAGAAGCGCGGCACACCGCCGCCAGTGACGCGCGGGGCGCGTTCCGCTTCGAGGGCCTCGCGCCTGGCGAGTACCAGCTCGAGGCCCAGGCCCCCGGGCACGCGCCCACGCGCGTCGAGCGGGTCCTCGTGCCGGGCGCGGCGCTCACCGTCGAAATGGACGGTTCGGCCTTCATCGAGGGCTTCGTCGAGCGCTCGGGCGGGGCGCCCGCAGCGCGCGCGCTCGTCACGGCCTCCGGAATGGGCGTTCCCCTGCACGCGGAGACCAGCGAGGGCGGCGCCTTCTCCCTGGAGGTGGTGCCCGGCGTCCATGAGGTCTCCGCGCGGCAGGGGCGCCTCACGGGCACGGCGCAAGGGCGCGTCGTGGTGGGCGCGGGCATGACGGTGGGCGGGCTGCGAATCCGCCTGGGGCAGCCCGCGGCCGTGGCGGGGGACGTGCGCCGCAAGGACTCAGGGGCCCCCGTGGAGGGCGCGGTGGTGAGCATCACCCCCGGCGCGCTGGCCCTCCTCCCCAACGCGGTGGGCGCGCCGGCCGCCAGCGCCGTCACGTCGGCGGAGGGGCGCTTCGAGGCGGAGGGCCTGGCGCCGGGGACCTACACCGTGCGCGTCCAGGCGAAGGGGTTCCGTTCGTTGACGCGAGAGGGCATCAGCGTGCTGGAAGGCCAGCGCTTCGAGCTCGTCGCGGAGCTCCTGGCGAATGGCCGCATCGAGGGCACGGTGGTGGACGCGGCGTCCGCGCCGCTGGCGGGCATCCTGCTCACCGCCGAGCATCGCTGGGGCCGGCGCCCCGTTGAAGGCGTCCTGAGCGCGGCGACCGACGCGGCCGGTGCCTTCGTCCTGGAGGACGTGCCTCCGGGCGACCTCTTCGTCGCCGCGAGCCGCCCCGGCAGCCAGATGCATGTCCGTGAGCGGGTGAGCGTGAAGGAGGGCGAGACGCGCCAGCTCCGCATCCAGCTTTCGGGTGAAGGCGTGCTCGAAGGCACCGTCCGGATGGAGGATGGGAGCGCGCCACGCAGGCCCGTCACGGTGTACGCCATGCGGGAGGGGACCGCGCACACGGAGTCGCTCCAGGTGCCCGTCGCGCGGGACGGGACGTGGTCCATGCGGGTGCGCGAAGGCCGCTACAAGCTGAGGGCGTGGCTGGCCGACACGGGCAGCCAGAATGGTGACCAGGAGAAGAACGCGGAGGTGGAGGCGGGCCAGACGCAGCGCGTGGACCTCCAGGTGCGTGACGCCCGTCATCCCATCCGCGTCACCGTGGTGGAGCCGAACGGCGCGCCCAGCGTCGCGGCCACGGTGATGGCGAGCGACGTGGGCAGCAACGAGATCCTGGTGGAGGACGTCACCGACGCGTCGGGACAGGTCACCGTGGTCGCGGACTCGGTGAGCTCGCGCGCGCTGCGCATCTGGGCCACCAATGGGGGGCGGCGGGGCGAGCTGCCCTCGGTGGCCGCGTCCCAGGACGCGGTGACGCTCCCGCTCGCTCCAGCGGCCCGGGTGACGGGCACCGTGCGCTCGGCGGGCGGCCGGGCGGTGAAGGGCTTCAAGGTGGTGGTCTCCGCGACGCGCGGCGACGAGGACTTCCTCACCCTCCAGGAGCTGGAGTTCCCCGGCGAGCGCTTCACCGTCGAGGACGCCCCCGTGGGGCCGGTGAGCGTCACCGCGACCTTGCCGGATGGCCGCGCGGGCAAGGCGCAGGCCGTCACCACCTCGGGTGGCACGACCCAGGTCGAGGTCGTGGTGGAGGCGGGAGGCGGCGTCAGCGGCCGGCTCGTGGACGCCACTGGCGCGCCCGTGGCGCAGGCCTACGTGGACGTGGAGGGCATCACCTCGCCGGCGACGGGGCCGGATGGCCACTTCTCGCTGACGGACCTCGCGCCCGGCACGCATCGCCTCATCGCGTGGAGCCGGACGACGGCGCGCGCGGAGCGCCAGGTCACCCTGGCCTCGGGCCAGGTGCGGGACGTGGGCGACTGGCGCCTGGGGCCGCCGCGTGTCGAGCCGGGCCGCCTGGGCATCCTCTTCGGGATGGACGGCAAGGACGTCACGGTGAGCGGCCTGCTGGAGGATGCACACCAGGGCGCGCTGCGCGTGGGGGACGTGGTGCGTGCCATCGATGGCGCCACGGTGCTCGACGTGAGCGAGGCCCGCGAGCGAGAGCTCGGCGCGCCAGGCAGCCCCGCCACGCTCCTCATCCGCAGGGCGTCCCAGACGTACCCCGTGACGGTGCTGCGCGCCCCTTGAACCGCCCGTGTGGGCTGCCGGGCAGGTGGGACCTGGCCTCCGAGCGGGCGGACAGCGCCGCTTGCACACATTGTTTGAGCTCAAAGGTCTAGACGTCATCCGTTTGACCTGTTAACGACTGTTCGCACTGTTCCCTGGGTGGACTGTCCCGAGCGCCAGCGTCCTCGCTGAGTGCGGACCGGGAGAGGACCGCCCCTTGTGCCATCGCTGGCGTTCAGGACGAGCGCGGCCTGCTACGGGTCCGCTCGCGTCTGTCGTCCATTGCCAGGAGTTGCGGTTGTCCACCCGTTTGACTCATTTCACCCGTGCCTTTTTCCTGTCTGGATTGACCTGCCTGCTCGTGCCCGACGCCCGGGCCGAGGACGCCGAGCAAGCCGAGGCCGTGTCGGAAGACCCGGACATGCTGAAGGTGGGCGGGGCGCTGCGCATCAACGCCTTCCTCAAGACGTGGGCTGGAGAGGAGGACAACCGCAACCGCGGTGGTGACGTGGCCTTCGACACGTTCCGGCTCAACGCCGACGCCAGGCTGTCCAAGCTCTTGCTGTCCGCCGAGTACCGCTTCTATTCGGGGTACTCCATGCTCCACCACGGCTGGGTGGGGTACGAGTTCTCCAAGGCCACGCAGCTCCAGTTGGGCGTGCACCGCGTGCCGTTCGGCGTGCTGCCCTATGCCTCGCATGGCTGGTTCTTCTCCCTGCCGTACTACATGGGCATGGAGGACGACTACGACATGGGCCTGAAGCTGGTCCACACGAAGGGGCCGTGGGACCTGCAGCTCGCCTTCTACAAGAGCGACGAGGGCACCTTCACCGGCCGGAGCACGGACAGCGCGCGCTACTCCTATGACGTGGTGCAGGTGAACAGCGCCAACCCGGGCGAGGCGTACCTGGGCGTGGACAGCGCGAACCACGAGAGCAACAAGCTCAACGCGCGCGCGGCGTACACCTTCCAGCACGGCGACCTGGGCCGCACCGAGGTGGGCATCTCCGGCCAGGCCGGGCAGATCTACAACAGCGTCACGAAGCGCAACGGCGTGAACTGGGCGGGCGCGGTGCACCTGGACGGCTACTACGGCCGGTTCAACCTCCGGATGGAGGTCCTCACCTACGGCTATGACCTGGAGAACCCCGAAGGCCAGGACGACAGCTTCGTGATGATGGGCGCCTATGACGCGCCCTACAAGATGGCCAGCCGGGGCACCGTCTACTCGGCGGGGCTGGCGTACGACGTGCCGGTGGCGTGGGGGCCCATCTCGAAGCTGACCTTCTACGAGAACTTCAGCCTCTTCGACAAAGCCGACGCCGCGTTCGAGACGTCGATGCAGAACTCGCTCGGCATGCTCGTCACCGCGGGGCCCATCTACACCTACCTGGACGTGGCGAGCGGGAAGAATCAGCCCTGGCTGGGGCCCAGCTATGGCCACGCGCTCGCGGAGGGCGACCCGAACGCGCCCTGGGAGACGCGCTTCAACATCAACGTCGGCTACTACTTCTGAGAGACACCATGGAGAAGATTGAAGTCCGTGGCTTGCGGAAGATTTATGGCGGGCACCCGGAGCGGGCCATCGCCCTGCTGGAGCAGGGCAAGAGCAAGCAGCACATCCTGGAGGAGACGGGCTGCACCGTCGCCATCCAGGAGGCCTCGTTCGACGTGAAGGCGGGCGAAATCTTCGTCATCATGGGCCTGTCCGGCAGCGGCAAGTCCACGGTGCTCCGGTGTCTCAACCGCCTCATCGAGCCCTCCGCGGGGAGCGTGCACGTGGACGGCGTGGACGTCACCCGGGCGGACCGGGCGGGCCTGCTGGACGTCCGGCGCCGGAAGATGGCCATGGTGTTCCAGAACTTCGGCCTGCTGCCCCACCGCAGCGTCATCCGGAACGTGGAGTACGGGCTGGAGATGCAGGGGCTGGAGCGGAGCGCGTCCCGGCCCAAGGCGATGCAGGCGCTGGAGCTGGTGGGCCTGAAGGGCTACGAGGAGAAGCTGCCCCGGGAGCTGAGCGGCGGCATGCAGCAGCGCGTGGGGCTGGCGCGGGCCATTGCCACCGACGCGGAAATCCTGCTCATGGACGAGGCCTTCAGCGCCCTGGACCCGCTCATCCGCCGGCAGATGCAGGACGAGCTGCTGGAGCTCCAGTCCCGGATGAACAAGACCATCGTGTTCATCACCCATGACCTGGACGAGGCGCTGAAGCTGGGCGGGCGCATCGTCATCATGAAGGACGGGCGCATCGCGCAGCTCGGCACGCCGGAGGAGATTCTCACCCGCCCGGCGGACGACTACGTGCGCGCCTTCGTGGAGCACGTGGACCGCACCAAGGTCCTCACCGCGCGAAGCGTCATGCGGCGGCCCGAGTCGGTGGTGCACCCCAAGGACGGGCCGGCCGTGGCCGTCAAGCGGATGCGCGAGTCGGGCACCTCCACGCTCTTCGTCACCAGCCAGGCCCGCAAGCTGGTGGGCCTGGTGCGCATCGAGGACGCGCTGAAGCTCCTGGCGGAGGACAAGCACAGCCTGGAAGGCGCGCTCGTCACCGACCTGCCCACCACGTCCCCGGACACGCCGCTGTCCAAGCTGGTGGCGGTGGCGGCCACCACGCAGATTCCCATCGCCGTTGTCGCCGAGGACCAGTCGTTCCTCGGCATCGTGAGCCGGGCCACCCTGCTGGCCAGCATCGCGGGGGAGCAGAGCTGACATGAGCACACTCAAGATCGGCGAGGGTTTCGAGGAGCTGATTGACTGGCTGGGCACACAGGGCGCGCCCCTGTTCGACGTCATCCGGGCGGCGCTGAGCGCGTGCATCAGCGGCCTGGAGTACGTGCTGCTCCTGCCGCCCAGCTACGCCATCATCGCGGTGCTGATGGTGCTCGCCTGGCGCCTGTCCGGCCTGGGCACGGCGGTGTTCACCGCGCTGGGCATGCTGCTCATCCAGGACATGGGCCTGTGGCAGGCCACCATGGAGACGCTGGCGCTGGTCCTCAGCTCGGCGCTGGTGGCGCTGGTGCTGGGCATCCCGCTGGGCATCTGGGCTTCGTACAGCCGCACCGTGGAGCGGGTGCTGCGCCCGGCGCTGGACCTGATGCAGACGATGCCCGCCTTCGTCTACCTCATCCCCGCGGTGCTCTTCTTCCGCCTGGGGAAGGTGCCGGGCGTGGTGGCCACCGTCATCTTCGCCATGCCGCCCGCGGTGCGCCTCACCAACCTGGGCATCCGGCAGGTGCCCGCGGAGGTCGTCGAGGCGGCCATCGCGTTCGGCGCGACGCCGCGGCAGACGCTGCTCAACGTCCAGCTCCCCATCGCCATCCCCACGCTGCTGGCCGGGGTGAACCAGACCATCATGCTGTCGCTCTCCATGGTGGTCATCTCCGCGATGATTGGCGCGGGGGGCCTGGGCGAGCAGGTCCTCAAAGGCATCACCCAGCTCCGCATCGGACTGGGCTTCGAGAGCGGCATCGCGGTGGTCATCCTGGCCATCGTGCTGGACCGCCTGACTCACGCGCTGGGCAAGCCCCGGACGCGCTCATCATGAAGGAGACCCGTCCCATGCAGATTTCCTCTCTCAACCGACTGCCGCTGGTGCTCACGGCCGTGGCGGGGCTGCTCGTCGCGCCCGGCTGCAAGCAGGAGAACAAGGCGCCCGCGGGCGAGGCCGAGAAGACCGCCCCCGCGAAGAAGCCCGTCGTCCGCCTGGTGTACGTGAACTGGGCTGAGTGCGTGGCGATGACACACCTGATGCAGGCCATCCTGGAGGACCGGATGGGCTACGAGGTGAAGACCACCATGGCGGACGTCGCGCCGGTGTTCGCCTCGCTCGCCAGCGGTGACGCGGACGCGTTCCTGGATAGCTGGCTCCCCGTCACCCACAAGAGCTACATGGAGCGCTTCCAGGGCAAGGTGGTGGACCTGGGGGTCAGCTACGACGACGCCCGCATCGGCCTGGTCGTCCCGGCGGACATGGACATCACCAGCATCGAGCAGCTCAACGGCAAGGCGAAGGAGCTGAACAACTCCATCGTGGGCATCGACTCCGGCGCGGGCATCATGTCCACGACGGAGAAGGCCATCCAGGAGTACAAGCTGGACCTGAAGCTGGTGCCCTCCAGCGGCCCGGCCATGACGGCCGAGCTCAAGGACGCCGTCGCCAAGAAGCGCCCCGTCGTCGTCACCGGCTGGAAGCCGCACTGGAAGTTCGCGCGCTGGGACCTGAAGTTCCTGGACGACCCGAAGGGTGTCTTTGGCGCCAAGGAGTCCATCCACACGCTCACCCGCGTGGGCCTGGAGAAGGACCTGCCCGACGTCGTGGCGCTGCTGCGCAACTTCAAGCTGAATGACCAGCAGCTCGGCAGCCTGATGGGCGCCGTCGAAGATGCCTCGGGCACGCCGGAGAAGGCCGTCCGTGAGTGGGTGAAGCAGAACCAGGCGCTCGTGGATGGGTGGATTCCCAAGGCCTGAGTGAAGCACCGGGCGTCCCGGGCACGTTCGCCCCGGGACGCTCAGCCTGCGCGGGAGCGCTGGCGCGCCGCGGCGGCCCGCGCGTCTGCTTCCAGCGCCATGAGCGCTTGGACGCCCGCGCGGAGCCGCTGGTAGATGTCCCGCTCCGTCACGCCCAGCCGCACGGCGTTGGACACGTCGTGGATGCCGTCATGGGGCTCGGAGTGCTCGCCGTGCAGCCCCCGGACGGACAGCCCCAGCCGCGCGCAGCGCGCGTGGAAGTCCGGCCGTCGTGACAGGTATGGCAACCGGATGAGCACCGAGGCGCGCATGGCCGTCCCCAGGTTGGTGGGGCAGGCCGTGAGGAAGCCCAGCCGGGAGTCCCGGGCGAAGTCGAGGTGCGCGTCGAGCTGACCGAGCGCCTCCTTGAGCCGGAGGAAGGCCGCCGCGAGCCCGGACCCGGGCTGCATGCTGATGATGCGCAGGGCGTCCTCCTCGCCGACCCAGACGATGAAGCGCTTGTCCGCGGAGTGGAACAGCCCCCGGTTGCGAGGCCAGTCGCGGTTGACGCCCGCGCTGTCCAGGAAGCGGTCCGCCTGCTGGAAGAGGATGTGGCGCCGCACCAGCTCCTCCCGCCGCGCCTCGGAGAGGCTGGCCAGGGGGTGGTATTCGCCCGCCAGTGCCCCCGGGAGGCGCGAGAGGACCTGGACGACCTCGGCCTCCAGCGCCGCCCTGTCGCGGGCGCCAATGGCGGGAGGAAAGGCATACCGGGCCAGGTTCCTGCCGACGCGGATCCGCGTGGAGAGGATGAACTCGCCCGTGGGGTCCAGGTCGTCCTGTGGCAGCCCGTCGAGCGAGAAGTCACTGCTCTGTCCGCTCAGGTCATGGCCGGAGTGCTCCCGGATGATGGGATGCAGCAGCGGTGAGAACAGGGCGTAGGACTCGCTGTCACCCGCGTAGACGCCCATCTGGGAGTCCTCGTGGGCCAGGCCGCTCTGGATGGTCTTCCGCAGCGTCCATCCGTGGCGCGTCGTGAGTGTGTCCAGCCGGGCTTTCAGTTCGGGCGTGAGGTGCTTGTGAAGCAGCATCACGCCGCGGGCTGAGCACGACACATGCCACGGTGGTTGCGGCGCAAACGGACGTGATTCTCCAGACCTGGCCCGGCGGCATGTCTGTGTCACGTGGCGCTGACGCGTCAGCCGGTGGGGTGACACGTCAGCGCCGGGCCGACGCGGAGGCCGCCGCGGGCCTACGGGGCCGTGGGCGGTGGCGTCAGGGGCCGCAGGTGCGGGCCGAATTCGAGCTGGTCGGCCTCGGGGGGCGGCACCGGGGCGTGCTTCAGTGACGCGACGTTGGCCCAGCGCCGCACGATGTCCTGGGCCTGGGCGCGCGTCGCGCTGGGGAGCTGGTTGATGTTGCTGCCGTGGTTCCCGCCCGGGACGGTGAACACGAAGGAGTCCTGGGCGTTGCCGAGCGGGAACGCCGCCGCCGTCCACGGGTCCAGGTCTCCATAGATGAACATCACCCGCTCGCCGTGCGCCACGAGCCAGTCCTCGATGTCCTGCATGGCCTGGGGCCGGAACACGACGGGCACGCCGGGCGTCGAGTACACCGGCGCGATGTTCGTCCCGGGGTGCTGGATGAGGCTGCCCAGGTGCGCCTCGTAGGGCTTGGGCCAGCCCAGCTCCAGGCTCGCCTGGTAGTAGTAGGGGTAGTACGGCTCGATGCCGTAGGGGCCGCTATCGGAGAAGGTCGCCAGGCCCACCACCCAATCAATGACATCCAATAGATGGTCGGACGTCGCCCCCTCGACCTCGAAGGCGTAGCAGTAGTCGGGGATGGAGTACTGCCAGAAGGCGAAGTACGTCTCGATGACGGCGTGCTCCAGGGCCCGTTCGAAACCCAGTTGGTTGTAGGTGAGACCATTGGCCTCGGCATGGGCGCGCAGGAGCGCCACCATCTCCTCGCGGCGGTTCAGCACGGCGCGTTGGAAGGTGTGGATGGTTTCGCGGCACGCCGCCTGCTCCACGCCGCCCACGGCTTCCTGGAAGGCGGGGAAGCGCTCATCTTCGCCGCGGACAAGCGGCGCCACGTAAGCCACCGTCGCGTCCACGTCCTCCGGGTGGAACCGGCGGTAGAACACCATGGTCTCTCCGCCCTTGCTGACGCCCGTGGACACCCAGCGCTGGGCGTAGATGGGCTTGAGCGCCTGGACGGCCCGGTGGAAGTCGTCCGCTGACTGCTGGATGGTGAGCTGGCTCCAGTCCGCGGGCGCCGGGCGGCTCTTGTCGAAGAAGCGATGCTCGATGGAGAGCTGATTGGCTGCCAGCAGCGTCGTCAGCTCCCGGCGGCCCGTGCTCAGGGAGACCTGGTAGCCGCTCGTGTGGAAGACCACGGGCGCCGTGGTCGAGTGGTGCAGGAGCGTCATGCGCTGCTTGAAGCGCTGGCACTCGGGCCTCGCGTGGTCGGCGGGCTGGTCGTACTCCATGACGAAGAAGCGGTGTCCCGCGGGGACGGTGCTGCCATAGGGGTTCTCGTCGACGGTGAGGCCGGGGACGGCCCGCAGCCGGTCCAGGATGTCCGCGTTCGGGTCCTGGACGACGGTCGGGTCACCCGGGTTCGAGACACCGGCATCCGGCGGCCCGAACGGGCATTCCGGCGGCTCCGTGCCGCCATCGCCGCTGCCCGCGTCGACAGGCTCCGTGCCGCCGTCCTCCTCGTGCGTGCCCGCGTCCTCGGGCTCCGTGCCCGCGTCCTCGGGTTCCGTGCCCGCGTCTTCGGGCTCCGTGCCCGCGTCGTCGCTGCCCGCGTCGTCCGTGCCGGCGTCGACTGGCTCCGTGCCCGCGTCGTCCGTGCCCGCATCCGCTGGAGGAAGCCCGGCGTCGTTGCCTGCATCGAGCGCCTGGACCCCCGCGTCGCGGGAAGGTTCGGGCGTGTCGTCGCCGCAGGCCGTCTGGGTCAGGACCAGCAGCAGCGGCAGGAGGCAGGAGATGAAGCGAGACAACCTTCGAGAATGGGGCATGCACCCCTCCTTGGGTGGACGCGTTGCGACGGAAGGCATGGGCGCCAGACATTAGCGCATCGGGGTGTCGCGTCCCGGGCCCATGGCGGCTGGGGCATGGCGCGCGGCTCGCGGCTGGAGATTTCCAGCCACGGCGCTGTCTGTGTTCAGGTGGCTGGCAGTGGCGTGCCTGCGTCGGAGCGCTCGCGATGACATGCCTCAGCGCGTGACTTTCGCTGTGCTGGGTGGTTCACGAGGACCTGAAGCTGGAGGCCATGCTCCGGCGCATCGAGGAGGAGCACTCGATGGGCAAGCCACGCCCCGAGCCGCGTCAAAGGGAATGGCGAGACTTGTGGGGTGACGCCGGCATCCCGCCGGGCGCGAGCGAGGAGCGGTGGTGCTGATTCGCCCGAAGGGGGCTACTCCCGCCGGAGCAGGACGGTGACGGTGCCCGCCATGGCGGGTCGTGGCTTGCCCAGCGTGAGTCCCCGGAGCGCCCTGTCAATGCATTGCGAGAGCGCCGTGGGCTGGTGTGGCCGCATGCGCGCCCCCAGCACGACTCCCTTGGGGGAGTAGACCAGCGCGTAGGTGTCCTGGCGGCACGCGGCGTCCTCTCCGCTGTGCGTGTAGCAACCGTCGAGCGCGGCGACGCGCGCTTCAATGGACTCGGCGATCCATCCCTCGCTGTAGCCCTGGGCCGCGGGCGCGCCCCCCCCTTCCACCGGCGCGCGAGGGAGCTCGATGACGCGGAGGACGGCGGGCTCTTCGGCGGGCGTCATGCCGGAGGCCGTCAGGATGAGGCCCCCCGTGGCGGCGAGGCCCACCGCGAGCGCGCTGCCCACCAGGAGGATGGGCTGCAGGGGCGAGCGTTCGTGTGCGGTGGCTGCGCGCGCCTTCGCGGCGGGGGCTTCGGGGGCCGGCGCCTCGGGCACTGGGGCGGCGGTGCTCGCGGCCGCGGTCCGTGGCGCGGTGGCGGGGGCCGCGTGAGTCCAGGGCTCGAGCGCCTGGACCAGTTCACGGGCCTCCGGGAAGCGCGCGGCCGCGTCCTTCTGCAGCGTGCGCTCCACCACCTGGGAGAGGCCGTCCGGTACATCCATGCGCAGGCCGCTGAGCGGTGCGGGCACGTCGTGCATTACGGCGGAGACCAGGGCCACGTTGTCCGCCACGTCGATGGGCCGCTGGCCCGTCACCATCTGATACAGGCACGCGCCCAGCGAGTAGATGTCCGCGCGTCCGTCGACAGGGCGGCAGCGGATCTGCTCCGGGGCCATGTATGACGGCGTGCCCACCCAGGCACCGTTCGCCGTGCCCAGCGCGGTGGCGTCATCTTCATGCATGAGCCGCGCGACGCCGAAGTCCAGCAGCTTCACCTGGAGGGCTTCAGTCCCGGTGTCGACGAGGAAGATGTTGTCGGGCTTGATGTCGCGGTGGATGACGCCGGCCTGGTGCGCCGTCACCAGCGCGATGGCCACCTGGTGGGCGATGGCCGCCGCGCGCGCCACGGGCAGGGGGCCTTCCTTCTTCAACAGCGTGTTCAGCGTCTGGCCCCGGAGCAGCTCCATCACCAGGTAGGGCGGCTCGTCCGGCGCATCGTGGAAGTCCATCACCTCGACGATGTTCGGATGCCGCAAGCCCGCGGTGGCCTGGGCCTCGCGCCGGAAGCGCGCGTGCATGGCCGGCACTCCGATGAGGTGCTGCTGGAGCACCTTCACGGCCACGGTGCGGCCCGTGTCGAGCTGCTCCGCTTCGTAGACCGTGCCCATCCCTCCCACGCCAATCCGCTGGCGCAGTTGGTACTTCTGCCCCAGCACTTGCCCGACCAAGGATGAGCGACTCATGACGCAACGTGTATACCCGAGCCTGATGAAGAACGTTGGCGTCACTCCACCCGATGACGGATGCAGCCGCCGTTGAATTCGCGGAAGGCCCTTCGCTCAGCGGCCTTCCGGGATTGTAATTGTTTCAGGAGTTTCGCGGAGCTGTTTCACGCGGGGTCCTGGTGACCCTTCCTGGTGCGAATCGCCCCGCGTGACGGGCTGGTGCGGCGCTCGCGTTCTTCTCAGGGGCTGGGCTTTTTCGTTTCCTGAGACGGGTTTCGCAAACGGATTCCTGGACTTAGGGGGACTCGAAGGCCTTGTTCGCCGCCGGTGAACTGCGCCGTTGACGCGAGGGGCATCGCTCATTTCTATCGCCGCTCGCACCTAGCAAGGGAGTTGGCGTGGCAGGACAGACGGTCGAATTGACCCAGGCGAACTTCGAGCGCATCACCCAGGCGCCGGGCGTCTGCGTGGTGGACTTCTGGGCGGAGTGGTGTGGCCCCTGCCGCGCCTTCGCGCCGACCTTCGAGGCCGCCGCGAAGCAGTTCCCGAGCATCACCTTCGGCAAGCTCGACACGGAGGCGCAGGAGGCGGTCTCCGGCCGGATGGAGATTCAATCCATCCCCACGCTGGTGGCCTTCAAGGATGGCGTCGAGGTCCGGCGGGTGTCGGGCGCGATGTCGGCCGCGGCGTTCGCGACCTGGCTGGGCAAGCTGGATTCGGTGGACCTGGACGTCGAGCAGCAGCGGGCCGCGAACCGCAAGCTGACGGCGGAGGGCACGCCGCCGCCCGGCGTCCCGCCCCACGCGGCGTGGGATGACGGGGACCAGGAGTGGTGCTTCGGTGACACCGACGAGGATGGGGAGAAGCACGGCCCCTGGAAGTACTGGCGCGCCGACGGGACGCTCTGCAACGAGTGCATCTTCGTCCACGGCAAGCCCCACGGGCCCTTCAAGCGCTTCCATGAGAGCGGCGAGGTGTCGCAGGACGGCGCCTTCGAGCAGGGCGAGCTGCACGGCCCGCGCACCTGGTACGCGTCCGACCAGTTCACCACCGAGCGGATGCATGAGAATGGCGTCAGCGAGAAGGTCCGTCGCACGGTGATGGTCTACGCGCACGGCCGCGTGACGCAGGTGGTGCACTACGACGGCGCCGGTGAGCGGGTGGTTCCCTCCACGGGCGAGCCCTACCCCACGCGCCCCGCGAACCTGCCGGAGAAGGCCGAGTACCGCGAGGACCAGGACCAGTGGGCGCTGGTGTCGCTCAACGCGGCGGGGGAGCGCCATGGCCTGTGCCGCTTCTGGGACCGGGAGGGGCAGCTCCTCTGGGAGGCCGAGTTCCGCGAGGGGAGCCGGCATGGGCGCTATCACTCGCGCGCGGCGGACGAGTACGCCGACGCCCGGGTGCGCTTCGACGAAGGGGCGCTGGAGGACGACTTCGCGTGCGGCACGTGGAAGCTGCTGGACGCGGATGGCCACGCCGTCATCACCCGGGACCTGGGGGTTGCCCAGGACCACGAGACGCTCGATGCCTCGGAGGTGTTCTCCAACCTGCCGAGGAGCGCCGAGGCCTGGCGTGTGTTCGCGGAGCAGGCGCGGGCGGACCGGCGGCACCGGGAGGCGCTGGTGGCCATGGCCCGGGCGAGCGCCGTGTCCCTGGACGTGGGGCCGCTGAAGGCGTGGCTGGAGGCGCTCACCTTGCCTCGGTCGGAGGCGAGCGCGCGCGAGCACGCCGAGGGCGTGGTGAACAGCGCGGGGGACGAGCGGGCGGCGCTGGCGGATGCGCTGATGCGGGGCGCGGAGGCCGCGGCCGTGTTCCGGGGGCTGGCGGTGCTGCACGACCAGCAGGACCGGCCCCGGGCGGCGTTGGACTTCATCCTGGCCGCGATGCTGCTGGCACCGGAGCGCCCCGCGTACCTGTTCACCCGGAGCCTCATCCTGGCGAACCTGGGGCTGGGCGAGCAGATGCAGAAGGACGCGGAGGCGCTCGCGCCCTTCGAGCCGGATTCGTGGAAGTTCCTTTCGGCCTACGGCCGGGTGCTGTTCCCGCGCTTCGAGTTCTGGGCGGGACAAGCGCCCGCGCACTGCACGTTCGACGAGGTGCCCGAGGGGCCCACGAAGGCGCTGGACGCGGTGCAGGCCGTGGTGCGCAAGTACGCCACGCGGCTCCAGTTGCTGCGTGAGGAGGTTCTGTCCCGCTTCAAGCCTGGCGCGAATGTGCCCTGGCTGCCGCCCGATGTGTCGGCCCTGCTGCCGGACGGGCCCGTCGCGCTGGAGCAGACCGAGGTCGAGGACGCGGACGGTGACGCGGTGGAGGTCGACGAGACGCTGTCCCTGAAGGGGATGGGGCTGCCGGCCCTGTCTCGCACGGTCCGCGGGGACTGGAGCGCGCTCGTCTGGCTGCTGTGGGCCTGCGGGGAGCAGTCGCTGCGGATGCCGGAGGCGCTGGTGCCACCGGCGGACTTCGGTCAGGCCGCGGGGCAGGCGACGCAGCGGCTGTGGCAGTGCCGCAACCGGCGGGCCCGTGGCCGGCTCGACCCGGATCTGCCAACGTTCGACTTCGAAGGCGTGGCCCTCCAGGAGCTGCATCCCAACCTGGCGGGGATTGCCGAGGAGCAGTACGCGGAGACGCAGGCGATGTTCTTCTGGCTGACCGATGCGGACCACGTGTCTCCGTGGCAGGCCAATCTGAGGGGGTAGTCATGAAGCGGATTCGTCAGACGATTGAGGTCTCCGAGCCCCTGTGGCGGGCGCTGGAGTTGATGAGCCGCGACATGGGCGTGGACCAGGATGCGCTGGTGGCGCAGGCCCTGTTCCAGCTCGCGCGTCAGAATGGCTACGTGTCCCCCACGGTGGTGCCGCTGGGCGGGGAGGCGCAGGGGGACGCAGGTGTCGCGACGGCCGTGGCGCCCGTGGCTCAGGCCGGCGCGCCCGTGGCGGTGGCGCCGGGCGTGGCCGTGCCTTCGGTTGTCGTGCCGGTGGATTCGGCAATGTCGCCTGTCGTGTCCGAGAGGGGGGCACCGGTGGTGGCGGAGGCCCCGGCCCCGGTTGTCCCGCCCGTGGCCAGCTTCTCTGCCGACGAGCCGACGGAGGACCCCACGACGGAGTCTGGCGCCACCTCGGTGCCGCAGGTCGGAGCGTCGGTACCGTCCACTGAGATGGTGCTCGCGCGGATGCAGGAGATTCTCTCGGAGGTCGAGGCGTCTGTGCAGCCGTCTGAGGGACTGCCCGAGGCGTCCGACGACGACGCGGATGAGGATTCCGACGACTCCGATGAGGAAGCGTCCGACGCCGCGGATGAGGATTCCGACGACGACGAAGAGGCTTCCGACGCCGCGTCGGATGAGGACCGGGACGACGCCGCGGACGAAGAGGCGTCGGCGGACGAGGATTCGGATGTCGAGGCCTCAGGCGATTCGGAGCCCGCGGCCGGGGCCAACGCCGCGAACGATGCGCGTCGTCTGAATGCCGACGTCTCCAGTGAGGACATCGCCGAGGAACTCGCGGCGCTGGGCATCGTGGATGCCCCCACGGATGCGGCCCTGCCGGAGGCGCCCGTGGCGACGCCGGTCGCGGCGCGTCCCCTGGTCGCTCGGCCGACCCCGAAGATCCGGCTGCCTGACGAAGCCGCGACGATTCTGGAGGACCAGTCGGCGGAGGCCACCAACATCGTGAAGGCACCGGCGCCGCTGGAGGTCTTCGTCCAGTGGGCGGAGGGCACGCCGGTGGCCATCTCCACGGAGCGCTTCACGATTGGCCGGGGCCCGCGCTGCAACCTCGTCGTACGGTCGGAGCGCGTCTCGCGCGAGCACGCCGTGGTCACCCGCGTGGGGGATGAGGTCTTCATCGAGGACCTCAACTCGTCGAACGGGACGTGGCTCAACAACGAGCGCATCACCCGGCATCAGGTGTCTGACGGGGACGAGTACATGCTCGGCACCGAGGCCGTGTCCTTCACGATGCGTCCCGCGGGTGGGTGAGCCAGGGGACTCTCATGGCGTTTGGGGTCTCGACACGGATCGAAAAGGTCGAGGCCCCAGTGCGACCGTCACTCAAGCAGTTGCATCAGGTCCGCCCGCGTCATCGCGGTGGCTCCGGAGCCGCCGCCGAGCGCGGCCTCGAACAGCTCCCGCTTCTTCGCCTGGAGCGTGAGGATCTTCTCCTCGACCGTCCCCTGGGACACCAGCCGGTACACCATGACGGGCCGCTGCTGGCCAATGCGGTGCGCGCGGTCCGCGGCCTGGGCCTCCACGGACGGGTTCCACCACGGGTCCACGAGGAAGACGTGGTCCGCCGCCGTGAGGTTGAGCCCCGTGGCGCCGGCCTTGAGTGAAATCAGCATCACCGGCGGGCCCTTCGGGTCCTGGAAGGACGCCGCCACCGCGCCGCGGTTGCCCGTGCTGCCATCCAGCCGGATGAAGCCGATTCCCGCCTCCTGGAGCGCGGGCTCGATGAGGTCCAGCATGGACGTCCACTGGGAGAAGACGAGCGCCTTGTGGCCGTCCTCCACCGCGGTGCCCAGCGCCTCCACCAGCGCCTGGACCTTGGACGACGTCTTCGCCTGCTGCCCCGGCACGAGGGCCGGGTGGCACGCCGCCTGCCGCAGCCGCAGCAGCGCCTCCAGGGCCTTCAGCACGCTGCCGCCCGCTTCGAGCTGCGACACCACTTCCTCACGCGTCGCCGAATAGACGGCGTCGTAGACGGCGCGCTCCCGCTCCGTGAGCGTCACGTGCCGCACGGCGTCCGTGCGCGGCGGGAGCTCCGGCGCCACGTCCCGCTTGAGCCTGCGCATGATGAAGGGCCGGATGCGCGCTCGCAGCCGCTCCGCCGCGCCCTTGTGGTTGTCCGCCACCGGGCGCGCCCAGCGCTCCTCGAAGTCCTTTCGCCCACCCAGCAAGCCCTGGTTGGTGAAGTGCATCAGGCTCCAGAGCTCATCCAGCCGGTTCTCGATGGGCGTGCCGCTCAGCGCCAGCTTGAAGTCCGCCTGCAAGCCATACGCGGCCCGCGCCACCTGGCTGTCCGGGTTCTTGATGGCCTGGGCCTCGTCCAGCACGACGGTGTTCCACTGCCGCGCGCCCAGGACCTCCGCGTCCAGGCGCATCAGGGCATACGTCGTCAGCGTCACGTCGGCGGACGCATCCAGCGCGCGCCCGGGGCCGTGGTACACGGACACCTTCAACGAAGGCCGGAAGCGCTTCACCTCCGCCTCCCAGTTGGGCAGCACGCTGGTGGGCGCCACCACCAGCGTGCCCGGGCCCAGCGCGCAGAGGGTCTGCAGCGTCTTGCCCAGACCCATGTCGTCCGCGAGCACGCCGCCCAGGCCCGCCTGCCGCAGGAACGTGAGCCAGCCCACGCCCTGGAGCTGATACGGGCGCAGCGTCGCCGTGAGGTCTTCGGGTAGCTGCGGCTCGGGGAGCTTCTCGAAGCCCTTCACCAGGGGCGCCAGCCGCTCCAGGGCGGGCGGGGAAGGGTGCTCCAAGGCTTCACACAGGTCGTTGAGCTGCGGGGCGGCGTGATTGGCGAGCCGCCCATCCCGGCCTCGCGCGGACAGCAGGTCCGCCACGCGCTGGCCATGGGACTTCAGCCACTCCGCGGGCAGGGGCGCCCAGCCGCCACCCTCCAGCGGCACCAGCCCGAGCCCTTCCTCCCACGCGCGGAGGACCGCCGCCGCGTCCACGGAGCGAGGCGACTCCCGGTCCTCGCCCTCCACCTGGAAGTCGAAGGAGAAGCCCACGTGTGGCACGCCCGCGGCCCCGGCGTCCGACTCCACCTGGAGCACCGGGCGGAGCTTCACGTTGGGGTTCGTCACCACGGCCGCGCCATCACCCGTGAGGCCTCCGCGCCAGCGCCGCAGCTTGTCGGCGAGCTGGACGGCCTCCTTGCCCTGCACCGTCACGCGGCGGCCGGGCGCCATGTTCAGCTCGTCACGGAGCTGATGGATGAGGAGCTGCTCGGCGGCTTCATCGCGCACCGGCGCGGCGCCCTTCAGGTACACCATGCGTCCGCTGTCGATGCGGACGGAGGGCGGCGAGCCGTACACCAGCGTGGGCAGCACGGAGAGGCCCGTGTCGAGCTGGTTCAGCTCCAGGGAGATGCGAGGCTTCAGCGTGCGGTCGATGGGCGGCAGCCGCTGGCTCCGCACGTCCACCGGCATGCGCTTCGCGAAGTCCGGCAGCACCTTCCCCGTCAGGTCCCCCATCTGGTGGGGCGCGAAGGCGCGCTCCTGCGGCAGCTTCTCCAGCCAGGCGCCCGTGAGGCCCTGCTCCCCCAGGGGGCAGAGCGTGCCGCTGCACAGCGCGATGCCCGGGCTCACCACCTCGGTGAGGCGCGGGTCCTTCTCCACCTTGAGCACGGTGTGCTCACCCCGGTCCTCCACCGTGACGCGGGGCATGAGGGGCTCGCTCGTCACCGACACCAGGGCGCCGTCGAAGAGCACGGTGCGCGCGGGCTCCAGGACGCGCAGCAGCGCGCCGAGCCGCTCTGGTGGCAGTGGGCCTCGCGTGGGCTTCAGCAGCAGCTTGTCCGCGAGCAGGTCGCAGGGCTGCGTCTGGATGCGGGCGGCCTCCACGGGGTTGGTGAGCAGGGAGGCCAGGCTGCGCGCCAGCAGCCGCGCGGTGTTGTCCGGCCGCACCACCAGCCGCTCCAACTGAAGCCCGCCGTCCACGCGCTTGAAGCGGTACACCATGCGCTCCGGCTTCGGCGCTCCCGCCGCGGCGGCACCGGGCCTGGCGACGGTGGTCGCACCCGGGCGCTGAGCGGGCGCCCGCCGCGCCGTCGCATGCTGGTGGAGGATGAGCGCAGCGGCGACGACGTGCTCGCAGGGGTCCACCCGGCCGCGGCAGTCGCACTCCCAGATGGCTTCATCCAGGTAGAGCACCGTCCTCACGGGGGCGGGCCGGCTGGGGACGCGAACCCGCAGCACGGCCTCTTCCTCATCCACGGACTGCACCGAGACGGCGCCCGCGCGAGCGAGGCCCGCGCCGGCAGACCAGGTGTCCGGGCGCGCTTCCTCCCGGACGGCATCGAGCAGCTCCGCGGTCGCAGACATACGAGGCCTGCTTCCCTATCCCCATGCGGAGCCTCGCGCAACGCGGGCCGCGTTCCAGGCGCGGCACGGTGCCGGGGTGTGCGCCTTGCAATCAGGGCGCGGTCGTCGTGAGCGGAAAGTCCGAGCGCGCCCAGGCCGTCTCGAAGGCGGCGCGGGTGCGGGCCGCGTCCTCCTGGCGTCCCTGGC
Source organism: Corallococcus macrosporus DSM 14697 (assembly GCF_002305895.1). Taxonomy (GTDB): domain Bacteria; phylum Myxococcota; class Myxococcia; order Myxococcales; family Myxococcaceae; genus Myxococcus; species Myxococcus macrosporus. Next base: position 2,621,813 of record NZ_CP022203.1, read on the forward strand.
CTTCGAGCGACTGCGCCAGGCCGAACAGGGCCCAGCCATTCTTCGGGTTGCGCTTCAGGTCCTCGCGGTAGACGGCCTCCGCTTCCTGGAACCGCCCGGCGTCCAGCAGCGCGGCGCCCTGGTAGTGACGCACCGGATAGAACCAGTCCGCGGGCTCGGCGTAGGAGAGCCGGTCCGCGGCGGTGACGGCTTCCTCCCACAGCGCCAGCGCCTGGGGCCGGCCCTCTGCCTGGGCCACGCGGGCCTCCAGGACGCGCACCGCGACGCCCAGCACGTCGCGCGCGGTGTTGAGGTTCGCGGCCATCGTCGGGGGCACCGTGCGGGCCAGCCGCTTCAGCTCGGCCAGGTCCGCGCGGGCCTGCTCCAACTGCCCCGTGGCCGCCAACGCCATGCCGTGCGCGTGGAGCCAGAGGCCCGTCTGGACAGGGTACTTCGCGTCCGGACGAGGCTGCGCGAGCAGGCGCTCCCAGTCGCCGAAGCGCACCATGGCGAAGAGTGGCTGGGCCGTGAAGAAGTCCATGCCGGGCATCATCGCGAGCAGCTCCGGCGGGAAGTGCTTCGCGGAGGCCCGGGCCGCCTCCAGCGTCTCCTGCTTCCGCCCCTCCATGGACGCCGAGTACGCGAGGAAGCCGAAGTTGTGGGAGGTGTACATGGGGTAGACGTGGCCACGCGGCTTCGCCTGCTGCTGGTAGGCCAGGTCCGCCGCCGCGGCCTTCCGGTTGCTCTCCGAGGCATCCGCGTAGCGCCCCACGCGTTGATAGATGTGGGCTGGCATGTGGACGATGTGCCCCGCCTTGGGCGCCAGCGCGCCGAGCCGGTCCGCGGACGCCTCCGCCTTCTCCGGCCGCGGCGAGGCCTCCACCGCGTGGATGTAGTAGTGGTTCGCGCCCAGGTGGTTGGGGTCCCGGGCGAGCACGGACTCCAGCGTGGCGACAATCTGCTCCGTGCCAGGGGCCGGGGCTCCTTCGGGCGACCACAGCTTCCAGGGGTTGCGGTCCATGAGCGCCTCGGCGTGGAGCGTCTGCACGTCCAGGTCCTCGGGGAAGCGCGCGGCCACCGCCGCCATGGCGGCGGCGTAGGCCTCGTTGAAGGGCGCCATCTTCTCCGGCGGCAGCGCCTCGGGGCCGGGGTAGCGCTGGGTGAGCGCGGTGATGAGTGCCTGCTCCACGGACGTCGTGCGAGGGGCGAGCTGCCGGGCGCGCTGGAGCGCGTCCCAGGCGGCGGGCGCATTCTCCGCCAGCATGGGCATGTTGTAGTTGGGGCCGAGCACCAGGGCGACGCCCCAGAAGCACATGGCGCAGGTGGGGTCCACGCGCGCGGCCTGGGCGAACGAGCGAGCGGCCTCGTCGTGGTTGAAGCCATACGTCAGCCGCAGGCCCTGGTTGAACCAGACCTGGGCCTGGGGTGAGGCCGTGGTGACCTTGCGTTCCTGGGTCCCCAGCCCGTCCAGCAGCACGGCGCCGTCGGCCAGGGAGTCCAGGGTGGGGGCCGCGTGCTCCGCGGCGGTGGCGGACGTGCCTGCGAGCGCCAGGAGCAACAGCAGGGCGAGGGGCAGGGGAGCACGCATGGGGGACCTCCGGGGATGTGCTCTCCCTCAAGCTGGGGACGCGATGACACGCCGTCCACGGGGTGACATGTCGCTCTGCCCATTCGAAGTGACGCTTGGCGAGCACATTGCCCAGCGCGCGCCAATGAAGGTTGGGAACGAGCGCGCGGCGTAGTAGATTGCCGCCCGGCGGAGACTCGCTGCATCACCGCGAGCGTCCGCTCCAGACCACCCATGACCGAAAGGTGTTCGAGGGCTCCGCCGAGCGGCGGGACTCCTCGCCGCGCCGCTTTTTCCATGACCGCTTCCGGGGAGCCCCAGGGAGAACACCGCCGTGCCTCACGACACCACGCTCATCGCCACCATCGCAGTTGGACTCGGACTGGCCTTCGTCGGTGGGTTCGTCGCTCGATGGCTGAAGCTGCCACCTTTGGTGGGCTATCTCCTGGCGGGTGTGGCCGTGGGGCCGTTCACGCCGGGCTTCGTCGCGGATGGCGGGCTCGCCGGACAGTTGGCGGAGATTGGCGTCATCCTGCTGATGTTCGGCGTGGGGATTCACTTCTCCATCAAGGACCTGCTGGCCGTGCGCAACATCGCGGTGCCGGGCGCCATCGTCCAGATTGGCGTGGCGACCGTGATGGGCACCGCGGTCGCCCACTGGTGGGGCTGGAGCCTGGGGGCGGGGCTGGTGTTCGGCCTGGCGCTGTCCACGGCCAGTACGGTGGTGCTGCTGCGCGCCCTGGAGGAGCGGGGCGTCCTGGACTCGGTGAATGGCCGCATCGCGGTCGGCTGGCTGATTGTCGAGGACCTGGCGATGGTGCTCGCCCTGGTCCTGCTCCCCGCGCTGGGCAACGTCCTGGGCGGCGCGGACACGCAGGCGCCCGCGGCGGAGGCCGGTGGCGCCAGCCTCATGTGGACCCTGGCGCTCACCCTGGGGAAGGTCTGCCTCTTCGTGGCGCTGATGGTCGTCGCCGGCAAGCGGCTGGTGCCGTGGCTGTTGTCCCAGGCGGCCAAGACGGGCTCGCGCGAGCTGTTCACCCTGTCGGTGCTGGCGGTGGCGCTGGGCATCGCCTTCGGCGCCGCCGCGCTCTTCGGCGTCTCCTTCGCGCTGGGGGCCTTCTTCGCGGGCGTGGTGGTGAGTGAGTCGGAGCTCAGCCACCGCGTGGCGGAGGACTCGCTCCCGCTCCAGGACGCGTTCGCGGTGCTGTTCTTCGTGTCCGTGGGCATGCTCTTCGACCCCATGGTGCTGGTGCGGCAGCCGCTCCAGGTCCTGGCCGTGCTGGCCATCATCGTCCTGGGCAAGTCGCTGGCCGCCTTCCTCATCGTGCTGGCGTTCCGCTACCCGGTGAACACGGCCCTCACGGTGTCCGCGAGCCTGGCGCAGATTGGGGAGTTCTCGTTCATCCTGGTGGGCCTGGGCGTGGCGCTCGGCCTGCTGCCCAAGGAAGGGCAGAGCCTGGTGCTGTCGGGGGCCCTGCTGTCCATCACCCTCAACCCGCTCGTCTTCAAGGCCATTGACCCGGTGCTGGCGTGGCTGCGCCGCAACCCACGCTTCGCCGTCCGGATGGATTCGGATGAAGACGAGCTGTCCGACCTGCCCATTGGCATGGGCGACGTGGAGCTGCGCGAGCACGCGGTGCTGATTGGCTATGGCCGCGTGGGTGGCATGATTGGCCAGAGCCTCACGGAGCGGAAGATTCCCTTCGTGGTCGTGGAGCAGAACCGCGAGTACGTGGAGCGGCTCCGGGAGGAGGGCGTGCCCGCCATCTACGGTGACGCGGCGGTGCCCGGCATCCTGGAGCACGCGCACCTGGACACGGCCTCCATCCTCATCGTCGCCACGCCGGATGCCTTGCAGGCGCGTGAAATCGTGGAGCAGGTCAAGGGCGTCAAGCCCTCACTGCCCGCCGTGGTGCGGACCCACGGCGACGAGGAGCGCGTCTACCTGGAGTCGCTGGGCGTGGACCGGGTGGTGATGGGCGAGCACGCGCTGGCGCGCAGCATGTTGGACTACGTCCTGGAGCGGCTGTCCGCGCTGAAGGCGCAGCCCCTGCTGCCAGCACCCGCGGACGCCGTGGTGCCCTGACGCCACCCGCCGCCGCGTCCGCCTGGCGGGGACGCGGCGCCAGGGGCTGGCTACATGTTGCGCCGGTACTGCCCGCCCACCTCGTACAGCGCGCGGGAGAGCTGGCCGAGCGTGCAGACCTTACAGGCGTCCATCAGCGCGGCGAAGATGTTGCCGTTGTCCAGCGCCGCGCGGCGCACGGCCTCCAGGGCCTTGGGCGCCGTCTCCGCGTTGCGCTTCCAGAAGGCGTCGCGCGAGTCGATGGCGTAGTTCTTCTCCTCCGTCGTGGCGCGGATGACCTCGGGCGGCGTCACCGTGGGCGAGCCCTTGGGGTCCAGGAAGGTATTCACGCCGATGATGGGCAGCGTCCCGTCGTGCTTCAGCGTCTCGTAGTAGAGCGACTCCTCCTGAATCTTGGAGCGCTGGTACATGCGCTCCATGGCGCCCAGCACGCCGCCGCGCTCGGAGATGGCGCGGAACTCCGCCAGCACCGCCGCCTCCACCAGGTCGGTCAGCTCCTCGATGATGAACGCGCCCTGGTTGGGGTTCTCGTTCTTCGAAAGGCCGAACTCCTTGTTGATGACCAGCTGGATGGCGAGCGCGCGGCGCACGCTCTCCTCGGTGGGCGTGGTGATGGCCTCGTCGTAGGCGTTGGTGTGCAACGAATTGCAGTTGTCGTTGAGCGCGAGCAGCGCCTGCAGCGTGGTCCGGATGTCGTTGAAGGCAATCTCCTGCGCGTGCAGGGACCGGCCGGACGTCTGGATGTGGTACTTCAGCTTCTGCGAGCGGTCATTGCCGCCGTACTTGTCCCGGATGGCCTTGGCCCAGATGCGGCGCGCCACGCGGCCCAGCACGGCGTACTCCGGGTCCATCCCGTTCGAGAAGAAGAACGAGAGGTTGGGCGCGAAGTCGTCGATGTCCATGCCCCGCGACAGGTAGTACTCGACGAAGGTGAAGCCGTTGGCCAGCGTGAAGGCGAGCTGGGAGATGGGGTTCGCCCCGGCCTCCGCGATGTGGTAGCCGGAAATCGACACCGAGTAGAAGTTCCGCACCTTCTGGTCGATGAAGTACTGCTGGATGTCGCCCATCACCCGCAGGGCGAACTCCGTGGAGAAGATGCAGGTGTTCTGCGCCTGGTCCTCCTTCAGGATGTCCGCCTGCACGGTGCCCCGCACGGCCTGGAGCGTCCTGGCGCGGATGCGCTCGTAGACGTCGCGCGGGAGCACCTCGTCGCCGGACACGCCGAGCAGCAGCAGGCCCAGCCCGTCGTTGCCCTGCGGCAAGTCCCCCTGGTAGCGGGGCCGCGGCAGGCCGCGCTCGCGGTAGAGGGCGTCAATCTTCTTCTCGACCTCGTCGACCTGGCCATTCTCGCGAATCCACTTCTCGCACTGCTGGTCCACCGCGGCGTTGAGGAAGAAGCCGAGCAGCATCGGCGCGGGGCCGTTGATGGTCATGGACACGGAGGTGGACGGGTCCGCCAGGTCGAAGCCGGAGTAGAGCTTCTTCGCGTCGTCCACGTTGGCGATGGACACGCCGGAGTTGCCCACCTTGCCGTAGATGTCCGGCCGGTGGTCCGGGTCCTCGCCGTACAGCGTCACCGAGTCGAACGCGGTGGACAGGCGCTTGGCGGGCAGTCCGCGCGACACGTAGTGGAAGCGCTTGTTGGTGCGCTCCGGGCCGCCCTCGCCGGCGAACATGCGCGCGGGGTCCTCGCCCTCGCGCTTGAGCGGGAAGACGCCGGCGGTGAAGGGGAAGGCGCCGGGCGCGTTCTCCCGCAGCAGCCAGGTGAGGATGTCACCCCAGTCCTCGTAGCGGGGGAGGGCAATCTTGGGGACGCGCAGGTGCGACAGCGTCTCCGTGTACAAGTCCAACTCGATGACCCGGTCTCTCACCTGGAACTGGTACTTGGAGGCGGCGTAGCGGCGCTTCGTCGCGGGCCACTCGGCCAGCAGCCGGCGGCAGTCGGCGTGGAGGCGCGACTCCAGGTCCTTGTACAGCTCCACCAGCTCGCTCAGGTAGGCGGGCTCGCCCTCCACGCGCTCCGTGACCTGCACCGTGTCCGCCGGGTCCTTGGGCTCGACGATTTCCAGGCGCTTCCTGCCCACGTTGGCGCGCAGCGCCTCGATGGTGCCGTGGAGCTGGTACATGCGCCGGGCGATGGCGGCCTGGGCCTTGGCGAAGCCGTCGTAGGACTCACAGGCCTCCACGATCTCCGCCAGGTAGCGGGTGCGCTCGGGCGGGATGATCCACTTCTTCTCGCTCATGCCGGGCGTGAGCTCGAAGCCGGACTTCAGCGGCGCGCCCGTCTTGGTGGCGAGCGTGTCCATGAGGGCCCGGTAGAGCTGGTTCATCCCCGGGTCGTTGAACTGCGACGCGATGGTGCCGTACACCGGCACGCCGTCATCGGCGGTGTGGAAGGCGTTGTGGTTGCGCTTCCACTGCTTGCGCACGTCCCGCAGCGCGTCCAGCGAGCCGCGCTTGTCGAACTTGTTGATGGCGATGACGTCCGCGAAGTCGAGCATGTCGATCTTCTCGAGCTGCGTCGCCGCGCCGTACTCCGCCGTCATCACGTAGAGCGCCACGTCGGAGTGCTCGGTGATTTCGGTGTCGGACTGGCCGATGCCGGAGGTCTCCACCACGATGAGGTCGAAGCCGGCGGCCTTGCAGATTTCGATGGAGTCGCCCACGTGCTTGGACAGGGCGAGGTTGCTCTGGCGGGTGGCCATGGAGCGCATGTAGACGCGCGGGTTGTCGATGGCGTTCATCCGGATGCGGTCGCCGAGCAGCGCGCCGCCGGACTTGCGCTTGGACGGGTCCACGGACAGCACGGCGAGCGTCTTGTCCGGGAAGTCCGCCAGGAAGCGCCGCACCAGCTCGTCCACCAGGCTGGACTTGCCCGCGCCGCCGGTGCCGGTGATGCCCAGCACGGGCACGCGCGGCCCCTTGGCCTGGAGGTGCGTCATCGCCTCGCGCAGCTCCGAGCCCTTGTCGGCGAAGTTCTCCGCGATGGTGATGAGCGGGGCGATGCGCGCCGGCTCGCGCAGGGAGGGCGCGTCCAGCAGGGGGGCGAAGTCGCCGGGCCGCTTCTCGAAGTCACACTCGGAGATGAGGTGGTCAATCATCCCCTGCAGGCCCATGGCCCGGCCGTCGTCCGGCGAGTAGATGCGCGTGACGCCGTAGCGGTGGAGCTCTTCAATCTCCGACGGGAGGATGGTGCCGCCGCCGCCGCCGAAGACCTTGATGTTGGCCTTCCGCTCGCGCAGCAGGTCAATCATGTACTTGAAGAACTCGACGTGACCGCCCTGGTAGGAGGTGATGGCGATGCCCTGCACGTCCTCCTGGATGGCGCAGTCGACAATCTCCGCCACCGAGCGGTTGTGGCCCAGGTGGATGATCTCCGCGCCCGAGGCCTGCATCAGGCGGCGCATCACGTTGATGGCGGCGTCGTGCCCGTCGAACAGGGAGGCGGCCGTCACGATGCGGACGTGGAAACGAGGCTTGTAGGGCTGGGGAACGGGTGTCTGCTGGACGTTTCGCACGGCGCGTACAGTAAGAGCGCCGTTTACGTCGAGGCAAGGGATTGGAGCGGGACTGATTGCTCCACGACGCGGGCTGTCATGCCCTCGTTTCGGGCAGGAATGCGCCCAGCACCCGCAGTGCGGCCGACGTCGGCGTGGCGCGCCCTTCGCGCACGTCCGCCTCCAGCGTGGGCACCAGTGCGGACACCTCGGGGTGCGCACGCAGGGCCGCTCGGAGGCCGTCCTGCACCATGGTCCACATCCACTGCACCTGCTGCGCCTTGCGGCGGCGCGCCAGCGCGCCTGACGCCGTGCTCCGTCCGAGCTGCGTCTCCACGGAGGTCCACAGCTTCTGGATGCCGCTGCCCTCCAGGGCGCTGCAGGTGGTGATTTCCGGCTCGGCGCCGGGCCGCATCAGGTGCAACGCGGCGCGTAGCTCGGACCGGGCCCGCTCGGCGCGCGGCTTGTTGTCGCCGTCCGCCTTGTTGATGGCAAGCATGTCCGCCACTTCCAGGATGCCGCGCTTGATGCCCTGCAGCTCGTCCCCGGCGCCCGCCAGCATGAGCACCAGGTAGAAGTCCACCAGGTCGGCGACGACGGTCTCCGACTGGCCCACGCCCACCGTCTCCACCAGCACCACGTCGAAGCCCGCCGCCTCACAGAGCAGCAGCGTCTCCCGCGTCTTGCGGGCCACGCCGCCCAGGGTGCCGCTGGAGGGGCTGGGGCGGATGTACGCCGCTTCCTCCCGGGACAGCCGGGCCATGCGCGTCTTGTCCCCCAGGATGCTGCCGCCGGACACGGTGCTGGACGGGTCGATGGCCAGCACGGCCACGCGCTTGCCGGCGTTCACCAGGTGCATGCCCAGCGCGTCGATGAAGGTGCTCTTGCCCACGCCCGGCACGCCGCTGATGCCCACGCGCCGGCTGCCGCCCGTGGCGGGGAGCAGCCGCGTGAGGACCTCCTGCGCGAGCGCGGCGTGGCGCGGCAGCTCGCTCTCCACCAGGGTGATGGTGCGAGCGAGCATGGCGCGGTCGCCCGCGCGCACGCCGTCCACGTACGCGTCCGCGGGCAGCAGCTTCACGCCTCTTCCTCCAGCGACGCGGCCAGCTTGTCGAGCAGCTCGATGGCCGCCTTGGAGATGACCGTGCCGGGGCCGAAGATGGCCGCGGCGCCCGCGGCGCGCAGCGCGTCGTAGTCCTGCGCGGGGATGACGCCGCCCACGACGACCATGATGTCCTCGCGGCCCAGCGCCTTGAGGGCCTGCTTGAGCTGCGGCACCAGCGTCAGGTGGCCCGCGGCGAGCGAGCTGGCGCCCACCACGTGCACGTCGTTCTCCACGGCCTGGCGCGCGGACTCCTCGGGCGTCTGGAACAGCGGGCCGATGTCCACGTCGAAGCCCAGGTCCGCGAACGCGGTGGCGATGACCTTCTGGCCGCGGTCATGGCCGTCCTGGCCCATCTTCGCGATGAGGATGCGCGGCCGGCGGCCGAAGCGCGCCAGGAACGCGTCCGCCTTCGCGCGCGCGTCGATGATGCCCGTGGCGTCCTTGCCCGCTTCGCTGGAATACACACCCGTCACGCTGCGCACCGTGGCCTCGTAGCGCCCGAACACCTTCTCGAGCGCGTCGCTGATTTCGCCCACCGTCGCCTTGGCGCGGGCCGCGTCGATGGCCAGCGCCAGCAGGTTGCCCTCGCCGCGCCGGCCCGCCTCGGTGAGCGCGTCCAGCTTGCGGCGCACGTCCTCCGCGTCGCGCTCGGCGCGCAGCTCGCGCAGGCGCGCAATCTGCGCCTCGCGCACCGCGGAGTTGTCCACCTTGAGAATCTCGATGGAGTCCTCGCGCTCGGGCGGGTACTTGTTCACGCCGATGATGGCCTGGCGGCCGGAGTCGATGCGCGCCTGGGTGCGCGCCGCCGCCTCCTCGATGCGCAGCTTGGGCAGGCCGGCCTCAATGGCCTTCGTCATGCCGCCCAGCGCCTCCACCTCCTGGATGTGGGCCCAGGCCTTGCGCGCCAGCTCGTGCGTCAGGCGCTCCACGTAGTAGCTGCCGCCCCACGGGTCGATGACGCGCGTGGTGCCGCTCTCCAACTGGAGGTAGAGCTGGGTGTTGCGGGCGATGCGCGCGCTGAAGTCGGTGGGCAGCGCGATGGCCTCGTCCAGCGAGTTGGTGTGCAGGCTCTGCGTGTGGCCCTGGGTGGCGGCCATGGCCTCCACGCAGGTGCGCACCACGTTGTTGAAGACGTCCTGCGCGGTGAGGCTCCAGCCGGACGTCTGGCTGTGGGTGCGCAGCGCCAGGCTCTTGTCCGTCTTGGGGGAGAAGCCCTTGATGAGCTTCGCCCACAGCAGCCGGGCGGCGCGCATCTTGGCCACTTCCATGAAGAAGTTCATGCCAATGGCCCAGAAGAAGGACAGGCGCGGCGCGAAGGCGTCCACGCCCAGGCCCGCCGCGAGCCCCGCGCGCACGTACTCCACGCCGTCCGCCAGCGTGTAGCCCAGCTCCAGGTCCTGCGTCGCCCCGGCCTCCTGCATGTGGTAGCCGCTGATGCTGATGCTGTTGAAGCGCGGCATCTTCTCCGCGGTGAAGCGGAAGATGTCGCCGATGATGCGCATCGACGGGCCGGGCGGGTAGATGTACGTGTTGCGGACCATGAACTCCTTGAGGATGTCGTTCTGGATGGTCCCGCTGAGCTGCTCGGGGCGCACGCCCTGCTCCTCGGCGGCGACCACGTAGAGCGCCAGCACCGGGAGCACGGCCCCGTTCATCGTCATGGACACGCTCATCTGGTCGAGCGGAATCCGGTCGAACAGGATGCGCATGTCCTTGATGGAGTCGATGGCCACGCCCGCCATGCCCACGTCCCCCGCCACGCGGGGGTGGTCGCTGTCGTAGCCCCGGTGCGTCGCGAGGTCGAAGGCGATGGACAGGCCCTTCTGTCCGGCCGCGAGGTTGCGGCGGTAGAAGGCGTTGGAGGCCTCGGCCGTGGAGAAGCCGGCGTACTGCCGCACCGTCCATGGCTGCTGCACGTACATGGTGGAGTAGGGGCCGCGCACGAAGGGCGGCAGGCCCGGCAGCGAGCCCAGGTGCTCCACGCCCTCCAAATCCTCGCGCGTGTACACCGGCTTGACGGGGATGCCCTCGGGCGTGTCCCAGCGCTCGGCGTTGCGCGTCGCCTCGCCGGCCTGGCGAAGCTGCTGGTCGCGCGCGGGCGCGGCGGCGTGCGTTTCGGGGGCGTCGAAGTCGATGCCCGAGAAGTCCGGTACCTGGGTGCGCATCAGGCCACTCCGAGCTGCTGGTGCAGTGAGGACAGGAGCGCGAACAGGTCCGCGCCCGCGAAGAGGAAGGCGTCCACGCCGGCCGCGCGGAAGGCGGCCTCGTGGTCACCGGGACGCCCCGCCACGGCCACCGCGCGCGCGCCCTTCGCCTTGAGCGCCGCCGTCAACGCGGGCACCCATTCAGGGTACAGCGCGTCCGGCCCGGAGATGACGGCGAGCGTCGCACCGGATGCAGCGAAGCGCTCCGCCGCGTCCGCGACGTCCGCGAAGCCGTGCGCGTCCGCGGGCTCGATGCCGCCCGCGGCCAGGACGTTGGCCGCCCAGGTGGAGCGGGTGGTGTGCTCGGCCACCGTGCCCAGGCTGGCCAGGAAGGCCTTGGGGCGCGCGCCGTTCGCCGTGACGTGGCGGTCGCTCGCGTCGCGCAGCGCCTCGAAGGACTCGGCCACCCGCACCGGACGCAGGGGCAAGGGGCCCGACGCCGCGGGCGTGGTGGCGGCGGCGCGGGACTCGCGCTGGACGGGCGCTTCACCCAGGTGGGGGAACTCGCTCACGCCGACGATGGGCAGCTTGCGGGTGCGCACGGCCTTCTCGCGCGCCGCGCGCGTCTCCGTGAGCACGCGCGTGACGTCGCCGCTCGTGAGCGCCTGCTCCATGCCGCCCAGCGCCTCGATGCGCCGCAGCTCCGCCCACGCCGCGCGGGCGAGGTCCTGCGTGAGCTGCTCCAGGTAGTAGCTGCCACCGGCGGGGTCGGCGACGCGGTTGAGGCTCGACTCGTCCCGCAGGATGAGCTGCGTGTTGCGCGCCAGCCGGCGGGCGGACGCGTCCGGCGTGCCCAGGGGTTCGTCGAAGGGCGCGGTGCTGACGCTGTCCGCGCCGCCGACGACGGCGGCGAAGGACTCCGCGGTGGCGCGGAGGATGTTCACCCACGGGTCGCGCTGCGTCTTGGTGGTGCTGGCGGTGCGCGCGTGCAGCACCATGGCCTGGGCCTCCGGCGAGCCGCCGCACGCCGCCACGGCCTTGGACCAGAGGAGCCGCGCCGCGCGCAGCCGGGCAATCTCCGGGAAGAACTGTCCACCCACGGACATCGCGAACTGGATGGAGCGCGCCGCGACGTCGGGGGAGACGCCCGCGCGCTCCAGGCCGCGCAGGTACGCGATGCCCGTGGCGATGGCCCAGGCCAGCTCGTGCACCGACGTGGCCCCCGCGTCCGCGTAGGCTCGCGTGGACACCAGCAGCACCCGGAGGCCGGGCGCGGACTCACGCAGTGAGGTGACCAGGGGCGCGGCCTGGGCCAGCGTCGCGTCCAACCCCCCGGGCAGCGCGCCCGTGCGAGCCAGGCTGCCGAGCGGGTCCACGCCAAGGCTGCCCCTCAGCGCCGCGCGGGCCACGCCCGTCTGCGCCGCGACGTCGAGCAGGTGCGAGGCGGAGGCCAGCGGGTCGGACTCGGGCTCCAGGTGCACCGGCGTCGTGTCGAGCGGCGCGTGGGCGAGCAGCCGCCGCAGGGCCGCCGCATCCGGCGCGGGGATGCCGCGCGCGTCGCCCAGGTGCAGCCACACCCCCCAGGCGCCCCGGTCCAGGTCCGTGCGGATGGCCTCGGCGGCCCGCGCCACGTCCGGCTCGCTGTACTCCTGGCACACCATCCACCCACCCTCGGTGAGGCCCAGGGCCTGGGTGCCTCGCAGGTAGGGGGCCACGCCCGGAGGTGCGGGCGGCGCGGCGGCGGCGTCCTGCTGCGTGTACAGCGGCTGGAGCGACAGGCCGCCTTCCAGCGGCGATTGGAGCGCGGAGAAGGGCTTGCCCTTCAAGTCCTTGTCCACCAGCCGGCGCCAGTCTTCCACCGATGGGGCCGGGAACTCCGAGGCGATGTGGAGAGGCTCTTGAGCCATGCTGCGTCCTCGCGGGATGGGAGTCGCACCGACCCATAGGCGCAATGGACCGGCGGAGCAATGGGCTTGGAGGGGAGGCCCTAGTCTTCGGACGGGACGTCCTGACCCTTGAAGCCCCAGTCCTCCAGCACTTTGGCTTCATCCAGCGCGCTCTTTGTCTTCTTGAACCGGGCGCCGGACACCCCTTTCACCCGGCGCTCGCACGCGGCCCAGGTGGCGTGGCGCTTCACGGAGCCGCCCACCTGGCTCAGGTACGACCAGGCCTTGGACGAGGAGGCCTCGCGCTGCTCCCTGGGCTTCTCTGGGGGGAGCGACATGTCCTCCGGCAGGTCGTGCACCGCCACGCCGTAGCCCTGGAGCGGGCCGGTGTAGAGCCGCGCGTCGCGCCCCTTCGAACAGGCCACGGCGATGGCGTCCACGCGCTCGTTGCCGGGCACGCCCACGTGGCCCCGGATGTAGAACCACGCCACGGCGGCGGCCTCGGCGGCGTGGTGCTCCTTGCGCTGCGCCAGGAGCGCCATCAGCCGCTTCCAATAGATGGCGTTGGCCACCTCGCCGCCCTCGGCCGTCTTCCACCCGCGCCGGCTCCAGCCGAAGGCCCACTTCGTGGCGCCCTGAATCACATAGGTGGAGTCCGTGTGGATGTGGATGGGGCCCGGCGTGCGCTCCAGGTGGCGCAGGGCCTTGCCCACGGCCGTCAGCTCCATCCGGTTGTTGGTGGTCTCCGGCTCGTGGCCGCCCAGCTCCGTCACCTGCCCGTCGGGCGTGACGATGATGCTCCCCCAGCCACCCGGGCCGGGGTTTCCTGAACAGGCGCCATCAGTGAAGACGAGGGTCGGGCGGTGCTCCATGCCGGCACCCTATTCGGCGCGAAGTGCTCCCGCCAGGACGGCGGTGTCCACGCGCTCAGTGCATGGCACTCAGGGTGGGCCCTGGCTGTACGCGCGTGAAGGCGGCGCGAACGGCTTCCTCCGGCTGGGCGCCGCTCAGCAGCAGCACGGGCCCTGCCCCCGCGAGCCGCATGGCCGGGACGCCGCGGATGCCCAGGCGGTGGGCCTCTTCCTCGTCGGCGAGCACGCGCGCGGTGTACCGGCCCGCCTCCAGCGCGCGCGTCATGGACTCGCGGTCCAGGCCCGCGTCCCGCGCCAGCTCTCCCAGCACGCGTGGGTCCCCGATGTCCCGGCCGTCCTGGAAGAAGGCGCGGAACAGGGCCTCATGAAAGCGCGAGAAGGCCCCCGCGTCCTTGGCGAACTCGGCGGCTTCGAGCGCCAGGCGGCTCCGGGACTGCACCGGCGGTGGCTTCAGCGTCAGGCCCCGCTGCTTGGCCATCGGGTAGACAGCGCGGGACCAGGCCGGCCGTGGGGGCTCATTCAGTGGAGCAAGCATCCGCGCGGGGGCCGGGCGCAGCTCGAAGGCGCGCCAGCGGATGTCGAGCGCCGCCCCCAGCCGGGCCTGCAGTTGCTCGAGGACGGGGAGCTCCAGGTAGCAGAAGGGGCAGACGTAATCGCTCCAGACGTCGAGGCGGACCGGCATGTCCGATTGGGCCATGGGCGAGGCTCCTTGAAGTCCCGGGCAAGGGACATCCCCTCACGTTGGCCATCTCCGGGTGGGCGCGGAATCGGGCGGCGCCGGACCTCCTGGCCTCCAGACGAGCGTGCGGGCCGTCGTCATGTGGCCCCGCGCGCCGTATCCCAATGCCATGGCGTGAGCTCTGGCCGGGCGGACGGCGCGCGGCTTCAGGCGGCCGAGAGCTCCTTGATGAGGGCTTCCATCAGGGTGGGCACGGTCCGGTGCCGCAGGTTGGGGGCGGCCTGTCCTGCCCAGAGCGAGACGAGGTCCGTGCGGCCCGCCTGGACGGCCGCGGGCTTGAGCTTCGACAGGAACCAGCTCTGGATGGGGTAGGGGGCGAACGCTGTCTGTCGAGCGGCCATCTCCTCCGTCCAGCGATTGCGCAGGCCTCGCGCCAGCCGGCCCGTGAAGGCGCGCGTCAAGGTGGTCTGCTTCGCGCGGTCGCTGAAGAGCAGCTCGCGGTGGGCATCCGTCGTGCCTGATTCCTCGCAGACGAGGAACGCCGTTCCCAGTTGCGCGGCCTGGGCGCCCAGCGTGAGCACGGCGCGGATGCCCCGGCCATCCGCCAGGCCACCCGCCGCGATGACGGGCGCCTTCACCCGGTCGGCGACGAGCGGCGTGAGGGCCATGGTCCCCATCAGCGAATCCTCGGCGCGCGCGAGGAAGGACGGCCGGTGCCCGCCCGCCTCGAAGCCCGTGGCCACGATGAGGTCCACGCCCGCCGCGTCCAGCGCCTCTGCTTCCGCCAGCGTGGTGGCCGCGCCGGAGGTGAGGATGCCCCGGCGCCGGCACTCCGCCAGGATGGCCGCGGAGGGCACGCCGAACACGAAGCTGAAGACGGGCGGACGGGCTTCGAGCAGCGCCTCCACCTGGTCCTCGAAGCGGTGGTGGAAGCGCTCGGGCATGGCGGGCTTCTCCACGCCGAGCTCACGGTAGTACGGCTCGAAGAGTTGATAGGCGCGGTCGAACGCCTCCGGGCTGAGCGCGTCTCCACCCACGTCGTGGTCCGACACCCAGAGGTTCAGCGCGAAGGGCCTGTCCGTCAGCGCCCGGATTCGCTGCGCCACGCGGCCAAGCTCTTCCGGGGGCAGTTGATGGGCCCCATAGGAGCCCAGGCCTCCGAGGTTGGACACCGCCGCCGCGAGGCGCTCGGTGGAGTTTCCGCCTCCGAAGGGCCCCTGGATGATGGGGTGTTGGATGCCCAGCTTCTGGATGGCTTTGTTCGGACGGCCCTGGCTCATCGCGGCGCTCCTCGGGTTGGGAATGGCGGAGGGATAACCTCGGTCAGTGGGAATGGTGGGGGAAACGACAGGCGAAAGCGTCCGCGATGTCCGGATGCGGGAACGGGATTCCCATGGCCGAGCACCCTGGCTTCTCGCTCCGCGCAGGTGGCCTGTACGCCGTGGATGGCACGCGGCATGCTCAAGCGTTCCGGACATGACGATGACCCTGGGCCAGGACCTCCGCTTCGCGCTGCGCAGGCTGCGTGGCAGTCCCACCTTCACGCTGGTCGCGGTGGCCACGCTGGCGCTGGGCATTGGCGCCAACATCGCCATCTTCAGCGTGGTGCACGCCGTGCTGCTGCGGCCGCTGCCCATGCATGACGATGCGCGGCTGGTCCGCGTGTACAGCCAGCGGCAGCAGGGGCCGGGGGCCACGTCCGTGCTGGACTTCATGGACCTGCGCGAGCAGGGCCGCACGCTGGAGGGCCTGTCCGCGGTGACGTCCGTGGCGGTGACGCTGGCGGCGGACAGCGCGGACACCTCGCCGGAGAAGGTCCAGGCGACGCTGGTGACGGGCGACTTCTTCCCGATGCTGGGCGCGCGCGTGCAAATGGGGCGCGCGTTGCGACCGGACGACGTCCGGCCCGGCGCGCCGAAGGTGGCGGTGATTTCCCATGGCCTGTGGCAGCGGCGCTTCGGCGGAAGCGCCGAGGTCCTGGGCCGTTCGGTGGACGTGGGTGCTCCGGAGCCGTTGACGGTGGTGGGGGTGATGGCGCCGGGGTTCGACTTCCCCTCCGGTTCGGAGCTGTGGAACCCGCTCCTCTGGGATGAGGGCATGACGAAGCCGGAGGGGCGAGGGGCGCACTGGCTGGAGGTGTACGGCAGGCTCCGCCCGGGCGTGTCCCTGGCGTCGGCGCGCACCGAGCTGTCCGCCATCGCGGGCCGTCTGGCGGAGCAGCATCCCCAGACGAATGAAGGCAAGGGCGCGCGGGTGGAGCCGCTGCGCGACGTGCTGGTGGGCGAGGTCCGTCCGTCGCTCCTGATGATGCTGGGCGCGGTGGGGCTGGTGCTGCTCATCGCGTGCGCGAACCTCACGCATCTGCTCCTGGCGCGAGCGGCCTCCCGGGAGGGCGAGGTCTCGGTGCGCATCGCGCTGGGAGCCAGCCGTGGCCGCATTGCCCGTGAGCTGCTGGTGGAGTGCGGGGTGCTCGCTGGCCTGGGCGCGGCGGTGGGGCTGCTGGTGGCGATGTGGGCGGTGGATGCGCTGGTCGCGTGGGGGCCTCGGGACATTCCTCGCATCGAGGAGGTGTCGCTGGATGGCTCCGTGCTGGCCTTCACCGCGGGGCTGGCCGGATTGACGATGCTGTTGTTCGGGCTGGTGCCGGCGCTCCAGGCCGGGCGCCTGGACCTGGTTCGTGGCTTGCGGCGGGTGGTGGGCGGCGGCGGTGGCGGCGCGCCGGGACACCGGACGCGTTCAGTCCTCATCGTGGCGGAGACGGCGCTGGCGGTGCTGTTGCTGGTGTGCGCGGGGTTGCTGCTGCGCAGCTTCGTGCACCTGCAACGCGCCGAGCCGGGCTTCGACCCCGAGGGGGTGTTGACGGTGAAGGTGGAGCTGCCGCCCCGGCACTATGGCTTCGGCACCGCCGCGCCCGCGGCGTTCTATGACGCGCTGCTGGAGCGGCTGCGCGCCCTGCCCGGCGTGGTGCAGGTGGGCGCCGTGACGGGCCTTCCGTTGGATGGCGCCCGGTGGACGGTGCCGGTGAAGGATCCGGTGCGGCCCGTCCCAGAGGGCACGGAGCCCTGGCGGGCCAGCGTCCGCATCGTGACGCCGGGCGCGCTGGAGGCCCTGCGTGTGAAGGTGCTCCAGGGCCGGGGCATCACCGCGTCGGACCAGGGCGCGGGTGGGCGCGCGGTGCTCGTCAACGCGGAGGCGGCGCGCCGCTTCTGGCCCGGTGAGGACCCGTTGGGCCGCACCTTGGACACCGGCATGGACTGGGGCAGCGGGGCCATGGGCGGGCGCGTGGTGGGCGTGGTGGAGGACATGGCGCTGGAAGGGCTTGGCGCCCCGGCCTTGCCGGAGGTGTACGTGCCCTACGCGCAGGGGCGCTCCACGAGCATGGTGGTGCTGTTGCGGACGACGGGCGCGCCGCTCGACCTGGCGCCCGCGGCTCGCGCGGAGCTCCGGGCCCTGGACGCGAGCCTGGCGCTCGGCAGTGTCCGCACGCTGGCCTCGGTGGTGGAGCGCACGATGGCGCCGCTGCGCTTCTACGTGCTGCTGGCGGGGACGTTCGCGGCGGTGGCGGTGGTGCTGGCGGCCGTGGGGCTCTACGGCGTCGTGGCCTACGCGGTGCTTCAGCGCACCCGCGAGCTGGGCATCCGCATGGCGTTGGGGGCTCGCGAGGAGCAGGTGCTGGGGATGGTGCTGGGCCGCTACCTGGGGCTCACGGCCTGTGGGCTCGTCATCGGGCTGGGGCTGGCGGTGGCCGCCAGCCGCGGGCTCATGCACCTGCTGAGCGGGGTTCGGCCCACGGACCCGGTGACGTATGGGCTGGTGGCGGCGGTGCTGGGCGCGGTGGCCTTCCTGGCGGTGCTGCTGCCCGCTCGCCGTGCCGCGCGTGTCTCCCCCGCGGTGGCGCTGCGGGCGGACTGAGCGGGGAGCGCGCCGCCGCGGCTCGGCGTGGCTGTCATCGTACCGCGAGGAGGGAGGGACGAGCGTGACGCCCGGTCTGGGAGGGCAGGTCGCACCCTGGCACCGGCTGGCATCGCGACGGCGCGTGGCCACGGTTGGCCTCGGAGGCGAGGTGCGCCCTCCTGGACGAAAGGGGTCGGTCATGAAGCTCAAGGTGATGGGGATGATCGCGGGGCTGGCGTGGGGTGGGGCTGCACTGGCGCAGGGCTCGCAAGAGCCGTCGATGCCACGGGAACCGTCGATGCCTCAGGAGCCATCGATGCCACAGGACCCGTCGATGCAGGAGCCACCGAGCAGTGGCTCGCAGATGCCCGGCACGGGCGGCAGCCAGATGCAGGGCCAGGAGCTGAGCGGCTCCGTGGTGGCGATGCGCCGGGACAAGGTCTACATCAAGGATCAGAACGGCGCGGTGGTGCCCATTGGTGTCAATCACTCCACGCAAATCGATGGGAAGCCCATCGAGAAGCACCGGGATATCCAAAGCCACCTCAAGCGTGAGCTGAAGGAGGGGGACCAGGTGCGGACCCGGTTCAACGTGGAGAAGACGACCGAGAACATGGCGTCTTCCATCGAGAAGATGAGCAAGTAGCTCGCGGCGCACGAGGAGGGCCGCGGTCTGGAGCGGGACGGTGCTGGTCCACCGCCGCTCTGGCCGCGGCTTCCGCCGTTCCCAGGTGTCCGCGGGGGCGCCGCTTCAAGGCGCGCGGGAGGCTTCGGCCCCGATGAGCACTGCTACGCTTCTGCGACGAAGGGAAAGGTGACGATGAGCTACCGGATTGATTCTGTCGTGCAAGGGTTCGCGGACGAATTCCTGCGTGCATCGTTGACGAGCCAGCGCGCGACCTTGGTGGCGGCCTGTGAGGCTGGGTTGCGCAACGCCGGGGTGATGGAGCCCGTTGCCAGCAATGCCCTGGAGCTCATTCGGCGTGGCGGCACAGGGACTGACGCCTTGCGATGGGAGTTGGATGGCCTCGTTGCTCAGTATGATGAGGCGTATTTCTCCCGGGTTGACGCGGAAGGCGGGCTGGACGACGAGGCAGTTTCGAAGTTCTCGAAGGCTCGTGCATTCGCCGCCTTGTCCTATGCTCTTGGAGCGGAGGCTGATTGGCTTGAGGCGCTCTATGAAGCGGTCTCGACCCTGGAGGGGCAAGAGCCAATGGTTGAGCGGCTGAGGGCTGTGCTGACGGCTTGAACATTGTTGCCAAGCCGCCGACGCCCGGCTGACCTGTCGGTCAGGCCGAACTGCTTACGCTGATGCATTGCTGGCGCCCTCGGCCTCGATGAGCTCGGCCAGGATGGTGCGGTGGCAGACCTGTTCGAGGATGCAGTCTTTTGAACAAAGGAGCGTCACCGTCTCGCCTTGTCGCACCCGGCTGGCGAGCGCGGCGATGGCTTCGCGCTGGGACGCCATCTCCTGGATGTACTGCTCTCGGTAGGCGTCCAGGGTGATGGGCGTTCGGCCCTTTCCATAGAAGGCGTCGAAGAGCTCCGGGCTGGGCGCCAGGTTGCTTTGCCACACATCCCAGGTTTCCTTGGCCTTGGGCAGACCTCGGGGGCGGTATCGGCAGACCAGGACACGGAAGCCGTCGTCCGGCTCCGAAGGCACACACCACCGTTTGGTTTTGAGCGGCATCGTCGGGCAACCCTGAATGGGTGGGACGGTATTCCATCCGCGGTGGACCGGATTTCTTACCGGAACGGAAAGGGTGCCAGCCCCGTGGGGCCGGGGGGATGTCTCCAAGTGCTTGGAAATGTTGATCTTGAGGGCCTGACAGCCCGCGGCACGCGCCCTGCTATGGGCTAAGGCAGCAGCGTGACGGGGCGGTACGGGGCAGCACGGTGGGCGGGTTGGACGGGGCGGTACGGGGCAGCACGGTGGGCGGGTTGGACGGGGCGGTACGGGGCAGCACGGTGGGCGGGTTGGACGGGGCGGTAAGGGCGGTGGGGTAGGACGGGGCAGTCAGGGCAGCACGGGCGGCGGGTTGGACGGGGCAGGACGCAGGACGGGGCAGTCGGGACGGCGAGTAGGACGGGGCGGGACGCAGGACGGGGTAGTCGGGGCGGCGGGTTGGACGGGGCAGCACGCAGGACGGGGCGGTACGGGGCAGCACGGGCGGCGGGTAGGACGGGGCAGCACGCAGGACGGGGCGGTACGGGGCATCACGGGCGGCGGGTAGGACGGGGCAGCACGGGCAGCACGGGCGGCGGGTAGGACGGGGCAGCACGGGCAGCACGCAGGACGGGGCAGCACGGGCGGCGGGTAGGACGGGGCAGCACGCAGGACGGGGCAGCACGGGCGGCGGGTAGGACGGGGCAGCACGCAGGACGGGGCAGCACGGGCGGCGGGTTGGACGGGGTAGACCAGCAGCATGCAACACAAGGCAGGCTGAAGCAGCACGCAGCACAGGTCAGCAGCAATTGCTGACACAGGCATCACGCAGCACGGTGCAGCAAAAGTTGTCTCGCGCAGTCGGCACGCAATACAGCTCGACAGACAATTGCCTGGCACATGCAACGCGTGTCAGCAATCAGCCTGGAACAGAAACACCGCAGCACGCGTCAACAAGAGGCACGGCTGACGCAGCAGCACGGCATCACCAGTCAGTTGGCAATCAAGCAACACAGGGCAATACGGGCGGCGGGTAGGTCGGGCGTGAGGTAGCAGAACGGGGCAGTCAGCCCGTTGCAGTCGGACGGCTCGGGCGTGTGGGATGGGTGAGTGGGAGCCGGTCCTCCGCGGAGGAGTTCATTCGCGAGGACCGGTTCGCCTCAAGCCCCCGGCGCTCAGAGATTGAAGCCCACGTTACCGACAGAGATGCTCGGTCCGAAGATGAAGGACCACTTGCTCGACGGAACGACGGGGTCCAGTGACGGGTCTCCGCCCGTGCGGCGCCGGATGTCGCCACGGAACTCGTAGGCCAGCCAGGCCTGCGCGCCCACCGCGGCGCCGGGGCCAATCGGGACACGCAGGCCCAGTCCCAGCACGACCGCGAGCGTGGGCGGGAACTGGATGTCACCCGACTGCGGCACGAGCCCCAGTCCCATCAACCCGGCTTCGATTCCCAGCAGCCGCTCCTGGCCCTCGTTGTTCAGCAGGGCCAGTCGTGACACGACACCGAAGTTGATGGCCAACTGCCCGGTGGGCTCGGTGGCGCGGTAGAGACCGGCGGGAATCGCGGCCGTCGTGTAGAGCCGGAAGAGGCCACCAGTGACGATGGCCGTCCACTGCGCGGAGGGCAGGCCCGTGCGGTCCGTGGTGCTCAACGCATAGCGGGATTCATCCGCGACGTGGGAGACCTGGACGATGATGCGGTCGTACTGCCCCAGGTTGCCCGGCACGGGGATGTCGCGCTGGTCTCCCTGCGGGCGCAGGAACATCCGCTGCTCCACGCCGCTCTCTCCGCGCACCGAACCATCCGGCCTCGTGACGCTGATGCGGAGCAGGACCTCCTGATTCCCGTCCTCCGGCTTCAAGCGCTCGCGGTGCACGATGACGCGGCAGGTGTTGCGCATCTCGTACGGAATCCGGTGGGGGCGGCTGGGCTCCAGCTTCTGGTCCTTGCCGTCCTTGTCCGCGCAGATGAACTCCACCAGGTTTTCGATGCGGACGGGCACACTGGCCTCGCGCACCACGCGCTGGAAGCGCTCGTCCACCAGCACCAGGTCCGTCGTGGCCAGCTCCGCGGGCAACGTGGGCAGCCGGTAGCCGAAGCGCAGCGCCACGAAGGCGCCGGGCGCCGCCTCGCCCTGGATGAGCGTGACGGACTCGCGCGTCGTGACGCTGTAGGCGCCAGGCAGCGGCTCCAGCACGAAGCGCCCCAGGCCCGCGTTGGACGCCATGCTCACCTCGGCGGGCCGGTTGGTGGGGATGAAGTCGATGGCGCCGTGCCCGGGGAGCTCCAGGCTGGCCCGGGGGACGGGCAGCGGCAGCGTCTTCGCCGTCTCCGACGCCACCACCGTGCCGTCCTGCCGCGAGGTCAGCGCGGTGATGGTCACCTGCTGGTCGGACGTGCCGCCGGTGCGCAGCAGGACGTAGGTGCCCTCCGCCAGCTTCACCACGCGCTCCACGCGGACGCGCAGGCCGTTGACCGTCCAGACGAGGGTGCGCGGGTCATGGGCGCAGACCGGGTCCAGCCGCACCACGAGCGCGGAGTTCTCCGCGCCGCGCAGCACCGAGCCCTCCACCGGCGTGAGCGGACACGCCAGCACCGACAGCGTGGTGGTGATGACCTGGTCGAGCACGTCGCCGCGCGAGAAATAGACGCGAGGCACCAGCCGCGCGCGCAGCGTCACGGTGGCGTCCACGCCCGGGACATTGCGCACCGAGATGAAGCCTTCATCCGGCGTGCAGCGGGCGGTGCCGCAGTCGGCGGTGGCAATCGCCTCGGAGTGGCTGACGGGGACGCTGCCCGGCCCCTTCGACACGTCGATGCCGCTGGAGAGCACCAGGGGCTCGGTGAGGATGGTGCGCCCGGGGCGGATGCGCATCGACTCGGGGTCCACCAGGTTCCCGGAGGCGTCGTACGTCGTCACGTCCGGACCGAAGCGGCCATAGGGCGGAATCCAGTAGAGCGCCGTGTCGGTGGGCAGCCCCTGCGGCACGGGCACCGCGCAGTCCGCGAGCCCCCGGGGCTTGGAGGGCACCAGGCAGAGGTCCTGCCCTTCCATGGCGGGGCGCTCCGGCTCGCCGCGCGGCTTGCCCGACCACGCGACGCCCACGTTCAGCAGCCCCACGCCGCGCAGCTCCAGGCGGCCCTCGTCCGGATAGAAGGAGGTCCCCGAGGCGTCGATGCGCGGGAGCGGACCGGTGGCGATGACCGTGACGATTCGCTCGCTGGTCGCGCACTGCGCCGGCGTGTCCGCGACCTTGAGGTCCTGCGAGCGGGCGTTGTCATCCGGCCTGGCGGGCGGGTGCACGGAGCGCCCATCCGGGCCCAGGCTCCAGCCGTTGCGAACCGGCCCGCAGACGACGCCCTGGCTCACCACTTCGACGAGCCTTCCACCCTCCGGCACTTGCACGACGGGAGCGGCGGCGGCGAATCCCGCGGCCAGCAGCGAGGCGACGACGAGGAAACGGGCAGGGGGCATCACCTCGCTAAAGAGCGAAGGATGCCGCCACGGTCAAGCCCGATTGCCCGAACGGCTCAAGCGGCGGGCTGCGCTTCAATGCCCAAGGCCTCATGCGCGAAACGAAACATTCGTTCATTGAGCTTTCCGAGAAATTCGAGCGGGTGCCGGCCGGAGCGGTCCGCCGCGTCCTCCAGCTTCTCCTTGCACCGCAGGTCGGCGCAGAGGTTCACTCCCACGCGCCGTTTGCTGTCCACGGCGGTGGTGAGCAGGCACACCTCATGTGCGGAGCCGTAGCTGTGACACCACTCGCACATGCGGGTGACGGGCTCTCCGCCCAGCGAGTCCCGGCGGAAGATGATGCCAATGGGCTTGCGGCTGCCCGGCGCGGAGAAGATGAGGTACACGCGCGCGCCCGACGTCTCCGTCCAGGCGAGGTAGTCCCGGACGAAGAGCGGGAAGGTGATGCCGTCGGGCATCTCGATGACGCGTCGGTCTCTCGGGCGGAAGGACTCGATGAGCGCCCGGTCGTTTTCGAATCGGAACACGGCTGCTCCTTGGAGAACATCTGCCCCTAACAGTGGGGCATGTTCGCCGCCACCGGAACCCACCGGCGGGGCGAGCGCTCGCCCGGTGCACGCGCGTCCAGGGAGGGCCCCGGCGGCTATTCCCCGCCGCCTCGCGCCGAGGTAGACAGGCCGTGCCGGACGGTGATGGGCACCGCCCCGCGCAACCCGCTGGAGGCTTCATGAACTCGCCCCTTGTGCTCGACGCGGTGGAAGTCCTGTTCACCTCGAGGGCGCGCGCCGTCTAGCTGGCCGAGAAGGTCCCGCACAGCGCGGTATTCCGCTCCCCGGGGTGCCCTGAACAACCAGGTGCGCCGCTGGCACCGCTGTGTCCGGAGTCCTTCAAACCATGTCGCTCGAAACCCTCGGCTGGGGTCCAGCCTTCGAAGACGCCTTCTCGTCGCTCCTCTCGCAGTCCACGCTCTCGCTCGTCCCTGGCCGCGTCGTGCGCCAGCAGCGCGGGCTCCTCACGGTCCAGACGGCAACGCGCACCCTGCTGGCGCGCACCGCGGGCCGGCTCCTCCACCAGGCGCCCGGCGCCGAGTCCCTGCCCACCATTGGTGACTGGGTGGCGCTCCAGCTCCCCGACGGGGACGGCGAGGCGCTGCTCCACGCCGTGCTGCCTCGCCGCGGCGTGCTGGCGCGGCGTGAGGCCGGCAGCGAGCGGGACGGCCAGCTCATCGCCGCCAACCTGGACGTGGTGTTCCTGGCCGCCGGGTTGGATGGCAACTTCAACCCCCGCCGCATCGAGCGGGCGCTGGCGCTGGCGTGGAGCAGCGGCGCCTCGCCCGTGGTGGTGCTCACCAAGGCGGACCTGCATCCCGACGCGGCCTCGCTCGCGGCCGAGGTGGAGGACCTGGCCCCGGGCGTGCCGGTGCTGGCCCTGAGCGCCTGGACGGGCGAGGGCGTGGAGGTGCTGCGCGCGTGGCTGCCGGCGGGGAAGACGGGCGTGCTGCTCGGCTCCTCCGGCGTGGGCAAGTCCACGCTCGTCAACCGGCTCCTGGGCGAGGCGCGGCTGGCCACCCAGGCCGTCCGCGCCGAGGACGACAAGGGCCGCCACACCACCACGCACCGGGAGCTGTTCGTGCTCCCCGGCGGCGGGATGCTCATTGACGGGCCCGGCATGCGCGAGCTGGGGTTGTGGGGCGAGGACGACGGCGTCGAGCAGACGTTCCCCGACATCCTCGAGCTCGCCGCTGGCTGCCGTTTCACGGACTGCCAGCACCAGCGCGAGCCCGGCTGCGCGGTGCGCGACGCCGTGGCGGCGGGGGCGCTGCCCGGGTCGCGGCTCGCCAGCTACGAGCGGCTGCGGCGCGAGCGGGCCTACCAGGCCCGGCAGGGCAACGCGTCCTCCGAGCGCGACAACCGGCGCCATGAGCGCAGCAGGACGCTGATGGGCTGGGAGGCTTCACGCTCCAAGCGCCGGCGGAGCTGAGTCAGCCGTCCCTCGGGAGGCGGGTGGAATGACCGCCTCCTGACTGCCCGGCCGCTGGCGTGGCGGCCGGGCACGGCCTCGGGTGCGCGCGGCGTCTATACTCCGCGCCCATCATGAAGAAGGACACGCTCAAGGAGCGCCTGCGCCGGACGCTGCGGTGGGACCTCTGGCTGACGCTGGGGCCCGCGCTCGTCATCGTCAGCATCGCATTCGCCGTCACGTTCTACTTCGTCAAGCCCGCGCCGCCGAAGAAGCTGGTCATCGCCGCGGCGGGGGACGAGGGCGGCTTCCGGTACTTCGCGCGCAAGTATCAGGAAATCCTCGCGAAGCACGGCGTCACGGTGGAGATCGTTCCGACGGATGGCTCCCTCACCAGCATCAAGCTGTTGGAGGACGCGGGCTCGAACGTGGACGTGGCCTTCGTCCAGAGCGGGACGTCCGACTCGACGAAGGCGCCGCACGTCGTGTCCCTGGGGAGCCTCTCCTACGTGCCGCTGTGGGTCTTCTACCGGGGGGAGCCCATCACGGACTTGTACGCCTTGCAGGGCAAGCGCATCGTCGTGGGGCCCGACGAGAGCGGCACGCGCGCCTTGTCCACGAAGCTGCTGGAGGCCAACGGCGTGGGCGGGCCCTCCACGGTGCTGCTGAACCTGGGGCGCGACGAGGCCATCGAGCAGCTCAAGCAGGGCAAGGTGGACGCCGTCTTCATCGTGTCGCCCGCGGAGTCCCCGCCCGTGCAGCGGCTCGCGCGGGTGCCGGACATCAACCTCCTGAGCTTCTCGCGAGGCGAGGCCTACGTGCGCCGCTTCCCCTATCTGTCCCGGCAGGTGCTGCCGCGCGGCGTGCTCGACCTGGCGGCGGACGTGCCGGACCATGACGTGGTGCTGCTGGCGCCCACCGCGAACCTGGTGGCCACGGACGCGCTGCATCCGGCGCTGGCCTATCTCCTGATGCGCGCGGCCAGCGAGGTCCACGGCAAGGCCGGCATCCTGGACCGCACGGGGGAGTTCCCCGCGGCGCTCGAAGCGGGCTTCCCCCTCAGCGGCGAGGCGCGCCGGTACTACGAGTCCGGCGTTCCGCTCCTGCACCGCTACCTGCCGTTCTGGGCCGCCAACCTGGTGGACCGGCTCTGGGTGATGCTGGTGCCCTTCATCGCCGTCCTGGTGCCCCTGGGCCGGGTGGCGCCGGCGCTGTACCAGTGGCGGGTGCGCTCGCGCATCTTCCGCTGGTACGCGCGGCTGAAGGAAATCGAGCTGCAGCTTGAGGAGAGCCCGGGGCGGGAGATGCTGGACGACATGCTGACGCGGCTCGACGAGGCCGAGCGGGAGGTGAACCGCATCCCCATGCCGCTGGCCTACGCGGAGAACCTCTACTTCTTCCGCGAGCACGTCGACGTGGTCCGCCGCCGGCTCATCCGCCGCATCTCCGAGTCCGCCGAGCCCGCGCCGCCCCAGGCGCTGACGGCGCGCGAGAGCACCGGCTAGCCAGGGCGCTTCCTGGGGCCGCCCGGAAGCGCCCGCGTCCGCGCGTCCGTCCGCGGGGCTCGCACTTCGCGTGAATGTGTGGCCGTGTGGGCCGGGCGCGGCGCCAGGCGGCTCGAAGAAAAACGCAGCGGTGGCCTCAAGGTTTTCGGCGCCGCGCGTTTTGAATTTCGAAGTGGGGATGGGGAGGAAGCAAGCCCGGGGGGGCTGTTGCTTCCAGGAGGGGGATGGCGCGCCGCAGTCGGGCCGCGCAGTCATTGGGAGCACGTCGAGGGGGCGTGCTCCCAATGTTTTTTTCTGGAGCTCTCGTTCGAGCGGCTCACGCGGCGGGGAGTGCGTCGGGGGGCGCGCTCCCCGCTGTGTCTTTTGGGGGGCATGGCCCCGGCCGGGCCCGGTCTCCCGGGCGCCGGCCCCGCGCCGTGAGGCTACTCGGCGTTGGACGAGGGGAGGACCTTGATGGGCTGACCGTCGTCGCCCGTGACGGTGGTCCCCTCGGTCTTCTGCTGCGCCGCCGTGGGCGTGCCCACCGCGAAGCTGAACACCCGCGACAGGTGCGTGCCCCGGAAGTCACCGGTGACGGTGACGACGAGGTGCGACTGGCCCTCACCCGGGGTGAACTCCACGTCGAACTCGGACACGGCGTCCTGGACGAAGCTGCCACCGGTGACGGGGGTGGCGGCGCTCCGCACGGCGAGGCCGTCCACGCCGGAGATGCTGACCTGGACGTCGGTCGCCGGTGCGTCGAAGCGCACGGAGACCTGGGCCTGGTCCTCACCCAGCTTCGCGTTCACCGTCACCGGCGCGCCGGCCTTCTGGGTGTCCGCGCTGTCTCCAGGCGTGGGGTTCGACTTCGACGGGGAGGTGCAGGCCACCTGCGCCGTGAGCGCGAGGAGGCTGGACAGGGCTGCGATTGCCTTGAAGTTCATGTGCGCTCCGGAATCACTGCGGCGTGATGGAGAGGGTGGGGAAGGGGCTGTAGTTGCCGGCTGTCTCCTTGAAGCCGAACACCACGACGACGTACGTCGTGTCCGCCTGCGTCGGGACGGTCACGGTCTCCGAGCCGGCGTAGCCGATGTCCGACTGCGCCAGGCTCCTGCCCAGGCCATAGACTTCAACGCCGACGTCCTGATTCGGGTGGGCCGCGGTGATGGTCAGCGTCTGCCCCGTGCCAGTGAAGACGTAATACTGGTTCTGCGCGCGCTTGTTGAAGTCGAGCCCGCCCACCAGCGGCACCTCGGTGCTGTACGGGACGCGCGGCACGTTGGTGTAGATGGCCCGCAGCGGGGTGTCCCCATCCCCGAAGTCCGAGGAGATGGACCCGATGTTGTAGTGGGTCAGCAGCTGGTACACGTCCGGGGTGCTGACGCCGGACTGGGCGATGAGGCCGTTGATGAACGAGCCGATGGTGGTCAGCGCGGGCGTCGACTTCTGCGGCCCGACGAGCACGTCGTAGAGGATGCCCAGGTCGTACGACACCATGTCGTACGGCTCGTTGGTGCCGGAGTCGTACAAGTCATAGAGCAGCCGGAAGACGCTCATCTCGGAGAAGGCGCCCTTGCGCGGGTCGTCCGGGCTGGTGGTGGGCTCGCTCTCCGCGTCGAAGCCGAAGGCGGCCAGCGTGGAGCCGCTCCACAGCGTGTCCACGTAGATGGGCTCGGGCAGCAGGATGCTGGCGAGCGCGTTGCCGTAGCCCTCGCCGAAGGCGAGGCGCGGGTCCAGGAGGTCACCGCTGGAGTGCGGCCCGCCCGGGCTGTCCGCGCGCGACAGGTTGGCCTCGAAGTAGTGCCCCCACTCGTGGACGATGACGTGGGCGTCGAACTCGTCGGTGTCCACGCCGTCCCGGCCCAGCACGTAGATTTCGTTCTCCGTGAAGGAGAAGTGCGAGGTGCCGATGTTGCCCTGGGCCTTGCTGCCCGACTGGGGCACGTTCTTCGGGCTCCAGTTCACCTTGAGCAGCGGGAACTGGACCGGCCGCACGTCCATGAAGGCCCGCGACGCGGTGTACATGCTGTCCAGGATGGCGAAGGGGGCCGCGACGCGCCGGCTGGCGGTGTAGGTGGTGCCCGCCCAGCCATGGGTGGCGTGCAGGTCCTTGGTCGTCACGGACGTGGAGATGCTGTCACCCACCGCCCAGATGGCGTTGTTGTCGGTGTTGTCCTCAATCTGGATTTCCGGCTCGGTCGTCTTGGCGAGCGCGACCACCGTCAACGCGTCGCTGCCAGACGGCGTGTACGTGACGGTGTAGCGGCCCTCCTGGTCCGTCGTGCCATCGACGAGCACCCGGGTGCCCTGCCGCACCTGGACGACGGCGTTGCGCACGGGCCGCACGGAGGCCTGGGTGAACTCCAGGGTCCCCCGCCGAGTGGAGGGTGAGTACACGGCCGGGACGAAGTCATACGTCACCTGGCCGCTCAGGGTGACGGGGTCTCCCGGGGGGCCGCCCCCGCCTCCGTCGCCCCCGCCACCGTCTCCATCACCATCTCCGTCACCATCACCGGGACACGCAGTTGTGAGCGCCAGGGTGAATGCGAGCGCCAGCACCCTGCGGGTGAGGCGTCGGGTCGGCTTGCGAGTCACGTCCATTCGGTTCTCTCCCCCTTGCCTCTCGAGCATTCGAGGGCAGGCGGAGCATTGTCGACAAGTCCGCGGCCAACTTCAAACGCACATCGACCGCGGACCCGGACCCGCTGGAGGCCGACTCAAGGCAGCGGCCCGTCCACCAGGCGGAGCACGTCCGCCAGCACACCGGCCGCCGTCACCGCCGCGCCCGCGCCGTAGCCGCGAATCACCAGCGGTGTGGGGCTGTAGCGCTCCGAGGTGAAGCTGAGCGCGTTCTCTCCGCCCTTCACCGCCGCCAGCGGGTGCGCCAGGGGCACCGGCACGAGCCCGACGAAGCAGCCCTCCTCCGTGACGCTGCCCAGGTAGCGCAGCACCTTGCCCTCCACGCGGAGCGCCTCCACGCGGCGCTGGAAGGCGGCGTCCACCTGGGGGAGCCGGGCCAGGAAGTCCTCCAGCGGCCCGGTGGCGTCGAAGTCCGGCGGCAGCAGGGAGTCCAGCGTCACCTGCTCCAGCTCCAGGGTGCGCCCCAGCTCGCGCGCGAGGATGAGCACCTTACGCGCCACGTCCGTGCCGTGGAGGTCATCGCGCGGGTCCGGCTCCGTGAAGCGCTTCTCCATGGCGGTGCCCACCGCCTGGGACAGGGGGACGCCTTCCTCCGTCAGGCCCAGGATGAACGACAGCGAGCCGGAGAGGATGCCCTCCACGCGCAGCACCCGGTCCCCGGTGCGCAGCATGTTCTTCAGCGTGTCGATGACGGGCAGCGCCGCGCCCACGTTCGTCTCGTAGAGGAAGCGGCGCTGGTGGCGGGAGGCCGTATCGCGCAGCTTGCGGTAGTGGCTCCACGGGCCGGCGTTGGCCTTCTTGTTCGCGGTGACGACGTGGAGCCCGGCCTCCATCAGCGACGGGTAGGCCTGGGCGATGTCCTCGCTGCTGGTGCAGTCCACGAAGACGGGCCGGCCCGGGCGCTTGGCGCGGGCCCAGTCCCGGAAGGCGTCCAGGGGCGCGCCGTCACCGCTGGCCGACAGCCGCTGCTTCCAGTCCTCCAGGGGGAGGCCCTCGCTCGCCGCGACGAAGCGCTTGCTGTTGGCGATGACGCACACGCGCAGGTCCAGGCCGTGCGCGCGCAGCTTGGGGGCCTGTTGGTGGACCTGCTTGAGCAGCTCGCCGCCCACGCTGCCCACGCCGGCCAGCAGCAGCTCCACCACCTCCGTGGTGCCGAAGCAGCGCCCGTGCACGTGCGCCAGGGCGCGCGGGCCATCCGTCTCCGCGATGACGGCGGAGATGCTGCGCTCGCTGGAGCCCTGGGCGATGGCGGCGATGCTGCACCCCACGTCCGCCAGCGCGCTGAAGAAGGTGCCGGCCACGCCCACGCGGTGGCGCATGCCGTCGCCGACGATGCTGAGCACCGCGAGCCCGCGCTGCTGTTCGATGGTGTCCACCTTGCCCGCCGCGCGCTCCATCTCGAACGCCGCTTGGAGGGCCTGCACCGCGCGCTCCGCGTCCGCCTGCTGGACGCAGAAGCTGATGGAGCACTCGCTGGAGCCCTGGGTGATGAGCACCACGGAGATGCTGGCGTGGGCCATGGCCTCGAAGACGCGGGCGGCGGTGCCGGGGACGCCCTTGAGGCCCGCGCCGGCCAGGTTCACCAGCGCGATGCCGGGCAGGAAGGAGAGGCCCCGCACCGGGTGCTCGGGCGGCGCGGCGTCGTCGGTGACGCGGGTGCCCGGGTGCTCGGGGCGGAAGCTGTTGCAGACGCGCACGGGGATGCCGCGCTCGCGCGCCGGCGCAATCGTCTTGGGGTGGAGCACCTTGGCGCCGAAGTACGCCAGCTCCATGGCCTCCTCGAAGCTCACCTCTGGCAGGGGGAAGGCCTCCGGCACCAGGCGCGGGTCCGCGCTGAAGATGCCGTCCACGTCCGTCCAGATTTCCAGCAGCTCCGCGTCCAGCGCCGCCGCCGCCAGCGCCGCCGAGTAGTCCGAGCCGCCCCGGCCCAGGCACATCGTCTTGCCCCGGGCGTCACCGCCGAAGAAGCCCGGCATCAGCATCAGGCCCGGGCCGCTGGCCTCGCGCAGCGGCGTGAAGCGCGCCCGGCTCTCCTCCTGGAGCGGCGTGGCCTGGAGCGGGTCCCCCGCGCAGAGGATGACGTCCCGCGGCTCCACCGCGTGCGGCGCCAGGCCGCGCGCGTGCATCAGCGCGCCCAGAATCAGGCACGAGGCGCGCTCGCCCAGGCCGGACAGGTGCGCGAGCACGGCGGGCGAGCACTCGCGCAGCAGCCCCACGCCCTGGAGCAGGCCCCGCAGCTCCGTGGCAAGCGTGGACAGGCCCTCCTCCAGGGAGCGCAGCCGGGCCTCCCCCAGCTCCGCCGCCAGCTCGCTGACGATGCCCCGGTGGATGTCCTCGAAGCGGCCGTGGAGCGACTCCACCGGCTGGCCCTCCTGCGCGGCGCGGGCCGCGTCCACCAGGAGGTTGGTGATGCCGGACACGGCCGAGGCCACCACCATCACCCGCGTCTCCCTGCGCGCCGCCGCGGCCAGGTCCGCCACGCCGCGCATCCGCTCGGCGTTGCCCACGCTCGTCCCGCCGAACTTCATCACCCTCATGAGCGCACCTCCCCCGGGCGTGCGGCGGGGCGGGGCGGCTGCTTCGGCGAAGTCGTCTGCGGGGAGGGCTGCATGTCGGGGCTCCTACGGCATGTGAAAACAAAAAAGCCCCGCGCCGGAGAGCGCGGGGCCGAGCTGGAAACGAGATGTTCCCGAAGCTAGACCGCCCGCGCCCGGCGGGTCGTCGTGGTCGTCGTCGTGGTGGTGGTCAGGGCGGTCGACAGGGCGCGCGTGCGGGCGGGGAACGCCGTTCCCTCGCGCTGCACCTGGTGGCCGTTGACGCCGTTCATGAAGGGAAGGCTGGCCGAACTCGACGCGCCAAGTCAAGCAGGGGACCCGGCAGGTCCCTGCATGACGGGGCAGGGCTCGCGGAGGTGAACGCGAGCCCTCCCCAGGGTTCAGCTCGCCAGGCGGACGACCACCTGGGTGAGGCCATAGACGACCACCGCCGTCAGCGCCGCGGCCGGGATGGTGAACACCCAGGCCCAGATGATGCGGCCGGCGACGCCCCACTTCACCGCGCGCCAGCCCTTGGTGGCGCCCACGCCGACGATGGCGCCGGTGATGGTGTGCGTGGTGGACACGGGGATGCCGAGCTGGGCGAGCGCGATGATGGTGACGCCGCCGCCCGTCTCCGCCGCGAAGCCGCCGATGGGCGCCAGCTTGGTGAGGCTGTGGCCCATGGTGCGCACGATGCGCCAGCCGCCGAAGAAGGTCCCCAGGGCGATGGCCGCGTGGCAGGAGATGATCATCCACCAGTCGATGTGGAACGGCCGGTCCTTCCAGATGGTGCCGAAGAGCACCACCGCGATGATGCCCATCACCTTCTGCGCGTCATTGGTGCCGTGGCTGTAGGAGAAGATGGCGGAGGACACGAGCTGCAGCCGGCGGAACCACGAGTCCACCTTCAGTGGCGTCTGCCGGTGCACCACCCAGGTGCTCAGCACCATCAGGCTGATGCCCAGCGTCATGCCGATGAGGGGCGACAGCACGATGAAGGCGGCGATCTTCGCGATGCCGGAGCCCACCAGGCCCGCGACGCCGAGCACCGGCAGCGTGGCGCCAATCATGCCGCCGGCCAGCGCGTGCGACGACGAGGAGGGCAGGCCCCACCACCACGTCAGCAGGTTCCAGACGATGGCGCCCATGAGGGCGGAGAAGATGACGGCGAGCACCGCGCTGGGGCCCTGGGCCCGGAGCATCTCGAAGTTGATGATGCCCTTGCCCATGGTGTTGGCCACGTGGACGCCCCCGCCAAAGGCCGCCACGAAGTTGAAGAAGGCGGCCCAGGCCACGGCCAGGTTGGGCGACAGCACCCGGGTGGAGACCACGGTGGCGATGGAGTTCGCCGCGTCGTGGAATCCATTGATGAAGTCGAAGATGAGTGCGACCGCGACGATGAGGATGACGGCGGCGAGTAGCATTTAGCTGTGCTCCAGCACCACGCCTTCGATGACGTTGGCCACCGACTGGCACTTGTCGGTGGCGGTCTCGATGAAGTCGTAAATCTCCTTCCACTTGATGATGAGCAGCGTGTCCGCGCCGCTCTTGAAGAGCCGGCCGACGCCCGCGCGCAGCGCCTCATCCGCCTGCGTCTCCAGGCGCTTGATCTCCTTGCACCCGGCCAGGATCTGCTCCGGCTTCTTGATGAGCCGGAGCGCCGCCACGACCTCCTGCACCTTCTGCGTGGACAGCACCAGCAGGCGCGCCAGCTCCGTGGCGTCCGGCAGGCTCGCCGGGATTTCGTAGTAGTGCAGGCGGGCGGCGGCGGCGTTGGTCAAGTCCAGCACGTCGTCGATGCGGGAGAGCAGCGTGTGAATCTGCCCCCGGTCGAACGGGGTGATGAACTGCTGGTGCAGACGGTTGAAGGCGGTGTGGGTGACCTCGTCCCCACGGTGCTCCACGTCCTTGAGCGCCTGGACCCGCGTGGCGACGTCGCGGTAGTCGCTGAGCAGCTCATAGAGCATCTTCGCGCCTTCGACGGTGACGGCACATTGCGCATCGAAGTCGTCGAAGAACTCGTCCGACTTCGGCATCAGCTTCTCGAGCATCCGTCTCTCCAAGTCCCCTGGGGGCAGGCGATAACGCGCCCGTGACTACCCTAAGTGGAGAGAATCTCCAGCCTTCCTTTCTACTTGCCTGTGGCTCCCACCCTCGCTAGGGCGCGCCCGCCTGGGCCAGGGGGGAGCCAGGGCCCGCCACCTGGCTCGTGGGCCGGCCGCTCAGACGGCCACGACAATCTTTCCGAAGTGGGCGCCGGACTCCATGTAGCGCAGGGCCTCGCGCGCCTCGTCGAAGGGGAAGCTCCGGTCGATGACGGGCTTGAGCCGGTGCTGGGTGAGGAGGCGGTTCAGGTCCTCGAACATGGCCCGGCTGCCCACATAGGTCCGCTGGACGTCGAGCTTCTTGGGCTCCACCAGGGCGGGGTCCGGCTTCGCGAAGCCGCCGCTGAGCATGCCGATGAGGGAGATGTGGCCGCCGGGCTTCGTGGCCCGGACGGAGCGGGGGAAGGTCTCCTCGCCGGCCACCTCCAGGACGTGGTCCACGCCCTGGCCGCCGGTGAGCGCCAGCACCTGCTCCTCCCAGTCCGGGTGCTTCTTGTAGTTGATGGTGCCATCCGCACCCAGCGTCCGGGCGTGCGCCAGCTTCGCGTCCTGGCTGGAGGTGATGAGGACGCGCGCCCCCAGGGCCTTGGCCAGTTGGAGCGCGAAGATGGACACGCCGCCGGTGCCCTGGGCCAGCACCGTCTGCCCCGGCTGGAGCCGGCCTTCGGAGACCAGCGCGTTCCAGGCCGTGACGGCCGCGCAGGGGAGGGTGGCGCCTTCCTCGAAGGACAGGTGGTCCGGGAGGAGCACCAGCCCCTCCGCGTCCACGACGACGTACTCCGCCAGCATGCCGTTCACACTGCCGCCCAGGGCGTTCTGCGTCTTCTCCGGCGAGGGCGCGCCGTCCGTCCACGTCTGGAAGAAGGTGGCGGCCACGCGGTCACCCGGCGTCACGCGCGAGACGCCGTCGCCCACGGCCACCACTTCGCCCGCGCCGTCCGACACGGGGATGAGGGAGGCCGGGCGCTCGCCGGGGTAGCGGCCCAGGGCGATGTAGAGGTCCCGGTAGTTGAGGGACACCGCGCGAACCCGGACCAGCGCCTGGCCCGGGCCCGGCGTGGGCTTCGGCCGTTCCACCTGCACCCACGCATCGGCGCTCCCCACCTGCTGCAGTTCGTAAGCTCTCATGCGCGCATGACTATCCACGGACGGTCAGGGCCGCCAGGCAAGCGATTCGGGAAGGGCTGGCTGGCTGGGTGGATTTGCCCGGAGTGAAATGTTCTGCCCCGGGCGCCTGCTCGGAGTCCGTGGAAGCGGGGCGGCAAAGGGATGGGCAGGGGCGGCAAACCCAGCTACATGCTGGCGGCGGGGGAGCGGCCTGTTGAACGGGACGCTCCCGCCGCTGCCCCGGGTTCTCGCATGATGCCGACTTCGCCCACGCCGCTGTCCGTCGCGCCGATGATGGACTGGACGGACCGCAACTGCCGGTACTTCCACCGGCTGCTCAGCCGCCACACGCTGCTGTACACGGAGATGGTGACCACGGGCGCCGTGCTGCACGGGGACCGGGAGCGGCTGTTGGGTTACGACGCCGCGGAGCACCCGGTGGCGCTCCAGCTCGGCGGCTCGGAGCCCGCGGCGCTCGCCGAGTCGGCCCGGATTGGCGAGCAGTGGGGCTATGACGAAATCAACCTCAACGTCGGCTGCCCCAGCGACCGCGTCCAGTCGGGCCGCTTCGGCGCCTGCCTGATGGCGGAGCCGGCCCTGGTGGCGCGGCTGGTGGGGGCCATGCGGGAGGCGGTGAGCATCCCGGTGACGGTGAAGTCGCGCATCGCCATCGACGAGCTGGAGGAGTGGCCGACGCTGGAGGGGTTCATCCGGAAGGTGTCCGCCGCGGGCTGCACCCGCTTCATCGTGCACGCGCGCAAGGCGTGGCTCCAGGGGTTGAGCCCCAGGGAGAACCGCGACGTCCCGCCGCTGCGCTACGAGCTGGTCCACCGACTCAAGGCGGAGTTCCCGCACCTGGACATCAGCATCAACGGCGGCATCAAGACGCTGGACGCCGCCGCGGAGCAGTTGCAGCACGTGGACGGGGTGATGATGGGGCGCGCGCCCTATGAGAACCCGTACCTGCTGGCGGAGGCGGACCGCCGCTTCTTCGGCGCGACGACGCCGGTGCCGCAGCGGCACGACGTGGTGGAGGCCATGCTGCCGTACATCGAGAAGGCCATGCTGCGCGGCGCGCCGCTGGGCGCCATCACCCGGCACATGCTGGGGCTGTTCCAGGGGCTTCCCGGTGCGCGCGCGTGGCGCCGGCACCTGAGCGAGAACGCCCACAAGCAGGGCGCGGGGCCGGAGGTCGTCGTGGCGGCGCTGGCGAAGGTGCGGCGCGAGCCTGAAGCCGACGTGGCGGCCTGAGCGTCGGGGCCCCTGACACCAGAGGGAACCGCAGGCCGGAACAACCCTCCCCAGGGCCGGCATGCGATTCCCTCTGGCTCACGCCCTTTGCGCGAAGCTCCGCGCCGCTGGTTCGTGCCGGTGCTCCAGGTGTCCTGAACTCCGCTCCAAGCCGGCGTCCTCACCCGGGCATCTGACGCGCCCCATGGCGCGGCGCTCCGCATCCGCGCCCCTGTCCATCCGGGTGCATCACGCCCGGACATGCACGCCCGGACGAAACCGCCACGTGCATGGACAGGGTTGTCGCATCCCAGGCGCGGGCGCGCCCGTCATGGTTTGCGCATGGTTCCTTCACGGAGCGCGTCCAGCAGCGCGGGCGGGTCGCCGACGCGGAAGGCGGCGAGCCCCGCCTCGAAGTCCGCGTGCGCGCCGGCCAGGTCGCCCAGCCGCGCGCGCAGCGCACCACGCGCGTGCAGCAGCTCCGGGTCCACCTCGCCCCCCGTCTGGACGGACAGCGCCAGGGTGAGGTCTGTCACCGCGTCGTCCAGCCGCCCCAGTCGAGCCCGAGCGGCGGCGCGTTGCTGGAGCAGCCACGGGTTGCCCGGGGCCTCGTCAATCGCGAGCGTCCAGTCCCGCTCCGCCGCTTCATCCCGCCCCAGCGCCTCCAGCGCCTCGGCGCGCTTCATGTGCAGCACCAGCGCCTTGCGGTAGCCCGAGGCGACGAGCGCGTCGAAGTCCACCACCGCCTCTTCATTGCGGCCCAGCCGGCACAGCGCCAGCGCGCGGTACAGCCGGCTGGTGAGGTGTCCGGGCGCCAGCGACAGCACGCGCTCGTACCACTCCAGCGCCTCGGCGGGGACGCCGCCCCAGATGGCCAGCGTCTGCGCCACCTCCAGCAGCACGCGCGCCTGACGGGGATTCGCCTCCGCCAGCGTCCGGGCGAGGGTGAGCGCGGACGCATACCGCCCGCTGCGTCGCAGGCGGTCCACCTCGCGGAGCTGGGCAGCCAGCTCCGGGGGACAGGCTTCGCGGCCGTTGCGCTCCACCTCAGCCGTTCTGGGGGAAGGCGCGCGTCGCCGCGTCGTAGTCCGCCCACCAGCCCTGGAGGACCTTCATGTCGCTGGCGCGCGGCTCGTCACCGGGGCCCGCCATGTCCAGGTACGCGTGCAGCAGCGGCCGGAAGTAGGGGTGCGCGCACCGGTCGATGATGTCCTGGGCGCGCCGCTTCGGTGAGCGGATGTCCATGTTGAGCGCGTAGCCCTGCTCGGTGACGACGCACTTGATGTCGTGCTCGGTGTGGTCGATGTGCCGCACGTACGGCATGACACAGCTCACCGTGCGCCCATCCCTCAGTCGGCGCGTGGATGGCGTGTGGACGATGCTCAGGTACGCGTTGCGGAAGAAGTCACCCGAGCCGCCCAGGCCGTTGACGATGCGCGAGCCGTCGATGTGCGTGGAGTTGACGTGCCCGTAGATGTCCACCTCGATGGGGGTGTTCATCGCGATGACGAAGAGGCGCGAGATGATCTCCGGGCTGTTGGACAGCCACATGGGCCGCAGCACCAGCCGGTCCTTGCTGCGCTCGAACATGTCGAGGAAGCGCTGGCGGCCCTCGGCGGAGAAGGACACCGCGGTGGCGGACGCGTACTCGAACTTCTGGTCGTCCTCCACGTAGCGCAGCATCCCGTCCTGGAAGACCTCGGTCCAGAAGCGGATCTTCTGGAAGGGCGAGTCGTAGAGCTGGCCGATGATGGCGTTGGCCACGTTGCCCACGCCGGACTGGATGGGCGGCAGCCGCTTGCCCCACTGGTACTGCTCGCGGCAGCGCAGCAGGAAGTCGATGACGTGCTCCGCGATGCGCTTCGCCGTGTCGTCCGCCGCCTTGAAGGGCACCGGGTGGTCGGGCGTGCGGGACTCCACCACCGCCACCACCTTGCTCAGGTCGAACTCCACGTAGGGGGTGCCGATGCGGTCCCGTACATTCACGAGCGGCAGCGGCCAGCCCACGTGCGGGTGGACGGCGGGCAGGACGATGTCGTGGAAGCCCGTGTAGTCCGGCCCCGAGGTGTTGACCTCCAGGACAATCTTCTTCGCGCGGGCCAGCGCCTCCGCGCTGATGCCCACCGACGACGTGAGGATGACGCTGCCGTTCTTCCGGATGCGCGACACCTCGACGACGGCCACGTCGATGTCGCCGTAGAAGCCGTACATCAGGTTGCGCGCGAAGGCGGACAGGTGGACGTCCGTGAAGTCCATCTCCCCCGCGTGGATGCGGCGCCGCGAGGCGGGCGAGGACATGTAGGGACCGCGCCTGGCGATGAAGGGCGCCATGGGGCCCTCCACGTCCTCGGACAGCGACGCGCCCGACAGCAGGGTGATGCGGGCCTCCGGTGACGTCTGGGAGAAGTGCCAGGCGAGCGCGGGCAGGAACGTCTTGGGCTCCCCGGACTTGGTGAAGCCGCTGATGGCCACGGTGCTGCCGTGGACCACGTGCTTCACCGCGTCTTCGACAGGGACGACCTTCGCCAGCAGTTCGGCGTTCTCGATGCGGTCCTTCAGCGTGCTCGTCACGGTCATTCCTGGAGGGTGAATGCTGTGGGGGGATGGATGTAACACACCGCGTCTTCCTCGTGGCCACGGTGTTCGCCGGGAACAGACGGGCAGGCGGGCGTGTTGGTGCGCCCGCGATTCCGTCCCCGGTTCGCGGCGCGATGCCGCTAGGCTGCGCCCGTCTTCAGTTATCCCCCTTTCGTCCGGAGACATTCTCTACATGCGTAAGCTCTTCTTCGCTGGCGCGGGCATGGCCGCTCTCGTGTCTGCTGGCTGTGCGACGACCTCGCAGGAGTCCCAGACCATGGCCACCGCGCCTCAAACTTCCGCCCCCGCGACCCCGGCCGCGCCGGAGCAGTCCAACCCGCTGCTGGCGAAGTGGACCGGCCCCCATGGGGGCGTGCCGCCGTTCGACCAGGTGAAGGTGGAGCTCTTCAAGCCGGCGCTCGAGGCGGCGATTGAAAAGACGCGCGGCGAGCTGGCGGCCATCGCCAACGACACCGCGGCGCCCACGTTCGAGAACACCATCGTCGCGCTGGAGTCCGCCGGCAAGACGCAGGGCGACGTGGAGACGCTCTACGGCATCTGGAGCTCGTCCATGAGCGGGCCGGAGTTCCAGGCGCTGGAGCGGGAGATGGCGCCGAAGCTGGCCGCCTTCGACGACGAAATCTACCAGAACGAGGCGCTCTTCCGCCGCATCGAGGCGGTGTACCAGTCGCCTGACAAGGCGAAGCTGACGCCCGAGCAGCAGCGCCTCGCCTGGCTGCACTACACGCGCTTCGTCCGCTCCGGCGCGAAGCTGGACGCGGCGGCCAAGCAGAAGCTGGCGGCCATCAACCAGCGGCTGGCGTCGCTCTACACGAACTTCAGCCAGAACGTGCTCGCGGACGAGGAGGGCTACACCGTCGTCCTGGAGTCCGAGGCGGACCTGGCGGGCCTGCCGGACTCCGTGCGCGCGGGCGCCGCCGCCGCGGCCGAGTCGCGCGGCCAGAAGGGCAAGTGGGTCATCACCAACACGCGCTCCTCCATGGAGCCGTTCCTGACGTACTCGTCGCGGCGCGACCTGCGCGAGAAGGTGTGGCGCAACTACGTCAACCGCGGTGACAACGGCGACGCGCGCGACAACAACGCCATCATCGCCGAAATCCTGAAGCTGCGCGCCGAGCGCGCCACGCTGCTGGGCTACAAGACGCACGCGCACTGGCGGCTGGAGAACGCCATGGCCCGCACGCCCGAGCGCGCCATGGAGCTGATGGAGGCCGTCTGGAAGCCCGCGGTGGCCCGCGTCCACGAAGAGGTCGCGGACATGCAGGCCGTGGCCAACCAGGAGGGCGCGAAGTTCAAGATCGAGCCCTGGGACTACCGCTACTACGCGGAGAAGGTCCGCAAGGCGAAGTACGACCTGGACCAGAACGAGGTGAAGCCCTACCTCCAACTGGAGAAGCTGCGCGAGGGCATGTTCTGGGTGGCCGGCGAGCTGTTCGGCTTCGCCTTCACGCCCGTGACGGACGTGCCGGTGTTCCACCCCGACGTGCGCGTCTGGGAGGTGAAGGACCAGGCCAGCGGACGTCACGTGGGCCTGTGGTACTTCGACCCCTACGCGCGCAAGGGCAAGCGCTCCGGCGCGTGGATGAACGCGTACCGCAGCCAGGAGCGGTTCCGGGGCGAGGTCACCACCATCGTCTCCAACAACTCCAACTTCGTGAAGGGCCAGCCCGGTGAGCCCGTCCTCATCAGTTGGGAGGACGCCTCCACGCTGTTCCACGAGTTCGGCCACGCGCTGCACGGCCTCAGCTCCAACGTGACGTACCCGTCGTTGGCCGGCACGGCGGTGGCGCGCGACTACGTGGAGTTCCCCTCGCAGCTCCTGGAGCACTGGCTGTCCACGCCCGAGGTGCTGAACACCTACGCGCTGCACTACCAGACGGGGAAGCCCATCCCCCAGGCGCTGGTGGACCGCATCGAGAAGGCCGCGACCTTCAACCAGGGCTTCGGGACGGTGGAGTACCTGGCCAGCGCGCTGGTGGACATGAAGCTGCACCTGGCGGGCGCCACGCCCATCGACGCGGACGCCTTCGAGCGCGACACGCTGAACGCGCTGGGCATGCCGAAGGAAATCGTGATGCGGCACCGCACGCCGCAGTTCGGCCACGTCTTCGCCGGGGACGGGTACTCGGCGGGCTACTACAGCTACCTGTGGTCCGACACGCTGACGGCGGACGCCTACGAGCGCTTCACCGAAGGCAAGGGCGCCTACGACAAGGACGTGGCCGCGCTGCTGCGCAAGCACGTCTTCTCCGTGGGCAACACGCTGGACCCGGCCGAGGCCTACCGCGCCTTCCGGGGCCGCGAGGCGGGCATCCAGGCGCTGATGCGCAAGCGCGGCTTCCCCGTGCCCGCCGCGCCGAAGAACGCCGCGAAGTAGCCGCCCGGTGACGGGCCCGGGCTATCCCTCCAGCGGGAAGAAGTGGCTGAAGGGGCCCGGGCCCTGTCCCAGGGGCAGGGGGTGCTCCAGCGCGGCGGTGACGTAGGCCTTCGCGCGCCGGGTGGCCTCCAGCGGCGGCTGGCCCAGCGCCAGGTGCGCGGCGATGGCCGCCGACAGCGTGCAGCCGGTGCCGTGGGTGTTGCGCGTGTCCACCGCGCGCAGGTGCAGCGTCTCCAGGCGCTCGCCGTCGAACCAGACGTCGGTGCCGCGCAGCGCGCCCGTCATGCCGCCGCCCTTCACCAGCACGGCCTGGGGGCCGAGCCGGTGGATGCGGCGCGCGGCCTCCTGCATGTCCTCCAGTGTCTCCAGCGACATTCCGGCGAGCAGCTCCGCTTCGTGCCGGTTGGGCGTGGCCACCGTGGCCAGCGGCAGCAGCAGCTCCTTGAGCGCGCCCACGGCCGCGTCGTCGATGAGGCGCGCGCCGGCGCGGGACACCATGACGGGGTCCACCACCAGGGGGCCCAGGCCCAGCGCGCGCAGGCGCAGCGCCACGGCGGTGATGATGGCCGGGTTGACGAGCATGCCCGTCTTCACCGCGCCCGCGCCGATGTCGGACGCCACGGCGTCAATCTGCGCGGCGACGGCTTCAGGGGGCAGTACGTCCACGCGGGTGACGCCCCGCGTGTTCTGCGCGGTGATGGCCGTCAGGGCGCTGGTGCCATGGACGCGGTGGAAGGCGAAGGTGCTCAGGTCGGCCTGGATGCCGGCGCCGCCGCCGCTGTCGGAGCCGGCGATGGTGAGCGCGGTGGCCACGGACTTCGAAGTCTCCATGGCCGGCATGGTGCGGGAGCGGGCGC
Source organism: Corallococcus macrosporus DSM 14697 (assembly GCF_002305895.1). Classification (GTDB taxonomy): domain Bacteria; phylum Myxococcota; class Myxococcia; order Myxococcales; family Myxococcaceae; genus Myxococcus; species Myxococcus macrosporus. The sequence continues at coordinate 2,663,561 of NZ_CP022203.1, forward strand.
GCCGCCGCCAGTGCTTCCAGCGCTCACGGGTCCAGGAAGGCGTGTTTCACCGCGTCCAGCAGCGGGTCCCTGTGGCCGTTCTCCGGCTGGAGGAAGTGGCCCTGGCTGAGGGTCCAGATGATGGCGCCGCCCAGGTTCTTCTCGCGCGCGTACTGGCCCTTGGCGGCGATGGAGCGCGGGTCCTCGTACGAGACGTAGTTGCACAGCCCCGGGCCGTGGCCGGTGGGGAAGGAGAGGTAGGGCACCTTCGCCTCGTCGTCCCAGCGGCTGGCGTCCGCGCGGTAGTAGTGCGTCATGATGTTGGTGTAGCTCATGAAGTTGTCGCTCTGGCCCTCGAAGACGCCCTCGCGGCCATCCAGCGGCGTGTGCGGCTCCGTCACGCCACCCCAGCACGTCCCGAAGAAGCCGATGCCCACGCCCAGCCGCCCCGCCGGGACGCCCGCGTCCAGATAGCCCTCCACGGAGTGCGAGACGGAGGTGGGGTGGAACCGCGAGTGGCCGTGGAGCGGGCTGGAGTGCCAGCTCTCCCAGCCGCCCCAGTGGCCGCTCATCTTGTAGGACATGATGTTGAGCTGGTCCACGCGCGCCGCCAGCTTCTTCATGAACTCCGCGCGGTGGCGGCTCATGGGGAAGTTGGAGTTCAGCCAGTCCACCGGCACCGTGAGGAGGATGTCCGGCCGCGCGGCGCGCAGGCCCTCCAGCAGCGCGAGCAGCGGCTCGCCGTCATCGGGCGCCATGGGCGCGCCTTCGGGGATGTCCGCGGCCAGGATGATGGGCTCCCAGTCCACGTCGACGCCGTCGTAGCCCAGTTCGTCCATGAGCTGGAGGATGTTGCGGATGAAGTGCGCGCGCTGGGGAGCGGACGCCGCGTGCACGAAGTTCTGGTGCTCGCCGAAGCCGCCCAGCATCAGCAGCGCCTTGCGCCCGTGCTGGTGCGCGCGCGCCGCCAGCGCCTTGGCCATGGCGCGGCCGTGGCTGTCGTCGACGTTGGCGTCGAAGTTCGCGTTGAGGGTGCCGTTGGGGTTCGGCTTGACGCGGCCCACCACGAGGTGCGTGAGGCCCGAGACGTCCACCGCGTCCACCGGCTGCATCCAGAGCTGGTAGCCCACGAAGTAGCCCGTCACCCAGTCCGTGGGCTCGCCCCCGGCGCGGGGCTGGACGGCGTTGGCGACCGCGGCGGGGCCTTCCCCCTGCGCGTTGGTGGCCGCCACGGTGATGCGGTAGGGCACGCCATTGACCAGCCCGGGGATGACGGCGCTGGCGGCCGGCGCGTCCACCGTCACGGTGACGTCTCCGGGCTGCGCCGTCAGCCGGTACTGCTGCAGCGGCCGGCCGCCGTAGCTCGCCGGCGCCAGCCAGCTCACGAAGGCGTGCCCGTTGCCCGGCGTGGCCCGGACGCCGCGAGGCTGGCCCGGCACGGTGGGGTTGGAGATGGACAGGCCGGGCTGCGGCGTCACCAGCTCCGACTGCACGGAGGCCGGGCCTTCCCCGTGGATGTTCACCGCCGACACCTTGAAGGTGTAGGCGAAGCCGTTGTGCAGGCCCCTCACGGTGGCCTGGAACTGGTCCGACGTGACGATGGCGCCGCCGCAGGCCGGCTCACATCGCACGATGTAGTACATGATGGGGGTGCCCCCGTCGCTGGTGGGCGGCCGCCAGGTCACCAGCGCCTCGGCGTCGGCCGCCTGGGCCGTGGCGGCGCCAGGGGCGCCGGGCAGTCCCGGGGCCGCCTCGCCTCCGCCCATGCAGCCCGCCAGGGTCCCCACCACCAGGCCGAGCCAGAGCTGTCTCCACACCGCGGTTGGCTTTCTCACCGCACACCCCCTACGACAGTGCGCGTCATCTACATGACTTCCAATTCGCCGTGAAGCTGGAAAATGGTCGCAATGCTGTAAAGCTGTAATTCGTGGCGTTGCGCGCCGGTGCACGCCTCGCCCCCCGAGAGTCGGCGGGGTGGCGGGCCGCCTTTGCTAGCGTGGGGCGTCCCCACCGCGAGCCTGTCCGATGAAACGCATCCTCCTGTCGTTGTTGGTCGTCGTCGTCGCCCTCGCGGGGGTTCTCCTCACGAAGGCGTTTCGCTTCACCTCGCGGCAGGTCCAGCCGGAGGCGCCCGTGGCGTTCAGCGTGGACGCCGAGGCCGCCGCGGCCCGGCTGGGCGGCGCGCTGCGGCTCAAGACGCTGGCGGCGGCGGAGGGGCTGCCCGCGGAGGACGCCGCCTTCGCCGCGCTCCATGACTACATGCGGGAGCAGTACCCGCGCCTCCACCAGGCGCTGAAGCGCGAGGCCGTGGGGCCGCACTCGGTGCTGTACACCTGGGCGGGGACGGACGCGTCGCTGCGCCCTGCGCTGCTGCTGGCGCACCTGGACGTGGTGCCGGTGGCGCCCGGCACGGAGGCGTCCTGGACGCACCCGCCCTACAGCGGCCTGGTGGCGGACGGCTACGTCTGGGGCCGCGGCGCCCTGGATGACAAGGGGAGCGCGTTCGGCATCCTGGAGTCCGTGGAGGCCCTGCTCGCGGCGGGCTTCCAGCCCAGGCGCACGGTGCTGCTCGCCTTCGGTGGCGATGAGGAGGTGGGCGGGCACGAGGGCGCGGAGGCGATGGCGAAGCTGCTGCGCGAGCGGGGCGTGACGCTGGAGTCGGTGCTCGACGAGGGCGGGATGATCATGTCCGGCACCGTGCCCGGGGTGACGTCGCCAGTGGCCCTGGTCGGCGTGTCGGAGAAGGGCTTCGCCAGCGCCGAGCTCATCGTGGCCGGGGAGGGGGGCCACTCCTCCATGCCGCCGCCCCAGACCGCCGTGGGCGTGCTGAGCCGCGCCATCACCCGGCTGGAGGCGTCCCCCATGCCCGCGCGGCTGCGCGGTGGCAGCCGGGCCCTCTTCGAGTTCGCGGGGCCGGAGATGGGCTTCGGCATGCGGCTGCTCTTCGCCAACCTGTGGCTGTTCGAGCCGCTGGTGCTGCGCCAGCTCACCGCCAAGGCCACCACCAACGCCGCGGTGCGCACCACCACCGCGGCCACCATGTTCGAGGGCAGCGAGCGCGACAACGTGCTGCCCGCCCGCGCCCGCGCCGTGGTGAACTTCCGCGTCCTGCCGGGGGACTCCGTGGAGGGTGTGCTGGAGCACGTGCGGCGCGTGGTGGATGACCCGAGGGTGAAGGTGGGCACCCTGGGCTTCATCAGCGAGCCATCGCCGGTGTCGCGCATGGACTCCGAGGCGTGGACCCTGCTCCAGCGCAGCGTGCGCCAGGTGTTCCCGGACGTCGTCGTGGCGCCCTACCTCATGCTGGGCGCCACCGACTCGCGCTACTTCACGGGACTGAGCGAGAACGTCTACCGCTTCATGCCCCTGCGCCTGGACAGCGCCGACCTGTCACGGCTCCATGGCAAGGACGAGCGCGTGTCGGTGGAGGGCTACGCGGACGCGATTCGCTTCTACGCGCAGTACGTCCGCAACGTCTCGAACTGAAGCCGGGCGGGGCACCGGGGCTCGCGTGGCGCGCCCATACACAGCGTGTGACACGCGTGGCCACCCCCTTCTGGCTTTCTGGGAAAGTGGTGTTTCACCCGCTGTTATCATGAGTGTGGATGTGCGCTGGCTGCGGGGAGCGCGCGGAAAGTCCGTTCCGCCTGCACATCTGTGTACCGTCTGCACGCCCCTCCGCTCATTGGCCGTGACGCGTTGACAGGCGTGCGAAGCAATTTCAGCATTTGCTCCCATGGTGAACCCCCATCGCAGGTCTCGGCTGGCGAGCGCGTTGCTCGCATCTCTTCTCTTCACGTTGGTGGCATGTAATGGCGGTGGCGGTTCGGGGAAGCCCGACGCCGGCCCGAACCCGGGCCTCCCGGATGGCTCGCCGGGGGATGCGAGCGACACCTGTGGTGACGGCCAGCGCCAGGCGGGCGAGGCCTGTGACGACGGCAACCGGGCGGACGGTGACGGCTGCAACGCGGCGTGTACCGAGGTGGAGGGCGGGTTCATCTGCGAGGTGCCGGGACAGCCGTGCGTGCATCTGTCGAACTGCGGAGACGGCCGCGTCGAGGAGGGCGAGGACTGCGACGACCGGAACCTCTCCAACGGCGATGGCTGCAACGGGAGCTGCCGCATCGAGGACGGCTGGGCGTGCCCGGCCCAGGGTGGCCGCTGCCGCGCCAAGGAGTGCGGTGACGGCATCATCGCCGGTGACGAGGAGTGCGAGGACGGCAACACCGCTCCGGGCGACGGCTGTAGCGAGGTCTGCCGGCTCGAGGACGGTTGGAAGTGCCCTCCGGGTCAGCCGTGCAGCCGCACCACCTGCGGCGACGACGTCACCGAGGGCACCGAGCAGTGCGATGACGGCAACACCGTGATGGGTGACGGCTGCTCGCCGCTGTGCACCCGGGAGCCGCGCTGCGAGGACGGCAACTGCGAGGAGACCTGCGGCGACGGCCTCATCCTCCCCAACAGCACCGTGGAGGAGTGCGACGACGGCAACACGCGCGCCAACGACGGCTGCTCGCCGGACTGCAAGCTGGAGGAGGGCTTCGCGTGCGTGCTCATCGAGCAGGAGCCGCCCGCGCAGGTGTCCATCCCCGTCGTCTACCGCGACTTCCGCGGCTACGACCTGCCGGCCAGCAATGGACTCCCTCGGGGGCACATCGACTTCGAGAACAAGAACGCCGGTCACGAGCTGGGCATCATGGCGAACCGCCTGGACGCCAATGGCCGCCCCGTCTACGCAAAGGAGGGTCAGCCTTCCAACAACACCAACGGCCGGGTGGCATTCGACCAGTGGTACCGGGACGAGTCGGCGAGCAACATCAACAAGACGGTCGTCAGCTCGCTGGTGCTCGACCGCCAGCAGAACGGCTCGTACGTCTTCGACGATCAGACGTTCTTCCCGCTCGACGATGAGCCGCTCTTCAGCGGTAGCTGGGTGGCGTCTGGTGACGAGCCGTTGCGCAACGACAACAGTGGCGGGCGGCGCAACTTCAGCTTCACCAGCGAGGCGCGCTACTGGTTCGAGTACAAGGGCTCGGAGGTGCTCACCTTCCGTGGCGACGACGACGTGTGGGTGTTCATCAACGGCCGCCTGGCGCTGGACCTGGGCGGTGTTCACGGCGCGATGAACGGCACCGTCGACGTGGCGAGCATGGCCAGTTCCCTGAGCCTGCGCCAGGGCGGCATCTACGAGGTGGTCGTCTTCCAGGCCGAGCGCCACACCTCCGCATCTTCGTACCGCCTCACGCTCAACAACTTCCTCACTGCCCGCACCGAGTGCACCGCCACCTGCGGCGACGGCCAGGTGGACGAGGAGGCCGGCGAGGAGTGCGATGACGGCGTGAACGCCGGCGGCTACGGCGAGTGCGGCCGCGGCTGCCTCTGGGGCCCCCGCTGCGGCGACGGTGAGACGCAGGAGGCAGAGGGCGAGGAGTGCGACGACGGCAACACCGTCAGCCGCGACGGCTGCAGCTCGACGTGCCGGCTGGAGATTGGCTGAGCCCGTCGTCCTGACGTAGGGGTCGAGGCGCCGCTCCGGGAGCCGTGGGCTTCCGGAGCGGGGCTTCCCTGAATTTGCTGGCTCCGGGCCGCCAAGGGAGCAGGCGGCCTCCGCGTTGATGGGCGTCTGCTATCGTCCTCCGCGCTCCATGGCCTCTCCTTCGTTCACGCGTCTGCTGTGCCTCGTGTTGTTCGTGCTCGGTGCTTCGGCACGGGGGGCGGTGACGCGCCCGGCATTGCCCCCACCCGAGGAGGTCATGGCGACGCTGCGCGAGCTGGAGACGGCGCGGGCGAAGGGCCGCGCCAGCGCGATGGACAGCGAGTTGGAGGCGCGGGCCCGGGCGCGGCCCGGAGACTTGATGCCGCGGATGTACCGGGCGTGGCTCACCTTTCCGTCGGACGGGTGCTGGAACGAGCTGAAGGCCCTGTCCACCCTGGACCCGGAGAACCCCTGGCCCTTCGTGGGCATGGGGCTCGTCTACGTGCGCTGGGGGCTCTTGGCGGAGGCGCGTCCACCCATCGCCGCCGCGCTGAAGCAGGCGCCGGGGTTCGCGCCGGCGCTGTGGGCGCAGGGCGTGCTGCTCCAGGCGGAGGGCAAACCCGCGGAGGCCGAGGCCCGGTTCCGCGAGGCGCTGGCGGCGCTGGACGCGCCGCAGATTCGGACGTCCCTGGCGATGTTGCTGGCGGGGATTCCCGCGCGGGAGGCGGACGCGCGCGCGGAGCTGACCCGGACGGTGGAGGCCTGGCCGGAGCAACCCGAGGCGCTGCGGAAGCTGGCGCAGCTCGCCCGGGCCGCCAACGACGTGCGCGCCGCGGCGACGGCGGGCGAGAAGCTGGTGGCCCTCAAGCCCCGGGACAAGGAGGCGCACCGGCTCCAGGCGGACCTGTGGCTGGCGGCCTCGGAGAAGGAGAAGGCCACCCAGTCCCTGGAGCGCTACGCGGCGCTGGGCGGCGGGGAGCCCGCGCCCCTCGCGCTGCTCGCGCGGCTGTACCGGGAGCTGGCGCGCGCCGACGCGGAGGAGAAGGCCCTGGTCCGGTTGGCCGCCGCGGCGCCAGAGGACCCGGAGCCGCTGCTCCGGCTGGCCGAGCTGACCGAGGCGCGAGGCGACGCCGGGGCGGCGGAGGCCCACCTGGTCAAGGCCTCCGAGCGAGCGCCGGCCCGCGCCGACGTCCACGTGCTGCGCGCCCGGCTGGTGCTGAAGCAGGCGCGTCACCAGGACGCGCTGGCGGCGTACCGCGCGGCGCTCGCCGCCCCGGAACGCAAGGTCCCCCAGGCCGAGGCCGAGGCCGCCGCGCTGGCGCGTCACTTCCGCCTGCCGTCCCAACCCGCCCGGGGGACGCAGGAGCAGATCTACAACCGGGTATCCATGGGCCTGGTCGCGCTCTACATGAACCGGCTCCAGGAGACGCCCGGCATCAAGGGCAACCTCAAGGTCCAGGTCCAGGTGGACGCGTCCGGGCGGGCCACCGGCGTGACGGTGCTCTACGACAGCCTCAAGGAGGCCGTCATCACCGGCCACGCCCACTTCGCCTTCATGGACGCGCAGTACCCGCCGGGGCCCGACACGCCCGTCTTCCAGTACGTCTTCCGTCCGCCGAAGTGAGCCACGGGCCCGGCCGCGCGCGTCCTGGCCGGCCGGGCCGGTGTGGCGGTTACGGGTTGCGCTGCTCGGACTCGATGCCGCTGCCGCCGTAGCCCTGCACCTGGCTGCGCATCCGCTGCCAGTTGGCGCGGGCCTGCTGCTCCGAGCGCTGCTCCGACTGGAGCTTGCGCTGGGACTCCTCCACCTTGCGCTGGGCGTCCGCCGTGGCGGCGGAGAAGTCGGCCTCGGACAGCTCCTGGGCGCGCACGTCCTGGTTCGCCTCCAGGGCCTGGTACTCCGCCATGTCGAGCTTCGCGTCGGCCACTGCCAGCTCGGCCTCACGCAGCTCCTTCTGGGCCTCCATCGTCTGGATGGCCTGCTCGCGGTAGCGCACCTGGGCCTGGGCCGCGTTCAGGCTGGTCTCCGCGTTCTTCCGCTCGGACTGCGCCTGGGTGATGTTGTCGCTCTGGCCGGTGGCCCTGGCGGCCTTCAGCGCGGCCTCATGCGCCTCCAGGCGGGCCTTGGCGGCGTCCTCGTTGCGCTTGGCCACCTCCAGCTCCCGGCGCGCGTCGTTCAAGGCCACATCGGAACGGGTCACCGCGTCCTGGGCGATGCGCCGCTCCGACTGGGCCTCCCGGACGCCGCCCAACTGGGCCTCGGGCACCCGGGCCAGCCAGGACTCCTCCACCTGCGCCGAGCGCGTCGAGCTGCAGCCAACGCTCGCCACCGACAGGGCCGCTCCCATCATCACGCCCGCGAAAACCCGACGCCTTCTCGATTGAAACATGCTCCGTCTCCTCTCCGTGTGCGCGTGTTGCCTGCAAAGACGGTAGTCACGCGCCGCTGGGGAGGCAGACGGCAAGGAGGCGTGTCGAGGCGTCGCCCCAGCGGGTGCGGGCACGAGGGCCTGCTCGCACGCCCGCCCCGCACGGAAGGGGGCTCAGCGCTTCTCCAGGACGACGGCGTAGAACTCGATGCCCACGCCTTCCCGGTCCTCGTCGGTGATGTGCTCCGGGGGCAGGCCGAGGAACTCGCGCACGGGGAGCACGCCGGTGGCGTCGCGGGCCCAGGGGCCGCACAGGTCCAGGTACTCGGGCAGCGAGTAGAGCTGGAACCGCTCGCCCATCTGCCGGAACATGCCGACGAACTGCTCCCACTTCGGCGTGCTGAGGTCCGGGGACTTCGTCTCGAAGGTAGCGAAGAGCTTCGAGCCGGGCGCCGCCCACTCATAGAGGTCGCGGAAGAACTGGCGGTTCTCCTCGGCGGACAGGAACACGGTGATGCCGTTGGCGCCGAACGCGACGCGGCGCTCGCCGCCCAGGAAGTCATTCACGTCCGGCCGCCGCAGGAAGGCGCCCGCGTTGCGGATGTCGCATTCCAGGTAGCGGACGTTGGGCGTGGCCCCCAGCAGGTGCTGGGCGGTGGTGATGGTGAGCGGGTTGATGTCGCTGTAGAGGACGCGGGCGTCCGGCGGCAGCACGGCGTGGACATGGTCCCCGGTGGGCAGGCCCGACGCGAAGTCCACCCAGTGGTGGAAGCCATCGGCCGCGAGGCGCTGCGCGGCGGTGCGCAGGCAGGCGCGCAGCATGCGCACCCACTTCCGCGTGGAGGGCACCAGCGAGAACATGGACTCCGCCGCCTGCCGGTCGGCCTCGAAGTGGTGGGTGCCTCCCAGCGTGTAGTCGTAGATGCGGGCGGCGTTGGGGATGTTCGGGTTGACGCCGGGGATGTGTGCGAGCGCTTCGGTATCCATGTGGTCAAGGCCTCCAACCCGGAATGCTACAGTCGCGGCCACCGCATGGCTCCTCTCACCGCGTCTCGTCTGGATGTGCTTCGCGCCGCCCTCCTCGTATGGGTGACGAGCTGCGCCACCCTGGTGCTGGAGCTGGCGGCCGCCCGGCTCCTGGCGCCCTTCATCGGGGCCTCGCTCCACACATGGACGAGCATCATCGGCGTGGTGCTCGCGGGCATCAGCCTGGGCAGCTACGCGGGGGGCCGGCTGTCGGAGCGGGGCGCGTCGTTCCGCTGGCTGGCGGGCCTCACCGCGCTGGGGGCGGTGCTGGCGCTGCTGCCGCTGGGCTGGGTGGCGGTGCTCGGCGATGGCGCCTCGCTGCGCCCCATCCCCGTGCTGCCCCGCACCTTCCTGCTCACCTTCCTGGGCTTCTTCCCCGTCAGCTTCGTGCTGGCCATGGTGACGCCGCTGGCGCTGCGGCTGCTGCTGCCGGAGCTGGGGCGCGCGGGGCGAATCGTCGGCCTGCTGTACGCGCTGGGCACGCTGGGGAGCCTCGCGGGAAACTTCCTCACCGGCTTCGTGCTGGTGGCGTGGTTCCCGGTGCCCACCATCGTCCTCACCGTTTCGGGCGCGCTGCTGCTGTGCGCGCTGCTGGCGCTGCCCAGGGCCTCCGTGGCCGCGCCGCCCGTCGTCCCGGCGGCCCCCGTGGCGGAGGCCGCGGCGGTGCGCCCGGGCGCCGCGCCGTCCGCCGCTGGCGTGGACCTGCGGACCCGGCCCATGCTGGCGTGCTTCCTGGTGGCCAGCGCGAGCTTCTGCACGCTCGCCATCGAGCTGGCGGCCAGCCGCATCCTGGCGCCCACCGTGGGCGTGTCGCTGCTGAGCTGGACGGGCATCATCGGCGTGGTGCTGACGGGCATGGCGCTGGGCAACTTCGTGGGCGGCCACCTCGCGGACCGCTGGCCCCGGCAGGGCGTGCTCGCCGGGTCCATGCTGCTGGCGGCGGCGAGCTGCCTGCTGATTCCGCCCGTCCACCAGTGGCTGGTGCTGAAGGGCCACTTCGACGGCCTGGGCCTCCAGGCGCGCATCGTCGCGTACACGGCCGCGGTGTTCCTCCTGCCGGTGACGGCGCTGGGGACGCTGTCGCCCCAGGTGCTTCGGCTGACGTTGGCGGACGTGGGGCGGGCGGGGCGCACGGTGGGCCTGCTGTACGCGTGGAGCACCGCGGGCGCGCTGCTGGGCTCGTTCCTCACCGGCTGGTGGCTCATCGCGAAGGTGGGCGTCTACCCGCTGGTGATGGGGGCCAGCCTGGGGCTGGTGGCGCTGGCGGCGTTCGTGGGGCAGGTGTGGCGGCAGCCGCGCCTCTTCGGAGCCAGCGTGGGCACGCTCGCGCTGGCGGGCTCGCTCGGCGCGCTGGGCCTCTTCGCGTCTCCCTGCACGGAGGAGACGGACTACTTCTGCATCCAGATCAACCAGGTGGAGCACGACGGCCGGCGCATCCTGGCGATGCAGTTGGACCACCTGACGCACACCACGGTGGACCTGGGGGACCCGTCGTACCTGGGCTACCCGTACTGCTACATCCACTCGGAGCTGATACGGCACGTGGCCGCGCGCACGCCCACGCCGCGGGTGCTGATGATTGGCGGCGGCGGCTACGTGGTGCCTCGCTGGGTGGAGACCTACGTCCCGCAGGTGCGCATGGAGGTGGTGGAGATAGACCCGGCCGTCACGCGCATCGCCCGGGAGCGCTTCGGCGTGCGGCCGGACACGCGCATCGCCTCCTTCAACCTGGATGGGCGCCAGTACCTCCAGGAGATGGCGGAGCGCGGCGCGTATGACTTGATTGTGCAGGACGCGGTGAATGACCTGTCGGTGCCCTATCACCTGATGACGCGCGAGTACGACGTGCTGGTGCGCTCGCTGCTCAAGCCGGAGGGCATCTACCTGTTGACGGTCATCGACGAGATTCCCCGGGGCGCCTTCCTGCGCTCGGCCCTCCGGACGATGCAGGACGTCTTCCCCCACGTGGAGCTGCTCCACGACGCGCGCAGCGGCTCGAAGGGGCAGGGCGTCTACATCGTCGCGGGCTCGGGCCAGCCCATGGCGCTGGAGCGCCTGCCGGCGCTGCTGCGCGGCGCGGGCATCGAACGGCCGCGCACCGGCCGGGTGCCTCGCGCGGAGATTGACGCCTACATGGCCGCGGGCCCGGCGCATCTGCTCACGGATGACTTCGCGCCGGTGGACAACCTGCTCGCGGAGTTCTTCCTCCTCCGCGAGCAGGTCTCACCGTAGCTCAGCGCTTCACGGCTTCGATGATGCACGTGCCGGCCTGGGTGGGGCGGATGCCCACCAGCTCCCAGGACGTCTGCGTCAGCAGCGCCTGGAATTCGGGGACCGTGCGCTCCCGTCCGTCCACCAGCACCAGCATGTTGAGGTCCAGCAGGGGCACGGGCGAGGGCGTCTGGTTGTCGGGCATCACCAGCTCCAGCACGAAGAGCCGGGCCCCCGCGGGCGCCGCCGCGTGGAGGTTCCGCAGGAGGGTGGTGGCGGCGCCGTCATCCCAGTCGTGGAGGATGTGCTTGAGCAGGTAGGCCTCGGCGGCCGGGAGGCCCGGCTCGAAGAAGCTGCCCTTGACGAGCTCCACCCGCCCGGCGAGCCCCTGGGCCTCCAGCGGGGCCCGCGCGCCCTCCAGGACATGCGGCAGGTCGAAGAGGATGCCCCGGCAGGAGGGGTTGGCGCGCAGCACCTGCGCCAGCAACGCCCCCTGGCTGCCGCCAATGTCCGCCACGTGGGCGAAGGGGGAGAAGTCGACCTGCTGGGTCAGCTCGTGGGCCACCAGGGCGGACAGGTTGCCCATGGCCCGGGCGAAGTGCCCCGCCTCTTCGGGGTGCCTCGCGAAGTGCTCCCAGATGTCCGTCCCCAGGGCCTCGCGCACCGTGGACTTCCCGGTGCGGATGGCCTCCGTGAGCTGCCCCCAGGGCAGCCAGTGGGAGCGGTCGCTCTGGGAAATGGCAATCTCCCGCAGCGAGCCCGGGACGTCCGAGCGGAGCCCTTCACCCATGGGCGTCAGGGCGAAGGTCCGCGCTCCCACCTCCTGGAAGATGCCCACGGTGATGCCGCCGCGCAGCAGCCGGTACAGGCCGTCCGGACTGATGCCGAGCTCCGCCGCCAGCGCGTCACTGCTCCGAGGGCCCCTGGCAAGCAGGTCCGCGATACCCAGACGGGCCGCCGCGCCAATGACCTGGGTATGCCAATAGCCGCCAATCCGCTCATAGAGGAGCTGCGTGGGAAACGGAGTCCCGCCGGGGGTCTTGTCCATGCCTGGAGTCTAACATTGCTCAATGCCTGTCATCACCAGGGCTGGCGGCAATAAGCCGTGAGCCGAGACACCCCGGCGGCGAGGGCTACTTGCCCTTGCTATAGTCGCGGCTGGCGATGACGCCCTGGACCTCGGCCAGCGCGCGGGCGCCGGAGGCGGACTCGAGTGCCTTCTCGGCGATGGCCTGGACCTGGCGCTTGGCCTCGGCCAGGTCCGTCTGGAGCGTCTGGAGCGCCTGGGCCTGCTTGGAGGCGGTCTCCTTGAGCGAGGCAATCTCCATGGCGGCGACGCGCTGCGCCGTCTCCGCGTCCTTGGTGGCCAGGGTGAGCTTCAGCTCCCACTCCGACTTCACCCGGTTGCCCGTCACGGTGGCGGCGGTGTCCGTCTCCTTCTTGAGCACCAGCGGGAAGTCCGCCACCTGCTTGCGCAGGTCCTCCAGCTCCTTCTCGCGCTGCTTCAGCGCCTCCTCGCGGGCGGCCCACTCCTTCTCCAGCTTCTCCTTGCGGTCGCGCTCGGCGGCGGCCTGCTGGCGCAGGGACTCCGCGAAGGCGTCCTGCTCCTTCTTGCGCTGGAGCTGGGTGTCATAGGCGTACGCCTCCTCGGCGCGCCTGCGGGCCAGCTCGGTGGCCTGCCGCTCCTCGGCCTGGTCCGCGGTGGCCTTCGCCCGGGTGTCCTCGATGTCCTTCTGGAGCCGCTCCATCTCCGCTTCCAGCTCCGCCTTCTTCTTGTCGTACTCGGCCACGAGCACGTCGATGGCGCTGGCGGCCACGTCCTTGCCGTGCAGCCCGCTCAGCTCCTCCGTCTTGAGCTGGATGGCCTCGTCGAGCTGCTTCAGCTCCTCCACCAGCGAGATGACCTGCTCGTTGATGCCGGCCAGCGTCTTGTTGATGGTGAGGCCCGCCTCGGTGACCTTCTTCACGGCGGATTCGGCGGTGAGGCTGGACACGTCCGCGAGGACGTTCTTCGCGTGGGCGTCCTGCGCGTCCTGCTCCTTGGCGGAGACAATGGGCTTGTTGCGCGCCTTGCGAGCGAGCTCCTCGAAGGCGGCCTTGGTGGCCTCGGTGGAGCGGTTGCGGGCGACGACGTTGCGCTTGGACGTCTTGCGAGTAGCCATGTGACTCTCCGGGTAGGGCACGGCCAGGGCAGGCCGCAAGGCCCGCGAGGGACGTGAGGGTTTCGTGGAATCGCTGGTCCCCTTTTCGGGCGACCATGGAGAAAAGATACCTGGAGGGTCTGACATGGTTGGCCGGGTTTCAGGCGGCCGGACGGGGTGCTTGGAGCCCCCAGCAGCGCCCGCCAGCGGCCCTGGGGGCCACAGCGCCCTTGTCCTCGGGGCCGGGGCCCGGCTAACTCGCAGTCCCCGAAACGGCTCAAGGGAGAGCGTCAATGCAGGTCGTCAGTGTGAAGAAGGCCCTCGCGGGAGGGGTGGAGGAGGGGACGAAGGTGGAGGTCCGCGGTTGGGTGCGCACGCGCCGCGACTCCAAGGCGGGCATCAGCTTCGTCAACGTCAGCGACGGGTCGACCTTCGACCCCATCCAGGTCGTCGCTCCGAATTCGCTGCCCAACTATGAGAAGGACATCCTGCACCTCACGGCGGGCTGCTCGGTGGTGAGCCGGGGCACGCTGGTGAAGTCCCAGGGAAAGGGGCAGGCCTACGAGGTCCAGGCGGACGAAGTCCAGGTGCTGGGCTTCGTGGATGACCCGGACACGTACCCCATCCAGCCCAAGCAGCACACGCTGGAGTTCCTCCGGGACGTGGCGCACCTGCGCGTGCGCACCAACACGTTCAGCGCCGTCACGCGCGTGCGCCACCGCGCGGCCATGGCCGTCCACCGCTTCTTCGACGAGGAGGGCTTCTTCTGGGTCAACACGCCCATCATCACCGCGAGCGACGCGGAGGGCGCCGGTCAGATGTTCCGCGTCTCCACGCTGGACGCGGTGAACCCGCCGCGGACGCCGGAGGGCAGGATTGACTGGCACAAGGACTTCTTCGGCAAGGAGGCCTACCTGACCGTCTCAGGCCAGCTCAACGTGGAGGCCTACGCCCTGGCCATGTCCAAGGTGTACACGTTCGGCCCCACGTTCCGCGCGGAGAACTCCAACACCACGCGGCACCTGGCCGAGTTCTGGATGATTGAGCCGGAGATTGCCTTCGCGGACCTGAACGAGGACGCGAACCTGGCCGAGCGCTTCCTCAAGTATGTCTTCAAGGCGGTGCTCTCCGACTGCGCGCCGGACCTGAAGTTCTTCGAGGAGCGGGTGCAGAAGGGCGTCACCGAGCGCATGGAGAAGTTCATCAACTCCAGCTTCGAGCGCATCGACTACACCGAGGCCGTTGAAATCCTGAAGAAGGCCAAGAAGAAGTTCGAGTACGCGCCCGAGTGGGGCAAGGACCTCCAGACGGAGCACGAGCGCTACCTCACCGAGGAGCACGTGGGCCGGCCGGTGGTGGTGATGAACTACCCGGAGGCCATCAAGTCCTTCTACATGCGCATCAACGACGACGGGAAGACGGTCGCCGCCATGGACGTGCTCGCCCCGGGCATTGGCGAAATCATCGGCGGCAGCCAGCGCGAGGAGCGCCTGGACGTGCTGGACCAGCGCATCCAGAAGTTCGGCCTCAAGCCGGAGGGGTACCAGTGGTACCGCGACCTGCGGCGCTACGGCTCCGTGCCGCACGCGGGCTTCGGGCTCGGCTTCGAGCGGCTCATCGTCTACATGTGCGGCCTGCAGAACATCCGCGACGCCATCCCCTACCCGCGCGTGCCGGGCTCGGCGGCGTTCTAGCCACCGCGCCCTGGGCTCAAGGGAGCGCGCTCTCCAGCGCGCCCCAGCGGGTCCGAATCCACTGGCGCACGTACTCGACCTCCTCCTCGTAGGAGTTGAAGTCCTGGCGCGTGTGCCAGTGGGGGAAGTTGCCGTAGCCGCCCCACGGGTCGTTCGGGTCGCCGAAGCCCTGGTGCTTCGCGCCCCACTTCGCCCAGTCCCGCCGCGCGGAGGGCGCCGTCTCCCGGACGTAGCCGTCGATGAGGGCCATCATCACCTCCACGTTCAGCGTGTCGCGCAGCAGCGCCCGGTAGCGCTCGCGCATGGGCCCGGCGAAGGTGGCGTCAGCCAGCATGCGTTGGAAGAGGAGGTTGTCCGCCCGGAAGTCGGGCCGCGACGTGGGCGAGGTCCGGGTGGTGTCGTAGGACTGCCCGAAGCTCGCGTCCAGATCCCAGGGGATGAAGCGCCAGGGGCCGCCGGTGGCCGGGTCGTAGGCGTGGTAGGCGTTCTTCGCGGACGAGTCCACGCCCAGGATGAGCGTGTTGAAGATCCACCAGTCCTGGTAGTCCTGCACGTTCATCCGCTGCGGGAAGCCGGCGCGGAAGGCCTCCGCGTCCGAGTCCGCGATGAAGGCGGTCAGCGCCTCCATGGGGGTGAAGGCACCCGGCTCGCCTTCCTCGGGAGAGCCTTCCTTCTTCTCATAGCCCTCGCGGAGGGCGTCCTTGGGCGTGCCGTCCTTGCGCAGCCGGGAGAAGTTGGCGCGGTTGTCCACGGCCTTGAAGAGGTCCGCGTCCTTGTCGACGCCGTGCGCGGCCATCAGGCGCTTGTTGACGTGGTCCGCCACCGTGTAGAGGCCGACGTACTCGTTGTTGACGTAGAGCACCGCGCTGTAGGTGCGCAGGTGGAGGTGGCCCGGGCTCATCCGGCTCCACACGTCGAAGGCGAGCCGCGAGCGCAGGTAGGCGTTGTCATTGAACGTGGTGATGAGCACCACGCGCTTGCGGTCCTTGAAGCCATTGCCGAAGACGGGCTCGCTGAACAGGTCCTCGTCCGGGAACTTCAGCGTGAGGCTGCGCTTGGGGAAGACGCTGGAGGTGGCGCCGCGGTATTTCGCCTCCAGGTTGAAGCGCCGCCCCCGGTAGACGAGCTGCACCGGCCGGTGGCTGCCCCCGGTCAGCTTGCCCTCGAAGGAGAGGTGGAACACTGGCAGGCCGTACTCCTCCGTGTAGGCCACCGGGTCGACGATGGGGACGTTGCCGGGCGCGGACTCGTTCTCCGCCACGCCGACCTTGAGCGTGCCCGTCTCGCCGGTGCCCTGCTCGCGCAGCGTGAGCTGCCACACGGCGGCCTGGTCCTTTCCGGGCGTCCAGCTCAGGGTGCCGCTAATCTCATCGAACCGGGCGCCCGGAGGCAGGTTGTCCACGGTGAAGCGCGTGCCCGGCTCGGCGTGGCCGGTGGCGCACGTCACGGTGGCGGAGACGGGCTCGCCCTCGAGCACCCACTGCGGCTCGCCCGCGGTGGGCATACAGCGACTGGACTGCGGCGGCGGGCCGCCATCGGGCTCGCCCGCGTCTGGCTCGCCTGGGCCCGTTCCGCCGTCGGGCGTCGTGCCTCCGTCCGGGCGGGTGGAGGGCGTGCCCGCGTCGGGGAGGGCGCCGTCGTCAGGCGCCCCGTTGATGGGGTCCGGCGCGCCATGGCCTCCGGCGCCGCCACCACACGCCACCACCAACCCCGCGACCCCTGCCAGAAACAACCTTGGAAAGCGCTTCCCGCCCACCGGGTCCCTCCCCCCTCGAACGCAACGTCCCGGCATGCAGGGTTAACCATTCCGTGACGCGCCCGGCACCCCCCTCGGTGCTGGCCGGTGTCGGCCCGTGGACGTCCGGGCGCTACGCCGCGGCCGGTGGCCCGAACCAGGTCGTCAGCGCGCCAGGCGCTACCCGGCCTTGAGGCGCACGGCGTCCGAGGCGTGCCTGGCGAGCGCCTCGGCGATCTGCTCCGCCTTCCACAGCGGGTCCAGGCAGGGGCAGAAGTAGCCGGGGCCCGCCTTCTCGCGCACGGCCCAGGCGAAGAAGTCGCGGGCGGTGTCGTGGAGCTCCTCGGGGAGGAAGAGGGCGGAGACGTCGTACTCGGTGAAGCGCAGCAGGCCCGGCACGCGCCACTCGCGCTCCCAGTCGAAGCGGTAGCTGTAGGGGGCGTTGTGGTGGTCGCCCTGGATGTCCACGAAGGGCGTCATGGACCAGATGGGCTCTTGCTGCGGCGAGGGCGACGCGAGCGCGCGCTCCACCTGGTGCTTCAAGGCGGCGTGGGCGGGGGAGGCGTACTGGACGTACCAGACGGGGCCGCCGCCCTGGGAGAGGATGTAGCTCTTGCTGAAGCCAATGCCATACAGGCTCCGGCGCTGGACGAGCCGGGCGAGCTGGTCCAGGGGTATCTCACTGAAGCAGACGGAGCGGTGGCGCTCGGCGACGGCGGGCTCGCGGCGGGCGATGCCGAAGCCCTCGGCGCCAGGGATGAGCGTCCGGGCGCCCAGGATGCTCATCATGTTCTGGTAGGCGTCATGATAGGGCGGTCCCGGCTTCGTGAAGTGGACCACGAAGTCAGACATGTCCCGCCACTGTGGATTCGTCTGGTAGCCGAGCATCATCCCTACTCCGTGGGCAATGTCCCGGACGGTGCGGGGGGATGCAACCCGAACGTCGCGCGGCACGCGGCGCCTGCCTGTCTTGCATTCGGGCGGGCGGGGGCGCGGCGGTCGATGCGCCAGCGGGGTGAATGGACATGGCGTGCACTGCCTTCCAGTCAGCGAAGCTTCAGCCCGCGCATGGGCTGTTCATTCCCGTCCGGCGCGCATCCGAGGCCGGCGCCAGCTCGTTGGAGGCCCCGCGCGGGCGGGCTACCATGGGGCGCTTCTTGACGAGGGAACGCTCCTGAAAACCATGCTCCGAAATGGCCGCCTGGCGCTCGCCGCCGTGCTCGTCCTGGCCCTGTCGCCCCTGGCCCTGGCCGCCGCGGGCAGTCCGCGGCTCCAGGCCTTCTTCCAGCAGGACCTGACCAGCACGGCCTACCAGCAGAAGGTCTACTCGCGCGTCGCGGGCAAGTGGCGGCAACCCGGCGCCAAGGGCACGCCCAAGCTGGGGCAGAAGACCGTGGTCCGGGCCGTGATTGGCCGGGACGGCAAGCTCATCTCCGCCGAGGTGTCCACCGAGTCCGGCTCGAAGTCGTGGGACGCGGCCGCGCTGTCGGCGGTGAAGAAGGCCGCGCCCTTTCCGCCGCTGCCGGCGAGCTTCCCCCTGGCCACGCTGGATGCCCACTTCCACGTGGCCTGGGTGGCCAGCCCGTAGGCCGGGCCGGTGAATGGGGAGGGCGCTGGCGGGCGGGCACGCGGTATATGGTTCGCCCATGGCGACTCCTCATATCTCCGCTGCTCCTGGTGACTTCGCTGACGTGGTCCTCATGCCCGGCGACCCGCTCCGGGCCCGTTACATCTCCGAGCGCTTCCTGGAGGGGGCTCGCGAGGTCAACTCCGTGCGCAACATGCTCGGCTTCACCGGCACCTTCCGGAGCCGCCGGGTGTCGGTGATGGGGCACGGCATGGGGGTGCCCTCCATCTCCATCTACGCCACGGAGCTCGTCAAGGTGTACGGCGCCCGCGTCCTCATCCGCGTGGGGAGCTGCGGCGCGCTGAGCACCGACGTGAAGGTCCGCGACGTCATCGTCGCGACGGGCGCCGGCACGGACTCGAACGTGAACCGGATGCGGCTGATGGGCCATGACTTCGCCGCGGTGGCGGACTTCACGCTCGCGCGCCGGGCCATGGAGGCCGCGGAGCGGCGCAACAAGGCTGTACGCGCCGGCCCCGTCTTCACCTCCGACCTCTTCTACCACCCGCAGGAGCAGCTCAACGCCACCCTGGCGCGCATGGGCGTGCTGGCCGTGGAGATGGAGGTCGCCGGGCTCTATGGCGTGGCCGCCGAGTCGGGCGCCCGCGCGCTGGCGCTCCTCACGGTGTCCGACCACATCATCACCGGGGAGAAGCTCACGCCCCAGGAGCGGCAGACGACGTTCGACGAGATGATTGAGCTGGCGCTGGACGTCGCGCACGCCGAGCCCACCCCGTAGGGCCTTGATGGAGAGCAGGCGGGCAAGGTGCCGTCACGGCCCGTCCGCTCTGGATGTACGAGACGGCCGCTCTCGGAGCGCTTCCGGGCGCGGGGGGGCGGCCAGATTTCCTGGACGGTGCTTTGTGCCCAGCAGGATTCCGGGCCATCCTCCGCCCCGGTGCGTTACCCAATCTGGCTCCTGCTTGTCTGCGCCGGCTGTGCCGCGCGTGTTTCCCCCCATGCTGGCACTGTGCCGGCCGCCGCCGTGCGTGCCCAGGACTCCGTCCCCGTGGCCCCCGAGCCGCCCCCGGAGGCCGCTCCCACGCTGGCGTCCGCGCCCGCCCAGCCGGAGGCCCCGGTTCCGGAGGCCACGCCCGACGCCAGGGTGGCCGCGGATGACTGCGCGCTGAGCGCGGAGGACCTGGAGTCCGACGAGGAGGCGCTGGCCGAAGGGGAGGGCGATGACGGCGAGAAGGAGACGCCGGACGCCGTCGCCACGGGCGCCGTGCCGACGGGGCCCATCTACTCGGCGGACATCTCCGACGAGGAGCTGGCGCGGCGGTGGAAGGACGAGCTTGCCTCGCTGGGCTCCATGGCCGTGGGCTTCGCGCACAGCGGCCGGCTGGTGAACGCCAGGCAGTTCCCGCAAGGGGAGGACTGGATTGTCGTCACGCCCGCCGGGGCCTGGGCCACCGAGGAGACCGTCAACTACCTGGCCGAGGCCATCCGTGACGTGCGCGCCCGCTTCCCGAACGCGCCCCCGCTTCGCGTCAACGGCATGAGCCATAAGGAGGGCGGCTACATGCGCCCCCACAAGAGCCACCAGAACGGCCGCGACGTGGACGTGGGCTTCTACTACCCGACGGTGGACCCCATCCGGACCCGCGCGCGCGAGCGCGTCATCGACGTGGGGTTGAACTGGGCGCTCATCCGGTCGCTGCTCATCAAGACGGATGTGCAGATGATTCTCGTCGACCGTCGCGTGCGGAAGGTCATCTATGACCACGCGGTCCGGGCTGGCGAGGACAAGGCGTGGCTGGACTCGATTTTCAATGACGGCCCCAACGGCGTCGTCCGGCACGCGCGTGGCCACCGCGACCACTTCCACATCCGGTTCCACAACCCGCGGGCTCAGGAGCTGGGCCGCCGGGTGCAGCCGTTCCTGGCGCTCCAGCCAGAGCACAACGTGACGACGCACCGCATCCGGAGCGGCGACACGCTGGGCGGCATCGCGCTCAAGTACGGGTCGACGGTGGCGATGATCAAGAAGGCCAACCGGATGAAGAGCAACTTCCTGCGTGCGGGGAACCGGCTGTCCGTGCCCCTGCGCGGGCCCTGCACGCACTGTCCGGTGCCGCCCCCGTTCGTGCTGCCGTCCCGCCGCCTGCCGCCGGACGCGGTGGCGCCCGCGATGGTGGCCTCGGCTCCCGCGGCCAAGGCGACGGAGGACGGTTGCGCGCGGCCCGCGGTGGCGGGTGCCACCCCGGCGGCCTCCGTCGTTCCGGCGGTGGGCGCGGCGTCCGTCGAGGCGGCTTCGACGGAGCTGGCCGCTCCCGCGGGGGCGGTGGCCTCCGAGGGGACGGCTGACGTGACGGTGAAGCGCGCGGGTGGCGCTCCGGTGGACGTGGCCTCGACGGTGAAGCCCGCCGCTGGCGCGCTGGTGAAGCCCGTGGTGGGGACCGTGGACGTGGCCGCGCCGGTAACGCCCGCTGCGGCCGTCAACGTGGCCTCGACGTCCGTGCCGGCCCCTGCCGCTCAGGGGCCCGCGGGTGGCGAGGCGGCGGCCGCGTCCGCCGGGAAGCCCGCCGCTCCGCTCCGGGAGACCGGAGAGGGGGCCGCGGGCGTCACCCACGGTCGCTGACCTGTCATCGACCGGCCATGCAGGCTCGGGCCCCGTGTCTCCCTGGCGGTGACACGGGGCTCGTTCGTTCCGGAGTGTGGTAGGCACGGGCCGTCCATGGCGTTTCCCCCGTACAAGGGCCGCTCGCTGGCCCACAAGGCCCGTCAGCGCTCACCCGGCCACCACTACAACGCGAGCTTCCTGTCCGCCGCCGACCGCGCGGAGGCCTTGAGCTGGCTCGCGACGCTGCACCCGCTCTGGGAAGAGCGCTACTCCAAGCACTTCCCACCGCCACCGGGGCAGTCGCAGCGGCGCCTGCTCCGGCCGGTGTACTGGCTCGGCAACTGGCAGTTCGCGTGCCTCGACTACTACCACCCGCCCAAGGGCGTGCTGAACCGCTGCGTCCAGGCCGAGCCCTTCCCGGCCGTGCTCCAGCGCCAGGTGGTGAAGATCGAGGAGCTGGCGAGGCGGATGTACCGCGGGCCGGACCTGCCTTCGCGCTGGCACCTCAACACCTGCCTGGTGAACTTCTACGGCAGCCGGTTGGAGGACGGCCGCTGGGTGGACACCGCGCGCGTGGGCGAGCACAAGGACTTCGAGCCCGGCCCCGTGGCCTCGCTGTCCTTCGGTGAGCGCGCCCTCATCCAGTTCGTCACCTCCACCCGCCCGGGCGAGCGCGACGCCGTGGTGCTGGAGCAGTGGCTGGATGACGGCTCACTCCAGCTCTTCGGCGGCGCGCGCTGGAAGGAGCAGACGTTCCACCGCGTGCAGCGGGTGGACACACGCACGGGCAGGACGCTGGCGCCGGAGCTGCCGGACTTCCGCACCCGCCGCATCAACCTCACGTTCCGCTACGTGCCGGACGAGCACGTCATCCCCTTCGCGGCGCTCACGCCCGAAGCACGCGAGGACGTGCGGCCCTACATGGAGCAGCTCGCCCGGGGCAGCGAGTTCTTCCGGTCCGCCCTCGCGCGCGAGACGCCGGCCCCATCGGCCTGACGCGAGCCGCCC
Organism: Corallococcus macrosporus DSM 14697; assembly: GCF_002305895.1. Taxonomy (GTDB): domain Bacteria; phylum Myxococcota; class Myxococcia; order Myxococcales; family Myxococcaceae; genus Myxococcus; species Myxococcus macrosporus. The sequence continues at coordinate 2,685,390 of NZ_CP022203.1, forward strand.
GCGCGGCTACGGGCGCCGCTTGCCGTGCGTGCGCGCGTGCCGCCCCGGCGCCTGGTCCGACGTGCGCTTCGACTGACCATGGTCCTGTTGCGGCGGGCCCGGGTCCTTCTGCGCGGCGAGGAAGGCCTCCCAGGCCTCCTTGAAGACGGGGTCCTCGCGCGGCACCTGGACGCGGGGAATCTCCGAGCGCATCAGGTGCTCGATGCGCGTGATGACCTGGCCCTCGCGGGTGGTGGCGAAGGTCGAGGCGACACCGCTGGCGGCGGCGCGGGCCGTGCGGCCGATGCGGTGGACGTAGTCCTCGGGCGCGTGGGGCAGGTCGTAGTTGATGACGTGGCCCACGTCCTCCACGTCCAGGCCGCGCGCCGCGATGTCGGTGGCCACGAGGCACCGGTAGGTCCCGTTCCGGAAGCCGTCCATGGCCTGCTTGCGCTGGTTCTGCGTGCGGTCCGCGTGCAGCACGGCGGTCCGGTGCCCCGCCCGCTGGAGCGCCCGTTGAACCTTGTCCGCGCGCTCCTTGGCCCGGGTGAACACGAGCGCCGTCGCCGAGTCCCGGGCCAGCAGGGTCAGCAGCAGGGGCGTCTTCTCCTCCGGGCGCAGGAAGTACAGCCGTTGCTCGGCGCGCTCGGCGGGCGTGCCGCTGCGGGTGACCTCCAGGCGCACGGGCCTGTACAGCCGGCTCTTGGCGAAGCGGGTGACGTCGGGGCCCAGCGTCGCGGAGAAGAGCAGCGTCTGCCGGCGGCGAGGCAGGTGGGTGACGATGCGCTCGAGCTGCGGCAGGAAGCCCATGTCGAGCATCCGGTCCGCCTCATCCAGGACGAGCGCCTCCAGGTGCGGGAAGCGGACGGAGGCGTTCTCCATCAGGTCCACCAGCCGCCCCGGCGTGGCGATGACGAAGGAGGGCAGGGCCTTCAGCGCATCGACCTGCGCGCCCATGTCCTCGCCGCCAATGATGGTGGTGTGCGTGAGGCGGCGGGGCTCCGCGAAGAAGCGCGCGGGTTCGGCAATCTGCTGGACCAGCTCGCGCGTGGGCGCCAGCACCAGGGCGACCGTGCCTTTCTTGCCCGCGAGGCGCTCCACCAGGGGGATGACGTACGCGGCCGTCTTGCCCGTCCCGGTGGCCGCGCAGCCAATGACGTCCCGGCCCGCCAGCGCGGGAGGGATGGCCTGCTGCTGGATGGGCGTGGGCTGCGTGAAACGCGCGCGGCGCAGGGCGCCCAGCGTCTCCCGCGAGAGGCCCAGTGGTTCGAAGGAGTCGCTCACGACCTCGGGGGTACCACGTCGCGAGGCCTCGTGGGAAAGGGCGTCGCGGGCAGCCGTCGTGATTCCCGCCCGCCCGGAGTGCATGATGGCCGTCCTGGAACACCGAATGTCCTCCGTCACCCTCCCGCCGCTGCCAGTGGTCCTCGACACCAACGTGGTGCTGGACCTGTTCGTGTTCGATGACCCACACACGCGCCCCCTGGCCGAGGCGCTGGCGGACGGGACGCTGAGCGCCTGGACGGACGCGGACACGCTGGCGGAGCTGGGCTACGTGCTGGCCTCGCGCAACTTCCAGCCCGGGCTGCCAGCGCCTCGGCGGACCGCCGCCTTCGAGCGCTACCGGGCCCAGGTCCACATGGCGCCGTCCGCTGAGTCCGTGGCCACGCCGGCGCTGCCCCGCTGCAGGGACAGGGACGACCAGAAGTTCCTGCTCCTGGCCGCGCGCGCCCAGGCGGCGTGGCTGGTGAGCAAGGACAAGCGGGTGTTGTCCATGGCGGACCGTGCGGGCCTGCCCTTCGCCATCCTCACGCCCCGGCAGGCCGTGAGCCGCCTACCACCCAGGAGGTAGATACACGCCGCCCGCGCCGGAACATCTTTCGCGTCGAGCTGCACAGGCACTCGAATTCCAAGCGAGAAAACATGTTCCGGATTGCGATGGTCGCGGCGCTGGCCCTGTCCACCCTCGTTGGCTGCGGTGGAGATGATGACGACAACCCTGGCGGCCCGCCGCAGACGGTGCAGTGCGATGCCTCGAACTGCGCCGGGTGTTGTTTCAACAATGTCTGTCAGACGGGGACGGCGGCCTCGGCCTGTGGAAAGGCCGGCGCGGTGTGCCGGACCTGCGGCAACGCTCAGGTGTGCAAGGCGGACCAGACCTGCGGCGTGGACCCGGAGGGGGTCTGGCGCGTGCAGCCCGTCTCCGCCCAGGTGGCCGCCAGCAACAATGGCTCGGCGTGGGATGTGGACAGCTCTGCTCCGGACGTGTTCGTCGAGATGGCATGTCCGGGCGCCACGTCCGCGTTCAGCACGCCCGTGGTGCAGAGCTACACGCCCACGTGGACCACCGGGGGCTGCACGGCGAGAGCGAGCCAGTTGATGGCGGAGGGGTGGGCCTTCCGCCTCTGGGATGAGGACCTGGCGTCCAATGACACCATCACCGACGTCCTGGTCACGCGCTTCACCGAGCAGCAGTTCACCGCGGGGACCGTCTCGTTCGGCGCGTCCGGTGGCATGACGTCCCTGACGGTGCAGCTCCAGAAGCAGCCCTGAGCTCGGGGTTGAAGCGCGCACGGCGGACCCGGAGGCGGTTTCCGGGCCCGCCGGAGGCGTTGGCACGTCGAGGCAGCTCAGGTCCGCTGCACCGGGCGGTAGCGCGTCACCCGGACGTAGGTCTCGGAGACGAGGAAGGTGGTGATGGTCGACAGGCTCGCCTTTCCGTTCGCCTCGCTCCAGTCGAGGACATGGACGCGTATGGGGATGGCGTTCCCCCTCTTGGCTTCTGGGTCGTCGTATGTGAGCACGGTCCCTGCCTTCTCTCCGGCATAGGTGATGAGCGTCTGGCGGAAGGTGGCCCAGGACTCACGGGTTCCGGCGAGTTCGAACCTTCCATGCAGGAAGGCGGTGGGACGGGCGAGTGAGCCGAGGAGGAAGGCACCGCCGGTGCGCTGGTGCTTCTTTGGCGAGAGGCTGATGAATCTCTTGCATCCGCCCAGGCACTCGAGCGCGCAGGAGCAGTCGGAACGATTCTCGGGCGGGCCGAACGTATTGCGCTGGTCCTCGCATCTGCTTATGCAGACCCTGGCCTCCCGGGCCTCCTTTTCGCGGGACTGCTCAATGGCCGCCAGCATCTGCGCCGGGCTGGCATCCGCCTCGAAGAAGAACGCGTCTTCCAGGTGGAGCAGACCGGCGACGGGAAAGAGGCCGTCGCTCTCCATGCTGGAGAGCGCCGCGCGCGCCGCGGTCTTCTGGGCCCGGGGTTGCGTGGGGTTGACGCGTTTCCACTTCGCGCGCGCCTCGGAGTCTTGACCCTCGTAGTCGAGGTTCACCCGGTCGAAGAGCTCGGCCGTCTTCTTCGCGCGGTCCAGCTCCGACTTGTAGCTGTCCTTCACGGGAATCGTGGAGAGCTGTCCGACGGCGTAGGTCAGCCCCCGCGCATATTCGCCCTCCTCACGGGAGCGGTTCAGCGTGAACAGAATCTCCCCCTCGTAGCGGGGCGCCCACTCGATCTTGGCTGCGTTGCCGCCAGGAGCGGAGGCCTGCTTCCGTTTGAGCGCGAAGGCGCGGATCTGCTCGAAGGCCGCGGCCTCTGCCTCGGGCTTGTATGGATCTTCCCCCTCCACGTACACGCGCAAGTCACTGAGGCAGGTGTCGTCGCGCGCCGCGCCCGGATAGGTCGAGACGAGCGTGAGCCGCACCCCGTGGACCTTGTTCGGGACGGGCAGGCGGACCTCCTGCCATCCGAGCACGTCCTTTAGCTCGGTCTCCAGCGCGGTGCCCGTCACCTGGGGACCCGTCTCTCCCTGGACCAGCGGCTCCAGCTTCACCTTGCGCGGCCGGGCGTTGGCGCGGAAGAGCTTGTCGGACTTCTGGAAGCCATTGCGGATGAACAGGCGGTACGTCTTCGCGCGCGACAGCTCCGGGCCCCACCACTCCAGGGCTTCGCCTTCGCCGCGGCCCTTGGCGCCTTCCACCCAGGCCGTGGCCGGGTCGTCATCCGCGATGTAGAGCGGCAGGTAGTTCTGCGAGCCCTTGTTCCTGCCATCCTCCAGGAAGGAAGAGGCCGTCACGCGGCGCGGGTGCAGCCGGTGGGCGCCACCGGCGTCGGGTTCGAGCAGGACCGGCGGCGCTGCGGCGAGGATGAGCGACAGGAGAATCATGGCTTGCGCTCCTTCGGGGTGCGGGACGTCGGAAAGGGATGGAGGGGCGAGGCCCACAGCGCGAACTGGGACAGGCCCGGTGGGTAGAGCCCGGAGTCTTCCTGCTCACGGGACACGAGGTGATAGACGACGCGCGCGTAGCGGGCTCCCGGGGGAAGTGGCACGTGGCGCGTCTCGCCTGGAAGCAGGCGGGTGTCCTCCACGGCGCCCAGGTGGGGCAGGGGCTCGTGAGGCCACTCCCGCACCTCCAGGCTGCGGCCGAACGTGGCCACGGTGCGGGGGGATTCGAAGAGGGGCTCCCCGGCGACCTCCACGCTCACCCAGCGCATGACGTCACCCGAGGGGAACGCGTGGCCCACCTCGCGCGTGGAGACGCGAAGCGACGCGCCCGCCTGCTCCACCCTGAGCGCCGCCTTCAGCGACTCGGTGCGCCGCGTGCCGCCCAGGCCGTGGTCGCCTCGGGGCATGTGGCAGGCCGTGCAATGGCGCGTGTCTCCGCTCTGGGCCTGCCAACGGCGCCACTCGCCCACGGTGTCCTGCTGAAGCTGCGTCGAGGACAGGCGCACCCGTTGGCCCGCGCTCGTCACCACGGGGAAGCCGAACTGGTGGCAGCCCGCGCAGGGCATCCCAGGGGCCTGGCCTTCATTGCCCGTGGGCGCGTGGCAGCCGGCGCAGGTGACGCCGCGCTCCTCGGGCGGGCTGTCCTTGGGGAGCGGGCCTCGCTCCAGGTTGAGGGCGAGTGGTGCGTGACATTGCACGCACCAGCCGGGGCGGTCCTCGGTCAACGCCACCTGGAAGACGGCGTCCACGCGGGCCGTCGCATGTCCACTGTGCCGCCAGGCCTCCACCTGGGGGGCGTGACATTCCGCGCAGCGTTGGACGCTCCAGTCCGGCAGGCCATGCGGCGCGGGCCCCACGTCCATGCGCGCGGTGCCCTGGGGGAAGCGCGGCGTGGGGGCTGTGGCCAACAGCGAACAGGTGAAGAGGACGAGCGCGGACACGATGGAACCGCACTGTAGGCGTGATTGGGACGGGCGCGGTACAACGCCTCACTCATGAAAGCATATGAAGTCCAGGCGGGGTTCGGGTTGGACAAGCTGGTGCAGGTCGAGCGGCCCGACCCGGTGCCCGGCCCGATGCAGGTGCGGGTCCGGGTGAAGGCCACCAGCCTGAATTCGCGTGACCTGATGATGGTGGAGGGGCGCTACAACCCCCGGCAGAAGCTGCCCCTGGTTCCCAACTCGGATGGGGCGGGCGTGGTGGACGCCGTGGGGCCGGGCGTGACGCGGGTGAAGCCGGGCGACCGGGTGATGAGCCTCTTCGCCCAGGCGTGGAGCGCCGGAGCGCCCACCCGCGCCGCGCAGGTGAGCACGCTTGGCGGCCCGCTGGACGGGGCGCTCGCGGACACGGTGTTGCTGCACGAGGACGGCGCGGTGCCCACACCGGCCTATCTCTCCGACGAAGAGGCGGCGACGCTGCCGTGCGCGGCCGTGACGGCGTGGAGCGCGCTCGTCACCCATGGCGCCATCAAGGCGGGAGACACCGTGTTGCTGCAGGGCACCGGTGGCGTGTCCATCTTCGCGTTGCAGATCGCCCGGTTGATGGGCGCGCGAATCATCATCACCTCCAGCCATGACGCCAAGCTGGCGCGAGCCCGGACGCTGGGCGCGCACGACGGCATCAACTACGTGACGACGCCGGACTGGGACAAGGCGGCGCGCGCGCTGACGGGCGGCGTGGGCGTGGACCACGTGGTGGAGGTGGGTGGCGCGGAGACCTTCGAGAAGTCCCTGCGCGCGGTCCGGCCCGGCGGGACGGTGTCTGTCATTGGCGTGCTCAGCGGCGGCGCGGGGGCCGTGCCGCTGACGCCCATCCTGATGCAGAACCTGCGGGTGCAGGGCATCTTCGTGGGCCACCGTCAGAGCTTCGAGGCCCTCAACCGGGCCTTCACGCTGCACGCGGTGCGCCCGGTGGTGGACCGCGTGTTCGACTTCTCCGAGGCGCGCGCCGCCTTCGAGCACCTCAAGAGCGGGGCTCACTTCGGGAAGGTGGTCATCCGGGTGGCTTGAGACAGGTGGCGGGGGCTCGTCCCACGCCGGGACGCTGCGCCGCGGCCGGGCACCGGCGTTCTTCACTTCAGGCCGGTGCCAGGCGTGGAGCCATCCTGTCACGGACCCGGAGCAGCGGTGGCTGCTCCGGGAGTCCCGACGACGGCTCAGGAACCTGCTTCGTGCGAGCCGGGGTCGGACGAGGAGCCTGGACGGGCCACGTAGGAGACCTGGGGCCCGCCCGGCCGAGGTGGACGCGGGCCGCCCCGACCCTGAGGTTGGCGTTGCGGTCGCGGTCCACCGCTGTTGCCGCCGTTCCCCTGCCGGGGTTCGCGGACCAGGTTCTGGGGCGGAGCGCCTGGGTCGGCGCGGGTCTCCACGACGGGGTCCTGCCGGCCGTTGCCCCGCCGCTCGTTCCGGTCCGCGCGCGGCCCGCCGCCGCGCGGTCCGCCGCCCTGGCTCATCGGTGAGGTGGGCGCGTCGCCGCGAGGCTCATTCCTTGGCGGGCGGGCGTTTCCGAACACGCGCTGCTCGGCGCCGGACACGTCCGAGTCGCCGCCGCGCGCGTTGTTGGAGCGGGGCGGCCTGCCATTGCGTGGGTCGCTCTGACGCGGGCCCCCCGCGGACGCGCCTTCCGCGAATCGTTCGCGGGGAAGGGGACCGCCCGTGCCGCCACCGTCCGCACGCGGCTCGTTCTGACGCCAGCCTCCGTTGTCACGGCGCCCGGTCGCGCGCGAGCCATCCGTCGGACCGCCATTCGAGCGTGGCTCGTTCTGGCGAGGCCCGCCCGGGAGCCGGCCCTTCGCACGCGGTTCGTTCGAGCGCGGGCCGCCCTGGAATGCCCCGTTCGAGGAACGCGGTTCGTTCGAGCGCGGACCGCCCTGCGGACCACCATTCGAGGCACGCGGTTCATTCGAGCGCGGACCACCCTGCGGACCACCATTCGAGGCACGCGGTTCGTTCGAGCGCGGACCACCCTGGAACGCCCCGTTCGCGGCACGCGGTTCATTCGAGCGCGGGCCGCCCTGCGGGCCACCATTCGCACGCGGCGCGTTCGAGCCCGGTCGCCCCGGCCCGCCGCCTCCCATCCGCTGCCCGTTCGGCGGGGGCCGAGCGCCATTGCCCGCGCCGTTCCGCGGCGGGGGCCGGCCTCCGCCAGCGCCTCGATTGCGCCCGCCCCGAGGCGGAGGCGCCGCCACGGCGGGCTTGCCTCTCTCTCCTCCGCCCTGCCGGAGCACCAGCGCCTCCAACTCGCGGAGCTCGGCCTCGGCGGCCTCCTCGGGCGTCAGGTCGCGCTGGGGCGCGGCGGCCTGCTCGGCCGGCGCGGGCTGCGGCGGCGGCCGGAATCCGCCCCGGCGCTCCTCACCCTGGGGCCGGGAGCCCTGGCCCCTGGCGCCACCGCGCCCGTTCTGCCGGGGGCCTTCCCGGAAGTTGCCCGACGGCACGAAGTCCGGGGTCAGCTCCCGCCGCACATAGGCGTTCCAGATTTCGCCCGTCTCACCGGCGGTGCCGTGCAGCCAGGGCGCCGTGCTCGCGAGGAAGTTGCGGACGTTGTCCAGGTCGCGGCGGAAGTAGAACTCCGCGCTGTTGTTGCGCGCGGCCGCCACCGTCTGCGGGAAGTCGATGATGACCGGCCCCGCATAGCTCATGAGGATGTTGTACGGGGACAGGTCGCCGTGGATGAGGTCGGCGCACAGCATGTTGATGACCTGCGCCCGCAGGTCCACGTAGAGCGCGTGCGCGTCCTCGGGGGTGGCGGGTGGCGCCTCCACCATGCGCGGGGCGGGGTGGCCCTCCGCGTCCAGCACCACCTCCATGAGGAGGATGCCCTCGTAGAACAGCACCGGGGTGGGGACGCGCACCCCCTGGGCGTGCAGCTTGTAGAGCGAGTCCGACTCCGCGCTCTTCCACGCGTCCTCGGCGGCGTTCTGCCCGAAGCGGCTGCCCTTCTCGATGGCGCGGCGCGTGCGCGAGTTGCGCACCTCGCGCCCCTCCCGGTAGCCCGCGTTGTTGCGGAAGTTGCGCTCGTGGCGCTCCTTGTACAGCTTGGCCGCGACCACCTCACCGGCATGCTGGACCAGCCATACCTCTGCCTCCTTGCCCGTCTTCAACTGGCCGATGATGGCTTCGATGATGCCATCGGCCAGGAGGGTCTCTAGCGAGTCATTCATTCCGACGCGGGGTTCCAGTGGGGGCCGGGCGGGATTGGCGGCGCAGTGGCGAGCGTGCGGGCGGCCCTGTTCGCGGCGCACGGCGGCATGTGAACATCTCGCGGGGCCTTCTTGCTACCAACACAGTGCGGCAAGCAGCCAGGAAGCCTGGCGGATGGCCTGCTAGCAGGTTGCCTCCCGAGGTTCCAGGAAAGCCAGGGCTTTGAAGGGCCTGGGTGGGTCATCTTGGACCAGGGGGCGAGCGGGTTCCAGGCCTTCCCACCGGGAGCGTTCACCCGGGAAAGGTGCTGGGAGGCCGTGACGGGTGGGCACCTGGGCGCGCGTGGGCTCTTGGACCCGCCCGAGGGGGCGCTACGATGCGCGCCGTCCAGGGAGGGGTTCAGCATGGCGACGAAGTCACGCAAGACGGCTGTTGCGAAGAAGTCATCCCGGCGTAGCGCCACGGCGAAGAAGGCCACGCCGAAGAAGGCGGCATCCAAGAAGGCCGGCGGCGCGAAGAAGCGCGCCGCGAAGAAGCGCGCCGCGAAGAAGACGACGGCGAAGAAGACGACGGCGAAGAAGCGCGCCGCGAAGAAGGCGACGCTGAAGAAGCCCTCCGCCAGGAAGGCCGCGACGAAGCCGCGCGCCGCGAGGAAGGCGACGGCGAAGAAGACCACCGCGCGCAAGACGGCGACGCGGCGGACCTCCGCGGCTCGGCGTGAGCGGCCCGCGACGGGTGCTTTGTTGGTCGAGCAGGTGGAGACGACGTCCGCGGGGCTCCAGCCCCTGGCGCCGGCCCACGCGCCGGTGGACGAGTTCACCAGCACCGGCAACGAGGTGCTCGACATCTTCCAGCGCTACGACCGCGACCGGACCGGCACCATCGACCGCGCCGAGTTCGCCCGCCTGCTGGAGGCGCTGGGGCAGAACATCTCCGACGAAGAGCTGGAAATCGCGGTCGACATCGTCGACACGGACCGCACCGGGAAGATTTCCTGGAACGAGTTCAAGGCGTGGTGGAACAGCCGTTGACCGGCTGTCGCAACACCCCCCAGGGCCGCGCCCGCGTCTGGCATGATGCGGCCCGAGCGGACCGTCATTCTCGTGGTAGGGGGAAGGGTGTCTGACCTGGCGTCGAGCGCACATGCGGCCGTCTTCGAGCACTCGCGGGACGGGGTGCTCGTGCTGGATGCTGCGCAGCGCATCGTGGAGGTCAACCGCGCCGCGGAGCGAATCTTCGGGCCGCGCGCCGGACTGGTGGGGCAGCCCGTGGGGGCGCTCCTGCCAGGGTGGCGTCCTCCGGAGCCTCGCGCCTCCGCCGATACCGCCTCGCGGGAGACGGAGCTGGCCGGTCAGCGTCCGGGCGGCACCGGCCCCGCGCACTATCTGCGGGTGGTGACATTGCCGGTGTCGGGGACGGGCGCGGAGGGCTGGGTCCTCCAGCTCCACGACATGACGGCCCGCCTCGAAGTGGAAGCCTCCTTGCGGCAGCAGAAGGAGTTCTTCGAAGCGGTGGTCATCAACAGCCCGGTGGCCATCATCACCATCACCCGTCAGTTCCGCGTGTTGTCGTGGAACCCGGAGGCCACGCGCCTCTTCGGGTACTCGCCGGCCGAGGCGCTGGGCAAGCACATCTTCGAGCTGGTGGCCACCGAGCCCACCGTCCTCCCGGAGGCGCAGCAGGCGTCCCGCGAAGTCGTGCAGCGGGGGAAGCTGCGCTCCGTCACCCGGCGGGTCCGCAAGGACGGGAGCGTGGTGGACGTGGAGCTGCGCGCGCTGCCGGTGTCGGTGGGCGGCCGGCAGTTGGGCTTCATCGCCATCTACCACGACATCACCGACCTGGAGCGGGCGCGCAGGGCGGCGGAGGCGGCCAACCAGGCCAAGAGCCTGTTCCTGGCCACCATGAGCCACGAAATCCGCACGCCGATGAACGCCATCATCGGCATGACGGGGCTGCTGCTGGACCGCACGCTGACGGAGGAGCAGCGCGACTTCGTGGCCACCATCCGGCAGAGCAGCGAGGCGCTGCTGACGCTGCTCAACGACGTGCTGGACTTCTCCAAGATTGAGGCCGGCCGCTTCGAGGCGGAGCTGCGCCCCTTCGACCTGCGCCAGTGCGTGGAGTCCGTGCTGGACCTGATGGCCGTGCGCGCCAGCGAGAAGGGCCTGGACCTGGGCTGCGACATGGCGCCGGAGCTGCCGCAGATGCTGGTGGGGGACGCGTCCCGCCTGCGCCAGGTGCTGCTCAACCTGGTGGGCAACGCGCTCAAGTTCACCGAGCACGGCGGCGCCGTGGTGAGCGTGGAGGGCGCGCCGCTGGCCGGCGCGGAGGGCGAGGCGGACTGGGCGCTGACCTTCAGCGTGCAGGACACCGGCCCCGGCATCCCCGAGGACCGGCGCGCGGGCTTGTTCCAGCCGTTCAACCAGCTCGACGCGTCCGTGTCCCGGCGCTTCGGCGGCACGGGGCTGGGGCTGGCCATCTGCAAGCGGCTGGTGGAGGCCATGGGCGGCACCATCTGGGTGGAGAGCGAAGGGGTTCCCGGCCGGGGCACCACCTTCCGCTTCACCCTGCGCGCCCAGGCGGCGCCGCAGGCCTACGCGGTTCAGCCACGGCAGGAGCAGGCGCTGCTCCAAGGCCGGCGCGTGCTCATCGTGGACGACAACGCCCTGTTCCGGCGGCTGCTGGGCCGGCAGCTCCAGGCCTGGGGCCTGCAACCGGCGGAGGCGGCGTCGGGGATGGAGGCGCTGGCCCAGCTCCAGGCGGGGGCCCGCTTCGAGGCGGTGCTCATCGACCACCACATGCCGGGGCTGGATGGCACCGCGCTGGCCGAGCGCATCCGCGAGCGCGAGGAGACGCGCGCCCTGCCCCTGGTGCTGGTGTCGACCCCGGGCCGCCGGGGCAACCCGCCCGAGGGGCTCTTCGCCGGGGTGCTGTCGCGTCCGCTGAAGGACTCGCAGCTCTACGACGCGCTGATGTCGTGCTTCTCGCAGCACATCCCCCAGCTCACGGCGGCCCGGCAGGCGCGGCCCTCGCGCGCGGGGCCCTTCCCGGGGGAGCGGCCGGGGGACACCGTGCCGCTCGACATCCTCCTGGTGGAGGACAACGCGACCAACCAGAAGCTGGCGCTGCTCGTGCTGGAGCGGCTGGGCTACCGCGCCGACGTGGCGTTGAACGGGCGCCAGGCGCTGCAGGCCCTGAACCAGAAGCGCTACGACGTGGTGCTCATGGACCTCCAGATGCCGGAGATGGACGGCCTGGAGGCCACCCGCCGCATCCGCGAGGAGCTGCCGCCCAAGGTGCAGCCCTGGGTCATCGCGATGACGGCCAACGCCATGGACTCCGACCGGGAGCAGTGCTTCTCGGCGGGCATGGACGACTTCCTGGGCAAGCCCATCCGCGTGGAGGCGCTGACGGCCGCGCTGCTGCGCTGTCAAGGCCGGCGCTCGGAGGTCGCGCCGGAGCGGCGTGTCGCGGTGAGCAGCGCGACGGCGGCGCCCCTGGCCCCCGACCTGGACGGCCTGCCGGAGTCCGCGCGCATCCCGGGCCTGGAGCCCGAGGCGCTGGCCCGGCTGTGGGCGGAGCTGGGGGCGCAGGCGGCGCAGATCCTCCCCGAGCTCATCGACACCGCGCTGCACAGCATGCCGGCCCTCCTGGACGACGCGTACTCCGCCCTGGGGCGAGGCCACGCGGATGACCTGGGCCGGGCCGCGCACACGCTCAAGTCGAACGCGGCCTGGTTCGGCGCGAGCGCGCTGGAGGCCCAGGCTCGGCACATCGAGCTGCAGGCGGATGGCGGCGCCCTGGAGGGCATGGCCGAGCGGCTGGACCGGTGCCGCGCGGAGCTGGAGGTGACGCGGCTGCTGCTGGGCCGCCTGCGCGACAGCGTCCTCGCCCTGTCCGGCGGCTGACACGCGGCGGGTGGCGCTACGCGGATTGCGCGACGGCGGGCCACGTCGGCCGTGCCAGCGGCCCCGTCCGGGCGCTATCTCTTCGGGCCCATTCGAGGATGCCTCCGAGGAGACGCAAAGCACATGGCCCGATACGACTTCGACCTGTTCACCATTGGCGGAGGCTCTGGCGGCGTGGCGGCCAGCCGCAGGGCCGGGGCCCACGGCGCCCGGGTGGCGGTGTGTGAGGACCGCGACGTGGGCGGCACCTGTGTCCACCGCGGCTGCGTGCCCAAGAAGCTGCTGGTGTACGGCAGCCACTTCCGGGAGGAGTTCGAGGACGCGGAGGGCTACGGCTGGAGCGTCCAGGCGCCGGTGTTCACCTGGAGCAAGCTGCTGGCCGCCAAGGACAAGGAGCTGGACCGGCTGCGCGGCGTGTACGGCCGGCTGCTGCGGGACTCCGGCGTGACGTTGATGGAGGGGCGCGGCCGGGTGGTGGACGCCCACACGGTGGAGGTGGCCGGCGAGCTGTACACGGCGGAGCGCATCCTGGTCGCCACCGGCTCCCGGCCCTACCTCCCGCCCGACATCACGGGCATCGAGCACGCCATCACCTCGGATGAAGCGCTGTCGTTCCCGGAGCTGCCCAAGCGGCTGGCCATCGTCGGGGCCGGGTACATCGGCGTGGAGCTGGCGGGCGTCTTCCACGGCCTGGGCTCGAAGGTGACGATGCTGATTCGCGGCGCCAGCGTGCTGGGCGGGTTCGACGAGGACGTCCGCTCCTTCCTCACGGAGGAGATGCGCAAGAAGGGCATCGACCTGATGACGGACACCTTCATCCGGGACATCGAGAAGCGGGCCGAGGGTGGGGTGAGCCTGCTGACGGGCGGGGGTGAGACGGTGGAGGCGGACGCGGTGCTCTTCGCCACCGGCCGCGTGCCGAACACCACGGGGCTGGGGCTGGAGGAGGCGGGCGTGGTGCTGGACGGGCGGGGCGCGGTGGTGGTGGACGAGTGGTCCCGCTCGTCCGTGGAGAGCATCTACGCGGTGGGGGACGTCACCGACCGCATCAACCTCACCCCGGTGGCCATCGCGGAGGGGCGGGCCCTGGCGGAGACGCTCTTCAACGACAACCCCACGCAGATGAACCACACCAACGTCCCGTCCGCCGTCTTCAGCCAGCCGCCCGTGGCGTCCGTGGGCCTGACGGAGCTGGAGGCGCGGGAGCGGCACGGGAAGCTGGACATCTACGTCGCCAGCTTCCGCCCCATGAAGCACACGCTGAGCGGCCGCAACGAGCGCACCATGATGAAGGTGGTGGTGGAGCGCGACTCCAATCGCGTGCTCGGCTGCCACATGGTGGGGACGGACGCGCCGGAAATCATCCAGGGCCTGGCCGTGGCGGTGAAGTGCGGCGTCACCAAGAAGCAGCTCGACGCCACCGTGGGCATCCACCCCACCGCGGCCGAGGAGTTCGTCACCCTGCGGGACAAGCGGCCGGACCCCGACGAGCGCCTGGCGGCGGAGCTGGGGCATGATGCGGCGGCGCCCCGGCGCTGAAGCCGCGTCCCGAGGGCGGGTCAGGGCCCCGTCCCTGACGCCGTCCTTGCGCGGCTTCCGGACCGCATCGAGAGGTGACGACGCCATGAGTGATTCTCCAACGGACTCTCCGGCCACGGGCGCCGCGCGCATCCGGGGGCTGGAGCAGGTGGACCGCTTGTCGGTGCCGCTGCCCCACGGCACCGAGGTGACGACGCGCGTGGAGCGCCTGGCCTCGGGCGGCCGGCGCATCCCGCAGGGCGTGGTGGGGCGCGTGGTTCGCGCGCATGACGGCGGCTTCGACGTGCAGATTGTCGGCGTGGGCGAGGTGTGGTTCGCGCGGGACGAGTTGGTGCCGCGGCGCCCGGGACAGGTGCAGTTCGCCCAGCGCCGCGAGGCGGCCTGGAGCGCGCTGACGCCCTGCGTGGTGCTGGAGACGCGCGTGGGCAGCCACGCGTGGGGCCTGGCCGACGAGCGCTCGGACGTGGACGTGCGCGGCGTGTTCGCGCTGCCGCTGCCCTGGACCTTCGGCCTGACGGAGGCGCCAAGGGATTTGGTGAGCGCGGATGGCAGCACCACGTACTGGGAGGTCCAGAAGGCGGTGGAGCAGGCGCTGCGCGCGGACCCGAACACGCTGGAGACGCTCTTCGTCCCGGGCGCGAAGGCGTTGGACCCGGTGGGCGCGTGGCTGCTGGAGGAGCGCGACGCCTTCGTGTCCAAGGCCCTGTTCGGCAGCTTCGGGCGCTATGCCATGAGCCAGCTCGACAAGCTCACGCGCAGTCAGCGGCTGGCGGAGCATCGGGACTTGCTGCTCGAATGGCTGTGCGAGGAGCCCGCGCCGGACCTGGATGAGGTGGCGCGCCGGCTGTCGGCGGTGTCGCCTCGCGAGGCACCGACGGCGCAGGACGCGCTGCTGGCGGCGAAGACGTACGTGAAGCAGCTCTACCGCTCGCTCTGGGACCAGGGGCTGCTGGCGGCCAACGACTTCAAGGCGCTCACCGCCTATGCGCGGAGCGGCGGCCAGCGGCCTCCCTCCGCGCGCGAGCTGCGGCCGAAGAACGCCTACAACCTGCTGCGGCTGGTGGCCACGGCGACGGGCTGGCTGCGCGAGGGGGCGCCTGTCTTCGAGGCCTCCGGTGCGCTGAAGGCGCGGCTGCTGGACATCAAGGCGGGCCGCGTGCCGCTGGAGGACGTGCTGCGGGACGCGGAGGCCCTGGCGCCGGAGCTGGAGGCGGCGCACCGGGAGAGCCGCCTGCCGGAGCACCCGGACTACGCGCGCGCGGACCGGCTGCTGCGGCGCGTGGGCGAGGAGCTGGCGCGGCGCTGGGTGCTGAAGGAGCCCGGGCCGCTGGGACGTGACGCGCCGGAGGCCCCGGCCACCGCGTGGAGGGATTCGGAATGAAGGGCACCTTGACGGAACATCAGCGCGCCATGGCGGACCGGGTGCTGGATGAGGAGTCCCGCCACCGCTCGCACCTGGTCGTGTCGCTCTCGGGCGCGCATGCGTATGGCTTCCCCTCGCCGGACAGCGACCTGGACCTGAAGTCCATCCACGTCGCGCCCACCGCCGCGTTGCTCGCGCTCCAGCCCACGCACGTCCCCACGGAGCGGCTGGAGGTGGTGGAGGGCGTGGAGGTGGACTACTCCTCCAACGAGCTGCTGCCCGTGTTGCAGGGCATCCTGCAAGGCAATGGGAACTACCTGGAGCGCGTGCTGGGGGCCATCCCCCTGCGCGAGTCTCCAGAGCTGGCGTCGCTGCGCCCGCTGGTGCGCGCGGTGCTGTCCCGCCGGATGAACCGCCACTACAACGGCTTCGCCATGGGGCAGTTGCGCGAGTGGGAGAAGAGCGGCTTCCGGTCCGCGAAGCGGCTGCTCTATGTCCTGCGCACCACGCTGACGGGGGCGCATGCGCTGCGGACGGGCGTGGTGGAGACGGACGTCACGGAGTTGCTGGCGCTGTATGGCTTCGCGGACGCGCATGCGCTGGTGGAGCAGAAGCTCCGCGGAGAGAAGAGCGAGCTTCCCGAGGACCTCAGCGCGAAGTGGCGTGGTGAGGTGGCGCGCTCGTTCGAGGTGCTGGAGGCCGCGCGGGCGGACTCCGTGCTCCCCGAAGCTCCCACCGCCGAGGCCGTGGCCGCGCTGGAAGCGTGGATGCTGGACCTCCGCCGGAGGTGTTTCGGCGGGTAGCCTGACGCCGGCAAGGACCCGCGGGGCTCGGAGGACGCGCGTGATGTGCGCCTCCGAGCCCCATCAACGCGCCTACGCGGGTGTCGGTTGCGAAGCGTCAAGCAGGTCCAGGCGCTCGCGCCGGTCCCAGACGATGTGATGGCGCTGCTTGAAGTACCAGACGCGGTGCCATGGAATCTCGCCATCCGGGACGAAGGCGTTGAAGGGCATCTCCTCCAGCGTCTCGCCATGGGCGTCATACCCGATGCTGAACTCGCGGGAGTCGAACCGCTCGTCCCACCGGATGCGGTGGTAGACCTCGCGGCTGGTCGTGAATCGCTCGTGGGACATGGCCGGGCTCGCAGGAAGAAGGGGAGGGAAGCGCCCGCCCTCATTCATGTCACCGGGGCCTGGCGCGTCGCACCTGACGCCCTGCCTGGGGGCCGGCTGACACGTCGCTCCTGGTGCGACATCGTCGCCGCCGTGAGGGGCGCGCCCCTTGAAGTGACGCTGGTGAGTCAGGACGGATTCACGCCCGCCACGAGATAGAAGCGGAACTCCCCCGAGTTGACGCCATAGGCCGCGTCCACGCCCACCAGGGGCAGCACGAGGTTGCGTAGGTACAGGCGCAGCCCGGCGCCCACGCCCTGGGCCACCGTGGCGTTGCCCAGCCCGCCTCGCGCGTCCGGCAGGTAGCTGCGCACCACGCGCCCGCTCACATTCCGCAGCTCCCGGTCCCCCGGCAGCTTGCGCCACATCATCAGCCCCGTGTCGGAGAAGGCCACGCCCCGGAAGGACAGCGGGCTCACCGTGAACAGGGGGAAGTGGTACTCGGCGGTGAAGGACAGGCGCGTGTCGCCGCGGAACTGGCGGTAGACGAAGCCCCGCAGCGAGTTGCCGCCCATCACGAGCTCCTGGTGGAAGGGCAGGTCCACGCCAGCCACCGCCTCGCCGCGCAGCACCAGGTTGTGCTCCCCCACCAGCCGCAGCCCGTGACGGTAGAGCAGCCCGAAGCGCTCGTAGCGGAAGTCACTGCCGACGCCGGGGTTGGAGACTTCATAGGAGGCCTCCAGGTTGAGGCCCTCCATCACCGCGTGCAGGTTCTGCCGCGTGTCGATGCCCACCATCAGCCGCAGGGACGCGTCCTGCTGCGAGGGCCCCAGGGAGAAGGCGGGCGTCGTCACCTCCTCCTGGGCGTCCGGGGACTTCGCGTCAATGGACATCAGCCGGTACTTGGCCGCCGCGCGCACGCGTTCGAACAGCAGGAAGCCCAGCTCCCCGGCGAGGGAGGCGGAGTTCATCCGCGTGCGGCGCACCACCTCCGGGCGCCGCTGACCGGAGCCGGGCTGGTATTCGTCCACCCGGTCGCTGCGCAGCTGACCTTCCAGGCTGAAGCGGAGCTGGGGCAGCCCGAAGAGGTTCGGGTCCAGGAAGCCCGCGAAGAGGCCGCTCTCCGCCGTGCTGACCTGGGCCGCCGTCGCGAACTTCTTGCTGCGGCCGAACAGGTTGTTCTCCGCGTACAGCACGCCGCCGCCCACGTTGTCGGACTGCAGCACGAAGGTGGGCGCCACCACCCAGGACGCCTTGTCCTCCACCTCCAGCACCAGCCGCACCCGGCCTGGCCCCGTCGGCTCGAAGCCGACCTTCACCTCCTGGAACAGGCCCGTGGCGACGAGCCGCCGCTCCACCCTGGCCAGGTCCTCCAGGGTGAGCGGGTCTCCTTCGTCCACGCGCGCATAGGCGCGCACCGTCTCTGGCCGGGTCTTCTCCGGGCCCTTGACGACCACTTCCTCCACCACCGGGTCGGCCTCCGTGACTTGCGCCGTTGCCCGCGGCGCCAGGAGGCTCGACACCAGCGCCGCGCATCCAACCCACACGCGTCTGCTCATCGCTCGTTGCACGTCCGTGAAAGGGGCTGCCGGCCAGCGCCCGCCCGCCGGAATCTACCTCCAGTTTCGTTCCGGGAGGTGCACCTCCCGCTGTGCCCGTCTGCTATGCCTGGGCGCATGGTCTCCTTCATCCGCCAGCTCCGGCGCCGGCGCCTGCTGCGCCGCCCCTTTCCGGAGGCCTGGCTGGGTTACCTCGACGCGCGCGTGCCCTTCTTCCGCACGCTCTCCCCGGAGCTGCGCCAGCCCTTCCTGGACAAGCTGAAGGTGTTCGCCTGGGAGAAGGAGTTCATCGGCGCGGGCGGCCTGGAGGTCACCGACGAGATGCGCGTGGTCATCTCCGCCACCGCGGTGCAGCTCGTGCTGCACCTGGGCCTGTCCTATTACGACCGGCTGCGGGAGGTCATCGTCTATCCCGGCGCCTTCCGCATCCCGGACCGCACCGGCGTGGTGCTGGGGGAGGCGAAGCACTGGGGCTCGGTCATCCTCTCCTGGGAGTCGGTGCTCACCGGCCTGCGCAACCCGGATGACGGCCACGACACCGCCACGCACGAGTTCGCCCACGTCCTGGACCGGGCGGATGGCGCCTTCGACGGCACGCCCAGCCTGCGCGCGTATTCGCACTACCGCGCCTGGAGCGCGGTGATGAGCGAGCACTTCCACAAGCTCCAGCAGGGCCGGCGCCGGGAGCGGCAGGTCCTGGATGACTACGGCGGACTCAACGAGGCCGAGTTCTTCGCGGTGGCCACCGAATCGTTTTTCGAGAAACCCCGGCAAATGCGGGAGAAGACGCCGGAGCTCTACGAGGAGCTGAGGCGCTTCTACGGGTGGGATCCCGCGGCCGGGGCCTGAACGTCCGAGCGTGAATGCCCCGGCTGTGCTACGCGGCGGCCTGGATGTTCATCTCTTGGAGTGGAATCCATGGCCTCAGGCTCCAGCCCGTCCCCATCCATGTTCATCGACCTGGAACGGGAGGCCTGGCGGGCGCTGCGTGCCGCCACGCCCCTGCCGCTGGAGTCCGCGGAGATTGATGGCCTGCGGGGCCTGGGGGAGCACCTGGACCTGGACGAGGTGGTGGATGTCTATCTGCCCTTGTCCCGGCTGTTGAACCTGCAGGTGGCCGCGGCGCAGCGGCTGTGGGCGGAGCAGCAGGCGTTCCTGGGCGGCTCGGCGCGGAAGGTGCCGTACATCATCGCCATCGCCGGGAGCGTGGCGGTGGGCAAGAGCACCACGGCGCGCATCCTCCAGGCGCTGCTGAAGCGGTGGCCGGACCACCCGCGCGTGGAGCTGGTGACGACGGACGGCTTCCTCTTCCCCAACGGCGTCCTCACCGAGCGCGGCCTGATGAAGCGCAAGGGCTTCCCGGAGAGCTATGACAGGCGCGGCCTGGTGCGCTTCCTGGCGGAGCTGAAGGCCGGGCGCGCCGAGGTGTCGGCGCCGGTGTACTCGCACCTCGTCTATGACGTGCTGCCCGGCGAGGCGCAGGTCATCCGCCAGCCCGACATCCTCATCCTGGAGGGGCTCAACGTCCTCCAGGCCGGGGCGCAGGAGGGGAAGCAGATGCCGGCGACGTTCCTCTCCGACTTCTTCGACTTCTCCATCTACGTGGACGCGCACGAGAGCGACATCCGCCGCTGGTACGTGGACCGCTTCCTCAAGCTCCAGCAGACGGCGTTCCGCGACGAGCGCAGCTACTTCCGCCGCTTCTCCGAGCTGAACCACGAGCAGGCGATTCAGCTCGCCGAGTCCGTGTGGGGCGAAATCAACGGGCCCAACCTGGCGCAGAACATCGCGCCCACGCGCTCGCGCGCCCGCCTCATCCTCCTCAAGGGCCCCGACCACAAGGTGAAGCGGGTGCGGCTGCGCAAGCTGTAGGCGCGTCTCAGAAGCGCAGGCGGTAGTGCAGCGCCTTGGGCCGCGTCAGGGCGTCGAAGCCCAGCGCGCTCAGCGTCACGCCGCGCCCGGAGTCCTTCACGCCGCTCCAGGGCAGCGCGGGGTCCAGCGCGTCGCAGCGGTTCATGTAGACGGTGCCCGCCTCCAGCGCGCGCGCCAGCCGGTCCGCGCGCTCCCGGTCGGACGTCCACACGCTCGCGGTGAGGCCCAGCCGCGAGGCGTTCATCAACGCCAGGGCCTCCTCATCCGAGTCGACCGGCGCGACGGGCAGCAGCGGCCCGAAGGACTCCTCGCGCATCAGCCGCGCCTGGGGGCTCACGTCGCGGAGCAGGGTGGGCTCGAAGAAGCGGCCCCGCCCGTCCACCTGCGTGGGGCGGCCCCCGGTGACGAGCCGCGCGCCCAGGCCCGTGGCGTCCTGGACGAAGGCCTCCAGCTCGGCGGGGTGCCAGGGCTGGGCGATGGGGCCCATCGTCGTCGTGTCGGACTCCGGGTCGCCCAGCACGTAGGTGCGGACGAGCGGCTCCGCGGCGGCGATGAAGCGCTCATACAGCGAGCGGTGCACGTACACCCGCTCCACGGCGCAGCAGCTCTGCCCCGCGTTGTACATGGCGCCGTCGACGATGTTCTCCACCGCCTTGTCCAGGTCGCAGTCCGGCGCGACGTAGGCCGGGTCATTGCCGCCCAGCTCCAGGCCGATGTGCAGGAAGCGCTCGCGCGCGGCCGCCTGCATCTTGTGGCCGCCGAGCACCGAGCCGGTGAAGAGCACGTGGTCCACCCGCGCGTCGCCGACGAGCTGCTCCGTGCGCGGGTAGTCCAGGAAGAGGGCCTGCACGGCGCCGTCGGGCGCGCCCGCTTCGGCGAAGGCCCGCGCGAAGTGCCCGCCGCACAGGGGCGTGCGGGGCGAGTGCTTCACGATGACCGCGTTGCCCGCGAGCACCGCTGGCGCGATGGCATTCACCGCGGTGAGCAGCGGGTAGTTCCACGCGGGCAGGTCCAACACCACGCCCAGGGGCTCCTTCGCGATTCTGCGCTCGAAGCCGTCCTTGGGCGGCAGGACGATGTCCGCCAGCGACTCGGCGGCGATGGCGGCCATGTGGCGCAAGCGGCCCGCCATGCCCGCCACCTCGCCCCGGGCCTGCGACAGCGGCTTTCCCATCTGCCGGGTGATGTCCCGCGCGATGGACTCCGTGTCCTTCTCCATCGCCTCGCACGCGCGCAGCACCAGCTTCACGCGGTCCTCCACGCTCAGGGCACGCAGGGCGCGTGACGCGGCGCGGGCGCGCTCCAGCACGGCGTCCAGCGCCTCGGGCGGCGTGGGCTCGACCGACGCGGCGACGTCGCCGGTGAAGGGATTGTCGACGGTGTGAGGGCTCTGGCTCATGGCCTCGGAGGAAAGCCACGGGCGCGCACCGCGTCATGGGCCCGCGAAGGCGCCCGCCACCCGGGCGGCCCTGGCGCGTGCGGTACGCGACAGAAGCCGGCCCGGAAGTGTTGGCGGCCCATCGCCAGCGGGCCCCGCCGCGCTTCAGGCGCCGGGCGGAGCCGCCGTGCAGAGGCGCCCGTCCTCGAGCCCCGCGATGCGCTCGCGCAGCAGGCGCTCCAGCTCCGGCGCGCCTTCTTCCTGGATGAACTCCAGGGCCCGGTGCTCCACCTGCCGCGCTTCCTCGCAGGCGCCGCTGCCGGCCAGGGCCAGGGCCAGCGTGTCGAGGGCGTTGGGGCTCCACGGCGCGAGCGTCACCGCCCAGCGCGCCAGGGGGAGGGCCTCGGCGTTCCGGCCCTGGGTGACGAACATCCAGGCCAGCTCGCGCGCCGCATTGGCGTTGCGCGGGTCGAGCCGCAAGGCCTCGCGGTAGGCGGCCTCGCGCTCCCGCGCCGCGGTGAGCTCGTGCCGCAGCGCCTTGCCCAGCAGCAGCCAGGCCTCGCTCTCGTGGGGATGGGCCGCCACCGCGCTCCGGCCAATGGCCACGTGTTCGGCTTCAGGCGCGCTGCGCAGCTTCGCGGCCAACGCCAGCAGCCCCGTGGGGTTCAAGCGCAGCGCCTCGTCGAGCTCGGTCTTCGCCACCTTCTTGCGGTTGGTGATGAAGGGCTCGCGGTGGGCCAGGTGCGCCCCCAGCGCGGCGAGCCTGGCGCGGACGGCGTGGGACTGGGCGTCGTCGAGGACCTCCTCGATGAAGGCCATTCCGCTGGGAGGCACGGGGACGGTCCGCTCCATGAAACGTCGGCCGCGCAGGTAGGTGTAGAGCAATCCGTCGAGCGAGGGAGAGGTCAGCTCGGGGAGGGCCCGCGTGAGCGCCTGGTCAGGGGCGACGCCCTGGTTGAGCAGCGCCAGGTACTCCGCGAAGGGTTGGGGCCGCTCGTTCAGCAGCCAGTGCACCAGCAGCCAGCTCCCCGCGTAGTTCGCGCCGACCTCCTTGTCCTTCTCACGAGCCTCCAGGGTGCGGTCCCAGTGGAGCACCCGCTGCATCGTCCAGCCTTGCGACAGGCCCCGCTGGACGGCGTTGAGCCAGGAATGCATGAGCGCGATGGCGTGCCGGTGCGGTGCGCCGACCACGGCGCTCCGTCCGTCGTCGGAGAGACGCAGGGTCTCCAGGTACTCGGCGAGCCCCTCGGACAGCCAGCGCGGCTGACGGGTGAGGGGGTAGGCGCTCAGGTAATGGGCCAGCTCATGGTTCAGCGGCGACGACGACGCCAGCTCAAAGCCGTTGAAGGGCTGCCGCCAGGTGTCGGGCCGGCCCGACAGGACGATGAGGGCCTCGTTGTCGGAGCGGAAGAAGAAGGCGCGCACCCGGCGCGGAAAGAGGCCCTCGAACTCGCGCGGGCTCTGGAGCACGTAGACGTCCAGCTTCGTCATCTGCTGGCCCAGGGCCTGCGGCCACATCGCGGTGAGGATGGCGGTCCGCGTCCGCTCCAGGCGCCGCATGGCCACGCGGGCGTCCTCGGCGGGGAGGTCGGTGTGCAGCGTGTAGTGGTCGCTGTCCAGGCGCACCCAGGGCCGGCCACCCTCGCCCGGGCAGGTGGTGAAGCGCGGGCCCACGACGCAAGCGAGCTGGGTGGTGGAGAGCAGGGCGAGCAATGCCCCCATCGCGAGGCCGTGGCGCACGTCGGTTGTCTCCTCGGGGAAGGGTGCGGTTCCTGGCGCACGGCCAGTCTAACGCCGGCCCCTCCACGACATAGCGTCGCATGCGCCCCTCCGCGGGGCGTCAGCGCGGCCCGCGCGCCGGCCGCACCATGTCGATGTGGGGAATGCCATCCTCGTCGTAGACGTCGCCCCGCGCCTGGAAGCCGAAGCCTTCGTAGAAGCGCTGGAGGTAGTGCTGCGCGCCGATGTGGATGGGGGCCTCCGGGTAGAGGCTGTCGAGCCGGGCGATGCCTTGGGCCACCAGCTCGCGCCCCAGCCCCTGCGCGCGCGCCCGCGGCGAGGTCACCACGCGGCCCAGGCTGCTCGCCTGGGGGTACTTCAAGCCGGGAGGCAGCACCCTCAGGTACGCGGCGAGCAGCCGGGCTCCTCGCGGCTCCGTGTAGAGCAGCAGGTGCTCCGCGCCCCGGTCGTATCCGTCCACGTCCTGGTAGATGGAGCGCTGCTCCACCACGAAGACCTCTTGTCGCAAGGCGAGCACGTCGTACAGCTCGTCCAGCGACAGCGCCTGGAATGACTTCCACTGCCAGCTTCGCATGAGGTGGGCGTCTAGCATGGGTAAGCGGCCGGGGCCTTCCTCGGCGGACGCGTGGCGCATTCACCCTGCTTCATTGGTACTTTCGGCGCCGTGATGCGCAGCCGTACTCGCCGCGTGGTGGCCGTGAGCCTGGCTTCGCTGCTCGCCGCGGGGCTCGCGGAGCTCGCCCACCTGCCTGCCGGAGCGCTGCTGGGCTCGATGCTGGTGTCCATTGCCGCTTCGCTGACGCTGTCCGTGCATGCCCCGCTCCCGCGCGGGGGGCTGCTGGTGGCGCAGTCGGTGCTGGGCGGCGCGCTGTGTTCGTCCTTCACGCCGGAGGCCTGGAGCGCGCTCGCGGACAACTGGGCCGTGTCGCTGGCCGCGGTGGTGGGGGTGGTGGCCGTGGCGCAGGGCGTGGCGCTGGTGTGCGCGAGGCTGGGGCACCTGGACCCGCGCACCGCCACCCTGGGGCTGATGCCAGGCGGCGCGTCCGCCATGGTGGCGCTGAGCGACGAGCTGGGCGCGGACGCTCGGCTGGTGACGCTCTTCCAGTATGTGCGCCTGTGCATCGTGATTCTCGTGGCCGTGGCGGTGGGACGTTGGGCGGGGGACACGCCGGAGGTGGCCGTGGCTCGCGCGGCGGACCTGCCTGGCTCGCCGTCGCCGCTGTGGGCGTGGCTGACGACGGCGGCGGTGTCCGCCGTGGGCGGTGTCCTGGGGCACTACCTGAAGCTGCCGGCCGGGGCCTTCCTGGGGCCCGTGTTGCTGGGCATCCCGCTCACGGCCATGGGCCTGCCCGTGGGGGCGTGGCCTCCGGGTGTCCTCGCGCTGGGGTTGTGGGCGCTGGGCGTGCGCGTGGGCAGCCAGTTCGATGCGTCGGCGGCGCGGGAGCTGAAGCGGGTCGCCCACGTCGCGCTCGCGGCGTCGGTGGCGATGGTGTTGGGGTGCCTGCTGCTGGCCTGGGGCTGGTCCGCCGCCGCGGGCGTGGACCTCATCACCACCTACTTCGCGACCTCGCCCGGTGGCGCCGACTCCGTCCTGGCCATCGCGTTGGGCACGCGTGCCACCCTGTCCGTCGTCCTGGCGGTCCAGGTGGGGCGGGTGTTGTTGATCTTCCTGGTCGCGCCGACGCTCCTTCGCAGGCTGTCGCCGTCCCGGGACGCTTGAGCACGCCGCTGGCCGGGGAGCAGGCGGCCAGACGTGAGCGCACGGAGGCAGGTGTGCGCCCGCGAGGTCCCTGTCGAAGGCGGACGTCCGGCGCGGCCAGGGACGCGCGGTTAGTATGTAGGCCGCGATGACTGCCCCGCCTGACGCCCTGCCTGCCGCGAGCCTCACCCCGAGCGTGGAGGCGCTGGTCTCATTGCTCAAGCGCCGCAGCACGGTGGTGCTCACCGGAGCGGGGTGCAGCACGGAGTCAGGCATCCCCGACTACCGGGGGCCCGGGACTCGGGCGCGGGCGCGCAACCCCATCCAGCACCGCGAGTTCCTCACGCGGCCCGAGGTCCGGGCGCGCTACTGGGCGCGCAGCCTGATGGGCTGGCCGCGATTCTCCTCGGCCCGGCCCAACGCGGCGCACGCGGCGCTGGCGACGCTGGAGCAGGCGGGCCATGTCCGGGGCCTCATCACCCAGAACGTGGACCGGCTGCACCATGCCGCGGGCAGCTCGCGGGTGATTGAGCTGCACGGCGCGCTGGCGCGGGTCCGCTGCCTGGCGTGCGGCGCGCAGGAGTCGCGCGAGGCGTTGCAGGCGCGCCTGCTGGCGCTCAACCCGGGCTTCTCCCACGAGGTGCTGGCGTTGCGGCCGGACGGCGACGCGGACCTGACCTCCGAGCAGCTCTCCTCCTTTCAGGTCCCCGCGTGCCTGGCGTGTGGTGGCACGCTCAAGCCGGACGTCGTCTTCTTCGGAGACAACGTGCCGGTGCCCACCGTGGAGTCGGCGTTCGCCCTGCTGGAGGAGGGCGACGCGCTGCTGGTGGTGGGCTCCTCGCTGGCCATCTTCTCCGGCTATCGCTTCCTGGTGCGCGCGTCGGAGCGCCGCATGCCCATCGCCATCCTCAACCTGGGGGAGTGCCGGGGCGTGGAGCTGGCGGACGTACACCTGGAGGCCCGGGCGGGGGATGCGCTCCCCCGGCTCGCGGCGGCGCTGGCCCTGCGCTGACGGGAGGCGGGGCGGCCCGTCACTTCACGTCGTAGACCTTGCGGACCGGTGTCCCGCCGCGCTCGATGTCGAGCTCGAGGTGCGGCGAGCCCCGCAGGAGCGCGAAGGCCTCCAGGGCTCTTTCAGGCGTTTCGAGCGAGACGCCATTGATGCGCCGGAGCACGTCACCGGACTGGAGGCCGAGCTGCTCGTAGAGCGAGCCCTTCCTGACGGAGAAGACCTTGAAGCCCTGGGGCTTGCCGTCGCGGAAGGCCGGCACCACGCGGGCCTGGGTGAGCAGCCCGTCCATGTTGGCGAGCGCGTCCTCGATGGTGTTTCGGGACACTTCGTAGGCGTGCTCGCCCACCGCGCGGATGCCGGTATTCGTGGGGACCGCGTTCGCCAGGACGGGCGCGGGGGGAACGCCTCCCTCGTTGTCGGCGTGGATGAACTCCTCGCGGCCGTTGATGGAGAAGGTGATGCGCTCCCGCTCGATGGTGACGATGCGCGCGCCCAGCAGTTCGTCGCCGGTCATCACGCTCCGGATGCGTTTCGACTCCAGGTCCTCGACCGAGGCGAGCGACCACTTCGAGTCGTTCGCCACCAACGTGCCGAGCAGCTTCACGCGCAGGGAGGTGTTCAGCGAGGCCGCGCTGGAGCCCGGGGCTTCTTGCTTCGGTGCGTCGAGCGACAGTCCCGTGAGCTTCGCCAGTCGCGTGTCACTCAAGCCCGCAGGGGACCGCGCCTCCGGCCCCCGCCGTGCGGTGGGGGCGTCCTTCGAGTCTCCCGGGGACGGGGTGATTGCGGACTCCACGAGCAGGTGGGTCGTGCTCGCGAGCACCAGCATCGCGAGCGCGATGAACGTCGTGGTGACGAGCCAGAAATACTTCCGGAGAAAAGGAGCCATGGCCGCGTGCCTCTTCGTGCAGGAGTGACACGCGGCCCTTGAGCAAGCCTGGGGCCAGGGCGTTCCTGGGCACGCCGTCACTCTGCGTGTCAGCTCCACCGTGGCGGCGCCCTGGCCATTCCTGTCACGGAGGCGCGATGGTCCCGTGACAGGCTGTCAGGGTGTTTTTGACAGACGTGTCACGCGTTGCGCATCGCGTCATGGTGAGTTTGGTATTTGTGGAAATGAACAGGAATGGCGGATGCTGGCGTCCCGTCAGAATTGACAATTCCGATACCGGCGTTTGTCTGGGCTTGGGGCAACTTCAATTCGCAGCGGCCGAAAATCGTCCATATCCCCCCGCCCCAATGTCTCAACTGGGTGACGAAAGGTTTTGGCCTTGAAGACCTACTCCGTTCGCAGTGGCGACACGCTGAGCGCGCTGGCCCGCAAGTTCAATACGTCCGTGTCCGCGCTGGCGAAGGCCAACGACATCGCCGACCCGAGCAAGATTCGCGCGGGTCAGACGCTGAGCATCCCGGACACGTTCGAGAGCGCGCCCCCGCGTGGTGGCGGCAGCACGAGGTCCGGCACGGCCAACGCTCCGGCGGGCGGCGACGACTTCACCCCGGCGTCGACGACGACGCGCGCCGCCAACGGTCAGGTCCGCGACGACGACGGCCGGCAGTTCCCCACGTCCCGCGACGGCACGCCGATGTACAAGCAGGGCGACCCGCAGTGGGGCTCGCGGCGCCTGGGCACCGGCTCCAGCCTGTCCGCGGCGGGCTGCGCCATGACGGCCACTGCCATGGCGGTGAGCAAGATCACCGGGCAGACCATCAACCCCGGGGAGATGGACACGTACCTGGACCGCAACAACGGCTACTCGGGCAACGCGCTCGTGTGGGGCACCGCGGCCGGCATGGGCGGGCTGGGCGCCGCGAAGCAGGCGTGGAGCCTGGACACCATCAACAGGCAGATTGACGCGGGCCGGCCGGTGGTCGTGGGCGTGGACTACAAGGCGGGCAGCGGCGGCGGCAGGAACGGCACCGACCACTGGATCACCATCACCGGCCGTGGCACGCAGAACGGCAAGCCCGTCTACTACGCGAATGACCCGGCCACGGGGAGGGAGATCACCCTCAACACCCAGGGCAGCCGTCTGTCGGGCGGCCCCCAGGGCTACAAGACGACGGGCGAGCTGGTGACCTTCTCGGGTGGCAACCCGCGCCCGGGCAACACGAACGGCGGAGGGGGCACGGGCGGCGTGGGCTCCCAGCCGCCGCCGTCCACGGGCGGCTCGGTGAAGGGCATGAAGCTGCCCGGTGGCGACCTGGAGAAGGGCGCGCGCGGCCCCGCCGTGGAGCAGCTCCAGAAGGCGCTGGTGAAGGGCGGCTACATGACCCAGGCGGAGATGAACACGGGCCCGGGCGTGTTCGGTCCTCGCACGGAGTCGGCGCTCAAGGAGTTCCAGGCCGCCAACAACGTGAACAACACGGGTTACTACGGTCCGCTGACGCGCGCGGCGTTCGAGAAGCTGGGCGCCAACGTGAGCAGCGGCGGTGGCACGCAGGGCACGGGTGGCACGCAGGGCACGGGTGGCACGCAGGGCACGGGCGGCGCGCAGGGTCCCGCGAAGGGCAACAACGACCTGAGCGGCTTCTCGTCGAACAAGTACGACAACCTCATCAACGAGATGTCGCGGAAGTACGACGTGCCCGCGCGCCTCATCAAGGCGGTCATCCAGCAGGAGTCCGCCTTCAACCCGAACGCGCGCTCGGGCGCGGGCGCGGTGGGCCTGATGCAGCTCATGCCGGGCACGGCGAGTGATTTGGGCGTCACCAACCGCGCGGACCCGCGCCAGAGCATCGAGGGCGGCACCAAGTACCTGTCGCAGCAGCTCAAGCGCTTCAACGGGGACGTGCGGCTGGCGCTCGCGGCCTACAACGCGGGCCCGGGCAACGTGAGCAAGTACGGCGGCGTGCCTCCGTTCAAGGAGACGCAGGACTACGTGCGGAAGATCACCGGCTGGTACAACGGCGCCGGCCCGGCGTAGTCCGCTGGAAGGTGCCGCACGCACGGCCCGGTTCCCCGCGTGGGGACCGGGCCGTTGTCGTCAGGGCGTGCGGGGCACAGGCCAGAGGGCGGGCGCGTAGACGTCTGGGATGGACACCACGCGCTGCTGCGTCTTCGGGTCCCAGACGGTGGCCGCCGCGAAGCCACCGTACGAGGTGACCAGCAGGAGCCCCTGGTCGAGCTGGAAGCCCAGGTACGCGTCCGGCGGCGTGAGGTCCTTCAAGGACACCCGCTGGTCTCCCCGGGCCCAGAGCAGGGGCTGGCTGAGCACGAGCTGCGGGCCTTCCCGCCGCGCCCGGAAGTAGAGCGTGCCGCCGGGGCCCGGCAGCTCCATCCACCAGCCTGCTCCCGCCGCGCCCGGCTCCTGGGCGTCCAGCTCCTTCGCCAGGGCTGGCGCGGCCTTGGCGCCAGGCAACCGGGTGGGCGGTGAGGCCACCCACGTGGGGGTGAGGGTCGCCTCCGCGTCGAGCAGGCCGTGCTCGGAGGGCGTGTCCTCCTCGAAGCGGGTCGCCTTGGCCTCGATGCGCTTCCAGTCCCCGTCCACCAGCCGGTACGCCATGGCCAGTCCCGGCACGCCCTGGCCCTTCGGAACGGGGAAACTCTCGCCCTGGAAGGTGATGGGGCCCTTGGCTTCGGAGGCCAGGAGGACGATGGCCACCGGCCGGCCCTGGGCATCGAAGGCGACGCGCGACACATAGGGCTCGTTGGGGTTTCCGGCGCTGGTGCCTCCGGGCAGGGACTTCAAGTCGAGCGGCTGCCCGGACTTCGCGTCGACCTCCACCCGCCAGGCCTGGGGGACTTCCCCTTCGCCCGAGGGCCAAGTGAAGACGAGCCCCTGCCCGCCATCCGGGCTCCACGACACGGTGGAGCGGTCGCACCAGGCCTTGAAGCGGAAGACGCGGGTGGCCGTGCCCTTCAGGGGCTGCCGCATCCATTCGCAGTGTTCGCCGTCCTCGGTGGGCTTGAGGTAGCTGAGCTCCGGCTGCGCCTCGGCGGGCGGGGCGGGCTTGGGTGGAGGTGCTGGCGCGGCCTCCGCGCGGGGCGCCGTCGCCGGGGCGGGAGGCGCGGCCGGCTTCTCCTCCTTGCGGGACTGACAGCCCAGGAGGGCCACGGCGGCGAGCAGGGCGGAAGGGGTGCGGAACCGGTGCATGAAAACCTCGGCGGTAGCGGACCTTCGATTCGGGGGCGATTGTGCACGGCCAGGAAGCCACGGAACAGGCCAGATGCCGCGATAGGCTCCGCGTCGTCATGTCGAGCCCTCCCGAGTCCGCTGAACGCCGCCGCTTCCAGGCCGAGCCCCTGATCCACGTCCATCGGCACCTGTCGGCGTCGCTCGGCTCGGCGGAGGCGGTCACCATCGAGGTGCCGGACCCGGACCTGGGCCGAGGCTGCTACCCCGGTGAGCGGGTGGGGCCCTCCGGCGCGTTGCTCCATCGTCCACTGCGAAGCTGGTGCGACCTGGCGGAGGGGCTTGGGTGCCGGCTGCTCACGCCTCGCGCGGTGGACGCGACGCACATCGCGCTGACCTTCGAGCGGCTGGGGCCCGAGGCGCCCTGGCACGCGGGAGGCCAGGCGGGCGAAGAGGCGCCGCCGCGGGAGCGCTATGGCACGGCCTCCGCGTTCTCGCGCCTGCGCAAGCTGGAGGACGCGGGCTTCCTGTTGCCCTGGCTCGAAGCGCTGGGGCGCATCCGGTTGCCGGAGGCAGCCCGCGTGCTGGACCTGGGCGTCAACCAGGGGGATGAGCTGGCCGCGTTCTCGTGGCTGGAGTCCGCTCCGGACGTGCACTTCGTGGGCGTGGACCACAGCGCCAGCGCCATTGAAGCAGCGCGTGCGCGATTTCCGGATGAACGGCACGCCTTCGTCGTTGCCGACCTCAACGCGCTGCCGGAGGGGCTGGGGCGATTCCACCTCGTGGTGTCCGTGGGCACGTTGCAGAGCCCCGGCGTGGACGACCACGCGCTCTTGCGCAAGCTGGTGCAGGAGCACCTGGAGCCGTGCTCGGCGCTGCTGCTCGGCTTCCCCAACTCCCGCTTCCGGGATGGCGAGGTCGTCTAT
The DNA here is from genome assembly GCF_002305895.1 of Corallococcus macrosporus DSM 14697. Classification (GTDB taxonomy): domain Bacteria; phylum Myxococcota; class Myxococcia; order Myxococcales; family Myxococcaceae; genus Myxococcus; species Myxococcus macrosporus. Next base: position 2,715,906 of record NZ_CP022203.1, read on the forward strand.
GGCGCGCGGGTGCGGAACCTGCGCGAGCCCGACCTGTCGTTGCTGGTGAAGGACCTGTCCTTCTACCGCCGCTACCTGCACCAGCACGGGTTTCGCACCTTCCTGGGCGGCAAGTACGACCTGCTCCTCACGGCGGTGCGGGACGCGGGCGGCTGAGCATGGCGCTCGCCGCCTGCGCCCCGGCCGCGGCGCGCCGGCTCAGGAGGGCCGAGGCTGGGGGGACGCGCCGGGGACGTGGCCAGCGCGCACCACGAAGTCGCCGAAGCCCTCGCCGGGCTGGCGCTCGCGGGCGTAGCCCTCGAACAGCGGCTCCAGCGCGGCGAGGATGGCGTCCTCGTCGATGTTCTCCCGGTACAGGCGGTTGAGGCGCTGGCCTCGCGCATCGCCGCCCAGGTGCAGGTTGTAGCGGCCCGGCGCCTTGCCCACGAGCCCCACCTCCGCCAGGTAGGGACGCGCGCAGCCGTTGGGGCACCCGGTGATGCGCAGCAACAGGTTGGCGTCCTGGAGTCCATGCGCCCGCAGCCGGTCCTCCAGCCGCCCGACGAAGGAGGGCAGGTAGCGCTCCGCCTCCGCCATGGCGAGCCCGCACGTCGGCAGCGCCACGCAGGCCAGCGCGTTGCGGCGCACGGGGCTGGCGCCGCGGAAGCTGTCCAGGGCGTGCGCCGTCACCAGCGCGTCGATGGCTCCGCGGGCCTGGGGCGTCACGCCCGCGATGACGAGGTTCTGGTTCGCCGTGAGGCGGAAGTCCCCGGTGTGGATGCGGGCAATCTCCCGCAAGCCCGTCAGGTGCGTGGCGCCGGGCCGGTCCGCCACGCGCCCGCTGTCCAGGTGCAGCGTCAGGTGCCAGCGGCCGTCATGGCCCTCCGTCCACCCGAAGCGGTCCCCGTTGTGCTCGAAGGCGAAGGGGCGCGCGGGCTGGAGCGCGAAGCCGAGCCGCTTCTCCAGCTCCGCGGTGAACCAGGGCACGCCGCGCTCCTCCAGGACGTACTTCAGCCGCGCGTGCTTGCGGTTGGCGCGGTCCCCGAAGTCGCGGTGAAGCTTCACCACCGCTTCCGCGACGGCGAGCGTCTGCTCCGGCGGGATGAAGCCGACGACGTCCGCCAGCCGGGGGTAGGTGGCCGCGTCGCCGTGCGTGGCGCCCATGCCGCCGCCCGCCGAGACGTTGAAGCCCACCAGCGCGCCGTCCTCGATGATGGCGATGAAGCCCAGGTCCTGCGCGAAGACGTCCACGTCGTTGAGGGGCGGCACCGCCACGGCGACCTTGAACTTCCGGGGCAGGTAGGTGGGGCCGTAGATGGGCTCCTCCTCACCGCCGGCCACCTTCTCCTTGCCCAGCCAGATTTCGTGGTAGGCGCGCGTCCTGGGCAGCAGGTGCTCGGAGATGCGCGCCGCCCACTGGTACACCGTCTCGTGGACGCGCGAGTCCACGGGGTTGGGGTTGCACAGCACGTTGCGGTTGACGTCACCGCAGGCGGCCAGCGTGTCCATCATCGCGTCGTTGATGCGGGCGATGGTGGACCGGAGGTCATCCTTGATGATGCCGTGGAGCTGGAACGCCTGCCGCGTGGTGATGCGCAGCGTGTGGTTGGCGTGCTCGCGTGCAAGCGCGTCCATGGCCAGCCACTGCGCGGGCGTGCAGACGCCACCGGGCAGGCGGGTGCGGAGCATGAAGCTGTAGTCGGGCTCCAGCTTCTGCTGGCGCCGCTCCTCGCGCAGGTCCCGGTCGTCCTGCTGGTAGCTGCCGTGGAACTTTATGAGGCTGGTGTCCGGCGTGGCGAGCGCCCCCGTCACCGGGTCCTCCAGGCTCTCCTCCAGGCTGCCTCGGAGCAGGCGGCTCTGCGTCTTGATGTGCTCCACTTCGGAGAGCGGCTTGGGCTGGTGGCTCATGTCGTTGCTCGCAATCTCAAATGGGTCAGTAGACGTCGCGCAGGTAGCGCCGCTGCTCGCGCAGGGCTTCGAGCCAGGCGTGCGCGTCCTCGCGGCGCTTGCCGCCGTGCGTGGAGACGATGTCCACCAGGGCTTCGTGGACGTCCGGGGCCATGCGCTGGGCGTCGCCGCAGACGTAGAGGTGGGCCCCGCCTTCGAGCCACGCGTAGACGTCACGTCCCGCCTCGCGCAGCCGGTGCTGCACGTAGACCTTCTGCGCACGGTCCCGAGAGAAGGCGAGCGACAGCCGGTGCAGCGTCTGCTGCTTCAGCGCCTCCTGCCACTCCGTCTGGTAGAGGAACTGGGTGCGGAAGTGTTGCTCGCCGAAGAAGAGCCAGTTGCGGCCCTTCGCCCCCGTCTCCGCGCGCTCCTGGACGAAGGCCCGGAAGGGCGCCACGCCGGTGCCAGGGCCAATCATCAGCACGTCCCTGTCCCCGTCCTCCGGCAACCGGAAGCGCTCGTTCGGCTCGACGAAGACGCGGACCGGGTCGGTGCCCGCCGTGCGCGTGGCCAGGTGGTGGGACGCCGCGCCGAAGTGCCGCAGGTCGAAGGCCGTGTAGTCCACCACCGCCACCGTGAGGTGGGCCTCCTCCCCCACGCGCTTGGGGCTGGAGGCAATCGAATACAGCCGGGGCGTCAGCTTGCGCAGCGTCTTCACCAGCTCGGTGGCGTCCCACGTGGCCTTGTGCGCGCGGAGCACGTCGATGACCTGGTGGCCCGCCAGCAGCGCGCGGAAGGCGTCGGCGCGGCCCGGTTCGAGCACCTCTCGCAGCGCCGCGCTGCCCGACAACGCGGCGTGCCGCTCCAGGAAGGGGCGGTTGAGCTTCGTGATTTCCAGCGCGTCACCCAGCCAGCGGGCCAGCGGCAGCGTGCGGCCATCGCGGGTGATGGGCGCGTCGCCGTCGAGCCGCAGCTCGGACAGGAACAGCGCCACCAGCTCCGGGGGATTGTGAGGCCACACCCCCAGCGCGTCGCCCGGGGCGTACTCCAGCCCGGAGCCCGCGAGCGACAGCTCCACGTGCCGCACGTCCTTGAGCGCTCCGCGCGCGGTGATGCGCTGGTTGAGCAGCACCTCCGCGGTGTACGGCGCCTCCTTGCTGAACGCCGATGCCTTCGCGGCGGGCTCCCGCATGGGCACGACGGTGGCCGCCACGGGGGCTTGAGGCGCCAGGGCCTCGCGCGCCAGGGTGAAGGCCTGGTCCAGCCAGCCCTTGGCCACGGGTTCGAAGTCCACGTCGCAGTCGGCCCGCTCCAGCAGCCGGCTGGCGCCCAGCTCCGCGAGGCGGACGTCGAGCGCCCGGCCCACCTCACAGAAGCGCGGGTAGCTGGAGTCGCCCAGCCCGAGGACGGCGTAGCGCAGCCCCTCCACGCGGGGGGCGCGCTTGCCCAGGATGAACTCGCAGAAGCCTCGCGAGTCATCCGGCGGGTCGCCGTCCCCCTGGGTGCTGATGACGATGCAGAGCAGCTTCTCCTTGGCCAGCTCCCGCACGGGATAGTCGCTGGCCCGGAACAGCCGCGCGGTGAGCCCGGCGGACGCCACCTGGTGCTTGAGCCGCTCCGCCAGCAGGCGGCTGTTCCCCGTCTGCGTCCCGTAGATGATGGTGAAGGGCGCGGCGGGCGCGGCCACGGGCACGGGCGTCACGGGGACGGCGGAGGCCTGCGGCGCGCGGGCGGCCAGCCCCGCCGTGTAGCCGCTCAGCCAGTGCAGGGCGGACGTGTCCAGTCCCCCGACGAGCTTCAGCAGCAGGGCGCCCTGGTCCTCCCCCAGCAGCGCGTTGATGAACGGGGGAGTGGCGGTGACAGGGGATGCGCTCATCGTGCGGCCTCGCGAAGGGAGACGACTCGGGCGAGCTGGGCCTCCAGGTCCTCGCTGGCGTCCAGCTCCAGCCACGCGGCGCCAGCATCCCGGGCCTCCGCGCGCAAGGCCCGGCGAGTCTGGGGCGTGTCGGTGTGGACCAGCGCCACCAGGCCCGCGGCGGCGAGCGCGAGCGCCACCTCCATGTCGCCGTGGGTGGTGGAGACGTGCCAGCCCAGGTCGAACAGCCGGCGCTCCAACTGGAAGGCGCGGGTGCTGGCGTCCGCGCTGGCGGGCAGCAGGACGATGGCGCCGGGCTGTCCCAGCTTCGCGCGCCGCTCGGGCTGCGTGACGAGCGAGGCGTCCACCTTGCCCGGCGCCGAATCCTCCGCGGGGCCCAGGACCATGCCCGCGCCCACGGTGTCATGGGTGAGCGCGTCAATGACGATGAACGCGCCCGTGCGGCGGTTGTCGCGGTACGGGTCCGTCAGCAGGGGGCGCCGGCAGACCAGGCGCACCCGGCCGATGTCATTGAGCGACAGCGACTCCGCGGGCTGTTCGGACAGGTCCGCCAGCTCCTTGCGCCACAGCACCCGTTCGATGTGGGCGGGCGCGGTGCGCGTGGCCTGCTTCACCAGGTAGCGGCGGGCGCAGTCCAGCGGCTGCTCACCGAACCACACGAGCATCGCGTCGAGCTGATGGAGCGCCAGCGGCGGCTGGTCCACGTGGGCCAGCACGTCGCCCCGGCTGGCGTCCACCTCGTCCGCCAGCCGGAGCGTCACGGAAGCAGGGGACGCGGCCACCTCCAGCGGCCCGTCGAACGTGTCGATGCCCGCCACGCGCGTGCGGCGCCCGGAGGGGTGGACCTGGATTTCATCCCCCACGCGGAGGGTGCCGGAGGCAATCTGTCCCGCCAGCCCCCGGTAGTCCTGGTGGGGCCGCAGCACGTACTGGACGGGGAAGCGGAAGGGCGCGTCGTCCTGCCGGCGCTGGTGGGGCAGGGACTCCAACCACGCGAGCAGCGTGCCGCCCTCGTGCCAGGGCGTGCGGGCGCTGGGCCGGGTGATGTTGTCTCCGCGGCTGGCGCTGACGGGGAAGAGCCGCACGCCCTCGAAGCCGAGCGCGCGGGCGAAGTCCACCAGCTCGGCGCCGATGCGCTCGAACGCGTCCCGGTCGAAGCCCGTGAGGTCCATCTTGTTCACCGCCACGGCCAGGTAGGGGATGCCCAGCAGCGAGGCGATGTACGCGTGACGGCGCGTCTGCGGCAGCACGCCCAGGCGCGCGTCCACCAGGATGACCGCCGCGTCCGCCGTGGAGGCGCCGGTGGCCATGTTGCGCGTGTACTGGATGTGACCCGGCGTGTCCGCGACGATGACCTTGCGCCGCGCCGTGCTCAGGTAGCGGTAGGCGACGTCGATGGTGATGCCCTGCTCGCGCTCGGCGCGCAGGCCGTCCGTGAAGAGGGAGAAGTCCAGCGCCTCCTCGTCCGCGCCGGCCGCGGCCTTCAGGCCCTGGGCCAGCGCCTCCGGGGACGCGGAGACGGCGGCGGCCCGCTTCGCGCTGGCCTTGCGCACCGCTTGAATCTGGTCCTCGAAGAGGCCGTCGCACTCGTAGAGGAGCCTGCCGATGAGGGTGGACTTGCCGTCGTCCACGGAGCCGACCACGACGAGCCGGAGCAGCTCGCGGGCGGAGTGCTGGTCGAGCAGTTGCTGCAGTCCGGTGTCCATCAGAAGTAGCCCTCGCGCTTCTTGAGCTCCATGGAGCCCTCTTCGTCGTGGTCGATGAGCCGGCCCTGCCGTTCGGACTGGCGGGCGCTCACCATCTCGTGGATGACGGTCTCCACCGTGGTGGCGGAGGATTCGATGGCGCCGCTGAGCGGGTAGCAGCCCAGCGTGCGGAAGCGCACGCGCCGGAGCACGGGCTTCTCCCCGGGGCGCAGCCGCATGCGCTCGTCGTCCACCATGAGCAGCGTGCCGCCCCGGTCAATCACCGGGCGCTCGGCCGCGAAGTAGAGCGGCACCACGGGGATGCGCTCGCGCAGCACGTAGTGCCACACGTCCAGCTCCGTCCAGTTGGACAGCGGGAAGACGCGCATGCTCTCGCCCGCGTCGACGCGGCCGTTGAAGAGGTTCCACAGCTCGGGGCGCTGCCGGCGCGGATCCCACTGGCCGTGCCTGTCCCGGAAGGAGAACACCCGCTCCTTGGCGCGGGACTTCTCCTCGTCACGCCGCGCGCCGCCGAACGCCGCGTCGAAGCCATGCTTCGCCAGCGCCTCCAACAGCGACTGCGTCTTCATCGCGTGGGTGTACTTCTGGCTGCCGTGGTCGAAGGGGTTGATGCCCTCGGCCAGCGCGCGCTGGTTCTGGTGGACGATGAGGCGCAGCCCGTGGCGGGCCACGAAGGCGTCCCGGAACGCGTACATGTCCCGGAACTTCCAGGTGGTGTCCACGTGGAGCAGCGGGAAGGGGAGCGGCGCGGGATGGAACGCCTTGCGCGCCAGGTGCAGCAGGACCTGCGAGTCCTTGCCGATGCTGTAGAGCATCACCGGGTTGGCGAACTCGGCCACCGTCTCGCGGAGGATGTGGATGCTCTCCGCCTCCAGCTCCGACAGGTGCGACGCGCGCGCGAACGAGTGCTCACTCATGACCGCCCTCCGCCACGCGCGCTGGCGCGTGTCCGTGTTCCGGGGTGCCCTGCGCCACCAGCGACGGCAGGCGCGAGCGCAGGGAGACGACTTCGCCCACGATGAGCAGCGACGGTGAGCCCAGCCCGTCGCGCGCCACCGCCTGGGCGATGCGGCCCAGCGGGGCCTCCACCACCCGTTGATGTTCCCAGGTGCCCGCCTCCACCACCGCGGCCGGGGTGGACGCGGCGCGCCCCGCGCCCATCAGCGCGCGCGCCGTCTCCTCCAGCCGGCTCCCCGCCATGTAGAGGACCAGCGTCTGGGCCTTCGCGAGGAAGTCCCAGTCCGGCGCGCTGCCGCCGCGGTAGGCGGTGGCGAAGGTCACCGCGCCGGACACGCCCCGGTGCGTGACGGGGATGGCCGCCGCGGCGGGCACGGCCGTCCCGGCGGTGAGGCCGGGCACGACTTCATAGGGGATGCCCGCCTCTTCCAGCGCGAGCGCCTCCTCGCCGCCGCGGCCGAAGACGAAGGCGTCCCCGCCCTTGAGCCGCACCACGCGGCGCCCCAGCAGCGCCTGGGCGATGAGGAGGACGTGAATCTCCTCCTGGCTCACCGAGTCGCCGCCCCCCTCCTTGCCCACGTAGATGAGCCGCGCGTGGGGGCGCGCATGCTCCAGCACGCCGGGGTGGACCAGCCGGTCATGAACGACGGTGTCCGCCTCGCGGAGCACGCGCGCGGCGCGCAAGGTCAACAGCTCCGGGTCGCCCGGGCCCGCGCCGACCAGGAACACGCGGCCTCTCGTCTGCTCTCTCATGGTGTCTCTCCAGGAACCTTCAAGGCCCGCAGGTCCGCGCGCAGCCGTGCCCAGGCCGCCTTGCGCTCGCCCTGCTCCAGCAGCACGCCGATGTCGCCCACCGCCACCTGCTTCAGGAGTTGCTGGCGCTCGGTGCCCCGGGGCAGGTGCTCGCGCAGCCAGCCGCTGAGCCGGGCCCGCCAGACGTGGTGGCGCGTCACCTGGGCGGTGAGCGTCTTGCGCAGGTGGCTCGCCAGGGCGGGCGCCTGACCCGCGCTGGACACCGCGACGGTGATGGGGCCCCGCCTGCCGATGGAGGGCAGGGTGAAGTCACACAGCTCGGGCTCGTCCGCGGTGTTGACCCACACGCCCAGGGCGCGGGCCTCCGCCGCCACCTGCCGGCTCACGGCCGCGTCATCGGTGGCCGCGAGCACCAGGTGCTGGCCGCGCGCGTCGCCGGCCTCGTAGGGGCGGGGCAGCCACTCCAGGTGCCCGCCCTCGGCGAGCGTCCGGAGGGTGTCGGTGGCGCGTGGCGCGATGACGCGCAGCCTCGCGCCGGCGTCGAGCACCGCCAGCGCGCGGCCCTCCGCGATGGCGCCGCCGCCCACCAGCAGGACGGAGCGCCCTTCCAGTCGAAGGCACACGGGATAGTCCATGGGATGTGAAGGCATGGCGGCGCTCATCGGACCGGGTGGAGGCCGCACTCGCGGTTCTCCGCGGACTCCCACCACCAGCGGCCCGCGCGTTCGTCCTCGTAGGGCTTCACCGCGCGCGTGCAGGGCGCGCAGCCGATGGACGGGTACCCGCGGTCATGGAGCGCGTTGTAGGGCACGCCGTTCGCCCGGACGTAGGCCCAGATGTCCTTGCTGCTCCACGTGGCCAGCGGGTTGAGCTTGAGCAGCCCGTGCGCGCCGTCCACCTCCACCGTCGCCACGTCGGTGCGGGTGACGGACTGCTCGCGGCGCAGTCCCGTCACCCACGCCTCGCGGCCGGCCAGCGCGCGTGCCAGCGGCTCCACCTTGCGGATGGCGCAGCACTCCTTGCGCGCCTCCAGGCTCTGGCGGAAGGAGAAGTAGCCCTTCGTGGACTCCAGCGCCTCCACGCGCTCGCGCTCCGGGAAGTACGTCTCCACGGTGACGCCGTAGCGCTTGCGCACCACGTCCATGAGCTCGTACGTCTCTGGTGGCAGGCGGCCGGTGTCGAGCGTGAAGAGGCGCAGGCTGGGCGCGTGCTGGCGCGCCAGGTCGATGAGGACCAGGTCCTCCACGCCGAAGCTGGAGGCAATGGCGGCGCGCGCGCCGAAGCGGCGTTCGGCCCAGGTGAGGATGTCCTGGGCGGGGGCGGACTTCACCTCGGCGGCTTCGGCCAGCAGGGTGGATACGTGGGGCAGCGGGGGCGGCATGGGGACTCCGGCAAAAAAGAAACGGCCCGCCTCTTTCGAGGGCGGGCCGCACGAGCAAGAAGGTTCGAGAAGGACGCGCTACTCGCCTCTCGATGCTCGGCACCCGCCCTCCGGCGGACACGCGGGACACGCACAGCACGGACAGCCGTTGGCACCCGCGGCACAGGCGGCGGCACACCCGGCGGCGAGCACGGGAGCGCGGAGGGCATGGGTGTCAAAGGCGAAGGACATGGGCACGCGGTGCGGGGCTGGGAGCGGGAACGAAAACGGCCCGGTTCCTGGGTCAGGAGACCGGGCCGGGAGGAGCGCGGGGCGGAAGGCTTGGAGAGGCTTCCGGTGTGCGCGTCAACAACCCAGGTCCGGCTGACGACAGCAGGCACACGACGGACAGCAGCGGCTGAAGCACGGCGCGGCGGTCGGTGTGAGTGGGTGCGTCATCGAGGAGCCCAACGCTAACGCCTGCCGCGGGCGGGCGTCAACCGGCCCTCACGGAAGAGGCGCGGACAAGGGCTCGTTCCAGAGGGGGCGGTCGCTCGTCCGCCTGGTCTCAAGGCGTGTGGGCCGACCTTGGAAGGGGGCGGGGAGCCGGGCCCTCGTTGCCCCTGAGGTGATGGGCACCACCTTTGCGGCAAGCCGGATTCACCCGTCACCCATTGGAGGCCATTGATGGCGAGCACCAACAAGGACGTCGAGACGCTCAACTCCTTCCTGCGCGGCGAAATCTCCGCCGTGGAGACCTATCGTCAGGCGATCGGGCACGTGTCGGACGGACTGGCCCGTGACGCGCTGGAGTACTGCCAGCACGACCACGAGCACCGGGTCGAGGAGCTCCGCGACCTCATCCAGAAGATGGGCGGTGAGCCCGCCAAGGGCTCCGGCATGTGGGGCACCTTCGCCAAGCTGGTGCAAGGCGGCGCGGACGTCCTGGGCGAGAAGGCCGCCATCCAGGCGCTGGAGGAGGGCGAGGACCATGGCCTGGCCGACTACCAGCGGGACGCGGACCAGGTGCATGGCGAGGCCCGCCGCTTCGTGCGGATGGAGCTGCTCCCCGCCCAGAAGCGGACGCATGAGCGGCTCAGCCGCCTCAAGCGCACCCTGCACTGAGGGCGCGGGCAGAAGGCCCGCCGGCCGGGTGGCGCATCGCGGCCACCCGGCCGGTTTTTTCTCAGGCCGTGCGACACCGGCGGCGGCGCTGGTAACCCGCTCCGTTACAGGTCGCGCATCCCCTGAATCCCCTCCATGCGGGCGCTGGAGCTTGTGGGCACGCCGTGCGATACCTGGGGTTGGCCCATCGCGTTTGGGGAGGCGGAGCATGTCGCCGGACCGCGGTTCATCGGAACGTGATTCACGTCCGGAGGAAGTCTCCGGCGAGGAACCCCGGACCGTCCCCGCGACCACCGCCTCGTTGATGGATGCCAGCCACGCGGGGACGCTGAGCGCGGGCTGCGAGGCCCTGTTCCGCTCCACGGAGACGACGCTCCAGTGGGCCTGGCGGGTGCTGAAGTCCGCGAAGGCGGGCCCTGGCGCGGGGCCGCTGGCCACGTCGGCCCGGCAGTGCGCGCTCGAGTTCCTGGACCGCGTCCCGCCCCACGTGCGCCGGGGCGTGGCGGAGCTGCTCGGGTACAGCAGCCTGTGGCAGGCGGTGTGTACGCGGCTGGGGCGCCCGGTGGCGCGCTCCAACGAGGAGCTGCTGCACGAGCTGGGCGAGGACCTCCAGGTCCTGCTCCACGGCGCCCAGGCGCGGCTGGGCACCGCCGCCGCGCTGGAGCAGGGGCTCCTGGTCCACCTGGGCCGGCTGCGGGACTCGCGCCGGGCGGAGCCGGGGGCGCCCCTGGAGCTGCGCGCGGCGCTGGACGCCTTCACCCATTCGCTCGCCGAGCTGATGACCGCGGCCAGCGCCTACCGCCGCGCGTGGGAGGCCGCGGAGACGGAGCTGTCGGAGTCCGCGGCCTGGCTGGGCGCCGGAGACCCGGGCTTCTGCGCGTGGATGGCGGACCACCTGTCGGAGACGGTCTTCGCGTGGCGCAATGCCCAGGCCTCCGTCCGCATGCTGCGCGAGCTGGGCGAGCTGTCCCACCCGCCCTGAGCCTGGCGCCGCCCGGGCGCGTCACGCCTCCACGAGGATGCGGTGCCGGTACAGCTCCAGCAGGACGTCCTCGGACAGGTCCGCCTGCTTGTGCTCGCGCAGGTGCTGGCGCACGGCGGCCACGGGCTCGCGTCCGGTGAACTCCACGAGCAGGCCGTAGGCCTCGCCGGGCAGGGCCACGGCGTCGTATTCGCTATAGGCGCCCAGCGCCACGCTGCCGTCCTGCATCCACTGCACGGTGGCATCGGGGTTGAGCTTGAGGGTGCGCGGCAGCCTGGGCGACACGGCGGTGTCGTGGAGCTTCTCCAGCGTCTTCAGCTCGATGGTGCCGTCCAGGCCCAGCAGCTTCTCCAGCCCATCCGGGGGCAGTGACTTCACCAGCCGGTAGCATTCCCGGTAGTAGTCGAGCTCCAGGCCTTCGTAGCCCTTCCACAGCGCCGCGTAGGCCTTGGCGGGCGGGGCGGTGTCGTCCAGGTCCTCCACGGTGAGCGGGCCCGGCTGCGTCTCCGCGCGGTCCTTGCCGGAGAGCACGTATTCGGGGAGGAGCTGGAGCGCCGTCCAGCGGGAGAGCTGGATTTCGGCCAGCGTCAGGTACGTCTTGAGGGACATCCAGAACTTGCGGCCGTCCGCGCCCGCCACGTACTTGCAGAAGAAGGTGGAGCAGACGGCCTCGCGGTAGGGCCAGATGGTGCAGCCGCCGCTGTCCATGGAGAAGTAGCCGCAGCGCAGGGACGCGGCCCGGCCGAAGAACTGGTGGCCGTTCTTGTAGAGGAAGTGGAACTTGGCGGGCGGCTTCACCCACTGCGGTGTGACGCCCACGCGGCTGGCGACCTTCTCCTCCATGCGGCGCCGGCCCTCGGCCAATTCGGGGCGGTCATCCGACAGCAGCGCGCCCACCAGGTAGTTGGGCAGGCGAGGTGAATAGGTGCAGCACTTGGTGTCCGGCCGGAACATCCGGTCCACGCCGTCCACCGAGGCGACCGTGCCCTGCGCGGTGTCCTGACACATGGCGCAGTTCGCGCACGTGGCCTTGCGCTCCTCGGGGACGTCCTGCCGGAAGAAGCCGGGGAGGAGGTCGCGGTAGAGCAGGGGCAGGCTGTCGAGCAGGCGTGGCATGGCGGCTCCGGGAAGGTGTCCTCCGACGCGCCGGATGACTCCCCGGCGCGGGCTTTCTTCCCGGAGCCTGATGAGCGGAACGACGCGTCGAGCGGCCTAGAAGTAGCAGACGGAGTCGAGACCGCAGTAGCCCTGAACATCACCACACTGGCAGTGGTAGTCCTCCGCACAGAACATCGCGTGGCAGAAGGGGCCGCCCGGGCCGCCGGTGCCACCACCCGTGCGATAGGTGTACTCGCACACGTTGTTCGTGCAGGTGGCCGTCTGCGCGCTGGGACACGCGTCCGCGCACTGCCAGTCCTCGTCACAGAAGGACTGGAAGCAGATGGCCATTGATGCGCTCTCAGTGCTCTCGCAAAGCAACTCGGGCCCGGAGTCGATGGGGTCGGCGGCCGCGACGGTCGCGAACGTCAGCAGCAGGGCGGCACTCCAGGCGAGGGGACGGCGGGTGACGGACATGATGGCTCCTGACGCCGACAACCCGGGCGGTCGTGCACGGGAATGTCGGGCTGTCAAAGAATACCAGGGGGCGTCAGGGATGAACGGTCGTCTGCTTTGGCCCGGGTTTTCAATGGCAGACATTTGCCCGGGCTCAGGATTCGTGACGCGCGAAGATTCCGTCCCGGCTGCCGGGTTTGCCGCATTGCTTCCTGGCGGTGCGGGTGGAACACGTAATCGTGAGTCGTGTTTCACCCGCGCAGGCAGGGCAAAAAGCGTGGCTGCAGGTGAAATCGCGCGATGACCTGACGGTCCAAGTGGCGTGTCCGGTAGGCTACGGCTCCGATGTCGTGGGTCATCCCCCCGTTGACCGCTCGGAGGCGTTCCTTGGACGGTTCCGGTCCCCTCCCACTGCCGCTTGAGACCCAGGACGTTGGCGTCAGCGGACGCGTGCATTCGGCGCTGACACACCAGTTCCCGCACCTGCATCCGGTGGCGCGTCAGGCCATCAGCGGGCTCGTGCGTTGCTGTGATGGATGGCGGCGGTTGTTCCCCGCGCGGCGGCCGACGCACGTGGTGCCCGCGCTGACGACGTGGGAGCAGTTCCTTTCCACGGAGCCCCGCTCGCGCCGCGCCATGGTGACGGTGCAGCCGCTGGGCGTGGACCTGGAAGGGGGCTTCTGGGCGGCGGTGCTCCTGGCGAACGTGGCGCGCTGGTACCGCGGCAGCCTGGGCGTGCGCCGGCAGAACCAGCCCCTGGACGTCTGGGTGGCGCGGTTGGGCCGCGAAGGCACCGACGCGCGCCAGCGCGCCCCGGACCCGGAGGTCCTCACCGCCGCCGTCACGTGTGAGGACGGCGGGTTCCAGGTGGTGCGCCTGTCGCTGGAGGACGCGGCGCTGACGCCCGGCGCGGTGGCGGCGCTGCTGGCGCGCGCGCCGGTGCGCTCGCTGGCGGAGTCACGCCGGGAGGGCGTGTTCCCCCAGGTGGTGGTGGACCGCGCCGCACGAGGCGCCAGCGCGTGGGCGTCCCATCTGCTGACGTCGAGCGCCTGGCTGGGGGCGCGCGTGGACGCGGCGACGGGCGCGCTGGAGCTGAGCATCGACCACCTGGTGATGGATGGCACGGCGATGGCCGAGCTGTCGCTGGCCGCCTCGGTGGGGCTGCCTCGGCGGGCGGACCCCGCGGAGCTGGGCGACTGGCTCACGGGGCCGGACGAGCCGTCGCCGGTGCTGCGGGTGGAGTTGCCGGAGGGGCTCGACTTCCGCAACCTCACCTGCGCGATGCTCCAGGCGGTGCGGCGAGCCGGCGAGGGCGTGTTCCCCGTCGACAACCCCACGCTGCTGGTGCCGGTGCTGCCTTCGTCGCCGCACACCGTGGCGCGCAAGTGGCGGCGCATCGGCATCGCGGTGATTCCCTCGCGGACACGCCTGGGCCCGATGACGCCCACGCACGTCGCGCACCTGCTGGAGCAGACACGGCGGGGCGGAGGCGTGCTGGAGGACATCTTCGCCACGCTGTACGCACCGGCGCTGCCGTGGTGGATGCCGTCGCTCACCACGCACGGCTTCGCCTTCACCCCGTTGCTGCGGCAGGTGCCCGCGGCCCTGGGAGGTAATGCCCTGCTGTCCAAAATCACCCTGGAGGTCGACGATGATGACGCGCTGGCGCGGCATCCCGCGCTCTTCTTCAACACGATGCGGCCGCTGTGCGCCGTGGGGGGCGGTGTGGCCCTCTGCGTGACGGAGGTCCTCCACGCGACGCCGTCGGGCGCGCGCAAGCGCTTCTTCGCGGCCCTGGCGGGCAGTGGCGCCCTGGGCACACGCGCGCGGCTGCTGGCCTTCCGGGACGTGCTCGTCGCGGAGGCCCTCCGCAGGTCCCGGCCGGCACGTCCGATGCTTCCTTGAACCCTCTTGGTCTTCCGTCACGCGAGCTCTCCATGGTCTCCCCCCACGACCCCGGACGCATCCGGCCGCGACCGCACCTCAAGTTCCCCTTCGACGCGAGCTTCCCGCGCATCTGGCACCGCAACGGCCCTGGCACCACGCACCTGTGGAACGGGCTCAACCTGCTCTTCCCCCAGGGCGAGCGGTTCTTCGTGCGCAGCGTCAACCACTACCTGCCGCGGTTGGCGGACGCGCCAGCGCTGCGCGCCCAGGTGAAGGCCTTCTTCGCGCAGGAGGGCAAGCACGCGCACGAGCACCAGGACTACATCGAGCTGCTGGAGTCCCAGGGCTACGACCTCCACCGCTTCATGCAGCGCTACAACGCCTTCTTGTGGGGCCTCGTCGACGGGCGGCTGCCCCCGTCGCTGCGGCTGTCCATCACCGCCGCGTTGGAGCACTACACGGCGCTGATGGGGGAGCACACGCTGACGCTGGGGGTGTTCGCGGACGGCCACCCGGCGATGCGCGGCCTCATCGAATGGCACGCCGCGGAGGAGATTGAGCACAAGGCGGTGGCCTTCGACGTGCTGCGCCTGGTGGCGCCGGGCTATGGGCTGCGCGTGCTGGGCATGGTGCTGGGCGTGGCGTCGCTGTTCGCGCTGTGGTTCGCCGCCACGGTGATGTTGCTGCGCCAGGAGCGCGGCCTGGGGTGGACGGGGCTCCTCCGCGAGCTGTGGCGGGCCCACCGGAAGGACCCGGTACTGTTCCGTGTGCTGGGCCGGGGCATGTGGCAGTACCTGCGCCCGTCCTTCCACCCGTTGGACAACGACAACCTGGCGCTGGCGAGGGCGCACCTGGCGACGTTGGAGGCTTCGGCCTCGGACCTCCCGAAGCGCGAGGCGGCGTAGGGGCGTGGCAGGACGCCTGGTGGGGGAGCATTCCGCGTGGCCAGCGCCCCCTGGCGGAACGTGCTGGCCACAGCGAGGGTTCCTGGCTCCCGTGACACGCCGCCCACCGTCCTGGCGATTCCTGCTCGCCGTGCTGCTGTGCGGGGCCTTCCCGTTCCAGGCGAGGGCCTTCAGGGTGCAGGACCACCGCGCGCTCACGCAGGCCGCGCTCGACGCGGCGGTGGCGTCCGGGGCAGGGGCGGGGCTCGCGGAGCACCGGGGCCAGGTGGTGCATGGCGCCACCGCGGAGGACTGGAACCTCCACGTGAAGTGGACGGGCTGGCACCACTTCTACCGCCCGGAGGGGGCGCTCTCCTCCGTCCTGCGGCGAGGCTCGGAGGACCGGGTCCGGGCGCTGTGGGACGACGCCCTGGAGGCCGCGCGCAACGGCGACCTGCCGCGAGCCTGGGACCGTGCCGGACACCTGGCCCACCACCTCCAGGACATGGCGTCTCCGCCGCACGTCGTCCCGGTGAACCATGGACTCAGCGACGGCTTCGAGCGCTACGGCGTCGGCGCCTCGCTGAAGCGCCTGCCACGCCGCGAGGTGTCACCGATGTCCGGGACGGACGCGCAGCGGGCGCTCGCGCGGGAGACGCTGGAGGCGGTGCGGACCGGGACGCTGGCGACGCAGGACGGCGGCGCGCTGCCCTGGAGCGCCTTCTGGTCCGAGCCAGACTCGGCGTCGCCCGGTGCCTTCGGCGTCTATGGCCCGGTGGGCAACGCCTTCGGCCGCGGCGAGGTGCGCTGGAAGGGGACGCGACAGCGCATTCCTCCCGCGGGGCCGGCGGCCTTCATGGATGACCGCGTGGCTTCGGCGGTGGCGTACTCCGGCGCGTTCCTGGCGTGGGCGGCGCAGCGCTTCGAGGAGGTGTCGGCGCCGGACGCGGCGTTCGTCGCGCTGCGTGCCTTCCAGCCCTCACCCGAGCTGTCACTGGAGGCGCTGGGCGGCATCTTCTCCGATGCGCGAGGCACGGCGCCTGTCGTGGGCCTGCGGGGCTCGCTGCCGCTGCCCCATGGCCTGGGGCTGTCGGTGGACTGGACGCGAGGCCTGGAGGGCGGCGCGGCGCCCAGGGCCAGGCCGGTGGGCGGTTGGGCCTTCTCTGTGTTGTCCCCGCCGCTCATCGCCTGGCGGCCAGGGTATGCCTGGGGCGTGGACGTGCGCGCATTGGCCGGCGTGGGGCTGCGCACCTGGGAGGGTGGGGATACTCGCCTGGGCGTGCCCGTGGGGCTGCGCGCGCACGTGCCGCTGGGCGCGAACCTCGTCGCCAGCACGGAGGTGCTCTACCAGGGCCTGCGCCCCCCTGGCGTGACGTGGGCGCATGGCTTCACCTGGAGCCTGGGGTTCGGCGTGGCCTGGGGGGACCGTTAGCGCGCACGCGGTGCTTCCCGTTTTGTCCCGAGCCCTGCGCAGGCTCTGACGTGCGGGGGATACCTACCGTGGCACCTGTCCGCATGTCCGGCAGGCGTCCCGGCGTGAACTCTTCACGCGCCGGGCCGACGCACGGTGATAAGGACGGCCCCGCTGTTACCCAGAGCCACGACTTCGACCCATGTCCAGCATGCATACCCTGCGTGGGGCCCCGGCCCTCTCTGACTTCAGGCTCGCCAAACTCCTGGCCCAGTGCCGTGAGCGCGTGCCCTCCGTTTCGTCCCTCTACGCGGAGTACGTGCACCTCATCGATGCTCCGGCGCCCCTCACCGAGGCGGACCTGGCCACGCTGGGCCGCCTGCTCGACTACGGGCCCCGCGTGGCCACGGGCGCGCACACCGGCGGCCTGCTGCTGGTGGTGCCGCGGCCGGGCACCATCTCGCCCTGGTCCTCGAAGGCCACGGACATCGCGCACAACTGCGGCCTGGGCGAGCGCGTGCGGCGCATGGAGCGCGGCACGGCCTTCTTCATCGCGGGCCCCGACGGGCGCGCGCTGCAGGACGCGGAGCTGGAGCGCCTGAAGCCGGTGCTGCATGACCGGATGACGCAGGCGGTGGTGGGGCGGCTGGAGGACGCGGCCATCCTGTTCGCGGGACACACGCCCCGGCCCTTCACGACGGT
Organism: Corallococcus macrosporus DSM 14697; assembly: GCF_002305895.1. GTDB lineage: Bacteria > Myxococcota > Myxococcia > Myxococcales > Myxococcaceae > Myxococcus > Myxococcus macrosporus. Next base: position 2,732,969 of record NZ_CP022203.1, read on the forward strand.
GGACGTGCTGGGCGGCGGCCGCGCGGCGCTGGTGACCGCCAACCGCGAGCTGGGCCTGGCCCTGGCCGATGACGAGATGGACTACCTGGTGGCGCGCTTCACCGAGCTGAAGCGCAACCCCACTGACGTCGAGCTGATGATGTTCGCGCAGGCCAACAGCGAGCACTGCCGGCACAAGATCTTCAACGCGAGCTGGACCATCGACGGCAAGCCGCAGGAGCGCTCGCTCTTTCAGGCCATCAAGAACACCTACGTCCAGCACAAGGAAGGCGTGCTCGGCGCGTACAAGGACAACGCGGCCGTCATCGAAGGCTTCGAGGTGGACCGCTTCTTCCCGTCCCCCGAGTCCGGTGAGTGGGGCTCCGTGCGCGAGCCGGCCCACATCATGATCAAGGTGGAGACGCACAACCACCCGACGGCCATCTCCCCGTACCCGGGCGCGGCCACCGGCGCGGGCGGCGAGATTCGCGACGAAGGGGCCACCGGCCGTGGCGCCCGGCCCAAGGCGGGCCTCACCGGCTTCAGCGTGAGCCACCTGCGCATCCCGGGCTTCGAGCAGCCCTGGGAGCAGCCCTACGGCAAGCCGGACCGCATCGTCTCCGCGCTGGACATCATGGTGGACGGGCCGCTGGGCGGCGCGGCCTTCAACAACGAGTTCGGCCGGCCGAACCTCACGGGCTACTTCCGCAGCTACGAGGTGCAGGTCCCCACGCCCGGCGGCGTGGAGGTGCGCGGCTACCACAAGCCCATCATGATTGCCGGCGGCCTGGGCAACATCCGCGCGCCGCACGTGCAGAAGGGGCGCCTGCAGCCGGGGGACAAGCTCATCGTCCTGGGCGGACCCGCGATGCTCATCGGCCTGGGCGGTGGCGCGGCGTCCTCCATGGCGCAGGGCGCGAGCGCGGCGGACCTCGACTTCGCCTCCGTACAGCGGGACAACGCGGAGATGGAGCGCCGCTGCCAGGAGGTCATCGACGGCTGCTGGGCGCAGGGCGACAAGAACCCCATCCGCTCCATCCACGACGTGGGCGCCGGTGGCCTGTCCAACGCGGTGCCGGAGCTGGCCCACGACAATGATTTGGGCGGCCGGCTGGAGCTGCGCGCGGTGCCCAACGCCGAGCCGGGCATGTCGCCGGTGGAGATCTGGTGCAACGAGGCGCAGGAGCGCTACGTGCTGGGCGTGGCGCCGGAGGACCTGGCCCGCTTCGCCGCCCTGTGTGAGCGCGAGCGCGCGCCCTTCGCCGTGCTGGGCGACGCCACCGCCGAGCAGACCCTGAAGCTGGGGGACACGCAGTTCGGCAACGCGCCCATCGACCTGCCCATGGACGTGCTGTTCGGCAAGCCGCCGCGCATGCACCGTGACGTGATGTCGCGCCCGCTGTCGTTCGCGCCGCTGACGCTGGACGGCTCGCTGGAGGTGCTGGCGGAGCGCGTCCTGAGCCACCCCACGGTGGCGGGCAAGAGCTTCCTCATCACCATTGGTGACCGCACCGTGTCCGGGCTCAGCAGCCGGGACCAGATGGTGGGCCCCTGGCAGGTGCCGGTGGCGGACTGCGCGGTGACGCTGTCCACCGTGACGAGCACCACGGGTGAGGCCATGGCCATGGGCGAGCGCACGCCGCTGGCCCTCATCGACGCGGCGGCCTCGGCGCGCATGGCGGTGGGCGAGGCGCTTACGAACATCGCCGCGGCCCGTATCGGCAAGCTGTCCGACGTGAAGCTGTCCGCCAACTGGATGGCCGCCGCGGGCAGCCCGGGCGAGGACGCCAGCCTCTACGCCGCCGTCCACGCGGTGGGCATGGAGCTGTGCCCCGCGCTGGGCCTCACCATCCCCGTGGGCAAGGACTCCATGTCCATGCGCACCGTCTGGGAGGAGCAGGGCACGCGCAAGGCCGTCACGGCGCCGGTGTCGCTCATCATCTCCGCGTTCGCGCCGGTGCTGGACGTGCGCAAGTCCCTCACGCCGCAGCTCGTGGACGTGGCGGACGACACGCGGCTGCTCTTCATCGACCTGGCGCGCGGGAAGCAGCGGCTGGGCGGCTCCGTGGTGGCGCACGTCCACGGGCAGGTGGGGCCGGAGAGCCCGGACGTGGAGGACCCGGCGCTGCTGCGCGGCTTCTTCGCGGCGGTGCAGGCGCTCAGCGAGGCTGGCGTGCTGCTGGCGTACCACGACCGCTCCGACGGCGGCCTGTGGGCCACGCTGTGCGAGATGGCCTTCGCGGGCCGCTGCGGCCTGGACGTGGACCTGGCCCCGCTGGGCGGTGACGTGGCGGCGGCCCTCTTCAACGAGGAGCTGGGCGCGGTGGTGCAGGTGCGCGCCTCGGACGTGGCGCGCGTGCGCGAGGTGTTGGCGCAGCAGGGCCTGTCTCGCGACGTCCACGAGCTGGGCCGCCCGCAGCCTTCGCTCCAGGTTCGCGTGCGCCGTGGTGGCGACACGCTGCTGGCGAAGGACACGCTGGCCTTGCGCCGCACCTGGTCTCGCGTCAGCCATGAGATGCAGAAGCTGCGCGACAACCCCACCTGCGCCGACCAGGAGGCCGCGGCGCGGTGTGACGCGGAGGACCCGGGGCTGTCGCCCAAGCTGACCTTCGACCCGGCGCAGGACGTGGCCGCGCCCTTCATCGCCAAGGGGGCCCGTCCGCGCGTGGCCGTGCTGCGCGAGCAGGGCGTCAACAGCCAGCAGGAGATGGCGGCGGCCTTCACGCGGGCGGGCTTCGCCGCGGTGGATGTCCACATGAGTGACATCCTGTCGGGGCGGGTGTCGCTCGAAGGCTTCAAGGGCGTGATGGCGTGCGGCGGCTTCTCCTACGGTGACGTTCTGGGCGCGGGTGGCGGGTGGGCGAAGTCCATCCTCTTCAACCCGCGCGCGCGGGACGCCTTCGCTGCCTTCTTCGCGCGGCCCGACAGCTTCGGCCTGGGCGTGTGCAACGGCTGCCAGATGATGTCGCAGCTCAAGGACATCATCCCGGGCGCGGAGCACTTCCCCCGCTTCGTGCGCAACGCCTCCGAGCAATACGAGGCGCGCCTGTCGCTGGTGGAGGTGTCGAAGACGCCGTCGCTCTTCTACCAGGGCATGGAAGGCAGCCGGATGCTCATCGTCACCTCGCACGGCGAGGGCCGCGCGGAGTTCCCCAGCGCGGAGGACGCCGCCCGCGTCAACGGGCTGGGCCTGGTGACGACGCGCTGGGTGGACAACCACGGGCGGGTGGCGGAGACGTACCCGGCGAACCCCAATGGCTCTCCGCACGGGATCGCGGGCCTGACGACGCGGGATGGCCGCTTCACCATCACCATGCCGCATCCGGAGCGGGTGCACCGCTCCGTGCAGCACTCGTGGCGGCCTCGCGAGTGGGGCGATGACGGCCCCTGGATGCGCATGTTTCGCAACGCCCGCGTCTGGCTGGGCTGAGCTGCTGGCCTCGGTGGGCAGGGTGGTCTCCTGATTGAGAGGAGGCCTCCCTGCTCATGGCTGCAGCGCTGCGCGGCGTAGGATGCCCTGCGCTTCCACGACAGAGGCCGCGCGCCCCTGCGCAGAGTCTTCCTTCCTGGCGTGGACGTAACGCACCTTCTCGCACGCAGCGTCATCGACGCCCTTCCTCTCGATGGGGGCTACTCCGGGTCAAGCGCCCAGGTGCCGTCCTTCCAGCGGCGTAGTGTCATGATCGCTCCGATGGCGGAAACCCCTCCCTCGTTCGCTGCCGCTTCCAGGACCGCCTTCGCTTCCGCCGTCCGGTAGCGGAGCAGAAACGCAGCCGCCATGGCTCGAACGTCCGTACGTGGATGCTTCAGCAGCACGGCGAGGGCGTCCCGCCCCGTATCCCCCTGTGCGCGGAGTGCCTGAAGCGCGGCGGTGTACTGCTTGGCATGCTTGTTTCCCGTCCTGGAATCTCCTCGGTGAATGGCATCAGTCTGGGCCGCGACATTCCGAGCAAACTGCTCGACCAGTTCTTCCAACGTCATCACCAGACCCTCTTCTTCACGTTCGCAATGGCCAAGAGCCCGAACTCACGTTGAGCCTCGTAGGGCTGCGTGCTCAACCACTGCCGCACAGTCTGCGTGAACGAGTGAGTAATGTCGTAGCGGATCGACGAGTAGAGGGAACTGACGTTGGTATGCAGGGATTTGTCCAGCGGGATGACGTTCTCGGTGTTGTGGAGAGCCTGAGGGCCGAAGCGCTTCACGTTGCCCGGGGTCTGCTCGACGATGTGGTGCCATTGCTTCCCTGGGCCCGCTGGGCCCATGGCCTTCTTGAAGCCACTGAACGAGCCCCAAGCCTTGTAGCCCGTGGGACGGGCCTTGGCGGAGGAGCCTCCGCCCGCGCTGCTGGCCGCCATGGCCACCGCGCCGGGTGCGAGGGCGATGGTGACGCTCTCGGCGCTCACGGTCACCGAGCCCACGTCCGCGACCGCCGCGAGCCTGATGCCCACCTGCGCTTCGGCCTGAACCGCCGCCTGCGCGGCGCCGGGGAGCCTTGGCACCTTCGCCCCCAGCCCCGCCGCCGTGTTCCCAATGGCGGCCGTGGCCAACATGGCGAACGCGCGCGCCGCGTTGCGGCCCATGACCTTGCCGTAGCGCTCCCCCGCCTCGCGCAGTTCGTCAAACGTGGTGGCCCGCTCCGCCTCCTCCACCAGCCGCTTGAAGCCCACGATGAGGCTCCAGAACGTATCGACACCCACGTAGGCAATGAGTGAGGCGGTCATCACGGCGGCCACGCCCTTAGAGAAGGGCTCGGGCACCGCGAGCAAGATGCAGTACGTGGTCCACGTCCAAAGAACAGCCGCCATCATGGCCTGGGGGTCGGCCATGTCCTTGAAGGCGTCCATCATCTCGGCCAGCACGACGCCCTGGGCCAGGGCCATGGCCAGGGCGTAACGGCCATCTCCGGTGACAGTGGGGCTCTCCACCAGGAGGCGCAGGCAGTCGCCGGGCGTGTTCGTGCGCTCGCACCAGCGCAGGTAGGCACGCGTCAACTCCACCTCTGTCGCGGGGTGTTCGCCCACCAGGTGTTGGCCCGGTCCCAGTGGGATGACGCGGTGGCTGCGTGGCTCGTAGAAGTACGCGCCGCTGCGCGAATCCACCTCGAACAACCGCCGGGCCGTTTCCTGGGGACGGGGGGATGGCCGCATGCTCCGGGCCAGCGCATCGACGGCGTCAACGAAGGCGTCTTCGTCCAGCTCCACCGGCGCGGCGCCGCTGCGTGGAGTGAGGACGATGGGCTCGCCGGCGCCCGTGTGCAGGCGCACGGACTTCGTGGTGCCAGTGCATCCGGCCAGCATCACGAGCAACAGGGGAATCGACCATCGCGGCAGCATGCGGAGCCCTCCTGGCGCTGGCGCCCTTTGCTTGGGCGCGCATTGGTGGCGCAAGGTCGGGCAATACCAGAAAAGCCCACGAAGCCGGGCCAGGCTCTATTCCGCCGCGGGGACACCGGGCGGGGAGCAGGGCCGGGAGTACCTCCGGCCCGCTCACCCGTGCCGTGCTTGAAGCTACGCCTTCACCAGCTCCACGGGCTGGCCTTCGGGGACGTGCTTCATGGACACCGAGTTCATGCAGTATCGCAGGCCGGTGGGCGGCGGGCCGTCGGGGAAGACGTGGCCCAGGTGCCCGTCGCAGCGCGCGCAGCGGACCTCGGTGCGAATCATCCCGTGTGAGACGTCCTGAATCTCCGACACCGCGTCGGCCGCCACCGGCTGGGTGAAGGACGGCCAGCCCGTGCCGGACTCGAACTTCGTGCCCGCCTTGAACAGCGGATTGCCGCAGCCCGCGCACACGTAGGTGCCCGGCGTCTTCGTGCCCAGGAAGCACCCGGAGCCCGGACGCTCGGTGCCGTGGCGGCGGAGGACCTCATACTCCTGGGGGCTCAGGCGCTTGCGCCACTCGTCGTCGCTGAGGATGAGCTTGTCGACCATGCCTTCCTGCTCCTTGTCCGGGCCCGGACCGGGGCCCACGCGCACATCAGATGCGCATCCTGCCCCAGCGTCGCGCCTGGTGGGCAGCAAGGTGTGAAGGGCCCTGGCTGGTGCCTCGCTCCGGTGCCAGGCGCAATCCGGGAGGCGGCGGCGGTGCGCCTGGGTTTCCACGGTAGTGGGAGGGGCGTCATGCCAAGGCAAGGAAGGAGCGTGCAATGCGGATTGGCGAGCTGATGACCAAGAACCTGGAGACCATCGAGGCGGGGGAGCCCATCCGGGCCGCCGCGTTGAGGATGCGCACGTGCAACATCGGCTCCCTGCCGGTGCTGGAGAAGGGACAGCTCGTGGGCATGCTGACGGACCGGGACATCGCGGTCCGGTCCGCCGCGCTGGGACAGGACCCGAACACCACGCCCGTGCGCGAGGTGATGACGGCCACGGTCATCACCTGCGACGTGGACGCGACGCTCGAGGTGGCGGAGCAGACGATGGAGGAGAAGATGGTGCGCCGCCTCGTCGTGGTGGACGGTGAGCGGCGGCCCGTGGGGCTCTTGAGCCTGGATGACCTGGCCACGGTGCCGGAGGAGGTCCTCCACGCGGGCGAGGTGCTGGAGCGGCTCCAGCAGGTCTGATGTCCAAGGGGGCGCGAGCGGCGAAGTCCACCGCTCGCGCCCCGCGTGTCAGGCTCAGCAGGCGTCCGGGGCCGGCCGGCACGCCGCGACGAGCTCCGCCACCGCGGCGCCCCACGAGAGGTCCCGCTGCGCGCCGTCCCGCTGCCGCAGGCGGACGTTGCCCGCGGCCATCTCCCGCGCCCCCGCCACCACCAGCCACGGGACACCGGCCGCGTGCGCGTCCACGACCTTGCGTGACAGGGACTCGCCCCGGCGGTCCACGCTGGCGCGGCAGCCCGCCTCCCGGAGCTGCGCGGCGAAGCGCTCGGCGTAATCTCCGGCCGCTTCACCCACGGCGGCCACCACCACCTGCCGCGGGGCCAGCCAGGCCGGCAGCGCGCCCCCGTGGTGCTCCAGCAGGACGCCGATGAAGCGCTCCAGGCTGCCCAGCAGCGCGCGGTGAAGCATCACCGGACGGACGCGGGCCCCGGAGGCGTCGACGTAGTGGAGGTCGAAGCGCTCCGGCAGCACGAGGTCCAGTTGGATGGTGCCGCACTGCCACGCGCGCCCCAGCCGGTCCTTCAGCACGAACTCCAGCTTGGGCCCGTAGAAGGCGCCTTCGCCCGGCTGCATGTGGCAGTGGAGCCCCGCTTCCCGCGCGGCGGCGAGCAGCCAGGACTCGGCCTTGTCCCAGAGCTCGTCGCGCCCCGCGCGCGACGCGGGCCGGCCGGAGAAGGCCACCTGGACGTCGTCGAAGCCGAAGCCCGCGTAGAAGTCCTTCAGTGAGCGGGCGAAGCCGACCACCTCCGGCACCACCTGCGCTTCGGCGCAGAAGATGTGGCCGTCATCCTGGGTGAACTGCCGCAGGCGGAACAGGCCGTGGAGCGCGCCGCCGGGCTCCGCGCGGTGCACCAGCCCGAACTCGCCCAGGCGCAGCGGCAGGTCGCGGTAGCTGGGCGCCATGCGCTGCACCAGCTCGATGTGGCCAGGGCAGCTCACCGGCTTCATGCCCAGGTGCCGCGCGCCGTCCTCCACCAGGAACATGTGCTGCCGGAAGTTGTCCCAGTGGCCGCTGCGCTCCCACAGTGGCTGCGCGTAGAGCTGCGGGGTGCGGACCTCCTGGTAGCCCTCGCGCCGCATGCGCTGGCGGACGTGCTCCTCCAGCAGCCGGTACAGCAGCAGTCCGCGCGGGTGCCAGAACACCATCCCGGGTGCCTCCTCCTGCAGGTGGAAGAGGTCCAGGCGTTGGCCCAGCGCGCGGTGGTCGTGTTCGTCGAGCATGGCTTCGTCTCCGATTCGGAAGGGTGAAACGCCATCCGGTCGGAGCGCTGAGCGAGCGCACGGTTGCCCCGGCCGGAGAAGGCGGGGCAGGGAACCGTGCGTTCGTCAGCTCACCACGTGACGCGCACGGCTCCACGCCCGCCGAAGCGAGTCGTGGTGCCGGTGGTCGTGGTGGTGATGACGAAGCTCACGGCGAACAAGATGCGAGGGGCGCCGGGAATTGTCAACCAAGGCCCCCCCGCCCTGGCGGGCTACGCCAACAGCGACGCGAGCCCGATGAGGCCGGCGATGAGGAAGAACAGCGACTCACCGGCGATGAGGCCGCCGCCCATGAGGGACATGGTGCTCATGTCCTCGGGCAGGGCTTCGCCTTCGCCCGGGCTGCCGCTCACCGCCGGCTGCCCGCGCTTGGAGAAGGTGTTCCACAGCGACGTCACGATGCCGCCCGCGCCGAACCACAGCGACACCGGGAAGGCCACGAAGCCGCCGAACGACGAGGCGTAGGGGCTGGGCAGCAGGATGGCATCCACCGTCCAGCCGACGGCGAAGCCGGTGCGGGAGCGCTTCACGTACGCCTGGTAGCGCGCGCTGTTCCGCACCACCTTGCGCAGCAGCTCGTAGACGAAGCCGATGACCAGGCCGATGAGCAGGGCATTCACCACGGCCTGCGACAGCGAGCCGAGGTCGCGGATGGCGCCCACCAGCTTGTACGTCATGGCGGAGCCCCACTGGCCCACCTCGGCGTTGGGGTTGTCGAGCTGGTTGATGGTGAGCGCCGGGTAGGCCGTCATGAACACGCGCGCCAGGCCCACGCACAAGAGCGCGCCCATGGTGACGCCCAGCACCTGATAGCGGAACTGGGTGACGCGGTTGGTGCCCAGGCGCCAGCCGGTGGAGCGGTCCTGCTGCATGTCACAGCCCACCGAGGTGGAGATGAGCAGGATGGTGGCGGCCATCATGCCCACCAGCGGGATGCGCAGCCCCACCATGGACATCAGCAGCACGGAGATGACGAACGCGCTGGAGATGGGGTTCTGGTCGGTGATGCCGAAGGAGATGCCGTTGATGAGCACGAACAGCAGGGACAGTAGCATGCCGAAGAGGAGCCAGCCCATGGGCTGGTCCAACACCTGCGTGCCCACCAGCAACGTCGCGGCGCCCCAGACGGCCACCCAGGCCAGCAGGCGGGGGACGTTGACCTTCTTCCAGGACTCCTCGGCCGCTTCGTCCTTCACCGCGGCCCGCTCGCGGATGCGCTTCGCCGCCTGGACCGCAAGCAGCGACAGGTCCACCACCGCCGCGCCGCAAATCATCCCCAGGCCGATGACGAAGCCGATTTTGCGGAACGGGTCGTTCGGGCCGAGCCAGCCGATTTCCCGGAACGTGGGCATCAACGCCACGCCGATGACGGCCATCACGATGGCGGGCACGGTGATGCGGCTGCCGACAATCATGCCCGCGCCCAGCGTGGCCGCGCTGGTGCCGATGGAGGCGACGAAGGCCACCTTCTCCGTCGCCCACGCCGCCAGGGCGCCCAGCAGGGTGCCGCCGCCCAGCTTGGAGATGGACACCTTGAGCAGGCGCTTGTCCGTGAGCGCGCGCAGGATGTTGGCCACCGCCAGGCCGGACGGGTAGTCCAACTGGAGCTTGTCCACGAGCAGCGGCGTGTAGAGCATGCCCACGCCCACCGCGAACATGCCCACGCAGCCGACGAAGAGCATCAGCTTCCAGGCGGCGGGCATCTCCATGCCCAGCCACACCATGGACTGGATGAGCACGGACATGGCGCACAGCGAGGCCACCGACGCGGCCATCGTCTGCATGTAGTTGGCGCCGTGCTTGCCCTCCGCGCCGTAGCCGTAGGTGACGGCGCTGCCGAGGATGCCGGCCAGCACCTGACCGCCGACGAAGAAGCCCACGCTGAAGTTCATGTACGAGGCGGCGATGCCGCCCAGGGGCCCCAGGACGAACAGGGCCACCGCGCTCAACAGCAGGTGGTACTTCCACGTCCCCACGGGGGGCAGCCAGCGGAAGCGAAGCTGGGTGGCGTCGGCGACGGCGCCACCCGAGGACGGGGCAGGGGGCTCCGGAGGGAGCGAGGGGGCTGGCAATGACATTCGGAGGCGAAGGGTACTGGCCTTCCACGCGTCTGTCACAACCTGAGCCGCCGGGTGTGGGGGACGGTCCGCCCGCTCGGCCGCACGTCGGAGAAACGCCGCACCCCGCGTGACGCATGGCAACATCCGCCGCCATGCGATTCACCCTGCACCGGGGCGTCAGCCTGGCCGTGCTCGCCTCGGCCCGGACGGAGGCCGACCACCACGAGGACCTGGGCTGCAGCATCCAGGGGCCCACCGCGCGTCCCGTCCGCCGCGCCTTCCTCCCGTTGAAGCGGCAGGTCGCCGTGCTGGGGCGCGAAGGCGCGCTGCACGACGCGGAGGCCCTGGTGCGCTGGCTGGAGGACACCCCCCGCTACGCCGCGCTGTGCGTGGGCAAGCAGCGGCGCATGGGACGGCGCGTGCTGCGCCCCGACGTGCTGTTCCCGGACGCCACGCGCCACCGGCCCCGCGTGCTGCACCTCCGCCAGGACGCGCTGGGCCTGGACGTGCCCGTGCGCGCGGCTGACTGGCCCGCCGTGGCGGACTTCTTCGCGGCGCTCGCGCGAGGCGTCACGCGCGCGGAGCTGCGGGCCTTCGCGGCGCTGCCCGTGCTGGCGGAGCTGGTGGCGGACCTGGGACAGGCGGGCTGGCTGGTGCGCCATGAGGCGCCCGTGGACGTGCCCGGACCCGGCGCGCTCTTCGTGGGACACAACACGGTGCTGGTGGCGGGCCGTGAGGGGCGCGTGCTGGTGGACCCGTACTTCCGGCCCGAGGGGGCGGTGGACGCGCCGGGCTATCCGCCGATGCAGCCTCGCGACGTGGGCCGCGTGGACGCGGTGGTCATCACCCACTCGCATGGGGACCACTTCCACCTGGGCTCGCTCCTCCAGTTGCCGCGCGACACGCGCATCTTCGTGCCGGCGGTGGCGAAGGAGAGCCTCTTCTCCACCGACTGCGCCCTGCGGCTGGCGCAGCTCGGCTTCACGCGGGTGGAGCCGCTGCGCTGGGGCGAGTCCCGGCAGGTGGGGGACGTCACCGTGCGCGCGCTGCCGTTCCACGGCGAGCAGCCCACGGACGGCGAAGGGCCGTACCCGGACCTCTTCAACGAGGGCAACACGTGGCTGGTGCGGGCGCCGGGCTTCTCCGCGGCCTTCTTCGCGGACTCGGGGCACGACGTGCGCGGCGACATGGCGGCGGTGTGCCGGCGGGTGCGCCGCGAGGCCCCGGTGGACGTGCTCTTCTGCGGCGTCCGGGGCTTCCGGCTGGCGCCCATCTTCTTCGGCTTCACCACGCTGGAGGCGTTCCTCGTCAACGTCCCCCGCGCGATGCTGAGGGCGCCGCAGCGGCTGATGGCCGGGCCGGAGGAGGCGCTGCGCTATGGCGCCCTGCTGGGGGCTCGCTACGTGGTGCCCTGCGCGGATGGTGGCGCGCCCTGGTACTGGCGCGAGGGCATGGGGCCTCGCTACGAGGGCTATCCCGGTGAGCCCGTGACGGGCGCCAGCCACCTGGATGAGAACCCGGACGCGGACCCCTATCCGGAGCGGCTCGCCGAGGTCCGGCGGACGATGAAGGACGGCCCCAGGCCCCTGGTGCTGCGGCCCGGAGAGTCCCTGCGCTGGAGGGGCGCGCGGGCGCCCGAGGTGGTGCGCCACCCGGGCTTCATGTGGCCATTTGACACCGCGGCGTGACGTGCGCCGCGCGGGGGCTTCAGCGTGCGGCGGCGGCGAGCCGGGCCCTGCCGCGGACGAAGTGCACCCCGTACACCCCGGCGACGACGAGGAGGCAGAGGGTACCGACCACGAGGTAGCGGTGAATCAGCTCGTCCTCACCCCACCGGTGGGACCCCACCAGCTTGCTGGCGTCGCTGAGGCCCACGCCCTCCATCCTGCCGAAGGGAATGGCCGCGGCGTCCTTCTTGGACGCCCACCAGGTGAGGACACCATCCACGAGTGACAGCGCCCCCAGGACGAGGAAGCCCCAGCGCAGGGCCTGCTTGTGGAGGTAGCTGCCCGCGGGGGCATAGAAGGTCAGCATCATCACCGCGCCCAGCACCATCATCCCGCCGTCCCCGCCGAAGGTGACGAGCATGTCCACCGTCTGGGAGGGCAGCATCAGCGTGCCCACGGCCTGGAGGGACAGCAGCGTCGCGGCGCAGGCCACCCACAGCCACAGGCGGTGCTTCCACGCCCACCAGGCCCACGCGCCCAGCGCCGCCGCGAGCAGCACCGCGAGGAAGTACGAGCGGCCGAAGATGGCCGTCTTCCACAGCGTGGGGAACGCGGCGCGGCCGCACAGCCAGGCGGTCATCGCATGGCCCAGCTCATGGAACGGCATGGTGATGAGCCGGGCCGCGAAGGCGCTGAAGTTCCCCTTGTGCACGATGAAGGAGACCAGCAGGGCCACGGGGACGGCCCAGGTGCGCAGGCGGTGCTCGAACGCGGCTTCTTCCGCGTCGACGTCCCAGGCGAGCGTCTCCGGGGGCAGCACGTCCGGACGCAGGTCGGGCGCCACCAGCCACGCGGGGTCGACGTGCAGCGGGGGCTCCTCGGGGAGCACCGGCGCCGGCTGGGCCGCCTCCTCGCGCTGGCGCGCCGCCCGGGCGTCCGCCTTGGCGTAGATGATGCCGCAGCGGGGGCACTCCGGCCCGGCGGCGCGGGGGGACTGGCAACGGGGGCAGGGCAGGGCGGAAGGGGCTTCCACGGGATGCCCACTCTAGGAGCCCGCCGCGCCCGGCGAAAATCCGGGGCGTCCGGAACAGGGTGGGCTTGACGCCCACGCCAGACTCACCCAAGAGCGCACCATGCCACCGCTGGACACGAAGACGCGGGGAAGGACGTCGCGCGGACGCCTGCGCGCGCTGGACGCATACCTGTGCCGCTTCGAGCGCCCGCTCCTCGAACGCCGCGACGGCGCCTGGGCCCAGGCCGTCTTCGTGGACGTGGGCTTCGGCGAGCACCCATGGACGACGCTGGAGAGCGCCCAGGCCTTTCGCGCGCTCAACCCGGAGCTCGGCGTGGTGGGCGTGGAGCTGGACGCGGAGCGCGCGCGGGCAGCCCAGGCGGACGCGGAGGCCCGCACCCACTTCCGGGAGGGCGGCTTCGAGCTGCCCCTGCGTCCCGACGAGCCCGCCCGGCTGGTGCGCGCCATGAACCTGCTCCGCCAGGGCCCGCCCGAGCGCGTCCCCGAGGTCCACCGCACCCTGGCCCGCTACCTGCTACCGTCTGGCCTGCTGGTGGAGGGCAGCGCGGACGCGACGGGCGCGGTGCTGTCCGCGCACCTGCTGCGCCGACGTGTGGGAGCGGGCGACGACCCGCCGCTGCGCGAAGCGCTCCTGTTCCACACCGACTTCAGCCACGGCTTCGCGCCCGCGCTCTTCCGGGACTGGCTGCCCCGGGACTTGCGCCGCCGGGTGCGCCCGGGTGAACCCATCCATGACTTCTTCTCCGCGTGGAGCGCCGCCTGGCAGCAGGCGCGCGGCGCGGGCCATACGCACCCACCCGACGCATTTCGCGAGGCCGCGCTGGCCCTCTCCACGCGCATGGAGGGAGTGGAGACCGACCCGTGGCTCGTGTCCCAGGGGTACGTTGTTTGGAGGCCCAAGGAGGGTGTCTGTTTTTGACGACAGCCGGCGGCGTTTTTCTCAGCGACGAAGAGGGGCATGCGAGGGGAGCCAAGTGGGGTGGCGTGCGGTTATCCTGCGCGTGACCAGGCTTTCTTTGAACGGCACCGCGGCAGGAGAACGACACCGTCATGTTGGAGCAGGCACCCCGGGTTCGAATGGAGGGCCGTCCGTCCGTGCTGCTCTTCTCGGCGGGCTTCTACGGCACGCTGGCTGCCGCGCGCTGCTTCGGGCGCAACGGCATCGACGTCACGGTGGCGGACCCCGGCAAGCTGGGGCCCGCGAGCTGGTCCCGCTTCGTGGGCCGGCGCGTGCAGTGTCCGCCGGAGTCCCAGGCCGAGGACTTCGTCGAGTGGCTGCTGGACTTCGGCCGCCGCGAGCCGATGCGGCACGTGCTCTACCCGACGAGCGACGAGCTGGCGTGGCTGGTGTCCGTCCACGGCGAGGCGCTGTCGAAGTCCTTCCACCTGTATGACCCGGGCATCGACGCCGTCTACGGCCTGCTCAACAAGCGCAAGCTGTTCGAGGCCGGCCAGGCGGTGGGCCTGAAGCTGCCGCGCACCTGGTTCCCGGAGTCCGAGGCCGCCCTGGACGCCGTGTCGCGCGAGGCGCGCTTCCCCGTCCTCATCAAGCCCACCACGCAGATTCTCTACTCCACCCACCGCAAGGGGCAGCCGGTGCAGGCGCCCGCGCAGCTCGCGGAGGAGTACCGCGCCTTCTCGCGGGACGGGTACGCGCCCATGCTGGTGCGCTTCGACCCCGCGGTGTCGCGCCCCATGGTGCAGGAGTTCCACCCGGAGGCGGCGGAGGGCATCTACAGCCTCTCCGGCTTCGTGGACGAGACGGGCGAGCTGTTCGAGGTGCGCGGCGCCATGAAGGTGCTCCAGCGTCCGCGGCGGCTGGGCGTGGGCGTGTGCTTCGAGTCCGCGCCGGTGCGCGAGGACCTGGCCGCGGGGCTCCAGCGCCTGTGCAAGCGCCTGGGCTATCACGGCGTCTTCGAGGTGGAGTTCATCCAGACGAAGGACGACTTCCTCCTCATCGACTTCAACCCCCGCTTCTACGGGCAGATGGGCTTCGACGTCGCGCGGGGGCTGCCGCTGCCGCTGCTGGCCTACCACGCCGCGCTGGGAGACGGGGACGCCCTGCGCCGCGAGCTGAAGGCCGCGCGCGACTGGCGCGGCAACGGCGAGGTGTTCTGCAACCGCATCGCGCTGGAGATGCTGCTCAACCTCCAGCGGCTCTCCGGCGCGCTGCCGGGGGACGAGGCCCGCCAGTGGCGGCAGTGGCTGGCGTCACACCGGGGCGCGGCGGTGGACCCGCTCATCGACTCGGATGACCTGATGCCCACCGCGGTGGAGGTGGCGCAGATTCTCTACGGCTCCGCGCGCCACCCCCGGGCCTTCATCCGGATGATGGTGCTCAACCGGTGAGCGCGGCGCGGCTGTCCGGCGCGTCGAAGGTCACCAGGTCCTCGAAGGTCTCCGCGCGCCGCAGCAGCCGCTCCTTGCCGTCCTCCAGCGCGATGATGGCCGGCTGGGGATACGAGAAGGACGTGGCGAAGGGCACGAAGTAGGCGCCCGCGTCCATGATGGCCAGCGTGTCCCCCACGCGCAGGTCCGGCAGCCGCCTGGCGTGGTACAGCGTGTCGCCCGGCGTGCAGATGGGGCCCACCACCGTGTAGACCTTGTCGGCCGGGGCGTCCGGCCGATTCACGTGGAAGAGCTGGTGGTACTCGTTGCGCACGCATTCGGCGTGGTTGATGCCGGCGTCCAGCACCGCCCACGTCCTGTCCTCCCCCGCCTTGAGCGCGTGCACGCGCCCCAGCAGGAGCTGCGTGTCGCCCGTCATGGCGCGGCCCGGCTCCAGGAAGATGCGGGGCCGCTGGCGTCCGCGCCGCGCGTAGTGCGTCTCCACCATCTCCACCGCCAGCGCCACGTAGCGCTCAATGGACAGCGACGCCGCCGGGTCGGGCGCGGGCACGTCGCGGAAGAAGGTGAGGTTGAGGCGCCAGTCACGCTCGGCGATGTGCTCGACGGTGGGCGTGTTGAGGCTGCCGCCCAAATCCAGCACCTCCAAATCCAACCCCAGCTCCTGGTGCAGCGTGTCGGTGAAGTCGAGCACCGCCTCCACGAAGGCGGTGAGGTCGCCCTCGGTGCGGATGGTTTCTCCGCGGTGCGCGTGCAGGCCCACCACGTCCAGGTGCCGCGAGGCGCGCGCCTGCTGGTAGGCCCGCAGCGCGGCGCCCCCGGCGATGGGCGTGCCGAACTGCCCCGTCCAGCCGCTGCCCGTCGTCACCCGCACCGCGACGCGCGGGCGGCGCTCCAGCTCGGCCGCCAGCCGGGCGAAGACGGCGAGCTCCTCCGCGTGGTTGGCGGCCAGGAGCTGGATGCCGCGGGTGATGGCCTCGCGCACCGAGGCCTCCGACTTCACCGGGCCGTTGTAGACGATGCGCTCCGGCGGCACGCCCAGCTTCAGCGCCAGCCACATCTCGTAGGCGGAGATGACCTCCGCGCCCACGCCCAGGCCGTGCAGGAAGGACAGCACGCCCGGCACCGGGTTCGTCTTGTACGAGTAATAGACTTCGCAGCCGCCCGCGCGCCCCGGCGGCACCGCGAGGAAGCGCTCCGCGTTGCGGCGCAGCGCCGCCAGGTGCACCACGTGCAGCGGCGAGCCCCAGCGCTCCACCAGCTCCGCCAGCGGGACGCCCTCCAGGCTCAGGCCCTGGCCGGGCACCTCCTGGAGGCCCCAGTGCGAGGCGGGGATGTGGTTGCGCGCGGGCGCCATGGCCCGCTGGAGCACCGGGCGCAGCGTCTGCTTCACCTGGCGCTTGGCCGTCCCCAGCAGCCGGCTCTTGAGGCTCATGACGCGCGGCCCTGGTTGGGCAGGCGCAGCGGCAGGCGGCGGGCCACCTCGAAGGGCAGCACCCGCATGGCGGCCTGCATCAGGCGGTACTCCAGCGCGCCGTTCGTCTTGCGGTACTTGCCGTGAATCATCTCGTTGGACTGCACCACCAGCGTGCCGTCCTTGCCCAGGTTGTGCATCAGCGACGGGCGGCCGGTGCGGTAGTGCAGGATGGGCCGGTTGACGTAGACGTGGCCGAACGCGCGGATGCCGCGCAGGTAGAAGTCCACGTCCTCGTAGACGGGGATGCTGGCGTCGAAGCCGCCCAGCGGGGCGAAGTGCTCGCGGCGCACCATGCACGCGGAGTTCACATACAGCGTGCCGCGGAAGAGGATGTGGGCCACCGTCCACGCGCTGTTGGGGGTGCTGGCGCCCACCTGGGCCGCCCACTCGAAGTAGGCGCTCTTGTCCTTGAGCCAGTCCGCGTCGTCGCCGAAGGGCACCACCCAGCCCACCGCCACGCCCGCGTCCGGCCGCGCGTCCAGCGCGCTCACCATGGCGTGCAGCGCGCCCTCGGCGAGCATGTCGTCGTCATCCAGGAAGTGCAGGTAGCGGCCCCGCGCCAGCGTGGCGCCGTGGTTGCGCACCACGGCCGGGCGGCCCTTCGACGGCGGGTCATTCACCAGGTAGCGGACCCGCTCGTCCTTCAGCCCCTCCACCGCCTCGCGCGCCGTGCCCTCGGGGGTGTCGTCCAGGACGAGGACCTCGACGCTCACCCCTTGCTGGCGGAGGACCGACTGGATGGCCTCCACCACTTCCTTCTCCCGCTTGTGGGTGGGCATCACCACCGAGACGTCAATGACGGACATAGCGGACTTATACGCGTTGGCGGCCACGCCTGAGAAGCCGCACGCCCGCGCGCCACCGCGTCACTTCAGTAGCTGGCGAACTCCAGGTCGAAATCCACTCCCTCCGCCTCGTCCGGGTCGAGCTCGACCTGTGCACGGACAGCCGCGAGTAGGACAGGAATGTCCGGATTCAGCCGATTCCCGCTCGGACGCGAGGGCGTGGGGGGGCTCACCGCCACCCAGTCATGGCTGCCAGTGGCCGCACGGACCTGCCTGTCCGCACGACCGAAATTCCAGTGCGAGAGGCGGTACAGCGAAGGCTGCGTGCGGTTGCGGGTCATGGTCGTTCTCCTGCCTCGCGTCCGCGAGGCCGCCCGTTGGTTTTGCAGACGTCATGCCAGCCCGTCGGCCGTGCAGGCGCACGTGCCGCGGACGACGTGTCTCCCTCGGAGAAGGGGGGTGTTCGCCTGGAAGTGGAGGCGACAGGGCACCGGGTCAGACTTGACGCCGGGCGCTGGCCGCGACAGGAACAGGAGCACGCATGGCGTTCCTCCTGGCACACGAAGTCGAGCCGCCCCGGCCCTGCAGCTATCTGCCGGAGCGGCAGGCCTCGCTCGAAAACCTGGTGCTGGAGGACGTCACCCCGGAGGAGTACGAGCACCTGCTCGTCCGGGGCTGGCGCCGCTTCGGGCTGGTGTACTTTCGGCCGGCCTGCGCGGCGTGCAATGCGTGTGTGTCATTGCGCCTCCCCGTGGAGGGCTTCCGGCCCAACCGCAGCCAGCGCCGGGCGCGCGCCGCGTGCGAGCACCTGCGCGTGGAGGTGGGCCCGCCCCGCGTGGATGACGAGCGGCTCGGCCTGTACCGCCAGTGGCACGCGGAGCGGGAGGCGGTGCGTGAGTGGGCGCCGTCGCCCATCACCGCGCGCGAGTACTCGCTCCAGTTCGCCTATCCGCACCCGTCCGCGCGCGAGGTGGCGTGGTACGACGACGGCGCGGAGGGCGGCCCCCGGCTGGTGGGCGTGGGCATCTGTGACGAGACGCCGCGCGCGTGGAGCGCCGTGTATTTCTTCTACGACCCGGCCTATGCGCACCTGTCCCTGGGCACCGCCAACGTGCTGTACCAGGTGGAGCTGGCGAAGGCGCGCGGCATCCCCCACGTCTACCTGGGCTACCGCGTGCTGGCGTGCGCGTCGCTGCGCTACAAGGGCGCCTTCCGTCCGCACGAGCTGCTGGAGGAGCGGCCCGCGCTGGACGCGGCGCCTCACTGGGTGGCGCCCCCCGAGGAGGCCTGAGGCGCGACGCCGAGCGCCGCGCCGAAGTGCCGCAGCAGCCGGCGCGCGTACTCCTCCGGCGCCACGCGGGCGTACTGGCCATGGCCCGCGCCCTGGACGACCCAGAGC
This sequence comes from Corallococcus macrosporus DSM 14697, assembly GCF_002305895.1. GTDB lineage: Bacteria > Myxococcota > Myxococcia > Myxococcales > Myxococcaceae > Myxococcus > Myxococcus macrosporus. The sequence goes on from NZ_CP022203.1 coordinate 2,751,576, forward strand.
GACTTGGGCTCGCACGCGGCCTGGAACAGGCTGGCCTGCAGTTTCGCGGGCGCGTCCGGGTCCACGTCGCCGTTGACCAGCAGCAGCGGCCGGCCCCCCAGCCGGCACATGCCGTCAATGGGGCGCACCGCGTCCACGTCGACGCCCGCGCGGCGCAGCGTCCACAGCACGGGCTCCGCGCTGAGCGCGCCCCAGCGGCCATAGCCCGCGTACACGTCCTCCTCCAGCGCGGGGTAGGCCCCCGCCGCGGCCACCGCCTTCACGCGCGCGTCACGGCTGGCCACCAGCAGGGACGTGGTGCCGCCCATGGAGAAGCCGAAGAGGCCCAGGCGCAGCGGGTCCACGTCCGGGCGCCGCGCGACGAAGTCCAGCGCCGCCGTCACGTCGTGCCGCTCGCGGTCGCCCCACGTCACCGCGTCGCCGCCGCTCTCGCCGTGCGCGCGCAGGTCGAACAGCAGCACGCCGTAGCCCGCGCCCGCGAGCGTCCGCGCCTCGAACAGGAGCTGCGCGCGGTTGTCCGCGAAGCCGTGCACCAGCACCACCGCGGCCCGGTTGCGCGAAGGCAGGTACCAGCCCTTGAGCGTCACGCCGTCGGCCGTGGTGAAGGCCACGTCCTCCAGCGCCGACAACGCCGGCTCCGCCGCGGGGCGCGTCACCGGAATGGGCCGTGGATGCAGCAGCCCCTGGCCGATTCGCTGACCGCTCACCCCGAAATAACCCGCGGCGGCGAGCACCCCGCAGAGTGGCACCAGCGCGATGAAGCAGCCGATGTGAGTGCGTGTTTTCAAGGATATCTCAGACTGGCCTGGATTAAACCGAACCCTAGCCGAGCCCGGGAGTGGCGGAGCGGGTGCAAGTTGGTTACACCGGGGTGGGTCAGGCCGGAGTCGGGGGGAACCCTGTCACTCCGTGAGCCCTGAGCCGAGGTGTCTCGAAGCGCGAGAGTGCGGGTGATGCTCGTAACGACACAGGGGGAGCCGCCTCCAGCCCCGGTCCGGAAGCGCGTGCTCTTCACGCTCGTCTTCCTGGGCTCGGGCGGCATCGAGCGGTCGGTGTGCAACGTGCTGACGGGGCTGGACCCCGGCCGGTTCGACACGAAGGTGTTCTTCCACCACCGGCCCCACCCGAAGAGCCAGAGCGACCGGATTCCGCAGCGCACCGAGGTGGTGTGGGGCACGGACGCCTTCGAGTACCGGCGGGGCATGCTGCCGCGCTTCTTCTGGCGGCTGGTGCGCGAGGCGCGCGACGTGGATGTCATCGTCGCGGGGCAGGAGGGCCGGGCGGCGCTGCTGGCGTGCCTCGCGGGGCGGCTGCTGGGCAAGCCCGTGGTGGGGATGATCCACTTCGACTGGGGGGCCTTCCACCTGGAGCAGCCCAAGCGCCAGCTCTGGGGGCTGCGGTGGCTCTACCCGCGCATGAGCCGCATCGTCGCGTGCGGCCACGACTCCGCGAAGGCCTTCCAGGACCTGGTGCCGGTGCGGCCCGAGCAGCTCCACGTCATCCCCAACTTCGTGGACGGGGAGCGGGTGCGCGCCGCCGGTGAGCACCCGCTGCCGGCGTGGGCGGAGCCCATCTTCCAGAAGCCCGTGGTCATCGCCGTGGGCCGGCTGGAGCACCAGAAGGCGTTCGACGTGCTCATCCGGAGCCACGCGCTGATGCGCCAGGCCGGGGTGGCGCAGCACCTGCTCATCCTGGGGGAAGGCTCGCTGGAGGCGGAGCTGAAGGCGCTGGTGAAGTCCCTGGGCGTGGAGGACTCCGTCTTCCTGCCGGGCTTCGCGCCCAACCCGCACGCGCTGATGCGGCGGGCGGCGGCCTTCGCCCTGTCCTCGCGCTTCGAGGGCCTGCCCATGGTGCTGCTGGAGGCGCTCGCGCTGGGCTGCCCCGTGGTCAGCACCGACTGCCCCTCCGGCCCCGCCGAGGTGCTGGAGCACGGCAAGCACGGCGTGCTGGTGCCCATGGAGCAGCCCCAGGCGCTGGCGGACGCCCTGGCGGGAATCGTCCAGGACGACGTGCACCGGGCGGACCTGTCCGACCGGGCCCGGCGCCGCGCGGAGGAGCTGTCCGCGGCGCGCGCCCTGAAGGCCTGGGAGCGCCTGCTCGCGTCCCTCTGACAGAGGGAGAGGGGCCTGGCTCCCCGCCCTCATACCGGGGATGAAATGGGCCCCCGCCGGGGGTTCCCCAGCACGGCCTCGGGGCGCGAACTTTCGTTCCGGAGGCCCGGCCGGGCGGCACCTGAGGTAGGAATCCCTTGCCGGCCCCCGGCTGCTTCACGAGGATTCACCCCCATCATGACGACGACGAACGAGACGCAGGGCCTGAACTTCCTCCAGGAAATCATCGAGGAAGACCGGCGGACGGGAAAGCACGCGGGCCGCGTGCACACCCGCTTCCCGCCCGAGCCCAACGGCTACCTCCACATCGGCCACGCCAAGTCCATCTGCCTCAACTTCGGGCTGGCGCAGCAGTACGGGGGCAAGTGCAACCTGCGCTTCGACGACACCAACCCCGTCACCGAGGACACCGACTACGTCGAGTCCATCCAGCGTGACGTGAAGTGGCTGGGCTTCGAGTGGGAGGACCGGAAGTTCTTCGCGTCCGACTACTTCCCCAAGCTCTACGACTTCGCCGTGCAGCTCATCAAGCAGGGCAAGGCCTACGTGTGCAGCCTGTCCCCGGAGGAGATTCGCCAGTACCGCGGCGACTTCACCACGCCGGGGCGCAACAGCCCGTACCGCGAGCGCTCCGTGGAGGAGAACCTGGACCTGTTCCACCGCATGCGCGCGGGCGAGTTCTCCGACGGCCAGCACACCCTGCGGGCGAAGATTGACATGACGTCGCCCAACCCGGTGCTGCGCGACCCGCCCATCTACCGCATCCGGCACGTGCACCACCACCGCACCGGCGACGCGTGGCCCATCTACCCGCTCTACGACTTCGCGCACTGCCTGTCGGACGCCATTGAAGGCATCACCCACTCCGTGTGCACGCTGGAGTTCGAGAACCGGCGCGTGCTGTACGACTGGATTGTCGGCAGCCTCGTCAGCGGGGACCGGCCGTACCAGTACGAGTTCAACCGGCTGAACCTCAACTACACGGTGATGAGCAAGCGCAAGCTGCTCAAGCTGGTGACGGAGGGCTTCGTGTCCGGGTGGGACGACCCGCGCATGATGACGATTTCCGGCCTGCGCCGCCGCGGCTTCACGCCGGCGTCCATCCGGGACTTCGCCTCGCGCGTGGGCGTGGGCAAGGCGCAGCAGCTCATCGACATGGGCCTCCTGGAGCTGTGCATCCGCGAGGACCTCAACGAGTCGGCCCCGCGCGCCATGGCGGTGATGCGCCCGCTGAAGGTGGTGCTGGAGAACTACCCGGAGGGGCAGACGGAGCTCTTGGAGGTGCAGAACCACCCGCAGAAGCCGGAGATGGGGACGCGCCAGGTGCCCTTCATGCGCGAGCTGTACATCGAGGCGGACGACTTCATGGAGGACCCGCCGAAGGGGTTCTTCCGGCTGGCGCCCGGCAAGGAGGTGCGGCTGCGCTCGGCGTACTTCATCAAGTGCGAGCAGGTCATCAAGGACGCCGCGGGCCACGTGGTGGAGCTGCGCTGCTCGTACGACCCGGCCACGCGCGGCGGCAACGCGCCGGACGGCCGCAAGGTGAAGGGCACGCTGCACTGGGTGCCGGGCAACGCGCCCATCGCCGAGGTCCGCCTCTACGACAGGCTCTTCTCCGTGGAGGCGCCGGACGCGGACGAGGCCCAGGACTTCACCACGTTCCTCAACCCGGGCAGCCTCCAGACGCTGCGCGACGCCCGCGTGGAGCCGATGCTGGCGGACGCCGCCGCGGAGTCGCGCTACCAGTTCGAGCGCACCGGGTACTTCTACGTGGACCCGAAGGACTCGAAGCCGGGCAAGCCCGTCTTCAACCGCACGGTGACGCTGAAGGACTCATGGACCAAGGAGCAGGCCAAGGGGAAGTAGTCCCTGGCGTGCCTCCCGGGTGCCGCCTTCGTGCTGGCGGCACCCGGCTTGAAGCCTACCGCTTCGCGGCGGGCTCCTCGAGCTGCTCGAGCATCTTCACCGCGTGCTCGTTCTTGGGGTCCAGCTCCAGGGCCTTGCGGTAGCTGGTGAGGGCCCGCGCCTTGTCGCCGTGCGCCGCGTAGGCCTCGCCGAGGCTGTCGTGGCAGTTGGCCGCTTCGGGGAACATCTCCACGTTCAGCTTGAACACTTCAATGGCGTCCGCCGCGCGGCCGGAGCGCAGCAGGTGGTAGCCCACCGTGTTCAGGTGCCGCTCGCTGAAGTCGTACTCGGCTTGCTTCGTCTTCTTCAGCGTGCGGTAGGTGGCGATGGCCTGGGCGACGGAGCCCTTGCCCAGCGACTCCATCATGACGTTGCCAATGGGCATCCGGGCCGGGCGGGGCGTGAGGCCATGGAGGATGCTCAGCACGCCGCCGGCAATCTCCTGGAGGCCGCCGTGGGTCATGTTGTCCAGGAGGATGACGGCCTCCTTGCGCTCGGGCACCCGCACCAGGATGGACGAGAAGCCGTTGATGCCGCCGGTGTGGAAGATGCCCGGGAGCTTCGTCTTTCCGTCGTGCAACGTCATGTCCGACATGACCCAGCCGAAGCCGTAGTGCGCCAGGCCGGGGGTGAGCATCTTCTGCTTGAGCGCCGCGGGCAGCAGCGTGTCACCGTGGAAGGCCCGCTCCCAACGGTAGAGGTCCTCCACCGTGGAGTACAGCGAGCCGGCGGCGTAGGGGAGGTTCATGTCGAGCCAGGCCGCGTTGACGATGCCCCCCGGCGCCTGGGCGTAGCCGCTGGCGCGCTTGGGGAGGACGGTGGCGCTCACGTCGTAGCCGGTGTCCTTCATCCCCAGCGGGCCCAGGATGCGCGCCTGCACGGCCTCCGCGTACGTCTGTCCCGTGAGCTTCTCGATGATGGCGCCGAGCAGGAAGTAGCCCGAGTTGTTGTACGCGTACTTCGTCCCGGGCTCGAACTCCAGGTCGTCGCTGCACGCCTTCTTCACGAACGCCGCGACGCTCTCGAAGCCGTCCGCGTCCTTCATGATGGCGGGCTTCGAGGTGTAGCTGGGGATGCCGGAGGTGTGGTTCAGCAGGTGGGTGAGGGTGACGCGGTCGCCGGTGTCCTTCCGGTAGTCCGGCAGGTGCTTCGTGATGGGGTCGTCCAGTTGGAGCTTCCCCTCGGCGGCGAGCTGCAGGATGACGGTGGCGGTGAAGGACTTGGTGATGGAGCCGATGCGGAACTTCGTGTCCGGCGCGTTGGGCACCTTCCACTCGAGGTTCGCCGCGCCGTAGCCCTTCTTCAGCAGGATGCCGCGCTCGTTGGCCACGAGCACCGTGCCGTTGAACAGGCCCTTCTGGTGGAACCCGCTGATGTACCGGTCCACCTCCTGCTTCACGTTCGCCGCCTCCGCCAGCGGCGCCACCAACACCCATGCCATCACGACGCCCGTGAGGCGCCAGCGCAGCCCGTTCATTCGTTCCTCCCCGTCATCCCGTGCGGTACGTCGAGGTGCGCGGACGATTGCACCCGATTCCACGAAGGGGGTCCAATACGGGGGGCTCAGTCCTTCACGGGGGGCGCCTCGCGCGTCATCTCCACCATGGTGGGGCGCCAGCCCAGCTTCGCGAACAGCCGCTGCGCATCCTGGTTCTTCGCGGCGGTGTGGAGGACGACGCGCGGCACGCCCAGGGCCGTCAGGCGCTTCATCATCTCCTCCGCGAGCAGCGCGCCCACGCCCGCGCCGCGGGCCTTCTCCTCCACCCAGAGGTCATGGAAGCCGCCGCTGCGGTCCAGCAGGGCATTCCAGTCCACGGCCTCGACGCGGCCGTAGGCGTAGCCCACCACCTCGCCGTCCAGCTCGGCGACGAGGACGACGGCGTCGGCCTTCTTCGCCTCGCGTCCCAGCCACCAGCGGTAGCCCGACTCCACGTCGTCAGGGAGCATGAAACGCGCGGCGTCGAAGGCGTGGTGCCGCCGGGCCAGCGCGGCCCCCATGCGCCCCAGGGCGGGTTCATCCGAGGGCCTGGCGGGACGGAGGGTGACGGGCATGGCGGCTCCAGAGCGAGAGAGGGGCCCTTCCTATAACGGGCTTGCTCACCGAGCGATGGCCTCGTCGGAATGCGCGGCTTGGCGGCGTGGCCACGAGACAACACTGTTGGAGAGGAAGGGCGTCCGGGAACCGTTGGTGGACGGGAGGCACGCCAACGGGGAGGGCGCCTCGTTGCCTCCTTGCACTGGACGCGACCCTCCCATGGACCACCTGGAAGACAGCACCTGGATGTCCATGCCGCTCGCCAGGGAGGGCGGGCCGCGGTTCGAAGGGCGCATGCGTTCGGACGAAGAGGGCGGCAGTCCGCTCGGCATCCTGGAGGCGGTGTTCCTCAGCATGGGGGACGGCGTAGCGGTGGTGGACCGTCACGGCCGCTTCGTCCTCCTCAACCCCATGGCCCAGCAGATTTTCGGCGCCCTGCCACCGGCCGACCTGCCGCTGTCCCAGTGGTCGAGGTACTTCGGAATCTACCTTCCCGACACCGTCACGCCCCACCCCGTCGAGCGGCTGCCGCTCAGCCTCGCCCTGCTGCGCGGCGAGGCCGTGGACCAGGCGGAGGTCTTCGTGCGCAACCAGCGCCACCCCAACGGGCTGTGGCTGCTGGTGGGCGCCCGCGTGCTCACGGACGCGGAGGGTGAGATGTATGGCGCCGTGTCCGTGTTCCGGGACATCACCGCCATCAAGCAGACGGAGGCGGCGCTCCGCGCGGAGGAGGAGAAGTTCCGCAGCCTCTACAAGAACACGCCCGCGATGATGCACTCCATCGACGCGGAGGGCCGGCTCGTCAGCGTCAGCGAGTACTGGCTGCGCACGCTGGGGTATTCACGCGAGGAGGTCCTGGGCCGCCGCTCCGTGGACTTCTTCACGCCGGAGTCCCGCCGCTACGCGAGCGAACACGTCCTGCCGGAGTTCTTCCAGACGGGCGCGTGCAAGGACGTGCCGTATCAAATCGTGAAGAAGGACGGGCAGGTGCTCGACGTGCTGCTCTCCGCCATCTCGGAGCAGGACGCGTCGGGCCGGATGGTCCGCTCGCTCGCGGTGCTGACCGACGTGACGGAGCGCAAGCGGGCGGAGGACGCGCTCGCGGAGAGCGAGAAGCGGCTGCGCGCCATCCTGGACAACGCCAACGCCGTCTTCTTCATCCTCGACCGGCAGGAGCGCTACATCTTCGTGAACCGCGAATGGGAGCGGATCTTCCACCACTCGCTCCAGGAGGTCGCCGGCAAGTCCACGGCGGACCTCTTCTCCGGTGCGCTGGCGGAGCGCTTCCGCGAGACGAGCCGGGCTGTCTTCGAGTCGGGGGAGCTCATCCAGCGCGAGGAGCGCATCCCCCTGGACGACGGCGTCCACACCCACCTCACGCAGAAGTTCCCGCTCATCGACGCGTCGGGCACGACGTACGCGCTGTGCGGCATCTCCACCGACGTCACCGACCTCAAGCAGATGGAGCTGGGGCAACGCTTCCTGGCGGAGGCCAGCCAGGCCCTGGTGACGTCGCTCGACTCGGAGACCACCCTCCAGCGCGTGGCGGAGCTGGCGGTGCCCACGCTGGGCGAGCTGTGCGTCGTCTCCGTGCTGGACCGGGAGTCGGTGCTCCGGCCCGTGGCGGTGGCCGCGAGCGCTTCGGAGGGCTGCCACCGGGTGCGCGAGTTCCTCCAGGAACATCCCCCCGTGCGCGGCGCGCGGCAGGGGCCCTATGTCGTGCTGGAGACGGGGCAGGTGGCGTCGTCTCCGCGCGCCTCGGGGCTGTTGGACCCGGAGGGCTTGAAGGACGCAAAGTGGAGCGCGGTGCGGGCGCTGGAGGCCCGGGCCTCGCTCAACGTCCCCCTGCGGGCGCGGGGCCCCATCCTGGGGGTGCTGTCCGTCGTCTCCGCGCAGCCGGGGCTCAACTATGGCCCGCAGGAGCGTTCCCTGGCCGTGGAGCTGGGGCTGCGCGCGGCCTTCGCCATCGAGAACGCGGAACTCTACCGCGAGGCCCAGGAGTCCATCCGCGCCCGCGACGAGTTCCTGTCGATTGCCTCCCACGAGCTCAAGACGCCCGTCACCTCCATGAAGCTGCGCGTGCAGCAGCTTGGGCGCACCCTGGCGCGGCAGGACTCGGGCCAGGTCCCGGCGGAGAAGGTGACCGCCATGCTGGACGTCTTCGGCGACCAGCTCCGGCGGCTGTCGCACCTGGTGGACCATCTGCTGGACGTGTCGCGCGTCAACGAGAGCCGGGTGGACCTGCGGCGCGAGGAGATGGACCTGGCGGCGGTGGCCCGCGATGTCTCTGGGCACCTGCGCGGGCAGATGGGCCGGGCGCGGTGCGCGTTCGAGCTGGTGGCGCCCACGCCCGTCATCGGCCGGTGGGACCGGCTCCGGATGGAGCAGGTGATGATCAACCTGCTCACCAACGCCATGAAGTACGGCGCGGGCGGACCCATCCGCATGGAGGTGTCGCGCGTCGGGGCCGGGGCCCGCCTCCGCATCCAGGACCACGGCGTGGGGATTCCCTTGGAGGCGCAGTCGCGCATCTTCGAGCGCTTCGAGCGCGCGGCGTCCCGCAACTACGGAGGCCTGGGGCTCGGGCTCTTCATCTCCCGGCGGCTGGTGGAGGCGCACGGGGGGACCATCCGCGTGGAGAGCCAGCCGGGCCACGGCGCCACCTTCATCGTCGAACTGCCCCTCGAGCCCCCTCCGCCGTGACTGGAGGACGTCGGAGGGGCAGACTGTCGCCCCGCCATGCACACGCTCGACGCCGAACTCGACACCGCCCGCCGCATCGCCCGCCAGGCGGGCGCCATCCTCCTGGAGGTCTACGCCACCCGCTTCGCCGTCCAGGACAAGGCCGGCGGCCTGGGGCCCGTCACCGAGGCGGACGAGCGCGCCAACGCCTTCATCGTGGGGGCCCTGCGTGACGCCTTCCCGTCGGACGGCGTGGTGGCCGAGGAGTCGGACAACTCCGCCGGCGCCGGCCGCTTCGAGCGCTGCTGGTTCGTGGACCCCATGGACGGCACCCAGGAGTTCGTCAACCGCAACGGCGAGTTCGCCATCCACATCGGGCTGGCCATCGCGGGGAAGGCCACGCTGGGCGTGGTGTACCGCCCGGTGGGGGACACGCTGTACTCGGGCGTGGTGGGGCAGGGCGGCTTCGTGGAGGACGCTCGGGGCCGCCGGGCGCTGCGGGTGTCGGACACGGCGGAGCCGTCCGCGCTGCGGCTGGTGGTGTCCCGCTCCCACCGCTCGCGCCTGACGGACGCGGTGGCGCTGCGGCTGGGCATCACCCGCGAGCAGCAGTGCGGCTCGGTGGGCCTCAAGTGCGGCCTGCTGGCCGAGGCCGCCTGCGACCTCTACCTGCACGTCAGCGACAAGAGCTACCGCTGGGACAACTGCGCGCCCGAAGCGGTGCTGCGCGCGGCGGGCGGCGTGCTGACGGACCTGGGCGGGGCGCCGTATTCCTATGCTGGCGCGGAGCTCCAGAACCGGCGCGGCCTGCTGGCCTGCAACGCCGCGGCCTTCGAGCGCGTGGCGTCCGTGGTGGCCGGGTTCGCCCGCGAGGCCGGCCTCCTCCGCTGAGGTCTCGCGGCGCGGGGCGCGCGCTCAGGAGGCGGTGGTCTCGCAGCGCTGGATGATGGTGCGCAGCTGCGTCTGGACGCCGGAGAGCATGTTGCGCAGCCGCGCGTGGCGGAGCGAGCCGGCGAGCGCGTTGGACAGCCCCTGGAGCACGGAGACCTCCATCGGCGGCCACTGGCGCTCCGTGCGGCAGTCGTCGAAGCCCACGAAGCCCCACCATTCGCCGCCCACGGTGATGGGGCAGACCAGCAGCGAACGGATGTCCTGGCTCTCCAGCAGCTCCCGGGCGGGGGACGGGAAGTCCCGCGGGGGCCCCTGCACGGCCTTGCCCGACGACAGGGGCGGCACCCAGGAGGGGAGGACCTCGGCGTAGGAGACGTTCTGGAGCTCGGGGTTGTCGAGCTGCGCGGAGGCCGCGGCCGCGGTCCATTCGTAGCGCTGGTGGCACAGCAGCTCGCCCGTGGGGCCGGTGGCGTTCTCGAAGATGTAGACGCGGTCGACGTCGAGCGCGGCGCCCACCTGGCCCAGCGCCTCCGATACGGTCTTGGGCTCGAAGCCGCGCTCCAACAACATCTTCGAGACGTTCATGACTGCGGTGAAAGCCTTCGAGGCCATGGGGGCTGCTCCAGGTGGGGGCGCCTGTTGCGTTGCAGGTCCGGGGGAACCTGGACGGCAGCGTTGCATGCGGGCGCACCCATGGGTCAAGACGCGGCGCGAGTGACGCCGTGAATCCACACCGGGAGTCTTCAGCCCTGCTCCACGGCGCGTCGCAGTTCGCCGAAGAGCCGGCCCAGCGCGTCGAGCTGGTAGTGCGCGTTGAGCCCGCTGGGATTGGGCAGCACCCACAAGCGGGTGTCGCCCAGGCGCTCTGCTTGCGAGCCCAGCGCGGCCTTGGGGCGGCCGAAGGCGATGCGGTAGGCGCTCACGCCCAGCACCGCGAGGTAGCGAGGCTGGTAGCGCGCGACCTTGGCTTCGAGCGCCCTGGCGCCCTGGGCCAGCTCGGCGGGGGCGAGCAGGTCGGCGGTCGCGGTGGCGCGGTCCACCACGTTGGTGATGCCGTAGCCCAGCGCGAGCAGGGCCTCCTGCTCCGTGGGTTGGAAGGTGTGCGGGGTGATGCCGGCGGCGTGCAGCGTGGGCCAGAAGCGGTTGCCGGGGCGCGCGAAGTGGTAGCCCACCACCGCGGAGTAGAGGCTGGGGTTGATGCCGCAGAAGAGGACGCGGAGTCCGGGCGCGATGACGTCCGGCATGGTGCGGCCGGTGGCTGCGTCCAGCTCATCTCGTGAGGGGCGACGGAGCGGTGTCATGGGGGCGCATCTTCGCGAGCCTACCTGGGAAGGCAACCCCCCAGCCCCCCATGCGGCGGGTGGGGTGTTGCCCGTGGGACGGAGTGGCGCGTGGCGCGGGTGGCTGGCGAAGCCGCGCGGGGTGGGGCAGGCTCGGCGCTTTCGCGCCCAGGAGGCCCTTGGAGATGCCCCACATCGTCACGCTGACGCTCAACCCCGCCATCGACGTGGCCACGTCCGTGCCGGAGGTGACTCCGGAGCACAAGCTGCGCTGCGGCCCCGTGCGCAGGGACCCCGGTGGGGGCGGCATCAACGTGGCGCGCGTGGTGCGGGAGCTGGGCGGCGACTCCATCGCCGTCTACACGCGGGGCGGCGCCACGGGGAGCCTGCTGGAAGAGCTCCTGGAGGAGAAGGGCCTGTTGCGCCGCTCCGTCGCGTTGCAGGGCGCCACGCGGGAGAGCTTCACGGTGGCGGAGGGAGCGGGGGCGCGCGAGTACCGCTTCATCCTGCCGGGGCCCACGTTGTCCGAGCCCGAGTGGCAGCGCTGTCTCGACGCGCTGGAGGACGTGGCCGTGGGGGCGGCCTTCATCGTCGCCAGCGGCAGCCTGGCGCCCGGCGTGCCGGAGGACTTCTATGCCCGCGTGGCCCGGCTGGCGAAGCGCCTGGGCGTGCGCGTGGTGGTGGACACCAGCGGGGCTCCGCTGCGTGCGGCGTTGGAGGAGGGCGTGTTCATGGCCAAGCCCAACCGCCGCGAGCTGCGTGACTTGAGCGGCGTGTCGACGGAGGACTTCGCCACCCAGGCGGCCGCGGCGCGTGAGCTGGTGGCGCGGGGCCGCGCCGAGGTGCTGGCGGTGTCCATGGGCGCGGAGGGCGCCCTGGTGACGACGTCCACCGCCCAGTTCCGGGCGGCGCCGCCGCCGGTGGAGACGCGCAGCTCGGTGGGGGCGGGGGACAGCTTTGTCGCGGGGATGACGCTCGCGCTCACCCGGGGCCAGCCCCCGAGGACGCGCTGCGCTGGGGCATCGCCAGCGGCACGGCCGCGCTGCTCACCCAGGGCACGGACCTGTGTCTCCGGGCGGACGTGGAGCGGCTCCTCCCCCTGGTGAAGGCGGAGCCCGTCCCTCGTCCGTAGGGGCGCCCGCGGACCCGGGCGGCGAGGACGCCACGGTGTTAATTCGACGGGCATGGCTTTCCAAGACCGCTCGAACGCACTGCAGGCGCTAGAGGCCGAGTTCCATCAGGAGCGCGCCTCCTCGCTTCGGACACTGGAGATGAAGCTGGAGGAGACGCTCCGGGAGCTGTCCGAGGTGGAGCGTCAGTTGAGGTCCCCCCACCGGATGGGGGACCGGCACGCGCGGATTGCCCGTCACCAGGCCCTGCGCAAGGAGGCCGAGCACCAGCGCTGGTGCTTCATGGTGCAACGGGAGGCGTGTGGCTTCGTCAACCACGACGACCTCGACCGGTACTACCCACTCCCCCCGTCCTGGAGGGAGTGAGCGGGGGCTCAGCTCGTGGCGCGCCAGGCGGCCACCGCGAGCAGGAGCCAGCCGGCGAGGAAGCCCAGCCCGCCAATCGGGGTGATGGCGCCCAGCACACGCACGCCGGACAGGGCCAGCGCGTAGAGGCTGCCGGAGAACAGGAAGATGCCCACCAGCATCGCCCAGCCCGCGCCGTTGAGCAGGGGCGAGGGGCGCAGGTACCCCAGCAGGCCCACGGCCACGAGCCCCAGCGCGTGGTACATGTGGTACCGCGCTCCGGTCTCGAAGATGACCTGAAGGTCCTGGGGCAGCCGGCTCTTCAGCGCGTGCGCGCCAAAGGCCCCCGCGGACACGGAGAGGAAAGCGTTCACGGCCCCCAGGACGATCCACCACCGCATCATCGTGCGCCTTTCATCGGACGTCGGACTGATGCACGCTACACCGCCGCAGGCGGAGCGTCCTGGCCGACCTCAACTCCTGGGGCGCTCACAACAGAATGACCTCATCCAAATTCATTCCTTCCACGAAGCCGCTTCCCTTCGAGCTGCACCCGTCCTCCATCCAGGGCATGGGTGCCTTCGCCATCCGCCGCATCCGCAAGGGGACGCGCATCATCGAGTACCTCGGTGAGCGCATCACGCAGGCGGAGGCGGACGTCCGCTACGACGACGAGGCGATGGAGCGGCACCACACCTTCCTGTTCAACCTCGACAAGAGGACGGTGCTGGACGCCGGGACGATTCACAACGAGGCGCGCTACATCAACCACTCGTGCGCGCCCAACTGCGAGGCCCTCATCGACAAGGGCCACATCTACATCTACGCCATCACCTCGATCGAGCCCGGTGAGGAGCTGGTCTACGACTACGGCTACGAGCGCACCGAGGACATGGGGCCCGAAGCCGAGGCCCTCTACGTGTGCCGCTGCGGCGCGCCCAACTGCCGGGGCACCATCCTGGCCCCGGAGAAGAAGGCGCCCTCCCGGAAGAAGGCCGCGTCGAAGTCCAAGGCCGCGTCGAAGTCCAAGTCCCGCGGCAAGAAGGACGCGGGGGTGAAGAAGGCGGCCGGGAAGAAGGCCTCCTCCGCGGGCACCCGCAGGTCGACGAAGCGGGCGAAGTCGCCTGGCCGCAAGCGCGCGAGCTGACGGGGGCGCAGCCGCCCGGGCGGGAGGGCCTGGCCTCGCATGAAGGCCGTGGCCCCCCCCCGGCTGGCGTGATTGTCAGTGGCCAACAGGTCCCTCCCAATCCAGCGGCGCGACAAGCATTGGGGCCCTGTCAGGGATTCAGTGAGGCGGAGCCTCCGGGGCAGGCGCGTCCCGGCGTAGACTCCGGGGCGTGAACGACGTCCTCCACTTCCTGCTCACCGCGCCCGCCGAGCCCCCCGTCCTCGACTCCGTCGACACCTGGTGGCGGCGGCACGTGGCGTTGTCCTCTCGGTTCTCCGCGCCAGCGGACCTGGCGCTGGCCGGGGGTTTCCTCGCTGACCGCCTGGGATTCGCCTTCGCGTCCGGCTACCACGCCGCGCACCGGTGCTTGTTCCCGTCGCTGCCCGCCGACAGGCCCATCGCCCTGTGCGCCACGGAGCCGGGCGGCGCGCATCCCGGCGCCATCGAGACGAAGCTGACGGACACCGGCGCGGGCCCGCGGCTGTCGGGCACCAAGACGTTCGTCACCCTGGGCACGCGCGCGGAGCTGCTGCTGGTGGTGGCGTCCGAAGGCCAGGACGCCGAGGGCCGCAACCGCCTGCGCATGGTGGCGGTGGACGCGCAGCGGCCCGGTGTGCGGCTGAGCGCGCTCCCGGAGCTGCCCTTCATCCCGGAGGTGCCGCACGCGGAGCTGTCGCTGGAGGACGTGGCGGTGGCGCCGGAGGACGTGCTGCCCGGGGACGGCTATGCGCGCTACCTCAAGCCCTTCCGCACCGTGGAGGACTGCCACGTCCAGCTCGCGATGCTGGGCTGGCTGCTCCAGGTGGGGTGGCGCTTCGGCTGGCCGGACGAGGTGCGCGAGGAGCTGCTCGCCCTGGCGGTGATGATGCGGGGGCTGGCCCAGGCGGACCCGGCGGAGGCGGCCACGCACGTGGCGCTGGGCGGTGGGCTGGCGCTGACGAAGCGCGCGGTGCTGGAGCGGTGCGAGCCGCTCTGGGCGTCCACGGATGCGCTCACCCAGGAGCGTTGGGCCCGCGACCGCGTGCTGCTGGGCGTCGCCGGCAAGGTTCGCGCGAAGCGCCTGGTGGCCGCCCGGCAGCGCCTCCAGGGCGCCTGAAAGACGAAGGGCCGGGACTCCGTGAAGGAGTACCCGGCCCCGGTGCTACCACCGCGCGGCGACGGCGCTCAGTAGCGGCCGCCGCCCACGGCGGAGACGATGGCGGACAGGACGCGGTTCTCCACGCCCCACACGGCCTTGTTCAGGCCCTTGATGCCCGCGCCGCGCAGGTAGTCCGTGAAGTCGTGCAGCGCGGTGGAGCGCTGCATGCCCTCGCCCTTGGCCGCGTAGAGCAGCGGCGTGTTGGGCGCGCCCGTCAGGCCCAGGTCCGGCACGGCCTCGGACAGCTTCCGCGGGTCGATGCCCGTCGCGGCGGACATCATCGCCACGGTGAACTTGTGCACCGGCAGGTCGCGCACGTTCGGGACCTTCTTGTAGACCTTCGCCTTCGTCTTCTCGTCGCTGGCGAGCGCCTCCAGCGGCACGTTCGCCATGGCGATGAGCTGCTCGTTCGTCACGTGCTTGCTGTCCAGGATGGCCCGGCTGAACAGGCTGGCCGCGGTGTCACCCTTGATGGTGATGTTGTTCGCGTCCGGGTTCGACTGGAGCCGGGACACGATGGACCGCACCGCCTTGCCCACCTCGGTGTCCGGACCGCCACGCCACGCGCCGGGAATCGGCTGGGCCGCCGCGGCCGGACGGGCCCGGGGCGCGCCCTCGAAGGAGTTCACCTGGGTGTGGCCAACGGCCGTGGCGCGGGCCACGTTGGCCGGCTGCTGGGCGGCGGCCTCGGGCTGGGCCCGCGTGGGCGCGGCGGAAGGATTCGAGATGGCGCGGGGGCGGCTGTCGATGCGGGACATGGCCAGGGGGCTCCAGGGAAAATCAGCTTGTCGGTGATTATCGCAAGTTGGCTGTAAAGGTTGCGTGGGACGCTATGTTCCAACGCGATGAAGGCCTTTCCCAAAGAGTTCGCTGACTGGCTGACCCCCCGGGGCCGCCGAATCCTCGACGGCAGGGAGCGTGACGTGGTGGGCGCGCTGCTCGACCCGGCGCGTCCCTTCGTGTCACTGCAAGGCGTCATCGACCCCCGCCGGGCCGCGGCATGCCGCGATGCGTTGGACGCGGCGATGCTCGACACGATGGTGCCCATGGAGGACCCGATTCCGGCGGACTCCATCTCCGGGCAGACGCTGAACTACATGGAGCTGCTGCCCAAGACGGTGCGGGTGCGCACGGCGCTGCTGGAGAGCCGCCGCTCCCGCTCGTGGCGCGCGGCGGAGTCCGTGGGGCTCACGGACATGCTGCGCTCGGACACCTTCGCCCAGTTCGCCGCCGCGGTGACGGGGCGGGCGCTGCGGCGCAAGTGGGGCATCCAGGCGCTGTGCTACGGGCCGGGGGACTACTCCGGGCCGCACAATGACCATCACCCGGAGGAGCCCGAGGCCCGGGACGGCTACGTGGACATGCACGTCAGCCTCACGCTGCCGGGGGTGGACCACCAGTACCTCGTCTATGCCCGGGACGGGCACTTCACGGAGCTGACCCCCGTCAGCACCGTGGGCGGCATCACCGTGTACCGGCTGCCCTTCTGGCACTACACGACGCCGCTGCTGGCCAGGAAGGGGAAGGAGGCGGCGTCCCGCAGGTGGGTGCTGTTGGGCACCTTCCTGGACGCGGCCCCGGGGGCCCGGCCCGCCACCACCATCCTGCCCGCGCGGGCGCCGGCGAAACGCCTGGCTGCCCGCCAGGCGGTGACTTTCGGGCGTGGCGTCGGGGCCGGACGGCGTTAGCTTGGGGCGCCCTATGAGCCCCACAGACACCGACGCCCTGGCTGGAGACCTCCTCGAGTACATCGACGCCTCGCCCACGCCGTACCACGCGGTGCGCGAGTCGGCCCGCCGCCTGACGCAGGCGGGCTACCGCCAGCTCGACGAGCGCGAGCCCTGGACGCTGGAGCCGGGCGCGCGCGTGTTCATCACCCGCGGCGACACGAGCATCGCGGCCTTCCACCTGGGCACCCAGCCGGTGGACCGCGCGGGGTTCCGGCTGGTGGGCTCGCACACGGATTCGCCCAACCTGCGGGTGAAGCCGAACGCGGCGGTGACGAAGAACGGCTACCAGCAGCTCGGTGTGGAAATCTATGGCGGGGTGCTGCTGCACACCTGGACGGACCGCGACTTGTCGCTCGCCGGCCGCGTCATGGTGATGGTGGAGGGCCGCCCCCAGCGGCACCTGGTGGACTTCCGCCGGCCGCTGCTGCGCGTGCCCAACCTGGCCATCCACCTCAACCGCGGGGTGAACACGGAAGGGGTCAAGCTGAACGCGCAGGAGCACATGGTGCCGGTGCTGGGCCTGGAGCGCGCGGGCGCCGCGGAGCTGCACGGGCTGCTGCTGGAGGAGCTGGCCAAGGGCGGCGTGAAGGCGCAGGCGGGGGACATCCTCGGCTACGACTTGTGCCTCTATGACTTGCAGCCGTCCATCCGCTCGGGCGCGCACGGCGAGTTCCTCCACGCGCCGCGCCTGGACAACCTGGCGAGCTGCCACGCCAGCCTGTCCGCGCTGCTCTCCAGCAGCGCCCCGCGCGAGGCCACCAGCGGCGTCATCCTGTTCGACCACGAGGAGGTGGGCAGCCGCAGCGCGCAGGGCGCCGCGTCCCCCTTCCTGCGCACGTTGCTGGAGCGCCTGACGCTGGCGCACTCCGACGGCAAGCCGGACGCGTTCCACCGCGCCATCGCGCACTCGTTCCTGGTGAGCGCGGACATGGCCCACGCCATCCACCCCAACTACGCGTCCATGCACGAGCCCAAGCACCAGCCGCACATGGGCGCGGGCCCGGTCATCAAGTCGAACGTGAACCAGTCCTACGCCACGGATGGCGAGTCGTGGGCCTTCTTCACGGCGCTGTGCCGCGAGGCGGGCGTGACGCCGCAGCACTTCGTCACCCGCACGGACCTGGGCTGCGGCAGCACCATTGGCCCCATCTCCGCCGGGCAGCTCGGCATCCGCACGGTGGACGTGGGCAACCCCATGCTGTCCATGCACTCCATCCGGGAGATGGCCTGCGCCACCGATGTGGCGCAGATGGTGGCGGTGCTGAGCCGTCTGTTCGCGTAGGCCCGCTGGAGCACCCGAGGCCGGCTCGACGCGGGGCCGGACAGAGGGGGCGGTTGTTCTACGACGCCCCCTCGGAGCCGAGGTCGCGGACCGCGTGCGCCCTCAGGATTCTCGCGAAGCGCTCACGCTGCCTTGCCTGGGAGCGGCGCAGGGCGTCCTGCGAGGCAATCCAAAACGAATTGAGCCACCTCGAATCCTCGCGCACCACCTCGACGAGCGCTTCGAGGAAATGCCGGACACGCTCCGGCTCCCGTCGTGCGGAGGGTGGCACGGCGTTCCACTCCTGTTCCTCCACGTGGGCGAGCGCTCCGTCTTCATAGATGAGCACCCGGAAGGTGATTGAGAGCGCGTGGTCCGGTCGCTCCGCGGTGTTCACCCACTGGAGCTGCGCGGAGTCTGACTTGAGTTCTGGCAGGCCGTTGAGGCAGTCCATCAGCGCCTGGGCTGAGAGCTCGTCGCCAGGAAGGTGCGGTTCAGCGACGCGCTCTTCAGGCAAGAGGTCCAGCGCCGGCAGGTCGGGCGCGCCCGTGGGCGAAAAGACGACCGAACCGATGCGTTTGCCGTCGTCCCCGACGCAGGTCGAGAATGCGTCGAGCCGACGCGCCTCCAGGTCGAAGACGTAGACGTAGTTCACGGCCCCTGTCTCGTCCGGTGCGACCCGTGGACCTGGCTCCTCCTCCGTCTGGCGCTTGCCCGCGGGCGCATCGTGCTCCGGCCTGCAGGAGGACCAGCCCCAGGGCGCCTCATCGATGAGCTGGCGCACCACGGCCCGCAGGTCACCCTTCGCGTGCTGCACGCGCGCCATGAGGTGTTGCCCGAGGCCCGTCGGGTAGCTGTCCCAGTAGTGATGGACCCCACGCCAGGGCCGTGCGGAGACGTGTTCGGGGACTCCCGCGCCGGACGTGTACACGGCGATTGCGCCTGTAGTCGACATAGGGCGGGGAGTGTATGGGCCCGCTCCTCGAGGGCGAGACCGATTTCTGAGCGGCCCCGTGTTCCGGGTCGTCAGGACACCGCGAGCGTGAGCCGGCGCTCACGGGCTTCGGTCAGCGTGTGCGCGTCCATCAGCACCGCCGTCTTCTCCGGCCCGGACAGTGGCTCCAGGGTGTCCCCGCCCAGCAGCTTGCGCCGCGCGGAGGCCAGCGCCATGGGCACGGCGGCCGGAGCGGGCTGGGACTCCAGCAGCGCCAGGTGCAGCGCGTGCGCCTTGGCATCCGAGATGACGTGGTCCACCGCGTCCGCCACCGGCTCCAGCGCGTGCTCCTCGGCCACCTCGCGCGAGCGCTCCAGCACGCGGGGCGGCTCCGTCTCCTCGGGGATGAGCAGCAGGCCGCGCCGCTCCAGCCACGCGCCCAGCGACGCGCGGGACGTGAAGACGGAGAGGGGAATGGACAGCAGCAGGCCCGCGACGACGGGCGACAGCCACAGCAGCAGCCCGGGCGACAGGAAGGACGCCACCGCGGCCAGCACCACGCCCACGCCGGTGTGGGTGGCGTGCCGGCGGGCCGCCTCGGACCAGGGCAGGTCGGCGTCGTCGCGCTGCTGGCTGGACCAGCTCACCTTGTAGCCAAGCAACGTGCCGAACACGAAGTGCGACTGGAACAGCATCATCACCGGCGCCATCAGCGTGGCCAGCACGCTCTCCAGCAGCACGCTCAGCACCAGGCGCACCCGGCCGCCCATGCGCGCCGAGTCCTTCGCGTTCGCCAGCGCCAGCAGCAGCCCGAAGACCTTGGGCGCGAACAGCATGGCCATGGACACGGCGAACAGCCGCATGGAGCCCTGCGCGTCGAAGGTCAGCGCCTCCGGCGGCAGGTCCTCCAGCAGGTGCGGGTTGGAGAAGGACAGCCAGCCGTCGTAGAGGCCCGCGATGAGCCCGGACACCAGGAACAGCAGCCACAGCGGTGACGCCGCGTAGGACATCACCCCCATGAGGAGGTGGCCCCGGCTGATGGGGTGCAGGCCGCCCGCGGCCACCAGGCTCAGGTGCTGGAGGTTGCCCTGGCACCAGCGGCGGTCTCTCTGGGCGTAGTCCAGCAGGCTTGGAGGCGGCTGCTCGAAGCTGCCCCCCAGCTCCGTCACCAGCCACACGGTGTAGCCGGCGCGGCGCATCAGCGCGGCCTCCACGAAGTCGTGGCTGAGGATGTGGCCGCCGAAGGGCTGCTGGCCCGGGAGCACCGGCAGGCCGCAGTGCTGGATGAAGGCCTCGGTGCGGATGATGGCGTTGTGCCCCCAGTAGTTGGACTCGCCGAGCTGCCACGCGGCGGCGCCCGCGGCCACCACCGGGCCGTACACGCGCCCCGCGAACTGCTGGAGCCGGGCGAAGAGGGTGCCGCGGCCCACGTTCAGCGGCGGCGCCTGGAGGATGCCCGCGCGCGGGTTGAGCTCCATGAGCCGCGCCATCGTCACCAGGGTGCGGCCGTCCATCAGGCTGTCGGCGTCCAGGACGACGGTGAAGTCGTAGTGGCGGCCCCAGCGCTCGCAGAAGTCCTGGAGGTTGCCGGCCTTCTTGCCGGTGTTGTCCGTGCGGCGCCGGTAGAAGATGCGGCCCTGGCCGCCCACGCGGCGGCACAGGTCCGCCCAGGCCAGCTCCTCGGCAATCCACGCCTCCGGGCGCGTGGAGTCGCTGAGGATGTAGAAGTCGAAGGCGTCGAGCTGCCCGGTGGCCTCCACGGACTCGTAGGTGGCCTGCACGTTGGCGAAGACGGAGGCCGGGTCCTCGTTGTGGACCGGCATCACCACCGAGGTGCGCGAGGTGAGCCGCGCGGCGGACTCCTCCGCCGTGGGCCAGCGCAGCCCCGGCAGGCGCCGGCTCACCGCGAGCTGGAGGAAGCCCGCCACCGCCGTCCAGAAGGACAGGGCAATCCACCCGAAGCACAGCGCGAAGAGCACCAGCAGCACGCCTTCGGGGGCGGTGGTGCCGCGCGCGCTCAGCAGGCGGTGCAGCTCCCAGGTGCCCGCCACCGTGGACGCGGCGGCGAGGCCCAGGACGAAGAGGCGCCGGATGCCGGCGCTCTCCGGTGAGAACGAATGAGCGTGCATGGCGGACCTCGCGAAGGACCTCCCAGCGCGGGAGGCTGCGTCAGCGGGAGATGGACATGTCGGGCTGCCCGGCGCGCAGCCAGCGGCGCAGGCGCTCGCCCAGCGGCCACAGCACGAGCTGCTGCTCCGGCATCGCCGTGGCGACCTGCGCCGGCGTCGGCACGGGCACCGCGGCGCGCAGGGCGCGGGCCAGCTCGCGGGGCACCGCGTCCCGGGTGAGCACGGCGGCGCCGAAGCGCGCGCCGTCGCAGAGGACGAAGGCGGCGCGGCCCCGCGTCAGCAGGCGGCCTTCGCCCACCACGTCCATGTCCAGCACGCGCGTCAGCCACGTCTCCAGGCGGGCCCGGGCCAGGGCCACGGCGGCCTGCGGCTTCACGTTGGACGCGGTGACACCTTCCAGCACCCAGGCCGTCAGCGCGGCCAGGTCGTCAGCGGCCTCGAAGCCGAAGCCCTGGAAGAAGGCGTCGAGCGCCACGCACGTCTCCGGACGGACCCAGGCGGTCGTCACGGAGGGGCAGGTGTTCGGCGTCGTCACGGAATCCATAGATAGCTCCAGGTCTCGGTGAGGGTCTCCGAGCCGCGGCGCAGGAAGGCGCGCAGCTCGATGGGCTCGCTGGTGCCCTCGGGCTCCAGCTCGAAGGTGGTGCGCCAGCCACCGGAGGGTTCATGGCGCTGGATGGTGGAGCGCAGCACCTGGCCCTTGGCCGCGGTGATGACGGCCTCCACCGGCCCGTCCTCGGCGCGGGCGGTGCGAGAGAAGTCGAGGATGAACCGGCGCGTGGCCGGGGTGACGCCTTCGCCCACCGGCATGCCGGGGGTGATGGCGGAGGTGATGCGCGTCGACGTGACGACGCCGCCCGTGCTCGCCCAGGGCGACTTCGCGCCCCAGTGCAGCCGGTAGGCCACGCGCAGCGGCTTGCCCGGCGTCAGCGCGGTGTCCGGCACCCAGAAGGCGACGATGTTGTCGTGCGTCTCGTCGGGCGTGGGAATCTCCACCAGCCGCACCGCGCCGGCGCCCCACTCACCCACGGGCTCCACCCAGGCGCTGGGACGGCGCTCGTAGCGGGCCTCCAGGTCCTCGTAGTTGTGGAAGGCCGTGTCCCGCTGCAGCAGGCCGAAGGCGCGCGGGCTGTCCGCGCGGAAGCTGGAGGTGCGCACCTGCCGCGGGTTCTGCAGCGGACGCCAGAGCTGCTCGCCATCCCTGGACCAGACGAGCAGGCCGTCCGAGTCGTGGACCTCCGGGCGGAAGTCGTCGAACTTCGCGCGGTCGTTCTCACCGAACAGGTACATGCTGGTGAGCGGCGCCACGCCCAGGTTTTCAATGGTGCGGCGCGAGAAGAGGGTGGCCTCCACCTCCATCACCGTGTTGGCGCCGGGGATGAGGGTGAAGCGGTACGCCCCGGTGATGCTGGGGCCGTCCATCAGCGCGTGCACCACCACGCGGTCCGCGCCGTCCGCCGGGCGCTCCAGCCAGAACTCACGAAACTCCGGGAACTCTTCCGGGCTCGGCTGCGCGGTGTCGATGGCGATGCCGCGCGCGGACAGGCCGTAGAGGTTGCCCTGGCCCAGCGAGCGGAAGTAGCTGGCGCCCTGGAACACGGCCAGCTCGTCGAAGAGGTCCGGGCGGTTGAGCGGGTGGTGGAAGCGCAGGCCCGCGAAGCCGTCCACGCCGCCGCGGGGCAGGGAGGCCTTGTTGACGACCTTGCCGTAGCTGAAGAGCTCCTGGGAGAAGGGCAGCGGCTGCGCGCGCCCCGCCTCCACGACGTTCATCACCACCGGGGACTGGAACAGGAAGCCCGGGTGGAAGAACTGCACCTGGAAGGGCAGGCCCGCGTCACGCCAGTGCGCGCGCTCCGGACGGAAGCGGATGTCGCGGTACTCGTCATAGCTGAGCTGGGAGTACGCCTTGGGCAGCGACTTCGGCGGCGCCACGTAGGGACGGGCCGCCAGCGCCCGCGCGCGCTCCACCACCGTTTCGGTGGAGAAGGCCGTCGTGCCCTGGGTGGCCGCGGGCCGGGGCCTGGCCGCGGACGGCTGCGCCGCCACGGCGGCGCCGCTCGACGCCACCGCCACGGCGCACAGCCACGGCGCACCCCGCTTCAACGCTTTCTGCCGCAACGACGTCACGTCCGAGCGCCTCCGAGTGAGAGGTTCCGCCGAACGGCTCCGGTGTCCCGGACCTCGCCCGACCGCACGCACCGCGTGGACTCGCGGTGCGGCGCGTCAGTGCCTCAGCAACCCGCGTACCAGCCCGCAGCGCTCGAATCCGCCCACGTAAAAACGTTGCGATTCCGGTGGGTTGGGAGGCTCATGTCACTGGAAAGTCACGGAAAGCACACTTTGCGCATGCGCTCTGTGAACGGTCCCCTGCCCAGCGGTCGGGGGCGCTGGGGAGGATAGGGGCAGGGGGTGGGGGGGCCTGTCCAAATCTTCCACAGGCTGACAATTCGCTAGGTGTGCGCCAGCCGTTCCTGGATCAGGGAGAGGAGTTCCCTGCCAGCGAAGGGCTTTTCCAGGTGGGGGCCTGGCACCGACTCCAGGAAGGCCCGGGCCTGGGGGGTCACGGCGCCGCCGGTGAGGAAGATGACGCGTCGGGCCTGCTCGGGGTGGCGGGCCTGGAGGGCGGAGTAGAAGTCCATCCCGCTCATGCCCGGCATCATCAGGTCGCAGAAGACGACGTCGAAGCGCTCACCGGCGTCGATGCGCTCCAGGGCCTCCTGGGCCCGGGTGGAGAGGGTGACGTCGTGGTGCGGACGCAGGGTCCTCCCCAGGGCCGTGCAGACGAGCGGCTCGTCGTCCACCACCAGCAGGCGGCCCCGCCTCTGCGCGGGAGGGGGCGGCGGGGCTGGCGGCGGGCGCGCCGCCTCGGGCCGCTGGGAGGGGTTGAGGAGCACCTGGAAGGTGGAGCCCTTGCCCGGCTCGCTGGTGACGTGGATTTCCCCACCGAGGGCCGTGACGAGGCTGTGGCAGATGGACAGGCCCAGGCCGGTGCCCACCCCGGGCTCCTTGGTGGTGAAGAAAGGGTCGAACAGGCGCGGCAGGTGGTCCTTGGCGATGCCCGCGCCCGTGTCCGACACCTCCACGCAGACGCGGCCGTCGCCCGAAAGGCGGGTGACGACGCGGATTTCATGGCGCTCCGGCGTCCCCGCGGGGATGGCCTGGGCGGCGTTCACCAGCAGGTTGAGGAACACCTGACCCAGCCGGGACTCGTTGCCGACCACGGTGGGCACCGCGTCGAGCTGCTTCACCAGGCGGGCGCGGTGGCGGATCTCCGTGGTGGCCAGGTTCAGCGTGGACTCCAGCACCTGCCGGATGTCCACTTCCGCGCTCTCCGCTGAGTCCACCCGGCTGAAGGTCTTCAAGTCCCGGACGATGCTGCGCACCCGGTCAGCGCCTTGCTGGGCCTCGGCGAGCGCGGCCTGGGCGCTGGCCACGCACTCCGCCAGCCGGGGCATCGCGCTGGCGAGCTCCTCGCGCGCGAAGGCCAGGTTGGCGGTGAGGTAGGCCAGGGGGTTGTTGATTTCGTGCGCCACGCCCGCCGCCAGCGTGCCGACGGAGGCCATGCGCTGCGCGAGCATCAGCCGCGCCTGCATCTGGTAGCGCTCCGTCAAGTCATGGGAGACGGAGACGATGGAGTCCTCGCCGTCGAAGGGCAGGGGGAAGGTGGTGGACTCCACGTGCAGCACGCTGCCGTCGCGCTTCACCAACCGCCGCTCCTGGAGCGCCGCGCGGCCGGTGCGGAGGGCTTCGTGCATGCGCGCGTCGGCGCTGGCGAAGTCCTCCTTCGGGATGATGTCGGAGATGTGCTTGCCCAGCAGCTCGTTGACGTTGTCGTAGCCCAGGGCCGTGGCGA
Source organism: Corallococcus macrosporus DSM 14697 (assembly GCF_002305895.1). GTDB lineage: Bacteria > Myxococcota > Myxococcia > Myxococcales > Myxococcaceae > Myxococcus > Myxococcus macrosporus. The sequence continues at coordinate 2,776,168 of NZ_CP022203.1, forward strand.
CCTTGAGGTTGGCGTAGCGCACGCGCGCGCCGGTGTCGAAGACGGCCACCAGGTCCGGCAGGCTGCCGATGAGGGTGCGGAAGCTCACCTCGGAGCGGCGCAGGCTCTCCTCGGCGTGCTTGAGCGGGGTGATGTCCGGGAAGAAGGAGATGATGTGGGGGGCGCCGCCGTAGGAGACCAGCCCCATGTAGAGCAGCGTGTGTCGCAGCTCCCCTTCGGGGGTGCGGTACCGGGCGTCCACGCCGCGCACCGTTCCGTGGCGGCGCAGCTTCTCCACGATTTGTGCGCGGTCGACCGGGGTCTCCCACAGCGCCAGCTCCAACGTGGTGCGCCCGATGACCTCCTCGCGCGGGTAGCCGAAGAGCTGGAAGTAGAAGTCATTGGCCGCCACCACGCGCCCCTCCGCGATGGTGGTGATGGACGTGGGCACGGGGCTGACGGCCAGCAGCGTCTCCTTGAGGTCATCCCCCAGGGACATGCGCTTGCGGCCCTCGCGCCGGACGAAGCGGCGGCGGGCCAGCTCCAGCCGCAGCGTCAGCTCCTCGTCATCCACCGGCCACGCCAGCAGGTCCTCGGCGCCGGCGTCCAGGGCGGGGCGCAGCGCGCCCAGGGCGCCCCGGTGCCCCAGGAGCATGATGACCGACTCCTCGGCGCCGGGCAGGCTGCGCAGCGCGCGCACCAGCGGGACGCGTGAGGTGTCCGTCCGGGCATCCACCACCACGAGCGCGCAGGTGCCGCTGCGCCACGCGGCGGGCACGTCCGCCTCGCGTGTCACGGTGACCACCGTGTGCCCCTGCTCACGCAGCCGGGTTTCGAGTGGCGCCAGGTCCGCCCCTCCCCCCTGGGTGACAATCAGGACCCGCATGGAGCTCCTCGTGATGACGGCCGCGCATCGTGACACGACGTCTGCTGTTGTAAAAGCGGGTGGCCGCGCCGGTGGGGTGTGGAGGTGACGGAGCGCCCGGGCTGTTACACTGGGCACAGGACCGGGGTGGACCGGTGGAGACAGGGGGAGCGCATGGAACGGCGGGGCGCGGACGACAAGACGGCCATCGAGCCGCAGAAGCCGCCACCGTTGCCGGTGCAGGTGCCTCGGCGGAACTTCGACGGGCTCTTCGTGCATGCCCTGAAGCCCATGGGCCCCTTCGCCCAGTCCTTGAGAGACATTGGCTACGACATGGAGGCCGCGCAGGAGTACTACCCGCTCGCGGTGTGGCGGGCGGCCCTGGGCGTGGCGCGCCGCCATGTGTATGCGGGGCAGCCCGCCGAAGCGGCCAACCGCGCCCTGGGCTACCGCTACGTGGAGGGCTTCGCCCAGACGCTGGTGGGCCGCATCTTCGCCACCGCCGCGCCCCTGTTGGGGACGGAGCGGTGTCTGACGCGACTGCCCACGTACCTGCGCGCCGGGCGTGAGGACATGAAGATGTCGTTGGAGCCGGTGCAGACGGCGGAGTGGCGCATCCGCGTGGTGGACCCGGACCCGCTGCCGGACTTCGTCGCGGGCGTGGTGGAGGGCGTCCTGCTGCGCACCCGGGTGAAGCCCCGGGTGGAGGTGCTGGAGCGGCAGGCCACCGGGTACTCGCTGCGGGTGCGCTGGACGGACGCCTGAGCGGGCCTCCCGGGCCCGGGTGTCCGCTCCATCGGCGGCCAGGGAGGCGAGTGCCCGCGGGTGCTCGCTCAGTTGTGATTGGCCGCGGACTGTCCAGTCGTTAAACGTGCCACCCGTATGCACAAGACTCACCTCGTTGGCGCGCGCACGCACAACCTGAAGGACCTGTCGGTCGACCTCTCGGAAGGGGAGTTCGTCTGTGTCACTGGCGTCTCCGGCGCCGGCAAGTCGAGCCTGGCGCTCGACACCCTGTACGCCGAGGGGCAGCGGCGCTTCGTGGAGAGCTTCAGCCCGTATGCCCGGCAGTTCCTCGAGCGGCTGGAGCGGCCGCCGATGGACGCGCTGGAGCCCGTGGCGGCGGGCGTGGCGGTGGACCGCCGCGCGCCGGTGAAGAGCTCCCGCTCCACCGTGGCCACGCTGGCGGACGTGGAGCCGTACCTGTCCGCGCTCTTCACCCGCGAGGCGGTGCCCGTGTGCGGCACCTGCGGCGTGGAGGCGGTGCGGACGGACGCGCGCGTGGCGGCGGCCGCGGCCATCCGCGAGCACCCGGACGCGCAGGCCATCCTCACCTTCCCGCTGCGCATCCCCGACACGGCGGCCTTCCTGGACGCGCGGGCCCGGCTGCTGAAGGACGGCTACCACCGGCTGATGGTGCAGGGCGAGGTGAAGGAGCTGGAGTCGCTCCGGCCCGCCGAGGCGACCGACCCGGCCGGAGTCGCGCGCGTGGTGGTGGACCGGGTGAAGCTGACGAACGCGCAGTTGTCGCGCGTGACGCAGGCCCTGGAGGACGCGTGGAGCCGCGCCGACGGCGAGGCCCACCTGTTCGTCCCCGGCCAGGGCGTGCCCCAGCGGCTGCGGCGCGGGCTGGTGTGCCCGAAGTGCGCGAAGGAGTTCGAGGCCGCGCGGCCCGGCCTCTTCAGCTACCAGTCCCCGGTGGGGGCGTGCGCCGCGTGCCGCGGGTTCGGCCGCACCATTGGCATCGACTGGGGCAAGGTGATTCCCAACCCCGACCTGAGCCTGTCCCAGGGCGCCATCCGGCCCTGGTCCGGCCAGTCCACCACCTGGGAGCGCGGCATGCTCCAGCGCTGGTGCAAGGCGCGGGGGATTCCCTGGGACAAGCCCTGGGGCCTCTTGACGCCCGAGCAGCGCGAGTCCGTGCTGGAGGGCGAGGGCGACTACGACGACGGCCGCGCCTACCCGGGCGTGCGCGCGTGGTTCCGGTGGATGGAGGGCCGCACGTACAAGATGCACGTGCGCGTGCTGCTGGCGCGCTACCGCGCCTATACGCTGTGCGAGCGCTGCGGCGGCGGGCGCCTCAACGCCCAGGCGCGCGCGTACCGCGTGGGCGGGTTGGATTTGCCGTCGTGGCACCGCCTGGAGCTGACGGACGCGCTGGCGCGGCTGGACGCGCTGCGCACCACCACGGGGCAGGGCGAGCTGGCGCGGCGCGAGCTGGCCGGGCGCCTGCGCTACCTCCAGCGGGTGGGCCTGGGCTACCTCACGTTGGACAGGCCCGCGCGCACGCTGTCGGGCGGCGAGGCGCAGCGGGTGTCCCTGACGGCCGCGCTGGGCACGTCCCTCACCGGCGCGCTCTTCGTCCTGGACGAGCCCACCGTGGGCCTGCACCCGGGCGACGTGCCGCCGCTGACGGAGGCCATCGCGGAGCTGGCGGAGCGGGGCAACATCGCGCTGGTCATCGAGCATGACCCGCTGGTCATCCGCTCCGCGCACCGCGTGCTGGAGCTGGGGCCCGGGGCGGGCAAGCAGGGCGGGCGGCTCGTGTTCGACGGCACGCCGGAGGCCCTGGCGAAGAAGCAGGAGCTGCCCACGGGCCGGCTGCTGGCCGGCGTGGACGAGGTGAAGCGCGCGCCGCGCGCGCGCACCGGGGAGTTGGTGATTCGGGGGGCCCGCGAGCACAACCTGAAGGACCTCACGGTGAAGGTGCCCCTGGGCGTGCTGTGCGCGGTGACGGGGCCCAGCGGCTCGGGCAAGAGCACGCTGATGGACGAGGTGCTGTACCGGCACCTGGCGCGGCGGCTGGGCGTGAAGGACGTGGAGGCGCCCGGCGCGGTGGACGCGGTGGAGGGCATGGAGGCGGTGAGGGCCGTCACGCTGGTGGACCAGTCTCCGCTGGGGCGCACGTCGCGCGGCAACGCGGCCACGTACACCAAGGCGTGGGACCGGCTGCGCGAGCGCTTCGCCTCCGAGCCGGACGCGGAGGTGCGGGGCCTCACGGCGGCGCACTTCTCCTTCAACGTCGACAAGGGCCGCTGCGAGGCGTGCTCGGGGGAAGGCTACGAGACGGTGGAGATGCAGTTCCTGGCCGACGTGGCGCTGCTGTGCCCGGTGTGCCGGGGCCGCCGCTTCAAGGACGAGGTGCTGGCCGTCCGCCACCAGGGCTTCAGCGTGGCCCAGGTGCTGGAGATGACGGTGGAGGAGGTGCTCCAGCACTTCGGCGGTGACGCGGCGCTGAAGCGCACGCTGGGGCCGGTGGCGCGGCTGGGCCTGGGCTACCTGCCGCTGGGACAGCCGCTGTCCACGCTGTCCGGGGGCGAGGCGCAGCGGCTCAAGCTGGCGCGCGCGCTGGCCAGCGAGGCGCGGGGGACGCTGTTCCTCATCGACGAGCCCAGCGCCGGCCTGCACGCGGAGGACGTGCGGCACGTCATCACCGCGCTGCACGCGCTGGTGGACTTCGGCGCCAGCGTGCTGGTGGTGGACCACGACGTGGCGGTGATGAAGGCCTCGGACTGGGTCCTCGACCTGGGGCCGGTGGGCGGGCGCGACGGCGGCCAGTTGGTCGCGGAGGGGACGCCGGAGGACGTGGCGCGCGGCAAGGGCGCCACCGCCCAGGCCCTGCGCGGCGAGCGCAAGCCGCTGGGCCGCGCGGTGAAGCTGCGCAAGCCGGGCAGGGGCGAGGTGCCCGCCATCGAGGTGGAGCACGCGCGCGAGCACAACCTGCACGACGTGTCGTGCCGGATTCCCCTGGGGAAGATGACCGTCGTCACCGGGCCGAGCGGCTCGGGCAAGAGCTCGCTGGTGTTCGACGTGGTGTTCGCCGAGGGGCAGCGCCGCTTCCTGGAGACGCTGAGCCCCTACGCCCGGCAGTTCCTGCCCTCCATGCCGCGGCCGGACGTGGAGCGCATCAGCTCACTGCCGCCGTCGGTGGCGCTGGAGCAGCGCACCTCGCGCGCGGGGGCCACCAGCACCGTGGCCACCGTCACCGAGGTGGCCCACTACCTGCGCCTGCTGTTCGCCAAGCTGGGCGAGCCGCACTGCCCGGATGACGACTCACCCATCACCTCCATGTCTCCGGACCTGCTCTTCGCGCGGCTCACGGCGATGAAGGGGGAGGGCACGCTGCTGGCGCCCGCGGTGCGCGCGCGCAAGGGCACCTACCTGGACGTCTTCACGGCCGCCGCGCGGGCGGGAATCACGCAAGCCATCGTCGATGGGAAGCGGGCCTCCACGGACGACCCGCCGCGCCTGGCGAAGACGCGCGAGCACGACATCGACCTCGTCATGTACGAGGGCAGGCTGTCCAAGCTGGACCGCGACGTCTTCGAGAAGGCGCTGGGCTGGGGCCAGGGCGCGGTGAAGGTGGACGCCGGCAAGGGCGAGACGCTGCTGTCCACCGAGCGCACCTGCCCCAGGTGCGGCACCGCCGTGCCGGAGCTGGATCCGCGCTGGTTCTCCTTCAACACCAAACAGGGCCGCTGCGAGTCGTGTGAGGGCACCGGCGTGCAGGGTGGCGCCGAGGCGATGGCCGAGGGCGAGGTGGCGCCGTGCCGCACCTGCGGCGGCAGCCGGCTGGCCCCCGTGCCCCGGGGCGTGCGGCTGGAGGGCGCGCGCTACCACGAGGTGGTGCAGCAGTCCGTGGCGTCCGCGCTGGAGCGGGTGCGCGGCTGGAAGTTCAAGGGGGACCGGGCGCTGCTGGGCGAGCCGTCCCGGCAGGAGCTGCTGCGGCGCATGGAGTTCCTGGAGCGCGTGGGGCTGGGCTACCTGTCCCTGGACCGCAACGCCGCCACGCTGTCGGGTGGGGAGATGCAGCGGCTGCGCCTGTCCGCGCAGTTGGGCGCGGGCCTCACCGGCGCCATGTACGTGCTGGACGAGCCCACCATCGGCCTGCACCCGCGCGACACGCACCGGCTGCTGGACAACCTGCGCGCATTGGTCGCCACGGGCTCCACGGTGCTGGTGGTGGAGCATGACTCGGACACCATCCGCGCGGCGGACCACCTGTTGGATTTGGGGCCCACGGGCGGCCGGGGCGGCGGGCACATCCTGGCGGAGGGGCCTCCGGACGTGGTGCTGGAGAGCGACTCGCCCACCGCGCGCGCCTTGAAGGAGGCGCAGGTGCGGCCGCCCTCCGGGCGCGGCGAGCCGAAGCAGTGGCTTGAGCTCAAGGGCGCGCGGGCCAACAACCTGAAGCGCGTGGACCTGCGGCTGCCGGTGGGGCGGCTCAACGTGGTGTCCGGCGTGTCGGGCTCCGGGAAGAGCACGCTGATTCGCCAGGTGCTGTACCCGGCGCTGCGCGAGAAGCTGGACCGCGTCACGGCGAAGCCCGGCCCCTTCACGTCGCTGCACGGCGCGGAGGCGGTGAAGCGCGTGCTGTCGGTGGACCAGTCGCCCATTGGCCGCACGCCGCGCTCGGTGCCGGCGACCTTCCTGGGCATCTGGGACGAGCTGCGCCGCGTGTTCGCGGCCACGCCCGAGGCGAAGATCAAGGGCTTCTCGCCCACGCGCTTCTCCTTCAACTCCGCCAGCGGCGGCCGGTGCGCCGCGTGCGAGGGGCAGGGCGCCATCTCCCATGAGATGTCCTTCCTGCCGGATGTGGTGACGCCGTGCGAGGCCTGCAACGGCGCGCGCTTCGACGCCGCCACGCTGGAGGTGCGCTACCACGGGCTCACCATTGGCGACGTGCTGCGCCTTTCCGCGGACGAGGCCAAGGACGTCTTCAAGGCGCTGCCCCGCGTGGCCGCGCCGCTGGAGTGCCTGGCGGACCTGGGCGTGGGCTACCTCCAATTGGGCCAGGGCTCCAACACCCTGTCCGGCGGCGAGGCGCAGCGCTTGAAGCTCGCGGCCGAGCTGACGGCCTCCGCCCGTCACGAGCCCACGTTGTACGTGCTGGACGAGCCCACCACCGGCCTGCACCTGGGGGACGTGGAGAAGCTCATCACCTTCATGGGCCGGCTGGTGGACCGCGGCGACACGCTGGTGGTCATCGAGCACCACCCGTCCGTGATTGGCGCGGCGGACCACGTGGTGGAGCTGGGGCCCGACGGCGGTGAGGCGGGAGGTCACATCGTCGCCACGGGGACGCCTCGCGAGGTGGCGAAGCTGAAGACGCCCACCGGACGCGTGCTCAAGTCGCTGTTTTCCGGCGAGGACACCCGCCCCCGTGCCGCGGCGCGGCGTGCGTGAAACGGGCGGGGGACTGGGGCATCCTGGGGAGCGGCATGAAAACCCTTCCCCTGTTGACCCTGGCCTCGGCGCTGGCCTTCACCCCCGCGTGGGCCGCGGCGCCGAAGCCGTCCCCCGCGAAGTCCGAATCCACGAGCGAGAAGAAGCCCATGTCCTTCCATGACCTCACCGCGAACCGGCTCGACGGCAAGCCGGAGAAGCTGTCCAACTACCAGGGCAAGGTCGTCCTGGTGGTGAACACCGCGTCCGAATGTGGCTACACGCCGCAGTACGCGGGCCTGGAGAAGCTCCACCAGGACTACAAGGACAAGGGCCTGGTGGTGGTGGGCTTCCCGTCCAATGACTTCGGCGGCCAGGAGCCGGGCTCGTCGGAGGACATCAAGAAGTTCTGCGAGCTGCGCTACAAGGTCACCTTCCCCATGTTCGAGAAGGTGAAGACGAAGGGGGACGGCCAGTCGCCCGTCTACGCGTTCCTGTCTCAGCACCACCCCGCGCCCAAGTGGAACTTCCACAAGTTCGTGGTGGGCAAGGACGGGCAGGTGAAGGCCGGCTTCGCCAGCGCGGTGACGCCGGACAGCGCCGAGCTGAAGGCGGCCATCGACAGCGCGCTCGCGCAGCCGTAGCCGCGGAAGAGGGCGCGTGGGGGCTGGCCCTCCGGTCCCCGCCCTGGTGGCATGCGGCCCTGGCTGGCGCCCTGGCATGGGCGCCGGCGGGGTCTCACCCTGAATGCCGACACGGCTTGAAGGGAGACCCCATGGACACTCTGGACGAGGCGTGGCCCCCATTGCCTCTGGAGGCGTGGCAGGACACCTACGCCACGCTGCACCGGTACACCCAGGTCGTCGGCAAGGTGAAGCTGGCGCTGACGCCGCCGCAGAACCACTGGTGGAACGTCGCGTTCCGCGTGACGGCGCGAGGCCTGACGACGGGCCTCATCCCGTACGGGAATGGCGCCTTCGAGGTGGAGTTCGACTTCCGCGCGCATGAGCTGCACGTGCACGCCAACCGCGGGCCGTCCCGGGTGATGGCGCTGGAGCCCCGGCCCGTGGCGGAGTTCTACCGGGACTTCATGGCGACGCTGCGCTCCCTGGGCATCGAGGTGCGCATCTGGGAGCAGCCCGTCGAGATTCCGGATGACACCACGCCCTTTGGCGAGGACTTCCGCCACGCCAGCTATGACGGCGAGGCCGTGGAGCGCTGGTGGCGGGCGCAGCTCCAGGCCACGCTTGTCTTCGAGGCCTTCCGCGCGCGCTTCACCGGCAAGTGCAGCCCGGTGCATTTCTTCTGGGGGAGCTTCGACCTGGCGGTGACGCGCTTCTCCGGGCGGCCCGCGCCGGAGCGTCCCGGGGCGGACCCCATCACCCAGGAGGCCTACCGCGAGGAGGTCAGCAGCGCGGGCTTCTGGCCCGGCCTGCAGGCCACGGGCGGCGCGGCCTTCTACAGCTACGCGGCCCCGGAGCCGGAGGGCTTCGCGCGCGCCAGCGTGCGCCCCGCCGAGGCCCGCTACGACGCCGACATCAAGGAGTTCCTGCTGGCGTACGACGACGTGCGGCGCGCGGAGGACCCTCGGGCGTACCTGCTCGACTTCCTCCAGAGCACCTACGAGGCCTGCGCGGACCTGGGCGGTTGGGAGCGGGACCGCCTGGAGCGGCCGCTCATCGTCCCCGAGTCCCGGCGCGCTGCTCGGGCCGTGGAGGAGGGCACGCTCGCCGAGCAGCCCTCGCCCTGAAGGCGCCCTCACTTCGGCTTGGGCGGGAAGCGCTCCAGCAGCTCCTTCACCGACGCATCCAGCTTCTGCTGCTGCTGCTCCGCGCTGGCGTTCGCCTCCAGCTCCGCCTGCGCGGTGCCGCGCCAGACGAGCTGCTTCGACCGCGGGTCGACGATGTCGAGGATGAGGGAGCCTTCCTCGTACTCCCGCATGTACGTCTCCGGCATGGTGACGGCGCCGCCCGCGTAGAAGGGGTCCGTGAAGGGGCCGCCCCACGGGTAGCCGTAGTAGGCGTCCACCGTCTCCGCCTTCAGCGCGTTGTGGATGGCGCCGTGCCAGCCGATGAGGAAGTCCGGGTTGTCGCCGGTCTCCACCTTCTGGTAGCCGCGCGCGAGCAGGTAGCGGTCCACCGTCTGCTCGACGCGCGCGCCGACGATGGGGTTGTAGACGCGCTCGTCCATGCCCGTGGGCTGGGGGAGCCAGGCATAGGTGCGGTACCCCTCCAGCTTCTGCGTGGCGGCGGGGTCATAGTGGGTGTTCACGTCGATGCTGGAGCACGCGGCGAAAGCCAGCGCCAGCAGCGGTGGGGCGATTCGGGTCAGCAGCCGCAAGCAAGCCTCCTCGGTGGCGGCGCGGTGCGCGCCGGGGCCTCCGGGACGGTAGCCACGGCACGGCGCTCGCCTCAGAAGAGGGATGCTCGGCCCTCCCCGGCCGCGGTGCTACCGCTCCCCGGGCCCCCGCTTCATCTTCTGGCGGCCCTCGCTGCGCGCCAACGTGAGCGCCAGCCGGGCGCGCTTCTCTTGCGGCAGCTCCTTCGCGAGCGTGAGGTACAGCTCCTTGTCGAGCGCCGCGATTTTCTCACGCGCCTCGAAGGCGCTCAGCGCCGCCGCGTCCACCTGCGCCAGGGCCTCACTGTCACCCCGGGACGCCCGGTGGAGCACTCGCGCCGCTTCACGGACCTGCCGCCGCAGCGGGCGCCGGCGCCCGTCGAAGCGCTCCAGCGTCTGCTCCATCTTCAGCGCCTGCGCGTTGTCCAGGCCCAGGGCGTCCGACAGCTCCAGCACCTGCCGCAGCCGCTGGCGCTTCTCCGCGCGCTCCATGCGCTCTTCAAAGCGGGCCTCGCGCCCGGTGGGCGCGGCCACCGCCACCCAGGGCAGCAGGGCCAGCATCAGCACCGCCATCCGCGTCCGCACCGTCGTCCTCACAGCGTCTCTCCCACGTCGAAGTCGAGGTCTTCGTCCCAGCCGTCGGAGTCCTCGACCAGGACCGCGTCCAGCGGCTCCAGCCCCGCCCACGCCTCGAAGGCGGCCATCGTCTCGGCGTCGACCTCCCCGGCGGCCTCGGCCGCGGGGCGCGTCGTCACCGCCTCCGGCGAGGGGCCCGGAGTCTCCGGGCCCGTCACGCGCCACGCGCCGGGCACCAGCAGCACCAGCGTCACCGCCGCGGCGGTGGCCACCAGCGCGCCCAATGTCCTCAGCCCCAGGCCCTGCCGCCGGGCGCCGCGCCGCCACTCCGACAGCGTGCGCCGGGGCAGCTCCTCCAGCTCCAGCTTCTCCTGGGGCGACAGCGGGGGCAGCGCCACCAGCGAGAGCACCTCCCTGGACGCCGCGAGCGCCCGCCGGCACCCCTCGCAGCCCTCCAGGTGCTGGATGAGCCCAAGCGCGTCGTCGTCCTCCAGCGCTCCCGCGGCGTGCAGGTCCAGCCGCGCTTCCTGGTCAGGGCATGCAGCCATCAGTGCTTCTCCTCCGGCACGCCCACCCGCGCCTTGAGGCGCTTCATCGCATGGTGGAACTGCACCTTCGCGTTGTTCTCCGTGATGCCGAGCGTCTCGGCGATGTCCTTGAACGCCAGCCCGCCGTCCACGCGCAGCGTCAGCACCTCGCGCTGCCGGCGGGGCAGGGTGAGCACCTCGGCGCGCACCTGCCGTTCCCGCTCGGCCCGCTCCATCCGCTCCTGCGCGGACTCCGACGGGTCCTCCACCACGTCGTCCGGACCGGCGGCGACCAGCACGGGGCGCCAGCGCTGGCCCTGGCGGGCGTGGTTCTTCGCCAGGTTGAGGGCAATGCGCACCAGCCAGGCCCGGAAGGGCGCCGGCCCCGACGGCGTGAAGCGCGCGAAGACGCGGCGCGAGGCCTCCAGCGCCCGCAGGAAGGCGCTCTGCACCAGGTCCGCCGCGTCCTCCGGCCGCGTCACGTAGCGGCGCACCAGCGAGAAGACGAGCGCGCGGTGCCGCATCACCAGCACCTCGAAGGCCGCCGGCTCGCCGTCCAGGAAGGCGCGGCAGAGCGCCTCGTCTGGCGCTCGCTCCAGGCCCGCCCGGGCCACGCGCACGGGCAGGGACACCACCCGGCCGCCTGTCTCCCTGATGCTCACGTGGCTCCAACCCCGGACGGAGATAAAGGTTAATTTCTGCGGATTTCCTTCTGTGATTTCTGTCTGTTCTTGAATTTCTGACTATCGCGGTGGGAATCGTGCCTTGCCGGGTTGAAGGAGAACCGGCGGCCCTGGGACAATGCGTGGGCGGTGACGACCTGGGACGGGGGCATGTTGACCCAAGGAAGTGGCTCACGCATCAAGGGCGGCGTGCTCATCTCGCGGCTCAACATGCTGCGCCAGCATGGCGGGCAGGTCCGCGTGGATGAGGTGCTGCGGCGCCTGCCCGCGGAGGACCAGGCGCTGCTGCGGAAGATGTTGCTGCCGGTCGGCTGGTATCCGCTGGAGCTGAACCTGCGGTTGGACGCGGCCATCGCGGGCGTCATGTCGCCGGAGGACAAGGACCGGGCCTTCATCGAGATGGGGCGCGCCTCCGCCGACGAGGCGCTGCACGGCGCGCAGCACGTCTTCATCCGGGCGGGGGAGCCGCACTTCCTGCTCAGCCAGGCGCCGCGAATCTACCGTTTCTATTACGCGGTGGGCTCGCGCACCTATGAGCAGACGGGGCCGAGCTCCGCCGTGCTGCGGACCTTCGGCGCGGAGAACGTCACCGAGCCGGACTGCCTCACCATCATCGGCTGGCACGAGCGGGCCATCGAGCTGTGTGGGGGGCGCGCCGTGCGCATCACCCACCCCATGTGCCGTGCCCGCGGCGCGCCGCACTGCGAGTACCACTGCGCCTGGGAGTGAGCGCCCGTCAGGGCGCCGGGAGCGGGTTCGCGCGCAGGTAGCGGAGCACGTCGTCCAGGTGCCGGTAGACGCGGACCTCGTGCCGGATGACCTCCTCGACGCGGCCGTCCGCGCCGAGGATGAAGGTGACGCGGCGGTCGACGTTGAGCACCGGCCAGAGCACGTCATAGGCGCGGCTGATGCTCCGGTCCGCGTCTCCCAGCAGGGAGAAGTGGATGCCCTCGGCCTCCGCGAACTCGCACTGCGTGCGCTGCGTGTCCACCGACACGCCCACCAGCTCCGCGCCCAGGCCCTCGAGCAGCTCGTGGTTGTCGCGGAACGCGCGGTTCTCGATGGTGCAGCCCACCGTGAAGGCCTTGGGGAAGAAGAAGAGCACCACGCGCCGGCCGCGCAGGGAGGACAACCGGAAGGTGGCCCCGTGACAGTCGGTGGCGGTGAAGTCCGGCGCGGTGTCTCCGACGGAAAGCATGCGCCCCGGTCCCTACCACGTTTGCCAGGGACCCGGCGGACATGCGTTCAGGATAAGGTCCGCGCCCGTGCGGCCTCCCAGGGACGAGCTGTCTTCGCGGCGGTTTCAACAACGACTGGCCCAGGCCATGGGCGTGACGCGGGTGGCGCGCGTCACCGGGCTGGACCGGACCGGCGTGGAGGTGGCCTGCGCGGTGCGTCCGGGCGGCCACGTCCTCCAGGTGTGCAACGGCAAGGGCCTCTCCTTCGAGGACGCGGCCTGGGGCGCGCTGCTGGAGACGGCGGAGCTGTGGGCGGCGGAGACGGTGGCGCCGGACGCGCTCGTGTGCGGCTCACTCGCGGAGCTGGATGGCCGCATGGGCACGCTGTGGGGCGCGGACGAGCTGGGCTCGGCGGGGGCGCTCGTGGCGCCGCGCCTGTGGAGCCCGCACGTGCGCTGTGCCTGGCGCGAGGCCACGGACCTGTACTCCGGTGCGCCGGTGTGGGTGCCCGCCCAGGGCCTGCACGTGCCGCCCGCGGGAAGCCCCGCGCTGGGCCCGGTGGCGGTGGCGTGGACGAGCAATGGCTCCGGCGCGCACCCGGACGCGAAGAAGGCCTTGCTGCACGCGCTGCTGGAGGCCACGGAGCGGGACCAGCTCGCGCGGGCCCTGCCTGAGGGCTGGACGGAGGAGGGTGTCCATCGCCGGCTGCTGCGCGCTCCGGAGCTGGCGGAGCACGCCCCCTCCGTGGAGGCCCTGGCGGGCCGCCTGCGGGAGCGGGGCTTCGGCGTGTACCTCTTCGATGCCACGCCGGCGTCGCGCACGCCGGGCGCGGTGGGGTTGCCGGTGGGCGCGGCGATATTGGTGGACCTGGAGGAGGGCCCGGTGCCGCTCACCGCGGGGTATGCGTGCGCGCTGACGCGGGAGTCGGCGCTGCTGAAGGCCTTGCTGGAGGCGGCGCAGTCGCGGCTGACGGACATCCACGGCGCTCGCGAGGACGTCGCCGCCACGGACCGCGAGGCCGCTCGGGGCTTCGCGGAGGCCTGCGCCCAGGTCCGGCCGCGTCGGCGCGTGGCGGACATGCCGGATGTGGGGGCGAAGGCGCGCGGCGCGGCGGCGGGGCAGGTGCGGCAGGTGCTGGCGTTGCTCCAGCGCGCGGGCTTCACGCGGGCGGCGGCGGTGGCGCTGACCGCTCCGGTGGAAGGCCTCCACGTCCAGCGCGTGGTGGTGCCGGGCATGCGCATCTCGGAGCTCCTATGAAGCGGCGCGCGGACAGTCTGGTGGTGTTCCTGGGGCCCTCGCTGCCGGAGGCGGAGGCGAAGCGGCTGGCGCCCTGCACGGTGCTGCCGCCCGCGCGGCAGGGAGACGTGTGGCGCGCGCTGAGCCTGCGGCCCCGGGCCATTGCCCTGGTGGATGGCGTCTTCGAGGCGCAGCCCTCGGTGTGGCACCACGAGCTGCTGGCGGCGCTGGAGGCGGGCGTGGCCGTCTTCGGTGGCGGCAGCATGGGCGCGCTGCGCGCGGCGGAGCTGGCCCCGCACGGCATGGTGGGCGTGGGGCGCATCTTCGAGTGGTACCGCGACGGCGTGGTGGTGGACGACTCGGAGGTGGCGCTGCTGCACGCGGACGAGGAGCACGGCTGGCGTCCGCTCACGGTGCCCCTGGTCAACGTGCGGTACGCCGCGGAGCGCGCGGCTCATGCGCGGGTGTTGGGCCGGGCCGCCGCCCAGGCGCTGGTGGACGCGGGGCAGGCCGTCTTCTACCAGGAGCGCACGTGGGCGCGGGTGCTGGAGGCCGTGACGCCACACTGGCCCGCGTCCACCCGGGCCGCGTGGGACGGGTGGTTCGTGCGCGGCGCGGAGGACTTGAAGAGGCAGGACGCGCTCGCGTGCCTTCGCGCGGCGGCGGAGTGGGTGGCTTCGGGCGCGCCCGCGCCGCACCTGTCTTCGCGTGTGTCGTCCCATGGCGTGACGGCGACGGATGGCGCTGGGGCCCTGGGCGGGCACGGCGCTTCGGGGGCGTCCGGCGCCCGCGGCCGTCGGCGGCTGGATGGCGTGAGCCCGACACAGGCGGGCGCCGTGTCCTCGGGGGAGCAGGGGCCGGCGCGTGTGCCGTCGTCCCTGGTCCGGCGCAGGCGGCTGGTGGATGACGTGACGGCGACGCAGGCGGGCCCGGTGTCCTCGGGCCGGGTGCTGGACGTCCTCCGGGAGTCTCCCGACGCGGCGGCGCTGGCGGAGGCGGGGCTGCGCCGGGCGCTGCTCGCGGGCTGGGCGCGCACCCAGGGGCTGAGCGTCTCCGCCGCCGAGGTGGACGAGGCGGAGGCGGCGTGGTGGCGGGGCCAGCGCGTGCCCGCCTCGCGCCGTGAGGCCTGGCTGGCCCGTCTGGGGTTGGACGCGCAGGGGCTGCGGCGGCTGTGCGAGGAGCGCGCCCTGGAGCGGCTCGCCCTGGAGAACGCCTCGCGCCTGCTGCCGGATGGCCCCTCCTGGGACGAGGCCCTGGCCGCCGAGGCCCGGCTGGGCGGGCGCTGGGCGGACGCCGCCGAGGCGGTGGACCCAACGGAGGGCGTTGGGTCCTCCTGAGCAGCGGACTTACCTCGCGGGTAAGTGAAAACGTGACATCCCCGGCGAAAAGGATAGGGTCAACCCTGGAGGTTGCCCTTGTCCAGCCCCGCTCCCTGGGTGGTTACCGAGTCTTCCGCGCGGATGTCGCCGCCACGGGCGGTGCGTCTCGCGCGTGACGTTGCGGGTGGGGCGGGAGGAGGGCACCGGCCGTGGCGGTGAGGTCGCCTCCCTTCCATCCGGACCAGCTCGTCGCGGGCAGCGAGGTCGGCCCCTGGCGGGTCGTGGCGTCGCTGGGCTCGGGCGGCTTCGGCCGGGTCTTCCAGGTGGAGCGCGCGGGCCGCCACTACTCGCTGAAGATGGCGCTCCGCCCCGCGGGGCTCCACGCGGCGGAGGAGGAGGACATCAACGGCCGGCTGGCGCACGAAGTGGCGGCGCTGCTGGCCTGCGCCCCCCACCCGAACCTCCCGGCGCTGCACGCCGTGGACCGCTGGCCGGAGCCTCCCGAGGGCTACCTGTACTTCGTCACCGACTACATCGACGGTGAGACGTTCCACGAATGGCGCTGGCGGGTGAAGCCCACGGCGGCGCACCTCTTGTCCGTCTTCACGGAGCTGGTGCGCGTGGTGGGGGACCTGCATCGCCGGGGCGTGCACCACCGGGACTTGAAGGGGGACAACGTCCTCATCCGCCGCGAGGACGAGCGCCCCATGCTCATCGACCTGGGCACGGTGCGGTTGCCCGGGGCCACGACGCTGACGGTGGGCGTGGCGCCCGGCGCGCCGCACCTGCTGCCGCCCGAGTGCGTCGCCTTCCTGCGCGAAGGCACCTGGCAGCAGGGCGCCAACTTCGACGCGGGGGTGCCCGGGGACCTCTACGCGCTGGGCGCGCTGCTGTACGAGTCGCTCACGGATGGCTACGCGTTCGACCCGAAGCTCCCGTATGACCGCCTGCTGCCGGCCATTGAGACGGTGACGCCGCGCGCGCCCCACGTCGTGAATCCGAAGGTGCCGCGCGCCCTGGGCGACATCGCCCTGCGGCTGCTCGCGAAGCGCCCGGAGGACCGCTACGCCGGCACGGAGGCGCTGCTCCAGGCCCTGTGGGACGTGGCCAAGGAGAAGCGGCAGCCGGCCTGGAAGGTGTCGTTGGACCGGCCGCCCGAGGGCGCGGACGGGGAGGCCCCGCGGGTGCGCATGGTGCCGGACACCGCCACGTCCTCGCGGCCCGTCCCTGCCCGGGAGTCGTCCGGGTTCGCGCCGGTGCTGCCCCTCAATCCGGAGCCCCGGGACGCCCCGGTGGCGAGTGCGAGCGCGCCCGCCGAGGCGTCCGAGCCACCGGCGGCCCCCGCGGCGACGCCCGGGGGGAGACGCCCGCCGCGGTGATGCCCGGGGCGGAGACGCCCTCCGCGGCGACGCCCGGGGGGAGTTCCCCGCGCCGCCACCCGCGCGGTCGCGCCGCAAGGCCGCCGTGGGGTGGGGTGTGGCCGCGCTGCTGGGCGTGGGGTTGGTGGTGTTCGGGGTGAGCCGCCTGGCGCTGCCCATCACGGCAGACCCGGCTCCTGCCCCGCCTGTTCCCAATGAGAAAGGAAGTCCCGCAGTGACGAGTCGTTCTTCGAATCCCTCCGAGATGCCCCTCCTGGAGGCGGCACCGTCCGCTCCGGGCGCGGGCGCGGTCCACGACACGGACGCGCAGGACGAAGTGTCCGCGCAGGTGGCTTCCTCCGACGCGGAGAAGGAGGAGGCCTCCGCGTCACGGCTCAGGAAGCGCCCGCCTTCAGGAAGCGCGCTGGGCAAGGCCGCCGCCGTGGCCTGCCTCACGGCCGCGTGCGCCAGCGGGCCCCAGGTGCGGGACAAGCCGCCGCGCATCGAGTGCCCGCCGGAGGTGCTGGCCTCCATGAAGAAGCGGGGCTTCCACCCTCCCGATATGATTGGAAACGATATAACGCTCTCCATGGTGCCCCGGGTTTCCGTGACGCCGGTGCCCGTGCCGCCAGACGGGGGACCCATCACCCTCTATGCCATCGCCGAGGTCCGGAGCGCCTACACCGGCCGCCTCCCGAAGGGGAGCCGCTACTATGGGACGGTGTACCACGGGAAGAGGGCCATCTACGGGTGGTTCACGGAGGTGGAGTACCCGGACGGCCGGCGCATCCCCATCTGCGCCAACATCGTGGACAGCTCCAGCCGGGAGGCCATCGGGATGGATTATGACCCGTCCAGCACCCCCGGCAGACCGATGATGTATCCGGGCGTCAACCTGGCCATCTCCCAGGTGCTCGGAGAAATGGGGACGCACAGGTAGCCCTCCACCTGTCATGGTGTGGAGGCGTCCTTGCTGGAGGTTGCTCGGCCTTGACTGGTTCGCCCACTTTCATCGTGCTCGCGTGGGGCTTGTTGTGGGCCACCCTCGCGGAGTCCGCGGCGGTGGACGCGCCCGCGGTGGTGCGGCGAATCGACGTGCAGGCGGGAAGCCTGGCCACCCCGCCGGAGGTCCGCATCAGCCCCGGTCTGTCCACCACCTTGTTCTTCGATGCGCGCATCCGTCCGGAGCAACTGGCGCTCGAAGGCCGTGAGCGGTTCCAGCGCTTCGGCGCGACGGAGGACCACCTCGTGCTGGTGCCCTCGCCCACGTTCCGGGAGGGGGAGCGGCTGCGGCTGGAGGTCCGGTTCCATGATGGCGCCGTGCCGGACAGGGCCGTGTTGAACCTCGTCGTGGATGCCACGCGGCCGGAGCGCCAGGTGGAGCTCTACCGCCATGCGCGGTCCGCCGCGTCCTACCGGCAGGAGGTGGAGGAGCTCCGTGCGGGGATGCTTCGGCTGGAGCGCCAGGTGCAGCAGCTCCAGCGCTCCCGCGCGGGAGGCGAGGTGACGCGCGAGTCCCTGGTGGCGGACATCCAGGACGTGAGCGCCATCCGTCACCGTCACTGGGCGGCCCGGAAGGTGACGGGCGACTTCATCGTCCGAGCCGTGAGCCTCGTCCGCCTTTCACCCGCCTGGGCCGCGCTGCGGATTCTATTGGTGCCCTCGGAGGCGGCGAAGGACTGGCGCGCGGCCGGCGCGGCGCTCACCGGCGCCCAGGGCAACCGGCTGCGGACGCTCCCCCCCTGGCAGGCGGGGCCCCTGGATGCCGCTGGCGACTCGCCCATCGTCATCGTCCTGGAGGAGCCGGAGGCGGTGGACACCGGCCGGTACACGCTGGAGCTGTGGGACGAGGGCCGCAAGCGGACCTTGAAGCTGGAAGGCCTCCAGGCGCGGTGAGCGCGCCACTTGAGCCCCGCGCCCCGCCGTGTAGGGTGCCGCTCAGGCCGATGACCTCCCTTCCCCCGCCCGAGTCCCTTCGCTGCATCAACGCCGACTCCCGCGAGCCCGCGGGCTACCGCGCCGCCCTGGGCGACACCCGCGCCGCGCTCCTCCACACGGACCCGCCGTACTGCCTGCTCACCCGGCGGCGCAAGGGCGGCGACCTGCGGGACACGCGCGCGCACAAGAAGATTGACCAGAACCCCATCGTCCGCTTCGAGACGGTGCGCGACTACCGCGCCTTCTCCGAGGCCTGGCTGTCGCGCGCCACCGCGCACCTGACGCCGGACGCGCCGCTCATCATCTGGACGAACCTGCTGGGCAAGGAGCCCATCCTCACCGCGGCGCGCGGGCTGGGCTACCCGCACCTGCGCGGCGAGTATGTCTGGGGCAAGCGCACCACCGACAAGAACGCCAACGAGCAGTTGCTGCGCGTCTACGAAGTGGCCCTGGTGATTGCCCGTACGCCCGCGCCGCCGCTGGCGCCGGGGGATCTGCCCACCGTCTGGGCCGTGGTGGGCGGCTATGACGACGACGCGGAGGCGAAGCGCTGGGGCGGCCACCCGCACCACAAGCCCTTCTCCGTCCTGGAGCCGCTGGTGCGCACGTACAGCCGCCCGGGGGACACGGTGCTGGACCCCTTCGCGGGCAGCGGCTCCATGCCGTCCGCAGCGCTGCGGCTGGGCCGGCGGCCCGCGTGCCTGGAAGTCGAGCCGGAGTGGGCCGAGCGCGTCACCCACCGCCTGCGGGAGACGGCCCGCGAGGAGGCTCAGCGCGCCAGCGCCCGGTAGAGGCGCGTGTCCGCCCACGCGGGGATGTCCGTGGGCCGGTGGCCCCACCAGTTCATCACCAGCGTGCGCCGCTGCCGCGCGCGTCCGGGCAGCTTCCCGTCCGGAATCTGGTTCTCCGCGTCCAGCACGCCGTGCGTCAGCGTGCCGTCGAACACCACCAGCCGGTTGGGCCGGGGCGTCACCAGGTCCGCGGTGTCCAGCCGCGAGGGGGCCAGCGAGGGGTTGGCCGCGTCGGGCTTCTCCTTCGTCACCACCAGCGCGCCGCCGCGCACCCGGTTGAGGAAGAGCACGGAGGAGATGCGCGGGTGCACCAGCTCACCGGTGCGCCGCGCCAGCTTCTCGTCGCGGTCCTGGTGGAAGTCCACGCGCACGTCCGTCGGCTCCATGCGCGACAGCCACCACTCCACGCCCGCCACGCGGCGCCTGCCGGCGATGTGCGGGCGCAGCGTGAGGATGATGTCCTCCACCACGTTGGCCGCCGGGCCGAAGTCGTACCAGAAGGTCGTCTGGTAGGTCTGACGCAAACGCTCGGTGCCCACGAGCGCCAGGCGCCGCAGCAGGCGGCGGAAGAGCAGGGGGGGCACGGCGTTCTCGGTGAGTCGAACGAGGGTTTCCACGAGGGGGACAGCATGCCATCTTCGCCTACCGCCCGGTGGCGCGGACCATTCTCCTCCGGCGAGGAGGGCTCGGAGTCTTGATGAAGGCGCACCAGAAGATGCTCATTGGCATTGCCTCCGGCGCGGTGGCGGGCCTCGTGGCCAACCTCGTCGCGGGCGGCGCGCCCTGGCTGACCTTCGTCGTGGACAACGTGGCCTCCCCCATCGGGCAGATCTTCATCCGCCTGCTGCTGATGCTCGTGGTGCCGCTGCTGTTCTCCGCCATCGTCGTGGCGGTGGCGGAGCTGGACCTCAAGCAGGTGGGGCGGCTGGGCGCTCGCACGCTGGGCTACACCGTCGTCCTGTCCTCCATCTCCGTCCTCATCGGCCTGGTGCTGGTCAACACGCTGGAGCCCGGCGCGGGCGTCAGCGAAGAGGCGCGCGCGCAGGCCCAGGGCGGGATGACCATCCAGGCAGCCGCCGCGCCAGGGGCGTCCTCGTTCGGCGCGGTGCTGGTCTCCATGGTGCCCACCAACCCCATCAAGGCCGCGGGGGACGGGGACTTCATCGGCCTCATCGTCTTCTCGCTCATCTTCGGCATGGGCGTGGCGCTCACCCCCAGCGAGCCCGTGCAGCGCCTGCGTGAAACCCTCCAGGGCCTCTACGACGTGATGATGAAGCTCATCGACGGCGTGCTGAGCCTGGCGCCCTTCGGCGTGGCCGCGCTGCTGTTCGCCATGACGGCGCGGCTGGGCTTCGGCATCTTCGCGCAGCTCGCCTCCTACATCGTCACGGTGCTGCTGGCGCTGGGCATCCACATGTTCATCGTCTACTCGCTGTCGGTGCGCCTCCTGGGCGGGCGCAGCCCCATCGAGTTCTTCCGCGGCAGCCGGCTGGCCATCGTCACCGCGTTCTCCACGTCCTCCTCCAGCGCCACGCTGCCCACCGCGCTCAAGGTGGCGGAGGAGAACCTCAAGCTGCCGCGCAACGTGTCGCGCTTCGTGCTCACCGCCGGCTCGGCGATGAACCAGAACGGCACCGCGCTCTTCGAGGGCGTCACGGTGCTCTTCCTCGCCCAGGTCTACGGCGTGCCGCTCAGCCTGTCCGACCAGGCGCTCATCATGTTCATCTGCATCCTGGCGGGCATCGGCACCGCGGGCGTGCCGGCGGGCTCCATCCCCGTCATCGCCATGATCCTGGGCATGTTCAAGATTCCGGTGGAGGGCCTGGGCCTCATCCTGGGCGTGGACCGCTTCCTGGACATGTGCCGCACCACGCTCAACGTCACCGGCGACCTGGCCGCCGCCGTCTACGTGGCGCGCGGTGAACCGGTCGACAGCCCGGCTGAAGAGGGAGCCGTGGACCCCTCCACCTCCTGACGCGGGGCATTTCCCGCCGCACCTTCCTCGCAGCACCCGCAGTCCCCACGCAGTCATCGGCAAGGAGCCCCGCATGAGGGTCGCCAAGGATTCCGTCGTCTCGCTCGAATACCGGCTGCACCTGGGAGACGGCCAGGTCATCGACCAGAGCGCGCCCGACCAGCCGCTCGCCTATCTGCACGGGCACCGGCAGATTGTCCCGGGGCTCGAAGGCGCCCTGGAGGGCATGGACCCGGGGGAGAGCAAGCAGGTGGTCGTGGCGCCCGGCCAGGGCTACGGCGAGCACGACCCCGCGGGGGTGCGCACCGTGCCGCGCGGCATGCTGCCGCCCGGCTTCTCGCCCCAGCCCGGCCAGACGCTGATGGCGCAGACGGACCAGGGCGACATCCCGCTGCGCATCCAGGAGGTGCGCGATGACGGCGTGGTGGTGGACCTCAACCACCCGCTGGCCGGCAAGACGCTGCACTTCGACGTCACCGTGAAGGGCGTGCGCACCGCCACGTCGGAGGAACTGACGCACGGCCACGTCCACGGGCCGGGCGGGCACGACCACGGCTGACGGGTCGCCCTGACGCGGCGCGGCCACCCACCTGGATGGCCCGCCCGCCATCACGTGGCGCTCGCGAGGCGGTATGGGGGTGAACTATCTTCGCCGCCCCCATGAGCCAGTCCCCCTCCCAGACGCCCAGTCCCAGCGGCCTCCGCATCCCACCCACCGACGCACCTGGTGAAGCGGGGGCCTCCGCGGCCCAGGACCCGGAGCGTTACTGGCTGGAGCACGTCTACCAGGGCGGCGCGCGCCAGCTCACCGTGCGCGCCGTCATCGCCGGCATGGCGATTGGCGCGGTGATGTGCCTGTCCAACCTGTACGTCATCCTCAAGACGGGCTGGAGCCTGGGCGTCACCATCACCGCCTGCATCCTCGCCTTCGCGGTGTTCGGCACGCTGCGCTCCATCCGGGTGCTGAAGGAGGAGTTCACCGACCTGGAGAACAACGCCATGGGCTCGGTGGCCTCGGCCGCCGGCTACATGACGGGCGGCGGCAACATGGCCGCCGTGCCCGCGCTGCTGATGCTGACGGGCACGCTGCCGTCCTCCGGCTGGCTGATGGTGTGGTTCGCCGTCATCTCCGCGCTGGGCGTCTTCGCCGCCATCCCCATCAAGCGCCAGCTCATCAACGTGGAGGCGCTGCCGTTCCCCACCGGCACGGCCACCGCGGAGACCATCCGCGCGCTCCACGGCCACGGCGAGGTGGCCCGCCGCAAGTCGACGCTGCTGGGCCTGGCGGGCGCGGTCGGCGCGCTGCTCGTGGCCCTGCGCGACGCGCGCTTCACGTGGCTGACCAACATCCCGGAGAAGGTGAGCCTGCCCTTCTCCATGCTGGGGAAGAAGGCGTCGGCGTGGTCGCTGTCCTTCGAGTTCAGCCTGCTGCTGGTGGGCGCGGGCGCGCTGGTGAGCTTCCGCACCGGCTGGTCCATGCTGCTGGGCGCGGTGCTCACCTACGGCTTCCTGGCGCCGGCCATGGTGAGCCAGGGCGCCATCACCGAGGTGACCTACCGCTCCATCAACAGCTGGATGGTGTGGACGGGCTCGGCGGTGCTGGTGTCCTCGGGCCTGCTCTCCTTCGCCTTCCAGTGGCGCAGCGTGGCGCGCTCCTTCAAGTCGCTGACCGGCCTGTTCAAGGGGAAGAACGCGAAGGAGGAGGAGGCGGACCCGCTGGCCGGCATCGAGTGCCCGCCCGCGTGGTTCCCCCTGGGCTTCGCGATTCTGGGCCCGGTGGCCGTGTTCCTCATGGCCTACCTGTTCCAGATTCCGTGGTGGGCGGGCGTGCTGGCCATGCCGCTGGCCGTCGTCATGGGCGTCATCGCCAGCCGGGTGACGGGCGAGACGGACACCACGCCCACCAAGGCGCTGGGCCCCGTCACGCAGCTCATCTTCGGCGGCCTGGCGCCGGGCAACATCCCCGCCAACGTGATGAGCGCCAACGCCACGGGCGGCGTGGGGCTCCACTCGGCGGACCTGCTGACGGACCTCAAGTCCGGGTGGTTGCTGGGCGCCAACCCGCGCCAGCAGTTCGTCGCGCAGCTCTTCGGCGTGGTGGCGGGCGCGGCGGTGGTGGTGCCCGTGTTCAAGATTCTCGTACCGGACGCCAGCGTGCTGGGCTCCGAGGAGTTCCCCGCGCCCGCCTCCATGGTGTGGGCCGGCGTGTCCAAGCTGCTGGCCACGGGCGTGGCCGCGCTGCCGCACTCGGCGCGGGTGGGCGCGCTGTGCGGCGCCCTGCTGGGCATCTTCCTGGTGCTGCTGGAGCGCTGGGCCCCGGCGAAGGCGAAGGCCTACGTGCCGTCCCCCGCGGGCTTCGGGCTGGCCATCGTGATTCCGGGCTCCAGCTCCATCGCCTTCTTCCTGGGCTCCGCCATCGCCGCGCTGCTGCGCCGCGCGAAGCCGAAGCTGGCGGAG
This sequence comes from Corallococcus macrosporus DSM 14697, assembly GCF_002305895.1. Lineage (GTDB taxonomy): Bacteria > Myxococcota > Myxococcia > Myxococcales > Myxococcaceae > Myxococcus > Myxococcus macrosporus. Next base: position 2,799,552 of record NZ_CP022203.1, read on the forward strand.
GACACGGTGCTGCCGGTGTCCTCCGGCTTCATCGCGGGAGAGAGCCTGCTGGGCATCGCCATTGCCATGGCGAAGGCCTTCGGGGTGATGCCCAAGTAGGCAAGGGCGCGGCGGGGCGCTTCGCTTCAGTCCACGCGGAAGGTGGAGAACGAAGCGCCCGCGATGAAGCGGAAGGTGGGCGTGTCCATGCCGGCGCCCACGCCGGGCCCGCCCAGCACGTACAGGTCCAGCCAGGACAGCGCGTGCTTGCGGATGGCGATGAGCAGCTCGGCGCTGGTGCGGCCGCCCTGGAGCGGGATGCCCGCCACCAGGCTCACTTCACCGCGCGTGCTCTCACCGGCCCGGGACGTCACCGTGGCCCCCAGCCGCAGCTCGTTGCCGATGACGTCCTCCGCGTGGCCGGACACGCTGACCAGCTCCTGCTTCTTGCGCAGCAGCACGCCCGCCTCACCGCCCAGCTGCCACGTTTCCGCGAGGAAGCCCACCTGGAGTCGGGGGTGCACGGCGTAGTCGTCACGTGCGAGCAGGGAGGCGCTGCCCATGGGCAACGCGGCGGTGACGTCCGCCGCCAGCTGGAAGCCGAAGTCCGGGCGCACCAGCGCCGCGCGCATACCCAGCCACGGCGTCCCCAGGCCCGAGCCCTCGGGCGGGTCGAAGTCGAGGTGACGGGAGCCGCCCTGGCTGACGATGAAGGGCACCTCCGCGGCCACCTGGAGCCACGGCAGCACGCCGTAGGCGGCCGTCAGGTCCATGGTGAAGCGGTTCTCCACCAGGCCGCTGCCGCTGCCCGGCTCCCAGCGCCGCTGGAAGTGGAAGGGGAGCTGCTCGTAGTGCCCCTGGACGGACATCCGCAGCGCGCCCTGGGGGAGCGTGCGGCCCGTGCCCACCATCAGCGAGCCCAGCGCCGCCGGATCCAGCTCCAGCCGCTGGAGGTTGAAGGAGGGGAGCGAGCGGCCCTGGGCCCGCGTTTCCGCGGGGCCCAGACACAGGGCCAGGGACGACAACACAGCGACAAGCGTGAGCGCAGGCCGGGACGGCAAGACGACGCCTCCAATGAAACACGACGTGAATGCGACGGCCCCGAGGTCCCGCAGCAGTCGCATGCGCGCCAGTTCCGTGCAAGCGCGGCCCGGCAACCCTTGCGTCCAGCAAGTATTGGGATTCCAAACAAAGCACGGGCTTGACGGGCCCGCGGTCCGGATTCTCCCTGTGTTTCCATGAAGTCTCATTCCCAGACAGGGCTGGGAATGGACAGACGCCTGCCCGTCAGGCGCCGGCGGCGGCCAGGTCCTGCAGCTCCTGCCAGCGCGCGTAGAGCCGGTCCACCTCGGCGGCGGCGGCGTCCAGCGCCTTCTGCACCTCCGCCACCTTGGGGCCGTTGCTGTACACGGCGGGGTCGGCGAGCTCGGCCTCCAGCGCGGCCTTGCGCGACTCGGCGGCCTCGATGGTGGCCTCCATGCCGTCCAGCTCGCGCTGGTCCTTGTAGGAGAGCTTCCCGGGCTTGCGCGCGGCCTTGGCGGGCGCGGGCTCGTCCGGCTTGGGGGCCGGCTTTGGAGCGGCGGGGGACGCGGCCTTGGCGTCCGACTGCTCCTTCAGCCGCCGGTACATGGCGTAGTTGCCCTCGTAGCGGGTGACGCGGCCCTCACCTTCGAAGGTGAGGATGCTGGTGGCCACCTTGTCCAGGAAGTACCGGTCGTGCGTGACGAGCAGGGTGCTGCCGCCGAAGTCCAGCAGCAGCCGCTCCAGGATGTTGAGGGTGACGATGTCCAGGTCGTTGGTGGGCTCGTCCAGCACCAGCACGTTGGCGCCCTCCAGGAACAGGCGCGCCAGCAGCAGCCGGTTGCGCTCGCCGCCCGACAGGGCCTTCACCTTCATGCGCTGCATGGGCACGGGGAAGAGCAGGTCGTCCAGGTAGTCGCGCAGGGCAATCTTCTGCTCGCCCAGCTCCACCCAGTCCTCGCCCTGCGAGGCCGCGTCGTACACGGTGGCCTCCAGGTCCAACTGCGCCCGGCTCTGGTCGTAGTAGGCCACCTTCGTGTTCTTCCCGATGACGAGCTGGCCGCCGTCGGGCTCCAGCTCGCCCAGCAGCACGCGCAGGAAGGTCGTCTTGCCCACGCCATTGGGGCCCACCAGGCCCACGCGCTCGCCGCGCTGGAGGCGGAAGTCCACGCCGTCCAGCACCTTGCGGTCGCCGAAGGCCTTCGTCACGCCCTCCGCTTCAATCACGGTGTGGCCCAGCCGGGGCGCCGCCGCCACGCGCAGCTCCGCCACCTTGGGGCGCTGGAAGCCCTTCTCTGCCATCAGCTTCTGCGCGCGCTCGATGCGCGCCTTGCTCTTGGTGCGGCGGGCCTCCGGGCCCTTGCGCAGCCAGGCCACCTCCTGGGCAATCCAGCGCTCGCGCTTGTGCTGCGCCAGCGCGGCGTTCTCCTGCGCCACCAGCTTCTGCTCCACGTAGGCCTGGTAGTTGCCGGGGTAGGACGTCACGCCCTCACCGGGCTGGATTTCGACGATGCGGTCCACCAGCCCGTCCAGGAAGTACCGGTCGTGGGTGACGAGCAGCAGCGCCCCGGGCAGCTTGTCCAGCTCCTCCTCCAGCCAGTCCACGGTGTCCGCGTCCAGGTGGTTGGTGGGCTCGTCCAGCAGCAGCAGGTCCGGCCGCGTCAGCAGGGCGCGGGCAATGGCCACGCGCTTGCGCAGGCCACCGGAGAGCTGCGCCACCGGCCGCTCCCAGTCCTTCACGCCCAGCCTGTCCAGCAGCGTCTTCGCGTGGTGCTCGGTGTCCCAGCCGCCCATCTGCTCGATGCGGTCGCTGAGCGCGGAGAACTGCGTCATCAGCTTCTCCTGCTCCCCGGCCGGGGCGGACTCCATCCGCTTCGCCAGCTCCGCGTGGGCGGCCAGGGCCTCCTTCAGCGGCCCCTGGGACACCGACAGCTCCGAGGCCACCGTGGCGCCCTCGGGGAACTCCGGCTCCTGGGGCAGGTAGGTGACGCGGGCGCCGCGGCGGAGCTGCAGCTCGCCGGTGTCCGCGCGGGCGGCGCCGGCCAATATCTTCATCAGCGACGACTTGCCGGAGCCGTTGACGCCCACCAGGCCCACGCGCTCGCCCTCCTCGATGGTGAAGGTGAGGCCCTGGAAGACGGTGCGGCTTCCGAAGCTGAGCTGGACGTTGGCGGCACGGAGCAGCGTCACGGGATTGGACTCCTGAAAAGGCGAAAGGCGCCCCTCGATGAAGAGGGACGCCTTCCTTACCGCCAGTGGGTGGCGGATGCGCGGACTACTTGCGCGCGGCCTGCTCCGCGGCCAGCTTCTCCTTGTACGCCGCCATCAGGGCCTCGGACTCGTTCCGGGGCACCGGCGTGTAGCGGGAGAACTCCATCGTGTACTCGCCCTTGCCCTGGGTGGCGGAGCGCAGGTCCGTGGAGTAGCCGAACATCGTGTTCAGCGGCACCTCGGCCACCGCCGTGACGTAGCCCTCGGCCGTCTCGGTGGAGAGGATGGTGCCGCGGCGCTGGTTGAGCTGACCGACGACGGAGCCCTGGAAGTCCTCGGGCGCCTGGACCTCCACCTTCATCATCGGCTCGAGGATGATGGGCTTGGCGGCGGCGTAGCCCTCACGGAAGCCCATGATGGCGGCCGTCTTGAACGCCATTTCGGACGAGTCGACCGCGTGGAAGGCGCCGTCGTTGATGACCACGCGCACGCCCACGACGGGGAAGCCGATGAGGCTGCCCTTCTTCACGGCCTCGGTGAAGCCCTTGTCGCAGGCCGGGATGAACTCGCGGGGGATGGCGCCGCCCACGATGTCGTCCACGAACTCGTACTGCTGCACCGCGTCCGAGGGCAGCGGCTCCAGGTAGCCGCACACGCGGGCGAACTGGCCGGAGCCACCCGTCTGCTTCTTGTGCGTGTACGCGAACTCGCCCTTCTGGCTGATGGTCTCCCGGTACGCCACCTGCGGCTTGCCGGCCTGGACCTCGCAGTTGTACTCGCGCTTCATGCGCTCGATGTAGATCTCCAGGTGGAGCTCACCCATGCCGCGGATGATGGTCTGCCCGGACTCCTCGTCACGGTGCACGCGGAAGGTGGGGTCCTCCTTGGTGAACCGGTTCAGCGCCTTGGAGAAGTTGGCCAGCGCGGAGCGGTCCTTGGGGGCCACGGCGAGCGAAATCACGGCGTCCGGCACGTGCATGGACGTCATCGTGTAGTTCACGGTGCCGTCGGTGAACGTGTCGCCGGACGCGCACTCGATGCCGAACAGCGCAACGATGTCACCGGCGGTGGCGTCGTTGATGTCGTTCATCTGGCTGGAGTGCATGCGGACGATGCGCGGAACCTTGACCTTCTTCTGGTTCGACTGGTTGATGATGAAGTCACCCTTCGAAACGCGGCCCTGGTAGATGCGCATGTACGTCAGCTGCCCGTAGCGGCCGTCTTCCAGCTTGAACGCCAGGCCGACGAAGGGCTTCTCCGGGTCGGACTCGAGGACGACCTTCGCCTCGTTGTTCTTCTGGTCCAGCGCCTCGTTCGTCGCCTCCTTGGGGTTCGGGAGGTACGAGCAGACGGCGTCCAGGAGCAGCTGCACGCCCTTGTTCTTGTACGCGGAGCCGCACATGACCGGCGTCATCTTCAGGCCGATGGTGGCCCGGCGGATGGCGGCGACCAGCAGCTCGTTGGAGATGGGCTCGTCGGCGAGGAACAGCTCGCCGAGCTGGTCGTCGACCTCGGCCACGCCTTCGATCATCTGCTGGCGGCGCGTCTTGGCCTCCTCGACCAGCTCCGCCGGAATCTCCTCCTCGCGGACGGTCTCCCCGCTCTCGCCGTCGAAGTAGAACGCCTTCATCTTGATGAGGTCGACCAGGCCCTTGAGCCGGTCCTCGGCGCCGATGGGCAGCTGGAGCTTCACCGGGTGGTGGTTCAGCTTCTCCTTCAGCTGCGCGGCCACGCGGTCATAGTTCGCGCCGGCGCGGTCCATCTTGTTGACGAACGCGATGCGCGGGACGCGGTAGCGCTTCATCTGGCGGTCCACGGTGATGGACTGCGACTGCACGCCGGCCACCGAGCAGAGGACCAGGATGGCGCCATCGAGCACGCGGAGCGAGCGCTCCACCTCGATGGTGAAGTCCACGTGCCCCGGGGTGTCGATGAGGTTGATGTTGTGGTCGCCCCACATCGCGAACGTGGCGGCGGACTGGATGGTGATGCCCTTCTCACGCTCCAGGTCCATCGAGTCCATGATCGCGCCCACGCCGTCCTTGCCGCGGACCTCGTGGATCTCGTGAATCCGACCCGTGTAGAACAGGATGCGCTCGGAGAGCGTCGTCTTGCCCGAGTCGATGTGGGCGGAGATACCGATGTTTCGAATCTTCTCGATGGGTGCGTTGGCGGCCACGATCCGGTCCTTCTTTTCTTGAAAGTGCCTGACGGAACAGAGCAGGCGGGGCCTCTACTTCCCACAGGACGTAGTTTCCAGCCAAATCCGCATGGAGGTTGACCCACCTGGGCCTACCTCCGCCTACTCTGCGCCGTTTTCAGTTGGGGTTTCTAACGATGAGCGCGACGAAAAACTTCTCCCTGGCCCGAGCCTGGCTGGACGCTTTCAACGCCTACGACGTGGACGCGCTGGTGGCGTTGTACGCCGAGGACGCCACCCACACCTCGCCAAAAATCCGGGGACTGCACCCGGAGACAGGCGGGCGGCTGGTGGGGCGGCAGGCCTTGTCTGCCTGGTGGAAGGCGGCCAACGCCCGGCTGCCGGGGCTGCGGTATGAGCTGGTGGCCCTCACGGCGGACGAGGACCGCGTGTTCATGGAGTACCTGCGCCACGCGCCGGGAGAGGCGCCCATGCCGGTGGCGGAGGTCTTCGAGGTGCGCGACGGCCGGATTGTCGCCTCGCGCGTGTACCACGGCTGAAGTCCCCCCACGTGCCGGGAAGTGGGCTAGCGTGCCCGGCCATGGCGAAGAACTCGAACCCCAGCGCCTTCGAGCGGGACTTCGGTTACCTGATGCCGTTCCTGGACCGCGTGGCGGCGGCCGCGGCCGATCTGGAGGATGCGTCCTCCCGCGCCGAGCTCACCCGGCTGATGGTGGAGGAGAGGGCGCGCTGGCAGCGCATCCAGGAGCTGCTCGGCGGGGCGCAAGGCCGAGGCGCCCCCGCACCCACGCCGGCACCGGAAGCGCCCGCCGAGGCCCCCCGGCTGGCGCGGGGCTCGGCGGACGACCTGCACGAGGCGGTCCCCTTCGCCACGGGCCTCACGGTGGGGAGCCTCAGGGGCAACCGCTGAGCTGGTCCAGCGCGTCGAAGGTGGCCGCCTTGTAGGCCTCCGACAGCGTCGGGTAGTTGAAGCACGTCTCCACGAAGAGCCGGGCGCTGGCGCCGGTGAGCAGGGCCGTGAGGCCCACGTGCACCAGCTCGGAGGCCTGGGGCCCCAGGACGTGCACGCCCAGCAGCTTGAGGCTCTCCCGGTGGAAGAGGAGCTTCAGCAGGCCGTGGGTGTCACCCAGAATCTGTCCGCGCGGGTTGGTGGCGAAGGCGGCGCGGCCGGCCACGTAGGGCACGTTCAGCTTGCGCAGGGCCTCCTCCGTCTCACCGGCCATGGACACCTCGGGGATGGTGTAGATGCCGTAGGGCAGCACCGGCGCCATGGTGCGCACCCCGCCCAGGCTGAACGCGTGCTCCACCGCGATGCGCGCCTGGTCCATGGAGGTGGAGGCCAGCGCCGGGAAGCCGATGACGTCCCCCACGGCGTAGAGGTGGGGCAGGGCCGTCTGGTACGTGGGGCCCACCTCCACCTGGCCGCGCGGGCCCACCTTCACGCCCAGGGCCTCCAGGCCCAGGCCCGCGGTGTTCGCGGTGCGGCCGGAGGCGACCAGGACCTGGTCCGTCTCCAGCGCGGCGCCGGAGGACAGCCGCATCCGGATGGGCGTGTCCTCGTCCTGCGGCACCTCCACCTGCTCCACCACCTGCCCGAAGCGGAGCTGGATGCCGAGCGCCTCCATGCGCTGGCCCAGCAGCGCGGAGAACTCGTCGTCGAGGAAGGGCAGCAGCTCCGCGCGCGCCTCCACCAGCGTCACGGGGATGCCCATGGCGGCGAACATGCACGCGTACTCACAGCCGATGACGCCGCCGCCCACCACCACCAGCGAGCGCGGCAGCCTCTCGAGCTCCAGCACCTCGTCCGAGTCGTGGACGCGCGGGTCCTCGAAGGGGTACAGCGGCGGCCGGTACGGCGAGGAGCCGGTGGCCACCAGGATGATGTCGCCGCTGAGGCGCCGCTCCGGCGCGTCCTGGCGCCGCACGGCGATGGTGTTCGCGTCCACGAGCGCGCCGGTGCCCTGGATGATCTCCACCTTGTGGCGCTGGAGGTTGCGGGCGATGCGCTCGCGCTCGATGTCCTTCACGCGCCGTTCGCGGAAGAGGAAGTCGGAGACGGTGGCCTCGTGGCGCAGCGTCGTCTCCACGCTGTAGAGGCCCCGCGCCCGGTAGCCGGACAGGTGGAGCGCCGTCTCGCGCAGCGTCTTGGAGGGGAGGGTGCCGGTGTTCGCCGCGGTGCCGCCCAGCACGGGCTCCCTCTCCACCACCGCCACGCGCTTGCCCGCCAGCGCCGCCTGTACCGCGCCCCACTCACCCGCCGGGCCGGAGCCAATCACCACCAGGTCGAAGTCCGCCATGGAGGCGAAGGTACGCGAGCCCGCCAGTCGTTTGAAGACAATGCGAGCGGCTAGGGGGCCGAGGGCGCGCGCCCTTCGTAGCGAAGCCCTTCGCGGACCTCGTCGTCCGTGAGCAGGCGGAAGGTGCCCTCGGGGATGCCTTCCAACGCCACGCCGCCCACGGCCTCGCGGTGCAGCGCGCGCACCGGCAGGCCCACGGCGCCGAGCATCCGCTTCACCTGGTGGTGCCGGCCCTCGGTGAGCGTCACCTCCACCGTGTGCTCGTCCCGCACGCGCACCTTCGCGGGGCGCGCGGGGCCATCATCCAGCGTCATGCCCCGGCGCAGGGGCTCCACCTTGTCGTCATCCGCGGTGCTGAAGACGGTGGCCACGTAGCGCTTGGGCAGGCGCGTGTCCGGGGACGTGGCGTGGGCCACCAGCTTGTCGTCGTTGGTGAAGAGCAAGAGGCCCGTGGAGTCCACGTCCAGGCGGCCCACGGCGTGCCACGTGTAGCCGGCCAGCTCCGGCGGGAGCTGCGGCAGCAGGGCCTCGAAGACGGTGCCAGTGCGGTGCTGCCGCTCGGTGGATGACAGCAGGCCCGCGGGCTTGTGGAAGGCCAGCACGCGCGTGGGCGGCGCCTCCAGGGACACGACGTGGCCGTCCACCTTCACGGTGGCGCCCGGCGGCACGGGCGTCAGCGCCATCTTCGCCACGCGGCCGTTGATGCTCACGCGGCCAGCGCGGATGGCGTCCTCCGCCTCCTTCTGGGGGAAGATGCCCGCGCGGGCCAGCGCGCGCGACAGCCAGTCCGGCTTCTCCTTGCCCTCCCAGCGTTTGTGCTGCTGCGGCGGCGGCTTCGGCTTGTCGGGCTTGCGAGGCATGGGCGCGGCACTGTACCCGGCCGGGCGCGCCTCGACAGCGGGAGTTGCGCGGGCGTGTCATTCGAAGGCGCCAGGAGCGGCCAGGGCCCCGTCCGGCCGGCTGCCCCGTGTCCGCGCTGCCTGTGCCGCGCTCCAGGACGGCGGGCGGAAACGCGCGCCGATGGTCACCTTCCGAAGAAGCTCGTCACTGGAAGGAGACCGCCATGCGCACCTGGATTCCCTACCTGACGCTCCTGCTCCCAGCGCTCGCCCAGGCGCAGATGCCCGCGCCCATTGGCCGGGAGCCCGGCGCGGGGCCGTCCACCTGGCTGTGGGTCCTCCTGCTCGTGGTGGCCGCCGCGGCCTTCGCCTGGGGCGCGCTGCGCATGGCGGGGCGGCGCAAGGGGCCGCCGTCAGGGCCCGGGGGCATTGGCGCGGGGCGAGAGACAGGGCTCCCCCGGAAGCCGCGCTCCGTCTAGGCCCTGGGCTGGCGCTTGCGCAGGCTGTGCAGCGCCGCCTGCCACAGGCGGGCCTCCTTCCGCGTCAGCCGTGAGCGCCGCAGCGGCGCGAACAAGTCCCTCACCGCGGTGCGGCCGGGCTGGGCGTCCACGAGGAAGCCCCCCGCCGTCAGGACGGCCTCCAGCGTGGACTCCACCTGCGCCAGCTCCGCGTCCGTGGCCGCCAGGGGCAGGGGGCCCGGAGGCGTGGCGGCGGCCTCCAGCAGGGCCACGCGGACCTCGTAGGCGTACAGCAGCACGGCCTGCGCCAGGTTGATGGAGGGCTGCTCGGGCGCGGTGGGCACGGCGGACAGGTCGTGCACGCGCTCCACCTCCGCGTTGGTGAGGCCGCTGCGCTCGTCACCGAAGACGAGCGCCACCGGGCCCTGGGGCGCCCGGGCCACCAGCTCCTCGCCCACCGCGCGCGGCGCCAGCCGGCGCTTGCCTTCGACCTTGCGCGAGCTGGTCCCCACCACCCAGACACAGTCCGCCACGGCCTCCTCCAGCGTGTCCGCGCGCCGCGCCGCGTCCAGCACGTCCCCGGCGTGGACGGCGAGTCTGCGGGCGGGCTCCAGGTCCTCCACCTCCGGGCGGACCCAGACCCAGTCGGACAGGCCGCAGTTCTTCAACGCCCGGGCCGCGGCGCCGAGGTTCTCCGCGTTGCGCGGGCGCATGAGGACGAATCGGACGGGCAGCACCATGCGCGCGGCACCTTAGCGCCTTCTCGCGTCACGAGGACCGCGATGGATGCCCCGCGCCGTCGCGGACTCCGCTAGCCTGGGGGCCTCGAATGCCTTCGCAGGCGCCCGGGAGGCACGGCCGGTGTGGCTCCTCGGACACCCTGCGGGTCCGCTGACGCGTGGGGGACGCGTCACAGCCGCGGGCGCCTGACCACAGCCCTCTCTTCCCGGGGTGCCCTCGTCCGGCACGCCGTGTGAAGAACACGCGTCAACTTCTGGAGGAAACATGGGTTCGCAGTCCGTCGTCACGCAGCGGCCACCGTGGGCCAAGCGCTCGCGCTGGCTCGTCGCGGCCATGCTGGTGAGCGCCGCGCTCGCCGGATGCAAGAAGGAGGAGGAGGCCCCCCAGACGCCCGCGTCCCAGGCGCCCGCCGCCACGCAGGCCGCGGATTCGGGGACGGAGGCCGTGGCGCACAAGCCCGTGCCGCCCACGCCCGAGGCGCTCACCCCCGTCGTCCGCGCGGTCTCCACGGGCGACACGCTGCCCCAGGAAGTCGTCATCGAGTTCCCCCGGGAGGTGCGCCCCCGCGACGGGGAGGTGCTGAAGGACACCGTCGTCACCCTCACCCCGGACGTGCCGGGCAGCCTCTCCTGGTCCTCCCTGTCCACGCTGACCTTCACGCCGTCGGGCGCGGGCTTCGCGTTCGACACGAAGTACACCGTGTCGCTGGCGTCGGTGGGGTTGGACTCGGGCGTGGTGAAGCCGCCCGTGGCGGGGGACTGGTCGCACGCGTTCACCACGCCGCCCTTCCAGTTCGTCCGCCTGGTGCCGCGTCAGCTCGACACGGTGAAGGGCCGCGTGGAGGTGGACGCCGTCTTCTCCGGCCCCGTGGACATCGCCGCGGTGCGCTCGCGGGCGAGCTTCCGCGTGGGGGGCCAGGCCGTGGGCGACGTGAAGTGGCGCACCCTGCCCACCCAGCGCAACGCCGCCAGCGCGCAGCTCACCAGCGGGCTGCTCAAGCAGGGCCGCACCGTGGACTTCAGCCTCCAGGCGGGGCTGCCCGCCGCGGCGCGGGCGAAGACGACGGCCCCCGCGGCGAAGAGCGCGTTCGAGCTGCGCGCGGGCAAGCGCATGGACATCACCCGGGTGTCGGTGGAGCAGGGCAGCACCGGCTCCTACATCGAGGTGAGCTGCCGGGACGTGGACGGCGCCGCGCCACCCTCGCCGCGCGAGACGGAAGGGTATGACCCGTACTACTGGGACCACCGCAACAAGGGCTGCACGCTGGATGACGGCGTCGCCGCGGAGTCCATCCACCTGACGCCGGCCGTCAAATTCTCCGTCGCGCCGTCGCGCCGCGGCTTCCGCATCTTCGGCGACTTCAAGCGCGGCTCCTACGCCCTGCGCATCGACGCGGGGACGACGTCGGTGGGCGGCGGCGCGCTGCTGGCCACCTTCGAGGAGGCCTTCGCCGTGCCCGCGCGCCCCCCGCAGCTCTCCTTCGCGACCAGCGGCCGCTACCTGCCGCGCAGCGCGTGGCGCAACCTGCCGCTGCAGCACCTCAACCTGGACTCGGTGGAGCTCACCGTCCGCAACGTGCCGCCGGAGAACCTCGTCTTCTGGATGAGCGACGACCACCGCGAGCGCGCGGACGAGCGCACCTCCAACGTGGTGGCGAAGCGCACGCTGGCCCTCAAGTCCACGCCGGACACGCTGGTCACCACCTACGTGGACGTGGCCAGCCTGGTGCCCGCGAACACCAAGGGCCTGGTGGAGATCACCGCGAGGAGCTCGCACCACGCCGCGGCCAGCCGCATCCTCCTCACCAACCTGAGCCTGGTGGCCAAGCGAGGCGCGCCCGCGCCGGGGTCCACCGACGTTGGCGAGGTGTGGGTGTGGGCGCTGGGCATCGAGAGCACCGACCCGCTGTCGGGCGTGGAGGTGTCGCTGGTGAAGAAGAGCGGCGAGGTGGTGGCGCGCTGCACCACGGTGGCGGCGGACGGCTGCCGGCTCGTCGTCCCGGCGCCGGGCGTGGATGACAGCGCGCCCTTCGCGCTCATCGCCCGTGACGGCGAGGAGCTGACGTACCTCAAGTACAGCGAGCTGAAGACGGAGATCGCCAACGCGGACGTGCAGGGCGAGCCCTACCGGCTGGAGCGGCCCTACCGGGCGTCGCTGTGGTCGGACCGGGGTGTGTACCGTCCCGGCGACACCGCGCACCTCGCCGCGGTGCTGCGCGGCCAGGACGACAAGGCGCCGCCGGCGGGCATGCCGGTGGAGCTGGTGGTGGTGGACCCGCGCGAGCGCGAGCTGAAGAAGGTGTCGCTGAAGACGAACGAGGCGGGCCTGGTGGCGCTGGACCTGCCCTTCGACGCCTTCCAGGACACGGGCAGCTACCGCGTGGGGCTGAAGGTCGCCGACCGCGAGGTGGCCCACTACGTCGTCAACGTGGAGGAGTTCGTCCCCGAGCGCATGAAGGTGGAGGCGCGCACGGAGCAGGCCGGCTACCTCCAGGGTGAGGAGATTCCGGTGGGCGTGGAGGCCGCGTACCTCTTCGGCGGTTCGGCGGAGGGCAGCAAGGTGGAGCTGGCCTGCCGGCTGGTCCCGTCCGCCTTCAAGCCGAAGGAGAACGCGCAGTACGCCTACGGCCTGTGGCGCCAGGACGGCAGCGAGCCCCGCCCCGTCACGCTGGGCCTGGTGCAGGGCGCGCTGGACGCGAAGGGGCAGGCGGTGCTGCGGTGCCCGGCCCAGGGCGCCATGGGGGCGCTGCGGGGCGCGGGGGAGCTGAGCGCGCTGGCCAGCGTCTTCGAGTCCGGCAGCGGCCGCTCCACCGTGGGGCGCGTGTCGGTGCCCGTGCACCCGGAGGCCTACTACGTGGGCCTCCAGGGCAGCACGCGGAAGGTGTCGGCGGGCAAGCCCTTCACGGTGAAGGGCGTGGTGGTGGACTGGAACGGGAAGCTCGTCACCGCCGCGGACAAGGCGCCCAAGTCGGTGGAGGTGGAGTACCTGCGCCTGGAGGAGGAGTACGGCTCCTTCTACGACGAGAACGAGGGCTATGAGCGCTACCAGCGCTACCTGCGGCCGGTGCGCGAGGGCAGCGCCAAGGTGGCGGTGAAGGACGGCCGCTTCTCGCTGGATGTGACGCCGGGCGGGGACTCCGCGGGCTACATCGTGCGCGTGCGCTCGGGTGGGGCCCAGACGGACCTGGAGCTGGAAGGGGAGGGCCGCTACTACTGGTGGGGCGAGGGCTCGCGCGTGGACCAGACGCCGCGTCCGCTCAAGCCCGCCTCGCTGGACCTGGCGCTGCCGGCGAAGGGGCGCGTGGGGCAGGCCATCACCGTGAAGGTGAAGGCGCCGTACAAGGGCCGCATGCTCTTCACCGCGGAGACGGACCGCGTGCTCGCGTCCGACTGGGTGGCGGTGGAGCCCGGCGAGGTGACGTGGAGCTTCACGCCGACCGCGTACGCGCCCAACGTGTACGTGAGCACCTTCCTGGTGAAGGACCCGCACCTGGAGTCCGCGGAGGCCTTCATGCCGGACCGCGCCTTCGGCGTGGGCAACGTCGCGCTGGAGCCGGTGGAGTACACGCAGTCGGTGACGCTGAACGTGCCCAGGGAGGTGCGCTCCAACGACACCCTCACGGTGGACCTGGCGCTGGGCCCGCAGGAGGGGCCCACCTTCGCCACCGTGGCCGTGGTGGACGAGGGCATCCTCTCCCTCACGCGCTTCCAGAGCCCGGACCCGCAGAAGCAGCTCTTCGCCAAGCGGGCGCTGGGCGTGGAGACCTACGAGACGCTGGGCTGGACCTTGCTGGTGCCTCCGGGCGGCGCGTCCCGCTCCACCGGTGGTGACGGCGACGGCGGCGCGGAGGGCCGCGTGCAGCCCGTCAAGCCGGTGGCGCTGTGGAGCGGCGTGGTGCCGGTGCCGTCCAACGGCAAGCTGCGCGTGCCCTTCAAGCTGCCCCAGTACCGCGGCGCGCTGCGGGTGATGGTGGTGACGGCGGGCCCGCGGCGCATCGGCCGCGCCAGCGCCCAGGTGCTGGTGCGCGACCCGCTGGTGCTCCAGACGACGCTGCCCCGCTTCCTCACGCAGCACGACGAAATCCAGGTGCCCGTCTTCGTCACCAACCTGTCCGGCAAGGCGCAGGACGTGAAGGTGACGCTCGACGCGGAGTCGCTGCCGGTGCCGGGGCTGGTGATGCCCGCGCAGACCGGCTCGCCGCTCCAGCTCCTGGGCAAGCGCGAGGGCACGGCGCGGGTGGCGGACGGCAAGTCCCACACCTTCGTCTTCCAGGCCCGCGCGGTGCAGGCGGTGGGCGCGGCGCGGCTGTCGGTGACGGTGGAGGGCGGCGGCCATACCTCGCGCGAGTCGCTGGACGTGCCGCTGTCCCCGGCCGGTCCGCGCGAGCGCCGGGTGCAGCAGATTGAGCTGGCGCAGGGGACGACGGACCTGGCGCAGTACCTCCAGGGCTGGGTGCCCACGACGGAGCGCTCCACGGTGTGGGTGACGGCCAACCCGTACGCGCGCTCGCTCCAGCACCTCTCCTACCTGGTGCAGTACCCCTACGGCTGCGTGGAGCAGACGACGTCCTCCACCCGGCCGCTGCTGTACGTGTCCGAGCTGGTGGACGACGTGGACCCCACCCTGACGAAGCGCGCGTCCGTGGGGGACATGGCGCTGGCGGGCATCAACCGCGTCCTGTCCATGCAGACGCCGTCCGGCGGCTTCGGCTACTGGCCCGGCTCCACCGAGCCGGTGGACTGGGGCTCGGCGTACGCCACGCACATGCTGCTGGACGCGCAGAAGCTGAAGTACCCCGTGCCGCAGGACCGGCTGAACGACGCCCTCACGTGGATGTCCAACGAGCTGAACACGTTCGAGCGCCGGGAAGGCCGCCGCAATGGGTACAGCGAGAGCGCCGAGGCCTACATGCACTACGTCCTGTCCTCGGCCGGCAAGGGCCGCAAGGCGCGCGTGCAGAAGCTGGTGGACGCGCTGGCGGAGCAGGCGGCCAAGAAGACGCTCACCGGCGAGGAGAAGGAGCGCGACTACATGCTGAAGGCCGCGCTGTGGCTGGCGGGTGACCGCCGCTACGAGAAGGAGCTGCGCAACCCCGACCTGTCCCCCGTCACGGACGAGCGGCGCAACGACTGGTCCTTCTATTCGGACCGGCGCCGCCGCGGCTTCATGCTGAGCACCTTCCAGGACCTGTTCGGCAAGGACGCGGCGGGCGAGCCGCTGGCGCGCATGGTGGCGGAGTCCCTCCAGGCGCATCACAGCAGCTGGTACACGACGCAGGAGCTGGTGTGGGGCATCACCGGCCTGGGCAAGCGGCTCCAGGGGACGTCCTCCCAGTTCTCCGCGCCGGTGCTGAAGGCCGACGGCAAGGTGCAGACGCCGGTGCAGGACAAGGCGGCGCGCGCGTCCGACAGGACGTGGGCCCTGGCCCGGGCCAGCGAGCGGCAGGGCCTCCAGTTGGAGGTGGCCTCCAAGGACGAGGGGAAGCTGTACCTCGTGCTCAGCAGCGAGGGCGTTCGCACCGACAGCAAGCCGCGCACTGGCGGCGAGGGTCTGGCGCTCACCCGCACCTGGCGCAAGCTGGACGGCACGGCGCTGAACCTGGGGCAGTCGCCGGTGGCGCTGGCGGACCTCGTCTACGTGGAGCTTGAGATTCGCAACACCACGGCGGAGCGCGTGCAGAACATCGCCCTGGTGGACCGGCTGCCGGCGGGCTGGGAAATCGAGAACGCGCGGCTGGGCCGGGGCGGCTCCGCGGACTGGGTGGACCCGGCGTCGCTGTGGTCCGCGGACTACGTGAACATCCGCGACGACCGGATGGAGGTCTTCGGCAGCCTGGGGCCTCGCGAGTCCAAGAAGGTCGTCTACACGGTGCGCGCGGTGACGGCGGGCGCCTTCACGCTGCCGTCCGCGGAGGCCGAGGCCATGTACGACCCGCGCCTGTGGGCGCGTGAGCCGGGCCGGACGGTGCAGGTGTCCGGGCCGTGGAAGGACAACCTGCTGTAGCGCGCGGCGTGGGAGGCGCTCCTAGTCGAGCGTCTCCCACAGCGCGTCGAACGCGCGGCTGAAGGGCCGCACCAGCCGCGCGTCGTCGGACACCAGGACGTTCTCGTGGTTGTACTCCGCCGCCGAGCGCGTCCAGTTGTAGCTGCCCGTCACCAGGCGCAGCCGGTCGAACACGGCGAACTTGTGGTGCATGTGGGCGGACGTCCTGTCCAGGCGGACGGGGATGCCGGCGTCGCTCAGCCGCTCCATGTCGGAGCCCGGGTCCATGGCCTTGTCATCGTCACTCACCATCCGCAGCCGCACGCCGCGCCGGTGCGCCTCCAGCAGCGCGCGGGTGATGCGGTCATCCGTCACCGTGAAGACGCAGACGTCAATGGAGCCACGCGCCGACTGGACTTGCTGGAGGATGGCGTTGAGCGGCCCCTCGCCCGGGGAGAAGTGCGCTTCCATGCGCGACGTCTCCTCGGGCTCGGGCGCGTGCAGCGCCTGCACCGTCTCCTCCAGCCAGGAGATGACCTCCCGGGAGCGGGTGTCCTTCATGGACGCGCGCGCCAGGGCGAAGGCGCGGGAGCGGAAGAGGGTGAGCAGGGCCTCGCCTGCCCGCCGCTCCGCCAGGACGGCCTGCAAGGCCTGCCGCTCCGTGGGCGTCAGCCGCCTGTCGTCGAGGATGGACGTCAGGATGGCGTCGATTTCAAGGGCTTTCATCGCGCGTAGCATATGCCAGGGATTCACCGCCTCATGAGCCGTGCCCGTCGAATCACCCGCAAGCTGCTGCCCTTCGGCCTGGGCGCGCTCGTCCTGCTCGCCGCCGCGTGGGTGGCGGCGTGGCGGGTGCCGCTGCCGGCCCGCCTCCATGCGCCCGCCTCGGTGGTGATGGAGTACCGGGACGGCACGCCGGCCCACGTCTTCCTCGCCCCGGACGAGCGCTGGCGCATCCCCACGGTGCCGGAGCGCGTGGACCCCGACTACGTCCAGGCGCTGCTGGCCCTGGAGGACAAGCGCTTCTTCCACCACCCGGGCGTGGATCCGCTGGCGGTGGTGCGCGCCGCGGCGCGCAACCTGTCCACGGGGCGGCGGGTGTCGGGCGCCTCCACCCTGACGATGCAGCTCGTCCGCGTGCTGGAGCCGCGGCCTCGCACCTTCCCGTCGAAAATCATCGAGTCCTTCCGGGCCTTGCAACTGGAGGTGCGGCTGTCCAAGCAGGAGGTGCTCGCGGCCTACCTCCAGTTCGTCCCTTACGGGCGCAACGTGGAGGGCGTGGAGGCGGCGGCGCTCGCGTACTTCGGCCACACGGCGGCGCACCTGAGCCCGGCGGAGATTTCCACGCTGCTGGCGGTGCCGCAGAACCCCAACCGGCGCTTCCCGTCGCCGCGGAACACGGCGCGCCTGAAGGCGGCCCGGGACGGCGTGGCGAAGCGGTTGCTGGACGCGGACGCGCTGCCCCGGGGGCCGCGGGCGGCCCGGGTGTCCGCGGAGACGGTGCTGCGCCAGGTGCGCGCCACGGCGGTGCCCAGGGACCTGACGCCCTTTCCCCGCGAGGCGCCGCACGTGGCGGTGTGGCTGCGCGCGCGGCATCCGGAGCGGGCGCGGCTGCGCACCACGCTGGAGGCCGGCTCGCAGCGGATGGTGGAGCGGCTGATGCGGGACGCGGCGGTGGGCCTGGCGCCGCGGGGCATCCACAACGGCGCGGCGGTGGTGGTGGACCGGCAGCAGGCGGAGGTGCTCGCGCTGGTGGGCAACTTCGACTTCTTCGACGCGCGGCACGGCGGGCAGATTGTGGGCTTCGCCACGCCGCGCTCGCCGGGCTCGGCGCTCAAGCCCCTGCTGTACGCCATGGGCATCGACCTGGGGATGGTGGGGCCGGAGCACCTGATCGCGGACGTGCCCACGGCCTACGGCGGCTATGCGCCGCGCAACTTCGACGGCCGCTTCCAGGGGCTGGTGCGCCTGGAGTACGCGCTGTCCCAGTCGCTCAACATGCCCTTCGTGCGGCTGCTGGAGCGCGTGGGCGTGGAGCGCTTCCTGGGCGCCCTGCGCGCGGCGGGCGTCACCAGCCTGGTGCAGGAGCCCGGCTACTACGGCCTGTCCGCGGCGGTGGGCGGCATCGAGCTGACGCCGCTGGAGCTCGCGGGCGTCTACGCGGCGCTGGCGGGGGACGGGCGCGCGCCCACGCTCCGGCTCCTCCGGGAGGAGCCGCCGGGCGCGCCGGTGGAGGTGATGTCTCCTGGGGCGGCGTGGCTGACGCGCCAGGCGCTGTCCCTGAAGGACAGGCCGGACTTCCCGGCGCGCCGGCGGCTGACGGGCATGCCGGCCCGGGTGCACTGGAAGACGGGGACCAGCTTCGGCCACCGCGACGCGTGGGCGGCGGGCTCGGGGCCCCGGCACACGGCCGTCGTCTGGCTGGGCAACTTCGACCACACGCCCAGCGTGCACCTGGTGGGCGCGGACGCGGCGGGGCCGGTGCTGTTCGACATCCTGGAGGGCGTGGGGCCGCGTGGCCTCAACGTGCCGGACGAGCAGACGCGCCCGCCGGAGGACCTGACCCCGGTGGAGGTCTGCGCCTACTCGGGGCACCTGCCGACCGACGCGTGCGTGCGGCGCAAGCACGTCTACGCGCGGCGCTCCGCGGTGCCCACCGCGCGCTGTCCGTACCACCAGCACGTGGAGGTGGACGTGGCCACGGGGCTGACGGTGGGGCCCCTGTGCCGGGCGGGGCGGAAGACGGAGACGCGGGTGTACGTGACGTGGCCGGCCACCATCCGCCGCTGGCTGGAGGAGCAGCACCGGCGCCTGCCGGAGCCGCCGCCCGCCGCGCCCGGCTGCGAGCCCGGCGGTGAGCGCGAGGCCCCCGCCATCGTGTCCCCGGCGCCGGGGCAGGTGGCCGTCCTGATTCCCGGCGTCCCAGCCTCGCGTCAGGAGGTGCCGCTGGAGGCGGAGGCGTCCCACGAGCGGGCGCTGACCTGGTTCGTGGACGGGGCGCTGCTGGGCACGGCGCGCGCCGACGAGCGCGTGTGGTGGACGCCCTCCGTGGGGACGCACGAGATTCTCGTCACGGATGACCGGGGGCTGAGCGCCAAGCGGACGCTGGAGGTCCGCATGCGGCGGTGAAACGCAGCGCGGCGCCCCCGGATGGCCGGGAGCGCCGGGCTCAGCGCACCTCCCAGCCCCGCTCCCCGCGCTCGTAGCGCTTGCCCGCGCCCAGGTCGCCGTAGAAGAGCAGGTCCTTCACGCCCACCACGGACTGCCCGTCGAACAGGCCAATCTCGCCGTTGACGGGCATCTGGATGCCGAGCTGCGCCGCGTTGAGGCGGACGCGCTGCCCGGGGGCCACCGTCAGGTCCGGCAGCACCGCGCCGATGGGGGCGCGCACCTGCGTGGGCAGGTGGCTGGGGCTCCGCGCCAGGCTGATGCGAAGCTGCGTGGTGAGCACCATGCCGCCCAGGTTGAGGGGCGCCGAGGTGCGGTTGCCCACCTCCACCCAGCCCTCGCGCGGGTGGACGGCCTCCAGCACCAGCGTGGGCTGCTGCCGCGCCAGCCGCTCCAGCTCCCGGCCGATGAAGGCGCGGCGCTCGCGCACGTAGCGCTTCAGGTAGGCGCGGCCCGCGGTGAAGCGGCCGTAGTCCATGAAGGGGTCGTCGCGCATGTGCGGGTCGATGAGCGCGTGCAGCTTGTCGATGTGCGCGTCCATCACCTCGGGGGTGAAGAGCTCGTCCAGCGCCTTGTCCAGCCGCGCCTCCAGCCGCTCGCGCAGCTCGGGGTTCAGCACCACGCGGGTGGCCAGGTTGGAGAACACCGGCAGGTAGCCGGGGTACGAGGCCGTCTCCAGCTTGCGCTGCTCGTACATCTTCGCCACCCACGCGTCGATGAGGGTGAAGCTGAACAGCGGGTGGCGCATGTTGCTGGTGCTCTGGCTCATGTCCTCCACGCTGATGGGGTACCACCAGCGCGAGTCCACGTTGTTCAGGTCCCACGGGACGTAGGCCCACTTGGCGATGGCGCGGTCGTAGATGAAGTAGCTCTCCGAGTCCTCCACGTAGTTGTTGGACATCAGCGCGTCCAACACCATGGAGCGCAGGTAGTGCTCCAACTGGAACCGCTGCTCCATCTCGCTGACGAACCGGGGCTCGGGCGTGTGGTTGATGGCGCCCACCATCTCCCAGAGCTTGTCGTCCGGCTGGGACTCGTTCGTCTTCTTCGCCCAGTCCCCCTGGTACGGCACCTTCACCATCTTGAATTCGCAGTCCTTCCAGCCGCACCGGTAGATGGTGCCGTCGGTGTCCGCGAAGGCGTGCGCCCGCAGGAAGGCCTTGTTCACCTGCTCGATTTCCAGGAACACGCCCTGGTACACGCCGTTGACGTCGAGCCGCACCAGCGTGCCCTTCGACGCGGGCACCCGCATGGCCTCCAGCAAATCAAAGGCAATCTTCTCCGCCAGCAGCGTCGCGTCCGCGTACTCGGCCACGAGGTTGAGCGAGGTCCGCCCCTCGAAGCGCACGTCGTCCTCGAACTTCACGTTCCAGCTCTTCTTCGGGAAGAAGCGCGCGGACGCGCCCCGCAGGCGCACCTTCACGCGGTACGTCGTCCCGTTCGCCAGGAAGAGGCCGTCCTGCTCCGGCGTCCACGGGTCCGCCTCGAACAGGCGCATCGTCGCTTCGGGGATGATGAGCTCGTACTGGGGGACGGACGTGGCCACGGCCGGCATCTGGAAGGGCCGCTCCACCTCGGGCACGGGCGGCGGCGGCTCGGGAGGCGGGTCCACGGGGGGCGGGTCCACCGGCGTCGGGTCCGGTGGCGGCTGCGTGGGTGGGGGCTCCTCCTCGCCGGGAGGGCCTTGAGGGTCCTCCATGCCCGGTGGGTCCTGGATGGAGGGCGGCCGCGGCGCCTGGGTTCCATCACATGCCCAGAGGCCCAGCAGCGGGAGGCACAGCAGCAATCGAGAAGGAGTCATCAACCCCGGCGCAAAGCAACGCTTGTGCCCGCCCCCAGGGCCGCCGTCTGGTGAAGAGCGGACGCTTGGAGCAGGCGAGTGGCGCCCGCCGTCGCGTGCGAGGGAAACGGATTTCCCAACCTGGCTGCTCGCCCCACCCTGGAGGGAATGAGACGCGCGGGGGCCCCTGGCGGGGCAGGCTGCCGGGCGGCTCGGGCCCCCTTTCCCTGGGTGGGCTGTGCACGGCGCGCGGCGGCGGTCCTAGCTTCAAGGGGAGAGAGGGCCTCATATGGAATCGTGGAACCAGACGTCGTCCGACACCGTGCGGGCCCACACGCCGTTGGTGGTGAACCGGCGCATCGACGAGCACGTGGAGCGCTGCGTCCGGTACATGGCCGAGCAGGGGGACCGCGCGGAGATGACGCGCTACCTCGCCCGGCTGGAGCGCGAGTGGGACATCCACCGCGCGGTCGCCGTGGGCGCGTCGGCCGTGGGCCTGCTGGGCCTGCTGCTGGGCCGGCGGGCGGGCGGGCGCTGGCGGGCGCTCACCGCGGTGGCGGGAGGCATGCTGTTCCAGCACAGCCTGTCCGGCTTCAGCCCGCTGTCGGAGCTGCTGCGCGCGCTCGGGGTGCGCACCCGCCGGGAAATCGACCTGGAGAAGTTCGCCATCAAGGCCCTGCGCGGCGACTTCGAGCGCATCCCCATGGAGGGCGGGCCCATGGCCCGGGCCAACGCCGCCCTCGTCGCCGCGCAGTCGTCCTGACGCCGCCGCTAGCGGCGCGGGCCGGTGTAGCCGCCTCCCACGGAGGGCATCAGCGCCGGGGACATGGGGGTCGGCGCCGGGCCGGTGCTCTTCCCGGTGTTGGCCTGGTCGAAGAAGCCGTTGAGGCCCGCGATGCCCAGCGAGAAGTTCGTCACCCAGCCCGGGTCCGGCTGGCCGGCCGCGGCGCCCACGTCGAAGGGCCGGGCGAAGTGCAGGCGCAGCAGCAGGGGGCCCAGCGCGAGGTTGAAGCCGACGACGCCGTTCACCACGCGGTGGTTCCACAGGTCATCCGTGCCTTCCCCCACGCCGCCCGCGTCGATGGCGGCGATGGCTTCCAAGTCACTGAGGAAGGCCACCCGGATGATGTCGTTGAGCGGAAGCTGCGCCTCCAGCGTGGAGTAGAGGTAGTGCCGGCCGAGCAGCCACTGGATGTCGCCGAAGTTCACACCGCGCAGCGTGTCGAACGAGGACAGGAAGTAGGAGCGCGCGTACTGGCCCCCCAGCGTGGTGCCCAGGCCGCCGCGGATGAAGATGTTGGCGCGGCCGTAGATGGGGAAGTAGCGCTCCGCGTCCACGCGCACGTTGCCGTAGGCCTGGCTGTCGAAGGGCTGCACGCCCACCGTGGTCTCCAACAAGAGGGCGCTGCCCGACAGCGGGCCGGTGGCGTAGTGGTACTTCAGGCTGTCGTAGCCGAACTGCCCGCTCAGCTCCGTCTGGAAGCGGATGGCGCTGTTGCGAGCGTTCCAGGCCGTCAGCAGCTCCCGGTTGGCCGCGTTGCGCTCGGGGAAGAACAGCTCGAACTCCGTGTAGTCGTCCAGGAAGTACCGCGTGCCACCCACGGCCAGGTCGCCCTGCACGAACAGGAAGGTGCTCAGCGGGTAGCGCACGCTGCCGAGCGCGCCGAAGAAGCGCTCGCCGGACGTGAAGAAGGCATTCTGCGCGCCCTCCTCGCCCTCGAAGGTGCGGTCCACGCGGAAGCGCAGCGACTGGAAGAGGCCGCCGCCCCACGTCATGCGGGACTTGTCGTTGACGTAGAGCAGGTAGCCGTCCGTCAGGTCGAAGCTGCCATACACCGCCAGGGTGAGCAGGAACTGGTGGTCCTTCATGCGGTCACTGGCCGCCGCGAAGAGCTGGCCCACGAAGCCGCCGCCGCCCGCGCCCGCGAAGCCGAAGAAGGGCCCGAACTCCAGGTTCTGCCGGTTGAAGGGCTCGTAGTTCGTCGCGTCCGTGAGCGGCCGCACCGCCAGCGGGCTGGGCGGCTCCGGCGGCGGCTCGGCGGGGACGTCCAGCGCCAGCATGCGCGGCGGGCGCAGCACCGCGGGCCGGCGCTCACCGGAGACGTGGAACAGCATCCACAGGCCGCCGTCCGGGCCGGGGCCGGGCTCGAAGACGCCCGTCGTCAGGTCCGTGCGCCGCACGATGCGGCCGTCCTTCGTCAGCTCGTGCAGGTCGGAGCTGCTGTTGTTGAAGGCGGTGAAGAAGACGCGCCCGTCGGCCAGGGCCACCGGGGCCGTGTGGTCTCGCTCCTCGCTGGTGAGGCGCTCCACCTGCCGGGGCGCGTCCGGGCGCACGCGGAACAGGTTGAACTGGCGGTGGGACGTCGCGTCGGACGTGAAGATGACGCCGGAGGGCCCCCACGTCACCTCGCGCTCGGAGAACACGTCATCCGTGAGCTGGAGCGGCTTGCCGTCCGGCCCCGCCTGCAGGTCGATGGCGTAGATGTCCCGCAGGCCCGCGTCGTTGATGCCGACGAAGGCCACCCACCGGCCATCCGGCGAGAAGGCCGGCGAGTACGCCGCCAGCAGGCCGTGCTTGTCCACGCGGTACGCGGTGCGGTCCCCCAGGTTCAGGTCCACCACCAGGCCCACCTCGCGGTCGATGCCGGTCCGGATGGCGTTGCGGCGCACCAGCACGTCCGCGCCGCGCTGCTCCGACGTGTGCTTGTAGTCCTGCACGTAGATGACGTCTCGCCCGGTGATTTCGGCGATGAAGGCCAGCTTGTCGTCCGTCAGCGCGAAGCTGCGCCCGGAGATGGGGTGCAGCGACTCCACGCCCGGCACGCCGTCACCGGTCACCTTCACCGTCTTCTCCGGCGCGCGCGGATCCATCATGTAGATGCGGCTCTCGCCCGTCTCCGGGACGATGGTGCGCAGCGCCAGCACGTTCCCCGACGGGGAGGACGTCATGGCCGTGGTGTAGCCGGGCGCCTTGTCGAGCAGGTCCAACGCCGGCGCGGACTGCTCGGACGCCAGGTACGTCTTGAAGGCCCGGCGCTTCAGCCAGTTCTCGAAGCGCGCGGAGATGCGCTTGGGGTTGTCGCCGGTGAGCCGCTCCAGCAGCTCCTCGAACTTCAGGGACGGCGTGTCGCGCGAGCCGCCCGCCAGCCGCGGGGACTCCTCCAGCACGCGCTGGATGAAGCCCGCGCCGTACTCCTCCTCGAGGAAGGACACTCGGACCTGGCCCACCTTGTAGATCCACAGGTAGCCGTAGGGCCCGGGAGAGAAGAAGTCGAGGAAGGCGTAGCCCTTGAAGAGGTCCGGGTTCACCAGCAGGTCCCGCACCAGCATCTCCGCTTCGGGGTCCATGCCGCGCTTGGCGTAGAACTCGGCCAGGCCTTCGATGAACCACAGCGGGATGGCCTGCAGCGGGTCGCCGAACATCTTGGCCTGCTCGGCCACGGTGCGGACCTTCTGGATGGTGAACTGGTGCGCCAGCTCGTGGGTGCTGACCTCCTCGAAGAGGCGGTGGTCCCCCAGGTAGGGCAGCGTCAGCTTCAGGTCCTCGCCAGTGCTGGTGAGGCCCAGCGTGCCCTCCGACACGGCGAAGAGGTTGGTCTGCAGGAACTCCTGGTAGCTGCTGTAGAGGATGTAGGGGAAGGTCTTGGTGGGGACGTACTGGAAGCGGTCCACCAGGTAGCGGTAGGCCTCCTCGATGAGCGGCGCCGCTCGCTCGGCCACCATGCGCTCGCGCTCGTAGAAGTAGAAGCGCACGCCGCCCGACTTGTCCCCCAGCGACTTCGCGTACGTGTAGTTGAACCCTCCGTCCGCGCCGGCGAACACGGACTGGCCACCGCCCAGCACCGTCCCGCCGTCGTCGGACTCGACGGCCATCAGGTAGCTGCCCGCGTCCTGCGTCCCGCCGTCGGTTCCCCCGGCCTCGGCGAGCGAGCCCGCGTCCTGCGTGCCCGCGTCGGCCGTGGCGAGCGAGCCCGCGTCCTGCGTGCCCGCGTCGGCCGTGGCCACCGCGCCGCCGTCCTGCGTGCCCGCGTCGGCCGTGGCCACCGCGCCGCCGTCCTGGACGCCTCCGTCTTCACCCGCCGTCACGAGCGGTACACCGCCGTCGGGGGCGCCACCGAGCACCACCGGCGTGCTGCCGGACAGGCCCGTGGGCGCCGAAGGGCCCGAGGCGCCTTCCGTGGTCTCCGGGGCGGGGCCCTCGGGAGGCGCCGTCGTGTCGCCCTCGTCCGGCGACGTGGTGGGCGCGCTGGGGTTGGCGCCACCCGGGGCGTCAGGCGGCTGCTCGTGCGCGGTCCGCTCGGGAGGTGGCGCCAGGCCCGTGGCCCCGGGGCCGACGAGGATGTCCGCGTGTCGCCACTCGAACTCGTAGCTGTTCACCGGCGTTTTCCCGGGCCTCCGGGGCACGACGTAGAACTGGGCGAGCGCGAGCCCCGGGAAGAGCAGGACGAGCAGGGCAGCGGCGAGGGGACGGGGGTTCACTGAAGGCACCTCTGTGGGTGGGGCACCGGGGGAGACTACACCTGCCTGGGAGGCTGCCTCCCAGTGGCCCGGGTATACAAGCGGCCCGTCCATTTCTTTCCGTTTACTTGACGGGCGGTGGGCATCGCTCCCTCGGAAATCTGAGGAGCGTGGCGGTTCGTCGGGCGATGGCGGCGGATGATATGGAGGGGGGCATGAAACGCCTCCTCGCAGTCACCAGCACCCTGGCCCTCGCCACCGCCTGCGGCAATGACAATCCGCCCGCCCCCAAGGCGGAGTGTCAGCTCGAGGCCATCGACTTGTCCGCCTGCCAGCTTTCGAGCCTCGCGGGCGTACAACCCGAGGGCATCTGGAACCTCAACATCAACCTCAACGACGGTTCCGGTGCCGCGGCCGCCATGCGGTTGTCGGGAGGGGGCAGCAACACCCAGATGCTGCTGGGCGTCCCCGCCACGGAGCGGCAGTCCACGCCGGAGTCGTTCTTCCTGGCCAGCGAGTACCAGCAGGGCACCGGCGCCTCCGCCGTGACAATTCGCTTCGCCGCGGCCGGGTGTTCCTCGAGCGGGCCCGGGCAGATGTCCGGCATCTTCCGGCGCTGCGCCAACGGCGCCACGGACATGCGAGGCACCTTTGAGGCCGTCCGGGTGGCTCGCCGCGCGGATGAGGCGGAGGCGTCCGGCGTGGAGCTGGTCGGCGAAGTGCGCCTGGCGGATGCCACCGTCACCAACGTCGCGGTGGCTCACGGCCACGCCTACGTGACGGCGGGGGCCAAGGGCCTCTTCATCCTCGACCTGAGCGACCCCGCCCAGCCCCGTCAGGTGAACAAGTCGGAGCCCTCCGACGACTTCTTCACGGACGCGCTGGTGAACGGGAACACGCTCTACGTGGGCAGCCGCCGCAGCGGCGTCATCGTGTTCGACATCACCAACCCGGCCTCGCCCGTGCGCCTGCGCTCCGTGCCCGAGTCCGTGGTGGAGGTGAACGACCTCGCGCTGGACGGCGACGTCCTGTACGCGGCCTCCCCCCTGCCCAACTCGGAGGTGTACATCTACGACGTGGCCACGCCCGCGGAGCCCAAGCAGCTCTGGCGGTACTTCGTGGAGGGCGCCGAGCGGCTGGCGGGGGAGGTCCCCCTGCACGTGGCGGCGATGGGCGGCCGGCTCTACGTGAGCAACTGGTCCTTCGGCCTCACCGTGTCGGACGTCACCACGCCGTCGAAGCCCAAGCTGCTGGGCCGCTTCGCCAACGCCTCCTCGAGCGCCACGGCGGTGGGCATGGTGGGGGACCGCCCCTACGCCTTCGACGCGGGTGAGGACTGGGGCGCGTACCTGAGCGTGCTGGACGTGAGCGCCCCGGCGACGGTGTCCCGGACGGGCGAGTTCCGGACGCGCCCCGAGGTGTCCGTCCGCGCGGTGGCCTTCGCCGGGACGAAGGTCTACCTGGCCTATGGCCAGGACGGCCTGCGCATCGTGGACGTGTCCGTCCCGAGCGCGCCCCAGCAGGTGGGGTACTACAACACCTGGCGGGAGACGGACCCGGGCCACGGCGTGGCGTTCCTGGAGGGCCTGAGCAAGGTGCACGTGCCGGGGGACGGCTACGTGTACGCGACGGATTCCTCGCGCGGGCTCCTCATCTTCCGCGAGACGGCGGAGTAGGCTGTCGGAATGAGCGACACCCCGACGCGGCCCTGCGACCGGTGCCAGACGCTGCCTTCCAGCGCGGAGGGCGCCGGGCGCCTGTTCCTATGGAGTCCCGTGGGGCACGCTCAGGGCCGGCTGGTGTCCTTGCTCCGGGAGACGCGGCACGAGGTCCAGGTTCGCGCCGAGGCCCAATGCGTCGCGGTGTGGGTGCCGGAGGCGGCGCTGTCGCCCCTGGTCTCGAGCCTGGTGGCCGCGCTCTCGCAGGAGGAGGCGCGGGCCACCCGGGTGCTGTTCGTCCCGGGTGAGGCGGAGCCGGGGCTGGGGGACTACCCCCGCGTGGGCTCGCTCCAGCGGCTCGCCACGCGCACGCGGGCGGGGTGGCTGGTGGACCTGCTGGCCGAGCAGCGGCTCACCACGCACTTCCAGCCCATCGTCCATGCGCGGGACACCGGCCGCATCTTCGCGCACGAGGCGCTGATGCGGGGGCTGGAGCCGGACGGCGCGCTGGTGTCGCCCGGGCGGATGATGCAGACGGCGCGGGACGCGGACCTGCTGTTCCAGTTGGACCTGGCCGCGCGCACCACGGCCATCCGGCAGGCGGTGCGGCACGGGCTGGACACGCACCTGTTCGTGAACTTCACGCCCACGGCCATCTACGACGCTTCGTACTGTCTGCGCTCCACGGTGGAGGCCATCCACGCGGCGGGGATCGAGCCGCGGCGGGTGGTGTTCGAAATCATCGAGACGGACCAGACCGCCGACGCGGAGCACCTGCGCGCCATCGTGGACTTCTACCGCAAGGCGGGGTTCCAGGTGGCGCTGGACGACCTGGGGGCGGGGTTCTCGTCCCTGAACCTCATCCACCGGCTGCGGCCGGACATCATCAAGCTGGACATGGAGCTGGTGCGCGACGTCCACCTGGACCCGTACAAGGGCTCCATCGTGGAGAAGCTCCTGGAGATTGCGCGGACGCTGGGCATCCGCACCGTGGCGGAGGGCATCGAGACGCACGAGGAGCTGCACTGGGTGCGTGCCCACGGGGTGGACTTCGTGCAGGGCTATCTCATCGCGAAGCCGCAGAGCCCTCCCGTGGGGTTGACGCCGACGTTCGTGGAGTGAGCCGGGCGCTCACGGATTGAGCATGACGTTGCCCGTGGCCTGCCGCCCGAGGCTCGCGGCGCGCGTGAGGCTCAGCTCGACGCCGGCGTCCTGGAGCGCGAGGCGGGCGCCGTAGATGTCGCGGTTGCTGGCGGCGTTGCGAGCGAGGTTGAGCAGCGCGCGCAGGCGCTCGGCGTGGACGACGACGCTCCCCTGGCCGTCCTCGGCCGCGCTGTCGCGGATGTCGGCGAACGCGGCGTCCGCGATGTCGAGCGCGTTCTCCACGTCGGTTTCACCCTGCTCCAGGGCGGTGTCCGCCGCGAGCATCCACTGGCCGGCCGTCTGTATCTGGGCGAGCCGGTCCTGGCGTGCCTGCTCCACGTCGATGGCGCGCTCGCCGAGGTTGTCCACTTGCAGTTGCACGGCCTGGTTGCGCACAGTGAGGTCCGCGTCGCGCTCGTCGAGCTGCGTCTCGAGCTGGTTCACGCGCTCGCGAAGCTGCTCCATCTGCTGCGCGGGCGTCGGCGTGGCGGGGGCCCCCGCGCCGCCTGTCCCGGTGGTGTTCACGGGCGCCACGGTGGGTGGATTTCCAATGGGCTCGGAGCGGCCGATGGGCTCCGAGCGGCCAATGGGCTCGGAGCGGCCGATGGGCTCGGAGCCGCCAATGAAGGTGGGGCCGGCGCTGGGCGTCACCGGGGCAGGGGAGGCCGCGGCGCCCGTCGCGCCCGCGCCGCCCGTTCCCACCTGGCCGGTGGTCCCCTGCGGAGGCTGTGCCGTCTGGGCGCCAAGGGTCCCCTGGTCCGAGCCTGTGTCACCGGGCGCCTGCTGGATGCCAGTTCCTGCTCCGCTGAGGTCCTGCTGGCCAGGAGTTCCTGTGCTCGCGTCCGTACCACTCATGTCCTGCGAGCCCACGGTGCCGGAGCCGCCAGTGCCCGTGCCGCTGAGGTCCTGCTGGCCCACGGAGCCGGAGCTGCCAGTGTCCGTGCCGCCGAGGTCCTGCTGCCCGCTGGTGCCAGTGTTTCCGACGCTCGTGCCGGTGCCGCTCAAGTCTTGAGCGCCCACGGTGCCCGTGCCGCCGAGGTCCTGCTGCCCGCTGGTGCCAGTGCCTCCCGTGCCGTTGAGGTCCTGCTGGCCCGTCGTGCTCGTGTCGCTCGTCGCGCCAGCGGTCTCCTGACCCGTCACGGTACCGACGGCATCGTCCTGCTGGCCGCTGCCACCCGTCGCGGCCTGCTGCTCCTGCTGCAACTCCTCCAGAGGCGAGGGAATCGGCTGATAGGTCTGCGCGGCCTCCTCGGCGGCGACCTGCCCTGTGGTCGGTGGTGGCGCGCCGTCAGGCAGCACTGGCGTCAGCACGAAGCTGTTCAGCGACGCATCCCCCGTGGCCTCGTACACATAGCCCGGGGGAGGCCGCAGGCCGTCAATCTCCTCCGCGGACTGCTGCCTCGCGTCCTGGAGCGCCGCGGCGGCCGGGTCCCGAATGGAAGGGTCCTCGGGCGGAATGATGACCGGCTCGCTCGGCGACTGGCCGAGGCTCAACCCCGCGGCGATGGCGATCCAAAGGCGCATGGGAAAAAATCTGTCCATCCGTCATGCCCTGGACACCCCGGCTGCCTGTGCGGCGCCCGGAGGGCCGCTCGCGGGGCGGGCATCCTTGACCCGCCCGCCAGAGCGCCCGGAAACACCAAGGGCCGTGCCCCCGAAGCAGGGGAGCACGGCCCTCCTTCACCTCGGTCCGCCTCGACGGCCTCAGATGCTGATTCGAAGCCCGGCCCCCAACTGGAACGTCGGCGCGGGCACGGAGAAGGCCGGTACCGGCTGCTCGTCGATGACGAGCCCTTCCGGCACGTCGAACCCGAGCCGGAACTCGCCGCCGCGCCGTCCGTAGTTCACGGAGCCATACGCCTCCACCGTGAGGTACGTGAGCGCCCGGTGCATCACGTTGAGCCGCGTGGTGAACGAGCGGTCCGACAGGTTGCCCAGCGTGAAGAGGTTGAACGACGTCCGCTCCAGCGACCCGGGCCGGTCCAGGAACACGTACGCGGCGCCGTAGTGCCGCCCCAGGTAGAGCGGGTTGAAGGCGTCCTTCAGCAGCAGGTACGGGTACCCGAACGAGCCCGTGTAGCCCGTGGAGTTGAAGAAGTACTCCACGCCCAGCACGGCCAGGTCATTGTCTCCATAGGCGAAGCTGTAGGTCGCGCCCGCCGTCACCTGCGGCGTGAGCCCCGACGGGATGTACGCCTCCACCTGGACACCGTCCTGCACGATGTCCTCCAGCGTCGTCCCCTCCGGGATGCGGTACAGCGGCCGGTCGGTGCCTTCCTTCAGCGCCACCTCGCCGTAGATGTCCAGTGGACCCAGCGGCGTGGACAGGTCCAGGCCGAAGCGGGGCCGGCGGCCGTTCTGCACCACCGCGCTGGCGCCCAGCTCCGCTGGCCCCACCAGCACTTCCGTGCGCAGGGCGCCGCCCAGGCGGCCCAGCCGGTTGACCGGGTCATTGCCGCCGGCCTGGGACGTGGGGCTGCCGCTCGGGTCGGTGATGGCGCCCACGTCCGTGCCCAGGTCGTCCATGACGAGGATGCCGTAGAAGTTCCAGCCCTTCGACTCCCAGGGCACGTGCATCTTCAGCATGGACACGCCGGTGCGCAGGTCCACGAAGGCCAGCGGATCCCTGCGCTGGGGGGACAGGAAGTCGGTGGGGTTCCAGATCTGCCCCGTGCCCCACTTCACATGCTGCTTGCCCACGGTGAAGAACACCGTGCGCTCCAGGTCGAAGCGCAGCCACGCCTGGTCCAACAGCACGCGCGGGTTCGCCGGGGAGGTCTCCGTGGCCCGCGGCGGCATGGCCGGGTCGTAGTTCAAGCGGCCCACGACGAAGCCGCGGATCCGGTCCGACGGGCGCGCGTCCAGGTAGCCGTCCACCAGCGTGGGCGCGGAGAAGGACGTCTGGCGGAGCGAGGTGTCCTCGCTGCCCGCCATGAAGCCGCGCAGGTAGAACTGACCGCCAATCTTCAGCGGATCATCAATCACGTCCTCGGTGTCGAAGGCGCTCTGGGTGGCCGGGCCGTTCAGCACGTCCGCGTCCCGGTCCCCGGACGCCTCGGTCAACGGCGGCTGCCGCTCCGCCGCGCCCCCCGTGGTGCCCGGGTCCACGTCCGCCGCCGCCTCCGAGCCGTCCCCTCCGAAGAGGGCGTCCTCGTCGGGCCGGCTCGGATCTTCCTCCGCGGGCGCCTCTTCCTGCCCGCCGCCGAAGAGGGCGTCCTCGTCGGGCCGGTCCTCGGACTGGGCCCAGGCGGGCGCGCTGGTGAGGGCCGCGGACAGCACCACGGCCAGGGTGCGCGTGCGGGGGCTCATCGGCTCTTGCTCTCGAGCCAGGCCTTGGTGAAGAGGTTGGCCTCCAGCGACCGCAGGTCCACCGTCTTGATGAGGATGGTGGTGGAGTTGCCCTTCTCGATTTCGTCGTAGATGCGCATCTCCTCGGGCACCCAGACGTCGCCCTTCTTGGACTCGCTGAACATCTTCTTCCAGCGAGGGTAGAGCGCCGTGCGCATCTTCCGGCCGGACAGCGCGTACTCCTCCTGCTTGAGGAGGTTGCCGGACGCCTTGTCCACCCAGAGCTTGAGGACGGGGTAGGCCACGTCCACGCCCGGCTTGACCTTCAGCGTCAGGACATGGGCCGTGTACTTGCCCAGCTTCGCCTCGCCCTCGTAGGACGGGTCATACTCCTCGGCCAGCCGCGACTCGTCGAAGTCCGCGCGGCGGCTGTCGGTGCCAGCGATGCGCTCGCGCTCGGTGCGGCGCTCCCAGCGGCCCACGTTGGGGTCGTAGTTCCAGAGGTTCTTGTCCAGGCGCAGGTAGCCCTTGCCGGCCTCCGCCTTGGGCTTGGTGAAGAGCATCATCAGCTTGTCGTCCGCGTCGCGGCGGTAGACGACCAGCTCGTAGACGAGGTCCGCCTTCCCCTTCTCCTTCTGCTCCAGGTAGACCATCGCCTTGTAGTCGCCGCCGTTGCGCTGGCGGTCGTCGATGGTCGCCAGCAGCTTCACCTGCTCGGCCTGCTCCAGGGCGAGCGCGGCCGGCGCGGACAGCAGCGACACGGCCAGGGCCGCGGCGGACAGCATGTTCATGAGGCGCATGGGTTCACCCGATGTGGTGCATCGCCGTCACCGGCTTGAGCCGCGCGGCGAGGAAGGAGGGGATGAGCGAAATGGCGGTGGTGCATGCGGTGATGAAGGCCATGGCACCCAGGATGGACGAGGCGTGGACGGCCAGATTCAACGTGTCCGACATGATGAAGACGGCCACCACCTCCGGGACGTGCACCGCGGAGGCGTTGACGGCCAGGCACACCGTCAGCCCCACCGCCGCGCCCGCCAGCGTGCCCAACAGGCCCAGCAGCAGCGCCTCGAAGACGAACATCAGCAGCACGCGCGTGCGCTGCATGCCAATGGCGCGCAGGGTGCCAATCTCCCGGGTGCGCTCCCGGATGGCGATCCACAGCGTGTTCATGATGCCCACGCCGATGATGACCATCAGCACGAAGATGAGCACCCCGGTGAGGCTGTTGAGCGCGGTGAGCGTCCAGGTGATGAAGGAGATTTCGTCCTCCCAGTTCGTGATGTCCAGCCGCTGGCCCGTCCAGGCCTCGCGGTTGACCGTCTCGAACTTCATGAAGAACGCGCGCGGGTCGTGGTCCATCACCGTGTGGCCCGCGGCCGCCAGCGTCTGGCGCAGCCGCGCGTGCACCACCGGCACCTGGTCGAGGTCCTTGAGGTAGAGCAGCAGCGCGCCCGTCGTGTCCGCCTTGAACTGGTACAGCGAGCGCAGCGTGTCGGAGGGCACGAAGATGCCGAAGTCGCTCAGCATGCCCATGTCGGCCGCGATGGCCACCACGCGCGCGTCCACCGTGTTGCTGGCGCCCCGCAGCGTCTGGGCGGCCAGCGTCACGGATTCGCCGACCCGGACGTCCAGCTTCTTCGCCTGCTTCTCGAAGAGCAGCACGGTGTTGGGCTCGGTCAGCGCGTCCAGCGAGCCCGCGCGAAGCTGCAGCACCTGGCGCAGGCCCGGCTCGGACCGCACGTCGATGCCGCCCACGCCCACCTGCATGGAGGACGTCTCGCTCACCAGCTTGAGCCAGCCCCGGCCGCGCTGCACGGCGAAGTCCAGCTCCGGCACGTCCTTGCGGATCTGCTCCAGGATGGCCGGGTAGCCCGTGACGACGGGCGCCGCCTGGCCCGCCGTCACCTTGTAGAAGCCCGCCACGTTGACGTGGCCGGTGGACAGGGTGGTGGCCGAGCGCAGCATCGACTCCTTCATGCCCGTGGACAGGCCCATGAGGATGACGAGCAGCGCGGTGACGCTGGCGATGGCGCCGCCCAGCAGCAGGGTGCGCTTGCGGTGCGTGCCGAGGTTGCGGAATGCGATGAGGAAGAGCTGGAGCATGTTCTCACTCGTCCGTCTGCATCGCCTGGAGGGGCGAGACCCGGGTCGCGAGGAACGCGGGATAGAGGGTGGAGATGGCGGAGACGCCCAGGACGATGACGAAGGCCGCCACCAGGTTGCTGGCGCTCAGCGTGGGGAAGAGCCGGGGGCCGGAGAAGAAGAAGTAGAGCGCTTCGTTGCCCGCGGGGATGCCGGCGCTGTTGAGCATGGCCATGATGCCGCTGCCCACCAGGGAGCCCGCGGCGCCGAACACCAGCCCCAGCACCAGCGTCTCCACCAGCACCATGCCCAGGATGAAGGAGCGCTGCGCGCCAATGGCCCGCATCGTCCCCACCTCGCGCACGCGCTGCATGGTGGCCATCATCATGGCGTTGTTGATGATGACCAGCGCCACCACGAAGATGATGAAGACGGCGAAGTAGAGCACCAGCTTCCCGAGCAGCACGAACTGCCCGATGATGCCCGCCGCCTCCTGCCAGGACACCACGCGCAGCTTCAGGCCCGCGTCCTTCGCGGCCTGCCGCAGCTCCGCCATGGTCTGCTCCAGTTGCTCGCCGTCCTTGAGCATCACCGCCGCGCTCAGCGCCACGCCCTGCTCGATCTCCTGCTGGGTGTAGACGCGCTGGAGCAGGTTCTCCCGCGTGAGCGCGCCCGTGTCGCCGGTGAAGGCGGCCTGCTCGTCCACCTCGGTGGAGGTGGCCTCCGCCACCAGCTCGTGGTCGCTGCCCTCGCCGAAGAGGGCCTCCTCGGCCTCGTCCCGGCTGAGGGCCTCCACGCCGCTCTGCTTCTGGATTTCCGCCAGCTCCGCCTTCTTGTCCGCGGTCAGGTAGCCGTACAAGTCCCGGAAGGACATCAGGTCCATCAGGCTCAGCGCGCCGGCCATGGCGGACTTCTCCAGGCCCTTGAACTGGTAGGTGCCGTAGACCTTCACGTTGACGCTCTGCATGTAGCCGGTGCGGGTGAAGGCGGTGATGGTGAGCACGTCCCCCATGCGCAGCCGGTAGAGCTCCAGCAGCGGCGCCAGCTCCGAATAGAACTGGGCGTAGCGGGTGTCGAAGTTGGCGTCGTCGACGGTGAAGAACCGCGTGAGCAGCTTGTCCAGCGCGGGCTCCTGGCTGCCCAGCAGCTTCTGCAGCCGCGCCACCATCTTCCGCGTCTTGACGGGGTCCAACTGGAAGATGATCTCCCGCGTCTGGGTCTGGTTCTCCTTCACCCAGCGCTGCAGGTCCGGGTCGGTGGCGATGCTCTTCTGGTTGAGGTCCCGCTCCTGCTTGATGTGGTCCATGCGGAGCGCGGACTTCATCTTCAGGAACTCCTCGTAGAAGAACTTGGACAGCAGCATGCCGCGCTGCCCGGTGGGCACCGGCTGCCCGTCGACAATCTCCATGCGGTCGAAGGTGCGCTGGAAGGCGTCCAGGTCCGTGCCGGCGTAGCGCAGCTCCAGCATGTCCCCGTCCGGAATCTGGGGGGCGATGCGGTTCTCCAGCAGCTCCAGCGAGGCGTAGGGGTCCTCCTCGAAGGCGTCCCAGAACGCGGCGGTGCGCGCCAGGGCGAGCGCCTCCACCTCGGCGGGGTCCTT
The DNA here is from genome assembly GCF_002305895.1 of Corallococcus macrosporus DSM 14697. Taxonomy (GTDB): domain Bacteria; phylum Myxococcota; class Myxococcia; order Myxococcales; family Myxococcaceae; genus Myxococcus; species Myxococcus macrosporus. The sequence goes on from NZ_CP022203.1 coordinate 2,834,420, forward strand.
CTGGGCGCCGCCCAGCTCCTGCTCGCTCCTGGCCGTCTGCTCGGCCATCAGGTCGACCATCTGCCGGACGTGGCCCTTCACGCTGTCGATGCTCTCGCGCAGCTCGGGCGTCTCACCGGACTCGTCGCGCTGCTTGTAGAGCGCGCGCAGGTTGGACAGCGTCAGGTCCACCGTGTTGCCGGAGGTGATGATGGCGCCGCTGGTGCCCAGGGGCACCACCGTCTTCACGTTGGGGTGCTTCTCCAGGAAGGGCTTGAGCTGGCTGAAGTCGTCCAGCGCCGCCAGGTCCGGCTCGCCGCTCATGCTGCCGTAGAGGGCCAGCGGGTCCTTGGAGTCGTCCGAGTAGACCTGGATGTGGCCCGCGACGCTGCCGATGATGCTGCGGCTCATCGCGCTGTCCATGCTGTCCATCAGCGCCCCGCCCACCACCACGAGCAGGGTGCCGAAGAAGATGATGCCGCCGATGAGCAGGTTGATCTTGCTGGAGAACAGGTTGCGGAAGGCCACCTGCAACAGCAACCGGAGCTGTCCCATGTCAGTGGCCTCCAGTGGCCATGACGCGGCTGGCCTCGGCGGCGCTGATGCGGTCCAGGAACTTGCCGTCCGCCAGCCGCACCACCGCGTTGGCGTGGCTCATCACCTTCGCGTCGTGGGTGGAGAAGATGAAGGTGGTGCCCTCCTTCTGGTTGAGCTCCTTCATCAGGTCGATGATGTTCTGACCCGTCACCGAGTCCAGGTTGGCCGTGGGCTCGTCGGCGAGCACCAACTGGGGCCGCGTGACGAGCGCGCGCGCCACGGCCACGCGCTGGCGCTGGCCGCCGGACAGCTCGTTGGGCCGGTGCCTGGCGTGGTTGGCCAGGCCCACCTGCTCCAGGAGCTGCATCACCCGCTCGCGGCGCTGGGCCTTGTCCAGCTTGCGCTGGAGCAGCAGGGGGAACTCCACGTTCTGGAAGACGCTGAGCACCTGCACCAGGTTGAAGCTCTGGAAGATGAAGCCGATGGTGTGCAGGCGCAGGTGGGTGAGCTGGCGCTCCGTGAGCTGCTTGGTGTCCTGCCCGGCCACCCGCACCACGCCGCCGGTGGCGGTGTCCACGCAGCCGATGAGGTTCAGCAGCGTCGTCTTGCCGCTGCCGGAAGGCCCGGCGATGGAGATGAACTCACCGGCGTGCACCTCCAGGTCCACGCCCCGGAGCGCGGGGACGACCACCTTCCCCAGGGTGTAGTCCTTGGTCACGTTCGCGATGGAGACGATGGGGGCCTGCGAAGCGGCGGGATTCATGTGGTACGTCCTTTCGAAGTCCTGGCGGGGCGTGGCGGACGGGGAGCACGCGCCGCGCGCCACCGCTCGGCGATGCCGGAGAGCTCGTTCCTGTAGAAATCACAGAAAGCTGACGCTTCTCGCAAGTGACGATTTCCCGCGAGCTGCGGAACGGTGAGGGCGTCGGCGCAGATGCGGGCGAAGGCGCTGAGCGAATCCTCCACGACGCGCAGCTTGCCTTCCCAGCCCTGGGAATGGATGACGTAGTAGTGCTGCCGGTCTCCGGGAACGCTGGCCGGTTCCACCAGGTCCAGCTCCGCGCAGGCGCGGAGGTTGGTGGACACCGAGGCCGCGCTCACCTTGAGCAGCTCGGCGATGCGTTTGTTCGACAGGGGCTCGCCCGCGAGCATCAGCAGCGCGTAGATGCGCCCGCCGATGCGCGTGCCCCCTTGCCGCTCGAAGTACAGCCCCATCGATTCGATGAAGCGGTGCTCCGCGGCGCCCAGCTCCTTCATGCCCGCGCTCCGCGCCTTGCCGGGCCATGCGCCCCAGGACGGGGCGCTGAGCGGCCGGCTCGGTGGGCAGGCATTTAGGCGGTGGTCATCGTTCAGTCAATACTGAATGAACTGTACGACGATGCAGGCATGACGGCGCCAGGGCCCGCGGCCGGCTGACGGCCACGGGCCCTGAAGTCCCCATGATGGGGTCCGGGTCTGTCATGCGCGCGAGTGCGTCATCAGTACGTGTCGGGCGAGGTGCTGGAGCCCGTGTCCGGGTTCAGGGTGCTGTCGTCCCCGGCGCCACCGGTGCCCTCGGGCTGCTCCAGGCCGGAGCCGCCCATGTCGCTGTCCTGGTTGATGGAGGAGTCCGGCGTCAGCGTGGAGTCACCGGCGCCGCCCGTGCCAGAGAGCGAGATGCTCTTGGCGACGTTCTTGGTCTCCTTCACCTGGTAGCTGGCGCGAATCTCCTGGCCGGGGCGCAGGTCCTTGGCCTTCTTCAGGGACGGGTCGCTGAAGGTGGTGCTGCGGTCGACCTCCAGGGGGACCACCGCGCCTTGCATGTCGACGAAGATCTTGTCGCTCTCCGCCTTCACCACGCGGCCGTTGAGCTCCTTCTGGCCCATGTTGGCCTGCTGGCCCATGGTGCCGGAGCCGCCCATGCCGGGCTCTTGGGGCGTGGTCGTCGTCTCGCGCTCAATCGTGGTGGTGTCCTGCTGGATTTCCGTCTGGCCCACCTGGCCCGAGCCACCCTGTGCCGCCGAGGAGTCCTTCGGCTTGTTCTCATCATTGTTGGCCAGGGCGGTACCGGTTCCAAGCATGGCGATGGTGGCGAAGACGCCAACGAGCTTCTTCATGGAGATTCTCCTTGGTTGTTTTGAGTGGGCGGAGGCGGCGACGTCCTCCGTTGGAGAAAACCTAGGTGCGCTCGCGGAACCGGACAGGGCTTGGTCACCCCCCTGCTGGAATGCCTGTTCGCTCTCCGGCCGGTGGTCCGGGGGCCGCGCGTCCTTGGGGAAGAAGGGAGCGCCTTGAAGGTGCCGGGCTTTTTCCTTACCGTCGGGGGCCCAGCGCCCACTGGCCAGCCTGGCTGGTGGCCCGACAGGAGACCGCCTCCGCAATGCCCCCCACCGCCAAGCCGTCACAGACCGCGCAGGACCTGCCCGCGCCCTCGTTTCCCGCCATCGAGTCGCTGCTCGAGGCGGCCTCCGTGGAAGAGGTCCGTGGCTTCTTCGAGGGCGTGAAGACGGGCCTCACCGAGCTCAAGGGCCCCAAGGTGGAGCAGGGCAAGAAGGCCCAGGCCGCCATTGGCCGCGCGGAGGAGCTGCTGGAGATGCTGGTGGAGACCCGCGAGCGGCTGATCGCCGAGTCCAAGGGGGGCAAGGGCCGGAAATGACGGTGGTTTCGCCCCGGGAGGCTCTTTTTTTCCGGGGTCAGGCAACCGGCGGGGCCCCCCGCCGATAATGCAAGAGAGAGCATCCTGAGCATCGGTGATCTCTGACCTTTCCGCTGGAAGCAGCGCCTGGAGGAAGCAATGGCGAAGATCGACAACATGATGGGCCCGAACGTTCGTCTCTCGACCAACGTCACGACGGCGCGGCAGACGCCGGACACCGGTTTCGGCGCGCGGCTTCACAACGGTCTCAACAGCGCCGCCAGCGCCGTGGGCACCGGCGTGGGCGCGATGGCGGGCATGGTCCCCGGCGGGCAGATCGTCTCCGCGGCCGTCTCCTCGATGCACACCTTCTCCTCGACGGGCGGCTCCGGCATGGGCGCGCCGTACGCGGGCGTGATGAACACCGCGGTGGGCGCGAACCTGAGCGGCGCGGTGGCGCCGGCCGGCGGCGGCGTCGTCGCGGGCGGCGGCCTGGGTGGCGCGGTGGCCGGCTCCGGCTCGCCGCTGGGCCTGGGCGCGCAGGGCACCGGCAGCACCACGGATACCGTCAACGGCAATTTCTCGCTGAACAAGATGGCCGAGGAGAACTCCAAGCTCCTGAACCTGCAGGCCGCCATCCAGCAGGAGTCGCAGACTTTCACCGCGATCTCGAACGTGATGAAGTCGCGCAACGATACGGTGAAGAACTCCATCACCAACCTTCGCTAACCACGGGCGTCGCCCCAGGGAGCGTCAATGGCGGATACCTCGGAGATTTCGAACAGCCTCGTCCCGCTCGGACGCCAGCAGGCCAGGGTCCTGCTGGAGGCCGGCTACCTGTGGCTCGACATGGGCCACTTCGACAAGGCGAAGGAGATCTTCTCCGGGGCGGCCGCGCTGATGCCCCGGAGCGAGGTGCCCCAGCTCGCGCTGGGCGCGGTGGAGTTCTCGCAGGGCCGTCATGACAAGGCCCTGCAGGCCTACCGCGTCGCGCAGCGCCTGGCCCCGCAGTCCGCGCTCCCGCGGGCGCATGCGGGCGAGGCGCTGCTGTTCATGGGGAAGGTTCCCGAGGCGCTCAAGGAGCTGAAGGCCGCCATGGACCTGGACCCGGACGGCGATGGTGCCCGCCTGGCGCAGTCCCTCATCCAGGCCAAGGAGGCGGGAGTCCTGCCTCCGGCGAAGACGTAGGACGGAGGTCACGGCGATGGCTGTCGGCGGTGTCGGACGAGGCGGTGGGAAGGGCCGCGCGGGTGGCGCGAAGGGCCCAGCCGGCGCGGCGCCGGCGGGTGGCGCCAGCTTTGGCGGCCGGGTGGACCGGACGGAGTCTCTTGTCGGGCCCTCGGGTCTGGTAGGCTCCAGCAATGTCCAGGGCCCCCAGGCCGCGGATCCAGTGGCCTCCCAGGCGGTGGCCATTGCCCGGAAGCTGAAGAACGGGGGCTTCAAGAGCAAGGAAGAGGCGACGCAGGCCCTGGTCGCCGAAGTCCTGAAGGAGAAGCTCCGCATGAAGTCTTCTTCCCTCACCACCAAGATTGCAGACGCGCTCCAGGATGATCCGCGGCTGAATCAGGTCCTCGAGCGGCTGTGGTCTAAGGCCGAGTGAGCGGCGCTTGGCTCTGGGCGACGACAGGAAGGTCATCCTCGAGAAGTACGGCCCCTACGTCCGGTCGCTGGCCGCGACCGTGCGCAAGCAGTTCAATGCCCAGTTGGAGCTGGATGAGCTGCTGGCCTACGGCCAGATAGGCCTGCTGGAGGCCGCCGAGCGGTTCGACCCGAAGGTCGGGGCCAACTTCCTCACCTTCGCGCACTACCGCATCAAGGGCGCCATCTTCGACGGGCTTCGGAAGATGGGCGTGCTGCGGGGTTCGGATGCCCGCAGCGCCTATGTGGGAGAGCGGGCGGCGGCGTATCTGGGAAATCTTTCGGATCGTGAGGCCGGAGCAGGCAACCGCGGCAGCTCATTCGACGATGATGTGAATGACATCTCGGATGCGGTGACGGGGTTGGCGATGGTCTTCGCCACCAGCATCGAAGGCGCGGACACGGCGGGTTACACCGACGAGTCGCTCCCCGTCGACATCCGGTTGGAGCAGGAGCAGCTGAAGACGCGGGTGCGGGCGGCGATCGAGAAGCTCCCGGAGAAGGAGCGCAAGCTCCTGATGGGGTACTACTTCCAGGGAAGGACGCTGGAAGAGGCGGGAGCGGAGATAGGACAGTCGAAGAGCTGGGCGTCGCGGCTGCATGCGCGAGCAATCGACCGGCTCAAGGAACTCTTGAACGAGGAGGAGGAGCTTCCTCCTCCTCCGATGGATGCAAGGAGGGTCTCACATGGCGGGTCCGATGGCCGGAGTCTCCGCGGCGCAGGTCGCCCAGCAGAAGCTGCAGGATCAGGGCGCTCAGCAGACGAACAAGCAGGGCGCGTCGAAGTTCGACGGAGTTCTCGCTGACAAGGCGCAGGGCGCCGGTCAGGTGGACGCGACCCAGCAGGTGAACAAGGCCCAGGCGGCGCAGGCCACCCAGCGCACGGACGCGGTGCGTCAGGTGGAGACCGTCACCAAGACGGAGAAGGCCGCCCTCAACAAGGTGCGCGGCGCCCAGGAGTCGGTGACGACGAAGGCCGCCGAGCCGGTGACGGCCAAGGCCGAGGCGTCCAAGTCCTCCAAGGTCGGCGACATGATGCAGCAGATCGTCGGTGACCTGGAGAAGGGCCAGGTCAACCTGGACTCCATCATCAAGCGGGCCTCCAGCGGCAAGGCGTTCTCCAACGCGGAGCTGCTGTCGCTCCAGGCCTCCATGTACCAGTACACGCAGCAGCTCGACCTGACGAGCAAGGTCGTGGAGAAGGCGACCACGGGCCTGAAGGACGTCGTCAAGACCCAGGTGTAGTCCCAACCCCGGTCCCCGGCGGCGCGTCCTCAGAAGGGCGGTCCCTCCCTCGGCAAGCGGGAGGGGGCGCCCTTCCGCGTTTTTCGGGGGCCTAGTAAGCTCCGACCCGCCCATGATTCGCCGACCGCACGCGTTCGCCGCCCCGCTTCTTGCCCTCCTCTTCCTGACGGGCTGTCACATCGAGCTCCAGCACGCGCTGAGCGAGGCGGACGCCAACGAAATCTACGTCCTCCTCAGCAAGAACGGCATCACCGCCAAGAAGGAAAAGGAGGAGGGCGGCAACGAGGTGCGGTTCATGATCACCGTGCCCAAGGCGGACGCCGCGCAGGCCGCGGAGCTGCTCAAGCTCAACTCGCTGCCGCGGCCGGTGGAGAAGGGCCTGGCCCACTTCGCCAAGGGCAGCATGGTGCCCACCGCGACGGAGGAGCGCGCCATGCTCCTCAAGGCGATGGGCGGCGAGGTCTCCAACGCGCTGAATCAGATTGACGGCGTGCTGGAGGCGCGCGCCATCGTGATGATTCCGGAGAACAACGACCTCACGCAGCCGGAGAACAAGCCGATGCCGTCCGCGTCGGTGTTCATCAAGTACCGCCCGGGCGAGGGTGGCAAGCCGCCCATCGACACCGCCGTGGTGCAGCAGTTCGCGGCCACCGCGGTGCCGGAGCTGAAGGCCAGCGCGGTGACGGTGCTGATGACGCAGGCCCTGCCGCCGTCCGCGGAGACGGACGCGGAGAGCCGCCTCCAGGACGTGCTGGGGCTGCGCATGACGGCGGCCAGCGCCAGCCAGTTCAAGGTCATGTTCGCGGGCGCCTTCGTGCTGGTGCTGGCGATGATGGGCCTGACGCTGTGGACCTTCATGCGGGGAGGGACCAGCACGGCGCCGGCCCCGCGCTCGGGAGCCCGCGCCCGCGGCCGTCCTCCCGAGGCCTGACGTCATGGCCCCTCACGGTGGGGCTTCCCTCCTTCTCCCAGCGGGCGTCCGTGGGGCCCGCGAGGTGACGTTTGGACTCGTTCTTCACCTCGCTCAACAAGCGCCAGAGCATGCTGCTCCTCACGGCCGTGACGTTCTGCGGCCAGGAGAGCCTCGGGGCCTTGGAGCACCTTCCTGAAGAGGAGGGGGCGCTCCTGCGCCATCGCGCGCAGGAGCTGCTGCAGATTCCGCGCGAGAAGCGCATTCCGGCGCTGGTGCAGGAAATCAAGCGGCTGGTGAAGGACCGCCGCGGTCAGCTCTGGAGCGCGGAGCCGGAGCGGCTGGCCGCGCTGCTGCAACGCGAGCGGGGCGCGCTGGTGGAGGTGGTGCTGCGCGCGCTGCCGGGCACGCTGGCGGAGGCGGTGCGGGCCCACCTGCCGCCCTCGCGCGTGAAGCTGACCCGCGAGGTGCGTCCGCAGGTCCTGGACATCGTCCGGTGGAAGCTGGAGGAGCTGCTCGCGCGCGAGGTCGCGGGGCAGCAGGCCGCGGGCTTCAAGTTCGCGGACGTACTCCAGCTCCAGCAGCGGGAGCTGCTCACCATGTGTGACCGGCTGGGCGCGCGCGTGCTGGGGCCGGCCCTGGCGGGGCTCCCCGACGCGGAGCGCGAGGCGCTGCTGGAGCAGCTTCCGCCGGACCTGAAGCTGCTGGCCACCAAGGCCGTGGCGGCCAATGCCCCGCGCAAGCTTCCCGAAGTGGACGCGAAGGCCCAGTTGGAGCCGCACGAGGGGCTGACGCGGCCCACGGTGACGCTGCGCAGCGCGGGGGCCCAGCGGCTGGCGCGCGCGTGCGTGGCGCAGTCGCCGGAGTTCGCCGCGCGCATGCTGGAGAAGTACCGCGGAGAGTTTGGCAGCCTGCTGGCGAAGTGGGTGCGCGAGGAGCGCGTGCGGCCCACCGCGCGGGGCGACGGCGGCCGGACCGACATCGTGATGGACCTGGAGCGGCTGGCGTCTCGGGGGCTCATCGAGCGGCCGGTGCGTCTGGCGACACCGCCGCCGCCGCGCCAGTCCGCCGTGCTGCCTCCGCCGCCTGGTGCCCGGAAGGCCGCCGCCGCGGCGGCTCCCGCGGCCAAGGCGGCGCCGGCTGCAGCGGAGCCGGGCCGGGATGTGCCGACGCGGCCTCCGGTCCGTGGGCAGGTCCCTGGCGCGGGGCGGCAGGGCGTGGGGCGGCAGGGCGCGGGCGCGCCAGCCCGTCGGGACTTCATGGCGGAGCGCGCCGCGAGGAGCGCCGGGGTGGTGTCCTCGCGTGAGCCGTCACGCGTGGCCACGCCGGCGAAGCGGCAGGATGGCTCCGCGGTCCAGCGTGCGCTGGCACGTCGTGAGCCGGTGAACGCCGGAGGCGCGGGCGCTCGCCGTGAAGGCAACGGCCCTGACACGCGGCCGCCTCGGGCGGATCCAGAGGGCGCGCGCATCGGCCCGCCTCCGTCCCGGCTGGGGCAGCGGGGGGCCCGGTCTCGGCCGCAGGAGCCCGATACGTTGTCGGAGCGTGAGCGCGCTCGCGTGGCTGAGGGCTCCCGGGTGCACGCGCGCTCCGCGGAGGAGCGCGCCCGCGTGGCGGAAGGCTCGCGCGTTCATTCCAGCGTCCCGGACGAGCGCGCCCGCATGGCGGAGGGCTCGCGCGTCCACTCAAGCGTTCCGGACGAGCGCGCCCGCGTCGCGGAGGGCTCGCGCGTCCACTCCGGCGTCCCGGACGAGCGTTCGCGCGTGGCCGAGGGCTCCCGGGTGCACGCGCGCTCCGCGGAGGAGCGCTCCCGCGTGGCGGAAGGCTCGCGCGTTCATTCCAGCGTCCCAGACGAGCGCTCCCGGGTGGCGGAAGGCTCGCGCGTTCATTCCAGCGTCCCCGACGAGCGCTCCCGGGTGGCGGAAGGCTCGCGTGTACATTCGGGTGCTTCGGACGAGCGCTCGCGCGTGGCCGAAGGCTCCAGAGTCCAGGGCGCCCCGGACGAGCGTTCCCGGGTCGCCGGGGGCTCCCGGGTCCAGGCGCGTCCCGGGGACGAGCGTTCCCGGGTCGCGTCGCGGGTGCAGCAGCGCCCGGACGCGGAGCCGCCCCGGGCCGCTCGCATGAAGCTCAAGGCGGGGGACCCGGACCGGGAGGACTCGGAGGTCTCCCGGGTGTTCCGCTCCCGCTCGTCCGGTGCCCAGGGGGGCGGACGGCCCCTGCCCTCCGAGTCGCAGAAGGAGCCGGAGCGCCCTCCCCGGGTGCTGGTGGGCCGGGCCATCACCTCGCCGTCCCTGGCGCCCATGCCCAAGCCCCGGGGGGAGGGGACGTCCGTCCAGCGCCGGCCCCGCTCTCCGTCGGGGACCGACCGGCCGGTGCCTCCTGGTGCAGGGGGACGTGGACCCAAGGGCGGAACGCGCTAGCATCCGGCCCGCAAGGAGCGGCCCATGGCGATCGGCAAGGTGATTCGAGGTGATGGGACGGCGGAGCCGGCGCACGCGCCCGAGCGCCCCGTGCTGCGGCCTCCCCGCGCGGGAGTGATGAACGCCGAGGTCTTCGAGGCCCGTCAGGGGGCCTCGGCCATCCTGGAGGAGGCCCAGCGCGAGAAGGAGCGCATCCTCGCGGAGGCGCAGCGCGAGCGTGAAGAGCTCCTCGCCAAGACGCGCGAGCAGGGCCGTCAGGAGGGCCTGGCGCAGGCCACCGAGATCATCCTCCGCGCGAAGATGCAGGCGGGGGAGGTGCTGGGCGGCCACGAGCAGGACGTCATCGCCCTGTCGCTCAAGGTGGCGGAGAAGATCATCGGCCGGAGCCTGGAGAAGGACCCGGAGCTGATGGTGGAGCTGTGCGCCTCCGCCATCGAGAACCTGCGCAGCGCCCGCTCCATGGTCCTGCGGGTCCACCCGAAGACGGCCGCCGTGCTCCGCGCGAAGAAGCCCGTCCTGATGGAGCTCATCGGCCGCGCGGTGGACTTGGCCATCAAGGAGGACCCCGAGGTGGCCCCCGTGGGCTGCATCGTCCAGACGGAGTTCGGCACCGTGGACGCGCAGCTCCCCACGCAGCTCGAGATGCTCCAGAACGTCCTGCTGCCGGACACCGCCCGCAAGGAAGGGCCGGCCTAGGCCGGAGCGTCCAGGGACCCGCCCATGGCCATTGACCTCTCGCGGTACTTTGACCTCATCAAGGAAGCCCAGGTCGTGCGCGTGCGCGGCCGCGTCACGGAGCTGACGGGCCTCATCATCAAGGCCAGCGTGCCCAACGTCCGCGTGGGCGAGCTGGTGCTCATCAAGAGCCGCAACCGCGGCGCGGTGAAGGCGGAGGTCGTGGGCTTCCAGGGGGATGAGGTGATGCTCATGCCCCTGGGCGAGCTGCAGGGCATCGGCCCGGACAGCGAGGTCATCCCCACGGGCCGGCCGCTGAGCATCAAGTGCGGCGAGGCGCTCCTGGGCCGCGTGCTCAACGGCATCGGCGAGCCCATGGACGGCCAGCCCCTGCCGGAGGAGGGCCTCATCGAATGGTCCGTGGACCGCGACTGCCCGGACCCCTTCACGCGCCAGCGCATCGAGCGGCCGCTGCCCCTGGGGGTGCGCTGCATCGACGGCCTGCTCACGGTGGGCGAAGGCCAGCGCGTGGGCCTCTTCGCCGGCTCCGGCGTCGGTAAGTCCACCCTGATGGGGCAGATTGCCCGGAACACCCAGGCGGACCTCTGCGTGGTGGCGCTCATCGGCGAGCGTGGCCGCGAAGTGCGCGAGTTCATCGAGGACGCCATGGGCGAGGAGGGCATGAAGCGCTCCGTGCTGGTGTGCGCCACCTCCGACCAGCCCAGCCTCGTGCGCCTGCGCGCCGCCTATGTGGCCACCGCCATCGCCGAGTACTTCCGCGAGCGCGGCGGCAACGTGCTCTTCATGCTGGACACGGTGACGCGTCTGGCGCGCGCCCAGCGTGAGATTGGCCTCGCCGTGGGCGAGCCCCCGGCCCGTCAGGGCTACCCGCCGAGCGTGTTCTCCATGCTGCCGCGCATCCTGGAGCGCACGGGCAACTCGGAGAAGGGCAAGTGCACCGCCATCTACACCTGCCTCGTGGCCGGCGGTGACATGGAAGAGCCCATCGCCGACGAGGTCCGCGGTATTCTCGACGGCCACTTCATCCTCAACCGCGCCCTGGGTGAGCGCAACCAGTGGCCGGCCATGGACGTGCTCGCCAGCCTCAGCCGTGTGATGAGCGGCATCGTCTCCAAGGACCACAAGAAGGCGGCGGGACGGCTGCGCGAACTGCTCTCCACGTATGAGAAGCAGCGCGACCTCATCCTCCTGGGGGCCTACCAGTACGGGACGGATCCCCGCACGGATCAGGCCATCGACAAGTACGACGCCATCATCGACTTCCTCAAGCAGGACACCCACTCCAACTCCGCCTTCGAGGACACGGTGTCCCAGCTCATCGCCCTGTTCGACGAGTAAGGTGCCCGCCAGGGGTGCGCGGCGGGGATTCCGGGTTAGGATGGGGCCAACATGCCCCCGTACCGGTTGCAGGCCCTGCAGGACATGCGCGCCCGGGCCAAGGAAGAGGCGGAGCAGGCCTTTTCCTCCGCCATCAAGGCGCTGGAGAAGGAGAAGGCGGAGCTCCAGCGGCTCATCGACGAGCTGGAGCTGCGCAAGCGCGAGCGGAAGGCGAAGGTGGCCGCCTACCTGAAGGAGGTCATGTTCAAGGGCGCCGGCATCAACGGCATGAACATGATGAACCGCTTCGAGGAGCGCCTGAAGGACGAGGAGGCGCAGGTGGCGCTGGAGGTGGAGCGCCAGCGGGAGGCCGTCAAGGTGGCCGAGCGCCTGGTGGAGCAGCGGCGGCGGGAGATGGCGGACGCGGCCAAGGAGCTGAAGGCCATCGAGAAGCACCGCGAGAACTGGCAGAAGCAGGTGAAGTACGAGCGGCAACAGCGTGAGGAGCTGAACCAGGAGGAGATTGGCAACGCCTTGTTCCTGGCGCGTCAGCGCAAGTAACCTGCGCCCTCCCCAACCCCCTGGAATGACGTCATGAGCCGAGTCGACGACGATCGCGAAGCAGCGCGCCTGGCCGAGCGCCTCCTCCAGGAGAAGAAGCTCGCCGAGGGCCAGGCCAAGAAGCGCCAGGAGGGGGCCTCCGCCTTCCAACGGCTGATGCAGCAGACCCAGCAGCCGCCTCCGCCGCCGGGCCCGGCCCCCGCGCCGCCGCAGCAGCAGGGAGGGCTGGCGCGCGCCGTCCTCGCGCGGGCCACGCAGGAGGGCAAGACGTTCGGCGAGCGGGTGCAGAAGGAGACGCAGCCCGGCCTGAAGGAGCTGGCCCAGCCGCAGACCCAGGGCCAGGCGCAGGTCCAGTCCTCGGAGGCGCGGGGCGGCTCGCGCGCGTCGGACGCCCGGGAGACGCGGCGCGCCGACGAGAAGAAGACCACCGAGAGCCGGGAGAAGGACCTGGGCAAGGCGGAGTCCTCCCTGGGCCAGGTCAACTCCGAGCGAGGCGCCGCCATCCGCGCGGACGCCGACGCGGGCGGCGGCAAGGGCAGCGGGGGCGGCGGCAAGGACAAGAAGGACGGCGGGGCGGAGGCCATGGGCCCCGGCTTCCGCTTCAACCCCGCGCTGATGGCGCCGGTGCCCGTGGCCAAGCCCAAGGACACCGCGGGCTCGGAGCGCCTGCGCGCCCTGGCCACCGAAATCGCGCAGAAGATCGTGGACCGCGTCCGCGTGGGCACCAACGCCGCCGGCAACGCGGAGTTCCAGATCGACCTGCGCGGCGACGTGCTCAGCGGCCTGTCCATCAAGGTCAGCGCGCGGAACGGGAAGATTTCGGCCACCTTCAGCGGCAGCAACCGCGAGGTGCTCAAGCAGCTCGAAGGGGCGAGCGAGGGCCTGCGCTCCGCGCTCAGCGGCCGGGGGCTCCGGCTTGAAGACGTCCGCTTCGAGGCGAAGGCATGAGTCTCGAATCCGAGGACGAAGGACCGGGCGTCCACGAGCGCACGATGCTGGTGGACCTGCGCCAGCTCCGGCCTTCGCGCCAGGAAGAGCCGCCGCAGGAATCCCCCGCGTCCCCGGCCCCCGCGGCCCGGCAGGAGGGCGGCTGGCGCCCCTTCGCGTTCCGGAGCCTGGAGAAGGTCTCCCGGGCGCAGGGGCTGCTCGCCGAGCGCCTGCGGTGGCTGACGCCGGCGGATGGCACCGCGGCCGCCGTGGCGGCGCGGCTCAAGGAGCTGTTCGACGCGGAGGTGCGCCTGACGGTGGAGTCCGTCCAGGTGCGGCCCATGGCGGAGCTGCGGCGCTTCCTGGGGGACCCCACCTTCCTGGCGGTGCTCGCGCCCGGGGCGTTGCAGGGCCGGGCGGTGCTGGAGGTGGAGCTGGCGCTGGCGCACGTGGCGGTGGACCTGCTGCTGGGCGGCGCGGGTGAGACGGTGGGCCTGCGGCCGCTGACGGACATTGAGGAGGGCGTGATGGCGTACGTCGTCCTCGAGGGCCTCAAGGTGCTGGCGCCGGGCCTGCAAGCGGCGGTGCCGCGTCCCCGGCTGGACGGCGTGGCCCGGGGCGTGGACGAGGTCTCCGCGCGGCTGGGCGATGACGGCCCCATGCTGGCGGTCCACCTGCACGCGACGCTGGGGCCGCACAGCGGCATGGTGCGGCTGGTTGTGCCCGCGGCGGTGCTGGACGCGGCCGAGCCGGCGGTGGAGAGCGCGCAGCGGCGGGCCCGGGGGAAGGCGGACCTGGAGGCCTTCGCGAGCCGGCTGTCGGCGGTGCGGAGCTGGCTGCGCGCGGAGATTGGCTCGGCGGAGATCTCCGGCCAGGACCTGGCGAGCCTGCGGGTGAAGGACGTGTTGCTGTTGGACGCGCTGTCGGCGCGCCCGGACAAGGGTGAGCCGGGCACCGCGCAGCTCCGGGTGGGGAAGGGGACGGCGGGGCGGGCGGACGCGGAGGTGTTCCTCGGCGAGGACGGCCGCTACCGCGCGCGCATCACCGACTTCGTCCAGGGAGAGCCGGGCCACCCGGGCTCGGCGGACGCGGCGAGCGCGGAGCCCGCGGACGAAGAAGAGGACTTCACGAACCCGGAGCTGGACGTACCTCCGGAACTGGAAGGGGCGGCCTTGGACGATGTGAGCAAGCCGGACGGAAGCGACCTGCTCGGAGACGTGCCCCTGCAGATTGCGGTGGAGCTGGCGCGCGTGCCCGTCACCGCGCAGCAGGTGGTGGGGCTGCGCACCGGTCAGGTCATCGAGCTGAACCGCGGGCCGGGCGAGCCGGTGGAGCTGTCCGTCAACGGCAAGGTGGTGGCCCGGGGTGAGCTGGTGGAACTGGAAGGCCAGCTCGGCGTGCGCATCATCACCCTGGCGAGCTGAGCCCCAGGCACCGCAGAGCAGGCGAGCAGGAGCGGCCGTCCGGGCGTGGGCCCGTGGCGGTCCTCCGGCCGATGCACTAGCCTCGCGCCCAGCCATGGCAGTCCTCCGTCCCCCCCTCATGCGCCTGTTGCTTGGTGCCGCGCTGGTGTTCGCGCCGCCCGCCGCCCTGGCCCAGGCTCCGTCCGCTTCCGCGCCAGTCATACCCCCGGTGAAGACCGTGGCGCCGCCCGCCGGTTCCTCGCCCGGGGAAGCCGCGGCGGCCGAGCCCGCGGCGCCGTCACCGGCCCCCTCCCAGACCGACGCCGAGCCCGCGGCGCCGTCACCGGCCCCCTCCCAGGCCGAGGCCGAGCTGGAGGCGGCGGAACGGGCCCTGGACGCGGAGCTGGCGGCGCGCGAGGCCGCGCGAGCGTCCCAGCGCGGCGCTTCGGGGGACCTCCAGGCGGACGCGGAGGACTCGGAGAGCCTGGGCTGGACGCTGGTGCGCACGCTGCTCGTGCTGGGCGTGGTGGTGGCGTCCATCTACCTCACGTTGAACGTGGGCCTGCGCAGGCTGATGGGGCTGCAGGGCGTGGCCGCGGGGCGTCAGCCCCTGGTGTCCGTGGTGGAGCGCCTTCCACTGGACCAGCGCCGCAGCCTCTTCGTGGTGAAGGCCGCGGATGAATACCTGTTGTTGGGCGGCGGCGAGGGCGGCCTGCAACTGTTGTCGAAGCTGGATGTGGAGGCGGTGGAGCGCATCCGCGCGCAGCGCCCGCAGACGAACGCAGTTCCACTGAGCCCATTCCTCCAGAAGCTCCTCTCCCGCCGCAGCGGTGGCTCGCCTTCCCAGCCCCCCGGCTCCTGACGACCGTGCCCGTGAACCTCCCTGCCTCCGCCCGTCCCCGTCTCCCGCGCGTCCCGCCCTGGCTGTTCGCGGCCGTGGTCGCCGCTCATCCCCTCGCCGCGCTCGCGCAGAGGCGGGGGAGCGCCGCCATCCCCGACTCGGTGGTCAACGAGGCCGTCAACAGCGACTCGTTCGCCTCGCGCCCGCTCATCCTCATCCTGGCGCTGGCGGCCATGGGCCTGGTGCCCTTCGCGCTGATGATGGTGACCAGCTTCGTGAAGATTTCGGTGGTGCTCTCCATCGTCCGCTCGGCGCTGGGCACGCAGCAGATTCCGCCCACCCAGGTCATCACCGGCCTGGCCGTCATCCTCACCGTCTACATCATGGCCCCGGTGGGGACGCAGATGTACCGCGCGGCCGGCCTGGACATCTGGGCCAAGGGGCCGGGCGTCTTCTCCTCGGAGACGGTGGGCTCCATGCTGGGCGCGGCCAACAAGTCCAAGGAGCCGCTGCGCGAGTGGCTCATGAAGAAGGTCACCACCAAGGACCGGGCGCTCTTCTTCAACCTCGCCAAGAAGCTGCGGCAGGGCGAGGACCGCGACGCCGTGGAGAGCGATGACTTCATGGTCATCATCCCGGCCTTCGTGGTGTCCGAGCTCAAGGAGGCCTTCCAGATAGGCTTCCTCCTGTTCGTGCCGTTCATCGTCATCGACATGGTGGTGGCCAACATCCTGCTGGCGCTCGGCATGCACATGCTGTCGCCCACCACCATCTCCATGCCGTTCAAGCTGCTGCTGTTCGTGCTCGTGGACGGCTGGTATCTCATCGCCAAGGGCCTGGTCGTCGGCTACCTGTAGGAAGAGGGCTCCATGAATCAGCTCACGTTCATCACCCAGGAGGCCCTGTTCCTGGTGCTCGTCGCGTCGGCGCCGCCGGTGCTGATGAGCCTGTTGGTGGGGTTCATCATCTCCCTGTTCCAGGCCACCACGCAGATCCAGGAGCAGACGCTGACCTTCGCGCCGAAGGTCGTCGCCGTGTTCGGCATCCTCGCGTTGGCCGGCCCCTGGATTGGCAGCCAGCTGGTGCGCTTCACGTTCCACGTCTTCGACAGGTTCCCCGCGCTCATCAAATGAACGTCGCGGACCTCATCGCGGAGTTGGGCACCCGGGCCAACGTCTCGGCCGTCATCTTCACGGTGGCGCTGGTGATGTGCCGGGTGATGCCCGTGCTCATCTTCAGCCCCTTCCTGGGCGGTGAGGTGGTCCCCACCGAGCTGAAGATGGGCATCGGGTTGACGCTCTCCATCGTCCTCTATCCGCTCATCGCGGGCTCGGTGACGTCCATCCCCATGAGCGCCATGCCGTACATCGCGCTGATGGCGAAGGAGGTGTTCATCGGGTTCACCATCGCCTTCGTCGTCAACTCACTGTTCGAGGCGGCGCGCGTGGCCGGCAACCTGGTGGACACCATGTCCGGCAGCAACAACGCGCAGTTGTACGTGCCGCAGCTCGGGCAGCAGGTGACGCTGTTCTCCAGCTTCAAGGTGCAGCTCGCGGTGGTGCTGTTCCTCACGTTGAACGGGCACCACCTGGTCATCCAGGCGCTGGCGGACAGCCTGGTGGCGGTGCCGCTGGACGGCTTCCCCCGCTTTCACGACGGGCCGTGGCCCTTCTTCGACCTGATGATTCGCGTGTTCGCGGACCTGCTGCGGGTGAGCCTGGCGCTGGCCGCTCCCGCCATGCTGGCGACCTTCCTCACGGACGTGGCGCTGGGCGCCATCAACCGCGTGGCGCCGCAAATCCAGGTGTTCTTCATCTCCATGTCCGTCAAGCCCCTGGTGAGCGTGCTCCTCGTCTTCCTGGTGCTCGGGGCCCTGATGGACCGCATGCAGGGGGAGATGGTCATCATGCTGCGGACCCTCAACCAGGCCCTGCGGCTCTTGTCCTGAGCCGCTACCTCCGGGACGCACCATGTCGGACGAGAGCGGAGAAAAAACAGAAGAGCCATCCCAGAAGAAGCTGGATGACTCACGCAAGAAGGGCCAGGTCTGGAAGAGCAAGGACCTGAGCGGCGTGGGCGTGCTCCTGGTGGGCCTGGGCGCCGTCAAGGGGAGCTGGGACATGATGGAGACGGAGCTGATGTCGCTCTTCACGTTCTCCTTCGACCACCTGACGAACCCGGTGGACCTGTCCGTGGCCACCGGTCAGCTGCTCTACCTGGGCGTGCGCGCGGTGGTGCTGGTGTCGCTGCCGGTGCTGGCGGGCGGGGCCATCGTCGGCGGGCTGATGGAGTACCTCCAGGTGGGGACGCTCTTCACCATGGACCCGCTCATGCCGAAGATGGAGAAGCTCAATCCCATCCAGGGCATGAAGAACCTGTTCAACAAGAAGGCGATTGTCGAGCTGCTGAAGAACCTGGTCAAAATCTCCGTCACCGCCTACGTCGTCTACGGCGTGGTGCGGGACGCCATGCCCCTGGTGGCCGAAACGGTGCGGCAGGACACGCGCGGCATCATGGCCATCATGGGGGAGCTGGTGACGCGCGTGGCCACGCGGGTGGCGCTCCTCTTCGTCCTCTTCGGCGTCTTCGACGTCTGGTGGCAGCGCAAGTCCTTCATGAAGGACATGATGATGACGAAGGAGGAGGTGAAGAAGGAGTACAAGCAGAGCGAGGGCGACCCGCACCACAAGGCCAAGCGCAAGGAGATGCACCAGGAGATCATGGAAGGGGCGCAGATGGAGGCCGTGCGCGAGGCCGACGTCATCGTCACCAACCCGGACCACGTGGCGGTGGCCCTCAAGTACGACCGGGAGAAGGACGGCGCGCCGCGCGTGCTGGCCCGGGGCATCGACTTCAAGGCCGAGCGCATCAAGGCCATTGCCCGCGAGCAGGACGTGCCCACGCTGCGCAACGTGCCCCTGGCCCACGCCCTGCTGCGGGTGGAGGTGGGGCAGGAAGTCCCGGAGGAGCTCTACGACGCGGTCGCCGAGGTCCTCAACTTCGTCTACGGCTTGAAGTCCGGCCAGCCCGCCCCGGAGGGCCGCGCGTGAGCGGCCCGGGTGCGGCTATCATGCAGGGACAGCGGGGCCTCCCATGAGTGACGACGCCGAAATCGCCATCGCGTTGAAGTACGACAAGGAGAAGGACGGCGCGCCGCGCGTGGTGGCCAAGGGCATGCGGCTCAAGGCGGAGAAGATTCGGGAGATTGCCCGCGAGCACAACATCCCGCTCATGCGGAACGTGAACCTGGCCAACGCGCTCTACCGCGTGGAGGTGGGCCAGGAGGTCCCCGAGGAGCTGTATGACGCCGTGGCCGAGGTCCTCAACTTCGTCTACGAGCTGCAACGCGAGCAGGCGGCCGCCGCCGCCAGGCGCTAGGGGGGCTGGACGTCCCCCACCCATCTGGAGTGAGGTTCGGTATCACGATGGCCAGAATCAACAATCCGCCTCCGAATACCTCCCTGTGGCCCTGGGGTGGTCCCCGCAGCGTCCGTGAGCGGCTCGTCGACCCGTCCCAGGTCGACCGGAAGAAGCTCCGCAAGACGGGCAACCCGAAGAACCCGGCGCTGGCGTCCGCGGCGCTGCTGGACTTCATCGGGCCGGCGCACTCCTCGGAGGAGCTCCGCCTGCCGCTGCCGCCGCACCCCGGCGGGCATGACGCGGACCTGGAGGGCTTCAGCGACCGGCCCCACCTGTCCAGCGTGGCCGGCCGTGGCGACGAGGCGCAGCGCCGGATGCTGGAGCGGGGCCTGGGCAAGGTGAGGGCGGCGCCGGAGCGGCTGGAGCGGCTCAAGGCCCTGCTGCACCGCGAGTCCGCCATGCTGTCCCTGGTGGATCAGGTCAACGAGGAGACGAAGGAGATCATCCGCCGCATGTGGGACGCGCAGAAGGACGAGGGCTACTAGCGCCATGGCGGTCCTGGACCCGGATGATCCGAAGGACGAGGCGAGGCTGGACGCGCTGCTGCAGCGCTGGGCGGACGGCAAGGCCACGCTGCGGGATGTGCGTGGCTATTCGGACGACGAGCTCTACGCCATCGCCAAGACGGCCTATTTCTTCTTCTACCAGGGCCGGGTGAGCGAGGCGCGCACGCTCTTCCAGGGCCTGTATGCGGTGAACCCGACGGATGCCTACTTCGCCAAGGCCCTGGGCGTGGTGGAGATGGCCGCGGGGAACGGGCAGGGGGCGCTGGCGGCCTTCGACGTGGCGGCCAAGCTGACGCCGCATGATCCGTCCGTCTACGTGGGCCGCGCGGAGGTGAAGCTGGCCATGGGCCAGAAGCCCCAGGCCCTGGAGGATCTGCGCCGGGCGGCCGCGATGCAGCCGGGGGACGACCCCGTGGTGCGCAAGGCCGCGGCCATGATCACCGCGCTGAGCCGCCGCTGAGCACCGCATTTCACGTCCAGAATGGACTGTTCTTCCGGGGAGTCTGGTAGGCTGCCCGGCGCTCAATTCTTCGTCGTCAGGGAGGTCGTTGACATGTCGAACCCGAACCCCGATCCGCGCGTCCCCGCCCAGATGCCCCCGGAGGCTCCCGCCGAGCTGACCGGCAAGCGCGAGAAGCTCATCACCGAGCTGGAGAACCAGGCGAAGTCCGCCTCCGGCACGCTGCAGCAGGTGATGCGGAAGATGTCCGCGCTGATGGCCAACACCAAGCCCGGCGCGTCCCTGAACTTCCAGCTCTACCAGGACGTGAAGGACGCCTTCAGCCGCCACCTGAACGAGGCGCAGAAGACGCCGGCGCTGGCCAACATGCCGGCCATCCTCGTGGAGTCCGTGGAGTGGATGCAGGCCTACCTGAACGCCCGTGGCTTCGCCGCGGACGAGGCCGCGGCCTCCACGCCGGCGGCCACGGCCGCTCCGGCCGCCGCCCCCAAGGCCCCCGCCGGGCCGGGCGGCGCGAAGGACGCCTTCGAGACGAGCAGCAAGAAGCACCCGTCGCTGACCGGCGACGTGCCGCCGCCCCCGGCGTCGCCGCCGGACGTCAAGGCCGAGCAGAAGGACCTGGAGTCCTTCAAGGCCTGGATGAAGAACCCCAGCCTGGGCAAGCTCAAGGGCTAGTCCCGCCGCGAGGACGCCGGGCCCACGAGGACGCAACTTGGGGCCTGGCGCCGGCGATAACTCCTTCGAGACGTTCTTTTCTTCCGAGGAGATTTCCCCATGACCACCAAAGTTGGGAACAACGCGCCCGCCGCGGCGCGCAAGTCTGGACAGACGACCCCGCAGGAGCAGACGCAGGCCTGGCAGGGCGTGCTGAACTCCGCCGTGGACCAGATGAACGACCCGGAGATCAAGGGCAGCACGAAGTACCTTGGCGAGGGCCGGATCAACACGGTGAAGCAGAAGGTCCAGAGCGACATGGAGGCCTTCATCCAGAGCAACCCGAACGCCTCCGCCGACGACATCAAGAAGGAAGCCGAGTCGACGACGAAGAAGCACGAGACGAACGCGATGTTCCAGAAGATGCGGGACGACAACTTCTTCGGGAAGCTGATGAGCCGCCGCAAGGAGCTCATCAAGGACATGTGGGGCTAGAAGCCCGACCGCGAGCGGTTCCTCCGCGCGCCTGTCCCTGAAACCGCCGCCCGGGTCTCTGACCGGGGCGGCGGTTCTGCTTTGCGGGGGACGCCCGCTCCTCCGGGCCGCGGGGCCTGGGCCTCGTTGCTTCCGGCTCGAGCCCGCAAAAGCAAGGAGCCGGCATCCCGAGAGGGAAGCCGGCTCCGAGAGTCACGCGACAGCGGCAGGATTAGATCTTGCCGATGACGGACATCGCGATCTCGTTGAGCTTCTTCATGAGGTTGGCGACGAAGGCGGTGGCCTCCTGCTGCTTCTGGAGCATGAGCTGGGCCTCGGCGCGGTCACGGTCCGGACCCGTCAGACCGGAGAGGGACTTCTGCTCGAGGGCGGAGAGACCCTGGCTGGCTCCGAGGGCCTTCGTGGCGGCGGCGGCGGCGGTGGTGGCGGTGGTCATTTGCGTTCTCCAGAAGTTTGGGAAGCGGGTGGTTTGCGGCGGCGCTGCTTACAAAAGGATTATGGGGGAAGGGGGGGCAGAAGTTTCCTCGGGATTTTCTGATTCTTTTTCCCGCCCTGGCAAGAGGGGGCGCCCGCCCGCGTGATCCACCCGTGCATCCATTTGAGAAAAGCGACGCATCGAGGCGAAACTCCCAGGGAGAAACACCGAAAATCTCGGTGAAGCAGCATCGAACATTTCCCCCTCCCTAGGGAGCACCCAATATGTCGAACGGAATCGGCGGAGTTGGCGGTAACCGGCAGCTCACCACGACGCAGGGGCCGGGTAGCAACGTCAACAGCTCGACGATCGCGCGCAACGCGCAGCTCATCGAGTCGACGCTGAATCTGGTGGAGAAGGCGGTCGACCTGGCGGGCCAGGCGGTGGGCGTGGCGGGCAAGGCGCTGGATCAGATGTCCCAGTCCGCCGCCCCCTCGAAGCAGGCCGGCGCCTCCAGCGCCAGCGCGGCCTTCCCGGCCGAGCGTCCGAACCCCCTTGACGCGGTGCGCGAGGCCAACTCCCTGAAGGTGGACGACAGCAGCGGGAAGATCACCACCCCGGGCGGCTACACCATCGAGCAGCTGGGCAAGTTCGAGTGGCGCGTGACGGGGCCGGACGGCAACAACACCCGCGTGTGGGGTGACCCGCACGTCGACGAGAGCGACGGCGGCAAGTTCGACTTCAAGCGCGACACGTCCTTCGTCCTGGGCGACGGCACCCGCATCAACTGCACCACCGTGCCCTGGGGCAACAAGGGCATGACGGTGACGGGCCAGCTCGACATCGTCTACGGCGACAGCCACGTGCGCGTGACGGACATCGACAAGGGCAAGGGCAAGGTCGGCCAGGTCACCCAGAACGGCATGGACGAGGTCGTCCGGTTCCACTCGAACCAGTCCGCGGACGTGTTCCACATGGGCAAGAACGCGGCCGACTGGTCGTTCCACGGCAAGGAGATTGTCGGCCACGAGAACGGCGGCGAGAAGCACAAGGTCGGCGAGGCCATCATCACCGAGAACCGCGGCATGGCCTTCAACTACGCGGCGGCGGCGGACGCCCCCGCGGCGGGTGAGGTGGCCCAGAACTGGGACATGAACACCAACCTGCCCCAGGTGAAGCCGCTGCCCTGGGACATGAGCAGCGCCAAGCCCGATGTGAAGAAGCTGAACGAGGCGTTCGACTCCATCAGCAAGGTGTTCGAGCAGCTCAAGAACACCCAGGCGAACGGCTTCAACCCGTTCAGCAAGACGGACGACCTGTTCGGGTCCTACGACAAGAACCAGCACCGGTCCGGGCTGACCCAGTCCTTCAAGGCGCTGAGCGACATGTTCGGAGCCCTGGAGAAGCTGTCCAAGCTGAATGATATGGTCCGCTTCCGCGGTCCCCAGTCGTTCTAAGCGCTGGACGCACTCCACCGGGCCAGGTGGGGGACCGCCTGGCCCTCCTCGAGGTTGTCGTGAGCGACTCCACCCCCAAGGGTGAAACAGAGAAGGCCGTCGTCCCGGAGCCCCTCGCCGAGGCGGTCATCCGCGGCGAAGTCACCCTGGGGCAGTTCCTCAATCTCTCCGACACGCAGCTCTATGCCTGGGCGGACAAGGCCTATCAGCTCCTCCAGGCGGGGAGCTCGCAGCAGGCGCTGCAGATCTTCCAGGGCCTGACGGCGGCGGCTCCGACGAACGCCGTCTTCCACGCGCAGCTCGGCGCGACGTTCATGACGCTGGAGCGCTTCGACGAGGCGTTCGACGCCTTCCGGATGGCGCTCCAGTTCAATGATGGCCACGTGGACGCGCTGGTCGGCCGGGGCGAAATCCAGTTGCGCCGGGGCAATGTCCCGGAGGCGCTCGCGGACCTGAGCAAGGCCATCCAACTGGACCCGGGCCTCAAGCGCCGCGCCACCCAGCGCGCCCATGCGACGCTGCGCACCCTCAAGCAGCAGGCCGACCAGGTGAAGAAGTCCCGGTAGCTCAGCACTGGCAGGAACCCGGCCCGGGTCGCGCGAGCCATCGCGCGGTCCGGGCTTCGTCGTTTCCGGGCTTCGTCGTTTCCGGGCAGGGCAGGGGCGCTGCGCGAAGGGCGCTCGAGCCCGCAAAAGCAAGGAGCCGGCATCCCGAGAGGGAGGCCGGCTCCGAGAGTCACGCGACAGCGGCAGGATTAGATCTTGCCGATGACGGACATCGCGATCTCGTTGAGCTTCTTCATGAGGTTGGCGACGAAGGCGGTGGCCTCCTGCTGCTTCTGGAGCATGAGCTGCGCCTCGGCGCGGTCACGGTCCGGACCCGTCAGACCGGAGAGGGACTTCTGCTCGAGGGCGGAGAGACCCTGGCTGGCTCCGAGGGCCTTCGTGGCGGCGGCGGCGGCGGTGGTGGCGGTGGTCATTTGCGTTCTCCAGAAGTTTGGGAAGCGGGTGGTTTGCGGCGGCGCTGCTTACAAAAGGATTATGGGGGAAGGGGGGGCAAAAGTTTCCTCGGGATTTTCTGATCCATTTTTTCCCGCGGGCGGCGGGAAGAACGCGTCCGAAGCGGCGCACCGTTTTGGTGGAAAAGCCGATAACAGTCTAAGCTCCCGGCGCCCGGAACCGCTTGCCCTACCGGCACCGGGGCCGTCCTCCCGCCCTCGTGAGGGATGTGTGCAGATGACGACTGAATCCAAGGCAACGGTGACCAACGACGACGTGAAGCCCCTGTCCGGCCCGGAGATGCTCGAGCGGGCCACGGAAGGCTTCAACCTCTTCCAGGATGGGCGCTTCCGTGAGTCGCTGACCTTGTTCCAGTCGCTGGCGGCCATGGACCCCACCGAGGCCTACTTCCAGACGGCGCTGGGGGCCTGCCACCTGGCGCTGGAGGACCTGGACCTGGCGGAGTCCTACTTCAACCGGGCCATCGAGCTGGACCCCACCGACCTCACGCCCTTCGTCAACCGCGGGGAAGTCCACCTGCGGCTGGGCAAGGTCCACGAGGCCGCTCGGGACTTCAACCACGCGGTGGGCCTGGACCCCCAGGGGCAGGATCCGCTCAGCGCCCGGGCCCGGATGCTGGCCGCCGCGGCGCTGGAGAGCGCCGAGGAGTCGCCGTCCTCCGAGTCCGGAAGCGACGGCGCGGCCTGAGCGCGGGCCGGGCCTCCACGAGGCCCCGGTCCGCCGTCCCCCGCGCCTCGCGGCTCAGGGGAACTTCAGCTCCACGTCGATGCGGTACGGACCGTCCCCGCCCTCGACAGCGGGCTTGAAGTCGGCCGTCACGGCTTCGGCGTAGGCGTCCTCGCCCTGCACGCGCACGACGAGCGGGCGGACGGCCTGGCCCGGCGGCGCGTAGCGGCCCGTCACCGTGTAGCGCCCGATGGGGAGGTCCAGGAGACCGAAGCCGTCCGGCGTGTTGGTGCCCCGGGCCGTCGTCGGGGTGCCGGTGCTTCCATCCACCAGCGGGCCCGCCGGGGTGAGGGTCAGCTCCACGTGCTCCCTTTGCAGGGCCTGATCCGGATCGGCCGGATCCACGTAGTCCGTCAGGTTGAGGAAGAGGCCGCTGCCGTAGACGCCGCCCCCGGGCTTCGCGCCGGCCAGCCGCCAGTTGAAGTCCCGGACGGCGCCCTCGTTGCCCGCGAAGGTGTTGGAATTGCTGGGGTGCAGCTCGAAGGTGTAGCGGCGGCCGTTGAAGTCGCGCTGGAGCCGCGCGCTGGCGTTCCAGGTGGTCGCCGCCTGGCCCAGCTCCAGCCGGTACGTGCCGTCCGCGCCCGTCACGCCCACGACATCGGAGTTGTAGAGGACCTGGTTGTCGGCCACCACCTCCACCCCCGCCAGGGGCCTGCCCGCGGTGTCCGTGGCCTTGCCCTTGAGGACGTTCTTCTCCGTGTTGCCGTTGTTGGGGCCGGGGCCGGGGCCGGGGTTGCTGGCGCCACCGTTCGAGCAGGCCGAACAGGCCAGGGACGTACCCAGCAACAACAGCGGAAGACCCCTGCCCAAGGCATTCTTCAGTCGCATTGCGTTCTCCCAAGGTTCCAAGTGGCCTGCCCCGGCCCTCCAGGACGGCAGGGCACGACAGGCGGATGAACCCGCGTGACGGAGCGCGGCGCAAGGATGAAAGTCCGCTTCGGTTGACTGCCCGGCTGCTTCGGGCGGGGCCAGGTGCGGGGGCTTCGCGAGGCCCCCCCTGACAGAAGGGGCCCGGGTTGGCCTAGGATGCCTGACCGCTGATGGCTGCCACCAATTCGAACAGCTTCCTCTCCAAGTACTCCGACATCGTCCTCGCCGTGGTGGTCGTGGCCATCGTCGGGATGATGATCGTCCCGCTGCCCACGCTGCTGCTGGACGTGCTGCTGACGCTGAACATCAGCATTTCGGTGGTGCTGCTCCTCGTGTCCCTCTACGTGCCAGGGGCGCTCCAGTTGTCGGTGTTCCCGACGCTGCTGCTCATCACCACGATGTTCCGGCTGGCGCTGACCATCTCCACCACGCGCCTCATCCTCCTCACCGGTGACCCGGGAGAGGTGGTCGTGGCGTTCGGAAACTTCGTGGTGCAGGGCAACTTCGTCGTCGGCGCCATCCTCTTCATCATCCTGGTCATCGTGAACTTCATCGTGATTTCCAAGGGCTCGGAGCGCGTGGCCGAAGTGGCCGCCCGCTTCACCCTGGACGCGATGCCCGGCAAGCAGATGTCCATTGACGCCGACCTGCGGGCCGGCTCCATCGACCAGGACCAGGGCAAGAAGAAGCGCCGCGACCTGGAGCGTGAGAGCCAGCTCTTCGGCGCCATGGACGGCGCCATGAAGTTCGTGAAGGGCGACGCCATCGCTAGCATCATCATCACCGTCGTCAACATCGTCGGTGGCCTCATCATCGGCGTGACGCAGAAGGGCATGTCGGCCGGCGACGCGGCGCAGAAGTACACGCTGCTCACCATCGGTGACGGTCTGGTCGGCATGATTCCCGCCATCCTCGTGTCCACCTGCGCCGGCATCATCGTGACGCGCGTCGCCGGCGAGGAAGAGGGCAATCACCTGGGCATGGACATGGGCAGCCAGCTCACGGCCTACCCGAAGGCCATCGCCATCGCCTCGGGCATGCTCATCGTCCTGGGCCTGGTGCCGGGTCTGCCCAAGATTCCCTTCTTCCTGCTGGGCATCGGCGCGGGCCTGGGCGCCTGGACGATGCTGAAGAAGCAGAAGCAGGACGTGATGCAGGAGGAGGCCGGCCCGGCCATGGAGACGGACCTGGGCACGCCCATGGCCACGGAGCCCGCGCCGAAGGAGGCGCTCAATCCGGACTCCGAGCTGTTCATCCCCGTCGTCACCCCCATCGTCCTGGAGGTGTCCGACGCGCTGGTGCCCTACGTGGACTCGCGCCAGGACAACGGGAAGTTCCTCTTCGAGCTCATCCCCTTCATGCGCGATGGCCTCTTCGTGGAGCTGGGCGTCCGCTTCCCGGGCGTGCGCGCGCGTGGCAATGGCTCGCTGCCGCCGGGCGCGTACCAGGTTCAAATCAACGAGGTGCCCGTCGTCACCGGCCAGGCCACGCTGGGCCACGTCCTGGTGAACGACACGGTGGACCGGCTGCGGCTGATGAACATCCAGGGCTTCGAGGCGGTGAACCCCGCCACCCGGCAGCCCGCCGCCTGGGTCCCCGAGCAGCACCGCGACACGCTGGAGGCCGCCGGCCTCACGACGTGGGACGTGCCCGGCTACATCATCCTGCACATGGCCGCCGTGCTGCGGCGCAACGCCCGGGAGTTCGTCGGCGTGCAGGAGACGCAGACGATGCTGGAGCAACTGGAGAAGGCCTTCCCCGCCATCGTGAAGGAGGTCGTCCCCAAGGTCGTCAACGTGCTGAAGCTGACGGACATCCTCCAGCGCCTGGTGGAGGAGGAGATCTCCATCCGTGATTTGCGCGGCATCCTCCAGGCCCTGGCCGAGTACGGGCAGGTGGAGGCGGACAACGTCATGCTCACCGAGCACGTCCGCGCGTCCCAGCGCCGCTACATCTCCCACAAGTACGCGCGCGGCACCGGCACCCTGGTGGTGTACCTGTTGGACCCGAACATCGAGGACGCCATCCGCGGCTCGGTGAAGCGGACCTCGGCGGGCGCGCACCTGGCGCTGGAGCCGGAGCTGGCGCAGGAAATCGTCCAGGCCGTCCGCTCGGAGTGTGGCCACCTGCCGCCCAGCGCGCAGCGGCCCGTCATCCTCACGGCCATGGACATCCGCCGCTACGTCCGCAAGCTGCTGGAGTACGAGTTCAACCCGTCGTTCTCCGTGCTCAGCTACCAGGAGCTGTCCCCCGAGCTGAACATCCAGCCGGTGGCGCGCATCTCCACGCGGTAGCCCGCGCCGTCGTGCCCGCCCGCGCGTGTGGAACGCCCTCGCGCGGGCCCCGCCGCGCGGCCGGCGCGGGCCCGTGCCCCTACGCGCCCGCGAACACGGCGATCATCAGCACCAGGAAGACCAGGCCCACCAGCCCCATCACCACGAGGGGCACGAGCTTGCCCTTGTCCCTGAGCGCGGACATCGCGCCCGCCTCGGCGGGTTCGTCCGGCACCGGGTACTCCGCGGAGAGCGGCGGCGGAGGCTCCTCGGCGACGGGCTCGTCGGGCGGGGGCGCGGGGTCCTCGGCGACGGGTTCGTCGGGCGGGGGCGCGGGGTCCTCTGGCGGCGGCGCGGGCTCCTCTTCCGGCGGGGGCTCCACGGGCTTGGGCTCTGGACGCGGGCGCCGGGGAGAGGGCGGAGGCGGGGCCTTGACCTCGGCGGCGAGCTGGACGGGCTCCTCGGCCGGCTCGGTGGGGTCCACGTACAGGAAGCGGGTGGCGCCCACCTCCAGCTCGTCGCCGTCCTTGAGCTGGCGGCGGTTGACCCGCTTCTTGTTCACCTTGATGCCGTTGCGGCTGCCCAGGTCCTCCACGTGCGTGCCGGACCAGTCGCGGCGCACCTTGGCGTGCTTGCGGGAGACCAGGTCGTCCTTGAGGACGATGTCCGCGTCCTTCTCGTCGCGGCCCAGGATGACTTCCTTCGCGTCCCCCAGCTCGATGCGCTCGCCTTCCCGGGGGCCGTTCATGAAGCGCAGGTAGCGCTCCTCGCCGCCGCCGGCCAGGCCGCGCATGGCGTCCTTCACCATGCCCCGCGCGATGAAGGACGTCTTCTCCCCACTGGCTTCGGGGTTCAGGTCCATCACCCGGTCGAAGCGGACGTCGTACGTGGCGATGGCGATGACGTCGCCGTTGCGCAGCAGGCGCTTCTCGCCCTTGGGCACCGGCTTGCCGTTGATCTGCGTGCCGAAGGCGCTGCCCAAATCCTCCAGGAAGAAGAGCGTCCCTTCCTGGAGGATGCGCGCGTGGTTGCGCGACACCGCCTGCTGGGCGAGCACCACCTGGCAGGCCTTGTCGCGCCCCAGGGTGATGACCGCGTCGTCGAGGACGAACTCGGTGCTCGGGGCAGCGCCGGCCTCGCTGCGCTGCGTGACGGTGAGACGAACGCTCATCGAGGAGGAAGAGGGGAGTCGTGGAGGCGGGACATCAGAACGTCGCGTCGCTCAGGAATCTCTCACACGTCTGGTACTCCGTGGGGAATTCCTCTGACGTCCCGTACTTCAGGAAGTTCTTGCAGGCGATGGTCGCGTGCTCGCGCTTGTGGGCCTCGGAGAAGAGCTGGAAGAGGCCGTAGTGGCAGGCGGCGTACTTCGCATCCAGCTTGACGCACTTGCGGTAGGTGGACTCCTCCTCGGCCAGCAGGCCCTTCTCGCGGTACTGGCGGGCGAGCACGTAGAGCGCGGGCGCGGAGTTCTCCGCCTGCTGCGTGTCCTTGATCTCCTTGAAGGCCGCGTCGGTGAGCGCCGTCTTGCGCTGGGCCAGGGCCAGGTTGTTGACGCAGCTCGTGTTGCTGCCGTCCAACTGGGCGCAGTTGCCGAAGGCCTCGCGCGCCTCCGGGAAGCGCCCCAGCTCCATCAGCACGGTGCCGAAGTCGTGCCAGAGCTGCGGCGAGTTCTGGACGAGCTGCGTGGCCCGGGACAGGCTCTCGCCGGCCTCGTCGTATTCACCCTCCGAGTAGGCGATGACGCCCAGGGTGTGGTGCGCGTCGGCGATGCCGGGGTTGACGGCCAGGAGGGTGCGCAGCTCCTTCTTGGACTCGTCCATCTTCCCCATCTTCATCAGGGCGAGGGCCAGGTTGTAGCGCGACTCCAGGTTGTCCGGGTTGACCTTGAGGGCCCGCCGGAAGTTGTCGTGCGCCTTCCCGTACGCGCCTTCCTGCATGTAGATGGCGCCGAGGTTCTGGTAGGCCTGCAGGTGCTCCTGGTTGTAGCGCAGGGCCTTGATGAAGTGCTTCTTCGCGTCATCGTTCCGGCCCGAGTACATGGCGATGAGGCCCTTGTTGGACCAGAGGTCCGCGTACTGGGGGGAGAACTCCAGGCCCAGGTCGCAGAAGGTCTCCGCGCGGGTCAGGTCCCCCTTGGCCATCTCCTGCGAGCACAGCTCGTTGTTGATGAGCGCCCGCTCGTGAGGCGGCGGGGTGCGGACGCAGGCGACGAAGGGCAGGGCGGAGACCAGGGACAGCGCAGCGGCAAGTCGGCGGACACGCATGGCCGGGCGAGTGTAGGAGAGCGCCCGCGGCCAGGCAACGCCCCGAGTGGCTTGAATCCAGGCTGTTTTCCGAGGGTTACGCCGGTAGAGTGGCGGCCCATGCGTACCCTGCTCTGCACTCTTGGCTTCACCCTGGCCCTCCTCGCGGCCGGCCCCGCGCATGCCCAGTTCGCCAACCGCAGCCTGGGCCTGTCGCTGGGCTACATGGACTTCAACGACACCCGGGGCCTGGACAACTCGATGTTCGTCGGGATTGACGCCAGCCTCTACATCGAGAACGGCTTCGAGGTCGTCTCCCTGTCGAAGATAACGTTCCCGCGCGACACCACGGACGGCAACGAGCGGCGCGTGGTGGGCCTGGCGCCGTCCATCGGTATCCGCTACCTGCTGATGGAGGAGTCCATCCGCCCCTATGTGGGCTCGGACTTGAGCTACCTCATCGTCTTCAAGAACAACGTCAGCAACTTCGTGGGCATTGGCCCCAACGTCGGCATCGACTACTTCGTGTCGGACTCGGTGAGCCTGGGCGCGCGCGCGCAGTACAACTTCTACATCGCGCTCAACGACGAGACGCAGCGCACGCTCACGGTGTCGCTCGGCGCGGCGGCGTACTTCTAGTCGCTCCCTTCGGCGGCAGCAGGGCCGCGGCCACCAGCAGCGCCCACTTCTCGTCGGAGAGGTGGGCCGGCTTCTCCAGGGCCAGCGCGTCCTGCAGCCGCGCGCCCAGCGCCGCGAACAGCCGGAGCCGCGCCTCCATGCGCAGCTCCTCGCGGCGCAGCGCCGCCGTCAGCACCACCTCCCGCTCCTCGCTGGACAGCCGCTTCACGCGCGACACGAAGAGCGGATCCGCCAGCAGCCCTTCCTCGCCGGGCGTGGCCAGGGCGGAGGGCACCTTCAGGCGCCGCTCACGCACCACCAGCGTCCCCGCCAGCATGTCCCCCAGCCGCTGCTGGGAGCCGGACACGAGCGCGGTGAGTCCACCCACCAGGTAGAAGAAGGGCAGCCGGTCCACCGGACGCGCCAGGTTGCGCAGCGCCGCGTGGTAGAAGCCGATGCGCACGCCGCTCTCCTGGATGACCCGCAGCGACATCACCCGCTTGCCCACGGTGCGCCCGCTCCACACCGTCTCCAGCGTTATCGCGTAGCCCCAGTCCACCAGGAAGTAGATGACGATGCCCAGGGCGCTGGCGAAGCCCGGGAAGGCGAACATCACCAGGCTCAGCCCCAGCAGGACGCTGGTGGTGACCAGCATGACGATGAGGCTGTCCAGCAGCCACGCCAGGAAGCGCGAGTACAGGCCCGCGAGCGTGAAGCGGAACTCCACGTACTCGGGGGTGAGCACCGTGTGGGTGCCGTCCAGCAGGGTGTCGGTGGCGGTCGTCACCGACACAGTCTAGCCGCCGCCGGGCGGGCGCGGGCGGTGTCGAGCGCCGTTCCTCGCGGCTCCAACGATTTCAATGGGGCGGCGGAAGTCGGCTCAAGGTGTCCGAAGTGACTTGCCCACCGTTTGGAGGGCAGGCGGGCGCGACATCGCACGAGAGCGCTATTCATGGCGGCGGAGGGCGTGGAGTAATCTGCCGCGCACTCGCACCGTGCCCCCCTCCGACTCCTCATCCTGGAACCGCCGCCTCTGGCCGGCGGCTGCCTTTCAGTTCGCGCTCATCGCAGGGGTGACGCAACTGAAGACGGCCTCCAACGCCCTGGTGCTGTCGCGTTTCGAGTCGCAGGCGCTGCCCTACCTGTACCTGCTGGGCGCGCTGATGACGGCGGCCATGACGGTGCTGCCGCGCTCCAAGCCGGGCTCGCCCTTCGAGTCGCCGGGGATGTTGACGGGCATGGGCGGCGTGGTGGCGCTGGTGCTGGCGGCGGCCCTGTCCGCCGGGCAGCGGATGCCCGCACTTGCGCTGTACCTGTTCGCGGACACCTTCTCCACGTTCGTGTCCTTCCGCTTCTGGGGCCGGATGGCGGCCGCCTTCGACGCGCGCGAGGCGCGGCGGGCCTTCACCGCGCTCAACAGCTTCGCCATGGGCGGAGGCATCGCCGGCGGCCTGCTGGTGCAGGTCCTGGCGGAGAAGCTGGGCACGCCGGCCATCGTGGTCAGCGGCGCCCTGGGCCTGCTCGTGGCCGGCGCCATCTTCCACCACCTGTACAAGGGGCTGCCGCCCACGCCGGCGCGCGGCCGCCCCGCGTCCTTCCTGGGGCTGCGCTACCTGGCGGAGAGCCCCTACGCCCAGGTGCTGGCGGCGCTGGGCATCGCGTTCGCCGTGCTGTCGTCCTTCGTGGACTACCTCTTCCGGCTGCGCCTGGAGGGCACGCTGAGCGAGGACGCGCTGACGGCGCTCTTCGGTTCGCTCCAGCTCTGGATTGGCCTGTTCTGCGTGGCCTTCCAACTCCTGGTGGCCCAGCGGCTGCTGAAGCGGCTGGGGCTCTTGCGCTACGTGGCCATGGTGCCCCTGGTGCTGGCGCCGCTGGCGGGCGCGGCGCTCGTCACGCCCAGCCTGTGGCCCGTGCACCTGCTGCGGCTGGTGGAGACGGCGGTGAGCTACTCCATCCTCCCGGTGGGCATCCAGTTGCTCTACGCCGCGGTGCCGGACGACCAGCGCGAGGGGCTTCGCGCCACGGTGGACGGGCTGCTGCGCAAGGGCGGCGTGGTGCTGGCCGGCCTGCTGCTCATCGGCGCCGGGCGCGCGGCCAACGGCGTCACCATGGCGGTGGCGGTGGTGGGCATGTGCGCCGCGCTGGGCCTGCTGCTGGTGCGGCTGAAGCCCGCGTACGTCGCCGCGCTGGGCGAGCAGGTGGGCGCCCCCGAGGAAGAGGACGTGGCGCTGGAGGGCGAGGAGGAGCAGCGGCTCCTGGCCGAGGCCCTGGCGGCTCCGTCACCCGAGCGGGTGCTGCGCGCGGTGGCGATGATGGAGCAGGCGGAGGTGCCGCTGCGGCCGCACCTGTCCGCGCTGCTGCGCCACCCGCACGAGCGCGTGCTGGAGCGCGGCGTCTCGCTGGCGCTGGCGCTGGAGGCGCACGAATTGGCGCCGGTGCTGGAGCGGCTGGTGGAGGAAGGCCCGCGCCGGCCCCGGGACCAGGCCGTCTGGGCCCTGGCGCGGCTGTCACCGGAGCGCGCCGAGCGCCTGCTGCCGGCGCTGCTCTCCCACCCGGACGTGGGGCTGCGCTGCGCGGCCATTGGCGCGCTGGTGAAGTCCACCGGGAGCGCGGTGGCGCTGGATGCGCTGCGGGCCATGCTGTCACGGGGGGAAGGCGCGCCGGTGGCCGAGCGCCGCGAGGTGGCGCGGCTGCTGGGGCGCATCCAGGACTCGCGCTTCGCCGAGCCGCTATCGCGCTACCTGGAGGACGCGGACGGCACCGTGCGGCACGTGGCGCTGGTGGCGGTGGGGAAGGGGGGCTACACGGAGCTGGCGCCCCGGCTGCTGCCGTTCCTCACCTGGCGCGAGGAGCGCAAGGCGGCGCGCGAGGCGCTGGTGGCGCTGGGCGACGCGGTGACGCCGCTGGTGGAGGAGCAGCTCAACAACCGGGTGGCGCCGCTGGCCATGCGGCTGCAGCTTCCCCGCGTGCTGCGCGGCATCGGGACGCCGGCGGCGCTGGACGCGCTGCTGTTCTCCAACGTGCGCGACGACGCGTCCCTGCACTTCCGGATTGGCGCGCAGATGTCCCGCCTGCGCGACGAACACCCCGAGCACCCCGTGGACGCGGAGCGCGTGCGCGAGGCCCTGGGGCGGCGGCGGGAGGTCTACCAGGGCCTGGTGGGCGCCTTCCGGGACTTGCGCGCGGCGCTGGGGGACGGCGCGCTGCTCACCCGCGCGGTGGGGGACCGGCTGGACCAGGCGCTGGAGCTGTCCTTCTTCCTCCTGGGGCTGCTCCACCCGTCCCACGTCATGCGCGGCATCCACTACAACCTGGTGGGGCCGGATCCTCGCCGGCGGGCGCTGGCGCTGGAGCTGTTGGAGAACCTGGTCGACGAAGAGGACCGGGAGCTGGTGATGGAGCAGGTGGAGGCGCACCACCGCGAGCTCCCGCCCGGCGCGCCCGGCCGGTTGTGGCGGCGGCTGGCGGCGCTGGTCCAGAGTGAGGACGGCGTGCTGCGCGCCTGTGCCCGCCACGTGGCGTGGGTGAACGGGCTGCACGTGCTGCCGCAGGAAGGTGACATGAGCGACAGGACAGTCCAGCGGATGTTCGCGCTGGAAGGCGTGAGCGTCTTCTCCCAGTGCGACGTGGATGACATCGCCGCCATCGCCGCGGTGGCGCGCGAGGCGTCCTTCCGCGCCGGGGAGCGCATCTACGCCCAGGGCGACCCGGGCGACGCGCTCTACGTCATCGTCGACGGGGCCGTGGATGCCTTCCACGACGGCGAGCACGTGCTGCGCTTCCAGGGCAAGCAGGCCTTCGGCGAGGTGAGCCTGCTCGACGGCGCGCCGCGCCCCACGGACATGGTGGCCGCCGTGGACACGCGGGTGCTCATCATTGACCGGCGCGACTTCCTGGACCTGCTCGCGGACCGGCCGGAGCTGCTGACGGGCTTCTTCCGCGCGGTGAGCCTGCAGCTCCAGGCGCTCATCGACCTGCCGGACTCGCGCGAGACGGGCGAGCGGCTGGAGCTGACGGCGCCGCTGGGGCCCCTGGCGCCGCCGCTGCCGGACGGGCCGGCGCCGGACGCGAACGACGACCGCTCGCGCGACGACTCCTGAGCGGCACGGGACGCCCCGCTGTCACCACACGTCGGCGGGGCGGGGGACCTCCGCCGCGGCGGGTGAGGCCTCTGCGCCCTTGGCGAGCGCCCGCTTGGCCGCGGCGACGTCGCCCGTCAGCAGGTGCGCCGAGGCCACGGGGATGAGGGGCCGGACGAAGAACTTCATCGGTGGGAAGGAGCCCAGGAAGCGGACCACCGACAGCCCCGCGAATACCCAGGGGTAGCGCTCCGCGCTGGCGACGGGCGCGAAGACCTCCTCCGTGCGCCGTCCCCACGACGCGCCATACCGCTGGAGCGCGCCCCAGCGCAGCCCGGGCACGCGCGTGGTGAGCGTCGTCCAGGCCCGCAGGAACCAGGGCGGCCGCGCGGGCCCGGTGGTGGGCTCCCAGGCCCGCGCGCTCTTGGCGGCGGTGAAGACCACGAACCACCAGGCGCTCCAGAGGGCGAACAGGGTCGTGAACACGGCGTGGGAGGCGCACATGAATGGGAGGGTGACCACCACCAGCGCGGGCACGCCCACCATGAGCAGCAGGAAGGCCCGCCAGCGCCGCTTCACCTTCTTGCGCAGCCACGGGACGTTGAGGCGCACGCGCGGCTGGACATCCTCCTCTTCCGGCTCCAGCCCCGTGAGCAGGCTGGCCTTGCGGGAGATGGCGTCGTGGTAGTCCCGCGACAGGGCGATGACCACCCACTGCGCCAGTTGCAGCGCCGCGAACAGCGCCGCCCAGAAGGCGAGGCTCCACACGGAGAAGCCATTCACCCGCCAGAAGTCGCGGCCTTCCCTGGGGGCCTTGGCGGCCCGAGTGTCTTCGCCGGCTTCGGCGTCCTCCTCCGAGGCGCCGGTGTGCTTGCCGGACGCGCCCGGGGACTCCTCGTCGTCCACCTCCACGGTGGCCTCCATCACCAGCGCGGCGATGGCGGCCGCCAGGGAGGTGCCTGAGTCCTTCCCCTGCGCCGCGGCCTCCACGTCCCGGATGCGCCGTGCCATCCGTTGCTCCGCGGTCTCCGGCTCGGCCAGGGCGCTCTCTGAGGACGCCTGGCGCTCAGGGGGCCGCGCCGCGTCCTCCGAAGGGGGCTCGTCCGCTGAGGGCGCGGTGTCCGCGTCCGCCGCGGCGTCAGTGGGCGGCTCGCCGGGCGCTGCCGCGGCCTCGGCGGCCCGCTTGCGCTCGGCAATTCGCGCGTCAATCTCCTGGAGGCGTTGGCGCGTCTGCGCCTCGACCTCCCTCACGCGCTGGGCGGTTTCGGCCTCCACCTTCTTCACGTGCCGGTCCGCGAGCGCCTCGGCGACCTTGCGAAGTTGCTTCGCCTGGGCCCTTGCCTCGGCCCGGGACTCCCGCCTGCTGGCGCTCTCCGCCGCCTCGGTTCCGGAAGTCATGCAACTCAGGGCCAATGCCAGAGCTGCAATGGATTGGAGAAACCCGACACGGATGTATTGTTTGCGCGCGACCGGGTCTGCCAGGAGCGCTCCGCCAATGTGGAACGGCAGGCTCAGGCCATGGAAGAACTGCCGCAGGCGGCCTTCAGGCGGTTTCCGGTTCTCTGGGGAGAAGTGACGCGCACCCGCACTCACCTCGTCCCAGAGCTCGTGCGCCCGTGCATCACCCCGTCCGGCAAACCCCTGCTCTGTGTGCTGGTGAACCTTGCCTTCGGGTGAGGCATCGCCGTGCTGCGTGTCGCTGTCCGCCACGTGTCTCAGCGTAGCACGAGCCGAGTTGTGCTAAAGGCGCTGCTGTGAGCACGAACCCTCTCCGTCCTCGTCCCTTCCGCCAGCCGCTGTCCGGTGTGCTGGTCCTCGCCCTCGGCGGCAGCGTTGCCGGTTGCGAGAAGAGCAATCCCACTCCTCCTCCGGCGGCCGCGCCGGAAGCCAAGGCCCCCGCTGTTCCCAGTGAAGTCACGCTGCTCGTGACGGGCGGCGCGTTCGGCCAGCTCCAGCCCGCGGAGGGCAAGGGCGGCGCGGCGGAGCTGCTCGGCCGCTGGGTGGCCGATGAGAAGCACTGTCCGGGTCCCGTGAGGGAAGGCCAGGCCACGTGCGCCGATGCCGGCACCCTGGCGCTCGCCACGGGTGACCACTGGAACGGCCCGGCCATCTCCTCCTTCTTCCTGGGCACGCCCACGGCCGAGGTCATGGGCCGCCTGGGTTACGCCGCCTCCGCCCTGGGCAACCACGAGCTGGCCTTCGGCAAGGAGGCCTTCCTCAAGAACCGCAGCGCGGGT
Source organism: Corallococcus macrosporus DSM 14697 (assembly GCF_002305895.1). Classification (GTDB taxonomy): domain Bacteria; phylum Myxococcota; class Myxococcia; order Myxococcales; family Myxococcaceae; genus Myxococcus; species Myxococcus macrosporus. The sequence goes on from NZ_CP022203.1 coordinate 2,870,980, forward strand.
GGCTTCCCGTTCCTCGCCGCCAACCTGAAGGTGAAGGACCCGTCGCTGGCGGGCGACCTGTCCATGCCGGCGTTCCAGCTCTTCGAGCGCCGCGGCCTCAAGATTGGCGTGGTGGGCCTGGCGTCCGAGAAGACGGTCCGCACCGCCATGCCCGGCCGCGCGGATGGCCTGGAGGTGACAGGGTACGAGGAGGCGCTCTCCACCGCCGTTCCCGAGGCCCGCAAGGCCGGCGCGGACGTGGTGGTGGTGCTCGCCGACGAGTGCGTCACCGACCTGCAGCCCGCCGTGGCGAAGCACCCCGAGTGGAAGCTGGCGCTGGTGGCCGGTGGCCGCTGCGCGCAGCCCGTCGAGCTGAAGGACGGCGCGACGAGCTTCGTGTCCCTGGACCGCGGCTTCGGCAAGTACCTGCGCGCGCACGTCACCTTCGACCCGGCGAAGCCCGCGGGTGAGAAGCTGACCGGCTTGGACACCCGGATCGTCGAGGTGTCGGGCGGCACGCCGGACCCGGAGACGGCGCAGCTCGTGGGCAAGTGGAAGACGCAGCTCGACGAGGTGCTGGGCCAGCAGATCGGCTTCTCCAAGGCCGGCATCGCGCAGGCGTCGCCGCAGATGGCGAAGTGGGTGGCGGGCTCGGTGCGCGAGGTGCTCGGCACGGACGCGGCCATCCTCAACAGCGGCGGCATCCGGGGCGACCTGCCCGCCGGCGCGGTGACGCGCGGCAGCATCTACTCGGTGATGCCCTTCGAGAACACGCTCCTCGTGGTGAAGCTGAAGGGCGAGGACCTGGCCCGGCAGCTCGCCAACCCGAACGCGCTCGTCTCCGGCTTCACGGCCGCGGGCAAGGGCAAGTTCAAGGACGCCAAGGGCAAGGCCCTGGACCCGAAGAAGGAGTACACGGTCGCCACGGTGGAGTACCTCTACTTCGGCGGTGACGGCTTCGAGTTCGAGAAGCTGGCCCCCGAGCCCACCGAGACGGGCATGGCGTGGCAGACGCCGGTGGTGGAGTGGACGAAGCAGCAGGCGAGCAGCGACAAGAAGCCGCTCGAGAAGCTGGTGAAGTAGTCCGCGCCGGCCCGCTGTCGCGGCAGGCCCGAAGCGCCGGAGGAGCCCCACCCGGGCCCTTCCGGCGCTTCGCCGTTTCAGCCGGAGCGGAGGCGCGCGGGCCTCACCTCACGGTGTCTCTGGGGCGGGCGCCGCGGTGGGGCCGCACACGGCCTGATAGCGGGCCAGCGTGTCGTGCACCGTCCTGCTCAGCCGCTGCGGCGTGCCTTCGTGGAGCATGTCCGCGGCGCGCCGCTGGGCCTCCAGCGCCTCCGGGCAGCGGCCGAGCTGGAAGAGCACGGTGGACCAGGTGTCCAGCACCGACGCGTTCCCCGGCGCCAGCGCCAGGGCCCGTTGCGCCGCCGTCAGGCCCTTCTCCGGTTGGGCCGTGCGCGCGTAGTAGCTGGCGAGCCCGTTCTGCGCGCTCACGCTGCCGGGCAGCAGCTCCACCGCGCGCAGCCGCGCGGCCTCCTGCTCATCGGACGTGTTGCCCGCGGCGTCCAGCGCCTGCGCCAGGGCGTTCCACGCGTGTCCGCTGTCGGGGTGGCGTGCCACCAGCGCCCGCGCCAGGCCGAGCCTGCGGAAGGGGTCCTCCGTGGAGCGGATGCGCAGCAGCATGGCGTCCACGTTGCCGGGCTCCTCGTGCGCGGCCTCCGCCATCTCCCGCTCGAGGTGGGCCCGCCGCGCTTCCATGGGGGACGAGCCCGGCGTCATCAGGAAGAGCTGCGCGCGGATGGCGTGGACCTGGGCCGGGCGCAGCGGGCGCGTCCGCAGCGGGCTCGTCACGGGGGCCAGCGGCGCGGTGATGATGCGGTCGTTCATGTGGCCGGGGCGCCGCACGTAGCCGTTCAGCTCGCCCGCCAGGTCCTCCACGCCACGGAAGGCGGCGTCGAAGGCGGCCCGTGGCTCCTCGCCGTGCATCAGCCGCTTCTGGAAGTCCTCGAAGCGCGCGCCATGCCGGGTGATGAAGAAGTGCACCCACAGCCACGAGGAGGCGTAGTGCTGCCGCGACTCCGCGGTGCCGAGCAGCCCTTTCCGGTCCCACTCCCAGAGCTCGTCCAGCGTGCGCCAGCCGTGCCGCCGCACCTGGGTGTAGAAGGCGTCGTGCATGCGCCCCAGGATGACCTCGCGCCGCTCCGGCCGCAGGGCGATGGTCTCCAGGTAGCTGGCCAGGCCCTCGGACAGCCACCGCGGCTGACGGAAGAGCGCGAGCTCGGAGAGGTAGTGCGTCAGCTCGTGGGCCTGGGTGGTGATGTCCGCGGTGGCCTCGACGAAGGCGTAGGCGTGCCCGGCCAGCACCAGGAGCGGGCCGTCCTCGGTGGTGGTGGAGAAGCCCTCGATGCGGATGTCGGTGAACTCCTCCAGGGCGCTGCGGTTGTGGAGGAGGATGATGTCCACCGTGCCCGGCGGGTCGAAGCTGCCGCCCCAGGCCTGGAGCAGTCCTTCGCGGAGCAGCTCCAGCTCCCGCGCCGCGTCCTCCGCCGTCTCCGCGTCCAGGTTGCTGCGGACGGTGAAGTGGGGGCTGCGCACCTCCACCCAGGGGCGGCCGCCCTCCAGGGGGCACCGCGCGCGCATTCCAGTGCATCCCGACAGCAGGGCGGCCAGCCAACCCAGGAACGCCATCCGAAACGTCATGGGCCTGCGTTTTCCCACAAAGCACCGTCGGAGGGCAGGGTGGCCCGCCGCGTCACTGGGCTAGAGTGCGGGTCCATGGAGATGGCGGAGTTCATCGAGTCCCGCAGGCCGCGCTGGGAGCAACTGGAGTCCCTGTTGGACAGGTCCGAGTCGCGGGGCCTGCGCGCGCTGAGCCTGGAGGATGCCCGGACGCTGGGCCGGCTGTACCGCGCCGTCTCCAGTGACCTGCTCTGGGTGCGCGCGCGCAGCGGCTCGGCGGACGTGAATGCCTACCTCAACGATTTGGTGGGCCGGGCCTATGCGCTGACGTACCCGGGCCGGCGCCCGCGCCTGGCGGACGTGTGGGGCTTCGTGGCGCGCGGCTTCCCCGCGCTGCTGCGCCGCGAGTGGCGGATGTACGTGGCGTCGCTGCTCCTGCTGCTGGCGGGCGTGGGGTTCGGCTACGTGGGGATGATGGTGGACCCCGACGCGGCGTACTACCTGGTCCCCGCCGAGCACCTGAACCTGGACCCCATCGAGCGCGCGGCGGACGAGGCCGCGGGCGACGGGATGACGGTGGGAGACCAGGCCCAGTTCACCACCTTCCTCTTCACCCACAACATCCAGGTGGCCTTCCTGGCCTTCGCCCTGGGCATCACCCTGGGCCTGGGCACGGCCCTCATGCTCTTCGTCAACGGCCTGTTCCTGGGCGCGCTCGCGCAAGTGTATGCGGCCAAGGGCATGGCGGGCTGGTTCTGGGCGTGGATTCTTCCGCACGGCATTCCTGAAATCACCGCCATCTGCATCGCGGGCGCCGCGGGGCTGGTGATTGCGCGAGGCCTGGTGGCCCCGCGAGGACTGCCACGCGGGCAGGCGGTGCGGCAGGAGGCGGTGACGGCGGTGAAGCTGCTGTTCGGCACGCTCGCCCTGTTCGTGCTCGCGGGCTTCATCGAGGGCACGGTGTCCCAGATTCATCCGCCGAAGCTGTCGGTGGCGTTCAAGGTGTCCTTCGCGCTGACGGTGGGCGCGGGCGTGTACGCGTACCTGTTGTCGGACTGGCTGCGCGGCGGACGCGCGGCGCCGGGCGGCGCCGAAGAGCCCTCCCATGGATGAGCGGCTGTGGCTGCCTCCGCTGCCGAGCGAGCCGGAGGTCCTCATCGAGTGCCCGCGCTTCTCCTTCGTGAAGCGCCGCGCGGACGGGGCGGTGGACTTCGTGTCGCCGCTGCCGTGCCCGTACAACTACGGCAGCATCCCGGGCCTCACGTCGGATGAAGGCGACCCGCTGGACGCCGTCGTGCTGGGGCCCCGGCTGGCGCAGGGCCAGCGGCTGCGCGTGCCGGTGGTGGGCGTCATCGGCTTCATCGACTCGGGGCGGGGAGACCCGAAGGTGGTGTGCGCCGCCGCGCCCCTGACGGACGCCGAGCGCGCGGGCCTGGAGCGCTTCTTCCGCGTCTACGCCCGCTTCAAGCAGGTGCTGCACCGCGTGCGAGGCAACGCCCCGGACACGCGCTTCACGGGGTGGCTGCCGCTGGGGGACGCAGGCGGCCTTCGGGCTACAGCACGCCGCGCGCCTTGATGTCCAGGTAGCGGTTGACGGCCGCCAGGCTCAGCTCGTCCGGCTGCACGTCGAGCATCTGCACGCCGCCCTGGCTCACCCGGGCCTTGAGCACCTCGCGGTCGGTGAGCAACTCGGACGCCACCGCGTGCTGGAAGGCCTCCTCCGGGCCGGGCGGCGGCGTGCGCAGCAGCTTCTGGAGCGCGGTGTCCTTCACCGACAGGCACAGGGGGACGTGCCGCCGCGCCAGCCGGTGCAGCGGGGCCACCATGGTGGAGGCCTGCTCTTCATCCAGGAAGTCGGTGAAGACGCACAGCAGGCTGCGGCGGGTGAGGCGGAGGTTCAGCTCCTTGAAGAGCGCCAGGTAGTCCACGTACGTGAGGCTGGGCGCGGTGCCGTAGAGCAGGTCCACCATCTTCCGGTACTGCACGCGGCCGGCGGCGGGCGGCAGGTAGGCCTTCACGCCATCCGCGAAGACGGCCAGCCCCACGCGGTCCCCGTTGCGCACGGCCACGAAGGCCAGGAAGAGGGCCGCGTTCACCGCGTGGTCCAGCTTGGTGAGCCCGTCCACCTGCGCGGCCATGGAGCGGCCCGCGTCCACGCAGATGAGGATGGACTGCGAGCGCTCCGACTCCAGCACGCGCGTCACCGGGCGCCCGCGCCGCGCGGTGGCCTTCCAGTCCACGTCCCGCACGCTGTCGCCCTGGGCGTAGTCGCGCAGGCGGGCGAACTCGCTGCCACGCCCGTCGCGCCGGAGCTGCCGCAGGCCCAGGTTCACCAGGTCCAGGGCCGCGCCGGACAGCAGCAGCCGGCTGGCGCCGCGCATGTCCGGGTACACGGCGATGTCCTGCGCCGCGGGAAACGTGCGCTCGTGGGACATCAGCCCCAGGGGGCCGCGCACGCGGACGTGGACGTCGCCGAAGTGGAAGCGGCCGCGCTTCGCGGGCGTCACCCGGTACACCCAGCGCGACTCGCTCTGGGGGGGCAGCTCCAGCGGCGCCTCGTCCGGCGTGGCGGCGAAGCCGTCCGGCACGTCGTCCCGGACGCGCGCGTGGATGGCGCCGCCGCTCCGGTGAATCAGCCGCACCACCACCTTGTTGGCCACGCCCACGTTAAGCCGCGCGGGCAGCACCCGGTGGACCTCCAGCCGGGCCCGCCGCGCGGTGAGGACATCCAGCACCGCCAGCGCCAGCACCAGCGCGTCCAGCGCGAGCACGGCGCCGCCGATGCCGGGGCTGAACCCCGCCAGCATCATGGGCAGCGCGAGCAGCGCCAGCAGCACCCAGAGGCGCGGGGTGGGAATCACCGGGGGACCTCGACGCCGCGCACCACCTCGCGCAGCACGTCCGACGGCGTGGCCCCGTCCAGCTCCGCGTCCGGCGACAGCAGCAGGCGGTGCTTCAGCACGGGGCCGGCCAGGAAGCGCACGTCATCCGGGGTGACGAAGCCGCGCCCGCGCAGCGCCGCCAGGGCCTTGGCCGCCAGCAGCAGGTGCACGCCCGCGCGAGGCCCGGCGCCCAGGCGGATGCGGCTGGAGTTGCGCGTGGCCGCCACCAGCTTGCGGACGTAGGCCAGCACGGGCGGCTCCACCGTCACCTCGTTGAGCGCGGCGCGCGCGTCCAGCAGCCCCTCCTTCGTCACCGCCGCGTTGACGCCCGCGCGCTGCAGGTCTCCAGCGTCGAAGCCGCGGTGGACGGAGGCCAGGATCGCGTCCTCCTCCTCCGGCGCGGGGTAGCCCACCTCGATTTTCAGCAGGAAGCGGTCGAGCTGCGCCTCGGGCAGCGGATAGGTGCCCTCCGACTCCACGGGGTTCTGCGTGGCGAACACGGTGAAGAGCGGGGAGAGCGGCAGCACGCGGCCCTCCATGGACACGGAGCGCTCCTGCATGGCCTCCAGCAGCGCGGACTGCGTCTTCGCCGGGGCGCGGTTGATTTCGTCCGCCAGCAGCAGGTCCGTGAAGATGGGGCCACGCACCAGCGTGAAGCCCTGCGTCTTCAAGTCGAACACGCTGGTGCCCAGGATGTCCGCGGGCATCAGGTCCGGGGTGAACTGGATGCGCTTGAACTCCGCGCTGATGCCGCGCGACAGGGCCTTGGCCATCAGCGTCTTGGCCACGCCGGGCACGCCCTCCAGCAGGATGTGGCCGCCGGCGATGAGGCCGCAGAGCATCAGCTCCAGGGCCTCGTCCTGGCCCACCACGGCCTTGCGCACCTCGGCCAGCACGGCCTCGCGGATGGCGTGGGCGGCCCGCACGGCGGCGCCAGCCGGGGTGGAGGGAGGGGCGGACAGGGTGTCGTTCATGGCGTTCCGGGAGGGCTGTGCCGGGCGGCGCCGGCGGAATGAAGGCGTTGTCGCAGCCGCGCCGCGCGCTCGGCGAGCTGCTGGAGGTCCGCGTCGCGGGCCACGGACTGGCTCTCCGCGCCGAGCAGCTCGAGCCCCCGGGCCAGGTCCTCGCGGCCCCGCTCGCGCAAGCCCTCGGCGACCTTGGTCGCGGACGCGTGCGCGGGCAGGCCCGCGTGCAGGGCCAGGTCCTGGGTGAGGCCGCGGAGGATGAGCTGGGCGGAGAAGCCGTGGTGGCGGCCCTCGCGGTAGAGGCGGCCCATGGCGAAGAGCGCGTCGGTGGCCCCCACGCGCGTGGACTCGGGCGGGGGACGCGGCCGGCCAAAACGCTTGAGCGACACCGACCACAGCGCCACGCCGAGCAGGAGCTGCAGCACGGCGAAGTGCAGGCCGTAGCGGCGCGCGAAGTCCACCACGGAGCGCTCGTTGGTGAAGCCGTGGTGGAACTCGTCGAACGCGAAGGGGCCGGGGCCCAGCGCGGCCAGGGCGCTGAGCCAGAACTGCGCGTTGTCCGCGCGCGCCAGCGCCTGGTTCATGGCCAGCTCCGGCGCGCCCACCACCAGCACGCGGCCCTGCCCGTGGGGCACCACCGCCGCCACGAACATGCCCAGCCGCTCGTCCTCCAGGACGGGGACGGCGTGCTCCGGGAGCTCCAGGTAGGCCTGCACCTTCGCCTCCACGCGGGCCACGCCCAGCGTGTACGGGGTGGGCTGGGGCGGCACCAGCGTGCGCATGGGCAGGGTGGTGTCCGCCTTGAAGAGCTTCACCCCCAGGGCCTGCAGCACCGGGTTCTCCTGGGAGCCCCATGGCACGTAGACGGCGGCGCCGCCCTCGCGCACGTGTTCCAGCAGCTTCTCCGTCTCGTCGTCGTCCAATGAGGCCGCGCGGAACGCGTTGAAGCCGGTGCGGGGGACGTGCTCGTCGCCCAGGCCCGCGTCGGGCTCGGCGGCCAGGGCCGTCTGGTCCGGGTCGGCCTCATATGCGCCGGACACCTCCACCGCCAGCAGCACCGGCGTCCCGGCATCCGACAGGATGCGCATATCCGCCATGCGGCGCGTCACCGGCAGCCCGCTCTCCTGGGCCAGCAGGTAGAGGGCGCGCGCGCCGTCCTCCTGCGCGCGGTAGGTGGACAGCGTGTCCGCGAACGAATTGCGGCGCGCGCCGCGGACGAGGAAGGTGCCCAGCACCACGGTGAGCAGCAGGGCGCCCACCGCCAGCAATGGGAAGCGGTCACGCACCGGCCACCTCCGGGCGCGGCGGCGCGGCGAGCAGGGGCTCGGTGAGGGTGCGGAACGCGCGGTAGCCGTCCACGCCCACCGGCTCGTTGCCGTACCAGGCGAAGTCGAAGCGGCGCGTCAGCTCGCGGAACGGGGCCTTCCATTCCGCGCGGCCCCGGAACTGGTGCAGGTAGTCCCAGTTGCTCAGCGTCTCGTCGTAGAGGATGGCGCCGTCGCGGTGGAGCCGGGACAGCAGCGCCAGGTAGAGGCTGCGCACCGCCTCGCGGTAGGCGCCCCGGGCCGCCAGCTCATCCGCCAGGTGGGCCCAGCCCTCGGGAGGGCGGGACAGCGCGTGGTGGGCGTCCCCCGCCAGCGTGGACGCGTCCACCGTGGACACCTGCACGCCTTCGTCCCCTTCGCCGGGCTTGCGCCGGTTCAGCGCGCGCAGCAGCACCACGCCCAGCACCGCGAGGGTCAGCGTCACCAGCACCACCACCAGCACGTTGGCCGCGCTGGCGCCGGTGACGAGCGGCGTTCCCGGCTCCTGCCGCGGCGCCTCGCGCGCCGGCTCGAAGAGCTTCTTGAGCAGCTCGCCCAGCCAGTCGATGAAGCGCCGCCACCAGCCTGGGGACTCCGGGGGCACGGGCGCCTCGGGCGTCTCCTTCTCCGCCTTGGGCGCGGCCTGCGCGAACTCGGGCCGGGCCAGGATGTCCTTCGCCCGCGCGGCGGCGGCGCGGGCGTCCGCCTTCGCCTGGGCGTCCACGGTGGCCCCCAGGGTGGCGAGCCCCCGCAGCAGCACGGCGCGGGCCTCGTCACAATCCTCGACGTCGTAGGCCAGCCGCTCCACGCGGCGCACGAAGCGGTCCAGCTTCACGGCCTCCTGGGGGCCCAGGGCGTCCAGGGGCGCGTACAGCTCCGCCGCGTCCTCGGGCGTGGCGGCCTCGCACGCCGCGGCGACTTCCGTCAGCCGCTGGCGCGCCTCGCTGGGCGCCAGCGGCTCCGCGGCCTCGGCGGCCCGGGCCGGGGTCGCCGCCAGCAGGCCCAGGCCCAGCGCCACGGCCAGCACGGCCGCGTCGCGTGACGCGCCCGGGGACGGCAGGGGGCGCCCCACGTTCCGGGCCGGGAGCTGCTGGACGCTGGCCAGCAGATCCAACCCCTCCTGGCGCACGCGGCCGTCCACCAGCAGCAGCGTGGCCACCGCGGCGCGCACCGGCTCGAAGAGGGCGAACGTCGTCGCGGCGAGGAAGAGCAGCCACTGCCCGTTGTCCAGCGAGGCGAAGCGCTCCGCGAACGTCAGGTCCACGCCCACCAGCTTGCGGCCCAGCATCAGCAGGAAGTTGAGGGCGATGTGCAGGTTGAAGAAGGCCAGCACCTGCACGCCCATGAGGGCGCGGACCCACACCGCGGTGCCGCGCGCCGGGCCCAGCAGCCGCGAGCAGACGCCGTAGAGGTTCAGCGGACTGCCGCGCCCCTGCATCATCGCCGCGTAGCCCACCCCGTGGGCGGACAGCAGCAGGTAGCCGAGCCCGCCCGTCACCAGCACCAGCAGGGTGTTGAGGCCCAGCAGGTACGTCACGGCGATGAAGAGCGCGGGCATCCGGCCCAGCGCCGCGCGCAGCGAGGCCCACGCGGACGGCTCGCCCTGGGTGCCCAGCAGCAGCGCCTGCACGTAGTGGCTGGCCGCGCCCTGGCCCACGCCCCGGAGGAACCACGCCAGCGTCAGCAGCAGCGAGGGCACCGCGAGCGGCCAGCCCATGCGCGCCGACTCCGCCAGGTACAGCATGGCGGCCACCACGGCCGCGCCGCCGGGCAGGGTGAGGGCCCAGACGCCCGCGCTGCGGGAGGACAGCCGGAGCGCGGCGTCCAGCAGGGCCACCGCGTTGCGCGGGCGGAGCTCGAGCGCGGAGACGGCCATGGGCTAGCTCGCCGCCACCTGGGCCACCAGGAGGATGCCCCCCCAGACGAGCGCCATGCCCACGAGCGCCAGCGCCACGTTGCCCGCGGACCACTCGCGGCGCTCGCCCGGGCCCTCCAGCGCCTTGAGGCGCTGGGCCAGGCAGCTCGCGCAGCGGTTGATGCCCTCGAACTGCGTGGTGCATTCCCGGCAGATGACGCGCCGGCACTCCACGCAGACGCCGAGGCCGGCGCGCTCCGGGTGGTAGTGGCAGCGGCCCGAGCCCTGAATCATGCCGCCACCTTAACGCACACCCGGGCCCGCCGTACCACTCCCGAAAGCGGGACTAGAGCTCGTCGAGGAACTCGTCGTTGTAGGTGTAGCGCGACAGCCGCTTCACGAGCGCCTCCATGGCCTCCACCGGCTTCACGGAGAAGAGCATCTGCCGCAGCTTCTTCACCTTCTCGTACTCGCGCAGGGTGAAGAGCTTCTCCTCCTTGCGGGTGCCGGACTGGGCGATGTTGACGGCCGGGAAGACGCGCTTCTCCGCCAGGAGGCGGTCCAGGGTGACTTCGGAGTTACCCGTGCCCTTGAACTCCTCGAAGATGACCTCGTCCATGCGGCTGCCGGTGTCGATGAGCGCCGTGCCGATGATGGTCAGCGAGCCGGCCTCCTCCGTCGCGCGGGCGGCGCCGAAGATGCGCTTGGGGCGCTCCAGGGCGCGGCTGTCCACGCCGCCGGACATGGTGCGGCCGGAGTTGTCCACCTCCTTGTTGAAGGCGCGGGCCAGACGCGTAATCGAGTCCAGGAGGATGACCACGTCCTTGCCGGACTCCACCAGCCGGCGCGCGCGCTCCAGGGCCAGCTCCGCCACCTTGAGGTGGTCCGCGGTGGGGCGGTCGGAGCTGGAGGCCAGCACCTCCGCCTTGATGCTCCGCCGCATGTCCGTCACTTCCTCCGGCCGCTCGTCGATGAGCACCACCATGACGTGGCACTCCGGGTGGTTGGAGAGGATGGCCTGGGCGATGCGCTGGAGCATGATGGTCTTGCCCGTCTTCGGCGGGGCGACGATGAGCGCGCGCTGCCCCTTGCCAATGGGCGAGATGAGGTCCAGCACCCGGGTCACCATCTCCTTGTGCCCGTTCTCCAGCTTGAGCCGCTCGGTGGGGTCCACCGACGTCAGGTCCGCGAAGTGCGGCAGCCGCGGCGCGCCCTCCAGGGGCCGGCCGTCCACCGTGTCCACCTTCTGGATGACGCCCTTGTGGCCCCGCATCTGCGCGAAGGCGGTGACGTACTGGCCCTGCCGCAGCCGCAGCTTCTGGACCAGATTCTTCGGCAGCTCCGGGTCGTCCGGCGCCGCCAGCAGGTTGCGCTTGAGCTGACGCAGGAAGGCGTTGGGGCCCTTGACCTCCGTGTCCAGCACGCCCTCCACCGGCGACAGGTTCGCCTGCTGCGAGGCCTGGTGGCCGCCGCCGTGTTGCCCGTGGCGCCGGTGCTCCTGCTGGCCGCCGTGCGCGGGCTGCTGCTGTGGCTGTTGCTGCGCCTGTTGCTGTTGCTGCTGGGCCTGCCGCTGCCGGTACTGCTCCAGCTCCTGCGGCGTCAGGAAGACCTGGACCTGCTGGCCGTCCGGCCCCGGCTGCATGCGGTAGGCCTGGCCGTCCGGGGTGAAGTGGACCTGCGCGCCACGACGGCGGCGGCGGCGGCGGCGGCGGCGGCCCCCCGCCTGTCCAGGCTGCCCGGGGGCGCCACCTTGCGCGCCAGCCGCGCCGGAATCGCCGTCATCAGGCCCCTCATCGTCACCCTCGTCGCCCCCGTCATCGTCCGGCTCGGGCGGCGCGACGGCGCGGGCGGCGGGAACAGGGGGGGCATCACGTGGGTCGCGGTTATCGGGGTTTTCGCTCATGTGGGTTCCAGACTGTGTGCGCCCCGGGCGGCCGCTCCACGAGGAGGGCGGGGACGCAAGGTGACTCAGGCCGTGGGACAGGAAGCGGACGCGGGGCCGTGGTGACGAGCAGGCCGAACCGCCGGTTCCTGGAGCACCCTGGCGGCCCAGAGCCGTCCGGGGTGCGGAGATAACAGTAACAGAGGCCGGGGACGGCGCCGCCGGTTTTTTCGCGCGGTGTCGTCCGCCGGACCCCACCCCCTGCTTCGGGGGCGGCCTCGCGGGCCTTCAGCGGACGGTGACCTGGAAGGGCAGCATCGCCTTCAGGCCCGGCTGGAGCAGCGTCAGGTTCAGCCCGGCCGAGCGGGCCAGCGCCCGCAGGGACTCCGGCAGGGCGGGCTCCGGCGGGGGCATCAGGGACAGCGCCGCGCGCACCCCGGGCTCACCGCCCAGCGCGGAGAGGAAGCCCCGCGCCTCGCCCATGACGACCAGGTCCAGCTCCTCGTCGGGGGGGATGCCCGCGCGCAGCCGCGCGGCGTCCACGGCGTCCAGCAGGCCGCCCAGCTTGTCCACCAGCCCGCGCGCCAGCGCGTCCTGGCCGCTCCACACCCGGCCCCGGGCGACCTCGTCCACCTTCGCCTTGTCCAGCTTCCGCCGCAGCGCCACCTCGGTGATGAAGTTGTCGTAGGAGGCGTCCGCCCACGCCTGGGCCGCGTCCTGCTCCTCCTTCGTCCACGGGCGCCACGGGTCCAGGATGTCCGCCAGCGGCGCGCGCGTCAGGCTCTCCTGGTGGATGCCCAGCAGGCCGCCCAGCAGCCCCTCGACGGCGGGCTTGATGTAGAAGACGCCAATGCTGCCCGTCAGCGTCGTGGGCGAAGCGAACACCTCGTGCGCCCCGATGGCGGCGTAATAGCCGCCGGACGCGGCGTAGTCGCCCATGGAGGCGATGACGGGCTTGTGCTTCGCCGCCTCCCGCACGGCCTCGTACATCAGGTGGGACGCCAGCACCTCGCCGCCGCCCGAGTCCACGCGCACGACAATGGCCGCCACGCTCGGGTCCGACTGCGCCTGCTCCAGCGCGCGAAGCACCGTCTCCGCGCCCGCCAGCCGGCTGAAGCCCAGCGGGTCCTCGCGGCTGCGGCCGCCGATGATGTCGCCCAGCACCGGCACCACGGCGATGCGGCGCCGGCGGGCCCAGCGGTCCTCGCGCTCGTCGCGCGGCGCGTACGTGGTGCTGAAGCGCCCGCCCGGAATCAGCTCCGCCACCTTCTTGTCCAGGTCCGCCGTGGCGATGATGCCGTCCATCAGCCCCAGCTCCACGGCGCGCTTCGGCTGGGGGAGGCCCAGCGCCCACAGCTCGCGCAGCCGCTCCACGGGCACCTTGCGGCCTTCCTGCACGGCCTTCTCGTAGAGGGCCACCTCCGTGTCCAGGTAGGCGTTGGTGGACTCCAGGGCCGCGTCGCTGGGCTCGCTGCGGGAGAGCTGCTCGGGGGCCGTCTTGAAGCGGCCCACCCGCGCCACGTCCCAGTGCACGCCCAGCTTCTCCATCGTCCCGCCGTAGTTCTGCAGGTGCAGCGCCAGGCCGTTGACGTAGAGGATGGACTCCTGCAGCGCGTAGACGCGGTCCGCCGCCGAGGCGACGAAGTAGCCCAGGTCGTCCGTGGACAGCACCACCGCCATCACCCGCTTGCCGGCCGCGCGCAGCCGCAGCAGCGCCTGGCGCAGCTCCTCCGCCTTGCCCCAGTTCACCCCGGGCAGGCTCTCCAACTTCACCACCACGCCAGCCAGCCGCTCATCCTGCGTGGCCAGGTCCAGCCACCGCGTCAGCCGCAGGTACGGGTCCGCCTCGCTGACGCCCAGCCAGGAGAGGACGGGGCTGGTGCCGCCGCTCAGGGCGTCATTCAAGTCCAGCATCGTCACCACGCCGCCGCGCGGGGTGATGGAGCGGTACGTCTCCGTCGACAGCCGCACCGCCACCAGGTGGTCCAACCCCGCGTTCGTCCCGCCCGCCGCGTAGGTGAGGCCCAGGTGCGAGGTGTCCACCGTGGCGGCCACCTGGAGCGCGAGGGGCACCCCGGAGGCGAAGCCATGGGACACGCCCGCGCCCAGGCGGAGGCCCGGAACCACCTCCGCGTTGAGGGTGTAGGTGGCCTGGCCCCGGCGGAAGGCGCCCTCGGAGAAGAGCCAGTCCACGCCCAGCGTGTAGCGCTCACCCAGGGGCCGCATGCCCACGCCCAGGTTGTACTGCCGCTTCAGCGCCAGCGTGCCCTCGGTGGGGGCGTTGACGTCGCGCACCACCGCGCCCAGCGACAGCGCCCGCAGGGGCCGCGCGGTGAGGCCCACGTCGAAGGTGTCCAGCGCGTCGACGTCCCGGTTGGACGCGCCGTAGGAATGCCACGAGCCGCCCAACTGCAGCGTGCGCGTGCCCAGGGAGAGGCCCAGCGAGGTGCGCCGGTAGTCCGGCTCCGCCCGCCCGCGAATCCACTCCATGGAGCCGCCCAGGCCCAGGCCCAGCAGGCGCGTGGCCAGGAAGACGCCGTCCCCCAGGCCGTCATGCACGAGGTTGCGCTCGTGCAGGTAGAAGAGCTGGCTGCCGTCGACGAAGCCCAGGCCCGCGGGGTTGAGCGACAGGGCCGTGGCCTCGTCCACCAGCGCGGCGCCGGTGGGCGGCAGCGTCAGGCCCCGGGAGGGCAGGCCGGGCTGGCTGATGACGCTCGTCTGGGCGAGCGCGAGGCTGGGGAGGAGCAGGAGGGCGAGCAGGCGCATACGCCCCGGGACTCTAGGCATCAGGCGTCCCGGGACAAGCGCCCTGCGTCACCAGTCCTCGGTTCCGGACACACCGTCGAGCGGGTCCCCGTCGTTCTTCTTCCTGTCCTGCGCCTTGCCGCGGCCGCCGCGGTCCTCGGAGGACCAGTCCTCCATGCCGCCGCGGTTGTCCAGCGGGTCCCGGCTCTTGGTCACCTTCTCGCCGAGGCTGTTCACCAGGTGGTTCACCACCCGCTCCATCTCCTGCTTGAGCTGGCCGAACTCGTCACCCTGGACGGACATGCGGCGCCCCGCCAGCCGCTGGCCGGTGCGCGCGTCGTAGTAGCCCAGCGTCAGCTCGGTGCCTTCACCCTGGGCGCGCAGGGTGCCCACGAGCGCCCGGTCCAACCCCAGCGACTGGAGCATGGCCGCCACGCCGGAGGCCTTCTCCCCGGCGCGGTTCACCTCGCCCGCCACCCGGTCCAGCTTCGCGTCATAGGCCTTGTACGAAGAGGTGGGCACCAGGTTGGCGGTGAGCTCGGTGTCGTCGGTGGCCACCTCCATGATTTGGCCGTGCTGGCGGAAGCCCGGGCGCTCCACGCGCAGCAGGTGCTTGCCAATGGTCAGCGCGGGCAGCGTCACCGGCGTGTAGCCCACGGCCTCGCCGTCCACGAACACGCGCGCGCCCGAGGGCCGCGAGTTCACCGTGGCGGTGCCGCGGAGCTGGGAGGTGCGGCTGGTGGCCACCTGCACGCGCAGGGAGAGGAACTCACGCGTGAAGCGCTTGGGGGACAGCTCGTGGGTGGGCGACAGCGCGATCAGGTCGATGAGCGCCAGCTTCGCCTCCTCCACCTCGCCGCGCAGGTGCAGCACGGCGGCGTACAGCGCCAGCGCGTCACACAGCGGCGAGCACCCGCGCATGGCGCCCGCGGCCCCTTGCAGCTCCTTCAAGGTGGCGCGGACCTTGCGCTCCGCCTCGTCGTACTCCTTCTTGTCGAAGGCGGCGAGGCTCTCCGAGTAGCCCTTCCGCCCGCGCTCCAGCGAGGCCCGGGCCCCCGGGTCCTCGGGCATGCCGAACAGGTCCTCCGACTTGCGCACCGTCATGCCGGCGAAGTGGGCGAGGGCTTCGTTCATGTAGCCCTCCATCTGCACGCTGGACGCCTCGGACGCCGGGTCCATGGACACCAGGAGGGTGCTGACGCGGCGCGCCTGGGGCGGGGCCGCGAGGGCCAGCGCGGGGAGGAGGGCGGCGAGGGCGAGGACTTTCATGAGGTGACCTTGAACACAGGCGACGCGTGAGGCGGGGCGGGGATTCAATACCTGCATCCGCCTCAGAATCCGACTCCACCAGAAACGGGGTTGAAGGGGCGGCCCTTGTCCTGGGACGTCGCCACGAAGACGGCGCCGGCCGTCACCGCCGCCGCGCCGCCGACCACCGCCCAGAACCACGGGCGCTTGATGAGGGTGGAGAACGAGGTGCCGCTCTCCGCCACGCGGGGCAGGGTGACGCCGTTGACGAAGGCGCGCACCTGCTCGGCCGCCGCGTCCGGGCCGTTCTTCTTCGCGCCCGGCGCCAGGGCGATCTCCACCCCGCGCAGCCGCGCGTTGGAGCGCAGGTCCCACGCCTGGAGCTCCGCCTGGAGGTGCCCCTTCTCCCCGCGCGACACCGCCGCCAGCACCACGTAGCGGGCATTGAGCCGCTCGCCAATGGCGCGCGCCTCGGGGGGCGGCGTGTCCCGCTCGAAGGCCTGCTCGGTGGCGGCGTGGAGGGCCGCGTCACGCACGGCGGACAGGCCGGGGGTGGGCTCCAGCGCCGCCTTCACCTCGGTGCTCGCGCCGGACGCCACGGACGCGTACTGCGCGAACGCCGAGTAGCCGGGCAGGGACACCACCACGGGGTGCTGGCCGGCGGGGACCTCCACGCCCTTGAGCGGCGTGACGCCCAGCGCCTTGCCGCGCATGACGACGCTCGCGCCCGCGGGCTGGGACTCCACCACCAGCGTGCCGGCCGGGCGCGCCGTCACCTCGGCGCGGGCCTGGTCGAAGGCCTTCAGCACGTCCTGCCCGAAGAGGGCGGCGTCGGGCGTCATGGCCGGCTCCGCCACCACGGCGAGCTTGAACGCCTCCATGCCGCCGGGGGAGTCCCCGTTGAGAATCCGCGAGGCGCCCAGGAACAGGTACGTCCGGGCCAGCCGCTCCGGGTTCAGCTCCGCCGGGTGCTGGATATAGGCCTCCGCCGCGGCGCGGAACTTCGCCTCCGCGGCCTCGGGGTCCAGGTTGTCGTAGTCCGACCGGCCCTGCTCGAAGAGCGTGTCCGCGCGCGTCAGCGACGCCGGCGGGGGCGGCGGGAAGGCCGCGCCCAGGTCCACCAGCTCCACGCCGCCCAGCTTCAGCCGGCGCAGCAGCTCGTCCTCCAGCTTGACCGCGGCCTCTTCCACCACCGACGTCCGCGCCACCGCGAAGAGCGCCACCGGCCCGGTGGCCGTCACCGCCGCGCTGGCCACCGCCGACTCACCCGAGAGCGCCGGCGCCGCCTCGGGCTGGGCCACCGTCGGCGCATCCGGCGTCACCCGCGGCTTGACGGCCGCCTCGTCGGTGTCGTTCGGGGAGCCGAAAATCCGGGGCTCAATGGATTCCTCGTCATCCGCCGGCGGCGCCTGGGTCGTCTTCACCGGCTGCGTGGTGGCGGGGGACTTCTTGCTGGACTTCTTCTTCCGCGCGGACTGGCCGTACGCGGGAGAGGTGGCCAGCATGAACGCGAGGAGCAGGGAGCATCGGCGGAACGTAGTCACGGCGCGGATGCTAGCCGAGCCGGGGCCCCGTCTCAAAAGCCTGCCGCGCACGCGGGCCCCTCCGGGGTGGGGAGGGACCCGCGCTGGCGCCAGTGATTCCGCCCTGACTAGACGTCCAGGTCCTGGACCTCGCCGGCGCGCTCCATGATGAACCGGAAGCGGGCGCTGACGTCCTTGCCCATCAAGTCGTTGATGAGGCGGTCCGTCTCCAGGGGCTTGTCGATGGTGACGCGCAGGCTCATGCGGTGCTTGGGGTCGAGCGTCGTCTCCTTCAGCTCGTCGGGCGTCATCTCACCCAGCCCCTTGAAGCGCATGATGTTGGGCTTCGCGTTCCCCTTCGCCTTCTCCTTGATGATGCGGTCGCGGTCCGGCTCGTCCAGCGCCCAGTACGTCTCCTTGCCGATGTCCACGCGGTACAGCGGCGGCTGGGCGATGTGGATGGCGCCGCTCTCGATGAGCGGGCGCAGGTGCCGGTAGAAGAAGGTGAGCAGCAGCGTGGCGATGTGGTGCCCGTCGCTGTCGGCGTCCATCAGCAGGAAGACGCGGCCGTAGCGCAGCTTGCTGATGTCGAAGTCGGAGCCGATGCCGCAGCCCAGCGCGGACACGATGTCCTGGAGCTCCTTGTTGGTCGTCACCTTGTCGGTGGACGCCTGCTCCGCGTTGAGCACCTTGCCGCGCAGCGGGAGGATGGCCTGGGTGCGCCTGTCCCGGCCCTGCTTGGCGGAGCCGCCTGCGGAGTCACCCTCCACGATGAACAGCTCGCTCAGGCCCGGGTCCGTGGACGAGCAGTCCGCCAGCTTGCCCGGCAGGTTGAGCCGGTGGCTGACCGCCGTCTTGCGGCTCACCGCCTGGGACGCGGCGCGGCTGGCCTCGCGCGCGCGGGCGGCCAGGACGATGCGCGCCACCACGGACTCCGCGATGGACTTGTTGTCGTTGAGCCACTTCTCCAGCGCCGGGCGCAGCACGCCGTCCACCTGGCCGGAGACTTCGGGGTTGTTGAGCCGCCCCTTCGTCTGGCCCTGGAACTGCGGCTCCACCACGTAGGTGGACAGGATGGCGGTGATGCCCTCGCGGATGTCCTCCGCGGTGAGCGTCACGCCCTTGGGCGCGATGCCGTGCGTCTCGATGTAGTTGCGCACCGCCTTCACCACCGCGCCGCGCAGGCCCGCCTCGTGCGTGCCGCCCAGCGGGGTGGGGATGCCGTTGACGTACGAGCGGATGTGCTCGTCGGTGGCCTCCGTCCACGCCAGCGCCGCCTCCAGCCGCACCCCGTTGTCACGCGAGTGGTAGAAGGCCGCGCTGCCCGCCGGCACCAGCGGCTTGTTGCGCTCCGTCACCACCTTGGTGAGGTACTCCGCGATGCCGCCGTCGTGCTTGTACGTCACCGACGTGGCCGGGCTGGTCGTCTCGTCCTTCCAGACGACGGTCATGCCCTTGTGCAGGTAGCTCTTGGCCTCCAGCCGCTCGCGCACCGTCTCCGCGTCGAACTTCAGCTTCTCGCCGAAGATCTCCGGGTCCGGCTCGAAGGTGATGGACGTGCCGGTGCCGCGCGTGGCGCCGTCCGCCTTCAGGGTGCTGGTGGCCTTGCCCCGCGCGTACGTCTGCACGTGCTTCTTGCCGTCGCGCTTGATCTCCACGACGAGCTTGCGCGCCAGCGCGTTCACCACCGAGCTGCCCACGCCGTGCAGACCGCCGGAGTGGATGTAGTTGCCCTGCTCGAACTTGCCGCCCGCGTGAAGGGTCGTGAGGATGACCTCCACGGCCGGCTTCTTGTGCTTGGGCATGATGTCAACGGGGATGCCACGCCCGTTGTCCACGATGGTGACGCTGCGGCTGTCCTTGTGGAGCGTCACCTCCACGGTGGTGGCGAAGCCGTTGATGACCTCGTCCACCGAGTTGTCGAGGATCTCCCACAGCAGGTGGTGATACCCCGTGCTGTCGGTGCCGCCGATGTACATGGCCGGGCGCTTGCGCACCGGCTCCAGGCCTTCCAGGACCTGGATGTCCGCGCCTGTGTAGGTTTCCTTCTTCGTCGCCATGGCGTCCTCTGCCTAGTCCTTCTTCTCGGGCAACGGGATGAAGGTGACGGGGCGCGCCACCTCCTTCACGGCGTCGCGCTTCGACATCTCGTGGCCCTTGCCGCCGCGGCCCGTCACCCCGTACTTCGCCGGGGACAGGTGCAGCTTGCGGCCCTTCTGCGTCTCGAACTCCAGCCTCGCGTCCTTCTGGGCGGGCGACACGGCGAGGAAGTCCACCACGCGGTCCCCGCCGTCCACCTTGATGACGGTGACGCCCTTGCCGGGGCCGGCCAGCTCGTTGACCTCCGCCACCTTGCACACCAGGGCGCTGGTCTTCTCCGTCAGCACCGCCAGCAGGTCGCGGTCCGTCACCGGCTGCACGCCGATGATTTCGTCGCCTTCGCCCGTCTTCGCGTAGCGGCGGCCCGCGCGCGTGGAGACCTCCAGGTGCGGCTCCAGGAGGAAGCGCATGCCCAGGCCCTGCTTCGTCACGCCCACCAGCTTCTGCGGGCGCGGCAGCCGCGCGTCCAGCGACACGGCGGACACCACGCGCTCGCCGTCGTCGAACTTGAAGAACTTCTGCACCGGCTCGCCGTAGCCCGTGGAGGCCGGCACGTCGTTGAAGCGGGTGACATACGCGGTGCCGAAGTTGCTGAAGAGCACCAGGTTGGCCTTGAGGCTGCCGGCCAGCACCGCCATCACCGCGTCGCCTTCACGCAGGCGGGTGGTGGACGGGTCCTTCACCTCGCGCACGCGCTTGACCCAGCCGTCGCGGGTGATGACCACGTGCGCGTCCTCGTCCGCGATGAACGCCTCGGCGCTGAACTCCATCTCCTCGGCGCCCGCGCCGCCAATGCGCGTGCGGCGCTTGTCGTTGTAGCGGGCCTTCAGCTCGCCCAGCTCGTCGCGGACGGTGCCCCACACCTTCTTCTTGTCCTTGAGGATGCCCTGGATGCGCTTGATTTCGGCGCGCTTCTCCTTGAGCTCCTTCTCCACGACGAGGATCTCCAGGCGCGCCAGCTTGTAGAGCTTCATCTCCAGGATGGCGTCCACCTGGACCTCATCCAGCTTGAAGCGGGCGATGAGCTTCTTCGCGGCGTCCTGCTTGCCCTCCGACGCGCGGATGATCTTGATCATCTCGTCGAGCGCGTCATAGACCTTCTCGAAGCCCTCCAGGATGTGGACGCGCCGGAGCAGCTCGCCCAGCTCGTGCTCGAAGCGCTTCGTCACCACCTCGAAGCGGAAGTCGAGGAAGTACTGGAGGATGTCCTTGAGGTTGAGCCGCTGCGGCGTGCTCAGCTCGGGGGTGTCCTTGATGGGGACCAGGCAGGTGAGGTTGACGCCGAAGTTCGTCTGCAGCGGCGTCTGCTTGTACAGGTACGCCATCACCAGCTCGGGGTTGGCGTCCTTCTTCAGCTCCAGGACGATGCGCACGTCCTTGGTGGACTCGTCGCGTACGTCGGTGATGAGCGGCAGCTTCCGCTCGCGCACCAGGTCGCCGAACTTGGCCACCAGCGTGGACTTGTTCACCGTGTAGGGGATGGAGGTGATGACGAGCTGCTGGCCGCCTCGCTTGAGGTCCTCCAGCTTGTACTCACCCCGGATGCGGATGCTCCCCTGGCCGGACTCGTAGATGTCCCGCAGTTCCTTCTTGTCGTTGAGGATCTGCCCGCCCGTGGGGAAGTCCGGACCCTTCACCCACTTGAGCAGGTCCTTCGTCAGCAGCTGCGGGTTCTCGATGAGCGCCACCAGCGCGTCCACCAGCTCGCCCAGGTGGTGGGGCGGGATGTTGGTGGCCATGCCCACGGCGATGCCCGTGGTGCCGTTCATCAGGAGCTGCGGCACCCGCGCGGGGATGACCACCGGCTCCTGCATCGAGCCGTCGTAGGTCGGCCGGTAGGCCACCGTCTTCTTGCCCAGCTCCGTCAGCAGCTCACCAGCCAGCATGGCCAGGCGGCACTCGGTGTAGCGCATGGCCGCCGCGCCGTCGCCGTCCAGCGAGCCGAAGTTGCCGTGGCCGTCCACCAGCGGGTAGCGCAGGGAGAAGTCCTGCGCCATGCGCACCAGCGCTTCGTAGATGGAGGAGTCGCCGTGCGGGTGGTACTGACCCATCACACTGCCGACCACCTTGGCGGACTTCTGGTACTTGGCCTCATGCGTCAGCCGGTGGTCGTGGTACATGCCGAACAGGATGCGGCGCTGCACCGGCTTGAGGCCGTCCCGCACGTCCGGCAGGGCGCGCGAGGTGATGACCGACAGGGCGTAGTTGATGTACCGGCGGCGCGCCTCGTCCGCGAGCGAGGCCGGCACGGAGCCGTCACCGTTGCCACCCGCGGCGCCGCCACCACCGCCGCCGCCGCCTCCCCCGGCTCCCTGCTTCTTTCGCGATTTCGATTCGGCTTCTGCGCGCATGGTCGTCAATCCACAGGTGAGAACGCCCCGCACCCCGAACGCGGCGCGCGACCCGCGCACTCCTCACGTTGGGGGTAGCAGAGGTATGTAACAGGGCGCCGGGACTACCATGCCACCCTGACATTGGGAACGAATTCGGGGGGTTGCGCACTCTCCAACAGTGCCTACCTATACGCCTGTCCAGTCCTGTTCGCCAGCAGAACCCCGCTCCAACCCCGCGGAATTCCGAGGTTGGAGGCTCTTTGGCTGGGGGAGGGTGCGGGCGGACTCGCTACGGCGTCGCGTCGCGGGCCTTTCCCCACGAGCCGTCCTTGAAGATGCGCACGCCCTTGCCGCTCCCGCCGCCAATCATGCCGGGGATGGTGGCCTGGAGCGGCCTGGCGCCGGGCGGCTGGTAGACGACGCGGGCCCTGCGGGCGGCGGGGAGCGAGGGGCTGGTGGCGTCCACCAGCAGGTAGAGGGTCTCCCCGTCCACGTGGAGGCGCTCGGGGTCCTGGCGGTGGTTGAGCTCGGCCAGCAGCTCGCCGTCATCCAAGGTGGAGGCCTCGCTGCCCAGCAGGCGGACCTTCACCCGCAACCAGCTCGCCGGCGGGGCGCCTTGCTGACTCGCGTGGTCGCGCACGCCCTGGATGATGACAGCGACGTCGGCGCCGTTGCCGGGCGCGTTCTTCGCCGCGAGGCGCAGGCCCGTCTGCTTGCTGTTGTCGGTGTCGAGCAGCACCGTGGTGTTGGCGCAGCGGTTCTTGCACGCGTCGCCAAACGGCACCTTGTCGAAGCGCAGGCGCATGGCGAAGTCACTGCCCTGGGGGCCGATGACGGCGTTGACGATGACGGGGCGCTCCCCCTCCGGAGGTGCGGTGTAGCGGAAGGTGGCGCGCTCCTTGGCGGCGAAGGCGGTGCCGGCGAGCAGGGTGCAGAGGAGCAATGGGCGCTTCACGTGGAGACCTCCCCAGGGGCAAAAAGGGGCCCATTCAAGAGGGAAGGCGCCCGCCGCTTCAAGCCCCGGGCGTAGAGTGGGGCTTCCCACGAGGAGGATTTCGCGATGCGTGAACCGTACGTGCGGCAGCTCAAGCTCGGGCCCATGGACAACTTCGTCTACCTGGTGGGCCCCCGGCACTCGGACGAGGTGGTGGTGGTGGACCCCGCGTGGGACGTGGAGGCCATCGAGCAGGCCGTCAAGCAGGACGGCAAGCGCGTGGTGGGCGCGTTCGTCTCGCACTGCCACTTCGACCACATCAACGGCTTGCCGGACCTGCTGTCGAAGTGGGACGTGCCGGTGTTCGCGCAGCGGGAGGAGGTCCAGTTCTCCCCGGAGCTGCGCGAGCTGGGCGGCGCGCTGCGGCCCCTGGGGCCGGGCGATGAGGTGCGCGTGGGGGCGGAGACGTTCCAGGCGCTGCACACGCCCGGGCACACGCCGGGCTCGCACTGCCTGCTGGCCGGTGACGCGCTCGTGTCCGGCGACACCGTGTTCATCAACGGCTGCGGCCGGTGTGACATGAGCGGGGGCGACCCGGAGCAGATGTACCGCTCCCTGTCCCAGGTGCTGGCGAAGGTGCCCGGCAGCGCGAAGCTGTATCCGGGCCATGACTACGCGGACGTGCCGGTGACGTCCATGGAGGCGGTGCGGGAGAAGAACCCGTACTTCGCCTTCGACAACGTGGACGCCTTCGTCGCGTTCCGCATGCGCCCGCGGAAGTAACCGTCCGCGGCGCGCCTTCCGTGTCTGGCGGCCAACGGGGCCTCACACCGTCGACACGTTTACCGTGAGTGCGCGCCTGTCTATTGAATCGCTCCCGGCAGGAGGCGGTCTTCGCCTGCCGTGTTTTCTCGCAGTCCAGGCGTCGAGTCAGGAGCGTTCTCATGTTTCAGGAGCAGCTTTCATCCCAGTCGCAGCAGATGTTCGGCGAGTCGCTGAAGGAGCGGGTCACCGAGGCCGTTCGCGAGCAGATTGTCTCCACGATTGAGGACCGGCTCGGCCGGGAGGTGCGGGAGCGCGTGGCCGAGGCCATCCGGCACTCGCTGTCCGAGCGCGGCGGCGGGTTCCCGCAGGGGTACGGCCAGGGGTACGGGATGATGCCCCAGGGGTACGGCATGCCGGAGCCGGAGCGCATCGCGGACGCGCTGTGCTCCCGGCTCGCGGACACGCTGCGCGAGCGCATCGCCTCCGTGGTGCACGAGCGCATCCGTGACGGCATCCGGGAGCGGCTGGCCGAGTGCGTGCGCGCGGCGCTGGTCGAGCAGTGGCAGATGTCCTTCGGCGGCCCGGACGCCGAGCGCCTGGCCGAGGCGGTGCGCACCCGGCTGCTGGAGTCGCTGCGCGAGCGCATCAACACCGCCGCGCATGACGGCGTGCGCGAGGCCCTCCGCGAGCGGCTGGCGGACACGCTGCGCTCGGTGATGTCGGAGCGCATGCCCGGCTTCAACCCGAGTGACGCGGAGCGGCTGGCGGACGCCATCCGCGGGCGCCTGGCCGAGGCCCTCCACGAGGGGCTGGTGTACAGCCTGCGTGAGCGCGTGCGCGAGGCCCTGCGCGAGCGCCTGTCCGAGGGGCTCCGCGGCGCGGTGTCTCGCCAGTGGGGCGGCATGGCGGCGGGCTCGTTCGACCCAGACCGCATCGCGAACTCCCTCCAGGACCGGCTGTCCGAGGGGCTCCGGGAGCGCATCAACGCGGCGGTGCGCGAGCGCGTCCGCGAGGTGCTGCGTGAGCGCATGGGCGAGCTGCTGCGCGGCGCCATGGCCCGTTACCGGGGCATGATGCAGCAGGGCGGCATGCCGCAGGGCATGATGATGGGACAGGGGGGGCACGACGTGGAGCGCCTGGCGGATGCCATCCGTTCGCGGCTGGCGGACTCCCTGCGTGAGCGGCTCGTGAGCAACATGCGCTCGGAGCTGGACTCGGCGCTCCGCTCGCAGCTCCCCGAGGCCGTCCGCTCCGCGCTCGGCGAGGCGATGCGCGCGGGCCCGTCCATGTCCCAGACGCACCACTCCGGGGGCTCCGTCGACCCCGAGCGCATCGCGAGCGCGGTGCGTGAGAGCGTGAGCGCCGACGTGCGTGAGCGCGTGGGCGAGATGGTCCGCGAGCGCGTGTCCGAGGTCGTCCGCAACGAGCTGTCCAACGGCGTCCACCACACGCCGCAGGCCTGATGTTCCGTCTCCCTGGAGGCGTGGCTCGCCGCCCGCCTCCGGGGAGGCTGTTTCGCCTGGGCGGTGTGCGCCGGGCCCTGATGGGGTCCGCTCCTTCCTCAAGCTGCTCGCGCCTGTCCCTGGGCGCGGTGGTGTCACCGGACGCGGGTGTCCTGGCCGTGGGGGGCGTGCGCCCGCGCGAGGGGCGTCAGTCCGCCCGGGCGTTGGCGCTCCACCAGCGCTCGTAGACGGCGGCGACCTCCTCGGGAGCGGCGGAGATGTATCGGGGCCACGAGGCCCATTCCGCGTGCGGGTAATTGAGCAGGTTGTTCAGCGTACCGTTGACGGCGTCCCGCTGCGTCTCCACGTCGTGGAACGTGGGCCATGCCTCCAGGACGGCGGCGAGCTCCTCTCGGAAGAGCCCGAGCAGGGTGTGCAGCTCCCCGTCAGGAAAGAACGGCCCCTCCACCGCCGCGCGCAGGCACTCCCCGATGACCGTCTCGTCACGCGTCATGCCGCGCAGTGTAGGCCCGTGGCGGAGGTCCGGCCAGCAGGCCCGACCCGTGGACGAGGGGGACGGGCCGCCTCAGGGCGACCAGTACATGGGCCCGCCGTTCCAGGTGGTGGTGACCTCCATCTGCGGCATCGAGTTCCAGGGGGAGGGCGTGGTGAAGCCGAGCCCGACACCCGCGGGCTGTTCGGTGCAGCCGGACGTCAGCAGGGCGCCACCCAGCAGGACGGCCCAGGACAGCCAGCGAATGGAGGTGTGATGGCGCATGAAGGTTGCTCCTCGAAAGTGGCGGGTCAGGGGGCCGCCGCGGACTTGGACGGCTCAAAAGGGAAGCGCTGGAGCGCGAGCACGGCGCCGCTCGGGTCGGCGATGAGCGCGAGCGAGCCGCCGCGGGCGTCCGGGCGCGGGGCCATCAACACGCGGCCCCCCAGGGCCTGGGCCCGGTTGGCGAGCGCCGCCGGGTCCTTCACGCGGACATAGGTCAGCCAGTTGGGCCGGGCGCCCTTCACCGGGTTGGCCAGCACGCCGGCTCGGGGATGCGGGCCCTGCGCGAGGACGTAGTGCGGCCCGCCGCCGAGCGGGCGCTCGCGGACCGCGTAGCCGAGGAGCTCCTTGTAGAAGCCCGTCGCGGCGACGGGGTCCTGGGCCAGGTACTCCATCCACAGGAACTGATTCTCTTCGGGCACGCCGGTGTCGGCCGGGTCTCCTGGCAGGGAGCGCACGAAGCCCACCGCGGCGCCCTGCGGGTCGGCGACCACCGCGGCCCGGCCGATGTTCCGCACGTCGATGGGGCCGTCGAGCGTCTTGCCGCCGCGCGCGCTCACCTCGGTGACGGCGCGGTCCACATCGGGCACGGAGAGGTAGCCCAGCCACAGCGCGCCTTCGCGCTTCTCGGCCGCGCTCGCCGGATGGACGATGCCGCCAATCCAGCGTCCCTGGGCGCGGATGAGCGAGTAGGGGCGGCGACCGCCTCGGACGTCCACGAACTCCCAGCCGAACAGGTCGCGGTAGAAGCGCTTGGCCGCCGCGGGATTGTCGGTGACGAGGTCATGCCAGACGAACTTGCCGTAGAGGGGCGTGGGCGACAGGGGCATGCCCGCGCGGGCCGCGGTGTCCGGCGAGGAGGCGCACCCGCCCTGGGTGGCGATTGTGCCGCCCACGGCGCCCACGGTGGTCAGCAGCAGTCCTCCGCGAAGCCACGCGCGCCACGTGCCAGGACGTTTCATCGTTTCTCCTCGTGCCGAGTCCCAAAGCCACTCGCGGGCTGGATGGCCGGCGGGCTCGGAGGTGGACGGGACAGGACGGGCCGGGAGCTTCGATATGCGGCGGCTGTGCCCGGGCGACAACCCACGAGGCACGTCCGGGCGACTGCTGGTAGCGGCACTGTGCCTGGCGCGACGCCGACAGGCCCCTGGGGACTACACCCGCCGCGCCCGCGTCGTGACGGAGGTGGCGGGCCCGAGCGTCATCAGCGTGCGGGAAGTTCACGGAAGGCCATGCCTTCCAGTCCGAGGCGGTGCACCGTCTCCATGAACCGCTCCGTGCAGACGATGACGGTGGAGTAGTTTCCGACGCGGAAGACATCGCGGTCGGTGGGAAGCGATGCCGCGTCGAGAAAGGGCGCATCCGGCAGCCGAAGAGCGACTCGGCCGCAGGCGTCGCATGGAGGAGCGAGGTCCGAGGGAAGACAGTCCGGATGGAGCCGTCCGCGCGGTTCGATTTGGAGTTCCAGCAGCGCTGGTGGCTCCTTCTGGCGGAACCTCAACTCCGTTCTGCAGCCGAGCAGTCCCGTGACGCCTTCGGCTTGAAGGCGCTCAAGGGCGTCCCGCCGAACGACCCACATGATGTCGCCCTGTGACGTCAGTGGACCGAGTTTCCCAGTGGCAGTGCCTTCGAGCGGGCCCAGGTGGGTGCCCGGCGGAATGGCCACACCCGATGGAAGCAGGGGGCGGATCAACGCTCGCAGCGCCTCCAGCTCCGGAACGGGAATGGGCCAGGGCTTCACGAAACGGGACTGCTCGGGCAATGCGGACAGGTCTACCTCGGGGTACTGGTGTCCGGCTCCGCCCCAGGTCACTCCACAGACGTGGCATTTCACGCCGGGCAGGCGCCACTTGTGCGTGGCATCGAAGCCGCCGTTGAAGGAGGTCGTCCTTTCCGCACGTACCCCGAAGAACCGCGTCATGCGCTCAATCTCTCAAGTCCCTGCCTTGAAGTGGTAGGCGCCGATGGGGCCGACCATGTCCGCCACGCGCGCCGCGAGCGCTTCTACCGGGTTCAGTATTGAGTCGGCTCACGGCGACCCGGAAGGCACCGCCGCCAGGCGGACGGAGGACCGTGACCTGAGGCCTCGCTTACCGAAAGGCGTCGACGATGTAGGCCGCTGCGACAGAACCGTCGAGCATGGCGGTCCCGGGCTTGGACTCGGGCCGCTTCTTCATCTGGTCGTAGCTGAGCCTTGCCACCGCACAGATGGGAAGCTTCGCGCTGTCGGGCCGGTGCGCTTCGTAATACCGGATGACGACCTGCGGGCCACCCGTCCAGACATGTCCGTACAATCGGGTCGTCGGCTCCAGTGTGCCGAAGTCATCCTTCAGGACGCTCTCGATGGGGCCGTCATAGAGCGTGATTCGTTTGCTCCTGAGCTGGTTCGCATCGAGTTCCACAAGGGCCGCATCACCGACATGAAGCTTGAGCGCCTCCATGACGCGCTTCGCCTCGTCAGGGCAGTCCTGGGGACCCGGTGTCCCATCCGGGCGCAGGGCAACACCGCTGCTGGTGCAGCCGATGGACGCGGTGAGCAGGAGGGTCAGGCTGACCTGGAGTGGCTTGCTGGCGGGCATGAAGGCCGCTTCTACTTCCGAACGAGCGTGTGATCCATCGCCACGGCGACCTGCAGTTGGCCGTCTCCTCTGAAGATCTGAAGGGCGAGATCGACGAGTTGGCCTTCCATTTCGAAGGCGGTCTTGTCCACCACGACCGCGAGCTTGCCCGACTGCCCGGGAATGATGTGCGTCCGGTTCATCCGGAGCGCGAAAGGGCGAGCTGTGCGGTGGGTGAAGTCGCGGGTCAGGTAGGCACCATCAAAGGTCCATGGCCCACCGTAGTCGGTGTTGGTCAGGTGAATGAGGACCGCCGCCTTCCCAGGGCCCGAGAACACTTCGACGACCATATCCATGTCTTCGTTCTTCGGTCGGTAGAACACCTCTCGGTGGAAGGGCGTCTGCTTGACCTGACCGTTCGCGAGCAGCGTCGCGTATGCATGGTCGATGGAGTTCTCCTCCACCTTGAATCGCTCGTTCTCGGCGCTCAGCTTGCGCTCGCGCTTGAGTGCGTCGTGGAGCGACGAGAGGACCGCGTCGTAGCTGTTGGGGTCCTTGAATACGTTGACCTGATAGTCGGTCCAGCCCCATTCCTCACGGCTCCTGGGCTTCACCAGGAACATGAACTCTGTTCCGTCAATGAGCGTCACGAGGAGGGGAAGTGCCTCGCCTGCATCAAGGTTTCGAAGCGGCTCCAGGACCACTTTCTGGCTGCCCACGAGCGGGGCTTTGAACCTGCCTTCCCAGGCCAGCAACTTCGTCTTCGAGGGCTCAATCTCCTTCTCGAAGCGGAGCGCTGTCACGATCTGCCCGGAGACATAGATGGACGGCGCCTCCTGGCCTGGGTGGTCTGAAATCTGGAGGGTGCGGATCGTCAGCGTATCGGTTGGTTCCCTGGCCTGTGCTGGAAAGGCAGCCAAGATGAGAACGATGCAGGACCTGAAGAACCGGGGAGCGCGCATGGGTTTCCAACCTATCCAGGCGGGTTCCAGGATGGCAACCTTGCTGCGCGCCACGCCGATGTCAAAGAACCAACGCGCCCAGAAGCCGGGCCCTCAAGTGGTCCCAGGTGAGTGACAGGGACAGGTGCCGGTCCCAGGCGGCGAGGGCCGTCGCCGCGCCAATGGGGCCGGGCGCGGCGGGGCGCGCTACACCCGCCGCGTCCGCGCCGTGACGGAGGGCATCTGGAGCCCCTTGGGCCGGGCGTGCAGGGACGTGTAGGCCGCCACCGCCAGCAAGCCCATGGCCAGCAAGGACCACAGCGCCGCCCACACCACCGCGGGCACGTACGTGAGCTCCGCCAGGAGCGCCGCGTCACTCTGCGAGCGCACCGCGCTGTTCCACAAATCCGAGCGCAAATCGAACAGCGCATACAGCGCGGTGAAGGCCGCGATGAACAGGTTCAGCGCGTCCACCACGCCGTCCGGCAGGAACTTCGCGCCCAGGGCCAGCACCACGGCCGTGCCCAGGCAGAAGAGCAGGGTGAAGCTGTCCCCCGCGTACAGCACGCCCATGACGGTGAGCCACACGCTCGCGGTGCCCAGCACCCAGCGGCGCAGCCGGAAGCGGAACGTGGCCAGGAGCAGCCCGGCCCCGGCCACCGCGCTGCCCAGGTAGCCCCCGGAGTAGACGGCCACCTTGGCGAGCAGCCCCGGCGGCAGGCGGGAGAGGCAGGAGCCCGACTCGTTGGCCGCCAGGTGGATGCGGTCCACCGAGCCCCCCACCAGCAGCGACGCCAGCGCGTGCCCGCTCTCATGCATCATCACCACCAGCACCTTCATGGGCCAGAGCACCGGCGAGTCCCAGAAGTACCAGCCCACGCCCAGCATGAGGGCGAGCAGGGCCAACCGGCCGAAATCGAGCTGTGCACCGCTGGCGGTCCGCATCGGTCGCTCCCCTCCTGGGACACCCCAACACTTAATCCGGGTTCGTCTTCCACGAAAAAGCCCGGCCTCCAGGCCGCGCGGCGTCACGGCGAAGGGAGTCGCTTGCGGGCGCCGGACGGAGTAGGGAGGAGGGCACCATGAAGAAGACGCTCCTCCTCCTGTCGCTCGTGGCTGCCCCCGCTCTGGCCGGGGAAGGCAAGTGGACTCCCCAGCAGGTCCTGGAACTGGACCCGGCGTGGTTGCGCGCCCAGGGCCTCCAGGTCTCCCCCAAGAAGCTCTGGGACCCCAAGCGTGGCACCGGCCTGCTCGCGGGCGCGGTCAACGTCGGCGGGTGCTCGGGCGCGTTCATCGCCGCCTCCGGCCTGGTCATCACCAATCACCACTGTGCCTTCGGCGTCATCCAGGAGCACAGCACGCCCCAGCGTGACCTCATCACCCAGGGCTTCCTCGCCGCCAGGCGCGAGGACGAGCTGCCCGGCAAGGGCTCTCGCGTCCAGGTCCCGCGCAGCTTCACCGACGTCACCAAGACGGTGCTCGACGCGGTCCCCGCGGGCGCGGACGACATCACCCGCCACAAGGCCATCGAGCGGAAGCAGAAGGAGCTGGTCGCCGAGTGCGAGAAGCGCCCCGCCACCCGCTGCCAGGTGGCCGCCTTCGACGGGGGTGTGACCTACACGCTGGTGGACGCCGTCGAGCTGACCGACGTGCGGCTCGTCTACGCGCCCCCGCGCGCGGTGGGCGAGTACGGCGGCGAGGAGGACAACTGGATGTGGCCCCGCCACACCGGTGACTTCGCCATCCTCCGCGCGTACACCGCGCCGGATGGCTCCTCCGCGCCGTACAGCGAGAAGAACGTCCCCTACAAGGCGGAGTTCTTCTTCCCGCTGTCCACCCAGGGCGTGAAGCCCGACGACTTCGTCATGGTGCTGGGCTACCCGGGCACGACGTACCGCGCGCTGCTCGCGGAGGAGATGGCCGAGCGCCAGTCCCGCCTCTACCCGCGCATGCGCGACGTGTTCGGCGAGGCCATCCGCATCCTCGAAGCGGAGAGCGAGAAGGACCCCGCGGGGAAGATCGCCGTCTCCTCCCAGCTCAAGGGCCTGCACAACGTCTACAAGAACGCGGGCGGCCAGCTCGCGGGGCTCAAGCGCGGCAACATCGTGGAGAAGCAGCGCGAGGCGGAGGCCGCCGTCGCGGTGTGGGCGAAGAAGGCGGGCGCGAAGTGGCAGCCGGCGCTGGACGCCCGGGCCGAGCTGCTGGTGGAGAAGACCGCCATCGTGAAGGCCTTCGAGCGGGAGTTCCTCCTGGCCGCCTCGTCGCGCCTGGCGCGCGGCCCGGCCATGGCCGTGACGGTGGCGCGGCTGGCCGCGGAGCGCGCCAAGCCGGACCTGGAGCGCCGCCCGGAGTACATGGAGCGCGAGCACGTCCGCATCAAGGACCGCCTGGAGCGCGAGCAGAAGAACCTGTTCCTCCCCGCCGAGCGCCAGCTCCTGCTGGCCTTCGTGCGCCGCGCCCAGTCGCTGGGCGCCGAGGAGCGCATCGCCGCGGTGGACAAGCACTTCGGCAAGACGTTCTCTGAGAAGGACGTCCTGGCGAAGATTGACGCCATGTACGCGGGCACCCAGGTGCTGAAGCAGGGCGAGCGCCTGAAGATGGCCACCGAGTCCGTGAGCCAGCTCGAGGCGCGCAAGGACCCGCTGCTCGCCTTCGGCCTGGACCTGGCGAAGGAGCAGGCCGCGCTGGACGTCGTGAAGGACAAGCGCAGCGGCGCCTCGTCGCGGCTGCGGCCGGCGTGGCGCAAGGCGGTGCTGGCGCACGCGGGCAAGCCGGTGGCGCCGGACGCCAACAGCACGCTGCGCGTCAGCTTCGCCAAGGTGCGGGGCTACTCGCCGCGGGACGGCGTCATCTACACGCCGCAGACGACGCTGTCCGGCATGCTGGCCAAGCACACCGGCGAGGAGCCCTTCGACGTGCCGGCGAAGGTCTCCAAGGTGGCCGAGGCGAGGCGCTTCGGCGCGTGGCAGGACAAGAAGCTGAAGGACGTCCCGGTGGACTTCCTGTCGGACGCGGACACCACCGGCGGCAACTCCGGCAGCCCCACCGTCAACGGCAAGGGCCAGCTCGTGGGCGTCAACTTCGACCGCGTCTGGGAGAACGTGGCCAACGACTTCGGCTACAACCCGGACGTGGCCCGCAACGTCAACGTGGACGTGCGCTACATCCTCTGGATGCTGGACCAGGTGGAGGACGCGGACGCGCTGCTGCGCGAGCTGGGCGTGCGCAAGGGCGCGCCGGTGGCGGGGGAGAAGCGCTGATGTCGGACGCGGGGGAGGGCTCGCTCCCTTTTCCGGTCTTCAAGCCGGAAGAGCGCGTGTGTGGCAACTGCAAGCTGTTCAGCCCGCAGTCGGTGGAGGAGCGCCGGGGCTGGGTGGGCGCATGCCGGCTGCACTCGTGGCGGGGCCACTTTCCCCCGTCCGCGCCCATCTGCGACAAGTACACGCCCCGGGGGAGCGCGGCCCCCGTGGCGCCCGCGCCCGCGCGCGAGCGGACCGCGCGCGGCGTGGCGCCGGTGGTGGTGCGGCGCCGCGCGGACCCCAACGACGTGGTGGACCTGGAAGGGCTGAGCATGACGCGTGAAGAGCTGATGGACATCTTCCGGGAGGCGTCCGGCTTGCTGGACGCGCCGCCCCTGGCCAACAAGTGGGAGGGCGGCACGATGCGGCTGGTGCCCGCCAACACCGAGCTGCAGCCCAAGGACCTGCCCATCGACAGCCTGTTCCACAAGGTCGTCATGGTGCGAGACAGGCTCCGGGTGCTGGAGCAGAAGCTCAACGCGCACCCGAAGCTGTCGGACGCGGAGAAGGTGGAGCTGCAGAGCTACATCACCCGCGTCTACGGCTCGCTCACCAGCTTCAACGTCCTCTTCAAGGAGAAGGCGGACCAGTTCGTCGGCTCGAAGAGCGAGGACTGAGTCCTCCCCCGCTCAGGGCTGCTGGCCGCGCTCTTCCATGAGGGACAGCGTGCGCTGCCGGGCGCGGTGGAGCGTGCTCTTCACCGTGCCCTCGGGGATGCGCAGCAGCCGGGCGATCTCCGGGTAGCTCAGGCCGCGCACCTCGCGCAGGTAGAGCACCTGACGCTGCTGCTCGTTGATGTCCTCCATGGCCTCGCCGAAGTGGCGCTCCATCTCCGCGCCCACGGCGAGCGCTTCGGGGGACAAGGGCTCCTCGGCCTCGTGGCTCAACCTGTCGCGGCGCTTGCGCGCGCGCAGCCAGTTGATGCTGCTGTTCACCATCACCCGGTGCAGCCAGGTGCTCCACGCCGCCCGGCCGCCGTAGCCAGGAGCGCGGCGGGCCAGCCGGGCGAAGACGTCCTGCACCACGTCTTCCGCGTCGGCGGTGTCACCGACGATGCGCCGGGCAATGGCCAGCGCGCGAGGGCGGTGCTCGGTATACAACTCGGATAGCGGCGGAAGCGCGCATGCGTGCATGACGTTTGCTCTCCTGACACGCCAGGGTGGACGTACAGGACATGGAACGAATGAGCAGCCAGAAGGGTCTATCGCCCTTCGGGGCCATGCACCGTGGGACACAATTCTCCGGGGCGGGGGCGTCCATCCGCTGACACCCCCACCTCCCTGGAAGACAGCCCCTACTCCTGCTCGTCCTGCTTCGTGAGGCCCCAGTCCTTCAGCCGCTTGAAGAGGGTGGAGCGGGCCACGCCCAGCTCCCGGGCCACGCGCTCGCGGTTGTTGTTGTACCGCCGCAGCGCCGCCTCGACGATTTGACGCTCCAGCTTCTCCAGCATCTGCTCCAGCGTCATGCCCGGCGGCAGCT
Source organism: Corallococcus macrosporus DSM 14697 (assembly GCF_002305895.1). Lineage (GTDB taxonomy): Bacteria > Myxococcota > Myxococcia > Myxococcales > Myxococcaceae > Myxococcus > Myxococcus macrosporus. Next base: position 2,904,665 of record NZ_CP022203.1, read on the forward strand.
CCGGCACCGCGATGCCCGTCTCGCGGTTCAGCTCCTGGTCGAAGGTGATGTCCCCCGCGTCGATGAGGGGCCCCTTGCGGAGCAGCAGCGCGCGGTGCACCACGTTGCGCAGCTCGCGGATGTTGCCCGGCCACGCGTGGTGCTGGAGCCGCTCCAGGGCCGCCGGCGTGAAGCGCACCGTCTGCCCGCGCGGCGCGTAGGTGCGCACGAAGTGCTCGGCCAGCGAGCCCAGGTCCGCCTTGCGGCTGCGCAGCGGCGGCAGGTGCAGGGGGATGACGCAGAGCCGGTAGTACAAGTCTTCCCGGAAGCGGCCCTCGCGCGCCGCGGCCAGCAAGTCCCGGTTGGTGGCCGCCACCACGCGCACGTCCACTGTCTGCGGGCGGCTGGCGCCCACGCGCTTGATTTCGCCGCCTTCCAGCGCGCGCAGCAGCTTGGCCTGCAAGTCGAGCGGCAGCTCGCCAATCTCGTCCAGGAACAGCGTGCCGCCGTCGGCCTCCTCGAAGGCGCCCTTGCGCGCGCCCATGGCGCCCGTGAAGGAGCCCTTCTCATGGCCGAAGAGCTCGCTTTCAATGAGCTCCTTGGAGATGGCCGCGCAGTTGACGGGCACCAGCGGCCGGTTCGCCCGCTGCGAGCAGGCGTGGATGGCGCGGGCCACCAGCTCCTTGCCGGTGCCGGACTCGCCCAGAATCGTCACCGCCGCGGAGGAGGGGGCCACCCGCTCAATCAGCTCCGAGAGCTGCCGCACCGACGGGTCGCCCCCGATGATGCCGTGGAAGGACGTGGGCTCCTTGCGCGTGGCGGGCGCGGCGGGCTCCAGCACCAGCTCCGTCTCGCCCACGCGCAGCACGGTGGGCAGCGTGACTTCCGCCTCGAAGAGGCGCACCGGGCCCAGCCAGGTGCCGTTGGTGGAGCGCAGGTCCACGACGTGGAAGACGCCGTCGCGCCGGCTCACCTTCAGGTGCCGGCTGGAGGCGAAGCGGTCCTGGAGCACCAGGTCGCAAGCGGGGTCCTTCCCCGCGGTGAAGCCCTCCCCGGTGAAGCGGTGCACGGACTCATTCACGCCCTGCTTCACCCGCACCTGCGCCGGCTGCCAGCGCGGGGCCTGGGTGTCCCGGGACTGGACGGACGTCGTGTGGCCCACCTCGGTGGTGACGTCCGCGCCCTCGCCGCCGCCGCTGAGGCGGAACACCGCGCGCCACTGGCCCAGCGCCAGGTCCGCGCCGTCCGGCAGCTCGCCCTGGGTGACAGTCTGCCCGGCGACGGTGGTGCCCTTGCCGGACAGGTCCTCCACCCGGCAGCGCTCGCCGTCCCACAGCAGGGCCACCTGGAGGCGGCTCACCTCGGGGTCCGGGATGGCGACGTCGCTCTGCTCGCCGCGCCCGAGCACCAGCCGGGCCCGGTCCACCCCCACCCGCAACACCTCCTCGCCACGACGAAAAAACACCAGCTCCGGCATCCCAGCCCTCTGTGCAGTGAGACTCGCCTGCGCTTTACACGCCCTGGTGTTCAGCTTTCAACCCCGCGCCCGGGTGGCGGGCGCGGGGGCGCTGGCGCTCAGCGGCGCGGGAGGAACGTGGGCCGGTTGAGGAAGCCGCCGAGCCGGGCGGCGCGGAAGCTGGGGTCCTTCTTGTCGGGCGGAAGGATGGTGACGCCCGCGCCCATGATGCCCAGCCGCTTCTGGAACTCGGGGTCCAGCTTGATGTTCACATCCATGCCCGGCTCGCTGTACTCCAGCCGCTTGCCCAGCTTCAGCGTGCCGGTGGCCACGGCCTCCAGCTCGTTGCTCTTCAGGCGCAGCGACTCCACCGTGCCCAGCCCCTTCACGAACTGGATGCGCCCGGTGAGCGCGCCCAGGTCGATTTGCGGCAGGTCCATGGGCACCGCCTGGCCGCCGCCCATGGGAATGGCGACCTTGCCGCCCTTGATGACCAGGCCCTGGCTGTCCAGCGTCAGCTCGCCGTCGGACTGGGACAGGTCCGGCTGCGCGCCATTCTTCGGCATCGTCAGGGACAGGGCCGCGTTCAGCTCGCCGTCCAGGTCCATGCCGGTGAACGCCGGCAGGTTGCCGCCCGAGGCCTGGAGCCCGTCCGCCGTCACCTTGACGCGGGTGTCGCCCAGCAGGCCCACGGAGGCGCTCAGCGTGCCGCCCATGAGGCTGGCGCGCAGCGCGAGGCCCGGCGGGAAGAGGGCGGGGCGCAGCGCCACGCTGTCCAGCACCAGCGCCTCGCCCAGCTCGGCGGCGCCCAGCATGCCGCCCTCGCCGCGCGAGAGGGCCGCCACCGTGTCCGCGCTCAGCGGCTGGGGCGGCTTGCTCACGCGCACGTGGGTGGCGGTGATGCCGGCCAGGCCGGGACGCAGCGAGCCGATGCGCACCGCGAAGCCGGCCTGGGCGGCCTCGCTCACCAGGCGGGTGCGGATGGCGTCATAGGGGAAGGTGATGAGCAGGCCCACGACGAAGGCCACCACCGCGAACGCGGCGTAGCCGAGGAGGACCTTCCAGCGGGCGGCTTTGGAGTCAGAGGACATGGGTCAGGGCTTCATCCGGTAGGTGGCGACAGTGGTCCACGCCGTCAGCGTGTCCGACGCGGGCCTCGGCTCGATGCGCAGCAGCTTCACCTTCACCACGCCCGGGCCGCTCTCCACCGTCTGGAGGAAGTCGGTCAGCTTGCGCAGGTCCACGTCCGTGAAGGTCAGCTCCACGGAGCTCTCCACGATGTTGCCGTCCCCCAGGCCCACCTCGCCCTTGGGCGTCATGTTGGGCACCTGGAGCCCGGCCAGCGTCGCCTTGTCCTCGATGTAGCTGATGAGCTGCACGTTGCTGGACGTGAGCTGCTGCTCCACCGACTGCCGGTTGGCCTGCGCCTCGCGGAAGCTGGCGGCCAGCGTGTTCACCTCCTGCAGCTTGGCCAGCTTGTCCTCGGTGCGCTTGCGGTACCCGGACGCGCTGTTGGTGAAGGTCATCACCACCGCGAACAGGATGAACACCAGCACCGCCGCGCCGGCGATGGACACCATGCGGCGCTCGCGGTCGCTGAGCCGCTCGAACCACGTCTGGAGGGGCGCGAAGACTTCCTGAAGCTTGTTGGCCATGGTCAGCTCTCTCCTCCCTGCTCACCAGGGCATTGCACCTGGACGTCCAGGCGGAAGGACATCTTGCTGCCGTCCCGCGTCTTCTCCACCTTGCCCTGCCGCACGTCCTTGAAGCAGTCGTGGTTCCGGATGGCGTTGGACAGCGTGTCTATCTGCTTCGAGGAGTCCGTCTCGCCCTCGAGGATGACGCGGCCCAGGTCAATCTGGATGCGGGTGAACTTCACCTCCATGTCCTCGGGCACGCGCCCCGTCACCTCCGCCAGGAGGTTGACCGCCGTCAGCTTGGGCAGCGCCGCCGCCGGGCTCTCCACGCCCGCGAGCATGTTGAGCGCGCGGTTGTAGTCCTTCTCACAGCGGCCGAGGATGCGCTGGGTGGTGTCGCACAGCACGGCGTCCACCTGCGCCTCGCGCCGCGCCAGCACCGAGTTGCGCACCACGCCGAACGCGATGAGCAGCAGGATGAGCGTGGCGGCGAAGGACGCCAGGAGGCCCAGCTTGTCCTTCACGTAGTCGAAGTCGCCCTTGAAGGCGAACTCGCCCCGGCGCAGGTTGAAGCGCGGCGCGCGCACGCCCGCCGCGTTGCCGCGCAGGGACAGCGCGTACGCCTGGGCCGCCACGGGCTGCTCCGCGGCGGGGATGGCCTTGGCGTCCGCGGGCAGCGCCAGCACCCGCACCGGCAGGTTCAAGTCACGGGAGAGCTGCTCGGCGATGCCCGGCAGCTTCGCCGTGCCGCCGCACAGCACCACCGCGCCCACCTGCTGGCGGGTGCGCGCCGTGAAGGCCTTGAGGGTGGGGCGCAGCTCGCGCAGCATCGGCTGGAGGCCGCGCGCGAAGGCCGCCGCCGCGCGCTCCGCGTCCGGGCCCTGGGCCGCGCTGGCCACCGCGCCGTGCTGCTCCTTCCAGTGGTGCGCCTCCGCCAGCGAGGTCTGGAACTCCGTCGCCAGCGCCTTGCTCAGGTCCTTGCCGCCGCCGGAGAAGGTGCGCGCGAACTGGACGCCCTCACCGGGCCTGCCCACCGACACGGAGGTGCGCTCGTGGCCGATGTCCACCACCGCCACCGCGCCACCCTCGCCCGCGCCTTCAAAGAGGCCCGCTTGCTGCTGGAACAGGTTCTGGTAGGCCAGGCCCGGGTGCGTGATGACGCGCGGGTCCACCTTCAGCTCGGCCAGCAGGGCCAGCAGCGCCGCCAGCTCCTCCTTGCGCACCACGCCCACCAGCAGGTCGCTGGCCTTCTCCTTGCCCTCGCCGTCCTTCAGCCCCACCACCTGGTAGTCATAGACGACGTCGGAGATGTCGAAGGGGAGCTGGCTGCCGACCTCGAAGGGCAGCGTCGCCTCGATGCGCCTGGCGTCCGAGAAGGGCAGGCTCAGCGCGTGCGTGGTGAGCGCCGGGCCGGGCAGGGCGATGACAATCTGGTCCACGTTGCCGGGCGGAAGCTGCGCCAGCAGCTCCTGCACCGCGGCTCGCAGCGTGTCGGCGCGCTCGCCCTCCTGGGCGCGCCGGACCTCGGCGAACCCGTGGGTGGTGTGCGTCTTCGTCTTCGCCTCCAGCACCACGCCCTTCACGGCGTGACTGCCGAGGTCCAGGCCAAGGATACGGGCCATGCTATTCCTCTCTCCAGTACAGGAGCCGGCCCAGGGTGTCGTCGAGCCGGATGACGGCGGTCAGCGTCTTCTGCACGCTGCCCGCTTCTCCCACAGATTTGATGGTGAAGGTCTGACTCTTGTCGCCCACGAGCCGGTTGCCCGCGACGTTGGCCTTCACGGCCGGGTCCACCAGGATGCCCGCCGCCTCCACCACCGCCACGAAGTCCTGCACGGACATGCCGAAGAAGCTGAACATGCGCGCGGCGCGCACGCGCTCGATGAGCTCGTTGAGGAACACCGGATCCCTCAGGCGCGGGTCCGGCCGCGTCTGGTCCGCCACCGACATGATGGCCAGCCCCATCATCACCGGGTCGTCGGTGTTGATGTTGGGCCGCCGGTTCATGTCCGGGTAGACGGTGAGCCGGTCCTTGAACGCCGCCATGAACTGGTCATTGACGCCGTGGACCCGGTACAGCTCGTCCACGCTGTCGAAGCGCGCGTTCTTCGGCTGGTAGCCGGGTTCATAACGGCTGTAGGCCGCGCCTTCATCCGAGAACCCTCCCGGCAGCGGGTTCACCGGGTCCACCGGGTTGAAGGCCGAGCCTGTCTTGTCGTCGTCCGCCCAGTCCTTGAGGGCCAGCAGGACGTCCTGGGGCGTGCTGCGCACCTTGTTGGCGTCATCCCGCTCCCAGAGGAACTCGAAGCGCGGGTCCGACATCATGTCCATCAGCCGCAGCGCGGTGGGCCGCGCGTCGCCCGCGCCCGCGATGAGCCGGTGCACGTTGAGCTTCTCTTCCTCGTCGGTGATGGTGGCCAGGAAGCAGCCCTCGAAGCCGCCGAAGGAGCGCAGGGTCATCTGCGAGGCCACCTCGCGCGCGGCCGGGTCCGTCTCCTCGTCATCCAGCTTGAAGTTGTCGTCCTCGGCGGGCTCCAGCGCGGACAGCTCTCCGGCCCCCGCGCCGTCGTTCTTCACCAGGCCCCGGAGCATGTGGCAGTCCACGCGCGCCATCTTGAAGAGCTGGATGTTGAGCGAGGAGGGCTGCACCTGGCCGGCCTGCGGCGTGCCGCCGATGCCCAACTGCCCCAGGATGGCCGCCGGGTTGGGGATGGGCGTCTGGTCCACCTGCTTCTGGAAGCGCAGCAGCAGCCGTGACAGGGAGATGCCCGAGCGCGCCAGGTAGTAGGCGCGCACCTCGTCCCGCTGGTTGGCCGCGAGCTGCAGGTCCACCCGGCTGTTGTAGGCGAAGTCGGTGGCGATCACCGTCAGGATGGCGATGGAGACAATGGCGATGATGAGCGCCACGCCGCGCGAGCGCCGCTCCCGCCGCGCCGCGGGGGGCAGGGACTTGCGGGGCCGCCGGCGCGGCTGCTGGAAGAAGGACAGGGGCATGGCTCAGTACCTCGGCAGCTCCGTGTTGAGCATGATTCGGGCCTGGGTGACGTAACGGGCCTCCTTGCCGGTTTCGTCCACGGCCGTCACCGTGACGCGCACCCGGGTGGGCAGGATGGACTTGCGCTCCGTCCGCCGCGTGTCCCACTCGTCATCCCACTCCTTCTTCTCCGAATCCCAGTACTCGAACTCCAGCTCCTTCACGCCCTCGAAGAGCACGTCCACGTGCCCGCCCTGGTCCATGCGCTCGTCGATGTTCGGGTTGACGCGCCGCTTGAGGTCCTGCCGGCCGCGGGCCTCCCGGTCCTCCGACGACTCCACGAAGTACTCGACGATGGCCTGGTCGGACTCCTTCACGTCCGTGTACAGGCGCTGGTGGGAGAACGTGGTGAACAGCAGCTTGTCGCGCTCGCCCACGAAGTTGGTGGGCCTGTCATTCTGGTCCCGGAAGCGGGTGGCGTCGTAGCGGTCGCTGACGTAGGCGGAGCCAATCTCGCGCGCCATGCGGTTCATGGCCACGCGGACCTGCCGGTAGCGGTCCGCGTCCACCTCCACCGTCTCCTTGGCCGTCAGGCCCGTCTGGAAGGCCATGGCCACCACCGTGCCCATGAGCGCGGTGATGGCGACGGCCACCATCACCTCCATCAGCGTGAAGCCTCGCGTGCGGCGGCGCATCATTGATTCCCCCGGAGTCCACGCAGCGGGTTGCCCAGCAGGCCGCCGCCCATGTTGCCCCGGCGCCCCAGGTCCTGCTGCGCGTCCCCCATCCGGCGCAGGGGCTGCCGCGTCGCCGGGTCCAGCATGGTGCCGTTGGGGCCGGGGATGGGGTTGGGCACCGGCCGCCCGTCCTGCGTCACCCACTGGTTGTCGGAGCCGATACCCTGCCCCCCGGCGGCGCCGCCGTTGCGGTCCGAGCCGGGCCCCAGCGACACGATGTGCGTCACCAGGTCGATGCTCTCCACCTGGGTGCCTTCCTGCCAGTAGACGGTGAGGTGCACCTCGCGGACCGTCTGGGTGATCTGCTCCACCATCTGCGTGAACATGGGCTGGGCCATGCCCATGGCCGCGCCGCCCATGCCGCCCAGGCCCGCGGCCTGGGGCCCGCCGGAGGACGCCCCGTCCTTGCCGCCGGCGCCGCCGCCGAAGAGGCCCGCCAGCCCGGACAGCGGGTCATCACCGCCGCTGTCGCCAATGGGCAGGTTGAAGATGGCGCCAATGAGCTGGTCCGGCGTCACGCCGTCCGTCTTGGGCGCGATGATGCGCGCGCGCCACTTGAACTGCGTCCAGCCCTCGTCGGAGAAGTCCCCGGACTCCTCCTCGTCGTCCATGCTGAAGCCGTCATCGTAGAGGTCCTGCTCCAGGTCCGTCATCTTCGAGCGGGCCAGCAGCGACGCCACGGTGAGGCGCTTGGTGTAGACGTGGTTGGCCACCGCGCCGGCGTTGAGGTCGAAGATGGCCATCAGCGCCATCCCGAGGATGGCGAGCGCCACCACCACCTCCAGCAGCGTGAACCCCTGGGCGCGCTTCATCGCGGCACCTCCAGCGCCTCGGCGACAATCTGCACCTTGCCGGTGAGGGGAGAGACGTCCAGGGTCCACACGTTGTCTCCCTGCTGCACGTACACGTAGGCCTTCTCCGTGTAGCCCTGCGGGAAGAAGTAGAGGTACGCCACGCCGCTCTCCACCGGCTGGCGCTGGTTGCGCGTCCAGACGGAGACCTTGACGTCCGCCGGCAGCTCGCGCGCGGGGACCTCCTCGGACGTGTACGAGGAGAACCTGGCCGCGTTCTCCACGCGCAGCTTCTCGCCCTCCAGCAGCTCCTGCGCGCTGGGGGCGTTGGTGCCGCTGCCGCCGCCCAGGTAGCTGCGCCGCTCGTCACGGCCGCTGCCCCGGTTGCGCGCGGCGCGCTCGCGCTCGCTGTTCTCCTCGCGCAGCGCCTCGTCGCGGTCCCTCGCGGTGGTGACGGCGCCCTCGGCGCACTCGGCGTGGTAGCGCGTGGCCTGCTCGCTCTTGGGGTCGGGAATCTCGAAGACGAGCCGGCACGTGTGCCCGCGCAGCGCCGCCGAGTCGTAGAGCGAGCGGATGAGGCCCGCCAGCTCGCCCGCGCTGCCCTTGGCCTTGGCGCCGGTGATGGAGCCAATGCCCATCACCGCCGCGGAGAACAGCATCGCGACGATGATGATGGCGATGGAGATTTCGATGAGCGTCAGGCCGCGCTGATGGCGGTGGCTCCGCTTCGTCATGGCTCCCCCCAGCCGGCGGCCAGCACGCCGCCGCTGCTCAGGTCCGCGTCCAGCCCCGCGCCGCCCGGCTTGCCGTCCGCCCCGTAGGACACGACGGCGCCCGTGGACCCGTTCATCCAGTACACGTACGGGTGGCCCCAGGGGTCCACCGGCACGCGCTCCAGCAGGCGGGCCTGGATGAGCGGCGTGAAGCCCTCCTCCTGGGTGGGGAAGCGGCCCATCAGCCGGTGGTGGGACTTGAACATGCCCTCCAGCTTGCGGATGTCCGTGCGCGCCCGGCGCTGGCTGGCGTCCAGCGTCCGGTCCTCCGTCACGTAGACGAGCGTGAAGGCGAGCCCCGTGGCGGCCACGAAGACGAAGCCGAGCAGCAGCCGCCCCAGGAGACGGCGGCGGTCCTGCCCCTCGTGCGAGGGCGTGGGGGATGGAATGGCGTCGTGCTCGTTCATGCCCAAGCCCTGTCAACGCGTGGCGCGCGCGACTTCTTCGCTACTTGTTCGCGGTGGCCGCGTCCGCGGACGAGATGTCCGCGTCGTTGCCCTCGCCGCCGGAGGCGCCGTCCGCGCCGTAGGAGATGATGACGGGCTTGCCGCCCTCGTTGATGTAGACGTACTCGTTGTTCCAGGGGTCCGTGGGCATCTGCTCCAGCGCCTGCGCCTCCACCAGCGCCTGCAGGCCAGAGGCCGTGTCCGGGTACTTCCCCTTCTTCGTGTAGTAGAGCTTCATCGCGCCCTGGATGTTCTTGATGTCCAGCGCGGCGCGGTCTCTCCGGGCGGCCTCGAGCTGCGGGATGACGGCCACGCCCACCGCCGCGGCGATGAGGCCGAGGATGGTGATGACCACCATGATTTCGATGAGCGTCATGCCGCGGTTGCGGCGCTGCTTCCTCTGCTGCTTCTGGCTCTGGCGCATGTGTGCTCTCCATCCCGGGTGACTTTCTGGCAGGCCACCCGCTGATTCTCATGTCTTCTTGTCAGGGCGTCCGGACGCCGTCCGCGGCCCCGGCGGGCGGGCGCGGCTGCTGGGGGCCGTACAGCCGGGCCCCCACCGTCAACAGCGCCGCCGCCATGGCGACCATCGCCGCCAGGGTGACGCGTTGAATCCAACGGTCCGCGATGTCGTTCGTCATTCCGCCCACCTCACCGGATGGCCGAGTTCACCTGCAGAATCGGCATCAGGATGGAGAGCGCGACGAATGCAATCACCGCGCCCATCACCACGATGAGGAGGGGCTCCAGGAGCGAGGTGAGGGCGCTGATGCGCACGTTCACCTGCGTCTCGTAGTTGTCCGCCACGCTGGTGAGCATCTCCTCCAGCTGGCCGGAGCGCTCACCAATGGCGACCATGTGGTACACCAGCGGAGGGAACTCCCCTGAGCGCTTCAGCGGGTTGGCGATGCTCTCGCCCTCGCGGATGGAGTCCCGGGCCTTCTCGATGACCTCCGCCAGCACGGTGTTGGTCATGATGGCCTTGACGATGTCCATGGCGGCCAGCAGCGGGACGCCGCTCTTGAGCAGCGTGGACAGCGTGCGGGCGAAGCGGGAGATGGACAGGAGGCGCACCAGGTTGCCCACCACGGGGGCCTTGAGCGTGAAGCGGTCCCACTTGGGCTTGCCCGACGGGCTCTTCGTCCAGCGCACGAAGAGCACGCCCGCCAGCGCCATGGCCGGCAGCAGGATGAACCACCAGCTCTGGAAGAAGTTGCTGGAGGCGATGAGGAAGCGCGTGCTCAAGGGCAGCGTGGCCTTCATCGTCTCGAAAATCTTGGTCACCTTCGGCACCACGAAGACCATGAGGGCCACGAGGATGCCGCCGCCCACCACCATCATGATGGCGGGGTAGAGCATGGTGCTGAGGATCTTCTGCTGCAGCCGGGCCTGGTTCTCCGTGAAGTCCGCCAGGCGCGTGAGCACCGCGTCCAGCGCGCCGGAGGCCTCGCCCGCGCGCACCATGTTCACGTAGATGCTGGGGAAGATCTTGGGGTGCTGGCCCATGGCGTCCGCCAGGGACGAGCCTTCATTGACGCGCTGCTTGATGTCGGAGAGGGCGCGCTTGAAGCGCTCCTTCTCCACCTGGTCCACCAGCGCGCTGAGCGACTCCACCAGCGTGACGCCCGCGCCCAGCAGCGTGGAGAGCTGCCGGGTGAAGATGGCCACGTCGTCGGTGTTGACGCGGCCCCGGCCCAGCTTGCGCAGGTCGATGTCGCGCGCCACCAGCGCCGCGTTGCTGCCCTTGGCCACGGCGGCGCGGCTGCCCTCGGCCTGGGCCAGCACGTCCGTGAGGAAGATGCCGTCGGCGCGCAGCTTGGACCGCAGCGTCTTGGGGGAGTCCGCCTCGAGCAGGCCCTTGATCTGCTTGCCCGCGGAATTGAGACCTCTGTACTCGAAGACCGGCATGGTTCAGGAACCCCGGCCCCTCCCAGAGGAGGAGCGGTCGGCTACATGTCCTCCTGCGTGATGCTGAGCACCTCGGCGATGGTCGTCTCGCCCAGGGCAATCTTCCGCGCGCCGTCGTCCAGCAGCGTCGTCATGCCCTTGGACGTGGCGGAGCGCTTGATGGTGGAGGCGTCCACGTTCTTCAGCACGAGCTGGCGCACGTCGTCATCCACGGGGAGGAATTCGTAGATGCCGGTTCGCCCGCGGTAGCCGTTGCGGTTGCAGGAGGGGCATCCGGAGGCCTTGTAGATGCGGTCCACGCCGTAGCGCTCCTTGAAGGAGGCCTTGCTGTGGCCCAGCTCCTTGAGCTCCGCGTCGGTGGGCTCGAACTGGACGCGGCAGTCCGGGCACACGCGGCGCACCAGGCGCTGGGCCAGGATGCCGGTGAGCGAGGACGCCACGAGGAAGGGCTCCACGCCCATGTCCACCAGACGCGTCACGGCGCCGGCGGCGTCGTTGGTGTGCACCGTGGACAGCACCAGGTGGCCCGTCAGCGAGGCCTGGATGGCGATTTCGGCCGTCTCCTTGTCGCGGATTTCGCCGACCATGATGACGTCCGGGTCCTGGCGGAGGAAGGAGCGCAGCCCCTGCGCGAAGGTCAGGCCAATCTTCGGGCTGATGGCCATCTGGCCAATGCCCTTGAGCTGGTACTCGACCGGGTCCTCGACGGTGAGGATGTTGAGGTCGGGCGTGTTGATCTTGGACAGGGCGCCGTAGAGCGTCGTCGTCTTGCCGGAGCCCGTGGGGCCCGTCACCAGGATGATGCCGTGCGAGCGCTTGATGACGGCTTCCATCGACTCGAGCGTCTTCTGGCTCATGCCGATTTCGGCCAGGTCCAGCAGCGTGGCCGTCTTGTCCAGCAGACGCATGACGATGCGCTCGCCGAAGGACGTGGGGATGGTGGACAGGCGGATGTCGATGTCGCGGCCGGCCAGCTTGATGCGGATGCGGCCGTCCTGCGGCAGGCGCTTCTCCGCGATGTTGAGCTGCCCCATCACCTTCACGCGGCTGACGATGGCGTTCTGGTAGCGCTTGGGCGGCTTGATGACCTCCTGCAGCACACCGTCCACGCGGAAGCGCACCAGCAGCTCGCGCTCCATCGGCTCGATGTGGATATCGCTGGCGCGCTCCTTGGCGGCGCGGAACAGCACGGAGTTCACCAGCCGGATGACGGGCGCCTCGTCGTCCTCGTCGAGCAGGTCCTTGGGCTCGTCCAGCTCGTGGGCGATGGCGTCCAGGTCCTGCGTCTCCATCTCGTCCACGAGCTGCTCCGTCTCATTGACGGAGCGGTCGTAGACGCTGTTGATGGCGTCGGTGATGGTAGAGCCCAGGGCGATGCGCTGGCTGATGCTCTGGCCCAGCAGCACGCGCACGTGGTCCAGCGCGGCGGTGTCCAGCGGGTCGGCCACCGCCACCGCCACCGTGTCACCCTCCAGGGACAGCGGGAGGATGCGCGCCTGCTTGGCGAAGTTGATGGGGATGCGCTTGACCAGCTCCGCGTCCACTTCCTCGGCGAAGATGCGCGCCAGGTAGGGCAGGTCCAGCTGGTGCCCCAGGGCCTTGGCCACGTCCTCCTCGGAGACCGCCTTCATCCCCACCAGGGCCTCGCCAATGCGCTGCCCCTTCTCGTCCTGGACGGCGAGCGCCTCCCGGAGCTTCTCCTCCGTGAGCGTGGGGACGATGGCGCGCAGGATCTCCCCCAGCGGCCGGCCACACAGGTAGGCCTGGCCATGGGCGACGAGCTGGGTGGCGTCGTTGCGCGGGGAAACCGCGCCGCCAGGAGCGGCGCTGGTGAGGGTGGGGTCGGCGGTCAGGTTCATGGCGTCTGTTCCCCCGCCTCCGGCTGGATGCGCAGGTGCTCGGCGTCTCCCGCCTCGGGGACCTGGATGGCCTCGGGCGGGGGCTGCTCGAAGTTCTGCGGGGCGGGCTCGGGCACTGATTCCTCCGAACCATCCGGAGGCGGCATGCCTTCCCGCACCGCCGGTTCCCCCTCATCCACCTCCGGCACGGGCGCCTGCCGCTGCGTGGAGGGCACGGCTCCCGGGCTGCCCCCCGGGGGAGGGGCCGGGGCGATGACGCGCTCGCCGGCCACGCCCGGGCCGCCGTTCTCCGCGCGCTGCTCCTCCTGCGTCACCTTCTGGCCCATGCGGGACAGCGGGCCGGGCTTGCGGCTGAAGTCCACCGCCACGTCGTAGCCGGGGACCTGGCCGTAGAACTGCTCCACGAACTGCTGCCGCTCCTTCATCTTGCGCTCGAAGATGACGCGGAAGTCCTCCGGCCCCCGGATGATGTAGGGCGTCAGGAAGAGCAGCAGGTTGGTCTTCGTCTTGCGGCGCGTGGTGTCGCGGAAGAAGTGGCCCACCAGCGGGATGTCACCCAGCAGGGGCACCTTGGAGACGCTCTCCAGGGTGCGGTCCTGCATGATGCCGCCAATCACCAGCGTCTCCTGGTCCCGCGCGATGACCGTCGTCTTCGCGCTGCGGCGGGAGGTCGTGGGGCCGAGCACCGGGTCCGTGGAGGCGATCTCCTCCGTCTGCTGGTTGATGACCAGGCGGATGTAGTCGCTCTCGTTGATCTGCGGCTTCACCGTCAGCTTCAGCTCCACGTTCTGACGGGTGATGGGGGCGTAGAGCGAGCCCAGGCCACCCAGGCCGCCCAGCAGGCCACCGCCCAGGCCACCGACGCCGCCAACGCCGCCGCCGGCGCCCAGGCCGCCGGCGAGCGAGCCCAGCGAGGACGGGTTGAAGCCGGACTGGAAGGGCACGTTCTGGCCCACCGTGATCTCCGCCTCCTCGTTGTCGCTGGTGAGGATGTGCGGCGTGGAGAGCACGTTCACGTCCGAGCTCTGCTGCATGGCGTGCAGCACCACGCCGAAGGCCGGGATGCCCAGCTTCTCCAGGGCGGGGATGGCGGGGCCCTGGAGGCCGGCGAGGAAGCCGCCGTAGGAGGCCAGGCTGGTGAGCGACAGCGACGGCGGCAGGCCCTGGCCGGAGGTGTTGGTGCCGATGAGGCCGGGCACCGGGCCGTTCTCCGTGCTCAGGCTGAAGCCGCTGTGCAGGTTCATGCCGAACCGCGCGTTGCGGTCCAGGTTGACCTCCATGATGACGGCCTCCACGAACACCTGGCGGCGCGGCTTGTCGAGCTGCTGGATGACCTGGACGATGTTCTTGTAGTCCGCGGCGCTGGCGACGATGACCAGCGAGTTGCTGCCCTTGTCTGCCGAAATCTTCACCTCGCCGCTGAACAGCTCCGCCGCCTGCGTCGAGGAGGTGGCGGCGGGCGCGCCCGGCGGCCGGGCCGGCATCGGGCGGCCGCGCGGCTGGTTTCCGGTGCCCTGGGCCAGCGACTGGAGCGTGCTGGCCAGCTCCTCCGCGTTGGCGTTCTCCAGGTAGTAGACGTTGATGCGTCCGCCGCCGCTGGTGGGGATGTCAATCTGCCCGACGATGTCCTGGATGCGGTCGAAGGCCGCGGGGCTGGCGACGATGATGAGCTTGTTGGTGCGCTCGTCCGGGATGATCTGCGACAGCGTCACCGGACCGCCCGAGCTGCCCGGCTGGGCCGCGGCCTGCGGGGCGGGCTGGCCGGGGCGGACGGGGCGGCTGGGCGCGGCGGGCTGGCCGGGGCGGGCGCCCTTGGCCTCGAAGAGGCGCTGCACCGTGTTGGCCACGTCCTGCGCGGAGGCGTACTGCACCTGGATGATGCGCATCTCATCGCTGGCGGCGCGCGTATCCAGTTGGTGGATGATGCGCTCCAGGCGGTGGATGTTGGAGCCCACGTCGTTGATGATGATGGTGTCCGGCGGGTACGGAATCGTGTCGCCGTCCTTGGACACGAGCTGCTGGAGCACGCCGCGCAGGGGCTCCACTTCCACGTTCTGCACGCGGAACAGCTTGGTCACCATCTGCTCGTTGGTGGTGTACGGCTCACCGTCCTCGATGATGGTCGGGATGGGGTTCTGCTTCGCCGAGCGCTTGTCGACGATCTTCATGAACCGGCCGTACTGGTAGACGGCGAGCCCGTTGGCGTCGAGCGAGGCGAGGAAGGCGGAGTAGAAGGCGTCCGCGTTGACCTCCACGCGGCCGTTCTCCGGGCCGATGATGGAGATCTTCCCGCGCACGTTCTCCGGCAGGATGAAGGTGCGGCAGGTGGCGTCCGCCACCGTCTGGACCAGCTTTTCGATCTCCACCTTGTCGAAGTAGATGCCGTAGCGGGCATTGCGGCGGGCCTCCTCGCACGTCGGCGTGCGGCGGGTCCCACCGTTGGCGTCACCGGCATTGGCGGCGCCGGTGGCCTGAGGGGAAATCGTCCGCTCTCCGGCGGAGCCAGGGGGCGGTGAGCGACGCTGGGCCTGCGCGGGAACGGCGAACGCGAGGCACAGGCAGAGCATCCAGGACGGGAGCGTCTTCATGGAGGAGCGGGCGCTGCGGAGTTGATTAACGGACGTTGTACGACTTGCGGATCGGCGCACCGTTGCGCTCGATCTCGATCTCGATTCGGGGGGCGTCCTTCATCTTCGAATAGACCTCCAGCGCCTTCTCCGGGCTGTTGAGGTCGAATCCGTTGATGCGACGGATGACGTCGCCATTCTGGACGCCAATCTTGGAGTAGATGGAGTCCGGGCGGATGGAGAAGAGCTTGAAGCCCACCGCCTGACCGTCCTTGAACGCGGGCACGATGCGCGCCTGCATGGCGACCTGGTTGAGGTTGTTGAGCGTCTTGTCGATCTCCGCGCGCGGGACCTCGTACTCGTTCTCACTGGTGGCGCGGATGCCGCTGGTGTCGCCAGGCGGCGCGGTGTTGGCCTGGGCGACCGGGGGCGAGGGCGGCACGAAGGCGCCATCACCCGGGTTGCCGTCGATGAACTCGCGGCGCCCGGCGTTGATGATGATGACGCGCTCGCGCTCGATGGCCTCCACCGTGGCGCCCTGCACGGTGTTGCCCACCATGTAGGTCTGCGAACGCTGCGTCGCCATGTCCAGGATGGAGGCGAAGGACCAGTCGGGGTTGCTCGCCACCAGCGTGCCGAGCAGCTTCACCCGCAGGCTGCTCTTCACCGGCGCGGCGTTGGGGTCCACCTCCGCCATGGCGCCGCCGCCGGGCTCCTGCACCTCGGGCTCCGGCTCCGGCAGCTTGATGCCCGTCAGCCGGGACAGGCGCTCCAGGTCGAGCATCGCCAGCGCCGCTTCGGCGCGGCGCGGCTGCGAGGGCGCGCGGGCGGACGACCCCCCGGTGGGGACCGGAGAGATGGCGGACTCGACGAACAGGTTCACCGTGCTCGCCGCCAGCAGGCCGACGAGCAGGATGAACACCAGGTTCACCGTCCAAAAGTATTTTCGAAAGAAGAGTTCCATCACGCTTCCGGGAGAAAGCCGGGCCCATGTTGAGCAAGCCAGGTGCCATCGCGGGCCAGGCGGGCAAGACAGGACCTACGGCCAACCACTTGGAATTATTCCGGAATAGCAGGCGCCCCTGACGCGTGGCGGGCCTGCCGAAACCCCGCCGGACAAATTGTCAGAAGCAGGCGGGGGGCCGTGTGACGCCCTGTCAGTCGGCGGCGTCGGCGTCGGGCGGCGTGGCGGCGGGGGCCTCCCCGGTGGACTGCTCGCGCTCCAGCTTGCGGTAGATGGTCCGCGCCGCGATGCCCAGGAGCCGGGCGGCCAGCGTCTTGTCGCCCCGGGTGTGGCGCAAGGTCTCGTGGATCACCCGGCGCTCAATCTCCTCCATGGGGGTGCCAATGGGGATGACGAGCTGTCCGGCCGAGCCCAGCGGGCCCTTGCGCACGGACTCGGGCAGGTCGCTGGCCTCCAGCACCTCTCCGCGCGCCAGCACCACCGCGCGCTCCACCGCGTGCTCCAATTCGCGCACGTTGCCGGGCCAGGCGTAGTTCTCCAGCACGCCCAGCGCCTCCTGGGAGAAGCCGCGCAGCACCTTGCCATTCTTGGCGGCGAAGCGGCGCAGGAAGGCGTCCGCCAGCAGGGGGATGTCCTCGCGGCGCGAGGCGAGCGCGGGCACGCGGATCTCCACCACGTTGAGCCGGTAGTAGAGGTCCTCGCGGAAGCGGCCCTCGGCCACCTCCTTCTGCAGGTCCTTGTTGGTGGCGGCGACGAGGCGCACGTCCACCTTCACCGTCTGCGTGCCGCCCAGCCGCTCGATTTCACCCTCGGCCAGCGCGCGGAGCAGCTTCACCTGCGCGGGCAGCGGCATCTCTCCGACTTCGTCCAGGAAGAGGGTGCCGCCGTGGGCGCGCTCGAAGCGGCCCTCGCGCCGGGCCACCGCGCCGGTGAAGGCGCCGCGCTCCACGCCGAAGAGCTCCGCCTCCAGGATGTTCTCCGGCAGCGCGCCGCAGTTGACGGCGACGAAGGGCCCACGGACCCGCTGGGAGAACTCGTGCACGGAGCGCGCGGCCAGCTCCTTGCCCGTGCCGGACTCCCCCAGCAGCAGCACCGTGGCGGTGGAGGGCGCCGCCTGGCGGATGGTGTCCAGCATGGCGCGGAAGGCGGGGGACTGGCCCACCATGGAGCGCCCGCCCGCGGCGTTCATCTCCGCCAGCTTCGCCTTGAGGGACTGGTTCTCCGCCACCAGCGCGCGCTTCTCCAGCGCCTTCTGGATGGCCTTCACCAGCGCGTGGCGCTTGAGGGGCTTGGTGATGAAGTCGTAGGCGCCGTCCTTCATGGCCGCCACGGCCGTCTCCACCGTGCCGTAGGCCGTCATCAGCACCACCTCCACGTCCGGCCGGATGGCGCGCGCGGCGCGCAGCAGCTCCTGGCCGTCCATGTTGGGCATCATCAGGTCGGTCACCATGGCGGCGACCTCCGGCCGGCGCAGCAGCTCCAGCGCCTCCGTGCCGTTGCCGGCGGCCAGCGTGGCCATGCCCTCCCGCTGGAAGATGCGGATGACCGAGTCGAGGTTCGCGCGGTCGTCGTCGACGACCAGGACCGTGGGGGATGTCATGTCGGGCGAGCCTCCTGCAATCCGTGTTCCCTCAAACGCTGTCCTCGTCCGGCTCCAGGGGCCCGCCGCCCATCCGGCCAAGGTCCTCGCGCCGCACCTTGTCCACGTTGAACTTGCGGGCGCTGGCCAGCAGCCGGTCCAGGGTGGCGTCGAAGTCCGGCTTCCCGCCGTCCTTGCGGAAGCGCAGGAAGTTGATGCGGGCGACGACGAGGTTCTTGAGGTAGGGGCTCTGCAGGCCGCGCTCCTTGAGGGCGTCCACCACGGCCACCACCGCGTCGTCCAGCTCCAGCAGCCGCTTCGCCCGGGCCTCGCGCAGGGGCAGGGCGTCCTCCAGGGGCGTGTCGAGGAAGTCCTCCACCACCTTCACGAAGGGGTGGTAGGCGCCCGCGGAGAAGCGGGGGCGCTGCTCGTAGGCGGCGCCCAGGGTGATGAAGGCGGGCTCCTCGAAGAGGTGGGCGAAGGCCGTCTCCGGCCCCTGCCGCCTCGCGCCCACCAGCCCGCGGTACATGCGGACGACCTCCAGCGAGCGCTCCTTGAGGTTGTGGGCCTTCTCCGTGTTGAGCGCGAGGATCTGGTACGCCACGTCCTCCTCGGGCAGCACCAGGGCGACGATGGCCTTGGCGCCCAGCATGCGGCTGGCGTGGAGGCGGTGGTTGCCGTTGGGCGTCCAGTACCGGCCGTCCTTGCGCACGGCGATGACGGGGTCCAGGAAGCGGTCCAACCGCTCCATGGCGCTGGCCAGCCGCTTCACGTGGGGCTCGGACACGTCGCGCTGGTAGGGCGTGGGCTCCACCTTGTCGATGGGCAGCACGGAGAACACCACCGGGTGTCCGCCCAGCGGGTCGCGGTACACGCCGAGCACCTCGCCGCCGTCCTCACGCACCGCCTCCAGCAGCTCCGTGGGGTACTCCACCGAGTCGCTGGCCACCTCCGCGGGGGACAGGCCCCGGGACTTCGCCTCCGCCTTCTTGCGGCGGGGCTTGCGCGGCGTGGCCGCCTTCTTCGCGGCGGGGGACTTGCGTGCGGACTTCGCTGCCATGGGCCAAAACCCTCCTCGTCCTGCTTCACCCGTTCTACGAGGGGGCCCTGACACGTCCCCCCGCCGCCGCACGGTAGGGGGACGTGGCGGGGTGGGCTACTCGCCCGAGATGGTGAGCTGCCGGAAGCGGACAGTGGGCGCGCCCACCGCGCCGCCGCGGAACTGGAGGTCGCTGCCGATGCCGTCCAGGTCCTTCAGCATCTGCAGCAGGTTGCCCGCCACCGTCACCTCCTGCACGGGGTGCGTCAGCTCGCCCTTCTCAATCCACAGGCCGTTGGCGCCCGCGGACAGCTCGCCCGTCACGGGGTCGGTGCCGTGGCCGAGCAGGGCGGTGACGTAGAAGCCGCTGTCCACCTCGCGCAGCAGCTCCTGGGGCGACTTCGTGCCCGGCTCCAGGTACAGGTTGCTGGTGCCGATGGCGGGCAGCCCGTTGTAGCTGCGGGACGCGTTGCCGGTGGTGCGCGCCTTCGCCTTGCGGGCGGTGAAGGCGTCATAGAGGAAGGACTTGAGCACGCCCTGCTCGATGATGGGCGTGCGCCGCGTGGGCACGCCTTCCCCGTCGAAGGGCGCGGTGGCCAGGCCGCGCGGCATCAGGCCGTCATCCACCAGCGTGACGTGCGCGCCCGCCAGGCGCTTGCCCATCAGCGGCGCCAGGAGGCTGGCCTGCTGGTACACCGCGTTGCCGTCCGCCGCGCCCGCCACGTCCGACACGAAGGACGCGGCCACCTGCGGGTCGAACAGCACCGGCACCTGCTGCGTCTTCACGCGCCGGGCGCCCAGCATCCGCACCGCGCGGCGCGTGGCCTCCCGGCCGATGGCCTCCGGCCCGTCCAGGTCGTCCAGGAAGCGGCGGTAGTCCATCCAGTAGCCCGTCTGCAGCCCGGCGCCGTCGGAGGCCACCGGCGCCGCGTACAGGTACACGTAGGTGCCGGCGTACGCGCCCGTGACGCCCTCGGTGGAGGCCATGTAGATCTCGGACACGTAGTCCCCGGCGCCCACGCCGTTGAAGGCGATGATGCGCGAGTCCTCCGCGCGGGCCGCCTTCTCCGCCTCCAGCGCCGTCTTTATCTTCCAGTCGCCGGGGAGCTCGGCCACCTTCGTGTCGAAGAGCGGGCCGGTGTCCCCGAAGCGGCCCAGGTCCTTGCCGGAGGGCAGGCCGTTGAGCTTGCTGGGGGCGGAGAACTCGGCCAGCTTCAGGGCCTGGTCCACGATGTGGTCCACGGCGGCGGGCTCGAAGTCGGACGTGTAGGCGAAGCCCAGGCGGTCCTTGAGCACCACGCGCACGCCCACGCCCTTGCTGGTGGACTGGGTGAGGTCTTCAATCTGCCCCTGGTGGACGCGCACGCTGCTCTGGCGGCCCACCTCCAGGAAGGCCTCCGCCTGGCGGGCACCCTTGCGCTTGGCGCGCTGGACGATT
This sequence comes from Corallococcus macrosporus DSM 14697, assembly GCF_002305895.1. GTDB lineage: Bacteria > Myxococcota > Myxococcia > Myxococcales > Myxococcaceae > Myxococcus > Myxococcus macrosporus. The sequence goes on from NZ_CP022203.1 coordinate 2,924,812, forward strand.
CTCTTCGCGAGCTGCTGGTAGTCCATGGTGTTGGCGCTCCCTCTCAGGCGACCTTGGTTCCGCCGACGGTGATGTTGTCGATGCGCACGGTGGGCAGGCCCACGCCCACCGGCATGGACTGGCCATTCTTCCCGCACACGCCCATGCCCGGGTCGGGCATCGGGTCGGTGCCGACGCGCGACACGTTCTTCAGCGCCTCCGGCCCCACGCCGATGAGCGTCGCGTTCTTCACCGGGCGGCCCAGCTTGCCGTCTTCAATCTGGTACGCCTCGCTGACCTCGAAGACGAAGTTGCCGTTGGTGATGTCCACCTGTCCGCCGCCGAAGGTGGCGCAGTACAGGCCGCGCTTCACCTCCTTGAGGATGTCCTCGGGGGCGTGGTCACCCGGGGCCAGGAAGGTGTTCGTCATGCGCGGCATGGGCAGGTGCTTGAAGGACTCGCGCCGCCCGCTGCCGGTGCTGCGCTGGCCCATGAGCTGCGCGTTGAGGCTGTCGTAGAGGTAGCCCTTGAGCACGCCGTTCTCGATGAGGACCTTGCGCTCGCCGGGGTTGCCCTCGTCGTCGATGTTGATGGAGCCGCGCCCGCTGGACACGGTGCCGTCGTCGATGACGGTGACCAGGTCGGAGGCGACCTTCTCCCCCAGTTTGCCAGCGAACAGCGAGGTGCCCTTGCGGATGAAGTCCGCCTCCAGGCCGTGGCCCACCGCCTCGTGCAGGAGGATGCCGCTCCAGCCCGGGGCCAGCACCACCGTCTGCGGGCCGGCCACGCAGTCCACCGCGCCCAGCGTGGCCACCGCCTGCCGCGCCGCCTCACGGGCCACGTCCTCCGGGGAGAAGGTGTCCCAGTGCGTGAAGGGCACCCGGCCGCCGCCGCCGTACATGCCGGTGCGCCGCTCGCCGCCCTTGCCCTGGGCCACCACCATCACGGAGATGCGGCACAGGTCCTGGGTGTCCTCGGTGTAGCGGCCGTGGGTGTTGGCCACCGCGATGCGGCGCGTCTGGTCCACGTAGCCGCCGTTGACCTGCTTCACCCGCGCGTCGAAGGCGCGGGCGGCCTTGTCGGCGCGCATCAGCAGGCCCGTCTTCAGCGACACCTCCACGTCCATCAGCGGGGTGGTGACGTGGTAGTGGCTGGGCACCGCGGCGCGGCGCACGGCGAAGCTGCGCTCGGCGCCGCCGCCCTGGGCGATCATGGCCGCCGTGGAGGCCGCCCGCAGCAGGGCGGGCTCGTCCCAGTCGTCGGAGAAGGCGTAGCCCACCTTGCCACCGGCGATGACGCGCACGCCCACGCCCTGGACCAGGCCCGTCTGCGCGCTCTTGATGAGGGACTCCTCCAGCCGCACCGCGGTGGTGAGCGTGCGCTCGATGTACACCTCGGCGAAGTCGCCCCCGCGCTCCATGGCCACGGCGAGCAGGCGCTCGACCAGCGGCTGGGGCAGCAGGGCGGCGGCCGCGGGTCGCCGGGCCACCGGTGGGGCGAGCTGCGAGGAGGGGGCGCGCTTCGTGGGCGCTGACGCTCGGGGCATATTTCGGAACTCCCGCGGTGAAGACGTTGGGGTATGTGGCAGCCTACATAGGAGGGGGCGCCGCCGGGAGCAACGCTCAAGGCCCCCCGTTCTTTCCCTGATCCGCGGCCTGTCCGCATTCCCACCATGGAGACGGCGCTCTAAGATGCACGGCGCTTCGAGACTGGAACCCACCCCATGCCTCCTCGTCCTCCTTCCTCTTCTCGCGCTGGTGCTGGCCGTTCCGGCGGCCGTGCGGGCGAGGACCCAGACTCCATGAAGGCCCCTGCCCGGCGCCGCCCCGCGTCCGAGGACGAGGACTTCGCCGCTCCCGCTTCCGGGGAGGACGGCTACCCGGATGACGGGCCGCCCAACCCGGACCTGTATGGCGAGGAGGAGCCGGGCCGCTCCCGCACGGGCGAGACGCGCGTGGCCTCGGTGGAGGCCATCGAAGAGGAGCGGCGCGCCCGCGACGACGACGAGGACGACAACGCGGACGCCACGCGCGCGGGCCCGCCGGTGCAGATGCTGGTGCTGGACGGCCCGGACAAGGGCCGCAAGAAGCGCTTCCAGAGCGTGCGGATGGTGGTGGGGCGCAACAAGGACTGCGACTTCGTGCTGGAGGACCAGTCCGTCTCCCGCCGCCACCTGGAGTTGGTGTACGGCCAGGCCGGCGTGGTGATGCGCGACCTGGGCAGCGTCAGCGGCACCCAGGTCAACGACCAGCGCGTGGACGAGTGCCTGCTCAAGCACGGAGACGAGATCTCCATGGGCAAGACGCGCCTGCGCTTCGTGGACGAGGCGGAGCAGATCAAGGAGCTGCGCGCCCAGGCGGAGGCCCGCGACGCGGAGGAGAAGCGCGCGCGCGAGGCGGCCGCGCGCGAGGCGGAGGAGAAGCGGAAGAACCAGTCGGCCGCGCGGGGCAGCGAGGTGGATCCGAACGACCCGCGCTTCAACGAGGCCACCAACGCCAACTACAGGCTGCCCGACAACCTCAAGGAGGGCTCGGGGAGCAAGGGCGCGGTGGCCGTGCCCCGGCCGCGTCCGCCCATCCGGAGCACGCCGACCCGCTCGAGCGGCGGCGCGCTGACGGGCAAGCAGAAGGCGCTCATCGGCGGCGGTGGCGCGCTGGTGGTGCTGCTGGTCATCGGGTTGATGCTGATTCCGTCCGCGCCGCCGCCGCCGCCCCCTCCGGACCCGAAGGTGGAGCGGGCGAAGGTCCTGATGCAGCAGGCGCGCGAGTCCGTGCGCGCGGACGACTACGCCAACGCCGTCCGCCTGGTGGAGGAGGCGGAGAAGCTGGTGCCGGGCATCGACGCGGACAACCTGGCCCGGGGGGCGCGCACCCAGTTGGAGGTGCTGACGTCGCTGGAGGCGGTGCGCACCCTCATCGACGAGAAGCGCTTCGACGAGGCGCGCGAGAAGCTGGAGGAGACGCCGCAGGGCACCGCGAAGACGGACGACCTCCGCCGCAAGCTGTCGACGGAGCTGGAGGAGCAGGACATCGCCTGGCGGCTCCAGCAGGTGGAGGAGGCCTTCGCCTCGCGTGAGCCGGAGACGATTCGTCCGCTCATCGCGCGGCTCCCGCCGCTGAACCGCCCGGCCTACGAGGTGAAGCTGACGGACCTGGAGGCCGAGCTGGCGAAGGAGGCCCAGGACGAGTCGCGGCGCAACCGCAACGCCGCGGCGCGCGCGGCGGAGGTGGCCAGGGAGAAGCGCAAGGAGTTCATCGCCGAGGCCTTCATCGACGTGGAGCGCCGCTTCAACGGCGGCGACTACCAGCGCGCCGTGCTCGAGTGCGACCGGGTGATTGACAAGCACCGGGGGGACAAGGACGTGAAGGACCGGGCCCTGTCCCTCAAGCGGCTGATTCCCCAGTTCCGGCGCGCGCTGGAGGATGGCCAGAAGAAGCTGGCGGCCAACTCGCTGGAGGCCGCGGCCAGGCCCCTGCGCCGCGCGGCGGACCTGTACCGCCAGATTGGCTTCCGCGGCTCGCTGGGGAACACCATCGACGAGCACCTCGCGTCGTCGTCCCTGGCGGCGGGGCAGGGCGCGCTCAAGAAGGGTGACCTGGGCGCGGCCGGCTCGCACTTCCGCGAGGCGCTGCGGCTCAACCCGGGTGACGGGCGGGCGCGCGAGGGGCTGGAGAGCCTGCAGAAGAAGGCGGAGGAGCTCTTCCTGAGGGCCTACATCCAGCGGGACAGGGATCCGCAGGCCGCGGCGGAGATGTTCAAGGTCGTCATCGAGACGGCCTCGGAGGGCTCCGACGTGAAGCGCAAGGCGGAGATGTATCTGAGCGAGCTGCAGCCATGAGTGGCGGCGGGCCGACCATGACTTGCCGGGGAGAAAAGGGATGAACGAGTCGTCGCTGCGTGAGCTCGGGATGGACCTCATCGAGGAGCGCCAGTTCGAGCGAGCCCTGGCCGTGTTCGCCGAGGCGGTCCGCCGCGTCCCCGCGGACCACCGCTCGCGGATGCTGGCCGCGCGCTGCCTGGCGGAGCTGGGCGAGCGCGAGCGCGCCGTCACCGCGTACCACGCCTGCGCGGAGGGCCTGCTGCGCCGCGACTACCTGCTGTCCGCCATGGCGGCGTGCAAGCTGGCGCTGGACGTGGCCCCCAACGAGCGGCGGGTGAATGACACGCTCATCCGCATCCACTCGCGCGCGGTGCGCAACGCGCCGGGCCGCGCCGTGGTGCCGCCGCCGCTGCCGCCGGAGACGCTCTACGACGGCAAGGTGGACACGGACCTGATGGGGCTGCAGGGCGAGGAGCTGTCCAACCGCGCCATTGAAGTGCTGGCCGCGCCGGACCCGGGCGGCTCGGCGGACCCGAACAGCCGTCCGCCGCTGCCCTTGTTCGCGGAGCTGGACCGGGACGCCTTCGTGGACCTGGTGCGCCGGATGGCGTGGCGCCGCGTGCGCCCGGACGAGGCGGTGAGCCGCGAGGGCGAGACGGCGGAGTCGCTCTACGTGGTGGTGGCGGGCAAGGCGGAGGTGACGCGGCAGCAGGACGGCGAGGCGCGCACGCTGGGCTTCCTGGGCGGCGGCTCCATCTTCGGTGAAATCGCGCTGCTGACGGGCGCGCCGCCCACGGCGACGGTGTCCGCGGTGTCGGACACCGAGGTCTTCGAGATTCGCCGCGAGCACCTCAACGCGGTGGCCAAGAGCCACCCCGCGGTGCCGCAGGTGCTGGCGGACTTCGCGCAGCAGCGCATGGCGCGCAACCTGATGGCCACCTCGCCCATGTTCCAGACGATGCCGGAGTCGGAGCGGGGCGCGCTCCTGCGGCGCTTCACGTTCCGCGCGCTCCAGGCGCGCGAGAAGGTGCTGGTGGAAGGCGAGCACTCGCCGGGGCTGTACCTGGTGCTGGCCGGTGAGCTGGTGGTGCAGAAGGAGGACCCCGCGGGCGGCGTGGTGACGCTGGGCATGCTGCGCGAGGGCGAGGTGGCGGGGGAGATCTCCCTGCTGACGGGCCTGCGCGCCACGGCCACGGTGGCGGCGGCGCGCAAGACGGCGGCGGCCTTCCTGGAGCGCGCGGCCTTCCACGAGCTGGTGACGTCCGTCCCGGACATCCGCACCTACCTGGAGCAACTGTCGGATCGGCGCTTGAAGCAGATTGGCGAGGCGCTGCGGCCCGCGGAGATCATCGACGCGGACGAGCTGGTGCTCGAGCCCGAGGCGGCGTGAGGCGGCCATGGTGAACGTGACGCGCTCGCGGGTGGTGGGCGGGGTGCTGGCGCTGCTGGTGGCCGGCGCGGTGCTGTACTTCTGGCCCCGGCAGGAGCTCACCGTGGAGGAGGCCATCCGCCGCCAGGTGGTGGTGATGACGCGGGCCGCGGAGGCGAAGGACGTGGGCGGGGTGATGGAGCACGTCTCCGAGCGCTTCCGCTCCAAGGGGCAGGGCGGCTGGTCGAAGAAGGAGGTGCGCGGCATCCTCACCGCGCAGGTGCTGCGCGGCCAGTGGGTGCGCGTCTTCGTGACGAACCTGGAGGTGCGCGAGGTGTCTCCCTCGGAAGGGGAGTTCCAGGCGCGCTTTATCTTCGGCCGCTCCCAGGCGGAGCGGGTGGAGGACCTGGCCGCTGGCAGCGTGCTGAGCGCCTACCTCATCGAAGGCGCCTTCGAGAAGGAAGAGGACGGCGAGTGGCGCGTGGTGCGCGCCCGCCCGGAGTCCATCGACCCCACCGACCTACTCTAGGAGCGGGCCGGACTCCGCCTTCCAGGCCTTGGCCATGCGGGCCTGGCCGGCGGACTCCAGCCGCTCGCGGATGTCCTCCACGCGCGCGGCCAGCGCCTCGCGTGGGGTGCCCTGCGTCCGCGCCCGCGCGAGGCCGAAGAAGTAGTGCTGGCAGGCGGCGGCGTGCTCGCCCTGGGCGAAGAGCAGGTCGCCCATGGCGGTGTAGGCCTCCGCCAGCGTGCCCGCGCCGTTGTCGGGCGCCACGGCGGCCAGCAGCGGACGGGCGCCCTCGTAGTCCTTGCGCGCCAGCAGCAGCTCGCCCTTGGCGTACTGGGCCCGGGCCAGCTCCACGCCGCGCGCGGCCAGGGCCTTGTCGTAGGCGGCCAGGGCCTCGTCCTGGCGGGAGGCGGCCTCCAGCACGCCGCCGCGCGCCAGCCAGTAGCGGCTGTCCTTCTCCAGCAGGCCGGCCTGCTTCCCGTCCGCGGTGGTGGTCCGCACCGGGCCAAACGTCGCCTCGTACGCGTCCAGCAGCGCCAGGGCTCCAGCGCCATCTCCCGCCGCCTGGAGCGCCCGCGCGCCGTCCAGGTAGAGCAGCGGGGCGTTGCGGCGCCGGGCCACGGCCGCCTCGAAGGCCGCGCGCGCCTGGGCGTCCCGCTTCACCGCCAGGGCGCGCGCCCGGGCGAAGAGGGCGTAGTGCTCGTCGGGCAGGGCCTTCAGGGCCGCGTCCGCGGCGGCAATCGCGTCATCAGGGGCGCCAGCGGCCAGCGCCAGCTCCGCCTTCAGCGCGCCCGCGCGGGCCTTCAGCACGGGCGTCAGCTCCGCGCCACGGGCCTCCACGCGGGCGAGCACCCGCCGGGCCTCCTCCGTCTTGCGGCCCTGGTAGGTGTGCGCCAGCGCGGCGGACACGCGGGCCAGCAGGTGGTCCGGGTTGACGCTGGTGGCCCTGGCGAAGGCCTCCACCGCCTGCGGGTACTGCCCTTCGTCCAGCAGGGCCTCGCCGTACGCGGTGGTGAAGCGCGGGTCCCTCCAGGCCGTCTCCGCCGCGCGGGCGAAGGCCTGCCGCGCGCCCGGGAGGTCGCCGCGGGCCTGGAGCGCCAGGGCCCGGGCCAGCGTCAGCCGGGCGTTGTTGGCGCCCCGGGCCTCCAGCGCGGCCAGGTACTGCTCCGCCTCGGCGGCCTTGCCCGTGGCCAGCAGGTGGAGGGCGTGGGCGCCGTAGCGCTCGCCGGACTGGGACTCCAGTCGTTCGGCGCGGGAGAGGTGCTCGCGGGCCTTGGCGTCCGCGCCGGGCTGGCGGTGCTCCAGCCACAGCACCGTCTGGATGTCGGCGGCCAGGGCCTGCGCGTCGCGGGACTCGGCGTCGATTTGGAAGAGGGCCTCCAGCTCCGCCAGGGCGCGCGCGAAGTCCGCGGGGTTGCCACGCTGGGCGGCGGCGCGGGCCGCGCGCAGGTGCTCCTCCGCTTGTTTGCGGACGGTGCCTCGGTGGACGAAGAAGGCCACCGCGCCCGCGAGGAGTACGGCGACAACACCCACCTGAACCAACGCGCTGGAGAGGCTTTCGCGCCGCTGCCAGTCCTTGCGCCCTTCGGTGCCCATGGACCTGTCCCCCGCGCTGGAGTTGGATGTGCGCCGGCCGTCGTGCCGGGTATAGAAGCCGCGCTCAGATAGGGACGCGCTCCCGGGCTGTCAACGGGGGCGGCGGCGTGAACACGGACGTGGGAGGTCAGAGGTATGGCGGTACACACGGCGCTACCCCCCGAGGCATTCGAGCGGGTCGCGGAGGCATTCGGGCTGGGCGCGGTGCGCGAGGTGACGCCCATCCCCCAGGGCTCCATCAACACCAACCACCGCGTGGAGACGCAGACGGGGCGCTACTTCGTGCGCCACACGACGGCGCGCTCCGCGGAGGACCTGCGCTTTGAGTCCGCGCTGCTCGCGCACCTGGCCGCGTACCACTTCCCCGGGCCCGTGCAGTTGACGACGCGCGACGGGGCGACGTTCCTGGAGCTGGAGGGCGGCCGCGTCAGCGTCTTCCGCTGGCTGCCGGGGGAGGAGCTGCGCCACCCGGCCCTCACCGCGGACCACCTGGAGCGGCTGGGCGCGGAGCTGGGCAAGCTGCACCGGGACACGCAGTCCTTCTCCGGCACGCGGGAGAATCCCTACGGCCCGGAGACGGTGGGCGGCTGGCTGGTGGCGCTGGCGGCGCACCCGGACGCGGAGCTGGCGGCCGTGGCGCGTGAGCTGCAACGTGACCTGGAGACGTCGCGCGCGGCGCGGCAGGGGCTGGAGCCTCGCGGCGTCATCCACGCGGACCTCTTCATGGACAACGTGAAGTGGCTGGGGGACCGCGTGGGCGCCTTCTTCGACTTCGAGATGGCGTGCCGGGAAGAGTACGGCCTGGACGTGGCCATCACCCTCAACGCCTGGTGCTTCGACGGCGGGCACTACCTGCCGGAGCTGTGCCGGGCCTTCATCCGGGGCTACGTGGACGTCCGGCCGCTGTCCGCCGTGGAGCGCACGAACCTCTTCGGCCATGCGCTCTATGGGGCGGTGCGCTTCACGGCGAGCCGCATCCGGGACTACCACCTGTCGCCGCTGCCGGCGGACAAGCTGGTGCGCAAGGACTACCGCACCTACCTCAACCGGGCCCGGGCGTTGAACGCCATGGGCCCGGACGGCTTCGCCGGGCTGCTGGGCCTGTGACGGCCGCGGCCGTCAGATGCCGGTGACAATCTTCCAGGTGCCGTCTTCCTTGCGGAGCACCATCTGCTCCAGCTCGGACTCCTTCATGGGGCGCGAGTGGAGCGACGGCATCCGCCAGGAGGCGTTCCAGTAGTAGATGGCGGCGGCCACGCCCTCGCCCACCTGGATGCGGCGGATGCTCAGCTCGATGCGGGGGCCCTGGATGCGGGGGAAGACCTTCTCCAGGTACGGCACCAGGGTCTCCGCCGTCAGGTCATCGCTGGGGTCGCTCGGCGTGCCGCCGTCGTCCTGGAACGAAGGCGAGACGAGCTTCTGGATGGCCTGGGCGTCCCGGGCCTCCAGCGCGGTGCGGTACTGCTCCATGACCGCGAGGATGGCGCGCGTGTCGGAGTTGTCGACGATGTCCGTGCCGGGGATGCGCTTCGGGGCGCACGCGGCCAGCAGGGACAGGACGCTGAAGGCGAGGAAGCGTTTGAGCATGGCGGGGCCTTATTGGGACAACCCAAGGGAAGTCAACCCATTCCCAGGCCCCGCCGGGGCCGGGCGGTGGACTAGCCCGGGCGGATGACCTCGGCGATGAACCGGTTGAGCACCGGGACCTCGTTGTCGAGAATCTTCAGGCCCTCCGCCTGGATGACCTTCTCCGCGATGAGGCCCAGGGGCTTGAGGAGGAAGGGCAGCTTGAGGGCGATTTCGCCGTCCATCACCCGCTCCGTCTGGCCGCCGCCCACGTCGCGGAAGCGCATGGTGCCGGTGTTCACCAGCATCTTGGAGATCTTGTTCGAGGTGGGGACGTTCTCGAACGTCAGCTCCTTGCGGCGCTTGTCATAGGTGGACGACTCGATGAAGGCGAACCACTCCGGGGGGACCGTCTTGGGGCCAATCTTCTCGATGACGGGCTTGGGGCGGTAGCGCACCCGGCGGCGCACGACGTCGCCGTCCGGCTTCACCTCCAGGGGCTGCAACTCCAGCAGCACGCCGTGGTGCTTGAGCAGGAACTCGAAGTACCGCTCGTCGAGGAGCGCGCGCTCCACCTCATCCACCGTCCCCTGAATCCGATGCCGCGACTCGAAACGCATCCACGTCCTCCTTGCCAGGCTGGCACGTCACCGCTGTCTGGTTGCCTGCCTAGCCGAAAAGCGTGGCTAGCGGAAAGCCTGTCGTGGCACCAGCAGTCCGCGGAAGGTCTTCTCCTCGAAGTCACAGCGCTCCCGCCACTCGTCGGCGGAGGCCCGGAAGGCGGCGCCAAAGTCCGGTAGTGCACCGAGCTCGTGTCGCACCGCGCCGCAGTCTCCCGCCAGGTAGGCGGACTCCACCCGCATCCGCAGGGCCTCGCGCCGCAGCGCCTCCGGCAGTCCCTCCGCCGCCAGGGCCTGTTGCAGGTACCCCGTGGCCAGCACGGGCGAGCCCACCTGCTGCAAGCGCCGCCCCATCAGGTAGTTGAGGTAGGGGTCCGTTGGGACCGCCGCCAGGGCGCGCGCGAGGAGCAGCAGGCGCACCTCGTCCTGGCCGGCGCGGAAGTACGCGTCGATGGGGCCCTGGCGCGCGGTGGACTCCATGGCGGCCAGCTTCACCTGGGCGGTGCGTGTCAGCTCCGGCCCGGCGTCCCTGGACAGCACCTGGTCCAGGAAGCGGCGGGCCTCACCGGGCTGCCCCCTGCGCAGCGCGACGTCCGCCCGCGCCATGGCGACCTCCGCCTCCAGCACGGCCTGGCCCTTCATGCGGTCGCCCATCGCGGCGAGCACCGTGTCCGCGTCCGCGTAGCGCTCCAACTGGGACAGCGCGACGGCCTCGCCCAGGCGGAAGTAGGGCTCCTCGGGTTGGAGCTCGGCGGCGCGGCGGTAGCGCTCCAGCGCGTCCTCGGGGTCGCTCGCCAGGGCCTGCCGGGCGGCGTCGGACAGGCGCGCCACCTCGCGGGCGCAGGCGCGGGTGAAGAGGCTGCCGGTGCGGAAGCGCGCGAAGGCCCGCGCCACCAGGGACTCGTCCAGCGGGAGCGCGTCCACGTGCTGCTCCCACTCGGTGACGAGCTCTCCCAATGGCCGGCCATACGCGGCCTCGAAGTCGGCGTGGGCATACAGGGTCCGCAGCCGGTCCGCGCCGTAGGTGTCCGCCAGGTAGAGGAGGAAGGAGCCCGCCACGGTGTACGCCCGCGCGGGCGCGGACTGGTAGAAGCCCTCCGGCCCCATCAGCTTGCGCATGTCCGGCGCCAGCTTCTGCCGGCGCATGCCCGCCGCCCACTGGTGCAGCGTGAGGTCGCCCTGCACGGGGCCATCCGCGGCGACGGCGAGCCCCTCGATGACGCCCATGAGGGGCCAGACCCCCAGCCGCGTGGTGACGCGGAAGGGGCCGCTGCCCGCCGGGGCGGCCATGACGTGCGCCAGCTCGTGGTGGAGCACGGAGTGGGGGAAGGACCGGTCCTGGATGTGCAGCTCGTGGCGCCAGGGCTTGGCGAACTGCGTGCGGCCGGCGCCCACCAGGCGCTGCTTCTCGTGCTCGTCGCGGTAGAGCCAGACGTGGATGGGCTCGGTGGGGGCCACGCCCAGGAAGTGCCGCGTCTGGGCCCAGCGGAACTCCAAATCCCGCGTGAAGCGGTCCACGTCCTCGCGGGGCTTGCCTCGCCAGTAGTGGAGGACGAAGTGCTCCGTCTCGCGCAGGCCGCCGAGCTCCTCCGTCAGCCAGGCATCCGTCATCCGCAGGCCCAGGGCGGGGCCGCGCGCCTCCATGAAGGCGATGGCGGCCAGTGGCAGCACCAGCGCGGCCAGGGTCCCCCGGCGCAGGCCGGCGCGGCGCAGGCGCCCGGTGCCCAGGTCCAGCAGCGCGCAGGTGAGCCCCGCGAGCACGGAGACCCACAGCAGCGTCTGCAGACGGAACCAGCCGAGCGCGGCGGAGACGCCCAGGGCCTCGTCGTAGAGGGGCCCGGGCATGTGGCCCAGGAAGTGGTTGAAGGCGAACACCTGGGGCCCGGCGACGATGGGCCACGCGGTGGGGATGGCCGAGACGAGGATGAGGAGGGCGTACAGCCCCACGGCCCGGCGGGGGCGCTCGGCCGCGAAGCCGCACAGCACGCCTGCCGTCGCCGCCAGGGCCGCCGAGGGGAGGGTGAGCATCGGATAGAAGCCCACCAGTGCGAACGGGTCGCACGCGGTGCGCAGCCAGGCGAACAGGGTGGCCGCCAGGAAGGGGGGCACCAGGACGCCGACGTTGAGGAGCAGGGCGGCGCCCAGGGCCCGGGCCACCGCGCCGCCGGGCGTCTGTGGCCGGAGGGCGCCCGGCGGGGTCGGCGTGGCGCCCAGCAGGATGCGGTGCTCCTGGGCGGCCGCGGCGATGCCCAGCCCCCCTCCGAGCAGGCCCACGGCGATGGAGAGGGCCAGGCTCAGCTCGAAGCCGGGGACGCCGAAGAGGGGGAGCAGGACGAGCGCCGAGCCCCCGCCCGCGAGCAGGAGGACGGTGGCCAGGACGGCGGGGCGACGCAACAGGCCAGAGGCGCGGGTGAGGACTTGCCGCATGGCCTCTCCTATACTCCCGGCCAGCATGTCCGAACAGAAGACAGGTCCAGAGCACCGCCAGAACGGGCGCGCGCCCATCGAGCTGAAGGTCGACTACAAGAAGCTCAACTCGTTCTTCGCGGACTACACGAAGAACATCAGCAAGGGTGGCACCTTCATCAAGACGAAGAAGCCGCTGCCCATCGGCACGCGCTTCCTGTTCAAGCTGACGGTTCCGCACCGGGAGGCCCCCTTCGAGCTGCTCGGAGAGGTCGTCTGGTCCAAGGCGGACGCGGAGGAGCCCGGCATGGGCATCCGCTTCATCTACAGCAGCGAAGCGCAGCGGGTGGAGTTCGAGACGGTGGTGGAGGGGCTGATGTCCGACAGCCTCGGCGGCGAGCTGACGGAGAAGCTGCTCAACAAGCCGCTGCACTCGCACTCATGACGCGCGGCCTTCGGTGGATGGGGGTGGCCATGCCGCTGCTGCTGGCCACGGCCTGCCAGCAGGAGGCGCAGGGTAGCGCGCCCCGCGCCACGCCGAAGGCCGCGGAGGCGCCGCGTCCGCGCGTCACCGACGTCACCGCCGAGGACTACGTCATGCCGCCGCTTCCGCGTGGACATGTGCGGCTGGAGGACGCCTTCGGCGGTGCGCACCGGGTCGAGGTGGAGATCGCAGCGACGGCGGACTCGCGCCAGCGGGGCATGATGTGGCGCAAGGAGCTGGCGGCGGGGAAGGGCATGCTGTTCCTCTTCCCGCATGAGCAGGTCCAGGGCTTCTGGATGCGGAACACGCTCATCTCGCTGGACATGATCTTCATCACGTCGGACCTGCGGGTGGCGGGCATCGTGTCGCGCGCGGTGCCTCGCTCCTTCGAGTCCCGCTCCGTGGGGGCGCCCAGCCAGTACGTGCTGGAGGTGCCCGGCGGCTGGACGGAGAAGGTCGGCATCCGCAAGGGCAGCGCCGTCCGCTTCGAGGGCGTCGCGGGTTTGGACATCGAGCCCTGAGGAACACGGTTCATGGCCCACACGCCTGTTGATGAGAGCGCCTGGCAGGACGACGACGCGCGCGACCTGTTGCAGGAAACGCTGCGGAAGGCATGGGAAGGTCCTGCCGAGCGCATGCCCGCGCAGTGTCCCCGCTGTGCGCATGAGGCGGTCCATGCCTATTTCCATGCGCGACCTGGTGGGCGTCTGGGTGGCTGCTGGGTGTGGTGCAGTTCCTGCCGGGCTTACACTCACGGGTCAAGCCGTGCTCCGGCGTGGTGGCGGAACCTTGAAGACGTCGAGGAATCGAGCCTGACGGCGGCGCCGGTCGCGCTGGATGCCATGTCGGCGCGCATCGATGCGCACTGGAATGCGCTGCGGCGTGGTGGGTGAGCGCGGCTGCTGCTGCGTTTGTTCGGGTTGCGTAGCGCGGCCCCGGACCTTTTCTCCGGGACCGCGTGTCAGTCACAACGCCTGGGGTGCTGCCTCACTGCCTGGGCGGCGTCACGGCTCCTGGCAGGACTGTCCCGGTGGGCAGGGCCAGGGGGTGGGATTGGGATTGGGATTCGAGCCGCAGTAGGGGGCCACGTAGCCGTCGCAGTTGTTGTCGATGGTGTCCATGCACGACTCGGGCATGCCAGGGTTGATGCTGGCGTTGGAGTCGTGGCAGTCGGAGCCGTTGGACACATATCCGGACGGCCGGTTGCAGGCGTATTGCCAGTGTCCGCCATGGCCATAGCCATCCACACGGTGGGTCCTTCGAGTCCCGCTCCGTGAGCGCCCCCAGCCAGTACGTGCTGGAGATGCCCGGCGGCTGGACGGAGAAGATCGGCATCCGCAAGGGCAGCGCCGTCCGCTTCGAGGGTGTGGTGGGCTTGGACATCGCGCCCTGAGCCCTTGCGGGAGAACGCCGTAATCTCATTGCGAAGATGGCTCGTACCTTGTCTTCTTGGGACGGGGACGTCCATGGGTACGACTTTTCTTCGAGGCTGGGTTTTGGTGCTGGCTCTGGTCGTGGTCCCGGGATGGACTCAGGCGGGCGCCGCGCAACGTGAGGTTGCCGGGGCACCGGCTTCCGCTTCACCCAGGCTCGTTGTCGGATCCAAAATCTCATCCTTGCCAAAGGGATGGCCGTTGGTCGTAACGGTCGGTCTGGCGCATCCGAGTCTGTTCGAGGCGAATGCGCAGGCATCCGCCGCAGGCGATATCGTGATGGAAGCGCCCGAGGGCGGTTGGGACCGGCTTCTCACCGTCGAGGTCTTTCTCAGGAAGAATCGCGTGAGTAGCCTTGTGCACTGGCCCCTGCACAAGGTTGGGAGCAGTCCGAGCCCCGTGAAACTGACGGCTGCCGCGCCTTACGCACTTCTCTACTCCCTCGTCTTGTCGGCGGAGGAGACGGCGCAGCTTGCTTCCGGGATGTACTTCATCATTGCAAAGCTGGATGCGACGCCTGGTGCAGCCGACAAAAGTTGGAAGGGAGTGCAAGGCTCCGACCATGTGCTCCGGCTGACCGAGAAGTCAGACGGCCTTCCTGCCAACCAAGACTGTGGTTTCGTGCTGAACTCCTACGATTATCTCTACGCCATGGGGAGGAACAAAGAAGCCCTCCGGATAATCGATGACGTCCTGCCGAAGGCGCCGGTCGGAACTGCTGCAGGGTGCTTTGCAAAGCGGGCGGCTCTTGCTGAAGAGGAAGGGGACCTGACATTGGCCCGAGACCTCTTCTGTAAGGCGGCGGATGACTCCTTTGTCGCCATCATCACGTTGGAGAAGGCACGGAAGGATGGAGAGCAGGCGCCGTTTTACTCCAGCTTCCCATTCTCTGAAGACTGCAGTCGACTGACGGAGGTCGTCGGACCTCAGCCCAAGGACAAGCGCCCCTGAGTGGTGTTGGCGGGTTGGAACTTGTTCGTGGACAGGTTTTGGGATGCGCCAAGTCCTGGACGCTTCGTTTTCAACCCAGCACAGTCCCTTGTTGCAACAACAACAGGTGACTCAACTCAGGAGGCTGTATGCAGATGAAGCGATGGGTCGGTCAGATGGCGCTGGTCGCGGGACTGCTGACGGGCTGTGGCGGCGTGGAGCAGGACGACGCCGAGCTGTCCCTGGACACGCAGGAGGAGGCGCTCGCCGCGTGCGCGCTTCAGTTCTGGTACGAGTTCTATTCGGACAGCGAGTACACGAACCTGGTCGGGCAGTCCGGCTGCACCTGCGGCGGTGGCCGCGTGAACTGGGGCAACAAGTCGGAGTACCGCCTCGTCCGCATCGCCCCGCAGCCGTGCCCTTGATCAGGCCGGCCTGTGCCGCTCCAGCAGCTCCGTGACGCGGCGGATGAGCGCCTGCATCGTGACGGTGCCCAGGAAGCGCTGCTGGGCATCCGTGACGGCCACCGGGTCATAGAGCGCCTCGGGTGGGCGCTCCATGGCGAGCCGCGCCAGAGTGGTGATGGCCATCCGGTCCTCGACCACGAGCGGGGCCACCTGCGCCGGGCCCTTCGTGGCCGTCAACCGCCGCAGCACCAGCGCCTCCAGCCGTTCGCCATGCAGCAGCGCGATGTGGTCCACATCGGCCTTCTGCTGGAACAGCCGCTCCAACTCCTCGGCCGTCATGGCCCGCTCCACACAGACGCGGCGGATGACGATGCTGCCCACCGTGTCGTCGTCCTCGTCCTCGCGGAAGTCCAGCGCGCGCATGGCTTCATGGCGCCGCGCCTCGAACTCGACGCTGGGTTGCACCGGGACGGGGGAGGGGCGCGCCACGAGGTAGCCCTGCGCGTGGCGGATGCCCAGCCGCAGCAGCACGGCGAGCTCGTCCCAGGTCTCCACGCCTTCGGCAATCAGCGTCGCGTTGACGCTGGCCGCGAAGGCCACCAGCGACTTCACCAGGTGCTGTTGGTAGCTGTGCCGGTGGATGTCTCGCACCAGCGCCTGGTCCAGCTTGATGAACTGCGGCGCGCTGTTCACCAGCGTCACCAATCCAGAGTGCCCTGCGCCGAAGTCATCCAGCGCGATGCCGAAGCCCAGCGCGGAACACTGCCGCGTCAGCCGCTGGAGCAGCGCGTTGTCCTCGAACGCCGCCTTCTCCGTGATTTCCAGCACCAGGTTCTTCGGGTTCAGTCCATACCGCGCGAGCAGCTCCTCCGTGGAGCCGTCGCCGAAGCGCGGGTCGCTCAGCACGTCCGGACTGACGTTGAAGAAGAAGGGCGCGCTGCGCTGCGCCTCCGGCAGCGTGGCGATGCAGCGCAGCGCGGACGTCCAGCACGCGCGCTCCAGCTCCCACGTGTAGCCTTCCAGGCGCGCCTGCGTGAAGAGCACGTGCGGCTCTCGGAACTCGCCCGGTCCGCGCGACAGCACCTCGTGCCCGATGACCTCGCCACGCAGCAAGTCCACGATGGGCTGAAACACCGAGGTGACGCTCGGCTCGTCACCTTTCCACAGCCAGGAGGGCGCTGGTGCGGACGAGAGGGGCAGGCTCATGTGTGGAAAGTGTAGCCCAAGCCCACGCAGGCTCCATGCCCTCCCCGAAAGAAGGTGTCTAAGCGCCTGTCTCGGCATGGCACCTCGCGTCGGCCGGGAGCGCCGCCGTCACGTCTCACGGGCCCTTGGCTGCTCGGTCAGCGAGGTGCCCGCCGGGCCTCCGTCCGCCTCCGATGGGACGGCTTCGACAGGCATTGAGTGCCCAGAAGTTCCCTGAATCATTGGGGATGTTCCCACCGTGGCCTGGGCCGCCACTGCGTCCATGGCCTGGCCTTCCTCCCACTGGACGGAGGACAGGGCGCGGAAGCGGCGGGCCAGGGCGGACAGCTCCGCCGCCTTGAGCTGGGCCTGCCCGCTGCGCAGCGACAGCAGGGCCACGCGGGCCCGTTCCAGCAGGGCCACCTCCGTCCTTAGGCGGGCGAGGATGCGCTCGCGGCGTTGTTTCAGCTCGCCCAACCGCTCCACCTCCTCGCCCAGGGAGGCCGCGGCCAGCTCCAACTGGCGCCGCGCGACGGCATCCGTGCTGGCCCGGGCGCTGCGCTCCAAATCCTCGCGCTCGGCCTGAAGCTCCGCCTGCGCGCGCTCCTCCAACTGCGCCTCCACGCCGGCCCACTCCGAGGCGAGCTCCGCGGCGTCGCGCGTCATCCGGCCCAGCGTGCGCGCCAGCTCCTCGCGCGCCGGCTCGCGGGGGAGCAGCGCTAGCGACTGGCCACATTGCCGGTAGAGGTTCAGCGCCCGCTCCGTCAGCGCATGGAAGTCACCGGCGAGTTGGGGCAGCAGGGCCTCCACGCGCGCTTCCACGGGGTCCGCGGACAGCGCGAGGTGCGAGGCCACCGCGCTCAGCCCCACGAACAGGCCCAGGATGCCGCCCGTCACGCCCGCGCCCAGCAGCGCCGGGGTGGCCAGGTCCGCCAGCCGCGCGGAGAAGATGCGGGCCACCTCCACGCCGCCCAGCGTCAGGCCCGCGCACAGCGCCGCGCCCAGCCCGAAGTGGAAGAGGGTGGGGCGCGCCTCCGCCACCTGGCCATTCTCGCCGCGGTCGCTGAGCCGTGAGCGCACCAGCAGCGCCCCCGCCGCACCCGCGCTGAACGCCACCGTCCAACCCGGGGCCATGCCCAGGGCATAGGGCAGCGCGGTGAGGAGCAGCCCCAGTCCGCCGAGCAGCACGCGGTCCCACTTGTCGCCTCGTGCACACCCGAGCACGACGGCGGCGGGGACCAGCCACGCCAGGGGCACGGGGAGGCCCAGTCGCGCGGTGGCCAGGTGGAGGATGCCGGCGCCGGCTCCCGCCGTGAGCGCGCGCGTCACGGTCTGCTCGAAGGCCTCGCGATGATGGAGTTGCAATAGAGTGGCGTTCATCGACTCCCCACGGATGTTGGCCGGGCAGGAACTGTCCCTTTCACGCATGGGTGGCGAAAAAGGTCTGCCGATGAAGAGCCCCGTCGTTCCCGAGACGATGCGCGCGCTGGTCCTCACCGCCTATGACGGCCGGCCGGAGTCCCTGCGCGTGGAGTCCCGGCCGGTGCCCAGGCCCACCCCGGGGCAGGTCCTGGTTCGCGTGGCGGCGGCGCCCATCAACCCCGCGGACCTGATGTTCGTCCGCGGGCAGTACGGGCTCCGCAAGCCGCTGCCCGTGGTGCCGGGGCTGGAGGCCAGCGGGACGGTGGTGGCCGCGGGCGGGGTCGCCGGCCGGCTGCTGGTGGGGCGCCGCGTCGCGTGCGTGGCGCCCGGCGACGGGGACGGACTGTGGGCGGAGTACGCGGCGGTGCCCCTGGGGCAGTGTCTGCCCCTGCGCGCCCAGGTCTCCGATGAGCAGGGCGCCAGCCTGTTCATCAATCCCTTCACCGCGTGGGTGCTGATGGAGCGCGCCAAGGAGGGCGGCCACGCCGCGCTGGCGCAAACTGCCGCCGCGGGCACCATGGGGCGCATGCTGCTGGCGCTCGCGAAGCGCCGGGGCGTGCCCATCGTGAATGTGGTGCGGCGCCAGGAGCAGGTGGCCCTGCTGCGCGAGCTGGGCGCGGAGCACGTGCTGAGCACCCACGAGCCCGAGTTCGAGGAGCGCCTGCACCGCGTGTGTCACGCGCTGAAGGTGTCGCTCGCCTTCGACCCGGTGGGCGGCCGGCTCACAGGCCAACTCCTGCACGCGCTCCCGGAGGGCGGCACCGTCATCGTGTACGGCTCGCTCTCCGAGCAGGAGTGCCGCATCGCGCCCGCGGACCTCATCTTCGGGCGCAAGCGCGTGGAGGGCTTCTGGCTGTCGGAGTGGCACCGCCAGGGCTTCGGCGCCGCGCAAATCAAGGCGCTGATGGGCGTGCCGTCGCTGGTGGGCCAGACGCTGGAGACGCCCGTGCGCGCCCGGCTCCCGCTGGAGTCCGCGGGCGAGGCGGTGCGCATCGCGTCCGCTGACATGACGTCCGGCAAGGTGCTCTTCGTTCCGGAGCAGGGGCAGGCCCCGGCCGCGTCACCGTGAGCGGCGAGGCTCAGGCCTTGTCGCGGGAGATGGGGCCCGTCTTCGCCTTCGTCACCCGCAGGTAGTCCGCGGGCGCGAGCACGAGCTGCGTGCCGCGCACGCCCGCGGACACGGCGATGGCGTCGAACAGCTCCATCGTCTCGTCGACGTAGACGGGGTAGTCCTTCTTGCCGCCAATGGCCGTGCAGCCGCCCCGGATGTAGCCGGTGAGCGGCTGCAGCTCCTTGAGCGGCACGGTGTCCACCTTGCGGTCCCCGCTGAGCCGGGCCAGGGCCTTCAAGTCCAGCTCCGCGTTGCCGGGCACCACCGCCATCAGCACGCCGGTGCGGTCGCCGCGCGCCACCAGCGTCTTGAAGACCTGCTCGGCGGGCATGCCCACCTTGGCCGCCACCGTCTCCGCGGACAAGTCCTCCGGGTCCACGTCGTAGTCGCGCAGCGCGTACTTCACGCCCAGCGAGTCCAGCAGCCGGGCGGCGTTCGTCTTCACGGCCTCACATCCCCAGCGCGGTGGCGGCGGCCCGCACGCGGGCGAGCGCGTCCTCGGGCGAGCTGCCCACCGCGGACAGGTGGCCCATCTTCCGGCCCTTGCGCGCCTCCCGCTTGCCGTACAGGTGCAGGCGGACGCCGGGCATGGCCAGCACGTCTTGGAAGCGCGGGCCGCCGTCCTTCAGCCACAAGTCACCCAGCAGGTTGACGATGGCCGCCGGACGCACCACCTCCACGGAGCCGAGCGGCAGGTTGCACACCGCGCGCACCGCCTGCTCGAACTGCGAGGTGAGGCACGCCACCTCGGTGGAGTGGAAGCTGTTGTGCGGGCGCGGCGCCAGCTCGTTGACGAGCACGCTGCCGTCCTTCAGCAGGAACAGCTCGATGACGAGCAGGCCTTCGACCTGGAGCTGCTCGGTGATGCCGCGCGCCAGCTCCGTGGCCCGCTCCAGCACCGGCTTCGGCAGCGGGCCTGGCAGCAGCGACCACGCGAGGATGCGCTCCTCGTGGTGGTTGAAGGCGGGCGGGTACACCGCCACCTCCCCGTTGGGGCTGCGGGCCACCAGCACGGACAGCTCGGACTGGAGCGCCAGCGCGGCCTCCACCACCACGGAGCGCTCACCCAGCTCGCGCCACGCCTGGGCGGCCTCGTCCGCGGACGTCACCTCCACCTGCCCGCGCCCGTCGTAGCCGCCCTCGCTGGACTTCACGAAGCAGCGCCCGCCCAGCGCCTGGATGGCCTCGGCCAGCTCCTCGGCGGAGTGCGCCTCGCGCCAGGGGCCCAGCGGGAAGCCGCCCTTGGCGAGCCAGCCCTTCTGCCGGCCGCGGTGCTGAATCACGCGGAGCACGTCCGCGCCCGGGCGCATGGGCGTGTGCCGCGCCACCGCCTCCAGCGTGGCGAGGGGAATCTTCTCGATTTCGAGCGTCACCGTGTCGCACGCGCGCGCCAGCGTCTCCGCGGCCGCCGCGTCGCCGAAGGGCGCGGTGTGGCAGCGGTCCACCACGGAGTGGGCGGGGCAGTCCGCGTCCGGATCCAGGGCCTGCACCTGGAAGCCGAGCGTGCGCGCGGCCAGGGCCATCATCCGCCCGAGCTGGCCGCCGCCGAGCATGCCAATCGTGCCGCCGGGCAGCACCACGCGCGGGCTCATGACAGCTCCCGGTGCGCCAGCACCTCGTCGGTGCGCGCCTTGCGCCAGGCCGCGAGCCGCTCGCGCAGCTCCGGGTACTTCAGGCAGAGGATGGCCGCGGCGTGCAGGGCGGCGTTGGCGGCGCCCGGCTTGCCAATGGCCTGCGTCCCCACCGGCACGCCCTTGGGCATCTGGACGATGGACAGCAGCGCGTCCAGCCCGCTCAGCAGCGTGGTGGGCATGGGCACGCCGATGACGGGCAGCAGCGTCTTGCTGGACACCATGCCCGGCAGGTGGGCCGCGCCGCCCGCGGCGGCGATGATGACGGACAGCCCCCGCGACTCCGCGGTGGACGCGTACTCCATCATCCAGTCCGGGGTGCGGTGGGCGGACACCACGCGCACCTCGTGCGGGATGCCCAGCTCCTTGAGGATGTCGACCGCGGGCTGCAGGTGCTCCAGGTCGCTCTTACCGCCCATGATGACCCCGACCCACGGGGTGACCTTGCTCGCCATTGGTGTGCGCGCCTCCGTGCGCTGTCCCGCCGAAACCAGGAGGAACGCGGAGATAGGGCGGGGGGATTCCGCTGGTCAACACGGAAAGGCGCGGGTGACGAGGATGACACGCTGGCCTTCCCGCATTCCCGGTGCGCGCACGCACACAGGGTGGGGCAGGGGGATGCACCCCTGCCCGGCACCCAGGGGGCTAGGCCGCGGAGACGGAGCGGTCCGCGCCCTCGCGATACAGCGCCTCGATGGCGTCGTTGTAGCGAGCCACCACGTTGCGGCGCTTCACGCTCATCTTGGGGGTGAGCATGTCGTTGGCGACGGTGAAGTCCTCGCTGGTGAGCAGGAAGCGCTGCGGGCGCTCGTAGCCCTTCACGTCGCGGGTGAACTCGTTCACCTGCTCACGGTAGAGCTGCAGCACCTCGGGACGCTTGAGCAGCTCCGGCATGGAGCTGGTGTCCAGGCCCTTCTCCGTGGCCCACTTCTTCAGCGCGTCCACGTCCACCACGATGATGGCCACGTTGTACGGCTTGTTCATGCCGTGGACCAACGCGTTGGCGATGAACGTGGAGAGCGCCAGCGACTGCTCGATGGGGCTGGGCACCACGTACTTGCCGTTCTCCAGCTTGTACTGCTCCTTGATGCGGCCGGTGATGTAGAGGTAGCCGTCCGGATCCAGGTAGCCCATGTCACCGGTGCGGAAGCCGCCGTTGCCGGTGAAGACCTTCTCGTTCTCCTCGGGCTTGTTGTAGTAGCCCATCATCACGTTGTGCCCGTGCACGACGATTTCGCCCTGCTTCGCCTCGCCGGTGGCCGCCGTGTCGATTTCGATGCGCACGCCGGGCAGCGCCTTGCCCACCGAGCCGATCTTCCGGTTCTCCGGGAAGTTGGCCGTGGCGATGGGCGACGTCTCCGTGAGGCCGTAGCCCTCGTAGACGGTGATGCCGAGGTTGTCGATGAACTCCGCCACCTCCTTGGAGATGGCCGAGCCGCCGGAGAAGGCGTACTTGAGCCGCCCGCCGAAGCGCGCGCGGACCTTGGAGAAGACCACCTTGTCGAAGAAGGCGTGCTGCAGGTCCAGCAGGCCGCTGGACTTGCCCTGCTCGGCGAGCGCGCGCTTCTCGGCCGCGACGGCGAGGCCCCGGCGGAACATGAAGCGCGTCACCGGCTTCTCGCCGGCCATGCGCTTCTGCAGCCCGTCGTAGATGCGGTTGAAGATGCGCGGCACGCTGAACAGCAGCGTGGGCTTCACCTCGGAGAGGTTGTCGATGATCTTCTCCACCGCCTCCGCGATGGCCATGGACGCGCCCATGGAGAACAGCGCGTGCAGCTCCACCGTCTGTCCGAAGACGTGCGCCCAGGGGAGGAAGGCCAGGGAGCGGTCGTCCGTCCCCATGGGGAAGACCTCGTGCATCGCCGACACGTTGCGCGCGATGTTCGCGTGGCTGAGCATCACGCCCTTGGGCTGGCCGGTGGTGCCCGACGTGTAGATGAGGCCCGCCAGGTCCGTGGGCTTGGGGCTCACCATGGGCGTGGGCGTCTCGGCGCCCCGCCGCAGCAGCGTGGCGAAGCTGTCCGTGTCGCTGGTGGTCCCGCTGAAGCGGATGATGTGCTCCAGGTGCGGCAGCTCCGCGCGCACGGACTGGATGCGCTGCGCGATTTCATCCGTGGCGCAGAAGACGACCTTGGAGCCGCTGTCGTTGATGATGAACTGCAGCTCTTTCGCCTGCTGCGACTCGTACATCGGCACGTAGGCGCCGCCGAGCGAGTACGTGGCGTACGCGCCCACCGCCCACTCCAGGCGGTTGTTGGAGATGACGGCCACGCGGTCACCCGCGCCCACGCCGAGCTGCGCGAGCCCTCCTCGCAGGTCATCGACCATCTCTCCGAAGCGGGAGTAGGTCGTCCAGACCCACTGACCGTTCTTCTTCTCTCCGAAGAGCTCGCGGCTGCCGAAGGTGGAGGTGCTGCGCTTGAGAATGTCGATCAGGGTCTGGAACTGCGGGAGCTGCATGAGGGGGGCTCCACTCGGAAACAGGGTTGGTGAAGAGGTGCCGCAGCTTAAGGCTGAACGCCCCCTGTGTGGGCCCATTCCTGAAACTTCACGCCCCACCTGCACACGATCGTGAACACGACGCAGTGCGGCGGGGCGTCCAGTCGACGCGTATTGCGGCTCTCAGTACGTGGAGCCGAGCTTGCCGAAGCTCTTGAGCGCCTTCACCTTGCTCTGCTTCACGAGGGAGCGCCGAGCTTCCTCGCCTTCCGCGTTGTCATACGCGTCCAGCACGGCCTGCTGCTCGGCCTGGTCGGCGGCGACCGCCGCGCTGCCGGACACCGCGCTGGCCTCGTCGAAGAGGGCCTGGTTGCGTTGCAGATAGAGCTTCGCCTCGTCCTTGCGGCCCTCGCTCAGCGCCTCCGCCGCCTTCTGCATGTTGACGGCGCTGCGCGCGCGGGCGGCGTAGACGGTGGCCTCGCGGTCCTGGCGGGCCAGCACCTCCTCGCGGCGGTTGGTCACCACGGAGGTCAGCGAGGCCGCGTTGGCCACCTGGGCGTCGCGGATGAGGTCGGTATAGGCCAGCTTCAGGTCCACCACGCGAACCGTCTGGCCCACCGTGTCGCCGGTGACGTTGAGCCGCGCCACCACGCGCTCCAGCTGGCCGGCGGAGAAGTCAGGCAGCGCCACGTGGACCTGGTTGCCGGACTGGCTGGCGCGGTAGCCCAGCACCTCGCCCAGCGACGTGCCAGGGGGCAGGGTGAAGGTCAGCGTCACGCCGCGCGCCACCGTCGTCCCCGCCTGCTGCAGGTCCTTCTGGAAGAGGGTGGCGAGCTGGGCGGCGTCCTCGAGGAAGCCGTAGGCGCCCGCGCCGTACTCGGCGAAGGACTGCATCAGGTCCTCGTTGAAGTCCGTGCCCACGCCAATGGCGCTCAGGGTGATTCCGGCGGCGCGCAGCTCCCGCGCCATGCGCGTCAGCTCCTCGTCGGAGGTGAGGCCCTCGGTGGGCTGGCCGTCGCTCATGAGGATGAGGCGGTTGACGCCGTAGGCCTGCTGCGCGGCGGAGAGCTGGTAGCGCCCGGCGGACAGGCCCGCGCCGATGTTGGTGCCGCCCTCGTCCCAGATGCCGTCCACGTACTGGAACATCCGCTCGCGGTTGGCGGCGGTGGCCTGCAGGGACGGCAGGCTCTTCACGTCCGAGCCGTAGTGGATGATGGCCAGCCGGTCCGCGTCACCCAGCAGCCCGATGAGGTGCCGCGCCGCCTGCTTCGCCTGAGCCAGCTTGTAGCCGCTCATGGAGCCCGAGCGGTCGATGACGAGCGCCAGGTTGACGGGGCTGCGCTGCGCCCCCGGCACCTCGGCGCCCGTCAGGTCGAAGGTGGCGAACAGCTCGGAGGTGCCCGTGGGGACGTACGGATGGGACAGGCGGCTCGTCAGCGTCAGCGAGCCTGACGTGGCGGGCACCACGGGCGGAGCGGGAGGGGGCGTTGGCCGGATGGGGTCCGCGACGACGACCGGCTCCCGCGGGGGCGGGGTGCCCAGTTGGGGCAGCCCCAGCACCAGGGCGGTGAGCGCGAGACCGCCAGCCAGACTGAGGAAGAGGACCGTACGGTTCATGAGGCAGGGCTCCTTGCGGAAACGGCGCGGGCCCTGCCTTTACGAACCAGCCGCGCGGAAAGGTCTACCCCGCCGCGCGAAAAGTGTCCGGTGAATCAATCCGGGATGAGCGCGCCGGCGCAGAAGAAGGGCGAGTTGTTCTCGCCGAACGTCCGCCGGTAGAAGGCCTCGTCCGCGGAGCGGAGCGCATCCAGGGTGTCCTGATCCAGCAGCATCGGCCGGCACGACATCCGGCCGGGCAGGTCGGGGTTCACGTCGTCCGTGTCCGTCACGTCACAGGAGGAACCGCCCTCGATGCAGGGCTTGCTGCAGTAGCCCCGGGCCGGCTCCGTTTCGTTCAGCGAGCCGTCTTCATTGAGGGCGCGGGGATAGTCCTGATCCCGCACGCAGATCAGGTCCTCGCACTCCACCGAGCCGAAGGAGATGAAGTCCTGCTTGGCGGCGATCTCCCCCTCCAGGATGGGCATGGTCCGGGTGTTGTTGTTGGCCGCCGACTCCTCGGGGGTCGCCTTGCGCACCAGCGTGCAGGGTTTGCCAATCTCGCTGGCCACCTCACAGCCACCGAGCAGCAGCGCGGTGGACATCATGAGGGCGGTTCGCACGAACATCTTCATGGGACCTCTGACCTCTACAAAGGGGGGATGGGGCACGGGACCTCGGGCCCGCGAGCGGGGGGAAGGGTAGCACAGCCCCCTGGAACACCAACGCCCCCGTACGGCGGTACGGCGGGTGGAATTGTGAAGGAATACCGGAGGGATACGCGGTAACCAGGCTTGCTCAGCGCGGTTGATGGTTGGGAATACGACCGATAGGATGCGGAAGCCGAGAGTCGCGCTGAACCCCCGGTGGCAGTTACGCCCCCCTCCCTCACGGAGCCTCCGGATTTGAACCGCCCCAAGTTGCTGCTCGCCCTGTGTCTGGTGCCCGCGCTGGCATCCGCCCAGAGCCAGGAAGGCATGGGACTCGACCTCACCGACGAGTCGCAGGCCGAGTCATCGCAGGATGCAGAATCACCCGCGCCTCCTCCGGTCGAGGAGGCCAGTCCGGCCGCGGCGTCCAGCCTCGCGGACGAGCCCGTGGAAGAGGATCCGCAGTTGCCGTTGACGGACATCACCCAGGAGGACCGGGTGAAGAGCGTGCAGCGGAAGGTCTACCTCAAGAAGGGCCGCTTCGAGCTGACGCCGCTGTTGAGCTTCTCGGTCAATGACGCCTTCTATTCGAAGGTGGGCCTGTCGGTCCGGGGCGCCTACTACCTGGCGGACACGCTGGCCATCTCGGCGCGAGGCTCGCTGATGCAGGTGGTGCCGTCGGACGACGTGCGCACCGCGAAGCGGACCTTCAACAGCCAGATCTACTACTCCGTGCCGCAGTGGTCCGCGATGGGCGACGTGGAGTGGAGCCCCATCTACGGCAAGGTGGCCTTCCTCAACTCCATCCTCCACTTCGACGGCTACCTGCTGGCGGGCGCGGGCGTGGTGAGGACGGAGACCTCGGCGCTGCCGGGGCGCGGGCTCAACCCCGCCGCCGACCTGGGCCTGGGCATGCGCTTCGTCGCGCAGGACTACCTGGCCGTCAACGTGGCCCTCATCAACACCTCCTACGTGGATCAGCCCCTGGGCAGCAGCAAGGGGGCCATCCAGAACGTCATGACGCTCAACGCAGGCATCTCGCTGTTCCTGCCCTTCAAGTCCACGGGGAGGGACTCGGAATGAAGCGCCTCTTCCGTGTGCTCCTCGCCCTGTGTCTCACCGGGCCCGCCCTGGGCTCCGCCCAGACCACCGAAGAGGTGGAGGCCGGCGACGTGTCCGAGGTGGACAAGGACCGGCTCGGGCCCCTGCGCGAGCGCGTCCGGCCGGTCTCCGGCCACGTCTTCCTCAAGAAGGGCCGCCTCGAGTTCAGCCCGTCCGCGACGCTGTCGCTGCGCGACGCGTTCTACAGCAAGTACATCTTCGGCGGCACGCTGACCTACCACCCCATGGAGACGCTGGGCATCAGCCTGCGCGTGGGCTACGCCGTCAACACGGTGGCGGGCGCGGCGCAGAAGTGCACCTTCGGGGATGGCGGCGAGGGCTCCACGCGCGGCTGCGTGGCTCCCACGCTGAACGAGCTGGACGGCAACGCGCCGGGGCAGATCAAGCTGCTGGGTGGCGCGGACGTCCAGTGGGCGCCCATCTACGGCAAGGTGTCGCTGCTGGCGGAGACCTTCGTCCACTTCGACCTGTACGGCGTCGCGGGCGCCTCCCTGGTGCAGTACCGGGGCCCGGGCGAGACGCCGGGGACGGTGGCGCAGAACTACCTGACGCCGGGCGCGAACCTGGGCGTGGGCGCGCGCTTCTTCCTCAACCGGTGGGTGACGCTCCGCACGGAGCTGCGTGACCTCATCTACGTGGAGAAGGGCACCGAGGTCTCCGGCAACTACCTGCGCAACCAGCTCCTGTTCGAGCTGGGTGTCTCCTTCTTCTTCGGGTCCGAGTCATGATGCGCTCCTTCCGGCTCATCCGTGTCGCCGTCGTCGGGCTGTCGCTCGCGTGGACGGCTCCCACCTTCGCGCAGAGCTTCGAGGGCCTGGACCTCTCCGGTCAGTCCAAGAAGAAGAAGCGCCCCACCAAGAAGAAGAAGCGGCCCACCCGCAAGGCCCGCACCGACAAGGCGAAGCCCGCGCCGGTGCAGGACGAGGCCGGTGATGATGACGCCGCCGCCAGCTCCATCGAGGCGCCCACGACGGTGGCCCCCGCGGAGGCGGCGCCCGCGCCCGCGCCCACCCCGGCTTCGCCGCCGGCGAACACCGGGAGCATGGGCATGGGCCTGGACCTGACGCAGGAGGCCCCCAAGCCGGCCGCGCCCACCATGTCCTTCGACGCGGTGGACGTCTCCGGCAAGACGGCGGACCGCCAGCGCCTGGACGTGGCCGTCAGCCTCTTCAAGAACGACGAATACGAGAAGGCCTCCATGGCGGCGCACGAGCTGCTGGAGGACCCGAAGCTGGCGGGCCTGCACACCGAGGCGCGCTACGTGCTGGCCAAGTCGCTCTACCGCATGGGCATGTACCACTCGTCCCTGGGGGAGTTCTCCAAGATCCTCTCCCTGGGCCCGTCCACGAAGTTCTTCAAGACGAGCCTGGAGTGGCTCTTCTTCATCAGCCGCAAGACGAAGAACGAGACGGTCATCCTCGACGAGATTGCCCGTCACGCGAACCAGGAGTTCCCGGAGAAGTACCGCAACGAGTTCCGCTACCTGCTGGCGCGCTACCACTTCGTGCGCGGCCGCGCGCTGGACCAGGTGGGGCAGCCCGAGGAGGCGGACAAGAGCTTCTCCGAGGTGAAGCGGCTGGCGCTGACCATCCCGCGCACCGACCCGTTCTTCCCCCGCGCCAAGTACCTGGAGGGCCTGTCCTCGTTCCGCAACGGCAGCCGGCAGAAGGACGCGGCGGCCAAGCGCGCCAACGGGGAGATGCTGGCGGCCATCGAGGCGATGAAGGAAGTGGTGCGCCTCACCCGTCCCGTGGCGGGCAAGACGCCCGAGCAGGCGAAGGCGGACAAGTCGCTGCGCGAGCTGGCGTTCATGCAGCTCGCCCGCACGCACTACGGCATGCAGCAGAACCGCTTCGCGCTCTTCTACCTGGGCAAGGTGGAGCGCGGGAACACGCAGTGGCTGGAGTCCCTCTTCGAGTCCGCGTGGGCCAACTACCGCGTGGGCCAGTACGAGCAGGCGCTGGGCAACCTCATCACCCTGTCGTCGCCCTTCTTCCGGGAGGAGTACTTCCCGGAGGCGCTCATCCTGAAGGCGGTCATCTATTACGAGAACTGCCGCTACCGGGAGTCCACCAGCATCCTCGGGGACTTCGAGCGCACCTACCTGCCGGTGCATGACCAGCTCGAGGCGCTGGTGAAGAAGAACATGGAGGCCAGCGAGTACTACTCGGTGCTGGCGGACGTGCAGAAGAAGAACAAGGAGGGTCTGGAGAAGAACGAGACGGACCTCATCCTGGAGCGCATCCTCCGGCTGGCCCTGACGGACCAGGACCTGCGCAAGACGAACGACTCCATCCTGGAGCTGGAGGCGGAGATGGACGCCTTCGCGAACCGGGCGGACACCTTCAAGTACTCCGAGCTGAGCAAGTCCCTGCTGGACGGGCTCAAGGTGCAGCGCACGGCGCTCATCTCCAAGGCCGGCATCATGGCCAAGGGCAAGCTGGAGACGGAGCTGGTGGCGCTCAAGCAGCTCCTGGCCAACGGCCTGCGCATCAAGTTCGAGACGACCACCAAGGAGAAGGAGTTCCTGGAGGAGCAGCTCAAGGCGGGCGGCCGCACGGCCATCGTCAAGAAGTACAAGTACTCCGTCGCCGTCCAGGACGACCAGCTCTACTGGCCGTACGAGGGGGAGTACTGGCGCGACGAGCTGGGCACCTACCAGTACACGATGACCAAGGGCTGCATCGAGCGCGACACCGCGAACCGGAACGTCCAGTCCGCCGAGGCGATGTAAAGCCCGCCGGGCCGGGACTTCTCCCCCATTCCAGCCGCCGGAGCGCTATCTTCGCGCTCCGGCGGTTTTCTTTTTCGCGCAAAGGGGCAACAGGTGGTGCGGCGGGCGGCGTCACTCCGTGTGGTGTTCGGAATCGTGGCGCTGGACCTCATCGGGTTCGGCATCCTGATTCCCCAACTGGGGGTCTACGGCGTGCGGTTCGGCGCCTCGCCCTTCACGGTGGGGCTGCTCATCTCCATCTATTCGCTGATGCAGTTGGTGTCGGCGCCGGTGCTGGGCCGGCTCAGTGACAGGTACGGGCGGCGGCCCGTGCTGCTGGTGAGCCAGGTGGGCTCGCTGCTGGCGTACCTACTGTTCGCCTTCGCGCAGTCGCTGCCGCTGCTCTTCCTGGCGCGTGTCATCGACGGCATCTCCGGTGGCAACATCTCCACCGCACAGGCCGTGGTGGCGGACATCACCCCACCCAAGGACAGGGCGCGGGGCATGGGCGTCATCGGCGCGGCGTTCGGGCTGGGCTTCGTGCTGGGGCCGGCGCTGGGCGGCTTCCTGGGCGCCTGGGGTGGCAACCTCGCCATCGGTCTGTTCGCGGCGGGGCTGGTGGCGCTCAACCTCACCAGCACGTACTTCTTCCTGCCGGAGACGCGGGTGGAGGGGCGCCCGGGAGAGGGGCACGCGCGCACGCTGAAGGGCGCCACGCTGGCCATGAACCTGCCCGTGGTGGGGCGCTGCCTGGTGCTGATGCTGGTGTTCACCACCGCCTTCGCGCAGATGGAAGGCACCTTCTCCGTCTACCTGCTGACGCGCTTCCTGTCGTCCGGGCCGGTGCCGCTGCAGGACGGCGGGCTGTTCCTCCGGGCCGCGGTGACGGACCTGGACGTGCTGCGCGAGGCCAGCCTGCGCTCGGGGTGGCTCTTCGCGGCGGTGGGGGTGATTTCCGCGGCGGTGCAGGGCGGGCTGGTGCGGAGGCTGACGGGCGGGCCCGGGAGCAGGCCGGGGCGCGAGGCGCTGCTGGCCACGGCGGGCTTCGGCTTGACGGCCGCGGGGCTGGGGCTGTTGCCCGTGGCGCCGGACTATGCGTGGCTCTTCCCGGTGATGGGGCTGTTGGCGGTGGGCTCGGCGCTGGTGACGCCGTGTCTGTCCGCCCTGGTATCACTGCATGCCCCGCCGGAGCGGCTGGGGGCGGTGCTGGGGGCGTACCAGGCCTTCGGCTCGCTGGGGCGGATCCTGGGGCCGGCCCTGGGCGGCTGGCTCTTCACCCGGCTGGGGCCCGCGGCCCCGTACGGGACGGCGGCGGGGATGGTGGCGTTGTCGGGTCTCCTGGGGCTGGCCCTGGTGGCCCAGGCGAGAATGGCAGGCGCGGGGGCCGAGCAAAGGTCCTAAGATGGAGGACATGGTGGGGACGCAGCCGCAGCCGGTGACGATTGCTTTCGATGTCATGGGGACGGACCACGGCCCGGCGGAGGTGGTCCGGGGAGCGGCGATGCTGTCGCTCGAGTCCCCCCACATCCACACGCTCCTGGTGGGGGACCGCACCCTCATCGACGACGCGCTGGCGGAGACGAAGCACAACGGCGAGCGCATCTCCGTGCAGCACGCCGCGGACTTCATCGGCATGGACGAGAAGCCCGGCGAGGCGCTGGCGCGCAAGCCGAACGCGTCCGTCGCCGTGGCCGCGCGGCTGGTGGCGGAGGGCGAGGCGCAGGCGCTGGTGTCCGCGGGCAACACGGGCGCGGGCGTGCTGGCGTGTGCCCGGCACTTCCAGCTCATCCCCGGGGTGCGGCGCGCGGCGCTGGCCACCGTGTACCCCACGCGCTCGGTGCGCGGCGCGAAGGGGGACCCCTTCTCCCTCATCCTGGACGTGGGCGCCACGGTGGAGGCCACCGCGGATGACCTGGTGACCTTCGCGGTGATGGGCTCCGCCTACGCGCGCATCATCTCCCAGAACGAGCGGCCCAAGGTGGCGCTCCTGTCCAACGGGATTGAGCCGCAGAAGGGGCCGCCCCGCGTGGTGGAGGCGCACGCCCGCCTGTCGGAGATGAAGGACATCCACTTCATCGGGAACGTGGAGGGCATCGACATCCCCAAGGGCACCGCGGACGTCATCGTCACCGACGGCTTCGTGGGCAACGTGTGTCTGAAGATGCTGGAGGGCGTCCACGACACGGTGGTGGAGCTGGCCCAGTACGCCTACAAGGAGAGCCTGCGCTGGCGCGCGGGGCTGGCCATGCTGTCCAGCGGCATCCAGCGCATCAAGGACATCACCGACTGGAACCAGTACGGTGGGGCGCCCATCCTCGGGTTCGACAAAATCTTCATCAAGGCGCACGGGCGCTCGAAGTCACGGGCCATCGCCAACGCGGGCAAGGTGGCGGCGAAGGTGGTGTCCAACAACCTGGGCGCCGCCATCCGGGAAGGCCTGAAGACGTGAGTCTGCCGGACCGCATCGACCCGCGTCCGCCCCGGCGCATCTACCGCTGGGACCTGGACAAGACGTACCTCCAGACGGAGTTCGACTCGCTGCGTGACCTGGTGCGGACGGCGTTCCAGAAGGCCCACCAGAAGGTGGCCGTCCCGGGGGCCAGCGCGCTCATCCGCGAGCTGTCGGAGAACGGGGACTCGCGGCTGTGCATCGTCTCCGGCAGCCCCAAGCAGATGCGGGCCGTGCTGGAGGAGAAGCTCAAGCTGGACGGGGTGCGGTGGGACGAGTTCGTCCTCAAGGACAACGTGGGCAACCTGCTGCGCGGCCGCTTCCGGGCCCTGCGCGGGCAGGTGGGCTACAAGCTGCCGGCCATCCTGGAGAGCCGGGTCCACGCGCCGGTGGAGGCGGAGGAGGTCCTCTTCGGTGACGACGCGGAGGCGGACGCGTTCATCTATTCGCTCTTCGCGGACCTGGTGGCGGGCCGCGTGGACGAGCGCGTGCTGTCCCAGGTGCTGGAGGCGGGCGGGGTGTACCCGGACGACGCGGAGCGGGTGCGCGAGGCCTGGAAGAAGATTCCGGTGGGTGACCCGGTGCGCCGCATCTTCATCCACCTGGACCGGCTGACGCCGCCCGCGCACTTCACGCCGTATGGCCCGCGCGTGGTGCCCATCTTCAACTACTTCCAGGCGGCGCTGGTGCTGCTGGCGGACGGCCACCTGACGGCGCCGCAGGTGCTGAAGATCGCCGTGGAGATGGTGCAGACGGCGGGCCACAACATCATCACCCTGTCCAACTCGTTCCAGGACCTGCTGCGGCGCGGCCTGCCGCTCCAGCAGGCGGCGGTGGCGCTGTCCCAGGCCCTGGAGGGGCCCAACAAGCTGCTGGCGGCGATGCGGCCCATGCCGGACATCCTGGCCGCCTTCAGCAAGCGCCTGGCCGCGCTGGGCACGCCGCCGCCACCCCCGCCGGTGCAGGCGGTGGACTACGTGTCCCTCATCCACCACGCGCTGCCCCGGAACCACAAGGGCCGCTCCAAGCCCCAGTAGGCGGTGGCCGCCCGGCTGCCCCACGGGAGGCCCGGCGGTCCCCGCGCGGGCCGTCCCCAGAACGTTTCTGGCGGACGAGGGTGTTGATACAGGACAGAGGCTCAGGGGCCCCGCGGCCGCGCGCGAGCGGCGTGTCCTGTTCCCAGGGGGGAGCAGGGAGGCGGGCGGGGTGACCTTGGCCCGGAGACATCCGACAACCATGTCGTCTCGCTACTCCCTACCCGGCGGATGCGGTATAGACGGCAGGCCTACAGGCGCCCCGAAGGGGCGTCCATGGCTGATGACGCGAGATTCGACTGAGACGCCGCCTGCCGGCGGTCTGCTGCCACCTGCGCCCGAGAATGACGCGCGCGAGGGTGCCTCTCCCGAGGCGGCAGGGACTTCCGAGCGCGGCGAACAAGAGGTCCCCATGAATTCCAACCTGGAGCTGTCGGCGCCCCCTGAAGAGGACAGCGCCGCCAAGCCCGTGGCCGCAGACGAGCAGGCCGCGACCGAGACGCCCACGATTCAAACCGCCCCTGCCTCCGTGCCGGCTCCGGAGCCGGCGTCGCCGCCCGCTCGCGCGGACGCCGAGGACGAGGACGACGAGGAGGAAGACGACGACGAGGCCGACCCGGCCGAGGCGGGCCTGGATGAAGCCGTCCTGGGCGCCGAGGCCGCGCTGGCCGCCGCCGAGGCGGAGGACGCCGCCGAGGCCCGGGGCGAGGAGGTGGAGGAGGTCCCCACCATCCTGGAGCCGGAACCGGAGCCCACGCCCGACGAGCGCGCGCTGCACGCGCCCCACGTGCGGCCCACGGGGGAGCCGGCGGAAATCGACCCGGACGAGCTGGACCCGGACGCGCTCAAGGTGGTGCTCCGGCTGCACCAGCACGGCCATCAGGCGTACATGGTGGGCGGCTGCGTGCGGGATTTGCTGCTGGGGCGCAAGCCGAAGGACTTCGACATCGCGACCAGCGCGACGCCCAACGAGGTGCGCGGCATCTTCCGCAACTGCCGCCTCATTGGCCGGCGCTTCCGGCTGGCGCACGTCTACTTCAAGGGCGGGAAGATCATCGAGGTCTCCACCTTCCGCGCCAACCCGACGGAGCTGGAGGCCGCGGCCAACGGCGGCGAGGACGACGGGGAGGGTGAGGACCTGCTCATCACCCACGACAACGTCTTCGGCACCGCGCAGCAGGACGCGCGCCGCCGTGACTTCACCATCAACGGCCTGTTCTACGACGTGGCCGAAGGGCGAGTCATTGACTACGTCCGCGGCCGCCGCGACCTGGACGAGCGCTTCATCCGCACCATTGGCGACCCGGAGGTGCGCATGCGCGAGGACCCGGTGCGCATCCTGCGCGCCGTGCGCTTCGCGGCGAAGCTGGAGCTGGACATCGAGTCGCGGACGTACGCGGCCATGGAAGGCGCGGTGGAGGACTTGCCCCGCTGTGCGCCCGCGCGCCTGCTGGAGGAGACGTTCCGCCTCATCCGCGGCGGCGTGTCCGCGCCGGCGCTCAAGCTGCTGGACGCGCTGGACGCGCTGAAGATTCTCCTGCCGCCCGTCAACGCGTACCTCAAGCAGCACGGCAAGGAAGGGGAGAAGACCTTCTACGCCTTCGCCGAGGCGCTGGACCGGCGCGTGTCAGCGGGCGAGCCGCTGGATGACGCCATCCTCCTGGCGATGCTGCTGATTCCCATCAGCCGCTCCACCGGCCCGGAGGAGTCGCAGGACGGCGGCCGCCCGTCCGTGTCGCAGGTGGTGGAGGACCTGCTCGCGGACTTCGTGCAGTCCGCGCGGCTGCCGCGGCGCATCGCCGAGCGCTGCCGGATGCTGCTGCTGGCGCAGCGCACGCTGACGGGTGAGCGCCGCCGCCGCAGCGCCGCCTTCAAGCGGCACCCGCTCTTCAGCGAGGCCCTCACCGTGTTCGAGATGACGGTGGAGGCCACGGGCGAGAATCGCGAGCAGTTGGAGGCCTGGAAGGCCGGTGAGGTGCCGCAGCCTCGCGCCGCCGCCGCGGACGGCGAGGAGTCCGACGCGGGGGGCCAGCGCAAGCGCCGCCGTCGTCGCCGCCGTCGCCGTCCCTCGGCGAATGGGGGCTCCGGCGAGGGCGCCGGGTCGTCCTCGGAGTCGGGCTCGGACGCGGGCGACGCCTGAGTCGCTTGAGTCGCCGCCCCGGGGCGTCCGCTGGTTCAGCGGGGGCCGGGGCGGGCTCGGGCCGGGCGGCGCCTGATTCGCCGCCCCGATGCGTCCGCTGGTTCAGCGGAGGCCGGGGCGGGCTCGGGGCCGGGCGGAGCCGGGCCTCAGGACTTGGGGCCGCCCTTGTCCACCGGACGCTCGGAGCGGTGCTCCGCGCTGTCCGTCGCCTCACTGCCGGCGATGTCCGCGGTGGTGATGGCCTTGCTGCCGAACCGCTCCGCGATCTTGTCCAGCGCCGCGTTCAGCTTCGCGGTGCGCGGCGCCGCGGCGGGGAACAGGCCGAGCTGCGGCTGCTCCTCGTCCAACTGCACGCTGACGCCGGTGAGCCGCAGCGGCTTGCCCTGGTGCGCCTTCTCCATCAGCTCCAGCGCCGCGCGATAGAGCGTCTGCCCGTCATCCGTGGCCTCGCGCAGCGTGGTCCGCCGGGTGATGAGCGTGAAGTCCGCGAACTTCAGCTTGAGCTGCACCACGCGGCCCTTCAGCGCCGCCCGCCGCAGCCGCCGGGCCACGCGCAGGGCCTGGGCGTGCACGTGCGGCTTGAGCGCGTCCATGCCCACGAGGTCCTCGTCGAACGTGTCCTCCGCGCCCACGCTCTTGGCCGCCCGGTCCGGCACCACCTCGCGCGTGTCGATGCCCTGGGACAGCTCCCACAGGTGCCGCCCGCTGGAGCCCAGCCTGTCCTCCAGCCAGTCCAACTCCCGGGCCGCCACGTCGCCAATCGTCTTCAGCCCGGCGAGCCTCAGGGCCTCCTCCGTCTTCGGCCCCACCCCCCACAGGCGCGACACCGGCAGGCCCGCGAGGAAGGCCACCGTCTCCTCAGCCCGCACCTCCCGCTGGCCGTTGGGCTTGGCGAGGTCGGAGGCAATCTTCGCCACGAACTTCACCGTGGCCACGCCCGCGGAGGAGGGCAGGCCCAGCTCGTCGGCAATCTCCTTGCGGATGCGCCGGGCGATGTCCGCGGGCGTGCCGAAGAGGCCCACCGAGGCCGTCACGTCGAGGAAGGCTTCGTCCAGGGACAGCGGCTCGATGAGCGGCGTGTAGCGCTCGAAGATGGCGAAGACGTGCTCGCTGGCCTCGGCATACGCGGAGAAGCGGGGCTTCACGACGAGCGCATGGGGCGCGGCCTTCATCGCCCGCGCCATGGGCATGGCGCTGCGCACCCCGAAGGGGCGCACCTCGTAGGAGGCGGCGACCACCACGCCACGCTGGGCATGCCCGCCCACGATGAGCGGCTTGCCCCGCAGGGCCGGGTTGTCCCGCTGCTCTACGGATGCATAGAAGGCATCCATGTCCACATGGATGATGGCTCGCATGGTGTGAGTCACTTTAACGGGGCACTCTGACGCCCGCCGGCCCCGACTACCGCCACCACCGCACGGGCGAGGACAACGGGGACGCCCACCTGAAGTCCTTGCTCGTCCACCACCAGGTCATCATCCCCGTCACCGCGGGGAAGCTCGACCTGGGGCCCTGGCAGCAGGTGTTCTACGCCGAGTTCGACGGCCAGCGCCGCAAGCGCGTCATCGTCAAGGTGATGGGCGCCTGGCGGAAACCCCCTCAGCTCCGTTGCTCGCCGCGGGGCAGGGGGAGCCCGTGCCGCTCCAG
Organism: Corallococcus macrosporus DSM 14697; assembly: GCF_002305895.1. GTDB lineage: Bacteria > Myxococcota > Myxococcia > Myxococcales > Myxococcaceae > Myxococcus > Myxococcus macrosporus. The sequence goes on from NZ_CP022203.1 coordinate 2,961,066, forward strand.
CTCGGCGCGCAGCTCCGGTGGAAGGGGACTGTGGACGGTCATGGCCCGCTTCGTCTGCGGATGCGTCAGGCCCAGGGAGCGGGCGTGCAGGAAGAAGCGGCCCAGCTCGGGGGCCTCGCGTCCGCCGTAGAGGCTGTCGCCGACGATGGGCGCGCCCACGCCCGCCAGGTGCGCGCGCACCTGGTGCAGCACGCCGGTGAGGATCTTCACCTCCACCACGCTGAACTCGCCGGAGCGGGACAGCACGGTGAACTTCGACACCGCCTCCCGGGCGTCCGCGGCGCCGGAGGGGGCGGGCTCCACGCGGTCCGGGTGGCGCGGGTGGTGGCGCAGCGGGAGGTCGATGTCGCCCTCGTCCGCCAGCGGCCCCGTCACCAACGCCAGGTAGCGCTTGTCCACGGCGCGGCCGCCAAAGGCCTCGCGCACGGCGTTCCACGCGTCCCGCGTCCTGGCGGCCACGACGACGCCGGAGGTCTCCACGTCCAGGCGGTGGCACAGGCCGCCCTCGCGCGCGTCCACGGAGGCCTGGGCGCACTCGGGATAGCGGGCCACCAGCGCGTTGGCCACCGTGCCCGTCTCCCCGGACTGCAGGGGGTGGGACGGCCGGCCCGCGGGCTTGTCCACGAAGACGAGCGAGTCGTCCTCGTGCAGCACGGTGAGCGGGAAGTCCGCGTCGGGCACGGCCTCGCGCGACTCCTCCTCCACCTCCACGGCGATGTGCTGCCCGGCGGTGAGCGTGAGGCCCTTCTTCGCGGGGCGGCCGTTCACCTTCACGGCGCCGGCCTCGAACAGGCGCTTGAGGCGCGCGCGGGACAGGCCCAGCGCTTCACCGACGAAGAGGTCCACCCGCTGGCCCGCCTTGTCGGCGTCCACGGTGAGGGTGTGCAGCTTGGAGGGGTTCACTCGGACAGGGCCTCGTAGACTTCCTCGGCCGTCTGGAACCGGTCGTCCGGCTCCTTGCGGATGAGGCGGTGGGCGACGCGCGCGAGCTGCGGGTCCCCGTGAAGGTTCAGCGCCAGCACGGGGGGCGGCTCCGTCTCCAGCACCTGGCGCCAGAGCTCGTGCGGCGTCTTCGCGTCGAAGGGGGGCCGCCCGCTGAGCAGCTCATAGAGGATGACCCCCAGGCTGTACAGGTCGGAGCGTCCGTCCAGCGGCTCGCCCAGAATCTGCTCCGGCGCCATGTAGCGGTAGGTGCCCACCAGCTTGCCGGCCTCGGTGATGGCCGCGTCGTCCGCCAGGAACTTGGCGAGCCCGAAGTCCATCAGCCGTACCTGCCGGTCATCGTCCACCATGATGTTGGACGGCTTGAGGTCGCGGTGCACCAGGCCGTGGCCGTGGATGTAGGCCAGCGCCTCGCAAATCTGGAGCATGGCGTCCTTGAGACGTCCCATGCGCTCGGGCCGGTTGAGGTCCTCCGCGCGGAGGAGGCGGTCCGGCTCCTCGGGCGGCAGTGTGCGCGGCAGGGGAGGCACCAGGTCGAAGCCCTCCATCGAGTCATCCGAGCCGATGCCCGCGTGCGGGCTGAAGCCGGAGGCGAAGCTCTCCAGGTCCTCGCTGGGGGCCTCCTCCGCGAAGGCCTCCAGGCCGAAGGTGCCCTCGTGCGGGCTGGCGTCCGAGTCGTCCATGGAGTCGGAGAAGTCCCGGTTCAGGGGGCCGAAGTCATCATCCGCGGTCCGCAGGACGGAGAGGGGGCTGCGGGGCGTGTGGCTCCCCGGATGGGGGGGGCGCTCGCCGCTCCCCAGGTCCAGGTAGTGGCGGAGGGTGAGGCCCTCGATGAGCTCCATGGCCAGGTACGGCACGCCCTGGTGGACGCCGGACTCGAACACCTTCACGACGTTGGGGTGAGACAGGTCCACGAGCGTGTCGAACTCGCGGGCGAGCCTCCGCGCGGCACGCGCATCCCGTGCGGGGCCCGCTGAAAGCAGCTTCAGCGCGACCTCGTCAGTGGTGCGGCGGTCCAGGGCCCGGTACACGGTTCCTGCCCCGCCACTGCCAAGCGTCTCCAGAACGCGGTAGGGACCGATGACCTTCGGGGGCATGGGGTGCGGAAATCCTACGGACCACGTCGTGTCAGGGTCAACGCTGACAGCGCCTGATTGCTCGGCGCCCGGCAGAACGGGCGGCAAGCGGTTTTACTTTTCCGACAAACCTGGGAGAACCGGAGTCAATGCAAATCGGGAAGTACCAACTGGTGCGAAAGCTTGCGTCAGGCGGCATGGCCGAGGTCTTCCTGGCGAAGGCCGCGGGGCCACGCGGCTTCGAGAAGACGCTCGTGCTCAAGCGCATTCTTCCGCACCTGGCGGAGGACCCGGCCTTCGTGGAGATGTTCCTGGGCGAGGCGCGGCTGGCGGCGCAGCTCGAGCATCCGAACATCGTGCAGATTTTCGACTTCGGTGAGGCCGAGGGCAGCTTCTTCCTGGCCATGGAGTTCATCGACGGGCCGAACCTGCGCAAGCTGGTGAAGCGGGCCCAGGAGGAGGCGCTGCCGACCGCCTTCTGCGCGAAGGTGGTGGCGGCCGCGGCGGAGGGCCTGGCGTACGCGCACGAGTTCCGCGACCCGGAGACGGGTGAGCCGCTGGGGTTGATTCACCGGGACGTGAGCCCGGACAACATCCTGGTGTCGCGACAGGGCGCGGTGAAGGTGGTGGATTTCGGCATCGCGAAGGTGGCGGGGCAGGGGCACCGGACGCTGACAGGCGTGGTGAAGGGCAAGGTGGCGTACATGCCGCCCGAGCAGCTCCAGGCCAGGGGCATGGACCGGCGGGTGGATGTCTACGCGCTGGGGGTGGTGCTGTATGAGCTGCTCACGGGGAAGCGTCCGTTCGACGCGACGACGGACGTGAGCGTGATGCAGGCGATTCTGTTCGAATCATTCATCCCGGTGTCTCAGCGACGCCCCGATGTGCCGGCCGCGTTGCAGCAGGTCCTGGAACGGGCGCTCGCGAAGGAGCGGGAGCGACGCTACCCGGACTGTCGTGCGCTTCAGGACGACTTGGAGCGGTTCGTGCTGTCCACCGGCGAGCCAGTGGGCGCGTATCAGATTGCCCAGCACATCGCGCAGTGGGTGCCGGAGGTGGCCGCGGTTCCGGCGACGACGCCGTCACAGGGCGCCAGCAAGGGGGCCGTGGCACCGCAGTCGAAGCCGGAAGGGCGTGTCCCGTTCAGCGCGCCTCCGGTGGAGGCGCCCGTGGATTCGACGTCACCGACGACGCCGATGCCCGGGTCGTTGGTCTCGCCGGTGGATTCGACGTCACCGACAACGCCCATGCCACGGGCCATCGCGGGGGTGGTGCAGGCGTTGGAGCCGCGTTCCACTCCAGAGCGGGACACACTTCAGTCGTATCCGGTGGTCGTGAAGGCGCCCTCGCGTCGGGCGGACGGCCCGGGGCGTGAGCCCCGGAGAACGCAGCGCGAGCGTGGGGCGCTCCGGCCGAGAGACATGGCCCGGGCTTCGAGGGCGGAGGAGCAGGCGCCGCATGCGCGCGACGACGCGGCGGTGGCGATGGCCGTTGCCTCCTCGCCGTCACCAGGGGGCCCTTCGCCGTCGCCCACGGCGCCCGTGGATGCGGAAGACGCGGTGCACACACGGAGCACGGAGTACGTCGCGACCGGGACTCCAAGGCCATCAGGGGGACGGATTGCCGTCATCGTGGGGGCCGTGGTCGCGCTGTCGGTGGGGGGCGCCGTCACTTGGATGCGCGGTGATGATTCAGAGGGCACACCCGCTCAGGTGAGTCCACGGCCGCTCACGACGTCGCCGAGCGCTCCCGCGACGCCGAGCGCTCCCGCGACGCCGAGCCCAGGCGACAGGACCGTGCCGCACGCGCAAGCGGCCGCGGGCGAGACGGCGGAGGCCCAGGATTCGAGTGGCAAGGCCGCGCCGAAGCCGCAGGCCCCCGCGGACGTGCCTGTGGCGCCGCAGGTCGCGCGGGAGGTCGCCTCTCCTGAAGCGGAACCTCCTCAGGCGAAGGAGACGCTGCCTGGGAGTGGCGGAGCGGCTGCAAAGGAGGGGAATGCCGTCGTCGCGAAGCGTGAGCCCGTGAAGGCGCCTGGGAACCCGGAGCCGAAGCCGCCCCGGGCCCGTGAAAAGGCGCCGGTACAGAAAGTGGCGCCTGTTGCGAAGGGACGCTTGGAGTTCCGCGTTCGTCCGTATGCCGTGGTTTCGTTGGGCGGGAAGGTGCTGGGGCAAACGCCCTTCGCGGCGGTTGAGGTTCCCGCGGGGCGCCACACCGTTCGGCTCGTCAACAAGGAGCTGGGAAAGGACGTGACCCGCACGGTCGACGTGAAGGCGGGGCAGTCCAATGTGTTCAAGCTGAACCTTGAAATGGACTGAGCCGCGCCAGCACCGAGGCCACGTGACGGATGGCCTCGGTGGATGGCGTCACTATTGGGGCCAGTGGAGAATCTGGCCGTTGCTCCCCGCGACCCAGAGGTCAGCGGGGCTGGTCCCCGCGATGTCGTTGAGGCGGATGGCCGTGTTCTCGTAGATGATCTGCCACCCCGTGACGTCGTACCGGTAGATGCGGCCGTCGTAGGCCGTGACGTAGACGGAGTTGGCTCCGAAAGCGACGACGGACGTCAGTGTTTCAATGTGCGTTGTCGGAAACGGCATTCTGCTCCAAGTGCTGCCGTTCCATCGGAGGACGGTGTTCATGCCGTCCAGGGCCTCACCCACCGCGAAGGCGAGGTCGTCGCTCACCACCCAGACGCCTCGGAGTCGACCCAGGCCGGGGATGGCGTCTTGCAGCAGTCCCACTTCCCATTGAGGAATGAGGCTGTTGAATCGGTAGATTCTGCCCTGCGAGCTTCCTGTCTCGACGCCACCGACCGCGAATAGCGCCGACCGGGAGCGGCCGTGGATGTCGTACAGATGCGCCACTGGGTTGTTACCGAAGTTGAGCGCGGCGGCGCCCGACGTGCCATTCCAGATGAACGTCAACCCCTGGTTGACTGTGCCAGATGTTGATGTGACTCCATGAATCTCCAAGGTCCCTTCATGACGAATGCCGATGAGTCCTCGAACCCATCGTCCGAAATTGTGCGTTTCGGTGCATGCATTCTGGGCCCTATCCAGGAAGCTGAGGCTTCCTGCCGAAGAGCCAATGTATGCGCGGCCCTGGTTGGACATGTCCGTCCAGACGGCGTTCCAGCCTCTGGTGCTGTTGCCGCAGTTGCTGGCGTTGGTTTGGAACGAGGTGGCCCCCGGAGCGAGCACCGCGGTGCCTCCTTGATTGCCCACGACAGTCACATCACCTGGGACTTCCGTGAAAATGGAGCGCCATTCCTGGGTGGCCGCGCCCACCGTCCTCGGTACCCAGTTTCCAGCGCTTCCCGGGCAGGCGGCAGGGCCTTCAGTGCTCCCGTCGCAGTCGTTGTCCAGACCGTCGCATAGCTCCGGTGCGCCCGGATGGGTGAACGGGTTGCCGTCGTTGCAGTCGCCGCTGGAGGTCACGTACCTCGCGCCGGGCGAGACGCAGGATGACACGGCTGTGTCAACACCAAACCCATCTCCGTCATCGTCCAGGTACCAGTGGGTGGATGTCTGCGTGGCCTGGCAGGTGGTCGCGATGCCCGAGGCGTCGCAGACGTAGACGCCTGCGCACTGGGCTGCCGCGGTGCAGGCGGTGTTGAGTTCGGGGAACGCTTCGTCAATCTGGTCGTTGCAGTTGTCGTCCACGCCGTTGCAAAGCTCTGTCGCGCCCGGTCGGATACTGGCGTTGTTGTCGTTGCAGTCGTCCGCGGGGCTCACGACGTAGCCCGGTGGGACACCGGCACAGAAGGCGACGGGCGTGACGCTCCGGTCGCCGTGGCCATCCTGGTCCACGTCGGGGGAGGCATACACGGCCAGCGGCATGCTACAGACAACGGTTCCATTGACGTCACATGTGCGAGTTCCTTCACACCCCGCTGCCTCTGTGCAGTGCTGGCCCAGGCTCAGTTCGACCTCGTCAGACACACCGTTGCAGTTGTCGTCAACGTCGTTGCAGCGCTCGGTCGCGCCCGGGTGGATGTCCGGGGTGTCGTCGTCGCAGTCCGTGCCGCCCGTGAGCACGGCGACATACCCGTCGCCGTCCGCATCCGTCGCACGCAGGTCGAGTTCCACTCTGGTGACCCCCTCCTTCACGCCCGGGAGACGCACTGCATGCGTTGCCACGGGAGCTGCGTTGCAGCTTTGCTCGAATGCACGAGCCTCCACCTGGACCGCATCGTCCCAGTCCTTCGGCACGACCACGCTGATGGCGAGCAGGTCTCCTGAGGGGACGTCCTCGCCGGAGAGTTCGGCGGTGAGCGCCTGCTCGCTGGCCTCGTCGTGGGCACCGACGCGGACGCAGCCGGGGCGGAAGCCTGCTGCATGGATCTTCACCTGGATGACCCTGCATGTCGGCTGGTCACCCAGGACTGCGTCGACAGGGGCTCCAATGAGGCTCGGGAGGTCGCATGGGTGGAGCTCGTCGAGGCTGGGCACGGTGCAGGCCATGCCGGACAGAACCAGGCATGCCAGATAGAGGCGGTTCATGGCGCCTCCCGCTGGCTCGTGGCGCCGTCACCCAGCAAATAGGTGATGACCGCACCCGCCGCCGCCGTCGCCGCGACACCGAACAAGATGTTGGCGCCGAGTGCCTTGCCGCGAGCTGAGTCCAGGTGGCCCATCTGCTCCTCGACATCGAAGGTGTCGCGCGCGCTCTGGATGTCGCTCCGGGAACTCAGACCGAAGTAGCTCCCAATGCCCCCCGCCAGCACCCCCGCGCCGAGCAATGCCACGGGGAGGGGCCGGATGCGGAGGCCTCCTTGCTCAGTCGTCACGAGCCTGTCTTCAGGGGCGGCGATGAGGGGGGCGGTTGGGGCTGGATGCGTGGAGAGGGCGACCGCTGATGCTTCGGTCTCCGGCTCCAGGACAGGCCGGTCTTGCGAAGTGGCTGGCGACGTTGGCGCCACGGGTGACACGGCCACGCGTTCGCTCTGAACCCTCTTGCGTACCTCGTCGAAGTCCCGGGCCACCTTGGGGGACACCCTGACGGGGAGCTGCGATTCGGGTTCAAGCAAGAGCGCTTCACGGAAGGCCCGCAGGGACTGCGAGCGCTTCCCAAGGTCGGCGAGGACGATGGCCTCGTACATCGCGGCGTCCGCCCGCTCCGCGTCGGTCGTTGCAATGGCCTTGGCTCGGGTGAGCGCCTTCAGCGCCGACTCGTACTCGAGCTCTTCATAGAGCTGAGCCGCTGCCTTCAGCCGGGAGCGAAACGCGGAGTCGCGCGTGCCAGCCTGTGCCGCCTTGGACGTTACGGATTGTCCAAACGCCAATCCTGGCAGCAGGAGCGCATGGCTCAGCACCCAGGCTCTGAACGGTGCTTTCTTGAGAATGGAGCTTTTCATGATTGGAAAAGCTACCACGCTCATTCCTGCGTCTAGGTAAGGGCCCGTGAATCGTCTGGTTCGCCCTGACGGCGCAGTGTGGCAATCGTGGATGACAGGTGTCCCGCCACTCCGCCAACCCTTTCAGCCCCGTGGCAGTCCAAGTGCTCCAGCCGGGCGAGGCGTGCCCATTCGCACACGCCTCGCCCAGCGGCACATCAAGGTGCGGCAGCGCGCCTGCGGAAGTGCGCCATGCCCACGGTGGGCAGGAGGTTTTCGCCACGCCCGGCTTCCGCGATGTTGCCGCCCAGCCAGATTCCATCCGGTGTCAGGGCGATGTCATCCATGGTGAGAGCGCTGACGCCGCCGCCAATGGGCAGGAACCGCTCGCCGTTGAAGACGTACGCATGCGTCGGTCCGCCATCCGCGGGGAAGATCGTTCCCACGACGACGAGGTCCGTCCCCGCGAAGGCGAGCTTCCGGAAGCTGTGGACGCCGCCTTGCTCCTCATTCAAGGGGCCAGGCATCCCATTCTCGGGCGTCGCCAGTTCGCGCCACGCGGTCCCATCCCAATGGCCAAGCATGAGGCGTCCCTGGACAGGGTTCCCGTCCATGTCCTGCTCATGGTTCGTGCTCGCGAAGATGCCGTTCGGTCCGTAGGCCGCCGTGATGGGGGAGGTCGTCAAGCCATCGCCCAGCGCTTCGAACGTGGTGCCGTTCCAGTGGGCGATGCGCCGCGCCGGAACCTCGCCTGCGTGGGTGAACTCTCCCGCGACGACGAAGGCGGGGCGGTCCGGGTCGTCGTTCTCGGGACGAAGCGCCAGCGCGAACACGGGACCGTCGAGACCGTCCGCGACCAGCTCGAACTGCGTCCCCGTCCAGCGGACCACGCGCGAGGTGGACTCCACCATGCTGGTCAGCCACGGGCGCCCGAGCGAATCCAGCGTCAGCTTGGAGATGAACCCGTGAGCGCTCAGGTCGCCAAGCGACGTCCATTCGGTTCCGCTCCAGGTGAGCAGCTGGGACTGGACCGAATCCCAGTCGATGCAGGCGACATAGATGTCCCCTTGGGCATTCACCGCCAGGTCAAGGCACTCCATGTCCGGCAGCTCGCCGAGCGCCTGCCAGCCCGCGTCGGTGAACTGCAGCACCGTGCGCGGAACGGCCGCTCCACCCGCATGGGAGATGTCGCCCAGCGCATGCACCGTGCATTGTTCTCCGCCCACAGCCAGCATTTGAGCGCCACCGCTCAGGCCGTGGCCGGGTTCCGCGCCTTCGGCCCGCCACTGGCCGCCTTCGTAGGAGACGATGCTCTGCGACGCGGCGCCGTCGATGCTGGGGAGGGTGCCCGCGACATAGATGCGGTCTCCGTCGAGCAGGAAGCGCTGGATGGGGACCTCCCACACCGCGAACGTGACGGGCGGCTCATCCCCGCAGAAGCTCGGCGCGTACCAGACGGTCCGGTTGGGGCTGATGGCTTGGGGCCAGTTCTCCCAGCCCGACTCGGGCGACCACAGCGCCAGGGCATTGGCTTGGAGCGCCAGCGGATTGCCGTAGCCCTGGCCGTTGACGAAGTTGAAGCAACCGCCCACGTGGAGCTTGCCCTGGTTGAACACGAGGTCCGTCACCACGCCCGGATAGAAGCCGGTGCTGACGCCGCCATCGAGCATCTCCCAGCGAACGCCGTTCCACCGCGCGATGGAGCCCACCCCGTCCGCGTTGAAGTCGTAGGCGAACGTGCCTCCCGCGTAGAGCGTTCCGTCATCACCCAGCGTGAGCGCGTAGACCCCGTTGCCTGCGATGGGGAAGTTGTAGGACTCCCACCTGCTCCCGTTCCATTTGGCGACCTTGTTGCTGGAGATGCCGCCCACCCGGGTGAAGGCGCCGCCCACCCAGACGTCGTCACCCTGGAGCATCAGCTCGTAGACGGAGCCGTCCGCGGGGCCGCCCGGAGGAAGCTTCCACGCGGTGCCATCCCAGATGGCGAGCCCGATGGCGCCGTTCTCCTCGAGCTGGAACTGGCCCGCGACCCAGAGCTCATCACGGACGTACGCCATGGTGCGAACAAGGCCGGTGAAGTGGCCAATGACCTGAACACCGTCAGGCGACTGAATCCAGACCTCGCCGCCGCGGTCGCCGAAGGTGTCGTTGGTCGCCAGCGCGAGCGTGGTGTCGTCCTTCGCGGCGACGGCGGAGAAGCCCGCCCCGCCGGGAATCTCCTGGGACCAGGTCCTGGGCTCGGGCCGCCACTGCCCGTCCTGATGGCGGATGAGCGGCGTCGACGCCTGCGCGCCGAACCAGCGGAAGTAACCCGTGGCCAGCAGGTCACCCGAGGGCGTCTTGGCGAGGTCGTAGATGTGCGGGACGTGCCCATCCATGCCGGATACGCCCCCGATGGAGAAGCGAGGGTCCCACTCGCCGTTGTCGAGGAGATCGGTCACCGATGACGGCTCGCAGGACGTGCCCGCGTCCGGCTCGCCGCCATCGCCGGAGCCCGCGTCGGGTTCGTTGTCGCCGGCGTCGGGCACGCCCGCGTCATCCGAGCCCGCATCCACTTCAGTGCCTGCATCCACTTCAGTGCCCGCATCCGGCACAGGCGCCGGGTCGGGCGAGTCATCACCACAAGCGGTGAAGACGACGCCTACGACGAGAAATGCTGCGATGCGATAGGTCCAGGTGTCTCTCAAGGGTGTGCGCATAGGGACGGCACACGGCTGCAATCGATGGACCTGTTGAGCGACGAAGCGATGTCGAATGCTTGGGGCGTCACCGATGTGCTGGCGAGGGACATCGCGGTCCTTCGCGGGCGGTGATGCTCTCAGTAATCTGATGGCGGATGTGCGCGTGCGCGTGCGCGGGTGTGCCGCGCGGACGCACGCTTTGCCGCGTCGTCTCCATGCGAGTCAAGGAGGCTGGTCGCGAGCTTCATAAGCCGCATCCGGAGGAATTCGGGCGCGAGCACCTCGAAGCCCGCGCCGACGTCACAGAGCTGGCTGAACGCGATCGATTCCCGCTCGAAGTCCACGATGACCGTCTTGTGTCCATCCGCTTCGGGAGGCGCGGCCGCCAGCCGTGCACCCTCCGCGCGTGGCCGAATCTTGCGCAGTGCCTCCAGCGCCTCTGGCGTCAACCGCAGCGTGACTTCGTACCGCGCGCGCTTCTCCGCGAAGCGGGCACACCACGCCTTCCAGAACGCCGGCAGGTCGAAGCGCGCCTGCCGCACGAAGGTCTCCGGGCGAAGCCTCGCGCCTTCCACGCGCGAGCCTCGGTACACGCGGGGCTCGTCCGCGCCCGTGCGCGCGACGAGGTACCAGCGGTCCGCCTTGATGACGAGCGCGTACGGGTCCACCACCTTGCGGCTCGGCGTGCCTTCGAAGTCCCGGTACGTCAGCGACACGCGGCGGTCCTGCCAGACGGCGTCACGCAGCGTCGCCAGATGTGGCACGGGCTCGCGCTCGGCGAACCAGGAGGACGCATCCACGTGCAGCCGCTGCCGCGCGTACTCCAACGCGGGTTGCTGGAGCGCGGGGAGGGACGCGGCCAGCTTCACCAGGCCCGAGCGGAGCGCCGACGTCAGGCCCAGGTCATCCAGGGCGCCCGGTGCCGCCACGGCCGCCAGGGCATGGAGCTCCGTTCGCGTGAAGCCCGTGAGTTGCGTCCGCCAGCCTTCCATCAACGCCACGCCGCCCGCGGCGCCCCGCGTGGCGTACACCGGCACGCCCGCGCCGGAGAGCGCGTCCAGGTCCCGATGGATGGTCCTTTCGGAGACCTGGAGCTCCCGTGCCAGCTCGCCCGCCGTCATCTTCGGGCGCGTCTGCAGGAGCAAGGTCAGGCTGACGAGTCGGTCGGCGCGCATGGTCAGGTTCCAAAGCGGAGTCTAGGCGGGGAATCATGACAGCCGCTGTCAGGATTGCCTCCGGAGGGTGCGGACACGAACCCAGTGGAGCCTCGCGGACGCTCCACGTCCTGGCGCGCCCGCCGCATGGCGCTGGCGAGCCCCGATGGGCCCCTGGCGCAGGAGGCCTTCAGGCAGGGGAGGCCCACCTCGGCCTACATGGCGCGCCTCCTCGGACGGGGAGTGGCCACCCACCGTCACCGGGCGACCGGTCAGGGGCCGACCGTGACGGTTGGGGCACGCGCCCGTGGACGGCGCGCGGCGGCATCGCTAGGGTGCGCGGCTTCATGGAACGCCCTTCAGTGATTTCCACCCTGGAACAAGCCGTCAAGGCCCGGCCGATGCCGCGCCACGTGGGCATCATCATGGACGGCAACGGGCGGTGGGCGGAGTCCCGGGGGCTGCCCCGGTTGGAGGGGCACCGGGAGGCGACGTCGAGCGTGCGCGAAGTGACGCGCACCGCGCGCCGCCTGGGCATCCAGGCGCTGACGCTCTACGCGTTCTCGTCCCAGAACTGGGCGCGTCCGGCGGAAGAGGTCGCCGGGTTGATGGAGCTGCTCCGGGAGTACCTGGAGCGTGAGCGCGCTGAAATCCTGGACAACGGCATCCGCCTCAACGCCATTGGAGACGTGGACCGGCTGCCGCGCTACGTGCGCGAGCCGCTGGACCGGCTCCGGGCCGACTCCGCGCACAACACCGGCATGGTGCTGTCGCTGGCGTTGTCCTACGGCGGGCGGGAGGAGATCCTCCAGGCGGCGCGGCGGCTGGCCGAGGCCGTGGAGCGTGGAGAGCTGGCGGCGGGACGGTTGGAGGAGAGCGACTTCGAGCAGTTCCTCTGGACGCAGGGACTGCCCCCGTTGGACCTGATGGTGAGGACCAGCGGCGAGCTGCGCGTGTCCAACTTCCTGCTCTGGCAGATGGCGTACGCGGAGATGTGCTTCACCGACGCCTTGTGGCCGGACTTCCGTACTGACGAGTTCCTCCGCTGCGTGTCGCAGTACCAGCAGCGTGAGCGCCGCTTCGGCCTCACGTCCGCGCAGGTGCAGCGGGAGGACGCTCCTCAGCAGGCCAAGGCGTGAACGACAAGAACCGAAACCTCGTCATCCGCGTGGTCTCCGCGGTGACGCTGCTGCCGCTGGTCATCCTGCTGCTGTTCCTCGGTGGATACTGGAGCGCCGCGCTGCTCGGCGCCGCCGCCGCCGCGTGCGTGGGGGAGTACTACCTCATCGTCCAGAAGCGGCTGACGGTGGCCTCCTGGGTGGGGCTGGCCTTCGCCGCGGTGATGCCCTTCCTGCCGCTGCGGGACGCGGCGCGCACCGGTGAGACGGCCTTCTGGCTCACCGTCGTCTTCGCGTTCTTCGCGTGGATCTACCACCTCTTCAAGGGGCCGCTGGCGGAGGCGCCCACCCGCACGGCGCACCTGGTCAACGGCTTCCTGTACGGCGCGGTGGGGCTCACGGCCATGTCCGCGCTGCGCCTGTTGCCCGACCACGGCATGGCCTGGGTCATCTGTGCGCTGGTCATCACCTGGGCCAATGACACCGCCGCCTACTTCTTCGGGCGGTTCCTGGGGAAGCACAAGCTCTACCCCGAGGTGAGCCCCAACAAGACGTGGGAAGGCTTCTTCGGGGGCATGCTGGGCTCGGTGGGCGGCATGTTCATTGCCCGGCAGTTCTTCTTCCCCGTGTTCACCGTGTGGGACTGCGTGCTGCTGGGCATCGCGGGAGGCATCCTGGGGCCGGTGGGGGACCTGTGTGAGTCCATGCTCAAGCGGGCCTACGGGGTGAAGGACTCGGGCTTCCTCATCCCCGGGCACGGCGGCGTGCTGGACCGCATCGACGCGCTCCTGTTCAACGCGCCCCTGGTGTTCGTCTACGTGCAGTTCGTCCGGGACCTGCTGCCCTAGAGAGCGCCCCTTCCGGCTGCCCGTCTGCTCGGCGGGCCCGGTTGCGCGTTGTCCGCCTGGGCGCCCACGATTACTGTTGCGCCCATGCTCCAAAACATCGGGTTCTTCGTCATTCTGCTCGGCGTGCTCGTCACGGTGCACGAGCTCGGCCACTTCCTGGTGGCGAAGGCCTGTGGTGTGAAGGTCCTGAAGTTCTCCATCGGCTTCGGGCCCAAGCTGATCGGCTTCACCAAGGGCGAGACGGAGTACCAGATTGCCCTGCTGCCCCTGGGCGGCTACGTGAAGATGGCGGGGGACATGCCCCACGAGGAGCTCAGCCCGGAGGAGGCCAGCCGGGGCTTCCTGGCGCAGCCGCCGTGGAAGCGCGGCCTCATCGTCCTGGCGGGGCCGGCCTTCAACCTCATCTTCCCCATCCTCGTCTATTTCTTCGTCTTCCTCGGCCCGCACCAGGCCACCTCCACCTACGTGGGCTCGGTGAGCGAGGGCATGCCCGCGCAGGCCGCTGGCATCCGCCCGGGTGACCGCATCCTGTCCGTGGATGGCGAGCCGGTGCGCACATTCAACGACATGCGGGAGGCGTTCGTCGGCCGCTTCGAGCGGCCCATCCCCATCGGGCTGGAGCGCAACGGCCAGAAGCTGACGCTGGACGTGACGCCCACGAAGCAGGTGGAGACGTCCCCCATCGACACGGTGGAGCGCGGCTCCATCGGTGTGGAAGCGGTGTCGAAGCCGCCCATCATGGGCGTGCCGCCGGGCTCGGTGGCGGAGCAGGCCGGACTGCGGACCTTCGACCGCATCCTGGCCGTCAACGGCGTGAGCGTGGAGACCGAGGCGCGCTTCCAGCAGGAGCTGGACAAGCACGCGGAGGGCGCGCCCCTGGAGCTGACGCTGCGGCGCATGGAGCCGGTGGCGGCGGGCGCGGTGACGGGGCGGGTGCCGTCCGTGCTGAAGCTCACCGTGCCGAAGCAGCCGGGCGAGGGCCTGGCGGCGGTGGGCGCGGAGACGTCCGACCTGTACCTGGCCACGGTGGCGCCGGGGAGCGCGGCCGAGAAGGGCGGCCTGCGTCCTGGAGATCGCATCATCGCCCTGGATGGCGAGAAGCCGGAGTCCTTCGTCAAGTTCTCCTCGAAGCTGAACGCGCTCAAGGAGCGCTCCTTCCAGTTGACGTGGCGGGGCGCGGACGGCGAGCGCACGAAGACGCTGGCGCAGGCGCCGCTGAAGACGGAGGACGAGCTGGGCACGGCGACCTCTCCCATCGTCCTGGGTGTGCGGCCCTGGGTGCTCTCCGCCGCGGACATGCCGGTGCTGGATGAGGTGACGGTGCACCTGGGCCCGGGTGACGCGCTGAAGCAGGCCGCGCTCATCGTCCCGAAGATTGTGGGGCAGATGGTGCGCGTCCTCGGCGGCCTGGTGACGGGCTCGGTGCCGATGAACACCGTGGGCGGCCCCATCATGATGTACCAGCTCGCGTCCAAGAGCGCGGAGCAGGGCCTGGACAGCTTCCTCCACCTGATGGCGCTCATCTCCATCAACCTGGGCGTGATGAACCTGCTGCCCATCCCGGTGCTGGACGGGTTCCACCTGCTCTCCGCCGCCTGGGAGGGAATTCGCCGCCGCCCCATCCCTGTTCGCGTCCGCGAGGTGGCCAACATGGTGGGGCTCGCGCTGCTCGTCCTGCTGATGCTGCTGGCCGTGACCAACGACATCACCCGCTAGAGGTCGCATGCGAGGATTCGCCGTTGCCGGACTGCTCTGTCTGGGTTTCACCTCCGCGTGCGCCTCGCGCGCGGCGAAGCCGGACCCGGTGGAGGCGCCCCCCCGTTCGTCGAAGTCGCCGAAGCCCCGCGGTGGCGCGCCCGGCGTGACGAAGCGCCCGAAGATGCCGCGCTCGTACCTGGGGGAAGGGCTGGCCTCGTTCTACGGCCCCGGCCTGCACGGGCGCCCCACCGCCAGCGGCGAGCGCTTCGACCAGGAGGCGATGACGGCCGCGCACCGCAAGCTGCGCTTCGGCTCGTGCCTGCGCGTGGTGAACATGGAGAACGGCCGCGCGGTGAAGGTGCGCGTGAATGACCGGGGCCCCTTCATCGACGGGCGCATCGTGGACCTGTCCAAGGGCGCCGCCCGGAAGCTGGACATGCTGGACAAGGGCGTGGTGCGCGTCCGGCTGTACCGCTGCGATGACCGCCTGTCGGAGATTCCGCAGGCAATGTGGGCCGCGCCGGTGTAGTGAGCCGTCCCATGTTCCTCGCGCTGGACACCTCGACGTTGACCTTGTCGCTGGCCCTGGTGGAGCGCGCGCCGGATGGCGCGCCGCGCACGCTGGAGCACGTGGTGGTGGGCCCGCCGCGCAAGCAGAGCGAGCTGCTGCCCGGCATCGTCGGGGAGCTGCTGGCGCGGCACGGCGCCACGCTGCCGGGCCTGGAGGGGCTGGTGGTGGGGCTGGGGCCGGGCTCCTTCACGGGGCTGCGCATCGGCCTGGCGACGGCGAAGTCGCTGGCGTACGCGGCGAAGCTGAAGGTGGCCGGGGCCTCGTCGCTGGCGGCGGTGGCGCTGGAGGGGCCCGAGGACGTGCCGCTGTACTGCCTGGCGGTGGCGCGCAAGGACGACCTGTACCTGGGGGCCTACGTGCGCCGGGGCGGGGCGGTGGAGCCGCTGGCGCCGGAGACGGCCATGTCGCCCGCGGAGGTGGCCGCGAGGATGGCCGCCGAGCCCCGGGCCGTGGCGCTGGGGCCCGCGCTGGTGGACTACCGCGCTGCCCTGGAGTCGCACGGGGTGGCGCCGCACCGGCTGCTGGCGGCGCCGGCCTTCCCGTCCGCGGTGGCGCTGGCGCGGCTCGCGCGCTTCCCGGAGACGCAGACGCTGGAGGCGCTCTTCGCCATGGAGCCGCACTACGTGCGGGCCTCGGAGCCGGAGCGCAACCCGAAGTTCCCCCCGCTGCCCGGGCCGGCGCCCACGGCGCGGTTGAAGGAAGACTGAGCCGCCTCGTGGTGCTCGCGCTCCCGGCCTCCGGTGGCGTAAAGGACGCGCCATGAGAGACGACTTGACGATTGGCGTGGTGGGCGCGACGGGCGTGGTGGGCCGCGAGGTGCTCGCCGCGCTGTACGCGCAGGACGTGCCCGCCGAACAGGTGCGCGTCTTCGGCTCCGAGCGCTCCAAGGGCATGGAGGTGGAGTACGGCGAGGACTCGCTCGAGGTGGAGCACGCGACGCCGGACGCCTTCCGGGGCGTGAAGCTGGTGCTGCTGGCCACGCCCGCGGAGGCCTCTCGCACGCTGGCCGCGGCCGCGCAGGCGGCGGGCGCGTGGGTGGTGGACGCCAGCAACGCCTTCCGGGGGGACGGCAACGTCCCCATGGTGCTGCCGGGCTTCAACGCGGACGTGCTGGGCGCGGGCTTCACCTTCAAGGGGCGCATCGTGTGCCTGCCGGGCGCCGTCACCACGGCCGCGGTGCACGTGGTGGAGCCGCTGCGGAAGGCCTTTGGCGTGACGCGCGCGCAGGTGACGGCGCTGATGGCGGCGTCCAGCGCGGGGGTGCGCGGGGTGGCGGAGCTGGAGAAGCAGACGGCGGACCTGCTGTCGGGCCGCGAGCCGGAGCCGCACGCCTTCCCCCACCGCGTGGGCTTCAACCTGGTGCCCCAGGTGGGTGGCTTCATGGTGAACTCGCCGTGGACGGAGGAGGAGGGCGGCTGGACGCTGGAGGCGGCCCGGCTCTTCTCGTCCAAGGGGGACGTGCCCGTCATCGCCGGGACGGCGGTGCAGGTGCCCACCTTCTACGGCCACGGGCTCACCCTGAACGTGCAGCTCAAGAAGCCGGGCCCGGTGGAGCAGGTGCGCGCGGCCCTCAAGACGTCCGGGGCCTTGAAGGTGCTGGATGTGCCGGGCGAGCGCGTGTACCC
This sequence comes from Corallococcus macrosporus DSM 14697, assembly GCF_002305895.1. Lineage (GTDB taxonomy): Bacteria > Myxococcota > Myxococcia > Myxococcales > Myxococcaceae > Myxococcus > Myxococcus macrosporus. The sequence goes on from NZ_CP022203.1 coordinate 2,978,111, forward strand.
CATGCCGATGCTCGTCACGTCGGACCCGGCGGTGCATGTGGGCCGGGTGCGCGCATTCCCACAGGCGCCGGAGTGGGTGACGCTCTTCGCCTCGGTGGACAACGCCAGCCGGGGCGCCGCCCTCAACCTGGTGGAGGCCGGATTCCGGCTGGCCGAGCGCCCCGCCTGACAATTTGGCAAAGCCCCCGGGGCCGTCCTGCCTGTTTGGCGCGGCGGGACGGCCCGCGCGGAGGGTTTTCCAGCGGACGGGAAGGCCTTTCCTGTGGCCTCCCGCTTGCTAGCCTGGGCGTACCCATGCGCCTCATTCTTGTTGGCCTCTTGCTCTTCGCGTCGACTGCCCTGGGGCAGAGCGTGACGTTCGCCGCCGCGGGCGACATCCTGCAGGGCGAAGATATCGTCGTCTCCCGGGAAGACTGTGACCTGGACCGTACCGTCAACTGGACGCGTACCGCCGGCAACTGCGACGTGCTCCATCTCTGGCTCTCGGACGATTCGAGCTGCTCAGGCGAGCCTGGGGAGGGCGACCTGTCGCTCGCTGAGATTGCGGTTTCGGACGCGCAACTGACGGGGGCGGTGACCTTCAACGCAGCCGAGGCGCTGGCGGCGGGCGGAGCGACCTGCGAGTCGCAGACGGCCTCCAAGACGTTCCGGCTCTGCGCGACCACCAAGCGCCTGGTGGTGGTGACGAATACATGCGACGACTCGTTCGTTTCGATTGGGACGCCCACCTACAAGCTCGTCTATGACCCGGAGCCGCCCGCGGTGCCGGAGGCGCCAACCGTCACGGGGCTGGATGCCGCGCTGAGTGTCTCCGTCAAGGTGCCGAGCGACGCGACCAGCATGGAAGTTCAGGTGCTTCAGCTCACCTCGGGCGAGGATGGTGGCTCGGGCACGGGCGAGGTGATTACGGCGAAGACGCAGGTCGCGGCGAACACGGTCTTCCGCATGGAGGGAGGACTCGAGAATGGCGTCGAGTATGCCGTTCGGGCGATCGCCATCGACAGGGCGGGCAATCAAAGCGAGCCTTCGGCCATCGCGACCGGGGCGCCCGTTGCGAGCAGCGGGTTCTATCAGGGGTACCTTGACGCTGGCGGCGCCGAGACGGGTGGCTGCGCCGCGGCGGGTGGTGGCATCACGGGGTGCGCGGTGCTGGCGTCCCTCGGAATCTGGCTGTCGTCGAGGAGGAAGCGGTCATGAGTCGGGCATCGGCCCTGGGGTTCGTGGCGCTGCTCGCTACGCTGCCCGCCTGGGGACAGGACACGGTAGTGGTGGAGGAGGAAGTCTCGCTGCGGTCGCCTCGCACGGGCGGCATCCAGTTCCGCATGGGCGGCTACAAGCCCCTCATCGACGAAGAGCCGGGGCTCAGCGGTACGCCGTACAAGGACTACTTCGGCGATGAGTCGCTGCTGACGTTCGAGGTGGAGCTCCAGCGCTACTTCTACCAGGGCGTGGGCACCGCGGGCGTGGGCTTCTCCGCCGGCTACGGCGAGAAGTACGGCTCGGCGAAGCTGGCCTCGGGAGTGGCCGCGGCGGAGCGCACGGCGCTGCGCTTGATTCCCCTGAGCTTCAACGCCTTCTACAAGTTCGACTACGCCGCCTTCGAGTGGGGCATCCCGCTGGTGCCCTACGGCAAGCTGGGGCTCATCTACACGCCCTGGTGGATCACCAAGGGCACGGGCACCGAGACGGCGGACGGCGGCCGGGGCTCGGGTGGCCGCTGGGGCTGGGGCGCGACGGGCGGCGTGGCCTTCCTCCTGGACGTGCTGGAGCCGCGCTTCGCGCGCGACTTCGACTCCGACATGGGGGTGAACCACAGCTACGTGTTCGCCGAGTACACCTATGCGGATGTGGACAACTTCGGCGGCCCGGGGCTGAACCTTTCGAACCGCCGCTGGATGTTCGGGTTGGCGCTGGACTACTAAGCGGCTCATGCCGCTCATTCCGCGCCGCCCCAGGTCTCTTGTCGCGCTCCTCTTGTTGACGGCCGCCGTGGGCCCCTGGGCCTCCGGCTGCCGCCGCGTGGTGCGGCCGGACCTGGGGCAGGACCGGACGGTGGAGGCGGGCGTGCCGGTGGACCTCGGCTCGCAGCGCGAGGACGCCACCGCCGTCACCTGGGACTTCGGTGATGGCAGCGACGCCCAGACGGCCCCGTGGGTGTCCCACGCCTTCTCCCGCACGGGCGCCTATACCGTGCGCGCCCTGCATGAGGGAGAAGAGGTCGGCCGCGTCCAGTTGACGGTGGTGCCCCGGCCGGTGCTGCGCGCGGTGCCCGCCAGCGCGCGCACCGTCATGTGGCTGCCCGAGCTGCGTGGCCACGTGGACCGGCTGATGGACTTCTACGCGCGGCTCGTGGGGCCGGAGAACGCGCGGCAGGCCGTGGAGGCCTCTCCGCTGCTGCCGCTGCTCTTCGCGGACCTGGAGGGCGACGCCGGGACGGTGGTGGACGCCGACGAGGGCTTCGGCTTCTTCCTGCTCCCGGACTTCGACGGAGTCGTGACGCTGCTGGGCATCACCGAGCCCGAGGCGGCGATGAGCGCCGTCGCGAGCGAGCTGGAGCGCGCGGGGCATGGCGTGATGCCGCGGCCGGACGGCTCCGTCACGGTGGAGCCCGCGGCGGGTGGGCCACCGATGCTCCTCTTCGAGGACCGCGGCTACCTCTACCTCGCCGTGCCGGAGGGCTTGGAGGAGCCCGAGGACGGTGAGCCCCGCCAGGCCCAGGTGCTGGCCATCCCCGACGCGGAGGTGGCGCGCCAGGCGGTGCGGGGCCTCACGGGGCCGGGACTCGCGGAGGACCCGCTGCTGACCGAGCTCCGCCCGAAGGTGGCGGACGGCAGCGTGTATCTCTTCTCCGCGCAGCAGCCCGGCGCGGCGGAGGACACCCACCCGATTCGAGGCTTCGCCGCGTCGCTGGCGGTGATGCCGGAGCGGGTGGACCTGGACGGCTTCCTGTCCTCCACGACGCCCCTGTTCCAGGGCGCCCGCGCGCCTGCGTCGGCGCTGCTGAAGGACGCGGAGCTGGGGCCCATCGCCGCGGCGCAGATTTCCGTGCCGCCCGAGGAGTTGGCGCGGCTGGTCTTCGGTGCGCCCGGCTCCGAGCGCCGCGAGCGGGTGGTGGCGTCCTGGCGTCGCGAGGGCCTGGACGTGGAGGCGCTGCTCCAGTCGCTGCGAGGGGACGTGGTGCTGCGCGCGTACTTCGACATCCCGGCCTTCTTCCGCAACTTCCTCCGCAACAAGCGGCCCGACCCCAAGGGGACCCTCGTGGTGGAGGCCGGCCTGACGGCGTCGGAGCCCGTCCGGGCGCTCGTGCAGAAGCACCTGGAGGACTCCCCGCTGCGCTACACGACGCAGCAGGAGCCGGACGGCACGCTGTTCCGGACGCGCATCCGGGAGCAGCCGGTGGAGCTGCGAATCCTGCCCGAGCGCGCCAGCCTGCTCGCGGGAGAGGTGCTGGACGGGCGTCCTCGCGGGGATGTGGGCGCCGAGCTGCGGGAGCGCTTCGGTGGCGAGGCCTTCAGCACCGGCCACGTGTCGCTGATGGTGGACCTGGGCCGGCTGCGCGCGGACCTGCGGACGGCGGAGAAGGTCCCCGGCGTGCCCAGCGCCTTGCTGGGCGCGACGAAGGCGCTCTCCGGGGCGCTGCTGGACAGGATTACGCCGCTGGACTCGGGCTTCCTCGACTTCGCCCCGGTGGAGGGCGGCGGCCGGCTCAAGGGGCGCCTGTCCCTGCGCGCGGAGCAGGAGGCCTCGCGTTGAGCGCCCCGCGCGTCACCGTCCTCTACTTCGCCGCCGCGCGCGAGCGCACCGGCCAGACGCGTGAGTCCCTGGAGGTGCCCGCGGGCGCGCAGGTGCGCGACGTGCTGCGGCAGCTGACCGAGCGGCACCCCGCGCTGGCGCCGCTCCTGCCGCACCTTCGCGTGGCCGTGAACCAGGCGTTCGTCGGGCCGGACGCCCCTGTGGGTGACGGGGCGGAGGTGGCGCTGATTCCCCCGGTGGCGGGCGGCGCGCCGGAGCGGTTCCGGGTGGTGGACCGGCCCCTGCGGCTGGAAGAGGTGGTGGAGGCCGTCAGCGGCGAGGCCTGCGGCGGGCTGGTGACGTTCAGCGGTTCCGTGCGCAACCAGACGAAGGGCCGGCGGGTGTTGCGCCTGGAGTACGAGGCCTACGCGCCCATGGCGGAGAAGAAGCTGGCGGAGATTGGCGCGGAGGCCGCGGCGAAGTTCCCCGGCGTGCGCCTGTCCATCATCCACCGCGTGGGCACGCTGGTGCCCGGGGAGCTGGCCGTCGTCATCGCCGCGGCGTCGCCTCACCGGAAGGAGGCGTTCGGCGGCTGTGAGTACGCCATCGAGCGGCTCAAGCAGGACGTCCCCATCTGGAAGAAGGAGTTCTTCGAGGATGGGGAGGTCTGGGTCGGCCTGGGGCCCTGAGCCGAGGGCTCCGCTCAGCGAACGCGCAGGAAGGCGGGAACCGTGACGTCGTCACCGGCGTCGCTCTTCGCCTCGCGCTCGGCGTCGGTGAGGGGCCGCATCGGCGTGTCCAGGCCCATGGCCTTGCGGCGCTCGGCCTCCTTTTCAGCCGCCAGCCTCATGGCGCGGACCTTGGACTCCTCCATGCGCTGAGGGGTGGGGCCCGCGATGAGGAAGCCCACCGGCAGGCTGAGGAAGAGCATGCTCACGACCACGAGCCAGCCGAAGTCCTTCCACCGGAGCCGGTTCACCTGCTCCTTCACGACGGAGCCCTGGAGGCGCAGGGAGAGCTGGCCCTCGGAGATGCGCAGCGTCATGCCCTCGGCGAGGTCGATGGTGGCGCGGCCCTCGTGCTGGCGCAGGTCCGTCGCAGGCACGGCGGCGTAGCTGTCGCCCTTGAGGGCGCGCTCGGCACGGGCGGCGGGGGGCAGGTGGATGCGCCAGCCCTGGGCGGTGCGCTCCGCGAGCAGGAACGGCTCTTCGGGCAGCGTGAAGCCATAGAGCGGCAGGGGGGCCGTCTCGTCCGGCGCCGCGTGGACGTTCGCTCGCTCCGGCCCGTAGCTCCACGCCTCGGACAGATTGTCGCCCCAGTACAGCTCACAGAAGAGTCCACCGCCTGCCTTGGTGTTCATCGCGGGGGGAAGCATAGGACCTTGCATGGCTCGCTGCTCCTTGAACGACCGGGAGACGTCGACCGAAAGACGGCCGACGCCCGGCTGGCTCCTGGACAGCCAGGGGGCATGGGAGGTTCCGTCCCCCGGGACATGGGCCTTCGCCGCTCCGTGAGGGGAGGGCCCTCACGGAGCGGGGAGGGGCGCGCGGACGGGCTAGGTGGCGCCAGCGTCCGTGGCGGGCGTGGGTTCCTGCTGGGCGCCTGGGCAGCTCCTGAGGCGCTGGAGGGCGGTCAACGTCACCAGGGCCATCAGCGTCGCGTATCCCACCAGGGGCCACGCCGTGTCGCCGTTCAGCACGACGACCATCAGCGTGCCCAGGAGGCCGACGATGAGGCTCTGGATGCAGAAGTAGAGCGCGACGGCCGTGCCCGCCACATCGCCAAAGGCCTGGAGTGCGCCATTCGCGGTGACGGAGACGGAGAACACGATGCCCGCGGCGATGAGCCACATGGGCGCGACGAAGGTCCAGAAGGACGGCGCCATCAGGAGCTGCCCCGCCGTCAGGAGCGCCGCGCCGAGCAGCAGCAGGCCCATGCCTCGGGTGAGGCTTCCCGCCAGCCCCCACTCCGCCACGAAGCGCTTCGCGAAGCGGGTCGTCAGAATCATCGCGAGCGCGGCGGTGGCGAAGGCGAGGCTGAACTCGAGCTCCGAGAGCCCCACCTGGCCGATGAGCACCCGGGGCGCGGTGGAGAAGAACACGAAGAACGAGCCCATGGCCGCGCTGAAGCCCAGGGTGTACGTCCAGAACGGGGCGCTGCTCAGGAGGTGCCGGAGCGCGGGCCTGCGTTGGAGCCCCTGGGGTGGGCGCGTTTCATGCCACCGGGGCAAGGCTTGCAGCAGCGCCGCCGCCGACAGGAGGCCGAGCGTGATGAAGATGGCTCGCCATCCGAAGCGTTGCATGAGCAGCGCCCCCGCGATGGGGCCGAGCGCCGGGACGAAGGCCAGCAGGGTGCTGAACAGGCTGTAGATGACGGCGCTCTCGGGGCGCTCCGCATAGACATCGCGGACCGTCGCGAACGTGGCGACGAGCGCCGCGGACGCTCCCATGGCCTGGAGGAGCCGGAGGCCCACGAACAGCGCGGCATCCGAGGTGAGCGCGAGCAGGAAGGACGTGACGGCGAACAGGAGGGCGCCGGTCAACAGCACGCGGCGCCGGCCGATACGGTCGGAGATGGGGCCGAACACCATCTGCCCGAGCCCGAGCACCGCCATGTACAGGCTCAGGGTGAGCTGGACGATGGCGGGGGAGGTGTCGAGGACGCCAGGCAGCGTCGGAACGGCAGGCAGGTAGATGTCCATGGCCAACGAGGCCAGGAGGTCGAAGGGCGCCATCAGCAACAGCGCTGCTGGCACGGAGTGATTCCACGACAGGGATTTTGAGTCAGGCACGATTGCATCCGCACAAATGAGGAACATCTGGCGGCGCTCTGCCTCTCCACGGGGACCGGGATGGGCTGGGGCAGATGGCCGCGGCAACGGTTGACGTGTCGCCGCGGCTCACTCATCTGCGGATTCGGCGCTTCCCATCTCGCTGGCTCCCGCAGGACAATCGCCCGCCGTGGCCAGACGGGACGTCGCCGTCGCGGGCCCCTGACGCGCGGCACGCGGGCTGTCAGGGCGAAGGCGCCACGGCACCCGCGGGCGAGGTGTTCGAGGTGGACGGCGGAGCCTCGGCGCTGGAAGGCGCCTGGGGCGAACCCGTGGGCGCCGCGCCGGTCGTGGTCCGCGGAGGCTGTGCCACCCCCGCATCCGGGGCCGGCGCTTCCTCCATGCCCAGCCGCGCCGGCAGCGCACGGCGAATCTCCGCGGTCGCCATCATGACCACCGCCACGGCGATGCCCAGGAACCCCACCGTCTGCGCCACCGTCTCCACGCGAGGTGGGACGCGCCGGCCGCTCGCCGCCTCGACAAGCAGCAGCAGCACGCGGCCTCCGTCCAGGCCGGGCACGGGCAGCAGCGTCAACAGCGCCAGCACCACGGACGCGGCCACCAGCGTCCGCAGCAGGGCGTCCGTCCCTGACGCCATCGCGTCCGCGGACTCCTGCCGCACCAGCGCGCCGGGACTCGCCGCGTCCGGGCTCTCCAGGTCGTCCAGCATCCGCTTCAGCAGCGCCACGCCCTCCGAGGCCACGTTCACGGTGTGCGTGAACGAATGGCTCAGCGCCTCACCCGCGCCATGCGCCTTGTAGACGTACTGCTGGCTCACCCCGATGCGGCCCGTGCCGCGCTCATCCGGCCGGGGCCGGACCACCACGGCGCGCCGCTCTCCGCCACGCTCCACCTCCAGCTCCAGGGGAGCGCCCGGCGCCGCGCCCACCTTCTCCACGAACTCCGACCAGCTCCGCGGCGGCTGTCCGGAGACCTGGACGATGCGGTCCCCGGGCAGCAGTTGCGCGCGCGCCGCCTCGGAGCCCGGCTGCACCGTCCCCACCGTCAGCGGCACCACCACGTGCGTGCCCGACGTGTACAGCGCGAACAGCACGCCCAACGCGAGCGCGTAGTTGGCCAGCGGCCCCGCCAGGATGATGAGGATGCGCAGCAGCGGCCCGCGCGAGGCGAAGCCCGCGGCCTCCTCCGTGTCCGCGCGGTGCGGGTTCATCCCCTGCAGGTGCGCCGTGGCGCCCAGGGGCACCGCCGCCACCACGTACTGCGTCCCCCACAGGCGGAAGGACACCAGCGGCGGGCCGAACCCGAACACGAAGCGGGGCACCCGCACGCCGAGCAGCCGCGCGGCGACGAGGTGCCCCAGCTCGTGGAAGGTCAGCAGGCCGCCCAGGGCGAGCAGGACGAGCGCGTAATGCATCCTCTCGCGCCGCTCCTACAGCTTCCGCCGCTGGCCGGTCCGCTTGTACGTCACGTAGTCGGACAGGATGGTGTCGTGGTCGAAGCACAAGTCCCGCGGCAGGGCGTCCAGCCGGAAGGCCCGGGCCTCGGCCGCGTCGTCAGCGCCCTTCGGCTCACCGTCGGCCGAGCCGATGTAGACGGTGGAGATGTTGTGCTGGCGCGGATCCCTCCGAGGGTCCGAGTACGTGAAGAACTGCTCCGACAGCTTCACGTGCAGTCCCGTCTCCTCCAGGACCTCGCGCACGGCGGCGGCGTCCAGCGGCTCGCCTTCGTCCACGAAGCCCCCCGGCAGCGCCCAGCCCACAGGCGGATTCGCGCGCCGGATGAGGACGATGCGTTCACCGGGCAGCTCGATGATGCAGTCCACGGTGGGCTTGGGGTTGCGGTATTCGGGCATGACCTCCAGTCTACCCGCTGCCGTCACGCTCGCACTTCCTAGATGCGGGCCCTGGGGTATGGTGCCCGCCGTGTCGACTCCGAGACGCCATCGCCTCGTCCTCCCTGGTCTGCTCCTGGCTTGCCTGGCGGGCTGCCTGCCCCGCGTCCAGGAGCCGGGTGACTACGTGTTCGAGCCCGTCGAGGTGCTCCGCGACGACTGCGGCCTGCTGGAGGCCAACCGCAATCAGCTCTACGGCACCCTTCAAATCAGCGGACGGGTCGTCCGCCTGGACTTCGGTTTCCTGGACAGCCACCTCGTGGGCTACTTCCTGGAGGACGGCGACCACTTCTCCATCGACGGGAGCGTGGTGAAGGCCGCCGCCGAGGTGAACGGCCAGGAGTGCCTCCTGGACCAGATCAACATCCACATCGACGGTACGACGCAGTGCGAAACGCAGTTCGACGGCGTGCTGCGGGTCCGCTACGACACGCGCCGCCCCGACGAGTGCGTCTGCGAGATGTGGCTCCGCTACGAGGCCGTCAAGGATTCGAAGCGCTGCGACACAGAAGGTTGAGCCCCGCGTCGCGCGTTCCTAGAACAGGGTGGCATTGTCCACGCTGGAGGAACGCATGGCGGATTCGAAGCATGAGATTCACTCGGTCCTGACGGAAGCACGCGTCTTTCCGCCTCCAGAGGCGTTCGCCCAGCGCGCGCACATCCGGAGCATGGCGCAGTACCAGCAGCTCTGGGACGAGGCCGCCAGGGACCCGGACAGGTACTGGGGCGAGCGGGCCCGCGAGGAGCTGTACTGGAAGGAGCCCTTCCAGACGGTGCTCGACTGGAAGCCGCCGCACGCGCGGTGGTTCGTCGAGGGCAAGACGAACCTGGCCTACAACTGCCTGGACCGGCACCTGGCCACCCGCGGGGACAAGCCCGCAATCCTCTTCGAGGGCGAGCCCGGTGACCGCCGCAGCGTCACGTTCGCTGAGCTGGCCGCCGAGGTGAACAAGCTGGCCAACGCGCTCAAGTCGCTGGGCGTGCGGAAGGGGGACCGCGTGGGCATCTACCTGCCCATGGTGCCCGAGGCCGCGGTGGCCATGCTGGCGTGCGCGCGCATCGGCGCGGTGCACTCCGTGGTGTTCGGCGGCTTCTCCGCGGAGGCGCTCCAGGAGCGCATGAACGACGCGGGCGCCAAGGTGCTGCTCACCGCGGACGGCGGCTGGCGCAAGGGCGCGGTGGTGCCGCTCTTGAAGAACGTGGAGGCCGCGCTGCCCCACATGGCCTCCATGGAGAAGGTGGTGGTGCTCCGCCGCACGGGCGACGCGCTGGCGCTGTCCGGCCCCAAGCTGGTGGCGTGGGACACGCTGGTGAACGGCCAGTCCGCGGAGTGTGCGCCGGAGTGGGTGGAGAGCGAGCACCCGCTGTTCATCCTCTACACGTCGGGCTCCACCGGGAAGCCCAAGGGCGTGCTGCACACCACGGGCGGCTACGCGGTGGGCGCGTCGCTCACCACGCGCTGGGTGTTCGACCTGCGCGACGACGACGTCTACTGGTGCACCGCCGACGTGGGCTGGGTGACGGGGCACACGTACGTCGTCTACGGCCCGCTGATGAACGGCGTCACCACCGTCCTCTACGAGGGCGCGCCCACTCAGCCGGGGCCGGACCGCTTCTGGGACATCATCGAGCGGTACAAGGCCACCATCCTCTACACCGCGCCCACCGCCATCCGCGCCTTCATGCGCCTGGGCGAGGAGCCCGTGCGCAAGCATGATTTGTCCTCGCTGCGCCTGCTGGGCAGCGTGGGCGAGCCCATCAACCCCGAGGCGTGGATGTGGTACCGCGACGTCATCGGCGGCGGCCGCTGCCCCGTGGTGGACACCTGGTGGCAGACGGAGACGGGCGGCATCATGGTGTCGCCGCTGCCGGGGGCCACGCCGACGAAGCCCGGCTCGGCCACGCTGCCGCTGCCCGGCATCCACGCGGAGATTCTGGACCGCGAGGGCAACAAGGTGCCGCGAGGGCAGGGCGGACTGCTCTTCGTCACGCGCCCCTGGCCCTCCATGCTGCGCACCGTGTACGGCGACCCGGACCGCTACGTGCGCACCTACTTCAACGAACTGCCCGGCATGTACTTCACCGGCGACGGCGCCCGCACCGACGCGGACGGCTACCTCTGGCTGATGGGCCGCGTGGATGACGTGGTCAACGTCGCCGGCCACCGCCTGGGCACCGCCGAGGTGGAGAGCGCGCTGGTGTCCCATGAAACCGTCGCCGAGGCCGCCGTGGTGGGCCGGCCGGATGACTTGAAGGGCACCGCGCTGGTGGCCTTCGTCACCTTGAAGCAGGGCAACACGCCGTCCGACGCGCTGAAGAAGACGCTGGCCTCCCACGTGGGCCGCGAGATTGGCGCCATCGCCCGGCCGGATGAAATCCGCTTCGCGGAGGCCCTGCCGAAGACGCGCTCGGGGAAGATCATGCGCCGGCTGCTGCGCGACGTGGCCGCGGGCAAGCAGGCCTCCGGGGACACCACCACCCTGGAAGACCTCAACGTCCTGGCGGCCCTGCGGCAGAACGACGACTGACGGACACTCGCTCGTACCTCAGGGCAGGGGCCGCCGAAAATGGCCGCTGTCCTGGGGTGAAAGAGCTGGATTCATTGCTTTCGCCTCACGGAAAACGAGGCTGTCTGGTTGCCTTGCGCCTGTTTCAGCCTACGCCGCACATCCGGTTGAATCGCAACAAACGAATACAGCAGAGCCGTCAGAGTAGGCGGGTTGACACTGAAAAGATGCAGAGGCATTAAATGCGCCGCTCGCTCCCCTCCCCGAGCGCCGCGCCTCTCGTTGACAGCGCGACCTTCCCCCCCTGGACGTGCTCCATGGATTTCCGAGCTCAACTCGACTCGCCGCTCTTCACCCACTTCATCTCCCATTACTCGCAGCCGACGGGGCCTGACCTGCTGGGTCGGACGGAGCCCTTCTTCGAGTGGCAGGAGTCGCGGCGGCAGACGGGGCTGTGGCCGTACTCGCGGAGCCTGGAGGCGGCACCGAAGCCGGAGTGTGGTGTCCGCAGCGAGACGGGGGCGGCGCGCCAGGGGCTCAACTTCGGCTCGCAGGACTACCTGTCCCTGTCCACGCACCCGGCGGTGGTGGAGGCCGCGCAGCGGGCCATCCAGGAGTATGGGTTGCACAGCGCGGGCTCGGCGATGCTGGGGGGCAACACGGCGCCGTCGCTGCTGTTGGAGAAGGCGCTCGCGGAGCACCTGCAGACGCCGCACGTGGCGCTGTTCTCCACCGGCTGGGGCGCGGGCTTCGGCGTCATCGCCGGGCTGGTGCGTCCGGATGACCACGTGGTGTTGGACGCGCTGTCGCATGCGTGCCTCCAGCAGGGCGCCGCCGCCGCGACGATGAACGTCAGCCGCGTGCCGCACCTCAACAACCGCGCCATGCGGCGCAAGCTCCAGGAGATTCGCGCCCGCGACACGAAGAACGCGGTGCTCGTCGTCACCGAGGGCCTGTTCTCCATGGACTCGGACGTGCCGCGAATCGAGGAGCTGCAGGCCATCTGCCGCGAGTACGGCGCGGCGCTGCTGGTGGACGTGGCGCATGACCTGGGCGCGCTGGGCCCCCGGGGCACGGGCAGCCTGGGCGTGCAGGGGCTGCTGGGGAAGGTGGACCTGGTGGTGGGCGCCTTCTCCAAGACGTTCGGCACGAATGGCGGCTTCGTGGCCACGCGCTCGCCGGCGGTGCGTCAGTTCATCCGCATCATGGGCGGGCCCCACATCTTCTCCAACGCGCTGCTGCCCATGCAGGCCGCGGTGGTGCTGGAGTCGCTGCGCATCGTCCGCTCGGAAGAGGGCGACGCGCTGCGCGCCAAGGCGCGGGAGAACATCCTGGCGCTGCGCGAGGCCTTCCAGGCGCGGGGCGTGAAGTGCCTGGGCGAGCCGTCCAACGTCGTCCCCGTCCAGGTGGGCGACGCGAAGGTGGCGCGGCTGGCCGCGAAGAAGGTGTTCGACCGCGGCATCTTCGCCAACCTGGTGGAGTACCCCGCCGTCCGCGTGCGCGAGACGCGCTTCCGCATGCAGGTGATGGCGGCCCACACGCTGGAGCAGGTGGAGCGGGCCGCCGCCGGGGTGTGCGACGCCATCGACGAGGCCCGCGCGGAGCTGGAGGTCCGTCCGGCCACCGCCCGGGTGGCGCGCCGCGACGAGCGCCCCCACGCGGAGCTGTAGCCGCGGATGAGCGCCCGCGGCCCGGCGCTCAGGTGTCGTCGAGGCTGGTGGCGCGCAGGTGGGTGACGTCCCCCCACGTCACCAGCCGAAATGTGCCCTCGTGGTAGTCGAACTGGTTCCACCCGGCGTTGAGCACGGAGAAGGTGCGCGGCGCCGCGGGCGGAATCCCCAGGCTGTGGCGGAACAGGAGGCTGAGCACGCCTCCGTGTGTCACCACCACCAGCCGCTCGCCGCGGTGGCGCGTGCCCAGCTCCTCCAGGCACTCCACCGCGTGGCGCAGCCGCTGGGCCGTGCTCTCTCCGCCGGGGACGACGTAGTCCGGCGCGCCCCCCGCGTACGCCGCGAAGACGTCCGGGTGCGTCTGGCGCGCCTCGTCCCGGGTGAGGCCCTCCAGGATGCCCAGGCCCCGCTCGCGCAGCCGCGCATCCGGCTGGACGGCGTGGCCCGTCAGCGCGGCGATGCGCTGCGCCGTCTGCCGGGCCCGCCCCAAGTCACTGCAATAGAGCGCGGAGAAGCGGACGGGCACCAGGCGCGCGGCCAGGGCGTCCGCCTGGCGCAGCCCGGCCTGACTCAGACGGCTGTCCTGGTGTCCCTGGAGGCGGCCCAGGGAGTTCCACTCCGTCTCTCCGTGGCGGAGCAGGATGAACTCGGTCGTCATGGCCCCGAGCGTCGCTTCGGGGCGGCGCCCGAGTCCAGCACTCAGCGCGTCCGCTCCAGGTGGGTGATGCCCTCCTCCAACAGCGCCGCCACCCCGCGCTTCACCACGTGCACCACCTTGCGGCTGTAGGCCGGCCCGCCGTTCGTGTAGTGGCCGCTGACCTTGTGGTGCAGCTCCGTGGCGCCCCACACCAGCACCAGGTCCGCCCAGTCCAGGTCGCTGCGGGCGCGGTCCGCCGTGCGGCGCTCCGTGCCGTCCACCATCCGCAGGTCAATCTGGTGGCCCAGCTTCGCCTCCAGCTCCTCGCGGACCGCCGGCGAGCCGCCCACCACCACCACGCGGCGCACGCCGTAGCGCTGGCACGTTTCGACGAAGGCCACCTCCGCGCGGCGGTTGGCCGAGCCGCCACACCGCGCGCAGTGCAGCCTCGGCTCGACGCGAATCGGCTCGCGCCCGCTGGCCTGCGCCACCTTGAGGCACGCGGCGTCCGCGCACACCGGGAAGAAGCGCTCGGCCACCACGTCCGCCGCCTTGAGCAGCTTGGGCTCGCTCATGCGCTGCTTGCCGGGGCGGGTGAGGCCCACCTCCTCCAGCACCGCGCGGGCGCGGGCCCTGGCCTCGGGCAGGGTGAGGCCGCGCGCGGCCATCCACTCGTCGATGTCCCGGTCGGCGCTCATGACTTCACCGCCGTTCGGGGCTCGGCCGCGGGGAACAGCTCCGCCTGCCGTGCGTCGGGTGATGGCGTGGTGGGCAGGCCCAGGGCCTCGCGCACCGGCGCGAAGCTGCGCCGGTGGATGGGCAGCACGCCCTTCTCCTTGAGCGCCTGCAGATGGTGCGGCGTGGGGTAGCCCTTGTGCGCGGCGAGCCCGTAGCCCGGGTACCGGGCATCCAGCTCCGTCATCCAGCGGTCCCGCGTCGTCTTCGCCAGGATGGAGGCCGCGGCGATGCTCAGGGACAGCGCGTCCCCCTTGATGATGCCCTGCTGCGGCACGGAGCACTCCGGCACCGTGCGCGCGTCCACCAGCAGGTGGTCCGGCTTCACCGCCAGCCCCTCCACCGCGCGGCGCATGGCCAGCAGCCCCGCGTGGTAGATGTTGATGCGGTCGATCTCCTCGACCTCCGCGCGGCCCACGGCCCAGGCCACCGCTTCTCGCTTGATGGCCACGGCCAGCGCCTCGCGCTTGTCGGCGTCCAGGATCTTCTTCGAGTCGTCCAGCCCCTTGAGCTTGAAGCCCTTGGGCAGCACGGCCGCGGCGGCGACCACCGGCCCCGCGAGCGGCGCCATGCCCGCCTCGTCCACGCCCGCGATGTGCGTGTGGCCCTGCGCCCACAGCTCCGTCTCGTAGCGGAGCAGGCGGCGCAGGCGCTGGCCCTCGGCGCGGTTCTTCTCCTGGCGCGAACGGATGCGCCGGGCGAGCGCCTGGGCTCCCGCGCGCGGGTCCGCGTCCAACGCCTCCAGCAGGCCGGCGGGGACGGGGTTCGCCTGGGTGACGTAGCGCGCGGTCAGCTCGGACAGCGCGCACTGGAGCAACTGTTCCACGGTGTCTGCGGACATGGCGGGCCCGGACCTACCTGGAACGTGTGCTCAGCGGGCTCCTCGCGCAGGTGACGCGCGCGCAGCGGCAACACGTCCCCGAGGCCCCGAGCATGGAGGAAGCCGACTGGGAGGCCTCCCGGGTCGCAGGGAGGGCCAGACGCGGGGAAGGCTGACGAGCGTCACGCATGCCAGCAGCCGTACTCCATGGGGAGGGTGGAGCACAACCTCCCTCGCGTCCATTCGATGGAATCCGGCGCGGGCTTACGGATTGAGCTGGAGTTGAAGGGTGGCCGGCTCTGGCTGGCAGTTGCAGGAATCACACAACCACTCCACCTGCTGGGGCGGAGACACCTTGGCGCCCGCCGTGGCCACCACCCGCACCGCGCTGGGCGCGAGCGATTCGTTGATGGCGGTGCTGATGCCCTGGTCATCCGTCACGCCGGTGATGCTCACGTTGGAGCTCACGTTGGTGCCGGTGACGGTGGCCCCGCGCACGCGCGCGCCGTCCGCGGACAGCACCTCCACCTTCAGCGACACCAGCTCCGCCTGGCAGTCGTCTCCCGCGCGCTCCATGCGGGGTGCCTGGTCACATGCCGCGAGGAAACCGAAACCGATGAGCCACGAGAACCAGCGTGCGCGAACCATGCCGTGAAGGGTGATGCTGGCATGCGAGCGCGGCAACGTCTGTATCAGTCGGAAGTCGGGGCCACCCGTTCACTCGCGAAGCGCGCCGCTGCCGTGTCTGGGTATCGGTGGAGCACGTAGCGGTAGACTTCTTCCGCGCGTGAGGTGTCGTGCATCCGCTCGCCCAGGACTCGCGCCAGGAGGACCAACGCCTTGGGCGCGGTGGGGTCATCCGGTGCCACATCCGCCGCGGATTCCAACGCCGCTACCGCCAGTGGGTAGTTTCCTTCCACGGCCGCGGCCTGCCCGACGAACAGGTGGTGCTCGGGCGGCACACGCAGCCGCGGCTGCTGCCGCGCGGTGGCATACAGCGACATCGCGAGCGGAACGTCACGGGCCTGCACGGCGGCCGCCAGTGCCTCCGCTGAGTCATGTTCGGGCGTGCGCGCCTCGGCGGTGGTGGCCACCGCTTCCGCTCCGAAAAGGGGCGCGTTCTCTCGGATGGGCGGGGCCTCGCGGCTCGGCCCGGCGTCGCCCAGGACGGGGACCAGGTAGTCCTGCTCCACGCCATACCCCAGCACGTCGCCCCGCGTGTAGAGCAGCAGCCCCAGCACGTGCGCGGCGGTGAAGGGGATGACCAGCGTGACGGCTTCCGCCAGCACGCGGGAGACGAGGAAGATGTCCAGCACGCGCAGCACCACCGCCACCCCGTGCGTCACCAGGTGGAGGACGCCCAGGAGCATCAGCACCGCCGTGACTCGCGTGTAGTCCGAGCCCAGGCGGCGGACGATGCGAAAGGTCGCGGGCACGTTGAACAGGGTCAGCATGGGCTGGCGCGCGGCGGTGATGAGGAGCGCGGCGGGGAGCCAGAGCGCGCCGAGCAGCAGCAGGAAGACGAGCACCGGGTCCACGTCCAGCAGCCCGGGCGTGTCCTGGCTCCGGAGCCACGCGCCGAGCGCCGAGGTCCCCACCTCCAGCAGCGGGCGCAGCACCGTGACGTAGAGGAACGCGGGCATCCAGACGATGGCGAAGGTCACCACGCCCCGCAGGCCGGGGAGGATGGCGTCATGGAAGTAGTCGCGGAAGTCGGGCGACTGCAGGGTCGTCTCGCCGCGGGCCGAGCCCTGCGCCAGCGTGAAGAAGGTGCCCCAGAAGATGCCGCCGTAGATTGTCAGCGGGATGAGGGCCGAGAAGGAGATGGCAAGCTCCATCAGCCACCGGAACACGGCCAGGAAGAGGCTGACGGCCACCAGGACCTGGAGGCCGGACTGGGAGAAGACGTAGCGCCACGCGCACTGGAGGCGCCGCGCCATGGGCACCCGGCTGCGAGGGGTGAGCAGGGGCTGCGCCACGTCACCGCATTGCTCGCACGCAATCAGCTCCACCGTGTGGGCCCGCCGCCCCACCACGCAGTCAGGGCAGCGCGACGCGTCGCACCGGCCGCAGCGCCACCCCGCCACGGCGTTCCGGTGCCGCGTGCAGCGGGGCAGGGGCGCTTCCAGTGGGATGACGTTGGGCGACGCGGGGTCCATGGCCCCGGAGCCTACGACGCCCCGGGTGTCTCTTCCCAGGGCACGCCGAGCCACGCCTGATACGCGGCCTTCTGGGCGTCCGTGGGCCGCTCCACGCGGGACAGCCACGCGGCCTCCGCGGGCTTCGTCCCCAGCACCACCGGGATTTCCACCAGGCGGTCGCGTCGGAACACGGTGAGGCGCACCGTCTCGCCGGGCCGCCGCTCCTCGCAGCGGGCCAGCAGGTTGGCGCCGTCCACCTTCCAGCCATCCAGCGCGACCAGGTCGTCCTCCACGTAGAGCCCGGCGTCCTGCGCGGGCGAGCCATCCATCACCACGGAGATGGTGCCGCTGCCCCGCGTGGTGACGCCCAGCCAGCCCCGGGGCCTGCCTTCTCCGGCCCGGCCTCGCGGCGGCGGCGTGCCGCCCTTGTCGCTGGCGGACTCGCGGGGACGGAAGTTCAGCTCCAGCCCCACGTGCGCGAAGACGCCGTAGTCCAGCGGCGCCGTGGTGCGCAGGGCCCGGTCGAAGAAGGGCGTGAGGTCCACGCCCGCCACCTCGCTCGCCACGGCCTCCACGCCGTCCTCGGGGACGCCGGAGCCGTCGCCGTAACGCTCCCACAAGAGGCGCATGACGTCGTCCAGGCTCCGGGCGTCACCGGTGGCGCGGCGAAGCTCCAGGTCGAGCAGCGCGGAGACGACCTCGCCCTTGAGGTAGTAGGAGATGGCGCTGTTGGGCGAGTTCTCGTCGGGGCGGTAGTGCTTCACCCAGCTCACGAGGGACGCCTCCGTCAGCGTCTGCACGCGGCGCCCCGGCGTGGCGTGCAGCGCGGTGAGCGTCTCGCCCAGGCGCGTGAGGTAGCGCTGCGCGGACATCAGCCCGGCGCGCCGCACGAAGAGGTTGTCGTAGTAGGCCGTGGAGCCCTCGAAGGCCCACAGCAGCGAGGTGTAGTTCTCCTTCGCGTAGTCGAAGGGCACCAGCGCGCGCGGCTTCACCCGCTTGATGAACCACAGGTGGAAGTACTCGTGCGCCACCAGGGTGAGCAGGTCCTCCCAGCCGCGGTTGCTGGCGAGGCCCGCGCGCGGGAAGAGCAGCGCGGTGCTGGCCTTGTGCTCCAGGCCGCCGCGGCCTCGCTCCGTCAGGTACAGCAAGATGAGGTAGCGCGGCATGGGGAGCCCGCCGAACACCCGGGCCTGGCATTCACAGACGCGCCGCAGGTCCGCGCACAGGCGCTCCGGGTCCTGCACCGTGTCGCCCCACACCACGACTTCATGCGGCACGCCCTCCACGGTGAAGGTGAGGGGCGAGTGGGGGCCGACCTCGAAGGGGCTGTCCACCAGCTCGTCGTAGTCCTGGGCCACGAAGGCGCCGGCCCGCTGGCCCAGCGCGCAGAAGGTCCGCCAGCCCTGGGGCGCGTCCACCGTGACGTGATGCTCCAGCCCGCGCGTGGCCTCCGTGTAGAGGAACGTGGCGGCGCCGTTGAAGTAGGCGTGGGAGCCGTCCAGGTGGTTGGTGCGCACCGTCAGCTCATGGGCATAGACGCGGTAGCGCAGCGTCACGGCCGCGCCCTTCGCGTCCACCCGCCAGGTGCGCTTGTCGGTGCGCCGCACCGGCAGGGGCGCGCCGTCTGGCGCGTGGGCCGTCACGTCCTGCACCTGCCGCGCGAACTCCCGCACCAGGTAGCTGCCGGGCGTCCACACCGGCAGCACGGCGTCCAGCTCGCTGGCGCCCCCCGGAAAGGAGGCTTCCACCTCCAGCAGGTGCGTGTGCGGCCGGGGCATGGAGACGCGGTAGCGGACAGCAGGGTGCATGAGCGGTGTCCCTCTCTCCCCCGGAGGTAGGTTACTTCGCGCGGACGAGGACGGCGCCGAAGAAGCCGTCCGTCCCGTGGGTGTGGGGCGCCAGCCGGAGGTAGGGGCCGGCGCCGACCTTCTCACCCAGCTCCGGGCCCAGCAGCTCCGCCACCGGCTTCACCGTGAAGTCGGGGTGCCTGGCGAGGAAGTCCTCCACGACGCCCTCGTTCTCCTCGCGCAGCACGCTGCACGTGCCGTAGATGAGCCGGCCGCCGGGCTTCACCAGCGTGGCGAAGCGCGCCAGCAGGGCCTTCTGCCGGCCCACGTGCATCTCCAAATCCTCGGGCGTGAGGCGGTAGCGCGCGTCCGGCTTGCGGCGGAAGGTGCCGGTGCCGCTGCACGGCGCGTCCACAAGCACCCGGTCCGCCTTGCCCTTGAGGGGCGTCAGCGCGGCGTCCGCCTCCGGGCCCTCGTGGGGGATGAGCTGGGTGCGCACGTTGTGCACGCCCGCGCGGCGCGCGCGCTTCTTCAGGTCCTCCATGCGGCGCTCATCCACGTCCAGGGCGTGCAAATCTCCCCGGTTCTTCATCTGCGCGGCGAGCTGCAGCGTCTTGCCGCCCGCGCCCGCGCACGCGTCCACCACGCGGGTGGGCGGCGCGTCCACGAGCATGCCGAGCAACTGGCTGCCCTCGTCCTGGAGCTCCAGCAGGCCGGCGCGGAAGCTCTCCAGCGAGAAGGCGTTGATGCGCGTCTCCAGCACCAGACCCAGGGGCGACAGCGGCGTGGGCTTCACGTCCACCTTCTCCGCCGTCAGCCGCTGCGCCAGCGCGTCGCGGTCGCCCTTGAGGAGGTTGGCGCGGGCGACCAGCGGGGCGCGCTCGTTCATCGCCTCCGCGGCGCGCGCGGCGTCCCGGCCGAAGGTCTGGAGGAAGCGGTCCGCGAGGAAGTCCGGCAGGGACGCGGCGATGGGGAAGCGCTCCTTGGCGGGCAGGGCCTCCAGCGCGGCGGCGGCCTCGGGGAGCGCGGCCAGGGCCTGGGCGTCCGGGGGCGTCAGCGCGGACTGACGGGCCACCAGGCCGTGGGGCTCGCCGTAGAGGACGCGCGAGGCGGCCAGCCGGAGGACGTCCTGCCGCGAGGTCTCCAGGCCGCCGAAGCGCGGGTGGGCCCGCGACAGCAGGAAGTCCACCGTGCGCTGGCGGCGCAGCAGGCCATAGACGCGCTCGGCCACGGCGCGGCGCTCGTTGGAGTAGAGGTTGGCCTTGCGGCGCAGGGTGAAGTCCAGGGCCCGGTCCGCCATGCGGCCCTCGTGCCGGACCGAGCCGTACGCCTCCAGGCAGGCCTGGAGGACCAGGTCCTCTCGCAGGGGCCGCTCGGGGCGCTCGGAGGGTGCGGGCTTCTTCCCGGCCTGGGCGCCGGACTTCTTCGGGGCCGACCGCGAGTGCGGGCGGGACTTGCGTTGGGTGGCCATGACGGAATGCGGCTTTGCATTCCCCGGGCCGGGTTGACAAGCGCGGAAAGCAAATCCGCCCTGGCGGGGCCCGGGCATGGCCCCCGTGGCGCTTACCTGCCCTACTTCCGGCGGCGGTAGAGCAGGCCCGCGGCCAGCAGGGCCAGGGAGGCAGGGAGGAGGGTGGCGGTGGGCCCGGCGGCGCAACCTCCGCTGGACGCGCTCAGCCCGTCATCCGGGTCCTCCGGCGAGTCCGGCAGCCCCGGGCGGGGCGACGGCGAGCCCGTGTCCGGCGTGCCCGGGTCGGGCGTCTGCGGCTCCTCGCCAGGGGACTCCGCCTCGGCCACCTGGACGAGCGCGGTGGCCGTCTGCTTCACCGCGCCCTGGGTGGCGGTGGCCGTCACCGTGTACTGACCGGGGAGGGCGAAGACGTGCTCCACCGCCTCGCCCTCGGCCGCGCCGCCGTCCCCGAAGTCCCAGGTCACCGCCGCGCCGGTCAGGGTCGGGGTGGCCCTGAAGAGGGCGCGGTGGGGGGCCACGCCGCGCTCACCCTCGACGACGAGCGCCAGCTCGCCCTCGGGGAGCGGCTCCTGGGGCGGCAGGTCCTTCTGCAGCGTGAAGCGGTCCGCGGTGGTGCCGTCATGGCCCATCAGCTCCGCGGTGAGCGTGCCGTCCACCACCGTCACGTCGAGGAAGCCGTAGGTCTGGTTGTCGCGGATGACGCTCCAGTCCGGCTTGCTGCCCGGGAGCTGCCGCAGCGTCGCGCCGCCGCCGCCCACCACGAGGTAGGGGATGCCCTGCTCGCCGTCCGCGGCGATGCCGTCACCCTTCATGGGCTTGCTGCGCTCGTAGTTGTGGTCATGCCCGGTGAGCACCAGGTCCACGCCGTACTTCTCCATGATGGGGCCGAAGTGGCGCCGCATGGAGAGCTGCGAGCCGTGCTCGCCGCTGGACCAGGGCGGGTGGTGGAAGAAGACAATCTTCCAGGGCTGCGTCGAGCCCGCGAGGTCCCGCTCCAGCCACGTCTTCTGCGCGTCGCGCGTGCAGCGGTCCGCCGACGCCAGGCCCACGGCGCAGTTGGAGTCGAGCGCCACGAAGTGCACATGGCCCCAGTCGAACGAGTAGTAGCGCTCGGTGCCTTCCGGGTTGTTGGAGGGCAGGTAGAGGTTGTCCAGGTAGGGCTGCCCCTGGTTCGTCACGTACTCATGGTTGCCCAGCGCCGCGAAGAAGGGCACCTGGGCCAGCAGGGCCTCCATGGGCACGAAGAGGTTGTTCTGGATCTCCGCCTCGGTCCCGTCGGCGTACGCGTTGTCCCCCAGCGCGACGAACAGCTCCGCGTTCCGCTTCACCATGGCCGAGACGACCTTGCGCTGGTTCGAGCCGCCCGTGCCGAAGTCGCCCACCGTGATGAAGTGCACGCTGCGCGTCCCGGGCACGGGCGCGGTGCGGAAGCGGTTGAGCGGCGTGCGCAGGCCACAGGCCGACACCTCGTACGTGTACTCGGTGCCGGGCTTCAGGCCGGTCAGCACCACCGCGTGCGCCTTCCCGCTGTCCTGGGAGACGGCGGACTGGTCGGCTGCCCCCTCGCCGTAACGCACCTCGGCCTGGCAGTTGGCCGCCAGCCGGAACGCCACGGTCGCCGTGTCGGGGCCGACCTTCTGCAGGTAGGGGTCCCGGTACAGCGTGCCCGCGCTCGCGGTGCTGGCCAGCAGCGTCAGGGAGGCCGCCAGGGTGGCAAGGTGAAGGGGGGTCTTCCGGTGCATGGGGCCTCCTCCCGAACAAGCTCGGGGTAGAGGCGCAACCGTTCAACCGCTGACCTTCATCCTGCCCCCACCCGGAGTAGGAGGCGGCGGAGCGGGGCCCCGTGTCTCCGCCTCCCCTCCGGACAGGCTTCACGGCTTGATGTCGTACGAGGCCAGGTCCTCCGTGCGCTCCCCTTCCTCGCGCACCTTCCCGATGCCGGGAACGAGCCAGTAGAAGCGCGTCTTGTCCTGCTTCACCTCGCCGTTGTCGTTGACCTTGTCGCGCTGAATCTTGACCGCGTTGGTGAAGGTCCCGGCCTTCGTCGTCACCGTCACGCCCGTCTCGAGCACCTTCCAGATGTACGTCGGGCTCTTCTCGTCCCGGGATCCGTCGCCCAGGATGATGTGCTCCAGCACGTCGCTCTTGTACGTCCAGGGCAGGGCGTCCGGAACGCGCGCCACGGACTTCACCGTGGCGGGGGACCAGGTGGTGGAGCGGACCTGCTGGCCGTCGCGGTGGTCGTCCTCGCGCAGGCGCACGACGAGCCCGTTGGTGAGCTCCACCTGCCACGAATACTCCTCGTAGAGGACGTTGTTGAGGACGCGGTCCTGGCGGCTGTGCACCTGGACGGCGTTGATGCCGGGCTGGCCGGGGACCTCGCCGGGGCCCACCACCGTCACCTGCTTCTGGAAGTTGCCCTCGACGGGGTCCTGGATGTCATAGACCCAGGTGCTGCCCGTGGTCAGCGGCCACAGCGTCTGCGTCCCCGTGGGCTCCTCCCCGTTGCCCTGTCCACCCGGGCCGCCCGGGTTCACGGGTTCTCCCGGCAGGCCTCCTCCAGGCGTGGGGTCCTGCGCATCACCCGCGGGCAGGCTGTTGCCGCCACACGCCACCAACCACCCCGCCGCGAACACGGCCACCCAGCTCCGCCTCATACCCGCTCCTCCCGTGTGCTCTTCGGATTCACCGCCGTCCACCGCAAGCCGCGCAGGGCCGCCCCTTCCGTGCGGCCCAGGGCCGCGGCGAGGGAGCCCGGCTCCGGCTCCTCCACTTCCAGCTCCAGCCGCCGCCCGTCGAAGTCGAGCGCGCAGCTCTTCACCATGACGTTCCGCTCACCCAGCGCCCGGCGCAGCGTGGCCTCCGCGCCCACCAGGTCGTCCGACTGCGCGGACAGCACCAGCCGCTGCTTCACCGCGGCGGGCGCCTCCTCGCGGTTGAAGCAGTCCAGCACGAAGAGCAGGGCCATCACGAACAGCGTCCCGACGAAGGCCAGCCCCAGGCTGCCATGTCCGCACGCCATGCCCAGGCCAATCATCAGGAAGAGGATGGCCGCGTCGCGCGGGTCCTTGAGGCCGGAGCGGAAGCGCACGAAGCCGCCCAGGCCCACCAGCCCGAAGGCCTTCGCCAGGCTGTCGCCGATGACGGCGGTGATGACCGCCGCCGCCGCGCACAGCAGCACCTGGGCCTGAATCATGTCCGCCTTGGGCAGCGCGCGCTTCATGAGCAGGCGCCAGGGCCGCAGCGAGAGCAGCGTGCCGATGAGCGCCGCGGCCAGCATCCGCGGAAGTATCGCGGTGATGGACAGCGCGCTGAACTCCGCCTTCGCGCCTTCGAACAGCGCCGAGAATGGGGCGTCCATGGTTGGAACCTAGACCTCCACCCGGGCCGTGGCGTCCACGCGGACCGCGCGCCCGGGCTGCGGCGCGAGCGTCCGGGCCGTGGCGACCACGGCATAGGCATTGCGCAGCACCGGCAGCCGGTCCGGATGCTCCGCCAGGACGCGCTCGACGAGCGCTTGCGCATGCGGCCCCAGGGGCAGCCCCTTCAGGGAGGACACCGCGGTGGTGGGCCACCGGCCCAGGTGCTCCACGCGCAGCTTCCAGGCCCGCGTGACATCCATGCCATCCACCGAGTCCAGGGCCTCCTTCGTCAGCGGCGCGCCGCGCTCGCGCAGGGCCCAGGCCTCCTCGGTGTCCAGCCCCGTCAGCGAGCGGAGCACCAGCTTCAGGGCCTTGCCCGCCAGGGCCTCCCGCAGCCCGCGAGCCACCGCCGTGTCCAGGCCCAGGGTGCTGCGCAGCACCGCGAGCCGGTCGTGGGGCAGCAGCACCTCGCGCAGCGCGTCCGCCCGGGCGCCCGGGACGCCGGTGAGGCTGCGCGCCACCTCCGCGAACAGCTTGCGCTGCATGCCCGCCTCGCGCACCACCCAGGACTCCTCGCAGTCCTGACCGGCGAGCCCGGCCAGGACCTCGGCGAGCCGCCCGTCCCGCATCGCGCGCTCACGCAGGGCCCAGGCCGGGGCCGAGCCGTCATGCCTGAGGCTCGCCAGCACCTCCGCCGGGGCCTGCGCGTACAGCCGCTGGCGCAGCATGGCCGCGCGCGAGTCCGTGCGGCCCGTGAGGCTGAAGGCCACCTCGGCCGGCGCCAGGTCCGCCAGCACCTCCCGCAGGTCCATGGCCGGCGCGTCGTCCAGGCCCGCCATGCCGCGCGCCGTGAGGCCCGGGAAGCGCTCCGCGAAGGCCAGTCGCTGCTGGTGCGCGGGCAGGCCCGGCACGCCGCTCAGCATCCACACCGCCAGCGCCGGTTCGCGCTGCTCCACGGCGTCCAGCGTCTGGAAGAAGCGCTCCTCCACGTTCTGGAGGGTGGTGGGGCCCGCCGGACGGGGCCGGGCAGGGGCCGGGACGATTCGCTGCACCTGCTGCTCGCGGCCCTCCAGCCGGGCCACCACCGCGTCCACCAGCCGCTGCTCCAGCACGCGCAGCGGCACGTCGTTGTTCTCCAGGATGAGCCAGCGCTGCGGGTCCTTGCGCGCCATCTCCAGGAAGGACTCGCGCACCCGCACCGCCAGGCCGGCGCCGGCGAGCCCCTTCCGGCTGTCCCCGTCACTGACGCGCTTGCTCTGGAGCTTGCCCAGGCGCTTGCGCAGCCGCGCCAGGTCCGGATCCACGTCCACCAGGATGACCAGGTCCGGCCACAGGCCCTGCGAGGCCAGCTCGCACGCGGGCCGCAGCTCCTCCATGGGCAGGCCGCGGCCGCCGCCGCTGAGCGCGAGCTGTGAATACAGGTAGCGGTCGGTGATGCACACCTCGCCCCGGGACAGCGCGGGCGCCACCACTTCATCCAACTGCTGGGCGTCCCGCGCCAGGTTGAGGAAGAACTCCGCGCGGGGCGACATCTCCATCAGCCGCGAGTCGCGCGTCAGCTCCCGGATGCGCCGCGCCGTGGGGGCTTTCAACTCGCCGCCCTCCCGGGCGTGCGACACCCGGTAGCCCAGCCGCTTCAGCTTCGCGGCCAGCAGGTTGGAGAGCGTCGTCTTGCCGCTGCCGTCAATGCCTTCAAAGTCGATGAACACTGTGCCCTATCCCCCTGCGACGCCATCCGCGGCGAAAGCGTGGACCTTCGCCATTCCCTCTGCGAACTTGCTGTAGGCCGGCCCTCCGCCCGGATTGAGCGACGCCAGCCACTCGGGCAATTCGTGCCCGAGGTGCTTCACCTCCACCACCACTCGCGGCTCCACCCACTGCGCGGGCTCCAGCCGCTCCACCGACAGCGCAAGCTGTGACAGCGCCTGCTCCGGCGCAATCCGGTGGTAGCGAATGTCGCGATCCACCGTCACCCGCCACGCCTGCGAGGACTGGTACACGTGGCGCGTGTACGTCACCGCCAGCACCGGGCTGAGGCTGCCACCCGCGATGAGCGGCAGCAGGCTGGCGCCGCCGCGCAGCACGCGGCCCAGGTCGGAGCGCGGCACCCACACCCGGCGCTTCTGCGTGAGGCCGCGCCGCTCCCGCTTCACCTCCAGCACCACGCGCGGCGCGCCGCCCGCGCCCAGGTCGGGCGCGTACTCCTTCGTCCGGACCTTGAGACAGTCGTCCGGCGTGCGCATGGCCCGCGCCGCCAGCGGACCACCCGGCCGGTCGAAGTAGACGGACACGATGCGCGTGGGAGGGGGCAGGTGCCCCTCCAGCTCCAGCGTGAGGCGCGTGCCCAGCGCCGCCGCCGTCTTCTCTGCCAGCACCAGCTTGAATTCCCGCCGGAGCTTGGTGACTTCTCCTTCCGCGAAGGACAGCATCGTTGAGTCTCCGTGCCTAGAAGCGTGCGCCAAGTTCGATGGAGTGCTGCAGGCCCGGGAACTCGTCGCCAGGCCGCAGCGCGCGCTCCGTCTGGAGCTGGGCCCGGAAGCGGGTTCCGAGCAGCACGTTGAAGCCGCCCACCAGCGAGTGTCCGTCTCCTCGCACCGTGTCACCGCGAAGCTGCAGGGCCTCCACGCCCGCCACGGGCTGGATGGCCCACTCGTCACCCACGTGGATGAGGTACTGGGCCAGCAGCATCTGCGCCGTGAAGGGGCCCATGGGCAGCCGGCCGGAGATGGCCTCGCCGGTGATGACGAAGCCCGCGAGCTTCAGCTCCGCGTCCGCCGCCACCGCGTGCTTGCGCGCCAGGTCCATTGCTTCGGACACGTAGGTGCTGACGCCCACGGTGAGCGGCTTGAAGTTGAAGGGCCGCACGCTCACGCGCGCCGCGGCGTCCTCCTTCAGCCGGGCCCCCGCCTCATCGACGGCGCCCTGGAAGAACCCGGCGGAGATCTTGAGCTTCCAGACGTTCTTCAGCCGGACTTCACCCATCAAACCCATGCGGCGGCCGCCCATCTGATGGGTCTCCGTGATGTACTCCTCCACCAGGCCGCGGGACTGGATGGGCAGATCCCACGACGACTCCAGGGAGCGCTGGAGGAAGGGCGTCTTGAACTGGCCGCCGTAGAGGCGGAAGCGCTTGTTGTCATCCGCCAGGCGCACGAAGGCGTCCTTGAGCATCTGCGAGTCCGCCAGGTCCGCCGTCACCTCCGCTTCCAGGTTGGCCAGCGACGTGCTCACGCCCACGCGCGCGTCGGCGATGGACAGCCGGCGCTGGAACTGGTTGCGCTCGTCGGCGCGGGCCCGCGCGGATACGCGGCCGATGACGCGGATGGTCTGCACCTCGCTCTTGGGCTTGTCGTCGAGGGCGTCCGGGTTCTCGCCCAGCGAGTCATCCTGGGGCTGTCCGGGCCGCTGCTGCTGCTGGCGCTTCTCCGCGTCCCGCCGCTCCTTCTCCGCGTCAGCCTCACCGGGGAGGGGATTCACGGATGGCGGCTGCGCCCCAGGCGCCGCCGGAGGCGGCAGCGCCTGGGCCATGGCACCCTCGAGCGACGACGACGCGGCGTCGTCCTCCTCCGGAAGCAGCAGCTCGGGAGGCTCCACCCCGTCCACCACGCCGCCTGACAGCAGGTCATCCTCCGCCTGCGTGGCGCGTTCCTCCGTCCGCGGGCCAGTCGTGCCGGCATTCACGGACGCCGGAATGCCCAGCAAGATTGCGACGAGCAGGCCTCGCCTCGTCCGTTCATCCACCCGCCACCCACCCATGTCCACGCCTCCCCGACCGCCACCTGCTGCGCGTCCACTGCAACACGGGTGCCCGTTCGATGAGCGGACGTGGAGGGCTGGGGGAGGTCCGGTTCCGGACGGATGGAGGGCCTGACGGTGTAGAAAACGTGTGACCCGGCCGTCACGTTGCCGTGACAGGGAACGAAAGTTCCCACTGTCGCGGCAGGCGACCCTGTACGAATGCCCGTCGGCTGGAAGGAGTTACTGCCTGGACGGCGGATCCGACGGCGGGGTGGGGTCCGCGCCCAGGCCCGGCGGCGCGGGCGCCTCCGGTGGGGTTGGGGGCGCCGCCGTGGGGAGCTCCCCCGTGGATCCGGACGCCTTCACGCGCCGCAGCACGTTGCGCAGGCCCAGGAACAGCGCCGTGCCCGCGCCCACGAGAATCAAGCCCCAGCCCATGCCTCGGGGAAGGGGCGTGCTCGCCACGGCGAAGCGCGCGGTGATCACCTTGAGATGGGTGTTGCGGTACCTCACCTCCAGGTCCCACGGCCCGGGCGTGTCCGGGGTGAACTCGGTGTGCCAGTTGACCCCGTCCCGCGTCAGCGTTTTCGTTTGCTGGGAGGGAGCGCCAGTGGGATGGAAGGTGAGGGTGAGCGGCCCGTCGAACTCGGGACCCTCGAAGGTGCCTACATGCAACGACACGGAGATGGGCTCTCCCTCGCGAGGCATGGCGGGGTGGAGGGTGCCCTGGAGGCGCTCCTCGGCGTCCGCCCAGCGCAGCTCGAGGACGTCTCCGCGCCGTTCAATGCGAATCTGATCGTTCGCTGGGGCCGCAACCGTGGTAGTTGCAACCAGGAGGCCGGCGAGCAGTGCCCAGCCGGACTTCGAAACCGGCCGCCTTTGCCTCTGACGCGGCTGTCCTCTAAGATGCGCTGCCCTGCTGCATTCCACCTGAGCCTGCTCCCCGCCGGCAATGTCCCGGGATGAACCCTCAATCATTCGGGAAATATCAGCTTCTTAAGAAGCTCGCCACGGGCGGCATGGCCGAAGTCTGGCTGGCGCGCCAGACGGGCATCGAGGGGTTCCACAAGAACCTCGTGGTGAAGCGCATCCTCCCGCACCTCGCGGAAGACCGTGAGTTCGTGGAGATGTTCCGGAACGAGGCGCTGATCGCCGCGCGCTTCAACCACCCGAACATCGCCCAGGTCTACGAGTTCGGCGAGGCCAACGGCACCTATTACATCGCCATGGAGTTCATCCACGGCGAGGACCTGGGCCGGGTGATGCGCAAGGCGGCCAGCACGGGCCAGTGGGTGGCCCGGCCGCTGGCCATCCGCATCGTGGCCGCCGCGTGCGAGGGCCTGTTCTATGCCCACAGCCGCACGGACGACGCGGGCCGGCCCCTGCGCGTGGTGCACCGCGACATCTCGCCGCAGAACATCCTGATCAGCTTCGACGGCTCGGTGAAGCTGGTGGACTTCGGCATCGCCAAGGCGGCGGATCAGGCGTCGCTCACGAAGTCCGGCGCCATCAAGGGCAAGTTCGCGTACATGGCCCCGGAGCAGGCCGCCGGCAAGCCGCTGGACGGGCGCGCGGACATCTTCGCCATCGGCCTGGTGCTCTACGAGCTGCTCACGGGCGTGCGTCCGTTGAAGCGGGACTCGGAGCTGGCCACGCTGCAGGCCGCCATGGAGTGCGCCATCGCCGCGCCTTCTCAGGTGGCGGACGTGCCGGAAGAGATGGATCCGGTGGTGATGCGGGCCATCGCGAAGAACGCGGACGACCGCTACCGGGACGCGCGCCAGTTCCAGATGTCGCTGGAGGAGATCCTCGTCGGGCAGCGCTGGGTGGCGGGCTCGGTGCAGATCTCCGAGCTGATGGAGACGCTCTTCGCCGAGCGCCTGGCCGAGGAGAAGGCCCAGGGGCAGGTGGTGCCCGTGGGAGAGGACTCCGCGAACTCCGGCACGCCCATGCCGCCCACGCCTCCGCCGCAGGAGCGGGGCCGCAGCCGCACCTCCGCCGCGGCGGACATGAACTGGGAGGCGCCTCCGGGCGAGGCCTCGGTGCGCGAGCGCCCGCGGGGCTCGTCTCCCTCCCGCACGTCCATGGCGCCCCGGCGCACCTCGGCCGCCGTGCCCGCGGTGGAGCCGGATGAGCAGGGGGAGTGGGAGGCGCCGTCCGGTATCGAAGAGGCCCCGCCGCGCCGGAGCCGGACGTCCGCGGAGCTGCGCCGCCCCTCCAACCCGAACTCCACGCAGATTGCGCGGACGAGCTCGCGGTCGGACCTGAGCCGGACGGGCGCGGGGGATTTGCCGCCGCCTCGCCGCACCGCCACGCGCGCCGCGCCCATCGTCGAAGATCCGGGGCCGCCGCCTCCGTCCCGCTCGCGCGCGAGCATGGCGGCGGTGGATGAGCGCACCCGCATGGAGGACGAGGAGCTCGACGACGAGCGGACCATGCTGCCGCCGCCGGAGCCCGCGCCGCCTCCGCGCCGTCGCACGGGGATTCAGTCCGGCATCCACCCCGCCGAGGCCCCGCCGCGCCGCCGCACGTCGAGCCGCGCGGAGATGCCGAACGCGCCGCCGCGTTCACGCACGTCGAGCGTGGCCCTGGCCCGCTCGCGCGCCGAGGACGCCGAGGTGGACCGCGCGCTGGAGAAGTCCGCGCGGAGCGCGCGCGCGGGCAATGCCAGGCGCAACATCGCCACGGTGGGCTTCATCGTGGGCCTGGTGGCCGTGGGCCTGGTGTTCCACAAGCCCATCCTCGCGGTGCTCAACAGCCGCGCGTCCGACGGGCAGTCGGTGACGCTGTCGGTCAACACCAATGAAAAGGTGAAGGTCTCGGTGCGGCACACCGAGCGCTGCGGCAGCCCGCAGCCGGTGACGGAGCTGGGCGAGACGCCCATCGTCAACGCGTCGGGCGTCCACCTCCAGGACACGCTCATCCTGGTGAATGAGCAGCAGGGCATCTACAAGGAGGAGAGTGAAACGCTCGCCTTCGGTGAGCCCGGTCAGGCCAAGTCCTACACCTACGAGTTCCGCCGGGGCCAGCTCCAGCTCACCCTGAAGCCGGACGGCCTGCGCGGCATCTCCGTGAAGCGCAACGGCCAGGACATGGGCACCTACCTGGGCAACAACAAGGGCATGGGCATGAAGATCGAGCTCATGGAGGGGCGCCACAAGCTGGAGCTGCAGGGCGGCCCGCTGAAGGAGCCCTTCATGTTCGAGGTCGACATCAAGCCCGGCCTCATCAACAAGCAGACCGAGGACCTGTCCGCCTTCGTGGGCTAGCCGTGCGCCGCCGTCGTCAGTAGCGGGACAGCGTGGGGTCCACCTGCCGGGCGTAGAGGTCGATGCCGCCTCGCAGCGACACGGCGTCGATGCCCAGCGACATCAGGTAGGCCGCGCCGTCCAGGCTGCGCACGCCGTGGTGGCAGTAGACGACCACGGACCGGCCGCGCAGGGGCTCCAGTTCGTCCGCGCGCTCCTCCAGCTCGGGCAGGGGAATCAGCAGCGAGTCCGGCAGCGCCACCCAGGCATGCTCATGGGGAAAGCGGACGTCGAGCAGCGCGGGGCGGGACTCCGCGGGGCCGGCGAGCAGCTCGGCGAGGCGGGCGGGGGCAATCTCGGGGATGGGCATGGCGGGGCGTTTGCGTTCCTCAGGCAGGCGTGGGCGCGGCGCAGAAGCGCTCGTAGTCGATGAGCTCCACCTTCGCGCCCGGCGCGCACACGGGGCACTGCGTGTCCCTGCGCAGCTTGAGCTCCTGGAAGCGGGTGCCCAGCGCGTCGAAGGTGAGCAGCCGGCCCACGAGCGGCTCGCCCTGGCCGAGGAGGAGCTTGAGGGCCTCGGTGGCCTGGAGCAGGCCGATGGTGCCGGGGAGCACGCCCAGGACGCCGGCCTCGGCGCACGAGGGCGCCAGCTCGGGCGGGGGCGGGGCGGGGTAGAGGCAGCGGTAGCAGGGGCCCTGTCCGGGGATGAAGGTCGTCACCTGGCCCTCGAAGCGGAAGATGGAGCCGTGGACGTTGGGCTTGCCGAGCATGACACACGCGTCATTGAGCAGGTAGCGCGTGGGGAAGTTGTCCCCGCCGTCCAGCACGAGGTCGAAGCCCTCCAGAATCTCCAGCACGTTGTGCGAGGTGAGGCGCTCCTCGAAGCCCACCACCTTCACGTCCGGGTTGAGGGCCTCGATGGCGGCCCGGGCGCTCGCCACCTTGGGCTGGCCCTGACGCTCCCGCGTGTGGATGACCTGCCGCTGGAGGTTGCTCAGGTCGACCACGTCCGAGTCGACGATGCCCAGCGTGCCCACGCCCGCGGCCGCCAGGTACAGCGCCGCCGGTGCGCCCAACCCGCCGGCCCCCAGCAGCAGGACGCGGGACTGGAGCAGCTTCGCCTGGCCCGCTTCCCCGACCTCCGGGAGGCTCAGGTGGCGGCGGTAGCGCTCCTTCTGCTCGGCGGAGAGGACGAAGGGCTTCTCCACGGGGAGGGCGGCGTCGCTCCAGCGGTTGTAGCCCCCCGCCAGGGAGGCCACCCGCTCGTACCCCAGCTCCTTGAGCGTCTTGGCGGCCAGGGCGGAGCGGGTGCCGCCGGCGCAGTAGACGACCAGCTCCTCGTCGCGCCGGAGCTGGCTCTCCACGCGCAGCTCCAGGTAACCCCTGGGAATGTGGAGGGCGCCGGGCAGCCGGCCGCCGGCGTACTCGTCCGACTCCCGGACGTCCAGCAGCCGCACGGGGGCCCGGGTGTCCAGCAGCCGCTTCACGTCCTCCACGGAGACCTCGCGAATCTCCTGTTTCACTCCGGCCAGCAGCGTCTGGAAGGTCCGAGCCATGTCGGATGCATATAACCCAGGGGCGGGGCCCATGGATTTTCCAGGGCCGGGCGTTATAAGTCCTCATCAGGAGACATGGACATGGACAGCACCCCCACGACTTCCGCCGCCTCGCCGACCCCCCAGGCCACTCCGGTGGCCGTGCGCCTGACCGACGCCGCCATCCAGCAGGTGAAGAGCGTCATCAAGGCGCAGGGCTTCGAGGGCTACTTCTTCTCCATCCGCGTGGTGCCCGCCGGCTGCAGCGGCCTGGGCTACGACTTGAACCTCGTCAAGGAGTCCAAGGCCGGTGACGCCGTCTGGGAGCAGGACGGCGTGAAGATCGCCAGCGACCCGATGAGCAGCCAGTACCTCGCGGGCACGGAGATTGACTATGTCTCCGCCATCACCGGCTCGGGCTTCAAGTTCAACAACCCGAACGCGAAGTCCTCCTGCGGCTGCGGCACGTCGTTCACGACCTGAGCCGAGCCGCCCGTGGTTGGTGCCCGTCCATGACGGGCCTCGAGGCCGGGACGGGGCGTGAGGCCTCGCCCGGCCTTCGTGCGTCCAAAGCCGCGCGTCTCAGGCGCCGGCGATGGGCTTCATCACCTGCAGCCAGGACTGGTTCTCCTTCTGCCGGGCCAGGCGCAGCGTCCGGCGCGCCTGGGCCTCCTGGAAGGCTGCGCGGTCCGCGTCCGTCTCCATCTGCAGCGGCGGCACCGGCACGCGGTTGCCGTCCTTGTCGATGGCCACGAAGGTCAGCAGCGCGCTGGTGGTGAGGTGCCGCTCGCCGGTGAGCGGGTTCTCCGCGTGCACCGTGACGCCCACCTCCATGGAGGTGCGGAAGGCGGCCAGCACCCGGCCGTGCAGCAGCGCCACCCAGCCCACCTTGATGGGGGCGTGGAAGTGCAGGTCATCCATGGAGGCCGTCACGACCACCTGCCGGCAGTGACGCTGCGCGGCCACGGCGCCGCAGATGTCAATCCACTGCATCACCTTGCCGCCGAAGGCGGCATCCAGGTTGTTGGCGTCCGGAGGCAGGATGAGCTGGGTCATCACCACCTCCGTGTCCTTCGGGTTCTTCGCGCTCAGGTCGGTCATCTCGCACCTCGGGTTGTCGGACGGAGCCTGCGGCGGGGCCGCGCCGGTTCATCCCGTGGATATCCCAAGCGCTGACGCGCTGGGCCAGACAAAGCGCCGCAGGTGACAGGCGCGGGAGCGGCGCTCAGGCCAGGAAGGTGGAGACGCGGTCGAGGAACTCCTCGCGGCCCCGGCCGCGCCGGATGTCCTGCTTCGACACGTCCATGATGAGGCAGTCCACGCCGTACTTCTCCTGCAGCACCAGGGGGAAGCTGGCGTAGTAGCCGTTGAGGCCTCGGAGGAACTGGTGGCGGATGCCCTTCTCCTCTTCGCGGCCGCGGGTGCGGATGCGCTGGAGGAGGACCTCCACGCTGCCCACCTCGAAGCAGATGACCTTGTCGGGCCGGATGATGTGGCGCGACAGCCGCTGGAAGTACTCGTAGTAGAGGTCCAGCTCCGCGTTCGTCATGTGCCCCAGGCCGTGGAGGTACTTGGCGAAGATTTCCGGGTCCTCGTACAGCGTGCGGTCCTGCACGCAGCTCCGGCGGTACGAATGGATGAGCTCGTGGTGCTCGACGCGCCGGATGAGGAACTCGAGCTGGAGCGTGAAGGACCAGCGCGTCATGTCCGCGTAGTAGTCACGCAGGAAGCGGTTGTCGATGACGGGCTCGTCGAACAGCTCGTAGCCGAAGGCCTGGCTGATCATCTTCGCCGCCGTCGTCTTGCCCGCCCCGATGTTGCCCGCCAGCGCCACGAAGCGCCGCGCCTTGGGCACCTTGACGCGCAGCGTGTTGCGGAGACGCGGGGCGGCGGCCGCGGGGGCCTCTTCCGGGGCGGGGGCGGCCGGGGCGGGCTTCGAGCGCGTACGAGCGGTGGTGCGAGGCATGAATCCGGGGCTTATCCCGGCTTCGAGGGGGCGTCCATGATCTGCCTCAGGACGTCCGGCCGGTCGGTCATGATGCCGCCGACCCCTTCCGCCAGGAGCCGCCGCATCTCCCCCGGGTCGTCCACGGTCCAGACGTTGACCCACTTGCCTCGGGCCGCGCACTGCTGGAGGAAGTCCGTGTCCACCAGCCGGACGTCGCCGAAGTAGAGCGGCATGTCGAGCACGGTGTAGCGCGGGTCCTCCGGCGGCATCTCCCCGCTGCGCAGGGCGATGACGAAGGCGGCGAGCGCGTCCCGGGGGTAGAAGTGACAGGCCGAGGGCAGCCGCGCGGCCAGCCGTTCCGCCACGGTGTCCAGCTCGCTGCCCATGCAGACCCGCTCCAGGGCCCCTTCCTCCTGGAGCACCTGGGCGAAGGTGTCCTCGATGCCGGGGACGTCCGGCTTGAGCTCCACGTTGAGGCGCAGGCCTGGGAAGGCGCGCAGCAGCTCGCGGAAGCTGGGGATGCGCGCCCCCTGTCCCCGGAACGGGAAGGTGCGGCCCTCGTCCGGGGTGAAGTGGAACCCGGCGTCCAGCCGCTGGAGCTCGGTCAGGGTGAGTGCGGCGAGGGGGCCGGTGCCGTCCGTGCAGCGCTCCAGCGTGGCGTCATGGGCGACGACGAGCTCCCCGTCCCGGGTCAGGTGGAGGTCGAGCTCCAGCATGTCCGTGCGGAAGCGCTCCACGGCCTGCCGGAAGGCCGCCAACGTGTTCTCCGGGGCCACGGCCGCACCTCCACGGTGGGCGATGTGCAGCGTGGGCCGCAGGCCCTGGAGAAAGGGGAGGGGAGAGGATGCCATGCCACCAGTGTAGCGACTGGCGGCATGGGGCTGGTCAGCGGTTGAAGCGGTAGACGAAGATTCGTGAGGGGCCGCCGTTGGCGCGGGCCTCACAGGCGACCCACGGGATGCCATCCGCGTCCACTTGGAGATGCAGGCTGTCCACCTGGGCGGCGTCTTCCACGGCGCTGGTGGACCCATGGACTGTTCTCCACTCTGAGCCCGTCCAGTGCCGGACATGAACGCGGTTCGTCGCGCCGTCGCTCTCTCTCCAGGCCACCAGCGGAGTGCCGTCGGGAGCCAGGGCAATGGAGGGGAAGTCGGCGGGGCTGTTTCCGGGCGTGGCACTCAACCCACTTCCCAGAGAGACCCACTGGCTGCCATTCCACCTGGAGACGTAGATGTTGGACGGGGTGCCGTTGGGACCTTCTGGGGTCGACTCGGACCAGGCCACGAGCGGGTTGCCATCGTCATCCAACTGCAGGGCCACCTGACTGGCGCTGGTTCCGGACGGGTGGGCCTTGAGCGTGGGGCCCACGGGGACCCATTCATTGGAGACGCGTCTCCAGACATGGATGCGGCCGTTGACGGGCCGATTGTACGCGTCCAGTTCGAACTCTGCCCACGCGAGGTAGGGCACTGCGGCGTGGAAGCGCAGAGACACGTCGTTGACCCTTCCAAGGGATGCAGTCACAGCCCGGAATGCACTGCCGACGTTCTCCCACTGGGTCCCGTTGTGTCGGCGGACCAGGAGGCTGGTCGAGCCTTGCTCAGGACCCTCGTGGATGACGGCGAGCCACGGAGATGTCGCGGATCCGAACTGGACTGCCGGCTTGCCCGCGCCGAACACCTCGTCGCCTACAGGTTGCCAGTCGCTGCCGGACCAGGAACGGACGTAGGCGGTGCCTCCGCCCTGCTCCTCCTCGGTCCAGCTCACGAATGGGGTGCCGTTGTGGCTGGTGACCACGGGTGGTGAGGCAAATACGTCGACACCGTTGGTGCGAACGTTGAGCGCACCACCCAAGGCGTTCCAATTTCCTTCCTGGAAGCTGCTGACCGCAATGGCATCGGAGGCCCTCCAGGTGAGCAGTGGTGCGGTGTCAGGGGCAAGATGAAGGTGGGGGGAGTTCGCACCGGAAGGGCTGGCCCCCGATGTAGGGCCGACGCTCAGCCAGGCGGGGACGCGCCAACTCCACGTTCCCTCCGCGATTTCGAGTGGGTTGCCGGCAAGGTCCGAAAGCGTGTCGGCCAAGGACAGCTCGAACTCGTGGGGAACGGGACCCGTCTCCGTGGGGAAAACCGTCAGGAGCATTCCGTCCTCCGTCAGTTCGACGGTGCGGTCGACGAGCACTCCTCCGAGCCGGAGTCGGACCGAGGTTCCGGTCAGGGTCGTGTTCAGCAGGGGCTCCGAAATGCGAACGCGAATGGGACGACCTGCGGCGACGGCGCTGTCGTCTGGGGCGGGCTCCCTGGAGATGATGGTGGGCGGGGTGCGGTCCACGACGAAATGCCGGGCCGCACTTGTTTCGACACGCTCTCCCTTCGTCACTCGGGCGACCAGCGTGTGTGTCGTCTCGGGAAACGTGGTGGTGTTCCAGGTGTACGTGTAGGGGGGCTGCAGCGAGGCCAACGGTGCATCGTCGATGAAAAGCTCGACCTTGTCGGGTTGCTGCACGTTCGTGCTGATCTGGAGCGTGACGGAGTCTCGTACGTGTGTCACTCCATCGACGGCGGAGAGCGTGACCTGGAAGTCCGTCTGGCCGCCGTCTGGCTCGTTGATGCCACCGGCATCGGGTTCTCCGTCCACGACGTCGGGAACGTTGATGCAGGCCGTGAATAGCGATGTGAGGGTGACGTAGGGGAAAAGGGCGCGGAGGTTCATGGCGGTGCGCATCAGCAATCCCCGTTCCTGACCAATAGACAAGAGGCGGGCTGTGTCCACCTTTCTCGAATCGGCGACGGACCGTCCAATCCGATGGACCTCGCGCCCGGAGCAGGCTGCCTCCCCTGGAGTGGTCCCCATGACGCAAGTCCGCCTCGGCGGGCTGCCGACAGGAGGACCTTTCCCGGAATCCTGAGAGTGTCGAAGCTGGAGCCGGACCCAGTGTGGAATCCGGGACTCACGTGGCTTGAGTTCACGCTCGTGTCACCTGGGCCGTAGGCGGCTTCCTTGCCGGCTCCCTCGGGGCGCCGGTATAAGGCCCCATCCTCAGGCCGGCAGGCGTCGGCGTTGACGAATCGCGGCGCCGAAACGAATGGAGACTCAAAAGATGGAACTGCGCAAAACGCTGGGCGCCGCGGCGCTGCTCACCGCAGCGACGATGGCTTCCGTTGCTGGCTGCTCTGGCCGGGATGATGATGGGGATCCGGATCCGCTCCCGGATGCGGGCTGTATCGGTAACTGCGGCACGGACGCCGGGACCGATGCGGGCACGGACGCGGGGACCGACGCCGGCCCGAGGGTCTGCCCGGAGCCGGTAAATGGAAAGGGTCCTATTGGCCTGCTGCGTGAGAGTGGTGAGCGTGGCGAGGCGGTGACGCTGGACGAGGTCGTCGTGACGGCCGTCAGTCAGCTCACGCGCGGCAACCAGGGCGACTACACCGCTCGTTTCTGGGTCGTGGATTCGTGCTTCCCGACGGAAGGCATCTTCGTCGACAAGTTCTACACGGACGAGACCAAGGCCTATGGGCCCGTTGTTGGTGACGTGCTGCGCGTGCAGGGGCTGTTCCGCAAGTTCAATGCGCAGGCGACGGACAACGCCCCCAATATGCGTGAGGCGTACCGCCCGGTCATCAAGAGCGATTTCCGCCTGGACGTGACGGGGGCCACGGGCAGCCTGATCATCACGAAAAAGGCGGATGGGACGCCGTTGCCGGACAACGACGTTCCGGCAGAATTTGGCAACGCCGAGGGTGGTGCGGCGACTCCGAATCCGGAGCTGGGTGGCACTCGTGTCTACATCCCGGGCCCGCTGACCATTACGAACGCGTCGCCAGCGGCGATGAAGCAGCGCCCCAACGAGCCGGAGCACGAGACATACCTGGGCTTCGAAGTGACGGGTGGCATCCTCGTGGCCAACTACAAGACCTACAACGTGGAGGGTTGCGACTGGCGCGCCGTCGCCGCGGACGGCGGCACGGTGACGTTCGAGAACGGTCTCCGCGGTGTGTGGGACACGTACTCGAACGTGGTCTGCACGGACGGCGGGACCACGACGACCGCCGACGGCGGCTCGTCCTTCCAGTGCAATGAGTACGCGGATGGCGTCGTCCCCGGCACCACGAACCCGTACACCTACGTCCTGATCCCGACGGACTGCACGACGGACATGGTGGGAACGGTCACCCCGGTTGAACCGGAGTAACGGCCCGCCTTCCTAGCGCTGGTTCGTAACGAGCCGCCCCTCGCCCACACGGGGAGGGGCGGCTTCTTTTTGGGCCGGGAAG
This sequence comes from Corallococcus macrosporus DSM 14697, assembly GCF_002305895.1. Lineage (GTDB taxonomy): Bacteria > Myxococcota > Myxococcia > Myxococcales > Myxococcaceae > Myxococcus > Myxococcus macrosporus. Next base: position 3,016,401 of record NZ_CP022203.1, read on the forward strand.
GCGAGGTGGGTGTCCGGAACCCACCGAAGCGGGTCCCTGGCTCCCAGGAGCCGGTGATTGTGGGTAAGCTCCGGAAAAGTCCAGCCCATTCACCTTCAGACAGACGGCCTTTCTTCGTGAGCTCGCCCCAGACGGCCATTCCGTTCGGTAACTATCTGCTGATCAAGCGGCTCGCCGTGGGGGGCATGGCGGAGCTGTTCCTGTCCCAGCGGCCGCCGGACCCTGAGCTGGTGGTGCTCAAGCGCATCCTCCCGTACCTGTCGGAGGAGCCCGAGTTCGTCCAGATGTTCCTGGACGAGGCGCGCATCGCCGCCCAGCTCCACCACCCCAACATCGTGCAGGTGCACGAGCTGGGGAAGGAGGGCGACAACATCTTCATCGCCATGGAGTACGTGGAGGGCGTGGACCTGCGGCGCGTCATGGCCGAGGAGTCCAAGTTCGGCGCCACCGTGCCCTATGGCGTGGCCGCGCGCATCTGCGCGCAGGTGGCCGCCGGCCTGGACTACGCGCACCACAGCCGTGGCGTGGACGGGCGCCCGCTGGAGCTGATCCACCGCGACGTCAGCCCGCAGAACGTGATGATCGGCTACGACGGGCGCGTCAAGCTGGTCGACTTCGGCATCGCCAAGGCGGGCGCGTTCATGGAGCGCAGCAAGCCGGGCGTCATCAAGGGCAAGTTCCTCTACCTGGCGCCGGAGCAGGTGTCGCAGGAGCGGCTGGACCACCGCGCGGACATCTTCGCGCTGGGCACCATGCTGTACGAAATCACCACCGGCCGGCAGCCCTTCGCCAAGCCGACGACGGAGGGCATCCTCTACGCCATCCGTTACGAGGACCCGTCGCCGCCCCACCTGCTGCGCGACGACTACCCGCAGGCGTTGTCGCGCATCGTCATGCGCTGCCTCACCAAGGACCGGACGCTGCGCTATCAGCGTGCCTCCGAGGTGAGCGAGGCGCTGGAGGCCTTCCTCGTCTCCGGCGCCATCCGGCAGAGCCTGGACGTGTCGGAGTACATCTGCCGGCTGCTGGGCGAGGAGGAGGAGCGCACCATCCTCCACATCCCAGAGGCCAAGGGCCCCGGCCGGCGCGAGGCCACCGTGCCGCTCCAGGGCGCCCGCCTCACCCAGGACGCAGCGCCGCCGAAGCGCCCGTCCGTGCTGGAGTCCACCGCCCCCACGCTGTCCTCCACCACGCCCGAATCCGACCTGACCCCGGTGCCTGGCGCGCAGCTCACGCCGGGCCTCTCCGCGCGGCCCACGCCGCGTCGCGCGTCCCGGGACTCGGTGCCGGCCTTCTCCATTGATGAGGCCGAGCCCGACACGCAGATGGCGCGGCCGCGCGAGCTGCCCGCCCGGCGACAGGACGACGACGAGGACTCGGAGATGTCCACCGCCGTCGGCACCACGCCCGCGGGCTACCGGATGGCGGCGCTCGTCGTGGAGGAGCTGGACATCGGTGACGGCGAGTCCACCGTGCCGCAGCGGGCCCGCGCGCGAGACGTGCCAGCCCGTCCCTCCGCGCCGCCGCCAGCACCGGCGCCGGTGCGACGCTCGGCGCCCCACATGTCGCCGCCGCCCGCGCGGGTGGCCGAGCCGTCGCGCTCGCGTCGCCCGGGCCTCGCCGCCCCGGCGCAGGGGTTGCCCTCACGCAGGACGTCACCACCGGACGACGGCGCGGGCTCGTCCGCCCCTGTCACCCCGCCGCCCCCACGCCGGCCCTCGTCGTTGGACGTGGAGGTCTCCCAGTCCGTCTCCCTCACCCCCGCCACGGTGAACCACCGGCCGCCGCCCCGCAGCTCGCTGACCCGGGGCTTCCGGCCGGACGAGGACGACGAGGAGTCGCTGCACACCGACCTGAACGCGTCCTCCCTGGAGTACACCGACCCGCGCCCCACGTTCCGGGACGACCCGGACGACGACGAGTCCACCATGGGCTACGGCGGTGGGGACTCGGGCGAATACACGGCGGACACGCGCGCCACGCCGCCTCGGCGCAAGCGCCCGGTGGCGCTGCTGCTGGCCTGCTTCGTGGGAGCGCTCGCGGTGGGGGTTGGCGCGCTGTGGTTCATCGGCGCCTCGCGGAGCGCCCCGGCGAAGCGCCCGCGGGACCTGTCGGAGCGCGCGTTGGAGCAGCAGGGGGCCACCGAGCCCGATGCCCGTCGCGTGCAGGAGGCGCCGCCCACCCCGAAGCTCGCGAACGCGCCCACTGCGGCGCAGGGTGAGACGGGCACGCAGCCCCTGGTACCGGATGCGCCGGTGAAGCCGCCGGAGCCGGGCGTGCCCACGGAGGACAACGCGGCGTCGGCGCCCGCGCAGGTCAGCGTCCGCTTCAGTGCGCCCGCCCGGACCGTCTTGCGGCGAGAGGGCGGCGAGCGCCTCCCCATCAACACCCTCGTCTCACTGCCCGCGGGCCCCATCCGGGTGAGCTACCAGTGCCCGGGACGTCGGAGGCCGAAGGGTACAAAACCCTACCTCATAGAGCCTGCGAGCGAGGGCCCGCTCGTCCTGCAGATTCCGTGCAAGAAGCGACGGTAGTGACATCGGGCGTTTGGCGGGTATGCGGCATCCTGCCCCAGCAGCGGACAAGTGGGCCCTGGTGGGCTTGAGTGTCCTTAAGTCGTTGGAATTCCAGGGCTTTCGTCTTCCCGAGCGCGTTTACACATGTCAGACGGGTCCGTAGAATCCGGAACCCTTATGGCGCGCCCGAAGAGTCAGAAAAACGTAATCAGGAAGCGGAGTTACACGGCCGGCCGGGTGGCCCGGCAGGTTCCCCTCGTCCCCGAGCCCAACAGGCTCCTGAAGGTCTGGCGTCGTGTGCTCGAACGCCGGCTGCGCACGCGCCTGCGCGCGAAGGTGGCGTTGGAGATTCATGACAACACGCACACCATGCTGACGTTCCAACGTCAGCGGGCCATGTGGCGGCTGCGGCTGCACCACATGTTCCTGGTCGCTCCGGACGACGTGGTGCAGGCGCTCGCCAGCTTCGTCCGCCACGGGGACCCGGACGCCAGCGTCCTGCTGGACAAGTTCATCGAGCGCAACCGCGTCTACATCCGGCGCCTGTCCCCGGCGCAGATGCGCAAGCGCATCCGGCTGGAGCCCGTGGGGCAGCACCACGATTTGGAGCGCATCTACGACCGGCTGAACGAGCGCTACTTCGACGGCCGCATCGACGCGGCCATCACCTACGGCCCGGCGCCGCGGGTGAAGGGGCCTCGCAAGAGCATCAAGATGGGCTCCTACTCGGCGGACTCGAAGGTCATCCGCATCCACCCGGCGTTGGACCAGCCGGTGGTGCCCCGCTACTTCGTGGAGTGGATTGTCTTCCACGAGATGCTCCACCACGTGTACCGGACGCGGAAGGGCGAGGATGGGCGGCGCTGCATCCACCCGCCCGAGCTGATGGAGCACGAGAAGCAGTTCCACGACTACACCCGCGCGCTCGCCTGGGAGCGGGAGAACCTGGACCTGCTGCTGCGCGCCCGCGTGTCGCCAGCCTGAGCGGCCGCGGGTGCCTCCCCTGGACGGCTCAGGGGATGATGAGCCCGCCGGGGCTGCGCCGCTCCTGCGTGAGCGCAGGCGCGGCCTCCGCGGGGCCTCCGGAGTCCGCGCCGGGCCGTGCACCCGCGGCCTGCGCCCCGGCGGCGGCCACCAGGGCCAGGACCTTCTCGAAGAGCCGCTCGGCGAAGCGGGAGAAGGGCTCCTGGGCCCCGTGGAAGAGCCGGCGGGCCTCGGCCCGGGCGATGTCCGCCTCCCGGGGGCGGGCGCTCCGCGCGAAGTAGTCTGCCATCCGCCACAGCCGCAGCGCGTAGCGCTGGCGAACCTCGGGGGTGAAGAAGTCCCGGGCCACGCTGACGACGGCCGCCTGGAGCTGCTCCTGGCGCTGCACGTCGCTGAGCGACAGGGGGCCGTGCACCACCTCATCCATCTTCTGCACCAGCGTCCGGACGTCGCTTTCCGGCGGCAGCCACGAGGCCAGCTCCACGGTGTCGTGGAGGACGTCGGCCTCCTGCGCGCGGCGGACGTCCTCGGGCTCGGGCGGGGGCAGCTCGGTGGGGGCCTGCTGGGGCTGGACGCCGAAGTGGCGCAGCACCACGTCCAGGCCGTCCGGGAAGGGCGTGCGGGTGCGCAGGTTGGTGCCGGCGGCCTCCGCCAGCAGGGCCGTGGCCTCCTCGGACGGCAGCTCGACGATGCCGCCGTGGGCCAGCCCGTCCTTCACCAGCTTCCGCCAGGTGCCGCGGCTCCGGTCGCCCAACTGGAGCGCCACCACGCCGCGCTCATCGGACACCTGCATCTGCACCACCTCCACGCCCGCGCCCCGCAGCGGGCGGGCCAGCACGAGCGCCCGCTCGCCCTCGCTGGTGATGGCGCTGGCGAGCGCGTCGAGGGCCTCGGGCGAGGAGGGCGCGGCGGCGCGGGGCGGCTCGGCGGCGCGCGCGGGCCCGGCCACGGCGACGCCTCGCGAGCGGAGCTGGTACAGCGCCTTCTTCGCGGCCTTGGCCAGGGGCTTCACCTTCGAGGCCGACAGGGACTCCGGCAGGGCTGTGTGTCCCGCCGCCACGGCGGCCTCGAGCACGGCCAGGGCCAGGGGCTCGGGGAGGGACTCCACGCTGGCGGGCGCGGCCTGGGATACATCGCGCACCCAGGCGCGGGTGGACTCCACCGCTTCAGCGGGGAAGGCGGGCAGCGGCGCGCCGGCGCGCAGGGCGTCCAGCAGGGAGCGAGGGTCCGTGGAGGAGGAGCTCATGCCGGACCTTCTACTGCACGGCGCCCGCTCCGGGGCAGGCCACGCGTGGGCCTTGCGCCCACCAGGCCACAGTGGCGCGCGGCCCGGGGGCTTTCAGCGCCGGCGGACCAGGGCGCTCTTCCCCGGCTCCGCCACCACGGCCAGCTCGGACTGGAGCCGAGGGCCGAACACCCGCGACGGGGGCGCGCCGCGGACGAGGAAGTGGTCGTACCAGACGCCCTGCCGCGCGTAGTCCATCTGCTGCGGACGCCACTCGGAGGGGAAGGTGGGGGGCTCCTCGCCGGTGTAGCGCAGCGGGGAGTGGGGCGTGGACGCGAAGGTGAAGTTGGGCACGCCGCCGCGCGCCCGGGCCAGCACCGCCGCGCTGTGGATGAAGACGGGCTGTCGCACCACCCGGGAGCCGGGGTCGAACATCAACCCCATGACGCGCGCGCGGGGCGCGGTGGCGGCCACCAGCGGGCCCCATTCGGCCTGCGCCTCCCGGGAGAAGGCGCGGTAGCCGCGCGCCATGACGAAGGCCAGCACCACCGCGCACGCCAGGGCGGCGACGCGCAGGGGCCGCCGCCACGCCGGAATCGCGGCCGGAGCCGTGGCCACCAGGAGCGCGGCGGCCAGGTGCGCGTAGCGCGTGTTCAGGTAGTAGACGTAGCCGCGGATGTCGAAGGGCAGCAGGAAGTAGAGCGCGAGCGCCAGCAGCCCCAGCCCCATCAGCCGCGAGCGCGCCACCAGGCCCTGTCCGGCCGGCCGCTCCGGACGCAGCAGCCCCGCGGCCCAGCCCGCCACGGCCACCGCGCACACGGCGTACAGCGCCCACCGGTCCGAGCCATCCCGGAAGGTGTTGGCGAGCACCTGGAAGAGCTCGGCGCGGTTCTGCTCAAAGCCCTTCCACGCCAGGTTCTGCGGAGAGAAGGTGGGCCCCCACGCCTTCCAGGGCACGCCAGGCTGGATGTCCGCGGGCTCGCCGAAGCGCAGCACCACCCAGCCGAGGAACAGCGCGACGCCCGGCACCACGCCCAGCAGCGCGGGCACGCGGGGCCGCAGCCGCGCGGCGAGCCCGCGGGCCCCGGCGTCCTCGGGCACGCGCGTGGTGAGCAGCAGCAGGGGCAAGCCGAAGGCGAGGAACCCGAAGGCCTGCACGTGGAAGAGGAGCACCGCCACCAGGCACACCGCCAGCCCCGCGCCCCACGCGCGCCGGCGGGGCGCGTCCTCCAGCGTCCGTACGAAGAGGCCGCAGCACAGCAGCGTCAGCGGCAGCGCGGCGCAGTAGTTGATGAAGCCCCAGTTGAAGCTGTCCCCATAGGCGAAGGGCAGCGCCAGCAGGGCGGGCCAGGCGGGCCGGCCCAGGCCGCGCAACAGGAAGCCGAGGCTGAGCGGCAGCCCCACCACGTAGGCGGAGAGGAAGACGCGGTTGGCCAGCTCCAGCGGCAGCAGCCAGTTGAGGCCGCTGACCAGGTAGTAGTAGCCCAGGTACGGCGTCAGCGCGTGGCGCGCGGCGAACACCTGCGGATACAGCGTGGTGGGGTCGTCCAGCCGGTGCAGGACGGAGATGAGGTACAGGTGCTGCGGCAGGTCCACCAGGGGCAGGTGGCGCGACACCCACAGGGGGAGCGTCCCCAGGACGAGCGCGGCGGCGAAGAGGAGGCGGGAGTGTCGGGGCGTCACGGAAGGCGCGGACTGTACGCGGCGCCTCCCTGGCGGGCGAGCCGTCCGTGCAGCCCGGCCAGCGCCTGTGTCCCAGGTAGACAAAGGTGTGGCCGCCGGCCTTGGCAGGGGGGAAGGGCTGCGGTATAGGCGCCGGCTGAGCAGGGGCGCTGGAGCGTGCCCCGAGGAGAGCACCATGGCGCGCATCGGAATGTGGGTGGCCGGAGGGCTGATGGCGAGCGGCCTGCTCCTGGCGCCGGGCGCGGCGGAGGCCTGCGAGGCCCACCGGCGTCCGGCTTCAGAGGCGAAGGCCGCGAAGGCCGCGCCGCCGGAGGCCGGGCCTTCCACCGGGGACGTGGAGCGCCCGCTGGATGTCCTGGATTCGCTCATGGCCGCCAAGTGCCAGTGCGGCAGCAAGGCGGACTGCACCTGCAAGAAGGGCTCGTGCGAGTGCCGCAAGTGCAAGAAGGCGAAGCGCCAGGTGATGGACGCGCTGCGCGGTCAGCCCGCGGAGCTGAAGCTCGACGAGGCGCGCAACGACGCGTCCGCGGGCGTGTTCATCTAGGCGTCTGGGCGGAGCCCTTCTCCGCCTTCACCACCAGCAGCGACGGCAGGGACACGCGCTCGAAGCGCACGAAGCCCGCGGCCGCGGCCTCCCGGCGCAGCTCCGCCTCGCCGCGAGCATGCAGGCCCACGCCCCGGTGGAGCAGCGCCCGGGGCGCTCCCGGCGGCGCGTAGGTGCTGGCCACCCAGCGGCCTCCGGGGCGAAGCACGCGGTGGACCTCCATCAGCAGCCGGGGCAGGTCGGCGACGAAGGGCAGCGCGTCGCTCATCAGCACCGCGCCCAGCACGCCGTCCTGGAAGGGGAGGTAGGGCGCCTCGGCGCGGAGGAAGTCCACGGCGACGCCGGCCTCTCGCACCTGGGCCACGCCTTCCTCCAGCATGGCGCGGGACACGTCGAGCGCGGCCACGGGCGGCGCGTCGGGCTCGCGCGCCAGCTTCCGCGCGAGCAGCCCCGTGCCGCAGCCCACGTCCAGCACCGGCCCCGCCGGCTGGCCCAGGAGGCTGCGGTAGAGGACGAACTCGCTGTCGCCATCCAGCGGCTGGCGGGTGAGGGCGCGCTGGAGGACGGGCCGCATGTAGCGCTCATAGGCGCGCGCCACCCAGCGCTGCTCCATGCCGCGTTGAAGCGGGCCCGCCTCGGCCGGGTCCACCACCAGGTCGGCGACGCCCTCGGCCACCGGGTGGCTGGCGCCGCACGCCTGGCAGCGCAGCGGACCGAAGAAGAGCACCGGGGCGTCCACCTCCGGTTGGAGGGCGCCACGCCGGCACCGGGGACACCGCAGGAGTTGAACGAGCGCGCGCCGCATGGGGCCGGCGAGGCTACCGTCCCTCGCGCGGCGCGAGAACCCGTTTCACGCCGGACGCCGTCAGGCCGAGGGCTGCGTGCGAGGCACGCGCCGGTCCTCGGCCACCAGCACCGGCCAGCCGCGGGCCATGGCCTCGCGGAAGAAGGCGGCCAGCTCCCGGCGGCTGTGATTCACCGCGCCCAGGAACGGGTCGATGAGGGACTCCTCGCCCAGGCTGCGCGTGGCCGCCAGCTCCACGGGCGTGCCGCAGCGCTCGCAGCGGATGGACACCTGACGCACCAGGGCCACCGGCACCGCGTAGCGGGCGCCGCAGTCTCCGCACTTCCACACCAGGGCGCGCTCGCCGGCCTCGCGGCGAGCCAGATTCTCCAGCTCGTCCGCCAGCCGGAGGAGCGCGGGCAAGTCCTGGGGCGGCTGCGCGAAGACGGCGGACGGACCGAAGCCTGTCTCGGGCGCGCCCAGCGACGGGGGGCGGTCCCCCTGAAGCAGGGTGCGCAGCCTGTCCTTGGCGCGCATGTCTCGGAATTCAGCGCCGGTGAGGGCGCGCTCCACGGCCTCGTGGACCGGAGGCAGCTCCGGCTCGAGGCGCTCATCGTCCGGCAACGCCTGGGGGAAGTTCACCAGCCGGTGCCCGGGGACTGCGAGGAATCGGAAGGCCACGGTAGCTCCATCGCATTGTGCTTCGCGGGGTGCAAGACGCGAGTTGGCAAATGTCCGCTGCTGCCGTTCATCCGCGGACTACTGCGACCAGTCCAGCATGCGCTGCAGCGGCGCGCGAGCACCCTCGCGCAAGTCTTCCGGCATGGTCAGCTCCGGCGTGCGGTCCTTCATGCAGCGCCAGAGCTTCTCCAGCGTGTTCAGCCGCATGTACGGGCACTCGTTGCACGCGCAGCCGTTGTCCGGCGGCGCGGGGATGAACGTCTTGTCCGGCGCGGCCCGCTTCATCTGGTGGATGATGCCCGCCTCCGTCACCACGATGAACCGCTGCTTCGGGCTACGCACCGCGTAATCCAGGATGGCCTTGGTGGAGCCGATGAAGTCCGCGTGGCGCAGCACCGCCTGCTCGCACTCGGGGTGGGCCACCACCTCCGCGTCCGGGTGCTCCACCTTGAGCTGCACCAGCTTCTTCTCGCTGAAGATTTCGTGGACGATGCAGCTCCCCGGCCACAGCACCATGTCGCGGCCCGTCTGCTTCATCACGTAGCGGCCCAGGTGCTGGTCCGGCGCGAAGAGAATCTGCCGGTCCTTCGGCACCTGGTTCACGATTTTCACCGCGTTGGACGACGTGCAGATGACGTCGCTCATGGCCTTCACCGCGGCGGAGCTGTTGACGTAGCTCACCACGAAGGCGCCCGGGTGTTTGTCCTTGAACGCCTTGAAGGCCCCCGGCGGGCACCGGTCCGACAGCGAGCAGCCCGCCTTCAGGTCCGGCAGCAGCACCTGGCGGGACGGATTGAGGATCTTCGCCGTCTCCGCCATGAAGTGGACGCCACAGAAGACGATGACGTCCGCCTGCGTGCGCGCCGCGGCCTGGGCCAGGGCCAGGCTGTCTCCCACGAAGTCCGCGAGGTCCTGGACTTCGCTCTCCTGGTAATAGTGCGCCAGGATGACTGCGTTCATGGAACGCTTGAGCTCCTGGATTTCCTTCGCGTAATCGACTTCGGCGCCCATGGCACCTCCTGGAGTCCCACATTTAACCGGGACTGGAAGTGCCGGCCAGGGTGCGGTTTGCCCCACTTCGCTCATGCCCGGGTGGTCGCGAATCGAGCGGGCGGCCCTTTTCCAACATCCGCCCTGTCCTCATGCTGGGGCACTCCCTTCCCCATGAGGTCCGGTAAGATGGCGAGCCGGGCCGGACGCCACGCATGCGGTTCGGCCATTGCATCTGGGAACTTCGAACCACGGGGGAATGTGAGGGGCCGCCGCCGGAAGGCTCGGCGGGGCGGTGGTGGCTGGCGGTCACATTCCCATCCGTGAAGTGGTTCATCCGGGGCGGGCGGCTCCGACCCGGTGGAGGAGGACATATGACCGTGACGACGCGCGCAGTGCTGGTCGTGCATCCGGAGGCGGAGCGTCGTGGACGGCTCCGCGCCTTGCTGGATGGCTACGAAGTGCTCGAAGCCTCCAACCGGCAGGAGGCGGTCGAATTCCTCACCAAGTCCGTCCCCGCGCTGGTGTTGACGCATCCGGACATCTTTCCCCGCCTGTTGAAGGACCTGGAGCGCTACGCGCCGCGCTCCATCCGCGCGGTGCTCTGCCCCAAGGACAACGCGCGGGCCCACCACAGCCTGGTGGACGTGGCCGCCGCGGGGCACATGTTCTTCACCCTGGAGGATGACCCCACGCCGGCGCTGCGGCGCGCCGTGCAGGAGCTGCTGGACCTGCGTGAGTCCGAGCGCCGCGAGCCGCACGGCGTGTTGGAGGCCCGCTTCACGGCGGATGGGACGGCGTTCCGCGCGCGGTTGCTGGACGTGGCCACCGGGGGCCTGGGGCTGCGGCTGGAGTCCAGCGTGCGCATCGAGCGGCTCACGCCGGGCACGGAGCTGGAAGGGCTCCAGGTGCTGCGCGGCGACACGTTGGTGCTGCGCGCCGGCCACGCCACGGTGCGGATGGTCCGCCCCCTGCGCGCGAACGAGGGCAGCGGCTTCCACCTGGGGGTGTCGTTGGAGCGCCCCATGGAGCATTCGCGTTCCTCCGCCGCGCCGCTGCTCAACGATTCGGTGCGCATCCGCGGCCTGCTCCGCCGCGCCGTGCGCGCGGGCGTGGGCTTCGGGCTGCGCACGCATGAGGGCAACCGGCTGGTGGACTTCTCCCGCGCGGAGGTGCTCCCGGAGGAGTCCCGACTGGTGCTGAGCGAGCAGTCGCAGCCGGGCACGCTCTTCCACCCGGGGGACGTGGTGCGGCTGTGCCTGGACTTCGGCGGCGTGTGTCACGTGGGCACCACCGCGGTGCTGGCCTCGGAGCCGAACCAGGTGGAGGTGGCCCTGCCCCGCGCGCTGAGCCTGCACCACCGCCGCAACAGCCTGCGCTTCCGCTCGTCGGCGGAGCGGCCCTTCGCGGTGTCCTTCAACTCGCCGCTGACGGGTGAGTCCATCGTCCGGCCGCTGCTGGACCTGCACACGGGCGGGTTCGCCTTCCCCTTCGACGCGGGCCGGGAGGCCTTCCCTCCGGGCCTGGTGCTGGACGACGTGATGCTGCAGTTGCCGGACGGCACGCGCTCACGCTGCCGCGCCCAGGTGCAGGACACCGGACAGCTCACGGTGACGGAGGAGGGCGCCAGCATGAGCCGCCCGCGCCGCTGTGGCCTGCGCATCCTGGAGCTGGCGCCGGAGGCCCGCGCCGCCATCCTGGACGCCTTCATCAAGGCGCGCTGTCCGGACGCGCGCGACGCGTCCGAGCTCCCCTTCTCCGACGTGTGGGATTTGTTCCGCGCCGCCGACGTGCGCTTTCCCGACTACCCCTTCCACGACACGGCGACGCCGGAGCCGCTGGTGGACGCGCACCAGCGGCTGGGCAACGGCATCCACGGCCTGTCCAAGGCCATCGTCTATCAGCGCGAGGGCCGGCTCTACGGCCACATCTCCGGGCTGCGCATCTATTCGCGGACGTGGCTGTCGCAGCACCTGGTGGTGCGGCCGGGCTACCACCGGCATGAGTCCATCTCCCAGGAGCTGGTGGCGCTGGCGGCGGACTACGCGGAGAGCCTGGACGACGTGGAGTACCTGCGCGCGCTGTGGCGCTGCCGCAACCGGTGGACCTCGCGCATCTACGGCGCCATCGCCAGCCGCCTGGAGCGCCCGGGCATGAGCTGTCTGCACGCCTTCACGCCCTGCCGGCTCCCGGTGGACGCCGCGCTGCCGCCCCCGCGCGCCGACCTGCGCGTGCGCCCGGCGGGGACGTCCGACCTGCGCTGGCTGGAGCAGCACCTGCGGGAGACGCAGGACGTGGTGCGCCTGCGCAGCTCGGACCTGGTGGAGGGGGAGATGACCATGGGGACGCTGGGCGGGCGCTACTCGGACGCGCGGCTGCGGCGCTCGCGGCGCATCGCCCTGGTGGAAGGCCAGGATGGGCCCAGGGGCTTCGTGCTCATGGAGGACTCGACGCCCGGCCTCTTCTGGGCGGAGTGGTACAACGCCTTCTCGCTCGTCATGGTGGAGCAGGACGCGCGGGAGGCGGACGCCGTGCGCCAGGCGCTGGTGACGCACGCGGTGGAGGACTCGGCCCGGCGTGGCCGCTCCACCGCGGAGTGCCTGGCCGCTGACGCGGACCTGCCCGCGCTGGAGGCGCTGGGCTTCCACAACCTGGGCAAGGTGATGGAGTTCACGGCCCACCGCCGGCTCGTACGGGACTGGAACGCCTACCTGCTCGCCGTCTTCGAGCGGCTGGCCGCCCATGGCCGTGGCGGCGCTCGGGGAGATGACAAGGACATCGCGGCATGAGCTACTTGATGGAATCGGCCCAGGAGGTGCACCGTCTGCAGGCGCAGGCGGGCGCCACCTCCTACGCGGACCGGCTGAGGCTCACCGGGCTGCGGCCCGGAGCCGCCGCGCTGGATGTGGGCTGTGGTCCGGGCGTCATCACCTCGGAGATGCTGGACGTGGTGGGCCCCCACGGCCGTGTGGTGGGCATGGAGCCGCAGGCCGAGCACCTGCAAGCGGCCCGGGCGTTGCTCGCGGGCAGGCCCAACGTGGAGCTGCTGCAGGGCGCGCTGCCGGACACGCGCCTGCCCTCCGACCACTTCGACTACGTCTGGTGCCAGTACGTCTTCGAATACCTGGGGGAGCCGGGCCCCGCGCTGGCGGAGCTGGTGCGGGTCGTCCGGCCGGGCGGGCGCGTGGTGGTGGCGGACATCGACGGGGTGGGGCTGTGGAACTGGCCCTTTCCGGAGGACCTCCAGGAGGAGAGCCAGAAGCTGCTGGCCGCCCTCCGCGCGGCGCGCTTCGACCTGCACGCGGGCCGCAAGCTGTTCCATCTCTTCCGGAAGGCGGGGCTGGCGGACGTGCGCGTGCACATCTCCCCGTTCTACGTGGCGGCGGGCGCGGTGGACGCGCGGCTCCACGAGGACTGGGTCATCCGCTTCCGGACGCTGCGCCCGCTGGCGGAGCCCTACTTCGGGGGCGCCGGCCCCTATGACGCCTTCTGTGAACGCTTCCTCGCACTCCTGGACGACGCCGACACCCTCAAATATGCGATGGTGTTGACGACCGAAGGAGTGAAGCGTTGACCGTCCCCGCGGAACCGGACTCCGCACCGTCAGCCCCCGACACGCCCGAGCTGAGTGTCCGGATGCTGCGCAGCGTGATGCTGTACTACGAGCGGACCTACGGCCGGGACAGGCTGGTGCGGGTGTGGCAGCGCGAGTCGCTGCCGCTGCCCCTGTCGTACATGGAGACGCTCACCAACTTCGTCTCCGTGGGCTTCACCGAGCGCCTGTTCGACGCGCTCGACAAGGACTCCGGCGACCCGGACTTCATGACGAAGGCGGGGCGCAGCATCGCCAGCCCGGAGGCGGTGGGCTTCCTCTATTACATGATGCGGGCGCTGGCCACGCCGCGGAGCGTCTACGAGCGCGCGCTGGAGCTGGACCACACGTACAACCGCGTGGGCGGCTTCCACATCGACACGCTGACCGACTCGCGGGTGCAGGTGCGCTACGTCAGCCGCATCCGCGAACGCGACCGGAACTTCTGCCGCGCGCGCCAGGGCAACCTGTCCGCGTTCCCCGCCATCTGGAACCTGCCCCTGGCGGAGGTGAAGGAGCTGCGCTGCCAGGTGGATGGGGCGGACTGCTGCGAGTACGACATCCGCTGGCAGGCCCTGCCGCCCCTGGCCTGGCGCTACATCGTGGGCGGCATGGCGGGCATGGTGGCCGGGCTGCTGTCGGGCACGCTGAACCTGGCGCCGCCCGTCTTCGCCGTCACCTCCATGGGCATGGTGGGCGTGGCCGCGGGGGCCTGGCTGGACACGCGCGCGGCCCTGCTGCGCAAGGACGAGAAGCTGTCGGAGCAGCACCAGGGGCTGCAGACGTCGCTGGAGGATCTGCAGCGGCGCAACGAGGAGATCTTCGCCGCCAACAAGGCGCTCGAGGACCGCGTGGCCGAGCGGACGCAGGAGCTGTCCGAGGCCAACACCAAGCTGGAGGCGTCGCTCGCGCGGCAGCAGGAGCTGGACCGGCTCAAGAGCGAGTTCTTCGACAACGTCAGTCACGAGCTGCGCACGCCGCTCACGCTCATCCTGCTGACCCTGGAGGCGCTGGCGAAGCAGATGGAGACGCTGCCGTCCGACGTGGCGCCGCTGGTGACGAACATGGAGCGCAGCGCGCAGCGCCTGCTGCGGCTCATCAACAACCTGCTGGACCTGGCCCAGCTGGAGTCGGGCAAGGCGCGGCTGCGCTACCAGCCGCTGGAGCTGTTCGGCTTCCTCAGCACGGTGGTGCCGCCCTTCCACACCATGGCGGAGAAGCAGGGCGTGACGCTGCGGCTGGAGGGCGCATCCGTGACGCCGGTCCACGTGGACCACGAGCGCATGGACATCGTCTTCCAGAACCTGCTGGGCAACGCGCTGAAGTTCACCCAGAAGGGCGGGGTGATGGTGCGCGTGCACGAGGACGCGGCGGAGGTGCACGTCGAGGTGGAGGACTCCGGCCAGGGCATCGCCGCGCAGGACATCCCGGTCATCTTCGACCGCTTCTCCCAGGCGGACAACAGCGGCACCCGGCGCTTCGGCGGCTCGGGCATCGGCCTGGCGCTGGTGAAGGAGACGCTGGAGCTTCACGCGGGCGGCATCTCGGTGACGAGCGAGCTGGGCAAGGGCTCCACCTTCCACGTGCGGCTGCCCAAGGGCACCGCCCACATCCGCGAGGACCTGCGCGAGCGCCGCCAGGCCGTCATGCCCGTGCGCCGGGAGCGCCGCATCTCCGGCGCCTTCCCGTCACTGGAGCCGACGGGGCCCACCGTCCTCGGCGCGGCGCCGCCGCAGGCCCGGGACCACGCGGGGCCCGGGCCCGAGTCGCCCCGCATCATGGTGGTGGAGGACGACCCGGAGATTCGCGCCTTCCTCGCCCGGCTGCTGGCCCAGCACTACCGGGTGCTGGAGGCCATCAACGGCGAGGACGGCCGGCAGCGCGCCCTGCACGAGCGGCCCGACCTCATCCTGTCGGACGTGATGATGCCCGTCATGTCCGGCCTGCAGATGCTGGTCGCCCTGCGCAATGAGCCGCAGACGGTGGACATCCCCGTCATCCTCCTCACGGCGCGTCATGAAGTGACGGCCAAGGTGGAGGGCCTGGGCGTGGGGGCCAACGACTACCTGGGCAAGCCCTTCAGTCCGAACGAGCTGCTGGCCCGCATCGAGACACAGCTTCGCCTGCGCGAGGCGGCGGTGCGCGCCGCGGAGAACGAGCGGCTGGCGGCCGTGGGCCTGCTGACGTCGGGCTTCGCGCACGAGGTGCGCAACCCGCTCAACGGGCTGATGAATGCCTTGCTGCCGCTCAAGGACATGCTGTCGGCCGGCGTCTCGGACCCGGAGCTGAGCAAGGCCATGCTGGACGTGGTGGAGGAGTGCGGCCAGCGCATCCGCCACCTGGCCGAGTCCCTGCTCTCCTTCACGCGGACCAGCGAGACGCCCGTGGTGCTGTCCCTGGACTCCACGCTCAGCGTGCTGGCGTGGAAGGTGCCGCCCGACGTCAAGGTGGAGCGGGCGTACCACTGCAACGAGCCGGTGCGCGGCAACCCGGGCGCGTTGAACCAGGTGTGGTTGAACCTCCTGGACAACGCCCTGCGCGCGGTGGGCGACACGGGGCGGGTGCGCATCGCCACCGCCAGCACGGCGGACGAGGCCATCGTCACCATTGGCGACGACGGGGTGGGCATCCGCCCGGAGGACATGGAGCGGCTCTTCCAGCCCTTCTTCTCCACCCGCGCCGCGGGCGAGGGGACGGGGCTGGGCCTGGCGCTCAGCCGCCGCATCATCATCCAGCACGGCGGGCACATCTCGCTGACGAGCGTGCCGGGGGAGGGGACGCAGGTGGAGGTCCGCCTGCCGCTGCGCCCCGTGGCGCCCCGCGTCCCTGGAGCCGCGCCCGAGCTCGCGTCCGAGCCGCGCATCGGCCGCCTGGGCTGACGCGGGACGCAAGGGCCCCGCCCGGGCCCACGGCGGCCGGGCGGCGGAGGGGGGGAATTCCCTACCGGCTCAGGTGTCCTCCTGGGCATGGCCCGCGTGTCTGGTACAGTCACGCCACTTTTTCGTAGCACCTCTCCTTTCAAGGAAAGCACGGCATGCAAGGCACCGTAGCCGCGGGCGATGCCCGCAAGGGGCACCCGCGAGGGCTCTACCTCCTCTTCTTCACCGAGATGTGGGAACGCATGTCCTATTACGGCATGCGCGGCCTGCTCGTGCTCTTCCTCACGAGCAAGGTCAACGGAGGCTTCGGCTGGTCCACCGCGGATGCGCTCAGTCTCTACGGCACCTATACGGGCCTGGTGTACCTGACGCCCATCGCCGGCGGCTTCATCGCGGACCGCTTCATGGGACAGCGCCGGGCGGTGGTGCTCGGTGGCGCGTTGATGATGATAGGCCACCTCGTCCTGGCGCTCCCCAGCGTGACGATGTTCTACGCGGGCCTGGGCTTCCTCATCATCGGCAACGGCTTCTTCAAGCCGAACATCTCCACCATGGTGGGCGGGCTGTACGCGCCCGGTGACGGCCGCCGGGACAGCGCCTTCACCATCTTCTACATGGGCATCAACCTGGGCGCGGTGCTCGGCAACTTCATCTGCGGCACGCTGGGCGAGCGCGTGGGCTGGCACTGGGGCTTCGGCGCCGCCGGCGTGGGCATGCTGCTGGGCCTGATTGCCTTCATGTCGCTGCAGAGCAAGCTGCTGGGGCAGGTGGGCCTGGTTCCGGTGAAGATGGTCACCGACGCCGAGTCGAAGCCGGGCACCCCGAAGCAGTCGTCGGGCTTCAGCCGCGATGAAATCGACCGCATCATCGTCATCTTCATCATCGCGCTCTTCGTCGTCGCCTTCTGGACGGGCTTCGAGCAGGCCGGTGGACTGATGAACCTCTACACGGACGCGAAGGTGGACCGCGGCGTGCTGGGCTGGGAGGTGCCCACCACCTGGTTCCAGAACTTCAACTCCGTCTTCATCGTCGCGCTGGCGCCTGTATTCGCCGGCCTGTGGAGCTGGCTGGCCGCGCGCGGCAAGGACCCGAGCATCCCCGTGAAGATGGGCCTGGGCCTGCTGTTCCTCTCCACCGGCTTCCTCTTCATGCTGGGCGCCTCCAGTGAGAGCGCCTCGGTGGGCAAGGCGGCGGCGTGGTGGGTGGTGATGGCCTACCTGTTCCACACAATGGGGGAGCTGTGCCTGTCCCCCGTGGGGCTGTCCATGGTGACCAAGGTGGCGCCGGCGCGCATCGTCTCCGCGATGATGGGCGTGTGGTTCCTCGCGAACGCGGCGGCCAACAAGCTGGCCGGCGTCTTCGGGGGCTACTCGGAGAAGCTGGGCGAGTTCGGCGTGTTCCTCTACATCACCGTGGGAACGGGCATCGCCGGCGTGCTGCTGCTCATCGTGTCGCCCATCCTCAAGCGGATGATGCACGGCACCGACGAGGTGAAGCCCTCCGCGCCCCCCTCCGAGCAGCAGGGCGGCTCGGTGGCGGCGGCCTGAGCGGCCCCGGACACCGCTGATTGCAGCGCGGACGCCGGTGTCCCGAAAGGGGCGCCGGCGTTCTTGTAGACGGATGCGCCGCTTCTTGGGGCGTATCGCCGGAGCATACCCAGCGCGCCGCCCGAGGCGGCTGTTCGCCCGCCGGGCCGGCTTCGTGGCGCCTCCGGGGGCGGGCCTGCGGGGCTCTGAAACACGAACGCCGGCGCACCGCGAAGGTGCACCGGCGTTCATGGCGCGGGCCTGGATGGCCCTGTCGCTGCCCGTCCTACGCGGACTTCGCCGAGCCGGGCGTCACGCCCGCGGCGTTGCGCTCCTCGGTGGGGACGGGCGCGGACGTCTGGTAGTAGTCGCGCACCACGTAGCGGCGGGCCACCAGCGCCATGCCCACGGCGGCCAGCAGGGCGAAGCCGGCATAGAAGAAGAACTGCCCGGAGCCCGTGAAGACGTTCAGCTTGGAGGAGACGGCCACCGCCACGTTGGCCAGCGTGTTCGTCACCAGCCACACGCTCTGGATGGTGCCCTTCATCTCCCGCGGGGCCTGCGTGTACGCGAACTCCAGGCCCGTGGTGGACATCAGGATTTCACCCAGCGTCAGCACGATGTACGGGAGGATCTGCCACGCGATGTTCAGCGTCGTGCCGCCCTCCATCGTCACCTGGAAGAAGCCCGCGATGATGAAGGACAGCGCGCCCACCACCAGGCCCAGCGGCATGCGCCGCAGCGGCGTCAGCTCCCAGCCGGCGCGCTGGAAGGCCGGGTAGACGACGGCCGTCAGGAAGGGGATGAGCAGCATCACCAGCAGCGGGTTGACGAACTGCATCTGGCTGGCCTGGAAGGTGAACGGCCCCACCTGCGGGTCCATGGCCCGGGCCTGCACCACCCACGTGGACGCCTTCTGGTCGAAGAGCATCCAGAAGAAGGGCACGAAGGGCAGCAGCAGCGCGCTCACCTTGAACACCGCCTTCACGCCGTCCACGGCCTCCTCGGGGTGCTCCTTCCTCGCGCCGTCCAGCCAGCTCTTGCCCTGGCCCCGGTTGCGCAGCGCGCTGAACACCACCTTGGTGAAGCTGTGCGGGTTGGCGCCCGTCGCGGGCACCCGGACGTACTTGTGGCGGCCCAGCCAGAAGATGAACGTGGCGATGAACATCAGCACGCCGGGGATGCCGAAGGCCACCGACGGCCCGAAGTGCTTGAGCAGCAGGGGGATGAACAGCGACGCGAAGAACGAGCCGAAGTTGATGGTCCAGTAGAAGATGGCGAAGACCTTCTTCACCAGGTGGCTGTTGGACTCGTTGAACTGGTCCCCCACCATGGCCGCCACGCAGGGTTTGATTCCGCCACTGCCAATGGCGATGAGCGCCAGGCCCGTGAAGAACCCCGTGACGTTGTGCTCGAAGACGGCCAGGCACGCGTGGCCCAGGCAGTACACCAGGCTCAGGCCCAGGATGATGCGGTACTTCCCGAAGAAGCGGTCCGCCAGGTACCCGCCGATGAGCGGGAAGAAGTACACGCCCGCCATGAACGTGTGCATCAGGCTCTTCGCTTCGGCCTCCCGCAGCGCGTTGTCCGGTATCTGCGTGCGCAGCAGGTAGTCGATGAGGAACACCGTGAGGATGTTCCGCATCCCGTAGAAGCTGAAGCGCTCACACGCCTCGTTGCCGATGATGAAGGGGATTTGCGGCGGGAACTTGTTGCTCTGCGCGGCGCTTGCCTGGGCCATACGACGGGGTGCTCCCTGGTGACGAAAGGTGGGGGCTCCTAGATTCCGAGAAGCCGCACCCTACCCAACGGAGCGCCGGGACTCCACCGCGCGGCGCCTGCCCGCCCTTCCGGGCGACGCCTCCCCGGCCGCACCCACGCCGGAAATCTCCCTCCCGACTGCCCGCGTCATTCCGGTGGGCGTGTGTGTTTATTGATACAACTCAAGTTGTCTGGCTGGGTTTGACAGACATTGGAATATCCCTATCATTTCCCGTGATGTCATTCCTCCAAGGTGGTGCGGGGGGATGGGGGTGAATGAAGGCACCCCCGTCCCCCCGCTCCATTTTTCCCGGAAGGCATTGCGCGGTGCGTCGTGTCAGCCGCGGGCGCCCTTCTTCAGGGGCGCCGCTTCCTCCACGCGCACGCCCACGCGGGCCCTGCGGGCCTTGGTGAGCACGTGGCCCAGGTAGCGGCCGGTGTGGCTGCCTTCGACCTGGGCGACCTCCTCGGGCGTGCCGGCGGCCAGGATGCGGCCACCGCCCGCGCCGCCCTCCGGCCCCAGGTCGACAATCCAGTCCGCGCTCTTGATGACGTCCAGGTTGTGCTCGATGACGAGCACGGTGTTGCCCGCCTCCACCAGCCGGTTGAGCACCGACAGGAGCTTGCGGATGTCCTCGAAGTGCAGGCCGGTGGTGGGCTCGTCGAGGATGTAGAGCGTGCGGCCGGTGGCCACGCGCGCCAGCTCACGCGCCAGCTTGATGCGCTGGGCCTCGCCGCCGGACAGGGTGGGGGAGGGCTGCCCCAGGCGGATGTAGCCCAGGCCCACGTCATGGAGTGTCTGGAGCACGCGCATGATGTCGCGGTGCGCGCCGAAGTGCTCCATCGCCTCGCGCACGCTCATGTCGAGCACCTCGGCGACATTCTTGCCCTTGTAGCGCACGCGCAGGGTGGCCTCGTTGAAGCGCTTGCCGGCGCACACCTCGCACGGGACGTAGACGTCCGCCAGGAAGTGCATCTCCACCAGCTTCACGCCGTCGCCCTCGCAGGACTCGCAGCGGCCGCCCTTGATGTTGAAGCTGAAGCGGCCCGGCCCGTAGCCGAACGCGCGCGCCTCGGGCGTCATCGCGAACACCTCGCGGATGTTGTCGAAGAGCTTGGTGTACGTGGCCGGGTTGCTGCGCGGGGTGCGGCCAATGGGGCGCTGGTCGATGTCGATGACCTTGTCCAGGTGCTCCAGGCCGTGCACGGCCTTGTGCTTGCCGGGGGCCTCGCGGCTCTCATAGAGGTGCCGCGCCAGGGCGGGGAAGAGGATGTCGTTGATGAGCGTGGACTTGCCCGCGCCGGACACCCCGGTGACGGCGGTGAAGACGCCGAGCGGAATCTCCGCGTCCACGTTCTTCAGGTTGTTCTCCCGCGCCCCCTGGATGACCAGCTTGCGCTTCGGGTCCGGCTTGCGGCGCTCCTGTGGAATCTCGATTTCCAGCCGCCCGGAGAGGTACGCGCCGGTGGAGCTGGCCTCGTTCGCCATCACCTCCGCCGGCGTGCCCTGGGCCACCACCTGGCCCCCCAGCTCGCCCGCGCCCGGCCCGAAGTCCACCAGCCAGTCCGCCTCCTCCATCGTCTCCTCGTCGTGCTCCACGACGATGACGGAGTTGCCCAAGTCCCTCAGGCGCTTGAGCGTCAGCAGCAGCTTGCCGTTGTCGCGCTGGTGCAGGCCGATGGAGGGCTCGTCCAGGATGTAGATGACGCCCGTCAGCTCGCTGCCCATCTGCGACGCCAGCCGGATGCGCTGGCTCTCGCCGCCCGACAGCGTGGACGCGGTGCGGTCCAGCATCAGGTAGCCCAGGCCCACGTCCACCAGGAAGGACAGGCGGCTGCGAATCTCCTTCAGCAGCTCGGTGGCGATCTTCCGCTCGTGGGCGGACAGGGCCAGGTCGCTCAGGAAGCCCAGTGAGTCGGAGATGGTCAGCCGGCTCAGGTCCACGATGGTGCGCCCGTGCACCTTCACCGCGCGGCTCTCCGGCTTCAGGCGCTCGCCCTTGCAGGACGGGCAGGGCTTGTCGCTGAAGTACTTCTGGAGCTCGGTGCGGCGCGCCTCGGAGGTGGTCGTCTTGAAGTTGCGCATCATGCGCTCGACCAGGCCCTCCCACTCCATCTTGTACTTGCCGCCCTCGCCCCACGCGACGGTGAAGGACTTGCCGCTGGCGCCGTACATCAGCGTGTCCTTCTCACGCCTGGTCAGCTTGGCGTAGGGCACGTCCAGATCAATCTTGAAGGCCTTGGACAGGCTCTCCACGAAGTCGGCCGTCCAGCCCTCGCCGCGGTTCATGCTGCCGGCCCACGGTTCAATGGCGCCGTCCCGGATGCTGCGCGAGGTGTCCGGGACGATGAGGTCCGGGTCCATCTCCGGCTTGGTGCCCAGGCCGTTGCAGTCCGTGCACATGCCCAGCGGGTTGTTGAAGGAGAAGGACGCGGGCGTCAAATCCCCGAAGGACAGGCCGCACTTGGAGCAGGCGTTGAGCTCGCTCATCACCCGGTCGGAGGCGAGCGTGCCCTTCTCGTCGGTGATGATGATGGTGCCCTTGCCCTCGCGCAGCGCCGTCTCCACGGAGTCGGTGAGGCGCGTCTTCACGTCCGGCTTGAGCACCACGCGGTCGATGACGAGCGCGATGTCGTGCTTGGACTTCTTGTCCAGCTCGACGCGCTCCTCCAGGCTCTTGAGCGCGCCGTCGATGCGCGCGCGGGAGAAGCCGCGCTTCTGCGCCTCGGCGAGCAGGTCCTTGTGCTCGCCCTTGCGGTTGGTGACGAGCGGCGCCAGCACCTGGAGCCTGGTGCCCGCGGGCGCCTTGAGGATTTCCTCCACGATCTGCTGCGCGCTCTGCTTGCCCACCTTCACGCCACAGTTGGGGCAGTGCTGCACCCCGATGGAGGCGTAGAGCACGCGCAGGTAGTCATGGACTTCCGTGACGGTGCCCACCGTGGAGCGGGGGTTGTTGCTGGCCGCCTTCTGCTCGATGGAGATGGTGGGCGAAAGGCCACGGATGGTGTCGTACTTCGGCTTCTCCATCTGCCCCAGGAATTGCCGGGCATAGGCGGAGAGACTCTCCACGTAGCGGCGCTGGCCTTCCGCGTAGAGGGTGTCGAAGGCGAGCGAGCTCTTGCCCGAACCGGACACGCCGGTGAAGACGACGAGCTTTTTCTTGGGGATGTCCAGGGAGACGTTCTTGAGGTTGTGCTCCTTGGCGCCTCTGAGGGAAATGACGTCGGGCTCGGACATGGGCGGGCGATCTACCACTGAATAGGCGTTCCGGTAGTGGGGAAACACGTCAGGACCGCGGTGGATGCAAGGGAACGCCCTGGGTTGCGTCCCGCATCCCACATCCGCCGACTTCCCAGGCGGGCAGGCGGCGGATGACTTCTGGCATGGGGAGGGGACGCGGGGGCACCCGGGCGCGGACCGCCTGGCTGCCTGCCCCTCCCGGGCGGAGGCTTCGTCTGTGTGGCACCTGGAGTTCCTGAAGGAATTTCAGGAGTGTCCTGTGAGAGGACACCCGCGTTTCCCGTCCGGGCGCTGGTGTTTCCCTGGGAGGCCAGAGGGTTGCCGCGACGGACCGCGCCCCTCCACTCCGTGGGCGGACCGGGCACCGGGGTTGCAAAGGGCCCCTCGCTGAGCCGCGAGGCGACCCAGGCCGTGCTCCTGGCGTCTCTCGGTGTGGTGGGGAGGACGTTATGCGTGGGGCGTTCGGGTGGGTGGCGTTGGTGGCGGCGATGGTGGCGGGGGTGGCGTGTGAGCGGCCCGCATCACAGAAGGCGAAGAGCGCCTTCGTCGTCCGGCCGGAGATCGTGGATTTCGGTCCCGCGGCGCTGGGCCATACCAAGACGTTCAAGCTGCGAATCGCCAATGCGGGGCGGGCCTCCTACCGGGTGGAGGGCGCCATCTCCAGCGTGCCCAACGTCGACATTCCGCCCTTCGAGCCCTTCGTCCTGTCCGCGGGCGGCGAGCAGGACATCGAAATCCACTTCAACCCGCAGGTGGAGGGTGAGGTGCAGGGCATGGTGGAGATCCTCACCGACGCGGAGGCCGGCGGGCGGGTGCCGGTGTCCGGCCGCGGGGTGAAGGCCTTCATCGAGGTGTCCTCGGAGGCCATCGACTTCGGCAACGTGGCCATGGGGCTGGTGGAGATGCGTGAGGTGACGGTGCGCAACCCGTCCGACGTGGACAGCCCGCTGTCGCTGGCGGTGCAGGGCGCGGACGCGGACCAGTTCACCGCCGGGCAGGGGCTGCCCTCCACGCTGGCGCCCGGCGAGGCGCGGGTGGTGCCGGTGGCCTACGCCCCGAGCCGGCTGGGCGCGGCCGAGGCGGCGCTGCACGTCGTGGTGTGTGACGGCTGTGCGCCGGCGGTGGTGCCGCTGACGGGCAACGGCGTGGCCTCCAAGCTGGAGGTGACGCCGCTGCGCGTGGACTTCGGGCGCGTGGCGCTGGGCGCCACGGCGGAGCAGGTCATCACCGTGCGCAACCAGGGCTCGCAGCCGCTGAGCTTCACGGGCTCGCAGCTCGTGGACAGCGTGGACGGCGTCTTCCGCATCACCAGCGCGCCCGTGGTGGCCAACGGCCTGCTGGCGCCGGGCGCGGCGGTGGAGCTGCGGGTGGCCTTCACCCCCACGGCGGTGGGCGCGGTGCGTGAGGGCCGGGTGGAGATTGGCGTGCGCGAGCAGGGCTCCAGCGCACCGGGCCCCAAGGTGGCGCTGGCCGGCGAGGGCGGCGGTTCGTGCGTGACGGTGCTGCCCCGGCGCCTGGGCTTCGGCACGGTGGCGGAGGGCATGACGGCGACGCGGGACGTCACCGTCTACAACCGCTGCCGCGAGGACGTCAGCGTGAGCGACCTCCAGTTGGACACGCGGCAGGGCGGCTACTTCACCCTGGCCCAGGCCCCCGCCAGCGTGACGGTGCCCGCGGGGCAGAACGCGAAGGTGAGCGTCACCTTCCGGCCCAGGGCGGGCCACGCGGACGTCAGCGCGGGGCGGCTCTCCGTCACGGTGCGCGATGATGGCGCCTCGGCGACGGAGGCGGTGGAGCTGGAGGGCCGGGGCCGGGTGTTCGCGCCGTGCCAGTACGCGCTGCCCCGGCAGCTCGACTTCGGCAAGGTGCCGGTGGGCGCGGAGGTGGCGCTGGGGGTGACGCTGCGGAACACGGGCGCGGAGGCGTGCTACCTGGCGTCGATGCAGCTCGCCCAGGGCTCGGACGCCGTCTTCACCGCGACCCCGGTGCGCAACGGGGTGCTGGAGCCGGGCGCGAAGGCGACGCTGCTGGTCCGCTTCAAGCCGTCCGAGGAGGGCGGCTTCTCCGGCCTGGCGGAGGCCTGGGTGAACAGCCCCACGCAGGGGCACCCGCTGGTGGAGCTGCAGGGCGAGGGCGTGGTGGGGTGCTTCGCGGTGCAGCCCACCACGTTGGACTTCGGCGTCTCCAAGCTGACGTGCGCCCCGCGCACGCGGGAGCTGGTGGCGGTCAACACGTGCGTCGGGCCCGTCCAGGTGAGCCAGGTGGCCTTCGACGCGGACGCGGGCGAGTTCACCGTGACGGGCGGCGGCGACGCCCCGTGGACGCTCGCGGGCCAGGACGCGCGGACGCTGACGGCGGCCTACGCGCCGGTGGACGAGGGCACCGACGCGGCGGCGCTGCGCTTCACGCTGGCGGACGGCGCCGTCTACACCGTGGGGCTGGTGGGGCAGGGCGCGACGAAGGCGGAGCGGACGGACCGCTTCTTCCAGGAGTCGCAGGCGAAGGTGGACGTGCTCTTCGTGGTCGACAACTCGGGCTCCATGATGGAGGAGCAGCAGAGCCTGGGGCAGAACTTCGCGGCCTTCCTCAGCGCGGCGAACGTCGCCTCGGTGGACTACCGCATCGGCGTCACCACCACGGGCCTGGACCCGTCGCCGGGCGGCTGGTCCGAGTGTCCGGGCGGCGCGCAGGGCGGTGAGAATGGCCGCCTGTTCCCCGTGGATGGCTCGCGGCCGCGCATCATCACCCCGGCGACGCCGGATGCCGCGGGCGTCTTCGCCGCCAACACCCACGTGGGGGTCTGCCATTGGAACGAGCAGGGCCTGGAGGCCGCCTACCGCGCGCTGGCGGACCCGCTGCTCTACAACCACGATGACCCGCGCACCCCGCTGCTCGACGACGGCAACGGCGGCTTCCTGCGCGACGACGCGCGGCTGGCCATCATCTTCGTGTCGGACGAGGAGGACTTCAGCACGCAGCCGGTGTCCTTCTATGAGACGTACATGCTGGCGCTGAAGGGCAATGACCGCTCCAAGCTGAGCGTCAACGCCATCGTCGGGCCGTCGGACCTGTCCCGGTGCCCCACGTCCAGCAGCTCGGGCAGCCGCTACATCCAGCTCGCGGAGGCCACGGGCGGCGTGGTGGACAGCATCTGCACGCCGAACTGGGCCGGCTCGCTGGAGAACCTCTCCGACAGCACCTTCGGCGCGAACCGCAAGTTCCCGCTGGCCGAGACGCCGGAGGACCCGGCCAGCATCGTCGTGGACGTGGACGGCGTCCGGGTGACGTCCGGCTGGCAGTACGACGCCCGTGAGAACGCCATCCTCTTCGACCGCGCCGCGGCCCCCGACGCGGGTTCGTTGGTGGAGGTGACGTACCCTCTGGGCTGCGGCTGAGCCCCCGCGGACACGGTGACGCCGCCGGGCGCCCGCTTCAGGGCGCGTCCGGCGGCATCAGCGCGTTGATGGCGGCGTAGCTCATCCGGCCCTGCGTCAGCGGCTCGGAGCGTCCGTCCGCCAGGAAGCCGGAGACCAGGGCCGAGGCCTGGCTCAGGAGCGTCACGGGAATGGAGGTGCCGGCGGAGAGCCGGCGGACCCCCAGCCGCCGCAGCGCCTGGGCGTCAGGGAGGCCCGGACGGACCATGGCGTTGACGGGGAGCACCGTCCCCGCCGCGATGGCCTGGAGGCCGGCGGCGTCCACCAGGGCGGGCACGAAGAGGCCATCCGCCCCGGCGGCGCGGTACTGCTCGGCCCGGGCCAGCGTCTCCTGTTGCCGCAGCGGTTCCGGGACGAGCCCGCGCAGGTACACGTCCGTGCGCACGTTGATGAAGAGCCGGACCCCCCGCCGCGTGCTGGCCTGCCTCACGCGGGCAAGCTTCTCGCAGAGCGCGGCGGGCGGGCCGCTGCCGTCCTCGAGGTTGATGCCCACGGCGCCCGCGTCGATGAGCCGCGCGGCCGCCTCCCCCACCTGGGCCGGGTCGTCGGAGTAGCCGCCCTCGAAATCCACCGTGAGCGGCACGCGGATGACGCGGGTGATGGCGCTCACCGTGGAGAGCAGCCGCTCCAGGGGCAGCGCGTCTCCATCCGGATAGCCATGCGTCCAGGCGACGCCCGCGCTCGTGGTGGCGATGGCCTTCGCGCCCAGGCTCTCGATGAGCCGCGCGCTGCCCGCGTCCCAGGCGTTGGGCAGGATGAGGAGGTCGGGGCCCTGGTGCAGGGCGTGGAACGTTTCGGCGCGATGCGGAGTGTCAGTGCTCATGGGAAGACGCCTCTCGTGGGGGAAGGGGGGCTGGGGAGCCTGGCGCATGGCGGCGCTCGTGGTCGAGCAGCCACTGCTTGCGCTGCAGCCCTCCGCCGTAGCCCGTCAGCGCCGCGTTGGCCCCCACCACGCGGTGGCAGGGGACGACGACGCCAATCGGGTTGGCGCCGTTGGCCATGCCCACGGCGCGCACGGCCTTGGGGCGCCCGATGCGCTGGGCGAGCTGGCCGTAGCTGGTGGTGGCGCCGGCGGGGATGTCGCGCAGCGCGCGCCAGACCTCCCGTTGGAAGGGCGTGCCCGCGGTGGCCACGGGCAGCGCGTCGATGGCGCCGAGGTCTCCGCGCAGGTAGGCCCGCATCGCGGCCGTCCTGCCGAACGGGTCGCTCGCGGGCTGGAGCACGTAGCCGTTGGCGCCGTAGTGGAGCCGCAGCAGCCGGAGCATCCGCTCTTCGTGCTCCTCCCAGTCGACGGCGCGAAGGCAGCCCGCTTCGTCACAGACGACCCGCATCAGGCCGATGGGCGTGGGAGCGCGGTCCATGAGCAAACGCAGCGGCGGGGGCATCGTCATCTCTCCGGGGAGCAGGGGAACGGGGGAGGCGGAGCAGGGGCGCGGGGCGGGCGGCGTCGGCGGCCCAGAGGTGCTGCGCGGCATAGGCGCGCCAGGGGCTCCAGGCCTCGGCGCGGCGGAGTGCCTCCTCCGGTGAAGGCCGCGCGCCCCGGGCATCGGCCAGGGCGCGCAGCAGCGCGACGTCCGCGGAGGGGAAGGCGTCCGTCTCACGCACGGCGCGCAGCGCGATGTACTGCGCCGTCCAGTCGCCGATGCCGGGGATGCGCTTGAAGCGCTCGACGGTCTCCTCCAACGTGGCGCGCGGCTGGAACAGCAGCGGGTCCGCGGCGGCCGCGGCGGCCAGGGTCGACAGCGTCCGGGCGCGGGCGGCGGGCATCCCGAGCGCGCTCAAGTCCTCACGCGCCAGTCGCTCCGGCCGGGGGAAGGCGCGCGTCAGCCGGGCGTCCCCTGTCGCTCCGACGTCCACCGGCTCCCCGTACGCCGCCACCAGCCGCGCGCCGAGCCCGCGCGCGGCGGCCAACGTGACCTGCTGGCCCAGCACCGCGCGGATGGCCAGCTCGAAGCCATCCCAGCCGCCCGGGGCCCGCAGCCCGGGGCGCCGCGCCACCAGCGGCGCGAGCAGCGCGTCACGGGACAGATGCGCCTGGATGACGGCCATGTCCGCGCCCACGTCGAAGACGCGCCGGACCTGGGCCACCACCGTGGGCAGCGCCTGGACCGCGGGCAGGCGGAGCGTCGCGAGCAGCCCCTCGCGCCCGGAGGCCCGGACGACCTCGACGGCGCCCGGGCCGCCTGGCGTCGCCACCGTGCGCCGGTAGCGCCCGGCCTCCACGTGCTCCAGGCCTGGGAGGGCCCGCGCCTCCAGGTGCGCCAGCATCGATTCCCAGTCGTAGGGCGGCTGGTAGGGGATGAACAGCGTGACGCCCGCCGCGGCGCCCGCCATGGGAGACCGGCTCCGGCGGAGCGCGCCAGGCGGCCGCCCATACAGGGCGCGGAACACGTCGTTGAAGCGGCGGACGCTGCGGAACCCCGAGGCCAGCGCCACCTGGGCCATGGGCAGGGCCGTCTCGTGCAGGAGCTGCCGGGCGAACAGCACGCGCCGCGTCTGGGCCACGGCCACGGGGGAGGCGCCCAGGTGCTGTTGGAACAACCGCCGGAGCTGCCGGTCCCCCACGCCCAGCCGGTCCGCGAGCTCCGACACCCCCGCGCCGTCCTCATCCAGCCCGCCTTCGGCGATGAGCGCCAGGGCCCGGGCGACGGTGTTGGAGGTGCCGCGCCAGAAGGCGAGGTCCGGTGAGGTCTCCGGACGGCAGCGCAGGCAGGGCCGGTAGCCCGCCTCCTGGGCCCCGGCGGCGCTCGGATAGAAGGTGCAGTTCTCGAAGCGGGGCGTCCGGGCCGGGCAGATGGGCCGGCAATAGATGCGCGTGGTCCGCACGGCGGTGAAGAACCGTCCGTCGAAGCGGGCATCCCGGGTCTGCATCGCGCGGTAGCACGCGCTGGGGTCCAGGCCGTTCATGGGGGGCAAACTCCCATACGCGGTGGTCGCTGTCTGGCTGCTTTCGGACCTCAATGGCACGCAGGGGGCGCCATGGGAAGGTGGGGGTGGACGGGGTGCGTCATCCACCGCGCGCCGGGATTGGCCGTCAGGAGAGGTTGCGTTCTGTCAGCCATTGGCGACATGGGATGAACTCGACTCGACAGGGCGGGGGGGCGCGTGCAGCCTTTCAAGCAAGATGCCGGAACCCCTACTTGTCGCGGCCGTGGGCGACATCCATGGCCGCTTCCATCGTGTGGAGACGTGGCTGGACGCGCTGGAGCAGGCCCGTGGCCGCCAGGTGGACCTGGTGCTGGCGGTGGGCGACGTGGAGGCCTTCCGTCGCGCGGATGACCACCGCCGCAAGGCGGCCAAGCGCGCCATGCCCGCGGAGTTCGCGGAATACGCCGACGGGCTCCGGCAGGTGAGGCGGCCGCTGTACTTCATCGCCGGCAACAACGAGGACTTCGAGGCGCTGCACGACCTCCAGCAGGGCGGGACGCTGGCACCGAACGTGACGTACCTGGGCCGCGCCGGGGTCCGCGAGCTGCGCGGCCTGCGGGTGGCGTACCTGTCGGGCATCCACGCGCCGCGCTTCATCGACCAGCCGCTGAAGCCCCCCGTCACGCCGGACATGGTGAAGCAGGCCGGCTATTTCCGCACCCCGGAGGTGGAACTGGTGGCGGCGCTGCGCGACGTGGACCTGATGCTGGTCCACGAATGGCCGCGAGGCATCGTCCAGCGCGCGCGGGAGGAGAACCCCTCACCGCCCCGGCCGTTGCCTTCGTATTGGATTGGCAATCCCGTGACGCGGCGGCTGGTGGACACGGTGCTGCCGAAGTGGATGCTGTGCGGCCACTCGCACAAGGGCTTCGCGGTGACGCTGGAGAGCCCGGGACGGCCGGCCACTCGCATCGCCTGCCTGGACCAGGCGGCCCGGCCACAGGAGTCCGTCTTCTGGTTGGAGTACGAGGGCCGCCAGGCCCTGCGCGCGGGGTGGGGCGTTTCGGGCGCGGTGTCGTGGAGCGCCGGCGAGCGCTGGGACATGAACGCCCTGCCGCCGCTGGCCACGGAGGGCGACGGCGCGACAGCGGAGGCCGGCCTCTGACGCGCGGCGCGCTAGAAGGTGCCGGAGATGCCCATCATCCGCGCGCTGGCGGTGGGCGTCATGTGGAACTGCCCGGCCTGGGCCTTGGGCGTGGCGTCCCCCTTCCGGCCATGGAGCAGCAGGGGCACGGCGACGCCCACCGCCGAGCCCAGCAGGGCCCCGGTGGCCACGTCCGTGAGGTAGTGCTTGTCTGCGCCCATGCGCAGCAGGCCCACGGAGGTGGCCACGGGCACGCCCACCGCCCAGATCCACGCCTGGTGCTTGTAGCCCCGCAGCGCGGCCACGGTGCCCGCGGACACCACCAGGGAGAAGGCCAGGTTGGTGTGGCCGCTGTAGAAGGACAGGTTGTTGTCGGTGGGGTGGTCGGTGAGGCCCTTCTGGTCCTCGGGCAGCACGTGGACGAAGGGCCGCTCGCGGCCGGCGATGAACTTCACCGTCTGGTTGGCCAGCGAGGCGAACACCGCGCTCTGGACGATGATGGCGGCGTCCTGGGCGAAGAAGCGCGACGGCGCACCCGAGCTGTTCCCCACGGCGTACTGGAGGCCGAGCACACCCGCGGGCAGCGCGGCGAAGCCGACGATGTTGCTCCAGTTGTGGGCCCGTCTGCGGGCCTCGGGCGTCGCCCCGGCGAGGCCTCGGCCCCAGCGGTCCAGCCGGTTGAGGCGGTCCGTCCCGTCCGGTGCGCGGTCGCACCAGCGGCACTGCGCCGGGGCCAGGTCGTCCTTGAGGAAGCTCTCACTGGAAATCCACAGCGCGCCCGCCGCGCCGGTGAGGATGCCATCCCGCGTCCAGTCGAAGCGGATCTCATGGAGCCGTGGCTCGTCCGCGCCATCCTGGGCGGCGACGGGGGCGGCGGGGACGACGGCCAGCAGGACGGCAATGGCAAACGCTCGAAATGGGGGGCGCACGGCGGGCAGCATACGGGCGCAGTCCCTTCGGGTTCCAGCAATGAGTCCCACGGCTTCATGCGTAGACTCGGGCTCGCCTGCCTTGGGAGGTATTTCGCTCATGCAACTGGCCCCCGCGTCTGACCTGCCCCCGCGAGCCCTGTCCACGCTGTTCGCCCGTGCGTTCGAGGGCTACTTCGTCCCCGTGCCGGACGCGCCCGCCCTGTTCGACGCGCGCGTGCGCGGCGAGCACATCTCCCTGGAGGAGAGCCGCGTGGCCCGCGTGGACGGCGAGCCCGTGGGGCTCGTGTTGATGGCCCGCCGGGGCCGGGAGAGCCGGGTGGCGGGCATGGGCGTGGTGCCCGCGTGGCGCAATCGCAAGCTCGGCGGTGCCATGCTGCGTCCGCTGCTGGACGAGGCCCGCGCCCGCGGCGACGCCCGGGTCGTCCTGGAGGTCATCGAGCAGAACGCGCCCGCGGTGGCGCTCTACGAACGCCTGGGCTTCCAGCGCGTGCGCCGGCTGGTGGGCTTCATGGGCACGCCCGAACCCCTGGACGAGGCGCCCGCGCTGGAGGAAGTGGCCCCGTGGGCCTGCGCGCGGTGGTTGCCGGAGGGGTTGCCGTGGCAGCTCGCCCCCGCGACGGTGATGGGGCTGGCGTCACCGGCCCGGGCGTTCCGGCTCGGGCCCGCGGTCGCGGTGGTGGCGGATGTCGCGCCGCCCACCCTGGTGCTGCGTTCCATCAGCGTGGAGCCCTCGGTCCGGGGGCAAGGCGCGGGACGCAAGCTCTTGAGGGCCCTGGCGGCGCGGTGGCCCGGCAAGCCGCTGGCCGTGAGCGCCATCGTCCCGGAAGGCCCCCTGGGGCGATTCTTCCTGGGGGCGGGGCTGGCCCCAACGCCGCTCACGCAGCTCGAGCTGTCACTGCCCCTGGCTGTCGGCGGGGAAGCCGGGAATCCGTGGCCGGCGACCGGGCAGGCGCGGAAATGACCTGGGCGGCGGGCCCGGAATGGAGCATGAAACGCACCCGCCCGGTCGTTCTAGAATCCGCCCCGCATGTCCTTCCGCTCTGGCCGCACCCTCCACGTGTTTCCCGACGCCAGCCGGCGTCAGGCCGCGTTGCGGGCCATGGGCGACGCCAGCGGGCTGAGCGTGGGTGCGCAGCTCCTGACGTGGGAGGAGCTGCTTCACGCGTTGGGCGGCGCGCGGGAGCTGAACCGGCGTCCGTGTCCGGCGGTGGCGGCGCGAGCCGTGGTGGCCTCCCTGGGGTTGGAGCTGGGACCCACGCCCTTTGGCGACTACGTGCGCGAGCCCGCCTTCGCCCGGGCCGCGCTGGACGTGGTGCTGGACCTGAAGGCCGGGCGCCTGTCTGCTCGGGAGCTCCAGGACGCGGTGGAGGTCCTGCCGCAGGAGCGCAGGACGCGGGTCCGGGTGATGGCGCGCCTGTACCACCTGTACGAACAGCGGATGGCGGAGCTGAGCCTGGCGGACCGCGAGGACGTCATGCGCGGCGCGCGCGAGGCGCTGGGCCGGGGCGCGTGGCCCGTGGGGTGGGAGGGGCTGAGCACGCTGGTCCTGCACGGTGTCTACGACGTGCGCCCCTCGGGGCTGGAGCTGCTGCTGGCGCTGGCGGCGGCGTGCGAGTCGCGGCGGGTGACGTTGCGCGTGGAGACGCCGGTGGGGGGCTCGCCCGCGGCGGACGCGGCGCTGACGGCCCTCTTCCGCGCCTTCGAGAACCGCGGCGACGCCATGACGCACGTGGACCTCTTCAAGGCGGACGTCACCTTCGAGGGCCGGCCCTTCATCGACCTGGGGCGCCACCTCTTCTCGCCGCGAGCGCCGCGTGACGTGCTGAAGGACGCGGTGCCGGCGCTGAGCGTGTGGAGCGCGGCCACGGCGCGCGACGAGGCGCGGCTGCTGGCCCGGGACGTGCGGCGCCTGCTGTCCGACGGGGTGGCGCCCGGGGACATCGCGGTGGCGTACCGCGAGCTGGGGCCCGAGGCGGGCTGGCTCGCGGAGTCGCTGGGGGAGCTGGGCGTGCCGGTGCGCCTGCCCTGGGGCGAGCCGCTGGGGCTCGCCGGGCCGGTGCGGCTGGCGCTGGACCTGCCGCTGTTGGTGGAGGATGCCTTCCCGGCCGACCGCGTGGCGGACCTCATGGCCAGCCGCTACGCGCCCACGCTGTCCCGTGGCGGCCCGGCCGCGCCCGCGAGCCTCTTCGCCCAGGCCGCCGTGCGTGATGACCGGCTGGGCGCGGTGCGGGGACGCGGTGCCTATGACGTGCGGCTGGACGGACTGGCGCGGCGGCTCCTGGCGCTGAACGGCACGCGCAACGCGCCGGACAGCGCGCGCGTCCACGCCGTGAAGCTGCTGCGCGAGCGCTGCCTGCTGTTGGTGGAGGCCTGCCGCCGCATCCCCGAGGAAGGCACCGCCGTGGAGCTGCTCGCGGCGTGGTGGCAGGTGGTGGAGAAGCTGGGCCTCGTGGACGCCGAGGGGGCCCTGGAGCCGCGCGAGGAGGGCGGGCTGGGCGCTCGCGCGGCGGACGCGCGGGCGCGGGACGATGCCGCGCGCGAGGCGCTCCGTCTGCGGGTGCAGGGCCTGACGCGGATGATGAAGACGGTGGGCGGCGGGCCGAAGATGCGCCGACGCACGTTCGGCCGCTGGTTGCGTGACGCGATGGCGGACGCGCACCTTCCACCGCGAGGCCCCCGGGGCGCCGCCGTCGAGGTGCTCGACGTGGCGGAGCTGCCGGGCCGCTCCTTCCAGCACCTCTTCCTGGCGGGGCTGACGGAAGGGCGCTTCCCCGGGCGTGACGCCCCGTCACCGCTGCTGGCGGACGCGGAGCGCGCGGCCCTCAACAAGCACCTGGGCCGCGATGTCTTCCGTCTCACGGGTGGCGAGTTCGATGATCGCGCGGCCTGGCGCCTCACCGAGGACCGCCTGCTGTTCGCCAGCGCGCTGGCCGCCTCGGAGGCGAGCGTCAGCCTGTCCTTCGCGGTGGAGTCCGCGGGAGGGCAGGAGCAGGTGCCGTCCGCGTTCCTGGAAGAGGTGCGCCGGCTCACCGCGCTGAAGTGGACGCCGCGCTCGCTGTCGCCCATCCCCAGGCTGGACGAGGTGCTCACCGAGTCCGAGCTGCGCCGCTGTGTGGCGCTGGAGGCCCTGTCCCAGCCGAAGCTGCGCGTCACCGAGCCCGACGCCGCGGCCGCGGTGCTCCGGCGCCGCTTCGAGTCCGAGCCCTGGTACAGGGGCGCGCGGGAGCTGGCGGAGGTGGAGGTGGAGCGCCTGTTCTTCTTCGGGAACAAGACGGCGCAGCCCGGGCCGTACTCGGGCTCGGTGGACGTCAACACCCTGCGCGAGTCCCTGCGGGAGACGTTCCGCTTCGACATCACCCGGCCGCTCTCCGCGTCGGCGCTGGCGCGCTTCGGCAACTGCGGCTTCCAGGGCTTCCTCTCGTACGGCCTGAAGGTGGCGGAGCCGGACATCCCGGGAGAGGAGTTCGACGCCCGGGGCCGCGGCACCTTCTGGCACAAGGTGGTGGAGAAGGTCTTCGCGGCGCTGAAGGAGAAGCAGCTCCTGGGCAAGGCGCCGGAGGAGGTTCCGGAGGAGGTGCTGGACGTCGCGCTCAAGGCCGCCATCAAGGACTTCGAGCGCGTGCACCACGTGGGGCACCCGGAGCTGTGGAAGCTGGCGGCCGAGCGGGCCCGCGCCATGGCCCGCCGCATCCTGGTGGACGAGCGTCGGGGCTTGCCCTTCGACACGATGACGCCGGGGGACTTCGAGTTCCGCTTCGGGCCCGCCGCCCGTGACGACAAGTGGAGCAACGTCGTGCTGCACGCGGGCGAGGAGCCCGTGTACTTCGAGGGCACCATCGACCGGCTGGACACCTCGGGCGGCGAGGTGGGCGTCATCGACTACAAGTCGGGCCGGCTGGAGGAGCGCGCGCTGAAGGAGAAGCTGCTGACGTCGGACTTCCAGCTCCCGCTGTACCTCTACGCGGCGCGGGAGAGCGGCCACGCGAACGCGCGGCATGCGGCGTGGTTCTCCCTGCGCACGGGTAAGGCCATCCGCCTGTCCGAGGTCATCTCCGACGCGGAGCTGGACGAGCTGCTGTCGAAGGACCCCGAGGTCCGCGCGAAGGTGGCGGAGAAGGAGGGCCTCAACCTGCCCAACGCGGTGGAGGCGCTGGTGGGCACGCTGCGCCAGGGCAAGTTCGCCGCGCGGCCCCAGGACTGCGGGACGTGTGGCTACCGCGCCGTGTGCCGCATCACGGACCGCCGCATGACGGAGGAGGCCGGATGAGCGCGGGGCCCTCCCTCCTCGCGCTGGAGCGCAACCTCGCCCTGATGGCGGGCGCCGGCGCGGGCAAGACGTACAGCCTGGTCACCATGACGCTGCACCTGCTCGCGGGGGCGCGTGAGGCCGGCGGCCCGGTGCGCCCGGCGCGGCTGTGCATGCTCACGTTCACGGACAAGGCCGCCGCGGAGATGCGCTCGCGCGTCCGCCAGCGCCTGGATGGGCTGGCGCAGGGCGAGACGCGCCTGGACCAGGAGGAGGAGCTGCGCGCCTCGCTGGCGCGGCTGGACAAGCCCTTCCCGCTGCCGGATGCGTGGCGTCAGCTCCGCGAGGAGCTGGGCGCGGCCACGGTGGGCACCTTCCACTCGCTGTGCGGCCAGTTGCTGCGGCGCGCGCCGCCCGCGGTGGGCATCGACCCGAACTTCGAGGTGCTGGACTCGCTGGAGGCGACGGGGCTGGTGCAGGACGTCTGCGAGCGCGTCGTCCTCGACGCGCTGGAGGCGGGTGACGCGCAGGTGCGGGAGCTGTGCCGGGAGCTGGGCTTCTCCGGCTCGGGGTTCTCGGACGGCCTGGTGGCCGCGCTGGTGTCCGTCTACGGCAAGCTCCGCGAGGAAGGGCTGCGCGCGGAGAAGGCCGCCGTGAGCGACGCCGCGGAGGCGCGCGCGGAGCTGGACGCGGCGATTGCGCGGTGCAAGGCGCTGTGCGCCGAGGCCCGGGGCCTGGACGCGAAGGGCGAGTGGAGCCGGCTGTTGGGCGGGCTGGAGCGCGCGCTCAACGGCATGACGGCGGAGAACTTCGGCGAGGGCGAGCGCTTCCCGTGGCTGCGGGCCTGCTTCAAGGCGGACGGGCGCAACTTCTCCAGGCTCAGCAAGGGCGCCGCCGCGCCCGTCAAGAACCTCTACTGGCGCGTCTTCGGCAAGAGCGATGGCTCCGTGCCCCGGCTGGACGACGCCTGGGCCGCCTGGCGCACCGTGCCCTTCGAGGTCACCTTCCGCGAGCTCCTGACGCGCGTCGAAGCCCGTCACGACACGGAGCTGTCGCGCCGCAACGTGCTCGACTTCACGTCGTTGCTGGTGAAGTCGCGCGACCTGCTCCGGGAGCATCCGGAGTTCCGCCGTCAGGCGCAGGAGCGCATCGGCGCGCTGTTGGTGGACGAGTTCCAGGACACCAACCGCCTCCAGTTGGACCTGGTGTTGCTCCTGGCGGAGCAGCGAGAGGGCGGCCCGCGCGAGCTGGCGCCCGACGCGGACCTGGTGAAGGCGCTGCCGCTGGAGCCCGCCTTCCTGTGCGCGGTGGGTGACCGCAAGCAGTCCATCTACGAGTTCCGTGGCGCGGACGTGTCCGTCTTCTCCGTGCTGGCGAAGAAGCTGGAGGACGAAGGGGGCACGCGCGGCTTCCTCCAGAACAACCGCCGCTCCGTGCCTGGCTTGCTGTCGTTCTTCAACCGCACCTTCGCCGGCGTGCTCGTCGCCGCCGACGCCCGGAACCCCCGGCCCTTCGAGGTCATCTACGTCCCGGAAGAGGACGACCTCACCGCGTTCAGGCCGTCGCTGGCAGAGGGGCCCGTCGTGGAGCGGTTGCTGCTGGAGGAAGCGGCCACCTCGGCGGACCTGCGCTGGC
Source organism: Corallococcus macrosporus DSM 14697 (assembly GCF_002305895.1). Lineage (GTDB taxonomy): Bacteria > Myxococcota > Myxococcia > Myxococcales > Myxococcaceae > Myxococcus > Myxococcus macrosporus. The sequence continues at coordinate 3,053,066 of NZ_CP022203.1, forward strand.
TGGACGCGGACGCGATTGCCCGCCGGCTGCGGTGCCTGCTGGCGCCCGGCGCGCCGCCGTCGGTGGCGCGCGAGGACGGTGAAGGACAGCGTCCTGCGCGGGGCGGCGACGTGGCCATGCTCTTCCGGACCTTCACGCACCTGGAGGTGTACCGGCAGGCCCTCATCCGCCACGGCGTCCCGCACCGCGTGCTGCGCGGGCGTGGCTTCTATGGCGCGCAGGAGGTGATGGACCTGGCCTCGTTGCTCGCGCTGCTGGCGGACGCGGAGGACGCGCTGGCCTTCGCCGCGGTGCTGCGCTCGCCGTTGGTGGGGCTGTCGGACGCATCCCTGTTCCGCCTCGCGGGGGACGCGCCCCTGTCCCTGGCGTCGCCCCGGCTGACGGACCCGGAGGTGTTGGGCGCGTTGTCCGAGCGCGAGCGGCAACGCCTGGAGCGTTTCCTCGCGGCGCTCCCCGGGCTGCGGCGCGAGCGCGACCGGCTGGGCGTGCGCGAGCTGCTGGTGTCCGCGCTGGATGCGACGGGCTATCGCGAAGCGCTCGCGGGCTCGCCCTACGCGGAGCAGGCGAGCGCCAACGTGGAGAAGCTCCTGGCGCTGGCGTCGCGGCGGGACGAGCGTGGCACGGGCGGCTGCGTGGCCTTCGCGCGCGAGCTGCGGATGCTGGCGGAGAACGACCCGACGGAGGCCCAGGCGGACCTGCTGGACGCGGGCGACCCGCGCGCGGTGCAACTGCTCACCATCCACAGCGCCAAGGGCCTGGAGTGGCCGGTGGTGGTGGTGCCTTCGATGGGCGGCCGCCGGCGTGTGAGCTCGGGCCGGGCCCACTTCGAGCGCACCCACGGCATCTCCCTTCAACCGTGGGTACCGGATTCGCTGGACGATGGCTACACCTCCAGCCGCTTCGACGCGGTGCGCGCCGAGCTGAAGGCCCGCGAGGACGCCGAGTACCGCCGCCTGCTCTACGTCGCGCTCACCCGCGCCAAGGACATGCTGGTGCTGGCGGGCGGCGCGGAGCCGCGCGGTGGCAAGGCCTCCTGGTGGCACCAGATTGACGGGCGTCTGGACGTGGACGCGGAGCTGCGCCGCCTGGTGGAGGACCTGGACGTCGACACGTTGCCGCCACCCGCGGACCCGGAGCCCCCGGGCCCGGAGGCCTTGCGCCTGGCGGAGGCGCGCGTCGAGGACGCGCTGCTGCGCGTGCGGGGTGGCCGCGTCGCGCAGGTGGAAGCGCCGGGCGCCGCGGTGGCCACCGCGGAGGCGCTGCAGGACTTCATCGCGTGTCCGCGGCGCTTCCACTACGTGCACCGGCTGGGACTTCGCGGCGCGCCGTGGCCGTGGGAGGTGCCGCCCCGTGGGGCGCCGCCCCTGGTGGAGCCGGACGGGTGGCTTCCCGCCGAGCGCCCCGAGGACCTCGCGCAGCGGCTGCTCCGCGCCGTGGACCTCCGGCTGGCCGCTCCGGAGGTGGACGCTTCTGAACGGCGGGCCCACCTGGAGTCACTGTTGCGTGACGCGGGCGCCCTCCCGGACGAAGAGGGCATGGACGCCGTGCTGCGCACCGCGGAGCGCTTCCTGGCGTCCGGGTTCGCCCGTGAGCTGGCGCGCGCCCCGTCGCAGACGGTTCACCGGGGGCTGCCCTTCGTCCTCGCCCTGGAGGGTGGGGTGAGCGTCGAGGGCACGGTGGACCTGCTGTGGGAGTCTCCGCGGGAGGAGGCCGTGGTGGTGGCCTTCAAGCACGGCGGACGTCATCCGCTGGGAGCGGCCGCGTACACCTATGAGCTGGCGGCGCTGGGGCTGGTGGCTCGGCACATGGTGCGAGAAGGGGTGCCGGTGCGGGTGGGGGTCGTCTCCCTCAAGGAAGCGCAGCCGGAGCCCGAGTGGCTCTCCGGGCCCAGGGGGCTGGAGGACGCAGCGGGGCGGCTCGCGGGCGCGGCACGGGCCGTGTCACGCGGTGAATCCAGGGGTGAATGGGATGGGAGGGAGAAGGCAGCCTGCCAGGCCCTGCATTGTGGCTTCGCGGAACACTGTCACCCGGCCCCCCGTGCGTGCTAAGCGGCGAGCACCATGCCGAACGTCGTCGTCATCGGAGCGCAGTGGGGAGATGAGGGGAAGGGCAAGGTCGTTGACCTGCTCACCGAGCACGCCCAGGTCGTCGTCCGCTTCCAGGGCGGCAACAACGCGGGCCACACGCTGGTGGTGGGCGGGCAGAAGACCGTCCTCCATCTGATTCCCTCGGGCATCCTCCACCCTGGGAAGACGTGTGTCATTGGCAACGGAGTGGTGGTGGACCCCGCCGTCCTCGTTGGGGAGATTGACGCGCTGAAGGCGCGCGGCTTCCTCAAGGACGACGCGCAGCTCCTCATCTCCGACAATGCCCACGTCATCTTCCCGTGGCACAAGCTGCTGGACAGCTTCCGTGAGAAGGCCCGCGGCGGCAGCGCCATTGGCACCACGGGCCGGGGCATCGGCCCCGCGTACGAGGACAAGGTCGCCCGGCGTGGCATCCGCGTGAGGGACCTGCTCAACGCGGACCGGCTGCGCGCGCGCATCGAGGCCCGGCTGCCGGCGGCGCTGGACGAGCTGAAGGACCTGTGCGTGAAGGCGGGCGCCGAGGTGCCGCAGTTGGAGGTGCCGCAGGTGCTGGCGGAGTTCTCCGCCCTGGGTGAGCGGCTCAAGCCCTTCGTCCACGACGCGTCGCTCTACCTCTCCGGCCAGGTGCGCCGCGGCGCCCGCATCCTCTTCGAGGGCGCGCAGGGCACGCTGCTGGACGTGGACCACGGCACCTATCCCTTCGTGACGTCCTCCAACTGCGTGGCGGGCAACGCGGCGGTGGGCTCGGGCCTGGGGCCCACGGCCATCGACAAGGCGATGGGCATCAGCAAGGCCTACACCACGCGCGTGGGCGGTGGCCCGTTCCCCACGGAGCTGAGCGACGCCACGGGCGACCAGCTCCGCAAGGTGGGTGACGAGTTCGGCGCCACCACCGGCCGGCCCCGCCGCTGCGGCTGGCTGGATGGCGTGGTGCTGCGCTACGCCTCGCGCGTCAATGGCCTGTGGGGCATGGCGCTCACCAAGCTGGACGTGCTCAGCGGCCTGAAGACGCTGCAGATCTGCACCGCGTACGAGCTGGACGGCCAGAAGGTGACGGAGCTGCCCGGCGACTACGAGGACCTGGAGCGCGTCAAGCCCATCTACGAGACGCTCCAGGGCTGGGACGAGCAGATCGCCAACGTGCGGACCTTCGACGAGCTGCCGGAGAACGCCAAGCGCTACGTGCGCCGGGTGGAAGAGGTCAGCGGCGTCCCCGTGGTGTGCGTCTCCGTGGGCGCCGACCGCGGCGAGACGGTGCTGCTCCAGAACCCGTTCCGGAGCTGAGCCAACGCCAGGGGCCGCGTCGCTCGCGGGCGTGCTGACGCGGCCCTGGTTTTTCTGCTACGGCTTCCGGGTCGACACTCCGGGAGCCGTCATGCTCGTCTTGCGCAGGTTCGTCATCGCGCTGTCCGCGGCCATGCTGCTGGGCGCCGCGGAGCCCTCCGCCGCGGCGCGGGCGGCCTTCCTGCGGGGAGAGTCCGCGCTGGCGCGAGGCCGCTGGGACGACGCGGCCGCCGCCTACCGGGAGGCCCTGGCCGAGACGCCCGGGTACCCCTCCGCCCTCAATGGTCTGGGCAGCGTGCTGTTCCGCAAGGGACAGGTGCAGGCGTCCCTCACGCACTTCCGCGAGGCCGCCCGGGCCGACCCGGACTTCAAGATGGCCTGGTTCAACCTGGGCTACGCCGCGCGCAAGGCGGGGGACGCGGCCACGGCGGCGCAGGCCTACGAGCGCTACACCCAGCTCGAGCCCGGGGACCCGGAGGGTTTCTACGGGCTGGGGGAGAGCTACCGGCAGCTCGGCCAGAAGGACAAGGCCGTCCCCGCGTACCAGGCGTACATCGCCCGGGAGCAGCGCAAGGGGGAGCAGGTCTGGGTGAACAAGGCGACCGAGCACCTGAAGGCCATGGGCGCCCAGCCCCTGCCGCCCGGCGCCGCGCAGCCGGCCTCGCAGGTGCTCACGGCCGCGTCCGAGGTCGCCCCGGCGCGGATGGCGCCGGCGGACCGGACCGCCAATCCGGCGCTGGCGGCGGCGCGCATCCGCGACGGTGACGCGTTGATGAAGGAGCGGCGCTACCGCGAGGCGGCCTTCGCCTTCCTGGATGCGTCGCACGCGGACGCGGGCCACGTGGAGGCGCTGTTCAAGCTGGGCAATGCCCTGGCGGTGCTGGGCTACTACGGACAGGCGGTGGCGCAGTGGGAGCGGGCCACCGCGCTCACGCAGGACGCGGCCATCCGGCAGAGCGCGAAGGAGAACATCGACCGCGCGCGGGCGAAGATGGCGCAGAGCGGAGCGTCTCCCCAGGCCGCGGGACTGGCTCCCGGCTCCGGCCCCGTGGCGGACACGACGCGCGCGCAGGCGCGCCGCGCGTATGAGCAGGGCGTGCAGCGCATCGCCAGCAAGGACTTCAGCGGTGCGCTGACCAGCCTCACCCAGGCCATCCAGCAGGAACCCATGCTGGCCGTGGCCTACGTCGCGCGTGGCAGCGCCAACATCGGCCTGCGCCGCTACGCCGAGGCCGCGGCGGACTACCAGTTCGCCCTGGAGCTGGAGCCCGGCTCGGCTTCTCCGCTTTACGGACTGGCCGAATCTTTCCGCGCCATGGGCCGGTCGCTCGAGGCGCGCGGCCTCTACGAGCGCTATGCCGCCTCCTCCGCCGCGGACGCCCGCCCCCAGCTCCAGGAGGAATCCCGACAGAAGGCGGCGCGGCTGCGTTGACCGGCAGGCAGGAAGCCCGAGGGTAGGTGGACCGTGTCAGCCCCAGGCATTAGCTTCCATGAATGACCGGGCGCGACGCGGAATCGAACGGACGGCAGGTCTTCAGGCCCCGACGGGTCCTCGCAGCGGCCATGGCCGCCGCGGGCCTGCTCTGGGTCACCGTGCTGGTGTACCTCTTGCGGTTCTTCGATGAGGTCCCGCTCAAGACCTTCCTCTCAGCGGGCTTCTTCGTCCTCTTCTTCGCCGTGTCGCTCATGTACTACGGGCGCACGCGCATCGTGGTGGATGCCCGGGGCGTCACCTACCGCGGCATGGTGCGGACGCGGCGCTTCACCTTCGCGGACATCCGCAAGCTGGATGTCCTGCCCGGCCCGGTGACTGTCTATGCCATCCGGGGCAAGGCGGGCCTGGTCCACTTCACCAGCTTCTTCCTCCACCACCAGCAGCTCGCCCGGCTCCTCGTGGAACGCGCGGGGCTGGGGCCCATCCCCGGCTGAGCCGCCGTCACGGTGCCGCTGGTCAGCTCCCCGTCGCCAGCGCCCAGGTGATGGCCACGCCCGCGGAGGCCGCTACCGCGCCCAGGCCAATCAGCCACCACTCGCCGCGTGGCTTGGATGCGCTGGGCGGCGCCTCCGGCGCGGGTTCCTCGACGGCGTCCGTGGGGGCCGGCTGCACCGCGTCGGGGACGGGCTCGTTCTCGACAGGAGGTGGGGCGGGGGGCGGGGGCTCTTCCACCGCGGCCTGGAAGCGAAGCAGCGAGCGGCCCATTTCAATGACGTCGCCATCGGCCAGGAGGGCGCGGCGCTCGAGGCGTTGACCGTTGAGGAAGACGCCGTTGGGGCTGCCCAGGTCTTCCAGCGTGAAGCCTTCCTCGGCGTGCACGACGCGCGCATGCGTCCTGGACACGGCCCGGTCTCTCAGCCGCAGGGCCACGTCGCTGCCCCGGCCGATGTCCGTCTGGGCCTCCGCGAGCGCATGGACGCGCCCGACATCCAGGCCCGTGAGGCAGGTGAGGGTGGCCGCGCGTGACGGCGCCGGCTCATCCGTCCCCGTCAGCAACCCCTTGAGCAGCGCCACCGTGCCCACGCCGCGCTCGCTGACCGACTCCTGGAGCACGCGCAAGCCCATGTCGTCGGGCAGGCCGAGCGCCTCGCCGGGGAGCACCAGCCGGGGCACCCCCGGGGGGACGAGCACGCCATTGACGGAGAAGGTGCGCGCGGCCTCGACCATCAGCCGCTGCGCCTCGACGCGCAGGCTGAGCAGGCTCGGGGGAAGTCCGTCCAGGCGGATGTGGTCGTCCGGGCCGCCGCCCAGGAGGTGGACGCCCTCGGCGAGCTCGAAGGGGGTCGTGGAGCCCAGGTGTTCGAATTCGAAGCGCATGGGCCCGGGCCAGGAGCAACGCGCTGGCCGCCGCACGGGCCCGGGGTTTCGCGGACTTGCCGGCCACCTGCGTCCCGGGCGGCCAGGCCGCGTCCGGCATGCGAGACGCCTCCGAGGGGGATGGCCTCAGGCGGCGCGTGGCGTCTCGGCGGCCGGCGGCGGGCCCTCGCCAGGGCTCAGGCGTGTCCCGGGGTACACGGCCACGGCCGAGCCGTCCGCGACGAAGGCGGAGCTGGGCTGGCCGCGCAGGAAGGGAACGAACCGGGCGCCGTACAGGCCCTCCACGTCGATATCGAGCGCGGTGTTGTCCACCTCCCACACCGACCAGCGCGGATGCTCCACGCGATACTCCGCGCAGCCGCCGTCCCGCTGCGCCGTGTAGCCCCAGTAGTGCTCGGTGATGAACTCCGCCTCCGAACCCGGCTCACTGGCCCGGGGCGCTCCACGCGTCGTCGCGGCCAGGTGCTGCCACCGTCCACCCGCCTTCCACGCATACTCGAGGCGGCCTGGGGCGCCGGCCTCCGCGCCCGTCATCTCCACGACGTGCCGCATGGGCAGCGCGACATAGGGCTCGTTGTAGAGCACGCGCGCCACGCTGGCGATGGCCAGGCGCGGGACCAGCTCCTTCACGAACACCACGCCTCGCCGCCAGCCTTCGGGCCCCCGGTGGCGCACGTAGAAGCGCAGGTTCACCTCGTCGAAGTGACGGTGGAAGGGCACGGACAGGCCGCGCACGCGCGTGTCGAGGAAGCGGAAGCCCACCATGCTGGCGAACGTCCGCCCCTGCCAGGTGTCCAGCTCCGTGCCCCGGGGGACGAGGGGCCGGAGGACGTCCGGGTCCACCTCGTAGTTGAGCATGACGAGATACCGCCACTCCGCCGTGAGGAAAGGGCGCATGCCTGCGTCCTAATGCGGGCCCCGCAGCGAAATCCAACCTGCCTGGCGGAAGGCGCGCCTCGCGCTCACGCCTCGCAGAAGCCGGCGTTCTGCGGTGAGGCGTGCGCGCCCATGGGCCAGGTGCCCGGGCGCGCTCGATGCCCAGGCACCCCTGGCCGCGCCGCTACCAGGTCGCGCCGATGTTCAGGGTGCCCGCGTAGCTGCCGCCGCTGCTGAAGTTGCGGTCGCCAATCGTGACGTCGCCGGGCGGGGCGTTCGCGGCGAACTGCTGGTCGAGGAGGAAGTTGTACTGGACGCGGGCGTCGGCGGTGAGGCTGCCCATATGGACGCGCAGGCCGCCGCCCACGGGGATGTTGCCCACCGTGTCATCCGCGAAGGCGAGCGTGGGCGCGCGCACGTTGTACCGGCTGAGGCCCACGCCGCCCAGGACGTAGGGCTGCACGGGCGCGGCGCCCAGGCCCAGCGTGGCCACGGCGTGCGCGCCGTTGCGCACCAGGTCCGGGCCGCCCCGGGAGCCCGTCACCACGCGCTGGTCGAAATTGTTGATGGCGCCCGAGTAGCCCAGCTCGATGCCCAGCACCTTCGTGGGCTTGATGGCCACCGTCACGCCGTAACCCAGACCCGGGTTGATGTCGGAGCCCAGCGAATTCGTATAGCCCTCGACGCCGCCGCCCACGAGGAACGTCAGGCCTCGCATGTCCGCGGAGGACTCCAGCCGCTCCTGTGCCATGGCGCTCCCTGCTCCCAGCACACCCACCACCGCACCCACCTTGAGTAGAGTCTTCATTCGCGCCTCCCTTGGGCCTGAACCGCTGGTTGAGGCGAGAAGATGGGAGCCGCCGCTCGGCATGACAATTGCCGGCACTGTAGGCCGATGCCGACACTCCGCCCGCCTGCTCGCTCACCTCGGGGCGAACCCAACTGACGCGAAGCCCGCTAGGATGCGCGGCCCCGATGCGTCTCCCGTCCTTCGCACTCGCTCCGTTGTTGGCCGTCACCTGCCTTGCCGCCGCCTGTCGTGATGAGCAGGCCGGGCCGCGTCAGCAGGCACCCCGCATCCCCGCGCCCACCCGGCTCCGCGCCCTGGAGGCGGCGCCCGCAGACCTCACGTTCCGCAGCGGTGAGACCTTCGCTGGCGGCGCGGTGGTGTACCTGGGCTCCAAGGTGACGCCGGAGAAGGCCGCACCGGGCACGCAGGTGAGGCTCGCGCATTACTTCCAGGCGGTCCGCTCGCCGCCGGAGGGGTACGGCTTCTTCGTCCACGTCGTGGACCCGGCCAGCGGCGCCATGCTCTCCAACGCGGACCATGAGATTCAAGGCGGCGCCGCGCCGCTGGCGTCATGGCCGGTGGGCAAGGTCATCGAGGACGTCCACTCGGTGCCCATGCCCGGCACGCCCGCGCGGGTGGTGCTCGGCTTCTGGCGGGGGAACTCCCGGCTGCCCGTGGATGACGCCAACGCGCATGACGGCTCGCAGCGCATGCTGGGCCCCCCGTTGGGCGGCGCCGCGCAGGAGCTGCCCGAATACACCGTCCCGCGCGTGAGCCAGCCGCCCACCCTCGACGGTGTGCTGGATGACGCCGTGTGGAAGCAGGCCCGGCCCGTGGTGCTGCGCCGGAGCTTCGACGGCAGCGCCCCGCGCCTTCGGACCGAGGCGCGGCTCGTCCATGACGGCGCGTTCCTTTACGTGGCCTTCGACCTGGATGACCCGGACGTGTGGGGCACGCTGCGCAAGCGCGATGACCCCATCTACGAGGAGGAGGTGGTGGAAATCTTCCTCGACGCCAACGCGGACGGGCGCACCTACAACGAGCTCCAGGTGTCACCGCACAACGTCATCTTCGATGCGTACTTCCCCGCGCGCCGGCAGGGCATGGACCGCTCGTGGGATTCGGGGATGACGTCCGCGGTGAAGGTGCGGGGCACGCTGGATGATGCCTCGGACCGCGACGAGGGCTGGTCGGTGGAGCTGCGGATTCCCTTCGACCGCCTGGCCGAAGTCCCCCACCTCCCCCCTCGGCCGGGGGACCGCTGGCGCTTCAACCTCTACCGGCTGGAGCACCATGACCGCCGCACGGTGGAAGGGCAGTCCTTCTCGCCCCTCTTCGTCGGCGACTTCCACGCGCTGCCGCGCTTCGGTTGGCTCGTTTTCGAGTGACGGCGCCCGCGCTCACGCGTGGGGACTGATGTCCCAGTGCGCGTCCGCCACGGAACGCTCGGTGGGGTCCCCCAGGAAGCGGAGGAAGCCGCGAAGCTCCATCGTGTCGATGAGCTCCTCGGCCTCCAGCTCCGAGAAGCCCCGCAGGTCCACGAGCAGGTTGCGCATCACGGATTTGCCGCGGAGATACCCAATGGGTTCTCCCGGGCCGAGCGCGTTCTTCAGGTCGGCGGTGAGCTGCTGGAGGTCGAGGTCCTCTGGAATCATCGGCCTCAAGGTGGGGATGGGTGGGCGGTCCGCGCAACCGGCACTGCGGCGGGAGAAGGCTCGGAGGGCAGGAAGGGGAGCAGGCGGACGTCCTGGCCATCGCTCTCCACGGTGACGGCGCCATGCAGGTCCGTGCGCCAGCACTCGCTCCCCAACGCGCGGTAGCGCGCCTCCACTTCCGCGTGCGGAAAGCCGTACCGGTTGCGCCGGCCCACGCAGAACACGACGTGCCGTGGACGGGTGCGCTCCAGCAAGGTCTCCGTGGAGGACGTCCGCGAGCCATGGTGGGGTGCCTTCATCACCGTCACGGGCCCCAGCCGCTCCGCCAGCTCGGCTTCGCCCTCCGCCTCCACGTCCCCCGTCAGCAGCACGGTGACGTCGCCGTGGCGCACCAGCAGCACCACGCTCCGGTCATTCACGCCTTCCAGCAGCTCGCGCGCGTCCGGCCCTGGAGGCCCGAGCACCTCCAGCGTCGCCTCGCCCAGGCGAAGGGGCGGGTGCCCCACCTCGACCTCCTCCACGAGCGCCGGCCCCGCGGCGGCCGCCACCTGCCGTGACAGCGGGCCGCCCCCGTCCCCCGCGGGCATCCACAGCCGCGCGGTGGGAACCTGCTTCAACGCGGAGGCGAGCCCCAGCGCATGGTCCGGGTGAGGATGCGAAAGCACGGCGAGCGCCAGCCGGGAGATGCCCGCCTGCTTCAGGTACGGGAGGATGAAGCGCTCCGCGGTGTCCATGCCGCCCGGAACGCCGCCGCCATCCACGAGCAGGTGTTCACCGCCGGAGCTGACGACCACGGAGTCGCCCTGGCCCACGGAGAGGAAGGTGACGCGCAGCCCCGGCCGCGGCGTGAGCACGGGGGCCAGCATGGCGGCGGCGACGGCCGCGGGGGCGAGCAGCCCTCCCAGCCGCCAGCGGCCGGTGCCGAGCGCCCACGTCAGCAACCCCGCCGCGTAGAGCGCCGACAGGAGGCCCAGCGACGGCACCTCGACCGAGGCCAGGGGCGCCGCGGCGAAGAGCCGGGTGATGACCAGCAGCAGCTCGGAGGCCCAGGCGCCGGCCCACAGCAGGGGCGTCGCCAGGCTGGGGGTGACGATGAAGAGCGCGGCGCCCCCCGCCGCCAGTCCCGTGAGCAGCCCGCACAGGGGGAGGGCGACGACGTTGGAGATGAGCCCCGCCAGGCTCACCCGGCCGAAGGTCGCCGCGACGATGGGGAGCCCCGCCAGCGTCGCCGCCGCGCTGGCGCACAGCGTCTGCGCCACCGTCTCCTTCGCCTGCCCCCACCAGCGGTGGACACGGCGGGACTCGGCGGGGTCTGGCTCCGCCAGGGGCAGCGCCTGGCGCAGCGGCGGCGAGAGCAGCACGAGCCCGAAGACGGCGAGGAACGACAGCCTCAGCGACAGGTCCGCCACGCTGGACGGCGCCCACGCCACCAACACCACGGCCGCGGCGGCCAGGCCGTTGAGCCCGTCCGCTCGCCGCCACAAGGCCAGCCCGAGCAGCACCACCGTGGCCATCACCGCGGAGCGCACCGCGGGAGGCTGGTTGTCGGTGAACACCACGTAGGCCCAGACGAAGGGCACCGCCGCGGGGGCCGCCACCTGTCGCGCGTCCAGCATCCGCCACCGCTCGCCGGTGCGCACCACCAGCCGCCGCAGCACCGCGAGCGTCATCAGCGCCAGCGCCGCCACGTGCAGCCCGCTGACGCTCAGCACGTGCGCCAGCCCGGCGCGAGAGAAGGCCTCCTCCCACGAATCATCCAGCGCCGCGCGCTGCCCCGCGGCGAGCGTGAGGAACAGCGCCGCCGCGTCCTTCGACGGCGACACGGCGTGGACCGCCGCCGCCAGCCGTATGCGCGTGTCCTCCAGCGCCACGCGCCACGCCGGGGCAGGGGAGAGCACCAGCAGGCGCCGCGAATCCAGGCCGCCCGTGAAGGCCACGCCCTGTCTGCGCCGCGCCGCCCCGAAGTCCTTCTCCCCCGGGTTCGACGGCGGCGCGGCCGGCATGAGCTTCGTCTCCGCCCGGACGCGCTGCCCGGGCAGCAGCGGGGGCGGCTCGCCCCGCAGCGACAGGTTCATCCGGAACCGCACGGGCGCGAGCGGCCCGGAAGGAGGCCCTGCCCGCGCGACAGCCAGCCGCACCCGCGTCGTCCCCTCGAAGCGGTCCACGCGCTCCGCCTCGCCTTCCACGATGACAGGCGCCCCGCGCGTCAGCTCCCCTGGGAGCGCCACCTGGGTTTCCCAATGCGCGAGCCCCACGCCAGCGGCCCAGAGCGACGCCAGCACGGCGAGGTGCGCACCAGGCAGCCTGCCAAGCGCCAGGCCGAGCGCTCCCAGCAAAAGCCCACAAACGAGAAATGGTTCGACGGCTGCGCTTGTTACCGGGGCGCAGAGTGCTCCGAGTGACAAGCTCAGGGCGGGAAAGAAGAGAGGACGCGCGCCCAGGTCGCGCCACGCATGACGTTCCACCTTCCCACCCCCACCCGCCGCCCGTCACACTGGTGCACACATCTGCCGACACCGCGTGTAGAAACCGACAACGTAGTCGGGCGCGTCCCGGGTGGTCAAGGCGATATCGTTGCCCGTGGATGTGGTTTGTGGTAGTAGTGCCCGGCTGAAAGGCCGGGAACGAGTCTTTCAAGGAGGCAGTGAGTGCAGACCAGCTTCAAGACTGGTGACAAGGCGGTCTACCCGGGCCAGGGCGTCGGCGAGGTGATGGGTATCGAACACACCGAGGTGGCCGGGCAGCGCCAGTCCTTCTACGTGCTGCGCATCCTGGAGAACGGAATGCGGATCATGATCCCGATCAACAAGGTCGGGTCGGTCGGTCTCCGGGAGATCATCAGCGAGGAGGACGTCAAGCAGGTCTACTCCATCCTCAAGGAGAAGGACATCTCCGTTGACTCCACGACGTGGAACCGTCGGTACCGGGAGTACATGGAGAAGATCAAGACGGGCTCGGTGTTCGAAATCGCCGAGGTGCTCCGCGACCTCTACCTCTTGAAGGGCGACAAGGACCTGTCCTTCGGTGAGCGCAAGATGCTGGACACCGCGCGCTCGCTGCTCATCAAGGAGCTGTCGCTGGCCAAGGACTGCTCCGAGGAAGAGATCGAGTCGGACCTGAAGAAGATCTTCAACCTGGCCTGATTCGCGGGACTGCCGTCCAAGACTCGTCGCCCCGGGTTCCCGTGCAGGGAGCTCGGGGCTTCGTCTTTCCACGCCACGCCACGTCATGTCCGTCCATGAGTGAGCCGTCGCCGCAGACTCCCACGGAAGAGGCGCGAGCGCGCCGCATCGCCGAGCTGGAGGCCCGGTTGTCCCGCCGCCGCGTGGGCGTGCGTCCCGTGGCGGCGCTCATGGCCATGGCCGTGGGGTTGGCGCTGCTCGGCATGCAGTGGCAGGACTTGTCGTATTTCCTGTCGCCGAGCGTGCCGCTGACGCTGGGCGCGGAAGGGGCGTACCGCTTCGAGGCGCTCGTCTCCAACCGCTACGCCCAGGTGCACGGGGTGCCCACGGTCCGGGGCGCGTACGAGCGCGCGGACGGTGCGCTGTACGTCCTCGTCGGGCTGCGAGACTCGCCTTTCGTGGTGCGCCGTCCCGCGCTTCCGGGAGAGCAGTGGACGGAGGGCCGCCCGCCGCCACAGCCCGACCAGCGCCCCTTCGCCGTGCGTGGACGCCTGCTGGCGCAGGAGGATGCCTCCCGCTACCGCGATGCGCTGGCCCTGATGGAGCGCATGGGTGAAGTCCAGCCGCGTGACGGCCGGCTGTGGCTCCTCATCGAGGGTGAGCGTCCCGGCACGGACCGGGGCCTGCTGCTGGTGTCGCTGGCGCTGGTCACCTTCGTGGTGCTCAACGCGATGCTGCTGGTCAGGGGACTGAAGCGCCGGTGAGCCGGCCGAGCTGTTCGCGGGCCGCCCGGTTGCTGGTGTCGTGCTTCAGCGCCTGCTCGAAGGCGGCGCGCGCTGCGTCCCCCCGGCCAGCGGCGGCGTGCTCGACGCCGGCCTGGACGTGGAGCCGCGACAACTGCTTGCGCAGGGGCGGGCCGTGCCTGCTCCAGCCATGCGCCAGGGCGTCGTCCACGGAGAGCGCGAGCGAGAGCTGGGCAATGGCCTCCGGGAGGTCCCCCTTCGCCAGCGCCTTGCGCGCCGCTTCCTCGGCCGCCTCGAACCGGATGAGCTGCTCGTACAGGGCGGTGAGCTTCTCCGCCTGGGCCAGGTCCCGGGCCGCCGCCACGTCTCCCGCCTCGTAACGGCGCAGGACCTCGGCTTGCTTCGCGGAGGGCCCGCTGGCCGGCGCCGCGGTGTCGGGTCTCCCCGCCGTTCGCTGGGACGACGGCGAGGTGTTGCCGGCATGCCCCGCTTCGAGCGCGCCCGCCGTGTCCGGCCCTGGCGACGGGCGCTGGAGGTTCGCCGAGCGGTCCGTCGTGGGGGCCAGGGTGATGGGACGGACCTGCTTCGTCGTTCCCCGGGCCACGTTCAAGGCGCTGACGCCCGTGGCCATGGGGGCCCGCGGAGGGGACGCGGCCTCCGCGGCGGTGGGCTCCGCCGCGGGGGACGGGGGCTCCGCCGGGGCCTGGACGGGCGCCGTCTCCAGCTCCTCGCGAGCGGGCTCTCCAGACACAGGCACCGTGGGGGACGGCAGGGGCGCTGTCTGCCGGGGGACCGCGGTGGGCGCCGGCTCCGACGTGTTGGAGACACGCATGGAGAGCAGCGCGATGAGCGCGGCCACGCCCGAGCCCAGCGCCGCGGCGCCCAGGGCGATGCCCAGCGAGCCCAGGGCCCGGCGCGTGGGCGGCTTGTCGTCCGGTGTGAGCGCGGGCACGCCGAGCGCGGGGGTTCCCCCATGGCCGCGCAGGCGCAGCAGGGCGTTGCCGAGGGAAACCTCGTCCCCCGGCATCAGCTCGACCTCGGCGGCGATGCGGTGGCGGTTGAGGAAGGTGCCGTTCTGGCTGCTGAGGTCCTTCAGGAAGAAGCGGTCGCCGCGGCGGGTCAGGTGCGCATGCCGGCGGCTGATGGACGGGTGCTGCAGGCGGAGGTCGGACGAGGACGACCGGCCGATGACCAGCGCTCCCTGCTTGACGGGCACCAACTGCCCGGCGCCGGGGCCTCGCTCGACGTACAGGAAGGCAGGCGCGTAGCCGGGGTCCGAGTATTCCTGGGCGGTGTCGAAGCGGGAGGCGAGCTCCCGGTCGCTGTTGGCGCGCCCGTCCGGGCCGTGGCGCCGGCTGCGCCGCGAGCCCGCGGGAAACTGGGGAACCCGCTGGGGGCGCGGGTCGTCAGCCTGGAGCGGATCCACCTCGTCATCATCGAAAGGCAGCTCCACGTCGGAATCCTGGGGCGCCTGCGTACCGGGCGGGCGGGGCGGCCGAGGGGGCCGCTTCGGGTTCGGTGGAGCCATGGTGCCCATTCTCCCAGATTGGGGGCGGCGACGAACCCCTCGCGAATACTGGCCTGTTCGCGACCCGAGACTCTAGAGTGAGGGACACACCCACGCCTATGGACCCGAGAGGATTGCCGCACGTGACCCCGCCCGCCATCCGGCTCTTCAACACGATGACCATGCAGAAGGAGCTGCTGCAGCCCGCCATTCCTGGCGAGGTGGGGGTCTACGTCTGTGGTCCTACCGTCTACAGCTACATCCATATCGGGAATGCCCGTACTTTTACCTCCTTCGACGTGGTGGTCCGCTACCTGCGTCACCGGGGCCTGAAGGTCCGGTACGTCCGCAACTTCACGGACGTGGATGACAAGATCATCAAGGCGGCCGCGGAGACGGGGGAGGCCCCCGTGGCGCTGGCGGCGCGCTACGTGGAGATCTTCCGGGAGGACACCCGGGCGCTCCACCTGCTGGAGCCGGACTTCGCGCCGAAGGTGAGCGACCACCTCCCCGAAATCATCGCCATCATCCAGAAGCTCGTGGACAAGGGCCACGCCTACGCGTCCCAGGGGGACGTGTACTTCTCCGTGAGCAGCGACGCGGACTACGCGAAGCTGTCCAGGCGCAACCTGGACGACCTGTGCGTGGGCGAGCGCGTGCAGCCGGGAGAGCAGAAGCGCGAGCCGCTGGACTTCGCCCTGTGGAAGGCGGCCAAGCCGGGCGAGCCCGCGTGGGACAGCCCCTGGGGCCCGGGCCGGCCGGGCTGGCACATCGAGTGCTCCGCCATGAGCGCGAAGTACCTGGGGGAGACGTTCGACATCCACGGCGGCGCGCTGGACCTCATCTTCCCCCACCACGAGAACGAAATCGCGCAGAGCGAGTCCGCCAACGGGGTGAGCTTCGCGCGGTACTGGATGCACTGCGGCTTCCTGGACCTGGAAGGCGCGAAGATGTCCAAGTCGCTGGGCAACGTGGTGCGCCTGCGCGACGCGCTGACCAAGGTGGACCCGGAGGCGCTGCGCTTCTTCTTCCTCGCCACGCACTACCGCCACCCGCTGTCCTTCTCCGACAAGGCGCTGGCGGACGCGGAGACGCGCATGGAGTACTTCTACGAGACGCTCCGCAAGGTGGATGAGCGCATCTCCGGGAAGGACTTCGGCAAGGGGCCGCTGCACGGCGACCCGCGGCGCTTCTTCACCGAGTTCGAGTCCGCCATGGACGACGACTTCAACACCGCCGGCGGCCTGGGCGCGCTGTCCGGGCTCTTCGGGTTGATGAACGAGCTGACCGACAAGCCCCCGGTGAAGGACAAGGCCCTGGTGGGCCGCACGCTGCAGGCGCTGCGCGAGGACGTGCGGCGGGTGTCCGGCGTGCTCGGACTCTTCGAGGACGCGCCCGACGCGTGGCTGCTGCGCCGCCGGGAGCGCGCCGTGCGCGAGCGCGGCATCGACGTGGCAGCGGTGGAGCGCCTGCTGGGCGAGCGCACCGCCGCCCGCGCGGCGAAGGACTTCGCCGCCGCGGACCGGGTGCGAAGCGAGCTGAAGCAGCAGGGCGTGGAAATCATGGACACGCCCGCCGGCACGACGTGGAAGGTGGCGCCGCTCCAGGGGTGACGCGGTGCTGCGGGTGTCCCGGGCTTCGTGTTAGGGCTCGGGATACCATGATGCGCTCGCTGCCCCTGCTTTTTGCCCTCTGCTCCGCTCCCGCGCTCGCGCAGCGTGTGCCGCTGACGACGCCCGCGGAGAAGTCCGCATCCAGTCGCATCGCTCCGGAGGTGCTGCGCGCGCACGCGCGCTTCCTCGCGCATGACCTGCTGGAGGGCCGTGGCCCCGGTACCCGCGGGGACGCACTCGCGCAGGCGTACATCGCCTCGCAGTTCGAGACGCTGGGGCTCGAGCCCATGGGCACGGACGGCTCGTACCTGCAGCCCTTCGACCTGGTGGGCATCACCAGCAGCGCCCAGGTGATGTCGTTCGACGCGCCCCAGGGCCGGGTGCGGTTGAACTTCCACGACGACTTCATCGCCACGTCCGGCGTGCAGGCCCCCGAGTCGAAGCTGGAGGCGTCCGAGCTCGTCTTCGTGGGCTACGGAATCCAGGCGCCCGAGTACCAGTGGGACGACTTCAAGGGGATGGACCTGCGCGGCAAGACGCTGCTCATCCTCAACAGCGACCCGGCGGATGATCCGCGGCTCTTCGCGGGGAAGACGCGGCTCTGGTACGGCCGCTGGGATTACAAGTACGAGCAGGCCGCGAGGACGGGCGCGGCGGGCGCCATCATCATCCACACCACGCCGAGCGCGGGCTACCCCTGGCAGGTGGTGCAGACGTCGTGGACGGGCGAGCAGTTCGAGCTGCCCGCCGCGCGGGGGCCCCGCCTCCAGGTGAAGGCCTGGACGACCGAAGCCGCCACGCGCCGGGTGCTGCAACTGGCCGGCAAGGAGCTGGACGCGCTCGTGGCCGCCGCGCAGACGCGCGAGTTCCAGCCCGTGCCGCTGGGCGTGAAGGTGACGACGCGCCTGACCAATACGGTGCGCCGCAGCCCCACCGCCAACGTGCTGGCGCTGCTGCCCGGCAGCGACCCGAAGCTGTCCCAGCAGGTGGTGCTCTACACCGCGCACCATGACCACCTCGGCAAGAAGGAAGGCGGCAAGCCGGGCGAGGACACCATCTACAACGGCGCGCTCGACAACGCGTCCGGCGTGTCGGCGATGCTCAACATCGCCAAGGCGTTCAAGGCCCTCCCCACGGCGCCGCGCCGCTCCATCCTCTTCGCCGCCGTGGCCGCCGAGGAGCAGGGCCTGCTGGGCTCCCAGTACCTGGCCGAGCACCCCCCCGTGCCCCACGGCCGCGTCGCCGCGAACCTCAACATCGACGGCGCCAACATCCACGGCCGCACCCGCGACATCACCGTCATTGGCCTGGGCAAGTCCAACCTGGACGCCACGCTGACCGCCCTGGCGAAGACGCAGGGCCGGGTGGTGAAGGCGGACCAGCTTTCGGACCGGGGCTTCTTCTATCGCTCGGACCAGTTCAGCTTCGCCAAGCGGGGCATTCCCGCCGCGTACTTCGGCAGTGGAATGGACTTCGTCGGCAAGCCGCAGGGCTGGGGCAAGCAGCAGCGGGAGCTGTGGGAGTCGAAGCACTACCACCAGCCGTCGGACGAACTGCGCCCGGAATGGGACTTTTCCGGCGCGGTGGAAGACGTCCGCCTCTTCTTCCTCCTGGGCGCGCACGTGGCCCGGCAGCCAGAGCTGCCGCGCTGGAACAAGGGTGACGAATTCGAGGCCGCCCGGCTGCAATCCCTGGAGGCGCTGAAGCGGCAGGACACTTCGAACTAGCACCGGCACGAACATCCGGCCTTCCCTCCCGCGCGGTGTTAGATCTCGCGGGTATGCCGGACTTCCAACTCGTCAGCGACCACAAGCCCGAGGGCGACCAGCCGAGGGCCATTGACGAACTCACGCAGGGCGTCCAGCGGGGCGACCGCTACCAGACCCTCCTGGGTGTCACCGGGTCGGGCAAGACCTTCACGATGGCGAACATCATCGCCAACGTGCAGCGGCCCACGCTGGTGATGGCCCACAACAAGACGCTGGCCGCCCAGCTCTACGGCGAGTTCAAGGCGCTCTTCCCGCACAACGCCGTCGAGTACTTCGTCTCGTACTACGACTACTACCAGCCCGAGGCCTACGTCCCGTCGACGGACACCTTCATCGAGAAGGACTCGTCCATCAACGACAACATCGAGCGGATGCGCCACTCGGCCACCCATTCGCTGCGGACGCGGGATGACGTCATCATCGTCGCCAGCGTGTCCTGCATCTACGGCCTGGGCGCGGCCCGCAGCTACGTGGACCTGGCGGTGCGCGCGGCGGTGGGCGAGGAGATGGGCCGCGACACCTTCATGCGCAAGCTGGTGGAGGCCCAGTACAAGCGCAACGATCTGGACTTCCACCGCGGCACCTTCCGCGCGCGCGGCGACACCGTGGAGGTGTTCCCCGCCTACGAGGAGGAGCGCGCCGTGCGCGTCAGCTTCTTCGGCGACGAGGTGGAGCGCGTCACCGAGTTCGACCCGCTGCGTGGCGTGACGGTGGGCGCGCTGGAGAAGATTGTCATCTTCCCCGCCAGCCACTACGTGGCCGAGGAGGACGTGCGCCGCCGCGCCATCCAGACCATCCGCGACGAGCTGACCGAGCAGCTCCAGACCTTCAAGCGCGAGGGCAAGCTGCTGGAGGCGCAGCGGCTGGAGCAGCGCGCCATGTTCGACCTGGAGATGATCGAGCAGGTCGGCTACTGCAGCGGCATCGAGAACTACTCGCGGCACTTCTCCGGCCGCGCGGCGGGGGAGCCGCCCCCGTGTCTCATCGACTACTTCCCGCGCAACCTGCTGGTGATGCTCGACGAGAGCCACCAGACGGTGCCGCAGATTGGCGCCATGTACCGCGGCGACCGCGCGCGCAAGGAGACGCTGGTGGGCTTCGGCTTCCGCCTGCCCAGCGCCCTGGACAACCGCCCGCTCAAGTTCGGTGAGTTCGAGGAGCTGGTGCCGCAGGCCATCTTCGTCTCCGCGACGCCCTCCGAGTACGAGCTGCAGAAGTCCCAGGGCGTGGTGGTGGAGCAGATCATCCGTCCCACCGGCCTGACGGACCCGGAGGTGGAGATCCGCCCCGTGGGCAACCAGGTGGACGACCTGCTGGAGGAGGTGCGCCAGCGCGTGGCCCGGAGCGAGCGCGTCCTGGTGACGACGCTCACCAAGCGCATGGCGGAGGACCTCACGGAGTACTTCGCCGACGTGGGCGTGCGCGTGCGCTACCTGCACTCGGACATCGACGCGATTGAGCGCACCGCCATCATCCGCGACCTGCGCAAGGGCGAGTTCGACGTCCTGGTGGGCATCAACCTGCTGCGCGAGGGCCTGGACATCCCCGAGGTGTCCCTGGTGGCCATCCTGGACGCGGACAAGGAAGGCTTCCTGCGCAGCCACGTCTCCCTCATCCAGACGATTGGCCGCGCCGCCCGCAACGTGAATGGCCGCGTCATCATGTACGCGGACAACGTCACCGACTCCATGAAGAAGGCCCTGGAGGAGACGACGCGCCGCCGTGAAATCCAGCAGGCGTACAACCAGGAGCACGGCATCACCCCGCGCTCGGTGAAGAGCAACATCACCGACCTGTCCGAGCACGTGGCCTACGAGGCCGGGGACGCGGGCGCGCTTCCCATGGCGGCCGAAGGCGAGGACGACGTCCTCCAGCCGAAGGAAATCAAGCGGCTCATCGAGGACTTCACCAAGGAGATGCTCGCCGCCGCGGACGAGATGCAGTTCGAGAAGGCCGCCGAGTACCGGGACCGGGTTCAGCTCCTGAAGGACATGGACCTGGGGCTCAAGCCGGCGTCGCGCTCGCTGCTGCGGGCCCCGGCGAAGGCCGCGGACGCGGAGGCCCCGAAGAAGGGCCGGGGGCGCGGGGGCGGAGGCCGCTCCACGCGGGCCCGGAGCCGCAAGTAGGCGGGAGCCGTCATGGACGCGAAGCTCCTGGAGAAGCTGGACGCACTGCCCACCGGGCCCGGCGTGTACCTGATGAAGGACCGCCGCGGCCAGGTCATCTACGTGGGCAAGGCCATCAACCTGCGCAGCCGCGTGCGCTCGTACTTCAACCGCACCGGTGACACGCGTGTCTTCGTGTCCCTGCTGGACCAGCTCCTCGGCGACCTGGAGACGGTGCTGGTCAGCAACGAGAAGGAGGCGCTGCTCCTCGAAAACGAGCTCATCAAGAAGCACCGGCCGCGCTTCAACGTCCTGCTCAAGGACGACAAGCAGTTCATCTCCCTGCGCCTGGACCGCGGCCAGCCGTACCCGCGCCTGGAGGTGGTGCGGAAGTACGAGCGCGACGGCGCGCGCTACTTCGGGCCGTACTCCAGCGCCGGGGCCATCCGCGAGACGCTGCGCGTGGTGAACCGCTTCTTCCGCCTGCGCACCTGCACCGACCACGTGCTGGCCAACCGCAAGCGGCCCTGCCTGCTGCACCAGATTGGCCGCTGTCCGGCGCCGTGTGTGTACCCCGTTCCCCAGGAGGACTACCGCCGCAGCGTGGACGAGGTGGTGATGTTCCTGGAGGGCAAGGCGGGGGAGCTGGTGGAGGGACTGCGCCTGCGCATGAAGCGCGCCGCGCAGGAGCTGAAGTTCGAGGAGGCGGCGCGCATCCGGGACCAGCTCAACGCCATCGAGCGGAGCCTGGAGCGCCAGAAGATCGCCACCACCGACTTCAAGGACCAGGACGTCTTCGCCTTCCACCGGGAAGGGGACCGCATCCTGTTCTACGTCCTCTGGGTGCGGCAGGGCCGGCTCAACGGCGGACAGGCCTTCCCCTTCGGCAGCCAGGAGTTCCCCGACGAGGAGCTGCTCGCCTCGTTCGTGAACCTCTACTACGACCAGGGCAGCTTCGTGCCGGAGGAGGTGCTGCTGCCGCTGGAGCTGGAGGACGGCACCGGGGGCCTGGAGGCCCTGCTCGGCGAGCGCAAGGGCGAGCGCGTGCGCGTGCTGGTGCCCAAGCGCGGGGAGAAGCTGGACCTGGTGAAGATGGCGGCGAAGAACGCCGAACAGGCCTTCGTGGAGCGCCGCCGCACCAAGGACGAGACGGACACCGTGCTGTCCCGGCTCCAGCAGCGCCTGGGCCTGCGCAACTTCCCGCGCCGCATGGAGTGCTTCGACATCTCCCACTTCCAGGGCTCGGCCATCGTCGCCTCCCAGGTGGCGGTGACGGATGGGGACGCGGACAAGTCGCGCTACCGCAAGTACAAAATCAAGACGCTGGAGAAGCAGGACGACTTCGCCAGCATGTACGAGGTCATCTCTCGCCGGCTGAAGCGGGGGCTGGAGGACCACGACCTGCCGGACCTGCTCGTCATCGACGGCGGCAAGGGCCAGTTGGCCAGCGCGCACGCGGCGATGAAGGACGTGGGCGTGGACTCGGTGGACGTGGTGGGCCTGGCCAAGAGCCGTGACCTAGAGGTGTTCGACCGCGACGCGGAGAGCGCCCGGAGCCCCGAGCGCGTCTTCGTGGTGGGGCGCAAGGACCCCATCGTCCTGGCCCAGAACTCAGCGGAGATGTTCATGCTCACGCGAATGCGGGACGAGGCCCACCGCTTCGCCATCACGTTCCAGAAGCAGGTGCTGCGCAAGAGCCGGGTGCGCTCGGCGCTGGAGGACATTCCCGGCGTGGGCGAGACGCGGCGCAAGCAGTTGCTCCGGCACTTCGGTTCGCTCAAGCGGGTGGGGGAGGCCTCCATCGAAGAGCTCGCGGAGGTCGTCGGTCCGGCCATGGCCGAACGCGTCCATGCGGGCCTCCACGGACATCCAGAAGAGGATGCGGAGGATCCCGTACGGGAGGCTTCCCTTGACGACGCGAGCGGACCCGTGGACGAAAAAACGCAAGGAGGGTCGCCACCCGGGGCGGCGTGATTAATTTCCGCTGCAGACCTGCTGGGAAGTGCGCTGGAAGCGCGACGTTCCTGGGGTTTTTCATTGCGACTGGGCTCGGCGCTGAACTATAGCGGTTGACGATTCCGAGCACGTTTCACAGAGGGCGAGGGACCGACATGAGGCTGTATCCGAAGGTGATCCCGATCATCTCGCGCGAGGCCATTCAGCAGCTCATGCAGGACGGGGACATCGAGGTGGAGCCGATGCGCGTGGCTGATGCCGAGATGGACCTGTCGGCCATCATGCGTGAGTACCTTGCGAACGAGGAGCGTGTGAACCAGGCGACGCGTGAAGCGCTGGAGCGTCGCGGCTACGACTATTCCAAGTTCAACCAGGTGAAGCGCGAGATGGCGGACGTCCGCGGCTTCAAGATGGGCGACGAGGGCATCGAGTACGTCATCAACCAGATGATCGAGTTCCTGCTCATCAGCCGCAACGTCGAAGAGGTGTACTCGGCGGATAACGGGCTGCGTCAGAAGATCTTCGCCGTCATGAAGCGTCACCTCGACGTGGACGACGAGATCGACAAGGAAGCGCGCTCCCGTCTGAAGCACCTGCAGGAAGGCACCAGCGCCTTCGACATCGAGTACAACAAGACGGTCGAGCAGATTCGCCGGGCCCGCGGCCTCATCTAGCTCTCAGGGGTGGGGCGTGCCGTTCCCCGCTCCGCTGCCTACCTTGTGAACCAAGGAGGCAGCGTCGATGGCGGGACCCTTCACCACGTTCGTTCTGTCCGGTTTGCTGGCCGCGGCGCCAGGCGGGTTCACGTTCGAGGGCCGGGAGGCCAGCGCGAGAACCGAGCAGCCGGACGGCTTCTTCGTCCAAGGCTCACTTCCCTTCACGGACCTGGCCGAGACCGGCACGGGGAGCGCGTCCCTCGCGGTGGAGGACCGCGTGGACCTTTCTGGCGCGACCTTCGGTGACAAGGGGACGCTGGAGGCGAGCTTCCGTCTGGGCGCCACGGAGTACCGGGTCGAGCTGACCCAGCCGGGCTTCCCGCCCGAGCAGGCCCTCCAGCAGGCCGTCTCGGGCCCGCTTCCCCGGCCTCCGCGGCATACGATTGGCGGTGGCGTGCTGCTGGACGTGCCGCTCTACGGTGACAGCGGCCTGGGGTGGTCGGCGATGACGCGCACGCACGCCGCGGTGGCGGTGTGGGGCGTGGGCAGCGTCTGGCGCAACGGGCAGTTGCTGACGGACTCGGCCTTCGTCCACGCGGCGGCCCTGGCCGCCGGCGCCTATGCGGATGACGGCACCCACCGGCTCCTGCGGCAGGCTCGCTACGACGACACGGAGCTGGTGGTGCTGGTGTGGAACCTGCCGCCACGGGCCGAGCCTCGGGGCTTCATCCAGTTCGTGTTCGAGGACGTGGCCATCGACGTGGGGGGCGTGGAGGTGCGCTCGCGGCCCTTCGTGGAGAACACGGGAGGCCCGCCGCTGAGCTGGCGGTCGCTGACGCCCGTTCCGCCCTCCGCCACGGTGGGGGCGCCCGTCACGGCGTCGCCGCCGCCCGCGCCGTCCGCCTTTGGGGGCAGTGGCACCGCCGGGGTGGACGGCGCCACGGCGACGACGGGCACGGCGCTTCAGGGCACGGGGGCTGGCACGCGGGTGGTGGTCCCGGCGACGCCTCCGGGCGGGCTCGCGGCCACGACGACGCCTGCGCCGACCGTGCCGGTGTCTGGCGCGCCCGCGTCGCCTGAAGTCATCAGCGGGAGCTTCCCCACGCCGACGGCTGCGCCGAGCGCACCCGTGACGTACTCCGGGCAGCTTCCGGTGACGCCATTGGAGGGGACCACCGTGACAGTGGGGGGGACGCCAGGGCGTGCGCCGACGGGCACGTTCACGACGCCGCCCGCGGTGTCCACCTTCGGCACGTTCACCGTGCAGCCGCTGGCGCCTGGTTCGTTCGACGCGTTTGTCGGCACGGGGCAGTCCAGCGCGGGCATCATCGCCACTGAGTCGCCGCTGAATGCGACTCCGGCCGCGCCGCCGCCGGGGCTTATCAGCACACCCGCGCCGCTCAACGCCGGCTCGCCGCCGCCGCTGGTGGGGACGCCCGCGCCGCTCAACGCGGGCCCTGCGCTCGCGCTGCCGGCGACGCCGTCACCCGTCATCGGGCCCGCGACGACGGTCGCGCCAGCCGCTCCCGCGCCAGCCGCTGCACCGGCTCCCGCCGCGGGGCCCTGAGCGGATGGAGTCGAGCTGAGGCGGTCGTTCGCGGCCGCATGCGCCTGGTCAAGCCGATTCCCGCCTCAGGCGACTGGGTGAAGAGGCGAGAGCGGATGGCGAAGGGGCTGGAGGCGGCGGCCGTTCGCGGCCGCCTGTGCAGGCCGGTTCCCAGCCCAGGCCCCCGGGCGAACGGATGGCGGAGGGCAGGTGTCAGCGGTTCTTCGTGGGCGCCTGCGCGAGCCGGCTCATGCTGGCGGCCTGGGACAGGCGCTTGCGCAGCCGCACGACGGCGTCGTGGAGCGAGTCCAACTGCTGAAGGACGCGCAGGTCATCACCCGAGTCCACCAGCGTGGCCGGAGACACGGCCTCCGTGCGAAGCGTGTCGAGCAGGTCCGTGAAGTGGGCCTCCACCTCGCCGAGCGCATCCAGGCCCTCGCGGAGGTCATCCTCCAGCAGGTCCACGAGCACGGCCGCGTCGGTGCGCGCCGGCAGCGAACGGGCAAGCTGCTCCATGGCCACCCGGACCGGGTCGGCACGGCGCGAGGGCGTGGGGGCGACGAGGGACAGGGCCGGAGGGGGCATGCGCCGACGCTACAGTCACGTAGCACTCCGTCAATTTTCCAGTCGGGGCCGAAGGCCCGCTGGCCTCGGACCTCAGCGTGAGCCGAGGAGCTTCGCCAGCGCGGGCCTGGCCTCCGCCAAAGTGAGAAAGCCCGCGGCGCGGCGCCACGGGCTTTCGGTGTTTCAACGAAACAGTGTCTCAGCCGCTCACCACTTCATCGTTTCCTGGCCTTCGCTCGTCTGCGGCTTCTCACCGGGGCGCGACACGGAGGTGAGGGTGGCGCGCACGGCGCCCAGGTCGATGGTGCCCACGGCGGCGAGCGGCAGGCGGCGCGCGTCGTCGGAAATCCACACGTGGACCTCGCGCTTCTGCTTGGGCCGGTCCAGGCGCACGGCGGTGCCCGTCATGTGCCAGGCGTTGAACTGGCCCAGGGGGGTGGTCACCTGTTCGCGCTTCAACACCGAGCCCTGCATGCGCCACATGCGGCGCACGCCGTATACGTCGAAGCACACGTCGAGGTTTTCCTTCAGGGGCAACTGGCGCAGCAGGTAGATGGCGCCGGCCACGTCCAGGCCGTCCTTGTCGAAGGTGTAGTTGAACTGGCCCTTGGGGCGCTGACCGAACTGGTAGTCCACCTTGACGGTGCGCTCCTTCTGTCCAAAGGCGACGTCCACCTTGCGGCGCTGCTCGTTCTCCATCGTGTCCTCGACGTAGCGCTTGGGGCGCAGCGTGCGGGGGTGGAGGTACGCGGTGGCGCTGCCGCGCACGCGCCGCACCTTGGAGAAGAAGGAGTTCGTCTTCGCCTCCACCTGGATGGGCAGGTTCCCATCCTTCTGCTTGTGGACGCGCATCGTCATGGTGCCCGCCTGCGCGCCCATGGCGTCGAGGTCGAATTCGAGCACCTCGCCGGGCATGAACGACATGGGCGTGCGCAGCGCCGGCAGCGCGGAGGTGCACGGCGCGACGGTGAGCGGCGCCTTGGGCTCCGACGCCTTGGCGCTCTCGGCCTCCGGGGCGTCCGCCTCCGTGTCTGGAAGCTGGGCCCAGGCGCTGCCGGTGGACAGGGACAACACGGCCGCGAAGAGGGTGCGCAGGGGGCTCATCCTTATCCTTCCAGGGGACTACGGGGTGCTCTGCGGCGTCTGACGGTCCGGGCGCTTCGCATATTCGGATTCCGCCCAACGCTTGCGGAGCCGGACGGTGACTTCCGCTCGGACCGCCTCCCATTCTCCCGCATCCACGTTGATGTCCCAACCCGTGCGCGCCAGCTTGCGCGCCGCCGTCCGGGCGAACGCGGCGTCACCCAGCTCGGCGAGCAGCCGGAGGTACTCGTAGTCCTCCAGCCCGTCCCGGATGTGCTTCAGCCGCAGCGTGAGGATGGGCTGGTGGCCGGAAGGACCCACCCTGGCGGGTGTGCCGGGGTAGAAGAGGGTGCCGTCGCCGTTGCCGCCGAACTCGAAGACGTCCTTCCAGGGGTCCTTCTTCGTGTTGTAGGCGAAGACGGTGTCGAAATAGAGCTCGCCGTCCACGCCGGAGGAGAAGGCGAGCACGCCCATGGCGCGGTTGAGCGGGGCGGGGTGGTCCACCATGTACGACGCCCACCCGCTGTAGGCCGCGTCCACCGCCTTGTCGGCCGGCGGGCCGCCGTTGCAGCCGTGCGAATTGCAGCTCTGGTACCACCACACCCGGGTGGCATCCGCCAACCGCTTGCGCAGCGCGCGGGCCTCCACCACGCGCTTGCACGTCTGCGGACCGGGGCGGGGATAGAAGCAGTTGAGCGTGGGCGTGAGGATGTCCGCCGAGCCGTTCAGCGCGTCATCCAGCGGACTGGTGACGAGCACCGGAATCCCGCCCGCCGCGCGCACGCGCGTGGACTGCGCCTTCACCAGCGGCACGTCCTCGGGCTTGGGTTCGTCCTTGGCGTAGAAGAAGAGCTGCGCGGGCCAGCCCTTCCGGCGGTAGTGCTCGGCGAAGGCGCGGTAGTACGCCGTCTTCTCCGCGTCCGTCCGGGCCTGCTTGTTGTCGCGCACGTCGGAGCTGGTGAAGCGCGCGCCGGAGGGCAGCAGGCTGCCGTCCAGGAAGGGCCCCAGCTCCGCGTCGTAGGCGCTCCAGTCCACCACCGCGCGGCCCTTCTCGAAGCGGACGGGCGGCGGGTCCATGCTCATGCCGTGGGCGCTCACCCGGTGCTCCAGCAGCGCGCGTCCGTAGTCGCGGAGCAGCTTGCGCGCCTCCGCCGACTCCGGGGCCACGCCGTGGCCGCGCGCGATGCTGTACTTCGACACGCCGAAGCTGTTGGGCAGCGAGGACGTGGCGGGCAGCGCGAAGGGCTGCACCTCCGCGGTGAAGGACACCGGCGTGGGCTTCGCGTCCCCCGCCTTGACGCGGAGCTGGCCCTTGTACGTCCCGGGCTCCTGCTTCTCCGGGGCGCACACCTCCACGTAGAAGACGGTGGGCAGCTTCGGGTCGTGTCCCGGCGCGTTCACCGGCACCAGCGCGTCCGGCCACGGGCCCGCGCGGCCCTGGCCATT
The DNA here is from genome assembly GCF_002305895.1 of Corallococcus macrosporus DSM 14697. Lineage (GTDB taxonomy): Bacteria > Myxococcota > Myxococcia > Myxococcales > Myxococcaceae > Myxococcus > Myxococcus macrosporus. The sequence continues at coordinate 3,080,680 of NZ_CP022203.1, forward strand.
GGACGGCGTCTTCACGTCGATGAAGGCCTCGCGCCACACACGGGCCGTCAGCGTCGCGCCGGGCCCCTTCAGCGACAGCGGCTCCACGGAGGGGCGCTCCACCCGTCCGGGCAGCACCACCTGCGCCGCCTCGCACTCACCCCGCGCGAGGCTGAGCCGGGCCTCCTTGCGGCCCTTCACGGCTTCGCCCGGCCGGACCTTCACCAGGGGCGACACCACCTGAGGCTCCTGCGTGGCGGACATCGCCGCCACCACCGCCCACGCCCATCCCGCTCCCATCCGCCCCTTCGCTCTCCGGCGGGGTGCTACCCGCCATTCTCGGCACGGGCCACCGTCATGTTCCGGCCCGGCTTGTAGTCGGTCAATTCCGCGACGATGGTGCCCAGCGCGAACTCCGCCTCCACCCGCACCGGCACGTGGTTCGGGTCGGTGGTGAAGTAGACGAACATGTCCCGCTTCGAGGCGAGGTTGCCGCCGAACTCCGTCTTCACGCTGAGCTTGAAGACCTCCTTGTCGCCCAGCACGGTGTCCAGGACCTCGCGCCCCTCCACCTTCGCGCGGAGGGTGAACGTCTTGCTGCCGGTGAACACCGGATAGGCATACTCCTGCCCCACGACCAGCTCCCGGTTGCGCAGGGCGAACGTCGCCCCCGTCACGTCCAGCGTGCCTTCGGCCAGCTCACGCGTGGACTCCCTCGGGGACTCTCCTTCCTTCTGCTTCACGACGAAGACCGTCTTGCCGTCCGCCTCCAGCTTGATGCGCTGGCGGCGGCGCGAGCCGTTCTCGTCCGCGTGCAAATCACTGCCCACCACCCGCTGGCGCTCCGGCTGCCAGTAGGACACGAACTTGTCCTTGATGGGCCACACGCCCAGCATGTCGTTGGAGCGCGCCACCGCGACGATGGGCCAGACGTCATGGCCCCATTGCTTCATGTGGGCGCCCACCGTCACCTGCGCGGTGCCCGCGGTGATGCCCAGATACCTGACGCGATAGGAGCTCTGCTCCCCGGGGCCGAACGCCGGGTTCACGGATTCCTGGGCCATGGCCGTCGCCGACCAGACCAGGCCCGCGAGCGCCGCCGCGAACCCCCACTTGTGCGTCGTTTGCATCGGGTGAGCTCCCTTGCTTGGAAGTTAGGTAGCCTGGGTGCGATCTGCCAGACCCGGCTTGGAACCATTCCCGCCACCGCCCATTTCCACTGACGCGGTTGTTGACCAGCCATTCATTCATCGGCTGCTCGCTTCACGGGAGGGCGGCGGGGCGGCATGTCCACTCGCCGACACCGCTGGTAGCCTCCCGCCTGGGGCAGCCCGCGGTGCCGGGCGCCATCCCGCAGGAGGGGCACATGTCTGGTGGTGGCGGTTCTTACGATTTCGACGACGACGCCGAGAAGGAGTCCGGCCGGGGCGGTGGCAGGGCGCAGAAGGACTTCGACTGCCCTTCGTGCAATGCCAACAACCCCGTGGACGAGCCGCTCGCCCAGGGGGACGAGGTGCGCTGCAACTACTGCGGCTCCGAGTTCAAGGTCTCCGTGAACTCGGAGGGGCGGGTGCGGTTCAAGGAGGTTTGAGCTCGCGCTCGCCGAAGAGGGCGGTGCCCACGCGGACGACGGTGGCGCCCTCCTCGATGGCCCATTCGAAGTCGTGGGTGGTGCCCATGGACAGCTCCGGCAGCCCGTGGGCCCCCGCCAGCGCGCGCAGGGACTGGAAGTCCGCCCGGGCGCGGGCCTCGTCCTCGGTGGGGGGCGGCAGGGCCATCAGCCCCACCACCTGGAGGCCGGGCAGGGCGCGGGCCTCGGCCAGGAAGTCCCCGAGCGCGGCGGGCGCCAGCCCGCTCTTGGTGGCCTCCGCGCCGACGTTGACCTCGACGTAGACGGGCAGGGGCGCGGCGCCCTCGCGGCGCTTCGACAGCTCGCGGGCGACCTCCAGCCGGTCCAGCGCGTGGAAGGCCCCGGCCACCCGGGCCACGTACTTCACCTTGTTCGTCTGGAGCGCGCCAATGGCGTGCCAGCGCAGCCCCTCCAGGTCGGCCAGCTCCGCGGCCTTGTCCCGCAGCTCCTGCGCGTAGTTCTCCCCGAAGTCGCGCTGGCCGGCGGCGTAGGCCTCGCGGATGAGCGCCGCGGGCTTCAGCTTGGACACCGCCACCAGCGTCACCGACTCCACCGGCCGCCCCGCGCGGGCACACGCCGCCGCCACCCGCTCCCGCACGGCCGCCAGCCGCTCCGCGACCTGGGCGCTCATGACGCCCTCCAGGGCACCGGCACGCCGGCCCGCTCCAGCAGGGCCACGGTTTCGGCCAGCGGCAGGCCCACGACGTTGGAGGGGCTGCCCTCCACGCCCGCGACGAGGACGCCGCCGCGGCCCTGGATGGCGTAGGCGCCCGCCTTGTCCAGCGGCTCGCCGGTGTTCGCGTACCAGGCCAGCTCCGCGGCGCTCAGGGCGCGGAAGGTGACGCGGGTGTGGACCACCAGGGCCTCCTCGTGCCGGCCCGCCAGGGCCACGCCGGTGTAGACGTCATGCGTGCGCCCGGACAGGCGCGTGAGCATGGCCTGGGCCTCCCCGGCGTCCCGGGGCTTGCCCATGAGCTCGGCGCCCAGGGCGACGGTGGTGTCGGCGGCCAGCACCCAGGCGCCAGGGTGGCGGGCGGCCACCACGCGGGCCTTCTCCCGGGCCAGCCGGCCCACGTAGTCCCGCGCCGGTTCGCCAGCATGGGGCGTCTCGTCGATGTCCGCCGCGGAGACGGTGAAGCGGAGGTCCAGCTGGGACAGAAGTTCCCGGCGTCGCGGGGACGCCGAGGCCAGGACGAGCAACGTTTGATCTGCGTTCATGTGCATGTTACGGCTCGGGCCGGCCTTACCAGACTTGTGCCTCGGAGTGGACTCTCCGGATGAATCCCGCGGACCTCCTGTCGGCCATGAAGCGGACGGTGGAGCAGCTCGCCGCCTTCAATGAGATGGCCAAGGCCCTGACGTCGACGCTCGAGCTGCGCGAGGTCCTGGCGCTCGTGATGCAGAAGGTCAGCAGCCTGCTGCTGCCCCGCAACTGGTCGCTCATCCTCCAGGACGAGCGCACCGGGAAGCTCTACTTCGAAATCGCGGTGGGCGACGGCGCGGACGTGCTCAAGGGCCTCCAGCTCAACCCGGGCGAGGGCATCGCCGGCGCCGTCTTCACGTCCGGCGCGGCGCGGCTCGTCCACGACGTGGGCGGAGACCCCAGCTTCTCCCCGCGCTTCGACGAGGCCTCCGCCTTCCACACCCGCTCCATCCTCGCGGTGCCCCTGCTGGCCCGGGGCCGCGTGCTGGGCATCATCGAGCTGGTGAACGGGCCCATGGATCCGCCCTTCACCAACGAGGACCTCACCATCCTCACCGCCATCGCGGACTACGCGGCCATCGCGATTGAGAACGCGCGCAACTTCCGGCGGGTGCAGGAGTTGACGATTACGGACGAGCACACCGGCTGCTACAACGCCCGGCACCTGCGCGCCCTGTTGGACCAGGAGGTGAAGCGCTCGGAGCGCTTCCGCCATCCGCTGTCGCTCGTCTTCCTGGACCTGGACCACTTCAAGAGCGTCAACGACACCCACGGGCACCTGGTGGGCAGCGCCACCTTGAAGGAGGTGGGGGACCTGCTGATGACCCTGGGCCGGCAGAACCTGGACGCCGTGTTCCGCTATGGCGGGGACGAGTTCGCCATGCTCCTCGTGGAGACGGACCAGGACGGCGCGGCCATCATCGGCCAGCGGGTGTGCGAGGCCTTCCGGGGCCGCGGCTTCCTCCGCGAGCAGGGCCTGGACGTCCGCATCACCGCCAGCGTGGGCGTGGCCACCTACCCGGACCACGCCTCGTCCGCGCTGGACCTCATCCGCGCCGCGGACTTCGCCATGTACGGGGCCAAGGCCCGGGGCCGTGACGCGCTCTGCGTCGCCGAGCCCACCGCGCCCAGCGGCGGCACCGGCTCCCACGAGTTCCCGGAGCGGTAGCCGCCAGGGCCCCTCGGGCCCGCAATGAGCGAGGGCCGGGGAGGGGAGTGCCCTCGGCCCGGCCCTCGGGGGCGTCACGGATGGACGCCGCGAATCACCCGGTGCCCACCACGGAGTCGATGGCCGCCGTGTTCGTCACCACCGAGCCCTGCTCGCGCAGCGCCTTGAGGAACGAGTCCGTCAGCTCGATCTGCTTGGCCTGACGGGCCTGGTTGCGCAGCTCCTCCTTGCGCTTGTCGAAGCCCTCGGTGTCCGGCTTCTGGCGCTCCACCACCTGCGCCACCACGAAGCCCTCACCCAGGGGGAACACGCTGTCGAGCGCCTGCGGGGCGCCGACGGCGAAGGCCGCCTTCACCAGCTCCGGCGCGGGCCCCAGGTGCGGCACCGCCTCACCCTCGGCGGTGAAGCTGTCCGTCTCCACGGCCTCCGGGCGCGTCTCCGTCTCGAAGCGCAGCAGCGCGGGCTGCTCCTTCTCCGCGGGGAACAGCGTCTTCAGGGCCTGGCCCGCCTTCACGCTGGCCAGCGCCTTCTCCGCCTCGGCCTGGGCCTGCTGCTTGGCGCGCTCCTGCTTGTAGAGCGTGGTGGCGATCTCATCCTGGACGTCCTCGAGCTTCTTGTCCTGGGCCGCCTGCTTCTCCTCCACCTTCACCAGGTGCACGCCGAACTTCGTCTCCACCGGCTGCGTCACCTCGCCCTGCTTCAGCGCGAAGGCCGCGTCCGCCAGCGCCGGCTCCCAGCTCCCGCGCTCCACCCAGCCCAGGTCGCCACCGCGCGCCTTGCTGCCCGGGTCCTCGCTGCTGTCGCGCGCCACCTGGGCGAAGTCCTTGCCGCCTTCAATCTCCTTGCGCAGCGCCTGCGCCTTCTCCAGGGCCGCCTTCTTCTGCTCCTCGGTGGCCTCCGGGGACAGCTTCACCAGCACCTGCCGCGCGCGGATGCGCTCCGGCTGCTGGTACACGAAGCGGTTGGCCTCGAAGTACTCCTTGATCTCCTTCTCGTGCGCCTTCTTCCACTCGGAGAGCTGCGCCGCGGTGGGGGCGGGGACCTGGTCGGCGTACATGGCCGGCAGGAAGCGCGCGAAGACGAGCTTCGCCTGGTTGCCTTCCTTCTCGTACCGGGCGCGGACCTCGTCGTCCGACACCACGGCGTTGGCGCGCACCACGTCCATCATCTTCTGGGCGGCGAGCTGGCGGCGCAGCTCCGTCTCGAAGTCCTGCGGCGTCTTCCGGTAGAAGTCGCGCAGCACCTGCTGGTAGCGCTCGAAGTCGAACTGGCCGTCCTTCTGGAAGTCCGCGTTCTGGTGGATGAGCTTGCGCAGCTCCTCGTCGGACGGGTTGATGCCGTGGCGCTCGGCCGCCTGGGCGAGCAGCTCCGTGTTCACCAACCGGTCGAGCACCTGGTTGTGCATGCCGAACTGGCGGGCGAGCGACTCCGGCACCGGGCTGCCCTGCGAACGCAGGAAGCTCATCTGCTGGGCCCACGCCGCGGCGAAGTCGCGCAGCGGGATTTCCTTGCCGTTCACCGAGGCCACCGAGCCAGGCGCCGTCATCCCACCCGTGGCGCCGAAGCCGGTACTGCCCGGGCCGAACTGGAGCGTGAACACCACCGCGATGCCGATGATGAACAGGAGCGAGGCAACCTTCCGGGGATTCAGACCGTCCATTGTCGTCACTTCTGGGGCAAACGCGCCGAGAAAAGCCGTGCGGAAGGACTCGCGACGCGGTGTTGTTGGTAGCCCGGCCGGTGGGTGGTGGACCAGGAACCGCCCCCCATGCAGGCCTTGACTGCCTAGGACAACGCACCGGAAAATGCAAGCGATTTAGAGCCCTTAGCCAGCCCCCCGCTCCCCCGTCACACCCCTGGAAACTCCTGCCTGTGTGGTCGCTCCTCAAGCGGTATTACCGCCCCCTCACCGTGGGCTTCCTGCTCCTCGCCCCGCTGGTGGCCTTCCTGCTCGGCGGCCGGAAGGTCCGGGAACCCAACTTCGTGGACCGGGCGATCATCGCCGTGGCGTCCCCCGTGCAGCAGGGCCTCACGTCCGTCATCGAGGGCGGGGTGGCCGCGGTCCAGAACTACCTGGACCTGCGCGGGGTGCGGCAGGAGAATGACGCGCTGCGGCTGGAGAACCTCCAGTTGCGCGCGGCGGTGCAGGCGTTGGGCGAATCCCGGATGGAGAACGAGCGGCTGCGCAAGCTGCTCAACTACGCGGAGGCCGAAGCCGGGCCGGAAATCCCCGCGCGGGTGGTGGGCGTCAATCCAGTGGCGAAGCTGCTGTCGGTGCGCATCAGCAGCGGCGAGCAGCAGGGTGTGTTTCGCGGCATGTCCGTGGTGACGCCGGATGGAATCGTGGGACAGGTCATCCGGGCCACGGGCGGGTACGCGGACGTGGCGCTGGTGACGGACCCGCAGAGCCGGGTGGCGGTGCGGGTGCAGCGCTCGCGGGCCCGGGGCACGGCGGCCGGGACGGGAGGCGGGCCCCTGAAGCTGGAGAACATGCTGCGCACCGAGGATGTGGAGGACGGCGACCTCATCATCACCGCGGGCACGGACGGCATCTACCCGCCCGGCGTGGTGGTGGGGCGCGTGACGAACCTGGAGAAGAAGGAGCACGGCATGTTCCAGGGCGCGGACATCGTCCCGGCGGTGGATACGAGCAAGCTGGAAGAGGTGTTGGTGGTGGGCAGCCCCTACAGCGCCATGGCGCCGGGCAGCACCGCGGAGGGCGCGTCGAAATGAAGTTCCTGGTGTCGGTGGCACTCGCGCTGGCGTTGCTCACGCTGGAGTCGGTGGTGGTGAAGCAGGCGGGCCTGGAGCTCGGCCGGATTGACGTCACCGTGGTGCTGGTGGCGTTCCTGGCCCTGCGGGCCTCGCTGCTGGAAGGGGCCTTCTCCGCCTTCTCGGTGGGGTACCTGCTGGACTTGATGAGCGGGCAGCCCACCTGGCTGTACACCTTCCTGGCGGTGTTCATCTTCCTGGCCGGCCGGCTGGTGCCCACCTTCGTGGAGGTGCGCGGCGCGCTGCCCTTCGCCATGTTCGCCATGGCGGCGGACGTGGGCCATTCGCTGCTCGCCACCTTCTTCACCTGGCTGACGGTGAAGGAGGACGGGCCGGGCTCGCAGCTCGCGGAGCTGCCGCTGCAGGTGGCGCTCACGGGGCTGGCGGCGCTGGCGCTCTACCCGCTCCTGAAGCGCTTCGAGGCGTCTCAGGAGCGGCCCGCGGGGTTGTTGAGGTGACGCCTCCCACCTTGGGCAATACGACGCCGGGGCGCGAGCTCAAGCGGCGCTTCGTGTGGCTGGGCCTGGCCATGCTGATGGGGCTGGGCCTCATCAGCATCCAGCTCTACCGGCTGCAGATCACCCGGGGCGAGGAGTACGCCGCCAAGAGCGTGGCCAACTTCGTCAAGGAGGTGCGGCTGCGCGCCGACCGCGGCGTCATCAAGGACGCGCGCGGCACCATCCTGGTGGACAGCCGTCCGTCCTTCGACGCCTTCATCACCCCGGCCTTCTGCACCGACTGCTACGAGCAGGTCATCCCCCGCCTGGCGGAGCTGCTCCAGTGGGACGCGGACCAGCGCAAGAAGGTGGAGGACCTGGTGCGCATGGGGCGGCGCAACGCCCCGTTCCAGCCCGTGCCGGTGCGCGTGGACCTGTCGCGCGACGAGTACGACCGGCTGGCCGCGCGCCGGGACATCCTGGACGGCGTGGAGGTGGCGCCGGTGCCGCACCGGCACTACCGCACCAACTCCGTGCTGTCGCACGTGCTGGGCTACATGAACGAAATCACCCAGGAGGAGCTGGAGCGCCTCAACGGCGACGGCGCCCGCTACGCGCTGGGGGACTACATCGGCCGGCGCGGCCTGGAGCGCTACTTCGAGCAGCACCTGCGCGGCACCGACGGCGTGCGCAAGGAAGTGGTGAACGCGCGGGGCCAGACGATTGAGGAGCTGAACGACAAGCTGGGGGACAACGCCGTGGTGGCGCCGCGGCCCGGCAGCAACCTGGTGCTGTCCATCGACATGCGGCTGCAGGAGGAGGCGGAGCGGGCCTTCCCCGGCGTGACGGGCGCGGTGGTGGCCATCGACGTCAACACCGGCTTCATCCGCGCGCTGGTGTCGCGGCCGGGCTTCGACCCCAACCTGCTCACCGGCCGCGTGACGCCCCAGCAGATGGCGCTGCTGTCGCGCGACCCGCTGGACCCGATGATCAACCGCGTGGCCGCCGAGCACTACAGCCCGGGCTCCACCTTCAAGGTCGTCACCGCGCTGGCCGCGTTCAAGTCAGGCGCGTTCCGTCCGGAGACGGTGGTGAACTGCCCCGGCGGCTACCGGCTGGGCGCGCGGACGTGGCGCTGCCACAAGGACGCGGGCCACGGGCACATGGATGGCTACCAGGCCATGAAGACGTCGTGCGACACCTGGTTCTACAAGGTGGCGGACACCATCGGCCTGGACCCCATCGGGGAGATGGGCAAGTCGCTGGGCCTGGGCAGCCCCACGGGCGTCAACGTCGTGGCAGAGGTGCCTGGCATCATGCCGACCAGCGCCTACCACGACAAGGCGTCGCCCGGCGGCTACACCAAGGGCATGGCGCTCAACAGCTCCATTGGCCAGGGCGACAACAACGTCACGCCGCTCCAGCTCGCGCTGCTCTACGCGGCCATCGCCAATGGTGGCACGCTCTACAAGCCGCAGATGGTGAGCCGCATTGAGAACCTGGACGGGCAGACCATCGAGTCCTTCCAGCCGGAGGTGGTGCGCAGGGTGGAACTGCCCGCGCCGCACCTCAAGGCGGTCATCGACGGCCTGGTGAAGGTGGCGCACGAGCCCGGCGGTACCGCCTACCGCGCGCGGATGAACCACATGCGCGACAAGGACATCCTCGTCGCGTCCAAGACGGGCACCGCGCAGGTGGCCCGCCTGGGGGCCATTCGCCTGAAGACGCACCAGATGAGCTTCTTCGAGCGTGACCACGCCTGGTACGCGGGCTTCGCGCCGGCGGAGAAGCCGGAGCTGGCCATCATCGTGCTCAACGAGCACGGCGGCCATGGTGGCTCGGACGCGGCGCCCACCGCGATGGCGGTGTTCCAGAAGTACTTCGACTTGAAGAAGCTGGACGCCACGGCGCCGCCGCCGCGTCCCAACCAGCCCTACACGCCGTCCTCCGTGAAGCGCGCGCCCCATCCCGACGAGGCGGCGCTGACGCGGGGCGTACGGCCACCGGCCCGGCTTCCGGGCGACGAAGAGGAACGCGCGCGTGCAACTGCGGATTGAGCGGCGGATGGTGCCCCACATCCCCTGGGGCCTCATCTTCTCCGTGCTGGCGGTGTGCGCGCTGGGCATCTGGAACCTGGCCTCGGCGTCGCGGCCCCCGCACTCGCCGGTGTGGGGCTCGCAGATGCTGTACCTGGGGGTGAGCATCACCGCGGTGCTGGTGGTGTGCCTGGTGGACTACCGGTGGATCCAGCGCATGGCGCTGCCCATCTACGTCACCAACATCCTCCTGCTCATCGCGCTGCGCTTCTTCGGGCACACGGCCAAGGGCGCCGAGAGCTGGTTCGCCATTGGCCCCTTCCGCATGCAGCCCGCGGAGTTCATGAAGATTGGCGTCGTGTTGATGCTGGCCAAGGTCTACCACGACGACTTCCAGCCCAATGAGCCGTCCTATGGCCTGACGCGGCTGTGGAAGCCGGTGCTCGTCGTCCTCGTGCCCTTCACCCTGGTGCTGGTGCAGCCGGACCTGGGCACGGCGATGATGATTGGCCTGTCGTCGCTCACCATCATCCTCTTCGGCAAGGTGCGCTGGTACCTGGTGGCCACGCTGGTGGCGGGCGTGCTCGCCGCGGGCATCGTCATCTGGAACGACTACATCCGCGACGTGCCGGAGCCCCGGCCCACCATCGTCCGGCACCACCTGAAGAAGCACCAGAGCCAGCGCATCTCCGGCTGGTTGGACCCGGAGGCGGACCTGCGCGGCAGCGGCTACCACGCGGCGCAGTCGAAAATCGCCGTGGGCAGCGGCGGCGTGTCCGGCAAGGGCTGGCGCGAAGGCACCCAGACGGGCCTGCGCTTCCTGCCCGAGCAGCACACCGACTTCATCTTCTCCGTGTGGGCGGAGGAGCACGGCTTCGTCATGTGCATCCTCCTGCTGGTGCTCTACGGCGCCATCTTCATCTTCGGCCTGGGCGTGGGCTTCAACGCGCGGGACAGGTTCGGCGCCTTCGTCGCCGTGGGCGTGGTGGCCGTGCTCTTCTGGCAGGTGTTCGAGAACATCGGCATGGTGATTGGCCTGCTGCCGGTGACGGGAATCACCCTGCCGTTGATGAGTTATGGCGGCTCATCCCTGCTTTCCGTGATGCTCAGCATCGGCTTGCTGGTGAACATCAGCATGCGCCGTCACATGTTCTGAGAATTTCCGGAATTTATCCTCGCGAGACGGGCGCAAGCGTTTCTCGGCGCGCGGCATGGGGTGGTGTATGAATCACCCCACCAACGCAGGTGGAGGGTTTGGCCCTCCCGGGCAGATGAGGACGCGTCATGCAGAGGAAGGGTGGCCAGAAGGCAGTCGGGAGCACGCGGGTGGAGGCGCCGGTGCGCGCGCCCGCGCGAGCGCCAGCACCGCAGGCCGCGGCGGTGGCGAAGGCGGCCCGCCCCGCGGTCGTCCCACCGCGTCCCGGTGGCAACGTGGCGACGGTGAGCCCCGAGCCAAGGCCCGCGTTCTCCCCGCTGATTGAGATGAATCAGGGGGAGGCCGAGCACCGCCACTTCCCCCGCGCCCAGCTCGCCACGCGCTTCGAGGTCTGGGTGGACGACGAGGCGGGTGAGCGGCGCTTCGAGGCCAGCCTCGTCTCCGTCAACGTCAGCGTCAGCGGGGCGTTCCTGGAGAGCACCTTCTACCTGCCGCTGGGCACGGTGCTCGGCGTGCGCTTCGCGCTGGAGCCGGACGCGGCGCCAGTGCAGGCGCGCGCGGAAATCGTGCGGGAGGAGCGGGGGAACGGGCCGGAGGGGCGCAGCGGCTTCGGGGTGCGCTTCCTCGACTTCAGCGGTCAGACGGAGGTGGCGCTGGCGCGGCTCTTCGTGGGGATGCGGCTGAGGGCCTTCGCGGAGGACTATCTCCAGTCCCAGCGGGCTCGCTCCCTGCCCAACGAGGTGGAACGCGTGGTGGACGTCCTGGCGGCCTGGGAGCTGCTCAAGGCGACGTCGTCCGTCTCCGACCCCTGGCAGGGCTGATGCGTCGGACCGGCCATCGCCCAGGGCCGTGGGCGGGGGTCCGGTGTGCAGGCACTCAGGCCGACTTGCTGCTCGAAATCTGGCGGCGGCGTTCGGCCTGGTAGTGCGCGGAGCACAGCCCCTTCGAGCGCTGTTCGCGAGTACAGCCGTCCATCGTGCAGCGGCGGTCCAGGGAAACCAGGCTGGCGCCCGCCATCACCTTCGGGGGACGTCCCCGACGGCGGCCAGCGGTGAGCGCGGAGGTGCTGGGCGCGGCGCTCCCCAGCCGGGGCATTCCGTCATTGAGCGCGCGCAGCATGCCGCGGCCAATGGCGTCTCCCAAGGCTTCGGCCCAGTTCACCATGGCCGGCGTCAGCGGGACGGAGGACAATTCTTTGCGAGGACGTGCCATGAATACTCCAGGTGAAAACAGTCAACCAACACAGACACTGCTCTGCGCCTATTTGGCGGTTGCAGTCATCGCTGTCAATACAACCTTGGAGGGTCTGTCTTGACTCGTAAACGATCTCAGAAAATTGATGACAAGACTGCAAATGGATACGTATTTCCCGTATGTCCTCACGGCACTGTGACACTCGCAGCGGTCGACCCGTCTGTCTCGGCGGGTGAACACGCGAAATATGAGAAGACGCTCAAGGCGCTCCAGGAGCGCGTCTTCGAGCTGCAGATACGCAACTACCTGGCAGGGCAGAAGGCCGTGGTCGTCTTCGAGGGCTGGGATGCGTCCGGAAAGGGCGGCGCCATTCGCAGGCTGACCACGCTGATGGACCCGCGTGGTTACAAGGTCTGGCCCATCTCCGCGCCCTCCGAGGAGGAGCAGCGACACCATTATCTGTGGCGCTTCTGGCGCAAGATTCCGGGTGCGGGCGAGGTGTGCATGTTCGACCGGAGCTGGTACGGGCGGGTGCTGGTGGAGCGGGTGGAGGGGCTCGCGAAGCCCGCGGCGTGGCGCCGGGCCTACGATGAAATCAATGCTTTTGAACACATGCTCACCGCGGACGGTGTGCGGATGGTGAAGTTCTTCATCCACATCGACAAGAAGACGCAGTTGCAGCGCTTCCGCGAGCGCGAGGCGGATCCGGCCAAGCGCTACAAGCTGGGGCCCGAGGACTGGCGCAACCGGGCGAAGTGGAAGAAGTACGAAGCGGCCATCCAGGACATGCTGGACCGCACGCACCGCCCCGACGCGCCGTGGCACGTGGTGCCGGGCAACGACAAGCGCCACGCGCGGCTGGAGGTGCTGCGCCGCTGCGTGGCGCTGCTGTCGTGAGGCGAAGGGCCGCGGGGGGCGCGGGGAGCAGGGGGCTCTCCCGCGCGCTCGGCCCGCGGCGGTGAGGCTAGGTGAGGGCCTTCTTCACGGCGTCTTCGATGCGGGCCTTGGGCACCGCGCCGACAATCTGCTCCACCACCTTGCCGCCCTTGAAGACGAGCAGGGTGGGGATGGAGCGGATGCCGTACTCCTGCGGCGTGTCCTGGTTCTCATCGATGTTGAGCTTGGCGAACTTCATCTGGCCCTTGTACTCGGTGGCCAGCGCCTCGATGGAGGGCGCGATGGCGCGGCACGGCGCGCACCACGTCGCCCAGAAATCCACCAGCACGGGCTCCTGGGAGTCCAGGACCTGCTGCTTGAAATCGCCATCCCCGATGTTCGTCACGTCCGCGCCTGCCATGGTGTCTCCTCGTGCCCTTTCCAGGCACCTCCGCCGCGTCCTGTAGTACGCGTCCGGTGGGCCTGCAAGGATCGGCCGGCCATCAGCCAATCTGGCGGCTCAGATGCGGCTGGGTGGCGCTTGTTTCAACCATTTCCCCCAAGCGTCCCCCTCCGGGAGGGGTGGCTGGTGTAAGCTGGCGGGCGTGACGAAGCTCTTCCTGCCCCAGACCCAGCTCGAGGAGTGGGCGCTGGCGGACAAAGCAGACCTGCGCGAAGGCCGGCTGGTGGTGATGGCGGAGGGCGGCGCCGCCTTCCCCGTCACGCCCGCGGTGCACTTCGTCCAGCTCGTGTCGGGTGAGGACACCCAGGGGCTGGTGTCCCGGGTGAAGACCGAGGAGCAACTTGCCCGACTGGGTGCCGAGCAGATGGCCGACTCGGTGCTGGTGGGGGACAACGCCTATGAGGTCGTTCCAGGGTATGTAGCGGAGGTCGCCGCTGGCGGCCCCCGGCCAGGGGGCTCGGAGAAGAAGCCGGACTCCGAGGCGGACCTGCTGGCCGCGTTCATCCTCAACAAGATGGGCTGATTCGCCCGTCCTCCGTGGTTATGAGCCTGCCCCTATGAGCCACACGCTCGTCTCGCTCGCCTGCCACGCGTATGGCGTCGCCGCCGTCGTCTACCTGGCCTACCTGGTCCGTCAGTCCGAGGCGCTGGCCACGGCCGGGCGCGTGCTGGTGGGCGGCGGCCTGGCGCTGCACGGCGTGGCGCTCTTCGAGCTGCTCGGGGCGCAGAGCGGGCGGCCGGTGGGCCTGGCGCAGGGCTTCTCCGCGCTGGCCTTCCTGCTGCTGGCCATCTTCCTGTTCCTGGACGTGCGCTACCGCCGCCCCGTCATCGGCGCGTTCCTCACGCCCCTGGCCCTGGCGGCGCTGCTGCCCGGGCTCCTGCTGCAGGGCGGGCAGGCGCCGCTGCCCCCCGGGGTGCGCCAGCCGCTGCTGCCCCTGCACATCACCCTGGCGCTGCTGGGGCTGGCCGCGTTCGCGGTGGCCGCGGGCGTGGGCGTCATGTACGTGCTCATGGAGCGGCAGGTGAAGGCCAAGCGCTTCGGGCTCTTGTTCTCCCGGCTGCCCTCCCTGGAGTTCCTGGACACGCTGAACCGGCGCCTGGTGGTGTGGGGCTTCCTGGCCCTGTCCATCACCCTGGCCACGGGGGCCTTCTTCGTGGGCACCGCGCCGGGCCCCTGGTCCGTGGATGGGAAGACGCTGGCCACCCTGGTCGCGTGGGCCGTCTTCGCCGCGCTGCTGGTGGCGCGCTCCGTCGCGGGCTGGCGGGGACGCCGCGTGGCCTTCCTCACCATGGCGGGGTTCTGCCTGGTCCTGGTGTCCTTCCTGTCCTCGTATGACGTGTCGCCCACGGCGGCGGCCATGAGGATGCCGTGAGTATGGAGCTCATCTGCATCGGCCTGTCCCACCGGACGGCGCCCCTCGACGTCCGAGAGCGGCTGGCGCTGCCGGAGCCGCGCCAGCTCGTGGTGCTCCAGCGCCTGGCCCAGGCGCCCGTGGAGGCGCTGTGGGTGTCCACGTGCAACCGCGTGGAGGTGTACCTGGCCGCGCCCAGCGCGGAGATGGCCCGGCAGCGCGCGCTGGCGGAGCTGGAGTCCCTGGGGGGCGCGGCGGCCCTGGAGCACCTCTACGAGCACCAGGGCGAGGCGGCGCTGGTGCACCTGTTCCGCGTGGCGTGCAGCCTGGACTCCATGGTGCTGGGCGAGGCCCAGATCCTGGGCCAGGTGAAGGAGGCCTTCGAGCGGGGCCAGGGCGCGGGCGCGGTGCGCGGCGAGCTGATGCGCGCGTGCGCGGCGGCCTTCAGCTGCGCCAAGCGCGTGCGCACGGAGACGGCCATTGGCCGCGCGGCCACGTCCATGGCGGCCGCGGCGGTGCAGCTCGCCAGCAAGGTGTTCGACGGGTTGGCGGGCAAGACGGTGCTGGTGGTGGGGGCGGGGGAGATGGGGGAGCTGGCGGCGCGTCACCTGAAGCAGGCCGGGGCGTCGAAGCTGTACGTCACCAACCGCACCCTGTCGCGCGCGGAGGCGCTGGCGTCCGAAGTGGGCGGTCAGGCGCGGCCCTTCGAGGAGCTGCTGGGCCTGGTGGCCGCCGCGGACGTGGTGGTGTGCAGCACCGCGTCGCCGGTGCCGCTCTTCACGAAGGAGAACGTGGGGGCGCTGGGGCGTGGGCGCCGGGGCCGGCCCCTGTTCATGGTGGACCTGGCCGTGCCGCGTGACATCGACCCGGCGGTGGGCACGCTGGACTGGGTGCACGCCTACGACGTGGATGACATCCAGAAGTTCGTCGCGGACAACGCCGCGGCGCGCGCGGAAGAGGCGCAGAAGGCCGGCGTGCTGGTGGCGCAGGAGGTGGCGCGCTTCGTCAAGGAGCGCGCGCTGCGCGAGGGCACGCCGGTGCTGGCGCGGCTGCGGCAGCGCGCGGAGGCCATTGCCCGCTCCGAGGTGGAGCGCACGCTGGGCGCGCTGGGTGACGGACTCAACGACAAGCAACGCAAGAGCATCGAGGCCATGGGCCGAGCCATCGTCAACAAGCTGCTGCATGAGCCCACCGCGCGGCTGCGCGCCGTGGGGCCGGAAGGTGAGGGCAACCGGCTGGCCGGCGCCGCCGCCGAGCTGTTCGGGTTGCTGGAGGAGGAGGTCGGCGCCGCGGCCTCGGCCCCCTCCGTCCTGGCGCCGCAGGTCCAGGCCGCCACGGGAGGCAAGTGATGCCCCACGTGCGCATCGCCACCCGGCAGAGCCCGCTGGCGCTCTGGCAGGCGCGTCACGTGGGCGCGCTCCTGACGTCGCGTCACCCCGGCCTGGAGGTGTCCCTGGTGGAGATGACCACCGAGGGGGACCGCTTCCTGTCCGCGCCGCTGTCCGCGGTGGGCGGCAAGGGCCTGTTCGTGAAGGAAATCGAGCAGGCGCTGCTCGACGGGCGCGCGGACCTCGCCGTGCACAGCCTCAAGGACATGACGTCGGTGTTCCCGGAGGGGCTGATGCTCGCGGCGGTGCCGGAGCGCGAGGACCCTCGCGACGCCTTCTGCGGCCTGGGCGGGCTGACGCTGGACACTCTGCCCCAGGGCGCGCGCGTGGGCACGTCGTCGCTGCGCCGGAGCTGCATCCTGCGCTCGCGGCGGCCGGACGTGGACATCGTCAGCGTGCGCGGCAACGTGCAGACGCGCCTGGCGAGGACGCGTGAGCAGGGATTGGCGGGCGCGCTGCTGGCGTATGCGGGCCTCAAGCGCCTGGGCTTGGAGGACGTCATCACCCAGGTGCTGCCGCCCGAGGTGAGCCTGCCCGCGGTGGGGCAGGGCGTGCTGGCCATCCAGTGCCGCACGGAGGACTCGCGCGTGCGCGAGCTGCTGGCGCCGCTGGAGCACGCCACCACGCGCATCGCCGTCACCGCCGAGCGCGCGCTGCTGGCGAAGCTGGAGGGGGGCTGCACCGTGCCCCTGGCCGGCCACGCCACCGTGTCCGGCGACAGCGTGTGGCTGCGCGGACTGGTGGGCCGTCCGGATGGCACACACGTGGTGCGGGGCGAGGTGCGCGGGCCCGTGTCCCAGGCGCATGCGCTGGGGGAGGCCCTTGCGGACGACCTGCTGTCGCGTGGGGCCGCGGACATCTTGCGTGATTTCGCGCGCCGCGCCGAGGCGCGGGAGTCCTAGACTGTCGCTCGCGTGGAACGGCGACTGGAAGGCAAGAGAGTCTTGGTGACGCGCCCGCGTGAGCGGGCCGAGGAGCTGTGCTTCCTCCTGGAGGACGAGGGCGCGGAGGTGCTCAGCGTGCCCTTGTTGGAGCTGCATCCTCCGGAGGACCCGCGTCCGCTGGCGTCCGCGGCCGAGCACATCCAACGCTACGCCTGGGTGGTGTTCGCGAGCCCGTCGGGCGTGGAGGCGCTGATGGAGGCGCTGCGCGAGGCGGGCACGCAGGACCGGATGCAGCGGGTGAAGGTGGCCACCGTGGGGCCACGCACGACGCGCGCCGCGGAGGGCTACGGGCTGGACGTGGTGGCCGAGCCCGCCGAGGGCACGGGAGAGGCCCTGTTCAACCTCATCAAGGACGCGCTGCAGCCGGGTGATGAGGTCCTGCTTCCCGCCGCCGAGGAGGGCCGCAGGGAGCTGGAGGACTCGCTGCGGGAGCATGGCGTTCTGGTGACGCGGGTGACGGCGTACCGCTCCACCCCCGCCGCCCTGCCGCCCGAGGCGCTGGCCCTGCTGGATGCGACCCCGCCGGACGTGGTGCTCTTCGCCTCGCCGCGCACGGCCGAGGCCTTCCTGGAAGAGGCCGGCCGCGAGCGCCTGGCCACCGCGCGCGTGGTGGCCATTGGCCCGACGACGGCGTCCGCCCTGGAGCGGCTGGGGGTGCCCGCGGCGGCCGTCGCCGAGCGGCCGACCCCGGAGTCCCTGGTGGACGCCACGGTGCTCGCGGTGACGAGCACCGTGCACTGAGCGAGCAGCGACGCAGCGCCCGCACGGCCGCGTGACGGGGCGCGCGCTCCCAAGCCGGCACGGCTGCACGCCGGGCCGCGCGGCGGCGTGCTGCCTGCCTGGTGACGTGAGGGGCGCCAGGCGTGTTGGCGCGCGAGACGTCCGCCAGGGGGCGGTGCCCCGTCTGCTACGCTCTGGGCTCGCACTCCGGCAGAGGCCGCCGGGGTGAAAGGAGACGCGCTTGGTACAGCCGATGAGCGGCGTGGGGGGCACTGCTCCGCAGAAGAGCCGGGATGACTTCACCACGCTGTTCGTGCTGGAGGCGCTCGTCGCCCAGGGGCTGCTGCAACCCCAGCAGGCGCAGGAGGTGCTGGCCCGCGAGGGCGCCGCGCGGGCCCGGGTGCTGAAGGCCCAGGGGGCCACTGGCGGCAAGGAGGCCGCCCGGTATGACGTGTCCCCGGTGGAAATCGTGGCGGCGTTCCAGGTGCCGCTGTCCAACGGCCGGGGCGTGCTGGACGAGGACCGCGTCACCGAGGCCGCCGCGCGCGCCGCCGGCATGACGTACCGGAAGATTGACCCGCTCAAGCTGGACATGGCGCTGGCCACGCGCACCGTGTCCAGGCCCTACGCCCAGAAGCACGTGCTGCTCCCGCTGGAGCGCACGCCGCAGGGGCGGTTGCTGGTGGCGGTGGCCAACCCCTTCGACCGCGAGCTCTTCGAGAGCTTCCACCGCCTCACGGGCCTGCCGGTGGAGCCCGTCCTCAGCGCGAAGGCGGACATCCTCAAGTCCATCAGCGACATCTACGGCTTCAAGAAGACGCTGGCGCGCGCCGCGGACGACTTCAGCGCCGCCGCCGGGGCGCAGGTCGCGAACTTCGAACAGCTCGTGTCGCTCAGCGGCACCCAGGAGCTGGAGGCGTCGGACCGGCCGGTGGTGCAGGCGGTGGACTACCTGCTGCGCTACGCCTTCGACAACCGCGCGTCGGATATCCACATCGAGCCCAAGCGCACCACCAGCGTCGTCCGGCTGCGCATCGACGGCGTGCTGCACCCGGTGCACACGCTGCCCGCGCCGGTGCACCCGCCCATCGTCTCGCGCGTGAAGATGCTGGCGCGCATCGACATCTCCGAGCGCCGCAAGCCGCAGGACGGCCGCATCAAGACGGAGCGCGACGGGCGCGAGGTGGAGCTCCGTGTCTCCACGCTGCCCACCGCGTTCGGTGAGAAGGTGGTCATCCGCATCTTCGACCCGGAGACGCTGGTGCAGGACATCGCCCAGCTCGGCTTCGAGCCCGACGAGAAGAGCGCCTTCGAGTCCTGGATTGACCAGCCGCACGGCCTCATCCTCGTCACCGGCCCCACGGGCAGCGGGAAGACGACGACGCTCTACTCCGCGCTCAAGGCGCTGGCCGGCCCCGACGTCAACGTCACCACGATTGAGGACCCCATCGAAATGGTGTGGGACGCCTTCAACCAGGTGCAGGTGCAGCCCAAGGTGGGGCTCGACTTCGCAGGGGCGCTGCGCCACATCCTCCGCCAGGACCCGGACGTCATCATGGTGGGCGAGATTCGCGACCCGGAGACGGCGGAGAACGCGATTCAGTCCGCGCTCACCGGCCACCTGGTGCTGTCCACGCTACACACCAATGACGCGCTGGGCGCGGTGGCGCGCATGCGGGACTTGGGCGTGCCGTCCTTCCTGCTGGCGCAGAGCCTCCTGGGCGTCATGGCCCAGCGCCTGCTGCGCCGGGTGTGCAGCCACTGCGCGCAGGAGACGACGCTGACGCCGGATGAGCTGCTCGCGCTCCAGGCGCCGCTGCCGCTGCTGCCGGGGGGCGTTCGCCTGCTCAAGGGCGCCGGGTGCGTGCGCTGCCGCGGCACCGGCTTCGCGGGCCGCACGGGCGTCTTTGAAATCGTCACCGCCGCGGGCGAGCTGAGGGACCTCATCGCCAACGAGGCGCCCTACTCGCGGATGGTGGAGGCGGCCCGGCGCGCGGGCATGCGGACGCTGCGCGAGGCGGCCGTGCGGAAGCTGGCCCAGGGCCTCACCGCCTTCGACGAGGTGGTGCGCATGACGACCGTCTGACGCACGACGGCCCGGCCTCCCACGAGGAGAGACCGGGCCGCGGCACCTTCCGGCTGCCCCGGCGGGGCAGGGGCGCGGCTTAGAAGCGCGCCTGGAGCAGGGTGTTGAAGCCCAGCGCGTGCGGACGCTCGAAGCTCGGCTGCGCCACGCCCGTCACGTCATCCCGGAACGTGGTCCGGTTGGTGTCGTACGTGTAGTAGACCTCGCCCACGGCGGCGACGGAGTCCGACAGGTCCCACCGGAAGGTGGCCTTCGCGGAGTAGATGGGCTCCGCCTTGCACGCCGCGTTGCCGCGGCCGCAGGTCTCCGGAAGGATGCTGAGCTGATTCACGTCACGCACCACGACGGTGCGCGTGCCGATGAGGCTCACCGGCGGGTTGTTGCCGCCGAGCACCGGCGTGGGGCTGCGGAACGAGGCCGGCTGCTGCACGCCGAGGATGAAGCCCGGCGTGAAGTGC
Source organism: Corallococcus macrosporus DSM 14697 (assembly GCF_002305895.1). Lineage (GTDB taxonomy): Bacteria > Myxococcota > Myxococcia > Myxococcales > Myxococcaceae > Myxococcus > Myxococcus macrosporus. Next base: position 3,100,543 of record NZ_CP022203.1, read on the forward strand.
AGCTTGGGCAGGTGGTAGTCCGCGCCCACCGCGAGGAACATCTCCGGCTTCAGCTCCGTGCCCTCCGGGAAGTCCTGGAACGGCGGGAAGCCAGGCACCTCGAACTGGATGAAGGACAGGCTGCGGTACAGGCCGAGGAGGCTGACGCGGAGCAAGTCATACTTCGCGCGCGCCTGGAGGGCCACGGCGGTGGCGCCCTGCGGCTTGGTGGCGCCGAACTCGTTGGGCTTCTCCAGCGTCTGCGACAGGTAGCTGCCTTCGAGCGAGACGGTGTACGACAGACCGCCCGGGTACTGCTCCGGCGCGAAGAAGCGCTGATAGATGTCCGGGTCGTTCTTGTAGAGCCGGAAGTCCACGCTGGTGCCGACGGGCACGCCCACGTGGTAGACGATTTGACCGGACACGCCCGCGGCGTTCACCGGCGCCTCCACGCCGAGCGTCGCCAGGCCGGGCACCAGGCCCTTCTGGAAGTAGCCGCCGCCCGCCTCGACGCGCAGCGTCTCCAGGATGTCCCAGCCCGCGCCGGCCATGAGGCCGTACTTCGTCTCCTCCTCGCGGATGAGCTCGTTCTGCATCAGCGCCGTCTTGCCGCCGACGTACGCGTACCAGTTGTCGCGGGTGATCTGCAGCTTGCCGCCGGGCACGCCGTTGGTGGCGGCGCGGGTGGTGAACACGCCGCTGCCACCCCAGGAGATGCGGTACGCATAGCCCAGACGGAAGCGGTCCGCGGACACCGGGAAGCCGACGAGCGAGATGCCTTCCTTCTCGCTCCAGCCCGGCGGCTGGTAGTTGAGCCGGATGTAGCTGGAGTTGTCGCGGATGTCGACGCCACCCGACGGACGCTCGAGCACCAGCAGCGTCAGCGCCGCTTCGGTCGTCAGCCCCTCGAAGAAGGCCGGCGCCCGCTTGTAGAGCACCACGTTCGACAGGGACTCGAAGCCGGAGAACCGGGTGTTGAAGTTGTCGTAGAACTGCGTGTTCTGGTTGCCGGCGCCGAACCGTGCATCGGGGCTGTTCGGCGTCGTCTCACCAGAGCCCGCGAGCACGTTGTCGTCCGCGAAGACGAACGACAGACGGGTGTCCACGAAGTCACTGGCCCACGCGGGCGCACTCAGGGAAATCAGGCCGGTCAGGGCCAGCTTCTGCAGCGTTTTCAATGTCCCTCTCCACGGAGCGGCTTGGGGGGGCCACTCCTCCCTGCTTCCCGTCACCGGGTCGCGAGAATCATCAGAAGACTACGGATTGACGCAAGGCCGGATCGGCTGCGGGCACTCCATGCCCGGGCCGGGGTAGCAGCAGATGTCGTCCAGGTCGCGAGGCAGCACGTTCCACCGGGGGCGGGCGGCGCTCACCTGGCGCAGGTGGCCCACGACGTCGAAGCTGGCCGCGTGCAGATTGCGGCACTGCTGGGCCGCCTCGGCGTCCGGGTCGTCCTCGCTGCAGTCCGGAGCCAGGTCCGGCACGGCGTCCTTCGTGACCAGGTTGATGCGCGTGCGCGCATCCGCGGCCACCTTGCAGGTGAGGGTGCCGTCCTCGCGGTTCTGGACGGAGGCGAAGACGATGCCCTCTCCCGCGCCCATGACGTGCTGCAGCGGGGTGTTCGCGGCCAGCGCCACCGGCGTCCCGTTGGCGCCGAAGCGCACGTTGGCCGGCTTGTCGCAGGACACGTTGATGCGCTGGTCCCGGCTGAAGGTGTCCGACTGGGCCCAGTTGACCACGGTGGGGTCCACGTTGACGTCCGTGGTGAAGGTCTGGATGCGGTTGGGGACGGACTCGTCGAGCCCGGCGGCGGCGGCGCCGGTGGGGTTCATCTCCACCACGAACTGGCCGAAGCCGTTGTACGTGTTGCGCTCCGTGCAGTGGACGCCGGCGAACTGGCCGATGCCCAGCGTGCAGTCGATGTTGCACTGGCGCTCGGCGATTTCCGGATCGCTCGGGTTGTCCGTGCCGCAGCTTCCCCACGTTCCCGCGCGGGTGTTGGGGCAGAAGAAGGGCACCGTGCCGTTGCCGTTGGCGTCACAGTTCTGGAAGACGCGCGGGAACTTCACCCGCGTGAGCTTCACCAGCGACGACTCCAGGCTCTCCATCTTGTAGTTGCCGTAGCTGTAACCACACAGTGGGTCCGTCAGGTAGAGCGAGCCGCTGTAGCCGCACAGCCGGCCGTTGATCTCCACGGGGGGATTCAGCTTCAGGTACTTGTCCCACTCCGTCTGGGGCAGCAGCCGGACGCGCTCGCGCGTCGTCCAGGCGGGGAAGGTGAGCTGCGTGGTGGAGGTGAACTCCTGCACGGAGCCGGACACCGACCACAGCAGGTCACCCGGGTCGAGCCCTTCGGGGAAGGAGTAGTTGTAGATGTAGAGCGAGTTGAAGCGGCCGGGGTAGTAGCCGTCCGGCTCACCCGTCTGGATGTTGGCGCCGGGGACGCTGTCCTCGCGCACGCGGCAGGCCGTCATGTCCGTGACGAAGAAGCCGCCCGGGTCCGTGCCCGTCACCAGCAGCGTCACCGGCTGCTTGTCGTTCGTGTCGCCCTCGGGGCAGTTCTGCAGCAGCGGCGGCCCGGCCTCCGGGTTGCGCCCGATGCGCATGTACGTCCCGGCGTACGCGGTGAGCTGGTCGCTGTTCTGCGGGACCTGCACGGTGGCGATGGTCGGCTCCTCGAACTTCATCAGCCGCGACAGGCCCGTGGCGTTGGTGCGCGTCGCCGGCTCCTGGGGCAGCTCGCCGGGGACGACCTGCCCGTCGGCGTAGTCCACCTGGGGCGGCTCGTCCTGCACCCAGACGTGGGCGTCTCCGTAGAGCTGGCCGGAGCGCACCGTGCCGGTGCCCCGGCCGTTGGTGAGCTGGGTCCAGCGGTAGCGGTACTCGCCCATGATGTTGCCCGGCACCGTGCGGAAGGACACCGGCCCGTTGAACGACTCCATGGGCTGGCCCTTCGCGTCCAGGGCGGTGATCTCCACGTCGAAGTCCACCGGCGTGCGGGGCAGGGCCAGCCGGCAGTCGTCCGTGCCGCGAACCTCCAGCGGGACCTGGTCCTGGCCGCCGTGCGCGTCAGCGCATTCATTGACGACCGGCAGCGGCGTGCGCGTGCCTCCGGTGTAGATGCCCGTGAGGTTGACCTGGAAGGAGGCCACGCCGTCAGGCTGCGGCGTTTCCTGGGTGTAACAGCCGGCCGCCGCGAGGGCCGACAGGAAGAGCAGGCGCTTCATTTACTTCACCCTCCGGCCGATACGGGAATCCTCCACCGCGTCCGCGATGGACACGGAGGTGGGGTTCTCACAGAAATTCCGAAGCTGGTTCGTCACCGTGCCGCAGATGGGGTTGTTGCCCGCCAGCACGTCCCGGCAACTGCACCGGCCGGTGTACGGGCCCTCCGGCACGTTGCACTGGCTCTGGATGTCCTCGGCCGTCAGGCCCGGCACGCCGCAGCGCTCCGCCGCGTCCGAGGGGAGCGACAGCAGGTCCTTGCAGGCGCAGCTCCCCACCTCCTTGTTCAGCGCGGCCTTGAAGTCGGCGGCGGCGCGGCAGGAGCCCACCACCTGCTCATTCACCGTCCAGCGGCCGTTGATGAGGTTGCCGCAGTAGTGGCCCGACTTGGACATCTCGTTCCCCGCGAGGATGTCCTCGCAGGTGCAGAAGCCCTGCATGTAGCCGATGAGCGAGTCGCGCAGGGAGATGCCCGTCTCGATGCGGGTGGTGTTGCGCTTCAGGATGTTGAAGCCCGAGCCGCCCTTGGCGATGTAGTCGTTGACGGCGATCTTGTACGTGCCGGTGATGTCCAGCGGCTTGCCGTTGATCTGGATGTCGGTGCCCGGGTGGGCGTAGCAGCGGCCCACGCTGGAGTCGTTGCTCTGGTCCACCAGGCACTGCCACGGCGCGTGGCCCTGGCGGTCCTGGTTGGGGCAGTCCGTGCCGTTGAGCGCCGGGTCGCAGGCGATCTGCAGGTCGTTCACCTGCACCTGGGCGCAGTCCATGGTGAAGCGGGCGCCGGAGATCTGCGCCTGGCTGACGCAGCCGCGCTCCGCGGAGCGCTCGGTGACGAAGTCGAACAGCTCCTGCATCTCCTTGCCGGAGAGGTACATGATGTTGATGGTGTTCTCGAACGGGAACACGTTGAACATCGACTCCTGGCTCACCACGCCCGCGTAGAGGTTGTCGCGGATGCCCAGCGAGTTGGTGAGCGCCATCTCCGCCTCGACGCGGCGACGCTTGCGCATGGAGTCCGCGGCGATGTTGCCCAGCGGCGAGTCACCGCCCGTGGAGTTGTTGCGGCGCTGCACGTCGCGTGGCGCGTAGGAGAAGATGGACGTCAACTGGTAGTTGAAGTCCATGCCCAGGATGTACGGCTGGAGCAGATGCGTGGTCATCCGGTCCTCCTGGTTCCGGCACGCCTCGATGGCCTGACGGACGCGCTCGTCGCGGAGGAACTGGCCCTCCTCCCAGAACACGTTGGAGTCGTGGCGGAAGCGGCGCATGGCGTCGTCGCACCACAGGGCGTCCATGGGGAACACGCGGAAGTCCTGGCTGATGATCTCGCCGCCCTCACCGGCGCCGAGCACCTCCGGCATCTTCACCACCAGCTCCAGCCGGCCCACGTACTTGGCGAACGCGCCGGAGTGCGCGAGCACCACCTTGCGGCCCGCGGGGTCGGTGAGCAGCTGCGGCGGGTTGAGCACGACGTGCAGGTGGCCGCCCATCACCGCGTCCACGCCCACCACACCAGGGATGCGCACGCGCACCACGGACTTGTCGTCGCCTTCGGGGCCGAACCACTCCAGGACCTCCCACGGCTCCTTCTGGCGCTGCACGTAGGCCTTGGCGCGCTCGTACTCGTAATAGGCCTCGTAGCCCTGGATGACGTCCTGGTCCTCGTGGAGGCCCAGGTGGCTGACCAGCACGATGAGGTCCGTGACGGGGCGCAGCAGATCCACGTAGGCGCGCGCCACCTCGTTCTGCTCCAGCGGCGTCACCTGGAGGCTGTTGCCACCTTCGACGATGGAGTTGAGCGAGGAGATGTTGGCCATGCCGATGATGGCCACCCGCAGGCCCTTCACGTTGCGGATGGTGTACGGCTCCACCTCCAGGGCCGTCTGGTGGTTGCCGTTCGCCCGCCAGTCGTCCCAGAAGTAGTTGGCCGCCAGCAGCGGGAACATCGCGTGCTGCTGCGCCATCTGGGTGAAGTTGAGCAGGCCCGCGTCGAACTCGTGGTTGCCCACGACGGCCGCGTCGAGCCGCGCCTCGGAGAGGAACTTGAACTCCACCTCGCCGGTGTTGAGGTTGAAGATGGGCGCGCCCTGGAAGCAGTCGCCCGAGTCCACGTGCAGCACGCGCTCGCCCTGGGCGCGCTCGCGCTTGAGCAGCGCGCCCATGCGCGTGGCGCCACCGAAGGGGCCCGCTTCCGGGATGGTCCCCAGGTCCACGTCCGTCTTCAACGGCGTGAAGTCATAGGGGATGAGGCGCGAGTGAATGTCCGAGGTATGAAGGAGCGTCAGACGCACCTCCTGCCCCTCGAGGTTGTAATCCTGGCCTTCCAACACCGGCATGCACGAAGCAGAGGCCAGGGCGCAGCAGAGGCCGAGCAGGAGGCGACGCATCAAGAGAATTCCGTGTTTCGGGGGGTGGACAGCGGTAAAGCGGGCGCAAGGTACGGGATCGAGCTTTGTCGAGCAAGCAACGCCACCATGGCGGGCCGGGTTCCGGCCATTGGCGTTCCTACTCCCCAGGAGAGCAGGCGAACATGCGGCAGCGGCATTCCAGTGTGACTGACATCGAGATCATCGAGGATTTCTCGTCTACCGCGAGATGCGACGAGGGCTTTCTCCGGGTTCGGCGGCTGCGCTGCCGCAACCGGCGCGCGGATGGTTCTTCCTCTCCCATGTACCGGGTGGACGTGGTGGATCGCCCCCGCTTGGACGCGGTGGCGGTGCTCGTCTATCGCCGCGGCGCGTCAGGTCTTGAGGTCCTCACGCGGATGAACCTCCGGCCCGCGGCGTATTTCCGGAAGGACAACCGCGACGCGATGACCGTTCCAGACCCCGCGTCCGGCTACTTGCGCGTGGAAGAAATCGTCGCGGGACTGCTGGAGCCGGAGGACAAGGGCGAAGAAGGGCTGCGGCGGCGCGCCGCGGCGGAGGTCCACGAAGAGGCGGGCTACGCGGTGAAGCCGGAGGCCATCCAATTGTTGGGAGGCGCCTTCTTCCTGGCGCCGGGCATCCTGTCCGAAAAGGTGTTTCCCGCCGCGGTGGATGTCACGGACCTGGCACCGGAGGAGCCCGAGGGGGATGGCTCGCCGCTGGAGGAGGGCACGCTGCTGCAGTGGCGCCCCGTCCAGGACGTGCTGGCCGCGTGCCGGCGCGGTGACATCCCGGATGCGAAGACGGAGGTCGCGCTGACGCGGCTGCTCGCCCTCCATCCCTGAAGGGCGTGCATTGGTTTCGCGCGGCCGCGCGCCGGGGTAGGGTGCGCGGCGTTCCGAAATCCACCGCAGAGGTCGCTGCATGTCGTCGCTGCCCCCCTGGCTGGCCCAGTTCCTGCCCATCCTCATCCTCCTGGGGGCCATCGGCCTCGTCCTCGCGCGCCTGCCCAAGGTGGAGCTGGGACACTCGGAGGCGTTCAAGCGCCGCCGGCTGTTCAACTGGTTCCCGTTGGGCATGACGTACGCGTTCCTCTACATGGGGCGCTACAACCTCAACGTGGCCACCAGCGCCATGGGGGACCGCACCTCCAACGCGGACTTCGGCACCATCTTCGCGTGGGGCACCGCCGTCTACGGCGTGGCCTTCCTGCTCAACGGCCCGCTGACGGACAGGCTCGGCGGCCGGAAGACCATCCTGATGTCGGCCGCGGGCTCGTCGCTGGCCAACGTGGCCATGGGCGGCGTGGTCTACGCGGTGCTGACGCACAACTGGGCGCCGCCGGGCGGCCTGGTGGCGACGCTGTCGTTCCTCTACGCCGTCAACATGTACTTCCAGAGCTTCGGCGCGGTCTCCATCGTCAAGGTGAACGCGGCCTGGTTCCACGTGCGCGAGCGCGGCCTGCTGGGCGGCGTGTTCGGCATCCTCATCTCGCTGGGCGTCTACTTCGCCTACGACTGGAGCCGGCTCATCGTGAAGGCCGCGCCCACGTACTGGGCCTTCTTCGTGCCCGCCGCCGTGCTCGCCGTGTTCCTGGTGGTGGACTTCTTCGTCATCCGCGACACGCCTGGCCACGCGGGGCACCCGGACTTCGACACGGCGGACGCGTCCTCTGGAGAGACGGGGCCTCAGCTCGGCGTGGGCGGCGTGCTCAAGCGCATGCTGACCAACCGCGCCATCATCATCATCCTCTGCATCGAGTTCTGCAGCGGCTTCATGCGCAACGCCATCATGCAGTGGTACCCCAAGTTCGCGAAGGCGACGGGGCTCGGTGAGACCTTCGTCGCGGCCAACTGGGGCATGCTGCTGTGCGTGGCGGGCATCACCGGCGGCATGTTCGCCGGCGTCATCAGCGACCGCGTCTTCGACTCGCGCCGCGGCCCCGTGTCCGCCGTGCTCTACGCCGGCATGTCGGTGGGCGCCGTCATCTCAATCTTCGTGCTGGAGAACGCCGCCCTGGGCTGGACGGTCATCTTCATGTCCCTGTGCGTCATCGGCGTGCACGGCATGCTGTCCGGCACGGCCAGCATGGACTTCGGCGGGAAGAAGAACGCCGGCCTCGCGGTGGGCATCATCGACGGCGCGGTGTACGCGGGCACGGCCCTGCAATCCATCCTGCTGGGCTCCATCCTGCCGACGGGCGACGAGGCGAAGCTCGCGGCCAACTGGGGCAACTGGCCCTACGCCATGCTGCCGCTGTCCTTCCTCGGGCTGCTGCTGGCCACCCAGGTGTGGAACGCCCGGCCCCAGCCGAAGTCCACGCCCGTGCCGGCCACCCTCCCGGTGCCGCCGGCGGCGCCCGCGAACCGGACTGGGACTGGCGGGTGATTTCCCTGTGGCCCCAACGATGTGTGACGTCGGGGTCACTCCCGCGTGACAGGGATGTAACGTAGACTCCGCGGGTGTTCCAGTCACCCGCACCCCTGCAGAGCCGCTTCGAGGTCCACGACCGGAAGCAGTTCGAAATCAAGCTCGAGTACCAGCCCTCCGGGGCGGACGAGACGCGCTACCTCGTGGAGGCGTACCTCTTCCTGCCCGGGAGCCTGAACATCGACGCGGAGACGTACCCGCGTGCGGACTTCTACGCGGACATCCACAACTACGTGCGCTTCAAGACGCCGGTGATGGCGGTGAACGAGCTCTTGTGCTCGGACACCTCGCCGCTGGTGCGCCTGGAGGCGTGGCTGCGCACGGGGATGGGGTCCGAGAAGGACGTCGTGTACCAGGCCAAGCTCCTGTCCTGCGTGCTGCGCGGGGCGCTGCGCCGCTTCGCCACCGGGGTGGAGTCACGGTGCGAGGGCCCCGTGTCGCTGCCCACGGACGCGTGCGCGGCGCTGGAGTCCGAGGTCATCGCCATGCAGGCCGGCGTGTCCCAGGTGCTGGAGCGCTTCCGCGCGTGGCTGCGCGCGGTGGGGGAGCTGCACCTGCAGGAGCGCTCGCGGGCGTCGCTGCGGCTGGTGGACGAGTACGTCAGCCTCCTGGTGGAGGGGGGCTTCAGGCGCTCCGTGGCGGACATGAAGGCCCTGCCGCGCGGCGAGCCCTGGCACGGGCTGCGAAAGGGGCTGATGGAGGCGGTGCTGCGCGAGGAGGCGTACCGCAAGGAGCACCGGCTGCGCAGCGTGCTCAGCCCCACGGGGGACAACGAGGAGTACATCCTCCGGCTGGGCTTCCTGAAGAAGTTCTGCATGAACGTGCTGTTCCTGTCGTCCAAGCGGCGCCAGAAGCGGCAGGGCTGGGAGGAGATGCTCTTCGCGCTGGCCGCGGGCGTGGCGATGACGGTCGCCACCGCGGTGGCCTTCTGGGCCCAGGAGCGCTACGCGCAGGCCAGCCTCAACTTCTTCCTCATCCTCGTGGTGGGGTACATGGTGAAGGACCGCATCAAGGAGGGCCTGCGCCGGATGCTCAGCCGGGTGGCGGCCATGCACCTGGCGGACCGGACCACGGACCTGGTGGACCCCGTCACCGGGCGCGTCATCGGCGCGTGTGAGGAGCGGGTGGACTACGGGCCCTCGTTGAAGGTGCCGGACGCGGTGGCGGCGCTGCGCCAGCGGGACGACTTCCTCACCGCGACGCAGGGCGAGCTGTCGGAGACGGTCATCCGCTACCAGAAGCAGATCGTCCTGGATGCCCGGCACCTGCCCCGCACGCAGCGGGGGCTGACGGGCGTGACGGACATCCTCCGCCTCAACGTGGAGCGCTTCCTGCGGGACATGGACGAGCCGGAGCTGGCGCTGGAGTACGTGGACCTGGCGGACATGTCCGTGGGCCACATCCGCGGCACCAAGCGCTACCCGGTGGACATGGTGTTCCGCTTCACGGTGGAGGAGGAGTCCGACAAGTGCCAGGACTCCGTCCAGTTCGTGCGGCTGGTGCTGGACCGCAACGGCATCCAGCGCATGCAGCGGTTCTCGGACCCGGGGCCCGGCGCGCCGCCCAGCCGCTCCGGCTGGAAGTCCGCGGCGTGAAGCGGGGCCGGCCCGGCGGGCGGGGAGGGGGCTTATGAGGCGCCGGGTGGAGGTTTCGGCGGCGCGGGTGCGCGGGCGCGGGTAATCTCCCCGGCGCACATGGCTTACGACGACTTCAAGACGCGAATCCGCGACGACTGGCGAGACACCCTGCGGTCCATCCTGGAGCGCGCCCGCTCCCTGGGCTCCTCCGCCGTGCTGGCGTTCGACCTGGACTCCACCCTGTTCGACAACCGGCCCCGGCAGGCCCGCATCCTCCGGGAGTACGGCGCCGCCCGCTCGCTGGCCGTGCTGGCCGCGTGTGAGCCGCGCCACTGGGTGACGGGCTGGGACATGAAGGAGGCCATGCGCGCCTGCGGTCTGGAGGACGCCCTGGTGGAGGCCCACTTCGCGGACGCCCGCGGCTTCTGGGCCGAGCGCTTCTTCACCAGCGACTACTGCGTGGACGACGAGGCCATCGACGGCGCGGCCCACTTCACCCACCAGGTGGTGGCCACCGGCGCGCGGCTCGTCTACGTCACCGGCCGCCACGAGGGCATGCGGGAAGGCTCCGTCTCCTGCATGCGCCGCCACGGCCTGGCGCTACCGGATGAGGAGCGCGTGCTCCTCGTGATGAAGCCCACGCTGGCCGAGGACGATGACGCCTTCAAGCGGGAGGCGCACGCGCGGCTGGGCCGGCTGGGGAGCGTGGTGGCTGCCTTCGACAACGAGCCCACGCACGCGAACGACTACCGGCGGAAGTTTCCAGAGGCCACCGTCATCCATCTGGCCACGGACCACTCGGGCCGGCCGGTGGAGTTGCTGGACGGCGTCATCTCCGTCCCGCACTTCGCGCTGGGTTCCTGACGCACCGCGCCTGAAAAGGCGTGTCGTTGAAGGGGTTTGAAAGGCTTTGAAGTCCCCCTGCCGCGCGCTATTGAGTCGCTCGGCGTTCGCCGCCCCGGGAGCCCCGGGGGCGGCCTGCATGGAGGCGTTCCGCGGTGGCCAGCTCGTACTCGAAAGAACTGCTGTTGGACATGTACCGGAAGATGTACCTCATCCGTCGCTTCGAGGAGCGCGCGGGTCAGCAGTACACGCTGGGGAAGATCGCCGGGTTCTGCCACCTCTACATCGGCCAGGAGGCCGTGGCGGTGGGACCCGCGGAGGCCCTGCGTCCGGATGACTACATGCTCAGTGCGTACCGTGACCACGGCCAGCCGTTGGCCCGTGGCAGCGACGCGGGCATGGTCATGGCCGAGCTGATGGGCCGGGGCACCGGCTACAGCAAGGGCAAGGGCGGCTCGATGCACATCTTCGACATCGAGCATCACTTCTACGGCGGCTACGGCATCGTCGGCGGCCAGATTCCCCTGGCGGCGGGCATGGCCTTCGCCAGCCGCTATCGCAACGAGGACCGCGTCACGGTCTGCTACTTCGGTGACGCGGCCGCCAACCAGGGCTCCTTCCACGAGACGCTCAACATGGCGTCCAAGTGGAAGCTCCCGGTCATCTACATCTGCGAGAACAACCGCTACGGCATGGGCACGGCCATCTCCCGCACGTCGGCGGTGCCGGAGATCTACAAGCGCGCCAGCGCCTATGACATGCGCGGCGAGCCGGTGGACGGCATGGACGTGTTGACCATGTACGAGGCCGTCAAGGACGCCGCCGAGTACTGTCGCGCCGGCAAGGGCCCCGTGCTGCTGGAGGCGAACACGTACCGCTTCCGCGGCCACTCCATGGCGGACCCCGCCACCTACCGCACCAAGCAGGAGGTGGAGGCGGAGCGCAAGGGCGACCCGATTCCGAAGCTGCGCGCCTACATGCAGAAGCACGGCATGGCCGAGGACTCGGTGTTCGAGACCATCGAGGAAGAGGTCAAGGCGCTGGTGGACCAGGCCGTGAAGTTCGCCGACGAGTCGCCCGAGCCCAGCCTGGACGAGCTGTGGCGCGACACCATCGTGGAGGAGGGCGAGGAGGACGTGCGCCCCCGCGAGCGCGTGCTGGGCCAGAAGGTGAACTGGCCCAAGTACCCCAGTGGCCAGGAGCTGAAGGTGACGTGGGACCTGGAGCCGCGCGAGCAGGCCGAGGCGGCCGACAAGAAGGCGGGCCTCATCCGCTAGGCGCCGCGCCGACCTGTCTACCAACCCTTATTTCAATTTCGAGTCGGAGCCGACGATGCCCGAGTTGATGTACCGCGAGGCGCTGAACCAGGCGCTCGCCGAGGAAATGGAGCGCGACGCCAACGTCTATCTGATTGGCGAGGAAGTGGGCCGCTACAACGGCGCCTTCAAGGTGTCGCAGGGACTGCTCGACAAGTTCGGGAGCGCGCGCATCATCGACGCGCCCATCGCCGAGCTGGGCTTCACGGGCCTCAGCGTGGGCGCGGCCATGGTGGGCTTGCGCCCCGTGGTGGAGATGATGACCTGGAACTTCGCGATTCTCGCGATGGACCAGATTGTCAACAACGCCGCCAAGCTGCGGCACATGTCCGGTGGCCAGCTCCGCTGCCCCATCGTGTTCCGCGGACCGGGCGGCGCCGGCGGCCGGCTGTCCAGCCAGCACAGCCAGGCGCTGGAGGCCAACTACGCGCACTTCCCGGGCCTGAAGGTGATTGCGCCCGCCACGCCGGCGGACGCCAAGGGCATGCTCAAGGCGGCCATCCGGGATGACAACCCGGTGGTCATGTTCGAGGGCGAGCGGCTCTACGCCATCAAGGGCGAGGTGCCGGAAGGCGAGCACGTCGTGCCGCTGGGCAAGGCGGACGTGAAGCGCGAGGGCACGGACGTCACCATCATCACCTGGAGCCGCATGTATTACTTCTGCATGCAGGCGGCCGAGGAGTTGGCGAAGGAGGGCATCAGCGTGGAGGTCCTGGACCTGCGCACGCTGCGGCCCCTGGACGAGGAGGCCATCCTGGCGAGCGTGCGCAAGACGAACCGCGCCGTCATCGTGGAGGAGGGCTGGGTGCTCGCCGGCGTGGGCGCCTCCGTGGTGGACATCATCCAGTCCAAGGCGTTCGACGACCTGGACGCGCCGGTGGAGCGCGTCACGGGCCTGGACGTCAACATGTCCTATGCCGCGAACCTGGAGAACGCGACGCAGCCGGACGCACCGAAGATCATCGCCGCGGTGAAGAAGGTGCTGTACCGCGAGGGAGCCTGAACGCGCATGGCCATTCCCATCCAGATGCCGAGCCTGTCCCCGACGATGACGGAGGGGAAGATCGTCAAGTGGCTCAAGAAGCAGGGGGACAAGGTGTCCTCCGGCGAGGCCGTGGCCGAGGTGGAGACGGACAAGTCCAACCTCGAAATCGAGGCCTACGACGACGGCTACCTGCTGCAGGTGCTCGTCGGCGAGGGCGAGATGGCCAAGGTGGGCGCGCCCATCGCCTATCTCGGCGCCCAGGGCGAGAAGGTGGACGCAGCCAAGCAGGCCGCGCCCGCCGCCACGCCGCCCGAGCAGAAGCCGCAGCCCGCGCCCGAGGCCGCCGCGCCCAAGGCCGAGCCGAAGCCGACGTCGTCCGGTGGCGGTGACAACCGCATCGCCATCCAGATGCCGAGCCTGTCCCCGACGATGACGGAGGGGAAGATCGTCAAGTGGCTCAAGAAGCAGGGGGACAAGGTGTCCTCCGGCGAGGCCGTGGCCGAGGTGGAGACGGACAAGTCCAACCTCGAGATCGAGGCCTACGACGACGGCACCCTGGAGGAGATCGTCGTCGGCGAGAACCAGATGGCGAAGGTGGGCGCGCCCATCGCGTACCTCGCGGGCAAGGGCGCCAAGGCGGCTCCGGCGGCGAAGCCCGCGGCTTCCGCTCCGGCTCCGGTTCCGGCGAAGCCGCAGGCTGCGCCCGCTCCGGCGCCCACGCCTGCTCCTGCCGCCGCGAAGCCCGCGGCGGCGCCGGCCCAGGCCGGTGGCCGTCGTGTCCGCGCCAGCCCGGTGGCGAAGAAGATCGCGCGTGAGAAGGGCCTGGACCTCGCCCAGGTGAGCGGCTCCGGTCCGTCCGGCCGCGTGGTGAAGCGCGACATCGAGGCGGCGCTTTCGCGTGGACCCGCGGCGGCGCCGGCGGCCGCGGCGAAGAAGGCTCCGGCCGCGCAGCCGGCTCTGGGCGTGCGTCCCGAGCCGACGGTGGTGCCCCTCACGTCCATGCGCAAGGTCATCGCGCAGCGGATGACGGAGGTGAAGCCCGGCGTGCCCCACTTCTACCTCACCATCGAGGTGGACATGGAGGCGGCGTCGAAGGTGCGCGAGGAGGCGAAGGCGATGGACCTCAAGGTCTCCGTCAACGACCTCATCGTGAAGGCCGTGGCCATGGCGGTGCGCCGCTACCCGAAGATCAACGTCTCGCTGCAGGGCGACCAGGTCGTCCAGTTCCACAGCGTGGACGTGGGCATCGCGGTGGCGCTGGAGGAGGGCCTCATCACCCCCGTCCTCCGGGACGCGGACCAGAAGGGGCTTCAGGCCATCGCCTCGGGCGTGCGGGAGCTGGCCGAGCGCGCCCGCAAGCGCGCGCTCAAGCCGGAGGAGTACACCGGCGGCTCCATCACCGTCAGCAACCTGGGCATGTACGGCATCGACCAGTTCGTCGCCGTCATCAACCCGCCGCAGGCCTCCATCCTCGCGGTGGGCGCCGTCACGGAGAAGGCGGTGGTGCGTGACGGTCAGCTCGCGGTCCGGAAGGTGATGACGGCCACGCTGTCGTGCGACCACCGCGTCATCGACGGGGCCATTGGCGCCGAGTTCCTGCGCGAGCTGCGCGGGCTGCTCGAGCACCCCACGCGGCTGCTGTTCTAGGCCCGCGGGCTGCCCCGCTCCGCGCCCCCGTCTCCGGGGCGCGCGAGGGCGGGGCAGGTGCCCTTGCTACTTGCGCGTCGGCTCCTTGCGGCCGTGCGCCTCTTGCTCCAGCTTGCGCTGGGTCTCCGTCACGCCTGCCTGGCGCTCACGCGGCGTTCCGGTCGGCAGCTCGTTCTCCTCTTCGTCCGAGCGGCCGCGAATGCCAGGCCAGGGCTCTGGCCGCGTGCCCTCCACATGCTCGATGCGCTCCGCGTAGCCGTTGTCCCCGGCCGCGTCGTGCTTCGTCTCTTCGGATTTACCCTTGTTGTCCGCCATGCCGTGCCCTCCCGAGCTGGTGCCATCTGCACGCTTCGTGGCGGTAACGGTGGGACGTGTGCCGCGCGCTGACCACCCACGGGCGGCCCGCATGGCTCGGTCTCCTGCCTGCCCTCCGAGCTCAAAAAAAGGACAGCAGCCGTGCGCGTTCGCTGCTTAACTTGCTCCCAATGAACGACGACATGACACGCGAACGGCTTGCCCAGGGTGTGTCGGAGTTGGAGTCACGCGTAGGCCAGCCGCTGCCCCTCGCGGAATCGCTGCACAAGGCGCTCGAAGGCGCCGTCTATCCGCTGTCCGCGCGACAGTTGACCTGGGTGGCCCGTGAGAACGAGGCCCCCGCCCTGGTGCTCTCGCTCCTGGGCTCGCTTCCCCGGTCGAGCTTCGGCTCCGTGGACGCGGTGGCCCGGGCCCTGGATGGTGACCTGGACGCCACGGCGCCGCAACCGTCGGCGTCTTCGCGCTGAGCTGGCCTTGAAGGGCGGGCGCCCGCGGGGAGGTGCGACGCGTCAGGCGCTCGTCCTATGCTGGTGGTTCGCGCGGTACCCAGCAGATCGCGAGGGGGCGGAGGCGCTATCCTGGGCCCTAACTGCCTGGCCCCCTTCATGGGACCCTGGCCAGGAGGAGCGCCATGAACCCGTCTGAACTCCCCGCGGTCCTCTACGTCGACGATGACGCGCTGAACCTCCGGGTCTTCGACGCGAACTTCGGGCAGCGCTTCCGCATCTTCCGCAGCTCCTCGCCCAGCGAGGCGCTGGCGCTCCTGGAGCAGCGCCGGGGCGAGATTGGCGTCATCCTCTCCGACCAGCGCATGCCCGGCATGACGGGCGTGGAGCTGCTGGAGCGGGCGCGCACGATTGCGCCGGACGCCAAGCGCATGCTCGTCACGGCCTACGCGGACATGCAGGCCGTCATCGACGCCGTCAACCGCGGCCAGGTGACGCGCTACTTCGTCAAGCCGTGGGACCGGACGGAGCTCCAGGCCGCGCTCGATGACGCGCTGAAGATTGCCCGCCTGGAGCTGCGCATCCGCGAGGTGGAAGGGCGCATGATGAAGTCCGAGCGTCTGGCCACCCTGGGCCAGGTGACGGCGGGCATCGCGCACGAGCTGATGGGCCCGGTGGGCTACCTGTCGCAGAACGTGGTGTCGCTGCAGCGCGACCTGGGCAGCGTCATCCAGTACGTGTCGCGGCACCTGCAGGAGGACCCCGACGCCGCGGTGGCGGAGACGGTGGAGGACCTGCCCGCGCTCATCAAGGACCTGGCGGAGGGGGCGGAGCACCTGCGGCAGGTGGCCCTGGGGCTGAGGGCGCAGGCGCGCGGCGAGGACCTGGAGGCCACGGCGGACGTGGCCGAGGTGGTGTCCTTCGCGGTGAAGCTGGCGCGCGCCGAGGTGCGGGAGCGGGCGCGGCTGACGAGCAACGGCGAGCCCGTGCGCGTCACCTTCGGGCCGGTGAAGCTGTGCCAGGTGCTGCTCAACCTCATCGTCAACGCGGCGCAGGCCATGGGCAGCACGGGCCGCGCCGGGCGCATCGAGGTCCGGTGGACGGCGCGTCCGGACGACGTGGTGCTCACCGTGGCGGACAACGGCTGCGGCATCCCCCTGGAGCTCCAGGAGCGCGTCTTCCAGCCCATGTTCACCACGAAGCCGGTGGGCGTGGGCACCGGCCTGGGGCTGTCCATCTGCCGGGAGCTCGTCACGCAGTTCGGCGGCAGCCTCCGGTTGTCCTCCACGCAGGGCGAGGGCACCGAAATCGAAATCACCCTCCGGCGAGCCCCGCTCCCCTGAGCCCGAAGGCGTTGCTGAGCAGGCGCCACACGCGGTGCAGCGTCTCCGTCTCCGTCGGGCGGATGTGCTCCACCAGCACCGCGCGGCGCAGCGGGCCCTCCGTGTCGTCCAGCGCGTACTCCACCACCAGCGCGTAGCGAGGCCCGGGGCGCTCCACCATGTGGACGGCGCGCACCGCGTCAAAGGGCACCTGCTCCGCCTGGGTGGCGCCCGGCGTCCAGGCCAGGCGCTCCAGGCGCAGCGTCTCCGAGCGGAAGTGCAGGACGAAGCGCCGCCGGCCCAGGTGGGCCTCCAGCTTGAGGGCCAATCCCACCAGGGCCGCCGCCAACAGCCCCAGCGCGAAGGCCGGTGTCGCGCCGTCCCGGGCGCCCACCAGAACGGCGGCACCCACCGCGCACCCCAGCCCCATGCCCACACACAGGCTGGGGAGGGCCCGCCGCTCCCAGGAGGGCGGCCGTGCCTCACCCATCAGCCGGCCGCCGTCATAGCGCAGCCTTACGTCGCCCAGCCGCCCGGGCACCCGGTTGTCCTGCAACGCGTTCTCGAAGCTCGCCACGGCCCCAGCATAGCGGGCCTCAATTGCGGGCTTCGTAGTTGGAACAGAGCTGTGCGAATCTGCGCGGCCATGGAGCTCCCGTTCGAGTCCGGTGAGGGTGAAGGAGGGGAAGGGGGGACGCTCGCCTCGACGGTGCTGGTGGTCGATGACGAGCCCGTCGTGTTGGACATCTGCGCCCGCCTCCTGGAGCGCGACGCCGACCTGGTGGTGACGCTGGCCGCGAGCGCCGAGGAGGCGCTCCCGCTGCTGCAGGAGCAGCGCTTCGACGTCCTGGTGACGGACAAGAACCTGCCCGGCATGGGCGGGGTGGAGCTCATCGCCGAGGCGCGCCGTCTCCAGCCGTCCCTGGAGGCGGTGATGATTACCGGCTACGCCAGCTCGGAGTCCGTCGTCGCCGCCTTCGCCGCCGGCGCCAGTGACTACATCCTCAAGCCCTTCGATGACCTGCGGGTGCTGCGCGCCAAGGTGCGGGCGGCCCTGGAGCGCAGGACGGCGGGCATCCGCGTGCGAGAGCAGGCGCGGGAGGTGGCCCGCGAAGCCGCGGCCCTCCTGGCCTCCGGGCAGGACGCGCCGGAGCCCGCCCATGAAGCGCTGGAGTCGGAGCTGCGGGCCTACGAGGAGGCGGTGCGCCTGGGCCTGAATGGCCGGGTGGCCGTCGTGGGCAGCGCCAACACCGTCACCGTCCTGAAGGACGCGGGGTTCGACGCGGTGGAGCTGCCGCCCTACACACCCGAGCTGGAGCATGTGGACGTCGTCGTCGTCGAGACGGGAGACCCGCAGTGGCGCACGCTCGCCGAGCGGCTCCAGCGCCGTCCGCCCGACGTGCTCCTGCTCGCCAGCCCGCAGGCCGACCTGGGTGACCTCCTGGAGGCGATTACGCTGCGCATGGACCTGGTGGGCTTCGGCACCAGCCAGGGCGCCGTCGCGCTGCCAGAGAAGGTGCGCATGCTCCTGCTGCGTCGGGGCGTGGAGCGCGCTCAGGACCGGCTCGCCGCGGCCCTGGCCACCTTCCGGCAGAGCATCGCCGCGTCGCCTTCCTGAAGCACCTGGAGCGCGCCAGACGGCCGGGAAGGGGGCGCTTCGAAAGGAGCGCCCGTGCCAGCCTGGCCCGCAAAGCGAAACGCCCACCTTCTTTCAGAAGGTGGGCGTCTCAGTGTGACCCTGCCGGGATTCGAACCCGAGTTTGAGCCGTGAGAGGGCTCCGTCCTAACCGCTAGACGACAGGGCCGATGCTTGTTTCAGTCGCTGCTAACTGCCCGCGCTTTCTACCTTTTTTCGTCTGCCCTCGTCAACCCTTTTGTTTCTTTCTACCAGGTTGCTTCGGACCGGCGAGAACTGCAACTGCGGTGCTGCGAGCTGGGGAACTAGGATTCGAACCTAGATAAGCAGAGTCAGAGTCTGCTGTCCTGCCGTTAGACGATTCCCCAAGGACCTGCTCGACTGCGGCGCTTCTCTACCAATACCACTTCGGGACTGCAACAACTTCGGTGAGGCGTTTACTTCTTCCTGCGCTTCGTCGTCTCGGGCTTCTTCGCGGGCCTGGCTGCCTGCTGGAGCGGGACGATGTAGATGCGAACCTCGTCGTTCGCCTCGTAAATGTTCAGCCCCGCGAAGTTCTTCCCCGAGGGGTTGCTGATGTGGACCGCCTTCACGCCCGGCTGGTTCACGATCTGCCGCCGGGGGTAACCGCTCGTCGAGTAGACCGCGCGGTAGTAATCCAGCGTGCCATCGAAGTCCCTGGGCGACCGGTAGCGATTCTCACCGACCCGCCGCGAGCCATCCGGCAACTGCGCGCCGTTGACGACCTCGGCGCCCGCTGAAACCGCCCAGAGCGCCACCAGCGCCGCTCCGAGCGGGCGCGCCTTATAGAAACCGCGTTTCAGGCTGTCAAGGGCACGTATCATGGGTCCGAAAGATAGGGGCCTGCGCTGCTGACGTCCACCGCAACCTGCGCCTGACACGCTCAGGCGCGGGTCAGCGCCGCGTCGATGCGCCGCAGGGCCTCCTCGCGGCCCACCAGCACCAGCGTCTCGCCGATGCCCGGGCTGGTGGTGTTGCCGGTGAGCGCCACGCGGATGGGCTGCGCCACCTTGCCCATGCCGACGCTTGCGGCCTCGCTCACCTGCTTCACCACGCCGTCCAGCGCCTCCACGGACCACCCGGGCAGGGCGGCGAGCGTCTCGCGCACCTTGCGCAGCAGGTTGAGGGACTCTCCGGACAGGTGCTTGGCGGCGGCCTTCTCGTCCAGGGTGATGCCGGAGCGGAAGTAGACGTTGGCCGCGGTGGTGGCGATGTCCTCCAGGGTGTTGGAGCGCTCGCGCAGCGTGCGCACCAGCGTGTCCAGCCGCGGGTCACCCTTGGCCTGGACGCCCTTCGCCTCCAGGAAGGGGAGCAGCCGCTCCACCACGGTCTCCACCGGGAGCTGCTTCATCCACTGCTGGTTGAGCCACAGCAGCTTCTCCGGGTTCCACACGCCGGAGGTGGTGCCCACGTCGCTGAAGTCGAACCACTCCAGCATCTGCTCGCGGCTGATGACCTCGTCGTTGCCGTGGCTCCAGCCCAGCCGGATGACGAAGTTGAGCAGCGCCTCCGGCATGATGCCGTTGCGCTTGTGCACCATGACGTCCGCTTCCGGGTGCTTGCGCTTGGACAGCTTCTCGCGGTCCGGGCCCAGGATGAGCGGCAGGTGCGCGAAGTCGGGCGGGGTCCACCCCAGCGCCTGGTACAGCATGAGCTGCGGGAAGGTGGAGTTGACGTGCTCCTGGCCACGCGCGACCAGGGTGATGTCCATCAGGTGGTCATCGATGACGCACCCGAAGTTGTAGACGGGGATGCCGTCCGCCCGCATCATGACCCAGTCGTCCAGGTCGCTGTGCGTCTTGGTGATGGTGCCCAGCGCCTTGTCGGTGAAGGACACGGAGCCGTCGCCCGCGGGCATCTTGAAGCGGATGACCGCCTCCGAGGCGCTGCGGCCGGCGGGGGGCTCGGTGCGCTCGCGGCAGGTGCCCGGGTACTTGAACGCGCCGCCCGCCTTCTCCGCCGCCTGCCGCTGCGCGTCGAGGTCTTCCTTGGTGCAGTAGCACCGGTAGGCCTTGCCCTCGGCGATGAGCTGGTCGGCGTGCTGGCGGTAGGTGTCCAGCCGCTGCATCTGGAAGTAGGGGGCGTAGGGGCCCTCCTTGCCGGGGCCCTCGTCCCAGTCGATGCCCAGCCAGCTCAGCCCGTCCAGGATGGCCTGCACCGACTCCGGGGTGGAGCGGCCCTGGTCCGTGTCCTCCATGCGCAGCACGAAGGTGCCGCCCTGGCGCCGCGCCTGGAGGTAGTTCATCAGCGCGGTACGGGCACCGCCAATGTGAAGGTAGCCGGTAGGCGAGGGAGCGAAGCGGACGCGAAGGGCAGGAGGCATACGGGCGCGCGGATTAGCAGGGCGTGAATGGAGGGTCAACGCGCAGGGGCGTTCCTGGAGTAAGTTGGATGGCCAGGGAGAACTCGTATGTCGATTCGTCAGGTAGTTCGCACGTTGCTCCTGGCTGTCCTCCTGGTGGGCGTGCCCGCGAGCGCCACCACCCAGCTCCGCGTGGACCTGGCCGGGCTCGCGGTTGGGGCGGACACCGTGGTGCACGGCGTGGTCCGGCGCGTGGAGAGCCGCTGGAGCGGCGACAAGATGCGCATCCTCACCGACGTCGAAATCCAGGTGACGGAGTCCCTCAAGGGCCAGCCCGGGAGCACGGTGCTCGTCACGCAGCCCGGGGGCCGCATGGGCGACATCGGCCAGGTGGTGCACGGCCTGGCGTCCTTCACCGCGGGCGAGGAGGTGGTCGTCTTCCTCCAGAAGCGGGGCCCGCGCGCCTTCCGCGTGTCCGACCTGGCCCAGGGCAAGTTCCAGGTGAAGCGCGAGGGGAGGGAGGCGCTCGCCGTCCCCGAGCCCACCGAGTCCCAGCTCCTGGACCCCGCCACCCGCAAGCCGGCCGCGTCCGCGCTCCGGTCCATGACGCTGGCGGAGCTGAAGGCCGCCATCCGGGAAGCGCTCGGGGAGCAGAAGCCGTGATGCCGCCCGTTCCCCTGATGCTGGCCCTGAGCCTGGGCCAGGCGGACCCCTACGTCCGCAGCCGCGTCGACGCGGGCGACACGCGCACCCAGTGCCTCTTCTGGACGTCCAACCGCGTCGTCTGGAGCCAGAGCACCTTCGGCAACCCGGACACGGCGGGTGACACCGAGTTCGACGCGATTCGCGCCTCGTTCCAGAGCTGGCAGGACATCTTCGCCGAGTGCGGCAACCTCACGCTGGAGGAGGGCCCGCGCGTGGACGAGCGCGAGGTGGGCTACCGGCGCCAGGGGAGCAACACCAACCTGGTGCTGTTCCGCACGCGGGACTGCAACACGGTGGTGCCCGCGGACGATGCGTGCTGGGACGACGACACGTGCGCCAACACCTTCGACTGCTGGGACGACGATGACAACACCATCGCCATCACCCTCACCACGTACGACGAGCGCTCGGGCATCATCTACGACTCCGACATCTCCTTCAACGCGGCGCGCTTCTCCTTCACCACGGCGAATGGCGGCACGTGCTTCCCGCCGGTGACCACAAACTGCGTGGCCACGGACGTGCAGAACACCGCCACGCACGAGGTCGGCCACCTCATCGGCCTGGACCACACCCGCGCCTCGGGCTCCACCATGAACCCCAGCGCGCCGCCGGGCGAGGTGTCCAAGCGCGTCGTGGACACGGGCTCGCGCGACTTCGTCTGCGCCGCCTACCCGAAGGGCCAGGCCAGTCAGGCGTGCCTCCACCCGGTGACGGCCGCCGACCTGGGCCCCAAGGCTGGAGGCTGCGCCGCCGCGGGTTCGGGTGGGGCGCTGTCCCTGGTGGGCCTCTGGTCGCTGTGGCTGGCGCGCCGCCGCAAGGAGGCGGTCCGGTGAGCAAGGCCCTGGTGCTCGCGGCCGCGTTCGTGGCCTCCTCCGCGCAGGCGCAGGAGCATTCCTACCGCCGCACCCTGGTGCCAGGGCACCCGCTGTGCCTGCTCTGGCCGGTGCGCGAGTACGTCTATCACCTGGACGCCGCGGGCAGCGCGCGCACGCCCGGGGACTCCGAGGTGGCGGCCATCGAGGCGTCCTTCGACTCGTGGCGGCGCGTCTCCGACGGGTGCAGTGACTACCGGTTCACCCGGGGCGCGGACCGGGCGGGGCCCATCCTGGTGGGCTACGACGAGACGCGTCCCCGGGAGAACTACAACGTCGTCACGTTCCGCGAGCGGGCGTGCAACGAGGTCGCGCCCGCGGACGACGCGTGCTGGCTCGATGAGAGCTGCGGCAACGCCTATCAGTGCTGGGAGCACGGGGAGGGCACCATCGGCCTGACCACGTCCACGTTCTCCTATCGGGACGGCCGGGTGCTGGACTCGGACATCGAGCTGAACGCGTCCAATCCGGACGGGCGCTACGGCTTCCTCTTCACCACCGTGGACTCACCGGTGTGCGAGGCCGAGCCTGCGGTGGACTGCGTGGCCACGGACGTCCAGAACACCATGACGCACGAGATTGGCCACGTGGTGGGGCTGGACCATGCCTTCACGCCAGGCTCCACCATGGAGGCCACCGCGCCGCCGGGGGAGACGCGCAAGCGCGTCATCGACCCGGGCTCGGTCGCCGGGTTCTGTGACATCTACCCGCGCCACCTGCCGCCGACGCAGTGCTTCGTGCGTGAGGGCGCCGGGCTGGCGCTGAAGGCGGACGGCCGGGGCAGCGGCTGCGCGGCGGCGCCCGGGCCGGTGACGCTGGGGCTGGGCCTGGCCGCGCTCGTCCTGGCGCGCGCCCGGCGGCGTGCGCTCCGCGCCGCGGCGCTCCTCCGGCGGAATTAGAGGTCCAGCCGTGGCCGTCGCCTTCTTCGACCTGGACAAGACGCTCATCGCCGCCAACTCGGGCTCGCTGTGGATTCGCCGCGAGCTCGAGCTGGGGCACATCTCCCGCTTCCAGGCGCTGCGCGCCAGCCTCTGGATTGCGCGCTACCACCTGGGCTTCGTGTCCATGCAGGACGCCGTGGCGCGGGCCATCGCGCAGCTCGCGGGGACGCTCGCGAAGCCGCTCCAGGAGCGGACCGCTGTCTTCTACGCGGAGCAGGTCCGGCCGCTCTACCGGCCTGGGGCCTGGGCCGTGCTGGACTCGCACCGGCGCGCTGGCGAGCGGCTCGTGCTGTTGACGTCGTCCACGGGCTACCTGTCGGAGCTGGTGGCGCGGGAGCTGGGGCTGGACGCGGTGCTGTGCAACCGCTTCGAGGTCGACGGCGAGGGGCGGCACACCGGGCGCGCCCTGGGCACCATCTGCTTCGGCGAGGGCAAGCGCGTCTGCGCCGAGGCCTACGTGCGCGAGGCGGGCGTGCCGTTGTCGGCGTGCGCCTTCTACACCGACTCGTACTCGGACCTGTCGGTGATGGAGGTGGTGGGGCGGCCGGTGGCGGTCCACCCGGACCACCGGCTGCGGCGCCACGCCCGGAAGCGAGGCTGGCCCGTGGTGGACTGGGGCGTCCCGCCCGGAGGCGGCGTGCCGGCCGGTCCGCCCGCCCCGCCCGTGGTGCCGTCCACCGGAGCCTGACGCGCGGCGCGCGCCCGGTCCGGTGGGGACGTCACGCCGGACGCTTCAGCGGCGCGGTGCCACCAGGCGCATGCTGAAGGTGTAGTCCACGTTCACCGGGTAGCCCTTGTAGATGATGGGCTTGTAGGTGCGGGACGCGAGGGCATCGAGCACCACGCGCTCCATGTGCGCCACGGACTTGATGGTGCGGCACCTCTCCACGCGGCCCTGCTGGGTGATGGTGCAGCGGACAATCATCACCCCGCTCGACTTCGCGGCCATCGCCTCGCGCGTGTAGATGATGTCCTTGCCCTGGTCGACCATCTCCGGACGGGGCATGTCCTCGTTGTAGGGGAGCACGTCGCCGCGCGCGGAGGCGACCGCCGCGGTGGGGAGGACCGGCAGCGCGAGGCCCGTCGCCGAGCCCTTGGCTGGCGCCGGAGCGGACGCCGCGGCCGTGGCGGCACCGACGGCCGCCGCGACGGGCAGCTCGGCGGCGGGAGACGTCGTGGGCGCGAGCATCACCGGCGCGGACATGCCGCCCGGCGTGGCCACCGGCTCGACCTCATCAACCGCCTCGTCCGTGCTCACCGAGGCCACCTCGACGTGACGGCTGCCGCCCGAGCCGCCCCGGCGCCTCTGCAGCTTCTGCGACAGCACCACCTCGCCGGTGCCGCCCGTCACGACGGTCTCCATCTGGTGGCCCTCCAGCGCGAAGGTCAGCTCCACCGTGACGGAGCCATCCTGGCCGGCCGGAATCTCCAGGGTGAAGGGCGTGACGCCGCGCTCCTTGCCCCGGTAGAAGACGCGGGCGCCGGTGGGCTGGCTCATCAGCTTGAAGCGGACCTTGCCCGCGTTCGCGGCGGCGGGCTCGGCCGCGGGCTCCGCGGCGGGCGCGGCCGCGACAGGCGCGGCGGGGGCCGCCACCTGGGGCGTCGTGGGGGCCGGCGGCGCTTCCTTGT
Source organism: Corallococcus macrosporus DSM 14697 (assembly GCF_002305895.1). Classification (GTDB taxonomy): domain Bacteria; phylum Myxococcota; class Myxococcia; order Myxococcales; family Myxococcaceae; genus Myxococcus; species Myxococcus macrosporus. The sequence goes on from NZ_CP022203.1 coordinate 3,125,103, forward strand.
TCGCCAGGAAGAACACCGCGCCGCCCGCGATGAGGCCGGCGACCACCAGGCCGCCCAGGCCCCCCGTCAGCAGGGTGCGCTGCCGGGCGCGCTCGACGTCCTTGGGCACCTCCACGCTGATGTCCACCGCCAGCGTGTCCCCGGACTCCGTGTTGTTGCCCACGTTGGAGAACAGCGCGGGGGACGGGTAGGGGCCCGTCGTCGTCGCCCCGCCGGGCCGCTTGAAGATGCCGCTGTTGCCGCCCGCCGCCATGCTCGCTTCGCGCAGGCCGTCGAGCAGCTCATCCATGGTCTGGTAGCGCCGCGCCGGGTCCTTCTCCAGGCAGCGGCGCACCACCGCCTCGATTTCCGGCGGCACGTGGAGGTCCGGCCGCACCTGCTGGAAGGTGGGCGGGGCTTCCTTGTAGTGGGCGAAGATGAGCTCGATGTGGTCGCGCGCGATGAACGGCGGACGCCCCATCAGCATCTGGAAGAGCACGATGCCCAGCGAGTACACGTCACTGCGCGCGTCGGTGGCGTTGCGCGCCTGCTCGGGCGCCATGTACTGCGGCGAGCCGAGGAAGGTGCCGTTCTGGGTGATTTCGGGGGAGAGCTGCCCCTCCTGGGGCGCCGCCACGGACTTCACCAGGCCGAAGTCCAGCACCTTCACCAGGTCCTGATCCTGCTCGTTGAGGAGCATGATGTTGGCTGGCTTCAGGTCGCGGTGGATGATGCCCAGGCTGTGCGCCTCGCGCAGCGAGCGGCAGATCTGCTGCGTCACGGCGATGGCGCGCGCCCATGGCAGAGGGCCGGCCTGCCCCAGCACCTGGGCCAGCGTCCGGCCGTCCAGGTACTCCATGGCGATGTAGAAGATGCCGTCGTCCGTCTGCCCGTAGTCGATGACGGTGACGGTGTTGGGGTGGCGCAGCTTGGACGTCAGCGACGCCTCGCGCAGGAAGCGCTTCTGGAAGCCCGGATCCCTGCTGCTGGGGAAGCTGGGGTTGAGCACCTTGAGCGCCACCACGCGCTCGAGCGGTGCCTGGAGGGCGCGGTAGACCCGCCCCATGCCCCCGATGCCCAGCGGTTCCAGGATGCTGAAGCGGCCGTTCAGGGTCCGCCCGATGAGCGGATCCGCGCCTGTTCCAGTGGGTGCCTCGGGATTCGGCGAGTCGCCCTTGATCATTCGTAGCCCCAGACAGCAAGCAACATCGGTTCTCCTGAAGTGTCGCCGCGCTTCATCAAACCATACCTGCCTCGTGCTCCGCACCAGGGGGCTGTCCGATCCAGCACGTCTGATGCCTTCCGTTGACGCCATCACTCGTCAAACGTGTGAGAGTGCATGCCGGTCAGCCCGCATTGACGCTTCTTTGTCTGACAGACTAGCGTGCTCCAATCCCGCGCTTCAGTGACAGGCGGGAGTTCCCCTGATGCCAGACACACCAGAGAATCCCATGGCAGCGCGGTCGCGCCGTCTCTCCGTCGAGGAGCGGCTGGGGCAGCTCGAGGCGGAGCAGGCCCGGCTGCGCCAGGAGCTGGCGTCGCTGGCGGGTGAGCTGCGACTGCCGGGCATGTACCTGACGGTGGACGCGGCGGGGACCAGCGCGCTGCTGGACGCGGAGTCGGTGCAGGAGGTGGTCCGCCTGGTGGAGCTGGAGCCCCTGCCGGGCGCGCCCGCGCACGTGGCGGGGACCTTCGTCTACCGGGGCAGCCCGGCGGTGGTGGTGGACCTGGCGGCGCTGCTGGGCGTGAAGCGGGAGGCCTCGCTGGACGCGCACCTGGTTGTCTGTGGTGGCGCCAGGACCATCGCCGTGCTGGTGGACCGCGTTCGCGACCTGGTGGAGGCCCCGGTGCTGGTGGACGGGACGCCGGAGGGCACGTCGCCGCTGCCCTGGGATGCCAGCGGGTTGATGGCGGGCCTGTGCCGGACCCCTGAAGGTGTGCGTCCGCTGCTGCGGATGTCCGCGGTGCTGGTGGGGCCGGAGGCGCCGTGAGCGAGGGCGTGCTTGACGACGCGACGCTGGGCCGGGTGGAGGAGGTCCTCCTGTCCGCCTGTGGCGTGACGTTGGCGCGCAGCCTGCGGCGCTCGCTGGAGGCGGCGCTGGGCCGGGCCGCGCGCTCGCGGGGGCTGGAGCCCGAGGCCTTCCTGCGCAAGCTGTTGGTGCGCGAGGCCGCGGCGGTGGAGTGCTTCATCGAGCACGCCGTCATCGGCGAGACGTACTTCTTCCGCCACCCGGAGCACCTGCGCGCGGTGGCGCGGCTGGGGCGAGCGCACCCGGCCCCGTGCTTCCAGGTGTGGAGCGCGGGCTGCGCCAGCGGCGAGGAGCCCTACAGCATCGCCATGGCCTTGCTGGCGGAGGGGCTGCCCGAGGGCCGCTTCCGCGTGCTGGCGACGGACGTGTCGGGCCGGGCCATCGAGCGCGCGCAGGAGGGCGTCTACGGGCCGTGGTCCCTGCGCCGCATCGAGCCGGAGCAGGAGAAGCGCTTCCTGGTGGCGAACGGCGAGGGCTTCTCCGTCATCCCGCAGGTCCGGCGCGCCGTGGAGTTCCGGCGCCACAACCTGGTGGTGGACCCGCCGCCCTTCATGGGGCTGGGCGCCATCTTCTGCCGCAACGTGCTCATCTACTTCCCGACGGAGCTGGCGCGCGAGGTGCTGCGGCGCTTCATTGACGCGCTGGCGCCTGGCGGGCTGCTCTTCGTCTCGCCCGCCGAGGTGCCGCTCACCAATGGCCTGGGCCTGGAGACGGTGGACGCCGAGGGGAGCGTGGCGCTGCGGGTGCCCGTGCCCGGGGCGGCGCAGGCCGTGACGCCGGAGGCGCGGCTGCCGCGCGTGGGGGGCCGCCGTGATGCCCTGGCCGCGGGCGCGCTGGCCGTCTCGCCAGCGCCGCCGGACACGCGTGGGGGAGCGGGGCGCCCGTCCGCGGCGCGAGCCGCCGAGCCGCCACGCCTGGCCTGGGCTGGAAGCGCGAGCCCAGGGGCGTTCCCGCCGGTGGCCGGGGCGCCGCGTGGGGTGGGGACCGGAAACGCGAACGTGGTCGTGCCTACGCCCGAGGAGGACCCGGCGCTGGCGCGGGCCATCAGCGCCGCGCGCTCGGGGCGCTTCGACGAGGCGGAGGCGCTGGCGCGTCAGGCCGCGAAGGCGCTCGTCCCGGAGGCGTACCTGCTCCTGTCCATGGTGGCCGATGTGCGCGGCGACCTGAACGGGGCGGTGGAGGCGGTCCGCAAGGCCTTGTACCTGGAGCCCCGCCTGGCGCTTGGGCACGCCACCCTGGTGGCCCTGTACGGCCGCATGGAGCGGCGCGAGGACGCGGAGCGTGCGAGGCAGAACGCCCTGCGCGCGCTGGATGGATTGGACGACGAACACCCGCTGCGTGGGGTGGAGACGATGACGGCCGGTGGCCTGAGGCAGGCCCTGGCGCCAGTCGAGCAGGCTGGCTGGCAGGGGGCGCGCTGAGCGGCGCGCGCTCCTCACGAGGTGGGAGGCAACGTGGACGTCAAAGAGACGCACCTGACACCGCCGGGCCGCGCGCCGGGGAGCAGGCTCAGTCTGCGGATGAAGATCCTCGCGCTCACCGGGGCGACGGGGGGACTGGTGGCCGTCTTCCTCATCACCACGACGTGGGTGCAGATGGGGGATGCGCTTCGCAATGACCTGTCCCGCCGCGCCAACTCGGTGAGCGTGGAGCTGGCGAGGACGCTGACGCCCATGCTGGGCGCGAGGCGCGACCCGGAGCGGCTCCAGGAGCTGGTGCAGGGCGCGCTGAGCCTGGGGCCCGAGGTCGCCTACGTCCGCGTCCACGACGCGGACGGCACGCTCCTGGGCGAGGCCGCCGCGGAGCGTTACGTCGGCGAGGCCCAGTCGCCCGCCGCCATCGAGGGCGACGCCTCGGTGCTCCGCCGCAGGGCCGTGAAGGGCACGGGCCTGGTGGAGACGACGACGCCGGTGCTCGCGCCCGGGTCCACCTCGCACCTGGGCACCCTCCAGCTCGCGCTGCACGAGGAGGGCCTGCGCCAGACGCTGCGCGAGGCCACGCGCTTCACGGCCATCATCAGCCTGCTGGTGCTGGTGGCCTGCCTGGTGGCGGCCTGGCTGGTGTCCGGGATGCTCGTGGTGCCGCTGGAGCGGCTGGCGCACGCCGCGGCGGGCATCGCCGCGGGGGACCTGCGCCAGCAGGTGGACCTCCAGGGCTCGGATGAGATTGGCGACGTGGCGCGCAGCTTCGCGGTGATGACGGACGCGCTCTCCCACTTGCTGCAGGACCTGCGCGGCGCGGCGGCGGAGATGGAGCGGGAGGCGGCGGGCGTGCTGGCCACCTCCACCCAGCAGTCCGCCATGGCCCACCAGCAGGCCTCCGCCATCAACGAGACGAGCACCACGGTGGCGGAGATTGCCCAGACGTCCAAGCAGGCCACCGCCTACGCGGACTCGGTCATCTCCCAGACGCAGAAGTCGGAGGCGCTCAGCGCGGAAGGGCAGCAGGTCGTCAGCGAGAGCGTCTCCGGCATGGAGAAGCTGGGCGAGCAGGTGAAGGCCATTGCCCTGGCCATCTCCGACCTCAGCGAGCGCACGCTGCAGATTGGCGACATCATCAGCACGGTGAAGGACGTGGCCGAGCAGTCCAACCTGTTGGCGCTCAACGCCTCCATCGAGGCGGCGAAGGCGGGCGAGCACGGCCGCGGCTTCGCGGTGGTGGCCACGGAGATGCGCACGCTGGCGGAGCAGTCCCGCATCGCCGCGGAGCAGGTGCGCGGCCTGCTCAACGAAGTGCAGAAGGGGACGCGTCAGGCCGTCAGCGCCACGGAGGAGGGCAGCCGCCGGGCGCAGGCGGCCATGGAGCTGGCGCGCGAGGCGGGGACGACCATCCTGGGGCTGTCGGAGGTCATCCGCGAGTCGTCGGGCGCGGCGCGGCAGATTGCCGGCAACACGCGTCAGCAGACCATTGGCGTGGAGCAGATCTCCACCGCCATGAGCGAGCTGACCTCCGCCATGGGAGACTCGGTGGAGAGCACCCGGCGCATCGAACAGGTGGCGGGCAATCTGACCAATCTCTCGAAACGGTTCTCGGACCTGGTGGGTAGGTACCAGTTATGAACGCAAAGGTGCTCATCGTCGAAGACACGAAGACCATCACCAACCTGCTTCAGGTGTACCTGATGGGGTGGGGGCTGGAGTTCTTCGACGCTCCGAACGGCGCGCAGGGCCTCACCAAGGCGCGTGAGCTCAAGCCGGACCTCATCATCTCCGACGTGCAGATGCCGGAGATGGATGGCTTCGCGCTGTGCGCGGCGGTGCGGGCGGACCCGCAGCTTCACAACACGCCCTTCATGATGCTCACCTCGCTGAAGGACGACGCGAGCCGGCAGAAAGGCAAGCTGGTGGGGGCCAGCGCCTTCCTCAACAAGCCGGTGTCGGTGGACGACCTTCGTTCGAAGGTGCGCGACATCCTGAAGCTGCCCGCGACCCGGTACTGAGCGCATGTCGAAGGACGACGCCAAGATGGATTACGCCGGGCTGAAGCGACAGCTCTCCGAGGCGCACGCGCTGCTGGACGGCAGGCAGGGGGTGAGCCCGGAGAAGCGGCGCGAGGTGCTGAGCGCCCGGGCCCGCGCCCTGGCCGAAGCCCGCCACGAGGAGCGCCAGGAGGTGCTCTCCGTGCTGGCCTTCCAGGTGGGCGGTGAGCGCTACGCGGTGCGCATCGAGCACGTGGACCACGTGCTGGAGGCGCGCGGCATCAGCGCGTTGCCCGGCGCGCCCCGGCACGTGCTGGGCGCGCTGGTGAGCCGCTCGCGCGTGGTGCCGGTGCTGGACCTGCGTCAGCTCCTGGGGCTGGAGGGGGGCGGCATGTCGGACCTCGGCAAGGTGGTGGTGGTCGAGGCAGGGGACAGTGAAGAGAGTTTCGGGCTGGCGGCCGAGTCCGTGGAGGGCCGCAAGGAGTTGCCGAAGACGGAGCTGTCCCAGCCTCCGCCCGGGCCCTTCTTGTTCCTCACGCCGGACCGGCTGACGGTGTTGGACCTGGAGCAGCTCGGGGGCCCGTCCGCCACGCGGCCCGAAGGGGAGTAGGCACGCGCCATGGATCCTCAGCTCTTGCGCAGCATCTGGCCGGTGTTCTCCGCGGAGACGCGCGAGCAGATTCAGGCCATCGGGTCGAAGGTGTTGGGGCTGGAGGGCCCGGCGCAGGGGCGCGAGCCGGACCTGCTTCCGTCGCTCAAGCGGCTGGTCCACAGCCTCAAGGGCTCCGCGGCCAGCCTGGGGCTGGACGACATCGAGCAGGTGGTGCACGCCATCGAGGACGGGCTGGCCGCCTTCAACCAGGAGGAGCGGCTGCCTCGCGACACGGTGGAGGCCATGCTGCGGGGCCTGTCCGCCATCGAAGGCGCCATGGCCCGGGGCGACGCTGGGCAGACGCCCGCGGTGGAGGGCCTGGCCTCCCTGCTGGCCGCGCTGGGGCACGAGTCCGCGGAGGCCGCTCCGCGGTCGGCCGCGTCCGGGGCCGCCGCGCAGGGCATGGAGGTGCTGGACCTGCTCGAGGCGGGGCTGAGCGCGCTGTGCTCGCCGGACGTGCCGGACCGGGCGGCGGTGGTGCGCACGGCGGTGGAGCGGGCGCGGACGCTGAAGTCCTCCGCCGAGGCCGCCGGGGTGGAGAAGGTGGCCTCGCTGGCGGAGGCCGCGGCGCTGGGCTTCACGCGCATGGAGCCGGGCGGTGATTCCGCGGGGGTGGCGGCCTCGGACGTCGCTGGCACGCTGGTGGAGCTGCGGACCGCGCTGGAGGCGGCGGGTGGGGCGGGGGCGGTGGCCCGCGCCGTCCACGCGCTCCGCGCGGCGCCAACGCCCGTGCCCACCGAAGGCGGCGCGGCGGCGCAGGGCCCGGCGGGCACGGTGGCTCCAACAGAGAGCCGCGGGCCGGCGGACCAGACGGTGCGCGTGTCGGTGAAGACGCTGGAGTCCATCGCGCTCCAGGTGGAGCTGCTCCTGGCGGGGCGCGCGCAGCAGACGCGGCGGGGCGCCGCGCACCGCGTGTTGATGGACGGGATGCGCGAGGTGCTGATGCACCTGGAGCGCGCGGCGTCGCAGCTCGCGATGGCGGGCGGCGGCCCCGCCCTGGAGCCGCTCCGCGCGGGCGTGACGCAGATGCGCGGGCTCCAGAAGCAGTTGCTGGAGCTGACCAAGGAGTCCCACCGCGACGGCGAGCAGCTCACGCTGGTGGCCCAGGTGGCGCGGGACGACCTGCGTGACTTGCGCATGGTGCCGGCCTCGCAGGTGCTGGAGCCGCTGCGGCGCACCGTGCGGGAGACGGCCGCGCGGCTGGACAAGCAGGTGACGCTGGAGCTGACCGGCGGCGAGGTGCGGTTGGACCGGCGCATCCTCGACGCGCTGAAAGACCCGCTGCTGCACCTGGTGCGCAACGCCATTGACCACGGCCTGGAGTCCACCGAAGCGCGGCGGGCCGCGGGCAAGCCCGAGGCGGGGCGCCTGATGGTGCGGGTGGAGCCCCGGGGGCCGCGCATCGCGGTGGTGGTGGAGGATGACGGCTCCGGCCTGTCGCCTGGCCGCGTGCGCGCCACGGCGGTGCGGCGGGGCCTGCTGTCGTCCGAGGAGGCGGAGAAGCTCTCCGACGCGGAGGCCGCGCGGCTCGTGTTCCAGCCGGGCTTCTCCACCCGCGAGCAGGTGACGGCGACCTCTGGCCGGGGCGTGGGCCTGGACGTGGTGCAGGCCACGGCCCAGCGGCTCCAGGGCTCGGTGGACGTGGCCTTCACGGCGGGGCAGGGCACGCGCTTCACCATCGACCTGCCGCTGACGCTGGCCGCGGCGCTGGGGCTGCTGGTGCGCACGGGCACCACGGTGTCCGCCATCCCTTCGGACAGCGTGAATCGCATCCTCCGGCTGAACCCGGACGACGTGGGCACCGTCGCGGGCCGCGTGGTGGCGCGCCTGGACGGGGAGCAGCTCACGTTCCTCCCGCTGGCGGAGGCCATTGGCCTGCCCCGGTTGCCGCTGGCGCTGGACTCCGGAAAGGTGCAGGCCGCCGCGCTGCTGACGGTGGGCGAGGACAAGGTGCTGTACGCCATCGACGAGGTGGTGGGGCAGCAGGAGATTGTCGTCCGCTCGCTGGGGCGCCACCTCAAGGGCGTGCGGCACCTGGCGGGCGCGGCGGTGCTGGATGACGGCCGCGTGGTGCCGGTGCTCAACGCGGCGGAGCTGGTGCGCGCGGCCCGGCCGGAGACGCGCTCGGTGGCCCGTGAGACGGCGCGGCCGCGCGTCCTCGTGTGTGACGACGCGCTCACCACGCGCTTCGCCATGAAGTCGCTGCTGGAGATCGCCGGCTACCCGGTGGTGACGGCGGCGGACGGTGAGGAGGCGTGGGGCATCCTGGAGCGCACGCCCTGTCAGCTCGTGGTGAGTGACTGGCAGATGCCCCGGCTGGATGGCGTGGGGCTGGCGCGGCGAATCAAGGCCCACCCGCAGCTCCACCGCACGCCCATCATCCTGGTGACGTCGCTCGACAGCCCCGAGGACCGCGCCGCCGGTCTGGAGGCGGGCGCGGATGGCTACCTCGTCAAGCGCGAGGTGGAGCGGGGCCGCCTGCTGGAGCTGGTGCGTCAGCTCCTGCCCGCGTCCTGACGGCGCCGCCCGGGCGCCTCACGCGTCGCGCGGCGCCACGGGCACGGTGTCGTCCACCGGCAGGTGGACCACCCAGCCGTTGCCCGTCTCCTCCGGCAGCGAGAGCCCGCCGCGCAGCCGCTGCGTCAGGTGCCGCAGCAGGGTGAGGCTCTTCTCCGGCAGCGCCTTTCCGCTCCGCAGGGTGACGCGGAGCTGCCACACGCCCGCGTCCCCCGCGGACTCCACGCGCACCGCGGCGGGCGCGCCCGAGGACGCCACCGCGCGGGCCAGCGTGCGCACCAGCAGCTCCACATCGTCGCGGGGGCCCGGGACGGCCACGGGGCGGTCCGGGAGCGTCATCGTCGTGTCCACGGCGCGGTGGCCCCGCGCCGAGGGGATGAAGGCGGTGCGCAGCAGGGGGCGCAAGTCCTCCACGCCCTCATGCCGCACCTTCGCGAGCCGGCGCTCGATGATGGCGCTCTGGTCGTCCGCCGAACGGCGCAGCCGCTCCAGATAGCGTTGGATGGGAGCCGTCAGCCCGCCCGTCGTGCCCTTCAGCATCATGTCCACGTATCCCTTGATGACCATCAATGGTGTCCTGAGGTCGTGTGACGCCCGGGAGCGCTGGTGCTCCTGGTGCGTCAACCGCCGCGTCAGTCGCTGCTGCGTCTTCAGGAGCTGCACCTGCCGCGCCGCCGCGTCCTGCTCGCGGGCTCGGGCCGCCAGCAGGGCCGCGCCGAACGCGGACATCCGGGCCAGCACGCGCACCTCCCGGGCCGTGGGCAGCTCCGGCCACACCACCAGGACAGGCCGGCGGCTCGGCCCGGGAGACGCACGCGGCAGCGCGCCCAACCCCGTCCGCGCCACGTAGACGCGCCCGTCATGGAACGCGGCCCCGGAGGCGCCCGTGAGGCGCTGGGCCTCCTGGACCAGGGCCTCCAGCCCCGCGCGTGCCCCGCACCGGAATGCGCGCTCGGCGGCTCTCGCGAGCGCCTGCTCCACCCCTGCATCGAGGTCGTCCTCGATGCGCCACCCCATCCAAGCACCGTCCAGCACACCGGAAGGTATGAGCACGCCCCGCGCACGCCGCAACGCTGCGCAAGGTGAGAGGCCGGCGCCCATCAGTCGGAAATCCTTTTCCCTCCAGGGCGTGTGATCCCCCCACTTTTTACCGTCAGGGGGAACGGAGCGACCCCGCAACCCCGCTCAATTCCTGAGAACACGCTCCTGGCCGGGCACTTGCTAACGGCATCCGGCACGGGTGGCGGAAGGGGCGAATGGGGACTCTCGATTACTACGCGGCAATCGCTCGACTTGCTCCAGGTGGACTGGCGCGCAGCGCGGTCCGGCGTGTTCAAGGCGTGGCGCGGCAGGCGCTCTACCGTCGGCGCGAGCGCGCGGACGAGGTGCAGCTCCTCGAGTGCTACGGCGCGGCGGATGGCGCGGAGCTGGTGGAGCTGGCGCTGGGCCAGCGCGGCTCGCGCGGTTGGTGTGAGGTGTCGCAGCGCGCGTCGGTGCTGGAGGCGCTCGCCTCGGTGCCCGGCGGGGTGGAGCGCGCCCGGGCCCGCGCGCAGGCGGCGCTCCGGCAGGAGTGGGACCTCTTCGGTACGCCGGTGTCCTTCGGCGAGGGCCGCCCGGTGGATTGGTCCCTGGACCCGGTGAGCGGTCACCGCTACCCGCTGGAGCCGGTGGAGCGGCTGTCGCTCGCCGTGACGGGGAGCGACCCGAAGTACCCGTGGGTGATGGGCCGGCTCGACAGCGTCGTGGCGCTGGGCCAGGGCTACTGGGTGGAGACGGCCGCCGAGGCGCGCGCGCGGCTGGCGCGCGCCTTCGTGGCGCAGGTGCTGGACTTCCTCCAGGCCAACCCCGTGGGCCAGGGCGTGCACTGGACGTGCGCCATGGAGGTGGCGCTGCGCGCCGCGAACCTGGCGCAGGCGCTGGCCATGTTCTCCGACGCGCCCGAGGTGGCGCGGCCGGACTTCCTGGTGCCGGTGCTGGGCGCGCTGGCCGAGCACACCGCCTGGGTGGAGGCCCACCTGGAGGACCGGGGCGCGGTGCCCAACAACCACCTGGTCTCCAACTATGTGGGCCTGCTGGTGGTGGGCCTGCTCTTCCCGGAGCTGCCGGGCGCGCCGCGGCACGTGTCGCTGGCGGTGGGCGGGCTGCGAGAGCAGATGGAGAAGCAGGTGCACCTGGAGGGCACGTCCTTCGAGGGCTCCATTCCCTATCATCGCCTGTCGGTGGAGCTCTTCACCCTGGCGTACCTCACCGCGCGCGGCGCGGGCGTGCCGCTGGGGCCCAGGTACGAGGCCCGGCTGCGCCGCATGTTCCACGCCGTGCGCGCGTGGTGCTCCGAGCAGGGGCTGGCGCCACAGATTGGCGACAACGACTCCGGCCGCGTCTTCCCGCTGCGCGAGCGCGAGGACAACGCGCACGGCTACCTGGTGGGGCTGGGCGCGGCGCTCTTCGGTGACGCGGGGCTGGGCGGCGGCGAGCTGGTGGACGAGGCCGCGTGGCTGCTGGGCCGCGCCGGGCAGGCGCGCTTCGCCGCGCTGGCGCCCGCGCCAGAGCCCGTGTCGGTGAGCTTTCCGGAAGGTGGCTTCCACATCTTGCGCGGCGCGGGGGTCGTTATCACTGTCAGCGCCGGCAAGCAGGGACAAGGTGGGGTGGGGGGACACAGCCACAACGACAAACTTTCATTCGAGCTCCACGTCGACGGGCGCCCCGTCATCGTGGATCCGGGCACCGGCACCTATACGCGTGAGCCCGCGCTGCGGAACTGGTTCCGCGGAACGGCCGCGCACAACACGGTGCAGGTGGATGACGCGGAGCAGGCGTCCCTGGACCCGGCGCGCCTGTTCGCGCTGCCGGAGGAGGCTCGGGCGCGGGTGGTGGCCTTCCTGCCGGGGAAGTCGGTGGACAGGCTGCTGGTGCGGCATGACGGCTACCGCCGGCTGCCGGCGCCCGTGGGGATTGAGCGCACGTTCCGGCTGGACCGGGGCGAGCGCGCTCTGGCCGGACGTGACCGCTTCGTGGGCACGGGCCGGCATGACGTGGTCGGCAGGTTCCATCTGCCGGATGAACAGGCGCGAGTGGTGTCGCCTCAGGTGCAGGTCCTGTCACGCGCGGGTCGTGTGATGGAAGAGCCGGTGTCGTTCGAGCCGCTCGTGGTGGAGCTGGGCCCGGAAGGGGCCCCGCTCGCCTGGGTGGTGCTGGAGCAGGGCCTGACGGCGCGGTTGGTGCCGTCGAAGTTTTCGCCAGGGTACGGGCGGGTGGTGCCGTCGTTGGCGGTGGAGTTCCGGGGGCAGGTGACGCCTCCGGCGTGGCTGAGGTGGGTGGTCGTTTTCCGCTGAGTGTCGGGTCGGGACGTGACCGTCTTAACGGCACGTCGCATCAGGAGAGGTGAGGACGATGAGGGTGATGGTGAGCAGCCCGCTGCTGGATCGCATCAAGAAGCGGGACGCGCGGGTGGGTGTGGTCGGGCTTGGCTACGTCGGTCTTCCGCTGGGCATGGCCTTCGCGGAGGCGGGCTTCCCGGTGATGGGGCTCGACATCGACAAGCGGAAGATTGACAAGATTGAAAAGGGGGAGAGCTACATCAAGCACATCCCCAGCGCGCCGCTGTCGGAGCTGAGCAGGTCAGGCAAGCTGAAGGCCACCACGGACTTCGCCAAGGCGAAGGACATGGACTGCGTCATCATCTGCGTGCCCACGCCGCTCACCGCGTCGCGTGAGCCGGACATGAGCTACATCATCCAGACGGGCGAGGCGCTCGCGCCGCACGTGCGTCCCGGACAGCTCTTCATCCTGGAGTCCACCACGTATCCAGGGACGACGGAGGAGGTGCTCAAGCCGCTGCTGGAGAAGAACGGCCTCAAGGCGGGCAAGGACTTCTACCTGGCCTTCAGCCCCGAGCGCGAGGACCCGGGCAACAAGAGCTTCAACACCAAGACGATTCCGAAGATTGTCGGCGGCTACTCGCCCGAGTGCTCCGAGGTGGCCGCGGCCCTCTACGGCAGCGCGCTGAAGGAAGTGGTGCCGGTGTCCTCCACCCGCGTGGCGGAGCTGGCCAAGCTGCTGGAGAACATCTTCCGCTGCGTCAACATCGCCATGGTCAACGAGATGAAGATGCTCTGCGACCGGATGAACGTGGACGTGTGGGAGGTCATCCAGGCCGCGAGCACCAAGCCCTTCGGCTTCATGCCCTTCTTCCCGGGCCCTGGCCTGGGCGGGCACTGCATCCCCATTGACCCGTTCTACCTGACGTGGAAGGCGCGCGAGTACGAGTTCCACACCAAGTTCATCGAGCTGGCCGGCGAGGTGAACTGGCAGATGCCGTACTACGTGGTGCAGCGCACCATGGAGGCGCTCAACAAGAACAAGCAGACGCTCAACGGCGCGAAGGTCCTCTGCCTGGGCGCGGCGTACAAGAAGGACATCGACGACATGCGCGAGAGTCCTTCGCTGCGCATCATGACGCTGCTGGCGGAGAAGGGCGCGGACCTGTCGTACCACGACCCGTACGTCCCGGAGCTGCACAAGGGCCACGGCTTCAACATGGAGATGAAGTCCGTGCCGCTGAAGCCGGAGACGCTGGGCCAGTACGACGCGGTCCTCATCCTCACGGACCACTCGGACATCGACTACGCCATGGTGGTGGACCGCGCCAAGGTCGTCATCGACACGCGCAACGCCACCAAGGGTGTCAGCAAGGGTCGTGAGAAAGTGACGAAGGCCTGACAGTCACCAGCCGCCCGCCCGGATACCGACCCTCCGGGCGGGGGGCCCCACGTTCACGGATACCGCCCGGGCGGCATCCGTGAGCGCGGAGCTGCTCGTATCGTGGAGGGGATGGGCTAGTGTCGGGGCCGTGCAAGCCCTCCTTCGAACCGTGTTTCCCCTGCTGGCTCTCTCGGCGCTGCTGACGGCGGCGGCGCCGGTGCCGGATGCGCGCGTGAAGCTGCTGGACTCGATGTCCGCCGAGCTGGCGCGCAACCACCAGCAGTTGAAGATGCAGAACCACGAGCCCCCGTACTTCATGAGCTACCAGCTCAAGGACTACGAGCAGTACGTGGTCTCCGCGCGCTACGGGGCGCTGTTCATGGACGACGGCTACCGCGAGCGGAAGCTGTACGTCGACGTGCGCGTGGGGGACTACGACTTCGACAGCTCGGTGGTGGAGGGGCTGGAGTTCACCTTCTCCAGTCGGGGCACCAGCTACGTGTCGCGCAAGGAGGGCCCGCTGGATGACTCGCCGCTGGCCCTGCGCACCGCGCTGTGGCTCATCACCGACGAGAAGTACAAGTCCGCGCTGTTCCAGTACCTGAAGAAGAAGGGCGAGCGGGTCTACGCGGTGGAGGACCCGAAGCGCCCGCCGTCCTTCTCGCGCGAGAAGCCGGTGCGGCACGTGTCGCCGCCGGTGACGGCGCCGTTCAACCGCGAGCGCTGGGTGAAGCTGGCCCGCAGCGTGTCGGCGCGCTTCAACGCGCACCCGGAGCTGTTCGACTCGGAGGTGCGCGTCACCAAGGACAAGGTGACGCGGCTGTTCGTGTCCTCGGAAGGCAGCCGCATCATCACCGAGGAGATGCTGTACGGCCTGCACGTCTCCGCCGTCACGCGGGCGCCGGATGGCCAGCTCCTGGACAACTCGCGCGACTTCTACGTGCCCACGGAGGCGGGGCTGCCGGACGCCGCGCGGCTGGAGAAGGCGGCGGATGACGTCATCCGGGAACTGCTGGCCCTGCGCGCGGCGCCCGCCATCGACCCGTACACCGGCCCCGCCATCCTCGCGCCGGAGGCGGCCGGGGTGCTCTTCCACGAGGCCGTGGGGCACCGGCTGGAGGGAGACCGGCAGGACGGCGACAACGAGGGCAAGACGTTCAAGGGCCAGGTGGGCAAGCAGGTGCTGCCGGCGTTCATCTCCATCCACGACGACCCGACGCGGCGTGTGCTGGAGGGTGAGCCGCTCAACGGCTACTACCTCTTCGACGAGGAGGGCGTGCGCGCGCAGCGGGTGACGCTGGTGGAGAAGGGCGTGCTGCGCAACTACCTCCAGGGGCGCCGGCCCGTGGAGGGCTTCCTCCAGTCGAACGGCCACGGCCGCAGCCAGGGCAACCTGAAGCCGGTGGCGCGCATGGCCAACCTGCTGGTGGAGAGCACCCACGGCCTGAGCGACGCGGAGCTGAAGAAGCGCCTGATCGCCGAGGCGAAGCGCCAGGGCAAGCCGTACGGCCTCATCATCCGCGACATCACCGGCGGCAACACCAACACCTCCAGCGCCGGCTACCAGGCCTTCAAGGGCGTGCCGCGCATGGTGTACCGGGTGGACGTGAAGACGGGGAAGGAGACGCTGGTGCGCGGCGTGGAGATTGTCGGCACGCCGCTGTCGGCGGTGAACCGCATCCTGGCCTCGGGGCAGAAGCAGGGCATCTTCAACGGCTTCTGCGGCGCGGAGAGCGGCAACGTCCCGGTGTCCACCGTGGCGCCGGCCATGCTGCTCCAGGAGCTGGAGCTGCAGCGGACCATGGAAGGCAAGGACCGCCCGCCCATCCTCACCAGCCCGGCGGCGCTGGAGGCCCCGCCGGCGGAGCCGTAGCCGCGCGCCTCAGTGCCCCAGCCGCCCGCGGGCGGTGGCCAGCACGCCCTGGAGGCGCTGGGGCTCGAAGGGCTTGGTGAGCAGCGGGTTCTTCACTTCCTTGAGGAAGCGCTGCATCTCCCCGGAGAAGACGCCGCCGGAGATGAAGACGATGCGCTCGTGCAGGCCCGGCCAGGTGGCGCGCACCGCCTCATAGACGTCCATGCCGGTGAGCTCCGGCATCATCAGGTCACAGAGGATGACGTCGAAGTCCGGGGTGGCGCGGATCCGCTCCAGGGCTTCACGGCCGTTGGCGGCGCTGACCAGCTCATGGCCTCGCATCAGCCGGCGCAGCAGGTCCACCACCCGGGGCTCGTCGTCCACCACCAGGATGCGCCGGGCGCGTTGGGGCGGTGGGGCGGCGCGCTCGGCGGCCTGGGGCTGCTCGGGCAGGTCGGCGCGCCGCAGCGTCACCTCCACCGTGGTGCCCTTGCCAGGCTCGCTGTCCACGCGGATGCTCCCGCCCAGCGAGGTGATGATGTCGCGGCAGATGGGCAGCCCCATGCCCATGCCCCCGCCGCGCGTGGTGAAGAACGGGTCGAAGACGTGGGGTAGCACGTCCGGTGGGATGCCCCGGCCGGTGTCGGAGATGGACAGCACCACGACCCCGGGCTCCTCGCGCAGGGCGAGCGTGAGCTGGTTCTCCGAGACGCGCCCTTCGGGGAGGGCCTGCGCGGCGTTGATGACCAGGTTGAGCGCGACCTGGCCCAGCTTCGTCGTCGTGCCCACGACGCGGGGCACGTTCGTCCCGTAGCCGCGCACCACGCGCGCCCGGTGGCGCAGGTGGTTGGCGGCCATGCGCAGCGTGCGCTCCAGGACGGCGGGGAGGTCCACGGGCTCTTCGGTGCTGGAGTCTCCCTGCGAGAGGGCGCGGAGGTCCGCCACGACGCGCCGGATGTGCCGCGCGCCCTCCAGCGCCTCGTCCAGCACCTGGTGGCACTCATCGGCCAGGTGGGCGGGCAGCGCGTGGCAGGGCAACTGCTGCTGGAGGTATTCGATGTTCCCCGTCGTGTACGCGAGCGGGTTGTTGATTTCGTGCGCCAACCCCGCGGCGAGCAGGTTGAGCGACAGCGTCCGGTGCTCGCGCGCCTGCTCCTCGTTCAGCCGCGCCTGCCGCTGCTCGCGCTCCACCGCACACTGGGAGAACAGGGCCTCCAGCTCTCCCCGCATCCGCCGCAGGGCGGCCGTCTCCCGCTGAAGCGACTCGCGGACGGACTCGGACATGTCCGGGGCCGCCACCTGGGTGAGCCGCTCCAACGCCGCGACGGACGCCTGCATGCGTTCCATCAGCGTGGGTCCGTCCGGCACCTTGCCGGACTGAGGCTCCCGGCCGTCCTCCTGTTCCATGGTGTGTGCCCCTCGAACCGAGACCGACGCCGCCCCGCGGCTTCCAGTTTCCCATCAAGTGAGAAGCCTGTCCGCGCCTCTATACACTGCATCCATTGTGCACTTTTAAAAAGTGCAGAGGGAGCGTCAGCGCCTCATTGGAGGGTAGGTAGGGGTGCGACAGGGAGCGGCCTGGCGGGGCGTGGGCGGAGCGGGTGGAGCTGCCGGGCGCCCTTGAAGCCGCGCAGGCGCACGTACCGGCGGAAGTCCTGGAGGAAGCGCTCCTGGGGGACGCCCACGGCCTGCTGGAAGGCGCGGTCGAAGTCCGGGCCCCGGCCCATGGCGTCCAGCACGCCGCGGATGGCGTCCTCGCCGTAGCGGCGCACCAGGAAGGTGAAGGCGTGGTGGGCGGCGCCATACACGACGCCGCTTTCGGCCTGGTAGAGCGCGTCCGCTTGCGACAGCGGGTCCGCGTGGGGGTGCTTGCGCCAGTACTGCTCCAGGTCATCCAGGCTGGAGACGCGGTAGCCCTGTTCGGCGGTGTAGGAGGCCATGCCCTCGCGGAACCAGAGGGGGATGCGCTTGCGTGTCCAGCCGAGCCGGTCCGAGGCCACCTGGTACATGAGGCTGTGGGTGAGCTCGTGCAGCAGCAGCTCATCCACCTGGCCCTGGCTGGCGCCCCGGGAGCTCCAGGTGCGCGGGCTCTGCAGCTCAATCTGCTCGTAGCGGGCCCAGGCGCGCAGGAAGTCATGCCCCGGGCGGTTGGCGGCGCGCTCCAGGGAAGCGTGGTTGGGGTGGACGACGATGGTGACGGTGTCGTCGAAGGTGCCCCAGCGCTGGAGGCGGGGGAGGGCGCGCTCGACGGCGAGCCGGACCTGTCGGGCCGCCTCGGCGTCGCGGGGCTGGTACTCCACGTCGATGCGGGGGCCCACGGGCTCGCGGGTGGCGCCAGCGCCCAGGCCGCGGGTGCCACGGGGGCTGGCGCAGCCGACGAGCAGCCCGAGGACGAGCAGCACCGCTGCCCAACCGGGGCGGTCGTGACGGCACCTGGCTGCTGGCGACACCTGGCTCACTCCACACCCAACCAGCGAAGCACCGCGCGTCCGACGTCGGCCACGGTGGAGAGGGACTCCAGCTCGGGCGCGGGCGGGCCGAAGTAGAGCACGGGCACGGGGTGGAGGGTGTGGCCTCGCGTGGACAGGTCCTCCACGTTGCCGTGGTCGCTGCACACCAGGACGCGGGCGCCCTCGGGCCGCGCGGCCGCCACCGCGCGGGTGAAGGCGTCGAACGCGTCGAGCGCGGCCAGGGCGGCCGTCCAGTCCTGGGCGTGGCCCGCCTCGTCCGCCAGGTAGTGCTCGAAGAAGGTGAAGTCCGCGCTGGAGGCCACCCGCCAGAAGATGGCGGCGGCCTCCTCGGGCGAGCGCTCCGGCGCGGCCAGCCCGTAGGCCCGGGCGCTGGCGCCGGTGATGTCGTGGGTGAGGCCGTCCCCGGCGCGGGCGTCATCCAGCGTCCGCAGGGGGATGCCCCCGGCGGCGAAGGCCAGCTTGGAGGCGGAGGGCTTCAGCTTGCGGCGCGCCTGGGGTGTGAGGACGAACTCCGGCGGTGAGCTGCTGGGGCGGCGCGGGACGTCCAGCGCGTCCAGGTAGGGCGCGGGGTAGGCGTTGGCGAAGGTGGCGGTGCGGCCCGCGGCGCCCAGCCTCCGGACGATGGAGCGGTCCGCCATCAAGCCCCGCAGCGGCGCGTTGGGGTAGCCCAGCACGTGGCGGCCCAGCAGCGCGGGGGCCGGGTCTCCCGTGAGGATGGCCGTCTGGTTGGACGCGGACTGGGGCCGGCCGGGGACGCCGAAGGTCGTGTCCACGGGGATGCAGCGCCCCGAATGGGGCAGGGGCGGGCTGGGGGCGTCCTCGAAGTGGGAGAGGAGGTGTTCCCGGTGGGCGAGCGGGTTGATGGCCGGGTCCTTCCGGCCAATGCCCACACCATCGATGAACAGGAGCGCGACGCGCACGGCTGGGGACTGTATCCTCGAATCCGACACGCATGGCCCTCCACGGCGACCTCTTCAGCTATCCGCTTCCTGAGTTCCTTCAATGGTTGGACAGCTCCCGCAAGACGGGAACGCTCCAGCTTTCCTGGGAGGCGGGCGAGCGCAAACTCTTCCTGCTCTCCGGCCAGGTGGGCGCCACCGCCGCCGAGGGGCTCCGCGGCCGGGTGGCGCGGCTGCTGACCTTGTCCAAGCTGGCCTCCGGGACGAAGGTGCTCGCGGGCTTCGACGAGCTGGCGCGCACCCCGGACGTGGACGCGGCCTTCGACATTCACGGCATCCAGGCGCGGTGGATTCGCGATTTGGGCCGCGAGGAGCTGTTCGCCGCGATGATGGATTTGACCATCGCCGGCCGCGGCACGTTCCACTGGACGGAGGACGCGGACCGCTCCGGCGAGGACTGGGTGCCGTCCGACATGGGCATCCGCGAGCTGCTCTTCGAGTCCCTGCGGTGGGTGGATGAGCAGCCCGACGTGGACAAGGCGCTGCCCATCGACGCGCTCAGCGTGCGCGCGCTGGCGCCGCCGAGCCCCAGCCAGCCGCTGATGCACCGAATCATCCTGGGGCTGTGCACGTCGCCGCAGAACCTGGGGCGGCTGCGCCTGTCCATGGGCGTGTCCCGCTCCTCGGTGACGCGGCGGGTGCACGAGCTGCTGCGGGCGAAGCTGGTGGAGGTGGACGGGGCGCCGCAGGTGGAGGCGGACCCCGTGGCGGAGATGCTGGAGAAGGGCGCGGTGCTGATGCGCGAGGGGCAGTACGACGCGGCGGGCATCGTCTGCGCGTCCCTGCTGGCCAGCGACCCGGCGGACCGGCGCGTGCGCGAGTTCGCGCGGCTGGTGCAGCGCGAGCACGTGGCGGCGCTCTACGCGGACCTGCCGCCGCTGATGGTGCCCGTCATGGTGCATGACCCGCAGGGGCAGGCGCTGCTCAAGCCCGAGGAGCGGCAGATCGCCGGGCTGGTGAACGGCGCCTGGGACGTGTCCACGCTGGTGCTGGCCAGCCCCGCGCGGGAGCTGGAGACGCTGAAGACGCTGGCGAAGCTGCAGCGCATGGGGCTGCTGCAGCTCAGCTTCCCGCGCTGAGCGGCGCGGGCGGGGCTACTCGGCGCTGGGCAGCCCCACCGCGTTGAGCCGGACGAAGACCTGCATCAGCACGTACAGGGCGAAGGCGGCGTCATCCACGCGCAGGTGCGGCTGCGTGGCCAAGCCCTGGAGCCGGAGCAGGTCGGCGCCGTCCACGCGGAGCAGGAAGGCCTGCTGTCCCAGGGAGCCCTCCCCCGCGAAGGCCAGCGCGCGCCGGATGGCATCCGAGCAGGCGGTGACGCAGGTGGCGTAGTCGCCCGTCATGAACGCGGCCTCGGCGGCGCGCGCGTGGTCGAACATGTCGCCCGGCGCCAGGGCGCTGGCCGCGCCCAGCAGCTTGGGGCCGGGCTGGGGGGCGGGGATGGGGGCCGGCTCCAAGCGCGGCTGCGGCATGACGGCCACGGGCGCCACGCGAGGCACCGGCCCGCCACCCTGCGGCGCCTGGGGTGCGGCGGCGCCGGGCTGCTGCTGCCGGTGTTGCAGGTGCTGCGTGAGCTGCGCCTCCAGGCCCGCGGGCTGCGCGCCCGCGGTGGGGCGGGGCGGCGGGACGATGCGCTTGGCGCGCAGGTCCTTGATGACCAGCCGGGTGATGGCCTTGAGCGTGTCGAGCACCCCGCGGCCATTGGCGGCGGACGTCTCCTGCTCCGGGACGCCGCGCGGGTTGAGCTCCTTGCGGAGCACCTCCACCGGCAGCACGCCGTCCAGGTCGCGCTTGTTCCACTGCATCACCAGTGGGAAGCGGTCCAACCGGATGCCGTGCTCGAAGAGGTTCTCCTCCAGGTTGGCCAGGGACTCGCGGTTGGCGTCCATGGCCTCCGGCTGCGAGTCCGCCACGAACACCACGCCGTCGGCGCCCTGGAGCACCAGCTTGCGGGTGGCGTTGTAGAAGACCTGGCCGGGGACAGTGTAGAGCGCGAGCCGCACCGAGCAGTCGCCCACGCGCTCCACCTTCACGGGAAGGAAGTCGAAGAAGAGCGTCCGGTCTCCCTCCGTGGCGATGGACATCATCTCGCCGCGGTGGGCGGGGCGGACCGTCTCGTAGATCTTCCTCAGCGAGGTCGTCTTCCCGGACAGGCCGGGTCCGTAGAAGACGATTTTCGCGGCCACTTCGCGGGCCATCAGATTGACGCTGCTCACGGTGCCAGCTTACCTAGTCCGACTTGACACCTCCCGCCAGTTGACGGCGAGACATTCACCCCGCGCTCATGGGGTGCGGTGCCGGAGGGGGAGCCACGTACTTCAGACAGGCGCGCCAGGATGCGTGCCCGCAAAGCGCCCGCGACGGCTCACACCGCTTTCTCGAAAGGGAGAGACGGTACGAACCGCACGGCTGGCGGCCAATACGTCATGCCACCGGTGAAGCACCGCGCCGCCCGGAAGTCAGGCGGGGCCGCGGCGTCCACACGGGATGAAGTCGCTCGGTGGGGGGCAGTCGCGGTGGTGAGACGCGCGTCATGCCCTCCCTCGAGCGGAAGGACCTCAAGCGGCCTTCACCACCTTGCCCGCCTTGATGCAGCGGGTGCACGCGAGAACGCGCTGGGTGCTGCCCTGAACGCTGGCCCGGATCTTCTGGAGATTCGGCAGGGTCCGCTTCTTGGTCTTGTTGTTCGCGTGGCTGACGTTGTTACCCACCAGCGGACGCTTGCCACACAAGTCACACTTCCACGCCATGACCTCTAACTCCTTGAAAACTGGGGCGTTGGACGCCTGCCGATTAAAAGAGCGGCGGAACCTGCCAGAGAACGGCCCGGAAATCCAGCCTTAGATCCAGGATCAGCCCTTGAGCGGATCCTTCTTCTTCAACATGTCCTGCACCATCCGGGCTGCCCGGATGCCCGCGAGCAGCTCGCCCTCCAGGCCCAGGCCGGGGAGGACCTCCCGGTTGGCCAGCAGGACATTCTTGGCGGGCGTGCGCTGGGCCAGACCCGTGACGCCCAGGACGGCTTCCGACTCGAAGCTGAACAAGGGGTGCGGCTGCAGCCGGCTGCCACGGACTCCGCCGGCGTCCAGGTAGGGGGCCGAGCGCAGCACGCGGTGCTGGGCGGTGAAGGGCATCAGCGCGTCCAGGTGCTCGTCGATGCGCGTGGCCACCCCCTGGAGGTGCTCCTCGCCCAGGTCGCGCGCCGAGGCCGGGACGAAGGCGCCCGCGCACACCACGCGGAGCCCGTCGGTCTCCTTGGCCTCCTTGCCGCCGTGCGCGGCGGCGGCGCGCGCGGGGTGGACCTGGATCAGCACGGGCCCCAGCTCCGCGTCGCCGGTGTCCAGCAGCGCCAGCTCGCCCAGGCCGCGAGGCAGCGCCGTCTCCGGCACCACCCAGTTCACGGTGAAGAGCAGGGACCTGGTGTTGGACTGGTCCAGGTGCTCCAGCAGGCCGCGGTGGTGCTTCTTGTCCGTCACCAGCCGCCGCAGCGCGCCCGCGTCCGTGGCCGCCACCAGGCAGGCCGCGCGGTACACGGTGTCCGAGCGCATCAGCTTGAGGCCCGCGAACTTGCTGCCGTCGAAGGCCAGCTCCTCCACGATGAAGCCCGCGGGGTTGTCACGGCCGAGCACGTCCCCGCCCAGCTCCGCCACGCGGCGGGTGAACAGCTCCCGCAGGCCCTCATGGCCGCCGGGGAAGTAGGACGGCGTGGACAGCACCTGGGAGAGGGCCCGCGTCAGCGCCAGGGGCGACTGCGGGCTGTCCAGGTGGGTGACGAAGGGCAGCAGCCCCCGCACCAGGGACACGGACGCGGCGTCGCCGGTGAGCCGGGGCGGCGTCTCCAGGCCCGGGTGGGCGCGGATGAGCTTCTTCAGGCCCCAGCCCTCGAAGAAGCCGTCCGGGGGCAGGGCGGGGCTGGCCTTGAAGAAGGCGTCACTGGCTTCGTGCTGCGCGGCGGCGCCGGTCAGGGCGCCCAGCAGGGTTTCGCCTTCCTCGCCCAGCTCCCGCGTCAGCTCGGCCTTGCGGCGGGCGTCGTCGCCGTGGAGGTCCAGGCGGTTGCGGGGCATGAGGAGCTGCAGCTCCGGCGCATGGGGCCGCAGCGTGCGCTGGACGTTGGCGTTGAGGCCCAGCTCCGTGAGGGCCTCCTCCACCGCGGGCATGGCCTTGAGCGGCGGCGCGACGAAGGGGGCGTAGGGGAGCACGTAGCCGCCGTGCTCGTAGCCGGGCCCCATGCCGTCGTGCTCCACCAGCAGGACGCGGTGGTTGCGCTTCGCCAGCAGGGCCGCCGCGAGCGCACCGCCCAACTGACTGCCGAGCACGATGACGTCGTAGACATGCCGGGACGGCCCGGCGGGGAGCTTGAGCTTGGCAGAGGACGTCGCCATGAGGCGGGCAACACTACACAACGTGCCCGCCGCTGGCGTCCTTTTCACCAGGGGCCGCCCCGGGTGGGGGCGGATCAGCGCGCCTGTGCGCCGAAGAGGCGCTGCGTCACCTCGGCGGGCAGCAGGGTGAAGTCGGGGACCACCCAGTGCGCGCCGGCCTGACGGAGGTCTGCCTCCGGCGCGGCGGTGGTCAGCCCCACCACCGTCATGCCGGCCTCGCGGGCGGACTGGATGCCCAGCACGGCGTCCTCGAAGGCGAGGCAGTCGGTGGGGGCCACGCCCAGCGCCCTGGCGGCGGCCAGGAAGATGTCCGGGGCGGGCTTGCCGCGCGTCACCTGTTCGGCGCCGACGATGTTCGCGAAGAGGGGCCGGATGCCCAGCCCGTCCAGCACCAGCTCGCGGTTGCCCTGCGGCGCCGCGGTGGCGATGGCCGCCGGGACGTGGGCCTCCTTCAGGCGCTGGATGAAGGCCGCGGCGCCCCGGTGAAGCTGGAGGTGGGGCCGGTACAGGGTGCGGTAGTGGTTCTCCTTCTCCTCGGCGATGCGCTCGATTTCGTCCGGGGCCACGGGGCGGCCGAGCAGCTCGGGGATGATCTCCTCGTTCTTCCTGCCGGCGAAGCGGCTCTGGAAGTCATCCGCGGTCAGCGTCAGGCCGAGCTTCCGGGCGAGCGAGACCCAGGCCTCGTTGTGGAACACCATGTTGTCGACAAGGGTGCCGTCCATGTCGAAGACGACGGCACGCAGGGGCGCCAGTGCGGAGGTCATGCGTCCCCCATAGCGCGTCCACGGCCGCGGTGGGCCAATGAATCCACCCAAGGGGCCGCTCGCCTGATATCCCCCGGGCCATGACGGACGACCTCCTGCTCGAGACGCGTGGCGCGGTGGGCGTGGTGACCCTGAACCGGCCCAAGGCGCTGAACGCGCTGAACCTGGCGATGTGCCGCAAGCTGCACCCGGCGCTCGACGCGTGGGCCGCGGACCCGGCCATCCAGGCCGTCGTCATCCGGGGCGCGGGCGGCCGGGCCTTCTGCGCGGGCGGAGACGTGCGCGCCGTGGCGCTGTCCGTGGAGGGCGCCTCGCGCGACGAGAAGGAGCGGGTGTCCCGCGAGTTCTTCCGCGCCGAGTACGCGCTGAACCACCGCATCCACCACTTCGGCAAGCCGTTCATCGCGCTGGTGGACGGCGTCTGCATGGGCGGCGGGCTCGGCCTGTCGATTCATGGGACGCACCGGGTCGTCACGGAGAAGCTGGTGCTGGCCATGCCGGAGACGGCGATTGGTCTCTTCCCGGATGTAGGCGGCGGCTGGTTCCTGCCGCGCTTCCCCGGCGAGTCGGGCACGTACCTGGGCCTCACGGGTGCGCGGTGCGGCGCGGCGGATGCGATGTGGCTGGGCTACGCCACGCACCACGTGGAGTCCGCGCGGCTGGAGTCGGTGCTGGACGCGCTGGTGGGCGCGCCGTGGGGCACCAGCGCCGCGAGCACGGTGGTGGATACGGTGCTGGCGGGCTTCCATGCGGACGCGGGGACGTCGCCGCTGGGCGTGCAGCACGCCGCCATCGACCGGTGCTTCGCAGCCGAGCGCGTGGATGACATCCAGCAGGCGCTGGAAGTGGAGGGCACGCCCTGGGCACAGGAGACGTGGGCAGCGCTGCTCCGCATGTGCCCGGCCAGCCTGAAGGTGACGCTGCGCCAGCTCCGGATGGGGCGCACGCGCGACTACGACGAGATGGCGAACGTGGAGTACCGGCTCAGCCAGACGATGACGGCGCGGCCGGACTTCCGCGAGGGCATCCGCGCGGTGCTGGTGGACAAGGACAACAAGCCGCACTGGCAGCCCGGCACGCTGGCGGAGGTCAGCGATGACGCCGTGGACGCGCTCTTCGCGCCGCTGCGCGACGATTCATGGACGCTGCCGGCGCGCGGGTAGGGACTGCGCCGCGCTAGAGGTCCTCGTCGCTGAGGACGGTGAGGCCTTCGGCGCGCAGCAGCGCCGCGGTGATGCCTTCGCCCGCGCGGAGCTGGCCGGACTCGTACACGCGCTGGCTGCCGCACGACGGGCTCTTCTCCTTCAGCAGCGCCACCGTCGCGCCGAAGCGCCGGGCCGCGTCGAGCGCGAGCCGGGCGCCCCGTTGAAAGGCCTCCGTCCGGTCGGTGCCCGCGGCGCGCTCCACGGCGACGGCGCGCCCGGCCCAGACATCCACGCCCGTGCCCCCGCGCAGGTCCACGGGAGGGCGCGGGATGGGCAGGCCCGAGGCCACCTCGGGACACACGGGGACGACGTCCTTTCCGGCCAGCGCGGCCAGGACGCGCTCGGAGCGCTGGGAGCGGCCGTCGTAGCGGCAGGCCTCGCCCAAGAGACAGGCGCTGACCAGCACCACGCGGGCTTCCCGGAGCGCGGCCACCCGTTCCTCCTGCGAGGGCAGGGCGTGCGCGGGCTGCTCGTCGGGCTCCGTCGGTCCGCTCACGCCGGGTCGCCCGTCGCGCCAGGATTGCGAAGCGCCAGCTCCCCCACCGTGGCCCGCGCCGCCACGCGCGTGCGCGCCGCGTCCTGGACGACCTTGCCCGTCACCGCGAGCCGCACGGCCAGCGGGTAGAGCCGGTGCTCCTCCGCGAGGATCCGCGCGCTCAGCGCCTGCTCGTCGTCATCCGGCAGCACCGGCACCGCCGCCTGCGCGATGATGGGCCCCGTGTCCGTGCCCGCGTCGACGAAGTGCACCGTGCACCCGGCCACCTTCACGCCGCGCTCCAGCGCCTGCCGCTGCGCATGCAGGCCCGGGAAGGCCGGCAGCAGCGACGGGTGGATGTTCAGCACGCGCCCCGCGTAGTGGCCCAGGAAGTCCGCGCTCAACAAGCGCATGAACCCGGCCAGGCACACCCACTCCACGTTCGCGGCGCGCAGCGCGTCCAGCAGGGCCCGCTCGAAGTCCGCCTTCGTCGCGTGGGCCTGGTGGTCCACCACCGTGGCCGTCACGCCGGCCCGCCGGGCCCGCTCCAGCGCGAACGCGGTGGGCACGTTGGACACCACGCAGGCCACCTGGGCGGGGAAGTCCTCGCGCGCGCAGGCCTCTAGCAGCGCCTGGAGGTTGCTGCCGCTGCCCGACACGAGCACGCCCAGGCGGACCCGCTGGCCGCTCATGGGTCGATGACCGCCGTGGCCTCGCCCTGGCCCGCCTCCACGCGGCCCACCTCGAAGGCCTGCGCGCCCCGGCCGCTCAGCACGCTCAGCGCCTGGGCGACGTCTTCCTTCGCCACGACGAGGATGAGCCCCAGGCCCATGTTGAACGTGCTGAACATCTCGTCGCGGGCCACGCTCCCCAGCTTCGCGATGAGGTCGAAGATGGGCGGCTTGGGCCACGTCTTCTCGCTCAGCACCGCGCGCGTGCCGTCCGGCAGGCAGCGGGGCAGGTTGCCCGGGATGCCGCTGCCGGTGATGTGCGCCAGGCCCTTCACCTTCACCGCCTGGAGCAGCGCCAGCACGTCCTTCACATAGATGCGCGTGGGCTCCAGCAGCGCGTCCACCAGCGGCCGGTCCAGGCCCTCGGGCGTCGCGTCCAGGGCCAGCTTCCCGTCGTCCAGCAGCACCTTGCGCGCCAGCGAGTAGCCGTTGCTGTGCAGGCCGGAGGAGGGCAGGCCGATGAGCGCGTCACCCGGCTGCACGCGCTTGCCGTCGATGATGGCCGCGCGCTCCACCACGCCCACGCAGAAGCCCGCGAGGTCGTATTCGCCGCGCGCGTAGAAGCCCGGCATCTCCGCCGTCTCGCCGCCCAGCAGGGCGCACCCGGCCTGCTCGCAGCCCAGGGCGATGCCCTTCACCACCTCAGCGGCGGCGTCGACCTCCAGCCGGCCGGTGGCGAAGTAGTCGAGGAAGAAGAGGGGCTCGGCGCCACAGGTGAGGATGTCGTTCACCGACATGGCCACCAGGTCGATACCCACCGTCCCATGGCGTCCGGCGGCGAAGGCCACCTTCAGCTTGGTGCCCACGCCGTCCGTCCCGGCCACCAGCACCGGCTGCTGGTACTTGCCTGGCGGCAGGGCGAACAGACCGCCGAATCCACCGACGCCGCCCATGACTTCTGGGCGCATGGTGCGCGCGGCATGGGGCTTGATGCGCTCGACGAACGCGTCGCCGGCCTCGATGTCCACTCCGGACTGCTTGTAGGTCGTTCCCACGGGCGGCCTTCTACCCGGCCACCGCGCCGGTGTCTCGCGTGGCGTGGTGGCTGTCCCACCGCCGCGCACAGAAAAGGGAATTTGACCGGGCGAGTGTGGGCTGATTGACTCCTATGCAGGATGGGCGCCGAGGAAACCCTCTTTCAACGTTTCGGCAAGGAGTTCCCCCAGGGCACCGAGCTCTTCCGCGAGGGAGAAGCCGGCAAGGAGATGTTCGTCATCCAGGCAGGACGGGTGGCCATCTCCAAGCGGGTCCGTGACGTCGAGAAGGTCCTCGCCGTGCTGGGCCCCGGGGAGTTCTTCGGGGAGATGGCCATCATCTCCAACAAGCCGCGCAACGCCTCCGCCACCGTCAACGAGGACGCGCGGCTGCTGGTCATCGACCCCAAGACGTTCGAGGGGATGATCCGCGGCAACGCGGAGATCGCCGTCCGGATGATCAAGAAGCTGGCGGAGCGGCTCTCCGAGGCGGACGCGCAGATCGAGAACCTGCTGCACCACGACCCGGCCAGCCGGGTGGTGCACCACATCATCCAGACCTGCCAGGGGCGGGGCCGCCCGGTGGACGAGGGCGTGGAGATCGACTTCTCGGCGCGGGAGCTGCCGCGCGTGATTGGGGTGGGGGAGCCCGCCGTCCGCAGCGTGGTGGACCGGCTGGAGCGGTCCGGCCTGGTGGAGCGGAATGGGGACCGGATGACCGTGCCGGACACGGCCAGGCTGCACGACTTCCTCCAATACCTGGAGATGAAGTGGAAGTTCGGAGACCTCTAGCGTGAAGCTGCGAGTCCTCGGCTGCCACGGCGGCGAGCTGCCCACCTGCAAGAGCACCTGCTTCCTCGTCGATGACGTGCTGGCGCTCGATGCGGGGGCGCTCACGGGGACGTTGTCGCTGGAGGAGCTGTGCCGGGTGGACCACGTCCTGGTGGGGCACAGCCACTTCGACCACGTGAAGGACCTGCCGCTGATGGCGGACCTGGTCATCGGCCGGCGCGACACGCCGGTCACCATCCACGCCTCGCGCGAGTGCGCCCGGGCCCTGCGCGAGAACATGTTCAACAACGCGCTGTGGCCGGACTTCACCCGCATCCCGACGAAGCGCCAGCCCGTGCTGCAGATCAAGACCTTCCGCGCCGGGAGCAGCTTCCAGGTGGGGCCCTACAGCGTGCGCAGCGTGCCGGTGAGCCACCCCGTGGAGTCGTGTGGCTTCATCGTCTCCAACGGCAAGAGCGCCCTGGCGATGAGCGGCGACACCGGGCCCACCGACAAGCTGTGGAAGGCGCTGAACGAGACGAAGAACCTCAAGGCGCTGCTCCTGGAGACGTCCTTCCCCAACAAGCTCCAGTCCCTGGCGGACATCTCCGGCCACCTCACGCCGCACACGCTGGGCCTGGAGCTCCAGAAGTTCGAGCGGAACGGCGCCTCGGTGCTGCTGTATCACCTCAAGCCCGCCTTCGTGACGCAGCTCAAGAAGGAGCTGGCCGAGCTGCCCGTGGACGTGCTGGAGCTGGGGGATACCTTCGAGCTGTAGACGCGGCGCGCCATACGGAGGGGTTGACGGCCGAAAGCGGCCGGATTAACCCCGCCCACCCCATGGCCTGGTTTTCGAAGAAGCCGCGCATCGCCGTCGACACCGAACCGCAAGCCGAGCCCCGCCCGTCCCGCATGGAGGGCCTGTGGGCGAAGTGCGAGACGTGCGATGAGATCATCTACCGCCAGGAGCTGGAGAAGAACTGGATGGTGTGTCCGCACTGCGAGCACCACCACTACTGGGCGGCGCGCGCGCGGCTGGCGACGCTGTTGGATCCGGACAGCTTCGAGGAGTTCGATCAGGCGCTGGAGCCGCAGGATCCGCTCGGGTTCAGTGACTCGAAGAAGTACAAGGACCGGCTGAAGTCCACGCGGAAGAACCTGGGGGAGCCCGACGCGTTCATCTCCGGCGTGGGCCGCATCCAGGGCCACCAGGTGTCGGTGGGCTGCTTCGTCTTCGAGTTCATGGGCGGCTCCATGGGCTCGGTGGTGGGCGAGAAGGTGGCCCGCGTCTTCGAGCGCGCGCACGAGCTGAAGTGCTCCGCCATCGTCTTCTCCGCGTCCGGCGGCGCGCGCATGCAGGAGGGCATCTTCTCCCTCATGCAGATGGCCAAGACGTCGGCGGCCATCGCCCGCTTCCGCACCGGCACGCGGCCGTACATCTCCGTGCTGCTCAACCCCACCACCGGCGGCGTGGCCGCGTCCTTCTCCTGGCTGGGGGACGTCATCCTCGCCGAGCCCAAGGCCCTCATCGGCTTCGCCGGCCCGCGCGTCATCGAGCAGACCATCCGCCAGAAGCTGCCGGAGGGCTTCCAGCGCTCCGAGTTCCTGCTGGACCACGGCATGATTGACGGCATCGTCCACCGCAAGGACCTGCGGGCGAAGCTGGGCCAGATTTTGGGGCTGCTGGGCTGAGCGCGTGAGCGCGCCCCGGACACCCGAAGAAGCGCTGGCCTTCTTCTCGAGGCTCAACCCTTCCGGCATCAAGCTGGGGCTGGAGCGCGTGCGGGAGGCCCTGGCCGCGCTGGGCCACCCGGAGCGCCAGTACCCGGCGCTCCACGTCGCGGGGACGAACGGGAAGGGGAGCACCTGCGCCCTGACGGCGGCCGCGCTCCGTGCGGCCGGTCACCGCGTGGGCCTCTACACGTCGCCGCACCTGGTGCGCGTCAACGAGCGCATCCGCGTGGACAGCGAGGACATCTCCGACGCGGACTTCGGGCTGCGCATCCTGGAGGTGCTGGAGCGCTACCCCAGCGCGGTGTCCTCGCCCATGACGTACTTCGAGTTCGGCACCGTGGTGGCCCTGTGGCACTTCGCCCGGGTGCGCGTGGACGTGGCCGTGCTGGAGACGGGCCTGGGCGGCCGGCTGGACGCCACCACCGCCGCCAGCCCGGTGGTGACGGCGATTACGCCCGTGTCCTTCGACCACATGGAGTACCTGGGCAACACGCTGGCGGCCATCGCGGGCGAGAAGGCGGGCATCCTCAAGCCCGGCGTGCCGTGTGTCGTGGCGCGGCAGGCCCCGGAGGCCCTGGAGGCCATCCTGCGCAAGGCCGACGAGGTGGGGGCGCCGGTGCGGTTGGAGGGCCGCGACTTCTCCGGCGAGCGTCAGCCCTCTGGCCACCTGTCGTACCGCGGGGCCGCGTGGTCCCTGGAGGCGCTGTCCCTGGCGCTGCGGGGCCCCCACCAACGGCAGAACGCCGCCGTGGCGCTCGCCTGCCTGGAGGCCTTGCAGGAGCGCCGCGTCACCGTCCCGCCCGAGGCCGCGCGCGCGGGCCTGGCGTCGGCGTGCTGGCCGGGGCGGCTGGAGGAGGTGGGCCAGCAGCCCGTGCTCCTGCTGGACGGGGCCCACAACCCGGCGGGCGTGGAGGTGCTGCTCGCGTCGCTGAGTGACCTCTACCCGGGGCGCCGCGTCCACCTGGTCTTCGGCGTGGTGGGGGACAAGGACCGGGGACCGATGATGCGGGCGCTGTTTCCCGCGTGCGCCTCGGTGCAGCTCACGCCGTTGGAGACACCCCGCTCGCTCGCCCCGGAGTCCTATCTTTCCGAGGCCCGCGCGCTGTGTGCGGACGTGACGGCCTGGCCCGACGCGGACACCGCGCTCGCCGCCGCGCGCAAGCGGGCAGCCGGGAACGACCTCGTCCTTTGTACAGGCTCACTGTTCCTTGTCGGGATGATGAAGGCTCGCCTGTATCGAAACCTTGGCGCGATGCAGCAGCCGCCGTAGATTCAAGACATGCGCCTGCCGGACTGGAGAGCCGCCGCGACACCGGGGCCGCCCATCCCCTCCATCGACGAAGTCGATTTCAGGGCGCTTTACTCGAAGACGAAGTACGTCGTGGAGACGGCGGACGGCTGGTCGCTGGTCATCACCCGCTACCGTCCAGTGAAGCAGCCTTTTCCGCAACCGTTGTTTGGCGAGCCCCTGCTGCTGGTGCACGGTTTCTCACAGAACCGGCACACCTGGACGAGCGGGCAGTTCGTCAAGAACCTGCTCTTCTTCGGGGTGGACATCCACATCCTGGAGCTGCGCGGCCACGGCAAGAGCTCCATCGCGTTCCAGAAGGAGCGCGCCGAGCGCTTCAAGCGCCCCCTGCCGCCGGACCTCGACTACGGCTGGGACATCGACAGCTACTTCCTCTACGACCTGCCCGCGGCGGTGTCCGGGGTGAAGCGCATCACCCGGCGCGAGCGCATCTTCTACTGCGGCCACTCCATGGGCGGGATGCTGGGCTACGGCTACGCCGGCATCCACAACGACTTCGAGGGGCTCATCACCATCGGCTCCCCGGCGGACCTGGGGCGCGGCTTCATGCTGCTGCGCCTGCTGGCGCACGGCGCGCCGATGCTGGCGGGGATGATCGACCTGACGCTCGCCAGCCTCAACGTGGGCGGGAAGGTGGAGGGCGTGGGCCGCTCGCTGCTCGCGCGGGGCGCGGGCCTGGTGAACAAGGGCCTGGGCCGGCGGCTGACGCCTCAAGCGCGCAAGAAGCTGCGTTTCGACGCGGTGCCGGTGGACATCATCCTCAAGACGCTGGAGCGGCAGCTCGCGAAGGCGGAGGACTCCCGGCTGTACCAACAACTCACCACGCGGTTGAACCGGCTCATCAACCCGGAGCGGGTGAGCGCGGATGACATCCGCTGGCTGCTGCGCGAAGGCGGCGAGCGGGAGCCGCGCCGCGTGCTGGAGCAGTTCGCGCGGTGGATTCGCCGCGGAGAGATGGTCTGCTACCGCACCGGCTTCGACTTCAAGCGGGGCTTCGGGCGCATCGAGGTCCCCATGGCCATCATCTTCGGGGACCTGGACCCGCTGGCCTCGCTGGAGTCCACGCGCAGCGTGTATCGCGCCGCGAAGAGCGAATATCTCCTCTGGCGCCCGGTGAAGGGCAACAGCCACATCGAGCTGACGATGGGGCACGACATCCGGCAGATCTGCTACGACATCAAGAACCTCATCGAGTACGCGCGGACCCACCGGTATCGCTCGCCGAGCCTGCCTCGGCTGCGTTAGACGCGTCTGGACGGAAAGTTGGAGGCACGTTGCTGCGTGATAGCCTCCACGTTCTTCTGTCAACGTGAAGGGGTGTGGTCGATGAAGCCGTTTGCCGCGTGGCTGCTTGGTATGGTGCTCGTGCCCTTCGTGGCGCTCGCGCAGGCACCCGCCACGAACCTGAACACCATCACCGCGGTGGAGGTGAGGGGTGGGACGGTGACCATCACCGGCACGCAGAAGGCCAACTTCACCACGTTCACCATGACGGACCCGCCGCGGCTCGTCATCGACATCTCCGAGGCCACCTTCTCCGGCGTGTCCGACGAGATCCAGGTGGGCAATGGCACGGTGACGGGGATCCGCACCGCCAGCTACGGCTCCGAGGCGTCCTCCATCGCGCGCGTGCTCATCGGCTACGAACGCGAGGTGGAGGCGGACATCCAGGCCACTGGCAACCAGCTCATCGTCAGCGTCGCGGGCGGCGCGGGGCCGGCCGTCGCGCAGGCCCAGGGCGCCGAGCAGCCCCAGGCGGGGAGCAGCGCCGCGGAGGCCGCCGCTGCCGCCGAGGCGGAGCGCCAGGCCCAGGAGCAGGCCGCCGCGGAGGCCGCCGCCGCCGCGCGCGCCGAGCGTGAGGCCCAGGCGCAGGCCGCCGCCGCGGCGACGCGTGACGCGGAGGCCGAGGCGAGGCGCCAGGAGGAGGCTCGGGCCGCCGCGCAGCGCCAGCAGGAGGAGCAGGCTCGGGCCGAGGCGGAACGCGAGCGCCAGGAGGAGGCGGCGCGTGCCTCCGCGCAGGCCGCCGCCGACGAGCAGCGGCGCCGGGAGGAGGCGGCACGTGCGTCCGCCCAGGCCGCCGCGGAGGAGCAGCAGCGCCGGGAGGAGGCCGCGCGGTCCGCCGCCGAGGAGCGTCAGGCCCAGCAGCGGGCCGCCGCCGAGGAGCAGGCGCGGAGGAAGGCCGAGGCCCGGGCCGACGCGGAGCAGCGGAGGGCCGCCCAGGCCGCCGCCGCCGAGGAGCGCCGTGCCGCCGCGCGGGCCGCGGCGGAGGAGCGCCGGGCCCAGCAGGAGGCCGCCGCCGAGGAGCGCCGCCAGCGTCAGGCCGAGGCCCGCGCGTCGCGGGAGCGCCGCCAGCCGTCGGTGGAGCCTTCGCGGCAGGGCGGGGCGTCTTCGGACGTCACGGTGTCCTCGCGCCGCAAGACGCTGACGCTGGTGGGGTTCCAGCCGCAGGCCTCCGCCTCGCGCGTCTTCGTCCGCACCAACGAGCCGGTCAGCTACTCCGTGTCGGAGCAGGGGCGCGTGGTGGTGCTGGAGCTGGAGAACACCCGCGTGGATTCCAGCAACAACACCCTGCCGCTGGACACGTCCTTCTTCGCCTCGCCGGTGCTCCGGGTGGATCCGAGCGCGTCGGGGCGGGATGTGCGCATCACCATCCAGCTCCGGCAGGGCACGCCGTTCCAGGCCCGCCAGGAAGGCAACGTCATTTCATTGGACTTCCAGCGCACAGGGCGGTGAAAAGGGCGGGCCGCTCGGCCTGGGCGCGGCATACCCTGCACCCCTGAATGAGCTTCCTCGTTCCGCTCGCCGCCGCGCTGCTGGTCTCCACGTCGCAGGTGCCGCTCACCACCCAGTTGGCGCTGCCCAACGGTGAGAACGCGCAGCTCGCGGCGGACCTGGTCGTCTACGAGGCGGACACGAAGGTCGTCACCGCGCGTGGCAACGCCGTGCTCCGCACGGAGACGATGCAGCTCCGCGCCGACGAGGTGACGTACGACGCGGCGAACCCGTTCGTCACCGCCACGGGCAACGTCGTGTACGTGGGCCCGGGCGGACTCGCCGCGGTCGCGGACACCGTGAAGATGGACGTGCGCACCTACGAGGCGAACCTCGAGGGCGGCCTCTTCATGCAGAAGCAGGGCGTCACCCAGGAGGCCCTGTTCACGGCGAAGACGCCCCAGGAGCTGCGAGCCATGGGCGAGACGCCCCTGCTCATGAGCGGCTCGCGCATCCGCCGGACGGGGGAGAACACCTTCGTCGTGGAGGACCTGGCCTTCACCCCGTGCAACTGCAGCCCGGACGAGCCCGGCTGGCGCATGGAGGCCTCGTCGGCCACCATCGTCCTGGGGGAGCGCGCCACGATGACGCTGCCCGTGGTGTACGTGAAGTCCGTCCCCGTGTTCGCGCTGCCGTGGATCTACATGCCGCTGTCCCAGCGGCGCACGGGCCTGCTGATTCCCAAGCCCACCCTCTCCGCGCTCAACGGCTTCACCCTGGAGCAGCCGCTCTTCATCACGCTGGGCCAGAGCCATGACCTCACGCTGACGCCGGGGTACTTCAGCGGCGGGACCGAGTTGCACGACGTGCCCGGCGCCACCGAGCAGGTCCGCGAGCCGCGCTACCAGGGCGTGAAGGGGCCGCGCCTGCTCACCGAGTTCCGGTATGCGCCCAGCGAGCGGACCCGGGGGCGCGCCACGCTGGGGTTCCTCTATGACCTCCGGCCCATCCGGGATCCACGTTACGGCACGTTCTTCCGGCGGACGGTGGACGGCGTCGCGACGCCTGAATACGTCGATGAGCGGCGGGGGCTCCGGGGCGAGGCGTCCTGGCAGCACACGCAGGACATGGGCGGTGGTTGGCACAACCGGGTCGATGCCGCGTTCGTGTCCGACGGCTTCTACACCCGCGACCTCACGGCGGACCTCGTCACCCAGGACTTCACCTACCTGCGCAGCACGGGCGCGGTGTTCCAGCGCCAGGACGACCTCTACGCGGGGCTCGATGTTTCACTTCGCCAGGACATCCGGTGGGGGTACCGCTTCTTCCAGGACAACCGCGTCCCGGCCGCCACGGACCCGGCGCGGCCAGAGCTGAAGGGCCCCACCACGTTCCAGCGGCTGCCGGCCCTCACCCTGGCCCTGCCGGAGCGCCCCGTCCTCGGCGGGCTCATGGGGGGCTTGTCGGTGCAGTACCTGCGGCTCGCGCCCCTTCGCGGCGGGTACGGTGACGAGGGCATCGACGGCCTCTTCCGGGCCGATGGGACCTACACGCCGTTTGGCTTCGACGGGTGGCCGCCGCCCGCGGACACCACGCAGTCCGACGGCAGCTTCAATTCGAACGACCGTGAGGCGCGCAACCGGGTGGACTTCTTCCCGCGTCTGTCCACGTCCTTCGGCCTGGGCAGCCTGTTGCGCGTGTCGCCGTCGATCGGCGTGCGCCAGGACGTGTGGCTGGGCGAGGTGTCGGGCCGGACGTGGCAGCGGGGCTACCCCCTCGCCGGGCTGCTGCTCGAAAGCCAGGTGGCGCGCGTCTTCGAGGGCCGCGAGGCGAGCTTCCGCCACGCCATCACCCCCTCGCTGGAGCTGCGCTACGTGCCGGGAGGGTGGGGCCGCCTCCCCTCGGCCGGCACCTCCGGCGAGGACGTGGCCCGTCCCTATGACGACGTGGACGCCGCGGTGCCGTTCCAGC
This sequence comes from Corallococcus macrosporus DSM 14697, assembly GCF_002305895.1. GTDB lineage: Bacteria > Myxococcota > Myxococcia > Myxococcales > Myxococcaceae > Myxococcus > Myxococcus macrosporus. The sequence goes on from NZ_CP022203.1 coordinate 3,160,710, forward strand.
GCGACGGCCGCACCCGGGGCTTCCTCCACGCGGTGCTCGCCGTGGACCAGACGCTGCGCTTCAAGCGCGGCACCGACATCCGTGAGCCGCTGCGCCTGCGCATCGGACAGGGCTTCGACCTCACCCGGCACGTGCCCGCGGCGGGGAAGGTGGAGGACCCCGGGCCCGTGCTGCGTGACACCTTCGCGCGCCTCAGCGCCACCGCCGGCATCTTCACGGCCGCGGGCACCGTCCGCTACGACCCCAACATGGGTCGCATCTCCGGGCTCTCCGCGGAGGTCAACGTCGATGATGGCAAGGGCCACGCCGCCTACGCGCGCTTCGATGACCTGCTGTGGAGTGGTCAGCCGGCGTTCGCGCGGGGCGCGGATCCCCGCTCCGTGGGGCCGGACGTCCTCCGCCGCTCGCTGGATACCCTGGTAGGCGGATTATCCCGGGTGGAGCCCGGCTTCCCTCCGGCCGAACGGGCTCAAGCCCTCATCGCGGGTACGCGTTTGAAGCTCGGATTTGGGCTGGGAGTGCGGTACGAAGCAATTGTGCAACCGCTTTACCAGGATCCAATAACTCAAGAGAACCGCCCTCTTGCTCAGCAGACGTTCGGCCTCTCGTATGGGCCTGCGTGCGACTGCTGGCGGGTCGAGGGGGTGGTGACGCTGCGACGAGAGCTGGGGCTGGAATTCTCTGGCGTCAATTTCATTGTAGCGGATTTCGGATCCTTTGGTTCCGGAGGCTAGGAATCACCCGCCGCGGGCGGGGGTTCCTCCAACCCCGAAACAGCCAGGAGAAGTACTTCGTGTCGGACCTCGGAAAACGAATTGGGCAGCGCATCCGCGAGCTTCGGACACAGCGGCCGGAGCGCTGGACGCAGGAAGAGCTCGCGGAGCGGGCGCAGATCAGCGTGTCGTTCCTCTCCATGATCGAGCGTGGTGAGCGCGTCCCCCATGTGGAGACGCTGGCGGCGCTCGCCAACGCCCTGGGCGTGAGCCTGGGCGAGCTCTTCACGGGAACGGAGCAGACCCTTGCTCAGACGGAGGACCTCCTGCGGCCCCTGTCTGACTTCGCGCGCGCCCGTGGCCTCACTGCCCGGGACGTGGACCGCCTTCTGGGCGTGGCGCGGGTGATGTTCAGCGGCACCGCCGCCTGAAGTGACCCCAGGGATTCCAGGCCCTGGACGCAAGAGGGCGCCGGTCCACCTGTCCTGTCCTTGACTGGACGGTAGGTGGCCCGGGAAGATGGGGAAGATGCGCTGTGCGCTGCTCGCGTACAGCCCGCTTCCTTCATCGCCTTCAAGGAGTCTCCACTGATGCGTCCGGGTCTGGCCCCGTGGGTGGCCATCGCGAGCCTGCTGTTCGTCGCATGCTCGTCGGCGGTCCCCGCCACACTTGAATTCGTGGACCAGTCACCGGCCCAGCCGCGACTGGGAGAAATCACCACGCTGCGCTTCCGCGCGGTGGACTCCCGAGGCCAGCCGCAGGCCGGTACGCAGGTGTCCTTCACGCTGGAGTCCCCGGTCCCGGGCGTCGAGCTGACGCCCACCGAGGGCGTCACCAACACGGGTGACGGCATCGTGTCCGTGCAGATCGTGGCGCGGGGCGGCCGGGTGGCCTCCGCCGTCGTCATCGCCACGGCGGGCACGGGCGCGGAGATGAAGCGGGCGGTGTCGCCCGTGGTCAGCTTCGCGGGCACCAACGCCAACGCCCGTCAGTTCACCTTTCAGTGCGGCTCCTTCTCCGGTGACGGCTCCGGCCTGCACCACGCGATTGGCGCCTGGGACGAGACGCGCAACCTCATCGCGGGCGTCAAGGTCAACTGCATCGCCCACGTGGGTGATCGCAACGGCGACGGCGTCGTGGGCGCCCAGGTGTCCTTCCTCACCGAGGCGGGCACCATTGGTCCCACCGCGGTCTCCGTCACCGACGTGGTGGGCAACGCGCAGGTCCTCTACAAGACGTCCCTGCCGCTGCCGCTGGACGTGCCGCCGGGCACCTTCACCTGGACGCCCCTGAAGGACGCGACCCACACGGGCGAGTACCTGGCGCCGCTGTGGATGCACCCCTTCCTCTGGGACGAGAACCCCATCGCCGCCTACGGCAACCCCGCGCAGCCCCAGCAGGACCGCCCGGAGCCGCGCCGCCCGGACCCCATCCGCCCGGGCGTCACGCTCAACCCGCGTGACAACCTCGTCTCGCTCATCGCCATCACCAGCGGCGAGGAGGAGTTCATCGACCTCAACAACAACGGCGTGTGGGACTCGAACGAGGTGTTCGAGGACCTGACGGAGCCCTTCGTCGACAGCAACGACAACGGCACGTGGGACGAGGGCGAGCGCTACGTGGACACCAACGGCGACGGCCGCTGGACGGGGAAGAACGGCGAGTACGACGCCAGCACGCTCATCTGGGTGCAGGAGCGCATCCTCTGGACGGGCATGCCCCACAAGCTGGACCAGAGCCAGACGCAGCGTCAGTTGGATCCGCCGCCCAACGCGCCGCCGCCGAACATCGACCACTTCAGCAGCATCGCCATCTCGTTCATCGTCTCCGACCCCTGGTTCAACCGCATGGCCCAGAACAGCGGCAGTGACGGCTGTTCGGGCGGCGAGGCCGGCCCCATCAAGCTGTCGTCCGCCAACCAGGGCATCGCGCTGACCTACCCGTCCTTCAACTTCGAGACGTACCGCGTCGAGGACGCGCATGAGCAGGGCGAGACCACGCCGCCGCCCTTCGTCCCGCCCGTCCCGTGGGTGGTGCGCCCCATCTGCAAGTACACGGCGGCGCAGCTGGAGGGCCACGAGGCCGTCGTCGCGGGGCCCGAGGTCTCCGGCACCGTGGAGTAGCCGTCGCCGTTTGGATGGGCGGGCCCACGAAGGCATTGACCCCAGGGCCCGCCCTCCGTAGGTTCTCCACGGATTGACTGGCGAATCACCCGCCGGTGGAGGACGTCCGTGGGTCAGCAGAGCAAGCCGGCGGCTGACAATGGCACGCGCGAAAGCGAGCGCCGCCGCACCATCCTCCGCGCCGCCATCGACGTGTTCGCCCGCAAGGGCTATCACGGCTGCCGCATCGCGGACGTGGCGAAGGAGGCCGGCGTCGCGTACGGCCTCGTCTACCACTACTTCAAGAACAAGGATGAGCTGCTGGAGACGGTGTTCGACACCGGCTGGAGCGGCTTCGTCACGCGCGTGCGCACGGTGGTGGAGGGAGAAGGCTCGCTGGCGGAGAAGGTCCACGGCATCGTCGAGGTGGCCTTCGAGGCGTACCGGGTGGACCCGCGCGCGGTGAAGGTGCTCATCCTGGAGATTGCGCGCAGTCCGGCGGGCTCCCGCATCAACCGTCAGACGGCCTTCGTGGACGCCATCCGGCTCAGCTCGGCGCTGTTCCACGCCGCCCAGGAGCGGGGCGAGCTGCGCACGGGCCTGGACCCGCACCTGGCCTCCGCGCTCCTCTTCGGCAACATCGAAATGGCGCTCACCGCCTTCGTCGTGGGGCTGGCCGACGCGCGCGACCCGGACGCGCTGGAGCGGGCCAGGTCTCAGATTGCCGACTCCTTCCTTTACGGCGTCCTCACGGGTGCCCAGGCCGCGGAGGTGTCCGAATGGAAGCCGGAGAAGTCCGCTACGAAGTCCAAGGCCCCCAAGCGCTCCTGACCATCGACCGGCCCAAGGCCCGCAACGCCCTGTCTCCCGGGGTGGTGCGCGAGCTGATGGCCGCGCTGGAGCGCGCCGAGTCCGACGCCGCGGTGCGCGTGGTGGTGCTCACGGGCGCCGGTGAGAAGGTCTTCTGCGCGGGCGGGGACCTGGGCACCCTGGCCGGTGACGAGGGCTTCCTGGCCACGCACGAGGGGCGCCGCTCCTACGGGAAGCTGCTGGCGCGCTTCCAGGAGCTGCGCAAGCCCACCGTGGCGCGCGTCAACGGCCACGCGCTGGCCGGAGGCCTGGGCCTGGTGCTCGCGTGTGACCTGGCCGTCGCCGTGGAGGGCGCGGACCTGGGCACGCCGGAAATCGACGTGGGCCTCTTCCCGATGATGATGATGGCGCTGCTCCAGCGGCACCTGGGCCGCAAGCGGGCGCTGGAGCTGGTGCTCACCGGGGACCGGCTGCCCGCGCGCGAGGCGCTGGCGCTGGGGCTGCTCAACCGCGTGGTGCCGGCCCCGGAGCTGGACGCCGCGGTGGGCGCGCTCGCGGGGAAGCTGGCCGGAAAGAGTCAGGCGGTGCTGGCGCTGGGGCGCCGCGCCTTCTTCACCGCGGAGGACCTGCCGCTGCCCGCCGCGCTGGAGTACCTGTCCTCGCAGTTGTCGTTGAACGTGCTGGCGGACGACGCGGGGGAGGGCATCCTGGCGTTCCTGGAGAAGCGCCCCCCGAAGTGGAAGGACCGCTGACGCCTCGCTACGGCGTGCCCAGGTCGGCGTTGCCGCCCCGGGCGACGCTGGGCGGCAGGTGCGGGAAGAAGTCCAGCTTGAGCAGGCTGGCGCCATCCACCCACAGCCCGTCCACCTTCACGCCCCAGTGCAGGTGGGGGCCGGTGACGCGGCCGGTGCTGCCCACCTTGCCCAGGAGCTGGCCCTGCTTCACCACCTCGCCCGGCTTCACGTCGATGCGCGACAGGTGGAAGTATGCCGTGTAGAGGCCCGCGCCGTGGTGCAGCAGCACGGTGTTGCCTGCGGCGTAGTTGTTTCGCGCCATCACCACGGTGCCGTCATTGGCGGCCTGCACCGGGGCGCCCGGGTCCCCGTCGATGTCCACGCCGAAGTGCTGGCTGGACAGCTTGCCGTTGAAGGTGCGGCGGTCACCGTAGGGCGCGGTGATTCTGTCCTCCCTCGGCCACGCGAAGTTCCGGGAGAAGTGCGGCGCGCTGAAGTCCTGCGCGAAGGCCTCCGCGAAGGCGCGGCGGTCCGCGGCCATGCGCTTGCGCACCGAGGCGGGCGGCTTCACGTACTTGCCCGCCACACGCAGCTCGCGCGACGGGTAGCCGGACTCCACGACGTCCAGCGAGCCGGTCAGCTCCACCTGCGGCGCGCCCGGCGTGACGGGGCCCATGGCCGTCACCCGCGCGGCGCCGGGCGTCAGCTCCACGGGGAGGCCGGTGATGGCCAGATAGCCGTCGCCCCACGGGAAGAAGCGCAGCGCGCGCCCCGCCAGCGTGCCCGAGGGCGGCGCCGTCACGCCGCTCACCGTCACCAACACCGGGTCCCCCGGCTTGGCCGCGCCGGGCTGCAACGTGAGGCGGGGCCGAGCCTCCTCGGCGGCATTCCCGCGCTCCGCGTGCACGGGCACCGAGGCGGTTTCGGCCGCTCCGGCCTTCGCTCCAAGCGCGAGCAGGGCGAGCAGCAGGAACGGTGACTTGGAATACTTCCGGCCGGGTGCGTGCGAAGGCATGGGCCGTTTTTACACCACGTCGCCCGCAACACTTCCCGGAGGATGGCGCTGATCCGCCGCACGCCTGCTCCGCCTCTTGAAAGCGCTCGGTGTGTCGCCTGGGTGGGAGCACGTCCGCACGCCCGCGTGACGCGGGGCCGACGCCAGAGGTTGTCGGTACTTGGACGACGTCGCCGCGCCGTGCGCCGCCTGCCTGGCCGTGGGGCAGGCGGGCCGCCAGGGCACATTCCGTCAAGGCGTACCCGGGGGACTGGGGGCTTCCTAGCTTCTGAACGGACTCGATGATTGGGAGATTCGCGGATGCCTCGTCCCTATAGCTTTGACCACTACCAGGTTCCGAAGACGCTGCCGGCGCCGAAGCGAAGCCTGCGTCGGCAGGACAAGGCGCGGCTGGCCCGTTCCAAGGCGCATCCCGAGGCCATGGAGAGCCACGAGGGCGTGCACTACGGCAAGCGCTTCGCGGAGACGGAGGAACTCTACATCGCGCACCAGATGGAGGCGCAGCTCGAGGAGCTGGCCCGGCCGGCGCCCGACGCCAAGTTCTCTCATGGCCCGGACTTCGCGCCCGCCAAGGGCACGAAGCGCGCGCAGCGCAAGACCGCGGCCCCCACGGTGGGCGCGACGGCGCCGATTGGCGCGCTGCCGCCCACGCGCGAGCAGCCACCCCGCGGGCGGCTGCCGGAGCTTCGCGACGAAGCGGCGCATCAACTCCAGGCCCTGCGGGGCGGACTGGGGGACGCCGCCAAGGCCGTCACCCGGCTCCTGCTGCTGCCCGTCACCGTGGTCCGCATGACCGCGGGCCGCATCCTGCCCCTGTCCTGAAAATGGGTGAGCGACGCGCGTGGAGCTGAGGCTCGTTTCGTACAACATCCATAGCGGCATCGGGACGGACGGCCACTTCGACCTGGGCCGCGTGGGCGAGGTGCTCCGCGAGGTGGATGCGGACATCGTCGCCCTCCAGGAGGTGGGGGACTTTCGCGCCGTCACGCCCCGGGAGGATCAGCCCGAACACCTGGCGGACCTCCTGGGGCTGCACATGGCGTTCGGCCCCAACGTGGTGCGCAACGGCCGGCGCTACGGCAACGCCATCCTGTCCCGGCTGCCCATCCTCAAGTCGAAGAACTACGACTTGAGCGTGGGGCGCCGGGAGCCTCGCGGCGCGCTGCGCTGCGACCTGGACCTGGGCGGCGGGCTGCAGCTCCACGTCTTCTCGCTGCACCTGGGCCTGCGCCTGGGCGAGCGGCGCAAGCAGGAGGCGCTGCTGCTGTCCTCGGACATCCTCCGCGACGCCGCGCGGAAGGCCCCGTTGGTGGTGTGTGGAGATTTCAACTATTGGGGGAACGGGCCGGTGCCCTCGCTGGTGCGGGAGGCCATCCACGACGTGGCGCTGGAGCTGGGGGCGCCCGCGCGCACGTACCCCACGCGACTGCCCCTGCTGCGCCTGGACCGCATCTTCGTGGACGCGGGCGTGCGGCCGCTGTCCATCCATCCCCACCGCACGGCGCTGAGCCGCGTGGCGTCCGACCACCTGCCCCTCGTGCTGCGCTTCGAGGCCCCCATCGCCGTGGAGCCTTCGGTCTCTCCCCCGGTGCAGCTCATCGGGTAGACTGGTGGGATGGGCCGGCGCGCGCGTTCACTGGCCGACGCTTGCGTGTGCCGGACAAAAGCACCGTGACGTGGTTGTCGCGGAGCGGGTGCGTGCCTAGTTTGGCACGCACTTGAGAGGCCGTATGCGTCGGCCGGAGAGCGCATGCACGTGGGAAGTGAACAGACGGAGCGCGGTATCTCCGCGCTCGTCGGGCGCATGGCCGACGGCTTCAGCCGGCTGGTGACCCAGCACCTGCAGCTCGCGCGCATGGAGCTGGCCGAGGACGTGAAGGCCACGGGCCAGGACGTGGCGATGATCGCGGCCTTCGTGCCGTTCATCCTCGTGGGCCATGGCTTCGTGTGCGCGGCGCTGGCGGCGTGGCTGTCCACGTGGCTGGGCTGGGCCGGCGCGCTGGGCGGAATCGGCCTGCTGAACCTGGTGGGCGGCGTGGGCGGCGCGGCGTGGGCGGTGAACCGGCTGAAGGCGCGCCGGATGATGGACGACACGTCCGAGGAGCTGTCGCTCAGCGTGGCCGCGCTCACGAGCGCGGCCCCCAGCGCGCCCGTGAACGCGCTCCAGGGCGCGAACCCCGAAATCTTCAAGGAGCCCCCCCATGGCCGGTAGCAATGGACAGCACAAGGCGTACGGTCCGCGCAGCAGCGCGGAGCTTCGCGCCGAAATCGAGCGCACGCGCGCCGAGCTGGCCACGTCCGTGAGCGCCCTGCGCGAGGAGGTGGCCGTGGCCGCCGACTGGCGCCAGTGGGTGAACCGCCATCCCTACGCCTGCGTGGGCGCGGCGTTCGCGGTGGGGCTGTGGCTGGGCTCCCGCGACTGACGACTTCCGTAGCACCCCCCAATCAGGAGAAGGCTTCGATGGACATGAATCCGCAGCAGATCGCCGACAAGGCCCGCCAGTTCCAGGACCGCGTGGTGCCTCAGATTGACGAGGCCCGGCAGAACATCGTGGACCTGAACGACCGCGTGGTGAGCTTCATCCGCGCCAACCCGGGCACGTGCCTGCTGGGGGCGGTGGCCGTGGGCTTCCTCGTCGGACGCATCGCCTCGCGCCGCTGAGACGCGCGCTGGAACCACACGAGAGGGTGAACGCATGACGACGTTTCCAGGTGCATCGGGCAATGGCACGCCGCAGGACCCGCAGGGCGGCGGCTTCGGGCAGCGGGTGGACCACATCGGCAGCGACGCGCAGCAGCTCTGGACGGACGCGCGCGGCGCGGTGACGGACTTGGGGCAGACCCTGGACCTGCGGGGGCGCGTGGAGCGCAACCCGTATGGGATGATGGCGGCGGCGGTGGGCGTCGGCTATCTGCTGGGCGGCGGGCTCTTCACGCCGCTGACGGCGCGCATCCTCCGGCTCGGCGTGCGCCTGGCGGCGCTGCCGCTGGTCAAGGACGAGCTGCTGGGCATGGCGGAGGCAGCTTTCCAGGGCTATCAGACGGGACGTGGTATTGCTGGTCCGGGCCCGCAGGGGTCCGCCTCGGCGGACGCGAACTCCGCAGGCACTCCTCGCCCGCCGACGTACTGAGGCCGGGCATTCCTCCACCCCATAACCCCCGGAGTCGGAAATGGTGAACTTCAACAACCTCAAGAAGCTGGACAAGGACGACCTGCTGAACCTGGTGGGCCTGGAGACGCGCCGGGACACGGTCGACACGCTCCTCCCCGTCGTGGGCGCCTTCGCCGCTGGCATCCTGGTGGGCGCGGGCCTGGGCCTGCTGCTGGCGCCCAAGCCGGGCAACCAGCTCCGCGACGACCTCCGTCAGCGCCTGCACAGCGGCCAGGAGTACCTGAACAACGCGGTGGGCCGCTCCAGCGAGGGCGCGGCGCAGACGGGCCCGCAGGGCACCGTGTCCCGCACCGCCTGATTCGGTTCGCGGCACGCGCCGCACAGGACCCCGAAAGGGGCAGGGGCCTCCATTCGCGCCGGTGACGGCGTGGGTGGGGGCCTTCCTGTTTCGGGCCGGTTAGAGTCCACCTTCGTGAGCGACACGACGCAGGGTGGGGTGGTGAAGCACGCCGGGGCAGGTGAGGGCGCGGCCTCGGGGCCGGACGCGGCGTTGGCGCGGCTGCGCGCGCTGGAGACGCTGGAGTCCGGGTACGAGGCGTGGCTGGAGCTGAAGCTGGAGCAGGCGGCGTCCCGGCTCCGCTTCCGTGAGGAGCGTGAGCGGCTGGAGCAGCAGGGCTCGTTCCTCCTGGGCGCGGTGCGCGCCGCGGGGCTGACGCCGGGCACGGAGCCAGGGCTCGTGGCCGGAGCGGCGGCGCCAGGTGAGTTCCTGCGCGACGCGGAAGAGAAGCTCACGCAGGCGCGCGACGCGCTCGCTCGGAGAGAGGCGGAGAGCGAGGCGAAGCACGCAGACGCCTTCGCGCAGATTCGCGCCACGCTGAAGGACCGCGTGCGGCGTTACCTGGGCGCGAGCCGTCCGTCCCTGACGCTGCTGCTGCGTCGCGTGGGGACGGAGCGCGCGATTCTCCACCTGGCGCGCGTGTCCGGAGACACGCCGGCGTTGCTGTGCTTCCTGTTCGCCGGGCGGATTCCTTCCCGGTACGGCTTCCTGCTGGATGACTCCACGGAGGACGTGTCCCTGGCGCCCGCGCCGCTCTATGCGGACGAGGGCGTGGGCGCTGACGAGGTGCGCCCGGATGCCGCGGGCCTGGAGGCGCGCGTCCGTGGGGCAGGGGAGGTGGTGCCGCTGAAGGGCTTCCTTCCCGTGTTCGTGCCGCGTCCCTCGGGAGGTGAGGACTTCTTCCGCCTGCTGCAGCGAGGCGCCGTGCTGGAGGTGGAGGTCGCCGACGGGACGGCCTTCCGCAACGTCCTCTCCCGCGAGGAGTCGGAGCGCTTCGCGGGACACCTGCTGCGCCTCAAGCTGGAGGGGCGCCTCGGGCTGGACATCGAGGTGGGGTGATGCGCCGGCAGGGCGGCGGCGCCTCGGTCGGAGCGCGCCCTAGCGGGTGCGCACCACGCCCACTTCCGCGGTGCCCGCGAGCAGCGCGCTGCCGAGGAACAGGTTGCCGGACTCCGCGCCGCCCATGCGCACGGCGTGGAAGATGACCAGGTAGGTCTGCTCTCGCTCGGGGAAGGCGGCGGCCGGAATCGTCACGCGGGCCTCGCGGTAGGGGCCCGGCAGTCCCACCAACTGGAGGATTTGCAGCGGCGTGGAGGGCAGGTTGGTGTACGTCGGCTCGCCCTGGGCGCCCTCGGCGCTCAGCGGCACCACGGTGACGAAGCCGAGCGTGCGGTCCGTGTTGGCCGGGGGCGCCGGCCGGTCGAAGGACAGCGGGGTGTTCGCGTCGATGCGCAGGAAGCCCTCGGGCGGGTGCAGCGCGGCGATGGTCTCCTTCATCGGCGCGTCGTCCACCTGGCCCACGTAGCGCGTGCCGCCCCGGGTCGCGATGAACTGGTACGTGGCGCCCGACTGGTACGTGAAGTCGGACGCGCCCACGCTGGTGCGGCTGTAGTTGCCGGAGCCTTCGTCCGCGAGCGCCGTGGCCGCGCCGCCCGCCGGCTGCACCGTGACGTCCGCCCCCGACAGGCCGGAGGGCTGCGAATTCTCCCCCGTCCGGCTGCCGAAGAAGACGATGGCCGCCGTCTGCGCGGGCAGGGCGAGCACATCACCCCCATCCGGGCCGAGGGTGCCCGCGTCGAGGCCGGCCAGCGCGGAGGCTGAGATTTCGACCTCGGGGGTGGAGAGCAGCGTGCCCACCATGACGTGGTCGGCGGTGAGCTGGTCCAGGTCGCACGCCAGGAAGGCAAGGGAGGAGGCGGCGAGCGCCGCGGACACCAGGGAGCGTTTCATGGGCACGCGAGCATAGCAGGCCCCCCCGCAACGACGCCCGCGCCCGGGCCCGACTCGGGGTATCCTGGGGGCCACCCGTGCAAGGTCACCGCGTTCACTCCGCAGGCCGGCGCTTCCTGAAGCGGCTTGGCGTCTCCCTGTTGATGGCCCTCCTCTTCGGAGGCGTGCTGGGCCTGCTCGTGTACCTGCGTCCCACCAGCGTCGTGCCGCCCAGGGACCCACCGGCGGCCTGGGTCCCGTCAGCGGCGGTGGGGGCGGCGCAGGCCTGGCTGGAGGGCTGGGAGCGCGTCACCTACGACTGGCGCGTGCGTGAGCTGGGGGAGCGCTCCGAGCGCCCGGACGAGGCCGTCGTCATCGCCATCGACGACGAGACGCTGGCCGAGGCCCGCCAGGACTCCCGCCCCGGCGTCGCCACGCAGCCGTGGCCGCGCCAGCTCGTGGGCCGCATGGTGCACCGGCTCGTCCAGGAAGGGGCGCTGCTCGTCCTGGTGGACCTGCCCTTCACGGACCTCAGTCCCAACGCCTGCGTCCCCCCCGCCCCGGCGGGCCCCTCGTGTGACGACGCGGCCTTCGCCGCCCTGCTGGAGCGGGAGCCCGGCCGCGCGCTGCTCGCGTTCACCTGGGAGGCGCAGGGCCCGCGCGTGCTGCCGCCCGCCAATCGCCTGTGGCCGTACCGCGCGAAGCTCGGCGTCTATGAGTCGTCAGAGGCGGCATACCTCCGCGCGCAGGCCGTGCTCGCGGGGCAGCGGCCCGCCTTCATCATCCCCGCGGGCAGCCAGGTGGAGGTGTGGGGCGGCGCCATGGATGAGGCGGACGCCAGGGGCCTGGGCGCGCGGCTGGGGGCGCCCACGCTCATCCTGGAGCCGCGCCGCGCCGCGGACGACACCTACCGCGTGGGGCCCACGGAGCTCTTCGTCGCGCTGACGGAGGTCCAGGTGGAGGGGCTGGAGGCGACGGACCTCATCGAGCTCCGCCACCTGGAGCACCCCGTGGTGCCGCTGCTGGGCGGGAGCTCGGGGTACGGCGCGTCCACGCTGCTGGCGGGCAGGGACGGACGGGTGCGCGCCATGCCCCACCTCGTGAGCTACACCGTGCGCGGCAAGCGGCACATCCTGCCGTCGCTGCCCCTGGCCGCGGCCATGCGGCTGGCCGGGACGCGCTCGCTCCGCTACGCGGAGGGCAGGCTGCACGTCGGAGACACGTACGCCTTCCCCATGAGTCGCGCGGGCATCAGCCTGCTGCGCTGGGACGCGCCCAACGTGGGGCGGGGCTCCCGCGGCTCGCTGGCGCGCTCCATCCGGGCGTGGAACGTGCTGCTCAACGTCTTCGACGTGGAGGACGAGCGCCCCGCGCGCTTCGAGAACGACCTGGAGGGCCGCACCGTCGTCCTCACGCGGACCACCGGCGAGTCCGCGCACCTGCACACCACGCCGCTGGGGCCGCGGACGCCGGGGGGCGCCATCCTGGGGCAGGCGCTGGCGAACATCCTCCGCTCGGACGGCATCACCCGCGCCGCGCCGGACCTGGACCTGCTCCTCACCGTGGGGCTGGCCTTCCTCGGCGCCTTCCTCGCGCTGTCCCTCAGCTTCCTGCTGCGCTCGGTGCGCGGGGCCGTGCTCTACGTGGGCTTCCTGGTGGCGGCCATGGCGGGCTACACCTTCGGCGCCGCGTACGTCTTCGTCGAGCAGCGGCTGTGGGTGGCCATGGCCGGGCCGCTCCTGGCCATGGTGGGCGCCTTCGTCGCCACCATCCGCTACGCCTACGGCACGGAGCGGCAGATTCGGGACTTCGTGCACAACGCGCTCGGGCGCTACGTCAGCCCGGACGTGGCCCGGCTGGTGGCGCGCGACTTGAGCCTGATGCGCCCCGAGCGCCGGCAGATGTCCGTGTACGTCTGTGACATCGAGGGCTTCACGCGGCTGTCGGAGGGGCTGCCGCCCGAGCAGCTCGTGGGCCTCTTCAACGACTACCTCACGGAGATTTCCGCGGTGGTGCGGGCCACGGCGGGGCAGGTGGACAAGTACATCGGCGACTCGGTGATGGCCTTCTGGGGCGCGCCGGTGCGCACGGACCGCCACGCCCACCTGGCCTGCGAGGCGGCGCTGAAGATGCGGGAGGTGCTGGCCGAGCGCCAGGCCCCCTGGGAGAAGAAGTACGGCCACCGCTTGAGCTTCCGCGCGGCCGTGGACACCGGCGAACTGGTGGTGGGCGACCTGGGCAGCGAGCTGAAGTCCCACTACACGGTGCTCGGGGACGCGGTGGGGATGGCCTCGCGGCTGGAGGCCATCAACAAGGTGTACGGCACCTTCGTGCTGGCCGGGGACACCACCGCGCAGCTCGCCAGCGGCAGCTATGTCTTCCGCGTGGTGGACCAGGTGCGCTTCAAGGGCCGCGCGCAGCCGGTGCGGGTGCATGAGCTGGTGGCGCGCCGGGGGGAGCTCACCCCGCGCATGCAGGAGCAGCTCGCGCTCCACGAGCAGGCCCTCACCGCCTACCACCAGCGCCGCTTCGCCGAGGCGCACGCCCTCTTCGAGCGCGCGTCCATGGAGTACCAGGACGCCGTCGCCACGCTCTACACGGCCCGCTGCGCCCGCTTCCTCGTCACCCCGCCGCCCGCGGACTGGGATGGCGTGCACGGCGTGGACGAGGTGGGGCCCACCGCCTCGGCGGCGTGAGTCAGTCCTCGCCGCCGTCCGAGTCCGGCTGGCCGAAGAACTCCTTCACGGGGGCGTCCAGCGCGATGTGCTCCGCCACCACGCGGCGCATCTTCTCCGCCGTCATCGCCGAGTAGTACACCTCGCCGGGCCAGCCCATGAGCTGGTAGTCCTCGGGGGAGAGCGGATCCCTCTTGCGGCCGGTGTCCTCGCGCACGACGACGTTGGGCCCCATGTGGCAGAAGCCGTAGCAGCCGCCCCGGTACAGCTCACAGCGAGGCACCAGGCCCTGGCCGGACAGCGAGTCCCGGGCCTCGGCGTAGACGGCGTCCGCGCCGCCCGCCTTGCAGCTCGAGCCCTTGCACACCGACAGTCGGTAGCGCTTCACGGCGGCGACTCCCGCGGGCCGCCAGCAAGCGTATTGAAGAGGTTCACCTTCACCACCAGCCCCCTGAAAAAGCGCCGGCCCGCCTTCCGCTTCAACGCGGGAGGGCGGGCCGGGAATCCTGGCGAGGCCGCCAAGGCCTCACTGGGAATCTGGATTCACTTGATGAACTTCGTCACCTGGATGGGGCCCTGCTGCGTGACGACCGTCTGGTGGCCCGCATGGGCCCCCGCCGGCAGCGCCTTGTCGTGGTGGCCGTGGTCCCCGTGCGGCAGCTTCAGCTCCACCAGTCCCTCGCCGATGCGCGTGTGCGCTTCCTTGTGGACGTGGTGCGGCTCGTCGGAGCCCTCGCGCTTGTTCCACGGGTCCGACGGGTGCGACACCGGCGCGCCCTTGAGCAGCTTCGGGATGTCGTAGACGAAGTTCTGCCGCGTGTACTCGGGCGGGGTGTGCGTGTACGTGTCCATGCGGATGGCGTCCTTGGGGCACGCATCCACGCACAGGCCGCACACGATGCACCGCAGCTCGTCGATGACGAACTGGGTGGGGTACTTCTCGATGACGCGGTCCTCGGAGTCCCCGGCCTCCTCGCCGTACTCGCCCGCCTCGATGTAGATGCACTGCGCCGGGCAGATGGTGGCGCACATGTAGCAGGCCACGCAGCGCGGCTTGCCGTCCTCGCGAGGGACGAGCCGGTGCAGCCCGCGGTAGCCCTCGGGGTAGATGGGCTTCTCCTCGGGGTACGCCACCGTCGTCATCAGGCTGGAGCCGGTGCGGTCCACGACCTGCGTGTTGGTGTCACGCGTCCCGAAGAGGTTGCGGAAGAAGTGCTTCGCGGTGATGCCCAGGCCGCGGAGCAGGTTGGGCACATAGGTCCGCTCGCGGATGTCCGTGCGAGGGTCCTTGCTTACCTTGTAGGCCATGATGGTTCTCGATTCCCGGATGCTGGGGCCGAAAGGCGCGGCCTAATGGGTGGAGGCCGGGGCCGCGCCGTGGGCGTGCGCCGGCAGGTCATGGGCACCGTGCCCACCGTGCCCGTGGTCGTGGCCATGGGCGCCGTGCGCCTCGTGGGCGCCGCCCGCGGGGACCTTCGTCGTCGTGGTCAACACCACCAGGAGGCCAATCTCCGCCAGGCCGAGGATGGCCAGCGCCCGCAGGGACGGATCCCAGAGGACCAGGGCACCGGTGGCGAACACGTTCACCAGGCCGATGGGGAGGAGGATCTTCCAGCCCAGGGACTGGATCTGGTCGTAGCGGAAGCGGGGGAAGGTCCAGCGGATGAGGAGCTGCACCCAGATGAGGAACAGCACCTTCAGCCAGAACACCGTGCCCAGGATGGTGCCCAGCAGCCAGCCGTGCTCCTGCATGACGGGCAGGTTGGCCAGCCACTCGTTGCCGAAGGGCAGGTGGTAGCCGCCGAAGAAGAGCGCCGTCGTCACGCCGGCCAGCACCACGACCTCCACGAACTCGGAGATCATGAAGAGGCCGAACTTCATGCCGGAGTACTCCACGAAGTAGCCGATGATTTCGGACTCGCCTTCGGGCAGGTCGAACGGGGCGCGCTTGGTCTCCGCGAAGGAGGCGGCGAAGAAGAGCAGGAAGCCGAGCGGCTGGATGATGATGCCCCACGCGGGCAGGCCCAGGTCGAACGCGCCGTCGGTGCGCCACAGGTACTGCGCCTGGCCGGAGCCGTTGCCCAGCATGCTGCCCACGTCACCGATGATGGCGGGGAACTGCACCGAGGAGAACGTCAGGAACAGGCCGACCAGCGACAGGCCCAGCGCGACCTCGTACGAAATCATCTGCGAGGTGGCGCGCACGCCGCCCAGGAGCGCGAACTTGTTGTTGGAGGCCCAGCCGGCCATCGCGGTGCCGTAGACGGCCAGCGAGGCGATGGCGAGCACGTAGAGGATGCCGAAGTCCGGCGTGGCCACCACCATGTCCACGTTGTGGCCGAACACCATCACCGACGGGCCCGCGGGCACCACGGCGAACAGGGCGAAGGTCGGCGCGAAGGCCAGGATGGGGCCCAGGTTGAACATGAACCGGTTGGCCGTCCCCGGAATCAGGTCCTCCTTGGTCAGCATCTTCAGCACGTCCGTGAGGATGTGCGGCAGGCCGCCCAGGGAGCGGTTCTTCAGGCCGGGCAGGGCGATGCGCGCGCGGTTGGGACCCATGCGGTCCTGGATGAACGCGCTCCACTTGCGCTCCGCCATGGTCAGCAGCGTGGCGATGACCATCACGAAGACGAGCACGAGGAACAGGATGTTGGTCAGCCGGCTCGCGCCGGAGAACCAGTGCTCCTCCACCAGCCCGCCCACCAGGTAGGCCGACGCCATGCCACCCGCCATCAGGAAGACGATGGTGAACATGGCGACGAGAATCGTCAGTACGCGGCTCATGACTAGATACCCCTCACCCGAGGCGTGCCGAACTCACGGTACCCGGCGGGGCGACCGTCGGCACCTGCCGGCAGCGGATTGATGCCCGGCTTCTCCCGGTCCGCCGGAGACGCCTTCTCCCAGTTGAACTCCGCGAACTCGGCCACCTTGCCGGCCAGCTCGCGCCACACGTCCACCGCGCGCTTCCAGGTGGACTCGCCACCCAGCTCGCGGGTGAGCTCCCGCACCCACTCCCAGCCGGGGACGACGTCGCCCTTGGGCGGGTACGCCTTGCGGAAGCGCTGGATGATGCCGTCCTGCTGCACGAAGGACCCCTCGTCCTCCACGTGCACGGAGGCCGGCAGCAGCACCGTGGCCTGCGCGGTGATGGCGGACTCGGTGAAGGCCTGCGCCACGAACACGTCCAGCTTGCCGGCGGCCTCCGCGAAGGCGTCCACGTCGCCCGGCACCTCGGTGCCGATGGCGTAGAGCGCCTTCACCTTGCCCGCCGTCAGCGCGGTGGTGAGCGCGTCGAAGGTCTCCAGCTTGAGGCCCAGCCCCTTGGCGATGAGCTCCAGGCCCTTGCGGTTGGGGTTCTTGTCCGCCGTCATCAGGAAGTGGTCGGCGGCGCCCGGAGCGCGGCCGCCCACGTACACGGTGGACACGCCCAGCGTGCTCTTGGCGAAGTTCAGCCCGGCCAGCAGGTCCTCGTTGGAGGCCAGCGGCGAGGCCAGCACCGCGAGCTGCTTGCCGCCCTGGAGCGCGCGCAGCGCCTTGGCCGCGGCCTGGACCGCCTCCTTGCGCGTGGTGACGGGCTCCGCCTCACCGGCGGCGCGGCTGGCGCGGCGGCCCACCTGCGCCTGCAGCACGCGGCCCACGTTCAGGTACTTGTAGGTGAGCCGGCCCTCGTCGCACATCCAGCTCTTGTTGATGGCCTCGTTCTCCCGCGGGCGGTAGCGGTACGAGTCCTGCGACATCCAGTCCACGTAGGTGGTGCAGCCGCGCGAGCAGCCGGTGCACACCGACGGGGTGGCGGACAGGAACCACGCGCGCGCCTTGAAGCGGAAGTCGCGGCTGAGCAGCGCGCCCACCGGGCACACGTCCACGGTGTTGAGCGAGTAGTTGCTGCTCAGCTCGCTGCCCGGGAACACGTCGATGCGCTCGTGGCTGCCGCGGCCGAACACGCCGAGCTGCGGCTCCTGGGCCACCTCGTTCATCACGCGCACGCAGCGGGTGCACATGATGCAGCGCTCCTGGTCCAGCACGACGCGGGGCCCCAGCACCTTGCGCTTGTTCTTGAGGGCCTTGGTGCCCTCCAGGCGCGAGGGCCGGTAGTCGTACTTCATGTAGTAGTCCTGCAGCTTGCACTCACCGGCCTGGTCGCAGATGGAGCAGTCGACCGGGTGGTTCAGCAGCAGGAACTCCATCACCGCGCGCTGCTGCTCCTTCA
The DNA here is from genome assembly GCF_002305895.1 of Corallococcus macrosporus DSM 14697. Classification (GTDB taxonomy): domain Bacteria; phylum Myxococcota; class Myxococcia; order Myxococcales; family Myxococcaceae; genus Myxococcus; species Myxococcus macrosporus. The sequence goes on from NZ_CP022203.1 coordinate 3,178,354, forward strand.
CCTTGGGCGTCGTCGTCTTGACGGCCTGGCCTTCCGCCATGGGCGTCTGGCACGCGGGCACCAGCTTGGGCGCGTTGGACGCTTCAATGAGGCAGATGCGGCAGTTGGCCGCGATGGAGAGGCGCGGGTGGTAGCAGTAGTAGGGGATGTCCGAGCCGACCAGCTTGGCCGCCTCGATCATGTTCGTCCCCGGCTTCACCACGACTTCCTTGCCGTCGATGGTGGCGGTGATGAACCCCGGGTTCTTCGGCGCCGGCTTGGGCGGAGGGCCCGCGGGCGGCTTGGGCGGCGGCGTCCCCGTGGGGCCACTGGCGGCGGCGGGGGGATTGTCCACCTTGGCGCCGGCGGGCGGGTTGGACGGCTCGGGGCCAATCTTGGCCGCGGGCGTGTCCGTGGGCGCCCCCTTCGGAGGCGGCTGCGCATCACCGGTGGGCTTCTTCGTGTCGTTGTCGCTCACTGCTCGACCTCGCCGCCGATCATGTTGATGGTGTCAAACGTAGGGATGAGGTCCGCCAGCATCTTGCCTTCGATGATGTGGGGGACGGCCGCGAGCACCGGGAAGCCCGGGGCGCGGACGTGGACCTTGTACGGACGGCCGCGGCCGTCGCTCACCAGGTACCAGCCCAGCTCGCCGTTGGAGGCCTCGGTGGCGTCGTACACCTCGCCGGCGGGCACCTGGATGCCCTCCATCACCAGCTTGAAGTGGGACATCACGCCTTCGATGGTGCCGTAGACCTCGGGCTTGGGCGGCAGCGCGATGCGCCAGTCGTCCACGATGATGGGGCCCGCGGGGATGGTGTCCATCGCTTGGCGCAGGATGCGGATGGACTGGCGCATCTCCTCCAGCCGGACGAGGTAGCGGTCGTAGTTGTCGCCGTGCTCGCCCAGCGGGATGTCGAAGTCGAACCGGTCGTAGACCCAGTACGGCTTCGTCTTGCGGATGTCGTAGTCGATGCCGCAGGCGCGCAGGGCGGGGCCCGTGTAGCCGAAGTCGATGGCGTCCTCGGCGCTGATGACGCCCGTGCCCTTCGTGCGGTCCACGAAGATGCGGTTGTTCGTCAGCAGGCCTTCCATCTCGTCCAGCAGCGCCAGGCCCTGGTCCAGCGTCTTGTGGACGCGCGGAATCCAGCCCTCGGGCAGGTCGCGGTTGCTGCCGCCCACGCGGCCGAAGCTGGTGGTGAGGCGCGCGCCCGTCAGCTCGGCGGTGCGGTCATGGATGAGCTCGCGGAACTCCATGGCGAGGAGGAACGGCGCGAAGCCGCCCATCTCCAGGCCGGTGGCGCCCACGCACGTCAGGTGGTCCGTCAGGCGGTGGAGCTCGGAGCCGATGACGCGGATGTACTGGGCGCGCTCGGGGATCTCCAGGCCGATGAGCTTCTCCACGGCGTTGAGGAACCCGAAGTTGTTCATCATCGCGGACAGGTAGTTGAGCCGGTCCGTGTAGGGCAGGCACTGCGTCCACGTGACGTTCTCGCAGCTCTTCTGGAAGCCGCGGTGCAGGAAGCCGATCTCGGGGTCGATCTTGACGATGGTCTCACCCTCGAGCTCCACCTTCAGCCGCACGGTGCCGTGCGTGGCCGGGTGGGAGGGGCCCATGTTGATGACCATCCGCTTGGTCTGGAGGTGGGCCTCCAGCTCCGACTCGTGGGCGTACGCGTCGGTGTCGGGGTTCGGCGCTTCGGGCTTGAGGGTGTCAGCCATGATGTCCGTCCTCGCTCAGGAGAGCCCGCTGGTACCGGGACCGCGGAAGATGTCCTTGATGGGGCGCTCGGGGATGAGCGGCTGCCGGTCGCGCAGCGCGTAGTCCTTGCGCAGCGGGTGCCCCTCGAACTCGTCGTAGAGGAGGATGCGGCGCAGGTCGGGGTGACCGTCGAAGCGGATGCCATAGAAGTCGAAGGTCAGGCGCTCCCACCAGTTGGCGCCCCGGAAGAGCGGCACCAGGGTGGGGACCACCGGGTTGGCCTCGCTCACGCGCACCTTGAGCCGCACGTGCTCGTGCCGCTTGATGGAATAGAGGAAGTAGACGACCTCGAAGCGAGGGTCGTTCTCCGCCAGGTGCAGCCGATCCACGGCGTCGATGGAGCCGAACAGCTTGAACTCCAGCTCCGGGTCGTTCTTCAGGAACGCGGCGACCTTCGGGAGCGAGTCCGCATGGATGACGGCCCAGGCGCCTCCGGTCCGGTCCACGTAGCGATCCGCCACAGCCTCTGGGAGCTGGGCGGAGACCCTGTCCAACGCGAAAGTGCTCAAGGGGGCCCCAATGACTAAGGGAGAAGAATCCGCGGCTTTATAAGGAGCCCTCGGCGGGTGCGTCAACGTAAACCCTCAACCATGTAGCCCACTTAGGAGGCCCAGAAGCGGGCGTTGCGCGAAACCCGGCGGCAGGGTGGCTGGCCGCCCGGACAGGGGGTGGATCAGCCGGCCGCGAGCACGGCCCGGGGCTGTCCCACACTGGGTGCGAAGGTGGCCACGGGCAGCCGCTCGCCGGGCACCACGGCGCGGGGCCCCTGCCGGCCACCCGTCGCCACGGAGTCAAGGCCGCCATTCCGCGGCGCCCCCGGGGACGCGCGCCCTGGAGGGGGCGGTCGTCCGGCCGGCACGCGCCTGTTGCATTCGGGTATAGAAGGGCAGGTCATGCCCGAATCCCCCCCTTCCGGCATCCTCCGTTCCTGGTGGCCGCGCCTGCTCGTGGGCGCCGTGCTGGGCGTGCTGCTGTTCGCGGGTGAGTCGTGGCTGCTCCTCCGTTCGGGCGTGGTGGGCATGGACATCCCGGTGGACGGCCCCTACGCGGCGCTGATGGCGGCCATGCGGCCCGTCGTCCCGGGGCTGTTGCTGCGGGTGGCGGCCGTGTACGCGGTGGCCGGCCTGGCGCTGGCGGCGGCGGGCACGCTGCTGGCGCGCGCCTGGGGACGCGGTGGCGCGGGGGCCTCGCTGGGGCAGGGGCTCCTGCTCTTCCTGTTGCTGGCGTGGGACCGGGCCATCGCGCGTCCGGCCCTCTTCGACGACCTGCCCGCGGTGCGGCCGCTGCTGGCGTGGCTGGTGGAGCACGGCGAGCCCTGGCATCCCCGCGCGGTGGTGGCGGTCTGGCTGGTGGCGCACGGCGCGGCGTGGGTGGTCCGCTCGAAGCAGGGGCGGCGCGCGCTGTGGGGCGGCGCGGCGCTGGCGGGCCTGCTGGGGCTGTGGCTGCTGGGGCAGGGGGTGGCTGGTCGGGACGCGCCCCGGCATCCGCTGGTGGTGGTCATCGGCATCGACGCCTTCCGGCCGGACCGGCTGAGGTCCCAAGGTGGCTCCGGCGAGGTGGCGCCCCACGTGGAGCGCCTGCTGGAGGACGCCACGCTCTTCACCCGCGCGTACACGCCCATTGCCCAGACGGAGCCGGCGTGGCGTTCGCTGCTCACCGCGCGGTGGCCGCACGAGACGGGCGTGCGCTACTCGCTGACGTCCGACTCGCGGATGCAGCTCCAGCGCACCTTCGCGGAGACCTTTTCGGAGGCGGGGTGGCGCACGGTGTTCGCCACCGACTGCTCGCGCTTCCACGCGGAGGGGCCCGCGTCCGGCTTCGCGGAGCGGCTGCAGCCCCCGCGCGGCGCGGTGAACTTCCTCCTGGAGAAGCTGCGCTACCGCGCGCTGGGCCTGTTCGCGGACCACGCGCTGGGCGCCGCGTGGGTGCCGGAGTTCATCGACAACCGCGCGCTGGCCGGCATCCATGACCCCATGGGGTACGCGGAGCGGCTGGCGGCGCGGCTGGTGGACGAGGCGCGCCAGGGGCCCACGCTGTTCGCCTTCCACGCCACGGCGGCGCACTTCCCGGGGGACCCGGTGCATCCCTTCTACCGCCGCTTCGTGCCGGCGTCGGAGCCGCTGGAGCGCCGGCTGCGCATGCACTTCGCCCCGGTGACGCCGGGCGCGAAGGGCGGCTGGAACCGCGCGGGCGCGGAGGCGCTCTACGACGAGCTGCTTGCCCAGGCGGACGCGCAGGTGGGGGCGCTGCTGGAGGCGCTGCGCCGCGCCGGGCGCTACGACGACGCGCTCATCCTCCTGCTGTCGGACCACGGCGAGAGCTTCCACGCGGACCGCGCGGACCTGGCCGGCGCCACGCCCGTGCACGGCGCGCGCTTGTCGGAGGAGGAGAACCGCATCCTCCTGGCGGTGAAGCCGCCCGGGGGCCGGGGGGAGGCGCCGGCGCTGGTGGACGCGCTGGTGCGGCTGGTGGACGTGGGGCCCACGCTGCTGGAGCTGTCCGGACTGCCGCGCCTGTCGGGCGTGGACGGCGTGTCGCTGGTGCCGCTCCTGCGCGGCGAGGCGCTGGCGCCGCTGGCGCTGTACGCGGAGACGGGCTTCACCCACGTGCTGCCGGAGGTGTTCGACCCGGGGCACTGGCCGGGGGCGCCCCGCTCCTTCGACGCGTACCGCATCCGCCCGGATGGCGTGGTGGAGATGGGGCCCGCGGCCCACGCCAGCATCCTCCAGGAGAAGGACGTGGGCGCCTTCGACGGGCAGCGCTGGTGGGTGGACCGGCCCCAGGCCAACGGCACCGTGCTGCGCGCCTGCCAGGGCGACTGTGAGGGGCCGGACGCGCTGGCGCTGGAGGCGTGGTTCGACGGCGTGCAGGGCCGCGCGGAGGCGCCAGAAATACCAAGGCCCCGGCGCTTCCACCGATGAAGGCGGGGAGCGGCGGGGCCCCGGCGGTACCGCGCGTGGGGCGCGTTACTTGTTCATGGACAGCAGCAGGTTGTGCCGCGCGGCCGTGGGGTTGGCCTCCTCGCGGTCCGCGATGCGGTGGACCTGGTTGCCAATCTTGTCCTGCAGCAGCATCAGGCCGTCCAGCACCTGCTCCGGGCGCGGCGGGCAGCCGGGGATGTAGACGTCCACCGGGATGATGCGGTCGATGCCCTGGAGCACCGCGTAGTTGTCGTAGAAGCCGCCCGAGGACGCGCACACGCCGAAGGCCACGACCCACTTGGGCTCGGCCATCTGCTCGTAGACGCGCTTGAGGATGGGGGCCTGCTTCAGGTTGATGGTGCCCACCACCATCAGCAGGTCCGCCTGACGCGGCGAGAAGCGGGGGAACTCCGCGCCGAAGCGGGAGATGTCGTGCCGGCTGGCGGCCACGGACATGTACTCCATGCCGCAGCAGGCCGTGGCGTACGGGTAGGTGAAGAGCGAGTACTTGCGCGCCCAGCCCAGGCCCTTGGAGACGATGGACTGGAGCCAGCCCATGGACTCGTCGCGGCGCGTGGTAACGATGTTTGCGAGGTCAGCGTCAGCCATGATGTCTCAGCTCTCCCAGTCCAGGGCGCCCTTCTTCCAGATGTAGATAAGGCCGACCACCAGCGTCGCCGCGAAAACCAGCATCTCCACGTACCCGAACCACGCGAGCGCCTGGAAGTTGACCGCCCAGGGGTACAGGAACACGGCTTCCACGTCGAACACGATGAACAGCAGGGCCACGACGTAGAACTTCACCGCGAAGCGCTGCCGCGCCGGGCCGCTCGACTCGGAGCCGGCCTCGAAGCTGGTCGACTTGATGGCGCTCGGGCGGCGGGGACCCAGCCGCGTGGTGATCTGGGGAATGAGCATCGCCATGCCACCCGCCAGCAGCAGGACGATGGCCAGCGGCAGGTACGGCGTGAGGGGAGTCGGAGTCATCGCGCGCGGAACCTAATGACACCGCGCGCGCCATGTCAAAGGGAAAGTCCAGGGGGCGGCGCGCCAACCCCTTGAGATAACGGCGAAAAGCGGTGTTCATGCCACCCCGGTGCGGGCCCGGCGTGGATCAGCCGCCCGCATGGCCCCGGTCCGGCCGGGCGGTTTGACGCTCCGCGAAGGGGCGCCTACCGTCCGAGGACGTCCGGCATCCATCCGGCGTGGAACTTTCTCACCGGGGAGGCGACAGGCATGTGGGGCCGGCTCGGCTTGCGGACGCAGGTGGCCATCGCGGTGCTCGTGCCCTGCCTGGCGGTGGTGGGCTTCTGCGTCGTGTACTTCCCGATGCACCAGCGGGACGTCACCCTGGAGCTGCTCCAGAAGCGGGTGCGGGTGGTGGCGCGGCTCATGTCGCAGCACCCCGCGCTGCTGACCGCGGACGGCTCGCCGCGGTCCATGGCCCGGGTGGGGGAGGTGCTGTCGCTGCTGGAGGCCCCGGAGGCGGTGAGCGAGCGCGGCGGCTTCACCCTGCGCTATCAGGGCCTGCTGTCCGCGGAGGGCGAGGTGCTCCAGGCGCGCGGCGTGATTCCGCCGGAGGTCCGCGCGGGTGGGGTGGACGGGGCGGAGGGCTGCGCGACGGCCACGCGGCGCGAGGAGGTGTCGGTCCGCTGCGCCAGCGGCGAGCGCGTCTACGTCGCGGGCTTCGGCGTGCAGGAGGCGCTCAGCTCGGTGGATGACCTGCGCGGCGCGGCGCTGGCCGGGCTGGCGGGCGCGCTGGTGCTGGGGCTGGCCCTGTCGCTGTTCATCAGCCGAGCCATCGCCGAGCCGGTGGCGCGGGTGACGGAGGTGGTGCGGGACGTGGCCCGGGGCGACATGTCGCGCGGGGAGCTGGACGTGCCGGCCACGGGCGAGATTCGCCTCATGGCGCAGTCCTTCAACAAGATGCTGGGCACGCTGCGCGGCTCGGTGATGGAGATGGTGTCGCGCTCGGAGCAGCTCTCCGGCGCGTCGCGCGGCCTGCTGGGCGCGTCCGCGGACCAGGAGCACGTCATCAGCCAGCAGGCGGCCTACGCGCAGCAGATCGCCGCCACGTTCGAGGAGCTGAGCCGCACCGCCGAGCAGATCTCCAGCTCCACGGAGGTGGTGGAGTCGAGCGCGCGGCGCACCCACGAGGCGGTGGCGGAGGCCATGGCGGTGGTGGCGCAGGTGGTGGCCGGCATCAACGACATCCGCACCGAGTCCAAGGGCGTGGCGGACGCGATTGTCGGCCTCAACCAGGACCTGCAGCAGGTGTCGAAGATTGCCCAGGTCATCAACCAGGTGGCGGAGCGCTCCGACCTGCTGGCGCTGAACGCGGCGCTGGAGGGCACCAAGGCGGGCGAGGTGGGGCGCGGCTTCTCGCTGGTGGCCGCGGAGATGCGCAAGCTGGCGGAGAACGTGTCCGCCTCCGCGCGCGACATCGCCCGCATCGTGGAGAAGGTGCAGGACTCCGGCGAGGAGGCGGCGGCCAAGGCCCGCGTGGGCATGGCCACCAGTGACCGGGGCGTGGAGGTGGCGGAGCAGGCCTCCTCCGTGTTCCAGCGCATCGTCGAGCTGGCGCGTGGCACCAGCGAGGCGGCGCGGCAGATCACCATCGCCACCCGTCAGCAGCGGCAGTCCAGCGAGCAGGCCGTGCAGGGGGCCCGCAACGTCGCGGAGCTGGTGAAGCAGGGCGTGGACGCGACGGGGCGCACCACCCGCATCGCCCAGGACCTGCAGGCGGTGGCCGAGGGCCTCACCGCCGTCACCAGCCGCTTCAAGACGACGCGGAGCTGACGCTCATTCGCGCTGCCAGCGGAGCTGGAACTCGACCTCGTCCACGCCGTCCTCGCGCTCGTGCTCGATGTTGAAGAGCGCGTCCGCGGGGATGCGCAGGCGCTCGCCGGCGACCTGGATGCTGAAGGCCTTGCCCGCCTCGAGGGCGTCCGCCAGCCGCCGCAGCTTCGCGACGAAGTCCTTGCGGGGGTACGTCTTCTCCAGGTCGCGGTCCGCTCGCTTCGCCTTCGCCTTCTTCTGCGCCATCGTCGTGGGCCTCATCGTCCAAGGGGTTCCCGCGGATGATGGCATTGCCTGTGCCGGGCCCGCAGCCCGAATCGGCGCCGGGCCCGCGCCGCGTCAGCCCATCAGCCGGTGGAGGCTCAGGTCCAGTCGGCTCACCACCAGCCCCAGCAGGCTCTCCACCTCGCGCCCGTCCAGCTTCAGCCGCGCGGCCAGCTCGCGCTGGGTCCGCTTCAGCAGCCGCTCCCGGGCCTGGGCCACGTGCCGCGCCACGCTGGAGCGCGGCTCCGCGTACAGCGTGGCGATGCGGTCCATGGTGAGGCCGTGGAGGTGGTGCAGCCGCAGCAGGGCGCGTTCCCGCTCGGACAGCGCCTCCAGCGCCACCTGGAGGGACTCCGACAGGGCCCGCCGCGAGTGGGCCTGGAGCACGTTGCGCTCGGGGTCGTCCCGGGACAGCAGGTGCTCCAGGGCCTCGGGCGGCGTGGAGGCCTGCTCGTGGCGGCCCGCCCGCGCCAGCAGCTCCCCGCCAATGCGCGAGGCGACGATGCGCACCCAGCCGCCCAGCGAGCCCCGGCCGGAGTACTCCGCGATTTTCGGCGCGCCGCCGTGGGCGCCCAAGAGCAGCCGCTGGCGCGTCACCTGGAGCACCTCGTCCACCTGCGCCGCGCTGTGGCGGGACAGCCGCGCCGCCGCCTTCTGGAGGACGTGTTTCTCGAAGAGCGCCAGCGCGTGCGGCTCGCCTCGCGCGCAGGCGCACGCCAGGTGGACGTCCTCGGCGTGGAGCTGGCGGAGCGCGTCCAGCGGGCACCCCTGCTCGCGCAGGTGCCGGCCCACGTGGTGCAACAGGGCCTCTGGAGATACCGCCACGGTGGGCCAGGCCGCGCGGCCTCTGGCCACCAGGTCCGTCAGCAGCGACTCCACGGCCGGCGTGGACCGCAGCGCCGCGTGCAGCGGCTCGGGCGCCCCCGCGAGCAGCAGCGCCGTCAGCGTGCCCGGAGCCGGGCTCATCGGGTGACCTCGCTCACGCGGGGGAGGTGCCGTGCCTGCCAGGCCATGAGCTCCTCGTGCTCGCGCCGGGCGCGCGGGCCCTGGGCTTCCAGCCACGCCTTCGCCTCCAGGACGAGCGCCGAGGCCCGCGCCCGTTCATCCGGCGTGGGCCGCTCCCACAGGGCCCGGGCGAGCAGGAAGGACACCCGCGCCGCCTCCTTCCGGTCCAGCCACGCGCGGGCATGGATGCGCCGCGCGCGTTCGAGCAGCGGCGCGGCCCGCCCGGGCGCGCCCAGGCCCAGGTGGGCCTCGCCGAGGCAGGCCAAGTCCAGGGCGACGTCCGGGCTGTCCTCGCCCTGCGCGGCTTCATCCAGCGTGAGCGCCCGCTGGCAGCGGGTGAGCGCCGCCCGGAACGCGCCCGTCTCCAGGTCCACCCGGGCCAGGTCCCGCTCCACGCCGCACGCCACCACGCTGTCGGCGCCGTTCACCTGCTGGAGGAGGCTCAGCGCCTGCGTCAGGCTGCGCCGCGCCGCCGCGGGCCGGCCCGCGCGCAGGTGGATGAGGCCCAGGTTGCGCAGCGACATCTCCAGGCGGGGGGAGTCCTCGCCCACGCTGCGCTGGATGCGCTCCAGCGCCTGCTGGTTGTGGGCGAGCGCCTCGTCGAGCCGGTCCGAGTCATAGGCCACCATGCCCAGGCCGCCGAGCGCGGTGACGGTGCTCGGGTGGTCCGGCCCCTTGCTGCGCTCGAAGATGGCCAGGGCCCGCGCGTAGTGGCTCCGGGCCTCGTCCAGCCGGCCCTCGCGGCGCAGCAGGCCGGCCAGGTTGTTGAGCGGCGCGGCCAGGCTCGCATGGTCCTCGCCGCGCGCGGCCTCCAGCAGCGCCAGCGAGCGCTGGAACGTCTCCCGCGCTTCCTGCGTGCGGCCCAGGTACATCAGCTCGGTGGCGATGTTGTTGAGGTTGAGCGCGAGCACCGGGTGCTCGGGGCTCCACTGGCGCTCCTGGAACGCGTGGGCCTGGGCCTCGCGGAAGAGCGCCAGCGCCTCCTCCGCGCGGAGCTGCCGCGAGCGCACCCGCCCCAGGCCGGTGAGGAAGTAGGTGACGCGCGGGCGCGAGGGGCCCGCCGTCCTTCGCGCCAGCGCGAGCCCTTGCGTGTACTCCGCGTCCGCTTCATCCAGCTTGCCCTGCACCAGCAGCAGGCCGCCCATGCGCAGGTGCAGGTCGGTGGCGATGTGCGGGAAGCGCTCGCGTCCCAGGCGCTCCACCGCGGCGCGGGCGTGGTGCACCAGCCGGTTCGCCTCGTCCATGCGCGCCATCTGGTCGCCCACCACCCACAGGAGGAGATTCCAGACGCGCGCCGCCGTCTCGTCGTCGCGGCCCGCCTCGGCGGCCCACAGCGCCTCGTAGAGGTGCTCCTCGGCCTCCCTGGGCCTGCCGGCGAGCCCGTGCGCATAGCCGTGCAGCGTGAGGACCTCGGCCTCCAGCGGGCGGTAGTCCAGCCCCTGGAGGTCCTGGAGCAGCGCGGTCGTCACCTCCAGGGCGCCGGGGTGGTTGCCCGCGTCCATGCGGGCCCGGGCCTCGGCCAGCTTGCGCCGCGCGGCGTCCACGCGCGGCCTCAGCGCCTCTGGAGGCTGGGGCCGGTTCGCCAGCTCCGGCGCGTCCCGGCAGCCGGACAGGCCCTCCAGGGACGCCACCATCCGCGGCGCGTTCTGCACCGTCCGCGCGTCCGCCGTCTCCAGCACGTCCACCACGGCGGCCAGGTCCCACAGCCGGGTGTCCAGACACGCCGCCGTCTGCCACGAGGCGCTGGCGTCGTCACGCGAGGCGATGCACGCGTCGGTGCGCAGCGTGCGCCAGGTCTCCGCGTGACGGTCCAGCGATGTGGCCACCGCCTCCCATGCGGCGGCGGCGAAGGGCTTGTCCGTGGCGAGGAAGGCCGCGTGAATCCGCTCCCGGCGCTCCGGCCCCCAGACAGCGGAGAGCCGCGCGGCCTCCAACTCGCAGCCGGCCTGCCGCCGATGCGCGGCGACATAGCCCACGGTGAGCCCCAGCAGGCAGGCCACGGCGGCGGAGGCCCCCACCCAGGCGCGGCGACGGCTGGCGCGTGGCGACAGCTCGGCCAGCAGCGCCTCCATCGACGCGAAGCGCTCCTCCGGCAGGGCGCGGAGCCCGCGCAGCACCGCCTTCCTCACGCGGGCGGGGACCTTCGACTCGCGCTCCGGCGCGCGGATGCGGCCTTCCCGCGCGGCCTGCCCCAGGGCCTCCAGCGTCTGGCCCTCGAAGGGGCGCACCCCGTGGAGCGCTTCATGGAGCGCCACGCAGAAGCTGAACTGGTCCGAGCGCGCGTCCACGTCGTGGCCCTGGAGCTGCTCGGGCGCCATGTACGCGGGCGTGCCCAGCAGCGCGCCCGAGTGCGTCAGCGGCGAGTCCACCAGCGAGCCCGACGTCGCCGCCTCGGGCGGACGCGCCGGCGTGGCGCCACGGCCCGGCACCCGGCGGTGGGACGGACGCGCCAGCCCGAAGTCCGTCACCCGGACGCGCCCGTCGTTCCCCACCAGGACGTTGCCCGGCTTGAAGTCGCGGTGGACCAGCCCGGCGGCGTGGGCGGCCGCGAGCCCCCGGCCCGCGTCGATGAAGACGCGCACCACGTCCCGCCAGGGGCGCGGCGCCGTCAGCCACTCCGCCAGGGACGCGCCCTCCACCAGCTCCAGCGCCAGGAAGACGCAGTCGCCGCAGACGCCCACGTCGTGGACGGTGACGACGTTCGGGTGGGCCAGCCGGGCCAGGGCCTGGGCCTCGCGCAGCAGCCGCAGGCGCAGCTCCTCCAACTGCCGGCCCTCCGGACGCAGCAGCTTCAGCGCCACCCGCCGGTCCAGCTCCGGATCGTACGCCGCGTACACCTCGCCCATGGCGCCCCGGCCAATGCGCTCCCGCACCACGTAGCGTGACAGGTGGGTGCCCGCGGCGACCTGCGGCCCCTCCGCCAGCGGGGAGACGGCCTCCGACACACTGGCGCCCAGCGCCAGGTGCTCCTGGCAGCGCTCACAGCCCTCCACGTGGGCCAGCACGCGCGTCCGGTGTGCGTCCGGGAGCGCCCCCTCGAGGAAGTCGCTCAGTGTCGTCTCGCTCGGGCACTCCATGGAGGCCCAGAGCCTAGCAAATTCCAGGATTCTACGCTTTTGCGAGCCTGCGGCGGCTCAGGCCCGGGCGCGCGCCTTGAGCCGGGCGAACAGCTCGGGCGGCATGGAGGCGGAGCCCAGGCGGTGCTCGGCGGAGATGGCCTCGCCGTGGAAGTCGCTGCCGGCGGTGGGGACCAGGTCCAGCTCCTTCGCCAGGGCGAGGTACTTCTGCCGCACGCTGGGGTTGTGGTCCTCGTGGAGGACCTCCAGGCCGGCCAGGCCGAGCTGCGCGAGCGCGCGGATTTCGAGCCGCTCCATGCGCGACGAGCCCGGGTGGGCGAGGGTGGCCGTGCCGCCCGCCTTGCGGATGAGGCGGATGGCGTCCTCGCCGTCCAACTTGAAGCGCTCCACCCAGGCGGCGCCCCGCGTTCCCAGGAAGCGGTCGAAGGCCTCCTTCACGTCCACCACCCACCCCCTGTCCACCAGCACCCGGGCCAGGTGGGGGCGGCCGAGCTGCGCGTCACCGGCCACCGCCCGGACGTGCTCCATGCGCACCGGGTAGCCGAGCTGCCGCATCCGCTCCAGCAGGGCCTCCATGCGTTGCTCGCGCTCCAGGCGGAGCCGGTCGGCGAAGCGGGCGATGTCCTCGTCGTCCGGCCGCAGGAAGTGGCCCAGGATGTGGCACTCGCGTCCGTGGATGAACGCGGAGATTTCGATGCCGGGCACCAGCTCCACGCCGTGGGCGCGCGCCGCCTCCGCGGCCTCGGCCAGCCCCGCGACGGTGTCGTGGTCCGTCACCGCCAGCACCGTCACCCCGGCGGCGGCCGCGCGGGCCAGCAGCTCCGTGGGGGCATATTGACCGTCGCTGGCGGTGGTGTGCGAGTGCAGGTCAATCACGGCGGGCTCCGGGGTGGGGTGAATGTCTCCCATACGCGACCTGTGCCGGGTTTCACACCAACTTGCGGCATGGGGGGTGCCGCCGCCAACCCGGGTGTGCCTAGTGTCTGGGCCCTATGGGCAAGAAGGCCGATACGACCATCGAGAACCGCGTCTACCTCTTCGAGTCACTTGCGAGCAGCTACGTGGCCTCCGCCACCGAGGTCCTGTCCTCGGAGGACCCCGCGATGCGGCAGCGCGCGCGCCGGGCCCTGGCGGAGCTGGCCTTCGTGTCCTGTGTCATGGCGGACACTTCCCATCTGCCGGCCGAGCAGGTGCGGGCCCAGGTGCTCGGCGCGCCCGAGCGCGTCCCGGAGGCGCCGTCGAAGGTGACGGGCGCCGCGCGCAAGCGCAACAAGTAGAGTCGGGGCCATGGCCAAGACCTCCTCGAAGCCGAAGAAGTCGTTGCGCGGCGCGTATTCCGGAGCGCGCAAGGCGGACCCGCGCCCCATCACCGGCAAGGAGAAGCCGGCGGAGCTGCTCGCGCACGCCTTCAGCGCCTACGTGGGGCGCCAGGAGCGCACGGCGTTCGAGCTGATGTCGAAGTCCATGGAGCAGGACGCGTCGGTGTTCCTCACGCTGTCCGGCGCGATGACGCCCGCGGGCCTGCACCAGAGCTGCATCATCCCGCTCATCGAGAAGGGCGTCATCTCCGCCATCACCACCACGGGCGCCAACCTCTACCACGACGCCCACCGCATCATCGGCCACGCCATCCGCGAGGTGAACCCGAACGCGGGGGACCTCCAGTACCGCCTGGCGCGCATCATCCGCATCTACGACCTGGGCTTCTGGGAGGAGGCGCTGCTGGACACCGACCGGCTCTTCTCCGCCATCATCCGGGGGCCGGAGTTCCAGCGGAAGATGACCACGCCGGAGTTCCATTACCTGCTGGGCAAGGCCGTCCACCAGATTGAGAAGAAGCTGGGCGTGAAGCAGCCGTCGCTGTTGTCCACGGCCTACAAGCACGCGGTGCCCATCTGGGTGGGCGCGGTGCAGGACGGCTCCATCTTCCTCAACGTGGTGAAGCTCAAGCGGCTCTTGGGTGACGCGTTCAAGTTCGAGCTCGACATCAACGACGACGTCTACTCCATGGCCGCCATGCAGCACTTCTGCCGGCACCACGGCAGCAAGCGGCTGGCCATCTGGATTCTGGGCGGCGGCGTGCCCAAGAACTACACGCTCCAGGGCGAGCCGCTGCTGGACCAGATTCTCAGCGTGCCCACGCAGGGCTTCGACATCGACGTGCAGTTCTGCGTGGACCCGGTGGACAACGGCGCGCTGTCGAGCTGCCCGGCCGGTGAGGGCCACACCTGGGGCAAGGTCTCCGTGGAGGCGGTGGAGACGGGCTCGGTGTACGTGCACTGCGACGTGACGGCGGTGTTCCCCTGGCTGACGCACGCGCTGCTCAACGAGCCGAGGAACAAGCGCAAGCCGATGCGGCTGATGGACAAGCTGCCGGAGGCCATCACCTTCCTGGACGCGGACGTGAAGAAGCGCCGCAAGTCGCTGATGAAGACGCTGGACTGGAGCGTGGAGGACGCCGAGCCTTCCACCGAGGACGACGCGAAGCAGCACGAGGCGTACGTCCGCTGAACCCCTGAGCCTTTTTCCTTCGAGGAGCACCCACATGAGCTCGCCGCAGCCGCCCGCCACGGGCGTGGTGATGACGCTGGTCAGCCAGCCCCAGTTCAAGACGCAGCTCACCCACGGCCCGTCTGGCACGGTGAACCAGACGGAGGCCCCGCGCGACAACGGCGGCACCGGAGGCAGCTTCTCGCCCACGGACCTGGTGGGCGCGGCGCTGATGTCCTGCGCGGTGACGACGATGCACCTGTTCGCCTCGCGGGAGGGCATTGCCCTGGGCGAGGTGCGCGCCCGCGTGGAGAAGCGCATGACGCCCCCGCCGCGCCGCATTGGCGAACTGGTGCTGGACATCCAGATGCCCGCGGGCCTGTCCGCCGAGCAGCGCGCCACGCTGGAGAAGGTGGGCCGCGAGTGCCCCGTGGCCCGCAGCCTCCACCCGGACGTGAAGCTGCCGGTGACGTTCAGCTATCCGGACTGAGGGCGCGCCCCGGCGGGCGGGCTCATGCGCGCGCTTCACCCGGGCGCAGGTTGACCAGGGCGATGCCCGCCACGATGACGCCGATGGCGAGCAGGGTGGGCAGGCTCAGGTGCTCGTTGAAGAAGAGCAGGCCGGAGAGCACGCCGGTCGCCGACAGCACGTAGCCGAACTGGCTGAAGTACACCGGGTCGGCGACGCGCTGGAAGTGGAAGTAGACGCGATAGCCAAGAGCGGTGAAGGCGCACTGCGCCAGGATGACCAGCCACGCGGAGGGGCGGGTCGCCAGGGGGCCGCCGCTCGCCAGTTGCAGCGGGAGCAGCGCGAGCGAGCCCCCCAGCAGCATGCCTCCGGCCAGGAGGCCGGACTCCACGCCCGGGGGCATGTGGAGCTTCCGGTACACGTTTCCCGCGGCGATGCTGATGGGCGTGCAGAGCGCCAGGGCCAGCCACGCGGAGGCGTCCAGGCCGCCCGCGGACTCGCGGCTCAGCACCAGGAGGGCGGCGCCCACCAACCCGACCAGGATTCCGGCCAGACGGAGGGGCCGGTACCGTTCGATGCCCACGCCCCAGGCGAAGGTGTACGTGAAGAGCGGCGGCAGCGTGTACACCAGCGACGTCAGGCTGGTCCCCACCCGCTGCATGACGATGAACGTCACGGTGTTGGGGATGGCCACGCTGAGCACGCCGGCAATCAGGCTGTAGCGAAGGACCGGCCACGTCGTGGCGGGCCTGGTACCGGCGCGGCCCGCGGCGGCGACCAGCGCCAACCCGCTGCCGAGCGCGGGCCAGAAGGCGAAGGCCAGGGGAGACCAGCCCTCCACGCGGGCCACGCGTGACATGGGCAGCATGCTCCCCAGCAGCATGCCCGTGGCGATGAGCAGCAGCAGGGGGGCGTCACCCCACTGGCGGAGCCGTGACGCGGCGGCGGTGGGGGCTCGCATGGGGGCCGTCAAAGGGAGGTGCCCAGCGCGAGCGCGGCGGCCCAGAGGCCCCCGCGCGAGAAGCTGAAGCCCAGGGGCGCGTCCAGGTTGACGACGAGCCGGGCCTCGGCGAAGCCCGCGGCGCCTGTCAGGCGGACGTGGGGGATGAGCGCGAAGTGGGTGGGGTCCACCTGCGGCGCCGCCGTCGTGATGTAGATGGCCTGGAGCGTGGTGCCGACAATGACGTTCGACGAGACGTCCAGGTTCGCGGCGCCGGAGAGCTGCACCACGGCGTCCGCGCGCCGTCCGCGCGCCTCGGAGAGCTGGACGGCCATGGGCAGGCGGCCGTCCAGGCTCAAGCGCAGGCGGCCCGTCCGCCAGCTCGCGTCCGCCCAGGGCGTGAGCCCCAGCAGGCCGGGCGCCACCAGGCTGAAGCCACTGTTGCCCCGGAGCGTGGCGGCGCGCCGGAGCAGGGCCGAGCCGGCGGCATCCGGGTCGGTGAGGAGCGTCAAGGGGAGGACCAGCCCCGCCCCGGTGCGCACCTTGACGCCGTCATCCCAGAGGACGGTGCCCAGCCCCACGGAAGGGTTGCCCACCTGGAACGCGGTGCGGCCTCCGGCGCGCGCGGGCGCATAGGCGAAGAGCCACGCCGCGCTGAGCGTCCAGCGCTCGGAGAGCGCGACGTTGGCGAAGAGCGCGGGGGCGAGCACCGTCGTCGCCTGCCCGTCGAGCGTCCCGGAATAGGCATACGTCTCGTAGGTGAGGGTATGCGGCGGTCGCGAGGGCTCGGCGCTCCGGGCGCCGGGCGCCGCGAGCAGGAGCATGGTGGTGCTGAGGGTGGTGAAGAGCGTTTTCATTCGGAGGGACGGCGGGGGAAGGCGGGTATCCAGCGCGTGGGGGGGCCGGCGTGGCGCCGGGGGGGACGTTCCAGGGTGCCGGTGGGCACCCGGGGCGACGGCGGGCTCCGGGCCGCCGCCCTCTCTGGCTGGCCAGAATTGGTGCGGGATGCCTGGCAGCGCAGCGGCCACCACGCCTGGCAGCGCGCCCTGGCCGCTGGAGATGACACCGGTGATGGGGACGCGCAGCGAGCGCGCCACCTCTTCCAGCAGCGACCCCAATTCCGCCGTCCGGCACTCCGGCAGACTCCGGGCCGCCAGGACCTCCCCTGAAAGACAGTCGCGGAGGACCCAGAGCGTGTCCTCCCCGGGCCCGGGGCAGGGGCCGCGGATGCCCAGGACCACCCTGCCCAGCTTGAGGGTCGCCGCCTGGATGTGGGCGCTGTCGGCGACGCGCAGGGCGAGCAGGTCCTCGTACCGGTCGATGAGGTTCGTGACGCTCCGCTCGGAGATGGGGACGCCCCGCGCTCGCAGGGCGGTGTGGATGAAGGGGACGCTGCGCTGCGCCTGGTGGCGCAGCGCCCCGACGAGGGCCATCACGTCCAGGCCGAACTCCTGCTCCGGCAGGACCCACAGGCCTTCTTCCTCGGCGCGGATGGCCCTCAGGTGGAGCGCGCAGCCCTCGCGGTGGCAGACGCGCACCTGCACCTTGAGCGCGACGACGCCCGTCAGGGTCACCACGTTGCGGCGGGCCCGGTAGTCCGCGGACGCCTTCCCGCCACACGCGGCGCAGTGCCTGCGTCGGTTCTCGAGCGTCACCTGTCTGCTCGGAGGAGGATGTCCGGTGGTGCGGGCCATGGCGCTGACCATCTCCTGAAGGCAGCGCCGTCCGGGACGGGCGCTGGTGGGGACCGTGGATGCGAAGGGGGAGGGGCCGGTGGGTGCTACGGCGCGCCGTTCGTGGCGGCCGGGGCGGGCTTCTTCTGGTTCATCTGGATGTCGAGGGTGATGGTGACCTCCTCGCCCACCGCCACGCCGCCCGTCTCCAGCACGTCGTTCCAGCTCAGGCCGAAGTCCTTGCGGTTGATTTTCGTGGTGGCCGACCCGCCCCGCTTGGTGTTGCCGTAGGGGTCCTTCGACACCGTGGTGAAGCCCTCCACGTCCAACACCACGGGCTTCGTCACGCCGTGGAGGGTGAGGTTGCCCGTCACCTTCAGTCCCCCTCGGGCCTTCTCCACCTTCGTCGACTTGAAGGTGATGGTGGGGTACTTCGCGGTGTCGAAGAAGTCCGGGGCGCGCAGGTGCTCGTCGCGCTTGGCGTCGTTCGTGTTGACGGTGGTGGCGTCGATGGTCGCCTCCACCTTCGACTTCGTGAGGTCCTGCTCGTCGATGTGGGCCGTGCCCGTCACCTTGGTGAAGGTGCCCCGGACGTTGGACACCATCATGTGCTTCACGGAGAAGAGGGCGACCGAGTTGGTCGAATCCAGCTCGTACTCCGTGGTGGCGGCGAGCGCGGGCAGTGAGAGGAACGCGGCGGCGGTCAGGGACATCAAGGACAGCTTCATGGTGTGTCGCTCCTGGGAAGGAACCTGGGGGGAAGCTCAGCTCACGTAGATGCGCTTGTGGTCGCGCGTGCCCTGGTAGCGGAAGCCCGTGCCCGGGGCGTCCGCGGCGGGGCGCTCGTCCAGGCGCTCGCGCGCGCGCATCACGTCCTCGTACTCCGGGATGGAGAGCGCGCGGCGCCGCTCCAGCAGCGCCTCCAGCCCCAGGGCCTTGACGCGCGCCTGGGCGCCGGGCTGCACCACGCCGCTGAAGAACTCGGCGCACGAACCGCTGCCGTAGGAGAAGAGGCCCACGCACCGGCCGGTCAGGTCCTCCTGGGCGGTCCCCAGCAGGCTGGCCAGCGCCAGGTACATGGAGCCCGTGTAGATGTTGCCGACCTGCGAGGGCAGCACGAGGCTGCTGCCCACCAGCCGGTCGAAGCTGTCATCCGGGGCCGGGTCGCCGTCGAGCGTCCGCAGGTGCCGGTGGGCCTTGCGGGACATCTTCCCGTAGGGGACGTGGTAGACGAGCGCGGCGAAGCGGTCGCTGTAGAAGCGCGCGCCGCCCGCGTCTGCCTCGACGGCCTGGTAGGCCCGGTAGGCGCCCTCCAGGGCGTCCAGGTAGCACTGCACCGAGTAGTGGCCGTCCACCAGCGCGTCCTTGGAGTAGAGCGGCCGCCAGAAGTCCATCACGTCCTTGGAGTAGACGCCCGTCTTCCCAGCCTCGAAGGTGATGAGCCGGGGCTGGTCGGAGACGAGCATGGCCACCGCCCCCGCGCCCTGCGTGGGCTCCCCTGGAGTCCCCACGCCGTAGCGGGCGATGTCCGAGCAGACGATGAGCGCCTTCTTGCCGCGGGCGCTCCCCGAGCGGACCCAGTCCAGCGCCATCTGCAGCGCCGCGGTGCCGCCGTAGCACGCGTGCTTCGTCTCGAAGACGCGGCAGCCGGTGGACAGCCCCAGCAGCCCCTGCACGTAGGAGGACACCGGCTTGGAGTGGTCCACCGCCGTCTCGGTGCCCACCACCAGCATGCCCACCTCCGACGGCGCGCACCCGGCTGACTCCAGCGCCGCCCGCGCCGCGCGGGCCGCCAGCGTCACCGTGTCCTCCTGCTCCAGCGGCACGCACATGCGCGTCACGCCCAGGCCGTCCACGTACTTGCCAGGCGCCACGCCTCGCGCCAGGGCCAGGTCCGCCAACTCCACGTACGTCGCCGGAACGGCGATCCCCATTGCTTCCAGGCCTGCTTGCATCGTTTCCCCCTTGGTGATGTCTGTCGTTGGGTGTCGGGCACACCGCTCGCGTGCTCCGCGGCCGCGGCGAGGGTGCCTGTCATTGAGTCTGTGATTCAGCGGCGCGCGTAGGAGCCGGTGCGCAGCTCTTCCAGGATGCCTGGCCCGCGCGGGGTCCACCCCAGCAACTGCTCCGCGCGCCGGGACGTGAGCTGCTGGTCCAGCGCCAGCGCGTCCGCGAAGGCGCCGAACTGCTTCCGGGCGTCCTCCAGGGGCCAGGCGCGCGTGTTGCCCCGGGCCCCCGCGCCCTCGCTCGCGGCGGTGGCGATCTCCTTCACCTGCACGGAGGGGCCCTGCACGGCGACGAGCACGGTCCCCGCGGGCGCCTGCTCGAGCGCGCGCACGTAGAGCTGGGCCAGGTCCTCGATGAACACCACGGGCCAGCGGTTCTCACCCGTGCCCACGTAGCGCGCCGCGCCGTCGTCGCGCGCGGAGGCGGCGAGCATCATGGGGATGCCGCCAGTGCGGCCGTACACGATGCCCGGGCGGATGACGACCCCCCGCACCCCGGGCGCGCTGAGCACGCGCTGCTCCACCGCGGGGCGCCACGCCACGAGCTCCGCCGCCTCCAGCGGGCTGTCCTCGTCGACGACCGCGCCCCGCGTGTCGCCGTGCACCCAGACGCCGCTGGTGTAGATGAAGCGCTTGCCGGTGCCTTCCATGGCCCGCAGCGCCGCGGCGACGGCCGGCGCGTCCACGGCCTCGCTGTTGGTCGTCGCCGTCCAGACAATCGCGTCCACCTGCTCGGTGAGCGCGGCGAGCCCCGCGGCCTCCGCCAGGTCTCCGGCCAGGGCCTGCACGCCGCGGGCGGCGAGCTTGCGGCGCGCGTCGTCCGAGCGCGCCAGTCCGAGGACGTGGTGGCCCGCCCGCGCGAGCGCGTCCACGACGGCCGAGCCGATGTATCCAGTCGCGCCTGTGACAAGGGTTCTCATGGGGACTCTCTCAAGGGTGAAGGGTGAATCACTCGACGCGCAGGCCCACCACCTGGCCCGTCCGGGCCCAGGCGTAGGCGCGCAGCAGCAACTGCCAGACGACCTCCAGCTCCTCGGCCGTCCGAGGCCCGAAGACCATGGGCGTCCCGGAGCGGGGATGCGGCACGCCCCAGCCCTGCTGGAACACCTGCGCGGCCATGTCCGGCGGGAACTTCATGTGGAGGCTGCCGTCGTGCGCCGGGTGGATGTGGGCGAACTCGGTGCCCACCTGGAACGCCGCCCTGGGGCCCCGCGCGACCTCCGGGTGGAGCCAGAAGGCGCGCGCCCCGGGGACGGAGATGCCGCTGGGCGCCACGCGCACACCCGGGAGGACCGAGGCCCGCAGGAAGAGCTGCTCCTGCAGCGCCGGAGGGGACTGCTGGCTGAGCTGCATGTGCGCCAGCGGCGTTCCCGGGGGCGCGTCGCTCGTCTCGGGCCGGGGGCCGTGCCGGCTGGGCAGCGTGAAGCCGGGCTCCGGCGCCAGCGGCGCCACGGCGGCGGCGCCGGACGGAGGCCGAGGGGCTTCCTTTTCGGGAGAGGTGCACGCGGCCATGACCAGGAATTGCGCCACGAGCAGCAGCGGCACGGAGCAACGGGAACGCATGCACGCTCTCTTAGACATGTCGCGCATTGGACACAACGCGTTGTATGGAAAAGGATTGTTTCCTGGAGAAGCCCAATGGAAGAAGTGGTGCCCTACTTCACGTTCGCCGAGGTGGTCCGCATCGGCAGCTTCACCGCCGCGGCCCGCGCGCTGGGCCTGTCGAAGGCCACGGTGAGCAAGCAGGTGATGCAGTTGGAGGCCTCGCTGGGCGTGCGCCTGCTGCACCGCACGACGCGGAAGCTGTCGCTGACGGCCGAGGGCCAGTCCCTGTACGTGCGCTGCCAGCGCATCCTCGCGGAGCTGGAGGCGGCGAAGGCGGAGGCCCTGCTGCTGCGGCGCAAGCCCCGGGGGCGGCTGCGCGTGAGCATCCCCATGACGTTCGGCCTGCTGCGGGTGCTCCCCGCGGTGCCGGAGTTCCTCGCGCGCTATCCGGAGATAGAGCTCGACATCCAGCTCGACGACCGCGTCGTCGACCTGGTGGAGCACGGCTTCGACGTCTGCATCCGGATTGCCCAGCTCCCCGACTCGTCGCTCGTCGCCCGGAAAATCGCCTCCAGCCAGCGGGTCATCTGCGCGACGCCCGCGTACCTGGAGCGCCATGGCACGCCGCGCAAGCCCCAGGAGCTGAAGCAGCACCGGTGCCTGCAGTACACCTACCTGGCGTCGGGGACGGCCTGGCGCCTGCGCGGCAAGGAGGGCGAGGTCCTGGTGGAGACGGGCGGGCCCATGCAGGCCAACAGCAGCCTGGCCCTGAAGCTGGCGGTGCTGGGGCACGCCGGCATCGCGCAGTTCCCCATGTTCGCCGTCTGGGAGGAGCTGCGTGACGGCCACCTGGTGACGGTGCTCGACGACTACGCGCTGCCCGAGCTGTCCATCTGGGCCGTGCATGCGCCCGGCCGCACCGTCACCCCCAAGATTCGCGCGTGGGTGGACTTCCTGGCCCGGCGCTTCGAGGGCGAGCCGGGCTGGAGCGAGGCGCTGTCCCCGGAGCCGGAGTGAGCTCCGGGGGCGCGGCGCCCCTACCTGACCGGGGCGTTGGCCCGCCAGTCGTGGCGCATGCGCAGCTTGCTCAGCTGCGCCGAGGCGACCTGCGTCCGCTCGCCGCCGGGCTTGAGCTTCCAGGCCTGGCACTGGGTGAAGATGAGGTTGCGCCCGCCGCGGAGGACGGTGGCCTCGAACAGGACCTCGGTGCCCAGGGGCGTGGCGGACAACATCATGCTGTTGAAGCTGCTGGTCAGCGCGTACTCGTCGGGCCCGAGCAGGGGCAGGGTGGCCAGCATGCTGACCACGTCCAGCATGGAGTAGATGACGCCGCCATGGAGGGTGTGGCTGAGGTTGTCGATGGCCTCCGTGACGCGGAGGCTGCACTGGCAGAAGCCCGGGCGCTGCTCAATCAGCCGCAGGCCGCAGTAGCGCTGGTAGGCGTGCTCCAGCAGGGCCCGGGAGTGTGCCTGGGCATGTTCACTGAGCGTCGTCATGGTGTCCTTTCGTCACAGGGCCCGTCCGATGATTTCCAGCATGACCTCGCGCGCCCCGCCGCCAATGGCGAGCAGCCGCGCGTCGCGGTAGATGCGCTCGACGAGCGCCGGCTCCACGCAGCCGTGCGCGCCGTGGACCTGGACCGCGTCGCGCGCGACCTGCTCCAGCGTGTCCACCGCCACGTTCTTCGCGATGGCGGCCTGCGCCGCCGTGAGCTGCCCGCTGGCCCGCCAGCGCACCGCCTGGTCCACGTAGAGGCGCGCCACGCTCAGCGCCGCGTGCCGCTCGGCCAGGCGCTGGCGGATGGCGGACTTCTCCAGCAGCGGGGCGCCGCCCACGCGCCGCTCGCGGCAGTGCGCCACGGCGGCCTCCTGGGCGAGCTGGGCCGAGCCCACCGCCATGACGGCGAGGTTCAGCCGCTCCTGGAGCAGGCACTGCTGGAGCAGCCGGCTGGCCTGCTTCCCGGCGAGGAGCAGCCGCGCGGGCGCCGCCTCGAAACGGAGCGACGCCAGCGGCAGGCAGCGCCACCCGAGGCAGTCGCGCCGCGCGTGGCTCAGGCCCGGGGCGGAGCCCTTCACCAGGAACAGGCCCAGGGCCCCCTCCAGGACGGCGCCCACCACCAGCAGCTCCGCGCGCCCGCCGTTGCAGATGAAGGCCTTCTCGCCCGTCAGCCGGTACAGTCCGCCGTCGGGCTCGGCCCGGCACTGGAGCGCGCGGAGGTCCGAGCCGGCCTGGGGCTCCGTCAGGGCCAGGACGATGCGCTGGTCGCCGCCCAGCACCGCGGGGATGACCTCGGCGGCCAGCCGCGCGTCCCCGCCCTGGACGAGCCCCAGGCTGACGAAGTGCGAGGCCAGGCCCATGGTGATGCCCTGGGCCCCGCCGCGCGTCAGCTCCTCGACGAGCACCGCGAGCGCGGGGGCGTCCTCGGGGAGCGTGCCCGGCGGGTGCCCCAGGGCCAGCAGGCCCTCGCGCCCCGCCAGCGCGTGGAGCTCCAGCGGGTAGGCGCCGCCCGCCTCCCACCCGTCCACGTGCGGGCGCACGTGCTGGTCGACGAAGGCGCGCACCTGGTCGCGGTAGTGTTCCGTCATGGGTGGGCTCCTAGAAGACCGTGCTTCGCGCGAGCTGCTGGAAGCGCTGGACGATGGGCTGCAGCCGCGTGGGAGACACCTGCCCCTCCGGCTCGAAGTAGTAGAGCCGGGTGATGTCGTCCATCACCTGGAGCATCTCCCGCGAGCGCCGCGCCGCCCGGATTTCGTAGCGCATGAGCGCCGTCTCCAGCTCCGCGTCGCAGTGGCCCACCAGCGCCTGGGCCAGCATGAAGCCGTTCTCCAGCCCCAGCGTCAGGCCGTAGCCCAGCGTCGGGAGCATGGCGTGGATGCTGTCCCCCAGCATCACCACCCGGCCCCGGTACCAGTGGCCGCCCCCCGTCAGCGCGCTGAGCTTGTGGGTGAGGATGGCCTCGTCCGGCGTCTGGTCAATCATCCGCAGCACGTCCGCCGGGAGCTCGGCGAACAGCTCGAGCAGGCCCGCGCGGTCGAGCAGGGGCCGGTCGTGGTGCTGGTAGGCGGCGAACCAGTAGCGCAGCGCGCGCGCCTGGGACAGGGGATAGGTGACCACCCGGGAGTGGTTGGCGGTGAAGATTTGACAGCGGTCGAAGTGGAGCAGGGGCGAGTCGTACGTCACCACGCCCCGGCTCGCCACCAGCCCCGTGGCGTGCGGCTCCAGCCCGGGGTTGACGAAGGCCCGCGTCGTCGACGACACGCCGTCCGCGCCCACGGCCAGGTCGAAGTCGAACGCGTGGCCGCTGCTGAAGGTGATGCGCACCTGGTCACCCACGTTCTCCAGGCGCTCACACCCCATGCCGTAGTGGATGTCATCCTCCTCCAGGCACGAGGCGAGCAGGCGGAAGAGCTCCGTGCGGAGGAACATCATCGCTGGCGCGGGCAGGCCCAGGCCCTCCGGGCGCACCGGCTGGCTGTGGATGAGCCGGCCCTGCTTGTCGTGCGTGTCCAGGTACTCGATGGGCTGCCCCCGGGAGAGGAAGTCCCGGGTGCCGAGCACGAAGCGGAGGATCTGCATCGCCTGGGGCCACACGTAGATGCCCGTCCCCGAGTCGCGGGGCCCCTTGCCCCGCTCGAAGACGACGCAGTCCACGCCGAAGCGCTTGAGCATGACGGCGCACGCCAGCCCGTTGAGGCCCGCGCCGATGATGGCCACCCTCACGCCGCCACCTCGCGGGTGTCCCAGTCCTCCTGGACGGTGGGGGCGCGCAGCGCGTAGCGCCGCTGGAGCAGGCACAGGCTGGTCAGCTCCATCAGCATCGGGTCCAGCAGCCCCTGCTCATGCGCCGTGAGCTGCGGCAGGCGCTCCAGCAGCCCGCGCACCCGGGCCGGCTCGAAGAAGGGCAGGGCCTCCAGCTCCGGGCCCCCCAGCACGTCCCGCACCAGCTCGTACAGGCGGCCATCCTGCTGGAGGGTGGCGGGCGGCGCGCGGAAGTAGTGCTTCTTGCGCTTGTACAGGGCGTCCGGGAGGAAGGGCCGCATCGCCTCGCGAAACACGTACTTCTCCGTGGAGCCGCGCACCTTCATCCAGACGGGCATCTGGCACGCCAGCTCCACGACGTGGTGGTCCAGCAGCGGCACGCGGCCCTCGATGCTGTTGGCCATCTCCATCCGGTCGCCGAGCGTCGTCAGCACGAAGTTGGGCAGGTAGGACTTGGCCCACAGGTACATGGACTTGTGGACTGGATCCCGGCCCTCCAGGTTGCGGTGGTCCAGCCGGTCGTAGAACTGCCGGTAGGGGTCCGAGCCCTCGAAGCGCTCGCGGAAGTCCCGCCGGTAGAGCGCCTCCAGCGCCTTGAACCACCCGGCCTGGTTGTCCAGCCAGGACACCCCGTGGCTGAGCTGCTGGACCATCCAGTGGATGTCCTGGGGCATGTCCGGCTGGACGTAGCCGTTCTCGCTCTCCTGGATGCGCTGGCGCAGCTTGTGGACGACCGCGGGGTCCTGCCGCTCGGGGTTGTACAGCAGCATGTCGCGGCGGAAGTGCGGGTACCCGGCGAAGACCTCGTCGGCCCCTTCTCCCGTGAGGACGACCTTCAGCCCGGCCCGGCGGACCTGCTGGCTGAGGATGTACTTGGCCACGCCGTGCGCGTTGAAGAACGGCGTCTCGTTGTGCCACAGCGCCTGCTCGAAGTGGTCGGCCAGGTCGTTCTGGGACACGGCGACGGTGTGGAAGCGCGCCCCGTTGTGTTCGGCGGCGAGCCGCGCGAAGCGGTTCTCGTCGTAGTCGTCCATGTCCGTGAAGGACAGGTTGAACGCGTCCATGGGCTGGCCCGCCACGTGCGTCGCCACGCCCAGCATCGCGGACGAGTCGATTCCGCCGCTCAGGTAGACGCCCATGGGCACGTCCGCGCGCAGGCGCAGCTCGACGGACTTCTCCACCGCGGCGCGGATGGCCTCCACCATGCCCTGCTCGTCGGCCGGGTCCGGCGCGTCCTGGCGCGCGAACTCCATGTCCCAGTAGCGGCCGTGGTGCAGGCCTCCGCTGTCCGCCATCACCCAGCAGCCCGGCTGCACGCTGCGCACGCCCTTGAAGAGGGTGTGGTCGCGCAGATAGAAGGCGCGGCTGGCGTAGGCGTGCTCGTCCCACTCCGCGGGGACGCCGGCGGCCAGCAGCGCCTTGATCTCCGACGCGAAGTACCAGGCCCCCCGGTGCTGCGCGTAGAAGAGGGGCTTGACGCCCATCCGGTCACGCACCGCCAGCATCAGCCGCCGCTGGCGATCGAAGATGAGGATGGCGAACTCGCCCCGGAGCTGCTTCAGCCCGGCGATGCCCGAGCGGCGGTAGAGGTGCAGCGCGAGCTCGCTGTCGGACTCCGTCTGGAAGCGGCAGCCCTGCGCCTGCAGCTCGCGGCGGATCCGCTCGTGGTCATAGAGCTCGCCGTTGACGACGAGCGCCAGGTCCCCCTCGGGCGCGACGATGGGCTGCGTGCCATTGTCCAGCCCGATGATGCTCAGCCGGGCGTGGCCCAGCAGCGCCCGGCCCGCTGGGTCCCTCCACACGCTCCGCTCGTCCGGGCCACGGTGGTGGAGGGTGGTCAACGCGTTGAGGAGGGCTCTCTCATCAATGACAGAGGATGTACGCTGATAGACGCCAATGAAGCCGCACATGAGAAATTGCTTCCTTCAGGAAAATTGGAATCCGACAGCGCCAGTGCATTCATTGCACGGCGTGCCTCGAGCGGGCTCCGCCTGGAGCTTCGTCCAGCCTAGAGTCCGCATCTGACAATGTATTGGAGGCTGGGCCCCGGGCTCGTCGCGAGCACGCCAGGGACACCGTGGACAGTGCTGCTCAGCAGGCCGTCGTCAGTCTCCGTGAATGACAACAGTGTTTTGGCATCTCACCCCCTCTTGAACCCTGGGCTGAAGACGAGCCATGTCCGGCGGCTGTCTCATGTCAACCCGGTTGTTCAGGACATAGCATCATCTCAAGCTGAGTAATAGTGGAACTCTCGTAAAAAACACTTTCCGTGTGTGTGACACGCGGATGGAGGGTTCAGGGGTAATGGCAAACTTGTCCTGATTGTATTTGGCAAAAAAGACCTGATGGTTGTGTGTGTTTTTCCGGCAAAGACTGCCTGCCGCCCGGAGGGGCGCCGTGTTGGCGGCAGGCGGGCGGGCGTGCGTTCGCTGCTTCCCAGGCCGTGCGCGCATGGCCACCTTGGCAGTGGACGCGCGTGACTCGGGAGGACATGGCATGCATGCGAAGCGGCTGGGCATCTACCTCAATGACCACCTGGCGGGCGCGGTAGGCGGGTTGGAGCTGGCGGTCCGCACCGAGGCGGAGAACCACGGCAACCTGCTCGGCCGCTACCTGGCGACGCTCATCCCCGAGCTGAAGGAGGACCAGTCCACCCTGATGAAGGTGATGGATGCCCTGGAGGTGAAGCGGGACCCCTTGAAGACGCGCGTGGCGTGGGCCGTGGAGAAGGTGGGCCGGTTCAAGCTGAACGGCACGCTGGTGCGTTATTCGCCCTTGAGCCGGCTGCTGGAGCTGGAGGGGCTGTGCTCCGCCACGGAGGGGCGCCTGTCGCTGTGGCGCACGCTGGCGCGCGTGTCGGTGAAGGACGCGCGGCTGGCGCCGTTTCCCTTCGAGGCGCGGGTCCAGCGCGGTGAGGCGCAGCGCTCCGTGCTCCAGCGCCTGCGGGCCCAGGCGGCCGACGTGGCCTTCGCGGATGAAGCCCAGCCCTTCGGCTCGGGCGAACGCCTGGTGGCCGAGCACTGAGCCGAGCTTCGGACATGAAGAAGCCCCCTGCCGCGGCGGGCGACAGGGGGCGGTGACTTCCCGCTGGGGCCGGGCTCAGACGCCTGACGACCCCGACGCGTCCGGCGTCGTCTGCGGAGGCCGGGCACCCGAGGCGTCCGGGGTGGGAATCAGGCGAAGCTGGCTGGCGCTGCCGCCGAAGCTCGCGTCCACCTCGCGCTCCAGGTACGTGTAGCCGGACAGGCCGTCCTCGTACATGCGCAGCAGGTTGCGCGACTCGTCCAGGGTGATGCGGCCCTGGCGCAGCGCGGCCTCGGTGAACTTGCGCAGCTTCGCCACCAGGTCGTCCTTGGTGTAGCTGACGTAGTTGAGCACCTCCGTCACCGTGTCGCCGGCCACCACGTTGTCGATGAGGTAGCCCCCGTTGGGCCCCAGCGACACCTGCACGGCGTGCGTGTCGCCGAACAGGTTGTGGAGGTCGCCCAGGATCTCCTGGTAGGCGCCCACCATGAAGATGCCCAGGTAGTAGTCGTCATCGTTCAGCGCGTGCAGCTCCAGGGCGTCCTTCACCTCGCGCTTGTCGATGAAGTGTTCGATCTTCCCGTCCGAGTCGCAGGTGATGTCCGCCAGCGTCGCGCGGCGGGTCGGCTTCTCCGCCAGGCGGTGGATGGGCATCATCGGGAAGAGCTGGTCGATGGCCCACGAGTCCGGCAGCGACTGGAACACGGAGAAGTTGCAGAAGTACGTGTCGCTGAGCGCCTTCTCCAGGGAGTCCAGCTCCTCGGGGATCTCCCCCTGCTCACGCGCGATGCGCATGATCTTGTGGCAGGTGGCCCAGTAGATGTTCTCCGCCGCCACGCGCTGCTCCAGCGACAGGTGGCCCAGGGAGAAGAGGGTGAGGCTCTCCTCCTTTGAGTCCTGCGCGTCGTGCCACGCCTCCAGCAGGTTCTTGTTGGTGACCTCGCGGTAGGTGGACCAGAGGTTGCGCACCACGGAGGGCGCCTTGTCGTCCACCTTCTCCGGGACCTGGGCCGGGTCGAACTCGCTGGTGCCCAGCACGTCCACCACCAGCACCGCGTGGTGGGCCACCACGGCGCGGCCGGACTCCGACACCAGCGTGGGGTGCGGCACGCCGGCCCTGTCACAGGCCTCCATGACGCCGAACACCACGTCGTTGGCGTACTCCTCCGTGGTGTAGTTCATGGAGGAGGCGAAGTTCGTCTGGGAGCCGTCGTAGTCCACGCCCAGGCCGCCGCCCACGTCCAGGTACTTCAGCGGCGCGCCCTGGCGGGCCACCTCCACGTAGAAGCAGCCCACCTCGCGCAGCGCGTTCTTCACGTTGCGGATGTTGGAGATCTGGCTGCCCAGGTGGAAGTGCAGCAGCTCGAAGGAGTTGAGCAGGCCGGTGTCCTTCATGAAGCTGATGCAGTTCATCAGCTCGGAGGAGGACAGGCCGAACTTGGACCGGTCTCCGCCGCTGGCCTCCCACTTGCCGGCGCCGCGCGTGGACAGCTTCACGCGCATGCCCAGCCGGGGCACGATGCCCGTGCGCCGGGCGACCTCGGCGATGAGCGGCAGCTCGCTGGGCTTCTCCACCACCAGGATGACGTTGCGGCCCAGGCGCGAATAGAAGAGCGCCGTCTCGATGTACTCCTCGTCCTTGTAGCCGTTGCAGATGACGAGCGCGTTCTCGTTCTCCAGCAGCGCCATCACCGCGAGCAGCTCCGGCTTGCTGCCGGCCTCCAGCCCGTAGTTGTAGCCCTTGCCCGCCTCGATGAGCGTCTCCACGACGTAGCGGTGCTGGTTGACCTTGATGGGGTACACGCCGCGGTAGCCGCCCTTGAACCCCTGGTCGGTCATGGCCTTGCGGAAGGCCTCGTTCAGGTGGACCACGCGGTGGCGCAGCACGTCCGTGAAGCGGATGAGCAGCGGCAAGCCGATGCCCCGGCGGCGCACTTCGTCGACCAGCTCCTTCAGGTCCATGTTCGGGGCCTGGGGACCGTCCGGGTGGACGATCACATGGCCCTTCTCGTTGATGCCGAAGTAGGGGTTGCCCCAGTTGCGGATTCCGTACAGCTCGTGCGCGTCGGCGAGGGTCCAGCGGTGGGGAGGGGCGTTTGCGGGCATCGGCGTTCTCAAGGCTCCCTGGGTAGAAGGGGTGACTCCCATGAACAACAGAAGCGAGCGTGGGAATCGCGCGGGAACTATCGGAAACCCCCCCGGTATTCAACAGCCGCCTGTGCGGAGGGCAAGCAGGCTGGCGCGGCGGCCGCCCGGTGCTCCTCCTCCCCCAGGCCGACCCTCCATTCAATTCCTACCCTTTCCCGGTGAGTCCTGAGGGACGCGTGGACACAAGGGGAGGGTACATGGAGTCGTCCGCACGCAGGGAAGAAGCGGTGCTGACCCCGCGGGAAATCTACGAGCGGCTGGATCGCTTCGTCATCGGCCAGGACGGCGCCAAGCGCGCCGTGGCCATCGCCGCCCACAATCACCTGAAGCGTCTGCTGGCGCGGAGGCTGCGCCGGACGTCGCTCATCAAGAAGTCCAACATCCTGCTGATTGGCCCCACCGGGAGCGGCAAGACGCACATCGCCCGCAACCTGGCGGACATCCTCCACGTCCCGTTCACCACGGTGGACGCCACCGAGTACACGGAGGCCGGCTACTACGGGAAGGACGTGGAGGTGATGATCTCCGACCTCCTCTTCAAGGCGAACCACTCCGTGGAGGACACCCAGCGGGGCATCATCTTCATCGACGAGGTGGACAAGATCGCCCGGCGCTCGCAGGGGGCCCGCAACGGCGCGGGCAGCCGCGACATCGGCGGCGAGGGGGTGCAGCAGTCCCTGCTGAAGCTCCTGGAGGGGCGCGAGGTGTACGTGCCCCTCAACGTCACCCAGGCCTGGAACAAGAGCGACTTCGTCCAGGTGGACACGCGCGACATCCTCTTCATCTGCGCCGGCACCTTCAGCGACCTGCACGACTACGGGGACGAAGGGGGCCGCGCCATGGGCTTTGGCGCGGAGGACGCGGCGCAGCGGCGCCAGAAGCGCATCAGCACCCGGCAGTTGACGGACTTCGGCATGCTGGCGGAGTTCCTCGGCCGCCTGCCGGTGGTGGTGCAGTTGGACCGGCTGGGGGAGGCGGACCTGATTCGCGTGCTCACCGAGCCGCCGGACTCCATCGTGCGCGAGTTCCGCGAGCTGCTGGCCATGGATGAGCTGGAGGTGGACTTCGCCGAGCCGGGCCTGCGCGAGGTGGTGCGCTATTCGGTGGAGCGAGGGCTGGGGGCGCGCGGGCTGCGGTCCATCCTGGAGCACGTCATGGCGGACGTCATGTTCGAGGCGCCCGAGCGGCGGCGGCGTCACGTCGCCGTGGACGCGGGCTTCGTGCGGGAGCGGCTGCGGGGGCTGGACTCGACGCAGCTCAACGTGTGAGTCAGGGCTCGCGCTCGGAGGCGCGGGCCGCGGCGCCCAGCCGGGCCGCCACGTCCGGGTCCTGGATGAGCTGGAGCACCCCGTCGTGCCGCAGCAGCGCGGCGGTGTCTCCGCGCGCCAGGGCCTGCTTCAGCTTCGGGTCCTGGAGCAGGCGCTGGAAGCGGGCGTCCTTGCGCAGGGCCTTGTAGGCCGGGTCGTCCTTGAGCTGGCCCGCGCGCTTCGGGTCGCTGGCGGCTCGGGCCACCTCCACCAGGTGCTTCACCGGGGCGAACTGCGTCAGCTCGAAGAGGTTGTAGCGGCGGGCGACCTCGATGGAGAGCGACTCCTTCGGGGACAGGCCCACGCGGCGGCCCGCGATGACGACGTGCTGTTCGAAGAAGGCGATGGCGCTGAGCACCACCCAGGCGATGAGGCCCATCTTCGCCCCGCCCAGGACGAAGCCGAGGAAGCGGTCCACGCCCCGGTGCTCGTTGTGCTGGCCGGTGGCGAGGATGCGCAAGAGCAGCGCGCCCAGGGCGTAGCGCACCGCGAGCCAGGTGCAGATGAACAGCAGCACCGTGCCCAGGATGACGCCCAGGAACAGCGGGCCGCCCAGGGCCTCGGCCAGGTGCGGGCCCGCCAGGGGGCCCAGGCGGCGCGAGGTGAAGTAGGCCACCGCCAGGCCCACCAGGTTGGCCACCTGCCGTGACACCCCGGTGACGGCGCCGATGAGGGCGAAGAACAGCACCAGCCCGAGGATGATGAGGTCGATGACCATGGGGCCCGTGCGCCGCCGCCGTCAGCGGATCTTGAACGAGCCGCCCTTGTCGCGGGACTCGTCCTGGGACTGCTTCTGGACCTCCGCCAGCCGCTCCTTGTAGCGGGCGTTGGCGGGCTCATACGTGAGCGCCATCTTGAGGTTCCGTTCGGCGGCGGCCCAGTTGCCGGCGTCCGCGTCCCTCTGGGCCTGCTGGAAGAACTGGCGCCCCTTGGGGTGGGTGCCGATCTGCTCTTCCTGCTCCTTCTTCGCGGCGGCCTTGGTCTCCGCTTCGGAGGCCTCGGTGAAGCGCAGCTTCTGGGCGCGCTCGGGGCCCGTCACGTCGGTGACGTACTTCTTGCGCTTCGAGTCGTCGCGCAGGACGTAGTAGGCCTCGGTGACGCGCTTGTAGAGGTCGTTGATGCGCTCCTTCAGCTCCCTGGAGTCCACCTGGAAGAAGCGGTCCGGGTGGTAGGTGCGGCTCTCCCGGTAGAAGGCGCGCTTGATGTCCGCGGGGGTGGCCGTCTTCTCCAGCATGAGCACCTCGAAGTAGTCGAGCTGGTCCAGCCTGGAGCAGCGCGCTTCGAGGTCAGCGAGTTGCTGGGCGTCCAGGTCCGGGCCCGTGGACCTCGACGGTGTGGCGGCCGTGGCCGCCGCCGGGGGGATGGGCGGGACGATGGGCGCCACCGACGGAATCGAGGGCACCGTGCCGGACGGCGCGCGTGGGCCCGCGGCGAGCGGCGCGACGCCGGGGCCGGCGGGCGCGATGGAGGGCACCGCGGGGGCCACGGACGGGACGGCCGGTGGCGGTCGCGGTGGCGTGGCGCCCGCGGGTGCCAGCGCTGGCAGGGACATGGTGGGCCGAGCGCCGGGCCGCTGCTGTGGGACGGATGCGGGCGCCACGGGCGGGGCGACCTGTCCCAGCGTGAGCTTGGGGGGCGGCCTTGCCGCCGGCGCCGTGACGGGAGGCCGCCCAGGCGCGGCGCCGGTCGCGGCCGGTGCGGTGGCGCTCGCCGGCGGGGCCCCGGGCGCCGAGGCGCCGAGCGGCGCTACCGCGGGGATGGCGACCTTCGAGACGGGGGCGCGGGACGCCACGGCGCCGGGCGGCGTCGCGGCGCCGACGGGCGCGATGGACGGCACGGCGCCAGCGACTGGCGGGACTGAGGCGCTCACGGGCGCGACGGACGGAACGACGCCCGCGGACGCTGGCGCCCTCGCGGCACCCATGGGCGTGATGGAGGGCACGGCGCCAGCGGCGGGGCCTGGCGCATTCATGGGGGCGACGGCCGGGACGGCGCCAGCGGCTGGACGCGGTGCGCCCACTGCACCCGCTGGACGTGGAGCCGGGGTATTGCCGCCTGCCGCCGGGCGAGGGACTGGCGTCGGTGCGTTCGCGGCCGGGCGAGGGCCGGAAGCCGCGGCCCCGGTGGCATGAGGGGCCGCCGCCGCAACGCGTGGCGCGGGGGGATTGGCGCGCGCTGCGTCCGCGGCCGTCGGCGGCCGGGCTGCGGGCGTCGCTGCCTGCCCAGGCGCCACACGCGGGACAGGTGCGGCAGCGCCAGCAACTGGGCGTGGGAGCGGCGTGGTGGCTGCGGCGGCGCCTGTCGCCGGACGCGGCACGGGCGTCTTTGCATCAGCGGCGCTGGGGCCCACCCCGGGTCGCGGCACGGGCGTCCTGGCGTCAGCAGGGCTGGTTCCCACCGCAGCGCCAGGCACGGGCGTCCTGGCGTCAGCATGGCTGGGCCCGGTCGCAGCTCGCGGCACCGGCGTCCTGGCGTCCGCAGCACCCGCGCGAGGCACGGGCGTCGCGGCGCTCGCCGCTGAAGGCATCGCTCCGGTAGCAGGACGTTGTCCGGCCGCCGCTCCTGTTCCCACGGGGGCGACAGGCCTGGTGACAGCACCGACGGAAGGAATCGCGGGCAGCGTGGTCGGCGTCCCCCGTGGCACGGGCCCGGAGGCCGCGCCAGGGCTGGTAACAGCACCGACGGAAGGAATCGCGGGCAGCGTGGTTGGCGTCCCCCGTGGCACGGGCCCGGAGGCCGCGCCAGGGCTGGTAACAGCCCCCACGGTGGGAATCGCGGGCAACGTGGTTGGCGTCCTCCGCGGCGTGGGCCCGGAGGCCGCACCGGGTGCCGTCGGGCCGGCAACAGCCCCCACTGCGGGAATCGCGGGCAGCGTGGCCGGCGGCACGGGACCGGAGGTCGCACCGGGTGCCGTCGGGCCGGCAACAGCCCCCACTGCGGGAATCGCGGGCAACGTGGTTGGCGTCCCTCGCGGCGTGGGCCCTGAGGCCGCGCCAATCCCCGAGGGGTGGGGGACAGCGCCCACGGACGGAATCCCAGGCAGCGTCGCGCGAGGCGCGGGGGGCGGCACCGCTCCCGACGCTGGCCGTGCCGGCGCCGTGGGCGGACTCGCGACCGGCGCAGCCGAGGGCACGCCCGGTGCCCCCGCTCCAGCGCCCGTCCTCACGGCGGGAATCCCCGTCGACGTGGCGCGGGGGGGCAGCGCGGGCGTCACGCCCGTGGGACGCGACGGTGGCGTCCCCTGCGGCCGAGGCGGCGGAGTCGGCGCGCTGGCTGCGGGCGACGACGGAATCGTCCCTGGCGTGACGGGGCCGGGGACGGCGGCCGTCACGCGTGGAACCGCGGGCCGGGCGGGAGGGGCCGGTGTCCCGGGCGTGGCTCCCGGCGGTTTGCCGGCGCTGGGGTCTGAAGGCTCGGACATCGGCGTATTCGGAGCGCGGCCCTACTGCGCCGCGGCGGGCAGGTCGTCGCTGTGATGGCCAGCAAGCCGGGTGTTCCGGTTGGCCTGGATGGACTGCTGGATATCGGCCTCGCTCATGCCGGAGGACAGGGTGATGGAGGTCGACGTCTTCTGACCCGTCTCCGTGTCACACGCGGAGACATGCACCAGGCCATCCGTGTTGATTTCGAAGGTGACCTCGATCTTCACCTCGCCGCGGTAGCCGATGCGGAAGCCCGCGAACTCGAACTCGCCGAGCATCTCGCACTCGTCGGCGCGGTTGGACTCGCCCTGGTACACGCGAATCTTCACCTTCTCCTGGCCATCGCGGCTGGTGGTGAACGTCTTCGAGCGGTCGATGGGCACCGGCGTGTTCTTGTCGATGATCTTCTCGGTGTATCCGCCCACCGTGCCGATGCGCAGCGACAGCGGCGTGACGTCCACCAGGAAGGTCTGCGTCTTGCTGTCCAGCAGCGCGTGCGACTGGAGCGCCGCGCCCATGGCCACGACCTGGTCCGGGTTGATGCCTTCCAGCGGGTCCTTCTGGAAGTAGTGCTTCACCGAGTTGCGGATGATGGGCAGCCGCGTCGGGCCCCCCACGAGGATGACCGCGTCGATGTCGGCGGCCGTCAGGCGCGCGCTCTGGAGCGCCTCGTCGCACACCTTGAACGTGCGCTGCACCAGGTCCATCACCATGCGGTTGAACTGGTCCTGGTTGAGCTGCCCGCGCAGGTCCATGATGTTGCCGTCCGCGTCCTGGCAGATGCCCTGGCAGAGGATTTCGGCGGAGCCCGTCTGGCCCACGTCGATCTTCGCCTTCTCCGCGGCCTCCTTGAGCATCTGCAGGCAGAACTTGTTCTGCCGCACGTCCAGGCGCGTCTTGGCCAGGAAGTCATCCGCCAGCCACGTCATGATGCGGTCGTCGAAGTCGTCGCCGCCCAGGTACGTGTCGCCCGCGGTGGCCAGCACCTCGAAGACGTCCTTGCCAATCTCGAGGATGGACACGTCGAAGGTGCCGCCGCCCAGGTCGTAGACCACCACGCGCTGATTGACGTCGCGGCCGAAGCCGTACGCGAGCGCCGCCGCGGTGGGCTCGTTGAGGATGCGCAGCACCTCCATGCCAGCGATGCGGCCCGCGTCCTTGGTGGCCTGGCGCTGGTTGTCGTTGAAGTACGCGGGCACCGTGACCACCGCCTTGGTCACCTCCTGGCCCAGGTACGTCTCCGCCACCGCCTTCATCTCCTTGAGGACCAGCGCGCTGATCTCCGGGAGCGAATAGGAGTGGTCGTTCACCGCGATGCGCACCGAGTTGTTGTCGCCCTCGACGATGCGGTACGGCATCACCGCCTGCGCCTTCTTCACCTCGTCGGAGAAGTAGTAGCGGCCGATGAGGCGCTTGGCGGAATAGACGGTCTGCTCGGGGTTGGTGATGATGTTCTTCTTGGCCGCGTTGCCCACCAGGACCGAGCCATCCTCCAGGAACGAGACGCAGGAGGCGTGAGTCGTCTCTCCCCACTCGTTGGGGATGACGATGGGCTGGCCGTCCTGGACCACCGACACGCACGAATACGAAGTGCCCAGGTCGATGCCGATTGCGATGTCGTCCGCCATTCCGTCTCCGGTGAAGACCTGCAGCAGAGGTCCGTCGGTGAAGGGCACGGAGGTTAGGCACCCCGGGAAGCGGGTGTCAACGTTCCCGTGTCAATAAAGTCCAGCCATTTCAAGGGCTTAGCGAGGGTGCAAGGGAGCACGCCCACTGGCTTGAGGGGGCGGGGCCACGCCATTATCTCTCAAGGCGAAGGGGGTTTGCTCATCCATGTCCGTCATCCTCGCCGCGCTGACGTCCGACCCGAACCTGCTGCGCTGTGAGCTGCACCGCCTCCAAGGCCAGGTCCTGCTCCAGGGAGAGCCGAGGGCGAACGCCGTGGGGGTGGGCGCCTATGCCCAGGAGGAGGTCCTGCTGCAGCGCTTCGCCAGCAGCGGGGAGCTGACCCTGGATTCGCTCGCGCCGCCCCATGAGTCGGAGGCGCTGCTGTTCCATTCGGGCCAGCTTCCGGTGGGCCTGTCGCTGGAGGAGAACACACAACCCTTCCGCGCCCGGCGTTGGCTGTTCGCCCACCAGGGCGGCGTGCAGGGGTTCGAGCCGCTTCGCGCTCCGTTGTTGGAGTCGCTGCCCGACCACCTGCGGCGCCAGGTGCGCGGCGGCACGGAAGGAGAGCTCCTGTTCGCCATCTTCCTCAGGCGCCTGCGTGACCTGGGGCGCACCGAGGACCCGCGGCTGGAGCCCGAGGTCGCCGGCCGCGTGCTGGCGGACACCGCGCGCGAGGTGGCTCAGGCCGCGGCGCGGGCCGGGGTGACGCGAACGCCCACGCTCAACCTGGTGGCCACCAACGGCACGCTCCTGGTAGCGACGCGGTCCGGCGAGCATCCGCTCTTCTACACGCGGCTGGAGGGCGCCGCGGAGTGCGCGCTGTGTGAGGTGACGCCGGCGACGCCCGAGACGCAGCCCGCCGTGGGCGCGCACCGGCGCCGGCGGACCGTCGTGGTGGCCAGCGCGCTCAAGCGCTCCGCGGGTTGGGTGGAGCTGGCTCATGGCCACACGCTGACGGTGGGGACGGATTTGCAACTGCACGCGCGCCCCGGCGCCTGAGGTCAGGGATGACTTCATGCCGCTTTACATCCCCGGCGGAAAAGTGCTTCCATGAGGGAGTTTCATCGAAATATTGAAGAGTAGCTGCATCCGCGGTGCTCGTGGCTCCCATGCTCTCAGAAGTTGAATCGATGTTCAGCATCAAGGTCCGGTTGAGGCCGGATGCGGCGTTCACCGACGAGGTCCAGGTGAGCCGCCGCGAGGGCGGGGGCCTCGAGGCGCGCGGGCGCGGGGGCCAGGTGAAGAGGAGGCGCGGGTGAG
Source organism: Corallococcus macrosporus DSM 14697 (assembly GCF_002305895.1). Lineage (GTDB taxonomy): Bacteria > Myxococcota > Myxococcia > Myxococcales > Myxococcaceae > Myxococcus > Myxococcus macrosporus. The sequence continues at coordinate 3,215,872 of NZ_CP022203.1, forward strand.
TGGCGGTTCCGTGGGCGCGGCGTTGTTGCGTGTCTTGCAGCAGTTCATGTCGGAGACGGCGGCGCGGCGGGCGCTGCTCGGCGCGTTGGAGCCGCTGGGGCTGAACCTGGACGCGGTGCCCGCCTCGGAGCTGCCTCGCCTCGTCGAGGCGCTGGAGCCCGCCACCCGCCAATGCGTGGACCCCACGCGCCAGCCGCGAATGATGGCGCAGCTCCGGACGCTGCTCGCGCCCGCGTCGTCGAGCGCGGCCTCGGTGCCGGAGGTCCGGGCCACCACCTATCTGGTGCGCACGGAAGCGGATGCCAGCCACGCGCGGCACGCGGCCCGGCAATTGTGCGAGTCCCTGGGTGGGCACGGCGATGAATGCCAGAAGGTGGCCACCGTGGTGAGCGAGCTGGCGCGCAACCAGATTTCCCACGCCGGTGGCGGCACCATCCAACTGTCGCCGCAGTTGGCGCCCCGGCGCCTGCTGCGCGTCAGCGCGGAGGACTCCGGTCAGGGCATCCCCGACCTGGAGCGCGTGCTGTCGGGGCGGTACGAGCGCAAGACGGGCGTGGGGTTGGGCCTGTCGGGGGTGAAGCGGCTCGCGGACCGCTTCGACGTGCGCACCGGGCCCAAGGGCACGCAGGTGGACTTCGAGGTGTGGCTGTGACAGCGGCCTCGAGCGTCAACGCATGAAACCGGACGCGTGACGCGGCCCCGTGGCTCGCCGGTGTCTGTATGTGAATGCCACACAGCCGGGGCATTGTACGAAGGTGGGTCCTGGGCACTACGCTAGGGCTCCGTCCCACGTGGGGGGCTGTGTCCACCTCCGCGCAGACGCTCGCCGTTGACGAATCGCCGTGGTGGCATTCCATTGGGTGAGGTCTGATGGTGCGGCTTAATCGGGACCGGATGGAATCAAGGAGCGGGTCGATGGCCGGCAACTCAGGGGAAGACAACGCCAACCCGGGACACCCCCGGGAGGCCGCCCCGGAGCACCCCGATGGGGGCGATTCGCCCGTGCTGGATGGCGTGTCGGACGCCGAGCTGGATGCCTTCGTGGGCCAGTTGCGCACGGACAAGCGCCTCCGCGTCCGGCCCTCCGCCCAGCCGCGCTCGCGCGAGGCCATGCTGTCCGAGCGGCTGCACCGGGGCGCGGGCCGGACGCGCGCGTCCAGCCTGGGCGAGGAAGCGGCGCCGCCGCCGAAGGACGCCGCGCCCGCCGTGAAGCACGCCTGGTACTTCGTCATGGGCGGCGCGGCCTACGGACCTCACGACCTCGCGGAGGTGAAGGGGCACCTCGAGCGGGGTGCGATTGGCCCGGATTCGCTGTGCTGGCGCGAGGGCTTCGGGGAGTGGCTGCCCCTGGGGCACATCCCGGAGCTCGCTTCCGTGATGCCGCCGCCGTCCATGCCGGCGGGGCCTCCGCCCGTTCCCGCCGGGTCCTTCGCCCCGCGGGCGCCGCGTGCGGTGGACGTCTCCGAGGCCACCACGGAGCGGGTGATCCTGGACGCGCCCGGCCCGGCCGCTGTCGTGGCGGCTCCGGTGGTGAGCGCACCGCCTTCCGTGGACGCCCACGAGGCTCCGGCCTCGAATGGCTTCGGTGGGACGGCTCCAGAAGCCGCGGCCCCGGCGGTCGCGCCGGAGCCCGTCACCGCGCCGGCCGCGAGCGCCAGCGACGCGCAGGACGCCGCGGGGGTGGAGCCGATGCCGGTGGCGCAGCCCGTGGGGACGCACGCGGTGCTGGCCACGCCCTCGCCCGAGGAGCGCACGCGGCGCAAGCGCCGGCTGGGAATCCTCCTGGCGGGTGGCGCCATCGGCGGCATGTCGGTGGCCCTGGCGCTGGGGGTCTTGGGCGGGGAGCGTGGCCGTGGCGCCGCCGCGCCCGTCGAGGCGGCGCATGGCACGGGTGCTCCTCCGCCCGCGGCGCCACGGCAAGAGGCCGCCGCGCCCGCGCCAGAAGCGGTCGCGGCCACGGGGCAGGGGGGCACGGCGTCTGGCGCCCCCACGTCGGTGGGCGGCACCGGCGGCGTGAGTCCGGGCCCCAGCGGCGCGGGTGTCGCCACGGCGGCGGCCGAGCGTGCGCGCGACACGGACCTGGTGCGGGAGCCCGCGCGGTCCCCTGCGCCCGCGCTGTCGGCGGCCTCGGTCGACCGCGGAGGCCGCGTGCCGGAGCTGACCGGCTCGGAGCGCACGGCGCGCGCCGCGACCGGCGGGGGGCGGACCACGCCGGAGGAGAGGGTCTTCGAGCGGCCCACGGGCAGTCTCTCCTCGCGAGACGTGGCCGTGGCGTTCGTCATCGGCAAGCACTCCGTGGCGCCCGCGCCGCAGCCGGCGCCCGCGCCGCGTCCCGCCACGACGGTGGCCGAGGCCGCGACGGCTGGCGGCTCGGAGGACGACCTGGGGCCCGACGCGGAGTTCGACCGCATGCTCTCCGGCCCGGGGCCCAACGCCACGAAGCACCAGAAGCCGACCGTCTACATCCCGCCCGACCCGACGGCGCCGCGGGAGTCACTCGACCTGGCCACCGTCTTCGCGGTGGTGCACGCGAAGCGGGCGGAGCTCGCGGCGTGCGGCCGGGAGCAGAGCGCCCCGCCACAGGAGGGGGACCGGGCGGTGCTGCGCTTGAGCATCCTGCCGAGCGGCAAGGTGGAGTCCATCACCACGGATACGCCGTGGCTGCGAGGCACGTCGCTCGTGCGTTGCATGCAGCAGAAGATTGGCGCCTGGACGTTCCCCAGGCATCGAACGCAGGGAGCGCCTGTCGTCTTCCGATACGAGTTCTGAGCCGCCGCGAGGAGCGCCCATGCCTGCCTACGTCTTGGTCGAGGTCTCGGTGCACGATGCGCAGACCTACGAGCGGTACAAGCAGCTCGCGCCCCCGTCGCTCGAACCCTACGGGGGCCGCTACCTCGTCCGGGGCGGCCCCACCCGGGCGCTGGAAGGCACCTGGGAGCCCCCGCGCTTCGTCCTGCTGGAGTTCCCCAGCGTGGAGCAGGCCCGGGCCTGGTGGGCGTCCCCCGAGTACGCCGCCGCCAAGGCGCTCCGCCATGAGAGCGCGCACTCCATCATGCTGCTCGTGGAGGGCGTGCCCGCCACCACGCCCGTCACCGAAACCGCCGAGCCGTCGGCCTGAGCGGCGGGCGCCGCGCGCGTCGTCCTGAAACGCCGGAGCCCGGCGCCAGTCCGCGGTGGGTCGCGGGCCGGGCCGGGCTCTGGAGTCTTCAGTGAAGCGGGAGGGCTAGTTCACGCCGACGGCGGTCCAGCTCTCCTTGACCTTCGCCACCTCGGCGGAGTCCGCGCCGTACAGGTCCGTGGCCGCGTTGATGGTCGCGGTGCGGGCCTGGGCGAACGTGGTGCTCGGCGTCATGTAGTGGGCCAGGGCGCGGTAGTAGATCTTCAGGCCCTTCTCCATGCCGATGGCGTCCTTCACCTCGACGCCGGACGTGCGGTTGGTGCCGCCGTTGGTCAGCAGGTAGAAGGCGTTGTTCGCGATGCCGCTGGAGCCGTGCACCTCGGTCTGCTTCGGGTAGTTCTTGTAGTTGTCGATCGAGTAGTTGTCCTTCGTCGGATCGTCCATGTAGCGCAGGCCGTCCGTGGGGTCGCCGTCCGTCGGCGTCCAGGCCGTCTCGCCCACCGTCCAGTTGAACTTCACGTCCGGGTTCTTCTGGGACGCGTACCACTCGAGGCCGGCGCCCATGATGTCGCTCATGGCCTCGTTCAGGCCACCGGACTCGCCGCGGTAGATGAGGCCAGCGGTGCGCTCGGTGAGGCCGTGGGCGATCTCATGGCCCGCGATGTCCAGCGCGGTGAGCGGACCGGAGTTGCGGCCGTCGCCGTCGCCGTAGCTCATCTTCTCGCCGTCCCAGTACGCGTTCACGTAGTTGTTGCTCACGTGCACGTAGGACACCAGCTTCTCACCCGCGCCGTCGATGGAGTCACGGCCGAGGATGTCCTTCATGAAGTCGTACATCATCTGGCCGCCGTAGTGCGCGTCCACCGCGGCCTTGTTGCGCTCCGGGTCCGTGGACTCGCCCCAGACGTCGTTGTTGTCCTTGATCTGCGTCTGGCCGCTGGCGCGCTCGCGGTTCATCGCGTCGTAGGTCGCCACGCCCTTGCCGCGCGTGCCGTCCTCGAGCGTGTAGGTGCCGTCCGCCTGCTTCTTCGTCTCCAGCGCGACCTTGCCGCTGTACATCGACGTGTCGTCGGCCTTCGTGGTGGGCTCGCCGGGCTCCTGCGGCGCCTGGGTCTCCTTCGGGGTGATGCTCAGGCTCCACCCGTTCAGCGTGCCCGTGTCGCGCCGCGCGTTGTCCTTGACGCTCAGCGTCCACTCGCCCTTCGCGGACTCGCCCTTGAAGGCGCTCAGGTCGAAGCCTTCCTTGATGTTGTCCGCGCTGCCGCCCTTGCGGTTGTGCACCACCTCGGACTTGCCGGAGGGGCTGGTCAGCGTGACCGACAGGTCGCCCTTGAACGTGTGGTCGATGTCCAGGTCCAGCTTGAGCTCGTCCACCGTGACGTCGTCCGCGATGCTGATCTTGGACGTGACGGTCGCCAGGTCGGCGATCTCCGCCTTCGGCGTGGCCGAGGCCTTGATGGGGGAGGGCGTCGCGGCGGCGTGCGCGTGGTCCGCGCCATGGGCGTGGTCGGCGTGGTCCGCGCCATGGGCGTGGTCGGCGTGGTCCGCGCCGTGGGCGTGGCTGTGGCCGTGGCTGTGCGCGGCGCCGTGCTGACGGGCATAGCCGTCAATGGCGTTGAACTGCTCGAAGACCTTCCCGGTGTTGGCGTCCACCAGGTAGTTCATCTTGCGCGGGTTGTCCGTGCCGTCCACGTTGGTGACTTCCACGCGGTAGGCGGAGTGGTAGTCGCCGTTGATGTCCTTGTAGATGACGCGCTCGGAGTTCGGCTGGCGGTCCGGCTTGCCGTTGAACTCCTTCAGCGCGATGTCCAGCGCCTGGCTGTGCGTCACCTTGGGCTTCTGCGTGCCCAGGCCCGCGGGGATGTCGTTCTGGTCGCCGGTGACGCTCTGCACCTTGCCCTGGGCATCCAGGTGCGAAACGACCTGCTCACCGAAGACCTTCACGCCCTCGTGCTGGCGGTCCAGACGCACGTGCGTCATGCCCAGCGAGTCCCGCTCCACGCTCTTGGGGACGAAGGCGGGGAACTGCACGCCGCCGATGATGCCGGGGTTGCGGATGGCGCTCTGGGTGCCGGGAGTCAGGTGCGCCAGCGACGTCTGGATGGCCGTCTGGGCCTCGCGGCTCTCCAGCGACAGGCGACCCACCGCGGGCGGCAGCGGCTTCAGCGTCTTCTCGGCGCGGGCCAGGTCCGTCGTCTTCGCCGCGGGACCGAACCCGTCCTTGATGACGTTCGGCGCGATGGTCGCGGGCTTGGCAGCCGTCTTCTGCTGAGCCTCGGAAGCGGCGTTGGTGCGAATCGTGGGCTTCGGACCTTCGGTGCGGCGAATCGTCATGGGGGTCTCGAACTCAGTGCAAGGGGGTTGAAAGGTTATCGCCGCGGTGTGCCACGGAGTTTCCTGTGACATTTTCGATGCAATCCGCTGCGGTTGGAAGCCACGTAAAACCCGTTCAGGGTTTCGTGGAATCCTGGTTACGGGCGGGTGAAACACTCCCGTGTTTCACGGCGGGTGGGCTCAGCGCAGCGGCACCGAGTGCGAGCGCCACGAAACCCGGCGGAAATCAGCCGAAAAAAGAAACCTCGAGGAACCGCACGTAGAGGTTGCAGGCGGCGTGGAACAGGGCGGCGCCCATGACGGTGCCGGTGCGCTCCCGCATCCACCCGAAGAGCAGCGCCGGGAAGAACACGGACAGCCGCCAGGCCTGGAAGATGGCCAGGTGCCCCAGGGCGAACAGGAGCGCCGTCAGCCAGAACGCGGGCCCCAGCCGGCCTCCCAGGAACTTGCGGCCCTGGGGCCAGGCGTCGCGCAGCCGCGTCTGGACATAGCCCCGGTAGAAGAACTCCTCGGGGAGCGCGACGACGAAGAGCTGGTCGACGAACCATTCTCCGAAGCGCGGGGGCAGGCGGGGCTGGAAGCGGGCCTCGCCCATCAGCGGCGTCAGGTGCTTCGCGAGCGCTGGCGGCAGGTGGGGCAGCACCTCCACGAACCCGGCGAAGCCCAGGAAGAAGAGCGGGCCCACCACCGCGGACAGCACCAGGAACAGCTTCAGGTCCTGGCGCCACGCGCGCAGGGACAGGCCGTAGTCGCTGTAGTCCTCGTCCCGCCAGCGCATGGGGATGAGCGGCAGGTAGAGGAAGCCCACGGTGGCGACCAGCTTGGGGACACTGGTGCCGCCCCACAGCAGGAACGCGGCGACGATGGCCAGGAAGCCCACCGCCCACAGCCCCACCGCTTCCTGTACGGCGTTCGGACGCCAGGGAGTCGTCACGGCCTGGGTCATGGCATGTCCACCGAAGCCAGCTCCACCTTCACCGCGTTCAGCGGGAGCACCCGGCAGCCGCGGCGGTGCTTCTTCACCACCACCGCCACCAGCCGCCCGTCCGCGTCGAAGACGGGGCTGCCCGCGGGCAGGGCCAGCGGGACGTCATAGAAGGGGGCCCGCGCCGCTCGCGCCCTCGCGAGGACGGGGCGCGCGGGCTGGCGCTTCGTGGCGGGGAGCACGCCCACCAGCCAGTGGCCCTCCAGGCTGTCTCCGTCCCGCAGCACCTTCACGGGCGCGGCCGGGTAGGTGCCATCCGGCGCGGCGAGCACCGCCACCTGGAGGTCCTGGCTGGCCAGCACCACCCGGGCGGGCAGGGACTTCCCGTCATGCTCCACCGTGGTGGCATTCAATCCGGTGAAGCTGGCGTCCACCGGGGCGACGGAGGTGAGGACCTGGCCCGCGGCCCCCACGAAGACGCCGGGCCCCGCCTTCCGGGGCCCCTTGACGTGCACCACCGAGCGGCCGTGCCGCTCCAGCACCCGCTGGAGGTCGGCGCGCGAGGGCCGGCCCGCGTCCGCGGCGGCGGAGGCGAAGGGGGCCAGGCAGAGGAGGAGGAGCGGCGGCAGCAGGCGGGACATCGGCGGGTGCCGCAGCCTATCACCGGCGCTCGCGCAGCGCGGTGACGAAGCGGTCCGCCGGGAGCGTGTTGAGCACGTCCCCCTTCCGGGCCCAGCCCCGGCGCGCGGTGGCCACCGCGAAGGCCAGGTTGCGCAGGTCCTCCTTCTGGTGCGCGTCGCAGCTCACCACCAGACGGACGCCCCGCTTCACGGCCTGCCGGACGTACTCGGCCTTGATGTCCAGCCGCGCGGGCTTGCCGTTCACCTCCACGGCCACGCCCCGCTCGGCGGCCCGCGCCAGCACCTCGTCCATGCGGACGGGGTAGGGCTCCCGGCTGTTGATGAGCCGGCCGGTGGGGTGCCCCAGGATCTGGAGGCAGGGGTTGTCCAGCGCGGCCAGCAGCCGCCGCGTCATCTGGTCCTCGTCCATGCCGTGCCGGACGTGGATGGAGCCGATGACGACCTCCAACTGCTCCAGGACGCTGTCCGCGTAGTCGAGCGCGCCGGACTCCAGGATGTCGACCTCGATGCCCTTGAGCAGCCGCACGCCGGGGACGTCCGCGTTGACGCGGTCGATCTCCTCCCACTGGCGCTTGAGGTCATCCACCTTCAGGCCGCCGGCGTAGATGGCCGCCTCGCTGTGCTCGGTGACGGTCAGGTACTTGAGGCCCAGCGCCTGCGCCGCCCGCGCCATCTCCTCCAGGCTGTTGCGCCCGTCCGACCAGGTGCTGTGCGCATGGACCGCGCCCTGGACGTCCTCCAGGGTGAGCAGGTCCTCGGGGAGCCTGCCCTCGCGCGCGGCCTCGAACTCGCCGGTGTCCTCGCGCAGCTCGGGGGGCACGTACTGCATGTCCAGCAGGGCGTAGAGGTCGGACTCCTCCGTGACGCGGACCTTGGTGCCGTCGTCCCGGTGGACGCCCCACTCGGAAATCTTGAGGCCTCGCTCGTGCCCCAGGTTGCGCAGGCGGATGTGGTGCGCCTTCGAGCCGGTGAAGTGGTGCAGCGCGGTGGCGAAGTCCTCGTCGGGCAGCACCCGCAGGTCCACCTGGAGGTCGCCGGCCTCCAGCCGCACGGAGCACTTGCTGTCGCCCTTGCCCAGCACCGCCGCGACGCCGGGCGCGTTCGCCAGGGCATCCAGCACCGGTCCGGCCTCTGGCGCGGAGGCGATGATGTCCACGTCCGCCACCGTCTCCGCCTGCCGGCGCACGCTGCCGCCCAGGCTGGCGCGCACGACGCCCGGGGCTGACTTCACCCGCTCCAGCAGGGCCGTGGCCACCGGGAGCACCTCGCCCAGCAGCTTGCGCTCGCCGCGCGCGCGCCGGTACACGGCGATGCCCTCCAGCATCTTCGCCTCGCTCTTCGCGCCGAAGCCGCTGAGCTGGCGCACGCGGCCCTCGCGGCAGGCGCGCTCCAGCTCCTCGATGCCGCTCACCTGGAGCTCGCGCCAGAGCCTGGCGACCTTCTTCGGCCCCACGTCGGGAAGCTGCGTCAGCTCCAGCAGGCCAGGAGGGAACTGGGCTCGCAGCTCCTCCAGGTAGCCGAGCCGGCCCGTGGTCACCAGCTCGGAGATCTTCTCCGCGAGCGCGGGGCCGATGCCTGGGAGGCTCTCCAGCCGGCCCTCGGCAACAAGGGGGCCCAGCTCCTGCGGCAGCCCGGCGACGCGGTCGGCGGCCATGTCGTAGGCGCGAACGCGGAAGCCGCTCTCGCCCTGGAGCTGGAGCAGGAGGGAGATGTCACGGAGGACCTGGGCGACGGTGGCCTTGTCGACAGCGGTGGGGATGGTCACGTCGGGAGTCACTGGGAGAAGGTAATGCCCGGGTATCGGGAGTGCAGCCAGTCCCGCGTTGTGGGAAAAGGGGCCGCGATGACGAAGATCAAGCTGGGACCGGCGGATTTCGCCGAGAGGGAAATGCGGGGCTACGAGGTCGGCAAGCGCAACGTGTGTATCGCGAAGATCCACGGGCGCTACAAGGGCCTGGATGATTGGTGCAATCACGCCGGGTGCCTGCTGTCCGGCGGTCGCATCGAGGACAACATGGTCGTCTGCCCGTGTCACGAGGTCGGCTTCGACATGGACACCGGCCAAAACGCGACCTCGCCAGGGGTCTGTGACGACCAACCGACCGTGCAGGTCGCGGTCGAGGACGGCGCGCTCGTCATCGACTGGCCCGACACGCCCTGACCTTCTTCTCGCACCCCGGAGTACCCGCCATGGCTCACGACGGACACGACCACGACCCTGCTCACGGCGCGCACCGGCACCACCACGAGGCGCATGGCCCCGGGCACCATCACCACGAGCACCACGGCCACGAGCACGGCGAGCACGGGCATCACCACCATCACCCCCCCCCGCACGGCCATGACCAGGGGCCCGTGGCGGAGCACAAGGCGCGAGCGCCCGTCCACGTCAGCACCTTCATCGTGACGTGCTCGGACAGCCGTGACGCGGCGCGCGACGAGAGCGGCCGGGTGCTGCGCGAGGGCCTGGAGGCGGCGGGCCATGGCATCGCCGGCGCCGTGGTGGTGAAGGATGACCCGGAGGCCATTCGCGGCGCGCTGGAGGCCGCGCGCGAGACGGGGGCCCGGGCCGTGCTGTTCACCGGGGGCACCGGGATTGGCAGGCGGGACTGCACCGTGGAGACGCTGCGCCCGCTGTTCGAGAAGGAGCTGCCCGGCTTCGGCGAGCTCTTCCGGATGTTGTCGTACCGCCAGGTGGGAAGCGCGGCGATGATGTCCCGCGCCACGGCGGGCACCTACCAGGGGATGATCCTCTTCGCGCTGCCGGGCTCGCCCAAGGCGGTGCGGCTCGCGCTGGAGGCGCTCATCCTGCCGGAGCTGGGCCACGCCGTCCGTGAGCTGTCGCGTTAGCGCCGCCCCACGCATGTCTCAAGCCCTGAGAATGGCTGGAGGCGGCGTGATTCGCAGCGAGCCGTAGCCGCTGTTTTTGCCGGGAGTGTAAGTTGACGTCGAAGGCGGGGGGCGCGCTCCCCGCAGTCTCAGCCGCACATCCCCCGCAAGGCAGTGGAGAAACCTATGAACATGAAGCGCCTGGCTTCAGTCCTCCTGGTGCTCTGTAGTGTCTCGGCGTTCGCGAAGGCGCCTCCGGCGGAGGCCCCCGACGGCGAGGTGTGGATCACCGTCGGCTCCGACGCCCTCGACTACGTCAACCTCGCCCTCGCCGCCGCGGGGCATGCGGCGCCCACGGTGAGCGGGCGGAGCGGGGACGTCACCGCGCTGCGCGTGCGTGAGTCCCAGCTCAACCTCATCTCGCGGATGATGCACGAGAAGCTCAACCGCTGCGGTGGCTTCATGCACCACGACACCGAGGCGGCGGCGCTCGCGGCGCTGGACCCGTCGGCCGCGGCGAAGGGGGCCCAGGCCACCGCCGTCACCTACAGCATCGACAACGCGGCGACGGTCACCGCGCTGCAGGCGGGGGTCGAGGAGCTCGCCATCCGCGGCGTCATCACCCACCTGTCCGAAGGGTACTCCACGCGCTACTACACGTCGGCGACGGGCGTGTCGGCCGCGAACTGGCTGAGGGGCTACTGGGCGTCCCTGGTCCCGGCGTCGCGGGCCAACGAGGTCACCGTCGAGCTCTTCAACCACTCGTGGGCGCAGCCCTCCGTCATCCTGACCATTCCCGGCACCACGATGGCGGAAGAGGTCGTCGTGCTCGGTGGCCACCTGGACTCCACCAGCAACGGCAGCATCGCTCCCGGCGCGGATGACGACGCCTCGGGCATCGCCACGCTCACCGAGGTGATTCGCGTGCTGATGCGCCAGAACTACCGTCCGGAGCGCACGGTGAAGTTCATGGGCTACGCGGCCGAGGAGGTCGGCCTGCGCGGCTCCTCGGCGATCGCCAACCACTACGCCACGACGAACGTCGACGTGGTGGGCGTGCTGCAGCTCGACATGACGAACTTCAAGGGCCGGCCGGACGTCGACGTGGCGATGGTGACCGACCGGACGAACGCGGCGCAGAACACCTTCATCACCGACCTCCTCGACACGTACCAGTCCGACGTCCAGTGGACCACGACGTACTGTGGCTATGCGTGCTCCGACCATGCGTCCTGGACGTCCGCGGGCTTCGCGGCCTCGATGCCCTTCGAGGCGCCGCTGAGCGCGTCCAACCGGCACATCCACACCATCCATGACACCATCGACAAGAGCGGTGGCGACGCCCGGCAGGCGGTGAAGTTCGCGAAGCTGGCCCTCGCGTACGTGGCCGAGCTGGCCAAGGGGGGCATGGTGGTGGACCAGACGCCGCCGGAGGTCGCCATCACCGCCCCTGCCACGGGGAGCACGGTGTCGGGCGTGACGGCCGTCACGGCCTCGGCCTCGGACGCGTCCGGCGTGAATCGCGTGGAGTTCCTGGTGGATGGCGCGCTGGTCGCGACGGACACCACGGCGCCGTACGCGTTCGACTGGGACACGGCCGCGTTGTCCAACGGCAGCCACACCTTGACGGCGCGGGCGGTTGACGGCGCGGGCCTGCCGGCGACCAGCAGCGAGGTCACCGTGACGGTGAGCAACGTGTCCAGCACGGCCGGATTCGACCCGGTCCTGAAGGCGCCGCGGTGTGCCTCGCCCTCCAACGTGTGTGACTCCGGCACGCTGCTCAACGGCCGCGCCGGTATCGGGCCCGAGCTGAACGCGCCGAACACCATCAGGAACTCCTGCCGGGACGGCTTGTCGGGCGTGTACCTGGTGGACCAGTCGAATGAGCGCATCGTGGTGTCCACCACGGACGGGACGCACTTCGCGCCGGGCAAGCTGGTGCGCATCGACGCGACGGTCTTCGCCTACAACAAGCTCAACGACAAGCTGGACCTGTTCTACTCGGCCGACGCCAACAACCCCGTCTGGCAGGCCATCACCACGCTGGCCGTTCCGACGAAGGGCCTCCACACGCTGTCCGTCACCTACACGCTGCCGGAGGGCGGCACCGCCCAGGCCGTGCGCGCCGTGTTCCGCAACCGCGGCAGCCAGACGCCCTGCATGGAGGGCAACTACAACGACCACGATGACCTCATCTTCACCGTGTCGCCGTCCGCGATGCTGCGCTGACGTCACCTCGTGCGGCCGGTCTCCAGTCCCCGTCACGCACGGGGCCTGGAGGCCGCGGACGGCGCGCTCGCCTTGAGCCGCCTCCGGCCCGCCGCTAGGGTGCGCCCATGCGAACCGTTGATGAGTGGAAGGCGGCGCTGCGGACCGCGCTGAAGGAGGCCATGCGGACGCGGAGCACCCACGCGGCGGCGGCGCTCCGTGAGACGCTGGCGGCCATCGACAACGCGGAGGCGCCCGACCTGCGCGGGGCACCCGCGGCCGTCGGCGGCGCCTTCGCGGGAAGCGCCGGTGGCCTGGGCAGCGGAGAAGTGACGCGCCTGGCCCTGACCCCCGAAGCCGTGCAGGCCGTCGTCGACCGTGAGGTTCAAGAGCGGCGGGACGCGGTGGCCCTCTACGAGAAGCTCGGGAAGCAGGACCAGGCGGACGCCGTGAAGGCGCAGCTGGACGTGCTCCTGGCGCTATGAAACGGGGAGGCGCGCGCGGGCCCGCCGTGCGCACGCCACGTCCGCGCGTCACCCGGTTCGTGGCACCAGCACCGGTGCTGTCCGCCGCTCCGCCGACGCCCGCCCGCGTGCATCGGGAAGACGGGCGGGCAGCCCGCCGTTCCAGCACCATTTGGGAGCTCCTGACGTGACACCGCGCTCGAAGCAGCGCACCGCTCCGGCCGCCGGGCTTTCCCCGCGAGCCGCCGAGCACCTGCGGCCCCGGCTGGAGGCCGTGCTGACCTCCACCGACGCGCGGGCTCGCATCGCCTTCGACCCGGTGGAGTTCCCGCACCGCTACACGGACCCGCGAGACATCGAGGTCAGCGCGCTGCTGGCCGCCGGGCTGGCCTACGGACGCGCGGACCTGTTCCGTCCCAAGGTGGACGCGCTGCTCCAGCGCATGGGGTCATCCCCCGCCGCCTTCGTCCGGACGCTCGACGTGGCCGGAGCCCGGCGGCTGCTGGAAGGCTTCGTGTACCGCTTCAACGTGGGCACGGACGTGGCGGTGCTCCTGCTGGGCATGGGGCGCGTGCTGCGGGAGCAGGGCAGCCTGGAGGCCCTGTTCCTCCAGGGGCTTCAGGCGCGCGGCACCCTGCATGGCGCGCTGGACCACTTCACGACGAGCCTGCGCGCGGTGCCCATGGAGCCCCTGCGCAAGGCCCTGGGGCCTGAGCGGGGCCTGCACCACCTGCTGCCCTCGCCCCTGGGCGGGGGAGCGGCCAAGCGCCTCAACCTCTACCTCCGGTGGATGGTGCGGGGGCCGGACACCGTGGACTTCGGCGTCTGGACGCGCGTGCCGCCCTCATCCCTCCTGATTCCCTTGGACACCCACATCGGGCGCATCTCGCGGCACCTGGGGCTGACGCGGCGCAATGACCTGACCTGGCGCACGGCGGAGGAGGTGACAGCCGCGTTACGCGTGTTGGATCCGGCGGACCCCGTCCGTTACGACTTCGCGTTGTGTCACTACGGCATGAGCGGGGCGTGCCCGGCGCAGCCCGTGGCGGAGAACTGTGGCCGGTGTCCGTTGCTGCACGCTTGTGCCGTTGGCCCTCGGGTGGTGGCCGGGGCGACCCGCCGGGTCCAGGGGGCCACCGTTCGGAAGGGCAGCGAACTGTCCGTGTCGCGACGACGTTGACCGGGGGGCGGCTGGGCGCTGCAATGGGTTCGTGGCTCCGGCTCCTGCGCGCGGAACCCGGGGCTCATGGGGCCGGAGGATTGACGCCGTGTTTGCGACGCTGGTGGCATTGCCTCCCGAGGTGTCGGAGGAGGTCGAGCGAGGGATTCTCAAGTCCGACGCGGGACGGAACTGCCAGATATTGCGCGTGCCCCTCGCGGGCACCTTGCCCGATGCCATCGCCGAGGGGCTCATCGTCCTGTGGGATGATGGCGGTCCGCTGTCGGAGCTCATCACGAGCTGTCAGCGGTTGAATGCCCTGCGGGGCGTGGCCCGCACGCACCTCGTCGTGCTCACCGGGCGCACGTCGTCGGAAGCGGAGGCCCTGGCCGCGGCTGGCGTGGACGAGTGCCTGCACGCGCCCGGCGCGCATTGGGGCGTGCGCCTCGCGGGCCTGCGCCGGCGGCTCATGGCGCTGCAAGAGGGCGGCGGCGCGCCCCCGCCGCCGCTCCAGGAGACGACGGACCGCGCGCGGCTGGAGTCGCAGTGGGTGCTGGCGGACAGGATGGCGTCCATCGGCACGCTCGCCGCGGGCGTGGCGCACGAAATCAACAACCCGCTGTCGTACGTCAGCTCCAACCTCTCGTACCTGCGCGAGCTGCTCTCCCAGCCGGCGCTGTCCTACGACCAGCTCCTGGAGCTGCGGGAGGTGGTGGCCGAGGCCCAGGAGGGCGCCGGACGCGTCAGCGCGATTGTCCGCGACCTGCGCACCTTCTCCCGCGCGGACGAAGAGCTGCACGGCCCGGTGGACATGGCGCACGTGGTGGACGGCGCGCTGCGCCTGCTCCGCAACCAGATTGCGCTGCGCGCCCAGCTCACCTTCACGCTGGAGCCGGTGCTGCCCGTGCACGGCAACGAAACGCGCCTGTCCCAGATTGTCGTGAACCTCCTGCTGAACGCGCTCCAGGCCCTGCCGGACCGCGCGCCCGAGGAGAACCGGGTGCGCGTGTCCCTGCGCGCCAGCAGCGCCCGGCACGTGGAGCTGGAGGTCTCCGACAACGGGCACGGCATGGCGCCGGACGTCCAGCGCCGCATCTTCGACCCGTTCTTCTCCACCCGTCCGGTGGGGGAGGGCACCGGGCTGGGGCTGTCCATCTGCCTCACGCTGGTGCAGGCCATGGGCGGGCGCATCGAGGTCTCCAGCGCGCCGGGTTGGGGGAGCACCTTCCGCATCGTGCTGCCCACGCAGGCCGTGGGCTGGACGGAGGGCCTGGAGGCGTCGCGCGCGGCGGATCCCGTCCCGGCGCTCGCGCGCAGGCGCTTGCTGCTCATCGACGATGAGCCCTCCGTGGGCAACTCGGTGAGCCGGCTGGTGCGGGACGTCTACGAGATTCACGTCGTCCAGGACGCGCGGGAGGCGCTGCGGCTGCTCTCCATGGGCGAGCGCTTCGACGCCATCCTCTGCGACGTGATGATGCCCGGCATGAGCGGGCTGGACTTCGTGGTGGAGCTGGAGCGGCTGGCGCCGGAGCTCGCGCTGCGCACCGGGTTGATGACGGGCGGCGCCTTCACCGCGCAGGCGCGTGAGTTCGTGGGCCGCCGCACGCGGGGGCTGCTGGAGAAGCCCTTCGAGCGCGAGCGCCTGTGCACCTTCGTGGAGCACCTCTTTCAATGAGCCGGGCCGTGCGGCGGACGCTGGCGGCGTCGCTTTTGGCGCTGCTGGCCGCGGGCCTCCTGGTGGTGCCGGGGTGGTTGCGGGGCCTGTCATTGGTGGTGCGCGCGGCGGGCATGCAGGGCGCCGCGCAGACGGCCATCGCGGACTGGCGCACCGTGCCCTTCGACGTGAGTGATTTGCGCGTGCCCACGCGGCACGGGCTGGTGCGCGCGCGGCTGTACCGGCCGGTGACGCAGCGCGGGCGCACGATGGTGCTGACCTCGGGGGTCCACGCGGACGGAATCGACGAGCCCCGGCTGGTGAAGCTGGCCGAGGACCTGGCCATGGGCGGCCAGGCGGTGCTCACGCCGGAGCCCGCGGACCTGCTGCGCTACGAAATCACCCCGCGGCTGCCGGACATCATCGAGGACGCCGCCGTGTGGGCCGCCTCGCAGGCGGACTTGGCGCCCGACGGCAAGGTGGACCTGTTCGGCATCAGCTTCTCCGGCGGCCTGTCGGTGGTGGCCGCGGGGCGGCCCGCCCTCAAGGAGCGGGTGGCGGCCACGCTCTCCTTCGGGGGCCATGGCGACCTGCCGCGCGTGCTCACCTTCCTGTGCTCCGGCGAGCTGCCGGATGGGAGCCACCTGGCGCCGCACGACTACGGCGTGGTCATCATCCTGCTCAACGTGGCGGACAAGCTGGTGCCGGCCGAGCAGGTGGAGCCCTTGCGCGCGGGCATCCGGACCTTCCTGCGCGCGTCCCATCAGGCCATGGTGGATGGGCGGCTCGCGGCGGAGACGTTCGCCAGGGCGCGGGCGCTCCAGGCGGAGCTGCCGGAGCCGGCGGCCACGCTGATGGGCTACGTGAATACGCGCGACGTGGCGGCGCTGGGGCCGCGCCTGCTGCCCTTCGTGAAGACGTTCGCCGCGGACCCGGCCCTGTCGCCGGAGCGCTCGCCGCCGCCCTCCGCGCCCGTCTTCCTGCTGCATGGCGCGGGGGACACGGTGATTCCCGCCAAGGAGTCCGCCCGGCTTGCCGCGGTGCTGCGCCCCCACACCGAGGTCCACGCGCTGGCCACGCCGCTCATCACCCACGCGGAGGTGGACGGGCCCCAGGCGTGGGCGGACGTGTGGCGGCTGGTGCGCTTCTGGGCGGCGCTGCTCGACGCCTGAGGGGCGGTTGTCTCAGCGCCGCGAGGCGATGCTGGCGGCGGTGCGTACGCCGCCCACCGCGGTGGCCAGGGTGCTCTGGCCGGGGAACACCGAGTCCCCCACCAGCCACAGCCCGTCGCGGACTTGAAAGGGGCCCAGGTGCCGGTAGTTCGCCAGGCCCGCGCGCCGGGGAACGCCGCCCACCGCGCCGCCGTCTCGCTGGGTGAAGCGTTGGTAGGTGCGCGGTGAAGCCGTCATCGCGTGCGTGAGGCCCGCCACCCACTCGGGCGCCAGCCGCCTCAGGCCCTGGCCCATCCGCGCCTGGATGCGCTCCACGTAGCCGCGCTGCGCCTCCGCGGGGAGCTGGGACAGCGTCGTCAGCGGGACGTGGGTGGACACCGTCACGGTGCGGTGGCCCGGGGGCGCGCGCCCCGCGTCCGCTTCCCCGCTGATGGACATGAACAGGTGGTTGCCCTCGATGAAGGGCGCGGACGCGTCCTGCACCAGCTCCAGGTGATGGGCCTGCCCGTGGGCACCCGCTGGCGCGCGCACCACCAGGTAGTGCATCGCCGCGCCCCAGCCGGACTCGACGGCGCGCGACAGCCTGTCCAGCCGGGGCAGGCGGTCCAAGGGGACGTCCAGCAGCCGGCTCAAGCTCCTGGGGAGCACGTTGGCCACCACGTGGCGCGCCCGCAGCTCGCCCCTGCGCGCCGTCACGCTCCAGCCGCCCGGGACAGGCGTCACGGCCTTCACCCGGTTGGCCAGCAGGACGGTGCCGCCCTGGGCCTCCACCGCGCCCGCCAGGGCCCGCGCGAGCTGACCGATGCGGCCCCGGACATGGCCGGTGCCGCGCCAGTAGTAGTCCATGGCGGCCAGGGCGAAGGGGGCCTCCGCCTCGGCCGCGCTGCACTGGACCGTTATCTGGCAGAGCGCGTCCAGGTAGGTGCGCAGCGGCGTGAAGCTTGCGAGCCCCAGGTGCTCCAGCACCGCGCCCAGGGGGCGGCCCAGCCACCGCAGCAGCGGGGGATAGTGAAGCGCGCGGCCCGCGTGGCGCAGCAGGGCCCGCGGGTCCAGCGGGGGCAACAGCGTCGGGTCATCGAAGAGCGGCCACAGGGCGCCAGCCACCCGCGCCTGGAGCGCGAAGAGGCGGCGGACCGCGGGCGCGGGCGCGCCGGGCAGGGCGCACAGGGACTCGACGAAGCGCGCGCGGTCCCGGTGCACGGCGAGCCGCGCGGTGGGCGTCCGCAGCTCCACCACCGGATCCAACCAGTCCACCGTCACGGGCAGCGCGAGCTCCCGAATCCACCGGCCGAAGAGCTGGTGCGGCTCGAAGCCGGAGAAGAGCGTGGCGCCGGACTCGAAGGCATGGCCGCCCCGCTGGAAGGTGCTGGCGCAGCCGCCGGGGTAGTTCAGCGACTCGCACAGCGCCACGCGAGCGCCACGCCGGGCCAGCTCCAGCGCGGTGGCCAGTCCGCCAAAGCCCGCGCCCACCACCACCGCGTCGTACCAGGTGCTCGGCATCGTCCGTGCCTCGAAAGCCGCGGCGGCCTGGAGGACGGACGGGAAGCCCGTGCCCTCGCCGCCCGGCGCCGCCACCCGGGCGGGGCGCGGCGCTGGGGTCCTAACGGAGCCGCGACGGCCTCGCGAGCCCTTTCAGGCCCCTTCGGGGATGCTTGCCTGGCGGTGGACATCGTCGAAGTGTTTCGAGGCTCCGGATGGAGGAGCTCCCGGGCATAGACTGGGGCCGCTGTCCTCGCATCCTTGGAAGGGGCTCTTGCGCGTGCGCCAATTCATCTTCGTTCTCGGCTGTGCCTCTGTCCTCGGCTGCGCGTCCACGCCGAAGCCCGTCCCGGCCGCGCCTCCCGAAGCCGCCCGGACGTCCCAGGCGGAGCAGGAGACGCCGGAGTACCTCTCGCCCTCCGAAATCATCAAGGTGCTGGAGGACTCGAAGGTGGCCTACCGGGTCGACGGCAAGGACTCGCCCCCGGGCGGGTGGGGCGACCAGCTCTGGCCCCAGCGCGTCGCCTTGATTGACGTGCCCCAGGTGGTGGTGGAGGGCGGCCGCCGCACCATCCGCGAGTGGCCCACGCCCACCGGGCTGAAGGCCCTGCTCGACGAGGCCGAGCCCCACTTCCAGGCGAAGCGCTACGACGAGGCCGCGAAGCTGTACGCCCAGGCCACCGAGCTGTGCCCGGACTGCTACGTCGGGTGGGTCTTCCGGGGCGACGCGGACTACTTCGCCGGCGACGCGGCCACCGCGCTGGCGCACTACCGCCACGCCACCACCCTCAACCCCTATGACCACCGCACCTGGTTCTTCCAGGGCAACGCCCTGGCGAAGCTGGGGCGCTTCGAGGAGGCGCTGGACTCCTGGGCGCAGTGTCTGGCGCTGAGCCCGCGCTACCCCGTCATCCGTCAGTTCTTCCGCGCCAACGCGCACCTGGGGCTGGTCATCCGCGGGGACACCATCGTCCCGCGTGGGTACGCCGAGCGCGACGCCGAAGGGGTCTCCATCCAGTTCGACCCCAACCATGACCCGGCCTGGCTGGCGTTCGCCAACTGCAAGGCCCTGTGGCTGGGCGAGCCCTCCCACCGGCGGGAGATGACGGGCTCCACCGAGGAGCAGTTCACCTCCGTGGAGGAGATGGAGTGCCTGGCCTCGGCGCTGGCCGTCCACGAAGGCCAGAAGGCGGCGGGCAACACGGACGCGTCGGACCCCACGCTGGACCGCCTGTTCGCCATCGCCCAGGAGGGGCTGCTGCTGGAGGCGGTGTTGTTCGAGGTGGGCGCGCGCGTCCACCCCCAGATCGCGCTCACCCTGGAGGATGAGCTCCGCCAGCGCCTGAAGAAGTACGTGCTCATGCACGTCCTGGTGCCGGCGGGAGGCCGAGGCGGTTGAGCCACCCTAGCGGGGCAGCTTGAGCCGCAGGGTGAAGACGTAGGACACGCTCACCGGCCGGCCCTGGTACTCCACCGGCGTGTAACGGCGGCTGTGCAGCGCCTCGAGCACCGCCTCGTCCATGTGCGCCAGGCCCTTGATGACGCGGCAGTCCGTCACGTCGCCCCGCACCGTGATGACGCACTTGGCGATCATCGTGCCTTCCACGCGGGCGGCGAGCGCCTGGAGCGTGTACTCGATGCCCGCGCCGCCCATCAGCCGCGGGGGCGTCATGCCCGAGCCGAAGGGCATGACGTCGGTGCCCGTGCCCCCCATCCCAGGGCCGAGGTTCGGCACGAGCGGCACGCCAATCACGTCGCTGTCCTCGTAGCCTTCCGGGTGGCCACCGGGCACGCCCTCTCCCGGGTCCGTCACCTCGTCCGTCGCGGAGCTGGTGTCGGCGCTCGCCACCGCTTCCACCGGCTTGGGCGGCGCGTCCACCACCGGCGGCGGCACGCGGGCGGGCACGCGGTCCTTGTTGCGCGGACGCGGACGCGGGCGCGGCGCGGTGGCGGCCTTGGGCCGCGCGGGGGCCGGCGAGCCCTTCGCCAGGCGCGGCGCCTGACTCACGCGGAGCACCAGCTCCTTCGGCTCCGGAGGCTCCGTGGGGCCCTGCGGCCTCCCGGAGATGAAGAGCACCGCCCCGAACAGTGCCGCATGCAGGGCGATGGACACCCACACGCCCGTGCCAAGACGTCCAGCCCGCTGCCGCTCGATGACCGACTTGAACATTCCGGATGGCCTCCCTCTGCGTCAGGCGCTCCCGGTGGCCGGCCGCGCGCGGGCGGACGGCACCGGCGGGGACGGGTGGCTTCGGAGCGCCCTGTCCACGCACGAGTCAACCTACGGAGTCGGGGCCCGCGAATGGCGGAGGGCCGGCCATCCCTTCGTCATGGTTGTGTCATGACGAGGAGACCTCCATGCGGTAGCCCACGCCCCGGATGGTGTGGATGGAGAAGCCGGAGGCGCTGGTCCACCCCAGCTTCTTCTTCAAGTTGGAGACGAAGTTGTCCACCGTGCGCGGGTCCACCACCACGTCCCGGCCCCACACGGCGTCCAGGATTTCCCCCCGGGGCAGGGCCCGGTCCTGGTGCCGCAGCAGGAAGGCCAGCAGGTCGAACTCCGTGCGCGTCAGCTCCACGACGGAGCCGTCCGGGCGCGACACCTGCCGCCGGCCCAGGTCCAGGGTGAAGCCGCTGAAGCCCATCTGCTCCGGGGGCGCCGTGCCGGAGCGGCGCACCAGGGCGCGCACCCGGGCCAGCAGCTCCCGCAGCCGGTAGGGCTTGGTGAGGTAGTCCTGCGCGCCCACCTCGAAGCCCTTGAGGATGTCGTCCTCCAGCGAGCGCGCGGTGAGCATCAACACCATGCTCTTGTTGCCCTGTGTCCGCAGCCGGCGGCAGAAGCTGTAGCCGTCCTCGCCGGGCAGCATGACGTCCAGGATGAGCAGGTCGAACGCGCGCTCCGCGAGCAGCCGCTCCGCGTCGCGGGTGTTGGGCGCCTCGGCGACGAGGTAGCCCTCGTCCAGCAGGTTGTCCCGGAGGCCGACGCGCAGGTGGGCATCGTCCTCGACGATGAGGACGGAGGGACGCGAGGGGAGGGTGGAAGTGGCGGTGTTCATCGAGCCGGCTCGTTGAATATCAGCGCGAAGGTGGTGCCGTCGGGCCCCGATGACGCCACCTGGATGTCGCCCCGGTGCAGCTTCATGATTCTGCGGCACAGGGCAAGCCCCAGCCCGCTGCCATGGACCTCCGGGCCGGGCAGCGTCAGCCGGTAGAAGTCCAGGAAGGCGTTCTCCCATTCCGACTCCGGGATGCCGATGCCGTTGTCCTGGAACAGCACCGTGCAGCCGTAGCCGGGAATCGCCTGGGCGCGGATGGAGATTTCAATGGGGTTGCTGCGGTTGTAGGCGCAGGCATTGCGGCCCAGGTTGGAGAACAGCATCCGCAAGAGGCCCGGGTCCGCCTCCAGCTCCACGCCCTCCATGTCCGCGGTGATGTGGACGGGGACGGTGGTGGCGTTGGCCAGGTCATCCCGCAGGGGATTGATGAGCTCCTCCAGCCGCACGCGGGAGGTCCGCGGCGTCCAGCGCCCCTTGTCGATGCGGTTGAACGACAGGATGTTCTCCACCAGGAAGTGCAGCCCATCCGCGGCCTGGACGATGCGCGCCGGGTAGTCCCGCACCTCTGGCGTCCGCGCCAGCTTGCGCTCCAGCGTCTCGCCCAGCAGGCGGATGGCGGCCAGCGGCGTGCGCAGCTCGTGGGAGACGGTGGCCACGAAGTCGCTCTTGAGCTCCAGGAAGCGGTACTTGCGCTGCTGGGCCACCACCGCGAGCGCGACGATGGCCACCGCCAGCACGCCACACACAGCCACCAGCAGCGTCTTCAAGCCGTAGCGCGCTTCGATGTCCGCCTCCTGCCGCGCCCACTGGGGCACGTCCACCGCCAGCCGCAGGGTGCTCATGGGACGGACGGCGCCGCCCACGCGCAGCCGCAGGCGCCCCGTGGCGTCGAAGATGCCGCGCGCCTCCATGTCCTGGGTGATGGGCTGGAGCAGCTCCTCCAGGTCCACCGCGATGCCGTACACCGCCTCGCCGCGCGGCGCCATGTACCAGGACTCGCCCAGCAGCGTGGGCTCGTGGAGCTCCTCGGGAATCACCAGCATGCCCGCGCCCGCCTCGTCCGCCCGGGCGAGGAAGTCGCCCGTGGGCTCGCCCAGCGCCGCGCTCACCCGGACGATGCGCGCATGGAGGAAGTGGAAGTCCGGCTGGGTGAAGCGCGAGCGCTCGCGCAGCACGTCCCGCTGCAGCCCGGACGCGCGGGCGAAGCCGCCCAGGTCCTCCGGCAGCCCCTCGCGCAGCAGGGCCCGCACCAGCGGCAGGGTGGCGGGGCCTCGCTGGAGCCGCTCCACCACCACCAGGAGGAAGGGGAGCTCCTGCTCCGGCGGCAGCCGGTTCGCGGCGTGGTGGCGCAGCAACGCCTCCACGCGCGTGGCCGCGCCTCGTGTGTCCTGGGCCGCCAGCGCCGCCTCCACCGCGCGCAGGCGCGTGAGGCGGGGCTCCCAGTCCTCCGCGGAGGCGCCGTCCTTCAGCCGGGCGCCCAGCCGCGCGTGCAGGTCGCGCGCGGGCGTCTGGGGGCCCGGCATGGGGATGGTGAGGCGCGGCAGGAACTGGTAGCCGCGGAAGTTGAGGTAGTAGCCCTCGCCCGGCTCCAGCGGGTCCCCCACGGCGGCGTGGAGGGTGGGGATGCTCTCGTCGAGCCGCTTCGCCAGGGTCTGCCGCAGCGCCTCCTCGGCCGCGTGGGCCAGGGCGTCCCGGCGCGAGCGGAGCTGGGCGTGGGCGTCGTCGCGCTCCTGGCCGAAGATGCGCTGGAGGCTGACCAGCCCCCAGCCCAGGGCCAGGAGGCCACAACCCAGGGCGACGAGCGTAGGAAGGAGCCGGCGCAGCATGTGGAGCCGCCGCCGACTATCGCACAGCCGCCTCGCCCCCGAGTCTTTTCGCTTCCGCCTCCTGGCCGGGGCGAGTGTCCTGGGCCGGTGGGCGGGCGGACTCCGGGTCCACGGCCGGACAGCGCTCGCGCGGCCCGGCTGGCGTGGGGCGTCCCTACCGGGGAGGGTGGGGACGGAGGTTCACGCATGCGCGTCGTGTTTCCCTTGTCACGGCCCTGGCCGGGGGGGCCGGTGGTGCTCTGGGGTGGAGCGCTTCCGGCCGGCAGTCTCAAGTACCTGACCTTCTCCCATTACCTCCAGTCCGCGCCCGCGGAGACCAAGGGGCTGGTGGAGCTGTCGGGCGCGTCATCGGCGCTGGCGCTGGACGCGCTGGGCCGCGAGCGCGGGCTGCCCGTGGTGGCCCTGACGGACACGCTGGGCACCGCCTACCTGCGCGCGAATGGCTTCGGTGGCGAGGTGCGCACCGTGCACGGCTTCACCCAGGCCTGGGAGCTGGCGCTGGACTACGAGCGCCAGGGCTGGTTCTGGCCGAGGCAGCTCGCCAATGGCGCGTTGGTGGAGAGCGTGGAGTCCTGGACCACGCGCCTGCTGGACGTCGTCCAGGACGTGTACCCCGCCGTGCGCTGCGTGGTGTGCGGCTTCGGCACGGGCGCCACCGTGGCGGGGTTGCACCGGCCCTTCGCGGCCGCCGGCTACGACGTGGTGGGCCTGCAGCCCGCGCCGGGCAGGGTGATGCCGGGCTGGCGGCGCTGGGCGGAGCAGAGCCTGGGCTCCAAGGACCTCTTCTACCCCTACCGCGAGGACGTGCCCCTGGAGACGGCGGACGCGAAGGCGGTGGACGCGCTCGCCGCGCTCCTGGCCTGGGCGCGCGAGGAGCGGCGCCCGGAGGAGGTGCTGGTCATCTCCCACAACGGGAGGCCCCCGTTCGAATGACGGGGGCCTTCGTCACGGCGTGGCCGCGTTGCCTCGGCCGCGGCCTCCGGCCCGGCCCCCCGGCGGCGCGCTCCAGCGGCGGTCCTCGCGGCGCAGCGACTGGTACTGGGCGCGCTGGCTCTCATCGAGGATGGCGTTCATCTCCTGGTCGGTCTGCTGCGTCTCCGTGCGCAGCGCCTGGCGCATGTCGCGCATCGTCTTCGTGCCGGCGCGGACCTCGTCGATGAGCGCCTGACGCCTGGTGGCCTCGGCCTCCATCCGGCGCGTCAGCGTCTGCTCCTGGTTGTAGTTCAGCCGCGCGTCGGTGATGAACTTGCGCACGCGCTCCTGCTGCTGCGCCTGCTGCTGGACCTGCGCCTGCTGCCACTGCTGCTGGCGCTCCGCGCGCTGCTCGTCCCGCATCTCGCTCTGGACGTCGCGCACCGCGTCCTTGAGGAACGCCTTGCCTCCCTCGGAGTTCAGCGCCTCGCCGGCGACCAGGCCCCGGACCTCGTCACGCAGCTGCTCCACCTCCGCGGCCAGCGCGGGCGATGCCGCGGACGGAACCACCTTTCCATCCGCCGTCACCGTGGGCCGCCGCTCCACCTCCATCAGGCGGCGGGACAGGCCGACGGCGGTGTCCTCCAGCGCCTTGAGCCGGCGCTCCAGGCTGATGACGTCCGCGGCGGCGCTGGCGGGCTGCTCCGCCGGAGCGGCAGGGGAGGGCGGAGCCTGCACCGCTTCACGCGGGCTCCAGAGGGCCACCACGAGCGCCGTGGCGGCCAGGACGAGGGCGGCAATATGGGCGAGCTTGTTCACGTCTTCTCCGACGGGAGCTGGAACGGCTTATTCCATATCAGGTGCCGTTCCCCCCTGTCCGCCCACCCGCCAGGGCGGAAGCGGGCCCCCGCCGGGCCCGCTTCAGGCGCCTGGATGCCCGCCCCCCCGCGCTGGGGCCTTCCACGGCGCCCGGGGCGGCGTAGCGCCCCAGTACGTCCGGGGCCTCGGCCCGGAGGTGGCCGCTCACCGCCGGGGGCGCGTCAGTGGACGTCCCAGCGCGCGGCGATCTCCTCGCACGCCAGCCGGACATCGTTCATCCGGCGCTGCTGGGCGCGGGGGGCCTGGAAGAGGCGGCCGGCGAAGACGTCGAACACGCCCACCAGCCGGGAGTCCACCGGGCCGCGCTGCTCCAGCCGCTCCTCCGCGTACCGCTGGAGCACCGTGGCGATGTACTGCCCGGAGCGCTCGTCCAGCGGCGTGTGCTTGGAGAAGTAGAGCTTCAACAGCCCGGAGCGCATCATCCCCTGGGCGTCCACGCTGCGCAGCAGCACGTCCGGACGCACGCTGATGTCCACGCCCGCCAGCGCCAGCGGCGGCAGGCCCGCGTCCACGGGACTGGCAATCGCCTGGGTGGCCAGCCCCCCCGCCGCCACCAGGCAGCGCTGGAGCGCCTCCGCGCACAGGGCCAGCCGGTGCTCGTCGTAGTCGGACTCCGGCTGGGCGTTGAGCAGCCGCCGCTGGTGGTAGCGGAGGATGACCTCGTCGCGGCCCTCGCACAGGAACTCGATGATGGCCTGGGCGGCGGCGGGGTAGCGCAGGTACCGCGCATCCACCGGGTGCTTCTGGCCCTGGATGATGCGCTTTCGCAGTGACGGCGTCGCGGTGAGGTACTGGCCCAGCTTGTTGACGGAGACGCGGGGATTCTCACGGGTGACGGTCATGGTTCGGCCTTCCTTTCCGGCTTCGGGAATGAAGGAAGACTACCGGAAGGGTCTGACATGGCCGGGGCGGCCCGGGAGGCCGCCCGCGGCAGTGGCCTTCCGCCCTGACGGGTAGGGCGCCTCAGCCCCGGTGGGGATGCCGCCGGGTGGCCATGGAGGCGATGACGGCCATCAGCTCCACGGGCTCGATGGGCTTGGGCACGTGGGTGTCGAAGCCCGCCAGCAGCGCGCGCGTCCGGTCCTCCATGCGGGTGTAGGCCGTCAGCGCCACCGCGGGGATGGCGCCGCCCTGTTCCGGGGGCAGGGCGCGCACGCGGGTGATGAAGCGGTACCCGTCCTCCCGCGGCATGCCGACGTCCGAGACGAGCACGTCGAAGGTGCCCTCGCGGAGCTTCCCCAGCCCTTCGTCCGCCGAGCTGGCCGTGGTGACGATGCCGCCACACGTCTCGGTGATGCTGCGCAAGAGCTCGCGCGTGTCCTCCTCGTCATCCACGATGAGCAGCCGGAGCCCCGCGAGCTGGGGCGGGCAGGGGATGTCCTGCTCCGCCAGCGGGCCGCGGAGGGCCGGCGGCACCAGGAGCTCCCGGCGCAGCGCCACGGCCTGGGGCAGGCTCACCACGAAGGTGGCGCCCCTGCCTTCGCCCTCGCTGGAGGCCGTCACGGTGCCGCCGTGCAGCTCCACCAGGTGCCGGACGATGGACAGGCCCAGGCCCAGGCCTCCGGCCTTGCGCGTGGTGCTGCCGTCCGCCTGCCGGAAGCGCTCGAAGACGTGGGGCAGGAACTGCGCGGAGATGCCCTGGCCGGTGTCCGCGACGGTGATCTCCACCGCCGAGTTGCGCCGCTCCACCAGCACCTGGACGCGGCCGCCCTTGGGGGTGAACTTCACGGCGTTGGACAGCAGGTTCCACACCACCTGCTGCAGGCGGCTCGTGTCACCCATGATGGTCCCGCCCGAGTCGAGCGCGGCCTGCACGCGGATGCCCTTGGCCTCGGCGGCGGGCCGCAGCGAATCGAGCGCCGCCTCGACGACCTGACTCACGTCGACGGACGACACCTCCAGCTTCAGCTTGCCCGTCATGATGCGGCTCACGTCGAGCAGGTCCTCCACGAGCTGCCCCTGCGCGCGCGCGTTGCGCTCCACCGTGGCGAGCGCCCGCTCCCGCTTCTCCGGACTCAAGGTCCCCGTCCGCAGCATCTGCACCCAGCCCAGCACCGCGGTGAGCGGGGTGCGCAGCTCGTGGGAGACGGTGGCCAGGAACTCGTCCTTGAGCCGGTTGGCCTCCTCCGCTTCCGCGCGCGCTGCCCGCTCCCGTTCGAGCAGCCGCTCCCGCTCCGCCGCCAACCGCTGCTGCTCGCGGATGTCCCGGCTCACGGTGGCGATGCCAATCTGGCGCTGGGTGCCGTGCTCCAGCAGGGCGAAGCTGTTGTACTGCGCCGGGATGGGGGCGCCCGTCGGGAAGTGCCGGAAGCGGAACTCCCCCTCCCACCGGCCACCGTGGAGGATGGCGGGCGCGATGTGCTCGTCCACGAACGCCTGGTCCTCGGGCAGGAAGAAGTCCAGCAGGTGGTAGCGGGTGATGTCTTCATCCCGCTTCAAGCCCAGCAGCCTCCGCCCCGCCTCGTTCACCCAGACGGCCTGTCCCGAGGCGTTCCCCACCCCGATGAAGTCGGGGGACTGCTCGACGATGGTGGCCAGCCGCTCGCGCTCCAGCTCGGCGCTGCGCCGCTCGGTGACGTCCTGCAGGGCCCCGACGACGCGGTCGGGCCGGCCCTGGGCGTCGAAGTGCGTCTTCACCATGGCCAGCAGGAAGCGCTCCTGGCCGTCCCAGCCCCGCACGCGGCACTCCAGGCGGATGGCGCCCGCGCCCGGGCGCAGCGCCTGTTCAATGGTGCGCCGCGCCCGCTCCACGTCGTCGGGGTGGAGCCGGGCCGCGGCCTCCGCCAGGGTGGGAGCCTTCCCGGGCGGCAGCCCCAGGTGCTGCAGGGCGCGCTCGTCCCACGCCAACGTGCCCCGCGCGTACTGCAGCTCCACGACCCCCAGCAGGCCGGCGTCCAGCGCCATCCGCAGGCGCTCCTCGCTGGCGCGCAGCGCGGCCTCCGCCTCGGCCCGCCGGGCCACCTCCGCCTCGGCGCGGGTCCGGGCCTCCTGGGCGTGGGCGAAGGCCTCGCGCTCGGCGCGCTTCTCCTGCTCCACGGCCAGGTGGGTGGCCAGCTCGCGCGCCAGGTCCTCGAAGAACTGGCGGTAGTTGGCGTCAAAGCGCAGCCGCGGGCTGATGCCCAGGACGACCACGCCCCGGAGCCTGTCCGCGCCGGTGCGCCGCATGGGCAGGGCCAGCGCCGCCTCCGTGGGCTCGGGCCAGGGGCCCGTGTGGCGGGCGCCCAGCAGCGACGGCGCCGACTCCAGCAGCACCGGGGCGTTCGAGTCCGCGGCCTGGTTCGCGGCCCCTGTGACGCGGCCCAGCTCCAGGGCGGCGTGCTCCGCGAGCCCTTCGAGCCCCGTGGACTCCTTGAGCACCAGGCGCTGTTCGCCCTCGTCCCAGTGGTAGATGAGGGCGAAGGGGATGTCCTTGGGGTTGTCCGCCAGGGCGCGGATGGCGTCCGTGGTCGCGCTCTCCGGCGGGGCGTTCAGCCGGGGCGCCAGCGCGCGAATCGTCGCCAGCCGGCGCTCGCCGAGCACCACGTCCGTGACCTCGAAGACGACCTGGAGGATGCCCTGGATGGCGCCCTCGTCGTCCCGGAGCGGGCTGAAGTCGAAGGTGAAGTAGGCCTCTTCATTGAACCCGTACCGGGTGAGCATGAAGAAGGTCTTCTCCACCTGGGTGACCTCACCCGTCTCCAGGAGCTTGCGCATCCAGGGGTGGATGACGGGATAGGTGTCCGGCCAGCACTCGCGGTAGGTGGCGCCCAGGTAGCGCGGGTGCCGCGGGCCCATGATGACCGCGTAGCCGTCGTTGTAGAGCTGGATGAGCTCCTGCCCCCAGAAGATGATGGCGGGCGCCGGCATCTCCAGAATCATGGCGACGAAGGACTTCAGCGGGCGGGGCCAGGACGCGTAGGGCCCCAGCTTCGTGCGGCTCCAGTCGTGAGCGCGAAGGAGCTCGCCAAGTTCGCCACCGGGAACGGGAAGTTGAGTCTGGGAAGTGAGCGGGTTCACGCGGTCGGTCGGGGGCGAATGGGAGCTGGGCTATCCAGATATGCAGCCTGCCTCGTCCTGTCCGGGCGCGTCCGGTCGAATCACGGCGAGGCAGGGGGGCGAGCGCTTCGAGCACGGCCACCGCCCGGCCGTGAACAGCTTTCCTCCGCCGTCGCCGGGCCTCACCTGAAGGTGGATTCACGACGCGGGGCGTTGTGCAATGCCCTGACAGTCTCTGGCAGGTCTTTGTACTTTTTCTGCAGGCGACGCGTTCCTACTTTCGACTGGGAAGACGCTCCCGAGCCGGGGGCGTTCCGTTGACTCGCGCGCGGCGTGAAGGCCCGCGCTTCGGCAAAGCATGGAGGCGGCGTCATGGCGGATACGGCAGAGAACCCTCTGGGGCTGAACGGTTTCGAGTTCGTGGAGTTCACGAGCCCCCAGCCCGAGGTGATGGAGCGCCTCTTCGAGCGGCTGGGGTTCACCGCGTACTCCAAGCATCCGTCCAAGGCGCTGGTCCGCTACAAGCAGGGCGGCATCAACCTGCTCGTCAACCGCGAGCCGACGGGGCAGGCCGCGGACTTCCGCGCGGCGCACGGCCCGTCCGCCAGCGGCATGGCCTTCCGCGTGGCCAACGCGCGCGCCGCCTATGAGATGGCGCTGGAGCGCGGCGCCAAGGCCGCGGACCCGGAGCGGGGCTCGCTGGGCGAGGGCTCCTATGTCCTCGAGGGCATCGGCGGCAGCCTGCTCTATCTGGTGGACCGCCACGGGGCGAACGGCTCGCTCTACGACACCTGGGAGGAGATTCCCGGCGCCGAGGCGGCCGAGGCGAAGAACAGCGTGGGCCTGGAGACGCTGGACCACCTGACGCACAACGTGCGGCGGGGCCAGATGCGCACCTGGTCGTCCTTCTACAACCGCATCTTCGGCTTCACCGAGCAGAAGTACTTCGACATCAAGGGCCAGGCCACGGGCCTGTTCAGCCAGGCGATGATCGCCCCGGACCAGGCCATCCGCATCCCGCTCAACGAGAGCCAGGACGACAAGTCGCAGATTGAAGAGTTCATCCGCCAGTACAAGGGCGAGGGCATCCAGCACCTGGCGCTCACCACGCCGGACATCTACGGCACCGTGGAGCGGCTGCGGGAGCGCGGCGTGGCGCTGCAGGACACGCTCGACACGTACTACGACCTGGTGGACAAGCGCGTCCCCAACCACGGCGAGGACCTGGCGCGGATGCGGAAGAACCGCATCCTCATCGACGGCAGCGAGGAAGAGGGCCTGCTGCTCCAGATCTTCACGGAGAACCTCTTCGGCCCCATCTTCTTCGAAATCATCCAGCGCAAGGGCAACGAGGGCTTCGGGAACGGCAACTTCCAGGCGCTCTTCGAGTCCATCGAGCTGGACCAGATTCGCCGCGGCGTCATCAAGGTCGACTAGGCCGTGAGCGTCCAGCCTCCCACCGAGCTGTCGCCGGGGAGCGTCCTCAAGACGGCCCCCGGCGCCTACCTGTCCGGCTTCGGCAACGAGTTCGCCACCGAGGCGGTGCCTGGCGCGCTGCCCGAGGGACAGAACTCGCCGCAGCGGGCGCCGTTTGGCCTCTATGCCGAGCAGCTCTCCGGCTCGGCCTTCACCGCGCCGCGCCGGGAGAACCGGCGCTCGTGGCTGTACCGCCTGCGGCCCAGCGCCAGCCACCCGGCGTTCCAGCCGCTGGCGCAGGGGCTGCTGCGCAGCGGGCCCTTCGACGAGGTGCCCGCCTCGCCCAACCGGCTGCGGTGGAGCCCGCTGCCGGCGCCGTCCAAGGCCACGGACTTCGTGGACGGGCTCGTCACCTACGCGGGCAACGGGGACGCGGCGTCGGGCGCGGGCCTCAGCATCCACCTGTACGCGGCCAACCGCTCCATGGTGGACCGGGTGTTCTTCGACGCGGACGGCGAGCTGCTCATCGTCCCGCAGGCGGGGCGGCTGCGGCTGGTGACGGAGCTGGGCGTGCTGGACGTGGCGCCGGGCGACCTCGCGGTGGTGCCGCGCGGCGTGCGCTTCCGCGTGGAGCTGCCGGAGGGGCAGGCCGCCGGCTACGTCTGTGAGAACCACGGCGCGCTCTTCCGCCTGCCGGACCTGGGGCCCATTGGGGCCAACGGGCTGGCCAACCCGCGCGACTTCCTGACGCCGGTGGCGGCCTTCGAGGACGTGGACCGGCCCACGGAGGTGGTGCAGAAGTTCCAGGGGCGGCTGTGGGCGGCGCGGTACGCGCACTCCCCGCTGGACGTGGTGGCGTGGCACGGGAACCTGGCGCCGTACAAGTACGACCTGGCCCGGTTCAACACCCTCAACACGGTGAGCTTCGACCACCCGGACCCGTCCATCTTCACCGTCCTCACCTCGCCCAGCGAGGTGCCGGGCACGGCCAACTGCGACTTCGTCATCTTCCCGCCGCGGTGGATGGTGGCCGAGCACACGTTCCGGCCGCCCTGGTTCCACCGCAACGTGATGAGCGAGTTCATGGGGCTGGTGCACGGCGTCTACGACGCGAAGGCGGGCGGCTTCGCCCCGGGCGGCGCGTCCCTGCACAACTGCATGAGCGGGCACGGCCCGGACCGGACCAGCTACGAGCAGGCCGTCCAGGCGGACCTGAAGCCCCACAAAATCAAGGACACGCTGGCCTTCATGTTCGAGTCGCGCTGGGTCATCCGCCCCACGCGCTTCGCCATGGAGTCCCCGGCGCTCCAGCCGGACTACGACGCGTGCTGGGCGGGCTTCCAGAAGGCGAAGCTGCCTTGAGGGCCGCGTGAGCGCGGGCGGCGGGCCGGCGGGGCGCAAGCGCGTCTGGGCGACCCCGGCCAACGTGAAGCTGCTCCCGGTGAGCGCCCTGGCGGACCCGGGGGCCCGCAACCTGGTCCTCCAGATTGGGGACGCCTTCTTCCACGGCTTCCTGGTGCGCAAGGACGACGCGGTCCACGGCTACGTGGACCGGTGTCCCCACGCGGGCCTGCCGCTGGCGCGGGAGCTGGACGGCTACCTGACGCCGGACAAGGGGCTCATCGTCTGTGCCTGGCACGGGGCGCTGTTCCAGGTGGAGGACGGCCTGTGCGTGGGCGGCCCGTGCGCCGGCGGCCGGCTCACGCCGTGGCCGGTGACGGTGCGGGACGGCAGCGTCTACACCGCCTGAGCAGGCGCTCGGACGGCCGCGGCGGCGCGGCTCGCCACGCTGGAGCTGGACGCGCGCGTGACGCCGGCGGCGCCTTCAGCGTTCGGCGAGGTCGCTGGCCTGCAGATACTCGGAGGCCTCGACGATGGACTCCACCGTCCAGCCCCGGTTGGTGCCCCGGCCGCTGACTTCACAGTCGCCGTCGGTGTGGACCCCCAGCAGGTGCCCCTGGCGGTTGAGCACGCCCGCGCCGGAGCTGGCGACCAGGGTGTCCAGGTCCTTGTAGAAGAGGAGCTGGTCGCAGGTGTCCAGGAACGCGCCCTCGGCGATGACCTTGGGGTAGCCGCGGGGGTGCTGGACGATGGCCAGCCGCTCGGTGACCTGGGTCGTCAAGGGGATGGGGGTGACGGCGGGGAGCGCGTCGAGCTGGATGAGCGCGTAGTCGGGCGCGTCGGCCTGCTCGATGACGAGGCCTTCCGTGATCAGCGTGTCACCATCCTCGTCGTCCTCGAAGTTGAAGACGACCAGCGGGATGTCGCCGGTCCGGACACAGTGGCCCGCGGTGAGCACCACGGGGCCCGCGCTGGCTTCAATCAGCGTTCCCGTGCAGCGCCCGTCAATGAGCACGACGGCGTCTTCCCGGTCCTGGATGACGTCGGAGAATTCGCCCACGTAGCTGTTGATGGGGGTGAAGTCGAGCGTCGGCCCGCATTGCGCGAAGCCACGAACCTCCGGCCTGGACGGTGGCTCGCAGACCGCGGGCTCGGTCTGCTCGGACCGTCCTCCACAAGCGGCGAGGCTCAGGAGGACGGCCCCAGCGAGGCGCGAGCCCCACAGCGTCAGCTTCGAATCCGTGGGGCGGCGCGCCATGACTCAGTGACTCAGTACAGGTACTGGAGCGCCGTGACGTCGGAGCTCTTGAAGTTGCCCGTCTCGGACGAGCTGAAGCAGGAGTTCATGAGCGAGCCGCCGCGGGTGGCCGTGGTCGGCGTGCCCGGGATGTGGATGGCGCCCACGCCGGCGGTGCCCTCGTTGCCGCCGGAGCCGCAGCTGATGCTGCGGTTGTAGTAGTCAGAGTGACGCAGGCCCACGGCGTGGCCCAGCTCGTGCGTCACGACGTGCTCGACCACCGCCACGCCGTAGCTGGCCGTGCCGGTGCCGATGTTGATGATGCCGTAGGGACGGCCGCCGGAGGGGAAGCCCGCCGAGCCGCCCGCGCCGGACATGGTGCGCGCGGAGATGGTCGCGTTGCAGCCGGAGCCGCCAAGCTGCATCCGGAAGGTCAGGCCCAGCGCGTTGTAGTTCGAGATGGCCCGGTTCAGGCCCGACATCAGCGTGGAGTTGCCGGCGTACGCCGAGTTCGGGACGATGCAGATGGTCCGGATGGACGAGCTGACCAGGTTCGTCGTGCGGTACTGCTCCTGCGTCTTGGGGTCCGCCTGCAGCATCTCGCGGGACGCCTCGAGCGTCACGTGGGCGTCGCGGCCCACGTAGACCTGGCCGTCGGAGAGCAGGATGTCTTCCGCCGGGAAGCCGGCCTCGACCAGGTTGCTGATGATCTCATCCTGCTCGGTCTGCGCATCCGCCGGAACGTCGGTGCCGCAGCCCGTCAGCATCATCGTACCGCTCACCGCGAGGACAGCAGCTCCCTTGAACATCTTCTGGAACATGGGCATCGGAGATTCCTTGTCCGTTTGACTGCGGGGGGACGCGCCGTCCGCCTGGTGTCCACCAGCCGCGGCACGGCGCGCCCGGCCCATGAGCAAGAGCCGGGCCACGCAGTTCAATAGAATGAGAAACCAGAAAGAGGCGCATAGTCTGGAGTGGCCGCGCTCCAGGGGAACGTCACGGCATCGTAAACGAAGTTGACGTCGGTCCCGCCAAGTGGGCGTCCCCACTTCGGATTCCGCGAAAGCGGCAGGGCGTTCCAAAACAACACAGTGATGTCTGGTTATCGGGCACCTGCCCCGTGGGGCAAAGACACCCCAGGAGAGATCTGACACAAGTGAAAACAAACTACAACTCTGTAATGGGGTGGGAATGGACACACGGCTCAGACGAAGAGTGCGCGTGAAGGCGCGCTCGGTGTATCCAGCGATGTATGCCCATTCGCTCATTCACCTGTCCCGTCGCCGCGCTGCTGGGT
The DNA here is from genome assembly GCF_002305895.1 of Corallococcus macrosporus DSM 14697. GTDB lineage: Bacteria > Myxococcota > Myxococcia > Myxococcales > Myxococcaceae > Myxococcus > Myxococcus macrosporus. The sequence continues at coordinate 3,249,794 of NZ_CP022203.1, forward strand.
GCGGCCCTGTCGCTCCTTCCTGGCTGTGGGAGCACGATGTCGAACACTCCCTCGGCCGCTGACGCACAGGGACAGCGCTTCGCGGCGCAACAGGCCGCGGACGCTTGGAAGCGCGCCCGCGTGGGCGACCGTGTCACCTACGTGTTCTCCGCTACGCAAGGCCCCACGCCGGGGGAGGCTGACGCGGCGCGGACGCTCGTCGGGCGGTTGTCGTTGGAGGTCGTGTCCGTCCAGCAGCCCTGGGTCTACGTGCGTGTGTCTTTCATTGACGCGGCGGGCAAGCCTTTGACGCAGACGCGTTTGTCTCAGGAGCTGGTGGTGCCAGTTCGCTCGGATGTAACGCGCCCGGTTGACGTGCCGCGTCCAGGGCAGATGACCACGGAGCGGCCTTCCTTCTCGGGAAGGAATTGGGAGGCCACCCGCTATGTCAGCGATCAACGGCCGGTGGATGGTCCGCTGCGCACCCGGGTGTATGCCAATGACTCGGCCCTGCTCTACCTGACGCGCGGCCTGCTGGAGGCGAGCACCGAGTCGGCGGGCTTCCGGACGCCGGGGCGCCTCACGCTGTCGCTGCACGAGTTCCAGGCGGGCTCCGCCGAGGCCAGCGCCGCCGCGCCCTCGCTGGAGCGTCCCCTGGGGCCTGGCGCCTTTTATGACCGGAGGGTGGACATGCCGCCGACCCAGGAGGTGCTGCGCGTGTGCTTCACCGCCGAGCGCGGCTTCGTCCTTCGCTCCGAGGGCCCCGTGGCGCCGGGAAGCGACCCCTGCTCGGACTTCTCCCAGGCGGAGCCGGAGGCCCTGGAGGAGCTGGTGATGAACCTCCCCTGGGAGGCGCTGGTGTCTGGAGAGTGGCCTCCGGGCGCGGCCAGGGAGGGGGCCCAGGGCACCTTCACCGTGGGCGAGCGGAACGTGCCCACGCGGACGGAGCAGCGCACGGAGGACGTGGAGGGCACGCGGCACATCTTCTCGGAGACCTACGCGTCGGACCCATGGGCGCCGGGGCTCGCGGGTGCGCCGTATGAAGCGCGCTTCCAGTCGCTCGACAGCCTCACCGAGCGCATCGGCGAGGGGGGCGAGCGCGAGTCCGCGGGGGGCAGCCGGCTCGTCCAGTGGGGACCGTGGCTCGGCGGACAGCCGGTCTCGAGTCAGTAGCCGTCAGGCGGCGTCCCCAGTCCGGGCAGGCCCTGGCGGGCGGCCTGCCGCGGCTTTCAGGAGGGGCGTCATCGCGCCACGCGGGGCTACACTGGGCGCGCACTGGAGGCCTCATGCACCTTGAGAGATTTCGTCGGCTGCCCGCGCTCGTGCTCCTGGGATTGTCCTTCGCGGCTGGGGTGGGGTGCTCGGAGGAGGAAGGCGTGGACACGCCCAACCCCCTGACGAACCCGAAGGAGGGGCCTCCCGCCGGGAATCAGAACCCGGAGGCCACGTGCGCCGTCCCGGCCGAGGCGGGCCTCGCGGACGTCTCCCGGCCCACCTCGGTGGTGGGCACGGGGCGCCCGGAGAGCTGCACCAGTGACGCGTTCCTCCAGGCGGTGGCTCGAGGCGGCGTCATCACCTTCGACTGTGGCCCGGAGCCCGTCACCATCACCCTGGAGCGGACGGCGAAGATCTTCAACGACACGGGGCCGGAGATCGTCATCGACGGCAAGGGCCTGGTGACGCTGAGCGGGGCGGGGCGGCACCGCATCCTCTACATGAACACCTGCGACCCGGACCAAGTGTGGACCACCTCGCACTGTCAGGACCAGGACCACCCCCGGCTGACGCTCCAGAACCTGACGTTCGTGGACGCCAACGCCAAGGCGGAGTCCGAGTTCGACGGCGGCGGCGCGGTCTGGGTGCGCGGCGGGCGCGTGAAGGTCATCAACTCGCGGTTCTTCAACAACGTCTGCGCGGACGTGGGGCCTGACGTGGGCGGCGGCGCGTTGCGGGTGTTCAGCCAGCACCGGAACCAGCCGGTGTACGTGGTGAACACCACCTTCGGTGGCATGGAGGGTTACGGCGGCGCCTGCTCCAATGGCGGGGGCATCAGCAGCATCGGTGTGTCGTGGACCCTCATCAACAGCCTGTTCTCCCACAACCGGGCCATTGGCAATGGGGCCAATCCCTCGCGGCCCGGGACGCCGGGCGGGGGGAGCGGCGGGGCCATCTACAATGATGGCAACACGATGACGCTGTCCCTCTGCGGCACCCGCATAGAACACAACACGGTCAATGCCCACGGCAGCGCCATCTTCTTCGTGAGCAATGACCACTCCGGGGACATCCGCATCGACCGCTCCGTGATTCGGAACAACACGGGCGGCTCGTGGTACCCGACGCATCCCCAGATTTCGAACCACGACGACACGCCCATCACCGTGACGAACTCCACCATTGAGTGACGCGAGGGGCGGGCTCACTCTGCCTCGCGCCTGAACAGCTCGGGGTGACACCCGCCGAGTACCGACACCGGTTCGCGCTGGGCGCGTGACGGTGGCGGCTCAGCGCCGCTGCTTTCGCGCGGCCTTGCCGTCGATGAACACCGCCAGCCCGTCGAGCACGCGCTCCAGGCCAAAGGCAAACGCCCCCTTGGGGTCGTGCGCCCCGTACGTCTCCCCGGCGGTCTTCCCGACCCGGGCCAGGACGGGGTAGGGCGCGTAGTCGAGCGTTTCGAGGAACGGCGCCACGCGGTACCACCAGTCCTCGTCCGTCATGCCGGTCAGCTCCTTGACCCGCTTCTCCCGGGCCGCGTTGCGGACCGCGCCGTGGACGAAGTCGAGGACCAGGGTGATGACGCGGTCCATCTCCAGGTCCGTGAGCCCCAGGCCTTCAATGGCGCTCAAGGCGATGTCCGCGGACCGGAAGGTGTTCGGGCCCAGCACCGTCCGGTGCGTCGCGAGCGGAATCACCCACGGGTGGGCCAGGTAGAAGTCACGGTAGTCCTGCGCCACCCGCGTCAGGTTGGCGCGCCAGCGGGCGGGCTTGAAGACGGGGCCATCCCTCAGGATTTCGCCGGACACCGCATCCATCATCAAGTCCAGCAGCTCCGCCTTTCCGGGGATGTGCGTGTAGAACGACATGGGAGAGATGCCCACGGCCTCCGCGACACGCCGCGTGCTGACCGCGTCGAGCCCCTCGGCATCCGCGAGGGTGACGGCCGCCGCCACCAGCTCCGCCACGCTGGCCTTCGCCTTCGGGCCGCGCTTCGGCGCCTCCGTCCTGCCCCACAACAACTGCAAGGATTTCAACGGGTCGCCCCGTCCGGAAATCTCGTCGCTCATCCGTACCCCGGGATAACTGTTTACAGCGTACGGGGTTGTTGTGCTAAACCTCGTGCGCCGTACGAAGTTACGGCGTTGCGGGAGCGATGTCGAGCCGATTGGCTCGGGGCCGCCTGTGGACGTGCGACGTCCGCGGGACGGGCGTCACTCCAGGGAGAAGCCAACCATGTACGGTTCCATCAAGATTCGTGGGGCGCGCGAGAACAACCTGAAGAATGTCTCGCTGGACATTCCCAAGCGGAAGATCACCGTCTTCACCGGCGTCTCGGGGTCGGGCAAGTCGTCCCTGGTGTTCGGCACCATCGCGGCGGAGAGCCAGCGGCTCATCAATGAGACGTATCCGGCCTTCGTGCAGCAGTTCATGCCGCACTATGGCCAGCCGGACGCGGAGAGCCTGGAGAACATCTCCGCCGCCATCATCGTGGACCAGCAGCGGCTGGGGGGGAACTCGCGCTCCACGGTCGCCACCGTCACGGACGCCGCGCAGATGCTGCGCGTGGTGTTCTCACGCCTCGCCGAGCCGCACCTGGGCAGCCCGGGCTTCTACTCCTACAACGACCCCAGGGGGCTCTGCTCCGAGTGCGAGGGCATTGGCCAGGTCGCGTCCATGGACATGGACGCCGTCATCGACACGTCCAAGTCCCTCAACGAAGGCGCCATCCTCCCCAAGGACTACGCGGTCGATAGCTGGTACTGGGCCATCTTCGCGCGCTCCGGCTACTTCGACCTCGACAAGAAGCTGTCCAAGTACACGAAGGAGGAGCTGGACAAGCTCCTGCATCTGGATGACGGCCGGAAGATCAAGGTCGACAAGATGAACCTCACCTATGAGGGCCTGGTCCCCAAGCTGCGCCGGACGCTGGGCTCCAAGGACCCGGAGACCGTCCAGCCGCACGTGCGCGCCGAATACGAGCGCATCTTCACCCGCGCCGTCTGTCCTTCCTGCAAGGGCGGGCGCCTCAACCAGGCCGCGCTCGGCAGCCGCATCCAGGGCAAGAACATCGCCGAGTGCTCCGCGATGCAGGTCTCCGACCTCGCCGCGTTCGTCCGGAAGCTCTCCGCTCCCTCCGTGGGGCCCATGCTGGAGGCGCTGGCCCGCCGGCTCGACAACCTGGTGACCATTGGCCTGGGCTACCTCAGCCTCGACCGTGAGAGCTCGACGCTGTCCGGCGGTGAGAGCCAGCGGGTGAAGATGGTGCGGCACCTGGGCTCCAGCCTCACGGACGTGACGTACATCTTCGACGAGCCCAGCGTGGGGCTCCACCCGCATGACGTGGGCCGGCTCGCGGGCCTGATGCAGCAGCTCCGCGACAAGGGCAACACCGTGCTCATCGTGGAGCACAAGCCAGACATGATTGCCATTGCCGACCATGTGGTGGACATGGGGCCCAGGGCCGGCACCCAGGGCGGGCAGGTCGTCTACGAGGGGACCTACGAGGGGCTGCTGGGCTCGGGCACCCTCACGGGCAACCACATGAAGAAGCACCAGCCGCTCAAGACGACGGCCCGGAAGCCGACGGGGCAGCTCCAAATCAAGGGCGCCCGGCTCAACAACCTCCAGGACGTCTCCGTCTCGATTCCACGCGGCGTGCTCACGGTGGTGACGGGGGTGGCGGGCTCGGGGAAGTCGTCGCTCATCCAGGGCTGCCTGCCCAAGGCGTACCCGGAGACCCTCATCATCGACCAGAACCTGGCCCGGGGTTCCCGCCGCTCCAACACCGCCACGTACACCGGCATCCTCGACAACGTCCGCAAGGCCTTCGCCAAGGCGAACAAGGTGGACGCCGCGCTGTTCTCCGCCAACTCGAAGGGGGCCTGCCCGGATTGTAGCGGGCTGGGCGTCATCTACACGGACCTGGCGCACCTGGACCCCATGGTGACCGTCTGCGAGGCGTGCGAGGGCAAGCGCTTCACCGAGGAGGTGCTGGCCCACCGGCTGCGCGGCAAGTCCATCAGCGACGTCTACGAGATGTCCATCAGCGACGCCGTGGCGTTCTTCACCGAGCCGGCCATCGCCAGGATTCTCCAGGGCCTGGACGACGTCGGGCTCGGCTACCTCACGCTGGGGCAGCCGCTGTCGACGTTGTCGGGCGGCGAGCGTCAGCGCCTGAAGCTGGCCGCGGAGCTGGGGCGCTCGGGCAACATCTACGTGCTCGACGAGCCCACCACCGGCCTGCACATGAACGACGTGGACACGCTGATTGGCCTGTTCGACCGGCTGGTGGATGGCGGCTCGACGGTCATCGTCATCGAGCACAACCTGGATGTCGTCTCCCGCGCGGACTGGGTCATCGACCTGGGACCCGGCGCCGGCCACGAGGGCGGCCGGGTCGTCTTCGAAGGGCCCCCTGGAAAGCTGGCCTCGCACAAGGGCTCGCTGACCGGGGCGCACATGGCGCGCCGCGAGACGGCGTAGCGGTGGGCCTGCCGGAGCGGCGTGAGACACCTCGCACCGCTCCGGTTGTTGCGTGCGGCTCAGGCCTTCGCGGGCTCCAGCTTCCAGGGGACGAGGTTGTAGTAGTCGTCCTTGGGGTAGAGCCTGCCCCCGTCCCCTTCGAAGGCGAGTGACTTGTCCGTGCGGCGGTCACCCTTCTCCGCCTGCCAGCGGCTGCGGATGTAGTACTCATCCTTCTTGCCGGGCACGGGGATGAACTTCCACGGGACGAGGTCCGCCACGTTGTCGCGGTGGTAGAGCTTGAGCGTGTCGCCCTCGAAGGAGAGGTGGTAGTCCAGCCGCTTCTCTCCCAGGTCCGCGCGCCAGCGGCTGCGGATGTAGAACTCATCCGACTTGCCCTGCACGGGGATCAGCTTCCACGGGACGAGGTCCGTCGTGTTGGCCTCGGGGTAGAGCTTCACGTCCTCCCCGGTGAAGCTCAAGTGCTTGTTGACGCGCTTCTCGCCGGGGTCGGCGCGCCAGCGGCTGCGGAAGTAGAACTCCTTGTTCGCCAGCGAGGAGACGTCGGGGCGGGTGAAGCCCTCGGTCCGGATGTGCTGGTCGACGGCCTGCATCATCCAGGTCTTCTTCTGCTGGATGTCCGGGTCCTTGGGGAAGTAGTCGGACGTGAAGAGCTCGTACAGCGGCTTGAGGTCGAGCTGGAGCGGCTTGGGGTCCTGCCGGATGCTCTTCACCCACTCGTTGAAGTCCGTGCTGGGCGTGCCGCCCACCCACTGGATGCTGTCGACGGTCAGCCCGCTGGACTGCTTGAACGCGGAGCTGGAGGACGTGGAGGTGCTGCTGCCTGTGTTCGCGGTGGCCCCCTTGAAGGTGGCTGACGCGGAGGTGGAGATGTCGACGCCCCGCTCCACGAGCTTGGAGTACTCCTGGGCGGAGATGTGGACGCGTTGGTACATCCGCCCGCCGAAGGTGACCTCACGGGCGTAGTGCGTGCCGAAGGTCTTGATGAACGCGGCGCAGGCGGCTTCCGACGTGAGCTTCGCCACCTCGCCGGTGAACCGGCTGCTCAGCGGGAGCTTGCTGGTGAAGTCGTCGTTGAGCCGAATCGAGCAGTCCTCGAAGAAGCTCTGGACGAAGGTCTGAATGGTTTCGTTCGAGCCGCTGGTCTTCTCCATCTGCCGGTACGCGAGGCTGGCGCTGAACGACACCAGCCCGGGGATGTCCAGGCCCGCGCTGACGGTGTGCTCGAAGCTGTGCGAGAAGTCGAAGGAGGAGAACCACGTCTCGGTGCGGGAGGTCCGTTCGCCCCGGGACTCTGGGATGTAGCGAGTCCCCTCGGGGATGTAGAGGCTCTTGTCCGGCGTGAGCTGCGTGCACGACTCCGGAGCAATCTGGATGATGCTCTCCGTCGTGGCGCCACCTCCGTCCCGGAGGCGCTGACTCAAGTCCAACGGGTTGATGCGGATGATGTCGTAGCACCTGCCAAGGTAGTCGACGTTCTTGTAGGGGACGGTGCCGTCGAACTTGTTGAAGTCGATCTGCATTGCTTCGGCCATGCTCGGGACTCCCTGGGTGGGGTGGGGGTGCTCAATCCAGGAGGTGGGGCTGGGCGCGATGGAAACACGGCGAATTCCCCGCGGTCGGCGACGACATCGATGCGAATGTCTGGAAGCCCGCGCTGTTGGGCGGAGAGTGTCCAGGGGCGGGAAGTGTCCTCGTCTCGAAGGGAGGCGCAGGCGAAGGGTCAAGTCCCGAATCGTGTGGAGGTGGTCAGGAGGGGGTTCGGGGGAGGGCGGCCGCCCAGGTTGGCTGGGGCCGCGAGGGGGCCCCGCGGGGCGCGCGGCTATGCCCTGGCCGCCAGGCGAGACAGGCCTCGGAAGGTGGTCTCCGTCGTGGCGCCATAGACCCAGTGCGCCGCGAGGCCACCCAGGTGGCTGCTGGCGGGCGTCTGCTGCGGCGGGGGTGCGAGCTTCAGGGCCGGCACGGCCACCTCGTCTCCTGTGAGGAACAAGAAGGTACCGAACCCCAGCCCCCAGAGCTTTCCAAGCAGCGGGGCGCGGGGCGACAGCGCGCCGTAGATGGCACCCCACACGGTGCCGTAGGTGAAGTGCACCAGGTTGCCGAGCCGTTGCTTGCGCTTGCCCTGGACGTCGACGCCCAGCGGCGACAGCACCTTGCGCGCCACCTTCTCCGTCGATGGCTCCTGCGAGCCGCCACCCGACCCCTCCTTGAGCATCCTGCTGAGCAGCCCGGAAAACTTGCTTGTCACGGGCGTCATGGCGAGCGTCCCCAGCAGCCCCGCCACGGCGCCCAGGGCCATGTCCTGAAGCAACGACTCATGTCGGGGGGCGGAGGACGTGAAGCGACGCGACCATCGTGAACGGGCCATGGACCAAAGCCTCCTGGTGGGTGATGGAGCCGATGCGGCTCCATGCTGGAGGTGTGCATGGTCTGGAGCGGTAACAGGGACGGGCCGTCGCCTCGCCTGTCCTGCATCTTCCGCTCCGCCCGCTTGTTCCGCCTGGAGGCCGAGCCTGTCGCCGTGGGCAGGCCAGGCCTCGCGCCCCAGGTCCTCCGCGACGGGAGGGCGCCGGCTCCAGGGGAACGCGCTGACGAGCGACGCAGCCCGCACGGCCTTCACCACCGGCCTGCACGATGTCGCGTGGCTTGTACCTCGCCGTGCCCGGGCGCAAGAGCGCACCCGGGCACGCGCGCGAAGTCCTACCGGCGGCGGCGCTGCTGCATCGCCCGGCGTGCGGCGGCCCGGGCCTCACCTCGCGCCGCGACCTCCTTGAGCGCTTCCTCCTCGCCGTTGTCGCCGGAGAGGAACCCGGAGAGGGCGCGGATGGTGGGGTAGCGGAAGAGGTCCACCAGCGTGAGCGGCTTCTCCACCTGCGCCTTGAGCTGCTCCAGCACCTGCACCATCAGCAGGGAGTGGCCGCCCAGGTCGACGAACTTGTCCTCCACGCCGACCTTGTCGAGCTTGAGCACGTCCTGCCAAATGCCGGCGATGAGCGCCTCCGTCTCGCCCTCCGGCCTGACGAGCTCCCCCCGCGCCTGCGCCTGCTCCGGAGGCGGCAGGGCCTTGCGGTCCACCTTCTTGTTCGGCGTCTGCGGGAAGGTGCTCAGCGTCACGAAGGCCTGCGGCACCATGTACTCCGGCAGGCGGGCGCGCAGGAACTCGCGCAGCGCCTCCGCCGCGGGGGGCTCGCCCGGCTTCGCGATGAGGTAGGCCACCAACCGCTTGTCGCCGGGGAGGTCCTCCCGGACGATGACCACCGTCTCGCGCACCGCGGGGTGCTCGCCCAGCCGGGCCTCGATTTCGCCCAGCTCGATGCGGAAGCCGCGCACCTTCACCTGGTGGTCCAGGCGGCCGATGAACTCCACCAGCCCGTCCTGCCGCCACCGCGCGGCATCACCGGTGCGGTACATCCGCGCGCCCGGCTCGGAGGAGAACGGGTCCTTCACGAAGCGCTCGCGGTCCAGCTCCGGGCGGTGGTGGTAGCCGCGCACCACGCCCGCGCCGCCGATGTACAGCTCACCGGCCGCGCCGATGGGCAGCGGGCGCTGCTGCGCGTCCAGGACGTAGAGCTGCGTGTTCGCGATGGGCGTGCCGATGGGGACGCCCTCGCCCACGTCCTTCACCGGGTGCGTGGACGACCAGATGGTCGTCTCGGTGGGGCCGTACATGTTGATGACGTCGCCGGACACCGTCTCGGAGAGCTGGCGCGCCAGCGGGACGGGGAAGGCCTCGCCGCCCACCATCATCTTCCTCAGCCGCTTGAGCCCCTCGCGTGAGCGCTCCTCGGCCAGCAGCATGCTCGCCTGGGACGGCGTGCACTGAAGGTGCGTCACCGCGTGGCGCTCCAGCAGCGCGGGGATGGAGCCGTCGAGCTCGGGCTCGGCGCCCGGCTGGCCCACGCCCGCGTTGGCGCGCTGGCGGACCTCGTTGAGCAGCGGCAGGTGCTCCATCACCAGCTCCGTGGGGACGCCGAAGTCCACGAGGCAGGCAATCTCATCCACGTCCAGGCCCTTGAGCCGGTCCACGATGGCCACGCACCCGTCCACGCTGCCGAAGAGGCCGGAGGACTGGAAGTAGCGCTCGAAGGAGAAGTCGAGCAGCGCGTCCAGCTCCTCGGCGGACAGGTGGTCGGTGCCGAAGTTGCCGTTGGCCAGCGTCGTCTGCGCCTTGAAGGCCGGGAAGCTCCAGGCCGCCTCCTTGATGAGGCCCACCGACGACTTGAGGTACGCCTTCATCGGCTCGCGGACGACCTCCTTCACGGAGGCCTCCGAGTCACCGACGAAGGTGTGCAGCATCAGCGACACGGTGCCCTTGCCGGGGTGGCCGGCCTTAGCCCACGTCTCGCGGTAGAGGGCAATCTTCCGCGCCACCTCCTCCACCGTCTGGCCCAGCAGGTGGGTGAGGACGTGGCAGCCCGCGCGCGCGGCCTCCTCGAAGGTCTCCGGGTTGCCGGCGGTGGTGACCCAGATGGGCAGCTCCTTCTGGACCGGGCGGGGCAGGGTGCGCAGCTTCACCGTATTGCCCGTGCCGCTCTTCGTCTCCAGCGCCTCGCCGCGCCACAGCCGGCGCACGTCTTCAATCTGCTGGAACATGATGCGCTTGCGGTCCGGGAAGCTCTCCGGGCGCAGCGCGAAGTCGTTGGGCTGCCAGCCCGCGGCGAAGGAGATTCCCACGCGGCCGTGGGAGATGTTGTCCACCACGGACCAGTCCTCGGCGATGCGCAGCGTGGGGTGCAGCGGCGACACGAGGCTGCCCGCGCGGAGCTGCACGTTGCGCGTCACCGCCGCCAGCGCGGCGGACGTCACCGCCGGGTTGGGGAAGAGCCCGCCGAACGCGTGGAAGTGGCGCTCCGGCGTCCACACGGCGCAGAAGCCGTGGGTGTCCGCGAAGCGCGCGCTCTCCAGGAGCAAATCGTAGCGGCCCTCGGGGCGCTCGCCCTCGTCGCTGGAGAAGTAGAAGAGGCTGAACGCCATGGCGCGCGAGGCGTGCTTGCCCGCCTGGGCCGCGTCGTGCCGCTCCGCGTGCAGCACCACCGTGAAGCCGCGCGTGAGTGTCCAGAGCAGCTCCAGCACGGAGATGTCGAAGTTGAGGCTCGTCACCGCCAGCCAGGTGCCGCGCTCCGTGCCCAGGCGCTCGTCCATGCCCACGCCGAAGTTCACGACGTTGCGGTGCTCGATCATCACCCCCTTGGGCTTGCCCGTGCTGCCCGAGGTGTAGATGACGTAGGCCAGGCTGTCCGGCGTGGCCGGCGGCGTCTGGGCCTCCGGCGCGGCGGCGATGCGCTCCCACTCCTGGTCCACCGCGAGCACGGCCTTGGCCGCGGACGGCACGCGCGACAGCAGCCGCTGCTGGGTGAGCACCAGGTGGCAGCCCGCGTCCTCCACCATGAAGGCGATGCGCTCGGCGGGGTAGGCGGGATCCAACGGCACGTAGCAGCCGCCCGCCTTGTGCGTGGCCAGCACGCCCACCATCATCTCCAGCGAGCGCTCCATGAAGATGCCCACGCGCACGTCGCGGCCCACGCCCGCGCCGCGCAGGTGCCGCGCCAGCACCTCGGCGCGCGCGTCCAGCTCGCGGTACGTCAGCGAGGCACCCCGGCAGATGAGCGCGGTGTCGTCCGGCGTGCGCTCCGCCTGGGCCTGGAAGAGCGAGGCCAGGGTGGCGTCGCGGGGGAAGTCCCGCCGCGTGTCATTCCAGCGGGCCAGGCGCTGCCGCTCCTCCGCGCCCAGCAGGTCATGCTCGCCCACCGCCTTGCCCGGCGCGTCCCGGAGCGAGGCCAGGAACGCGCTGAGCTGGCGCGCCACGTCGTCCACGCGGGCCTTGTCCACGCGCGTGGCGTCGAAGTGCAGGTGGGCGTGACGGCCCTGGGCGTCCACCTCGATGACGAGCGCGGCGCCGCCCACGGCGCCGCCCGCTTCGCCGATGCGCAGCGCGACGGGGTAGGCCACCTCACCCGCGTGGCGCTGGAGGTTGGAGAGCTGCGCGGAGCGGCCCAACACGTCCCGGGCCAGCACGCCCTTGTCGCGGAGCTGCGTCAGCGCCTTGCGGAAGGCGCCCGCGGCCAGCTCCGGCGCGTCCTTCATGGGCAGCTCGAGGCGCAGCGGGAGCTGCGAGGCGAAGAAGCCCTCCACCCCGGTGATGCGGGCGCGCGTGGACGCGTCCGCGTAGCCCACGTCGAAGCGGGGCTCGGGGGACAGGCGCGCCAGGAAGGCGGCGGCGGTGAAGAGCAGCCGCTCCTCGGGCGGCAGGTCGGTGGCCCACCCGGCGGGGACGTCCGTGGCCTCGAACTTCAGCGTGTGCGTGCCCTCGTCCTTGGAGCTGCCGCCCAGGAAGGGGAGGTCCGGCGGGGCGAGCGTCTCCAGCCGGCGCAGGAAGAAGGACTCCGCCTTGCCGGCCTGGGCGCCGACCTCTGTCAGCCGGGCGCGCAGCTCCGCGGGGGCCTGGGGCAGGACGTCACCCCGGGCGAGCATCCGCGCGCCGAGCACGTCCGCCCACGACAGCGGCGCGCCGCACAGGCCCCTGGGGCCCTTGAGCGTGAGGTCTCCGCCCTGGAGCGCCACCGTCAGCGCGTCCCCTTCGATGTCCAGCACGGTGCCGGGAGCCGCCTCGGAGGCGGGCTCGGCGCGGCGGGCCTCGGAGATGGCGACCGCGCCGTTGCCCAGCCACACCTTCGCGAAGGCGAGCGGGTTGGGATAGCCGCCGTAGTCGAGCGCCGCCACCAGCGCGTGCGCCACGTCCACGTCGCCGTGCAGGTCCAGCACGGCCGCCGCCTCCGGGCGCTGCGCGAGGCCGAAGTAGCTGCGCTGCGAGAAGTCCTGCGCCTTCGCCTCGGAGGTGCCCGCGACCAGCTCCTCCGCGAGCTCCGCGAAGGTCTCCATGCCCAGCGTGTAGCAGCGGGCGTTGAGGCTGAAGGCCGTCTCGCCGGGGGCGAGGTCGAAGAGGCGCTGCTTGAGGATGCGGCCCTCGTCCGCGCCCGTCGTCATCTCGTGCCAGGTGACGCCGTGTTGGGGCTCGCGGTTCAGCAGCGCCCAGGACGTGACGTTGAGGCCGGCGTAGCGGGGCAGCGGGCCGTCGTGGAAGTTGATGGCCATGCGCCGGGGCAGGCGGAGGATGTCCTCCTTCACCATGCTCAGGTTGACGATGCTGAAGAGCCAGTCGAACGGCGCCTGGGACAGGAAGGGCAGCACCTGCTCGCCGGGCGGCACGTGCGGAATGGACTGCTCCTCCGCCCACTTCTGGAGCGCCGGCTCGCGCGCGACGAGCCCGAGAATCCGGACGCCGCGCTCGGTGAGGGCCTGCGCGCAGGGGACGACGAGGGTGCCCTCGCCGATGATGAAACAACTGGGCGACTCCGGAGCCGCGCTCATTCAATGCCTCCTGTGGTGCTGCGATTCGGGTGTCCCCGGCTCACAAGCCCAGGCCTTGCCGGGCGTCCGCGAGCGCGGGGGGATGCTTCAAAAGGTCGGCGTGGCCGATGCCGGGGTACGTCTTGAGCGGAGCGCCCAGCCCGCGGCTGACGCGCTCGCCTTCAACGAGCGGCAGCGCGCTGTCCGCGCCGCCGTGCAGCACGAGCCGGGACGGGAGCTGCTTCGGCTTCAGCAACGGTTGGTTGTCGTACCGGTGCCGCCCGAAGAGCCGGCCCAGGGGCCCCGTGCGGCCCACCCGCATCGCGTGGAAGGGCGCGAAGAGCACCAGGCCCCGGGCGGGCGTGTCCTGCGCCTGGAGCGCCAGGGCGGCCGCGAGCGCCGACATGCTGCCCATGGAGAAGCCCACCAGGTGGATGCCCTCCGAGGTGTGGGGCTGCGTCTGCGTCAACCAGCGCATGGCGTCCGCGGCGCTCTCGCGGAGCGCGTCAGGGGAGGGGCTCCCCGGGGAGCCGTCGAAGCCGGGCGGCGCGATGGCGGCCAGCCCGAGGCCGCGGCCCTCGTCCAATGAGAGCAGGACGGACTTCGCCTCGGCGAGATACCCGGGCGTGTTGCCGCCGAAATAGACGAGCCACCGCGTCTCACCCCTGGCGGGCAGCCGCGTCAACGCGACGAGCCCGGGCGGCGCGTCGGGGCCTGTCACCGTCCATCCGTCTGACGCCAGCGCCGCGCGTTCCTCCACTGACAAGGGCGCGCCGGTGTAGGGGAACGGGCCTGGGAGGTCCTCGTCGTTCTGGAGCCAGCCCAGCATGAATATCCCCATCAGCAGCACGACGGCGGTAATAGGCGTTGCGTCCCGGGCCTTCAGCCGCCCGACCTCCCAGCTCGACGTCTTTACCTCGAACCAGCCCATCGAGCCTCCCCTCGTGAACCACGCTGGGCGTCATCCAGGGCCTCGCGGAGCAGCCGCCCCAGGACGTGGACGTTGGGCTCGCGCACCAGGCTGTCGTGGTCGCCCGGCACCTCGCGGATGTTCAACGCCGGCACCAGCGGCTCCCAGCCGAGGCTGGTGCCCATGTGCGCGTAGATGGCGTGAATCTCCTGCGCGCGGAACAGCGTCACGGGTCCGGCGTAGGGGCTGGGCACGTAGCGGCTGGCCAGGAGCTGGAAGCGCTCGGTGAGCTGGAGGTTGCGCAGCTCGATGGGCAGCGCTTCGCCCCGCTGCTCGTACCAGCGCAGCTTGAGCTGGCTGAGCAGCCGGGTGCCGTCGCGCTCCACCTTGGTGCGCAGCTTGCGGGAGACGTAGGTGGCGGCGCCTTCGCGGCGCAGCTCACGCAGCCGCTCGTTGAAGGACTGGCGCCGCTCCTGGGTGGCCGGGTGGAAGGTGTCCAGGAACGCGACCAGCGCCACCGGCTCGCCCAGCGCGTGCAGCCGCTGCGCCATCTCATAGGCGACCACGCCGCCGCCGGAGTAGCCGCCGAGCAGGTAGGGCCCGTGCGGCTGCACCTGGCGGATGCTCTCCAGGTAGATGGACGCCATCTCCTCGATGCTGTCGGCCGGCGGCAGCTTGCCGTCCACGCCGCGCGCCTGGAGCCCGTAGAAGGGCTGCTCCTTGCCGAGCGCCTGCGCCAGCTCGCGGAAGTTGAGGACGTTGCCGCCCGCGCCGTGCACGCAGAAGAAGGGCGGGGCGTTGCCACCCTTCTGGATGGTGACCAGCGGCGACCAGCCCTTCGGCGCTGCCTTGACACCGGGGGCCTGGGCCGCCGGCGCCGCGTCACCCGGAGTGACGTCCGGCGTGAAGGGGATGCCCGCGGCCTCGCGCACCAGCGCGGCGCACTGCTCCAGCGTGGGGGCCTCGAACAGAGTCGCAAGCGTCAGGTCCGCGCCCAGCGTCTTCTTGATGCGCGCGAACAGGCGCACCGCGATGAGCGAGTGTCCGCCCAGCTCGAAGAAGTTGTCCTTGAGCCCCACCTTCGGCGCGCCGAGGAGCTGCTGCCACAGCTCGGCCAGCTTGCGCTCCACGTCGTCGCGAGGCGCATCCGCGGCCGCCACGCCGGACCCCGCGGCCGCCTGGGCCATGGCCGGAGCCGAAGCGGGCTTCGCCGCCTCCTGCTTCGGACGCGAGCGGGCCGCCAGGGCGTGCAGGTCCATGGAGCTGACGAAGAGCGCCGGCGTGTCCGCGAGGGCCAGCGCGCGCAGGAACGCCTCCTGGCCCTCCGCGGGCTTGATGCCCAGCGGCAGCCAGCTCTCCAGCAGCGAGCCCTGCTTCTTCGGCGAGCGGCCGAAGCGCCGCGCCTCGACGGCGGCGACGAGGTAGCCCTCGATGGCGCAGAAGACGTTGCCGTCCGAATCGGTGAGCGTGACGTCGAGCAGCGCCCCGCGGCCCTCCTCCTGGCGCACGCGGACGTGGCTCAGCGCCACCTCGGGCCAGGGGCCCCAGACCTGGAGCTGCCGGTAGGAGACGGGCACGTGCAGCTTCCCCGGCTGCCCCGCGTCGGGGAGCAGGGAGAAGGCGAAGCCGGAGGCGATGTCCAGCAGCCCCGGCGGAATGCCATACGTCGCCAGGTCCTCGCGGTAGGCGCGGGGGAGCTCCAGCCGCCCCAGCGCCTCGGACGCGCCGAAGCCCGCGCCGCGCAGCACCTTCCAGCGCGGGCCGAACGCGATGAGCGCGTCCTGCGGCAGGGACTGCTCCCCCTCGCCGAAGGTCAGGGGCCGTTCTCCACAGCGCGCCTTCGCGGCGGACACGTCCAGCGCGGCGGGGCGTGGGCTCGAGGCCTCGTGGAGCCGCGCGGTGGCGTGCTCCGTCCAGGCGTTGCCCGCGGCGCGGCTGCGCACGCGGAAGGTGAAGCCGTCACCCTCCGGCGCCAGCTCGATCTCCACCTCCCGGACCTCGCCGTCCGGGACGTCCAGCGGCGACACCAGCGAGAGCTGCGTCAGCTCCAGCGGCGCGCCCGGCCGCGCCAGCGCCCAGGCGGCGCGGGCCAGCTCGACGTACGCCGTGCCGGGGAGGACGGGGCCTCCGCCGCGCATGCGGTGCTCGTCCAGCACCCAGTGGGCCTTCGCGTCGTAGATGGCGCGGAAGACGTGGTGGCCCTCGGGCGCCTCCACGCGCCGCTGGAGCAGCGGGTGGCTGACGGACTCACCGGGCGGAAGCCGCGGCGCGAGCTGCGCCGCGGCCATGCCCACCTCCTGCCAGACGCCCCAGCCCAGCGCGAGCGCGCGCTTCGCGACGCCCGTGGCCTCCAGCCGCGCGGCCTGGGCCAGCAGGAACGCGTTGGCGGCGACGTAGTCCACCTGGCCCGGCGGGCCAATCCAGGCGCTGGTCGACGCGAAGCTGACGAAGAAGTCCAGGGCCGCGCCTTGCAGCGCCTCTTCCAGCGCCAGCGCGCCCAGCGCCTTGGGCGCGAGCACCCGCAGCGCCGAGTCACGCGTCTTCGACTCCAGCGGCCCATCCTCCAGCGTGCCCGCCGCGTGCACCACGCCATGCAGCGCGCCGAAGCGCTCCCGCACCTGGGCGATGGCCGCGCGAAGCTGGCCCGCGTCGGTGGTGTCCGCCTTGAGCAGCAGCACCTGCGCGCCCAGCCCCTCCAGCGTGCGCTGAAGCTCCGCGTGCGAGGCGCTGGCCGCGGACCGTGACACGAGCGCGAGCCGCGCCCGGGCCTTGCGCGCGAAGAGCTCGGCGAGCGTGCGGCCGATGCCGCCCAGGCCCCCCGTGATGAGGTAGACGCCCTGGTCGCGCAGCGGCGTCGGGGCCTCGTCCAGCGCGGTCCGCTCCAGCACCTGGACCAGCCGGCGTCGACCGCGCAGCGCCACCGGCGCCTCGACGTCCGGGCGCAGCAGCTCGTCGGTGAGCTCGCGCGCCTGGCCCATCACGTTGACCACCATCTGCAGGTCCACCACGCGGGCCTTGAGCTCGGGCAGCTCCTTGGGCCCCACCAGCAGGGGGCCGAAGCTGAGCGCCTGCTCGGGGCTGGTCGCGTGCCCCTCCACGGGCAGGGCCTCCTGCGTCACCCGCATGTAGCGCAGGCCCGGCGGCAGCGACTCGGCGGTGAGGGACTGCATCAGCGCCAGCGGGGTGAGGAAGTACCGCGACACCGCGTGCTCCCAGCCTCGCGGCGCCAGGTCCCGGCAGGTGACGTCCACGATGCGAGGCGGCACGCGCCCCTCGGCGCCCAGCGCGTCCCAGAGCGCCTCCCAGTCCTCGCGCGCGTCGAGCCGCAGGGTGAAGTGTCCGGCGTCCACGCGGCGGAAGGCCTCGCCCGGCAGCGCGCGCAGCACCTGGGCGCCGCGTGCGGACAGCTCCCGCGCCAGCTCGCTCACCAGCAGGTGCTGCTCGCCCACCAGGAGCCAGCGCTCGTTCTCCGCGGGGGCCTCCGGCGCCGCGCCGGCCTGCTCGCGGAAGCGCGGGACATAGCCCCAGCGCGACACGTTCTCTTCACGCACCAGCGGGCGCTCGCCCTCGCGCCGCGCCATGAAGAAGCCGGTGCCCGGCTCCACCCAGTGGCGCTCACGCTCGAAGGCGTACGTGGGCAGCGCCACGCGGCGCCGCGTCTGGCCCTCGAAGAGCGCCGCGACGTCCAGGTCCACGCCCGCGGCCCAGAGGCGGCCGAGCGCGAGCTGGAAGAAGGCCAGGTCCGCCACGGTGTCGTTCGGGTGCCGCAGCGACGGCACGAGCTGCTCGGCCCGCGGCTTCTCCTCCTGCGCGCGCAGGAGCTGCGTCAGCGTCTGGCCGGGGCCGACCTCCAGGTAGACGCGCGCCTTGTCCGCCAGGAGCACGCCCGCGCCCTCGGCGAAGCGCACCGGCTGGCGCAGGTGCCGCACCCAGTAGTCGGGCGACATGGCCTCCTCGGGCGTCACCCATGCCCCGGTGACGTTGGAGATCCACGGCCCGGTGGGCTTGGAGAAGCGCACCGTGCCCAGGAACTCGCGGAAGGGCGCGAGGATGGGCTCCAGCATGCGCGAGTGCGCGGCCACCTTGATGTGCAGCCGCCGCGCCTCCACCTCTCGCGCCTTGAGCTGCGCCTCCAGCGCCTCGATGGCGGCCACCTCACCGGAGACCAGGCACAGGCCCGGCGCGTTGTGCGCGCCCAGGTCCAGGCCCTCGCCCAGCAGCGGCTTCAGCTCCGCCTCCGGCAGCTCCACGCTGAGCATCGCGCCCGCGGGGAGCTGGTCGAAGAGGCGGCCACGGCAGGCGACGATGCCCAGCGCGTCCTTCACGGAGAACACGCCGTTGAGCTGGGCGCAGGCGTACTCGCCCATGCTGTGGCCCATGCAGGCCTGCGGCGTCAGCCCGCGCGCCTTCCACAGCGCGGCGAGCGACAGCTCCACCGACAGCAGCGCCGGCAGCGCGTACGTGGCCTGCTCCAACCGCGCCCGGGCCTCCTGCTCCGCGCCGGGCTCCGGGAAGAGCAGGGGCCGCAGCTTCAGCGACTGGTGCTGCTCCAGCAGCGACAGGCACTCGTCCAAGGCGCGGCGGAACACGGGCTCCTGCTCGTAGAGGCCCTTCGCCATGCCCGGGTACTGCGCGCCGCCGCCGGGGAAGAGGAACACGACGGAGCGGCCCTCCGCCTCCGTCTGCGCCTGGGCCGTCCTGGCGGCCTCCGGCTGGGACAGCAGGCGCACGGCCTCCTCGCGCGACGACGCCACCACGGCGCGGCGGTGCGCGAAGCGGCGGCGGCCGGCGAGCAGCGTGTACGAGGTGTCGCCCAGGTCGGGCGCGTCCGCCTCACCCAGCCGCTGGGCCAGCCGCTGCGCGGCGCGCTCCAGGGCCGCGGGCGTCCGCGCGGACAGCCACAGCGTCTCGAAGGGGCGCGCGGCGGACGTCTTCGGCTGCGCGGGCGCCTCCTCCAGGATGACGTGCGCGTTGGTGCCGCCCACGCCCAGCGAGTTCACCGCGGCCCGGCGCGGGCGGCCCTTGGCCGGGGCCCAGTCGCGCAGCGAGGCATTCACGCTGAAGGGCGAGCGCGCGAAGTCGATCTGCGGGTTGGGCTTCTCGAAGTGCAGCGTGGGCGCCATCTGCTTGTGGCGCAGCATCTGGACGACCTTGACGAAGCTCGCCACGCCCGCGGCCGTGTCCAGGTGGCCGATGTTCGTCTTCACCGAGCCGATGCGGCAGAACCCGCTCTTCTGCGTCTGGGTGCGGAAGGCCTGCGTGAGGGCGGTGATTTCAATCGGGTCACCCACCGGCGTGCCGGTGCCGTGGCACTCGATGTAGTCGATGGTGTCCGCGCTGATGCCGGAGACGTTGAGCGCCTCCACCACGGCGTCCGCCTGCCCGTCCACGGACGGCGCCAGGTAGCCCACCTTGCGCGCGCCGTCGTTGTTCACCGCGCTGCCCTTCACCACCGCGTAGATGGTGTCGCCATCCGCCAGCGCGTCCTCCAGCCGCCGCAGCACGACGACGCCCGCGCCGCTGCCGAAGAGCGTGCCCTGGGAGCGGTGGTCGAACGCGCGGCAGTGCCCGTCCGGCGAGAGGATCTCCCCCTCCTGGTACAGGTAGCCGCGGGAGTGCGGCAGCTCCAGCGTCACGCCGCCCGCCAGCGCCAGGTCACACTCCCGGGCCAGCAGGCTCTGGCAGGCGGAGTGGATGGCGACCAGCGACGTGGAGCACGCCGTCTGCACGTTGAGGCTGGGCCCGCGCAGGTCCAGGCAGTACGACACGCGCGTGGTGAGGAAGTCCTTGTCGTTGCCCGTGTGCCGCACCAGGAACAGGCCCACCTGCTCCATGAGCTGCGGGTTGGTGAAGAGGTTGTAGGGCATGTACGCGTTCATGCCCGAGCCCCCGAACACGCCAATGGGCCCCTTGAAGCGCTCCGGCGGGTGCCCGCTGTGCTCCAGCGCCTCCCAGCACACCTCCAGGAAGTGGCGGTGCTGCGGGTCCAGGAGGGACGCCTCGCGCGCGCTGAAGCCGAAGAAGCCCGCGTCGAAGTCCTCCAGGCCCTCGTACACCATGCCCGACTTCACGTAGTTCGGGTCCTGGAGCAGCGCCGGGTCCACGCCCGCGCCCAGGAGCTGCGCGTCACTGAACTGCGTGACGGACTCAACCCCGTCGCGCACGCGGCGCCAGAACGTGTCCACGTCGCGCGCTCCAGGCAGCCGCGCGGCCATCCCCACCACGGCGATGTCTGGAGAGTCCGAAAGCCCTTCAACGTCTTCCGTCATGACAGTGATCCTGCAAAGTACCGCTTCTGGCGGTTCAATTCAGCACAGGTCAGGGCGGGTCGAACCTGCCCCAGCTTTGGAATCGGAGTACCGAGCTCTGTCACGGCATCCCCCCGCTGCGCCGAAGCCTACTCGTGTGTGGCGTTGAGCCCGAAAATCTGACGCAGGCGTCCGAGTATACGGCCGACCTCGGCGGGAATGGCGTCATTGCTCGTTCCAGTGGCCTCGGCCACCGCCCGCAACTGGGTCCGCCGCTGGGCGAGCATGGAGGAGAGCTGCCGGGCCAGGCCGGGGTACTCGGAGAAGAGGCGGGCGAAGGTGGGCCGGTCGATTTCCAGGAGCAACGAGTCCTGCACCGCCACCACCGTGGCCGAGCGCCGCTCGCCGGTCAGCAGGCACATCTCCCCGAAGTAGCCGCCGCGGCCCAGGCGGGTGACCTCCGACCGGGACTTGCCGGTGCGCACGCTCACCTCGCCCGAGGCGAGCACATAGAAGGTCCGGCCCTCGTCGCCCTCCTGGATGATGTGCTCGCCGGCGCCGAAGCGGCGCACCAGCAGCTCCTGGCGCAGCCGGTCCAGGTCGTCCGAGTCCAGCGTCTGGAAGAGGTCCACGGCGGCCAGCAGGCCGCGGATGGTGTCCTCGGACAGCTCGGCGCGCGCCGTCTCCTGCCGCACGTGCACGCTGCGCTGGGCGTAGGGAATCTCGATGTTCTCCCGCCGCAGCCGGTACCACAGGCGGGTGTGGAGGTCCTCCTTCACGCCGTCGGACTGGCCGTACTCGGCGATGAAGAAGCGCACCATGTAGCGGATGGCGGATTCCTCGTAGCTGAGCGTGCGCGCGATGGGCGCGGGCTCGGGGAGGACGAGCGGCGTCTCCTTGAGGGTCTCCAGCAGGGCCCGCTTGACCTGGTTGGGCGGGGTGTCGCGCGACAGGCGGAACTCCACGTCGATGCCCACCGGGTCCAGGTCCTGCGTGAAGTTCTGCACCAGCTCCTTGGCCACCAGGCTGTTGGGCAGCGTGATGACCTCGCGGCGGAAGTTGGACAGCCGGATGGAGCGCCAGCCGATGAACACGACGCGCCCGGCGTGCGTCCCGATGCGGATGAAGTGGCCCACCTCGAAGGGCCGGTCCAACTGGAGGGACAGGCCCGCGAAGAGGTTGCCCAGCGTCTCCTGGAGCGCCAGACCGATGACCACCGACAGCACCGCGGACGTGGCCACCAGGCCCGCCAGGTCCACGTTGAACTGGGTGCGCAAGAGCGGCAGCACCGCCAGCGGGTACAGCGTGAAGTCGATGACGTTGCGGAGGATCTTCGGCGTGCCCACCGCCGGCGCGCGCAGGCGGATCAGCTTCAGCGCCAGGGCCACGCTGGCCCGGATGCCACCGAAGGTGAACATCAGCATCCAGCCCACCTGGAGCGTCTTCTGGAGGCCTCCCGGGGCGGCGGCCGGCAGGGCCCAGGTGGCCAGCCGGAGCACGATGAACGCGATGAGCAGCCGGATGGCGCTCTTCAGGTCCTGCTTGAGGTCGGCGTCATGGGAGGCGGCGCGCACCCCCATCAGCACGACGATGAGCAGCGCACCCACGGCCAGGGACAGGTTGCTCTGAAGGAAGGGCAGCAAGGCGGGTGGAATGTCTCCCGCCATCTGAGCGAGGGTCAAGGCGGCCGTTGACGCGTGCCGCGTGAGCGGGGATACACGCGCCATGACGCTCGCATCGGTACTGGGACAGCCCCGCGCGGTGGACGCCCTCCAGGCGGCCCTGCGCAGCGGCGCCGTCCACCACGCGTACCTCTTCGCCGGGCCGGAAGGGGTGGGCAAGGAGCTGGCCGCGGTGGGGCTGGCCCAGGCCCTCACGTGCCCCGAGCAGCCGGACGTGGGCTGCGGCGCCTGCGCGAGCTGCCAGCGGGTGGAGAAGGGGCTCCACCCGGACGTCACCTGGGTGATGCCGGACGACGAACGGGTGTCCCGCGGGCTCGCGGGCCGGTCCGACTTCACCGGGACGCCCAGCCGCGAGCTGCGCGTGGAGCAGGTCCGCCAGCTCCAGGAGCGCATCGCCCTGCGCGGCCTGGAGTCGCGCCGCAAGGTGGCGCTCATCGTCTCCGCCCAGACGATGAACGTGCAGGCGCAGAACGCGTTCCTCAAGACGCTGGAGGAGCCGCCCTCCGACACCACCCTGATTCTGGTGGCCAGCGCCATTGACCGGCTGCTGCCCACCATCCGCAGCCGGTGCGGCAAGGTGCACTTCGGTCCACTGCCGGTGGACCTGGTGGCCCGGCGCGTGGCCGAGGCGCGCGAGTTGGACCCGGAGACGGCCCAGCTCGCGGCCGTCATGGCGGGTGGCAGCCTGGGCCGGGCCATGGCGCTGGACGTGGACGCGCTGTCGCGGCGCAAGGACATCGTCACCGCCTTCGAGGCCCTCAGCGGCGAGAACGCCGTGGGGCTGCTGCGCTTCGCGGAGGCCCATGGGGGCTCGCGCGAGGAGGCGGAGCGCACGCTGGAGCTGCTGACGCTGTGGACGCGCGACGTGGCGCTGGTGAAGGCGGACCTGGCGTCCGGGCTGGCCAACCGCGACCTGGCGGAGCTGGCGCGGCAGGTGGCGGCCCGCACCTCCGACCTCCTCCTGCACCGCCGGCATTCGCTGCTGGAGGCGGCGCGCGCGGCCATTGCCCGCAACGGCGCGCCCCGGCTCCAGTTGGAGCGGATGCTCATCGACCTGTTCACGGAGACGTCGCGATGAGCGCCAGTGACCTGGATGACGTGCTGGCCAGCGTGAAGGGGGGCAAGGTCGCCCCGGTGTACCTGCTGGCGGGGGAGGAGTTCCTGGTCCGCAAGGGCGCCGACGAGCTGGTGAAGCTCCTGGTCCCCGACGCGGCCATGGGGCTCAACCTGGCGGTGCTGGACGCGGGCAGCCCGCGCGAGGTGGCGCAGGAGCTGGCCACGCTGCCCCTGTTCCCCGGCCGCAAGGTGGTGCTCGTCAGGGACCCGGAGTTCCTGGCGCCCAAGAAGGGGCGCGGGGACGCGCTGGGCAAGGCGCGCGAGGCGTGGAAGGCGGGCAAGCGGAAGGAGGGCGCGCGGCGGCTGCTGGCGCTGGCGGCGCGCGCGGGCTGGGGCGTGGAGAAGCTGGACCCCGGCGCCCCCGGCGCCCCTTCCGTGGAGCAGTGGAAGGACGAGCTGAACGTGGACCTGGCCGACGCGGACGTGGCCTTCCTCAAGGAGGCGGCCGCCTTCTGCCGCGAGGAGCGCATCTCCGCGCCGGAGGGGGACGCCTCGGTGCTGCTGGACCTCATCCAGAAGGGCGTGCCCACGGGGCATGCGCTGGTGCTGGCCGCGTCCGACGTGGACGCCAAGAATCCGCTGGTGAAGCTGGCCCACGACAAGGGCTACGTCGTCGAGCGGAAGGTCGCCGCGCGCCACAAGGACCTGGACCTGACGGACATCGCCAAGGAGTTCCTGGCGCCCTTCAAGAAGAAGCTGGGCCCCGGCGCGCTGGACGAGCTCAAGGAGCGCATCGGCGGGAACATCCGCCTGCTCCAGTCGGAGCTGGAGAAGCTGGCCACGTACTCGGAGGGGCCCGCGATTGAGCGGGCGGACGTGGCCGCGCTGGTCCACCACGCGCGCGAGGAGGAGTTCTTCGAGCTGTCCGAGGCGCTCCAGAAGCGCGACTTCGGCGGCGCGCTGTCCTACGCGGACGACGCCATGGGGCAGGGGACGCACGCGTTGCAGCTCCTGGGCGCGGTGGCCTCCATCGTCCGGAGCCTGCTGGAGAGCCATGAGTGGCTGTGGCGCTACGCGGGGGGCAACCCGCCGCGCACCGCGAAGGACGTGGAGGCGCGCGTCTTCCCCCGGCTGGAGGCGGAGCTGAAGGGCAGCAAGCGCAAGATGCCCAACGCCTGGGCGCTCACGTTCAGCATGAAGGCCGCCGCGGGCTACGAGCGGCGGGAGCTGCTGGGCGCGCTGGTGGCCTGCGCCGAGGCGGACCTGGCGCTCAAGTCTTCAGCGAATGGCCGGCTGGTCATCGAGCGGCTGCTGGCCACGGTGTGTGTGCGCCAGCACGGCGCGGGTTAGAGGAGGCGCATATGGCGGACAAGCGTCGTTTCGACCTCTTCGCGGACTTCCTGGTGGAGCGCTTCAGCGCCCCGCGCGTCTTCGACGTGGCCGGGGGGCAGGGGAAGCTGAACGAGGCCCTGACGAAGCGCGGCCGCGCCGTCACCACCTTCGACCTGCGGCACAAGCACCTGCCCGTCCAGTACGCCCAGCGCATCTTCACGCTGGAGGAGCCGTGCGAGGCGGAGCTGGTGGTGGGCATGCACCCGGACGGCGCCACCCGCATCATCATCCAGTACGCGGCGGCGCACCGGCTGCCCTTCGCCGTGGTGCCGTGCTGCTCCGACAACGGGATGCCCTACAACCCGTGGATGCGGCACCTGGCCGAGCTGGCCCGCGAGTCCGGCTTCACCACCGTGGAGGAGGTGAAGCTCTCCATGGACGGCCGCGCCCGCGTCATCGTGGGTGAGCACGGCCCGGCGACGCCAGCCACAGGGGCGTAATGGCTGTCCGTGGCCCCGGCCAGGAGGCGGGGCCGTGCGCGGCGCGCGACTCCCTGGGGGGCCCTAGAGCGCTGTCCCAGCGGGGGCGGCCAGCAGGCCCGTGACGTCCTTCCACGGCCCCGTACAGGGCGCCGTGTCCGAAGCCAGGTAGTGCCCGACGCGCCCCGGCGCCAGCGCCACCACGGCGGACGAGCGCGTGCCATAGAGCGGCGTGTGGATGCAGAGCGCCTGGAGGCGCTGAAGGAATTCACGGGGCAGGTCCTCGCCCGCGCCCGGGGGCGGAATCAGCGCCTCGGCGGGGAGCGTCGGGTCGGCCAGCACCGCCTTCAGTCCCTCCGCCAGCTCCGGCCAGGGCTTCTTCGCCACCTCGGTGGTCAGCAGCCGGGCCCGCTCCACCTTGGGCAACTCCTGTGCGTTCAGCACGTCGTTGGGCAGGACATGGACGCCCTCGGGGACGTCCTCCCGCCGCAGCTGCCGGTCCGTCCTCCGGGCGTAGGCCACGCGGAGCCGTTGGGCATCCCCATAGAGGAGGTTGAAGGGCATGAACGCATCGCCCGGCAGGGTGTCCAGGTACCGGTCCACGGCCTCCACGCTGCCGGCCTGGAGGGCCTTGAGCACCACCTCGCCCCGCGAGCGGGGGGCCGGACCCTGGCCTCGCTCGCCCCGCTGGTTCGTCAGGCCGACGAACAACCCGCCGCGGGTTACACCCATCCACGTCCCACCGCGCTCCTCGTCCCGGCCGCCCACGGCGAGCGGGGACTCCAGCAGCACCTGGGGACCGGTGGCGGGGCGGGCGTAGAACTCGTCCCGGTTGGCCGCGAGCACCAGCGGCCATTCGGGGTGGATGTGGCGCAGGATGATGATGGTGCACATGCGTATCCGGTCGATAACATCTCCGGCTCCGCGGCGCATTCGGGCCCGCGGCCTTCACGCCGCCGATGACCTCGGCCATCCGAGCGGCTAAGGTCCGCCGCCCTCAGGAGAGTCCATGGCGGAGAGAATCCTCGTCACCAGCGCGCTGCCCTACGCGAACGGCCCGGTCCACATCGGCCACGCCGTCGAGTACGTGCAGACCGACATCTACGTTCGTTTCCTCCGCTCGTGCGGCAGGGACGTCGTCTACTTCTGTGCCGATGACACCCACGGCACCCCCATCGAGCTGAACGCGGCGAAGCAGGGCCTCAAGCCCGAGGAGTTCGTCGCCCGCTTCCACGAGGAGCACCAGCGGGACTTCCACGACCTCGACGTCCGCTTCGACTGCTTCCACTCCACCAACTCGCCGGAGAACCGCCAGTACGCGGAGCTCATCTACGGGCGGCTGAAGGAGAAGGGCGACATCGAGCGCCGGAACATCGAGCAGACCTACTGCGAGAAGGACCGCCGCTTCCTGCCGGACCGCTTCATCAAGGGCACCTGCCCCAACTGCAAGGCGCCGGACCAGTACGGTGACGCCTGCGAGAAGTGCGGCAAGGCCTACGCGCCCACGGACCTCATCGACGCGCGCTGTGCCCTGTGCGGCACGCCCCCGGTCCGCAAGCACTCCGAACACCTGTTCTTCAAGCTGTCGCGGCACGCGGACTTCCTCCAGGACGTGCTGCGCAAGCCGGGCTTCCTCCACCCGGGCCTGGCCACCCAGCTCCAGGGCTTCTTTGAGAAGGGCCTGGCGGACTGGGACATCAGCCGCGACGGGCCGTACTTCGGCTTCGCGATTCCGGGTGAGACGGACAAGTACTTCTACGTCTGGCTGGACGCGCCCATCGGCTACATCGCCACCACGGAGAAGTGGGCGAAGGAGACGGGCAAGGCGAAGAGCGCGCTGGACTACTGGGCCGCGGACGCCGACACCCGCATCATCCACTTCATCGGCAAGGACATCGTCTACTTCCACGCGCTGTTCTGGCCGGCCGTGCTCAACGTCGCGGGCTTCCACGGCCCCAGCGAAATCAAGGTCCACGGCCACCTCACGGTGAACGGCGAGAAGATGTCGAAGAGCCGCGGCACCATGGTGCCGGTGCGCGACTACCTGGACCACCTGGACCCCAGCTACCTGCGCTACTTCTACGCGGCCAACCTGGGCCCGGGCGTGGAGGACCTGGACCTCAACCTCAAGGACTTCCGCCAGCGCGTGAATGGCGAGCTGGTCAACAACGTGGGCAACCTGGCCAACCGCGCCCTGTCGCTGCTGGCCGGTCCGCTGGAGAAGCGCCTGGCGCCCGGCCGCGCCGAGGGCCCGGGCCGCGCCTTGGTGGAGGCCGCGCTCGCCCGCGTGCCGGAGGTTCGCGACGCGTTCGACAAGCTGGAGTATCGGTCCGCCATCCGCGTCATCACCGAGATTGCCTCGGCCGCCAACGGCTTCCTCCAGACAGCCGCCCCGTGGGCCCAGGTGAAGAAGGACGCGGAGGTCGCTCGCGCGGACCTGTCCGACGCCGCGGACGTGGCCTACCTCCTGGGCGCGCTGCTCGCTCCGGTGACGCCGCGCCTGTCGGAGAAGCTCTTCGCCCAGCTCGGCGCGGAGCCGCTGACGTTCCAGGCCCTGGAGGGCGCGAAGTACCCGCTGTTGGATCGCAGCCGCCCCATTGGCACGCCCGAGCCGCTGCTGCCGCGGCTGGAGGAGGAGCGCGTCAACGCCATCATCAAGCTGCCGGAAGGCGCTCCGGCGCCGCAGGCCGCGGAGGGCAAGCCATCCAAGGGCGCCAAGGCGGAGAAGAAGCCCGCCGAGGCCCCCGCCGCGACGCAGGCGTCACCGGGCGCCGGCGCGGCCGAGGCCTCGGGTGAAATCGAGTACGACGACTTCGCCAAGGTGGTGCTGAAAGCCGGCAAGGTGCTGGCCGCGGAGAAGGTTCCGAAGGCGGACAAGCTCATCAAGCTCACCATCGACCTGGGCGAGGGGAGCCCGCGCACCATCGTCTCCGGCATCGCGGAGGCCTTCGCGCCGGAAGCCCTCACCGGGCGCAACGTGGTGGTGGTGGCCAACCTCAAGCCGCGCAAGCTCAAGGGCATCGAGTCGCGCGGCATGGTCCTGACGGCGGGGCCGGGTGGCAAGGAGCTGTCGCTGCTGGACCCGGGCGACGTGGCCCCTGGCAGCGAGGTGAAGTGACGTGGCGGACTGGCGTGCCGAACGGGACCAGGCCCTCCTGACTCTGGAGCGAGAGAATCGCCCGGCGTTCCGGACGGAAGCCGCGCTCCAGCTCTATCACCTCGCGTCGGAGGTCCCCGAGCACGCCGCCGAATTCCTGGAGGCGCTCCCCCGTCTGCTGGCGGACAAGCAGGTGGAGGTGCGCCGGGCGGGGGTGAGCCTGGCCTCCGTGGTGGTGCCTCCGGCGGAGCTGCCGGAGCTGCTCATCGCCCGCCTGCGGGACGAGGAGTGGCAGATTCGTCTGGAGGCCACCGGCCGGCTGGCGGACCTGGCCCGGCCGGAGCTGCGCGGCGCGCTGGCCAGCATGCTGGAGGACGGCACCTTCGAGGTCCGCTTCGAGGCCGCGCGCGGCATCGCCTCCCTCCAGCACGCCGCGGGGCTGGACGTCCTGCTGGAGGCGCTGGACGCGGACCTGCTGCGCTTCCGGGCGCTGGGCGCGTTGGCGGAGCTGGGGGACGCGCGCGCGCTGCCCCCGGTGAAGAAGCTCTTTGGCCGCTGGCTCCTGCCCGCCTTCGACAAGACGCAGGCCGCCGGGGTGCTGGCGAAGCTGGGAGACCCCGACGGCGCGACGTACCTGCTCCAGCGGATGGCGAAGAAGCGGTGGAGCCCGGACCGCGCCCTGGCCGTGGAGCTCTGCGGCGAGGTGAAGGCCCCCGGCGCGCTGGAGCGGCTCAAAGAAGTGCTGGACGACGTGAAGGACCCCTGCCAGGGCGCGGCCGCGAGGGGCCTGGGCCGGCTGGGGGACGCGCGGGCGCTGCCCTGGCTGGTAGGCCTGCTCCAGGACACGCAGGCCTCCGAGGACACCCGGCTGGACGCCGCGGATGGGCTGTGGCGCCTCGGCGGGGCGGAGGCGCGTGAGGCCGTTCGCAACGCGGTGAGTACCTTTCCCTCGCCAGAGGCACGCGCCGAACTGGAAGAGCTGTTGCGGGAGGAGTCATGAGATTCGTCGACGCCCACTGTCACCTCGAGGTGAAGGACTACCCGGACGTCATGGCCGTGCTGGACGCGGCGCGCGCCGCGGGGCTGGTCCACGCCGTGGTGGTGGGCCAGTTCCACGGCCCGGGCAACTGGGGCAACGCGCTGGAGCTGGCGGCGGCGCACCCGGAGTTCCTGTCGCCCACGCTGGGCATCCACCCGCACGAGGCCGCGCGCGCCACCGAGGAGGACCTGCTCACGTTGGAGCGCACCTGCGCGCGCCCCGAGGTCCGGGCGGTGGGCGAGGCGGGCCTGGACTACTACTACGACCACTCGCCGCGCGAGGCGCAGGCGGAGGTGTTCCGGCGGCAGTGCGCGCTGGCGCGCCAGTTGGGCAAGCCGCTGGTGGTGCACGTGCGCGACGCGCATGATGACTGCGACGCCATCCTCGGCGAGACGGGCGTGTCCCAGGGCGTCATCCACTGCTTCACCGGCGACACGGACGCCGCGCGGCGCTACCTGGACCGGGGCTTCCTCCTGTCGCTGTCAGGCGTCATCACCTACAAGAAGACGGAGGCGCTCCAGGACGCGGTGCGCTTCGCGCCGTTGGACCGGCTGATGGTGGAGACGGACAGCCCCTACCTGGCGCCGGTGCCGCACCGGGGGCGGAAGAACCAGCCCTCGCACGTGGTGGAGACGGCGAAGAAGGTGGCCGAACTCAAGGGCGTGACGCTGGAGGAGGTGGCCGCCGCCACCACCGCCAACGCCGCCGCCCTCTTCAACCTCAACCTGCGTTGAGGCCGCCGGCCAGGGCCGCGAGGTCCTGGTCCATCTGCGGCACGTCCAGCAGCAACGCGTCCGGGTCGTACTGGAAGTCCGCCTGCTTCAGCTTCAGCAGGGCCTGCAACGCGGGCTCGCCGGAGTGGCCGCCGAAGGACGCGAAGACGACGCGGCCCCGCTCCAGGTGCAGGTAGCCCTCCAGCGTGTGCTGGCGCAGGTTGAGCCGGCCGCTCTTGTGGCCGCCGCCCAGCGTGCGCAGCAGCTCGCGCGGGGGGAGCTCGTCGAAGCTGCCGCGCACCACGCGGCCGGGGCCGTTGTGCTGCACCCGGTCGTCGAAGAGCGCCTGCACCGTCGTCGCGATGGCGGGCTTGTCCGCGGGCGACAGCACGTCCGTGGCGCCGGCCATGAGCAGCCGCTCGCGCGTGGGGGCGTCGGGCTCGCCCACCACCGCGATGGGCAGCCCCGCCGTCTCCGGCGCGGAGCGGGCCTGCTCCAGCAGGTCCATGACGTCCTGCAGGCCCAGCCGCAGGCTCACCACCAGCACGTCGCAGTCCTGCCGCGCCAGGCCATCCCGCGCGCCCTCCACGGTGGACAGCGCGTGCGCCACCAGGCCCTGCTTCAGCACCGCCTCCAGCAGCTCGCCGCGCGCCGTCTCGTCCGGCTCCACCACGAGCACCTGGCGGCCCTCGCTCTCCAGCCGGTGGCGCAGCAGCTCGCCGCTCTGGAGCTGGATGACGATGTCCGCCACCACCGGGTCGTAGAGCACGCCCGCGTACTTGCGCAGGTGCTCCAGGGCCTGCTCCTTGGGCAGCACGCGGCCCAGGGCGTTGCCCGGGTTCTTCGTCAGCTCCAGGAAGCTGTCCACCGCGGCCAGGATGCGCGCGCCCAGGGTGATGTCCTCGCCCTTGGCGCCCTGGGGCGTGCCGGAGCCGTCCCAGGCCTCGTACATCTGCGCCAGGATGGTGTTCGTCTGCGCGGGCAGGTGCACCGTCTCGAACATGCGGGTGGGGACGCGGCAGGCCTGCTTCGCCTGCGCCTTCCACTCCGGGTTGACGGCGTTGCTCGCCAGCGAGAAGTGCCGCTCCGCCGGCTTGCCCAGGTCATGGAGGTAGGCGGCGATGGACAGCGCGGCCAGCTCCTTGTGGGGCATGCCCATGCGCTGGCCCACGATGCCGGCCTGCCGCGCGAGCTGCGCGGAGTGCCCCCGGTGGCGCTGCCGGTCCTGCTCCAGCAGGCCCACCATGATGCCCAGCGTCTCCACGTAGTCGCTGTCGCTGACCAGCCCGCGCGGGCCGCCGGGCTCGCGCCGCTGGGTGGACGGGCGGACCGCCGGGGTGCCGGTGCTGCTGCCGCGCTGCAGCCGCATCCGCGCGTCCGTCTCCACGCGGAAGTTGAGGCTGAGCCCGCCCCGGTTGCCGGTGCCCGTCGTGGTGCCCGCGAAGGTGCGCCCGTGCTCCGGCGCGCCCGCGCGGGACGGCGCGGCCGGGGCCGCGCTCTGCGCGTTGGCGCCCTCCAGCAGCGCGGTGAAGGCGGTGGGGTCGCCGTAGTAGTGCTTGCGGATGGCCGCGGAGATGGCGCTGCGCAGGCCCACGTACGCGTAGACCTCCGACATGCCCGTGACGAGGGCGATCTCGTCCATCAGCGACTTGTTCTGCGGCTCGGCGGCGACCACGGAGAGCAGCTTGCGCTCCGGGTCCACCGCCAGCGGCAGCACGTTCTGCGCCTCGGCCAGACGCACCGGGAGCCGGTCCAGCACCTCGGTGGCGATGCGCGCCTTCGCCAGCTTGTCCGCGCTGACGAAGCGCGTCTGGAACTCCGCCGCCAGGAAGCGCAGCAGCGCCGCCTCCTGGAGCAGCCCCAGCTCCACCAGGCAATCACCGACCTTGTGGCCGGTGATCTTCTGGTGCTCCAGGGCCTGTTCCACGGCCCCGGCGTTGACGAGCCCCGCCTCGATGAGGCGCTCTCCCAACCTCTTCGCCATGTGGCCTGCCTCAGCTCTCCGAGGAACCCTCGCCGCCCTTGTCGGACGATACCGTGGTCAGCGCGCTGAACGGCTTGAACGTCAGCTCCCTGGGCAGCGAGCTCGCGTCACGCGGCGGCCGCTCCTCGCGGGGCGGCCGGGGCGGGCGCTCCTCACGGGGCTGCCGCTCCTCGCGGGGCGGACGCTCCTTGCGCGGCGGACGCTGGGCCTGCTCCTGCTGCGCAGCCGCCCCCTCGGCCGGGGCGCCGCCCTGCTGCGGCTTCTCCGCCCGGGCCTTGCGCTTCTCCTCGCGGCCCTTGCGGCGGCCACCTCCCTCCACCGGGGCGCGGCCCCGCGAGGTGGGCGAGGCGCCCTTCCAGAGCTGGCGCTCGTAGGGGCGCACCACGTCCGTCCACTTGTCGTGCGAGTCGCGCTGCATGGCCTCCAGCCACGAGGCGATGCGCGCGTCGAGCGACTCCAGTGAGTGGATGATCTGCGCCTCCAGCGTCACCGGCGACTTCGGGCTGCCGTGCTGCGCGTCGCCGTGCTGGGAGATGACCAGGTGCGTGAGGTGCTGCTCCAGGAGCGGCGGGAAGCCAGGGATGGCCAGCGCCTTCTCGCGCAGCTTCTGCGCCGTCAGGACCAGGTTGCCCACCAGCCGGCCCTCGTCGGAGGACTCGGAGGCGTCCGCCGCCTTCATCACCTGCTGGAGGAGCGCGCCGGCCAGCAGCAGGTCCCGGTCCGCCATGGGGTACTGGTCCGCCACGCGGAGCGTCAGCCGCATCACCGACAGGATGTGCTCCGCCAGGCCGCCGCGCCACGCGTGGTGCGTGCCCCGGGCGCCCTGGGCCACCGGCAGGCCGGACGCGATCTTCGGCTCGTCCAGGAAGGCCAGCAGGAGCTGCTTCACGAACGCGTCGCTGATGCGCTCGGAGACCATCTCCCGGATGAGGCCGGCGGCGCGCGCGCCACCCGGGCCCTCGTTGCCGCGAGCCTCACCCTTGTCGGCCTTCTCGGGCTTCTCCGCCTTGGCTTCCGGGGCGGCCTTGGGCTCGGGCGCCGCGGGCTTCGCCTCGGCGGGGGGCGGGGCCGGGGGCGGCTCGAACTCCTTGGGGTCCAGGGGCTCGGGGTCCAGGCGCTCCACGGCCTCGACGACGACCTGGGTGCGGCCGTGGAACTGGATGACGTTGCCCTGGACGAGCACGAAGTCGCCCGGCTGGAAGAGGGGCTCGAGCGTGTCGACCTTGTCGAAGACGCGGGCGTCGACCTCGCCGCTCTTGTCGACGAGCGTGGCGGAGACGAACACCTTGCCGCTGCGGGCGGTCACCTTCTCCTTCTTGGTGACGCGGAAGACGGTATGGACGCGGTCCTTCTCCCGCAGGTCGGCCGCATACACCTTGCGGACGGTCTCCACGGAGCCTTCCTGGGTGGGGGACGCGGACTCGGGCACGTTTTCGTTGGTCATTGCGGCGGCGGACACTACCACTCCGGCGGCCGCGCGGGGGGACGGCCTTAGCTGACTTCCAACGCCACTGCGTCGAGGTACTCGGCCCCCGAGGAGCCGGCCAGCGTCGGGTGGTCCGGCGGCAGGCCGGGACGGGCCAGCCGGGTGGCGATGCGCGACTCGCCCTCGCAGGCGGTGGCCACCAGGTCATCGAAGCGGCCCTGGGGGAGGGGCGGATGGTACCCGGTGACCATCATCCAGCCCCCGTGGCGCGTCCTGCGAAGCGCGTGACGCAGCAACTCCACGAATTCCTCGTCGGTCGCCACGCCCGGCGTGTCCAGCAGCACCAGGTCGAAGGCGTCTCGGACGGCGCGCAGCACCTGGAGGGGCTTGCCCGTCTCCACCATCACCCGTCCCAGCAGGCCGTTGGCCTCCGCGTTCTCCCGGGCCAGGTCCGCGGCGTCCGGGTTGGCGTCGAAAGCGAGGATGTGCCGGGCGCCGTGGACGCCCGCGTGGACGAAGAGCCCGCCCACGTTGCAGTTCGCGTCCAGCACGCGCGCGCCCTGGGCCATGCGCGCCACGAAGCGGCGGACCTCGCGCTGGTCATACGCGTAGCCCGTGCCCTGGCCGTACGTGAGGTCCACGGTGAAGCGGGCGCCCAGCTCCAGCAGCCGGCACCAGCGGGGTGGGGTGCCATAGAGGACGTGGGGGCGCTGCGTGGGCAGGCCCAGCGCCTTGCGGCGCGCGGTGTCGTTGCGCAGCAGCACCGAGCCCGCGCCGGCCACCTCCACCAGCGCCCGCGTCAGCTCCTCGTGGCGCGCGTCCATGGCGCGGGTGAGCGTCTGCACCACGAAGTGCGTGTCGTAGCGGTCCACGATGAGGCCGGGCAGGCCGTCCCCGTCGTCGTTGACGACGCGGCAGAAGCGCGGGTCATCCACCAGCCTGCCGCGGCGCTCGAAGGCGCGGCGCAGGTGGCGGGGAATCAGGCCCTCCACCACCTCGTCTGGCTGGCCGAGCCGCCGCACCGCGTAGGACGCCTCCAGGTCCACGTCGCCCAGGCCCAGCACCGAGCCGTCCTCGTCCCGGAGCTGCACGGGCTCGCCGGGCAGCGGCGTGCCCTCCATGGAGACGATGTCCTCCCGCCGCAGCCAGGGCGCGCCATGGCGCAGTCGGCGGGCGGCGTCGCGGGACAGATAGGTGCTGAGCACGGTGGGTTCTCCTCTCGCGGCGGCCCGAGGGCACCGGCGCCCGGGGCGTGCTACCAGGGGAGAAGATGGGGTGCTGGCCGCCGGATGGCTGCCCGTCCCGGAGCGCCACGCCGGGGGGCAGCCGGCCGGGCGGGCGCCTGGGGCGCCCCCGCGGACCCTCAGCCGCCGCTGGGGGCGCGCTTGAAGGCCTGGGTCGTGATTTGGAAGAGCAGGGTGCTGGCCACCAACGCCAGGACGATGCCAATGCCGCGCAGCCGCAGTTCATCCCGGAACACCAGGGACAGGGCCAGCGCGCTCAGCAGCACCACGGCCGCCACGCGCAGCACCTGCCCCCGCTGCAAGGCCCCGGAGCGCGCGGGCCTCGCCTGGGCCAGGACGGGGATGCTCGCCGCCTTCCGCCAGGTGGTGGCCGTCTCCTCCCGGACGTCATCCTCCGGGTCCACCAGCCCCTGGACGTAGGCCCGCTCCACGTCCAGCAGGCTGGGGTAGACCAGCTCGCCCTCCGGCGTCCGCACGACGTATCCCATGCGCCCTCCTCCCGGCCGTCCGTCAGGACAGTTCGGTGGCAATCTGCTCAGCGACGCGCAGTCCATCAATGGCGGAGGACACGATACCGCCCGCGTACCCGCAGCCCTCGCCCGCCGGGTAGAGGCCCTTCATGGACACCGACTGGAGGTCCTCGCCGCGGGTGATGCGCACCGGCGACGAGGTGCGGCTCTCGATGCCGATGAGCTTGCCCTCCTCGCTGATGAAGCCGCGCATCTTCCGCTCGAAGGTGCGCAGCGCCTGCTTCAGCGACTCGGTGAGCCGCTCCGGGAAGAGCCGGTTCAGGTCCACGTGCGCCAGGCCGGGGCGGTAGCTGGTGCCGCCCGGGTCCTTCTTCACGCGCCCGGCCAGGTAGTCCGGAATCGTCTGGGCCGGCGCGTAGAACCTGCCTCCGCCCAGCTCATACGCCTTGGACTCCCAGTGGCGCTGGAACTCCAGGCCCGCCAGCGGCCCGCGGAAGCCCTCGCGCTCGAAGTCCGCCACGGACACGGACACGACGATGCCCGCGTTGGCGTAGCGCGCGTTGCGCCGCGAGTTGCTCATGCCGTTGGTGCACTGGAGCCCCTCCTCCGTGGGCGTGGGCACCACGATGCCGCCGGGGCACATGCAGAACGAGTAGACGCCGCGCACCTCGCCGTCCACCTCCAGGTTCTCCGCCAGCTTGTAGTCCGCCGGGGGCAGGCGCGGGTTCTTCGCCGCGTTGCCGTACTGGATGCTGTTGATGAGCGTCTGCGGGTGCTCGGCGCGGAAGCCCAGCGCGAAGGGCTTGGCCTCCACGATGACGCGGCCGTCGGCGGCGAAGCGCTCGTACAGCTCGCGCGCGGAGTTGCCGGGGGCCAGGATGACGCGGTTGCTCTCCAGCGTGCGGCCGTCGGACAGCTTCACGCCGGCCACGTGGCCGTCCTTGTAGAGCAGGTCCTCCACGCGCGTGCCGAAGTGGACCTCGCAGCCGCCGGCGATGAGCTCCTCGCGCAGCTTCGCCACCGCGCCG
This sequence comes from Corallococcus macrosporus DSM 14697, assembly GCF_002305895.1. Taxonomy (GTDB): domain Bacteria; phylum Myxococcota; class Myxococcia; order Myxococcales; family Myxococcaceae; genus Myxococcus; species Myxococcus macrosporus. The sequence goes on from NZ_CP022203.1 coordinate 3,285,528, forward strand.
GGCAGCAGGTCCGAGCCGATGTGCGGCTTGCCGTCGATGAGGATCTGATCCGGCGCGCCGTAGCGGGCGAAGGCTTCAATGACCTTGCGCACCATGGGGTGGTTGATGCGCGTGGACAGCTTGCCGTCCGTGTACGCGCCCGCGCCGCCCTCGCCGAAGTTCATGTTGCTTTCGGGGTCCAGCGTCCCGTCGCGCATGAGCTTCGCCACGTCCTTGCGGCGCGACACCACCTCCCGGCCCCGCTCCAGCAGGATGCTGCGCACGCCGCGCTCCAGCAGGCCCAGCGCGGCGAAGAGCCCCGCGGGGCCCGTGCCGACGATGATGGGCCACTGCTCCGGCGCCTTCACCGGGGCCAGCGGCTCCGGCGCGGGGGGCGCCTCGCCCACGTCCGGCGGCAGCTTCGTGGGCTGCTTGCCCCGGGCCAGCTCCACCTCCAGCGTGTAGATGTAGCGCGGGCTGCCCTTCTTCCGCGCGTCCAGCACGGAGCGCACCACGCGCACGGACGCGAGGTCGGAGCGGGTGACGCCCAGCTTCTCCGCGGCGCGCTGACCGAGCAGCTCCTCCGGCTCGTCCAGCCACAGCCCGATGTTGTTCACCCGATACGCCATGGCCATCCGCTCCTGGTGGGGCGCGTATGTCGCCGCCCCGTTGAAAGATTGCAAGCCCTTGAAATCCGGGTGCGAACCCGCTGATGCACCCCCCCGCGCCAATCCCCCATTCCTCCGAGGACTGCGCAACCGCGTTCGCACTGCCCTCCAGGGCCGTTCGGGGCCCTGGTCTACTTCAACCACCGGGAAATGTTGAGGAATCCGTTTGGAAGAGAATGGCTGGCACGGGGGTTGAAACAGGGCCGGACCGTGATTAGGCGGCGTCGCTCCTTCCCGGCCGCTTTTTGGAGGAACTGACCTTGAGCACCGATCAAAAGGGCACCCGGATCCTGGCGCGCACCTTCTTCAACCAGCTGCGCGCGAGCGGCTATACCCCGCACCAGGTGATTGGCATCGCCACGGAGCTGCTCGAGCTGGTGACGACGGACCTCAAGGAAGGCGACAAGGCCGCGGCCGTCCAGGCGGCGCAGGAGCAGGCCCCGGAGCTTCGCCCCAACGCCTGAGGTCCACAGCGCTTCTCCCCGCGGGCGCGCGGGCTCCGGACGGGTTTCCGGGGCTCCCGCCCGCGTGTGGAGGAAGCTTCAACGGATTGCTGAATCAGGCGCGGGGCGCCGCGTCCTGCTCCCGCCTCCGCTGGTACGCAGCCGCTCCGGCGACAAAGAGCAGACCCGCGGTGAGGGCGCTGAAGACGCTGCTGGCCGTCTGCATGGCCTGGAGCGCCATCAGCGCGCCGCCCGCGACGAAGGCGGCTCCATCCACCCACACGGGCCGGCGCTGGGGCAGCACCAGCACCAGGATGCAGGCCGTCAGCGGCAGGCCCAGCGCCACCTGACGGACGATGGCGTCGGTGCTGGTGCGGACCGTCTCCCAGTTGTGCACCAGGATGGCGGCGAAGATGACCACCGTGCCCAGCGCGAGCACCAGCACGCCCGCGGCGGCCGCGTCCTTGGCCAGCCGGGCCTTCTCGTCGAACTGCTGGACGGCCAGGTCCACCAGGTGCTCCAGCGCGCTGTTGAGGATTTCGGCGAAGAAGATGAGCAGGACGCAGAAGATGAGCGTCACCTTCTCCGCCAGCCCCAGCGCGATGCCGCTGCCCACCAGCCCCACCAGCACGGCGGCGATGAGGTGCACGCGCATGTTGCGCTGGTAGATGACGGTGTGGATGAGCCCCGCCCACGCGTGCCCGAACGAGGCCAGCAGCCCCGAGCCATGACGGGGTGGGAAGGACGTGGGTGGCCGGGGAGGTGCGTTCATCGATGGCGAAAGCGCGGGGGAGGCTAGCACCCGCGAGCCGGATTGCCCCGTCGTCGTGAAGGGGTATGGTCCGACCCTGTGAATGCCCCTTCCTACCCTCTTCGTGTCCGTCTGGGTGGCGCACTTCTCGCGCTGGTGTTGACTTCCTCCCTGGCCCGCGCCGAACCCGCCGCCGCGCACGACCATTCGCTCGACGAGGGGGCGTGTGGCCTGGAGCCGCCGGGCGCGTGGTACGTGCCCATGCCCGGGCCCCGGCCACATGAGACACGCCGCCTGTCCGCCGCGGAGCCGCCCGTGGTCCGGCGTGAGCCGCGCACGAGCGCCTCGGGCACGAAGGCGGGCCTGCCGCAGACGCGCCAGCGCGTAGGCGCGCTCTCCGGCAAGGTGGTGTACCTGAGCCCCGGCCACGGCTTCACGCGCAGCGCGCCGCTGAGCCGCTGGGCCACGCAGCGGCCCAACACCTGGGCCGTGGTGGAGGACCTCATCTCCGCCGAGGTGCTCAACCAGTACCTGCTGCCCATGCTGACGGGCGCGGGCGCCACCGTGGTGCCCCTGCGCGAGCCGGACCTCAACCGGCACATGGCCATCGTCGACGACGGGCAGGCGGGCTACGCCGAGGACGGCGCCGGCTTCGAGTCCTCCGCGCAGCCGGGCTGGGCCACGCCGCCCACGCCCATGGGCAACGGGGTGGAGCCCTTCGGGCTGGGCACCACGCGGCTGATGGCCACCGCGCGCGCCGCCACCGCGAGCGCCACCTGGACGCCGGAGCTCCCCGCGGAGGGCAGCTACCACGTCTACGTCTCCTACGCGGCGGACCCCAGCCGCGCGCCGGACGCGCACTACGTGGTGAAGCACGCGGGCGGTGAGAGCCACTTCCGCGTCAACCAGCGCCGCCACGGCGGGACGTGGGTGCTGCTGGGGCGCTTCTACTTCAAGGCGGGGCAGCACCCGGACTCCGGCGCGGTGGTGGCGCTGAACGACACGGCGGAGGGCGGCACGGTGTCGCTGGACGCGGTGCGCTTCGGCGGGGGCAGCGGCGTCATCGGTGATGACGCCATGGCGCCCCTGCCGCGGCCCCGCTACGAGGAGTCCGCGCGCTACCACGTGCAGTTCAGCGGCGCGCCCTTCGAGGTGTACGCGCCCTCCGGTGCCAACGCGCTGTCCAACGAGCGCAACGCGGACGTCACCGCGCGCCCGCGCTTCGCCGCGTGGCTGCATGAGGAGGGCGAGGACGCGGTGTACCTGGCGTGGCACACCAACGCGTCCCTGTCGGGCAGCGTGTCCGGGACGGAGGCCTACGTGTACGGGCCCAACCCGGTGGACGGTACGCTCGACTTCACGGGTGTCCCAGGCAGCGACGTGCTGGCGCAAGCGCTGCTGGACGAGTTCGCGCGGGACCTGCGCCGCGAGGTGGACCCGAGCTGGCGGGTGCGCAACCTGCGCTCGGCGAACCTGGGCGAGGTGAACCCCAGGCACAACGACGAGATGCCGTCCGTGCTGCTGGAGGTCGCCTACCACGACAACGTCACCGATTCGAACCGGCTGAAGGAGCCGGTGTTCCGCCGGGTGGCCGCGCGCGCCATCCTCCAGGGCCTCATCAAGTACTACGCGGCCCGGGACGGCGTGCCCGTCGTCCTGCCGCCGGAGGCCCCGGAGGCGGTGGCCGCGCTCAACGGCAGCGCCGGGACGGTGGAGCTGCGCTGGGCGGCGCCGCCGGCCAACCCGGACGAGGAGGGCCGCGACGCGCCCACGGGCTACCGCGTGTACCAGAGCGCGGACGGGCTGGGCTGGGATGACGGCACGGACGAGGCGGGCCTGTCCTTCCGCGCCACGCTGGCGCCTGGCACCACGCGCTACTTCCGCGTGGCCGCGGTGAGCGCCGGCGGCGAGGGCTTCCCGTCCCCCACCGTGGGCGTGCGGACGCCGGCCGGCGAGGAGGCGGCGCCGGTGCTGGTGGTCAACGGCTTCGAGCGGCTGGACGCGGCCCAGGCCTGCGCCGAGGCCCTCGACAACTACGACCTGGCGGCGCCCGTGCGCCTGCTGCTGGAGACGATGAATGACGGCACCTATGTGCGTCGGCACGGCGCCGCGCTGGCGCACGCGGGCCTGGCCTTCGACAGCGCGACGCGCGCGGCGGTGGCGGCGAACCTGGTGACGGTGGGCGGGCCCTACCGGCTGGTGGACTGGTTCACCGGCCGGGGTGGGGCGGGGGGCGCCGGGCCCTCCCGCGAGGAGCAGGACGCCCTGCGCGGCTTCGTGATGCAGGGCGGGCACCTGCTCCTGTCGGGCAGCCACGTGACGTCCGCGCTGGCCGTGGGCTCGGTCGAGGACCAGGCCTTCCTGGCGGACATCCTCCGCGCGGCGCCGGGCGGCGCGGGCAGCTGGCCCCCTCCCTTCTCCGTGGAAGGCCTGCCGGGGGAGTGGCTGGCGCAGCTCTCCGGGGTGGGCCTGGATGACGGCACGCGGGGCGGCTACGCGGTGGGCGTCACGGACGTGCTGATGCCCGCGTCGGGGGGCACGCGGGTGCTGCGCTACGCGGGGACGGGCATGGCGGCGGGCGTGGCGTCCGCGCCCAACGGACGGGTGCTGCTGCTGGGCATGCCCTTCGAGGGCATCGTCAGTCCCGTGCATCGCGCCGGGCTCCTGTCCTCGTTCCTGGTGCAGGCGGGCCTGCTGACCGAAGCGCCCCCGCCGCCGGCCGGGGAATCCGGCGCGGCGGGCCTGCTCACCGCCTGCGTGACGGCGCGGGGCGTGGATCCGCACCCGCCGCCGGAGCCCGAGCCCGAGCCGGAGCCCGAGCCCCACGTCGTGGACGTGCTGCCGCAGTTCTATCCGCTGGGCGATGCTGGCTGTGGCTGCGGGGCGGGTGGGGGAACGGGCACCGCGCTCTGGGTGTTGCTCGGGGTGATTGTTCAGCTTCGGCGTGCGCGCCGTCGCGGGGATGACGCCGGGCGTTGACTCGGCGGGTCGCGATGCCTACGGTCGGCCGCCCTCGATTTTGACGTGACGACCCGTGGGCGCGTGGCGCCCACCACTCAAGGAGACGACGAACATGGCTACCCGCATTGCCATCAATGGCTTTGGCCGCATCGGTCGCTGCATCCTCCGCGCGGTGCTCAGCCGCAAGGAGGACCTCGAGATTGTCGCCATCAACGACCTCGACAAGCCCGCGGCGCTGGCGCACCTGTTCAAGTACGACTCCGTGCACCGCACCTGGCCGGGCACGGTGAAGGCGACGGAGAAGGGCATCGTGGTGGACGGCAAGGAGATCACCGTCACCGCGGAGAAGGACCCCACGGCGCTGCCCTGGAAGAGCCTCAACGTGGACGTGGTGCTGGAGTGCACCGGCCGCTTCACCGCGCGTGACGCGGCGGAGAAGCACCTGAAGGCGGGCGCGAAGAAGGTCATCATCTCCGCCCCCGCCAAGGGCCCGGACATCACCATCGCCTACGGCATCAACCACAACGAGTACGACCCCGCGAAGCACCACGTCATCTCGAACGCCTCGTGCACCACCAACTGCCTGGCGCCCATCGCCAAGGTGCTGGTGGACAACTTCGGCATCGAGAAGGGCCTGATGACCACGGTCCACAGCTACACCAACGACCAGCGCATCCTGGACCTCACTCACGAGGACATGCGCCGCGCCCGCGCCGCCGCGCTCTCCATGATTCCCACCAGCACCGGCGCCGCGAAGGCCATTGGTGAGGTGATTCCGCAGCTCAAGGGCAAGATGCACGGCCTGGCCGTCCGCGTCCCCACCCCGAACGTGTCCCTGGTGGACCTCACGGTGAACACCGAGAAGAAGGTCACCGCCGAGGCCGTCATCGAGGCCTTCCGCAAGGCCGCCGAGGGCCCGCTCAAGGGCGTGCTGGAGTTCAGCGACGCGCTGACGGTGTCGGTGGACTACAACGGCAACCCGCACTCGGCCATCTTCGACTCCACGAACTGCTTCGTGATGGGCGACAACCTGCTCAAGGTCATGGCCTGGTACGACAACGAGTGGGGCTTCTCCAACCGCATGGTGGACACGGCGAAGTTCCTCGTCTCCAAGGGCGTCTAGTCCCAAGGGCGTCCAGGGCACCGAGAGGGAAGGACCGAGATGATCCGCTACATCGACGACCTGCAGCTGACCGGGAAGCGCGTCTTCATCCGCGTGGACTTCAACGTCCCGCTGGAAGGGCGGCGCGTGACCGACGACACCCGCATCCGCGAGGCGATGCCCACCATCCGGCGCGCGCTCGACATGGGCGGGAAGGTCATCCTGGCCTCCCACCTCGGCCGCCCCAAGGGGCCGGACCCGAAGCTGTCGCTGGAGCCCGTCGCCATGCGGCTCGCCGAGCTGCTCGGCGGCAAGCACGAGGTCATCCTCACCGACGACTGCGTCGGTGACGGCGTGAAGAAGCAGGTGAAGGAGCTCAAGGATGGCCAGGTGGTCGTCCTGGAGAACCTCCGCTTCCACAAGGAAGAGGAGGCCAACGACGAGACGTTCGCCCGCGAGCTGGCGTCGCTGGCGGACGTCTACGTGAATGACGCCTTCGGCACCGCCCACCGCGCCCACGCGTCCACCGCGGGCATGGTGCCCTTCGTGAAGGAGAAGGCGGCCGGCTTCCTGATGCGCAAGGAGATTGAGTACCTGGGCAAGGTGCTCAAGAACCCGGACAAGCCCTTCGTGGCCATCCTGGGTGGCTCCAAGGTGAGCGATAAAATCAAGGTCATCGAGAGCCTGCTGCCCAAGGTGGACGCGCTGCTCATCGGCGGCGCCATGGCGTACACCTTCCTGAAGGCGCAGGGCATCGAGGTGGGCAAGTCCCGCGTCGAGGGCGACAAGCTGTCGCTGGCCACGCGCCTGCTGGAGGCGGCGCACCGCTTCAAGACGCCGCTGGTGCTGCCGGTGGACCACATCGTGGGCACCGAGCCCACGGAGAACAGCCCCGCGCAGGAGACGCCGGACAACGCGATTCCGCCGGACATGATGGGCCTGGACATCGGGCCCAAGACGCGCGCCATCTACTCGCAGCACATCCGCGACGCGAGGACGGTGGTGTGGAACGGGCCCATGGGCCTGTTCGAGGTGCCCAAGTTCGCGGAGGGCACCCGCTCCGTCGCCGCGGCCATGTCCATCAACACGCAGGCGACCACCGTCATCGGCGGCGGGGACAGCGCGGCGGCCGTGGAGCAGATGGGCTTCGCCGCCAAGATGAGCCATGTGTCCACTGGTGGAGGTGCGTCCCTGGAATTCCTGGAAGGGCGCGACTTGCCGGGCATCAAGGCGCTGGAGACGCGGTAGGCTCCGCGTCGGACACACCACACACCCCTGGGGGACACCATGGCCACCGCGCGTCGCCGGAAGATCGTTGCTGGCAACTGGAAGATGAACAAGACGGTACCGGAGGCGCTGGCCCTGGTGCGTGAGCTGCGGGGGCAGGTGGCCTCACAGGGGGACACGGTGGAGGTGGTGGTGGCGCCGCCGTTCGTGGCGCTGCAGCCGCTCCATGTCGCGCTGGAAGGCGCGCCGCTGGCGCTGGCGGGGCAGAACTGCCACTGGGAGTCGTCCGGCGCCTTCACCGGGGAGATCTCCGCGCCCATGCTGGCGGAGCTGGGGTGCGCCTACGTCATCGTGGGCCACTCCGAGCGCCGGCAGTACTTCGGGGACACGGACGAGCAGGTGAACAAGCGGGCGAAGGCGGTCCGCGCGGCGGGCATGACGCCCATCATCTGCGTCGGTGAGACGCTGGCCGAGCGCGACGCGAACCAGACGCTGGCGGTGGTGGAGCGCCAGGTGCGCGGGGCGCTGGAGGGCTTCGAGGCCAAGGACGTGGCCAGCTTCGTGCTGGCCTACGAGCCGGTGTGGGCCATTGGCACCGGGCGCAACGCCACGGCGGCGCAGGCGCAGGAGGTCCACGCGGCGATCCGGGGCCTGGTCGAACGGCTGTACGACGGGGAGACCGCCGGCCGGGTGCGCATCCAGTACGGCGGCAGCGTGAAGCCGGACAACGCCGCGGAATTGCTGGGCCAACCGGACGTGGATGGGGCGCTTGTCGGGGGCGCGAGCCTCAAGGCGGGCGACTTCGCGGCCATCGTCCAGGCGGCCACTTAGAGTTGATCCAGGGGGCGGGGTGGAAGATGTTGTCACCCGTTCACCACTTTGGTGTAGGGTGCGCCTCCTTTTCACGGAACGTCTGAAAGAGTCCACATGCTGACCTTCGTCACGATCGTGCACGTCCTGGTGTGCGTGTTCATGATCTTCGTCATTCTGCTCCAGCCGGGTAAGGACGCCGGAATGGGCTCCGCGCTGGGCGGTGGTGCCGCCACGAGCGCCTTCGGCGGCCGAGGCGCGGTGACGTTCCTCAGCAAGCTGACCGGCGTCTTCGCAGCGCTCTTCTTCTTCAGCTCGCTCGGCCTGTCCTTCGTGGGGCTGCGCTCCTCGGTGGTGGCGGGTGGCTCGGTGGCCACGCCGCCGGCGCAGACGGCCCCGGCGACCCCGGGTGACGCGGCGCCGGCCACGCCGGGCAGCATGGAGCAGCCGCGCGGCGAGCAGTCGACCCCGCCCGTCGAGGGTGGCGGCAACCCGGCGACCAATGAGGCCGCTCCCGCGGCTCAGGAGCCGGCTCCCGCGCAGTAGCTGTTTCGCGGGACGTGGTTCGAAGTGGGAAGAACCTGATTCACGCAGCGGTTGAGATAGTCGTTGCGTGAATCAGAAAGCTCCGGTAGATGGACGCCGCAGCAAACGCCCAGGTGGTGGAACTGGTAGACACACCATCTTGAGGGGGTGGCGCCGAAAGGTGTGCGGGTTCGAATCCCGCCCTGGGCACTCCGAATCAGGCCTCCGAGTCGAAAGACTCGGGGGCCTTTTTTGTTTCTGCTCCGGATTGTAGCTACGGGATCTCGCCCGAGGGCGGCGCGCCTCCGGCCGGCGGCGTCGACGGAGGCCGGAGCTTCACCTACAGCTTCGCCACCTTCGAGCAGAGCGACTCCCAGGGCAGCGTCGTGTAGAGGCTCACGATGTCGCCCTTCGGCCCGTGCGTGACCCAGGCGAGAGCTTGTCCCGGTCCGCCCCGCCCGCCAGTGCCAGGCTGATGAATGTGCGACGGGTGTCGTGGACCCGCCGGCCTCATAGGCCGAGCAACTCGAGGTCCTTCAGGATCTGCGCGTGGACGACGGGGTCGCGCCGGTGCTCTCCACTCCGGGAGGGCACGCCGAGGTCGTCAGCCGTAGGCGGTCGCCCCTGCTTGCGCTTCCATCCCTCCTGGCGCCACGCATCGAGGACGCGGGCGAGTACGGGGTGGACCGGCACCTCGCGGGAGCGCTCCGTCTTCACGCCCTTCTCCCGCCGCTGCTTGCGGTGGAAGGCCCTGGATACTCGGAGGCGTCCCAGCGGCTGGGCCGAGGCGTCCCAGGCGTTCCACCGCAGGGCTACCGCCTCGCCGATGCGCATGCCGGTGAGGAAAAGGAGTGCGTAGAGGTCTCGCCGGTCCTTCGGAAGGCCCGTATCCGAGAGCAGGGTCTCCACCTCCTCGCGGGTGAAGACCGCAGTGGAGCGCCCCTTGTGATTTTTGTCCACCTTCGGGGGGAGGTCCCCCTATTTGAGGACGCATGGGTTGCTCTCGATGAGTTCGTCGGCGAGAGCGTCGTATCCGCTGCACGAGCGCCGTCTTCCGTGGGCCAGACGGACGCCACATGCTGGCGGCGTGAATGGGACGCTTTCAGCGCGGCGACGCCTGCTCTTTGGGCGAGGCCGCAACCGGCGCCGGGACGGTGAGTTCGCCCACCTCGGCGTCGAGTTCGGCAGGGAGGAGGCGAGCGCGCGTAGCGGCCCAGTACTTGGGGGCGAGCTCGAGGTAGCGCTGGTGGGGCCAGTGGGCGAGCACGCGCAGGACGTCGCGCAGATAGGCCTCCGGATCGAGTCCGTGCAGCCGCGCGGTGGGGATAGGGTGAAGAGGTGGCCGGCGCGCTCGGCATGGTCGTCGCTCCCGACGAAGAGCCAGGCCTTGCGTCCGACGGCCCTGGGCCGCAAAAACTTTCTCTTCGTCGGGCACGAGGCCGCGGGCGAAAACCTCGCCGGCCTCTACGCGCTGGTGGCCACCTGCGAGGCCAACCAAATCAATCCCGAGGCGTATCTGGCCGACGTGCTGCTGCGAGTGCAGACGCACCCCAACTCGCGCATCGGTGAGCTGCTAACCCACGAGTGGGTGCGACGACGCGCCGCCGAACTGGCCCGGTCCCCCCTCCAGCCCAGTCCCTAAACACCCTCGCGGCGCTCGCCGAGCACGGTCCTCGTCCGTCGTCAATCTTCCCGGCACGACATCCACCGGACGGTTACCGCGGAGAGAACGGCAAAGCAATGAGTTCCTTCCCGTTGTGTTAGTATTACTTGTCGCCTCTTCGTCCCAACATGGGAGTGAAATAGTCCCATAGCCCATCTTCGACTACCTGAACTGCCTCGTCGTCGACGCCTCGAAGCTGATACAGAACATAATCGACTTGTAGCTTCAATTTGTCTGCCCACTGTTGAAAATGGATCGCATAGGTGCCACCCTCAGAAGATAGAAGGTGCTGCTTGAAGCGCTCGCGCGGAGAATATGACCGACCCACATAAATGAGCGTCTTGTTGGACCCCGAGGCGTTCAGCCTGCATAGATTCTTCTTTCCAGGATATTCTGGTGAGCCCTGATAACTGCGGGCAGCTTCAAAGGATTCCATCGCAATGCGAATCTGTACTTTGTTACTGGCGCTAAGTCTGAATAGGTATAAGAATTCGGAATCTTGGTCTTCGGCGCGGTTGCCAGTTTGTATCTTTTTGGCCAGATTTTTGACTTTGTCTTTGGTGAGTTCAAAAGTTGTGAAGGGCAAAATTTGAGGTTGTGGCAGAGTGATTTGTCTTGCCTTCTTGGCCGCTTTGCGCATGGTGCATGCGTAAGCTTTGATCGCGGCGGCAAGAGCCACGTCGCTGATTATTGCCTCTGCTTCGCTGCCGGCATCTTTCCGCACTTTCCCTTGGCGCGTCATATCAGCCTTTCCATTCGCTGATTCAATACTACCTGGTCACTTCGAGCATTCTTCGATGGAGATTTTCTCTCGGAGATGTGCTTCGCCTTGATGGAGGGGAAATGATCTCGTAGTCCTAGGAGGGGTCCCTATGGTCATGAGTGATATTCTGTCACATCGAACGGCGCAGGTGTTCAGGGCGAATTCCGTGCAAAGCGCGCCTCGTGAGTCTCAGCATGTTCCACGATGAGCTTTGCAGCTTTTCTTGCTTGGAAGGGCAGCGACTCAGTGAGAAGCACGTCCTTCCCATGTTCATTGGAAGCCCAGAGTCCGAACCGAATGATGCCATTTTTCGCGCGCCAGAAGCCTACCCAGTAGGATGGCATAGTTGCTTGCCCTAGGTGGAATTTGTATCCGTAATAGGGCGTTGTTGATTTTGATGTTTGGCTCAGTTGGCGACTTGATTGGTACATGCTTCCGCACATTTCGATGATATGGATGTCGATAGTGCAGAGGAAGCGGAAGATCGTCGGCCATCGGCGGAGTCCTTGTTGCGAATTGAACTGAGAAAACTCATTCGAGAGAGCACCCTCTTTGAGTTCGTCTGTAAGCCACGACGAGGACACAGACACCTCTTCGAGCAATGACTTCACGCGATCATCTTGGCGTACTTGTGCCGCGAGTTGCCTCCATTCGAAGATGCAGCAACTGGAGGCAAGCTTGGCGTAGTGTTCTCGCCTGGGTACGATCAGAGCCGGAAGTTGGCCCTTCTTGCCTGCTTCTCTCTGTCTCTGTGTAAATGGGGCGGTGAGCTTTAGTTCAAAATGAATGGGGGTTACGTTTGGCCAGCAGATTTTTACATCGGAACGCCAGCTTGTTTTTGTAGGGACTTCTGCGTGTACTTCTGGCTTCGTGTTGGATGAGACGTCTAACTTGAGTCCCTCTAGCAGGAATTTCCGGACGTTGGTTTCTGTCTCCACAGCCCGAATAAATAGTCCTTGGGCGAGCCACTCGGGGCGGTTGCGCGCCAGGGCTACGAAGAGTGTTCGGTCCGACATCTCATCTTGTCTCGTGCCTGTGATGGTGGTTTGCTTGGCTATGCTTGAATTGAATTTCTATTGCTCTAGTGCTGAGTTGCGGTCAGAGTTGATCTCATGAACAATTTAAAGTACTTGCTGCCCGAATTTCTCAAGGACCGGTGTCTTCCGGTAGTGTACGAACGCTGGCTTGAAAGGAAGGCAGTTGCCCATCTGAAGCGTGATCGGAAACGCGGTAATGCTGTCGCTACGAAAGAGGCCTACAAGGCGGCTATTCACGAGGCAATCCTCAAGAGTGGAGGAGTGGATGCATACACCGGCCAGCCGCTCCAGTGGGAGTTGATCAGTACCTACGATAATGAGCAGTCTAAAGCTCGTGGAAGAGCGTACAAGAAGGAGCTTGGCGATCTGCCCACGCTCGATCACGTTGGCGATGGACTCGGTGTCCCAGATTTCAAAATCTGCGCATGGCGAACCAACGACGCAAAGAGCGATCTTTCATACGATGAGTTCGTCCAGCTATGCCAAGCGGTAATCAGTCACCATGACCGGACCGGGAACCTCCTTGCCGTGGCGTTGGTTCCTACTGCTTTGTCTTGCTGAGTCCAGCACTCATTGGAGGGGACTGGGCTTTCTCTTGTCCAGAGCATTCCTCTCGAACTGGCGAAAGATGGATCAGAAATTCGATATACGTAGTGCAGTCGCCGAGAGTTCGGAGGCCCCGGGCACATCAAGAAAGAATGCTCCGAGCATTTCCGCCTCGGCTGTCGGGGGAAGGGCATCCTGGAACTTGCTCAGCCGATACGGGGGAATCCGGGCACGGATGGATTGCATTCGTCCGGGAGCACTCCAGAAGCTCGGCTGGGCCAGGGCGCTCAGCGCTGCCTCGACTGCCAGGTGGGTCACCCCCACGCCGGTGATCTTCAGAAAGAAGTTGTCGGGGACGACCTTCCAGCCCTGTGTCACCTCAAGAGTGTACTTGAATGTGTGGTTGATGCGCCCTCCGGCGAAGTTCCACCAGAGCGCGCTGCCCTCTGAGTCCACCTGGACCGGAAGATTGGTACGCCGGAGCAGTGGGCCGAGATCCGCTCGCAGCGTCCGCAGCTCGCGGGTGGCGCTCTCGTCGAGATAGGGCAGCTCCTCCTCTCCCTCCAGCAGGGAGCGGATGCGCTGGCAGACCTCCCGTCCAAGAAACCTCGGCATGAAACCACCCCAGGTGGGCTTCTTGCCCGCGGGGGCGGCTCGCACGTGCACCTCACGAGCAGTGTGGATGACGTGGTCCACGACCCAGGCTCGTCCACCCAACAGGAACGAGCTCATTCCCTCCACCAGCCGCTCCACGAAGGTGGGCTCGATGGAGCCAATCTCCTGGGCGCCCGCGATGACCCTGTACATCACCGGGCTGGTAAAGACGGCGTAGAGCTCGGCGAAGTTCTTTCGACCGAACAGCCTCTCCGCGCGATCCCCAAGCGAGAGCTTCCCCGCGGACTCGTAGAGGAACTGCTGATCGACGAGGTGCTGGACGAGTGCCTCGTACTCATCCCGCGAGATGCCCCTGAAGTCGGATACGCGTGAGAGCTGGTGGTAGGCGTCTTCACGAGAGATGGCGCCGAACTGGAGAGACAGTGCCATCAGCTGCTGCACGAGCACGGGCCAGCAGCGAGTCTGGACCGGCACGTCCTCCACCCATGGCGAGCGGGCCAGCTCGACCAGGGCCATGGCCAGCAGGAACTCCTCCGAGCCCTCGCAGAGGAAGGTCATGTTCGCGACCTGGCCCGCGCGGCGGCCGGTGCGCCCGATGCGTTGAAGGAACGAGGAGACCGTCGTCGGCGCATTCGCCTGCATCACCACGTCCAGGTCGCCCACGTCGATGCCTAGCTCCAGCGTGGACGTGCAGACGATGCACGCGTCCTGTCCGTGGTGGAATCGCTCCTCGGCTCGCTGTCTCTCCTCCAGTGACACCGAGCTGTGGTGCACGAACACGTCTGTTCCCTGGCCTCGCATCCGCTCGGACACGGCCTCCGTCAGCGAGCGCGTCTGGCAGAAGAAGAGGCTCTTCTTGCCGTGCGCGAGCGCCGCGCCTGCCCGGGCGATGTCGGCGACGGTGCCGGGCACCGAGATGGAGATGCGACGCTGGCTGGGTTGCTTGGGTGGATTCACCACGGCCCCCTCGCGCCGGGACGAGCCCTTCAGCCAAGCGAGGATGTCGGCGGGGTTTCCCACAGTCGCGGAGAGGCCCACCCGCTGAACGTCATGGCCGCCAAGTGCCGCCAGTCGCTCGATGACTGACAGCAGGTGGGCGCCCCGGTCCGTCCCTGCGAGGGCATGGACCTCGTCGATGACCACGTACCGGAGCTGGGAGAACAGCGACTGCGTGGGAACACGGGGGGAGATGAGCATCACCTCGAGCGACTCGGGTGTGGTCATAAGCAGCTCCGCTGGCTCTCTCACGAACGCTCGCTTGTGCGTGTCGGGCGTGTCGCCGTGCCACACGAACCGGCGCAGGCCCACCATCTCCGTGTATGTCCCGAGCCGCTCTTCCTGGTTGTTGAGCAGGGCCTTGATAGGTGCCACATAGATGGCTCCCACGGATGACACGGGCCTCTCGATGAGCTCCGCCAGGACCGGGAAGATAGAGGCCTCGGTCTTGCCGCCCGCCGTCGGGGCCAGGACTACGGCGTTCTTCCCCTCGAGGAGCGCCTCCGCAGCGAGCTCCTGGACGGGACGGAGCCCCTGGAACCCCAGTCGGCTGACGATGGCGTCCTGGAGCCTCGGTGGAAAGCGGCTGAATACGCTCATGTCCCGTCCTCAGAAATCAATGACGGCGTAGCCCTTGGCATCATCCGCCTCGGGCTCGTACTCGGGCTTGCCGCTCTGCCTGCTCGCTTCCGTGACCGTGAGCGCCGGTTCGATCTCCGGCCGGCCGGGTGCCGGCTGGAAGTCAGGGTTCTCGTCCACGGCGTCGAACACGCTCACCGCTCGCCGCAGGAACTGGCGCGGGACGACTCCCACGTCTCCACGGAAACCCGCGGTCACCTCGTCCACCAGCGAGTCCAGGTACTCGGGTGAGACTCGCACCTCGAAGCTCTGCCGCTCCTTGGCGGGGTAGAGCGACCGCAGCTTCATACCCACCTCCTTCAGGCGCGGCTTGTCGAAGGGTCGCAAGCTCAACTGCGGCTGCTTCAGCGGGGCGTACCCCCCCTCGGACTGGAAGGCGATGCGGTCATACAGCGGCTGGAGGCCACGGACGCCGCGAGGAGTATCGAAGAACTCGGGCGTGCCGGTGAAGAGCCACAGAAGCCCCGGGAAGCTGCCCGCGGCGTCGAGGATCTGCCTCATCCCGTTCAGTGACTTCTGCCGCACGTCGGACTTCATGCGGAGGATGGTCTCCGCCTCGTCGATGACGATGACCAGGCCGGCGTACCCGGCGCCCTTCACGATGGCCAGGATGCCGCGGAGGTAGGCGAGCGCGTCCGTGCTCTGGAGTTCTCCCTTGATGCCCGCGTGCTTCTTTGCGGCGGCGGAGACGTTCTCGCTCCCCGACAGCCACGAGAGCAGGGCGGAGGCATCGGCGAACTGCCCCCGCTGCTTGAGCTGGAAGATGGTGCGCACTACCCGGACGAAGTCCTGGGGGACCTCGTTCTTCGTCCGCGCGGCCAGCTCCTCGTCCAGCTTCTTCAGGACTTCTTCGTCGAAGCCGGGCGCGTCCGGGTCCTTGCCCAGTGACGTGAGGTGCTCCTCGACCCGGGCGATCCATCGATCCAACACGTCGGCGAGCGCGCCTCGCGGGCAGGCCCGGGTGCTCAGCTCGCTGACGACCTTGCGGTAGACGTCGTCGAAGCGGTGGAAGTGGAGATCGTTATCGGACACGACCACGAAGCTGGTGGCGAAGTTCCGCTCGTGGGCATCCGCCACGGCGAGGCGGGCGAGGAACGTCTTGCCGCAGCCGTAGCCTCCGCGCAGGAACTTCATCTCGCCGTCGCCCTCGGCGGCTCGCTGGAGCTTGCGATGCAGCTCTCCGCGCTCACGCTCGATGCCGACCGCGAAGGTCTCGAGGCCTCGCTCGGGGACGGCACCCCGGCGCAGGCTGTCGAAGATGTTGTCGATATCTCGTTTGCTGAGGGACATGGTGTTCTCTACAGGCGCTCGTAGCGCTTGCCGTCCGCGGTCATGGTGACCTGGACCTCGAAGGTGAGCTTGTCGCGGAAGGCGTCGAACCGGGCGGCGAACGACCGGGCCCTGCGCGCATTGCCGAGCAGTTGGATCAGCTCCGCCTCGTTCAGGCTGCCGAACCGCTCGAGATGATCGAAGACCTTACCCGCGTCCTCGTCGCCGAGCCGGGCGCCCCAGCCGCCCAGGGGCTTGGGACTGACGGGGGCCTCGGAGGCGGACGTGGCCGGGGCGCGGGTGACCGCCGGCTGCGGCAAGGCGACGTATGACACGGAGTAGAAGGCCGGGGGAGAGGCCTTGACGTTCGCATCCGACGCCAGGACGAGCTCCACCGGGAGCCGCTCATCCACCGCGCCCTCGAGCACGAAGGAGACCTCGGTCCAGTCATGGGTGGCGGCGTCCAGCCGCACGCTCCCCGCATGTGCGCTCGCGCCGGGGCCGATGATGTCCTTGGGCACGACGCGGACATCTGCGCGCTGGGGCACCCGCATGAGCACGTCTACCGGCTGCGAGCTCGCGAAGGCGAGCGGGGCCTGTCCAGGCTCGCGGGCCGGGCTGGCCCGGACGCGCAGGCGGTGCACTCCAGGCCCCCCCGGAGCCGTCTCGCATTGCAGGGTGAAGCGCAGCCCCGTCTCCCGACTCGCGCGGGTGCGAGACAACTGAAGGACGGGGATGACGCGCTCCTGGAGCGAGTTGCCCCCGTGGGTGAACGAGCCAGGGGGACGGCCCACGTCGTACTCCGCCGTGTCCTCGCGGAAGACGAGGAAGCCCTTCGCCTCGTACCCGAGCGTCGAGAGCGGCAGCGTGAAGTGCCCCGGGTCCATGCGGTCGGTGTCGCTATACGCATACCGGCGCTGTGCCTGGCCCCGCGCGCCGAAGGAGTGCGCCTTGCGCCCACGCCCCAGGAGAAAGCCATGGTCCGCGGTGAGGACGAAGTGGCTCACCCCCGCGAGCTCCAGGTGGTGTCGCGCGGAAATCACGTCCCGGAGCACGTCCTGGAAGACCCGGACGCCCAGGCCGCTCTCCCCCGCCTCATCCAGCTCCTGGCCATGGACGATGATGAGCTGCGTCCGGGAGACCTGACTTTTCAATCGCGGGGCAGGGGTCTCGAGCAACTCCGCGATGCTCCGCAGGTGCAGAGGCGCTCGTCCCTCGGAGCGGGTCGCCATGGCCTTCACCCGGTCATCGGGGCGGGCCACGAGTGCTTCACCGGTCCGGAAGCCCTCGAAGCGGCCTTCCTTGATGACGGGAAACAGCCGGCCCTCCCGCCCGACGGGCGCGAGCGCGTTCATGCCGACGGACGTCACGGTCGGCAGCTCGGCCAGTCGGGCACGCAGCTCCACGTTCACCCCGCTGGCCTTGAACTCCTCCTGTAGCTCCAGCGCCATCTCGAAGCGGAGCGCGTCCAGGACGAAGAGCGCGACCCGCTCGCCGCGGCCGAGCAGGGGCGCGATGACTTGGTCGAACAGCGTCCGCTGTTGAATCTCGGGGGGAGGGAGCGAGCCGGTCTGGCGGCAGAGCTGAGCGAAGTCCCGGGCCAGCCGGTCGGACCAGTCGGAATGGGCGAAGCGGAGCTTCTCGAAGGCCTGGTCGAGCGCCGTGAGCTCGGGAAGCAGGGGCCCGTAGAGGGCCGCGAAGCGCTGCTCGAACTCGCGGTGGGCTCGGTCCACGGCAGCCGCGCTCTCCACATAGCGCTGGACCGCTTCCTCGAGGCTGGTGACACCGGAGAGGGGCCGGGGCGCCTCCAGCAGCGCCACGCCCAGGCTCGCGGCCTCGCCCACCAGCGCCCACGCCCAGCGGCGCGGAGGCTCGTGTTGGACCCAGAAGCCCTGGCTCGCCTCATGCGCCTGCGCCCAGTGCAGCGCCTGGCGGTAATCGCCGCTGGCCAGCGCGGCCACCGCCCCCTGGTAGATGCTGAGCGCCTCGAACTGGAAGGTGTCGATGCGGCCGAGGTCCTTGGGGTCGGTCTGCTCCTTGTCCTTGAGCCACACCTCCACGCCTAGCGCCCAGGTGCGGTACTGCTCCGGCAGCATCTGCCGCAGCCGGGCCGCTTCCGCCTGGCAGCGCTTCACGGTGGGAGGGGGGAGGGACTGGAGGCGCATGAGGTCCGGGGCCCTCGGGGGCCTCCGGAGGTCGTGCACGAACTCGACGCAGAGCAGCCACGCCACCACAGCTTCGGTCAACTCGGGCATCTTGCGGAACCACGCGGCGTCCGTGCCGAACAGTGCCTCCGCCCGGGCCTGGAGCGCGCGGATGGCGCCGTCCGGGCGCTCCGAGGAGGTCCCCGTCAGGTGATTCACGAACTCGGGCGCTTCCAGGCGGGAGACCCACTCCGCGTGCGTGTCCAAGCTCGCGCTGCCCGCTCGGGCGAGCCACGCGTCAGCCTTCTCCAGGGAGAGGTCGGGCGCGGTGACGAAGGCCTCGATGTCCGGCAGAGGCAGGCGTCCGTTCGCGGCCTCGCGCACCAGGGTGGCGAGGTTCTGCTGGAAGGCTGCGCCGCACTCGTACATCTCGAGCGCGGGGGTCTTCCGGATGCTCTCGGTGTTGAACCCGGGGAGATGGAGGAGCAGTGGGGGCTTGTCGATGGTGCTGCCCTCCTGGCGAAGGGCAAGCATCAGCTCCAGAAAGCTCCCGCGGAAGGCGAGCACGGGCGTGGAGAACTGCCGCGCTTCGGCCCTCCGACGCAGCTCATCCACGAAGACCGTGTAGGCGCCGTCCGCGTCCAACCAGATGACGATCTTCTTGGCCTGGAGCTCGGCGAGGAGTCGCTGTTCGAGAAAGGCGCTGACTGGGGCGGTGCTGGCGGCTGTCATGCGCACTCGGCCTCATCGTCGGCCTCTTCCTCGTCCCTGGCATCGGGCAGGTCGAGTTCTTGCTGGGCCTGTTTCCTGGCCTTTCGCTCACGGCGGGCCAACTCGGCGGCTTCGATTTCGCGCGCGCGTTTGGCGTGCTCTTCTCGGAAATCCACGCGGAGGGCATCAGAGTCTTTTTCGTCGAGCTTGAAGTCCGGGCCTATCTCATCTTGGAGCCGGAGTTCCCATTGATAGGCCTTCTCCGGATGGTATTTCCAGAAGCAGCCGTGCGCGACCGCGAGGGATGGGTCCTGTCGGCACTTCTCGTCCACGCGCGAGGGGAAGTAGCGCGCGGCGAGGTGGGACCAGTCATAGTCTTTTCGGCCTTTCGCGTTGGTAAGTTCCTTCCACCACTTTTTCGGGTCCTTCCACATGGGCTCCAGCAGCGGCCACAGCGCGGCGCTATTCACCATGACGCCGTCGTCAAGGTCCATGCGGTAGGGCGCGTCCACTTCACGGTCCTCTGTTTTGTCGTCCGGACGGGATGGGCCTTTTTCCGCGCACTGGCGCACCTTGGTGATGAACTCCTCGAGTTCCTCCAGCCACTTCTTGTGCTGGATGTAGCGCTTCTCGGCAGTCGCTTTGGTTTTCTTGTCTGGGCTGTTGCGCTCGGACTGAAGATCGACGAGTGCTCCCTCCAGCGCCTTGCGTTCGGGGAGGAGGTGGTCAGCGAGCAACGTGCTCAGGGTCGAGTCTGTCCAGCGGTGAATGGAAATAAATGCGACAAAGGATCTTTTCGTGGACGAGAGTGGGAGGTATATGGGCCGATTCTCGTAGAGCGCACGGTGATATTCGAAGAATTCGTTGCGGAGCCAGTCGTCGAGATTTAACGAGCCAATTTGAGGATGACACTCATCCCAGGCGGCATATAGGTCCGCAGTTTCCCTTTGCTTCGGAATCGGGGCGTGCGGCGTCAAGAAAAGCATGCCGTCGGGGAGGCTGTTCTTGTTTGAAGTTGCTGACACTCCTCGTCCATTGCGGTCGAAACGCCCAAGAGCAATGCCGAAGAAAAACGATAGCCGCTGCTGTGGACTCGGCGGTTCGGGGGAAGGCTTGAATTCAGGGATAGGGCTGCCGCTCTTGCGGTCCACTGCGGCCCGAGCCCAGTCCTGTGCAGATGCCCAAGCTGAAGCAGTGGGTTGGGAAAATTCGACAGACGGCTCTCTGCCTTTCTCGTGCTGCCGAAATTCTTCTTCAAGGCGACTGACGATTGTCTCTGCTCCATCGACGCGCCAGAGAGGAATGCGGTCGACATCGCCGACCTCAAAGCTCAGGCCTGGGTTCAGTGAAGAGATCACCTCCTTGGCCCGAGTCGAATTCAATAGACATACGACTTCAGCATGGTCTAGGGGGAATACGGAGGAGCCTTTGTTGGCGAAGACGCTCGGATATCGATGCAGTCGCGCGCCGAATTCCACTCCGATCATTGTGAATGCGACACCCAGGCGAAAGTAATACTGTGAGTTTTGGAATCGGGCGCCCCCACCTGCCTCCTCCAAAACACGCATTTCTAGTCCTGACTTCTTCCAGTTGATTATTTCGAGTAGCGGCTCAAACCAAAGCCTGCCTTTGCCACCGCGAATTGTGGGTGCCCACTGCGCTTCCATCCTGCTCGCGGCGGTGTCTTCCCTCTGTGGCAGTCGCGCAACTGAGTCGGTGGCGACTTCCCAAACGTATCGATTGAATCGCGTGTCGTCACCGGTGCAGATTCCCTTCTTGGCTGGAGCAAGATCACCCAATTTCGGAGTGGTCTGGTACTCTTTTAGAAAGTCGTGGCTCCAGTCGTATACGATGGGTTTGCCGATGATTGATTCGAAATCGAGGGTGTTGAAATCTTGTTGAGCATCGCAGGCAATGAGTGCTGCGCGGCGCCGAGCGGGTTTTCCTGCATCGCGAGTCGGATCGTTACGTGGGGCTGCCTGCACTGCAATGGAGGGCACGAATCGGGCGCACTTGCGGATGACAACCATGACTGCGGAGATGACGTCATCCATTGAGCGCGAGCTGAATGCGCCGGTGCCGAGGTCCGCGACAAGTCTGAGATCGTATTGAGCAAGCAGCCACGCCCTCAATGCTGAGTACTGGCTCAAGAACATCCAGTTCCTCATCGTCACCATTGCGGAGGCGCCGCCGGGACAGCAGAGTTCCAAGCTTCGTTCGAGGAATGCTGTATAGAGGTCCGCCTTGCCGCGCGGATAGTGCCTTGCGACGTAACTCGCGTCCTTCATGCGCGGCGTCCCTTGATATGGAGGATTGCCGACAACCAAGTGATACTTGCTTTCACGCACAATGCTCGCGAAGCGCAGGCCGGCGGTCAGTTGCTGACCTCGGAGCCGGAGTCCTATGTCCTCTTCGCCTGCATGCGCTGCGAGGAAGCCACTCAGTCGGTCGAGGATGAGCTTCTTTGCATCAGCTTTCTTGATAGGCGTAATCGTCTGTGTGTCCGGCGTTTCGAAGAAGTCTCGCTGCTTCGTCGCACGGGCGAATTCACCCTCGTGCGCCGCGATCGCCTTGTCCACTGCATCGCCCACCTTCAGCAGCGTGCCGAGGTGGTCGACACCCTTCAGCGCTTCGATGATCTGCCGCGTTAGCTCCGGCGGGATGTTGGTTTCAAGTCGGATGTCCGCTTCGAGCTTCACTAGCGCCGGATCGTTGCGGTCCAGGGAGGAGAGCCGAAGCGCCGGGGCGACGAGGTTCACCTGTGCAGGCGCAGCATTCTTCGCTAGGGCGCGCGCCTTGAGAAACAATGCAGCCGCAGCGATCTGTACGGCGCGCGGGTCGATGTCGACGCCATGCAGGTTGTTCTCAAGAATCCATTCGGCAATCTGCCGGTCGCTCCAGGACTCGCCCCGGTGCCGCGCTTCCTCCCGGTACAGTTCCGTGAGCTGGTCGAAGGCCACCACCAGGAAGTGGCCGCTCCCGCAAGCAGGGTCCAGGAGCTTCAACTCGCGGATGGATGCCGGTGCGTGGGTCACCACCTCCTGGGGCAGCGGCTGTGGGACGTAGTACTTCCACATTTCCTCGAGCACGCCCTCGATGGGCATCAGCGCATCCGGCTCGACTTCGCCCGCATCGCGCTTCTGGCGCCAGTCCGCCCGCCGCTCCTCCAGTGCTGCGCGCACGCCATGACTCTCCACGTCGGGCGTCCAGCTATTCTTGCGGCAGATGGCGAGCCAGGTGGAGCCGAGTGAGTTCTGGAGGAGCCACTCCACCATGTATCGCTCGGTGAACATCTGCGTCTTGGACGCGATCTCGTGCGGCTCAAGCTTCCCTCGGTCGTGGAGCTTGGCGTCCAGCGCCTCGCGGTCGGGGTCGTTCCAGTACTGGTAGACCCAGCCCAGCGTCATGTCGTCTCGCCACGCTTCCGCGGGCACCTCGTCGAGCGCTTCGATCAGCCGCCGCAGCGTCGCGGGGGGCGTGGGGAAGAGTGCCGTCAGCCCAACATCGCCGAACAATCCAGGGAGCGCCGTGGCGAGTTCATCGAAGAGGAGCTGGAGTAGCACGCCGTAGCCCTGCGTGTCGTCCTCGCAGAGTGTGGCGGCGAACTCCCGGAACTGGGCATAGCCTGGGCTCTTCCATCCGCCGGTGACCACGGCCGGCTTGGAGAGGCCCAGTGCCTCCAGGTGCCGGATGAGGACGAGCCGGTTCAGCAGCGTGGCACCGGCCTCCTTCACCGCGTTCCTGAACGCGCGTTCGCGCGCCTCCTTCGTGCCACCTTCCTCGGCAGCCCGTTCAGCGAGCGCGGTCTCCAGGCGCCGCCGCCGCTCCCAACGGTCCGCAGAGAGGCTGCCCCTCGCCTTCGCGAAGGGGACCGAGAGGAGGTAACGCTGCTTCGCGCTCTCCTCGAAGTCGAGGATGAGCGACTCCCGGAGTTCGCGCACCGTCTTTCGCAGCTTCGCCTTCGAGTCCGGGGTGAGTCGGTTGGAGGACATCTCGGGGCTCATGTCAGGCGCACCTTGTTTCCGCGATCCAGTTGCTCGCCGATTCGATCGCTTAGTTCCCGCAGCACGCGTTCCAGGTCGCCGCGGGTGGTGATCTCACGGCCGCGCAGGTTGAGCTCCACCCGGACGACCGGCTTCTCATCCTTGCCAGCGATGAGTTTATCGAGGATGGACTCGGCCTCCTCCGCAGCCTTCCTAAGCTTGTCCGCGAACTCCAGCCGGAGTTCATGGAGCGGCGGAGCCACGTCCTCGGGCGTGCTCTGCGTGAGCGCGAGGCCGATGGGCCGGAAGACCTGGTGGACCTCGTTGGGCGTGAGCCTCTCGAAGCCCGGCCGCTGACGGAGCTGCGCGCGAGCGGTCTCCGCGCTCGTCTCCTGGTCCCGCAGAAGCTGCTGGCGGCGCACGCGGTAGTGCTCGCGTATGCGCTGGAGCGCGGGCTCGATGGTGTTGATGTCATTCCAGGGGCGGCGGGCATTGAGCTGCGCCTCAAGGAGCGCCACGTCCTCGGCCATGGGCCCGATGGAGCCGTCGCGAGCGAGCTGCCGCACCTGGAAGTCGCGAACGTCACCGGCCCGCCGCAGCGCCAGCACCGCCTCCTCGGAGAGGTCGGTCATCAGCCGTTGCAGGAGCTGCGTGCCCTCGAGCAGGACGGGCAGCTCCGCCTTGAGCGCCTTGACGGTGGGGTCCACGTCCCGCGCGCGCCGGCAGATCTCCAGGGCGCGGGCGAGCTTCTGGAGGGCCTCCTCCGGAGGGGGCCTGCCGGGGAGCTGGTCGAAGCGCTGCTCCAGGGTGCGAAGCCGTTCCCGGAGGGCGGAGAACTGCGTGAACACCGCGCTGGCCAGCGCGTCCGGCGTGGGCTCGATGTCCTGGCCCAGGGACTCGAAGAAGCGCCGCATCGCGATGAGGTCGCGCTGGCTGACGGAGTCGTCCTTGTTGAGGAACAGCTCGCTCTTCTTGAATCGGGTGACCTGGAGGAAGGTCTCCCGCGCCCCGGCATCGTTGAAGGAGGTCAGCGTCGAGCCGTCCTCGAGCCGCAGCTTCACCTTATGGGCCCGGACGAGCGCGAGGACGCAGGCGCGCACGACGTCCGGAGGGAAGCCGTAGGGGGGGCGGGCGAAGTCCTGGAGCAGCACGTTGCCGGCGGTGCCGTCGTTTTTCTCGATGTAGCCGAGGATGACCTTAGGCACCGTGCCCTGGCAGGTGGGCAGGAAGCGGCCGCCGTCCTGGGACAGCAGGCCCAGCCCCTTGTCGAGGAACTTGGGCGAGACGCCGGTGAGCGTGGCGGCCAGGAGCTGCTCCAGCTCCTTGTCCGTCACCGCGATGTCCGTGTGGTGGGGATAGAGCTGCGGCAGGCGCGCGGTGCCAGCACCCGACATGATGGAGCCGAAGGAGCTGCCATACTCCCTGGCGGACTGCTGCTGGCCCCGGAAGTAGAGGTGGCCCTCGATGAATGCGCGCTCCACCGCTTCGCGCGCCTTCTTCTCGAGCGTGTCCCGCCGGTCCTGCTCGTCGAGGAGCAGCCGCCGCTTGTCGGAGCTGAGCGACTCGCGGCGGGGCTCATAGCGCTCCACCATGTAGCGCGACTGGCGCAGGGCCTTGAGCACATCGGTGAGGTCTTCGTCGGCCGCCACCCAGACGATGCGGTTCTCGAGCTGGGTTTCGGCGCTCAGCTTCGCCCACTCTGCGGGGGTGCGGTCCTTCTTCACGGAGATGAAGCGGAAGTCGAGGGTGACGCTGGCCTCGTCGGGGGTGTGGAGGATCCGCTCGTCGCGCATCTGGCGGCCATCGGAGAAGAGGGCGGACCAGTAGAAGGCGCGGCCCTTGAGCCGGGGACGCTCTGGGTCCTTCATGAGCTCCGCCAGCTTCTCACGCACGAGCCTGTGGCGCTCGTCCACGCTCACGCCCACTTCCTCTCGCTCGCGCTGCCATTCCTGGCCGGCGGAGCTTTGGATTTTGTAGCCCTCCTTCTCCGAGTAGCCGACGAGGTTGAGGTTGCGCAGCTTCTCCAGCGCGGGTTTCACCTGGTTGAGCGGGTTGCCGTCGCCCAGCTTCCCATAGAGACATGAGGCCACGAGTTCATCCGTGACGGCGCGCTGCTCGTGGTTGAGTTCGAGCAGCGCCACCGCCTTCACGGCTTTGGACGCCCAGGAATCGGCGGCGATTTCGGGGTGGGTGAGGATGCGGTTCATCGTGGCCTGCACGTCGGACTCGAAGGCCGTCTGCTGGAGGTCGTAGATGAGGTCCAGGGTGACGAGCTCTCCGAGGGGGCCTGCGGCGAGGCCCTTCTCGCGGAACAGCTCGCCCAACAGCTGCAACAGGCCACGGATGGCGTAGTCGTCGCCCTGCGTGCGGGAGGAGCGGACGCGCAGGCTGGTGGTCAGCTGCATGAGCAGGTCCACGTGCCCCGGCAGCATGGGGTAGACCTCGATGAAGTCCTCCTCGGTGAGCTGGCCGCACTCGTAGCCGTAGAGCTTGAGCTGGGGGCCGTGGTCCGCGAAGAGCCGGCGCAGTTCCTGCTCCCGGTGCGGGTGCTTCTTGAGGAGGCGTCGGTGGACGACGTCGCGGATGTTCGTCGTGGCGAGGTGAACGCGGAGCGAGGCGGGGAAGCGGTCCTTGAGCTTGCCGAGCGAGGTGGTGGTGCTCGTGTCCTCGAGCTTCTGCTGGCCGGTGGCGAGAAGCCAGACGCGGCCCTTCAGCCGCTGGCCGAGTTCGGAGACGAAGCTCTGGAGCTTGAGCATCCGGTCGTCATTCTGGTGGACGTACTGGCTCACCTCGTCCACGACGACGAAGAGCGTCGTGCCCGGGGCGTGGCGCTCAAGCATGGCCTGGATGTTGCGCACTGTCTCGGAGACGCCGAGCCCCTCGTGGAAGGAGGTGCCTGCCCGGCTGTCGAGCCAGGAGAGGGGGTCCGCGTAGCGCGTCGGCTCCAGGGCATGCATGACGTGCGAGAAGTGCTCGTCCGCGCGTGCCTGTACCCGGAAGCCGTTCCACTCACCGCCGAGCGTGTTGCGAGCGGCCTGGAGGAAGTGCTCCCACTGTCCGTCCAGCTCCAGGCGGAGCTCCGCGTCCGCCACGAGAGCGTTGGGGCTGTAGCCCAGCCGGCGTTGGATCATCCTCCGGACGGCCGAGTGGATGTGCTCGCCGTCGTTGGCTTCGCCGCCGATGTCGAACACCACCGCGAGGGGCTTCACCGCGCGCGCCAGCGCCTCCCAGGCGTCCACGAACTCCTTGCGGAGGTACGAGTCGTCACGGGTCAGCAGCGCCTCGGCCAGCGTCCGCCCGTCCGGCAGCATTCGGCCGTCCAGCGCCAAGCCCAGGAGCTTGGCGAAGCTGGACTTACCGGAGCCGTAGAAGCCGGAGATCCACGAGGCGGGTAGCTCCGGCCCGCCGGGTTTAGAGACTTCCCGGGTGATGGCGGTGAGGAGCCGGACGTACTGCTCGTGGATGCCCTGCGGAACGCGCCGGTGGCGTGGGTCCGATTCGGGGTAGCCGCCGGTGATGATGTACTCGCTTACCTCGTCAGCGAGCTTGGCGGGGCTCTGCTCGTGGAAGTAGACGACCGGCGGGATGTCGCGCGTGACGTCGCGGGCGAAGATGTCGGCGATCTTCAAGGGGAGTGCTCCTTCACGCGTAGATGCGTGGCCGGTAGTCGCGATCCGGCGTCAGTTCCTGCATGAATGAGAGGCCGCCCTCGCGCCGCTCGCCAGGGTAGAGCAACACGACGGGCACGTTCTCCGTGCGCCCGCCGAGCTGCTTCAACAGCGCCGACGAGCGGAAGAAGGGGTAGAGCGCTCCCGCTCGCCCGAGCAGGACGAGGGTGCGCTCCTTTGCATCCGGGTGCTTCTTCCGGAAGTCGGCGATGCGCTGGGCCACGTCCTCCACGAGCCCTTGGGAGCCGTCGATGTACGAAGACATCCGCTGCTGGAGGTCCTTCAATGCGCGCTCGGGCGAGCGAGCGTAGAGTCGGCGTTCTCGCTCGATGAGCTCCTGCACGCCCTGGAGCCCGAGTTCGCCTTCGAGGCGGTCGAGGATCAGCTCGTGCAGCGCCAGGCGGAGCACGGCCCAGCTGTCCGCTTCGAGCCGGCCGACCATCTGCCGCACGCGCTGGCGCAGTTGGTACTCCTTCGCCGGTAGGTAGAGGAGGATGGCGAAGTTGTGGTTGCGCATCGTGCTGATGCTGGGGCCATCCGGAGCGACCAAGTCCTTTTCGAGCGAGGCCACGGCCGCATCAAGCCCCAGGGGGGTGAAGAGGTCGTCGGTCATGCGAACGCTTCCAACGGTGTCGTTTGCAACTCCACGAGGTCTCCCATGCGCCGGAAGCTTACGTCTGGCAGCCGTCGGAGCCGGGCATCAAGCGCGTCCTGGGTGAGCCCGACGGAGCGGAGGTACGGGTTGTCCTGCCAGGTACCTGCGTGATGAACGACCTGGAGGAGCCGGATGACGTACCCCAGGGCCTCGTCGGAGACTTGTGGGACGAGGGCTGTGCGAGGACCGCGCAGGGCGCCGGACACCAGGCCCGCCTCGTGCGCCGCACGGATGAGCTTGTTGGCGAAGCCATAGCGGGTGGCCGGCGCCCACTCGGACCGTGCGAACTCGCCCACCCAGCGCACCACCGTGTCGCTGTCGAACTCGCGGCGCCCGTCCGCGAGGCGGCCCGGGATCCAGGTGCCGGTGAAGGCGCGGTAGAGCGGGTCCGCGAGCTGGAGGTGCCAGTGACACATGAGCGGTCGCGTTCCGACGTCAGCGGGACGCCAGCGGCGCAAGGTGGCGAGCGCCTCAGGGAACTGGTCGAAGCGGACGGCGAAGTTGGCGAGAAGCAGCTTCACCCGAGCAAGGCTCTTGTTGCCGAACCAGCGTTCAGAAAAAGCGCGCTCGACGCGGGCCGCACCTTGAACTTCGGGCTCGACCGCCTCCCAGTAGGCCCGCGACTCCTGAACGGCGAGCGTCAGGCGGAGGATGCGCGTGTGAATCGCCTGGACTTCAGCGTTCGCCACGGGAGGTCTCGTTCAGGACGAAGGGGAGGGGATAGCTCGCGGGTGCATCTTTCAGCATGGCGCAGGCGAGCCTTCGGGCGAGCAGCTGCGGGCCACCCGTGGCGATGCGCTTGAGTTGGCGGCCCGCTGGCAGGACCGTGAAGGAGGTGTCGAGACTGGGAGTGGAGAGCTGGGCGTGGAGCGCGTCCTTGTCCAGCGCTTGGGTCGTGACGTGGAGCAGGGGCAGGACCTCGATTAGTGGATGCGCGTTGAGCCTGTGGTGCGCGAGGCGCTCGTCCAATGCTTCGTCGAGTTCGAAGCCGAAGTGGAAGAGTGTGAGCATGTCGTCGGCGCGCGCGTTTGTCTTGCGGAGGTGCTCGTCGGTCAAGCGCGCTGCACGACGCGATGCGTCGAGCCCGGCCCAGCGGTGGGTCCGCGGCAAGAGGCGCTTCCACAGGTCTCCACCTGCTTCGGCGTCAATGAGGTCTGTCTTCCACCAGCCGAGTCGCGGGTGCTCGCCTCCAGGGGATTCGCCCGCCCAGGCGAGGACGAGCTGGATTCCGAGAATTTCGTCCAGATGTTCCGGCGCGATGCTGTTGGCCATGTGACGGCACTTCTACCAGAGCCGCAAGTCGGTGATCTGGCTGATCGGAGGGGGATCGGGCTGTTGGAGGCGACTCCTGTGTGCATGGGAACTCGTACCGGTGGCGGAATGAGAGCCGCTCATCGCACCCTGCTTGCTGAGGTTGTAGGGAGGCACTCTGCTTGGCTGCTGCGGGCGCATGATGCGCTGCGGCGCTCGCCATGGGGCCCCGCCAGAAGAGGGGCAGCCGCATACAAAAAAAGCGGGCGCCGGGGGGCGACGCCCGCCCTCGGCTTCCTGTCCGAGCGCACCCTCATGTTGGCCAGCACCGCCGAGACGGCGGAGGTCATGTCTTGTGTGACGTGCGAAGTGGCTGGTGGGGCGTCAATTCGCGAGCGGACACGACCCATGCGGGGGGGGGCGGGGGGGCGCGCACGGAGGCCGGAGCCCCGCGTGACGCGCTTGAAAGCAGCGCGCCGACGGGGCGCGAGTAGGGGGATGAACTTCGCTGGACGCTTAAGGCCGGGCGCGAGTCGGGCCCTGTTGGGCCGTTGCCCCTGCGCTTGCTGTTGGGGGCGGGCTTCTTGCCCATCTCCTCCTGCCTGCGCGGGGGCTCGGCGGCGGTGCGCTGGCGCCCGGGCACGGCGAAGACCTCTCCTCGGTCTTTCCCGTTGAGGAACTGCTCCACCGTGTCTTGCCGGCGTGCCAGGTCCGCCACTGCCTCACGCAGCTCCTCGCCAAGAGCTCTCGTCTCGCTCCGCTGGGCGTCAGGCTGGCCCTCGAACTCGGCCATGGAGGTGATGACCTCCGACTGCGCCTCGTTGATGAGCACCCTGAAGTCGCTCATCGTCTTGGTGTTCATCGCGGTGAGCTTGTCCAAGAGCTCCGTGTGCTTCCTGTCCAACTCATCCGGGGCCAGCTGGCCACGGAGGTTCTTGAGCGACTCGGCCGTCTCAAGCACGCCCGCTGCGTCCTGGAGGTGCCCCAACTTCCGCTCCTTGTGGGCGGGCTCTTCATCCGCGAGC
Source organism: Corallococcus macrosporus DSM 14697 (assembly GCF_002305895.1). Taxonomy (GTDB): domain Bacteria; phylum Myxococcota; class Myxococcia; order Myxococcales; family Myxococcaceae; genus Myxococcus; species Myxococcus macrosporus. The sequence continues at coordinate 3,314,959 of NZ_CP022203.1, forward strand.
CAGCGGCTGATCCGCCCGCGGTTGACGTAGCCCACGATGCCTAAGGTGGTTGCAGCCGCAGCGGCGATTTTACCGAGGTTGTTGGCGATGATGGGGAGGAAGACCATGAGGGACTCCGGGGGGCCGGGAGGAATTCCCGGGCTCATGTGCTGATACCCACTGGTGCCCTCGGATTTCGAAAGATGGAGCGGGTAGGTCGGCTGGCATCCGCCGCTCCTTCTTCGGCTCCGCCCGGTCGCTGCCACCGGTTGGCTCGCCACCAGCGAGTTCCCGTTGTACGTCTCGAACCTTGGGCGGGCTGAGCGGGCCCATAGGAGGCTGCATGCCGATCACGCGAGAGGAACTGCTTCGAGCCGTTCGGGAGGCCGGTCTTGTCATCGAGCGCCAGGGGTCGTGGTCTCGGTGCATGGACCCGGCGCACCTGCGAGACACACACCGTCGGCTGTACATCGCACATACTAGGCGTCCCAAGGTCGACCTAAGCCGCTTCTCGCTCCAGCATCGGGCGGTCCTCCAGCGCAACCCGGCAAAAGCGAAGGACCGCAAGGGACGGGTGCTGGGCGCGGTCGACTTCGGACGGCCCGACAACGAGGTGTGGGACGCTTTCCGTCAGGCCCTCCGGGCCATCCGAGAGCAGCCGGCGCTCTTCCCTGGACTCATAAGGGACGAACCGTAAAGGGCCGTATCCATCAGGGCGGGACGCGAAAGTCCCTGTGGCACAGTGCCGCTGCCATGTGCCCCTCCGGCGCGGAGTCAGACGGAATTAGGTGGGACAGGGTGGGACGGGATGGCGAACCCGAGTAAAGTCAAGGGGATGGCGGGTAAGGGTGCGTCCTGCCTGAGGTTTTCCAACCCCTCGTGTCGGGTTCGAATCCCGCCCTGGGCACTCCGAATCAGGCCTCCGAGTCGAAAGACTCGGGGGCCTTTTTCGTTTCTGGCGGAGGGCCACGGCGTGCGAGTGAGCCCTCAGGGCCGCGGCGCTTTGATGGCGCCTTCCGTGGGGCGCTCCGTGCTTTCGTCCTCCGTCCGCGTCGCTGGCGCGAGCAACTGCGAGAGGAAGCGCCGGGGATACGGCTCCACGAGCCCGAGCGGATACTCCTCGGGGCCGGTGGGCCGGTGGTAGGTGCCGAAGAGCCAGTCCGTCCAGGGGGCGAGGTTGCCGAAGTTATGCCGCGTCTGCCGCGCGCGCGCGTGGTGCCAGTGGTGCAGTTCGGGCGCGCCGAAGAGGAAGCCCAGGGGGCCCAGCGGCAGCCGCACGTTGGAGTGGATGAAGATGGCCCACATCCCGCGGAAGGCGATGAGCATGGCCAGCGTCGTGAGCGGGAATCCCATCAGCATCGCGGGGAGGTTCACCACGAGCTGGGTGAGCAAGCCGTCGACAGGGTGCTCGCGGTGCGCGGCGATCCAGTCAAGGTGCTCCGCTGAGTGGTGGACGGCGTGGAAGCGCCAGAGGAAGTCCACTTGATGGGACAGGCGATGGAAGCCGTAGACGAGCACGTCGCATAGCACCACCGCTTCAATCGCCTGGAGCCACCAGGGTTGCCGTGCGACGGTGGACTGGAGCCCGGTGAGCGCTTCCACCTGGCAGAGCGTCTCCACGCCGTTCAGGACGACCAGGGCGAGCGGCGCGAGGACGAGGTACTGCGCGACGAAGTAGGCGAGGTCGGTGCGGAAGCCGGAGCGTAGCAGCGGCTGTCCGGGACGCGCGGCCCACGCCTTCTCCAGCGGCCAGAAGATGAACGCGAGTACCCCGAAGGACAGCACCATTCCGCCAATGGCCGTCAGGCTGCTCATGGCGTGGCCGCGGTCGCTGCGTCACCGGCATCCGACATCTGCGCGATGCCCGCGTCAGGCTCCGGTGTGATCCTCATGGTGCGGTCCTTGATGGACGTGCCCGCGAGCGCATCCGCGGACATGCCGAAGAGCGGGCGCACCTTGGTGCCTCCGAAGAAGGTCGCCGCTCCCGTCACCACCACCACTGCGAGTCCGATGAGCGCGATGACAATCGTCACCTGCCTCAGGACCTTACCTCTCTGAGATTGCATGATGTCTCTGCTCCCGTTGCCTCGGAAGGGTACACCAGGCGTGTCGCTTCCTCCGCGAGGGCATGGCCTGCGTATAGGGTTTCCCGGGTGAAGTAGTATTTCCAAGTTCCTTGGAAAAACCTGGCCGGGAGTTCATACCGATGCAATCGCAACAGCCTACGCCGCAGGAAACCATGCTGCAGATGTTCACGGCCTACTGGCTTCCACAGGCGCTGCACACCGTGGCGAAGCTGCGCATCCCGGACCGCTTGATGGAGGGTCCCCGAACCGCGGCCGAGCTGGCACGCGACACGGAGATGCACGAGGACTCCTTGCTCCGGGTCCTGCGTGCGCTCTCCAGCGTGGGGGTCTTCTCCGAGACGGAAGAAGGCCGCTTCGGCTCGACGCCGTTGTCCCAGACGCTGCGCTCCGACCAGCCAGACTCGCTGTGGGGCTATCTGACGCTGGTGAACTCCGACTGGTTCTGGCGGACCTGGGAGCAGCTTCCGCATGCCGTCAAGTCGGGGCAGCCCGGGTTCGAGCGGGCCCATGGCCAGTCCTTCTTCGAGTTCCTATCCAGCCGCCCGGAGGCGGGGGAGACCTTCAACAAGGCGATGACCTCATTCTCCGCCATCAGCGGCTCCCAGGTGGTGGCGGAGCGCTATGACTTCTCGAAGGTGCGGACGGTCGTCGACGTGGCGGGTGGTGAGGGTTCGCTCCTCGTGCAGCTTCTGAATGCCCACCCGCACCTGCGCGGCGTGCTGTTCGAGCTGCCGCCTGTCGTCGAGGTGGCGAAGGCCACCATTGAAAAGGGCGGCGTCGCGAGCCGCTGCGAGCCCGTCGGTGGGAGCTTCTTCGAGTCGGTGCCAGCGGGGCATGACGTCTACATGATGAAGATGATCATCCACGACTGGGCGGACGACCAGGCTGTGCGAATCTTGAAGACCTGCCGTCAGGCGATGCGGGAGGATTCAAAGCTGCTGCTTATCGAACAGCTCATCCCGGAGCAGAAGCTGTCCGGCTTCCAGATGTTCATCGACCTGACGATGATGGCGATGTTCGGCAGCAAGGAGCGCACCGCGAAGGAGTTCCAGGCCTTGTTCGCGCAAGCCGGGCTCGAGCTGACGAGGACCCTCGAGCTGGTTCATGGCTATGCCATCATTGAAGCGAAGCCGGTTGGCTGACGCATGAGGAAAGTGATGGAGCCTTGAGGCGCTCAAGGCTCCACGTCGCTTCTGCCCGTGTCCGTTCGCTCCACTGCGATCGTGGTTTGCATCAGGGGCCATGGAGCGAACCCCGCTCCTTGGGGTGAACCCGAATCCCCGAATCCGGTGAACGCCTGCGAGGCGTACGTGCCGGCGACACTGACGACGATGGGGGACTTCACGAAGACTGGCACGATTGCGATTGGCGACCAGACGAACGACCCGAACGTCGACGGAACGGTGCGGCTTGAGTCGGTCGAACGGCTCTGCCCCTGACGTCCGCGAACAGCGTCGACGCCTGCTCCCCCATCAGGGCGGCGTCGCTCGACTTCGCTCGAAGAGCGCGGTTGGTAAGGGTGATGGCGACATTCACCCATCGAACCGCGCTCGTGACGGGCGCTGCTTCTGGCATCGGGCTGGGGGTGGCGCGGCAGCTCGCCGAGCAAGGCGCCGCACGGCTGATTCTGGTCGACCTCTCGCAGGAGGCGCTGGCGCAGGTGGCGCTTCCCTGCGCGGTCGACCGGGCCGTGGGGGACGTGCGAGACGAGGCATTCTGGGAGGCCCTGGCGCCAAGGCTGGCGGGGCTTGACCATGCCGTGGTCAACGCGGGCGTCGCGGGGGCATCGACCATCGTCGACCACGCGTTCGAGCAATGGCGCCGCATCCTGTCCATCAACCTGGACGGTGCGTTCCTGACGCTGCGCGCAGCGATGCGCGCGATGAAGGGGCGCGGCGGCTCCATCGTCGCGACGGCCTCTGCCGCGGGCGTGAAGCCCGAGCCGGGCGTCGCGGCGTATGGCGCGTCGAAGGCGGCGCTGATTCACCTGGTGAAGGTGGCGGCGAAGGAGGGCGCCGCCGACCGGATTCGTGTCAACGCCATCGCGCCCGCGGGCGTCGAGACGCCTGTCTGGGATGCCGTCCCGATGTTCGCGGAACGGGTGGCGAAGGTCGGGCGCGATGAGGCGTTCGCCGAACTGGCGGCACTCGCGACCCCGCTGGGCCGCTATGCCAGCCCCGAGGAGGTCGCGCGTCAGATTGCCTTCCTGCTGTCGGATGACTGCGCCCTGACGACAGGCACGACCTTGCTGAGCGACGGGGGCTATACGCTCTGAACAGCACCTCGACGAGGGACCTCGTCTTCGGCACCTCCACCTGGAGGAATCACCCTGCTTTGACGCGGACCCATGCTCGCCGGAGTCGAGCGCCACGAAACACGACAGCCTCGCGGCGGCAACCCGGGCTGGGCGTGGGCCCCAGGCCCGAACGCGCCTGGGGCTTGATTCACATCTGCTGTGCCCCGGACGGGCCGTTCAGCCCCGTCCGGAACACGGGGGAATCACTCCACCCAGTACGAGTCCGTGTACACGCCGAAGCCGTTCTCGGTGTCGATGAAGAACGTCCCGCTGTGGCCGCTCCAGGGGTCCGGCGCGAAGCCGTAGGAGCAACCGAAGAACGAGCGGCCCTCGGTCAGGGCGGCCAGGTTGGCCAGGCCGGCGGCCTTCACGGCCGGGTCCAGCGTGCCGAAGCGGTCGGCGGCGTTGACGAACGCCGCGACGTGGGCGCGAACCTCGGCGCCGTCGGCGTCAGCACCGCGGTGCTGCCCCGGGATGTTCGGGTTCGTGAACTGCTCCGTCTTGTCGCCGTAGCACTCGTGGATGCCGAAGTTGTAGTGCTGGCCGTTGAGGTTCGCCCACCAGTCGAAGTGGCGCGCCATGAACACGCCCCCGTGCGAACCCGGCAGGGCGTTCACCGCGGCGACGAGCGCCTCGAACGGACGGCTCAGCGTGGCGGCGTTGCGGAGGTTGCGGAAGCCCACTTCACCGACGCCCGACGTGGCGCCGATGGCGTCAACGTTGCTGAACGGGCGCTGGTTGGCCAGGTTCTGCGCGCCGTTCCAGGCGTAGGGCATGATGGTGTACAGCTCGGTGAAGCTGACGCTGTTCACCAGCGTCCGGATGGCGGCCGCGTCATCCTGCGACACCGCCAGACCCTCCACGATGCCGTAGCAGTCCGCGTCGATGTAGTCCTCGCTCCGGGCGCCCTGCTCGAGCTGCTGCAGGCGCGCCGGACCGACCAGACGCACGGCGGAGACGTCCGCCAGGGACACGAAGGGCTGCGCCGCGCGAGCCGCGACCAGATTGTCGACCACGTTGCTGGGCAGGTACTGGTCCAGCTTCGCGTAGGTGGCACTGTTGGCGAAAGCGATGATGCCCTGGCACTCGGCGGCCACGTCCACGTCCGTCTCCGTGAGCAGCCCGTGCGCCTGCTGCTCCTGGGGCTGCTGCGTGGACGTTTCGGTTTCGCTGGGACCGCAGCCGGCGAGCAGACCCGCGGCGAGGAAGGCAGATCCAACATAACGACGCATCGAGGGAACTCCTGATAGGGGGGACAGCGGAGTGAGGCGGCTCAATACACCAAAAGCTCATGTTTCTGGCAATCCAGATCCATGTATTTCGCGTCACAAATGTGTGCCCGCCCCTGCTGCACTCCAGGTGTGCCTGGCGCCCTCTTTCCGTCGCGATAGGGTGCCTTTCTCCTCTGGGACAACCCCGCGCGTCCTTGCCCGATGCCGTGTGTGCCGCGCGCTGTTGGCACGTGAACGCATGATGAGGGATTAGATTTGCGTGGTGTCTGTTTTGGACGTGATACGTCACTTTGGCGACGGCGCGAGCGGCATTCGTCGGCGCGGCCCGTGGCGGCACCTGTCACGGCTCGTGCACCGGGGGCAGTGGTTCACTCCCTGCGCGACCCTGCGCCCGGCGGGTCCGGTGCTCAGCCCGCGGCGTTCGGGGGACGTGGCGATGCCCAGTCCCAGGCGACCACGGCCCACTCGTCCGTCGCGTCCCGGTAGGTGTGGATCGTCTCGAAGCCGACCCGCTCGTGCGCGCGCATCGAGCGGTGGTTGCGCACGGACACCTCGGTGACGATGAGGTCGTACCGGTCCCGGAAGTGCTCCCGGTGCTGCTGGTAGAGCCGGTCGAACAGGCCCCGTCCCCGGTGCGCCTTGTCGACGCAGATCTGCCCCATCACGTAGAAGCGGAAGCCGCTCAGGGGCTTGCCCCGGAACTGGAGCGAGTCGAAGAGCGTGAACATCGGCTCCAGGACGGGCGCCAACGCGCGGGCCTCGCGCGGCATCGTCAGGGCGTAGGCCACCAGTGCGCCGTCCTGGTGGGCGACGATGCTGGGCGCCATGGCGTGCATCCGCTCCAGCGCGGACAGGTCGTGCTGGACCGTGACGAACCCCTGCGTGTGCAGCTCGTCCGCGGACAGCGCCTGCTTCAGGTTCTTCTGTTGCAGCGCCAGGATGTGCTCCAGCTCGCCCCGGTGGCGCACGGCGGTGACTGTGTAGGTGGGCTCCATCCCAGGCAGGATATGCCGCGGCGCTCCGCCTTGCCGAAGCGACACGGGGGGCGGGCAGGCGGACTCCGCGCCGCGCGACTTCGGCCAGGCGCTGTTCGGTTCGGCGCTTCCGCTTCGCGGCTCGCAGAACGCATCGCCGGAGAGGGGGCCGGCGTTCGGGGGTTCCGTGTCTTGCGCTTCAGTGATGAACAGGGCAGTGCGCGGGGCTGGACGTGGCGGGCCGTGCTGAGGGGAACGCGGGTAGGTAGCAGTCGCCTTTGTACACATACCCATCTTCGGCACAGTCCTTGGGATCCACGGCGAGCTTCACCCAGCAGCCCCCGTGAATGGGGATGTGAACCTTCCGTGGGCATCGGCCGGATGCATCGGGGCGTGTCTGGCCGGGGAAGGGGCGTGGTGGCAAGTCCAGCGCAATGGTGGACCAGGCGGAGGGCGTCTGGGCGGTCGCAACGGGCGCCGAAAACACGCTGTCCCCCACGGCCACGGTGCCACCGTCCGTCGCCTCTTCGGCCACGACCGTGGGCCCGGGCGCCATGGTGACCGAGGCCCCCGCACGGGCCCCCCAGCCGAGGCTCAGCACGAGGGGCCCTCCCAGGCCAACGATGGCGACCCACGGCCACCGCCTCCGCCGGGCGCGACGCGGAATGGAACGTCCATTCCACTGCGCCGCTGCCCGGGACCGAGGGGCACCGCCCACCCTGAGCGGCACATCCGCCTCAGGCCCTGCCTGCGCCACCGCGCGCTCCATCGCCTCCGCCAGCTCGCGTGCCGTACCTCGCGCGTGGAGCCCCGGAGCCAGCATGCGTGACACCAGCGCGCTCAACGCCAGGCAGCAGTGTCCGTTGCTGTCTCGTGGCGACGGTGCCTGGGCGCCCTCTGCGTGCCAGAACCGCGACTCCGCCACCTCCGGATGCGTCGACGGGGGATAGCGCCCCGAAATCACCCGGAACGCCGTGACGCCCAGGGCGAAGACGTCATCCGCCTGTCCCGGGGCGTAGGGCGCCGCGGCGTCACCGGCGACGAAGCGCCACGCTTCCGGGGAGCGGTAGGCGGGCGTGCCCGGCGGAAACGGCGAGCTCGTCTGCGTCGCGGCGCCCACGTAGTGACTGGAGCCGAAGTCGATGAGGAACGCCTGCCCATCCTCCTCGCGCACCAGCACGTTGTGCCCCTTGACGTCCCGGTGCAGGCCTCCCGCCGCGTGCGTGGCCTCCAGCGCCCGCGCCAACCTCGCGAGCAGGACCATCACCTGCCGCGACGTGGGGCCGTGCTCGCGGGCCCAGTCATAGAGCGGCGTGCCCTCCACCCAGTCCATGGCCAGGTAGGGATGGGGCGGCCCCTTGGCGGGTTGCCAGTCCCCGCTTGCTCGCAGCCGGGGCACGGCGGGGTGGTGGATGCGGGACAGCAGCTCCGCCTCGCGCGCGAAGCGCTCGTCCCGAGCATGCAGCGCCAGCTTGAGGGCCACGATGCGCGTGCCCGTCACATCCCGGGCCCGGTAGACGGCGCCGTACGCCCCCCGGCCCCGCAGGTCCATGAGCCGCCATGGGCCCACCCAGGTCCCAGGCGGGAGACGGGCCGGATTCAGAGAAGGAAGCCCCATAGGACGCAGGAGGCTACTTCCTGAGTAGTCAGTTTGCACCGGAATCCGTCAGGTCAAGGAACCACCTGGAACGAAACGCGCGAGCGCATCGCGTGAAAAGCGACGCAAGCCGTGGCCGTGGGGCGGCGGTTGCCGCGCGCCCAACCGGCCCTCACCTTGACGCAATGTGCCGGTGCCGGATGGAGTGTCGGCCTGGTCTCCTTCCGGGGGAGGGCGTGCCCATGGTGAGTGCGGTGCCTGCTTACGCGGAGTGGTCCAACCTGGAGCGCCGAATCCGGGCGCTCGTTCCCGAGGCGTTCGACCCGGCGGGTCGAGTGCTCAACCTCATCGCGGGGGAATGGGGGCATCCCGGGAAGGGAAAGCCCTACCTGTCCCCGGTGGACGGCACCGTCCTGGGCCGTCTGCCCATGATTGACGCCGACACGGCGCGCATCGCCGCGAGCGCCGCCGCCGCGGAGTCGCGGACCTGGGCGAACCAGGACCTCGACGCCCGCAAGGAGCGGGTCAGCCAATGTCTGTCCCTGCTGCGGGAGCAACGCGAGCTGCTGGCCCTCATCCTGGCCTGGGAGATTGGCAAGCCCGTGCCGCAGGCGCGCGTCAGCGTGGACCGCTGCATCACCGGCGTGGAGTGGTACGTCTCTCAAATCGAGCCCATGGTGGAGGGCCGCCGTCCGCTGGGGCTCATCTCCAACATCGCCTCGTGGAACTACCCGCTGTCGGTGCTGGTCCACGCCGTGCTGGTCCAGGTGCTCGTGGGCAACAGCGCCATCGCCAAGACGCCCACGGATGGCGGGCTCTTCTCGCTGACGCTCTGCATGGCGCTCGCGCGCCGCTGCGGGCTGCCCGTGTCGCTCATCAGCGGCTCGGGTGGGCAGCTCAGCGACGCGCTGGTGCGCAACCCCGAAATCGCCTGCCTGTCCTTCGTGGGCGGCAAGGCGAACGGGCGGGACATCGCGGCCAGCCTCTATGACCGCAACAAGCGCTACATGCTGGAGATGGAGGGCGTGAACGCCTACGGCATCTGGCACTTCAGCGACTGGGAGGGGCTGGCGAAGCAGCTCAAGAAGGGCTTCGAGTACGGCAAGCAGCGCTGCACCGCGTACCCGCGCTTCGTGGTGGAGCGCAGCCTGATGCCGCGCTTCCTGGAGACGTACCTGCCCGTGGTCTCCGCGCTGAAGGTGGGCCACCCGCTGCTGGCGGAGTCGCTGGAGGGCGAGCCGCCCGCGCTCGACTTCGGCCCGCTCATCAACAGCCAGAAGGTCGAGGAGCTGCACGGCCACATGAGCGAGGCGGAGGGCCGCGGCGCCGTGCCGCTGTTCGCCGGGCGGCTGGATTCAGAGCGCTTCCTGCCGGACCAGGACGTCTCCGCGTACCTGGCGCCACACGCGCTGCTGCACGTGCCGCGCAACTGCAAGCTCTACCACGGCGAGCCCTTTGGCCCCGTGGACACGCTCGTCGTGGTGGACAGCGAGGAGGAGCTCGTCGCGGAGATGAACGTGTCCAACGGCTCCCTCGTCGCCTCCATCGCCTGCGACGAGCCGGACACGTACCGCCGCGTCGCCAGCGAGCTGCGCGCCTTCAAGGTGGGCCACAACGCCCCGCGCTCGCGGGGAGACCGGGAAGAGGTCTTCGGCGGCATCGGCGGCTCGTGGAAGGGGTGCTTCGTGGGCGGCAGGTACCTGGTCCAGGCCGTCACCGAGGGCGAGCCCGGTGAGCGGCTGCACGGCAACTTCCACGACTACACGCAGCTCCCCGACACGCGCTGAGGCGAGCTCACCGCCGGCCCGGGCGCCTGGCGCCGCGCACCTCCGCCGCGAACAGCTCCGCGGCCGGCGTGCGCGGCGCGCCCTTTCGCCACAGGAGCGCCGCCAGCTCGGCGCGTGGGGCAGGGGAGAGCCGCTTCACCACCAGCCCCGCGGCGTCCGCGAGCTGGGGCTCCGGGAGCACCGTCACCGCGAGCCCCGCGCGGACGGTGGCCAGCACCGTCGCCACGGCGTTCGACTCCAGCGCCACGTGCGGCGCGATGCGGATGGCGGCGAAGTACGCATCCACCCGAGCCCGGACGCGAAGCCCCCGGGAGAGCAGGGCGAAGGGCTCCTGGGCCAGGGGCCTGGCGCCCACGCTCTCCAGCCTCGCCAGGGCGTGCCCCTTGGCGACCACCAGCGCCAGCTTGCTGTCGAAGACGGGCTCCGCCTCCAGGTCCGGTGAGCGCGCGGGGGCGTAGCCCAAACCCACGTCGAGACGGCCATCCGCCAGCCGCCGCTCCACACGCCGCACCACGGCCTCCTCCGCGCTCAGCACCAGCCCCGGGTGCTTGCGCAGCACCGCGGAGAGCGCGGGCAGCACGACGCCTCGCATGCTGGGCGGGTAGCCCACGCGCAGGGCGCCGGTGGTGAGGCCCCGCAGCGCGCCCACGGCGGAGCGGCCCGCGTCCACGTCCTCCAGCGCTCGCGAGGCGTAGGTGCGGAACAGCTCGCCCGCCTGAGTCAACCGCACGCCGCTCCGGGCGCGCTCGAAGAGGGGCGCGCCGAGCTCCTCCTCGAGCTGGCGAACCTGCTGCGACAGGGTGGGCTGCGAGACGTGGACGCGCCTGGCGGCCCGCCCGAAGTGCAGGGTGTCCGCGACGGCGGAGAAGTAGCGGAGGTGGCGCAGTTCCATGGCCGCCATCATAGGCATTGCCTATCGGTGCCATGGGAACAAACGAATGTACCAATCGAGGCCCGCGCGTAAATGTTCACCCATCACGAGGTCGCGAAGGAGGCACCCGATGAAGGCGGCAGACCTGTTCGTCAAAGCGTTGGAGGCCGAGGGCGTTCGCAGCGTCTTCGGACTTCCCGGAGAGGAGAACCTGGACGTCATCGAGGCCATGCGGGCCGCGGGCATGCGGCTGGTGCTGACCCGCCATGAGCAGGCCGCGGGCTTCATGGCGGCCACGTATGGACGGCTCACCGGCCGCGCGGGCGTGGTCCTGTCGACGCTGGGGCCCGGGGCGACCAACCTCGTCACGGCCGCGGCGTACGCGCAGCTCGGCGCCATGCCCATGGTGATGCTCACCGGGCAGAAGCCCATCAAGGCGGGCAAGCAGGGCCACTTCCAGATCGTGGACGTGGTGGGGATGATGCGCCCGCTGACGAAGCTGACGCGCACGCTCGTGTCGGCCGAGCACGTCCCGTCGGCCGTCCGCGAGGCCTTCCGCCGCGCCGAGGAGGAGCGCCCCGGCGCGACGCACCTGGAGCTGCCGGAGGACGTGGCCCGGGAGCAGACGGACGCCGCGCTGCTGGCGCCCAGCGCCCAGCGCCGGCCCGTGGCGGACGAGGCGTCCATCGCGCTGGCCGTGGAGGCCATCGGCTCGGCGCGCCGGCCCCTGCTGATGATTGGCGCGGGCGCCAACCGCAAGCTCACGTCGGAGATGCTCCGCGTCTTCGTGGACAAGACGGGCATCCCCTTCTTCAGCACGCAGATGGGCAAGGGCGTCGTGGACGAGTCGCACCCGCTGTGGCTGGGCACGGCGGCCCTGTCGGAGGGGGACTTCGTCCACCGCGCCATCGAGGCCTCGGACTGCATCATCAACGTGGGCCACGACGTCATCGAGAAGCCGCCGTTCTTCATGCGCGACAGCCGCCGCACGGTGGTCCATCTCAACTTCTCGTCGGCCGCCGTGGACCCGGTGTACTTCCCGCAGTTGGAGGTGACGGGCGACATCGCGAACGCGGTGTGGCGCATCGGTGAGGGGCTGGGGGCACGCGCGCGCTGGGACTTCACGCCCTTCGAGAAGTTCCGCGCGGGGCTGGAGGCCCAGCTCGCGCAGGGTGGCGATGACGACCGCTTCCCCATCTACCCCGCGCGGCTCGTGGCGGAGCTGCGGCGCGCGCTGCCGGACGACGGCATCGTGTGCCTGGACAACGGCATGTACAAGCTGTGGTTCGCCCGCTACTACCGCACGCGCCGGCCCAACACGCTGCTGCTCGACAACGCGCTGGCGACGATGGGCGCGGGGCTCCCGTCGGCCATCGCGGCGAAGCTGGTGCACCCCCGCCGCAAGGTGGTGGCCGTCTGCGGAGACGGCGGGTTCATGATGAACTCGCAGGAGCTGGAGACGGCCGTGCGGCTGGGGTTGGACCTGACGGTGGTCGTCGTGCGTGACGACGGCTACGGGATGATTCGCTGGAAGCAGGGGGAGATGGGCCTGCCGGACTTCGGGATGGCGCTGGGGAACCCGGACTTCGTCCGCTACGCGGAGGCGTACGGGGCCCACGGCCACCGGCCCACCAGCGCGACGGAGTTCGGCGCCACGCTGGCCCGCTGCCTGGCGTCGAGCGGCGTCCACGTCATCGACGTCCCCATCGACTACTCGGACAACGCGCGGGCGCTCGGCGCGGGCGCGGAGGAGCTGGCCGCGCTCTGAGGGGGCGCGGCGGCTCGTGAACGAACACAGGAGGCACACCATGCTGGCTGAACGTTATCCGTACTACCTGGCCAACCGTCCCCGGCAGCCCAACGCGGAGCTGGCCGTCACCCACAAATACTCGGGCGAGGTCGTGACGCGCGTGGCGCTCGCGGACGCCGCGGCCGTGGAGGAGGCCATCGCCGCCGCGGTGCGCGCGGCGGGGCCCATGCGGAAGCTGGCGCCCTACGCGCGGCAGGCGGTGCTCGAACACTGCGTGCGCCGCTTCCGCGAGCGCGCGGAGGAGCTGGCCCTGGCGCTCGCCATCGAGGCGGGCAAGCCGCTGCGCGACGCCCGCGGCGAGGTGGACCGGCTCATCGACACCTTCAAGGCCGCCGCCGAGGAGGCCGTGCGCGGCGGCGGCGAGGTGCTGAACCTGGAGGTGTCCCAGCGCGCCGCGGGCTACCGGGGCTTCACCCAGCGCGTGCCGGTGGGGCCCTGCTCGTTCATCACCCCGTTCAACTTCCCGCTCAACCTGGTGGCGCACAAGGTGGCGCCGGCCATCGCCGCGGGCTGCCCCTTCATCCTCAAGCCGTCGGACCGCACGCCGGTGAGCGCGCTCCTCATGGCGGAGGTGCTGGCGGAGACGGACCTGCCCGAAGGGGCCTTCTCGGTGCTGCCCGTGCGGCTGGAGGACATCGGGCCGCTCATCGAGGATGACCGGCTGAAGCTGCTCTCGTTCACCGGCTCGGAGAAGGTGGGGTGGGAGCTGAAGGCGCGGGCCGGCCGCAAGAAGGTGGTGCTGGAGCTGGGCGGCAACGCGGCCTGCGTGGTGGACGAGGCGCCCGGCGCGCCGCTGGACGTCATCGCGGACCGGGTGGCGCATGGCGCCTTCTTCCAGGCGGGGCAGAGCTGCATCTCGGTGCAGCGCGTGCTGGTGCATGCCTCGCTGTACGACGCGCTGAAGGAGCAGCTCGTCGCGCGGGCCAAGGCGCTGCGGCCGGGCAACCCGTCGGACGAAGCCACGACGCTGGGGCCCATGATTGACGAGCCCGCCGCGCGGCGGCTGGAAGGGTGGATTCAGGAGGCCGCGCGGCGCGGGGCGCGGGTGCTGGCGGGAGGCGGACGGCGCGGCTCGGTGCTGGAGGCGACGGTGCTGGAGGGCGTCCCCGACGACGCGGCGCTGAGCACCGAGGAGGCGTTCGGCCCGGTCGTCCTGCTCCAGCCGTTTCATGACTTCGACGCGGCGCTGGCCCTGGTGAACAGCGGGCGCTTCGGGCTCCAGGCGGGCCTCTTCACGCAGGACCTGTCGCGGGCGATGAAGGCCTGGGACGAGCTGGAGGTGGGCGGCGTAGTGGTGGGCGACGTGCCGAGCTTCCGGGTCGACACCATGCCCTACGGCGGCGTGAAGGGCTCGGGCATCGGCCGCGAGGGCGTGAAGTACGCCATCGAGGACATGACGGAGCTCCGGCTGCTGGTGCTGCGTCAGGCGTGAGCGCCCGTGGCGCGCGCGGAATGAAACAGGGGAGCGTCCTTGGCGGGACGCTCCCCTTGAAGGGGACGAAGCAGTCGCGTGCGAAGGGGCGTGCACCCACTACGGTGAGGTGAGTCGACGGGCCAATGACTCCGCGGAGAACCGCGGAGCCGAGGGCGCCACGTCGAGTCCATGTCTCGGTGACGACCTTACGTGCAGCCTTCTTCGGAGCGCTGCTTCGTCAGGGTGAAACCACCCACGCGGGTGGGGTCTTCCCGCGCGTGAACAACTTGGGGGCGTGAGCAGCCCCACGCTCGCGGGTGGGGCCTTCGCCACCTGCGATCAGCTTCGGGGGGAGAGCAGCACCGCGCCCGAGGCGGGCATGGCCACTTCCAGCCGCGTCCCCTGGGCGCGGATGGAGACGTCCCGCTCGCCCAGCAGGTCCCTCAGGGCCGCGTGGGTGGACAGGTGGGAGAAGCCCTTGGGGAGCGACAGCCGCAGCGTCCTGGCGGACCCGAAGTTCAGCACGACGAGCACGGGCTCGCTCGCTCCGTCCACGTGGCGCAGGTAGGCCAGGGCGGCGGGGTTGTCCTCCACGGGCACCGGCAGCCAGGCGCCGCTGGCGAGCGCGGGGTTCGTGTCTCTCAGGTCGATGAGCTTCCGGTAGTGCTCCCGCAGGCCATGCGGGTCCTGCTCCCACGCGAGGGGCGGCGGCTCCTGGTAGGGCTCGTACTCGGCCCCCACCTCGTCGCCCGTGTAGACAATGGGAATGCCGGGCAGGGTGAGCAGCAGCGCGGCGGCCACCCGTGTGGAGCCCGGGCCGTAGCGGCCGATGAAGCGCTTCGCCGTGTCGTTGTTGTTGAGGAAGCGGGCCACGCGGTCCTCGGGCGTCTGCCCGGCCTTCAGGGCCGCGTACAGCTTCGGGGCCACCTGCTGACGGTCCTCGAAGACGTTCTCCCAGGCCCAGTGGCCCAGCGAGGCGCTCCAGTCATAGGCCGCGTTGAAGCCGTTGCGGACGAAGTACGGGTCATGCGCGCTCGCCTCCGCGAGCAGGTAGACGTCCGGCTTCTCCCTCCGCAGGGCCGTGGACAGGTCGCACCAGAAGTCCGGGCGGCGCTCCTTCACGCCCCAGGCCACGTCCACGCGGAAGCCGTCCACGTCGAACTCGCGGACCCAGTACTGAAAGGCGCGCTGCACCATCGCCACGACCTTCGGGTTGTCGAAGTTGAGGTTCGGCAGGTGCTTCCAGTCGAAGTAGTGCGTCGGCTGCCCCAGGGCGTCGCGGTCGTAGTAGCCGTAGTACGGCGACTGCTTCCCCTTCGCGAGCACGTCCCGGAAGTACGGGTGCGCGTTCGACGTGTGGTTGGGGACGAAGTCCATCATCACCTTCATGCCGCGCGCGTGCGCCTGGTCGACCAGCTCCTTGAAGTCGGCCTTCGTCCCGTAGTCGGGGCGCACGTCGAAGTAGTCGGTGACGGCGTAGCCGAAGTCCCCCGGGTCCGTCGTCGTATTCACGGGAGACAGCCACAGCACGTCGATGCCCAGGCCGCGCAGGTAGTCCAGCTTCGCGGTGACGGCCTTGAAGGGCTCGACGCCGAACAGGGGCGGGACGACGCCGTACACGACGGCGCCTCGCATCCAGTCCGGGTCCTTCACCGGGCCACAGGTGCGGGCCTCGGCGGGCGCCTGCGTGGCGGTGGTGTTCCGGGCGGCGTGGGCGGGCAGGCCCGCGAGGGAGAGGAGGCTCAGCGAGAGCAGGGCGGCCAGGCGTCGGGAGAGGGCGTTGAGCATGGGGGCGTCAGGGGCCGGACGTCGGCCATGGGCCGCAGAACGCCGCGCCGCCTCCGGATTCTTCCTCCGCGCCGTCGGGTGGCGGCGGGACGGCTGCTGGCGATATGAGACACTGCGCCAGCCACCGCACCCATGGACGAGAAGCGCTACCCCATCCCGGCCGGGCTCCACCGGGTGGAGCAGGACATTCAAAAGAGCCGCTTCATCACCACGGCCGCCCACACGCCCACCGTGGAGGAGGCGAAGGGCTTCATCGCCCGCGTCCGCGAGGAGTTCGCCGACGCCACCCACAACTGCTGGGCCTTCGTCGTCGGGCCGCCGGGCTCCACCGCCCAGGTGGGCATGAGCGACGACGGCGAGCCCCACGGCACGGCCGGCCGGCCCATGCTCACCGCGCTGCTCCACGGGGGCGTTGGCGACGTGGCCATGGTGGTGACGCGCTACTTCGGTGGGACGCTGCTCGGGAAGGGCGGGCTGGTGCGCGCCTACACCGCCGGCGTCCAGCAGGCCCTCGAAAGCCTCCCCACCACCGAGCGTGTGCGCAAGACGCGACTGGCCGTCGAGGTGGAGTACACCCACGTGGACGGCCTGCGCCGCCTGCTGCCCTCCTACGAGGTGCAGGTGCTGGCGGAGGAGTACTCGGCCACCGTGGGGTATCGGCTGGAGCTGCCCGTCACCCAGGTGGAGCCGCTGCGGACCGCGTTGAACGACCTGACACTGGGTCAGGTGCTCGTCGAGCCGCTCGATTCCGGTGATTGACCCTGGGCCACGGAGGGGGGAGCCTGCGGCCCGATGAGCGCTGGCCCCGACCTCTTCTCCGCATCTGTCGACGTGAATCGCTTCGCGCCCCTGGCGGAGCGGATGCGGCCTCGCACGCCCGACGAGTTCATCGGCCAGTCCCACCTGCTGGGCCCGGGCCGTCCGCTGCGCCAGCTCATCGAGCGCAAGGCCATCGTGTCCTCGCTGTTCTGGGGCCCTCCCGGCGTGGGGAAGACGACGCTGGCGCGGATGATGGCCTCCAGCGTGGACGCGGAGTTCGTCATCCTCTCCGCCGTGTCGGACGGCATCCCCCGCATCCGCGAGGTGGTGGCGGAGGCGGAGCGCCTGCGCAACCAGTACAGCCGCCGCACCGTCCTCTTCGTGGACGAGATTCACCGCTGGGCGAAGAACGTCCAGGAGCAGGCGCTGCCCCACGTGGAGAGCGGCCTCTTCGTCCTCCTGGGCGCCACCACGGAGAACGTCAGCTTCGAGGTCCGCCCCGCGCTCGTCAGCCGGTGCCGCGTGTTCCAGCTCAAGGAGCTCACCGTCGCGGACATCCAGACGGCGCTGACGCGGGCGCTCGCCGACACGAAGCGGGGCCTGGGGACGCGCGAGCTGACGGTGGGCGAGGAGGCGCTGACGCTGCTGGCGAAGGGCGGCGTGGGCGACGTGCGCAAGGCGCTGGGGGCGCTGGAGCTGGCCGCCAGCCTCACCGGGGACGGCGCGGAGATTACGGCCGAGACGGCGCGCGAGGCGGTGGGCACCAGCCTGTCCCGCCACGACAAGGACGGGGACCAGCACTACGACTTGCTGAGCGCGCTCCAGAAGTCATGCCGGGGCTCCAACGTCCAGGGCGCCGTCTTCTGGGCGGCGAAGCTGCTCCAGACGGGCGACGTGGCGTCGCTGTGGCGCCGGCTCAAGGTGATTGCCGTAGAGGACGTGGGCATGGCGATGCCGGAGGCCATCAGCATCGTGCGCGACTGCGAGGAGGCCTTCCACTCCATGGGCATGCCGGAGGGGCGCATCTGCGTGGCGCACGCCGTCGTCCTGCTGGCCACGTCGAAGAAGACCAACCGCGCCTACGCGGCGCTGGACGCGGCGCTGGCGGCGCTCCAGGAGCACCCCAACGCGGAGCCGCCGCTCCACCTCCGCAACGCGCCCACGGACCTGATGAAGGAGCTGGGGCACGGCAAGGGCTACCAGCCGCCCTGGAACCACAAGGACCACTACGTGCCCGGGCAGACGTACCTGCCTGCCCCGCTGGAGCGCTCCGTCTTCTACCGCCCGAGCAAGGAAGGCTACGAGGCGGAGATTCACGAGCGCATGAGCCACTGGTGGCGCGAGGACAAGGCCTCCCGGGGCGAGTAGCGCGGGCTGCCCCCGCGGGCCGGGGTTTGCCGCCTGGTGTGCAATGCGCCTGGGCAGCAGTGCCGGTTGTTCATCCGAAGACGCCCTCCCAGCTTGTTGCTCGATGAGCACGCGGCGGTTCGCGCTCTCACGAGGGGGGAATCATGATGAACACACGCAGGCCCACGTTGAAGCACGGTGTGCTGTCCGCGGCCGTCGCCGTCCTCGCTGTCCCCGCCGCCAGGGCCGCGATGCCACCCGCGCCTCCGGCGGACTGCTCGGTGGCGGAGGGCTATGCGCAACGCAACCTGGTGGCCAACAGCCCGGCGTTGGGCGCCGAGCACGTCGATCCACACCTCGTCAACGCCTGGGGGCTCGCCTTCAACCCGACAGGGGTGTCGTGGGTCGCGAACAATGGCACGGGCACGTCGTCGCTCTACGACGGCAACGGTGTCCAGCAGCCCCTCATCGCGGGCGTCCCGGCGCCTCCGGGCGTGGCCGAGCTGGGGAAGCCCACGGGGGTCGTGTTCAATGGCGCGGAGGCGTTCGTCGTGACGGGGGCGGCGGGTGCCTCGGGGCCCGCCCGCTTCATCTTCGCCACGGAGCAGGGCGTCGTCGCCGCCTGGTCACCCCTGGTGGACGAGGTCTGGGCCCAGGTCGTGGCGGACAACTCGGCCGCGGGCGCCGTGTACAAGGGGCTCGCGCTGGCGGGCGCCGGAGCGGACGCCAGGTTGTATGCGGCGGACTTCCGGAATGGACGGATTGACGTCTTCAACTCCAGCTTCACGCCCATGCCGATGCCGGGCGCCTTCATGGACCCGGCGCTGCCCGCCGGGTATGCGCCCTTCAACATCGAGAACATCGACGGCACGCTCTACGTGTCCTATGCGCGGCAGGACGCGGAGCGCGCCGACGACGTCCCGGGCGTGGGCGCGGGCTACATCAACGCCTTCGACGTGAACGGGCAGCTTCTGCGGCGGTTCGCGTCCCAGGGGGCGCTCAACGCGCCGTGGGGGATGGCCCTGGCGCCGGCGGGCTTCGGCATGTTCAGCCGCCACCTGCTGGTGGGCAACTTCGGGGATGGGCACATCAACGCGTATGACCCGGCGACGGGCGACTGGAAGGGCGCGCTCCTGGGGGAGGACGGGCAGCCCCTCAGGGTCGACGGGCTCTGGGCCCTTCGCTTCGGCGATGGCGCGCAGGGACAGCCCGCCGGCACGCTCTTCTTCACCGCGGGGCCCGCGAATGAGAGCCAGGGGCTCTATGGCCGGCTCGACATGATGCCGGTGTGCCGGGAGGGCCTGCCGCCGTGGAAGTCGCCGCGGGACGCTGAGCTGCCGTGAGCCGCAACCGCGGTGGAAAGGCGCGGGCCGGAGCACCACGCACCGGCCCGCGCTGTCGCGTGGGGCGCCACGGCATAAGCGCAGGTCTCAGGGCTGCTGCTGCTGTGCGCCGCTGCCTCCGTAGCCCTGCTCCTGGAGTTGCTGCCAGCGCGCCTTGGCCTGCTCCTCGCGCTGGAGGTTGGCGTCCACCTGGTTCTGCTGCTCCGAGGCCTTGCGACGGGCGTCCGCCACGGCGCTGGCGAAGTCACCGGCGTTCAGCTCCTTCGCCCGGACGTCCGCGTTCGCGTTGACCGCTTCGTACCTCGCCTGCTCGAGCTGGGCGTCTGCCACGTCGAGCTCCCGCTGGCGCATGTCCTCCAGGGACTTCAACGTCGTCACCGCGTCGTCGCGCCAGGCGGTCTCCGCTTCAGCCAGGGTCACGGCATGCTGGGCCGTGCACGCGGTGGCCTGGGCCTGCTCGATGGCGGCGGAGTCCCCCGTGTCTTCCGCGGACTTCAGCGCCAGCCTGGCTGCCGCATGGCGGGACTTCGCGGCCTCTTCGTTCCGCTGCGCGACTTCCTTCGCCGCCTCCGCGTCCTTCCGGGCCACCTGGGTGCGGGTGATCTGCTCCCGGGCCTGCTCCTCGGCGAGCGCCGCCTGCTGCACGGAGCCCAGCTCGTCTGGCGGGACGCGCGCCACCCACTCCTCCTCCACCTTCGCGCTGGAGCTGGCGCGGTGGGAGGCACAGCCCCCCAACAGCAACAGGGCCGTGCCGGCCACTCCCAGGTACATGCGACGCGCCATGGCTTCCTCCCAGTCCAAGGGTCTTGTTGGAAACTGTGCGCACGCGGGGGAGGGTGAAAGCAGCGGCGCGGCGCTCGGCGCGTCACATGCCCCCGCCGCGTGGGGTGGGGCCGTCACGGAGCGTGGCGGTCGCCGCGCCGCTACCCGAGGCCCAGCAGCCCTTCGAAGAGCGTGCGTGGGTCCAGGCCCGGTGGCAGGCCGGAGACGCCGCCGTCGTTCACCTCCACCACCGCCCAGCCGCCGTCCTGGAGCATGGCCACGTCCAGGGTGAGGAAGGGCGAGTCGATGCGCCGGGCCAGCGGCGCGAAGCCGGTGAAGTCCGGCACGTCGACGTCGAACTCGTGGTACGGCTCGGCGGCGAGGAGCCTGCCGCCCCCGAAGAAGAGCCGGTACTCCAGGTGGGCCGGGCCCGCCGGCGTGCGGCCGTATTCCTTGAAGGGGAGGAACTTGCGGACGACGAGCCCTCGCTCGAAGCGCTCCCCGCGCTCGTCGACGAGGTTGGCGCAGATCTGCTCGAAGCGCGCCTGCGTCGTCCCCTCGGGGATGAAGCAGGCCTCGTCCCAGCGCTCCTTGGCCGACTTCACGTGGTCCTTCACCAGCCAGGGCTGGGGGCCGAGCGCCTGGGCCGCGTGCCAGGCCTCCGCCGCGTCCGTGTCCTCCGTCCACACGCTGCGGGCGGTGTAGCGGGACAGCCGGGGGTACCAGTTGGGGAGGTAGAGCGCCGCCGCGTACTGCTCGGGCGTCGTGGTGAGCCGGTGGCCCAGGGCGGACACGGCCTCGTCCAGCGCGCTGTACTCCTCCTCCGTCAGCATCCAGCCCCGGTAGAGGAGCTTGAGCCGGCCGCGCTCGGGGAGGGTGGAGAGCGCCTGTTCGGCGTTGCCGGAGAGGAGGGCGCCCAGGTCGGCCTGGTAGGTGTCGACCCCGAGCGCCTCCGCCGCGTCGGCCTCCACGTCGAAGGGGTCGTCCTGGGTGGGATTCCGGCCGAAGAGGATGGCGCGCGCGTGAGACGGACGTCGGGAGCCTGGCATCCAGAAGCCTCGCATCAGGGGTGGTGGTGGGTGGGGGGGCACCTCCGACGCGTGCGCGCACGGACCCTGACTTCCGCCTCCGTGAGGCCAGCTCGCGCTCCGCGAGTGAATAAAACATCCGCCTCTGCGCTGAAGTGGATGGCCTCAGCGCCTGTCTGTTTTCACTTTGGGTGTTGGCCGGCCTTCTGTTCAGCTTAGAATGTTCCATCGGGTCCTGGGGGACCCGGTAGCCGTCACAACGAGGGGGAGTCCGTCATGTCCAGTTCATTTCGTGTCGCGTCGTCGTCGACCGCGCAGCTCCAGGCCCTGGAGCTGATGCGCCGCCAGCTTCAGCCCAAGGCCGCTTCCAATACCGCCACCACCGCGCGAGGGCCGGCCCCTGCCGCGGCCCGGTTCGATTCCGGGCGCTCGACCTTCGAGCTGGCGGGGAGCCCACGCGCCCGGGGGCCCAACCTCACCGGGGAGTCGCCGGTGCTCGTGCAGTATCAGCCGCCCACGCCCACGCCCCCGGCGCCAGGGTTCACGCCCGTGGCGTCGGATGGCCGCGGGGCGCTTGGGGACATTCCGCTGGGGGAGCTCAGTCACCAGGACGGGACGTCCTACAGCGCGAATGTCCCCGAGGTCGTCGCCGGGACGGTGCCGGGCGCGAGCTACTGCGCGGCCACCGCGTTCGACATGCTGAGGGAAGCCCTCCCGCAGTGGACCACCGCCGAGTCCATCGACGCGGTGTTGATGGAGCACCGCGTGCGCTCCTCCGGGGCCATCTGGGAGCAGTTGGTGGCGTCCGGCGCCTTCGGCGGGCATCAGCCCAGCGGCTACATGGAGGGGCTCGACCCGAGTCCGGGCGGCATCTCCGAGGCGGCGCTGCCGGGCGGGCAGCCCATCCCCGTCGAGTTGGACTCCGGGGACGGACCGCCGCTGCGCTTCGAGGCGACGGAGGTGGAGTTCGCCCTGGTGCCCCAAACGCTGAATCCGGAGGCCGCCGTCTCCACGCTCGAGTCCTTGGGGGACATGGAAGTGGGGGAGATGCGCGCGGTCATCATGCGCCCGCTCAACTACGGCGGCTCCTCGGCCAACAACGTCACGGGCCACTGGGTGGTCGTCGAGCGGACCGAGGAGGGCTACCGCCTGACGCAGTCCGCGCCGGAGGACTGGGCGCTGCTCGGCGGCGCTTCCCCTGATGCCGCGCGGGGGGGCGTGTACGTGCACGAGTTCACCGGCGACTCCGCGCTCGAGGACGTGAGCACGTACATCCACGCGGAGGCCCAGTACTCCGCGGCCCAGGGGACGGAAGACGCGAGCGCCGGGATGTACGCGGTCGCCGTCCTGCGGCCCGTGCTCCCGCCGGACGCCTGAGCCCAGGAGGGAGCCGCCCGCTTCTGGCTTCAGTCCCCCAGCGCGTCGTAGCGCACCAGCCGGAAGCGGGCGCCCTGCGCGTCGCGGATGCGGGCGGCCAGCTTCTCGTGCAGCTCCGGCGTCCAGGCGCTCCACCGCTGGAAGAAGGCCGCGGTGGCCGCCTTGTCACCTCCGTGCTGGAGCGCCAGCACCTTCTCCAGGAGCGCCGTCACCACGGCCGGGTACTTGTCGTACTGAATGCTCAGGCGCGCCGTCTGGGGGTCCGCCCGGATGAGGCCGTGCTCCAGGAACCAGTTGAACTGCACCAGCTGCATGCGCTGGTAGGGTTGGTCCTCACGCGGGCGCACATTCTGGAGCGTGCGGCGGATGCCGGAGGCCTGCACCGCGCGCAGCCCGGCGGCGTCCAGCGTGCCCTTCTTGTGGAAGGCGTGCAGCGAGAAGAGGCTCACCAGGTCCGCCTTCATCTCCTCCACGGCGCCGGCGTAGTCCTCCAGCGCGTCGTCCAGGTTGCGGCCCTTCGCGTCCCGGTCCGGCCCCAGGTAGTGGCCCACCTCGTGCCACAGCGTGCGCTGGAAGTTGCCCTCGGAGACCAGCTCCCGGGCGTGGGCGTCCGCCACCGCGGCGCGCCAGATGCGCTCGTCGGACGCGAACAGGTCCGGGTTCCGCATGATGTTCTCCCGCAGGAGGATGGTGCGGCCGTAGCGGCGCGCGGTGAGCGCGTCGTTGGGCAGGATGCTCGCGGTGTTGGTGCCGCGCGACTGGCCGAAGTCGGCGATGACCTCGTAGACGCCCACGGGGATGTCCTCGCGCACGCGCTTCTTCGCGGCGTAGGGCAGCGCGTCCTCCACCGCCTGGAGTCCGCCCAGGCGCTTGCGCAGCTCCTGCGTGGCCTCCTCGTTGCGCAGCAGCACCGACAGGCTGTGGAACGCCTTCACGCCGAAGAGCGCGTCGTCATACGTCTCATACGCGCCCAACTGGACGTTGAGCTTCTGGAAGCGGCCCGTCACCCAGGCCGCGTCGCCGCTCTCGTAGTCGTTGCTGAGCAAGTCCCGCGCGCGGTTGCGCAGGTAGCGCGCCAGCTCCACGTCGCTGGCCTCCAGCCGCCGCGCCGCGCGCATCACCAGGCCGTAGGCCTTCACCAGCTCCGGCCCGTAGGCCACCGCGTACGGCACCGCGTAGAGCACCCTGGCGTCGGGCCGCTTCGCCTTCGCCTGCAGGGCCTCACGCAGCCCCGGGTGCAGCGTGTCCAGCACCGGGTACGCCTGGAGGACCTTCACGTCCTGGCGCAGGTTGGCCGCCGTGGCGCGGCGGACCACCGTCTTCTCGCTGAGCAGGGCCGCGCGCTCCCCGGGGTTCGCCGCGAGGAAGGCGTCCACCTCCGCCCGCGTGACGTCCACCGGGTACACGTTGCGCGCGGCCACCTGCGCGTCCACCGGCAGGAAGGCCTCGCGCGCGTTGCTCAGGGTGCTGGCGATGGGCCCCTGGTACAGGCGGTACAGCGTCAGCAAATCCTGCGTGCGCTTCGGGCCGCCCAGCTTCTTGTCCAGCGCCTGGAGCTTCGCGTGGGCGGGGCGCGCCTGGTGGTGACGCGACGTCTCATAGAGGCCCTGGAAGATGGCGCCCACCTCCAGCAGGTCCTTCACCGCCGCCTGTTCGTCGGCGGTGAGGCGGGAGAGGTCCGGCGACAAGCGGACCTCCTGCGTCTTGGCGAGCACCTCGGCCACCTTCGCCTCGGGCCAGTAGCCCGGGGGCAGGGTGGGGGAAGGGCGGCTGGGGGCGGCGGCCTGCGCCGACAGTGCCAGGAGGGCGGCGGCGCCCAGGGACAGCGCGTGGGGGATTCGCATGACGCACAAGATTGCCACGGAGGTGCGCGTATTCCCCACGGGTTCGGTGGGATTGCGTCACGCACGAGTGACGTCCTGTGCTCCGGACAAGTCTTGCGCTACACGGTGCGCATGAAAACCAAATTTCCCCTGTTTGTGTCTCTATCCGCGTTGATTGGCTGTGGGGCCCCGACGGCCACGGACGGCCTGCAGGAGGCCATCGCGCTGGGCACGCAGACGCAGGCGCTGGCCACCGGGACGCCCGCCGCGGAGGGCGTGCTGTCCTTCCTCAACGACTACTATATCTCCTTCAATGAGCTGGACGTGCAGGTCCCGCTGAACGCCCAGGCGGCGCAGGCGCTCATCGACTTCCGCGAGGGCCCGGACGGGGTGCTCCGCACGGGCGATGACCGCCGCTTCGTGAGCATCGAGCAGGTGGACGCGGTGCCGTACGTGGGCCCCGCGGCGCTGGCCGCGCTGGAGGCGTACGCCAAGGGCACGGGCCGCGTGGAGCTGCCGGTGGACGGCCACGTGGGCACCTTCCAGGGTGTGTCCTTCAACATGGCGGAGGCCCGCCGCGCCATCCACGCGGCGAACACGGAGAGCGCGTCCACGCTGGAGAATGTCTTCGCCATTCCCCAGGCCGCGGTGCAGAGCCTGGTGGCGGCGCGCCCCATCCTCCACATGATTCAGCTCTCCCGGCTGACGAGTGTGGACGCCCTCACGCTGAACCAGCTCAAGTCCAACACGCAGCTTGGCGCCGAAGGTGACCCCTGCACGGGCCCTGGCCTCTGTCAGCCCGGGCTCGTCTGCGAGGGCCGGCCCGGTGACGGCTCCAGCCCCTACGGCCGCTGCGTCGACACCGCGTACCTCGCCGGCAACGGCGACGTGTGCTCCCGCTTCATGGCGTGCCCGTCGGAGGGCCTCATCTGCATCGGGCTGGCGTCAGGCTGGGTGGAGGGCTACTGCGCCCCGGCGTGGATGGGCGCCTCCTTCATCGAGTACTCGGACCTGCGGCTCCAGTCCACGAACCCACTGGTGACGGCGCCGCTCACGGTGGTGGGCCTGGCCACGGTGCCCATGGACATCAACGTGGAGCTGGACATCGTCCACACCGCGCCGCACCGGCTGGTGCTGACGCTGGAGGACCCGGGAGGTGAGACGGCCCTGCTGTGGGACGGCCCGAACGAAGGCACGCCGCCCTCGCGCATCGTCGTGACGCGTGGCATCCCGCGCGACGGCTCCATCAACGGCCGCTGGAAGCTGCACGTCGCCAACCCGTCCGGCGTTGGCAGCGGCACGCTGCGCTCGTGGACGCTGAAGCTCACCAGCCGCTACGACTGAGCTCGCGCCGGTTCGCGGTGGGCCTCCGCGCTTGCTCGTGGGGCCCGCCGCGTGGTTTCACGGCGGCGACGCGGTCCGGGTGACGTGTACCGGCGGCCGCCGCTGGGCCCAGGGCCGCGCCTGCTCGAGCTGCCCGGCGAGCCGGAACAGCGTGGCCTCGTCGGCATACCGGCCGGCGAACTGGACGCCGATGGGCAGGCCTTCCTCGCTCCAGTGCAGCGGCACCGACATGGCGGGCTGCCCGGTGACGTTGAACACCGCGGTGAAGGGGCAGTGGCCGAAGGCGTGGTCGTACCACTCGCGCGCCGTGCGGGGCGCGTTGGCGTCCAGCAGGCCCAGCGGGAAGGGCGGGGCGGCCACCGTGGGTGACAGGAGCACGTCGTACTGCTGGAAGAACCGCCCCACCTGCCTCGACACGAGGTTGAACACGCCCAGCGCCCGCATCAGCTCCGTGGCCGTCAGCGTCTGTCCGTGGCGCACCACCGCCCAGGTGGTGGCTTCGAGCGAATCCGGCTCGGCCTCGCGCCCGGAGAGGTGGCTGGCCATCGCCACGAGGGACGCCATGGTCGCGGACCAGGCGGTGGTGATGGCCTCGTGCAACAGGAGGCCGTCATGCGGGAGCGCGTCTTCGGTGACGTCGTGGCCCAGCTCCTCGCACAGGCGCGCCGCCCGCCGCGCGGCCTCGATGCACTCCGGGCTCACCGCTCCCCCCATGGGCGAGGCCGTCATCAGCGCGATGCGCAGCCGGCCCGGCGCGCGGCTCACCTCCTCCAGATACGGGCGCCGCGGGGGCGGCGCGAAGTAGGGGTCGCCGGCCTCCGGGCCCTGGGTCGCGTCCAGGGCCGCCGCGCTGTCGCGCACGGAGCGTGACAGCACATGCTCGATGCCCATGCCGCAGATGATGTCGGCCGCGTCAGGCCCCAGCGAGTTGCGGCCCCGGGTGGGCTTGAGCCCGAAGACGCCGCAGAGGGAGGCGGGGATGCGCAGGGAGCCGCCGCCGTCGTTGCCATGCGCCACCGGCACGATGCCCGCCGCCACCGCCGCCGCGGAGCCGCCGCTGGAGCCGCCCGGGCTGCGGCCCACATCCCACGGGTTGCGCGTGGGCCCGTGGAGCCGCGGCTCCGTGCTGGCGTTGTTGCCAAACTCGGGGGTGTTCGTCCGGCCCAGCAGCACCAGCCCCGCGCGCCGGTAGCGCGCCATCAACGCGCTGTCATGGGGGAACACCGTCCCCTGGGTCAGCCGGCTCCCGAAGTCCGAGGGGACGCCCGCGGCGTGGACGCCAATGTCCTTGATGAGGAAGGGCACGCCCCGGAAGGGGCCGTCCGGGAGGCCCTGCTCCAGCGCCTCGCGCGCCTGGGCGTCGCGCGTGTCGATGACGGCGTTCAGCTCCGGGTTGACGCGGTGGATGGCCTCCACCGCCACCCGGAGCAGCGCCTCGGGGGAGACCTCCTTCCGACGCACCAGCTCCGCCAACCCCACTGCGTCACAGCGGCTGTAGTCATCCAGGTTCATGAATCCCTCACAGGCGCCTCAGCCGGTGGCCCGGGCGCGCTCCTCCCGCTGCGCATTCACCAGCGACGCGTAGGTGCCCTGGCGCTCCAGCAGCTCCTGGTGCCGGCCCACCTCCACCACGCGGCCGGCTTCCATGACGAGGATGGTGTCGGCGTTGCGCACCGTGCTGAGCCGGTGGGCGATGACGACGCGCGTGCACTTGAGCGACGCCAGCGCCTCTTGCACGTGGGCCTCGGTGGAGGCGTCCAGCGAGCTGGTGGCCTCATCCAGCAGGAGGATGGCGGGCCGGCGCACCAGCGCGCGCGCCAGGGCCAGCCGCTGGCGCTGCCCTCCGGACATGGAGAGGCCCCGGTCCGTCAGCGGCGTGTCGTACTGCATGGGCATGGCCATGATGTCGTCGTGGATGTGGGCCAGCTTCGCGGCCTCCACGACGCGGTCCATGTCCAGGTCCGGGTCGCTCAGGGTGATGTTCTCCCGCAGGGACGCGTTGAAGAACGAGGCGTCCTGCAACACCACGCCCAGTTGGCCGCGCACCGCGCGCAAGTCCAGCTCGCCCAGCTCCACGCCGTCATACCGGACGTGGCCGGAGGTGGGCAGGTAGAGCCCCAGCAGCAGGTGCGCCAGGGTGCTCTTGCCCGCGCCCGAGCGGCCGACGAGCGCCACCATCTGCCCCGGCTCCACGCTGACGGACACGCCCTGCACCACCCAGGCGGAGTGGGGGTTGTAGCGGAAGCGCACGTCCTCCAGGGTGACGGCGCCGCGCAGCGTGGCGGGGCGCCCCTGGTGGGCCGCGTCGCGCTCGGGGGGCGTGTCCAGCACGTCGTTGATGCGCTCCAGGTAGGTGCTCAGGAACTGGAGCTGCCCGCCGGTGCCCAGCAGGTTGGACAGGGGCACCAGCAGCGCGGTGGCCAGCGCGTTGATGCTGAGCATCTGTCCCAGGGACATCGCGCCGTCCAGCACGCGCCACGCGCCCACGCTCAGCAGCACCAGCGGGGACACGCGGCGCAGCGTGCTCGTCAGCGCGTCCAGCCACGCGGAGAGCCGGCCGCGCTCCAGCTCCACGTTGAGCAGATCCACGTAGATGTTGGAGTAGCTGCCCACCATGCGGCCCTCCACGCCGAAGGCCTTGAGCGTCTGCATGCCGGACAGCATGGCCATCAGGTAGCTCTGGCTGCGCACGCCCATGTCCAGGCTGCGCGACAGGTGGCTGCGCTGCCGGGCGCGGGGCAGCGCGAACACCAGCACCTGCAACAGGCCCAGGCCCACCACCAGCAGCCCCAGCGACGCGTCCGCGACCAGCAGCAGCGCCAGGTAGAGGAGCACCAGGGCCCCATCGAGCGCGCTGGACAGCAGGCCGGTGGACAGCAGGTCCCGGATGGCCTGCTGCGAGCTCAGCCGCGTCAACAGGTCTCCCGCGGGCCGGAGCTGGAAGAAGGGGTAGGCCAGGCTCACCAGGTGGTCCAAGAGCCCCTGCGTCATCTGCGAGTCCAGCCGGGTGCGCAGCTCCACCAGGAGCTGGCCGCGCACCACGGAGGTGAGCAGCTCGAAGAGCAGCACGCCCGCGAGCGCCGCGGACAACACCCCCATCAGCGAGTAGTCCTGCCGGGGCACCACCCGGTCCACCACCATGCCGGTGAGCAGCGGCACCGCCAGCGTCAGCACCTGGAGCACGCCGGACAGCGCGAGCACCTTCGCCAGCGTGCCGGCCTGCCGCTTCACCAGCGGCACCAGGTAGCGGTACGGGCTGCGCCGGGTGCGGCCCGGTTGGAAGTGCTCGGTCGGCTCCATCAGCAGCGCCACGCCGGTGAAGCACTGGCTGAACTGCTCCATGGACACGCGGCGGCGGCCCTGGTCGGGGTCCACCACCTCCACCCAGCCGCGGCCCAGCCGCTCGAAGACGACGTAGTGCGTGAAGCGCCAGTGGAGGATGGTGGCCCGCGGCAGGAAGGGCAGCCGGTCCAGGTCCACGGAGATGGCGCGCACGCGCAGCCCCAGCTTCTGCGCCGCGGCCTTCAGCGCCTTCGCGCTGGCGCCGTCACGGCCGGGGCCCGTCACCTCCCGCACCGCCTCCAGGCCCATCTCGCGGCCGTGGTAGGCCAGCACCATGGACAGGCAGGCGGCGCCGCAGTCCGTCAGCGTCATCTGCCGCACTTCGGGCACGCGCCCGCGCGGGCCGAACCTCCACCGGCGCTGGGGCTGCGGGGCCTCGGCCGTCATGGGCGCACGGGTCCTTCCGGGGCGATGAGGGCCGGCCACGCCAGGGCCGTGAGCGTCAGCGCGAGCGCGAAGACGCCCAGCAGCACGAAGGTCCACCGCGTCCACCGGCCGGAGATGCGCAGCAGGTCGCCTTCGTCCTGCACGACGCGCTGGTAATGCGCCAGGGCTTCCTTGCGGAAGATGGAGGGGCGGCCGTCGGTGGGGGGCTGCATCGCGGGCGAGGACGTTAGCGCAGGGGGTGGGGGACTGGCTCGGTCCGAGGCCAGTCCCCCGGTGCCTTCGTTACAGGCAGACGTAGGGCGGGCACGGCGTGCAGTGGTAGCTGCCGAACCGCTCGCAGCTGTCCGCGCCGGAGATGCTCTCCAGGACCTCGTCGCTCAGCTCCAGCTCGGCGGCGGGGTTGGCGGGCAGGGATGCGCGCGCCTCGGCGGACAGGTTGTTGAAGTACTCGGGGTCTCTCCACGCACGGAGGATGTGGTCCTTCTTCTGGCTCATGACTGCTCCTGGATTCGGCTGGAGGGACGGCCATCCGGGGTGCCCAGCCCTTCACCTCGGACGATGCGTGGAGAATCGACGGTCAGCAGCGAGGGCACGCGGTCGGGCCGCGCCAGCCGCGCCAGCCCGTACGCGATGCCCGCCAGGCCCACCATCATGCCCGGCGTCTCCGTGCTGCCTTGCAGGCCGAAGAGGTAGCCGCGCTCGGTGATGCCGCGCAGGATGCCGCCCGCGACGCCGTCAACGCGCGCCTGGAGCCGCGCGTCGCCCAGCGTGGCCGCGGCCTGGAGCAGGAAGTCCGCGTTGCCCAGGTCGCCGTGACACAGGCCGTGGTTGCGGCCGAAGCCCCGCGCCAGCGTGGAGTCCCGCGCGATGGCGATCTCCTCGCGCACCGCGGCGTCGTCCACGAAGGGCAGCCCGGACAGCCGCGCCAGCCCGATACCGGGCGCGCCGGTGCACCACGCCCAGAGGAAGTGCTCCGCGCCCTCTGGCGTCGCCGCCGCCTCCTTCGCGCCCGCGCGCAGGTCGGGCCAGTTTCGCTCCTCGGGCGCATAGAGCCCGCGCTCGTACTCCATGCCCGCGAGCGCCGCGTCTCGCAGCCGCGCATCGCCCGTGCGCCCGAACAGCCGCAGCAGCGCCAGGGCGACACCCGCGGCGCCGTGCGCCATGCCCGCGAGGTAGCGGTTCCCGGCGGCCTCACAGAGCCAGGCCGAGCCCCGGGCCTGGGGGGTGGCCGTCTCGAGCAGCCGCTGGCCGCACGCGTCCACCGTGGCCCACAGCGCGTCCGACGGGCGGTGCTCACCCAGCACCAGCAGCGCCAGCAGGCAGCCCGCGGTGCCCGCGCCCACGTCCAGGACGGTGTCCTTCTCCACCAGGGGCCGCAGCCGGCGTGCGTGGCCCGCGGCTTCGTCCAGGAGCGCGTCGTCGTTCCACAGCACGCCCAGGTGCGTGAGCGCGTACAGGATGCCGCCCCAGCCGTTGAGGATGCCCAGCCCCACCACGCTCCCGGGCTCCGCGCCGAGCAGCCGCGCCTGGGTGCGCAGCGTCGCCCGCGCCAGCCGCGTGAAGCGCGCGTCCTGTGTGACGTCCCCCAGGTAGCCCAGCGCGAGCGCGATGCCCGCGCGGCCCTGGAACACGTCCGCGCCTGGCGACCCGAGCCTCCAGCCGCCGTCGCCCGCATCCAGGCCGAGCCAGTGCGCCTCGCCTCCGCGCTCGAACGCCAGGGGCAGCAGCCGCTCTCCCGCGCGCCGCGCCTCGGCGAGCAGCGCGTCGCGGAGGCCCGGGGGCGTGTGTTCCTGGAAGGCATACGTCGGGCGCGGCACGGTCCGCGTGCTCAGCAGCAGCGCGTCCAGTGAACGCTCCAGCACCCACCGCTGCCGCGTCTGGTCCTCCGGGGACAGGCCCTCCAGCCGGCGGCGCACCCGCGCCAGGCCCGTCTCCTGGAAGAAGTCCGGCAGGCGCTGGCCCGAGCCCGCCTCCAAATCCTTCGAGTCAACGCGCGCGGTGAAGTACGGCAGGTCGCCTCGCTCCAACTGCGCTATCTCCAGCGGGACGAGCGCCTCGAAGTCCGGGGACGCCACCACGGCGCGCCACAGGTGGTCGAAGAAGCGCTGGCGCTCGAGCCCGTCCGCCAGCGCGTGCGGGTGGTGGCTCTCATGGAGGAGCGCGCCGTACACCGCCGTGTTGCGGAAGAGCACGCGCATGGGCACCCGCGCGAAGGCGGCCAGCGGGCCGTCCTCGGCGAGCAGCGCCTCACGGTGCTCCAGCAGCAGGCCGTACATGCGGGTGAAGCCCTCGGCCAGCGCGTCGCGGTAGGCCAGGACGGGCGCGCTCTCGCCCTCCAGGCGCGGCAGGTTGTTGGCGCCGGGCAGCGCCACCGGCCGGCGCTCGAAGCGCATCCGGTCCGTTCCCCGCTCCGCCGTCACCAGGTAGGCCTGCGGGGTGAGCTGGCCCGCGCGCGCGCCCAGGCCGCTCAGGTCCACGCCCGCCTTGGTGCGCGTGCCCCAGAACTGCTGCGGCAGCAGCCCGCTGCGAATCACCGACACGGGCGGCGCCTCCACCGCGTGCTCGGCGTCCCGCAGGGTGCGCGTGCCCGACAGCGGGTGGAACAGCGTCTCCACGTCCACCAGCACCGGGTGCTCACCCGCGGCGATGAGGTTCTCGAAGTGCAGGTCCGTGCCGTCCAGCGCGTGCATCAGCGCGACGTAGGCGCCCTGGCGCTCGTAGAAGCGGCGGACCTCCTCCGTCGACGCGCATGGCGCGGGGGCCACGTACTCCATCCACCCGTATGCGCCCTGGTCCAGCGCCTCCGCGCCCTTCATCACGGGCGTGGCGCCGCGCGCGTTGAGCCACGTCAGGAGCTGCTGGAGCCCGGCCTCGGCGCCCAGCGAGCGCGGCTTGTAGACGATGCGCAGGCCGGACTCGAAGCGGAGGATGAAGACGCCCTGGCCGCCCCGGTGCGGGTCCGAGTACCCGCCCCGGGCCTCCACCAGCGCGCCGGGCGTCTGTCCGCCGTTGAACCGCTGCCACAGCAGGGACGCGTCGCGCGCGAGGCGCTGCAGCAGCTCCAGGCCGTTGGCTTCCCAGTCCGCGATGCGCAGGGCGGCGCAGCGGGCCAGCACCGGGTAGCGCTCCAGGATGTCCAGCGCCACCTGGGGCTGGCGCAGCCTCCGCGTGAAGTCCTGGAAGCGCGCCTCCGGCGTGTCGCCCGCGAGCCGCGCTTCCAACTGGGCGGCATGCAGCTCCACCACCATGGCGCGGCCGAGCACCGGGGCCAGCACCTGCGGCAGGTGGCCCAGCATCGAGGACACGAGGCCCGCGGGCTCGAAGTCGAGGCCCGGCGCGGCGCGCTGGAGGTCCTTCAGCGCGTTGCCGAGCCGCGTCACGGCGCGGGCCACCAGCGGCTCCACCAGCGGCAGGAAGGCCGAGCGGTCCGGGCCCTCCGCGCGCTCGGGCCAGGTGACGGGTGCGCGGAGGGGCTCCGCGTAGGCCTGCTCCAGCTCATGCACCCACGCGGGCGCGGCTTCAGGCGAGGTGCAGGTCGCGCCAGCGGGCGCCTCCAGCAGCGCGAGCAGCGCCGCCTCCGTCAGCCCGGAGGCGAGCAATCTGCGTTGCCACCAATCCGCTTGTCCAAAGGGCTCCTGCCGGCGCCAGGTCTCCAATCGCTTGCGCGCAGCGGCGGAGGTGTCGCACCGCGCCGTGGCTGCGAAAGGTGCTCGTTCGGAGAGTGGGGCGGCTCGGGCCCAGCGCGCGGTCCGGGATGGCGCGTGAGCGCCTGGCGCCGCCTCGTCTTGCCTCTGCGTGAGTTCCACGCGTCCTCTCTTTTCCTGGGCGATGCCCGGTGAGCTGGCTTCGTTGGCGTATCAGAGAGACGACTGCAACCCAGGTAAGTCATTTCTTGTTTGTATGTCAATGCCGCGGGCCCAGGTCAGCGTGACAGCCAATGCACTCGGGCCGGAGGGCCGCTGGTGTTGAAGTTTTCCCAGACACGGGCGCGGCGATCGAGGGCCACGACCCGGCTTCCCTGGTGCAGGGCGGCTTCCGGAGCGGGGCTCCCTCTTCCGTCGCCTCGAAAGCGGAATTTCCCCTGCGCCGGGGCGGGGCGGCCGCCTGCCACGCGACGGTGCGCGCTCATGGCCGTTGCGCGACGCATCCTCGGAGCGTAGGGAATCAGCGCCCCATGTCCGCCACCGCCCAACTGCTCGAAGCCGTCCGGAAGGAAGCCAAGCCGGGAATCTGGTCCAACGGTGTGAACCTCGCCCGCTCCGGAGCCGTGGTGCTCCAGTCCCAGAAAGGGGGCGAGCTGGAGCTGAGGGTGCGCGCCAAGGGGCGCCCGGTCGCCCTCACGGTGGTCCTGTATCCGAACGACGACGCCTGGGAGTGTGACTGCCCCAGCCTGGTCGACCCCTGCGAGCACGTGGTGGCGGCGGCCATCTCCATCCAGCAGGCGGAGAAGCAGGACACGCCCATGGAGACGGCGGCCACGCGGTGGGCCCGCGTCGTCTACCACTTCACCCGCGTGGACGGCGGGTTGGAGCTGCACCGCTCCCTCGCGCAGGTGGACGGCACGGAGACGCCGCTGGAGGGCAGCCTCACGTCGCTGATGGCCCGCCCCGCGGAGGCCGCGAAGCTCCAGGTGGAGAACGCGGACCTGCTGGCCGACCGCATCCTGGAGCAGCGGCGCACGCGCGGCACCCTGGCGCCGGAGACGCTGGAGGCCGTGCTCAAGGTGCTGGAGTCGGCGCGCAACGTGCTGCTGGATGGGCGCCCGGTGGCGGTGTCCGACGAGCAGATACTGCCGCGCGCCGTGGTGGAGGACCGCGGCGGTCAGATTGTCATCACGGTGTCCAGGGACTCGCGTGTCCAGGAGGTCGTCAGTCCAGGCGTGGCGCTCGCGGCCGATACGCTGGTGCGCCTGGGTGAGACGGCCATGTCCGGCCCCTGGCTGCAGCACCTGCCCATCGTCCGCACCTACTCGGCGGACAACCTGGGCGACCTCACGTCCAAGATCATGCCCGAGCTGGGCCGCCGCCTGCCGGTGGAGGTCCGCAGCAAGCGGCTGCCGCGCCTGGACCGCGAGCTGAAGCCGCGCATCCTGCTGGAGCTGAACCAGCTCGACGCCGGCCTGTCCGTGCTGCCCACGCTCGTGTACGGCGCGCCGCCGGTGGTGCGCATCGACGCCGGGCGCATGGTGTACCTGCGCGGCGCGGTGCCGCTGCGCGACGAGGCCGCCGAGCAGCGCCTCATCCACCAGCTCCGCGACGAGCTGAACCTGGTGCCCGGCCGCCGGCTGACGGTGCAGGGCTCGGAGATGGTGCGCTGGGCGGACAAGCTGCGGCGCTGGCGCGGTGACCTCGCCGGGGACGCAGCGGGGCTGGTGAGCCCCGACGTCAAGCTGCGCCCGTCGCTCCACGTGGAGTCGGCGGTGTCGGGGCAGGGCGTGCCCGACGTGCGCTTCCAGCTCGAGTTCCAGGTGGAGGGCGCCAAGGGCGAGGTCAAGGCGGTGGACGCCGCCGCCGTCATCCGGGCGTGGACGGAGGGCCTGGGCCTGGTGCCGCTGGACGGCGGCGGCTGGGCGCCGCTGCCCCGGGCCTGGCTGGACAAGCATGGCCAGCGCGTGGCGGACCTGCTCGGCGCGCGGCAGGCGGACGGGAAGGTCTCCAACCACGCGTTGCCGGAGCTGTCCGCGCTGTGCGAGACGCTGGAGCAGCCGCCTCCGCCGGGCCTGGACAAGCTGGCGCCGCTGGTGTCCGGCTTCGAGAAGCTGCCCCCGCCCGAGCTGCCCGCGGAGCTCAACGCCACGCTGCGCCAGTACCAGCTCCAGGGCGTGAGCTGGCTGGGCTTCCTGCGCGGCGCGGGGCTGGGCGGAATCCTGGCGGACGACATGGGGCTGGGCAAGACGCTCCAGACCCTCTGCGCCCTGGGGCCGGGCTCGCTCGTGGTGTGCCCCACCAGCGTGCTGCCCAACTGGGCGGCGGAGCTGAAGCGCTTCCGCCCGTCGCTCAAGGTGTGCGTGTACCACGGGCCCGGCCGCGCGCTGGACCCGGCCGCCGACGTGACGCTCACCACCTACGCCATCATGCGCCTGGACGCGGCGGTGCTGGGCGCGAAGACGTGGGACTCGCTGGTGCTGGACGAGGCGCAGGCCATCAAGAACCCGGACAGCCAGGTGGCGCGCGCGGCCTTCGGGCTCAAGGCGAACTTCCGGCTCGCGCTCTCCGGCACGCCGCTGGAGAACCGGCTGGAGGAGCTGTGGAGCCTGATGCACTTCACCAACCCGGGCCTGCTCGGGGGGCGCAAGCACTTCGACGAGAAGATTGCCCGGCCCATCTCCGACGGCCGGCAGGACGCGGCCGAGGGCCTGCGGCGCCGCATCCGGCCCTTCGTGCTCCGGCGCCTGAAGCGCGACGTGGCGCCCGAGCTGCCGCCGCGCATCGAGTCCGTGATGCACGTGCAGTTGGATGAGCGCGAGCGCTCCGTCTACGACGCGGTGATGGCGGCCACGCGCAAGGAAGTGGTGGCCCTGCTGAACGAGGGCGGCAGCGTGCTCAAGGCCCTGGAGGCCCTGCTGCGGCTGCGTCAGGCCGCGTGCCACACCGCGCTCGTCCCGGGGCAGCGCGCCAACACGTCCTCCAAGGTGGAGACGCTGGTGGACGCGCTGGAGACGGCCGTCTCCGAAGGCCACAAGGCGCTCGTCTTCTCTCAGTGGACGTCGCTGCTGGACCTCATCGAGCCGCGCCTGAAGGCGGCGGGCATCGGCTACGGCCGGCTGGACGGCACCACGGCCAACCGCGGCGAGGTCACCGAGCGCTTCCAGTCCGCGGAGGGTGAGCCGGTGCTGCTCATGTCCCTCAAGGCGGGCGGCACGGGCCTCAACCTCACGGCGGCGGACCACGTCTTCCTGGTGGACCCGTGGTGGAACCCGGCGGCGGAGGCGCAGGCCGCCGACCGCGCCCACCGCATTGGCCAGGAGCGCACGGTGATGGTGTACCGCCTGGTGTCCCAGGGCACGGTGGAGGAGCGCATCCTGGGGCTCCAGGAGAAGAAGCGGGCCATCTTCGAGGCCGCCCTGAGCGAGGCCGCCGCCGCGACGGCCATCACCCGGGAAGACCTGCTCGAGCTGTTCTCATGATGCATCCCGAAGCCGCCGACGCCCGGCCCAAGGCCGCCGCCGCGCTGCACGCGCTCCTCCAGCAGGAGTGGCAGTACCAGCTCGAGCACAGCCCGACGTACGCGTCGGTGCAGGGTGACCGGCGCTGGAACGACCGCTGGGATGACCTGAGCCTGAAGGCCATCGAGGCGGACCACCAGCACAACCTCCAGGTGCTGGCGAAGCTGAAGACGGTGGACCGCGAGGCGCTCTCCGCCGCGGACCAGCTCAACCATGACTTGTTCCGCCGCGACCATGAGACGTGGGTGGAGGAGCACCGCTTCAAGCCGTACCTGATGCCGGTGAGCCACCTGGCCGGCATCCCGGAGGGCATCAAGCAGCCGCCGGGCGTGCAGGCGGCCTACCAGCTCGCGGACACCCTGCGCTTCGCCACGGTGCAGGACTACGAGGACTGGGTGGTCCGGCTCCAGGGCTTCGGCGCCTACGTGGACCAGGTGCTCGCGCTCCTGGAGGAGGGCCTGCGTCAGCGGCGCGTCCCTCCCAAGGTCGTCCTCCAGCGGATTCCGCCGCAGGTGGCGAGGCAGCTCGTGGCGGACCCGGCGGACAGCGGCTTCTTCGCGCCCTTCCGCCGCTCCCCCCAGGGCATCCCCGCGGCGGAGCAGCAGCGGCTGGAGAAGGCGGCCCGCGAGGCGATTGCGCGGGGCGTGCTCCCCGCGCTCAAGCGCTTCCACCAGTTCCTCACCGAGGAGTACGTCCCGAAGGGCACGGACGCGGTGGGCCTCTGGCAGCTCCCCGACGGGGCGGAGCAGTACGACTTCCTCGCGCGCAAGTTCACCACCACGGGCCTGAGCGCGGAGGCGATTCACGCGCTCGGCCTGGCCGAGGTGAAGCGCCTGCGCGCGGAGATGGAGGCGGTGAAGACCCAGACGGGCTTCGAGGGCACGCTGGCGGAGTTCTTCCACTTCTTGCGGACGGATGCGCGCTTCTACGCGCGGGACGGGGACGAGCTGCTGATGCGCTACCGGGCCCTGTCCAAGCGCATCGACCCGTTGCTGGTGCGGCTGTTCAAGACGCTGCCCCGCCAGCCCTACGGCGTCGAGCCGACGCCCGAGGCCATCGCACCGGACGCGACGACGGGCTTCTATTACGCCGGCGCGCCGGATGGCTCGCGTCCGGGCATGTACCTGGTGAACCTGTACCGGCCGGAGACGCGGCCCCTGTGGGAGATGGTGCCGCTGACCCTGCACGAGGCCGTGCCCGGTCACCACCTCCAGTTGGCCCTGGCCGCCGAACAGCCCTCCCTGCCCGACTTCCGCCGCTACGGCTTCTACGTGGCCTATGGCGAAGGCTGGGCGCTCTACGCCGAGTCGCTGGGCGACGAGCTGGGCCTGTACTCCAACCCCTACGACAAGTTCGGCCAGCTCGCCTACGACATGTGGCGCGCGGTGCGGCTCGTCGTCGACACCGGCATGCACGTGAAGCGGTGGACGCGGCAGCAGGCGCTCGACTACTTCATGGAGAACTCGCCGCGCCAGGCGCTGGACACCACCAACGAGATTGACCGCTACATCGCCTGGCCGGGGCAGGCGCTGGCGTACAAGGTTGGGCAGCTCAAGATGCGTGAGCTGCGCACGCGCGCGGAGCAGGCCCTGGGGCCTCGCTTCGACGTGCGCGAGTTCCACGACGTGGTGCTGCTCGACGGCGCGCTGCCGTTGGACATCCTGGAGGCGCGGGTGCAGGCGTGGGTGGCGGCGCGGCAGCACGGTGCCGCCGCGCCCAAGCCTCAGCCCGCTCCCTGAGTGGCGCGCGGCGGCGTCACGGCGTGGGCGAGGGCTTCGCCAGCCGGCCGTACTTCTTCATCGCCTGGAGGAGCCGGTCCTGGGGCAGGCCGTAGACGCGGCTGCCCTCCGCGCCCGTCATCGTGTCGGAGGCCAGCATCGAGTTGAGGATGGCCTCCTGCGTGGCCTGGATGGTGGCCTCGAAGAGCGGCGTCATCCGCTCGTTGTCCAGCGCCGAGACGCTGGCCACGGACTTGCCGGCGGGCGGCTTCAGCCGCTGCGTGGAGAAGGCCACGAAGATGTCGCCGGAGGAGTTCGCGCCCAGGCCGCCCATCTTCCCGATGCCCAGCGGCACGCGCTTCGCCAGCCGCTCAAGCTGATGCGGCAGCAGCGGCGCGTCCGTCGCCACCACGACGATGATGGAGCCGGCGCCCTCGGGCGTGCGGGGCTGCGTGGCGCCGCGCGAGGCCGCGCAGGCCGGCAGGTTCTTGAACATGCCGGGGCCGGGCTTCTTGGGCCCGGTGTAGCAGGGGCGCAGGTCGCTGATCTCCTCGCCCACGGGCACACCCTCCACGGTGAAGAGGTGACGCGCGCCGTAGTTGCACTGGAGCAGCACGCCCACGGTGTAGCCGCCCTCTGACTCGGGCAGCTTGCGTGACGCGGTGCCGATGCCCGCCTTGAAGCTGTGGCACACCATGCCCGTGCCGCCGCCCACCGAGCCCTCCGCGACCGGGCCTCCCCTGGCGCCGTCCAGCGCGCGGTGGGTGTGCGCCGCCTTCACGTGGAAGCCATAGATGTCATGGAGCAGGCCGTCCCACGTCTCCGCGACGACGGGCAGCCCCAGCTCCCACTCCAGCCCCCGCTTCATCGCCCAGGAGATGACGGAGTCACGGACGGTGCCCACGTCGTTGGTGTTGGTGAGCATCACGGGACCGGCGAGCTGCCCGGCCTCGGTGAGCCAGTGCGAGCCCGTCATCTCGCCGTTGCCGTTGAGCGAGTAGATGGCGGCGAAGACGTCCTCGGACACGCCGTCCTTGCCCCGGGGCAGCACGGCGGTGACGCCGGTGCGCACCGCGCCCTTGCCTCGTGGGCCCTGGGGGTCTCCCGAAATCAACGTCGTGTGGCCCACCTCCACGCCGGACACGTCGGTGATGGCGTTGTTCGGGCCGGGCTGGCCGCCGAAGGTGATGCCCAGGTCTCGGGCGCGGGGCCTGGCCTGGGGGGACTGCGCTTCCGCGGGTGCGGACCCCAGCGACAGACAAGACACGGCGCCCAGGAGCAGTGAGAGACGGAAGGGGTTCATGGCTCGGCGTCATATCGCGGCCCCGGCAGGGCTGCGCGCGGCGATGCGCGCGAACGGCTGGCGCCTGCCCTTGGCGACCTGCGCCCCGCGAGTCCGGCGGTCCGCGCCATGGGACGGCCGGGCCAGGAAGTGTGCACGGCGCCGCTTCAAGGGCGCGCGAAGGGCGCGCAGTGGGCTGTCGGGCCGAGCGGACCGGTGACAACCCGCTGCGGCCATGCCTGAGGTCCCGCCCCACGAAGCGTGGGGGCGTCCATGGCGAGGAGGGCAAAAGGGCAAAGGTGGCACGCGTTGCTCGGTGGGACGTGGGTGCTGCTGTCACAGGTCGCCCGGGCGGACGGATGGCAGGTGGAGTACGACGCGCCGGTCCCCCTCTTCCTGGACCGCAGCTACATCCTCGACTCGCCCAACCGCATCCGCCGCCAGGGGGCGCCGAACTCGCCGGAGAAGCTCATCTTCGAGGCGCAGGTGGCGCCCAACCTCTTCCTGCCGCAGCTCCATCACGGCGACTTCACGCGGCCCGGTGGTGAGTACTTCCTGTCGCTCATCCTCACCCCGGCGGTGCAGCTCCGCATCATGGACACGCCGAGCGAGCCGGTCATCCCGCCGTCCTTCATCGTGAAGGCGACGTTCCAGGTGGCCCACCTGCGGCCATTGGCGGAGCCCCGCGCGGAGGGCGCTGCGGTGCGGGGGCTGGCGCTGGCGCTCAACGTCATCGCGGCGCACTACTCGAATGGGGAGTCCGGGTGCTTCTACGGAAACCAGACGCGCGGCGAAGATGGGTGCGCGCCGAAGGAAGGGCAACTGCCGTTGAATGAGGTGTCCGGCAGCTTCACCACGAACCTCTTCCGCACGGAGCTCCACGCGCGGCTGGCCTTCGGCGTGGAGCCGGATCTGCGCGGCGCGTGGTCGGTGGGTGGGTTCGCCGCCCTTGAGCTGAACACCTCCATTGGCCCAGGACGCATCACGCGCTCCCAGCGGCGTGTCTACGGTGACGGGCACTGGGCGGCCGGTGTCATGGGCCAGCGCACGTGGAGCAACCACCGCTTCCCGTTGGAGGTGTCCGTGTCACAGCCCTTCGGGGAGGCGCCGTCGCAGCGCGCCACCTGGAAGGCCGAGCTCGGCGCCTACCCCTGGTGGGGCGCGGGCTTCGGCGTCTTCGCGCGGTACGTGAAGGGACAGGACTACTACAACATCCTGTTCCTGGAGCCCGTGGCGCTGTGGCAGTTCGGGCTCGCCTTCGAGCTCAACCCGGGGGCGCGACTCCGAGCGGCCGAGGAGGGCCGGCCGCCCGGGTTCCCTTGAGGGGCTCAGGGCAGGCGCGCGTCCAGCCAGGTCAGGTGCGCATCGACCGTCTCGGCCACCGCCTGGGCCTGGTTCGACGCGCTGGGGTCCGTGTAGGGATTGCCAATCTCCTTGTGCTTCCACTTCACCCAGGTCTGCTTGTACCAGCCCCAATCCAGGTTCGTGCCCGTCGAGGGCGGCGTGCTGCCCGCGTAGCCGGAGAAGGCGCGGATGCCCGTGGCCGGCGCGACCTCCTGGCCGCCCACCACGTGGAAGATGTGGAGCCTGCCGCGGCGGGGGAACTGGGCCGTCAGGTTCGTGGCCCACGCGCCATAGAAGGTGCCCCAGGGCCGCACGGGGTTGTTGATCTTGCTGTCGAAGGTCCCCAGCTCACCCTGGCTGTTGCGGCAGACGCCGTCGAATGACGACACGTAGAGGTCGATGCCGTCGAGCGCCGTGTTCGCGCGGAGCGCCTGCGCCAGCCGCATCATCAAGCATCCGCCGCGCGAGCTGCCCGCCAAGTAGATGGCGCGCGTCTCAGGACGGACCTGCGCCTGGAGCCAGCCCGAGAAGCCATTCACGATGCGCTGCTTCGTGTCACTGTCGAACAGGTGGTCGAAGTTGTTGTCGTTGACGACGGAGAGGTACGTCTTCCCGCTGGGAAACCACCCCAGGGCGCGCAGCTTCATGGCCAGTGAACGGCCATCCAGGCTCACGTTGGGACAGGAGACGCTGTTGCAGGAGGTGTCCCAGTTGGAGGCCTGCCCGGTGACGCCGCTGGAGTGGCCGCTGCTCGAAATCTTCTGGCCCGCGGACATGATGACCAGGGCCTCGCGCACGGCGGGCGCGTCCACCTCCGCGATGCGGATGTTGTGGAGCGTCCCGTCGGAGGCGCCCGCCGCGCGGAACTGCTCGAAGCCCGCCGCCGCTTGATAGACGCCCGAGCCGTCCCTGTAGACGACGCGGCGGGACACCACCGTCTGGCTGCCGCCACTGGGGTAGCTCAGCGCCTGGGCCTGGGCTTCCGTCGTGTCACCGGGCTCGGCTTCGAGCGTGCCCGGCTCGCCTCCGCAGCCCACGACGGCACCTGTGAGCAGCAGGGCCAGGTTCAACCTGGAGAAGACACGACGCGCGACGCTTCGGGTGCGGACCATGGTGTGTGCTCCGAGGGCGGAGGGTGGTGCGGCAGCTCGCCCTGGGCGCGCCCCCTGGGGCCCAGGGCGAAAGGGCGGCGCATCCGGCATGTCGGGCAAGCCTGTTGGTCCAGGCGAGGATGTCGCTCCAAGGACTGGAGGAATAGCAGCCGGTGCGCGTCGTGTCATGGCCCGTGCCGCCGGGAACCGCGACCTTGAGCCGGATATGGATGGGGTCGTCTGGCATTGGCGCGGAGCGCCGGCCCACGCCAGCCGCGGCACATCAAAGACATGGTTCGAGCCCCACGCGCCACGGGCCCGGCGCGGGCGAGCGGCCCCGCACCCAGCAGCGCGCCTCGTCGGGACGGCCTACCTGCGCTAGGTTCGGCTTCGGGCTTGATGTTTCAGGGGTTTGAAGGGATGGGGACCAAGGAACAGGAGGCCCGGGAGCGCATTCTCCGGGCGACCATCGTGTGTATCGGCCGGGACGGGCTGGATGCGACGGGCATCCGGGAGATCGCGCGCGAGGCGCAGGTGAACAGCGCCGCCATCAGCTACTACTTCCGGAGCAAGGAGAAGCTGGTGGCCCTGGCGCTGGAGGCCACGCTGGACCAGGCCTTCGGGAATG
The DNA here is from genome assembly GCF_002305895.1 of Corallococcus macrosporus DSM 14697. Lineage (GTDB taxonomy): Bacteria > Myxococcota > Myxococcia > Myxococcales > Myxococcaceae > Myxococcus > Myxococcus macrosporus. Next base: position 3,357,534 of record NZ_CP022203.1, read on the forward strand.
TCCTGGAGGACTTCGACCGGCTCCGGGCAGAGGGGCTGGGCATCCGGGAGGCCTTCGAGGCGCTGCTCGAGGACCTCATGTGCAACTCCTTGCGCTACCCACACATCGTACACGCGCACTTCCATGACGTGCTGGCCCACCAGCGCTACGACGGCTCCTCGATCCAGCGTCTCAACGCGTTCCTGGCCGAGCTGGCGGGGCGCCTGGCTCCGGCGACGACACACCTGCCGGAGCACCGGCTGCGGCTGGCGCTGACGCAGGTCTGGGCGTCGCTGAGCCTGCTGTCGATGATGCCCCGGCTGTTCGACCCGTTCATCCTGCTGGACTTCGAAACGCTGGAGACGCGGCGCGCCTGGGTGCAGCAGGCCTCGAGGCTGCTCTTCGTGCCTTGAGGCCCGCGCCATATGGCGTCTGTCAGAACGCCGTGCCGTCCGCGCGCAGCCGTTGGTGGCGGCACAAACCGTCCAGCCGGAGCTGTCCACGGGTTTCAGACAGACAGCACGTCCCCCAAGTCAGACGCGCGTCGCACGCGCCCTGGGCGCCGCCAGCTCACACCGGGACTTCGAGGTTCATCGACAGGCCCGCCTCGAACTCGGGGGCCTGCCGAAGCCGCTCCAGGACGATGCGGGTGCAGTGGAGCGTGACGAGTGGAATCGTCCCCGGCTCGCTGATCCACCGGACCGCGTCCATCAGGTGGTGGGCTTTGAGGAACGCCAGCACGGCGTCCCAGAAGCGGCGACCCTCGTCGAGCGCGGACTGGTAGGCGGCCCGGCGGTCCGGGGCCGCGGTCGGGGTGGCACCGGCGCCGCGCTTCTTGCGAGGCAGCGGCCGATACGGCGCGGCGCTCTGACGGGGCATGACGATGGCTTCAATCCACATCGCGTCACCCTCCACACTCCGGGTCCTCGGGTGGGTCTGGAGATTATCGGACAGGGCGCGTGCAGGTTGCGCGGCCTCCGGCTCGCACTCAAGGGTGGGGCGCGTTCGCCCCCATGGCATGCGTTGGCCTTGAAGAGGGCGGGGCCCGCCCACGCTCCAGACGTCCTTTCGAGCGCATGCCTGGTTGCCTGCTATGCGCCAGCCGCGCCAACCGTTGGAAGTTGCAGGACCTTGTGTCAGCTGACGTGGCGCCGCGCTGCGGGCCGCCTGCCGTCCGGACAACCACATCCTACCTTGTGCGGCATGAAGGCATCTCGCCGGCAGCTCCCCGTCTATGTGCCGCCGCGAACGGTCTGGATCGTTGGGACCCAGGTCCTGCTCCTGATTTTGTGCTGGGTCGCGCTCCGGGCGCTGTACCCCGTGCTCACGCTGCTGGCCGTCGTGATGTTGCTGTCCATCGCGTTGAGTCCGCTGGTGCGGCGGCTGACGCAGTGGGGGCTTCCTCGCGGCGCGGGTGTGGCCGTCGTGGCGCTGGCGCTCCTGGGGATGATGGGCGTGCTGGTGGGCTCGCTGGTGCCCATGCTCGTCAACCAGCTCCAGGGGCTGGTGCAGACGATGCCCGCCACGCTGGAGCGGCTGGCGCAGTCCCGCTGGGTGGAGGAGCTGAGCGCGCGGTACGGCGTGCAGGTCCACGCGGAGGACCTCATCCGCTTCGAGCCCTCGGACATCGCGGGCCGCATCATCAACGTCCTGTCATCCACGCTGGGCCTGGTCGCGGGCGGCATCACCGTGGTGGTGCTCACGGTGTTCAGCCTGCTGTTCGGTGAGGACCTCTACGAGAGCGCCCTCCAGTGGGTCTCACCGCGCCGTCAGCCGCGTGTCCGGCTGCTGGTGTCCCGGATGCGCAAGGCCGTGGCCAACTATCTGGCGGGGACGCTGCTGGTGATGACCATTGGCGGCACGGTCGCCGCCACCGTGGCGCTCATCCAGGGCGTGCCGTACTTCCTGCCGCTGGGGCTGATGGTGATGCTGATGGGCGTCATCCCCTACCTTGGCAGCATCCTCAGCGCGGTGCTGGTGGGCATCATCACGCTGGCCACGCTGAGCCTCAAGGACGCGCTCATCGCGGTGGCCGTCTTCATCGTGTATCAGCAGGTGGAGTCCAACGTGCTGAGCCCCATGATTCAGCGCCGGGCCATCCGGATGAACCCGCTGCTCATCTCCATCGTGGTGCTGTGTGGCGGCGCGCTCGCGGGCTTGCCTGGCGTGGTCCTGGCGGTGCCCCTGGCCGCCGCGGCGCAGGTGCTGGTGCAGGAGGTGCTGGGCCTGCGCCAGGAGGCGTGGCAGCGCAGCCACCGGCAGGAGGTCACCCGGCGGGAGCCGGGCCGGGGCGCGGTGGAGGAAGGGCTGCTGTTCGCCGGCCCCATGGCGGCGCAGCGCCCGCCCGCGAAGTCACGGCAGGAGCCGCCAGCGCCTCCAGCGCATCCGGAGTCCCACTGAAGGGCGGCCCCGGGTGAAGAAGCAGCGGGGCCTCCGGACCGCATCCCGGAGGCCCCGCGGAGTGCCGCCGCCGTCACGCGCGGTGACGGCGGGGGAGGGGGCTCAGCGCGACGCCTGCGTCGAGCGTCCCTGCACGCCGCGCGCCTTCTCCGGCGCCGCGGAGGCCACCGCGGCCGCCACGCCGAAGACGAGGTCGTCCCGGTCGTTGAAGCTGCCGGAGGTGCACGCGCTCGCGGTGCCGCCGTAGCGGAACTGCGCGCGGATGGCGTGGGTGCCCGCCGTCGCGCCCAGGTTGAAGGTGTGCGTGAAGGTCCGCGCGCCGCTGCCCGTGCAGGCCACGTTCGTCGTCAGCGCCGCCCACGAAGGCGCCGAGGCGTTGGTGGCGTAGTACAGGTCGAAGCGGTCCGAGGTGCCCCAGCACCACACCGTCACCTCGGCCGTCACCTGCTTGCCGACGGAGAAGGCGCCGTGGTCCGTGGTCCGGAGGACGACCCGGTCCACGCTCTCGTCGTTCCGGAAGGTGCCGGAGTTTCCGTCCGTGCAGGTGCTGCCGAGGGTGTTGGGCGCGTTGGGCTCGACGCCGCCGGACATGGTGCCGCGGCCCACGACGAGCGTCGGCCCGGTGTCGCAGCCGCACACGTTGCCGCAGGACGGTGCCCGCAGCGTGCTGTTGTAGGTGGCGAACACGGGCGTGCAGATGTTGGTGGTGGTGAAGCTGCGCGCGGCGCTGTAGGCGCTGGTGCCGCAGGAGTCCGCCGCCCGCGCGCGCCAGTAGTAGGCCGTGCTGCTGCTCAGCGAGGGCGTCACCGTCCACGCGCTGGACGCCAGCGCGGTCGCCGAGCGGACCACGTTGGTGAAGGCCGCGTCGGTGGCGACCTGCACCTCGTAGGTGGCGGCGCTGGGCACGTCGCTCCAGTCGAGCGCCGCGGACGTGGCGACGCCGGTGGCGCCGTTGGCGGGGGTGCTCAGCGTGGGCGCCGCCAGCGGGACGCAGCCGCGCGTGGTGAAGGAGCGCGCCGCGGACCAGGTGCCCACGCCGCCGCAGGAGTTGTTCGCGCGCGCGCGCCAGTAGAACTGCGAGCTGGTGGGCAGGGGCGGGCTCACCGTCCAGGTGCTGGCCGTCAGCGCGGTGGCCGTGCGGACCACGTTGGTGAAGGCCGCGTCGGTGGCGACCTGCACCTCATACGTGGAGGCGCCGGACACGTCGTTCCAGTCCAGCACCGCCGCCAGCTCCACGCCGGTGGCGCCGCCGGAGGGCGAGGCGAGCACCGCCGTGCCAGGCGCGGCGCAGACGGGCGTGGTGCAGGTGCAGGCGCTGGCCGCGCCGTAGCACGCGCTGGAGGACGCCGGGACGATGGAGTAGCAGTACTGCCGGCCGTTGGCGACCTCGCCGTCCGTGTACGTGGTGCCGGTGACGGTGGCGACCTTCGCCTTGCCGAAGTCACAGCCCGCGAAGCCCTCCGTCTTCATCACCCAGTACTCGCTGGCGCCCGCCGAAGCGTTCCAGCTCAGGCTGACCTGCCCGTCACCCGGGGTGGCGGTGGTGTTGGCCGGCGCCGCGGTGGGGCCGGCGGCGCAGCCACCGTTCGTCACCGTCGGCGTGGAGCACGCGATGCGGTGCCGGTTGTACGCCGCGTAGATGGCGGACATGTGCGGCGTGCCGTTCGCCAGGTTGCCGTCGTCGTCGTCCGCCGCCAGCCACTGCATGTAGCCGTTGGTGGCGCCGCAGCCGTCCGACGTGCCCGCGGAGCAGTTGCAGGCGTGCCAGGTGCCCACGTTGCCGCTGCCCTGGTAGAACGTCTTGTTGCCGATGATGAACGCCGTGTTGGAGTCGTAGTTGAACGGCGGCGCCGTCAAGTCCCGGGTGACGAAGTCCCAGGCCGCCTGACGCACGGGCGAGGCCGCGCAGTGGACCTGGCGGCTGCACGGGCCGGAGCCGGAGCTGCACATGGGGCACACGAAGTTCTGTGGGGTGGCGGGGATGTTGGGCACGCTGGCGGCCCAGTCCGCGTCACGCACGCCGGAGCACTTCGTGTTGCACCACGACTGGCCGGAGACCTGCGCCTCCTGCTGGTTGTAGCCCGTGCCGTCCGGCGTCAGACCGCAGCCGGTGTTGACCGTCTGGAAGAAGCCGTAGCCCACGCAGGACGTCTGCAGGCGGTAGATGGCCGCGATGTCCGCGTAGCCCTCCGACGAGTTGCTGAGCGAGCCGTTGGCGTCGAAGTCGTCGATGCCGTGGCCCCACTCGTGGTCGAACACGGCGCCAATCTCGCCGGTGTTCCGGCAGCCGCCGCCGCTCCGGTAGAAGTTCACCGAGGAGCCGTTCCAGAAGGCGTTGCAGGTGCTGTTGAGGTTGACGTTGGAGAGGAGCTGGCCCTGCAGCCAGGTGTTGGTGGGCAGCCACCCGCGGGCCTGCTCGGCCAGCTTGTTCAGCTCGTAGAAGCTGGAGCGGGACGCGGCGGTGTTGCCCGGGGACGTGCCGGCCGGCACGGTGCAGTCGTGGTCGTTGTTCACCCCGCCCAGGTTGAGGTTGCCGCTGGTGGAGCTGACGTTGATGGCGCCGCAGTTGTCGTTGATGCGGACGTACTTGCCCGCCAGCGTGGTGGTGACGGTGCCGGAGCTGTAGTTGACGATGCCCGCGCCGTCCGTGAAGTTGTTGGGCGCCGCCAGGCCGGTGTTGGCCCAGGGCATGGGCGAGTTCGGCTGCATGGTGCCGCACGTCTCGTTGGAGGTGCAGGTGCCGATGTTGGTGGACGGATAGATGCCGCCCTTCATCTGCGCGTCGAAGTAGTGGTTGTCGTCCTCCACGGCGAGCACCTCGCCGGTGTGGGCGTCCACCGTCGTCTTCCAGCGCTCGTCGCCCGTCCCCTCGGAGAAGCCGTAGGTGTACACGAGCCGGTGCTCGTATCCGGTGCCCACGGCGCCGTTGAAGGACTCACCCTGGAGCGCCACGGGGGCAATCTCCAGCGTGGGCTGCTGCCACAGCGTCTGCGGGCTGGTGGCCAGCCCCACGAAGCCGTTGCCGGACACGAGCGCGTCCTGCGGCGCCAGCCGGGCCCGCGTGTCGATGCGCACGTTGGCCCAGGCCTCGGTGCCCAGGAGGATGAGGTTGCCGTGGCTGATGGTGGCCGCGATGCGCGCGTGGCGCACCGGCGTGCCGTTGACCTGCTGGGGGATGTGGACCTGGATGAGGTTGTCGTTGACGAACGTCACCCGGGGGCTGCCCATCTGCATCAGGTCGACGTTGAAGGCGGCCTGGTTGTCCGCGATGAACTTGAAGATGAGGTCGGCGATGGCGGCCTCGTCCACCTTCGGGATGGAGCGGCCAATGGACTCGCGCACCTGGTCGATGGTGACCTTGTTGTTGTAGCCGGTGCCCGGGATGAGGGGGATGGTGCCCTGCACCGCGGTGGGCGTGCCGGTGCGCGGGTCGACGTAGACGTTGAAGTCGCGCCCGTTGCGCTTGAAGAAGTCATCCCAGGCGTCGGCACCCAGCGAATGCATCCGCTGGCGGGCCTGCTGCAAGGGCAGGTTCTGGATGGGCAGGTACAACTCTGGCTTGAAGAAGGCCTTGTCGGCGACGGCGCTCTGCCCCTTGTCAGGTGGCTTGAAGGCCCAGGTCGCCGTGGCCAGGAGCAGGACGAGACATGCTGCTGACACCCGTGTGTGGCGCATGCGTTTCTCCTCTGCGGACCCGCGGGGACATGTCCTCGCGGTGGCTCCTTCACGGAGCTCGTCAACGCCCATACCGGGTGCCAGAAGAAACCTGAATACGCCGAAAATCTTTCCCTATTCCCGAAGAAAGTTTTGCAAGAAAAACAAGGACTCGCACTGTTCACTGTCGGTGTGTCTGTCGTTCGGGGTGCCGCCCGTGCCGGGAGACGTCGTGCTGTCTGGTTGAAAGATTTGAAAGGCAATGCGCCTGGGGCCTTCAACCTGGCCAGATGCGAACCCAGTCATCCTGGATGAGCTTGCCGCTGGAGTGGTCGGTGCTTCCGCTGGCCATGAAGCGACGGGGGGCGGTCAGCGCGAGCAGCCCCGCCTCCACCCAGAAGAGGAGCAGGGCCGCGGCGGCGATGGCGGGCAGCCGGGCGGCCCACTTCGACGCCTGGGCACGCGAGGCGAGCACCAGGAAGGGGAGCAGCAGCAGGGGGATGAGCGCGGGGAAGACGGCGAGCAGGCCGCGCGTGTAGCCGAAGAAGGCGACGGTGATGAGGGCCCGGTGCAGCAGCACCGCCGTGAAGAGCGCGAAGGGGCGCCAGGCGGGGCGCAGGGACAGCGCGGCCCCGGCGAGCAGCAGCAGGGTGAGGGGCCACTTGAGCCACGCGGCCTCTGGCACGAAGACGTCCACGGGGGCCCGGTTGCCGTGAAGCCCCGAGGGCAGGTTGGACGCGCCCAGGCCCAGGCGGAAGCCGTCCAGCCAGCGGTCCAGCTTGGCGCCCCACAGGCGCGCCGCGTCCGCGGGGTGGGCTTTCATCCACGCGAGGCCCTCCGCATAGCCGTGCAGCAGCAGGTGCCGCTGCGAGGGATTGGCCACGTCCAGGAAGCCCTCCTGGCCCGCCTGGTTGACGCTGTCCGGGGTGAAGCCGCCGGTGGCCGCGGCGTGGTTGGCCATGGCGAAGTTGATGGGGCCGTAGACGGTGATGGGGGCCAGCACCGGCAGCGGCTCCAGGTGTGGCGTGCGGGCGTTGAGCTCCCGGAGGACGCGCGCGTTGTGGACCGCCCAGGGGGCCAGGACGACGGCGGTGGTCAGCAGCGCCGCGCCCCAGCGAGGGGCCAGCGTCCGCCAGGGTGTGGCGCCGCGGTACAGCCACGCCCAGGCGAGGAGGAAGGGCCAGAGGTACAGGTGCTCGGCGCGGGTGAGCGAGCCCAGGCCCATGACGGCGCCCAGCAGCACGGCGCCCGTCCACGTGGGGCCGGCGCGGTGCTGGAGCATTAGCGCGCAGGTGGCGGACAGGAAGAGGACGTAGAGGACCTCGTTGCTGTAGGTGGTGGACAGCACCAGCCAGCCGAAGCTGCACGCGAAGAGGGCCGCGCCCAGGAGGCTCCAGCCCGTGCCCAGCACCTTGCGCCACCACCACCCGGTGAAGGCGACCGTGGCCGCGTTCAGCAGCGCCAGCGCGAGCTTGTACGGGTAGGCGCTGCCCTGGGGCGGGCCCAGCACGCGGTAGAGCAGGCCCAGGAGCCAGGGGAACAGGGGCGGGTGATAGGGCAGGGCGGCGGGGCCCTCGTGTCCTCGCGCCAGGTCGACCGCGTAGGCATGGAAGAAGCGCGTGTCGCCGTAGAAGAAGATGGAGAAGGGCCAGGTGCGGTCGGGCGCCGCCTGGAGGTACAGCCAGCGCAGCAGCAGGCTGAGGCTGAACGTCAGGGCGGCGCCCAGGGCCACCGGGTGCCGCCGACACAGCTCGCTCACTGCGGTGAAGCGCCCGCGCATGTCACCCCCGCTCGTGCGGCCCTGCACCTTAGCCAGACGCGAGCGCGGCGGCCAGGCGGCGCTCAGCTCCTCAGGGGCGGCCTGCCCTGGTGCGCCACGAGCAGGTCATGCATGTCATTGGCATGCTCCTCCTCCTTGGAGAGGATGTCCTCCAGCATCCGGCGCGTCGTCGGGTCATGGCTGGCGAAGTAGCGCACCATCTCCTGGTACGTCTGGATGGCGATGCGCTCGGCGATGAGGTTCTCCTTGATCATGTCCACCAGGTTCTGCCCCTCGGCATACTGGCTGGCGCTGCGTGACAGCAGCCCTTCCGGGTTGAAGTCCGCCTTGCCGCCGAGCTGGTTGATGCGCTCGGCGATCCTCAGCGCGTGCTGCTGCTCCTCGCGGGCGTGCTCCCCGAACTCATCCTTCACGGCCTCGCTGTGGATGCCCACCGCGGCGATGTAGTGATAGGTGTAGCGCAGCACACAGACGATCTCCGTCGCCAGCGCGTCGTTGAGCAGCTTGATGGTGGCGTTGACGTCACCCTCGTAGTCCTCGGTGATGGCGCCTTCCTCCAGGTGCTCCCGGGCGCGGCGGCGAATCTCGGTGATGTCCGTGAGGAAGGGCTGCTGGACTTCGGCCATGGTGGTCCCCCTGTGGTGGGCCCCGCGGTTGCTGTCGGCTGCCCGCGCGAGCGCGGGACGGGGGCCTGGCGCAAAGGTAGGAAGCGTCGTGCGCGCCGAAGCCACCCACGGGAGGAACAGTCCGCCACCATGCCCCGGGGGCGTGCGAGGGCACGGAGACTTCTTCCGGGCTTTCAGAAAAACGACGAACTTCCGCGCGTCGGTGGCAGGCTGCGCGCGTTCGTTTCCTAGACTCGGCCGCCGCGGCAGTCGCCCGCCCGGTCTGACGGGATGCCCGGCACGGAGGGAAGCGTGTCCCACGCAGGTGAGCAGTCCATCCTGGCCATCGACCTGGGGACGTCCGCCGTCAAGGTGGCGGCTGTCACGCTCAGGGGCCGGATTCTTGGCGGCGACGTGGAGCCGCTGGAGCTGTCCCTGCTCCCGGACGGGGGCGCCGAGCAGCAGCCGGAGGCGTGGTGGCGCGCCATCGTCCTGGCGACGCGGCGCCTGCTGGCCTCCGGGGCCGTGCGCGCCGAGGACGTCATCGGCATCAACTGCAGCTCACAGTGGTCTGGCACCGTCGCGGTGGACGAGGCCGGCGCGCCGGTGTGCCCCGCGCTCATCTGGATGGACTCGCGAGGCGCCCCGGACGTGAAGCGCGCCGTGGATGGCTTCCCCTCCGTGGAGGGCTACAGCGTCGGCCGCCTGCTGACGTGGATTCGTCTGTCGGGCGGCGTGCCGAGCCTGTCGGGCAAGGACCCGGTGGGCCACATCCTCTACCTGCGGCGCGAGCGCCCGGATGTGTACCGCCGGACATACAAGTTCCTGGAGCCGAAGGACTGGCTCAACCTGAGGCTGAGCGGCCGCTGCGTTGCCTCCCATGACTCCATCACCCTGCACTGGGTGACGGACAACCGCTCGCTGGACCGCATCGCCTACGACGACCGGCTGCTGCGGCTCGCGGGGTTGGAGCGCGAGAAGCTCCCGGACCTGGTGCCCGCCTCCACGGTGCTGGCGCCCATCGCGCCGCGGGCCGCCAGCGAGCTGGGGCTGCGCGAGGACGTGCAGGTGGTGACGGGCGCGCCGGACATCCTCGCCGCCGCGGTGGGCTCCGGCGCGGTGGGGGACTTCGAGCCGCACCTGTGCGTGGGCACGTCGTCGTGGCTGTGCTGCCACGTGCCCTACAAGAAGACGGACGTCTTCCATCAGATGGCGTCGCTGCCGTCGGCGTTGCCCGGGCGCTACCTGCTGGCCAACGAACAGGAGTCCGCGGGCATCTGCCTCACCTTCCTCAAGGACAACATCCTCTACGGCAAGGACTCGGAGGCGGGGATGGACGGCGACGCGCCGGACCTGTACCGGGTGATGGAGGCGCAGGCGGGGAACGTCCCGGCGGGGAGTGACCAGCTCATCTTCCTGCCGTGGCTCAACGGCGAGCGCAGCCCGGTGGATGACAAGTCCCTGCGGGGTGGCTTCTTCAACCAGTCGTTGAAGACGACGCGGGCGCACATGGTCCGGGCGGTGATGGAGGGCGTGGCCTACAACTCGCGCTGGCTCTTCACGTACGTGGAGCGGTTCGTGGGCCGGCGGCTGGAGTCGCTGCGCATCATCGGCGGCGGGGCCCGCTCCGCGCTGTGGTGCCAGATTCACGCGGACGTGCTGGGCCGCGCGGTGCAGCAGGTGGACGAGCCGGTGCTGGCCAACGCGCGAGGCGCCGCGTTCCAGGCCGCGGTGGCGCTGGGCCAGTTGACGGTGGAGGAGATTCCGTCGCTGGTGCCCGTGGCTCGTACGTTCCAGCCGGATTCGAAGAACGCGGCGCTCTACGACGAGCTGTTCCGCGAGTTCGTCAACATCTACAAACACAACAAGGCCATCTTCGCGCGGCTCAACCGCGCGCGAAGCGCCTGAACCCCGAGGAGTCCGCCATGGCACTTCCAGACCTGAAGGCGCTGAGTCTGCTCAACCACGTCCCGCCGCGGCTCCTGTCCGCGGCGGAGCGCTACCTCAAGGCCGTCCCTGGCGTGAAGGGGCTGCTCAACCGGGAGACGGGCACGCTGCTCTCCGAGCTGGAGAGCGGCCTCAAGCCCTACCGCGGGAAGATGCAGTCGTTCGACCACCTGCCGCCGACGGGGCGCTCGCGCGACGACGTGCTGCGGGAGCTCCAGGCGCTGGAGTCCCAGGAGGAGTCTCGCTGGCGGGAGGGCCGCGTGTCTGGTGGCGTGTACAACGGCGACGCGGAGCACATCGCGTTCCTCAACCGTGTCTATGCGCTGCATTCGCAGAGCAACCCGCTGCACGCGGACCTGTGGCCCAGCGCCACCAAGTTCGAGGCGGAGGTGGTGGCGATGACGGCCAGCATGCTCGGCGCGGACGTGGCGAACGCGGGCGTGCCGGAGGAGGCGCGCATCTGCGGCGCCATGTCGTCCGGTGGCACCGAGAGCATCATGCTGGCGATGAAGACGTACCGGGACTGGGCCCGGGAGACCCAGGGCATCACCAGGCCGGAGATGGTGGCCCCCGCCAGCGCGCACCCGGCCTTCGACAAGGCGGCGCACTACTTCGGCATCAAGATGGTGCGGGTGCCGGTGGGCCCGGACTACCGCGCGGACGTGGCCGCCATGCGCAAGGCGGTGAACCGCAACACCATCGTCCTCATCGGCTCGGCGCCGGGCTTTCCGCACGGGGTCATCGACCCCATCGAGGCGCTGTCCGAGCTGGCGCGCAAGAAGCGCATCGGCTTCCACACCGACGCGTGCCTGGGCGGCTTCGTGCTGCCCTTCGCCAAGAAGCTGGGCTACGACGTGCCGCCCTTCGACTTCCGGCTGCCGGGCGTGACGTCCATCTCCGTGGACACGCACAAGTTCGGCTACGCGGCCAAGGGCTCCTCGGTGGTGCTGTACCGGGGCACGGAGCTGCGTTCGCATCAGTACTTCACGGCGACGGACTGGCCCGGTGGCATCTACTTCTCGCCCACCTTCTCTGGCAGCCGGCCGGGGGCGCTCATCGCCTCGGCGTGGGCCGCGCTGGTGTGCATGGGGGAGCAGGGCTACCTGAACGCCACCCGCCACATCCTGGAGACGGCGGCGGCCATCAAGCAGGGCATCCGTGACATTCCCGAGCTGCACGTGCTGGGCGACCCGCTGTTCGTGATTGCCTTTGGTTCCGAGTCCCTGGACATCTTCCAGGTGATGGAGCGGATGAGCGAGCACGGGTGGAACCTCAATGGCTTGCACAAGCCGTCCGCCGTGCACCTGTGCGTCACGCTGCGCCAGACGCAGCCGGGGGTCGCGGAGCAGTTCCTGACCGATCTGCGCGACGCCGTGGACTACGTGAAGTCCCACCCGAGCGCGAAGGGGACGATGGCGCCCGTGTATGGCATGGCCGCCTCCGTGCCCTTCCGCGGGCTGGTGAGTGACTTGCTCAAGAAGTACATGGATTTGCTGTACAAGGTTTGAGGAGGGCCGGGCACAGCCGTGAGGCCCGCGCCCCGTGGTTCATGGGGCGCGGGCCCGGTGCACTTCCCCTGGTCATTGTCAGACATGAATGCCAGCATCGCCGCTGCTTGCCTTCCCATGAGGGAAGGGCGGGGGTGAGGAATGCGTGCTGGCCTTTGGGTGGTGGGCGTCGCCTTGCTCGTCACGGGCTGCGCCGGGGTTGACGCGTCGACTCGCGGAAACGCGCTCCAGCAGGGTGGGGCGCTCCCTGGTGAACGCTGGACCGCTTCGAGCGAGGACCCCGAACGCGGACAGGTGGTCGGAGCGGTTGACACCCCGTCCAGGCAACCGCTTCATCGACGCCACCCCCGCCGGGACGTGGTGCTCCTCGGAGGGGCCCGTGGGAAGGGGGATGGGTTCGGCATCCTGCTGCGCAGCGCGGGACTCGAAGCGCGGGACGCGCGTCTCATTCCCGGCAGCTCCCTCAGTCCGGCTCAAGCGGCGCGGCTCCTCGGGGCGCTGTGGAGGCGGGACGTCACGCTGGGCCAATTCCCGGCGCGACTCGCGGTGGGCTTCATGCTGCGGGAGGTGTTGGCCAGGGGCGAGGTGTCAAGGGCGGAGCTGGAGCGCAGGGTGGCGCGCTTCCGTCATGTCGCGGTGCTCCGGCCTGACGGGTACCTCGCGTGGGTTCGCAGCGGTCGGACCCAACAAAGGGTTGCGCCCGTTGAGTGGCGGAACGGTGCCTTCCGGGCCCATGGCTTCGAGTTGGGGCGCTTCTACGATGGGCGGACGGGCGTCTTCCGGCTGCTGAATGACGATTTGCGGGAGGAGAGCGGGTTTCCCCTGGCGGACGTCCACGATGACGCGGACGTGCTCAGCCGCACGCTGGATGGGGCGGAGGAGGCCTTCGTCGGGCTCGCCCTCGCGGTGGGGAGGTTCTTCTCAACGTCGCCGGCGGACAACGTCAGGGCACTCCGGGAGCTGCCCGCCGCGGTGGTGGCGTTGCTGGAGTCGTCCCCCGAGTACCTGGCGCGCTTCCGGTACATGACCCGGGGCGAGCAGGTGCAGGCTGTCTCCAGACTGGCGACGAACCTCATCGCCACCTGGGGGACGGTGTCGGCCGCGACGCGAACGTTGGAGGGGACAGCCCTCGCCTCGGCGGAAGTGCCCGTGCTCGCGTTGTCCGTCCAGGGCACTGCCGCGGTGCGAATCGTGGCGGCGCCCGTGGGACGTGCGGCGGCGGTGCTGAGCGGCGGGCCCGGAGCGGCCATCATCCTTCAGCGGGCAGGCGCCACCGCCAATGAGGGGGCGCCGTCAAAGGGGCCCGGCCAGTGGGGCTCGGCGAGGGAGGTCCTGAATCCCCGCGCTCGCCGGTATCAGGAACAAATCACGGGGCATAAAGCGGACGAGGCATACTGGGTCGGTGGTGTTGGCAAGGACAGCGGAGGCGTGAAGTTCGACGGCTTCGAGAACGGCGTACTGCTGGAGGCGAAGGGTCCGGGCTACGCAAAGTTCTTCGAGGGCTTGGAGCCCAAGGCGTGGTTCCGGAACTCCGGTGCAAAGGGGCTCGTTGATCAAGCAGTGCGCCAGAGCAGAAAGGTTCGGAGCATGGGGATTCCAGTGCGGTGGCATGTCGCGGAGAAGGCGGCCGCCGATGCCTTCCGTGAACTCTTCAAGAACGCTCGGGTGGAGGGCATTGAGGTCGTCCACACCCCCGCGCTCTAGGGAAACAGCCCCATGAGCATGAAGCCAGAGCCGGAGACCTATCCTGATTCCTACTTCGCCGGGGCCTACTGGGGGCCGCGCAAGGAGTCGGCCGAGGAGTGCGCCCGTCGCACAGTGAGGTTCCTCAATCTCCTGGCCGAGTGCGATCCATTCCTTGGCCAATGGTACAAGCCCGCCAGGTCGCGTAAGGACGCGCGAAAGCACAGCCTCATGCCCCCCAACGTGTCGACGTTCGCCGAGATGTTCCGGCGAGGCGTCAACCGGGAGGAGGGGGGGGACATCTTCGAGGACTTGGGCTTCAGCTTCTGGTTCGACAACGGCGGGCCCGTCCGCGATTGCGCGGCTTTGCGCATCCACTGCGGTGGCTACGCCGAAGCGACCTCCAACTCGTGCTTCTTGTCGCTCCCCAGCCAGGGGGAGAACGCGGAGCGGCTGTTCAATCTCCCCACCCTGGCCTGCGTGGTTCGCAGCATGGCCATTGCTTGGGAACCCGATTGGGTCGCCGCCATGTCTCGCACGCATCGGGATCTGGACGATAAGGACGCCAAGGCGGACATGTGGCTGGGCTGGGTGACGTATCTCTCACGTCATCGAGGCACGGTGCCGCCGCTGCCCGCTCCAGTACGAATCGAACCCGTGGAGGACAGGGGGGCCCTGATCATCCTGACTCCGGAGCGCTTCACGGTCGGCAACCAGGACCACGTGGCATTGGCGCGGCAGGTGCGAGCGCTGCTGACTCGAGCGGAGCTGTTGAAGCCGTTCCAGGCCCGAACGTAGGAACAGAAGTGACCGGAGTCGTGTAGCCGTTCAGGGGGGATAGGTGGTGTCGACGGCAAACAAGTGCTGCCACACCACCGCGCCGGGTGCGTGCTGAAGGCGAGGCGCTCCGCTCCGCCTCCAGCCCTGGCGCCGGCCCTCGGGTCAGCGGGGCTCCGTGCCTCCCTCCCGCGTCGCGGCGAGAATCTCCTTGACGATGTCGGTGGAGGAGCCGCGCCGAGCTGCCTGCTCGGCGTAGCGCCGGGCCTCGTCGCGTTGGCCCAGCTTCCAGTGCGCTTCGGCGATGTTCGACAGAATCGCGTGCGACATCGCCGGGTCGCCCGCCGTGCCCGTGGCGGTGTCCACCGACACCTCGTTGGCGGTGAAGGCCTTGTGGAACCAGTCGAGCGCCTCGGCGGTGCGGCCCAGCGCCTCGAGCGCCGCGCCCTTCAGGTTGAGCAGCCGCGCCCGCCCCACCTCGTCGCACGCGGCCCGAAGCGCCGGCTCGAGCCGCTCCAGCGCCGCCGTCGGGTCGCCCCGCTCGAGCCACGCGACGCGCGCGTCGAAGAAGAGGACCTGCCCATCCTCGGGCGCCTCGGCCAGCGCGGCGTCGGCCACGCGGCGCGCCTCGTCCAGCCGCGTGGCCTTCACCAGGGACCAGCCGAACTGCAGCCGCGCCAGCCGCGCCAGCCTCGTCACCTCGGCGTGGCGCCCCTCACTGGACTCGCCCGTGGCGAGCGCGCTCCCCAGCGCCTGGGCCCGAGCGTCGCCGCGCAGCACGCTCTGGTACAGCACCTGGAACGCCAGCTCCGCGTCGCCCGTCCGTGAGCGCGCCGGCAGCACCTCATGCAGCCGCGGCAGCAGCCCACGTGACTCCCACAGCGGCCACGCGAGCGTGAAGAAGTGCTGCCAGCCGGCGCGGCTCTTCTCCAGAGGCACGTCGGCGGGCCACAGGGGGCCGTCACCCTCCATCGCGGTGGCGATGCGCCGCGCCACCCACAGCCTCACCGCGCTCGCGGGCGCGTCCTGCTCCTCGTCAGCGAAGAGGCTCGCGGCGAAGTCGTCGTCACTGGCGCGCGCGCGGTTGCCCTTCTCCACCACCTGCGCGTCGGGAGTCCAGCCGCTGCGCACCAGGGGCACCAGCAGCGCTTCGGCGCCCTCCAGCCGCTCGAGCGCGGCCAGCAGTTCGCCGCGCAGGCGCTCGAGGCGGGTCTCTCCCATGGCGGCCAGCACCTTCACCGGCACGTCGTCGTGAGCCTCCAGCGAGCCGAGGTAGCGGCCGAGTTGCGGCACCGCCGCGTCCTCGTCGACGCGGCCCAGGGCCTCCCTCGCCGCGAGCGCGTGGTAGGCGTCCTCGGAGTCCAGGAGCGCCTCCAGCCGGGCGCGGGCCCCGGCGTGGCCGCGCTTCGCCAGGGCTCTCAGCCCGGGGAGCCCCTCGTCGAGGTCGCGGGCGGCCACGGTGAGCCACGCGCGCGCGCAGCCCTCCGGGTCGACGTCGAGCAGCTCTCGCGTGATCCTGCCCGCCGCGGCGAGGCCCTCCTCCTCGAACAGGGCAAGGACCTCGGCGCGGAAGGCCGCGTCGCGCCGCGCGCGCGCCACCAGGTTCGGGAGCGCGGCGTACCAGCGCGGGGCGCTCAGCACCTCCCGCAGGGAGCGCTCGGCCCGCGCGGAGCCTGCCGCGCGCATCGGCCCCGCGTCGCCCCCGCCGGCGACGATGTCGACGATTTCGAGACGCTCGTCGGTGTCGAGCGCGAAGAACAGGGTGCGCGCGGAGGCGCGGCCCGCGAAGGCCCGGGCGGCCTCATGGAGGTACGCCCGGCAGGCGCGGAGCCGCTCCTGCATGGCGAGCTGCGTCCACGCGTCGTCGAGGGCGCGGGCCTGCTGCGCCTCGGCCTCCGAGAGGGGCGTGGCCCCCGGGGGCGCCGCGCGCTCGCCTGGCGCCTCGAAGGTCAGCCGCTCGTTGTTCTCATAGCCGATGGACACCACGCTGCACGGCGGCTGGCCGCGCAGCCCGGCCCAGCCGTCGAACCACTGCAGCACCACGCCGCCCAGCGGCGCCCGGGTCCCATCCTCCGCCGGCACGCCCTCCTGCCTCAGCGCCTCCATGCGGGTGTCCAGCCACTCGCGCAGCCGCGGGACGTGGGCTGCGACGCGCGCACGGAGCGCCGCCGCGTCGAACGGCAGCGGTGACAGCGCCAGCACCCGCTCCCGGGTGACGGCGGTGGCGTGCCCCGCCCGCAGGGAGATGGCGGTGGGCTCGAGCCGGTGGCCGTCGGGCCCCAGCGTCATCACCTCGCGCGCCGTCTCGCCCAGCACCTCCACCACGCGGCCGCGGGCGGCGAAGGCCAGCGGCGCCGCGTCGCTGGTGGCCACCAGGGGCGAGGGGCCGACGTGCACCTTCCGCGTGCACCGCGGCGTGTCGCCCAGCTCCACCAGCCAGACCCACTCGTCGTCCGTCAGCGCCGCGGTGCCCTCTCCCGTGTGCAGCAGCTCGGGCGCGTTCTTCCACTGCCGCAGGGGCACGGGGCGCGACGGCTCGCTCACGTCGAAGAGCGTCAGGTTCGCCCCGGCGGCCACCAGCAGCCGCCCGGCGCCGGTGAAGCCGAGCTGGCTGATGCGACGCCCGCCGGGGAGGGCGAGCGGGGCGAGCCACACGAGCGCGGCATCGTCGACGCGGTAGAGGTTGACGATGGCGCCGCTGGCGCAGGCCAGCAGCGTGCCGTGCGCGGCCATGGGCCCGTCACCCGCCGAGGGGCGGTGGACCGTCGCGCGCGTTTGGCCCGCCGCGTCGAGCAGCACGAGCGTCGAGCCCACCGAGGCCACGACGCCGGCGGGCAGCGCGGCGAGGCCGTCAATTTCGGAGGGGAAGGTGGCCAGCCGCCGCGCGTCGCCGCCGGCGGGGTGCTCGAAGAGCGCTCCCTTCGCGTCCGCCACCCACCAGCCGTCGGGGCGCTCCAGGGCCGTCCCCAGGCGCGGAGCGTCCTCCGCCTCGTCATCGCCTTCGAGCGGCGCGGCCAGCACCCGCGTCGCCGGCTCCACCGGGAGCGCGCGGGCCTCCCCGAGCTCGAGCTCCTCGGCGGGGAGCCGCTGACAGGCCTCGCGGCTGGCGCGCACCGCCGCCTCGAAGGCCTGGTGGGTCCGCAGCACGGGCAGCAGCTCCCGCGCCGCCCCGACGTGGGCCAGCAGGTGCCCGCGGACCCCGTCGGCGAGCGCCTCGCGCAGCGTGGCGGAGGCCTTCGGGGCGTCGCTTCGCAGCTCGAGGAGCGCGCGGGCCGCCAGCGCGTTTCCATCCGTGCGGTCGGCGACGAGGGCCAGCGCCTCGCCGACGCGCCCGAGGCTCCCCAGCGCCAGCGCGCGCTCCGCGTGCGCGTCGTCCTCCTTGGCCACGCGCAGCACATCTTCCCAGCGGCCGAGGCCGGTGAGCGCGCGGACCTCAATCCAGGACCAGCGGTCCTTCCCCGAGAGCAGGCCGACGTGCGCCAGCGCGGACGCCCAGTCGGAGGCGTCGAGCGCGGTCGTCGCGAGCTCGCGGTGGATGGCGGCGCGCGTCTGCGCGGGCAGCTCGAGCCCGCTGATGAGCGCCCAGACGCGCTCGGAGCCCAGGGCTCGCGAGAGGCTGGTGACGTAGTCGAGCTGCTCCTGCGGCTGGGGGCGCTCGGCGAGGGAGGCCGCGAGCGCCGCGGCGTCGGCGGGCAGCCGGGGGGAGGCCCCGCCGTCGGCATCGAGCTTGCCGCTGGCCGCGAAGAAGGCGCTCAAGGCGGCGAGGGTGTCGTGGTGTCCGGGGCCTCCCGCCTCGGGGTGGGTGTGGCCGGGGCTGAACGTCACATCGAAGTCCTCGCCCTCGAAGCGCACGGCCAGCTCGTGCTCGTCGCGAACCTCGTGGGCGCGGATGACCTGGGCGTGGGTCCAGGTGCGGATGGAGGGGGGGCCTTCCTCAGCGCCCTCGCCCTCCGGGTAGAAGAAGACGACCTGGTCGCCCTCGAGCGAGGCGTGCGGGTAGGCGCTGCCGTAGCCGTGCTCCTTCCTGTGCTCGCGCAGCGGCCACAGCGGGGCGCCGCGCGGGTGGCAGAAGGCGACCAACTGCGCCTCGGAGGCGCCAGTCGAGACGAAGACGCCGACGGGCTGGTGGAAGCGGCCGGCCAGCCGCTGCGTGCCGAGCTCGATGGCGCTGGCCACCAGGGCGCGGTGGAGTTCGAGCCACCATGCCCGGAACGAGGCGTCGCGCGTCGCGTCCTCGAACTGAAGCGGCGGAGTCGGCGTCCAGCCACGGGGCGCCGGGAGCGAGCGCTCCCCGCGCGCGAGGGTGTCGAGCGTGTCGAGCCAGGGGGTCAGCGAGACGAACCCGGCGGCCTCCGAGGGGTCGTCCGCGTAGGGGTAGCTCGCCCACTCGACGCCGAGCCAGACGCCCAGGCGCAGCCGGTCGGGCGTGGGGGCGAGGACGATGGTGCGCAACTCCTCGGCGGGGACGTCATTGTCGAGGCGCGCCTCGATGAGGGCCGCGAGCTCCGCGGGCCAGTCGGACGCGAACTCCGGGAGCCGGGCGTGGTGCAGTGCGCGAGGTGTCATGAGGAGACACTACCCTCACTCGCCCCGTCCCCCTCATGGAAGAACGCAGCTCCGCCGAGGACTCCCGCGTGGGCCGCGGGTCGTCGGCCACACCGGGCGGCAGACTCCTCCGCGCCGAGTGCCGGTCGGCGCACAGGTCCAGGTCCTCCTGGCAGGCGGCGATGCACCGGGTCCGCTTCGCGACGGTGCGCTGCGAGCGTTGTAAGGACGAACTGCTCGTCGCCTTCTTGAGCAAGGGGCGAGGGGGGCGCAGGAATGATCCTCGGGTTTGGCACGGGGCGGCGTGCCCTGCGGTTCGCGGCGCAGTTCGTCGGGCTGCCGTGTTGGTCCGTCCTGGGGGCGGTAGAGGCCGGTGATGCAATAGAATTGCAAGGTTCCCATTGGTCTCGTAGGACCATGGAGATTGTCAGACGTGGTTGCTATGTGGCCCTTTGCTTGCCGATGTCCTGGCGACTGGCCTGGGGGCTATATGAGAGCTTTAGGAATTGCTGCACTGTTGCTGCTTGCGAGCGGGTGCGCATCGACTCGCGTCGTGTATCTGAACACTGGGCGCGGAGAGCCAATCGCCTTCACCCCGGTTGAGTCCGATCCTGTCGAGATTGGCAAAGACGCATTCAATCGTGCTGTCGCGCAGCTCGTGCTCGACATGCGGCTCGACGTCGCATTCCGCGAGGTTGAGGAGGACGGTCGCGGCTCGTTGCTCGCGTCTTCCGGAGGGCTCGTTGACGGCGCGCAAGGCAGGTCCGTCCCTTCGGCATACGAGCGCATTTGTCAGCGGCAGGACGAGCCCCATAGCTGCCTGAGCATGCTTGCCGGAGGGTTTTCGCTGGGCCCTTCGGAGCGGCGGATGCTCGCGCTCTACTTCGCGCTCGACACGGTGTGGGAGGGCGTCGAGGACGCGATTCGCGACATGGTGAATCCTGCCGCCCTGAGAGCGATGGTTACGACGATGATTGGGACGGCGCTCGTGATGTTGGTCGCGCCCGAGCCCATCACGAAGGTCATCGCGATTGCCCTGACGGCCTCTCTCATTGCCTACCTTGGGACGGGGCCGGTGTGGAATCTCGGGCAGGGGTTCCTGCGCTTGCTCGACGAGTCTCGGGACGCGGCGGGCTTCGCGGACCTGGAGAGGGCAGGGCATCGCTTTGGGAAGGTGTTGGGAGACAATGGGGCCCGCGTCCTGGTGTTGGTGGCGCTGTCCGCGCTGGGAGGGAAGAGCGCGATGGCGGCACAGGGACCGAAGATGCCGGGCTTCGCCCAGGCGGCTTCCCGGGCGCAGCTTGAGGGGGGCTTCCAGTTAGCGGGTGCGCTGGCCGGTGAGGTTCAGGCCGTCTCGATTTCGTCGGCTGGGGTGCTGAACGTGACGCTCGCACCGACGGCGGTCGCCGCAGTCGCGTTGGGCGCTGGCGAAGGCGCTGGGGCTGCGGTGGGAGTTGTTGACGGGATCCGGGGTGACCCCGATGGCAAGGTTCATCACATCTGCACGGATAAGAACACTGTTTCCGATGCGACCGGTGGCCCGTGGACGCCGCTCTTTCAGGACATTTTCAGCCGAGCTAGGATGAGTCTCAATGACAACGCGAATCTCGTGCGAATCAGAGGGCACAAGGGGCCTCATCCTCAGAAGTATCACGAGGAGGTGCTTGCGCGCATTGACGATGCTACACGTGGATGTCGGGGCGTTGAAAAGTGTCGAGCTGCGCTCGTTGGGGCGTTAGGGAAGATTGCCAGGGACCTGATGAGCCCGGGCTCCAAGCTGAGGAAGCTAATCACCAAAGGTGCCGAGGACTAAGCTGTGAAGCGACGCTTTTTCAATTTGAAGATCGACGTCTCTGTTCCGGGGCGTTGGTATTTTGCGGACCCGACGAACAGCATGGGTGGAGAGGTTGAAGATATTTGGCAGTTTACCGAAGGGGTTTCTGTAGACTTGCATGAGAGACTGCGCATACCGATTTCCCGTGCTGGAAGCGCATTGGACTTCACGACAGCAGGGGCCGGCCGGACGCCTATCGTCAGTGCTCGGGCTGCCTCAGTATTTCGGGAGATGGCACCTTTCGATGTGCAGCTCTTTCCCGTGGATGTCGAAGGAGAATCGAAGCCCTACTTCTTGCTCAATGTGGCTCGAACGATTCGCTGCATTGATGATGCTGCATGCGAGGAGGTTCAAATCCGAACCGCAGATGAGCACACAGAGCGAGTAGGTGAATACCAATCGGTCATGGGGCTTCGGATTGATAAGTCAAAGGTGGGGGATGCGCGTGTGTTCCGGACATGGGGGTGGCACTCGCCGATCATCGTCGACGAGGAGATCAAGGATGCCCTCGAAGCCAACGGCATCTTTGGCGGCAAGTTTGATGAGG
Organism: Corallococcus macrosporus DSM 14697; assembly: GCF_002305895.1. Classification (GTDB taxonomy): domain Bacteria; phylum Myxococcota; class Myxococcia; order Myxococcales; family Myxococcaceae; genus Myxococcus; species Myxococcus macrosporus. The sequence continues at coordinate 3,378,793 of NZ_CP022203.1, forward strand.
TCTAAACCACTCCACCGCAGCCTGAAGTATCCCCTCATCTGAGTCAAATGAGCAAGATGGCTAGTTGAAGGACGTCATGTTCTCGCAGCAACTGACTGAATGGCGCTACCAGCGGCAGCAAGCGCGCGTCGCGCATTCCAAGTTTTACGGCCACACGGCGTTGTCTTGAATACGGACGCCGCATTCAGAAGTCGTAGCGAACGCCGAGCCGCACCTGCCGTGGAAACGAGGGATGCAACGGTGACGGGCGTTCTATCTCCGCAGGGGCCCGGGTATCCCTCGGAGCCCAGTGCTGCGCGTTGAAGAGGTTGAACGCGTCGAGGTTGACTGACAGGACCGCGTGGCGCGCAAGGCGATGCCCCACGGACAGATGCGCATCCAGAACATGAACCCAGGTGGGGGAAGATGTCAGCGCTCTCTCCTGCGGCGTGCCTGAGGCCCCCGAATAGGACATCGCCACCCGGACGAATCGGGGGACGTCCAATTCGAAGACCCGGTAGCTGGTCACTTTGATGGAGTGCGTGCGGTCGGCGTCGAGCAATCGAGGCAATGCCCGTGGCAGCCCGGACTCGTCGCCCAGCGGGTCCGTCTGTGTGCCGTGCAGTCTCGCCCGCGTGTAGTGGAACTCGGATTGCCACAATCGATATTGCGCGTTCATCGATAAACTCACGGCATCGTGTTTGCGAACAGCCCGGGGAAGCATTGCCATGCTCCCTGCTCCCGGATTTCCAAGCAGAACGCCCGCCCCATCAAGGGTCGGCATGGACGCCAGCGAGGCACCCGCGGTGCGCCGGGCGTACTGTGCCTTCAGTTGGAGGGAGAGTCCGATACTCCCGACATTGAAGAACTCGTAAGTCCCCGCGAGGAGAATCTCATGAGATGACGCCGGTGCCAGTCCTGGGTCGATGGTGACGTGCCGTTCCTGCGCGAAGTCCACAAGTCCGAGCGGAACTTGATCATGGTACCTCGCATAGTGCGCGATGAGCGCCGTCCCATACCTTGGTATTGGATGAACGACCACGCCTGCTCGCGGAGAGAGTTGATATCGCGTGAAGACAGAGCGTACATGAGACGCAGGCTGCAGCGACTGCCTGTCGTAGCGGAAACCGCCATTGATTGTGAGCCATGGACGCACGTTCCACCGGTCCTGGACGAATCCCCCCAGGACCATGGTTTCGGCACGGGAGGCCGCCGGCAGGAACCTGACATTCGCAGTGTGCTCTGTATCGAAGCCTGCTTGGAAAGTATGGGTGCCGATGGCACGCAGCAGATAATGGACGTGGGCTTTCGCTTGGAAGCCCTGCTGTTCTCGACGGGCCTCTACGGTCTGGGTACGGTGGGTCGAGTGGTGGCGCAGCCACCCGGCCTTGAGCGTCAGCAGCAAGTGTTTGTCCACGAATGCCCTGGAATAGTCGAGCATCGCCATGACGGTGTCGCTGTCGAACGATGTGGGCTCACGCGGCTCGTCCAGCACTCGCGCTTCAGACGGCATACCGACGACGGACAGCGGGACATGATGCAGAGGTGTGACGTCGTACTTGAGACGACCGAGCGCCTGAATGCCGCGCTGTTCCACCAGGCGTCCATTCTGCTCGGTGCGACCGACCATGGGGGTCACGCCCGTGAAGAAGGTCAAACGGTTCGAGACAATCGGCCCGCCCAACGTCGCGCCGAATTCTCCCAAGTGGCGGAGCCGATCCTTGCTGGAGTATCCAATGCCAGACTCTGGCAGGGTTCCAGTTGGCCCCGCCAGAATACCCGGCGCCCCGTAGGCGAATACGGAGCCATAGAAGCGGGCGCATCCCGCCTTCAGTCGTGATTCGATGATGCCACCATTCGCGAGAGCATGACTGGGCATGGCCCCTTCCGACTGAACCGTGACCAAGCTGGCGAACTCGATGCTGAGGGGGAGTAGATTCAGTCCCGAGATGGCATCCCTGGTGGAGAGACCATCCAGCAGAAAGCCGTTCTCGGACGTTGATGCACCGCGGATGGAGAACCCGTAGGGGACATCCAAGACGCCTGGAGCGCGCTCCGCCAGACGCTCCGTGGCGCGAAGGCCGCCGTACCAGCGCAGGGGGCGACGGATGGCCAGCCCATTGATCGGGTCTGGGGTGAACCTCAGAGGGGCTGGATGAAGCGACTCATCGGTTTTGATGTCGCATGGCAGGAAAGCGAGGGACTGCGTGGTGTGCAGCAGCGCATCGATTCGGAACGTCACACCCTCCGTGAGCGCAACCTGCTCCTGAACGTGAGATATATACTCCTTCGGTTCGAACAGGAGGCCGTAGGTACCGGGTGGGACCGGCCCGATACGGTACTTCCCGACGGCGTCCGTGACGGTGGACCATCCCCGGTTCAGTGTGGGAGCACGTGCCGTCACTCGGACGCCTGGAACGGGACTGTTCAGCCGTGCCTCGCGGACCGTGCCTTCGAGGATCACCTGTGATGGCGACGAGGCCCCCAAGGACAACAGCGCGGTGATTGCCACACCTACGAAGCGCAGCAGGCCAACGTGGCATCGACGGCTGGCCATGCCGGGTGAACGCCATCGTTCCGCAGCCATCAGTTTCATCGGACGCAGCGAACCACCAGGCATCCAATGGCAGCATCATCGTTTCGGCATGAAATCCTCACAGCGCTGGAGAGGCCAATGGCGCAGAAGCTCTGCGGCGACCCGGGCTTCGGCGCTGCGAGCGACCTCGTCACTCATATTGAGGCCAAGTCGCCCTCCGGTGGTTCTACAGCGACCGGCAGGCAATCTCCGTCAGCTCCGCGTCGGTCAGCACCAGGGGATTGGCCTTCATGCTGCTGGCCCCCTTGGCCTTCGCTACCAGCCCAGGCACCTGGGCCTCCGTCAGCCCGTAGCGCCCCAGCCCCGGCACGCCGAGCGCCGTCCGCAGCGCGTCCACCCACGTCACGGCGTCTTCGGCCCGTGCGTCCGCCCGGCCCGTCAGCACCACCGCCAACTCCTGCACCCGAGGCAGTGACGGATGCTCCGGCGCCCGGGCCCGCAGCGCGCGCAGGTTGACGTCCAGCACCGCGGGCAGCAGCGCCGCGCACACCGCGCCGTGGGGCGCGTCGAACATGCCGCCCACGGGCGCCGCGAAGCCGTGCACCGCGCCCAGCCCCGAGTTCGCCAGACACAGGCCGCCGAAGAGGCTCGCCAACGCCAGGTCCTCGCGCGCGGACGCGTCCGGCCCCTCCAGCACCGCGCGCCGCAGTGAGCGCGCCGACCGGCGCAGGCCCTCACGCGCCAGCGCATCCGTCAGCGGATTGGCCCGCGCGGACAGGAAGGGCTCGATGAGCTGCGACAGCGCATCCATGCCACTGGACGCGAGCACGGCAGCCGGCGCCCCCGTGAGCAGCTCCGGGTCCACCAACGCCACGCGCGGCAGCATGTGCGGGCTGCGCAGGCTGGCCTTCACCTTCGCGTCCTTGGAACCCAGCACCGCGTTGCGCGTCACCTCGGAGCCGGTGCCCGCCGTGGTGGGGATGGCCACGAAGGGCAGGGAAGGCCGGGTGAGCGGCTGGCCCCGGCCAATGACCTCCAGGTAGTCCAGCGGGTCGCCCCCATTGGCGGCGAGCGCGGCAATGGCCTTGCCCGCGTCCAGCGCGCTGCCTCCGCCCAGGGCAACCACCACATCGCACCCCGCCTCCGCGACGCGCGCCGTGCCTTCACGGGCGCGCTCCACGGTGGGCTCCCCGTCCACGGAGAACACCGTCACGCTCAATCCCAGCCGTTCCAGGGACTCCTGGAGCGGCCGGGCCCGCGCGGGGTTGGCGCCGGTGACGAGCAACACCCGGGTGCCCCCGAGGCCGCGGATAATCTCCGGCGCCTCGGCCAGCCGGCCCGGGCCGAAGACGACGCGGGTCGCGGTGGCGAACTCGAAGGAAGCAGGGAACGCGCTCACGTCCGTCACGACCCGGCGTCTTCAGGGAAGCGGTTGACGAACTTCCGGCTGGTGCGGGGCTCGGCCATCATCGGCGCCACGGTGTCGCGCCAGGTGAGGTAGTGCGCCGTCTCCTTGTGCGCGGCGGGGGCCTGGGGCGTGCGGTACGCCTCCACCAGCACGAAGCGCGTGGGGTCCTCGGCGTCCTGCATGACGTCGAAGCGGGCGATGCCAGGCTCCTTCACGCTTTCGCGCGCGTTGGCGAGCGTGGCCTGGTGGAAGGCATCCACGTGCTCCGGCTTGACGTGGACCTGGACGTGGACGACGAGGAGGCTGTGGGACATGCCCCCAAAACTACTCCGGGCCGGAGCCGCGTGGGGACGCGACCTCCGGCCCGGATGAGGGCGCCTGTCGGCTGCCCGTCAGTGACTACGGGACCTTGAGGACCGTCGTCGGGCTGATGACGTCTTCCAGCTTGCGGGCCATGGTCCACCCGTCGTGGTAGACGATGCCCACGGGGCTGATGGTGTCATTCCGGTACAGGCCGACCTTCAGGTAGTTGAGCTGGCCCTTGTACTGGGTGGCGATGAAGCGCTTGGGCAGGACCCGCTTGCCGTCCAGGTACAGCTCCACGAAGCCGACCTTGGAGTCCGGCGACCACTTCACGTGGAAGATGAAGTCCAGCCACCGGCCGCGCACCAGCGGCGTGCGCCAGACGATGGTGCCCGGGTTGCCGCCGATGTTGAGGCGAATCTCCTCGCCGTAGACGTAGAACTCCACCGGGGGCGAACCCGAGTTGCCCTCGTGGTGCCACTGGGTGAAGAGCTGCCACGTCTTCGCGCTGGGGAAGCTCGAATCGAACATGGTGCTGAAGCGGTAGTAGTACTCGGAGTTCACCGGCTCGCGCGTCATGCGCACCAGCTCGTTGCGGTTGCCGCTGGAGTTGATGGGGTCGTCGCCCTTGCGCACGGTGGCCTTGAGGGCGTAGCGGCCCTGCCGCGCGGGCGAGGGCACCACCGCCAGCCGGTCCGCGCTCACCATCTGCGTGTGGCTCCACTGGGAGCGGCTGTTGGTCTCGAAGTCACCCACCCAGACGACGCTGGCGCCAGTGCCCGGCTGCGGCTCCGGCGTGGGGTCCGGGGTCGGCTCCGGCGTCGGCTCCGGGGCAGGGGCCGGGTCGGTGGGCGTCGACGTCGTGGACGCGCAGGCGCGCGCCTCGGCGATGCTGGCCCACTCATTCACGTTGTTGCTCAGGAAGGTGACGCGGACCCGGCGCGTGGTGACGGACGGGAAGCTGTACGTCTCCGCCGCCGTCGTGGTGCCGCTGCTCTTGCCCGAATAGACCTGCGTATAGGTATAGCCATCCGGTGAAACAGAGACGAAGAATTCATTGGTGCGGGTGTTGCCGTGATGCCATGCAACAGAGACACCCGAGACCTGCTTGAGGGAGCCCAGGTCGTAGTCAACCCACGAGCCCCGGCCGCTCCGGCTCCAGCGGGTGCCAAGGTTTCCGTCCATGGTGTTGGCCGGGACGTTCCCGTCGTGGCCGTTGGAGATCACCGACCGGGCCGTATAGGGGGTGCATCCGGCGGTGGTCAACGCGGCGGCACTGACTCGCTGATTGTCGAGGGCGTCGATTTCGATGGGGGACGCTTCGGCTTCGGGCGAGACGTCTTCCGGGGCGCCGCAGCCCGTGCCGCTCATACCGAGCAGCGTTCCAACCAGCAGGAGGGTCTTCTTCATGGGGGCTCTCTGAGAACTAAAACAGACGAAGGGGGATGAGTCCGCGCCGTGGGGGGACGGGCGGGGCGGTGTCTGGCTTTGCTAGGTGGGCTTCTCCAAGGTCACGGCGGGTGAATGCCGTGTCGAGCTCTCAACGAGCATCCGCCAAAAGTATTTCGTATTCAACACGCGATTTCGCGCCTGCCTGCTCGCCAGGCGCCGCTCAGGGCGTACCTTGTTGCTGTTTCATCTGGCGTGGTTGGAATTGTCTGTCATTGCGCGATGCGAGCGGTCCGGACGCGCGCGGCGTGAGGCTTTCCCTCCACTGCGGGCCTGGGTCGGCGCTGGCGTGCACTGGGACGCGGGGCTGGGGTGTGCGGTGGAGAGCGAACAGTCCCACACCCCCGGAGTCCGGAGGCGTCAGGTGCGTACTGGCGCTACAACACCCCGGGTCGTACCGGCGACGCGAAGGACCGGCGCGCGACTCACACAGCGTCATCCTTCAGGGAGGTGGCCATGAACCCGACTTCGGGCTCGTGCGTTGCGTGTGGGGCGCGTTTCCTGGGAGGCGTACTGGCGTGCCCCAAGAGCGCACCGGGAGGGCTCCGGGACGCGCCGGTGCGCCGGTGGTCGCCAGGCCTGTGCCACCCGCCCCTGGTGGGCCGGCTCGCGCTGCTGAAGCGGCTCATGGCCCTGGCGGAGGATGTGCGACGCGGGCTGGGGCGGGCGGTGTGGCTCCTGGGGGAGGAGGGGATGGGCAAGACGCGCCTCAAGGACGCCTTCGTGGAGCGCCTGGCCGCCGAGGGTTTCGAGGTCTGGGAAGGCAGTGTCCTGGCGCTGCCGGGCGCGCCCGCGGGCCTCTTCCGGGAGCTGCTGGACGCCACGCGGGCGCTCAGCCCGCCCGCCGGGACGGGCCGCGTGTCCAGCGCGGACGCGGAGCGAATCCAGCGATTCCTGGAGGGACGTGAGCGCCAGGGTGTCCCGGCGAGCCTCGTGTCGGAGCGCACCGCGCTGTTCGACTCGCTCTGCCACGCGCTGATGCCCGACCGGCGTCCCCGCCTGCTGGTCCTGGAGGACTGGCAGCACGCGGACCCGCTCAGCCACGCGCTGGTGGAGGAGCTGGTGTCGCGGCTGTCGCACACGCCGCTGCTGCTCCTGGCGCTCCAGCGGCCCGGAGGCACGGCGCCGGCGCCGCTCACCGCGGAGGTCCTGACGGTGGGGCGGCTGGGGCCCGCCGAGTCCGCGGCGCTGCTGGAGGGGCGTCTGCGTGGCAAGGACTCCCTGACCCCCGCGGGCCGGGAGGCCCTCCTGCGCGGCAGCGCCGGCCACCCGCTGCACCTGCTGCACGCGGTGACGTTGCATGAGGAGCAGCCGGAGCTGGGCGTGCCGCTCACGGGCGAGGCGGCGCTGGCGGCGCGTCAGGCCTTGCTGCCCCCCGCTCAGCGGGAGGTGCTGCGGGCGGCGTCGGTGCTGGGGCCGTCGTTTCCCCGGGCGGTGCTGGTGGCGCTGGCGGGTGGGGTGGGGCCGCTGGCGCTGCTGGAGACGGGGGGCTGGCTGCGTTCTGTGTCGGGGGGACGCTACACCTGGGCGGTGGAGCCCGCGCTGGGAGAGGATTGGCTGCCGGAGGCGGCGCTGCCAGCGGCGCACCGGCGGGCCGCGGAGGCCTATGAGGCCTTGCCGGAGCCCCTGCGCCACCGGGCCTGTATGGAATTGACGCGGCAATGGCTTTCCGCGGAGGACTCCGGCCGGGCCTTGCCCTACCTGGTGACGCTGGCGGGGTGGCACCTGGCGGCGCTGGAGCCGGGGCCGGCCATGGCGGTGTATCGCTTCGCGCTGGGATTGACGGACGCCCTGCCGCCCGACACCGCGCGGGAGTGGCGGCGCCGGCTCTGGGAATACATGGGAGACGCGCACCGTCTGGCCGGCGAGGCCGCGGAGGCGGAGGCCGCCTGGCATACGGCCCGGAAGCTGGATGACGAGGGATTGGCTTCGCCCGCGAGCGACCGGGCCCGGCGTCTGTTCAAGCGCGCGTCGGTGGTGCTCGCGCTGGGCCGGCCCGAGGAGGTGTTGGGATTGGACAGGGAGGGGCGCAGGGACTGTCTGTCCTCGGCGCCGTTGATGTCCGTGTCCATGGATGCGCTGTGCGCGCTGGCGCTCTGCGCCCTGGGGCGGTTCGAGGAGGCGCGGGCGAGGACCGTCCTGGCCCGCGAGCAGCTCCAGCTCACGGTGAAGGAGGACGGCGCCGCGCGGGCGGGCGTGCAGGCCTTGCTCCACCGGGCCATGGGCGGCGTGCAGCTCGGCCTGGGCTCCCCGGAGGCCGCGGCGTCCGAGTACGCCCAGGTGCTGCACTGGAGCGAGCGCGCGGGCGACACCTGGGAGCACTCCACGGCGCTGTTGCACCTGGGGGATGCCTATTCGCGGGCCGGAGACCGGGAGCGTGCGGCGCACTTCTTCCAGCTCGCGCTGGAGCTGGACTCGCGCACGGGAGACCGCCGGGGCATGGCCTACACGCACCACGGCCTGGCGCTGCTGCACACGCGCGCCGGGGCGCCGGAGCTGGCGAAGGAAGACGCGCTGCGTGGGCTCCAGCTCGCGTCCATGCTGGAGGACCGGCGGCTCCAGTCCCTGCTGCGCTGCGTCCTCGGGCGGGCCCAGTTGCAGCTTGGGGAGTTGGAGGAGGCCGGACGGCAACTCCAGTTGGCCGCGCGGGACGCCTCCGCCGCGGGCGCCCGGCTGGAGCTGCTCCAGGCGGAGGCGTGCCTGCGGGTGTTGGAGGCGCGGCGATAACCCCGCACTCGTCGCTACCCCGTGGGCGCGAGGCGTGGAATGGTCCTCGGGTGATTGAAATCGAGACCATCGAGGCGTTCGAAAAGCACCTCGCGGCGGGGGTGGGGTTCACCAACGTCGTCATCCAGGGGCTGGACCTGCGGAGGTTCACCCGGGAGCTGGTGTCCGCGGAGCTCGCGGGCGCCGTCTTCCTGGGCTGTGAGCTGGAGAAGGACGCGCTGAAGGCCACCGTGGACCACGGGGCCATGGTGTTCCCACCCATCTCCGGTCTGCCGTACCTGCCGTACCGCGGCGGGCTGTACACGCCGGAGGAGCTGTACGCGGGCTTCGACCCCGCGAGGCCGGCGTCGTACGAGGACACGCCGGATGCGCGCATCTATGCCCACTGGGCGGCGAACGGGCGGGGCAGCCCTCCCACGCTGCTGGAGACGATGGCGCAGCGCCTCCATGACCACTCGGTGACGCAGGCCATGGAGGGGCTGCTGTACCGCTCCGGCGGCGCGCGCAAGGTGGTGGCCATCATGGGCGGCCACTCCATGAAGCGAGGGCAGGCGGACTATCGTTCCGTGGCGACCCTGGCGCGCGAGCTGGCTCGCCGGGGCTTCTTCATGGTCAGCGGCGGTGGGCCCGGCGCCATGGAGGCCACCCACGTGGGCGCGTGGTTCGCCCGGCGCACGGAGGCGGAGCTGGATGACGGGCTGGCCATGCTCTCGCGGGCGCCCAGCTACACGGACCGGGACTGGCTGTCGCGCGCCTTCGACGTGCGCCGCGCCTTCCCGCTGGCGGAGGATGACCTCCCGTTCTGCGCCAGCCTGGGCATCCCCACCTGGCACTACGGGCACGAGCCGCCCAACCCCTTCGCCACGCACATCGCGAAGTACTTCGCCAACAGCGTGCGCGAGGACGGCCTGCTGACCATCGCCAAGGGCGGCATCATCTATTCGCCCGGCAGCGCGGGCACCATCCAGGAGGTGTTCCAGGACGCGTGCCAGAACCACTACAACTCGGTGGGCGTCATCAGCCCCATGATCTTCCTGGGCACCGAGTTCTGGACGCGCACCCGGCCCGTGTATCCGCTGCTGCATCAGCTCGCGCAGGGGTATGACTACGCGCGCTACCTGATGCTCACGGATTCGCGGGAGGAGGTCGTCCGGGCGCTGGAGGCGTATGACGGCGAGGCGAACCCGCCTCGCTGAGCGGGCTCCCGAGGAGCAGGCGCGGAGGCAGGGGCCCGGCGAAACCGCCCGGGCCGCCGCTCCCCGGGCATTGTCGCTGTTCGGCGCAGCCGGGGCGGCGTATCCTCGTGGACTCGGGAAGGAGTGCCCGGATGCGGCCCCGGGCCGTCTTCTTCGACTTGGATGACACGCTGATTGACCGCGCGGGCGCCTTCACGCGCTACGTGGATTCGCTCGTCGCCCGTTACCCGGCGGTGTTCCCCGAGGCCCGGCGCGCCGAGTCCGTGGCGTGGCTGCACACGGTGGATGGCCGCGGCGGCGTGTCCCGGAGCGCGTTCTGCCAGCAGGTGACGGAGGCGTTCCCGGGCCTGGGCCTCACGCCGGACGCGCTCTGGGAGGACCTGGCCTCGCGCCTGCCGCAGCTCGTCCACGAGGACGCGGACGTCTGCGATTGGGTGGCCTCCGTGGCCCGGTGCCGGCCGGTGGCGGTGGTGTCCAATGGCTCGGCGCGGGTGCAGCGCACCAAGCTGGCCCGCGCGGGGCTGGCGGACGTGTTGCCGGAGGTCTTCCTCTCCGGCGAGGTGGGCGCGTCGAAGCCGGACGCCCGCATCTTCGAGGCCGCGCTGGCCCACATCGGACGGCCGCCGGAGGAGGTGCTGCACGTGGGGGACGACCCGGAGCGGGACGTCATGGGCGCCGCGCGGCTGGGGCTGGCCACCTGCTGGGTGTCACACGGCCGCCCGTGGCCGTCCGCGCTGCCGCCGCCCACCTTCACCGTGGAGTGCATCCCGAAGCGCATCGACGACATCGCCGGAGTGCTCACGCGATGGACATGAACGCCGTGGTCGGCACGCACGACCTGCTCTTCATCACCCTGGACACCCTGCGCTACGACGTGGCGGAGCAGCTCGCGGCCCAGGGCCGCACGCCGAACCTCACGGCCCTGTTGCCGGGAGGCCGGTGGGAGCCGCGGCACTCCCCCGCGAGCTTCACCTACGCGGCGCACCACGCCTTCTTCGCCGGCTTCCTGCCCACGCCCGCCACGCCCGGTCCGCATCCGCGGCGGTTCGCGATGCGCTTCGAGGGCAGCGAGACGACGGCGCCGGGCACCTGCGTGCTGGACGCGCCGGACCTCGTCACGGGGCTGGCGGCGCGCGGCTACCACACGGTGTGCATTGGCGGCGTGGGCTTCTTCAACAAGCGCAACCCGCTGGGCAGCGTGCTCCCGGGGCTCTTCGCGGAGAGCCACTGGAGCCCCGAGCTGGGCGTGCGGGAGCCGCGCTCCACCGGGCATCAGGTGGCGCTCGCCGTCCAACGGCTGGAGGCCGTGCCTCGCGAGCAGCGCGTCTTCCTCTTCATCAACGTGTCCGCGCTGCACCAGCCGAACCGGCACTACCTGCCGGGCGCGACGGAGGACTCGCGCGAGTCCCACGCCGCGGCGCTGGCGTACGTGGACTCGCAGCTCCCTCCGCTCTTCGCGGCCCTGCGGCGCCGGGGGCCTTCCTTCTGCATCGTCTGTTCGGACCACGGCACCGCCTACGGCGACGACGGCTTCACCGGCCATCGCCTGGCGCATCCGGTGGTGTGGACGGTGCCCTACGCTGAATTCCTGCTACCTCGAGAGACCGCACCATGACGCGTCTGGAGCAGATGCTCGAAGGGTCGCCCTATGTGGCGTACCTCTACGGCTACCCGCACAAGACGGCCTACCGGCCCTTCACGCCCACGCTCCCGCTGGAGTCCGTCTGGGCGGAGGAGCGCCGCGACGCGCTGTTCCTCTACGTCCACGTGCCCTTCTGCGAGATGCGCTGCGGCTTCTGCAACCTGTTCACCGCCGCCGGGCCGAAGCAGGACGTGGTGGACGGGTACCTGGGCGCGCTGGTCCGCGAGACGAAGCGGGTGAAGGACGCGCTGGGCACGGCGACGTTCGCCCGGGCCGCCATTGGCGGTGGCACGCCGACGCTGCTGGACGTGGCGGGGTTGAACACCGTGTTCGACCTGGCGGAAGGCGTCATGGGCGCGGACATGAAGAACATCCCCGTGTCCGTGGAGGTGTCGCCGGAGACGGTGGACGCGCAGAAGCTCCAGGTGCTCCGCTCGCGCGGCACGGACCGGGTGAGCATGGGCATCCAGAGCTTCATCGAGGCGGAGGTGGCCGCGGTGAAGCGGCCCCAGAAGACGGCGCAGGTGGAGGCGGCGCTGGACCTCATCCGCGCCACGGGCTTCCCCACGCTGAACCTGGACCTCATCTACGGCATGGAGGGGCAGACGGAGGAGAGCTTCCTCTACTCGCTGCGGACCGCGCTTCGCTATACGCCGGAGGAAATCTACCTCTATCCGCTCTACGTCCGGCCGCTGACCTTCCTGGGCAAGAAGGCGCGCGCGTGGGACGACCTGCGCCTGTCGCTGTACCGCGTGGGCCGCGACTTCCTCCTGTCGGAGGGCTACACGCAGGTCTCCATGCGGATGTTCCGCGCGAAGCACGCGCCGGACCTGGGCGGCCCGGTGTACCGCTGCCAGGAGGACGGCATGGTGGGGCTGGGCTGCGGGGCGCGCTCGTATACGGGCCGGGTACATTACTCGTCCGAGTACGCGGTGGGCTCGCGCGAGGTGCGCTCCATCATCTCCTCGTACAGCGAGCGCACGGAGGCGTCCTTCGGCGAGGTGGGCTACGGCTTCCGCCTGGACTCCGAGGAGCGGCGCCGGCGTTACATGCTGCTGTCCCTGCTGGCGGACGGCGTGGACCTGGCCGAGTACCGGCAGCGCTTCTGCACCGACGCGCTGGAGGACTTCCCGGAGCTGGAGGAGCTGGAGGCGCACGGGCTGGCGCGGAACCACGGCGGCGTGGTGCGGCTCACCGCGGCCGGCGTGGAGCGCTCCGACCTGATTGGCCCCTGGCTCCACTCCGAGCAGGTGCAGGCGATGATGAAGGAGTACGCTTGGCGATGAAGCTCACCGTGCTCTATCGAGGCCCGCTGTCGAGCTGTAACTACGGCTGCGAGTACTGCCCCTTCGGCAAGTGGAAGCACACCGAGGAGGAGCTGGCCAAGGACCGCGCGGACCTGGAGCGCTTCGTCGCGTGGGTGGAGGCGCGCACGCAGGACACGGTGTCGGTGTTCTTCACGCCGTGGGGCGAGGCGCTCATCTGGCCCTGGTATCAGGAGGCGCTGGCCCGCCTGTCACACCTGCCGCACGTGGAGCGGCTGGCCATCCAGACGAACCTGTCCTGCAAGCTGGACTGGTTGGCCCGGGCGAGCGCGGACAAGCTGGGCATCTGGGCCACGTACCACCCGGAGTGGACGAAGCGGCACCGCTTCGTGGCCCAGTGCGCGAAGCTGACCGAATTGGGTGTGCGGCACAGCGTGGGCGTGGTGGGCTTCCTGCGCTTCACGGAGGAGGCGGAGGCCCTGCGCGCCGAGCTCCCCGCGGACACCTACCTGTGGATCAACGCCGTGAAGGACGGGCAGGAGGAGCCGTACACGGCCGAGGACGTGGCGCGCTTCACGCGGCTGGACCCGCTGTTCCCGGTGAACAACACACGCCACCCGAGCCTGGGCCGCGCGTGCCGGGGCGGGGAGTCCGTCATCTCCGTGGACGGCGAGGGCACGGCGCGGCGGTGCCACTTCATTGAAGAAGCGATTGGGAACATCTACGCGCCGGACTTCGACGCCGCGTTGAAGCCCCGGCCGTGCGCGAAGCAGACCTGTGGGTGCCATATCGGGTACGTGCACCTGGAGTACCTGGAGCTGGACCGCGTCTTCGGCTCGGGCATCCTGGAGCGCGTCCCGGCAATCCGCTGGGGAGGACGTCCCTAGGATGGAGTGCCGCCTGTTAGCGCCAATTCTGGCTTGCCGAGCATCGCTGTCGTAGATGTTGGATGCGCCCAGTCTTGCTCGCATTGCCTGGGTGCTGTTCACTTCACTCGTTTACTGTGTTGCGGTATATATAAGTAGAAACAGTTTTGCAGTTGGTGTGCTGCTGGTCTGTGGTTCGCCTGGGGTGTTGTGTTTGTGTTTCAATGATGCGCTGCGACATGGCTGTGTCTGGATTGAGTGTCGATTGATCGGAGGGTCAAGGAATGCTTCCTGTTTTTGCGATAGTTGGACTTGGCGGCCTGCTCTGGTGGGCCACAAGAAATGGCCATCCTAGTGCATTTATTAGTTTTGCGGCAGAAGATGCAAAATATCGGGACTATTTGGTGGAGCAGGCCAAGCGAGAAAGAACTCCGTTCAAATTCCAGGACCGCTCACTTCATGAGCCATTTAGCAACGCCTGGAAGACTCAGACTCGAGAGATAATCAAAAAATCGGATGTTATGATTGTGATGATTGGGGCTGATACGCACAGGGCAGAGGGCGCTTTATGGGAAATTCGCACGGCCCGCGAGGAAGGGGTTTATGTTTTTGGAGTTCATATTAGCAAGAATTCGAAGGGGAAAATTCCCAAGGAGCTTCATTTTTGTCGTGTTGTCGAGTGGAGCCACGACGGGATCGCTGAAGAGTTGAGTCGAGCTGAACTCTATCGCAAGCGGAAGATGGCTAGAGAGTGATAGAGCTGAACTGACGCGGCTACGAGTATTCCTAAGTGCAGGGCGAAGAATACCCACGGAACCCAGGGCTCAATGGCGGTGAATGGAAGGTATTTTTTTTTGTCCTTCCCTTCTCCCAGCGCGGTCCATTCTGCTGCAAAGAGGCGTAGTGGTAGGTATTCTTCTATCGCATGGATGACGTCGAATTTTCCTTGATTGATGCCTCTGTAGGATCTGAGCAGGCGGTTCCATGAGTAGCAGAGCGACAGCCCCGCCAGTCCAACTCCGACATGCCATTGAATGGCTGAGTTGGGAGTGCCTTGGGGCCAGGCGATTCCGAGTAATCCTATGAGAGCCGTGTTGATCGTGAGAAAGAATGTGTTCGCATGCTGACGGCGTTCGCTGACTTTATCCATTAGTTCTATGTACATTTTGTATTGGTCCAGTAGATGTGAGCGGTATTCGGCCCCATACTCTTCGGAGGGGGCGGCTAATATTTTTATTGATGCGTTGCTGTTGTTTTTTGTCGGGTTTGACGTGTTTGACGTGTTTGACGTGTTTTTGTTGTTGGGTTGAATTGTGTTGTGGTTTTGTTCTTTTGTGAGGGGCTTGGTAGGGCGTTCGCTGCGGGAAGATTCACTGCGGGAAGATCTGCGTCGTTTTGCCATGGCGTTAGAGTCGGGTGATGAAGTTGGCAATGCCCTGCCAATTCCAAGGGATTATGCGTATGCCAAGGAGTTCAAATGGAACGGAGCTGTCATCTGAGTAGGCCCATACCCCTATGACGGGAATCCGCTCCTCAAGAGCACATCGGACTTCCCAAAGAGCTCCACTGGAGCGTTCGGTGTTTTTACTCACCATGACGATGAGGCCGTCGCAGCCGCGGATTTTGGTTCGGCAGTTGGTTTTCCACTGGCTGTCCCAAGGAGTTTTTACGGACATGTCTACGAAATGGAATGGACTGTGAGCGCCTCTTGCTTGACCCACTAGGAAATCACGAGCCCAAGTATCTTCGGGGACTGCAAAGCTGATAAAGAGTCGATTGTTTCGCGCCATTGGTCTCAAATCTCGAATTTGGTGTGGTTCAAAGGGAAGTTCTAGGGGCGGAAATCCTACTTTAACCTATTGTGAATGTGGCGAACAAGCGGGGTTTGGGCAACTTGAGAATGAGGTGATGGCATTGTCTTTGATTCAGATGGGGCGCTCAAGGGTGCCGCTAGTGTTCGGCTGGCGGCTGCTGTGTGCAATGGCATTTGTGTTGTAGTTGGGGGTGTATCTGTTTTTAGGGGACGTCGTGCAGTTGGTGGATGGTGTGGTGATTTGCCTCGGCCTCTCTCGTTGTGGATGGGAGTGTAAATGCTTGGTCATTCTTGTGTATCTATGTGATTTTTTGATTGTGAGACTTTTGGTTTTGCCGTTTCTTGTTTGGCTTGGCGGCACGCGCGTTGGTCGGATGGGTGGTGGCGGCCTTGAGTCGGCAGTGTAAGGCTGAATGTAGACTGTCGGAAATTGGCGCATAATGTCATGTTGTGCGGAGGGCCTCGCGAATCTCCCACTCGTACACGGTGAGCCCGTCGCGGCGGAGGTTGGGGAGCAAATCTCCAAAGGCATTGGCTTCAATCACCCGGTGCCCGGTGAAGTGCTCCTCGTACATGAGGTCGATGCCCACGTGGAGGCAGTCATGGGACTTCGCCACCGTGCGGCAGCTCTCTATGGCGTCCGCGAGCTCATTCCGGGGGACCTCTGCGTGGAAGTCGTCCAGGTCGCCCCGCCAGCCGCCCAGGTGCAGGTTGGTGATGGGCCGCAGGCTCTGCCGCACCACCGTGAAGGCCGGCTCGCCGCGGACCATCAGCACGCGGCAGTCGAAGTAGTCGCCGCCCAGCCGCGCCTTGGGAATCGAGCGCTCCACCTGTGAGCCCTCGCGCAGCAGGTACGTGAGGATTTCATCCACCCGCTCGGGCTCCTCGATGCGGCGCACCTTCAGCGAGTTGTACCAGCCCGTCTTCGCCACTTCGATGGTGGTGGTCAGCGTGTCCGCCGAGCGCCCCCGCCGGTAGATGGCGAGGCACGACGCGGACGAGCCGCACGACACCTTCACGAAGACCTCGCGGCAGTCCGCTTCTTCCATCCGCGCACGGAGTGATTCCACGTCCGTGACGCCTTCCAGGGCCTCTGGAACGGGCACGCCCAGGGCGGCGTAGCGGCGGGAGGTGATGCGCTTGTCGAAGAGGTCCGCGATGGCGGAGGGCTTCTGAAGGACGCGCCAGCGAGGGTGCGCGGTGAAGATGGCCTCCAGCTCCGCCAGGACGCGCAGGAAGCCCAGGTGATGCTGCCGGGGGCTGAGGATGCGGCCGTGGTCCTCGGGCAGCCGGTCCACCTGCTCCGGCGTGAGGACCGAGCAGCCGTGGCCCACGGCGTCCGCGTAGCCCCGCTTGAGCAGGGCCTTCTCCACGTCCCAGTTCTCCCCCGTGGAGTCGATACGGACCAGCGCCTCCGAATCCGGCAGGTCCGCCAGGAGGCCCGGTGCCGCCAGCAGCTCACGCCAGGCCACGACGTGGGCGGGGGAGAGGCCCTGGCGGGCCAGGGCCTCCTGAAAGAGCGCGACGCGCCGGTTCTCCGGATTGCCGATGAGGATGAACGGAGGCGCGCCTGCCATGCGGCGTTACTCGCCCACCGCGGCGTAGCGGTAGTCCTCTTCGTACTCGCGCTGGTTGCCCACGTTGGCCTGGGGAATCGCCTTGGACAGCAGCGACTGGCCCTCGTCCGTCAGGATGTTCTCCGTGACGTCGAACTGCTTGAGGTGGGCGAAGGCCGCCGCCTTGTCGGCCAGCGCGCGCGCGCCCTCGGTCGTCAGGGTGCCCATGGAGATGTCCAGCTTCTCCAACTGCGGGAGCACCTTCGCGCCAGGCAGCGCCTGGGCGAGCGCGTCCGCGAACTCGGAGTTGCGCAGGCCGAGCTGCTTGAGGTTCGGCAGGCCCTTGCCGTCGAGGATGGGCTGGATGTCCTCCACGCCGCCCTCTGCGCCGTAGTTGTCGCTGCCGAACCACACCTCCAGGCGCTCCAGCTTCGGCCACTTCGCGTTGGCGATGGACTTGACCGCCCCCAGGGGCAGGCCGCCCGTCTCCACGGTGAACTCACGCAGCTCGGGCAGGTCCACGTCGCCCAGCTCCAGCTCGCCGCCGCGCAGCCGCAGCTTGCGCAGGTCGGGCAGCAGCTTGAGGGCGCCGGAGATGTCGTGCAGGTATGTCCAGGAGATCTCCGTCTCGTCCGGGTACTGGAAGTCGCCGAGGAACAGCTCCTGGAGCGTCTTCAAGCCACCCACCTCGACGATGGCATCGGCGACCCTGCTGTAGTGGTTCTCCTCGAAGTCCGTCATGCCCACCGTGAGCCCGCGGATGAAGCGGGCGGAGGGGTGCTTGAGCAGCGCCCCGACGGCCTCCACGACGTCGAACTCGGAGTCGTAGTCCTGCTTGGCCAGGCGCGCGGAGCGGATGAAGCCCAGGTGCCACTCCAGGGAGATCTCCTTCGACTTCACGCCGTCCGCCAGCTCGCCGAGCAGCAGCGTCTGGTACTTCTTGATGTGCGCGGTGGCCTTGCGCTTCAGGTCGCTGGCCTCCGTGCCGCTGGCCTGCGCGGCCGCGTGCTGGATGGCGATGAGCTCGCCGCGCGGGTCGCCCTGGCCCTGGAGCCAGTCGCTGTAGACGAGGTACGCGTCCACGTTGTCCGGGTCCTTGAGGATGGCGGCCTCCAGCTCCGGGTTGGAGGCGGGCTCGTCACCGCCGCCGCCCTCACCGTCGTCGTCATCGCCCTTGCCGGCCAGGACGTAGCCCTTCTTCTCCTTCTCGCGGACGAGCTTGTCGTGCTCCTTCTGGGCCTCGGCGGGGGAGCCGAAGGTCTGGGTCTTCTCCTGGCCGTCGGTGCCGATGCGGCCCCACCGCGCGGTGAAGCTGTTGCCGGAGAGGGTGATTTCCCAGAACTTGCTGGAGCTGCCTTCCTTGAACTCGTACCGCGGCATGGCCCGTCCTTCGTCCGTTGCGCCGGGTGGGGCGCGTTGTGGAACGGACGCTAGAGAAGCCCTTGCGCAAGCTCAAGCGTTACCCCCATCCACGCGTCCCACTCCGTCTTTCGAGAATCCAGGACTTCGCGCCTGCCCTGAAGGCCGCGGACGGACGGCACCGGGCCGCTGAGGTCCAGCAGGTGCAACGCGACGCGTGCGTCAACGGGCGGCAACGACGCGTCGACGTGACGGCCCGCGTCGAGCAGCACCACGTCGACGCGCGCGCGCTTCGTGGTCGCCGCCGCCGTGTCCAGCACCTCCTCCAGCGAGGCGGCGGTGAGCACTTCGGCCGTGCCTCGGGCCCGCCATTCGCGCAGCAGCAGCTCGCAGAGGCCGCGCTCGGCATCCAGGGGCGGTGCGTCCGCGCCCGGCGCGTGGAGGAAGACGGCTCGAAAGTGGAGCTCCTCACTGCCCAACCACTGGGAGAGCCGCCGCACGAGGCAGAGCAGCAGGCCCAGCGCCACCACGACCCGCTGCCAGCGCACCCCCGCGTCCTTCACGCGCGCATCCACGAGGTCCGGCGGCAGGACGAAGGTGATGACGCGGCGGCGGCGGACGGAGATGCTCTCGTCGCGCGTGTAGTAGAGGAGCTCTCCCTCCACGTAGCGCACGTCGAAGAGGTCCAGGTCGGGCTCGTCCTCCATGTAGACGAGCTCGGAGGTGACGAGGTTCTCCAGGCTGCCCACGTTGGACACGGAGGAGAATCCCCCCTGTGGGAAGGCGGCCTCGTCCTCCAGCGTCATGGGCAGGGGGGCGGTGGCGACGGGCCGGGCGCGCAGCTTGGGCGGCAGGCTCCGCGACAGGGCCTCCGCTGCCTCCACCGCCTGCTCCAGGGCCATCCGCTGGGCCTTGCCCTGAAGGTGCTCCAGGTTCTCCAGGGTGAAGGACTCCGCGTCGCCGAGCAGCGCCCGCGCGCGACGGGCCGCGCTCGCCAGGGCTTCGTAGCCTTCCGCGAGCCGCTCCAGCGCGGGACTGGCCCCTGTGTCGCGCAAGGCCGCGTAGCCACCTTGGAGCAGCTCCGCGGGCGGGCGCTCCAGGACGCGTCGGGCCAGGCCTGGGCTCACCGCGGTGCCCGCCGTGAAGCCCATCCGCATCAGCACACGCGATACGAGGAAGGCGATGCCTCGGGGCCGAAGCGCTTCGGGGAGACGCGCGAGGGCGGCGGAGACGGCCTCCAGGTGGGGCTCCGCCGCGAGCCGGGCCAGCACGTGGTCGTCATAGGCGCGCACCGCCGCGCGCAGCCGGGGCAGCGTGTCCGGCACGGGCGCGGAGGGCGCGAGCGGCACCCCCGCGACGAGCCGGCCCAGGTCCGCAATCAACGCGGGAGGGGGCAGGGCGGGCGACTCCGCGAGCGTGGCGAGGAGCCACGGCACGGCTGAATCCAACGTGCCGGCCGCGAGGTGCTCGTGCCGTATCAGGCACAGCCCCGCGCACAGCCAGCGCTCCGCGTCCTGGGGACTCCGCAGCTCCGTGCTCATCCGCGACTCACGAGAGGCCCAGCAGCCGGGGCACCTTCTCCTCCAGCAGGTCGATCTCCTCGCGCGTCTCTCCCAGGTAGGAGAGGAGCTGGAGGTCCTGCCGCTCCACCGCGCCGCCGTGGAAGATCCACGCCCGCGTCCGCAGCAGGCGGTAGAGCTTCACCAGCTTGCGGTCGCTGATGAACACGCCGTCCTCGCGCGTCAGTGTCTGCACCACGCGGCGGAACTCCCGCAGCAGGTCATCGCGGAAGAACAAGTCCCGGTCGCGCAGCTCGCGGCCATCCGGACCCGTCTCGCGCTTGCCCATCATCAGCGTCAGGTAGCGGTGGGCCTTGAGCACGTCGTCCAGCGTGGCGTGTCCTTCCGCCCAGGGTTTCTGGTTCATCTCCCGGTGCGTCTGTGAGTCCAGGCCGGAGTCCAGCAGCTCCAGGAAGTAGCGGTCCTGCACCGGCCGGCACGCGGCCTTGAGGCAGAAGCGGTCCTTGAGGGCGCCCAGCTCGGCGTGCTCCGGCAGCTCGTTGGTGGCGGCGAACAGCACCTTCAGCTTCACCGGCTGCGGCGCGCCGTCCTGGTAGAACTTGCGCTCGTTGATGACGGTGAGCAGCGCGTTGAGGATGGCGGAGCTGGCCTTGAAGACCTCATCCAGGAACACCAGCCGCGCGGTGGGCAGCTTGCCGCCCTCGCGCCGGATGTAGCGGCCCTGGCGCAGCAGGTTGATGTCGATGGGGCCCAGCACCTCCGACGGCTCGGTGAAGCGCGTCAGCAGGTACTCGAAGTAATCCTCGTTGGGGATGCGCAGCGCGTCCCGGAACTTGAGCACCAGGTCCGACTTGGCCGTTCCCGGCGGGCCCACCAGCAGCAGCGGCTCCTGCGCCACCGCCGCCACCGTCATCAGGTCCACCAGCGTCTGCTTGCCCACGAAGTGGCGGCCCAGCGCCAGGCGGAAGCGGTTGAGGCGCTCGCGCAGGCCGTGGGCCTCGCTGGCGAGCGCGTCGAGCGACAGCTCGGAGATGGCGGGAAGACTGCTCATGTGCGCTCCTCCAACTCCCGATGGATGCGCCGTCGCACCAGGAACTCGTCTTCATCCAGCCAGCTTCGCGCGCGCGCGCCGGTGCCCTGCGCCACCTCCACGTGGCCCTGCACCAGCGCGTCCGCCAGCTCCACCACGGAGAGGCAGAAGTGGCTGTTGGTGTTGTAGCTGTCCGTGACGTTCGGCAGCCCTTCGGAGATGCGCGCCAGCCCCGGAAGCGCCAGCTCCACGGGGGCATGCGCCAGCGCGTTCGCGAGGCTGCGCATCAAGGCCAGCCGCTCCGGCAAGCCGCCCTTCGCCGTGCCCAGTGATTCGAAGGCGGCGTCGAACACGTCGACAGCCTCGGCCGTGCGCCCCTGCATGGACAGTCCTGCCGCAACGCCGAGCCTCGCCGTCAAAGGTGTCTTTGGGCCCGTCAGTCGCTCTTGCGCCGCGTCCACCAGCTCGGCGGCTTCGCGAGACAGGCCCACCCGGCGCAGGCCCCGCAGGCTCACCCCGAGGATGCCTTGTCCCCAGGCGGGCGACGTGGGGGCCAGCGCCGTGAGCACCGTGCGCAGCCGCGCCGCCAGCTTCATCGCGTGGTCCGCGCGGCCGAAGAGGGCCGCCAGCGTCAGCGCGTCTCCCAGCAGCACGGCCTGGGCTTCACCGGGCAGCGCCTCCATCGACGCGACGAGCCGGTCCAATACGGGGAGCGCGCGCGCCGGAGCGACGCGGGGCAACGTGTCCAGCAGCCCTCCGATGAGCCGCTGGCGCTCCGCTGCGGCCTGGCTCATCTCGGTGGCCCGGCTCGTCAGGGCTTCTACCTGCGCGGCCACCTGGGCCGGGTCCTTCAAGTCGCGAAGGGTCGCGAACTCCTCGCCGCGCAAGTCGCGCGCGCCGCGACCGAAGGCCCTCGCGGGGTCGAGCCGCTCGCTGGGCTCCAGCAGCGCCGAGGCCTGCCGCAGCCGGTCCACCTTGTACCGCTGGAAGGTGCCCAGGGCGTTCAGCTCGGCGGCGATGTCGGCGGGCAGCGGCGCCTCGGGCGGCTGACCTTCCAGGGCCTGCGCCACGCGCGCGCCGTAGGCACGGGAGAGGAAGCCGTGGATGACCTCCGTCGCGTCGACAGCGCCCGCCGCCGCGGATGCCAGGGCCCGGGCCCGGTCCGCCTGCCCGAGCCGCGCCAGTCCCACGGCGAAGACGTAGCGCACGTAGGCCAGCGTGAGGGCGGGCGCCGCTTCGATGGACGAGCGGCGGCGGGGCGTGGTCTCGAAGCGCTCCAGCAGGGCTTCGAGCTGCGACACCACGCGGGGCACATGGGCCGAATCCGTGCCGCCTCGAAGGAAGCGCGGCACGTCTCTCGCGAGGGACAGGCCGCGCTGGAGCATCTCCAGCAGCCGGTCGCCCGCGCGTGCCAGACCGAGCGCGTCCCCGCCCGACAGCGTGTCGAGCGCCGTCCGCGTCAGCCAGAGCGACCGGACATCGAGCTCCGCGTCATGCCGGTCCAGCCACCGTTGGACGGAGGCCACGTCGACCGGCGCGGGGGCGCTCGGGTCCCGCACCGCGCGCACCAGGCTGCTGGCGATGCCTCGCACGTCATCGCCCGTGGGCGCGGGGGACGCCATCCGTTCGGCGGGCGTGGCGCTTCCTTGTGACTCCGCATCGGCCCAGCGCCGCGCGAGCTCCGTGGCCTCGGTGTCGGACGCGGACCACAGGGCGCGCGTCCAGCACAGGCTCGCGTCTCGTCCGCGGCCCAAGCGGCCATTCAGCTCCGCCATGCGCGTCCAGAGCTCCTGTCGCTGCGGCGAATCGGCGGGCACCTCCAGGGCCAGGAAGGACTTCTCCAGCGCGGTCAGCTCCTCTTCCACCGCGTCGGTCTGCGCGGGCGTGAGCGGCGCCAGGGAGGCGCCGCTGGGCGCGGGGTGCGCGACGCGGACGGCGACGATGGGGGGAGGGCTCGCGGGCGCCTCGGAAGGCGTCGTCGCCGCACGCCGGCCGCGGCGCGCGCTTCTTGGGCTTCGGTCGTCCTCCTCGTCCGATTGCACCGAGCGGGCCGCGGCCTGCCACTCACCCTCCGCCACTTCGAAGGCGGCGAAGTCGAAGCTCGCGCCCCGGACCCAAGGCATGAGCGCGTCGGCGTTGGCGTCCACGACGTAGTCCACCCAGGTGTCGAGCGGCTGGAACGCGGACTCCGGCAGCCGCTCCGCGCGGAAGCCGCCGCCTCCGGTGGGGTGGAGCCACGTCACGGTGTCGGCCTGGGGCACCAGCAACGCGCGCAGCCTGTCTCTGCGCACGGGCGGCTCCAGCAGCCCGTCACACGGCAGGAAGAGGTCCGCGAGCTGCGGCAGCGGCGCATACGCCATGCCCGACAGGCCCAGCTCCGGTGGCCGTTCCCGGCCCGCCCGGGCGCGCAGCACGATGCACGGCGCCTCCAGCGGCCCCATGACAGCGAAGCGGAGCTGCGCGAGCAGCGGCTCCGGCAGCGTGTGGACCAGGGACTCCACCTGGGCGAGCGCGTCCTCTCGCAGCACCCAGAGGCTGGCGGGCTCGGTGCGAGCGGCCCGCGTGAGTCGCAGCGGCACCGTGAGCCGGCCCGGCGTGGGCGCGGGCGTCCAGTCCTCGCTGGGGGCGGGGAGCCGCAGGTCGGTGTGTTGGTACAGGTCCGTCCACGGGCCGTCCGGCGCGGTCAGCCACGGACCTTCGCCGCGGATGAGCAGCAAGGTCCCCACGGGCGCTTGCAGCGCGCGCGCGAGCGGATGCGTGTAGCCCACCTCCACCCAGACGGACTGTTGGCCCGGGACGGCGGGGACGAAGGCGCGCAGCGGCCCCGTGGTGTCCAGCGCGCTGGTCAGCGTGAAGTAGGGCGGCGCCACCGCGCGGAGCAAGGCACGCGGTCCGCTTCCCTTGGAGGATTGCGCGAAGCACACCTCCTGCCGGTCACATCCCAACCGCAGCATCTCGCCCGCAAGGGGCAGCAGGGCCTCCGCGCTCGGCGGCAGGAACAGCACCGGACCGGTGGGCGCGCTCTCCAAGGGCACGCGCCGCGCCCGCACCAGCTCCGCCCAGCAGAGGACCGGCGTGGCCTCCTTCGCGTGGGTTCGAGTCACCTGGACGCCCAGGGACGCGAGCCGCGCCAGCGCCTCCTCCGAGAGCCGCGCCTCCGGCACGACGTGGAGCGCGCCGTCGGGTGTCCGGTGGCAGCGGGCGGGAGCGGCCTGGACTTCAGCGGGGACGAGTCCGGAGGTCAGCGCCAGTTGGAGCGCCTCCTCACTGGTGAAGACGAGCATGGACATCAAGCCTTCTGGGGGACCTTCTCGGAGGCGTCCTCGGGGGGGGCGGTGGGCTCGGCCGACTGGCCCGACGGCGTGTCGCGCCGGACGATGACGCGGCCCAGCTCGGAGGCCTTCAGCGTGCCACCCTGGATGAGCGAGTCCACGAGCCGGCGGTGCTCGTCCTCGTGCTCCATGGGCAGCGCGTCCGCGTCGCTCTCGTACTGGATGATGACGTCCTTGCGGCCCGTCGCCGGGTCCACCTGGAGGCGGAGGATGAGGCTAGCCAAGCGCGGGCTCCTTCTTCGGCGCCGCGGTCGCGGGCACCAGGTGGGTGAAGGCCTCGCGGTCCAACACCTTGCGTTCAATGAGCAAATCCCTCAGGGCCACGAGCCGCTCCTTCTCGCGCCGGAGGATATCCCGGGCCCGGGCGCGCTGGACGGCCAGCACCTCCTGGATGGCGGCCTCCAGCGTGCTCCGCGTCGCGTCGGACAGGGCGTGCCGCTCCGCCTGCCGCCCCGGCGCGTCATAGCGGCGCACGGGCACGCCGTCGCCGCCCATGCCCAGGTCCTCCACCAGCTCGCGCGCAATCTCCGTGGCGCGCTCCAGGTCATGCGCGCTGCCCAGGGAGAGGTCATCCAGCAGCAGCGCCTCCGCCTCCCGGCCGCCGAAGAGCATGCAGATGCTGTCGAGCAACTGGCCTCGCGTGACGACGTAGCGGTGCGCCGGGTCCGCGTACTGCACGTGGCCCAGCGAGCCCGCCAGGTCGCCCCGGATGCTGATGCGGTCAATCGCGGGCGCGTGCTCGCAGAAGAGGGCGCACACCGCGTGGCCCGCCTCGTGGGTGGCCACCACGCGCTCCTCGGTGGGCGTCAGCTCCGGCCGGTCCAGGAACTCCGTGAGGGCGCGCTCCACGTCCACCGCCTCGGTGGGGCCCTGGGCGCCTTCGCGCAGCCGCCGCCGCGCGAGCGCCCGGCACAGCGCCTGGATGTGGTCACCGGAGAAGCGCGTGCCGGTGCCCTCCACCCGGTCGCCCGTGCGCTTCACCGCGTAGTCCAGCGCGCGCTCCGTCATCTCCAGGCCCAGCTTCTGGTCGTAGATGGACAGGATGGCGCGCCGGTCCGCGCTGTTGGGGTAGGGGATGCAGAGCTGGAACTCGAAGCGGCCCGGGCGCAGCAGCGCCGGGTCCAGGGACTCCACGAAGTTGGTGGTGCCCACCACGAAGACGAGCTCCTCCTTGCGGAACCCGTCCATCTCCGTGAGGAGCTGGTTCACCATGGAGTGCTCCACGCCCGAGCCGGTGTACGTGCCACGCGCCGACGCGAAGGAGTCCAGCTCGTCGAAGACGATGATGCTGGGCGCCGCCTGCCGCGCGCGGACGAAGATCTGGCGGAGGTTCTCCTCGCTCTCGCCCACCCAGCGGCTCTTGAGCTCGGGGCCGCTCACCACCTGGACGGCCGCGCCCAGCGCGGAGGCCATGGCCTTGGCGAAGAGCGTCTTGCCGGTGCCGGGCGGGCCCCAGAAGATCATCCCGCGCGGAAGCAGCGCCTCCACGCGCTTCACGGCCTCCGGGTCGCTCAGCGTGTCCTTGTGGGACAGGACGTCCAGAAGCTCCTGCTGGAGCCGCTGCTTCACCTTGGCGTAGCCGCCGATGTCCGCGTGCAGCTCCAGCTCCGGGACGCTGAGCGCGCCGGTGAGCGTGGCCGAGCGCAGCTGCGCATACGCGGGCTTCGGGTTGGCGGGGTAGTCCTCGCCGGTGATGGCGCCCAGCAGCCGCCGCAGGCGCACGGCGTTGACGCCGGAGACGTGCTTGTAGAGCGCGTAGGGCTGAAGGCCCCGGCCGAACTTGCGGCACTCGCGCTGGGTGATGAGGTGGCGGAGCCTGTCCCGCCCCACGCCGAGGATGCTCTCCTTGTGGGGGAAGAGGTTCTCGATGACGCGCGGCACGGCGAAGGACGGGTCCTTGAAGCCGACCCAGACCATCTCCGGGTTTTCGTACAGCAGGGGGATGACCTCGCGCGCCTCGCTGGTGAGCCCGCCGCTGCTGGTGGTGAGCAGGTCCAGGTGCGGCAGCACGACGATGCGCTCCCGCACCGCGCCCCGCACCGCGTCCCGGAGCTGCGCGATGAGCGTGGCCATCATGGAGGGCGCCGGCATGCCCGGGGGCGGCTCCTGCGCGGTGCGGCCGTCCAGGTAGAGGAACTGCTTGCCGTCCTTCTTCAGCCTGTCCCGCAGGCACTTGTAGAAGTACGGCGTCAGCTCCTTGTCCGCCTCCACCATGACGGGCAGGCCGCGCAGCAGCGCCTCGCAGACGCGGTTCAGCTCGGCGGGGTAGGCGGCCTCGACGGCGGCGAAGGGGGACAGCTCGGTGGGCAGCGACTCCTCGGGGATGCGCTGGCTCATACGCGCACCTTGATGGTGAGCGAGCCCGTCGCCGCGTCCTCGTGCACCTCCTCGACGGTGCCGAGCTGCCCGGCGCGCACCTTGAGCGCCTCCGCCGTCACCTTGTTGGAGATGGCGTCCAGCTCCGACTTGAGGTCGCGCAGCCGCCCTTCGAGCTTCTGCGTCACCTGCTGGCGCAGCGTCTCCGTGGCGACGTCCGCCGCGTCCTCCAGCCTGGCGCGCGCCAGGTCCTGGGCCCGCAGCTTCGCCTCCTCCACGGCGTGCGGGTTCTCCACGGCCAGCTCGCCCCGGGCCTTCAGCTCCACCTCCTGCTCACCGCTGAGCGTGACGCTGACGTCGCCGGTGGTGACGTCGATGGCGACGCGGACGCCATCCGCCTCCGTGCGCAGGGCGACGTCTCCCTCTTGCGTGAAGCCCCGGTTCGCCAGCTCCGCCGCGAGCAGCCCGGCCAGCTCCGCTTGCGAAAGGAGGGGGAGCAGCTCCAGCTTGGAGCAGAGGCCGTCCTCGGCCTGGACCACGCGGTTGAGGGACTCGGAGACGGAGACTCGGTAGGCGCGGCTCATGGGGCGCTCCCGGCGGTGGAAGGTGGAGGTGCGGCGGCAGCGCCGCTGGCGCTGGTGAGGGCGGTGGCCAGGTGCCGGGCGTGGTCCTCGGCGCGGCGGAAACCGGCTTCGCCGAAGGCGCTCCATTCGGACAGCAGGCGCTGGGCGGTGTCGTAGTCGTCGTCGAAGAAGCGCACCGCGCGGTGTTCGGCGTCCCACCGCGCCAGCCGGCCCAGGATGCGGAGGACGGCGGCGGCGGCCCGGGCCGCCTCGGCGCGCGAGGACAAGGTCGCCGCGGTGGACAGCCCCTCCACCCAGCGCGAGGCGGGCTGCTCCAGCAACGGGCGCGCCGCTTCGAGCAGGAAGCCCGCCAGGTCTCTCCGGCCCGCGCCATCCACCGCGTCCAGGAACGCGGCGAGCACGGCCTCCTGCGCGGTGCCCAGGGCCAGGGCCTCGGCGGGGGAGGCGATGGTGCGCTTGGACTCCTCCAACGCACGCCAGCGCTGCGCGAGCTCCAGGCGCAGCGCCTCCAGCAGCCACGCGCCGTCCGCCAGCAGCGGCGCGAAGGCGGCGGCGTCGAGCTTTGGGCGGTGCGCCCCGAACTGCTCCGGGAAGCCCAGCCAGCAGAGCGCGGAGCGGCGGAAGAGGGGCTGGGCGCCCAGGGCCGGCGCGCAGGGGCTGCCGGCCACCAGGCGGCAGCACAGAAACAGGACGAGCTCGTCGGCGAGCGTGGGCGCGCCGTCCTCGTGGAGCGGCATGGCCCCATGCGCCGTCAGGGGCTGCTCCAGCAGCCACCGCAGGACGAGGAAGGAGCGCGGCGAGAAGCGCAGGGCGGGCGGCGCGTGCCGTTCCCACAGCCGGCCGGAGCGCGGCTGCCCGTCGCGCGCGGTGCGCTGCCGCCGCCAGCCGCCACACCGGACGAGCGCGAGCACGCCGCCCTTGGCGAGCGTGTCCCGCAGGACGTGCATCGCGCCGGGGCTGAGCTTCGCCGGGACGTCGTGCCGGTTGCGGAGCAGGTCCTCCACGGGTGCGTACTGGCCCAGGCCGACGACGGCGCGGGCGAGCGTGAGCAGCTCGAGCTCGGTCGGCGCGACATGAATCATGGGCGGAGCCGGTCGGCGAGCGCGGGCCAGCCGTTGATGACGAGCCTGCCGCCGACGAAGTGCACCTCCGCCGTGTTGGGCGCGGTGAAACACGCGTCATCCGGCGCGTACCGGGCGGTGAAGAAGTGCATCACCTGGTTGCGCGAGCCAATCCACCGCCGCGCCGTCTCCGGCTGCTCCTTCTCGAAGCGGCCGTCCACCAGCAGGTCCACCGTGGCGAGCAGCCGCGCCACGTCCTCGCTTCCCTGGGCCCGCAGCTCCGCGAGCGTGTAGCCGGTGAAGACCATGACGCTCAGCCCTGCGGCGCGGACGCGCTCGCACAGCAGCGCGGCGGGGCCGGCCTGCGAGAAGGGCTCGCCGCCCAGCAGGGTGAGGCCTTCGATGCCGGGCGTGGCCAGCACCTGCCGGGCCAGCGCCTCCACCGGCTCCACCGTGCCGCGCTCGGTCGCGAACATCTCCGGGTTGCAGCACCCCGCGCAGCGCAGGGGGCAGCCCTGGACCCACAGGGCGTAGCGCACACCCGGGCCCTCCGCCTCCGTGCGAGCGACTTTCTGGGCAATCCGGAGCGTCGGGCCGGAGCGGGAGGATGTGCCGTCTGCGAGGACCATGAAGCGCTCCCAGCATGCCAGCAGCGGCGGGGCAGGGGGAGCACCCGGGCAGCTCCCAAGTCTCAAGACGGGCTCGCCGCGGGTTGATACCTTCCGCCGCGCCGCCGTTCATGACTTTTGCCTACATGGCTGAAGTGATGGTTAGCGGATCTTCCCGCGCCGCAATTTGTCAACGTCGCTTCATCCCTCAAGTAGACTGCGGTGGTCATGACGCGGCCTGTGTCCGCCTACGCCCCTCGAAGCGAGCGCAAGCCGTTGTACGTGAAGGTGGTGACGCAGCCGGCGCTCCATGGGTGCTGGGCCGTCAACATCAGCGAAACGGGCATCGGGCTCATCGCCACGCCGCGCGCGGCCTCCGAGGGGCCGCGTGAGGGCGAGGACGTGGAGCTGTCGTTCTCGCTGCCGGACTCGGGTGAGCACATCCGTGTGAGCGGCATGGTGCGGTGGCGGCACGACGCGTCCGGCGCGGTGGCGGCGCTGGGGGTGAGCTTCCGGGCCTTCGAGGAAGCGGATGGCGTGAAGCTGGCGCGCTACCTCGCCTCGTCGCACCTCCAGGTGGTGGTGGCCTTCGCCACCGAGGAGGAGGCGCGGGCGGTGGGCGCCGCGCTGGAGGGCGTGGCCAAGCTCCACTTCGCCGCCGTCCCGGCGGAGGCCCACGCGCTGGTGACGCGCGGGGACGCGGCGTGCCTGGTGGTGTGCGGCCAGGACGAGGAGCAGGCGCTCGCCCTGGTGGATTCCCTGGCCGCCCGGCGCGCGGAGGCGGACCCTTCCGGCGCGGGGCCGCCCAGCGACCTGGCGTCCCGCATCGTCTACTGCGCGCCCGCCGCGCCCGAGCGGCTGGTGGCGCTCTTCAACGCCGGCCGCATCTTCCGCGCGCTGGGGCCCGCGCCCACGCGGGAGGCGCTGTGCCAGGCGGTGCTCCAGGCGGGGCGCGAGCACGGCGTGCGCACCGAGCAGTTGCGCATGGCGCTGGAGCTGGAGCGCGGCCTGCTGCGCGAGCGCGCGCTGGCGCAGGAGCTGCCGCCCGCGCCCGGTGTCCGCGGCGGGGAAGAGGTGGGCTTCCGCAGCGGCGCCATGCAGCGGGTGATGGAGCTCATCCGCCTGGTGGCGCCGCACCGC
Source organism: Corallococcus macrosporus DSM 14697 (assembly GCF_002305895.1). Lineage (GTDB taxonomy): Bacteria > Myxococcota > Myxococcia > Myxococcales > Myxococcaceae > Myxococcus > Myxococcus macrosporus. The sequence continues at coordinate 3,408,483 of NZ_CP022203.1, forward strand.
GTGGCCGTGCTGCTCCAGGGCGAGACGGGCACGGGCAAGGAGGTGCTGGCGCGCATCCTCCACCGGCTCAGCGGCCGGGGGGACGTGCCGCTCGTGGTGCAGGACTGCGGCGCCCTGTCGGAGACGCTGCTGGAGAGCGAGCTGTTCGGCCACGTGAAGGGCGCCTTCACCGGCGCGGTGGCGGACCACCCCGGCCTCTTCGTGCTCGCCAACGGCGGCACCATCTTCCTGGACGAAATCGAGAACACCACCGCCAACCTCCAGGCGAAGCTCCTGCGCGTGCTGGAGACGGGGGACGTGCGCCCGGTGGGCGGCACCCAGGTGCGCCACGTGGACGTGCGCGTGGTGGCCGCCAGCAACAAGGACCTGGGCGAGGAGGTGCGCGCCGGCCGCTTCCGCGCGGACCTCTTCTACCGGCTCAACAGCTTCACGGTGGACATCCCTCCGCTGCGGGACAGGCCGGAGGACGTGCCGGAGCTGGCGCTCTACTTCCTGGAGCTGTTCAACCGCACCCTGCGCCGCTCCGCCAGCGGCATCGCGCCGGACGCGGTGGACGCGCTGCGGGCCTATGCCTGGCCGGGCAACGTGCGCGAGCTGCGCAACGTCCTGGAGCGCTCGGTGCTGCTCTCCCGTCCGGGAGAGGTCGTGTCACCCCGGCTGTTGCCCCCGGCGCTGGGGGCCACCATGGCCCTGCGCAACGAGCCAGGGGGAGATGGCTCGCTGCGCGCGCGGCTGGAGCGGGTGGAGCGCGAGCTCATCCGCGAGGCCCTGGAGCGCCACGGCGGGGTGCTGCGGCGCGCGGCCGTGGCGCTGGGGATGGACCCGGTGACGCTGGGCCGGCGGGCCCGGCGCCACGGCCTGTGGAAGGGCGACGGCTAGCCTCTTCGCGTCAGTGGGCGCGGACCCACTGGAGCAGCGGCCTCCAGACACGCACGCGCGCGTCGTCCGCGAGGAACAGGTCCGCGTGCCCGTAGTCCAGGGCGCGCGCGGCCTCCGGCAGCGTGCGGATGTCGAGGACGGTGACGTCCCGGCTGCCCAGCAGCGTCACGCTGTGCTCGCCGTAGCGGCCCACGCCGCCCGCGGCGCCCACGTACAGCACCGGCACCTTCACGTGGCGCAGGCGGTCATCGTAGGGCACGTCCAGGCCGCAGGCCCACGCCTCCGTCTCCACCACCTCGTTGAGGCTCTGGTAGGGGGCCGCGCGCTGGCCGTATTCGAAGAGGTAGCCCTCGCGGGTGAAGGTGAGCTGCTCCGGCAGGCCCATGGCATCCGGCGTGCTGCCCAGCAGGTGGTAGCCCGGGACGATGGGCTGGAGCGGCGCGAAGAGGACGCTCGTGGCGCCCGCGGCGACGACGGCCAGCTTGCGGTTGGTGGGACGCCCCGTGCCCGGCCCGAAGACGTCGGGCTCCACCAGCAGGGACGGCGCCGTCGGTTCGCTCGCGGCGAGCTGACCGATGGCCCGCAGCATCATCCCCGGCGCCGGCCCGAGCAGGCCGCCCTCCAGCCGGCCCTCCCGGCGCGCGTCGCTCAGCGCCTCGAAGCGCTCGCAGGCCCAGGCCTGCTGCTGGGCGTCCCGCGGCCCGAAGCGCACCGCCATGTCCATGGGGATGAAGCCGTCCACCTGGCGCAGCGCGCGCGGCAGCAGGGCCTCGCGGTTGAGGTACGCGTAACCCACCACCGCGCCCCGGCTCCAGCCCAGCAGGTGCATGTTGCCCAGGAAGTTGCCGCCCGCCAGCCGCATCAGCCGCGCCACGCCCAGGGCCACGCCCACGTCGGTCGCGTGCGTCTCCAGCGTCCAGTTCTTCATGAAGCGAAAGTCCTGCGTCCCCTCCGGCACCCCCGCCCACCGCAGGTCGATGCCCCACACGTCCACGCCCTCCTTCGCCAGGTACGCCGCCAGCGACTGCTCCGGCGGTACGTACGCCGAGCCGACGCTGGAGAGGAACGCGGCCTCGAAGCCCCACCCGTCGCCGTGCACCATGAACACCGCGCGGGACGAGCGCGCCGGCCGCCACGCCCCGTCCTCCTTCACCACCCGGTGCAGGGTGACGACGTCGTGTTCCGTTGGACCCACCCTCAGGCGGTAGCGGTAGTGGGCCACGGCGCCGAAGAGCGCCACGCGCTCGCTGCCTCCCGGATTGCTGGAGCCCAGGAACGCGGCGCTGCTGACGGCGTCCTCCGCCAGCGTCACGCCCTGGAGGGCCGCGGCCTGTGAGACAGCCCGCCGCATGTCATCAGAGGGGGCCGCTTGGGCGCTTCCAGCCAACGACAGACATGCCAACGAGACACAGAGGAAGAACACGGAACGCATACAGACCTCGGATCGGCTGAAGATGTTCGGGGGTGTCGAGTGACCGCCGGCCCATGACGCCCCGGACGTGCCGCGCCTGAGCAGAATTCACGCCAATCAATAAACCCCTGTAACCCCTGGAGTGTTCTCCAGGTTGGGACTTCATGGGTGAAGGCCACTCTGGATCGAACCTCTGACATCCCCTGGTGCCCGGGGTACTTCCGCGCATGCTTCAACGCTGAAGCGCGCGTGTCACCGGTGCGGCTCCCGGGGTGTCACGAGGGAAGACCGGCAGGGATTGAGGGGCGTGGGTGACGAAGGCGCGCAAATGACCACAGGTGCGCAGAACGGGCAAGAGCGGATTGGCGCTCCAGGACGGGCGGACTGACGGGGTCCAGACGGCACCAGGTGACGTGGGCGGGGTGCTGAACACACGCGCCCGTGGGGCTCTCGCCACCCTCCGGGGAGGGGGGCACATGAAAGCCAGACTCCAACCGGGGGCGGCCCATGGTCGAGCAGCGGTTCCAGCGCAATCTGGGGGTGGTGGATGCGGAGACGCTGGACAAGCTGTCACGCACGCATGTGTTGGTGGCGGGGGTGGGCGGCGCGGGCGGGCAGTGCGCGGTGGACCTGGCGCGGCTGGGCTTCGGGAGCGTGACGCTGGCGGACTTCGACGTCTACGAGCGCCACAACATGAACCGGCAGGTGGGCTGCTTCGAGAGCACGCTGGGCCGCTCCAAGGTGGAGGTGGTGGGGCGGATGTGCCGTGACATCCACCCGGCGCTGCGGCTGCGGCAGGTGCCGGAGGGCATCACCGGGGCGAACGTGGAGGACGTGCTCGGCGGGGGCGGCGCGCTGCCGCCGGTGGATTACGTGGTGGAGGTCATCGACATCGCGGGGGCGCGGGAGAAGCAGGTGCTCCACCGCGCGTGCCGCCAGCGCGGCGTGCCGGTGATGACGGGGTTGATGCTGGGCTTCGGCGCGGCGCTGCACGTCTTCCAGCCGGACGCGCCGCTGTACGAGGCGCTGTACCTCCTCCCCGACGGCCGCATCGACCTGCCCGCCATCATCCCCCACCTGGGCAGCTACATGCTCCGCGAGTACATGGACGCGTGCTACCAGGGCCGGGGCCATGCGCCCACCTGCGTGGTGGGCGCGACGAGCGCGGCGGGGATGATGGTGACGGAGCTGACGCGCGCGGTGATGCGGGGCCCCCGGTCCATGGTGTCCTGGCCGGAGTACCTCTACGTGGACTTCTTCGACCACTGCTTCGTGCGGGGCACCGCCGCGCCGGCCCTGCCCGGGCGGGACGCCCTGGCGCCCCGGGCCGCGGAGGTCCCCGCCGCGGGCTGACGGGGCGCGGAGGGCGGGCGGCTCACACGACGCCGCGCGCCCGGGCCTCCTCGATGACCTTCACGCCGTCCACGCCCAGGCTCTTGCCGAGGAAGGGCGCGACCAGGTCGGCGTGCTTGTGCACGCGGTGGAAGGTCTCATCGAAGGTGCGCGTCACCAGGTTGATGCCGGAGATGATGACCCGCTGCAGGTTGTATTGCAGGTCATTGCCTTCGACGATGGCGTGGATCTCCGTGAAGAGCGGGCGCGCGTCCGAATGGAAGGTGGACAGGTTGCGCCGCTGCTCCGAGTTGGGCACGGAGGACTTCGGTGAGAGGCTGGCGACGAGGACGAGCGGGTGCTGGAGCTGCGCGTGCACGCCCTTCATCTGCTGGAAGACGGCGTGAATCTCCTCCTGGCTGGGAGGCGCCTCCCAACGGAGGAAGAACACTCTGCCGATGATGGCGGTCTTGTAGACGGGTGTGGCCATGATGTCCCCCTTGCTGCCAGTACGAACGGCCGTGTCTGGCGGTCTGCGCACCCATTGGCGCGCGTCCTGGGAGCGGAGGGAATCGGACCGCGGGGCGGACCTCCGCGGCCAGACAGTGCCCCGAAGGGCCGCGGGGTGTCCGGCCCCCGACGAATCGGGGGCCGGAAGGGACGTCAGTCGCCGGTGAGCGTGAGCTGCTCGGCCGGCGCGGCGGCGACCTCTTCGGCGGTGAAGAGGATGGGCCGCCACTGCTTCTGGGAGAACAGGCGCGTCTGGTCCGCGTAGTACTCCGAGGCCGGGTCGCTGGACTCGCTGTACGTCAGCAGGGCGTTGGCCGCCACGCCCGTGTCCGTGAACTCCATGGCCATGATGAAGCTGCTGCCGTTGTTGACGACGTAGCCGCCGCGGGACAGGCCCGTGCGCGCGTTGATGACCTCACGCGTGGCGGTGCCGACCTCGGCGGCGGGCGTGGTGGACTTCAGCGTGCCGAAGCCCACGATGTTCGCCGCGCCGTCGTAGTTGGTCGCGCCGTGGATGGGGATGCGCTCGCCGCTCACGCGCGGGGAGAACTGCGCCTCGCCCAGCGGCAGGTCCAACGACAGGCCCGCGCGCGTCAGCGTGTCCACCGCCTGCGCCAGCTTCGCCAGCACCGGGTCCACGCCCTCGGCGGGCGCGGGCGCCAGCGTGTGCGGCGTGGCGATGGGGTTCGCCGGGTCGAAGGGCTGGGCATACAGCACCGGGCTGGCCTGCAGCTCCGCGAAGGGGAACGCGCCGGCGAACTCGCGCCAGACGATGGCGCCCACGCTGTCCACGTCATAGCGGCGGTCCCACTGCGCGAGCAGCGCGCACGCCTGGCTGATGTCCACGGTGCCGCTGCCGTGGGGCACCTCCGTCTGGCCGGTGCAGCGGGCCACCACGTCGTCGAGGAACAGCTCGGCGATCATGCCGCGGTTGTTGAGGATGGCGTCCTGCAGCTCGGCGCGGGTGAACTTGCCGTCCGCGCCGGAGGCGCCGTTCTCCGCCACCTCGGTGAGCATCACCGCGTTGAGGCGGGTGCGCGGGGTCTGGACCACGCCCTCCAGGCCGTGCATGGGCGAGTAGCCCGTGAGCGGCGCGGCGGGGTTGGCCAGCCAGTAGCTGTCGTTGGCGTTGAAGACGAAGTCGGTGCGGTCCAGCTTGGGCACCTTGCTGAAGGGCACCAGGCCCGGGCTGCGGGCGCCTTCCTCGTCCTGCCACTCGTTGCTGCTGGTGCTGCCGTCCAGGAGCACCAGGCCCATCTGGTTCCAGAGGAGGGTGGTGGCGGGGTCGGCGCCCTGGCGGGCGGCGTTCCAGGTGGCCAGCGCCACGGGGGACAGGTTCGGCGTGGGCGTGGCGTCCGTGTACCAGGTGTTGCCCGCGCGGTCGGCCGCCATGGTGTTGACCCAGGGGATGCCCTGCTCACGCGCGTAGACGGCCTTGAACTCGTCCAGGCTCTTCGCCTGGTTCATGCCCACGAACTGCGCCAGCAGGGTGTCGTTCTCCAGGTTGGCGTCGCGGTAGGTGAGCACGGACTGCTCGGTCCACTCCGCGGTGCCGGGGATGGAGATGATGGGGCCGTAGTGGCTGAAGTAGATGCGGCGGGTGACGTTGAGGAGCAGCCCGTTGTCGAGCCGCACCAGGATGTTGATGTCCTTCCAGGTCATCTCCCGCTCTTCGCCGTCGTACACGTACGAGGTCGGCTTGCCCGGCACCAGGCGGAGCCCGTACAGCGTCATGCGCTGGCCGGAGGAGAAGGTGTGCGTCCAGGCCACGTCGTTGTTGAAGCCGATGAGCACCGCGGGCACGCCCAGCAGGCCCACGCCGTAGATGTCCAGCTCGCCCGGGACGGTGAGGTGGCTCTCCCACAGCTTCAGCTCGCCTTCCCAGGGGAAGTGCGGGTTGGCCACCACCATGCCGTGGCCGGAGGCGGAGCGGTCTCGGCCAATGGCCCAGCCGTTGCTTCCCACCTGGTGCGTTTCGGGGCGGGTGATCTTCACGTGGTCGCGCGCGGGCGTGCCAATGGCCTCCGCCGTCACGTTGGGCGGGGTGGCCGCGGCGATGGCGAGGATGAGCTGATAGCTGCTGCCCGTCAGCGCCGCGCTGAAGGCATACGCCAGCAGGTCCACCTCGGAGATGGGCTTCACCCACGCGGCGTTGGTGCAGGGCGCGGGGAGCTGATCCTTCGGCGTCTCCTCCAGGTAGCGGTTGAAGCCGGCGGCGTAGCCCTTGAGCATCGCCTGGATGGTGGCGGACTGCTGGCCGAACCGGGCCTTGGCGCGGTCATGGAGGCCCAGCGCGCGGTAGGCGAAGTCGCTGCCCGCGTAGGTGCTGCCGGGGCCCTGGCCCAGGTAGCGGGCGCGCTCGCCGCGGACCTTCAGGAGCTGGTCCGCGAGGATGCAGACGTGGTCCTGGGCGAAGGCGTAGCCGTTGCCGTACGCCACGCTGCCCATGTCCTTGCCGGTGATGTGCGGCACGCCGTGGGCGGTCCGGCGGATGGTGGCTTCATAGGTGGGCGTCGGCTCGGGGACGGTGCCGTCGTCACCGTCATCACCACAGGCGGAGGTGAACAGCAGGCTGAGGCCCGCGAGGAGGGAGAACTGCCAGCGGGTGTTCCGGGTGCGCGGGAACACACCGCGCCGGAGGGGCGGGTGAAATTTTGGGTGCATGACAGTGTCGAGCGTAGGGAGCGGCTGATCACACCGTCAAAGTGTTTCTGAAACTGGATGATTTCCCACACCGCCGGGCACAACGCAGTGTGCCAAGAACGAGGTGCCGGCCACGCGGGAGGGGTGTGGTAGGAAATTGCGCATATGTCGACCGAGCCGTCCCGTGCCCGCCGCCCGCGCCGTCACTTCTCGATGATTCGCACGTTCGTGCTCGCTGACTTCGTGACGCTGGGCAACGGCTTCGCGGGGGCGGGCGCCATCCTGGCGTCGATGCAGTACCTGGCGTCCGGGGAGGTGCGCTGGCTGTGGGTGGCCTTCGGGTTGATGCCGGTGGCGTTGGTGATGGACGTCATGGACGGGCGCATCGCGCGCTGGCGCTTCAAGAAGTCGCCGCTGGGCGCGGACCTGGACTCGCTGGCGGACGTCATCTCCTTCGGCATGGCCCCGGCGGCGCTGGCCTTCGCGGTGGGGATGCGCGGCTCGCTGGACGTGGCGGCGCTGCTCTATTTCGTGGCGTGTGGCATCAGCCGGCTGGCGCGCTTCAACGTCACCTCGGCGGAACTGTCGGATGAGACGGGGAAGGTGAAGTACTTCGAGGGCACGCCCATCCCCACGAGTCTGGCGTTGGTGATGGTGATGGCCGCGGCGACGTGGGCGGGGCGCGTCGGGCCGGACCTCTGGGGCGGCGAGTGGCGCGTGGGGCCGTTGGTGCTGCACCCGCTGGCGCTGATGTTCGTGGCCAGCGGCAGCGCGATGATCAGCAAGACACTGCGCATTCCGAAGGTTTGATTACCGGACGTCCACCCACCCCTGGGCGCGGGGTTACCCACGTGTGGCTGGTTGCCCACCCTGAAGTGGGTGCCTAGCTTCGCCATCGTTCCTTTCGCCGTGCTCCATGTGAGGCACGCGGCGGCCAGGGTTGACGGTAGTGGGGAAGGGGTGGGCCATGACAGGGCGCTGGGGCTGGGTGGCCCTCGCGGTGGTGGGGTTGCTGGCCGGGTGTGCGGACCGTGAGCGTTCAGCGCTGGCGGACGGGCGGCTGACGGCGACGCCTGGTGGCGTCGACTTCGAGAAGGTGGCCATCTTCGATGCGCGCGAGGCGGAGATTTCGCTGCGCAACGTGGGGCGCGCCCCCGTCGACGTGAACGAGGTCTGGGTGGAGGGGCCGGAGGGCGCCTACCGGGCCGAGTTCACCCATGAGGGCCCCCACAGCCTGCAACCGGGGAGCGCGTGCTCGCTGCGGGTGCGCTTCGCGCCGGCCGCGGCGGGGGCCCAGCCCGCGGTGCTGGTGGTGCGCTCGGACACGCGCATCGAGCCGTTGCTGCGCCTCCCCCTGAATGGAAGCGGCGTGGACGCGTGGGCCCGCGTGTCACCGCGGCGGCTGGACTTCGGCCGCATCGAGGCGGACGCCACGAAGACGCTGCCGCTGCGGCTGGACAACCCCACGGAGCTGCCGGTGGAGGTGACGCCGAAGCTGGTGGGCGCCGACCGCGACGAGTTCAGCGTGGAGGCGGTGACGCTGGCGCCCGGTGAGAGCCGGGAGCTGAACGTGACGTTCCACCCGGTGCGGGTGGGGCGCAAGCAGGTGGCGCTGGCGGTGTCGCCCTGCCGCGGCTGCGCGGACGTGTCGGTGCAGGTGGCCGCCGAGGCGCTGGAGCGCGCGGTGGTGGCCGAGCCGGAGGTGCTGGACTTCGGCGCGGTGCCCGTGGACCGGGACGCGGTGCGCGAGTCGAGCATCCGTAACATCAGCACCGAGCCGGTGACGGTGACGCGGTTGACGCTGGAGGGCCGCGACGCGTCCTTCACCCAGAACAACGACGTCAGCTTCCCCTTCGTGCTCCAGCCCGGCGAGGTGCGGACCTTCACCTTCCGCTACAGCCCGGACCACCAGGGCGCGGCGCAGGACACCGCGCTGTACCACGTGGAGAGCCGCCGCCACCCGACGACGCCCGTGGCGTTGCGCGGCTACGGCGGCGCGCCGGAGCTGTGCGTGTCTCCGTCGTTCCACGACTTCGGCACGCAGCCGCTCGGCGCGAAGGTGCGCGTCATCATCAACGTGAAGAACTGCGGCGCGTCCAACGAGGGCGGGCTCACCATCAACACGCTGGACTGGCTGCCGCAGCAGGGCGGGGCGCCCCAGTTCAACCACACGCCGCTGGCGCTGCCGGTGACGCTGCCGCCGGGCGGCGAGGTCAACCTGGAGGTCTTCTACGAGCCCACCGAGCTGCGCGCGGCGGAGGGCTCGCTGGTGATGACCACGAACGCCTTCTCCGCCGCCACGGTGCAGATGGACTTCCGCGGCGACACGGAGGCGCACGCGCCCTGCGAGCTCGTGCTCACGCCGCAGGCGCTGGACTTCGGCACCATCCCGCCCGGGCAGGGCGCGGTGCTGGGCCTCAAGCTGGAGAACCGCGGCACGGATTTGTGCCCGGTGAAGAACATCCGCCTGCGCGACGACGGCGGCGGCGTCTTCACGCTGCCGGGCGGCGACCTCTACGGCGGCATCATGTACCCGGGGGACTGGTTCAGCTTCCAGGTGGCCTTCATGGCGCCGGTGGCGGGCGGCCACTTCACCGGCACGGTGCAGATCGAGCAGATGGAGCCGGCCAACCCGGTGATGCTGGTGCCGCTGGTGGCCAACACCCAGGCGGTGTGCCTGGTGGCGTCGCGCCGCTACATGGACTGGGGCGTGGCGCGGCCGGACTGCCCCGCCGAGCCCATGGAGGTGAACTTCCTCAACGCCTGCGCCGCGCCGGTGACGGTGGCCGACGTGTGGATTGGTCCGGGCACCACGGACTCGGAGTTCGGCCTGTCGGCGGTGCCGGACCCCATCCCCTTCGTACTTCCGCCCAACGAGGCCTTCACGGTGGGCGTGGAGTACCTCGGCCTGGTGTCGGGCATGAACCTGTCGCCGCTATACGTGGCCTCCAGTGATTTGCCAGCGCCGTTGATGGTGCCGCTGGTGGGCGAGTCGTCCATGCGGGTGGAGCGGACGGACACCTTCATCCAGCAGGACGTCAGCAAGGTGGACGTGTTGCTGGTGGTGGACAACACCGCCTCCATGGCGGTGGAGCACCCGCGCCTGGTGGACGCCATCCCCACCTTCGTGCAGACGGCGCTGGACCGGGGCGTGAGCCTCAACGTGGCGGTGACGACGACGGGCATCCACCCGGTGACGCCGCCGGACCCGGCCAACGCGTGCCCGGGCGGCGCGGAGGGCGGCGAGGCGGGCCGCTTCTTCCCGGCGGACAACTCGCTGCCGCGCATCCTCACGAGCGCGACGCCGAACCTGGCGCAGCAGCTCCAGCAGAACGTGCAGGTGGGCCGCTGCGCGGAGGTGGAGCAGGGCTTCGAGGCGATGCGCCGCGCCCTGTCCCGGCCGCTGGTGAACAGCGCGGATGACGCGCGCACGCCCCTGCCCGACGACGGCAACGCGGGCTTCCTGCGCGAGGAGGCCGCGCTGGTGGTGCTGTTCGTCAGCGACGAGGATGACCACTCGCCCGACGCGGTGGACACCTACGTGGACTGGGCCCAGCAGCTCAAGGGGCAGAACCAGCCCCAGCGGGCGACCTTCTACGCCATCGCCCCGCCGGCGGAGGGCTGCGCGACGGCCGGTGGCGCCGGCACCCGCTACGCGGAGGCCACCGCCCGCACGGGAGGCGAGGTGGTGAGCGTCTGCGCGGAGGACTACCGGCCGCTGCTGCAGGCGGTGGGCGACAAGGCCTTCTCCGCGCAGGAGCGCTTCCCGCTGAGCGACCTGCCGGAGCCCGGCACCGTGACGGTGACGGTGAACGGGACGCCGTCCACGTCGGGCTGGACCTACGACGCCGCCACCAACAGCGTGGTGTTCGACGTGGTGCCGCCGGCCGGCACGCGCATCGCCATCAACTACCGGCGCTCCTGCGAAGCGATGTAGCGCCCGTGAAGGGCCGACCATCCGGCCCTTCACGGCGGTGTCAGTCCCCGGTGCTACAGGTCTGCTTCCGCCTGTGCGGATGACCAGAAAATTGGAGGTCACCTCGCGGTGTGTACCCTGAGGTCGTACCTGCACCTGCCGAGGAGGCACCCGGTGAGCTCCCAGGATTTCGAAGGAACGATGACGAGCGCGGCCCGCCCCTCCGGGAAGGCGCCTGGGTTGCGCGTCATCAAGGGAGAGGGGCGGCGGAGGGAGGAGCCGCTCGCCTCCCGGGACGCCGTGGCGCGGGTGTTGATGGAGGCCGGCGCGGACCTGCTGCTGCGCAGGATCAGCCCGGCGCGGGCCGGGGAGATCGAGCGGAAGGTGGACCGGGTCCTGGACCTGTTCGACCGGGTGGACGTGGCGCCGGTGCTGATGCCGGTGCTGAAGCGGCACCTGGACGAGCTGGAGGCCCTGATGCGGGAGACCCGCGAGGTGCGGGCCGCCCGGAGATAGCCACAAAGGCGGCTCCGGGAGCGGTTGGGGGTTTGACCCTCCTTCCCGGTGCGCTTACGCTCGGGTCCTTCCCGCGCCCGGAACCCGGGGCCACTTCAAGGTGGTTGTCCCGTCCAGGGGCCGGTCAGGTCGCCGTGTCCATCGAAACCTATGGCAGGTATCAGCTCCTGAAGCGTCTCGCCACGGGCGGGATGGCGCAGATCTATCTTGCGCGGCCTCAGGGGGCGGAGCCTGACAAGCGGGTGGTGGTCAAGCGGATCCTCCCGCACCTCGCGGAGAACGACGACTTCGTCAAGATGTTCCTGGACGAGGCGCGCATCGCCGCCCGGCTCAACCACCCCAACGTGGTGCAGATCTTCGACCTGGGGGCCCAGGACGACTCCTTCTTCATCGCCATGGAGTACATCCACGGCGACGACCTGCGGCAGCTCTGGAAGCACTCGGAGTTGATGGGGCAGCCGCTGCCGGTGCCGCTGGTGTGCCGCATCCTCATCGAGGCGTGCGCGGGCCTGGACTACGCGCACAAGCGCACGGACCCGACGACGGGCCGGCCGCTGGGCATCGTCCACCGCGACGTGTCCCCCCAGAACATCCTCGTCACGTTCGAGGGCGGGGTGAAGGTGGTGGACTTCGGCATCGCCAAGGCGGCGGACCAGGCCACGGTGACGCGCTCCGGGGTGCTGAAGGGGAAGTACTCGTACATGTCGCCGGAGCAGGCGGCGGGCATGCGGGTGGACTGCCGCGCGGACATCTTCGCGTTGGGCATCGTCCTCTACGAGCTGCTCACCGGCACGCGGCTGTTCAAGCGGCCCAACGACATCCAGACGCTGACGGCGGTGTCGGAGTGCCGGGTGGTGCCACCCTCGCAGGTGACGCCGCGCGTGCCGGCGGACCTGGACGCCATCGTCCTCAAGGCGCTCGCGAAGGACCTGTCGGAGCGGTACCAGGAGGCGGCGCAGCTCCAGCACGCGCTGGAGGAGTGGCTGGCGCGGCACCACGCGCCCGCGACGTCCGCGCACCTGTCCGCCTTCGTGAAGGAGGTCTTCGCGGAGCGGCTGGCCGAGGAGGCACGGGCCGGCGACGTGCTGGGCGAGGACCTGGATTCAGGCGGCTCGCGGCCGGAGTCCCCGCCGCGCCGCACCGGGCTCAGGCCCGCGCTGCCGCCCCGGCCGCCGCCGCTGTCCCCGGAGGATGACGCCACGGCGGCGCTGCGCCCGCGCCCGCCGTCGCGGACGGGCCGCTTCGAACTGGAGCCGGAGAAGCCCGCGCCGCGCCCGACGGGCCGCTTCGAGCCGGAGCCGGAGCCCCGGCCCGCGCCGCGCCTGACGGGCCGCTCCGAACCGGAGCCGGAGCCCCGGCCCGCGCCGCGCCTGACGGGGCAGCGCCGGGCGGTGGAGCCGGAGCGGCCCTCGCGCTCCGGCATGGGCGCGCTGCCGCCGTTGCCGCCGCCCGTGGAGGAGGACGCGCCCACGGTGGACGCGCGGGCCGCCTCGCGGGAGACGCGGACGGACGTGAAGCTGGGCGGGGCCGCCGCCGCGCCCACGGACCCGCGAGGGGCGCCGAGGCCCTCCGGGTTGATGAGCCGGTTCGACCTGCCCGCGTCGGTGGACGACGACGAGGACGCGCCCACGCTGGATGCCCGCGCGGGCGCGCGCGCGGAGGTGCGCGGGGGGCACGAGGTGGAGGAGGACGCGCCCACCATCGCCATGATGGAGACGGCCAGCCGGCCCGCGCGCGTGGTGCTGCCGCTGCGGGACGGAGAGCCGCTCGAGGAGGACGCGCCCACGCTGTCGCTGGGGATGTCGCGTCCGGCCAGGCGCGCCGGGGCCCCCGCGGCTTCGGGGGGCTCGGCGTGGCTGTTCGTGGGCCTGGGCCTGCTGCTGGCCGTGGCCGTGGGCGTGGTGTTCTGGTCCATGCGGTCGTCCGAGCCCGAGGTCGTGCCGGTCGCGGCGGAGCCGGAAGCGCGCGCGCCGGTGCCGGAGCCGCGGCCGGCCCTGACGGAGTTGCAGCCGCCGCCCGTGGTGCCCCAGCCTCCCGTGGAGGCCGCGCCCGCGCCGGTGCGGCTGCGCATCGAGACGCAGCCCGAGGACGCGGTGGTGCTGGTGGACGGCGCGCGTCAGGCGGCGCGGCCGGTGGTGCTCGAGGCGGCGGTGGGCCAGCAGGTCGCCGTGCGCGTGGAGGCCGAGCGGCACCAGGCGCTGGAGCGGACGGTGACGGTGGGAGCGGGCGCGGAGCAGGTGGCGCGCTTCACCCTGGAGCCGGAGCCCCGGCCCACGGCTGCCGTGGCGGCGGTGGTCCGCGAGCGCCCCACGCGTCCCGAGCCCCGGACCGAGAGCCGTACGGCCCGGGTGCGCTTCGTGGTTCACCCGTGGGCGGAGGTGACGTGCGGTGGCAAGCGGCTGGGCGAGACGCCCTTCGAGGCCGTGGACCTCCGCGTCGGCAGCTACGACTGCCGGTTCGTCAACGCCGACCTCAAGAAGACGCTCAGTAAACGTATCGAGGTGAAGCCCATCGACCTCAACGTGGTGAGCGTGAAGTTCGAATAGCCATGCCTTGGATGCTCTCGTGACGCTCGAAGCCGGCACTCACATCGGCAAGTACATCGTCCGCCGCAAGCTCGCCGAGGGCGGCATGGCGGAAATCTACTTGTGCACGGCGCGCGGCGCGGAGGGCTTCGAAAAGGAAGTCGTCATCAAGCGGGTGCGCGCCTTCCTCGCCAGCGACCCGGAGTTCGTGGGGATGTTCATCGCCGAGGCGCGGCTGGCCTCGCGGCTGAACCACGCGAACGTGGTGCAGATCTTCGACTTCGACAAGCACGAGGACACGTACTACCTGGCCATGGAGTACGTGCGCGGCTGCTCGCTGTGGGAGCTGCGCAAGCGCGGCAAGGAGCTGATGGAGCCGGTGCCGCCGATGCTGGTGGCGCACATTGGCGCGGAGGTCGCCCGCGGCCTGCATTACGCCCACCGCGTGCGGGTGAATGGCCAGCCGCTGGACCTGGTGCACCGGGACGTCACGCCGCACAACGTGCTGCTGTCCTTCGACGGCGCGGTGAAGCTGACGGACTTCGGCATCGCCAAGGCGGGCAACAAGCTGACGCAGCCGGGCGTGCTGAAGGGCAAGTTCGCGTACATGTCGCCCGAGCAGGCCCGGGGCGAGGCCGTGGACGCGCGCACGGACATCTTCGCGCTGGGCGTGGTGCTGTGGGAGATGCTCACGGGCGGCCGCCTGTTCGACGGGGACTCCGAGGTGGCGGTGCTCCGCGCGGTGCAGCAGAGCGCCATTCCGCCCCCGGCCCGGCTGAACCCCGACGTGCCGGCGGACCTGGACGCCGCCGTGGTGCGCGCCCTGGAGCGTGACCCCGCGCTCCGCTTCCAGACGGCCGCCGAGCTCGAGCGCGCCCTGGCCCAGTGCGTGCTGACGCATGCGCGCTCCGTGGACGACACGGACCTGAGCGCCTTCATGCGCCGCCTGTTTCCGACGAGCCTCACCCAGGCGATTCCGACGGTGCAGGAGCGCACGCACGTCGTGGAGGGCGAGCCGGCCCCCGGGGCGGGGCCAGGCCCCGTGCCGCGCGAGCCCACCGCGGTGATGGCGCCTCACGGGCGCAGTGGCCTGGCGTTGCCGACGTCTCCGGATGAGGACGTCAACGCGCCCACCTTCGTGCTGCCTCGCAGGGGCGAGGAGGCCGCGCTGGACGCGGCGCCGCTGCCGCCCATGGCCACGCCGATGATGCCGCTGCCCGCGGTGGCGTCGTCGCCGGTGCCGCGCGGTGTGGCCTCGGATGGGGGCTCCCCGGCGCAGGTTCCGGGAGCGTCCAGCGAGGAAGGGTCCGCGGCCCCCGGCCGGCAGCAGCGCGCCGAGGGCGTGGCTCCGGCGGCGCCCTCGGATGAGCGGTCCTCGGCGCGGGGCCCGCAGGGGCACTCGGCTGGAGCGGGCGCGGGCGCGCCGGGTGACGAGCGGTCCTCGGCGCCGGGCGGGCAGGGGCGTTCGGAGGGGATGCCCTCGGGCGCGCCCCTCGACGGGACGTCCTCGGGGTCGGGAATGCGCTCCGTGCCCGGCGAGGCCGCGCGTTCAGGCAGGACGCCGAGCCGGGGCGCTGGCGTTCCGTCGGTGGCCGGGGACGCGCGTACGCCCAGCCGGCCCGAAGGGCTCGCCGCCGTCGCGCCTTCGCCCGGCGCCAGCGGGAGCCTGGGGCTGGCCAGCGCGTGGGATGACGAGGACGACGACGAAGGCACCGCGTCGACCACGGAGCCCGAGGCGCTTCCCGCGGGCGGACCCAGTTGGCCTGGAAACGCCCAGGTGGCCGCCCCCCGTGCGTCCGGTCCGGTGGCCTCCGTGGGCGTCCCGCCCTCGCGCAAGCCGTGGGCGCTGGGGCTCTCCGTCGCGCTGGGGCTCACCGTCATCGGAGGCGGTGTCGCCTTGATGCGTGGCCGTGACGCGACGCCGCCTCCCGTCGCGCAGGCCGGGCAGGCCGCGCCCGAGGTGCCCGAGGTGCCCGCGCCCGTCGTCGCCGAGGCGCCGGCGCCCGTGGCTTCCAGTGGCGTGGAGGCAGCGCGGGACGCTGGGGTGGAGCCCGCGGAGGCCCCCCAGGACGCCGAAGCCGAGGTCGACGGCGTGTTGCGCGAGGAAGTGCTCGCCGCCGCGACCAGCCCGTCGTCCGCGGCCAAGGCCCCGGAGCCGGAGGACACGCGCGCCGCCCCGTCGAACGGCACGCTCCAGGTCCAGGCCGCGCCCTATGCCACCGTGTTCATCAACGGCAAGCGCATGGGCGAGGTGACGGGGCGGGCGACGTACCGGTTGCCCGCGGGCGCCCACAAGCTCGTCTTCCAGCACCCGTCCGGCGAGCGCCGCTACGACGTCACCGTCACCGCGGGCGGCACCGTGAGCCGCGAGTTCCGCGCCCCCAGGGCCCGCTGACCCTTCCGGTGTCCCGGCGCGGCCTCACTCCGCCGCGCCCGGGGCCCCTGGGAGGTCCGAAGTCACCCGCTGCCTCCGTGCTCGCGCGCTTCCGCGCGCTTGAGCGCCCCCAACGTCCAGTCCTGAACGCCGCGGCTTCGCGCTGAGCGAGGTCCGCTCCGGGCCACGACGCCTACCTCGTCCCACCTCCCGCTCCGCCTGTTCGAAGGCGGGCGATTCGTCCACCCCCGCCTGCTTGCCTGGTGGTCTGCCTTGACACCCAACCGTCCGTTCTGGCACTCAGTGGCCCCCACTCAGTGGATTATATTCAATGGAATCCATGGACCTGCTGGCTCCGGAGGAGATTGCTCGGATCGAGCGCGAGAACGCGGGCGGCCTGCCCGCGAGCGCCATCCTGGAAATCTTCCGGCCGCGGGGCGTGCGCCTCTCGGAGGCGACGTTCCGGAAGTACGTGCAGGCCGGCCTGCTACCCAGGAGTCGCCGGGTCGGCCGGAAGGGGAAGCACCAGGGGAGCGTCGGGCTCTACCCGGTGGAGGCGGTGCGCCGCATCAATGTCATCAAGAAGATGATGGCGGAGGGGCACACCCTGGAGGACATCAAGCGGTCCTATGTCTTCCACAGCAACTACATCGACCAGTTGGAGCGGGACCTCGCGGGCCTCCTGGATGGGTTCCAGGAGGAGCTGGGGGACCGCGCCTTTGGGGGGGCGCACCGGCGTTCGCTTGAGGCACAGCTAGCAACCTTGCGGCAAAGAGCGCAGGATCTGGTCCGGGATGTCGCCCGGCTGGGCAGCGCCGTGACTGCACGCGCAGACGAAACCAACCGTTCGCAATAGAATACCCGGGAACCGGGTAGACTGGCCTCACGTGGAGGGGACATGTCGGAAGTGAAGCAGCTACAGGAGGAGGGGGGGGACCAGGAATCGGACCAGGCGCAGGAGCGCCGCCGTTCCAAGACCATGTCGCGCAAGGAGATGGCGCGCGACCTGCGGAGGCGGCGCCTCACGGGTCAGGTGGACCCCGAAGAGGCCGACCTGCTCAAGCAGATGGATGACACGCGGCCGCGCACCCGCGCGGACTGCATCAACGGGCCCCGGCCGTGCAACTTCGTCTCCTGCAAGCACAACCTCTACCTGGACGTGAACCCGGAGACGGGGTCCATCAAGCTCAACTTCCCGGACAAGGAGATCTGGGAGCTGGAGCACACCTGCGCCCTGGACGTGGCGGAGAAGGGCGGCATCACGCTCGAGGAGGTGGGGGAGATCATGAACCTCACCCGTGAGCGCATCCGCCAGGTGGAGACGCGCGGGCTGATGAAGCTGCGCGAGGCCACCGAAGCCGAGCCCCCGGTCTCGGCGCGCAAGCCCTGAGGTGTCCGCGGGTGGTTTCCACCCGCAAACGGAGGGCCGACGTGTTGCGTTGACACCCCAGGGGGTGGTTGCTACTACCGCCGCTTCCCGCACACCGAGGCCCACACGTGCTGGCTCTCCTGAGCGTATCCGACAAGCGAGGTCTGGTTCCCTTCGCCCAGGGGCTCGTCCGCCTGGGCTTCCGGTTGTTGTCCACCGGGGGCACGCTGGAGGCGCTCAAGGGCGCGGGGGTGCCCGTCACCAAGGTGTCCGAGCACACGCAGAGCCCCGAGATCCTGGGTGGCCGCGTGAAGACGCTCCACCCCCGCATCCACGGCGGCATCCTGGGGCGGCTGGAGCTGGACGCGGACCGGGAGGAGATGAAGGCGCACGGCATCGAGCCCATCTCCCTGGTCGCGGTGAACCTGTACCCCTTCCGGCAGACGGTGGCCTCGGGCGCCGCGGAGCCGGACGTCATCGAGCAGATTGATATTGGCGGGCCCGCCATGGTCCGCGCCTCCGCGAAGAACTTCCGCCACGTCTCCGTGGTGGTGGACCCGGACGACTATCCGGCGGTGCTGGCGGAGCTGGAGGAGCGGAAGACGGTGGGCGAGGACACGCGGCGCCGGCTGATGCGCAAGGCCTTCGCGCACACGGCGGCCTACGACGCCTCCATCTCCGCGTGGCTGTCCGCGCAGGCGGGGGAGGCGTTCCCGGGCGAGCTGTCGCTGGCGTTCCAGAAGTCGCAGGAGCTGCGCTACGGGGAGAACCCGCACCAGCGCGGCGCCTTCTACCGCGAGCACGCCACGCCCCAGGAGCCGACGGTCGCCTTCGCCAGGGTGCTGCAGGGCAAGGAGCTTTCGTACAACAACATCCTGGACCTGGACGCGGCCCTGGGGCTGCTGCTGGAGTTCCCGGAGGCCCCCGCGGCGGTCATCATCAAGCACAACACCCCGTGCGGCGTGGCGGTGGATGACGCCCTGGTGAAGGCCTACCGCACGGCCCGCGCGGTGGACGAGGTCTCCGCCTTCGGCGGCATCGTCGCGCTCAACCGCGAGGTGGACGCGGCCACGGCCCAGGCCATGGCGGAGACCTTCCTGGAGGCGGTCATCGCCCCGTCGTATTCGCCGGAGGCGCTGCAGGTGCTGGCGGCGAAGAAGAACCTGCGCCTGCTGGAGGCGGGGCCCGCCCTGGCCAGCCCCCAGGCCCGGCCCCGGGCCCAGTTGGATGCCCGCAGCGTGTCCGGGGGCCTGCTGCTGATGGACCGGGACTCGGTGGAGCCGCCCCTGTCGTGGAAGGTGGTGTCCAAGCGGGCCCCCACGCCGGAGGAGGAGCGGGCCATGCGCTTCGCCTGGAAGGTGTGCAAGCACGTCAAGAGCAACGCCATCGTCTTCGCCTCGGGCGCCCGGTTGCTGGCGCAGGGCGGGGGGCAGACGAACCGGGTGGACTCGGTCCGCATCGCGATGCAGCGCGGCGGGGAGGCCCTGAAGGGGAGCGCGGTGGCCTCGGACGCCTTCTTCCCGTTCCGGGACGGGCTGGACGAAGCCGCCCGGGCGGGGGCCACCTGTGTCGTACAACCCGGCGGTTCGGTCCGTGACGCGGAGTTGATTGCCGCCGCGGATGAACATGGGATGGCCATGGTGCTGACGGGAGTGCGACACTTCCGGCACTGAGCCATGCGCATCGTCTGTCAGAAATGCGCGGCCGCCTACGCGATTGATGACAAGCTCATCACCGCCAAGGGTGTCCGCGCGCAGTGTCCCCGCTGCCGCCACCTGCAGTTGGTCCGGCGTGATCCCTCGGCCGCGCCCGCACCGGCGCCCCAGCCCCCCGTCACCCTGACGCCCGTCTCCGGCGCGGGGGCAGCGCCCGCGCCCAACCCCGCCGACGACCTCTTCGGAGACTTCGGCGCGCCGCCTCCCGCCGCCGCGCCGGCACCCACGCCGGCCCGGAGCGAAGGGGCGGCGGGCTCGGACCTCTTCGGCGACTTCGGGGCGATGCCCGCGTCCGCGCCGGCGTCCTCTCCGCCCGTGGACCCGTTCGCGGACCTGGGGGCCCCGGCCGCGGCGCGTGGGCCGGCGGCGGCGGAGGACCCGCTGCTGGACTTCCTGGGGCCGCCGCCTTCCGCGCCGCAAGGCCTGGAGGCGCGGGCCGAGCGTCCGGCGAAGCCCGCCGCGCCGAAGCCCCCCGCGACCGCGGGCTGCCGCGCCTGTCAGAAGCCCCTGACGGACTCCTTCGACCAGGCGCTCGGCATCTGTGACGACTGCCGCCAGCCTGGCGCCGCCCAGGTGCCGCCCGCCGCCGCGAGCCGTCCGTCCGCCCCGGCGGCGAGCGCCGACTCCCTGCCGCCCATGGCGGACCTCGGCGCGGGCCCCTCTTCGGGGGGCGGCGCGCAGGACCCGCAGCCGGAGCCGCGCGGTGGCGCGCGCGTGCCCATCAGCACCGACATCATCCCGGACATGGGGCCGGAGCCGCGCAGCGGCGCCCGTGGCTCCGCGCCGCAGCTCGGGGCCGAGCCTCGCAGCGGCCCGCGCGCGGCGCCGGTGCGCACCAGCGCCGCGCAGCACGGTGGCCGCGCACGCGGTGGCAGGGGCGGACTGGTGGCGGGCCTGGTGGGGCTCGTCGTCGTGGGCGGCGGGGTGGGGGGCTACTTCCTGTACCAGCAGCAGCAGACGGCCCGCCGCGACGAAGGCCCTCCGCCCGCGCCGGCCATCCCGGACGCGGTGCAGGCGGTGCTGCCGCGCTGGAAGCTGAAGTACCTGGAGATTTCGGGGACCAGCGCGGAGCGGCTGGCGCAGGGGCAGCAGCAGCTCGCCCGGGACGAGCGTTTCGGTTACGCGGAGGCGGAGGAGTCCTTCCAGCAGGCGCTGCTCCTGGACCCGACGAGTGACGCCGCCATCGCCGGCTACGTGCAGGCGCTGGCCCTGGGACGCGGCGCGCGCATGGACGACGCCACGTTCCAGGAGGCCCGCGCGCTGCTGCTGGCGGCGGAGTCGCGCTCCGGCCGGACGGCGCCGCTCCTGCTGGCGCACGCGAACCTGCTGCTGGCCCGCTCCGGGCAGCCCGAGCAGGCGCGTCCGCTCGCGGAGGAGCTGCTCGCCCGCGCGGAGCTTCCGGACGCGCAGAAGGCGGAGGCCCACCTGGTGCTGGGCCGCACGTGGCTGTCGTCCTCGCGCGAGCTGGCGCGCAGCCACTTCGACTCCGCGCAGAAGCTGGCGCCGGACATCAAGCGGCTGCACTACTATCGCGCGCTGGCGCATGCGTCGGGCGGTGAGTACTCCGCCGCGCTGGACACGCTGCGCGAGCGCCTGGAGGCGAACCCGAAGGACTGGGAGAGCCTGGCGCTCACCGCCCGCCTCTACCAGGAGGTGGGCGAGCCCGGGGAGGCGCGCAAGCTGTACGAGGCCCGCGTGAAGGCGGAGCCCGGCGAGCTGCGCGCGCTGCTGCCGCTGGCGATGCTGCGCTATCAGTCGGAGGGCAGCGCCGCGGGCGCGGTGCGCGAGCTGCGCGCGCTGCTGAGGAACCGCGCGCGCTACGACGCGCCCGAGGTGGCCGAGGTGCTGGTGCACCTGGCGGCGGCGGAGCGCACCGCGGGCAGCCAGGACGCGGCGGCGAAGTCGGCCGAGGAGGCCCTGCGGTTGGTGAAGGACCTGCCGGAGGCGCACCTCCAGTTGTTCCTGGTGGCCCTGGGCCGCCGCGACGCGGAGAAGGCGCGGGCGCACCTGCCGGGCTTCCGCGGGCAGCTCGAGGACGGCGCGCTGGAGAAGGTGCTCGAAGGCCGGCTGCTGCTGCTGGAGAAGCAGCCGCTGGTGGCGCTGGAGGCGTTCCAGGCGGCGGTGAAGCTGGACGCGCGGCGGCTGGACGCGCAGCTCCTGGCGGGGGTCGCCGCGGCGAGCGCGAAGCGGCGGGACGATGCCTTCCGGGCGCTGCACCAGGCGTTGCAGTCGGACCCGCTCCGGTTGGAGCCGCGCCCGGTGATGTCCGCCTATTGGGTGCGTCCGCGCGAGACGGTGGACGGCGTGGAGGGCGTCATCCTCGCGCTCGCCGAGGGGCCGGAGGACCCGTCCCCGCTGCTGTACGAGGGCCTGCTGCGCTTCCACCAGCACCAGCTCGACGCGGCCGAGCGTCACTTCCGCGGCGTGCTGGAGGTGGACGCGAACAACGCGGGGGCCCTGGCCTACCGCTCCCTCATCGCCCTGCAGCGCGGGGCCGTGGCGGACGCCCGGCGCCTGGGCGAGCGCTCCGCGGCGGCGGGGCGGCAGATGCCGGTGTCCCACCTGGCGCTGGGGCTGGCGCGGGCGGAGTCCCGGCAGGTGGAGCCGGCCAAGCGCGCGCTGCGGGACGCGCTGGCGCTGGCGCCGACGCTGCTGTCGGCGCAGGCCCGGCTGGCGAACCTGGAGTCGCCCCAGGGCAAGGCCGCGGCGAAGGACACCCTGGTGAAGGTGGTGGGGTTGGATCCGGCCTACCTTCCCGCGAAGCGGATGCTCTACCTGTTGGAACGGTGAGGTGGATGTGAAGGTCCTGCTGCTCGGTTCCGGTGGCCGTGAGCACGCGCTCGCGTGGAAGCTGTCACGGAGTCCCCGGCTGACTCGGTTGCTGTGTGCGCCTGGCAACCCGGGCACGGCGAAGCTGGGCACCAACGTGGCCCTGCGCGCGGACGCGCCGGAGGAGGTCGCGGCGTTCGCGAAGCGCGAGTCGGTGGACCTGGTGGTGGTGGGGCCGGAGGCGCCGCTGGTGGCGGGCGTCGCGGACGCGCTGGCCGACGTGGGCATCGCCTGCTTCGGGCCCGTGGCGGCGGGCGCCCGCATCGAGGGTTCCAAGGCCTTCGCGAAGGACATCATGGCCGAGGCCGGCGTGCCCACCGCCGCCTTCCGCACCTTCACCGACGTGGCGGCGGCGGAGGCCTACGCGGTGGCGCAGGGCCGCATCGTCGTGAAGGCGGACGGCCTGGCGGCGGGCAAGGGCGTCATCGTCGCCCATGACGTGGAGGCCGCGCGCGCGGCGGTGCGCGCCGTGGGCGCCATGGGCGTGGCGGGCCAGACGATGGTCCTGGAGGAGCTGCTGGAGGGCGAGGAGGTGTCCGCCATGGCGCTGTGCGACGGCGAGCGCTACGCCATGCTGCCGCTGTCCCAGGACCACAAGCGCGTGGGCGAGGGCGACACGGGGCCCAACACCGGCGGCATGGGCGCGTACAGCCCCGCGCCCTTCCTGTCCGCCGAGCAGCTCGCGGAGGTGGGGGAGCGCGTGGTCGCCCCGACGCTGGCCGTGCTGCGCCGGCGCGGAATTCCCTTCCGGGGCGTGCTGTATGCGGGGCTGATGCTCACGCGGAGCGGCCCGAAGGTGCTGGAGTTCAACGCCCGCTTCGGCGACCCGGAGACGCAGGTGTTGATGATGCAGCTCGGCGAGGACCTGCTGCCGCTGCTGGACGCCTGCGCGCGGGGCACGCTCACGCCCCGGACGCTGGTGTCCGCGCCGGGGGCCTCGGTGGGCGTGGTGCTGGCGGCGCGCGGCTATCCGGACGCGCCGGAGAAGGGGCGGCGCATCGAAGGGCTGGACGCGGTGCCGCCGGACGCCACGGTGTTCCTGGCGGGCGTGGAGGCGCGCGACGGCGGGCTGGTGACGGCCGGCGGCCGGGTGCTGACGGTGTGCGCGCGGGGCGAGGACCTGGCGCGCGCGCGTGAGCGGGCGTACGCGGCGGCGGCGGCGGTGCGCTTCGAGGGCATGCACTTCCGCCGGGACATCGGCGCGCGAGGGATGAAGGGCGCCCCGTGAACAGCCTGTCGCGCTACCTGCTCCGGGAGCTGCTGGTCCCGCTCGGCGTGTGGGTGGCGTTCATGTTCCTGCTGCTCTTCGTCATGCAGTTCCTGCGGGGCACCGACGTGCTGCTGGGCTCGTCGGTGACGCTGGTGGACCTGGCGCGGCTGCTGGCCTACCTGGCGCCGCACTTCCTGATGATGGCGCTGCCCATCGCCTTCCTGCTGGCCATCCTCCTGGGGTTGGGCCGGCTGGCCGAGGACCGGGAGCTGACCGCGCTCCAGTCGCTGGGCGTGGGGCCCAGCCGCCTGGTGGCCGCGCCGCTGGGCATCGCGGTGGCGCTCAGCGCGCTGATGCTGGTGATGACGTCCACGGCGCAGCCCTGGGGTCTGTCGGGCCTGAAGGTGCTGGTGAGCGAGGTCATCCGGAAGAACGCCGTGGGCGACGTGAAGTCCGGCGTCTTCTACGAGGACCTCAGTGACTTGACGCTGTACGCGGAGCAGGTGTCCGCCGACGGGAAGTGGACCAACGTGCTCCTGCATGACGACCGGGAGGCGGACGCGCCGCTGCTGGTGCTGGCGCGGCGGGGCCAGGTGGGCACGTCCACCAGCGGCGAGGTGCTGCGCTTCGCGCTGGCGGCGGGCGAGGTGCACCGCTCCGCCGGGGGCGAGGCGGAGGAGTACAGCGTCATCCGGTTCGACGAGGCCGAAATCAGCGTGGGCCTGGGCGCGTCCATGGGCAAGCGCAGCCGCTTCTCCTTCTCCCGCGAGGAGCTGACGCCCGCCGAGTTGATGGCGGCGGCGCGCGACGCGGAGGCGCGGGGCGAGGACCCGCGCGTGTTCCGGATGGCGCTGCACAGCCGGCTGGGCAGCGCGCTGGCGCCCATCGCCTTCGCGCTGCTGGGCACGCCGCTGGCCATGGGCCGGCGCCAGTCGGGCCGGGCGTGGGGCTACCTGCTGACGCTGGGGGGCTACGTCCTCTACTACCTGCTGAGCCGCGTCTTCGAGCAGATGGGACAGAAGGGGCAGATGCCCGTGGCGCTGGCGGGGCAGATGGCCAACCTGGTGTTCATCGCGGTGGGCCTGGTGGCGCTGTACCGGGTGAGCCGCTCGGGGACGCTCAAGTGAGGGCCACGCTCTTCTCCTATGTGTTGCGCGCCTACGTGCGCTACGCCCTGGGCATGCTGGCGGGGCTGGTGCTGGTGTTCGTGGTGGTGGACTTCGTGGACCGCGCGAAGCTGTACACGGGCCCGGGCTGGGTGCGGGACGCGGCGGAGCTCTACTTCTACAAGGCGATGATGTCGGTGCAGCAGCTCGGGCCGGCGGCGCTGCTGCTGGCGGCGGGCACCACGGTGTCCGCGCTGCGCAAGCAGGGCGAGGTGACGGCCATCCGGGCGCTGACCTTCGGCCCGTCCGCGCTGTACCTGCCCATCCTGGTGGCGTCGTTCGTGGCCTGCGCGGGGCTGGTCGTCTTCGACGAGCGGGTGGCGACGTACTCCGGCCGGCGCGTGGACGAAATCACCACCCAGCGCTTCAACAAGTGGGGCGACTGGCGCTTCTACTACACGCCCAAGCAGTGGTTCCGGCGCGGGGACAACATCTTCTTCCTGCGGGGCGGCAGCGCGCAGGAGGGCTTCCAGGACGTGTCCGTCTTCACGGTGACGGAGTCGTTCGACCTGCGGCGGCGCCTGGATGCCTCCGGCATGTTCCCGGTGGAGGGCATGCGCTGGCGCCTGACGGACGTGGTGGAGCGCACCTTCGACGGCGAAGGCAAGACGTCCGTGCGGCGGCTCCCCGAAGCGGAGTACGCGTTGGGCGTGGCCGTCACCGCGTTCCGCATCCGCCCGGGGCGCCCGGAGCAGATGCGGGCCTCCGAGCTGCGGGAGCAGATTGACGCGCGCCGGGACGTGGGGCTGGCGACGAAGCAGTTCGAGCTGGCGCTCCACAACCGCTTCGCCTACCCGATGGCCGCGTTCCCTGCGGCGCTGCTGGGCGTGGGGCTGGCCCTGCGGGCCAACCGGCGCGGGCACCTCACCGCCGCCATCATCGAGGGCCTGCTGACCGCGGTGGCGATGTGGGGGCTGATGATGGTGTGCCGCACGCTGGTCCTCACGGAGCGGTTGTCCCCCGGGGTCGCCGCGTGGACGCCCACCGTGCTGCTGGCGCTCGTCGCCGGAGCGGTGTGGTTGCAGCGCGAGGGCCTGTTGCACCTGCCCCGGCGCTCGCTGCTGGTGAGGTAGCGTGTCCACGCCCATGGGAACCGCGTCCGAGCTTCCGCTGGACCCGCGCTGGCGCCGCGCCGTCAACGCCGTGCTCGTGACGTGGACCGTGGGCCTGGTGCTGGCGGAGGTCGTGCTCCAGGTGGCGACGGGCGCGGCGGTGCTGCTGGCGGTGCTGCTGCGCGTCGGTGGGCGGCTGCGCCTCCCGCCGGACGTGCGGGCCTACGTCGGGGCCAGCGTGGGGCTGTGCCTGTGGCAGGCCGTGTCGCCCGCGGTGGCGCTGCTGACAGGCGCGGCGGAGGCGTGGCCTCGCGGCGCGCGCTACGGCCAGGTGCTGGATTCGGTGGCGGGCGCCGCGGCGGCGTGCGTGGGCGCCGCGGGCGTGCCGTGGCTGCTGCTGGCGGGCGTCCTGGCGGGGGGGTGGCTGGTGGCCGCGCTGCTGGGGATGTTCCAGAACCGGGTGCGCTGGTCCGTGGAGCTGCCCGCCTTCCTCAAGCTCAACCTGGGGCGCCTGCACGAGAACTTCGGCACGGAGGAGTCGCCCCGGTACGCGGCGGGGGGCTTCTTCTCGCACCGGCTGCGCTTCGCGCACGGCGCCATCGCGGCGCTCGGGCCGGCGTTGGCGGTGCTGGGCGGCGCGGAGCACGCGCGGCGGCGGGTCCTGGCGGGCGCGGTGGTGATGGGGATGCTCCTCTCCATCTACAACGCGTTCGCCCGGGCGGCCCTGGGCGCGGCCCTGCTGGTCAGCGTGGTGGCGTTGCTGCTGCTGGTGCAGGGCTCCGCGAGGAAGGTGGGCCTGGCGCTCCTCGTCGCGCTGGTGGCCGTGGTCTCCATGAGCCCGGCCTGGCGCGCGCGCATGGAGAAGGCGCTGGGCAACCTCTACGGCGGCGAGCGCGAGCACGCCATGGTGGTGGGGTGGAGCCTGGTGCGCGAGCACCCGCTGACGGGCGTGGGCTTCGGCAACCACAAGCCGGCGGCCCTGGCCACGCAGGACGAGACGGGCATCACCGACCTGCTGGCCACGGACTCACACAACCTGTGGCTGACGGTGTGGGCGGAGACGGGGCTGGTGGGCCTGCTGCTGGCGCTGGCGATGCACGGCTTCCTGGGGCGGGCGCTCATCCGGCGCTACCGGGAGGGCTCGCTCGCGGCCACCGGGGCGCTGCTGTCCTGGGTGGGCTTCCACATCCTCGCCATGGTGCACTACCTGCCGTTCCACTCCAGCGTGTACCTGTCCTTCTCCCTCGTGTGGGGCCTGGGCCTGTGTGAAGGCAGCGAGCGGCTGCGAGGCGGCACCGCGCGCCCGGCGCTCGACGCGCTCACGGAGGCGCCTGGCGCGGCGCCCTATCCGCGTGCGCCGCCCGGCGCGGAGGCCTCCAACACGCGCCGGTAGACGGCGAGCGTGCGCCGGGCACAGTCGTCCCAGGTGAAGCGCGCCACCCGCTCCCGGCCCAGCTCCACCAGCTCCCGGCGAAGCGCGTCGTCGCGCAGCACGCGCAGCGTGGCTTCGCGCCAGGCCGCGGCGTCATCGGGCGGGAGCTTCAGCGCCGCGTTGCCCACGACCTCCGGCAGCGAGGACGTGTCCGAGGCCAGCACCGGGCAGCCCGCGCCCATGGCCTCCAGGGCCGGCAGGCCGAAGCCCTCGTAGCGGGAGGGCAGCAGCAGCGCCGCGGCCGCGCCGTAGAACAGCGGCATCTCGTCCTCGGGCAGCTCCTCCAGGTCCAGGACATTCTCGTGCAGGCCCAGCTCGTGGGCCACCGCGCCCTTGCCGGCCAGCAGCACCACCGGGACGGGCAGGTCGCCGGCGAAGTCCTTCAGCAGGGCCAGGTTCTTGAAGCGCTTCGCGTTGCCCACCGCCGCCACGTAGCGCGCCGGCAGCTCGTGGCGCTCGCGGAACGCGGCGGCCTCGGCCTGCGTCGGAGGCTGGAAGCGGGCGTCCACGCCGTTGTGAATCACCTGGAGGCGGTAGGGTGACAGCTTGAGGTGCCTGGCGATTTCGTCGCGGGAGAACTCGGACACCGTCACCAGGGCGGAGGCCCGCCTCGCGCGGGGGCCCACCACCACGCGGTAGTAGAGGGACTGGGCCGGGGTGTACTGGTCCGCCAGCGCCAGGTGGTTGGCGTCATGGAGCGTGGCCACCAGCCGCCCGCCCCAGAAGAGCGGCAGGGAGAAGGAGGTGGCGTGGAAGGCCTCCGGCGCGAGCTGGAGCAGGTCCGCCGCGAGCGCAGGCTGTTCAAGAGGCGACAGGAAGCCGGCGCGCGCGCGGTGCAGCGGCATGCGCGGCGTCAGCTCGCCGAGCCCGGGCGCGAGCCCTTCGGGCGGCACCAACGCGGAGAAGCGCAGGTCGGGCGCCAGCGCGGGCATCCGCCGCGCCAGCTCCAGGGCGTAACGGGCAATCCCATGCAGCCGTCCGCGCACCATGCGCAGGTCGAGGAGGACGTGAGCCACGGCCCCCGCGTACCACACGCACGGCTCCCATGGGGGGCGGGCGGGCGCGCGCCGTTCCTTCGACGCTTGCCGCGCCGCGCGCGCCCGGTGCTAGAAGCCCTGCCGTGAAGGTCGCCCTGGTCCACGATTGGCTCGTCACCCACCGCGGCGGTGAGCGCGTCCTCGATGCCCTCTGCGAGGTGCTCCCCGGCGCGGACATCTACACGCTCATCCACAAGCCGGGCTCCCAGTCGCCGGCCATCGAGTCGCGCCGCATCTTCACGTCCTTCCTCCAGCACCTCCCCGGCATCCATTCGCGCTACCGGCACTTCCTGCCGCTGATGCCGAAGGCCATCGAGTCCCTCCGGCTCCAGGGGACCTACGACCTGGTCCTCTCCTCCAGCCACTGCGTGGCCAAGGGGCTGCGCACGCCGCGGGGCACGCCGCACCTGAGCTACGTGCACGCGCCCATGCGCTACATGTGGGACTTGTTCGACGACTACTTCGGTCCGGGGCGCACGGGGCTCCCGGTGCGCGCGGCGGCCCACGCCGTCCGCCCCTGGCTGCGCCGGTGGGACCGGAGGACGGCGGCGGGGGTGGACCGGTTCGTCGCCAACAGCCGGCACATCGCCGCCAAGGTGCGGCGCTTCTGGGGCCGCGAGGCCTCCGTCGTCCACCCGCCGGTGGCGCTGGAGCGCTTCGCCCAGGTGCCGCTGGAGGGCGGAGGCCAGGGGGGCTATTTCCTCTGGCTGGGCGCCTTCGCGCCGTACAAGCGATTGGACATCGCGCTGGAGGCGTTCCGCGGCCTGGACGCGCCCCTCTGGGTGGTGGGGACGGGGCAGGACGCGGCCCGCCTGGGTGGTGAAAGCCTGCCTGCCAATATCCGCTTCCTTGGCAATGTCTTGGATGCGTCCCTGCCGGCGCTGTACCGGGACGCCCGCGCGCTCATCTTCACGCCCGAGGAGGACTTCGGCATCACCCCGTTGGAATCCCAAGCAACGGGGCGCCCCGTCATCGCCTATGCGAAGGGCGGCGCGCTGGAGACCGTCACGAACCAGACAGGAATCTTCTTCCAGGAGCAGACGCCCGCCGCGCTCGCCGCCGCCGTTCGCCGCTTCGATGCATGGGAGCAGGGCTTCCGCCCCGAGGACGCGCGCGCGCAGGCGGAGCGCTTCAGCCGCGCGCGCTTCCAACAGGCCATGCTGGAGGAAATCGACGCAATTCTGAGGGGGTGATGCCAGATTCCCCAGGCTCCGCGTCGGGACTGTGACTTTCCTGTCACTCCTGGCCTCGCCATTTGTGGGCAACGGGGCGACATCGCTGCTGCCTGGAGGGGAGGGGCAGTCGCAACCCATTGTTTTCACGAATTTTTTCGTGTTAGCAACCGCGCCCATCAAACGGTGTTGGGCAAGGCGCGTGTCCGTTGACCGAGGGCGCGAGTCTTGCACCAGGGTGGCCGCCCGTTGATCACGCCACAGGAGTACTGCGGTGTTCAGTCGTCTCCAGCGTTTCTACACGTCGATCAAGGTCGTCGCCGACATGGTGATGCTCGCGATGGCATTCGTCCTCGCGTACGCCACGCGCTTCTCCGGCATCGTCCCCGTCACGGAGGGGATTCCGCCGTGGACCGACTCGTTCTTCTCGCTGGTGATGGTGCTCGTCATCTTCCCGGTGACGTTCCACCAGTCGCGGCTGTACGGCACCAACCGCTCCCGGACGAACACGGGCGAGGTGTTCGAGGTCTTCAAGTCCACCATCACCGCGGCGCTCATCCTGGTGGCGGTGACGTACTTCGTGCGGGAGCGGTACTCGCGCCTCACGCTGGCCATCTTCATCGTCTATGCCTTCACGCTGGTGACGTGCAGCCGGCTGGTGTTCCGCTACGTGCTGAGCGAGGTGCGCCGCCGGGGCCACAACCTCAAGTCCATCCTCGTCATCGGCGCGGGGGACCTGGGGCAGCGGGTCATTGAGACGGTGGAGCACCACCGCGAGCTGGGCTTCCGGGTGATGGGCGTGCTCACGCTGCGCCAGGAGAAGGTGGGCCAGTACGTGCACGGCGTGCGCATCATCGGGCACGTGGACCAGGTGAACGAGGTGCTGGATGCGCACCCGGTGGACCAGGTCATCCTCGCGCTGCCGCTGGAGGGCCACGCCCACGTCAAGGGGCTGATGGACAAGCTGGCCCTGCGCACCGTGGACGTGCGCGTGGTGCCGGACCTGTACCAGTACATCACCCTGTATGGCGGGCTGGAGGAGTTCGGCGGGCTGCCCATCATCCGCCTCCAGGGCGACCCGATGGAGGGCTGGAGCCAGGTGGCGAAGCGGGCCTTCGACATCACCTTCTCGCTGCTGGCCATCCTCATCACCTCGCCGCTCATGGTGGCCACCGCGCTGGCGGTGCGGCTCACCAGCCGCGGGCCCATGTTGTACCGCCAGGAGCGGATGGGCATGGATGGGCGCACCTTCCCCATCCTCAAGTTCCGCACCATGCGCATCGACGCCGAGCACTCGGGCGCGATGATGGCCCGGCCGGATGACCCGCGCCGCACGGTGATTGGCACCTTCCTGCGCAAGTACTCGCTGGACGAGCTGCCTCAGTTCTTCAACGTGCTGCGGGGGGACATGAGCCTGGTGGGCCCGCGCCCGGAGCGCCCCGTCTTCATCGAGGAGTTCAAGCGGCAGATTCCGCGCTACCACCTGCGGCACAAGGTGAAGGCGGGCATCACCGGCTGGGCGCAGATCAACGGCCTGCGCGGCCAGACGTGCATCGAGAAGCGCATCGAGTACGACCTGTACTACATCGAGAACTGGTCGCTGCTGATGGACCTGAAGATTCTCGTGCGCACGGCGCTGGGCGGCTTCCTGTCGAAGAACGCCTACTGACGCCGCGAGCCCGGGCGGTGGCGAAAGGCCACGGCCCGGGCCCGGAGCTTCACTGCCGCCGCGAAGCGCCTAGTCGATGCTCCACACCACGGTGCCCGAGCAGCTATTGCTGGAGTAGCAGCCCGCGCGAATCTGCAGCGGTCCAGACGTGGTCGCGGTGAACGACAGGCTGGAGCCCAGGCCGCTGCTGCAGCCGTCGTCATTGGAGGCGGCCTGCGTGGTCCCGTTGTAGAGCCGCAGGTAGGTGTCGCCGTTGGCGACGGCGCCCGCCACGCCACAGGTCGCCACGGAGATGCGCTGGCCCGCGGCGACGGTGACGTCGCGGTTGGTGGTGTTCTGCTGCGCGCTGGCGGTGTTGCTGGCGCTGAAGTCGAAGCTGCCGCTGGTGGGCCCGCCGGAGCCGCCGGTGGTCTCCCAGACGACGCGGCCGGTGCAGCTCCCGCTGGAGTAGCAGCCGGCGCGGACCTCGTGGTTGCCGGCGGTGGTGGCGGTGAAGGTGATGCTGGAGCCCCGGCCGCCGCAGGCGTCGTCATTGGAGGCCACCTCGGTGCCCGCGGGGTTGCGCAGGCGCAGCCACGTGTCACCCGTGAACTGGGTCCCCGTGAGGCCGCACGTCGCGACGGTGAGCGTCTGGCCGGCCGTCAGCGCGATGACGTGGTTGGTGGTGTTCTGCGTGGCGCTGGCGGTGTTGCTGGCGGTGTAGTCGAACGAGTCCTCCGGCGGCGGGGGCGGCGGCGGCGGAGGAGGCGGCGGCTCCCCGTTGCCGTTGGGGTTGCAGCCGGCGGCGGGCAGCGCGCACTCGGGCAGGCTGGTGCCCAGGTGGCTGATGACGGATTCAATGGGCACGCCGCGGTTGGGGCAGTAGGCGCAGTGGTGCAGGGCCACCACCAGGTTGTCCGCGTGGCCGATGACGGGCGAGCCGGAGGAGCCGCCCTGCGTGTCCGCGTAGTAGCCGATGTCGTTGGGGCCGCCCGACTGGCAGGAGGCCTCGTTGCGGCTGTAGACCTCGGCGAAGCCGGACTGGTCCTGGGTGTGGGTGGAGCGCACGGCGATCTTCTTCCCGTGGCCCGCCGGGTGCTGCGGCACGTAGATGCGCTCGTCCACCACGGCGCCGGTGGAGCGGAGCTGGAGGTAGCCGTAGGTGTTGGCGGGGTTCTGGGAGAGCTGGATGAGGGCGTAGTCTCGCGGCGCGTCCACCTTCACCAGCGTGCCCCCGGGGATGACGGTGCCCGGGCAGCCGAACCAGGAGGCGCAGCTCGTCGAACAGCTCGCGCCTTCCGCCATGAACTCAAAGTTGGTGTTCTGCGCCTCGCTCGCCGAGCCGATGCAGTGCTGGTTGGTCATCAGGTGGCCCTGGCTGCCCACGAGCCAGCCGGTGCACGCGCCCGAGCCGTTGATGAGCAGGCGCGCCACCGGGCGGGCGCGGCCATAGATGGCGGGGTCGCTGGAGGCGTAGCAGGGCGCCCACTGCGAGTCGTCCGCGCCGCAGAGCGCCTTGTTGTCCGACAGGCCCATCTCCTCGTTGGAGTAGCCGCGGGCGTACCGGTCAATGACGTAGCCGTGCTTGTTGAGGATGCCGCGGCGGTTGACGCTGTCGCGGCTGTGCAGCTCGATGATGGCCGTGTCACCGGGGATGTGGATGGCCCAGAAGCCGCCGCGCGCGCCCGGGTGCGAGTTGTCGTAGCGCCACTTGCGCGTGCCGTCCGGCGAGCGCACCACGACGAAGTCGCCTTCCTCCACGTCCAGGCGCTCGAAGTGGGGCGCGATGTACGCCGCGCCGGGGTGGGTGATGACGTCCGTGTGGATGGGGCCGTCGGACGCGCGAATCCGCGTGGTGGCGTAGGGGTGGGTCGTCTCGAAGCGCCGGAAGACGTCCTCGCCCACCTTCGTGAGCCGCTGGGACGAGGACGAGGCAGCGGCTTCCTCTTGCTGGCAGACCGCGTCGGAGGCCAGCGCCGGCGCCCCGGTGACGAGCGCGGTGACAAGACATGCGAGTGGGATGCGTTTCATCGATTCTCCTGGGAGTGAAGCGCTTACGGCGAGGACTGCACTTCCAGTTATAGTCCGCGAAACCGACATTCCTCTGTGGTCACGGTGGGTTCCGCGAAAGAGCAGTGGGGTTGAAGCATTCCCGTTTCACGGTGAGTGACGCCCGATGGGGGTGGCGGGAGCCTGGGGGAAGGGACTCGCGGTGAGGCGGGGACTTCACCCGGGGCAGGAGGGGCATGGCGCTGCTCGTGCGGCCTGGCGGGCGTGCAGCGGCCCCAGGTTGGAGGGGCGTCTCAGGCGCTGAGAACGCGTCTAGAATCGGGCGGACATGGCCGAAAAGCTCGGAGCGATCCTGGTCCGCAAGGGCCTCATCACGCAGGCACAGCTCGACGAAGCCCTCCGGGCGCAGCTCATCTACGGTGGAAGGTTGGGCTCCAACCTGGTCGAGCTGGACATCCTCGACATCGACACCCTGGCGATGGTGCTGGGGGAGATGTGCCGCTACCCGGTGGCGCAGGAGGCGGACTTCGAAGCGGCGCCGGACGCGGTGCTGCAGGTGCTTCCCGCGGCGATGGCGGAGAAGCACCAGGCCTTCCCGCTGGCGCAGGAGGGGCGGCGGCTGAAGGTGGCCATGGCCAGCCCGCTGGAAATCGAGCATGCGGATGCGCTGGGCTTCATCACCGGGCTGCGCATCGTGCCGTACGTCACGCCGGAGCTGCGGCTGTTCCACTTCCAGGAGCTCCGCTACGGCATCAAGCGCGAGACGCGGTTCATCCAGATGTCGTCGCCGAAGCGGCCGATGCGGAACGCGGCCGTGGCGCCGCTCGTCGAGGCACCGTCGAGGCCCGCCGCGCTGAGCATGGAACCCCCGCCTCCCGCCCCCGTGCGCGCGGAGCCCGAGACGGAGGGGATGTTCGGTGGGCTGGCGCCCGGTCAGTACTTGAGTGGGGATGATCCGGACGCGGAGACCGAGGACACGGGGGCCGTCCGGTGGGCGCCGCCCGTGTCCGGGAGCGCGCATCCGATGGACCATCTGCCGCCGCCCGCGCCCCCGGTGGCGATGATTGACTTCGGGGATGACGGCGGGATGCGGGTGGTGACGCCCGAGGTGCCCGCGCCTCCGACGCTGACGCCGGTGGGAACGGCGGGCGCACGGCCGGCCGCGCCGCCTCGGCTCACGCCAGCCGAAACCCCGCGGGCCGTCGCGCCGCCCGCGTTCACGATGGAGCCGGAGCCCGCCGAGGAGATTGACCTCCTCGAGGACGGGGAGGTGCTGGAGGAGGGGGAGCTCATCGAGGACGCCGCGGTCATGGCCGAGGACGACGGTGACGTTCAGGCCGAGGCGTCGCAGGCGTTGCCGCAGGGGCAGGGTGGAGGCTCGCAGCCTCCGGGGTTGATGGCGCGGCAGGGCCTGGCGGCTCGGCCTCCGGGGGCCGAGGGGCATGGGATGCCTCCTGGAATGCTCTCGCGGCCTCCCGCCCATCCGGGCGCCGTGGTGCCTCCGGGGATGATGGGGGCTCGGCCTCCCTCCGGGACGGGACTCCCCGCGGTGCCTGGGGGCCATGGCTCGATGCCGCCGGGGATGGCGGGGGCCAGGCCGTCCGCGTTGCCGGGGGCGCCGGCGATGACGGCTCCCCCGGGTGGGCCGGGCGCGGGAGCGCCGGTGCCTCCGGGGATGCTGGGGCAGCGGCCGCCTTCGGCGACAGGGATTCCCGCGGTGGCTGGGGCACAGGGTTCGGTGCCGCCGGGGATGGTGGGGCAGCGGCCGCCTTCGGCGACAGGGATTCCCGAGGTGGCTGGGGTACAGGGTTCGGTGCCGCCGGGCATGGTGAGGGCGCCGCCGCCTCCCGCGACCGCCGGAGCCGGTGGCCCGGTTCCCCCCGGGATGCTGGGGCAGCGGCCGCCTTCGGCGACAGGGATTCCCGTGGTGGGCGGGGCACACGGTTCGGTGCCGCCGGGTATGGTGGCCGGGCCGCCTCCTGCGAGCGGGTTGACCCCTGGTGCTCAGATGCCGCCGGGCATGACCGCGTGTCCGCCTCCTTCGGCGGGACTGCCAGCCGTGCCGGGCGTGCCTGCTTCGCCGGCGGCTGGTGGCGTGGCAGGGGCTTCTGCTCCCGTGCCGCCAGGAATGATGGGGCCCAGGCCTCCCTCGGCGACAGGACTCCCCGCGGTTTCCGGGACGCAGGGGCCGGTGCCGCCAGGAATGATGGGGCCCAGGCCTCCCTCGGCGACAGGACTCCCTACGGTTCCCGGGACGCAGGGGCCGGTGCCGCCAGGAATGATGGGGCCGCGCCCGCCTGCCGCACATGGAATCCCAGGCGCGTCCGGACCTCACGGCGTTGTGCCGCCAGGAATGATGGGGCCGCGCCATCCTTCGGCGACGGGGCTCCCCGCCGTTCCCGGGGCACCAGGGCAGGTGCCACCTGGGACGGTGGGCTCGCGCCCGCCTTTCGTGCAGGGCGGCCCCGCGACGTCCGGGCCTCACGGGGGTGTGCCGCCCGGGATGGTGGGCTCGCGCCCGCCTTCCGTGCAGGGCGGCCCCGCGGCGTCCGGGCCTCATGGGGGTGTGCCGCCCGGGATGGTGGGGCATCGGCCTCCGTCGGCGACCGGGCTGCCTGCCGCCTCCGGACACCATGGGCCGGTTCCATCTGGAATGCAGGGCGCGCGTCCCCCTTCGTCGACGGGCTTGCCCATTGCGCCAGGGCCTCATGGGCCCGTGCCACCTGGGATGGCGGGGAATCGGCCTCCTTTCGCCCAGGGCCCGGTTCCCCCCGGGATGCTGGGACATCGGCCACCCTCCGCGACGGGACTGCCCGCTGCGCCGGGGCCTCATGGGCCGGTGCCGCCCGGCATGCCTGGGGCTCGGCCTGGCGCCGGGCCGGGGTTGCCGCCTGGGGCCGTGCCTCGCGGGCATGTGCCTCCAGGTGCATTCCCCACGGGGGGCGTGCCTGGGGCCATTCAAGGAGCCCCGGCTCCAGGTCTGGTGCAGCGTCCACTGAGCGGGCCGCCCGCCCATGCGTTGCCGACGCCGCCTGCTGGTGTCGCCGCCGCGAATCCACCGGCTGTGCCGCCGCAACCCACGGCGCATGGAGTGGAGGCGGGTGGAATCGGTGCCTCCGCGATGCCAATGGGGCAGGGCCCTGCTTCGGCAAACGTGCCGTTGCCGCACGCGCCGGTGCAGGCGGAGCGGCTGTCGCAGACGCCCTCTGGATTGGAGCCTCCTGGCGCGGTGTCGCCACAGGTGGCAGCGCCTGCCGTCACGAGCGCGTTCATTCCTCCGCAGTCGAGCCCGGCAACTCCTGGGGAGACGTCGGGTGCGCCGCTGCCTCCGACCGATGCACGTAGCGCTCACCCCGCGGCGGCTTTCCCGGGGGGGCTTTCGGAGGCGCCGAGTTCCGGTGTTGCTTCGGTGTCGACTCACGGAGCTGGCCAGCCCGCCCATGCACCTCTGACGCAGGCCGACGCGGGGGCGCCCATGCCCGCATCGGGTGGAATGGAACGTCCGTTCCACGGCGAGCACGCCCCGAGGTCAGCGGCGCCGGGTGGCGATGTCTCCACGCAGGTGGCT
The DNA here is from genome assembly GCF_002305895.1 of Corallococcus macrosporus DSM 14697. GTDB lineage: Bacteria > Myxococcota > Myxococcia > Myxococcales > Myxococcaceae > Myxococcus > Myxococcus macrosporus. Next base: position 3,444,797 of record NZ_CP022203.1, read on the forward strand.
ACGGCTGACGAGGCAGGCACGGTTGATTCGCCGGTGCTTCTCGATGAAGGCACATCGGGGTTGGTTGTCGCCCTGGCTGATGCTGATGTCGTGGCAGGCACGAGCGTCGATGTGGCTGAAGGCAGCGCCCAGCCGGGTGAAGCCGCTGTCGGCGACGCGCCTCTCGGAACCGTGGCGGGCGGTGCTGACACCGCAGTGCCAGATGCCGCCGTCGTGGAGCGTGCAAACGCCGCGACTCAACCGGCTGATGCCGCTGCTGGTGTCCTGGACGCCACCTCGCTGACGAGCACGAGCCCTGAGGCTCCGTTGGCGAGTGCCCCTGGCTCGGTCGTGGACGCCGATGCGGTAGGTGCCAGCGTGGAGGCCCCCGCGGCCGAGCTGGCGACCCTTGCACCGGCAGCGACTGTTGATGCTCGCGCGGCTGTCGATGCCGAGGCTGTTGGCCCCGCTCCTGCCGAGCCTCGAATCGCTACTGCCGGCACGGCGGATGTTGGTGCTGAGGTCGCAGGCGCGATTTCCTCCGAATCGGCAGCAGACGTCATTGCTTCTGCGGTTGTTGATGCTGAGGCTGCAGCGGCGATTGCCTCCGGGCTGGCAGCCGCCGTTGTCCCTCATGCGGCTGTTGATGCTGCTGCGGTTGTGGATGCCGAAGCCGCGGGGACGGTGGCGTCCGAGGGGGGCGCAGTCGTTGTTGCTCCTGCGGTTGTGGATGCCGAAACCGCAGGGACGGTGGCCTCCGAGCCGGCAGGCGCCGTTGATGCTTCTGCGGTTGTGGATGCCGAAGTCGCGGGGCCGATGGACTCCGAGCCGGCAGGCGCCGTTGATGCTCCTGCGGTTGTGGATGCCGAAACCGCAGGGACGGTGGCCTCCGAGCCGGCAGGCGCCGTTGATGCTCCTGCGGTTGTGGATGCCGAAGCCGCGGGGACGCTGGCGTCCGAGGAGGCCACGGCCGTTGATGCTCCTGCGGTTGTCAACGCCGCAGTCGCAGGGGCTCCTGCATTTGAGCCAGCCGCCGCCTCTTCCCCTGTCGTCGTCGATGGCGACGTCGCGGGGGCGATGGGCTCCGAGTTGCCAGCCGCTGCTGCTGCTGCCGTTGTCGATGCTGACATCACTGGGGCGACCGCCTCTGAGTTGGCAGCAGGCGTTGTTGCTCCTGCCGTCGATGCAGACATCACTGGGGCGCTGGCCTCAGTGCCGGCTGAAGTCACCGTTGCTCCTGCGGTCGTCGCTGCTGACGTCGCTGGGGCGATGGCCTCCGAATCGGCTGAAGTCGCGGTTGCTCCTGCGGTCGTCGATGCTGCCCTCGCTGGGGCGATGGCCTCCGAGTTGGCTGAAGTCACCGTTGCTCCTGCGGTCGTCGAAGGCGAGGCTGCGGAGGCGATGGCCTCCGAGCCGGCAGCAGGCGTTGCTTCACCTGTGGTCGTCAGTGCCGAGGCCGAGGCGTCGACTTCCTCCGAATCGGGAGCAGGCGTCGTTGCTGCTGCCGTCATGGATGCCAAAGCCGCGGAAGCGATTGCTTCCGAGTCGGCAGCCGGCGTTGGTGAACGCGCCGCCGTGGAAACCTCCGGCACTGCTGCCACGGAACGGGAAGCCGACAGCGTTGGCAGTGTGAACATCGATGCCAACACCGCCGAGTCCGAGGCTCCCATTGAGGGCCGCACAGGCGGCGATTCCGCGGCACCGGGTGCAGCGGCCACCGAGCATGAAAGCGCCGTTGCACCCAGTGCGGGCGCCGAAATCGCGACAGCAAGTGCAGTGAGTGCCGAGTCGGACGGCGCCGTTGAGGTCAGTGCCAACGCGGACGTCGCGACCGCAGTCGCAACAAGCGCTGAGCCGGACGGCGCCGTGAAGGCCAGTGCAGACGACCAGCTCACCGACGGAGAGGGCATCGTCGCCAGGCCGGAAGCGCCGACGGGCACTCAAGCACCGACCGAGGAACCGGTGCCCGACGCGAACGTCGCGGTGGATGACGGGGCGAGCCTCGACGCGTCGACGGGAGGCGTTGCCGCTGACGGGCTGGATGCCGCTGTGGGAGCCAGCTCGAGCGTTGAAGCCGTTTCGCCTCAGCCGGCTGCCACCCTCGCCGAGGATGCGCACGGGGAAGCACGGGCGGCTCACTCCACTCTCGCAGCATCGGATGCCGGTGCTGGTACCGCTGTGCCGTCGTCCGTGCCTCCAGGCGCCATGGCGACGATTGAAGCGGTCATCGTCGCGGCCGAGGCCTCCGATATGTCCGGGCAGGCCGAGGCCCCGTTGGGCGCATCGGAGGGTGTTGTCTCCGACGTCATCGCTCTGGCCGGGCCGGACGCCACAGTCACCGCGGACTCGCCATCGACCGCAGTGGAGGCGGGTGCCGCCTCCACGGACGGGCGCTCCGATGCCATCGCCGCGGCGGAGGCGCCCGCCACCGGCGAGCTCACAGCGGCAGAGGCCTCGTCGCCCAGTGCAACCGAGCCACTTGGCGGCGCGGCACTCGCTCGGTCCGCCGATGCGCCGGAAGGCGTCGACCGCATCGTCGGCGATACCGAAGCGACGCAGGCGCTGGCCGCGAGCGCGTACGAGACGGCGCTTCCGTCGCCAGCATCGAGCACGGAGCCGCGGATCGAGGAGCAGGCGCAGCCCACGCCCGCGCTCGATGCGCTTCAGACGCACTCGACTGGAATCCCGCAGCCCAGCGCCGAGCACGTATCCGCCGAACCGACGCCCGCTCCGGGCGACGCGGATGCATCGCAGGTCCAGGCGAGCCCGGCCCATGGCACGTCGTCGCCCGGTACCGAGACCCCCGCCGATATGCCGCCGCGGGCCGGCAACGCCCCGGGCGAAGCGGATACGACCAGCCCCGTTGCTCAGCCCGAGCCGGACTCCGCGAGGGCAGGGGCCGCGACCGAGATTGCCGCCCAAGCGACGGCCGCTCCCAGCGACGTGGCGCAGCCGTCCGAAGCCTCGCCCGTGGACGCAGCGCCCCCGAGCGACGCCATCTCACCGTCCGACCAGGTCCCAGCCACCGTCAGCGCGTCCGCCGAGTCGCCGCCGCCCGCGGACGATGCACCTCCCGAAGCCGCGCAGGCTGCCGCCCAGGCGACGACGCCCGAAACGGCACCCCCCGTCACGCAGGGCAAGAAGGACGAGTGGGCCACGCTCACGTTCGCGGAAGTCACCACGCCCTTCGGCCTGAAGCTGGCCCCGGACGAAGCCGACCTGGCGGACGAAGAGGCCCCGTCGTCCAGCACGCATGCAGCGCCACCCGCGACGGACACACAACCGGAGGCGCCCGAGGAGCCGACCAAGGGGCGCGGCTTCGTCGTCGCCGAGCACGGGGAGCTGCTCACCACACCCGTGTCCACCACGGCCGCTCAGGACGTCGCGGCACCGGAGGCGCACGGCGACCTCCCCGCGCCTTTCGCGGAGGCCTCCGAGGTCACCTCCCCCCCCACGCCCCGCGCGCCCATCGAGCTGGATGACCTGTCCGGCACGTCCGACGAGCCGATGCAGCTCGCCTCGACGTGGGAGTTCGTGGGGTGGCAGGGCGGGAGCGACGCGGGCCCCATCGGCCATGTCCCGGAGACGACCTGGGCGGACCGCGTGGTGGACCTCGAGGGGCCGGCTCCTGCTCCCGCGAGCAGCGCGGTTCCGCTGGCCACGGCGTGGGACTTCATCCAGCAGCCGTGGCAGCCCACGGCCTCCGAGCCCTCGGAGCTCATCGCCACGCTCCTGGCCGCGGCGGCGGGTGCTTCCACGGACACGCCTGGCAGCGGCCCCTCGGTGACGGCGGAGCAGGTGCTGACGGCGCTCGACGCCGTGAGCACGCAGGGCACGCTGGGCCGGGTGGTGCTGGCGTACTGCGCGGGCCGCTTCCAGCGCGCCTTCCTCCTGGGCGAGAGCCTCGGCCTCGCGCGGGTGGGCCACGCCTGGGGCCCCGGCAGCGACACCGCCGAGGTCTCCGGCCTCAAGGTGGACCTCGAGGCGCCGTCCCTCCTGCACACCGCGATGGCGTCTCCAGGCGCCAGCGTCTTCGACGCGCCGGCGTGCCCTCAAGACGAAGCCATCTTCGCCGCGCTGGGAGGCGAGGGGACCGCTCACCTGGCCGTCATCGCCATCCGGAACCGGGGGCAGGCCGTGGCGTTCATCGTCGCGGACCACGGCGCGGAACCCGTCGGCCAGTCGGCCCTCGATGAGCTCACCCTCATCGCCGAGAAGGCCTCCGCGTCCTTCGCCCGCCTCCCCACCCGGGGTGCCTGAGCAGCACCAAAACGAAAGGGCTCCGGAGCCAGTCGCTCCGGAGCCCGCTTCACTTCAAACGCCGCGAGCCGTGCTCAGCTACAGCCGCTGGTCGCGCCGCAGTTGCTGCACTTGTAGCAGGCACCGCTGCGCACCATGATGGCGCCGCAGGTGTGGCACGGCGGCGCGTCCGCCTGGTTCAGCCAGGTGGAGCGCTTCGAGCCATTGGCCGCCGGCAACTGCGCGGACGCCGTCTGCGCGGGCAGGGCCTCCCGCTCCGGCTTCACGTCCACCCGGTCCAGCACCGCGTCCACCTCCTCGCTCGGCAGGAACTTCAGCTCCAGCCAGCGGAAGATGTAGTCGGTGATGGACTTGGCGATGGGGATGTCCGGGTTGCCGGTGAAGCCGCTGGGCTCGAAGCGGGTGTGGCTGAGCTTGTCGACCAGCACCTTCAGCGGCACGCCGTACTGGAGCGCCATGGACACGCTGGTGGCGAAGCTGTCCATCAGCCCGCTCACCACCGAGCCTTCCTTCGCCATGACGATGAACAGCTCACCCGGCAGGCCGTCCTCGTACATGCCCACCGTCAGGTAGCCCTCGTGGCCGCCGATGGAGAACTTGTGCGTGATGGAGCGGCGCTCATCCGGCAGCCGCCGGCGGACCGCGCGGGGCTCCGGCTGGACGGCGGGGGCGGGCTCGGGGGCCACCGTGGCCTTGGCCGCGCGCGTGTCCTTGGACGTGTTCAGCGGCTGCGTCCGCTTGCACCCGTCGCGGTACACGGCGATGGCCTTGAGGCCGCGCTTCCACGCCTCCATGTAGGCCTTCTCGATGTCCTCCACCGTCGCGTCCGACGGCATGTTCACCGTCTTGGAGATGGCGCCAGAGAGGAAGGGCTGGCAGGCCTCCATCATCTGGATGTGGCCCATCCAGTGGATGCTGCGCTGGCCCTGGGCCGGCTTGAAGGCGCAGTCGAACACCGGCAGGTGCTCGGGCTTGAGGAACGGCGCGCCCTCGATGGTGTCCTGCTTGTCCAGGTAGCTGATGATGTCCTGGGCCTGCGTCTGCGGGTAGCCCAGCTTCTCCAGCGCCAGCGGCACCGTCTGGTTGACGATCTTCAGCATGCCGCCGCCCACCAGCTTCTTGTACTTGATGAGCGCGATGTCCGGCTCGATGCCGGTGGTGTCGCAGTCCATCATGAAGCCAATGGTCCCCGTGGGGGCCAGCACCGTCACCTGGCTGTTGCGGAAGCCGTGCGCCTCACCCAGCGCGAGCGCGCGGTCCCACGCGTCCTTCTGCGCGGCGAACAGGCCCTGGCTCACGCCCTCCGGGGCGACGTGGTACGCCGCCTTGCGGTGCTTGCGGATGACGCCCAGCATGGGCTCCGCGTTGTTCGCGTAGCCGGCGAAGGGGCCCTGCTTCTCCGCCAGGCGGGCGCTCATCGCGTAGGCCTCGCCGCACATCAGGGACGTAATCGCCGCCGCGTAGTTGCGGCCCGCGGCCGAGTCATACGGCAGGCCGGACGCCATCAGCAGCGCGCCCAGGTTGGCGTAGCCCAGGCCCAGCGGCCGGTAGTCGTGGCTGTTCTTCTCGATGCGCTCGGTGGGGTAGCGCGAGTTGCCGACGATGATCTCCTGCGCCATCAGCAGGATGTCGACCGCGTGGCGGAACGCCGTCACGTCGAAGTCCCCGTCGATGGTGCGGAAGTGCATCAGGTTCAGGGACGCCAGGTTGCAGGCCGAGTCGTCCAGGAACATGTACTCCGAGCACGGGTTGGACGCGTTGATGCGCGCGGTGCCCGAGCACGTGTGCCAGCCATTCACCGTGGTGTCGAACTGCATGCCCGGGTCGCCGCACAGGTGCGCCGCCTCGGCGATCTCCCGGAACAGCGCGCGCGCCTGGTAGGTGTCCACCGGCTGGCCGTCACGCACCGCCCGCGTCGTCCAGGCGGCGTCGTCCACCACCGCCTTCATGAAGGCGTCGGTGACGCGCACCGAGTTGTTCGAGTTCTGGAAGAACACCGACGAGTAGGCCTCGCCGTTGAAGGACGGGTCATACCCGGCCTCGATGAGCGCCCAGGCCTTCTTCTCCTCGGCCGACTTGCAGCGGATGAACTCGAGGATGTCCGGGTGCTCGGCGTTGAGGATGACCATCTTCGCCGCACGGCGCGTCTTGCCGCCGCTCTTGATGACGCCGGCGAAGGCGTCGAAGCCGCGCATGAACGACACCGGACCGGACGCGGTGCCGCCGCCCGCCAGCAGCTCCTTGCTGCCGCGGATGCTGGACAGGTTGCTGCCCGTGCCGCTGCCGTACTTGAAGAGCATGCCCTCCGTGCGCGCCAGCGTGAGGATGGAGTCCATGCTGTCCTCCACGCTGTTGATGAAGCACGCCGAACACTGCGGCTGCGTCTCCACGCCCACGTTGAACCACACCGGCGAGTTGAAGGACGCCTTCTGGCGCAGGAGCAGGTGCGTCAGCTCCGCGTGGAAGGCCTCGCGGTCCGTGTCCCGCGTGAAGTAGCCGCCCTCCACCCCCCAGCGGGTGAGGGTGTCCACCACGCGCGCCACCAGCTTGCGGACGCTCGTCTCGCGCTCCGGCGTCCCCGGCGTGCCGCGGAAGTACTTCGACGCCACGACGTTCGTCGCCAGCATCGACCAGGACTTCGGCACCTCGATGTTCTTCTGCTCGAAGACGGCCTTGCCATCCTCGCCGGTGATGCTGGCGCTGCGGTATTCCCACGCCAGCTCATCCGCGGGGTCCACGCCCGGCGTCGTGAAGAAGCGCTCCACCGTCAAGCCCTTCGCCGCCACGCGCGCCTTCCGCCCGTTGCGCCGCTCCTTCCCGTTCGCCGTGGACTTCGAGCTCAGCTCTTTATCCATGTCGCCACCCTCCGCGAGTTCACTGTGAGTTTCGATGCAAAATTTTGCAAAACGCTAACGTCGCGAGATCCCGATGGATCCGATGGATCAGCCCGGGGCAAGCCGGGGGTGACATCGGAGCGGATTCGCGACGACGAAGCAGGGGCGCGCCCGGCCCCTCGATTGTTTTTCGGAGATGCCCGCCAGCCCGCCGGACGAGGCCATGGATAGACCCCTGTAGCAGCCCCGTCAAAGAATCTATCGGTACAACAAATGGTAGCCATCAAGTCTATGCCCACCACGGATTGTGTGTAGCCGCGAAGTGAGCCCCCGAGGCCTGCCTGCCTGCCCCGCTGCTGCGGCGTTGCGCGCGGAAGGGCGATCTAGAGGGCTCCGCCTGCCATGGCAACACATGCTTTACGGTGAATGAATCCAGATGGCGAGCCATGTATCGTCACTTCGAGGCAAGCGAGCGTGATCACTGGGAGACGTTTGCTGTGAGTCTGTGCACGACTCGTGGGGGATCAACCGGGCCGAGCCACCAGGGGTGGCGGATCAGCCCAGGCGCCGGTCGGCTGGTGAACGAGGCCGTCGATTTCGGCCCGCCCGCGCGTTAGGAGGCGGACATGGCTCCTCCCTTCCAGCGCCACGTCTTCGTCTGCACCAATCGCCGTCCGGACGGCCACCCCAAGGGGTGCTGCGCCACCAAGGGCGCGGAGGAGGTCCGCGCCGCGTTCAAGGCGGAGCTGGACAAGCGCGGCATCAAGGGGAGCATGCGCGCCAACGCGGCGGGGTGCCTGGACACGTGCAGCTTCGGCGTCGCCGTCGTCGTCTACCCGGAGGGCACCTGGTATGGCGGCGTGAAGGTGGAGGACGTGAAGGACATCGTCGAGCAGCACCTGGTGGAGGGCCGCCCCGTGGAGCGGTTGCTGATGCCCTTCTCCCGCAAGGTCCTCGCCCAGGACTGAATCGCGCTTCCCGGTATTAACCCGAAAAAATCGATGCCTGCCTCTGATGGCGTGAACCCGCAGTGGAGCTGCGCGGACGCGTCGTCGGGAAGCCTGGGGCGGCTGTGCTCCAGGGCACGGCCAGGCGTGTGTCCGACGCGGCGAGGAGCACACGCATGCGTCGCAGTTGGTGGGCCTCTGGCCTGATTGCCACCGCCTTGTCCGTGGTGGGCTGTGATTCCGAAGGGCCGTCGTTCCCCACCGGGGACCTGACGGCGTTCCAGGAGGCGGCCCTGGCCTCGGAGTGGGCCGTGGGCGTCACGTACGCCGTGGGCACGCGCGTCACCTACCAGGGGCGCCTCTATGAGTGCCGGCAGCCGCACACGTCACAGGCGGACTGGACGCCCGCGGCGGTGCCCGCGCTGTGGTTGGACCTGGGGCCCTCGAGTGGCGGCGAGCCGGACGGGGGCAGCGGCGGAACGGACGCGGGCACGGGTGGGGATGTCACGGCGCCCACCGTGGGCTTGAACGCGAGCAGCTCGCGCATCACCGCCGCGGGCTCGCTGAGCGTGATGGCCACCGCGACGGACGACGTGGGCGTGACGCGGGTGGAGCTCCTGGAGAACGGGGCCGTTGTCGCCACCGGCACCCAGTTCAGCCGGGCCTTCACGGGCTGGGAGCAGAACGGCACCTACGTCTACGGGGTGCGCGCGTACGACGCCGCGGGCAACGTGGGGACCACGACGCTCACCGTCGTCGTGGAGATTCCGGGCGGGCCGCCTCCGACGGGCAAGCGCATCGTCGGCTACTTCACCGCGTGGGGCATCTACGCGCGCAACTACCAGGTCTCCAACGTGCAGCCCGCGAAGCTCACGCACATCAACTACGCGTTCTCCAACATCTCCCCGGATGGGCGCTGCATCCTCGGTGACCCGTACGCGGACATCGACAAGGGCGGCGGCTGGCAGGGCGAGTGGGACCCTGGCGCGCTCCGCGGCAACTTCCGCGCCTTCAAGGAGCTGAAGCGGCAGCACCCGCACCTGAAGCTGCTCATCTCCGTGGGCGGCTGGTCCTGGTCCACGCACTTCTCCACCGTCGCGTCCTCGCCCGCCTCGCGCGCGGCCTTCGTGAAGTCCTGCGTGGACCTGTACATCCGTGGCCAGTACCCCGGCGTGACGCCCGCCAACGGCGAGGGCGTGTTCGACGGCATCGACATCGACTGGGAGTACCCCGTGGGCGGCGGCCTGCCGGGCAACAGCAACAGCCCCGCGGACAAGCAGAACTACACGCTGCTGATGCAGGAGTTCCGCAGCCAGCTCAACGCCGTCACCGCGCAGACGGGCAAGCCGTACCTGCTCACCATCGCCACGGGCGCCTCGCCAGACCTGCTGGAGAACAAGCAGGAGACGAAGAAGCTGTCCGACGTGCTCGATTGGATCAACGTGATGTCCTACGACTACCACGGCGCCTTCGAGCCCACGACGAACTTCCACTCGGCGCTCAACCGCGTCACGGGCGACCCGGGCGCCTCCGCGGGCTTCTACACGGAGGGCTCCGTGTCGAAGATGCTCCAGCTCGGCGTGCCGCCCGCGAAGATTGTCGTCGGCGTGCCCTTCTACGGCCGAGGCTGGGGCCAGGTGCCGAACGTGAACAACGGCCTGTTCCAGCCCGGCATCCCCATCATGGGCACCTGGGATGACGGCACCTCCGGGCCGACGGGCGTGTTCGACTTCAAGGACATCAAGAACCGCTTCGAGCGCGCCGGTTCCGGTTACACGAAGTTCTTCCACCCGGAGGCGAAGCAGGCCTACGTCTTCAACCCGTCCACCGGCGTCTGGATTGGTTACGACGACGTGCAGAGCATCACCGCCAAGTCGGACTACATCCTGAACAACAACCTGGGCGGAGCGATGTTCTGGGAGTTGAGCGGTGATGATGGCTCGCTGCTCGATGAGCTGGCACGGAAGCTGCGCTGAACGCCCGGACGTTGACTGAGATTGTGAGCGGGCCGTGAAGCCATACGCCGGGGGACTTCTGTTCCCCGGCGTCATGGCGTTAGGGTTTGCCGCATGTCCTTCGCGGCCGCTGTCCTGCTGGTGGCGCTCTCCAGCTCTTCCGTGGCCGCCGAGCCGTGGACCGCCGTCGTCCGCGTGGCGTCCGACGAGGACCGCGCCTTGCTCGTGCGGTTGCGAGGGCAGAGCAGCGACCTGGCCGTGCGGCTCAACGTCTCTCCGGGCGCGCCCTTCGACGGGCACCCGGGGGGCGCGTGGCTCGCGGCGGAGCGGCTGGCGGAGCGGCACCAGGCCCGGGCCGTCCTCTGGTTCGCGCGCGAGGGCGGCGACGTCCGCGTGCAGGTGGCCGAGTTCGACAGCCGGCGCCTGTTCACCCGGGCCGCGCGGTTGGGACAGTCCGTGGGCTCGCTGGAGTGGTCCACGGGGGCGGAGGCCCTGGCGCTCGCGGCGCGCTCCGCGTTGCGCGCCGTGGAGGTGGGTGCGCCGCTGGGGGACGTGGTGGCGGTCGCGCCGCCGCGTCCTCCGTCCGCCGATGCGAGGTTGAAGCCCGGCGGTGTCATGGGCGCGAGCCATCCTCTCGACGATGTGGCGTCTGGCGATGGGGGCGCGACGACGCGGTCCGCGCACGCTGGAGGCGCCGCCCCCGTGGCGGAGGTTGTCATGGCTCCCGTGCGGGAAGGCATGGCCGCGGCTCGCGAGGGTTCGGGGGCACCTGATGGCTTGGAGCACCCTGGGCGCGGCGTGTGGCTCTCGGTGGGCGGGCATGCCGCGCTGGATGGCTACACGCGCACGGGCCATCAAGGGGTGGCGGTCGGCGTGGGATTCCAGCCGGGCCGGCTGCGGCTGCGCGCGCAAGTGCTGGCCAGCGTGCCAAGGCGGCTTCGCGATGCCCGGACGGAGCTGACGCTGGGGCAACACGCGGCGTCGGTGTGGGCGGGGCGTCCCTGGGCGGTGACCGAGCGCTGGGACGTGGAGGCCGGGCTGGGCGCGGGCGCGGTGCTCTTCACCCGACGGACGCAGGCCCTGGCGGCGGAGGTGGAGGCGGCGCCGCCGGGCTCCATGCTGGCCCTGCTCGTGGGGCCCGAACTGCGCGCCCGGTGGATGGGGGCGCGTGTCGGCCTGGAGGCGAGCCTCGCCGGTGAGGTCCTCCTGGGCCGCCCCGAGCTCCACTACGCCATTGACGGAAACTTCGTGTCACGCGGTGCGGGTTGGGCCGTTCGTCCACGGCTGGGGTTGGCGATGGTGGTTTTTCTGTGAGCGCGGATGACCCGATTGGTCCGGCGCCTCCCTCCATGGCGGCAATGAGGAGCTCGGGCTCACACGCAGCGGACCCACGTCGTGCGGCGGAGGACCCTCGCATCCAGGCGGCCATCCAGGGCGAGCGTGAGGCGACAGGGGCTTTGTTGATGGAACTGCTCCCCCGGGTTCGCAACCTCGTGCGCTACCTGGTGCGCGGGGATGGGGACGTGGAGGACATCGCGCAGGAGGCGCTCATCGCCCTGGTGCGGGGGTTGCCGTCATACCGCGCGGAAGGCCGCTTCCAGTCCTGGGCGGACCGGGTGGTGGCGCGGACCACGTTCGCGTGGCTGAAGCGCTCCCGGGGCAGGGACGCGCGGCACGCGGATGCGCCCGTGGAGCTCGTCGCGGTTCCCTCCGAGGACGCGCTCCCGGACGAGTATGTTCATCGCCGGCACATGGTGACCCTCCTGGACCGGCTTTCGAACGAGCAGCGGCATGCACTGGTGTTGCATCACGTGCTGGAGTTGAGCGTGCCGGAGATTTCGACGGAGCTGGGCATTCCCTTCGAGACGGTGCGCAGTCGGCTCCGCTTGGGTCGGACGGCGCTGCGCGCGCTGGCGACCGTGGAGGACGACGGAGGGGAGGGGCTGGGATGAGTGACTTCAGGGAAGAGGGGGATGGGGCCCTGAACGCGCTGGTCCTGCCGCTCGATGAGGCCGCGGGGCCGGCCCGGCGCATCTCCCGGGAGCGGTCCGCGCAGATGGTGCTGGCCGCGCTGGAGGCAGGCGCGCTGGTGGCGCAGCCCGCGCCCAGGCCGCGGGCGAAGCGGCCTCCCGTGTGGTTGATGACGGGCGCGCTCCTCGTCGCGGGGGCCGCCGCCGCGGCGGTGTGGAGCTTCACGCGTCCGGGGGCGGTACCGACGCCGCAGGTCGAGGACGCGTCGCTCACGGCGGCTCCGCGGCCGCGACCGGGCGACCCTGGAGCCAGGGGCTCCGAACCGTCGCCGAGGGGCGCGTTGTCCGCGCGCGACGCGGAGGGGGACTCAGGCGCGCACGGGGCCAGCGCAGCGGCTCGGGTGACAGAGGGTCCGCCGGGAGCGGAGGCGCTGCCTGCCGCGTCCAGCGCGGGAGCACCCGGTCCAGCACGCTCACTCGCGCCAGCGGCCTCCGCGAAGCCGGGGGCTCAGGAGGACCTCCTGCTCAAGGCCAACGGGCTCCGCTCGGAAGGCCGGTGGAAGGAGGCCGAATCGCTCTACCTGCGCGTCATCCGCGCCGAGCCGTCATCGCTGGCGTCCTATGTCGCGCGTGTCGCCTCGGGCTCGCTGCGGCTGGAGCACCTGGGGGACGCGCCTGGGGCCCTGCGGCAGTTCAAGGCCGCCCTTCGCCTCCAGCCGCGCGGAGTGCTCGACCAGGAAGCGCAGCACGGTATCGCCGAAGCGCACCGTGTCCTCGGCGACCGGGACGCGGAGCGCGGCGCGCTGGAGGCCTTTCTCGCGGCACACCCGGATTCACCGCTCGTGCCGTCTGCTCGCGCGCGCGTTCGGGAGCTCACCGCGCCATGAACAGGCGATGGGCGTTGGCGGCGATGGTCGCGGCCTTGGCGGCAGGCTGTACCCGAGGCGACCTGGTCGCCATCGTCCAGTCGCCTGACGCGGGCAGCGTTGGCTCCTCGGTGGATGCCGGTGCCCCCGACGCTGGTGGCCCGCCCGATGACTGGGTGGCGTACTGCGCGGGGCGCGGGCCTCCCATCCTCGTGGGAGCTGCCGACACCGATTCGCAGGTGTGCAGCGGGCGCCTGGCGGAACGCACCTTCCGTCAGGCGCTGTGTACCTGCGAGGGGCTCGCCCTGGGCGCGTCCTTTGAGACGGACGCCTTTCACGGCACCACGGGGACGTACCCGCCCGGAGGCGTGGGGGGCGACGTCGGAGTGAATGGCGCGCTGTCGGCGAATGACGCGGTGTCGGTGGGGGCTCGCTGTGGGTTGGCGGCGCGGGGGGCGCACAGCTTGGACAGACGTTCCGCGTGGGCGAGGCGTTGCACTGTGGGGGGCCGCTCACTGGCGACCCTGTCACCGCCACGGTGGTGGGAGATGCCCGCGTGCGAGGTGACGTGTCGTTGCCCGCCTTCAGCGTTGGCGGCGTGCTCACCGTTCCAGAAGGCCATGCGCTGGGGCCGGTACAGGCCGCGGAAGTCCGTCGCGAGCCCGTGGAGCCGCTCACTCCGTGCGCGTGTGACGCGGCGTCACAGGTGGACGTCTCAGGCCTCATCGCCCGGCATGTGCTCGACAATGACAACGCGGCCATCGGCCTGGCCGCGACGGCGCTGGAGGACATCGAAGGCGAACGCGCGCTGGAGCTGCCCTGTGGCCGTTTCCACCTGACGCGCATCACCGGGACGGGCCACGCCACGATCTCGATCCGCGCGCGCACGGCGCTCTTCGTGGAGGACATGGTCGACCTGGGCGATGGACTGACGGTGGAGGTCCAGGCGCCTGGCGAACTGGACCTGTTCCTGGGGGGCTCCGTCGCCGTGGCGGGACCGCTCAGGCTGGGCTCCACCGCCGCGCCTTCGCGCGTGCGCGTATACGTCGCGGGGACGAACGTGCTGGCCCTGTCCGCGGGCAGCACGCTCGCGGGCAATCTCTATGCGCCCCGTGCCGCCCTCAGCTTGAGCGGTGGCGCGGAGGTCTTCGGCTCCGTGTTCGTCCGTCACGTCGAGGCGTCCGGGCCGCTCCGCCTGCACTACGACGCGGACATCCGCGACGCGGGTGCGGAGTGTACGGATGGCTGAGGCGCGCGGCATCCGGCTGCGTCGCCGCGCCATGCCGCCGTCGTTTGTTTGATGGCCCTGCGCCCCGGAATCCGGCGTCGTGCGCGCAGGGGCGGAGGCTCGATGCTCCTGTCCACCGCATTATCCGACCTGCGCCCCACGGGTGGCTGGTGATGGGCGTGCAGGTCCCCAGCTTTCCGCCGTTGTTCGCGAAGGGGAGGCTGCACATGAAGCGGGAAGTGAAGGCCGGCATCACCGGGCTGGTGTTCGGGTCCATGCTGGTCGGCTGCGGGGTGGCGCCGGAGCAGGACGGGCAGGGCGGAGTGGAGGACGCGACGACGGAGGCACAGGCACAGGCGAGCACCGAGCGCGTGCTCGAGGAAAGCGGCGGCTACGTCGAGCCCGACCCGCTGGCGCGCTACTGGCCAGCGGTTGCGTACGGCGGGGGCAAGTTCCTCGCGGTCTGGACCGACGTGCGGACCGGTGGCATCTACGGCACGCGGGTGAAGCCGGACGGCACGGTGCTCGATGGGGAGGGCATCCGCGTCAACATCGGGGACGAGGAGGGCGTCCGGCCCGGCATCGGTTTCAACGGGAAGTACTTCTTTGTCGTCTGGGAGAGTCGGGATGGTGTTGACGGCGTGCGCGTGAAGCCGGACGGCACCGTCGTGGGCCCGGTGTTCCGCGCCATCCAGACGGGGGAGTCGTTCGGTCCCGTGCGCGTCGCCTGCTCCCCGAAAATCTGCCTGGTGACGTACACCATCTCCGGTGACTTCTCGACCATCTACTTCACACGGGTGACGAAGGACGGCGTCGTCCTCAGGACGGCCGACCGGACGCTCAGCGCCTCCAACACCTTCGCGTATGACGCGTCGCCGACCTGGAACAACAAGACGAAGGAGTTCCTGGTCGTCTGGTCCGACGAGCACGGCGAGGGCCCGGAGAACGCGGACATCTACGGCAACAGGGTGAAGGAGGACGGCACCATCCTCGATGGCAACGGCTTTCCCATCTCGGACGCGGAAGGCACCCAGTCGACGCCGGACGTGGAGTGGACGGGCAAGAGCTACCAGGTCGTCTGGACCGATGACCGGAACGGGAACCCGGACATCTACGGCGCGCGCGTGAGCAAGACGGGCACGGTGAAGGACCCCGAAGGCATCCCCATCTCCACCGCCGCGGGCGCGCAGGCCGATCCGCGCATCGCGCACCACAACGACAAGTCCCTGGTCGTCTGGGACGACCAGCGCGACGGCCCGCACAGCATCTGGGGCGCGCGGTGGGGCGAGGACGGGGACGTATGGGACCCCGCCGGCTTCCCCATCTCCACCGGGGACCAGCCACAGGAGTACGTGCCGGATGTCGCCTATGGGTCCAACAAGTTCTTCACCGTCTATGCGGGCCAGGAGACGTTCGAGCCCTTCGAACCGCACTTCATCCTGGGCACGCGGGTGACGCACCAGGCGGAGCTGAAGGACGTGCCCGCCATCCCGCTCACGCGCGAGCCCTGAGGCGTTGAGGGCGCGCGCCTCGCCGCGGTGCGCGCCTCGGGGGCATGCGCCGGCGCATCCACGCCGGCCCTGCCCGTCACGCGGGTCCTGGCTGTTCAGCGGACTAAACCGCCTCGACGAGTCCGCTAAACATCCAGCCCAGCGTGCTCGAAGAAGGAGCGAAGGACGTCGGGACGATGCTGTAGGGCCCGAAATTCCCTTCGCGCCAGGCGCATGAGGTCCGAAATGGCAGGGGGCGTTGCGTTGAGCAATGCCTCCTTCACCACGCCATTGCAGCCCTCCTCTGGGTTGAGGTCAGGAGCGTACGGGGGCAGCCACTCGACGAGGACGTCCTTCGAGTGGCGTTGCAGCCAGGCCCTGACCGCCTTGGAACGGTGCGCCTGAAGGCGGTCCCAGATGATGACGAGCGGACGTCCGAGGCGCCGATGGAAGTACCTCAATGCGGCGATGACTTCCTTGTCGTGGACAGCGCCGACGAAGTGGCGGGCGAACACCTTGGGGCGTTCACGCCCCCGCGGCGCCGTCAGGAGCACGACGCTGGAAATCTCTCGGCGCCTGCTCAGACGCTTGAGGACTCGGACTTGTCCCACCGGCGCCCAGGTGGTGCCCAGGCGGGCCCGAAACGTGTGACCCGTCTCATCCAAGAAGGCAATTGTCCTCCCGCTTCTTCGAGCCCCCTTTTTATTCGAGGCCAATCTCTTCGCACCCAAGCTTCGATGAGCGCATCATCCCGCTCGCTGGCCTGGGAACGAGGGCGGTGCGCGGAGAACCCGAGCCGATGCAGCGGCCTCGTCAGGGAGCGTGGGTGGTACCGCACGCCCCAGCGGTGCTCGATGAGATGTGCGATGCGTGGAAGGGTCCACCGCTCCGTGGGAAAGCCGGCCCTGACAGCGCCGGCATTGAGCGCTCGGGCCACTTGCTTCCACTGCGAGGGGCTCAGCTGCGAGGGACGCCCCTGATGCGGCTTGCGCCGCAGCTTCCTGACACCGCCCTGTGCGAGGGCTTTGCACCATTGAGACACCGCCCCCCGGGTGACACCGCACTCGTCCGCTACGTCGACTGGGCGCCAGCCCGATTTCAGCAGTGAAGCGGCGAACAATCGCCGCTCCTCCATCTGCTCGGGCGTCAGCCTGAATGGCTGCTGCCCCATCACCACCACCCCCTTCATTGGAACAACCGTTCCGGGGTTTAGGGGATTCGTCGAGGCGGTTTAGAAGGCCTTCCACGCCATCAGCAGCTTGGAGGCGACCTCCGTGGTGATGAGCGGCAGCACGCCACCGCCCCCCACGATGTTGACGATTTCGGACAGGGAGCCGCGGCACACGCCGCCCCACGCGGGCTGCCGCGCCAGCCCCACGGAGGCATAGGCGGAGTAGTCCACGAAGAAGGAGGCCGGCAGCACCGTGCCGTTGGGCTCGCAGAGCAGGTGGTCCTCGGGCGGTGAGTCCACCACCTCCTGCACCACGAAGCCGCCGCCGGCCCTGTCCGCCGCCGTCCGCGCGCACAGCTCCGCCCACGTCATGGGGGCGCCGTAGGCGGCCTGCACCCGCTCCGTGTACGGGACGGTGCCCGCCGAACGGCCCAGGAAGACGGCGCGGCCGCCATAGTCCCAGGACCGCTTGAGCACGAAGCGCGCGGGCGTCGCGGCCACCAGGGCCACCATGTCCTCCACCTGCTCGCCGTCGGGGCCCCGCGTCGGGCCGGGCTGGAACACCCGCGTCCACGGCACGGAGGCGCGCACCGCCTCCAGCTCCTCGCCGGTGAGCTGCGCCGCTTCGGCCAGGGCGGGCTCGGCCAGCGCCTGTGACAGGCGCGCGAAGGTCAGCTTCACCTCCACCTGCGAGGCGGGCGGGTTGAGGAACACCGCCTTCTTACCGGGCACCGTGCCCAGGAAGTCCTCGACCCAGAGAGAGGGGGACTCCTCCAGCCGCCGGACGAAGAGGTGCCGATACACCAGGTCGTATTTCTTGCCGTGGGCCACGAAGGCGTCGTCGCCGGAGACCTCGTCCGGGTGGACCAGGTCCGCGTCGGCGCCGAACTCGCGGAAGCGCTCGCACAGCCAGCGCAGCTCCGTGATCTGCGCGTCATTGCGGCGGCACAGCAGGGCCACCGTGTCGGGCATCCGGCCGTTTCGTTCGGCCGCGTAGCCGTCCAGCAGCGAACGGTACAGCGCCAGGGCGTTGCTTCCGTTCAGCGACAGCAGCGCGTGCAGCGCCTTCTCCGGGTAGCGGAAGTAGCGGCCCACCACCTCGATGAAGGTCCGGGCCGCGATGTCGGAGTACCCCTGCATGGCGGGGATGGTGGCGTTCACCTCCAGCGCCCAGGGCGTGCCTCCGGCGACGAAGTAGTCCACGCGGGTGGTGGCCAGCCGGGTGGACTGGCGCCAGGTGCGCTCGGCGAGCACGCGCTCGAGCGGGGAGAGGGCGCCCAGCAGCGCCTCGGCGTCCGGGCCCTGGAGCTGCGCCTGCGCCATCTTCACCGTGGCGGAGGACAGGCGGGCGGACAGCTCCGCCCGGCGGCGAATCTCCGCGGCGTCCAGCACCACGGGGGTGGCGGTGATGGGGATGGGACGGGTGGTGCCGTCCGGCCGCGTGACGGCCAGGCCTCGCTGGTAGGCGAGCCGCGCCAGGTCGGGGGCGATGTGCCGCGCCTGGCTCCGGAGCACGTCGATGAACTCTTGCACGAAGTCGTGTCCTCGGTGGTGCGCCCGGGCGTCTTCCGGGCGGCGCGCACCCTACGCCCGGACGGGTTCGCCGGTCCATGGGCCCGGCGCCCCCCAACGTGCCAGGCTCAGCCGATTCTTCCACCGGACGCCCTCCGGGAGGCCGGCCAGCCGCCCCCCCAGGCGGACCTGGAAGCTGGCGCCAGCAATGGGCTTTCTGGTTGCTTTTGTCTCTGTGTTGCTGTTGTTTCGGTGCCAGGGGATGTTCCCTGGTGGATGTCGCGTGAGACAGTCTGACTTGCGCGAACGTCCTGTCTGGCTTACAAGCGTGGACGCTGTTCAACCGGGAATGTCCTGACGTGAGCCGCTCTACCTATCGCCAGCCCGTGAGTTCCGTCCGGTCGCGCCGTCTGGCGCTGCCGTTCGCGCTCGTGTGCGTGCTGGCGTACCTGGGGAGCGTCATGCACTTCGCCCTGGTCCAGCACGCCACGTGCCTGGAGCATGGCGAGGTGATGCACGTGGAGGCCGGAGACGCCCACGGCGCCGGGCACGTCGAGGACTCCTTCGATGACGTGCGGCTCGCCTCCAAGCGCACGGAGGCGGACTCCCACGGGGCGGACGCCCACTGCGTCCACGCCTTCTTCCGGCGGGAGGCACCCCCTCCCCAGCAGGCCACGGCCTCCCTCCTGGTGGCGCCCGCTCGCTCCGAGCCCGCGCTGGCGGTGTTCCGCTTCCACGCGGAGCCCGTCGCCCGGCTGCACCTGGCTCCCAAGGCGTCTCCGCCCCGCGCGTGAGGCCCGGGAGTCTGCTCGCTCACCCGGCCTGTCCGCGCCGTGTGAGGCCCTCCGTCCGCTAAAGCCAGACACGGCTCCGTCCGCCGCGCGCGGTCCGTGAGTCATTGCGGCTTCGCGTCCACGACGGCTGAGCTGTCTCACCGCGTCTGTGTTTCGTGCTCCGTGCACGCCCCTTCCATTCCCACGCACCCGTGGCGGCCCCTCCATGTCCTGGCGGCGTCCGTTGCTGGCGCGCGGGCGTGGCACACCCGCAGTCCATTCCGTGGAGTAGCACCATGAAGAAGAAGCTCCTGGCCGCGTTCCTGCTGTCCACCGCGCTCGTCTCCGCCGGCTGCGGCGACGACCACCCCGAGGAAGAGGGCGTCGACGCCGAGGCGTGCGAGCACCTGCAGGAAGGTCCCGCCTCCGCCGTCACCGCCACGCTCGGCACCGATGCGGCCCCCGCGATTCGCGCGGACCACCGCCGCTACGACGTCACCCTGGCGGACGGCCCGGACGGGAAGCAGGGCGCCGTGTCCTTCGCCGCGGACGAGGCCGCCGACTACGTCATCTACACCAACGCGGACGTGGACCTCTCCATCACCACGGCCAGCGGTGTGGCGGTGGAAATCGAGGAGAGCGCCAGCAGCTCCGAGGGCTGCGCCGACATCAAGGGCCGCCACGTCGTGCCCCTCACGGTGGGCACGCACTACCTGACCTTCGGCCCCACCTCCGCGGCCACTGTCGGCGTCCTCATCGAGGAGTCGCACGACGAGCACCACGGCCACGAGCACTGACGCCGTTCCCGGGCCCCTGGCCCGTTCACCCGGGGGCCGGTGCCGAGGCGCCGGCCCCTCGTTCCCCGAAGAGAGAAGACCATGGGTTCCTTCCAGCAGTTCCTCACGGACAAGAACATCCCCTCCGAGAAGCTCCTCCGCCTGTCGCGCCAGCTCGAGTCCAACGGCTCCGAGGGCCGCACCCTGCGGACGAAGCGCGTCGCCAGCCGCCGGGGCAAGGACACGCAGGGCAAGAGCTACGAGTCGCTGTCCATCGCCAAGCCGAAGAGCGGCCGGGGCATCAGCACCCAGCAGCTCCAGGCCGCGCTGGGTGACCGGCCGCTGCCGGCCCGCGTGCGCGGAAAGCTGGTGCGCGCGGTGAACGCGGTGCTGGGCAAGCAGGGCGGGAGCCCGGTGGACGCGCCCACGCTCTTTGGTGCCAGCCCC
Organism: Corallococcus macrosporus DSM 14697; assembly: GCF_002305895.1. Lineage (GTDB taxonomy): Bacteria > Myxococcota > Myxococcia > Myxococcales > Myxococcaceae > Myxococcus > Myxococcus macrosporus. The sequence continues at coordinate 3,465,005 of NZ_CP022203.1, forward strand.
GTGCGCCGCGGCGCCGCGAAGAAGTCCTGAGCTGAGAGGAGCCAGCGCCCATGTCCGGCCATGCCATGTCCACCGTGATTCCCTGTGAGCTGCGACGCGATGGAGACCGGCTGTTCGACGTCTCCATGTGGTGCCTCGGGCGGGATGTCCTCTGCCCGGAGGGGAACCTCCTCGTTCGCCGGGGGCTCGTGCGTCACGCGCGTCCCGAGGGCGCGGAGGGGCAGAGTCCGTACACGGTGGACCTGCCGGACGGTGGGCGACTGACGCTGTGGGGCTTCGGCGCGCTGTGCGAGTGCGGCGAAGCCATCTTCGTCCCGCGGGCGGGCTTCTCGCCCGTCCTGCTGGACGGCGTGCCGGGCCGCTTGCCGTTCCGCGCGGAGGCGCTGGGCCCTTTGCGCCCGCCGACGACGGGCCACGAGCGGCGAGCCCTGCGCGCGGGACTGGCCTCGTTGGCGGGGTGGCTGGCCGAGCACGAGGACTGGGTGGCCGCAGAGGTGGGCCCGGCCTGGCGGCGTGAGTGCTTCGAGGCGCGTCGCAAGGCGCCTCCGGTCGCCGCCGACGGCCTGGCCTCGGCGTGGCGGCGCTTCGCCTCCCGCCTTCGTTCCCTGGATTCTGGATTCAACGTCTGCACCGCCCCGGTCGCCGGGGCCTGAGGAGGACCTCATGTTGGCGCGACTGCTCCGAGCCGATGAACCTTCCGTCCATGCCCGCGCGCCGTGGGAGGACGTCGCCGATGACGCGCTCCCCGCGCCGCTGCTTCGCACGGGCCTGGGTGATGCACACCTGGCCGTCACCACCGCGAATCCTCGGGCCCAGGCCTGGTTCGACCAGGGGCTGCGGCTGATGCACCTGGGCTGGGGTGGTGAGGCCCGCCGCGCCTTCGCGCAGGCCACGCGGGAGGATGCCGCGCTGGCCATGGCCTGGTGGGGGCTCGCGCTCACGCGAGGCCCGGGCGCCCGCTTCGCCTCGGCCCGCGCGGAGGCCATGGGTCGCGCGCTGGCGCTGAGCGAGGGCCTCTCGGACCGCGAGCAGCGCTACATCGTCGCGGCCAGCCTGCTGGCGGAGAAGGGCCCGGCCAATGGCCGTCACGCCTTCGTGCGCGACATGGAGTGCCTCATCGACCGCTATCCCGAGGACGGCGACGCGCGGCTGCTGCTCGCGGGCTTCCTCCTGGACGGCTACGAGCCGGATGGCCGGCCGGGGCAGGGGCAGCCGTATGCGCAGGCCCTGCTGCGCGAGCTGCTGCGCTCGCACCCGGACCATGCGGGCGTCCACCATGCGTGGGTGCAGGCCATGCTGAACAGCGGCCGGCCTGACGCCGCTCGTGACAGCGCGCGCCGGTTGGTGACGCTGGCGCCGCGTGCCAGCCCCGCGCTGCTCTCCGCGGGGCGCCTGCTTCAGCGCGTGGGATTGATGGCGGAGGCCCAGCGCGTGCTGGAGACGGCGGTGGCCGCGGACGACGCGTACCTGGCCGAGGAAGGACTGCTCCCTGCCGCCGCGCCGAGCGCGGAGGCCGCCATGCGCCTGCTGAGCCAGGGGTGCGCCGAGGCGGGCCAGTACGGCGAGGCCCAGGCGTGGGCGCGTCGGCTGCGGCAGCGCGTGGAGGGCGCGGGGGGGGACGACCAGGCGATGTTGTTCGCCGCGGCCACGATGGTCTCCGCGCACCTGCGCTTCGGCTTCTGGCGCGCGGCGGCGGACGTGCCCATGGAGCTGTCCGATACGGCCAGCCCGGCGGAGCGGGCGCTGCGGGACGGGATGCGCCAGTACACGCGGGGCCTCAGTCTGTTGGAGGCCTCGCGGTTGGGCGAGGTGGAGCGCGTGTGCAGCGCGCTGGACGCGCAGCATGCGCTGCTGGCGGAGGCGCGCCGCTCGGAGGACCTGTCCTTGTGCCCGAGGGATGTGGCGCGCGTGGTGGAGGTGGCCGCGCAGGAGCTGCGGGGCGCGCTGGAGGCTCGCAAGGGCGAGGTGGGCCGCGCAGAGGCCACGCTGACGCGCGCGTGGCGGCTGGAGCGGCGGTTCCGGGCCGCGGGGCCAGCGGCCTTCTCCCGGCCCGCGCGTGAGGCCCTGGTCCGGCTGCGGCTGCGCACCGACCGCGAGGGAAAGGCGGTGGAGCTGGCGAAGGCGCTGGTGTCGGAGCGGCCCGGCTGCGGGCACCTGCGGCTGCTCGCCGCGGAGTCCCAGGTGGCGCTCGGCGCGTGGAGTGACGCGGTGGAGGACTTCACGGCGTTCCTCGACTGCTGGCGGGACGCGGACCCGCACCTGCCGGAGCTTCGTCGCGCCCGGGCCTTCATCGCCGGGCGGGGCCGGTTGCTGCGGCTCGTGCGCCCGCCGGAGATTCTGGCCCTGCGGGAGACGGGCACGCCGAGTCTGGCCGCGCACGGGACGGCGTCCTGCTGAGGTGAATGCGAGGCAAGCGGGGCTCCGGCGCGGGCATCTCGCGGGACACGGGTGGACTGTCACCGGCTGGAAGTCCTCGCCGTGGGGGCGTCCACCATCAGCGCTGGCGGCTCCCGCCGCTTGACGGGCCCGCGCCGTTCGCGCGAGGAGGGGGCATGCCCACCTTCCGCCTCAAGCAGGACCAGGCCGCGTTGCTCGTCGTGGACATCCAGGAGCGCCTGTGCGCCGCCATGGACCGGGACGCCTTGGACCGGATGCTCAGCCGCACCTCCGCCGCCATCGAGGGTGCCCGCGCGCTGGGGCTCCCCATCCTCCTCACCGAGCAGTACCCCAAGGGGCTGGGCCCCACGCACTCGCTGCTCCGCATGCGCGCGCTCAAGGACGTCAAGCCGGTGGAGAAGCTGGAGTTCAGCGCCGCCGTGCCGGACGTGCTGGCCGCGCTCGGCGGGCGCACGCAGGTGCTGGTGGTGGGCATGGAGGCGCACATCTGCGTCTTCCAGACGGTGCGCGACCTGGCCGAGCGCGGCCTGTCGCCGTTCCTGCTCGCGGACGCCGTCCTGTCCCGCGCGCAGGAGGACCGGCAGGTGGGCCTCCAGCTCTGCCGCGACGCGGGCGCGCACGTCGTCACGGTGGAGGCCGCCCTGTTCGACCTGCTCGGGCGCGCGGGGACACCCGAGTTCAAGCAGGTCTCCGCCGCGGTGCGCTGAGCCCGCTCAGCGCGCCTTCTGCACGGCGTGGACCAGCATCCGGACCACGGTCGCCACGGCCACCATGGCCGCGGCGAACACCGTCTGCGAGCCGCCCACCGGGAAGTCGTAGAAGAAGGCGAAGAGGTAGCCCCCCACGCCCGCGATGGCGCCGAACACGGTGGCGACGAAGAAGGTCCACGGCAGCCGCAGCTCCAGCATCAGCGCGGCGATGGCGGACAGCGTGGAGAAGGCGAACACCGGCAGCGCGCCCAACGCGCGGGCGCACACGCCCACCATCACGCCGATGCTGACCATCAGCACGCCGTCCAGCAGCCGCACCGGCAGGCCCTGCACCAGCGCGCCCGTCCGGTCGAAGCTGGCGAAGGTGATGCCCCGGTACCACCAGAGCTGGATGAACATGACGCCCGCGCCGGCGATGGCCACCGTGTGGAGCTGCTCGGGCGTCACCAGCACCGCCGTGCCGAAGAGGATGCCCTGGATGTCGTGCGCCTCCTGGGCGATGCGGTCACCCACGAGCACCGCCGCGCCGCCCGCCAGCGCGTAGGCCAGGCCCAGCAGGCTCTCCCGCGTGAGGCGCAGCTTCGCCGGCTCCGTCATCAGCAGCAGCGTGGCCAGCAGCGCCAGCGCGGTGGCGCCCAGCACCGGCTCCACGTGCGTGCCCAGGTGGATGGCGGCGTAGAAGGCCAGGGCCACGCCCAGGCCCGCGGACTGGGCCACGGCGGCGCTGACGAACACCATGCGCCGCAGCACCACGTACACGCTCAGGAAGCCCAGCACGCCGCCCGCGATGAGCGCGCACAGTAGCGGATCTCGGAACAGGTCGAACGCCAGGTGGAACTGCTCCCACTTGGACGGTTCAGCGAGCGTCGTTTCCACGGTGAGGTCCCAGGGGCGCGCGGTGGCAGTACTCGTCGCCATACTGGCGGCGGAAGGCGGGGTGACAGAAGACGGTGCGGGCATCGCCCACGACGAAGGCGGACGTCTCGCGGTCCACGAAGACGAGCACGTCCGCGTGCTCGGCGGCGACCTCCAGGTCGTGGCACACCACCACCACGCCCAGGCCCCGCTCACGCGACAGGGTGCACAGCCGCTGCATCGTCTCGCGCTCGGCCACCGCGTCCATGGCGGCGGTGGGCTCGTCCAGCAGCACCAGGTCCGCCTCGGTGGCCACCAGCCGCGCCAGCAGCGTGCGCTGCTTCTGGCCCTCGGACAGCTCCCGGTAGGGCCGCGCCGCGAAGGCCTTCGCGCCGGCCGTCTCCAGCGCGCTCTGCACCGCCTGCCGGTCCGTCTTCCGGGCGAAGGGCCACAGGAAGCTCCACCCGCGCAGGCGGCCCCAGGCCGTCAGCTCCCCCGCGCGCAGCGGCAGCAGCGAGTCGATGGCGGACGTCTGCGGCACGTAGGCGCTGCGCACCTGGGCCGAGGCCCGGGAGATGGTGCCGGACACCGGCGGCAGCATGCCCAGCAGCGTCCGGAACCAGGTGCTCTTGCCGGAGCCGTTGCGGCCCACCACCGCCACGAACTGGCCGCGGCGGATGGTCAAGTCGATGGGCGGCAGGAGCGCCTTGCCGTCGTAGCCGATGACCAGCTTCTCGCAGGTGAGCAGCGCGTCGCCCGGTGTGAACGTGGCGGGCACCGCATGGGGGCGGTCCGCGGACTCATCGGTCTTCACGCTGGACCTCCGCTTGGGGCTCCAGGGTGGCCAGCGCTTCCACGATGGCGGTCCGGACCGCGGCGTTCTCCGCCGCGTTCAGGTCCACCACGCCGTCCGCGCCAGGCGTGGTGGCGCTCCAGTCCACCGCGTCGAACAGCGCGGGCGAGAGCGCCAGGCGCAGGGCCAGCTTCACGCGCGGCTTGTTCTCCCGGTCCGAGGGGATGTCGACCGTGCCCCGCAGCACCAGCAGCGGCGCGTCCGTCGCCGTCAACGCGAGCCGGAAGCGGCGCTCGCCATGGAGGCGCGGCGTGGCGCGGCTGTCGCGCACGGCGCCTTCCAGGTCCACCGCCGCCACGTCCCACTGGTAGCGGGTGACCTGGGTGCGGCCCAGCTCACAGGACGGCTCGCACTCAGGAGACAGCGTCTGGTCCGCCAGCAGGTCCAGGTCCGCGTCCACGTGGAGGCTGGCCACCGTGGCCTCGGCGCCGCCGCCACCGCCGTCCAGCTCCGCCTGGATGTCCTCGTAGTCCACCAGCGCGCCGTCGTCGCGGTGGCAGTGGCCGTTGTGGCAGTTGGTGTAGCCGGGCGGTGGGTTGGCCGGGTCGAAGGTGGTGGGGCCGCTGGCGCCGCCGCCGCCCACCAGGTCGATGTGCTCCACGCCCAGCGCGGCGCCATCCAGGCGAAGCTCGAAGTCGGAGGCCAGCCGCTGGAAGCCATTGCCCACGTCGCGCGTGGCCACCGGCGTGTAGTCCGCACGGACGGTGGGCTCCAGCACCGCGAAGCTCTCTCCGGGCTCCAGCGCGCAGCCGGACAGGAGGAGCAGGGGAAGGAGGAGGCGCGTCCTCATGGCTCAGGTCCCCTTGCCAGCGAGCCCCTTCTCCAGGCGCTCGACCATTTCATTGATGTGCTGGAGGTACGTCTCCTTCGCCTTGAAGTCCGTGCCGCCGTGCAGGGTGACGAGCGGCGCGGGAATCTTCGAGGCCACCAGCCGCGCGGTGGTGTCCGGGTAGTAGCTCTCCATCAGCACCATGCGCGCCTTGCGCTGGCGGCCCTGGGCCAGCACGCTCGCGACGTGCGACGGGTTGGGCGGGATGCCCGGCTTGGGCTCCAGGTAGGCGATGGTGTCGAAGCCCAGCCAGTCCGCCAGGTACGCCATGGTCCGGTGATAGGCGATGACGGGCTGGCCCTTCATGGACGCCATCCGCTTCTCCCAGTCCGCGCGCGACTTCTCCAGCTCCGCGGTGAAGGTGGCCAGGTTGGCGCGGTAGGCCTGCGCGTTCTTCGGGTCCAGCTGCGCCAGCCGGTCGGTGATGCCGCGCGCGACGGCCAGCGCCTGACGCGGGTCATAGAGGAAGTGCGGGTTGCCGCCGGGGTGGACGTCTCCCTGGCCCCGGTCCACCTGCACGGTGGGGACCTCCAGCAGCCTGGCGAACTGCGAGGCCACCAGGTAGCCCGGGCTGCCCACGAGAATCCTCGGGTTGCGCGCGCCCACCTGGAGCGTGGGGAGCCAGCCGACCTCAAGCTCCAACCCGATGGCGATGAGCAGGTCGGCGCGGTTGAGCGCCAGCGCGAGGTTCGGCTTGGCGTCCACGAAGTGCGGGTCCTGGCTGGACAGCGCCAGGGCCTGCACCTGCACGTGCTTGCCGCCCACGGCCTTCGTCAGCGCGGCCAGGTCAGGCAGGGTGGTGACGACGTTGAGGTCCGCGCGAGCGGGGGCGGCGACGAAGAGGGTGAGGGCGGCGCACACGGCCGCGAACAGTCGGGAGAGACGCATGGTCATGACTCCTGCGAAAAGGGTTAGAAGGCGTGGGCGCCGTGGGCGCCCGTCACCAGCTCGAGCGCGAGCATGAGGGAGTAGCCGGCTTCGTCCCGCCAGCGGGCATCGTCCCGGGCGGCCTGGAGGCGCAGCCGGGAGAACTCGGTGGGCCAGAAGGTGACGTTGGCGGACACGCGGTTGCGCGACTCCGTCCACTCCGGGTCCAACGGGTCGGTGACGCGTTCGCCCCCTTCGCCCCGCGCCGCCGTGCCCAGCTCGTAGCGCAGCGCGGTGGCCCAGCGCGGCGAGAAGCGCCACGCGGCCTGGGCGTAGGTGTTGAAGTCCGTCAGCACGTCGCCCGGCACCTGGCGGCGGCGGTAGTAGGCCTCCGCCTGGAGCGTGACGAGCGTGGTGTTGTAGGCCTGGGTGATGGGCCGGTAGCGCAGGTACAGGTCCGTGCCGAACACGTCCGAGCGGTTGCGGTGGCCGGTGGGGTTGGGGCCGGTGGCGGTGGACAGGCCCCACATCAGGGACACGTCGTCCGACAGCGGGAAGAACTGCTTCACCGCGCCGGTGGCCTGCAAGTCCAACGGGGACTGCACGCGCTCGCTCTGGGCGCCCAGGAAGCTGCGCGCGGTGGCCTCGCCCGTGGCGTCCGTGACGCTGCCAAGCACCTCCACGTACCACGGGAGCGGGGCCAGCCAGGACACCTCGGCGCCCAGGCCGCGGTTGCCTTCCGCGCCGAAGATGCGGCCCACGGCGAAGGGCTGGTCCACGAAGTCCCAGGAGTGCGGGTGCGTGGGGTTGATGCGGCCGAAGCGCGTGAGGAACTGACCCGCGCGCACCTGGAGGTTGTAGGGCAGCGCCAGCGTGGTGCCGTAGGCCTCCTCGATCTCCACGCCGAACTGGCTGAAGACGATGTTGCCGTCGAAGCGGAAGTAGGGGTCCACCACCGAGCCGATGGACAGCTCGAGCTGCTGGAGGTTGAAGCCGTTGCGCGTGGGGTCATGCGCGCCGCTCTGCAAGGGCTCCTTGTCCGTGAAGGCCGCGGCGGCGACGTCCAGGATGAAGCTCAGGTCCAGGAAGTTCGCGTTGGGGTTGGTGTTGTTCACCCCGGGGATGGACAGCGCGGAGCCGCTGCCCGGCAGCGACGACGGAGGCGCCGCGGTGCCGGTGGGCGCGCTCTGCTGCGCGGCCGCGGCGTCGCTGCCCAGCGCCTTCTCAATCTCCTCCAGCTCCTCGGGCGTGAGCGCGGGCGCGGCGTCTTCCGGCGGCGGTGCCTGCACGGGCGCGTCCGCGGGCGGCGCGGCCGCGTCCTGGGCGCTGGCGCCGCTGGCGAACAGGAAGGGGGACAGGGAAACGGCCATGAGAGCGCCGTGAACACGGCGCGAACGGATTGCCACCTGGGATGCTCCTCGAACGGGGCGCCCGCGACGCGGCCACGCCCACCCATCACCTGACAGACCTCACACGACGCACGTCACGCGTGCGCGGGAGGCGAGGCCTTGGGGGCGGTGTCGAGGATGGAGAGGGGCGGCTGGACGCGGGGCGGCGCGGTGGCCGGGCGGCTCACGGCGAGCAGCGTCAGCACGAGCGACGGCCGGTAGGGTGTCAGCAGCTCCGGCCGGGAGCCGGACGTCACCAGCGGGCATTCCTCGTGGGTGAGGGCCGCCGAGTCCGCCACGGCTTCGGGTTGGGCGGACAACTGGGGGCTCAGCTCGATGGCCAGCCGTGACAGCCGGGCCCCGGTGCCAAGCGCCGTCTCCTCGAAGGTCTGATGCTGCGGACAGAAGCGATGCGCGTGCTCGTCCTGCGCGTGCATCAGCGCGCCCAGCGGCTGACACAGCCACAGCGCGACGAGCAGCGTCGCGGTGCAGCGGGCGAAGGTGTGGGCTCGCTGATTCATCGGAAGGGACGGTTGCCCGGGTGCTCTAATGACGCGGCACGGCGGGTGTCAAGGCACGGTATCACGCTCTTTTACGTCCGGGTGGGGATGTGTCGGCCCCGGGTGGACGTTGGGGACTGCAGGGATGAACGGACAGATGGACGGCGGATTCATTCCAGTCGCGACGCTGGACGTGCTCGACGCAGGCGGCCGCGCGGTGGTGCAGGTGGACGGGGTCGCGGTGGCCCTCTTCCGCGTGGGGGAGGAAATCCTCGCGGTGGCGGACGCGTGTCCCCACCGGGCCGGCCCCCTCTCCGAGGGCGACCTGGTGGGGGACGTGGTGCACTGCCCGTTGCACACCTGGCCGTTCGACCTCCGCTCGGGGCTGTGCACCCGGCATCCCGGCGTGCAGGTCCGCACCTACGCGGTACGGATTCAGGGAGCGCACATCCTCGTGTCCGCATCGGGTAGGGTCCCAACCCCCTGAGTGTCGGCCTCTTCCAGGAGCGATTCCGCTGTGACTTCGTCTCGAGCCCGCCGCAAAGCCCCCGCCGCCTCCGCCCCCGCCGCTGCCCCGGATACGGCGGCCATGGCGCGCGCCGTGGCGGACTTCCTGCGCGCCGCCGGTCTGAACCTCCAGGACGTCCACCTGTCGGAGACGCCCGCGCGCGTGGCCGAGGCCTGGACCTCCGAGTTCCTCGACGGCTACGGCCGCACGCCAGAGCAGGCGCTGGGGGAGGCCTTCCCCGTGCCGCCCGGGTCCTCCGGCGAGCTGGTGGTGGTGACGGACCTGCGCTTCCACTCCATGTGTCCGCACCACCTGCTGCCCCTCACCGGGCGGGCCCACGTGGCCTACGTGCCCGGCAAGCAGGTGGTGGGTTTCGGCCGGTTGTCGGCGCTGGTGGACTGCTTCGCGCACCGGCTCATCCTCCAGGAGGACCTGGCGCGCGAGGTGGCACGCTCCCTGGCCCGGGTGCTGGGCAGCCCGGCCACCGCGTGCATCATCGAAGCGGAGCAGGCGTGCCTGCGCCTCCGGGGCGACAAGCAGCGCGACGCCGTCACCCACGCGGAGGCCTATGAAGGCGCGCTGCGGCGCGACGGCCCCCTGCGCCGCGAGCTGTGGGCCCGGCTGGGGGCCCGGCGATGAGCGCGCCCGTGCCGGGGCCCCGCGTGGCGCCCGAGCGCGTGGCCCGGGTGCGCGAGGCGCTGGCCGCTGTCCTGGCCCCGGAGCAGCTCCGCGTGGACGAGGCCGCGCTGGCCGCCTACGCCCGGGACGAGTCCGACAGCGGCGTGTACGCGCCCGACCTCGTCGTCTTCCCCGCGGATGCGCGCCAGGTGTCCGAGGTCTTCAAGGTCTGCGGCGCGCACGGCGTGCCCTTCACCCCTTGCGGCGCGCGCAGCGGCAAGAGCGGCGGCTCGCTGCCCCTGCACGGTGGGGTGGCGGTGAGCCTGGAGCGGATGAACCGCATCCTCTCCATCTCCCCGGAAGACCTCACCGCGGTGGTGCAGCCCGGCGTCATCACCGGGGACCTGATGAAGGCCGTGGAGGCCGTGGGCCTCTTCTATCCCCCGGACCCCAACTCCTGGGAGCAGTGCACGCTGGGCGGCAACGTGGCGGAGAACGCCGGCGGCCCTCGCGCGCTCAAGTACGGTGTCACGCGTGACTATGTCATCGGGCTGGAGTGGGTGCTTCCGGACGGTGAGGTGGTGCGGGTGGGCCGGCGCACCATCAAGGGCGTGGCGGGGTATGACCTGGTGGGCCTCTTCGTCGGCTCGGAGGGCACGCTGGGGGTGGCCACCGAAATCACCGTCCAGCTCATCCCGCTGCCGCGCGAGGTGCTGACCGCCCTGGTGGTGTTTCCGTCCGTGCTGCACGCCGCGCGCGCGGTGTCCGCCGTGCTCGCCGCCGGCATCCTCCCGCGATGTCTGGAGCTCATCGACGACGTGGCCCTGCGCGCGGTGGATGGACGCGGCTTCCAGTTCCCTCCAGGCGCGGGCTCCGCCGTCATCGTGGAGGTGGATGGCAACGGCCGCGAGGGCCTGCTCACTGAGCTGTCTCAGTTGGGTGACATCTGTGCTGCCCAGGGCGCCACGGAGACCTTGGTGGCCCAGGACGCCTCCCAGCGCGAGAAGCTGTGGGCCGCGCGCCGGGTGATTTCCCCAGCCCTCCGGGCCCTCAAGCCTCGCAAGATTTCCGAGGACATCGTCGTGCCCCGCTCGAGGATTCCCGAGGTCATCGAGCGGCTGAAGGCCATGGGCGCTGAGCTGGGCCTCACCGTGGCCACATATGGCCATGCGGGTGACGGCAACCTGCACGCAAACATCCTCTATGAGGGCGCCCACCAACGGCCGCTGGTGGACGAGGCCCTGCGGCGCATGCTGGTGATGACCGTCGAGCTGGGAGGCACCATCACCGGCGAGCACGGGGTGGGCCACGCGAAGCGGGAATATCTTTCGCTGGAGCAGTCCCCCGCGCTCATCGACCTGCAGCGCCGGCTCAAGGCCTTCTTCGACCCATCAGGGCTGCTCAACCCGTCGAAAATCTTCCCCGCGCCCAAGCGTTCTTGATTCGTGGCCGACGCGGCTCGTTTTCGTCCTGGCGTCGAGCGGCTTACCGTCCAAGTCGTGGGAAGGGTTGGGAATGCCGCGCGAAATGCTGAATCGGATCTGGAATGAGAAACCCTTTCGCTCGTTGCGCGTCTTAGTTCCAGGTGGACGCGAGGCGGCGGGGGAGAGCGCGTCCGGCATCAAACGGAGGACGGGAAATCATGGCCAATTCGACGAAGTACGCAGCGGAAGGCCTGTCGAGCTACCTTCGGAACCTGGGCGGGCACCAGCAGCTGACGCGCGAGCAGGAGTACGAGCTCGCTCGCCGCGCCCGCAAGGGTGACGAGTCCGCGCGGCAGACGCTCGCCAGCTCCAATCTGGCCTTCGTTGTCGCCGTGGCGAAGAAGTTCGCCAATCGCGGCGCGCGACTGGATGACCTCATCCAGGAGGGCAACGTCGGTCTCATGAAGGCGATTGAGCACTTCGACCCCAAGAAGAACGTGCGCTTCGCCACGTATGCGGTGTGGTGGATTCGCGCCTACATCACCCGGTACCTGAAGGACAACCGCAGCCAGGTGCGCGGCGGTGAGGCCGAGCGCGGCAGCATGGTGGACTTCTCGCTGGACGCCACCATCGACGAGGACGGCGAGACGACCTTCCTGGACCGACTGGAGGACAACAGCCCTTCGCCTCAGCAGGTGTTCCTGTCGCACGAGCAGGACAGCGAGATTCAGGAGGCGCTGGCCAAGGTGCGCAAGCGCATTGGCGACCTGGGCTGGGACATCCTCCAGGAGCGGCTGACGCAGGACAAGCCGCTGACGCTGGAGGAGCTGGGCCAGCGCTGGGGTGTGTCGCGCGAGCGCGTGCGCCAGGTGGAGCTGAAGACGAAGAACTTCCTGGAGCGCTACCTGCAGGCGTTCAACGAGAACGAGGAGCACCTGGGCGAGCAGGCCGCCGACGCGGCGTGAGCGCCCGGACAGGAGCCTCCCCACCCGGGAGGGCGCGCCATCGAGGCGGGACGGACCGAGTCACTTCGGGCCGCTCCCGCCTCTTGTCATTTGGCGGATGTTTGACCGCCCCTGGTTTGCTAGCGAGCAAACGTGCGTGCTAAGCCCCGCGCTTATGCGCCCGATTTCATTTGCTTTGTGCCTGCTCCTGAGCCTGCCTGCCTGGGGGGCTGACGCATCCCTGCTGTCCGAGCTTGACGGCCTGTACGCGAAGCGCGGCGAGCCGGGCGGGGAGAAGGCCTACGAGGGCGCCCTGAAGACGGCGCTGGACGCCGCGCCGGAGGACTACGAGCTGGTCTGGCGCAAGGCGCGCATCCTCCAGTGGCAGGCGGATGGGGCGGCCAACGAGAAGCTGAAGAAGGTGCTGGGCCGCCAGACGTGGGACTGGGGTGACAAGGCCGTGAAGCTCAACCCCGCCCGGGTGGAGGGCCACTACTACGCGGCCGCCGGCATCGGGGCCTACTCCCAGGCCGTGGGCGTGATGAAGGCGTTGGGGGAGGGGCTCGAGGGCAAGTTCAACGAGCGGCTGGACAAGGCCATCCAGCTTGATCCGGACTATGACCGGGGCGCGCCGCTGCTGGCCAAGGGCCGCTACCACTACGAGCTGCCCTGGCCCAAGCGCGACCTGGCGAAGTCCGCCAGCCTCTATGAGAAGGCCAGCGCGAAGCACCCGCAGATGCTGCGCGCCTACTACTTCCTGGCGGAGACGCTCCTCAAGGACGGCAAGCCGGAGAAGGCGCGCGAGGCCATTCAAAAGGTGAAGCAGGGCAGCGTCGCGTACGACCCCGCGGAGGGGCGGCGCGTGAAGGAGTGGTCCAAGAAGGTCGAAGCCGACATCGAGAAGGAGCTCAGATGAGGGCAGAGAATCAGGTGGCGGCTCCCGCCACCGCGGGGGGGGATGCGACGCTGGTCCAACTGCTCATCCAGCGCGCGAAGAACGCGTCGACGGTGGGCGCATGCCACAAGAAGGACGGCCGCTGGCACGACGTCACCTTCGCCCGGTTCCTGGACGAGGTGAAGGCGCTCTCCGCGGGCCTGGTCGCCCAGGGGGTGAAGCCCGGGGACCGGGTGGCCATCTTCGCCAACACCAGCCTGCAGTGGCTCATCTGTGACGTGGCCATCAGCGCCGCGCAGGCCATCACCGTCCCCATCTACGCGTCCAACACGCCGGAGGAGTGCCGGTACATCCTCAACCACTCCGAGACGACGCTCGTCTTCGTGGACAACGACGAGAAGGACGCCCGGCAGCCGGGCCGGCTCACGCGCCTGCGCCAGAAGCTCCCGCAGTGTCCTTCCGTCCGCCGCGTCGTCGCCTTCGAGGGCCCCGTCGCCGGTGGCGCCGAGCTGTCCCTGGCAGACGTGGTGACGCAGGGCCGCGCCGAGCACGCCGCCCGGCCGGACGACTTCGAGGCCCGGGTGAACGGCGTGTCCATGGAGGACACCGCCGCCATCATCTACACGTCCGGCACCACGGGGGACCCCAAGGGCGTCATCCTCACGCACCAGAACTGGGCCTACGAGGCGAAGGCCGCCCAGTCGGTGGGGATGATGGTGCCCGGCGACTCGGTGATGTTGTTCCTGCCGCTGGCGCACGTCTTCGCGCAGGTGGTGAAGGCGGCCTGGCTGAGCATGGGCTACCGGCTCGTGGTGGCCGAGTCGGTGGACAAGCTGCTGGCCAACCTGGCGGAGACGCGCCCCACGGCGTTGCCCTCGGTGCCGCGCGTCTTCGAGAAGGTCTACAACAACGTCGTCACCAACGGCTCGGCCACGCCCGGCCTCAAGGGCCGGCTCTTCCGCTGGGCCTTCAAGCTGTTCGACGAGTACGTCGAGGCCCGTCAGCAGGGCCGCGAGTATTCCTCGCTGGGCTTCGCGCTGGCGAAGAAGCTGGTGTTCTCCAAGGTGCACGCGACCATCAGCGAGAAGCTGGGCGGCAACATGCGCGTGTTCATCTCCGGCGGCGCGCCCCTGTCCCCGAAGATTGGCTACTTCTTCGACCTGCTGGGCCTCAAGGTGCTGGAGGGCTACGGCCTGACGGAGACCTCCGCCGGCACCACCATCAACCGCGAGCACCGAATCAAGATTGGCAGCGTGGGCGCGCCCCTGCCGGGCACGGAGGTGAAGATCGCCTCCGACGGCGAAATCCTCATCCGCGGCCCGGGCGTGATGAAGGGGTACTACAAGAACCCCGAGGCCACGGCGGACGCCATCGACGCGGAGGGCTGGTTCCACACCGGGGACATTGGCGCGCTGGACGCGGACAACTACCTGCGCATCACCGACCGCAAGAAGGACCTCATCGTCACCGCGGGCGGGAAGAACGTGGCGCCGCAGAACCTGGAGAACGCGCTCAAGACGTACCCCATCATCAGCCAGGCCATGGTGTACGGCGACAAGCGGCCCTACCTGGTGGTGCTCATCACCGTGTCGGAGGAGGGGGCGCGCAAGCTCCTGCAGGATCAGGGCGCCCCGGTGGGCAGCTCCGCGGACAACGCCCGGCGCCCGGAGGTCCACGCGGCGGTGAAGGCCGCGGTGGACCAGGTCAACGCGCAGCAGCCGCCCTACGCCACCCTCAAGCGCTTCACGGTGCTGGAGAACGACTTCAGCCAGGAGACGGAGGAGCTGACGCCCAAGCTCAGCGTCAAGCGGAAGGTCTGCACCCTGAAGTACAAGGCGCAGCTCGACCGGATGTACGAGGGCACCGCCGTCATCGACTGACGGGCCCCGTCCGGCGCGGGAAATGCGAACGCCCGGCCCACCCCTGCTGGCGGGGGTGGCTCGGGCGTTGCGCGCTCCAGGGCACTGTTCACGCACTTCCGGGCAGCCAGGCCACCCGGAGGCGGCTCAGACGTGGCCGCTGGGCGTCTGGCTCTTGGCGACGTCGTTCTGGACGCCGGTGCTGCTGGACAGCGAGCCGCCGGCCTTCTTGTCCGCCTGGGCCTCGTCGCCCTCGCCGCCGAACCCCCGCTTGAAGTTGCGGATCGCGCTTCCCAGCGAGGAGCCGAGCTGAGGCAGCCGCGACGCTCCGAACAGGAGCAGCAGCACCGCCATGATCAGCAGGATTTCCATTCCCTTCAAACCCATCACTCGACTCCTTCGCGAAGACGCCAAGGAGCATACCGACGGGCGTCGCCGACCGCCAGCAAGACCGGTGGGCGATTCAAGCCTGCATGGTTGCTGGAGAACCGAGCGCCGCCGTGGGGGCCTGGGCCAGCGTGAGGAAGAGGGTGCTGCCCCCCGGGTCCGCCTCCACGCCCACGCTGCCGCCATGGGCCTCCACTTCCTGCCGGGCCAGGTAGACGCGCAAGGGGTCCTCCAGCCGCTTCTCCCGGAAGGCGCGCTCCTCGCGCTGGAAGACGGCGGCGGCGTCCTCGTCCGTCAGGGGGGCGCCGTCCCGGCGGACCTCCACGCGCACCCGGGGCGGGAAGGGGCGGATGCGCACGCGGATGACCTCGCCCGGCTGGGCGCGCGCCAGGTGGTACTGGATGAAGGACTCCAGGGCGTGCTGGATGCGGGCCCCGTCCACGACGACGTCCGGCACCGCGTCCGCCGGGCCCACGTCCAACACGAGCGCCACCTGGGCCGCGGAGGCCGCGGCGCGCTGCCGCTCCACCGCCGCGTCCAGCAGGGGCAGCAGCGACTGGCGCTCCGGCTCACAGGGCAGCGCGCCCAGGTCCGCCCGGCTGGCGTCGAAGAAGTCCTGGGAGAAGGCCAGCGAGCGGTCCGCGTTGCGGAGGATGGTCTCCAGGCCCCGCTGCACCTTGGGCTCCAGGGGCACCCGGCCGTTGAGCAGCAGGGCCGCGTACGAGCGGACGTTGGCCAGCGAGCCGCGCAAGTCATGGGACGCCATGGACAGGTAGCGCACGCGCCGGCGCACCCCGGCCTCGTCCCACGCCAGGGGCTCGGTCCACAGCAGCAGCGCGCCGTCCTCCAGCGCCTCCTCGCCCGCCCTCAGCACCTGGCCGTCCCGCTCCCACAGGCCGCCGCTCCCGGCGCGCCGCTGGAAGCCCGCCGCCGCCATCAGCTCCGGCAGCGAGCCCACGCGGGCGGGCAGCACCTCCAGGCCGAGCTGCTCCAGCAAGGAGCGGCCGAGCAGGCGCGGGGTGCCTCCGCGCGGCAGGAGCAGGAGCCCTGGTGCCGCCATGTCGCCTGCCTTCAGCTCCCCCGGGCTCGCCACGTTCCACACCCCCAGTCCATCAAGTCACGGAAAGGGTGGGCAGTGACTGTCGGTTTTGCAACGTGGGCCCATGTCCGGCGGCGTGGGCGCATTTTCTTGCGCCGCCGCGTGGGAGGATGGTTGAAGAATCCCAGCGTCGCACCTCGGGAGACTGCCCTGACCTTGCACAATGCACAGCATGCGGGCGCCCCGGTCGTCCTGGTCGTCGATGACGACCCGGACATCCTGGAGGCCCTTTCAGAGATTCTGGAAGCCGAAGGCTTCGAAATCCGCCGGGCGCGGAACGGGAAGGAGGCGTTGGAGCGGCTCGAGCCCGAACCCCCCAACCTCATCCTCTTGGACCTGATGATGCCGGTGATGGACGGGTGGGAGTTCGCCCAGCGGATGCGGCAGAAGCCGCCCGAGGTGGCGCGCATCCCGCTCATCGTCCTCAGCGCGGACCGGAACGTGGGCAGCAAGGCCTCCGACATTGGCGCGGTGGGCCACCTGGCCAAGCCCTTCGAGCTCAACGACTTGTTGGACATGGTTCGCCGCTCGCTGAACCCCGCCGCCGCGTCCACCAGCGCGTGACATCCGCCGCATCCGTGGCTTGACCTGCCAGGGGGCCGCCATTACGGTTTCCCCGGCTTTGACTTTCAAATCAACGGTCAGTCCAAGGAGTGTGGCATGAACGCGAAGGACATCATCGAGAACCAGATTCCGGAGTCCCTCAAGGCGAAGCCGGAGCTGGCGAAGGAAATCAACGCCGTCATCGTGTTCGACGTCTCGGGTGAGGGCGGCGGGAAGTGGACGCTGGACACCACCAAGTCGGAGGGCTGGGTGACGGAAGGCGCCGCGGATGGCGCGAAGATGACCATCAGCGTGAGCAACGACGACTTCGTGAAGATTCGCGAGAAGAAGCTCAACGCGCAGATGGCGGCCATGCAGGGCAAGCTGAAGTTCAAGCCCATGGACATGGGCCTCGCGATGAAGCTCGCGAAGCTGCTCTAATCCCCGGCGGACCGGAGCGAGGCGGGCCTCCCGCCCGCTGGCTTCTGTCGCATGCGGCGCGTCTCCTTCACAGGGGCGCGCCGCAGTCGTTTCCACGCCCCGACGCTCACCTTCGAGGAATGCCCATGTCGTCGCTCCCGCTTGCTGGCCTGCGTGTGTTGGACCTGTCCCGCCTGCTGCCCGGCCCCTATGCCACCCTGGTGCTGGCGGACCTGGGCGCCACCGTGGACAAGGTGGAGGAGCCGGAGGGCGGGGACTACGTCCGGCAGATGCCCCCCCTGCGGGACGACGTCAGCGGCCTGTTCTACGGCCTCAACCGGAACAAGCGCTCGCTCACGCTGAACCTGAAGCAGCCCGAGGGGCGCGACGCGCTGAAGCGCCTGGCGCGCGGCTACGACGTGCTGGTGGAGAGCTTCCGCCCGGGCGTCATGGACAAGCTGGGCGTGGGCGAGTCCGTGCTGCGCGCGGAGAACCCCCGCCTCATCTACTGCGCCATCACCGGCTACGGGCAGACGGGGCCGGACCGGCTGAAGGCGGGGCACGACTTGAACTACGTGGCCCGCGCCGGCCTGCTGGGCTACGGCGGCGAGCCCGGCGGCGCGCCGGCCTTCCCCGGCGTGCAGATGGGGGACATTGGCGGCGGCAGCCTCTTCGCGCTGGTGGGCATCCTGGCGGCGCTGCACGAGCGCGAGCGCACGGGGCAGGGCCGCCTCGTCGACGTGTCCATGACGGATGGCGCGCTGGCCTTCCTCCACATGCACCTGGCGTCGCGCCTCTACCTGGGGGCGGAGGGCGCCGCGCTCCAGCGGGGGACGGAGGCGCTCAACGGCGGCTACGCGTGCTACGGGCTGTACCGCACGGCGGATGAGCGGTGGCTCGCGGTGGGCGCGCTGGAGCCCAAGTTCTTCGCCGGCGTGTGTGAGCGGCTGGGGCGGCCGGAGCTGCTGGAGGACGCCTATGCCCCGGGGGCGCCCGGCGCGCGGGTGAAGGCGGAGCTGACGCGCCTGTTCGCCGAGCACCCGCTGGCGTACTGGCGGGAGCGCTTCGCCGGCTCGGACCTGTGCATCGAAGCGGTGGCGGAGGGGGACGAGGTGCTGAGCGACGCGCAGCTCCAGGCGCGGGGCCTGTTCGTGGAGGCGGAGGACGCGGCGCTGGGGCGCAAGGTGACGCACCTGCTCACGCCGCTGCGCCTGGGCCCCACGCCGCTGCGCGCGCCGCCCGCGCTGGGGCAGCACTCGCGGGAGATTCTGGAGGAGGCCGGCTTCAGCGAGGCGGAGCGGGCGCGGCTGGGACACTGAGCCCGGCCTCGCGCCACAGCGCCTCGCCGCGCGCGGCGTGGCAGGTGTCACCCACCAGGTCCAGCGCGAGCTGGGGCTGCCGCGCCGCCAGCGCCGGCAGGTCCTCGAAGGCCCCCGCGTCCTCCAGCCGGCGCACGGTGTGCTCCAGCGCCGCGCGCGCGCGCTCCACCGTCTGGCGCTGGGCCTTCGTGGGGCGCCAGCCCGTGTCGTCCCGGTAGCGGCCCAGCGTCTCCAGCAGGTGCCCCTGGAACTTCAGCATCTGCACCAGCAGGGGCAGCCGGTACGCGAAGGGCGCGGTGGCCAGGGCCGCCTCGTACTGCCGGCCCTCCGAATCCAGCCGGTACAGCAGCACCTCCAGCTGCGCGTCCAGCCGCTTGCGCCACGCCTTGCGCACGGAGGGGTGGCGCGCCCAGCCCGTGACGGCCTGGAAGTAATGGAGGCCCCCGCACGGGTGGGCGTAGATGCCCTGCTTGCGCTTGGGCACCTGCGCCTGTCCCGCCCGCATCCCCGCGGACAGCTCGGCCTGGGCGGCTTCGAGCGCGGCGAGCGCGCTGCGCATCACCGCGTCGATGCGCACCGTCGCGCCCTCGCCGTTGCGGAAGGTGGCGCCGGGCTCCAGCGCCAGGGCCAGCGCGTCCAGCGTCCAGGCGCTCTCCGGGTTGGCCACGAGGGCAGGGCGGAAGTCGTGCTTCAACTGGTCCACCAGCGCCTGCACCGCCACGGGGCCCCCGGGGGTGTCGAAGCGGTGGGACAGGGGGTACCCGGCGCGCAGCAGGCTCTTGATCTGGAGGGCCGGGTGGGGCTCCACGGGCGTGCCGTCCGGCGTCCGGGCGTCGAAGAAGAGGCGCTCGCGGGCGGGCGCGGTGTTCGGCTGGGGCGGCGCGCGGCGCAGGTAGCGCGCCAGGATGACGTTCGCCGCGGGCTGGCCGCCGCGGGCGCGGAAGTCCCGGCCGTCCAGCACCAGGCCATGGGCCAGGGCCCACGGGTTGGCGGGCTCGGAGGCCCACTGCCTGCACCGGGAGGCCAGCAGGGGGAAGATGTCGGGGGGCGGCGTGGTGTCGGGGGCGCGGCGCAGGTCGGCGGAGCGCGGGGACCGCATGGCCGCCGGCCAGGGCTCATCCGCGCGCGCGGGGTCGGGCGCCGCGGCGCTCAAGCCCAGGGTCAGGCTCACGAGGAGGGAGGCGGTCATCGTCATGCGGGGTGCAGCCTACTGGAGACGCCGGGGCCCTCACGACGTGAACGCGCGCCGGCTCCGAAAGAGGGGCCGGCGCGCGTTGAAAAGGCTGCTCAGCCCGCCTGGGAGTCGTCGTCGGCCGCCTCGGCCTCGGCCGTCAGCCGCGCCAGCATCCGCTCCAGGATGCCGAACACGGCGTCCCGGTCCTCGGGGCCCATCAGGTCCAGCACGCGCCGCAGGCTCGCGTCCAGGCCCCGGTCGATGCGGGCGAAGACGTTGCTGCCCGGCTGGGTGAGGCGCACGACGACGGCGCGCCGGTCCTCCACGTCACGGGTCCGCTCCACCAGGCCCATGCTCTCCAGCCGGTCCACCACCCCGGTGATGGTCTTCCGGGTGATGCCCACCCGCTGGGCCAGGACGCCCACCTGCACCGGACCGTCGTTCCCCAGCCACGACAACGCATGCATCTGCGTGGGCGTGAGCTGGAGGTCCTCGCAGATGCCCGCCAGCGGGTTCTTCAGGGAGCGGTAGCGGCTGAACTCAATCAGCAACGCGTGGAGGCGCCGCGACTCGGGCGTGGAGGCGTCCACCTCGTCCTCCAGACCGTGGCTCTCCTCGGAGCCGCCGTCCTCGGGGAGGTCCTGTCCCTCCGCGCCCGCGTCGCCTCGCCGGTTCGCGAGAGCGGCCGGTCTGTCCTCCGGCCGCCGCATCAAGCCGTCTCCACCCGGGCCGCGGCGGCCACGGAAGGCGCGTCAGCGTCGTGCTTCGGACCCACCGAGTGCGGCGTGCCCGAGGCCTCGCCCGGACCCTTGCGCTTCTTGAACTTCTCGATGAGCTGGTCCATCAGCGAGTACACCACCGGCACCACGCCCAGGGTGAGGAACGTGGACGTCACCAGGCCGCCGATGATGGTGATGGCCATGGGCGCGCGCGTCTCCGCGCCGTCACCCTTGGCGACCGCCACCGGAATCATGCCGGCGATCATCGCGATGGTCGTCATGAGGATGGGGCGCAGACGGACAGGCGCCGCCTGGAGCAGGGCCTCGGTCGCCGTCTTGCCTTCCTCACGCAGTTGCAGCGTGAAGTCCACCAGGAGGATGCCGTTCTTCACCACCAGCCCCATGAGCATGATGACGCCGATGAGGGCGAACATGGACATGGCCTGGCCGGTGATGAGCAGGCCGCCAATGGCGCCGATGAGGGCGAAGGGCAGCGACATCATGATGGTGAAGGGGTGGATGAAGCTCTCGAACTGCGCCGCCAGGATCATGTAGATGAGGACGATGCCCAGCAGCAGGGCCGAGCCGAAGGCCGCCACCGACTTGCCCATCTCCTTCGCGTTACCCTCGAAGTCGTAGATGACCGTCTTGGGCAGCTCCTTCGCCGCGTACTCGTTGAGGAAGTTCATGCCGTCGCTCAGCGCGTAGCCCGAGGCCAGGTTGGCCAGCAGGGTGATCTGCCGCTTCTGCGACTCGCGGTCGATCTGCACCGGGCCGTCGGCCGGGGTCACGGACGCGAAGTTCCGCAGCTCCACCAGCTGGCCCGTGGTGCTGCGCACGGTCAGCTTGCCCAGCGCGTCGGCGGAGGCCAGCGTCCGGGTCGGCAGCGCCAGCTTGATTTCGTACGTCTCGCCGCCCTCGCGGTAGTCGCCGAACT
Source organism: Corallococcus macrosporus DSM 14697 (assembly GCF_002305895.1). GTDB lineage: Bacteria > Myxococcota > Myxococcia > Myxococcales > Myxococcaceae > Myxococcus > Myxococcus macrosporus. The sequence goes on from NZ_CP022203.1 coordinate 3,486,250, forward strand.
TGTCCTTGCCCAGGAAGGCGCGGAGCGTGGTGCCCAGCGAGGCCGCCGGCACGCCCAGGGCGGCCGCGCGCTCGCGGTCCACCTTGACGTCGTACTGCGGCTTGCCGGAGCGGAACGTCATGTCCACGTCCACCAGGCCCGGGTTCTTGCGCATCTCGGCAATCACCTTGTCGGCGGACTTCACGACCTCGTCCCAGTCGTCACCGCGCAGGTTGAACTGGATCTGCTGGGTGCGGGCACCGCCACCGCCGACGGCCGCCACATCCTGCACCGTGACGACGACGCCGCTGCGGGGCTTGATGGCGCCGCGCAGGTACGTCTTCAGCTCGCCCTGGTTGAAGCCGCGCTCCTTCAGCGGCACCAGGTTGATGAGCAGCTCGCCCTTGTGCACCTCCTCCTGCACGCCGCCGCCGGCGGTGGCGAAGGTGGAGTCGATGCCGGGCAGGGCGCGGACCTGCGCGTCCAGCGCGTCCAGCTCCGCCTGGGTCTCCTGCAGCGTCGAGCCGATGGGCAGCTCCACCGCCAGCTTGATGTTGCCGTTGTCCTGCTCCGGGATGAACGTGAACTTCAGGAAGCCGGCCATGAAGAAGGTGAGGAAGAGCACGCCCACGGCGACCACCAGGGTGATGGCCCGGTGCCGCAGGATGCTGGCCAGGATGTTGCGGTAGCCCGTCTCCGTGGCGACCAGGACCTTCTCCACCGCCGCGGAGAGGCCCTTGGGGCTGCCGTGGTGGCTCAGCATGCGCGACGACAGCATGGGCGTGAGCGTCATGGACACGGCGTAGGAGATGAGCACCGCCACGGCCACTGTCACGCCGAACTGGTAGAAGAACATGCCCATCATGCCGTCCATGAAGGCCACGGGGATGAACACGGCGACGATGGCGAGCGTCACGGCGAACACCGCGAGCGCGATCTGCCCGGCGCCCTCGAGCGCCGCCTGCATGGGCGTCTTCCCCTCTTCCAGGTGACGGACGATGTTCTCGATGACCACGATGGCGTCGTCGATGAGCAGGCCGATGGACAGCGTCAGCGCCAGCATCGTCACGACGTTGAACGTGAAGTTCAGGGCCGCCATGACGGCGAAGGTGCCCACGACGGACACCGGCAGCGCGATGGCGGCCACCAGCGTGGAGTTCAGGTTGCGCAGGAACACCAGCACGATGAGCACGGCCAGGAAGCCGCCGAGCACCAGGTCGAACTGCACCGCGGCGATGGACGAGCGGATGAACCGCGAGTTGTCCGTCACCATCTCCGTGCGCACGCCCTCGGGCAGCAGGCTGTTGACCTCGCCCAGGGACTCCTTGATGGCCTCGGCCACCTGCACCGTGTTGGAGCCTGACTGCTTGCGCACCACCAGCGCCACGGCGCTGCGGTCCCCGCTCTTGGCGCTGGAGCGCGCCTCCTCCGGGCCGTCCACCACGTCCGCCACGTCACGCACGCGCACCGGCGCGCCGTTGGGGCTGGCGATGATGATGTTGCGCAGCTCGTCCACGCTCTTGGCCTCGGACGTGAGGCGCACCACGCGCTCACGGCCGCCGTCCATGGTGCGGCCGCCCGGGACGTCCAGGTTCTGCGCCCGCACGGCCTGGCTCACGTCGCTGACGGCGAGGCCAAAGCCCCGCAGCCGCTCCGGGTCCACGACGATCTGGATTTCACGCTCGCGGCCGCCGACGACGTCGATGCTGCCCACGCCCGGCTGCCGCTGGAGCGCGGGCTTCACGACGTCCTCGGCCACGCGCGTCATCTCCTCGATGGGGAGCGCGCCGGACAGCGACAGCGTCATGATGGGCGCCGCGCCGATGTCGAACTTCTCCACCACCGGCGTCTCAATCTCCGCCGGCAGCTTGCTCAGCGTGGCCTGGACGCGGTCGCGCACGTCCTGGGACGCCACGTCCACCTCGGTGTCCAGGGTGAAGCGGACGACGACCTGGGACACGCTCTCCAGGTTGATGGAGCGCAGCTGCTCCACGCCGTTGAGGGTGTTGAGCGCCTCCTCCAGCGGGTCGCTGACGTTCTTCTCCATCGACTCCGGGTCCGCGCCGGGCAGCACCGTGGTGACGGTGACGACGGGGAACTCCACGTCGGGGAACTGGTCCACGCCGATGCGTGGGTAGGCGTTGATGCCAAAAACGACCAACGCGAGCATCAGCATCGCGGTGAAGACAGGGCGGGTGATGAATGTCTTGAGCATTCAGGGGCTCCGAACTTGAAAGGGGAGGGCAGGCGTCACTGCACCACGCGGACGGCCGTGCCCTCCTTCACGTCCAGAGAGGAGTCGGCGAGCACGCGCTCGTCGGCGCCCAGTCCCTGGAGGATGCGGACATAGCCAGGCAGCACCCGCTCGACGCGCACATCCCGCTTGCGCACCGTGCCGTCCTGCACCACCCACACGAAGCCCTCCTGCCCCCGGGCGCTGACGGCCTGGGTGGGGAGGAAGAGGCCCTTGTCGTCGGCCTCGCCCGCGGTGGAGAAGTCCAGCTCCACCAGGGCGCCGGGGCGCAGCGCCGTGGAGGGCTCGCCCACCACGTCCGCCAGGACCTCCACCGTGCGGTTGGTGGCGTCCACGACCGCGCCCACGACGGCGACCTGCACGTCGAAGCGCGCGCCGCTGGGGCTCAGCGTGCCCTGCGTCTTGCTGCCCACCTGGACCTTGTCCACCACGGACTCGGGGACCTGCGCGCGGACCTCCAGCCCCGTCGTGTCGACGATGCTGAAGACCGGGGTGGAGGGCGTCATGGCCACCGAGTCACCGACGTTCTTCGTCCGGGCGGTGATGACGCCGTCGAAGGGCGCGGTGATGGAGTGGTCGCGCAGCATCTCCTCCGCCAGCTTCAGCGACGCGGCGGCCTGGGCGGCCTGGGCGGCGGCCTGCTTCTGGGCAATCACCGCCTGGTCCAACCCGGCGGCGGCCACGCCACCGGACTCCGCCACCTTGCGGGTGCGCTCCAGGGTGCTGGTGGCCAGCTCCAGCCCGGCGTCCGCCGCCTGCTTCACGGCCCGCGCCTGCTCCACGTTGATGTAGACGTTGGAGGCGTCCAGCACCGCCAGCACCTGGCCCTTCTTCACCTTGTCACCCACCCGCACGTTCATCTTGGAGATGGTGCCGGTGGCCTGGGGGCCGAGGACCGCCTCGTTCTTCGAGCGGATCTGCCCCGTCACGCGCGTGACGTCGGCGCTCAGCTCCGTGGACGGAGCGATGGCGCGCACGCCCAGGGCCGCGGGGCCCGTCTGCTCGGGAAGGGCCGGCTTGTTGCCGGCCTTGCCACAGCCCGTCGTCACCACCGCTGCCATTGCCGCGGCCATCCACATGCGTCGAATCACGGTCGTCCTGCTCCTGCCGGTCACGGGGCATCTGTCCCCAGGGAGACACTTCCGCGCCGGCTTCTACATGGAAATTCTGCGCCCCGGAAACTACAGCCTCTGAACTGTCTGTCAAGGGGATACTCCGGGATGCGGACTATCTCCTCTCCGGCACGTCTAATGCCCGACCGCGGAGCGGGCAGGGGAAAATGACACGGCGCGGGACGTGTGTCCCTTGGCCACGGGGAGGGGAACTGTGTGCCGAGGTGGCGGTGCTTGTGGCACCTGGAGGCGCCTGTTATTGACTTGAGAATCAATCCTTTCGCGAGGACACCCCATGCCCCACCCATTCACAGAGGAACACGAGGCCTTCCGCAACACGGTGCGCAGCTTCGTGGAGAAGGAGATGACGCCGCACAGCCTCGAGTGGGACCGGGCGGGCATCTTCCCCAAGGAGTTGTTCAAGCAGGCGGGCGAGCTGGGCTTCCTGGGCATCAACCACGACCCGAAGTACGGCGGCAGCGGGCTGGACTACTGGTACGTGACGGTGTTCGCGGAGGAGCTGAGCCGCAGCCTCAACGCGGGGGTCAACATGGCGCTGCTGGTGCAGAGCCAGATGGCCACGCCCATCATCAACGAGATTGGGACGGACGAGCAGAAGCGCGAGTTCCTGGAGCCGGCGCTCAAGGGTGAGAAGATCGCCGCGCTGGGCGTGAGCGAGCCGGGCTGCGGTTCGGACGTGGCCAGCATCAAGACGACGGCGCGCCGGGACGGGGATGACTACGTCATCAACGGCTCGAAGATGTGGATCACCAACGGCACGCGGGCGGACTTCATCACGCTGGCGGTGCGCACGGGCGAGGCCGGCTACGGCGGCATCTCCCTGGTGACCTTCCCCACGGACGTGAAGGGCTTCGGCGTCTCCAAGAAGCTGGACAAGGTGGGCAACCTGTCCTCGGACACGGCCGTCCTCTACTTCGAGGACTGCCGGATTCCGGCCCGCTACGTGCTGGGCGAGGAGAACGAGGGCTTCTACCACATCATGACCAACTTCCAGGGTGAGCGCCTGGTGGGCGCCATCACCACGGTGGCGGGCATGGAGCGGATGGTGGAGGACTCCATCCAGTACGGCAACGAGCGCGAGGCCTTTGGCCGGCCGCTGATGAAGTTCCAGGTGTGGCGCCACAAGTTCGTGGAGCACCTGACGGCCATCGAGGCGGCCAGGCGGCTGACGTACCACGCGGTGGACCTCTTCGACCGGAAGGAGAACCCGGTGAAGGAGGTCTCCATGGCGAAGCTGTTCGCCGGTGACCTGGCCCAGCGCGTGGCCTACGACTGCCAGCAGTTCTACGGCGGCATGGGCTACGTGGAGGAGACGGCCATCGCCCGCATGTGGCGCGACGTGCGCCTCATCACCATCGGCGGTGGCACCTCCGAGGTGATGAAGGAGATCATCTCGAAGATCTACGGCTTCTGAAAGCCGCGCCGCCTCAGGTGCCGTGGCCCAGGTTCAACCCTTCCAGGGGCTTGGGCCCGCTCGCCAGCTCGGCGTGCATGACGGCGTCGTCACGCACGCCCTCCCACCTGGACACCACCAGCGTCGCCACGGCGTTGCCGATGACGTTGGTGATGGCCCGGGCCTCCGACATGAAGCGGTCCACGCCCAGCAGCAGGGCCACGCCCTCCACCGGCACCTTGCCGTTGAGCGCCGCCAGCGTGGCCATCAGCGTGATGAAGCCGGAGCCCGTCACGCCCGCCGCGCCCTTGGACGTCAGCAGCAGCACGCCCAGCAGGGTGAGCTCCTCGCCCAGCGTCAGGTCGATGTTCACCGCCTGGGCGATGAAGATGGCCGCCATCGTCAGGTAGATGCACGTCCCGTCCAGGTTGAACGAGTACCCCGTGGGCAGCACCAGGCCCACGGCGCCCCTGTCACAGCCCAGCGTCTCCAGCCGCTTGAGCAGGCGGGGCAGGGCGGACTCGGACGATGACGTCCCCAGCACCAGCAGCAGCTCGCTGCGCATGTAGCGCAGGAGCTTCCACAGCGAGAAGCCGGACAGCCGCGCCACCAGGCCCAGGACGACGAAGACGAAGAGGGCGCAGGTGACGTAGACGGCGATGAGCAGCCGCCCCAGCGAGCTGAGGGACTCGACGCCGAACTTGCCCACGGTGAAGGCCATGGCGCCGAAGGCGCCCAGCGGCGCCAGCTTCATGATCATCCCGACGATGCCGAAGAAGACCTGGGCCAGGTCGTCGGACAAATCCAGCACGCGCTGTCCCATGGGCCCCAGGCGCGTGAGCGCCACGCCCGTCAGCACCGCGACGAGCAGCACCTGGAGCAGCTTCCCTTCCGTGAAGGCCGACAGGAAGTCATGCGGGATGATGTCCAGCAGGAAGGGGAGGGTGCCCTGCTGGGAGGCGGACGCGCGATACTGGGTGATGCCGGAGGTGTCGATCTGCGCCGGGTCGATGTTCATCCCCACGCCGGGCTTCAGGGTGTTCACCACCACCAGCCCCACGACGAGCGCCAGCGTCGTCAGCACCTCGAAGTAGATGAGTGCCTTGAGGCCGATGCGGCCCACGTGCTTGAGGTCGCCCATCTTCGCGATGCCCGCGACGATGGTGAGGAAGATGACCGGCGCGATGATCATCTTCACCAGCTTGATGAAGCCGTCGCCCAGCGGCTTCATGGCCTCGCCCAGGTCCGGGCGCAGCCAGCCCAGGATGACGCCCACGGCGATGGCCAGCAGCACCTGGACGTAGAGATTCTTCAACCACCGCATCCGCACCCCTCTCTCGGGAGGCGCGGACTATAGCGTGCCCGTCGCGGCGCTCCTCGCGCGCCAGGGCCAGCGGGGGGCTCGCGTGGCGGGCCGCGTCACTTCTTGCGGAACAGCGCCTCCGCGGCGCTCAGCAGCGCGTCCCGGCGCTCCTTCTCATGGAGGCCGCCTTCGCCAATCTGGAACAGCTCACAGAAGTTGGCGCCGTCCTTGTCCTTGGGGACCTCGGCGAAGGGCTCCTTGCACTCCTTCGCCACGCCCAGGTCGAAGTGCCGGCAGTTGCGGCACGAACGGATGTCCTCTCCGCAGTGGGGACAGGCGTCCCGCCGGCCCACCTGGTTCGCGATGATGTCGAGCCGGTGTCCACAGTGCGCGCAGCCGGGCATGGCCTCCTCCATGAGACGAGGCCGCCATTGTGCCAGCGGCCCACCGCCCCCGGCGAGCCCTCAGCGCTGCGGACTGGGCATCAAGCCTTGAACGGACTCCTGGGAGGCGGGCTCCCGGGCGGCGCCTTCCTGCGCGCCGCCGCCCGTGGCGTCGAGCAACTGGTCGTTCAGCCGCTTGAGGAGGAACAGCAGGTACGCGGACACCGCCGCGATGGCCGCCGCCAGCACGCCCAGCAGCATGCCGCGCTGCCACACATGCGCCTTCTCCAGGATGACCCGCCGCTCGGCGAACGTCTTGAGCTGCGCGTCCGCCGCGGCGCCGTCCAGCCGCTCCGCGTAGTCCTCCGCCTGGGCGGTGCCACGCTCCATCAACCACTGGCCCTGCACCTGGAGGGCGTCCGCGCGGGTGTAGCAGTAGGCGGCGCCCCCCGCCGACAGCAGGGCGATGCACAGCGCCGTCATCACGCTCCGGGTGGTGCCCATCCAACGTCCTCCGGACTGGCCGTTGCACGGGCAGTGACACCCGCGACTGCTCCGGCTTCCCGAAGACAGTAGCGGATGCTAGGGAGCCCCTCTGACATGGGCAAGCCCTACCGTCCTAAAGACCACTATTTCCAGAAGGCCAAGCAAGAAGGCCTGCGGGCTCGTTCGGCCTTCAAGGTCGATGAGCTCATCAAGCGCTTCCCCATGGTGAAGAAGGGGCACGTGGTGCTCGACCTGGGCGCGGCGCCGGGGGGCTTCCTCCAGATATTGGCGGAGGCCGTGGGCCCCAAGGGCCGCGTCATCGGCGTGGACATCGTCGCCATCCGTCCCTTCAGTCAGCCCTTCGTGCAGACGGCGGTGCTGGACGTGCTCGCGGACGACTTCGACGCGAAGCTGCTGGAGCTCCACGACGGCCTCTTCGACGCCGTCATCTCCGACATGGCGCCCAAGACGAGCGGCATCAAGGCCACCGACGAGGCCCGCAGCCTGCGGCTGGCGGGCAAGGCGCTGGAGGTGTCCGCCACGCGGGGCAGGCCGGGCTCGTCCTTCGTGGCCAAGGTCTTCATGGGCCGTGACTTCGAGGACTTCCGCAACCAGCTCCGCGCCCTCTTCGAGGAGGTGAAGGTGGTCCGCCCGGAGGCCACCCGCGGCGCCAGCATGGAGGTCTACCTGGTGGGGCTTCGCCGCCGCGCGCCAGAGGCCCCCGAGGCGACCTGACGTTCATTGTGGAACGTCCGGGTGCCCGGCTGTGTCTAGAGTGCCGACATGCACCGGACTCCCTGGACCCGCGCACCCCTCCTTCGCTTCTGGCTGCTCTCCCTGCTGCTGCTGGCCTCGCCCGTGCTGGGGCAGGGCAAGGCGCCTCCGTCGTGGAAGGCCATCGAGGCGATGGTCGACGAGCAGAAGCTGGAGGCCGCCGCCCAGGCCTCCGAGGCCCGCCTGACGCGGGCCAGGGCCCAGGGCGACGAGGCCGACTGGACGCGGGCCCTGGTGCGCACGGTGCAACTTCGCACCGCGCTGCATGGCCATGAAACGGCGGTGCGCTTCCTGCGCGAGCAGCCCTGGCCCAAGGGCGTGCTGCACCGCGCGACGCTGAACCTCTTCTACGCGAGCACGCTCGTCACCTACGCGCAGGTCCATGGCTGGGAGGTTCGCCAGCGCGAGGCCGTGGCGTCCACCGGGCCGGTGGACCTCAAGTCGTGGACGTACGAGGAGATTCTCACCGAGGCGCAGCGGGCCTACGAGGAGGTCTGGAAGCAGCGGCAGCAGCTCGGCGGCGAGCCGCTGAAGGCGCTGGCCGAGTACGTGAAGCCCAACACCTACCCGGTGGGCCTGCGCTCCACGGTGCGGGACGCCGTGTCCTACCTGCGCGTGGCCCTGCTGGCGGACAGCTCGCACTGGCGGCCCGAGCAGGCCAACGAGGTCTACCGCCTGGACCTGGGCGCGCTCCTGGAGGGGACGCCCACGGCGGCGCTGGCGGACCCCGGCGTCCATCCGCTGGTGAAGGTGGCGGCGGTGCTCGGGGACCTGGAGGCGTGGCACCAGGCGGCGGGCCGGCGCGAGTCCGTGCTGGAGGCCCGGCTGCAACGCTACGCGGTGCTGCACCAGCACTTCACGGACAAGGAGGACCGGACCCGCATCCGCCAGCACCTGGCCGCCTTCCTGCCCGCGTTCCGCGACGCGTCCTGGTCCACCATGGGGCAGGCGCAGCTCGCGGAGCTGGAGCACGCGGCGGACCACGCGGTGAAGGCCCATGCGCTGGCGAAGGCCTGCGCGGCCACCCATCCCCAGTCCAAGGGGGCGCAGCGCTGCCAGGCGCTGGTGAGCGCCATCGAGGCGCCCGAGTTCAGCATGGGCACGCTGTCGTCGGACGGCCCGCGCCGCCGCTCCATCGAGGTCACCCACCGCAACGTGTCCACGCTGCACTTCCGCGCGTACGCGTTCGACCTGGAGAAGCGGCTGACCCGGGTGGATGACTACAACGTGCTGCCAGAGGGCGAGAAGCTGCGCGCCCTGGTGAAGAGCCAGCGCGCCGTGGCCACCTGGAGCGTGCCGCTGCCGAAGACGGGGGACTTCCGGGAGCACCGCACCTTCGTCACGCCGCCGCTCACGGCGCGGGGCACGTACATCATCACGGCGTCCGCCCATGAGGACTACCGCGCCACGGGCAACCGCATCGTCGCGGTGTACCTGACGGTGACGCACTGGGTGCTCATCACGCGCGGCGTGGGGGGGCGGCTCCTGGAGGTCCGCGTGGTGGACGGGGACACGGGCCAGCCCGTGCCCAAGGTCCCCCTGCGGCTCATCCGCATGGACTACCAGCGCGGCTTCAGCGAGGCGGCGCGCGGCACCTCGGACGCGGACGGCATGGCCTCCTTCGACTCGGTTCCGGGCGAGGGCTACCGCAACTTCATCCTGGTGGCCGGCCGGGGCCGCGACGCGCTGATGCACCCCGGCCACATCCCGTTCTACAAACGCCATGAGCCCGGGGACAGGCAGTCCTCGCTCGTCTTCACCGACCGCGCCGTGTACCGGCCCCAGCAGAAGGTGCAGTGGAAGGCGGTGGCCTACAGCGGCCGGGGTGAGCAGGCGCGCTACCAGACGCTGCCGAACCATCCGCTCCACGTGACGCTGGTGGACCCGAACTACCAGGTGGTGGAGTCCCGCGAGGTCCGCACCAATGACTTCGGCTCGGCGGCGGGCGAGTTCACCATCCCCACCGGCCGGATGCTGGGCGCGTGGGCCGTGCGCGTGAGCGCGGGCGGCACCGCGCGGATTCGCGTGGAGGAGTACAAGCGCCCCACCTTCGAGGTGACGCTGAAGGACGCCAAGGCGCCGCTGCGGCTCAACCGGCCCGCGACGTTCCACGGCGAGGCCCGTTACTACTTCGGCATGCCGGTGACGTCCGGCGCCGTGCGGTGGCGCGCGTTCCGCGAGCCGGTGCTGCCCTGGTGGTGGTGGGGCCGCGCGCACGCTGGCGCCCGGGAGCGCCAGGTGGTGGCGACGGGCACCTCGTCGCTGGGCGCGGATGGAGGCTTCACCATCGGCTTCACGCCCGAGGCGGATGAGCGGTCCGCGGCGACGCCGGGGCTGACGTGGCGTTACCGCATCGAGGCGGACGCGACGGACGAGGGCGGGGAGACGCGCTCGGCCAGCCGCGCCTTCCGGCTGGGCTTCGTCGCCGTGGAGACGCGCGTGGACCTGGAGACGGGCTTCGCCCGCGAGGGCACCCCGGCCGAGGTCCGGCTGACGCGCGCCACGTTGGATGGGGCGCCGCAGCCGGGGCCCGGCACGTGGCGGCTGGTGGCGCTCAAGCAGCCCGCGCAGCCGCTGCTGCCCGCGGACGAGCCCCAGGGCCTGCCGGAGTACAAGGACCCCGAGGCACGCTTCACCCCCACGCCCGGCGACAGCCTGCGCCCCCGGTGGTTCGGCACGTGGTCGCCGGATTCCGCCATCCGCGGCTGGGCGGATGGGGAGGAGCGGGCGAAGGGCGCGGTGGAGCACGACGCGGAAGGGGTGGCCGTGCTCAAGCTGCCGCCGCTCAAGCCGGGGGCGTACCGGCTGCACTACGAGACGAAGGACGCGTTCGGACAGACGTACACCGTGGGGCGCGAGCTGCTGGTGGCTGGCCGGTCGACGCCCCTCGCGGTCCCCGCGGCGCTTGCGGCCGAGCGGGAGACGGTGCGGGTGGGCGAGGTGGCGCGGCTGCTGGCCGTGTCGGGGTTCCAGGGGCAGCCGCTGCTGCTCGACCTCTACCAGGGAGAGCGCCGCGTCTGGCGGCGTGAGCTCACCGGGGGGCGGTCCTCCACGGTGGTGGAGGTGCCCGTGACGGCGGAGCTGCGCGGCGGCTTCACCGTGGTGCTGTCGACGGTGCGGGACTACCAGTACATCAGCCTCTCGAAGTCGCTCTTCGTGCCCTGGGACGACAAGGAGCTGAAGCTGGAGTTCGCCACCTTCCGCGACACGCTGCGCCCGGGCGCGAAGGAGACCTGGCGGGTGACGGTGCGGGGGCCGAAGGGGGCGAAGGTGGAGGCGGGCACGGCCGAGCTGCTCGCGTACATGTACGACCAGTCCCTGGACCTGTTCGCGAAGCAGAACCCGCCCAGCGTGGCGTCGCTGTATCCCCAGCGGCACGCGTACCTGAACGTGAATCCGTCAGTGGGCCTGAGTGACACCCGCTGGGTGGTGAATGACCGGTATGGCGAGGTGGCGGGCTGGAAGCGGCCCGAGCCGGACACCCTGCGCTTCGAGGATGGCTGGGGCCTGGGCGGCCCGGGACGGCGGCGGAGCCGGCAGATGCTGCGCGGTGGCGGCTTCGGTGGCGCGCGGGAGGCGGCGAATCGGGCGGCCGCGCCCCTGGCCGTGGCGGCGCCGCCGGCTCCGGCCGCACCACCGCCACCGCCTCCGTCGCCCGCTGAGGGGGCTGCCCAATCCGGAGTGGTGACGGAGGCGAGGAAGGACGGGGCCCGGGGCGCGGGGCCGCGAGCCCGGAAGCGGCGGAGGGCCTGCGCTCCAACTTCGCGGAGACGGCGTTCTGGCTGCCCCAGGTGCTCACCGGGGCGGATGGCTCGGCGACGCTGGAGTTCACCGTGCCGGATTCGGTGACGGCGTGGAGCGTCTGGGTCCACGCCCTCACCCGGGACTTGAAGGGCGGCTCGCTGCAGCGCACCTCCCGCAGCGTGAAGGAGCTGATGGTGCGCCCCTACGTGCCGCGCTTCCTCCGCGAGGGGGACCGCGCGGTGCTGGAGGTGATGGTGAACAACGCGGGCGCGCAGCCGATGCAGGGCACGCTCACGTTGGACATCGTGGACCCGGACTCGCGGAAGAGCATGCTGGCGGACTTCGGCGTGCAGCAGGCCTCTCAGGCCTTCAACGTGGCGGCGGGGAAGGGGACGCGGCTGCGCTTCCCGCTCACCACGCCCACCCGGGTGGGGACGGTGGCCTTCCGCGTGGAGGCGCGCACGGCGAGCCACAGCGACGGCGAGCTGCGCCCGCTGCCGCTGCTGCCCGGCCGGATGCACCTGGCGCAGTCGCGCTTCGTCACGCTGAAGGGCAAGGACTCCAAGACGATGACGTTCGAGGACCTGCGCGCGGGCGGTGACGCGACGCGGGTGAACGAACAGCTCGTCGTCACGGTGGACACGCAGTTGTTCTATTCGGCGCTCCAGGCCCTGCCGTACCTGGTGAACTACCCCTACGAGTGCACGGAGCAGACGCTCAACCGCTTCGTGTCCACGGGCATCCTGTCCAGCCTGTACGGGCAGTACCCGTCGGTGGCGCGGATGGCGAAGCAGCTCAGCGAGCGCTCCACGCCGTTGGAGACGTGGGACTCGGTGGACCCCAACCGGAAGATGGCCCTGGAGGAGACGCCCTGGCTGGAGCTGGCCAGGGGCGGCGCGGGGCCCGAGGCCGGACTGGTGAAGGTGTTGGATCCGAAGGTGGCCGCCGCCGAGCGCACGTCCGCGCTGGCGAAGCTGCGCAAGGCGCAGACGTCCAGCGGCGGCTTCCCCTGGTGGCCGGGGGGCCCGCCGTCGCCGTACATGACGCTCTACATCGTGCACGGCCTGTCCCGCGCGATGGAGTTCGGCGTGGAGGTGCCACCGGAAATCACGCGCGCCGCCTGGGGCTACCTGGCGCGGCACTTCCGCGAGGAGTACGCGACGAAGCTGATGAAGGAGGGACGCGGCTGGGAGTTCCTCACCTTCCTCAACTACACGGCCTCCGCGTATCCGAACGCGCGCTACACCGGGGACGCGCTCACGGCGGCGGAGCGGGAGCGGATGCTCGCCTTCAGCTACAAGCACTGGAAGCAGCACTCGCCGTACCTCAAGGGCTACCTGGCGCTGACGCTGAAGCGGGTGGGGCGCGCCGCGGACGCCAGGCGCGTCTGGGAGAGCGTCATGGACTCGGCGAAGACGAGCGCCGAGCTGGGCACGTACTGGGCGCCAGAGGACCGGAGCTGGCTCTGGTACAACGACACCACGGAGACGCACGCCTTCGCGCTGCGCACGCTGACGGAGCTGAACCCGAAGGACGCCCGCCGCGAGGGCCTGGTCCAGTGGCTGCTGCTGGACAAGAAGCTCAACCACTGGAAGTCCACCCGCGCCACGGCGGAGTCGCTGTACGCGCTGGTGAAGTACCTCCAGGCGGAGGGCGCGCTGGGCGTGCGCGAGGACGCCCAGGTGACGGTGGGCCCGCGCGTGGTGCGCATGTCCTTCTCTCCGGACGAGTACACGGGCAAGAAGAACCAGGTCGTCGTGCCCGGGCCGGAGCTGGACCCGGCGACGATGAGCTCGGTGGTGGTGGAGAAGACGACGCCGGGCTTCGCCTTCGCGTCCGCGACGTGGCACTTCTCCACGGAGAAGCTGCCGGACAGCGAGCGCGGGGACTTCTTCCAGGTGTCGCGGCGCTACTTCCTGCGCGAGCGGCAGGGGCGTGAGGCCACGCTGGTGCCGCTGGCGGAGGGCGCCGTCGTGCTGCCCGGGGACGAGGTGGAGGTGCAGCTCTCCCTGCGCGCGAAGCACGCGGCGGAGTACGTGCACCTGAGAGACCCTCGCGCCGCGGGCCTGGAGCCGGAGAACGTGCAGTCCCGCCACCGCTGGGACCTGGGCATCGCCTGGTACGAGGAGACGCGGGACTCCGGCACCAACTTCTTCTTCGAGCGGCTGCCCGCCGGTGAGTACACCTTCAAGTACCGGCTGCGCGCCAACATGGGCGGCCAGTTCAAGGTGGGCCCCGCCACCGTGCAGTCCATGTACGCGCCGGAGTTCACCGCGTACTCGGCCGGGAATGTGCTCACGGTGGGCGCGGCGAAGTAGCGCGCGGCGCCGCGGGGAGTGGGCCGCTCGGCCCGGGCTCATTCCCCGCAGGTGGCCTCGTCGTCCGTGGGGTGCAGGGTGGCGATGCCGTAGGTGCCGTTGCGCGTGCCGCACCAGATGCGCCAGTTCGTGCCGCCCAGGTCCGGCGCCGAGTACACGCCGCCTTCCTTCCTGGCCCCGCCGCGCGCGCAGCACCTCGCGAAGGCCCGCGTGCCAATGGACATGATGCCCACCGCGTCCGGCGAGCGCGAGAAGCCGCCGATGTGCTTCTTCCCGCAGGACCAGGGGGCCACGCCCTTGAAGCGGATGGTGTAGGCGTCCCCCTTCAAGGCCGCGCCGCCGCGCGCCGGGCCCTGGTAGCAGATGCGCCCCTCCGCCTCGAGCTGCGCATAGCGCGGCAGGAAGTGGAGCCCCCCAATGGGCCCGCGCTGCCAGTCGTCTCCGCAGAAGACGTGCGTGAAGGCGTTGCGAGGCCCCGTGCTGACCCAGAGCCCCGTGAGCCAGTCGATGTTGGCCTGCCGCGCGCCGGGGCGGCCCGCCACCGACAGGGCTCGCTGGAGGCGGGCGTCGTCATAGTGCCGGGAGAGGAAGCGCCGGACGTCGCCCTCGCTCACGCTGGCGTCTGGCCGCGCGGGGCACAGCGCCAGCACCTCGCGGTCCATGGCGGACAGGGCCGGTGGCTTCGCGAACAACGGCGCGCTGTCACACGTCGTCGCGCAGCCGGTGGCCGGCTTCCAACTCACCGGGGCCGCCTGTTCCTCGTCCGAATCGCCGGTGTCTTCGTCCGCCACGCCCTGGACGGCGGCGCTGCCCGCTGGACCTCTGAGCACGACCTGCCGTCCCTCGGCGGGAGCTCCCGGGGCTGAAGCCCGGCCTGCCTCCGCCAGCCGCTGCCGCCGGGCACCGCTGCTCGCAGGTGGCGAGTCGCTCGCGATGTTTCCGGCCTCCGCGCGGGAGCGCCCGTCCGTCGCCTCGCGCCGGGCGCCACCTCCCGCGACGCCCCGCGCCCGTTGCTCTGCGTGGGCCCGGTCCGCGGCCACCAGGTCCGCGGCGCTGGGGGCGGCGGACGCGGTGGACTCCGGCGCGCCATCACACAGCACCCAGCCCTCGGTGGACGCGCCTTGCAGCTTGCACCAGGCGCGGCTGGGGCCGCCCTTCTTCACCAGTGGGTAGGGCCGTCCGGCCTCCACCGTGAAGACGACCTTGCGGGACTCGGGCTGCTCGACGGCGTCCACCGCGACGTCGGACACGAAGACGCCGCGGGCCGCGAGCGCCGGCAGCGACACGCCCAGCAACAGGGCAAGACAGGGGAGGGGAAGACGCATGGCGCACGGGAGTCTACAGCAGTCCCCGCCGCGCCCCTCGGGAGGAGGGGCCGGGGAGTCATCCTGCGCCTGCGACGGCCGTCACCGGCCGGAGATTCAACCGAGCTTCACGCGGGCCGCCTTCAGCTTGCCCACCTGCACCGTGTACTCCCCGGCGCCCAGCTCCGCCTTGGCGTCCGTCACCTTCTCGCCGTTGACGCGCACGCCGCCCTGCGCCATCAGCTTGCGCGCCTCGGTGGCCGAGGCCACCAGCTTCGTCTCCGGGAGCAGCTTCGTCACCGGCAGCCTCTCCGCGCCGCCCAGGGACACCTCCACCAGGGGGAGCTCGTCCGTGGACAGCTCCTTCTTCGCGAAGCGCTTCTCGAAGTCCTCGGCGGCCTTCACCCCGGCCTCCGCGCCATGGAAGCGCGCCGTCATCTCCTGCGCGAAGGCGACCTTCGCCGCCTTGGGGTGCAGCGCGCCGGACTCCACCTGGGCGCGCATCTGCGCCAGCTCCTTGACGCTCTTGGAGGAGAGCAGCTCGTAGTACCGCCACATCAAGTCGTCGGTAATGCTCATCAGCTTGCCGAAGATGATGTTCGCCGGCTCGTCGATGCCCACGTAGTTGTCCAGGCTCTTGGACATCTTGGCGCCGGCAATCTTCCCCTCCACCAGCTTCGCGTCGAGCCCCTCCAGGATGGGCCCCGTCATGATGACCTGGGGCGCCATGCCGTCCTCCTTCATCAACTGCCGGCCCACCAGCAGGTTGAAGAGCTGATCCGTGGCACCCAGCTCCACGTCCGCCTTGAGCACCACGGAGTCGTAGCCCTGCAGGAGCGGGTAGAGGAACTCGTGGATGGAGATGGAGACCTCGCCGCGGAAGCGCTTCTTGAAGTCGTCGCGCTCCAGCATGCGCTGCACCGAGTAGCGCGAGGCGAGGCGAATCATCCCCTCCGTCCCCAGCGTGTCCAGCCAGGAGGAGTTGAAGCGCACCTGCGTCTTCGCCTCGTCCAGCACCTTGAAGACCTGCTTCTTGTAGGTCTCCGCGTTGGCCTTCACCTCGTCGCGCGTCAGCGCCGGGCGCGTGGCGTTGCGGCCCGTCGGGTCACCAATCAGCCCGGTGAAGTCGCCGATGAGGAACACCACCGTGTGGCCGAACTCCTGGAAGCGCCGCATGCGCGTCAGCAGCAGCGAGTGGCCCAGGTGCAGGTCCGGCCGGCTCGGGTCGAAGCCCGCCTTGATGATGAGCGGCTTGCCCGTGTCATACGAATGCCGAAGCTTCTTCTTCAGGTCTTCGGCCGAGTGGAGGTCCACCGTGCCACGGGTCACTTCTTCGAACTGCTCCTCGGGGGTCGCCTTGCGCAGCGCGTCCGGATTCATGGCGCCGCAAGCTACCCGAAGTGCGTCGGCCGTGGACGCACTTCCGCGCGGGTGTTTCAGGTGCCTGGCAGGTGCTCGCGCACGCGGTGGATGCTCCGCGCCCGCCCGGTGGCGTCGTCGAGGTCGGCCACCACGCCCTGCAGGTAGACGAGCCGCTCCGCCACTTCATAGGGCGCCGTCTTGCCCATGAAGCGCGCCAGCGAGGACTCCTTCTTCATCCCGATGACCGAGTCCAGCGGCCCGCACATCCCCACGTCGGTGATGAAGGCCGTGCCCCCGGGGAGGACGCGCTCGTCCGCCGTCTGCACGTGCGTGTGCGTCCCCACCACCACGGACACCCGCCCGTCCAGGTGGACGCCCATGGCGTTCTTCTCGCTGGAGGCCTCGCAGTGCATGTCCACCAGGATGCAGGGCGTCTGCTGGCGCAGCTCCTCCACCAACCCCTCCACCACCTCGAAGGGGCTGGCCTCGGTGCGCATGAAGACGCGCCCCTCCAGGTTGATGACGCC
Source organism: Corallococcus macrosporus DSM 14697 (assembly GCF_002305895.1). GTDB lineage: Bacteria > Myxococcota > Myxococcia > Myxococcales > Myxococcaceae > Myxococcus > Myxococcus macrosporus. The sequence goes on from NZ_CP022203.1 coordinate 3,503,210, forward strand.
CAGGGCGCGGCCATCCGGCAGCTTCACCAGGGCGTGGCCCTTGCCCGGCGTGCCCTTGGGGTAGTTGGCCGGACGCAAGAGCAGGTCCGGATGCTCCTTCACCCAGGGGAGGATGGCCTTCTTGGAGTAGAAATGGTTACCGCTCGTCAGCAGCTGGACGCCGCTGTCGAGCAGGTAGTGGGCCGTCTCTGAAGTGATGCCCGAGCCCTGGTCGCTGTTCTCCGCGTTGGCGACCACCACGTCCACGCCGTGCTGCGCGCGGACCCTCGGAAGGAGCGTGCGGACCGCCTGGAGTCCCGGGCGGCCCACCACGTCCCCCATGAAGAGGACTTTCACGTATCGAGGAAGTCCCAGTCGCGGTACAGGCCGCGCAGGGACTCAGACTCCGTTACGACCAGGTCCATGTCGACGTCATCCCCAGTCGTGGGCAGGACGGGGACCACCTGGTCGTTGAACGCCAGGCCCACCCGCCGACTGCGCTGACTGGCCGCGCGGAGGGTGGCGTCGTAGTAACCACCCCCGCGCCCCAGCCGCTTGCCTTCCCGGGTGAACCCCAGGCCCGGCACCACGAAGAGGTCAATCTGGTCCACCGCGATGAGGTCCGAGGAGTTGGTGGGCTCGCGCACCCCCAGCCGCCCCGGCTCCAGCTCGCTCTCCGACTTGATGGCGCGGAACGAAAGAATCCGCCCGTGAACATGTGAGAGCGGGTAGCAGACAATCTTGCCGTCCTGCAACGCCGCAATCAGGATATCCCGGGTAGGCACTTCTCCCCGGATGGGGGCGTACAACGCCACCGTCCGCGCCTTCTGATAATACGGTGCCGCCAGGAACCGAGACTGAACCTTGAGACCCCGCGTATCGATGAGGTCCGGCGTCATCGCCTTCCGGCGGGCCGTGAGCTCCTCGCGTAGGGTCTGCTTCCTCGCCGCCGCCTCTTCCACCACCGTCTCGCTCACCGACGCCGCTCCACAGAAAAAGTCCCCCGCAGCATGGCCGTGTGCCCGGCGTCCATTGAACCCTCTAAAAGCCAGGTGGGAACCGAAATCATGTCTCCGCAGGCTTCCCTCATCCCTCGTGAGAGGGGAGGGCTTGCACATGGAGACCGAAACGGACCCCGGAATGGACGTATCGGTTCGAATTTCTGCCGAGCATCACGCGCCCCGCAGGGGACAGCCCTTGAACAAAGCTACAGTGCTTGCAAATCCTCGAATCTATTGGGAATTCCCGCCAGAGTCTTTGGAAATGATAAGGACGGGGGGCGGCGGGGTCAAGGCATCCTCGCGCGTTTACAAGGCAGGCGCGGGACCTCTATGATGGAAAGAGCCCGAATCCACCCACATATGCCGCCCTCGCTATTGAACAAGGGTCTCGCGACGGTCCTTTCCGTTGCCTCCGGCCTCGCGTGGGCGGGACCACCCACGGTGTCGAGCTCCTATCAAGGGGACTCCTTTGGCACGGTGTCCATGCGCATGCAGGGAGACCGGCTGGTGGGGTTCACGACGGGCGGCCCCTGCGGCTTCGAGCCCGATACGGAGGTGCTCTCTGGCGAGTTCCAGGACAACGTCCTGGTGGGCCAGGTGTTGCTCTGCCAGACGGGGCCGCACTGTGAGCCGCGGGTGAACCAGCCCGTGCTGGTCGTGTTCAACCCGGAAGACGGGGTGATGACTGCGCTGTTCCGCCTGAAGGACGGGTGCCACTCCCCGGTGTTGAAGGACGACGCCTTGCTGCTCCTCAAGCCCGTGGCGGGCGCCGGGGACGCGGTGGAGGCGGCGCGCCGCGCCGCCGCGCCCGCGCCCACCGCGGAGAGCGCGGGCTCGTCCGCGGCGCAGGTGGCCGCGGGCCTGGGCAAGCAGGGCGAAGTCTCCCCCGTCGAGGAGGGCCAGCGTCAGCTCCTGGCGGGCAACGCGGCGGTGGCGCAGCGCCACTTCGAGCTGGCGCTGTCGCGGGATGCGCGCAACGCCGCGGCGGTGGTGGGCCTGGGGGCCAGCCAGCTCGCGCTCAACGACGTGGCCCGCGCGGTCAAGACGCTGGAGGCGGGCAAGGGGCTGGGGCGCGCGGACGTCCACCTGTGGCTGGCCTACGCGTACCTGCGGGAGGGCAGCCGCGCGCGCGCGCGCGATTCGCTGCGCCGGGCCTATGACCTGGGCTGGACGCCGTCGGGCCGCGCGTCGGAGGCGGCGGTGGAGCAGGCGCTCCGGGAGGAGATCAAGGACCTGGAAGCGCTCATGCAGCAGCAGCGCTCCCGAAAGCGGATGCTCGGCCGCCCGCCGGCGGGAGCCGGAAACACTACGCCGTGAGCCAGCCGCCTCCCCCGCAGAAGACCACGCGGTTCTTCGGCAACTACGAGGTCCTCTCCGTCCTGGGGAAGGGCGGCATGGCGGAGGTGTACCGGGCGCGGGTGCTCTCCGGCCCGCGCGAGGGCTGGACGGTGGCGCTCAAGCGGCTGCTCCCGGCGCTGACGCAGGACCCGGAGTCGGTGGCGCTGTTCGCCCGCGAGGCGCAGCTGTCCAAGCAGCTCCACCACCCCAACATCGTCACGGTGCTGGATGCCGGCGAGCTGGAGGGCATCTACTTCATCGTGATGGAGCTGGTGGACGGCCGCGACCTGGGGCAGATCCTCCGGCGCTGCAAGGTGCGGGGGATTCCGCTCCCGCTCGACTTCGCGGTGTACCTGGGCAAAGTGCTGCTGGAGGCGCTCGCCTACGCGCACTCGGCCACGGGGCCGCAGGGGGAGCGGCTGGGCATCGTCCACTGCGACGTGTCGCCCTCCAACCTGTTCATCTCCCGCGTGGGCGAAATCAAGCTGGGCGACTTCGGCGTGTCGCGCGTGCTGGTGGACGGCAAGCTCCAGGGCGGAGACGTGCTGGGCAAGCCCTACTACCTGTCCCCCGAGTCGCTGCTCGGTGAGGTGAGCCCGGAGGCCGACCTGTGGGCGGCCACGGTGGTGCTCTACGAGCTGCTGACGCTGGCGCGCCCGTTCACCGGCACGACGCCGGACGCCGTGTTCAACGCCATCCGCGCCCGGCAGTACCGGCCCCTGCGCGAGCTGCGGCCCGACATCCCCGAGGCGCTGGAGGCCGTGGTGGCCCGGGCCTTCGCGGAGCGTCCCGAGGACCGCTTCCCGACGGCCGAGGAGTTCGCCCAGGCGCTGACGCCGCACTACGACGAGCGCGTGGGCACGCCCCTGGCCATCGCCGCCGTGGTGCGGGGCCTCTTCGGCGCCACCGACGAGGTCCCCACCGTGACGCCAGCCAGCGGCAACGGTGCGCCGCCGCCGGGCTCGCGCGCGGGGTAGGGGAGCGGGCACGGCGGCGCGGGGGGCTGCGCGCCCTGTCCATTGCCCCATCCGATGAAGACCTTCCTGGCGTCGCGTGAGGTCGCGCGAGGGAGGAACGGACCGATGGCCACTGAGCCCAAGAAGCCCGCGTCGGACCAGGACGAGAGCGAACGCAAAGCGGAAGAGGCCGCCGGGCACCCGCGGAGGCTGGACAAGGAGGCCCGGGAGGACGGGATGCCGGGGTACGGGCAGCCCGACGAGGACGTGCGCGAGCAGTCCCTGCCCGAGCAGGGCTGGTAGCCCGCGCGCTCCCTGCGTGCGGCCGGGCCCCCGGGTTCAGCCGCGGGCCGCGACGGGCGGTGCTGGCGGCGCGGTGCGCTTCCACGCCTCCAGCGCCTGCACGCGCCCGAGCCAGGTCTGGAGGTTCGCGTAGCCGCCGAGCGGCAGGCGCGCCGGGCCGGCGAGGGCGAAGGCCGAGGCCAGGGAGAGGTCCGCGAGGGTCAGCCGGCCTTGGGCGACCCACTCCCGGCCCGCGAGGTGCGCGTCCAGGATGGGCGCGCTCTGCGCGAAGAGCGCCTCGCCTCGAGCGACCTCCGCGGGGTCGGGGGCGTCGCCCTTGAGCGCCTTCACGAAGCGCTCGAAGACGAGGACGGTCGCCGCTGGCGACATGTGGGTGGCGCACCAGGAGAGCCAGCGGTTGACGTCCGCGCGGCCCTGGGCGTCCGCCGGATACAGCGTCTGTCCCGGCGTCTGCTCCGCCAGGTACTGCATGATGGCGCGCGACTCCCACAGCAGGAACCCGTTGTCGTCCAGGACGGGGACCCGGCCCATGGGGTTGCGCGCCAGGTGTGACGCCGCCCGTTGTTCGCCTCGGGGCAGGTCGACCACGACGCGCTCCAGCGGCAGGTCGAGGTGGGCGGCCACGAGCAGGACGCGGCGCGAGTTTCCGGACATCGGATGGAAATAGAGCTTCATGGCAGTCCTCCGGGACTGACGCGGGTTGGCAGGGGGGACGCTGCACCGCCCGGGTGACAGGGGATTGTCAGGGTTCTTCGGGGCGCGCGGACGTCCACCTGTGGCTGGCGTCCGCGTACCCGCGCGAGGGCAGCCGCGCGCGTGCTCGCCTCCATTCCGGAGGAGCCGGGGCAGGGGGCCTTGCCGTCGCGCGCGTGTTCCGGCGTGCACCTGTCGAACAGCGTGCATCTCGGCGGCATCCGCGCCCTGAAGTTCGAGGGAGAGGCTTGGCCTCTCATGGACGGATTGTTAGCTCTCGACCTTTCCTTCCCCGCCAATCGACGGAACCCTGAATGGATCGCCGGACGTGGTCACTCTTCGAAACGGGCATCCCGAGCTTTGATGCGTTGCTGGGGGGCGGCATCCCCCGTCGTCAGTCCCTCATCGTGGCGGGAGACCCCGGCTGCGGAAAGACGGTGCTCTGCAGCCAGGTGGCCTTCCTCGCCGCGGCGCGCGGCCTGCCCGTCGTGCTGGTCACCGTCACGTCCGAGCCCCATGACAAGCTCGTGGGCGAGCTGACCAGCTTCAGCTTCTTCAAGGAGGCGCTGCTGGACGACAAGCTCTTCGTGATGAGCGCGTACTCCTCGCTCAAGCAGGGCGCCCGGGAGACGCGTGACCTCATCATCCAGACGGTGCGCAAGCGGGGCGCGAAGCTGCTCTTCATCGACGGACTTCGCGCCATCCGGGACCTCTGGCAGGACGAGGCGCGCCTGCGGGAGTTCCTCTACGAGCTGGGCATTGGCCTGGCCGCGGCGGACTGCATCGGCCTCTTCACCACCGAGTATCCCCTGGAGAAGCTGCTGACGCTGCCCGAGGCCACCACGGTGGACGGCCTCGTCTCCCTGTCGGTGACGAAGCTCGGCGCCCGCCGCATGCGCCGCGTAGAGGTCGTGAAGCTGCGCGGCCGGCCCCACCTGGCCGGCGCGCACCTGATGCGCATCGACGGGGAGGGGGTGTCCTTCATCCCCCGCCTGGAGGCGCTGGCGTCCGCCGGAAGTGACACGCCGCCACCCGAGGGCCGCGTCAGCTTCGGTCTGCCGGAGTTGGACGCGTTGATGGAGGGCGGCCTTCCCCGAACGAGCGCCACGCTGCTCGCGGGGAGCATGGGCATTGGCAAGACGCTGCTGGCGGCGCACTTCGCGGCCGAGGGCGCGCGCCTGGGAGAGCACGCCCTCTTCGTGTCCTTCCATGACTCCACGGCGTCGCTCGCTGCCCGGGCGCGGCGCATCCGGCTGGACGTGGAGCGCTACGTGACGAGCGGCATGCTCATCTACCTCTACATTCCTCCCTTGGAGCTGGAGGCGGACCTCGTGGTGGACCGCATCCTCCAGGAGGTGGCGCGGCGGAACGTGAAGCGGCTGGTCATCGATGGCCTCACGACGCTGGAGCAGTCCATCGTCGATCCTGAGCGCAGGCAGCTCTTCCTGGCCGCGCTCGCGGAGCGGTTGCGCCGGGCGGGCGTGACGACGCTCTACACCCGCGAGGTCTCCAAGGTGGCCGGCACGGAGCTCGACTTCAGCGACGCGCCCGTCTCCATCCTCGGGGAGAACCTGCTCCTCCTGCGCTACGTCGAGCTGCGCGGGCGCATCCACCGCCTCCTCTCCGTGCTCAAGATGCGCGACAGCAAGTACGACAATGACTTGCGCGAGTTCCAGATCGCCGACTCGGGGATGAAGGTCCTCGCGACGATGCGCTCCGCGGAAGGGTTGTTGACGGGGCAGGCGCGGCCCCTGGGGACGCGCATCGGGGCCGAGGAATGAGCGGCATCCTCATCGCGGAGGACGAGGAGGCCCTGCTCGAGGTCTTCGCCGAGCTGGTGGAGGCGCTTGGCTACCGCGCCATCCGGGCCCACAACGGAGAGCAGGCCCTCATGCTGGCGCGCACGGAGCCGCCGGACCTGGTGGTCAGCGACCACATGATGCCCCGCCGGACGGGCGTGGAGTTGCTGCGCGCCATGCGGGCGGAGCCGAGCCTCGCGTCGGTTCCCTTCGTGTTGTTGAGCGCCGCGCGGCCCTCCGGCCGCGAGGAGGCGGACGTCTTCCTCGCCAAGCCGGTGGACCTGAACGACTTCGAGGAGGCCATCACCAACGCGCTTCGCGCGCGCCCGCCCGTGGCCATCCCCACCCTGGGGGAGCCGAAGGCGTCCGGCGACGCGCGCAGAGGGCCCGTCCTGGCGCGCGAGGAGGTGCTCAACTGGGTGGCCCACGAGCTGAAGACGCCGCTCTCCTCGGCCCGCCTCAACGCCCAGGTCCTGCTGCGCAAGCTGATGAAGCGGGGCTCGGAAGACGAGGTCCGCTCCACCGAGGCGGTGCTGCGTCAGTTGGACCGGATGAGCCACCTCATCTCCTCCATCCTGGACGCCTCGCGCCTGGCCGAGGGAAAGCTGGAGCTGAAGTCCAGGCAGGACGACATCGTCGCCTTCCTCCGGGAGCTCATTCAGGAGTGGCGCGAGCTGGAGCCGCAGGTGGAGTTCGTGCTGGTGGGCGCCGAGGCGCCGGTGCTGCTGCCCTTCGACGGGGAGCGGGTGCGGCAGGTGCTCAACAACCTGCTCTCCAACGCGGTGAAGTACGGGGGCGAGGCACGGCGCGTCGAGCTGGGCCTCTCGCTGCACCCCGGGCTGGCGGACATCCACGTCCGGGACTGGGGCATCGGCATTTCGGCGGGGGCGCTCCCCTCCGTCTTCGAGCGCTTCCAGCGGGCGGACGCCGAGCCCGCCCAGGGGCATGGCCTGGGGCTCTACATCGCCTCGTCGCTGGCGAAGCTGCACGGCGGCTCGTTGTCGGTGAAGTCGGCGCTGGGGGCGGGGTCGACCTTCCACCTCCGCCTTCCCCTGAGCCGGCGCTCCGTGTCCTAGCCGGCCAGCGCGCGGACGCTGGGGACGTGCCGGACGAGCGCCTCCACCACGCGCGTGACGTCCGCTTCCGTCGTGCCGGGCCCCAGGCTGAAGCGGAGGCTGCCCCGGGCCTGGGCCGCCGACAGGCCCATGGCCCGCAGCACGTGGGAGGGCGACAGCGTGCCGGACGCGCAGGCCGCGCCGGACGACACGCAGATGCCCTCCAGGTCCAGGGCCATCAGCAGCGACTCCCCCTCCACCGCGTCGAAGCGCAGGTTGCTGGTGTTGGGGACGCGCGGCGCATCGCCGCCGTTGACGTGTACGCCGGACAGGCGCGCCGCCACCTCTCGCTCGAACGCGTCTCGGAGCGCGGTGAGCCGGGCCGCCGTTTCGGGCAGCTCCGCCACGGCCAGCTCCAACGCCAGCGCCAGCGCTTCGGCGTAGGGCACGTTCTGCGTCCCGCCGCGGCGGCCGCCTTCCTGGTGGCCTGGCGTCAGCGCCTGGACGTCCACGCGCTTGCGCACCATCAGCACGCCCACGCCCGGTGGCCCGCCGAACTTGTGCGCGGACAGCGACAGCAGGTCGGCGTCCACCTCGCGCAGGGACAGGGGGACCTTGCCCGCGGCCTGCACCGCGTCCGTGTGGAACAGCACGCCGCGCTGCCGGCACGCGCGCGCCACCTCCCGCGCCGGTTGGAGCACGCCCGTCTCGTTGTTGGCCCACATCAGCGAGCACAACGCCGTGTCCGGCGTCAGGGCCTCCAGCACCTCGGCCTCGCGCACGCGTCCCTCCGGACCTGGCGCCACACGGACGACGTGCGCGCCCTCGCGCTCCAACCGCGCCGCCGCGCCCAGCAGGGCGGGGTGCTCCACCGCGGACGTCACCACCCGCCGCCGCTCGGGCCGTGGGCGGGCGTACCAGGCGCCCAGGAGCGCCAGCGCATCCGCCTCACTGCCGGAGCCGGTGAAGCTGACCTCCTTCGGCTCGCACCCGAGCACGCGGGCCACCTTCACGCGCGCCGCGTCCAGGCGCGCCCGGGCCGCGCGGCCCTCCTGGTGCACGCTGGACGCGTTGCCGAAGCCTCCGGAAGCGAAGGCCCGCGACAGCAGCGCCACCACCTCCGGGCGCACCGGCGCGGCCGCGTTGTAGTCCCAGTACGTCACGAGTCCTGCGCGTACAGCAGCGACACCGGCCGCTCGTCCGAGACGCCGAAGGCCTCCAGGAACTTGCCCACCAGCTCGCGCTTGAGGGCCTTGCGCTGCGCCAGCTTCCCGGACAGCGGCAGCCGCGCGCCCGCCATGCTGCCGTGGCCTCCGGACGAGCCGCCGTAGTCCTCGCAAATCTCCCGGATGAGGCGCCCCGCGTTCATCCGCCGGTCCTTCACCCGCAGGCTGAGGAAGAGCTGGTTGCGGTACGTCCCGAAGGCCAGCGACCACTTCATCCCTTCCAGGAACATCAGCCGCTCGGCCACCTCCGCCACCATGTCCGGGGAGTAGACCTCCTCCAGGTCGGTGACGATGGCCGTCCCGTACACCTTCGCCCGCTCATACGCCGTGTGGTAGAGCTGGAAGTAGCGCGCGGGCAGCTCGGGGTGCTCAATCTGCGCCAGCAGCGTCTTGTCCATGCGGGGGAACAGCCACAGGTAGCTGTCCACGTCCGTGGGCGTCGTCTCCCGGCCCAAGTCCCGCGTGTCCGCCTTGATGCCGTAGAACAGGCCGGTGGCCACCTCCACGGAGGGCTCCAGCCGCGCGGCGCGCAGGTACTCCACCAGCATGGTGGAGGTGGCGCCGAAGTCGCCCCCCACGTCCGCGAAGGGGGCCTCCAGGCTCTCCTGGCGCAGCGGGTGGTGGTCCACCACCACGTGCGCCTCCTTCTTGGCGGGCAGCGAGTGGTTGCCCACCTTCGGCTGGGTGTCCACCAGCCCGAAGAGGTCGTACTCGTCGAGGTCGAGCGTCGACACGTGCGAGACGGGCAGGCGCAGCACCTTCACGAAGGCGATGTTCTCCGCCCGGCCGATGATGCCCCCGTAGCCGACGTGCGCCTCCATGCCCGCCTTGTGCTCCAGCAGGTGCGCCAGGGCGACGGCCGCCGCCAGCGAGTCCGGGTCCGGGTTGTCGTGGGTGAGGATGAGCGCCTTGTGGTGGCCCTGGGCCACGCGCAGGAGCCGCTCCAGCTTGTCACGGGCCGGCATATGGGCCAGCCGCGCTGGCGGGGGCTCCGTCAGCTCGCCTCCCGAGTTTCCGGCTCCGCGGCGGCTGTTGAGGGACTGGGTCACAGGCATGGGTATTCTTCTTACTTCCTCCCGTCCTGGGATTCGAGAATCCGGGGTCTGTTGCCAACACACCAATGGTGTCGACGGACCCCGGATTCTTCACGGCGCGCGGGAGGAGCGTGAGCCAGCGCGCTCCCCCGCCGGGCCGCCGCCGGACGTGGGCTAGCCGTTCAGCGCCTTGTACTTGCGCCCCAGGTCCCGGAAGTACTTCATGCCGTTGTCCAGCGAGTTCTCCATCGCGTCCATCAGCACCGTGCGGAAGGCCGCCGCGGGTCCCCGGAAGGACTCGTAGTAGCGCTGCCGGTCGATGGAGTGGATGACGGCGGGCATGTAGCCGTTGCGCAGCAGGATGAGGTTGCTGCACATGCGCCCCACCTTCCCGCTGTGCTCGGTGAAGGGGAAGATCTGCACGAACTTGTGCTGGACCGTGGCCGCCTGCTTGATGGGGTGGAACTCACGGAACTCGGCGCTGGCCGTGTAGTCCACGAGCTTCTCCAGCTCCGGCTGGATCTTCGCCGGCTGGGCGATGTCGTGGAAGTACGTGCGGTGCAGCGGCATGTCCTTGCGCAGCCCGGACCTGTCCCGCTCCTTGGCCAGCTCCTTCTCGGTGCGCTCGCGGCGCTCCATGCGCGCGCGCTCCGTCTGCGCCTCGGGCGTGTTGCCCAGGAAGAGGTCGTGCATCCGCTTGATGGTGGTCAGCGTGATCTGCGCCTGCTTCCTGGCGCCCGCCGCCTCCTCGCGGATGTAGTCGCAGACGGCCTTGTGGTTCCGGATTTCAAGGACGACCGGAATCATGGAGGCCTCCGCGCTGGTCCGATGCGGGAACAGCGCGGCCATCAGCTCCTGATGGGTGTAGACGACTCCCTCCAGCGCGGCGTCGTGGTAGATCCACGACATCTCCATCTTGTCCATGAACTCGCGCGCGTCAGGTTTGTCCTTGTAGATGTCGAGGTACCCACGCAGCGTCTCGTTCTTCTCATCGATGTCCTGGTAGCGTTCCTTCACGGACTGCGGCTCCTTCTCGCTGCGGGTCCGCCGCGGGCGGTACACGAAGCATGCGGCCGAGCGGTACAACGGCGCGTGGATTCTAGAAATTCCGCGCGGTTGTAACAACGAAATCATCACAGATTGACGAGGAACACCTCGCACGCCTGGTCGAGCAGGTCCTTGGAGAGCGCCGGGGGTATCTGCCGGTATCGCGCCGCGTCCCGGATGAGGCTCACCAGGTCCCGCGGGTGACACGAGCGCAGCTCCATGCTCCGGGGCTTGTAGTAGTGCTCGATGAGGTACGTGACGGCCTGGTCCACGTACGGGATTCCCGCCGCCTCGCAGACGCGGCTGAAGATTTCCCGGTAAGCCTCTTCGTCGGGGTTCCCGACCTCAATCTTGTACTTGATGCGGCGCAGGAAGGCCTCGTCCACCAGCTCCTTGGGGTCCAGGTTGGTGGAGAAGACGAGGAGCTGGTCGAAGGGGATTTCGAACTTCTTGCCGGTGTGGAGGGTGAGGAAGTCCACCCGCTTCTCCAGGGGGACGATCCACCGGTTGAGCAGGTCCGTGGGGTGGACCTTCTGGCGGCCGAAGTCGTCGATGAGGAGCATGCCGCCGTTGGCCTTCACCTGGAACGGCGCTTCGTAGAAGCGGGTGCTCTCCGAATAGATGAGGTCCAGCATGGCCAGCGTCAGCTCGCCGCCCACGACGACGGAGGGCCGGCGGCAGACCAGCCACCGGTTGTCCATTTCGAACGTCTGGCGGCGGCCCGACGTGTCCCGGCCCACCTCCAGCGACACCGGCGTGTGGATGAGCCGGTCGTAGACCTGGATGATCTGATTGCCAATCTCCAGGCAGTGGGGGACGAAGACCTCGCCGCCGAACATGTTGGAGACGGCCTCGGCCAGGCTCGTCTTGCCGTTGCCGGGCGAGCCGTAGAGGAACAACGAGCGGCCGGAGTTCACCGCCGGGCCCAGCTTGTCCATCAGCTCCGCGGGCACGGTGAGGTGGCTGAGCGCCATCACCAGCTCCTCCTGGCTGACGACGGGCGTCTCCTCCGTCTGGCTGGTGATGAGCGCGTTGTACTGCTCGATGGGCACCGGCGCGGGGCCCACGTAGGTGGTGCGGGTGAGCGCGTCGCGCGCGTACTCGCGGCCCTTCTCCGACAGGATGAACTCCACCGACGCGCGGCCAAAGCCCTTGCCGCCGCGCAGGTCCACCAGCTTCTCCGTGGCCAGGAAGTCCACCACGTGCTCGATGACGCCCGGCCAGGGCAGGCGCATCTCGTCCGCGATGCCCATGCCCGTGCCCGTGCCCACGTAATAGAGGTACTTCAGGGCGATGTCGGACAGGATGCCCATCTTGAGCCCCGTGTCCTCCACGGACTTCGGCTCCGGCGGAGCGATGTCGAGGATGGATGGATTCTCAAGCTTGAACGGGTTGTCGTCGTAGTCGTAGCCAGCGGGAGGAGCCATCAAGCCCCGTTGTAGCCCATTCAGCGGGCGCTCGGGCGCGGGACGTGGCGTCATCCTGGGGCGGCCCGCCGGGCGGGCGGCGAGGCGGCGTGCCCAGGCCCCCCTCCCGCGTGGAAGAGGGGGGCTTCAAGCGGGGCGGCTAGATGTACGTGAGCCACTCGGCGTACTTCGGCTCCTGGCCGCGCACGATGCGGAAGTACATGTCCTGCACGTGCCGGGTGATGGGGCCGGGCTTGCCGTCGCCCACCTGGCGGTTGTCCACCTCGCGCACGGGGGTGATCTCCGCCGCCGTGCCGCAGAAGAAGATCTCGTTGGTGATGTAGAGCGCGTCGCGGGTGAAGGTGACCTCCTCCACCGTGCGGCCGCTGTCGCGCAGGATGTGCAGCACCGTGTCGCGGGTGATGCCGTCCAGGATGGGGCAGGACAGCGGGGGCGTCTTGATGACGCCCTTCTTGTTCACCTGGAAGATGTTCTCGCCGGAGGCCTCGGCGACGAAGCCGCTGACGTCCAGGAGGATGGCCTCGTCATAGCCCGCCATCACCGCCTCGCGCTTGGCGAGGATGGAGTTGACGTACTGGCCGGTGATCTTCCCGCGCACCATGTTCACGTTCACGTGCATGCGCGTGTACGAGCTGACCTTGGCGCGGATGCCTTCCTTGATGCCCTTGTCACCCAGGTACGCGCCCCAGTCCCACGCCGTCACGGCCGTGCGGGTGGGGTTCACCGCGCCCAGGCCCATGGCGCCGTCGCCCATGAAGGCCACCGGCCGCAGGTACGCGCCGTTGGCGAACAGGTCCTTCTGCGCGCGCAGCAGATTCACGCACGCGTCGAAGAGCTCGTCCTCGGTGTACGGAATCTTGAGCATGATGATGTGGGCCGAGTCGAGCAGCCGGCGGATGTGCTCACGCAGCCGGAAGACGGCCAGGCGCCCGTCGTGCGTCTTGTACGCGCGGATGCCTTCGAAGACGCCCAGGCCGTAATGCAGCGCGTGCGTCATCAGATGCACGTGGCCCTCGTCCCACTTCATCAGTCGGCCGTCGAGCCAGATCTGCTCGGCGCGCACTCCACTACTCGAGGTCGAGCTCATTCGATGTTCCTTCGCCTGGATGTTTGAGGTGTGGGACAGCCGGGGGCCTTCTAATCAGCGGAACCTATGAGGTCAAAGCGAGTTTCGTGGCCCAGGGAGGTCAAAGCACCGGTGGCAGGGGAGCGAGCATCCTGCGGAGGAACGGGATGTCCTCCGCCAGCGCCGCTCGTCCGAAGTGTAGCGCCTTCGCGGCCAGTTCCACCGACGGTACGACTTCCACGGGCGACAATGTTCGCGGGAAGCGTTTGACGTGGTGCGTATAGGGAAGGTTGGGCGCCACCGTCATCGCGGCCAGCCGCTGAAGGGGCAGCCAGAAGGGCGTGGTCAGCTTCGGGGCGAAGCCGTCGAGCGCGAGGATGAACGCGTTGCGCGTGCCGATGCGGCCCCGGGCCACCGCCTTCCACGCCGCCTTCGCGGGCAGGTTGTCCACCAGTCCTCCGTCAATGAGCCGCGCGACGCCGTGCTGGCCCATCAGTCCTTCCACCAGGGTGTGCATGGCCGGGTCCTCGCGCAGCACGTCGTAGTGGATGACGCCGGGCAGCGCGGACGAGAAGCCCGCGGCGTCGAGCGCGTCGAAGTCGCCGGTGGCGTCGTCCGCGCCCAGGTAGAGGCGGGCGGTGACTTCGGGGCGGGTGAAGAGCTCGGCCATGGCGCCCATGGCGGCCTGGATGCGGCGGGCCACGCCCGCGGGGTTGAGCAGGCCCAGGGGGCTGGTCCCCAACAGGCGCTCGTAATACTCCAGCGGCCGGGGGAGCATGCCGCGGCGGATGCCGCCCACGGCGATGAGGGTGGGCACCGGCAAGTCCCTGAGCCGCATGCCGCTGCTCTCCGGCCCCGCGCCGAAGAAGCGGCCCAGCCCCGCGCGCAGGAAGAGCCGCAGCGCGGCGGGCAGCCCGTAGCGGCTCTCCGTGGAGATGAAGCGGAAGAGCTTCCGGAAGGACAGCCCGCGGACGATGTTGATCATGTCCGTGGGGTCGAAGCGCGCCAGGCGTGAGCGCATGATGGCCAGGATGGCGCCCATGGACGTCCCGGCGAGCAGGCGCGGCTCCAGGCCGTGCTCGTCCAGCAGGCTCATCACGCCCAGGTAGACGTAGGCCGTGCCGCCACCCCCGCCGGTGACGAGCACCAGCTCCTTGTGGCGAATCTCCCGGTCCAGCGCCTCCAGCGGGACGCGGCCGCGCAGCCGCTCCGCCACCGCGTCACGCGCCTTCGCGGCGTGCTGGCGCAGGTCCTTCACGTGCGGCATCAACCGGTCGCGCGTGGGCGGGGTGGGGCCCCGGAGGACCGGGCCCAGGCGGCGCTCCACCTCCTCGCGGAACGGGGTGAGCTGCGCGCCCACGCCCACGTCGAGCCCGCCGTGCCGCACCTTGTAGAGGCGCGCCAGCGACAGCGCGGTGCGCAGGATGGCCTCCTCGCGCGGGTCCACCAGGGCGGCGTTGGCCAGGGACGCGCGCACGAGGCGGAGCTCCATCTCCTCGAGCGGCCGGGTGATTTGAAAGCGTTCCTTCAGCAGCACGCGCTTTGGGGGGCCCGTCAGGCCTGGGCGATCTGCGGCAGGTTGGCCTTGGCCTTCTCGATGTCGCCCTCGTATTTGAGGACGAGGTTGAGCGTGGAGGCCACCACGTCCGAGGTGAGCTGCTCCGCGTTGAGCAGCGCCAGGCTCTGCGCCCAGTCCAGCGTCTCGCTGATGGAGGGCGCCTTCTTCAAGTCCAACGCGCGGATGGCGGCGACGGCCTCCACGACCTGCTCGGCCAGCACCTGGGGGACCTGCGGGAGGCGCGCGCGGACGATGCGCAGCTCACGCTCGCGGTCCGGGAAGTCGATGTGCAGGTGGAGGCAGCGGCGCTTGAGGGCGTCGGACAGCTCGCGCGCGGCGTTGGAGGTGAGCAGCACGCGGGGGATGTGCCTGGCCCGGAAGGTGCCCAGCTCGGGGATGGTGACGGCGTTGTCGGAGAGCACCTCCAGCAGGAAGGCCTCGAACTCCGGGTCCGCCTTGTCGATTTCGTCCACCAGCAGCAGGGCGGGGCGCTCGGAGAGCTGGGCGCGCAGCACCGGGCGGGGCAGCAGGAAGCGCTCGGAGAAGAACACCGCGTCGCTGGAGGCCAGCCGGTCCGCCGCCTGCGCCAGCGTGGTGGTGCCCTGCACCATGTCCCCAATCTTGTCCTTGAGGAGCTGGGTGTAGAGGAGCTGCTTGGCGTACTCCCACTCGTAGAGGGCCTTCGCCTCGTCCAGGCCCTCGTAGCACTGGAGCCGGATGAACTCGCGCCCCAGCGCCTGGGACAGCGCCTTGGCCAGCTCCGTCTTGCCGACGCCAGCGGGGCCTTCCACCAGGATGGGCTTGTCCATCCGGTCCGCCAGGAAGGCCGCCGTGGCGATCTCCGGCGAGGACAGATAGCCCACCTGCTCCAGGCGCTTCTCCGCGTCCTCCACGCTGGTGAAGGCGCGGCTCTCAACCGTTGAAGGGGTGCTCACCCCGTGAACTTAACCGACGCCCTCCAGGCGACTGCGGCAAAAATGCCAGGGTTCCGGCGTCGCCAACGTGGCCCGTCCGCCGCGCTGCCTGGCAACCACGCGGAAATCCGTGAGGAAATTTTTTGCGCACCGTGGGCACACGCCGTGCATCTCTTGGCCGCGACTCGGTACTCAGGGAGGTGCGTGGTCATGGTGTGGGCGTGGATCCGGATGGTGATGATGGTGGCGGTCGTCCTGCTCCCAGGCGGGTTCCCACTCCTGCTCGCCTACGTCTCCCTGCGGACACTTCGTAACAGTTGGCGCCGCGCCCAAGAGGAGGCGCTGAGCGACGGACACCAGGTGACCCTCCGGGAGGTCGTCTCCACGCTCCACTTCAAGGAGCTGGTCCGCGAGGCGCGCGCCTCGCTTTGAGCGCGGTGGGGGCCGCCCGACCCCTGCCTGGTTGGAACTGAAACGGCCCTGACACACCTGCCCGGCCAGGGCATGGATGTCAGGGCCGCTTCATTGAAGCCTCGGGGTTTCGAGGCGGGGCGCCTCCCCGCCAGGCTACTTGTCCAGCTCGTCCACCAGGGCGGTCCAGTCGTCGTCCTCCTTGGCCGTGGGGAGCTGGATGAGCAGGGTCCGGTCGGTGGGCTCGGAGTCGTCGCTCAGCGCCGCGGGCGGGGCGGGGGCCGGCGCCGGGGCAGGGGCAGGGGCCTTCTTCGCGGCGGCCTGCGCCGCGGGTCTGGCGGCGGCCTTCTTCGCCGGTGCCGCCGGCGCCGCGGTGGGCGGGATGACCTGGTTGAGCTGTGTCCTCACCGCCAGGTCGTCGTCCTCGGCGGGCCTGGCGGCGGCCTTGGAGGCCGCGGCGGTGGACTTGCTCTTGTACCGGGCCAGCTCCAGCTCGGCGACCTTGAGGGCCTTGCTCTTCTCCTGCACGGACTGCTGCAGGCGGGCGACCTCCTGGGCCTTGATGGTGTCGCGGCGCTCCAGCTCCGCCTTCTGCTTCGCGGTGAGCTCCTCCTGCTCCTTGGCGTGCCGCGCCTCCAGGTCCTTGCGCTCCTTCTGCGCGGCGGCCAGGCGGGTGGTGGCCTCGTGGGCCCTGGCCTCCGCCGCGGCCACCTTGGCGTTGAGCTCCTTCTCCGCGCGGGCCTTGGTGCCGTGCGCGTTCTCCACCGCCAGCTCCAGGTCCTGGATCTTCTTAGCCCGCGCGGTGAGCTGACCCTGCAGCTCCTTGGCCCTGGCGTCGTGTTCCGCGGCCTGCGTCTGGGCGTCCTGCGTGAGCTGGGCGACGCGCTGCTCGGCCTTGGCCAGCTTCGCCGCCAGCTCGTCCGCCGCGCGCTTTGCGTCCGCGCGCTCCTGGGTGGCCTGCTGGGCCTGCTGCTGGAGCCGGGCCTCCGCCTGCTGGAGCTGGCCCGCGAGGCCGTCCCGTTCGGCGGTGAGCTTCTGCTGGGCGGTGCCCGCGGCGCGGAGCTGGTCCTCGCGGCCCGCCAGCGCCTTGCGGCCCTGCTCGAGCTGCTCGTTGAGGCCGGCGACCTGCTGCCCCAGGCCCTCGGCCTGACGGCGGGCCTCGGTGGCCTGCGCCTGGAGCCTGGCCTCCATCGCCTTGAGCTGCTCGGTGCGGGTGGCCACCTCGCGGTTGAGCACCTCCGCCTGACGCATCTTCTCCTGCGTCACGTGGGTGAGCTTGCGGAGCGTGTCCGACAGCTCGGTGCCCTTCTGTGTCAGGTCGTGCTGGAGGAGCTCCTCGCGGCGCTGCGACTCCTCGGTGAGCGTGTGCAGCCGCTCTTCCAGGGTGGCGCGGGCGTTCTCCGCCTGGGCCAGCGTCGCGGTGAGCTGCGTCACCTCGGCGACGCGGGTGCCCAGCTCGTGCTTGGTGAGCGTGAGGTGCTCGCCCAGGTCCTCGCCATGGGCGCGCGCCTCGGCGAGCTGTCCTTCCAGCGCGGCCTGGGTGTTCGCCGCGGCCTTCCGGCTCTCCTGGTGGGCGTGCTGCTCCTTCGCCAGCGCGTCGCGGGTGGCGGCGAGCTGGCCCTGCGTCTGCTCCAGCGTCTGGCTGGTGGCCTCCAACTCGGCGCGCAGCCCGTCGCGCTCGCTGGTGAGGTCGCCGATGTGCGCGCTCGACTCCGCGGCCAGCTTCTCATGCGCGGCGCGCTCGGCCTCGTAGTTCCCCTGCGTCTCGGACAGCTCGCTGCGGAGCTGGCCAATCTGGCCGGTGAGGTCCTGCTCCAGGGCGTCCTTCGCCGCGCCCAGGTCCGCCAGCTCCGCGATGCGCTGGTCGCGCTCGTGGGTGGTGTGGGCCAGGGTGTCGCGGGTCTGCGCCAGCGCGCCTTCCGTATCGGAGAGCCGCGCCTGCGTGTCCGCCAGCGTCTGGCTGGTGGCGTCCAGCTCGCCGCGCGTCTCCGCCAGGGTGCCTTCGGTGCTGGCCAGGGTGCTCTGCGTGTCGGCGAGCTGCTGCTCCGTCTGCGCCAGCGTCTGCTGCGTCTGCCCCAGCGTCTGGCTGGTCGCGTCGAGCTCGCCGCGCGTCTGCGCGAGCGAGTCCTCGGTCTGGGCCAGCGTCTGCTGCGTCTGCGCCAGCGTCTGGCTGGTCGCGTCCAGCTCGCCGCGCGTCTCCGCCAGCGCACCTTCCGTGCTGGCGAGCTGCTGCTGCGTCTGGGCCAGCGTCTGGCTGGTGGCGTCCAGCTCGCCGCGCGTCTGCGCCAGGGTGCCTTCGGTGCTGGCCAGGGTGTTCTGCGTGTCGGCGAGCTGCTGCTCCGTCTGCGCCAGCGTCTGCTGCGTCTGCGTCAGCGTCTGGCTGGTGGCGTCCAGCTCGCCGCGCGTCTGCGCGAGCGAGTCCTCGGTCTGGGCCAGCGTCTGCTGCGTCTGCGTCAGCGTCTGGCTGGTGGCCTCCAGCTCGCCGCGCGTCTGCGCCAGCGTGCCCTCCGTGTCGGAGAGCCGCGCCTGCGTGTCCGCAAGCGTCTGGCTGGTGGCGTCCAGCTCGCCGCGCGTCTGCGCCAGGGTGCCTTCGGTGCTGGCCAGGGTGTTCTGCGTGTCGGCGAGCTGCTGCTCCGTCTGCGCCAGCGTCTGCTGCGTCTGCGTCAGCGTCTGGCTGGTGGCCTCCAGGTCACCGCTCAGCTCGGAGATGCGTTGGTCGCGCGCGGCCACGTCCCCTTGCAGGGCTTCGATGGTGCCGTCGCGCTGGGCGACGGTGTCCTCCAGCATGGCGACGCGCGCGGAGCGCTGTTCGCCGGTCCGCTGCGAGTCGTCGAGCTGCCGCTGCGTCTCCTCGAGCTGCGAGGTGAGCGCCTGGATTTGGCCGGTGAGGTCCGCCTCCAGCTCGGCCTTCGCCTGGGAGAGCGCCTGGAGCCGGTCGTTGAGGTCCGTCTCCAGCTCGTCCTTGGCCTGTCCCAGCGCCTGGAGCTCCGCGGTCAGCTCGTTCTCGCGGTCGTCCAGGTGCGCCTTGACGGCCTCGACCTCGCCCTCGAGCTCGCCGATGCGCTCCAGGTGCTGCTGGATGTTGGCGTTGAGCTCCGCCTCGGTGTGCTCGTTCCGGGCGATGGTCTCCGACAGCTCGCGCTCCAGCGTGCCAAGCTTGGCGTCACGCTCCTCGACGCGCCGGGTGAGCTCGGCCTCCTGGGCATCCTTGTCCAGCCGGAGCTGGTCCCGCTCGCCCGTGGTGCGCGCGAGGTCGGTCTCCAGGTCCGCGACCTGCTGGCTGAGCTTCGCCTCCAGCGCGTCGCGCTCGGCGTTCAGCCGGTGGATCTCCGCGTCCGCCTGGGTGCCATGCTCCTCGGCGCGGGCCGCGCGGGCCTCCAGGCCGCGCACGGTGGTGTCGCGCTCCTGCTCGGTCTGCTGCAGCCGCTCCTGGAGGGCCTGGATTTCGCCGTCCAGCTCGGCGAAGCGCTGGTCGCGCTCGCTGATGGTGCGGCCCAGCTCGGCCTCGAAGTCGTCACCGCGCCTGGTCAGCCGCGCGATTTCGCCTTCATTCGCGAGGACGGTGTCCTGGAGCTTCTGCTCCTTGACCTCGAACTCCAGCGTGACGACGCCGAGGTGCTTCTCCAGCTTGTCGTACTCGTTGCGGCCGTGCTCCAGCTCGCTGGCGCGGCGGGCCAGCTCCTCCTCGGCGCGGGAGACCTCGCGGCGCAGGAGGTTGATGTCCTTCTCCTTGGAGGCGACGACCTCGATGAGGTCCTTCTCCGCGGAGAACTTCTGGAGGAGCAGGTCGTCGACGGTGGCGCCGTGCTCGCGCTCCTTCTGGATGGTGGCCTGCTGGGCCTCGTTGAAGCGGCGCAGCAGGTCGTCCACCTGCATCTTCAGGCCCTGCAGCTCCACGTCCTTCTCGTGGATGCGGTCCTCGCCGGAGAGCAGCTCGCGCTCGCGCACGCTCCAGATTTCGGAGAGGCGGGCGAGCTGGGCCTCACGCGTCTTCAGCTCGTCGCGGAGGATTTGAATCTTGCCCTCGGGCGTGCCCATCAGCTCGCGCCGCGGCGGCGGACGCTTGAGCTGACGCGACTCCGCGAGCAGCTCCGCCTTGCGCTCCGCGATGGACTGGAACGTGCGGTCGAGGAACGCGCGGTCCTCTTCCGTCATCGCGCTGCGGCGCTCGCGCTTGGGCAGCTTCGGCGGGCCACCCGCGGCCTTGAGCGACGGCGGCATGGGCGGCGGTGCCTCGCGCGTCCCATTCAGCGCGGCGTCCAGCGACGCGCTGGTGTCATCCGTACCGGGCGGCACGATGCCGTGGCTCAACGCGGTCAGGTCGCCCAGCTCGAACGGGAAGGCCAGATAGCCGTCCGCCGCTTGCGGGGTCTGGCGATGCTGCGCCAGGCCCTCCACGCCGCTTTCGGAGGAGATGAGGAGCACCTTGAGGTTCTGTCCCCACTTGCCCTTCTTGATGTTGCCGCAGAGGACGAAGCCGGACTGATCCTTCAACTCCGCGCGCAGGACGACCAGGTCTGGCCGCCGCTTCTCCAGCTCACGCTGCGCGTCAGCCGACGTCTCAGCCAGGTTGGTCTGGTAACCCGCGCCCTTGAGCACGGTGGCCATGCTGAGCGCTAATTCGTGATCGCTTTCGACGATGAGGACCCGACGCTCCATGAAGCCCTTGTTCCCGGAAAAAGTGCTGTGAAAACCGGAACATCCTATCGGGCGTCGGCGACCCTTGGAAAGTTTCCAGGATCAGCTCGGTTGGCTGCCTCACGAGCTCTTGCCGCGGACGACCACTTCCGGACGGCCTGAAGGGGCGGGGTGGGCGGGGTTCGTCGGTTCGTCGCGGCCGGGGAAGGTGGTGGGCGGCGTGTGACGGTCGAACCGGATGCCGTCGGGAGGGCAGTACCCGTGCGCGAGCTGCGCGAACCACGGGTTCAGCGTCGAGGGAACGGGCTCCGGGGCGGGGCCCTCGTCGGGGGACGCGGGGGCCACGTCGGCGTCGGCCTCTTCGAGGTCGTCGTCCGTGTCGATGAGCTGCGCTGCACTGCTGGCGGAAATCTCCGCTTCCTCCACCTCGTCGCTGCTGATTTCGTCCGGCTCATCGGGCTGGGGCCGGTCGCGGGGAGGGCTGTCATCGCCTTCGTCGAGCGATTCGGCTTCGTCCTCGGAGATCTCCTCCGGCTCTTCGTCCTCGGCGCTGGGGAGCGGCGCGGAGGCCTTGAGCGTCCGCGGGCTCAACGGCTCCAGGCGGGGCGGGCCATCCACGGACTGCAGCGTGGGCGGCCGCTGCCTCGGGACGGGCGGAGGCGTCGCCGCGCGGGGCGGGAGCGCGGGTGGGCGGTCGGCCTCCGGCGTCGCGGCGCTCGGGTGGAGCGTCGGCGCCGGGCGCTCCGGCGTGGACGCGGCCGTGCCTCCTCGGATGGGCGGCAGGCGCTCACCGTCGGGGGCGCCGGGGCCGGAGCGGAGGACGGGAGGCGTTCGCTCGTGCTCAGAGGTCTTCGACCGCTCCGTGAGCGACGGCATGCGGCCGGCGGGCGTCTCCATGCGGGCCGAGATGCTCCGGCTCGACAGGGGAGAGGGCGCGGGGACGATGGGCGTGGGCGTCGGGTGCTCGTCCGGACGGCCCGAGCCCTGTGCGCCACGGCCGCCGCTGGGTGACCGCGAGGGGAGGAGCTCCCGCAGCAGCTCCGTCGGCACGCGGATGATGGGCGTCGGCGCGGGAGGCTCGTCCCGTTCCCGCTCGAAGGGGGAGCGGACCACTGGCGTGTGCGAGGGGGGCTCGTAGCGCGCGCCGAGGACAGGGCTGCGGACGACCGGAGTCGGCGCGGGGGCTTCGTCGGATTCCCCGGTGCCTTCGCTGGCCCGGGCCTCGCCCCGGTTCAGCGCGGCCGGGGCCTTGACGATGGGCGTGGGCGCCGGTGTCTCGCCGGCGTCCGCGCTCACGGGGGGAGGCGGCCGGCCCGGCGGGGGCGGCACCTTGACGACAGGCGTGGCCGCCGAGGCCTCCGCGCCATCGGTGCTCGAAGTGGACGGCAGCCGGACTGGAGGCGGTGGCACCTTGACGATGGGCGTGGTGCCCGCGCTCTCGGGGGTGTCCGGGCCCGAGGAGACAGGCGGCCGGCCCGAAGGCGAGGGCGCCTTCGTGACAGGCGTGGTGCCCGCGTCTTCTTCGCCGTCCGCGCTCGCGAACGCAGGATGCCGTCCCGAAGGGGGCGGCGCCTTGGTGACGGGCGTCGGCTCGGAGGGGCCACTCGCATCGTCGGCCGTCGAAGCGGCCCGCGCCGACGGCGGCTCGTCGGCGTCTTCGAACTCCGTCGCCTGGACGATCGGGAGCGAATTTTCGGGGTCCTCGGATGGGCGGGGTGTTGCCGCTTCAGCCCCCGCCGTCGATGGCTGCTCACGCAGCGGCGCGCCCATCACCACGGGCGGGCCAATGGGGTTCGACTCGAGCTCCGTCTTGACGAGCCGCGTGTCGAGCCCCTCGTCCAGCACCTGCCCCAGGACCAGCGGCAGGTCCTCCTTCTTCGAGGGCTTCGTGGCGGGCGCGTCCTTGTCCTTCCGAGGCTCCGGCGCCTTCGACCTCGCCACCGGCGCCGCCGTGGGGGCGGGTTCGGGGGGCAGCAGCGCCGCCAGCCGGTTCGTGGGCGTCCCCGTCACCGTGGTGGGCGCGGGCAGGTCGTCCTCGCTCGTGGTGGAGACCGGCTCCGACCGCTTCTCCAGCAGCGAGTCATACAGGTCCAGGAGCTTGCCGCGGATGAGCCCCGCGTCGAGCGCCTCCTCCGCGTGGGCCCGGGCCGCGCGGCCCAGCTCCAGCCGGCGCGGAACGTCGCGTGCCAGCTCGAGGATGCGGTCGGCCAGGGCCTGGCTGTCGCCGGGGGGGAAGAAGAGGCCCGCGGCCTCCGGGATGAGCTCCCGCGTCACGGGCAGGTCCGCGGCGATGAGGGGACGGCCCGCGGCGCAGTACTCCGACGCCTTCGCCAGGGGGCCGCCCTGGACGCGGTTGCGCTCCACGTCCTCCAGCGGGAGCACGCCCACGTCCGCGAGCGCGAGCACCTTGGCCAGGTCGTCGTGGTTCACCGGGGGCTGGAACTCCACCCGGTCGCCCAGCTTCAGCTCCTTCACCAGGTCATCCAGGTGCGGCTGCCAGTCCGCGTGACGCGCGCCCACCACCGTGAGGCGCACCTCTTCGTGCCGGGCCGCCAGCGCCACCGCGCGCAGCAGCGTGGACAGGCCCTGCCAGCCCACCTGGCTGCCCAGGTACATCATCCGGAGCGGCTCCCCGTCCGGGGCGCCCAGCACGTCGGGCGAGAAGGGGGCCAGGTCCACCGGCGCGGGGAGCACCCGGACCTGGTCCTCGCTGGCGCCCAGCGACTGGATGTACGCGCGCGTCGCCTCCGAGCCGGTGACGACCAGGTCCGCGTTCATCAGGCAGAACAGCTCCTGCCGGCGAATCTTCGACAGGAAGCGCCGGTCCCCCTCCGTCTGGGGGTGGGTGTAGCGCAGCTCCTGCGAAGGGAAGGTCTGCGCCTCATAGATGAGGCGGTACCCGTAGTCTCCCTTGAGCTCGCACAGCGCGTATCCCCCGAAGGGGTCCGTGAAGTGGGCGAGCGCGTAGTCCTCGCTCTCGAGCTGCCGGCGCACGGCCCGCTCGAAGGCCTGGATGCGGGAGGCCAGGTCCCCCGAGCCTACCGGGACGCGCAGCAGGCGGGCGCCCTGGTACTTCTCGATGTGGGAGTGGTCAGGCGTCTTCGCCGACAGCACCACCACGGAGAAGCGGTCCGGCAACGCCTTCAAGTATTCGGTCAAACGCCGGGACGAGCCCGACGGACCGGGGATGACGTCGAAACTGCACAGGAGCAGTCTGGGCAGGTCGCTCAAGCGTGGGCAGGATACCTAGCCATCCCCTGGGTGTCATCGGGTGATGCGATGAGAATCGGGGTCGGGCGAAGAACACATGAAATGCTGGCACGTTGACCCTCCTATACCCGCGACCTAAAGGCCTGCTTGCCTATGGAAGACCTCAAGAGCGTGACGGTCAGCTACCTCAGGGAGTTGGCCCGGAAGCACCTGGGGAGCGGCTACAGCCGGATGAAGAAGGAGGAGCTGCTCGCCGCCCTGGCCACCCATGTCCCCGCCCTGGCGAAGCTCGCCCGGCTGGCGGGCATCCCCGTGCCGCGGAAGCGCTCGGCCGCGAAGCCCGCCGCGCCAGCGGCCCGGCCCGCGGCGTCGAAGAAGGCCAGGGCGGAGCGGCCCGAGCCCGTGAAGGCGCCCAAGGTGGCGAAGCCCGCTGCCTCGAAGCCGAAGGCAGGGGCCGCGCCCGGGAGGGGGCAGGTGTCCGCGCCCAAGCGGGTGGCGGCCAAGCGGGCCAGCGAGAAGCCCGGGAGCAAGCCGACGACCCGGCCCGCCCAGGTGGTGACCTTTCCGCCCAGGCCACGCGTGGAGCGCGCGCGCGAGCCCGTGACGCCGGTGGTGTCCTCGCTCTCCAAGCACGTCACGCCACCCGTCGCGCCCGAGCCGGAACCCGGGCCTCCGCCGTCGCCCGTCAGCCGGTCCGCGCCGGTGCAGCACGCCGCGGAGCCCGTGGTGGAGGGCTTCTTCGTGGCGCGAGTGGCCGGAGAGGCCGAGGCGCGCAGCCACCACCTGGTGGAGACGGTGGCGGCGCCGCCCGCGCCCCCCGTCGATGACGAGGGGTTGGGGGAGTTGCCGGAGGGGTATCACGACGACGCCATGCTCCTGCTGCCCAGGGATCCGCACACGCTCTTCGTGTCCTGGGATTTCAGCCTGGGGGCGCGGTTGCGCGCGCAGGCTGGGTTGGAGTCGCCACGGCCGGTGCTGCGAGTGTTCGACGGTGAACAGGTGGACCGGGAGCTGGCCTTCGGGGTGGATGCGCGCGGCTTCTACATCCACGGATTGGGGCCGGGCCGGACGTACCGCGTGGAGGCGCACTACGTCGGACGTGATGGCCGGAGCCGGCGCATCGGCGCTTCGAGCAATCGCGCGACGTTGCCTCCTTCGGGCGTGTCGACGGACCTGACGGTGAGATTCCTGCGGGTGCCTCCGGCGGAAGCCGCGCCGCCCGTGGCCGCTGAGGAGGCTTCGCCGGAAGAGGGGCGCGAGTACGTCACGTGGCGCCGGGTGGAGCTGCCCGGCAGTGGCGGCGTGCTGGACGTGCCGGAAGTCCACCGCGAGCGAGCGGCGAAGGCGGAGGCGGAGGCGCACCTGGAAGGGCCCGCGCGCGCGCCCGGGGCGTCGGACAAGCGCTATGTCGAGGCTTCGGCGCGTGCGCCCGGGGCTTCGGACCAGCGGTACGTGGAGACGGTGGGGCGCGCCGCGGGCGCGTCGGAGCAGCGCTACGTGGCGGAGGCCGCGCGCGGGGAGCACGGTGCTGGGACTGCCTTCGTGCCGCGATACCTGGAGACGCTGAGCCGTGCGCCGGGCGCATCGGACCTGCGCTATTCGGAAGGGGAGCGAACGGCCCGGACGCTTCTGGACGCGAAGGGACTCCCCGCTGCATCGGACGTGCGCAGCGCCACGGGTGGAACGTCGCCGTATCGCTACCTGGACGTGAAGGGCCTCCCCGGTGCGTCGGACCTGCGTTACGCGGAGGGTGGCACCGCGCGTCCGGTGGGCAGTGGCGTGTCGCCGCATCGCTACCTGGACGTGAAGGGCGCTCCAGGTGCGTCGGACCTGCGCTACGCGGAGGGCCCCGGTGCGCGTGACGAGTCTGCGCGGCCGCGTTACCTGGACGTGAGGAGCCTCCCGGGCGCATCGGACCTGCGCTACCTGGAGACCTCGGACCGTGCGCCAGGCGCGTCCGAGCGCCGCTATCTGGAAGCACCTCCCCGAGCGCAGGGAGCATCGGAGCACCGCTCCCTGGAGTCTCCTCCGGGCGCTTCGGACCTTCGCCATCTCGAAGCCCCGGCACGTGCTACCGGCGCGTCGGAGCACCGCGCCCTGGAGTCACCTCCAAGGCGGCAGGGCGCAGCGGACGTGGGCCCTGTCGAATCGAGCGCCAGCGCGCAACGTGCGTCTGTCGCAACGCCATCGCCCGCGGAGGCCGATGTGAGCCACCGGTACTTCGAGGCACCCACGACGGGGCGCTCGTCCACCGCATCGACGTCGGCCGTCGAGCAGCACCGCCACGCCACCGCCGGGGAGGTGCCCTCCGCGCCCGAGCCGGAGGAGAACCACCGCTACTTCGAGCTGCCGCGGACGTCTTCGTCACAGCACGGCGGCGCCCGGCCCCCAGGCGGCAGCGGCGCAGCGCCGCAGCGGCCCTCCCTCGAGGCCCGCGAGGGCCCATCCCCCCAGGCCCCGGGTGAGCCGCTCCCCCGGAAGCCGCCTTCGAGCGACGGCCGCTCCTGAACCCGCACGGAGACATTGAACGCTTATGAGCCTGGGCTCTCTCGCGCTGGTCCTCCACGCGCACCTCCCCTTCGTCCGGCACCCCGAACACGAGGACTTCCTCGAGGAGGACTGGCTGTACGAAGCCATCTCGGAGACGTACCTCCCGCTGCTCCAGGTCTTCGACGCGCTGGCGGAGGACGGCGTCCCGTTCCGGCTGGCGATGACGCTGTCCCCGACGCTCGTCTCCATGCTGCGAGACGAGCTGCTGATGAGCCGCTACGCGCGGCGGCTGGACCTGCTGTGTGAGCTCGGCGCGCGCGAGGTGCACCGGACGCGCGACGACGCCACCTTCGGGCCCCTGGCCCACTTCTACCGTGACCACTTCGAGTCACTGCGGCGCGCGTTCCACGACCGGTACCGGAGGGACCTCGTCTCCGCGTTCCGCCGCCTCCAGGACGCGGGCCACCTGGACATCCTCACCTGCAACGCGACGCACGGCTTCCTGCCGCTGATGCAGCAGGTGCCCGAGGCCGTCCGCGCGCAGGTGACGGTGGCGGCGAACCACTACCGCCAGCACTTCGGCAGAGACCCGGCCGGCATCTGGCTCGCCGAGTGCGGCTACTACCCGGGCCTGGAGCGCCTGCTGGCCAACGAGCGCATCCGCTACTTCTTCGTCGACACGCACGGCCTGACGGACGCCGTGCCCCGGCCCCTGCACGGACCCTACGCGCCCGTCTTCACCGAGGCGGGCGTGGCCGCGTATGCCCGCGACCCGGAGAGCAGCCAGCAGGTGTGGAGCACCGAGCACGGCTACCCGGGCGACCCGGACTACCGCGAGTTCTACCGGGACATCGGCTGGGACCTGGACCTGGACTACATCCGCCCGTTCATCCAGCCCACCGGCGAGCGCAAGAACACCGGCTTCAAGTACTACCGCATCACCGGGAAGACGAACGAGAAGCGCCCCTATGACCCGCGCGCCGCGCGAGAGCGGGCCGCGGTGCATGCGGGCAACTTCCTGTTCAACCGTCAACGGCAGATAGAGGACCTCGCCTCGCGTCTGGGCGGCCGGGCGCCGGTGGTCGTCGCGCCGTATGACGCCGAGCTCTTCGGCCACTGGTGGTTCGAGGGGCCTCAGTTCCTCGACTTCCTCATCCGCAAGGCCGCGCGGGAGCAGCAGACGTTCCGGCTGGTGACGCCGTCGGACGACCTGCGCGAGCACCCGGAGAACCAGGTGGCCACGCCGCCGCTGTCCTCCTGGGGCGCGGGGGGCTACGCCACCATGTGGCTCGACGGGAGCAATGATTGGATCTACCGCCACCTCAACCAGTGCGCGAAGCAGATGGTGGAGCTGGCGCGGGACTTCCCGGACGCCAACGAGCTGCAGCGCCGCGCGCTCAACCAGGCCGCCCGGGAGCTGCTGCTCGCCCAGTCCTCCGACTGGGCCTTCATCATGAAGACGGGCACCATGGTGGAGTACGCCCAGCGCCGCACGCGCGAGCACATCCTGCGCTTCCAGCGCCTGCACGAGCAGCTCCGCGGCGGCAGTCTGGACGAGCGCTGGCTCTCCCAGGTGGAGGGCCGCGACAACCTCTATCCAGAGCTGGACTACCGGCTCTATCTGCCTGCTTGAGGCCAGGGGGATGCAGGGTGGGGTGATGTGTCCTCCTGTCGCCACGACAGACGGTTTGGCTTGCGGGGCAGGTTTTCGGCTTTAGCTTGGTCTGCATATGAACCGTTCGACCGTCTCGTTCCGGAAGGCGCTCGTCGCCGCGCTGCTGGTCGCGTTGCCCCCCGCCGCCGTTGCCCAGGCGCCGAAGCCGCCCGCGGCCACGCAGCCGGGCGCGGGCAACGTCCTCCAGCCGGCCACGCGGGAAGCCCAGACGCTCCCGTCGCTGGCGCCGCTGGTGGAGTCGGTGAAGTCCGCCGTGGTCAACGTGGACGTGCAGGCCCGAGGGGGCGGCCTGCCGCGGGGCATGGAGGGCAATCCGCTCTTCGACCGCTTCTTCGGCGGAGGCCGGGAAGGCGGCAGCCAACGCCGCGAGCCGCTGCGCCAGGGCGCGGGCTCCGGCTTCATCATCGACCCGAAGGGCCTGGTGCTGACCAACAACCACGTGGTGGAGGAGGCCGTCAGCATCACCATCCGCCTGGACGACGGGCGCAGCTTCAGCGGCGAGGTGGTGGGGAGGGATCCGCTCACCGACGTGGCGCTCGTGCGGCTGAAGGAGAAGGTGGAGGGCCTGCCCACGGTGAAGCTGGGCGACTCGGATGCGCTGCGCGTGGGGGACTGGGTGGTGGCCATCGGCAACCCGTTTGGCCTGGCCTCCAGCGTGAGCCTGGGCATCGTCTCCGCGCGGGCCCGTGAGATTGGCGCCAGCCAGTACGACGAGTTCCTCCAGACGGACGCGGCCATCAACCCGGGCAACTCGGGCGGCCCGCTCTTCAACATGAAGGGGGAGGTGGTGGGCATCAACACCGCCATCGTGGGCGGTGGCTCCGGCATCGGCTTCGCGGTGCCCAGCACCCTCATCAGCTCCCTGCTGCCGCAGTTGCAGAAGGAAGGCTCCGTCACGCGCGCGTGGCTGGGCGTGGGCATCCAGGACTTGACGCGGGACCTGGCCAACGCGCTCAAGCTCCCGGTGAACGAGGGCGCCATCCTCACGCAGGTGATGCCTGCCTCGCCGGCCTCGAAGGCGGGCCTGAAGCAGGATGACGTGGTCATCGCCATCGACGGGCGGACCGTCACCTCCAGCGGCGAGCTGACGCGCACGGTGGCGCTCAAGCGGCCCGGCAGCACCTCCACGCTGACGCTGTTCCGCGACGGGAAGAAGCGGGACGTGAAGGTGGCGCTGGGCACGCGGCCGGACCTGGAGGGCGTGGCCTCGGCGAAGCAGCGCCCGGAGGACCAGCAGGAGAGCTCCCGCCGCGTGGGCGTCAGCCTCCAGAACCTGGACGCGCGCACCGCGAAGCAGGCCGGCTTCACGGACAGCAGCGGCGCGCTCATCACCGACGTGATTCCCGGCTCGCCGGCGGACCGCGCGCAGTTGGAGCCCGGCATGGTCGTCATCGAGGCCAACCGCAAGAAGGTGGAGAGCGCGGACGCGCTGGCGAGCATCATCAAGGGGGCCGCGTCCGGCAGCACCTTGCTGCTGCGCGTGACGGCGCCGGGCGGGGCCCGCAACCTGCGCGCCCTGCGCGTGCCGTGAGGCCAGCGCGCGGGAGCGGCGCATGAGCGTCAACGACGTCGCGCTGGGGGACAGCACGGCCGTGGGCGTGGGCGGCTACCCCGAGCACCTCGCCTCCCGGCTGCGCGCCGGCGGGCTGCCCGTGGGCCTCAGCAACCTGGGGCAGAGCGGCCCACGGCGCGCACGCTGGTGAGCCGCTGAGCGGCTACGCCTTGGCCACGCCCCCCGGGGGCTTGGGGGCGGCGACGGCGGGGGGCTCGGCGGAGGGCGTGTGGGGCCCGCGCTCGCGGCCGGGGTGCAGCTCCATGCCGGCCTCGTACAGGGTGGTGCGGTTGCGGCCCGTGCGCTTGCTGAAGTAGAGCGCCGCGTCCGCGCAGTCCACCAGCTCCTCCTGGGCGGTGGCGTCGGATGGGAAGTGCGACACGCCAATGGACACCGTGACGTGGTTGCCCGGCAGTCCCGGCTGGGCCAGGGCCACCGACTCCGCCACGGCGCGGCGCAGCTTCTCCGCGACCTCCATGGCCTCCGCCCTGGGCGTCTGCGGCAGCAGGAGCACGAACTCCTCGCCGCCGTAGCGGGCCAGCGTGTCCACCTTGCGCACGCGCAGCCGCAGCACGTCGCACACCCGCCGCAGCGTCTCGTCACCCACGCGGTGGCCGGCCAGGTCGTTGATGCGCTTGAAGTGGTCCACGTCCACCATGAGCAGCGCCAGCGGCGTGCCGAAGCGGTTGGCCCGCGCCAGCTCCAGCTCCATGCGCTGGAAGAGGTGGCGCCGGTTGGGCACGCCGGTGAGCGGGTCCGTCATGGTGAGCTTCACCGTCTCCGCGTGCAGCCGGGCGTTCTTCACCGCCGTGGCCACCACGTCCGCCACCGCGGTGAGCAGCTCGATCTCCTCCGCGGAGAAGCTGGCCACCTCGGGGCGCTGGAAGTTCATCACGCCCAGCAGCGTCTCCATGTGCACCATGGGCGCCGCCAGCAGCGCGCCGCTGTTCAGCCCGCCCTTCACCAGGTCCGGCCGGGCGAACACGCTGGAGCGGTCCGCGGTGTCCGGCAGGTACACGGCCTTGCGGGACTCCGCCGCGCGCCCGCAGGCGCCTTCGCCCAGCGCGAAGGTGAGGCCCTCCGCGCCGCGGCCCTCCGGCCAGGCATGCTTGATTTCCAGCACGCCGTCCGGGTTCATCAACATGATGGAGAACTCGGGGATGCGCAGCCGCTCCGTCACCAGCCGCGTGACGGCGTCCAGCAGCTCGTCCAGCTCCAGCGTGGCGTTGAGCGAGCGCGCCACGTCGAACAGCAGCGCCAGCTCCTTGAGGCGGTCCTCCAGCTCGTCCTTGAGGGCCAGCTTCTCCTTCACCAGCTCCAGGTCGCGGTGGGTGTCGATCTCCTCCGCCTTCATGGAGGTGAGCCGCGCCAGCATCTGGTTGAAGGCCGCGCCCAACCGCGCGAGCTCGTCGGTGCCCCGCGCGTCCGCGCGCACCAGCAGGTCCCCCGCCTCCGCGCGCCGCATGGCCGCGCTCAGCCTGCGCAGCGGGCGGGTGAGGATGAAGTGCAGCGCCAGCCCGGTGATGAGCGCCAGCAGCACCACGAACAGCCCCATGGACCCGAGCGCCGCGCCGAAGACGGACGACAGTTGCTGGTGCAGCGCCGGCTCCGCCATGCGGAGCTGGAGGATGCTCGCGCCGGGGACGTCCCCCGTGGTGTGGCAGCCCGCGCACTCCGGGCCGCCGAGGGGACGGATCACCTCCGTCATCCGCGCCACCGAGCGCGCCCGCTCGGGGCCGGGCGCCGTCAGCCGCGCGGCCTCCGGGTGCACCGTGCCTTCCTCGCCCGTGCGCCGGGACCAGAGGATGCGCCCGTCCAGCGTCAGCACCCGCACGTCCTCCACCGAGCGGAACAGCCGGGTGTCGGAGCGCAGCACCTCCGTCACCGCGCCGTGGGCCGGGGCCCCGCGCGCCTGCGGGAGGGTGAAGGTGGAGGCGACGAACTCCGCCAGCGCCAGCGACTCCACCTGGGTGGCGTCCTGCACCGCGACCCGCGCCTCACGCCAGAAGTGGCCGACGCCGAGCAGCGCCACGAGCAGCCCGGGCAGGGCGATGCTCCACAGCAGCTTGCGACCAACGGTGTCGGGACCCAGGGGCATGCGGGTGCTCGCGGCTCTCGAGCGCGGGGTTTCGGACTGGTTTCACGGAGTTCGGACGGTCCGTGAATTGTCAGGTGGCTGACGCTACCTGTCAAACGAAGCAGCGAAATCATCCTACGATTGCGCTGACGCTGGATCACCTCCTGATGCATCAACCCGGAGGATTCCCGGAGATTCCATGCCGACCGAGCCGCTCACCTCGTCGCTGTTGCCCGTGCCGCACGGCTTCACCACTCGCGCCGGCGGCTGTTCGGAGGGGCCCTACGCGTCGCTCAACCTGGGCTTCTCCGTGGGCGACGAACGGGCGCGCGTGGAGGAGAACCACCGCCGCCTGGCCCAGGCCGCTGGCGCGCCGCTCGAAGCGCTGAGCCGCGTGTCCCAGGTCCATGGCGACCGCGTGGTGGAGGCCCGGAGCGGGGAGGGCGCCCAGGGGCTGCGCCCCACGGAGGGCGAGGCGGACGGCCTGTGGACGCGCACGCCGGGAAGCTGGGTGGCGGTGGGCACGGCGGACTGCGTGCCGGTGCTGCTGGTGGACCCGGAGGGGCGCGGCGTGGCGGCGGTCCACTCCGGCTGGCGGGGCACGGACGCGGACATCAGCGCGCGCGCCGTGGAGGCGCTGGTGGCGCGGGGGCCCGGCCGGAGCGGCTGCTGGCGGCGGTGGGGCCGGCGATACAGGTCTGTTGCTACGAGGTGTCGGAGGAGCTGGCGCAACGCTTCCGCGCGCGCTCCGGGGCGGACGTGGTGCGGTGGGCGGAGGGCACGCCGCGGCTGGATTTGACGCGCGCGGTGCGGCAGACGCTGCTGGCGGCGGGGCTCAAGCCGGCCCACGTCGACGTGCTACACGCCTGTACCGCGTGTGATCCCACGCGCTTCTTCTCCCACCGCCGGGACGCGGGGCGGACGGGGCGGCACCTCAATTACGTGGTACACCGCTTCTAGCCTCCCGGTGCGGGGGGCCGATTTCTTGACGCTCTCCGACGGGCCTTCCTATCCTCGGGGAGTCCCCTCTGCTGAAAAAGGCCCGTGCCCGCGCGCTCCGTCATCTTCCGCCTGCTCGCCGCCGCGCCCCTGTGCGCGCTGAGCGCCTGTGCCACCACCGCTCCCGCGGAGGCGGAGGTCGCCGCGCTGCGCTCCGAATTGCGCACGCTGCGCGCGTCCCAGGAGCGGCTTCAGGACCGGGTGGCCCGGCTGGAGGCGCATGAGGCCGTGTCGCGCGCGAGCGCCTCGGCCGAGGTCCCGGCGGCGCGCCCCGTGCCCGTGAAGGTGGAGGCGTCCCCCGCGGAGTCGCTGAGCGCCACGCCGGAGCTGGCGGTGGTGAAGCTCAAGCCGCGCTTCGAGCCCGCGCCCAGGCTGCCCACCGCCGTGGCGGTGGTGGAGCCGGACGACGAGCAGGTGGAGCTG
The DNA here is from genome assembly GCF_002305895.1 of Corallococcus macrosporus DSM 14697. Lineage (GTDB taxonomy): Bacteria > Myxococcota > Myxococcia > Myxococcales > Myxococcaceae > Myxococcus > Myxococcus macrosporus. The sequence goes on from NZ_CP022203.1 coordinate 3,536,081, forward strand.
TTCATCAGCCCCGTCGCCGAGGACGCGGGGGCCTCGGGCGGCGCCACCATGGTGGCGGCGGGCGATGACGCCGGGGAGGAGAAGGACCCCGACCTGCTCCAGGCGGAGTTCGACAAGCTCGTGAACATGCTCCGCACCGGCAACGTGGAGGGCGGGGTGGAGAGGCTGCAACGCTTCGCGGCGGAGAACCCGCGCCACCCGCGCGCGGACAACGCGCTGTACTTCAGCGGGTTGGGCCAGATGGGCCTGAACGAGTTCAAGGGGGCCGCGGTGACGTTCCAGCGGCTCATCGACAGCTATCCCGCCGGGGACGCCATGCTGGACGGCATGCTCCGGCTCGCCGAGTGCCAGATGCGGCTCAACCAGGCCGCGGATGCCAAGGTGCTCTACACCCGCGTCGTCACCCAGTTCCCGGGGACGGCGGCAGCCACCCAGGCGGAACAGCGGCTCGCCGCGCTCCCCCAGTGAAGCTTCTTTCGAAAGGACGTCCCGCGATGCGCTCCCGGATTCTCACCTCGCTGATGTTGAGCCTCGCCGTCGTGCCGGCCGCGCATGCCCAGCAGGAGAACGAGGAGGAGCAGGACACCGGCAGTGAGATGGACAGCGCCGAGGTGATGGACGAGGCGCCGGACACCGCGCCGCCGACCTCCGTCGCCATCCCGCCCGGCGCGCCGCAGGGGCGTGAGAGCTCCCCTGGGACGGTGCACTCCGTGGAGACGGGGGACACGCTCTGGGACCTGTCCCAGCGCTACCTGGGCAGCCCCTGGTACTGGCCCAAGGTCTGGTCCTACAACCCGGAGATCGCCAACCCGCACTGGATCTACCCCGGCAACCAGGTGCGCTTCTTCGGCGCGGGCGAGGAGGTCCCCACCCAGGTGTCGGAGATGGTGGTCGAGGAGGGCGACCTGACGGCCCCGACGGAGTTCGCCTCCAACGACCAGGTCACCGTGACGGGGAAGATCGGCTTCGACGCGGCCAGCTCCGTCCCCGTGACGACGCAGGGCTTCGTCACCCAGCGCGAGCTGGACGAGGCCGGCCGCATCGAGGGTTCGCCCTCCAACGCGGTGATGCTCTCCTTCCCGGACAGCGTCTACGTGCGCTTCAAGCGGAAGGGCGACGTGAAGGTGGGAGACCGCTACGTCGTCTTCCACACCACCCAGGCGGTGAAGCACCCCATCAACGGGCGCCCGCTGGGCTACCTCACCGACTTCGTGGGCACCCTGCGCGTGCAGCGCGTGGGTGACGGCATCGTCACCGCGCAGATCATGGACACGTGGGACGGCATCGAGCGCGGCGACCTGGTGGGCCCCGTGGGTGAGCGCCTCACCGAGCGCGTGGCGCGGCGGCCCAACGCGAAGCAGGTGGACGGCACCGTCATCACCGCCCTGGTGCCGTACCTGACGATCATGGGAGAGAACAACAGCATCGTCATCGACCGGGGCAGCGCGGACGGCGTGGAGCTGGGCAACACCTTCACCATCCTCCGCAAGGGGGACCCGTCCCGCCACGTGCTGGGCCACGACGTGCGCAAGCCGTCGAAGGCGGAGAAGGCCTTCCCCTGGCGGAGCATCGGCGAGTGCATGGTGACCGAGCTCAAGGAGCGCACGTCCAACTGCCTCATGACGCGCTCCCTGGAGGAACTGGTCCCCGGAGACCGGGCCTACATGGCGCCGGGGGCCGGGCCGTCCGCCAGCCGCTGACCGGCGGCAGGAAAAGTGCAATGGGCCCCTGGGGCAGAGGGGCTGAGTGCTTGACCCGTGGCGGTCCGGTGTTTATGTGTCGCGCCCCTCCCAGCGGCCCCACCTTCTATATAGGTGGGTATCGAGCGGGGGACGGGTATGGCGGACGCTGAGACGGACAGCCTCACGGCGGAGCAGCAGGCATGCCTCGCGCTCTGGGCCGTTCCCGGCCTGGGGCCGAGGACGTTGGCCGCGCTGCGCGCGTTCGCGGACGGAAGCCTCGCCCCGCTCGCCGCGACTCCGGTGCGAGACTGGGTGTCCCAGGCGCCGGTTTCCGCACAGGTTCGCCGCCGGCTCGCCTCCGTGGAGCGCCTTTCGCCCGTGGCGTGGCGGGTGTGGGAAGCCTGCCAGGCCTCCGGCATGAAGGTGGCGTTCCAGGGGCAGCCGGGCTTCCCGGAGCGGCTGGCGGAGGTGGAGGACGCGCCGCCGCTGCTCTTCTACCGGGGCGCGCCGGGCCTGCCACGGCGCCGGCTGGCCATGGTGGGCAGCCGCCACCCGGACCAGGGCTTCCTGCCCTTCGCGCGCCGCTTCGCGCAGCAGGTGGCGGAGTCCGGGGTGGGCGTGGTGTCCGGCGCGGCGGCGGGGGTGGACCGGGCGTGCCACTGGGGCGCCCTGGACGCGGGCGGGGAGACGTGGGCCTTCCTGGGGAGCGCCCTGGATGCGCTCGACACGGCGCAGGCCCGCCTGCTCCCTCACTTCCTGGCCAGAGGGGGCATGTTCTTCAGCGAGCTGCCCCCCGGGGTCCGGGCGAGCACCACGACGTTCCCGCGGCGCAACCGGCTCATCTCCGGCGCATCCGACGCGGTCCTGGTGCTACGGGCGGGGACGAAGTCCGGGAGCCTCTACACGGCGGAGGCGGGGCGGGCGCAGGGGCGGCCGGTGTTCGCGATGCCGGGGGACGTGCGCCACGAGGAGGCGGCCGGCTGCAACGCGTTGCTGCGGGACGGGCGTGCGGCGACGTGCCTGGGCCCGGAAGATGTGTGGAGGGCGTTGAAAATCGACCCCCTGGCGGCGGTTCCTCCCGGGACGATGGGCGCCTGGGAGGACCTCTCCGCGGAAGCGAAGGGGGCCTTCTCGCTGTTGGACCGGGTTCCCCGGAGCTTCGATGAGGTGCTGGTCGGCAGCACCTTTTCACCGGCGGCGCTCGTCAGCGCGCTGGTGGAGCTGGAGTTGACGGGGCTGGTCATCCAGCACCCGGGAAGGCTGTACGAGAGAATCTAGGTAGGAGAGTCATGGCCACGCGGACGAAGAAGAAGGTGGAAGAGACTGAGGCGGCCGAGGAGAAGGCGCCCGCCAAGAAGGCCGCCGCCAAGAAGAAGCCTGCGGCCAGGAAGAAGACCGTCGCCAAGAAGAAGACGGCTGCGCGCCGCCGCACCAAGAAGGGTGACGAGGACGCGCTCCCCACCGTGGAAGCGGACGCGGAGGAGGAGGCCACGCCCCGTGGCAAGGGCCCGCACTACCTGGTCGTCGTGGAGTCGCCCGCCAAGGCGAAGACCATCAAGAAGTACCTGGGCTCCGGCTACACGGTGAAGGCGTCCGTGGGCCACGTGAAGGACCTGCCCAAGAGCAAGATGGGCGTGGACGTGGAGCACGACTTCCAGCCCGAGTACACCGTCATCAAGGGCAAGGAGAAGGTCCTCAACGAGCTCAAGAAGATGGCGAAGTCGGCGGACCGCGTCTTCCTGGCCACGGACCCCGACCGCGAGGGCGAGGCCATTGCGTGGCACATCAAGGAGGAGCTGGCGCACCCCGACGCGCTCCGGGTGACCTTCAACGAAATCACCAAGAAGGCCATCCAGGAAGCCATCGCCCAGCCGCGGCAGCTCAACCAGGACAACTACGACTCGCAGCAGACGCGCCGCATCCTCGACCGGCTGGTGGGGTACCAGATCTCCCCGCTGCTCTGGAAGAAGGTGCGCCGGGGCCTGTCCGCCGGCCGGGTGCAGTCCGTGGCGGTGCGGCTCATCGTGGAGCGCGAGGAGGAGATCAAGGCCTTCGTCCCCGAGGAGTACTGGACGCTGGACGCGCTGCTGGAGGGCCCCTCCGGCCCGCCGCCCTTCAAGGCCAAGCTGTCCAAGGTGGACGGCAAGAAGGTGGAGCTGAAGGACCGCGCCACCACCGAGGGCCTGGTCGCCGAGCTGCAGTCGGCCAGCTTCTCGGTGGCCAAGGTGGACCGCCGCGAGCGCCGCCGCAACGCGCCCGCGCCCTTCATCACCTCCAAGCTCCAGCAGGAGGCGGCCAACCGGCTGTCCTTCACCGCGAAGAAGACCATGACGCTGGCGCAGCGCCTCTATGAAGGCGTGCCGCTGGGTGACGAGGGCCAGACGGCGCTCATCACGTACATGCGCACGGACTCCACCCGTCTGTCCGACGACGCGGTGAAGCAGGTGCGCGAGTTCATCGACGGCAAGTACGGCAAGGACTTCCTGCCCGACGAGCCCATGGTGTACCGCAGCAAGAAGAGCGCCCAGGACGCGCACGAGGCCATCCGGCCCACGTCCCTGGAGTACCCGCCGGAGCGGGTGAAGGGCTTCTTCGAGGCCATGGGCGAGGAGGACATGTACCGCCTCTACGAGCTCATCTGGAACCGCTTCGTGGCGTGCCAGATGAAGCCCGCCGTCTATGATCAGACGAGCGCGGACATCGCCGCGGGCCGGGCCACCTTCCGCGCCTCCGGCAGCACGCTGAAGTTCGCCGGCTACCTGGCGGTGTACGGCGCCGGGCTGACGCCGGAGGAGGAGGCGGAGAAGGAGAAGGCCAAGGCCGCCGGTGACGAGAACGCCGAGGGCGCCGACGCGGTGGGCGAGCTGCCGGTGCTCAACGACGGCGACGCGCTCAACCTCCAGAAGCTGCTCCACGAGCAGCACTTCACCCAGCCGCCCCCGCGCTTCAGCGAGGCCACGCTGGTGAAGGAGCTGGAAGAGCGGGGCATTGGCCGTCCGTCCACCTACGCCGCCATCCTCTCCACCATCCAGGACAAGAAGTACGTGGAGAAGCTGGAGGGGCGCTTCCGGCCCACGGACCTGGGGAACATGACCAATGAGATGCTGGTCAAGCACTTCCCCCATGAGCTGGACGTCACCTTCACGGCGACCATGGAGGAGAAGCTCGACCAGATCTCCGAGGGCGGGGCCAACTGGAAGTCGGTGCTGCACGACTTCTACGGGCCCTTCAAGGAGACGCTCGAGAAGGCCGAAGCGGAGATGCGCGACGTCAAGCGGGAGGAGATCAAGACGGACATCCCCTGCGAGAAGTGCGGCAACCTCTTCGTCATCAAGTTCGGGAAGATGGGGCACTTCCTCGCGTGCTCGAACTACCCGGACTGCAAGAACACGAAGGACTTCAAGCGGGACGCCGAGGGCAAGATCGTCATGGTGGAGGAGGAGACCACCGACGAGCTGTGCGAGAAGTGCGGCAAGCCCATGGTCATCAAGCGGGGCCGCTTCGGGCGCTTCCTCGCCTGCTCGGGCTACCCGGACTGCAAGACGTCCAAGCCCATCTCCATTGGCGTGTCCTGCCCGGAGTGCAAGGAGGGCTACCTGACGGAGCGGCGCAGCGGACGCGGGAAGATCTTCTTCGGCTGCAACCGCTACCCGGACTGCAAGTTCGCCGCGTGGGACCGGCCGCTGGCCGAGCCGTGCCCCACCTGCGCCTCGCCCTACCTGCTCCAGAAGTTCTCCAAGCGGGACGGCCCGTACGTGGCGTGCCCCAACAAGGAGTGCGACTACCGGCGCGAAATCACCGAGCAGCCCGCGGGCCCGGGTGGGTCACCCGAGGCCTCCTCGGCTGCTTGAAAGCCCAGTAGTTACGTGGGCATGGCCCGTCCTTGGCTTGACAGCCTCGGCGGGCCCGCCCTAGAAGTCCAGGCTGCTCCCTCCCCGGGAAACGTCGAACGGGTGCCCGCGTCCGGCCGGGCGCGCCCCGGGGGGCGGGCGTCGAAAGGACTCTGGGCGCAATGATTCCCTCGGTGAGCGAGCTGCTGCTGGACGTGACCTTCGCGGCCACGGAAGGCGGCCAGATGGGCGTCACGGACTCCGTCATCAAGTTCTTCAAGGATGGCGGACCGTTCATGTTCGTGAACCTGTTCTGGCTGGCGTGCTCGCTGGCGGTCGCGCTGGAGCGCGTCGTCACCCTGGTGTTCCGCTACAACCTCAACGCGCCGCCCTTCATGGAGCAGATCGCCAAGCTGGTGCGCAGCGGCAACCTGGACCGCGCGGTGAAGGTGTGCGCCATGGCGCCCAACGCGCCGCTGGCCAAGGTGGTCCGCGCGGGGCTGGTGAACGCCAACCGCGGTGAGATTGAGGTCTCCAAGGCGGTGGAGGAGGCCATCGTCGAGCACAGCCCGCACGTGTCCAAGCGCATCCCCTGGCTGTGGTCCCTGGCGAACATCGCCACGCTGGTGGGGCTGGTGGGCACCATCTTCGGCCTCATCGGCACCTTCCAGGCGCTGGGCAACGTGCCGGCGGAGCAGAAGCAGGTGCTGCTGTCGGACGGCATCTCCAAGGCGATGAACAACACCGCCTTCGCGCTCTCCATCGCCGTCATCTGCATCATCTTCCACCTGTTCCTCACGTCGTACGCGAAGAGCATGGTGGAGGGCATGGAGCTACACGCGCTCAAGCTGGAGAACCTCCTGTCCCGGCGCGGGGCGGTGGACCCGGCCACCACGGAGCTCGAGGCGCGCGCGTCGTAGAGCGCGGGGGCACGCGGCCATGGCGTTCCACTACTCCCGGCGCAAGCTGAAGGTCCGCGAGGAAGAGGAGACGGGCGAGCTGAACATCGTCCCGTACCTCGACATCCTCATGAACCTCATCATCTTCATGCTGCTGTCCATCACCGGCCTGGCGACGTTCGGCATCATCAACGTCAACGCCCCCGCCTACGGCGCGCCGACGACGGGCATGGCCCAGGAGGACCCGGACGACGCGCCCAAGCTGACGCTGTCCGTGCTCATCTCCAAGAAGGGGCACTTCGTCAGCAGTGAGAACGCCATCCTCGGCGAGGCCGGCACGCCCACCATCCCGGTGAAGGCGGACGGCATGCACGACTTCGGCGCGCTCAACGCGAAGATGGTGGAGATCAAGTCCGCGTTCCCCAAGGAGACGAAGGTCATCGTGGGCGCGGACCCGGACGTCCCCTACGAGACGCTGACGCAGACGCTGGACGCCATCCGTGAGACGCAGGGCCGCGAGCGCCGCCTGCTGTTCCCGGACGTCACGCTGGGAGCCATCTAGCCATGGCCGACCCGACGAGCCCCGCCCTGGACACGCCGGACGCGGAGACGGTGGCGCGGCTGAGCTACCGCCGGGCCCTGGCGCGCAAGAAGCGCAAGGAGCGCGAGGCGGCGGGGGAGATCAAGGAGCTGAACATCACCGCGATGATGGACATGATGACCATCCTCCTGGTGTTCCTGCTCAAGTCCTTCGCGTCGTCCTCCGCGGCGGTGACCGCGTCCGAGGACGTGCGTCCGCCGGTGTCCTCCACGCGCGCCACGCCCCGGGACACCGTGGCCGTCACGATTACCCCCAAGAACGTGCTGGTGGGGGACAAGGAAGTGCTGCGGCTGCAGGACGGCCAGTTCCCGGCCGACAAGCTCCAGGGCCGGCTGGTGCTGCCGCTGGACGCGCAGTTGAAGAAGGAAGTGGAGAAGCTGAAGTACATCGCCGCGCGCAACCCTTCCGCGCCCTTCAGCGGGGAGCTGTCCGTCATCGCGGACAAGAAGATCCCCTACGACATGCTCCTCACCGTGCTCTACACGGCGGGGCAGAACGAGCTGGAGAACTACCGCTTCGTGGTGCTCCAGAAAGAGGGCGAGTAGCACGCTCCCGGGGCGGCACCGGGAGCGCGCGCCCGGCTCGTCTCAGAGGGACGGGCTGGCCATGGGGCCGCCGCGCGTCTCCAGCTCGTGGATGCTGGCGTCCTCCTCGCAGCGGATGGCGAAGGGCAGGGCCTCCAGGCGTTCAATCGGAATCTCGAAGCCGCAGTCCACGCACTCGCCGAAGACGCCCATGTCCATGCGGCGCAGCGCGGCGTCGATGAGCATGATTTCGCGCCGCTGCGACTCCATCAGGCTGGACAGGGTGTAGTCGGCCAGCTCGGACTGGGCGTTCTCCTCGTACTCGGGGTCTCTCTCCTGGTTCTTCAGGGCGGTGAGCTCGCGGTGCGCGCCCTCATTGGCGCTGAGAATCTCCCGGCGGCGGCGCTGGAGGAGTTCGCGGATCCGGTTCAGGTCCTGAATGCGGCGGGTCGCCATGGCTTCGGTACTCCCAGTCTTCGAGTTCATGGGCGCTCGCTCGGATGCAGGCCGCCCCCGAGCGGCGAACGCGAGAAACGTAGGGGTGCAACCCAGGTAGGGAAACCGCGCCTTCCAACGGGGGGCGCAGGTGGGCCGCTGGGCAGCCGGCCAGGCGTGAATCCGGAGGGAAAGCGTGGGGTCGCACACGGCTGAATCGACGCTGGGCCCGGGCGTGTCAGTCCTGCTAACAGTTGCTGGACGGCCGCGTGGCGCGGGCCTGGAGGAAGCGGATGGCGGATCAGAAGCAGCGGGTGACGGTGATTGGCGGAGGCCTGGCGGGGACCGAGTGCGCCTACCAGCTCGCCCGCCGCGGGGTGCCGGTGGTGCTGCGGGAGATGAAGCCCCACAAGCGTTCCCCGGCGCACAAGGCGGACACGCTGGCGGAGCTGGTGTGCAGCAACTCGCTGCGCTCGGACAACCCGGAGAGCGCCATTGGCCTGCTGCACGCGGAGCTGCGCGCGCTGGGCTCGCTGGTGCTGGGCGCCGCGGACGCCAACCGGGTGCCCGCCGGTGACGCGCTGGCGGTGGAGCGCGAGCGCTTCTCCGCCGCGATTACGGAGTCGCTGCTGCGCCAGCCCGGCGTGGAGCTGGTGGCCGGCGAGGTGGAGCGCCTGCCCGAGGACGGCCCGGTGGTGATCGCCACCGGCCCGCTCACGTCGGACGCGCTGACGCGGGAGCTGGAGCGTCACGTGGGGACGAAGCTCTACTTCTATGACTCCATCGCGCCCATCCTGGCGGCGGACTCCATCGACATGAACGTGGCGTTCCGCCAGAGCCGCTACGGCAAGGGCGGCGGGGACGACTACCTCAACCTGCCGATGACGAAGGACGAGTACTACCGCTTCATCGCCGAGGTGAAGGCGGGGCAGAAGGTGGTGCCGCACGCTTTCGAGGAACCGAAATACTTCGAAGGCTGTCTGCCCATTGAAGTGATGGCCGAGCGCGGAGACGACACCCTGGCCTACGGGCCCATGAAGCCGGTGGGCCTGAGGGACCCGCGCACGGGCGTGGAGCCCTACGCGGTGGTGCAGCTCCGCATGGAGGACGTGGGCGGCACGTCCTGGAACATGGTGGGCTTCCAGACGCGGCTGACCTGGGGTGAACAGAAGCGCATCTTCAGCGGCTTCATCCCCGGACTTCAGCAGGCGGAGTTCCTCCGGATGGGGCAGATCCACCGCAACACCTTCATCGACTCGCCCCGGCTGCTGTCGAAGGACCTGTCGTTGAAGTCGGAGCCCCGGCTCTACTTCGCGGGCCAGGTCTCCGGCGTGGAGGGCTACGTGGAGAGCGCGGCGTGTGGATACCTGGTGGCGTTGGCGCTGCACGCGAAGCTGACGGGGGCGGAGTGGGTGCCGCCGCCGGCCACCACGGCGATGGGCGCGCTCCTGCGGCACGTGACGGGAGAGGCGCATCCGCCGGACTACCCGCACCAGCCCTCCAACATCATCTTCGGCATCTTCCCGCCGATTACCGGGCGCATGAAGAAGGCGGAGAAGCGCGCGGCGTATTCGGCGCGGGCGAAGCAGGACCTGGCGGCATGGCTGCCGCACGCGGGCGTCCCGACGGTGGGCGCCCCCGAGCACGTGGACCAGAGGAGCGCATGATGCGGATGCGGCAGGGGCGGCTGTGGACCGCGGGCCTGGTGGCCTCGCTGGTGATGGCGGGCACGGGCTGCAAGAAGGGCGAAAACGGCGGCTCGGAGGCGCCGGGCGTGCGGCGCACCAAGGCCGCCGCGACGGCGGAGAAGCCGCCCCCGCCCGGTGCCCCTGGCGCGGGGCAGGGCACGCTCCTGGCCGCGGGCCGGGTGACGGACCTGCGCGTGACGGCGGATGGCCGCTTCGCCACGTACATCGTCAACGGGAAGAAGCCCGCGCTGGACGGCATCCCGCCGCAGATGGTGCTGGGCGAGCTGTTCGTGGTGCCCGTGGAGGGCGGCGAGCCGCGCAAGCTGGGCGAGGGCGTGACGAACGTCCCGGGGGGCCAGTTGGTGGCGCCGGGCTCGAAGTACGCGCTCTTCCTCGCCGGCTACAGCCCGACGACGCAGTCGGGCGCGCTGACCGTGGCCTCGCTGGACGACGCCACGGCGGAGCCCGTCGTGCTGGGCACGGCGGTCAGCTACATGCTGCCCAGCCCGGACGGGACGAAGGTGGCCTTCGTGGATGGCGGCAAGCTGAAGCTGGGCGCGCTGCCGTCGGGCCCCTTCACGGACGTGGCGGGGGAGGTCAGCACGGCCCAGTTCACCCCGGACGGCAAGACGCTGCTCTTCAAGCGCCGGCTGTCCGCGGCGGGGGGCCTGGCGGCCATCTCCGTGGACAATCCCGACGCGCCGCCCATCAAGGTGGGCGACCAGGTGGGGGACTACGAGGTCTCCCCGGATGGTCAGCGCGTGGCCTTCCAGGTGCGCAGCGAGTCGGTGCGGGGGCTGTATGACTTGTACCTGGCGGAGCTGCCGGCGCTGAAGGCGAAGCGGGTGGCGGTGGCCTCGGGCGTATTTGGCTTCTCGCCGGACGGCAAGTGGCTGGCGCGCACGGAGAACGGCAAGCCGAACGTGCCGGGAGATTTGCACCTGGGCCCGGCGTCGGGCGGCGCGGGGCGCAAGCTGGGCGTGCAGGTGGAGAAGCTGGCCTTCGCGCCGGACTCGCGGGCGGTGGGCTTCCTGGAGAAGTACGACTCCACGGCGAACGCCGGGCTGATGTCGGTGGCCGCGCTGCCGGACGGCGCGACGAAGCAGGTGGGCGGCCGTGTGCCGAACTTCGTCTGGGGCTCGGATGGGCGCTACCTGGCGTTCCTCTCGCGCATCCTCAAGCCGGCGTATTCGGTGGACCTGATGCTGTACACCCTGGGCGAGGAGAAGGCGGCCAAGGTGCAGCAGGGCGTCTTCGGCTATGGCTTCACGCCGGCCAACGGGCAGGTGGTGTTCCGCTCCAACTGCATCCGCAACGGGCGCTCCTGTGACTTCATGGCCATGGACCTGCCCAGGCAGGCGGAGCCCCGCACGTGGCTGCAGGGCATCTTCAGCTACAAGCTGTCGGAAGACGGCCAGCGGGTGCTCGTCACGTATGCCCGGATGGACTCGGACACCTATGACGTGGCCGTGTACGACGTGAAGACCCAGGCGCGGAAGACGCTGGACCAGGGCGTCCAGGTGCCGGTGTCCTTCGGGGGCAAGAATGACTCGCTTGCCGTGTACGCGATTACGCAGGGCCCGAAGGCTGGCATCTACAGCGTCCCCGCGGTGCCATAGCTTTCGACTGTTGAGGATCGTGCGATTCGCCGGGCGGTGTGCTTACTTCCGCCGCCCGTATGGCTCCGCTCATCTATCGCCGCTACGGCGGCTCGCTCCAGGTCGACATCCCCTCCTTCGACGTGCTCGTCGAGGCGGTCCGCATTCCCGAGACGCAGTGGATTGCCACCGCATGCCCGTTGGAGGGCTTGAGCTGTGATCCGCGCCTGCTGACGTTGCTGGACGCGGACGGCAACGGCCGCATCCGCGTGGCGGAGGTGCGCAAGGCGGTGGACTGGGCCGCCCGGCAGCTCAAGGACCGGCGCGGGGCGGACGCCTCCAGTGACGTGCTGGCGCTGGACGCGCTCAGCGAGGAGGCGCGGCCCCTGCGCGGCGCGGCGGAGATGATTCTCCGGACGCTCAAGGCCCCTGACGCGGGGAGCATCTCCCTGGCGCAGGTCCGTGACAGCGAGAAGGCCCTGCGGGAGTCCGGGCAGAATGGCGACGGCATCCTCGCGCCCGCGCACCTGCCGGAGCGCCTTCGCCCGCTGGCCCAGGCGCTGATGGCGAGCTTCCCCGCGCTGACGAACCGGGCCGGGCAGGCGGGGGTGGACGCGTCGCTGGTGAAGCGCTTCCGCGAGGAGCGCGCGAAGCTGCTGGAGCACCGGGACAAGCAGGGCGCGGCCTTCGTCTGGGGCGAGGTCAGCCTGGACACGGCGAAGCGCGTGCGCGCGGTGGCACCTCACCTGGACGCGTACTTCGTGCAGTGCCGGCTGGTGGCCGCGCAGCCCGAGGCGGCGGCCAGCCTGCGCCTGCGCGCCGAGCGCGTGGAAGGGGCGCTGGGAGACGTGGCGGCGTTGGGGAAGGCGGCGGGGGATCTGCCCATCGCGCCGCCGGACGCTTCGGGCGCGCTGGAGTGGTCGCGCCTGTTGCGCGGCCCCGCGTTTGAGTTGCTGGAGGCGTTCCGGAAGGACGTCGCCACGCCGATGACGGGGGACTCGCAGCGGCTGACGGACTCCGCCTGGCGCGAGCTGCTGGCGAAGGCGGACGGCGTGCTGGCGTGGCAGGCGCAGCTCGACGCGAACCCGGTGCGCAAGCTGATGGACACGCTGCCAGACGTGTCCGACGCGGACCTGGACGCCGTCGAGGCCGTGAGCGCGGCGGACCTCGCGCTCAAGCCCACGTTGGATGCGATTGTCGAGCTGGAGCGGCTGGTGCTGTACCAGCGCTGGCTGCTGCTGTTCGCCAACAACTTCATCAGCATGCCCGGCCTCTACATGCCCAAGCGGAGGGCGCTGGTGGAGAAGGGGACGCTCATCCTCGGGGGGCGCAAGTACACGCTGTCGGTGCTGGTGACGAACCGGGCCGCGCACACCGCGCTGACGTCGCTGGGCACCACGTGCATCCTCTACGTCCAGGTGGCGCCGAAGGACGGGACGCCGGGCTACGAGGTGGCGGTGCCGGTGACGAGCGGCCGGAGCACGGAGCTCACGGTGGGCAAGCGCGGCGTCTTCTACGACGTGGACGGCGTGGAGAGCGACGCCATCGTGACGCACGTGATTCGCCAGCCCGTGTCGCTGTGGGAGGCGATGACCATGCCCTTCGCGCGCATCGGCGCCTTCATCACCAAGAAGGTGGAGGGCCTGGCGTCGGCGGGGGAGAAGACCTTCGATACGACGCTGGAGCAGGGCTACACGAACGCGGCGAACGCGCCAGTGGTGGCGGCGCCTGCTCCCGCCGCGGCTCCGGCTCCGGCGGCCGGAGGGGCGGGGCTCGCGGGGGTGGTCGCGGCGGGTGGTGTCGCCGCGGCGGCGCTGGGTTCGTCCTTCGCGTTCATCATGTCGCAGGTGAAGTCGCTGACGCTGGTGGACCTCATCTCGGCGGCGACGTTGCTTGCCATCGTGGTGATGGCGCCCGCGGGGCTTCTGGGCTGGCTCAAGCTGCGCCGGCGCAACCTGGCGCTGCTGCTGGAGGGCTCGGGCTGGGCGCTGAATGACCGGCTGATGTTGACGCCGGAGCTGTCCTCGCTGGTGACGCGCCGCCCGAAGCTGCCGGCGAACGCCCGGGTGGACCGCCTGGACATGGTGCGCCCGGCGCTGGCCCGTCAGCAGCAGGACGACGAGGCGGAGGGCGCGTCCGGCTGGACGAAGCTCGCCGTCACGCTGGCGGTGATTTTCGTGCTGCTCTGGCAGGTCCGGATTCCGCTGCTGACGTGGTTCTGCCACGCGGGCTGGTTGTCCCAGGACACTTGCCTGGCGGTGTTGCCTTCCGAGGTGGCACCGGCGGCTCCGGCCGCGCCCGCGGCGGCGGCGCCCGCTGCGGCACCGGCCAAGGCGCCGTAGCACACCGCGAATCTTGCAAGGATTTCTCCGGCCCGTAGGCTCGTCGTCGATGACGACGAGCCTCTCGCCCCTGCTGGAGAAGTTCCGTGCCCACCTGGAGGACGAGAAGGGCTCGTCCCCGCACACGGTGCGCAACTACCTCATCGACCTGGTGGACTACGAGCGCTACCTGGTCGAGCGGATGAAGCTGTCGCTCCTCTCCGGGACGCACGCGGCGATTCGCGGCTATCTGGGCACGTTGAGCACGGACCACGCGCCGTCGAGCCGGGCGCGGCGGCTGGCGAGCATCAAGTCGTTCTACAAGTACCTGGTGCGGCAGAAGCTGCTGCCCGCGAGTCCGGCGAAGCTGGTGAAGAGCCCGAAGCTGCCGAAGACGCTGCCCAAGGTGCTGCCGGTGGAGGAGGTGTTCGCCATCCTGGACATGCCCGACCTGAAGACGGTGCTCGGGCTGCGGGACAGGGCGATTCTGGAGCTGCTCTATGGCGGCGGCCTGCGTATCAGCGAGCTGTGCGGCTTGGACCTGCTGGACATCGACCGGAGCGGGCGAATCGTCCGGGTGATGGGCAAGGGGAGCAAGGAGCGGCTCGTTCCGGTGAATGCGCAGTCCATCCGCGCGCTGGAGGCGTACCTCTCGCGGCGCGGGGAGCTGCTGGCCACGATTCGGAAGGACCAGGCGCCGGAGGCGATGTTCCTCAACTTCCGGGGCGGGCGGCTGACGCCGCGGAGCATCGCGCGGCACCTGGACACGTACGTGCTGAAGTGCGCGCTGACGCGGAAGGTGAGCCCGCACGCGATGCGTCACTCCTTCGCCACGCACCTGCTGGGCGGCGGCGCGGACATCCGCAGCATCCAGGAGCTGCTGGGCCATTCGAGCCTGTCCACCACGCAGCGGTATACCCAGGTGACGTGGGAGCAGCTCCAGCAGGTCTACGACTCGGCGCATCCGCGGGCGTGATGGCAGGTCATTTCTGTCGTGAGTTGCAAATGCGGATGCGCTCTGGTTCTTGGCGATATGCCCATGCCAACGGGCATGATTCGCCGGCCCGAAGGTGAGTCTGTCTTTGTTTCGGGATGAGCGTGCCGATGTCGCTTGCTGCCATTGGTAATGCATTGGCCTGGGGCTTTCTGGGCCTCGGACTGTTGAGTGATGCGTACACCGTCTTCCTCTTTTGGCGCACGAGGAAGGGGCGCATGGCGTCGGGCGTGCCGGTCGTCGCCCTGATTTGCTACCTCCTGTTCTGCTCGCTCCGCACGGCGCTGTCGCGGGACTGCTTCGTTCCACTCCTCGCGGGCTTGTTCATCGTCCATGTGTTGGTGCAGTGGGTCCTGCCAACGGTCCTGGGACGCCGCCTGTCGTGACGGGGGCCCCGCTGTGACGCGCCACCCCGTCGCGCCGGCAACGGTGCGGGAGCAGACAGCCAGTCACTGTTCCTTGGAAACGCCGCCCCCGGCTTGTTAAACCCGGGGCCTATGTTCCACGGCACCACCATCCTCTGCGTGCGACGCGACGGAAAGGTCGCCATCGCCAGCGACGGCCAGGTCTCCCTCGAAAAGACCGTGATGAAGAACACGGCGAAGAAGGTCCGCCGCCTGGGTGAAGGCCAGGTGCTCGCCGGCTTCGCTGGCAGCACCGCGGACGCCTTCACCCTCTTCGAGCGCTTCGAGGCCAAGCTCAAGGAGCACCAGAAGAACATGGCCCGCGCCTGCGTGGAGCTGGGCAAGGACTGGCGCACCGACCGCTTCCTCCGCCGCCTGGAGGCGCTCCTCATCGTCGCGGACAAGGAGAAGACCTTCATCCTCTCCGGCGCCGGCGACGTCATCGAGCCCGACTACGGCATCGCCGCCGTGGGCAGCGGCGGCCCCTACGCCTTCGCCGCGGCGCGCGCCCTCATGGCGCACACCCAGCTCTCCGCTCGCGACGTGGTCCATCAGTCGCTCACCATCGCGGGCGAAATCGACATCTACACCAACGCCAACATCTCCATCGAAGAGCTCTAGGAGACACGCCCCGTGGCCGAAACGCGCAAGTTGTCCGCCTTCACGCCTCGCGAGGTCGTCAGCGAGCTGGACCGTTACATCGTGGGCCAGAACGCCGCCAAGCGCGCCGTCGCCATCGCCCTGCGTAACCGCTGGCGCCGCCAGCAGGTCAACGACGACCTGCGTGACGAAATCCACCCGAAGAACATCATCATGATCGGCCCCACCGGCGTGGGGAAGACGGAGATCGCCCGCCGGCTGGCGAAGCTGGCCCAGGCGCCCTTCGTCAAGGTGGAGGCCTCCAAGTTCACCGAGGTCGGCTACGTCGGCCGCGACGTCGAGTCCATGATTCGCGACCTCGTCGAGGCCGCCATCGTCTTGGTCCGCGAAGAGGAGACCGAGAAGGTCTCCACCCGCGCCGAGGAGCAGGCCGAGGACCGCCTCATGGAGCTGATCCAGGGCGGCGGTACGAAGTCCTCCTCCGCCACGCCGCCGTTCGGCTTCGCCCCGCCGCCGCCGCCCCCGGCCCAGCGTCTGAGCGATTCGGCGCGCGAGAAGCTCCGCGCCCAGCTCCGCGCCGGCACCCTGGATGACGTCGAGGTCGAGGTGGAGACGGCGGAGTCCTCGCCCACCTTCATGCGCAACTTCTCCGGCCAGGGCATGGAGGAGATTGGCGTCAACCTCCAGGACCTCTTCAAGAACATGCCGGGCATGAACAAGACGCGCCGCCGCCGCGTGCGCGTGCCCGAGGCCTTCCAGCTCCTGCGCAAGGAAGAGGCCGCCAAGCTGGTGGACCCCGACCGCGTCCAGCGAGAGGCCGTGGTCCGCGCGGAGACGAGCGGCATCATCTTCATCGACGAAATCGACAAGATCGCCAGCCGCGAGGGCGGCGGGAAGGGCGGAGGCGGCCCGGACGTGTCCCGGGAGGGCGTCCAGCGGGACATCCTCCCCATCGTCGAGGGCTCGTCCGTCAACACCAAGTACGGCGTGGTGAAGACGGACCACATGCTCTTCATCGCCGCCGGCGCCTTCCACGTCTCCAAGCCCAGCGACTTGATTCCCGAGCTCCAGGGCCGCTTCCCCATCCGCGTGGAGCTGGAGCCCCTCACCGGCGAGGACCTGGTGCGGATCCTCCGGGAGCCGAAGAATTCACTCCTGCGACAGTACACGGCGCTGCTCAGCACCGAAGGTGTGCGCCTGTCCTTCACCGACGACGCGGTGACGGAGCTGGCGCGTATCGCCCAGCAGGCCAACGAGCGCACGGCGAACATCGGCGCCCGGCGGCTGCACACCATCCTGGAGCGACTGCTGGACGAGGTGTCCTTCTCGGCCAGTGAGATGGGGCCCCGGGATTTCCAGGTGGACGCTGCTTACGTGCGTGAGCGCCTGTCCGCCATCGTCCAGGACGAGGACCTGTCGCGCTACATCCTCTAGCGCGCTATATGCGGAGGGGACCGTACCGCACGAAGGATGACTGCCTTGTCGCAATCCGAGTTGTCCCCCTCCGCATCGTCCGACGCACCCACTGACGCCCTGGTCCAGAAGGCGAAGCGCCACCTGCTGCAGAACTACAAGCAGCCGCCCTTCGTGCTGGCCCGGGGGCAGGGGGCCCGCGTCTGGGACACGGATGGGCGCGAGTACCTGGACCTGATTGGCGGCATCGCCACGTGCGCGCTGGGCCATTGCCACCCGGACGTGGTGGCCGCCGCGAAGGCGCAGCTCGACTCGCTGTGGCACGTCTCCAACGCCTTCTACTCGCAGCCCCAGATTGACCTGGCCGCGCAGCTCACGGAGTGGTCCGGGCTGGAGCGCGCGTTCTTCTGCAACTCGGGCGCGGAGGCGAACGAGGCGCTGCTCAAGCTGACGCGCAAGGTGATGAAGGACCGCGGCACGCCGGAGCGCTTCGAGGTCATCACCTTCGACAGCAGCTTCCACGGCCGCACCCTGGCCACCGTGACGGCGACGGGCCAGACGAAGTACCAGAAGGGCTTCGAGCCGCTGCCCGCCGGCTTCACCCACGTGCCCTACGGCGACCTCGAAGCGGTGCGAAAGGCCGTGGGCCCGGCGACCGCCGCCATCCTCGTGGAGCCCATCCAGGGCGAGGGTGGGGTGCGCGTGGCGCCCCAGGGCTTCCTCGCCGGGCTGCGCGCGCTGTGTGACGCGCACGGCCTGCTGCTGCTGGTGGACGAGGTGCAGACGGGCATGGGCCGCACCGGCAAGCCCTTCGGCTTCATGCACGAAGGCATCCTCCCGGACGGCATCAGCGTGGCCAAGGCGCTGGGCAACGGCCTGCCCATTGGCGCC
Organism: Corallococcus macrosporus DSM 14697; assembly: GCF_002305895.1. GTDB lineage: Bacteria > Myxococcota > Myxococcia > Myxococcales > Myxococcaceae > Myxococcus > Myxococcus macrosporus. The sequence goes on from NZ_CP022203.1 coordinate 3,553,961, forward strand.
ATGCTCTGCAAGGACGCGCTGGGCGCCAGCCTCACGCCGGGCACGCACGGCTCCACCTTCGGTGGCAACCCGGTCGCCGCGTCCGCCGCCAACGCCGTGCTGCGCATCCTCCGCCGCCCCGGCTTCCTGGACGAGGTCCAGGAGAAGGGCGCGTACCTCCTCGCGAAGGCCCGCGAGCTCCAGGGCCGGCTGCCCGCGGGCCGCATCCAGGCCGTGCGCGGACAGGGGCTGCTGCTGGGCGTGGAGCTGGACCGTGAAGTGGCGCCCGTCATCGCGCAGCTCCGCGGCGAGGGGCTGCTGGTGAACGCCGCGGGTGAGCGCACGCTGCGCTTCGCGCCGCCCTTCATCGTCACCGTGAGCGAGCTGGACCAGGGCCTGTCCATCCTCGAGCGCGTGCTCGCCAGCAACTGACGGCGTGGCCGTCCTCCATCTCTAGGAGTCAGGGTTCACGGACGTTTGACGCCCTGCGTCCGGAACCCTACTCTGGAAACTCCGGAAGTCTTTCCTCGGACCGCCACTGTGAGTGCGCCAAACACGATCATCGGGCTGGGGGCCCTGACGGATCACCTCGCCACGGTGCCCCACCTGGACGCCTCCCGCCTCCAGCTCACCGCGGAAGAGGGCGCGGTGCTCCAGCTCGTGGGGCGCGTGGAGCGCATCGACCAGGTGCTGGCGCGCTCCAGGCTGGGCGAGCCGCGCACCATCGCCGTGCTGCTCGCGCTGCGCGCCAAGGGCGCCATCGTCCCGGCGCGGGTGGTGCCCCGGGGCGCGCCCGCGCCCGTGGTGGACGCGGCCCTGGCCGAGGACGTGGACCTGGAGCCGGAGCGGAAGCGGGAGATCATCGAGCTGGAGCGCTCGCTCGATGCGATGGACCACTTCGCCGTGCTGGGGTTGAAGCCCGGGGCGCCCGCGTCGGAGGTGAAGCAGGCGTATTACAACGCCTCGCGTCGCTTCCATCCGGACCGCTACTTCGGGAAGAACCTGGGCAGCTTCCGGGCCCGCATGGAGCGAATCTTCCGGCGCCTCACGGACGCGCACAACGTGCTCATGCAGCCGGACAAGCGCGAGGCCTACCTCCGGGCGAACCCGGCGCTGGCCCAGGCGGAACGGGCCGCCGCGCCGCCGCCCGCGCCGCCGCCGCCGCCCGCGCAGCCGCTGCTGACGCCGGAGCCTCCGCCCGTCCACCACGCCTCACCGCCGCGCCCGGCGCCGGTGACCCCCAGCGCCGCCTCCATGCCTCCGCTGTCGCCCTCGCCGGGGGCCAGCGCGGCCGCGTCCATTCCTCCGGCCTCGCGCCCGCTGTCGCCTCCGCCGATGGCCAGCGCGGCCTCCACCATTCCTCCGCCGTCGCGTCCGCTGTCGCCACCGCCAGGGGATGACGACGCGTCCGAGGCCCGCCGCGCGGAGCGGCAGGCCCGGCTGGCCCGGCACCCCTACCTGGCCCGCACGGGGCGGCTCGCGGAGCTGATTGCCCGGGGCAAGGCCGCCATCGCCAAGGGCGACTGGGAGCGGGCCTACCACGACTTCCATCAGGTCCAGACGCTGGACCCGAAGAACCGCGAAGTCGCCATGCTCCTGGTCAAGGCGCGACGGGGGCATGACGCGCAGCGGGCGACCATCGAGGTGTCCCGGGGCCGCGAGCTGGAGCGCCATGGCGACACCCAGGCGGCCATGGCGGCCTACCGGCTCGCCTGCTCGCTGGACGACCAGAACGCCGAGGCCGCCTGGCGCGCCGCCCGCCTGGGCCACCTGCTGGGGCAGGATGCGGCCGAAATCCGGGTGCTGGCGCAACGCGCCGTGGAGCTGGACGAGAACAAGGCGGAGTACCACCTGACGTTGGGAAAGGTGCTGTTGGACGTCGGATCGAAGAAACTCGCCAAGCGGGCCTTCGAGGACGCGGCGAAGCTGGCCCCGGACAACGCGGAAGCAAAGGCGTCGCTCAAGAAGCTGCGCTGGACGTTCTAGGAGTGAGCACGGTTCCCCATGGCTGAGCCCGAACCCCTCATTGGCATCGACCTGGGAACGACGAACAGCATCGTCGCCACCGTCCAGGACGGCCAGCCCATCGTCATCAAGAACCGCACGGGCCAGACGCTGACGCCGTCCGTCGTGGCCATGGCGAAGAATGGCAAGCGGCTGGTGGGCGGCATCGCCAAGCGCCAGGCCATCACCAACCCGCAGGAGACGGTGTACGCCGCCAAGCGGCTCATCGGCCGGAAGTTCTCCTCGCACGAGGTGCAGGACGCGCTGCGCGCGCTGCCCTACGAGGTCGTCGCCGGGCAGCACGACGACCTGCGCATCCGCATGGGCGGCAAGGACCTGTCCGTCCCCGAAATCAGCGCCATGATCCTCCAGGAGCTGAAGGCGGACGCGGAGGCGCACTTCGGCCGTCCCGTCACCAAGGCCGTCGTCACGGTGCCGGCCTACTTCAACGACGCCCAGCGCCAGGCCACCAAGGACGCCGGCCGCATCGCCGGGCTGGACGTGCTGCGCATCATCAACGAGCCCACCGCGGCGGCGCTGGCCTACGGCTTCGGCCGCACGGTGAACGGGCGCGTGGCCGTGCTGGACCTGGGCGGCGGCACCTTCGACGTGTCCGTGCTCGAAATCTCCCAGGGCGTCTTCGACGTGGTGGGCACCGGCGGTGACACCTACCTGGGCGGCGAGGACTGGGACAACCGCATCATCGAGTGGCTCGTCTTCGGCTTCGCGAAGGAGCACGGCATCGACCTGCGCAAGGACCGCATGGCGTTGCAGCGGCTCAAGGACGCGGCGGAGAAGGCGAAGGTGGAGCTGTCCAGCGTGAAGGAGGCGGCCCTCAACCTGCCCTTCATCTGCACGCCGCCCGGCGGCGGGGCGGCGCTCCACCTGCAAGCCACGCTGACCCGCGACAAGCTGGACGACCTCACGGCCGACCTGGCGGAGCGGGTGGTGGGGCTCACCACGGAGGTGCTGGGCGAGGCGGGCGTGCGCGCCTCCGAGCTCAAGGAAGTCATCCTCGTGGGCGGCATGTCGCGCATGCCGAAGATCGTGGAGGCCGTGCGCGGCTACTTCCGCCGGGAGCCCTGCAAGGGCGTCCACCCGGACGAGGTCGTGGCGCTGGGCGCGGCCATCCAGGCCCACGCGCTGGTGCAGCCGGAGCACGAGCTGCTGCTGCTGGACGTGACGCCGCAGAGCCTGGGCGTGGCCATCGCGGGGGGCTCGGTGCGGCGCCTCATCCCGAGGAACACCACCGTGCCCACGTCCGCCACCGAGGTCTTCGCCACGTCGAAGGACCTCCAGCGCGTGGTGAAGATCATGGTGCTCCAGGGCGAGCACGACCTGGCGCACCAGAACGAGCTGCTGGGCGAGTTCGTCCTCACCGGCCTGCGGGAGGCGCCCCGGGGGCAGGTGGAGATCGACGTCACCTTCGACATCAACGCGGAGGGCATCGTCTCCGTGCACGCGAAGGACCGGGAGACGGGGCTGCGCCAGTCCATCACCGTCACCGCGTCCAGCGGCCTCACGGAGGAGGAGCTCAAGCGCATCATGGACGAGCAGCGCGGGTACCTCCTGGCCGCGCGGGCCTCCGAGGAGCTGAAGACGCGGCGCGTGGAGCTGGACTCGCTGGCGCGCGACGTGGTGGACGCCCTGACGCGGGCGCGGCTGCTCCCAGGCGGCGGCGGCCTGGCGGCGGACGTGATGCCTCGCGCGGAGCAGATGCTGGAGCACGCGCGCGCCGTCCGCGCGGGCGAGGACGTGGCGGCGCTGGGACGCGCCTGTGAGCTGCTGGCCGGGTGCCTGGCGCAGCTCAAGGGCTCGGCATCCAGCGGGACGGGGCGGTAGATGAGCAGCCAGCGCGCGAACCAGCTCATCGAAGCGGGACTGTGGCTGCGCCTCAGCGGCGATGCCCAGGGCGCGCAGCGCCTCTTCGAGCGCGCGCTGGAGCTGGACCCGGCCAACACGCGCGCCCGCGAGTACCTGGCGGCCGCGGCGGGGGCCCCCTCGCGAGGCACCGCGACGCCCTTCGAGCGGCCGCCGGACCTGGAGCCCTCGTCCGGGCGCCTGGCGCCCACGGACGCGGACCTGCCCGTGTCCCCGGCGCTGGAGGGTGACTGGGGCGCGTGGGCGGAGGGGCAGGGCGGTCCGCTGGAGGGCGGGAACAAGGCGCCCCCCGCGCCCGTCGTCCTGCCGGATGCGCCGGCGGACGCGCTGGAGCTGCTGGCGCGCGACGTGGTCATCGACGTGGACGAGCCCGTCGTCGCCGCGAAGGGGGATACCGACGAGTACGGCATCCCCGAGGGCCACACCCAGGAGTTCGGCCTGCCTCCGGTGGAGAGCGAGCTGGACCTGCTGCTGCGCGGAGCGGAGGACCTGCTGGAGCTGGATGACCACTCCGGCGCGGTGGACCTGCTCTTCAAGGCGAAGGAGCTGGCGCCCACGGACGCGCGCGTGGAGGCGCTGCGCGTGCGCAGCGAGCGGATGCTGATGGCGCGGCTGGAGTCCAAGCTGGGCGACCTGGGCCGGGTGCCCGCGGTGCGCCTCCAGCCGGACGACATCATCTGGCTCAACCTGGACCACCGCGCCGGCTTCGTGCTGGCGCAGATTGACGGCTCGGTGAGCTACGAGGACCTCTTCTCGCTGTCGGGGATGACGCGGCTGGACACCGCGCGCATCCTCGCTCAGCTCATCGATGAGGGCGTCATCTCCGCGGACTGACGGCCAGGCTAGCCGCGGATGATGGCGGACCAGGTCCCCTTCACCACCAGGGCGCCGTGCTGGTTGCGCGACTCGCTGGTGACGATAACGAAGCCCATGCGGGCGCGCTCGTAGAGGTCCGCGATGCGGCCCGTCGTCGTCATCACGTCGCCAGGGCGCATGACGTCCAGGAACTCCAGGTCCTGTTCGCCGTGCACCACCATCCGCAGGTTGATGTTCAGCGCGGGGTCCGCGAGGGCGGCGCTGAAGGGCCGGATGGCGAAGACGACGGCGAAGCTGGGGAAGGCGATGAGGCCCCCGTGCGGCCCCGCCTGGGCGGCCCGCGCGTCGTGGAGCAGCGGGCTGACGTGCGCGGGGGGCTCACCCGGCGTGCCGGCGCCCGGCTTCGCGCCGCCGACGGCGAGCGTGAACTCGCGCATCTTCTCTTCGCCAAGGGTGTAGCGGTACGGGCCGTACTCACGGCCGATGAATTGCTTGTCGAGGGCCATGAGCGTCACCCGATGAAGGCTTCGACGACGGCGCCCTTGAGGACGTCCTCGCCGCGCTGGTTGGTGGCGGACACTTCCGCGGTGAGCCGGCCGTCCTGGACGGCGGTGACGCGGCCCTGGAACGTAATCGTGTCCTCGGGCCGCACCGGGCGGGAGAAGCGCGCCTTCACGCGACGGACCCGGCCCGGGTCCTCCACGAAGCCGGCGATGGCCTCCACCACCCACCCCAGGGTGCACAGGCCCTGGAGGATGTTGCCGTTGAGCCCGGCGGCGGTGCCCGCCTCCGGGTCGATGTGGATGGGGTTGTAGTCCCCTGAAGCGCCCGCGTAGTAAATCGGCCGGTACCGGTCGCACTCGCGGACGTGCGTGAACGTGTCGCCTGGCTGGTAGTTGCGTGGCATGGGAACCGTGGATCTAGCACGGCTGGCCGCCGCGAACTCAGCGACCCTCGGCGTCCTGCGCGATTCCCGAATCCAACGGGTCGTCCTCGTCCGAGCCCTCGCGGCGCTTGCGGTACTGCTCGCGCACGTAGGCCACGAGCTGATCCAGATAGGACGACAGGGGAGGGCACCGCACGCCGGTGCCGTCCAGCAGCTCCAGCGTGTTGTGGCAGTTGTAGATGGCCAGGTGGTTGACGTAGCTGATGGCGGCGCGCTGCGGGCGGGCCAGCTTCTCCAGCAGCGGCAGCCGCAGCATGACGTCCGCGGCCCGCGCGGAGAGGTTGAAGCGCGGCAGCTTCTTGTTCGACTTCTCCGCGATGAGCTCGTACACGCGGCGCGCGCTCATCGGGTTGGGGTCCACCAGGTGGAAGGTGTTGCCCTGGGCGCGCGGGTCCTTGGACAGGCGCCACACGGCCTCCACCACGAAGTCCACCGGCACCACGTTCAGCGGCGCCACGCCGTTGCCCGGCAGGGGCAGGGGCACCACCAGCGGTGAGGTCACCAGCAGGATGCCCAGGTAGTAGGGCCCCTCGAAGCGGTCGATTTCGCCCGTGCGGGAGTCCCCCACCACGCTGGAGGGCCGGAAGACGGTGATGGGCAGCGTGGCGCCCGCGCGCTGCACCAGCCGCTCCGCCTGGAACTTCGTCTCCTCGTAGGCGTTGCGGAAGGCCTGGCCCCGGTCCAGCTCGTCCTCGGCGATGACGCCCACGCGGTCGCCGGACACGTAGCAGGTGGAGAAGTAGTTGAAGCGCGCCAGGTTCCCACAGTCCCGGGCCAGCTCCAGCATGTTGCGGGTGCCGTCCACGTTCACCCGCCACGCCGTCTCCTTGGCCACGCCGAGCTGGGCCACCGCGGCCAGGTGGAAGATGTCCGTCACCCGCTCGCACAGGCGCTGGTACTCCTCGCCCGACAGGCCCAGGTGCATGTCCACCACGTCACCGGTGAGCAGCTCCACCCTGGCGCCCTTCACGCGCGCGGCGTGCTGCTGCGCCTCCTTGAAGTTCTTGGGCTGGACCAGCGCGTAGATGTGCGCCTTGGGGTCCTCGCGGGCGATGTGCTCCACCAGCCGCTTGCCGATGAACCCCGGGTAGCCGGTGAGGAAGTACGTCCCGGCCGTGGCCTTCTTGCGCGTCTCGCTCATGCGGCGCGCAGCATACCCGGCGCTCAGCCGCGCGCGAGCATGGCGCGCCACATCGCCTCCACCTGGGCGCGGGTGGCGGCCAGGTCCCCACTGTTGTCGATGACCCAGGTCGCATGGGCGCGCTTGTCATCCAGCGGAAGCTGGGCGGCCAGCCGGGCCTCGGCGGCGGCGGAGTCCAGCCCGTCCCGGGACATCAGCCGGGCCTTCTGCAGCTCGCGGGGCACCCACACCACCGCCACGCCCTCCATCCAGGTGTGCATGCCGCTTTCGACGAGCAGGGGCACGTCGTAGATGGCGCGCGTCACGCCCCGCGCCTCCAGCGCCTGGAGCTTCTCCATGAAGGCCTGGCGCACCAGCGGGTGGGTGAGGTCGTTGAGCGCGGCGCGCTCCGCGGGGTCCGCGAAGACGCGCGCGCCCAGCTTCGCCCGGTCCAGCCGCCCGTCCGGGCCCACCACGCCGGGGAAGCGCGCGGCGACGGCCGCCAGCCCGGGCGTGCCCGGCTCCACCACCTCGCGGGCAATCACGTCCGCGTCCAGCACCTCCGCGCCCAGCTCCCGGAGGATGCGCGTGACGGTGCTCTTCCCGGAGGCGATGCCGCCCGTCAGTCCGAAGACGTGCACGGCCGGGCCCTACTTCGCGGCCTTCTGCGTGGTGAACGTCAATGACTGGACCGTCTTGCCGTCCTCGTTGAAGAAGATGGCCAGGCCCAGGCGGGGGTAGAGGAAGTAGGTGCGGAACTCGTCCGTCAGCTTCTTCAGGTAGCACGGCGTGGCGGGCGCCGCGCCGGAGGGGCAGGCGGGGCCGTAGCTGTTCTCCACCGTCTCCTTGTCGATGACGGGCCCGGGGAACACGTCGATGCGCTCCACCACCTGCGTCCGCGGGTCCACCTTGAACTGGGCCTGGGTGGTGCCCTTGATGGCCTCCTTGGACAGGTAGGCGATGATCTCCTTGTCGCCCTGCCTGACGGTGCGCGACGGCTCACCGAACTTCTTGAGGATTTCGGCCCGCTTCGACACGCCCGGCTCGATGCCCTGCCAGGGCTTGGCGGCGGCGGGGACGGCGAAGGCCAGGACGGCGAGGACGGTCAGGACGCGCATTACGACTCCTCCCTGATGGAGCGGGCGGGCAAGGCTCTAGCAATCCCCCATGCCCGACGGAAGTTTCTGCCGGTCATTCAACCACGAGACGCCTTGCCCCGTCCGGGGGGCTCTGCTACTCCGGCTCCATGCGCGTTCCTGGCATCCGGATCCTCTCCCTTCTCGTGATGGCCGCCGCTGGGGCGGCCGGGGGCGCCGACTTCGTAGGCCCGGATAGCTGCAAGGGCTGCCACCCCGAGGCGTACGACGCCTGGATGCAGTCCAAGCACGCCCGGGCGGAGAGCTCGCTCACCGAGCAGCAGAAGAAGGATGGGCGCTGCCTGTCCTGCCACTCGCCGGAGCAGGTCACCCAGGCGACGGTGAATGTCACCTGTGAGACGTGCCACGGCGGCGGCCAGTACTACTCGCCCGAGTACGTGATGAAGGACTCGGAGCTGGCGCGTCTGGTGGGGCTGGTGGACCCGTCGGAGAAGCAGTGCCGCTCCTGCCACGACGCCTCCTCGCCCTCCCTGCGGCCGTTCGACTTCAAGGAGTCGCTCAAGGCCATCGACCACTGGTCCGCCGAGCGCGCCCGCCGCGCCGCCGGCAAGGATCCGTCGGTCAAGAAATGACGTCGTGATCAAGCTCCTCGACGCCCGCTTCGTCACCACCGCCGTGGAGCCCAAGGGCTACCCGACGGACCACACGGCGGAGGTGGCCTTCGTCGGCCGCTCCAACGTGGGCAAGTCCTCCATGATCAACGCGCTCACCGGCCGCAAGAAGCTGGTGCGCGTGTCCAACACGCCGGGGCGCACCCGGACGCTGAACTTCTTCGACGTGGACCTGGAGCGGGACGGGACGCGGCACGCCATCCGCCTCGCGGACCTGCCCGGTTATGGCTTCGCGAAGGCCAGCAAGGCGGACAAGGCCCAGTGGGAGAAGATGATCACCACCTACCTGGAGAAGCGGCACCGCCTGGAGGCCGTGGTGAGCATCATCGACTCGGAGGTGGGCCCCACGCCGGATGACCTGGCGACGCTGGACTACCTCCAGGCGCACAACCGCCGGGTGCTGGTGGTGGCCACCAAGGTGGACCGGCTCACCAAGGCCCGGCGCAAGCCGCGCATGGTGGAGCTCTCCAAGGCCATGGACCTTCCCCTGGAGGTCATCCTCCCGTTCTCCTCCACGGAGAAGCTGGGGGTGGACGAGGTCTGGGGCGCGCTGCTGGACACCTTCGGCAAGTCCACCCGCGTCTGAGCGGGCGCCGGCATCATCCGGTAGCCGCCGCTCCCGGTGGGGTTCTGCTCCCGGGCCGGGGGGCGCTGTGGTAGGCAGCGCGCCGTGTCCGAGAACGGCAAGGGAAATGGAAGCGACGCGCAGCTCGCCCCCCGGGCGCTGCGTCAGCGGTTGATGAGGCTGTCCCCGCGTCAGCGGGTGGACGCCCTCCTGGATGTCGCGGAGGCGCGCGCGCTGGTGCGCTCGATGCCCGCCGAGGACCTCTACGTCACCATCCAGGAGCTGGGCCTGGTGGACTCGACGGAGCTGGTGCAGCTCAGCTCGCCCGGCCAGTTCCGCGCCTTCGTGGACCTGGGCGGCTGGAAGCGCGACGCGCTGGACGCCCACGCCGTCCTCACCTGGCTGCGCGCCGCGCGCGGCGGGGTGGAGGACTCGGCGGAGTTCCTGCGCAAGCTGCACGCGTTGGATTTGGAGGTGCTCGAAATCCTCCTGCGCGAGTTCATCGAGGTGCACGACCTGGAGGAGAACCCGGACGTCAACCCGCCGGGCGTGACGATGGAGACGCCCGAGGGGCGCTACCTCGTCGAAATCAAGGTGGAGGGCGTGGAGATGTCCGCCGTCCGCACGCTCCTCAACGACCTCATCGCGGAGAACCCCTTCGAGGCCGTGCGCCTGCTGGAGGCCGTGCGCTGGGAGATTCCCAGCGAGCTGGAGGAGACGGCGTATCAGTTCCGCCGCGGCCGGCTCCAGGACATGGGCTTCCCGTCGCTGGAGGAGGCGGTGTCCCTCTTCAGCCGCGTGGACGTGCCGCCCGCGCCCGCCGCCGCCGCCAAGCCGGGGCTGGCGCCCACCACCGGCCACGTGGACTACCTGGAGGCGGCCTTCCGCGGCCTGACGCCGGTGGAGTCGGTGAACGCGGAGGACGAGCTGCGCGACGTGGCCAGCGCCGCGCTGGTGGCGGACCTGGCGGACCCGGGCGACCTGGACGCCATCCGCCGGGCGAGCGAGACGGTGCGGGACTACCTGTCACTGGGGCTGGAGCACCTGACGGGCGCGGACCCGGAGCGCGCCACGGACGTGCTGCGCGACACGCCGCTGCGGCGCGTCTTCCAGACGGGCTTCTCGCTCACGCTCCAGCTCAAGTTCCGCGCGGACCGGCTGGCGAAGGCGCCGGGCGCGGTGCTGGACGGCGTGTGGATGGTGCTGCCCGAGGAGGCCGCCGCCCTCTCCGCGCTGCGCCAGAAGCGGCCCCGGCGGGCGCTGCGGGTGGAGGGCGCGGAGCCGGTGCCGTTCCGCTCCCGTCGCGAGCTGGCCGCCAGCGAGGCGCTGCTGGCCCGCGCGGAGGCCCAGGTGGCGCTGTTCCGCGGCGTGCTGGGCGGCGCGGAGGACGCCGCGCGCGAGGCCCTGGCCCGCTTCGGCGTGTCCCTGGAGACGCTGGGCCTGGAGCGCCTCCTCGCCGCGGTGGTGGCCATGGCGGTGCTGGAGGAGCGCGCGGACGCGCGGCCCGTGCCGCTGGGGCGCGTGGTGGAGCTGGGGCAGCGCCTGTTCGAGGGCGGCCCGGAGGCCCCGCGCCTGCGCGCGTCCGCGGCCGAGCGCGCCCTCAAGGGCCTGGAGCCGGCGGTGGCTCCGGAGGCGCACGCGGAGTTGCGGCGCCTGGTGGGCCTGACGCTGTCGCGGCTGTTGGAGGAGCTGGGCACGCCGTGGCTCCAGGACGGCCGGCTGGAGCCGGTGGCCTCGGCGATCCTTCCGATGGAGAGCAGCCCCGTCCCGTAGGAATTTCAGGCTGGGGTGGTGCTCGGGGGTCGAGCGGCCGCCCCGTTCTAGAAGATTCAGGGCTTTGCCCGACAGGGCCCCTGGCATGTCCTCTGCTTTCGCCCAGGCACGCGTATTGGTGCGCGACGCAACTGCCGGGAGGTGGAGTGAATGGTGCTGGGAGAGCAGGGGCAGCGCCGTGACGTGTGGGCCTTCTATGCGCTGACCGCTTTCGCGGCGGTGATGTACGCGGCGCCGGGTGAATGGATTCCGGCGCTGGCGCCGCTGCGCCTCGCGTTGGTGACGTCGGGGTTGGCGGCGGGGCTCATGGTGATTCGCCGGCTGGGCCGGGCGGAGCCGCTCTACGTGGACGGCTCGCGTGGCATGGCCCTCATCGCCTTCTCCACGCTGGCGCTGGCGTCCATCGGCTGGTCCGTCAACCCGGAGGTGACGTCCTTCACGGGCATCGAGCTGCTGAAGCTGACGGCCATCTACATCACCTTCGTCAACGTCATCACCACGGGCCGCCGCCTGGCGGTGGTGTGCGGGGCCATGGTGCTGGCGTCGGTGGTGACGTCCGTGGGCGCCCTCAACTGGTACCTGGTGGGCGAGGACCTGGTGGAGGGCTTCCGCGCGCGCTGGGTGGGCGTCTACGCGGACCCGAACCACATGGCCATGAACCTGGCGCTGGTGGTGCCGCTGGCGGTGGCCTTCGTGGCGCGCAAGGGCAGCGGCTGGCTGTGGCGGCTGGCGTGCCTGACGGCGGCGGTGCTCGCGGTGGCGGCCATCGTCGTCTCGCACTCGCGCGGCGGCTTCATCGGGCTGTCGGCGGCCATGGGGCTGTGGGCCATCCGCGAGAAGCGGCGCATCCAGGCGATTGTCGTGGGCTCGCTCTTCGTGCTGGGCCTGCTCGTGTTCGCGCCGCAGAGCTTCTGGCAGCGCAATGAGACAGTGGCCGAGTTCCACGAGGACGCGTCCGCCATGGGCCGCGTCTACGCGTGGCAGGTGGCCAGCCGCATGAGCCTGGACAAGCCGCTGCTGGGCGTGGGCGCGGGCGGCTTCCGCTACGCGTGGCCCATGTACGCGCCGCCCGAGGCGCGCCGCGCGTACGTGGCCCACAACATCTTCCTGGACGTCATTGGCGAGCTGGGCTGGGTGGGCCTGCTGTTCTTCATGGTGTTCACGGGGGGCGCGGCGGGCGGCGCCTTCCAGGCCTCGCGGGACAAGGAGGTGGGGTGGCTGGCGCGGGCCTTGTCCGCGTCGGTGGTGGGCTACCTCGTGTGTGACTTGTTCTCCGGCTACATCCTGTCCGCGCACTGCTACGTCCTCTTCGGCCTGGCGGCGGCGGCGCACCGGGTGGCGCGCGCGTCAGAGGCGGCGGACATGCAACGGGTTCCGGCTCCGCGGGAGCCGGTGGTGGCGACGTGGGAGGGGTCCGGACATGCGGCGTGAGGAGGCGCGGATGGGGCAGGAGCCCCTCCGCCTGGTTCAGTTCACCCGGTCTTTCCACATTGGAGGGACCGAGGTGCAGGTGCTGGAGCTGCTGCGGGGACTGCCCGCCAGCTACCGGTTGCAGGTGTCGGTGCTGGATGACTCGGGGCCGCTGATTGGCGCGGTGTGGAAGCTGGGCCACGCGCCCGCGGCCTTCCCGCTCAAGGGCTCCGTGGTGCAGCCGAACACCGCGTATCAGGTGTACCGCATGGCGCGCTGGCTCCGGGCCAACCGCGTGGAGCTGGTGCACGTGCATGACTTCTACTCCACGATGGTGGCCGTGCCGGCGGCGAAGCTCGCGGGCACCAAGGTCATCGTGGGGCGGCTGGACCTGGCGCACTGGCAGGGGCGGGCGCGGCGCGCGGTGCAGTCCCAGCTCTGCCGCATGGCGGACCATGTGGTTGGCAACGCGGAGGCCATCCGCCACCAGCTCATCACCGAGGAGGGCCTGCCGCCCTCGCGCGTCTCCGTCATCCACAACGGCCTGGACCTGCCGCGCTTCGAGGCCCGCAGGCGCGAGGGGCTGCGCGGCCCGCTCCCCGACACGGGGGACGCGCCCGTCGTGGTCCACGTGGCCAACATGAACCACCCGGTGAAGCGGCAGGAGGACCTGCTGCTGGCCCTGGCCCAGCTCCGCCACGCCGGCCTCCGCCTGCACGCCTTCCTGGTGGGAGACGGCCCGCGCCGGCCCGGCCTGGAGAAGCTGGCCGGTGAGCTGGGCGTGTCGGACACCGTGCACTTCCTGCGGCACCGCACGGACGTGCCCGCCATCTACGCCCGCGCGACGTTCGGCGTCCTCTGCTCCACCGCCGAGGGCATGTCCAACGCGGTGATGGAGGGCATGGCCGCCGGGCTCCCCATGGTCGTCACGCGCGTGGGCGGCAACACCGACCTGGTCCGCGACGGCGAACGCGGCCTCGTGGTGGACCCCGAGCGCCCCGCACAGCTCGCCCAGGCCTTCCGTCAGCTCCTCTCGAACCCTGAGAAGGCGAGGGAGATGGGGCAGGCGGCGCGGGACTTCGTGGCGCGCGAGCTGTCCCTGGAGAAGATGGTCCGGCGCCACGACGCGCTGTACCAGCGGATCGCCCGGGGCACGGACGCCTGAGCCATGTCAGAGCCCCGTGGATACTTCGTCTCCACGGGCCGCAATGAGGGCGGGACCGGGGCGTAGGGAAGGGTGCGTATCCCCTCCTTCCGGAGCCCGCACATGGTCCTGCCCTTGCTGCTTGTCCTCGCCGCCGCGCCGTCCACCCAGACGTGGAACTTCAACACGGACGGTACGCCAGAAGTTCACATCGCCAATGTTGATGGCGTGGTACGCGTAGATGCGGTAGACGGGAATGGCGTGGTATTCGAGGTTGTTCGGGAAGGCGGGAAGAATTCCCGGAACGAAGTGGAAGTGGAAGTCGTCCAAGAAGGGGACGTCATCCGGGCGCGGGTTTGTTGCGGGCCCTGTGAAGAAGACGTGCAGGTCTGCCGTCGGAGTCCGGGCGCGGTGCGGTTCTCGGTGAAGGTCCCGCGGGGCGCGCGTCTGGAAGTGGCGACGGTGGGCGGCCCGGTGACGGTGACGGGTGTGGCGGGGGCGCAGACGCTGGCGACGGTCAGCGGGCGTGTGGAAGTGAGCGGCTCGGAGGAGCGGCTGGACGTCAGCACGGTGAATGGCGCCGTGGCATTGGCACCGCGGAAGGTCGTGACTACTTCTGTGTCCACGGTGAATGGGGATGTCCGGCTGAAGCTGCCGGCCCGGGCGGATGTGAGATTGGAATTCAATACTGTCGGTGGTCGTTTCAACGACAGTCCCGCGAGGTTGGGCGGCCGCGAGCAGACGTACGGCGCGGGGACCCACGCGGTGGAGGTCAGCACGGTCGGCGGCTCGCTCTCCGTGCAGCCATAGCTTTCGAGGCCCGTCAAGCACTGGGCCCGGGGCGCTCGCCGGTGAAACTCCAAGGCGCCGGCGAGCGCTCATTTTTTGTCCGCGGATGGATGCGTTGCGTCAGGTGGCCGCGCCGGGCTGGCGGTGCTCGGCGCCAATGGCCTCGCGGACCTGCTTGAAGCCGTCTCGGGCGAGCAGGGTGGCCAGGGCGGGGAGCAGGCTCCCCACCATGCCCGGGCCCTCGTAGATGAAGCCCGTGTACACCTGGACCACCGACGCGCCCGCGCGCAGCTTCTCGTAGACGTCCTGGGCGGTGAAGACGCCGCCCACGCCGATGATGGGCAGCGCGCCCCCGCCGCGCAGGTACGCGCGGCGGATGACGGCGTTGGCGGGCTCGCGCACCGGCGCGCCGGACAGGCCGCCGGCCTCCTTCGCCAGCGGATGCTCGAAGGGGCGGGCGAGGGTGGTGTTGGTGGCGATGAGGCCCGCGAGCTGCTGGGCCCGCGCCACGTCCACCACCTCGTCCACGGCCTCGGGGGCCAGGTCCGGGGCAATCTTGAGGAACAGCGGCTTGCCCGGGGCCACGGTGGCCAGGCGCTCCTGCACCGCGCTCAAGAGCTGGCTCAGCTGCTCGGGCTCCTGGAGCTTGCGCAGGCCCGGCGTGTTGGGGGACGAGGCGTTGACCACCACGTAGTCGCCCAGCGGCGCCAGCGCGTCCACGCAGGCCACGTAGTCCTCCACCGCCTGCTCCAGCGGCGTGTCCTTGTTCTTGCCGATGTTGACGCCCAGCGGGCCGGGGCGCCACGTCTGCACCCGCAGGCGGGCCGCGGCGCGAGCGGCGCCGTGGTTGTTGAAGCCCATGCGGTTGATGAGCGCCCGGTGCTCCGGCAGGCGGAACAGGCGGGGGCTGGGGTTGCCGGGCTGGGGCCGGGGCGTGAGGGTGCCAATCTCCACCGCGGAGAATCCGCAGGCGAAGAGGCCGTCCACCGCCTCCGCGTCCTTGTCCAGGCCCGCGGCCAGCGCCACGGGGTGGGCGAAGCGCAGGCCGGCCACCTCCACGGCCAGGCCGGGCGGGGCGCCCTCCAGGGCCTTCTCACGCAGGGACTCGCACAAGTCCCGTGAGCGGCCCAGGTAGTGGAGCCCCGCCATGCCGAGCCGGTGCGCGCGCTCCGCGGAGAGTTGGAAGAGGAGCGAGCGGGTGAGTCCGTACATGGCGCGGGCTCAGGCGGGGATGAACGAGGCCTCACGGGCCCAGGCGAGCGTCTGGTCCACCTGCTCGGGCGTGAGGATGCCGTTCTGCTCGATGATGTCGATCTCCCGCCGCATGTCCGTCTCCAGCAGGTAGGGGCCGTCCGTGTTGATGGTGAACTTCACCTTGCGGTCCCAGAAGGTGCGGACGATGTGGCGCAGCTCCTCCACGCCCTCCACGGCCTTGGTGTGCAGGTTGGACGTGGGGCACAGCTCCAGGACGATGTCGCGCTCGCGCAGCACCTTCATCGCGTGCTCGTCGTAGGCGGCGCGGATGCCGTGGCCGATGCGGTGCGGCTGGAGCTTGTCCACCACGGCCATGACGCCCTCGGCGCCGGTGCCGCGCGTCTCGCCGGTGTGCACCGTGCACTTGAGCCCGGCGCGGCGCGCCCGCGAGAAGAGCTCCTCGTACTGGGTGACGACCTCCGGCTTGAGCTCCATGGCGTTCGTCTCCGTGCCGGCCAGGTCGATGCCGTACACGCCGCGGGTGCGGTACTTGATGGCCTTGTCCACGATGATGCTGTTGAGCCGGTGGTCGAACTCACGGGCCAGGCAGAAGATGAGGCCCATCTTCACGCCGTACTCCAGCACCGCGCGGTCCATGCCGCGCAGCGCGGCGTGGATGATGTGGTCCAGGTCCAGCTCCGAGTTCAGGTTGCGCTTCATCGGGTTGAAGCGCAGCTCCATCTGCGTCACGCGGCTGCCGCGGTACTCCTTGCCGATGACCTCGTAGACGGAGCGCTCGATGGCGCTGGGCGAGGACTGGATCTTCTCCGTCCAGGTGTGGAGGATCTTCAGGTAGTCGTCCAGGCTTCCCACCTTGCCCGGACGGGAGGTGATGAGCTCCACGAAGTCGAAGTAGTTCTTCACCGGGAGCTTGAAGCCCTGCTGGTGGGCGATGGACCAGAGGATGTGGGGCGCCACAGCGCCACCCACGTGGATATGCAGGTCGATCAGATCGCGTGCCATGACGGCATGTATGCACAGTGCCGGGCGCGCGTAAAGACTACCGCCGGAGCAGCACGTAGACCGCGCCGGTGCCCCCGTCCTGGGGGCGTGCGGTAGCGAACGCCAGCACCATCCGCCCAATCCGCTTCTCCGACAGCCAGCCCTTGAGCCGCTCCTTCAGCACGGGAATCTGGTCCTTGGAATTCAAACCGCGTCCGTGCACCACGAGCACGCAGCGCTGCTTCGCGCGGCGGCTGTCGCTCAGGAAACGCTCCAGCGCGTCGCGCGCCTCCACCTGCGTCTTGCCGTGCAGGTCCAACTGCCCCTGGACGGTGAAGTCACCCCGGCGCAGCGCGCGCAGCAGGTTCCGGTCGATGCCGGGGCCCGCGCCTTCGATGAACTCGTCCGTGCCGGAGACGTCGAAGTCGCCCTGGCCGGCGACCAGCTCGGAGAGCTGCGCGAGCGCCTCCGCGTTCTCGTCGATGATTGCCGGCAGCTTCGGGTTGGGCGTCGGGGCCTCCCCCCGGTTGGTGAGCTGCTGCACGCCGTCCATGGCGGAGTAGAAGAGGGCGGCGTCATCCTCCTCGCGGACCTTCGGCGCCTTCGCGGCCCGGGGCGGCGCCACCGCGGCCTTGCGCTTCGCGGCCTCCGCCGACGCCTTCTCCTGCGCCTCCTTCTTCTCCTGGTCCTTGATGCCCTGGATGGCGGACTTGAAGGGGTTGTTGCTGAAAGCCGCTTCCTTCTTCTTGGGGCCGTTGCGCTGCTGACTCATGGCGGGCGGTGCGTCCTCGTCTTGGGCGACTCTGGGGGATGTAATCCGGCGCTACAGGCCGCGCAGGCGTCGAAGCTCCTCATACGCGTCGCGAATCTCCTGGAAGCGGCGGGCGGCCTGCTCGGCGGCCTGACGGCCGAGGTGGGCGGACTTGTCGGGGTGGAGCTCCGCGGCGAGCTGCCGGAAGGCGCGCTTCACCTCGACGTCCGTGGCGTCGGGCGTCAGGCCCAGCGCGGTGTAGTGCGCATCCCCCGCGCCCAGGTGCTGGGCGATGATGGCCTGCTCGTCCGCCTCGGAGAGGCCCAGGCCCTCGGCGACGCGGCGGAGCACCTCCCGTTCGGAGCGCTGCATGCCGCCGTCCGCCAGGGCCAGCTCGTAGAGCGTGTCCAGCAGCCGGTGCCGCTCGGCGGCAGGGAGCTGGGCGTGGCAGGCGTCGACGGCGGCGTCCAGGTCGGGTGGGTGGGCCAGGAAGCGCTTGAGGTGGCTCCGGACGACGTCCAGGGCCTCGGGGCCGTAGCCCAGCGCCGTCTGGAAGTAGCGCCGCACCACGCGCACCTCGTCGCGGCGGACCTCGCCGTCGGCGTGGGCCACCTCCACGAACACGGCGCACAAGTCACTGGCGAGCTGCTCGTAGGGTTCCTCGTCCCGGGGCGCGAGCGCCTCCACCGACGTGGCGTCGAAGGAGGCCGCATGGGGGACGGGGGAGAAGTCGGACAGGGCCTCCGGGTCCTCGGGTGGCGGGGCGTTCTGCGCGTCGTAGTAGCGCCCCGCGAAGCCGCCCGCGATGAGCAGCAGGACGATGGCCCAGGGGCTGCCCACCAGCAGCCCCGCCATCAACCCCAGCATCGCGCCCAGCACTGTTCCTGCGCCCATCAGTGAGCTCCGGCTCCCTTCCCGGCGGAGGAGTTTGGCATAGAGTGCCTCGCGTGAATGCCCAGTTGATTGATGGCAAGGCCGTGGCGGCGCGCGTGAGGGCGGAGGTCAAGGCGGAGGTGGACCGGCTCAAGCGCGAGCGCGGCCTGACGCCGGGCCTGGCCGTGGTGCGCGTGGGGGAGGACCCCGCCTCCAAGGTCTACGTCAACGGGAAGAAGAAGGCCGCCGAGGAGGTGGGCTTCCACTCCTGGGAGCAC
Organism: Corallococcus macrosporus DSM 14697; assembly: GCF_002305895.1. Taxonomy (GTDB): domain Bacteria; phylum Myxococcota; class Myxococcia; order Myxococcales; family Myxococcaceae; genus Myxococcus; species Myxococcus macrosporus. The sequence continues at coordinate 3,572,254 of NZ_CP022203.1, forward strand.
CACCCGGACGCGGACATCACCCAGGACGCGCTGCTGGCCCTCATCCACCAGCTCAACCAGGACCCGGCGGTGCACGGCATCCTGGTGCAGCTCCCCCTGCCCAGGCACCTCGACCCGGACGTCATCATCGCCGCCGTGAAGCCGGAGAAGGACGTGGACGGCTTCCACCCGCTCAACGCCGGCAACCTGCTGCTGGGCCGGCCCGCTACCCGGGCCTGCACGCCCCATGGCGTGATGCGGCTGCTGGAGGAGGTGGGCGTGGAGCCCGCGGGCCAGCGGGCCGTGGTGGTGGGGCGCAGCAACATCGTGGGCAAGCCCATGGCGTTGATGCTGCTCCAGAGGAACGCCACCGTCACCGTCTGCCACAGCAAGAGCGACCTGCGCCGGGAGGTGGAGGGCGCGGACATCCTGGTGGTGGCGGTGGGCGTGGCGGAGCTGGTGAAGGGCGCGTGGCTCAAGCCCGGCGCGGTGGTGATTGACGTGGGGATGAACCGCAAGCCGGACGGCAAGCTGGTGGGCGACGTGGAGTTCGCGGCGGCCGCCGAGCGCGCGTCGTTCATCACCCCCGTGCCCGGCGGCGTGGGGCCCATGACCATCGCCATGCTGATGCGCAACACGCTCGACGCGGCCGTGCGCTACGGCCTGGCGCCCGTCGTCAGGTAGGCCGTGAGGGTGACGCGCTGGGGCCCCGCCCCCAGCTCCGCCTGGGCGTGCTCGTGCATGGACCAGAACAGCGGCTCCCACTGCGCGCCCAGCGCCCGGCGCGCCAGCACGGCCGGGGCGCTGGAGCGGGTGGTGGCGTCCACCATGACCGCGGTGGAGGGGTAGTCGAGGTGGGCCTGCACCTCGTGCACCGTGACCTTCACGAAGCCCGCGCTGGCCATCTCCCGCTGACAGGTGTCCGGGTCGGACATGGGCCCGGCGTTGAGCTGGGCCGGCGTCACGCCCAGCTTCTCCCAGAGTCGCGTGTACACGGCGCGCATCTCCCGGGAGCGGTCGAAAGGCGGCCAACTGGACACGACGGCCCGCCCCCCGGGCCTCAGCACCCGGTGCAGCTCCTGGAAGCCTCGGGCCCGGTCCGGGAAGAAGATCAGGCCGAACATGGAGAAGGCCGCGTCGAACGCGCCGTCCTCGAAGGGCAGCGCCATGCCGTCACCCTCCAGGGCGTCGATGTCGAGCCGCGCCTCGGTGGCCCGGGCGCGCAGGGCGGCAATCATCTCCGCGGAGAAGTCCACCGCCGTGACGCGGGCGCCTTCTCGCGCGGCGAGCAGCGCGAGCGTGCCCGGCCCGGCGGCGACGTCCACCACGCGCGTCCCCGACGCCACCCCCGCGCGGAGGAGGGCGTCCCGGGAGAAGGTCTCGAACGGGGCAACCAGCTCGCGCACGTACTCCGGCGCCACGAGGTTCCAGGCCTCGGGTTGTGCGAGCGGCGACACGGCGGACATGGGGGCTCCTGGGAGAGGGGGCGCTGCGTGGCCCGGTGGACCCGGGGAGCCTGCATGCTCCGGTCCGCAGGCGCAATTTCGTTGCGTCTGCACGGACCGCCAGTCGTTTCCCGGCGCGCGTCCGCTGTACGGGCCATGGGCCCTGGCCTAGCGTGGCGGCGCATGGGGGAGGCAAACGCCATGGTGAGTCGCGCGGAGCGGATGGAAGGCGGCATCTACGGGCTGCTGGTGGGGGATGCGCTGGGCGTGCCCTACGAGTTCCACGCGCCGGAGCAGCTTCCTCCACCCGAGCACCTCGACTTCCAGCCTCCCGCGGGCTTCCACCGCGCGCATGACGGCGTGCCGCCGGGCACCTGGTCGGATGACGGCGCGCACGCGCTGTGCCTGCTGGACTCCTTGCTCTACAACGGACGGCTGGACCCGGAGGACCTGGGCCGCCGGCTGGTGAACTGGCTGGAGTGGGGCTACCTCGCGGTGGACGGCCAGGTCTTCGACGTGGGCATCCAGACCCGGCTCGCCCTGGCCACCGTGCACGCGGGGACGCCCGCGTTGATGGCCGGCCCCAAGGGCGAGCGCGACAACGGCAATGGTTCGCTGATGCGCGTGTTGCCGCTGGCGCTCTGGCATTCCGGCCCGGACGCGAAGCTGGCCTCGGACGCGATGACCCAGTCGCGCGTCACGCACGGGCACCTGCGCTCCCAGGTGTGCTGCGCGGTGTATTGCCTGTGGGCCCGTCGCCTCCTCGAGGGCGCTGGCGCCTCGGAGGGGTGGACGGACGCCGTGGCGACCTTCCGCACGCTGCATCCCGAGGGCTTCGAGGCCCGGACCGAGCTGGACACCCACGTCCTGCCGCCGGGCTGGGAGACGGTTCGCGGCACCGGCACGGGCTATGTCGTGGATTGCCTCCGCTCCGCGCGCCAGTGCGTGGTTGAGCACGGCACCTACGAACAGGTGGTGAAGGCCGCGGTGCGCCTGGGCCGCGACACCGACACCACCGCGGCGGTGGCGGGAGGCCTCGCCGGGCTCATCCACGGCGTCAATGACATCCCTGCCCGGTGGCGTGAGGGGTTGCGCGGGCGTGAGCTGCTACAGCCCATGTTACAGAAGCTGCTCAAGGCCGCCGTGAGGTGAGGGCTGGGGGCGGGACGCCCCCGTCACCAGGGCCTCGTGTGGACCTGGCGCTTCGGTACCCGGCCCGCGGCGCAAGGACCCAGCGCGGCGGCCTCGCGCGCCACCTTCGGGCCCAGGGCTTCGGCGGAGACACCGGCCACGCCGTCCCTGGTGCGGCCTCTGACGCCGCGGGAGTCCGCGCGCTTCGCCAGCGCCGTGCCTGGGACCTGCCAGGTCTGTGGGTGCGTGGCGCCCGTCACGGGTACGCAGGTGTCGGACGTGGGGCGCCCTCGCCCGCGAGGGGGCCGCCCGTGCGTGTGTCCATGTCGCCCGCGGCACAGATGATGCGGGTCACCATGCCCACCCCCTGACACATGCGGTGCTGTTCAACGCTTGTTCAATCCCTGTGGATGGACCGCCGGTGTGACGGTGTGTTTCACCCCGTCATCAACGAGCCCCGAGGGCAAGTTGCATGTTTCTGTCGGAACAATCTGCTTATTCCGACAAGTTTGGATTGCCAGGGGTATGTGAGGGGTTAGGATGGCGACTCATCCGGGGGGGCCGGTATGGCCGGGGTGAGTCACGCAATGATTGACCAGGATGTGGGCGCGCCTGTGCTTCGGGGGCGATTCGGCCATACACGCGTGGAGGACCTGCGTGCGGAGACTACCGTGTCAGCGGAGACTTCCGATGGCATGGCGCCTGCGCGTGAGGACAACGCGCTCGAGCGCCGGGTGGACGCGCTGCTCGGCGAGCACCTGGAGGCGGTGCGGCGGCGGGTGGACTCGCGCTTCGCCGTATTGATGGTGGGTCAGTGGCTGGTCGCCATCGCGGTGGCGGCGGTGCTGTCGCCCTTCGCCTGGCAGGGGACGTCGCGGGGCGGGCACCCGCATCTGCATGTGGCGGTGGTGCTGGGGGGGCTGCTGTCCGCCTTCCCGCTGGTGCTGGTGCGCCTGCGGCCCGGGGACGTCATCACCCGGCACGCGGTGGCGGTGGCGCAGATGCTCTGGGCCGCGCTCTTCATCCACCTGACGGGCGGCCGCATCGAAACGCACTTCTACGTGTTCGGCTCGCTGGCCTTCCTGGCCTTCTACCGGGACCCCGCGGTGATGGCGACGGCCACCGTCACGGCGGTGCTGGAGCACTGCCTGCGGGGCATCTGGTGGCCGGAGTCCATCTTCGGCGTGGCGAACCCCGCGTGGTGGCGCTTCCTGGAGCACTCCTTCTGGATGGTGTTCGTCAACGGGGTGCTGGTGATTGCGTGCCGCGAGACGCTGGGGGAGATGCGGCGCGTGGCGGTGCAGCAGGTGCTGTTGGAGGGCGCTTACGCGAACGAGCGGGTGGACCACGAGCACGCGCTGGCGCGCGTGCGCCGGGAGCTGAGCGCCTACCGCGAGCAGGCGGCGCGGGTGGAGAAGCTGGCGGCGGTGGGGCGGATGACGGCCACGGTGAGCCACGAGCTGCGCAACCCGCTGGCCGCGGCCCGCACCGCCAACGCCGTGGTCGTCCGTCACCTGCGCAAGCTGGACGTGACGCTGGCGGACCAGCGCCTCCAGCGCTTCCTGGAAATCATCGAGCGCGAGCTGGCGGTGTGCTCGCGCATCTCCTCCGAGCTGCTGGACTTCGCCCGCGAGCGCCCGCTGGAGCTGCGGCCGTGCTCGCTGCACGCGTTGATGGAGGAGGTGCTGGACGTGGTGCCGGGCCGCGAGGGGGTGCGCATCCAGAACAGCGTGCCCGTGTCCCTGGACTCGCCGTGGGTGGACCGGGAGCTCTTGCGCAAGGTGCTCATCAACCTGGTGCAGAACGCGGTGGAGGCCATGCCGGAGGGGCGCCTGGGGCGGGTGGAGGTGAGCGCGGAGGGCGGCGGTGGCGGCGCGTTCGTCATCCGGGTGTCCGACAACGGCATGGGCATCCCGGAGGCGATGCAGGAGCGCATCTTCGAGCCCCTGTTCACCACGAAGCCCGCGGGCACGGGCCTGGGCCTGTCGGTGGTGGCCAGCACGGTGCGGCAGCATGGCGGCACCCTGCGCGTGGAGAGCCGGGAAGGGGAGGGCAGCGTCTTCACCCTCTGCCTCCCCGCCGGCTGCCCCGCGGCCGAGGCCGCCCTCTAGCTCCAGGACACCTCGTACTCGCCGTCCAGCAGGCCCGTGGCGCGCCCGTGGATGTTCGCGTCGCGGGCGCCAACGGCCGCCAGCGCGGCCCGCAGCACGCCCTCGTGGTAGCTGTGCGGCATGAAGTCCCGGAACATGCTGAGCCGGCCCTGGCGCTCGGCCAGCCACTCCACGTCCCGCTCGCCGTAGCTCACGGCGGTGCTGTAGCCGGACGGCAGGTTGCTGACGAGCCGGCGCGGGCAGCCGCCGGACAGCGCCAGGAAGCTGCGGCCCACGACGGTGCCCAGGAAGTCCTGCGCGGACCGGGCGCCCATGGTCCGCATGGCCGCCTCGAAGCCGCCCAGCCGCGGCGCCAGGAGCCCCGCGGCGCTGTACGACAGCCGCAGGAAGCTGGTGATGGGGTACAGGAAGAAGGGCACGAAGGCGCGCTCGCGTGACGCCGCCAGGCAGCGCGCCGCGGCCGCCTCGCCCGCCTCCCGGCGCACCACGTCGAGCGCCCCCAGGAAGAACATGCCCCGCGCGCGGTCCTTCTCCTCCGCGCGGCTCAGCCGCCGAGCCAGCTCCGTCAAAGGCTCAGGCGCTCCCCGCTCGACCTCGAACGCAATCATGGCCACCCCCGCGCTGGGAGACGGCGCTCCACGGACGCGCCCCTCCTCGTGTGGCTACGAAAGTGAGGGAAACCGAGAAAGGACGAAAGCCCGCACGGCTGCGACCCGGGGGCAGGCGGAGCGCCACGGGTGAACAGTGCGGGCCTGTCTCAGAGGGAGCGCCGGCCTGCTCGCGCTTCGAAGCGCGGCGATGGGTTGACGCTCCAACCGCCGCGTATTGAACGCTCAGGCCTGGAAGGCTTCGCGCACGCCGTCGCGGCGCAGGGTGAAGAGCATCCACACGGCCACCGGCACGCCAATGACGCAGCCGGGGGACAGGATGTAGAGCGCCGTGATGCCGCCCACCGTGGCCAGGCCGTAGCCCTTCAGGTTCAGCGCGCTGATGGCGCCCCAGGCGGACAGCACCCCGCAGAGGATGCCCACCACCAGCATCAGCGCCAGCGTGGGCGACAGCTCCAGCGTGGAGGCCTCCGCGCCCGCGGGCACGAAGGGGGACGTCACCTTCAACGCCGCCAGCACGAAGCCCGCGAGGTTGTAGATGACGTTCAGCACGCCCACGCAGAGCAGGAAGAAGGCGGGCGGACGGATGATGTTGAGGACCTTGCTGCGGGGGTCGTCTTTGGGCAGTTGGAGGCCAGGACCAGTCATGAACGGGCTCGCAGTGCGCTCACGATCATCCGCGTCGCCGGGGACTTGTTGAGCGTGTAGAAGTGGATGCCGGGCACGCCGCGCGACAGCAGCTCCATGCACTGCACCGTCGCATGGGCCACGCCGAGCTGGGCCATGGCCTCGGGGTTGTCCTTCACCCGCTCGAGCTGCAACGCCAGGCGCATGGGCACGGTGGCTCCGCACAGGCGCGTGAAGCGTTGAATCTGCTCGTAGTTGGTGATGGGCATGATGCCGGGGACGATGGGGACGTTGATGCCCGCGCGCCGCGCCCGCTCCACGAAGTCGAAGTAGAACGCGTTGTCGAAGAAGAGCTGCGTCACCACGAAGTCCAGGCCGGCATCCACCTTGGCCTTGAGATGACGCAGGTCGTCGTCACGTGAAGGCGTCTCCACGTGGCCCTCCGGATAGCACGCTCCCCCGAGGCAGAAGTTGAAATCCTCTTCTCGGATGAATCGCACCATCTCCGCCGCGTAGCGGAAGCCCCCGGGCGCGGGCTCGAAGGCCGCCTGGCCCTTGGGCGGGTCTCCGCGCAGCACCAGGATGTTGTCCACCTTCGCGGCGGACAGCCGCTCCAGCACGGCGCGCAGCTCCGCCGGCGTGTGGCCGCCGCAGGTCAGGTGGGCCATCGCCTCGATGCCCGTCTCCTGCTTGATGCGCAGCACCAGCTCCACCGTCTTGGTCCGGGTGCTCCCGCCCGCGCCCTCCGTCACGGAGACGAACCCGGGCTGCAGGGCCGCCAGATCCTCCAGCGCCTTGAGCAGGTTCGCCTCGCCCTCGTCCGTCCGGGGCGGGAAGAACTCGAAGGAGAAGCACGGGTCGGAGGGATTCAACCGATTACGAATCTTCATGTCGTCCCCAGTGTAGACGCTCTGCGTCGTCCTTGATCGGGCAAGTCTCGCGGCTATAGTCCGCGCCGTTTTCCACCCCCCTCCAGGAGAAGAAGATGGCCCGGCAGACGCCCCTCAACGAGGCCCACCGCAAGCTGGGGGCCCGGATGGTCGACTTCGCTGGCTGGGACATGCCCGTCCAGTACACCTCCATCATCGGCGAGCATGAGGCCGTGCGCACCGCCGTGGGCCTGTTCGACGTCTCGCACATGGGCGAGGTGGAGTTCACCGGCCCCGGCGCCCTGGAGACGGTCAACGCGCTCATCTCCAACGACCTGGCCCGCATCGCGGACGGGCAGGCGGTGTACGCGGGCCTGCTCGACGAGCGGGGCACCTTCGTGGATGACGTGGTCGCCTACCGCTTCAGCCCCGAGCGCATCCTCCTCTGCGTCAACTCCAGCAACCGCGAGAAGGACTTCGCGTGGATGAAGACGCACGCCAGGGGCGTGACGCCCGTGGACCGCGGTGACGACTACGCGCAGATCGCCGTGCAGGGCCCCAAGGCCGCCGGCCTGGTCCAGCGCCTGACGAAGACGGACGTGTCCAGGATTGGCACCTACCGCTTCGCCGAGGGCGAGGTCGCCGGCGTCCCCAGCATCATCTCCCGCACCGGCTACACCGGCGAGGACGGCTTCGAGCTGTACTGCGCGGCGAAGGACGCGGTGGCGCTGTGGGACGCGCTGCTCACCGAGGGCCAGCAGGACGGCGTGAAGCCGTGTGGCCTGGGCGCGCGCGACAGCCTCCGCACGGAGATGAAGTACGCGCTCTACGGCAATGACATCGACGACCAGCACACCGCGCTGGAGGCCGGGCTGGGGTGGATCGTCAAGCTCGACAAGGCGGACTTCATCGGCAAGGAGGCGCTGGCGGCGCAGAAGGCCGCGGGCGTGAAGCGCAAGCTGGTGGGCTTCGAGCTGACCGGCAGCGGCATCCCCCGCCACGGCTACGCCATCCTCAAGGACGGCGCCAGGGTGGGCGAGGTCACCAGCGGCACCATGGGGCCCTCCGTGAAGAAGGCCATTGGCATCGGCTACGTGCCCGTGGCGTTGTCCGCGGAAGGGTCGACCTTCGACGTGGACATCCGGGGGCGCGCGGTGCCCGCGGTGGTGGTCAAGACGCCTTTCTACAAGAAGCCCTGAAGCACCCTCGTTCCAGATAGGAGCACCGACATGGCCAACGTTCCTGGCGACCTGAAGTACACCGAAGAGCACGAGTGGGCCCGTGTGCAGGGCAACGTGGTGGTGGTGGGTGTCACCGACCACGCCCAGACCTCTCTGGGAGACGTCGTCTACGTGGAGCTGCCCAAGGTCGGCGCCAAGGTGTCGAAGGGCGACGCGGTGGGCAGCATTGAATCCGTGAAGGCGGTGTCCGAGCTGTTCTCGCCCGTGGCGGGCACGGTGGTGAAGGTGAACGACACCCTGACGGAGAGCCCCGAGCAGGTGAACGACGCGCCGTACGGGGAGGGCTGGTTGCTGGAGATCGAGCTGTCGGACCCCAAGCAGGTGGACGGCCTCCTGGACGCCGCCGCCTACACCGAGCTGCTCAAGAACGCCTGAGCGTGAAGCGGCGGGGACTGACTGTTAGGGACGGTCCTCGACTTCTCGACGCACGACTCGCCCGCGAGCCACAAAGCCATGTCCTTGAACTGGAAGTATCAGGAGCCGTTTGCCGGCCGTCACATCGGTCCGGATGACACCGAGCTGAAGCAGTTGCTGTCCGCGCTGGGCGTGGACTCGCTCGATGCCTTCATCGACCAGGCCGTCCCGCCCGCCATCCGCGCCAGGGAGCCGCTGAAGCTCGGCCCCGCGCGCGGCGAGCACGAGCTGCTCGCCGCCCTGGAGTCCATCGCCGCGAAGAACCAGGTGTTCCGGTCCTTCATCGGCATGGGCTACCACGACACGCACACGCCCAACGTCATCCTCCGCAACGTCTTCCAGAACCCGGGCTGGTACACCCAGTACACGCCCTACCAGGCGGAGATTGCCCAGGGCCGGCTGGAGGCGCTGCTCAACTTCCAGACGCTCATCATGGACCTCACCGGGCTGGAGGTGGCCAACGCCTCGCTGCTCGACGAGGGCACCGCGGCCGCCGAGGCCATGGCCCTGGCGCTCCACGCGAAGGGTGACGACGAAGGCGCGGCCTTCTTCGTCTCCGAGGCCTGCCACCCGCAGACGGTGGACGTGGTGCGCACCCGCGCCCAGCCGCTGGGCGTGGAGGTGGTGGTGGGGGACCACCGCACGGTGGACCTGGGCTCGAGGAAGTTCGTGGGCGCGCTGGTGCAGTACCCGGCCACCGACGGCGCGGTGCATGACTACCGCGCCTTCGGGGAGCAGGTGCACGCCGCGGGCGGCCTGCTCGTGGTGGCCGCGGACCTGCTGAGCCTCACGCTGCTGACGCCGCCGGGCGAGTTCGGCGCGGACGTGGCGGTGGGCAGCGCCCAGCGCTTCGGCGTGCCCATGGGCTATGGCGGGCCGCACGCGGGCTACTTCGCCACCAGGAACGCGTACACCCGCGTCATGCCGGGCCGCCTCATCGGCGTGTCCGAGGACGCGCAGGGCCGCCGCGCGCTGCGCATGGCGCTCCAGACGCGTGAGCAGCACATCCGCCGCGAGAAGGCGACGAGCAACATCTGCACCGCGCAGGTGCTGCTGGCCGTCATCGCCAGCATGTACGCGGTGTACCACGGCCCCTCCGGGCTGAAGTCCATCGCGGAGCGCGTGCACGGCCTCACGGTGCTGCTGGCGCGGGGGCTGGCGAAGCTGGGCCTCAAGCTGAAGCACGACCAGTACTTCGACACGGTGCGCGTGGAGCTGACGGCGCCGCACGTGCGCGCGGTGCTGGGCGCCGCGGAAGCCGCGCGGATGAACTTCCGCCGCATCGACGAGAAGACGCTGGGCGTGTCCCTGGACGAGACGACGCGCCCGGCGGACGTGGAGGACATCCTGTCGGCCTTCGCCACGGGGACCGGCAAGTCCTCGGCGCCGGTGCTGGCGGACCTGGTGGGGGAGGGCGTGGAGAGCGTCGTGGCGCCGGCGCTGCGCCGCGCCAGCGCGTACCTCACGCACCCCGTCTTCAACAGCTACCACTCCGAGACGGAGATGCTGCGCTACATCCGGCGGCTCGAGTCGAAGGACCTGTCCCTCACGCACTCGATGATTCCGCTGGGGAGCTGCACCATGAAGCTCAACGCCACCGCGGAGATGATTCCGGTGACGTGGCCCCAGTTCGGGCGGCTGCACCCCTTCGCGCCCACCTCGCAGGCGGCCGGCTACAAGGTCATCTTCGAGCAGCTCGAGCAGATGCTGACGCAGGTGACGGGCTTCGCCGGTTGCTCGCTCCAGCCCAACGCCGGCAGCCAGGGCGAGTACGCGGGCCTGCTGGTCATCCGCGCCTACCACCAGAGCCGCGGCCAGGGGCACCGGGACGTGTGCCTGATTCCGTCCTCCGCGCACGGCACCAACCCGGCCTCGGCGGTGATGGCGGGCTACAAGGTCGTCGTCACGAAGTGCGACGAGAATGGCAACATCGACCTGGACGACCTGCGCGCCAAGGCGGAGGCGCACAAGGACGCGCTCGCCGCGCTGATGGTGACGTACCCGTCCACCCACGGCGTGTTCGAGGAGGAGATTCGCGAAATCTGCGCCATCGTCCACGAGCGCGGCGGCCAGGTGTACATGGACGGCGCCAACCTCAACGCGCAGGTGGGCCTCACCGCGCCGGGGTTGATTGGCGCGGACGTGTGCCACATCAACCTGCACAAGACGTTCTGCATCCCGCACGGCGGCGGCGGCCCGGGCATGGGCCCCATCTGCGTGGCCAGCCACCTGGTGAAGTTCCTGCCGGGGCACCCCGTCATCCAGACGGGCGGCTCGGAGGCCATTGGCGCCATCTCCGCGGCGCCCTGGGGCAGCGCGAGCATCCTGCTCATCTCGTGGATGTACATCGCGATGATGGGCGCGGAGGGGCTGACCCAGGCCACCAAGCTGGCCATCCTCAGCGCCAACTACGTGGCCGCGCGCCTCGACGCGCACTACCCGGTGCTGTACCGGGGCAAGCGCGGCAAGGTGGCGCACGAGTGCATCGTGGACCTGCGCCCGCTGAAGAAGACGGCCGGCGTGGAGGTGGAGGACGTGGCCAAGCGCCTCATGGACTACGGCTTCCACGCGCCCACCGTGTCCTTCCCGGTGGCGGGCACGCTCATGATTGAGCCGACGGAGAGCGAGTCCAAGGCCGAGCTGGACCGCTTCTGCGACGCGATGATTTCCATCCGCCAGGAGATTCGGGACATCGAGGAGGGCCGGGCGCCCAGGGACAACAACCTCCTCAAGCATGCCCCGCACACCGCGCGCGTCGTCACCGCGCCGGAGTGGAACCGGCCCTACTCGCGCGAGCAGGCCGTGTTCCCCGCGCCGTGGGTCCGCGACAACAAGTTCTGGCCCTCCGTGGGCCGGCTCAACAGCGTGCTCGGCGACCGCAAGCTGGTCTGCTCGTGCCCGCCCATCGAGGACTACATGACGCCGGAGCCGAAGGCCGCCACGGCCTGACGCCTCGCGGGCAGCACGCGTCGTGACTGGAGGCCGTCTCCCGGGTCGGGGAGGCGGCCTTCGCCGTCGTTACGCGGGCGCGGCCAGGGCGCCGCGGTCCGGCTCCACGTGGACGACCACGTCCACCACCTGGGGATAGGCGGCCTGGAGCGTCCGCTCCACCCGGTCCGCCAGCTCGTGGGCCTGGGCGGTGGTGAGCTGCGGGTCCACCTCGATTTTGAGGTCCACGTAGACGCTCTCCTCCATGCCGCGGCTGCGCACGTCGCGGCAGGAGCGCACGCCCGGGACGGCCAGCGTGTGCCGCTTCACCTCTTCCGAATCCAGGCGCGCCGTGTCGGAGAGGATGCCCACCGCCTGCCGGACGATGCCGTAGGCCACCCAGGCGACGAAGAGCATGACGGCCAGGGCAATCAGCCCGTCCGCGCGCGGGTAGCCCAGCCACACCAGCGCCAGGGAGCCCAGCACGGCCAGGGTGACGTAGACGTCGGACAGGGTGTGGCTCGCGTCCGCCAGCAGCAGGGTGCTCTTGTACTTGCGCCCGTAGTAGCGCTCCACCCGCGTCACCACCAGGTTCACCACCAGGGTGAAGGCCATGACGGCCGCCATGGTGCCCGTCACCTGCGGGTGCTTGTCGTTGAGCACCGAGTCGAGCGCCATGCGCCCCAGCTCCAGCATGCCCACGCCAATCATCGCGCCAATGCCCAGCGACGCGAGCGCCTCGAACTTGCCGTGGCCGTAGGGGTGGTCCTCGTCCGCCGGGCGTGACGCCACGCCCATGGCCACCAGCCCCAGCACGTTGGAGCCGCCGTCGATGAACGAGTGCAGCCCGTCCGCCGTCACCGCCGCGGATTGGCTCAGCATCCCGAAGAGCAGCTTGGCGCTGGCCACCACCCAGTTGGCCACGAGGATGCCCAGCAGCACGTGGCGGACCTTCCGGTTCCGCTCCTGCTGCGCCAGGTTTCTGTCGGTGAGCGTCGTCCCGTCCACGCGGGGCACGGTACTTCAGTGCGCGCTCAGTTGGGCTGGCGGAACAGCCGCATCCTGGGGCCACCGCCCATTTCCATGAAGAAACCGAACTGGAACTTCACCTTGGCGTCGTCCGACAGCAGCCCGGGGGGCGGGTTGGGGAAGGGCTGCGCGCGTTTGAAGGACGACACCGCCTCGAAGTCGAGGAAGTCGAGCCCGCTGCTCTTCTCCACCTGGATGTCCGTCAACTGACCGCGCTCGTCGAGCGTGATCTCCAGCAGCGTGTACCTGTCTCGCCCCGTGTAGATGCCGCCGGTGGGATCTCTCCGGCGAAGCTGCTCGTTGGGGTTCCAGTGCATGCCCACGCTCTGCTTCACGCGGTTGAAGAAGCTGGCGTACTTCCACTCGCGCGTGTTGAGGAGGGTGCCGTCGCCCTCCTCGGCGTCCTGCAGGTGGTCATTGGGGGCCGCGCCCAGGATCTTGTCCATGACGGCGCGCGACGGCGCCAGCGTCGCCAGTCCAGGCGCGCCCGCGCGGCCCGTGGAGCCGGCCTCCTCGCCGCCGGTGCCCGGCTGGATGTTGAGGCGCTTGGAGTTCCCGATGACCTCGTCGCTCTCGTTCTGGTTGTTCACCTCCACGCCCGGACCCGGCGACGTCGGGTCCGTCTTCATCGCCACCTCGTTCTTCTTGCGGGCGTCGGGGATCTCGAAGGCGGGCTTCTGGCCGCCCTGGGCCATGGGCCGCTCGTCGTCGCCCATGCCGTTGTTGCCGGCCATCCGCGGCGGCGCCTGCGCGTCCCGGTTCTGGCCTTGCTGGTTCTGCGGCGCCGTCCGCTGGGGCATGGCGTTGCGGTAGAAGGGCGTCTGCTCCCGGGCGCGCGTCTCCTTCTGGACGCGGTTGTTGCTCTCCGCCAGGTACTTCGCGTTCGGGTCCACCTCTTCATTGCCCGGCGCGACGTCCACCACCTGCCCCTTGGGCGTCTCCTCGGCCTTCTTCTCCTCGGCCTTCTTCTCCTCGGCCTTGGGGCGCTCCGACACCTGGGACTTCGTCTGGGGCGAGGCCTGGCCGCGGTTCTTCGCCCACTGCTCGGCGGTGAGCGGACGCACGGCCACGGCGGAGGGCCGCTTCGACGGCTTGCGGGCCGTGGGCTCGCCCTGGAGCGTGCCCGTCAGCAGCAGGGTGCCCACGTAGACGGCATGGAGGAGCAGGGCGAGCGCGAGCGCCGCGGCGAAACGCCCCGCGGACGACTTCTGCCGCCTCCGGCGACGCCAGTTGTTGGGAGAACCCGTGCTCACGGCGGGATGATAAACCTCCGAACGGGCGGACTAGTCCCGTCGCGTTCGCGGCTGAACAGGTGAAGGGGCTGACTGATTCGCGGGCCGCGCACGGGGCTGGAGGATAACCCCTCCCCGCTTCAATAGATGGGGGCCACCTCGGCACCGTTGTAGTAGTGACGGAGGATGTCCTGGTAGCGCTGCCCGGCCTCCGCCCGGCCAATGGCGCCCGTCTGGCACATTCCTACGCCGTGGCCCCAGCCCCCGCCACGGAAAAGCCAGCCGGTGAGCCGGCCCTCGGCGTCCCGCTCGGCCTCCACCACCGCCATGCTGCTGTTGAGCATGCCGAACAGGCGGCGGATGTTGAGCTCGCCGCGCACCTGGGTGGCGCCCTTGTCGCCGGAGACCGACAACACGGCCGCGCGGCCAGAGACGCCCCGGTCCGTCAGCGCCAGGGCCTGGACGCGCCCCACGCCCAGCTTCTTCAGGCGCGCGTCCACCTGCTCGGCCGTGAAGCGCCTCTCCCACCGGAACTTGCTGGGCCGCGCGAAGCTGGAGAGCCGGCAGGCCGCCAGGAGGTTGGGGGCCGTCAGCCAGCGCTCCAGGCTGGCGGGGAGGGGCATGGCGCCCACGGGGCCGATGACGTCCGGACGGCCGCGCAGGCTGGGGTCCGGGGGCCCGCCCCACACCACGTCGTTGTCCTCGGTGTGGCCGCCGCAGACGGCGCTGTAGACGGAGTCCACCAGCCGGCCGTCCTCGCTGAAGAGCCCCTCGCCCCGAGTGGCCTCCACCGCGGCGGTGGTGCTGGCGGCCTCGCCGGTGCGGCCCCGGTAGACGGCGCAGTGCTGCTCGGAGCAGAGCAGGTAGGGGTCCGCCAGGTGCTTGATGCCCACCTTGGCCAGCACCTCGCCGCGCGCGGTGACGGCCTGGGCCTTGAGGGCCTCCGGATGGGCCCGGGCGAAGATCTCCGCGGGCACCAGGCCCTTGAGCAGGTCCTCCAGCGGGACGACGTTCACCACCGCCAGCCGGCCGGAGCGGTCCACGACGAACTGGAGCGCGCCCCGGAAGGTGCGGTCCTCGAAGCCGTGGAAGTCGTAGCCCACGCCGAACTCCACCTGGCGGACGTCGAAGCCCGCGCCGTCGGGCGTCTCCGCGTCCAGCCGGTCCTGGGCCAGGCCCACCACCACGCCCGCCTCGTCGCGCACCTCCAGGATGGCCTTGGCAGGCGTCTTCACCTCCTCGAAGAGCGTCGTCCGCGCGCCATGGCTGCGCAGCAGCTCCGCCTGCTTCCGGCCGGCCGCCTCGGGGGTGAGGACCTCGTCCACCAGCAGCAGGGTGCGCCGGTTGTCGATGACCTTGCCGGCGATGCCATAGACGGAGCCCAGGACCTGGGCCCGGACCGCGAGCCCCTTCTCGCGCCAGGACGCGAGCGCCGCCTGGAGCCCGTCGCGGTCCGCGATGCGGAACTCGGCGAGCTGCACGCGGGCGGACAGCTCCGCCGGGGTGCCCTGCGTCACGCGGACGGTCCACCGGGTGCCCGCCGCCGCGTCGAGCATCTTCTCGTCGGGGCCCCCGAAGCGCAGCCGCATCCGGCCCCGGGGAGCGAAGGTGACCTCGGCGCGGCCTTCCATCAGCCGCACCGGCACGCGCGGCTCGCCGCCGCGGAAGTCCAGGCGCTTGAGGTCCCCCGGCGTGGGAAGCCCCTGGGCCAGCGGGTCCTCCTCCAAGGGCGGAGCCGCGGGGCCGTGGCCGTCGTGGTCATGCCCCGGTGCCGTGCTCCCGGGGGGCCCCTCCGTGGCCGAGGCCGGAGCGCCGCCTCCGTCGCCGCGGGCTTCGCCATCGCCCGCGCTCGCCGAGGGCCCCTGGGACGTGGCCGCTGATGCGCTGCCCGCCGGGTGAACCGGCTCTCCTGGCGTGTCCTGGTGGGCTGGCTCGGAAGTCGGGGCGTCCTCGCTCGCTGGCGGCTCCGGCGGCACCTCGGATGATGAGACGACGGCCGGCCCGGTGGCGGACGCGCGGGGCACGTCGGCCGCGGGCTTCGAGGCCACGCAGGCGGAGAGCAGGACGGCGGCGAGAAGCGGGGTGACGGCGTGGCGCACGGGGGGCGACACCGTACTGTCGCACCTCCAAGGTGTCACGGACCGTTCGCCGGGCGCCCGCCGGGCAGGCCGGCGGGGGCGTGTCATGACGGGAGGGGATGAATAGCGCACAGGCCTTCCGGCGTTGCCCCTGCTCATGAAAATCCGACACGGCAACTGCCTGAAGCTGACGTTCCTGGCCACGGGCCTGATGGTGCTGGGCTCGACGGCCTGCTCGGGCTCCGACAGTGGGGGCACGCCCGTGCCCGTGGAGAGCTCGGCCCCGCGCTCGGTGCCAGCGCCAGCGCCAGCGGAGTCATCCGCGCCCACCCGCGCCTTCGCGACGCGCCCCCCCGTAGGGGTGCAGGCGGTGGCGGGGACGCCGGTGGCCGCGCTGCCGAACCACTCGGACCATGTGAACATCGAGGACCCGTCACCCCAGCCGGCCGTCAGCGCCACGGCGATGACCACCGCCGCCGAGGCGCCCGTCTACACGCGCGAGTGGGTGGTGAGCACGTCGGGCAACGACGCGGGCGACGGCAGCGCCGCGCAGCCCCTGCGCACCCTCAACAAGGCCATCAGCCTGGCCGGCCCGGGCGAGCTCATCCGCGTCCTGCCGGGCACCTACGCGGAGCGGGTCATCATCGGTGACGACGCGAAGCCCGGCACGGCCGACGCGAAAATCACGCTCCAGGGCGAGGGCGGCCCGCGCATCGTCCTGGGCCCCGGCGAGCACGGCCTGGTCCAGGTGCGCCAGCCGCATTGGATCATCGACGGCTTCGACATCGACCTGGAGGGCCAGACGCCCTTCGCCGTCACCTTCGAGGGCGACGTGACGGGCTCCATGCTCGTCAACTCGGACCTGCACGGCGGCACGGGCGGCGGCGCGGTGACGACGTTCAACGACGCCACCGGCGCCATCATCGAGAACAACCACATCCACGACTTCGTGAAGACCACCGGCAACGAGGACTCGCACGGCGTCGTGGTGCAGCCCACCTCGCGCGACATCACCGTGCGCAACAACGACATCCACGACAACTCCGGTGACTCCGTGCAGTGCCTGGGCCCCGAGGGCTTCAGCGACCTGCCGCCCGCGGAGAACCTCCTGGTGGAGAACAACCACTTCTACGCCAACCGGGAGAACGCGGTGGACATCAAGACGTGTTACGGGGTGACGCTCCGCAACAACCGGATGCACCACTTCCTCCCGAGCTCCACGGCGCGGGGCGACGTCGTCGTCATCCACTACTCCGCGAGCAACGTGCTGGTGGAGGACAACGAAATCTACGACGGCGCGAAGGGCATCGCGGTGGGCGGCAACCACGACGGGGCCATGCCCACCGGCGTCGTCATCCGCCGCAACCGCGTGTACGACATGACCGAGTCCGGAGGCGGGGAGGGCACGGGCATCCGCCTGGAGAACTCGAAGGGCACCCTGGTGGTCAACAACACCGTCACCCGCGCGGCCACGGCGCTCATCATCGGCCACGGCACCGGCGGGCCCACCGAGTCCCCCGTGGTGCGGAACAACATCTTCGCGGACGCCCTCATCGCGGTGAACCTGGGCCCCATGGCCCCGGGCATGAGTGTGGGCAACAACCTCTTCCCGGCCGGCGCCCAGTTCAAGAAGGACGGCGAGCCGGTGGACCTCACCGTCTATCAGGCCGCCACGGGGGACATGACGTCCCGCCTGGGCTCCGCCGACCTCGGCGCGGCCTTCGCTCCGGGGCCCATGGCCCTGGACTCGGGCGCGGACGTCGGCATCCCGTTCTGCGGCGGCGGGCCGGACCTCGGCGCGGTGGAACTGGGCTGCTGACGCCCCGTTCCCGCTTCACTGCCCCTGAAAAGGCCAAGGCCCGATGCGGAGTGACTTCCGCACCGGGCCTTGTGTCTTTGAGGCGCCACCCGGATTCGAACCGGGGAATGAAGGTTTTGCAGACCTTTGCCTTACCACTTGGCTATGGCGCCGACAGGATGGGGTCGGCTTTATACGCAGCCCGCCACCACGCGGTCAAGGATGCAACGGCTGTCTGGTGCGCATGCGTCCCGTTACCATGCCGTCACCAGAAGGTTCCACCCCGGGTGCGCGTGCGGACGGGCGCCCGACAGGACGAGGTGCTCGAAAGATGCTTCACGGCCACGGGCTGTACCTGGAAGAGCATGACGCGTTTCGTCGCACCGTACGTGCGGTGGTGGAGAAGGAGATTCTCCCCTTCGTGAGGGAGTGGGAGGCCCGGGAGGCGTTCCCCCGGGAGCTGTTCACCCGCTTCGGCGAGCTGGGCTTCCTCGGCTTGAAGTACCCGGTGGAGTACGGGGGCTCGGCGGCGGGGGAACTGTACGAGGCGGTGCTGTTGGAGGAGCTGGGGCGCTGCGGCTCGGGCGGTGTGTCGGCGGGGTTGGGGGCCCAGTTCACCATCTCCACGGGGCCCATCCACCTGTTCGGCACGGACGCGCAGAAGCGCCGCTGGCTGACCCCCGCCATCCAGGGCGAGAAGATTGGCGCGCTGGGCATCACCGAACCGGACGCCGGCTCGGATGTGGCGGGCCTGCGCACCACCGCGCGGCGCGAGGGTGACGTCTACGTGGTGAACGGCTCCAAGACGTACATCACCAACGGCGTGCGCGCGGACTTCGTGGTGCTGGCGGTGAAGACGGACCCGGCCGCGGGCCACAAGGGCCTGTCCATGCTGGTGGTGGAGAAGGGCACGCCGGGCTTCTCCGTGGGGCGCAAGCTGGACAAGCTGGGCTGGCGCGCCTCGGACACCGCGGAGCTGTTCTTCGAGGACTGCCGCGTGCCCGCGGAGCACCTGCTAGGCGTGGAGGGGCAGGGCTTCGCGCAGATCATGGGCAACTTCCAGTGGGAGCGCCTGTCGCTCGCGCTGGGCGCGGTGGGCGCCATGGAGGACATGCTGGAGACGGTGCTGGCGCACGTGAAGTCGCGGCGCGCCTTCGGCCAGTCGCTCCATCAGTTCCAGGTGGTGCGCCACAAGCTGGCGGACCTCTTCACCGTGCGCGAGTCGGCGCGTCAGCTCACCTACCACGCGCTGCGCCTGCACGTGGCTGGCGAGTGGGCGGTGGCGCAGACGTCCATGGCGAAGAAGGTGGCCACCGAGACGTGCTGCCGCGTGGCGGACGAGTGCCTCCAGCTCCACGGCGGCGCGGGCTACATGATGGAGTACGACATCCAGCGGCATTGGCGTGACGCGCGGCTGGGGCCCATTGGCGGCGGCACCAGTGAGGTGATGAACGAAATCATCGCCAAGCAGCTCGGCCTGTAGGGAGGGGGCGCGGCGCGGCACGGCGCCCCGTCCGCTTCGAGGAGGGCAGGCGGGGAGGCGGGGCGGGAAGACGTCCCGGGCGCTCTGGGTTACCCGAAGAGACCCCGCGGAGGGCACCGTGGAGCCCATCATCGTCTGTGCCGAGCTTTACATGCGTCTGGGGGACGACGAAGTGCTCGTCCTCGACTGCCGGGATGCCGCGGACTGGGAGCGTTATGACCTGCACATCCCAGGTGCCTTGCGCATGACGTCCGCGGAGGTTGCCCGCGACCACCACATGCTCCCGGACGACGAGCTCATCGTCCTCTGCGGCTGCTCGCCGGACGGAAGGGACACGCGCCGTGTCTGCCGCCTGCTCCGGATGAAGGGCCGCGAGGCCGTCTGTCTCGACGGCGGGCTGCTGGCCTGGGTCACAGGTGGCTTCCCCACGGAGCGGCACACCCGGGCCCCCGTCGCCGCGATGCCCCGCTGAGCACCAGGGTGGATGCGGTGCGTCGTCAAAGGGTGCTATGGAGCGGGCGACTTCCTCCTCTGGAGACTGGAGACACGCCCCCATGGCCAGGCTTCGCGCGGCCCTCATCGGTGCCACTGGACTCGCCGGACAGCAGTTCATCGCCGCCCTCAAGGACCACCCCTCCATCGAGCTGACGGGCCTCGCGGCCTCGCCTCGCTCGGCGGGCAAGACGTACGCGGAGGCGCTGAAAACGGCCAGCGGCATGACGGCCTGGTTCGTCCCGGAGCCGCTGCCCGCGGAGCTCGCCCAGATGAAGGTGGTGGCCGGTGACGCCCTGGAGGCCAGGGACTACGACCTGGTCTTCTCCGCCGTGGAGGCGGACGTGGCGCGCGAACTGGAGCCGAAGCTGGCGAAGGACATCCCCGTCTTCTCCGCCGCCAGCGCGTTCCGCTACGAGGACGACGTCCCGCTGCTGATTCCCCCCGTCAACGCCGCGCACGCGCCCCTCATCCGGGAGCAGCAGCGGCGGCGCGGCTGGAAGGGCTTCATCGTCCCCATCCCCAACTGCACCACCACGGGCCTGGCGGTGACGCTGGCGCCGCTGGTGGAGCGCTTCGGGGTGAAGGCCGTGCTCATGACGAGCCTCCAGGCCATGTCCGGCGCAGGCCGCTCGCCGGGCGTCATCGGCATGGACATCCTCGACAACGTCATCCCCTACATTCCCAAGGAGGAGCACAAGGTCGAGGTGGAGACGAAGAAAATCCTCGGCGCGCTGCGTCCTTCCGCGGACGGCCTCACGCCGCATGACGTGCGCGTGTCCTGCACCTGCACCCGCGTGGCGGTGATGGAGGGCCACACCGAGTCCGTCTTCGTCTCATTGGGCAAGAAGGCCACCGTGGCCGAAGTGACCCAGGCCCTGCGGGAATGGCGGGGCGCCGAGCCGGCCAGGAACCTGCCGTCCGCCGCGCCGCGCTGGATTGAGGTGCTGGACGATCCCTTCCGACCCCAGCCCCGGTTGGACCGGGACACGCACGGCGGTATGGCCACCACCGTCGGACGCATCCGCGAGGATGGCGTCCTGGAGAACGGCTTCAAGTACGTGCTGGTGTCGCACAACACCAAGATGGGGGCCGCGCGCGGCGCCATCCTGGTGGCCGAGCTGCTGCTGGCCCAGGGCTTGTTGGGCTGAGCCCCGACGCGGGCGGAGGGATGGCACAGATTCAGGGTGCCATCGCCAGCTCGAACCACTACTCTGCGCGCCCACGGACGCGCCTGGTTTCTACCGAGAGGAGACTTTTCAATGGCCTACGTCGTTGCCGACCCTTGCATCAAGTGCAAGTACACCGACTGTGTCGAGGTGTGCCCGGTCAACTGCTTCTACGAGGGTGCCAACTTCCTGGTCATCCACCCGGATGAGTGTATCGACTGCGGCGCTTGCGAGCCGGTGTGCCCCACCAAGGCCATCTTCCCGGAGACGGAGCTGCCGCCGCAGTGGAAGGAATACACGGCGCTGAACGCCGACTTCTCCACGAAGTGGCCCAACATCGCGGAGAAGAAGGCCGCGCTGCCCGAGGCGGAGGAGTTCAAGACGAAGGAAGACAAGCGCTCCCTGCTGGATCCGGCGGGCGGCTGACAACCCACTGAGGTTGGCGCGCCCCGGAAAGGCCCTTTCGCCCCTCGGCGAGAGGGCCTTCTTCGTTCCACCGGGCTACTCCGCGCGCAGTGAGCGCAGCTTCAAGCCGCGCGCCTCCAGCGCGTCCCGCAGCCGGCTCAGGTCCTCGGCCGCCACGGGGCGGTGCCGGCCCTGGATGCGCAGGGACACCTCGCGCGGGCCGGTCCGCTCGACCTCCACGGTGGCGTCCAGGTGGCCGCGCAGGCTCATGCTGAGCGCGGGCCGCTGGGACTTCACGAACACCTCGATTCGCTCGATGAGCGCCAGGGCGGCCTCGGCGCGCGGGGCGGGGCTCGTGTCCTCGACGTGGGCGCTCGCGCCCGCCGCGCCCATGGACACCTGAGGGGAGCCGTCCTGCCCGGGAGGCTCCTGAGGCGGGCGCTGCGCGTCCGGCGGCGGCGGCCCCTGTGGCGGGCGCGGCTCCGTCGGCGTGGGGAGCGGGGCGCGCAGGTCCTTCGACAGCTCGCGGGCGATGAACTCGTGGAGCCGGTGCTCGGTGCGCGCCTGGCCCTGTGTCTGGGCCTCACCGCGGACCGTGTCCAGTCGCTGGACTTCGGCGTGCATCGCCTGCCGCTTGAGCCCCAGGCTCTCCGGACTGGAGAGGGCGCCACGCTGGGTGGCGAGCACGGGCCCGGAGGCTCGCGCCAGCGGTTGCGGCGTGGGCCGGACGCGCGCCGTCGCGGGGGAGCGTGTGGTGCCGCGTTGCGGCTGGGGCGGGGTGTTGCGTGCGTCCGATTCCTCCAGCGCCTTCTTGAAGCGCTCGGCGTCGGGCGAGGACTTCGCCTGTCTTGCGCCGGCGGTGGGCTCCTGGCTGTCGACCTTCATGGCATCCCTCGTGCGGTGGGCGCGGGGAGCTGAGCAGGGGGCGTGCCAGCCGTGGATTCCTCCGCGCCCCGAGGCCATCCCCTCGGGCGCGGTACCGCCGGGTGGATGGGCGTCCGGGCGGGAGGATGTGCGTCAGCGCTGCTTCCCGAAGGCGCCGGGCTGGATGGGGGCGAAGCCCGTCAAGTCGTTGACGGCCAGGGGGCAGGCGGCGACGGCGGCCGGGTCCGCCAGCATGGGCGTCTTCGTCCAGTCCCGCTCCGGGAAGAGCAGCGCGTTACGGAGCTCGATGCCCGCCAGGTTCTTCTTGTACTCCCAGAGGCGGCCCCGCACGAGGACGCGGGCTCCCTTGAGCAGCTTGTTGAGGTCCGTGAACTGCGTCTCCTGGAGCTTCGCGGAGATCTCCACCCGGGCGCGCTTGGTGGGCTTGCCGAAGTGGAACTCGTAGCGCTCCGTGGTCGGCGCCTCGGGCTCCACCCACACGAGGCGGGCCAGCATGTAGGGGGGCTCCGGCTCCTCGCCCTTCTTGAGGCGCCGCTTCTTCGGCTTCTCCAGCTTGACGTCCACCAGCTCCAGCGCGCCGAAGGCGACCTCGTGGTCCAGGTAGTTCTCGCGGAAGAGGGCCTCGGCGGTGGAGGCGCCCACGGAGGTGGCGCGCTGCACCTCCTGCGCGTAGCGCTCCCGGAGCGCGGGCAGGGTCAGCAGGAAGCTGTCCAGGGGCTTCACGCCGCTGGCGAGGAAGCGCAGCCGCCCCAGGTCGATTGCGGGGTAGTAGGGCGCCAGGGCCTGGGCCGTCACCAGCCACTCCTGCGGCAGCTTCCGGTCGATGAGCACGCGCCGCACCATGGCGACGAAGAAGGCGTTGCCCGGGAAGCGCGGGTTGACGAGCTGGGTGTTGAGGGCGTTGACCAGCACCGGGTCCAGCATGAAGTTCTCGTCGCGCTTGTGCAGCACGACGCCCGTCTCGCCCATCAGCGTCAGCATCGCGCCGAGCAACTGGGCACAGCCGGCGTCCTGCGTCCCCTGGTTCAACCCCTGGTTCAGCTTGGACCGGGCGAAGCGCTTGTCCATGTCCTCCTCGCGGAAGACGGGGGCCTGGCCGTTGCCGAAGAACAGCTCCGGCTGGGCGGTGGCGGGCAGGGCCGACAGGGCCAGGGCGAGTGCGAGCAGTCGGTTGAGGCGCATGGCGGCATGCAGCCTAGCACGGCACCGGGACGCTCCGGGCCACCCGGCGGGGGGCGGCAGGCAGGCGGGGCATGGGGCGCAACCCCGGCGCGCCACAGTGCTTTTTCCGCCTGTTGACCTCGCGGGCTTTTGTGTACCTTGCCCGCGACATGGCCTCTCCCCCGGATACTTCCGCGCCCGTCACCATCACTCAAATCCAGAGTGAGGCGGAGCTCATGCAGGCGCTCGCCATCCGCGAGGTGGTGTTCATCGAGGAACAGGCGGTTCCCGAGGGCATCGAGCGCGACGCCGAGGACGCGCACGCCTACCACGTCATCGCCAACCAGGGCGGCCATGCCATTGGCACCGGACGGCTGGTGATGTTGCCTCAGCCTCCCGCGAACCAGGAGGGCACGTGGGGCCAGATTGGCCGCATGGCCGTCCTCCAGTCGCACCGCAAGGCGCGCGTGGGCTCCATGTTGCTGACGTCGCTCGAAGAGGAAGCGCGCCGGCGTGGCGTCAACGGCATCATGCTGCACGCCCAGCTCATCGCGCTGGAGTTCTACAAGAAGCATGGCTACCTGCCGGTCGGCGCCGTCTTCGAGGAAGCCGGCATGGAGCACCTGGAGATGCACAAGCGCTTCTGACGGAACCCTCAGCGGCGCGGTGGCCGGGGGGCGGGCGGCTGGGCATGCCGCGGGTCCTCGGGCCACGAGTGCCGGGGGTACTTGCGGCACAGCTCCTTGCGGATGGCGGGGTAGTGCCGCTCCCAGAAGCCGGCCAGGTCGGTCGTCACCTGCACCGCGCGCATGTTGGGCGCCAGCAGGTGCAGCACCAGCGGGACGCGGCCCGCGCAGACGTTGGGCCCCTGTGCCATGCCGAAGAAGTCCTGGAGCCGGGACTCCACCCAGGGCGGCTTGCCCGGCTCGTAGTGGACCTTGACGCCGCGGCCTCCGGGGAGCGTCACGCGCTCGGGCGCGTGTGAGGCCAACAGCCGCTGCTGTTCGGAGGTGAGCCGCGCGTAGAGCGCGTCCAGCAGCGACACGCCCTCCAGGTCCTTGAAGCTGCGCGCGTCCGAGCAGAGTGACGCCAGCGCGTCGCGCAGGAAGGCGTCATCGATGGTGGGGAACCTCGCCTCCGGGAAGGCCTCCGCCAGCAGGGCCACGCGGGTGCGCCACTGCTCCAGGGCCTCCGGGTCCGCGAACTTCCCGGGCCCCGCGGCCAACGCCGCTTCCACGAGCACGCGCGCGGTGGCCTCGGAGGCGGGGGCGGGGGTGCGCGTCTCCTCCAGCACGAGGTTGCCGTAGGACAGGCGGGTGAGCCGCTCCACGCGCCGGGCCTCGGCGTTCCACTGGAGGGTGTCCACCTCCTCCAGCGCGTCCGGGTAGAGGTCCAGCAGCCATTCAGGCTCCACGGCGCTGGCGAGCCGCACCACGGCGCCCTTGCCGGGGCGTTCCTCGGCGTCGGCGGCCACCATGAGGTCGGCGTCCTGGACGACGCTGACGTCCGACAGGGTGGCGGTGCCTCCGCCGAACATCAGCAGCTCGGGCGCGCGGGGGCGCCGACGCCGGGCGATGCGGTCGGGATAGCCCGCGAGCACGCTGAGCATCAGGGCCTGCTCCACGTCCTCGGGCCGCTGGGGACGCTGGCCCTGGCCGCGCACCGCGCGCCGGAGCTGCTTCTGGACCCGGTCCACGGACTGCACGGCGCCGGCCTCCAGTGAGAGCGAGTGCATGCGGCCGGAGGCGAAGCCCGCGCGTTCCGCCTCTCGGAAGCGTTCGAACAGCTCCAGCAAATCAGACGGGCCGCTGACGATGGCGGCCGAGCGGCCTCCCTGGCCCAGGTTGGCGCGGGCCTCGCGGCGGATGTCACGCTCACCCATGAGCGCGGCGAGCACCGCCGCCTCGGCGCCCACGCCCCGGCGTTCTCCCTCGACGATGATGCGCGCCTGACGGGGGTGGACGGGGAAGCGCAGGAGCCGCTCGCCCACCTCCGTGACGCGGCCGGACGGGTCGACCGCGCCCAGGCGGCGGAGCAGCGCCTCCGCCGCATCGAGCGACGCGGCGGGGGGCGGCTCGAAGAAGGGGAACGCGGCCAGGTCGGTGATGCCGGCCGCGCGCAGGGAGAGCACCGTCTCCGCGAGGTCCGTGCGGCGAATCTCCGGGGCATCCTGCTCCGGGCGGCCGTCGAAGTCGTGCTGGGTGTAGAGGCGCAGGCAGTGGCCCGCGCGGGTGCGTCCGGCGCGGCCCGCGCGCTGGATGGCGGACGCGCGGCTGACCTTGGACAGCTTGAGCGTGGGGAGGCCGGACCAGGGCGAGTGGGACGCCACGCGCGCGAGCCCGGAGTCGATGACCACGGCCACGCCGTCAATGGTGACGGACGTCTCGGCGACGTTGGTGGAGAGGATGATCTTCCGCCGGGAGCTGCGCCGCACGGCGCGGTCCTGCTCGGCGGGGGACAGGTCTCCGTGGAGGGGAAGGACGTCGGCGCCCTGGCGCTCGGCGAACTCCGCGCAGGTGTCCCGCGCGCGGCGGATTTCACCCGCGCCGGGGAGGAAGACGAGCACGTCGCCATCCACGCCTTGCGCGAAGACGCGCTTGAGGCCGGAGAGCACCTGCTGGTCCAGGTAGCGGTCATCGGGCGCGGGCAGGTACTCCACGCTGACGTCGAAGCGGCGGCCTTCGGAGCGGAGCGAGGGACTTCCGCCGAGGTACGCCCGGATGGGCTCGGCCTCCAGGGTCGCGGACATGACCACGACCTTGAGGTCGGGGCGCGCCGTCTCCTGGAGCCGGCGCAGCAGGGCCAGGGAGATGTCCGCGGAGAGGTGCCGCTCGTGGAACTCGTCGAGCACGACGATGCCCACATCCCGGAGCTTCGGGTCGGAGAGGAGCCGGCGGCCCAGGACGCCCTCGGTGACGAAGGACAGGCGCGTCTTCGCGCTGCGCACGTCCTCGAAGCGGACCTGGTAGCCCACGGAGTCGCCCACGCGCTCGCCCAGCTCGTCGGACACGCGCTGCGCGGCCAGCCTCGTCGGGAGCCGGCGCGGCTGGAGGACGATGATCTCCTTGCCCTGTCCGAGCCCGGCCTCCAGGAGCGCGCGAGGCACACGGGTCGTCTTCCCCGCGCCGGGAGGGGCCTCCAGCACGAGCGAGCGCGCGCCACGCAGCGTGGAGACGATGTCCGGCAACAGGGGATCGATGGGAAGCGCGACGTCCGCCATGGCCCGGTGTCCTCTACGGCGTCTCCGCGCCCGGTGTCGGGGGCGCGGACTGCGGGGAACCCTTCTTCTTCCGGACGCGCGGCGCCTGCGCCTCGCTGGCGGAAGGTGACTTGGCGGCCTCGGGAGCGGCGGGCTCGGAGTCCTCCGCCTTCTTTCGGCCCCGGCGCCCACCGCGCGGAGCGGGGGCGCCGGCGTCGCGGGCCGCCAGGGGGGCGCCATCGGGAGCCGATTCGCCTCCGTCGCTCGTCACCGCGCTGGCCGCGGACTCGCCGGGCGAGGTGTCGCCGTCGGCCTGGGCCTGGGGCGGCGGAAGGGCTGGTCCCGCGTGAGAATCACCCTCGGATGCGGTCTCGAGAGGGGCCTGCGAGCCATCTGCCGGCACGGGAGCCGTTGCCTCGGCGGTCGTTACGGGCACTGAAGCCGTGGATGCCACAGCGCCAATCGCGTCCGAGCCCTCACCACCGTTCGCGGGGGTGGCTTCCGCGTCGTGCCCCGCCTCCAGGTCGCCATCCCCGGCCGTCGCCTCGACACCCGCCGCAGGGGCATCCGATGCCGCAACCGGCTCTGAAGCCCTGGTGGGCGCGACATCGTCGCCCGCGTCGAGCGCCGCGACCTCGGCGAGCTCGGCCTCGGTGGGCTCCATGGAGTCCCCGGGCTCGTCGAAGCCGGCCAGCCCATCATCGGAGAGGGCCAGCCCGCGCCCCGCGCGGCGCTTGGGCTTCAGGTTCAGCCCGGCGGCTTCATAGACGGTGGGGACGGGCACGAGCGCGGCCTCGGCCAGCAATCGCGCCTGGCGAAGGGACTGGTCGAGCTTCCGGCCCAGCGTGACCAGCTCCTCGCGCAGCAGGGCCTCCTGTTCCAGGGACAGGGGCGCGGGCTCATGGCTGGAGCGCCACGCCGTGTGGGCGGCCACCACCTGCTCCATGACGGGGCGGACGAGCGCGAAATCCTCGCGGCCGAAGATGCGCGTCACATAGGCGCTCTTCGTGCGCCGCTCGTAGGAGGTGGCGTACTCGAGCACGGCCTCGCGGGGCGCTCGCCGGAGCTGGGGGAACTTCAGGTGAGGGAACAGGGCCTCGATGACGGGTGCGCGGCTGCTGGCGGTGAAGGTGATGCCGGCGTGCAGCTTCTCCAGCGCGTCCACCCAGAGCCCTTGCTGGTGGAAGGCATACTCCTCGCGCGCCTCTTCGAGTTCGGGCAGGTCCTTCACGCGGTCGAGCACGCCCGCGGTGGGGGCGCGCGCGGCGCGCACCAGCTCCAGCGCGGTGGCCAGCCAGCCTTTTTCGGCATCCAGGCCGGGCCGGCCGGTGAGCATTTCCCCCGCCGTGGCGAGGCGGGCCTCGAAGGCCTCGGCGAAGCGGATGAGCTCGTACGATTCGAGCGTGGACGACATGCGGCGGCTCCTCGGAAGGGCGGCGGGAGATAGCACACCCGGCGCCGTGCACCGAGCGGCCGGGCAGGGGCCTCAGCGCCTGCCGAGCAACGCCGTCAGGGCCTCGGGGTGGGAGAAGTCCTGGAAGGCGACGGTCGCCCCGGCATCCAGGAGGGCCTGCGCGGCGAAGGTGCCGGTTTCCACGCCGATGCACTCAGCACCGATGCCCTGGGCCGCATGCACGTCCTTGGGCGTGTCTCCGATGACGACGACGCGGCATTCCTCCAGGGGGGCCCCCAGCCGCGCGGCGCCGGCCCTGGCGCCGCAGCGAATCAGCTCGGTGCGGTCCTCGTTGTCGCAGCCGAAGCCGCCGAAGTCGAACTGGTCGTAGATGCGCACGCGCTCCAGCTTCACGCGGGCGCCTTCACGGACGTTGCCGGTGCCCAGGCCCACCGCGAAGCCAGGCAGGGAGCGGGCCTCCTTCACGGCCTCGCGCATGCCCGGGAAGACGCGGTAGCGCGCGTCATCCACCTTGTGGACCTCTTCGGCCAGGTGGGTGACGTAGGCGTGGATGACGGCGTCGATGGCCTCGGTCGTGTCTTCCACGCCGATGATGCGCATCGCCTGGCGGACGATGGCCCGGTCCGTCATCCCGGACATGGCGAACGAGTCACAGGCATCCCGGCGCCCGTGCAGCTTCTCGAAAGCGGCTTCCATGGAGCGGCGCCCCGCGCCGCCAGTGGTGACCAGGGTTCCATCGATGTCGAAGAGGAGGACGGTGGGACGCATGGCCTCCATCTAATGGAAGCCCCGGGCCGACGCGAGCCCCGAGTCTGTGGCCTCACGCCCTCACGGCTCGACGAGCGTGAGGCCACGCTGGAGTGCCTCGCGGACCAGGGCGCGTTCCTCCACGGGCAAACGGTCCTCCAGCGCCTGCCGGGCCTGCTGTCCGCCCAGGCGTCCGAGCGCCACGGCCACGGCCTCCCGGACCTGGAGCTCCGGGTCCTGCAACCGGGTGATGAGGGTGGGGATGGCGTCCAGCCCCAGGCACCGGCCCAGCGCGCCCGCCGCGCTCACTCGCACCTCCGCCGGGGCCTTCGCGTCTTCGAGCACCGCTCGGATGGGAGTCGCTCCGCTTGTCGGATCCACCAGCGCCAGGGACGCCACGGCGAGCGTGCGCCGCGCGGCGGGCGCGGACGGATCCACGACGAGGGCGGAGAGCACGGGCACCGCGCCAGGTCCCAGGCGGCGCCAGGCCTCTTCGGAGGGCGCCCCGGTCCGCGTCGCATCGAGGAGCGCGACGACCTGGGCGTGCACGTCACCCGCTGGGGTCGTCGAATTGGAGGTGAGTGAGGGCTCCGCGCTGGCGGACGTGTTGACCCGGGCCAGGCCTCCGGCGCCCGCGAACAGCACGGCTCCGAGGACCACGGGCCTCCATGCGAGACGACGGGAGGCCGGAGGGGGAACGGCGCCAGGACGTGGGGGGAGGGTGGTCGTCATGGGGGCTTCCCGAACAGGGGGGACGTTTCCGGGTTATACGTCATTGGTGGCGCGGCGGGACGGCAAGCCCGTTATGGTCCGCGCGTCATGGCCGGACGGGTCCTCTTCTTCCTGCAGCACGCGACGTACGAGCCGGCGTTCCAGGCCGCCACGATGGGCATCACCGCCGCGGCCATGGGCGACGAGGTGTACTTCGTCTTCGCCTTCGATGCGCTACGCCAGCTCGCGAGTGGCGCCTACGGCCAGCCCTCGAGCGAACGTGAGCATGAGGAGTTCACGCGCGCGGAGTCACTCGGGGTATTGGCGCCCGCGCGGATGCTGGAAGAGGCGCGCACACTGGGCGCGAGGTTGATCGCCTGCGACACCACGGTGCGCATCTGCGGCTACGAGCCGGAGGCGCTGGCGGGCACCCTGGATGAGGTGATGGGGATGGCCACGCTGTGGCGACTGACCGCGGGTGCACGGGTGCTGACCCTCTAGGAGGTGGGCGGTGAGCCCACGTACACAGCCATGCATCGCTCTGGCTGTAACGTCGCAGTGGCATCCAAACGGCCACGAATCGGTCTTCCGCCGCGGTAGCGCACGACGGGAATGACGCGATAACCTGGGGGCACGCCGTACCCCCTTTGGAGAACCCCGGCCACGCGGGAAGCTCCGCGTCCCCCAGTAGCAGAAGGAATTCATCGCCTATGCGCTCCAAGCTGCCCCTCCTGAGTGCACTCTCCGTCGGCGCCGTCGTCCTGGCCTGCCAGACGTACGACTTCGAGCCGGTGGAGCCGCTGGCCATCGCCCAGACGACGGTGGAAGAGGTCATCAACGCCCGCGCGAGCAAGCCCAACATCATGCTGTTGGTGGATACCTCTGCGTCGATGACGGACCCCGTGAACCCTTCGGATCCTGCCTGCATTGTGGAGTACGAGGGCTCCCCGGTGGTCTGTGGCCGCGAGGCGCCGTGTAATGTCGACGTCTGCCCCACGCGCTGGACGGAGCTGCAGGCAGCCGTTCCGCAGTTTCTCGAGTCCAGTGGGCAGTTCGTGCGCTTCGCGCTGACGACCTACCCGGAGACGCGCGGAGGAGCCTCGGTTGCAGACTCGTGCCGTGAGGCAAGCGAGAGCGCGCTGTTGAAGGGGCTGCCAGACCAGGAGGACGATGCGTCCCTTCTGGCGCATGCCAGTGAAATCAACGACCTCCTGCAGGGCATCCCCAATAGTGGTGAGGGGCGGCCGCTCGGTGGTACGCCGACGAGCGGCAGTCTGAACTTCGTAGGTGGACTGCCGGGCCTTCAGGCCCCGGATCGGGAGAACTTCGTCATCCTGCTGACGGACGGTCTTCCGAATTGCAACGTGAATAACGTCAACACCGGCGCCAATCCCGAACTCTGCAAGTGCACCATTGATAACAACGGCTGTTTTGGCTCTTACGAGAAGCGTGGGTGCTTGGACTCCGATGCCTCCGTCGCCGCGGTGCAGGCGCTGAAGCAGAAGCAGATTACGACCATTGTGATTGGCTTCGGTGCTGAGACCGCGTCGGGCGAGGGCCCAGCGGTGCTGGAGGCCATGGCGCGAGCGGGCGGCTTCCAGCGGACGTGCAGCGCGGAGCGTCCGTGCGGCGAGGGCGACACGTGCAACCCGACGACGGGGCTGTGCAACCGCTCCTTCTTCCAGGCCGGAAACCAGGCTGAGCTTGCAAGCGCGCTGGAGGAGATCAGCCGGGCGGTGAAGCAGGAGGAGCCTTGCCTGATTCCGCTGGAAGGTCCCCAGCGCCCGACCGACCCCAAGCTGCTCGTGGTCTACGTGGAAGGCGAGCGCACCCCATCGAGCGACAGCACGTGGACGTTCGAGGACCGCGGCGTGCTCTTCACGGGAGAGACCTGCCAGCGCATCCTCGACTCCACGCCGGAGTCGCCGGTGCGGATTGAAGTGCGGGCCATCCGTCAGCGTTAGTCGAGCGGTACGCGGGGCGGCTTTACCCGGCGAGGGGCGGGGATTATAGGTCCCTCGCTCCCCGGAACGGCCGCCCCGCTCATGAAAGCCACCATCCTCTCGCGCTCCGCTTCCATCCCGTCTACCCGGCGACTCGTCGAGGTGGCGCGCGCCAGGGGGCACCGGGTGCGGGTCCTCAACCCGCTCCGAGTGCAGATGCACCTGGATGGGCGCAAGGCCACGCTCTATTACGGCCGCAAGAAGCTGGCGCCCACGGACGTCGTCCTCCCTCGCATCGCCCAGTCCATCAACAACTACGGCCTGGCCGTGGTGAACCAGTTCGGCCTCGCGCGAGTCCCGCTCGTCAACCACGCGCAGGCCATCGCGCAGTCGCGCAACAAGATGCGCTCGCTGCAGCTCCTGTCCGCGCACGGCATCGACATCCCGGGAACCGTGATGGCGCGGGATGCGGCGCACCTCAAGGAGATGGTGGGCCTGCTGGGAGGCGTGCCCGTCCTGGTCAAGCTGCTCCAGGGACAGGAGAAGCACGGCGTCATGGTCTGCGAGAGCCTCCAGTCGCTGGAGGCCGCGCTCGAGGCCGTCCTGGGCCTTGGTCACAACCTCGTCATGCAGGAGTACGTGAAGAACACCGGCATCGACGTCCGTGTGCTCGTCGTGGGCGGCCAGGCCGTGGCGGCGGTCCGCCGCAGGCCTCGCGCCGGTCGGCTGGCTCACACCCTCATCAAGGGGGCCCGGTTGGAGCCCCACGAGCTGTCTCCCGCGCAGCGCGCCACCGCGGAGAAGGCCACGAGGCTCATCGGCCTGGAAGTCGCGGCGGTGGACCTGCTCGACATTCAAGGGCAGCCCAAGGTCTTCGAGGTGAACAGCTCTCCCGCGCTCCCTGAGATGGAGGGCGTGACTGGCGTGGACCTGGCCTTGCTCATCATCCAGCGGGCGGAAGACCTCGTGGCGGGGGCCACGCCCGTCTCCGTGCCGGACCTGTCGCCGCCATCCGGCCTGCCCGTGCCCCCGGAGCTTCCCGGGCTCCCGGTGGAAAGGAAGGGCACCGGCCGCCGAACCCGAACCGATGAAGGCGGCGCGTGAAGAGAAAGACGGCCCCGCCCGTCCCAAGCGTGATACGCACCCCTCGTTTCCTGGAGACGCCCATGCTTCTTCGCCGCCGACGCCTTTCTCCCCTGGCCGCACTGCTCGCGGCCGTGACCTGCTCCGCGCCTGCCGTGGCCGCGGATGTGGATCCGGCCTCCCTGTATGAGGTCACCACGGAAGGGACCTCCACGCAGGTCAAGGCAGGGGAGAAGGGCACGTTCGTGCTCGCCATCAAGTCGAAGGCGGGGGCCCATGTCTCCGACGAGGCGCCCTTGAAGCTCGAGCTGAAGGGGAGCCAGCTCACCCCTGCCAAGGAGAAGCTGGTCCTGGCGGACTCCGTGGCCAGGAAGGCGGAGGGGCAGGCCTTCGCGGATCCTCGCTTCGAGGTGCCCTTCACGGCCGCGGCCGCGGGCAAGGGCAGCCTGGACGCCAAGCTGGTTTTCTTCATCTGCACGGAGAAGCTCTGCGCGCGACAGCAGAAGACCTTCTCCCTTCCTGTCGAGGTCCTCTGAATCGCCATGCGTGAGCGTTCTTCCAAGGGTGGCCGCGGTGAGCGCGGGAGCGAAGAAGCCCCCCAGCGCTCCAGCCGAGGCGAGCGCGGTGGCGGCGAAGCCTCCCGCTTCGTCTACGGCGTGAATCCAGTCCTGGAGGCCCTCCGGGCCCGGCCGGACGAGGTGGAACGCTTGTACCTGGTGGAGGGGCAGCTCGGCGCCCGGGCGGCGGGTGAGCTGCTCAGCCGCGCTCGCGAGTACGGCATTCGCGTGGAGAAGGTGACGCGCGAGCGCCTGGCCACGCTCGCCGACGGCGGCGTGCACCAGGGCGTGGTGGTGGAGCTGCGAGGCTTCCAGTACGCCGAACTGGAAGACATCCTGGAGGCCGCCAAGGCCCTGAAGCAGCCGCCCCTGGTGGTGGTGCTGGACGGCATCCAGGACCCGCACAACCTGGGGGCCATCATCCGCTCCGCGGACGCCCTGGGGGCGCACGGCGTGGTGATTGCGAAGGACCGGGCGGTCCAGGTGACGGGGACGGTGGCCAAGGCCTCGGCCGGGGCGGTGGAGCACAGCCGCATCGCACGGGTGGTCAACATCTCCCGGGCACTGGAGGAGCTGAAGGAAGCGGGCCTGTGGGTCGCGGCCGCGGACGTGGACGCCAAGGAGCCCATGTGGAGCGCCCGGCTGGATGGGCCGCTGGCGCTCGTCGTGGGGGCCGAGGGGCCAGGCGTGCGGGAGGGCGTGCTCAAGCACTGCGACTTCCGCCTCCGGATTCCGATGGCGGGTCAGGTCGGTTCATTGAATGCGTCCGTTTCGGCCGGCATTCTGCTATACGAGGTCGCCCGGCAGCGGGGCACCGCTTCCGGCCGGTAGTCGAAGTTTGGGATCAATCTCCTTGACTTGGGCGAACGGGAATTCTAGAAGGGCGCCCCTCTCAGGGCGGTGACGGGTGGTTGACGGAGCCGGGGCGGCGGGGTAGGGCGGCAGTCGCAGTACCGGATGAGTGCCGGTGTAGCTCAGCTGGTAGAGCAACTGATTTGTAATCAGTAGGTCGCGGGTTCAAATCCCGCCGCCGGCCAGGTAGGACGGGGCCGCGGATGAGGGCCCGGGATGTAGTAGGACAAGTGAATATCTGGAGGGATACCCAAGCGGCCAAAGGGAGCAGACTGTAAATCTGCCGGCTCTACGCCTTCGATGGTTCGAATCCATCTCCCTCCACTCGGCAATTGCGGGAATAGCTCAGTTGGTAGAGCGTCAGCCTTCCAAGCTGAATGTCGTGGGTTCGAGTCCCATTTCCCGCTCCAAATGTTGTAGTCACAGCATCGCCAAGCCCTGATAGCTCAGTTGGCAGAGCGCATCCTTGGTAAGGATGAGGTCACCAGTTCAATCCTGGTTCAGGGCTCCATTTATTTTTGAGGAGTGTCATGGCCAAGGAGAAGTTCGAGCGTAACAAGCCCCACGTGAACATCGGCACGATCGGACACGTGGACCACGGCAAGACGTCGCTGACCGCCGCCATCACCAAGGTGCTGGCGAAGACGGGCGGCGCCACGTTCCTGGCGTACGACATGATTGACAAGGCGCCGGAGGAGCGTGAGCGCGGCATCACGATTTCCACCGCGCACGTGGAGTACCAGACGACGAACCGGCACTACGCCCACGTCGACTGCCCGGGCCACGCCGACTACGTGAAGAACATGATTACGGGCGCGGCGCAGATGGACGGCGCCATCCTGGTGGTGTCGGCGGCGGACGGCCCGATGCCCCAGACGCGCGAGCACATCCTGCTGGCGCGCCAGGTCGGCGTTCCGTACATCGTCGTCTTCCTGAACAAGGTGGACATGCTGGACGATCCCGAGCTGCGCGAGCTCGTGGAGATGGAAGTCCGGGACCTGCTCAAGAAGTACGAGTTCCCTGGCGACGACATCCCCATCATCCCGGGCTCGGCGCTCAAGGCGCTGGAGGGTGACACCAGCGACATCGGCGAGCCGGCCATCCTGAAGCTGATGGAGGCGGTGGACAGCTACATCCCGACGCCGCAGCGCGCGACGGACAAGCCCTTCCTGATGCCGGTGGAGGACGTGTTCTCCATCTCGGGCCGCGGGACGGTGGCCACCGGCCGCGTGGAGCGCGGCATCATCAAGGTGGGCGAGGAAGTGGAAGTCGTCGGTCTGCGTCCGACGCAGAAGACGGTCGTCACGGGCGTGGAGATGTTCCGCAAGCTGCTGGACCAGGGCATGGCGGGCGACAACATCGGCGCGCTGGTGCGCGGCCTGAAGCGCGAGGACATGGAGCGCGGCCAGGTGCTGGCCAAGCCGGGCAGCATCACCCCGCACACCAAGTTCAAGGCGCAGATTTACGTGCTGTCCAAGGAAGAGGGCGGCCGTCACACCCCGTTCTTCAAGGGGTACCGTCCGCAGTTCTACTTCCGCACCACGGACGTGACGGGCTCGGTGAAGCTGCCGGACAACGTCGAAATGGTGATGCCGGGCGACAACATCGCCATCGAGGTGGAGCTCATCACCCCGGTGGCGATGGAGAAGGAGCTGCGCTTCGCCGTTCGCGAGGGTGGCCGCACGGTGGGCGCCGGCGTCGTGGCGGAAGTCGTCGAGTAATGCCGGGTCGGCCGTAAGGCCACCGGGCTTACTGTTCCGATTGAGGGGGGAGGGCTGCGTTGTGGTAGCCTTCCCTTCTCGTATCTGGTGAGGTAGCTCATGCCGAAGGGCAATCGTTCCATCATTTCGCTCGAGTGCACGGTGTGCAAGGAGCGGAACTACACGACCACGAAGAACAAGCGGAAGAGCCAGGACAAGCTCGAGCTGAGCAAGTTCTGTCCTCGTTGCCGCAAGCACCAGGACCACAAGGAAGGTAAGGTCTAGGTCGGTAGTTCAGGGAAGGTTCTAGGCCAGTAGCTCCAACGGTAGAGCAGCGGTCTCCAAATCCGCGTGTTGGGGGTTCGAATCCCTCCTGGCCTGCCAACTCTCAGTAGTCGCGGGGCCCCCGGTACCTGGAGGTGCCGGGGGTTCCTGTGTTTTCGCAGTCCCGCGATTCGCATCCGCAGTACCTCGTGAGGCACCATGGCGACGGCATCAGAGGCCAGCCAGCAGGCTAACCGCTCGGCGATGGATCCGAAGCGGCTCGTGGTCATCTTCTATCTTCTCTCCGGCATCGTCCTGGGCCTCTTCCTGGAGCACCTGCTCGGGTTGCTGTGGGCGCGGTTCAACTGGAGCGACCCGGTTCTCATCGAGGGCCTGGATTGGAAGGTCTCCACCCTGGTGGGTTACGCGGCGGCCGTGGCCCTGGCCCTGGGCGCGTACTTCCACCCGCGCACCCACGCGCTCTCCATTGATGTGGCCTCGGAGTTGATGAAGGTCACCTGGCCGACCTGGACGGAGACCAAGGCGTCGACCATGGCCGTGGTGGTGGCCTCGCTGGTGGCCGCCGTCATCCTCTTCTGCATCGATACGGCCGCCTACAACCTGATGGTGGAGTGGCTGCCGACCGTGTGGGGGAAGCTGTAATGGCGATGAAATGGTACGTGGTCCACACCTACTCGAACTTCGAGAACCAGGCGAAGAAGAGCCTGGAAGAGAAGGTCCGTCTGGAGGGCCTTCAGGACCAGTTCGGTGAGATCCTGATTCCGATGGAACAGGTCGTCGAAATGGTGAAGGGCGAGAAGAAGACGTCTCGCCGCAAGTTCTTCCCTGGCTACATCTTCGTGCAGATGGAGCTGAACGACCGGACGCTCCACCTGGTGAAGAACACGCCGAAGATCACCGGATTTCCCGGAACGGCGCAGAACCAGAACCCGCTGCCCATCTCCGATCAGGAGGTGGCTCGGCTGACGTCCCAGATTTCCGAGGGCACGCTCAAGCCCAAGCCCAAGGTGCAGTTCGACGATGGCGACACGGTGCGCGTCATCGACGGCCCGTTCGCCAACTTCAACGGCACCGTGGAAGAGGTCAACGCCGAGAAGGGCAGGGTGAAGGTGCTGGTCAGCATCTTCGGCCGCGCCACCCCGGTCGAGCTGGACTTCATGCAGGTGGAGAAGACCACCGGCTAGCAGTTGATGCGACGCCGTGCACCCCTGTATGGAGTGCGCGGCGTTCGCATTTCCGGTTCCCGGTCCGGGGCCGGATTCATGGGTGGGAGGGCCTCCCCGTCTGGTGGCCCGCTCGTACCACCCACTCGAAAGGCAGTTGTCGTTCGATGAAGAAGATCACAGGCCAGGTCAAGCTGCAGATTCCCGCCGGCAAGGCGAACCCCGCTCCGCCGATCGGCCCCGCGCTCGGTCAGCAGGGCGTGAACATCATGGAGTTCTGCAAGCAGTTCAACGCGAAGACCCAGGCGGAAGCCAAGGAAGGTCTCATCATCCCGGTGGTCATCACCGTGTATGCGGACCGCTCCTTCACCTTCATCCTGAAGACCCCGCCCGCCGCCGTCCTCATCAAGAAGGCCGCCGGTCTGCACACCGAGAAGAAGAAGGGCTCGGGCGCGAAGAAGCCGGGCAAGGAGAAGGTCGGGCAGATCACCCGCGCTCAGCTCGAGGAAATCGCGAAGAAGAAGATCCAGGACACCACCGCTGCGTCGATCGAAGCCTGCATGAACACCATTGCCGGCACCGCGCGCTCCATGGGCATCGACGTCGTCGGCTAAGCCGCCGCGCACCCACTCACGACAAGGATTACTGTCATGGCTAAGACTGGGAAGAAGTTCCGTGCGGCCGTTGCCCTGGTGGACCGCGACAAGCGTTACAGCGTCAGCGAGGGCTTCCAGCTCCTGAAGAAGACGGTGGAGGCTCGCGCCACGAAGTATGACCAGACGGTTGACGTCTCCCTCAACCTGGGCGTGGACCCGAAGCACGCGGACCAGATGGTCCGCGGCGCCGTGGTGCTGCCGCACGGCACCGGTGCCACGGTGCGTGTGGCCGTGTTCGCCAAGGGTGAGAAGGCCACCGACGCGACCAACGCCGGCGCGGACGTGGTCGGCGCCGAGGACCTCCAGAAGCGCATCGAGGAGGGCTTCCTCGACTTCGACACCGTCATCGCCACCCCGGACATGATGGGTGTCGTCGGCCGCCTCGGTAAGGTGCTCGGTCCCCGCGGCCTGATGCCGAACCCGAAGGTCGGCACGGTGACCATGGACGTCGCGAAGGCCATCCGCGACGCCAAGGGCGGTAAGGTCGACTTCCGCGCGGAGAAGGCCGGCATCGTGCACGCGAAGCTGGGCAAGTGCTCCTTCGAGGTGGAGAAGCTCGAGGCCAACTTCAACGCGCTGGTGGACCTGGTGATGAAGCTGAAGCCGGCCGCCGCGAAGGGCGTCTATCTCCAGGGCATCGCCATCTCGACCTCCATGGGCCCGGGCATCAAGCTCGACACCACGGAGATCAAGGCGCGTCACGGCTAATCGGGCCGCACGGACGGGGGGACGCAGCCCTGGCTCCTGGTCAGGGCTGTCACCTGTCTGACGTCACAGGTTCGAAAGTTCTGGATCTTTGCTGAAGCCGGGGGTATAGGCCCCCGGCTTTTGCAATTGGGGCGCCACGTCATGAGGCGTGGTTTCCCCAACACCTGGTTCATGACAGCAGGGACCTGGGTGAAGAGGGTGCATGTTCCGTTGGCAACCGGGCAACCGGTCGGACGGCGCCTTCGACCCCTGGTTCAAACGGCCGCGAGGCCAGCCCTGCCGAGACTGGAGGTGCGGTGTGGTGCCTCTCGGAGGCTCCTCTCGCTCTGCCACTTTGGCCCAGGCATCACGCCCGACCTGAAAAGGCGGGCCCAGTAAGGAGGTGAGTCAAAGTGCTGAAGAGCGAGAAGGAAGAGATGATCAAGGAGCTCCACGAGAAGTTCTCGCGGACGACTTCCGCCGTCGTCGCCGAGTTCTCCAAGGTGGACGTGGAGACGGTGACGAAGCTCCGCAAGAAGTTCCGCGAGGGCAACGTCGAGTACAAGGTCATCAAGAACACGCTGGCGCGCCGTGCGGCGCAGGGCACGTCCGTGTCGGTCATCGCTGATGACTTCACGGGCCCCGTGGCCCTGTGCATCAGCTACGGCGACGTGGTGGCTCCCGCGAAGATCCTGGTCGAGTTCTCGAAGGACATCGAGGACAAGATCAAGATCCGCACTGCCGTCGTCGAAGGCCGCAAGGTCGACGTCGCCGGCGTGAAGGCCCTGGCGAAGCTGCCGGGTCTGCCCGAGCTCCGCGCGCAGTTGCTGGGGGTCATCAGCGAGCCGGCGAGCAAGCTGGTTCGGACCATCGCGGCTCCGGGTTCGCAGCTCGCCCGAGTCGTCCAGGCCAACGCGGACAAGGCGCAGGGCTGAGAAGCCCTCATCCATCCGAGAAGTTTTTCTACCGCAACCTCACCGGCCTGAACTCTCCAAAGGGGAGTTGGCCGTTAGTCGAAACCAGAAGGACACATTTCAATGGCTGACCTGAACGCGATTGTTGACCAGCTCTCCTCCCTGACCGTCCTCGAGGCGGCCGAGCTCGTGAAGCAGCTCGAGAACAAGTGGGGCGTCTCCGCCGCCGCCGTGGCCGTTGCCGCGGGCCCGGCCGCCGCCGCTGCTCCTGTCGAGGAGAAGACGGAGTTCACGGTGGTGCTGGCCAACGCCGGCGCCAACAAGATCAACGTCATCAAGGAGATCCGCGCGATCACCGGCCTGGGCCTGAAGGAGGCCAAGGACCTGGTCGAGGGCGCTCCGAAGAACGTCAAGGAAGGCGTCAGCAAGGACGACGCCAAGAAGATCAAGGACCAGCTCACTGCGGCTGGTGCGACCGTCGAGGTCAAGTAGTTTCTACAGGGGCTGACCGGTTTTCCGGGAAATTTCGGGCAGCCACCTGACCGGATGTGCAGGCCGGCGCTCCCTGAGAGGGGGCGCCGGCTTTGCCCATTTGACCGTTGCAAATTTCCCGGCGCCGCCGCGCGTTATTGAAGTTTGCCCGCCCGAGCAGTCGTCCCCGGAGCCAGAATGCCGACGCAGATCCAGAACAATTTCCGCGTGCGGAAGACCTTCGCGAAGATCGCGAAGATCATCGACATTCCCAATCTTATCAACATCCAGAAGCAGTCCTACGAGAAGTTCCTCCAGGCGGACATCGCCGCCGACAAGCGCGAGGACCTCGGTCTTCAGGGCGTCTTCAAGTCGGTGTTCCCCATCCGCGACTTCAACGAGACCTCCTCGCTGGAGTTCGTGAGCTACCACCTGGAGCGCCCGAAGTACGACGTGGATGAGTGCCACCAGCGTGGCATGACGTATTCGGCGCCCATCAAGGTGGTGGTGCGCCTGGTCGTGTG
The DNA here is from genome assembly GCF_002305895.1 of Corallococcus macrosporus DSM 14697. Lineage (GTDB taxonomy): Bacteria > Myxococcota > Myxococcia > Myxococcales > Myxococcaceae > Myxococcus > Myxococcus macrosporus. Next base: position 3,612,245 of record NZ_CP022203.1, read on the forward strand.
GGACAAGGACGAGGAGACCGGCGCCCAGTCCATCCGTGACGTGAAGGAGCAGGAGGTCTACTTCGGCGAAATCCCGCTGATGACCCAGAACGGCACCTTCATCATCAACGGGACCGAGCGCGTCGTCGTCAGCCAGCTCCACCGCAGCCCGGGCGCCTTCTTCGACCACGACAAGGGCAAGAGCCACTCGTCTGGCAAGCTGCTCTACAACGCCCGCATCATTCCCTACCGCGGTTCGTGGATCGACTTCGAGTTCGACCACAAGGACCTGCTGTACGTGCGCATCGACCGCCGCCGCAAGCTGCCGGCCACGGTGCTCATCCGCGCGCTCGGCGCCGTCCCGGACACCGCGAAGAAGAACCCGCTGGAGTTCAAGGGCTCCACCGAGGAGATCCTCAACTACTACTACGCGACGGAGACCATCTACCTCCAGAGCAGCGAGGACTTCGAGAAGAGCGTCGAGCTCGAGCTGCTGCCCGGCCAGCGCGCCACCCGCGACATCAAGACCAAGGCGGGTGACCTGATCGTCAAGAAGAACCGCAAGTTCACCCGCGCCGCCATCAAGAAGCTCGAGGCGGCCAAGATGAAGACGCTCCCCATCGACGCGGATGAGCTCTTCACCAAGGTGTCCGCCTACGACGTCGTGGACGAGAACACCGGCGTGGTGCTGCTCGAGTGCAACGAGGAGGTCTCCCAGGAGAAGGTCGAGGAGCTCCTCAAGCACGGCATCAAGGAGTTCAAGGTTCTCTTCATCGACAACCTCAACGTGGGCCCGTACCTGCGTGAGACGTTGATGCTGGACAAGCTCGAGACCCCCGAGCAGTCCATCATGGAGATCTACCGCCGCCTGCGCCCTGGCGATCCGCCGACGCCGGAGACGGCCATCAACCTGTTCACCAACCTGTTCTTCAACCCGGAGCGCTACGACCTCTCCAAGGTCGGCCGCCTCAAGCTGAACTTCAAGTTCGGCCTCGAGGAGCCGCTCGACGGGCAGATCCTCACCAAGCGGGACATCCTCGAGGTGATCCGCTACCTGATCGATCTGAAGAACGGCAAGGGCACCATCGACGACATCGACCACCTGGGCAACCGCCGCGTCCGCGCGGTGGGCGAGCTGCTGGAGAACCAGTACCGCATCGGCCTGGTGCGCATGGAGCGGGCGATCAAGGAGCGCATGAGCCTCCAGGAGATCGAGACGCTCATGCCGCACGATCTCATCAACGCCAAGCCCGTGACGGCGGTCATCAAGGAGTTCTTCGGGTCCAGCCAGCTGTCGCAGTTCATGGACCAGACGAACCCCCTGTCGGAAGTCACCCACAAGCGGCGCCTGTCGGCCCTTGGGCCCGGCGGCCTCACCCGCGAGCGCGCGGGCTTCGAGGTGCGCGACGTGCACCCGACGCACTACGGCCGCATCTGCCCCATCGAGACGCCGGAAGGTCCGAACATCGGCCTCATCGCGTCGCTGTCCACCTACGCGCGCGTCAACGAGTTCGGCTTCGTGGAGACGCCGTACCGCAAGGTCGAGGGCGGCGTGGTGACGACGGACGTGGCCTTCTACTCCGCGCTCGAGGAGGAGAAGCACACCATCGCCCAGGCGAACGCGGAGACGGACAAGAAGGGCAAGTTCGCCAACGCGCTGGTGTCCAGCCGCCGCGGCGGTGAGTTCGTCCAGGCGCGCGCCGAGGACGTGGACCTGATGGACGTGTCCCCGAAGCAGCTCGTGTCGGTGGCCGCGTCGCTCATCCCGTTCCTGGAGAACGACGACGCCAACCGCGCGCTCATGGGCTCCAACATGCAGCGCCAGGCCGTGCCGCTGCTGCGCACCGCGGCGCCGCTGGTGGGCACGGGCATCGAGTCCATCGTCGCCCGCGACTCCGGCGTCACCTGCGTGGCCCGGCGCGACGGCATCGTGGAGAGCGTGGACGCCGGCCGCATCGTGGTGAAGGCGGACGTGCCGGCCTCGCTGAGCGACGTCACGAGCGAGGTCGACATCTACAACCTCCTCAAGTACCAGCGCTCCAACCAGAACACCTGCCTCAACCAGAAGCCCATCATCAGCAAGGGCGACCGGGTGAAGAAGGGTGACGTCATCGCCGACGGTCCGGCGACGGAGACGGGCGAGCTGGCGCTGGGGCAGAACGTGGTCGTCGCGTTCATGCCGTGGCAGGGCTACAACTTCGAGGACTCCATCCTCATCAGCGAGCGCATCCTCAAGGACGACGTCTACACGTCGATCCACATCGAGGAGTTCGAGTGCATCGCGCGCGACACCAAGCTGGGCAAGGAGGAGATCACCCGCGACATCCCGAACGTGGGTGAGGAGGCCCTCAAGGACCTCGACGAGAGCGGCATCATCCGCATCGGCGCCGAGGTGAAGCCCGGCGACGTGCTGGTGGGCAAGATCACCCCGAAGGGCGAGACGCAGCTCTCCCCCGAAGAGAAGCTGCTGCGCGCCATCTTCGGTGAGAAGGCCGGCGACGTGCGTGACAGCTCGCTCCGCGTCCCGCCGGGCGTGGTGGGCACCGTCATCAACGCCAAGGTGTTCAGCCGCAAGGGCGTGGAGAAGGACGAGCGCGCCAAGCAGATCGAGTCCATGGAGGAGGCGAAGCTCCTCAAGGACCAGAACGACGAGATCAAGGTCCTCCAGGACAGCGCGTTCGGCCGCATCCGCGGCCTGGTCCGCACCAAGGAGGTCCAGGGCAAGCTCGTGGACGACAAGGGGAAGATCCTCCTGAAGAAGGGGGACATCCTCGACGACGAGCTGCTGTCCACGGTGCCCTACAAGTACTGGGGTGAGATCTCCGTTGGCGATCCGCTGGACTCGCGCCTGCGCGACATCCTCCGCAACCTGGAGGACACGAAGGAGGCCGTGAAGCTGGCCTTCGGCGAGAAGATCGCCCGCATCAAGAAGGGCGACGAGCTGCCGCCGGGCGTCATCAAGATGGTGAAGGTGTACGTCGCCATCAAGCGCAAGCTGGCCGTGGGCGACAAGATGGCCGGCCGCCACGGAAACAAGGGCGTCGTGTCCCGCATCCTCCCCGAGGAGGACATGCCGTACCTGGAGGACGGGCGTCCGGTGGACCTGGTCCTCAACCCGCTGGGCGTGCCCTCGCGCATGAACATCGGGCAGATCCTGGAGACGCACCTGGGCTGGGCCGCCAAGGGCACCGGCGAAGCGCTGCAGCGCTACGTCGAGTCCAACTGGAGCTCGGACGCCATCAAGGAGCGCCTCAAGGTCATCTACAGCGACCCGGCGTTCGGCGAGTTCCTCGACAAGCTCGACGACGAGGAGATCAAGCAGCTCTGCCGCCGCTCCAAGAAGGGCATCCACGTGGCCACGCCCGTCTTCGACGGCGCGCAGGAGACGGAGATCCACGCCCTGCTGGACGAGGGCCACCTGCCCCGCACGGGCCAGATGGTGCTCTTCGACGGGCGCACCGGTGAGCCGTTCGACCAGAACGTCACCGTGGGCGTCATGTACATGCTGAAGCTGCACCACCTGGTGGACGAGAAGATCCACGCCCGCTCCATCGGGCCCTACTCGCTCGTCACGCAGCAGCCCCTGGGCGGCAAGGCGCAGTTCGGCGGTCAGCGTCTGGGCGAGATGGAAGTCTGGGCGATGGAGGCCTACGGCGCGGCGTACACGCTGCAGGAGTTCCTCACCGTCAAGTCGGACGACGTGGTGGGCCGCACGCGCATGTACGAGGCCATCGTCAAGGGCGACAACGTCCTGGAGAGCGGCCTGCCCGAGTCGTTCAACGTGCTCCTCAAGGAGCTCCAGTCGCTCGCGCTCGACGTGGAGCTGCTGGAGAGCGCTCCCCCGGAGCGGCAGCGCAGCTTCGGTGGTGACTTCCTCGGCGGCGGTGACGGCGAGGAGCGCAAGACGGGAACCGAGGCCTGATTGCACGGAGCGCCCGCCTGACCGGCCGCCCGCCGTCCCCTGAGTGGGGCGGGCGCGGCCGGGTCGGGGCGGGGGCCCGAATCAGCTGGCGGCCCTCCTGGAAGGGGAGGGCGCCCAACGAGATTTCGGAGGCAACGTGAAGGACATTTTCAACTTCTTCGAGAAGCCGAAGGACCCGCTGTCGTTCAACGCCATCCGCATCGCCCTGGCGTCGCCCGACAAGATTCGCCAGTGGTCCCATGGCGAGGTGAAGAAGCCGGAGACGATCAACTACCGCACGTTCAAGCCGGAGCGGGACGGGCTCTTCTGCGCCCGCATCTTCGGGCCGGTGAAGGACTACGAGTGCAACTGCGGCAAGTACAAGCGCATGAAGCACCGCGGCGTGGTGTGCGAGAAGTGCGGCGTGGAGGTCATCCAGTCCAAGGTGCGCCGTGAGCGCCTGGGCCACATCACCCTGGCCACGCCCGTGGCCCACATCTGGTTCCTGAAGTCGCTGCCGAGCCGCATCGGCAACCTGCTCGACATCACGCTGAAGGAGCTGGAGAAGGTCCTCTACTGCGAGAGCTACATCGTCCTCGATCCGAAGGCGACGCCGCTGCAGAAGGGCGAGCTCATCAGCGAGGACAAGATGCACCGGCTCTACCAGGAGCACGGTGAGGACTCCTTCACCACGGGCATGGGCGGCGAGGCCGTCCGCGAGATGCTCAAGTCGCTGGACGTGGACAAGCTGTCCGAAGAGCTGCGCAAGGACATGCGGGAGACGACCAGCGAGGCGAAGCGGAAGAAGTACGCCAAGCGCCTGAAGGTGGCCGAGGCGTTCCGCGTCTCCGGCAACAAGCCGGAGTGGATGATGCTGGACGTGATTCCGGTGATTCCGCCGGACCTGCGCCCGCTCGTTCCCCTGGATGGTGGCCGCTTCGCGACCTCCGACCTGAACGACCTGTACCGCCGCGTCATCAACCGCAACAACCGCCTGAAGCGCCTCCAGGAGCTCAACGCTCCGGACATCATCATCCGCAACGAGAAGCGGATGCTGCAGGAGGCCGTGGACGCGCTGTTCGACAACGGCCGCCGCGGGAAGACCATCACGGGCCCCAACAAGCGCCCGCTGAAGTCGCTGTCCGACATGCTCAAGGGCAAGCAGGGCCGGTTCCGCCAGAACCTGCTCGGCAAGCGCGTGGACTACTCGGGCCGCTCCGTCATCGTCGTGGGCCCCGAGCTGCGCCTGCACCAGTGCGGCCTGCCGAAGATCATGGCGCTCGAGCTCTTCAAGCCGTTCATCTACAACAAGCTCGAAGAGAAGGGTTACGTCACCACCATCAAGTCCGCGAAGAAGATGGTGGAGAAGGAGCGTCCCGAGGTCTGGGACATCCTCGAGGACGTCATCCGCGAGCACCCGGTGCTCCTCAACCGCGCGCCCACGCTGCACCGTCTGGGCATGCAGGCCTTCGAGCCCGTGCTGATTGAAGGCAAGGCCATCCAGCTCCACCCGCTGGTGTGCGCCGCCTTCAACGCCGACTTCGACGGCGACCAGATGGCCGTGCACGTGCCGCTCTCCATCGAGGCTCAGATGGAGGCCCGCGTGCTGATGATGTCCACGAACAACATCCTCAGCCCCGCGAACGGCAAGCCCATCATCGTCCCGACGCAGGACATGGTGCTCGGCATCTACTACATGACCCGCGCCCGCGAGTTCGCCAGCGGCGAGGGCCGCGTGTTCGCCTCGCCCGACGAGGTGCGCGCCGCGTACGACCACGGCGAGGTCCACCTCCAGGCGAAGGTCGTCTGCCGCATCGACGGCAAGCGCAAGGAGACCACCGTCGGCCGCGTCCTCCTGTGGGAGGTCGTCCCGCGCGCGGTGGGCTTCGACGCCATCAACAAGGTGCTCGACAAGAAGTCGCTCGGCGGCCTCATCGACCTCTGCTACCGCCTCACGGGTGAGAAGGAGACGGTGCTGCTCGCGGACCGCGTGCGCAGCCTCGGCTACTACAACGCCACCCGCGCCGGCATCTCCATCGCGCTCAAGGACATGATCATCCCTGCGAAGAAGCAGGAGTTCCTGGACTTCGCGCGCAAGGAGGTGTCGGAGATCGAGAACCAGTACCTCGAGGGGCTCATCACCGACGGCGAGCGCTACAACAAGGTCATCGATATCTGGGCGGAGATCACCGAGAAGGTCGCCCAGGAGATGATGCAGCAGATCTCCCAGGAGGAGACCACCGGGGAGCGCGACGGCAAGCGCGAGACGCGCAAGCAGCCGTCCTTCAACCCCATCTACATCATGGCCGACTCGGGCGCGCGTGGTAGCGCCCAGCAGATCCGTCAGCTCGCGGGGATGCGTGGCCTGATGGCGAAGCCCTCCGGCGAAATCATCGAGACGCCCATCACGGCCAACTTCCGTGAAGGCCTCTCCGTGCTGCAGTACTTCATCTCCACGCACGGCGCCCGCAAGGGTCTGGCGGACACGGCGCTCAAGACGGCCAACTCCGGTTACCTCACCCGCCGTCTCGTGGACGTGGCGCAGGACGCCATCATCAACGAGTACGACTGCGGCACCATGGACGGCCTGTTCATCGGCGCCCTGGTGGAGGGCGGCGAGATCATCGAGCCGCTCGGCGAGCGCATCCTGGGCCGCGTGGCCCTGGACGACATCCTCGACCCCGTCACGGGCGAGGTGCTGGTGCGCGCCAACGAGGAGATCGACGAGGACCGCGTCCGCCGCATCGAGAACAGCGGCATGGACAAGGTGAAGATCCGCTCGGTGCTCACCTGCCAGGCCAAGCGCGGCATCTGCGTGGAGTGCTACGGCCGTGACCTGGCCCGCGGCCGCAAGGTGTCCGTGGGTGAGGCGGTCGGCGTCATCGCGGCGCAGTCCATCGGTGAGCCGGGTACCCAGCTCACGATGCGCACCTTCCACATCGGTGGTGCGGCGACGCGGCGCGCGGAGCAGTCCAGCCTGGAGAACCGCTACGCGGGTAGCGTGAAGTTCGCGGGCCTCATCACCGTGCAGAAGACGGACGGCACGCTGGTGGCCATGAACCGCAACGGCGAAATCGTCGTCGTGGACGACTCGGGCCGCGAGCGCGAGCGCTACCAGGTCATCTACGGCGCCCGCATCCTCGTGAAGGAAGGCCAGCGCATCGAGCCGGGCGTCCTCATGGCGGAGTGGGACCCGTTCGCGATTCCCCTGCTGACCGAGGTCGGCGGTGTCGTGCGCTACGAGGACATCATCGAAGGCGTGACGATGTCCGAGGCGCTGGACGAGGTGACGGGCCTTTCCCGGAAGACGGTCATCGAGTCCAAGGACCCGGAGGCGCGTCCGCGCGTCACCATCCGCGACGCGAACGGCAACGTGAAGGACCTGCCGAGCTCCCGCAACCCGGCGAGCTACTTCCTGCCGCAGGGCTCCATCATCACCGTCAACGACGGCGATGAGATCCACCCGGGCGAGGTCATCGCCAAGGTGCCGCGCGAGACGACGAAGACCAAGGACATCACGGGCGGTCTGCCCCGCGTGGCCGAGCTCTTCGAGGCGCGCAAGCCGAAGGACGCGGCGGCGATCGCCGAAATCGATGGCGTGGTGTCGTTCGGCAAGGACACCAAGGGCAAGCGCAAGCTCATCATCACCCCCGAGGTGAACGGCGAGCAGCGCACCGACCTGGCCAAGGAGTACCTGATCTCCAAGGGCAAGAACATCAGCGTCCACTCCGGCGACCGCGTGAAGGCCGGCGAGGCGATGATGGACGGCTCGGCCAACCCGCACGACATCCTCAAGGTGCTGGGCGAGAAGGAGCTCGCGCGCTACCTGGTGGACGAAGTGCAGGAGGTCTACCGACTCCAGGGCGTGAAGATCAACGACAAGCACATCGAGACCATCGTGCGGCAGATGCTCCGCCGCGTGCGCGTCACCGATGTGGGCGACACCAACTTCCTGGTCGACGAGCAGGTCGAGAAGTGGGTGTTCGAGGAGGAGAACGAGAAGGTCATGTCGGAAGGCAAGCGTCCCGCCGTTGGCGAGCCGCTGCTGCTCGGCATCACCAAGGCCTCGCTCTCCACCGAGTCCTTCATCTCCGCGTCGTCCTTCCAGGAGACCACCAAGGTGCTCACCGAGGCCGCCATCAACGGCAAGGTGGACTACCTGCGCGGCCTCAAGGAGAACGTCATCATGGGCCGGCTCATCCCCGCCGGCACGGGCCTGCCGAACTACAAGCACCTGGACATCGCGGTGGAGAGCCCCACCGACGAGGTCAACGAGATGGAGGCCGCCCTGGCCGCCACCCACGGCGACACCGGCCCCCTGAGCGCGCCGCCTTCCCGCCCGGAAGGCACCCAGACGACCGGCGCGGCCTAGTCCGCGTCTGGGAAGTCCTCGAAGCGTCCGCTTGAAGACAACCGCCGCTCCCGGAGCTTTCCCCGGGGCGGCGGTTTTCCTTTTGTCATGGCTAATCGCGTTATGTGTCTGTCGTTGCCTTGACGTCCATGGCGCGCCGCGTTAACTGTTGGACGCTGCATTGACGCACCTGGTTACCGCCCGGCGAAAGCCGGGATAGGGGAGGACGGTATGGCCACGACGAAGACCGAGACCGAGGCGACGCAGAACGACGTTCAGAGCTCCGAGGCCGCTGAGAAGAGCGGGCTGGCGCAGAACGTGGAGAGCTTCCTGAAGGCCCAGCTCTCCCAGGCGCAGAAGCGCATCGAGGAGCTGGAAGGCGAAGCGGGCAAGGTGGTGAAGACCTTGGAGTCCCGTGGGCAGGAGGCCGCGAAGGAGGCCCAGGCGCTGTGGACGAAGCTCCAGGCCGGTGAGCTGCTGACGGACCCGCGCGTGCAGGAGCTGAGCAAGCGCGCCAACGCGGCCAGCACCGAGCTGGGCCGGCGCGTGGACGCGGCCGGCACCGAGCTGCGCAAGCGCTTCGACGGCATCCAGACGCGCGTCGTCGAGGCCGTGGGCGTGGCCAGCCAGGCCCAGTTGAAGGACCTCAACAAGGAGCTGGCGAAGCTGTCCCGCAAGGTGGACTCGCTGCTGAAGCCGGTGCGCCGGGTGAACGGCGCGAAGCCTTCCAGCAGCCCCGCATCCTCGCCGCGCGCCTGATTTCCCCTCCACACCCCGACGGACCGTATTGCCTCTCCCTTTCCCGGAGTGCGTCAGGGGAGGGGGAGGCGCATCGCCGTCGTTCCCTTCGCGTCGGGGGTGTGCTTATTTCGGCCGTTCCCCCGACCGGGTCGGGGCTGGACGCCCAACCCCGCACACCTCCCGGAGAGACCCCATGGACAACAAGCCCGAGGCCCCCCGAGAGAAGCACGCCGTGGCGGAGACGTTCGAGCGTCTTTGGAGCCAGGCCCTGCTGGCGGTGAACACGGCGGAGGAGGAAGCCTCCCGCGCCGTGCAGCGCGTGGCCGCGGTGGCGGGGTGGAGCCAGGACGAGGTGAAGCGCCAGGCCCGTGAGTTCGGGGACCGGCTGGCGGGACACCGCAAGGACCTGGAGCACAACGTCGAGGAGCGCGTGCGCGTGGCCCTGGCGAAGATGAAGCTCCCGCGCCGCGAGGAGCTGTCGGCCTTTGGCACCCGCCTGGACAAGCTGGCCGAGCGCATCCAGGCCCTGGAGCAGCGGAAGTGAAATCTCCCGCCCCCTCGGGCGGGAGGTCCTTCGGTACGCGGCTGTTCGAACGTCTCCACGCCCTCAGTTCGGGTTGTTCCCGGCTCCCGCTGCTCGCGGGCGCGGCGCTCGTCGTGTCCGCGCGGCTGGTGCCGCTCCTGGAAGAGCGCCCGGTGCAGCCCGTCGTCCCAGGTGTCGTGGCGGCGGAGGTCATCTCCCCCGAGGCGTCGCTCATCGACGCGGTGCTGACGCGGCGGGCCCCGGATCTGGGCCTGACGCTGCGCCGGCAGCTCATCCAGGCCATCGCCGAGGAGGCCGGACGGCTCGCGTATGATCCGCTGCTGATCCTGGCCATCATCGACGTGGAGTCGGACTTCACGGAAGACGCCGTGTCCGTGAAGGGCGCCCGCGGGTTGATGCAGATCAAACCCAGCACGCTGCACTTCCTGGCGGCGAAGGAAGGCCTGCGCCTGTCCCGTGAGGAGGTGACGGCGGACCCCGCGCTCTGCGTGCGGCTGGGCATTCGTTACCTGCGCTCGCTCCAGGAGCGCTTCGGTGGGGACCTGGACCTGGCCCTGATGGCCTACAACGCCGGCCCCACCCGCATCCGCAACGCCATCAAGCAGGGTGAGCTGGAGCGCTTCCGTCGCTACCCGCGGGCGGTCCGCCGGGACTTCCGGCGCTTCCGGGAGGGCCACGGGCTGGGCGGTGACTGGGCCCTGGCGCAGCGCGAGGTGCCTCCCGAGCCCATGCCCTGAGCGGGCGTGTGGTGAATCTCCGGGCGGCCGGGCCGCTCCAACGGGGTGCACGCGCGCCTTGTCCCGTCCCGTCGGGTGCGCTAAGCGTTCCAAGTGCCCGGGACTGTTGGAGATTCTCAGGAGTGACCCACATGAAGAACCCCCTGTTCCCCAGCGCCGCGCTCGCCGCCGCCCTGGCCCTGGCCCCCTTCGGGGCGCACGCCGGCTCCGTCTTCCTCAACGGCGTCAAGATTGACGGCGTCACCAACCAGCGGTTCGAGAAGGCCACCGTCCGCATCGACGAGGCGGGCAACGTGCACATCGACGCCCCGGGCTACGCGGCCCGGGTGACGACCGTGACGCCGCCGGCCCCCGCGGCGCCGGCCCAGGCTCCGGCACCCGGTACCGCCGCGGGGACGGCCACCCCCGCCGCCAAGGCGCCCCCCGCCGCGGCGCGGCAGGCGCCTGGCGCGCCCACGGCGCCCGGGCGCATCACCCAGCGCTACTGGCTGGTGACGGAGCAGCCGGTGCCAGGGATGACGGGGTACGACATCGACGTGTTCGTCAACTCCAAGTGGCTGCGCAAGCTGCGCGGCAACGAGGACCAGGTGGTGGTGGAAATCACCCGAGACCTGCGGCCGGGGGCGAACAAGGTGACGTTCATCGCCCGGAAGGGGAACGCGGCGGACGCGCGCAGCAGTTCGCCTGGCCACGTGTTTCGGGTCATCATTGGCGAGGGGAACGAGGGCGGCGGGAACGTGATGATCGACAATCCCCTCATCCGCTTCCAGAAGACGGCGGCGGACACGCAGGACGCCACGCAGGAGTTCACCCTCACCACGCGCTGACAGGTGGGGGACTTCGTGTAACGGAGACAACCGTGTTCAACCTCGACGAGCGCTACCGGGGGCTGCCCGCCACGCGGGAACAGGTCCTGGCGCTGCACACCTCCCTCAACACGCCGCACGTGGCCATTCCCGGCAAGCAGGCCGGGCCGGCGCAGGCCTTCGTCGTGGGCATCCGGGGAGGGCAGGGGGCCGCGGCCGTCTTCGTCTACCTGTACCTGGCGGAGGCCGCGGACTGCGCGGTGTACCTGTCCGGCCGGCGCAACCAGTCGGCGGACGAGTACCGCGACGATGAAGGGGACGCGCTGGCCTTCGTGGAGTCGCTGGGGTTCATGATGGATGACGCCAACTGGCGCGCCATGGACCCGGCGCAGCAGGACGAGCAGCTCAAGACGTTGCCGGTGTTCTTCAAGGACCCGACGCTCGTGCCCGCGGTGGTGGCGCGCGCCGAGGAGAAGAAGAACGTCACCACCACGCTGGGCCGTTTCCTGGCCGCCTTCTGAATCACCGCCCCCTCACCCCCGTCGAGAGCCGCCTCCCATGTCCCGCCTTTCCACCGCGTCCTGTTCGCTCGCGCTGCTGCTGGTGTCCTCCGGTTGCTCCCACACGCCCACGGAGAAGGAGAAGCGGAGCGCGGAGATTCACTATGACCTGGCGATCCAGGCCCAGCAGGCCGGCGAGCTCCAGGATGCGCTGCGCGAGCTGCAGCAGTCGTTGAAGAAGGACCCGGACTACCCCGACGCGAACAACGCCATGGGCATCCTGTTGCACCTGGCGTTCCGCCGTCCCGACGAGGCCGTCAAGCACTACAACAAGGCGCTGGAGATTCGCCCCGACTTCTCCGAGGCGCGCACCAACCTGGCCAACGTGCACCTGGACCAGGGCCGCTACGACGAGGCCATCCAGCTCTACGAGACGGTCCTCAACGACATGCTCTACCCGACGCCCTTCATCGCCCAGGGCAACCTGGGGTGGGCGTACTACAAGAAGGGCGAGACGGACCGCGCGGTGGAGAGCATCAAGGCCGCGGTGACGACGAACCCCAACTTCTGTCTGGGCTACAAGAACCTGGGCCTCATCTACGACGAGACGGGCCGCACCGCCGAGGCGTGCCGCCAGTTCGCGCACTACCGCGAGAGCTGCCCGGACGTGGCCGAAGCGTATATGCGTGAAGGCGTCTGCCAGGCGAAGCTGGGACAGGTCGATGCGGCGAAGGCGGCCTTCGCCACCTGTGAGAGCAAGGCGAAAGCTGGTGAACAGGTGTTGAAGGACGACTGCAGGAGGCTGCTGGAAAAGCTCTAGCGCGTTGGGTATCTGGGGACCCGTGGACCACGTCGATTTCGGCAAATACCTGAGCCAGCAGCGGGAGCTCCGAGGCCTCTCGCGTGACGACGTCGCGCGGGAGACCAAGATTCCTCCCACGCTCATCACCGCGCTCGAGGCCGGGCAGGTGGAGCGGCTGCCCTCGCGCATCTTCGTGGTGAACTACATCCGCGCGTACGCGCAGGTCATCGGCATGTCTCCGGAGGAGGCGGTGCTGCGCTACGAGGAGGTGGACAGGTCCGTGCCGGCGCCGTCTCCCGTGCAGCTCGAGCAGGAGCGGCGCAAGCGGGCCTACGTGGGGTTGTCCGTGCTGCTGGCGTCCCTGCTCCTGGGCGTGTACCTGTTCCTCGTGCTGAGCGGAAAGCTTCCCAACCCGCTCGCGCGTTGAAGCATCTCCATGGAGCGATACGACGACGACGCGCTCGTGCTGTCCTCGGTGGACTATGGCGAGTCCGACCGGCTCGTCACCCTGCTGACGCGGGAGCACGGGAAGCTGACGGCCTTCGCCGCCGGAGCGCGCAAGAGCAAGCGGCGCTTCGCGGGCGCGCTGGAGCCGTTCATGCGGCTGCGCGTCCACCTGGTGGAGACGCGCGGCAGCACGGTGCGGCTGGATGGCGCGGACATCGTCGCGGGCTTCTATGCGGCGCGTGAGGACCTGTCGCTCATCGCCCGGGCCCTGTACGCGGTGGAGCTGTGCCGCGAGCTGACGCGGGAGCATGAGCCGCACCCGGAGCTGTTCGCCCTGCTGGAGGCGTACCTGGCGCGGCTGGACGCGAAGGAGGCGGGGCCCACGTCGCTGCTGGCCTTCGAGCTGTCCGCGCTGGCGCACGCGGGGCTGATGCCCCGGTTCGATTCGTGCTCGCTGTGTGGTGGCGCGCCGGGGGAGCGGCCTCGCTTCGACCAGGCACATGGCGGCGCGGTGTGCGAGCCCTGTGGCTTCCGGGCGCGCGAGTCGGTGGCGGTGCCGGTGGCGCTGCTCACGGGCCTGCGCGCGCTCCAGGAAGGCGCGCGCACCCCGCTGCCTCCGGACCTGCGCGCGCGTGCCCGGGGGCTGCTGAACGTCTTCATCGCGCATCACCTGGGCCGCCGCCTCAAGAGCGTGGACTTCATGGCCCAGGTGGGCCTGGACTGACGAAGGTTCGGAAGGCGAGGGGCGCATGCCGCCGCTGGATGTCGTGTGCTTTGGCGAGACGTTGGTGGACTTCCTCCCGGCGGCGCCGGGGCACCGGGTGCGTGACGTGCCCGCGTGGCACCCGTGCCCTGGTGGCTCGCCAGCGAATGTCGCGGTGGGGCTGGCCCGCCTGGGACTCCGTCCGGCCATGCTGGGCGTGGTGGGCGCGGACGAGTTCGGGCACTTCCTGCGCGAGCGGCTGGCCTCGGAAGGCGTGGACGTGAGCCACCTGCGCCAGACGGCGGAGGCGCGCACCGGGCTGGTGTTCATCTCGCTGGACGGGAAGGGCGAGCGCACCTTCACCTTCTTCCGGACGCGCTCCGCGGAGTTCCTGCTGGGGCCCGCGGACGTCGACGCGGCGTTCCTGTCCGGCGCGAAGGCGGTGCACTGTGGCTCCAACTCGCTCCAGTGGCCGGAGGCGCAGGAGGCCGCGGTGCGGATGCTGGGCCTGGCGCGCGACGCGGGCCTCATCGTGAGCTGTGACCCCAACCTGCGGCTGCACGCGTGGGAGGACACGTCCCTGCTGAGCGGGCTGCTGGCCCGGATGCTGCCGCAGTGCACGGTGGTGAAGCTCTCCGAGGAGGAGATTGGCTTCGTCACCGGGACGGAGGTGCCGGAGGAAGCCCTGGGGCGTCTGGCGGCCATGGGCGTGCCGCTGCCCGTGGTGACGCTGGGCGAGCGGGGGGCGCTGCTGCTGTGGAAGGGCGAGCGCCTCTACGTCCCGGCGACGAAGGTGCGCGTCGTCGACACCACGGGGGCTGGCGATGGTTTCGTCGCGGGGCTGCTGCACGGCCTCGTGCGCTGGTACGGCGGCGCAGCGGGACTGCGCGATGCGACTGGAGCCGAGCTGACGGCGCTGGCCACGTTCGCGTGTGAGGTCGGCGCGCGCGTGGTGGAGAAGCTCGGCGCGGTGGATGGCCTCCCGCGGGTGGGCGCGCTGGCCCAGGTGATGCCTTCGCGTCCGGCCCCTGCTCGCACGTAAGCGCGCGTGGCCTGTCGCGGCGGGGGCGCGTGAGGCGCGATGATTCAGCGCTCACGCCCTCGGGCGCGTTCGCGGTGCTCGCGGCCGCGCTCCTCGCGGGGGGGGGCCAGGCCGCCCTTCGCTCAGGGCGCCAGCGGCGTGAGCAGCTCGTAGTCGAAGCGCTCATACGGCGGCGTCACGGACTGCCGGCGCTGGTCATACCGCTCCAGCACGTAGGCCGCCGCGTCCGAGCGCCGGGCCTCCGCCTGGAGCCAGCTCGCCACCCGGACATACGCGGCGTCGATGGCCTCCGCCGTGCCCTGCACGGGCGTCACGGCGTAGTCGTGAGGTGGAATCGTCAGCGGCTGGAGTCCATCCGGCACCGCGCCCAGGTCCTTTACCTCGGTGGTGACCCAGTACCGGTAGACGGGGTCGTCGCCGGGCTGCGCATGGTCGCCGCCGGGGACGCAGCCGTGGAACACGTTCCGGTCCACCACGCCGGGGATGCCGTCCAGGCGAGCGACGAGCTCCAGCCACGCCAGGGGCACGCGGTGGCTCAGCTCGCTGCGACGGCCGACCACCTTGAGGCCCACCAGCTTGATTTCTCCTCGGGAGACGATGGAAACGTTCATGCTCTCAACCCTCCACCTTGAACCAGGTTGAACCTCAAGGGGAAAGCCGCCGCATGCTGACGATTTCGCAGTTCGCGGACCGCTGTGGCCTGTCACCGAGCGCGCTGCGCTTCTATGAGCGGAAGGGCCTGCTGCTGCCCTCCGCCCGGCGAGCGAATGGCTACCGCGCCTACGCTCCCGGGCAGGTCGGAGAGGCCCGCTTCATCAGCAGCCTGCGCGCCGCGGGCATCTCCCTCTCCGCCATCCGCGAGTTCCTCCGGAAGGACGCTCGAACCCGGGAGACGATGCTCGCGTTTTGGCGACAGGACCTGTCCGCGCGGCTGCTCTCCCTCCAGCTCGCGGACCAGTACCTGCGGGGGCTGGGCGCGGCGTCGGGGCCGCGCGTCCACCTGGAGCAGTGGGCCGAGCCGTCCGTGCTGGTGTGGTTCCCCGCCACCGCGCCGCCGGGCCCCCTGGCGTTCCGCGCCGCCGTGCCTGCCTGCAAGAAGGAGCTGGAGCGGCGGGGTATCCCGGTCCTCACGAGCGGTTATGTCCGCACGCTCGATGTGGCGCGGGGCCAGCTCCTGGGCGAGGTGGGCTTCCGCATCAAGCCGCGCCGGCGCTTGCCTCCAGGATGCCGCGGGCAGGAGGTCCCGCCCACCTTGTTCGCGACGCTGGAGTGCGCCGTGCGGGACGAGCAGGCCGCGCACCGCGTGTTCCGATTCCTGGCGGAGCTGGGGTTCCGGCCGGACGGGCTCCACCTGGAGCGCTATCTGCCCGGTGTCGCCGACCGGTACCTCCTCATGCTGAGCGTGCGGCGCCTGGGGCCGGTGGCGGCGGATGGGGAAGGGGGCTCGTCCCCGGGGCCCCTGGGGTGAAAGGATGGGACGGTCCATGTCCCAGCCCGTCCCCCATGCGGTCCCCGAGGAAGCGGCCCCGACGCAGGCCCCGCTGACGTTGCTTCGAATCCCCGGGGACACGCCCGAGGCGCTCGACAGCTTCTGGCTGCGCGAGGTCTTCCAGGGCGACCGGATGCCTCAGCTCACGCTGAGGGCGGTGCTGCTCGGCGGTGGCATTGGCGCCATCACCTGCGCGACCAACCTCTACGCGGGCCTGAAGATGGCCGTGGCCTTTCCCGTGGCCATCACCGCCGCGCTGCTGGCGCATACGGCCCATGGGGCGATGCGGCGCGTGGCGCCTGGCGTCGCGGGCGCGCCGCTCTCTCCGTTGGAGACGTGCTCGGCGCAGGCCGTGGCGTCGTCCGCGGGGTACGCGACGGGAGGCGCCCTGGTGTCCGTGCAGGGCGCGTGGCTGCTCACGACGGGCAGTCATCCGCCGGGATGGGCGTTGCTCGCGTGGACCTTCCTCCTGTCCGCCCTGGGGGTGCTCTTCGCGGTGCCGCTCAAGCGCAAGCTGGTGGACCACGAGCAGCTTCCCTTCGCCACGGGCACGGCCGCGGCGGCGACCATCCGCGCGCTGCACGCCACGGGCGCGTCGTCCCGCCCCAGCCTGTCGATGCTGGGCCTGGGCGGCGGCATCGCGGCGCTCGTCACCCTGGTGCGTGATGGCCTGGGCCGCCTGCCCTACGTCTTCGCGTTTCCGGGGGCGCTCGGTGGGTGGCCGCTGGAGCGCCTGGGCTTCGGCTTCGAGACGAGCCTCCTTCCCCTGGGCGCGGGCGCGCTGCTGGGCCTGCGGCTCACGGCGTCCTGGCTCCTGGGCGCGCTGCTCATCCACGGCGTCGTGGCGCCCCGCGTGTTCGCCGCGGGGCTCCTTCCTCCGGAGGGGGACTTCCTCGCGTGGAGTCTCTGGCCCGGCACCGCGGCGCTCACCACCGCGTCGCTGCTGCACTTCGCCCTGGAGGGGCGTGTGCTGGGCCGCGCCTTGCGAGGCCTCTTCCGGAGGACGCCGGCCACGCCGCATCCGGTGGACGCGCTCCAGGTGCCGGGGCGCTGGCTGCTCGCGGGGCTGGCCGTCCTGACGCCCGCCACGCTCGCCGTGGCCAAGGTGGGCTTCGGGGTGCCCCTGCCACACGCCGCGCTCGCCGTGGCGCTGTCGTTCGTGCTGTGTCTCATCGCGTGTCGCGTCACCGGTGAGACGGACGTCACCCCCGTGGGGCCGCTGGGGCAGGTGACGCAGATGACCTACGGCGTGTTGCTGCCGCGCAACGTGGAGGCGAACCTCGCCACCGCGGGCATCACCGTCAACGCGGCTTCTTCGGCGGCGGACCTCCTCAGTGACGTGAAGACGGGCCACCTGCTGGGCGCCCATCCCCGGCGCGTGTTCCTGGCGCAGCTCCTGGGGTGCGCGGTGGGGGCCGCCGCGGTGGTGCCGCTGTTCTTCCTGCTGGTGCCGGACCGCTCCGCGCTCGGCGGAGAGCGCTTCCCCGCACCCGCGGCGACCGTCACCGCGAGCATCGCCCAGGTGCTGGCGTCAGGACTCTCCGGGGTGGAGCCGGGCACCCGCGCGGCGCTCGGCTGGGCCGCGCTCGTCGCCGCCGGGCTCACACTGGCCGAGCGCATGGCGCCCGAGCGGGTGCGGCACTGGGTGCCGTCGCCCCTGGGCATGGGCCTGGCCTGCCTCCTGCCCGCGTCCACCGCGCTGGGCTTCTTCCTGGGAGGACTGGCCGCGGCCGTCGCTCGCAAGGTGAGTCCGGGCGCACAGGAGGGGCGGGTGGTGACGCTGGCCGCGGGCCTCATCGCCGGTGAAGGCTTGATGGGGGTTGGCATCGTCCTGAGCCAGGCGCTCTGGTAACCTTCGGCCCACCCCATGCGCTGTCCGGTCTGCCACCGCCGTCTCGCCACCGGCGCGGTGTGTCCCGTGCATGGCCAGCGCGCGCCGTCGCCTGGCCCTGACACCGAGCCCTTCCCGCTCCCGGACGTGTCAGGGCTGAGCCCCGCGGCCCTGCTCGGCACGGGCGGCTTCTCCCACGTCTTCACCGCGTATCAGGAGGACGACGGCCGCGAGGTCGCGCTCAAGGTCGGCCGGCCGGCCCACCGCGACCGCTTCGCCCGCGAGGCCGCGGCGCTCCAGCGCATCGGTGCGCCGACGGCGCCCGTGCTGTACCAGTCCGGTGGCGTCCATGGCCGCCCCTTCCTCGTCATGGAGCGGCTGCATGGCCAGACGCTCGCCGCGTGGATGGCCGCGTTGCCGGGCTCGGGGGCCGCGTCCGTGCCGCGCGTGCGGGAGCTGCTCAGCGGCCTCTGCGCGGCCGTGGAGCGCGTCCATGCCGTGGGCGTGGCGCATCGGGACCTCAAGCCGGAGAACATCTTCCTTCGCGAGGGCGGCGCGCTCAGCCTGCTCGACCTCGGGCTGGCGCGCTTCCTGGACACCTCGGAGGACGCCGACGCGCCGCCGGCGGAGGCCGAGGGACTGACGCTCGTGGGGCAGCGGCTGGGCACGCCCTATTACATGGCGCCCGAGCAGTGCCTGGACGCGCGCGAGGCCGGTGCGCCCGCGGACCTCTACGCGTTGGGCGTCCTCCTCTACGAACTGCTCACCGGGGCGCCGCCCTTCACGGGTGGGGCGGAGGAGATTCGCCACGGGCACGTCAGCCTCCGTCCGGCCCGCGTCTCGGAGCGGGCCCCCGTGCCCACCGCGCTCGACGCCGTGGTGGCGCGGTGCCTGGCGAAGGCGCCCGCCGAGCGCTTCTCGCGCGCTTCGGAGCTGCTCGCTGCTTTCGACGCCGCGTGCAGTCAGGCCCTGTCCCTGGCCCTGGCGCCCGTGGAGGGCGAGGCCGCCGCGGCGCCCCCGCCGTCCGGCCCGGGCGCTGGGGCGCGGTGGGTGGCGCTGCTGGGCGTGCGCGCGCAGCTTCCAGTCGACGCGCTGCGGCTGACCTTCGAGCCTCAAGGCGGAACGCTCGCGCGCGTGCGGGCCCGGGGGTACCTGGTCGCGTTCTCCGAGTCCCTGTCGGCCGAGGCCAACCTCCGCGCGGGCGCGTTGGTGGCGCGCAAGCTGATGGAGGAGGGGACGGCCGCCACCGTGCTGCACCTCGCGCGGTTGCACGTCCTCCCGGGCGCCACCACCACCCGCGTGGCGGGGCCCGCGGTGGAGGCCGTGGGCGACTGGTGGCCAGAGGACCTCGCGCTGGGTGAGGCGCGTGTCACGGCCGCCGCCGCGGCCCGCCTGGGGCCCGGCGCCACCGAGCCCTCGTCCGATGGTGTCCGCCTGCGCCTGCATGACGGCGGCGCGTCCACGTCGTCCGCGGAGGCGCCGCCCCTGTCGGGTCGCGAGGCCCTGCTCGACGCGCTGGCGTCGGAGGCGTCGCGTTGCCTGGAGGAGCGCGCTCCGGGGCTGTGCGTCCTCACGGGCGATGTCGGCCATGGCGCGTCGCGCGTCCTGGAGGCCCTGGCCACCCGCCTGGAGGCCGCGGGGCGGTGTCTGGTGGTCCGGCTGCGCGCGCCGTCTCCGGATGCCGCGTCGTCGGAGTCCCTTCTGGACGCGCTGCGGGCCGTGGCCGAGCCACCTCGTGTCGTGCGCACGCCCGCGCTTCCGCTCGTGGATGAGCGCTACGCCGCCGCTCGCGCGCTCGCGGAGGGCTTGCAGCGCCAGGCGCTGGAGGCCCCCCGCGTGCTGCTCGTCGACGACGCGCACCTGGCGGACCCCACCAGCCTGGATGCGCTGGAGGTCGCCACCCTGGCCGGCACGCGCGCGCCGCTCTGGGTCTGTGTCGCCGCGCGCCCCGCGCTGCTCGGGCTGCGTCCCCACCTGGGCGAGCGCAGCGCCCGGGTCGCGAGAATGGCGCTGCCGCCGCTGACGCCCGAGGCGAGCCGCTCCCTGTTGCTGCACCTGCTGCGTCCCGCCGAGCACGTCCCCGAGCCGGTGCTGGCGCGTCTGGAGCAGCTCGCGCAGGGCGTCCCCCTGTCGCTGGTCGAGCTCGCGGGCGCGCTGCGGGCCGCGGGGGCCCTGCGGGCCTCTCCCGGCGGGGGCTGGTACATCGCGCCGGACGCGTTGCTGGACGTGTCCGTGACGCCGCTCTTCGAGCGCCTCGCCGCGCGGGCGCTGGCCGGGCTCCCCGCGGCGCACCGCGTGCTGGCGCGCCTGTGCGCGGTCCTGGGCACGGAGGTGGAGGTGTCCCGCGTGGACGCCGCCCTCCACCACCTGGCGCCGAGCGAGGAGACGGCCCGCGTGACGTCGCTCGACGCGGGGGCGGGGCTGCAGCGGCTGGCGCGTTCGGGGCTGCTGCGGCCCACGGCGCCGGGCCACTTCACCTTCCGCCATCCGCTGCTGCGCGAGGCGCTGGAGGCGCTGCTGCCGGCCCCGGCGCGCCGCGCCCTGCACGCCGCGGCGTTGCGCGCCACGCCTCGCGACGGCGTGGCCGAGCGTCGCCGCTGGGCCCACCATGCCGCGGCCTGTGGGGCGCATGCGGAGGCCACCGCCGCGTTCCTCGCGCTCGCGGAGTCGGCGCGCCGCGCGCACCTGTCCGTCGAGGCGGAGCAGCACTACACCCGCGCGCTCGCGCTGCTGCCGGAGGCCGAGGTGGAGCGCCGCGCCCTGGCGCTCTCGGGGCGTGGGCGCGTCCGTCACCGGCTCCAGCGCTTCCGGGAGGGGCTGGCGGACCTGGGCGCCGCGCGGGCGCTGGCCGTGGCGCGCGGCGACGAGGCGCAGCAGGTGGAGTTGCTGCTGGAGGAAGCCACCGCGCGCGACTGGATGGAAGATGTGGAGGGCTCGTCGGCCTGCGCGCGCGAGGCCCTGGAGCGCATCGAGCGGCTGGACGAGCCGCGCCTGGCCCTGCGCTGCTCCCTGGCGCGGGGCCGCCTCCACGTGCGGCTGGGGGAATGGGCCGCCGCCGTGCGCGTGCTCACGGGCGTGGTGGAGGGCGCGGAGCGGGCGCATGAGCATGAGACGCTCGTGGTGTCGTTGACGCTGCTGGGCTCGGCGCTGACGTTCCTCGACCGGACGGAGGAAGCCGCCTCCCACTTCGACCTGGCGCTGCTGCGCTGCGAGCAGGCCGGGGACGCGCTGCACCGGGCCGCCACGCTCATCAACCGCGTGCTGTTGTGGCTGCGCCTGGGAGACGTGGCGCGCATGGAAGAGGACCTGCGCCGCGCCATGGCGCTGGGCCGCGAGCTGGGCCACGCGCAGGTGGAGCGCTGGTCCACCTTCAACCTCGCGGAGGTGCTCTACATGCAAGGCCGGCTGGAGGAGGCCTTGCCGCTGGCTCGCCGCGTCCACGAGCTGGGCGTTCGCTTCTTCCGCGAGCACCCCGTCCCCGTGGATGCGCTGCTGCTCGCGCGCATCGGCGCCGCGCTGGGCGACCTGGAGGAGGCCAGCCGGCAGCTCCGGTGGATTGACGCCCATTGTCCGCCCGAGTCCCTGCCGCCCACCGCCGTCATGCGCAGGCTGGTGGCGCTTCAGGTCGGTGACGCGCGGGGAGCGGGCTCGGCGCGGGAGGAGGCCTGGCGGGCCCTGGCGGACGACGCGGACACCCTGGCCTCGGCCGATGAGAAGGCGGAGATCCTCCTCCAGGCCGCCCGGGGCGCGATTCAGGCGGGCCGCGCCGAGGAGGCCCGCGCGTGGCTCGCGCGGGCGGAGGCCGCGGTGGAGGAGGGCGCGCCCTTGTGGCGTGCCCGGCTGGCGTCCCTGCGAGCGGGGCTTCCCAGCATGTAGCGTGAAATGTCACTGTCCAGGGGCCGTGTGACGTGAAGCGCTACACGAACGCGGCCTGAGAATCTGCTCTCATGGTGGCGCGTCACCCAACCTCCCGGGCTGGCTCGGCACATGCTTGCCCGGAGGAAGCTCCCCCTTCCTTCCATCGTTCCTGGAGGACGTCTCATGGCTCTCGGCTCGCCTCGCCTGTTGGCGGTTTCCTCGCTCCTGCTGTTCGCCCTGTCGGGCTGCGGGATTGGGGTTCCGGAGGAAGAGACGCCCCCGGTCGGGACGCAGGCCGCGGAGATCCGCATCGCCAACGCGCTCACCACGCGGGCGTTGGTCCTCAACGCCATCGCCACCAACCACGACTCCAATTCCTTGTTGGGGACCACGGCGCTCCAGGCGTTGTTCCACCCGACGTCGGGGGATGCGAACACGCGCCGGCGGCTGCACGACGCCAACGCGCAGCGTTTCATGGAGTACGTGGTGGGCTGCGCGCTGCGGGAGGACCAGCAGATTCACTATTACGACCCGCGGCCCGGGAGCGCGGGCGTCCGGCAGTGGCGCGGCCAGGCGGGGCTCTGCCCGATGTGGGCCACGAACCCGCCGTCCGAGGACTGCCTGGAGCGCGTCTCCGCCTGCGTGCTGGCGCGCAACAACGCGGAGGGCCGGCGCGTGGAGCTGTCCATGCGCGGCGAGCACCGGTTCAGCGCGTCGGGGCCCAACATCTACACGCTGGATGCGAAGACGCGCCCGGCCACGCACGTCCCCATCACGGGCGTGGCGATGGCCAGCTTCGACGCCTGCGGCCTGGGGGAGTCGGGGGCGCAGCGTGACTGCGGCTGGACGCCGGATGGCGTTGGGAGCTGCGTGCCCGCGTCGACGGTGTTCGTGGGCGCGGGCGGCCCGTTGTCCTGCGCGGGCCCGTCCGCCACGCTGGGCTCCAGCGTGAATGGGCCCGCCGTCCTGCGGGTGTGCGAGGGCACCGCGGGGTGCGAGCACCTCGACGCGCGCAACCTGGGCGAGGCGACCGGGACGTGCGCGGGGACGCCCGCCGCGCCGGTGGTCGCCTTCACCTGTCCGGCCGGGGGCTACTACAGCGTGATGACCGCGCCCGCTTCGAGCACGACGGTGGGGCTGGTGGCGAACGTCGCGGCGCACCCGGCGTGGGCGTCCACCTATGGCCTGTCCGAGCAGCAGGTCTATGCCGTGCGCGAAGGCGCGTTCTACGGAAACATCTTCCTTCCGGACGAGCTGGCGGCGGAGGTGGAGGTCGTCGAGTACCGCGACGGGAAGCAGTCGCACTTCAAGGTGGAGGGCGCCGACGTCGTCGTCGCGGGCTCCATCTACAAGAAGATGTTCTCTTGCTTCGACCCGGCCTGGTCGAGCGGCGCGGCGTATGCGGCGAACCGCGTCTGCGCGCTCCCGAACCTGGGCGCCAACTGCGCGGCGCGCGTGACGGGCCCTTGCTTCGCGTCCCTCCAGCCGCCCGTGGCGGGCCAGTGCGACATCCAGGATGGGCCCCTCACCCCGGGTGACGGTGACTACGAGCAGTGCAGGGACCATGACGAGGTGCTGTGGACGCAGTCGGTGACCACCTATCTCCACGCGCCGTGTGACACGGTGACGCGGGAGCGGTCCACGAAGGAGCAGTTCGCCCAGGCCTGCGGGCGGGGGGCGGCGCCGCTCGAGCCCTCGCCGCCGGTGGGGGAGTTGCCCTGGCCCTTCTATCCGCGGAAGAAGTAGGCCCCCGGCCCGCATGGCACCGGGTGAGGAAGAAGCCCTCTACGGCGAGGAGTTGGGCATTGGCGCCCTGGTGGCGGACTGGCTGGTGGAGCAGGTCCATTACCGGGGGCCCGTCTCCACGCTCTACCGCGCGCGCCATGTCCGCACGGGCGAGCCCGCGGCGCTGAAGGTCCTGTTGCCGCAGCCGTCGGACGTCGCGCTCCGCCGCTTCCGGCGCGAGGCGGAGACGCTCCAGCGGCTGCGCCATCCGCACATCGTCGACGTGCTCGGCTACGGCACGCTGGCGGACGGGCGGCCCTTCATCGCGATGGAGTGGCTGGAGGGCAGGGACCTCGCGGCGGAGCTGGCCTCGAGGGGCCCGCTGTCACCGGGCGAGGCGCTGGAGGTGCTGGAGCAGGTGGGAGGCGCGCTGCGCGCCGCGCACCAGTCGGGCGTGGTGCACCGGGACCTGAAGGCCCAGAACGTGGTGCGCCTGGCCCCGGGAGGCGAAGCGCCCCGCGTGAAGCTGGTGGACTTCGGCGTGGCCAAGGGCTTGCGGCCGGATGCACCGGGCGCCTCCACGCTCACGCTCACCGGCGTCTCCCTGGGCACGCCGCTGTCCATGGCGCCGGAGCAGATTCGCGGTGAGCCGCCCGACGCGCGCACGGACCTGTACGCGATGGGCGTGCTCCTCTTCCAGCTCGTCACCGGCCAGCCGCCCTTCCAGGGCGCCACCCGCCACGAGGTGGAGGACCTGCACCTGAACGCACCGCCTCCGCGGCCCAGCGAACGCGCCCCCGTCCCGGCCGCGCTGGACGCGGTGGTGCTGCGCAGCCTGGCCAAGCGGCGCGAGGACCGGCACCCGGACGTCGACGCGTGGTTGGAGGCGCTCCGGCACGCG
This sequence comes from Corallococcus macrosporus DSM 14697, assembly GCF_002305895.1. GTDB lineage: Bacteria > Myxococcota > Myxococcia > Myxococcales > Myxococcaceae > Myxococcus > Myxococcus macrosporus. The sequence continues at coordinate 3,636,602 of NZ_CP022203.1, forward strand.
GTGAAGGGCGGCCCGGCGCAGGCCTTGTCCACGCTCGCGGTGGCGCTGTACGCGGAAGCGCGGCTCCAGGGCGCGTTGGACCCGGCGGCGCTGGAGCGGCTCGATGCGTTGCTGGAGCGCGTGGGGGGGACGGCGCGCGCCGCGGGGCTGGACGTGCGGCTGGAGGGGAGCGGGTGTCTGCTGGCCCTGGCGCCGCTGCCTGGGGACGCCGGGGCGGAGCAGGCGGCGCGCGCCCGGGTGCTGCACGCGGCGCTGACCCTGGTGGAGTTCGTGGCGGCGGGTGAGTCGCCCCGTCCGGTGGACCTGGCCATCACCGTGCACGTCGCGGAGCTGCCGCGCGAGGCCCGCGACGGGGGGCTGTTGCACCTGCCGGGCTGGGTCGCGGAGCCGCCCGGGACGGCGCTGGTGGCGACCGCGCGGGCCCTGGAGGGCCTGGAGACGGGCTTCGTGGCGACGCCCGTCTCCGGCGCGGGGCTGGGCTGCTGGCGCGTCAGCCGGCCGCGGTGACGCTCACGGCTTGATGCCGTGGCGCCGGAGCAGCCGGTACAGGTGGACGCGGTCCATGCCGGCGGTGACGGCCGCCTGGGCCACCTTGCCCTGGTGCTTCTCCAGCAGCGCGCGCAGGTAGCGGCGCTCGAAGTCGTCCACGACGTGGCGGCGCTGGTCGGCGTAGGGCTGCGTGGGGTCCACCTCCGGCGGGCCGGAGCGGCGGGCCTCTTCCTCGGAGAGCTCCACCGCCTCCTCGAAGACGAGGCAGCGCTCCAGGTAGTTGCGCAGCTCGCGCACGTTGCCCGGCCACGCCGCGTGCCGCAGCCTGGCCAGGAAGTCCTGCGTGCGCAGCGCGCCGGTCCGCTCCCGGTCCGCGCCGAGCAGGTCCAGGATGCCCTCCACCAGCATGGGCAGGTCCTCCGGGCGCTGGCGCAGCGGCGGGAGCAGCAGGCGCAGCACCGCGAGCCGGAAGAAGAGGTCGGAGCGGAAGCGGCCCGCGTTGACCTCCGCGCGGAGGTCCCGGTGGGTGGCGGCGATGAGGCGCACGTTCACCGGCTGGTACGTGTTGCTGCCCACGCGGCGAATCTCGCGGTTCTCCAGTACGCGCAGCAGCTTGGGCTGGAGCTCCGCGGGCAGCTCGCCCACCTCGTCCAGGAAGACGGTGCCGCCGTCGGCCTCCTCGAAGACGCCCGCGCGCCGCTGGACGGCGCCGGTGAAGGCGCCCTTCTCATGGCCGAACAGCTCGCTCTCCAGCAGGTGCGCGGGGATGGCGCCGCAGTCCACGATGAGGAAGGGCGCGTCGCGCCGGGGGCTGGCCTGGTGGATGGCCAGCGCGGCCTGGCTCTTGCCCGTGCCCGTCTCGCCTTCGAGCAGCACCGTCACGTCCCGGCCGGCCGCGCGCTCCATCATCGCGAAGCAGCCGCGCATGGCCACCGACGCGCCCACCAGCGTACCGAAGCGCGTGTTCTCCGACAGCGGCAGGCGGTTGTTCTCCGCGCTGAAGTCGAAGCGCAGCACCACGCGGCCCAGGCGCAGCAGGCTGCCGCTGCGCAGCACGCCCTCCACCACCTGCACCCCGTCGACGATGACGCCGTTGAGGCTGTCCAGGTCCTTCACCTGGGGGCCTCGCGGGCCGATGCGCACCTCGCAGTGGAACCGGGACACCGTGGAGTCCTCCACGGCGAAGTCGTTCAACGGATGCGAGCCCACCGAGCACGTGTCCCCGGTGGACTCCCACGTCGTCCCCATCCCGGGCCCCTCCGCCACGGTGAGCCGGAACCGGCGCACGGTGGAGGCGTCGTAGGCCCGGCGCGCGTGCTCGTAGGGCAGCGTGACGTGCAGCGGTATGTCACCCCCTCCTTCGACTTCCATCCTCCATTGCGATTCGCCCTTCACGTCCGGCGAGGAGGGTGCGGCCCGAGCCCGATCCAGTGCAGACATGGAAGTCAAGATATCACGGGGACCGACATCCGAACGGTTCTCTCCCAGGCTCATTTCATTCAAAGGGGGGGCGTCGGCCGCTCGCTCTGGGAGCGAGGCGCGCCCCGGGCCGAGTGGGCGCCTCGGGGGTTTCCGCTAGTCGAGGCTGTCTGGAACTTCGCGTCTGAGGGCCGCTGTGTCACCCGGGACTCGGAGTGTCGGGGACCCACCAGAACGGCGGCGCGGAGGCCCGGGTGAAAACACAGACATGTGACGGCCAGCGGGCGGGACTGAGACATCCGCCCCGGCGCGATGCCGTGTCTGTGTTTTGACGCGCCGGCCGCTGATTTCCGACGCGGCGCGCGACCAGACGTGGTTGCCTGCGGCACCAGGGAGGGCACCCCATGGCGGCACGAGGCAAGGTCCGCGCGGCGCGCGGTGGAGGCACGCAGGGGCTGACGTTCGACGCGTTGCGCGAGCTGGCGTTGTCGTTTCCCGGGATGGAGGAGGGCACGTCCTTCGGCACGCCCGCGTTCCGCGTGCGCAAGAAGTTCATCGCGCGCTTCCACGAGGACGCGTGGCGGAGGAGCGCCTCCCAGCGGCAGCTCGCGGAGCGGGCGCGGGCCGCCGACTGACGCCAGCCGTTTTCGCGGCGGACGTTGGCAGGCCCGGCATTCAATGCGAGTCTCCGAGAAAGAGGGGGCAGGCCAGGAAGGGGCGCAACCCGCGGGCTGCGCGGAGGCTGGCCGGTCTCACCGAACGGGAGACCCAACATGTCAGAGTCGGCAGGCGGTCAGGGTGAGGGGAGCGGGCGGCTGCGTACGCCCGTGGAAGGCGCCCTCCGCGCGGTGCAGTCGCTGGTGGCGCTGGAGGACACGGACCGGGCGGCGCAGCTTTACGAGGAGCTGGGGGACGCGCAGCGCGAGCGCATCCGGCACGAGGCCGAGCAGGGGCCCGCGAAGGAGCGGCGCGGCTTCGTGGAGGTGCTGCGGCGGGCGCGGGACTTCCTGGGCGCGGCCCGGCTGATGGATGGCCACGGCGAGGACGCCACCGCCGCCGACCTCTACTTCCAGAGTGGCAGGTACATGGCCGCGGCGGAGAGCTATCTCCGCGCGGGAGACGCCTTGCGCGCCGCCGCCGCCTTCGAGCGGGGTGGGGCGCTGGAGCGGGCCCTGGCCGTCTACCAGGAGCTGGGCGCGCGCGATGCCATGGCGCAGTGCCTGGTCCGGCTGGAGCGCCCGTTCGAGGCGGCCGAGCTCTACCGGGAGCTGGGGCAGGCGCACGCGGAGGTGGAGGCGCTGGGCGGCGTGCGGCCGGAGGACCCCCGCTTCGTGGACGCAATCCTTCGCACCTGCCAGTTGCTGGACGCGGAGGGCTTCACGCACCGGGCGCTCGCGGTGCTGGCGGACGCGGTGAGCAGCTCGGAGGCCGCGCGCGGAGCCCCGGCGCTGGTGACGGAGAAGGCGCGGCTGTTGCGGCGCATGGGCATGGAGGCGGAGGCGGAGGCCATGCTCATCCGCCGCGCGGGTGGGGTGTCCGCGCCCGCGGCGAACGGGTACCGGTTCCTCAAGGCCATCCCCATCTTCGGCGAGCTGTCCCTGGAGGACATGAAGGACCTCTACCGCCTGGCGCGCCAGGTCATCATCGCGCCCGGCGCGGTGCTGCTGGAGAAGGGCGCGCCCGGGGTGGGGCTCTTCGTGCTGATGGACGGCTCCGTGGATGTCTTCAGCGGCTCCGAAGAAGACGCCCGGCACCTCAACACGCTGGGGCCCGGGGCCTACCTGGGGGAGATCTCCCTGGTGCAGGACGGTCCCGTCTCCGCCCATGTCCGTGCCCGGACGTCCGTGCGCGCGCTGCGCATCAGCCGCACCGACTTCGAGCGCTACGTGGACACGCACGAGGCGGCGGCGCTGCGCATCTACCGCCTCTTCACCCAGAACCTGGCGGGCCGGGTGCGCGCGCTCAGCACCTGACGGTGGGGGCCACCCGGGCCGCGCCTACGTGGGGCCCAGCGGCAGCCGGACGTTGAACGTGCTCCCGCGCCCCAGCTCGCTGTGGACCTCGATGCCGCCGCCGTGCGCCGTGACGACCTGGTGGGCGATGTAGAGGCCCAGCCCCAGGCCGCTGTAGTTGCGCCCGGACACGGCGCGCATGAACCGGTCGAAGATGTGGGGCAGCACCTCGGGCGCGATGCCGATGCCCTCGTCACGGACGCTGAGCCGCGCCTGGCCGCCTTCCTCTCGCAGGCGGACGTGCACCGGCTTGCCCGCGCCGTACTTGAGCGCGTTGGAGAGGAGGTTGGTCAGCACCTGCTCCACCCGGCGCGTGTCCCACTCGCCCTGCACCGGCGCCGGCGCGTCCAGCTCCACGGTGGAGCCCGCCTGCGTGGCTTGCGGCTGGTAACGGGCGATGACCTCCCGGAGCAGCTCCCGGAGGTCGGCGGGCGTGCGCTCCAGCTTCAGTTGGCCCACGCTGATGCGTGACACGTCGAGCAGGTCGTCCACCAACTCCACCAGCTTGCGCACCTGGCGGACCGCCATGTCGAGGTCGCGTCCCACGCGCTCGCTGGACAACGTGCCGCCCTGGGCGCTGTCGACGGCGCGGCGCATGGCCGTCAGCTTCAGTTGCAGCGGGGTGAGCGGGGTGCGCAGCTCGTGGGACGCCACGGACAGGAAGTCGTCCCGGATGCGCAGGGCCTCCCGCAGGCGGTCCATCTCCCGCCGCTCCTCGGCCTGGTAGCGGGCCGTGAAGTCGCGCGTCACCTTGCCGAAGCCGCGCAACCGCCCCGTCTCGTCGAACAGCGCGGTGATGACGACGTTGGCCCAGAAGCGGCTGCCGTCCTTGCGCACCCGCCAGCCGTCCTCCTCGAAGCGGCCCTCGCGCGTGGCCACGTCGAGCCCTCGCTGCGGCTTGTTCCGGGCCCTGGCCTCGGGCGGGTAGAAGCGACTGAAGTGCTGCCCCAGGATTTCGTCCGCGCGGTAGCCCTTGATGCGCTCGGCGCCCGGGTTCCAGCTCACGACGTGGCCGCTCACATCCAGCGTCAGGATGGCATGGTCGGTGACGCTCTCAATCAACAGGCGGAGCTGGTCCGCGGTGTCCTGCTTGGAATCGCCTTGCCCGGAGTAGGTGCTGCGCGTGGCCCGCGTCGGGCATCTGGTGGTGTCTTCCATGGGCCTCCTGCTCTGGCTCGCTGGTATGAGAGCACGCCCCCCGCCGTCACGGGGAATCGTAGGGAGTACCCTTCGGCCATTGGACACTCTGGCCGGAACGCGGGCTGGCGGCCGGGCGGAGCCGGTCCGCTCGCCTGCATTCATTGAAAAGCCTGGATGCCGTGGCCGCTGACAGCCAAGGAGGCCCTCGAGACGAAGGTCGACTCGCACCCAGGCGGGCGATAACATGCCGCGCCGAATGTCCATGCAGGGTGGCACCGGTGACGATCCCGACCGGGGGCGGCGCATCGGGAAATACGAAATCCTCACGCGGCTCTCGATTGGAGGGATGGCGGAGCTGTTCCTCGCCTACACGTCGGGGCCCGGAGGGTTTCGCAAGTTCGTCGCGGTGAAGCAGATCCTTCCGGACATCAAGAAGGACGAGCAGTTCGTCCAGATGTTCCTGGATGAGGCGCGCATCACCGCGGCCTTCTCGCACGCCAACATCGGTCAGGTGTTCGACCTGGGCGAGGAGGGCGGCGAGCTGTACCTCGCCATGGAGTTCCTGCCCGGGCAGAACCTGGAGCAGGTCGTCAAGGCCTCCACGCGCCAGGGCTCCCCGCTGCCGCTGGGCTTCGTGGGGCGGGTGATTCGGGATACCTGCCTGGGCCTGCACTACGCGCATCACTTCACGGATCCATCGGGGCGCCCCGCGGTGGTGGTGCACCGCGACGTGTCGCCGAAGAACGTCATGCTCACCTACGACGGCGTCGTGAAGGTGATTGACTTCGGCATCGCCAAGGCGCGCGGGCGGCTGGGCAGGACGCAGGTCGGCACGGTGAAGGGGACCAGCGGCTACATGTCCCCGGAGCAGGTGCGGGGCGCGGCCACCCTGGATGGCCGCAGTGATTTGTTCTCCGTGGGCGTCATGATGCACGAGCTGCTGTGCGGCCAGCGGTTGTTCAGCGGGCCCCATGAAGCGGCGGTGATGATGCAGATCGCCGAGGCGCAGGTCGCCTCGCCGCGGAGCATCAATCCGGACGTGCCCGAGGCGCTGGAAGCCGTGGTGATGCGGGCATTGTCGCGCGACGTGTCCCAGCGCTTCACCAACTGCCGGGAGATGGCGCGCGCCATCGAAGCGGCGCTTGGCGCGGAGCTCTTCGACGAGGACGGCATGACCGCCGTCATGGGCGACCTCTTCGCGGACAAGCGCCAGAAGACTCGCACGCTGCTGGAGCTGGCCAGCCGGGCGGAGGATGCCCGCGTCAGCGAGGCCGCGGGTGCCCTCCAGCAGGAGGATGGCGCGGACGCCGCCCCGACGTCGCAGATGCCCGCGCCCCGGGCCCGGCCTGGCGCGCCCACCGCCCGGCCCTCGAATGGGAGCGCGCCCAGGCCCGTGCCCCAGCGCCGTCCAGCGGAGCCCGGAAGCACGCCCCGGCCCGCGCCGCAGCGCCGCGTCAGCGAGGCCGCCGCCTCGGCCTCACGCACGCCTCGGGGAGGGCAGGACAGCGCGCCCGCTACGCGCACGCCGCGGCCACGGCCTTCGTCCCGGCAGGAGGCTCCGCCGGAGCCCGAGTCCTTCGACGAGCCGAGCGACCTCCAGACGCAGCGTTTCCGCTCGCGGCCCCCGCGTCCGGGCGCGGCGGAGGGTGCCCGGCCCGCGGTGCGCCCGGCGCGGCCGGGGACGGCCCAGGCGTTGGATACGCCCGTGGAGACGCCCGCCGCCCGCCCTCCGTCGCGTTGGATGGGCCGGCTGGTCCTGCTGCTGTTGTTGGGCGGCCTGGGGTGGGCGGCGACATTGCCGGCCGTCCGGGCCCAGCTCCAGCCGGGCTTCGAGGCCGCCAAGGCATGGGTGTCGGCCGAGCTGAACCCGCCGCCCGAGGAAAACCCCGCGAACCAGCCGTGGCCGCCACAGCAGGCGGGGCCTCCGCCGGGCTTCCGCCGTCCGGAACCGGAGCCCGAGCCGACGCAAGCGCCTCCCGAGCGCGACGCGGTGGCCCAGGCCGAGCCGTCCAGGCCCGAGCCCCCGCCGTCGAAGGCCGCGCCCGTGCGCAAGGCGAAGGAAGGTGCCTCGTCGGCCCGGCCGGCGTCCGCCCCCAAGGCCGCGCCCGCCGCCGCCAGCGCCGCGCCCGCCGCCAAGGCCGCGCCTGCCGCCGCCAGCGCCGCGCCCGCCGGTGGTGGGACGCCGACGCCCAGCCCACCGCCGCTCCAGCCGCCACCACAGGTGGCTGCCGCCACTCCGGCCGCCGAGCCCGTCACCACCGTGAGCCAGGACCCGGACGCCCTGGCCGAGGTGCTGGACACCAGCACGGCGAAGGGGGCCGCGAAGGCGGGCCTGGGGTGGATGACCCTCTACACGGTGCCGCGGGCGGCCGTGTTCGACGGCGCCACCGAGCTGGGCACCACGCCCTTGAAGAAATTCCCGCTGCCCGTGGGGGTCTACCGCCTGCGCGTGGTGGACCCGACGGGGGTGGAGTCGGTGAGCCGGCTGCTGTCCGCCCCCATCAAGCCGGGCGAGGAGACGAAGATTCAAATCCGGCTGGCGGATCTCCCACCGTACAAGGAGTAAGCGCCGTCCTTGACGCTCCGGACCCCCGTCACTAGGGTCCGCGCGCTATGTATTTTCAGGACCTTATCTTCACGCTCCAGAAGCACTGGGCCGACCAGGGGTGCATCAACACGCAGCCCTACGATGTCGAGGTCGGCGCGGGCACGATGGCCCCGTACACCTTCCTGCGTGCCCTGGGCCCGGAGCCCTGGAACGTGGCGTACGTGCAGCCCTCGCGGCGTCCCGCGGACGGCCGGTTTGGAGAGAATCCCAACCGCCTGTTCCAGCACCACCAGTTTCAGGTCATCCTCAAGCCGGCGCCGAAGAACGTCCAGGCGCTGTACCTGGAGTCGCTGCGGAAGATTGGTATCGACCCGCTGGAGCACGACCTCCGCTTCGTCGAGGACGACTGGGAGTCGCCCACGCTCGGCGCCTGGGGCCTGGGCTGGGAGGTGTGGTGTGACGGGATGGAGGTGACGCAGTTCACCTACTTCCAGCAGTGCGGTGGCTTCGACTGCAAGCCCGTCGCCGCGGAGCTCACCTACGGGCTCGAGCGCATCTGCATGTTCCTGCAGAACGTGGAGAACGTCTTCGACATCGAGTGGGTCAAGGGCGTGAAGTACCGCGAGGTGTTCCACCCGAACGAGGTGGAGATGAGCAGGTACGCGCTCCAGGAGTCGGACGCGCAGATGCTCTTCTCGCTCTTCGACGCGTACGAGAAGGAGTGCAAGCGCCTCATCGAGCGCCAGTTGCCGCTGCCCGCGTACGACTTCGCGCTGAAGTGCTCGCACGCCTTCAACCTGCTGGACGCGCGCGGCGCCATCTCCGTCACGGAGCGCGCCAACTTCATCAAGCGCGTGCGCGACAGCGCGAGGCTGTGCGCGGAGGGCTACCTCCAGATGCGTGAGCGGCTGGGCTACCCGCTGCTCAAGTCGCCGTGGACCGTGGGCGAGCAGCCCCCGGTGCTGGAGGGCAAGCCGGCCAGCGACTACTGGAAGACGGTGGTCCTGAACAAGCCCGTGGAGAAGAAGCAGAAGGCGGAGGTGGCCCGTGGCGCGTGATCTGCTCCTGGAGGTGGGCGCGGAAGAGATTCCGGCGTCGTTCATCGGCCCCGCGCTGGAGGACCTGAAGCGCGTCATCACCGAGCGCATGGCCGACGCCCGCCTGAAGCACGGCGAGGTGCGGACCTTCGGCACGCCGCGGCGGCTCGCGGTGTGGGTGAAGGACGTGGCGGACGCGGGCGAGGACATCGTCAAGGAGGTGCTGGGGCCCAGCGCCAAGGCGGCCTTCGACGCGCAGGGCAAGCCCACCAAGGCGGCGGAGAAGTTCGCCGAGGGCCTGAAGCTCACGGTGGACCAGCTCGGCCGGGCCACCACGCCCAAGGGCGAGTACGTGTCCGCGCGCGTGGAGGAGAAGGGCCGCCCGGCGGCGGACATCCTGAAGGACGCGCTGCACACGGCGGTCCACGGCATCAACTTCCGCAAGTCCATGCGCTGGGGGGACGTGGACACGTCCTTCGCGCGCCCGGTGCAGTGGCTGGTGGCGCTGCTGGGGAGCGACGTGCTGCCCGTGGTGTTCGGCGACGTGACGAGCGGCCGGGCCACGCGCGGCCACCGCTTCCTGGCGCCTGGCGCCATCGAGCTGAAGGCGCCCGCGGACTACGAGGCGGCGCTGGAGCAGGCGCACGTGGTGGCGGACATCGCGAAGCGCCGCGCGCAGCTCGTGGAGAAGGTGAAGGCGGCCGCGGCCAAGGCCGGCGCCCGGCTCCTGGAGGACGAGTCGCTGGTGGACCAGGTGACGAACCTGGTGGAGCTGCCCAGCCCCGTGGTGGGCACCTTCGAGGAGCGCCACCTGGACCTGCCCCCGGAGGTGCTGGTGCAGGAGATGAAGAGCCACCAGCGCTACTTCTCGCTGGTGGACTCGGCGGGCAAGCTGCAGCCGAAGTTCATCGCCGTGTCCAACACGCCGGTGCGCGACGAGCAGCTCAGCCTGCGCGGCTACCAGCGCGTGCTGCGCGCGCGCCTGGCGGACGGCCGCTTCTTCTTCGACGAGGACCGGAAGACGCCGCTCATCGACCGCGTGGAGAAGCTGGGCCGCGTGGTGTGGCAGGGGCAGCTCGGCAGCTACCTGGAGAAGGTGGAGCGCTTCCGCACGCTGGCGCTGTGGCTGGCGCAGCAGACGGGGAGGGCGGGGGACGCGGCCACCATCGAGCGCGGCGCCACGCTGGCCAAGGCGGACCTCGTCACCGGCATGGTGGGCGAGTTCCCGGAGCTCCAGGGGGTCATGGGCCGCGAGTACGCCCGCGCGGGCGGTGAGCCGGACGCCGTGGCCCTGGCCATCGCGGAGCACTACCTGCCGCGCGGCGCCGAGGACGCGCTGCCCACGCAGGACGCGGGCGCGCTCATCGGCATCGCGGACCGGCTGGACTCGCTGTGCGGCATCTTCGCCATCGGCAAGGCGCCCTCGGGCGCGGCGGACCCCTTCGCGCTGCGCCGCGCGTGCATCGCCATCATCCGGCTGGTGCTGGGGCGGGGCTACCGCTTCAGCCTGTCGGCCGCGGTGGACGAGGCGCTCCGGTTGCTGGCGCCGAAGATCGCCAACGCGAAGCGCAAGGCCGGCGAGCCCGCGCCGCGCGAGCAGGTGCTGGAGTTCTTCCGCGGCCGCCTCAAGGCGCTGTGGGGCGAGCAGCACCGCACGGACGTGGTGGAGGCGGTGCTGTCGGCCGGCTTCGACGACCTGGTGGCCGCCCAGAAGCGGCTGGAGGCGCTGAGCGCCATCGTGGGCCGGGCGGACTTCCTGCCCCTGGCCGTGGCCTTCAAGCGCGTGGTCAACATCGTGGAGAAGCAGGGCCGCGACGTCCAGGGCGGGGAGACCAACCCCCAGAAGCTGGTGGACGCGCCTGAGAAGCACCTCCACTCCGCCTTCACCCAGGCCCGGAGCACGGTGTCGGGGCTGGTGCGCGCGGACGACTTCACCGGGGCCCTCCGGGAAATCACGGGTTTGAAGCCCGCCGTGGACACCTTCTTCGACAAGGTGATGGTCATGGCGGAGGACAAGGCCCTGCGGGAGAACCGCATCCGCCTGCTCGTGGAGATTGGCGCCCTGTTCAACCAGGTGGCTGACTTCTCGAAGATCCAGGCCGAAACGGCCGCCGCGGCCTGACACGCGGCTTGCCTGCCCTCCGGGGGATGAAGCACCCCGGGGGGCACGGCGGCGTCGGGCGCAAGGCGCATGGGAATGGCGCGCCGCGTTTCCGGTTGCCCGGGGGGAGGCCCCTTCCTACACTCCGCCCCCCTCTGATGCGCCCCTACCTCCTGACTTCCGCGCTGCTTCTCATGTCGTGCAACGTCGGCACCGAGAGCAAGCCTCCCCCGTCCACCCGGCTCGTCTACCCGAGCGGTCTTGCCTTCTGGCGCCCCGAAGCGGGGCCGTCCACCAACGGCTACCTCTACGTGGCGAGCGCCAACTTCGACAAGTGCTACGACTCCGGCTCGGTCGTCGCACTGGACCTGGACGCCATGGGGGTGCGGCCCTTCGGCACGGACTTCGCCCCCGCGGAGACGCTGCCCAACGACATCACGTCGCTGGGGATTGGCGCGCAGTCGTACGTGCAGATCCAGAGCTTCGCGGGTGAAATGGCCATGTGGAGCCCCCCGGGCCGGCCGCCGCGGCTGTTCGTCCCGGCGCGCGCCGAGGAGAGCCTGCTGCACGCCATCGACGTGGGCGCTGACGGCCTCACCCTGAACTGCGTGCAGGGCGGCGACCGCGACTGCCGCGTCAACGCGCTGTCGCTGCTGGATATCCCGGGGGCCTCCAACGGGTTGCCCTCGGCCCCGGGGCCCCTGGGCGTCAGCGTGGCGGGCAACGAGGAGGACGCCCGGGTCTGGGTGACGCACACGGAGCTGGCCGGGCCCGCGACGGCCGTCGCCGAGGCCGACCTGGAAGGCTACGTGCTGCACCTCTCCGCCGCGAACCCCACGCGCGACGCGCTGAGCACCAACGACTTCGTGGTGCTGGGGTCGGCGGACCGGCTCTCCGGCGTCGCGCACGCCACGGCCATTGGCAGCCGCTACGTGTACGCCTCGGGGCGCAACTCGTCGTCCACGCAGTTGGGCGCGCTGCCGGCGCGCTTCATCCTGCGGCTGGTGGACCGGACCGTCGCGGGGCGCGTCCTGGAGACGGACCTGGAGCTTGCGTACTCGGTGCGTGAGGCGCGGGGGGTGGCGGTGGTGCCGTCGGCCACGCGCATTCCCGACCCGGCCGCGCCGGAGCAGACCATCGTGGATGAGCGCGTCTACCTGCTGGCGCGCGGCCCGGACACGCTGCTCGTCCTGGACGTCCTGAACGCGGCGGGCACGGCGCCTGACGCGGGGACGACGCCCACGGTGCGCATCGTGTCGGCGCTGCCGGTGCCGGCGGGCGCGAGCGAGCTGGAGGTCATCCCGCGCGGCGCTGGCCGCGGCAACCTGGTGGCGGTGACGGGCAGCGGCGACGAGGCCGTGGCCATCTTCGACGAGGAAGTGGGACAGCTCGTCGCCCAGGTGCAGGTGGGGGACAACGACCCGAACCAGCCCAGCCAGCCCTTTGGCCTGGCCGCGGATGTCCGGGGCAACAGCGCTCGTATCTTCACCAGCACCTTTGGTGATGGCCGCGTGGCCATCATCGACATTCCCGACCTCGACCGGCCGCAGAACGCGCGGCTGGTGGCGCGGCTCGGCGCCCGGCAGGGGCGAGACCCGCGCCAGGGCACCAGCCTGTGCCAGGAGACCTCCCCGTGAAGCGCAGCACCCTTGCTCTGCTCCTCGCGAGCGCCGGCCTGTCCGGAAGCTGCTCCGCGACCGACGCGACCACCGGCTTCGCCGGCCTGTCCGGCACCTTCGACGTGACGCTGGCCAACGACCTCGTCTTCGTCACGTCCTCGGACCGGGACGAGCTGCGCGTGCTCGACCTGGCGTCGAACCCGCGCACCTTCATCCCCGCGCCCAACCCGCTGGAGGCGCTGTCCATCCCCGTGCTGGACCGGCCGGACGCGCTCACGCGCGACGTGGCCTACAACGCGGAAGGCAACGACGTCCCGGGGCCCTACATCTACGCGCGCAGCTCGGGCTCACCGGAGATTTCAGTGGTGGCCGCCGCGCGTGACCAGCTCCGGCAGGTGGCCCGGCTCCAGGCCGCGAGCATCGTCACCGCCTTCGCGGCGCGCTCGCCCGCGGAGGGCAGCGGCGGCCCCAGCGGGCTGTACTACGCCATCCAGGACCCCGACGGCCTCTTCACCGCCGACACCGGTGGTGCCCGGGTGATGCGGCAGGACCTCCCCGGGCCGGAGGCGCTGGCGGCCGCGGAGCCCGGCTCGCTCCCCGCGCCGGTGACGGTGTTCTGCCTCCAGCCCGGAGAGTCCATCCTGGCCATGACGATGCTGGCCGGTCCGGACACGTTCGCGCTCGCCACGCGGCAGGCCTCGGGCCGCTCGGGCCGCACGCTGCTCGTCACGGATGCGGGCCCGGTCGCGGACTGCCTCCAGCCGTCCACGCCCACGGTGGACTTGTCCGCCGGCTTCGGCAACGTGCCGGTGCGCATCCTGGCGAGCCACCCCCGGGTGGACATCCCCGACGCCGGCTCCATCAACGCCGGCCGCTACATCTTCGGCGTCCGGGACGAGTCCGCGTGCTCGGCCGCGCGCGAGTGCTCCGGGGTGCTCGCGGTGGACACCGAGTCGTCGCCGCCGGGGCAGACGGCGCGGGACCTCAGCGGCGCGCCGATGCTCCCCATCTTCCCGGCGGGCGGACTGCCGACCGGCCTGGCCCTGGTTCCGGATCCGAACCTCCGCTTCGTCCTGGACAACGGCGCGGAGACGCGCCCGCGGGTGCCGCTGCTGGGGGTCATGCCGTCGTCGAACGGCTACATCACGCTCTTCTCGGCGAGCGACCTGCGCCAGTTCGACCTGTCGGCGGCGACCGCGCGCTCCACGGTGGCCCTGCTGGACAGCAACGAGCTGCCGGTGACCATCGAGACCACGGACCTGGTGACGGTGACGCAGGACCCGACGCTGCAGCGGACCGTGCTCTACGAGGGCTCCGTCTCCAACGGCTTCTACCGGATCATCTACCAGGGCGGGCTCCCCGGCCTGAGCAGCCTGCCGAGGGATCCGGCCACCCCGCGGCTCTTCGAGGCCGAGGCCGCCGTGGCCTCCACCGCGCGGGCAGGGGACATCCTCGTCCTGGAGAGCCCGGAGGCGCTGTGCGCCATCGACCTGCCCATCGCGTCGGTGGAGCCGGTGGCGGGCACCAGCCGGGTGCGCTTCGTCATCGCGGACTCGCAGGAGATTCCGGCGGACTGCGCCAGCCTGACGCGCTTCACCGTGCGTGCGGGTGGAGACCAGCCCTTCGTCCTCTTCAACGAGGCGGGGACCTTCCTGTCGCGCGACGTGACGGGGGCGTCCAGCTACAGCGTGCCCACGGAGTACTTCTTCCACCCGGATGGCTTCTACTTCGACGACGACTCGAACCCCCAGACGCCCCCGGTGCCGAACCTGTCCCTCTTCCCCCAGCCGCCGCCGCCACTGCACATCCGGGTGGCGGCCGTGGGGCGCGAGCTGCGCCGCGGAGACCGCTACGCGGTGACGGTGATTTCGGGCATCCGCAACTACGTCTTCACGCCGGACGTCGCGGCGGGGACGGGGCTGGCCTTCTACACGCTGCCGGGGCCGGTGGTCGCCGCCCAGAACCGCGAGGCGAACATGGCCTACATCGCCTACCCCTCGGCGGACGGCATCCTCCAGGTCGGCTTCGAGGGCCTCACGGACAACCGGGCGCAGTCATTGGCGCTGGTTCCCTTCGAGTAACTGGGCGGGGATGGAAGCCTCTGCTATCGTCAGGGGCTTCCTGATTCACGCGAGTCAAGACCGATGATCGATCAGAACTCCCGTCCCGCCCGCAAGGTCGGAATCGCCGACCACCTGTGGGAGACGTACGAAGACATGGCCGAGCAGATGGGCTCGGATCGCGATGCGCTGATCAACCAGGCGCTCTTCATGTTCGCGCGCCTGAACGGCTTCCTCGAAGTGAAGTCCCGCTCCGAGGCCGCCGAGGCCGCTGCCGCGCCGGTGAAGCCCGTCCAGGCCGCCGCGCCGCCGCGTCCGGCATCGCCCCCGGTGCTGGCGCCCGCGCCCAAGGCGGAGGCCACGCCCCCGCCCGCGCGGCCGCCCGTGCGCTCCACGCCGGAGGAGCGGGCCTCCGCCAACGGCCTGGACAATGACCCGGTGCGCCGTGAGGTGGCCGAGCGCGTGCTGGAGACCGCCGCGGAGCTGGAGCGCCTCATCAAGGGCAAGAACAGCGAGCCGCCCCCGCCCGCCGACGACCTGGTGGAGGAGGACGAGGAGCCGCTGCCCGAGGCCGAGGATCCGGGCCTCATGGACGAGGAGGAGCCGCCCCCGGAGGAGGCCGAGGAGGAGCCCGCCGACGAGCTCGCCGAGGAGGAGCCCGGCGCGCTGTACCTGGTGACCGAGTCGGGGGATCAGGAGCAGATCGTCAAGGAGCGCTTCGTCATCGGCCGCGGCAAGCACTGCGACTTCGTCATCAACTCCGGCAAGGTCTCCCGCGAGCACGCCGTCATCGTCCACGAGGGCGACGACTGGATCATCGAGGACCTGGGCTCGTCCAACGGAACCTGGTTCAACAAGCAGCGCATCAAGCGCCGCAAGGTTGAAGACGGGGACGAGTATTTCATCTGCAGCGAGAAAATCCGTCTCCTCGTCCGATAATGGGTGACCCGGGCCCCGCCTCGCGGGGCTTCTGGTTGTTCGCCAATTGACGGGCTCCAGGCGTCCCTGGTTTGATACCGGACGCCTGCCGCGAATAAGGACAGGCGCTGATGACGCCTGTTCAAATCGCGCTGTGGACGGTTCTTGGAGTGGCCCTCGTGATCTCGGTGGTGACGGATGTGCTTCGCCGCGAGATCCTCGACGCGGTCACCTACCCGCTGATGGCGGTGGGGCTGGGCGTGCGCCTGGCCACCGAGGGGGTGGGTGACCTGGAGCGCGGGCTCATCAGTGGGGCGGTGTCGGGGGTGGGGCTCGCGTTGCTGCTGCTGCCAGCCGCGCTGCGAGGGCGGATGGGGTGGGGTGACGTGAAGTTGATGGGCGGGGTCGGAGCGGTGCTGGGGTTCCCGGCGGTGCTCGCGGCCGCGGCCTTCATCTCTTTGGTAGGCGCGCTCCAGGCGGTGGTGACGCTGCTCTGGCAAGGCGCGGTTTGGGACACGCTGGCGGCGGTGGTGCGCCGGTGGGCGGTGCGGGTGCGGTTGGCCAGCGCGGACGCGCAGCCGGCGCCCCAGCGCCACATTCCCTATGGAGTGGCCATCGCGCTCGGCACCGTCTGGGCGCTGTGGTGGCAGCACGGAACGTTGGGTTAGCTCGGACTTCTGGAAGAGAAGAGGGGACACGGACGATGTTCACACGCATCACGCATGCCGCGGCGCTTGGCGCCCTCATCGCACTGGTGGCGGGCGGCAGCGCCCTTGCGCAGGATGGCACCAACGTCAGTCTCGGCGTGGGCTCCCAGAAGGTGATCACCATTCCGGGCCTCAGCCGCGTCGCGCTCGGTGACCCGAGCATCGCCGACGTGAAGACGCTCGGCTCCGGCCAGCTCCTCATCACCGGACAGGCCGAGGGCAAGACGACGCTGCTCGTCTGGAAGTCCTCGGGCCAGCGCGTCAGCTACCTGGTCGCGGTCCGCAAGCAGGACCCCAACGAGGTCATCACCGAGATCAAGCGCCTCCTGGGCGAAATCGAAGGTGTCTCCGTCCGCATGGTGGGTGACCGCATCTACCTGGACGGTCAGGCCTACACCACGCAGGACGCGGACCGCATCGAGCAGGTCGTGGGCCTGTACCCGAACGTGAAGTCGTTCGTGAAGATCGCCCCCAACGCCAAGAAGCTGGTGGCGCAGAACCTCAACGCGGCCTTCCAGAAGGCCGGCCTGAAGAACGTGCAGGCCAACGTGGTGGGCGCCACCATCTTCCTGGAGGGCTCCGTGGAGAGCCAGCAGGACCTGCAGAAGGCGGAGCTCATCACCAAGGCCATCGGTGAGAAGGTGGAGAACCTCCTCGTCGTCGGCATCAAGCGGATGATCCTCTCCGAGGTCCAGTTCGTCGAGATCCGCCGCAACAGCCGCGACCGCTACGGCATCCGCTACCCCACGGACATCACCGGCACCGCGTCGGCCATCGCCAACATCTCCCAGGAGCTCTTCCCGGGGACCTTCGGCTCGGGCGTGTCCACGCTCGCCCTCAACGCCAACTCGGACTTCTCCTTCGGCTTCCAGGGCAACGACGGTTACGGCCGCCTGCTCGCGCAGCCCAAGCTGGTGTGTGCCAGCGGTGAGAAGGCGGAGTTCCTCGCCGGCGGCGAGGTCCCCATCCCGCTCATCACCAACAACCAGTTCACGGTGGAGTTCAAGAAGTACGGCGTCATCCTGAACCTGCGCCCCACCGCGGACCGCAACGGCAACATCCAGACGGAGATCGAGGCGGAGGCCTCTGAAATCGACACCTCCGTGGCGGTGTCCTTCGGTGGTTCGTCCTCCATCCCCGGCTTCCGGACCCGCCGCGTGAAGACGAACGTCACCGTGCGCCACGGTGAGACCATCGTCCTGTCGGGCGTGTTCAGCCACGACGAGCAGAAGTCCGTGTCCAAGCTCCCCGGCCTGGGTCACATCCCCATTGTCGGTGAGCTCTTCAAGAGCCGCGGCTTCGACTCCACCAAGCGCGAGCTGGTCATCTTCGTCACCCCGCGCATCGTGAACCCGGACTCCGACAAGGTCCGGACCATCATCGAGGACGTGAAGAGCCGCTACAAGCAGGCCCGGTCCGAGGTGAACTTCAACATCTTCGACTGAGGCGGGCGCCTCGGGCGCCGCTCCAGCCGGGCCTTGCGGGCCCACGGCACGGGCCGGCTCCTCCCCTCCCGGGGGCGGATGCCGGCCCGTCGCCTTGCGGGCAGGCGTGCGGCCTGGTTCTCACGCTTTGAGGACGAAGGGGGGCTTGCTAGCATCCGTTCCCATGTTTCTCATCACCCTCGCGGAAAAGGGCGGCGGGACCGAGCAGCGCGAGTACCACAAGAATGAAGTCACCATCGGCCGTCTGCCGGGCAATGACATCATCCTCGCGAAGGGCAACGTCTCCAAGTACCACTCGCGAATCGTCGCCAAGGACGGGAAGTTCATCATCGTGGACATGAAGTCCACGAATGGCACGTTCGTGAACGGCAAGAAGATTGCCGCGCCCCAGGTTCTCAAGCCGACCGACCAGGTCTACATCGGCGACTACATCCTCAACGTCGAGGCGCTCGAGGACGAGGGCCCGGTGATGACCCGCGCGGGTCAGCCGGAAGAGGAGTACTACGACGAGCAGGGCGAGGAGCCCTACGAGGACGAAGAGGGGGCCTACGAAGAGGAGGAGCCCTACGAGGAGGAGGAGGAGCCGCCTCCCGCGCCCGCGCCCAAGGGCATGCCGGCGTCGCTGGCGTCCGCCCTGGCGAAGAACAAGCGCAAGGTGGACCCGCGCCAGGAGCGCTACACCCGGCTCCAGAAGGAGATCCACGACCGGCTCATCGAGTACCTCGACCTGCGCCGCATGGACATGGACCGGCTCGGCGACGACGAGCTGTGGCGCCGGACCGAGAAGGCCATCCGCGACATCATCGACCAGATGGACGCGGACGGGGAGCTCCCGGAGGACGTGGACCGCGAGGAGCTGCTCACCGACGTCATCAACGAGGCGCTGGGGCTGGGGCCCCTGGAGGCGTTCCTCGCGTCGGATGACATCAGCGAGATCATGGTGAACCACGCCAACCAGATCTACATCGAGCGCAAGGGCAAGCTGACCCTGTCGGAGAAGACGTTCTCCTCCAACCAGGCGGTGCTCGGCGTCATCGAGCGCATCGTGGCGCCCATCGGCCGCCGCATCGACGAGTCCAGCCCGCTGGTGGACGCGCGCCTCAAGGACGGCAGCCGCGTCAACGCCATCATCCCGCCGCTGGCCCTGAAGGGCCCCTGCATCACCATCCGCAAGTTCAAGAAGGACTCGCTGAAGATCTCGGACCTCATCAAGTTCAAGACCGTCACGGCGCAGATGGCCGAGTTCCTGGAGATGTGCGTCAAGGCCCGGCGCAACATCGTCATCTCCGGCGGCACCGGCTCCGGGAAGACGACGACGCTGAACATCATCAGCTCCTTCATCCCGGAGGGGGAGCGCATCGTCACCGTGGAGGACGCCGCCGAGCTGCAGCTCCCCCAGGACCACTGGGTGCAGTTGGAGAGCCGGCCGCCCAACCTGGAAGGCAAGGGCGCCATCACCATCCGCGAGCTGGTGAAGAACTGCCTGCGCATGCGGCCCGACCGCATCGTCGTCGGTGAGTGCCGCTCCGGTGAGACGCTGGACATGCTCCAGGCCATGAACACCGGCCACGACGGCTCGCTCACCACGCTCCACGCCAACACGCCGCGTGACGCCATCGCCCGGCTGGAGACGATGGTGCTCATGTCCGGCATGGACCTGCCGGTGAAGGCCATCCGTGAGCAGATCGCCAGCGCGGTGCACATGATCGTGCAGCAGACGCGCTTCTCCGACGGGACGCGGAAGATCTGCTACATCACCGAGGTGTCCGGCATGGAGGTCGACATCGTGACCCTCCAGGACATCTTCTATTTCAAGCAGGATGGCTTCACGGAGGACCACAAGGTCCGCGGCCGCTACGTCGCGTCCGGCTTCGTGCCGAAGTTCTACGACGAGCTGCAGCGCAAGGGCATCCCCGTCAACATGAGCATCTTCCGCGAGGACTGACGCGTCCATGGCCACCCTGGTCGTCCGTCACCCTGACGGCACTGAGAACGAATTCGCCATCGCCGGTGAGCTGAAGATTGGCCGCCAGCAGGGCAGTGACATCCTCATCACCGAGGGAGGCGTGTCGCGCACGCACGCGCGCGTCTTCGAGGAAGGCGGCGCCGTCTTCATCGACGACGTGGGCAGCGCCAACGGCACGTTCGTGGACGGCCAGCGCATCATGGCGCCCACGGCCCTGACGCCGCAGTCGGAAGTACTTCTCGGGGACTACGTGCTGCGCCTCAAGGCGCCCGCGGCGCGGGGCTCGGGGGCGCGGCGCGCGGCCCGGCCCGCGGCGGGGGGCGAGGAGCCCATGCCGGTGGGCGGCGAGGGGGGCGGCGCGCGCGCCACGCGGGCGATGCCCAGCATCAAGAAGGGCGCGGCGAGGGGCGAGCCCGGCGCGGCGCTGGCGAAGCGCCCCGCGCGTCCGGCACGGCCCTCCCCAGGCGGGGGCGCGCGGCCGGCGCCGGCGGCCAGCGGCCCGGTGCTGCGGGGCATGACCGGCCCGTGGGCCGGTCAGACCTACCCCCTCCGGGGCAAGGTCATCGTGGGGCGGCAGCCGCCAGCGGTCATCCTCCTGGAAGACGACTCGGTGAGCCGCCGCCACGCGGAGCTGGAGGTGACGGCCGCGGGCGTGACGGTGAAGGACCTGGGCAGCGCCAACGGGACGCTGCTCAACGGCGATCCATTGGACCAGACGCCGGTGCCGCTCGAGCCTGGGGACCAGCTCCAGTTCGGCGTGGTGGAGATGACCTTCGAGGCCGAGGCCTCCGCGGCGCCCGTGCGCCGGGGCGCGGCGCGTGGGGGGGCGGAGGAGGACCCCGCCGCCAAACGCAAGAAGCTCATCATGGTGGCTGCCGGCCTGATGGGCGTGCTGCTCATGGTCGGCATGGTGTCCTCCATCCTGAGTCCGGCGCCGGTCGCCGTCCAGGGGCCGGGCGGGGGCGCGCAGGCGGACCCGTCGCAGAAGATTCAAGAGCTGCTGAGCGAGTGCCGCTCCTACGCGTCCAGTGAGCTGGGCGCGCCCAACTGGGACAAGGCCAACGAGGTCTGCACCCAGGCGCTGGACCTGGACCCCATCCACGCGGAGGCGAACACCCTCATCCGCCGCATCAAGCTGGAGAAGGAGTCCTTCGAGTACTACTCGCAGGGTGAGCGGCTGCTGCAGCGCCTCAAGCCCGAAGAGGCGCTGGAGTCGTTCCGGAAGATCCAGAAGGAGAGCGAGTACTTCCGCCGGGCCCGCGCCAAGGCGCGCGAGGCCGCCGAGGCGGTGACGAAGCGCGCGCTGGAGGACTGCAAGCTGTACCTGCGGGACGCGCAGTGGAGCGCCGCGGTGTCACGCTGCGACGTGTACATGGCGGTGTGGTGCCAGTCGCAGCCGCGCGAGAACCTTCAGCCGCCCCTGGGCTTCACGCTGAAGCTGTGGGGCCGGCTGCGCCGCGACGAGTGGCGGCCCAAGGACCCGCTGTTCGTGAAGTTCCTCATCGCGCGCCAGAAGATGGACGCCAACGCGGCGCCCTGGGTGTGCCCGGTGGCGGAGGTGCTGGCGGGGGATGAGCGGACCGTGGATCCGCGCACCGTCGTCATGGAGGCGGCGAAGAAGCGCTTCCCCAACAAGCTGATGCAGGCCGCGCTCCTGGACTACTGGAGCGGCCGCGGCAGCGAGGCGCTGGCCACCATGCAGAAGCTGCGCTCCAACTACGAGGCCGCGCAGTACCACGCCCAGGCGGACGAGCTGATCAAGGTCATGTCCACCGTCGACCAGCTCTTCAAGGCGGGCCAGAGCTTCCTGGCCGCTGAAGATCCGGAGAAGGCCGCCGAGCCCTTCCGCGAGGCGCTGGCCACGGACAAGGCCGTGATGCTGGAGCTGGCGGAGTCCAAGCCGTCGTTCTACCGGCGCAACATCCTCCAGGACTTCGCGGAGAAGTCGTACCTGCGCGGCAAGCACTGGGCAGACCGCGAGGACTTCCGCCGCGCCTGCCGTGTGTGGAAGCTGGGCTTCAGCTTCTACGCGGGCAACCCGAACCTGAACAAGGCGGCGGCCTTCTGCTCCTCGCGGGCGCTGGAGGCCTTCCGGGCCGCCGGGAGCTGCGGCGACATGGCGGTGGCGCTGGACTACGCCGTCAAGGGCGACGGCGTGGAGGAGATGGTCGTCGCGAAGCAGGCGGAGATGGGCTGCAAGTAGCGCGCGTCATGGACAGGGCGGGGCGGGCGCGCTAGGCACGGGGGCATGGTCGACACCAGCCCTCCGCGCTCAGCGCCCACCCTGGTCCTCATCGACGCGTCCGGCTTCATCTTCCGCGCCTACCACGCCATCCCTCCGCTCACGACGAGCAAGGGGGTGCAGACCAACGCCGTGCTGGGCTTCACGCGCATGGTGCTCAAGGCCCTGCGCGAGCTGAAGCCCACGCACGTGGCGCTCGCCTTCGACAAGGAGAGCCGCACCGAGCGCCAGAAGATCGACCCCACGTACAAGGCGAACCGCGAGGGCCCCCCGGAGGACCTCGTCCCCCAGTTCGCCCTCATCCGCCGCGTGGTGGAAGCCATCAACGTGCCCGTGCTGGAGGTGGCCGGCTGGGAGGCCGACGACGTCATCGGCACCCTGGCCGTGAAGGCGAAGGCGGAGGGCTTCTGCGTCCAGGTCGTCACCGGCGACAAGGACTTCGTCCAGATTGTCGACAGCGACGTGCGCCTGTACGACCCGATGAAGGACGTGCACACGGAGCCCGCGGACGTGAAGGCGCGGCTGGGCATCGAGCCGGGGCAGATGCGGGACTACCTGGCCCTCATCGGCGACGCGGTGGACAACGTCCCCAAGGTGCCGGGCATCGGCCCGAAGACGGCCACCGAGCTCATCCAGCAGTTCGGTGACGTGGAGACGCTGCTGTCGCGCCTGGACGAGGTGAAGAAGCCGAAGATCCGGGAGAACATCGCCTCGCACCGCGAGAGCCTCCTGCGCGCCAAGCAGCTCGTCACCTTCAAGACGGACCTGGCGCTGGACGTGCGCATGGCGGACCTGGCCCGCCGGCCGCTGGACGCGCAGCGCTCGCGTGAGCTGTTCACCGAGCTGGAGTTCTTCGCCCTCCTCAAGGAGCTGCCGCAGCAGGACGGCGCCGCGGGCACCTCCGAGCCGCCGAAGGAGCAGCCCGCGCCGCTGACGGTGACGCCGACGCTGGTGGGCTCGGACGCGGAGCTCACGCGGCTCGCGGGCGCCGCGCGCGAGGCGGGCGCCGTCACGCTGATTCCCGCGTACGAGGGCGCGCCCTTCGCCGCGAAGCTGGTGGGCCTGGGCGTGGCGCTGCCGGACGGCCAGACGGCGTATGTGCCGCTGCGGCACGCGCAGCTCGGCGTCACGCAGGTGAAGCCGGAGTCCTTCACCGCGGCCTTCCGCGAGGTGCTGGAGGACGCGGCGGTGAAGAAGGGCGGTCACGACCTCAAGGCGCTCAGCCTGGTCCTGGCCAACGACGGCCTCACCCTGCACGGCGCGCACGACGACGTGGAGCTGCTCAGCTACCTGCTCAACCCGTCCCGCCGGGAGCACGCGCTGGTGGACCTGGCGCGCGAGCGGCTCTACACGGAGCTGCCGCCGCTGCCGAACGCCGCGGAGGGCAAGCGCGGCAAGAAGGACCGGGCCCTGGCGGACCACACGGTGGAGGAGGTGGCCACCGGGTTCGCCATCCGCGCCGAGGCCGCGCGCCGGCTCGCGCCCGAGCTGTGGAAGGAGCTGGAGGCCGCGAAGCTGGCGGCGCTGGCCCGGGACATGGAGCTGCCGCTGCTGCCGCTCCTGGCGCGGATGGAGCGGCGGGGCGTGCTGCTGGACACCGCCGAGCTGTCTCGCACCTCGGTGAAGGTGGACGCGGCCGTCGAGGCGCAGGTGAAGGAGGTCTACCGGCACGCGGGCCGCGAGTTCAACATCGGCTCCAACCCGCAGCTCGTGGAGGTGCTCTTCACGGAGCTGAAGCTGCCCGTCATCAAGCGGGGCAAGACGGGCCCCTCCGCGGACCAGGAGGTGCTGGAGAAGCTCTCCGAGGAGCACCCGCTGCCGGGCGCCATCATCGAATACCGCAGCCTGTCCAAGCTGAAGAGCACCTACCTGGACACGCTGCCCACGCTGGTGGCCGCCGACGGGCGCATCCACACCACCTACCACCAGGCGGCCACCGCCACCGGGCGCCTGTCCTCCACCGACCCGAACCTCCAGAACATCCCCGTGCGCACGGACCTGGGCCGGGAGATCCGCCGCGCCTTCGTGGCCGCGGAGGGGCACCAGTTGGTGAGCGCGGACTACAGCCAGGTGGAGCTGCGGCTGCTGGCGCACATCGCGAACGACGCGGTGCTCATCGAGGCCTTCCTCCATGACGAGGACATCCACACCCGCACCGCGGCGGAGGTCTTCGGCGTGGCCAAGGAGCAGGTGGACCGCGAGCAGCGCCGCGTGGCGAAGATGGTGAACTTCGGCATCGCCTACGGCCTGTCACCGCATGGCCTGGCGGCGCGGCTGGGCATCGCCCAGGACGTGGCCCGCGACATCATCGAGCGCTACTTCACGCGCTACGCGGGCATCAAGCGGTACCTGGAGGAGACCGTCTCCGTGGCGCGCAAGACGGGCTACGTGGAGACGCTGTACGGCCGCCGCCGCTACATGGCGGACCTGAACTCCAAGAATCGCGGCGTGGCCCAGGCCGCCGAGCGCGCCGCCATCAACATGCCCATCCAGGGCACGGCCGCGGACCTCATCAAGAAGGCCATGCTGGCGGTGGACGCGGCGCTCGAGGCGCAGAAGCTGAGCGCGCGGATGCTGCTGCAGGTCCACGACGAGCTCCTCTTCGAGGCGCCCGACGCGGAGGTGGAGGCGGTGAAGGCGCTGGCGGTCAAGGCCATGTCCTCGGTGGCCGACCTGAAGGTGCCGCTCAAGGTGGACGTGGGCGCGGGGCGGAGCTGGGCGGACGCGCACTGACGCGGGCCCAAAAAACACGGGAGGAGCGCCCACCCCCGTAGGCGCCCCTCCCGCGTGCTCCACCCGCGGCCCCCACAGCCGCTGCTGCCACCCCTGCGACAAATGCGCCGACCCGTCCGACCGGCGAGTCGCGTGGACCCCCATCCACGCGTCTTGCCAGCGGCTCGCGGTGCGCGCTCACCACTCCCCAGCGGGAGCACGCCTTCCCACAAAGCGCGCCATGGGCCCCCACCCAGGCACACTCCCTCCCGCCGGTCTCGGACGCGCCCGCTTCCAGGCGCGTCAAGTCGAACGGGCCGGCCAACCCCTCCACGCCCTCAGTGCATCGCCGTGCGTCCGTCTCCCGTGTCCGGAGTCACGCGCCGCGTCCGCGAGGGACGCTCGAAGTACTCGACGACCAACCCACCAAAGGGCACCCGCGGCCCATCCGCCCGCGGGTCCTTCATCCGTTGCAGGAGCGCCACCGCGGAGTCCACGGCCTCGTCCACCGCGCGGTTGATGCACTCGCGCTCCCAATCCCCGCCTCCGAGCACCTCGGAGGCATCCACCAGGCAGCGCCGCAGCGCCGCGAATTCGTCGTAGAGCGAGCGGGCGCCCCGGTGCGGCGACAGGCGCAGCACCGCGCGCGTGCGGCTCCAGGGGCTCGACTCCTCGCCCGCGAGCGTCCGGCCCAGCTCGCGGATGAAGGGCTCCACCAGGTTGTCCAACTGGGTGGGCGCGCCCTGCGACGCGTCCGAATCCGGCGCCGCCAGCACCATCCGCCGCCACAGCGCGGAGATTCGATCCGGCTGCTGACGGAAGAACCGCGCCAGCACGGCTGCCTTACGTCCACGCTCGCTCATGTCCAGTGCCTTCCGCATCGCGAACGGAAGCCAAAGCAAACCCGCGGCCAACGCCTCGGGACTGAGCGCGTCCAGTGAAATCAGCCACTTGCCGTGAAGGGCTGGGCAAGCAGCGGGGCACGACGCCCGTAGAAACTACAGGCGCGGCCCTGTAGCCCTGGAAGGAAGGAGGGTGCCGCCCTCAGTGGAGGGTGGGCTTGGGCGGGCGGCCGTGGTGGCTGTCCTCGTCGTCGGCCTCACCCGGGAAGTCGCTGAGGGTGCCGTCCGCCGGCGTCTCGCCGTCCCGGGCCTCCAGGTGGCCTTCCGGGGTCGGCGGGCCGGCGGGCCAGTCCGGCCAGGTGGCGTCCCCGGTGCTGACGCCGGGGCCCTGGGGGTGGGCCTGGGCGGCCTGGGCGGCCAGCAGGCGGAGCGCGGCGTCCTCCGCGGCATCCTGGGCGGCCAGCTCCGCCAGCTTCGCGGCCCGCTGCTGCCGGCGGCGCGCATAGGCCGCCACGCAGAGGAAGGACGCGCCCAGCCACACGAGCGCGGAGCTGGTGGTGAGGGGCAGCCAGCCGTAGCGCGCGGCCAGGCCCTCGCGCCAGTCCGTCTCCTCCACCAGCAGCGAGGTGCGGAAGGCCTTCCCGAAGGCCGTCTCGAAGGGCTCCCCGCGCGCCACGCCGTCCACCAGCGCGGCCATGGCCGTGGGGCCGAACTTCGCCGACAGGTGCGCGACGAAGGCGGCGCTCTGCGCGTAGGCAATCTCCACGTCCGACGGGACGTCCGGCCAGCTCCGGTCCAGGTGCTCGAAGTGGAAGACGCGCTCCTGGGTGACGGCGCGGAAGAGGGCGCTGTAGTGGGTGAGTGAGTAGCGCTCCCCGGTGACGTACTGCGCGACGCCTTCCTGGAACCAGCGCGGCCAGGACGGGGCGAGCTGCCCCAGCGCGACGTGCGCCAGCTCGTGCCGGAGCGTCTGCTGGCCGTCCGGCGCGTGGAGGCTGAGGGCGTCCAGGAGGATGATTTGATGGGCGGGGTAGGCCAGCGCCACGGCCCAGCCCGGGGGCCTGCCGCCCGGCAGCGCCAGGGCCTCGAACTCCGCGCGCCCCACGCCCAGGCGAATCTCCGTCACCCCCGGCCAGTCCTTGCCGAGGATGGTGCCGAAGCGATCCCGCACGCCCTCAATCTGCTGGGACAGCTCGTGCGCGGCGGCCGTGGCGGCGGCGGTGTGGAGGATGCGGAAGCGCTGCGTCGTCAGCTCCCCGCTGACCTGGGGCGGCCGCGTCAGGGGCACCAGCGCGGCGTCACTCACCACGTCATGGGCGTGGGCGCCATGGGGGCCGCCCGGTTCCTGGGCCCGGGCCCCAGGGGCGGCCAGCAGCAGGAGCAGGACAAGCAGGTGGCGCATGTGCGGCGGCCTCACGTTCCCACTGACATAACAGCCTCGCCCCAGGTTGCAGCAACCTCACCTCGCGGCGCGGCGCGTCAGGAGTCGCCGTTGGCCTTCTTCTGGGACAGGTAGGCCACGTTGTCCTCGACGCGCGCGTAGTCGCGGTCCGCGAACGTGGGGCTCTTGAACGTCTCCAGCAGCTTCTGGTGCGCATCCAACACCGAGCGGACCTGCGACTCGAACTGGGTGCGCTGGCGCTTCAGCTCGTTGATGTCCTCCACCACCTGCACCAGCCGCTGGTGGGCGCCGTGGACGATCTTCTCCGCCTGGTGCTCGGCGTCCGCGATGATGATCTCCGCTTCCTTCTTCGCGGCGTCCTTCAGGTCCTCGCTGATGCGCTGCGCGGTGACCATGGTCTCCTGGAGGGTGCGCTCCCGTTCCTGGTGCTGCTCCACCTTGAACTGGGTGCGCTTCACTTCCTCCTTGAGGGCGATGTTCTCCTTCACCACCTCCTCGAATTCACCAGCGATGAGCTCGAGGTAGGCCTCCACCTCACGGCGGGAGAAGCCGCGCAGGGCCGTTTCGAACCGCTTCTGCCGGATGTCGAGCGGAGTGATTTTCATGACGCCGGAGTGTAGCGCAGGGGCGTCACATCTCCAGGAATCAGCCCTTGACGGGGCCGGGGCCGCTGGCGGGTGGTGTCTGGCCGCCTGCCCGGCGGGCGGGCGTCAGCGGCGCGCCGGCGCCCATTGGGACACGACGGTGCGCGCGGCGTTCTGCACGCCCGCGGTGAGCCGCGCGTCCACGGCGGCGTCCTGCACGGCCTGGCGCGCGGTGGGCGTGCGCTGGAAGACGAGCCCGTTGAGCGCTTGAATCTTCAACGCGTCCGGCATCCGGGGGTGGCGGACCACGTTGGCGAGAATCTCCTCCGCCCGGGGGTGCTGGAACAGCGCCACGGCCCGCAGCGCCGCCTGCTGGATGCGCGGGTTGGGGTCCCACAGGAGCGTGGCCAGCGTGTCCAGGGCGCGCGCGTCCCCCAGCAGGGCCAGGTCTTCAATGGCGATGGCGCGAATCTCCTCCGGCGCCGGCCGCGCCGCCCCCAGCAGGCCCCGCAGCAGCGCGGTGTCGTCCGTCGCGGGCGCCGGGGCGGCCTCCGCCGGGGCCGCGGGCGCCGGGGTGGCCGGGGTGGCCGGGGCCTGGGCGCGGGCGGTGGTGGCGAGCAGCAGGCCAGCGAGAAGCAGGGGACGCATGGAGGCCCTTCTACCCCGGAGAGGAGAGATTTTCTTGACGCGATCTCCCATCGTGGGAGCTTCCCCGCTGCTACAGGCGTGTTGCAAACGGGAGCAAGGTTCGATGAACGCGGCGGCAGCGAACTGGCAGACACTGGAAAACGTCGATGTGGAGTGCACCCACTGCGGCATCCGGATGACCCTGCAACCGGGGACCCGGGTTCGCTACTACCGGTGTTCCGGCTGCCACCGCTGGGTGTCCAGCGTGTACTCCGACGTCTTCCGGGCGGACGCGAAGGTGCGCACCCACCCGGTGAAGGACACCGGCGCCCAGGACGAGCAGTTCATCGAGGTCAAGGACCGGTTGGACCGCTGGCTGTCCGCGCGGGAGGAGCAGGACCCCTACCACCTGCTGGGCGTGTCGCCGCTGGACTCGGCGGAGACGGTCCGCGCGCGCTACCACGCGCTGGCCATGGAGCGGCACCCGGACCGCGGCGGCTCGGCGGAGAAGATGCGGGAGCTGAACGTGGCCTATGAGCGCATCCTCCGGCACCGTCAGCGCAAGCGTCAGGAGGCGCTGTCGGCCGGCGTGCCCGTGGCCTCCGCCTCCGTCCTGCCCGCGCGCAGCAGGTAGCCCCAGAAGAGCGCCCCCAGGGCCAGGCCCAGCGCCGCCTTCACCCAGGTGGGGAACAGGTCGCCCGGGGACACGTAGCCCTCCACCACGCCGATGAGGGCCAGGAAGGGCGCGCAGCCCAGCACCAGCTTCACGGCCTCCCGCCCGCGCACCGCCAGCGCCTGTCCCCGGGGCAGCTCCCCCGGGTCGATGAGCGCCTGGCCCACCATCAGCCCCGCCCCGCCGGCGATGATGATGATGGACAGCTCCACCGGCCCGTGCGCGGCGATGAAGTCCAGCATCCCGCCCAGCATGCCCTCGCGGGCGCACAGCGCGGTGATGGCGCCGATGTGCACCCCGTTGTTCACCAGGATGAACAGCGTGCCCAGCCCGAAGGTGAGGCCCAGGGCGAAGGTGGCGATGGTGACGGTGAGGTTGTTGGTGGCGATGCCCGACGCCACCGAGTTGGGCGGCGCCACCGACAGGAGGTCGTCCGTCCACATGCGGCCCTGGGCCACGTAGTGGCGCACCCCGGAGGGCACCAGCAGCTCGGCGCCTCGCGGCTCCCACAGCACCACCAGCGCGCCCAGCAGGATGCCCAGGAAGAACAGCGCGGCGCTGGCGCCCACGAAGCCGCGCTCGCGGCGCAGGGTGGCGGGGAAC
Source organism: Corallococcus macrosporus DSM 14697 (assembly GCF_002305895.1). GTDB lineage: Bacteria > Myxococcota > Myxococcia > Myxococcales > Myxococcaceae > Myxococcus > Myxococcus macrosporus. The sequence continues at coordinate 3,665,748 of NZ_CP022203.1, forward strand.
TCCCGGCGGAAGAAGTGGCGCAGCGCGGGCCAGCGCTCGCGCGGCGGCTGGTAGATGGACGCGTAGGCCTGGCCGCAGAGCTGGTTGAGGAAGCGGTGGGCGTCCGTGCCGGCGTAGAAGGTCTGCGCATGCGCCAGGTCCGCGGACGCGCGCCGGTACAACGTGTCCAGCGTGCGCAGCTCCTCCAGCTTCAGGGTGCCGGAGCGCTGCTTCGCCAGCAGGGCCTGGAGCGCGTCCCAGTCCGCGCGGCGGCGGGCGACATAGGCGGGCAGGGGCGTGGCCATGTCAGCGCCCTCCCTGGACGCGGGCGCGCAGGAAGGCCTCGGTGCTCTCCGCGGAGGCCAGCACCGCGGCGCGCGCGTCCGCGTCAGCGGGCCCCACGCGCTCCACCAGCCGCGCGCCCAGCCGCCGCCGCACCTCGGGCGCAAGGCCTGGCGCGCGCGACAGGAAGGAGAGCACCAGCTCCACGTCCTCGGGCGCCAGCGGCCTCGCCCCGGCCTCCGGAGGCAGCGGCGCCGGCGCCGTGGGCGCGGCGGTGTACTTGTCCAGGTCGATGCGCTCCTCGCGCACCAGCAGCGTGCCGGCCAGCAAGTCCCCCAGGCGCCGGTGCTGGCGGGTGAGCAGCATGCTGACGCAGGCGGCGGCGTACAGCATGGGCATGAAGTCCACCGCGCGGCAGAGGTTGCGCACCGCGCTCTCGTAGACGCCCACGGGCGAGCCGTCCGTGCGCACCACGCGGATGCCGAGCACCCGCTTGCCCACCGTCTGCCCGTGGAAGAAGACCTCGCTCACCGTCCAGTACAGCCACTGCGTGGCGAAGACGCCCACCACCAGCAGCGTCTGCCCCAGGCCCGACAGCGCCTGGAAGACGCCGAGCACGTCCGACACCAGCAGCGTGAAGACGAAGTAGGCCACCAGCCAGAAGAAGAACAGCAGGCTCGCGTCCACCAGCCACGCGAGGCACCGGTAGCCGATGCCCGCGACAGGCAGCGTGAGCGCCACGCGCTCGGGGGTGGCGACGTCGAGATGGGGAGTCGGAGCAGGGCGCATGCGGGGTTGGCAGCATACACGTCTGCCTTCCACCTCCGCCTGCATGTCGCACCCCCTTTTCCGCTTGGACTTGCGGGATATCCAGGTCCCAGGCCCGTGTGTCGCGGTCGACAGTCGGCGCCGTGGGGGAGGAGGGTTCCATCGACTACTGGACGGCCGCGCGTGTCATCCGGCGGACAGCGATGACGAACCAACGGATGAAACCCCTGTAACGGGCTCTGATTCATGCACACTGGACACTCCCGTTGGGGCTGGTTCGCGTCTGCGCTTTCCCGGTGATAGGGTTTCAGCCGTTGGACCATGAACCTGGGCCGAAGGAGGTGCGGCCCGCAGGGACGTCAGGAGTAGCTGAAAGTCGAAAACAGTCAGGAGTCGAGTCGTACATCGGTAGGCCGACTCCGGAGTGGCTCAGCGGACGCGCTCGTTCTTCCCTGTCATGCAACCCACTGGCCCTGCTCGTACCGGAGCCGGCTGTGGTCAGTTGTCTGTTCATGCAGTTTTCGCCATGACGGCTGGGGGGCCTTCGCATGGCAACCAATCAAGCAGCGATTCGTGTATCGATTCTGGAAGGACCGTGGGCGGCCTGGCAGGGCCTGGCTGACGGGCTCCGTGGTGAAGGCGTGCAGGTCTCCTCGGTGACGAGGGACGTGCGCCTGTTCCTCGACAGCCTGGGGACAGACCCGCCGCAGGTCGCGGTGATGGACGTGGAAGGCGACAGCGAGGCGGCCGTGGGCTGCTCCGTCACGGAGGGCATCAACCTCCTGCGGGAGGCGCGCAAGCGCCGGCTCGAGGTGCGGATGCTGTTGCTCTCCGCGGTGAGCACGCCGGAAATCATCTCGCAGTGTTTTGATGAAGGCGCCTCCGGGTACCTGTTCCGGGCGGGCCTGGGCACCACCGCGGTGGCGTCCGCCATCAACTCGCTGGTTCGCGGCGAGCGGCTGTTCCCGGTCCAGCTCCTGAGGAACGACTTCGAGCATCCACCGGTGACGTCGCCCACCGCGAGCGTGCTGCTGGCGCTCACGCAGCGCGAGCGCGAGGTGCTGGCGTACGTGGCGGGCGGCGCGGACAACTTGAAGATCGCCGCGCACCTGCAGATCGCCGAGCGCACCGTGAAGTCCCACGTCACGCAGCTCTACCGGAAGCTGGGGGCGGAGAACCGCACGCAGCTCGCGCTGAGGGCATGCCACCTGGGCGTCCGGCCGCCGCCGGACCTCTAGGCGAGGCGGGCGTTTCCGCGCATGCAGCACGCCCCCCGGACCCTGGCGTCATGGCCAGGGTTCGCGAGGGGCGTGTGCACGGGCGGCGCCGTGACTACGACTTCAGCTCTTCCATCTTCTTGCGGAGGCTCAGCGGGCGCATGTCCGTCCAGACCTCCTTGATGTACTCCAGGCACTCTGCCTTGAGCCCCTGCTTGCCCGCATCCTTCCAGCCAAGCGCGTTCTCGCGGTCGGCGGGCCAGATGGAGTACTGCTCTTCGTGGTTCATCACGACCTTGTAGACGGTCGTGTCCTCGCGCTCATCCGCCATGGTGTCTCTCCTGGATCGGGCTGGTATCTGGCCATAATCCAGGAAAAGGGGTCAAGACACGGAAGGCGTGGGTGCGGTGGACGTCCGAAGCCCGCATATACTCGCGGGCCATGCGAAGCGTCTCCCGTGTCATCACCGCGCTCGTCCTCGTCTCGGGTGTGGCGTGGGCCGCGCTCGCCCTGGCGTTGACGGGGGCCGGCCCTGAAGGCGCGCACGTCCCGAGGGCGGTGGGCGCGGCGGTCCTCGCGGCGGGCGCGGTGGCGGCGTGGCGGCGTCACTCCCAGTGGGCCGCGCTGGCCGTCGTCGGGGTCGGGTGCGTGGGCATCTGGGGCTGGACCCAGACGGTGCGGCCCGCGGCGCGAGCGGACTGGGCGCCGGACCTGGCGCGCTCCGCCCGGGCGGACGTGGCGGGCACCCGTGTCACGTTGTACGACGTGCGTGACTTCCGCTACCGCAGCACGTCGGACTGGGACGCCGCCTGGTACTCGGCCACGTACGACGCCAAGGACCTCACGGGCGCGTGGTTCATCGTGGAGCCCTTCTCCGGCGTCTGGGGCGCGGCGCACACCATGGTGAGCTTCGGCTTCGCGGACGGGCGCTACCTCGTCTTCTCCGTGGAGGTCCGCCGCGAGAAGGGCGAGACGTTCTCCGCGCTGGGCGGCCTGTTCCGCCAGTTCGAGCTCACCTACGTGGTGGGTGACGAGCGGGACCTGGTGCAGCTTCGCTCCAACCACCGGAAGGATGACGTCTACCTCTACCCGGTGGATGCGTCGAAGGAGCGCATCGCCAGCTTCTTCCTCGACATGGTGGCGCGGATGAACGCGCTCCACGAGAGGCCGGAGTTCTACGACACGCTCACCAACAACTGCACCACCAACCTGGTGCGGCACCTGGAGAAGGTGAGCCAGCGCCAGGTGCCCTATGACCACCGCACCTTGCTGCCCGCCTTCTCCGACGCGCTCGCCTACGAACTGGAGCTCATCGACCGGGACGCGCCGCTGGAGGAGGTGCGCCAGCGCTACCACATCAACGCGCGGGCGCAGGCGGCGGAGGGGCGCCCCGACTTCTCACGGCGCATCCGCGAGCCGCTGGCCAGCGCCGCCGCCGGGCCGTGACACGCCGGGCCTCTCAGGGGGCCTGACGCGCCTTCAGGTGCGTGTCGTAGTGCTGCTGCAGCGTGGCGAAGTAGCCGCGCTCCTCCCAGAGCGAGGCGATGAGCCGCTCGGTCAGCGTCTTCACCTCGGCGCTCTCGCCGGGTTCGGGCGTGCGGGGGCCGGGGGCGCCGCTGCTGAAGAAGGCCCGGGTGGCCTCGGCCATGAGCAGGCGGCTGCCCGCGAAGAGCCGCCGAAGGGCCTGGTTGACGGGGCGTGGGTCCAGCTCCGCGCACGCGGCGACGATGGCGTCGTGGACCTTCCCGGGCCGCGGGCCCTCCATGTCCTCGGGCTTCAAGTCACCCCGGTCCAGCGCGTGGTTGAGCAGGTAGCCGTGGTGCAGGGCCGACGAGGCCACGTCCACGCAGTCCTTCACCCACAGGACGAAGAAGACCTTGCGGAACACCTTGCGCACCGGGAAGAGCGCCAGGCCCTTCACGTAGCTGACCAGCCGGCCGCCGGCCGTCCGGCCGACATGCGAGCCGGCGAGGACCTCCACCGCGCGCGCCGGCCGGGGCAGGCCGTGCTCGGAGAGGATGGTGAGGACCATGCTCTCTCGCGCCTGCCGGAGCGCGTAGTCGTCCAGGAAGGGGACGGGGATGAGGGGCGTCAGGCCGGAGACGACGGCGAGAAAGGCCACGCGGCCCAGTACAGGGGGGAGCTCGCTCTCGGGAGGGCGGGGCTTCGGCTCGGTCATATGACGTTCATATGCCCATCCGGCCCGGCGATTGCGCGGGGCCCGGAGGCGGAAGGGGGTGTTGGCTGTCCTCCAGCCAGGTTTCGTGGCTCAGGCCTTCCGTTCACCCCGGGCGTGAGGCAGCAGCAGGACATGGAGGGTGCTCAACACCGGCGTGGGGACGCCGCGCGCGCGGCCCCGGCGCACCACCGCGCCCTGGAGGGATTCGACCTCCAGGGGCTTGCCGTTCTCCAGGTCGCCGAGCATGGACGGCCGCATGTGGGCGGGCAGCTCGTCCATGTACCGCACCAGGGACTCCGGCGTGCGGGTGGTGGTGACGCCTTCCGCGGCGGCGACGCTGAGGACCTCGAGGGTGGCCTGCCGGAACATCTCGCGGAAGGCCGGATTGTCCCGCAGGGCGCCCACGGGCAGCCGGGCCGCGGTGCTGAACGCGGACATGCAGCCGAGGAAGGAGAGCTTGTCCCAGAGCGCGCCGCGCGCGTCCGCCACGGCCTCCACCGTGACGCCGGCGCCGGCCAGCGCGTCCCTCAGTGCCTGGGCTCGGGCGGAGACGCGCGAGGTGTCGCCGAACACCTCGCCCAGCACGATGCGGTGGTTCGTGCCCGTCTGGGTGATGACGCCCGGCTCGCTGATGATGGCGGAGAGGTACGTGGTGCCGCCCATGACGGCGGCCTCGCCCACGACGGCGGCCACCTCGGACGGGCTGTCCACGCCGTTCTGCAAGGTGAGCACGAAGGGAGGGCTCTCGCCTGGCGCCGGTGTGCCGCGCGCGTCGAGCAGCGTCTTCACCGCGGGGAGCACGGAGGCGACGTCGTAGTTCTTCACGGCGAGGAGCACGGCGTCCACGGGGCCGAAGCGCTGGACGTCGTCGTCGGCCTTGACGGGGACGGTGAAGTCTCCGTCGGGACCGCGGATGGTCAGCCCGTGTTCCCGCATGGCGCGCAGATGGGCGCCGCGGGCGAGGAACGTGACGTCGTGCCCGGCGCGGACCAGCCTCGCGCCGAAGTACCCACCGACGCCTCCAGAGCCCAAGATGGCGAATCGCATGGCGCGGAAGATAACCGCGCGTCCCCAGCGGGGCAGGGCGGAATCACGCGCTCGCGCTCCACGCATCCGCGAGCGGGCTGCTGTGTTGGTGCACAGTCGCATGACGAGGCGCCAAGGCCTCGCCGCCTCGTCGCGACGACTCCAACCGTGCTCAGCGCGTCAGCGACACAGACACCTTCGGCTCCTCGGGAGGCGGGTGCCACGCCAGGGGGCTGGGAGGTGGCGCGGCCTCGCGGGCGAGGGGCCGGTGCCTCGCGATGAACGCCGCGGTGCTCTCCGGGCTGGCACATGCGGAGAGGATGAGCTCGGGCGTCACGAAGGCCGTGGCGATGGCATCCGCGACCCGCACGTCCTTGCTGCCGGCGGCGAGCAGCTCAATCACGTGCGGAGGCGGCGGCTGGAGCAGGGCGTTGGTCCAGTGCGTCGCCGGCGCCGTCGCCGCCCACGAGCTCGCTTCGGCCTCGCGACAGAAGGCCTCGTCGAAGGGACGGTCCGCCGCCAGCGCGGTGACGATGTGCTCCGCCAGCGCGAAGGCGGAAGCGGACCCCGCGTTGGCGCCCTGGCCCGCGACGGGGTCATTCGTCACGTGCGTGTCGCCCACCGCCAGGACGAAGCGGCCACCCGGCAGCGGCGCCCAGCCCTGACGCACCGTCGGCGTGAAGGAGCCCTGCAGGAAGTCGAGCGGCCCGAGCACGCCGAAGCGCGCCGGGTCCACGCGCTCGAACGTGGCGGGCGCGAAGCGGCGCAGGAAGTCCATCAGCATCAACTCGAAGGCGCGCGGGTCTTCGTCGTAGCGCTGGGTGCTCAGCCGTGACAGCTCGCTGCCCGGGAGCGCCTCGATGAGCACGCTGGGAACGCGGCCGTTCGCGGTGACGACCTGGGACTCGAAGATTTCGCCCTGGCCCGGAATCAGGTTGGCGTTCATGCCAATGGGCTCCTGCATGCGCACGCCCTTCAGCAGCGCGGCGAACAGCATGCGCGGCGGCTGCGTGTGCGGCGACAGCTCCGGCACGCGGGGGAACAGGCGCGTCAGGCCATTTCGCCCGGTGGCGACCACCATCAGCGCGTGCTGCCGCGCCAGGCGCTCCAGCACGTCCAGGTCGACGGGGAGGACCTCCAGCTTGCCGCCGCGCGCGACGAAGTCCTCCGCGAGGCGCGGCTGGTACTGACGGTAATCCACGAAGATGGAAGGCGAGTCCACGCGGCCCCGGAGGCTGAACGGCTGGGGGCCGCCGTTGACGTGGATACCGATGTAGAACATGTCGGCGTTGGGGCCGCTCCAGTGGTCCACGCCCAGGATGCGCTCCCGCATGCGCGTGGGGGCGTGGTGCGCCACCGTGTTGAGCAGACGGGAACCACGTAGCCTGCCGGGCTCCTGCTCCGTGTAGAGCGTCACGGGGACACCGTGGGACAGCAGCTTCAGGCCCAGGTGAAGTCCTGCGGTGCCAGCGCCAACAATTCCAATGCGCTCCATGTGACTTTCCTCCATGTCGGGAAGGACCCCCCAAGGGTCGGGGGGCTTCCTTAACACAACACAAGCGAAAGACTTCAGACGGGACGTACTTGATAGCCGAGAAAAAGAGAGGCGCGTTGCGTCATGCCCCGTTGGGCAGTCTTTGGCGTCGGGTTGGGAACAGCAGGCGCAAGGCTTTACAGTGGGGCTCAATGGCCCAGTTCCTCGACGTGGCGTTGAAGGTAGGAGACCTGACCGAGTTCTCCTCGGACGCGGTGCTGTTCAAGTACGCACAACGTCTCTATGGCGTGACGGGTCAAGCGGCGCGGCGCCTGGAGCAGGCGGGCGTCCCGGAGACGTCGCTGGCGTTGGCGCCGGGAGCGCACCGGTTCGTGGAGACGCGGGGCGCCCTGACCGCGCCGCTGGCGCTCTTCCTGGGCACCGTCCGCCTGGGCGAGTTCGGCTACCACGAGATTCGCCAGTTCGCGGTGCGCGCGCTGACGGCGCTGGAAGGCCATTCAGGCCTCGCGCACGTCGCGGGCACCGTCCACGGGCCCAACTACGGCCTGGATGAGGATGAAGCGGCGCTCGCCTTCGTGGGCGGGCTGGTTGAAGCCTTCCAGCGTGGCGCCGGCCCTCAATCCCTGACGCGCTTCACGGTGGTGGAGCGGGACGCGCGCCGGGCGCAGAGGCTGGTCAAGGCCATGACGCGTGGGCTGAGCGCGACGCCTGGCGTGGAGCCGCTGCCGGACGGCGGCTTCCGGGTCCGGCGCATGTCCGCCGTGACGCAGGCGCCGCCCCTGGCGACGGCGGGCACCGTGTCCATGGCAAAGCCTCACGCCTTCGTGGCAATGCCTTTCGCGCCGGAGATGGAGGACACGTACCACTACGGCATCCTGGGGCCGGTGAAGGCCGCGGGCCTGCTGTGCGAGCGCGTGGACCAGGAGCGGTTCGACGGCCCCATCATCCAGCGCATCCGCGAGCGCATCGAGACGGCGAAGGTGGTGATCGCCGACCTGTCGCTCGCCAATCCCAACGTGTACCTGGAGGTCGGCTACGCGTGGGGGCGGGGCCGGCCCACGCTGCTGCTGGTGCGCGACGTGAAGGAGCTCCGCTTCGACGTCGCGTCCTATCGCTGCATCGTCTACCGCAGCATTCGGGAGCTGGAGACGCTGCTGTCGAAGGAGCTCCAGCGCCTGGACTGAGGCGCGCGCGTCACCACCCGCGCGCGGTGATGGCGTACTGGCCGGCCCAGGCGCCCTGGCGCAGCAGGTGCAGCGTGTCGTGCAGGTTGACGGAGGCACAGGCGTGGTTGGGCACCACGCGCACGCGCTCGCCCACGTAGGGTCGCCATGAGGTGTTGGAGAGGTCCAGCAGGCCGTGCTCCTCGGACAGGCCGCGGACCAGGACCTCCGGCTTGCCGAGCAGGGCGCCGTAGACGCCCGTGTCCGTGAAGCCTTCCTCCTTGGCCAGGGCCTTGGAGCCCGCGTCGATGACGGCCTGCCCCGGCACCGTCGTGCTCACCACGGTGGCCAGCACGGAGTACGCGCATTCGTCCCACGCGCAGGCGCCCACGGACACGGCGTTGCGGTCGTTGAAGATGTTGATGCCTGGGCGAATCTCCGTGAGGCCGGTGACGTCATGCGAGCGCCACAGCGTCGGCGTGGAGCCGCCGCTCACGGTTCCGGGCCGCAGCCCCGAGTCCGTCAGGGCCTCGATGAAGGTGGCCAGCCGCTCGGACTGCTCGCGCATCGCCGAGCCCAGCTTCTCCTGAGGCAGGCGAAGGTGGCCGGCGTAGAAGGTGATGCCCCGGTACTCCAGGCCACTGCCGAACGCCACGTTCCCGGCCAGGGCGATGGCGTCCTCTGGGGACTGGACGCCCACGCGCCGCATGCCCAGGTCCAGCTCCACCAGCACGCCCACGGTGCGGCCGGCCATGCGCGCCGCGCGGTCCAACATCCCCAGCGCCTCGCCCGAGTCCAGGGCCACGGTGAGCCGGACCTGAGGAGGGAGCGCCATGAGCCGGGTGAGCCGGTCCTCTCCCACGGGAGGGTAGGCGAGCAGCACGTCGTCGCAGACGGTGGCCATGACCTCCGCCTCTCGGACGGTGGCCACGGTGACGCCCTGGGCTCCGGCGGCGAGCTGGAGCCTGGCCAACTCCGGCGTCTTGTGTGTCTTCGTGTGGGGCCGCCACCGGAGGCCATGCTGGCGGGTGTACGCGGCCACGCGCCGCAGGTTGGCGTCCACGCGGTCCAGGTCCACGAGGGCGGCGGGGGTGGTCATCATGTCGAGCCGGTCCACGTCCATGCCGTGCAATGTGGCACTCGGAAGCGTCCGGCTCCAGGCTGATGGGGCGGGTTCGAATACCGCATGGGGGGGCGTACACGGTGGGAGAAACCCGGAACAACCGGAGGCGCCCACCCTGCATGTGTTCAGCGCCCCCAGGTCGCGCAAAGGCTCTCCCCTGCACACGAGGAGGCATGGAGGGAGATTCATTCGGCGCTCACGGACGGCGGCGACGGGCTCTGGGATTTCGCGGTGCCTGGCGACGAGGGCGAAATCACGCTCCCTGTCTCCACTGAGCGGGGCGCTTGCGAGCCCACGAAGGAAGCGCCGTCAGACCAAAGGGACGCGCGCCGCGCGTCGGCGGGCCTTCTCCAGCCGGACGACCTGCCAACGGATCCCGGTGCGGGCTCCCGCCGCGCGTTGGCGAAGCAGCCGACGGCTTAACGTCAGCCCTCAATTCCTTCTACCCTGACGGATTCACCACCGGCACGGCGCCATCGGCCAGGTCGCCGTGTGCGTCTCGTGCCTCATTTCGGGGCACGCACCCGAGGCATCTATGCACAGAATGCGAAGGTGTCTGGCCGCGCTGTTGCTGGTGTGTCTGCTTCCGATGATGGGGTGGGCCTCGGAGCCGCCCTTGCCCGAGGAAGAGGCTCCGTCCGCGCCACCGGCCTCGCCCGCGCGCAGGTGGTACTCCCTGACGCGCCTGGAGGTGACGACGTTCGCGTTGCTCCCTCGCGCTGGCGCTGGTGGTGATGGCGGCTTCATCCAGGTGGAGCCCACCTTCATCCTTGATGGGGGCCCCGAGTTCGGCGTCAACGTGGGCGCTCCCGTGCGCTTCCGCATGTGGGGCGGTGGCGAGGGCACGGGCCTCGTGCGGCGGGAGGACTGGGACTCCCTTTCGGACTGGGGGCAACTCGTCCGTGGCCTCAAGCTCGGCTCGGACAACGCGCCCATGGCCGTCTGGTTTGGCGCCCTGGCGGATTACCGGCTCCTCTCCGGCCATCTCGTCCGCCGCTACTCCAACCGCACGAATCCCGACTACCACCCAGCAGCGGGCATCTTCACTGGTGAGGTTGGCCCGCTCTACACGGAGGCCTTCGCCTCGGACGTGCTGGGCGCGCGGCTGATGGGCGCGGAGGTCGCCCTGGACATGGAGCACGTCCTCTTCGGCCAGCCCAGGCAGCGGGGCCGTTACACGCTCGCGCTGTCCGCCGTGCATGACTGGGGACGCGCAGGTGGACGCGCGGCCTCGGTGACGCTGGCGCACGTGGACGCAACGGCGGGGGTGTTGTTGCGGCCTGACCATGAGGTCCACGTGATTGCCGGGTGGGGCGGTCGTCCGGGAGATGGGGGCGCGTGGGGCGCCGTTGTGGGGGCCGGGGTGGACGTGCTCCGGGAGACGCTCCACCTGCGGTTGCGGCTGGAGGCTCGGCGCCAGCAAGGCGGCTTCCGGCAAGGCTTCTTCGGAGCGGACTACGAGTTGGCGCGCTTCCAGGCCGCGGGCCCGGAGGGCATGCCGCTCGCGGGTGCTGGCTTCCCGGACGGCTACTCGGCTTTCGGAGAGGCGGAGGTGGGTTGGGACGCCGTCAGCTACGGGGGCCTCTACAAGCACCTGAAGCTGTCGCTGGGCGCGGAGGCGTTCTCCTGGGGGCGCTTCGACGTCGACGGGCGCGTGGCGGCGCAGCTCATCGAGCGCAGCTTGGAAGTGGCGTTGAAGGGCCTGGGCGTGGGCATGGGGCGGCCCGGAGCGCGCTACCTGGGGGCGGCGGAGGTGCGCTGGCGATTCCTGGGCGGGAAGCTCTATGCGATGGGGACGGGCGGCACGCTGCTGTTCGCCACGGCGGAAGGGACACTGCGACCGGGGGCCTTCGCGTCGGTGGGCCTGGGGGTGGACAATGCGCGCTGACGTTCTGCTGTGGGTGGTAGCGGTGGTCCTGGCCACGAGGGCGCATGCGTCCGGCCCTGGCTCAACGCTGCACGACGCATCACGCGTGGCCACGTCCCCCGCGTGGGTGGAGCTGCCGGGCAGCGAGACTCCGCGCGTCCCGGCTTCACCTCCGCATTCCATCGCGGGGTCCGAAGCCCAGCAGCGGCTGTGGCGGAAGCTGATTCCACGAAACGACGCAATAGGCGCTGGACCTGGCACTGCGTCCGTCGCTGTCGGGGGCGGCGTGCAGAGCGCCGCATCGGTGCGTCAGGCAACCCTCGACGCTATTGCCGAGGTGAAGCGCGCCCTGGAGGGCATCGAAGCCGCACGCGCTCGACTTGCGTCGCGTCCTTCCTCTCTTGGGGAACGTGGACTCGAGGGTGTCTTCACGCGCTATCTCGACCACGGCTCCAAGCAACTGACGTGGCTCCAACGGACGCTCGAGAGCGCCACGGCGCTGGCGGGAGTGGCGTCGGAGGTCGGGGATTCAGGAATGGAGCTGAGCATCCTCCAGATGTCGGGGCCCCGCCTTCAGTCCGCGATGTTCGGAACCCTGCTGCTGGCCACGTGGGTGGACTTCCTTCAACTCGCGGACGCCCTGCTCCGCGACTGCCCCATGTGCGGCTCCGAGAAGCTGTTCGCGGACCTGCACCGAGTTCAAAGCAAGCTGACCCCGACGCTGGAGGAATTCGCCTCGGAGGACTCGCAGCGTATCGAGGCGGCGACGACCGCGATGCCCGCGCTGATGGGGGAGCTGACTCACGAGTTCGACACGATTCGTCGGGAGGCGCGCTCCGCCATGGAAGTGGGCGGCAAGGTCGTGGTGGCGGCGCAGGTGATGGAACTGCTCGCCCTGATTTCCACGCTGAAGATGTCACTCCCCCGGCCACCTCCAGCGACGCTCGGTGTAGGGCTCGTCATGAGTTCGGGGGGCGTCATGGCGGGCTCGCGGCTCGTCGTCTCGGCGGAGTGGGTGGAGATGATGCGCAGGCTGGTGCAGGCGGGCGTCCTTTCCCTCCCAGCCGTCAGCGCCGCTGTCCGCATTCACGGTGGGCAGGTGATGATGGCCCAGGCGCGCCAGGACTTGCCCGAGGGCGTGCGTGAAGCGCTGGGGGACAGCCCCGAAGTGCGCGGCATGCAGGTGACGGGCAAGGCCGGTGCGGGCATGGCCGACGCACCGAGGCATCACGTCCTGCCGAAGGAGCACCGGCGGTGGTTCGAGCAGCGCGGCTTCAAGGGAGACATGGACATCGACCAGTTCTGCGTCCGGCTGGAGCGGGCCTATCACGAGGCGATTCACGGAGGAGGGAATTGGAAGCTGGGGCGCACATGGCCTGGAGAGTGGAGTCGAATGATCATGGAGGCGCTGTATGAAGCTGAGACCACGACAGGTCGGAGGTTGACGAATAGCGAAGTCCTGAACATCGTCGCGGAGCGCATGCGGAGCTACGACATCCCGATGAAGTTCATCAAAGGGAGGAGCCGATGACCGATGGACGTTCGTGGCAGGGGAACTGGAAGGCCCGCCTGTATGCGCGTGTCCGTGAACGCGGCTACGACTCACTCACGGCTTTTGCCGAGTCCCGTCCCACCTCATCGTTGGTAGCACTGGCCGAGGAGCTTGGGCCGGACGACGTTGCCGGAGTTCAGGTGTACGATGGTCTGGTGGTCGAGGCGGTGCGAAGCAAGCAAGTGACCCGCTTGGTTCGAGGACAGCTCGTGCGCGAGCTCTGGGGGAGCCTCCCCGATGGGTGGCCGGCGGTGCTCGATGACACGAGTCGATTCGCCGTCGCAAAGGCGCTTGGCCCCTGGATTGCCTATACCCCAGAAACGCACAAGGAGCGCGCACGCGCAGTCAGGACGTCGCTCCTCGTCGATCCGCCCCCTGCTGGCTGGCGCCCTCGCGGTCCTGACGACGAGCTCCTCCGCACGCGCCTCCCCGACGAAGAATCGTGACCAACATCCCTCCGCGACCCGCGCGGTGCGGCGTCACCCCAGTCTCACCGCGCGAGCGAGTCCACATGTCAGACACCCCATTGACCCTCAGGGCCCTCAACCGCGCGACGCTGGCGCGGCAGATGTTGCTGGAGCGTGAGAAGACCTCCGTGCTCGGCGCGGTGGAGCAGCTCCTGGCGCTTCAGGCCCAGCAGGCGAAGCCGCCGTTCATTGGCCTGTGGTCGCGTGTCGCGGGCTTCGGGCGGGATTCGCTCAACGTGCTGCTCCATCGCAAGGAGGTGGTCCGGGCCACGTTGATGCGCGGCACGCTGCACCTGGCGAGCGCGAAGGACTATCGGCACCTGCGCGCCAGCTTCACGCCGTTGCTGGAGGCCTCGGTGGCATCGGTGCTGCGCGAGCGCGCGAAGGGCCTGGACGTCGCGCCGCTCGTGAAGGACGCGCGCGCCTTCTTCGACGAGGCACCGCGCACCTTCGAGGCGCTGCGCGACCACCTGGTGGCCCGCTACCCGCGGAATGACGAGCGCGCCATGGGCTTCGCGGTGCGCATGTTCCTCCCCCTCATCCAGGTCCCCACGGAGACGGCGTGGGGCTACCCCGGCACCACGGACTTCGCGGTCGCGGAGTCGTGGCTGGGGGCGTCCCTGCGCGCGGAGGCGGACCTGCCCACGCTGGTGCGGCGCTACCTCGCGGCCTTTGGTCCAGCGACCGTGGCGGATGCCCAGACGTGGTCCGGGCTCAAGGGCCTGAAGGCCACCTTCGAGTCCCTCCGCCCTTCGCTGCGGACCTTCCGGGACGAGAAGGGGCGGGAGCTGTTCGACGTGCCCGAGGCGCCGCGGCCGGACGAGGACACGCCCGCGCCACCGCGCTTCCTCCCGGAGTTCGACAGCCTGGTGCTCGGCCACGAGGACCGGGCCCGGCTGGTGGATGAGGCGTACCGCCCCAGGCTCATCACCAAGAACCTGCGGGTCCCCGCCACCTTCCTCGTGGATGGCTTCATCGCCGGGACGTGGACGGTGGAGCGCAAGCGCTCGGTGGCCGCGCTCGTCGTCGAGCCCTTCGCGCCCATCAAGAAGAAGAAGGACCGTGACGCGCTCGCGAAGGAGGGCGAGGCGCTCCTGCGCTTCCTTGAGCCCGACGCCCGCACGTTCGAGGTTCGAGGGCACTGACAGGGCTTCAGCAGTGCGTGTCCAGCGCTGCCTGGGATGAGTCCAGGTGCGCTGCCGCCTCAGCCCGAAGTGGGAGCGGGGGCCCGCCGGCCTGCACGCCCGCCTCGTCGACGACACGGGATTCCCGAGGAAAGGCCCGGTTTCTGTGGAGGTCGCGCTCCGCTCGTGGCGGGCGCGCTTCGGCGGGCCGGGACGCCCCTTCATCCGCTCGACAAGGAGCCCCATCCCGGGCCGTGCGCGGCGTCGTCCTGTTTCGACGATTGGCTTGCAAATGATACTTGGTTGCATTTATTGCTGGGCCGGAGCAGTGGATATCGCGAGGGGGGGGCGCGGTGGATTCGAGGTGAGGGAAGCATGTCCGACAAAGTGAGTACTGGGGCGCTGGAGGCGATCGGACTCGAGCACCACTTCGGGGTGAAGACGGTTCTTCGGGGGCTGAGCTTCACCGTGGAGCCGGGACAGATTTACGCGCTGCTCGGAGGCAACGGCGCGGGCAAGTCGACGACGCTCAGCGTCTTCCTGGGCCTGGTCCGGCCCACGGCGGGACAGGCTCGGGTGTGTGGCCACGACGTGGCGGTGGATCCCCGGGCCGCACGCTCACGACTGGCCTACGTCCCCGAGAACGTGGCCCTCTACGAGCACCTGAGCGCGAGGGAGAACATCGACTACTTCCTGTCCATCGCGGGAAGCGAGCAGCGGTCACCCGCGAACCTCGACGAGGCGCTGGAAGCGGTCGGGCTGGCGCGCGAGGCCTGGGAGAAGCGGGTGGGCGGCTTCTCCAAGGGGATGCGCCAGAAGGTGGCGATCGCGCTCGCCATCGCGCGGCGCGTGCCGGTGCTCCTGCTGGACGAGCCGACTTCCGGCCTGGACCCGAGGGCGACCGGCGACTTCAACCGGCTGCTGGACACGGCGCGTGGACGTGGCGTGGCCACGCTGATGGTGACGCACGACCTGCTGAGCGCCGCTGAGATCGCCGACCGGATTGGCTTCCTGGCGCAGGGCCGTCTCGAAGAGGAGCTGGCCGCCACCGGCCCTGAGCGGTTCGATGTCAGGGCCCTGCATCAGCGCTATGCGCGGGCAGGGGAGGCCCCATGAGCTCGCGAAAGGTGAAGGTGCTCAGGGTGGCCGCCGAGGAGTGGCGGGCCCTGTTGCGCAACCGGGTGGCGATGATCGCCAGCCTCACGCTCGTGGCACTGACGGTCACCTCCGCCGTGCTGGGGCTGCAACAGCGCAACGCCACGGAGGCGGCCCGGGCTCGCTACCAGGCCACGTCGGACGAGGCGTTCGACGCCCAGCCGGACCGCCATCCGCACCGCATGGTGCATTACGGCCAGTTCGTCTTCCGGCCCCTGTCGGCGCTGGCGTTCTTCGACCCGGGGGTGGACGGCTTCACCGGCACCACGGTGTTCCTGGAAGGGCACCGGCAGAACAGCGCCAACTTCAGCGAAGCGCGGCAGTCCTCGCTGCTGCTGCGGTTCGGCCAACTGACGCCGGCCTTCGTGCTGCAGACGTTGGCGCCGTTGCTCATCGTCTTCCTCGCCTTCGGCGCAGTCGCGCGGGAGCGTGAGCAGGGAACGCTGCGACTGCTCCTGGCCCAGGGGTTGCGGCCGTCCGAGCTCGCCGCGGGCAAGCTGTTGGCCCACGTGGGCGTGGTGGCCCTGGTCGCCGCGCCGGCGCTCGTGGTGCTCGCGGTCGCGACGCTCGCCGACTGGGTGCCGCCGCTCCCGAGCGCGCTGATGCTGTCCGGCTATCTCGTCTACCTCTTCATCTGGGCGGCCGCGGCCCTGCTCGTGTCGCTGCTGGTGCGGCGCGCCCAGGACGCCTTGATTCTCCTGGTCGCGCTCTGGATGGGCGGGGTCATCCTCGTCCCCCGGCTCCTGCCCGAGCTCGCGTTGGCGCGAATCCCGACGCCGACACGCATCGAGACGGACGTGGCGGTCCACCATGAGCTCAAGCAGATTGGCGACAGCCACAATCCGGACGACCCGTACTTCGCGAGCTTCAAGGCGAAGACCCTCGCTCGATACGGGGTCGACAAGGTCGAGGAGCTGCCGGTCCAGTGGGCGGGGCTGGTGGGCATGGAGGGCGAGCGCCTGACGAGCGAGCTGTTCGACCGCCACGCGCGAGCGGCCTTCGACAGGGAGGCCGAGCAGAACCGGCTCGTGCGCCAGTTCGGGAGCCTCAGTCCGCTCATCGCCTTGCGTCAGCTCTCCATGAGCCTGGCCTCCACGGATACCGAGAGCCACCAGGACTTCCTCGAGCAGGTGGAGCGTCACCGCTATCGCTTCGTCCAGGCGCTCAACCTCCTGCAGGTGGAGAAGATCCCGAACCAGAACGCCGGAGAGGACCCGCGGATCGCCGCCGAGCATTGGAAGACGCTGCCGGGCTTCACGTACCAGGCGCCGGACATGCTCCACCTGGCGGGCGAGCGGATCCGGTCCAACCTCGTCGTCCTGTTCTGCTGGTTGGCGGCCTTGCTCGCCGGTTGTGGTTGGGCTGCCCGTCGTCTGGGGGAGGTCGCGCGATGAGTGCCTGGAAGGCGGACGTGAAGTTGCTGTTCCGGGCGCGGTTGAGCGCGGGCGCGCTGCTCCTGCTGTTGCTGGTGTCCGCCCTGGCCGTCGCGGCCGGGCTCGCCGCGACGGCGCGGCAGCGGGACGTCATCGGCCGGGTGGAAGCCGCGCAGCGGCTGGACCTGGCCTCGGTGGTCCTGGAGTACGGCAAGCCCGACGGAAACGCGGGCTCCGCCGCCTACTACACCTTCCACCTCACCACGGACCCGCCGTCGCCCCTGGCGTTCGCGGCGCTCGGACAGCGGGATGTGCAGCCCTATGTCCTGCGGGTGCGGCTGCTGGGCCTCCAGTCACAGCTCTACGAGTCCGAGACCTTGAACCCGGAGCTCGCGCTGCCAGGCGCCTTCGACTTCGCCTTCGTGCTCATCTATCTGGCGCCGCTGGTCATCATCGCCCTGATGTACGACCTGGTGTCGGGCGAACGTGAGGCGGGGCGGCTGCGGCTCCTGGTCTCCTTGCCGGTGTCCGGTCGCGGGGTGTGGGCACGTCGCAGCGTCCTGCGCTACCTGCTGGTCCTTGGGGCCCTGCTCGGACCGTTCGTGGTGGGCGCGGTGATTTCCAGGGCGCCGGTGGGGGAGACCTTCGCGATTGCCCTGGCGGCAGCGCTCTACGTGGCGTTCTGGCTGGGGCTGGCGCTGCTTGTCGCCGCTCGGGGCCGGAGCAGCTCCGCGGCCAATGGCGCCGCGCTCATCGGCTGTTGGATCGTGCTGACCCTGCTGGTGCCCGCGCTGGCCAACGCCGTCATCTCTCGCGCGCTCCCCGTGGCCAAGGGTATCGACCTGACGCTGGCTCAGCGGGAGTTGGTGCACCGCGCCTGGGACATTCCCAAGCAGGAGACCTTCCAACGCTTCTTCGTCAATCATCCGGAGTGGAGGGACACGCCGCCGGTGCTCGGCCGCTTCCATTGGAAGTGGTACTACGCCATGCACGAGGTGGGCGACGACGGCGTCTCCGCCGAGGTGGCTGAATACCGCCGGAGCCTGACGGCCCGCGAGGTGTGGACGGCCCGGCTCGGCTGGCTCCTGCCCGCGGCCGCCGTGCAGACGCTGCTTCACCGGGCCGCGGACAGCGACCTGCTGGCGCATCTGGCGTACCAGCGCGACATCGAGCGGTTCCACGGCCGGCTTCGCGACTTCTACTACCCGTACCTGTTCCAGGAGCGGCCGTTCCAGAACGCCGACTTCGAGCAGATGCCGCGCTACGCACCCAGACCCTCAAGTGCCTCTCTTCCGGTCTCGTCGCTGCTCGGACTGCTGGTGCTGGTGGTCCTCGTCCTGGGTGCCGCCGTCACCGCCGTCCGGTCCCTGTCATTGTCCGCGGCGCCTGACGCGTCCTAGGCATCTGGTGGGTCACCTCCCGGCGCGCTGGTAGAGCGCCTCCGGGGTGGCCCGCAGGTTCCCCTTTATGCCCATGCGTCCTCGGCTGCTGGGGTAGCCTCCCGCCCGCCCCGGCGGTCCGGGGCCTCGGAGGCACGGATGGCAGCGCGCAAGGCGACGGCGAAGAAGACACCCGCGAAGAAGGCCCCTGCGAAGAAGAGCGCCGCCAGGAAGACGCCCGCGAAGAAGGCCCCTGCGAAGAAGAGCGCGGCCGCGAAGAAGGCTCCTGCCCGCATGTACCTGCGCCGCGAGGACCTCGGCGCCCCGGCGGACGCCTTCTTCGCGCAACAGCCCCCGGAGCGGCGCGAGCACCTCGAGGCCCTGCGTGCCTTGGTGAAGAAGGCCGCCCCCGGCGCTCGCGAGTCCATGAAGTGGGGCATGCCCTACTACGAGCTGAAGGGCGGCTTCTGTGCGCTCTACACCGCGACGACCTACGCCGCCCTCAGCATCATGGCGCCCCCGGAGAAGCTCGACGACCCGGAAGGAAAGCTCGAGGGCACCGGGAAGACCATGCGCCACCTCAAGGTGCGCAGCGCCGCGGACATTGACAAGGCGAGCATCCTGCGCTGGGTGAAGGCCGCGGTGGCGCACCACTCCTGAAGGAGGCGCGCCCAGAAGTGGCCTACCGACACACGAGCCCGAGGGCTACACCAGCGGCGGCTGGGGCCAGCAAGTCCGTGCGCTGCGTCGGGGTAGGGGGCTGTGCCTGCCCTTGGGGCACGCTGATGCCCTGGCCGCCTTTGCTTGAGGAGGGCGGCTCATGAATGGCCGCTGGGTCGAACTGGGCGTCCATGGTGACGAGGACATCACCCGGGCAGCGCCGTTCGAGGACTTCGCACGGGACTGCGCTCGTCGGCCGGATAGGTGACATGTCCTCGCCTGACTCGTGCGAAGGCGGTCAGTGGATGCGGTGTGGCACGCGTGGCCGACTCAAGGTGCAGCACTTCCACACCGCGCGCGACCAGCACGTCCGCGACGAGTGAGCGATGGCACCGCCAGCGCAACGCCTCCGCGCACATCAACGCCGGAGGACCGAACACCAGCTCGTCGTGCAGCTCGGAGAGTCCTTCCTCGAACTCCTCGCTCTGCATGTAGTCGGCGTACGCGCGGAAGCTCGCGTTGCGCCACGCGGCGTTCTCTCCACCCGCTGACTTGCGCCTCTTGCGAAATCCTCCGAGCTTCGCCAGGTGCACGTAGCGGATGCCCACCCGAGGGAGCAGCTTCTCCAGCGCATCGCTGTTGAACTGTGGGTTCGCACGCGAACGCGGAATCGTTCGGATGTCGACCACGGTCGCCACGCCGTGCGTCCACAAGAGCGTGACGAACTCCTCGATGGTGCGCGTCGAGTGCCCCACCGCAAACACCGTCGCCGGGCTCCAGCGGTGGGGGCCCATCACGAACCTCCCTGCCACAAGGTCGAGGCGAGGCGCCCCCGTGGCGGATGCTCCCCCGCGTCAGCGCCTCGATGCTCTGCATCCTCACGAAGGTAGTCACGCGCACGCCCATGGGCGTGGCGGCGGCGCGGGGCGAGCTCGCTCGCTCGGAAGCCATACCGTGGCGTCAGGCGCGCCCCCACCGGGGGCCTGCATCTTCAAACGGCGGGACGCCGCTCAGCGCTCCTTGGGCATGTTCAGCGCCATCGCGACCAGTGAGAGGGTCAGGTCCTCGGGCTGGTAGGGCTTGAACGGGTTCAGCGTCGTGCCGGTGGGATCCAGGTGGTCCAGGCCGGACAGGCTCACGGACTTGGAGCCGGGGATGAACGCGTCCTGGGGGAGCACCAGGCCGTCGGACTTCACGCCGTAGCGCTGCTGCATGTACTGCTCGGCGGCGAACAGCGGCGACGTGGGGTTCGTGGTGGTGGAGGCCATGCTCACGGTGGGGATGCCGGGGGGCATCGGGTGCCTGGCCAGGAACGCCTGGCGCGAGTCGTAGGTCAGGTCCTCACCGGCCTGGATGCTGCCGCCCAGGGCCTCGATGGCTCCGCCCACGCCGTAGCGCACGAGCGGGTTGTCCAGCAGGTCCTGCGCCATGGGCGAACCCCCGTACGGCGACTGGATGGTGACCAGGGCGCGCACGTGCTCCTGGAGCTCCGGGTACATGGCCAGTGCCGCCGCGGAGTCCAGGCCGCCCTTGCTGTGCCCGATGAGCACCACCTGCTTGCCACTCTTCGCGGCCTCGAGCACCGCCTCACGGACGATGGCGGCGTTGTTCTCCACGCCCATGTCCGTGTCCACGGGGACGCGGCCGACCTGGAGGCCCTGGGCCTCGAGCGCGTCCAGGTTCCGGTCGAAGTAGAACTGCTTGGGCGCCGCTTCGGAGAGCAGGCCGCCCACCGCCAGGTACACGCAGTCCTTGGCCTCGGCGGGCATCACGTTCTTGCCCGCGCGCACGGCCTGGTTGAGCTTCATGAACTCGGCCGTGGAATCCTTGGCGGGCGGATACGCCTTCTGGATCCAGCCGATCTTGTCCGCCTCGCCCTTGCCGGGCCAGGGGATGGGGAGGCGCAGCGCGTTGACCTGCGCCAGCGCGTTCGCCCGCTGCAGGTCCGCCGGAGCGCTCGCCGTGAAGGTGTCGCCCTCCACCACGGTGTTGACGCCCTGTGCGGCCTTGGCCCGGACAGGCGCCTCGGGTGTGGTCAGCGTCCGCGTGGACGGCGTGAGGCTGGGGGGACGGGTGACCTGGACCATGGAGGACCTCGGGAGGGGGGAGCCGAGTTGAAGATCTGGGAGGCTTGCCTCCATTGTCGGACAGCGGCGTCGGAAGTTGCGTGCCCGTTCCAAGGCCGTGAGAAGACGAGAACTCCGGGTGCGTGTCGCGGCGCGGCACGTCTCGCGGATTCCCCGCGCGCCTCTCCCGCCTGTGCGCGGCTGTGGCTGGCCTCAGTGAAGGACACGCCGGAGCAAGGCGGAGCCTGGCCTTGCTCGGGGGACGTCGGACTTCAGGCGTGCTCGGCGAGTCCGTTCAGCGTGGCCAGGTCCTCGTCGCTCAGGACGATTGAGGCGCTCGCGAGGTTCTCCCTGAGGTGCGCGATGGAGGACGTGCCAGGAATGAGCAGCACGTTGGGCGAGCGACGTAAGAGCCACGCGAGCGCCACCTGCATGGACGTAGCCCCGAGCCGGGCGGCAACCGTGTTGAGCGCGCTGGACTGCAACGGTGAGAACCCGCCGAGCGGGTAGAATGGCACGTACGCGATGCGGAGCGCGGCGAGCTCGTCGATGACGGCGTCATCGGTTCGGTGCGTCAGGTTGTACTGGTTCTGCACGCACACGATGTCCGTGAGCTTGCGTCCTTCCGCGATCTGCGCGGCCGTGACGTTGCTCAAGCCGATGTGTCGAATCAGCCCACGTCGCTGGAGTTCGGCGAGCACGGTCAGCGGCGCCTCGATAGAGCCCTCCGCTGGGCCCTGGGCGCTGAACATCGCGCGAAGGTTCACGACGTCGAGCACGTCCAGGCCGAGGTTGCGCAGGTTGTCGTGAACCGCGCGCTCGATGTCGGCGGCGGAGAAGGCGGGCTCCCACGACCCTGATGGGCCGCGCACGGCGCCGACCTTCGTGGCGATGACGAGGCCCTCGCGATACGGATGCAGCGCCTCGCGGATGAGCTCGTTCGTGACATGGGGACCGTAGATGTCGCTCGTGTCGAGATGATTGACGCCCTGAGCGATGGCCTCTCGCAGCACGGCGATGGCGGCCTTGCGATCCCTGGGAGGGCCGAAGACGCCGGGGCCGGCGAGTTGCATGGCGCCGTAGCCGAGCCGGCGAACGGTGTGAGCGCCGAGGGGGTAGCTGTCCACGAGGTATGGGGCGGTCATGACGAGGTCCTTTGAGGAGTGGCTGCGTCACGAACCTTACGAGGAGCCCTCTGCGCGGCAACCCACTGCAGTCCGCACAGGTTGTACGATAATCTGCACAGTCGATGGATGACCTCGCAGACCTCACCGCGTTCTTGGCGGTCGCCCGAGAGGGCGGCTTTCGCAGCGCCGCCCGTGCGGCGGGCACCAGCGCGTCGCGCATGGGCGACGCGGTTCGTCGGCTGGAGGCCCGGCTTGGAGTTCGGCTGCTCCATCGCACCACCCGCAGCGTCACGCCCACCGACGCAGGCGCGCGTCTGATCGAGCGGGTGTCTCCGGCGCTCGGTGAAGTTCGCGCGGCGCTGGACGTGGTCAACGATTTCCGCGACCGGCCCGCGGGTCGTCTGAGGCTCAACGTGCCGACCGCCGCTGCACGGCTCGTCCTCCCTCACATCGTGCCGCCCTTCCTGGCGAAATACCCCGACATCTGCCTCGAGGTGACCGCCGAGGAGCGAATCGTCGACGTGGTGGCCGAAGGCTTCGACGCTGGCGTCCGCTACGAAGAGTGGCTCGAAAAGGACATGGTGGCGGTTCCCATCGGTCCGCGTGTCCAGCGGTTCGCCGCAGCCGCGTCGCCCGCGTATCTTGCTCGAAGGGGGCGTCCCACACACCCACATGACCTGCTCGAACATGATTGCTTGCGATGGCGCTTCTCGAACGGGCCGCCGCACCCGTGGGAGTTCGAGCGAGACGGCGAGACCCTCAAAGTCGACCCGAAGGGCCCGCTGATCGCCGGCTTCGGCGGCACCACGGAGCTCGCCGTGGATGCCGCCGTGGCCGGCACCGGAATCATCTATCTGTTCGAGGACTGGCTACGGCCCTTCATCGACCGAGGCGCGTTGGTTCCCGTACTCCAACCATGGTGGCTGAGTTTTCCCGGACCCTTTCTCTACTACCCCAGTCGTCGGTACCTGCCGACGCCGCTGCGTGCCTTCGTGGACTTCGTCAGGTCGATGCAGTCGACGCAACCGCGAGCGCGTCGACGCAACGAACGTTGAGTTCACGGACCTGCTCCTGCTGACGCTCCGCTGGCAGACGTTGCGCGAGCGGCGGGGCCGCACACCTCACCGGTCCAGGTCACCGGGTACGTGGTGCCTTCCGTCGCTCCGGTGAGGCGTAGCTTCCTTTTGCCTTCAGGACGGAAAGGCAGCCGTACCCAGACTCGCCGCAATGATGGGCTCTTCAAAACGAACCGGATGCAGGTGGCTTTGACTCACCACCTGCTTGTCGTGGTCCGTGCCTACCCAGTCAGCCAGGCTTCCTCTTGAGGGTCGACGACTCCCGGCTTCAACGCGCGAGCCGCGTCAACTCACAAAGTACACGGGCCGAACCTAGGCTCCCAGCCGACCTGGACTCTGCTGTGGAAACTCTTTGTGGTTCCCTCGTAGGTCTCCTGGGTGGTGTAGGGCGGGTTGCCGCAGGTGTTATATGTCTCGGTAATACGGTACGATTCGCATACCGATGCATAATCCTGATAGACGCGGTAGTAGCAATAGCCGCCATCCTGGATTCCCCCCGCGAGAAAGTCGGGGTAGACGGCGTCTGGCACCACCTGGCAGTTGCGAGTCACCGTGCCCTTGTCGGTGGTGATGATCGCCGTGCAGTCACCTGCGCAACTGGAGCAGTTCTCTCCTCCCTGGTTGTGGCAGTAGCCGTCCCCACAGTAGCCATACGATTGCAGGTAGCAGTTGTCATAGTTCTGCTGGCATTGACGCTCCGCCAACTCGCGCCCGAACGGGTCTCCCTCGTAGCTTGCAATGATCATGCAGTCCACATACTCCGCATGGCATGGTTCGGTAACGGAGGGCGTCGCGAAAGCGCTCGAGAGCGACACGGCTACGACAACGGCAGACACGGCGAAGGTCCAACCACGATTCAGGGACACGCAGTTCCTCCAGCGATATCCTGCTTTGCAGGACAGGTATTGATATGTCACTCGGCGGCTGGAAAGACACTAGCGGCAGGTGTCGGTAGGCTGTTGCGCGCGAAGGCGGTGACGCTTGGACAGAGACGTGGGCAACCATGGCGCGGCGCACGATGGCTATCGACGAGGCGCAGGTTTGAAGATTTCTTGCCGAGGCGTTCGAGGACGACCTGCACGTCAAACGCATCGTGATGGGCTTGAAGGAGGTGCGCGTCGGAACGCCCAAGCGGCGTGACAAACTGTTGCTCATGTTTGCCTTCGCCCAGGCGCTGCTGACGCTGCTGGGCGCAGCCGGCGAGTCGCTCGGCTACGACAAGCACCTGAAGGTCAATGAGGGGATGCCTCAGGGACTGAAGGGGACTCCGGGGACCAGGTGGGGCCGCCGGGGACTCCCTTGTGGATCCGAAGTGCCCGGCTTCGCTCACGCTTCAGCGAAGAGCATGCGCCGTCGCGGGTTCAGGGCACTCCGTGTCCACGGGTTCATGTCGCGACCGGGCGCGCCGAGTCCAAGGCGCGGCGGGGACACTACCGCTGGGGCGTGGTGCGCAGGAGGGCTCGGGAGAACCCACTGTGCCGCCTCCGCGGTGCGTCGTGTGTTTCCACCTTTTCCTGGTCTAGACTGTGAATGCAGCTTGCTCAGGAAAGGTGGTTTCGCATGCGAAGTTCAATGAAGCGGTGGGTGCTTCACGGTGCCGTGTTGCTGGCCGTCGCGGGGCTCTCGGGCTGTGGTGTGGTGGAGGAAGAGGGCGCGGCGGCCGACATGGGGAGCGCGGAGAGCGCGCTCAACCCGGGGTGCTGCACGGCCTTGACGGGGACGACCCAGGCCTTCTGTGACTCGATTCCGCAGACGCCGGGGCGCTGTAACGGGGTCAACCAGGGCACTTCCTGCATCTGGACGTGCACGGGGTGCTGCCAGGCGCTGCCGGGGACGACGCAGGCCTTCTGTGACTCGCTCCCCCAGACGGAGGGGCGCTGCAACGGGGCCTACGGCGGTACGGCCTGCAGCTGGACCTGCTGAGCCGCGGTATCGCGGTAGCGCCTCCACCGCCGCGCCAGTGCCCGGGCGGCGGTGGAGTCCTGCTTCACACCGTTACTGCGGCTTGGGCGCCGCGACCTTCTTCGCCGGGGGCTGGTACTTCATGCCCAGGGCGTTGAACACGAACGAGTACACGTCCACCTCCTCCTCGATGCGCGCGTTCAGCGGGGTGCCGGCGCCGTGGCCGGTCTCCGCGTTGGCGCGCAGCAGGATGGGGTTGGGCGACCTGGTGGCCTCCTGCATCCGGGCCACCATCTTCCGTGAGTGGAACGGATCCACGCGCGGGTCGTTCGCGCCGGACGTGAAGAGCACGGAGGGGTAGCGCGTGCCGTCCTTCACGTTGTGGTACGGCGAATACGCGTGCAGCGCCTTGAACTGCGCCGGGTCCTTCACGGAGCCGTACTCGGTGATGTTGAACTGGCCGTTGGGCGTCAGCTCCACCCGCAGCATGTCGTAGATGCCCACGCGCGCCACGACGGCGCCGTACATCTCCGGGTGCTGGGTGACGGCCGCGCCCATCAGCAGGCCGCCGTTGCTGCCGCCCTGGATGGCCAGCTTCTTCGGCTGCGTGTACTTCTGGTCCACCAGCAGCTTCGCGGCGGCGTAGAAGTCGTCGAAGACGTTCTGCTTGTTCGTGAGCGAGCCCTCGGCGTGCCACTTCTCGCCGTACTCCGAGCCGCCGCGCAGGTTGGCCACCGCGTACACGCCGCCCTGCTCCAGCCAGAAGCCGGCCAGCGCGTTGAAGTTGGGGCTGATGGAGATGTTGAAGCCGCCGTAGCCCGTCAGCAGCGCCGGGTTGTTGCCGTTGAGCTTGGTGCCCTTCTTCTTGAGGATGCTGACGGGGACCTTGGTGCCGTCCTTGGACGTGGCGAAGGCGCGCACCACCTCCACGTTGCTCAAGTCCAGCGGCGACGTGCGGGCCAGCGCCGTCTTCTTCACCGTCTTGTCCTTGGCCGAATACCGGTACCACGCCATGGGCTGGGTGAAGCTGGCGTTGACGAAGAGCACGTCGTCATCGCCCTGGCTCACCAGTCCGCCCACGGAGGACACGGGCAGGGTGGGCACCAGGCCCAGCGCCTTGCCCTTCAGGTCCACCATGCGGAGCTGCGACGGCCCACCGAGCTGCTCGCTCACGTAGAGGCGCGACTTCGTGGGGAAGAAGCCCTGGATGCTGGCCTCGCCCTCCGGCACCAGCACGGTGGCCTTGTCCAGCGTGGGCGTGGCCAGCGGCAGCCGCAGCACCTTGCCGCGCGGCGCGTCCTTGCGGCTGAGCAGGTAGATGGCGCCGTCGTGACCGAAGCGCGCGCGGATGACCTTGTCCTCGAACTTCGACACCTGGGTCCACTTCCCGGCGGCGTCGCGCAGGTACAGCATGTATTCGCCGCCGTCGCCGTTGGCCACGACCGCGGAGATGAACTTGCCGTCGTGCGACGTATCCAGCTCCGTCATCGCGATGCGCGGGAAGTCCTTGCCCAGCACATACGTGTCCTTCTCCGTCGGCGTGCCGAGCTGGTGGAAGTACACCTGCTGGAAGAAGTCCCGGTCCGCCGCGGGGCGCTCCTCGCCGCGCGGGTAGCGCGTGTAGAAGAAGCCCTTGCCGTCCGCCGTCCACGTCAGGCTGCCGCCCGCCGTGCCGCCGTTCACCCGGGGCACGACTTCATTCGGCAGCGGCTTGCCGCTGGCCACGTCATAGACGGTGACGTCGCCGCTCTCCGTGCCGTTCTTCGACATGGACACGGCGATCTTCTTGCCGTCCAGCGTGGGGACGTACCAGTCGATGGTGGTGTGGCCCGACGGGTCCACCACCATGGGGTCCAGCAGCACGCGCTCCTTGGACGTGTCATCCACCGAGCCGAGCACCACCAGGAAGGCCTGCTGCTTGGGCGGTTGCGCCTTCATGGCGAACAGCGTGCCGCCGGCCTCGTGCAGCGCGAAGTGGCCGGGGGACTTCCAGCCCAGAATCTCTGAGACGCGCCGGCGGATGGACTCGCGGCCGGGCAGCTTGTCCAGGATGGCGCGCGTGTACGCGTTCTGCGCGTCGTTCCACTGCTTCACCTTCGCGTCGGACGACGCCTCCAGCCACTGGTACGGGTCCTTCACCGCCGTGCCGTGGTAGGTGTCCACCTTCTCCTGCTTCGGCGACGCGGGGGCCTTGGGCGCGGCCTTGCGGGGCGCCGCGGTGGCCGGCGCGGGCGCGGGAGCCGCCGGCGCGGCCAGCGGCAGGGTCAGCACCGCCGCCGTCAATGCGGTCTTCAGCTTCACGGTTCACCTCGGGGTTGGGAAACGCGCGCGCAGCCTGCCACGTCCTCCAGGGCGGAGGAGGGCTTCCTTGCGTCGGGAATGCCGTCGAAGGTCGGCTGTTCGCCGTCGTTCCCGCCATGCCTTTGTCGGGAATGCGACAGCGCGTCCGGGCGCTCAGCGCAGCGGGAGTGTGACCAGGCCTTCCGCGAACCGGTCGAACGCCGTGTTGGCGGGCAGGGCGGTGCCTTCATCCATGTTGCCCAGCATCAGCGCGAAGACGACGCGCGGGTGCCGCGTGTCACCCGGCCGGTCCACCACCCCCACGAAGCAGCGCTGGCCGGACAACGTGCCTGTCTTGGCGCGGACGCGGCCCGCGGTGTCGGCGGTGACGGGGCGGCCCGCGAGCGTGCCGTCCAGGCCGGCCACGGGCAGGCTGTCCAACAGCGCGGCGCCATAGGCCTCGCGCAGGCTGGTGAAGATGACGCGCACCAGTCCCCGCGCGGTGGCCAGGTTGTAGCGGGACAGCCCGCTGCCATCCACCGGACGCAAGTCCCGTGACGGGATGCCGCGCCGGGCCAGCTCCTCCGTCAGCGCGGTGCGCAGCGCGCCGTAGCTCTCCGCGCCGGTGCGCTCGCGCGCGAAGCGCAGGCCCAGGCGCTCCGCGTACAGGTTGAGGGACTCCTTGTTCGTCACCTTCACCAGCTCGGACAGGGGCGGGCTGACCAGGGTGACGAGCGGCGCGGGCACGGCGGGCAGTGAAGGCGTGGGCGCCTCCAGCGTCATGGGCAGCCGGGGGATGCCGCGCTGGAGCAGGGCCGCTTCCACGCAGGCGGCGAACAGCGCCTCGGGCTCGTCCACCGCCAGCCGCACGGCGGCGGAGCGGGGGCAGGACCGCGCCGGGGAGCGCCACAGGCAGCGCACCCCGGGGCCGCCGCGCTGCCGCACGCAGGCCAGGGTGGGGCGCTCCGCGTTCGTGTCCACGCTCACCACGGCCGTCAACGTCGCGAACGGAGGCGTCACCTGGACCATGGGCGGCTGCGCGCAGTCCGCGCCCTCTGGCCGTGACAGCGCCAGGTCCACCACGTTCTCCCGGAACACGAAGGCCGTGGGCGCCGCGCTGTAGGCGTAGGCCGCGTCATCCCAGGCCCAGCCCGGGCCGAGGCGGAACTCCGCGTCCCGCGCGCCGCGCACGCGCACCTGGCCGCGCCACTGGCGGATGCCGCGCGCCTGGAGGGCATCCGCCACCTGCTCGCAGGCCAGGGCCGTCTCGGGGAAGCGCCACGAGCCCAGGGACGGGTCCCCCACCGGGTCCACCACGACGTTCCCCAGGAACAGCCCGCCGGTCAGCGTGCCCTCCAGGGACACCGGCGTCTGGAAGCGGAAGTCCGGGCCCAGCGCGGCGAGGACGGACGCGGTGGAGACGACCTTGAGCGTGGAGGCGGGCAGGAGCCGGACGTGCTCGCGGTGGGTGTAGAGCGGCTCACCCGTCCGGGCGTCCACCACGTAGGCGCTGGCCAGGGCGCCTTCGGCTTCCAGGGTGTCGAAGAGCGCGCGGGCCAGGGAGGGCAGGGTGTCGCCCTCGGGCCGCGTGTCGCGGAGGCAGCCGGAGAGCAACAGGGGGGCCACGAGCAGCAGCGAGGCGAACGGGACGCGGCGCATGTCGCCCGCCACGCTACCGCCGCGTGGCGGGTGTGTCATGGGGCCGGGGTGGGGGCGCCTGGAAATCGAGTGCGTCAACAGGAGAAGGCGCCTGCCAGCCACGCCGAGTGCCTTGACGGCACGGCGCTCGCCCCCCATCCTGCCGCGCCCCATGCCTGTCCTTCGTGGTGCTGTCACGTTGTCGCGCTTCCGGGTCGAACCGGCGAAGGAAGCGCCCTCGGATGTCAAACGCTGGCTGACGCGCGGCCTCAAGTCGCACGCGTTCGAGCCCATCGACCGCCGCTCCGAGGAGGAGCGCGCCGTCGGCTTCGTGGAGCTGGAGAACGAGGAGTCCAGCGAGTTCTCCGCCGGCCGCCTCTACTATGGCGAGTACGCCCTGTTCGCGTTCCGCATCGACACCATCAAGGTGCCGGCCGCGGCGCTCAAGGCGGAGCTGGCCAAGTGGGCCTCCGCCTTCGAGAAGGAGAATGGCCGCCCGCCCAGCCGGGGCGAGAAGACGCAGAGCCGCGGTGAAATCAGGCAGATGCTGCGCAACCGCGCCACGCCCCGCACGTCCACGGTGGACGTGAGCTGGAACCTGAAGACGCAGCAGGTGCAGATCTGGTCCGCGTCGCGCAAGGTGGTGGATGAAATCACCGTGGCGCTGGAGGGCGGGCTGAACGTGAAGTTCTTCGGCATGACGCCGGCGGCCATGGCGCAGCAGGCGGGCATCGACGAGTCCGCGCTGGGGCCCACCGCGGCGCTGATTGGGATGGACCTGCCGGCGACGGCGGCTGACGAGGTGGCACATGGCGAGGCGTGAAGAGGCGCGGGCCGAAGCGGCCTTCATGCGCGGCGACGTCGGCGTGGACGGCGGCGCCACGGAGGAGACGCAGGACGAGGCCGAGGTCGAAAAGGGCAAGGCCCGCGAGCAGCTCCTGCGCGGCCGGGCCTACCTGGGCCGGGAGTTCCTCACGTGGCTGCTGTGGCGCACGGAGACGGGCGGGCCGCTCGTGGAGGTGGAGGGCGAAGGCGTCAGCGTGCTCTTCATGGGCCGCGTGGTGCTGCGCGGCGTGGCCGGCGAGGTGACGGAGATGAGCGCCAAGGGCACGCTGGCGCCGTACTCCGAGCAGGTGCGGCACTCGCTGGACAAGGGCCTGCTGGTGGCCCAGGCCCGCCTGCGCTTCACCCACGGGGAGAAGGAGTTCGAGGCCACGCTGGACTCCGAGTTCCTCGACATCCGCGCGGGCAAGCTGCCGGCGCTGATGAGCGAGGAGGAGGATGACCAGCTCTCCGAGCGGCTCTTCCTGATGGAGCAGCTCTCCGCCATGGTGGACGCGCTGGTGCAGGACTACCTGCAGGTGCGCGCCGGCAAGGGCTGGAGCAAGACCATCGTCCCCGCGATGAAGGAGTGGATGCGCGGCGAGGAGAAGGGCACGGACGTGCTGGCCAAGGCCGCTCGCGCCCGGGGCCGTGACGCTCGCGGCGCGCGGAGCTGAGCGGGCCGCCCTAACGGGACGCCGGGGCCGGATGTGGCGGTGCTTGCCGCCGCATCCAGGCCAGGGCCAGACCGGGCAGCAGCACCATGCCCGCGAAGAGCAGCAGGAACGACTCCAGCCGCGCGGCGCTGGCGCCCAGCGCGGCATACGTCACCGACACCCCCAGGTTGGCCAGGGCGCTCACGGTGAGGAAGTCCCGGCGGGGCATGCGGCTGGTGCCCGCGAAGAGCACGGAGGTCTCCGCCAGCACGGGCACGGCCCGGAACGCGAGCAGGAACCAGGGCCCCAGCCGCTCCGCGGCGCGGGTCAGCCGGGCCAGCTCCGCGTCACCGGCCATGCGCCGCAGCGCGGCCGTGCCCGCCCGGGCGCCCAGACCATAGCCCGCCACGCAGCCCGCCATCATCCCCAGCCACGAGGTGGCCGCGCCCGCCCAGAAGCCCAGCAGGCCTCCGGCGGCGGCGCCCACCAGGCTGGAGGGCACCGGCAACACCACGTCCCCCGCCAGCAGGCCCGTGAGCAGCAACGCCACCTGCCAGTCCGGTGGCCGCGTGGCGAGGAAGCGCGCCGCCGCCGTCTCCAGGTCGCCGCCGAAGCAGGCGAAGGGGACGAGGATGCCGGCCAGCAGCAGGCCGCAGAAGGCGCTCCAGCCTGCGATGACGCGCGCCGGTCTTCCGCCATCATCGGGCGCCGACTCGCCGCGCGAGGGCTCGGCCTCGCGTGAGAAGGCGCGCGCTGGACCCGGGCCGCCTTCTGGCCCCGCCATGCCCGCGCATGTGCGCTCGGGCGCCGCGCCATCACCCGCCACCGGCAGGCCCCGCGTGGGCTCAGCCATCCGCGAGCGGCAGCCGGGACGCGGCGGCCATCAGGGTCGACTCGCGCTCGGCGGCCAGCGAGCCCTCCTCGGTGAAGGCGATGCCCACCACCGCGCGCACCTGGCCCGTCGCGTCCAGCACGGGCAGCGCCACCGCCGCTCGCGCGTCCACCGCCTTCGCGCCTGGCTTGATGTCGCTGGACGTGTCTTCTTTCAGGTTGCAGGTCTGCACGGGCGCCTTGCGCACCTGGGCGAGCCCCGCCATCCCCTTGCCGTGGGGCACGCGCTGGACGGCCGTCATCAACGGCGGCGGGATGTTGAGGGCCGCGACGAGGAAGAGGTCGTCTCCCCGCTGGAGGTGGATGGTTCCCGCGGTGGCGCCGTGCTCGCTGGCGAACGACTCCAGCCACGACTGGTAGGACGCGCTCTTTTCGTTCATGGCGCTTGAAACTGTGCGCCCCCGTTTCGCCCGCAGTCAACGCGGCTCCACCCACCGTGTTCACGGACGGCGCGTATGCATCGGCAAGTCGACGCTTGGCGCCGCCGCCGTGGGACTGTTCACCTCACATCAATCCAGTGTACTGGAGGGCACCTCGTTATCTCCTCCAGGCACGATGACACGCGATGCTCCCTTGGATGGTCGCCGGTCGATGAAGCCGCGCTCGCTTCGCTTCTACCTGGGGCTGCTCGCGTTGGGGCTGCTCGTCCCGCTCGTCCTCTTCGCGGCGGGCGCGGTGAACCGCTTCGCGGCTTCGCAGCGCGAGGCCCGGGCCCAGGGCATGCGGGAGACGGCCCGCGCGCTGGCGCTCGTCTTGGACCGTGAGCTGGGGCAGTCCGTCCGGGCGCTGGAGGTGCTGGCGCACTCCGCGCCGCTGGCCCAAGGCGACCTGAGAACCTTCCATGCCACCTGCCAGGCGGTGGTGGCGTCGCAGGAGGCCTGGGTCTCGCTCTCCCTGCTGGACCTGGAGGGCCGGACGTCGTTGACCACGGAGCGTCCGTTCGGCGCCGACCTGGCCTCGCGGGTGGATGAACGGCCCTACGTGCGCGAGGTCGCCACGACAGGGCGGGTGGTCATCTCCGACGTCCCCTCCGCGCGGTTCCAGGGGCCGCCCACCGTGGTGGTGGCGATGCCGGTGCGCCGCCAGGGGGCGCTCACGGGCGTGCTGGTGGCGACGTATGCCATGCAGCACTTCGACAAGCTCTGGGACGAACAGCGCATCTCCGGTGACTGGTTGGGCACGCTGGTGGACGAGGAGGGCATCATCCTCGCGCGCAGCCGGGGCCGCGCGCGCTTCGTGGGCACGAAGGCCCGGGCCGAATACATCGAGAACATCCGCTCGGCTCGCGAGGGCTTCTTCCCGTCGGAGACGGTGGACGGGATGAAGTCGTTCGCGGCCTATGCGCGCTTGCAACTGGTGCCGTGGACGGTGTCGTTCTCCGGGCCGCGGGAGGCGCTCACCGCGTCGGTGGACCAGTCCCTGGTCGCGCTGCTCATCGCGGGGCTGGGGTGCTGTGCCATCGCCGCGGCCTGGGCCGCCTGGGTGAGCCGCCGGATGACGCGCCCGCTGCGCGCGCTGGCCCGCGCGGCCCGGGAGCGCCCGGATTCGGCGGACGCCTTCACCACCGTGGGGCCCACCGGTATCTCCGAGCTGGAGGACCTGAGGGCGACGCTCGCGCTCACCGCGGCCATGGTGATGGAGCGCGAGGAGGCGCTGCGGACGAAGATGCTGGAGGCCGAGGCGGCCAACCTCGCCAAGGACCAGTTCCTGGCCATGCTGGGCCATGAGCTGCGCAACCCGCTGTCCGCCATCACTGGCGGCGTGAAGGTGCTGGCGGTGGCGCGGGACGCCGCGAGCCGCGAGCGGGCGCGCGCCTTGGTGGAGCGCCAGTCCCTCCACCTGGCCCGCCTGGTGGATGACCTGCTCGACGTGGAGCGGGTGAGCAGCGGCCGCATCCTGCTCCAGAAGCGCGCCATGGACCTGTCGGAGTGCGTGCGCCGCGCCGTCGCCGCGCTGGAGGCCTCCGGCCGGACACAGGCGCACCAGGTGGAGGTGGACGCCCCGGCCGCCTGGCTGGAAGGAGACGAGAGCCGCCTGGAGCAGGTGGTCTCCAACCTCGTGTCCAACGCGCTCAAGTACACGCCAGCGGGGGGCCACGTCCGCGTCGTCACTCGGGCGCGGCCCGAGCACGTGGAGCTGGAGGTGTCCGATAGCGGTGATGGCCTGTCACCGGAGCTCCAGGAGCGCGTGTTCGAGCTCTTCTTCCAGGCCGAGCGCACCCTGGACCGCGCGCAGGGGGGCCTGGGCATTGGCCTCACGCTGGTGAAGCGGCTGGTGGAGCTCCATGGCGGTTCGGTGCGTGCGGACAGCGACGGGCTCGCCAAGGGCAGCACCTTCACGGTGCGCCTGCCCCGGGGCCACGTCGAACAGGCCCCGGCGCCCCAGGCGCCGCGCGCTGTGCCATCCGCGGGGCGGCACGTGCTGTTGGTGGATGACCACTCCGACAGCCGTCAGCTCGTCCGCGAGCTGCTGGAAATGGAGGGGCACACCATCAGCGAGGCGGAGGATGGTCCCTCCGGCCTGGCGACGGCGCGCGCGCTGCGGCCCGACGTCGTCCTGCTGGACATCGGGCTGCCGGGGCTGGACGGGTACGAAGTGGCCCGGGCGCTCCGCGCGACGGACGAAGGGCGCGACCTGCTGCTCATCGCCGTGACGGGGTATGGCCTGGAAGACGACCGGCGGCGCGCGCTGGAGGCCGGCTTCGACGAGCACCTGGTGAAGCCGGTGGACCTCTCGCGGCTGCGCGCGCTGCTCGTGCCGAGATAGCCGCTCACTCCACGTTGCCGGGGCAGTGCTGGACCGCGGGCTGGCAGAGCTGCAACACACGAGACGGGTCCGTGAAGGTCTGCTGCCGGGCCTGGAGGTAGCAGCCCGCGGGGTCCTCGTCGGGCGCGGCGAACTGGCAGAGCTGCACGGCCTGGCTCTGGGTGAGCGAGCCTTCATCCTGGGCGCGCACGAAGCACTCAGCGGGCGTGGATGAACGGGCGCCTCGGCAGAGCTGCGCGGCCAGCGAGTCGTCGAGCCCGCCCTCCGTCGCGCGCTGGTAGCAGGACACCTGCGGCACGACGCCCTGGGCCACGGCGGCCGGGGGGAATCCCAGGACGCCGAGCACGGCGGTGAGCGCCGCGCCGGCCCACGGACGGATGAACCTGGACGTCCCGCTGCCTGTCTTCATGAGGCCTCCTTTCCGAGCAATCTAGGGACTCGTCCGCGGTGAGGCCGGCCCACGAGCGGCGGTCCGCCCCGGGATGAAGCGACGAGGGGTGGGGCCGTTCCGCCGCCTGCTCCACGGGGCGGACTGTCGGGTGGTGCCGCCATGTCCGGGGCGAGACGCCCCCGGGGCGAGGCGCTGGCTCACTTCAGGACGGCCGCCGCCGGCGCGGTCCGGCATCGGGCAGACGCGACCTCGGCCGCGAGGTCGGGGCCCTGGCGTTCCGTCCCCTCCCGGACCACCACAGCGGTGCCATGAAACAACGACGACCGTCCCACTCAATACTGCTGAGCGTGGTGGCGCTTGCCATGAGCCTGCTCGGCATTTCTCTCGCGTGTCCTGGCACTTCCGATGACTCCGGTCCTTCTGGAGATGGAGACGATGTCATCGGCCCCATCGCGGACGGAGGAACCGCGCCGGTGGGGGATGGGAGCCCCCCTCGGGCACCTGATGGCGGCAGCCCGGAGGTCCAGGGGCTCGTCGGGCTGGATGCGCGCCCCGCCAATCCCACCTGCGTCGCGCCGCCGCGGCCCACCGACGCCGCGGGGGCCACGGTCGCCCGCGCGTACCCGGAGCTGAGCTTCACCCAGCCGGTGTTCGCGCTCCAGGCGCCCGGAGACAGCCGCCGCATCTACGTGGTCGAGCGGGGAGGGCGGGTGCGCGTGTTCGACAAGGACGCCGTGCCCCCCACCAGCTCCGTGTTCGTCGACCTCTCCGGGAAGGTGAACGTCGAGCACGACGAGACAGGGCTGCTCGGCATGGCCTTCCACCCCGCCTTCGCCACCAACGGGCAGGTGTTCATCTCCTATGTCGGGAACAACGCGATGGGAGGGCTCGCCTCCTTCATCGTCCGCTACCGCAGCGCCGACGGCGGGGCCACCGTGGACCCGGCGAGCGCGGAAGTGGTGCTCGAACAGGAGCAGCCCTTCTCCTTCCACAACGGCGGGCACCTCGCGTTCGGTCCGGATGGCTTCCTCTATTTCGCCCTCGGGGATGGCGGCGGCCGGGTGGACCCGGAGCGCCGGGCCCAGAACCCCGAGCTGCTCTTCGGGAAGATGCTGCGCCTGGACGTGGACGGCGCGCGGCCCTACGCCATCCCCCCCACCAACCCCTATGCGATCGCCGGGGGGCGCAAGGAGATCTACGCCACCGGCTTCCGCAACCCATGGCGCTGGAGCTTCGACCGGAGCACCGGCGCCATCTGGCTGGGAGACGTGGGAGAGAAGCTGCTGGAGGAGATCAACCGCGTCGAGCTGGGAGGCAACTACGGCTGGAGCATCCTGGAGGGGACCGAGTGCGCGCGCGGGGGCACCTGCGCCACCACCGGGCTGACGCCGCCCGTGGCTGTCTATGGCCGTGACGAGGGTGTCTCCGTCACCGGCGGCTACGTGTACCGCGGCGCCGCGGTGCCAGCGCTCGTGGGCAAGTACATCTTCGGCGACTTCGGCACGGGCCGCATCTGGACGCTGCCAGCGGATGCGGCGCCCGGGGGCGGCGCGAAGCCCTCGTTGCTGACCGCCACGCCGCTCAGCATCTCCTCGTTCGCGGAGCTGAACGATGGCGAGCTGCTCGTGGTGGACTTCGCGGGCGGAGGGCTGCACCGCCTCCAGGCCTCGGCGCCGCCAGCGCCCGGCGGCGGCGCGTTCCCCACGCTGCTGTCCGCCACGGGCTGCGCGGACCCCACGAACCCGAACCTCCCGTCGGCGGGGCTCATCCCCTACGACGTGAATGCCCCGCTCTGGTCCGATGGCGCGCAGAAGGAGCGGTTCATCGGCGTGCCGGATGGGGCGTCGATGAAGGTGGGGCCCGAGGGCGTGCTGGAAGCGCCTCCGGGCACCGTGGCGGTGAAGACGTTCCTCCTGGGGGGACGGCGCGTGGAGACCCGCCTCTTCATGCGCCACCCGGACGGCGTCTGGGCGGGCTACACGTATGAATGGAACGATGCCGGCACTGACGCGGTGCTGCTGGAGACGGGCAAGGTGAAGCCGGTGGGCGCGCAGACGTGGACCTTCCCCAGCCGCGGCGACTGCATGCAGTGCCACAACGCCGCCGCGGGCTTCGTGTTGGGGCTGGAGGTCGCGCAGCTCAACCGGGACTTCCCGTATCCGGGGGGGCGCCTCGCGCCGCAGCTCGGGACGCTGGCGCACATTGGCGTGCTGACCTTGCCGGGGCCCGTGGCGCAGCTGCCCCGGATGCCGGCCTATGACGGGCCCGAGCCCGTGGAGGAGCGGGCGCGGGCCTACCTGCACGCGAACTGCGCCGTCTGTCACCGGCCCGAGGGGCTGGGCCGGGGAGAGTCGGACCTGCGCTACGCCACGCCGCTGGCGAATACGAAGCTCTGCGGCGTGGCGCCCGAGCATGGCGACCTGGGCGTGGCCGGGGCCTTGCTGATTACACCGGGAGACCCGTCCAGGTCGGTGCTGTCCCGGCGCATGCACGGGCAGCCGCCGGCGCGCATGCCGCCGCTGGCCGTGTCGGTGAAGGACACCCAGGGCACGGAGCTCGTGGACGCCTGGATTTCGTCCCTGCCCGCGTGCCCCGCGGGCCCCTGAGCCGCCCGCGGGCCACGGGCGCCGGACGCCACCCGGTCCGGCGCCTCAGGAGGGCCGTTGGATGACGCCGGGCCCCGGCTTGCCATCCTTCACGCCCGGGGTCCGCACGTCGTAGTGCGCCACCACGGGCTGGTGGTCGGAGGACTCGGTGCTGCGGTCCACCTCGAAGAGGACGGGGACCAGGCCCGGACTGGCGTAGAGGTTGTCGAAGCGCTTGCCCGTCGCGGGCACCACGCCGTTCTCATCCGGCAGCGAGGTGAGGGTGGCGCTGTCCGCGATGTCCTGGAGCCGCAGCCAGTGCTCGCTGCCGCGCTGCACCCGTCCGGAGCGAAGCTCGACGCACGCCTGCTTCGGCGTCATGAGCGAGCCGTCCGGCAGGCGCACCCGCGCGGTGGCGGCGTGCGCGATGGTCTCCGGCAGGCCCTGCTCCAGCACGTGCAGCTCATGCCGCAGCCGCGGGTCCGCGATGTTGCCCACCCCTTCGTCCCCCACGCTGGCGTGGGGTTCGCCATAGCGCACCTCGTACTCCTCCACCGTGTCGGTGTCGTCGTACGTCCTGAGGTGCGCCATCAACCACGAGCCGCCCTTCTTGATGGCGGTGTTGGCGTTGAAGTCGCCCAGCACCACCGCGTGCATGACCTCGCGCTGGTGCAGCAGCGCGTTGAGCTGCCGGAGGTTCCGGGCGTTGATGCCGGAGTCGCCCAGCGTGTGGTGCACGTTGTAGAGGACCACCGGATGTCCCTCGACCTCCAGGCGCACGTAGAGCGCGCCCCGGTCCTCCGGAATCTCACACGGGTCTCCGCCGCGCCGCATGATGGCGGCGTCCCGCTCCGCGTCGGGGGTGGCGTAGGTGAAGTGCGCCGCGTCCACCAGCGGGTGCCGGGTGAGGAAGGCCTTGCCGTTCACCAGCCTCGCGCCGGGGCCGCCGTCATGTCCCTGGTACGCCAGGTGGAAGCCGTAGCGCTCCGCCAGGAGCACGGAGATGGGGACGTTGGCCTCCTGCAGACCCAGCACGTCCGGCAGCCGCCCCTGCGCCTCCAGGTCGTCGAGGTACTGGAGCAGCGCCTCGCGGCGCTTGCCGCCGAGCAGGATGTTGTAGGTCATCACCGTGAGCCCCGGCCCCCGCGGCGAGCGGACCGCGGGGTTGCGGACCACCAGCGTGCGGCCGTCCCCCAGCGCCCGCTCCGTCCGGGGCAGGGGCACGGCGGCGAAGTCCGGCAGGGTGACGGTGACCTCCCTGCGCGGCAGGATGTCCTCCTGCCCGTGCGCGATACGGCCGAGCAGGGGGCCCACCCCCGGCAGGTGCTCCAACATCTCTGGAACCTTCATCGGGGCTCCTTCCGCGAAAGCCGCAGCTCGGCAACTGGCGCCACAAGTCCTCCTTGCTGCCCTCAAGTTCTGCGCTCCCCCTCCCCATGGCCAGGGGCCTCCCAGGGAATGGAGGGCTGGCCGGGCTGCCCCGTCCGGACGCGGGGCGGCCAGGCGCCCGGGCGCGCCTCCCAGGGCCCGGGTGGCGAGGAAGCGCGACGGCGCTTGTGGTTGAATACCGGACATGCGGCGAATGGCGTTGCTGGCGGTGATGGCTCCTCTCCTGGTGGCGTGCGCCACCACCCAGGCGGTGCCCCGGAGTACCTCCTGCGAGGAGGGCAGGCTGTGGGCGTGCAACGAGTGGGGCGAGCAGCTCCTCCAGGACGGTGACCGGAGCCAGGCGGAGGCGGCCTTCGCCAGGGCGTGTGACGGTGGCTCGGAGCGGGGATGCCTGGCCCTGGGGCGCCTGCGCATGGCGGATGGCAACCTGGCGGCGGCCGAGGCGCCGCTCGTCGCCGTGTATGAGACGGACAGCGAGGAAGGCGCCCTGGCGCTCGCGGACCTCTACGAGGCGCGCGGGGGAGACGCCCACGCCCGGGAAGCGGCCCGGCTCCGGTGGGAGGCGCCGGCGCTGGACAAGCCGCCCTTCGACTTCGCCATGCAGTACCGGGTGGGGGCGTGGCGGCCCTCGGCGGCGCTCGAACTCAACATCCAGCCCATGGCCTTCTTGAGCCGGCGGCTCAGCATCGGCTCGAACCTGGCCTACACCAGCCGGGGCATCTCCGAGTTCAACGGCTTCGTGGGCTATCAGCACTACGTCAATACCTGGGTGGTGCCCTACGGCCGGTTGATGATGGGCACCGCGACGAGCGACTCGCGCTCCCCGGGCTTCAACGTCGGCGCGGAGGTGGGCACGCGGCTGGCGCTGAGCTACCTCGGCCACGTCAACGTCGGGGTCGGCATGTCCC
The DNA here is from genome assembly GCF_002305895.1 of Corallococcus macrosporus DSM 14697. Taxonomy (GTDB): domain Bacteria; phylum Myxococcota; class Myxococcia; order Myxococcales; family Myxococcaceae; genus Myxococcus; species Myxococcus macrosporus. The sequence goes on from NZ_CP022203.1 coordinate 3,705,054, forward strand.
GGGCGAGCGGCAACTACCTGTCCGTGGGCGTGGGCCTCAACGGGCTCTTCGTGCTGCTGGCCCTGCTGCACGTGCGCTGACGCCTCGGCGCGCGGGCTGGTGGGGCGTGAGTCAGGAGGGGTTTCCGGCGGGAGCGGCTCCAGGCCCCACGTCGAGCCTGGAGCGCCCTCCTCGAAGGGGCCTCACGCCGCCTCGCGCCCGTCCTCCGCCGCCCCGCGCGCCAGCCGCTTCTGGATGGCCAGGAACAGCGCCTCGTGCGTGGCGGGGGAGGCCAGCTCCACCTGGCCACCGGCCTGACCGAAGGCCCCCACCGCCTCGCGCAGCGCCTCCCGCGCGGACATGGCGAGCATCAGCGGCGGCTCGCCCACGGCCTTGCTGCCGTGGATGGTGTTGTGCTGATGCGCCCGCTCCAGCAGCCGCACCCGGAAGTCGATGGGCGCGTCGCTGAAGGCCGGCACCGCGTAGGTGCTGGCCGAGTGCGTCAGCAGCCGGCCCTTCGCGTCCCAGCGCAGCTCCTCGCCCGTGAGCCAGCCCAGGCCCTGGACGAAGCCGCCCTCCACCTGCCCGCGGTCCACGCCGGGGTTGAGCGAGTCACCCACGTCCTCCAGCAGGTCCACGCGCAGCACGCGCTTGACGCCCGTGTGGCCGTCCACCTCCACCTCGCACACCGCCGCGCCGTAGGCGAAGTAGAGGAAGGGACGGCCGCGGCCCCGGGCCTTGTCGTAGCCGATGCCTGGCGTCTGGTAGTAGCCCGTCGCGGACAGGCCCACCCGGGCCAGGTACGCCGCCTCCACCACGTCCGCGAAGGGCAGGGCGACCTCGGGCTCGCCGCGCGGGCCCACCTTGCCGTCGCTGAACAGCAGCGCGTCCGGCGCCACGGTGCGCCCATGCCGGTCCGACAGGAGCTTCACCGCCACCGGGGCCAGCCGCTCCCGCAGGGTGACGCAGGCCACCCGCACGGCGGCGCCGTTCAGGTCCGAGCCGCTGGAGGCCGCGGTGGCGGAGGTGTTGGGCACCTTGTCCGTCGCCGTCTTCGCCATCCGCACCGCGTCGGCCGTGACGCCCAGCTCGCGCATGGCCACGCCCAGCACCTTGGTGTGCAGGCCCTGGCCCATCTCCGTGCCGCCGTGGGACACCATGACCGAGCCGTCCCGGTACAGGTGCACCAGCGCGCCGGCCTGGTTGAGGAAGGTGGCGGTGAAGGAGATGCCGAACTTCATGGGGGTGATGGCCAGCCCGCGCTTGATGAAGGGCGAGCGGGCGTTGAACGCCTCCACGTCGCGCTTGCGGCGCTCGAACTCCGACGTCTCCTTGAGCTCCTCCCACACGCGGAGGATGCGCTCGTCCTCCAGCTCCTGGCCGTAGTGCGTGGTGTTGGTCTCCCCGCCGCCACGGTAGAGGTTGCGCTCGCGCACCTCGTCCGCGGGCAGGCCCACGGCCCGGGCCACGCGCGCGAGCACCTCCTCCGTCACCAGCATGCCCTGCGGCCCGCCGAAGCCGCGGAAGGCCGTGTTGGACACCAGGTGCGTCTTGGCCACGCGGCCGGAGTACGCCAGCGCCGGCACGTAGTACGCGTTGTCCAGGTGGAACAGCGCGCGGTCCAGGATGGACTCGGACAGGTCCAGGGACCAGCCGCCGTTCGACACGAGCTGCACGCGCAGGCCCAGCAGCCGGCCCTGGTCATCGAAGCCGGCCTCGTAGGCGGCCTGGAAGGGGTGGCGCTTGCCCGTCACCGTCATGTCCACGTCGCGGTCCATCATCCACCGCACGGGGCGGCCGGTGTGCCACGCGGCCAGCGCCACGAGCGCGGCGGGGGAGTTGCCCTGCGTCTCCTTGCCGCCGAAGCCGCCGCCCATGCGCGGGGCCTGCACCACCACGCGGCTGCGCGGCAGGTGCAGCACGTGCGAGATGATGGCCTGCACCTCGGACGGGTGCTGGGTGGACGAGGTGACGGTGATGTCGCCGTCGTCCCCGCGCTCGGCGAACGCGGCCTGCGTCTCCAGGTAGAAGTGCTCCTGGCCGCCAATGGCCAGCGTGCCGGACAGGCGGCGCGGGCTGCTGGCCAGCGCGGCGTCCACGTCTCCCCGCCGGATGACGTGCGGCTCGGTGTGGAAGCTGCCCTGGGCCACCGCGTCCTCCACGGTGAGGATGGCCGGCAGGGGCTCGTACTCCACCACCACCGCGCTCGCGCCCGCGCGGCAGGCCTCCACGGACTCACCCACCACCAGCGCGACAATCTGCCCGTGGAAGAGCACCTCGCGGTCCGCCAGCAGCGGCTCGTCGTGGCGGATGGGGCCGGTGTCGTTCATGCCGGGGATGTCCTCGGCCATGAGCACCTTCACCACGCCGGGGACCTTGCGCGCCGCCGTGGGGTCTCTCTTGAGGATGCGCGCGTGGGCGTGGGGCGCGCACACCGGCCAGACCTCCAGCATGGGCCGCTTCTGCGCCAGGTCATCCACGTAGCGCGCGCTGCCCGTCACGTGGCCCAGCGCGCTCTCGTGCCGCAGCGCGCGGCCGGCGTCCGCGGGGGCCTGCGCGAAGCCCGGGGCGTCGTCGAGAGAAGGGCTGCTCGAGCCGGAGAAGAACTTCTCGAAGAGGCCGCCCACCAGCCCCTTGCGGTACGCCGCGCTGCCGCGCAGGTCGCTGATGGGGGTGATCTCCTCCGCGAGCACGGGCAGCACCCGCTCCACCGCGTCCCGCGTCCAGGGCTGCCCGGTGAGGGCCGCCTCGGCGCGGCGCGCGCGGATGGGCGTGGCCGCGACGCCGCCGTAGGCCAGGCGCGCCAGCCGCACCACGCCGGCCGCGTCCAGCTCCACGCGGAAGCCCGCGGCGACGATGCTGATGTCCAGCTCGCGCCGCTTGGACACCTTGAACGAATCGGAGCGCCGCTGGCCGCCCTCGGGCACCACGGGGTGGGGGATGACGATGTGGCGGACGACCTCGTCCGGGGCCAGCGCCGTCTTCCGGTAGGCGAGGAAGAAGTCGGCCAGCGCCACCGTGCGCTCCCCGCGCACCGAGCCCAGGACGAGCGAGGCGTCCAGCGCGAGCAGCACCGGCGCCATGTCGCCAATGGGCGACGCCGTCACCAGGTTCCCCGCCAGGGTCGCGCGCTGGCGGATCTGCCGGGAGGCGAAGACGTTGAGCATCTTCGTCACCTCGGGCAACTCGCCGCCCAGGGCCTCCTCCAGCGCCACCAGCGAGGCCGCGCCGCCCACGTACCAGCCCTCCGCCTCCCGGCGGACGGCGCGCAGCGACTCCACGCCCTCGGTGGAGATGAGGAAGGGGTAGCGGCGGGCCTTCTTGGTGATGTCCACGCCCAGCTCGGTGGCGCCCGCCACCAGGTGCGCCTCCGGGTGCTTCGCGCGCAGGGCCAGCAGCTCCTCCCACGACGTGGGGCGCAGGAACGTCTGCCCGCCGGCCTCGTAGCGCAGCGCGGACAGGGGCGCGGCCGGGCCGCCCAGCGGCGCGGCGGGAATGGCCGTGGCGGGGTCGGCGCCTTCACCGCGCGAGGCGAGCGCCTCCATCATCGCGTCGCGGATGGGCCGGTAGCCGGTACAGCGGCAGAGGTTGCCGCAGAGCTGGTCGGCGACGGCGGCCGGGGTACAGACGTCCTTGCGGGAGTACGCCTCCGCCATGGAGACGATGAAGCCCGGGGTGCAGAAGCCGCACTGCGAGCCGTAGTGCTTCACCATGGCCTGCTGCACCGGGTGGGGCTTGTCGCAGCTCCCCACGCCCTCCACCGTCACCAGCTCGCGGCCGGCCACCATGGGCACCAGCGCGATGCAGGCGTTGAAGGCGCGCAGGCACCGGTTGCCCTGGGCGTCCCGGTCCACCATGGCCACCGTGCAGGCGCCGCAGTCGCCCTCGGCGCAGCCCTGCTTGGTGCCGGTGAGGCCCCTGGCGCGGAGGAAGTCGAGCAGCGTGGTGTTGGGGGAGACGCCTTCGACGCGGACGGGCGCGCCGTTGAGCACGAACTCGAACATGTTGCTCATTCTCCTGAGGAGACCCCGCGCGGGCGGGGCGTCTCCGAGGCCGGGGCCTCGGCGTTGGTTTCGGTGTCCAGGCCCTGGTTGTGGAGCTGGATGAGCCCGGCGGCGATGCTCACCGCGACCTCCTGGGGGGACTTGCCCCCAATCTCCAGCCCCATGGGGCAGCGCACGCGGGCAAGCTGCGCCGCCGTCGCGCCCCGGGCCTCCAGCCGCTGCCGGAAGCGGGCCCACTTGGTGTCGCTGCCAATGAGGCCCACGTAGCGCGCGGGCTTCTCCAGGGCGAAGGCGATGATGTCCTGGTCCAGGTCATGCCGGTGCGTCATCACCGCGAGGTACGTGCGGCGGGCGTCCCAGACGGCGCGCGAGGCGAAGACGTCCCACGGCTCCTCATGGCGGATGACGGAGGCGGGGACGCGCTCGCCGTGGACCCACTCGGGCCGCTCGTCCACCAGGTGGATTTGGAAGGGCGTGCCGTCCAGCGTGCGGCACAGGGCCTGGCCCACGTGGCCGGCGCCGAACAGGTACAGGCGCGGGCCGTGGTTCACCAGCTCCACGAAGACGTCCACCACGCCGCCACAGCACTGGCCGAGCTTCGCGCCCAGCGGATACCGGTACGCACGGGGCTCTCCTTTCTCCAGGCAGGCGCGGGCGTCCGCCAGGACGAGCTGCTCCAGGTGGCCACCGCCCACGGTGCCGTGGAACGTCCCATCCGCGCGGACGAGCAGCTTCGCGCCGGGCTCGGCGGGGGTACTGCCCTGACACACCGTCACGGTCGCCACGGCGAACGGAACATCGTCTTGCGACCACGCCGCCAGTTGGCGGACCCAATCCCACATGGTCCGGCCGAGTCTGCCACAGGCCGGGCCGCCTTCGTCACACCCCTGATACAGGGGGCGCGTCAAAACGCGTAGCGCACCTGGCAGTAGGGCAGGCGGCGGGCCAGCAGTTCCTTGAATTCCGCCACCAGGCGGCCCTTGAGTCCGGTGCGGTAGCGCACGTTGTGGCCGCCGCCCTGGGACACCTTGGCCTCCTGGGTGTCCGGCGTCCACAGCAGGGCCTCCGCCTTGGGGTGCCAGCGGAGATTCACCTCGTGGAGGCCGGGGTGGTGGGTGAGGAAGATGACCTCGGCGGCGAGCTGCGCCTTCGCCGCGGGGCCAAGGCCCGCGTCCACCTGTTGGAACAGCGCGTCGTACTCCTCCTGCCAGCCCTCGTAGACGACGACGGGGGAGAAGTTGAGGTGGACCTCGTAGCCGGCGGCGACGAAGTCGTCGATGGCGGCGATGCGCTCGGGGATGGGGCTGGTGCGCACGTCGAGCAGCTTCGCCTTGCTCGCGGGCATCAGGCTGAAGCGGATGCGCGTCTTGCCCTGGGGGGCATAGGTGAGCAGCTCGCGGTTCACCAGCTTGGTGGCGAAGGTGCCCTTGGCGTTGGGCAGCGTGGTGAACAGGCGCACCATGTCCCGGACGTTGTCACTGAGGGCGGCGTCCGCGGCGCAGTCGCTGTTGCAGCCGATGTCATAGACCCAGTCGCGCGGGTCCACGCTGTTCGGCTCCGCCTTGGGCCCCAGCTTCCCCGCGTGCCGGCGGATGGCGGCCAGGATGCGGTCGATGTTGACGAAGACGGTGACGGGGTTGGCGTAGCCCTTGTGCCGGGGCACGTAGCAGTAGGCGCAGCTCATGACGCAGCCGTTGGCCGCGGACGGCGGGATGAAGTCGCAGCTCCGCCCGTTGGGGATGAATGACATCGTCTTCTTCACACCCAGAATCAGGGTGCTGCCCTTGATGCGGTTCCACGCCTCGGCGTTGCCCTCGTTGCCGAAGAGCCCCGGGATGCCCTGGTGCGAGGCGACGGGAATCCGCTCCGCGTCCGGGAAGCGCGCGAGGATTTCACGCCCCCGCGCGAAGTCCTCGACGCCCGCCTGCACGTAGATGCGGGCCGGCTTCAGCAGGTGCCCCAGCGGCCCCGGGCCCGGCGGCGGCGGGGCAGGGGGGAACAGGTCGAGGTTCGACATGGACCGCGAAGGTGCTCACTGCTCGCGCAGCGAGAAGCTCCAGACGGTGGGGCGATCCGGGGCGTACCGGGGCGTTGTGAGCTCCGCCACATACGTCCCTGACGACTCCGCCGTGAAGTACCGGGTCGTTGAATACATCTCGGACGACAGGGCAACCTCCGCGCCCTGGGGATTCAGGATCCGGAGGTGGGCCCTGTCGCTCTCCACCCGGTAGGTGTGGCCCGCCTCCAACGCGAAGGAGAGCACGTCCACGTCCGGGTTCTCCTCGAAGACGCCGGCCGTATCCAGGGGAACGCTCTGCGGGGTGGCGTGGTCCGCGTCGTCGCCGTGGTCATCGTTGCCCACCCAGTCCACCCGGAACGTGAAGTCGTGGGGAATGGACCTGGAGCTGACGATGAACGTGACGAGCTCCGTTATCGGCGTATTGATGTACCACACGCCATTCTGGACCTCGAGCCGGTAGAGTGGGGCGCCAGACGTATGCGTCGTCAGGGTGCAACTGCGCTGACAGGACGACAACCGGTAGTACATGTTCGCGACGAGCGGAACCGAGATGGCATCCAGGTCCGCGTAGTCGTGGATGAGCCCGGTGACGGTCTCTCCCACGTCAGCGCGGGTGGCGGTCGCGGGTGTGGCGCCATGGTCGTCCAGCCCCCGGTCGTCGACCTTCAGCTCGAAGTCGCTCCCCCAGGTTTCGTCCGCGGGGAGGTGCACGTAGTACGTCCCCGCCGATACCGGTACATGGACGATGCGGTTCCACTGCGTCTCCGCCAGCGTCGTTCCATTCGCGTCCGTGAGCCGGATGCTCCGGTTCCGAACCGGGAGGACGCGGAGGTCATAGATGTTCCCCGCGGTGGCGACGAAGGAGAAGACATCCACGTCATTGGGGCCGTGGTGCCGTCCGGCCATGGGGACACCCGCCGTGAGCGGGGTGGCCCCCAGCACGCCATTCGCGTGCTCGTCCCGGCCCAGGTCGTCCAACTGGCAGTGGGTCGTCACGGCCTTGTCATGACTGCTGGAGGCGCGGACGAACCAGGTGCTCGCGTGGGGGCTCCAGTGGCCAGCGCAGATGCGCGACGAATCCCACGTCAGCCCGCCATCCATCTGGACGCCCGCGCCATCCAGGAGCTGCAGGGAGACGTCCGTCCCCTCGCAGGAGAACTGGAAGCCCTGGTTCGGTTCGGTGCGGAAGGTGAAGACATCGGCGTCCTCCGCGAACTCGAGCGTGAGCAGGAAAGGCGTGTTGGTCAGCGCGAGCGGCGTCGCCGTGGCGAGCGTGTCGCCGTGCACATCCTGGCCCAGGTCCTCCAGGCGGTAGGAGTACGTCCCCGAGGCATTGGTTCCTTCCGGCGCGGCCACGGTGATGAACCGAGGCGCCTCCTCCGTGGAGATGAACTCCAGGCGGGTGCCTTCTTTCGACTGGAGGGGGCGCGTCCTCACCTCGGCCCCGGAGGACTCCACGAGGCGCACGTCCACGGGGGTGAGGGTGCCGGGCCGGAAGACGAACCGGTAGCCATGGCCCGCGGCGGTGGGCATGGCGAAGACATCCCGGTCCGGCATCGCTCGGAAGGGGGGATTGATGGTGCCTTCGTGGAAGCCCTCGGAAGGGGCCAACGCCGTGGCGGTCTCCCGGGTGTCCCCGTGGTCATCCTCCTGCTGGTAGGCGACGATGGCGCAGGTGAGCCCCGCGGCCTGCTCCCACGCGCCGCAGCGGCAGACGGGGGCGCCCGCTTCGGCGACGCAGCGCCCCGCGCTGCATTGCACGTTGGCACAGACGCGCGCGTCCTCTTCGGCGGAGGGGCCACCACAGGAGGCGAAGAGGCCAGCGGCCACCAGCGTGAGCAGGGCCGGGATGGGGAAGGGGCGAAGTCGTTGCACTGGGAAGCCTTGGATTGACGACGGTCCAGCGACCGTAATAACCGAACGCCTGCCCATGCAAACGCTCCTTCGCCCCGCAGCGCGGGCCCTGCTCACGCTGTCACTCCTGGTGTCCGTGCCGACCTTCGCGGACGAGCAGGCGGAGCGCGACCCGGGGTTCCCGCGCTGGCTCGCCCTCTCCGCGCGCGGGGGCTACCTCATGCCGGGCGGGCGCATGGACGGCGCCGCCGAGCCGCTCTACCTGTACGAAGTCTACAAGGGGCTCTTCGCCGCCATCGTCGAGCCCACCCTCCGCATCGGCTCGCGCGTCGAGCTGGGCCCCTGGGTCCAGCTCTCCCATGCGCAGATGCGCATCCGCTGCTCCGCTGAGCGGGCGTGCAAAGGCAGCAACCTCCGCTTCGGACTCCAGGGGAACCTCCACTGGAACCCCTCGGGGCCCATCGACCTCTGGTCGGGCGTCGCGCTCGGGTACGACACGACCGCGCTCTCGGTCCCCCCGGCGGAAATCACCTACTCAGGGCCCGACGTCACGCTCCAGGCCGGGTTCGACAAGAACTTCGGCGGGAACTTCTGGGCCGGCCTCTTCGTCTCCGGCACCGCGGGGCAGTACGACACGCTGAAGGTGCGCATGCTCGGCGGCTCGGGGCGCGAAAGCCTCCGCGAGCGCGCCCTCCACCTCTGGATTGGCTTTGGCTTCCGGGTGAGGGTGGCCGTCCCCCACCCGTCGGACAAGTCCTGACCGCGTCGCGCCGGGGCCGTCACGCGGCCAGGGGCGCGGGCGTGTCGGACGCGGCGCGCCGCATGGGCTGCGCCTTCCCGTACGTCAGCGAACGCCACAGCCACTCCACGGGCCCGAAGCGGAAGCGGGCCAGCCACAGGTGGCTCCACAGCACCTGGACGCTGAAGACGCCCACGCAGATGACGACGCACGCGAAGGGCCCCCGCTTGATGGCCTGTCCCAGGCCATAGGCGTAGAAGATGAGCAGGCTGATGACTGTCTGGGACAGGTAGTTCGTCAGGGCCATGCGCCCGGCGGGCGCGAGCAGCCCCAGCACCCGCTGCCAGGCGGCGCGCTGGAAGAGCAGGGTGATGCCCGCGAGGTAGACGGCCGCGAGCGCGAGCTGCCCCAGGCTGCGCAGCGGTGAAAGCACCAGGGGAAACCACACCGGCAGCGACTCCGGGGTGACGACCTTCTGGTGGAAGAGGATGGACACCACCAGCCCCGGCACCGTGCCGATTACCGCGGCGACCAGTCCCCAGCCGAGCAGCTTGCGGAAGAACCCCCGGTGCGCGGGGACATCATGGAAGAGCCGGCGCCGTCCCGCCCAAAGCCCGAGCGCGAAGCGGCCCAGGCACGTCAGCAGCCCGGCCAGCATCATCAAGAAGAAGTCGTTCCGGTAGTACGCGGCGCTCGTCTTCGTCACCTCCCACCAGCTTCCGCTGGTGATGGCGGTCAACATCCGCGCGCTGGCCGCGTCCGATTTCTCCCGCGCCGCGGTCATGAGCGCCTCCCGGGCCTCGGGGGAGTCCGCGAGCATCTGCGGCAGCCGCCAAAGGAGGTTCATGAGCATCGGCCAGACCAGGCAGAGCACCGCCGCGACGACGAGCAGCGTCGTGTCCGATCTCCGCCGCAGGAGCAACAGGCCAAAGCCCATCAGCGCATACGAGGACAGGATGTCGCCGTACCAGAGCAGGAACAGGTGCAGGACGCCCATGACGAGCAAGACGGCCAGCCGGCGCGCGTAGAGCGGGACGATGTCCCCACCCCGGGCCTCGGCCCGGCCCAGTTGCACCGCGAAGCCCAGACCGAAGAGGAAGGCGAAGAGGGTCATGAACCTCCCGGAGACCAGCGCCTCGAAGGTGTACCGGGTGACGGTGTCCAGGAGCGAGGCATTGGCGATGAACGCCTCGAACTGCTCCCGTGTCAGGAACACCCTGCCGCTGAACCACATCTGCACGTTCGAAACGAGGATGCCGAACAGCGCGAAGCCGCGCAGGACATCGAGGAGCTCCAGCCGCTCGTGCGCGTCCACCGGGCGGGCGTCAGCGGGTGATGCGGAGTCAGGAGAAGCGGGGACATGGGCCATGGTGAACGTAAAACGCCACAGCCTCGCTTCGATTTCCATGCGTCAATATTGGGATTGTTCGTGGCAGGGCGCCCCTGAACTGGACGGGTGATTCCCAATGTCGCGCTGCGCCGGCTGGACGGCTGATCGATGGACGTGCTGAAGTCATCCGCCGTTGGCGACGGCTGGGCAGGTCCGCTCGGGGCATGTGTATTGAAAAGCCCTTCCTTCTCAACCTGCCTGACATGTCAGCGCTGGAATTGACGCGGCGGAGATGGGGCATGACACGTCAGGGCTCAGTGCGGGTTTGCCTTTGAGCTGGGACTGCATGAAGCGGCGCCCTCTCTGCGTTCAACCCGGCCTCGGGATGGCACAACGCTTGTAGTGGTTTCCGCGTGGGCGCTAGCCCATTGGGGTTCCCATCCCAATCCCATCCTCGTTCGGAGGTCGCATGTTCAATCCCACGCCGATGCAGAAGCAGGTGTTTGCCCTCTCGTGGCTGGCGAGCCAGGCCACTGTGGGCAACCCACTTGGCCCCTGGAGCAAGAATGACTTGCAGGCGCAGATCAACAGCCTGAGTGCTCCCTACTCGAATTGGAGGGTGGTGTGGGGCCCGCATTACACCCTGGACGGCCCGTTCCCCCCACAGGTGAGCAACGCGATGTTCGTCGCGCAGCAGGTGGGCAATCACAGCAATCCTCTTCCGGTCTACGTGGTGGCCGTGGCTGGGACCAACGCGCTGTCCATCTATGACGCGCAGACCGAGGACCTCGACATCGATCCGACCGAGTGGAAGCGCTCGGGCAATGCGCCCTCGCAGATGCAGGTGACGACGGGCGATATGGACGGCCTCAAGCGGCTCCTCGGGATGCAGTGGCCTTTCGAGGACATCCAGTCCTACCTGGCGGGCCTCAAGGGAAAAGAGGGCATCACGCTCTGGTTCACCGGGCACAGCCTGGGCGGAGCCCTCTCCCCGATGCTGATGCTCGCGCTCATGGATCAGGACTCGCTGCTGGACACGAAGGACACGAACCTGAGCCTGTGGCGGCAGGTGAACCTGCTGGCGACAGCGGGGCCGTCGATCGGCAATGCGGCGTTCCTCGAGCACTTCAAGCGCGTGTTCAGCGCCGGCAACGCCTTGGCCAACTTCGTCTGGAATGCCAAGGACGTGGTGCCGCACGCCTGGAACAAGGACACAATGAAGGCGCTGACGAACCCGACGAACATCTTTGGCCTCGACGTCGTGGCCAATGACCCCGTCGGGAAGTTGCTCGGCGCGCAGCAGCAGGCCGCCGCGAATCAGAAATACGTGCAGTTCGAGCCGACCCCCGCGTTCGACGGCCCGCTGTCCCCCTACACCGACAGCAAGGACACCGGCGTGCCCTGGACCCCGGATTCGCAGTTCATGGCGCAGCTCGGCTTCCAGCACCTCAACGCCTACGTCCGCGCGTTCGGGGGCGACCACGAGTGGTTCTCGCAGGGCAAGCCCCCTCCTGGGTGCAGGTGGTTCCCGCTGAGCAACTCCTGTGACGATCCCAAGAGTGCCCAGGCGGCCGTCAAGGCGCTGAGCGGAAAGTAATCAGCGTCCAGGGGTTGAAACAGCAGGGTGGCGGGGGCTGTCGGCCCCCGCCGCCGCGTCCGGCCTGGGCATCAGACGCCGATGCGTTGGCAGACGTCGCGGATGATGCACGTCTCGCACTTCGGCTTCTTCGCGGTGCAGGTGTAACGCCCATGGAGGACGGTGGCGGGGCCGAAGAAGGTCCACTGTTCCTGGGGCACCAGCTTCATCAGGTCCTCTTCAATCGCCTCGGGCTTGTCTTTCTTCGTCAAGCCCAGCCGCTGGCTGACGCGCGCGACGTGGGTGTCGACGATGATGCCGGAGGGGAGGTTGAAGGCGGTGTTGAGGACGACGTTGGCCGTCTTCCTCGCCACGCCGGGGAGCGTCACCAACGCGTCGAGGGTGCGGGGCACCTCGCCGCCGAACTTGTCGAGGAGCGCGCGGCTCATGGCCTGCACGGACTTCGTCTTCTGCTTGAAGAAGCCGGTGGGCTTGAGGTCCTCCTCCAGCGCGGCGGTGTCCGCGTCGGCGAAGGCCTGGGGCCCTGGGTACTTGGGGAAGACGGTGGCGGTGACGCGGTTGACGCGCTCGTCGGTACACTGCGCGGCCAGGATGGTGGCGACGAGCAGCTCGAAGGGTGTGGACCAGTTGAGTTCGTAGCGCGCATCCGGGTGGGCTTCCCGGAGGCGCTCGAGGAGGAGGGCGGCTTTCTCGGCGGGATTCATGGTGGCGTGAGTGACGGCCACCCTACCTGGGGCGTCTGACGTGCGCCACGCCGAGGACCTTGCCGCGTCGGAGGTCGTTCGAGCGTGACTGGAATCGTCGGCTCGACGACCTTGAGTTGCTGCTGAAAAAGGAAGGCACGAAGCAGGCGCGTGCGACATGGGTGGCGGCGCTCCGTTTCATGACTGAGGAACGCGTGGCGGGGTGCCTCGCGAAACCTGGGGAGTCAGGAATGCGACGACGCAGTGTGGGGGCCTGGTGGGGAGCGCTCGCGGCATGGCTGTTCGTGGCCACGGGGCCGGGCGCCCTGGCCGCTGCGCGAACACGCGAAGCCCCCCGGCCCGCGCGGCTGCGGCTGACCGCGACCGATGCGGCTCGTGAAGCCCCACCCCGACCCGGCGTGCCGCGCAGTTGGCAGGTCACGCTGTACTACCCGGGGGCTGGCGGGGAGCCCACCCGCTATTTCGATGAGCGGACGGCACATCACCTCGCCGCCACGGGGTACTACGACATGCCGGCGGAGGTGCTGCGTGGCTGGGCGAAGCTCCCGGGGCCGGCGGTGACGGGGGCGCGGTTCGAGGCCCAGGGGCCGGCGGCGTTGATCGTCCTGCTGCCGGGCATGGGGATGGCCGGCGACAGCTATGCATTCCTCGCGTCGCGGCTCGTCACGCGCGGGTTCGTGGTGGCGGTCGTGGAGCTGCCCTACGCCGGTGTCTCGCGGGCCGCGGACGGCGAGTGGACCTCTCCAGGCCAGGATCCGCTCCTGGCCAAGGCCGAGCAGGCGGACTGGGGGCCGCGCATCGCCGAGTGGGTGCGGGACGTCACGGCCACGCTCGACCTCCTGCGGGACGCTCCACGGGTGCGCTCCGCCGGGGTGCGGCTCGAGGGCAGGGCCGTCATCGTGGCGGGGCATTCGCTGGGCGGCGCGGTCGCGCTCGATTCCTGCGCGGCCGACGAACGAATCGCCGCGTGCGCTGATTTCGAGGGGGCTCCGTTCGGGACGCGCTTCGAGAAGGAGGGGTCGGGCAAGCCGACCCTGTTCGTCCTCAGCCGTTCGCGCCGCGCCGACCGGCCGGAGACGGCGCCGGAAGCAGGGGGACCGCCATTCGGCTTCCTGGCGAACAACCGCGGCGCGCCGGCCTGGGCCGTCGCGGTCGCCGGCGGCAGTCACATGAGCTTCTCGGATGCGCCTGTGAAGATGCCGGGCACGCTCTCCCGGTTCGGTGGTGAGCTGATGCGAGCGGAGCGGTCGATGCAGCTCTATTCCGACCTCCTCGTGGCGTTCGCGCGCGCCTACCGGCCCGGTGGCCTCGGGGACGCGGGCTTCCGGTCCTCCGTTGCCCGCCTCCCGGAGGCCCGGGCCACGTTGATTCCGTCCGCCGGGAACTGACGCAACGCTCAAGAGTCCGCGCGGCGGAAGGGGGCGCCCGCAGTCCGCGGTGGGACTCCGCATGCGGCTCCCGCGAGAGGCGCCCGCGCCTCCAGGCAGCGGCGAGGGGGCTTCCGAAACGCCCGAGGACAGCCGCGTCTCCGCCAGCTTCGAGGAGACGCTCCTCCACGACAGGTCGGTGAAGCACGACGGGCTGACGCAGGTGGAGCAGTTGCTCTTCTTCGACCGCCGGCTCTCCGAGCCGAAGGGCCAGGGCCCCTTCCTCAACCCGTTGGAGCAGAACAACCCCAACGTGGCCACGGTGGTGGCCAAGGTCTGTGATGGGCCGTACGGAAAACGCTTCCGTGCAGACGCGGCCTGACTACGCGCCCCATGCCCGCCCCAACCTGGGCAAGGTCAAGGTCTCCACGCTGCGCAATGTGGACAAGCGCCCCTTCCCGTCCTTCGTCAAGGCCTACGCCCACAACGGCTACTTCAAGAGCCTCGAAGCCATCGTCCACTTCTACAACACGCGGGATGTGCTGCCCGTCTGCCTCGCGGGTGACGCCAGCACGCCCGGCGTGGATTGCTGGCCTGCGCCAGAGGTGGGGTTGAACCTCAACACCGTCGAGATGGGCAACCTGGGATTGTCGCCCCAGGAGGAGCACGCCATCGTCGCTTTCATGAGGACGCTCTCGGACGGGTACTACGAGCGCTCGAAGGATTGAGGGGAGCGCATGGCGCGCCGGAGCCCGTGACGCTCAGCCCCCCAAGGGCGCCAGTTGCTGGAGCAACCGCACCGTCTCCGGCGCGGCCAGGCTGGGCGCATACGCCGTGAGCGCGACGCCGGACACCACGCGGGTGATGTTGTGGTCCACCCTGCCGGGCTGGGACCAGACGGCCCCGGAGGGCGCGGTGATGTACGCGGAGAAGGTGTGGTGGCCGGTGCCGGGCCGCTCGCCGATGACGTGGATGAGGGCCCGGGGCCGGTCCGTGTCCTCCAGCCCCGCGTACAGCGCTTCACCCACGCGGTAGCCCGCGCGCACGCGGCCGGACGTGAGCACCAGGTGCTCCGGCGCGGGCTGGTACCCCGCGGAAAGCAGCGCCGCGCGCACCGCTTCCAGGTACGGCGCGAGCTGCCCCTCATCCATGATGGCCAGCGCGTTGAGCCCGTCGGAGACCATCAACTGCACGTCATACTGTCCCGCGTGCCGTGCCCTCAGCGCGCGCACGGCCTCCAGGGACGCGGCGTCGAGCTGCTCGCCCGTCTCCGGATGGAGGATGTACTCCGTCCGGTCCCGCGACTTCGACACCAGCCGCACGCCGTCCGGAACAGCGCCGATGAACCCCGGCGTCAGCTCCGTCCACAGGCTCTGCTTCGCGTCCGCGTAGACGCGGCGCATCTCCGCGTCCAGCGAGGGCTCCAAATCCCAGGGGTGTGTGCCATGGCCGCGCGCCATGGGCACGCCGCGCGCGCGAATCGCCGCCAGTTGTTGCTCCGCGTCCGCCCGGATGTCCGCCTCCGAGCGGGGGTCGCCCTTGGCGCGCAGGTACTGGAGGTACACCCAGACCGGGTCCCCGAAGTGGGCGGTGGGCTTGCCTTGCGCGTCGATGACGCCCAGGCGCTGGAAGAAGGCCCACATCCGGTCATCCACTTTGTAGCCGAACTGCTCGCGGATGCGGACGTGGTCCTGGAACCCGGTGGTGAGGTAGCCCAGCATCGGGTCGTTCTTCGTGGGCAGCGCCATCAGGTACGCCGGGTTCGCCGGCATGATGCGCTCGATGCACCAGTCCAGGTCGTCCAGCGACACGTCCATGTGCAGCGTGGAGCAGACGTCCAGGCCAATGGTGAGCCCGTGCAGCTTGCCCATGGCGATGTCCTCCAGGCAGCAGCGCACGAGCTGCTCGCGCGTGCGGAACACCTCCGGCCCGATGAAGCCCGCCACGTCGTTGAGGTGCACCCACGGCGCCTCGCCCTGCCGCGCGCGGGAGACGCGTTGGGACAGGGCCCTGGCGAAGCCGTACTTGCGCGACTCGTGGAGGACCATGTCGTAGCCATGGCCGTGGCCGTTGGTGAAGTCCGCGCCCTGGCCCGTCTCGAAGTAGAGCCCGTACGGTCCGGTACGGCCATCCGCGTAGGCGAGCATCTTCTCCACGGAGATGTCGAAGGTGGCGTTGGCGCTGTCGCTGCCGGCGATGCTCTGGAACCAGACGCCCGTGGTGCCGGGCTGCCGCCGCTCCACCTCCGCCTGCACGTCGATGTGGGCGAGCACGCAGTGGGGCAACACGTCCACCAGGCCGAACGTCAGCAGCACCTCGTGCAGCGCGGACTCAATGGCGCCCACGGACTCCGGCGAGGAGGACACCGGGTTGCATCCGAGCACCACGTCACCCACCGCGTACGAGAAGCCGTCGAACACCTGCCAGCGGATGTCGTCCACGTTGTCGGTGGGGGAGTTGGGCTGGATGCGCGCGCCCATGTAGCCCTGGGCGCCCACCTTGCTGCCCGGCAGCGGGTTGAACACCTTGCGGCCCAGCGCGATGAGCTCCCCGTCGCTCATCAGCTTGACGACGCAGCCAATGGCGTCGCTGCCCAGGCCGGGGCTGATGTCGTGGATGGCGGCCTCGTCGGACTCCAGCAGGAACCGCCGCAGCCGCCCCAGCGTCCAGTCCGCGGTGCGGGCCGCGGCTCGAGGGTCCTCGGCCTCCAGGCTCAGCGCGTGCAGCTCGTCCTGGAGCAGCGGGTGCTGCCGCAGGTCCGCCAGCCGCGTGTTCCCCAGGAGCCTGCGCGCGTTGGCGCGCGAGCCCTCCTCCGCCGCGGCGACCCCCACGAGCGCGTCGCCTTCCTTGAAGGGATTGGCCGCGCCCAGGACCTGCTTGTAGAGCGTGTCGTCGAAGCCGCCTCGGAGCCGCTGGACGTAGCCGAAGACGTCCTCGCCCTGCTTCACGTCCGGGATGTGGACGCCCTCCGGGATGGGGGCGGGCGTCGGCTTCTTCCGGCAGCCCAGGAAGGAGACGGCCGCGCCGCCCACCATCGCGGTCAGCACGGCGCGTCGGTGCAACAGGAACCGCGGGTCCAGGTCCATGGTTATCCCTCCCTCATGACTCGCACGCGGACAGCGAACACCTGCCTTCCCGCCGCGCACAAGCCGTGCCCGGAAGGGGGGCGCGTTGCTGTAGGGCGCACAACGGGGACCTGCGCCCGGGGTCTGAGTCCTCCCGCGAGCTTCGGACACATGGCCTCCGTGCGGGCCACGCGCGCATCCCTGGACGGGCGCAGCCGCTGCGCCTAGGGTCCGCGCGCATCCACTTCTCTCCCCCCGAGTGAGAACACCATGGTCTCGGACATCTTCAATCCGGCGCGCTGGAAGGCCGTCGAGGGCTTCAAGTTCAAGGACATCACCTTCCACCGCGCGGTGGAGCAGGGCACGGTCCGCATCGCGTTCAACCGCCCCGAGGTCCGCAATGCCTTTCGTCCCCGCACCGTGGACGAGCTGTCGCGGGCGCTGGAGGCCACGCGCTTCATGACGGACGTGGGCTGCGTGCTGATTACCGGCAACGGGCCGTCGCCCAAGGATGGCGGCTGGGCCTTCTGCTCCGGTGGAGACCAGCGCATCCGCGGCAAGGACGGCTACAAGTACGAAGGCGAGGAGGGCGAGTCCGACCCCGCGCGCCTGGGCCGGCTCCACATCCTGGAGGTCCAGCGGCAGATTCGCTTCCTGCCCAAGGCCGTCATCGCCGTGGTGCCGGGCTGGGCGGTGGGGGGCGGGCACAGCCTCCACGTCGTCTGCGACATGACCATCGCCAGCAAGGAGCACGCGGTGTTCAAGCAGACGGACGCAGACGTGGCGTCGTTCGACGCGGGCTACGGGTCGGCGCTGCTGGCGCGCCAGATTGGCCAGAAGCGGGCGCGGGAGATCTTCTTCGTGGGCGCCAACTACTCCGCGGAGGAGGCCTTCCAGATGGGCATGGTCAACGCCGTGGTGCCCCACGCGCAACTGGAGGAGTTCGCGCTGGAGTGGGCCGCGGAGATCAACACGAAGAGCCCCACGGCCATCAAGATGTTGAAGTACGCCTTCAACCTGCCCGACGACGGCCTGGTGGGACAGCAGCTCTTCGCCGGCGAGGCCACGCGGCTGGCCTACGGCACCGACGAGGCCCAGGAAGGCCGCGACGCCTTCGTCCAGAAGCGCAAGCGCGACTTCAAGCGCTTCCCGTGGTCGTACTGACGCCGCGAGGGCATCGCGGACGCTTTGGGAATACCCATCCCGGGTGATGTTCGGAGGAGGGGGCCTCGTGTTCTAGGCCTCCTCCATGAAGAAGCCGACCTTCGCCTCGCTCGTCCTGACCTTGCTCGCCCTCCTGGCGCCGGGCTGCTCCAGCAGCGCCACGAGCGCCCCCAGCCGCCGCGCGGTCTCCGCGCCCGCGCTCGCCGCCGCCCCGACGTGCCAGGATGCGTTGTCGTGTTGCCTCCAGCGCCACCCGGCCGACACCCAGAGGTGTGGCCTTTCCTCCGAGGATGCCGTCGCGTACCTGACGAGCATGCAGGCGCGCGAGGCGAAGCCGGACGACGAGTTGAAGCAGCGGTGTCTGAGGGTTCATTCCCGCTGCAAGGACGCGGGGACGGGGCGGTGGACAGGAGACTGCAACGCCTGCCTCGCCCGCTGCGCGCGTGAGCGCGACTGGCCCTACGCGGTCTGCCACCGGCCATGACGCGGCAGCCCTGGCGTCAGGCGCGCCGCACGATGTCCAGGATGACGGCGTAGTGCACGCCCGCGGCGGCCACGACGAGCAGGTGGAAGATTTCGTGGTACCCGAAGACGGTGGGCAGCGGGTCGGGCCAGCGGCGCGCGTAGATGGCGGCGCCCACGGCGTAGAGGACGCCGCCCAGCACGAGCCACGCGACGCGCCCCGCGCCAATCACCTCCGGCAGCCGCAGCATCACCGGCGTGGCCACCGCGCCCAGCGCCACGTAGAGGGCGGAGCGGAGCCCTCGCGAGGTGTGCACGCCCCCGAGCGTGAGGCCGGCGCCCGTCAGCGCGGCGATCCACATCAGCCAGAGCAGGTACAGGCTGGTGTCCCCCGTGGTGTCCAGCGTGGCCATGGGGGTGAAGGAGCCCGCGATGAGGATGTAGATGGCGGCGTGGTCGAAGCGCTGGATGCGCCGGTAGGCGTCCAGGCTCCAGGTGAAGCGGTGGTAGGCGGCGCTCACGCCGAACATCAGCACCAGGCTGCCGCCGAACACCAGGTCGGCCAGGTACTGCGAGCCGCGCACCGGGACGAGCGCCAACTGGATGCACCCGAGCAGCGCCGCCACGAAGGCCACTGCGTGGGACACGCCTCGCAGCCGAGGCTTGACGCTTTCGATGAGGAGCAGGGTGTCAGTGCCATCTCGGGACGCCATGCCCTGCTCGTAATCATCGCAGGTCACCGCCGCGTCAGCGCCCGGCACGTCCCGTCCAGCTTCTGACGCCCAGAGCGCCGAGCGTCCAGCGGCGCACGGGCGTGGGTGCGAACCGGACGACACCTTTCGGCGACACGGCCCGCGGTCGGAAGCCAGGTGGCGCCCATCACGCCCAGCACGGCGCGGTAGAATCTGTGAGCGAACAGCCGGTCCCCGTGGAGTTCCATGGGGCCACTCCAGGGTGGTATGGCGCACGAAATCCGGGCGGCGCGAGGCTGACATGAAACCGCACATGCTGACCTTCTTTTGCGAGCTGCAGGCGGACGCCCTTCGTGAGCTGTTCGCCACTCCCGGCGTCGTGGAGGACCTGGTGGCGCTGGAGGCCGGCGTGAGCCTGGGCCTGCTCGACCTGAGCCCGGAGCGCGCGCAGGTCGTCCAGCGGCTGAACCGGGTGGGCATCCCCGTCACCGCGTGGCTGCTGCTGCCGACCGAACAGGGGTACTGGTTCCATGCCGGCAACGTGGAGCAGGCCACGGCCCGCTACGAGTCCTTCCAGGCGTGGACCGCCGAGCACCGTCTGGTGTGGGAAGGCGTGGGCCTGGACATCGAGCCGGACATCCGCGAGCTGCGGAGCTGGATGGAAGGCGGCTGGCGGCAGCTGGGCGAAATCCTGCCCCGGCTGGTCCAGGGCCGGCGTGTCCGCGACGCGAGGGCAGGGTACACGCGGCTGATGGACCGCATCCGCGCGGACGGCTACCGGGTGGACGCCTACCAATTCCCCGTCATCGTGGACGAGCGGCAGTCACGCTCCACCTTGGTGCAGCGGCTGGCGGGGGTGCTGGATTTGCCGGCGGATCGGGAGGTGCTGATGCTCTACACCAGCTTCCTGCGGCCTCATGGGCCCTCCGTGCTGTGGAGCTACGGGCCAGGAAGCCAGTCCCTGGCGGTGGGCGTCACGGGCGGCGGCGTGGAGCTGCCGGGGGTCTTCGCCGCCAGGCCCCTGGACTGGGCCGAGTTCTCGCGCGACCTGCGCCTGGCGGTGCGCTGGACGCACGACCTCCACGTCTTCAGCCTGGAGGGCTGTGTCCAGCAGGGCTTCCTCAACCGGCTCCTCACCTTCGACTGGGACGCGCCCGTCTCACCGCCAGCGACCTCGGCGCGACGGGTGGACGCCGTGCGGCGCGCGGCCCGCCTGCTCCTCCGCACGAGCGCCTGGGTCCTCCGTTGACGGACTGACGGCCGGGCGGCCGCCACGGGGAAGCCGCCGCGCGTCATGGGCGCCTCGCGGCGCATCACGATTGACGCTCGCGGGGGGCGGGGGTGTCATGCGCCCCGGCCACCTCTACCCGCTTCCCGGTGCCCGTCCGGGATGGGAGCCCCATGTCCGCTTTTCGCATGACGTCCAGGCTGCTTGGCGCGCTGCTGCTGTCCGCGAGCACGCTCCACGCCGCCCCTGCGAGCGCCGCCGCGCCCGCGCCCTCGCCTGCACCCGCGTCCACGCCTGTCCTCGTGCCCAACGGCACCTTCGAGCTGGCGGGAGGCTCCGGCTCGCTCCCCGCGTTCTGGAAGGCCCAGGGGCAGGGGAAGGTGTCCGGCAGCGCGGCGGCGAAGGTGGAGGGGAAGCGGGGCCTCGCCATCGAGAACCCGGTGGGCGGCGCGGAGACGACCGTCGAGTCCGAGGCGATGAAGCTCCAGGTGGGCCAGCTCTACCGGCTCAGCGCCTGGGTCCGCACGCGCGGCGTGCAGGCGGACCCCCAGGCGCGCTACCCCACCGCGCACGGCGCCTGCCTGTCGATGAAGAGCTTCCCCTTCACCAACTGCTCGCCCGCGCCCGCGACGGAGGCGGGGGGCCGCGCGTCGGTGCTCTTCTTCGCCACCCAGTCCACGGACCGGGTGCAGCTCCACCTGGGCCGCAATGGCAAGGCCACGGGCACCGCGTGGTTCGACGACGTGCGCGTGGAGAGGGTGGAGGACATCACCGCCTACATCCCCATGGAGACGGTGCGCTGGGCGGGCAAGGGCTTCCGCTACGACGAGGGCGGTTGGATCTTCGTCCACATCGAGGGCGAGCCCTACGAGCGGGGCCACCAGTTCGGCCAGCTCGTGCCCCAGGAGATCGTCCGCTACATCGAGAAGCTGGGCATCGAAAAGGACAAGACGGACGCGAGCAAGGGGTGGAACCACCAGCGCCTGCTCGCGGACGCGCTCTTCCTGCGCAAGTACGACGCGGAGTTCCTGGAGGAGATGAAGGGCATCGCGGACGGCGCGAACAAGGCCGGCGCGAAGTTCAAGGACCGCGAGCTGGACCTGCTGGACATCGTCACCCTCAACTCCGCCGTGGACGCGGGGCAGCTCGCGGAGGCGAACCGCGCCACGGCCACGCCGCTCACCGGCCGTACCTTCCTCAAGGCGGAGGAGGAGGCCGCGCGCGCAGGGAAGGGCGACCACTGCTCCTCCTTCGTGGCCACGAAGTCCGCCACCCCGGATGGCCGCGCCATCATGGGGCAGATCTTCATGTGGAGCGGCTACACCGGCGTGCACTGGGACGTGGTGCTGGACGTCCAGCCCACCAAGGGCCACCGCTTCGTGATGCAGACCTTCCCCGGCGGCATCCACAGCGGCGCGGACTGGTACGTCAATGCCTCGGGGCTCGTCATCGGCGAGACGACGGTGGGGCAGTCGCCGTTCGACATGAACGGCTCGCCGCAGAGCAACCGCATCCGCAAGGCCGCGCAGTACGCGTCGTCCATCGACGACGTGGCCCGCATCATGAAGGACGGCAACAACGGCCTCTACACCAACGACTGGACGCTCGCGGACGCGAAGACGGACGAGGGCGCGTGCCTCCTGTTGGGGACGAAGAAGACGCGCCTGTGGCGCACCGGCGGCAAGGGCCAGGCCGCGGACACGCCGGGCAACCTCAAGGACTTCATCTGGGCCAACAACAACAACCGGGACCTGGAGGTGCGCAAGGAGTACGTGCCCAACCCGGACAACGCCCCGGTGGACCTGGCCTTCAACACCTGGAACCGCGACATCGCCTTCCAGGAGTACTACGCGAAGTACGGCAAGAAGGGCTTCGACCTGGATGCCGCCATCCGGATGCTGGCCTCCAGCCCCATCAACCGGCCGCACGCCTGTGACGGCAAGGTCACCACGTCGGAGATGGCCCAGAAGCTGATGTTCCTGGCCCACTACGGCAAGACGACGCTGCGCGAGAAGATGGTGGGCGGCCGGTGGATTCCCGACCTGCCCGGCGCCACGCCACACCTGTCCCTGGGCTATACGGCCTTCAGCCCCATCGTCGTGGCGGACAAGCTCAAGGCGGCCCACAAGACATGGAAGGCGCCCCAGGAGCCCGCCACGCTCAAGCGGGACGTGTCGAAGGTGAAGGACGTCTTCGTCTTCGACCGGAGCCTGCTCTGGGCCAACACCCTGTTCCCGAAGACGGATGGGGACAACTGGCTGGTCAGCGGCACCGCCGCGTACTGGAAGCTGCTCAAGGCGCTGCCCGCGGACGGTGGGACGTCGGAGAAGGCCTTCGAGTACCAGCGCGACGCCCTGGCGGACCTCAACGCGAAGTACCTCTTCACCACCTCGCGCGAGGCGGACCTGGTCCCGGTGAACGCGAAGACGGACTACGGCCGCTATGGCGCCTACCTGCTGCCTCGCATCAAGGGCACCTTCCTGCTGCACCAGCTCCGGCTGCACCTGGGCAACGCCGGGTTCTCCAAGGCGATGAAGTTCCTGCACGGCCGCTACGCCAACAAGGACGTCACCACGGCGGACTTCAAGCGGGCGGTGCTGGAGGCCACCGGCCGCGACGTGGGGCTCCTCGTCTCGCAGTGGGTGGAGCAGACGGGGCTGCCGCAGCCGCGCATCCGCGCCACCGCCGCGCAGGTGAAGGACGGCTACGAGGTGACGCTGAAGGTGGAGCAGCCCGGCCCGCGCCCGTGGCACTTCGTCACGCTGGTGGAGGTCCGCACGGCGAAGGGCGCCACGCTGGAGCGCGTGGAGGTGAAGGGGCTCAGCGAGACGTTCACCTTCCGCACGGCCGAGGCACCTGTCCGCGTGGTGTTCAACGCGGCCAATGACCTCCCGGTGCCTCGCGAGCGCTTCCAGACGCTGACGAACCAGCTCGACGCCTGGGAGCGGCTCCTGCTGGTCCACGGCACCGCGCGCCAGACGGAGTCCATGCGCACGCTGGCGCTGGGCTACCGCGAGGTGCTGGCGGACGCGTTCGTGGAGTACCTGCTGCCCCTCAAGCCGGACGCGGAGGTGACGGACGCGGAGCTGGCGGACCGGGACCTCATCCTCTTCGGCGGCGCGGAGGACCACGCGCTGATTGCCCGGCTGATGGACGAGAAGAAGCTGCCCGTGGAGCTGGGCCGGCGCTACTTCCGCTGGCAGGGCAAGACGTACGGGCGCCCGGACGACGGCCTGGCCCTGGCGCTGCCGAACCCGTGGAACCCGAAGCGCTCGCTCTACCTGTACCTGGCCAACAGCGGGCTCCAGCTCTGGCACATGACGCGCACGTATCACCGCGGCATGCCGGGCTGGGCGCTGTTCCGGGGCGCGGCGGTGAGCGCCAAGGGCTTCCATGATGGGGAGGCGTTGGCGCAGGACGTCACGGTGACGCCGCCAGCGCCCCAGGCCCCGGTGCCCGCGCCGGTGCTGGGGAAGCCGCAGCCCTAGCGCACGCTCCGAGAGGGCCCCGCCGCGCGGAAGGTGCGGCGGGGGCCTCCCCATGGAATAGGGGCCGGGCCCAGGTGTTTTTCCTGCCTGCCCGGAGGGACGACGACCCTCCGCGTCTGGCAGCATTCGCCGCCCCACATTTCTCTCGGAGCCTCATTGAGCCCCCTGAAGACCTTCTCCCGCCGTGCCTGGGCCCGCAGCGCCCTGGGCACCCTGCTCCTCACCGGCTGTGCCACCACGCAGCAGCCGGCGCCCTCGGATGACGCGCCCCCGCCGGCGGTGCCCGCCTCGACGTCGGGGACCGCCGCGAAGGCGGCCTCCACGGAGGCCGTGCGCTCGCTGGGCGTGGAGCTGAAGCACCTGGACCGCGGCGTCCGGCCGCAGGACGACTTCTATACCTTCGTCAACGGCAACTGGCTGAAGACGACGTCCATCCCCGCGGACCGCGCCCGGTACGGCACCTTCATCGAGCTGGCGGACAAGGCCGAGCTGGCCATGCGCGCCATCATCGAGGAGTCCGCCGCGGCCAAGGAGCGCCACCCGGGCTCCACCGCGCAGAAGGTGGGTGACCTCTACAACAGCTTCATGGACACCCAGCGGATCGAGTCGCTGGGCCTGAAGCCGGTGAACGACGAGCTGGCGCGCGTGAAGGCCGTGAAGGGCGCGGACGCGCTGCCGGAGCTGTTCGCCACGCTGCTGCGCGAGGGCGTGCCGGTGCCCTTCGGCATCTTCGTGGGCCAGGACCAGAAGCAGGCCACGCGCTACATCGTCTACGCCACGCAGCTCGGACTGGGCCTGCCGGACCGGGACTACTACACCAAGCAGGAGCCGCGCTTCGTCGAGGTCCGCGCCGCGTACGTGGCCTACATCGAGAAGCTGCTCACGCTGGCCGGTGAGAAGGACGCGAAGAAGGCCGCCCAGGACGTCATGGCCTTCGAGACGGCGCTGGCCGCGAAGCAGTGGGACCGGACGCGCAACCGCGACCGGGAGAAGACGTACAACCTCAAGAGCGTCGCGGAGCTGGACGCGCTGACGCCGGGCTTCTCGTGGGGCCGCTTCCTGAAGGCGTCCGGCGCGGAGGCCACGCCCGCGGTCATCGCCCGCCAGCCGGACTACCTGGAGGCCATGAGCGGGCTGCTGAAGTCCACGCCGCTGCCGGTCATCAAGAGCTACCTGGCCTTCAAGGTGCTGGACACCCGCGCGCCGCTGCTCAGCAGCGCCTTCGAGCAGGCGAACTTCGAGTTCCGCGGCAAGACGCTCCAGGGCCTGGAGGAGAACCGCCCGCGTTGGAAGCGCGGCGTGGCCCAGGTGAACAATGTGGTGGGCGAGGCCGTGGGCCAGCTCTACGTGGAGCGCCACTTCAGCCCCGACTCCAAGAAGCGCATGCAGGAGCTGGTGGCCAACCTGCGCGAGGCCTTCCGCAAGGGCATCGACGGGCTGGACTGGATGAGCCCCGCCACCAAGGCGCAGGCCCAGGCGAAGCTGGCGAAGTTCGGCGTGAAGATTGGCTACCCGGACAAGTGGCGGGACTACTCGCCCCTGGACATCGTCGCGGGAGACCTGGTGGGCAACGTCCGCCGGGGCGAGCTGTTCGAGCACCAGCGCGCGGTGGGCAAGCTGGGCAAGCCCATTGACCGCGAGGAGTGGGGCATGACGCCGCAGACGGTGAATGCCTACTACAGCTCCACGATGAACGAGATTGTCTTCCCGGCCGCCATCCTGCAGCCGCCGTTCTTCAACCCGGAGGCGGACGACGCGACGAACTACGGCGCCATCGGCGGCGTCATCGGCCACGAGTTCAGCCACGGCTTCGACGACCAGGGCAGCCGCTCCGACGGCGACGGCAACCTGCGCGACTGGTGGACGCCCGAGGACAAGACGGGCTTCGAGCAGCGCACCACCATGCTGGTGGAGCAGTACAACGGCTTCAGCCCGCTGGAGGCCATGAGCGTCAACGGCAAGCTCACGCTGGGGGAGAACATCGGCGACCTGAGCGGCCTCACCGTGGCGTACCAGGCCTACAAGCTGTCCACCCAGGGCCAGACGCCGCCCGTCATCGACGGCTTCACCGGGGACCAGCGCTTCTTCCTGGGCTGGGGGCAGATCTGGCGCGGCCTGTACCGGGATGATGCCATGCGGCAGATGCTGCTGACGGACCCCCACTCGCCGCCGCAGTACCGCGTCAACGGCGTGGTGCGGAACATGCCCGAGTTCTACGAGGCCTTCGGCGTGAAGGAGGGCGACCAGGGCTGGCTGCCGCCCGAGCAACGCGTCAAGATCTGGTAGCCGCTCGGTACGGGGCCGGTGGACAGCGGCCACGGACTGTCTAGGCTGGAGGGGTGAACGCGCTCCTCCTCCGGCTCGTCTGTGGCCTGCTGTTCTCCGTGCTGGTGTTGGGGGCCATCGTGAGGCCCCCCGACAACTTCGGCCAGGGGCTGGGGATGCTGCTCCCGGCGGTGATGCTGTTGGGCGTGGCCCTCAAGGGGCCACGCCGCTCCATCATCCCCAAGCGCCGGGGCTCGGGCGCGGCGCCCAGGCAGGTGGAGCCGCCCGGGCCCTGAGCCTCAGGCCTTCTTCGCCGCCGACGGCTTGTTGATGTTGGCGAAGAAGTCGTTGCCCTTGTCGTCCACGACGATGAAGGCGGGGAAGTCCACCACCTCAATCTTCCAGACGGCCTCCATGCCCAGCTCGGGGTACTCCAGCACCTCCACCTGGGTGATGCAGTCCTTGGCCAGCCGCGCCGCCGGGCCGCCGATGGAGCCCAGGTAGAAGCCCCCGTGCTTCTTGCAGGCCTCGGTGACGGCGGGGGAGCGGTTGCCCTTGGCCAGCATCACGAAGCTGCCGCCCGCGGCCTGGAACTGGTCCACGTACGCGTCCATGCGGCCGGCCGTCGTCGGTCCGAAGGAGCCGGAGGCGTAGCCTTCCGGCGTCTTCGCCGGGCCCGCGTAGTAGACCATGTAGTCCTTGAGGTACTGGGGCATCGGCTTGCCGGAGTCCAGCACCTCCTTGATCTTCGCGTGGGCGATGTCGCGCGCCACCACCAGCGGGCCGCTGAGCGACAGGCGCGTCTTGATGGGGTAGCGCGACAGCTCGGCGCGAATCTCGCTCATGGGGCGGTTGAGGTCGATCTTCACCACCTCGCCGCCCAACTCGCTGGCCGTCGTCTCCGGCAGGTACTTCGCCGGGTCCGCCTCGAGCTGCTCCAGGAAGATGCCGTCCTGGGTGATCTTCCCAAGAATCTGCCGGTCCGCCGAGCACGACACGGCGATGGCCACCGGGCAGGACGCGCCGTGGCGGGGCAGGCGGATGACGCGCACGTCGTGGCAGAAGTACTTGCCGCCGAACTGCGCGCCAATGCCGGTGCGCTGCGTGAGCTTGAGGATCTCCTGCTCCAGCGCCACGTCGCGGAAGCCGCGGCCCAGCGTGTTGCCCTCGGTGGGCAGCGAGTCCAGGTAGCGCGCGGAGGCGTACTTGGCCGTCTTCAGCGCGTACTCGGCGGAGGTGCCGCCAATGACGATGGCCAGGTGGTACGGCGGACAGGCCGCGGTGCCCAGCGAGCGGATCTTCGCGTCCACGAAGCTCAGCAGGCTCTGTGGGTTGAGCAGCGCCTTCGTCTCCTGGAACAGATAGCTCTTGTTGGCGGAGCCGCCGCCCTTCGCCATGAAGAGGAACTTGTAGGCGTCACCGTCCGTCGCGTAGAGCTCGATCTGCGCGGGCAGGTTGTTGCCGGTGTTGACCTCCTTGTACATGTCCAGCGGCGCCATCTGCGAGTAGCGCAGGTTGGACGTCTGGTACGTGTCGAACACGCCGCGGGAGATGGCCTCCTCGTCGTTGCCGCCGGTGATGACGTACTGGCCCTTCTTGCCCATGACGATGGCGGTGCCCGTGTCCTGGCAGGAGGGCAGCACGCCGCCGGCGGCGATGTTGGCGTTCTTCAGCAGCTCCAGCGCCACGAAGCGGTCGTTGGACGACGCCTCGGGGTCCTCGAGGATGTTGGAGAGCTGCTTCAGGTGGCCGGGGCGCAGCAGGTGCGCGATGTCGCGCATGGCCTCGCGGGTGAGCAGGGTGAGGGCCTCAGGCGCGACCTGGAGGAAGGTGCGGCCGCCGGCTTCGAAGGTGGAGACGTGGTCCTTCGAGAGCAGCCGGTACGGCGTCTCGTCCTTGCCCAGCGGCAGCATGTCCTGGAACTGGAAGTCGGTCATACCCCCAGGCGTAGCGCCAATGCGGCCTCCCTGGGTAGCTGGAACGCGCTGGGGGAGAAAACCTCCCCGCATGGGAGCTACAAGTCCCTTCACTCCTGAAACAGCCTGATACACGGGCGGGGGAGGGGGGCTGCCGAGGGTTGCCTGGTCGTCAGCCCGGGTGGCGGACAACTCGCGGAGCCGCCAGGTTGTGAGATGCTGTGTTCCCCCGTGGCCGCCATCTCCGCTCAAGTTCCGCTTCTCGTCATCATGGGTCTGCTCGCCACCTCCGCGCGCGCGGCGGAGCCGTCCGCCGTGGAGCTGCGGGCGCGCGAGGACCTGGACCGGCAGCTCCAGGCGATGGTGAAGAAGACGCCACCGCCGGAGATTGTCATCTCCTTCGAAGGGCTCCCCGGCGCCGGCACGTCACGGGGCTACAAGCTGGTGGAGGCGGACTTCCTCGTCAACGGCCAGCCCCTGGCCATCCCCGGCGTGGACAAGCTCAACGGCCCGGGGCTGCACCGGCTCGCGGTGCTCACGGTGGAGGAGGGCTCCTACACGCTCGTCTCCCACGTCACCTACGCCAACGAGTCGTGGAACCTCTTCAGCGAGGAGAGCGGCTTCCTCTGGAAGCTGACGGCGTCGGTGACGGTGCAGGTGCAGCGCGGTCTGCGGGCGCGGGTGCGGGTGCTCCCCGCCATCAACCCCACCGCGCCGGACCCCCGGCTGAAGCTGAAGCTGTCACACGACGTGGTGGCGGAGATGACGGCCGCGCCCGCGGACGTGGCCATTCCCGAGGTCCCGGACGCGGGCTCGCCCGTGGCCGCGGTGGCCCAGGCGCCCGCGAAGCCGCCGCCTCCGCCCGTGACGGCGCCTGTCGCGCCGCCGCCCGTCACCGCGCCGGTGAAGACGGTGGAGGCGCCGGAGCAGGGGCCGGTGGCGCCCGCGAAGCTGCTGCTCAAGGTGCTCGCGGGGCGGCGGCCCGCCGCGGCCACCGTGTACGTGAAGTCCGCCTCGGGAGCGCCGCAGCGGGTGGTGATGGACCGCAAGGCGCGCAAGCCGGTGGAGCTCATGCTGCCGCCCGGCGAGTACCGGCTGGACGTCCTGTCCCAGGGCTACCTGGCGCAGTCGCGGAAGGTGACGCTCTCCCGGGAGGCGGCGCCCACCGTGTCCTTCACCCTGGCGAAGGCGCCGGTGAAGAAGTCGCAGAAGGTCCGCGTGAAGAAGGAGCTCGTGGTGCTGCCACGCGCGCCGCGCTTCGCGGAGCGGCAGGCGGCGCCGCGCAAGGGGTCGACGGCGGGGCTGGCCCTGCTGGTGGACATGTTCGTGCGGGATGAAAGCCTCCGGCTCCGCATCGAAGGCCACACCGACAACAAGGAGCGCCCCGCCGCGGCGGCTCGCAAGGCGCTGTCCGAGGCCCGCGCCAACGCCGTGGCCAAGGCCCTGGTCGACGCGGGGCTGGAGGCGTCGCGCATCGACACCGTGGGCCTGGGGGACTCCCGGCCCAAGGCGCCGAACCTGTTGCCCCGCGGGCGCGAGCTCAACCGCCGCGTGGAGTTCGTGCTGCTGCGCGCGAAGTAGGGCGGGCC
The DNA here is from genome assembly GCF_002305895.1 of Corallococcus macrosporus DSM 14697. Classification (GTDB taxonomy): domain Bacteria; phylum Myxococcota; class Myxococcia; order Myxococcales; family Myxococcaceae; genus Myxococcus; species Myxococcus macrosporus. The sequence goes on from NZ_CP022203.1 coordinate 3,734,517, forward strand.
GGCGGCGGTCCCGGGCCAGGGACGCTCAGCGCCGGGCTGTCCGCGCGGGCTTCACGAGGTACCGGCCCGTCTTCCGGTCCACCGAGGTGGCGGGGACGCGCCGCGTCTCCTCGAACTGGAGGTAGGCCGGCTGGAGGCTCTGCCAGAACGCGGCGAGCGGCGCGTCCGGTGCCAGCCGCTCCGCCAGCGCGGCCATGCCGGCCGCGTCGAGCCGGCGAGGGAAGATGTGGATGGGCACGTCGCGCCGCGTCTTCGCTCGGGTGTCCAGCGTCATGAGGTACAGCTCTTCGATGGGGCCGTCCTCGATGGCGATGCAGCCGATGCTCACGCAGTCGCCGTGGACGTAGATGTCACCGCCCAGCGACACCCCGGCCACCTGGTGGAAGCGGTCCGCCGCGTTGGGGTAGCTGACGCGCATGGACAGGTGGTAGCTGCTCATCGGGTTGAAGAGGTCGATGGTGTAGAACCCCTCCGGCACCTGGAGGTCCCCCTGCCGCCGCTTGGGGCCCAGCTCGCCGGAGGCGGCGCAGAAGGGATACGTCCGCACCTTCACCAGGGGACCGGCGCGCGTGCCCGCCCAGACCTCCAGCTCGCGCTCGTGTTTGAAGGCGCGCAGGTAGAGCTGTTCGGGAGGCCAGGCCACGCCCGCCTTGCTGAAGAGCGCGGCGACCTGCTTTTCACGCGCCTTGCGCGCCGCGGCGACCCGGTCCGCGGCGTGCGAGGCGGGGGCCAACAGGAATACCCACAGGGCGATGGCGAGGAATCTCATGGGACGGCGGCCTCCTGACGGCGACCTCCGGTCAGCGGACCGGCGGTGCCCCGAGCGTAGCGCCCGGGGCCGGGAGGCTCCAACCCGCCCGAGGGGTGCTACGCCGCGAGCGGCGCCAGCTTCTGCACCTGCTCCAGCAGGCGCTCAAGAGAGAAGGGCTTCTTGAGGAACCCCGCCCAGTCGTAGTCGGGCGGCCGCACCGACGGGTCGATGGCGCTCATGATGAGCACAGGCAGTGACGCGAACTCCTCCATGCCGCGGATGGCCTGGATGGTCTCGAAGCCATTCATCACCGGCATCATGACGTCGATGATGGCCAGGTCCGGGCGCGCGTCCTTCAGGCAGTCAATGGCCTCCCGGCCATTCGCGCAGGTGACGACCCGGTAGCCCTCGTCCTCGAGGATGGACTTCACCGCCTCTGCGATGTCCATTTCGTCGTCGACGACCAGAACCGTCTTCATGAGCGCCTCCGCCCAGTGGACCGGGTGGCCTTCCGCTTGGGTTTCCGGGAGGACTTCTTCGCCGCTGCCTTGGCGCCCATGGGCGGCTTGCTGGAGGGCGATTTCGCCGGCGCGCCCCTCAACACGGCGTGGCCGGTGAGCACGGCCTCCGCGCTCTCGAAGGTGTCCGCGACGGTGATGCCTTTGTCGGTGATGGAGAACTCCCGGATGCCGCTGTCGTACTGGCTCTCCCGCATCTTCATGATGGAGAGCAGCCGGTAGAGCTGGGAGCGCAGCTCCACGTAGCGCAGCAGGATGACGTTCTCCACGTAGGCGGCGGCGTCCGGCTGGGGTGAATCCACGCCCGGGGAGAAGAGCGCCGTCTCGTCGGAGTAGACGGTGGTGACGTCCAGCATCCGCAGTTGGTGGGAGAGCGCGGAGAAGAAGCGGCTCATCCGCTCCGGGTAGACGCTCGCCGAGCGGAACCCGGCGACGCTGTCGACGAAGAGCCGCAGCCGCTTCACCTTGCGCTCCTGGATGCGCTCCAGCAGCCGCTCCGCGAGCGCGTCCAGGTTGTGCTCCAGCGGCGGCTGCCATTGGATTTCGATGAGCCCCTCGTCCACGAACCGCTTGAGGTCGCTCATGCCCACGCCCTCGGCCTTCTCGATGAGGCGTTGGGACGTCTCATAGAAGCCGAAGTAGACGCCCGGCTGGCCTTGTCTGGCGCCCTCCAGGAGGAAGCGCAGCCCCAGCAGCGTCTTGCCCGTGCCGGGAGCGCCCAGCAGCAGCGTGGTGGACCCCGAAAGCAGCCCGCCGTGGAGGGATTCATCCAGGCGGGGAATGCCGAAGGCCATCCGCACGCGGGGCTCCTCGGTCTGCTCCGTGGGGTTGGAGAACTGCACCTCGGTGCGGGGGTGGACGATGATGCCCCGGTCGGAGATTTCCAGCTCGTGCTTGCCGAGCAGCGAGTCGCTGCCCCGGAACTTCATCGCGACCAGCTCCCGGACCGCGCGCGGGCCCGACAGCCAGAGCGACAGCTCGAAGACGCCGTCCACCGCGGTGGTCTCCGGCGGCAGGTCGCCGGAGTAGTGCGGGGACAGCAGCAGCGTCGTGCAGCCGATGATGCTGACGAAGGTCTGCAGCTCCTGCAGGAAGCGCTTGTAGGTCAGGTCCCCGCGCGCGAACTCCTTCGCCGCGTCCATGCCATCCAGGATGAGCAGCGTGGCCTGATGGGCCCGCGCCGCGCGCCGCAACAGCTCCAGCAGCCCCTTGAGCCCTTCGGTCTCCAGTTGCCGGTAGCCGCTGAGGTAGTGGAGCTTCTCCGGGATGACCGTCGCGTCGAAGAACGACATGGCCTCCAGGTTCGCCAGCATGCGGGCGTGGGACTCCGTGAGCAGCGTCACGTAGAGCGCCTTGCCCCCATGCTTGACGTGCCAGAACGCAATCTGGTGCGCCAGCACCGTCTTGCCGGACCCGGGAGGCCCCAGCAACGCGTAGGACGCGCCCTGGAGCAGGCCACCCTTGGTGATGAAGTCGAGCCGGGGGACGCCCGTCTCCAACCGGGGAGGTGCCGCCTTCCGCCCGCTTCCGCCTTCTTCCCCTGACGACACGACAGGCCTTCCTTTCGGTCAGTACGCTTCCGCCCGGTGCCGGGGCAGCGTGACTTGAAACGTCGAGCCCGCACCAGGCCGGCTTTCGACGGTGAGTGTCCCTTCGTGCGCCGCGACGATTTCGCGGGCGATGTAGAGCCCCAGGCCCAGCCCGTCCGAGCCGCCGGAGGTGGCCGCGCGCTCGAAGCGGTTGAAGATGCGCGCCTGGTCCTGCTCCGCGATGCCGATGCCCTGGTCCCTCACGCGAAGCTGGAGGGTGTCCGCCTGTGCCTCCACGGAGAGCTGGACGGGCTTGCCTTCGCCATAGCGGAAGGCATTGGTGAGCAGGTTGCTGATGACCTGCTCCAGCCGGAGCCTGTCCCCCGCGAGCAGCACGGGGTGGCTGGGGAGCGCCAGCGTCAGGTCCACGCCCGCGGCGCGCGCGTTCATGGCCAGGCGCTGGGCCACGTCGCGCGCGGCCTCGGCCAGGTCCATCATCTCCAGGTGGAGGCGCAGCCTGCGGCTCCCCACGCGGGACACGTCCAGCAGGGTGTCCAGCAGTTGTTGCAGCCGGACGAGCTGTCTCAGCGCGGGCGCGGTGCTGGCCTCGATGGTCTTCCGGGACAGGGTGTCGCCCGGCGTGCGCGCCAGGTGGTGCAGCACGCGCTCCAGGTTGAGCCGCAGGGCGGTGAGCGGCGTCCGCAGCTCATGCGCCGCGATGGCGAGGAACTCGTCGCGGGCCCGCACCGCCGCCTGGGCCCGTGACTGCAGGCGCAGCAGCGCCTCGACGTTGGCGAGCAGCTCGTCGTCGCCCAGGGGCGTCGTCCAATAGGCGTCCGCCCCCTGCGCCAGGCCGCGGAGCCGGTCCTCGCGGCGGACGGAGACGGCGGACAGGTGCGCGATCAGCAGGTCCCGCGTGTCCTCCTGCTCGCGCAGCCGCCGGCAGACCTCATAGCCGTCGATGTCGGGCATGTGCACGTCGAGCAGCACCATGTCCGGACGACCGCTCGCCAGCCGGAGCGCCTCCGTGCCGCTGGTGGCGTCCACGACGTGATAGCCCGCGTGGGTGAGGATGCGGCCCGTGAGGTAGAGGACGGCGGGCGTATCGTTGACGTTGAGGATGGTGGCGCGCCCCTGCGCCTCGTCCTTCGTCCGTCCTGACACGCCGCTGGATGTCATTCCAGGAAGATGGGCTTGGCTTCCGCCGAACGGAATCCCTCCGGTGTGACGTGGTGCCGGGAAATGTGTGCGATGCAGGACATCCCGCCGCCCCACGGCGGATGGATGGGACTGAATAGGCCCGCGATGCATGCGTCTGTCCCCATGAACACGCAAGCGGGCCCCAGAGCTCACGAGGACGCATCCATGAACCGCATCGCTACCGCGCTGGTCGCAGCCCTCCTTCTCACCGGCAGTGCGCAGGCCCAGGGGCATGGCCCCCGCTCCTCGCGCGTGGAGCGGCGTGAGCTGCGCGATGACCGCCGCGACCTGGAAGCGCTGAGGAAGGTGCTGTCCCGCTTCGACGCCGCCTGGGCCAACCGGAGCGAGCGGCAGATGGTGAGCGTGGAATCCAGCCTGCGCAAGCTGCTCCGCGCCGAGCTGGCGGAGAGCCAGCGGGAGCTGGCCAAGGACTGGGAGGCGTCACGGCGGACCCGGCGGAACGCGCGGGTGTCGCAGTGGGGCGGCCCCCGGGCGGCCATGTGGGGACGGGCCGAGGCCGTCAACGCCCGGGGAGACCTGCGCGCCGAGCACGCCGCGCTGCGGACGCGGAAGGCCATTGCCCGGGAGCTCGATGAAATCGAGGGGCTGCGTCAGCCCGGGGCCCTGCACCACAAGCGCACGCTCATCCTGGAGCTCATCCAGGTGGCGGAGCGCGAGCTGAACCAGAGCCGGCGCGAGGTCCGTGACGAGCGCCGCCCCCATCACGGCTGGCGCCGCTGAGCGCCCGCCGCACGGCCCCGCCCGCCAGGCCCGGCGGCGGGGCTACTCCGCCTTCTTCGGCGCGGTGGCGGCGCCCACCACGCGGTGCACCGGGTACGGCTCACCCACGGTGATGGCGCCATCAAGGTACTGCCACCGGCAGAACCCGTCGTCGGAGTGCGGCTCCAGCAGGTACACGGCGAGCGTCCCGGCGCGCTGGGCGGTGGGCACGTAGAGCGTCCCCGCGGGGAAGTCCCGCGTGGTGCGCTCCGGGGCCACCGTGAGGACCGTCTCGAAGCGCACCGGCTTGGGCTTCTGGCTGAGCGGCACCTCGGCCTCGCCGGGCGGCGGCACGTTGGCGGCCACGTCGGGGCTGAACGTCTCCTCGCGCCGGGCCACGCGGTAGCTGTCCACCGTGAAGGCGCGGGCCTTGGGCAGCCGCTCGAACTGGATGCCATGCCCCTGAAGCCGCTCCGCCAGCTCCGCGGGCGCCAGGTAGGCCTCCGGGGTGCTCACGGACTGGGTGGGGACGAAGGTCCGGTGGTGCGGCATCGCGTAGGTGCGCTTGCGCCTTCCGGGGTAGCGCCGCGCGGTGATGCTCGCCTCGTCGAAGGCGAGGATGTTCGCCGTGTCCCCGGGCCGCGCGTAGGCGGGGTACTCGAAGAGCAGGGCCCCCTGGTCGTCGCGCGTGGCCACGCCGTAGTTGATGCCGACGAGCGTCTCCACGTCGGGGGACTTGCCCCGCGCGATGATGTCCGCCTGCGTCTCGTCGGTGATGGCGCGGTAGGTGGCCGCGTTGCGGGCCGCGTCGCGGAAGAGCTCCAGCAGCCACGCGCGCATCACCGCGCAGCGTCGTGGAAAGTCGATGTAGCTGTACGTCTCCAGGAGCACGTCCAGGCGGCCGAGCAGGCCCCGGTAGTGGCTGCCGAAGCGCGGCAGCGCCGGGTACGTGTGCCACCCCGAGCGCGGGTCTCCTTCGCTCTTGTAGTTGCCGTACCAGAAGCTGTCGAAGCCGTGGCGGCTCCGCACCGCCTTGGCGACGCGCTCCAGCATGCCCCGGTTGTAGGCGCGCAGCTTGGAGAAGAGCGGCTCGTTCGAATGGGACGTGTCGAAGGTCAGGTCGAAGGCGTGGATGCTGCCGTCGGTGGTGTGGCAGTCGATGAAGACGTGGGGCCACCAGGTCTGGTGCAGCGCGGCCATGGCGCGCGTCTCCGGGGCCTCCTGCTTCGTGCTGTCCCGGTTGAGGTTCCAGCCTTCGCCCGTGTAGCGGGTGCCCACGCCGCCCTCGGGGTTCACCTGCCCCTCGAGCTCCTGGAGGTTGAGCCTCCGGTTGTTGGGGCTGATGCGGTCGTTGCCGTCGGGGTTGAAGTCGGGCACCAGCACCAGGCACACCTTGTCCAGCAGCGTCTGCCCCAGGCGGGTGAGCGTGAGGTCCCGCGCCAGCGCGAGCACGGCCTCCTTGCCCTCCACCTCGCCCGCGTGGATGTTGGCCTCCACCATCACCACGACCTTCTTCTGCTTGCGCGCCTGCTCGGGCGTGAAGCAGCCGCGGTCGCTCACCACCAGCGCCACCAGGGGCTGGCCTTCACCGCTCTGGCCGAAGTCCACCCGGCGCGCGAGCTTCGTGCGGCGGCACAGCGCATCCACGAAGGCCAGAACGTCGGAGTGCAGGGACGTTTGCGTGTAGTTCGACGCCTCGGCGCGGGTCAGCAGCGGGTCCATGGGGGCGCATCCGAGCGCTCCCGCCCGGGCGCGTCAAGTCCCGCCGCGCCGCTCGAAAAGAGTGGGCCCGAGCAGGGTGTCCTCCTGTCCGGGCCCGGGGTGCTGCCATGGATGAGACCCGCACGTTTAAGTTCCTGCCTGCGACTGAGACCTCGGGTCCTGCGATTGAACGACCGCCGCGCAAGGTGGAATGGAGCGGCGGGCTGGAATTGCACCAGCATCACGAGGGAGGGGGCGGGAACGGTCGATCGGGCCTGCGACAGCGAATGCTGAGTCTGGAGTGAGATTTTGAGTCTGGGGTGCTTCGCGCGCTCGTGATGCCGCCTGCCTCTACCGTGATTGGGCTACCCCGCCGCATGGGATGAGTGGCGGGGGCAGGGCTCGAACCTGCACTGGGGGACGGCCGGAGAACGCTCGGCGTGAAGCTGCTGCTGAGTTTGAGTCTGGACTCCAAAAGGTCTGCGGCCGTGAGTCTAGCCGAACAGATAGCCGAGGAGGGCCTCGCCGGCCTTCATTTCCTCCACCTCGACGGCGTTCGCCTCTTCGCGGGCGAACTTGACGGCCTGCTGCAGCTTCTCCACGCGCTCCAGCAGGTCATTCACGCGCGTGGCGGGGAGGGCGCCGGAGAACTTCACCGTCTTCCAGTAACCGACGACGATGTCCTCGTAATAGACCTCCACCTGGGCCGGGTGCTTCTCCGTGGCCTCGGACTTCACGTGGTTGCGGGGGACCTTCTTCGTCTTCGCCGTCTGCACGGGCTCGGTGGCCCACAGGCCCTGCGCCGGGTCGGGAACCCACGACTCCGACGGGTCCAGCGTGGGCAGCTTCTTCACGAAGGTGTGCAGGTCCACGAGCTGCTTCTCCAGGAACAGGAGATACGTGGCGGGGACACCCTTGAGCAGCACCTTGCCCTCCACGCGCACGTCCGCCTTCGCGTGGCAGTTGGTGAGGTCCTTGGTGGCGGTGACGTCGAAGAGCCGGGTGAGAATCTCTTGCGTCTTCTTGAGGACGTCCTGCGTCCGAACCTGCACGCGGGTGGACTCGGGGGGAAAGCGCTCACCCTCTTCGTCACGGGGCTGATACGTGCGGGAGATGCCGCTGAGCAACTGCGGCTTCTGGAGGTCGTGGTGGGCCTGGGTGAGCTCCTGCTGGGAGCGGTTCTTCACGCCCTTCTCGACGGCGATGATCTGGTTCAGCTTCGGCATGACGCGACATCCGTTTCCTGAAATTTGTTTTCCGCCTCGGACGCAGCATGGCGGCCTGCCCTGACATTTGATGTGATATCCAGGTCTGTAGGGATTTCAAGAGAGGGGACAGCCATGCGCAGCTCGAAGTTGGGTTCCACGAGGGTTTCGAAGTCGAAGCCCGCCGCGCCGCGTGAGCAGCCGAAGGCCACGGAGAAGCCGGCCGCCTCCACGACGTCACCCTCGCGGAGCACCTTCGAGCGCACGGCCACGGCGCCCCTGAACCTCACGGGCTTCGCCGCGCCCCAGCCCGCCGTGGCCCAGCAGGCGCGGGCCTTCCTGGGGCCGCAGGGCCAGGCCCTCCGCGGGCAATCGCTGGCGGCGGCGCGGCTGGCCCGGGAGCCGCTCACGCCGAGCGCCCAGACGGTGAGCACGGAGCCGCTCCTCGCCGAGGAGGGCGCGGCGGATGCGCCCCCGGCGGACGCGGCGGAAGCCCAGGCTCGCGCGGAGGAGGCGCGCGCGGCGGTGGGGCGCAACCCCGACACGGTGGCCCAGGACGCGGACGCCGCGCTGCAGGCCATGCGGGAGGCGAACGACCTGGCGCTGGCGGAGAACCAGCCGCCGCCGTATCCCCACGCGGAGAACGTCCAGGACGCCGCCGCCGCGGCCCGTCTGGATGCCCAGCAGCAGACGGAGTTGTTCGGGGCTCCGCTGGCGCTGTCCCAGGCGCAGCAGGTCGCCGCGGACGTGGCCACGCTCGGCGCCGCGCGGGACCCGGCCGCCGCCGCCGTGGAGCTGGAGCGGATGCTGGCCACGGCGTCGCCGGAATACCGCGAGGCCCTGCTGTCGCAGCCCGACGTGCAGCGGATGCTGGAGGGCTTCGCGGCGTATGAGCCCTCCTATGAACAGGCTGAAGCGTACCGGGCGGGGATGGAGAGCCTGGTCCGCCTGGGCGACGCGCTGGGGGCGCAGTCGCGCCTGCTGACCGACCCGATCGCACGCGGCTACCCGAGCAACCCCATCAACCTCACGTTCCTGGACACGCTCCGGGCCGTCACCGGCGCGTCCCAGCCCATGGCGGACTCGTCCGGGCTGGGCTTCGCCATCTCCCTGGACGCTTCACTCACGGCCATCCAGGGGGACATGGTGGCCAGTGACGTGCGCGGCATCGCGATGCAGGGCCTGGTCGCCGCGGAGGGGGAGTTCGAGCAGGTGGCCGAAGAGGTCGCCGAGCTCCAGCAGCAGCTCGCGCTCTGGCTCCAGGACATGGGGCCGGCGATGACGGACGCGCAGCGGCAGGCGGCGCTCGACAGCTTCATGCAGCAGCACGCGGAGCTGTTCGCCCGGTTCGAGCAGTTGGGGGGCCTGCTGGCGGGCGCGGCGACCTCCATCGACGCGAACTTCATGCGCGCGGGCAATGACGCCTACGACAACCACGCCGAGCGCATCCTGCTCTCGTCGGAAGCGCTGGGGATGACCCGCGCGGGCAGCCAGTTCTTCCAGGACATGGTGGCCAGCGCGAACCCGGACCAGCCGGGGTTGATCGACCACGCGCTGACGCTCGCGGAGAACAGCCCGGACTTCGCCAGGGGCGCGGCCACGGTGTGGGTCCAGGCGCTCGGCAATCACGCCGCGGAGCTGATGGCGCGCGGGGACACCGCGTCCGCGCGGGTCCTCCTGGAGGGCCCCATTGGCAAGTACGCGGCGTTGTTCGGGCTAGACGAGTCGAAGTTCCAGCAGGTGCTCGGTGAGCTCGACAAGCTCCTCACGGCCGCACCCACCACCGGCCCCCAGGCGCAGGCCGCGTTCCAGGAGGGGCTCCAGAAGATTCAGGGCCTCATCGGCGACAGCCGGTTGCTCAGCGCCTTTGGCGGCGTCGCGCTCGGGTTGGCGACCTTCAGCTTCGCCCAGAGCATGGAGGTGCCCGAGGACCTGGGAGACGCGCTGAAGCTGGCCTCGGACGCGGTGGGTATCGGGCCGGACATCGCCGCGGTGGCCGCGAAGATGATGGGCAACAGCTCCGCCGCGTCGTGGATCGACAACGTCGGCGGCAAGGTCCTCTCGCGCTTCGGCGTGGGCATCGACGTCGTGCGCTCCATCCACGCCTTCGCCAACGGCGACGCGGAGATGGGGGCCGCGCTCGGGCTCCAGGCGGTGGGCGGCGCGGTGATTGCGTTTGGTGGCCCCGTGGGCTGGGTGGTGGGCGGCGCCATCGTGATTGGCAGCGCCCTGTGGCAGGGCGCCATCGAAGGCGAGAGCGACCGCCGCGAGGCGCGCGAGGAGTTCCTCATCAGCGCGGGCGTGCCGCCGGAGACGGCGAAGCGGCTAGCGGCGGCGCCGGACGGACGTCTGCAGCAACTGGCCGCCATGGGCCTGGACTACGAGCAGATCATGGCGCTGGCGGAGTCCAACTCGCCGCTGCTCGGCGATGACACGACGCCTGAACGCCTCACGGAGCTGAAGGAGATGGGCTTCACCGCGAGCCAGCTCGTGGAGCTCAGCCGGACGTCTCCCGACCTCTTCACGCAGGAGTCCGGCAACGGCTTCAACATGGAGCGCCTGCGCGACTTCATGCGCCAGACGGGCATGGATGCCGCGGCGCTGACGGACTTCCTGGGCACGCTGGCGGCGACGGTGCCGGAGAGTGGCGGCGGGGCGACCTCGTTCTTCTTCCAGGTGTTCAACGCGCCTGGGAACGCGCCGCGCACCGAGGCGGAGTGGATCGCGCGGTTCCAGGAGGTCGCGGAACACTGGCGGGACCGCGACCCGCAGAAAGCCGCGCTGTTCGACGCCGCCGTGGCGCACCTCCAGGCCCACTAGCCGCTGGGAGCGCTCCGTCCTTCGCTGGCCCGGGGAGCCGGACGCCCGGGCCTTGTCCGTCGCACTGTGTGCGTCCGTGGGGGTGAGCCCTCATGCATGACGTCAGCACAGCGCCGCGCCCGGAAGGCCGCGCGGAAGGAGACACGCGTCATGACGGAGCAAGAGGCCTATGTGAAGCAGATGGATGCGGAGAAGCAGCGGCTCGACGCCCGGATCGCCGAGACGGAGGCCCAGGCGGACGTCCGCCAGGCCAGCGACGAGCTCAAGGACATGTCCGCGATTCGCCGCGTCTTCGACACGTTCCGTTCCAAGCTGGACGCGCTGAGCAAGCGGGAGACGCGGAACTTCGACCAGGGCAAGGCCGAGCTCCGGAAGTCCTACGATGACGCCAACCAGGCCGTCATCGAGATGGATGCGAAGATGGCGCTCGTCCGTGCCGGCTACGAGCGCAAGCGAGAGGCGGAGCTTCGAGCGCTCGGCGCGCAGGTGGATGGCTGGGATGCGTCCATCTCCCAGTCCCGCGCCGAGGACTCACGGCTCACGCGGCAGGAGCTCCAATTCGTCCGCCGCTCGCTCAATGATACGGAGGCCGCCCTCCGCCGGCTGATGAGCAGCCACGGCGCGGACTGGTCCAAGCTGAAGAAGGACTACGAGGACTCGTGGCGCGAGCTGCGGGAGCGCTCCGAGAAGATTCGCGCGGGCGAGGAGGTACAGCCGTCCTCCCCCGCTTGAGCCTCTCGCACGAGGACCGGGCCCGCATGGAAGGTCCGGCCTCGTGCCCGTGCCGCGCGGATTTCGTGCTCGGCTTGTTCGTGTTGGGGCCGGGGATGCCGTCAATAGGGCCCGTGTCGCCGAAGCTCCGGCCCACCGTCTGGACGCGCGTCCAATGGGCCTGTCTATGAAGTTCTCCTGCGCACGTACTCCCAGGCCTCGATGATCCGGCGCGTCTCCTCCTGCGCCAGGGCCTGAAGTTTGGGGCCGAGCTGCGCGACCTTGTCCGGATGGTACTGGGCCACCAGCGCCAGATAGGCCCTGCGGGCCTCCGCGAGCGGCGCCCCGGGCGTGATGCCCAGCACCTCCCACGCGGACGCTACCGGCGCCGGTTCGGGCGCGCGCGGTGCTTCAGCGCGAGGCTCCGGCTCAGGCTCCGGCTCCACGTCCGGAGGTTCGTCTGCGTCCGCGTTCGAGTCGTTCTCGTCTCCCTCGTCCGATTCGGCGCCTTCCTCCGCGTCGTCGTCCGCACGGACGTCTTCGTCGCCCGCGTCGTCGTCTTCGTCCTCGGGCTCGGCGGAGGGAGGCGTGGGCACTTCGAAGCCCACGCCGCAGGTGGCGCACAACAACCGCTCCTGGCGCTCGCCCGAGTCGGAGGGAACGACCCGCGTGTCGAAGCAATCGCCACACACGATGTTGCGGCATGACTCGCAGCGCGTGGCGGAGGGCGCGTCCTCCAGGTCCTGGCCGCACCGGGGACAGTCGTCAGGCAGCGGGGCCTCTTCACCGCAGCGCACGCAATGGGCCCACGCGCGGTCCAGGCGGCGCTCGCACTCCGTGCACTCCAGGTGGCCGCCGCTCGCGGGGTCCCAGTGCTTCGCCTCCCCGCACCACGGGCAGTAAGGCATCAGCCACGCCAGCTTCCCGGTGCAGTCCTCCGCGTCGCAGTCGAACTCGAGCCGGTAACCCAGGGCCTGCGGCTCTGGCGTATTGGCCTCGTCGAATGACTCGCCGCACGCCCAGCAGTGATTGAAGCGCGGGTGGGAGGGCGCCTCGCACGCGACGCAGACGGGGTTGCCGTGCTCGGCCTTCCATTCCACCTCGTCACCGCAGCCAGGACAGAAGCCCATGGCCTGCGTGACGCCCGGGTGCTGGCAGGTCGCCCGCTCCGCCCGAGCGGCCCGCTCGCGCTGGCCCGGCGGAGCGGGGAAGGGGGGCTTGATGCCTCGCTCCGTCAGGTGCTCCCACCAGCAGGCGCGGCAGACGCGGCCTCGGGCCTTGCGGTGCGCCTGCCCGGGGACCACCGGGCGCTGGCGGAAGTCACCGGCCGCCAGGACCTGCGTGCCCAGGCACACCTGGCAGACCGTGTCGCCGCAGACCTCACAGCTCCCCGCGAGACGGCGGACGCCCAGGCCCAGGATGCCGGCGGTCAGCACCTCCCTGCAGCACGGGCAGGCTCGCATGGACTCCTCTCGTGGGAAGGCCGGGCCGGAGGGGCTCGGAGGTCGGGTGGGCCCCACGCATGCCCCATTCAGCCTGCCAGGTCCAGCGCGCGCTCAGGGGGCGCCGCCCGCCCGAGGTCGTGGCTCGCAGCCGATGCGCCGGGGCCCCACGGCGAGGTCGTCCAGCCACCAGTCGGTGGGCACGGGGAGCCCCTGGTAGAGGAACACGCCGGCTTCCAGCACCGTGAAGTCGGTGACCTTCTCGCGCACCGGCCGCTGCTGGGTGGGCGGCTCGGAGAAGACGAACGTCTCGGGCCACTGGAGCTCGGTGCCGTCGAGCCAGACGCGCGGCTCCGCGGCCTCGGGCTGCGTGCCATTCGCGCCGTCGAAGAGCCACTCCAGACAGGCCCAGTCACCGAGCACGAGCGGCGTGTCCGACAACCGCACCCATTCCGGAAACCCTGGCGGCTCGGGCGGGTGCCAGATGGCCATGTACCGCTGCCGGTAGGTGGCGACCTCGTACCAGTCGAGCGTGTCCATGGCTCCGCCCGTCCGTCCGGGCCTGGGGTAGCGGGCATTGAAGAGGCCCGCGTGTGACATGGGGCGCGCGGGGGAGGTGTAGACGTAGACGCGGCCCCACAGCACCGGCCCGAAGCCGGCGGGCAGCTCGAAGCGCAGCGTCTTCTTCGGGCCACCCTGGCTCCCCTCCGTGCCACCGGCCAGCGCCCGGGCGTGCAGGGCGTACCGGCCCCGATAGGCCCGGGTGTCGTCCACACGCAGCGTGCCGCTGAACTCGTCGCGGTAGGGCGTCCAGCCGGCCGGGATGCGGCCCTCCTCGAAGTCCCAGCAGAGCGTCCCGGGGGGCTCGCAGCCGGGGGCGGGGCGCTCGCCGGCCTGCGTCGCGGGGCGTGGATGGGCGCAGGACACGCCCAGGAGGACCAGCATCAACGGGGGGACCCAGCTCCGGCGTCGGGCTCGCATGTCACGGTCCAGTTCGGTGAACTCCAGGAAACTAGGCGCGAGGCGGGGTGGGGGACAAGCCGGGGAGATGTCGCTATCGAAGGCGCGTGGCCGCGCTTAATCCGGGCTATATCTCAGGGCTGGGCCGTCCCTTGGACGCACCCATGCCCTCTACACCAGGACGAACCTCGTGGCCGGAAGCAGCCTTCTCACCCTGATTGACGACATCGCCAGCCTGCTGGACGACATCGCGGCGATGACGAAGGTCGCGACGCGGAAGACCGCGGGTGTGCTCGGTGATGACCTTGCCCTGAATGCCCAGCAGGTCTCTGGCGTGAAGGCCGACCGGGAGCTGCCCGTGGTCTGGGCCGTCGCCAAGGGCTCGATGGTCAACAAGGCGATCCTGGTTCCCGCCGCGCTGGCCATCAGCGCGCTGGCGCCCTGGGCCATCACTCCGCTGCTGATGCTGGGCGGCGCCTTTCTCTGCTTCGAGGGCTTCGAGAAGGTGGCCCACAAGTTCCTGCACGGCAAGGAGGAGCAGGCCGCGGAGCAGCAGGAGCGCATCAAGGCCGTCGCCGACCCCGAGGTCGACATGGTGGCCATGGAGAAGGACAAGATCAAAGGTGCCATCCGCACCGACTTCATCCTGTCCGCTGAAATCGTGGTCATCTCGCTCGGCACGCTCACCGCAGCGTCCTTCGGGATGCAGGTCGCCGTGCTGTCGGGCATCGCCCTCTTGATGACCGTGGGCGTCTACGGCCTGGTGGCGGCCATCGTGAAGCTCGACGACGCGGGTCTCTACCTGATGAAGAAGGACGGGTTCAAACAGCGCCTGGGCCGGGGCATCCTCGCCACGGCGCCGTACCTGATGAAGGGGCTGGCCATCGTGGGCACCGCCGCCATGTTCATGGTGGGCGGTGGCATCCTCACGCACGGCATCGCGCCCGTGCATCACTTCATCGAGCACACGGCCACCGCGGCGTCGGCGGTGCCGGGCGTCGGCGGGCTGCTGGGCGCGCTGGTGCCCTCGCTGCTGAACGCGGTGGCCGGCATCATCGCCGGCGGGCTCATCGTGTTGCTGGTGACGGGCGCGACCCGGGCCTTCCAGGCGGCGCGCCCCAAGCCGGGCTGAGCGCCCAGCCTTCCCCGCGTGCCCGAGTCCTGTCGGGCACGCGGGAGCCTCCTCCGGCCGTCAGCTCCCCGCCGCTCGAAGGCGGGCGTGCGTTCGCCGCCGTGTCCGGGGTCAGGCCGCTTCGTCCACCCGGACCACGAGCTTGCCGAAGTTGCGGCCCTCCAGCAGCCCGATGAAGGCCTCCGGCGCGTTGTCGAGCCCGTTGACGATGTCCTCGCGGTAGCGGACGCGCCCCTCGCGAATCCACGCGCCCATCTCCCGGTAGAAGTCCGGAAGCTGGCTGTGGAACTCCGTCTGGATGAAGCCTCGCAGCGTCAGGCTCTTGGACAACACGTCGCGCATGACGATGGGCAGCCGGTCCGGGCCCTCGAAGGGGCCCGTGGCGTTGTACTGCGCGATGAGGCCGCAGACGGGGACGCGCGCGAACGGGTTGAGGCGAGGGAAGACCGCGTCCCAGACGGCGCCGCCCACGTTCTCGAAGTAGACGTCCACGCCCTTGGGGCAGGCCTCCTTCAGGCGCGCGGCGAAGTCGGGGGCGCGGTGGTCCACGACGGCGTCGAAGCCGAGCTCGTCGCGCACGTAGGCGCACTTGTCCGGGCCGCCAGCGATTCCCACCGCGCGAGCCCCCTTGAGCCTGGCGAGCTGTCCCACCGTCGCGCCCACCGGGCCGCTCGCGGCGGCGACGACGACGGTTTCACCGGGCTGGGGCCGCCCGATGGTGAAGAGTCCCGAGTAGGCGGTGAAGCCCGGCATGCCCAGCACGCCGAGCGCGGTGGAGACGGGGGCCGCCGACGGGTCGAGCTTGCGCAAGCCGTCACCCTTGGCCACCGCATGGGTCTGCCATCCCGAATAGGAGAGGACGACGTCGCCTTCCTTGTAGTCGGGGTGACGGGAGCGGATGACCTGGGCCACGGTGCCGCCGACCATCACCGCGCCCAGCTCCACGGGCGGGGCGTACGACCTGGCGGCGCTCATCCGGCCGCGCATGTACGGGTCCAGTGACAGGTACTGGACCCGCAGGAGGACCTGGCCCTCGCCGGGCTCCGGCACGTCCGCCTCCTCGACGCGGAGGTTCTCCCGGGTGGGACGGCCCTCGGGGCGGGATGCGAGCACGATGCGTCGGTTCTTCAAGGCACTCAATGGATTCCTCCGCGAAAGGTGCGGCTTCCCTAATGACCGTGCGGTGGAGCGTCAATCGAAGTGACCACCCGAGGTGGCGGCTGCCGGGCGCATGAGCGCTGCGCGCGGTGCCCGCCTCGCCGGAATCCGGCCAGGGCCCTTGCGCGAGGGCGCCGCATCGGGGGAAGACGGGTGGATGGCTTGGAATCCTCGTGTCATGAACTCAGACCCTCGCGGACAGGATCCGTCCGACGTCCTGCGTGAACTCCAACGGCAGCTCGGGCCAGGCCTGGGCCGCCGCATCCTGTTCGCGGTGCTCGGCCTGTTCCTGCTGGTGGGGTTGATGACCAGCTACGCCCAGGTGGAGCCGGATGAAGTGGGCGTCATCCTCCGGCTGGGCCGCTTCGTTGGAACGGTGGAGCCGGGGCCGCACTTCCGGATGCCCTTCTGGGTGGACCGCATCGTGAAGGTCCCCGTGCAGCGCCAGCTCAAGGCGGAGTTCGGCTTCCGCACGGAGTCCTCGGGCCCGCGCTCCGGCTCCGCGTACGCGGCCCCGTCGTCGGACATGAAGCGTGAATCGCTCATGCTCACCGGTGACCTGAACGTCGCGGTGGTGGAGTGGATCGTCCAGTACAAGATCAAGGACCCGTACCAGTACCTCTTCAAGGTGAAGAACGTGGAGAGCATGCTCCGGGACATCTCGGAGGCCTCGATGCGGGCCGTCGTGGGAGACCACTCGGTGAACGAGGTCCTCACCACGGGCCGCCAGGCGGTGGCCACTCAGGCCAAGCTGCTGCTCCAGGACCTGGCGGACCGCTACGAGACGGGCGTGGACATCCAGCAGGTCGTCCTCCAGGACGTGAACCCACCGGACCCGGTGAAGCCGTCCTTCAACGAGGTGAACCAGGCCATCCAGGAGAAGGAGCGCGTCATCAACGAGGCCTATGCCGAGCTGAACCGCGTCATCCCCCGGGCGAAGGGCGAGGCCGAGGAGGCGCTGCGCGGCGCGGAGGGCTATGCCATCGAGCGCGTCAACCGCGCCAAGGGCGAGGCGGACCGCTTCGCCCGCGTCTACGAGGAGTACCGCAAGGCGCCGGACGTCACCCGCCGCCGCATGTACCTGGAGACCGTGAGCCAGGTGCTCCGGAGCGCCGGGCAGAAGGTCGTCCTGGATGAGTCCGTCAAGGGCCTGACGCCGTTGTTGAACATGCAGGCGACCGACCCCGCGGTGTCCGGGAGCGCGAGCCAGACGGAGGGCCGCCGATGAGCCGCCTCGCCATTCCCTTGAGTGTGTTGGCCGCCCTGGTCGTCGTAGTGGGCTTCTCCGCCACCTATACGCTGAGCGAGCACGAGCAAGCCGTCATCACCCGCTTCGGCGAGCCGAAGGGCGCGTCCGTCGTGGACCCGGGGCTCCACTTCAAGGTGCCCTTCGTGGACACGGTGAACCGCTTCGACAAGCGCTGGCTGGACTGGCGCGGTGACCCGAACCAGATCCCCACCAAGGACAAGAAGTACATCTGGGTGGACACCTTCGGCCGCTGGCGCATCGTGGACCCGCTGCGCTTCTTCCAGCGCCTGCGGGACGAGCGCAACGCCCAGTCGCGGCTCGACGACATCATCGACGGTGAGACGCGCAACACCATCGCGTCGTTCGCGTTGATTGAGGCGGTCCGCTCCACCAACCGCCCCTTCGAGGACGACGAATACACCGCGGAGTCGGAGCGGTCCGAGTCGCTGGAGAAGGTCGCCCAGGGCCGCGACAAGCTCACCCGGCAGATCCGCACGCGGGCCGCGGAGATCGTCAAGGAGTTCGGCGTGGAGCTGGTGGACGTGCAGATCCGCCGCATCAACTACGTGGACGAGGTCCAGGTGAAGGTGTTCGAGCGGATGATCTCCGAGCGCAAGCGCATCGCGGAGCGCTCCCGTTCGGAGGGCATGGGCCGCGCGGCGGAGGTCCGGGGCCAGCGCGAGCGCGACCTGAAGGAGATTCGCTCCGAGGCCTACCGCAAGGCCCAGGAAATCACCGGCGCGGCGGACGCCGAGGCGACGCGAATCTACGCGGAGGCGTTCGGGAGGGACCCGGAGTTCTACCAGTTCATGCGGACGCTGGAGGCCTACCCGGACGTGGTGGACGGCTCCACGTCGCTGTTCCTGGGCGGTGAGTCGGAGTTCTACCGGTACCTGCGCAGCTCCAAGAAGTAGGCGGGAAGGGCGGGGCGTCAGCGGCATCCTGGCCGCTGATGCCCCGCGACCGTGCCTCAAGGCACGTAGGGACAGTTGAAGGTGACGTCGTCGGAGACGGTGTCCCCCATGAACTGGCTCACCTCGAACTTCACGTGTGCCACGGTCCCTGGCGTGCAGCGGCCAATGGCCCTTGAGGTCTGCGTGGTGTCGTGGTCGGTCTCGAAGGCGGAGTGGCCCGGCGCCCTCGAGGCGTTCACTCCCTCTGTTGCCCTGCGCCCGGTGGAGGGAGCGGTGCGGCGTGGGCCGTGGCGGATGGAATCTCCGGGAGGCCTTTCGGTTCAGTTGCGCGATGCCCCGGTCCTTGAAATGCAACGACGCACGCGACGCCGCGGCCGAGTCGCCTCGCGCCAGAGAAGGCGTCTGGCAGCCTGGCCCCCCTCGACGGCCGAGAATCGCGCCACCATGGGCGCTGCTCCTGCTCGGCTTCCTGACGGGATGCCCGCTCGCTGAGAACTACACGGATGAGGCTGGCCCCAGGTACAGCGGCGACCATCGGACGCCTGACGTCATCGCCGCGGAGGCGCCCGCTTCGCTCACGGTGGTGACGTTCAACCTGGCCTTCGCCGAGCAGGTCACCGAGGCCATCACGGCGCTCTCGAGGCCGCCGCTCGCGGGGGCGGATGTCATCGCGATGCAGGAGATGGACGCTGCCTCCGTTGACCGCATCGCGAGCGAGCTTGGGCTGACCTACGTCTACTACCCCGCCTCCGTGCAGGTGGACGACGACGACTTCGGCAACGCGCTGTTGAGCCGGTGGCCCATCGTCGCGGACCGGAAGGTCCATCTTCCCCATGACGACCCGTACCACCAGCGTCGCCGCATCGCGGTGCTCGCCACGGTGGACATCGGCGGGACGCGGGTCCAGACGGCCTCGGTGCACAACGCCACGCCCATTGTCGGGCTGGGCGGGCGGCTGGACCAGGCGGAGACCATCATCGACGCGATGGCGGGGACGGGGCCGCTGCAGGTCATCGCCGGCGACTTCAACACCTCGGACCCGGGCAGCCAGGGGCAGATGGTGAAGCTGTTCTCCGCGCGGGACTTCCAGTGGGCCTCGGCGGGCGTGGGGGACACGGTGGACTCCGTGATTGGCGGACTCCCGCTCGACTACGTCTTCGCCCAGGGCCTCACGTCGCTGGAGCGAGGGGTGGACCGGCGGCCCGCGGGGAGCGACCACCATCCAGTCTGGGTGCGGTTCGCATGGCCTCCATGATGCGAGGATTCTGCACACGGGTGCTGTGGGCAGGGGGGGCGCTCGTGCTCGCGCCGGGCTGCCTGAGCGGTGCGCGGAACATCGGCGCCGCGACCACCCCCGTTGGGATGACCGAGGTCGGCGTCTCATTGAACGCGCTGGCCTTCGAACATGGGCGGGAGCAGGCGTACCTCCCCAGCCCCGAGCTCACCTTCCGCAAGGGCGCTGGCGCGAACTGGGATTGGGGCGGTCGCCTCACGTTGCTGGGCCTGGAGCTCGGGACGCGGCACCGGCTCATCGAGCAGCCTCGGTGGACATGGTCCGTCGCTCCGAGCGCGGGAATCTGGTACGTGCCCGTCACCAACAACTACACGGAGCCCGTCAACCTCCGGCTCGGCGCGCAGTCGCTGTTTGACTATCGCCTGAGCCGCGCGTGGACGCTCACCGGTGGCGCATCCCTGACGGGGGCCTTCGCGGGACCGCTCACCGCCTTTCAAGGGCGGTTCAATGGAGCGAACCTGCTGCTGGCGCCGGGAGGCTCGCTGGGCATCGGCTTCCGCTTGAGCCCATCCCTGGAAGTGCGGGCAGAGGGGGGCCTCGAGTTTCCGCTGGGCCTGAGAGGCGGGGGCCGCCCGCCCACCGGTCATGCCGGGTTCACGTTCCGCTGGAGCCGCGTCGACCGTCGATGACGGCGTCCACGCGCTGAGACGCAACGGCCTCTCGCCGAGCACGCCCGGCGAGAGGTCGGAGCACGCACCGCCAGGGGCCTCCCGGAGTGGCCCTGGCGGTGCGAGGTTCAACTCACTGCATGTTGGTGACGATCTGCGTCTGACACGTCACCGGGTCGATGACCGACTGGGCCGCGTCGACGGTGCAGGTGGCGCCGCCGTAGGTGCCGAAGAAGACCTGCGCGGAGCAGGATCCGCCGACGTCGGAGACCTCCACCCGCCAGACACAGGTCTTCGCGCCGGCCGGGTTCGCCGGATCGACCGTGTAGTAGTACTGCTGGACGACCATCGGCGTGGGGGCGGGGGCGGCGACCTGGAAGCCACCATAGGTGCCGGTGGGCACGGGGTGCGTGTTCCAGATGCCGTTGAGCGTCCCCGTCAGGATCTGGATGCCCAGGGTGAGGTCGACGCCGGTCTGGTTGAGGACGAAGAAGTCTTCAACGGCAGGGCCAACGGACTCCACCGAGGGGCCCTTGCGCGCGGGAATCTGCACCGCGCCCTCGCGGACGCTGACGTACTCGCCGCGCTGGGAGAGGAAGTCGGGAAAGTCGAGCTCGACCTGCCCGGCGAAGGCGATCGACGGGGTGAGAGACAGCAGCGAGCCAGCCAGGAAACGCTTCACGTTCCTCGTCATGGACTACTCCTCTGTTGTTTGTGCGGGGTTGGCCGAAGCCAATGCCTTACTAGCACCAGTCTTGATTTGAATTCAAATCTAAACTGGTAAAACTGGTAATTCAGTGAGCCTGGACGATTGCGGGCTGGGCGTGGCGCGCGTTGGTGACATGTCAGACTAAGGGGTTTCCGCTGGGGCAGGACAGACTTGCGCCGAGGCGGCTCGGTCGCTGCAGTGCTGCTTCGTGACGCACCGCAAGGGCCGCAAAGGACAACCTCCATTCGCCTTCAATGCGTTGTCAGCTCCAGCGGAGGGAAGAATTGTATGTGCTGTGATTGCTGACCTTGAAGGGGAACTTCCCGGTCAGGACGAGCCCCACCTCGGAGCCATGCCGGACGCGGCGCGGCTCACCCGGGCCATGTCCACCCTTGCTGCTCAGCGGGATGTTGAAGCGGACGCCCACGGAGGCGTAGACGAAGGTGAAGTATGGCGCGATTTGCAGGCCGGTGGTGGGGAGGAAGTCCTTCGTGCCCGTCTGGTGGTAGACGCCCAGCTCCACTCCGGTGAAGAGGAGCGTGCCCTGGACGCCGCCGGCAAGCCGGGCATAGCCGTCGGTCATCCACTGGCCCTGGCCAAAGAGGCCCAGCGCGCCGATTTCATCCACCGCGTTGAAGGTGGCCTCCAGCCCCAGGCCAACCATTGGCTCATCCGCGATTCGTTCAATGCTGACGAGGGGGCCGACGCTGAACCAGCGCTCGTCGTTGGGGAGCGAGGGATCGGCCCGGGCCGCGAGGGGGACGGTGACGAGGAGGAGGGCAGGGAGGAGACGTGGAAGCATGGCGTCGCGGATTGCAACGCGGATGCCTTGGGGCGTGTCCTCGAAGGGCGCGTCCCTGGCGTGTGCAGCGGGCTGCATGGTGCGCAACGTGTGGCTCAGGTGGTGGGGAACCCTCCTGCCTCGCAGGGGCCGTGCTCCCGGCGCAGTCCACACCTCACCCTGGGTGGACGTGCTCCGCGCCGCCTCGATATATTTGCAACGGCAACTTCGAATCACTTCTCACGACAAGGAGCCCCGCATGGCGCTGTCTCGTTGGGTCGTTGGATTCTCCGCGCTGGTTCTCGGCGCTTGCGGTGGAGCAGCCGAGTCGGAGGCCGAGGCCGGGCTCCCCGTGGGTGACACGAGCACCGTGGAGCAGCGCTCGGAGCAGCCCGGTGGCGGGACGCGGTATGGCCAGCACCGGACCTACTACCACGAGGCGGCCAAGACTACCTGGGCAGGGGCGTGGCACGCCGACTGCTCGGGATACATCGGGCAGTCGGGGCAGGTGACGCCGTATTACACGGACACCTACTTCATCTGTCCGTAGCGTCGGTTGAGCCCGTTCAGGCGACAACCCCCTTGCCGCCCACGGGTCCAAGCAAAGTGCCTTTGCGGGTGGGGCTGACCTGGCGAGAATCGCAGCATGCACGCGACCGAGGCACAGCCGAGCCCGCCCGTTCCACCTGCGCCGGAGCTCAGGGCCGAGGCGCCAGCGGGGGCTCCCTCCACACGGGGATGGGGAGTCGGGCAGCGCATCGCGTTCCGGTGGGCCTTCATCTACCTGACCCTTTATGGCTTTCCGTTTCCCCTGGACCTGATTCCGGGGTTCGACTGGCTCCACGACCGCCTTCAAGCGTTCTGGGAGTCGGTCATCCCCTGGGTGGGCGCGCGGGTGCTGGGCCTGGACATCGTGGACTTTCCCTTCGGAGGGACGAGTGACACGACGTTCGACTACGTGAAGCTGCTGCTGTTCGCGGTGACCGCCGTGGTGGTGACGCTCGTGTGGTCCGTCTCCGACCGGTGCCGGGGAGACGATTCACGGCTCCACGAGGGATTCCGCGTCTACCTCCGCTACATGGTGGCCACCGCCATGCTGTCCTATGGCCTGGCCAAGGTCTTCGCGACGCAGTTTCGGTTCCCCGAACTCCGCGAGCTGTTGCGACCGATGGGCGATGCGTCCCCCATGGGCCTGATGTGGGACTTCATGGGGTACTCGACGGGCTACAGCGCCTTCACGGGTGGCGCGGAGGTGCTGGGCGGCGTGCTGCTGTGTTTCCGGCGGACGACGACGCTGGGGGCGCTGGTGGTGGTGGGCGTCATGAGCAACGTGGTGATGCTCAACTTCGCCTTTGACGTGTCGGTGAAGATGGGCTCGTCGCACCTGCTGCTGATGGCCGTGTTCCTGGTGGTTCCCGACGTCCGGCGGCTGGTCGACTTCCTGGTGCTGAATCGCCCCACCGAACCGGTGACGCTCCGAACCCCGTTCGCCGCACCCTGGATGGAGTGGGGGCGCCGGACGGTGAAGTGCTTGTTCCTCGGCTGGTGTGCGGTGTCGATGACGGCGGAGAAGCTCGAGCACCGGAGACTGTGGGGCGAGGACGCGCCGCGGTCCGAGCTGTACGGCATCTACACGGTCGAGTCGTTCGAGTGGGGCGGGCAGGAGGTGCCCCCAATGGCCACGGATGCGACGCGGTGGAAGCGAGTCGTCTTCGAGGCCTCGAACAACGGAGCCATTCAGCGCATGAACGACGCCTGGATGCGCTACCGCGTGAACCTGCGCCCCGCGGAGCAAGGGCTCACGCTGTCCGCCATGGAGAACGGACACGTGCCGATGATCTTGAACTACTCCCGGCCCGACGCGGAGTCGCTGGTACTGGAGGGTTTCCTCGGCGATCGCTCGCTGCGGGTCCTGCTTGTGAGGAGGGACGCGTCGGAGTTGGAGCTCGTCAAGAGCCGAGGATTCCGTTGGATCAGCGAGACGCCGCGCAACAAGTGAGGACGGTGGTCACACCTGGCTTGTCACCGAGTTGAACGCGCCTGGGGTCCCTCAGGAACGGGTCTGCTCACCATTGGGTCCTATAGCTCATACATCCATGGGTAGGCCCGATGAGCTGCCAGCCCACCCGCCATTGGCGTTGGCGCTGCTCCCTCTCTCTCCTTCGAGTCCAAGTTGTTGATTTTCTGTTGGTTCCGGATGTGCAAGCTATTCGAGGCTGCTGGCATGCTCCACCTGCGGCCAGCCTTGCCCCATGGCTTGCTGGCTCGACGGAAAGGACGAAGCAATGCGACTCCGAGCATGCGCCGCACTCCTGCTCCTCCTCTCGGCCTGTGCCACGTCGGCCCCGAGTCCCAAAGAGCCCGCGTACGTGAACCTGAGGATCGCCAACCTCCAGCGAGCGGCGACGCTGCCGTGGACTGACGGGGGGCAGTGCGCTGTTCGTGAGGCCTCCCAGCCTTGGGCCGTGCTTGCCGAGCGGTGCTTCGCAGCCCTCGACCGTGATCGGGTCCGGTTCAACGACCAAACGGGACGATGTGCCGTTGCCTCGGCGGACGCGGCTGTCTTGGGAATCGGCCTCTGTGTCTTGGCTGCCCCCGAGATCGTTGTGGGCGCGGTGATCGTCGTTGGCGTGGTGGTGGTGGGAGCGGCTATCAAGGAAGCGCTAGATGCGTATGAACTGCGAGGGAGTAGCTCCGAGAAGGAAGAGCCCGCGCCGCAAACGAAGCCCGCCTCGCAGGAACTCTCAGCGAAGCGAAAAACCAAGCCGGAGCCATCAGGGCAGGACTGGTTTCCTCCAGGTCCGACCGGGCCACTGGAGCGCGAGCGCCGTCCCGAGTGCAGACCCGTCCCGGTGCCGCACGCGGGCGAGGATGCCCCGCATAACGAATGCGCCGACAAGTTTCCGCCTAACCGTTATCCCGGAATGGACGTGCTCGTGGATGGCGTGCGCTTCGATGCGCTGCAAGTCGGCGTGCGCGTGCTATGGGAGATCAAGACCCATCGGTTTGACACATATAATGGCTTTATCCGGGAGCGGGAAATCGAGAAGGAGTTCGAGCAATTGAATAAGGAGCGCGACGCTGCGCTGGCCTGTGGATATGACTTCGTTGTCGGCGTGAGCACCGGCGCGCACAGACTCGCGCTGCTCAAGCAGGATCCCACCTTCAAGATCGTCGTAACGGGATGCAAACGATGACCACTCGAAGCCCTCTCATTCTCAATGCCTATGCGCCTGCGCTTGTGGGTGACGACAAGCGCACACTCGCTGCCGTCCATGGGATGGAAAAAGCGCTCCCCGGCTTGCGCTTGGAGTGGAGAGTCACTGAGAGACGACGACTTGCCGCGTTGCCACGGCGCGATGCGTGGTTGGCTGAGGAGGCCACGCGCGGCGGGTTCCCGATGGTATGTAACAACGATGAGCGTTACCCCGTGATGATTTCCGGGCGCCAACGATCCGCATATGTGAGCCCATGCGGTCGGTCACAACTCCAAGTTCATGCGAAGTTGCCGCTAGATGCGGCGGTTATTGCGGCAGCGATGGATGTGCTTGAAGCAGTGGCGGAGGGCGCACGCGCGTTCTGGGGGCACGCTACTCCGGACGCCGCGTCGGGGGACATCGCGGAGCAGATTGCTCCCACGCTGGAAGGGCCGCCGTCCCCGCCCCGGGGCCTGCCAGCCCTGAAGCTCTTCGCGCACATCCGCTCGCCTGAAATTCCCTATTATCTCGGGTGGCTGAACTACTGGTCGGCGACTGCCGCACAGGCTATCGGGTTCCCGGACCTGGATCGGGACGAGGACCTGCTTTCACGGGCACGTCGCACGGCATCAGGCGGCTGGGTCGTGAAGCTCACGGACGCGCCGCTTGACCTGGACAACCCCGCCCATCTGGACGCGCTCCTGCGGGCCTATGCGCGCTTCCCGGAGATCGGCGGGCGCTCAGCGCCTTGACCTCTCAGTGCCGTGACGCGAGCATCCCGGATGTACGACCCATCGCGACGGAATTCGTCATGTTGTCTGGCCCATCCTCGCCGCAGTGTTCGTGACCTAAACCGCCTCGACGAATCCCCTAAACCCCGGAACGGTTGTTCCAATGAAGGGGGTGGTGGTGATGGGGCAGCAGCCATTCAGGCTGACGCCCGAGCAGATGGAGGAGCGGCGATTGTTCGCCGCTTCACTGCTGAAATCGGGCTGGCGCCCAGTCGACGTAGCGGACGAGTGCGGTGTCACCCGGGGGGCGGTGTCTCAATGGTGCAAAGCCCTCGCACAGGGCGGTGTCAGGAAGCTGCGGCGCAAGCCGCATCAGGGGCGTCCCTCGCAGCTGAGCCCCTCGCAGTGGAAGCAAGTGGCCCGAGCGCTCAATGCCGGCGCTGTCAGGGCCGGCTTTCCCACGGAGCGGTGGACCCTTCCACGCATCGCACATCTCATCGAGCACCGCTGGGGCGTGCGGTACCACCCACGCTCCCTGACGAGGCCGCTGCATCGGCTCGGGTTCTCCGCGCACCGCCCTCGTTCCCAGGCCAGCGAGCGGGATGATGCGCTCATCGAAGCTTGGGTGCGAAGAGATTGGCCTCGAATAAAAAGGGGGCTCGAAGAAGCGGGAGGACAATTGCCTTCTTGGATGAGACGGGTCACACGTTTCGGGCCCGCCTGGGCACCACCTGGGCGCCGGTGGGACAAGTCCGAGTCCTCAAGCGTCTGAGCAGGCGCCGAGAGATTTCCAGCGTCGTGCTCCTGACGGCGCCGCGGGGGCGTGAACGCCCCAAGGTGTTCGCCCGCCACTTCGTCGGCGCTGTCCACGACAAGGAAGTCATCGCCGCATTGAGGTACTTCCATCGGCGCCTCGGACGTCCGCTCGTCATCATCTGGGACCGCCTTCAGGCGCACCGTTCCAAGGCGGTCAGGGCCTGGCTGCAACGCCACTCGAAGGACGTCCTCGTCGAGTGGCTGCCCCCGTACGCTCCTGACCTCAACCCAGAGGAGGGCTGCAATGGCGTGGTGAAGGAGGCATTGCTCAACGCAACGCCCCCTGCCATTTCGGACCTCATGCGCCTGGCGCGAAGGGAATTTCGGGCCCTACAGCATCGTCCCGACGTCCTTCGCTCCTTCTTCGAGCACGCTGGGCTGGATGTTTAGCGGACTCGTCGAGGCGGTTTAGATCGGCCGGCATGGCGAGCTGCGATGCTGCGGAAGGCATACCTGCCTTCATCTGGAGACCATCTCCATCGTCCACGACCACCGGGGCAGGGCCGCACTTGAACCGGGATTATACGATGGTCAGGCTCTCCAAGCACCCGCTACGGGAGACGGCCACCGCGCCAACCGGGTGGACGATATGCACGTTGATTGGAGCCGCTGAAGCATGCGCCGTAGTAGTTGCGATGACACGCTGGAGGGGCGTAGCGTTAGCGCTTGAACGTTGAGCAAAGGCTGGATTGGGCCCACCTACTACCGCCGGCGGCGGGGCTTCGATGAGATATCCAATTTCGGGCTAGGCTCAGCGGCCATCAGTGGCTTCGCCGGCTCGTGCTGATACGCCTGCGTCGGTATTTGAATCACACTGGCAGGGGAGTCCGGAGGAACAGTCGCGGACACCGCCAGTAGCCCGTCCTCGGCCCAGGTTTCACATAGTCGCTCGGCCTGTTCCATCACCGTCTGCATTGCCACTTCCTGGCGATCCGGCGGGTACTTGTACTTGCGGAGCAACCGCTTCACGAGGGTTCGGAGCTTCGCCCGCGCAGTCTCCCGCTGCGTCCAGTCGATGGTCACATTTCTGCGGATGATTTCCGTTAGCTCTCGGGCCATGGCCTTCAACACCGGCTCGCCCATGAACTGGAGCGCGGCATTGCTCAGGCCGAGAGCCTCATAGAAGGCCAGTTCATCATCCGAGAGTCCGAGCTTTTCGCCCCGGGCTTGCGCATCGCGCATTTCCTCGGCGAGCTTGATCAATTCTTCGATGACTTGCGCGGTCTCGATTGCCCGATTCCGGTACGACCGAACGGCACGCTCCAGCATCTCCGAGAAGTTCCGGGACTGGACGAGGTTGGTCCGCGATCTCTTCTTCAGCTCGTCGTTCAAGAGCTTCCGGAGCAGCTCCAAGGCCAGGTTTCGCTGCGGCAGGCCGCGCACTTCGGCGAGGAACTCATCCGAGAGGATGCTGATGTCCGGCTTCTTCAGGCCGGCCGCCTGGAAGATGTCCACGACCTCTTCAGACGCGGCAACGGCGCGGCTAACGATCTGTCGGATGGCGTGGTCGAGGTCTTCCTCGGGCTTGGCGTCCACCGCCGCTCGCTTCACCAGCGCCGCCTTTACCGCCTGGAAGAACGCCACCTCGTCGCGAACCCGAAGAGCGTCCTCGTGTGGCACTGCCAGCGCGAACGCGCGGCTCAGCTCGGTGACGGTCTGGACGAAGCGGTCCTTCCCGTCCTCCTGCTTCAGGATGTGCTCCTGTGCAGTGGGCAGGAGGTTGAGCAGCACCTTCGGCGCGCTGAGCGCCGGCTGGTAGTCGAGACCATGGAACATGGCTTGGCAGACCTCGAAGCGCGCCAGCATCGCTGCCACGGCCTCGTTCTGGTCGATGGCGGTGCTGCCCTTGCCACCGGCCTCCGTGTACGTGGCCAAGGCGAACTTGAGCTGATCAGCGAGGCCCAGGTAGTCCACGACGAGACCGCCCGGCTTGTCCCTGAACACCCGGTTCACGCGGGCGATGGCCTGCATGAGCCCGTGACCGCGCATCGGCTTGTCCACGTACATGCTGTGGACGCATGGGGCGTCGAACCCGGTCAGCCACATGTCCCGGACGAGGACCAGCTTCAGCTCGTCCTTCGGGTTCTTGAAGCGGGTCGCGAGCGCCTCGCGGCGCCCCTTGCTGCGGATGTGTGGCTGCCAGTCCAGTGGGTCCGACGCCGAGCCGGTCATCACGACCTTGATGCTGCCCTTCTCGTCGTCGTCGCTGTGCCACTCCGGCCGCAGCTTGGTCAGCTCGCGGTAGAGGTCCACGCAGATCCGCCGGCTCATGCAGACCACCATGGCCTTGCCTTCCATGGTCTCCAGCCGGTGCTCCAGGTGCTGCACCAGGTCCTTGGCGATGACGGCAAGCCGCTTCTCGGTGCCGACCACCGCTTCGAGCTGGGCCCACTTGCTCTTGAGCCGCTCCCGGCGGACCTCCTCCTCGCCCTCCGTGACCTCCTCGAACTCTTGGTCGATGTTGGGACGTTCCGAGTCCTTCAGCTCCAACTTGGCGAGGCGCCCCTCGTAGTAGATCGGCACCGTGGCGCCGTCCTCGACGGCGCGCTGGATGTCGTAGACGCTGATGTACTCGCCGAACACCGCCCGGGTGTTCTTGTCCGTGGTCTCGATGGGCGTGCCGGTGAAGCCGATGAAGCTGGCTCCGGGGAGGGCGTCGCGAAGGTGACGGGCGAACCCGTCGATGAAGTCGTACTGGCTCCGGTGCGCTTCGTCGGCGACGACGATGATATTCCGGCGGTCCGAGAGCAGCGGGAACCGGTCGCCCTTCTCCTCCGGCGCGAATTTCTGCACGGTCGTGAAGACCACGCCGCCGCTGTTGACCCGCAGCTTGTCCCGGAGGTCGGCGCGGTCTACCGCCTGAACCGGCTTCTGCCGGAGTAGTTCATGGCAGCGGCTGAAGGTAGCGAAGAGCTGGTCATCGAGATCGTTCCGGTCGGTGAGAACCACCAGCGTCGGGTTCTGCATGGCTGGATGCAGGATGACCTTGCCGCTGTAGAAGGCCATGGTGAGGCTCTTGCCACTGCCTTGCGTGTGCCAGACCACGCCGACGCGCCGATCTCCGTCCGGTCGCGCGGCTTGAACGGTGGCATCCACTGCCTGTTGGACTGCGTGGAACTGGTGGTAGCCGGCGAGCTTCTTCACGACCTCCGCGCCGTCCTCCTCGAAGACGACGAAGTGCCGGATGAAGTCCAGGAGGCGACGCTTCTCAAAGACGCCCCGGACGAGGACCTCAAGCCCAAGCAGGTTCGAGGACGCAAGCGCCTCGCCGTCGATGGTGCGCCAGGGCGCGAAACGTTCCCGGTTGGCCGTCAGCGAACCGATGCGGGCTTCCAGTCCGTCGCTGACGACAAGGATCTCGTTGAAGCGGAAGAGGGACGGGAGGTCCTTCTTGTAGGTCTGGAGCTGGTGGAAGGCCGTCCAGATGGTGGCGTCCTCGTCGGCGGCGTTCTTCAGCTCGATGACCGCCACGGGGATGCCGTTGAGGAAGACGATGAGGTCCGGGCGCCGGTTGTGGCCCGCGTCCACGACGGTGAATTGGCTCACGACTAGCCAGTCGTTGTTCTCCGGGTTCTCGAAGTCGATCAGCCGAACCCGGTCTCCGACTACGCGGCCGTCTCGGAGGTACTCGACCTCGACGCCATCGACAAGGAGCCGGTGGTTGCGCCGGTTCTCCTGGACCAGGGATGGATGCTCCTGGACCATGACCTTGCGGATGGCCTCGTCCAACGCCGCCGCCGGCAGACCCTTGTTGATCTGCTCGACGGCGGCCCGGAGTCGGCTCGCCAAGATGACCTCGCCCAGCCCCTCGCGGTCGGCACCCGGCTCATTCTTCTGGGCGACGACCACCGAGTACCCCAGCTCTTCGAAGTACCGGAGCGCCTCCTCCTCTGCGATGGACTCGGTGAGGTTCGGGCTCATGGTCAGGCGGTGGCTGCGAGTTGGGCTTCGGCCTCTCGGACGCGGATCTCCCCGGAGAGGAGCTTGGGAAGGAGTAGGTCGCGCAGGCGGGAGATGGTGACCGACTGCCGGAGATTGCTGATGTTCTGTTCGACCAGCGGCTCGGTCGCTCTGTCAAAGGCGGTAATGAGGTCTCGCGGAGGGATGATCACTTTCAGGTCTGCAAGCAGCTTGGTCGTGAGACTCCCTCGCGAGCTGTGCGAGTCCGACAGCCGTCTGAACTGCTCGTAGCGCCTAGCAAGATCGTGGAACACGAACAGGTCGGAGGAAACCGCTGGGTCGGCAACCACCGCGACGACCGACTGGTTGATGTAGGAGTCGAAGGCCAAGAATGAGGTCTGGCCACGCGTGTGTCCCTGCCCAGCGCTGGCGATGACCGTCGATCCGGATCTTGCCAGCCGTGTGCTCGAACCAGTGATGGCCTCCTCGGTAATAGTCTTCTCGGTCTCGATGATGAAGCTGTGACGAGTCTCTCCAGACGACAGCCATGGCACCTTGCCACCCCAAAATCGCTGCTCACGGGTGCTTGGGGTTCCACCGCTAAAGATGGCCGCGCAGGATTCGCCCAGTGGCATGATTCTCCACCCCTCCGGAATCGGCCCCAGCTCCGAGTCCACGAACCGGCACGGGAACAGCGC
This sequence comes from Corallococcus macrosporus DSM 14697, assembly GCF_002305895.1. Classification (GTDB taxonomy): domain Bacteria; phylum Myxococcota; class Myxococcia; order Myxococcales; family Myxococcaceae; genus Myxococcus; species Myxococcus macrosporus. The sequence continues at coordinate 3,765,261 of NZ_CP022203.1, forward strand.
CGCCGTCTCCGGCCCCATGCCCTCGGGCTGGCGGCCCGCGGCCTTGGCCCGCACCGGGTCGAAGTCCACGAACCAGGACCGGAACAGCGCCTGGGCCATGGTCTCCAGGGTCTGGTTCATGCGGCGGTTCAGCTCGATCTTGTCGTCGAGGGCGCCGAGGCATTCAGCCATCGCATTCTGTTCGGCGCGGCTCGGAACAAGAATCGCGAGAGCACGAATAGTCGGGAGGTTCAATCGCTCTGCGACGGATCCATCGCGGAAACCATGAACGTGCGCCGCCATGGCAGGCGAGTTCAGCCAGAACCGCAATATGCGATGATTGATCACCTTCGAGTTCGGCCGAATCAGCACCATGCGCTGCCCGAGGCAGACCTGCACGTCGGCTGGAACCTCGGCCGCGATGCCGAAGTACGTGCCTTCTCGGCTGTATAGAAGATCGCCCCACTGTGGTTCTGCTCGCGCTACTCGCTCGCGGTACGTGCTCTCCGAGACTCGGGCGCAGCCATCTCGTCGGAACACCCCAGACCTGATGTCCTGAGACCGGACGACGAATGGCCCAGAATCCGTTAGGTCCGGGGTGGAATGAGGACAGTCGAAGACCTGAGCCACATCGTCGAGCCTAGCCCAGTACCACCCCGATGGCAGTGGGCGGCTGAGTTGAGGCACATGCAGGGCGCGCACGTCCGCCATCAGCCTTGCTCCGCGACCTTGCCAAGTTGTTTCCGGATCTCGGCTTCCAGCCGCGCACCCTCCGCGAACTGCGCCGCCAACGTCGAGGTCAGCCGCTGGAACCTCGCGGCGAACGGCTCGTCTTCGTCCTGAGCATCCTCGGCGCCCACGTACCGGCCCGGGGTCAGAACGAAGCCGTGGCTGCTGATATTCTCCAGTCGAGCTGCCTTACAGAAGCCAGCTATGTCCTCGTACTTGCCGGCGCCCTTGTCGCCCCTCCAGGCACGATAGATGCCTGCCACTCGGGCGATGTCCTCGTCGGTTAGTTCCCGGTGAGTGCGATCGATCATCCGCCCGAGCTTCCGGGCGTCAATGAAGAGGGTCTCACCGCAACGGTCGCGCAGTCGGTTGTTCTTCTTGTCCCTGGCGAGGAACCAGAGGCAAACCGGAATCTGCGTGGAGTAGAAGAGCTGGCTGGGCAGGGCCACCATGCAGTCCACGAGGTTAGCTTCGACTATCGCCCTGCGGATCTCCCCTTCGCCGCTCTGGTTTGAGGACATGCTGCCGTTGGCGAGCACGAATCCGGCCGTGCCAGTAGGGGCCAAGTGGTGAATGAAGTGCTGCACCCAGGCGAAGTTGGCGTTGCCAGCCGGAGGCACGCCGAACTTCCAGCGGACGTCCTCGCGGAGTCGCTCCCCACCCCAGTCGCTGTCGTTGAAGGGCGGGTTTGCCAGAATGTAATCAGCCTTCAAATCCTTGTGCTGGTCCCGGCGGAAGCTATCGGCGTTCTCTGCGCCGAGGTTTGCGTCGATGCCCCGGATCGCGAGGTTCATCTTGGCCAAGCGCCACGTCGTGGGGTTCGACTCCTGGCCGAAGATGCTGATGTCCCCGAGCTTGCCGCCGTGCGCCTCCACGAACTTCTCGCTCTGGATGAACATGCCGCCGCTGCCGCAGCAGGGGTCGTACACCCGGCCTCGGTACGGCGCCAGCATCTCCACGAGCAGCTTCACCACGGACCGGGGCGTGTAGAACTGGCCGCCCTTCTTGCCCTCGGCGCTGGCGAACTCCGAGAGGAAGTACTCGTAGACCCGGCCGAGGATGTCCTTGCTGCGGTTCGCCCGGTCTCCGAGGCCGATGCTGCCGATCAGGTCTATCAGTTCGCCGAGGCGCTGCTTGTCCAGCCCCGGGCGGGCGTACTCCTTCGGCAGGACGCTCTTAAGACTGGGGTTGTCCCGCTCGATGGCGACCATGGCGTCATCCACGAGCTTGCCGATAGTCGGCTGCTTTGCCTGTGCCTGGAGCTGAGACCAACGGGCCTCCCTGGGAACCCAGAATATGTTCTCGGCCCGGTACTCGTCCGGGTCCTCGGGGTCGGCACCCTGGTCGGCCTCGGCCAACAGCTGGGCTTTGTGCTCCTCGAAGGCGTCGCTGACGTACTTGAGGAAGATCAGGCCGAGGACCACATGCTTGTACTCGGCGGCATCGAGGTTGTTCCGGAGCTTGTCGGCTGCCTGCCAGAGGGTAGCCTCGAAACCGAGATCGCCGCCGTTTTTCTCGGGGCGGGCTTGCTTACGCATTCCCGCTTGGGGCCGGTCGGCCACAGGCGCATCCTCGGGGGGGGGCTCAGCTCCATCGGGTGCGCCGAGGTTCAGGATGCGCTGGACGAGAACCTCCTTCTCACGGCCACCGCGGTCCAGCCCCAGAGCTTCGCAGATGGCCTGAAGCTCCTCTCGCTTGAGCAGGCCAAGCAGCTCCCCGAAGTCCACGGATCTGGACCGAATGATGGCGTTCACGTGGTTCTGGATGACGCGACGGTCGCCGACATCGAGCCCGAAGTGGTCGGAGAGGCTGGTCAGCCTGTCCCTGGAGAGCTGCTCAAGGGTGGCACGTCGCTGCTGTGGGGTCAGAGGAAGCGGGGGAGCCATCGGAGGCGGACCATACCGTAACCTCCGAGTCGATCCTCCAGGTTACGGGGCTCCCGCCTCTGCTCTGCGGTACCGGACTTTAGATGGGCGGCCCTGCACGGGCACCGAACCGCCACCGCAATGGATGCGGGAGGAGCGTTCAGGGCCAACATGGCTGTCGCTCAAGCAGAGGCCCAGCGGTTGCTGGAGCACGACTGGAACCGTACGGCTCCCGTTCGACGGCCAGCCGGGAAGGGGAGGGCGATTTCGGCAGGCAATCTGCGTACGTAATCCGTACGTAATCGACCGGACTCCAGCGAACCCTTATGAACGGTTCAGCCCCGTAAGTACCCTGTGTTTCCGGGTACTTACGGGGCTGCCCTAATGTCCCCGACGGGATTCGAACCCGTGTTACCGGCTTGAAAGGCCAGCGTCCTGGGCCTCTAGACGACGGGGACGTCGCGCTTCACTGCAACAACATGAGTCGCGGGGGGATCGAACCCCCGACCCTCGGCTTAAAAGGCCGGTGCTCTACCAGCTGAGCTAGCGACTCGCACTATTCTTTTTTAAATTTTTCGCCACCACCCCGGAAGCCCCCGGGGCAGGCGCTTCCTACCCGAACTCGGCGACGCTTTCCACTGGCGAGCGCATGGGGGCGTTTCTGACAACGTCCCGTCCGCTCTCCGGTGAACGTCCCGCACAGGGGCCCTTCGCACCCTGTCACCCCCCGGCGGTATACAGGAGGCATGTCCCAGGATGTCCACGCCAACGAAGAGGAGACCGAGGACGACGCCGAGCGGGCCCCGTTCCGCCGCTACCTCACCCGGGCGGGCGCCGAGCGCCTGCACCGCGAGCTCGTCCACCTCCTCAATGAGGAGCGCCCCAAGGTCACGGCCGAGGTCTCCGCCGCCGCCGCCCAGGGCGACCGCTCCGAGAACGCCGAGTACATCTACGGGAAGAAGCGCCTGCGCGAAATCGACCGCCGCCTCCGCTTCCTCCAGAAGCGCCTGGACACCGCCACCATCGTCACCCCCGCGGAACAGACCGACCGCTCACACGTCTACTTCGGGGCGACGGTGAGCCTGGAGGATGAGGACGGCGGCCGCAGCACCTATCAGATCGTCGGCTCTGACGAGATTGACGCCTCGGGCGGGCGCATCAGCGTGGAGTCCCCCATGGGGCGGGCGCTCCTCCGCAAGGCCGTGGGGGACTCGGTCGAGGTGCGGCGGCCGCGCGGGGACATCGAACTCACGGTGGTGGACATCCGCTACGAATAGGTGGGAGCCATGCCTCGGACTCAGCCCGTCAACCCCCGCTACCGTCGCATCTACCGGGCACTGAGCGGGCCGGACCTGGCCGTCTCCGAGCGCGTGGGCATGTCCCTGGAGGACCTGGGGCTGGGCAACGCCGAGGCCTCCCGCGCGGACCTGGTGTTCGGCACCTACAGCCCCCAGGGGCTGGAGCGGGCCCTGCGCGCCTACGGCCTGCTCCAGCGGGTCGAGGAGCGGGTGGGTCCGGTGGAGCTTCGCGCCGTCTGCACGGACCCGTACCGGCCGCGCATCATCGTCATGAGCCGCCGCTTCTACGCGCCCGTCGCGGACCTCGAACTGCGGCGGACGACAGGGGACGAGGTGGGGCTCGGTGACGCGCTCGCCACCACGCCGCTGCTGTACGTGGACTCGCTGCTGCTCCAGCACCCGGGGCGCTCCTTCGACTGGCACCGGCCACCCTTGCCCGGGCAGAACCACCCCGGGCTCAAGCTCGCCGGCCACATCCTGGACGTGCTCCTGTTGATGGCCCGCCGCCTCGGCACCGAGGCCCTGGCGCTCACGCCCTCCACCTTCTCCGCCGCCTGCGTCTATGACCGCCGCTTCCTCTTCGCGGATGGCGCCGCGCAGGGCCGCTTCCTCGCGCTTCGTCAGGCGGGGCAGCACCTGCCTCGCTGGCTCCACGCGTGGGCCGTGGAGCTGCGCTGCATGCGCGATGAGCAGGGGCAGACCGTGGCCTTCAAGCCCTCGCCCATGCTGGCCCCCGCGAGCTCCCGCCTGGGACAGCACTTCGACGCGAACGCGTGGGATGACGCGCTCCAACTGGAGGCGCGGCGCCTGCTCTCGCTCGACGAGGAGACGCTCCAGCGGCGCTTCCCCTGGGAGCGGATGCCCCCAGGGCCACCGCCCGAGCGGGTGGCGGAGCTGCTCGGGTATGATCCGCTGGCGCCCGTCGTGGCGCACTGAACGGACGGCCGCTCGTGCTACAGGGCTGATCCACGGTGAGTGGTCGAAAGGCGCCGTGGGAACCGTCGTCGTCCCCGGCGTCTGGGGCGTGGGGTTTCGGACAGGCGCAGGTCCTGGCGACAAGCAGGCTGTTTCCCCGGGAGCCGGTGCCTATAGTGGTCAGGAGACTCGCCGTCGCACGGTCCCTCGCGGTCGCAGCCGAACCTTCAGGTCGCGCAACCCACGATGCGTAAGAACTTCATTCTCGACACCAACGTCCTGCTCCACGACCCCCGCAGCATCTACGGCTTCAAAGACAACAACGTCATCATCCCCATCTACGTCATCGAGGAGATCGACCAGTTCAAGCGCGATCTCTCCGAGCTGGGCCGCAACGCGCGCCTGGTGGCGCGCTACCTGGACTCGTTCCGCGCCGAGGGCTCGCTGAAGGAGGGGGTGCCCCTGCCGCACGGCGGCATGCTGCGGGTGAGCTTCACCGAGCGCGCCCTGCCGCCGTCCATGGCGGACGGCAACCTGATGGACAACCGCATCCTCGGGGTGGCGCTGGACCTGATGGAGGCGGAGCCGGACACGCAGGCCGTCTTCATCACCAAGGACACCAACCTCCGCATCCGCGCGGACGCCCTGGGCCTCATCGCCCAGGACTACGACACCGAGCGGGTGGAGATCACCGAGCTGTACACCGGCTTCGCCGAGCGGCTGGTCCCCAAGGACCTGGTGGACCAGATGTACCGCCAGGGCGCGGAGGTGGAGCTGCCGGACACCGAGTCCCTGTTCGCCAACCAGGTGGTGCTCCTCAAGGACGAGACGAACCCGTCCCACACCGCCATGGGCCGCTACAACGGGGCCCGGGGCCGGCTGGTGCCGCTGGCGCGGCAGATCAAGGACGGGACGTGGGGCGTCCGCCCGCGCAACATGGAGCAGGCCTTCTGCCTGGACCTGCTGCTCAACGACGACATCAAGCTGGTCACCATCGTGGGCAAGGCGGGCACGGGCAAGACGCTGCTCGCCATCGCCGCGGGCCTGCAGAAGGTGACGGAGGAGGGGCTCTACCAGAAGCTGCTGGTCAGCCGGCCCATCTTCCCGCTGGGGCGGGACATCGGGTATCTGCCCGGCAGCGTCGAGGAGAAGCTCAACCCCTGGATGCAGCCCATCTTCGACAACGTGGAGTTCCTGATGAACCTCAGCCGCGCGGACAAGAAGGCCGGGCGCGGCTACCACGAGCTGCTGGACCTGGGGCTGATGGAGATCGAGCCGCTCACGTACATCCGCGGCCGCAGCCTGCCCAACCAGTTCATCATCGTGGACGAGGCCCAGAACCTCACGCCGCACGAGGTGAAGACCATCATCACCCGCGTGGGCGACAACACGAAGATCATCCTCACGGGAGACCCGTTCCAGATCGACAACCCGTACGTGGACGCGACGAACAACGGCCTGGTCCACGTGGTCAACCGCTTCAAGAGCGAGAAGATCGCGGCGCACATCACCATGGCCAAGGGTGAGCGCAGCGCCCTGGCCGAGCTCGCCGCCAACCTGCTGTAGCGCTGGTACCCGCCATGACGAAGGAAGACCCAGGAAGCCCCCCCGCCGGCGAAGAGGAGAAGAAGCCCCTCATCGAGTACCCCACCGTCTACACCTTCAAGGTGATGGGCCTGCAGGACGCTGGCTTCTCCGAGCACGTGCGCGAGCTGTTCAAGCGGCTGATGGGCACGGACATCTCGCCGGACTCCATCCGCGAGCAACCCAGCAGCAAGGGCAAGTACCTGTCCCTGAGCGTGTCGGTGTACCTCCTGTCCGAGGAGCACCGCCGCTCCATCTACGAGGCGCTCTACAAGGACGAGCGCGTCGTCCACTACCTCTGAGGGCCCCCCGCCCGCCGGCCCTGGCGCATTCGGGCCCGGCGGCGGCTGGAAGTCTCCAGACGAGGCGGGTATATGGGGAGCCATGTCCCCGCCCGAGCCCTTCCCGCTGTATCACCCCGCGGACGTCCGGCGCGCCTTCAGCTCCGATGATGCAACGCGGCGCTTCGCCAAGGTGGCGCAGTTGGAACCCGGCTCGCGCGTGCTGGTGCTGGGCTGTGGCCCCGACGGAAGCGCCGCCCTGCTGCTGGCCCGGGAGCTGGGCTGCACCGTCGTGGCGGCCGACACGGACGACGCCCTCCTCAACCCGGTGCGTGAGCGCGTGCGGGCGCAGGGGCTGGCGGAGCAGATCGAGGTCCGCCGGGTGTCGTTGGACGCGCTGGGCCTGACCGAGGGCGAGTTCGACGGCATCCTCGTCCAGGGCCGCGTGCTCTACCCGCTGAAGGCCACGCTCGCGAATCTGCGCGGGCTGCTGGCGAAGCGCGGGCGGCTGGGCTTCACGTTCCCCGCGCGGGTGGGGCGCTTCGCGCCCAAGGCCACGCTCGACTTCTGGGAGCGCCGCGTCGCCGGGCCGCTGCTGCTGCCGCGGGAGCTGCTGCAGGTGGTGGAGGGCGCTGGCTACGAGCCCGAGTCCGCCGAGACGCTCCATGACGCGGAGCTGGACGCGCACTACCGGGACATCGAGACGTTCCTGTCGTCCATCCCGGGCGCTCAGCCCGCGGCGCTGCGCGAGGAGCTGGCGCTGCACCGCGAGAGCAACGGCAAGGCCAGCGTCAGCTACGCCTTCGTCGTGGGCCGCCGCAAGGAGCCGGGCGAGAAGCCCCCGGCGTCCCGCGACCGCGGGTAGCCCGCGGCGGGGCTTCAGTTCATCGCGCCGGTGAAGTCCACCAGCTCGACGGACTCCGGGGCCACGGACATGGTGACCTGCTCGCGGTAGCCGGCCGCGTCGCCCCCCACCTGGAAGGGCATGGGGTGGGCGAAGCGGATGGTGACCTCGCGGGCGTGGAAGTCCATCAGGCCTTCGGGGAACCAGCGGCCGTTCCACAGCTTGGGCAGGTGGGCGAGCACCTGCGTGGGCGTCACCTGGCCCAGGCGGAGCTGCATGTAGCCCGGGCGCTGGCCCGCGAAGGGGAACATGCGGAAGCCGTAGCCGTAGAAGGGCATGGTGCCCGCCGCCGCCATCATCAGCCGGCCGCGGAAGAGGGTGGCGCCCGGGGCCAGCGACTCGCCCGTCGCGGTGCCATCCGGCCCGAGCCGGTAGGCCTCGGAGGCGCCGTTGACGACCTCACACTCCACCCAGTGCGAGTGGGTGAGGTAGTGCGGCACCGTCTTACAGGCCACCGCGGAGAAGTAGCCGCCGCTGCCGCTGAGCATGCTCTTGAAGAGGCCCTTGCCCAGGTTCTCCTTCACCCAGATGTAGTCGTTGAGCACCTTGCCATCCACGCCCAGCCCGGCGAAGGGCGCGCGCTGCCCATCCACCATCAGCAGGTCCATGGGGCGGTAGCCCGGGACCTCCCCGGTGCGGGCGCGGAGCACGTCATTGAGGATGCCGTCGCCCCGGGTGCCGGAGGCGTTGACGTAGGCGGCCAGGCCGTTGCCGGTGCCCAGCTTGAGGATGCCGAAGCGGGGCGGCGTCTTGCCCGCGAAGCGGCCGCGCGGGCCGACCTGGTGAAGGACCTCGTTCACGAAGCCCATGAAGGTGCCGTCACCGCCACCCGTGAAGACCATGGGGTAGCCGCGCTCCAGCACCGTCTGGATGATGCGCCGGCCATCCAGCGGCGAGCGGGAGAGGAACAGGTCCTGCTCCGGCACCACGTGGGACAGGGACTTCACCACCCGGGCGTCGACCTTCCGGGCGTTGGCGTTCAGCAGGACCGCGACCTTGGGCTCGGTGGTGACGTCCGAAGCGGGCGCGCGGCGGAGGTCGGGAGAGCGGAGGGGCTGGACCAGCATGAGGGACGCTCCGAAGGTTGGCGCCGGTGGGGGACCCGGCGGCGACACCCGGACTCAGTGCACAATCCTCGCCAGCCCGTGACGCGGGGCGTTAGCGAGCGAGCAGGCATGGAATTCCAAGGGGTTGAATCGTTCCCTGCGCTTCAGAAGCCCGCCTGGTTGCTACCGCGGGGTGACGGAGGTGTAGAGCGCGTTACGCACCCGTGGCGTGCGGGTGGCGCGGCTGTGACGCAGCGCGCGGGCCCCCTGCGCACTGCGCTACGCAGCGGGGAGTGTCACCTTCAGGTGTGTGGCCCGGCGGCCCATCGCGTTTGACAGCGAGGGGTGGGTGGTTACGTTGGGCGTACATCAGCAGCTTTCAAAGAAAACGCAGTCTTTTCCGGAGGATAGGAACCGTGGGCAAGATTATCGGGATCGACCTGGGCACCACGAACAGTGTGGTCGCGATCATGGAGGGTCGCGAGCCCAAGGTGATCGTCAACGAGGAAGGCAGCCGCATCACGCCCTCGGTGGTCGCGTTCACGAAGGACGGGGAGCGCCTGGTCGGTCAGGTGGCGAAGCGCCAGTCCATCACCAACCCGGAGCGCACCATCTATTCGGCGAAGCGCTTCATGGGCCGCCGGCACGACGAGGTGGCCGAGGAGGCCACGCTGGTCCCCTACAAGGTGGCCCGTGGCCCCAACGGCGATGCCCGCGTGGACATCGACGGCAAGCAGTACAGCGCGCCGGAGATCAGCGCGCAGGTGCTGCTGAAGCTGAAGCGCGCGGCGGAGAACTACCTGGGTGAGAAGGTGACGGAGGCGGTCATCACCGTCCCGGCGTACTTCAACGACGCCCAGCGCCAGGCCACCAAGGACGCGGGGGAGATCGCGGGCCTCACGGTGCGCCGCATCGTGAACGAGCCGACCGCCGCGGCGCTCGCGTACGGGATGGACAAGAAGAAGGACGAGAAGATCGCCGTCTACGACTTCGGCGGCGGCACCTTCGACGTGTCCATCCTGGAGGTGGGCGAGAACGTGGTCGACGTGCTCGCGACCAACGGTGACACGCACCTGGGCGGTGACAACATCGACCTGCGGATCATGGACTGGCTGATCTCCGAGTTCAAGAAGGACACCGGGCTCGACGTCAGCAAGGACAAGATGGTGCTCCAGCGCCTGAAGGAGGCGGCGGAGAAGGCGAAGATCGAGCTGTCCAGCGCGATGGAGACGGACGTCAACCTGCCGTTCCTCACGGCGGACGCGTCCGGTCCGAAGCACCTCAACGTCAAGCTCACGCGCGCCAAGTTCGAGGCGATGATCGACGACCTCGTCGAGCGCTCCCTGGAGCCCTGCCGCAAGTGTCTGAAGGACGCCGGCGTGGATCCGAAGGACCTCAATGAGATTGTCCTCGTGGGCGGCACCACGCGCATCCCGAAGGTGCAGGAGGCCGTGAAGCGCCTGTTCGGCAAGGAGCCGAACCGCTCGGTGAACCCGGACGAGGTCGTGGCGGTGGGCGCCGCGGTGCAGGCCGGCGTGCTCTCCGGCGAGGTGAAGGACATCCTCCTGCTGGACGTGACGCCGCTGAGCCTGGGCGTGGAGACGCTGGGCGGGGTGATGACGAAGCTCATCGAGCGCAACACCACCATCCCCACGCGCAAGTCGGAGACCTTCTCCACGGCCGCGGACGGCCAGACGCAGGTGGAGATCCACGTGCTCCAGGGCGAGCGCGAGATGGCGGGTGACAACCGCAGCCTCGGCCGCTTCCACCTGACGGGCATGCCGCCGGCGCCGCGTGGCGTGCCGCAGATCGAGGTGACGTTCGACATCGACGCGAACGGCATCCTCAACGTCAGCGCCAAGGACAAGGCCACGGGCAAGGAGCAGAAGGTCACCATCACCCACTCGTCCGGCCTGGCGAAGGACGAGGTGGAGAAGATGGTCGCCGACGCGCGCTCCAACGAGGCCGCCGACAAGTCCCGCCGCGAGCTGGTGGACGTGAAGAACCAGGCGGAGAGCCAGGCCTACGCGACCGAGAAGCTCCTGAAGGAGAACAAGGACAAGCTGTCCGCTGACGTGGCGAAGTCGCTCGAGGACGCGGTGGCGGAGCTCAACAAGGTGCGCGACGGGCAGGACAAGGACGCCATCAAGACGGCGCTCGATGCGCTCCAGGCCGCCAGCTACAAGGCCGCCGAGGAGATGTACCGCGCCACGGGCGGCGCGCCGGGCGCCGAGGGCGTGCCGGGGGCCGGTCCTTCCGCGGCGCCGGGCTCGCAGGCCAGCGCGAAGAAGGACGACGTGGTGGACGCGGAGTTCCGGCAGTCGTAGTGCCGGAAGCGGCCCGCCGCTGACGTGACTCGGAAGGGCCGGTGCTCCCGCGCGCGTGGGGGGGGCCGGCCCTTCTGGCTTGCGGGGCGGGCGTGTTCCGCGGGGGAGGACGGGCGTACGAGAAGCGGGACGTGGCGCGGTGCCAAGGGGTTGATGGGACTGGGGGCGGGCTGGCGGTGGGGGTGCAGAGGGGCAGGGCATGTCCCGAATCCCGCCGTCACCGTCCTTCCTCCCGCCCGGCGCCGCTCCCTCCGAAGGGGCCTCGGCGCCGGCGCTCGTCCCTCCTCCCACGGGCACGGCGCAGTGCCGGCCCGCCGCCGCCGCCGCGGCGGGCTCGACGGTGGAGCCCTACCGCGCTCCGTCCATGGCGCGGCCCCCGGCGGCTCCGGTTCCCGGGCCTCGCTCCGGGCCCCGTACGGGGGCCGACAACCAGTTCGACTTCGGCGTGGGCGGCGCCTTTCCGCCGAAGCCCACGGGCAATCTGATGGAGCAGGTCCGGCAGGGCGCCCTCACCGCCGCGCAGTCCGAAGCCGCCGCGGCCAGCCGGCTGCTGGGGGACAGCGCCGCCGTGGACGCCTACGCGCGCACGCACCTGGACCTCCTGAAGCCCAGCCCGCCCATCTCCGGAGCGCCCACGTCCTTGACGGACTACACCAGCGGCATTCCCGACGTGGCCCCGGCGCAGGCCTACGCCTACTTCGTCCGCCACCCAGAGGCGGTCTTCGAGTCCGCTGGCATCCGCCTCCGCCCGGCGGCCGCGGCGCTGGTGGACGGCGCGAAGCTGTTCCTGGAGGAGAAGGGCCTGCCTCCCGTGTGGGCGCCCGTCACGGTGCGCCTGGAGCCCGCGGCGAACACGGTGCACATCACCACGCTGGATGGACACCCGCTGCGCGGCACCAATCGCTTCGTCTTCGCCGACGACGGCGCGGGGGGCACCCAGGTGCGTCAGTACTCCGCGTTCCAGGGCAGCTCGCCCGCGACGTCGGTGGGCATGAAGCTGATGGACCCCATTGAGCGGCAGCACGACATCTGGCGCGCGGTGCACGGGCATCTGCATGACACGCTGAGGCCTCGCTGACATGGCGCCGATGCTGCGAACGACGCCGCCCGGGCAGGACGTGATTCTCTATGACGGGCACTGCCGGCTGTGCGGAGGGGCGGCCCGGCAGCTCCAGCGGCTGCTGGGCAAGACGGGCACGCGGCTGCGCTCGTTCCGGGAAGAGGGCGTGCTGGAGGCCTTCCCCGGTGTCACCGCGGACCGCTGTGAGCGGGCCATGCAGCTCGTCCTGCCGGATGGGCGGGTGGTGGAGGGGCTGGAGGCCATTGTCCTGGCGGTGGGCCGGCGGCCGCTGGGACGGCTGCTCTGGGTGTACTACGTGCCGGGCCTGCGGCAGCTCCTGGACGCGCTCTATCGCCTCGTGGCCCGGCATCGCTTCCGCATCGCGGGACGTCAGTGTCCGGACGGGGCCTGCGCGGTCCACTTCAAATAGGCCGCGCGCGGCGGATAGCATGTTTGTCCGTGCAATCTCCACCGCCTCCATACCTCCAGGCCTCCCGCGCCTTCCGGCACTTCTTCACCGAGCTCCGGGAGGCCTACCTGGAGCGCGAGACGCTCTTCACGCAGCTCGAGCTCGCGCTCCTGGGGCGCGAGCACGTGCTGGTGGTGGGGCCGCCGGGGACGGCGAAGAGCGCCATCGCCAGCGCCGTGCTGGGGCGCATCATCGACGAGCGCACCGGGTTGCCCTCGCTCTTCTCCAAGCAGCTCGCCGAGTCCACCGTGCAGACGGACCTCATCGGCCCGGTGGACTTCAAGGTGCTCACGGAGACGGGCCGCACCGAGTACCTCACCGAGGAGGGCATGCTGGGCTCCGAGCACGCCTTCCTGGACGAGGTGTTCGACGGCCGGGACATGCTGCTGCGCTCCATCCTCAACGTGCTGCACGAGCGGGAGCTGAAGCATGGCCGCCGGGTGACGACGGGGCGCACCGAGTGCGTCGTGATGACGAGCAACCGGTACCTCTCCGAGGTGCTGGCGCGCTCGCCGGAGCTGCTCCTGGCCTTCGCGGACCGGTTGAGCTTCATCTGCTTCGTGCCCAAGGCCTTCGCCCGCCGGGAGAGCCGGGCGGCCATGTTGCAGCGCTTCTCACACGGCGCGCGGCCGGACCTGCGCGCGCCGTTGTCGTTGCAGCAGGTGGACCTGCTCCAGGACGCGGTGACGAAGGTGGTGGTGCCCAGCCACGTCATGGAGGGCGTGGAGTTGCTGGCGGACGCGCTGGAGCGCGCGCTGGCGGCCCAGGTGTCGAAGCTGCCGGACTACGTGCCGACGAAGTACTTCTCCCAGCGCTCGGTGGTGAAGGCGCTGTGGGCGCTGAAGGCCGCCGTGGTGAGGGAGCAGATCTACCGGCGCCCGGAGCGGCCATTGGAGGCCACCGTCGAGGACCTGGATTCGCTGCGCTGGTTCTTCCTGCTGGGCGGTCCACCCGCGGGGGAGACCGAGGCGCTGCTCAAGTCCGTGGTGGACCCCCGGGAGCGGGCGCAGCTCGAAATCGTCCGGCTGGAGCAGCGCGCCTTCGACGAGGCGCTGGCCAAGGTGCGGCAGGCGCTGGGCGGCGGCGTGGAGCGCGAGGCGCAGGCGCTCGCGACGTCCGAAGAGGTGGAGGCCGTCGAGTCGGTGAGCCGGAACTGGCAGCCTGGCGTCGTCTCCACCACCGCGCGGGCCCTGCAGGCCAAGCTGGTGCCGGGGCCTCGCCATGCGCAGAACCGGATGCCGCTGGTCGCCGCGGCGCGTGCGCTGGTGGCGGCGCAGGAGCAGCGGCTGGCGCGCGGAATGGCGGGGCACGGGGAGGGGCGGGGCGGGGTCGCGCTGCTGGCTTCGTTCGGGGACGTGTTGGCGCTCTGCGGCGCCGTCCCGGAGCTGCGGCCCGCATACGGGGCGCTCTGCGAGGCCACGGCGCGGTTCCTGGAAGGCGCCCAGGAGATGATTGCCCTGTCCGCGGAGAGCGTGGACTTCGAGGACGGGCTCAAGCTGGAGGGCCTGGTCGGGCTGGCGGACAACCTGGAGGAGGAGCTCTCCCAGACGGGAGCGCTGGCGGGGCAGTTGGCCGAAGGCGCCCCGGCCGCGTTGGAGCGCCTGCGCGTGGCCGAGGCGGAAGTGCGCGGCCGGGTCGTGTCCGCGTTGCGCCGGCGCGCGGTCTTCTCCTTCCAGGGGCACCTGGCGCGGGGGCGCCGGGAGCCGCTCGATGCGCTGTCGGGAGACTCGCGCCGCCTGACGCAGTTGGAGAACGCCCTGGCCGCCCTGGACCCCACGCAGCAGGGGCTCAAGCAGGAGCTCCTGCTGCCCCTGGCCATCGCGTATGCGCGGGAGGTGCTGTCCACCACGCCCTTCGAACGCATCGAGCAGTACGGCCGCGCGGTGCAGTCCGTGGCGGAGAACCTCCGGCGCGAGGGCGTCCGCGTGGACGCGGTGTTCGCCGAGTGCCGTCAGGTCATCGAGTCCCGGCTGCGCGAGCACGCGCGGCACCTCACGCGCGAGGTGGTCAGCCCGCCGACGGCGTCCCTGTCGGTGCTCAACGGGGACGCCTACGTCTTCTACCGGGGTGACTTCGCGGCCAAGGCGCCGGATGGGGAGCTGGCCGCCCTGTTGGGGCTGGATGGTCAGTTGGCCGCGAGCCACGGCGGCGCCGCGCCGGGGTTCCTGTCAGAGGCCGTGCGCTCGGCGGTGGCCGAGGCCGAGCTCGCCTTCGTCCAGACACGCGTCAAGTACCTGCGGAGCTGGTTGACCCAGTTGCTCACGTCGCTTCCCGCGCCGGAATCCCTGACGGAGCGGGCCGACGCCGAGCGCACCGTGGACCGGCTGGTGCGCAGCCGCTTCCCGATGCTCGCGTTGAAGGAAGGGGAGCTGGTGCGGCTGCGGGGCGTCCTGGCCCTGGTGGGCACCATGGCGGGGGAGCTGGGGGAGGGCGCGCGGAGGCTGGAGGGGCAGCTTCGGGGCATCGACGAGGACTTCGGGCGCTTCAGCCGGCAGGTGCTGGCGCGGCGGTCGGCGTCATGAGCGGCGCGTGGTGGCGGCTCGGGGCTGAAGCGGGGAGAGGGCGCTGAGCGTGCTGGCCCGGCGCCTCGCGGACCTCCGGCGGCGGCTGGACGCGCTCCACCAGCCCGCGCCCGCGCGTGGCGGCTGGCGGGCGTGGGCGCTGTTCGGCCGGCGTGCGCGCGGTCCGGAGGACGTCTCGCTGCCGGTGCTGGCCTCGCTGGACAGGGACCTGGACCGCGTGGGGGTGCACACGTCGGCGGATGCGCGGCTGCTCAAGGCGCTGGGGCTCCGCAAGGGCCGCGCGGGGGCCCTGGCCCAGGGGCTGCTGGACCGGGCCCACCAGGCGCTCGAAGAGCTGGCGCTGTGCCTGGAGCGCGTGGAGCGCGCGTGGCGGGCCGGGGAGTCGCCGCCCGGCGCGGTCGCCGCGCTGGAGAAGGGCTTCGTCCAACTGGCGCGCGTGGTGAAGGTGGCGGAGCTCTTCGCCCGGCCCGCCACGGCGCCCTCGGACGACGAAGAGGCTTTGGAGATCTACGGGCGCGCGGACGGGCGCGCCACGCGTCACGCGCCCTCCAGCGCCCGGCTGGCCGTGGCGGAGTTCTTCGCGGACCGCGCCAGGGCCAACGCCACCGACGTCATGCAGAAGCGCCGTGACCTGGACCTGGCGCACGAGCTGCTCATCCGCCTGGGCTCGGACCATGACCGCGAGCGGGGCATGGCGCTGCGGCGCCAGGTGGCCGAGGCCCGCGAGCGGGTGCGGGCCGTCCCCGCTGTGCGCTCCATGGAGGAGCTGCTGCGGCATGTGCGGCACACGGCCCGGCGTGAGCCCCAGGTGGCCTACCGTTCGCTGAAGGGGCTGTACGAGCGGGCCCTGGAGGCAGGGGACGTGGCGCTGGCGGATGCGGCGCGCGCCGCGCTGTCGCCGTTGCTGCCCGCGCCCTCGCAACTGTCATCCCTGCTGGAGCGCGCGGAGCTCGATGCCCTGTCGCACTGGTTCGGCGAGCCCGCCGTGGCGCCCGAGGAGACGCCAGGGCCTCCGCGGGCCGACGAGCTGCTGACGGACCTGGCCTTCTCGCTGCGGCCCGAGCAGCTCGCCACCTTCGAGCTGGCGGCGGGCTGCGCCCGTTACTTCGACGTGGAGGACGCGCTGTCGGAGGAGATCGTCCTGGCGGACACGCGCGCCGCCCGGGCGGTGCCCCGGCGTGTCCCATACCCCACGCAGCGGATGACGTACGAGACGACGGGCAGCCTCCATGAGGTCCACAACTTCGTCCTGTCGGACCCGCGGATGCTGCTGCGGGACCTGGCCGCCAGTCACCAGCTGGTGCGCGCGTACCTGGATGACGAGCCGCCCCCGCGCCCCCGGAAGGTGAAGCGCACCGCGGTGCGCGTCTACGTCTGCGACGCGTCGGGCTCCATGCATGGCGCGCGCGCCCGCTTCCGGGACGCCATCGTCATCGCGGAGCTCAACAACCTGCGCGTCAAGGCCCGCCGGGGCGAGCCGTTCGACCCGCTGTACTTCAGCTTCTTCAACGACGTGCCCACCGAGCTGGCGCGCGTGGACTCCGCGCTGGAGGCCACCCGGCAGTTGGAGAAGCTCTTCCGCGACTCGCCCGCGGAGGGGCAGACGGACATCACGCTGGCGCTGATGTCCGCCTTCGACTCCATCCGCGCCGCGCAGGGGAGGGACCCGTACCTCGCCCGGGCCACCGTGGTGCTCATCACCGACGGTGAGGACCGCGTGGACCTGGACCTCATCCGCCGCACCCGCGCGCCCATGGACGCGCTGGACATCGCGTTGAGCTTCGTGTCCCTGGGCGAGGAGAACCCCGACCTGCGCCTCCTCGTCAGGGAGCAGCGCGCCGCCGGAGGCCGCGCCTTCTACCACCACCTGTCCGACGAGGAGATTCTGTGGGCGCGCACGGAGTTCGACACGCCCTGGCGCACCTTGCTGCCGCGTGACGTGCCGTCCTCCGGCGACGCGCTGGAGCAGCTCACGCCGCACCTGGACGCGCTGGAGGCCGTCGCCGCGGGGCGGTCCGCGCCCCCGCCCGTGGCGGTGGAGGCTTCGTTCGACGCGCTCTTCCCGGAGCAGCCCACCCTTCCGCCCGGCGCCGAGCCCACCGGCACGGACGTCGCGCATCGCGTGGCGGACATCCTCGGCGCGCTGGTGGAGGCCGCCTCGCTGGCCCCCGCGGACCGGCGCGCGGCGGAGAGCCTGCTGCTGCTCCAGCACCTGCTGGGTGTGTACGGATTGACCCCCGCCCGGTACCTCGCCGCCCTGTCCGTGGGGGGGCAGGCCACGCACGAAGCGCTGCAGCGCGTGCGGCTGTTGTGCCGGCCCTTCGGTTAGGCTGCGCCTCACGCCCATGTTCTTTGGCCTGTTCCGAAAACGGAAGAAGGAGCCGTCGCGTCCAGCGGACCCGCTGGCCGCTTTCGACCAGCTCATCGGGAACCTGGAGCGGCAGGCCGCCGAGGTGCGCAAGTCCGCGGCCACGCTGCTGGCCCTCAAGGCGGACCTGGCGCGCGCGGAGGAGCGTTATGCGCGCCGGCTGGGGGAGCTCACCGCGCGGCGGGCCACCGCCAAGGAGCGCGGGGACGCCCAGGCCGTGCGCGTGCTGGAGAAGGACCAGGCGCAGGCGGAGGACCTGCTCGCCAGTACGCGTGACGCGTTGGCGCGGGCGGTGTCCGACGGGCGCCTGCTGCTGGAGGCGGCGAGCGAGCTGGGAGACCGCGTGGCGGAGCTGCGGCGCGAGCGGGAGAGCGCCTCCGCCCGGCTCACGGCGGGCGGGCTCGTCACCGAGGCCCTGCGCGAGCGCGTGGCCCGCTTCGACGAGGCGCTGGTGGTGGACGCGGCCCGGGACGAAGTCGAGCGCGCGCACGCCCTGGCGGACATCTACCGCGAGGAGAAGGCGCAGGAGGACTGAGCGCGCCTCAGGTGCGGCGCGCCGTCTGGTGCAGCTCCAGGACGATGTTGCCGCCCTTGAAGAGCCGCACCGCGCCGGACGTCTGGCTCACGACGAGGGCGATGCAGCCCGTGGTGGACGTCATGCCGGCGGCGGCCGCGTGCCGCGCGCCCAGGCCCAGCGGAATCTTCACGGCCTCATCCGCCGCGGACAGGTAGCGGCCCGCGGCGAGGACGACGCCGTCCTCGCGGATGACGAACGCGCCGTCCAGCACGGAGAAGTTCTTGATGGCCTCGCGAATCTTCGGGTCGAGCACGTTCCGCTCCGCCTCGGAGAGGCCCTGGAACGGATTGATGGTCATCTGCCGGCTCTTCTCCAGCACGGTGTTGTGGGCGCCAATGGTGATGATGGTGCCAATGGGGTGGCCCTCGAAGCCCTCCTGGCCAATCTGCAGCGCCAACTGGATGAGGGCGTCCACCACCTGGGAGTTGAACTCGTCGCCCAGCTTGACGCCTTCGATGGCCAGCCTGTCGTCGAGCGAGCCGCCGATGCGCATCTGCATCAACGTGTCCGGCGCGCGGCCCACCTTGCCCGTCATGCACAGGACGAGGTCGCCTTCCTTGAACGCTCCCTGGGACAGCGCGGACACGAGCGCCACCTTCACACGCTCGGTGCGCGAGTAGTCGTACGCCGGGATGACGAGCGCACGGACCTTCTTGGCGAGGTGCTCCTCCGCCAGCTTGGGCATCGTGACGGCGTAGACCAGCTTCTTGCGAGCGGGCCGGCCGCGAAACTCCTCGGCGGGAATGGGCGTGTCGCAGATATAGAGGAAGTGATCGACTTCGCTCTTTCCAGCCAACGAGAGGGCCGAGCGAAGGAACTCCCGATCAAACTTCGTGTTCTCGGTCAAACGCCCCTCCCTTCACCCTCGGTCATACCCAGGTCAGCTTGACACCGAAGGGCGCATGAATAAAGCTTTCGGGCCCTTTTTTTGGGGTGCAGGGCCCCAAACCCTCGCTGAACTGGAGCGAAGGCTGTGAACCAGAAAGATCTCAAGCGTTACAAGAAGATGCTCGAGGACAGCAAGGCGAGCCTGCTCGAGAGCGCCAAGAAGACCCTGGTGGAGGAGTCCAGTTTCGACACGGACGACCTTCCCGATGAGATCGACCTGGCGTCTTCCGAGTATGCGCAGTCGATGGTCTTCCGCCTGCGGGACCGGGAGAAGTTCCTGTTGCAGAAGATCGAGAAGGCGCTGGTCCGCATCGAGGACGGCACGTTCGGCGTCTGCGAGCGGTGCGAAGAGGACATCTCGCCCAAGCGCCTGGAGGCGCGCCCGGTGACGACGCTCTGCATCCGCTGCAAGGAAGAGCAGGAGAAGAAGGAGAAGTCCTACGGCTGAGGCCGAGGCAGTGAGGGCCGCGCGGGGGCACTCCCCCCGTGCGGCCCTTCGCATTTCAGGCCGCCGGCGCCTGGATCTCCACGCGCAGCAACTGACGGCCGATGAGGAAGTGGTCCCCGTTGTCCACGAAGGTGGGGCCCGACAGGCGGATGAAGGTGCCGTTGGACGAGCCCACGTCCCGGACCTGGAGCCGGTCCTGCCGCACCTGCAGCACGGCGTGCCGTCCGGACACGAAGCCGTCGGTGGGGAAGGTGAGGTCGCCCTGTTCGCGGCCCAGGAGGTTGTCGCCCTCGCGCAGGGGGAAGGCGCCGCCGCGCAGGCCTCCCTCCAGCAGCTGCACCAGGCGCAGCCGGTAGCCGGGATCCGGCGAGCCCCAGACCTGGGTGCCGCCCGGGCCGGTGGCCGCGGTGGGAATGGGCTCCAGCACCAGCCGCTGGCGTCCCAGGCGCAGCTCGCCGCCCGGGGGCAGCTCGCGCTCCTGCCGCAGGCGGATGAAGACGCCGTTGGCGCCGCCCACGTCCTCCACGGCCAGGCGGGCGCCGGAGAAGAAGAAGCGCAACTGGAGCGGCATGATGAAGGGGTCGTCGGCGAGCGAGATGTCCCCCTGCTGGCCGCAGGTGAGGGTGTCGCGCTGCATCCGGACGACGGACTCGGGGCCGCCGTCGGCGCGGACCACCCGGATGGAGACCTGGGGGCGCGCGGAGACGCTGGCGACGGCCATCACCATCGTTCCGGAGCGCAGCGGCGAGCCGCACGCCCGGCAGACGGAGGCGTCCCGAGGATTTTCGGTGTCACAGCGGGGGCAGTATTCCATCGCGTCCATGGCGGGCCAGGGGTTGTACCAGGGCCGGGGCCCGGTTGCTCGCATTGCGTTGCGCGCGGCTTGCTCCCCACCCGAGCGGCGTGGTGAAGTCGGCGTCCCACCCCCTTGGGGACCGCTTCCTTGCACTGCCCCTCCTGCGGCGCTGACGCGCAAGAATCCTCCCGTTTCTGTCCCGCCTGTGGCGCGACCCTCGTGCGCACGCCCGATGCGGACGAGTACGCCGGCAAGACGATTGCCTTCAAGTACCGGGTCGAGGCCCTCATTGGCGAGGGCGGCATGGGCAAGGTGTACCGTGCCCGGCAGCTCTCCCTGGACAAGGTGGTGGTGCTGAAGGTGCTGCGGCACACGCTCCTGTCGGACGAGCGCACCGTGGCGCGCTTCCAGCGCGAGGCCAAGGCCGCCAGCCGCCTCAACCACCCCAACTCCATCAGCGTGCTCGACTTCGGGCAGGCCGAGGACGGGGCCCTCTACATCGCCATGGAGTACGTGGCGGGGCAGGACCTGCACCAGATCCTCAGCCGCGAGTGGCCCCTGAACGAAGGGCGCGTGGTGCGCATCGTCAGCCAGGTGCTGAGCGCGCTGTCGGACGCGCACGGCGCGGGCGTCATCCACCGCGACCTCAAGCCCGAGAACATCATGGTGGAGCCCCGGCGCAACGAGCCGGACTTCGTCAAGGTGCTCGACTTCGGCATCGCGAAGATCACCGACTCCACGGATGACGGGCCGGCGCTCACCCGCGCGGGCTTCGTGTGCGGCACCCCCGAGTACATGTCGCCCGAGCAGGCGCGGGGCTCGCAGCTCGACCACCGCTCGGACCTGTATGCCGTGGGCGTCATCCTCTACCAGCTCATGACGGGCCTGCTGCCCTTCGAGTCGGACTCGGCGGTGGGCTTCGCCACCAAGCACCTCACCGAGGAGCCGCCGCCGCCCACGCGCCGCCGCCCGGACGCCAGGATTTCCCCGGCCATGGAGCGGCTCATCCTCCGGGCCCTGTCCAAGAATCCGGCGGACCGCCCCGCCAGCGCGGAGGCCTTCAAGGCCGAGCTGCAGGCCGTGGACAAGGAGCGCCGCCGGATGGACTCCGCGCCGCGCCGCGCGGCCAACTCCTCGGCGGTGCTGGCGCCGCTGCCGCGCAAGTCCGCCGCCAGTCCGCAAAGCGACGTGCGGGACGCCACGCTGCCCGGGTGGGGCAACGAAGTGACGATGGAGGCCACGGTGCGCGCCCTGCCGGGCGTGCTCGAGCCGTTGCCCGCGAACGCGGACGCGATCGCCTCCACGCGTGAGCAGACGGACTCGCTGGTCCACACGCAGCCGGGCTCGGGCGGCAGCGGCGGGGTGGCGTTCTTCTTCAAGTCGCTGACCATCCTGCTGGTGGTCGCCGCGGCGGGGTTCTTCGCCTACTACTTCTTCATGGGCGGGGGCAGCAGGGGCACGCAGGACCTGCCCTATGCGCTGCCCACGAATGCCCCGGTGCCCGCCGGCGCGAACAACACCGCGGTGGGGGCGAGCCCCGACGTGCCCCTCTACGACAGGGCGATTGTCGCGGGGGCGCGGAACGTCCAGCGCGCGCTGGAGCTGACGCGGGAAGGTGACAAGGCGCTGCAGCGCGCCGACGTGGGACTGGCGGCGTCCAAGTACCGCGAGGCCTTCACCAACAGCGGTGACCCGGAGCTGGCCCTGAAGCTGGGTGAAATCTACTGGCACCGGCAGAACCCGGACAAGGAAGAGGCCCGGGCCTGGTGGCAGCGTCACCTGCGCGAGCAGCCCTCGTCCAAGGCGCGCGCCCTCATCGAGCAGCGCCTGGGCGGCACCGTGGCGCAGCCCGCGTCGCCCTGACGGGAGCGCTGAGTCGGGAGCGCGTCCCTTGGGGCGCCCGACCCAACGGCTCGGGCCGTGCGCACCTGAGGCGCACGGCGGCGCTTCAGCCCAGCGTCTCCACCTGCAGCACGTGCTGGCCCAGCCGCACGCGGTCTCCCGGGCGCAGGGGGCGCTCCACGCCGCTGGCGAGGCGCACGTAGGTGCCCAGGCCTCCGGACAAGTCCCTCAGCAACGCGCCGGTGGGCGTGGGGGACAGCTCGCAGTGGCGCCCCGCCAGGCCCTCGTCGCCGGGGAAGCTCAAGTCGCAGTGGGCCAGTCCAATCGTGAGCAGCGGCGCCGCCGTCATCACCGCGCGTCCCGCCCGGCCACCGACGAGCATCTCCTCCACGCCGTACACCACCTGCCCCAGTGGCATGGGCGCGCCGTAGATGGCGGGGCGGCCCGTCACCGGAGGCTGGGGCTCCAGGCGGCCCGTGAAGCGGAACAGCCGCTGGCCGGCGCTGAAGAGGGTGCGTGGGGTGAGCGCCTCGGTGCCGCCCACGGTGACGAACACCCCGGACGCGCTGGACTCGTCGCGCACGAAGAGCGCGCCGTCCTTCACCAGGAAGGTGGCGTGCAGGGGCGACACGAAGGGGTCGTCCGAGAACAGGATGGCGCCGCGCTGGCGGCCCACCACGCACCCCGTGACGGGCAGCTTGTAGCGCTGGCCCCGCGCGGAGCCGGCGACGACGGCCAGCCCGAAGCGGGACGCGGCCGGAGGGGCGGGGCGCGGCGCCGCGGTGGCCACCCCGGGCCGGCTGGGCATGGCGCTGTCCGGTACTGGCGGCGGCGGGCGCGTGGTGGCGGGGCCCGGCGTGCGGGCCATGATGCCGGGAGGCGCCGCGGGCGCACGCGGCTGGGACGGCCGCTCCACCGAGAGGCCCGCGGCGGTGGGCGGCGGGGTCCTCGCGGAGGGGCGCAGGCCGGGCGGAATGGCGCCAGGCGCGGGCGGGAGCACCGGCTCCGCCACCTTGCCACCCGGGAAGTTGGACACGGCGACGGGCCGGCTGCCCGGCGGGGTGCCGGGCCGGGCCACGGCGGGTGGCGGCTGCGTGGTTGCGGGGCGGGGCGGGGCGGCGGCCGATTCCGCCAGCGCCTGCCCGCAGAGCACACATGCGGCCGAGCGAGGCGAGTTATACCCGTCACAGTTCGGGCAGACCACGGCGAGGGAGGACAGCAGGAGCTGTGACATGAGCGGAGGCGAATCTACGGGCGCGTAAAACACCGGGTCAACGAAAGCGAACGCACCAACTGGGGTGTCCCCGAGGCAAGTGACGTCCAGGTGTGGGGCAACGTTGCCCCTCCGTTGGTGCAAAGTTACGATTGCTCCTCATTCGATGATTCGCCTGAACGACATCCTCCAACGGGTTTCCCAGTACCACCCCGACCCCGACCTGGACATCATCAAGAAGGCCTACGTCTATTCGGCCAAGGTCCACCAGGGGCAGCTCCGGAAGTCAGGCGAGCCCTACCTCGTCCACCCGCTGGAGGTCGCCGGCATCCTGGGCGAGCTCAAGCTGGACGAGGCGTCCATCGTCACCGGACTCCTTCACGACACCATCGAGGACACGCTGGCCACCGCGGAGGAGCTGACGGAGCTCTTCGGCTCGGAGGTGGCCCACCTGGTGGACGGCGTCACCAAGCTGTCCAAGTTCTCCGCGTCCGCCAGCCTGTCGCAGGAGGAGAAGCAGGCGGAGAACTTCCGGAAGATGATCATCGCGATGGCGCAGGACATCCGCGTCATCCTGGTGAAGCTGGCGGACCGCACGCACAACATGCGGACGTTGGATCACATGTCGGAGGAGAAGCAGGCGCGCATCGCGCAGGAGACGCTGGACATCTACGCGCCGCTGGCCAACCGGCTGGGCATCTCGTGGATCAAGACGGAGCTGGAGGACCTGAGCTTCCGCTACGTGAAGCCGCAGGAGTTCTTCGCGCTCCAGGAGAAGCTCAACAAGCGCAAGAAGGAGCGGGAGAAGTACATCGAGGACACGTGTGACGTCATCCGCTCCAAGCTGGCCGAGCGCGGGTTGAAGGGCGAGGTGTCCGGCCGCTTCAAGCACGTCTACAGCATCTACAAGAAGATCAAGTCACAGGGCATCGACTTCGATCAGATCCACGACATCATCGCCTTCCGCATCATCGCGCCCACCGCGCCCTCCTGTTACGAGGCGCTGGGCCTGGTGCACGAGATGTGGAAGCCGGTGCCGGGGCGCTTCAAGGACTTCATCGCGATTCCCAAGCCCAACATGTACCAGTCGCTGCACACGACCATCATCGGTCCGCTCAGCGAGCGCGTGGAGGTGCAGATCCGCACCGCGGAGATGCACAAGATCGCCGAGGAGGGCATCGCCGCGCACTGGAAGTACAAGGAGGGCAAGGCCGTCATCTCCAAGGATGACGAGAAGTTCGCCTGGCTGCGGCAGCTCATGGAGTGGCAGCAGGACCTCAAGGACCCGAAGGAGTTCCTGGAGACGGTGAAGGTGGACCTCTTCACCGACGAGGTCTTCGTCTTCACGCCCAAGGGGGACGTGCGCTCGCTGCCGCGCGGCGCCACGCCGGTGGACTTCGCCTACGCCATCCATTCGGACGTGGGCAACCGGTGCGTGGGCGCCAAGGTGAACGGGAAGATCGTCCCGCTCCGCTACAAGATGAAGAACGGGGACACGGTGGAGGTGCTCACCAGCCCCCAGCAGCACCCGTCCAAGGACTGGCTCACCTTCGTCAAGACGAGCCGGGCGCAGCAGCGCATCCGCGGCTTCATCAAGCAGCAGCAGCGCGAGAAGAGCCTGCAGCTGGGCCGCGAGCTGGCGGACCGCGAGCTCAAGCGCTTCCAGCTCAACTTCAACCGGTTGCTCAAGTCCGGGGAGATGAAGAAGGCCGCCGTGGACCTGGGCTTCCGCGTGGAAGACGACATGCTGGTGGCCATTGGCTACGGCAAGGTGACGCCGCAGCAGCTCACGCACCGGCTGGTGCCGCAGGAGAAGCTCACCGCCGCGGAGGCGGGGGCCCGCGCGGACGCGAACACCTCCGCCGGGCCGCCGCCGGGCGCGTCAGGCAACTCGGTGCTGCCGGGCCTGTCCCGCGTCACCGACCTGGCCAAGCGGCTGGTGGGCCGCAGCAGCCGCAGCGGCGTGCAGATTGGCGGCGTGGACGACGTCCTCGTGCGCTTCGGGCGGTGTTGCAACCCCGTCCCCGGCGACCCCATTGCCGGCTTCATCACCCGGGGACGGGGCGTCACGGTTCACACGGTCGGCTGTGAAAAGGCCCTGGCCACGGACCCCGAGCGGCGCGTGGACGTGAGCTGGGACGTCCGGGGTGACTTCAAGCGCCCCGTCACCCTGCGCGTCCTCACCGCGGACCGGCCGGGCCTCCTGGCGGACATCACCAACACCTTCTCCAAGAAGGGCGTCAACATCTCCCAGGCCAACTGCCGGGCCACCGGGGATGACCGGGCGGTGAACACTTTCGAGGTCACCATCTCCGACCTCAAGCAGCTCACCGACCTGATGCGGACCATCGAGCGGCTCCAGGGCGTCTACTCCGTCGAGCGCATCTGAACGCCCACGGCTTTCGTGGTAGAGCGCCCGGGAACCCCGGCGGCCCGTCTTGGGCCGCTCTCACCCCGAGGTGCGCCGCATGGCTCGCAAGGCAATCCACTCCGACCAGGCCCCCAAGGCCATTGGCCCGTACTCCCAGGCGGTGCAGGTGGACGCCGGGAAGATGACCTTCCTCTCCGGCCAGATTCCCCTCAACCCCGCCACCATGGAGATGGTGCAGGGGGACGTCGTCGCGCAGGCGGAGCAGGTGATGGAGAACCTGAAGGCCGTGCTCGCCGCCAGCGGGCTGGACTTCTCCCACGTCGTGCGCTGCACCATCTACCTCACCAACCTGGGCGACTTCGCCAAGGTGAACGAGGTCTACGGCCGCCACTTCACCGGCGCGCCGCCGGCCCGGGCCACCGTGCAGGTGTCCGCGCTGCCGAAGGGCGCCCAGGTGGAGATTGACGCCATCGCCGTGTCCTGAGGCGTCCGCGCACCCGCGCTGAAAAGACGAAGGCCGCCGGACCGCTGAGGTCCGACGGCCTTTGTCGCGTCAGGGCTCCGAGGCCCCGGCGGGGACTACTTCGAGTCGGCCACCGTGGGGCCGGCCTTCTTCAGCTCCTCGTCGATGACGCGCTTGAACGAAGCCACGGGCTGGGCGCCCACGAGCGTGCGGCCATTGATGAAGAACGTCGGCGTGCCGGTGGCGCCCAGGCTGGAGGCCTGCGCCATGTCCGCGTCGATCTGCGCGTTGAACTTGCCGGAGTCCAGCGCGGCCTTGAACTTGTCCATGTTCAGGCCCAGCTCCTGCGCGTACTTCTCCAGCGAGGCGCGGTCCAGCGCGCGCTGATTGGCGAAGAGCTTGTCGTGGTACTCCCAGAACTTGCCCTGCTCGTGCGCGGCCAGCGCGGCGGCGGCGGCCGGCTTGGCGTTGGCGTGGAAGGGCAGCGGCTGGTTCTTGAAGGCGACCTTGATCTTCGCGCCGTACTGGTCCTCCAACTGCTTCAGCGTGGGCACCACGCGGCTGCAGAAGGGGCACTCGAAGTCGGAGAAGGCGACGATGGTGACCGGCGCGTTCTGGGCGCCCTTCACCGGGGCGTTGCCCACGTCTACCTTCTGGACCGGGGGCTCGGCGGGAGCGCCAGGGGCCGCGGCCTTCGGGGCGTTGGCGACGTTCTCCGCGTTCAGCTTGGCGTAGAGCTCCTCGGGCCTGGTGCCGGCGGCGAGCAGCTTGTCCGCCTTGCCAATCTCCTCGTCGATGACGCGCTTGAAGTTCGCGAAGGGCTGCGCGCCGACGAACTCACGGCCGTTGATGAAGAAGGTCGGCGTGCCGTTGGCGCCCAGGGCGCTGCCGGCGGCCATGTCCGACTCCACCTTCGCCTTGAACTTGCCGGAGTCCAGCGCGGCCTTGAACTTGGAGACGTCCAGGCCCAGCTCCTGCGCGTACTTCTCCAGGGAGGCGCGGTCCAGGGCCTTCTGATTGGCGAACAGCTTGTCGTGATACTCCCAGAACTTGCCCTGCTCGTGCGCGGCGTGGGAGGCCTCGGCGGCCAGCTTCGCGTTCGGGTGGAAGGGCAGCGGCTGGTGGCGGAACACCACGCGCACGTCCTTGGGGTAGGACTCCTTGATCTGCGCCAGGGTGGGGCCCACGCGGCTGCAGAAGGGGCACTCGAAGTCAGACCACTCGACCAGGGTCACCTTGGCGGTGGCCGGGCCGAAGGAGGGGGAGTCCGCGGGGATCTCCACCTTGCGGACCGCGGCGGCGGGCGCCTGCGGGGCGGCCTTGGGGCGGCGCGCTCGGCGCCCTTCGCGATGATGGCCGCGTAGACCTGGCCGCGCGGCGTGCCGCTCTTCACCAGGGCCTCCGCCTTGGCCTTCTCCTCGTCGATGAGGGCCTCGAAGTTGGCGATGGGCTGCGCGCCCGACAGGAAGCGGCCGTTGATGAAGAAGGCCGGGGTGCCGCTGGCGCCGAGCTGGCTGGCCAGCGCCTGGTCGCGGGTGATGATGTCCTGGAACTTGGGGTTGGCCAGCTCGGCCTTCCACTTGTCCAGGTTCAGGCCCAGGTCCTTGGCGTACTGCTCCAGGGAGGCGTCATCCAGCTTCTTCTGATTGGCGAAGAGCTTGGCGTGGTACTCCCAGTACTTGCCCTGTTCGCCGGCCGCCATCGCGGCGATGGCCGCGGGCTTGGCGCGGGGGTGGAAGGACAGCGGGTTCTGCTTCATCACCACGCGCAGGTCCTTGCCGTACTTCTCCTGCAGCTTCTCGATGGTGACGTTGGCGCGGCTGCAGAAGGGGCACTCGTAGTCGGAGAACTCGACCACGGTGACGAGCGCGTCCGCGCTGCCGTGGACGGGCGAGTTCTCGATGGGCACCTTGAACACGGTGGGGTCCACCGGACGGCGTCCACCCGGGGCCGGGGCCGCGGGAGAGTTCGGTGCGGCCTTGGCGACTTCGGACTTCGAGGACGGGCCGGTGGTGACGCGGCCGCCAACGAACCCGAGCACCAGGCCGACCAGCAGGGCCACGATGACATTGGGCTTCATGAGTGGGTCATGCTCCTTCGCCATGGGGCCGGCTTTGGGGGGCCCGAGCGGGTTTTCAACGAGGGCAGAGGGCGGCGGTCTTAACAGAGGGAATTCCAGACGCGCAAGCAAGCCGCTCTGGCCTTCCGAGGGGCCGCGCCCCCTCAGGCGGCCCAAAACTTGGGAGACTTCGGAAAAATTCCGTCACAGTCCCGATCATGGATGCCGCCGTGCACATCGACACCCGGGGGGCCCTGTGTCCCATGCCCATCCTGGAACTCGCCAAGGCCATGCGAGCCCTGGCGCCAGGGACGCTCGTGGAGCTGGTCTCCACGGACCGCGGCCTGGAAGCGGACCTGCCCGCGTGGTGTGAGGCTACGGGGAATCCACTGGTGCGCATGGAGCGCCGGGAGGCGCTCTACGTGGGGTGGGTGCGCAAGGCGGGCTGAGCCCCCAGGGGCCCGCCCGCGCCCTGCCTGCTTCAGAGCATCTGGAGGACGCGGTCTTCCAGGCGCTGGCCCCGGCTGACGCCGAGGATGAGCACGTCGTGCTGGAGGAGGTGGCGGACGACCTGGCTGATGACCTCCTCGGGCGCGACGCCGCCGCTGAAGCGCACGCGCAGCACGGTGTCGCTCTCCATGCGCGCGTCCGTGACGTGGGTCATCGCCGTGAGCTCCGGGATGATGACGCTGCCCCGGGCGATCTGGACGCGGAACTCGGCGCCCTGGCCGGTGAGCTCGGACATGCTCCCCGCCTGGGCGAGCGTGCCCTTGTCGAGGATGGCGGCCGCGTCACACAGCTCCTCCAGCTCCTGGAGGTTGTGGCTGGAGACGACCACCGTCTGGCGGCCCTTCATGTCGCGGATGACCTGGCGCACCTGGGCGGCCACGCGCGGGTCCAGGCCGGCGGTGGGCTCGTCCAGGAGCACCAGCGGCGGGCTGCCCATGAGGGCCTGGGCCATGGCGGCGCGCTTGGCCATGCCGTGGCTGAGCGCCTGCGTCTGGACGTTCCAGGCCTCGGTGAGGCCCACCTTGTCCAGGGCCTCGCGGGCCTCGCGAGCGGGGTCGGCCAGGGCGGACAGGCGGGCCCAGTACGTCAGCAGCGCGCCCACTTCCCAGCCGGGCGGCAGCACCGCGTCCTGGGGCAGCGCGCCCAGCCGGCCCTTGAGGGCGCCCGGCGTGGTGGGGTCCACGTCCATGACCTTGAGCGTGCCCTCGGACGGGTAGAGGTAGCCGCACATCATGGAGAACGTGGTCGTCTTGCCGGCGCCGTTGGGGCCGATGAGGCCGTACACCGCGCCCCTGGGCACGGAGAAGCTGACGCCGTTGACGGCGACCTTGGGGCCGAAGCGCTTGGAGACGCCGAACAGTTCGATGGCCACGTCGCTCACAGGTCCCTCGCGCGCAGAATGCCGTAGGCCGCCATCAGGAAGACGAACGCGAAGACCGCGTAGGCGGCGCCGCTCGCGCCGAACTGCGCCAGGCCCGGGTGCAGCAGGTCGCTGGCGTAGTACGACGGTGACAGGTAGCGCAGGAAGCGCAGGCTGCCCGTGTCACCCGACGCCCGGCCAATGGTGTCCATCAGCCAGAAGACGAAGAGCAGGATGAAGTTGAAGACCAGGCTCACCGCGGGCGCGCGGAACAGGCTGGAGCACAGCGTCGTCAACGCCACGTAGGCCAGCGAGAAGACGATGGCCGCCAGCCAGAACTTCAGCAGGTTGAGCCCCATGGCCGCGAAGCCGAAGTCCGGGTTGGCCACGCGGGCGTAGATGAAGATGGCCAGGTCGATGATGAGCACCAGCCCCAGCAGCAGCGTGGCCTGCGTCAGGAACTTGCCCAGCAGCACCGACGAGCGCCTCGCGCGCACCGTGAGGTAGCGCATGGAGCGCGGGCCCACTTCGCCGCTGATCTGATCGAAGCCCATCAGCGCGATGTACGCGGGCAGGAAGAAGAGGGTGATCTTGAAGACGACCAGCACCTCCAAAGGCACCTGGGCCAGCGCCTCGATCATCGCGGAGTCGTCGCTGGTGAGGAAGCCCAGCACGCCCTTGCGCATCTCCTCGTTGATCTGCACCGAGGCGCTCGCGTCCGCCCCGGAGCCCTCCAACTGCTTGGCGACGGCGGCGCGGACCTCGCCCGTGAGCCAGCCGACGACCAGCAGCACCAACGCGGAGAACATGCTGTAGAGGCCGAGCAGCACCACCGTGCGGCCGCTGCGCACGGCGCGGCGAAGCTCGGCGCTCCAGATGACCACCGTCTCTTTCAATCCGTCCAAAGTGTGGGGGAACCTAGCGGAGTTGCGCACCCGTCCGCCAAGTTTCTGATTTCCATGAGGGGCGGAAGCGGTCAGGGAGGCATCCGTGGACAGCGCGCCCCCAGCCGGTAGGATCCGGGCTCCGCTCGCTCACCCCCCGGAGCCCCCCGCAGCAATGCGCTTCCACCGCCGTCTCCTGTCCGCCGCCGTCGCGCTGCTCCCCCTGGCCCTCGTCGTTGGCGCGACCGGGCCGGAGCATCCCGCGTCCGCCGGTGCCTCCGAGGACGGTGGAGTGGGCGCCCCGAGTGTAGGGGCGGCGGCGCCCGCCTCCGAATCCGACGCGGGCAGCTCGGGCTCGGCCGCCGTCTCCGCCGCCGCGGTGCTGGGTGGCGAGTCACCGGATGGGGGCCTCGCGGCCTTGGCGGCGGAGCCGGGAATGGTGCCCCCCGTCCCCGTGCCCTCGCGTGAGAAGGCGCCGCCCATCGCCAAGGTGAAGCCGCTGCCCAGGTCCGTGGACCTCATGGCCCGCGCGACGCTGGAGGGCGGGAAGCTGGTGGTGAAGGAGAAGGGCGGCAAGAAGCAGCGGCTCACCATCGACCCGGTGCTCCAGGCGTCGCTGACGAAGATCCTCCGCAGCTACGAGACGCCCTATGGCGCCGCCGTGGTGCTGGAGCCGTCCTCGGGCCGGGTGCTGGCGCTGGCGGAGCACTCGGCGGCGCGGCCGGAATTGCGCGGCCTGCCGGTCCGCGCGGTGTTCCCCGCGGCCAGCATCTTCAAGGTCATCACCGGCAGCGCGCTCCTGGAGGCCGGCGTCACGCCGGAAACGGAGGAGTGCTTCCACGGCGGCAAGCGGCGCATCTCCGAGAAGCACCTGCAGGACAGCGAGCGGGACGCCTCCTGCTATTCGCTGGCGCTGGCCATGGGCAGGAGCGCCAACGTCATCTTCGCCAAGCTGACGAACAAGCACCTCACCGTGGACGCGCTGCGCCGCATGGCGGCCCGCTTCCGGTTCAACCGCGAGATCGCGTTCCCCGTGCCCACGGACGTGTCGCTGGCCGCCATCCCCGAGGAGACGTTCGGCCTGGCGAACACGGGGGCGGGCTTCGGGGACGTGTACCTGTCCCCGCTGCACGGCGCGCTGGTGGCCGCGGTGGCCGCCAACGAGGGCCGCTGGGTGGACCCCATCCTCTTCGAGCCCGAGGGCCCCGCGCCGCTGCTCCCCGCCGAAGGCGAGCCCGTCCTCACGCCGGAGGTGGCCAGGGACCTCACGGCGCTGCTGGAGGAGACCGTCACGAGCGGCACCGCGCGCGCCGTGTTCCGCGAGCGGGGCTTCCGCGTGGAGGACGCCGTGGGCAAGACGGGCTCGCTGGCGGACCGCGAGCCGTTCCGTGACTACTCCTGGTTCGTGGGCTTCGCCCCCAAGGACAAGCCGCGCGTCGCGGTGGCGGCCATCATCGTCAATGACCCGAAGTGGCGCATCCGGGGCACCTGGCTGGGCCGCGAGGCGCTCCGCCTGGGCCTGGAGCGGCTGCCCGCCCCGGTGGAGGTGACGGCCCCGGCCTCCGCCGCCGGCAAGCCCTGACGCGGACGTCAGCGCGGCGTCAGCTTCACCAGCCCCGCGTCCAGGAAGCCGGCGAAGAACTTCAGCGCGTCCAGCTCCTGCAGCGGCGACACGTGGACGATGGCGGCCACGTCCCGCCGCCCGTCGATGCGCGACAGCAGGTAGCGCTCCGGCGCGGAGAGCTGGAGCGTCTTCAGGTGCCCGGGGGCCACCTGGAGCGTGGGAACGCGGGCCGGCTCGGCCAGCTCCTTGCGCAGGTGCACCAGCAGCTTCTCCTGGGCCGCCTTGACGAACTCCGCCGTCCGGGGGGAGGGCGCCATCTCATGGGCTCGCCGCGCCAGCGCCTCGCCGTCCCGCACGTTTCCCGAGTCGAGGAACAACTGCGCGGCCTGGAGCACCTCGTCAGAGGAGGTCTCCGAGCCGATGATGCCCGGCTCCTCGTCCTCCTCCACCACCACGGCCATCTCGGACTCGGGCGGCGCGTCGGACACCTTCACGGCGTCCAGGCGGTAGAGCGCGTACAGCCGCTGGTAGAGGAAGAAGTCCGTGGCGTGCAGCGCCAGCGCGATGCCGTCGATGGTGAGGCCTTCCTTGATGAGCTGGACGATGCGCTCGTCCATGCTCCCGGGCTTGCGCTCGGGGAGCTTGCGCTCGTCCACCGACAGCCGCACCGCGCCCGACGGGAAGACGGCGCGGATGGCCTGCCAGGCCGTCTCCCGGAACTCGCCCTCGCGGTGGATGTCCAGCAGGTCCACGCTGACGTCCAGGCCCGCGACCTCCGGCGCCGTGTCCGCCGCCTCGAAGGCGAAGTCGCCGTCCTCCCAATGGAAGGCGTCCAGGATCATCTCCCGGAACTTGTGGCTGAGCGTGCCGCGCACCGTGGCCTCCGGCACCAGCCCGGTCATCACCAATATCTTCCCCAGGAAGATGCGCGTCTCCGCCTGGGTCGAAAACGCCTTCTCCAACTGGTCCTCGGTCAGGTGCCCCATATTGATGAGGAACTGACCGAAGAACTCGCGCGGCTGGTTGGAACTGGCGCTGACCACGTGGCCCTCGCGCAGCTCGAGTTGCTTGCGCACGTCCCCACGCTCCACCTTCAGGGACCCCGTCGCTCGCCGGTTCCCGAGATAGACGACGAGGTCCTTGAGAGGCATCGTCGAGAAGTCGCCAGACAAGCCACGCATTAACCCTCCATCCTGCCCCGCATGCGCGTCGATATCTACTCGAAACCCCATTGCTCTCTCTGTGACAAGGCGGCCGCCGTCGTGGAGTCCGTGCGCGCCCGCATCCCCTTCGAGCTGCGGATCATCTCCATCCTCGAGGACGCGGAGGCCTTCACCGCCTGGCGTTACGACATCCCCGTGGTCGTCATCGACGGCGTCCCCGCCTTCAAGCACCGCGTGGACGCCGCCGAGTTCGAGGCGCGGCTGCATGAGGTCAAAGGTGGCACAGCCATTGCTAAATCCGCTGCCCAGGATGGGTAGCCAGCTTCCCTTCTCTAGTAAATCCGAGGGGATGACGAAGTCAGCAGCGGGTGTGAGGCTGTAATTCCGGGGTGGGGCTCGAAAAGCAGCAGAGAAAAGTTCACGCGGGAAGGTGGAACGGTGGGTGTGAGAAGGAAGCGAGTGGGCAAGGCCGGACAGCCGCCCACCGTGCTCGTCGTCGAGCCGCGGGCAGCGGACCTGGAGCGGACGCGGTTGCTCCTGGCGGAGGCTGGCTTCCGGGTGGTGCCCGTGACGCGTTTCGACGCCGCGGTGCCGCTCTTCGAGGTCATCCGGCCGTCCGCGGTGTTGCTGGCCGCCCAGGCGCCTGACTTCGCGGCCGTCCAGGTGGCGCGCCGGTTGCGGCAGCTCAGCCACGGCGCGGTGCCGCTGCTGTACCTGGTGGACGAGCGGGACGCCGAGGCCCGGCGCTACTGCCTGGAGCGGGGGCAGTGCGTGGACCTGGTGCCGCGTTCGGGCAGCGGCACGGAGCTGGCGACGAAGCTTCACGCCCAATTGAAGTTGAAGGACGCGGTGATGCGGGCGGCGGCGGGGGAGGAGGCCGGCACGGCGCAGGCGCTCCATGATCCGGTGACGGGGCTCTACAACCGGCCCTTCCTGCTGGAGCTCCTGAGCCTGGAGGCGCGGCGGGCGGAGCGCTACGGCGGCGGCTTCTCCGTGCTGGCCGCGGAGGTGGGGGGCTGGTCGGCCTTCCGCAAGGAGTTTGGACGCGGCATGGCGGAGCGTCTGCTGGTGTACAGCGCCGTGGTGCTGGGGCAGACGGTGCGTGACGCGGACGCGGTGGCGCGGGTGGGGGACTGTCAATTCGCGCTGATGCTGCCGGGAACGCCCGCGGAGTCCGTTCAGGAGGTGGTATCCCGCGTGGCGGCGCGCTTCGAAACGGCGCGCTTCCAGGTGGAGGGGAAGGTCGTGCGCGCGTCACTGGAGCTGGGGACGGTGAGCTTCCCGGACTCCGTGGGGACGCCCACGCAGCTTTTGAGCGCGGCGTTTCAAGACATGCGCCGCGCGCGTGAGTTTCGCCGCATGGTCGGGAGCGCATCCCGGCTGTCGGTGTGAGGGTGGGTGGGACTTCGATGCAGCGGGCGAGTGGAGGCGAGGGGATGGACCGGATCGCGGTGCTGGTGGTGGATGACGAAGAGTCGGTGCGCACGTTTCTGTCTGAGCTGCTTGGCAGCGCGGGCTACCAGGTGCGCTGTGCGGCGAGTGGCACCCAGGCGCTGGAGATGCTGTCGGGTGGCTCCTTCGACGCGGTGCTGCTGGATGTGGTGATGCCGGAGATGAGCGGCCTGGAGGTGCTGCGCCGCTATCAATCCATGGGCGGCGGCGCGCCCGTCATCGTGCTCAGCGCGCTCGCGGGGGCGGACGACGCGGTGCGGGCCATGAAGATGGGCGCCAGTGACTACCTGGCGAAGCCGTTCGGCAACGACGAGCTCCAGGACGCGCTGGCCCGGGCCCTGGGCACGCGGGCCCCGGAGCGTCAGGCGGTGGCGCCGGTGTTGCCCGCGCGTGGGGTGCTGCCGGTGGCGGACACGACGCAGGAGCAGCGCGTCCTCATCTCCACCTCGCCGGCCATGCGCCGCGCCCGCGCGCTGGTGGAGCGCATCGCCGACACGGACGTCCCGGTGCTGCTGCTGGGCGAGTCCGGCACGGGCAAGGAGGTCATCGCGCGGGAGATTCACGCGCGCAGCAACCGGCGCAACCGCCCGTTCATCAAGGTGAACTGCGCGGCGCTGCCCGGTGAGCTGCTGGAGAGCGAGCTGTTCGGCCACGAGCGCGGCGCCTTCACCGGCGCCACCGCGGAGAAGCCCGGCAAGTTCGAGCTGGCCGACCAGGGCACCATCTTCCTGGACGAGATTGGCGAAATGGCCATCCGGCTCCAGGCCAAGCTGCTCCAGGTCCTCCAGGACGAGGAGTTCTTCCGCGTCGGTGGCAAGAAGAGCGTGCGCGTGGACAGCCGCGTCGTGGTGGCCACCAACCGCGACCTGGAGAAGGAAATCGCGCTGGGCAACTTCCGCGAGGACCTCTTCTACCGCCTCAACGTGGTGGCCATCCGCCTGCCGGCGCTGCGCGAGCGCCGCGAGGACGTGGTGCCGCTGACGGACCACTTCCTCAAGAAGTACGGCCGCGGCTACCTCAGCGGCGTGTCCGAGCTGCCCACGGAGGTGCTGCACGCCTTCGCGGACTACGACTGGCCGGGCAACGTCCGCGAGCTGGAGAACATGGTCCGCCGGCTGTGCGTGCTGAAGGACCCCACGCTGGTGCTCGACGAGCTGCGGGCCGCGGTCCGCGCGCCCGCGAGCGCCCCGTCCCTGCCCACGTCCTACGCGGGCGACGACGGCGGTCCCTTCGGCCGCGCGCACGACGAGGGCTTCCGCACGCCGCCGCCGGCGGTGCAGGTGCTGGAGATGCCGTCGCGCGGGGCCGCCTTCGGGCTGGCGTCCGTCGCGCCGCTGTCGCCGCCCGCGCACGCGCCCATGGCGATGGAGCCCGCCAACGCGGTGGTGCCCGCGCCGCGCTACGTCAACCCCTTCGACGTGCCGCAGCCGCCGCCGCCGCCCGCGCCCACGGGGGAGCTGTCGCTGAAGGACATTGGCAAGCGGGCCGCGATGCTGGCGGAGCGCGAGGCCATCCTCGCCATGCTCCAACGCACCGCGTGGAACAAGCGGCGCGCGGCCACCAAGCTGCGCATCAGCTACAAGGCGCTCCTCTACAAAATCAAGGAGTGCGGCATCATCGACCCGCGCGCCAGCGCGGAGCTGTAGGCGTGCCCTAACGGCCGCTTGCGCTGTCCCCGCGGTCTCGCTATCGCGGGGACATGACGCCTCCTCTCGTCCTCCTGGGGTCCGGTTACACGCTCACGCGGCTCGCGGTGGCGGAGGCCCGCGCCGGACGCGACGTGCTGGCGGCCACGCGTGACGCCGCGCGCCGCGCCGGGCTGGAGCAGGCCGGCGCCCGCGTCACCTCCCTGGAAGACGCGCTGACGCGGACGGCGGGGGCGCACGTCGTCGTCTCGGTGCCGCCCGAAGCGGGCCTGGATGCTCGCATCGCCTCGGCGCTGGCCGCCCAGGCGCCGGCGCGGCTCATCTACCTGTCCTCCACGGGCGTCTACGGCCGCGCGCGGGGCCACGTGGACGAGGACACGCCGGTGGAGCTGTCCACGCCCTCGTCGCGCGAGCGCATCGAGGCGGAGGCGCGCTATCTGCCATTGGGCGCCATGGTGATGCGCATCGCCGGCATCTACGGGCCCGGGCGGGGCATGCACACGCGCCTGCTCGCGGGGGCGCTGCGGCTGCCCGAAGCGGGGGGGGGACGCATCTCCCGCATCTACGTGGATGACCTGGTGGAGGCCATCCGGACGGTGCTGGCGCGCGGCGAGCCCGGCGCCCTGTACTGCGTCGCGGATGAGCGCCCCGCGCCCACCGAGGAGCCGGTGGCCTGGCTCGCCCAGCGCCTGGGCGTGCCGATGCCGCCCCGCATCCCCCTGGACCAGCTCAACGAGACGGTGCGCGGCGACCGCGCCATCTCCAACGCGCGCCTGAAGTCGCTGGGCTGGGCGCCGCGGTATCCGGACTTCATCGCGGGCTACACCGCGCTCCTCGCGGCGGAGGGCTTCGGCGCCGCGTCCTCCCAGCCCACCCTCCGGCGGCTGGGGGCGGAGGACGCGGAGGCGTTCAAGGCGCTGCGGCTGCAGGCGCTCCAGGTCAGCCCGGAGTCCTTCGGCGCCTCGTTCGAGGAGGACGCGAAGCTGTCGCCGGAGGCCGTGCGCGACTGGCTGGTGGGGGAGGGCCACTTCGTCCTCGGCGCCTTTGACGCGGGGCGGCTCGTGGGCGTGCTGGGGCTGAAGCGCGAGTCCCGGGCCAAGCTGGCCCACAAGGCGGTGGTGTGGGGCATGTACGTGGCGCCGGAGGCCCGCTCGCGGGGCGTGGGGCGGCGGCTGCTGTCCGCCCTCCTCGACGAGGCGCGGCGGATGGGGGGCCTCAAGAACCTGCTGCTCACCGTCGTCGTGGGGAACGCGCCCGCGCACGCGCTGTACCGCGCGCTGGGGTTCCGGACCTACGGCGTGGAGCCGAACGCGCTGAAGGTCGGGGACACGTTCCTCGACAAGGAGCTGATGATCCTCACCCTGTGAGGCGGGGGAGTGACAGATTTTCGAGGGGCCGGTGTTCCAGGAGTCGCGCGAGGCCGGAGGCGGCGGGACACGGGAACGGAGGGCTTCTGGCCGCGCTGGAGACGCACTGCGCATGGCCCCTGGCACCCCTGACTGGCTTCTGGAGCGAATCATCCTGGGCGAGCTGCCATCAGCGCCGCTCGCCGCCGCGCGCGCCCGGCTGGAGCGGGAGCCCGGTGGCGCCGCGCGGCTGGCGCGCTTGGAGGCGGACGCCCGCCGGACGCTGGAGCGCCACCCCCCTGCCGCCGTCGCCGCGGAGGTGGCCCGGCGCGACCACCGGGCCCGGGTCCTCGCGGAGGCGACGCGGCGCGCCGAGTCCCAGGGGTGGCACGGCCTGTCCCTCAGCGTGCCCGTGGCCGCCTCGCTGGCGCTGCTCTTCATGTCCGCGCCGGAGGAGCAGCCGGAGCCCTCGGCGTCGCCCGTGCCCCTGGTGGTGATGCTGGACACCGTGCGCATCAAGGGCCCTCCGCGCCTGCGCGTCCACCGGCAGGGCGCGGGGGAGCCGGAGCTCCTGGACGAGCAGGCCCGGGCCCGCCGCGGAGACGTCCTGCAGCTCAGCTACGTGTCGGGCGGGCGCCGCCATGGTGTCGTGGTGTCGGTGGATGGGCGCGGCGCGGTGACGCTGCACCACCCGGCGACGCTGGCCGGGAGCACGGAGCTGGGGCCGGGCGACGCGGTGCCCCTGGCCCACGCCTATGAGCTCGACGACGCGCCGGACTTCGAGCGGTTCCTCTTCGTGACGTCCGACGGGCCGTTGGACGTCTCCACCGTCCTGGAAGCGGCCCGGGTGCTCGCCCGACAGCCCTCCGAAGCGCGCACCCGGTCCCTTCCGCTTCCGGATACCCTGGGCCAGACGTCCTTCACGTTGGAAAAGGTGCGGTGATGACGCGGTCCTTCTTGTTCCTGCTGCTGCTCGTGCCCGCGCTGGCCGCGGCGGCCCCCGCGTCCACTGCGCCGCCGCTGTCGGTGCGCCGCCTGGCGCTGCTGGTGGGCGTCAACGACGGCGGCGAGGGCCGCGCCCGGCTCCGCTACGCCGTCACGGACGCGCGCTCCTTCGGCGACGTGTTGGAGGAGCTGGGCGGGGTGCAGCCCCAGGACACGCTGCTGATGATGGAGGGCGACCGCGCGGCGTTCGAGGCCGCCCTGGCCCGCTTCAAGGCGATGCTGACGGCGGCCCGCCGGCAGGGCACGCGCATCGAGGCCCTCCTCTACTATTCGGGGCACTCCGACGAGCAGGGCTTGCTGCTCCAGAAGGACCGCTTCGGCTACCGCGAGCTGCGCAAGGCGCTGGAGTCGCTCCCGGCCGACGTGCGCATCGCCATCCTGGATTCGTGCGCGTCCGGCACGCTGGCGCGCCAGAAGGGCGGGGTGCGGCGGCCGGCCTTCATGGTGGACGCGTCCTCCGCGGTGCGGGGCCACGCCATCCTCACGTCGTCCTCCGAGGACGAGGTGTCCCAGGAGTCCGACCGCATCGGCGGCTCGTTCTTCACCCACAACCTGGTGTCCGGCCTGCGCGGCGCGGCGGACGTCTCCGGCGACGGCCGGGTGACGCTCCACGAGGCCTACCAGTTCGCCTTCCACGAGACGCTGGCCCGCACGGAGGAGACGCGCGCCGGGGCGCAGCACCCCGCGTATGACATTGAACTCGCGGGCACGGGCGACCTGGTGATGACGGACCTGCGCTCCACCGCCGCGGTGCTCGTGCTGGGTGACCTGGTGGACGGGCGGCTCTTTGTCCGGGATTCGCGGGGGCGGCTGGTGGTGGAGCTCAAGAAGTACGCCGGCCGCACCACCGAGCTGGGCTTGCAGAAGGGCCGCTACACGGTGATGCGCAAGGTGCTGGACCAGACGTCGCAGGCGGAGTTCGAGCTGGGCGACGGAGGCCGCACGGTGCTGGCCGCGTCCGCCTTCCGCGCGGTGCAGGGCGAGCTGACCGCCATGCGCGGTGGCGGGCCCCTGCCCACGGCGGAGTCGGCGAGCGCCGCCTCGGCGACGGGCGGCGGTCACCGGGCCCGCTTCGTGAACGTCGGGTTGTTCCCCGGCCTCCAGACGAACGACCTGCTGAACGGCGGCGCGCCGGTGGACAACAACCTCTCCCTGTCCATGGGCGTGTCCCGCATGGCCCGGCTGGACGGCGTGGCGGTGGCCCTGGGCGCGAACCTGGCCTCGGACCAGGTGGACGGGCTGCAGCTGGCCGTGGGCGCCAACGTGGTGCGGGGCGACCTGCTGGGCGCGCAGGTGGCCGTCGGAGGCAACTGGGCGCACGGGAAGGCGGAGGGCGTCCAGGCC
The DNA here is from genome assembly GCF_002305895.1 of Corallococcus macrosporus DSM 14697. GTDB lineage: Bacteria > Myxococcota > Myxococcia > Myxococcales > Myxococcaceae > Myxococcus > Myxococcus macrosporus. Next base: position 3,805,038 of record NZ_CP022203.1, read on the forward strand.
GCGGTGGGGCTCAACGTGGCGCGAAGCAGCGGCAACCTGGGCCAGCTCGCGGTGGGGGCCAACATCTCCGGCACCTCGCTGGCCGGCGCCCAGCTCGCCGCGGGCGGCAACTGGACGGCGGGGAGTGTCGATGGCCTCCAGGTCGCGGCGGGGCTCAACCGCGTGAAGGACCGGCTTTCGGGCCTCCAGTTGGCCGCGGGCATGAACTGGGCCGCGGAGGCCCGGGGCGCGCAGGTGTCGCTCGTCAACGTGGGCGGCGACGTGAGGGGCGCGCAGGTGGGCCTCGTCAACGTGGCGGGGCGGATGCGCGGCCTGCAGCTCGGGCTCGTCAACGTGTCGCGGGAGATGGAGAGCGGCGTGCCGGTGGGGCTGGTGAGCCTCGTGCGCGACGGCCAGTTCCACGTCGAGGCCTTCGGCAACGACTTCAACTACGCCAACACCGCCCTGAAGATGGGCAGCCGCCACTTCTACACCACGCTCGTGGTGGGCATGGGCACCGCGGAGGGCGCGCGCGGCCCCAGCCACTGGTCGCTGGGGTTGGGGCTCGGCGCGCACCTCCCCTTCACCGAGCGCTTCTTCCTGGACGTGGACGCGGTGTCGAACACGCTCTACGGCTGGAACATGAAGTTCGAGGGCAACCGCCTGGTGCACCAGCTCCGGCTGGTGGCCGGGTTCCAGGTGGCGCGCGACCTGGCCCTCATCGGCGGGCCCACGCTCAACGTGATGCACGACGTCAACGGCGAGCCCGTGTCGAACGTGAGCCGCCTCGCGCGCCCGGCGCCAGGGGACGTGCTCCTGTGGCCCGGTGTCCAGGTGGGCCTGCGCATCTGAAGCGGGGGCCAATGGCTCCCATCAGCGGGACGAAAGCGCCCCGGGGAATGACGCCTTTTCATGAGGACTTCCCCGGTGAGAGGCTGACCCTCCGGCCCGGGAGCGCGGCCGTTGTCACCCATGCGCTGGGGGAGCGATGTCCAAGAAGTTGCTGTTCGCGGCCTTCAATGACGGCGTGAGCCTGTCCATGGCGGGCAACCACGAGGCGGCCATCATCGCGTTCGACAAGGTGCTCGCCGTGGACCCCAAGCACGTCCCGGCGCTCACCGCGAAGGGCGCCTCGCTGGCCACGCTGGAGCGCTTCGAGGCGGCGCTGCGCTGCTTCGAGCGCGCCATCGAGGTGGACCCCAGCGAGGCGGAGGCCCACCGCGACGCGGCCCTCTGTCAGTTGGAGCTGGGCGAGCCCGAGGCCGCCGCGCAGCTCCTTCAGCGGGCCATGCAGCTCAACCCCACGCCCGGCTACCGCGAGGGCGCCGCCGTTCAAATCTACAACCTGGGCAACGCGCTGCTGACCCGGGGCTCCCGCCGCCCGGACAAGGCCCGCTACCGCCAGGCCCGCCACGTCTTCGAGCTGGCGCTGAACCTGTCCCCCGGCTACGCCGAGTGCGCCCGCGCCCTGGCCGACGTGTGGGAGCACCTGGGGGACTCCGCCCAGAGAGAGCATTACGCCCAGCTCGCCACCCGGCTCCGTCCCGCGCCGGCCTAGCGGGCGGCCCGCCGGGGCCTGGACGAGACGTGTCCTCTTTCCGGTTTCAAGTCCGGACGCGGCAAGGCCGCTCGGAATGTTACACCTGCCGCGGCCTTTTTCCGCTACACTTCACGCAATTCGCGTAAGTCAAGACAACGCCGCCCGGGAGAACCGAAGATGATCGTCATGCTCGAGCCGGACTCGCCTGAGTCCGTGGTGTCCGCCGTCCTCCAGGTTGCCTCCCAGTACAAGGGAGTGACGCCGCGGACGCACGTCATCGGGGGCTCCGAGTTGACGATTACGGAAATCTACCTGCTGGGTTCCACGGCGCAGGTGCCGGTGGAGCCCTTCGAGCAGATTCCCGGCGTGCGGCAGGTGGTGCGCGTGTCGCAGAAGTACCGCGTCATCGGCCGGCACAAGGGCCAGCGGACGTCCGCGGGCTTCGAGTACAACGGCGTCTCCTTCGACGAGCGCTCGGTGAACGTGTTCGCGGGCCTGTGCGCCGTGGACAACCGGGAGAACGTGGACACGATGATGGCGGCGCTGGCGCGGGTGGGCATCCGCACCACGCGCATGGGCGCCTACAAGCCCCGCACCAACCCCTACGAGTTCCAGGGCCTGGGCGCCGCCTGCCTGCCGTGGGTGTTCGAGTCGGCGGGCAAGCACGGCATCAAGGTCATCGCGATGGAGGTGACGCACCCGCGCCACATCGACGAGATTCGGGACGCGCTGGAGCGCTCCGGCAACGCCACGGGGGTGATGCTGCAGGTGGGCACGCGCAACGCGCAGAACTTCGAGCTGCTCAAGAGCATTGGCCAGCAGCGCGTCTTCCCGGTGCTCTTCAAGCGCGGCATGGGCATCACCCTGGAGGAGTCGCTCAACGCGTGCGAGTACGTGGCGAGCGAGGGCAACCCGAAGATTGTCTTCTGCCTGCGCGGCGTGAAGACGCACCTGGGCGACCCGCACCGCAACATGGTGGACTTCGCCCACGTTCCGGTGGTGCGCCGGCTCACCCGGCTGCCGGTGTGCGTGGACCCGTCGCACGCCATTGGCCAGGCCGCGCCGCCGCCGGACGGGCTGCCGGACATCTTCCACGCCATTGGCCAGGGGCTCATCGCGGGCGCGTCCATGGTGCTGGTGGACTTCCACCCGCACCCGGAGGCCGCCCTGTGCGACGGCCCGCAGGCCCTGCGCATGGAGCAGCTCCCCGCGCTCCAGCGCTACGTCAGCCTGGTGCGCTCCGCCTATGAGGCGGCGGTGCAGCACGGCGACGGGCTCCAGGCCACCAACGCCTGAGCCTCACGCCACGCCGTAGCTCCCGAGCACCCGCAGGGTGATGCAGGCGGCCTGGGCCGCGGCCACCGCCTCGCGCACCCGCGGGTCCTCCAGCGCGCCGTCCACGTCCAGGCACCACACGTACTCCCAGGCGCGGCGCTGCGGCCGGGACTCCAGCCGCGTCACGTCGAGGCCGCGCGAGGAGAAGGCGCTCAGCACCCGGTACAGCGCGCCCGGCCCGTTCTCCACGGTGAGGGCCAGCGCCGTCTTCCGCCGCGTCCACGCCCGCTCGGGCGCGGGCCCCAGGGCGAGGAAGCGCGTGAAGTTGTCCGGCGAGTCCTCCACGCCTTCCTCCAGCACCTCCAGCCCGTACAGCGCCGCGGACATCCGGCTGGCGATGGCGGCCGTGTGCGGGGGCCGCTCCTCCGCCACCTTCCGCGCGGCGATGGCGGTGTTCGTCTCCGGCAGGGGCATGATGCCCTTGCGGCGCAGGTAGCCCGCGCATTGCGCCAGCGCCTGCGGATGGGAGAGGGCGCCCTGGACGGCGTCCAGGGCCAGGCCCGGCGGGGCCAGCAGGCAGTGGCGGATGCGCAGCGACACCTCGCCCGTCACCGGCACATCGTGCTCCAGCAGCAGGTCCACCGTCTCCGCCACCGGGCCGCCCAGCGAGCTCTCCACGGGCACCACGCCGCCCTGCACGCGGCCCTCGGCCACGGACTCGAAGACGGCGCGGAAGGTGAGGCAGGGGACGGCCTCCACGGCGGGGCCATGCAGCGCGCGCAGGGCCTCCTCTCCGTAGGCGCCAGGCTCGCCCTGGAAGGCGATGCGCCGCGGCGTCTCAGCCATGCGGCGCCTCCGCGCGCGCGTACGTGCCCAGCACGCGCAGCGACGAGGTGAGCGGCCGGATGTCCTCCAGCGCCGCCGTCACCGCCGCGGAGGCCGCGTGGCCCTCCACGTCCAGGTAGAAGCGGTACTGCCAGGGCTGCCCGGGGATGGGCCGCGACTCCAGCTTGCTCAGGTTCACCCCGCGTAGCGTGAGCCGCTGGAGCATCTCTCCCAGGGTGCCGGGCTTGTGCTCCAGCACCACCAGGAGGGACGTCTTGCACGGCACGCCGGGCGCCAGGGGCGTGGCCTCCCGGCCCACCTCCACGAAGCGGGTGTAGTCGAAGGCCGGCTGCAGGTCCCCCGCGAGCACCTCCAGGCCGAAGCGCTGCGCCGCCGTCTCGCTGGCGATGGCCGCCACCGACGCGTCGTTGCGCTCGCGGACCTTCTGCGCCGCGCCGCCGGTGTCCACGTCCGGCACCGCGCGCGCCCAGGGCACCTTCTCCCGGAGGAACGCCTCGCACTGCGCCAGCGCCTGCGGGTGCGACAGCACCTCGCGCAGGCCCTCCAGCTTCGCGCCGGGCAGGCCCAGCAGCCGGTGGTCCACCTGGCTGACCAGCTCCGCGGTGATGACCACGCCGCCCTCGGCGAGCAAGTCGTAGGTCTCGTTCATGCTGCCCGCGGTGGTGTTTTCAATGGGCAGCAGCACCAGGTCCTGCTCGCCGCGGCGCAGCGCCTCCACCGCCTCCCGGGCGTGGTCGAAGCCGGACAGCAGCACGCCGCCGGCGCGGTCGCCATAGCGGCGCCGGGCGGCCAGGTGGCTGTAGGAGCCCTCCACGCCCGGGTAGGCCACGCGCAGCGGCGTGGTGTCCAAGCGCGTGACGAGCTCGTGCTGCCGCGCCACGGACATGTCGATGAAGAGGCGCCAGATGCGCTCCACCTCGTGCGGGTCCAGGCCGTGCTCCGCGGCGCGGGTGCGGATGCGGCGCAGCAGCAGATCCTCGCGGCGCTGGTCCCGGAAGGGCGCCGCGGCGGCCAGCTTCGCCCGGGCCACGTCGTCCGCCAGGGCCATGCGGCGGCGCAGGGCGTCGAGAATCTCCTCGTCGATGCGCTCGATGGAGGTGCGGATGCGGTCGAGGTCGGGGAGGGTGGTCATCAGGAGCGTCCGAGGTTGCGCCACATGAGGTGGTGCGGGCCGATACCGGGCAGGTCGAAGGGCTCGCCCCGCTGGGAGAACCCCTGCGCGCGGTAGAAGCCGGAGGCGGTGAGCCGCGCGTTGCACCACACCTGGGAACCGCCCTGCCGCGCCGCATGCTCCAGGCAGGCCTCCAGGAGAGCGGCCCCATGGCCGTGCCCGCGCAGGGTGGCGTCCACCGCCATGCCGCGCAGCCGCCAGGCGCTGGTGTCACGCAGCGCGTCCGGTGGGGGCTCCCGGTACAGGGAGGCCACGCCCACCAGGCGGCCCGCCGTGTAGCGGCCCAGGTGGAGCGTGTCCGCGTCCTCATCCCCGGGGTAGACGGCCAGCTCCGGGGGCTGGTTGGGGCGAAGGACGGCGCGGCGGAGGCCGCGCGTCTCCTGCGCCGGAATCCTGCGGATGTCAGTGGCACTCACGGCGCCGGAGTATGCCCGCGGGGGTGGCGCCCCACCAGTCTCACCGTCCTACGCCGGCAGGGCGGTCTTCCCCAGCTTCAGCACCTGCTTGAAGTGCGTGGCGGTGACGGGGGCCACGCTCAACCGGCCGCGGGTGACGAGCGGAAAGTCCTTCAGGCTGGCGGTGGCCTTGATGGTCGCCAGGGCCACCGGCTGCGTGAAGGCGGTGACGGGCCCCATGAAGGTCGCGGCCCAGTCCTCGTCCGGCGCGGTGGAGTCAGGCCCCGGCGGGGTGAGCACCTGGGCCACGCCCACCACGGCCTTGTCTTCATTGGAGTGGTAGTAGAGGCACAGGTCCCCGGGCTTCATGGCCCGGATGTTGTTGCGCGCCTCGAAGTTCCTCACGCCCGTCCACTCCGTCTTCCCGTCCTGCGCGAGCTGGGCGTAGGCGTAGACGGAGGGCTCGCTCTTGATGAGCCAGTACTTTGGCTTGGCCATGGCGGCGCACCATAGACGCCTTCGTTCGAAACCGTGCGCTCCAAAGAGAAGAGGCCCGGCGCCTCGTGGTGGGCGCCAGGCCTCTTTCGTTTCCTTCGGACTACGCCTGTTTCGCGACGCTGGTGGCCGCCGTCGTCGGCGCCTTGCCGGTGAGCAAGGCGCTGCTCGCGTACAGCGCCAGCCCCACCACGGCCACCACCGCGGCCTCCATCTGGGTCGCGAAGGCCACGCCCATCAGGGTCATGGCTCCAGTGCCCATCGCGAACGACGCCGCCACCGCCCCTGCCGCCTTCCTCATCCGACCCTCCCCCGTTTTCGCGAGCTCATTCACGCGTTGTGGACTGCCTTGCCTCGCGCGGACTTCAATCCAAGACGCGTGCCAGCCTCTTTGCCCCTGAAATGGGAAGTGAGGGGGGCCGCGGAGGGAAAAGTCGTTCCCAGATCAGCGCACTGTCTGAAGAAAGCACCGGATGCGACGCGGGTACGATGCCGGAAAAATTTCCTGAACCCCATGGGGTCTCCCGGGAGGGCACTTCGTAACCCACTGCGATCCATGGGCTTTCCCTCCCTCCAGTACGTGGCACACGCGCTGCTAAGGCAACGGCGCCGGAAGCAACGTTCGGCCGCGGTACGGCCGGGAGCGCGACACACGCTTTTGAGGGAGAGCTGACGATGGGCAAGACGAGCGCGGGGTTCTGGACGGTGTTGGGCGTGATGCTCCTGGGGGGCTGCGCGCACCAGCCGCAGGTGAAGGTGGACAACACGGAGCAGCCCTACCGGATTGGCCGCGAGGACGTGCTGGACATCGCGGTGTGGCGTGACGCGGAGCTGTCCCGGACGCTGCCGGTTCGTCCGGATGGCTACATCTCCATGCCCATGGTGGGCGAGGTCCACGCGGCGGGCAAGACGCCCACGGAGCTGGCTGACTCGCTGAAGCAGGCCTTCCAGCCGTACGTGCAGGAGCCGCGCGTGACGGTGATTGTGCGCGAGGTGAACAGCAGCCGCGTGTTCGTCACCGGCGAGGTGGCCCACCCGGGCGCCTATCCGCTGCGCGGCCGCGTGTCGCTGTTGCAGGCCATTGCGCTGGCGGGCGGCTTCACGGACTTCGCCAACTCGGATGGCATCGTCGTCATCCGCACCGACAGCAAGGGCGGCCAGATTCCGGTGCGCTACAGCGACCTCATCTCTCCGGATGGCGGGCAAGAGGTCATCCTCCGGCCGGGTGACACCGTCGTCGTTCCGTGAGCCGTGGTGACGCGGTGGGCGTCGTGGACGTGGGCGGTGTGAGGCGTACGGGACGGAGGGCGACGGTGAAGGGCAACTGGAAGAAGTGGCTACTCGCGGGCCTGCTGTTCGGTGCGCCCGCCGCGCACGGCGCGACGATGTGGGAGCCCCGGCTTCGGCTCACGGCCGAGGAGCGGTTCGATGACGACCTGCGGCTGGGCGGTGACGGCACCGGCCAGTTGATGACGAAGCTGACGCCGCGCCTGGGTCTGGAGGCCAAGGACGCGCGGCTCACGCTGGACAGCTTCTACGCGGCCGACCTGCTGATGCGGCACGGCTCCGGCCGGACGACGTTGGACCACCGGGGCGGGCTGGAGGCGCGGCATCAGATGACGCGCCGGCTGCGGCTGGATTCGGCGCTGCGGGTGTTCCGGGTCACGGACCCCAGCTCGCTGCCGCGTGACGGCCTGGCGCGCTCCACGCTGCCCACGTTCTTCGCGCAGGCGACGCTGGGCGTGACGAACCGCGTGACGGAGCGGCTGGACATGCGCGCGGGCTACCGCTTCGAGGCGGTGCGCATCATCGACGTGGGGCAGCGCGCGGGCTACGCGCACACGCCCTCCATTGAGGGGTGGTACCGCACCACGCGCCGGCTCAGCCTGGGCCTGGAGTACCGGTACCAGGGCTTCCTCTATGAGGGGACGCTGAGCCAGTCGCACGGCGCGGCGCTGGGGTTGCGGTATCGGCTGACGCGGCCTACCACCTTGACCGTCCGGGGCGGCCCGGTGCGGTACCTGGCGCCGGTGGGCCAGCAGGGTGGGTGGGTCCCGCGGGTGAACGTGGAGCTGCAGCGCGTAGGGGAGATGTTGGACGTGGGCGTGTCCATGGGGCACGACCTGGTGGGCGCCAACGGCTTCACCAACGCGCTGTGGGCGGATTACGCGTCGGTGATGCTGGCGCGTCGTTTCACGCAGAAGTTCTCGGTTTTCGGAGCGGCCAGCTTCTTCCGCAACGGGCAGGCCCCGTCGCTGGACTGGGCCGTGTTCCGAGGAGCGCCGCGAGTGTCGCAGGGCTACGCGGTGAGTGGTGGTGTGGAGTACCGCATTGACCGGCGCCTGTCGGCGCAGGGTGCGGTGGATCGGATCGCTCAGGTTGGGCTGGCGGATTCGGCGAGCGCGGTGGACCTGACGCGCAATGTGTTCGCCGTCCGTCTGGTGGTGACGCCTTGGTAGCTACAGCGCGTGGGATGGAGGAGGAGCGGAACATGGAGCGAGGGATGACGGCAGACCAGCTTCTGGGTGCCCTGTGGCGGCGCAAGGCCCTGGTCGGTGCCATCGCAGCAGTGGTCTTCTTGGTGGGTGCAGCCATCGTGATGACCCGGCCGAGCATGTACGAGGCTTCAGTGGTGGTCCGCGTGGAGCCGCAGCGGCCGGGTGAGGAGATGGTGCAGCGCACGGTGAGCGAAATCATCGAGCAGCGGCTGCTCACTGTCCGCCAGGAGCTGCTGGCGCGTCCGGTGCTCCAGAAGGCCATCGAGGAGATGAACCTCTATCCGGAGCTTGTCTCCGAGAAGGGCATGGAGTCCGCGGTCGCGCAGATGCGCAAGGACCTCACCATCCGCGTGGAGGGTGAGACGGCCTTCGAGCTCACCTACGCCAACCGCGACCCGCAGGTGGCGGCGCAGGTGGCCAACCGCCTGCCGACCATCTTCTCCGAGGAGACGCTGAAGATCCGCCAGGCCCAGGCGGCGCGCGCCACCGACCTCTTCAACGAGGAGATGGCCGCGCTGGGCAAGGCGGTCAGCGCCTGGGAGACGAAGATCTCCCAGTTCAAAGTGGACCACCTGGGTGAGCTGCCCGAGCAGATGGAGATGAACATGCGCGGCCTGGAGCGCGTGTCGCACCAGCTCCAGACGAAGTCCGAGGAGCTGCGGGTCGCCGAAGGCCGCCGCTCCGACCTGGCCCGCGCTCGCAACGCGGTGGACAGCGAGGCCGGCCGGCTCGAGGCCGCGGAGAGCGGGCTGACCCGCGCGCTGGTCAACGCCCGCACCACCTGGACGGAGGACCACCCGGAGGTGAAGCGCCTGCAGACGGAGCTGGACAGCATGACGGCCCGCCGCAAGGAAGCCGAAGGCCGCCTCTGGGCGGAGCGCGCCGAGCGCACCCGCGTGGCCACGCTGATTGGCAACATCCAGCAGGAGATCCAGGACCTCCAGAAGCAGGCCGAGGCGTACCAGGGCCGGCTGAACAACACCCCGCGCTGGGCGCACGAGCTGGCGGTGATGAACCGCGACTACGAAATCGCGCGCACCAAGTACCAGAGCGTGGTGAGCCGCAAGGTGGAGGCGGAGATCGCCCAGGAGCTGGAGGCCAAGAGCGCCAAGAGCCTCTTCAACGTCATCTCCCCGGCGGGCGTGCCGGCGACCCCGGCCCGGCCGGACCGCATGGCGGGCATGCTCATCGTCTTCCTCCTGGCCCTGGGCCTGGGCGTGTTGACGGGCGCCGTGCTGGAGATGCGTGACGACAGCCTGCGCGACGGCACGGAGGTTCGCCAGCGCCTGACGCTGCCTGTGCTCGCGGTGGTCCCGGAAATGCAGGGCAAGACGGAGCGGCGGATTCTGATGCCGGCTTCGGGGGCTCGAAACAGCGTGTCCAACCCCACGACGTTGAACTGAGTCTCGCCGGAAAAGGACGGAGGACGGACATGGATCAGACGATGGAGCGGGCGGGCAACTTCCTCCCCCGAGTGGATGACAACCCGACGGGCGGCAACGCGGTGGACCGGCGGGTGGTGACGTTGACGGCGCCGGCGTCGGCCGCGGCGGAGCAGTACCGCAGCCTTTATTACAGGCTGGAGCGGATGCGGGACCTGCGGCCGATGAAGGTCGTCGCGCTCACCTCGGCGATGCCGGGCGAGGGCAAGACGGTGACGAGCGTCAACCTGGCGCTCGCCGCGGCCCGGGCGAACCCGGAGCGCCGCATCCTGCTGGTGGACGCGGACCTGCGCCGGGGCGGCGTGGCGGCCACGCTGGGCATGCGCAACAAGACGGGCCTGGCGGAGCTGCTGGCGGGGGACTGCGAGGTGCGGGACGTGGTGCGGCGGTTCAACTCCACGCGCCTGGCCCTCATCCCCGCGGGCGTCACCCCGGAGGACACGGCGCAGGTGCTGGCGAGCGGCCGGATGAAGCAGTTCCTCAAGGCGGTGCGGGAGGGCTTCGACGAGGTGTACATCGACCTGCCGCCCACGCTGCCCTTCGCGGACGCGGCCATCCTGGGCCACCAGGCGGACGGCGTGCTGATGGTCATCCGGGCCAACGTCACGTCGGGCAAGGCGGTGCACCAGGCGGTGGAGAGCCTGGGCGGCGCGCCCATCGTCGGGTGCGTGCTCAACGGCGCGGAGGTGCACTCGGCGCCGTACCTGAAGAACTACGAAAAGAAGTAGCGGCGTGAGGCTTCGGCCCCGCCCCCTGGCGACGGGGGGCGGGGCGTGAAGATGGGAGAGGGTCGGGCGGGTAGGTCGGAGGGGCACGTGCTCCGCGTTTTTCACCACTATTTCTCTGCAAAGAAACTGACGTTCTTCCTCGCCGAGAGTTCGGCGATCGCGTTGGCCTGCGTGATGGGCGCGGCGGCCTGCGCGGCACTCTTCGCGCCTGACGGGACGCACACGCCCCTGTCGCAGTTGTGGCCGACACTGCTGGGGCTGGGCGCGGCGTTCGTCATCACCTTCCAGTTCACGCTGTACCTGTTGGACTTGTATGACCTCCGCGTGGCGGCGGAGGACCGGGTGAGGGGATACCGGTTCCTCAAGGCCGCGGGCGTCACCGCGATGGTGGCCGGTGGCGTCATGCTGGTGACGCCCCTGGTGGTGCCGGTGCAGCTCCCGCCTGGCACGCTGCTGGGCGGCGCCATGGGGGCCCTGGCCGGCACGTTGACGGTGCGGGTGTCCATCCGCGCGCTGGTGGGGGCGCCGCACACGGTCCTCATCGTCGGTGACGGCACCAAGGCGCGCGCGGTGGCCAGCGCGATTGAGGCGGGCGGGGAGGGCACCTACCGCATCGTGGGCCTGACGGACCCGCGCACCTCCGGGGAGCCCGTGGAGCGGACGGCGGCCCGGCTGAACGCGGCCTATGTCGTCCAGGCCGCGGATGACATGCGCGGGGCCAACTGGGTGGACAGCCTGCTGCGCTGCCGGCTCGAGGGCCGCCGGGTGTATGAGGCCACCGGCTTCTGCGAGCGGGTGCTGCGCCGGATTCCCGTGCAGTTCCTCCGGGCCAGCGACTTCGCCTTCGCGGACGAGCTGACCGTGTCCCCGCTGCGCCGCACGCTCAAGCGGGGCTTCGACATCGCGGTGGCATCCCTCCTGCTAATGCTGTCCGCGCCCTTCCTGCTGCTGGTCGCGGTGGCCATCAAGCTGGACTCGAAGGGGCCCATCTTCTACCGGCAGGAAAGGACCGGGTTGTTCGGGAGCACGTATCACCTGTGGAAGTTCCGCAGCATGCGCACGGACGCGGAGAAGCATGGCGCGGTGTGGGCCAAGGCGAACGACGACCGCGTCACGCGGGTGGGCCGCTTCATCCGCCGCACGCGCATCGACGAGATTCCCCAGGTGTTCAACATCCTGACGGGAGACATGAGCTTCGTGGGGCCCCGCCCCGAGAGGCCAGTGTTCGTCGAGCAGTTGAAGCAGCAGATTCCTTTCTACGGCCTGCGGGAGGCCGTGAAGCCGGGCCTGACGGGGTGGGCGCAGATCCGCTACCCCTACGGCGCGTCGGTGGAGGATGCGCGGAACAAGCTGGAGTTCGACCTGTACTACGTGAAGAACGGTTCGCTGTTCCTGGATGTGGGCATCATCTTCCACACCGTGAGGCATGTGCTTCTCGGTCGTGGGGCGCGGTAGGGCATTGCGCTGTCCCGGCCTCCCGTCGAGGGAGGCCGGGAGGTGGGGCCCGCCTGGGGAGGCGGGCTGGGGCGTCGTGGATGGGGGTTAGCGTCATGGTGGGAATGGACATGGAAGCGCCGCTGCCCGCGGAGTGGTCGGAGGCCCGGCGCAGGCTGGAGCTGGAGCGCCAGGGCAACGAGGTGCTTCAGGGGCAGGTGGACCGGCCGACGCGCATCGTCGCCATTGGCGGGGGCACGGGGTTGCCCATGGTGTTGCGGGGCCTGGCCCGGCGCGCGACGCCGAAGGCGCGGGAGCCCGGCATCGACATCACCGCGGTGGTGGCCATGAGCGACGACGGGGGCAGCTCCGGCCGGCTGCGGCGCCAGCACGGCGCGCTGCCGCCGGGGGACATCCGCAACTGCCTGGTGGCGCTCGCGGGCGGGAAGAACGCGCTCAAGGACGTCTTCCAGTTCCGCTTCGGCGGGGCGCGGGGCCTGGCGGGCCACGCGGTGGGCAACCTGCTCATCGCCGCGCTCGCCGAGCTGAAGGGGGACTTCATGGAGGCGGTGCGCATGTCCGGGGAGCTGCTGGGAGCCCGGGGCCATGTGTTGCCGTCCACGCTGGCCTCCGTGCAGCTCGTGGCGCAGATGCACGACGACACGGAGGTGGTGGGGGAGCGCAACATCTGCCGCGCGCACGGCCGGGTGCGCCGCGTCACGTTGAGCCCCCGCTCGCCGCCGCCCACGGACGGCCTGCTGGAGGCCATCTACACCGCGGACCTCATCGCCATTGGCCCGGGCTCGCTGTACTCCAGCGTGCTGCCCAACCTGCTGGTGGACGGCGTGGCGCAGGCGCTCAAGGAGACGCGGGCGCTGAAGGTCATGGTGGCCAACCTGATGACCCAGCCGGGCGAGACGGACGGCATGTCCTGCCTGGACCACGTGCAGGCCGTCACGGACCACGTGGGGCCGGTGCTGGACGCGGTGCTCGTCAACGGCACCCCGCCGTCGGAGGAGGCCACCCGGCGCTACGCGCGGCGCGGCTCTTTCTTCGTGGCCACCCACCCGCGGGACTTGATTGGCGCGGGCGTGGTGCCCGTGCAGGCGGACCTCCTCAAGGCAGGGTCCAGGATCCGACACGACAGCCGCAAGGTTGCCGCCTGCCTGCTGAAGATGGCCCGCAGCGGCTTGTAGCCGCGCTCCTCCATCACCACCTTGGGCGCCCGACATCTCATGGAAGCAAGAGACCTTTCTGCCTCGCCGCGCGTCACCGAAGTCACGGGACGCGCGGCCTTCATGGCCCTGGAGTCCGAGTGGAACGCGCTCGTGGAGGCCACCTCCAACGAGCTGTTCTACCGGCATGAGTTCCTCCGCATCTGGATGGACAACTTCGTCCCCGGCGTGAGCCCCCGCGTGCTGACGCTGCGGGACGCGGACGGGAGCCTCAGCGCGGTGCTCCCGCTGTGGGAGGAGCGGACGACGTTGCTGGGCGTGCCGGTGCGGCAGTTGTCCGCCGCCGCCAACGCGCACTCCTGCCGGTTCGACCTGGTGGCGAAGGCGCCGGACCTGGCCGCGGCGGCCTTCGTGTCCCACCTGCGCTCGGCGGGCGGCTGGGACGTCCTGCGGCTCACGGACGTCCCCGACGGCGGGGCCGCCTGGCGGCTGCACGCGGTGGCGCGCGAGTCCGGCCTGCCCGTGGGCGAGTGGGAGTCCCTGAACTCGCCCTACGTGCCGCTGCCGGCGACGCGGGACGTCTTCCAGAAGACGCTGCAATCCAAGTTCAAGGCCAACTGCCGCCGCCGGCGCCGCAAGCTGGAGGAGAAGGGCCGGCTCACCTTCGAGCGGGTGGACGGGGGCCTGGGCCTGGAGGGCGCGCTGGAGGAGGGCTTCCTGCTGGAGCAGAGCGGCTGGAAGGGCGCGCGGGGCACCGCCATGGCGCAGGACGCGCGCACGCGCGGCTTCTACACGGAGCTGGCGCGCGACGCGGCCTACCGCCAGCGGCTGGCGCTGTACTTCCTGCGCCTGGACGGGCGGCCGGTGGCCTTCCACTTCGGCCTGGAGTACGGCGGGCGCTACTTCCTGCTGAAGCCCGGCTACGACGAAGGCCTGCGTGAGTGCAGCCCGGGACAGCTCCTGGTGGACGAGGTCATCGGGAGCTGCATCGACCGGGGCCTGCGCGAGTTCGACTTCCTGGGGCCGGACATGGTGTGGAAGCGCGACTGGACGAACGAGGTCCGGCGCCACACCTGGCTCTACGTGTTCAATGACTCCCCCTTCGGCCGGGCGCTGTGCGCGGCGAAGTTCCAGTGGGGGCCCGCGGTGAAAGAGGTGGTGTCGCGATGGAGACGATGAAGCACTCTGGCCGGCTGTTCGTGCCGTCACTGCCCACCCTGTGGCCGCACATGTTGCTGTCGCGCCCCAGGCCCGGCTCGCTGCCGCCGTTCTCCTCGCCCAACGTCCGTTACTTCTACTTCGCCCGCAACGCCATCTGGCTGACGGTGAAGATGCTGGGGCTGGACTCGGGCGAGGTGCTGATGCCGGCCTACCACCACGGCGTGGAGGTGGAGGCGCTGGTGGACGCCGGCGCCACGCCGCGCTTCTACCGCGTGGGCAGCCGCTGGGACGTGGACCTGGACGACGTGGCCCGGCGCATCGGGCCCAAGACGCGGGCCCTGTACCTGACGCACTACGCGGGCTTCCCGGGCCCCGTCGCACAGATGCGCAAGCTGGCGGACCAGCACGGGCTCATCCTCATCGAGGACTGCGCGCTGTCGCTGCTGTCCTCCGACGGCGCGGTGCCCCTGGGGACGACGGGGGACGTGGGCATCTTCTGCCTCTACAAGACGCTGCCGGTCCCCAACGGGGGCGCGCTGGTCGTCAACGGCCCGCGCCAGTACAGCCTGCCGGAGCCGCCCGCGCCGCCGTCCGCGTCCACCTTCAGCCACACGGTGTCCGCGTTGCTGCAGAACCTGGAGCTGCGCGGCGGCGTGGCCGGCCGGGCCCTGCGCAGCGCCGTGCGCCTGGTGGGGCACGGCACGGTGAAGGCGGCCAGCATCGAGCGCGTGGCCACGGGCACGCAGCACTTCGACCGCAAGCACGTGGACCTGGGCATGAGCCCGCTGACGAAGCGCATCGCCCTGGCCCAGGACCTGGAAGCCATCGTCGAGCAGCGGCGCCGCAACTACTTCTTCCTGCTGGGCCGGCTGCGCGACGTCTCCCCGCCGCTGTTCAACCAGCTCCCGCCGGGCGCCTGCCCGCTGTTCTATCCGCTGGTGGTGCAGGACAAGGCGGAGGTGCTGGCGCGGCTGCGCGCGCAGGGCATCGACGCCATCGACTTCTGGAAGCGCTTCCACCCGGCCTGTGACGCGTCGGCCTTCCCGGAGGTGGCGCAGCTCCGGCGCTCCATCGTGGAGGTGCCGTGCCACCAGGACCTGTCGCCGGAGGTCATGGCGGACGTGGCGCAGGCGGTGCGCGAGGCCGTGAAGTCGGACCGCCGGACGAAGAAGCGCGCGGGGTGAGGTTCATTCAGGGAACAGGGGAGGGGCGGCTGCCCCTCCGGGAGGGCGGGCGTTGATTCGGGAGGACGAGCTTTCACAGGGACCGTGGGCCGCCCAGCGGCTGGAGGTAGGCGCCGTGGGCAGCCTCTCCACGCTGGCGGGGATGCGCGAGGAGTGGGCCGCGCTGCTGGACGCGAGCGACGCGGGCCCCTTCAACGCCTGGGAGTGGGTGTACCCGTGGTGCCGGCGCATCGCCACGGGCCGGCGCCCGCTGGTGCTGACCGCGCGCGACGCGGCGGGCACGCTGGTGGGGTTGATGCCGCTGGGCGTGGAGTACCTGGGCGTCACCGGCGTGCCGGTGCGGCGGCTGAGCTTCCTGGGTGAGACGCACGTGGGCAGCGACTACCTGGACGTCGTGGCGCGGCGCGGACGCGAGCGCGAGGTGGCGGAGGCCTTCGCGCGGATGCTGCACGCGCTGCGCGACGAGTGGGACGTGTTGGATCTGTCCGACCTGCGTGAGGACTCGCCCACGGTGGACGTGCTGCGGCGGACCTTCGCCCGACAGGACGTGCGCGTGGCGCCGCGCTACGTGTGCCCGTACGACACGCTGACGCCGGGGGAGCCCTTCGACGCGTTCCTCAAGCGCACGGGCCGGCGCGACAACTTCCTGCGGCGGCGCAAGTGGCTGGAGAAGCAGGAGGGCTACCGCATCGAGCGCACCGACGCGCCGGGCGAGCTGGCGGCGCCGCTGACGGACTTCTTCCGCCTGCACGCGGCGCGGTGGGCGGCGGATGGGGGCTCGCAGGGCATCAAGGGCTCGGGCGTGGAGGCGTTCCACCGGGACGCCACGCAGTTCCTGGCGGAGCGCGGCCGGCTGCGCCTGTACACGATGAAGGTGGGGGGCCAGGCCGTGGCTTCCGTGTACGGCATCCTCCACCGCGACAGCTTCGTGTACTTCCAGTCCGGGTACGATCCGGCGTGGCGCAACCGCAGCGTGGGCCTGGTGCTGGTGGGGGAGACGTTCCGCGACGCGCTGGACGCCGGCCTCACCGAGTACGACTTCCTCCGGGGCACGGAGACGTACAAGTCCGACTGGGTGTCGAAGCAGCGGCGCACGGTGTCCGTGCGCGTCCACGCCGGGACGTGGGAGGGCCGCTGGTTCTCCCAGTCGGAGTCCCTGGCGCGCACCCTGCGCGACGCCGCCAAGGCGGCCATGCCGGACACGCTGGTGGAGAAGGTTCGCCGCTTCCGGCGCCGCCGTGCCGCGGTGCACTGAGGGTTGAAGACAACCGCGGCGCCGGCCCTGGCCTCTTGGGGAGGTTGGGGCGGCGCCGCGGGTGCTTCAGGGGCGGGCTCGCGCGTCAGGGCATGCCGGCCGCGACCTCCGCGCGAAGCTGGGCGATGGCGGGACCGAGCTGCGGCGGCTGCATGTTGCGCGGCACCTCCACGGAGAAGCGCTCGAAGTGCGCCAGCGCCGTCGCCTTGTCGCCGCGGCGCAGGGCCAGGCTGCCCAGGAAGATGAGCGCCTCCTGCGCGTCCGGCCAGGTGTCCACCAGCTCCGTCAGCTCCGCCTCGGCGCCGGTCATGTCACCCTGGGTGGCGCGCAGCACGCCGCGATGCACCTTCAGCTCCACGTTGAAGGGGTCCGCGGCCAGGCCCTTCGCGGTGACCTTGGCGGCCTCGTCGAACTGCTGCCGGCGGATGAGCTCATGGCTCAGCATCGCCGCCGCGTCCACGTCACCGGCGTTGGCGTCCAGCCGCGCGCGGGCCTCCTGCATCTCCGGGCCCTCCGGCATCTGTCCGTCCATGCCCGCGCCCTGCTGCTGCTGCGCGGCGGCGCCGCCCGGGGGCATCCGGCCGGTGGCCTCCATGCCGTCGGTGCGCGTCTGCTGCTCGGAGACCAGCAGGTAGCCCAGGCCGCCGAAGAACACCACGATGCTGGCGCCCCACAGCGCGCCCACGAGCTGCGGATTGCGGGAGGCCCACCCGGTGGGGGCCGGGGCCTGGGGTCGGGCGCGGACGCCCTCGCCGGAGGCCTTGCGCTTGAGGTGCTCGTCCTTCGCGCGCAGGGCCGCGGCGGCCTCGCGCTCCAGGCGGGACTTCTCGGAGGCGTACTGCTCCGGGCTCTGGTTGTGCTTCTCCGCCTCCAGCGCGCGGAGCTGGTCGATGAGGGACTGCGCGCGCTGCGTCAGGTCATCGAGCACGCCGTCGCGGGGCTCGGCCGAGGCCAGCGAGCCCTTGCGGCGCTGGAGGATGAGCCAGCCCGCCGCCAACACGAAGGTGACGGCGAGCACGATGATTCCGGGCAACCAATTCGTCGTCTGCGGCTGCATGGCCTGGCGCTCCTAGCGCTCGAGCTCCCGGCGCACGGCCTGGAGGTACGGGTCTTCTTCATCCGCCGGAGGGGCTCCCGCGGGCGCGGCCGGGGCCGCCGTTTCTTCTTCGGAGGTCGGGGCCGGCGCCTGCTCCGGGGCGCCCGCGCCGCGCTGGAGCTGCCGCCAGATGACGAAGCCGCCCACGGCGACGAGCGCCACCGGGCCCAGCCACACGAACCAGTTGAAGCCTTCCGCGCGGGGGGAGAGGAGCACCCACTCGCCGTAGCGCGCCACGAAGTACTCGACGATTTCGGCGTCGCTCTTCCCCTCGGAGACGAGCTCGCGAATCATGTCGAGCTGGGCCCGCGCCATGGAGGACGGGCTGTCCGCGACGGACAGGCCCTGGCACACGGCGCACCGGAGCTGCTTGCCCAGGGTCTGGACGCGCGCCTCCAATTCCGGCGCGAGCGGGTCGCTTCCCGCCTGCTGGGGCGCGAACTGGCCGGTGACGAGCGTGAAGGCGAGGGACAGGGACAGGAGGGCAGCGGTCATCGAAGCTCCATCGAGCCGTCCCTACCTAGCGCCCCGGGCCGGGATTGGACAGTGAAACCTGAGCGGCGGGAGCCCGCCCCGCCGCCCGGTCCGCTGTGCCTACATGGCCGCTTCGGGGGTGAGCTGTGCCTGGGCGGCCGCCCGGTGCTCTGGCAGGCCCGTGGTCAGCGCGTAGAGGGCATAGCCCAGGGGCGACGCCGCGAGCAGCTCCACGCAGTGGTCGCCCAGCCGGTCCCAGACCTGCCCGCCCGCCTTCACGTAGGCGTCCACGGTGGCCTCGAACACGGCGTCCACGCCGAGCATCTTCTGGAAGACGAAGTCTCGCGCCGGGTCCCCCACCTTGGCGGTGGTCCAGTCGAGGACGCCGGTGATGGTGTCGTCCGGCGCCAGCAGGACGTGGGCGGGGTAGGGCTCCCCGTGCGTCATCGTGACGAAGCGGGGCCAGTAGGAGTCGTCACCCAGCCAGCGCTCCCAGCGCTCGGTGAGGGCCGGCGCGATGTCGAACGCCTGCCTGACGCGGGCGAGGTCGGACGCCCAGGTGGCGCGGACCTGCTCCGGGGTTTCGACGACGAGGCCCGCTCGCCGGACCTCCTCGACGTCGATGGCGTGCATCCGGGCCAGGAGCTGGCCGAACTGGCGGGCGTAGTCGCGCGATTCGCGGTCGAAGTGCCACACGGGCTCGCCCGAGGTGGGATTCAACGTCAGCCCGGGCCTGCCCGGCAGCGCGGGATAGGCGATGAGGTCCCGCTGGGCGATGTGCCAGTTTGGCACCGCCACCCCGAGCCGGGGGCCGATGAAGTCGAGAATCTTCTTCTCGTCCGCGAGCTTCGCGGAGACGTCTTCACGCCGGGGGATGCGGAGGACCCACAGCGTGTCTTCAAGGTCGCGCGCCATCACGACGCGGTAGTCGAGCCCGGCCTCGTTGACCGACAGGGTGTCGGGTTTGAGCTTCAGCCCATGGCTGGCGGCGAGCTCCAGAATCTGGGTGGCATCTGGGGGGACGGGGGACATTCGGGGCGTCCTTTCGGGTGAGGGGCAGGGGGCCGCACGGGCTGCTCCACCGCTTCGGGGTGGAAGGTACTCCCGTGGATGCGGCGCGACGACGCTTCACCCTCCGCGTCCCTGACAGGAAAACCGGACCGCGGACATGATCCGAGGCGAGTGTCTGGAGCGCCGCCGCGTGCAGGCGCATCACAGGCACGATCAGGAGGTCGTCGCTCGGGGCCACATCGGGCATCGGGCCAAGTATCACAGAGGTGCTGCTGTAATCCGCAGCACATCCGGACGGGTGGGGCGCCCCCTCGTTTCCCGGTATGGTCCGCCCCCGAGATGAAGACCGGACCCTCGGAGCCGCTGCACCTGCCTGAGTACCTTCCCGCGCTGGACGGACTGCGCGGTGTGGCGGTGTTGATGGTGATTGCGTACCACTCGCTGACAGTGCTGCGCAGCGCATCATTGGGCGCGCTCTTCCAGGTGGGCTGGGCGGGAGTGGACCTCTTCTTCGTCCTCTCCGGCTTCCTGATTACGCGCATCCTGGTGCAGACGCGCGAGCGGGGAGGCTACTTCCGCACCTTCTATGCGCGGCGGGCGTTGCGTATCTGGCCGCTGTACTACCTGCTCCTGCTCTTCGCCTTTGGCGTCATGGGGTGGCTGCTGCCAGCCCTGGCCTTCGACCCCCAGCGCTACCCGTGGCCGCGTTATGCGCTGTACCTCCAGAACCTGGGGATGACGGAATTCGGACCGGCGCTCCTCAACGTGACGTGGTCCCTGGCCATCGAGGAGCAGTTCTACCTGGTGTGGCCGCTGCTCGTGTACTTCCTCCGGAACGGGCAGCTTCGGGTGCTGCTGTGGACGTGCGTGCTGCTGTCCCCCGTGGCGCGTCTCGCCGCGCTGTGGGAGGGCGTCACGCCCCTCCAGGTCTACACCTTCACGCTGTTCCGCCTGGACGGGTTGGCGCTCGGAGGATTGCTGGCCCTGGGCGTGGTGGATGGCCGCGCGACGGTGGACGGGCTGGCGCGCTGGGGCGGGCGGCTCGCGGTGCCCGCGCTGCTGGTGGCGCTCGGGCTGTCATTCGCCTTCTTTGGCGAGGGGGCCGCCATCCACATGGCCACGGCGCTCACGGGGGCGGGCGGTCCGTGGGGCCGCGCGTTGCTGGTGGCGGGCCTGTACTCGCTGTGGGCGCTGGGCTTCGCCAGCCTGCTGGGGTGGGTGCTCTCCGGCCGCGCGTCGCTGCTCCAAGGCGTGTTGCAGTGGCGTCCGCTGCGCTTCGTGGGGCAGGTGAGCTACGGGCTCTACCTGTTCCACGCGCTGGTCATCCCCGCTGGCGGCTATTACACGCGGCCGCTGTTCTACCGGTACATCCCGTCAACGTTCGTCGCGACCGGGCTGGGCATCCTGTTCGAGTACGCGGTGCTGCTGGCGCTGACCGTCGTCTCGTGGCGCTGCTTCGAGCGGCCCCTTCTGCGGCTCAAGGACCGCTTCACCCACACGGACGCCTCTGAAAAGGCCGTGGCTCCCACGGCGTGACAGGCCCGCGGCTATGGGCGCGGCGGTGCCCAGAGGGCGCTGTGGGGCTCCGGCGCGTTGGGGGACTCCTCCGCCGTGTAGAAGTAGGCCGCGACCGCGGCGCGTCCCCGGCCCTCGGGACACGCCAACGCGGTGGGGTGTCCGTGCCAGTGGTCGTCGCCATGGGCCATGACGACCAGGCGATCCAACCGTGGCGCGATTCGCGTCTCACACCGGGAGAGGTCCGCGCTCCACAGCTCGAGGTCCCCGCCCCAGGCGGGCTCCCAGCCGGGGTTCAGGTAGTAGAGGACGGTGAGCCGGCGTGAGAGGGCGCGGAAGCGATCCCGGTTGAAGTCGGCGTGCAGCGCCAGGTGACCTCCGCGCAGCGTGAGGTGCAACCCGGCGCCTCGGAAATGCGGATCCGGGATGAGCCCCTGCACCCCGGTGAGCGACTCCAGGAAGTCGATGAACGCCATGCCGGAGAACTCCGAGAGCAGGTGCCGGAGCGCTCCGGGCACGTCCTCGAAGGCCCTGCGCTGGAGCTGCCCCAGCCGCGCCGCCTGTTCGGGGAAGTCGCGTCGCTTCCAGCTCGCCTCGGTCGCGCCCGGGAAGACTCCAGCCAGCTCGGTCGCCAGCGGCTCGCCCAGGAAGCCGTCGATGACGGCGTGCGCGTGGGGCCGCGCCGTGCCGTAGCGCTCACGATGGGCCAGGGCGAGCGAGCGGAGCGCCGTGCGGTTGAAGAAGAAGCTCGGCCCCCGCAGCGGGCCTTCTTCGAGGGTTGCGATGCTCACGGGCCCCCTATAGCAGAACGGGCCGCGAGCACGGCCTGGGCCTGGGCAGCGTGGCACCGGCGGGCAGGTGCGCCCGGCGGTTTCCCGGGCGGATGGGATGCTCAGGACACCGCCCGCAGGCCGGAGCGAAGGGCGTCGGCTTCGGTCCGCGCCAGCAAGCGCTCCGTCTCCGCGTTCATCTGTTCCCATAGCGGCAGCGCCGACTGGAGGAGCTGGAGCCCCGCGTCCGTCAGCGTCAGCAGCCGTCCTCGGCGGTCCGCTGGATCGACGGACGTCTTCACCAGCCCGCGTCTTTGGAGCGGCTTCAGGTTGGCCGTCAGGGTGGTGCGGTCCATCGCCAGGAGCTCCGCGACCGGGCCCATCGCCGGCGGCTGCGGACGGTTGAGCGACATCAGCAGGGAGAACTGTCCGTGCGTGAGGCCCACGGGGCGCAGGGCTTCATCGAAGCGCCGCGCCAGGGCCCGCGCGGCCCGCTGGACCGCAAGGCACAGGCAGTGGTCTCGGACATGAAGCGTCGTGGCGAAGGGGACGGCTCGGGACATTGACAGGGGTGATTGTGTTGATATCAACCTTTCTTGTCAAAGCAGGGACGCCTCATGCGCATGGGAGAGAGTCATGGCCTACATCGATGGATTCGTGGCCGCGGTACCCGCGGCGAACAAGGGCGCCTATCTCAAGGCAGCCGCCGAGGTCGCGCCGCTGTACAAGGAGTTCGGTGCGACGCGCTTCGTGGAGAACTGGGGTGACGACGTCCCCGAAGGCAAGGTCACCGACCTCCGGCGCGCGGTGAAGGCCGAGCCCGGTGAGGTCATCGTCTTCTCCTGGATTGAGTACCCCAGCAAGGCGGTGCGCGACGAGGCGAACGCGAAGTCGTACAGCGACCCTCGGATGCAGTCGATGGGCGCGCAGATGCCGTTTGATGGGAAGCGGATGATCTTCGGCGGGTTCGTGCCCAGGCTGCATGAGCGCGGAGGGGGAAGCACAGGCTACATCGATGGTTCCCTTGTGCCCGTGCCCGTCGCGAACAAGGACGCCTATCTCACCACCACGTCCACGCTCGCGGCGGTGCTGCTGGAGTGCGGCGCCACGCGTGTCGTCGACGCGTGGGGCGACGACGTCCCGGATGGGAAGATCACGGACTTCAAGGGCGCGGTGAAGGCCACGCCCGAAGAGCAAATCGTCTTCTCCTGGATTGAGTGGCCTTCGAAGGCGGCTCGCGACGCGGGGTGGGCGAAGGCCTCGGCCGACCCACGCATGCAGCCGGGCCAGACGATGCCCTACGACCAACGCCGCATGGTCTTCGGAGGCTTCGTGCCGCTTCTGGACGAGCGGATGGGGGCCGGCACGGGCGCATAGACCGCCACGTGATGTGTCTCCGCCCGATTTCGTCGAATTGGGACCGGGCGGAGGTCAATCATGTACCCTTTCGGGATGGCGAATGAGTTCACGCAGCGGCTGGCGGAGACCATTGCATGGTGCCTGCCGAGGGCTGTTCCCACACAAGCAGGGACGTCAACGCGGTCCGCGAAATGGAGGTCAGGTCAATAGGTGTGTAAACGAGTTCAGGCGGCGTCCCTGACTACGGTCTTCCTGACGGGCTTTCCGTCGACGAACTTCCGCCCCTCGAACACGTCCGCGAGCAACTCAGGGGCATCGAGCCGGCGGAACTTCTTCTCGGCCACCAGCAGCACCTTCCAGATGAGGGCAGTGGCGTTCTGCACCTTCTTGAAGCGTTTGGCCGCGTCGGTGCGCAGGCGCACGGAGGCGAAGGGGCTCTCCACCACGTTGGTGGTGCGCAGGTGCTTCCAGTGCGCCTGGGGGAAGGCGTAGAAGGCCACCAGTCGCTCCCAGTCGGACTCCAATGCCTCGGCGGCCTTCGGGTGCCAGCGGCCGTAGCGCTTCTTGAAGCCGTCGCGCAGCTTCTCGGCCTCCGCCTGGCTCTTGGCGTAGGGGATGGCGCATAGCTTCTGGCGGGCCTCGGGCTGCAGCTTCTTGGGAAGCTTGTCCAGCACGTTGGCCAGCTTGTGATTCCAGCAGCGCTGCTCGCTGGACTCGGGCCACACCTCGGGCAGTGCGGCCCACAGGCCCAGCGCCCCGTCGGCCACCAGCAGCTTCGGTGCTTCCAGCCCTCGGGCCTTCAAGTCTCGCAGCACCTCCAGCCACGCCTCCTTCGACTCACGGTGGCCCGGGACTACCGCCAGCACCTCCTTGCGTCCGTCCCGCATCGCGCCCACCAGCACCAGCAGCGCCGCCTTGTCCTTCTCCAGCCCGGCCTTCACGTACACCCCGTCCGCCCAGGCGTAGACCAGTTCCCGCTCCTCCAGCCGGCGCTCGCTCCAGGCGTCGTACTCCGCCTGCCACTTGCCCTTCAGCCGCTCAATCGAGGATGCCGACAGGGGCGCCCCGTCTCCCAGCAGACCTCGCAGGGCCAACTCGAAGTCCCCCTTCGACAGTCCATGCAGGTACAGCTCCGGCAGCAGCGCGCCCACCTGCTCGGTGCGCCGCACGAACAGCGGCAGCACCCGGCTCTCGAAGCGCTCCTCCAGGCCCCTCACCCGTGGCCTGCGCACCTCGATGGTGCCGCCCTGCATGGCCAGCTTGCGCGCCTTGCCGTGCCCGTTGCGGTAGACGCGCGCCGCATCCACCGCCGCCCGGCGCTGCGACTTCACCCGGCCCAGCAGCTCCGTGACTTCCTCCTCAAGCACCGCCTGGACAAACTCCTGCACCTTCCGGCGGGCATACGTCTCCAACTCCTGCCAGATGCACGCTGGCGCCTCACCCGACTCGGGCGTACCCTTCTCCATGGGCGATGTGTCCTTCCCACCGGGCTGCAACCCGGTGTCTTGGTTGGTTCAACGGGAAGGGTACGTCGCCTTTCTCATTTCCACACCGACTGGATGTACCTCCGCGAAATTGCAGCCGCCCTTGTGCATGCTTGATGGGGATGCCCAACTGGACCGGCTTCTCAAATCCCCTGCCGCGGGTCGGGATGCCGTGGACTTCATCGTCGACAGGCGGCGCGAGGCACTGGCGAGAGCGAAGCAGCCCCTGCCTCCATTGGGGTCGTTGCTGGGCGGACGGGTCTACGCGACGGATTTCAATACCGACCTCTGCGGTGCCGCCACAGTGCCCTCGAATGGCTTCGTGGATGACTATGACATCCCGGGTTGGGACACGTGGTTCGCTCACGAGAATACCGGCTCGTTTGGCGGTGTCGTCTACGGATGGGTTCCGCCAGCGTTGCTCTCCCTGGCGGACGAGGGGTTCTATGTGATTCCAGTCGACAGCATCTGGTGGGTGAAGGAGGAGCTGCGCCGCCTTATGAAGTGAGGGCAGTGAACAGAGACCGAACCTCCTGTGCCTCGACCCCTGGCGTCCACGCGGTGAGCATCCGTGCTCAGCGGAACCGTATGAGCCCGACTCCAAGCATGACCTCCACCGTCGGTCGAGGCCCGAACCCCATCTGGATGTCATCCCAGCCGCCGCGTTCGACATGCGGCCCACGAACCAAACGAATCCCACTGCCAGGACCTGGACCCGGGACAGCAGCGGGAGGAGCGAATGGGCTCGGTGGACTACGACGTCTGGTGGAGCGATACGGCACCCTCTTCACGCGACGCCGTCGTTGCCAGCGGTGCCGCTGTGTGACCGCAGAAAAGACGGCCCGGACGCTCCGCCGCGCGACGTCCTCCCAGCGTGGAGAGGTCGAGGTCAGGGTGCGTTGCAAGCACTGCAAACACACCACGAGGTCCCGTTACAAGACGACGAAGCTCACTTGCCCCTCGTCGAGTTCGTCCAGTTCCTCCAGCTCCACCAGTTGGGGCAGCTCCTCCAGCGGTGGAAGTTCGTCGGGTGGCGGATCGAGCGGGCGCTGGTAGCTTCCGCGTACGAACGACGGAGCGCTTCTTCCATGCATGCCGTGTCCACTGACGTCCTGTTTCAGCCCTTTCAACTGAAGTCGCTTGAACTCCCCAACCGCATCGTGATGGCGCCGATGACCCGGATGGCCGCGCCGGACGGCATCCCGGGGGAGGCCAACGTTGCCTACTACCGTCGCCGCGCCGAGGATGGCGTGGGCCTCATCCTGTCCGAGGGCACGGTGATTGACCGGCCGGCCTCCCGCAACGACAGCAGCATCCCGTTGTTTCATGGCGACGCGGCGCTGCGCGGTTGGGCCCGGGTGATCGAGGCCGTGCACGCGGCCGGAGGCCGGATGGGGCCGCAGCTCTGGCACATCGGCAGTGCCTCCAGCCCGCGCGGTTGGAGTCCGGGCGCCCCGCTGGAGACGCCGTCGGGCCTGAACGCTCCGAAAGAGCCGCGCGGCGTCGCGATGAGCGACGAGGACATCGCGGACACCATCTCCGCCTTCGCCCGGGCCGCTGCCGACGCCCGGCGCCTGGGCTTCGACGTGGCCGAGCTCCACGGCGCGCACGGCTACTTGATAGACCAGTTCTTCTGGGACGGGACCAACCGCCGCGAGGACCGCTACGGCGGCGCGACGCTGCGGGAGCGCTCCCGCTTCGCCGCCGAGGTGCTGGCCGCGGTGCGCAAGGCGGTGGGGCCGGACTTCCCGCTCCTGCTGCGCGTCAGCCAGTGGAAGCAGCAGGACTTCAAGGCGCGTCTGGCCACCACGCCGGAGGCGATGGCGGACTGGCTGGTGCCGCTGGTGGAGGCCGGCGCGGACGTGCTGCATTGCTCGCAGCGCCGCTTCTGGGAGCCGGAGTTCCCGGAGGTCGACGGCGAGGACGGCCTGAACTTCGCCGGCTGGGCGAAGAAGCTGACCGGGGCGGCGACCATCTCCGTGGGTTCGGTGGGCCTGTCCGGCGACTTCATCGGCGCCTTCGGTGGGAAGCCGTCCTCCGTGGTGGGGCTGGACGCCCTGGTCCGGCGGATGGAGCGCGGCGAGTTCGACCTGATCGCCGTCGGCCGCGCGATTCTCAGCGACCCGCGCTGGGTGACCAAGGTCCGGAGCGGTGACCGGGCCTCGCTGAAGGACTTCAACCCGGCCGCGCTGGCCGAGCTGATCTGACCTGGCGCGGCGCCGCCGCCCGCCGTTAGCGCGCCGCCTCCAGCAGCTTGCGAATGGCATCCGCGTGCTTGCCGTCGGTGGGCGCCCAGTCGGCGGGCATGCGGCCGGCACGGTCCCGTATGAACGGGTCCGCACCGGCTTCAATCAGGGACTGCACGAACGCCGGCACCGCGTGCGTCAGCGCGCGCTGCAGCGGTCGCTGGCCTTCATCGTCGGGGGCGTTGGGATCGGCCCCAGCGGCCAGGAGGCTGCGGACGATGGGGCCATGCACACGTGCCGACGGTTTGAACAGCGCCATGTGCAGCGCGGTCAGCCCCTTGTCCGCACGGTGGTTCACCTTGGCGTGGCGCGCGAGCAGGAGGTCAACGACCTCCAGTTCGCCACTGCGCGCGGCCAGCATCAGGGCTGTCGGCGTGCCCTTGAACATCGTCCAGTCAGGGTCGAGGCCGGCATCCAGCATCCGCTTCACCAACTCGAGGTTGCCGGATGAGGCCACCGAAGGGAAGTCCTGGGTCGCCGACTGGCTCTTCGCGATGCCGCCGGAGAACGTCCATTCGGGCTCGGCCGCGGCGCTATCATTGACGTCCCGGCCCATGGCCTTGTCGATGACCTGGATGCGCCGTGCCTCCGCCGCCTGCCGCGCGTGCTTCTTGCTGCCGCGCCAGAAGGAGTGCTTTGCCGGATAGCTGTCCGGGTCGTTCAGGTAGTTCGACAGCGCGACATGGTCATTCTCCACCGCGATGATGGCGGGCATCTTGCCATCGTTGTCCGCCTGGTCGCGCGCTGCGCCGGCTTCCACCAGGCACCGGGCAATGTCGGCAAAACCATTCGCCGCGGCCGTCCACAGCGCGCTCGCCCCGGACTCGTTTGCCGCGTTCACGTTCGCGCCAGCCTTCACCAACAGGGTCACAAGGTTGGCGAACCCATACTCGGTGGCCGCGACCAGTGGCGGCGCGAAGGCCGCGGCATCCGGGGAGGCCTTCGCGTCCAGCAGCGCACGCACAGCCGCCTCGTCACCGTGACTGCATGCATATGCCAACGGCGTGGACTGGTAGTGGTGGAGATCGACCTCGTCGGGGTCGGCCCCCTTCGCCAGCAGGTCCTCCAGGGCGGAGACATCACACCGCTCGATGGCGGCGAACAGGTTCTGGGGCGCGTCGAGCTTCATGGTCGCTATGGGATGGAACCGTGGCGTTGGACTGGAAGCGGGAGGTCCGCAGCCTACCTGTTCGGGCATTTCCTGACGCGAGATACCGTGCCCGTCGTGGTTGTCCCTGGGTGCCTGTCTGACACCTTGTCGCTCTGTACGACGCCGCGACAAGCGATGTGACAGCCGATGCCGCGCCCCGCCAGACGGCTCCTCCAGCCATCACGGTGTGAAGGTGCGCCAGCTCATTGACGAGCCGCGGTCAGGCCCTCCTTTGTCTCATCGGGTCCTGGATACCTTGCTTCAACATGAAAGCGGGAAGTAGCATCCAGGTGTCGTCGGAATGTCAGGCCTGTCTGCCATTCTGCTCGACGCGTCAGTCACCCGTAGCCAGGAGACACGTCATGAACGAGACCGTTCAGGGAAACGAGCTGGTGGAGCAGTGGCGCAACAACGCGGACAAGAGCAACCCCGCGGGTCCGCTCTTCATCGGTGGTGAGTTCACCGAGTCGGACATCATCCATGAGACGATCATCATCTCCGGCCGCTGTGGCACGGGGTGCTCGGGCTCGCAGACCCGCCTCTGCTGCTGAGCTGAAAGTCCATGGCGTCTGACACGGACGCCAGTAACTTCGACGTGTCATTGGGATGCCTGCTCCTCCCTGTCGTGGAGGAGCTGGCATCCCAGCTTGACCGGGTTACTGGGCTCTCTTCGAATGAGCGCGACGTCATCGTCTCCGCGACGCGTGAGGCGCTGTATGCGCAGCTCACCGCCAGGCTGGGGCGGTTGCTCGTCTTGGAATTGAATGCCGCGCGAGTCACGGGGCGGCTCAGCAGTCCGGACCCGGCGGGGCGCTGGGCGCAGTTCCTGGAGCTCTCCTCGCAACGCGCCTTCTGGGACGCGCAGGCCGCCAACTACCCGACGATGTTGCCGCGCGTGGAGCGCATCCTGCGCAACCGCGCGGAGGCCGCGCTGCGCTTCGCGGAGCGCTGGAGCGAGGACCGCCGCGCGCTGGGTGGGCTGTGTCAGGGCCGGGCGGTGGGGGTGCTGACGGGCCTGTCCTTCGGGGCGGGAGACAGTCACCGGGGCGGGCAGACGGTGGCGCTGCTCCAGTGCGGCAGCGAGCGGCTGGTCTACAAGCCTCGCTCGGTGGCCATCGATGCGGCGCTGCGGCGCTTCCTCGCGGAGCTGAAGGCGCGGCACGACGGGCCCATGACCATCCGCGTCCCGGAGGTCGTGGAGCGCGGCACGCATGGCTGGGCCGAGTTCATCCCGCACCAGTACGCCGAAGGGGCCGAGGCGCTTCAGGGCTTCTACCGTGGCATCGGCCACTGGCTGGCCGTCATGCGGCTGCTGGGCGGCAGCGACCTGCACTCCGAGAATGTCATCGCCCACGGGGATGCCCCCGTCGTCGTGGACTGCGAGACGCTGTTCACCCCGCGCATTCCACCCAAGCCGTCCGAGCTGGGACAGGCGCTGGACCACGCGGCGGAGCTGGTTGGGGGCTCGGTGCTGTCCATTGGCCTGCTGCCGGGGCGGGGACTGGGGCTCGGGTTTCGCGGCGTGGACAACTCCGCCGCGGGGATGCTCCCAGGGCAGCAGCCGATGATGAAGCAGCCGGACATCCTCCAGAAGGGCACGGACGAGGCGCGCATCGGCATCACCCAGGTCCCGACGCAGTTCTCCCAGAACCATCCCAGCCCGGAGCCCGCGCTGGCCCGGTTCTGGCCGGACGTCCTGGCGGGCTTCGACGGCATGACGGCCACGCTGCGAGGGCTGGACGGGACGGGGGCCCTGCGAGGACTGCTCGCGCCCTTCGAGCCCTGCCGCATCCGCGTCGTGCCGCGGGCCACGGAGGTGTACGGAGAGGTGGCGCGCATGTTGTGGCACCCGGTCTCCCTGCACAAGGAAGGCCCGGCGCGCCAGCGCGCGAATGACCTGCTCGCCAGGATGGCCGCCAACGTGTCGTCCGCGCCCGCGGACCCGGAGGTCATCGCGGCGGAGGTCGAGGACCTGCTCGAAGGCGACATCCCGTTCTTCACCACGCTGGCGGGAGACGGCCGCCTGGAGGGGCCTCGGGGGACGCGGTGGCAACCCCCGCGCAACCTGGTGGACGCCGCGCTGGAGCATTGGCGCACCGCCGACTTCACGCTGGAGCGCGACGTCATCCAGGCCACCCTGGTCAGCGCCTACGTCAACGACGGATGGATGCCGGACGCGACGTCGATGCTGCCCGCGCGCGCCCGCATGGATGACGTCGATGCGCGCCGTCGGCGCGTCGCGGCCGATATCCTGCGCCGGCTCGTCTCCACCGCCATCCGGGGGAAGGATGGCAGTGTCACCTGGATTGCCCCCACGCGCGGGCCCACCGGCTGGTCCGTGCAACCCTTTGAGCAGGACCTCTACGGCGGTGCCTCGGGGGTCGCGCTGCTCGTGGGCGGCTATCTGCGTGAGGTGGAGAAGGGCAGGGCGGACCCCGTGGAAGGGCTGGAGCCGCTCCTGGCGTCGCTGGTGCACACCCTGACGCTGGCGGAGGACCGCTTCGAGTCCCTGCGCCACCGCAAGGGCATCCGCCTGCGTCCGCCGCCGCCCGGGGCCTACATCGGCCTGGGCTCGCAGCTCTGGGCACGGCTGGTGCTCGCGGACTGGAGGCAGGACGCGGGGGATGGCGTGGCGCGCGCCGTGAGGCTCGCCGAGGCCATCCCGGAGTCCGCCGCCGCCGCCGATGCGCATGACGTGCTGTCGGGCACGGCGGGCGCGATTCCTCCGTTGCTCGCGCTCGCGAGGCGGACGGGGGAGGCCCGCCAGGTCGAGCTGGCGCGCGCGCTGGGCGACACGATTTGCGAACAGGCTCGCCGCAAGGACGAGCAGGCGTTCTGGACGCATGAGCAGTGGCCGGAGGGCGTCGGGGGCTTCGCGCACGGCACCACGGGCATGGGCTGGGCGCTGACCCTGCTGGCCCGGGCGACCCGTGAGTCGCGCTACGCGGAGCTGGCGCGCGCGGCGTTCGCGTTCGATGAAGCCCTCTTCGATCCGGACGAGCAGAACTGGCTGGACCTGCGCATGCTGGAGGGCGCGAAGACGGCCGCGGCCTGGTGCCACGGGGCGGTGGGCATCGGGCTGGCGCACCTCGACCTGGACCCCCGCCTGGAGCATCCCCACACGCGGCTCACCCTGCGCCGGGCCGCCGCCGCGACGTGGCGGTTGGGCCTGGGCTGGAACCACTGCGCCTGCCATGGGGACCTGGGCTCCTGGGAGCTGCTGGAGCTCGCCTTGCGCGCGGGGGAGGCGCCCGCTGGGGTGACGCGGGAAGGACTGCTGGCCACTCTCATCACCAGCATCGAGGACCATGGGCCCTCCTGTGGCCTGGCGCGGGATGCCTTCTCTCCAGGCCTCCTGCCCGGGTTGGGGGGCGTCGCCTACCAGTTGCTGCGCGCGCATCCGGAGCATGAGCTCCCCTCCATCCTGACGCTCGGAGGAGGGGCGTTCTGAGCGCGGACTCGAGCCAGGTCGAGTTGGAGCGCCCCTACTGGCACCTGGGTGGGGACGCACCAACTCACCCGGGCGTCCTCGCGCTCGTGCGGCGGGTGGGTCTGGCGGTGCGGCCCGTGGTGTCGGTGCTGCGCCGCGCCTCGCCGCGCGTCGCCGCGGCCGTGGTCGTCCTCCAACTGCTCGCGGGCGCCGCGACGACGTCCACCCTGCTGCTGGGGACGGAGGTGCTGGGGCGGCTGTTGGCGCAGGCGCCGGGCTTCTCGCAGCCCCGGGTGGTGCTGGGGCCGCTGTTGCTGCTGGGGTTGATGTTGCTGGTGAAGCTGGGCCTGGACTCCGCCACGGCGATGATGGGCGCGTACCTGGCGCCCAGGGTGCACCGGGTCGCCGAGGAGGCGCTGTTCCGGGTCAGCCTCGACGTGGAGTTGGCGTGCTTCGACGACCCGGCGTTCTACGACCGGCTGCACCGCGCGAGGGACCGGGGGCTGATGCACCTGGAGGGCGCGACGACCGCGCTGGTGGAGGCGCTCAGCGCGCTGTTCTCCGTGGGCGGCGCGGCGCTGGCGCTCCTGTGGCTGCACCCGCTGCTCCTGCCGCTGCTCGTGGTCGCGCTGCTTCCAGAGGGCTGGGCGGCGCTCCACGCGGCGCGGCTCCAGTACGTGGGGATGGCGACGACCATCTCCCTGACGCGGCAGGCGCAGATGATGGCGGAGCTCGCCACGCAGCGGGAGTCCGCGCCGGAGATTCGCGCCAACCAGGCGCAGGACTACATCCTGGCCGAGTACCGGCAGAGCGCCGTGGCGCTTCAGGACCACCTGGTCCACCTGGGGCTCCTGGGCGCGAAGGCGGCGCTGTGGGGCCGGCTCATGTCGGGGCTGGGGCTGGTGGCGACCTTCGTCGCGCTGGGGATGATGCTCCACGCGCAATGGCTGGGGCTGGCCGTGGCGGGGACGGCGGTGATGGCCATCCGGAGCGCGAGCACGGCGCTGACCCAGTTGATGGTGATGATGCACGGGCTGTTCGAGAAGGGCCTGTACATCAGCGACTACCGCGAGTTCATCGAGGAGTCGTCGTCGCGCGTCCGCCCTCCGTCGGGCGTGGAGGCCCCGGAGCAGCCCGGCCGTATCGAGCTTCAAGGCGTCAGCTTCCAGTACCCGGGCCAGGAGGGGCGGCTGGCGCTGCGCGACATCTCCCTGACGTTGGAGGCGGGGCAGAGCATCGCGCTCGTTGGGGAGAATGGCTCGGGCAAGAGCACCCTGGCCCGGCTCATTGGCGGGCTCTACCACCCGAGCGCCGGCCGCATCGCCTGGGATGGCGTGGACGTGAGGGAGCTAACCCCGGACAGCGTGGCGGACCGGGTGGTGATGGTGTTGCAGGACCCCATCCGCTGGCCGCGCAGCGCGCGCGACAACGTCCGCCTGGGGCGTCACCGGCGTGTGGACCCCGACGCCCGCGCGCTGCGCGAAGCGGCCGAGCAGTCACGCGCGCACGAGGTCATCGACACGCTGCCCCGGGGCTGGGAGACGCTGCTGTCGCGGCAGTTCCTGGGGGGCCAGGACCTCTCCGGGGGCCAGTGGCAGCGGCTCGCCGTGGCGCGTGGGCTGTACCGGGATGCGCCGCTGGTCATCCTGGACGAGCCCACGGCGCCGCTGGACGCGAAGGCGGAGCACGCCGTCTACGAATCCCTCCGGAAGCTGGCCCGAGGCCGCACCGTGGTGCTCATCACGCACCGGCTGGCGAGCGTGCGCAACGCCGACCGCATCTACTTCCTGGAGCGCGGCGCCTTGGTGGAGCAGGGGCGTCACGAGGAGTTGATGCGGGAGAACGGGCGGTACGCCGAACTCTATCGGCTTCAGACGAAGCTGCATGGACTGGACGATGACTCCGAATGAACTCGAGGAACGCTGCCGTGCCGTGGATTGGGCGGCGCTGGGGCGGACGCTTCAAGGCTCGGTGATTCTCACGGGGGACGAGCGGATGGTGCTGGCGAAGAAGCAGTTCGCCGCGGGCCAGCCGCTGCCGCTCCCCCAGGCCCTGGTCCAATGCCGGAGCGCCTCGGATGTGCAGCGGACGCTGGCCTTGCTCGTCGCGCGGTCGCTGCCGTTCTCGGTGCGCAGCGGGGGGCACTGCTTCGCCGACCTGTCCTCCAGCGCGGGGGTGGTGCTGGACCTCTCGGAGATGAACCACGTCGAGTGCCAGGGCGACGTCGCCCTCGCGGAGCCTGGGGCACACGCGTCGCGGGTCAGCCGCGCCCTGGCCGCGCACGGCCGCGTCCTGCCCACGGGCGGGTGTGGGCTCGTCGCGCTGGGCGGGCTCGGGCTCGTGGGCGGGTTCGGCTTCCTGGGGCGCCGCTACGGGCTCACCGCCGACCAGATTGAGCGCATGGACGTGGTGCTCGCGGACGGGCGGCTTGTCCGCGCGAGCCGGGACGAGGCGCAAGACTTGTACTGGGCGCTGCGCGGGGCCGGGAGCGGGGGCTTCGGCATCGTCACGCGCCTGGCGCTGCGGACCTTCCCCCTGGAGCCGCTGACGCTCTGCCATGGCCAGTGGCCGCTGTCCGAGGCCGCCGCGCTGGTGGCGCTGTGGCAGGCGTGGGCACCCGAGGCGGACCCGGACGTCAACCTGGAGCTGGGGCTCGCGCTGCTCGACGATGATGAGACCCCGCCGTATGTGGAGCTCTTTGGCGTCATCCTGGGGAACGAGGCGCGGGCGTCAGAGCACTTCGAGGCGCTGAAGCGGCGGCTCGGCCCGCTGGCGTCCGCGCTCCACGGGAGACGGCTGGCGCCGGCCCAGGCCGCGGACTACCTGGTGGGCGTGCTGAACCATGACGGGGAGCCCGCGTGGATGCCGAGCCTGCCGTACCGGGATGTGGCCTATCAGTTCACCCGCTCCAACTTCTTCGACGCGCCGCTGGGCGCCGACGCGATTCGCGCCTGTGTCGAAGCGCTGACCGTGGACCGCCGCTACGCGCAGCACCGGGAGCTGGAGTTCATCCCCTGGGGTGGCGCCTACGCGCGCGGAGATGACACCTCCTGCTTCCCGCACCGTGGCGCGCGCATGATGGTCCGCCACACGACGGTGGTCGGCGCGCGCTCGACGCCGGAGCTGCGGGAGCACGCGCGAGGCTGGGTCGATGCGTCCTGGGACACCGTGCGCCCCCAGGGGCACGCCGGGGTCTACTCCGGTTACGCGGACCGCCGCCTGGAGGGTTGGCAGCGTGCGTACTACGGCGAGCACTTCCCCCGGCTCCAGCAGGTGAAACAGAAGTACGACCCGGGCAACGTCTTCCGGCATGCGCAGTCGTTCGGAAGTCTCTGAGACAGGGACGGGCGCGGGCCTCTCCGACGCCGGCATCCGGCTCCGGCGCGAAGTCACAGCCATTCAAAGACAGGGCCCACCGCGGGGTCGGTGGTGAGGATGAAGACACCCTGAAGCATCTCGAACAGCTCCATGGGCACCGCCACGGGGCGCTCGGGTGACGTGGGCGGCCCGCGCTGCCCGGCGCGCACCAGGCTTCCATCCTCCAGGAGAATGGCCCAGCCCACACCGCCCGCCCGCTCGGAGTGGGGCAGATGACAATGCCGTGCCACCGCGGCGCGAGCCCGCAGGGGGAGCTCCGGGAGCGGGGTCGTGCGCGGGGGCGAAGCGAGCCTTCCGTCGGGCCGGAAGCGGACCTCCGCCAGCATGGGGCGGCGCGGGTCCTTCACCGACGCTGCCACCCATGCCGCATGCACGAAGCCGGCTTCGTCCATCCAGACACCCGGCTCGGAGTCGGGAAGCGCGCGCAGCCCGCGAAGGAGGGTGCTCGCCGCGCGGCTCAGGCGGCCCGCGCCCGTGGCCCGCACGTGCTGGACCTCCAGTCCTCCTGGCGCCTCACTCACGAGCACGATGCTGATGCCGTTGCCCACGGACCCGGGTTGCAAGGCGGCGCGAGCCGCGACGGGCGCTGACGCGAGCCGCACGCGGCCCACCTCCTTGCCCGGCGTGACGTGTGTTGCCTCCAGGCTCGATTGAAAGCGCACCAGCCGCAGGTCCGTGCCGCCCGCGCCGATGAGGGGCACGAAGAGCTCACCGGCGTGTGTCTCCAGCGGCGGGCGGACGAGCCGGTCCGGCGGTGCCTCCAGGTCGAAGCGGAAGGGCTCCGTGGCGGTCGCGGGCGGCGCCAGGGCGAGAATCGAGGCGCCGCTGCGCCACAGGACCCAGCTCACGGCGCCCGCGCCCGGCGCGTCATTGGTCCACGGCGCCAACGCGTCGGTGGCGCCGGGCTCCACGGCGCCCAAGGCTCTGGAGGACTGCCGCGTGACGCCGCGCCCGTCCTCGTCCGTCTCGTCGACGAAGACGGCTTGCATCAGCAGCGTCCGCCCTTCCAATTGCTGGAGCCAGACGGCCCCCACGCCAGCGTAGGCCCCCCCTCCGACCATCACCCCCGCCGCCGCCGGGCCGGGCCGTCCCGTGAGCACCTCGAACTCGACCGGCGCGGAGACGGAGTCGATGCCCGCGGCCCGGAACCTCGCCGTGAGCAGATACCGGCCTGGCTTGCGGATGGGCACCCATTCCTGGAGGGGCATGACGGATTCGAGCGCGCGCCCGGCACCCAACTGGACCCGCGGCGCGGCCACGCCCCCGAGCGGCTGCGAACCCTCGCGCGCGATGACGGTGTAGTGACTGACGTCCTGGCCCTTCGGGTACTCGGGGCCCGTGACGGTGTACGTCAGGGATTGGTCGGAGTGTCGGAACGGGTCGGGAAACGCCACGGGCGAAGCGGACTCGTTGGACAGGACGATGCGCACGTCCACGTCCTCCGAGGTGACGAGCTGTGTCTTGGACAGTCTGAGCTGGATGCGCATGGGCGCACCTCCAGGTGGTGGCGTGGGGGCCCCCTTGGCTGGGGACGGCTCGGGGGCGGGGCTCGCGGCGGACAGCGTCACCACGAGCAGCCAGGGGCAGGGCAGGAAGAAGGCGCTCATGGCCGCGCGTTCCGTGCTCCGTCATGGTTCAAGGCATGGGTGTTCCACCCGCGCAGGCGCAGCAGACACAACCCGCAGAAGCGCCGCTCCGACGTGAAGTCGTAGCCCATCAGGCAGTCCTTCCCGTCGCGGTCGTGGCGCAGCGCCAGGGCGCCGCCAATCTTGCGGTGCTCGGGGAAGGGCGCATGGGGCAGGAAGAGCTGATGCCCGACTTCATGGGCCAGCGTCTGTTCCAAGGTGTTGTGGGTGCCCTGGTAGTTTCCCTCCGCCGCGCATTGGATGACGGCGCAGCGGTCCCGCTTGCGCGAGGGGAACTCCGACGCGAAGCCGTTGACGCGAATCCCGTCGACGCTCGTCTCCAGGTTGTAGAGCCCGGAGAACTGGAAGAGCGCGATGCCTGGCGCCTCGCCCAGCGCGGAGTCCAGGGCCTGGGTGAGCAGCTCCTTCGCCCAGTCCTTGCATTGCCGGTGGTAGTCGCGCGCCGTCAGCAAGGACCGCCGGCGCTCCCGCGTGGGCGCGAGCCACCGGGGGAGGTCCGCGTCCGCACAGCGCTTCACGTGCGCCACCTCGTCCAGGAACTCCGGGTAGCCGCGGAAGGTGATGGCCTCGCTGTTCGCCGTGAACTGGTCCACCGCGGGGTCAATGGCCGCGCGGAGCTCCCAGTGCCGCGACGCCGCCACCGCCTGGGCGATGCGCGCGTTGTAGTCCCGGGCACTCCAACCCGACACACCGCCGGTCCGGTCTTCCAGCCGGAGGTAGGCGCGCTCGAAGCAGTCCTGCACGGTGGACAGCGAGAAGCCGGAGACGCCCGCGTCCTTGCGCATGAGGCGGGAGAGGTGGACCTCGCGCCAGGACTGGAAGACGCCCGTGCTGGCGCGCACGGCGGCGGGCAGCGGCGCGGCGTCCTCCACGTCCAGCACCACGCCGCCGTCCTTGCGCCGGTCGTAGGCGAGCTGCACCGTGACGCGCCACGCGTCGCCCGCGATGCTGGAGGGCTGGAACACCACGCCGGTGCGCCCCGCGAAGGCGCCTGTCGTCCACGCCTGGCTGTAGGCTGCCCAGCCGCGTTTGTTGCAAGGCGTGACGCGGAAGGGGAAGACACCGTCACGAGGCGTGTCCCGGGGCGCGTAGCCGGCCTGTCTGGGAAACACCGCGGACGACGGTGCGCCACGCTTGCCACCCACGTCCCGGTGCGCGTTGTCACCCTGGGGCTGTGACGTCGCGCAGTGGCGGTTCAGCGCGTGCTTGAGGAAGGCGCGTGCCGCAGGCGCGTGGTGCTCGATGGCCTCTGTCTCGTCCTCCCAGTCCCAGAGGAAGCGCACGCGGCCCAGGGCCTTCGGCGCATCCACCCGGTTGCCGCGCGAGTCCTTTACCCAGGCCCGGGCGAACAGCGGGAGCTCGGGCCCGCTCCCCCAGTGCTTGCGGTGCAGTTGGAAGTCGGTGTCATCGAACATCTCCAACGGCTTCGTCTTGAAGACGTTCCCCACCAGCCGGAGCTCGGCCTTCTCCCCTGGGGCGGGGAGCTGCTTCATCGCCTGGGTCAGCTCGCGATTCTGCTGCCGCGCGAGCACCTGGGGGTCACCCAGCTCCAGCTCCACGCCCGCCACCAGGACGTGGAAGTACGTCCAGGCCACGGGCGCTTGCGCCAGGCCGCTGCCCTGGAGCGTCAGCTTCAGCTTGTACGGCGAATGCTCCACGGTGACGACGCCGTCCGGGAACGCCTCCGACGCGGGGACGCGGCCATCCCACCGCCAGTGGTGCTCGCCCTGGAGGAGCTCCTCGGGGCTCAGGTCGCGCGACCACAGCGGGGCCTTGCGATGGCGGGTGAAGAGCTCCAGCTTTCCCGCGCGCGCCCGGCCGGTGGTGTCGAGCACGCGCCAGGACAGCTCCACCGGCTCGGCGTCTGGCGCGAAGTGGAAGCCGTCATCGCCGCCCGCCAGTACGGGGCAGGGCGCGGGGCGGTGACAGCGGGACTGGGGGCCGCCGGGGCTGCGGAGCCGGAAGTCCGCCACGCCATGGCTTGAGGGGCGCAGGCGGTTGCGGTTGCGTCCTCCGGGCGTAGCGAGGGCGACACTGGCCGTCAGTGGGATGCGTGCCATGTGTGGGAGCCTCAGGCGTCGTGCAGGCGGATGAGCTCGCGGGAGATGTCCGCGAGCTGCCCCGTCTCCGGCAGGCAATGGCGGCGCTGGAACGCGCGCACGGCGGCCCTCGTCGAGGGCCCGGGCGCCCCGCGCTCACCTTCGATGGAGAAGCCCAGGTTGTGCAGCCGCTCCTGGGCGGCCCGGAGGGCGTCTGCTTCGAAGCCCGCGAGGGATTGGAGCTGCAGCGCCCAGTCGAGCGTCACCGGCTCGGACGCGGCGGCGGGCACGGGGTCCGCGAAGTCCTCCTCCGTGATGGGGGGCGGGTAGGGCGGCGGCGCTCCCTTCGGGGCGGCGGGCGGCGCGCTCCGCCGGGCGGGCGGTGCTGGCGGCCTGGGCAGCTTCACCCGCAGCGCTCCGGCGGCGAGGCCCGGGACTTCGTGGCTCAGCGAGCCATCCGCCGCCGTCCTGCCGCAGTGCTCGGTGCGGCCGACGGTGAGCACATATTCAGTCTCCGCGTAGGGCACATCCTGTGGATCCAACAGGACCAGGTGCAGCCGTCGCTGCTTCAAGATGAAGGTACTGGTGTTTCCTGTCCGGACTGGTGCCGTCCTCGGACTGACCATGCCGCGCTCCCCCCGTGCCTGGATTCGCGATGGTGTCTGTGCATTGTTGAAGGCCCACCCAAGGTACGTGAACCCGGAGTGCCCTCCATCACAGGAAGTTCGTGGATAACCCTGTTCTGTGCGTCGGGTTAACGGACCTCAACCTGGTGGGTCAGTCAGCGGACGCAGGCATGGCCAGCCGGACGAGCCGGAGTGATCGCTGCGAGACGACGACGCGTCCGTGGCCGCGTGCATGCCCATGGCCCGTGGCATGTCTATCTTCACCGCGGCCGTTGTCGCTCGTTTTCATGGAGGAGCCGCGAATGCGCACCACCGATGTCGCCCGGCATGATGAAGCGAAGTGCCTCTGGCCCGCACGGGCCACGCTCGGCGAGGGCCCCTTCTGGATGGCCGCGGAGGGCGCGCTGTACTGGCTCGACATTCCGGGCCGCAAGGTGCACCGGCTGGAGCTCGGCGGGGGTGCCCAGGCGACGTGGGACACGCCCTTGCGCATCGCCTCGCTGGCGCCCAGGCGGAGCGGAGGCTTCATCGCGGGGACGGAGCAGGGCCTGGCCTTCTATGAGCCCCGGACCGGGCGCCTGGAGCGGATGCTCGACCCAGAGCCCCAGCGTCCCCACAACCGCTGCAATGACGGGAAGGTGGACGCGGAGGGGCGCTTCTGGGTGGGCACCATGGATGACGACGAGAAGGCGCCCACGGGCGCCCTCTACCGCTTCGACGCCCAGGGGCACCTGGCCCGAATCGATGAGGGCTACACCGTGACGAACGGCCCGGCCTTCAGCCCGGACGGGCGGACCCTCTACGTGAATGACTCGCCCCGGCGCGTCACCTACGCCTTCGACCTGGCCCCGGACGGCACGGCCTCCCGCCGCCGCGAGTTCCTCCGCTTCGAGGAGGCCCACGGCTTCCCCGACGGCATGACGGTGGACGCGGAGGGGGGGCTGTGGATTGCCTTCTACGCTGGAGGCTGCGTGCGCCGCTTCTCCCCCACGGGAGACTGGCTCGCCGAATACCGGCTGCCCGTGTCGAAGACGACCAGCGTCGCCTTCGGTGGTGAGCGGTTGGACCGGCTCTTCGTCACCACCGGGCGTGTCGGCCTCGGCGCCGCGGAGGTCGAGGCCCAGCCCCTGGCGGGCGGGCTCTTCGAGCTGGACCCCGGGGTCCGGGGCGTGGCGCCCGTGCCCTACGCGGGCTGAGCGGGCTCAGCCCGCCTCTTCGGTTTCCTCCTCGGCGTCGTCGTACTGCCGCGCGGGCAGCTCGGCGGCGCGCTCCGCGCGCAGGTGCTGCACCGCGAGGAAGCCCACCGCGCCCAGGCCGAAGACGAAGGCGAAGGGCCCGGGGAGCAGGCGCATGTTCAGCCCCGCGAAGCCCAGCGCCAGGGCCACCGCGCCCACGGGCAGGTAGCGCGTCCAGGATGGACGCTCCACCTCCGGGCGCAGCGCCAGCAGGGCGAGCACGGCCAGCAGCGCCAGCTCCACCACCACGGACGCCGGCAGGTCCCAGCCCCGCAGGTGGGTGACGCCGCCGCCGTAGCTGTAGAGGATGTCGTCCGTGGGCCGCTGCGTGGCGATGACGCGGAGCTCGGGCGGGCCCTGGGGGATGGGCGCGTTGGCCGGGATGCCGCCCACGTCCAGCGTCGCCGTGCCCCAGGGCGCGAAGAGCGCCAGGAGGCACACCACCACGCCACCCAGGCCCACGAGCCGCGGCATGACCAGGAGCTGGCGGGGGTCGAAGTACGCGCCCACGCCGTCCTCGCCCGCGATGACCTTGCGGTATTGGTCATGCGCCACCAGGCCCACGCCGGCCACCATCAGCAGCGGGAGCACGCCCAGGCTGAGCGAGCGCAGCGCCAGCGCCACCATCACCGCGGTGGCGGTGGCGGCGGCCTCCGGCGTCATCAGCACCGCGGGCATCCGCTCGGTGAAGCCCGGTGACTGCTCCGCCGCGCGCAGCTCCCGCGCGACGAGCACCGCGCCGCTCACCACCGCCAGCAGCGCCCCGAGCAGGCCCGGGCCGGAGGAGGAGAGCAGGGTGGAGAGGATGACGGCGCAGCCCACCCCGATGACGCCCAGCACCGTGGGTGAGTGGGCCGGCACGTGCGCCAGCCACTTCGGCCCGTCGTAGGGCGGGGCGGACTGGCCCGGGTCCGTCTGGTCCTCGGGCGGGATCTCGGGGGCGTCACGGCCCGCGTAGGGCTGCGCGTGCTCCTCCGCCTCGTCCAGGATGTCCGCCGCGTAGGCGGGCTGCGACAGGTCGCGTTGGGGGCGCGAGGGCCGGAGCGCGGCCCGGGCGCCCGTTCCCCTGGGCGGCTCGGGCATCGTCGCGCCGCAGTTCTCGCAGTAC
Organism: Corallococcus macrosporus DSM 14697; assembly: GCF_002305895.1. Lineage (GTDB taxonomy): Bacteria > Myxococcota > Myxococcia > Myxococcales > Myxococcaceae > Myxococcus > Myxococcus macrosporus. Next base: position 3,846,183 of record NZ_CP022203.1, read on the forward strand.
CTCAACCGGGCATTGGAGTCTTCACCACACTCCGGGCACCGCATACCGCCACCTCGTTGGAACGACAGGGACTAATTCCGTGCGGCCTCGGCGGGGGCGGAGGGCGTGGCCAGCTCCTGGATGCGCAGGGCCAGCGTCTGCGGGTCGATGGGGCCCACGTGCTTGCCCCGGATGACGCCGTTGGGGTCGATGAAGTACGTCTCCGGCACGCCCGCCACGCCGTAATCCAGCGCCATCCGCGAGCGCGGGTCCACGAGCTGCGGGAAGCTGGCCCCGTACTGCTGGAGGAAGCCGCGCGCGTTGTCGTCGGTGTCCTGGAACACCACGCCCAGGAACACCGCCTGCGAGCCGTACTGGCGGGCGCCCCACTCCAGCACGGGGTGCTCGACGCGGCACGGCCCGCACCAGGACGCCCAGAAGTTGATGACCACCGGCCGGCCCTTGAGGTCCGCCAGGCTCACCAGCTCCCCGCTGTCCAATGCGCGCAGCCCGAAGTCCGGGGCCGGCTTGCCCTTCATCATGAAGGGGACCTCGTGCGGGTTGCGCCCGAAGCCCTTGAAGAGCACGAACAGCAGCCCCGCGCAGAGGACGACGAAGCCCAGCGTGTAGCGCCAGCCCTTCATCAGGCGGCCCCTCGCTCGGCGTCACCACCCGTCAGCGGGGACGCGCCCACCGCCGGCGCGCCCGCCATGGCCACGGCCGCCTTGCGGCGCGGCCACAGCGCGATGAGGGTGCCCAGCACCAGCAGCGGGATGCTCCACCAGATCCATCCGACGAGCGGGAAGACCCAGACGTTGAAGCTCGCCGTGCCGGCCTGCTCGGAGAAGGCCATCAGCGACATGTAGAGGTCCTCGGCCGGCGTCTCGCGCACGCCGGGGGTGCCGATGGGGTCCGTGCTGCGCTCGTAGTAGTTGAGGCGCGGCTTCAGCTCGGACACCTTGCCGCCGGGGGACGTCACCTCCACGCGCGCCGCCACGTAGGTGCGGTGGGCCTCCTCGCCGCTGACCAGCCCCAGGTACTTCATCTGGTAGCCGCCCAGCTCGATGACCTGCCCCTTCTTCAGCGTGCCGGAGGTGTGCTCCACGTACGCGGAGGACGCCGCCACGGCGACGATGATGAGCACGATGCCCAGGTGCACCACGTAGCCGCCGAAGCGGCGCTGGGCCTTGAGCGCGCTCGTCGTGAGCGCGGTGACGAAGCCCTCCTTGCGCTCCGACATGCGCACCCGCACCGGCGCCACCAGCTCCCGCAGGGTGACGACGGTGACGAAGCCCGCCAGCCCGAAGGTCATCAGCGGGTACACGCCGCGCAGGCCCACCGCGAAGCACACCGCCGTCACCACCAGCCCCACCACGGCGGGGATGATGAACTGCCGGCGCAGCGTGGCCGGATCCGGCTTGCCCCAGGGGAGCACCGGGCCCACGCCCATCAGGAAGAGCACCGCGATGCCGCCCGGCACTGCCATCTTGTTGAAGTACGGCTCACCCACGCTGACGCGCACGCCGCGCACCGCCTCGGAGATGAGCGGGTACAGCGTGCCCAGCAGCACCGTGAAGGTGATGGCCACGAACACCAGGTTGTTCACCAGGATGCTCGACTCGCGCGACAGCGGCGAGGCCAGCGTGCCCTCCGGGACCAGGAGGGGGCCGCGCACCGCCAGCAGGCCCACGCACAGCACCAGCAGGACGCCGAGGAACACCAGGAAGGTGGGCCCGATGTCCGACTGGGTGAAGGAGTGCACCGAGTTGAAGATGCCCGAGCGCGTCATGAACGTGCCCAGGATGGTGAGCACGAAGGACGCGAGCGCGAGGCTGAGCGTCCACAGCTTCAGCATCCGCTTGCGCTCCTGCACCATGGTGGAGTGCATGAACGCCGTGGCCGTCAGCCAGGGCAGGAAGGACGCGTTCTCCACCGGGTCCCACGCCCAGTAGCCGCCCCAGCCCAGCACAGCGTAGGCCCACCAGGCGCCCAGGATGATGCCAATGGACAGGAAGAGCCACGCCACCAGCGTCCAGCGCCGCAGGGGCGCCATCCACGCCTCGCCAATCTCGCCGCGCAGCAGGCCCGCCACCGCGACGCCGAAGGGCACCGTCATGCCCACGTAGCCCAGGTACAGCATGGGCGGGTGGATGACCATCAGGACATGGTTCTGCAGCAGCGGGTTGGGGCCGGGGCCGTCCGCCGGCACCGGGGACACCGCGCCCCAGGGGTTGGCCGGGCCCGCGATGAGGAAGGCGAAGAAGACGCCCACCGCCAGCATGGTGCCCAGCGCGAGCTGCATGTAGCGCGCGTGCTCCTTGCGGTGGATGTACGCGAAGGCGGCGATGTAGCCGCCCATGATGAGCCCCCAGAAGAGGATGGACCCCTCCAGGGCGCTCCACAGCGAGACGACGGTGTAGACCAGCGGCGTGGCCCGGCTGCCCACCTGCGCCACGTAGCGCACGCTGAAGTCGTGCGTGACGAGCGCGTGGACCATCACCAGGTTGGAGCCAATCATGCACGCGGCGAAGCCCCACACCGCGCGCATCACCCACGGGAAGCCCGCGTCACTGCGGCGCAGGCCGCTCACCAGGCCCACGAGCGCGCCGAAGGCCGCGAACGCGAGCCCCCCGAGCACCAGGCCGTAACCCACGGTTCCGTTCACTTCGCACCCACCGCCGTGGTGGCGTCGGAGAGCGTCTCCTGCCACTTGCCGGGGTCCTCACCCTCCTTGGGGGCGCGGTACTCGTTGGAGTGGTTCACCATCAGCCGGTTGGAGCTGAAGACGCCGGACTTGTCGTAGGTGCCCTCCACCACGACGCCAATCTTGTCGCGGAACATCTGCGGCGGCGTCTCCGTGGAGCGCACCAGCACGCTGGGCGCGCCTTCCTTGGCGTCATCCGCCACGCGGAAGTGCAGGGTGGTGTGCTCGGCGTTCCACTGGATGCTGCCCGGCTCCACCACGCCGCCCAGGCGGATGGTGGCCGAGTACGCCTTGGAGCCCTGGCCCAGCATCTCCGACGGGCTCCAGTAGTAGACGAGGTTCTCCCCGATGTTGCCGAAGGCCACGAACCCCAGGCCGGCGCCCGCGACGAGCAGGGCCCCCAGGGCAATCAGACGGTTTCGCGCGACAGGAGACATGGCGAATCACTCCTTGGCGTCGGTGGGGGCCTTGGGCCGACGAACCCAGAGAGACACGGCGTAGAGAACCAGCATGGCGACTGTAATGGCGTAGCAGGCCCAGACATAGCCCCAGCCGCCGACGATGCGGCCGCTGCCCACCTGGCCGGGCGCCGCCGCGAGGATGAAGAGCATCTGCGTGGAAAGCGTCATCATGTTCAGGCCACCCTCGAGGAGCTGGCGCCGCCCGCGGCGGAGAGGTCCTGTGGCAGCGCGTCCGGAAGGGCGACCTCCGCCTGGCGCTCGGCCAGGGCCTGGCGGTAGCGCTGCACCAGGAACCAGATGGTGAGGAACAGCATGCCGAAGGCCGACACGCGCAGGGCCAGCGTCATCTCCGGGTCCACCGTCTTCGGCGTGGACTGCACCTGGTGCAGGCTACGCCACCACCGCACGGAGAACCAGACGATGGGCAGGTTGATGGCGCCGATGATGGCCACCACCGCGCTCCAGGTGGCGCGCTTCTCCGGGTCCTCCACGAAGCGCCGCAGCACCAGGTAGCCGGTGTACGTCACCAGCATGATGGCCTGCGAGGTGAGGCGCGGATCCCACGACCAGTAGACGCCCCAGGTCGGCCGGCCCCAGATGGCGCCCGTAATCATGCCCGCGGTGCCCAGCACCAGGCCGACCTCGGCGGCGGCCTCGGCGGTGGCGTCCAGCTTCCAGCTCGCCTTCATGAGGTAGGTGATGGCCGCCACGAAGTTGACGGCCATGGCCACCATGGCCACCCACTGGAGCGGCACGTGCACGTACATGATGCGCTGCACGTCGCCCATCTCACGGTCCGGTGGCGCCCAGGCCAGGCCGAGCCACCACCCCGCGGCGAGAACGACCAGCGCCAGCGCCGGCAGACCCCACTTGATGAACTTTCCCATCCGTCAGTCCTCGATGATCCGCGGGAACAGCAAGAAGCCTACGCCCCAATAAATCAGATTGAATCCGCCCAAAAGCCCCAGCCATGAGCCAAACTGATTCATGGGGTCTCCTTGGAGTACGAGCGTGGTCGCCTTGGCCGCGGAGAGCAGGGCCGGGATGACGAGCGGGAACAATAGCAAAGGCAGGAGCACGTCCCGTGCCCGGGCATTGCTCGAAATCGCGGCGTAGACCGTACCGGGGGCGCTCAGCGCCAGGCAGCCGAGCAGGAGGATGAGCCCCAGGTCCGCCACGCTGGTGACGATGCGCACCCCATACAGGGCCACCATCACGGGCACCAGCAGCGCGCCCAGGGCCGTCAGCAGCAGGGCGTTGCCCAGGGCCTTGGACAGGAAGATGGCGCGGGCGTCGGCGGGGGCCAGGCGGATGCCGTCCAGGCAGGCGTTCTCCGACTCGACGCGGAACGTCTCTCCCAGGGCGAGCACGCTGGAGAAGAGGATGGCCAGCCAGAAGTAGCCGCCCGCGTTCTTCTCCAGCAGCCGGGTGTCCGGCCCCAGCGCGAAGGAGAACATCAGCAGCGTGGCGAGCGCGAAGAAGATGATGGCGTTGAGGCGCGCGCGGGTGCGCCACTCGATGAGCAGGTCCTTGCGCAGCAGGGCGAAGGTGGCCGCCAGCAGGCCAATGGGGCGGGGACGCGGAGCGCTCATGCCGCCACCGCCCGGCCTTCCTGGAGGTGAAGGCGCTCTTCACACAGCGTCAGGCCCTGCTCGATGAGGTGGGTGGCGAGGATGACGGTGACGCCGCCGGCCTTGAGCTCCGCGATGATGCCCTCCATGTCGCGGATGCCCGCGGGGTCCAGCTCGCCGAAGGGCTCGTCGAGCAGGGCGATGGACGGCGCCTTGAGCAGCAGGCGGCCAATCGCCAGCCGCTTGCGCATGCCGGCGCTGAAGCTGCGGATGGGGCTGTCGGAGCGGCGGTGGAGGCCCACCCGGTTCAGCACCGTGTCGGTGGCGTCCCCGGGCGAGGGCAGCCCCAGCAGCCGGGCCAGCACCACGAGGTTCTGGTGCGCGGTGAGGTCCTCGTAGAGGAAGCTGGCGTGCGACAGCAGGGCCACGTCGCGGCGCACCGCGTCGCGCTCCACCACGGCGTCGCGCCCCAGCACCTCCACCCGGCCCGCCGTGGGGCTCAGGGCGGTGGCCAGGAGGCGCAGCAGCGTCGTCTTTCCGGAGCCGTTGTGGCCGGTGAGCAGCAGCGAGCGTCCGGCGGGGAGCGCGTAGGTCAGACGCGCCAGGGCCCACCGGCGCCCATAGCGCTTGCTGACGTCATGCAGGGCGAGCGCGGGGGCGGCGGAGAGGGGAGGCATCGGCGGTGCCGTTCGTATCCGGAAACCAGAACGTCCACCAGTGAAACCCGGGGTGGCGGCCTGGAGGAGGAAGGAGCGGGCCTGTCAGGGGGAAAGGTTTTCCACCCATGTGGTCGCAGGTGCCCGCCGGGGGCCTCCGGGGTTCCACGGAGGGGAACGTCCACTGCTCGCCATGCGAGCCGTGCGGACGGACGGCCCTCTCGACTGCCCGGCCTGGGGTGCCCAACCTCCTGGCACCTCCCCTGCAACGGTGCGCGGGCATGCGAGGCGGACGGTGCTGATCCGCGCGGAGGGCGTGAATGGCGACGGGCAAGGTATTGCGAAGGGCGGTCAAGGCGGCGGCGGCGGGGATGATCCACTACAGCGGGATGCGGCGGGCAATGGCCGCGTACCGGCGCTCCCAGTCGGGTGGGAGGCGCATCCTCATCGTCAGCTACCACCGCGTGGTGAGCGACTTCACCGGGGAGCTGCAGCGCTCGATTCCCGGCCTGCTCATCTCCCAGGAGACCTTCCGCCGTCACCTGGAGGAGGCGCACGCGGCGGGCTTCGAGCTGGCCTCCATCGGTGACGCGGTGGACGTGATGAACGGCCGCCGGGTGGCGAAGAAGGACCTGTGCGTGGTGACGTTCGACGACGGCTACCGCGACGTCTACCGCTACGCCTATCCCGTGCTGAAGCAGATGGGCGTGCCGGCCATCACCTATCTGCCCACGGCGTTCATCAACACCGACAAGCGCTTCAACCACGACCGGCTCTTCCACCTGCTGCGCCGGGTGCAGGAGCGCCGCTTCAAGCCGCTCTACGACTCGCTGCCCGCGCCCGCGCTGCAGCTTTTGGGGCCCATCCTCTCCGGGCAGAAGACGGTGTCGGCGTCGCTGGACGACTTCATCGGCGAGCACCCCACGCGCGTGCTGACGGAGATCATCGACGCGCTGGAGCAGCAGCTCGGGGGCGGCGCGGACCTGCTGCCGGAGCAGGGCGACGTCATGAACTGGGACGAGGTGCGCCGCATGGCGCGCGACGGCTTCGAGTTCGGCGCGCACACGCTGGGCCACACGGTGCTGACGCTGGAGCCCCAGGAGGTGGTGGAGCGCGAAATCCTGGAGTCCAAGCGCGCCATCGAGCGCGAGGTGGGCATCACCGTGAAGGACTTCGCCTACTGCAACGGCTGGTACTCGGACGAGGTCATCCGCGTGCTGTCGGCCAACGGCTTCCGCTCCGGCGTCACCACGGAGGACATGCCCAACCGCATTGGCGGGGACCCCTTCACCCTCAAGCGCAAGGTGCTGTGGGAGAACTTCAGCCTGGGCCTGCTCGGGGACTACTCGTCGTCCCTCACCGGCTGCCAGTTGGATGACTGCTTCGGGGTGCTGGGCATGAGCAGCCCGGTGCCGGGGAAGCGCCCCCATTTCATCAGCGGCCCCGCCGGGGGAAACCAGGTGAGCAGTGCCCCGGTGCGGGCGAGCCCCACGTCGTTGAACAGCAATGAAATCGTGGTGGGGCCGGAGACCCCCACGAACATCCAGGAGGCTCCGTGAGCGGAAGTTCCACGTCGGCCGCGTCCGGGGGCTCGTTCCTCGGGCGCGCCGGCCCCTTGGTGTTGGCCCGGCTGTTCACCGCCGGGCTGACGCTGTCCATTCCCCTCGTGCTCGCCCGGGTGCTGGACCTGGACGACTACGGGACGTACTACCAGCTCTTCCTCATCGCCACGACGCTCTACTACGTCCTGCCGTTCGGCGTGGTGCAGAGCCTCTACTACTTCCTGCCCCGCGCGGACGCGAAGCGGCCGTTCCTGGGGCAGACGCTGCTGTTCATGTCCGCCATGGGCCTGGTGGGCGCCGCGGCCGTGTGGGCGCTGCTCGGGTACGTGGCGGGCTGGTTCTCCAACCCGGCGCTGGCCGAGTACCGCCTGCCGCTGGCCGCGTACACCGCCTTCCTGCTGGGGAGCTTCCCGCTGGAGGTGTCGCTCACCTCGCAGGGCCGCACCAAGGCGTCCGCGTGCGTCTACCTGGTGTCGGACGCGGTGCGGGCCTCCGTCATGGTGGTGCCGCCGCTGCTGGGCGCGTCGCTCTACGGGATGATGCTGGCGGTGGCGGCCTTCGCGGGCCTGCGCTACCTGGCGACGTGGGCGGTGTCGCTGCGCGGCGCCACCGGTCCGCTGGTGGACGGCCAGCGCTTCCGCGAGCAGCTCACGTACGCGGCGCCCTTTGGCGCGGCCATGCTGCTGGCCATTCCGCAGCAGAACGCGCACCTGTACGCGGTGGCGGGCGCGGTGGCGCCGGCGCTGTACGCGTTGTACCGCGTGGGCTGCTTCCAGCTTCCCGTGGTGGACCTGCTCTACACGCCCACCAGCGAGGTGCTGATGGTGCGCCTGGGCGAGCTGGAGCGCGAGGGCCGCCTGGAGGAGGGCGTGGAGGCCTTCCGGGAAGCGGCCGGGAAGCTGGCCTACTTCTTCCTGCCCTTCGCCGCGTTCCTCTTCGCGGCGGCGCCGGAGTTCATCGGGGCGATGTTCGGCGAGAAGTTCCTGCCCGCGGTGCCGGTGTTCCGCATCAGCGTGCTGGGCGTGGTGCTGTCCATCCTGCCCATGGACGGGACGCTGCGCGCCCGGGGCCAGACGCGGGCCATCTTCGCGTCCTACGCGGTGAAGGCGGCGGTGACGGTGCCGCTGGTGTGGCTGGGCGTGAAGCACTTCGGGCTCATGGGCGGCATCGGCTCGTGGGCGGTGGCGGAGGTGGTGGGCAAGGCCATGCTGCTGGCCCGGGTGCCCGCGGCGCTGTCCACTCCGGAGCGGAAGCTGGGCGTGGCGGACGTGATTCCCTGGCAGTCGCTGGGCAAGGCGACGCTGGCGGCGTGCGCGGCGGCGGCGGCGGTGTTCGTCCTCCGGGCCGGGGCGCACGGGGCCTGGGCGCACCTGCCCACGGGCTTCCTGTGGCGCGTGCTGCCGCTGGCGGTGGCCGGGGCGCTGTTCTTCACCGGGTACCTGGTGGTGCTGCACTTCACGGGCGTGCGGCCGCTCAGCCTGATCGCGGGGCTGCGGGCGCGCAGGGCGGGTTAGGGAAGGGCACTTCCCTCCCCGCGGGGTGGTACCTAGTTTGGTTCGGGTCGGAACAAGGGGGTTGGGAGGCGTGATGGGTGTCGACGCGATGACGTTCTACCGGCTCGCGCACGGGCTGAAGAAGCGGGGCGTGCCCCTGCTGCCAGCCGTGCTGCGCAAGGCCATCTACTATCTACACAGCTCGTACATCCCCGAGGACGCGGAGATTGGGGAAGGGACGCAGCTGGGCTACGGCGGCATTGGCGTGGTCATCCACAGGGCCGCCAGGATTGGCCGCCACTGCCTCATCTCCCAGCAGGTGACCATTGGCGGGCGCTCGGGCATCGAGGGCGCTCCCGTCATCGGTGACTACGTGCGCATGGGCGCGGGCGCGAAGGTGCTGGGCAACATCCACATCGGTGACTTCGCCGTCATCGGGGCCAACGCCGTGGTGGTGAAGGACGTGGCCCCGGGCGCGGTGGTGGCCGGCGTGCCGGCGCGGGTCATCCGGCAGGATCCGGATCCGCTCGCCAGCTACCAGCGGGAGATGGGGCAGCTTCCGCCCCGCGTGCCGCTGGTGTCGGTGCCAACGTCCTCCACGCTGCGCCAGTAGCCCCCCTGGAGCCACATCGATGCGCGTGCTCCTCGTCGGGGACTACCCGCCGCCGCATGGCGGCGTCGCGGTCCATGTTCAACAGCTTCATGGCTTCCTGCGCGGCCGCGGGGTCGACGTGAAGGTGCTCGATATCGGGAAGGGTGGCCGGCCGGCTCCGGACGTCATCCCGGCGCGTGGCGCCGCTCCGTTCGCCCTGCGGCTCGCGCGGCACCTTGCCTCGGGGTGGACGGTGCACGTCCACACCAGCGGCAACAACCCGAAGTCCTGGGTGCTGGCGGGCGTGGTGGGCGGCCTGCCCGGGCCGAAGTCCCCCCGGGTCATCACCCTGCACTCCGGGCTGCTGCCGGACTACCTCGCCGCGTCGGCCACGCGGCGGCGCTTCGCGCGCGTGGCGCTGGCGGGCTACGCGCGGGTGATGGCCGTGTCCACCGCGGTGAAGTTGGCGCTGGTGGCGTGCGGCGTGCCAGCGCAGAAGGTCGAGGTGCTGCCGGCCTTCTGCGCCTCGCAGGTGCGGCCGGGCCCCGTGCCAGCCGAGGTGGAAGCCGCGCGCTCACGGCGGCGGATTCTGCTGTCCATGGCGCATCATCCCTCGCCCGTCTACGGACGCGCGCTGATGTTCCGCGCCCTGCGCGAGCTGGCGCGGACGTGGCCGGACGTGGGGCTGGCGCTCTTCGGGCCGGGGCTGGACTCAGAGGCGTTCATCCGCGACGTCCGCGAGGCGCGCGTGGCGGGCCACCTGGAGGTGCTGGGCGAGCTGGAGCACCCCGCGGCGCTGGGGCTCATCGCGCGCAGCGACGCCTTCGTGCGGCCCACCACGCATGACGGGGACTCCATCTCCGTGCGCGAGGCGCTGACGTTGGGCGTGCCCTGCGTGGCCAGCGACGTCTGCGTCCGGCCGGAGCCCACGCGGGTGTTCGCCGCGGGGGACGCGGCGGACCTGGCGCGGGTGATTCGGGAGGCCGTGGCGGCAGGGCCCCTGCATGTGCCCCAGGTGGATGCGGGGCCGGAGCTGCTCTCGCTGTACGCGGAGCTGTCCTCCAACAACGGATTGATGGCGTCACACGAACAAGGTTCAGACCTGGGGGAGACGAGACATGCGGCGCAGTGATGAGCTGGACCTCGCGCGGAGGGCGCTGCGCGGGCGGGACCTGGTGGTGTTCTCCAATGACTGGGATGGGGACCCGCTGTCCAAGGTCCACATCATGCGGATTCTCTCCCGGGAGAACCGCATCCTCTGGGTGAACAGCATCGGCAACCGCGCGCCGAAGGCCAACGCGCACGACGTGAAGCGCATCTTCGACAAGCTGGGCCGCTTCACCGAGGGCGTCCGCGAGGTGGAGCCCAACCTCCACGTGCTGTCGCCGCTGGCCATTCCCTTCTATGGCTCGGAGCTGGTGCGCGGCGCCAACCGGCGGTTGCTCCGGCTCCAGGTGCTGCGGGCGATGAAGAAGCTGGGCTTCGACAAGCCCATCTCCTGGAGCTTCCTGCCCGCGTCCGCGCCGGTGTCCGGGACGCTGGGCGAGGAGTTCGTCATCTACCACTGCGTGGACGAGTTCTCCGCCTTCAGCGACACCAACGGCCGGCACATCGCGGAGCTGGAGGAGCGGCTGCTCAAGCGCGCCGACCTCTGCATCACCTCCGCGGAGCGCCTGCGGGAGAACAAGGCCCGCGTCAATCCGCGCACGGTGCTGGTGCGCCATGGCACCGACTTCAGCCACTTCGTGAAGGCGTGTGAGCCTGCCACGGTGATTCCCGCGGACATCGCCCGGCTGCCCAAGCCCATCATCGGCTTCTTCGGGCTGGTGGCGGACTGGGTGGACCAGGAGGCCCTCATCGCCACGGCCCGCGCGCACCCGGAGGGCTCGGTGGTCATCATCGGCAAGACGACGCCGGACTGCGACGACTCCGCGCTTCGGGCCGAGCCGAACATCCACATGCTGGGCCGCAAGCCGTACGCGGACCTGCCGGGCTACAGCAAGGCGTTCGACGTGGCGCTGATGCCGTTCAAGGTGAGCGAGCTGACGCTCAACGCCAACCCGCTCAAGGTGCGTGAGTACCTGGCGTCCGGCCTGCCCGTGGTGTCCACGGACCTGCCGGAGGTCCGCAAGGTGGGGCTGTGCAAGATCGCCAAGGACACCGAGGACTTCGTGCGCAAGGTGGATGAGTGCCTGGCGGACAAGCCCGGCCCCAGCCGCGAGCGCGCCGAGCGCATCTTCAGCGAGAGCTGGGACGCGCGCGTGGATGAAATCCGCCACCACGTGGGCGCCGCGCTGATGGCGGACGGCAAGTCGCTCTGACGGCCCGTCCCGTCAGGCGCGCGTCTCCCGGCCCGCCAGCGCCCGCTCCAGGTGGGCGTAGCGGCGGGCCACCCGCGCGTAGTCCGCCGGCGCCACGGTGGGCTGCGCGTGCGTGCGCGTGAGGTCCGCCTTCGCCTCCAGGTACTCCGTGGCGGGGACGCCTCCGTCCTGCTCCAGCAGGCGCGCGGCGTCCGCGTCCGACAGGCTCAGGGGAATGCCCAGCCGCTCCTGCATCCGCTGGCGGAGTGACTGGTCCAGCTCCGGCAGCAGCTCCTGCTCCACCTTCGCGCGGCGCATGAGCCAGCCCATGCTGCGCACGTACTCCAGGGCGGACCGGTGGCGCTCCTCGCGCAGCGGGCGGGGCGCGCCGAAGCGGGTGCCGCGCGACACGACGTAGAGCAGCCCCACCGCCAGCACCTGCGCCACGAAGACCCAGATGCCGCGGGAGAAGGGCGGCGGCGGCGCGAGCTGATGGTGGTACTCGTCGAACAGCAGCGGGCCCCGGGCCGCCAGCGCCTCCCAGAAGCGCAGGTTGTCCAGCAGCTCCAGGCGCCGGTTCTCCAACAGGTCCGCGCCCGCGAGCACGTACACCTCGCCCTTGCCCACGGGCCACCGCCACACCGCCACCGAACCGCCCAGGCCCGCGACGGGCACGGCGTCGTCATGGCCCATGCGCAGGCCCCGGTCCTGGGAGACGCGAAGCCGGGAGAGCCCGTGCAGGGGCCCCACGGGCAGCCACACGTCCGCGGTCGTCCCGCCCACGTCGGACAGCGTCGAGTCCAGGCCCCGGCTGCTCGCGGGCATCATCAAGCCGGACTCCAGGTACAGCCACTCCTCGAGCGCGGCCTGGTGCTGTCCCAGCTCGCGGGGGGACAGGTACACCAGCGTTCCGCCCTCGGTGACGAAGCGCTCCAACTCGGTGACTTCCTCGTCCGTCACCGGCCGGCCCTCGGGGGCCGCGAGCACCACCGTGCGCGTGCTGGACGCAATCGCCTCAAGCGGCGCGAGCTGCGTGTCCACGGCCCGGCCGCCCTCGCGCAGGTACAGGTAGAGCGCGCGAGCCCCCTGCGGCGCCGTGTTCTCCACGGTGGGCACGGGCGAGTCGGGCGCTTCCGTGCGCGTGGACAGGCCCACGGCCAGCGCCAGGACGATGAGCACACCGAAGAAGGCAACGGCCCGCGTGCTCCTCACCGTGCGCCCTCCGCGCCCAGGGTCCCGTTCAGCGTTTCGACCTCCGTGACGAAGCGGGCCGCCTCCTCCGTGGCCACGGGCGCGAGCGAATAGAAGGTCCTGTCGTACCAACCCATCAGCCGCTCCACCTCACGCACGAGCGGGGCGGAGGCGCCCCGGCCCGGCAGCTCCGCCGCCAGCTCCCGGTTCGTCCGGACGCGGTCCGGCCGGGCCAGCCGCTGTTCTTCCAATGCGGACAGCAGGCTCAGCAGGCCTTCCCGGATGGCCTCGCGCGCGTCGGAGGGGAGCGCGGCGCGGGCCCTGCGCAGGTGCTCCGCGGGGGAGTCCAGCACCAGGGGCGCGGCGTCCACGGCGGCGGCAGCGGGGCCCTGGACCGCCTTGCGCCCGCGCCGCGCGCCGAGCCGGAGCACGCCCCACAGGACGAGCGCGAGCGCCAGCCCGAGCATCACCGCGCGCGTGGCCACCGCGAAGCCCTGGGCCTCCCTCGATTCGAAGAGGCCCTCCAGCCACGCCGTCACCTCCCGCATCAGCCGCTTCAACGCATCCCCGTGCCGCTCTCGCGCGCGAGAGAACTCCGGCCGGTCGAGGATGGCCTCCAGGCGCTCGGGCTCGGTGGGCGGCGGGGTGACGGCGCTGGGGCTGTTCGCCAGCGCCTGGACCTCACACGCCTCCTTCAGGAAGCGGGCGACCTGCGCCGCGCGCTCGGGCGCGGCGTCATCCGGGCGCGCGGGCGGCAGCGGCATCCCGCCCAGGCGCGCGGAGAGGGTGCCGAGCCCATCGGCCAGCTCGGCCGGGCGGTGTTCGGCCGTCTCGCGCAGGTCCCGGGTGACGTCCTCGCGCTCGGCGCAGGGCAGGGAGGCCAGCAGCAGGAGGATGGGCAGGCTCGTCACGGGGCAGTCCGGAGAACGGCGTCAGGGCGCGGGCGCGGTGGTGTCGAGCTGGTGTTCCAGGTCCAGCGCTTCGCGGCGCACGCGCATGTCCAGATAGAAGAGCGCGCAGAAGACGAAGTTGATGGGCGTGAAGAAGGACTGCGCCACCGTCTGCACGAGCTCCACGGGCACCAGCAGGAGCTGCGGCGTGCGGGCCATGGTGCCGGCCTCGAAGGGGTTGCCGTAGGGCAGCATCACCAGCCACGAGGGCAGCCCGGAGACGAGCTGCACGGAGATGAGGATGAGGCTCACCACGGTGAAGAGAATCATCGCCCGCACCATCACCCGGCCCAGGAAGCCCGGCTCCACGCGGCCCGACAGGAGCTGACCGGAGCGCCGGAAGGTCTCCCACGCGCCCAGGTCCTCCATGGCCAGCACCGGGGGCACCAGCAGGAAGCGCAGCATGTACCAGAGCGCGGCGGCCACCAGGCCCAGGCCCGCGAGCAGCGCGCCCACCACGCCCAGCACGGCGGCCAGGGTGTTGGAGCCCGAGGCCAGCCCCGCCGCGACGCCGATGACGGCGATGAGGAACCCCGGAAGCATGAGCGCCAGGGTCACCAGCGCGGACCAGCCGAGCGACAGCAGGTACACCCCCGTCAGCGTGCCCAGCCGCGAGAAGCCCCGGCGCAGGGCCTCCGCCGGACGGACGGGCTCCCCCAACTGGGCCGTCAGCACGTAGCGGGACGTGGCGACGGTGGCCAGCCAGTACACCCAGAGGAGGAACAGGAACAGGGTCGTCCACAGCGCGACGGTGATGGCGGCCTGCGGGAGCACGACGTCCGGGTCCAACTGGGCGCGCGACTCCGTGTTGCCGGTGTAGAACAGCGGGGCCAGGCGCTGGTTCACCATCAGCATCGCCTTGGTCGCGATGTAGTTCACCAGCGTGAAGCCGAAGCTCAGCAGGAAGAGCGGCTTCACGTGGGCGCGCCAGAAGGTGGCGGCACGGTCAATCATCTCCCCCATGGCGAGGGGGCGCAGCGCGGTGGCAGCGGGTATGGGGCTCACGGGGCGCGCAGCATAGCCCGCCCCGCGCACGCGGCCAGCAGGCTCAATGCCGCCGCCCTGGGGTCATCCGCCTCCAGCACGGAGGAGATGACCGCGGAGCCCGCCGCGCCTGGCAGCTCGGCCGCGCGCGCCGGGGTGATGCCGCCCAGCGCCAGCGCGGGGCAGCCAAGCGCCGCGGCCAGGGTGCTGAAGCCCGTGGGCCCCAGCGGAGGCCGCGTGTCACCCGGCTTGGAGCCGGGGGAGAAGACGGGGCTCACCAGGGCCAGGTCCGCGCCCCGGGCCGCGTGGGCCTCCGACACGTCATGCACGGCCGCGCTGATCCACGTCCCGGAAGGGAGGTGGGGCCGGACCTCCTCCGGCGTGGGGCCATGGGCGGGGAGGTGGACGTGGGCGCCCACTCGCAGCGCCACGTCGAAGCGGCCGTTGACGAAGAGCGGGTTGCCCCGCTGCTGGCACAGCGCGGCCAACTCGCGCGCCTCTTCGAAAAAGCGGCGCCCGGTGGCCTCCGGGTGGCGGTGCTGGAGGGCCACCTGGGGGCCAGCGTCGAGCGCCTGGGAGAGCGCCCACCGCAGCCGCTGGGGCGGCAGGCGCCAGTCGGTGATGACGATGAGCCGGGGAAGGGGAGGCGTCATCGTCCGCACCCGCGCGTCAGTGGTGAACGAGCCCTTCGATGGGGCTGGACGCGGAGCCGTAGGCCTTCCGCGGGATGCGGCCCGCGAGGTACGCGTCGCGGCCGGCCTCCACCGCCTTCTTCATGGCCACGGCCATGCGCACCGGGTCCTGCGCGCCGGCGATGGCGGTGTTCATCAGCACCGCCTCCACGCCCAGCTCCATGGCGATGGCCGCGTCGGAGGCCGTGCCCACACCCGCGTCCACGATGACGGGGACCTTCACCGTCTCCAGGATGAGGCGGATGTTGTGCGGGTTGCGGATGCCCAGGCCGCTGCCAATGGGCGCCGCCAGCGGCATCACGGCCGCGCAGCCCGCGTCCTCCAGCTTGCGGGCGGTGATGGGGTCGTCGCTGGTGTAGGGCAGCACGGTGAAGCCCTCCTTCACCAGGATGCGGGCCGCCTTCACCGTCTCCTCGACGTCCGGGTAGAGCGTCTTCTCGTCGCCGAGCACCTCGAGCTTCACCCACTTGCTCATGCCCAGCTCCTCGGCGAGCCGGCAGGTGCGGACCGCGTCATCCGCCGTGTAGCAGAGCGCCGTGTTGGGCAGCAGGCGCAGGCGGTTGCGGTCAATCCAGTTCATCAGGGACGCCTCGCCCGTGGCCTTGAGGTCCAGGCGGCGCACGGCCACGGTCACCATCTCCGTGCCGGAGGACTCGTGGCAGCGCTTCATGATGTCGTGGCTGGGGTACTTCCCCGTGCCGAGGATGAGCCGGGAGTTGAACGTCACTCCGGCGATGGTGAAGGGCTTGTCCTGGATGCTCATGTGCCGACTCCTGGCTAGCCGCCGCCGACGAAGGTGACGATTTCCACGCGGTCCCCCGCGTGGAGCTGGTGTTCGGGATGGCGGGCGCGGCGCACCACCTCCGCGTTCACTTCCACGGCGACGCCGGGGCCGCCCACCTGCAGCGACTCCAGCAGCACCGAAAGGGTGGTGCCTTCGGGCACTTCGCGCGTCTCTCCGTTGACCCAGACCTGCATGGCCTCACGGCTCCTTGCGACGACGGGGACCTGGGCACGCACTACAAGGGTGACTCCGCGCTGTCAACGCGCTCGCCAGCCCGTGAGCCCGGCACCATCACCGGTACACCGCGGAGCCGCGCGGCAGCGGCGTGACGGCGTTCCACCTGGACTCCTACGCGCCCGAGGATGGCGGCGCGAATTCAGGCGCGCGCGTACGTGTTCCAGGACATGCCTCCCCCGGCGAGCGGCGTGCCCTTGCCGACGACGGAGGAGCGCGAACGCATCGCCCGGTGGGCGCGTGAAGGCGCGCCGCTGTGCGCGGATGCTGGCGGCATCTAGCACTTGCACATCTTGTTCCCTGGCAGGGCAGGCAGGCGGCCATGCGCCCCGTGGTCCGCCTTGGGCCCCTAGGGCCTCCGCACGCGCCGGACAAGCCCTGTGCAAGGGCGGGGCAAGCACCCACTTTCTGCCCAACGCCGGGGGAAACGCTCCCTCGGCCGCAAGTGAGTGAGGGGGAGACCTTCTCCCGTTCCCATGTGAAAGGAGCAGGAAAAAATGCGCAAGCTCATGATGGCGGTCACTGCGGTTGCCGGGATGTCGCTGGTGGTCACTGGTTGCAGCAAGCGCGACAACGTCGAGTCGCAGCGCCAGGATGTCGCCGAGGCCCGGATGGAGGCCCAGCAGGAGACGGCGGAGATCCGTCAGGACGCGCGAGAGGACATCGCCAGCACGCGGACGGAGGCCCAGGAGGACATCGCGGGGACTCAGCGTGAGGCCGAGGAGGAGGTCGCCAGCGCACGGCAGGACGTCCAGGACGAGCGCGAGGACCTGGCCGAGGCCGAGGCGGATCGACGGTCGGACCTGAATGACGACATGGCGCTGGGTGGCTCCGGCGCGGCGGGCGCCACGGCCGCGGCGAGCAGCGTGAACGGCCGGGTGCTCTCCACGGGCAGCGATGAGCTGACCGTCGTCGACACCCGCAACAACAAGCAGCTCGAGCTGAAGACGAACGACCAGACGCGCATCCTCCACAACAACCAGCCGGTGGAGCTGGGCGACATCCAGGAGGGGGCCCAGGTCCGCGCCTCGTATGTGCAGGAGGGTGAGGACATGGTGGTTCGCGAGCTGACCGTGACGCAGCCGGTGCAGAAGAAGAAGTAGTCGTCGCCGGCGCATCGGATGCAGCGAGCGGTTCGTCTCCTCACGAATCGCTCAGGGACGGCCTCTGCTTCGGCGGAGGCCGTTTCCTTTTTTCCCTGAATCCGTGCTGGGAGGTTGGAAGGGTGTGTCGGACGTGGGTGGTAGGAGGGATGCGTGAGGTTTTCTCACGCCTTCCCAACCCTGGGGAGGAGCTGCTGCCCAGGAGGCATCACCCACGATGTCGACTCAACCCCCAGAGCCGCCCGCTTCGAAGCCATTCATCCTCTTCACCACCGGGGCCACGGCCTATGAGCTGATCCGCTACATCGGGGCGCGGGGCTCCGGGGAGCTGCTGCTCGCCCGCAGGCACTACGCGGGCGTGCCCGGCGACCTCGTGCTCATCAAACGCTTGCTGGATGCCGGGGACGCGCATGGCCGCGCGCGCCTGCGCGAAGAGGTCAAGCTGCTGATGCGCCTCAGCCACCCGGCCATCGCGCAGGTGTTCCTGGTGCGGGTGCACGAAGGACTGCCCCACCTCGTGATGGAGCACGTGGACGGCAAGTCCCTGGAGACGCTCATCAGCTACGCGGCCTTGCGCCGCCGGCCCTTCTCGGAAGCCTTCGCCGCCTACGTGGGCGCGGAGGTGGCGGACGCGCTCCACCACGCCCATACGCTGGAGGACGCCCGGGGGCGCCCGTTGGGCATCGTCCACCGGGACGTGTCACCGCGCAGCCTGCGGCTGGATGCGCGCGGGCACGTGAAGCTGTCGGACTTCGCCATGGCGTGGGCGAAGCTGCCGGGGCGCCTCGTCACGGAGTCCCACGTCGTCCGGGGAGACCTGGCCTATGCCTCCCCCGAAGCGCTGGCGCGCCAGCCGTTGGACGGACGCGCGGACCTGTTCTCCCTGGGCGTGGTGCTGCTGGAAATCCTCACCGGGCTGCACCTGCTGGACCTGGAGGACGTGGAGCGCGCCGCGATCGCCGCGGGGCCCTTGCCCGAGGCGGAGGTGCTGCTGTCGGAGGTGCCAAGCTGGCTGCCCGCGCCCCTGATGGCCGCGCGCATGGCGTGCCTGACACCGGCGCACGTGGAGCGCGCCACGCAGGGGCTGTCACCGGCCATGCGCGCCATCCTGGGCAGGCTCTTGCGCCGGGAGCCCTCGGAGCGCTTCCAGTCCGGCCAGGAGCTGGCGGATGCCCTGCGCGCCGTGCTGGCCGGCCAGGGCTACGCCTACGGCCCCCATGAGGCCCAGCGGGAGGCCACCCAGGTCCGCCGGGACGCACGCTGCCGCCGGCAGACGGCGGATGTCCTGCGTTGGGAGGACTCCGTGCGGCCGGAGCCCCCTCCTCGCTCGGCGCCCGGTTCGGGGACTTGAGGCGGGCAGGGGGCGGGCGCCCTGGGCCCGGGGACGTCGCCGGGCCTGGGGATGCCGGTGGTGCTTGTTTCGCGCACGCGGGTGGGCAGACTGGGGCGCATGGGTGACGTGAAAGAGTTCCACCAGCGGTGGTGCATCGCGGACGGCCATGCGGATTCCCTCATGTGGAACCGCGACCTGTGTGAGCGCTCGGAAGAGGGCCACGTGGACTTCCCCCGGCTGCGGGAGGCGGGGGTGAAGCTGCAGTGCTTCACCATCGTCACCCGGGGCTTCCCCTTCATCGGAGGCTTCCCGGTGTTCGCCGCGTGGCGCGGGTGGCCCCGCGAGGCCCGCGCCAGCGAGTGGACCCGGGCGCTCTGGCAGATTGAGCAGCTGGCGTCGTTCTGCGAACGCTCCGGTGACACGGCGCGCATCACCACCACCGGAAGCCTGCTGGAGGACAACCTCGCCCAGGGGCGGCTGTCCGCGGTGCTGGGCGTGGAGGGGGGCCACGCCATCGAAGGCCAGGTGGAGCGCCTGACGGAGCTTCACCGGCGCGGGGTGCGCTTCATGGGGCTCACCCATCTGTCCAACAACGACCTGGGCGGCTCCTCCTTCCCGATGATGGGCAACAAAGGCCTGACGCCGCTGGGCAGGGACGTCATGGAGGAGATGGCCCGGCTGGGGTTGAGCGTGGACGTGGCGCACGCCTCGGAGTCCACGCTCAAGGACCTCTTCAGCCACCCGTCGGTGCGGTTCTTCTGCTCGCACACGGGGGTTCGCGCGGCGGGGGGCGGCTGGCGCAACCTGTCGGATGAATCCCTGCGCTTCATCGCCGACCGGGGCGGGGTGGTGGGCATCATCTTCGCCCCTGTCTACCTGGGCGGCGACACCGTGGATGACGTGGTCCGGCACATCGAGCACGCCGTGGACGTCATGGGAGAGGGCGGCGTGGGGCTGGGGTCGGACTACGACGGCATGGTTCCGTTGCCGCGTGGCATGCGGGACGTCACCGGGCTGCCACTGCTCACCGAGGCGCTGTTGCGCCGCCATCCACCGTCCTGGGTGGAACGCGTCATGGGCGGAAACTTCCGCCGTTTCTTCCAGGAGACACTGGGTGGTTGACCGGCGGCGGGACGCTCGAAATATTGGCCCGTGCCCATGAACCGCTCTCTGCTCGCATTCGTCCCGTTGGTTGGCTCTCTGCTCCTTGCTGGCTGTGGCCCGAGCGCGGGAGGTGACTGCGACGGCGGCGGCTTCGTCTGTCAGGAGAAGGTGCTGGCGCTGGAGTGCCGGGGGGGCACCTGGCGCGAGCTGCCCTGCCGGGGGCCCCTGGGCTGCCGTGAGACGAGCGAGGCGGTGCGGTGTGATACGTCCAACAACGTCGCGGGGGACGCCTGCGCCTCCAGCGCCGAGGGCACGGGGCTTTGCCGCGCGGACGGCCGCGCGGTGTTGGAGTGCCGCCAGGGCGTGCTGACGGAGACGGCCTCCTGTTCGGCCTGCTCCGTGGAGAACAGCCAGGTGACGTGCCAGCCTTGAGCCTGGCCCCCGCCGGGGTGTCAGGGCTTGGGGCGCCCATCGTGTGGTAGCGTCGGAGCGCCGCTCGCGGGACTCCGATGCGACTTCCGATTCAAGCCTTTGGAGCCTGACCCGCGGTCGTTTCTCTCTTCCCCGAGCGGCGCTTCCTCTTCCAGCCCGGCTGTCCGGGGAGGACGTGCTCACGATGGCCGCACTGGCGGAAGTCCGCGTCGAACAGGTCGCCCGCGAGGACCTGGTGATGTTCGTCAACGCCTGCTTTTCCTGCACGGGGCAGCGGGAGTTCTACGGCGACGCGCGCGGGCAGTCGGTCTCCATCGAGTTCCTGCACCAGTACATCCTGGGCAACTACCGCCGGCTGTACGCGCGGACGCTCGCCGCGGGCATCAACCACTTCAACCAGGCGCAGATTCTCCTCAACCTGCTCGCCAGCGGCAGCCCGGCGGATGCCCGGGACAAGCAGGAGGAGGGCGCGCTCATCGCCGCCGCCCTGCGCGCCCTGCCGCCCCAGCGCGCCTTCCGGGTCCTGGAGTCGCTGCGCGGCCGCCGCATCAACAACCGCCGGGCGCGCGCCGTGGCCCGGGACTACGTGCGTGGCCGCGCCAACCTGGCCTTCGACGCGGTGAAGTACCGCGCCAAGCTGCGCGCGGCCGTGTCCCACGGCCACCTGAAGCTGGAGGGAGAGCTGGGGCACTTCCTCTTCCACGGCTGGAAGAAGCGCGTCTTCACCCAGCCCTTGCTGGAGACCTTCCGCCGCGCGCACTACACCCAGGAGGCCCTCTACGAGCTGCCGTACACGGTGGCCGAGGGCCTGGCGGTGAAGCATGGCATCCCCCGGGACGTGTTCCTCCAGCGCATCGAGCCGCGCCTCACGGCGGCGGAGCGCCTGCGCCTGCAGGCCTCCGCGGCGCGCGAGCGAGGCACGCCGCCCCCGGTGGACCTGGGGCGGGCCTCCCTGACGAAGCTGGCGCTGTACGTGCTGGCCCTGGCGCCGGAGGTCCGGAGCGAGCGCCACGCGGAGCTGCACGCCGCGCTGGAGCAGGCCGCCGCCCGCGTCCTCCGCCGCGCGCCGTCCCCCCTGCGGCGGGTGGCCGCGATTCTGGACAACAGCTATTCGTCCTCCGGCTCCCTGGAGAAGCGCCGCCGTCCCCTGGGCGTGGCGTTGGCCACGCATTACCTGCTGTCCGCGGCGGCCCGTGAGTACCGCGCGTGGTGGACGAGCCCCGTGGAGGAGCCGCTGCTCGTCAGCGCGCGAGGGCAGACGGACCTCGCCACGCCGCTGCTGGACGCGTTGGCCTGGGGCGCCGACCTGGTGGTCATCGTGTCCGACGGTTACGACAATGACCCGCCCCAGGCGGTGGCCGAGCTGACGCGCGTGTTCCGCACGAAGCTCGACCCGGGGCGCCGCACGGCGCTGGTCCACGTCAATCCGGTGTTCGACTCGGAAGGGTTCGCGCCCCGCTCCTTCGGGGCGGCGGTGCCCACGGTGGGCGTCCGGGACGCGGAGGACGTGCCCACCGTGCTGGGCTTCGCGCGCTTCGCGGAGGGGGCGGCGTCGCTGAGCGAGCTGGAGGCCTACCTCGCGTCGCGCGTGGAGGCGATGCTGGCGCGCGACGCCCGGGAGCGGCCGGACGGCGAGGGCGCTGTTGTCGGCCCTGGTTTGGAAGCGGCGCTGACGGAGGAGGGGGGCTCATGACGGACGCACGGCTCATCCAGCGGTTGGAGCCAGCGGGGCTGCGGCTCGCGCCCTCGCAGGTCTGGGGTGGCATCCGGCTGGTGCCCGTCCTTCGGGACGAAGTGCGGGGCGACCTTCGCATGCACGTGCGGACCTACGACGACGCGGCCGCGGTGGTCTCGGTGAAGGGCGGGCTGAAGGAGCCCGGCCTCAAGTACGTCGCCTATGTCCCTCACGCGCTGGTCATGACGTGGGGCAACCGCCAGGCGGACGCCGTCTATGGGACGCAGTTGCACGCCGTGGACGGGAAGCGCCTCAAGGCCGGCCCTCACTCCATCCGGCTGCTGCATCGGATGGTGCACCGGGAGGACCGGCGCCAGCTCCGGATGCTCCCGTTGCACCTGGCCATGGAGGGCTTCCTGGCCTTGCAGTTCGGCGGGCCGGAGATTGCCTGGGCGGAGTATTCGCGCGAAGGCCTCTCGCGGGGCCTGGACCCACGCTTCGAGACCTCAATCCCTGGGTGGGCCTCGCCGATGCTGGACGGCGCGCTGCGCACCTTCGAAATCCATCCGCGGCAGGTGGGCCTGCTGCTGTTCAACGCGGATGTTTTGCTGTCGGCCTTCGTCGTCGCTCACCCGGACGACTACCGCGCGCTGCACCGGACGCTGGTGGAGGACTTCTACGGCGAGCTGCTGCTCCAGTACGGCTTCCTGGGCGACGCGCCCGAGCTGGGTGTCACCCTGGACGCGGCGCGCGTGTCCAGCCTGGACGACCTGCGCGACGAGGTGAGCCGCATGCGCCAGGAGTGGGCCGACTTCCACGGCTTCATGGCCGGGAGCCTCTTCGGCGCGAACGTGGCCTCCACCCGCGTCTACAAGGCAGGTGGTTTCCTGCTCCAGCGCTTCCACACGTCGCTAGACCCGGCGGAGGAGAACCACCTTGGCGAGGCCATCGTCGGCACGGATGGCACCCTGGAGTACCTCAAGACGTATCGCCTGTCGGCGGCGCAGACGCGCCGGGCCTATCTCCTGTCACGGCTCGCCGAGAGCGGCTGGCACCTGGAGGAGACCGCGGAGCGCCTGCGTACCACGGTCAGCGACCTGGTCCTCCGGCTGCGAAACGCCGGGTTCGGCTACCTCCTCAAGGACGCCGTCCTCCAAGCCGCCCAGCGGCAGCACCGGCGCTGAGCGCTGACGCTCCGGCGGCGCTACTCCTCCGGCTTCTTAGGCGGCGGCGGCGGCGCATAACCCGTGGCCGCCATCCGCTTCCCGCTGCGCTGATACAGCTCCGCGGGCATGTCCTGGACGCCGGTGCCGTCAATCCAGCGGTTGTAGAAGTTGAACAGGGCGCACACCGTCACGGTGTCGAAGACGGCCTCGTCCGTCCAGCCCGCGTCCTTCAGGCGGGTGATGTCCTCCTTGCCCACCTGCGCCGCGCGGTGGTTGAGGGTGTCCACGAAGGCGAAGAGGGCCTTCTCGGCCTCGGAGACGGGCGCTGTCGCCACGTCCTCCAGGACCGCCTTCACCATGTCGGGGTTGCCCAGCAGTTCCGCCGCGACCGCGGCGTGAGAGCCCGTTCAAAACAAGCATTGATTGCCGCGCGAGGTGTACGCGGCGATCAGCTCTCTCAGGCCGGGCGACAGCGGGGAAGGGCCGCGCATGACTTCGTGGGTGAAGCGGGACAGGGCCTCGCCCAGCCGTGGCTTGTACGCGAACAGGTGCCAGATTTGCGGGACGGGCGAGCCCACCTCGCGGGCCATGCGAATCAACCGGCCGTAGTGGCCGTCGGAGTCGCGGTCCTCGACGTCCTTCAGGTGCATGCGGTCCACGGCAACCCTCGGCGGTGGCGGGCAGGGGCCTCCCGCCCGCTCATGCTCGCATGAGCCCGTGCGCGCGGCCAGCGTCCGCTCAGGCGCTGGGGCCGTGCAGTGACGTCAGGAAGGAGTCCAGCACGGCGTTGAACCGCTCGGGGAGCTCCTGGTTGGCGAGGTGCCCCGCGCCCGGGATGACCTCCAGCCGCGCGCCGGAGATGAGCCCGGCCATCTCCTTCGCCTTGGCCACGGGGGTGAGGGCGTCGTGTTCGCCCACCACGACCAGCGCCGGCCCCGCGTAGCGCGCCAGGATGTCCTTGCTGTCCGGGCGCAGGGCCATCCCGCGCAGCGCGGCCGCGACGCCGGCGGGGGAGGCCTGCCGCATCAACGCGGCCACCTCCTGGGCCACGGGGGAGTCCGGTCGACCGGCCAACAGCTTGGGAAGCATGGCCTGGATGATGGGCTCCACGCCGGCCTCCAGGGCCAGCTTCGCGTTGGTCTCCCGCTGCGCCTTGCCCTCCGCGTTGTCCGCGGTGGCCTGCGTGTCCATCAGCACCAGCCCGCTGACGCGGCCCGCGTCCTCGCGCAGCAGTGCCATGGCCGCGTAGCCGCCCATGGACACGCCGCCCACCACCGCCGTGTCCAGGTTCAGCGCGTCCAGCAGCGCCAGGGCGTCCCGGGCGATGCGGGACATCTCCGTGGGGCCGTCCCCCAGCGCGCTCTCACCAAAGCCCCGGAGGTCCGGGATGATGAAGCGATAGCGCCCCGACAGGGCCTTCACCTGCGGGTCGAACGCGCGGCCGTTCAGCGCGAAGGCATGCAGCAGCAGCACGGGCGGGCCCTTGCCCTCGTCCCGGTAGTGCAGGGGGACGCCATCCACGGTGACGGTCAGCATGTTTCCTCTCCTCGCGGAAATGTCAGAGCCACTCTTTGTGCTTGAACCAGAAGACCATGCCCACCGGCAGCGCGAGAATTGACGCCCACATCACGTACCAGGCGCCGTTCGTGTAGAGCCGGTCGAAGTTCTGCCCGAAGAAGCCGACGATGCAGGACAGCGGCAGGAAGATGGTGGCGAAGATGGTGAGCTGCTTGGAGATGTCGTTCGTCTTGTTCGCCACCATGGACAGGTAGCCGTCAATCACGTTGCCGATGATGTCGCGCCCGGCGTCAATCTGCTCGTACAGTCGCACCAGGTGGTCGTACACGTCACGGAAGTAGAGCGTCGTCTTGTCGTGGATGTGGGGGATGCCTCGGCGCGACAGCAGGCCCACCACGTCGCGTTGGGGCGACAGCACCCGCCGGAGCGTCACGAGCATCCGCTTCATGGCGAAGATGCGTTGCAGGTGGGACTTCTCCGGCTTCTCGAAGATGGCGACCTCCAGGTCCTCCAGCTCGTCGCTGAACGCGTCGAGGATGGGGAACTGCGCGTCCACCAGCGCGTCCGCCAGCATGTACAGGACGAAGTCCGTCCCGCGGACGAGCGTCGCCTGCGGGTCGGCCTTCACGCGGCGCAGCACGGTGTCGTGGCCGGCGAAGGGGAACTCGTGGACGCTGATGAGCCACTCCTTCGCCAGGAAGAAGTGGTGCTCGTGCAGCGTCAGCTCGCAGATGTCCTTGCCCGTGACGGTGAATCCCTGGAGGACGACGAACTGGTGGTTGGGGTACTCCTCCAGCTTGGGCCGCTGGTCCAGGTGGAGGCAGTCCTCCACGGCCAGCTTGTGCAGTCCGAACCGCTCAGCCAGCCGGGCCAACACCTCCTCGGTCGGATGGAGCACGTCAATCCACTTCCGGCCTTCCTCGCCCAGCAGCTCTTCACCACCGGTGAGAAGTTGACCGTCTTTCACAAGACAGACCTGAATCATCCCGTAGCGCTCCCAAGCCAGCGGCATGGCCCGCGGGCGAGTGCTAGAACTCCCCCGCGCGGAAGTCGAGCGCTAGAGTGTGACACCCGTGTCTGAAGCCGCTGAGACCCCCCAGGCCTCGCTGTCCGCGAGGCTCGAAGAAATCCTCCAGTCCCATCCGGATCCGGCGTTCGCCGGCCGCCTGCGCAAGGTGTACGTCGCCACCGCGCACGCCATCTCCCGGCTGAGTGACCTCGACCTGGTGCGGTACGAGACGCCCGTCGTGGACTCCTCCCCGGACCTCTCCCTGTGGGAGGAGATGGCGCCCGTCATCCGCGACACGGTGATGGACGTCAACGGCCTGCTCAACGTCATCCGGGAGCAGTTCCCCGCGCAGTCCCTGGGCGGGGCGAGCGCGCAGGCCCCCGTCGTCATCCTCCAGGAGGCGATGAACCAGATTGCCCAGGGCATCACCCAGCTTGGCGAGGCCATGCGCAACCCGTCGGTGGTGAGCGACCGGTGGACGCTGCTGGCGGAGATCCAGCGCATCCGCGCCCGCTTCCGCGAGCAGATGAGCAACCTGGTCTTCGAGTCCGCGAGCCTCCTGGGCGAGGTGACGCGGGCCCAGGTGGTGCCGGGCTACGCGGCGGAGGTGAAGGCCGCGGTGACGGTCCGCGCCATCACCGCCGACCTGGGCCGCATCCTCACCGCCCGCCTGAAGAAGGTCCGTGACGCGGAGGCGCAGGACGTGCAGTGGAACGCCCAGCAGCTCCAGACGGAGCTGGACGCCTTCGGGCGCACGGCCGCGTACCGGAACCTGCGCGCCCAGGACAAGCGCCACATCGTGGAGATGCGCGCGGAGGTGGGCCGCCTGGCCATCCTCCCCAACCCGGCCCGCGAGGAGCTGGTGGCGGTGGTGGAGGCGCTGGACACCTTCGTCCAGGGCCTGTCCGCGGTGAACCAGCGCCAACTGCTCATCATCCATGACCGCGAGGTGTGGGCGTCGTGTGGCGTCCGGCTGGAGCGCGCCATGGCGCTGGTGGGCAAGGACCCGGCGGGCGCCGCAAGGGCCCTGGCCGAGGCCGCGGTCAGCGGGCAGTCCCTCTACGGCCGTGACTCGGAGCTGGACGCCTTCCTCCGCAAGGCGCGCAAGCTCCAGGTGGGCCAGCTCACGCCCGACGAGCTGCGGTCCACCATCGTCACCTTCCAGGGCCTGCTCGCTGGTCTGGACGTGATGTGATGAAGGCGCTCCTGAAGGCGCGTCTCCCGCGCCCGCTGCGCGAGGCCGACCTGTCCCGCGTGGAGGGGGTCTTCACCGACGTGGATGGCACGCTGACCACGGACCACACGCTGCGCTCGGAGACGGTGCGGGCGCTGGAGCGCCTGTCGTCCGAGGGCCTGCGCGTGGTGCTGGTGAGCGGCCGTCCGGCGGGCTGGGGGGAGGCCTGGGCGCGGCAGCTCCCCGTGGACGGCGTCATCGTGGAGAACGGTGGCCTGTTCTTCCTGAAGGGCGCGAAGGGGCATCTGCGGAAGGTGTACGCGGAGGCGCCGGCCGCGCGGGCGGCGAACCGGCGGCGGCTCCAGTCCGAGGTGGCGCGGGTGCTGAAGCAGGTGCCCGGCGCGCGGCTGTCCATGGACAGCGCGTACACGGAAGTGGACCTGGCGGTGGACTACAACGAGGAGGCCCGGCTGGGCCCGGCGGGCGCGGACCGCATCGAGTCCCTGCTGGTGGCGCGGGGCGTGACGGCCGTGCGCTCGTCCATCCACATCAACTGCTGGCTGGGCCGCTTCGACAAGCTGAGCGCCACCCGGCGCTTCGCGAAGGCGGCGTGGGGCGAGCGGCTGGACCCGCGTGACGGCCGTTATGTATACGCGGGGGATTCTTTCAACGACGCCCCGATGTTCGGCGCCTTTGGACTGGGCGTGGGCGTGGCAAACGTGCGGGCCGTGCTGGACCGCATCGAGGCGCCACCTGCTTTCATCACCCGGGCGCCCGAGGGGCGGGGCTTCGAGGAACTGGCTCGCGCCATCCTGGCCCGGAGGGGCCGCGGCGCGGCCCGTGAGGAGTGACACCGTGAATGTCGTGAAGCTGGAGCTGGCGCGTGGGCTGGGGCGCCACCTGCGCGCGGGGCACCCGTGGGTGTTCCGCAAGGCGCTGGAGTTCGTGCCGAAGATTCCGGCCGGCAGCGTGGTGGACCTGACGGAGAACGGGAAGTTCGTGGCGCGCGGGTACTACGACCCACACTCCGCCATCGCGGTGCGCGTGCTGACACGCGACTCGCGCGACACGGTGGACGCGGCCTTCATCACCCGGCGGGTGCGGCAGGCCCTGACCGAGCGCACGGCCCTCATCGACCTCACCGACACGGACAGCTACCGCCTGATTCATGGCGAGGGCGACGGCCTGCCGGGCGTGGTGGTGGACCTGTACGCGGGCTGGGCGGTGATGAAGCTGTACTCCGCGGGCCTCACGCCTTACCGGCCGCTCCTCATCGAGGCGCTGAAGGCCGGCGTCCCCGGGCTCAAGGGCATCATCGGCCGCGACGAGGTGGGCCGGGACGACGCGGACGACGACGAGGTCCGCGGCTCCGGGAAGATGCTCTACGGCCACGAGGCCCCGGAGTTGATTCCCATCCGCGAGCGCGGCGCCACCTTCCTGGTGGACGCCTGGAAGGGTCAGAAGACGGGCTTCTTCCTGGATCAGCGGGAGAACCGCTACCTCATCCGGCGGCTGGCCAAGGGCCGGGACGTGCTCAACTGCTTCAGCTTCAGCGGCGGCTTCTCCGTCAACGCGGCGCTGGGCGGCGCCAACAGCGTCTTCTCCGTGGATCAGGACCCGGACGCCATCGCCCTGGCGCGGGAGAACTTCACGCGCAACGGCATCCCCGCGGAGAAGCACGACTTCCTGGCGGCGGACGTCTTCAAGATCATCCAGTCCTTCAAGGACGAGGGCCGCACCTTCGACCTCATCATCCTGGACCCGCCGGCCTTCGCGAAGAGCCAGCGCGCGGTGCAGGCGGCCATTGACGGCTACGCGTCCCTCAACCGGCAGGCGCTGGCCATCCTCCGGCCGGGCGGGCTGCTGGCCACGGCGTCGTGCTCGGCGCGCGTGAGCCCGGATGACTTCATGGGCGCGGTGCGCGAGGCGGGCTTCAAGGCCGGCGTGGACCTGGCGCTCGTGGAGGAGCGCTACCAGCCGCCGGACCACCCGGTGCGCCTCCAGTTCCCGGAGGGCAAGTACCTCAAGTTCTACGTGCTGCAGTCCGTGTAGCCCGCCCGCCGCCGCCGTGAGTCGCGCGGGCTGAAACACGAGAGGCCACGAGGTTCCTCACCTCGTGGCCTCCGCTGTCTCCCCGCCAGGGGAGGGCGCCTCAGAAGTTGCCGGCGCGGGCCTCGTCGAACGGGGCGCGGTGGTTCAGGTACGTCTCCGTCAGGGAGTGCGCGCCGCTGAACATGCCCTTCTCGGAGAAGTGGTGCACCTGCGCGCCCTTGCCGGCGTCGCGGAACAAGTCACCGGGCGTCCAGCCCTTGCTGCCCTGCCCGAAGAGGAGGGGCACCGGGTCCTTGTTGTTGACGTAGTGCACGTAGTTGGGGCCGTCCGGGTAGGTGGCCGCGGCCGCGCCGAAGGTCTCCACGTTGACGCGGCCGAGCGTCTGCTCCACCTGCGCCTTGGACATCCCGTCTTCGATGCGCAGCCGGTTGGCCACGTCCTTCAGCGCGCGCGAGGTGATGAGGCCGCCGTGGCTGTAGCCCATCAGGTGGATGTCACGGCCCGCCTTCAGCTCGTTGTAGACGATGTCCGACAGCGAATCGACCGCGGGGTTCTTGCCCTTGTTCAGCTTGTCCTTCGCCGCCTGGATGACGTCGGCGATCATCCCGGACGTGGCGTTGTGCACGCCGATGGCGCGCATGCCCGTGCTGTTCGCGAGCGCCTGCAGCTCGCGCGCCTGGCCGTCCTTGTTGGTGCTGATGCCGTTGACGTAGACGACCGTCGCCGTGGCGTTCGGGTTGTTCGCCGGAACGAAGGCGGGCACCTGGTTGAGCGGCGTGTTCGGCTCGAACGTCTGGCCACCGGCGCCCACCAGCTTGCCGTCGAAGACCTTGTCCTTGGAGCCCGCCGGCGCGGTGAAGACGCCGCCCACGGCCGCCGTCTGCGCGGAGCGGCTGTCGAAGCCGTCCACCACCAGCCCGCGCTGCGCGGTGGCTCCCGTCGGGGAGGGCTGCACGGTGTTGGTGGCAGGCGCGCCACTTCCACGGACGCTGTCGGCGGTGCTGCGGGAGGTCGGCGCGATGCTGTTCCGTCCGCGCTGGATGGTGGTCATGGGGTGGGGGCTCCTGCGGAAACGGGGGTGTTTCCGCATTGTCCCCGAATCCACCTGGAAGTTTCCTTCTGGTGAGGATTTTGCGTGAAATTGTGTGTGGGTCCGTGTCGGACGGTGCGTGTGGGCGCCGGACGCGAGGGGCAGGCGTTAAGGTGGGGCATGGTCCAGAAAGGTCAGTTCCTCGAGCGCGCGACGCTGGTGCCGGTGGGCTCGGAGGTCATGGAGGGCACCGCGCACCGGGGGACGCGGGCGCCGCCGCTGCTCGTCATTCCGCCCCGGCCGGACGAGGGGGGCGGCATGGACCACGTCATCGCGGCGGAGCTCGTCTGGGCGGCGGCGAACGCGGGCTTTCCGACGCTGCGCTTCAACCACCGGGGCGTGGGGGCCAGCCAGGGCGAGCGGGGGCGGGATTTGGAGCTGCTGGCGGACGCCGAGGCCGCCATGCAGCTGCTGCTGGAGAACGCGGGCAGCAGCGCGCTGGCCGTGGCGTCGCTCCACGGGGGCGCCCAGGTGGCCCTGGCGCTCCAGGCGAAGTACCCCGCCGTGGGGGGCCTGTGCCTGGTGGCCCCGGCGATGGTGGCGCCAGAGGCGTTGTCCCGGGTGACGTGTCCGCTCCTGGTCGTCCAGGGGGAGGAGGACTCCCGGCTGCCCCGGGCCGCCGTCTCCGCCGCTGTCGCCCGGGCGGGAGGCAACTTGGAGGTCATCGACGATGCCGGTCCGACCTTCCAGCGGAACCTTCCGCAGGTGGGCCGGGCCGTCGCGGCCTGGCTGCAGCGGCTCTCCGGCGGATGACCGATGGAGCGCAAACCACTGTACTTCTTCACGTTTCTTCCCCTGGCCGCCCTTGCACGCCGGGAGAGGGGACATCCAGACTGTCGGAGCAGACCCAATCGTTGCGACGTTCGTTCGTAGGGGTCTTCCAGACGCGTGTTTCGTTTCTCAAGGAGTGGCCTGATGCGGAAGGTGCGATGGACCCTGGGTGGAGCGGCGCTGGCCCTGACGCTGACGGCCGCCTGTGCGTCCGCTTCTCGTGAGCAGGACACGCCCCCGCCCGCGAACCTGCAGGCGCTGGATGCCCGGGACGTGGTGGCGGGCGCCATCGTCGTGGACTTCAAGGACGGCACGACGAAGGCGGAGTTCGACGCCTGGGAGACGGACTGGGGCGTCGACCTGGAGCTCAACTCCGTGGAGAGCGCCGACGAGGCCCTCACGGTGGCGGTGGGCGTGGACGACGTGGACGCGGTGCTCGCGCGCATCCGCCAGCACCCGGCCGTGGAGGCCGCCGAGCCGATGATGGAGGTCCGCGCCAGCTTCACGCCGAACGACCCGCAATTCGCTCAGCAGTGGAACCTGCGGATGATCGACATGCCCAAGGCCTGGGAGCGCAACCGGGGCAAGGGCGTGGTGGTGGCGGTGCTGGACACCGGCATCGCGTACGAGGACCACGACGACTTCAAGCAGGTGCCCGACTTGAAGGGCGTGAAGTTCGTGAAGGGCTACGACTTCGTCAACGACGACGAGCACGCCAACGACGACCACGGGCACGGCACGCACGTGGCGGGCACCATCGCCCAGGCCACCAACAACGGCGAGGGCGTGGCGGGCGTGGCCTTCGAGGCGACGCTGATGCCCGTCAAGGTGCTCAACCACTTCGGTGGCGGCAACACGGCGGACATCGCGGACGCCATCCGCTTCGCGGCGGACAACGGGGCGGACGTCATCAACATGTCCCTGGGCGGCGGGGCGTACTCGCAGGTGATGGCCAGCGCGGTGGAGTACGCGCGCAAGAAGGGCGTCACCGTGGTGGCCGCGGCCGGCAACGGCGGGCGCGCGACGGTGGAGTTCCCCGCGGCGTACCCCGGGGCGGTGGCGGTGTCGGCGGTGGGGCCCAACGGCTCGCTGGCGCCGTACTCGTCCTACGGGAAGGAGCTGGACATCGCGGCGCCCGGTGGCGACAAGCGCCTGGGCGACCAGGGCGGCATCCTCCAGAACACCATCGACCCGCGCGACGTCTCGCGCTCCGTCTACGCGTCCTACCAGGGCACCAGCATGGCCACGCCGCACGTGGCGGCGGTGGCGGCCATGCTGTACGCGGCCGGCGCCAAGGGGCCGGACGAGGTGGAGCAGGCCCTGTACGCGGGCGCGAAGAAGGCCGCGGGCCAGCAGGCGTGGACCGAGCAGTACGGCCATGGCCTGCTCAACGCGGAGGCGTCGCTCGCGTCGCTGCGCGGGGGCTCGGCGCAGTGGCCGCCCCTGTACTGGGCGCTGGCGCTGCTGGCGTTCGTGCTGCTGACGCTGCGGGGCCGGGCGCGGCCGGGCTACCTCAACGTGCTGGTGCGGCCCGCCTTCCTCATCCCGCTGCTGCTGTCCACGGTGGGCGCCTTCTTCCTGCGCGGCTGGTTCGGGGGCGCGGAGGGCGCGGCTGGGGACGCGGTGCAGGTGGCGTCGCTGCCCATCCCGGACTGGGAGCGCATCATCTTCGGCCGGGGCAAGACGGTGAACCCGCTGTTCTACAGCGCCCTCATCCCGCTGCTGCTGTCGCTGCCGGCCATCAAGTGGCGGGGGCTGCGGCCGGCCATGGGCGGCCTGGCGCTCGGCTTCGCGGGCTTCCTGGCCTACGCGGCCTGGACGGGCGCGCCGGCGCTGGCGTGGATGCCCTTCGCGTTCCTCGCCAAGCCGTGGCTGGGCTTCAACACCGTCGTCTGCCTCATCATCGGCCGCGCGATGCTCCAGAAGGAGGAGGCGTGAAGCTCACCGGCCGCGTCGTCTTTCGTGACATCGAAACCGGCGTCTGGGTGCTGGAGGGCGACGACGGCACCACGTACCAGCTCGCGGGCGGAGACCGGAAGCTGAAGAAGGACGGCCAGCGCATCGAGGCCGAGGGCCGCGTGGACGGGGACACGCTCACCAGCGCCATGGTGGGCCCCGTCTTCCACGTCAGCACGTACCGCTTCGTCTGAGGCGGCACGCTCCGGGTCAGGGCTTCAGCCCTGGCCCGGTTTGCAGCGGGTGCACGCGAATCTGGCGCTCGCGCTCCTCGTAGTAGGCCTCCATGGGCAGCTCCCCTCGGCGCGCCGCGGCGCGGAGCGCGCTCAACGCCTTGCGCTCCGCTTGCTGCGCGGGGGGCGCCGGGTCCTCCAGCGTGGGCAGCGGGTGCTGCGCGTCGTAGAAGTTGAGGGCCAGGCCCCGCGAGTCCACGGCCACCAGCAGGCCCAGGGACGCCGTGGCGCCCACCACCCACGGCAGCAGCAGCCGCGCCAGGGACGGCCGAGGCCCGGGCGCCCGGGCCTCCTCGTCGGTGGCGAGCGTGCCGGGGCCCCAGACGGCGGGATTCCGCCGGGCGTAGGAGAGCAGGGCGCTCAGGCCCGCCCAGCCCACCGCGGCCAGGACCAGCACCAGGCGCGGGTCGGTCGCCTCGGATGCCGCGTCCGTGGACTCGGCGCCCAGGGCCTTGGCGGAGAGGAAGAGCACCGAGGACACCAGGTTGTTGGCCGCGTGCGCGCCGATGCCGGGCCACAGCGAGCCGGTGCGCAGGAAGAGCCACCCGAAGAGCAGGCCCAGCTCGGTGCGCGCCAGGAACCCCACCGGGTCCAGGTGGAAGGCGCTGAACACCACGGCGGAGACGACCAGGGGCACGGTGGAGGGCGCGGGCGCGGGCGGGGTGATGCCTCGCTGGAAGATGCCGCGGAAGAAGAACTCCTCGCAGACGGGCGCGGCCACCGACACCCCCGTGAGGATGAGGGCCAGCTCCAGGGGCGTCTGGTCCGCGAACAGCCGCGAGCTGTCGAACATCCGCGTCAGCCACTCCGGCGCCACGGACTGGGCCAGGAACTGGATGGGGACCACCACCGCGAAGAAGTTCGCCACGCCCAGGAGGAAGCCCAGCAGCGTGGCCCCCTTGGGGGCGGGCAAGAGCCCCGTGTAGACGGCGGGGCGCCACCCGGCATGGCGCAGCATCACCCAGCCCAGGCCGAAGAACACGACCAGCTCGGTGAACCAGATGCCGAAGGCCGGATTGGCCAACTGGACGGTGCCGCCCACCAGGATGAACGTCCCGAGCGCGAGCACGGCGCCCACCACCGCCAGCCACTTCGGGCTCGCGCTGGGCTTGTCACCAGGAGGAGGCCCCGGAGGCGGGGGCGGAACGTCGCTGGGGCTGGAGTCTTCCAACGTGCTTTCTCCTGATACTGTCCGGACCTTGACGTCCGTGAGTCCCGCCATCCACGGGCGTGGGGCTGCCCGTCGAGGTGCTGCCCTGGGCAAGCGCGCTGGGCCGAGTCCTGGGGCCCCGCCCGCGTGCCTTGTACGGGGCGGAGGCGCGGACCGCTCAGCCCCGCTTCAGGTACTCCCGGATGGCGTCGACGAGCTGCGCGCGGGCCTGCGGCTCGGTGGCGGCGGGGCCGAGCGTCAGCTTCTTGTCGGCTTCCGCGAGCAGCTTCTGGTCCAGGAGGTACGCCACCGCGTTCTCCAGGGTCACCTTGGCCAGGGACTCGGAGGCGGTGATGCGGCCGGCGTGGTACTCCGCGCGGCCCGTCTCCAGCGCCAGCTTGACGAACGACTTCTTGTCCTCCGCGGCGCCGGTGGCCACGTCCTGGAGCGTCATGGCCGCCAGCAGGTAGGCCTCCAGGTAGTCACGCAGCATGTCGGCCAGGAACTCCAGGTCCGGACGCGCGTGGGCCTCGGGGGCCACGCGGAGCGTCTCGTGCTCCTCGAGCACCAGGCCCATGCGCTCCAGCCGCTCCACCGTCTCCGCGAAGATGGAGTCGAAGGTGGTGCCCACCCGGTAGATGAACTCCACCTTGAAGAGGCGGGACAGGAACAGCGCGCGCTCCTTGACGGTGTCATAGGGCGCGGGGCTCTCGCTGGCCAGGATGGCGTTGGCCACGAGGCTCCGGGCGGCCACCAGGTTCATCAGCGTGTTCTTGTAGAAGGACATCTCCGGGCGGCGGGCGTCCTCCACCTGGTAGATGACCTCGCCACGCGCTTCCTGGGTGCGCACCATCTCGTCGGAGATGAACGTGCGCATGGCGTCCTGGATGGGGCCCATCGTCTCCGGGTTGCTGGGCGCGTTGCGCATCTCCACCGACTGCGGCGAGCCCTCCTCCACGGCGATGCGGCGCAGGATGTTGATGCGGTCGGCCATCTCCCGCTGCGTCAGGCCGCGGCGGCGGTGTGAGAGCAGGGCGGTGCTGACCAGCGCGTGCGGCGTCACCGTTGACACCTTGCTGATGCCGTACATCACCCGGTTGCCCAGCGCGCGCACGAGCCCCTTCTTCTGCTCGTCCGACACCGGCTCGTCCGGGTTGATGCCACGCGCCTGCATGAAGGCGCGCAGGGAGATGGGCTCGTCGAAGCCCAGGTGGATGCGGCCGTAGCGCGCCGCCAGCACCTTGGGGGCGCTCAAGAGCGCCTTGATGTCCTCGGGCTTCTTCTCGCCGCCAGCCAGCTCCTTCGAGTAGCTGGAGGACTCGACGACCTTCTCGTAGTCGATGGCCACCGGCACGAAGATGAGGTCGTCGCGCGCGCCCTCCAGCACGGACTCCACCTGCCAGGTGAACATGCCCAGCTTGGGCAGCAGCAGCTTGCCGGTGCGGGAGCGGCCGCCTTCCGGGAAGAACTCCTGGTGGATGCCGTCGTGCACCAGCTTGCGCACGTAGGCCTTGAAGGACGCGGCGTAGACCTTGTCGCCCTTGAAGGAGCGGCGGAGGAAGAACGCGCCGCAGCGGCGGAAGAAGGTGCCCAGGGGCCAGAAGGAGAGGTTGGCGCCGGCGGCGACCAGGGGCACCGCGTAGCCCCGGTTCCACAGCACCCAGCTCATCACCAGGTAGTCGACGTGGCTCTTGTGGCTGGGGCACAGCACGATGGGGGCATGGCTCGCGGCCTTGAGCGCGCGGTGCAGGCCGGCCTCGTCCACGTGCATGCCGTCGTAGATGCGGTTGAACACCCACTCCAGGACGGGGGAGGTGAAGGCCAGCGCGGTGGGGCTGGGCTTGGCGGCAATGGCCTCCAGGTTGCGGCGCGCCTCGCGCAGGACGCTCTGCTGTCTGCGCCCGGACTCCGCCGCGCACTCCTCCACCACCTTGCGTAGGGCCCGGTCACGCAGCGTCTCCTCGATGACGCGCGAGGCGGGCTTCACCGGGGGGCCGAAGACGGCCCGCGTCTCACGCGCGAGGTGGACGTGGAGGCTGCTGCGCACCTTGCGGGCCAGCAGCTCGTCCGAGTCGCGCGGGTTCTCCGCGACGAAGCGCTGCAGGTCGATGGGCTCGCCCACGCGGAACTGCGCGCGCTTGTAGTTGCGGAAGAAGGCCAGCATGGAGTGCAGGAAGCCCGGGGCCTCCGGGCTGCCGAACACCACGTCCACCCAGTTGGGCTTCAGGCGCGCGGGGCGCTTCTCCCAGACGAACAGCTCCGGCACCAGGTACACCGGCGTGTCCGTCTGCCGGGCCATGGCCACCAGGGCGGGGAAGGGGTCCTCGCGCGTCTCCTTCCCGGACGGACGGAGCAGGGCGGTGCGGCGCAGGAAGACCAGGCCGCTGCCCCCCGTCTGCCGGGCGTGCTCGAAGCGCTGCGTGAAGTCACCGCGCTGCTTCGCCTGCCGCCACGGTCTGGTGAACCACGGCCGCAGGTTCACCACGGCGCGCACGGGCGGCAGCGCCCGGCGCACCATGGCCCACGTCAGGTAGAGGAAGTTCACCCAGGCGGTGGTGCGCATGACGTGCACCACGAAGCCCTTGGCGTGCAGGTTCCGGAGCTCGGTCTCCGCTTCCGGCGGGAAGTGCACGCTCTCCAGGTAGCGCGTTCCCAGCGCCCGGCCCATGGGGCCGAACTCGTCCTTCAGCGAGGACGCTCCCTGATTCGCAGTCGGTGACAGCGCGGTCTCCAAGAATGCTCCCGGCTACATGTTGTCGGGCGTGGGGATGCCCAGCAGCGTCAATCCGGCCGCCAGCGTAACCCGGGCCGCGTCGATGAGGGCGAGTCGCGCGGAACGCAGCGCGTCATTGCCCTCGACGTTGATGCGCTTGTCGCGCTCCTGGTTGCCCAGCGTGTAGTAGCGGCTGAGCGACGAGGCCACGTCGAGCAGCAGCCGCGCCACCAGGCTGGGCTCGTACTGCTCCGCCGCGTCGCGGACCACCTCGGGCAGGCGCATGATTTCGCGCAGCAGGGCCTGCTCTTCCGGGAGCGTCAGCAGCGCCGCGTCATAGCTGGCCGGCGCCCCGCCACCCTTGCGCAGCACGTTGACGGCGCGCGCGTGGGCGTACTGGAGATAGGGGCCGGTGTGTCCCTCGAAGCTGAGCACCTCGTCCCAGTCGAAGGTGTAGTCGCTGGCGCGCTTGTGCTTCAGGTCGCCGAAGGCGATGGCGCCCAGGGCGATCTGTTCGGAGAGCGCGTCCGCGTCATCCGTCTGGATGCGGCCCGCCTCCACGTTCTCCCGCACCTTGACGGAGACGCGCTCCTTCGCCTCGTCCAGCACGTCGTTGAGCTGCACCACCTGGCCCTTGCGCGTGCTCATGCCGTGGATGCGGCCGAACGCGACGTGGACGGCGCGGTCCGCCCAGGGCAGGCCCATCTCCTTCAGCGTGCGGAACACCTGCCGGAAGTGCAGCGCCTGGTCCTGCGCGACGACGTAGAGCGACTTCTCGAACTGGAAGCGCTCGTGGCGGTCCTGCGCGGCGGCCAGGTCACGCGTGGCGTAGAGCGTGCTGCCGTCGTTCTTCTTCAGCAGGATGGGCGGCTCGTTCTCCGCGTAGGGCAGGTCGACGATGAGCGCGCCCTGCGACTCCTTCACGCCGGGCTTCTGGGCGATCTGCTCGATGACCGCGTCCATCTTCCCCTGGTAGCGGCTCTCGCCCTCGATGTGCTCGAACTCGATGCCCATCCGCGCGTAGATCTTCTTGAAGCCCTTGATGCTCGTCTCGCGGAACTGGTTCCAGAGCTTGAGGGCCTCGGCGTCACCGGCCTCCATGCGGCGGAAGAAGGCGCGGGCCTTCTCGTCGAACTCAGGCTCGGCCTCCGCGCGCTTGTTGGCCTTGACGTACACCTCCACCAGGTGCGCCATGTCGTCGATGCGGGCCGGGTCGCCGTACTCCTGGAAGCCCACGGCCACCAGGCCGAACTGCTTGCCCCAGTCGCCCAGGTAGTTGATGCCCTCCACGCGCCAGCCCAGCGCCCGGTAGATGTTGGCGATGCAGTGGCCCAGGAACGTCGTGCGGATGTGGTGGAAGCCAATGGGCTTGGCGATGTTCGGCGACGAGTAGTCGATGACCACCGTCTTGCCACGGCCCGCGTCCTCATCACCGCCGTAGCGGTTGCCCGCGCCGCGCGCGGCGTCGATGACCTGCGCAGTGAAGGGCAGGGGGGCGAAGCGCGCGTTGACGTAGGGGCCCACGGCCTTGATTTCCAGGCCGGGGACGCTGAGCGCCTGCGCCAGGCCCGCGGCGATGGCGGGCGGGGCCTTCTTCTGGGCCTTGGCGAGGGGGAAGGTGGCGAAGCTGAGGTCGCCGTGCGCCGGCTCGGCGGGCTTGACCTGGGCTTCAATCTCGGCGGCCGGGACGCCCAGGGCAGTGGCAAGGGCCTGGGCGAACGCGGCGCGATAATGGGAGTAGACGGATGTGCTCATGGGACCGCGCGGATACTAGACAAACCGAGGTGGCTTCCGGCCACCTCTTGTTCGCGCCCATGGCGAATCCCCCACTCAAGGCACGGCGGGGGCTCGTCGGCTGGGCCGGACCACCGCGGAGACGGTGTCCAGCAGCTTGGGCAGGTTGAGAGGCTTTTCGAAGAACCCGTCGATGCGCTCCAGCCCCTGTCCCGAGGTGAGGGACGCCACCTCGGTGGCTCCGGAGATGATGTACACGACGATGTCCGCCAGCGACTCGTTGCCGCGGATGAAGCGGAGCACCGACTGCCCGTCCTCCTCGCTCAGCCGCAGGTCGAGCAGGACCATGGCCGGCCGGATGTGGGAGAGGATGGAGCGCGCCTCCGAGGCGCCCGAGGTGGCCATCACCCGGTAGCCCTCCTGCTCCAGCACCTGTTGGAGCACCTCGCGGCAGTCGGCGTCGTCCTCCACCAGCAGGATGCCGCCGGACTTGGGCGCCGCCTGGGCCATTTCCGGCGCGCTGACGGCGCCGGCGAACATGGGGAGCACCATCTGGAAGGTGCTGCCCTCGCCCAGGACGCTGGCGCTCTCCATGCGCCCGCCGTGCAGGGCGACAATCTTCCCCACCAGCGGCAGGCCCAGGCCCGCGCCCGGCGGACGGGGCATGCCCGGCGTCGCGCGGTAGAAGGCGTCGAAGACGTGCTCCAGGGCCTCGCTGGACATGCCCGGGCCGCTGTCCTGGACGGTCAGCATCGCCAGTCCGTCCTCGGCGGAGACGCGCACCTCGACGGTGTCGTCCGCCTCGCTGTGGTGGATGCCGTTCTCCACGAGGTTGTGGATGGCCTCCGCGATGCGCTCGCGGTCGCCCCGGACGAAGACCTCGGGGCAGGGGGGAATCATCACGCGCACCTTGCAGTGCTCCGCGAGCGCCCCCAGCGTGCGCACCACCTCCTCCGCCACGGCCTTGAGTCCGAAGGGGCGCTGGTTGAGCTGCATCTTCCCGGACTGGAGCCGGGACATGAGCAGCAAATCGTTCACCATGCGCAGCATCCGGTCCGAGTTCCGGTCGCAGATCTGCA
Source organism: Corallococcus macrosporus DSM 14697 (assembly GCF_002305895.1). GTDB lineage: Bacteria > Myxococcota > Myxococcia > Myxococcales > Myxococcaceae > Myxococcus > Myxococcus macrosporus. The sequence continues at coordinate 3,885,628 of NZ_CP022203.1, forward strand.
CCGCGCGGCGCTGGGCATCCGTGAGGGGCCCCAGCTTCTCGCGCCCCAACATCGCCAGGTAGGACTTGATGGTGGTGAGCGGGTTCTTCAAGTCGTGCGAGACGTTGCCCAGCAGCTCCTCGCGGTTCTGCTCCAGGCTCTTGAGCCCCGCGATGGCCGTCTGCAGGTCCTTGTTGCGGCGGGCGCTGTCGTCGCGCAGGCGCGCCACCTCGTAGGCGGCGGTGAGCTGCGCGGCCAGCGACTCCAGCAGCGTCTCGGAGGGCTCGCGCCGGGCGCCCAGCACCACCAGGACACCGCCGACACCCTGCGAGCCCTCGAGCGGGACGGCCAGGGTGTCCCCGTCGCGCAGCAGGGCCTTCTGGGAGAACGCCTTGCCCACCACGCCCTCCCCAGGGACGGCGGCGGTGACGCGGTCGTCGTAGCGGCCGCGCACGTGCTCGACGTGGAGCTGCTTCCGGGAGGGGAAGTAGCGCGCCACGTAGCAGACCTTCGGCTTGAGGAGCGTGTGGATCGTCTGAAGGTGTGAGCGGAGCGCCTCGGTGGGCCCCGCGTTGTCCGTCAGGTGCCGCGCCATCTCCAGCAAGGCGCGGTGCGCGGTATCCGCATCCACCGGGGGGAGGGGCTTCGTGGCCCGCTTCGGAGTCTTCTTGGCGGCCGCCTTCGCGACCGGACGCAGCGGTACGACTTCCGCCAGCGTCCCCTTCTTCTTTGAGCGCACGGGGTGAATCCTCGCTCAAGTTCCGCGCGCATGTGAACGGCCTGTGCCCTCCGGGGCCTTCCGGAGGACAGTGTTCGTGTCGGCTGGCCGACAGCCGGGGCTCAGGCCCGGCGCTGGATGCGCTGGTCGTTGCCCAGGGCGTAGGGCTCCACCAGCAGGGGCTGCACCTTCTCCTGGTAGCCCTCCACGGAGAAGCCCCCTTCGGCCAGGGCGCCGAGCGCGGACGTCTGCACCCGGCGGGCCGTCTCATCCGCGGTGAGCAGCTTCAGCATGGGCTCGCGCGCCGGCTCGTACTTGAAGGTGCCCAGCGCCTTGAGCGCGGCGATCTTCACGTCGTCCGACATGTCCTCCAGGAAGGGCACCACCACGGGGGGGATGCGAGCGTCCTGGCTGCCGGCCACGTGGTGCAGCAGCACCACCTTCTTCTCCGGGTTGCGCGTGTAGTGCGCGGACAGGTGCTGGAGCGCGCTCACGCAGGCGCTGATGACCTCCTCCTCGGAGGTCAGCTCACCGAGCAGCCGCAGGGCCCAGGAAGCGGCCTGCTCGCTGGTGCGCAGGAACTCCAGGATGGGCGGCACGGCGACGTCCTTGCCGAAGCTCTTCACCAGCTCGAACGTGTGCTCCTTCTCATCCGCGTCCGTGGTGAGCGGGTCCACGGTGATGGTGAAGCGGCTGAGCAGCACGGACACGGCCTCGGGGTACTTCATCTCCCCGAGCTGCTGGATGGCCTTCTGCCGGGTCGCCGGGTCTCCGTACTTCTGGACGACCTTGGGCTTGAGCTTGAGGGCTTTCTCGGGGCCCGAGCCGCCCGTGAAGATGTCTAAGAGGCCCATGTGCGCGTGTGCTCCGTATGGTTCGGCGGCGTGATGAGGTGGGGCGCCGTCCGTCTATGACGGTGCGGCGCTCAGGACAAGAGGCAAGAGGCTAGAGCGTCAGCTCGCGACGGACGTCGCCCTGGTAGGCCCGGGCGAGCGCCTCGGCCGCGGCTTTCGCCTCGGCGGTGGTCTGCTCGGGCACCTTGACCTGGAGGTGGAGGTACAGGTCGCCCTGCGTCCCGCCCTTGAGCGAGGGAACGCCGCGTCCCTTCAGCCGCATGCGCCGGCCCGACTGGGAATGGGGGAGCACCTTCACGGTGACTTCGCCCTGGAAGGTGGGGACGCGCACGTCGGCCCCCAGCAGGGCCTCGGAGACCGTCACCGGCAGGTCCAGGTGCAGGTCGTCACCCTCACGCCGCACCAGGGGGTGCTCGGCCACCTCGGTCTCGATGTACAGGTCGCCCGGAGGGCCTCCCCGAGTCCCGGCCGCGCCCTGCCCGGAGAGGCGCACCTTCGAGCCGGTCTGCACGCCCGCGGGGATCTTCACCGTCAGCCGGGCCTGCTCCTCCTTCACGCCCGAGCCGCCGCATTGGGGGCAGGGGGGGGTCGCCTTGCCGGAGCCGTGGCAGTTGGGGCACGCGCCGCCGCTGCCGAACAGGCTGCCCGAGCGGCGGGCCCGGCCCGTGCCGTTGCAGACGCTGCAGGTGGACACCGGGCCCGAGGTGCCCCGGCCGCTGCAGGTGGAGCACCGGCCCGGGCGGCTGAAGGCCAGGGGGCGTTCGATGCCGGAGACGGCCTCGGCCAGGCTGAGCTGGACGCGGACCGTCAGGTCCTCTCCGCGCTCGGGCCCGGCGTTGCGGCCCCGCCGGCCGAACATCTCGCCAATGTCGAAGCCCCCCGGAGCGCCCGCGCCGCCGCCACGGCCTCCGAACAGGTCGCCGAAGAGGTCACCCAGGTCGAAGCCCTCGGCGCCATAGGGAATGCCCCCGGCGCCGGCGCTCCCGGCGGACGCTTTGTAGGCCCGATAGGCCTCCGCCTTCTTCTCGTCGAAGCCAATCTTCTCCGCGTCGGGACCGAACTCGTCGTAGAGCTTGCGCTTCCGGGCATCCGACAGCACCTCGAAGGCCGCGCTGAGCTGCTTGAACTTCTCCTCGGCGGCCTTGTTGCCCGGGTTGACGTCCGGGTGGTACTTGCGTGCCAGCTTCCGGTACGCCTTCTTGACGTCCTCCGCTGAGGCCGACCTGTCGACGCCGAGGATCTGGTAGTAGTCGTCCGCCATTTGTTCCCGCTCGTGGTGTACCCGAATCAACGTAACCAGCCGGTAGGCACGCGCCAGCAAGGACTGTCCGGACCGTGCGAGATGTATAAAGTCGCCGGAGGATGAGGGAGCCCATGTCACCGCCTCGCTGGCTCGGCGCGGATACCCTGTGGCTTGCGGGCTGGCTCTCGCTGGCGCCCGCCCTGGGGCACGCGGCCGCCCCGCCGTCCGGCGCCGAGGGCCGGGTCGCGGACCGGGTGGTGGCCATCATCGAGGGCCAGGTGCTCACCCTGAGCGAGCTGCGCTTCGAGGCCCGCGTCGCGCTCGTCCAGCGAGGCGGCGTGCAGGCGCTGGAGCTTCCGCTTGACGAGGACACGCTCCGGGGCGCGCTGGAGCTCATCATCAACCAGCGGGTCCAGGTCCTCAACGCGGACCGGCTTCAGGCCTTCCCAGCCGAGCCCGCCGAGGTCCAGGCGCGCCTGGCCGCGTTCCAGGCCATCCTGGGCGGGGAGACGGCGCTGAAGCGGTTCCTGACCCGCCACGACGTGGACGCCCAGGACCTTCAGCGGGTGCTGGCCCGGGGCCTGAGGGCCGAGCGCATCCTCGACAGCCGCATCAGGCTGCGGGCGCAGGTGGGGGAGACGGAGGTCCGCCGCTACTACGAGCAGCACGCGGACGAGTACCCGGAGGGCTACGAGGCGGCGCGCTCGGCCATCCGGGAGAAGCTGGTTCGGGAGCGCTACGGCGCGCTGGCGGCGGAGGAGCTGGCGCAGGTCCGGGCGTCGGCCCAGGTGCGCCGCGTGGCGCCCTTTGCCCGGGAGGCAAGTCGATGAGGCGGATGCGCGAGGAGCCGGCGCCCGAGGCCCGGCACGGCTACAGCATCCGGCAGATGACGGCGGAAGACCTTCCCGCGGTCATGTTGCTGGAGAAGGCGGCGTTCAAGAACCCCTGGTCCCAGGACCTGCTCAAGCGCGAGCTGCAGCACGAATGGTCCACCATCCTCCTCGTGGAGGAGGAGCGGGAGGGGCAGGGGCCCGAGCTCCTGGGCCTGGCCATCTTCTGGATCGTCCATGACGAGGTCCACGTGCTGAACGTGGCCACCGCGCCCCAGCACCGGCGGCGGGGCGTGGCGCGCGCGGTGATGGATGAGGTCCTGGCCCGGGGGCGCGCCAGACGCTGCACCCTGGCCACCCTGGAGGTGCGCAAGAGCAACGAGGCGGCGCTCCAGCTCTACCGGGCCTATGGGTTCCGCCCCGTCGGCATCCGGCCGAACTACTACGTGGACGAGGGCGAGGACGCCGTCGTGATGGTCCTCGACTTCTAACCGCACGCGGAGTAGAGGACCGCCCCGTCGTAGACCCGCCGTGCGCGGAAGCGCCGAGGCGGGGAATGGGACCTGGGGCCCTGGCCGGTTGTAGGCAAGGGGCAGGCCGTGCTTGACACGGATAGGCCCCTTCCTATACTCGCGCGCCTTTCCGTTGTCTTGTAGGTAGATATGCGCCGCCTGGTGTCTCTGGCGGCGACGAACCCGAAGAAGAGGTATCAGTGCCGACCATTAGCCAGCTGGTCCGCAAGGGCCGCGAGAAGCTCGTCGTCAAGGGCAAGAGCCCCGCGCTCAAGGAGTCCCCTCAGAAGCGTGGCGTCTGCACGCGCGTGTACACCACGACCCCGAAGAAGCCGAACTCGGCCCTCCGCAAGGTGGCCCGTGTGCGTCTGACGAACGGGATCGAGGTCACGTCCTACATCCCCGGCGTGGGTCACAACCTCCAGGAGCACTCGGTGGTGATGATCCGCGGTGGCCGTGTGAAGGACCTCCCGGGCGTCCGCTACCACATCGTCCGTGGAACGCTGGACTCCGTGGGTGTCGCGGGCCGCAAGCAGAGCCGCTCCAAGTACGGCGCGAAGCGTCCGAGCTGAACGCTCGTCACGCGGATCACCTTCTGTAGCGCAGAGTTCGGACGCATCGCCCCGCACCCTGGGGAGCGTCCTTGGGAAGTTCCTCCTGCAGTTTTTGAAGCCCCGTGCATTCCTCCCGATGGGAGTGGGGCGTAAGGGAAGAGAGAAGAGATGCCTCGCCGTCGCGTAGTCGCCAAGCGCAAGATTCTCCCGGATCCGAAGTTCCAGGACCGGCTCGTCACCAAGTTCGTCAACGACCTGATGCGGAAGGGCAAGAAGTCCATCGCGGAAGGCGTTTGCTACGGTGCCTTCGCCCTCATCGAGGAGCGCGCGAAGGAAGACCCCCTCAAGACCTTCAAGAAGGCCCTCGACAACGTCAAGCCGGTGCTCGAGGTCAAGAGCCGCCGCGTCGGCGGCGCCACCTACCAGGTGCCCGTCGAGGTCCGTCAGGACCGCCGCGTGGCGCTCGGCATGCGTTGGATCATCACCTACTCCAAGGCGCGTGGTGAGAAGACCATGCAGGAGAAGCTGGCCGGTGAGATCATGGACGCCGCCAACAACCGCGGCAACGCGGTGAAGAAGCGTGAAGACACGCACAAGATGGCGGAGGCCAACAAGGCCTTCGCTCACTACCGCTGGTAGGCCCCCAAGGCTTCGCGGTCGCCGCCCGGATGCAGAGGATGCATCCGGGCGGTTTTGTTAGATGGAGCAGGTTCTCTGAAATCGTCCGGCCGGCAGGTGTCGAGGCTTCGAGCCCGCCCTTCCTTCCTGGAGAGGTATTGAGTCATGGCCCGTGAGTACCCCCTCGAGCGCTACCGCAACATCGGCATCATGGCGCACATCGATGCCGGCAAGACGACGACGACGGAGCGCATCCTCTTCTACACCGGCGCCATCCACCGGATGGGCGAGGTGCATGAAGGCAACACCACCACCGACTGGATGGTCCAGGAGCGCGAGCGCGGCATCACCATCACGTCCGCCGCCATCTCCGCCTTCTGGGCGCGGCGCGATCAGCGCTACCGCGTCAACATCATCGACACGCCGGGGCACGTGGACTTCACCATCGAGGTGGAGCGCAGCCTGCGCGTGCTGGACGGTGCCATCGCCGTGTTCGACGCGGTGAACGGCGTGGAGCCCCAGTCCGAGACGGTCTGGCGCCAGGCGGACAAGTACAAGGTCCCCCGCATCTGCTTCATCAACAAGATGGACCGCGTGGGCGCCGACTTCGAGATGTCCGTGGGCACCATCCGCGAGAAGCTGGGCGCGCGTGCGGTCCGCATGCAGTTGCCGCTGGGGGCGGAGGACAAGCACCGCGGCGTCATCGACCTGTTGAAGATGAAGGCCCTGGTGTTCCAGGACTCGGAGCAGGGGAGCCGCTACGAAGAGGCGGACATCCCGGAGGAGTACCAGGAGGCCGCCGCCGCGGCGCGCGGCGAGCTGCTCGAGGCCGCGGCCGAGCAGGACGACGCGCTCACCGAGAAGTTCCTCGAGGGCGTGGAGCTGACCGAGGACGAGGTCCGGGGCGCCATCCGCAAGGGGTGCGTGGGCCTGAAGCTGTTCCCGGTGTTCTGCGGTTCGGCCTTCCGCCACAAGGGCGTGCAGCCGCTGCTGGACGCGGTGGTGGACTACCTGCCCAGCCCGCTGGAGGTGCCGCCCATCCACGGCAAGACGCCCAACGGCGAGGACGCCGTGCGCGAGACGCGGGACGACGCGCCCTTCAGCGCCCTGGCGTTCAAGATCATGAACGACCCGGCGTTCCAGTCCCAGACGCTGACCTTCCTCCGCGTGTACTCCGGCAAGCTGGAGGCGGGCACGGCGGTGTGGAACTCGGTGAAGGGCAAGCGCGAGCGCGTCAGCCGCCTGGTGCAGATGCGCGCGGACAAGAAGGACGAAATCACCGAGTGCTACGCCGGTGACATCTGCGCGGTGGTGGGCCTGAAGCTGGCCGGCACCGGCGACACGCTCTGCGACGACAAGCAGCCCATCATCCTGGAGCGGATGGAGTTCCCCGAGCCCGTCATCGACATCGCCATCGAGCCGAAGTCGACGGCGGACCAGGACAAGATCCTCCAGTCGCTGCAGCGGCTGGCCATGGAAGACCCGTCCTTCCGCGTGAAGACGAACGAGGAGACGGGGCAGACGCTCATCGCCGGCATGGGCGAGCTCCACCTGGAGATCATCGTCGACCGCCTCCTGCGCGAGTTCAAGGTCGACGCGAACATCGGCAAGCCGCAGGTGGCCTACCGCGAGACGGTCTCCACGCAGGTGGAGATGGAAGGGAAGTACATCCGCCAGACGGGGGGCCGCGGCCAGTACGGCCACATCTGGCTGCGCGTGGCCCCCAATGAGCCGGGGCAGGGCTTCTCCTTCGAGAACAAGGTCACCGGCGGCGCGGTGTCCAAGGAGTTCGTGGACGCGGTGAAGTCCGGCTGCGCCGAGGCCATGCAGAACGGCCCGGTGGCGGGCTACCCCATGGTGGACGTGAAGGTGGAGGCCTTCGATGGCTCCATGCACGACGTGGACTCCAGCGAGATGGCGTTCAAGATTGCCGGCTCGCTGGCGTTCAAGGACGCCGTGCGCACGGCCGCGCCGGTGCTCCTGGAGCCCATCATGAACTGCGAAATCGTCACGCCCGACGACTTCATGGGGGATGTGATTGGCGACCTGAACGGGCGGCGCGGGAAGGTGCTGGGGATGACGCCCCGGCCTGGCCGGGTGCAGGCCATCCAGGCGCAGGTGCCCCTGGCGGCCATGTTCGGCTACTCGACCGACCTGCGCAGCCGCAGCCAGGGAAGGGCGACGTACACCATGCAGTTCAGTCACTACGCGCCCGCGCCCAAGTCGGCGCTCAACCGCTGAGTGGCTGGAGCCCGGCCGCGGACCGGTCGGGCGATTTCAGTTGACGTTGTGGCGGGTTTGGAGCAGGACGCAGCACCTTCGCAGTTGTTTTCCGCGAGTCGACTCGTGCCGGGCTTCGAACCGGCAACCCCGTGAGGAGAGGCCATGGCCAAGGAGAAGTTCGAGCGTAACAAGCCCCACGTGAACATCGGCACGATCGGACACGTGGACCACGGCAAGACGTCGCTGACCGCCGCCATCACCAAGGTGCTGGCGAAGACGGGCGGCGCCACGTTCCTGGCGTACGACATGATTGACAAGGCGCCGGAGGAGCGTGAGCGCGGCATCACGATCTCCACCGCGCACGTGGAGTACCAGACGACGAACCGGCACTACGCCCACGTCGACTGCCCGGGCCACGCCGACTACGTGAAGAACATGATTACGGGCGCGGCGCAGATGGACGGCGCCATCCTGGTGGTGTCGGCGGCGGACGGCCCGATGCCCCAGACGCGCGAGCACATCCTGCTGGCGCGCCAGGTCGGCGTTCCGTACATCGTCGTCTTCCTGAACAAGGTGGACATGCTGGATGACCCCGAGCTGCGCGAGCTCGTGGAGATGGAAGTCCGGGACCTGCTCAAGAAGTACGAGTTCCCTGGCGACGACATCCCCATCATCCCGGGCTCGGCGCTCAAGGCGCTGGAGGGTGACACCAGCGACATCGGCGAGCCGGCCATCCTGAAGCTGATGGAGGCGGTGGACAGCTACATCCCGACGCCGCAGCGCGCGACGGACAAGCCCTTCCTGATGCCGGTGGAGGACGTGTTCTCCATCTCCGGCCGCGGGACGGTGGCCACCGGCCGCGTGGAGCGCGGCATCATCAAGGTGGGCGAGGAAGTGGAAGTCGTCGGTCTGCGTCCGACGCAGAAGACGGTCGTCACGGGCGTGGAGATGTTCCGCAAGCTGCTGGACCAGGGCATGGCGGGCGACAACATCGGCGCGCTGGTGCGCGGCCTGAAGCGCGAGGACATGGAGCGCGGCCAGGTGCTGGCCAAGCCGGGCAGCATCACCCCGCACACCAAGTTCAAGGCGCAGATTTACGTGCTGTCCAAGGAAGAGGGCGGCCGTCACACCCCGTTCTTCAAGGGGTACCGTCCGCAGTTCTACTTCCGCACCACGGACGTGACGGGCTCGGTGAAGCTGCCGGACAACGTCGAAATGGTGATGCCGGGCGACAACATCGCCATCGAGGTGGAGCTCATCACCCCGGTGGCGATGGAGAAGGAGCTGCGCTTCGCCGTTCGCGAGGGTGGCCGCACGGTGGGCGCCGGCGTCGTGGCGGAAGTCGTCGAGTAGCGTACAGGCCCCCAACGGCTCCCTGAGTCCCCCAATGGGGAATTTTCGGGGAGCCGATGGGAATCCAGTTGCACACCCTGGGGCGGGATGGTACACACCGCGCCCCTTCGTTCTGAAGAAACGGCTCTGTGAAATCCAGGGGATGTCGGTCGTAACGCCCTCCCGCGGCAGAGGCAGAGTTCGTCCAAAGAGGTTCTTGCGAATGGCGACACAGAAGATCCGCATCCGGCTGAAGGCGTACGACTCGAAGCTCCTGGACCAGAGTGCGGGTGAGATCGTCGAGACGGCCAAGCGCACGGGCGCGAAGGTGGCCGGTCCGATCCCCCTTCCCACGCGCATCAACAAGTTCACCGTGTTGCGGTCTCCGCACGTGGACAAGAAGAGCCGTGAGCAGTTCGAGATCCGTACGCACAAGCGCCTGCTCGATATCCTCGAGCCCACGCAGCAGACGCTGGATGCGTTGATGAAGCTGGATCTGTCGGCTGGCGTTGACGTCGAGATCAAGTCCTAGGAAGCGGGTGGGCGTTCGAGTGGTTTCACTCCGACCCCCGCGAGGAAAGTGCCATGGCGAAGTTTGACGTTGTCGACCTGGATTTGAAGAAGGTGTCGGAGATCGAGCTCTCCGACGATGTCTTCGGCACCGAGCCGAACGCCCACCTGTTCTACGAGGTGGCGAAGATGCAGCAGATCAACCGGCGCCGCGGCACGGTCGGGGTGAAGAACACCTCGCTGGTCAGCGGCGGCGGCAAGAAGCCCTGGAAGCAGAAGGGCACCGGCCGCGCTCGTCAGGGCTCCATCCGCGCTTCCCACTGGGTGGGTGGCGGCAAGGCGATGGCTCCCAAGGCGCGCGACTACTTCTACCGCCCGCCCCGCAAGGTGCGCCGCGGCGCCCTGAAGTCCGCGCTGTCCCTGCGGGCCCAGGAGAAGACGCTCATCATCCTGGACGGCTTCTCCCTGGATGCTCCGAAGAGCAAGCAGGCCTTCGAGGTCCTCACCAAGCGGCTGAAGCTCCAGAACGCCCTGGTGATTGACGACAAGGGCAACACCAACCTGCACCGCAGCGTGCGCAACCTGGCGAAGTTCGACGTGCTGCCGCCCGAGGGCCTGAACCTCGAGGCCGTTCTCCGGCACTCGCACCTCGTCCTCACGTCCGCGGCCGCGAAGACCCTCGAGGGGGCGCTGTCATGAATCTGAACGACGTCATCAAGGGCCCGCTCATCACCGAGAAGCTGGACAAGGCCCGCGAGAAGTTCCGCCAGTACTCGTTCATCGTCGACCGCAAGGCGACGAAGCACGACGTGGCCCGCGCGGTGGAGACGCTCTTCAAGGTCACCGTCGAGGGCGTGAACACCAACATCGTCCGCGGCAAGATCAAGCGGGTGGGTCGTAGCATCGGCAAGCGGCCCAACTTCAAGAAGGCGGTTGTGACGCTGAAGCAGGGCGACTCGATCGAACTCTTCGAGGGAGGGGCGGCCTGACGCCACGGCGTCGAGCCAGCCTGAGGAACACACCATGGGCATCAAGAAGTACAAGCCGACTAGCGCCGCCCGCCGTCTGATGACGGTGTCCGACTTCGCGGACATCACCAAGGACTCGCCCGAGAAGAGCCTCACCGAGCCGCTCAAGCGCTCCGGTGGTCGCAACGTTCACGGGCACATCACCCGCCGGCACCAGGGCGGCGGCCACAAGCGCCGCTACCGCGTCATCGACTTCAAGCGCCGGGACAAGGATGGCGTCCCCGCGAAGGTCGTGGCCGTCGAGTACGACCCGAACCGCACCGCCAACATCGCGCTGCTGCACTACGCGGACGGCGAGAAGCGCTACATCCTCGCTCCGGTCGGCCTGAGCGTGGGTGACACCGTGTTCGCCGGCGAGGGCGCGGACATCCGGCCTGGCAACAGCCTGCCGCTGCAGAACATCCCGGTGGGTACGGTCATCCACAACGTGGAGCTGAAGCCGGGCCGTGGCGCCCAGGTCATCCGCTCCGCCGGCACGTCCGGCCAGCTGATGGCGAAGGAGGAGCGCTACGCGCAGGTGCGTATGCCCTCCGGCACCGTCCGCAAGGTCCTCATCGAGTGCCGCGCCACCGTGGGTCAGGTCGGCAACATCGAGCACGAGATCATCCGTATCGGCAAGGCGGGTAAGAGCCGCTGGCTGGGCATCCGTCCCACCGTCCGCGGTCTGGCGATGAACCCGGTCGACCACCCGCACGGCGGTGGTGAAGGCAAGTCCGGTCAGGGTAACCCGCACCCTGTGTCCCCCTGGGGCAAGAAGACCAAGGGTCTCACCACGCGCACCAACAAGCGCACTGACAAGTTCATCGTCTCCGGCCGCCGCCAGGGCGCGCGCAGCCAGTAAGAGGATTCCATGGCTCGTTCGATCAAGAAGGGTCCGTTCGTCGACGACTTCCTCGTGAAGAAGATCGAGGACATGATCAAGACGAACAAGAAGGCCGTCGTAAAGACGTGGTCCCGCCGCTCCACCATCCTTCCGGAGTTCGTGGGTCACACCTTCGCGGTGCACAACGGGAAGAAGTTCATCCCGGTGTTCGTCACGGAGAACATGGTTGGCCACAAGCTCGGCGAGTTCGCCCCGACGCGTGCGTTCGGCGGTCACTCGGCGGACAAGAAGGTCGCCAAGGCCCCGGGCAAGTAGCCTGGCGCATTGCCTGAGAGCCTGAGGAGAAGACCATGGAGTCGACTGCACATCTGCGTTTCCTGCGCATGAGCCCCCGCAAGATTTCCACCGTTGCGGAGCTCGTCCGGGGCAAGCCTGTCGAGGCGGCCCTCAACATCCTGAAGTTCACCAAGCGCGCCGCGGCCAAGCCGGTGGAGAAGCTCATCAAGAGCGCCGTGGCCAACGCGACTGACAAGTCCAAGGGCCAGGTCGACGTGGACACGCTCTACGTGAAGACCATCTCCGTGGACCAGGGCCCCACCCAGCGCCGGTTCATGCCGCGCGCCATGGGCCGGGCCACCCCCATCAAGAAGAAGACGGCCCACGTCCACGTGGTGCTCGCCGAGGCGAAGAAGTAGGACCCGTCGGGCCCTGCCCGGACGCTTCAAGGAGAATCACGTTGGGACAGAAAGTTCATCCGATCGGGTTCCGGCTTGGTGTCATCAAGACCTGGGACTCCAAGTGGTTCGAGCACAAGAACTACGCGCAGTGGCTGCACGAGGACATCCGCATCCGCGAGTTCGTGAAGAAGTCGCTGAACCACGCGGGCGTGTCCAAGGTGGAGATTGAGCGCGCCGCCAACAAGGTGAAGGTCAACGTCCACACCGCGCGGCCGGGCATCGTCATCGGCAAGCGTGGCGCGGGCATCGAGACGGTGAAGAAGGACCTCCAGCAGTTCACGAAGAACGAGGTCTTCCTCAACATCGTCGAGGTCCGCAAGGCGGAGACCGACGCGCAGCTCGTGGCGGAGAACATCGCCACGCAGCTCGAGCGCCGCATCGCCTTCCGCCGCGCCATGAAGAAGGCGCTGCAGACGGCCATGAAGTTCGGTGCCAAGGGCATCCGCGTGGCCTGCTCGGGCCGCCTCGGTGGCGCGGAGATGGCGCGCTACGAGTGGTACCGCGAGGGTCGCGTGCCCCTGCACACCCTGCGCGCGGACATTGACTACGGTTTCGCCGAGGCGAAGACGACCTACGGCAAGATCGGCTGCAAGGTCTGGGTCTGCAAGGGCGAGGTCCTCCCGGGCAAGGGTGGCCAGGCCCCCATGCCCTCCAACCGGTAATCAGTCCACCCGCGCCGGGCGCTCTCAAAAGGGGCGCCCGGGGCAGGGCGGCGAAGGACAGCGACGATGCTTCAGCCTGCTCGTACGAAGTACCGCAAGATGCACAAGGGCCGCATGCCTGGCAGTGCTCACCGGGGTAGCGACATGACCTACGGTGAGTACGGCCTGATGAGCCTCCAGCCGGGGTGGATCACCTCCCGGCAGATCGAGGCGGCTCGTATCGCGATGACGCGTCACGTGAAGCGTGGCGGCAAGATCTGGATCCGTATCTTCCCGGACAAGCCCATCACCAAGAAGCCCGCTGAGACCCGTATGGGTACCGGCAAGGGCGGCGTGGAGTACTACGTCGCGGTGGTGAAGCCCGGCCGCATCCTCTACGAGATGGAGGGTATGACGCCGGAAGTGGCCACCGGGGCGCTGAAGCTGGCGCAGGCGAAGCTGCCGGTGCTCACGAAGATCGTGAAGCGGGCGGACCTGAGCCTCTAAGGCACCGAGCGACGGGAGCCGGTCTTGAAGACGGCTTCCGGTCGCATGGAGAGTGAAATGGCGACTGCGAAGGAACTGAAGGAACTGTCGGCGGACGACCTGAAGCAGCGCGCGGCCGAGCTGCGCGAGACCCTGTTCCAGGACCAGCTCAAGCGGCGGACCGGCTCGCTGGACAACCCGGCCGAGCGCACCACGCACCGACGGGACCTGGCGCGGGTGCTGACCGTGCTGACCCAGAAGACGAAGGCCCAGGGCTGAAACCCTCGACTCCAAGCGCGCTCAGCAGGTAGAGGAGCGCGTGCGGCCATCCGGGCAGACGCCCGGGTGCATGAGAGACAGTGAGAAAGAAGATGGCTGAAGCGACCGAGACGCAGGCTCCCGCGACTTCCACCCGTGGCCGTCCCAAGACGCGCGTGGGGATCGTCACCTCCAACAAGATGCAGAAGACGGTCGTCGTCACCGTCCAGCGCCGGGCTCCGCACCCGAAGTACGGGAAGATCATGAGCCTGCGCGAGAAGTACAAGGCGCACGTGGAGGACCACGATTACCCCAAGAAGATCACCATCAACGAGGGTGATCGGGTCCGGATCGCCGAGACCAAGCCGACGTCGAAGGACAAGCGTTGGCGCGTGGTCGAGGTGCTGGAGAAGAGCAAGAACGTCTAGCACGCATGTCCGTTCCGCGTGGCCGTGAGGCGGCGCGGGATGGTCACCGGCGACAGGAGATTCCCAGATGATTCAGATGACGAGCGTGCTCGACGTGGCGGACAACTCGGGCGCGAAGAAGGTGTTCTGCATCAAGGTGCTCGGCGGTTCCAAGCGCAAGTACGCGTCCATCGGCGACGTGATCGTCGTCTCGGTGCGCGAGGCGCTTCCCAACTCGAAGGTGAAGAAGGGTGACGTGGCCAAGGCCGTCATCGTTCGCACCAAGCGCGAGGTGGGTCGTCCGGACGGCAGCTACATCAAGTTCGACGGCAACTCCGCGGTCCTCATCAACAAGGACATGGAGCCCATTGGTACGCGTATCTTCGGGCCCGTTGCCCGTGAGCTCCGCGCCCGCAAGTTCATGAAGATCATCTCGCTGGCGCCCGAGGTCCTCTGAGAGGACGGCAGGCCGGACGGCGAGCAGCCAGAGAGAGGAAGCCATGCAGAAGCTGAAGGTGGGAGACACGGTCCAGGTCATGGCCGGGGCCGAGGCCTCCGAGAAGAACCCGGCGACCAAGCGCGGCAAGGTGCTGAAGATCGATCGCGAGGCGGAACGCGTGACGGTCGAGGGCCTGCGCCTGGTCAAGCGTCACATGAAGAAGACGCCCCAGAGCCCCGAGGGCGGCATTGTCGAGAAGCCGGGCACGATCGCGCTGGCGAGCGTGCAGGTGGTCTGCGTCAAGTGCGACAAGCCGACCCGGGTGGGTATCCGTACCGAGGGTGAAGAGGGCAAGAAGAAGCGGTTCTGCAAGAACTGCGACGCCCTGATTGACTAGGTGTCCGCGTTGGTGCATGTATGCGCGCCCTTTGCCCACCCCGGTGGTGGGAAAGGGCGGGCGTGCAGGCATGGAGGGCCCGTGGAGCAACAGGGGCCCTCGCGGTGTTTCCAGGTTCCATACGAAGGACTGATCGGGCGTGCTGGGTCCACGACGGCGCCCCGAAGCAGAGGACAGGACGATGGCTGACGAGAAGAAGGCCGAGCAGAAGGAAAAGAAGGCGAAGCGCGGCAAGAAGGAAGAGGCCAAGAAGGTTGGCTTTGCCGCCAACATCGAGGAAGGCCTCGAGTCCAAGCCGGCGCGCCTGAAGGTGCGTTTCTTCAAGGAAGGTGTTCCCTCCCTCCTGAAGGAACTGAACCTGAAGAACCCGATGCAGGTGCCGCGGCTGGAGAAGATCGTCGTCAACATGGGTCTGGGCGAGGCGCTCGCCAACAACAAGATCCTGGAGTCGGCGGTGGACCAGCTCGCCGCGATCACCGGCCAGAAGCCGATCGTGACGCGCGCCCGTAAGTCCATCGCGAACTTCAAGCTGCGCCAGGGGCAGGCCATCGGTGCCGCCGTCACGCTGCGCGGCGACCGCATGTACGAGTTCATGGACCGCCTCATCACCGTGGCGCTGCCGCGCGTGCGTGACTTCAAGGGCGTGTCCCCCAAGGCGTTCGACGGGAAGGGCAACTACACGCTCGGCGTGCGCGAGCAGATCATCTTCCCTGAGATCAACTACGACCAGATCGAGAAGGTGAAGGGGCTCAACATCAGCTTCGTCACCACTGCGGCCAACGACGAGCAGGGGCTGGCGCTGATGCGTCACTTCGGCATGCCGTTCCGTCAGTAAGCCCTCGAGCCAAGGACCCGACGAAACATGGCCAAGCTCTCCAAGATCGCCCAGGCAAAGCGCAAGCCGAAGTTCTCGGTGCGCCAGTACAACCGCTGCCCGCTGTGTGGCCGGCCGCGCGCGTTCCTGCGCAAGTTCAAGATGTGCCGTATCTGCCTCCGCAATCGCGCCCTCCGCGGTGAGATCACCGGCGTCACCAAGTCGTCCTGGTGAGTCGGTAGGGCAGGGCGCCTGGCGGGCCTTCGAGTTGGCCAGGCGCGGTGGTGGGCTCCTCTCGGAGCCTCCACCCTGAAGTCCGCAGTTCGTAGTGGCGGTCGTCGCGAACCCCCGGGATGGGCCCGGCAGGCGCGGTGGCCGCGAACGCGAGGTGCCCTGAACGGGCCTTCGCCTGGGAAGGTACTCCATGCCGGTCAATGATCCCGTCGGCGACATGCTGACCCGCCTGCGCAACGCTTCGCGCGCGCGTCACGACAAGGTCGTCATCCCCCACTCGAAGCTCAAGCTCGAGATCATCAAGGTCCTCAAGGACGAGGGCTACATC
Source organism: Corallococcus macrosporus DSM 14697 (assembly GCF_002305895.1). Classification (GTDB taxonomy): domain Bacteria; phylum Myxococcota; class Myxococcia; order Myxococcales; family Myxococcaceae; genus Myxococcus; species Myxococcus macrosporus. Next base: position 3,901,593 of record NZ_CP022203.1, read on the forward strand.
GGTGATTTCGTGGTCCACGAGCAGACGGTGCAGAACAAGCGCACGGTGTTCCCGGAGATCTCCGTGCAGCTCAAGTACGGTCCGGACCGCGCCCCCGCCATCACCGGCATCCGCCGCGTGTCGAAGCCGGGTCTGCGCCGGTACGCCGCCGTGCGTGAGATTCCGCAGGTGCTGGGTGGCCTGGGCATCTCCATCCTTTCCACCTCGCGCGGCATCCTGGTGGACTCCGAGGCCCGCAAGCAGAAGGTCGGCGGCGAGCTGCTCTGCACCGTCTACTAGCCAGCCGCCCGGGAGCGGCGCCCCGTGAGGGCGCGCCCCCCAGGCACACAGGACCGAGGCAACCATGAGTCGGATTGGAAAACTGGCGATCAAGCTCGGCGACAAGACGAAGGCCGTCGTCGCCGGTGAGCAGGTGAACTTCGAGGGCCCCAAGGGCAAGCTGTCGGTGAAGCTGCCTGGCAAGGTCAAGGTCGAGATCAAGGACGGGCAGATGACGGTGCAGCGCGCGGATGACTCGCGTGAGGCGCGCAGCATGCACGGCCTGACCCGGACCATCCTCGCGAACGCGGCGAAGGGTGTGAGCACGGGCTTCGAGAAGAAGCTGGACATCCGCGGCGTTGGTTTCCGCGCCGAGGTGAAGGGCAAGGCCATTCACTTCGCGCTGGGTTACTCGCACCCGGTGGTGTTCAACCTGCCCGAGGGCGTGACGGCTGAAGTCGACAAGGCCCCGCGCAACGAGGACAGCCTGCCCACCGTGGGCCTGACGCTCCGCTCTTCGGACAAGGAAGTGCTGGGCGCGACGGCGGTGAACATCCGCTCGCTGCGTCCGCCCGAGCCCTACAAGGGCAAGGGCATCAAGTACTCCGAGGAGCGCATCCGCCGCAAGGAGGGCAAGACGGGTACGACCTAGTCGTATCGTCTTTCCTGAGTGTTCCAAACTCCGCCAGGTCCTCTGGTCCTGGCGGCATCATCCGGCGGCGGAAGGCCGCATCGCCGCCGGACGGAAAAGGAAGCAGCCATGCCTACGAAGCTCGACGCCCGTCTCAAGAGGAAGAACCGCATCCGCAAGAAGCTGTCGGGAACGACGGAGCGGCCGCGGCTCACCGTTTACAAGAGCCTCAAGCACATCTACGCGCAGGTGGTGGACGACACCACGGGCAAGACGCTCGCGTTTGCCTCGTCGCTGTCCAAGGACCTGAAGGGTCAGGACGAGGGCGACAAGAAGGCGGATGCGAAGCGTGTTGGTACCCTGATTGCGCAGAAGTGCAAGGCCGCCAACGTCGATGCGGTGGTGTTCGACCGCAACGGCTTCCCTTATCACGGGCGCATCGCCGCCGTGGCCGACGCCGCGCGCGAGGCCGGGCTGAAGTTCTAAGAAAGGAATCCCCCAAGTGGCAACTCCGATCAATCCGAACGATCTGGACCTCACCGACCGCGTGGTGAACATCAACCGCGTGGCCAAGGTCGTGAAGGGCGGCCGTCGTTTCTCGTTCGCCGCCCTCGTGGTGGTGGGGGACGGCGCCGGGCACGTGGGCGTCGGCCTGGGCAAGGCCAACGAAGTGCCCGAGGCCATCCGCAAGGGTGGTGAGAACGCGAAGAAGAACCTGTTCCGCGTTCCGCTCGTGGGTCACACCATTCCGCATGAGGTGCTCGGTCACTTCGGCGCCGGCTGGGTGCTGCTGAAGCCGGCCAGCCAGGGTACGGGCGTCATCGCCGGCGGCGCGGTTCGCGCGGTGCTGGAGGCGGCTGGTATCCGCAACATCCTGACCAAGAGCCAGGGGTCGCGGAATCCGCACAACGTGCTGAAGGCCACGGTTGCTGGCCTGAAGCTGCTGCGCAGCGCCGAGCAGGTCTCGCGCCTCCGTGGCAAGGACGTCGAGCCGGCGAAGCTCGCCGGGGAGCAGAGGGCTTAGTCCATGGCGCTCAAGGTGAAGCTGGTGAAGAGCTTTGCGGGTGCGTCCAGCGACATGCTGGACACCATCCGTGGGCTGGGCCTCAAGAAGTTCGGTGACGAGCGGATCCTCAAGGACACGTCTGCGATTCGCGGCATGTGGTTCAAGGTGAAGCACCTGGTCACACTGGAAACCGTTTCCGGCGACGCGCCGGCGCCCAAGCGCCGCAAGCCCGCCAAGGTCGCCCTGCGTGAGCGGGCGCTGGCGTACCAGGTCAAGCAGCTCAAGGCCTGAGTCACGAGAGGATCGAGACGATGAGCACTCTGAACAAACTGCAGCGTCCGGCGCGCTCGTGGCACCGCAAGAAGCGCGTGGGTCGCGGCCAGGGTAGTGGTCTTGGCAAGACGGCCGGCCGCGGTGGCAAGGGCCAGAAGGCCCGCACCGGCAACATGCGGTTCGAAGGCTTCGAGGGCGGCCAGAGCCCCCTGCAGCGGCGCCTGCCGAAGTTCGGCTTCACGCCGCCGAACCGGACCGTGTACGCGGTGGTGAACCTGTCGGACATCGAGGAGCACTTCGATGCCGGCGCCACGGCGGACGTGGAGACCCTGCGCAAGGTCGGCCTGGTCAAGGGCCGCTACCACGGCGTGAAGCTCCTGGCCCGCGGCGAGCTGACCAAGAAGGTCACCGTGGTGGTGCACAAGGCGTCCGAGGCGGCGAAGGCGGCCATCCAGAAGGCGGGCGGCGCGGTGGAGGAGATTCCGCTCGTGGCCCACAAGCCGGAGTCCGCCGCCAAGGCCCACGCTGGCAAGGGCGTCAAGGCTCCTCGGCAGCCCAAGGCCTGAGCGTGTCAGGCGCGCATCACTTGCCAGTGGTGCGCGCTGTTTCGCTTGTGTAGGCTTCTGCGCCCCTTTCCCGCTCGTGGAACAGGGGCGTTTTGTCGTCCTGGCAGAACCCTCTCGAAGAGGATGGCTACCCCGTGGCTCTGAACGCCTTCGCCAACGTCTTCCGTATCGCTGAGCTGCGCAGCCGGCTCGCGTATACGCTCGCGCTGCTCGCCGTCTATCGCATCGGCATCTTCATCAACACGCCAGGCGTGGACCGTTCGGCGATGAACGCGTTCATGGACGCCCAGAAGCAATCGGGCGGCCTCGTCTCGCTGTTCAACCTCTTCTCCGGAGGCGCGCTGGAGCAGATGTCCATCTTCGGCCTGGGCATCATGCCGTACGTCAGCGCCTCCATCATCATGCAGCTCCTGGCCGTCGTCGTGCCCAGCCTGGAGCGGCTGCAGAAGGAGGGGGCGGGGGCCGGCAGAAGATCAACCAGTACACCCGCTACGGCACCATCGCCCTCTCCGTCGTGCAGGGCATCGGTATCTCCCGGTGGTTGGCGTCGCTCGGCCGCTCCGACGGTGGCCAGAGCGGGTTCAACCAGGTGGTCGTCCCCGACGACAGCGTCTGGTTCACCTTCATGACGGTCGTCAGCCTCACGGCCGGCACGGCCTTCATCATGTGGCTGGGTGAGCGCATCACCGAGCGCGGCATCGGTAACGGCATCTCGCTCATCATCTTCGCCGGCATCGTGGCGGGCCTGCTCCCGGGTGCGAAGCAGCTGCTGGACCTGACCCGCCAGGACGTCATCTCGGTGGCCGAGGTGCTGGCCCTGGTCGTCTTCATGCTCATCATCATCGCCGCGGTCGTCTACGTGGAGCGCGGCATGCGGCGCATCCCCATCCAGTACGCGAAGCGGATGGCGGGACGTCGGATGTTCGCTGGCCAGGCGACGTACTTCCCGATGAAGGTGAACACCTCGGGCGTGATTCCCCCCATCTTCGCCGGTGCGGTCCTGTCCTTCCCGGCCACCCTGGGCACGTGGTTCCCGTTCCTTCAGGGCTTCCAGCGCGCCATCGAAGGCAACCTGTGGATCTACAACGGGTTGTTCGTGCTGATGGTCATCTTCTTCGCCTACTTCTACACCGCGCTGACGTTCCGTCCGGACGACGTGGCGGACAACATCAAGAAGCAGGGTGGGTACATCCCGGGCATCCGTCCGGGCCGGCAGACGGCGGAGTTCATCGAGCGCGTGCTCAACCGGCTCACGTTCGGCGGCGCCATCTACCTGTCCGTCATCTGCGTGATTCCGTCCGTCATCAGTGGCTTGCTGGGGGTGCGGTTCACCTTCGGCGGCACGGCGCTGCTGATCGTCGTGGGCGTGGCGCTGGATACGGTGCAGCAGATCGAGGGTCACCTCATCAGTCGTAACTACGAGGGCTTCGCCGGCCCTCGCGGCCCGCGCATCCGGGGCCGGGTGCGCGTGGCGGCCTGAGCCTCCGCGCGGGCGTTCCAGGCGCCTCTCCCTGTCGCGGGGAGGGGCGCCTCGTCGTTCCCAGGCCAGGTATTGTTCAAAGATATTCGCTGGTGCACACGGAGCGCGCGCGGAGGTTTGAGTCCTACGACTTCCGTGCCTTCCTTCGGAGCTGAGAGGAGCACATGAACCTGATCCTGTTGGGGCCGCCGAACGCGGGGAAGGGCACGCAGGCCAAGCGCCTTTTCGCCGACTTCCAGATCCCCCAGATCTCCACCGGAGACATCCTCCGCAAGGCGGTTGCGGAGGGGACGGAGCTGGGCAAGGTCGCCGGGCCGTTGATGGCCGCCGGACAGTACGTTCCCGACGACGTCGTGATTGGCATCGTCGAGGAGCGCCTCAAGGAGGCGGACGTGGCCCATGGCTTCGTCCTGGACGGCTTCCCGCGCACGCCGGGGCAGGCGGACGCGCTGGACACGATGCTGAACCGGCTGGGCAAGCAGCTCGACGCCGTCATCTCGCTCGAGGTGCCGCACGCGAAGCTGGTGGAGCGGGGCTCCGGCCGGCGGGTATGCCCGCAGGACGGCAGCGTCTACCACGTCTATCAGAGCCCTCCGAAGCGGGCCGGCTACTGTGACAAGTGCAACACGGGGCTCGTCCAGCGTCCGGATGACATGCCTGAGGTCATCGAGAAGCGGCTCCAGAAGTACGACTCGGAGACGGCGCCGCTGAAGGCCTTCTATGAGAAGAAGGGCCTCCTCAAGAGCGTGGATGGCGTGGGGACGCCCGAGGGCATCTACGAGGAGATCAAGGCCGCCGCGGGCAAGGCCTGATCCCAGAAACACCTAGCGGGAGGGGAGGTGGCCTGGCGGGCGCCTCCTTCCTGGCCCGACCCCGCGGTAGAAGAGCTCCACCCAGGGGGGCACCTGGACTCCAAGGGAGGACAGGCGCAAGTTCACCCCGCAGCTTCAGCTCGCGCTCCCGGTGGACGGAGTCCCCGGCCTCACGGGAGGAGTTGATTTTGTTGTGACTGCGGGTGAAATAGCCCGCTGTTATGTGGGGTTGGTAGGAATCCAAGTTTTGCAGTCGCGCGGCGCTTGCCACTTGCGGACCAAAGTGCTATCCCGCCGCGCTTCCAAGAGGTTCGTGGTCCGGGAAGAGAGTCTGACGCTTGCCGAAGGATGATTCCATCGAAGTCGAGGGGACCGTGATGGAGCCCCTCCCGAACGCGATGTTCCGCGTGGTGCTGGACAACGGCCACAAGGTGCTCGCGCACATCTCGGGCAAGATGAGGATGCACTTCATCCGCATCCTCCCGGGTGACAAAGTGAAGGTCGAACTGTCTCCGTACGACCTGACGCGCGGACGGATCACGTACCGGGCGAAGTAGTAGGGTGTACCCGCTGGGAATGGCGGGCCGCCCGTTGGGCTTTTCTTTTGCTGAGGAAGGAAGTTCGCTCCAATGAAGGTTCGGGCGTCCGTCAAGAAGATCTGCGACAAGTGCAAGGTTGTTCGCCGTAAGGGTATCGTGCGCGTCATCTGCGCCTCCAACCCCCGGCACAAGCAGCGCCAGGGCTAACGGCCAGACGGCCGTTGGCTTCAGACCAACTCCACTTAAGAAGGAAGACCGAAGATGGCTCGTATCGCCGGCATCGATCTGCCGCCCAACAAGCGCGCGGTGATCTCGCTCCAGTACATCTACGGGATCGGCAACAAGTCCGCGCAAGACATCATTGCCGCGGCGGGCATCGATCCCACGACCCGGACCAAGGACCTCACCGAGGAGCAGGCCCGCAAGATCCGCGAGATCATCGAGGCCAGCTACAAGGTGGAGGGTGACCTCCGGCGCGAAGTCACCATGAACATCAAGCGGTTGATGGACCTGGGCTGCTACCGGGGCCTTCGTCACCGGAAGGGCCTGCCGGTTCGTGGCCAGCGGACGCACACCAATGCGCGTACCCGCAAGGGGCCGAAGCGGGGCATCGTCCGGGCGAAGCCGGCGGCGGGCCGCTAATCACAGCGCCGGCCCGTGAGGCGCCGGCGTCGATCACCTCCTCCCAGGAGCAGCAATCCACATGGCTGACGAGATCAATACGGCTGCGGCGCCCACCGAGGGCGAGGCCCCTGCCGCGAAGAAGTCGAAGCGCAAGGGCAAGAAGAACATCCTCAACGGCGTGGTCCACATCCAGTCCACGTTCAACAACACCATCATCACGATCACGGACGTGTCCGGGAACGTGATCTCCTGGTCGTCCGCCGGGGCGCGTGGCTTCAAGGGAAGCCGCAAGTCCACCCCGTTCGCGGCCCAGGTGGCCGCTGGCGACGCCGCGGCGAAGGCGATGGAGCACGGTCTGAAGAACGTGTCCGTGTTCGTGAAGGGCCCGGGCGCGGGCCGCGAGTCGGCGCTGCGCGCGCTGGCCGCCGCCGGTCTGAAGATCAACCTCATCCGCGACGTGACGCCCATCCCGCACAACGGGTGCCGTCAGCCCAAGCGTCGCCGCGTCTAACCCCTTCGTCCGGGCTGCCCTCATGCCCCGGTGTGGGGGCGGCTCCAGATCACCTCTAAGGACCTCTCAATGGCTCGTTACACTGCCAGCGTCTGCCGCATCTGCCGGCGCGAAAACCTGAAGATGTACCTCAAGGGCGACCGTTGCTACACGGACAAGTGCGCCATTGAGCGCCGCCCCTATCCCCCGGGTCAGCACGGCCAGGGCCGCGTGAAGTTCTCTGGCTACGGTGTGCAGCTGCGCGAGAAGCAGAAGGTCAAGCGCATGTACGGCCTGCTGGAGAACCAGTTCCGCGGCTACTACCACCGCGCGTCCGCCGCCAAGGGCAAGACGGGTGAGAACCTCCTGCAGCAGCTGGAGCTCCGTCTGGACAACGTGGTGTTCCGCATGGGCTTCGCGGACACGCGCAACGAGGCGCGCCAGCTGGTGCGCCACGGCCACTTCCAGGTGAACGGGCGCAAGGTGAACATCCCCTCGTTCGCCGTGAAGCCGGGCACCGCGGTGGAGGTGGTGGAGAAGAGCCGCAAGGTGCTCCGCATCTCCGAGGCGCTGGAGACGGTGGACCGCCGCGGCGTTCCCCAGTGGATCTCCCTGGACAAGAAGGCCTTCAAGGGCACGGTCACCACGGTCCCGAACCGCGAGGACCTGACGATGCCCATCTCCGAGCAGCTCATCGTCGAGCTCTACTCGAAGTAGGCGCTTCGGATGTCGCAGTGGACGCCCTGGCCGACGAGGCCGGGGCGTCTTGCTTTCAAGCAGTCGCAGTCTCCACGTGCGCATCCTCCCGCCAGGCCGGTGGGTAAGTCGGTGGTGCGGCACGATTCGAGGAGCGGTACACCATGGCTGATACGTTTGTTGCGAAGAACTGGCGTGACCTGATCAAGCCCCGCCGCATGGAGGTGGATCAGGACAGCGCGACTCCCACCTACGGCAAGTTCGTCGCGGAGCCGCTCGAGCGCGGCTTCGGTACGACGCTGGGCAATTCGCTCCGCCGGGTGCTGCTGTCGTCGCTGCAGGGCGCCGCCATCACCTCCGTGAAGATTGAAGGCGTGGACCACGAGTTCACGACCATCCCCGAGGTGTCCGAGGACGTCACGGACGTCGTTCTGAACCTGAAGGAAGTCCTCCTTCGGATGCACACGAACGAGACGAAGACGCTGCGCATCGAGGCGGAGGGCCCCAAGGAGGTCAAGGCCGGTGACATCATCACCGACCCGGACACGGAGATCCTCAACCCGGGCCACCACATCTGCACCATCTCCGAGGGTGGCAAGCTCCGCATGGAGCTGACCTGCCGCCGCGGCCGTGGCTACACGCCGGCCACCGCGAACAAGGTCGCAGGTTCGCCCATCGGCACCATCCCCATCGACTCGCTGTTCTCGCCCATCCGCAAGGTGAACTACCAGGTCACCAACGCGCGCGTCGGTCAGGTCACGGACTACGACAAGCTGTCGCTCGAGGTCTGGACGGACGGCTCCGTGTCCCCGCAGGACGCGGTGGCGTACGCGGCGAAGATCATCAAGGAGCAGCTCACCGTCTTCGTGAACTTCGACGAGACGGAGGAGCCCGTCGTCGCCGAGGCGCCGAAGGAAGAGGCGAAGCTCAACGAGAACCTGTTCCGCTCGGTGGATGAGCTCGAGCTGTCGGTCCGCTCGGCGAACTGCCTGCAGCAGGCGAACATCAAGTCCATTGGCGACCTCGTGCAGCGCACCGAGGCCGAGATGCTCAAGACGAAGAACTTCGGCCGCAAGTCTCTGAAGGAGATCAAGGAGATCCTCGCGGAGATGGGCCTGTCGCTGGGCATGAAGCTGGAGAACTGGCCGCCGAAGCAGGCGCCGGCTCCCGCGGCGCCGAAGGCGTAGTAGGGTTCACGCAGGGCCTCCCACGCGGCCGCGGGCACGGCGGTCAGCGGCGCGAGGGGAGGGGGCCGGGACGTCTTCCAGCCCGAATGACAGTGGCGGGCCCCGTGCCGGGTCCGCCCATCCCACCCGGTACCTGATACGGCCGGAGTGGTGGAGTCCCCCGCGGGACTCCGGAGCACGACGATGCGCCACAAGGTCGGACAGAGGAAGCTTCACCGCACCACGAGCCACCGGCTCGCGATGCTCAACAACATGGTGACCTCGCTGCTGGAGCACCAGGCCATCCGCACCACGCTTCCCAAGGCCAAGGAGGCCCGGAAGATCGCGGAGCGGATCATCACCCTGGGCAAGCGTGGCGGTCTCGCCAACGTTCGCCTGGCGGCCCGGACGGTCAAGGACCGCGAGGTGCTGCAGAAGGTGTTCGGCGAGTACAAGGACCGGTACGCCAACCGTCCCGGCGGCTACACCCGCATCGTCCGGCTCGGCTTCCGCCGGGGCGACGCCGCGGAGATTGCCCTCCTGGAGCTCGTGGACCGGCCGGAGAAGGCCGCTCCCGTCGACACCGAGGCGGCTGCTGCGCCCGCGGAAGAGACGAAGGCCGAGTAGTCCTGCACGGTCTGCATCCCTGACCCCTTCGTGAGGAGGGGCCAGGAGCAACGCGAGGGCGCGCTTCCGAAAGGAAGTGCGCCCTTCGTGTTTCTGCGGCACGGCCTCCTAGCGTCGCGGCGCCTGGCGGATGCGCTCCCAGGCCTGATTGAGGTCCTCGGTGAGGTCCGCGCTGTCGTCGCGGCTGCGCATCTGGATGGATTGGAAGCGGAGGTCCGCGGGCGCGGCGCCGCTGGAGCCCATCAGCTGCTTGGGGGTGATGGTGATGAACTCGCCGGGCGCCACCGCCGGCACCGCCGCCTGGTACTGCCCGTTGACGGTAAAGGTGACGTCGAACCAGGGCTCCTTGCTCTCGTTCCAGATGGTGACCGAGGGCCGGTCCAGCTTGTCGCTGAGCACCAGGCGCGCGTCCATTTCGCCCTTGCGCACGCCGCTGCCCGGGCACGCGATGGCGATGCTCGTCACCGTCATCAGCACCCAGCCGGCGATGATGGACGCCTTGTACTTGAAGAAGCGATCGCTCCGGCGGAAGTCCGCGAACAGCTCCTTCAGGATGGAGAGGCCGTTGAGGAGGTGGTTCGACGCGTCTCCCGCGAGCCGCTTCCCCAGCGGGCCTGCCGGCTTCTCCTTTTCGAGAGGCTCGGCGCGCGCGGCGGACATCACCCGCAGGTTGGACTGGCTCGGCGCGCGCGGCATGCCCGGGCTGGACGGCACGCGCGGCTGGGAGCCAGACGGAGACGCCGCCCGAGGAGGCTGCGTTCCAGGGGGGGAGGGCTTGCGACCGTCGCTCATCGGACCGCGAGTGTAGAGGCCTGGGCCCGTGGATGGCTACTGTGCCTTGAGTTGCTGGAGCGCGCGCGAGGCCACCGCGTTCTCAGGCTGGGTCTCCAGGACCTTCATCAGCCAATGCTCGGCCTCGCTGGCCGCCGTCTTCCGCGCCTCGGGGCGCGAGGCCTTCATCGCCTGCTCGGTGTAGAGCAGCCCCAGCCGCAGGCTGAACTCCATGTTCTCCGGGTCCTTTTCGACCACGTGCCGCAGCTCGCGTTCGGCCGCGGCGAAGTCCCCATCCAACTGGTACACGAGCGCCAGCTTGCCCCGCATCGCCACGTTGTCCGGCGACAGGGACGTGGCCACGGTGAAGGACTCCCGCGCGGCTTTGAGGTCCCTGCGCTCCAGGAGGAGGTCGCCCAGGTGGAACCAGGCCGTCTCCAGCAGCGGGTGGAGCGACACGGCCTTTTCGAAGGAGGTGCGGGCGGCGTCGGGGCGCTGACGGGACAGGTAGAGCTCGCCCAGGTACAGGTGGTTCTTTCCATCGCGGGGGGCGCGTTCAATGGCCTGCTTGAACTCGTCCACCGCGCGGCCCGCGTCGTCCAGGCGCTGGTAGGCCAGGCCCAGGAGGGCGTGCACCACCGCGACGTCCGGGTAGTCGAGCAGGATCTCCTCGAAGGCGAGGATGGCGTGCTGAGGCGCGTCCAGGTCGTTCAGGTAGCGCAGGCCTTCTTCCAGCTTGGCCTCGGCGGCCTTGGGGAAGCCGGAGAAGGGGTCGGCGATCTGCTCCATCAGCGCCCGCGCGGTGGTGACCTCCGCGGGCGTGGGCTGGCCGCGAACCACGGCGCCCAGGGCTTCCACGGCCCCGGGGGCATCCCCCGTGCGGTGGAGCGCCTTGGCCAGCGGCAGGCGCCAGGCGGTGCGGTCCGGCGCCAGCGTCGTGGCGCGGCGCAAGGGCCCCAGCGCCTCCGTGTACTGCTCCGACTCCAACCGCGCGAGCCCCAGCCGGTAATGGAACTCCGCGGTGTCCGGTGACAGGTCCACGGCGCGCTCGAAGGCGGCGACGCTGGGCGCCCCCGCGTCCCGGGCGCGGGAGAAGAGGGCCAGGCCCAGCATGTACTGGTCCACCGCGCGCTCACCGGCCGCGATCCGCTTCTGGAGCTCGGCGATCCAGGCGTCCGTCTGGCCCGCCTTCACCTGGGCCTCGGTGAGCGAGCGCGCCACGTCCAGGTCCTCCGGGGACTTGCGGTGCAGCTCCGTCAGCAGGCCCAGGGCCTTCGTGGGCTGATGCTCGTCCAGGTAGGCCCGCGCCTGGGAGAGCGGGTCGGTGGGGCGCTCCTTGGCGGAGTTCGCGGAGGTGGTGCTGCAGCCAGCGAGGAGGCCCACGCCGAGCACCGCGGCGCGAATCCAGGGACGAGGACGGAGGTGGCGGATGGTCATCTCGAGGAGGCGTCTCAGGAGGAGGAGATGGCGCGGGGGCGCGAGTCGCTGACACCCTCGGCGCCGGCGGAGGCCACGGCGTCATCCACGTCACCGCCCTTGCCCCCGAGGGACAGGCTGTCCTGGATGATGACGGCGCGCACGGCGCGGGCCAGGCCTTCGCGGTCGTTCTCTGCGAAGGTGGTGGTGTCGATGGGCTTGCCAATCTTCACGCGGATGGGGCCGGGGGTGATGTTCCAGGTGGACTTGGGCATCAAGTCCCCCGAGCCCTCGATGGTGACGGGGCAGACCGGGACGCGGGCCTTCAGCGCCAGGGCGAAGGGCCCCTTCTTGAAGGGCAGCACGCGGCCGTCCGTGGAGCGGGTGCCTTCCGGATACAGGAAGATGCTGGTGCCGCCGCGGATCTTGGCGGCTGCCGTGTTGAGCGAGGCAATGGCCTTGGACCGGTTGGACCGGTTGATGAAGACGTGGCCCGCGAGCGCCAGGTACCAGCCGATGAGGGGCACCCACTTGAGCTGCGTCTTGGCGACGTACCGGAAGGGGATGGGGACGGCCAGGAAGTGCGCCGGGATGTCGATGGTGGACTGGTGGTTGGCCACGTAGATGGTGGGCCGATCCGGGTCCACGTTCTCCTGCCCGATGACTTCCAGTTTCGCGCCCCCCGCCCACAACAGGACGGGCGACCAGAGCTCGCGCGCCACCCAGATGGAGCGCGAGGGGTTGAGCGTGAGCAGCATCGCCAGGACGGCAAGGGGGAAACAGATGAGCGTCCAGACCCCGGCCACGAAAATGCAGAAGAGCTTGCGCATCCCTCAGCCCGCCTCCTGGGGGCCGATGTTCAGGGCCAGAAGGTGCCCGGGCCCTCGGGCATGTCCCCCGACGCTCCCTGTCCAGGCGGTCAGGCGGCGGCCCCCGGCGGGGAGGGCGGCGGCACCTGTCATGCGTTGAACGGGACGACGGGGGAGCATGCGTGTCTTCTACCACGTCCTACCTACACGTTGTTTCTGGTGCGCGCCGCCTGGCGGGGTTACAAGCAGGGGTGGTGTGGCCAGGAAAAAGTTCATCGCCATCGCGGGCAACATCGGCGCCGGAAAGACGGAGCTGACGTCCTTCCTCTGCCGGAAGTACGGGTTGACGCCCTCCTTCGAACCGAACGACCAGAACCCCTATCTGGCGGACTTCTACAAGGACATGAAGACCTGGGCGTTCCGCTCCCAGCTCTTCTTCCTGACGCACAAGTTCCGCCTGCACCGGGAGCTGGAGCGCACCTCCGGGACGGTGCTCCAGGACCGCACCCTCTATGAGGACGCGGAGATCTTCGCGAAGAACCTCCACCGGCAGCGGCTCATCGACAAGCGGGACTGGAAGACGTACTGCGAGCTGTACGAGACGATTTCGGAGTCGTTGCGGCCCCCCGACCTGATGATCTACCTCCGCTGCCCGGTGCAGACGATTCGTGAGCGCATCCGCATCCGTGGCCGGGCCATGGAGAAGGACATCCCCACCCGTTACCTGCAGCGCCTCAACGCCCTCTACGAGGAGTGGTTCGAGGGCTACCGCCTGTCCCCCGTGCTCGTGTTGCCCACGGACAAGCTCGACTATCTGACCAACCTGGTGGACCGCGTGGACCTCTTCCGGCAGATCGAGAAGCACCTGTGATGGAGGTCTACCTGCTGGCGACGGAGCAGGAGGGTCCGCCGCCGCTCGACGCACTGCGAGCCTCGTTCGCGAATGACGAGGTGGACTTCACCCCGGACGCGGACGGAGACGGCTTCACGCTGCGGGCGGATGGCTCCGAGGTGCTGGTGCGCCTGACGCATGGCTCCGAGGGCCTGCCGCGCTTCCGCAAGGAGGTGTTCAGCGGCAGTCCGGAGGCCTTCGAGCGGCTGGGGCGCGCCAAGGCCTTCTACCACCTGTCGGTGGAGCCGGGCGGCGTGCAGCCCACGCTGCCCGTCTTCGAGGCCCTGTGGGCCGTGCGCACGCTGCTGGAGCACGTGCAGGGCGTGCTGGTGGACCTCACCGCCTTCAAGCTCCACGAGCCCGACGACGTGGCGGAAATCACGGAGCTGGACTTCGACATCCGCGACCATGTCCACCTCCACGCCGTGGAGGCCACGGAGGGGGACACGCCCCTGTGGGTGCACTCGCACGGGATGGAGAAGTTCGGCGCCAGGGATCTGGAGATCTTCCACCTGGCGGAGAAGGACCTGCTGGCCGCGGAGAGCTTCCTGCACGAGCTCTGCACGGACCTGGCCTTCGGGCAGGGGCCCGCGCTGCGCACCCAGGTGGGCACCAGCGAGGGCCAGGTCTTCACGCTGGTGCCATCAGAAGAGGCCCGCGCCAACCTGCTGGGCGTGCCGCTGGACACCTTCGAGGGCCACGAGGGGCTCTTCCTCACCGTGGTGTCTCCGCTGGGCCGGCACAATACGTCCCAGCTCCTGGCGCCCTACCGGGAGCGGTTCGAGAAGGAGCCGGAGGAGCAGACCCAGGCCATGCGGCGCGAGGCCCAGGCGCTGCTGCCGTCCTTCCTGGCGCGCTTCCAGCGCAAGGGGTTGATGGAGCCGCTCACCTTCCTGGTCCGCGCCCCCTTCGACACGCACCCCGAAGGGAGCGACGTGACGGAGAACCTGTGGCTGGAGGTCATGGCCCGGGACGAGGGCGCCGTGGTGGGCAAGCTGGTGGATGGCGCGGTGCACACCACCGAGTGGCGCAAGGGCGCCCACGTGGAGGTCGCGGAGACCCAGGTCAACGCGCTGGCCATCAGCCGGGAAGGCCGGGCGCTGGACGAGCAGGAGCTTCGTGAACTCCTGAACGCCGAACGGCCGATGTAGCGCGTGGGGCCGGGGGGCCTTGCTCAGGCATCGCGGGGCGGTAGGCTCCGCGCCCCATGCCCGCCCTCCTGCTGCTCACCGGTCCATCCGCCGGGCGTCGTCACGACGTACTCGCGGAGGCGACCATTGGCCGCAGTCCGTCGTGCGAAATCCCGCTGGATGACCACCAGGTCTCCCGGAAGCACGCGCTGATCTCCGTCCTCGACGGGCAGGCGCGCATCCGCGACCTGCGCTCGCGCAACGGGACGTTCGTCAACGGCGAGCGGCTCGAGGGCGAGGTGGTCCTCCAGCCCGGAGACCAGGTGCGCGTGGGCGCGACGACGGCGCTCTTCGAGCCGCCGCCGGTGACGCTGGTGGCCGACGGGCCGGAGAAGATGGGGCAGGTGCCCATCGAGGAGGTGCTGCCGCACGTGGGCACGGCGGCGGCGATGTACTCGGCGGGCATCGCGCTGCTGGGCGCGACGAGCGGCGCGCTGGTGCTGCGGCGCCTGGCGGATGAGGTGGCGCATGCGCTCAACGCCGACCGCGCGGCCGCGCTGCTGGGCAGCAGTGACGGCCTGCTCACCGCCGCGGTGTCGGGCGCGGAGGCGCTGACGATGCCGCGCGCCCTGGCGCAGGCGGCGTTGGAGCGCAAGGAGCTGGTCCAGACGGATGACGTCCTCTGCGCGCCGCTGGTCGCGTCGGGCGGCATGCCCTTCGGCGTGCTGTACGTGACGCGCGCGGAGCCGAGGTTCAGCGAGGGCGAGGGCCAGTTGCTCGCGGCGCTGGGGCGGCTGGGAGGCGAGGCCTACACCACCGTGCGCTCCCGCGTGGACGCCGAGCCGCCCGTGGCCGCGCTCACCGGCACGTCCCGGCCGCTGCGGGCCCTGCTGGAGCTGGCGCGCCGGGTGGCGGCCAGCGCGGCCCCGGTGGTGATTCATGGCGAGCCCGGGGTGGGGAAGGCGCTGCTGGCGCGCTTCGTCCATGCGCGCTCGCCCCGGGCCCTGGGGCCCTTCGTCGTGGTGGACTGCCGCGAGGCCGCCGAGGCCGTGGAGGAGGCGCTCTTCGGCCGGGCGAGCGCCCCCGGGCAGCCGCCCGTCGTGTCCGCGCTGTTGCGCGCGGATGGGGGCTCGTTGGTGCTCCTGCACGTGGAGTCACTGGCGCGGTCCGCGGCGGAGCGGCTGGCGCGGGCGCTGGCGCGGCGCTCGGCGCCCGCGCGCCAGGGGGGCGAGGAGCCGGTGGACGTCCGGGTGCTGGCCACCGCGCCTTCCTCCGTGTCGCTGCTGGCGGCGCGCGGGGAGGTGGAGCCGGCGCTGTCCCGGGCGCTGTCGGGCTTCGAGCTGGACATGCCCCCGATGCGAGAGCGGCGCGCGGACGTGCTCCCGCTCCTGGAGCAGTTCGCGGCGCGCGCGGCGCGGCGGATTCGCAAGGAGCCGCCGACGCTCAGCCCCGAGGCCCGGCGGCTGGTGATGGAGTATGCGTGGCCGCAGAACCTGCGCGAGCTGGAGCTGGTGGGCGAGCGGCTGGGGCTGCTGTACGCGGCGAGCCGGGTCGGCGCGCTGCAACTGCCTCCAGAGTTCCAGGAGGGAGGCGAAGCGGGCGCCAAGACGCTGCAGGGGCGCGTGGCCCGCCTGGAGCGCGACGCCATCGCCGAGGCCCTGCGCGAGGCGTCGGGGAAGAAGGTCCGCGCCGCGGAGCTGCTCGGCATCAGCCGGCCCACGCTGGACAAGAAGATTGAGGAGTACGGGCTCGCGGTGGAGCGTGGGCGCAGGGAGTGAGTGACGCCGCCGGGGCCTACCTCCGCCGGCTGAGCAGCACGCCGGAGAGGACGAGCCCCGCGCCGAGCACCTGCATCCAACTGGGCCGCTCGCCGCGCACGCCCCACGCCGTGAGGGCGGCCACCACGGGAATGCCCGTGTTGTAGAGCCCCGCGCGGCTGCTGCCCACCTTCTGCACGGTGCGGCCCCAGATGAAGTACGCGAGCACCAGCGGCACCAGCGCCGAGTACACGACGCCCGCCCAGGCGCCGGCGGTGAGGTGCGCGGGCTCCAGGCGCAGGAGCTCGGGCACGCCCGCGAGCACCACGCCCGGCGCGCCCGTCAGCATGCAGATGGCGGTGATGCGCAGCGCGGAGACCTCCGGGCCCATGGAGCGGATGCCCACGGTGTAGAGGGCCCAGCAGAGGCTCGCGCCGAGGATGAGCCCGTCCCCCAGCAGGGAGGCGCCGTGTTGGGACGCGCCACGTCCCCCCAGCACCATCAACATCCCCGCGACGCCCAGGGCCAGGCCCATCACCAGGGGCCGGGTGAGCCGCTCCACGCCGAGGACCGCGCCCAGCGTGGCGACCAACACGGGCGTCACCGCCGTCAGCATGCCGCTGTTGGCCACCGAGGTGTTCGCCAGGCCGAGGATGAAGCAGAGCTGGTACAGCGTGTTGCCCACCAGCCCGAGCCCCATGAGCTTGAGGAACACCGGGCGGGGAAGCGGCTTCCAGCCTTCGACGGCCAGGAGCAGCGCGCCCATGGCCAGCGCGGCGAGGGTGAAGCGCAGCGACATGAAGGCCAGGGGCGGAAGCGTCTCCATCGCCTCCTTCACCACCGTGTAGTTGGTGCCCCAGACAATCACGACGCCGACGATGGCCAGGTCGGACGCGGAGAAGCCTCGCGACGGGGCGGGCACGGCGGCGGTGGCGGGCGTGGACACGGCGGCAGGGGAATAGGCCCGGGGGGCCACGCGCGCAAGCCGACGTTTGGAGGCCGGCATGCTAAACGCCAGGGCATGGACCTACGCTTTTCGGACGAGGTGCGCCGCGCGCTCGAGGCCGGCCAACCGCTGGTGGCCCTGGAGACGAGCGTCGTGGCCCAGGGCCTGCCGTACCCGGACAACCTGGCCGCGGCCCGGGCGTGCGAGGAGGCCATCCGCCGCGCCGGCGCCGTGCCCGCCGCCACCGCCATCATCGACGGGCAGCTCTGCGTCGGGCTGGAGGAGCCGGAGATGCGCCGCCTGGCGGAGGGCAAGGAGCGCCTGCTCAAGCTGGGCTCCAGGGACCTGGCCGTGGCCGTGGCCACGCGCGCCACGGGCGGCACCACCGTGAGCGCCACCTGTGAGATGGCCGCCGCCGCGGGCATCCGCGTCTTCTCCACGGGCGGCATCGGCGGGGTGCACCGCGGGGCGTCGGAGCACTTCGACATCTCCCAGGACATCGCCGCGCTGGCGCGCTTCCCCGTCGCCGTGGTGTGCGCGGGGGCCAAGTCCATCCTGGACCTGCCCAAGACGATGGAGCTGCTGGAGACGGCCGGCGTGCCCGTCATCGGCGTGGGGACGGACGAGCTGCCATCCTTCTACAGCCGGGGTTCCGGCATCTCCCTGGAGCACCGCGCGGACGACGTGGACACCGCCGCGCGCATCGCCCGCGCGCGCTTCGAGTCGCTGAAGCAGGGCGGGGTGCTCTACACCGTGCCGCCGCCCGAGGAGACGGCCCTGCCTCGCAACGAGATGGAGCTCCACATCGCCGCGACGCTCGCGGACGCGGACCGGCAGGGCATCCGCGGCAAGGCCGTGACGCCCTTCCTCCTGTCGGAGATGGCGAAGCGCACCGGGGGCAAGACGCTCAAGGCCAACCTGGCGTTGCTCACCCACAACGCGCGCTTCGCCGGTCAGCTCGCCGTGGCCTACGCCCGCGCGAGCTGAGCCTTCGCACGCCGGGGCCGCCGCTACCGCTGGAACCAGCGCAGCAACGCTTCCAGCTCGCGGCGGTCCACCTCGTCGAAGGTGCCCTTGTGCTCGGAGTCGATGTCGAGCACGGCGAGCAGCTCCCGGTTCTTCCCGAACACCGGGACGACGATCTCCGACACGGAGCGCCCGTCACAGGTGATGTGGCCCGGGAAGGCGTGGACGTCCGCCACCACCACCGTCTCCCCCTTCGCGGCGGCGGTGCCGCACACGCCCTTGCCGAAGGGGATTTCCAGGCACCCGAGCGTGCCCTGGTACGGGCCCACCCGCAGCAGCCGGCCCGGCGTGACGACGCGGTAGAAGCCCGTCCACAGGTGCCCGAAGGCGTGGTGCAGCAGGCAGCTCATGGTGGACATGCCGGTGATGTCGTCGTCGATGCCCTCGAGCACGGCGAGCGCGTGCTGCTTCAGCTCGGCGTAGGCTTCGGCCTTGGGCAGGCCGCGCAGATCCAGGGTGACTTCCGCCATGATGGGACCTCACAAGGCGATCCCCAGGGGCGTCAGGCCCCGGTAGGGTCGGCGGTCCCATCCATAGCTTGATTCCCTTTTCGCCGCACAGGAGCCGACATGGATTCGCTCACCCTTGATTCGAAGACCTGGCTGCTCGTCCTCACGGGCGCGGGCGTCTCCGCCGAAAGCGGAGTCCCCACCTTCCGCGGGATGGGTGGACTCTGGGAGGACCAACCCGTGGAGGCCGTGGCGTCTCCGGAGGGCTTCCGGAAGGACCCCTCGCTGGTGTGGCGCTTCTACTCGGAGCGCCGCAAGGGCGCCGCCGCCGTCCACCCCAACCCGGGCCATGAGGCCTTCGTCGCCTGGGAGCGCCACCTGGGGGACCGCTTCCTGCTCGCCACCCAGAACGTCGACGGCCTGCACACGCGCGCCGGAAGCCAGCGGGTGGTGGAGATGCACGGCAACCTGTTCAAGACGCGCTGCTCGGGCTGCGAGCGCCCCCCGTTCGACGACGCCACCGTGTACCCGGTGGGCGCGGTGCCCGCGTGTGACGCGTGTGGCAAGCGGCTGCGGCCCCACATCGTCTGGTTCGGCGAGTACCTGGACCCGGCGGACCTGGAGCGCATCGAGACCTTCGCGCTGCAGGGGGCCACCTCGGGGCGCCTCGTCTTCCTGGCGGCGGGCACGTCCGGCGCCGTATTCCCAGCCGCCGGCATCGTGGACCGCGTCCGCAGGGCCGGCGGGGAGACGTGGCTGGTCAACCTCGATCCGGCGGAGAACTCCAGCCGCTTCGAGCACCGCGTCGTGGGCAGGAGCGGGGAGGTCCTGCCGGGCCTGGCGAAGCTCGTCTGACGCGAAAGGCGAAGGACCCCGGGGGCACGGCGGCGCTTCCGCGTGCCCCCACCGGGGCCTACTCGAACACGGAGATGTCCGGCCCGGACGGCCCCGCCGGCCTGGGCGTGGGCCGGGTCGTCCGCGGGGGCGCGGCGCGCACGGGCTCCAGCACCACGTTCGCGGACTGCGTGTCACCCGCGACGCGGCTCAGGTTGAGCGTGAGCTCCTTGTCCTGGTGTCCCGGCAGGCGGAAGCTGAACGAGTGCACCTTGTCCCGCCGGAGCTGGAGCTTCGTGGGCGCGGTGCCCACCATCGCTTCACCTTCGTAGATGGACGCCCCCGCCGGCGTCGAGTCCAGGCTCACCGTGATGAGCGCCGACTCGGCCTGCGGGGCCGTCGCGTTGCCCGCGGCGACCTGGGTGCGCTGGGACGCAGGCTCGCGGGGAACCTCCACGACCTTGACCGGCTCCGTGGAGGCGCCGCCGCCCTGGGTGCCCATGACGACGGCCGCGCCCACGGCCAGCAGGACCAGCGGCACCGCGACCAGGGCCGCCTTCTTGCCGGTGGACATGCCTTCCGGCTCGGGCGGCGGCGCGGGAGGCGGCGGCGCGGACCGCTGCGCCGCCGGGCGGACACCGCTGCGGGAGGATGAGGTGGCGCCACCGCCGCCCTGCGTCCTGGCGACGACGACGTTGGAAGGCGTGGAGCCCCGGCCCAGCGTGGGCGCGGCGCCCACCCGCGAGGAGCGGATGCCGCTCTGGCTGCCATGACGGCTGCCGCGGCTGCCCGGCCGGCTGCGGCTGCCACTGCCGCGCTCGCTGCCGCCGGAGACGCCGCCGCTGGGCATGGCGTCGAGCTCCTCGTTGGACAGGTCCGCCACGGTGTCCAGCATGGCGTCGATGAACTCCTGCGCGTTCTGGTACCGGTCCTCCTTCTCCGGCGCGAGCGCCTTCTTGAAGAAGGCATCCAGCGCGGCTGGCACGGGCGCGCCCTGGCGCTTGGTGTTGACGGACGGCACCGCCTGGGTGAGCGACGCGGTCAGCGCCTTGCGCACCGTGTTGGCGCCGAAGGGCGAGCTGCCCGTGAGGCAGAAGTAGAGCACGCCCGCCATGGAGTAGAGGTCGGAGCGCTGGTCCACGGACTCGCCGCCGGCCTGCTCGGGCGGCATGTACTGCGGGGTGCCCAGCACCTGCCCGGTGGAGGTGAGCTGCTCCTCCTCCTCGGACTCCATGGCCTTCACCAGGCCGAAGTCCAGCACCTTGACGAAGTCCTGGCCGCTGAGCTGCTGCACCATGATGTTGTGCGGCTTCAAGTCGCGGTGGACGCAGCCCTCCGCGTGCGCGTGCGCCAGCCCCTGCGACGCCTGCTCCACGAGGCTCAAGGCCCGGCGCAGGGACATGGGGCCCTGGCGCTTCACCGTCTCCTTCAGGCTTTCGCCCTCCAGGAGCTCCATCACGTAGTAGCAGGTGCCGTCCGGCGACCGGCCGAAGTCGAAGATGGTGATGACGTTGGGGTGGCGCAGCCGGCTGGCGAGCTCCGCCTCCCGGCGGAAGCGCTCGAAGAACTGGGGCGCGGCGGCCAGGGACGGGTTGAGCGTCTTGACCGCCACCGGACGTTGCACGGACGTCTGGGTGGCGCGGAACACCATGCCCATGCCGCCCTGGCCCAGGACGCTTTCGATTTTGTAACGGCCGTCGAGGACCTGGCCGAGGAGCTGGAGGCTCTGGCCTGAGCAGAGGTGGTCGACGCCGTCGGTGCTTCCACAATGGGGACAGGGGGCAGCCATGTGGGGCCGGAGTATAGACAGGCACCGGCCCAACCCGGAAAGCCCCTAGCGGACCTGGAAGCAAACGGGCAGGCACATCCGACATTCCCGAGCCGCCCGCGGGCTGTTACATCCCCGGCGCCATGAGCCTCGTCATCGCCCAGGACCTCTGCCTCGCCTACGGAAAGAAGGTCCTCTTCGATAATGACAGTTTCACACTGGGTCCCAGGGACCGGGTGGGCCTCGTCGGGGCCAACGGGACGGGCAAGAGCTCGCTGATGAAGATCCTGGCGGGCGTGGCCCAGCCGGACTCCGGGACGGTGCAGTACAGCCGCAAGGCCCGGGCGGGCTACCTGCCGCAGGAGATCGCCGGCCTGCCCGACGGCACCGTCGTGGAGGCGGTGATGAGCACCGTGCCCGGCCGGGATGCCCTGGAGGCCCGCCTCAAGGAGACCGAGGAGGCGCTCGCCGCCGCCACGGACGAGGAGGACCAGTTGGAGCTGGCCCAGTCCCTGTCGGACCTCCACGCGGAGCTGGACGACTTCGAGAACCGCTACGGCCGCCACCACGCCGAGCGCATCCTCAAGGGCCTGGGCTTCCGCGACGCGGACCTGGCCAAGCCCACCTCCGCGCTGTCCGGCGGCTGGCGGATGCGCGCGGCCCTGGCGGGGTTGCTGCTCCAGGACCCGGACCTGCTCCTCCTGGACGAGCCCACCAACCATCTGGACGTGCCCACGCTCACCTGGTTCGACGACTTCATGCGCCGCTCCAACAAGGCGCTGGTGCTCATCTCCCACGACAAGGACTTCCTCAACCGGCAGATCAACCGGGTGGTGTCCCTGGAGGTGGAGGGCGTGCGCGAGTACACGGGCAACTACGACGAGTACAAGCGCCTGCGCGCCGAGGAGAAGGAGCTGCTGAAGGCCCGCGCGGTGAAGGTGGAGGCCCGCCGCGCGGAGCTGCAGGGCTTCATCGACCGCTTCGGCGCCAAGGCCACCAAGGCGCGGCAGGCCCAGAGCCGCGCGAAGATGCTGGAGAAGCTGGAGAAGGTGCAGGTCCTGGAGGAGCGGACGTCGATGAAGTTCCGCTTCCCCGAGGTGGAGCGGAGCGGGCGCGACGTGGTGACGCTGGAGGGCATCACCAAGCGCTACGGCGCGCAGACCATCTACGACGGCCTCACCGGCCGCGTGGAGCGGGGGCAGCGCATCGCCGTGGTGGGGGCGAATGGCGCGGGCAAGACGACGCTGCTGAAGATGGTCGCGGGCGAGCTGGCCCCGGACACGGGGACGGTGACGCTGGGGCACAACGTGGTGGTGGGCTATTACGCGCAGCACCACGCGGACAAGCTGGACCGGCAGAACACCATCATCGAAGAGGTGCGGCCGCTGGCCGCGGACAAGCCGGAGAGCTACGTGCGCGGCGTGCTGGGCGCGTTCCTCTTCAGCGGCGATGACGTGGAGAAGCCCATTGGCGTGCTGAGCGGTGGTGAGCGCGCGCGCGTGGCGCTGGCCAAGCTGCTGCTGGTGCCCTCCAACTTCCTGCTGATGGACGAGCCCACCAACCATCTGGACCTGGACTCGGCCGAGATGCTGATTGAAGCGCTGAAGGGCTACGGCGGCACGCTGCTCTTCGTCAGCCACAGCCGCAGCTTCATCAACGGCCTGGCGTCGCACGTGTGGGAGGTGGCCGACGGGAAGCTCACGCCGCACCCGGGCAACCTGGACGACTACCTGTACCATCAGCAGAAGCTCCAGCAGGCGGCGGCGGAGGTGGCGGCGGGGCAGGCGCGGGGCGAGAAGGGGGGCTCCGGCGGGCCCGTCTCGGAGAAGGACCGCAAGCGGATGGAGGCGGAAGCGCGCCAGCGCCGCAGCGTGGTGGAAGGCCCCCTCAAGAAGGAGATCGCGAAGCTGGAGGCGCGCATCGCCGAGCTGGAGGCCGGGCAGCAGGAGCGCGAGGCGCAGCTCGCGGACCCGGACCTCTACAACGACTTCGCGCGCGCCAAGCCGCTGATGGACACCCACCGCGCGGGCAAGGAGGAGCTGGAAGACCTCTACGCCCGCTGGGAGGCCACGCAGGAGAAGCTGGCCGAGGCCACCGCGTCACTGGGATGAGCGCCGCGCTGGGGCTCGCGCGGCTCAGCCGGTGAACATCTTGTGGAGCAGCCACTTCAATCCCTCGGCGGCGTACCCGTGGAAGTTGAAGGCCTGGCCTCCACGCCGGGTGGGGACGAACATCGGGATGTCCCCTCGGCTGGGGCTGAACGTCTCCGAGTAGGGCGTGGAGCCCGCCGGCGCGCAGCTCCCGCAGTAGAGGCGTTCTTCGGCGACGAAGCCGTGCTCCAGCTTCAGGGCGCGCCGGCACGCGGTGCAGCAGGGGCGCCCCTCGAGCCGCACCTGGGCCCGGGCGTCCAGCGGCTCATTGCGGTACGTCTCCACGGCGTCTTGAAGCTGCTGGAGCTCGCCCGCGTCCAGGGCCACGCCCGCGCAGCCCGAGCACACCTCCATGTGGACGCCGAACACCTCCACCACCGGCAGGGGCGCGTGGCCGCAGCGTGGACAGGTGGGGGCTCGGGTTCCGCAGTCCGCGCACTCCGGGACGTACCGGAGCGCACCCTGGCAGCCCTTGCAGCAGCCGGACCTGTCCTTCGCGCGGCGGAGGAGCGCGTCCGAGACGGAGCCTCCCATCACCTTCGTCAGCGACTGGCCCTCGAACCACACGGCGCCGCAGGCGGCACAGGTCTCCAGGGGAAGCTCACCCTCCGGCGTGTGCTGCATCATGCTTGGACAGAAAGGGCAGGCGCTCATGGCGATGCCGTATAGGGGCTCCGTTCCGAGAGCGAAAGCGGCCTTTTCCGCGAGCCCGGCCTTGTGGGGGCTCCAGGCCGAACGCGCCGGGTGACGGCCTGGCTATGCGCGGAGCCGCTTGCGGCGCTCCCGCTTGGCGCGGGGCTCTCGCTGCGCGGGCCTGGCCCCGTCGCGCAGCTCGTCGGGCATGGGCAGTGACTGCGACGGACGCGTGCCGGCGGGCAGGCCCTCCACGTAAGGGGCCTCGGACGCGGGCGGCTGCTCGGTGGGGAGGGCGGGGAGGCGGATGACGAACGTGGAGCCTTCGCCCACCTTGCTCTGCACGGAGATGCTGCCGCCGTGGTTCTTCACGATGCGCTGGCAGATGGCCAGGCCCAGGCCGGTGCCCTTCTGCTTCGTCGTGTAGAAGGGCACGAAGATGTGCGGGTGCTGGTCCGGAGGGATGCCGGGGCCGTTGTCGGACACCTGCACCTCCACGAACTCAGCGCCGGCGCTGCGCAGCTCGCCGAAGCGCTCCGGCTTCTCCGTGCGCACGCTGATGCGGCCCTCGCGCGAGCCCAGCGCCTGCACCGCGTTCTGCACCAGGTTGATGAGCACCTGCTTGAGCTGCTCCGCGTCGCCGTCCACGCGCGGCAGCATCAAGTCCAGCTCCACGGCGAGCTGGAGGTTGGACGGCACGTCGTTCTGGATGAGCCGCATGGTGCGCGTCACCACCTCGTTGAGGTCGGTGGTGCCGAAGCTCTGCTTCATCGGGCGCGCGTAGTCGAGGAACGCCGTCACCACGCCGTTGAGGCGGTTGACCTCCTCGACGATGACCTCCAGGAACTCCGCGTCCTCACCCTGGAACTGCGCCGGGTCCAGGCACTGCGCCGCGCCCTTGATGGCGCCCAGCGGGTTGCGGATCTCGTGCGCCAGGCCCGCCGCCATCTCACCCAGCGCGGCCAGGCGGTCCCGCTCGCGAATCTTCTCGTAGAGCTTGGAGTTCTCCAGCACCGTCGCCAGCCGCTCCGCCACCTCCAGGATGATGGCGATTTCGTCGGACGCGAAGGCCTCCGGCACCCGCTCATCCCACAGGTTGAGGAACCCGATGACGCGGTCATTGCCCATCAGCGGCACGGTGATGCCGGCCTTCACCTGCACCAGCGCCGCGCGCGTGTCGTTGAGCCGCTTGAGCTCGTCGCGGTAGCGCTTGCCCTCCACCACCTGCAAGCGCATGGTCGCCATGCGGCGCTCCACGTTCTCCCGCAGCACCGCCTTCTGCCCGCTGGCCGCCGCGAAGAGCAGGCCGCGCGCCACCGCCGTGTCCAGGAAGGCCACCGGCAGCGGGCCGCGCGAATCCAGCAGCCGGTACCCGGGCCGGTCCTCCGCCAGCAGGTACACCGAGGCGTGCGTCACGCGGCCCGTCTCGTGGAGGGTGTCCAGCACCAGCCGGGCCAGCTCGGAGATTTCAATGACGTTCGCCATGCGCGCGCGCAGCGAGCCCAGCGAGTCCAGCAGGGCGAAGCGCTCGCGGAAGAAGATGCGCACCACCATCTCCTCCACCTTCACCTTCAGCGGCTCCAGGAGGATGAGGATGACGAACGCGGCCACCACCGTGTTGAAGAGGAAGAGGCCTGTGTTCTCCTTGCCCCACGCCGTCAGCACCGTGAAGACGGCGGCCAGGATGCTGGCCAGCACCGTCTGCGAGGCGATCTTGCCCAGCAGCTCGTGCAGGTCCATGAGCCGCAGCCGCAGCAGCGTGTGGGCCAGGAAGAACAGGTACAGCGTGGAGAAGACCGACCCCAGCGTGGGGAAGGGGATGCCGAAGCTGACCAGGAAATCCAGCGCGGAGAAGAGGATGGCCGCGCCCGCGCCGATGGCCAGGTAGGCCAGCCGGAACTTCTCGATGCGGGACTCCGTGGTGCGGACCCGGTGGAGCAGCAACGAGCCGTAGGTCAGCAGCGTGCCCAGGACCCACACGCCCATGCACACCCGGGCCCAGAGCTTGTCGGCCAGGGGGGTGACGGCCACGGTCAGCCCCAGGACGGCGGACAGCAGGGCGAGCCGGCGGCCCACCAGGTGGGTCCCCTTGCTGACGCCCAGGAACTCCAGGAAGAAGGCGACGGCGGCGCCCGGCACCAGCGAGGCCACCAGGATGGTGGCGCCCACGGAGATGCGGGAGGCCCACGGGTAGTCGGCCGCCGGGAAGACGTTGTGAAAGAAGAGCGAAAGGTAGTAGCCGGCGACCGTCAGTGCGAAGACGGAGTACAGCGTCAGTACCCTGGGCCTGCCGGGCCGCAGCAACATGGACACGCCCAGGGCGAGCCCGATGATGGATGCCAGCAGCGCGCTCTGTGTCCGGATGTCCATGAGGAGGCGGACAGTCTAACCTGTGTCAGCCTCCGGAAATTTTCCATGACCTGCCGGTTGTCCTGGGGCGAGCCCGCGCGCATCTCCCAGCGACCCAGCCCCCGCGTATGAAGCCCTTCCTTTCCAAGCTCGCCGTCGCCGCCTCCGCGCTCCTGATGACCGCGCAGGCCCCCGCCCCACGGGCGGTTTCGTCCACCCCGGCCGAGTCCGAGGCGTCTGAGGCGCCGGCCCAGCACCCCAGCAACGCGCCGCCGGAGGCGCAGTTGTCTCCGCCCCCCGACTCGGAGAAGGCCCCGCTGCCGGTGGGCTACGTGGAGGTGCTCAACCCCGCCTTCCCCAACGCCGCGCCGCCCACGCCGGTGGTGCACCGGGGCCGCCGCTACGGGCTGGAGGACCTGGCCCCGTACTTCGGGGAGGGCAAGAAGAAGGAGGCCCGCGACGCGTTCGACCGTGGACAGTACCCCCGCGCCCGCGAGCTGCTGAAGGACGAGGGCGACAGCCCCCCGGTGCGCTACCTGCGCGCCCTGGCCGCGGTGCGCGCCGGAGATGACGCGTCCGCCGCCCAGGAGTTCGCCGCGCTGGCCCCGGACTACCCCGCGCTGAAGGACCGCTGCCTGACGCACGGCGGCGTGGCGCTGGAGAGCCTGCGCCGCTTCGACGAGGCCGCGGCGCTGCTGGAGCAGGTGCCGCCGGAGTCCAAGCTGTACGTGGACGCGCGGCTGGCCCTGTCGCGGGTGCTGCGCAAGAAGAAGGACGCGGCGGGCGCCATGGCCGCGCTGGAGCCGCTGACCGCGCGCGCGGCGCCGAGCTGGGGCCGCAACGTGGGCGCCGAGGCGCTGATGGCCATCGCCGACATCGCCGCGGAGCAGAAGGACAGGGCCGCCGAGCGCGCCGCGCTGTGGCGCCTGTGGGCCGCGCACCCGCTGTCCGCCCTGTCGAAGCAGGCCGAGAAGCGCCTCAAGGGGCAGACGCCGCCCATGGAGGCGAAGGTGGGGCGGGGCGAGGCGCTGGTGGAGCTGCACCGCAACAGGCCTGGCCTGGCGCAGCTCGAGCCGCTGCTGCCGAAGCTCGCGCTGCCGGACCCGCTGGCCTGCCGCGCGCACTTCTCCTACGGCAAGGGGCTGCGCAAGGAGCGCCAGCACACGCGCGCCATCCAGGTGCTGACGCCGGTGGCGGAGAAGTGCCAGGACCGCGACCTGCTGCCGCGCGTGATGTACGTGCTCGGCTCGTCGCGCTCCATCGTCGACCAGGCGCGCGGCATGGAGACCTACGAGCGGATGGCGCGCGAGTTCCCGGACCACTCGTTCGCGGACGACGGCCTGTTCTACGCGGCCGACCTCTACCTGAAGACGGGGCGCCCCCAGGAGGCCATGGCCCGGCTGGACACGCTGGCCCGGCTGTACCCGCAGGGTGACTTCCTGGGCGAGGCGCTCTTCAAGGCGTTCTGGATTGCCCGCACCACCGGCGCGGTGGACGCCGGGCTGTCCTTCCTGGACCGCATCGAGGCCCAGTTCGCCAAGGCGGACGAGAGCTACGACGTGGAGCGCGCGCGCTACTGGCGGGCGCGGACGATGCAGGAGAAGGGCAACATCCAGGGCGCCGCGGAGCTGTTCGAGCAGCTCTCCGTGGACCACCCGGCGACCTACTACGGGCTGATGGCGCGCTCGCAGCTCGCGAAGGTGGACCCGCCGCGGCTGGAGAAGGTGTCCGCTGAAATCTTCGCCGTCCCGGAGGCCGTCAGCCCCTGGCCGCTGTTCGCCGGCCCCATGGGCGAGGACCCGCACTTCCGCGCCGGCGTGGAGCTGTACCGCCTGGGCTTCACCGAGGCCGTGGCGTCCGAGCTGCTGGCCGTCGACCGGACGAACCTGCCCGCCGAGTCCGTGCGCCTGCTGGTGCTGGTGCTGCACGAGGCCGGTGACGAGCGCTCCGCCCACGCGGTGGCGCGGCTGGCCCTGCGCAAGGACCTGAGCGGGCGCATCACCCCGGAGACGCGCGTGGTGTGGGAGGTGGCCTATCCCAACGCCTTCCGCGACCTCATCGAGAAGCACACCGCGGACGCGGGCGTGGAGCCGGACCTGCTGCAGGCGTTGATGCGGGAGGAGAGCGCGCTGGACCCCAAGGCGCTGTCATGGGCCGGCGCGCTGGGCCTCACGCAGTTGATGCCCTCCACCGCGCGGAGCGTGGCGCGCGAGCTGAAGCTCAAGCGCTTCAGCGTGAACCAGCTCCTCCAGCCCGACCTCAACATCCGCCTGGGCGCGCACTACCTGGGCGGCCTGCTCAAGCGCTTCAAGGGCCACACGCCCTACGCGGTGGGCAGCTACAACGCCGGCCCCGGCGCCGTGAATCGTTGGAGGTCCGACAAGCCGGACCTGGCGCTGGACGCGTGGGTGGAGGAGATCCCCATCTCCGAGACGCGCGGCTACATCAAGCGCGTGCTGCGCTCCTTCAACACGTACCAGCTCCTGTATGGACGGGCGCCCAAGCTGCCCGTGCTCAAGAGCGCCGCGAAGTAGGTGCCCCGGCGTCACCCGGGCGCGAACCGGGTGGTGTTGATGGAGAATTCGCGCGGAATGGGGGGTGGACACGGCCTGTTATGTCCACGCCCGGAAAAAGGGCGCGTGTGAGAGGTGGACCCCCTATGCAACCGGCCGGAAACGTGACACACGGCCAGGGCCGCCCTTTCACACGGTGTGGCAGCCAGCTCAATTCATGAGGCTGGCAGAGAAAGAAGAAGAGAAGCGTAATGGCGACTGGTACCGTGAAGTGGTTCAACGATGCGAAGGGCTTTGGGTTCATCATGCAGGACGGCGGCGGCGAGGACCTCTTCTGCCACCACACTGCGATTCAGACCCAGGGCTTCCGCACGCTGCAGGAAGGCCAGAAGGTCGAGTTCGACGTGGCCCGTGGCCCCAAGGGCCTGCAGGCTCAGAACGTTCGCCCGGTCTGAGTTCCTACTGAGCGCTCCCAGCGCTTGGTCCGAAGGCCCGGTCTCCCGAGGGAGGCTGGGCCTTTTCCTTTTGTCACCCCGATGTTCCGGGGCCCGCCTGGAACTTGCCCGGCGGCTCTCCTAGACTCGGGGGCGTGGGCGCCCCGTCGAACAGTGGAGACGGTGGGAAGAATGCGCTCTTGCGCGCGCTCCCCTCCGTCGAGCAGCTCCTGCGGCGCCCGTCGCTGGAACCCCTGTTGAGCGGCGTCCCCCGGGCTCGCGCCGTGGCCGCGCTCCGGTTGGCGGTGGACCGTGCCCGGGGCCGGCTGGTGGCCTCGGGCGGGCCTGGCTTCGACGACGCGGACGTGCGGCACGCGCTGGCCACGCTGGCCACGCCGGGGCTGCGGCCCGTGCTCAACGCCACCGGGGTGGTGCTGCACACCAACCTGGGCCGCGCGCCCCTGGCGGCCTCGGCGGTGGCGCGCGTGGCGGAGGTGGCCCGGGGGTACTCGAACCTCGAATACGACCTGGATGAGGGGGAGCGGGGCAGCCGCTACGCGCCGCTGGTGGGCCTGCTGCGCTCGCTGACGGGCGCGGAGGACGCGGTGGTGGTGAACAACTGCGCGGGCGCGGTGCTGCTGGTGCTGGCGGCGCTGGCGGCCGGCCGCGAGTGCGTCGTGTCGCGCGGGGAGCTGGTGGAGATTGGCGGCGGGTTCCGCGTCCCGGAGGTGATGAAGCAGTCCGGCGCGAAGCTGGTGGAGGTGGGCACCACCAACCGCACGCGGCTGTCGGACTACGCGGCGGCGCTGGGGCCGGAGACGGCGCTGCTGGTGAAGGTGCACCGCTCCAACTTCGCGCTGGTGGGCTTCACGGAAGAGGTGGAGGTGGCGGAGCTCTCCGCGCTGGGGCGGGCGCGCGGCGTGCCCGTGTTCCAGGACCTGGGCGCGGGCGCGCTGGTGCCGCTGAAGGGCCCGGGCTCGAGCCAGGAGCTCACGGTGGCGCAGGCCGTGTCCGCGGGCGCGGACGTGGTGGCCTTTTCGGGAGACAAGCTGTTGGGAGGACCCCAGGCGGGGGTCGTGGTGGGCCGGTCCGCGCTGATTTCGCGCATCAAGGCCCACCCGCTCATGCGGGCCCTGCGGGTGGACAAGCTGACGGTCGCCGCGCTCGAAGCCACCCTGGTGCTGTACCGGGATGGCCGGGCGGACGAGGTGCCGGTGCACCGTCTGCTCGCCCAGCCGCCGGAGGACCTGCGCGCCCGGGCGGTGCGGCTGCAGGGCCTGCTGGCGGGGCGGGGTGTGCGTGCGCGGGTGGCCAGCGTGGTGGGGCAGGTGGGTGGGGGTGCCATGCCGCTGGCCGGGTTGCCGTCCTCCGCGTGCATCCTCACCCTAGAGAAGCCGGAAGCATTCCTGGAGCGCCTGCGCGCGGGAATGCCGCCGGTTATTGGCAGGATCACGGATGGCGAGGTGCTCCTCGACGTCCGGTGTCTCGAGGAGGAGGAGCTCCAGGCGGTCGCCGACGCCGTCACGGCCGCCATTCCAGGGAACCCGCCATGATCAACAGCGCCGTGCTTGTCCTCAACCGGTACTACCAGCCGGTGCATGTCACCTCGGTGAAACGGGCGTTTTCGCTCCTGTACCTGGGGGTGGCCAAGGCCATCGACTCGCAGTACCGGTTGTATGAGTTCGCGGATTGGGCGGAGCTGAGCGCCACGCAGGACTGCATCACCACCATCGACCGCACCATCCGCGTGCCCCGCGTCCTGGTGCTCAGCGCGTATGACCACCTGCCCCGTGGGCGGGTGCGCTTCTCCCGGCTCAACATCTACGCGCGCGACAACGACACCTGCCAGTACTGCGGGCAGAACCTGCCGCGCAGCGAGCTGAACCTGGACCACGTCATGCCGCGGACCCAGGGCGGCAAGACGACGTGGGAGAACGTCGTGTGCTCCTGCGTGCCCTGCAACCTCAGGAAGGGCGGGCGCACGCCGGAGCAGGCCCACATGAAGCTGCTCAAGAAGCCGGTGCGCCCGCGCTGGACGCCGCTGTTCCGGGGCGCCACCCGCAAGGTGACGTACCGGGAGTGGCTGCCATTCCTTCACCTGGCGGATGCCTCGTACTGGAACGTGGAGCTGCTGGACGAGTAGCGCCTGCCCGGTGGGCGTCCAGGCGCGCTGACGCCGTGGGACGCCCGGGTGACTTCCCGGGAGTGACGGGTTTCCAGCGCACGCGCGGGCGGGGATGTTCCACTGAACGGATGCGGAAGGTCGGGGAGTCGACGCGACCTCGGGTTCGCGATTTGATGGGGGGGCATGTCCCAACCCTCGCGAGCGCCCCGGGCGGAGTCCCGAGCCCTGGGCCCCACGGAGCCAGGCCCCATGGTCTCCGGCCCCCCTGGTCTGTCACGTCGTCCTCGTCCCCGGCGCATCATCGCGGTGGGAGGCGGGAAGGGCGGCATTGGCAAGTCCATGGTGTCCGCCAACCTGGGCGTGGCCCTGGCGCAGTCAGGCGCCAACGTGCTGCTGGTGGACGTGGACCTGGGCGGGGCGAACCTGCACACGTGCCTGGGGGTGGGGCAGCCCAACGCGACGCTGTCCGACTTCCTGCGCCGGAACAAGGCGCAGATTGAAGAGGTCATCATCCCCACCGGCGTGCCCCGGCTGTCGCTGATCGCCGGCGCGCAGGACGCGCTGGACGCGGCCAACCTCAAGTACGCGCAGAAGCAGAAGCTGCTGCGGACGTTGATGGCCACGTCGGCGGACTACCTCATCCTGGACCTGGGCGCGGGGACCAGCTTCAACACCATCGACTTCTTCATCCTCGCGGACCACGGCGTGCTGGTGATGCTGCCCGAGCCCACGTCGGTGGAGAACGCCTACCGCTTCGCCAAGGCGGCCTTCTTCCGCAAGCTCCAGCAGGTGGAGGCGCAGTACGGCATCGAGGACCTGGTGGAGGACGCGCTCACCACCCGCGAGGGCGCGCTGCGCACGCTGCATGACGTGCTGGCGCAGGCCCGGCGCAAGGACCCGGCCATCGCGGAGCGCCTGGAGCGGGAGCTGTCCGCGTTCCGCATCCGCCTCGTCGTGAACCAGGCGCGCACGGACGCGGACCTGTCCGTGGGGACCTCGGTGGCCGCCGCGTGGAAGAAGTTCTTCGGCATCGACATGGATGTCCTGGGCGCCATTCGCTACGACGACGAGGCGTGGCGCGCGGTGCGCAAGCGCAAGCCCGTCCTCATCGAGCGGCCGGATTCCGCGGCGGCCACTGCCATTCAGGGCATCGCAACGCGTATCCTCGCGATTGACGGTTCCCCTCAGCGCTCCCCACCATGAAGCCCTTCGAGCAGCAGACCTACTACGAGATTCTCGAAGTCCCCGTCACCGCGCCGCTGGAGGAGATCCGCGCGGCGTATGAACGGCTGATGGAGCTGTATTCGCCGGACTCCATCGCCGTGTACGCGCTCGTGGACGAGGGCCAGGTGGACGGGCTGCGCGCCCGGATGGCCGAGGCCCTGGAGATCCTCTCCGACGAAGAGCTGCGTGCCGAGTACGACAAGGACCTGGGACTCCCGGCGCGCCGGTTGATGGACGCGGCGGCGTCGGGTGGCGAGGTGACGCCGGCGGAAAAGCGTGCCGAGCCGGAGCGCGTCGGGGTTGCCGCTACGCACGGGGACGAACAGACTGGCCCGCGTTCAACGCAGGTCCCCCAGGCGGGGACGGACGGGAGGCCAGGGGCAGTGCGAGACGTGCCGGTGGAGGACTCGGAGACCGCGAGCACGGAGCGGAGCGGAGCGGAGGAGGGCGCCGCCAGGGCGACGGAGCCGCGGGTGGAGCCACTGGCCGCGGTTTCGGGACAGGCGGACTTCCGGGCCTCGTTCTTCCGGGGGTTCTCGTTCGCGTACGTGTCCAGCTCGTTGCAGGACACGCAGCGGCTGGGCAGCGCGGTGGATGTCCCCGCCGCGGCGATTCAGCCCCGGCCGGACAGCGGCTCCGCGACGGGCGCGAGCGTCCCGGCTTCGAGTGGGGAGGCCGCCGCGCCGACGACCGCGACGGTGGCCACCGTCAGCGCCCCGGCTCCGGTCAGCGAACCCGCTGCGGCGCCTGTTGCCGCGGTCTCGACGACGGCCACCCTCGTTTCGGCCACGGAGGCCCCGGCGGCGCCTGCTGCCGCGGCCTCCGCCGCTGCACCGGCAGCCCCCGTCAGCGCTCCGGCTCTGGGGGAGGAGGCCCTGGTGAATGACTCGGTCGCTCCGGCCACTGACACCCCGCCCGCGCAGGGCGCTCCGGTGGGCGTCGCGCCGGCTCCCTCGCCCTCGGCGCCTGCCACCGGGGCGACCCCGGCGCAGGATGCCCCGGTCAGCGTCGCTTCAGGTCCATCCACCTCGGCCCCTGAC
The DNA here is from genome assembly GCF_002305895.1 of Corallococcus macrosporus DSM 14697. Lineage (GTDB taxonomy): Bacteria > Myxococcota > Myxococcia > Myxococcales > Myxococcaceae > Myxococcus > Myxococcus macrosporus. The sequence goes on from NZ_CP022203.1 coordinate 3,935,027, forward strand.
GCCGCGCCCGTGGCCCCTCCGGCTCCGGTCGCGACTGTCACGCCACCGGCTCCAGCGAGCGCCAGTCCGGCGCCCGGCCCCGACTCCACGGCCATCGTCCCGGTCAGCCCCACGTCCACCCAGGCCGAGCAGGGCAGGCCGGTGTCGCGTCCCGGACGCCTGGGGGACGCGCCGCAGATTGCCCAGGACTCGGCCATCGCCACGGCGGAGGCGGCGCTGGCGCAGGTGTCCCAGGCCGCGTCCCGCGCCCGTGAGCCCCGGCCTCGCATTCCGGACATCCCGTCCGACGCCGAGTTCAATGGCGAGCTGCTCCGCCAGGTCCGCGAGGCCCGGGGGATGACCCTCCAGCAGGTCGCCGACCGCACCCGCATCTCTCGCGGGCACCTGGAGAACGTGGAGGCGGACCGCTACAACGCGCTCCCGGCGGCGGTCTACCTGCGAGGTATCCTGATGAACCTGGCCCGCGAGCTGGGGCTGGACCCGCTCCGCGTCTCCAAGAGCTACCTCGCCCTGTCTTCCGAGAAGTCAGGCAAGAAGTAGGGGAGCCGGCCGGAAACGCCCGGAGGTCACCGGCGTTGCGAGGAAAGTTGACTCCCCTCCGGCCGCTGCCTAAGTAGGTGTCACGATGACGGACGAGGAAAAGGTCAAGGCGATGCGGCTCGCCCGTGCGATTGCCTCGGATATCTCGCTCTACAACGAGCAGAAGATCATCAAGGGAATCGAACAGGACAACCTCTTCGAGGTCCTCAAGGAGGAACTGGAAGAGGGCCGCGAGCTCTACAAGAGCCGCGTCAGCCAGGAGATCTTCACGAAGATGAATTTCTTCGAGCGGGCGATCAACGACATCGTCCTGCGCTCGAAGGCGCATGTGAAGTCGAAGATCTGGTAACCCCCTCCCCGTGGTAGCGCCCGACACGCGAGAGCACCGCGCTCCGCCCGAAGCCCGAGGCGAGCGCGTGGACCAGTATCTCGCGCGGGCCTTCCCGGACCTCACGCGCTCCCGCATCCATGGCCTCATCGAGGCCGGGCATGTGCTCGCGGATGGCCAGCCCGCCAAGCCGGCGCGGCGCCTCCGCGGCGGAGAGCTCCTCGTCCTCCACGTCCCCGCGCCCGTGCCCGCCGTCCCCGTGGCGGAGGAGCTGCCGCTGGCGCTGCTGCACGAGGACCGCGACCTCGTCGTCGTCGACAAGGCGGCTGGCATGGTCGTCCACCCGGGCGCCGGCCACGCCTCTGGCACCCTGGTCAACGCGCTGCTGCACCGGGTGAAGGACCTGGCCGGCGTGGGCGGCGAGCTGCGGCCCGGCATCGTCCACCGGCTCGACAAGGACACCACGGGCTGCCTCGTGGTGGCCAAGAATGAGCAGACGCTGGTCGCGCTCCAGAAGGCCTTCAAGACGCGCGCGGTGGCGAAGACGTACCTGGCCCTGGTGCACGGCGTGCCGCCGGCGGAGGGCCGCATTGAAACGCTCTACGGCCGTCACCCCGTCCACCGTCAGCGCTTCACGGGCAAGGTGAAGGAGGGCAAGAGCGCCATCACCGTGTACCGCGTCCTCGAGGCCTTCGACGGCGCCGCGCTGGTGGAGGTGGACCTGCTCACCGGCCGCACGCACCAGATTCGCGTGCACCTGTCCGAGGCCGGCCACCCCCTGCTGGGTGACGCGCTCTACGGCGCCGGGCGCAAGGCGAAGGGCGCCGCGGCGGAGGCCCAGGAGCGGCTGGGCCGTCAGGCGCTCCACGCGTGGCGCCTGTCCTTCGCGCACCCGCGCACCCACAAGGTGCTGAAGCTGGAGGCGCCCGTGCCCGCGGACCTGGAGGCGGCCCTGACGCTGCTCCGGGCCACGCTCCCCGCGCCGGCCGCGCCGCCAGGGAAGCCCGCGCCCCGGAAGGCGGCGGGCGCCAGGCGGACTACAGGCCGGACACGCTGAGCGACTGCTGCCGCTTGGACAGCACCTTCACGGGCTGGATGGCCATGACCCGCATGAAGACGGACAGCAGCTCCGGGTCGAACTTGTTCCGCATCTCCGACCACATCAGCATCAGCGCCACCTCCGGGCCGTAGGCGTCCCGGTACGGGCGCTTGGACGTGAGGGCGTCGTACGCGTCGCAGATGGCGATGATCTTCGCGTACACCCCGAGGTTCGTCTTCGGGATGATCATCTGGATGTTGCCGCGCGAGTCGCGCACGGCGGTCCCGAAGTCCGTCTTGTGCTCGAACGTCGTGACCACGCGCAGCAGCGTGGAGCGGCTGAAGCCCTTCTCCATCAGGATGTTGCGCACGGAGATGAGCGGCGCGCGCTGCACCGTCTGCTTCTCCTCGGGCGTCAGGGCGCCGCGCTTGGTGGACAGCTCCTCCGACAGCGTGGCCATGCCGGCGTCGTGGAAGAGGGCGATGTAGCCCAAGTCCCGAAGCTGCGGCTTCGTCAGCCCCAGCTCCGCGCCGAACACGACGCTCATCAGGCACACGTTGACCTGGTGGTACACGAGGTAGTCGTCCTCGCGCCGCATGGTCGTCATGCCCAGGAAGTGCGTCCGCTGCTCGTAGGAGATGTCGACGAAGTCCTGCACCAGGCGCAGCGCCTTGGAGGCGTTGATGGGCTTCCCGGCCCGCACCGACTCCAGGTACTTGGTGAGGAAGAACACCGCGCGCGCGTAGATGGTCATCGCGTACTTCTTGCGGTCCACCTTCTGGTCGCCCGGGTTGTCCAGGTCCTTGTTCAGCTTCTCCTTCAGCTTGGAGAACTTGGCCACCCGCATGTTGAGCAGCTTGCGGTTGGACAGGCCGTCCTCTTCGGACGCCGTCGTCTGCTCCTTGCTGAAGATCCAGATGAAGTTCTTCAGCTCCGGCACGGTGACGGGCTTGGTGAGCGTGAAGCCCCCCACGTCCTTCGCGCGCAGCTCCGCCAGCAGGTAGCGCTGGTTCTCGATGGAGTTGAGGTCCACCTTCACCAGCATGCCGTTCAGGTAGAAGGACTCCTTGACGCCCGTGAGCTCCAGGCGGCCTTCCTTGCCGATGATTTGATTGATGATGTCCTGGAGCTGGTGCAGCGGCTTCTGGAAGACGGCGTTCTCCGGGTCATACATCTTCACCGAGCGCACCAGCATGTAGAGGCCGGCCACCAGCGAGCGCGCCAGGCCCTGGAGCTTCTCGTTGTGCTCGCGGCCGAACTCGCTGGTGCTCTCGTCCTGCGACTGGGTGATTTTCAGGTTGTCGGCCATGCGCCTATGCCTCCTCCGCCAGCGCCGAGTCGCCGAAGAGCGCCTTCTTCGTCTGGTACATCGCCTTGCGGGCCGAGGTGAGGACCTCCAGGGGCTGGCTCTTGTCCTCCACCACCGCCTGCAACATCTTGTAGCCCTGGATGGAGCACGCGCCGCCCAGGCCGTGGATGGCCAGCAGCTTGTCCTCCAGCACCCGCTTCTTGTTGAGCAGCGAGGGCTTCACGGCGAGCATCTGCTGCATCATCGACAGGGCGCCCGGGGTGCCGGTGGAGCCGATGGCCGCGTACACCGCGGCGCGCTCGTCCGGCGTCTTCTTCTCGAAGCCCGGCTCCCTCACCAGCCGCATCAGGTCCACGTAGCCCTTGTCGCGGTCGAACTCCGGCAGCAGCTTCGCCGCCAGCATCCGCACCTGGGAGATGGGGTCCGCCAGCGCGTCCACGATGATGCGCCGGGCGTCCCCCGTCCGGCCGCGGCCGATGATGTTGAGGACCTCCAGCTTCACGACCAGGTTGGGGCTCTTCAGCACCTGGCCGAACATCTTCACCCGGTCCGGGTGGTTGCTCTTCTCCAAGATGTGGACCATGTCGCGCACTGTCTGCGGCCGCTCTGACATCAGCCGGGACACGAAGGGCTCGGGCAGCTCACGCGCGAACCCGGCGAGCGCGTCACACAGCAGGGTGCGGTTGTCGGCGACCTCGATGGTCTCCAGCACCGACAGCAGGGGGATGATGGAGTCCCGGCCCAGCACCTGGAGGTAGCGGGACACGTCCGCGGGGTTCTTCGGGCGCGTCGACTTGAGCGACTCGCCCACGCGCATCAGGCGCTGCTCCTCGCCCATCTTGTGGAGGAAGTTCTCCAGCATCTTCGCCAGGTCCTCGTTGCCCTCGCGCTGGGAGAGCGCGCGCAGCTTGAGGACAATCTGGTTCACCGTGCCGAAGTCGTCCTGGAGGAGGAGCATGTCCAGGAGCTGCACGAAGATTTCTTCCAGCAGCGACGCGTCATCCACGCCGCCTTCCACCACCTGGAACACGGCGCTCACCAGCTTGGGGAACAGCCGGGCGTTCTCCTCCTCGGAGACCTCGCGCTGGAGCTTCGCCTTCAGCTCGTCCGAGGCGTGCCGCCCGCCCACCACGAGGCCGCGGATCTGCTCCACGCCGTCCAGCCTGGCGTCCAGGTCCTCCGCGGACACGCGCGCGAAGCGCAGGTAGTCCTCCGAGTTCGTCTGCAGGCGCGAGTAGAGGTAGCCGACCACCTTGTCGACCTCCACCTGCACCTCCTCCTCGGAGGCGTTCTCCATGGAGAAGCCCTCCACCACCACGTACTCGACGTGCTCCATGCTCGCGCGCCAGAGCTGCGCCAGCACGTCCTCCGCGCCGCGCTCCGGCTCCGACAGGGCGATGAGCGTGAAGGTGGTGAGCTCCTCCACCGTGAGCCCCGGCCGGAAGATGAGCTGACGGATGCCGTCGCGGAAGAACTTGTAGGGCAGCGGCGTGTCTTCGGAGAACAGCGACTCGCCGAGGAGCAGGAAGTTCTGCTGCTCCACCTTCATGGACAGCGGACCGAACTTGTCGGTGTAGGCGGAGATCGACTCGAGCGCCTTCCCCAGGAACTCCGGGAAGCGCGACTCGTTGTGACGATACATGCCAATCTGCTTGATGCCCTTGAGCAGGTGGAAGGCGAACGTCTTCGCCAACTCGACCTTCTCGCGAGCCTCGGGCGAAAGCTGCGGCTCCGCGTTGGATTCCTGGATGGCTTTAGGGGGGTGGGCCATGCTGTCACTCAAGCCTAACCCGATTTTGGACGGCCACCCAGGAGACGGCCCGTGGAAGTCTCATGGCTTGGGTGTCGTCCCCGTGACGGGGCATGAGAATGACGGGGATTTCCGGTTGTCTTGCCACATGCGTCATCCGCCGGAGCCGCGCGACGTCGCTGGCGCGGTGGGCGGCGTGTGGCTTGCTGCTCTCGCAGGCGGGGTGTTTCCGGATGAGCCTCCGCTCGGGGGCGCCGCGTGGAGGCGCTCCGGAGGAGCAGACGGGGTTCAGCCTCGTGGGCGGGCTGACGACGTCGAACGTGGTGACGCCGGAGTGCCGCCACGGCTTCTCGCGCGTGGATGTGTATTGGCCGTGGTGGGGCCCCTTCGTCTTCGCGGTGAGCTTCGGCGTCGTCGCCCCGCTGCGCACGGAGTACGTGTGCGCCGAGGCGACGGGGGCCGCGCCGCCCGAGCACGTGCCGGACTCCCACCCACCGCTCTGAGGGGAGCTCCCCGGGGGGGGGGCCAGCCTCCTGGACGGGGTTTCAGGGGGCGGGCCGTACCCGCCCGGAAATGAACGAGGCGGCGAGGCCTGGGCCTCGCCGCCTTGGGGGCTCAGCGGTGTTTCACCGGGCGGCCCGAAGCGAGCCGCCCGGGTCCAGGCTCACGCCTCCTTCCGCGGCGGCGGAGACATGGCGGCGCTCTGGCCCTTGAGGGCGGAGCGCAGCAGGAACAGCGTCAGGCCGGCGAAGAAGAGCAGGCCCCAGAGGTTGGACCACAGCGGGTGGGCGTGCTCGCTCTCGCCCACGGCGTTGAGGAAGGCGCCCAGGCCGCCCTGGTTGCCCAGCAGGGCGGGCAGGTTCAGCGCGCGCGTGCCTGCTCCGTCGGTGGCGATTTCGAGGAACGCGATGAGCACGCCCGCGATGGAGCCGCCGGCGATGAAGCCGGAGGAGAGCAGGGTGCCCGGCGAGAAGTCGGACTCGCCGCCGCGGATGCGGTCCACGAAGTAGCGCACCATGCCGCCCACGAAGAGCGGCGCGCTGCTGCTGATGGGCAGGTACACGCCCACCGCGAAGGGCAGCGAGGACACGCCGCACAGCTCCAGCATCAGCGCGATGAAGACGCCCAGGAGCACCAGGTCCCACGGCAGCTTCTGGGTGAGGATGCCGTCGATGATGAGCGCGAAGAGCTGCGCCTTGGGCGCCGCGTAGCGCGTGAGCTGCTGGCCCTCGTAGACGCTGATGCGGCCGCCGATGCCCGGGTCCACCACGTACTGGATGCCGCCGGCCTCATCGACGAGGTACTTGCCCGCGGGCACCGGCGTGTCCGCGCCGCGCACGTAGCCTTCCTTGTAGGTGCGCTCCGGGCCGTCCGTGACGGCGCCCAGGTCCGCCACCTTGACGGGGGCGCCGCTGGGGACGTTGAGCGTCACCGCGCCCAGGTCCTGCGGGGACACATCGCGCCAGCTCCGCAGCTCCAGCGCGCCGCCCTGCGTGTTCAGCTCGTAGCCCTGCGCCCAGACGGCCTTGCGCAGCGCCGCCTCGTCCAGGCCGCGCGAAGCCAGCGCGTCGGCGGAGACGGCCCAGGGGAAGGTGTGCTGCACCCGCGTCTCGTTGGAGAACTCCGTCACCTGCACGCCCGGGTGGGGCTCGGGGATGGTGACGGTGGCGCCGCGGTTGAGCGTCACCAGCACCAGGCCGATGAACATCGCGCTTGTGAGCACGCCGACGAAGAGCGCCACCTGCTGGCGCTTGGGGGTGCCGCCCACCAGGAAGGCCGTCTTGAGGTCCTGCGCGGTGGTGCCGCCGTTGGACGCGGCGATGCCGACGATGGCCGCCGTGGTGAGGGCCATGAAGCGGTCCTCGGACGACGTCCAGCCCATCAGCAGGTACACGAGGCAGGTGATGAGCAGCGTGGCCACCACCATGCCGGAGATGGGGTTGGACGAGCTGCCAATCTCACCGGTGATGCGCGCGCTCACCGTGACGAAGAAGAAGCCGAAGATGACGATGAGGACGGCGGAGATGAAGTTCACCTCCAGCGGCGGCGCCAGCCAGATGGCCAGCACCAGCGCCGCGCTGCCGCCCAGCACCACGGTGATGGGCAGGTCCTGCTCGGTGCGCAGGAGCTGCGGCATGGCGCCCTGGCCGCGCGAGGCCTTGAGCGACTCCAGGCTGCGCTTGAAGGCCCCGACGATGGTGGGCAGGGAGCGGATGAGGCTGATGAGGCCGCCCGTGGCCACCGCGCCCGCGCCGATGTACAGCACGTACGCGTTGCGGATCTCGTCCGGCGACATGTCCCGGATGAGCTGGCCGTTGTGCATCAGCAGCGGCGTCTCCAGCCCACCGCCGAAGAAGGAGATGGCGGGGATGAGGATGAGGTAGCTCAGCACGCCACCGGCGAAGGTGATGGCCGCCACGCGGGGCCCGATGATGTAGCCCACGCCCAGCAGCTCCGGGCTCACCTCGGTGGAGAGGGTGGCGCTCTTGAGGCCCTTCAGCGGGGTGCTGAGCACCTCGCGGAACAGCTTCATGCCGGAGTAGGCCAGCTTGTAGACGCCGCCCACGATGAATCCGGTGATGACGGTGCGGGCGTTGGTGCCCCCCTGCTCGCCGACGATGAGCACGTCCGCGCTGGCGGTGCCCTCCGGGTAGGGCAGCTTGCCGTGCTCCTGGACGATGAGGCCCTGGCGCAGCGGAATCATCATCAGCACGCCGAGCACGCCGCCCAGCGCCGCCGTGAGGAAGGCGTGGGTGAGGCTGATGTCGTAGCCCAGCAGCAGCAGGGCGGGGAGCGCGGCGGCCACGCCGAAGGCGAGCGACTCACCCGCGGAGCCCGTCGTCTGGACGATGGTGTTCTCCAGGATGCTGGAGTTGCCCAGGGCCCGGAAGATGGCGATGGAGAGCACCGCCACGGGGATGGACGCGGAGACGGTGAGGCCCACCTTGATGGCCAGGTACACGGACGACGCGGCGAACACGATGCCCAGCAACGAGCCGAGCACCAGCGCCCGCATCGTCATCTCCGCCGGAGACCTGTCGGGGGGGACGTACGGAGTATGGGCGACTGTCGCGGTGGTCTGCGCGACCGGGACGCGATCCTCGGAGATCGGCGGCGAACCGTGGGCCAAGCGGGGGCTCCTTCAAAGGGAAACCGGCCCCTTCTAGCAGGCCCCTGGCTGGCCGTGAAACAACGCCCTCAAATGGCAAGCGCCCCCGCCGGTAGGGCGGAGGCGCCTTGAGGCAGGCCAGCCCCGGATTGCCGGGGGCGGCCTGGCCGGCTCACTGCTGGACGGCGGCGGCCTCGGGGTCCACCTCGGCCATGAGCGCGGCCAGCTCGGACTTGAGCTTGTCCTTGGCGCGAATCTCCAACTGGCGGGCGCGCTCGCGCGAGAAGCCGAAGTGCTCGCCCAGCTCCTTGAGCGTCATGGGGCGCTCGTTCATGACGCGCTGCTCGATGATGAAGCGCTCGCGCGGGTCCAGGCGCATCAGCGCGGTGCGGACGCGGGCGTTGATGAGGCCCGCCTCCTCCTTGTCGGCGAACTCGTCGTCCTGCGGGGCCGCGGCGCTCACCACGAAGTCCACGTGGCTGTTGCCGCCGTCCTCACCCATGGGCGCGTCCAGCGACAAATCCCGCCCGCCCATGCGCTGCTCCATCTCCCGCACCTCGCCCGGCTTCACGTGGAGCCGCCGGGCGATGTCATCCACATTCACCGCCGCGTCGCCGCTGCCGAACTTCTCCAGCTCCCGCCGCGTGCGGGCCAGGCTGAAGAACAGCTTCCGCTGCGCCTGCGTGGTCCCCAACTTCACCAGCGACCAGCTCTTGAGGATGTAGTTCTGGATGTACGCGCGAATCCACCAGACGGCGTAGGAGATGAGCCGGATGCCCTTGTCGGGGTCGAACTTCTGCACCGCCTTCATCAGGCCGATATTCCCCTCCTGGATGAGGTCGGACATCTTGATGCCGTAGGAGCGGTACTCGTAGGCGACCTTCACCACGAAGCGCAGGTTGGCCGTCACCATCCGGTGGCCGGCCGCCAGGTCGCCCTTGAGGAAGCGGCGCGCCAGCTCCTGCTCCTCCTCCACCTTGAGGAGGGAGTAGTGGTTGATCTCCGAGAGGTACATCGCGAGGGAGCCGGAGTTGGAGGACTGCTCGGTGGATGCCTGCATGAATGGTTTCTCCGACGGTGGGCCTCGCGGGGAGGCCGAGAATGGATGGATTTCGTCTGTCGACGTGACGATGGGAGCTTGAGCAACGGAAGTGCCAACCTGCCCTCGAGGACCATTCCCAGTGTCTGCGAGGGGTTGGCGTGCTCCGGCGGCGTGTACAAGGCCGCAATCCTGTAACCGTTACGTTGCACCGGCATGAATCGCCGGATGCGCTAGCTGTAGGAGATTCAGAACTGTTCGCATTCGAGCCTCCTGTGAAGGCGTGCGGGCAGGCACGCCCAGACGGTGTGACGGCGAAGGACCGCGCCCCCGGTGGGACGCGGCCCTTGGAGCGACGCACGCACCACCGCGTGGCCGCCCCGCCGGGAAAGGCGTAACGACGCCTCAGGCCGCTGACACACCTGGGCCGCCGGTCCGCGAGGTGGGCGGCCGGACAGTCAGGCGCGGGGCTTGATGTCTGTGTCTCAGGAAGCGCGCGCCTGGGGCGGGCGGGTGCCCTGGTTGGCGACGCGCCGGGACTCGGTGAGCACGGCGCGCTTCAGGTCCGCCAGCAGGCGCGCGGCCTCGCCCTGCTGGAGCGGCCGGCCGCCGAAGCGGGCCTCCAGATACCGGCGGGTGATGGGGGCCAGGGCAGGCGAGAGGGGATGCCGCTGGCTGGCGAGCCGGGCATCCAGCGCCTCCAGCGTCTCGCCTTCATCGCGGGTGATTCGAGCGGAGGCGAGCAGGGCCTCCACGGCGTCCACGAAGCGCGTGGCCGCCAGGGGGCGCTCGCGGGACAGGGACTGCGCCAGCAGGCGCCAGGCGGCATAGGCGGCCACGGCGGCCAGGAGCGCGGCCCCCCAGGCCCGGGGCGGCGGCGCGCGGCTGGGCGGCGCGTCCGGCCTGGGGACGTCCCGCGGCTGCGTGAGGGAGCGGATGACGGTGAGCTGATCGCGGAAGTTGTAGTCGAGGATGACGTCGCGCCACTGCGACTCCAGGACCTCGTAGAAGTTGATGAGCTGCTCCAGCAGCCGCGCGGACTGGCTGGCGCGGTGGGCGGGGGGCGTCGCGTCCACGGTGACGAAGCCGCGGCCCGGCACCAGCACGTGCGTCCAGGCGTGCGCGTCTCCGGCGCGGACCACGTAGCCGCCCGTGACGCGCTCGCCGCCGAAGAAGCCGGTGGCCAGCCGCGCGCGCATGCCCTGGGTGCGCAGCATCAGCGTGAGCGCGGTGGCGAAGTGCTCGCAGTGGCCCTGCTTGCGCTGGAAGAGGAAGTCGGCCACCGGATCCGGCACGTCCCCGCTCAGCTCCAGCGTGTAGCTGTACTCGCGCTGCAGCCACGCGGACAGCTTCTGCGCGGCCACCAGCGGGTCGCGCTCGCCGTTGAGCACCCGCGCGGCCGTCTGGGCGACGCGGATGTCCAACCCCTCCGGCAGCGTCAGCAGGGCGTCCTGCTCCTCCGGGGGCAACTCTCGCAGGTCATCCCCGCTGGCGTCCGGCGGGAGGCTGTAGGCCTCGTAGGAATAGGAGATGCCCTTGTCGCGGAAGCGCACCTCGCCGCCGCCCAGCTCCACGATGCGGGTGCGCCGCGGGCCAAGCTGGGTGTTGGCCACCGCGTTGCCCAGCCGGGAGGGGGTCTCCAGCGCCACCAGCGTGCGCGCGCCGTAGGCCGGCATCAGCTCCACGCGCTGGTGGACCAGGTTCTCCCGGCCCGGCCGCAGCGTCTTCATGAACTCGGCGTCGCCATTCGCGGTGCGCGCGTTGGACCACTCCTGGCCGTCGAACACGTCGTAGGTGCGGCCCACCCAGTACGCGTCGAGCGCCTCCCGCTCCGGGTCCGGAGACAGGGTGGCGCGCAGCACGATGCGGGGGTTGTCCTTGATGGTGCCCGCGCCGCCCAGGCGCACCGTGTCGGAGAACCCCGCGGTGGCCACGCCCAACCCGGGCGCGGCGCTGGGGCCAATCATGTTCCAGTTGAGGCGTGGGAAGAGGATGAAGAAGGCCACCGCGCCCAGCACGGCGAAGCCCACGCCCGTGGCCAGCGGGCCCGTCACCGCGCGCACCGGCACCGGCTCTCCGTCCGGGACGGCGGCCTCCACCACGCCCAGCGCCAGGGCGCTGCTGGCCAGCACGCCGAAGACAATCAGGAACAGGCCGTAGACGAGCTCACCGGAGAGCGCCGCGCCGCCCGCCACCATCAGCAGGCCAGACAGGTGGACCTGCCCGTCGGTGGCTGCGTCCGGCGTGGACAGCAGGCGCTGCGCGGAGATGAGGCCCGCGAAGGTACAGGCCGCCACCACCAGGTTGAGCGAGCCCGCCAGCACGTTCGTCCCCAGCGTCAGCGCCACGGCCAGCAGCAGCAGCGCCGTGAGCTTCACCCGGTTGGAGAAGGGCCGCCGCCCCGCCAGCGCGGCCACCAGCGCCACGCCGTAGAGCGCCAGGGCCCAGACGGGGAGCTGGCCGGACACCGCCATGGAGGCGAAGGCGAACCCGGAGCCCAGGTCCCGCAGCACCAGCCGCAGCCGCGTGCCCTTCCTCATGCCGCCTCCTCGTCACCGCGCGGGCGCTCGTGTCCCAGCCACGCCAGCGCGCGCAGCAGGCGCCGCTCCTGCGCCGTGCCCGCGGCGGGGCGGAGCCGCTCCTCCGGCGTGTCCAGGCCCACCTCGTGGCCCTCCTCGATGAGCCGGTGGGCCAGGGCGGCCACCTCCTCGCAGCGGCGCTCCAGCGCCTCCGCGTCCAGCCCGGCGGCCACCGTCAGGACGAAGGTGCGCCGCTCCTCGTGCTCGCGCTCCACCCGCAGCAGCTTCCCGGCGGAGGCGCTCTTGCGCCAGTGGATGCGGCGCGCGTCCTCACCCGGCGCCAGCTCCCGCAGGCCCACCAGGTCCCCGTTGCCGTCGTTGCGGCGGGGGTTGCCTGCGTCGCCCAGGGGGCCCTGCTCCGGCGCGCCCGGGTCCTGACAGGCGTAGGTCCGCCGCGGATAGATGAGCAGCGTGGTGTCCAGCGGAAAGACGCGCGTCTTGGCGAACAGGCCCAGCGGCCAGGTGGTGGTGACGCGCACGCCCGTGAGCAGCAGCGGGCCGCGCTGGGGCGCGGTGAGGTCCGCGCGCACGACGTGCTGCACGCCCGCGGGCAGGTAGCCCACGCCGCCCGCGCCGGTGAGCGGCGCGTCCGCCTCCGACAGCGTGAGCGCGAAGGCGTGGCCCTGGCGGCGGGAGATGGCCCAGCGGAAGGCGAAGGGCTCCTGCGCGAAGGCCGCGTCCGCGCCCACGCGCCGCACCGACAGGTAGCGCAGGCAGCGCTCGGAGAGGACGCCGGAGACCACCACCATGCTGAGCAGCAGGCCCAGCAGCAGGTAGAGGAGGTTGTTGCCGGTGTTGAGCGCGCCCAGGCCCACGCCGAACGTCACCACCAGGTAGGTGCGTCCGATGCGCGTTACCTTGAGGGTGCGCGGCGGGCGGAGCCGCGAGCGAACCCGGGCCCACCAGGGCGGGAGCCGGGGCTTCACCGGGGCGCCGGGACCTTTCGGGCAATCTCCTCCAGCAGGTGCGCCGCCTCGTCGCGCGCGGACACGCCCTGCACGGCGCTGCGCAGGAGGACGCGGTGGGCCCAGCAGGACACCAGCACCGCCCGGACGTCACCCGGGGTGACGAAGTCGCGCGCGTCCCACAGCGCGCTGGCCCGGGCCGCCGCGCCCAGCGCGAGCACCGCGCGGGTGGAGGCGCCGCGCTCCAGGTCCCCATGCGAGCGCGTGGCCGTGGCCAGCCGCACCACGTAGTCCGCCACCGACGCGTCCAGCCGCAGGGCGGCGGCGAAGGCGCGCAGCGACGCCAGCTCCTCGGGGCCGGACACCGTCTCCACCGCGTCCAGCGGCGGGGTGCCGTCACGGGTGACGAGCAGCCCGGCCTCCACGTCCGGCGTCGGGTGGCCCAGGGACATGCGCACCATGAAGCGGTCGAGCTGCGAGTCCGGCAGCGGGTAGGTGCCGGAGAAGTCCACCGGGTTCTGCGTGGCCACCACGGTGAAGGGCATGGGCAGCGCGTGGGTGGCGCCGTCGAGCGACACCTGCCCCTGGGCCATGGCCTCCAGCAGCGCGGACTGGGTGCGCGGCGGGGCGCGGTTCAGCTCGTCCGCCAGCACGAGCTGCCGGAAGAGGGGACCGGGACGGAACTGGAAGGTGGCGGTCTGCGCGTGGAAGACCTGGGCGCCCAGCACGTCCGCGGGCATCAGGTCCGCGGTGAACTGGACGCGGGCGAAGCTCAGGCCGCAGGCCCTGGCCAGCGCCTCGGCGAGCGTCGTCTTGCCCACGCCCGGCACGTCCTCCAGCAGCACGTGGCCGCCAGCCACCAGGGACGTCACCACGAGCTGGAGCTGGGAGGACTTGCCTTGAACGGCGCGGCCAAGCTGGGTGGCGATGCGCTCCATCGCCGAGCGCGCGTTGGCGGGGGAAGGCACCGGGGAGAGGGCGCGGGCGGGCTGGTTCATCTGCCGCCACTGTAGCCGACTCCCTCGTCCGCCAACACGCCTCGCGTCCGGGCTTTCACCCCGGACGCTCCCTCCCTCCCTGGGCGGCGCGGCGCCTCAGGCCAGGAAGATGTCCTCGGGCGTGTAGTAGGCGGGGCGCTTCGACGTCCCTGTTCCCACACCGAAGTACCGGAACATCCGCTCGTGGTGCGTGGCCAGGCCGCGGAGCTGCACGGGGCGCTCCACCAGTCCCCGCGTCAGGACGCCCACGGCGCTGTCCTTGAACTCCCGCAGGTGGGTGAAGTCCAGGACGACCTCGCGGCCACTCAGGGTGCTGAGCGAGGTCTGGACCTCCTCCGCCGTCTTGCCGTCCAGCGTGCCTTCCAGCCGCAGCGTCACGAACCCTGCGGTCTCTTCACGGTGGATCTGTAGCCCCGCCATTGCTGTGCTCTCCAAGTTGGCGCGGAGCCCCGGCCGGAACGTGGTCGCTCCAGGCCTTCCACGGAGGACCCGTGGGGTGCTCCCGCCCGGCGCACAGTGCACACGCTCCGCGCGTTTGGTTACCCCCCGCAGCGCAACTTTCTCGCGACTGTCATGCACCCGTCGGACGGCCTGTCGCTCAGCCTTCAGCTCTTCTGGCCGTGTGCCTTCTGGGTCTCCCGGAGTGTGAGCTGCTTCTCCTGTTCAGCCTTCAGCTTGCGGAACTCCTTCACGACCTTGGCGGGGTAGCCGGCCATGAACTTCGTGCGCGCCTCCTTCTTGGCCAGGATGCGGCGGGCCAGTCCGGGGCCGGCGTTGTAGGCGACCAGGGCCTTCTCCACCGTGCCGAAGCGCTGGATGAGGTCCGCCAGGTACGCGGTCCCCAGCTCCACGTTGGTCTCCGAGTCGAAGAGGTTGCTGCTGCGGCCCAGGCGCATGCCGGCCTTGTCCGCCAGCCAGGTGCCGGTGGCCGGCATCACCTGCATCAGGCCCATGGCCCCGACGTGGGACACCGCGTAGTTGTTGAAGGAGCTCTCGCAGCGGATGACGGCCACCACCAGCAGCGGGTCGATGTTGTTGCGCTCCGCCTCGCGGACGATGGCCACCGCCAGCCGGCGCTGCTGCCGCTCGGGGAGGCGCGAGGCCTTCACCATCTCCGTGATGCCCAGGACCTCGGCCTTGGCGTAGTGGGCCTCGTCCTCGTAGAGCTCGAGCCTCGCCAGGGTCGCCTTCAGCTCCGCGTCGCGCTCGGCCAGCTTCGCGCGCAGCTCCGTCAACTCAGGGCCCTCGCCCTGGGCGCCGTCCGGCACCTGCACCGGAAACGCGACCGCCCCCGTCCCCGTGCCCACCAACCAAGCCGCCGTCGCCACCGCCACCGTCCAGCCCCTCATCCCACCCCTCCCGGCGCCGCCGTGTCGCTCGCGCCCCGTGTACCCCGTACGGATGTCCTGACCTGCCGACGGAGCAGCGCCTAAGCAGCCCGCGTGCCAGGACTCACACGCGGCGTGTCCCTCCTTAAGAGCGCCCACGAAACTGCCCTCCCTGGCGCGGCGGGTGCCCCCGGCGATCTGAAAAAATGCCCGGGTGGCGAAGTGCCGTTCCCAACGGGAGGCTGTGAAAAGGACCGGGTTGCCCGTCCGGAGGCCTGTCCCTAGGTTTGCCCGCGCCAGGCTGTGGATGCGCGGGGAGGTGCGGCGTGTACTGGACGATGGGTGTCATCCTGTTGGTGTTGTGGTGCATGGGGCTGACCACCGGCTCCACCGAGGGCTATTGGGTCCACCTGCTGCTGCTGTTCGCGATGGTGGCCCTCCTCCTGGCGGTGGTGTCACACGGCCGTCGGGCGGCCTCGGCGTGAGGCGCGCGGCGCCGGAGGTGACGGGGGTGGAGCTGCCCCGGGACGCCGTGGGCTTCACGCGCCGCGAGTGCCCGGAGTGCCAGCGGCCCTTCAAGACGCGTCCGGGGCCGTTGGACGCGCGGGCGGTGCTGCACAAGCTGCTGGGCTTCTTTCCGTTCGAGAACGCCCATGAGTGCGTGGAGGGCCTCCCCGTCTGGGGCTGTCCGTACTGTGGCCACCGCGCGGAGGCGGACGGCTTCCTCACGCCCGCCCAGCAGACGCACCTGGAGGCCGTGGCGCGCGGCTGGGCCAACCACGTGCGCTACGAGCAGCTCGCGCACGTGGCGCGCACGCTGGCCGTCAATCCCAGGCCCACCTTCGTGGCGGTGGAGCCGGAGGCCCTGCCGGGGCCCATGGCGCCGGAGCCGGACGAGCTGCTGCGCGTCATGCCCATGCTCTGCTGCGGCGAGGAGGTGAAGGTGCTCTGGGAGTGGGACCAGGCCCTCCACTGCTTCTCCTGTGGCGCGCGGCATGACCCGATGAGCGGCCGCCAGCAGGTGGAGCTGCGCTTCGTTTCGGAATAGTCCCGGGGTGGACGCGGACGGGCCGTGACGGCAGGCTGGGGGGCCATCATGACGTGGGTCTCCCCCCGCGCCGTGCTCGCGTGCCTGCTGCTGGCCGCGGGCGCCGCCGCCGCGCACGACGCCGACATCCTTTATATTGAGGCGCACCGCGACTCGCCCGACGCGCCTGAGGTCCGTCAGGTCCTGACCCTGACGCCGGAGACGCTGGGCCGGCTCCTGGCTCCCCCAGTGGAGGCGGCGTCCCTGCTCACGCGGGAGGCGCTGCACGCGCGGCGTGACGCCATCGCGGCGGGCGTCTGGGACGCGATGCCGCTCTCCTCTGGAGGCCAGCCCTGCGCGCGCACGGCGCACGGCGTGGCGCCGAGGCGCGCCTACGTGGCGCTGTCCGCCACCTTCCAGTGTCCGCCGGGGAGGCTGCGTCAGCGCTTCTCCGTGCTGGCGCGGCTGCCACCGGCGTACCGGGTGATCCTGGGCAGCGTGACGGAAGGGGAGGTGCCCGGGGCCGTGTTCGCGGAGGCCTCCCGCCAGGAGCTGGACGTCCCGGAGGGGGGACGGCGCACGCCGCTGTCGAGCCGCTTCGCCGGCTGGGTGGGGCTGGGGATGCGCCACATCTTCGAGGGCGTGGATCACCTGGCCTTCCTGCTGGCGGTGCTGCTGGTGGGGGGCGGGCTGAAGCGGGTGCTGCTGCTGGTGACGTCGTTCACGGTGGCGCACTCGCTGACGCTGGGGGCCGCCGCGCTGGGGTGGGTGGTGCTGGAAGGCGCAGCTGCCCGGTGGGTGGAGGCCGCCATCGCCACCTCCATCATCTATGTGGCGGTGGAGAACCTGCTGCGGCGCGAGCACCGGCACCGGGTGCTCGTCACCTTCCTCTTCGGGCTGATCCACGGCTTCGGCTTCGCGGGCGTGCTGGCCGGCTACGGCCTGGGCGAGTCCGTGGTGACGGCGCTGCTGGGCTTCAACGTCGGCGTGGAGCTGGGGCAGGCGCTGGTGGTGGCGGCGCTGCTGCCCATCCTCCGGATGGTCCAGCGGCGTCCGGCGCTGCACACGAGGGCCGTGCGGGCACTGTCCATCGGAATCCTCGCGGCTGGTGGATACTGGATGGTTGAGCGCGCCCTCGGTTGAATCCCACGCGCGGCGTTCCTACGTTGGCGGATTGAAGGTAGGGAACAGGGGGACGTCGATGGGTGCGAGGCATACCCGGTTGGCCGCGGCGCTGGCCGCCGCGTGGGAGGCGGAGGTGGTCTCCGCCCGGCGGATGACGGCGCTGGCGGAGCGAATCGCGGATGCGAGGGTCCGGGCCCGGCTGATGGTGCTGGCCGCGTTCTGTCGAGCGCATGCCTCGCGACTCCTCGCACGGCTGGCGGCGCTGGGCCGTGGGCCCCTGCCGGTTCCGCCCGAGGACATCGAGTTGGATCCGGATACGTTGCTGGAGCTGCGCCGCGAGGGGGCCTTCGCCCGCGCGTCGGCCGCGCGCTACGAGACGACCGCCGAGCTGGCCCGTCAGCAGGCGGATCTGTCCTCGGCCTGGGTCTGCGAGCTGAACCGCACCGAGGAGCAGGACCGCTCCCGGGAGCTGCTGTCCCTGGCGGAAGGCGCCCTGGGGCCGGTGGTGCATGGCGCCCCGCCGGCCAGCGCCGCCCCGGGTGATTCTTGAGGGAATGTCGCGGGTTTCCTCGCTCCGGCGGTGACAGTCCCCGCGCGTTGGGCGTAGAAATCCGTCCATGGCGAAGGAGAGCTACAACGATCTCATCTTCCAGCTAGGTGACCTGGCCCGGGACAGGTTGCCGGGCAAGCCCACCTGCCCCCGCTCCATGGATCGCGTCTACCGGGCCGAGGAGGCCGTGGTGGCGCGCCGGGACGAGCTGGCGGCGCTCGAGCAGGAGATGAACGACGAGGACGCGGTGTATTCGGACTTTCTCGCCGTGCAGGAAGAGGAGCGGGCAAAGCACGGCGCCATCGTCAAGAAGTGGAAGAAGGCGGTGGATGCCATCGACGGCAAGGTGAAGGAGCTGCGCAAGACGCTCGCGTCACGCAGGGCGGAGCAGCGCTACGCCGAGGACGGCCTGGCCAAGCTGGAGCAGAAGATCAGCGACATGGAGCTGACCGGCGAGCGGCCCGACAAGATCGACGTGGCCCGCACCAACCTGAAGAAGAACCGGCTCCAGCAGATGCGGCTCGGCCGTGAGCTGGAGGACCTGGAGGCCCGCCTGTCCACTGCGCTCACGCCCGAGCCCGGCCAGCCCGGCGCGGCCGGCATCCTGGCGCACAAGCGCATGCTGGAGATGGAGGACGAGGCGGAGGAGCGCAAGCTGGATCACGAGCACCGCATGGCGGAGCTCGACCAGGCGATCGCCGCCAAGGAAGAACAGGTCCAGGCCGCGGAGGATTATCTGGATCAAGCACTGTTCCTCCTGGGCGAAGACGTGTATGCACAGCGCATCAACGATGCGCAGCTCGCACCGTTCTACCCGCGGTTGGATCGCGCGCAGTGAGAGAGGCACCCGCCCGTAGTGCTTGACGGCGGGGACCTGTCTGCTACATTGCGCCGCTTCCTGGCGACCGCGGGGACGCGTGCAGTCCAGGTCATTGAACTTATTGGGTTTTTCCGCGCCACCAGCGCGCTGGCAGTGAGGACGACGTGAAGGGTCTGATTGGCAAGAAGATCGGCATGACCCAGGTGTTCAACGATGAGGGCAACCTCGTCCCGGTCACGGTGATCGACGTAGGCACGTGCCAGGTCGTTGGCAAGCGCACCCCGGAGAAGGACAAGTACTCCGCGGTGACCATTGGGTTTGGTGAGATCCGCGAGAAGATTCTCAACCTGGCCGAGCGGGGCTTCTTCAAGAAGGCCAACGCGCCTTACCGCCGCCACCTGAAGGAGTTCCGCGTCACGCCGGAGGAGGCTGCCTCCTTCAACGTGGGCGACGCCGTCAAGGCGGACATGTTCTCCAAGGGCGAGCTGGTGGACGTCACGGGCGTCACCAAGGGCCGCGGTTTCTCCGGCGTCATGCGCCGCTGGAACTTCAAGGGCTCGCAGACGAAGACGCACGGTACGCACGAGTACCAGCGTCACCCGGGCGCCATCGGTCAGCGCAAGACGCCGGGCCGCGTGTACCCGAACAAGAAGATGCCCGGTCACTACGGCGTGGAGCAGGTCACCACCCAGAACCTGACCGTGGTGGACGTGGACGTGGAGAAGGGCCTGGTGCTCGTGAAGGGCGCCGTCGCCGGCCACAGGGACGGCGTCGTCTACATCCGCCCCTCCATCAAGGCGGCCATGCGCGCGCAGCACAAGGCCGCGCGCGGCGCGTAGTCCGCTGCTGAGCGTCTGACGCTCGAAACGCCCCGCCTCCGGGCCCGACTCGTCGGGCATCCGGGCGGGGCGTTCGTCTTTGCGGGGCAGGGTGCCGTGCGGTTTCCGTGGGTGGGCAGGTGTCTGCCCCGCGTGACGACCCGGCTGCCTGCTTCATCACGTCCCGTGCCACCGCGTGCCCCGGAAACGTTGACCGGTGGGCGTCCGGTGGGGGCGACCGTGAAAAGAATTCCGACGCTTGGCCATCTCCGGCTTGTCGGTCGTGGAAGCCGTGCGCACATCCAGGCCCCACAAAGGAGTCAGAAGCGTCAGGTGACGCGGAACTCCGTGGCTGGCGGGAGCCCCTGTTGCTCCCGCTCATGGCGGCCCACCCCACGGGCCGGGCAGGATTATGATCGCACGCACGCTCTGCGTCTTCGCTTCGTTGGCCGTCTCGTTGGCGGCGCCGGTCGCCGCGGCACAGGACGATGAGAACGTCCTGGACAAGGTCGTCGTCCGCAACCGGCTGTACGAGCCGGGCGGCAAGCTGGAGGTGTCCCTGGGGGTGGGTCTGCCGCTGCAGACGCGCCTGACGGCGCACTACGTCTTCAACGCCGGCGTGGCCTTCAACCTCTTCAACACCTTCGCGGTGGAGGCGCGGGCGGGCTATGCGGCCAGCCGTCACACGGGCCTGGCGCGCTCCATCTCCGAGAGCTTCCTCAACCGCGAGGACAAGCGCGTCACCGACGAGCTGGAAGACCTCTGGCAGATGAACCTGCACGGGGTGGCCGGTGTCCGCTGGGCGCCCATCTACGGGAAGCTCAGCCTGCTGTCGGACCTGCCGGCCCACTTCCAGGCCTACGTCTGGGCCGGCGGCGGCCTGGGCTCCTTCGAGCGCCGGTCCGTCATCCAGTGCGCGCAGGTGGTGAACCGCGAGCTGGGCATCTGTGACAACCGGACGTCGGTGGATGATCGCGGCTCGGCCTCCCAGGACTACTGGGTGAGGGAGTCGCGGGTGGCCCCGGTGGTGTCCGCGGCGGTGGGCTTCCGCTTCTTCATCCGGAACAACCACGGCGTGCGCCTGGAGCTGCGCGACTGGGTCTTCCGGGACAACTACCGCGTCAACCTGTCGCGCGACGCGTGGGAGGCGGGGCAGGCGACGGGTGAGCCCGCGCGCAGTCCTGGCCTCACGCACCTGGTGCAGTTCGACCTTGGCTACACCTTCTCCTTCTAGGTCCACCTGACTATGCGACCGTTCCTGTCCCTCGCGCTCCTTGTCGCCACGGCCCCGCAGGCCGCGCCGCGCGTCCCGGCGCCGGCCTTCGCGCTGGCCCAGGTCCAGCAAGTGCCCGCGCCCGGTGCGGAGACGTCCGTGCCGCCGGCCGAGCAGCCCCAGTCGCCTCCGGAGGCCCCGGTGGGCCCCGCGTCCCGGCCGGAGCCGCTGGTGCCCGCGGAGGCCACCGAAGCCGCCGCGCCGCCCGCGGGCGTCCGCGCTGCTCCGGCGTCCGAGCCCGCCGCCGACGAGGCGCCCGTTGGCGAGCCCGCCAACCTTGATGAAGCCGACCCGGCGCCTGCCGCCGACACCGCGCCCACCGTGGAGTCGCCCGGCGCTCCCGCGGACACGGGCCTGGCGGGGCAGGAGGCGCCGCCCGCTCCGGACGACGCGCCGG
The DNA here is from genome assembly GCF_002305895.1 of Corallococcus macrosporus DSM 14697. Classification (GTDB taxonomy): domain Bacteria; phylum Myxococcota; class Myxococcia; order Myxococcales; family Myxococcaceae; genus Myxococcus; species Myxococcus macrosporus. The sequence continues at coordinate 3,955,961 of NZ_CP022203.1, forward strand.
TGCTGGCGTCCGACCTGGGCTCCGACGCGCCGCGCACCACGGACGTCCAGCAGCAGCGGCTGGTGCACGGGGCGCCGCTCTACAACCCGAACGTGTCGGTGCACATCGTCCAGAAGAAGCGCTTCGCGGACGAGGGCCGTCACGAGCTGACGCTGTACCCGGCCACGGTGCAGGTGAACGGCAAGTACACCAACCACGCGGGCACGGCGGCGCACTACACCTACCACCTGCAGGAGAACTTCGCCCTCCAGGTGATGGGCCAGTACAACTGGTACTCGAACGAGAGCGGCTTCAACCTGGAGCTCATCGACAAGGTGCGTGAGCAGGCGCAGGCGGCCTCGTCGCTGCTGCTGGTGTGGGGCGCGCACGCGGGCGTGGAGGTCACCCCGCTCTACGGCAAGTTCGCCTTCCTCAACAACTCGCTGGCGCAGTTCAGCGTGGTGCTCAGCGGCGGCGCCGGCATCGGCTCCACGCGCCACCTCATCCGGCCGGCGGTGACGAACGAGGTGGAGGGCGAGGCGTTCCGGGTGCCCGCGCGCTTCGGCGACACCGGCACCAAGTTCCTCGGCTCGGTGGGTGGCGGCTTCCGGCTCCAGTTCGGTGAGTCGTACGCGCTGCGCGTGGAGGTGAGGGACCTCATTTATACCGCGCGGGTGGACCGGGTGGACGGCTGCAACCTGGCGGACTTCGAGGCGCTGGAAGCGGCGCGCGCCACCAACCAGGACTTCTCCACGCTGAACCTGAGCGGGAGCTGCCGCTACGAGAAGTTCGACGGCGTCGACCCGAAGACGCGGAAGAACTACCGCGAGGACATCATCCTGGGCCGTGACCTGGTGGCCGAGCCGTCCTCCGACGTCCTCAACAACGTGAGCTTCTACGCCGGCTTCTCTGTCCTCTTCTGACGCACAGGAAGGCCCGAACCGCCATGAAACGACTGCTCAGCCTCTTCGTCGCCCTGGCGCCGCTCGCGGTGACCGCCCAGCCGGACCCGGGCGGCTACAACCGCGCGCTGGCCGCCTTCAACGCCGGTGACATGGACACCGCCGCGCCCCTCTTCTTCGAACTGGCGGAGAAGGCCTCCGACGCGGAGGTGAAGGGCAAGGCGGAGTACTTCCTCGGACAGGCGCTGGCCCAGAAGGGCCTGCCCGTCGCCGCCTTCATCACCTATGCGGCCATCGTCAACGCCGGGCCCTCCCACCCCTCCTACCTCAAGGCGGTGGAGGGGCTGGTGGACATGCAGCAGCAGCTGGACGAGCACAACCTCATCCCCAGCATCCTCAACCAAGCCTACACCGACGAGGTGCGAGATCGCTGGGTGACGCTGCCCAAGGAAGTGCTCGCGCGCATCAACTACCTGGTGGGCACGGTGAGCCAGCGCAAGAGCCGCTTCGAGGAGGCGCGCGCGCTGCTGGAGGCGGTGCCCCAGGACAGCCGCGTGTACGCGAAGGCGCGCTACCTGCTGGGCGTGGTGCTGGCGGACCCGCGCTTCCCGGGCCGTCCAGGCGAGGCCTCCGTGCTGGACAAGGACGCGCTGGCCGCCTTCAACGCGGTGCTGGCCGCGAAGGAGGGGCAGTTGGACTTGCGCGCCACGCAGCACCTGGCGCTCATCGCCCTGGGCCGGCTCCACTACCGCCGCGGCGAGTACGCCGACGCCAGCGCCGCGTATGAGCGGGTGCCGCGCTACTCGCGCTACTGGGACCAGGCGCTCTTCGAGAACGGCTTCGCGCGCTTCCAGAACGAGGACTTCGGCGGGGCGCTCGGCAGCCTCCAGGCCCTGCACGCGCCGCAGTTCGAGGGCGCCTTCCAGCCCGAGTCGTGGATCCTCAAGGCGACCGTCTATTACTACTCGTGCCTCTACGACGAGGTGAAGACCACGCTGGCGGCCTTCGACGCGCTGTACGGCCCCATGGAGCAGCAGCTCGAGCCCTTCACCGGCGAGGACGTGCCGCTGGTGCAGTCCTACAACCTGGTGGCGGCGGAGAACCGCCGGCTGCCGCGCCCGGTGTACCTGTGGCTGCGCAACAACGAGCGCATCCGCGAGGTGATGCGGATGCTGGAGCGCGTGGACAACGAGAAGCGCGCGCTCATCAATGGACAGTGGCGTGGCACGGCGCTTGCGGCGCAGACCACCGCGTCGCTGGAGGACGTGCGCGGCACGCTGCTCCAGGTGGGTGGGACGCTGGCGCAGAGCCGCATCCGTGAGGCAGCGGACAATCTGCGGACCTTCTCCGACCAGGCGGAAATCATCCGCGTCCAGACGGCATTGGATGAAAAGGATTTGCTGCAGGCCGGCGTGGACCAGAAGGCGCTGCTGAAGCGGCAGTCGCTGTATCGCCCGAAGATGCCGGGCGCGGCCTGGAACTACTGGAAGTTCCAGGGCGAGTTCTGGATCGATGAGATTGGTTATTACCAATACACGCTGAAGCGCGGCTGCCCGGCCAAGACGGCTGAACAGCAGCCGTAGGAACACAGGCGCGGTTGTCACCCATGTTCGTACCCTGGAGGGGCCGGCTCCGCGCGCGCTGCGTGGATGCGGCCCCTCCATCGTTGTTGACAGCGCGCAAGCCCCGTTCCTCCGCCACTTCTCAATCCAGAAGTGCGCATCTACTTTCCGTCGTCCCTCGTCAGTGGGTGCTGGATTGCCCGCATGCCGGGTCGGCTTCACGGCAGGAGCTCGCATGAAGGTGGTTCTTCGTTTCGGTGCGCTGGCGGTGGGCGCGGTGCTCATCACTGGCGGGGTGGGAGAGGCGGCGGAAACGCAGGCCCGTAAGGGGGGGAAGAAGCCCGCCGCGGCGTCCGCGTCGAAGACCTCGGGGGCGTCCGGCAACAAGGCGGGCGGGAAGAAGAAGGCCCAGGCGGCCCGCAAGGCCGAGGAGAAGGCACCGCCCCCGGGCGTGGCCCCCGAGGACGTGCGCCAGGGCCCCGCGCGCGTCCGGCCCGCCACGGCGAAGTTCGCGGAGCTGCCGCGCATCCCCGACGCGAAGCGGGACGCGCTGGCGGACAAGAAGCGCGACGAGGCCATCGAGGCCTTCAAGCGCCTCATCCCCAAGCTGCGCGACGGCAACCCGCAGAAGGCGGAGATGCTCTACCGCCTGTCGGAGCTCTACTGGGAGAAGTCCAAGTACCTCTACCAGCTCGAGATGACGCGCTTCCTCGCGGAGGAGAAGGAGTACGACGCGGCCGTGGCGCGCGGCGAGAAGGTGGCGGCGCCCAAGCAGGACCACACGGGCAGCGAGCGCTACCGCGCCGAGACGATGGGCCTCTACGAGGACATCCTCCGCGCGTACCCGGACTATCCGCAGCGCGACGAGGTCCTCTTCTCCATGGGCTACAACTACTACGAGCTGGGGCGCCGCGAGGACGCGGTGGCCCGCTACGAGGAGTTGATCCGCGACTTCCCCCAGTCGCAGTTCGTGCCGGACGCGTACATCCAGCTCGGCAACCACTACTTCGAGAACAACAAGCTCATCCCCGCCAAGCAGAACTACGAGAAGGCGCGGGACTCGGGCGTGCCCAAGATCTACGCCTACGCCGTCTACAAGCTGTCCTGGTGTGACTACAACACCGGCGACTACGAGCCGGGCCTCCAGAAGCTCCACGAGGTGGTGGACTACGCGGCGAAGAGCCCGGAGCTGGGTGACCTGCGCACCGAGGCGCTCAACGACCTGCCCGTCTTCTACGTCCAGTTGGACCAGCCGAAGCAGGCCATCGCCTACTTCAAGCAGAAGGCCCCGGCGCAGCGCGTGGGCCGGCTGCTGGCCAAGACGGCCGCGGGCCTGGTGGAGGCGGGCCACTTCGACAGCGCCATCCTCACCTACCGCACGCTCGTGGACGACGACCCCATGGGCGCCAACGCGCCGGAGTACCAGCAGGCCATCGTCCGCGCGCACGAAGGGCTCCGCCAGCGCCAGGTGGTCCGCAAGGAGATGAAGCGGATGGTGGACCTCTACAGCCCCGGTGGCGCGTGGTGGAAGGCCAACGAGGGGAAGACCACCGTCCTGCGCAACGCCTTCAACGTCACCGAAGAGGCGATGCGCGTCATGGTCACCGAGTACCACCAGGAGGCGCAGAAGACGCGCCAGGTGGAGACGTACCGGCTGGCGCGAGACATCTACAGGCAGTATGTGAATGCGTTCGCCTCCAACGCGAACCCGGACTTCGTGGCGGACTCCGCCTTCAACCTCCGCTTCTTCTACGCGGAGATCCTCTGGGCGCTGGAGGAGTGGGAGGCGGCCGCGGCCGAGTACGACGCCGTGGTGGCCTTCAAGATTCCGGACCGCGACACGGCGCGCGAGGTCTCCAACGAGTCCTACCGCAAGAGCGCCGCGTACAACGCCATCCTCGCCTACGACAAGCTGGTGAAGATCGAGCGCGGCCAGCTCGCCAGGAGCGACCTGCGCGACGGCCAGAAGGTCGACGAGAAGAAGGACAAGGGCGACGTCGCCAGGCAGAAGATCGTCAAGCGCGACGCCAAGGACCGCCAGGAGGAGCCGCTCACGAAGTTCGAGGACCGGCTGGTCGCCGCGTGCGACGTCTACGTGAAGCTGTATCCGGACACGCAGGATGAAATCGACCTGCGCTACCAGGCCGCCGTCATCCTCTACGACCGCAGCCACTTCGTGGACGCGGCCCGGCGCTTCGGCGAAATCATCGAGAAGTTCCCCGAGGAGCGCCGCTCCCGCGACGCGGCCGACCTCACCATGTACGTGCTGGAGAGCCGCGAGGAGTGGCTGGAGCTGAACACGCTGTCGAGGAAGTTCCTGGCGAACAAGAAGCTGGCCAGGCCGGGGACGGACTTCGCCGTGCGCGTCAGCCGCGTCGTCGAAGGCAGCCAGTACAAGTGGGTGGACGAGATCATCTACAAGAAGGAGAAGAACCCGAAGAAGGCCGCCGAGGAGTTCCTCCGCTTCGTGTCCGAGTTCCCCAAGTCGGAGAACGCGGACCGCGCGCTCACCTACGCGATGGTCATCGCGCAGGAGGCGGGGGAGATCGACAAGGGCCTGGCCGCGGGCGAGCGCTTCCTCAAGGAGTACCCGCGCAGCCCCTTCGAGCTGAAGGCGCGCTACTCGCTGGCCGGCCTCTACGAGAAGGTCGCCGAGTACCGGAAGGCCGCTGTCATGGCGGAGTCCTTCGTGGCCAGCTACGACGCCGCGCTGAAGGCGGCCAACGCCGGCGGGAAGTCCAAGGCGGGCGCCAAGGCGAACGTCGCCCCGGGCGCCGAGGACGCGGAGTCCAAGCGTGAGCGGCTGGCCGCCGAGCGCAAGGCGCTGCTGGACGAGGCGGGCGGCTGGGTGGCGGACGCGCAGTTCAACGCGGGCGTCTGGTGGGAAGGCGCGGGGGAGCCGCAGAAGGCCGTGGCCGCCTACAACGCCTACGTGTCCCGCTTCAGGGACCGCAAGGACGTGCCGCAGGTGGCCTTCGCGGCGGCGCTCGCGTGGGAGAAGGAGAAGAAGTGGAGCGAGGCGGCCCGGGCCTTCGGCCACTTCGCGGAGACGTATGGCCGTGACTCGCGCTCCAGCTCCGCGCAGGTGTACCTGGCGCGCTACCACGAGCTGCTGGCGTACGAGCAGCTCAAGAACACGCGCGAGCAGGAGCGCGTGCAGGCCGAGCTGGTGCGGGCGTGGAACCGCCTGCCGGAGAGCGCGCGCAAGGACGCGGCGGTGCTCAACGCCTACGGCCACGCGCGCTTCCTGTCGCTGGAGCCCGCGTGGAAGCGCTACACGGGCATCCGCTTCTCGCGGGTGAGCACCATCCGCCGGGACCTGGCGGCGAAGCAGAAGGAGATTCAACGGCTGGAGAAGGCGTACCTCGCGGTGCTGTCCACCGGCTCCGGTGACTGGGGCATCGCGGCGCTCACGCGCATCGGCCTGGCCTACGCGGACTTCGCGCGCAACATCATGGACTCGCCGGACCCGTCCGGGCTCGACGAGGAGCAGCTCGCCATGTACCGCGGCGAGCTGGAGAACCTGGCGCTGCCGCTGGAGGACAAGGCCGCCGAGGCCCTGGAGAAGGCGCTGGAGAAGGCCTACGAGCTGGGCGTCTACAGCCCGTGGACGCTGACGGCGCAGGACCAGGTGAACCGCCTGCGCCCCGGGGCCTACGCGCAGGTGCGGCAGGTGGACTACCGCGGCAGTGACACGCTCGTCCGGTCGGACCTGGTGCGCGTGCTGGAGGGCGCCACCGCGACCACGCCGGCGCCGGCCTCCGCGCCGGAGGACCCGCGGGCGCCGAAGTCCTCGGAAGGCGAGGCGCAGGCCCCCACGGCCGCGCGCGGGGAGGTGCTGCGATGAAGGGGAAGACGCAGATGAACTGGTTCCGTTCGCTCCTCGTCGGCTCGCTGGCCTTCACGGCGGCGTGCGCGTCGGGGCCTCAGAAGAAGCAGACCGCCATGCCGGAGGCGACGCCGCCCGCGGCGCGGCAGCCCGCGCCGGAGCAGCAGCCGGCGCCGTCTCCGGAGAAGACGGACGGCGACGCGGAGGCCGCCTTCGCGGCGGCGCTCCAGGCCTACGAGGCGGGCGACCTGGACGGCGCGCGCAAGGGCTTCGAGGCGGTGGTGGACGTGCTGCCGCAGAGCCTCAACGCGCAGTTCAACCTGGGCGTCATCGCCGAGCGCCAGGGCCAGCCTGACGACGCGCGCGTGGCCTATGAGAAGGTGCTGCTGTTGGATCCGGCGCACGTGCCCGCGGTGGTCAACCTGGGCGTCATGTACCGGGAGCAGGGACGGCTGGATGAAGCCATCGCGCTGTTCGAGCGGGCGCTGAAGACGCCCGGCCGCGAATACGACGCGTCGCTGCTCAACAGCCTGTCCATCACCTACCGCGTCGCCGGGAAGCTGGACGCGTCCGAGGACGCGGCCCGCCGCGTGCTGGTGCGCAACAAGGACAACCCGGGCGCGTACAAGAACCTGGCGCACGTGGCCTACGCGCGGGAGAAGTACCGGCTGGCGGAGCTGCTGGCCGGCACCGCGCGCAAGCACGCGGAGAACGACCCGGCGCTCCACAACCTGCTGGGCATGGTCTACCTGAAGCTGGAGGACCGCCCCCGCGCGCTGGTGAACTTCCAGAAGGCCGTGGCCCTGGATGCGAAGTTCGCTCCGGGCTACCTCAACCTGGGCGCGCTGGCCCTGGCCTACCGTGACTACGCGGGCGCCGAGCGCTCCTTCGGCAAGGCCGTGGAGCTGGAGCCGGGCTCGCCGGACGCGGCGCTGTACCTGGCCTGGGCGCTGGACGGACAGAAGGGGCGCGATCCGAAGAAGGGCCTGGCCGCGGGTGAGGCCTTCGAGAAGGTGCTCGCCACGCGCGCGGACCTCCCCGAGGCCGTGTGCGGCGCGGGCTGGGCCTACGCGTCGGACCGCGCGGGCTGGGAGAAGGCCATCGCGTTCCTCGACCGCTGCAAGGGGCTCGAGACGACGACGGACACCGACAAGCAGATGATCACGGCCAAGGTGCAGGGCCTGCAGAGCATGCTCAAGGCCGCGCCGCCCGAGGCCGCGCCCGCCACCGCGGAGGGTGAAGGCGAGGGCGCTCCGGCGGATGAGGCCATTGGCGGCGGTGGCGCGCAGCCCGCGCAGGGCTCCGAGGGCGCGCAGCCCGAAGCGGGCGCGGAAGGAGACGCCACGGGCGGCGCGGGTTCGCAGCCTGGGCAGGGCGCGGCTGATGCGACGGAGGGCGATGCCTCGGACGGCGTGGGCACCCAGCCCGCGCAGGGCTCGGGCACTGCTCCCAGTGGGGAAGGAACGCCCGCGGGCAACGGCGTTCAGTCTGCTCCCGGCGCCACGGGCCGGTGAGGCGGGCGCCGCGCTCCTCGGGCGTGTCGTCGTTCAATTCAGGCGCGGGAACCGTCGGCGTTGCCACTCATTGAAGTGGCAACGCCGTTTTCGCGACACGGGTGGGGGCGGGCCCTCCGACACGCATGGCGCCCGTCAGCCTGGTGGGCGGGGCCAGGTTGGACAGACACCCGAGGCCTCACCCTGGCGGACAGGCTGGAGTTCTGACGAAGCGGGACGGAACTTTTTTCCCCTCTCCAGGCTGCAACACCCGGTTGGGCAGGCAGGCTCCTCTGGATTCAAGGACTTGAAGTTGGATCGCGCTGTGCAAGGGAGGTTGAGCATGAGGCGACTGGTATCAGCGGTGGTGGTGCTGGGCCTGTGGGCGGCACCCTCGGTGGCAGTGGCGCAGGAGTCACGCGACACGGTGAAGATCATCCAGGAGGAGGACCGCACCGTCTTCCGGAAGAAGACGGTCATCGACTTCACGGACGTCGCGGTGGAGGGCGAGCTCACGAAGCCGGAGGGCTCGTACGTGCTCCACCGGAAGAAGACGGACTTCCAGAGCCTCATCAAGGTCCGGGACAACTTCGATCCAGAGTTGCAGAAGTCAGTCGACAACCTCTAGCGGCAGCGGGCGGCGGCAGTCGTTCTCAGGGCGGAAGGGAAGAGGGAAAATCCTCATGGCGGCGGCGAAGAACAACGGCTTGACGCTTCGGATCACCGGGCCGGATGGCTCCACGGCGGAAGCCGTGTCGGAGGCCGAGAGCGTCATTGTGGGGTCGGGCGCTCAGGCAGCGGTGAAGATTCAGGACCCGAAGGTCTCGAATCTCCATGTGATGCTGAAGGTGGACAAGGATGGCTCCGTCACGGCCATCGACCTTGGGAGTGAAGGCGGCACGGAGGTGCGGGGACAGCGGCTCGTCCTCCCCACGGCGCTCAACCCCGGGGATGTGTTGACGGTGGGCGGCAGCCGGGTGGAGGTCCTCTTCGGGGCGGGCCAGCCCCAGCGGCCGCTCCCCGCGGGCGCGCGCGTGGCGGGCCCGGTGTTCCAGGGGCCGGTGGCCACGCCACCGCCGCCGCCGCGTGGCCTGCAGGCGCAGACGCGCGCGGAGCCGCCGAACCTGGTGCCCGCGCCGCCGCCGCCCATGCGGCAGGTGTCCACGGCGCTGGGCAACCGCGTGGAGCGGGTGGCGTCACCCGGCGCGATCCCCGTCGAGCCGCCCCCGCGGCAGGCGCCTCCGGGCCTCCAGCCCCGGTCGACGCCCTCCTCGGCGCGGACGCCCACGCAGAACACGGCGAACACGGCCACGGCGCGGCGGACGGTGGCGCCCCACCTCCAGGAGCCGCTGCCTCCCGAGGCCATGCCCACGCCCGAGGCGCGCGTCCTCCAGGTCGCGCTGCTGTGGGGCGACACCATGCTGGAGGTCCAGCACTTCAAGGACGGCGTGCCCGTCACCATCGGCGAGGCGAAGAAGAACTTCTTCAACGTCTTCACGCCGTCGGTGGGCAAGCGCCACGTGCTGGCCGTCAGCAAGAAGGACGCGCTGGAGGTCCGCGCGCCGGCGGGCTCGCGCGCCTTCGTCACCAACCGGGGCCACGTGCGCACCAAGGACGCGCTGCGGGCCGCGGGCGCGCTCTCCGGCCAGGTCGGTGAGGACGCCGAGCAGCGCTTCACCCTGGGCCTGCATGACCGGGTGGAGGTGTCGCTGGGCACGGTGTCCTTCGTCGCGCGCTACGTGAAGCCGTCTCCGGTCATCACCGCCGCGTCGCTGAAGGACTCCGACTTCACGTTCTTCAAGATCACCAGCATCTGCATGCTGGCGGGCCTGGCGGTGGTGCTGGCCATGGTGCTGACGCCGCGCCAGGAGCTGCCGCAGAGCGCCGACATCTTCGAGTCCCAGCAGCGGGTGGCCAAGCTCCTCATCACCCCGCAGAAGAAGCTGGAGGCGAAGAAGCTCCAGCTCTCCGCGCCGGAGGAGGGCGCCAAGGCGAAGGACGAGGAGGGCAAGTTCGGCAAGGAGGAGGCGAAGCAGAAGGAGGCGGCGCCCTCCAAGCCCGGCACGCCGGTGGTGGACAAGAGCAAGAAGGAGAAGGACCGTCAGGCGGTGGGCAAGGCCGGCCTGCTGGGCGCCTTCAAGGGCATGAAGGGTGGGGCGTCGGACGTGTTCGGCCCCGGCGGCTTCGGCACCGGCATCAACGACGCGCTGGGCGGCCTCAAGGGCGGCGCGGCCATGGGTGACGCGCAGGGCGTGGGGGGCCTGGGCTCGCGTGGCACCGGCAAGGGCGGCGGCGGCACGGCGCTGGGCATCGGTGGCCTCGGGACGCAGGGCACTGGCCGTGGCACGGGCGGGTCGGGCGGCATCGACCTGGGCGGCCGTGGCAAGTCCATCACCAAGGTCATCCCCGGCAAGACGACGGTGGTGGGCGGCCTGGACAAGGACGTCATCGCCAAGGTCATCCGGCGGCACCAGGGGGAGATCAAGTACTGCTACGAGTCGGAGCTGAACAAGGACCCGAGCCTCGCCGGCAAGGTGGCGGTGGCCTTCGTCATCGACCCGACGGGCGCGGTGTCCGACGCGAGTGTCTCCGAGACGACGCTGAACAACGCCGCGGCGGAGCGCTGCATGCTGTCCCGAATCCGCCGCTGGAAGTTCCCGGAGCCCAAGGGCGGCGGCGTGGTGTCCGTGACGTATCCCTGGCTCTTCTCGCCCGCGGGCGGGTGAGCGGCGGTAGCGGGCCCTGAAGCACCCGGAGTGGCGTGGACGCAACGGTCCACGCCACTTTCGTTTTTCCCCCCACTGCCGGTTCCGCGGGGGCGTCATTAACGTCTGCGCCGCTCCCGCGTTGAGCCGGGAGGGCACGTCTGTCGGGAGGACCTGTGAAGAAGTCTCAGCTCATTGCCGCGCTCGCGCTGCTGTCGTCTCCGGTCCTCGCGGCCACACCGCCGGAAGGGGTGGCGTTCGAACCGCGCCGGGGCTTCTTCACCGAGACGGACATCGGCGTGTTCTTCACCGTGGGCGGGGAGAACGTCTACTCCAACGCGCAGACGTACCTGCAGCTCGGCGTGGGGTACGACCTCACGGAGACGCTGTCGCTGGGGGCGCACTTCGGGCTCGGCTCGTCCGCGCAGAACTGCTTCGCGGGCTACCTGCCGGGCACGGAGACGTGCGCGCTCTCCGACAACTTCACCATGGCCTTCTTCAACGCGTCCGTGGCCTACCACGTGCGCGTCATGGACCGGCTCTTCCTCACGCCCAAGGTGGTGGCGGGCTACACGCGCCTGGACCCGGCGCCCGTGAACCCCGGCGAGGGCGACCCGGGACGCGCCGTCAGCGCGCCCAACGCGGGCCTGGGCTTCGGCGTGGAGTACGCCACCGGCATGGACCACTTCTCCGTCGGCGCGGACCTGCTGGCCCGCTACATCATCGGGCCCAACATCACGTCCTTCGCCGTGTTCCCGAAGGTGAAGTACACCTTCTGAAGCCCGCATACACGAAGGGCCCGCCCCCGACAGCGTGGGAGCGGGCCCGGGTGCGGCGGGGCGCGTCGAAGCGCCCGCCCGGCAGTGGCTACTCGCCCTCGGCCGCGCGCTCCTCGCGCTTGCGGTCACGCTCGGCGCGGTAGCGCTCGCCCACCGCCAGCGCCTTCTTGCGCATGCGGATGGACTTGGGCGTCACCTCGACCAGCTCGTCATCGGCGATCCACTCCAGCGCCTTCTCCAGGCCCATCTCACGCGGCGGCGTGAGGATGACGTTCTCGTCGCGGCCCGAGGCGCGGATGTTGGTGAGCTTCTTCTCGCGGCAGCAGTTCACGTTCAGCTCGGACGCGTGCGAGTGCTCGCCGATGATCATTCCCTCGTACACCGTGGTGCCAGCGCCGATGAAGAGCTGGCCGCGCTCCTGGATGCTGAAGAGCGCGTAGGGCACGGTGTCGCCCAGGCGGTCGGAGACGATGGCGCCGTTCTGCCGCTTGGGGATGTAGCCGAACCACGGCTCGTAGCCGTCGAACTGGCTGCTCATGATGCCCTCGCCACGGGTGATGGTGAGGAACTCCGAGCGGAACCCGATGAGGCCGCGCGCCGGGATGCGGAACTGGAGCCGGGTGCGGCCCGAGCCCAGGCTGGCCATGTCCGTCATGCGGCCCTTGCGGGGCCCCAGGCGCTCCGTCACCGCGCCCACGCTGTTCTCCGGCACGTCGCAGAAGAGCAGCTCCATGGGCTCGTGGACCTGGCCGTCCACCTCCTTGGTGATCGGCTCCGGGTTGGAGGCGGTCAGCTCATAGCCCTCGCGGCGCATGTTCTCGATGATGACGGCCAGGGCGAGCTCGCCGCGGCCCACCACGCGGAACGCGTCGGGCGTCTCGGTGTCCTCCACGCGCACGGCCACGTTGCGGTAGGCCTCGCGGTAGAGGCGCTCACGCAGGTTGCGGGAGGTGACGAACTTGCCTTCCTTGCCCGCCAGCGGCCCGTCGTTGACCTTGAAGATCATCATCATCGTGGGCTCGTCCACGGTGATGCGCGGCAGCGGCACCGGCTTCTCCGCGTCGGAGATGGTGTCGCCGATGGAGATCTCCTCGATGCCGGCGATGGAGACGATTTCACCCGGACCCGCGTCCGGAATCTCCACGCGCTTCAGGCCGGAGAAGCCGTACAGCTTGACGATCTTCCCCTGCTGCACCTTCCCGCCCTCGCGGCAGACGGCCACGGGCATGTTGGCGGTGATGCGGCCGGCCTGCACGCGGCCCACGGCCAGACGGCCGACGTAGTCGTCGTAGTCCAGGTTGGCGACGAGGAGCTGCAGCGACGTCTCGTCCGACTTCGGCGGCGGCGGGATGTGGTTGATGATGGCGTCGTACAGGGGCTCCAGCGTCTTGCCGGGCACGTCCAGGTCCGTGGACGCCTGACCCTGGCGGGCGATGGTGTAGAGGACGGGCATCTCCAACTGCTTATCGTCCGCGCCCAGGTCGATGTAGAGCGAGTACACCAGGTCCAGCACGTCCTTCGCGCGGGCGTCCTGGCGGTCGATCTTGTTGATGACCAGCACCGTCTTCAGGCCCATGGCCAGGGCCTTGCTCAGCACGAAGCGCGTCTGGGGCAGGGGACCTTCGGCGGCGTCCACCAGCAGGATGACGCCATCGACGAGGCGCAGACCGCGCTCCACCTCACCACCGAAGTCGGCGTGACCCGGGGTGTCGATGATGTTGATCTGCATGCCCTTGTAATTGACCGCGGTGTTCTTCGCGAGAATGGTGATGCCCTTCTCGCGCTCGAGGTCATTCGAGTCCATCACCCGTTCGGCGACGTGCTCGTTGGTACGGAAGGTGCCCGCCTGGCGGAGGAGGTGATCGACGAGCGTGGTCTTGCCATGGTCGACGTGGGCGACGATGGCGACGTTACGGATGTTTTCGCGAGGAATCATACGAACCGAACTGTGATGGAAGGTGGGGATCGCCCGAGGAGGCCGGGGCTTCCGAACCCCACCGGAACCCGGAAGGCGGGCGCTTATATGCCGCGAGTGCGTCCCCTGCAATGCAGCCGGAAGTCCAGCGTCCAGGCAGGCCGGTTTTCACACCCGCGTCACCCTTGAACATCGCCGGGGCGCCGGCGCGTCCCGGGTGACACCCACCCCCGCTCAAAGGGCGGGAGGGGTGCGCTCCGAGGGGGGCGTTTCAGAGGGGGCGGCGACGGTACGGACGTTCAGTCGCTCGCGGAGGAAGCGCTCGACCCGGGCCTCCACCAGCCCGGGCGCTTCGAGTGGGGCGGTGTGGGTGCCGTCGGGGATGAGCTCCAGCTCGGCGCCGGGGATGCGGTCCGCCATCTCCTCGGAGATCCAACCCGGGGTGAACTTGTCCTTGTCTCCGGCCACCACCAGGGTGGGCACGTCCACATGGGGGAGGTGGTCCCCGGCGCTGTGCTCCGCCATGGAGTCCAGGGTGCGCACGAAGACGACCGGGTCCATGCGGGCCAGGTGGTCGAAGTAGGGCGCCAGGTCGTTGCGGGCGATGCGCTCGCGGTTCATCTCCAGGGTGATGGCGAGCTGCACGGCCAGCTCGGTGCGCAGCACCGTGTGGATGAGGCGGGCGGAGGGCCCGGGGTAGCGCTCCACCACGCGGCGGATGAGGGGGAAGGCGCGCTTGAGGGCGGTGGAGTCGTGGAAGGTGTCCAGCGGGTTGCCGTAGCTGCCGCACATGAGGACCAGCCCGCACACGCGGTGGGCGTAGCGGCGGTGGAACTCCAGCGCCACCTGGACGCCCATGGAGTGGCCGAAGAGGACCACGCGCTCCATCCCCACCGCGTCCAGCATCCGCCGCAGGTCGTCGCAGGTGTACAGCATGCCGATGCGCGAGCGGTCCTCGGGGACGGTGGAGCGGCCATGGCCCCGGTAGTGCCAGCGCAGCACGCGGTGGTTTCGCACCAGGTAGGGCGCCAGGTACTTCCAGGCGAAGCCGTCACAGCCCAGGCCGTCACAGAAGACCATGCCTGGCAGGCCATCCCCCTGGACCTGGTAGTACAGCTCCGCGCCGTCCGGCACGCGGAGGCGGTCCTGGTGGAAGTACCGCGCGCTGGGGCTCATGCGTCGCCCATCTCCGCCTCGTCGTCGGGCAGGCCCTTGTCCAGGCCGTAGCGGGAGATCTTCAGGATGAGGTTGGAGCGGCTGATACCCAGCTCCCGCGCCAGCCGGCTCTTGTTGTAGCGCGTGCGCAGCAGGCCCTGCTGGATCATCTCCCGCTCCAGGGCCTCCACGGCCTCGTGCAGCTTGCCGTGGGCGCGCGGGGAGATGAAGGGCCCGCCGCCGGGCAACACCGCGTCCCGGATGCGGCTGGAGAGGAGCTCGGCGGGAATGAACTCCAGCTCGCCCCCGAGGACGAGGAGCCGCTCGATTTCGTTCTCCAGCTCGCGGATGTTCCCCGGCCACGCGTAGGCGCCCAGGATGGCCAGGGCCTCCGGATCCAACCCCCGGGCGCGCTGGCCCTCGCGGTGGTGCTTGCGCAGGAAGTGGTCGATGAGGACCGGCATGTCGTCGCGGCGCTCGCGCAGGGGCGGCAACTGCACGCGGATGACGTTGATGCGGTAGTACAGGTCCTCGCGGAACTCGCCCCGCTTCACCAGCTCCCCCAGGTCCTTGTGGGTGGCGGCGATGACGCGGACGTTGACCTCCTTGAGCTGGGTGCCGCCCACGGGCAGGAAGGTGCCCTCCTGCAGCACGCGCAGGAGCTTCACCTGGAGCGCGGCGGACATGTCGCCCACCTCGTCCAGGAAGAAGGTGCCGCCGTCGGCGACCTCGAAGAGGCCCTTCTTGTCGCGCAGCGCGCCGGTGAAGGCGCCGCGGGTGTGGCCGAAGAGGGCGCTCTCCAGCAGGTTGTCGTTGAAGGCGGAGCAGTTCTGCACCACGAAGGGCTGCTGCGCGCGCGGGCCGTTGACGTGGATGGCGCGGGCCACCAGCTCCTTGCCGGTGCCGGACTCGCCGTTGATGAGGACGGTGGAGTCGGAGTTGGCCACCTTCTCCATCAGCCGGAACACCTCCATCATGGGGCCGGAGCGCCCGATGATCTTCTCGAAGCGGAAGCGGTCGTTCAGCTCGCGTGACAGCGCGGGCGCGCCGTCCTCCTGGCGCGACGCCGCCTCCGCCTCGTGGCTGGCGATCTCCTTCGCCACGCACTCCAGCAGGTCGCCCAGCTTGCTCAGCTCGCCCCCGTCCAGCACGGGCACCTGCTCGGTGAGCCCGTCCAGGTCCGTGTGCGGCGGGGCGAACTGGCGCACCTTCGACTTGAGGACCTCCGCCTCGCGCGCGTCAAGGGGCTGGCGGGCGAAGCCCTCGACGAAGAGGAAGCCCTCGTACTCGTTGGCGATGTAGAGTGGCGCTCCCACGATGGTGAAGTTGAGGTGGCAGTCGTGAATGAGCGAGCGGCGCACCTTCTTGTTGGCCTTGAACTTCTCGTTCAGCACGCGGACGGATTGACCGCAGCGCCGCATGCCCTCCTTGGAGGTCAAGGCGGCGCGGCACAGCGCGTTCGGCGGCGGGGTGACGTCCCCGCGCTGCCACGCGTGCACCACCCCGTGGCGGTCCGCGAAGGCGAGCTCCACCTGCCACCACTTGCGGATGACATCCCTGAGCATGATGATGGTGTGCAGGTTCAGATGCTTCCCGTAGTCCATCCCCACCTCCGTCGCGTCTCCCCACGCACCGGAGCAGGGGACGCCGGGCCTGGCACCTGCCAGATTCCCGGCCTCTCATACCTCATGAATGGGCATTATCCGCACCCCTCTCTCCCGTGACTACCTCCCCTTACACCCGCGGTGAATCCGGGCATGGCCACGCGCATGACCACGGCGACGGCCACCATCATCATCATGGCCACGGGCATGGGCACGGGCATTCGCACGGTCCCCGGAGGGGCGGACTGGCGGAGGAGCGGAAGAAGGACAAGCACCGGCTCATCTTCGCCCTGGTGCTGACGTCCACCATCGCGCTGGCGGAGGCCGTGGGCGGCTGGCTGACGAACTCGCTGGCCCTGCTGTCCGACGCGGGGCACATGCTGACGGACGTGTCCGCGATGGCGCTGAGCCTGGTGGCCCTGTGGTTCGCGGGCAAGCCGGCGGACGTGAAGAAGACGTACGGCTACTACCGGATGGAGATCCTCAGCGCGCTGCTCAACGGCGTGCTGCTGATGGGCATCACCGGCTTCATCCTCTATGAGGCGTGGGAGCGGGTGCGCTCGCCGGCCCAGGTGGACGTCGGGCCCATGGCCATCGTGGCGTCGGTGGGCCTGTTGGCCAACCTGGGCGCGCTGGGATTCCTCCACCGCTCCCACTCCATGAACGTGCGCGGGGCCTTCCTGCACGTGCTGGGGGACACGCTGTCGTCGGTGGGCGTGCTCGTGGGCGCGGGCATCATGGCCTACACGGGCTGGTACGTCGTGGACCCCATCATCTCGGTGGTCATCTCCCTCGTCATCGTCATTGGCGCGGTGCGGCTGGTGCGTGACGCGGTGGACGTGCTGATGGAGGCCGTGCCGGCGCACGTGGACCTGGCGCAGATCAAGGAGCTGATGCTGCGCGCGGAGGGCGTCACCGCGGTGCATGACCTGCACGTGTGGACCATCTCCAGCGGCGTGTACGCCCTGTCCGCGCACCTGGTGGTGCAGGACCCCATGGTCTGCAACAACGACGCGATCCTCTCCGCGGTGAAGCACGACCTGTTCGACCGCTTCGGAATCGACCACACCACGATTCAAATCGAGAGCGAGACCTACGCCCACCTGGGCGAGGTCCACTGACGCGCCCCGGCCTGGCTGGCCTACCGGCCCTGGGCCCGGGCGCGTGCCCCATCGGACGCTCCCTGGCAGCTTCGCCTTGCCTCGGGCGGCGCGGGCGGATGATTCTCCGCGCTCCATGAACGTGCTGGACAAGGTGCTGACGTTACGGCCGGGGAACACGGTGGCGCGGGTGGGCGCGGGCTCGCGCGTGCCGCTGCTGAACCCCCGGGAGCTGCTGCGAGCCCTGTCGGAGGCGCCGGCGGCGCTGCCGTGTCTGCCGGTGCAGGCGAAGGGCGCCTTGCCGGGGCTGCTGCGCGCGGCCCGGTCCGAGGACGCCGTGCTGGGGCTGGCCTGCCCGCATCCGCTGTCGGACCGGGGGGCGCCCGAGCGCTTCGTCGCCGCCGCGCACCACGCGGCCTCCGAGGCCGAGCACGCGCGGCCCCTGTTCCTGCAGGCCGGGCCCATCCTCGTGGCCCGCGCGGACGCGGACACGCTGGACGCCCTGAAGGACGGCGTCTACCGCGTGGTGGACGCGGGCTTCTCCCTGGTGTCCCTGGACCTGTCCCGGCTGGACTCCTACGCGGCCGTGGAGGCGGTGAACGCGCTGGTGGCCCCGGTGACGGAGCGCGAGCTGGCGCTGGAGCTGACGGGCCCGGCCGCCACCAGCGGCGGGCTGACGGACGCGTACCGGACGCTGCTGGAGGGCCTCCGGCAGTGGAAGGTGCCGGTGGACTTCATCCGCGTGCCGGAGGCCGCGCTCGGCGAGGGCGAGCCGGACGTGCGGCTGCTGCGGACCCTGGTGGAGCTGGCGTCGGAGTATGACGCGGCGCTGTCGGTGGGCGAGGTCGGCGCGGCCCTGGCTGGCGGGCTGCCCACGTACGTCGCGGCGGGCGCGCGCAAGGTGGACTGCGTGGGCGCCTTCGAGCGGCTCGCGCTGGGCGCCTGGCCCCCGGAGGTCCGGGCCAGCGTGGAGGAGAAGGCCGCGGCCGCCGGACTGCCCGCGGGGCAGCTCCTGGGCGTGCTGGAGGAGCAGCTCCCGCCGCTGGACGACGCCGCGCGGGAGAAGCTGGAGGCCCTGTCCTTCATGGAGGCCACCGAGGTCCTCGGCGCGCTGGGCGCCACCCGCACGGGCCAGACGTCGCTGCGCTTCCTGGCGGAGAAGCGGGGCGACTGAGCCCGGAGCGGTGTAGAAGGGCCGCATGCGAATCGTCGCAGGCACCGCCAAGGGCCGCGCCCTGGCCGGCCCCAAGTCCTCGTCCCGGCACATCCGTCCCACGGCCGACCGCGTCCGGGAGACGCTCTTCAACGTGCTGGGCCAGTTCCTGGACGGCCAGCGGGTGCTGGACCTCTACGCCGGCACCGGCGCGCTGGGCCTGGAGGCCGTGTCGCGCGGGGCGGGGCAGGCGGTGCTGGTGGACCAGGACCGCGAGGCGCTCACGCTGTGCCGGGAGAACGCGCGGGCCGTGGGGCTCGCCGCGCAGGTGGAGGTGCTCTCCTCGCCGGTGGCCCGGGCGCTGGAGGCGCTGAAGCGGCGGGGGGAGCGCTTCGAGCTCATCTTCGCGGACCCGCCGTACGCCGCGCGCGTGGTGGAGACGGTGCTGGACGGCATCGTGGCGGCCGGCCTGCTGACCCCCGCCGGCATGGTGGTGGTGGAGCACGACAAGCGCGAGGCGGCGCCGGACACACATGCCGGGCTTACCCGGGAAGACCAGCGCCGCTTTGGCGACACGTTGGTGAGCTTCTATCGGGCGCCGTGAGCAGTCCTTGACCGGCTCCCGGGGGCATCCGAGACTTCCAGGCGCATGCCGGTCGCCATCTATCCAGGTTCTTTTGATCCGCTCACCAACGGGCACCTGAGCCTCATCCAGCGCAGCCTGAAGATGTTCGATCGGCTCATCGTGGCCATCGCGGTGAACCCGAAGAAGACGCCGCTCTTCTCCGAGGACGAGCGGCGCACGTTGATTCGGGACGCCATCCAGGACGAGCGGGTGGAGGTGGACGCCTTCCACGGCCTGCTGGTGGACTACGTGCGGCGCCGCAACGCGGGCGTCATCGTCCGGGGCCTGCGGGCGGTGTCGGACTTCGAATACGAGTTCCAGCTCGCCAACATGAACCGGAAGCTCGCGCCGGACGTGGAGACCGTCTTCATGATGACGGGGGAGGACTACTTCTACATCTCCTCCAACCTCGTCCGGGAGGTGGCCTCCTTCGGCGGGGACGTCACCGGGCTGGTGCCGCCCAACGTGCACGAAGGTTTGAAGGCGAAGTTCGCTGGCAGGAAGTAGGGGCGGCAGGCCCCTTGTCCCCCGTGGCGCTCCGCGTTAGGCAGGGGACATGAAACTTGCCAGCCGGCTCCAGGCCATCAAGCCGTCTCCGACGCTCGCTCTCAACTCGCGCGCCAAGGCGCTCGCCGCCAAGGGTGTGGACGTGGTGGTCCTGGCCGCGGGAGAGCCGGACTTCGACACGCCGGAGTACGTGAAGCAGGCCGCGGTGGACGCCCTGCGCGCGGGTTTCACCAAGTACACCGCCACCAACGGCATCCCCGAGCTGCGCGAGGCCATCTGCGCCAAGCTGGAGAAGGACAACGGCCTGCGCTACACGCCGGACCAGGTGCTCGTCAC
Organism: Corallococcus macrosporus DSM 14697; assembly: GCF_002305895.1. Taxonomy (GTDB): domain Bacteria; phylum Myxococcota; class Myxococcia; order Myxococcales; family Myxococcaceae; genus Myxococcus; species Myxococcus macrosporus. The sequence continues at coordinate 3,975,605 of NZ_CP022203.1, forward strand.
CTCCGGGGGCAAGCAGGCCCTCTACAACTTCTGTCAGGCGGCGCTGGAGGAAGGGGACGAGGTCCTCATCTTCGCGCCCTACTGGGTGAGCTACCCGGACATGGTGCGGCTGGCGGGCGCCACGCCCGTCATCGTCCCCACGCGCGAGGAGGACGGCTTCGCGCCGGACCCGGACGCCATCCGCCGCGCGCTCACGCCGCGCACGCGCGCCGTCATCATCAACAGCCCGGGCAACCCCACGGGCGCCGTCTACTCGCGCGCGGCGCTGGAGCGCATCGCCGAGGTGCTGCGTCCCCACGACTGCCTCATCGTCACCGACGACATCTACGAGAAGCTGCTCTACACCGAGGAGCGCCTGGGCATCAGCGACGTGGCGCCGGACCTGGTGCCGCGGCTGGTCGTCGTCAACGGCATGAGCAAGGCGTACTCCATGACGGGGTGGCGCCTGGGCTACATCGCCGGGCCCAAGCCGCTGGTGGCCGCCATGCAGATGGTGCAGGACCAGTCCACGTCCAACGCCTCGTCCATTGGCCAGAAGGCCGCGCTGGCGGCGCTCCAGGGGCCACCGGACACCCTGGCCGCCATGGTGAAGGAGTACCGCGAGCGCCGTGACTTCTTCGTCGCGGGGTTGAACGCGCTGGACGGCGTGCGCTGCCGGATGCCGGAGGGGGCCTTCTACGCGTTCGCGGACGTGCGGGGCCTGCTGGGCCGTTCCTACAAGGGCAAGCCGGTGACGTCCGCGATGCAGCTTTCGGAGATCCTCCTCGACGACTTCCGCGTCGCCGCCGTGCCCGGCGAGCCCTTCGGCGCGGAGGGCTACGTGCGCATGAGCTTCGTCACCTCGCGCGAGGTGCTGCAGAAGGGCCTGACCCGCCTGGGCGAGCTGGTCAAGGCCCTGAGCTGAGCGTCAGTCCGTGTACGCGAACGCGCGGAACTCCTCGCGGTACTGACGGTAGACGAGGACGGCGGGCCGGCCGGAGAGGTTGGCCACCGCCGTCCACACCTCCTTGGGGTTGCGCACATCCAACCCCAGCCGCGCGGGGGCCTTGCCGTACTTCTTCTCCATGGCCTCCAGCGGCATCACCTCGATGTCGTAGAGGGTGATGAGGTCCGTGCGCTTCAGCCGGAGCTGCTTCACCCACGCGGACACCAGCTCCTCCGGCGTCGGGTAGCGCTCGGCCTCCAGGGCGAACGGGTAGAGCAACTCGTTCGAGGCGGTGCGCACATCGCCCGTCAGCAGGCACTGGAAGAGGAAGCGGGCGTCCGCCTGGATGTCCCGCCGCGTCTGCTCCTCGGGCGACAGGGGCGGCACGTCCGGGACGGGCTCGCGCTTCAAGTCGAGGATTCCGGGGGGCAGGTTGGGCCGTTCCGTCGCTGTCGAGGCGCGAGCCGCTTCAGCGGCGGCGGCCGGGTTCGATTCCGCGGGTGCTTCGGCCTTCGGCGTGGCGGCCGCGGCCTTGGCGACGCCAGCCGCGGGGACGGCCTCGACCTTGGCGGCTCCGGTCTTGGCGACGCCAGCCGCCGGGACGGCCTCGACCTTGGCGGCTCCGGTTGCCGGCGTGGCCCCGGTCTTGGCGACGCCAGCCGCCGGGACGGCCTCGGCCTTGCCGGCTCCAGACGCCGCAGGAGCGGCCCCGGCATTGGCGCCGCCAGCCGCCGGAGCGGCCTCGGCCTTGCCGACTCCAGCCGCAGGAGTGGCTCCGGCCTTGGTACCTCCGGACGCCGGAGCGGCCTCGGCCTTGGCGGCGGCTGCGGCCTTCCCAGCAGTCGCCTCGGTAGCGGGCTCGGCCTTGGCGGCGGCCTTCCCAGCAGGCGCCTCGGTAGCGGGCTCGGCCTTCGGGGCAGCGGCCTTGGCCGGCGCCTCGGCGGCGGGCTTTCCGGCCTCTCCCGAATGTTCCGCGGGAGCAGGCGCCTTCACCGCTGGCGGTGGGGGCTGGGCGCCTTCGGGCGCGGGGGCGGCGGCATCCTGGGCGAGGGCAGGTGACGCGAGTGAAACAAGCAGTGCCAGGGACCAGTGTCGCAAGGGAACCTCCGTGGGCCGCGGAGCCTAGCAGAGGACAGCGAGCGGGGCCCGGCGTCCGTGCGAGCGGGCGGCCCCAACACAGTCCTCGCATGTGGGGGCGGACGTTGGTATGGGGGCGCCCCGATGCCCAAGCGTACCGATATCCGCAAGGTTCTGGTGATTGGCTCGGGTCCGATTGTCATCGGGCAGGCCGTCGAGTTTGACTACTCCGGTACACAGGCCATCAAGGCACTCCGGGATGAAGGCGTGGAGGTGGTGCTGCTCAACAGCAACCCCGCCACCGTGATGACGGACCCCGAGTTCGCGCATCGCACCTACATCGAGCCGATCACGGTGGAGGCGGCCGAGCGCATCCTCGCCTCGGAGCGGCCGGACTCGCTCCTGCCCACCATGGGCGGCCAGACGGCGCTCAACCTCGCCAAGGCGTTGGCGGAGCAGGGCATCCTGGACAAGTACGGCGTGCGCCTCATCGGCGCGTCCCTGGAGGCCATCAACAAGGCCGAGGACCGCCAGCTCTTCAAGGCGGCCATGCAGAAGATTGGCGTGGCGCTGCCCAAGAGCGGCTACGCCACGACGCTGGACCAGGCGATGCAACTGGTGGAGGAGATTGGCTTCCCCGCCATCATCCGCCCGTCCTTCACGCTGGGCGGCACGGGTGGCGGCATCGCGTACAACCGCGAGGAGTTCGAGACCATCTGCCGCTCCGGCCTGAAGGCCAGCCCCACCACCACCATCCTGGTGGAGGAGAGCGTGCTGGGCTGGAAGGAGTACGAGCTGGAGGTGGTCCGCGACACGGCGGACAACGTCATCATCGTCTGCTCCATCGAGAACCTGGACCCCATGGGCGTGCACACCGGTGACTCCATCACCGTGGCGCCCGCGCAGACGCTGACGGACCGCGAGTACCAGCGGATGCGGCAGGCCTCGCTGGCCATCATCCGGGAGATTGGCGTCGACACCGGCGGCTCCAACATCCAGTACGGCATCAACCCGAAGGACGGCCGCATGGTCGTCATCGAGATGAACCCCCGCGTGTCGCGCTCCAGCGCGCTGGCGTCCAAGGCGACGGGCTACCCCATCGCGAAGATCGCCGCGAAGCTGGCGCTGGGCTACACGCTGGACGAGCTGCGCAACGACATCACCCGCGACACGCCGGCCTCCTTCGAGCCGACGCTGGACTACGTGGTGGTGAAGGTGCCGCGCTTCAACTTCGAGAAGTTCCCGCACGCGGACCGGACGCTGACCACGAGCATGCGCTCGGTGGGCGAGGTGATGGCCATTGGCCGCACCTTCCCGGAGGCGTACATGAAGGCGCTGCGCTCCATGGAGCTGGGCCGCGTGGGCCTGGAGTCCCCGGAGCTGCCGGCGGAGAAGGAGGAGCGGGAGAAGGTGCTGCGCGAGGCGCTGCGCATCCCCCGCCCGGAGCGGCCCTGGTACGTGGCCCAGGCCTTCCGCGAGGGCCTGACGGTGGAGGACGTGCACGCGCTGTCCGCCATCGACCCGTGGTTCCTGCGCTACATCCAGATGCTGGTGAACGAGGCGCAGTCGCTCCAGGAGTACGGCCGCCTGGATCAGCTCCCGGACGAGGTGCTCCGGCAGGCCAAGGCGCACGGCTTCTCCGACAAGTACCTGGGCAAGCTGTTGGGCTACCCGGAGGAGGAGGTGCGGGCGCACCGGCACGCGCGCGACATCCGGCCCGTCTTCAAGCGGGTGGACACCTGCGCCGCGGAGTTCGAGGCGTACACGCCCTACCTGTACTCCACCTACGAGGAGGAGGACGAGGCGCCCCCCACGGACCGCCAGAAGGTCCTCATCCTGGGCAGCGGCCCCATCCGCATCGGCCAGGGCATCGAGTTCGACTACGCCTGCGTCCACGCCGCCTTCGCCCTGCGCGAGGCCGGCTACGAGACGGTGATGGTCAACTGCAACCCGGAGACGGTGTCCACCGACTACGACACGTCGGACCGCCTGTACTTCGAGCCGCTGACCATCGAGGACGTGCTGGAGGTGTCCCAGCGCGAGAAGCCGGTGGGCGCCATCGTCCAGTTCGGCGGCCAGACGCCGCTGCGCATCTCCGTGCCGCTGGAGAAGGCGGGCCTGCCGATTCTTGGCACGCCGCCGGACGCCATCGACCGCGCGGAGGACCGCGAGCGCTTCGCCACGCTCATCGAGAAGCTGGGCCTGAAGCAGCCGGAGAACGGCGTCGCGCGCAGCCACGCGGAGGCCTTCAAGGTGGCCGAGCGCATCGGCTACCCCGTCATGGTGCGGCCCTCCTACGTGCTGGGCGGCCGGGCCATGGAGACCGTCTACGACGTGTCCAGCCTGGAGCGCTACATGCGCGAGGCGGTGAGCGCGTCGCCCGAGCACCCGGTGCTCATCGACCGCTTCTTGAAGGACGCCATCGAGGTGGACCTGGACCTGGTGGCGGACCGCACCGGCGCGGTGATGATTGGCGGCGTGCTGGAGCACATCCAGGAGGCGGGCGTGCACTCCGGTGACGCCGCGGCCACGCTGCCGCCGCACTCGCTGTCCCCGGACCTGGTGGAGCGGATGAAGGACCAGGCCATCGCCCTGGCGCGCGAGCTGGGCGTGGTGGGCCTGATGAACGTGCAGTTCGCCATCCAGGGGAAGACCATCTACATCCTGGAGGTGAACCCGCGCGCCAGCCGCACGGTGCCCTTCATCTCCAAGGCCACCGGCGTGGCCATGGCGAAGATCGCCGCGCTCTGCATGGTGGGCAAGACGCTCAAGGAGCTGGGCGCCACGCAGGAGCCGGAGTTCAAGCACGTGGCGGTGAAGGAGAGCGTGTTCCCCTTCGCGCGCTTCGCGGGCGTGGACGTCATCCTGGGGCCGGAGATGAAGTCCACCGGCGAGGTGATGGGCCTGGCGAACGACTACGCGTCCGCCTTCGCCAAGAGCCAGCTCGCCGCGGGCGTGAAGCTGCCCAAGAGCGGCAAGGTGTTCATCTCCGTCAAGGACGACGACAAGCCGGCGGTGGTGGACCTGGCGCGGCGGCTGCGGAACATGGGCTACTCGCTCGTCGTCACCAGCGGCACCCACGCGTACCTGGCGACGAAGGGCATCGAGGCGCAGGTGGTGCAGAAGGTGAAGGAGGGCCGCCCGAACATCGTCGACAAGATTCTCGACGGTGAAATCGTGCTGGTCATCAACACCACCTTCGGCAAGCAGGAGATCGCCGACAGCTTCTCCATCCGCCGCGAGTCGCTGATGCACTCGGTGCCGTACTACACGACGGTGCAGGCGGCGCGCATGGCGGTGGGCGCGCTGGAGTCCCTCAAGCGCACGGAGCTGGAGGTGAAGCCGCTCCAGGAGTACCTGGGCATCAACGCGGCGCCCCCGGCCCCCCGGCGCTGAACGTCCGCCTCGGTGGAAGTGACGCGCGCGGCCCCGCTCCTGCCTGGGAGTGGGGCCATCGCGCGTTTCAAGCCGGGCTGTCCGCGACGAAGTCGCGCCAGTTGCGCATGTAGTTCACGAAGACATCGGACAGGCCCTCGGCGTGGAGGGTGGTGGGGGACAGCGGGGGGACCTGGAGGGGGATGCCTCGCTGGACGCGCCGGGGCCAGTCGTGGTTCGCGATGCCCGCGCGGCCCACGGCGACGGCGTCCGCGCCGCGCGCGAGCTGGGCCTCCGCGTCCTCGCGCGTGCGCACCTCGCCCGCGACGACGATGCGCATGTCTGGCCCCACGGCCTGGCGGAACAGCGGCGTCGCGTGCTGGTCCGGCCGCTTCCGGGTGTTGAGGGCGGCCTTCCAGAGTGACAGGTGGAGGATGTCCACGCCTTCACGCTGGAGCATCCGCGCGACGTCCAGCGACTCATCCAGGTCCAGCCCCTTGGCCTGCCCGGCGTCCTCCGGGGAGATGCGGACGGCGAGCACCAGGGAGGGCGCCGCGTGCTTCACCGCGCGGACCGTCTCCTGAAGGAGCCGCCAGCGGTTCTCCAGGGAGCCGCCCCAGCGGTCCTTCCGGCGGTTGAACACGGTGCTCAGGAACTGCGACAGCAGGTAGCCGTGCGCGCCATGGAGCTCCACGGCGTCGAAGCCCGCGTCGGCGCAGCGGCGCGCGGCGTCCGCGAAGGCGGTGATGACGCCTTCGATGTCGGCCTCGGTGGCCTCTCTGCAGCGGAGGCCATCGCTGTCGTAGGCGCTGGCGCTCCACACCTCCCGTTGGCTCACCTCCGCGTTGGCTCGCAGCCCGCCGTGGAAGAGCTGCGCGGAGAGCAGGGCGCCGCCCTGGTGGATGCGCTCGGCGAGCCGCTTCAGGCCGGGGAGCATCGCGTCGTCGTGCACACCCATCTCGCCCTGCCAGGCCTTGCCGTCCTGGGCGACGTGGGTGGCGCACGTCTCCACCAGGCCGAACCCGCCGTCGGCGCGCATCGCGAGGAAGCGCAGCTCCGCGTCGGAGAGCGAGCCGTCGGGATGGCTCTGGGTGTTCGTCAGGGGCGCCAGCCAGATGCGGTTGGGCGCGATGACCTTCTTCCTGAGTTCGAGGGGTGCGAACAGGTCTGTCATGTCGGCATCTTGCTTTCGAAGTGGGGCGGCCATCCGCGAACGGCGGGAGCGGGGGGCGCGGGGTATAACCTGGGCCTCGTGGTTCCGCATGGCCCGTCTGGAAACAGGGGCCGAGCGGAAAGGGTGGCTGGACGCCCGCGGACCCTGGCGGCTACCGTGCGCGCCGCGTCGTCCCCCTCATTCCCCCCGCGTCCAGCACCGTGACCGAGGAGAGCCCCTCATGCCGTCCCCGTCCGCCCCCGACTTCGACATTTCTTCCGTGGACGTGGAGGGCTTCCACCGCGAGCTCAAGGCGCTGCGCGAGCAGTTGGACGCCTCGCTGGGCGAAGCGGACGCGGCGCACCTCCGGAAGATCGAGCGTTGGGGCCGGGCGGCGACCGTGCTGGGCGCGGCGACCTGCTGGCTGGCGCCGAACCCGCTCAGCGCGGCGGCGCTCAGCGTCGGCCGGTCGACACGCTGGCTGCTGATGCACCACGTGGGACACCGGGGCTACGACCGGGTGCCGGGCTTGCCTGCCTCCCGGACGGGCAAGGGCTTCGCCAAGGGGACGCGGCGCTACCTCGACTGGCTCGACTGGATGCTGCCGGAAGCCTGGGTCTTCGAGCACAACGTGCTTCATCACTCGCACACGGGCGAGGACGCGGACCCCGACCTCCTGGAGCGCAACGCGGAGGGCACGCTGCGCAACCCGGAGCGCCCGCTGGCGCTGCGGTATGTCCAGCTCGCGTTGCTCGCGCTGACGTGGCGGGCCAGCTACTACGCGCCGGAGACGCTCAGCTCGCTGCGGCGCAAGGGCCGGCGCAAGGGTGGCGATTTGACGCGCGAGGAGCTGAAGGAGCTGCTGCTGAAGTGCTACCTGCCGTACTCGGCGGTGCAGTTCGGGCTCTTCCCGGCGCTCTACCTGGTGCTCGGGCCCTGGGCGTCGTTCAGCGCGTTCTGCAACTCGGTGATGGCGGACGTCTTCACCAGCCTGCACACGTTCCTGGTGGTGGGGCCGAACCACACGGGCGAGGACCTGTACCGGTTCGACTCGAAGCCGGAGAGCCGGGGCGAGCGCTACGTGCAGCAGGTGATTGGCAGCGCGAACTACCGGACGGGCGGCGACCTGAACGACTTCGCGCACCTGTGGCTGAACTACCAGATTGAGCACCACATCTGGCCGGACCTGCCGATGCTGAAGTACCGCGAGGTGCAGCCGCAGGTGAAGGCGCTCTGCGAGAAGTACGGCATCCCGTACGTGCAGGAGAGCGTCTGGACGCGCGCGAAGAAGATGGTGGACGTCGTCGTGGGCAAGGCGTCCATGAAGAAGCTCGCGCAGAAGCGGCAGGCCACGGAGCACGTCCCGGCCGCGGCGCCGGCTCCCGCGGCCTGAGTCCGGACGGCAACGCTACTCGGTGTACTCCGCGAGGTTCGCCAGGGTCGAGGTGAGTCCCTGGATGTGGTCCTCCTGGCGGATGCCTTCGGGCACGTTCGCGCAGGTGACGGTGACCTGGGTGCCCCCGGCGACGGGCGCCAGCGTCCAGGTCATGGTCATCGTGCCGGCGAAGGCCGGGTCGGCGGATTCGAACTCGAAGCGCTGCACGACGCGTTCATCGGGGACGAGCTCCACGAAGCGCCCCTCGACGACGTCCTCGTTCCCCGAGGTCTTCCCCGCCGCGCTGTGCTCCGGGCGCTCGTAGGCGAGCGTCATCCGGTACGTCCCGCCCGGGCGCGGCTCGAACGCGTGGATGTGCCCCTTCATGCCCGCGGGCGGAAGCCACGTCGCCACGGCCTTGGGCTCCACGAACGCGCGGTAGAGCGTCGTGGGCGACGCCGCGATGACTCGCGACGCGGTGTCGGTTCGCTTCCCGTGTCCCTGGCGGTTCGTCATGTCGTCAACCTGTTCATCGGAGTGGGCCTACGCACGCCGTTGGCGTGAGGAGGCCGTGGTGCGCTCCAGGCGCTTCCTCGAGGAGGCCTCGGCGGCGTCCTGGCGCACGGCCTCCACGTCCACCACGCGCGCGCCATCCGGTGGCACGGGCGGGCCCAGCGTCACGACGAGCACGCGGTAGGACTCCTCCAGCCGCTTGTGCAGCTTGGAGAAGATGAGCTGGGCGGTGCCGGGCATGTCCTCGGTGTACGTGAAGTACCAGCGCAGCTCGTCCAGGCGGCTGTAGAAGTGGTCCACCACCGCTTGTTCCTGTTCGGGCAGGTGGATGAGCTGGTCGAACGCGCCGCTCGCATAGCGCGAGGCGATGGTGCCCAGGAGCGGCTCGCGGCTGCGCAGGCGGGAGAAGAGGCCGAACATCTCATCCTTGCGCGCATCGAGCCTGCGCATGATGCCCGCGGCGTCCATCGCGAGCAGGTTTCGGACGCGGGAGGCCATTTCCTCGGCCTTCTTGCGACGAGCCATGGCCGGTCAGCCTAGCATCACCACGGCTTCGCCCCGAGCGTGCGCTTTTCAACGCGATGACTCACTGCGACACGTGCTTCCTTTCGCTGGGACTGGCGCGCGCCTCGGATACGCTCATGGCTTCGAGGCCACCATGAATGACGCTCCCGACGATGGCTGTGCAGCCGGGCAGGGCTTGCTTCGGAGACCGGGCCGGTTGATGCCAGACGCGCTCCGGCGGCTCGTCGCGGAGACCTGGACCTTGCGCAGGCAGGAGGAGCTGGACGCCGGGCTGCGCTTCGCCCGGCTGGCGGAGGCGCTCGCGCACCTGTCCACCCCCGCGCCCCTGGTGGAACTCGCGCGCCGAGCGTCGGAGGACGAGCGTCGCCACGCGGGCATGTGCGAGCTGATGGCGCGCGGCTATGGCCAGGACGTGATGCCTCCCGTGCCCGTGGTGGCGCGGGAGACCGCGCCCCAGGCCCTGCGTTTCGAGAAGCGGGTGCTGTACGAGGTCGTCGCCGCCTGCTGCATCTCGGAGACGGAGAGCACGGCCGGGCTGACGTGCGTGCTGGCCGTGGACGGGCCGCCCCGGGTGCGCGCGGTGCTTCGCGACATCCTGCGGGACGAGGTCGCGCACAGCCGGCTGGGGTGGGCCTACCTCACGCATGCCTCCGAGTCAGGCTCCGTGGCCTTCCTGGCGCCGCACCTGCCCGCGATGTTGGACGACAGCGTGTCGCCCCGGCTCTTCGCGCGAGGCGCGCCGGAGGCCGACAGCGCCGCGCTCCTGGCGCACGGCGTGTTGCCGCACGCGCGGAAGGCCGAGGTCTTCATGCAGGCCTTGTTCGACGTCGTCTTCCCGGGCCTGGAGCGCTGCGGAGTGGACACCGCGCACGGACGGGAGTGGGTGGAGCGCCGTCGTCAGTCCGGAACGTAGGCCGCCCTGCTACGGTGGCGGCATGGTGCTCAAGATTGTCCAGGCGGGGGACCCGGTGCTGCGCCGGAAGGCGCGGGATTTGACGCCGGAGGAGATTGCCAGTCCGGAGATCGCGCGGCTCATCGAGCAGATGCGCGACACGATGCGGGACGCGCCCGGCGTCGGGCTCGCGGCGCCACAAGTGGGCATCGGGCTGCGGCTGGTGGTGGTGGAGGACCGGGCCGAGTATCAGGCGGGCCTGTCGGAAAAAGAGCTGGCGGCGCGTGAGCGCAAGCCGGTTCCCTTCCATGTGCTCATCAACCCCACGCTGGTGGTGGAGGACGCGGCCCCCGCGGAGTTCCACGAAGGCTGCCTGAGCGTCACGGGCTTCGCGGCGCTGGTGGCGCGCGCCAGCGCCGTGCGGGTGGAGGCGCTCGACGCGCACGGCAAGCCGGTGAGCCTCCGCGCTCGGGGCTGGTACGCGCGCATCCTCCAGCACGAGCTGGACCACCTGGACGGCACCCTCTACGTGGACCGGATGGAGACGCGGAGCTTCACCACCGCGGAGAACCATCGCCGGCACCAGGCGGGGCGCAGCACCGCGGAGCTGCGCGCCGAGCTGGGGCTGCCCGAGCGGAAGTAGGCCCGTCAGCTTTCTCGGCTGTGCGCCGCCGCCTTCAACTGGGCGGTGTCGACGCGGACGAAGATGGAGTCGCCCACCGCGGTCAGCGTGTCGCCAGCGTAGACCTCGCAGATGACGCGGCTCTTGCGGCCGACGTCGCCTTCGACGTGCGCGCGCAGGGTGAGCGGAACACCCATGGGCGTGGGCTTGATGAACTTCACGCCCAGGCTCCCGGTGACGCACTCGATGGCCGGCGAGCTGCCAGGAGCGCGGCCCTCGGCGCGGTAGTGGTAGGCCATGGCCGTCCAATTGGAGTGACAGTCGACCAGCATGGCGATCAAGCCGCCGTAGACGAGCTCGGGCCAGCCGCAGTACCGGGCGTCGGGCGTGTGCTGGGCCATGACGTGGACGCCGTCCTCGTGCCAGTAGCTCTGGATGTGCAGGCCGTGCGGGTTCTTGCCGCCGCAGCCGTAGCAGATGCCCTCCGGTGCGACGGTGTCCTGGAGTGAGCGGGTTTCCATGAAGGGCTCCTGACGGGAGAGTAGGGACGACGCCGCGCGCATCCTGGCGCAGCGGACGCCTTTCGTCGCGTCCCTCGGCGAGGGTGTTGCTCGAGGCGCGGCGCGTTTGCGCGCGCAGGCGTCTGGAGTCCGCCTGTTGGGAATGCACGGCGCTCCCGCGACCCCGGAGTTGGGCTCACATCAGGCCTGTGAGCGGATTCACAGGACACGCGGCCGGCGGCGACCACCCTACAGGGCTGACCTGCGCTCGATGACGGCCGGTTGCGGGGCCGTCCCTTCCGGACGATAAAGGCGCGGATGCTCACCGAGGTCCAGGCAGGTCCCTACACCGTTCGTGGCGTCTCCGTGGGAGGCGTGTACACGTCGCTCCAGGTCCCGGAGTTGGACGTGGTGCTCGACGTGGGCCTGCCCATCCGCTCCTTCTGTGGCTCGGACCGCATCTTCCTGAGCCACGCGCACCCGGACCACGCCAGCGGGCTGGGCTCGCTGCTCGGCATCCGCCGGCTCATCGGCAAGGGGGCGCCACAAGTCTTTCTGCCCGCGGAGATCGAGTCGAACATCCAGGAGTCGCTCGCCGTGATGTCGCGGCTGCACCACACCGCGATGGAGGTCCACACCGTGCCGATGCTGCCAGGGGATGTGCGGCCCCTGGGGCACGGCCTGTTCGTCCGCGCCTTCCGGACGCATCACCCGGTGCCGTCGCTCGGCTACCAGTTCTTCCGGCGCATCTCCAAGCTCCGCCCCGAGTTCCAGTCGCTCCCACCGCAGGACATCGCGAAGCGCCGGCAGGCAGGGGAGGCCCTCTTCGACGAGATCGAACGGCTCGAGCTGGCCTACGCCACCGACACCGTGTCACGCGTCCTGGAGACCGAGCCGAGCCTCTTCGAGTCGCGCGTCCTGATCCTGGAGTGCACCTTCATCGACGCCCGCCACACCGTGGAGGATGCCCAGGCACGGGCCCACCTCCACCTGGATGAGCTCATCGCGCGCGCGGACCAGTTCCGGAACGAGGCGTTGGTCCTCATGCACTTCAGCCAGGCCTTCTCGCCCGAAGCCGTGCACGCCACGCTGCGTGCGCGCCTGCCGCCCGCGTTGTCCGAGCGCGTGCGCGTCTTCGCGCCGGACACGGGCCGCTGGTTCGGCTGAGGCCCGCGACATGACGCCGTGCTCCGCGCACTCCACGTAAGTGTGCGCGCACGTGTGCGGCCGCTGTGCATCGCAATCCACCCGCCAAGTCAACCCCGGGGGTGGGTTCAATCGACCGTCCGGAATCAGGTAGAGAATTACGCCGAGGGTGTTCGTGCGCTTCCGGCCCAGGGGTGGCGCGTCGCGGGCATCCGAACCCAGGGGGATGAGACCTGATGACGTTGACCCGAACGAGCCTGTCGTCCGCGCGGTGGCTCCTGTCCGCCGCGATGTTCCTGTTGGTTGCTTGCAAGAAGGAGCCCGCGGAAGCTCCCGCGAAGTCGCCGACGCCCGCTGCCACGGCGTCAACGAACCCGGAGGATTCACCCTTCCCAGAAGCGGCCCTGGCGCCCACCGGCCCCACCACCGAGTCCGTCAACGCGCGCCTGAAGGAGCCGCCGTTCAAGGGCGACCTTCCGGAGCTCCAGAAGCGGGGCGTCCTGCGCGTGCTGGTGGAAGGAACGGACGAGGACTTCCTCCCGCGCCAGGGCATGCCCAAGGCGCAGGACCGCGCGTTGTTGGAGCGCTTCGGGGCGAAGCACGGACTGACGGTGGAGTTCCTCACCGTGGACAGCTTCGACAGGCTCATCGCGCTGCTGCGGGAGGGGCGCGGGGACGTCATCGCCGCTGACCTGGCGGTGACGAAGGACCGGGAGAAGCAGGTCGCCTTCACGCGCCCGCTGACCCGGGTCAACGAGGTCGTCGTGGGCCGCCGTGGCGCGGAGAACCTGCCGCGCAAGGTGGAGGACCTGGCGGGGCGCACCGTCCACGTCCGTCCCAGCTCCACCTTCGCGGCGTCGCTCCAGGCGCTGGCGAAGAAGGAGGCCCCGGGGCTGGTCATCGCGGAGGCCCCGGAGTCCGCCGAGCCCGAGCACCTGGTGTGGCAGGTGTCCCGTGGAGAGCTTCCGCTCACGGTGGTGGACAGCCACCTGCTGAAGGCCATCGAGACATACAACACGGACGTGGAGGGGCTCTTCCCCATCGCCAAGGCCCGTCCGCTGGCGTGGGCCATGCGCCTGGAGAACCCGAAGCTGCGCACCGCGCTGAACACGTTCCTCGTGGAGTTCGCCCTCACCGAGTACCGCGAGCAGCGCTTCACCGGCGACCTGGACGGCATCCGCAAGCGGGGCGTGCTGCGCGTGCTCACCCGCAACAGCGCCGTCAGCTACTACCTCCACAAGGGTGACCAGGCCGGCTTCGACTTCCACCTGGCCAACATGGTCGCGAAGGAGCTCGACGTGCGGCTGGAGATTGTCGTGCCACCGACCTTCGACGAGCTCATCCCGTGGCTGCGGGAAGGGCGGGGCGACATGATCGCCGCGGCCATGACGGACACCGCGGCGCGCCGGGAGCTGGTGTCGTTCAGCCGCCCGTACCTCTACACGAACGAGGTGCTGGTCCAACGCGCCGGAGCGCCGAAGATCGCCTCGCTGGACGACTTGAAGGGGAAGACGGTTCACGTGCCGAAGGGCACCAGCCACGCCGCCACGTTGGCCGCCTTGAAGGGCGTGCACGGGTTCAACGTCGTCGAGGAGCCCGAGGACCAGGAGATCAGCGCGCTGCTGGACCGGCTGGCGCGTGGCGAGATTCCGTACACCCTCACCGACAGCCACATCCTCGCGGCGGAGCAGGTGTTCCGGGATGACGTGGAGGCCGCCTTCACGCTGCCGGGGCAGGGCGAGCCCGCCGGGAAGGACGGCCACTACGGCATCGCCTTCGCCGTCCGGAAGGAGAACGCGAAGCTGCGCGAGTTCCTGGATGGCTTCGTGAAGAAGACGTACCGGGGCGTCGAGTACAACATGACGCGCCGGCGCTACTTCGAGAGCCGCCGCAAGCAGCCGCCGACGAGCCTCGCGACGGCTGACGGCAGCATCTCGCCGTATGACGCGCTGGTGCAGTCGTACGCCGCGCGCTACGGCCTGGACTGGCGCCTGATGGTGGCGCAGATGTTCCAGGAGAGCCGCTTCGACCCGAAGGCGCGCAGCTACGTCGGGGCGCAGGGGCTCTTCCAGGTGATGCCGGTGACGGGGAAGGAGCTGGGCTTCACGCAGCTCGAGGACCCGGAGCAGGGCATCCACGCGGGCGTGAAGTACATGCACCAGATGCTGGGCCGCGTGGCGCCGGAGATTCCCTTCAAGCAGCGGCTGCGCTTCGCCCTGGCGTCCTACAACGTGGGCCTGGGGCACGTGCTGGACGCGCGCCGCCTGGCGCAGGAGCAGGGGTTGGATCCGAACAAGTGGTTCGGCAACGTGGCGAAGGCGATGCTGATGCTGGAGAAGCCCCAGCACTTCCGGCGGGCGCGTCACGGCTACTGCCGGGGCTCGGAGCCGGTGAAGTACGTGTCGGAGATCCAGAACCGGTACGGCAACTACGTGGCGGTGGTGCAGCACTGACCTGCCGTCACTGTGTTGCACATGACTCGCGACGCGCCGCGCTTGAGCTGCTAAAGCGCGGCGCATGAGCACGTCATCGCCCCGGCACGTCCTCGTGGCGGGGGCTGGAATTGGTGGCCTCACGCTGGCCTGCGCGCTTCGGCGCGCGGGCCTCTCCGTCACCGTCTTCGAGCGCTCCGAGGCCTTGAAGTGGGTGGGCGCGGGCATCACGGTGCAGATGAACGCGACGGCCGCCCTGCGTCGCATCGGCCTGTGTGACGAGGTGGTCCGGGCCGGTGCGTGTCCCACGGACAGCGCGATCCTGAAGCCGTCGGGCGCGGCCCTCACGCGGCTCCCGGTGGCGCGGATTCAGGAGGAGCTGGGGCTGCCGCTGGTGTGCATCCACCGGGCGCGGCTCCAGTCCGTGCTGCTGGCCCATGCCGGGGCGGAGAACGTCCGCCTGGGCCGCACCGTGACGGCGTTCCACGACGACGGCCAGGCGGTGACGGTGCGCCTGTCGGACGGCAGCTCGGTGACGGGGGACGTGTTGGTGGGCGCGGACGGGCTGCGCTCGGTGGTGCGCGGGGCGCTGCTGGGCGACGCGCCGCTGCGCTATTCTGGCTACACGAGCTGGCGCGGCGTGTGCGCCGACGTCTCGAGCGCGACGCCGGGGCTCGTCTCCGAGACGTGGGGCCCCGGGGCCCGCTTCGGCGTGGTCCCCATCGGCTTCGGCCAGACGTACTGGTTCGCCACGCGGAATGCGCGGGCCGGAGGGCAGGATGCCCCAGGGGAGTCCAAGGCCCGGCTGCAGTCCATCTTCAGCGGGTGGCATGCGCCCATCGCGGACCTGATTGCGGCGACGGACGAGGCGAACATCCTCCGCACGGACATCCACGACCGGCCTCCCGCCAGCCGCTGGAGCCGGGGCCGGGTGACGCTGCTCGGGGATGCCGCGCACCCGATGACGCCCAACCTGGGGCAGGGTGGATGTCAGGCCATCGAGGACGCCGTGGCGCTCGCGGAGTTGCTGGCGGGCGAGGGGCCCGTGGACGCGGCGCTGGCGGCCTACGAGCAGCGCCGGCTCACGCGCGCCAACAGCTTCGTGACGCGCTCCTGGAGCCTGGGCCGCGTGGCGCAGTGGGAGAGTCCGGCGGGGCGCTTCATCCGCGACGCGCTCTTCCGACTCGTGCCCCAAGGACTCGCGGCACGGCAGGTCCGGGACCTGGTGCGCGACGCCGCGTGACGCAAGCGGCAATCGCTTTCGGACGCTCTTCGAGCAGTTCGACTCATTTTGCGAGGCCTACAAGTCCAGCCCGAGCAACGCCCCCGCGAAGGGCCCGTCGAGCGACACCGCGATGGGCTCTGCTTCAGGCGTGGGTTGAAGTCCGTCAGTCTTCGCGAAGTAGTGGGTATAGCCCCCATGGACGCGGGCGTGGACGTAGCGCCCGAGCCGCACCTGGACCGCTGCCAGGCCCCCCGCGCCGAAGCCCCACTTGCGCATGCGGCCTTCGTAGAAGTTGTTCCCGCCAATGGGCGAGTACCCCGGGTCACCCGGCTGCGCCTGGCCAATCTGCCCCGTGGGCAGGGAGACCTCCGCCGCGCTGCCGAACGCGCTCACCCCGAGCGTCACGTTGCGCGTCAGGGAGAACCGCTTCTCCAGCCCCGGCCGCAGCGCGAGCACCTGCACGTCACCTCCCGCCAGGTACCAGTCGATGCCGTTCGTCCACCACCAGTCGCTCCGATCGAAGTCCCGGAGGAGGTTGAAGTGGATTCCACCCGAAAGGCGCGCCGCCCCATTCCGCGCGCTCACCGTCTTCACCCGTGAACGCATCGTCGGCACCTCCGTCGCGGGATGCCGCATGGGGGACAGCGTGCCTCCGACCTCCACCGCGAGCTGTGGCGGCGGGGGCGGCGCCTCCTGCTCCAGCGGCGGCTCCGCTCCCAGCGCCGGAGCGGGCAGGCAGGCAGACACCAGCAAGCCGAGGGGACGCATCGCGCGAGTCACGCTCATGGGGCTTCCTCCCGGGGGATGAATGCTCCCGCCGTGAGCACGGCGGAAGTCCCAGCCCCCGGGGGCTGTCGCGCGGTGGAACCCGGGCCCGCTCAGAGTCCCGCCACCTTGGCCGCGCTCGTCACCACGTAGTCCATCGCCAGCTCCTGCTGCGAACGGGGCGAGGCCGTCAGCTCGAACCGGACGATGCCCTCCTCGCTGACGCGAGCGGGCGCGGGCTTCGTGCTCTCCCGCAGGAGCTGAATCTCCACCGACTCCACCTCGGAGACGGGAATCCGCTCCTCGATGGCCACCGGCGCCGGCTGCGCGCCCATGTTGGACAGGAACAGCCGCACCTTGTGCGTCGTCACCTTGCGGCCGGTGAGGCGGCTGGTCTCCCGCGCCACGTCCTCCGTGCGCGCCACGCGCAGCGCGTCCTCGCTGCCGAAGCCCAGCTTCACGCGCTCACCCTTGCCGGTGAAGCGGAGCTGCGCGCGCCCCACGTAGCCGTGCGTCCGCACCAGCTTCACGGGCCCGGCCAGCAGCACCGTGGGGCCGGTGTTGTCGAAGCGGGCCACCCGGTGCACCAGCGGCGACTGCTCGGGGATGGCCACCAGCTCGGAGGCCGCGGGCGCGGTGAACTGGAAGAGGGGGACGCGGTAGGGCTCGCCATCCGCGGGCACCGTGGCCCGATGCGGCGCCGACACCGTCAGGGGCTCGCCACCGTCATCCATGCCCGGCAGCGCATCCTCGCGCTGGGCCACGCCGGCTTCGCCCGCCGTCTGGATCGCCTCCTCGCGGAGGCTCACCTCCACCACCTGCTTCTCCCGCTCCGTCTTGTCCCGCAGCCACAGCCGGTCCTCCTGGAGCCGCGGCGGTGACGCGCCCAGGGTGGGGCGCGCGGTGGAGAAGGCCAGCTCCACGTCCTTCCAGTCCTCCTCGGTGCGCTGCCAGACGACCGCCTCGCACTCCAGGGTGACGGCTTCGCCCGCGGCCTCGCGGGCCAGCGTGGCGCGATACGACGGCCGCCACGCGGTGCAGGGCACCAGGTAGGTGACGGACAGCGTCGCGGGACCGCCGGTGGGGTGGCCCACCTCCAGCTCGGCCTGGACGTCGACCCTGGCTTCCGCCCACGGCTCGGCCTGCGCGTGCGACGCGCGCGCTTCCTCGAGCCGCTCTCGCGCCAGCTTCTTCTTGCGCTGCGTCTCCAGGAGCGCCGCGTCCGCCGACGCCTGCTCCCGGCGCACGGTGTCCAGTTGCTCCCGCCAGGTGTCCGCCCGCGCCTGGCCCGCGCCCGCCTGCTCGGAGATGGCGCGGTGCACGTCGGCGCGCGCGGTGTCCAGGAGCCGCTGCCGGGCCACCAGCCGTGCCTCCTCCGTCTCCACGCGCCGCAGCTCCTGCTCCAGCTCGGCGACGCGCTGGCCGAGCGCGGTCCGGTGTTCCCGCTCGGCTTCGGGCGGCCGCGGCTTCGTGGCCCGGCGGATGCGCGCCTGGGAGATGGTGCCGCCAGCCACCTTTGCCTGGAGCGAGCGGTCCACGGCGAGCGCAGACAGGCCCTGGATGACCAGCCGCTGCGTGCCCACGGACAGGGGGACTTCGCCGCGACGCTCGACGAGCGCCCGGTCCTCGAGCACGGTGACCTTGACCACCGGCAGTGTGAATGGGGTGCCCATCATGTCCTCCGGTTGCCGCCGCCGAGCATCTTGTTGCCCGGAATCTTCACGGTCCACGTCGCCTTCAGCGTCTGCGCTTCACCGGGCTGGAGCACCACGCGCCACGCGCGCTCGCCCTCCACCTTCACTTCCCCCGGCAGGGGCACGCGCTTCTGCCAGAGCGGGGCGACCTCCAGCTCCTCCACCTTGATGTCCTTCTCCGCGTTCGCGGGCACGGTGGGCACGCGCTCACAGATTTCGACCAGGATGCGGTTGCCCAGCCGGTTCGCCAGCTCCACCGACACGTGGTGCGTCAGCATCGTGGAGCCGCCGAACATGCCGCCGGTGGCCTCGTCGAACCGCGTGTTGCGCGCCACCTTGATGGACTCCTCCACGCCCAGCCCCAGCCGCTGGGTGGAGCCCGGGGCCATGGTGGGCAGCGGGGACGTCATCAGGAACTCGTTCTCCAGCGTGACGTCCACGGGGCCGGCCAGCAGCGGATACGGCGTGCGGTTCTCCACGCGCACGGTGCGGAACGCGCGCTGCTCCACGGAGGGGACACAGACGTATTCGGCGGACAGGCCCACCGGCACGGACAGCACGGGCACGGTGTGCCACGCCCCGTCGGACGGCACGTCCGCGCGCGCCTCCACGTCGAAGCGCGCATCGAAGTGCGGCGACGAGGTGCGCGGCGGCTGGGTCCACGCGGGAGGAGGCACCGCCCAGACAGAGGCCGCCTCCTGCTGGCTCAACGCGACGCGCACGGTGATGTCAATCCGCGCGTGGAGCTCCACCAGGGCCTGGAACTCCTGGGTGACGTCCGAGGGACGCGGACGCAGTTTGCCGCGGGTCTCCAGGTCCTCCGCGGGCGCCATGGTCAGCCGGTCGTAGTCCAGCATCGCGTCGGAGGGCTCCTGCCGAAGCGGCTGCCGCTCCTCGCCGCCACCACCACCGCCACCCAGGGCGGCGTCCTCCAGGCTGAGCTCCTCCTCGTCGTAGGACGCCTCGGGCGCGGCCTCCTTCTCCATGGGCAGCCGCGACCTGCTGGCGCCTGGCACGCTGGGGCCGCCGCGGGAGCGCATGGGGGCCGCGGCGCTGGGCCGCGCCATGGGCATTCCTCCGGGGGGCGGCATCGCGCTCTCAGCCGAGAAGTCGGGGCTCGGCGCGGGAGGGGGCGGAGGCGCCTTGGGCCTGGCGCTGACCTTCTTCCTGGATTTCTCGGGGAGGCCGCGAGGGAGCTCCGGCTCCACCTGCGGCTCGGGCTGAACGGGCGAGGCCGCCCGCGTGGTGTCGTAGCCCGCGAACAGCTCATCGAGCCCTGGCGGTGCGTCACGCCATCCGGAGCGGGCCGGCGGCGGCTGGGCGCGGCCGATGCGCAGCGCCTTCAGCTCCGGCACCTCCGCGTGCCGCGCGAGGTCCGCGGTGGAGACGGCGAGCTTCACGCCCGTCCAGTCCTCGCCGGTGCGCTGGAGCACGGACGCGCGCATGCGCAGCGTGCCTTCCTCCAGCGTGCGCGGCAGGCGCAGGTCGTAGGTGGGCACCCAGCGCGCGCCCTGGACGGCGTACTCCAGCGCGAGCCGCGCCCCCTGGTCCGCGGGGAGCGGGCCCGACAACGTCAGCACGACCGCGCGGTAGACGCGGGCCCGCTGGCCACGCACGGACGACGAGGCCTCGGCCACGCGATTGCGCCGCAGCAGCAGCTCCGCCTCGGCATCGCGCTGCTGCCGCTCCAGGTCCAGCTTCCGCGCCTGGAGCGTGGCCAGCTCCGCGTCCACGAAGGACATCAGCGACAGCATCGCGGCCACCGGGGCATCCCGGGGCTCCGTCGCGTTCTTCTTCGGGGGAGGGAAGCCTGGCGTGAGCTTCGTCAGGTCACTCAGCTCCTGGTTCAGCCGCGCGAGCTGCCCGGTGAGCTCGGCGAGCCGGCGCCCGGCCTCTTCCAGCGCGCGGTGCTCCGTGGGGACGTCGACCTCCGGCGGGAGTTGGACGTCATAGGTGGGGCGCAGGTCTCTCACGGCGAGCCCGGCTGGGCCCTGCACCACGGACGCCCGCAGCGAGCCCGGCTGCAAGGACATGGGCAGGCCATTGATTCGCACCTGCGACGGCAACACCCCGCCCGCCGAGGGAATCACGGCGACTCGCGTGCAGAGCGCCCCCTCCGCGTGGACGGTGACGGCTTCGAGGTTGGATGGGGCGACGAGCATGGCCGCTCACCGTAGTCCATGTGTCTGATAAAAATCAGTCCCCCCGCCTCGCGAGGTCCCAACCCGTGAGGTCGGAATGCGCCCTGGGGACGATTGACGTCACCCCCTCGTTGACGCTAGCGCGCGCCACGCG
Source organism: Corallococcus macrosporus DSM 14697 (assembly GCF_002305895.1). Taxonomy (GTDB): domain Bacteria; phylum Myxococcota; class Myxococcia; order Myxococcales; family Myxococcaceae; genus Myxococcus; species Myxococcus macrosporus. Next base: position 3,996,119 of record NZ_CP022203.1, read on the forward strand.
CGGGTGACGCTCAGCTCTTCTCGGTGCTCGCCACGGGGGGCGGCTCGGGCCTCGGGCGCTTCAGGGGGCGGCCCACGCAGTCCCGGCCCGGTTCGGGCTCGCGGGTGGTGCGCGGGCGGTACTCCCAATGCCATGGCTCCGAGCGGACCGTGCGCTTGAAGCCGAAGCGGCACGCGTTCGACACGAGCCATTCGAACGTGGGCGTCTTCACGCCGCCGATGACCAGGTCCACCGCGAGGCCCCGTTGGTGGTTGGAGCGCCCGGGCCGCGCCGCCTGCGGCCCCTTGCCCTTGCGGTAGCGCTCATAGAGCCGGCGCTGCTTCGCGTGGGAGCGGTAGCCGCTGCGGACCCAGAGGTAGATGTTCTTCGAGCGCGCTTCGGCCTTCATCCGCTGGTACGCGGACGCGGCGTCGCGGTGGAGCATCTGCCCGTTCTTGAGACGGACGAGCCGTGTCCCCTTCGGCTCCGCGCGCCGAGCCTTTGCTTCGGCGGCGAGGACCTGGGGCGCGAACAGACACAGGAGGATGAAGACTCCCCAGCGGAGCAGCGCGAGCGACATGTTTGGACGCCGGCCCGGTGGCCGGAGTCCGAACTTTCGCGCGTCTGCGTCCTGCTGCAAGCAGACGGGAAGGCGAGCGCCCGTTCAGAACAGATTCAACTGCGCATCTGTCCGCTTCGCGGCACGCGGTGGCAAGGGCTGGAACCCGTGCGCGCGGACCCAGGCCTCGGCAGGCCCCGTCCAGTGGTGGGCCTCCATGCGGACGTGGCCGTGTTCGTCGAAGTCCACGCCCTCTGCTTCCAGGGCCTCGCGCTGTCCGTAACCCGAGGTGCTGATGCCCCCGGTGCGGTTGATGACACGCTGCCAGGGCACGCTGTCCGCGCGGGCGCCCAACGCGCCCAGTGCATGTCCCACGACGCGGGCGTCACAGCCGTCTCCGACGATGACGGCGATGTCCCCGTAGGTGGCCACCTGTCCCCGCGGTACCTGCGCGGTGACGGCGTAGATGCGCTCGAAGGAGTCGCGTTCGTCGCGTGGGGAGGTGGACATGGTGGCCTCTATGTGTTGCCGCGGCGTCAGCCCTTCCGCGCCCTCAGCCGCTGCGTGAGCCCAGGCCGGTGGCTTCTCCGGCGCGCAGGCGCTCATGCAGGGTGCGGGTCAGCAGGTACCAGAACTGCACGTTGCCCACGCTCAGGATGTCACCGTCGCGCAGCACCGCCTCACGGCCGGCCAGCGAACGGGCATTGAGGAAGGTGCCATTGGTGGAGCCCAGGTCCTGCACGGTGCAGCGCTGCTCGGCTTCGTTCCACCGCAGCTCCGCGTGCATCTTGGAGACGGACGCGTCGTCCACCACCAGGTCGCAGTCCATGCGGCGGCCGATGCGCAGCCGGTCCGTGGCGGCCAGCGGCGGCAGCGTGGCCACGCGCAGGTGTTCGAATTCGAACAACAGGGAGAGCATGCCCTGCTCGATCTCCGAGGGCGCCGCCATGCGCGTGGGGGCGAGCACCGCGGCCGAGGCCTCGGAGGGCGGGCGCTGGATGAGCGCGAAGGGCCCCAGTTGACGCTGGAAGGCACTGGAGGGCAGGGCGGCACCGAGCGCGCGCAATTCCTGGACGGACAGCACGGGGGCAGACTAGCGGGTCACCGGGCGCGCGCCCAGTCCATCTCCCATTCCCTGTACGGGTTTCATTGACCAACTTGTCAGTGGTTCCCTACATTGGGCTTTTGGTCGCGGGGGCCGGGCTCCGAGGAGGAGCGCCGGCCCTCCAACGTCTTGAACCTGGGAGTGGTGGAAGGAGCTGTGTCGATGAGCAGCGGGAGCGACAACATCCCGATGACCCCGTCCGGACTGCGCAAGCTGAAGGAGGAGCTGAAGCACCTCCAGTCCGTGGAGCGGGGGAAGATCTCGCGCGAGATCGAGGTCGCTCGCGCCCACGGCGACCTGCGCGAGAACGCGGAGTACCACGCGGCGAAGGAGAAGCAGTCGCACATCGAGGGGCGCATCCTGACCCTCAACGACTGGATTGCCCGCGCGGAGGTCATCGACCCGACGAAGCTGGGCGGCGACAAGATCGTCTTCGGGGCGACGGTGGACCTGATCGACACCGAGACGGACAAGCCGGTGAGCTACCGGCTCGTCGGTGAGATCGAGGCCGACCTGAAGAAGCGGTGGATCGCCGTCACCTCGCCGGTGGCGCGCGCGCTCATCGGCAAGAAGGTGGGTGACATCGCCACGGTGCAGAGCCCTGGCGGCGTGCGCGAGCTGGAGGTCCAGGAGATCCGCTTCGAGGAGCCCGAGGAAGAGTCCGCGCCTGGCGAGGGCTGAGCCTCGGAGTCATCCACGTGAGTTGCCGGGGGAGCGGGCCAGTGCTCGCTTCCCCGGTCGCGTTTTGTGGGAGACGTCATCCCCGTTCCGTAGGATGTACGGCGGAACCCCCTCGTGAACCACCCGCTCGCCAGCCTTGTTGGACCCCTCCGGTACGTGTGCCAGCGCGACTTCGCGATGCTGGCCACCGTGAAGTCGTTGCGCCCGGTGCTGGAGCGCGCGCTCGCCGGGGCCAGCGGGGTGGATGCACGGGCGCTGGAGCACCTGCGGGCGGCGCTCCCGGACGTGGACCACGCCATGCCCGAGCGCCGCAAGGCCGCGCTCCGGCGCGTCGTGGCCGGGCTGAAGGTCAGCGGCGTGGAGCTGCCCGCGGAGCTGCACGGCATGTCCATGGAGGGCGCGGCCCGGGCCACGCCCGCGCGGGGGACGCCCGTGGCGCCGGATGGCACGCCTCCCGGGTACGTGCCGCCGTGGAAGTCAACGGACCCGTTGCCTGGAATGGGGGCGCAGCGACCGAACGCGGTGGCCCCGCGGCGCGTCAGTGACGCCGACCTCGGCATGCCGCGGATGCGCCCAGACGCACCGCGAGGTCGTCCGGACGCGAGCGACTCGGACCTCCTGCCGGCCCGTGCCCCACGAAATCCCGCTCCGGCGCGCCCCGCTCCCCCCAACGTCGCCGCGCCCGGTTTCTCCCATGGCCACCAAGGCGCGCCAGCGTCACGGGCAAAGCCGGGCCCACGGCAGGCCACGCTCGACACGGGGGCGGAGGCGGTCCCCGGCGCGAAGACGCGCAAGGAGAAGGCCCAGCGGAAGAAGAAGCGGGCCGTGGCGGCGGAGGCCTCGCGTTCGGAGGCGAAGCTCCTCTCCATCGCGCCTCGCTCCGGCCCGCTGTCGTCGCCGTTGAAGACGCTGGGCAAGCGGCTGGGGCCCAGGCTCGTCTCCGCGCTCGACAAGAAGGGGCTGCGCCGCATGGGCGACATCCTCTTCATGCTGCCGCGCTGCTACGAGGACCGCCGCCGCCTGCGCACCATCGCCGAACTGGAGCCCGGCGAGCGCGGTGTCACCGTGGGCACCGTCAAGGTGGCTGACTTCGTGCCGGGCCGCCAGGGCCGGCGCATGTTCCGCGCCGTCGTGGGGGACCGCTCGGGCAGCATCGCCGCCACGTACTTCAACGCGGGCCCCTGGCTGAAGAGCCGGTTCACCGTGGGCAAGCGCATCGTGCTCTCCGGCGAGGTGCGCGCCACCATGTCGGGCCGGGAGATGGCCCACCCGGAGATCGAACCGGCCGAGGACCTCGAGTCCACGGCGTCGGTCCACTTCAACCGCATCGTCCCCGTGTACCCCGGCTTCGAGCGCGGCGAGCAGCGCTCCTTCCGCGAGCTGACCTCGCGCGTGGGCGAGCAGTTCGCGCACGAGCTGGATGACCCGCTTCCGCCGGACCTGCGCCGGCGCCTGGACCTGATGGGGCTGCCAGACGCGCTCCGCTTCATCCACTTCCCACCTGGGGACGCGGACCTGGAGGCGCTGGACGCGCACCAGAGCCCCGCGCACCGCCGGCTCGCGTTCGACGAGCTGTTCTTCCTCCAGCTCGGCATGGCGCTCAAGCGGCAGGGCGTGAAGGCGGAGGTCGGCATCGCCTTCGACGTCTCCGAGCCCCGGCTCGAGAAGGCCCGCGGGGCGCTGCCCTTCAAGCTCACCGACGCGCAGGCGCGGGTGGTGGAGGAGCTCTGCCGGGACATGGCGCGCGCGGAGCCCATGAACCGGCTCGTCCAGGGCGACGTGGGCAGCGGCAAGACGGCGGTGGCCATGGTCTCCGCCCTCGTCGCGTTGCAGGCCGGCTACCAGGTGGCCGTCATGGCCCCCACGGAGATTCTCGCGGAGCAGCACGAGCGCAACTTCCGCAAGGTGATGGAGCCCCTGGGCTACCGCGTGGGGCTCATCAGCGCGGCGGGCACGGCGAAGGCCAAGCGCCAGGTGCGCGAGGCCGTGGGCCGAGGCGAAATCCACCTGGCCGTGGGCACGCATGCGCTGCTCCAGGACGACGTCTCCTTCGAGCGCCTGGGCCTCGCCGTCATCGACGAGCAGCACCGCTTCGGCGTGCTCCAGCGGCACACGCTGATGAGCAAGGGGCCCAAGCCGGACGTGCTGGTGATGACGGCCACGCCCATCCCCCGCACGCTGGCCATGACGCTGTACGGCGACCTGGACCTGTCCGTCATCGACCAGCTCCCGCCGGGCCGCACGCCCATCAAGACGCGGGTGTTCAACGACAAGCAGCGGGCGCTCGTCTACGAGTCCGTGGGCGCGGAGCTGGCCAAGGGGCACCAGGCCTACGTCGTGTACCCGCTGGTGGAGGAGTCGGAGAAGCTGGACCTGGAGGACGCCACGCGCGGCGTGGAGAAGCTGCGCAAGGTGTTCCCCGACGCGAAGGTGGGGCTGCTGCACGGGCGGATGAAGGCGGAGGAGAAGGACGCCGTCATGGAGGACTTCCGAGACAAGCGCCTGCACCTGCTGGTCTGCACCACCGTGGTGGAGGTGGGCGTGGACGTGCCCAACGCGTCCGTGATGGTGGTGGAGTCCGCCGAGCGCTTCGGCCTGTCGCAGCTCCACCAGCTCCGGGGCCGGGTGGGGCGCGGCGCGGCGGCGAGCTTCTGCCACCTGGTGGCCGGCAGCGCGCGCTCCTGGGAGTCCGCCGAGCGCCTGGCGGTGATGGAGCAGAGCAGCGACGGCTTCATCATCGCGGAGAAGGACCTGGAGATTCGCGGCCCGGGCGAGTTCCTGGGCACGCGCCAGAGTGGCCTGCCCGAGCTGGCCGTGGCCAACCTGGCGCGGGACGGAGACCTGCTCTCCATCGCGCAGACCGAGGCGCGCCGCATCCTGGAGAGGGACCCGGAGATGAAGGCGAAGGAGAACCAGGGCCTCGTGAAGGCGCTCGAGGAGCGCTGGGAAGGGCGGCTCGCGCTCGCGCGGGTGGGGTAGGCCGGCTGGCCTGACATGGCTAGGCTCAAGGCATGGGTGACTGGGGAAGGGCTGACTACCTGTCGCGGCACGGCATTCAGGACCGGCGCGTCCTGGACGCCATCGCGCGGCTGAACCGCGCGGACTTCGTGCCGGAGGCCGTGCGGGAGGAGGCCAGCGCGGATGTCCCGTTGCCCATTGGCCATGGGCAGACCATCAGCCAGCCCTACGTCGTCGCGCTGATGACCGAAGCGCTCCAGCTCCAGGGGGACGAGCGCGTCCTGGAGGTCGGCACGGGCTCTGGCTACCAGACGGCGCTCCTGTCCTTGCTGTGCCGGGAGGTCTTCACCGTGGAGATCGTCCCCGAGCTGGCCCGGTCGGCGCGGCAGGTGCTGCGCGAGCAGGGCTTCGACAACGTGTCGTTCCGCGAGGGAGACGGCGCGCTGGGCTGGCCCGAGCACGCGCCCTTCGACGCCATCCTGGCCGCCGCCGCGCCGACAGACGTCCCGCTGCAACTCCTTGCCCAGCTCAAGCCGGGCGGACGGATGCTGATCCCGGTGGGCCCGCGGGGAGGCACCCAGCAACTGTTGCGCATCCAGCGTTCCCACCGGGCTGGCGAGGTGCCCCGGGTGGAGTCCCTGCTGCCGGTGCGCTTCGTCCCGATGACAGGGCAGCACCCGCCCCAGGGGTGAGCTCCCGGGCTCGGGTGGCTCCTGACCCGGCGAGGCGGGGAGCACGCTGACTGTCCGCTTGCTCGCCATGTCGGCGGAGGCCCGCTAACGTTCGCACATCATGATTATTTGTCCGCTCTGCGACCACGTTCAGCCCGAAGGGACGGAGTGCGACGTCTGCGGCAAGCGGTTCCCCGCGGCCGTGGCGGAAGCAGCCGCGCCTGTCGCGACGCTGCCGGAGCTGGAAGTGACGCCGCATGCGGGGGGCCGAGCCCCGGTGGAGACCTCCGCCATCCCCGACCTGGACCTGACGCGGCTGCGCTCCGGGCCGGACCTGCCGGTGCAGCCGGTGCCTGACCTGCAGTTGACGCGCGCCAGGGACCTGGGCCCCGTCCCGGTGGCGCCCATGACGGAGCTGGACACCGGCCGGGCCGCGGATGACGGCGTGCGCACCGCGGCGCCGCTGGGCGCGGTCGTCTGCCGTTACTGCCGCAACACCCAGGCGACGGGGTTGCTCTGCGACCACTGCGGCATGCGGCTGCCCCGCGCGAAGCCCGCGGCGGCAGCGGCGCCTGGACGGCCTTCGGCCGACGACGATGGCTGGCGCTCTTGTGCATCGTGTCATACTCGCGTGCGGGTCGGTAAGGCCTGCCCGGAGTGTGGCACGCGGGCACAGGAGGAGGCATGAGCGAGGGGTTGGCGTCGGACTTCCGCGCGGAGTTCGCGTGCAGCGAGGGCTGTGACTTCCGCGCCTCGCTGCTGGACGTGGTGTACCGGTGCCCGCGCTGCGGCGGCCTGCTGGAGGTCGCGCATGACGTGAAGGCGCTGAGCGCGGTGTCCGCGGCGGAGTGGAAGCGCCGGTTCGAGACGCGCTTCGGCTCGGCGCGCCTGCCGGAGGGCTCGGGCGTGTGGGGCAAGCGCGAGTGGGCGTATCCACAGCTCCCGGTGGAGGACATCGTCTCGCTCGGAGAGGGGCGGGTGCCGCTCAAGCCGCTGCCGCGCATGGCGGCGGAGCTGGGGCTGGCGGCGTTGGATTTGAAGGAGTGCGGCGTCTCGCCCACGGGCAGCTTCAAGGACTGGGGGATGACCGTCCTTGTCTCCGCGGTGAAGCACATGCGCGCCCGGGGCGTCCCGCTGCGCGCGGTGGCGTGTGCCTCCACGGGGGACACGTCCGCGGCGCTCTCCGCCTACTGCGCCGCGGCGGGGATCCCGGCGGTGGTGTTCCTGCCGCGCGACAAGGTGTCGCTCGCGCAGCTCGTGCAGCCCATCGCGAATGGCGCGCGGGTGCTGTCCCTGGACACGGACTTCGACGGCTGCATGAAGCTGGTGCAGGCGGTGACGGCGGACACGGGGCTGTACCTGGCCAACTCGATGAACTCGCTGCGCATCGAGGGCCAGAAGATGGTCGCCGTGGAGCTCTGTCAGGACCTGGGCTGGGAGCCGCCGGACTGGGTGGTGATTCCCGGTGGCAACCTGGGCAACGCCAGCGCGTTGGGCAAGGGCTTCGAGCTGATGCTGTCGTTGGGGCTCATCACCCGCCGGCCGCGCATCGCCGTGGCGCAGGCGCAGCGGGCCAACCCGCTGGCGCGCTCGTTCCGGGGCGGCTTCCAGGAGCTGGTGCCACTACAGGCCGAGCCCACGCTGGCGTCGGCCATCCAGATTGGGAACCCGGTGTCCTTCAAGCGCGCGGTGAAGGTGCTCAAGGCCTTCGACGGCGTGGTGGAGGACGCCACCGAGTCCGAGCTGGCCAACGCCGCGGCGCGCGCGGACCGCGAGGGCACCTTCACCTGCCCGCACACGGGCGTGGCGCTGGCGGCGCTGGAGAAGCTGGTGGCGCGGGGCGTGGTTGCCCGGGGCTCGCGCGTGGCGGTGGTGTCCACCGCGCACGGCCTGAAGTTCGCTGACTTCAAGGTGGGCTACCACCGTGGCGCGCTGGCGGACGTGACGAGCCGCTACGCGAACCCGCCGGTGGAGCTGCCCGCGACGCTGGACGCGGTGAAGGGCGCGCTGGCGGACCTGGGCTGAGCTCGGGCCCGGTCCGCCCGGCGAGAAGCGCGTCAGTCCGGCTGGAGCGGGACGCGCTTGTCGATGGTGAGGCCGAAGCCCGCGAGCCCGCGGTAGGTGATGTCCGAGTTGGTCATCACCTGGAGCGAGCGGATGCCCAGGTCCGTGAGGATCTGGCAGCCCATGCCCAAATCACGCGACTCCTGGGGGCCGCGCGTGGGGCCGCTGCTGCCGTCGCTGTTGCGCTTGTGCTGGATGCCGAAGTCGTCGCCGTGCATGCCGGGCAGGTACACGAGCACGCCGGAGCCCTCGCGGGCGATGCGCGCCAGCGCCTGGTCCAGCAGCGCGTTGCAGTTGCACGTCGGCGAGCCGAACACGTCACCCAGGGCGCAGGCGGCGTGCAGCCGCACCAGGGCGCTGGGCCGCGAGGCCGGGTCACCCTTCACCAGGACGAGCGACTTCACGCCGTCGGGGAGCCACGAATAGGTGAGGGCGGTGAACTCGCCGTAGCGAGTGGTGACGGTGTGCTGGCCGGGCTCGCGGCGCACCAGCCGGTCCTTGCGGCGGCGGTACTCGATGAGGTCCGCGATGGTGATGAGCTTCAGCTTGTGCTCGCGGGCGAAGGCCTTGAGGTCCGGCATCCGCATCATGGTGCCGTCGTCCTTCACCAGCTCGCAGAGGATGCCGGAGGCGGACAGGCCGGCGAGGCGGGACAGGTCCACGGTGGCCTCGGTGTGGCCGGCCCGGCGGAGGACGCCGCCTTCGCGGTAGCGGAGCGGGAAGATGTGGCCGGGGCGCAGGAAGTCGTCGGCCTTGCTGCTGGGGTCCACCAGGGCGCGGATCGTCTTGGCGCGGTCCGCGGCGGACACGCCGGTGTGGGTGCCGTGGCGGTAGTCCACGGAGATGGTGAAGGCGGTGCGGTGGGATTCGGTGTTGTCCGACACCATCTGCGGCAGGCGCAGCTCGTCCAGGCGCTCGGCCAGCATGGGCATGCAGACGATGCCGCTGGTGTGGCGGACCATGAAGGCCAGGTGCTCGGGCGTCACCTTCTCCGCGGCCATGATGAGGTCGCCCTCGTTCTCACGGTCCTCGTCGTCGGCGACGATGACGAACTTGCCCTCCTGGATGTCACGGATGGCTTCTTCGATGGAGGAGAGCTCGCTGTCGTGACTCATGGAGGCATCGGTCCGGGCGGAGGGCTGCATGAGCCGCGCATGTAGCGTGGGTGAGGGTGGCTCGCAAGCCAACCGGCATGGGGGCGTGTGTGGGCATGATGGCGGGGATGAGGTGGACAGGGGGCCGTTGGAGGGCCCACGGACGGCCGGTGGGTAGCCGCCGACTCGACGCGACGGCGCCCGTGATGTAGGGTGCCTGGCGCCGTGATGACCTCCAATACCCAGGAACTCCGGGCTCGGCTCGACCAGCTCCAGGACCGTCTTTCCACCCGCGAGAGCACGACGCGCTTCGCCCATGCGGGCGTGGCCGTGGTCATCGCCTCCCTGGTGGGGGGCGCGTCGGGCAAGCTCTTCTACGACTCCCTCCGCACGCCCCTGCTGGCGTGGGCGGCGGCCTTCGCGTCCCTGGCGCTGCTCGTCTACGCCGCCATCAGCTACCGCGCGGGGCGCAAGCTCCTGGCGGACGAGCTGAAGGAATATGAGTCGATGCTGGCCCTGCGAAGCGAGCTGCGGCTGGACGACCCCTCGGCGCTGCTCCCCCGGTGAGCGCCGCGCGGAAGAAGGGGAAGGGCGCCGCGCCGCGTGCCCCGGGGCGGTTCGTCGTCCTGGAGGGGCTGGATGGCGCCGGCACCACCACGCAGGTGGAGCGGCTGGCCGCGGCCCTGCGCGCGGAGGGGCACTCGGTGCTGACCACGCGGGAGCCGTCTGACGGCCCCGTGGGGACGATGATTCGCCAGGCGCTCACGGGCCGGCTGGGGCTGCCCCATGGCGCGGGGCCCCTGGCTCCGGAGACGCTGGCGTTGCTGTTCGCCGCGGACCGGACGGACCACCTGACGGCCCGGGTGCTCCCGGCGCTGGCGGCGGGGCAGATTGTCCTGTGTGACCGGTACGTCCTGTCGTCCCTGGCGTATCAGGGCGCGTCGCTGCCCATGGAGTGGGTGGAGGCGGTGAATGCGTGCGCGGTGTCTCCGGACCTGACGCTGTTCGTCGGCGTGGCGCCGGAGGTGGCGGCACGGCGCCGCAAGGCGCGCGGCGGGGCGGCGGAGCTGTTCGAGGCGGATGAGGCGCAGCGGCGGATTGCGAAGCAATACGTGGCCGCCATTCGTCTCCGGGAGAAGCACGAGCGGATTGTTCACATCGACGGCGAGCAGGGCATCGAGGCTGTGACGGCCGCGTCGCTGGTGGAGATCCGCAAGCTGTTGGCGCGCAGGCGCTGAGCCGGCGAGGAGCGCGCGCCATGTAATGCCCGGGCGGGACGAAACCTCATCCCTGCGTCGCGCGAGCGCTCGAGCGCTCTCCACCGCAGGAGATCCATCCTTGCCCCGTATCGAATCGCTCCTCCGCCTCGCAGCTCGTGCCGACCGCATCGGGATGAACGTGCTTCGCGCCGGGCTGATCGTCGTCCTTGTCTGGATCGGCGCGCTCAAGGTCGCCGAATACGAAGCCGACGGCATCGTCCCGTTCGTAGCCAACAGCCCGGTGATGAGCTTCGTCTATACATACGACGCGCCCGACTACCGGCAGCATCTGAATGCCGAAGGCGCGCTCGTTCCCGCCAACCGCGCGTGGCACGAGGCGAACGGTACCTATGGGTTCTCCTACCTGCTCGGCGGCGTGATCGTGCTCTTCGGCCTGCTCATCGCCGCCCATTGGTGGCGTCCGGTGCTCGGCGCGATGGGCAGCTTCCTCGTGATCGGTATGTCGGTGGTGACGCTCTCTTTTCTCGTCACCACCCCTGAGAGCTGGGTGCCGGCGCTCGGCGATGCCCACCACGGCTTTCCGTGGCTGAGCGGCCGAGGCCGGTTGGTGGTGAAGGATGCCATCATGCTTGGCGCCGCCATGGTCACCATGGCCGATTCCGCGCGGAGCTGGCTGGCGCAGCGCGAGCCGCGGCCCGCCGAGTCGTTCCCTCGCGCCGCGGCCTGAGCGTGCTACTCCGCCATGCACTCGCGGAGCTCACGCTTCGCGCGGTGCAGGATCACGGCGACGTGGCCAGGTGTGGTGCCGAGGAGATCGGCCACGCGGACTCCCGGCAGATCCTCGAGCAGGCGCAGCGTCACCACCTGGCGCTGCACCACGGCGAGCTTCTCCACGCATTGGAAGGCGAGCACATGCGCCTCGGCATGTTCGATGAGCGCGTCGACGCTCTCTTGCTCGGAGGCCAGGAGCTCTACCACCTCGCTGTCACTGGAATGGGGGCGCGCGAGTTCGTGGCGCCGCCGCCTGTTCCGCGCGTGGTTCCGCACGAGGATGGCGAGGAGGTTGCGGCTGTCGTCCTCCTCGTACGCGAGCTTCCGCGCGTGGGGTAGGCGCAGGAAGGTCGCGAAGGCGTCCTGGACGGCGTCGAGCGCATCGTCGGCGAGCAAGCCCTCTTTTCGAGCCACCGCCGCGAGCGCGCCGCGATGGTCGCGCACCAGGCGGGTGACCCAGGAGAAGAACCCCTTCTCGTCGTTGCGCTCCATGACCGGCTCCTAACAGCGGCAGATCCGGCAAGCAACCGGCTATCCTCGCCAGGCGCGCTACGCAGTGGCGGTCCCTAGTGGCCGCTGCTGAGCGACGCCCCGGGCTTGTCGTGAATGCCGATGCGCCCGAGGAGCGTGGCGCTTGCCTCGTTGAGGCCGACGAGCGTCACGCCTACGCCTCTGTCCCGGAACTTGAGCACCACCCGATCCACCGCCGCGACGGCGGAGGCATCCCAGATGTGAGAGTTCGTGAGGTCAATCGCCACGGCGTTGACCGGCTCCTTGAAATCGAAGGCGCGGACGAAGTCCTCCACGGAGACGAAGAAGATCTCCCCCGAAACGCGGTAGTGCCGCTTCTGGCTGTCGAGGCTGAGCGAACTCTCCACGCTCACGAGCTTGGCGACAGTACGTGCGAACAGCAGCGCGCTCAGCACCACGCCCACCGCGACGCCCTTCGCCAGGTCATGCGTGAGCACGACGGTGAACACCGTCGCCACCATCACGATGGAGTCGCTCTTCGGCATGCGGCGCATGGCCCCGAGCGACTTCCAGTCGAAGGTCCCGATGGAGACCATGAACATCACCGCGACGAGGACCCCCATGGGGATGCGCGCCACCCAATCCCCCAGCACCAGGATGAGGAAGAGGAGAAGGACGCCTGCCGTGAACGAAGAGAGCCGGCCGCGGCCACCCGAGCGCACGTTGATGACGGACTGGCCAATCATCGCGCAGCCTGCCATCGCACCGAAGAAGCCCGCCGTGATGTTCGCGAGCCCCTGACCTGCGGCTTCGCTGTGCTTGCAACTGGGTGAATCCGTCAAGTCATCCACCACGGCAGCGGTGAGCAGCGATTCGAGCAGTCCCACGAAGGTGAGGGTGAGCGCATAGGGGAAGATGATGCGCAGGGTGTCGAGGGTGAAGGGCACCTGGGGAACGTGGAAGAAGGGCAGCGCGGTGGGCAGCGCGCCCATGTCCCCCACGGTGCGCACGGAGGCTCCGCTGAAGAGCGAGACGGCGGTCATGACGATGATTGCAACCAGCGGAGACGGCACGGCCTTCGTGAGTCGCGGCAGCCCGTAGATGATGGCGAGCCCCCCGGCGACCATCGCGTACATCTGCCAGTTCGCGCCCACGAACTGGGGCAGTTGGGCCAGGAAGATGAGGATGGCGAGCGCGTTCACGAAGCCGGTCATCACCGCGCGAGGGACGAACTTCATGTAGCGGCTGAGGCGCAGCAGTCGAAAGGCGAGCTGAAGCACGCCCGTGAGGATGGTGGCCGCGAAGAGGTACTCAATGCCGTGGTTCTTGACGAGCGTGACCATCACCAGCGCCATGGCCCCGGTGGCGGCGGAGATCATTCCGGGACGGCCTCCGAAGACGGCCGTCATCACCGCGATGATGAAGGAGGCATAGAGGCCCACCTTCGGGTCCACGCCCGCGATGATTGAGAATGCGATGGCTTCAGGGATGAGCGCGAGCGCCACCACGGCCCCCGCCATCAGGTCGCCGCGAATGTTGGAGAACCATTCTTCTTTCAACCGGGAGAGGTCGAAGAAGGGCGTGCGACCACTCGTGGCCGCGGGAGACGATACAGTGCTCATGGTCAGGCTGCTCTCGTGAGGACGCCGTGTCCCGAACCCATCGGGTCCCGGGCACAGCAAGAGGAAGACGCTCTGAGCCTCGGCGGGCCCATCGGGTCGAGTCGAAGTGACAGGTCAGGGCAAACGCGAGCCGGCCCCTCAGGCGGAAGAAGGTCGCTCTGGGAGGGTGGTTCGGCTTTTCAAGAGCCTGAACTCAGGGTGGCGTCAGCGACCCGGCCTGGCCACAGCCCGCCCGGTCGCACTGCCGGCGGTCAATTTCGCTCGGCTGTTCCAGGGGGAACCTGTGCGTCTGAGGGGACGGGCGCATGGCGCAACGGGACAGGCAGCTCCTCATGGAGGGGCTGGACGTGGGCGGCAGATCGCACATCACGGGGCAATCTGCAACCCATCCTGCCTCCAACAGAAGGGGCGCAGGAGGAGGGGGCGCGGAGGGGAACATCGGCCAGCCCCCAAGACGTCCCGGGAACGTTCATTGTCTGTTGCGAGGGCGGTAAGCGACCAGGCCGGCTCTTGTCGGACCTGGGTCTTGGGGCGAGGCCGCTGAATCCTTTTTCCTCCCTCATGGCTCTCACCCGGACGTCGCTCTCCCCTCGAAGGCCCGTGGGCCTCCGGAATCCGATGGAGCCGCACCATGAAGGCCGTTCTCGTCGTCTCCGCCTTGTTTCTCGGTCTGTTCCTCAGTTCGTGTGCGCACAACCGCTCCGCCGGGGCGGAGGCCCACCGCCGGGTCGAGGCCGGCGCCACGCTGGTGGACGTCCGTACTCCGGAAGAGTTCGCCGCCGGGCATCTCCCAGGCGCGGTGAACCTCCCGGTCGAGGACCTGCCTCGTCGGTTCCCTGAACTCGGGTCGCCGGAGAAGCCCCTCGTCATCTACTGCCGCAGTGGCGCGCGCAGCAGCCGGGCCGAGCGCCTCCTGAAGGAGCGTGGCTTCCAGGACGTCTTCAACCTTGGCCCCATGTCTGCGTGGCCGTGACACGCGAGCCGCGCGCGCCGCGCCTCGTGTCATCTCCGCTGCCTGCCTTCTCTCCTCGAAAGGTGCTCCTCGATGTCCCGTCTCCTGCCCTTGCTCGGCGCGCTGCTCGTATTGGCGTGCGGCTGTGCTTCGTCCCGGCCCGTGGCCACCGGCCGTGCACCTGAACCCCGGCGTCAGCAGCTCACCGTCCTCTACGTGGCGGACCTGCACGCCCAGTTGCGCGCCCACCCCGAGCTCTTCTGGCGCGACGGGGAGGAGCGCATCGAGATGGCGGGCGGCTTTGCCCGCATCGCCGCCGCCATCCGTCAGATTCGGGCCGAGCGCGGTGGAGACGTGCTCGTGCTCGACGGCGGTGACACGATTCAAGGCTCGGGCGCGGCGGCCCTCACCGAGGGCTCCGTGCTCATCGACCCGCTCAATGCGCTCGGGTTGGACGGCGCGGTGCCCGGCAACTGGGAGGTGGTGTACGGCCCCGAGGTGCTGCGCCAGCGCGCGCGTGAGCTGAAACATCCGCTCTTCGCGGCGAACCTGCGCGACGCGGCCAGCGGCGAACGGCTCTTCCCGCCTTACCTGATGAAGGAGGTGGGCGGGGTGAAGGTGGCGGTGGTGGGCTTCACGGACCCGGATGTGCCGCGTCGTCAGCCGCCGGACTACAGCCAGGGGCTGCGCTACGACGGCCCGGAGGCGTTGCCCGGATTGGTGCGCGAGGTGCGCGCGCGCGAGGGCGCCCAGGTGGTGTTGTTGATGTCGCACGTGGGGCTCGCCAAGGCCGTGGGGCTGGCCGCCAGGGTGCCCGGCGTGGACGTCCACCTGTCCAGCGACACGCATGAGCGCACCTATGTCCCCATCGAGCAGGCGGAGAGCTGGGTGGTGGAGCCTGGCGCCTTCGGCTCCTTCCTCGGCCGGTTGGACTTGTGGTTGGAGGACGGGCAGGTGGTGGACCGCCGCTGGGAGCTCATCGAGCTGACCGCGTCGCGCTTCCCCGAGGACCCCGACGTGGCGCGGCTCGTGGACGCCGCGCTCACCCCGTACGATGAGAAGCTGTCCGCTCCAGTGGGGCACACCGACGTGGCGCTCGCGCGCTATGCGGTGGTGGAGAACCCGCTGGACAACGTGCTGGCCGACGCCATCCGCGCCGCTGGAGGGACGGAGATTGGCCTCTCCAACGGCTTCCGCTTCGGCACGCCGCTGCTGCCCGGCCCCGTACGCGAGGCGGACCTGTGGAACCTCTTCCCCGTCACCAACATGCTGAAGACGGGCAAGGTGAGCGGGCGCCAGCTCCGCGCCTTCTGGGAGCAGGAATTGGAGAACGTCTTCGCGAAGGACCCGGAGAAGCGCTTTGGCGGGTGGTTGCCGCGCCCCTCGGGGATGACGCTGCGCTTCCGCGCGGACGCCCCCAAGGGACAGCGCCTCCTCTCGCTGGAGGTCGGCGGCGAGCCCGTGGTGGACGAGCGCCTCTACACCGTGACGGCCTGCGAGCGGGAAGGGGACGCGCCGGACATGCTCTGCCGCATCCCCGGTGTCCAGGAGCCGCGCGTGCTCGACGTGGACGCGCACGAGGCGCTGCGCCGCTTCCTCGCCGGCAAGCCGCGACTGAGCGGCGCCCTGGAGGGGCGCGCGGTGGGCGAGGACCTCCCGGCCGTGCTCCGCACCCAACGGGTCCAGCCGTGAGCACCGCCACTTCAACGCCGCACCTGACCGCCAACGTCCTGTGTCGTCGCATCGGGCCCCTGAAATGACCGCACCTCTCGCTGCTTCCGAATCGACCGCCGCCTCGTCTCCGCCGGGGAGCTTGTGGCGCCGGCGGCTGCCGGGCCTCGGGCTCGCCGCAGCGCTGGCGGTGGTCAGCTACGGGCTGGCCATGCTCCCGGGCCTCAAGGTGGTGGGGCCGCTCACGGTGGCCCTGCTCATTGGCATCTCACTGCGCACGGCCCTGGGGCTGGCCCCAAGCCTGATGGAGGGCACGCGCTACTCGGCGCGCACGGTGCTGCGGTTGGGCATCGTGCTGATGGGGGCGCGACTCGACTTCGGGCTCGTGGCGCAGGTGGGCCCGCGCGTGCTGCTGCTGTCCCTGGCCGTCATCGTCGGCGGCATTCTCGGCATCGGCTGGGTGGCGAGGCGCTTCGGCGTGCCGGAGAAGCTGGGCACGCTGTTGGCCGTGGGGACCTCCATCTGTGGCGCCAGCGCGGTGGTGGCCGCCAGCTCCGTCACGCGCGCGGAGGAGGAGGACACCACGCTGGCGGTGGGGCTGTGCGGAATCCTGGGCACGGTGGGCGTCCTCTTCTACGTCTTCGTGGGGCCGCTGCTGGGGCTGAGCAGCGCGCAGCTCGCCATCCTCTCGGGGGCGACGTTGCATGAGGTGGCGCAGGTCATGGCCGCCGCCTTCACCTGGGGCACCTCGGCGGGCGACCTGGGCACGCTGGTCAAGCTCACCCGCGTGGTGCTGCTGGCCCCCGCGCTCGTGGTGCTGGGGCTGGTCTCCGGCGCGGGCGGGCAGGTGCGCTACTCGCTGAAGGAGCCGCCCATCCCCTGGTTCGTCATCGGCTTCCTCGCGGTGGGCGTGTTGGGCACGGCCGGCGTGGTGCCCGCCGCCGCCAAGGGGTGGCTCTCCACCGCCAGCGTCTTCCTCATGGTGATGGCCATGGCGGCCATGGGGCTGGGCACCCACCTGAGCATGGTGCGCCGCGCGGGCATGCGAGTCGTCTACGCGGGCCTCGTGGGCTTCGCCGCCCTGGCGCTGGCCGCCTGGGGCCTCATCCAGTTGCTGTCCATTCAGTAGTCCTCAACCGCGTTCGGAGTTCTTCGAGATGAATCGTTTCCTGCTGTTGCTCGTCACCGCGCTCATCACCGTCCCCCTGGTCTCGTTCGGGGCGCCGCCGTCCCAACCCGCCGAGAAGAAGGAGGTGCCCGCCCGCCAGGGCAAGCTCGTCTTCGTGGCGACCACGGGGCTGGAGGACATCGGCACGCTCTCCAGTTCCTTGCGGCACGCGAAATCCGCGAAGGCGTCGGGCCATCTCTCGGACGTGGTGTGGCTCACCTATGGCCGCGCGGTGGTGGCGCTGGACCCGACGGTGAAGGCCGTTCCGGAGGAGGTCCGCAAGGTGGCCCATGAGGCGAAGGCCGCTGGTGTGCGGATGGTGGCCTGCGGCCACGCGCTCCAGAAGTTCGACATCGACCCGAAGAAGCTCCAGCCCCAGGCCGACGTGGTGGCCAACGGCGTGGCGGAGCTTTCGCGGCTGGTGGCCGAGGGCTATCAGGTCATCCGCTATTAGGTCCTGTTTGCAAAGTCCGTCAGCAGGCATGAGCCGACGGCCGAGCGCCCATGATCTTGGTAAAGTGAACCGGTTCCTGCCCATTACCGCCACGGCCCATGTCACTCCTGCACGACTTCCTGCTCCGCGAAGAGGGAACCCATCGCTACGAGGACCATCGGGCGTGGATGAATGCGCCCCAGGCGCTTCACCTGCACGACGACGTGGTGCAGTACCTCAACGACACCCTGCTGTGGATTCCCGCGCTCAATCCTGCAACGCGGAAGTGCCCAATGGAGCCCGTTCAGGGGCTTTGTCACTACGGTCCGACCATCATCAACCGGAGCGGCGGACGTATCGCGGCTCAGATCTTTCAACACTGGGCTGACCTCTTCGCTTGCGGCCCGGAGCAGATGGTCCTCACCGGCGGGTGGTGCACAGAGCCTGACGGGCGACAGCATTACAACAAGCTGGAGGTGCAGAGAGACCCGCTCGTCTCCACGCTCCGAACGCTCGCCACGTGGGCGCGTCAGGCCGAAGCGGGGAGCCACTTCATCTACCACTGGGGTATTTGAGTGGTTGCGCCATGCTCTGTAGCTACAGACGCACCGCAGCCAGTAGCACCATGGCGAGGTATCACTGGCCGCGCTTCTCGTAGCGGGGGCCACGCGCCGGTTGTGCTTCAGCAGGACGATTAGGCGCTCCGCCCGGCTTCTCTGGAGGTACAGGCGGCGGCTGGAGATGACCGTCGGCGCGCACCACTGTGCCGTCCAGGTTGTGCTTCGCCCAGTCCAGCAGGCGTCGCAGCCGCTATGGCGCGGCGAGCAGCGCCTCCAGGCGCCGCGCGTAGAACGCCCTTGAGCGCTCGCCGTTGACGGCGGCCACCACCACGCCCTCGCGGTTGATGAAGACGGTGGCGGGCACGGTGGAGATGCGCAGCGGGCCCAGCACCTCGCCCTTCGCCGTGGCCACGGTCATGTGCACCCCCAGCTCAGCCGCGGTCTGGCGGTTGCGCGCTTCGCTGGGGTTGATGGAGAGCGCGAGGAAGCCGACGCCGCGCGCCTCGTACTCACTCCTCAGGGCTTCGAGCTCGGGCAACTCCCGAGCGCAGGCGTGTCAGCCTGGGGCCCATACGTTGATGACCCAGGGGCG
The DNA here is from genome assembly GCF_002305895.1 of Corallococcus macrosporus DSM 14697. Lineage (GTDB taxonomy): Bacteria > Myxococcota > Myxococcia > Myxococcales > Myxococcaceae > Myxococcus > Myxococcus macrosporus. Next base: position 4,014,690 of record NZ_CP022203.1, read on the forward strand.
GCCCAGCAGCGCCGCCCGGTCGATGCGCACGCCCTCCAGCGTCTCGGCCCGCAGGCGCTCCGGCACCGGCGTGCCGGGGCGGTCATAGCGGTCACACGCGCCCAGCAAGGCGAGCGCGAGCAGGAGCGGGACGCAGAGGGAACGGCGCATGGGCTTCTTTATGCACACGGAAGCACGCCCGCGCATCTTCTTCCCGCGCGGGCGCTCCGGCGGCGCCCGCGGTGTCACGCCCGGGACATCGCGGCGGCACACGGAAGGTCCCCTTGTCATGCGGCGTGGAGGTCTCGAAGCGCTCGAGCTGCCCCAGGGCCACCTGGGGCGTGTTCGCCCGCGTACTGACCTGGCAGTTCCGCCCGAGGCTCATCCGACGGACGACGCCGAGGACGCGGCATGCGGAACAGGTGCGTCACGCGCTCACCTTGGAGCACGGTTGGAGGCCGCGCGGTGTGGAGGTGTCGGGTCCGGATGTCACTCTGGCCGCTATCAAGCGGGGGAGAAGACGCGGCGCCTCGTTGTGCGTACCGCTGCCCCTCGTGACCCAGCCGTGACGCACTCATGGCGCAGCAACGGGGTTTGGACGGACACACTTCAAACGGGCAGAGCGCACGGAATGGCAGTTGCGGTGATGCTAGATGCGGGCACTGGAGACGGAACCCGCGCGCGAGAGGATTGTGTGTGAATGTTTATCGTGGCTGCATTGTCATGTGTTGTTGAGTGTTTGTTTGGATTGTGATTGCCTTTGGGGCATCTCTTACAAGGAGACGTCATGGGGGCTCGGCTTTATCTGGGAATCTTAGTGGCAGTGGGTCTGGTGGCTTGCGGACCTGCGGCTGATGATGCGCTTGCTTCGCGGGATTCCGCGGAGTTGGAGACCGCGGCGCAGGCCGCTTGCAGTTGCCCGTCTGGCTGGGACTGTTCGGACCTGGATTGGGCGAGCACCTGGCACAGCAATGGTACGGTGCCGGCCTACAACAATGAGCCGGGCTACACCCGTTATGCATGGCCCTTCGTGACACAGCGAAACGCAAGGGAGACGAACAGCACCTTCTGCACCTTCGACAAGGACCACCGCTTCTACTTCAACGCGGCCTACTTCGCGAACAGCGCGAACCTGGGCAACCTGCGCGTCCGGTATCAGGGAGGAGGCTGGTGGCCCCTTTGCAATTTCAACGGCGCCGTGGACTACATGACCGGCACCGTGGGTGGCTATACCGGCACCTATGTGCGCCTCACCTTGGGAGAGCACTGCCCAAGCAGTGACATCCTGCTCGTGGCTCCCTGAGTCCTCGGGTTCGTAGGCCCACGTTCATGGAGACTCCAGGGTGTGGCCGATGTTGCGGTCCACCACGGTGAATCCGGCGGACTGGTAGAGGGCAACGGAGGCCGGGTTGCCCTCGAAGGCATAGACGAAGGCCTGCCTGGCCCCCATCCCGCGCATGCGCTCAAGCCCCTCGTGGAGGAGCGCGCGCCCGAGCCCGCGCCGCCGGTGCTCCGGGGCGCACGTCACCGGCTCGAACTCGCCCACCGCGTTGGCCTCGTCGAGCCAACCCAGCGCGCAGGCCGCGAGGCTGCCGTCGGGCGCCTCGGCGACGAGGTCCAGCGCGGGCTGGTAGCGGGGGGCCTCCATGAGCCGTGCGTACACCTCCGTCGTCATCCGTTCTGTGCCGAAGCCGCGCCGGTGCACGAGCGCGCGCGCGGCGACTTCCTCGGGGCCCCGCACCTGGCGCACCCGATAGCCCACGGGCAGTTCGGGCCGCGGAGCCGGCGCTTGGAGCGGCAGTGCGAGGTGCAGGTAGCACCCGCCCGTGGTGCGCCGCCAGCCCAGGCTCCGCAACGCCGCGAGCAGCGAGCCGTTGCTCTCCAGCGCCCACACGGTGGTCGGCTGCGGGGTGCGCCCATGTCGCGCGCGCACCCAGGGCAGCAGGTCCCGCGCGAAGGCGTCCGCCTGCGCGAGCGGCTGGACGAGCAGGTCCACGTCGCCGTTGCTGTAGGCCCACGCGAAGCCAGCGAGCTGTCCTGGCGCGCACTCCCACAGGGCGATGTCCTCCTGTGGCCGCACCTGGGCGTTGCGCAGCAGTCGCCAGGTCAGGTCCCCGACCGTGCACTCCACGTGGGGGCCGCGCTCCGCCCAGGCCTGCGCCACGAGCTGGGCCATGGCCTCCAGGTCGGCCACATCGCGATAGGAGCGGAGGCGGGACACCGCTTCATTCTACACCAGACAGGGAGGTGAGCGGATGGGCCCGACATGGCAGGGCGACCGGGTGCTCATCCCTGCCACGTCTGCGAAGCCAGGGTGCCACCGGGGCAAATGCCCGCATGCTTCATGCGGAAACCATGATGAACCTCGAATTCTGAGTGCCAGGCACAGCTCAGTGGCGCGTGCTCCCGATGCTGTGGACGCTTGCTCCGTTTCGATGCCGAGGCCCCGTCGCTTCCCGGCGCTGCTGAGCTGCCGTGAAGCGGCCAACGTCCTTCCAGAGCGCGATGAAGCGCCTCAGGTTGAAGTCCGCGGAGGAGTTCAGCAGGTCGTATTGGTGGCATGTGGCGGCAGGGACTCCGTCCTGGGCCCGGTGGCGTCGCGCCTCGAAGTGACCGATGACGTCCGCATGGTCACCCATGATCCAGTAGCTGCGGGCCGCGTCGGGCCAGACCTGCGAGACGGAATTGACGAAGCCATCATTGTCTTCACCGCGAAGCTGCAGTGGCTCTTGGTCCGTCAGGAGCGGGTTGATGGTATGCGTGAGACAGAGCCGTCGCGGAGGGTTGAAGGCTGTCAGGGTGTGCAGGATTCTGAAAAGGGTGGGTGGCCACGAGCCGCTTGCCGGCGCGAATGTCACGATGGAGCGCACGCTGATTCCATGCTCGTTGATGAAGGAGAACTCCTCCTCGAGCTCGTCACCCTCGGCATGGGCCGGGCTCGGAGGGGAGCCGGTGGAGGGCTCGGGGTCCAGGTCGGTGATGGCGGTGAGGTCGCTGGCCATGTGGAGCAGCCAGCGCAGCAGGTCGAAGTAGGCGCCTCGCGCGAGGGCTCGTGGGAGACCTTGCTCCTGGGAGTGACAGCCTTCCATTGTGTCGATGATGGCGTCGATCCAGTTGGCCGTGTTCTGCCGCGGGCTCAATGGCCTGAGCGCACGGCCGAGGCTCGCCAGGCCCACGCTCCGCAAGCCGCGCACGCCCTCGAACATCAGGCGCAGGAGCAGGCGGGAGGCGAGCACCTTGGGGACTGCGTTCCCCAGCCGGTGTGCAAGCGCGGTCCCCCGGTGTGGCGTCGAGATGAACTGCACCGAGCGTAGCTGCTGAACCAACCGCGCGGGGCCCTTCGAAACATTTCCCTCCAGTTGTCTCCGAAGGTCGATGAGCAGTTGGCGGATGTCCAGGCCTCCCGTGGAATGGCCGACCAGGTGGATGTCGTCTTCCGGCCCTATCGCCCGCCGCGCCTGGAGCTCAGACAGCCACAACTGGAGCCCCTGGGCTCGGGTCTGGACGCTCGCTGTGGGGAAGTTGGGAAAGTAGTGAATGGGGCACCCGCCGTCACGGGTCCGAAGGACCTCCGTCACGCCGTGGTAGTACCGGAGCGAGCCGAGGGCATCGAAACCGCCGAAGCCAGGCACGAGGACGAGATGACGGGTCATGGGGGCTCCTCTCGTGATTGGAGCTAAGAATGCCTGGGGCGCGGCGCTACCGCCTGCCGGGGCAGGGAGGCAGGGGGCTGGCGGGGCGCACCGGCGTGCCGTGGTCGACGCCGGCCGCATGCTCGAAAGCGTGCTCGCGTGCTTCGAGTTGACCTTGCAAGCCGGTGAAGTGGCGCCGGGGCTGGGGGAGGCCATTCAGCACATCCCGGACGAGGACGTGCACCGCTTCCGGGCGGTCATGATGCAACCTCCCTCCGACGCGGAATCGGCCAGCGCCAAGGCCTTGGCGCTCGTCGAACTCCGTGCGGCGGCGGGTGCCCTGCGTCACGCGTTGTCCTGCACATGTTCGAGGGTTGAGGAAATCGCGACCTCCTTGGCGCGTTGTTGATGCAGGCCACCGCCAGGGAGTGCACCCATGTCCCGTCGTCCGCTGTCGTTCATGTTGCTGCTCCTCCTGCCCGCGATGGCCTCCGCCGCAGCGTCTCCAGAGGCGGAGCGCTGGTGGAGTCACGTTCGCGTGCTCGCGGATGACGCGCTGCAGGGGCGGGAGACGGGCAGCGAGGGCTACAAGAAGGCAGCGAGCTACGTCGCTGAGCAGCTTGGGGCGATGGGAATCAAGCCAGGGGCGGGGGAGGGCTACCTTCAGGAGGTGAAGCTCGTCTCGCGGCGGCTGGTGAATGAGCGCTCACGCCTGGCGTTGGTGCGGGGAGGCCGACGCATTCCGCTGGTCATCGGTCGCGATGCCATCATCGGCTCACGCCTGGGGGAATCAGGGCAGGTGGAGGCCCCGCTCGTGTTCGTGGGCCACGGCCTCTCCATCCCCGAAGCGGGCCATGACGACTTCGCGGGGCTGGACCTCCAGGGGAAGGTGGCCGTGCTCCTCTTCGGCGGGCCCGCCCACATCCCTGGCGCGCTCCGGGCCCACCACAGCTCGACCGAGGAGCGCATCAAGGCGCTTCGGAGGGCCGGCGCGGTGGGCGTCGTGATGTTGCAGAATCCGAAGGCCGAGGAGCTGCCCTGGGCGCGTGTCGCCTCGTCGCGGTTCGAGCCGGCCATGACCTTCGCCGACCCGTCGCTGGTCGAGCATGAGGGCCTGAAGGTGACTGTCGCCTTCAACGCCCGCCACGCCGAGAAGCTGTTCGCGGGCGCGCGGCACTCCTTCAAGGAGGTGCTGGCGAAGGCGGATGCGAACCAGCCGCTGCCACGCTTCGAGCTGCCCAGCCGGCTGGAGGCGCGGGCCGAGTGGAAGCTGGCGCCGGTGGAGTCCGCCAACGTCGTGGGCGTGCTGCCCGGCAGTGACGCCACGCTGGCGAAGGAATACGTCGTGCTCACCGCCGGGCTCCCCCTTGGAGCGCACGATGAAGGCCTGGCACACCCGGCACTACCACGCGCCCTCGGATGACCTGCGCCAGCCGATGGACCGGGAGGCGGCGGCGAAGTTCGTCCGGCTGCTCTCGGACCTCACCCTCACCGTGGCCAACACCCCCGCGCGTCCGCGCTGGAACGACACCAGCTTCTTCCGGCGGTTCGCTGCTCCGGCCGCGCTCGGCGATGCCCGTCCTGAACACCCGCACTGACGCGCTGACCCGCGGCGCCGCTGGAGCCCCCCGCGTTGACGGCCCAGCCCGCCAGGTGCGGGCCCTGGCGCCCCCACCACCGGCCGGATTCGTCTAGACTCCCGCCCCTTATGGAGCGGACCGGCGCAGCGGCAGTCATCATCGGCAACGAGGTCCTCACGGCGAAGGTCCAGGACCTGAACGGGCCGCACCTCATCCAACGCCTGCGCGAGGTGGGCATCCCGCTGCTCTCGGTGGAGACCGTCCTCGACGACGTGGACGCCATCGTGGACGCCGTGGCCCGGGCCCGCCGCAAGGCGCGCTACGTCTTCACCAGCGGCGGCATCGGCCCCACCCATGATGACGTCACCGTGCGCGCGGTGGCCATGGCCCTGGGCCGGAGGGTGGTGCGGCTGCAGGAGATGCTGGACCTCATCCTGTCCCGCGCCACCGAGGAGCGGCAGGTGACGCCGGAGGCGCTGCGGCTCGCGGACGCCCCGGAGGGCGCCGTGCTGCTGCAGCAGTCCAGCACCTGGTTCCCCGTGCTCACCGTGGACGACATCTTCCTGCTGCCCGGCGTGCCGCAGTTGTTCCGGATGCAGTTGGACACGGTGCTCGCGCGGCTGGGCGGGACGCCCGTGGCCGTGAGCTGCCTCTATCTCCGCCTGGGGGAGAGCGACATCGCCGCCGTGTTGGATCGGGTGGCGCTCGACATGCCGCACGTGGCCATCGGCTCCTACCCGGAGTTCGACCCGGCCAAGGACTACCGGGTGAAGGTGACGGTGGAGTCCGCCCAGCGTGGGCCCGTGGACGAGGCCCTGGAGCGCATCGTCACGGGCCTGCCGGAGGACGCGGTGGTGCGGCGGGAGTAGGCCCCCGCCGCGTCGCCACAGGGCCTACAGCCCCAGGCCCAGCCGCTGACGCAGCCGGAAGAAGTCGTCCGTGAAGGTCCACGCCAGGATTGTGCGCAGCCGCTCACCTTCACGCACGGCCTGGAGCATGGGCTCGGGCGTGTCCAGCCGGGCGCCCGCGAAGTTCGGGTCCTCGCGCAGCACCATGCCCAGGCCCACCGCCACGTCGCCGCACATCAGCAGGCCCGCGCGGTCCGCCGAGTAGTCAATGGCCTCCAGCCACGGCGCCAGCTCCACCTTCTGCGCGTCGCCCAGCGAGGTGGCTGGGAGCTCCAGCGCCTTCAGCGCCTTGCGCGGGAAGGCCCGCTTGAGCTGCTTCACCGACTCGTCGTTGCGCCGGCCCAGCGCGCTGAACTGCGGCGCGTGCAGGCGGATGGCGCTGCCGAAGAGGTCCGCCGTCTCGCCCTGTGACAGCTTCTCCAGCACCGCGGACTTGTTGAGCAGCCCCAGCGCCGCGCGGCCCAGGAGGAACTTCTGCTCCCGCGCGTTGAAGCGCCGCACCACGTCCTGGCCAATGCACACCGACATGGGCTCGGTCGTCTCCAGCACCGTCAGCCCGCGCCGCGCCTGGTAGACCTCGAAGCTCTCCACGCCGAACACCTGCGCCACGGCGCGGATGGCCTTGTACACGGCCGAGTCCGGCTTGAGGCGGTCCGCCTTCGGGTTGACGCCCACGATGTCGAAGTTGGGCGGGTACACCTTCTCCAGGTGCTCGCCCATCGCGCGCAGCACCTCAAGCAGCGGACCCCGGGCGCCCGGGTGCATCAGCACCGAGTCCACGTCCGTCTCCGTCAGCGACTCGCGGGCCTCCTGCGCCAGCCGCGTGCGGGCCTCCATGTAGAAGGCCAGCTCCACCTCGTTGGCGGAGCGCAGGAAGTGCAGCGCCGCCGCCGCGCAGAACGCCTTGTCGAGCTGCTTCAGGCCCTCCCAGAGCTTGAACAGCGCGTGCAGGCTGTCCACCCGCGTCGGGTCCTGGCGGAGGATCTGCCGGTGCTCCTCGATGGCCAGCGGCACGGACGACGAGTCCCGCGCGTACAGGTCCGCGAGCACGGCGCGCGCCTGGAGGTTCGTGCCATCACCGTCCACCACCTGCCGGTACAGCGCGGTGGCGCGAGCGGGCTCGGACAGCGGGCCCGCGTACAGGTCCGCGGCGCGCATCCGCAACGTCGCGGCGCGCTTGGGCTCCACGGCGAGCTGCCCCGCGGCCTGGGCCTCCAGGAGCTGCGCCAGCTCCGGCAGGTTGCGCGCCCGCTCGTAGAGGACCACCAGCCGGTCCACCAGCGCGGGGTTGCCGGGAGACAGCTCCAGCGCGCGGCGGTAGAGCGGGGTGGCCGCGCCGGCGTCGCCCAGCCCTTCGTCGTAGGTCCGCGCCAGGTCCAGCGTGAAGCGCGCCCGCGGCTCCGGGGGCAGCTCCTGCTGGAGCAGCTTGTGCAGGCAGTCCACCGCGCCCGCATGGTTGCGCGCCTGGGTGTGCAGGCCGGCCAGCCGCTCCAGCGCCTCCAGGTGGCGGGGCAGGGTGGCGAGCACCGTCTGGTAGTGCGCCGCGGCCCGGCTCGGCTCGTTGAGGTGCGTGGCGTACAGGTTGCCCAGCGTCAGGTGGAGCTGCGCCAGGACGCGCGGGTCGCCGCCCAACTGCACGCGCTGGCTCAGCAGGGCCGCGGCCTCGGGGTACTGCTGGGCCTCCAGCAGCAGCGCGCCGCGCAGCTCCAGCGCCTCCGGGTGCCCCGGCTGCGCCGACAGCGCCTTCTCCAGCAGCGCCAGCGCCCGGTCGCGGTCATTCAGCGCGCCATGGTGCAGCCGCGCCGCGCTGACGAACGCCGTGGCCGCGGCCAGGCCGTCCCGCTGCGCCAGCTTCGCCTCGCCGCGCCGCTCCTGGAGCGCCGCCAGGTCCGCGGAGCCTCCGCGCTGCGCCAGCAGCTCCTCCAGGCCCGCCTGGGCGGCCGGGTGCAGCGGATCCTTCTCCAGCGCCTGCCGGTACAGCGCCGTGGCGCCGTCCACGTCGTTCAGCCGGCCCGCGGCCAGCTTCGCCGCCGCGACGAACGCGTCAATGGCGCCGCGCGGATCGCGCGACACGCGGGCCTCGGCCTCCAGCGCGGCGCGGGCGTGGGCGAAGTCGCCACGCTTCAAGGCCACGCGGCGCGCGCCCTGGATCGCGGGCAGGCACTGCGGCTGCAGCTCCAGGGCCTGCCGGTACAGCGCCGCCGCCCGCTCCAAGTCGTTGAAGCGCGTGTCCGCCAGCTCGGCGGTGCGCAGCAGCATCTCCAGGGCCTCGTCGGCGTCCTGCGCGGACGCCAGGCGCATGGTGTACAGGCGCGCCAGCCCCGCCGCGTCGCCGGCCTGCCGCAGGCCGCGCTCCAGCACGAAGGCCAGGCGGGCGTCACCCGGGTCGGCCTCGAACGCGCGCTTGTAGGCCTCCAGCGTGCCCTCGGCGGGGCTGCGGTCCAGGTCCAGCGCGGCGGACAGCCGCAGGGCGGTGGCCAGCCGTGGGTCGTTCACCCGCTCGGCGATGCGCTGGCGCAGCTCGGCGCGGCGCGGACGGTCCGAGGCGCGGATGCGCTCCAGCAGCGTGAGGGCGGTGAGGTCGCCGGCGTCCAGCGCCAGCACGGCCTCGCAGCACTGGGCCGCGCGGGACGGCTCCTGGAAGCGGTCCAGGTACAGCCGCGCCAGCTTCAGGTACGCCGTCACCTTGGCCGCGGGCGTGCTGCCCACCTGCGTCTCGCGGTCCAGGATGCCGACCAGCTCCTTCACGTTGTCCTGCGCCAGGTACAGCCGCTCCAGCGCGCGCAGCGTGGCGGCGTGGCCCGGCGTCAGGCGCAGCACCTCCTGATACGTGTCGATGGCCAGCTCGGGCCGCAGGAGCTGCTCCTCCCAGATGGCCGCCGCCTGGTAGAGGGCGTTGGCGCGCTCCAGCGGGTCGGTGCGGTTGGCGGCCTCGGCGCGCAGCACCTCCACCAGGCTCTCCCATGCGGCCTGCGCGCGGTAGATGCGGGCCAGCGCGCGCAGCGCCGGGAAGTAGCTGGGCGCCAGCATCAGCGCCTCGTTGTACGAGGCGATGGCTTCGTTGTCCTGGCTCAGCCGCTGCTCGTACAGCTCGCCAATCTTGTAGATGAGCGCGGCGGCCTGGTCCGTGGAGGTGGAGCTCTCCGACTCCGCCCGGTACATGTCCACCAGCTTCTCCCAGCGGCCCTCCTGCGCGTACAGGCGGCCCAGCGCCTTGAGCGCGGGCAGGTAGGACGGGGACAGGGCCAGCACGCGCTCGTAGGCGGAGATGGCGCCCGCGCGGTCCTTGAGGTTCTCGTCCAGGATCTCCGCGTTGCGGTGCAGCAGCGACAGCACCTGCTTGGTGTCACCCGCGAGCGACGCCTCCAGGTCGTGCGTCTCCAGCAGCTCGCGGAAGCGGCCGGCCCGCTCATGGAGCCGCGCGAGGTTGCGGATGGTGGGCAGGTGGTCCGACGCCAGGTCGAGGATGCGCTTCATGCACTCGATGGCGTGGTCCAGGTCGCCCAGCCGGTCCTCGTACACCACCGCCATCTTGTTCAGCGTGGTGATGAGCTGATCCCGGTCGCTCGTCTGGAGCAGGTCCTGCTCGTACATGGCCACCAGCTCCGCGAAGCGGCCCTGGCGCTCGTAGAGGCGCGTGAGGGCCTTCTGCGCGGGGAGGTAGCCCGGCTGCAACTGGAGGCAGGTGTTGTAGCGGGAGATGGCGTCCTCCTGCCGTCCCAGCCGCTCCTCCAGGATTTCGGCCGCCTTGTACATGCGCGCGGCCTTCTGCTTCGCGTCCTCGGCGGCGGCGACCTCCGCGTCGAAGACGGAGACCAGCCGCTCCCAGTCCTGCATGCGGTAGTACAGCTTGCCCAGGCCCGCCAGCGCCGCCGAGTGGCCGGGGATGCGCGCGACAATGGCCTGGTACCGCGCCGCCGCGTCGGACTCGCGCTTGAGGACCTCTTCGTACAGCGCGGCCAGCCGCAGGTTGGTGGCCACCAGCTCGCTCTCGTCGTTGAGCGAGCCCACGCGCGCCAGCAGCACGTCGGACAGCTCCTCGAAGCGGCCCTGCGTCTCGTAGATGCCGGCCAGCTCGCTCAGCACCAGCGGCTCGTTGGGGGACACCTGCCGCGCGGCGAGCAGCGCGGCCAGCGCGTCATCCTTGCGGCCGTTGCGCTCGTAGACCTTGGCGATCTGCAGGTACGCGGGCGCCGCCTGCGCGCCCAGCGCGGAGGCCTCGGCGCCCAGCGCGGCGAGCAGCTCGTCCACGCGGCCCTCGCGCTCGGCCAGGCGCTTCATGGCCGCCAGGAGCTGGAGGTCGGAGCGGTCCAGCGCGAAGGCCTCGCGGAACAGGGCCGCGGCGCCTTCCTTCTGCTTCAGCCGCTCTTCCAGCAGCAGGCCCGCGGCGGTGAGGTAGTGCGCGCGCAGCGACGGCTGCTGCACGGCGGCGGCCAGCAGCCGGTACACCTCCACCAGCGCGGGCGCGTCGTTGCGCGCGGCGTAGACGGACTCGAGCTGGGTGAGGACGACGACGTCCGTGGGCCGGCGTTCCAGGCACTGCCGCAGGCAGGTGGCGGACTCCTCGTCACGCGAGAGGCGCTCCTGGAGGATGATGCCCTTCTCGAAGAGCAGCGCGGCCTGGTGGCGCGCGTCGTCGGTGGCCGCCAGCTCCGCGTCCATCAACTGGAGCACCATCTGCCAGTTGCCCACGTCCGCGAAGAGCCGGCGGGCGGCGCGGATGTTGACCAGGTAGCGCGGCGCCAGCTTGTACGCGTTCTGGAACGCCACCGCGGCGTTGCGCGGATTCTTGAGGGGCTCCTCCCAGAGCAGGCCCACCTCGTGGAAGAGCAGCGCCGCCGTCTGGGGCTCCGAGCCGCTCAGCGCCTTGGCCTCGCGCTCCAGCGACGCGATGCGCTCGCGCGCTTCATCCTCGGCGCGGGTGCTGGCGGCGGTCGGCTGCGGCGCGGCCTGGGGCGGTGCCTCCGTAGCCGGAGCGTTCGGGCTCGCGGGCGCACCGGGCACGGGCAGGGGGGCCACGGGAACAGTGGTCCTCGGGACGTCGTTGCGCTCGCTCATGGAAGGCCGGCTCCGGATTGGCCAATACGGGGGAGGAAGGATTGGCCATCGCCGGTCGTAACATGCGCTTGGCCGGTCCCTCAACTTCCCGTCTTTCTTGGCGATTTGGGTGCCAGCCGCCCCAGGGGGCGGACAAGCGGAGCGCCTGGCCGCGCGGCGCTCGGGCTGGGCTCAAGTGCCCACCTCGCCCGGCGCACGGCGCGACTCGATGCGTGTGAGGAACGCGTTGAGGTGCCGGGCCATGACCTCCACGTTCGGTGGTTCGATCATCGTCTGGTGATTGCCGGGGACGTGCACCAGCTCCAGTCCGCCCCGGACGAGCTGCTGCCAGGGCTGTTCGGGATGGCGAGGATGCGGTGGCACGTACTCCGAGGCGCGGAGATAGACGGCCGCTCCGTCGTAGGGCTGGGGCTGGTAGCTGAAGAGCGCGCGCATGTGCGCCTTCCAGACGGCGAGGAACGTCTGAAGGTCCACGAGCGAGAAGGACTCCTCGACGACACCGCCCGCGCGGGCTCGCCGGAGCACCTCCACCATCTGCTCCTGGGGCGTGAGGCCGCGCAGGTGCTGCGTCAGCTCGGAGGAGGCGTCGCCGAACGAGGCCGCGAGCAGCGCGGCGTCATCCTCGAAATCCGTGGGCAACTGCCCCGGCCCCGGCGTGTCCAGGAAGACGAGCAGCTCCGGCGCAATCCCCATTCGCCGCATCCGCTGCGCCATGTCGTAGACAATCGTGCCACCCATGGAGAGGCCCACCAGGTAGTACGGCGGCCGAGGCAGGTGCTGGAGCAGCGCGTCCAGGTGCAGTGACGCCAGTTGCTCGACGGAGGCCAGGGGCTCGCACTCGCCATTCACGCCAGGGGCCTGGAAGCCATACACGGTGCGTTCGGGGCCCAGCGCTCGGACCAGGTCCTGGTAGCAGAACACCGTGCCGCCCACCGGGTGCATGCACAGCAGCGGCGGCAGGGCGGAGCGGCCCTGCTGAAGCAGGATGAGGCTGCCGGGCAACGCGGCTTCAGGGCCTGCCCCACCGCCCTGGCCACTTTTCGCCGCTTGGAGCCATTGCGCCAGCGCGGCCACCGTGGGGCGCTGGAAGAGCACCTGGAGGGGGACCTTCACGCCGAAGCGCTCGGACAGCTTCGCCACGAGCTGCGCCGCCAGCAGTGAGTGGCCACCCAGGTCGAAGAAGCTGATGCTCACGCCGGGAATCGGGCGGCCCAGGACTTCGGTCCACAGCGCGGCGACCTCGCGTTCGAACGGCGTCCGGGGCGCCGCGGTGTCGGGAGAGGACTCCTCGACCTCGGCTGGGCGTGGCAGGGCCCGGTGATTGACCTTGCCGTTCGGTGTGAGCGGCAGCGCGTCCAACAGGATGATGTCGGACGGCACCGCGTGTGATGGCAGCAGGCGTTGCAGGTGCTCTCGCAGCGTCGCCGCTCCGGCTCCTTCTTCGCCGGAAACATAGGCGACCAGGCGCTTGTCTCCGGGGTGGTCCTCGCGGACGAGCACCACGGCTTCGCGGACGGCGGCGTGCTGTCGCAGGGCGGCCTCGATTTCGCCCAGCTCGATGCGGAAGCCACGCAGCTTGACCTGGTGGTCGCGGCGGCCAACGAACTCCAGCGCGCCATCTTCACGGCGCCGCACCAGGTCCCCGGTGCGGTAGAGCCGAGCACCGACGGTGGAGGCGAAGGGGTGCGGGACGAAGCGCTCGGCGGTGAGGGCGGGCTGGTTCCAGTAGCCCCAGGCCAGCCCGTCTCCGCCGACGAAGAGCTCACCCGTGACACCGGTCGGCACGGGCTGGAGTTGTGCATCCAGCACGTACGCGGTGCTTTGGGCCAGGGGGTGGCCAATGGGGACGGTGTTCGCGGTGGGCTCGACCTGGGGGGTGGGATGCCAGGCGCTGAACGTGGTGTTCTCGGTCGGGCCGTAGACGTGGAGGAGCCGCTCCGGCGCGCCGTGGGCGAGCACGGCGCGGACGCAGGCCGGGTCCACGGCTTCACCGCCAAAGAGCAGCGCGCGCACGGGCCGGAAGGCCGCGGGGGACGTGCGCGCGACGTGGTTGAAGAGGGCGGTGGTGAGGAAGAGCGCGGAGATGCGTTCCTCGGCGATGCGCTGCGCGAGCACGGACGCGTCGAGGATGTCGTCCTTCGAGAGGATGACCAGCGTGGCGCCGTTGAGGAGCGCGCCCCAGATTTCGAAGGTGGAGGCATCGAACGAGGCGGTCGCGGCCTGCGCCACGCGGTCCTCGGGGCGGAGCTGCAGGTAGTCCGTGCCGAGCACCAGCCGCACCACGCCGCGTTGAGGGATACAGACCCCCTTGGGCGTCCCCGTGGAGCCCGAGGTGTAGATGACATACGCGAGGTCATCGGCGCGGGCGTCCGTGGCGCCGCGCGGCGTCGTCGCGAGCCCGTCCCAGGCAAGCGAGTCGATGCAGAGTGCTTCGCCTGCTTCGGGAGGCACGCGGCCGACGAGGATGCTGTGCGTGATGACCCGATGCATCCGGACGTCTCTCGCCATGAACGACAGGCGTTCGGTGGGATAGTCCGGATCGAGCGGAACATACGCGCCGCCTGCCTTGAGGATGCCGAGCAGGGCGACCACGAGGTCTACGCCGCGGGGCAGGCAGACTCCGACGTGCGGCTGATTCCGGCTCACCCCCTGTGCCCGCAGCCATGCCGCGATTCCGTTCGCTCGCGCTTCAAGCTCGCCGTAGGTGAGGGTTTCGGCTCCGTGGCGGACCGCGATGGCTTCGGGGCGAAGCGAGGCCTGGGCGTCAAAGGCCTGCGCAATCGAAGTCTCCTTCGGATAGGGCTGGTGGGTGGCGTTCCAGTCCACCAGGGCGCGTTGACGCTCCTCCCGCGAAAGGAACTCGAGCCGCCCGACGTGCTGGTCGGGTGCGTCGACCAGTGCGTGAAGCAATCGCGTGTAGTGCGCCATCAGCCGCTCCACGGTGCGAGGAGCGAACAGCGCGGTGGCGTATTCGATGGTGCCTGTCAGTCCGTCGGTGGTCTCTTCGAGCGACAGCGTCAGGTCGAACTTGGCCGTGTGGTTGTGCAGCGCCATCGGCGATGCCGTCAGTCCAGGCAGCTCCGGCAGCGCACCGGGAGCGTTCTGCAGTGCGAACATGACCTGGACGAGCGGGCCGTGGCTGAGGGAGCGCTCGACGTGCAGTTCCTCGACGAGCTTCTCGAAGGGCAGCTCCTGGTGGGCGTAGGCGTCGAGTGCGGAGTCGCGGACGCGGTGGAGGAGGTGGCGGAAGGAAGGGTTGCCGTGGAGGCGGGCGCGAAGCGGGAGGGTGTTGACGAAGAAGCCAATGAGGCCTTCGAGCTGCGGGTGGGTGCGGTTGGCGATGGGCGTGCCGACGACGAAGTCGGGCTGTCCGGAGTAGCGGGAGAGGAGGAGCTGGAAGCCTGTGAGGAGGGCCATGAAGAGGGTGGCCCCCTCCTGTCGAGCGAGGGCTTCGAGCGCGAGGTGAAGCGAGCGAGGGAGGGTGAAGCGGAAGGTGTCGCCGGAGAAGCGCTGGACGGGAGGCCGGGGAAAGTCAGTGGGCAGCTCCAGGACGTGAGGCGCCCCGTCGAGGTGGGCGGTCCAGAAGTCGAGCTGCCGCTGGAGGACGTCACCCTGGAGCCACTGGCGCTGCCAGGCGGCGTAGTCGGCGTACTGGATGGAGAGCGGGGCCAGCGGAGACGGCTGGCCGGAGAGCCGGGCGCGGTACTCGGCGGAGAGCTCGCGGTAGAGGACGCCGAGGGACCAGCCATCGGAGACGATGTGGTGCAGGTTGAGCAGGAGGATGTGGTGCTCGGTGCCCAGCGTGACGAGCAGGGCTCGCAGCAGCGGGCCTCGCGCGATGTCGAATGGCACCTGCGCTTCACGGAGCAGCACCTGCATCGCGTCGTCGAATGACACGGCCTCGGCACGCTCCAGGCGGACGTCCAGGTCGGCGTGGACGTGCTGCTCGGGGACTCCCTTTCCAGGGAAGCATGTGCGCAGTGCCTCATGGCGTCGCACGAGCGCCTGCACACTGTGCTCCAGCACGACCGCGTCCACCGTGCCGTCGAGCCGGACCGCCATCGGCATGTTGTAGACGGCGCGCTCGGTGTGGAGCTGGTCGAGGAACCACAGCCGTTCCTGGGAGAATGAGAGCGGCAGGGCGCCTCCTCGTTGCACCGGAGGGATGGGCGAGGACGTGCTGACCTCACTTCCTCCGAGGCGTGATTCGAGGGCACGCGCGAACGACTCGACGGTGGGGGCTTCGAAGAGGGCGCGCACGGACACGGGGATTCCGAACGCCTCCTGGGTGCGTGACACCACCTGTGTCGCCAGGAGCGAATGGCCACCCAGCTCGAAGAAGTTGGCGCGGAGCGCGATTCGTGACAGCCGCAGGACTTCGCACCAGATGGCCGCGACCTTCTGCTCCAGCTCAGACAGGGCTCGTCGCGGCGACATGGCATCGGCGGCGTCTCCCTCGTCGATGGGCGCGGGCAGGGCTCGACGGTCCAGCTTGCCGTTGGAGGTCAGGGGCAGCGCGTCGAGGACGATGACGGCGGACGGCACCATGTGCGCAGGGAGCCGGGATTGCAGGTGCGCTCGCAGCGTGGCCGCCGGTGCGGACGCGGCCGCATAGGCCACCAGCCGTTTGTCTCCGGGGAGGTCCTCGCGGACGAGCACCACGGCTTCGCGGACGTCCGGGTGCTGGCCCAGCATGGCTTCGATTTCGCCCAGCTCGATGCGGAAGCCACGCAGCTTCACCTGGTGGTCACGGCGGCCGACGAACTCCAGCGCGCCATCCTCACGGCGTCGCACCAGGTCTCCGGTGCGGTAGAGCCGCGCGCCCACCGTGGTGGCGAAGGGGTGCGGGACGAAGCGCTCGGCGGTGAGGCCCGGCTGATTCCAGTAGCCCCAGGCCAGGCCGTCACCGCCGACGAACAGCTCACCCGTGACGCCGGTGGGAACGGGCTGGAGTCGTGCATCCAGCACGTACGCGGTGCTGTTGGAGACGGGACGGCCGATGGGGACGCTCAGGTCCTCCGGTGCCGCGCCTGTCACCTGATGGCAGGTGCTGAGGGTGGTGTTCTCCGTGGGCCCATATGCGTTCACCAACTGTACCGGCGCGCCGTGCGCGAGGACTCGTTGGACACAGGAGGCGTCCGCCGCCTCGCCGCCGAAGAGCAGCCCTCGCAAGCTTCGAAACGCGGAGGGCTGGTGTCGCGCGACGTGGTTGAAGAGCGCGGTGGTGAGGAAGAGGGCGGAGATGCGCTCCTCCTGAAGTCGAGCGGCCAGGACCGACGGCTCGATGACCTCGTCCTTGGTGAGGATGATGAGCGTGGCACCGTTGAGCAGGGCGCTCCAGATTTCAAAGGTGGAGGCGTCGAACGAAGCGGTGGCCGCATGGGCGACACGGTCATCGGGAGTCACCTGGAAGTAGTCGGCATGAACCACCAGTCGGGAGACACCGCGATGGGGAATGCCCACCCCCTTGGGCGTCCCGGTGGAGCCGGAGGTGTAGAGGATGTGGGCCAGGTCATCGCCAACGGCGTCACACGGAGGCGCGTGGGTGTCCGAGCGCGCCAGGTCCGAAGCGAGCGCATCGAGACTGAGGACGGCGCACGCGTCCAGGTCCGAAGGCAGGCGCGAGGCGAGGGAGGAGTGGGTGAGGATGGCGGACAGCCGAGCGTCGCGAGCCATGAAGGCGAGGCGGTCAGCGGGGTAGTCCGGGTCGAGGGGGACGTAGGCGGCGCCCGCTTTGAGGATGCCGAGGAAGGCGACGATGAGGTCGGTGGAGCGGTGGAGGCAGACGCCGACTTGAGACTGGAGGCGGCCGACGCCAAGCGATCGCAGATGCCAGGCGAGCGCGTTGGCGCGTGCATCGAGCTGCGCGTAGGAGAGAGAGACGTCGCCGTGGCGAAGGGCGATGGCATCGGGCCGGGCCTCGACCTGCGCCTGGAACAGGTGCGGCAGAGAGGCGTTCGACGGATAGGCCCGCGACGTGGCGTTCCAGTCCACCAGCAGGCGCTGACGCTCCTCCTCCGGCATCAGCCTCAACCCGTGGACCGGTGAGTTCGGCGCGGTGACAGCATCCTCCAGCAGCGCCTGGAAGTGTCGGGCGATGCGCTCGATGGAGTCAGGCTTGAAGAGCGCCGTGGCGTATTCGAGGGCACCCCGAATCCCGTCTTCCGACTCCTCCAGCATCAAGGTCAGGTCGAACTTGGACGTATGTGTCTGGAGCTCCAGTGCTTCGACCTGAAGGCCCGTGAGTGCCGGCAGCGCACCGGGAGCGTTCTGCAGTGCGAACATGACCTGGACGAGCGGGCCGTGGCTGAGGGAGCGCTCGACGTGCAGTTCCTCGACGAGCTTCTCGAAGGGCAGCTCCTGGTGGGCGTAGGCGTCGAGTGCGGAGTCGCGGACGCGGTGGAGGAGGTGGCGGAAGGAAGGGTTGCCGTGGAGGCGGGCGCGAAGCGGGAGGGTGTTGACGAAGAAGCCAATGAGGCCTTCGAGCTGCGGGTGGGTGCGGTTGGCGATGGGCGTGCCGACGACGAAGTCGGGCTGTCCGGAGTAGCGGGAGAGGAGGAGCTGGAAGCCGGCGAGGAGGGCCATGAAGAGGGTGGCCCCCTCCTGGCGAGCGAGGGCTTCGAGCGCGAGGTGAAGCGAGCGAGGGAGGGTGAAGCGGAAGGTGTCGCCGGAGAAGCGCTGGAGGGGAGGCCGGGGAAAGTCGGTGGGCAGCTCCAGGACGTGAGGGGCGCCGTCGAGGTGGGCGGTCCAGAAGTCGAGCTGCCGCTGGAGGACGTCGCCCTGGAGCCACTGGCGCTGCCAGGCGGCATAGTCGGCGTACTGGATGGAGAGCGGGGCCAGCGGAGACGGCTGGCCGGAGAGCCGGGCGCGGTACTCGGCGGAGAGCTCGCGGTAGAGGACGCCGAGGGACCAGCCATCGGAGACGATGTGGTGCAGGTTGAGCAGGAGGATGTGGTGCTCGGTGCTCAGCGTGACGAGCAGGGCTCGCAGCAGCGGGCCTGTCGTCAGGGAGAAGTGCGCCTCCGCTGCTTGCTGGATGACGTCATGTGCCTCGGCGCTCGCGCTTCGCCGGGCGTCCATCTGGAGCTCGAACGG
The DNA here is from genome assembly GCF_002305895.1 of Corallococcus macrosporus DSM 14697. GTDB lineage: Bacteria > Myxococcota > Myxococcia > Myxococcales > Myxococcaceae > Myxococcus > Myxococcus macrosporus. Next base: position 4,032,942 of record NZ_CP022203.1, read on the forward strand.
GTCGAGGAGGGTCTGGACTGGAGCACCGCTCCCCGGGAAGCAGGTGCGCAGCGCCTCATGCCGGTCGACCACCGCGCGGAGGGCGCCCCGCAGGGCTTCGACGTGCAGCGGGCCCGTGAGCCGGATGGCCATGGGGAGGTTGTAGACGCGCTGATCGTCGTGGAACTGGCTGAGGAACCACAGCCGCTCCTGGGCGAATGACAGAGGCCTCGCCCCCTCACGCGGTGCCACGGGGATGATGGCTGGGCCGGACCCTGTCTGTCCTTCGAGCCGCTGTTCCACCGCGCGCACGAAGGCCTCGACGGTGGGCAGCTCGAACAACACCCTGACGGGGAGGGTGACGCCCAGCGCCTCCTGCACCCGCGACACCACCTGGGTGGCCAGCAGCGAGTGCCCACCCAGCTCGAAGAAGTTGGCCGTGACGCTGATGGCCTCGAGTCCCAGCACCGCGCCCCAGATGGCCGCGACCTGTTCCTCGCGAGGCGTCCGGGGGCCGGTGAAGGCCGCATCCATGCGCCCCTGGGCCGGCGGCGCGGGCAACGCCCGGCGATCCAGCTTGCCGTTGGGCGTGAGCGGGAGCGCATCCAGCACGACGAACGCACCAGGCACCATGTAGCCGGGCAGCAGTCCAAGGAGATGGTCTCGCAGCAGCGCGGGCGCTGCCTCTGTCGCGACGTAGGCCACCAGTCGCTTGTCTCCGGGCGCGTCCTCGCGGACGAGCACGGCGGCTTCGCGGACCTCCGCGTGCCGACGCAGGGCGGCCTCGACTTCGCCCAGCTCGATTCGGTAGCCCCGCAGCTTCACCTGATGGTCGCGCCGGCCGATGTACTCCAGTGCGCCATCGGTGCGACGGCGTACCAGGTCCCCTGTGCGATAGAGGCGTTCTCCGGGCGTGGTGGAGAAGGGATGGGGAATGAAGCGTTCGGCGGTGAGGCCAGGGCGCTCCCAGTAGCCTCTGGCAAGGCCGTCTCCTCCGACGAACAACTCTCCCGTGACGCCGAGGGGAACCGGCTGGAGGTTCATGTCCAGCACATAGGCAGTGCCATTGGACACGGGGTGTCCGATGGGCACGGACGTCACCGGCCCCGGGCCCGCCTTGAACCACGTGCTGAAGGTGGTGTTCTCCGTGGGGCCATAGCCGTTCAGGAGCGTCCCCGGCGCGCCATGCGCCAGCACCGCGTTGACGCAGTCGACGTCCGCGGCCTCGCCGCCGAACACCACCCAGCGCAAGTGACGGAAGGCCTCGGGCCGCGAGCGGGCCGTCAGGTTGAAGAGGGCCGTGGCGATGACCAGCGCGGTGATGCGTTCGTCACGCAGCCTCCGAGCGAAGACCGACGGTTCGAGGACTTCCTCCTTGGAGAAGATGACCAGCGTGGCGCCGTTGAGCAGCGCGCCCCAGAACTCCAGCGTGGAGAGGTCGAACGCGACGCTCGTGACGTGCGCCACGCGGTCATTCGGGCCCAACCGGAGGTGGTCCGCATCGAAGACCATCCGGCAGACGCCCTGATGGGAAATACAGACACCTTTGGGCGTCCCCGTGGAGCCGGAGGTGTAGATGAGGTGGGCCAGGTCCGCGGCCGTGGCGTCACACGGAGGCGGATGGGTGTCCGAGCGCGCCAGCTCTGAAGCGAGCGCATCGAGACTGAGGATGGCGCACGCGTCCAGGTCCGGAGGCAGGCGCGAGGCGAGGGAGGAGTGGGTGAGGATGGCGGACAGCCGAGCGTCGCGAGCCATGAAGGCGAGGCGGTCAGCGGGGTAGTCCGGGTCGAGGGGGACGTAGGCGGCGCCCGCCTTGAGGATGGCGAGGAAGGCGACGATGAGGTCGGTGGAGCGGTGGAGGCAGACGCCGACTTGAGATTGGAGGCGGCCGACGCCAAGCGAGCGCAGGTGCCAGGCGAGCGCGTTGGCGCGGGCATCGAGCTGCGCGTAGGAGAGGGAGACGTCGCCGTGGCGAAGGGCGATGGCGTCGGGCCGGGCCTCGACCTGCGCCTGGAACAGGTGCGGCAGAGAGGCATTTGACGGATAGGCCCGTGACGTGGCGTTCCAGTCCACCAGCAGGCGCTGGCGCTCCTCGCTCGAAAGCAGGTCGACGTGCCCGACAGGGGCCTGCGGTGTCTGTGCCACGGCGTGAAGCAGCCCCAGGTAGTGCGTGGCCAGCCGCTCCACGGTGGCGGGCTGGAAGAGCGCGGAGGCGTATTCGATGGTGCCTCGCAGGCCGTCCGCGGCTTCCTCCAGCGCCATGAACAGGTCGAACTTGGAGGTCCGCGTCTCCAGTGGAACCGGGGCGACGTCGAGCCCGGAGAGCTGGAGCATCGAGCCCGGCGCGTTCTGCAAGGCGAACAGCACCTGTACCAGCGGCACACGGCCGGGTTCACGGGCGACGTGGAGCGCCTCCACCAGCCTTTCGAAGGGCAACTCCTGGTGGGCGAACGCATCCAGGCAGCAGTCGCGGACCCGGCCGAGGAGCTGGCGGAAGGACGGATTGCCGTGGAGGCGCGCTCGCAGCGGCAGCGTGTTGACGAAGAAGCCGATGAGGTCTTCGAGCTGCCGGTGGGGGCGGTTCGCGACGGGCGTGCCCACCACGAAATCAAGCTGGCCGGAGTAGCGAGCCAGCAACTGCTGAAACGCGCCAAGCAGCGCCATGAAGAGCGTGGCACCCTCCTGCCGGGCGAGGTCCTCCAGCGCGGTCCGCAGCGAGCGCGGAATCGTGAAGTGGAAGGTGTTGCCCGCGACGTGCGGAGCGGACGGACGCGAGAAGTCGTTGGGCACCTCCAGGACGTGAGGGGCGCCGTCCAGCTCCGCCGTCCAGAAGTCGAGCTGTCGCTGGAGGACCTCCCCCTGGAGCCACTGGCGTTGCCAGGCCGCGTAGTCGGCGTACTGGAGGGGCAGGGGCGGAAGCGGCGACGCCTGTCCAGCGCACCGGGCACGGTACTCGGCGGACAGCTCGCGGTAGAGGACGCCGAACGACCAGCCATCCGAGATGATGTGGTGCAGGTTGAGCACCAGGACGTGCCGGTCCACCGATTGCGTCAGCAAGAGCGCACGGAACAGCGGACCCTCCGCGAGGGAGAACGGCGTCTGCGCCTCCTGCCGCATCGCCGCCCGGGCCTGCTCGTCGGACTCCACCGTGCGCCGCTCCAGCCGGAGCGGGGAGGCCGCCGCGATGCGCTGCTCCGGAACCCCGTCACCCGGGAAGGAGGTGCGGAGGGATTCATGGCGTTGGACCAGCGCCTGGAGACTGGCCTCCAGGCTTGCGACGTCCAGGGGGCCGCGCAGCTCGAACGCCATGGGGAGCGAGTAGAGCGCGGTGCCCGGCATCAGCCGCTCCAGGAACCACAAGCGCTGCTGGGCGAACGAGACCTGGCGCCGCTCCTCCGCATTGAACGGGCCGAAGACCGCGTCCACCTCCGCGGGACGCGATTCGGCGGTGGTCAGTGCCGCGCAGAACTCGCGCACGGTGGGGCGGTCGAAGAGCGCTCGGAGGGGAATGGGCTGCTTCAGCTCCGCGCGGAGGCGGGAGATGGCCTGCGCGGCCAGCAGCGAGTGACCTCCGAGCTCGAAGAAGCTCGTGGTCGCGTCGACCCGGTCGACCCCCAACAGCTCCGCCCAGATGGCCGCGACGCGCTCCTCCAGGCCCGCCGAGGGCGCGGTGTCCTCGTGCTCACGGCGAGGCTGGACCTGCCCCGGGCTCGGCAGCGCGGGACGGTCCACCTTGCCGTTGGGCGTGAGCGGCAGCGCATCGAGCACGACGAAGGCCTGGGGATGCAGGTGCGCGGGCAGCGAGTGCCGCAGGTGCTCGCGCAGTGCCTCCGTGGGGGCCTCCGTGGCCACGTACGCGACCAGGCGCTTGTCTCCGGGGAGGTCCTCGCGGACGAGCACGGCGGCTTCCCGGACCTCCGGATGCTGGCGCAGCGCGGCTTCGATTTCGCCCAGCTCGATGCGGAAGCCGCGCACCTTCACCTGATGGTCACTCCGGCCAATGAACTCCAGCGCGTCGTCGGGCCCAAGGCGCACGACGTCGCCCGTGCGGTACATGCGGCGTCCCGGGACGTTGCTCCAGGGATCCGGAATGAAGCGCTCGGCGGTGAGGTCTGGCCGGTTCCAGTACCCCCAGGCCAGCCCGTCGCCACCGACGAACAGCTCTCCCGTGGCGGCTGGCTGGAGCCCTTCGTCCAGCACCGCCGTGGAGCTGTGGGCCACGGCCTTCCCAATGGGCACGGTGTGCGCTTCAGGGGCCACCTGCGAGGTCAGGTGCCATGAGCTGAACGTCGTGTTCTCCGTGGGCCCATAGACATGAAGCAGCCGCGCCGGGGCGCCTCGCGTGAGGACCTCGCGGACGCAGCCGGGGTCCACGGCTTCACCGCCGAAGAGCAGCGCGCGCAGGGGGCGGAACGCGGCGGGCTGGGTGCGCGCCACGTGGTTGAACAGCGCGGTGGTGAGGAACAGCGCGGAGACGCGCTCCTCCTCGATGCGCCGGGAGAGCAGGGCCGGGTCCAGGGCGTCGTCCTTGGCGAGGATGACCAGGGTGGCGCCGTTGAGGAGCGCGCCCCAGACCTCGAAGGTGGAAGCATCGAAGGAGACGGTGGCGGCCTGGGCCACGCGGTCCTCGGGCCCGAGCTGGAGGTAGTCCGTGCCGAGCACCAACCGGAGCACGCCGCGATGGGGGACGCAGACGCCCTTGGGCGTCCCCGTGGAGCCGGACGTGTAGATGACGTACGCCAGGTCCTCGGGCCCGGTGGCCTGCGCCAGCGGCGCCTCGTCGCCCGGAGGCTCCGCGGACGGCGCATCCAGGCACAGCGTCCGCCAGGGGCCCTCTGGCAGCCGCGTCACCCCATCCGTCCGGGTGATGACCACGCGCAGCCCCACGTCGGTGGCCATGAAGGCGAGCCGCTCCGCCGGGTACTCCGGATCCAATGGGACGTAGGCGCCGCCCGCCTTGAGGATGGCCAGCAGCGCCACAATCAGCTCCGTGGAGCGGGGGAGACACACGCCGACCCGTGGATGCTCCGGCCCCACACCCGCGGCGAGCAGTCGCCGGGCGACGCGGTCCGCCTCCGCGTCGAGCTGGGCGTAGGTGAGGGTGCGGCCCTCGCACGTCGTGGCCACGGCCTGGGGCCGCCGCGTCACCTGCGCCGTGAAGGCTTCCACGATGCTGCGAGGGCCCTGGGCGCGGACGCGAGACATCTGCTCGAAGGAGTGGGTCATGAGACACGTGAAACAGGGCCTGACGCGTGTCTCAGGTTTAGCGGCCTGGACCGACGGCGCGCAAGATTGGCCGTCCCCACGCCCCCCTGGCAGGGAGGCTTCGCGCTTGCCGGCCGGCTATGCGCGCCGAGCCCGCCACGCGTCTCGGCTTTGCCCCCACAGGTCCACGCGCACGGAGTCGAGCGGCGGTGGGAGCTGTCCCGGGCCTCGCAGCCGCGAGCCCAGCCGCCGCGCCACCTCCTGGGAGGCCAGGTTCTCCGGGACGATGCAGTGGATGACGTCCGTCCAGCCGAGGTGCTCGAAGGCCCAGTCCATGGCCGCCTCCGCCGCCTCGGTGGCGTAGCCCTTTCCCCAGTGGGCGCGGAGCAGGGCCCAGCCAAGCTCCGTTCCGGGCCAGCCCTCCGGCTTCCAGGGGCCCACGCGCCCCACCCACGCGCCCGTCGCTTTCTCCAGGACGGAGAACATCGCGAAGCCCTGGAGGGACCACGCGCCCGCCATCACGCACAGGTTGCGCCACGCCATCGTGCGCGGCTGGACGCCGCCAATGAAGCGCGCCGATTCAGGGTCGGCCATCAGCGCGGCGAACCCCTCCAGGTCCTCCGCCAACGGGGGCCGGAGCAGCAGCCGCGCCGTTTCGAGCACAGGGACGTTGGATGTCATGTGGCGCCTCCAGGCCAGTCGCGTGTGTGATTGGGTTGTCTGATAGTGAAATCAGGCTCAGTCTGAGTTTGTTTTCAAGCCTGCCCGAACGACGGCGGCGGCGAGCGAACCGCCAGGCGACGACGGCACACGCCGCCTGGCGGGAACGACGGCTGACGACTACAGGCCAGGCCGGCACACCTTGCCATCGCAGTAGTAGCCATCCGGACAAGGCTTCGGCACAGGAGAAGCCGTCAAATGGCGCCTACCAGATGCGAACGCGCTGCGCTGGCGCCAGGTACAGCGTCTGGCCCGGCTTGACCTCGAACGCGCCATACCAGGCATCCTGGTTCCGCACGGTGGCGGTGCGGTACGGGCCCGGGGCGTGGCCGTCCGTCATGAGGATGCGGCGCAGGTACGGCTCGCGGAAGTTGGTGCGCCACACCTGGCCGAAGCCGAGGAAGAAGCGCTGGTCCCCGGTGAACCCGTCGATGACGGGCGCGGGCTTGCCGCCCAGGGAGAGCTGGTAGGCGTCATGGGCCACGGCGACGCCCGCCATGTCCGCGATGTTCTCGCCCAGCGTCAGCTCGCCATTCACGGACAGGTCCGGCAGCGGGCGGTAGGCGTCGTACTGCGCCGCCAGCGCCTTGCCGGCGGCCTGGAACCGCGCCTCGTCCTCCTTCGTCCACCAGTTCTCCAGCTTGCCGCGCGCGTCGAACTTGGCGCCCACGTCGTCGAAGCTGTGGACGATTTCGTGGCCGATGACGGCGCCGATGCCGCCGTAGTTCACGGCCGGGTCCGCGTTCGCGTCGAAGAAGGGCGGCTGGAGGATGGCGGCCGGGAAGATGATGGAGTTCTGCTGCGGTGAGTTCAGCGCGTTCACCAACTGCGGGACCATGTACCACTCCGTCCGGTCCACCGGCTGGCCCAGCTTGGCGAGGTTGCGCTGGTACTCGAAGCGGACGGCGCGCTCGGCGTTGCCGTAGGCGTCACCGGCCACGATTTCGAGCCCCGAGTAGTCCCGCCACTTCTCCGGATGGCCGATGCTGGCCTGGAGCGTGCCCACCTTCTCCTTGGCCTTGGCCCGCGTCTCAGGCGACATCCACGTCAGCGCGTCGATGCGCTTGTCGAACGCGGTGATGATGTTGCGGACCATGGCCTCCGCTTCCGCCTTCACCTCCGGCGGGAAGTACTTCGCCACGTAGAGCTTGCCCACCGCCTCGCCCATCAGGCCGTTGGCGGCGTCCACGCCGCGCTTCCAGCGCTCCCGCATGGCGGGCGTGCCGCTGAGCGTCTTGCCGTTGAAGGCGAAGCTCTCATCGACGAAGGCCTTGGACAGGACGGGCGCCGCGCGGGCCACCGCGTGGAAGGCCAGGTAGTCCTTCCAGGCCTGGAGGGGCTCGCTCTGGGTGAGCTTCGACAGGCCCGTCAGCGCGCTCGGCTGCCAGACGATGAACTGCTCCTGCGTCCCCAGGCCCGCGGCGTCGAAGAACGCCTGCCACGCGAGGCCGGGCGCGCGCTTCGCGAACTCCGCGCGGGGCCAGGGGTTGTTCGCCTTGGACACGTCCCGCGTGTCCACCTGGGACCAGTGCGCCTGGGCAATCTTCTTCTCCAGCGCGAAGACGCGGGCCGCGCGCGCCTCCACGTCATCGAAGCCGGCCAGCTTCAGCATGGCCGCGATGTGCGCCTGGTACTTCTTGCGCAGCTCCGTGAAGCGGGGGGTGTCGGCCAGGTAGTAGTCCCGGTCGGGCAGCCACAGGCCGCCTTGCAGCAGGTAGGGCGCGTAGCGCGACGGCTCGTTCAGGTCCTCGGCCACCCAGAGCCCGAAGAGCCGGTCCGTGGTGACGTCGCCCATGTTGAGCGCGTCCACGTCCGCGCGCAGGGTGGCGCCCAGCACCGTGGCCAGCGCCTTGCGCTGGGAGATGGCGGCGATGCGCTCCAGCTCCGGCTCGAGCGGCGCCACGCCCCTGGCCTCGATGGCCGCCTCGTCCATGAAGCTGGCGAAGAGGTCGCCCACCTTGCGGGCCTCGCTGCCCTCGGGGGCCTGGCGCTGCGCCTCGATGAGCTCGCGGTTGCGCTGGTCCGCCTGCTCCGCCAGCGTCGTGAACATGCTGTAGCTGGAGCGGTCCGCCGGAATCTCCGTCCGCTTCACCCAGGTGCCATTGGCGAAGCCGTAGAAGTCATCACCGGGGGCCACGTCGCGGTCCATCCCGTCGGTGTCGAAGCCGAAGGTTCCATACGTGGGCTTGGGCGCGGGCGCCGGAGCCTCGGCGGGCGCCGCGGCCACGGGGGCAGGGGGCTCCGTCTTCTCCGCGGAGCTGGAGGAGGCGCACGAGGTGAGCAGGGCGGAGGTGCACGCGGAGACCAGCACATGCCTGGCGCCGGGGAAACGTCGTTGGGGATGTGTCAAGGGATGCTCCTGGAACAGGGGGCTTCGAGCCGAAGACCGGGGGTATAGACGGTCTGACGTGCGAAGGCGCGGGCCGAACAGCCGAACCCGCGGTTTCATCCCGGCCAGGCGGACCTTTCGCCTGGACCTGCTCCGCCACAGGCGCCGGACGGCCGGGCCACCCCGAAGGGGGGCGTGACGGACGCCTAGCTTTCCCTGGAGCCGGTGCCGCGATGTGTCCGCGCCCCGACATCCAGGAGGCTCCCATGCGGCTGTTGTTCCGAATCATCCCCGTGCTGTTGGGGCTGGCGCTGGCGGCCTGCTCGGGCATCCGCGTCAACACCCACTACGACCCCTCGGCCATTGAACGAATCGAGAGCTTCCGGCGCTACGCCTGGCTGCCGCAGCCCCAGGGCAAGGACCCTCGCGTCTACAACGACATCGTCGACGTGCGGGTGCGCATGGCGGTGGACCAGGAGCTGAAGTCCCGTGGCTACCAGCGGGTGGACATGAGCGAGGACCCTGACTTCCTCGTGGGGTGGCAGGGCGCCATCGACACGAAGATCTCCGTCGACACCGTGGACTCCTTCTACGGCTATCCCTGGGGTCCGTACTGGAGCCCCTGGAGCTCCTTCTACGGGCCATATGGCTACCCCTACGGCATGGGCGGACCGCGCACCTATGTCCGTGAATACGACGTGGGCACGCTCATCCTCGACGGCGTGGACGCCCGGGAGCAGCGGCTCGTCTGGCGGGGCACGGCCCAGGCCGAGCTCGACCAGGACCTGTCCTCCGACGCGCTCCAGAAGAAGATCAACGACGCCGTGCACAAGATGCTGTCGCGCTTCCCGCCCAGCCCGGAAGCGTCCTGAGCCGGAGAGCGGGCCACCGCGTTTTCCGTTGCGTGCGCCCCTCCCGCGCGCCAGTATTAGACCAGTGGTCCAACCATTGGTCTAAAAGGAGCGCATGATGAATGAGGCGACGGGGCTGCCGCACGGCGAGCAGTGGGCGGCGCATTGGTACGCGGTGGCCCGGAGCCCGGCGCTTGGGAGGGAGCGGCCCCTGGGGCTCCAGCGCCTGGGGCGGCGGCTCGTGCTCTGGCGCGACGCGGCGGGGGAGGCGCACTGCGCGGACGCGGCGTGTCCGCATCGAGGCGCGGACCTCGGGCTCGGGCGCGTGCGGGAGGGGGCGTTGGAGTGCCCCTACCATGGCTTCCGCTACGAAGGAGGGGGCGCCTGTCTGGCCATGCCCTGCGAGGGCCGCGACGCGAAGCCCTCACGCGCGCTCGCGCTGCGCGTGCATCCGGTGCGGGAAGCGCATGGGTTCATCTGGGCCTGGCTGGGCGGCCAGGCGCGCGCGCCGCTTCCCCCGCTGCCCTGGCTTGCGGGCGCGCCGGAGCCCGCCGCGAACAGCGCGTCCGTGGAGGAGGTCTGGGGCGCGCGCTTCACGCGGGTCATGGAGGGGATGATGGACCTCCACCACTTCCCCTTCGCGCACCGCCGCTACGTCCCTCCGGGTTACACGCGGCTGGACCCCTACGAGGTGCAGGTGGAGGAGGGCGCCATCCGGACCGTCGGCTGGCTCCGCAAGGAGGAGCGGCCTCCAGGGACGGGGTTCCGCTTCGACATCCACGTGGGTTACCCAGGGGTGCTGCACCTTCGCTTCACGCCCCGGCTGGAGGCGGCCGTGGTCTGCACGCCCGTGGACGCCGAGCACACGTGGATCGCCGCGCGCTTCCACCAGGAATACGTGAGGCTGCCAGGTCTGCGGTGGCTCGCCGCCCGGCTGGCCATCGCCTTCGAGTTCCGCGTCATCCAGCCGGACGACCACCGGATGGTCCGCTCCAGCCTGCCGCGCTCCGGTGCGCTGACGCATGGCACGCTGGTCCGGGCGGACCGCGCCATCGTGGCGTGGCACCAGCTTCACCGCTCGGCGCTCGGCGACGACACCCCCGGCGCATCCTGATAGAAGCCAGGCCTGCGATGCCCCGTCCCCGCGCCAGCAGGCTCGACCCCGAGCGCCGCCAGACCCTCCTCGACGTGGCCGCGGAGGAGTTCGCGGAGCACGGCTTCGACGGGGCGTCATTCAACCGCATCCTGGAGCGCGCGGGGTTCTCCAAGGGCGTCGCGTACTACTACTTCGAGGGCAAGGACGACCTGTATGCCGCCGTGCTGGCCCTCACGTTGGAGGCGCTGGCGCAGCGCTTCGGCGCGTGGCAACGGCCCCCGGACGCGGACGGCTTCTGGCGCACGCTGCGCGAGCGCTACTTCGCGCTGACGTCCCACATCATCAACGACGAGCGCTCGGCCCGGCTCCTCCGGAGCATGTCGCAGGCGCGCACCCATCCGAAGCTCCAGGAGGCGTGGCTGCGCTTCGAAGGGCCGCTGGTGGCGTGGTTCCAGCGGGTGCTCGAGGACGGGCGCGCGCTGGGCGCGGTGCGGGCCGATGTGCCGGAGTCCCTGCTGCTGACGTCCCTCATGGGCATTGGCCAGGCCTCGGATGGGTGGCTGCTGGAGCAGTGGGCCCAGAAGGGGGCGCCCGCGCTCCGGAAGGGCGCGGCGCAGGTGTTCTCCCTCTTCGAGGACCTGCTCACGCCCAGGCCCGTGGGACTGGCGCCCGCGAAGCGGCGCTAGGAGTGTGTTGGGGTAAGCCGAAAAACGGCATCCGACCCACGAGATCTGGTACCGGGCCTCAAAGCTTGATCCAATCTGTAGTGGGTCATCCGATTACTCCAACAGGCTCCTAGACAATCCCACGGAGGGACGCGCCCGCCTCAGTACGAGCAGGCGCGGTTGAAGCAGTATCCCTGGGTGCCCTGGCAGACGCAGTCCGCGTCATCGATGCAGCGCGTGGACGGACAGACCGGTCCACCGCCGCCGCCGCCACCACCGCCGCCGTGCGTGTAGCTGCAGGCGTTGCGCGAACACGCCGCCGTCCTCGCGGTGGGGCACGCGTCCCAACAGTCCTGGTCGGAGCTGCACCGGACGCTGATGCAGACCAGGCCCGAGACTTCATCATCCGCGCGGACGTCGGAGCTGGACGGCGTGCCTTGCGAGCACACCGCCGCGCTCGCCAGGGTCCGGGTGGATTCAGACGGCTCCGCGCTGGCCGTGGCCGCCGTGAAGGCCAGCAGGACGGCGACGCTCCACGACAGGCTGGGTCGACGGGAAGACATGGTGACGCTCCTCTCAATCCCCGAAGCGGCCCATGGCGAAGTGCAAGGGTTCCGGGGAGGTCAAGGCTATCATGGCTGCGGCTGTCCTTACGGCGGGTGCGATTCCTGTTCCCCTGGCGCGCGGGGCCGTGAATCATCCCGGCATGCCCCAGCCCGCCTGGACTTCTCCCGTGCCTCGCAGCGTGCAGCGCCGGGTCCGAGCGCTCGTCTTCGTCACGGTGTTCCTGGACCTGGTGGGCTTCGGCCTCATCATCCCGCTGCTGCCGTTCTACGTGGAGTCCATGGGCGGGTCGGCCACCACGGCGGGCGTGCTGCTGGCGTTGTTCTCCTTCGCGCAGCTCGTGGCGTCACCGGTGCTGGGGCGTCTGTCGGACCGGGTGGGGCGCCGCCCCGTCATCCTGTTGAGCCTCCTGGGCAACGCCATCTCCATGGCGCTGTTCGCGTACTCCACCCACGTCCAGTGGCTGCCGTGGCTGTTCGCGTCGCGGCTGCTCGCCGGGGCCACCGCGGGCAACCTGGCGGCGTGTCAGGCGGCGGTGGCGGACGTCACGGAGGAGCACGCGCGGGCCGCGGGCATGGGCCGCGTGGGCGCGGGCATTGGCCTGGGCATGGTGCTGGGGCCCGTCATCGGCAGCGTCCTCCACGTGTACGGCGCCTGGGCCCCGCCGCTGGCGGGCGCGGTGATGGCGGCCGCGGCGATGCTGGGGGTCTTCTTCTTCTTTCCGGAGACGCATCACCCGCAGGCCGCGTCGCGGCCGACGCCAGGGCGTCCCCGCGTGCGGCTGGCGGAGGTCCTGGCCCGGCCCGGGTTGGGCGCGGTGCTGGCGCTGACGTTCCTGGTGTTCATCGGCATGACGAACCTCCAGGTGTCGCTGGGGCTGCTGGCCCAGGCGCGGTTCGGCTGGGGCGAGCGGGAGATTGGCCGCCTCTTCGCGCTGATGGGCCTGGTCACCTTCGTGCTTCAGGCCTTCGGCATCGGCTGGCTGACGCGCCGGGTGCGCGACACGACGCTGGTGCTGGTGGGGGCCTTGAGCATGGGCACCGGGCTCGCGTGCATCGCCGCCGCGAGCCATGGCGCCATGCTGGTGCTGGCCATGGTGCTGGTGGGGACGGGGACGGGGTTGTTGCAGCCGCTGATGGCCAGCCTCGCCTCCGGGTTCGCGGGCAGCGAGCTGCGCGGCGGCGTGCTGGGCGTGGTGCAGTCGGCGGGAGGCCTGGCGCGCGTGGTGGGGCCGGTGTGGAGCGGCTTCCTCTACTCGCGGCTGGGGCCGGGCGCGCCCTTCACCAGCGGCGCCGCGGCGTCCGGCATCGCCTTGTTGGTGGCGGCCTCGCTCCTGCGGCGGCGCGTCCCGGAGGCACCGCCGCAGTCGAGCATGAAGGCCTGAGATACGCGCTCCACCGCGTGCCCCGTGAGGCTCACAGGCAGTACTGCGCGAACGTCGGACTGGCGCAGAGCTTCTGGAAGGCCGTCACGTCGCAGGTGTCGGCCCCGGGCGCGCTGACGCAGGGATTGCCGATGGCGCCGCCGTAGTCCATGCAGGAGAACTCGACGCGCTCGCCATGGAGGGTGGTGACCGCCACCACGCGGTTGTCGTACTGGCCGTTGACGACGCAGCGGTCCTCCACGCCCGCGCGGTCCACGGTGTAGACGCCCTGGGACAGGAGGTTGGGGCACTCCACCGTGCAGCTCGTGGGCGACTCGGGCGGGCGGAAGCCGTACATGAAGGTGTTGGGCTGGCCCGTGACGGCCGCGTAGGTGCCCGTCGGCGCGCCCGTGGCGCTCAGCGGGTCGCCGGAGCCATTCCAGTTCCCCTTGGCCAGCGAGTACGCGCTCACGCCCACCGCGGCGAGCGCGTTCAGCGCATCCGCGTGGCTGCCGGCCGCGCCGTAGAAGGTGCGGAAGCCGCGGACCTCCCCCGGGGCCAGCGAGCCCAGCCGGAAGTCGAACTGCGCGCCCAGGTCGCCCGGGCCCAGGTTCGTGAAGTCGCCCAGGCCGCCCATGACGGGGAAGTCGGGCGCCAGGGGCGACAACGAGACGAAGTTGTTGTCGACCGCGCCCACCACCCAGGGGTTGCCCGAGGTGCCCGCGACGGTGACGTACTCGGAGAAGGTGTTGGGCAGGACGTCGTAGTCGATGCCGCGCGTGTAGCGCAGGTCGGCGACGAAGGCCGTGCCGATGTTCTCGATGAGGACGTTCACCTGGTACAGGAAGGTCGTCACCGGTGACGGCGTGTAGATGTGCGTCACGCGGAAGGTGTCGCCGACCCGGACCACGGACAGGGTGGAGATGGGGGAGGGCGCGTTGATCTCCACCGTGAGGTTGCTGGAGGAACCGCAGCCGGCGGAGCTGTGGCCGCTGATGCCCAGGTCGGCGCTCGCGACGCCCCAGCCTTCGCAGGGGCTCCCCGGGGCCGCGGCCTCTCCGTTCGTGGGCAGGTAGCGCAGGCCCACCCAGCTCGTGCCGTGCGTGCCGCTGGAGACGGGCTGGGTGGGGCACGGAATGTTCAGGTGGCCCGCGGGGGCGACGCCGAGCCGGACCACCCCGTTGTCAATCATCCCCGGACAGTCGGGGAGGGGCGGGGGAATGAGGTGCGTCTCCGGGGCGGGCGAGGGCTTCAGCGCCTTCGCGTTCTGGGGGTGGGGCCGCACCTTCGCGTCGACGCCGGGCTGAGGCTCCGGAGGGGCGGCCAGGGCCTGTCCGCTCCACGAAAGGGCGCAGAGCAGGGCCGTGTGCAGCAGGCGCTGGGGACTCATTGAAACGCGCATCCAAGCTCTCCTGTGCCCGGGAGCCGGGCATGACGGGGGGGCGATTTCCGACCTGCGGTGCCGTCGCGGTGCCACACCTTGGGGCGCTGCGAGGGCGCGCGCGCCATGGGGGTGGCCCCGTGGCGCGCCCAGCCTAGTCAGTTGCTGTGCGTATGGGTGGGGTTTTCCCGGCGTCTCGGTGACGCGGGGTGAAGCGGCGGGTGTCTGGGCGCTACGCTGGCGCGCCGTTTCTCACAGGATGCGCAAGGGGCCCTGAGAGGACGTGTCCGGCGGAATCGACTTTGGACTGTCTGGAATTCTCCGCCGAGGGCATCCTCGACGTCCCACCTGCCCCGAGCCCTTGCCAGGCAGACCTTGGTGCTCATGAAACGCAGACCCGAGTTCGACAGCTTGCGCGGCGTGTTGCTCGTGCTGATGACGCTGACGCACCTGCCGACGCGCCTGAATACGTTCAGCAACCAGCCCTTCGGCTTCGTCTCCGCGGCCGAGGGGTTCGTCTTCCTGTCCGCGTTCCTCGTCGGCGTGGTGTACGCCCGGAAGGTCGATGACGCGGACCCGAACGTCCTGTGGCGCGGCCTCTGGCAGCGGGCGCTCAAGGTCTACGGCTACCACGTGGCGTTGCTGGCGTTCGCGTTCGCCGTCATCGGGACGCTGGGCATGACGACGCACCGTCCCGCCATCCACAACCTGCTGGCCTTCTTCCACGAGGACCCCGTCACCGCGCTCTGGGGCAGCCTGTTCCTGCTCTACTGTCCGCCGCTGCTCGACATCCTGCCGCTCTACGTCTTGCTGCTCCTGGTGACGCCCTTCATCTTCCTGGGCGCGCGCCGGCTGGGGTGGACGAAGGTCCTATGCGTGAGCGGGTTGGTCTGGCTGTCGGCGCAGTTGGGATTGAAGCGCGCGCTCTACGACTTGCTGGTGTTCATCCCCGTGCTGCCCTGGCCGCCGCTGCGCATCGAGCTGTCGGGGGCCTTCGACTTCTTCGGCTGGCAGTTCCTCTGGGTGCTGGGCGTGTGGCTGGGCGTGGCCCGGGCCACGGCGCCGGAGGCGCGCGAGCCCGTCTCGCCAGTGCTCCTCACCGGCGCGCTGGTGGTCAGCGTGGCGCTGCTGCTGCTCCGCTACCAGGTGGGCATCTTCAACATCGACTTCGGGGTGTACGGGGCGCTCATCGACAAGTGGACCCTGGCCCCGGTGCGGCTGGTGAACTTCCTGGCCATGGCGCTGCTGGTGAGCTGGTTCAGCCCCAAGGTGTTCCGCTGGCTGCGTCCGCGCGTGCTCGAGGCGCTGGGGCGGGCGTCCCTGCCGGTGTTCTCCGTGCACCTGGTGCTGTGCCTGCTGAGCCTGGCGCTCCTCAATGAGAACGAGGACCCGCTGGCGGACTGGGAAGAGCTGGCCGTGCTGGTGGCGACCTTCTCCGTGATGCTCCTGGTGGCGTGCCGGCAGGCGGCCGCCGTGCGCGACAGCCACCCCCGCCGAAGGGACGTCTGAGCGTTTTCTCAGGATGCCCTCAAGTGACGCGCGCGTGCCCTCTCTAGGGTGCGCCGCATCATGTGGGCGCTCCTCGTCACGCTTCTCGCCGCGGCCCCCGCGTTCGGCCACCCCCCGCTGTCCTTCGAGGAGGCGCAGGCCGAGGCCGCGAAGGCCGCGTTACCCGCCAGCCTCGCGCGTGCCGTGGAGGCGCGGCGTGTCTGGGATGCCCGGCTGCCTGCGCTCGCGGCCAACCCGACGCTCAGCGTGATTCCGGGGCGGCGCGCCCAGCCGGACGGTCCGGGCTTTGAGGTGACGGTGGCGGTGGAGCAGCCACTCTTCCTGTCGGACCTGGCGGGGGCGCAGCGCGACGCGGCGCGAGCGGAGACCCGCGCCTTGGAGAAGGAGGCCGTGGCCGCGCTGGTGGAGCGCCGCCTGGAGGTCGCCCGGGCGTGGCTGACGCTGTGGGCCGCGCAGCAGGCCGCCGCTTCGGCCGCGCACGAGGCGGCGCTCGCGGAGACGCTCCGGAAGTCCATGGCGGAGGCCCTGGCCCTGGGCGGCGCCACCCGCCTGGAGGTGGCGGAGGCCGAGGGCTTCGAGGCGGAGGCGCGGCTCTCCCACCTGAGCCGGGACGCCGAGGTGATGCATGCGCGCCTCGCCCTGGCCGTGTTGCTGGGCCGTCCACCCGGCGCGCCGTTGACGGCGGCGGAGGCGCTGCCGGTGGTGGCGCTGCCGCCCGCCGCCGAGGAGCCGCGGTGGTTGGCGCGTGCGGGGGAGCTGCCGGCGGCGGAGGCGCGGCGGCTGCTCGGCGCGGCGGAGCGGGCGCGCGCGGTGGAGGTCCGGGCCGCGCGAGGCTGGCAGGTGACGCTGGGGGCCCAGGGCGTGCGCGAGTACTACGGCGGCCTCAGTGGGCTGCTGACGGTGGGCGTGACGCCGCCGGTGTTCGATTCGGGCCAGCGTGAGCGGGGCGCCCTGCTGGCCTCGGCCGAGCGGCTGGATGGCGAGGCACAGGAAGCCGCGGTGCGCGCCGCGGCGGAGCTGGCCCAGGCCTTTCACGAGCGCGAGCACACCGGCGCGCAGCTCACCCTCGTCGAGAAGTCCCTGGTGCCCGCGGCGGAGGAAGCGGCGCGGTTGGCCGACGTGCTGCTGCGCGCGGGCCAGAGCACGCTGCCCGATGTCCTCCGCGCCCGCCGTGCCCGTGCCGCCGCCAACGCGCGGCTCGCGTTTGCCCGCGGCGAGGCCTCGCTGGCCGCCGCGCGGCTCCACCTCCTCCTCTCCGCCCTGCCATGACGCTCTTCGTCCGACGCCTCGTCTCCGTGCCGCTGCTCGTCCTGGGGGCGGCCTGCACCTCGAATCCCTCCGCCCCGGCCGCTCCCGCGTCAGAGCCCCCACCGCGCGCCTCGGCGTCCTCCGCCTGGGTGCCGGTGCGGGCCGCGTCGCGCGTGGCCCTGGCCGAGGCGCCCGCGCTGGTGCTCTCCGGCCCGGACACCACCGCGGCGTTGACGGCGCCGTTTCGCGCGCGGGTCCAGCGGGTCCGCGCGCGCCCGGGCCAGACGGTGGAGCAGGGGGCCCCGCTCATCGAGGTGCTGATGCCCGAGGTGGTGCAGGCCGCGGGCGCCGCCAGCGCCGCCGCGCTCCGGCTGGAGGCCTACTCCCGGCAGGTGGAGCGCTTGGAGGCGCTCCATGCCCAGGGCCTGGCGAAGCTGCCCGAGCTGGCGGAGGCCCAGACGCAGCAGGCGGAGGCCCGCGCCGCCCTGGTGGCCGCGCACGCCGTCCTGCGCGTGGCGGGCATCGCGCCCGGTGAGGCGCGCGCCGTGGCCGAGCGGGGCACCGTGTGGCTCAAGAGCCCGATTGCCGGCGTCGTCACCGAGGTGCGCGCGGTGCTGGGCGAGGTGCAGCCGGAGGCCAGCGCCGCGTTGGCGCGCGTGGCCTCGGATGGGCCGGCGCGCCTGGAGGCCCGGCTGTCGGTCCGTCCTCCGGAGGGCGCCAGCTTCGCCTTCGTCTCGTCCCTGGGCGCGCCGACGCCGGTGCGGCTGGTGGGGCAGTCACCCCAGGTGGACGCGGCGGACGGCACCTTCCGCGCGTGGTTCGAGCCGGAGGAGGGCGTCGTGCTGCGCGCGGGCCTGGGTGGGCGCCTGCGCATCCACGCCGCGCCGGCCGAGGACACCGTCCTGGTGCCCGCGCGGGCCCTGGCCTTCGAGAACGAGCGGACGCTCGTCTTCGTGCGCGGCGGGGATGGCAAGGCCGTGCGCCGCGACGTGGAGGTGCTGGCCACGTCGGGGGCCGAGGCGCTGGTGAAGGGCGCGGTGTCCACCCGGGACTCGGTCGCGGCGGATGGCGCGGTGTTGCTCCTGGAGGCGCGAGGTCAGGAGGACGCGGGTGGGAATGAGGTGGCGCCGTGATTGAGGCCCTCGTCCGCCTGTCGGTGCGGCACCGGGGTTGGGTGCTGGCCTTGACGGGGATGCTCGCGCTCGCGGGCCTGGCCGTGTCGCTCCGGTTGGAGCTGGACGCGATGCCGGACATCACCACCAACCAGGTGCTCGTGCTCACGCGCGCGCCCGGCCTCACGCCCGAGGAGGTGGAGCGCCTGGTGACGCGGCCCGTGGAGGTGGCCCTGGGCGGCATGCCCGGGCTGGAGGCGCAGCGCAGCCTGTCGCGCTACGGGCTCTCCTCCGTGACGGCGGTGTTCGCCGACGACGTGGACCCCTACCGGGCCCGGCAGTTGGTGCAGGAGCGCCTCAACGTGTTGGGCGCGTCGCTGCCGCCTGGCGTCGACCCGCCGGAGCTGGGCCCGCTCACCGGCGGCCTGGGCGAGGTGTTCCACTTCACGCTGTCGTCGCCAGAGCGCACCGGGGCGCAGTTGCTCGAGCTGACGCAGCTCCGGGTGGCGCCCCGCCTGCGCTCCGTGCCCGGAGTGGTGGAGGTCAATAGCTGGGGCGGCCAGCAGCGCACGCTGGAGATTCGCGCGGACGCGGTCCGGCTGGCCCAGCGGGGCGTGACGCTCGCGCAGCTTCGGGACGCCCTGGAGCGCGCCACGGGCAGCGCGCCCGGCGCGAGCCTCCCGGTGGGCGAGCGCCACGTCCTGATTCGCGCGGTGGCGAGGCCTCGGGGGCCGGCGGACCTGACCGAGGCGCTGATTCCCCGGGCCGGAGCGCAGGCCGTGCGCCTGGGGGACGTGGCCGAGGTGACGGAGGGCGCGCTGCCGCGCATCGGCAGCGCCACCTCCAACGGCCGCGGCGAGACGGTGTACGTCATGGTGCAGATGCTGCGGGACGCCAACGCGCTCGCGGTGACGGGAGACCTCTCCGCCGCGCTGCCCGAGGTGCGCGCCCTGCTGCCGGAGGACGTGCGCCTGGACGTCGTCTATGACCGCGCCACGCTGGTGCGAGGCACCGTGAAGACGGTGGGGAAGAACCTGCTGGAAGGCGGCCTGCTCGTCGTGGGCGTGCTCTTCCTGCTGCTGGGGAGCGTGCGCGCTGGCCTGCTCGTCGCGTCCGCCATCCCCCTGTCCATGCTGGGCGCCACCTCCGCCATGGTGGCGCTGGACATCCCCGGCAACCTGATGAGCCTGGGTGCCATCGACTTCGGCCTGCTGGTGGACGGCGCGGTGGTGATGGTGGAGGGCCTGTTCCACCGCCTGGCCCACCTGACCCCGGAGGAGAAGCAGCGCGAGCCGCGGGAGCACGTCGAGGAGACGGCCGTGTCGCTGGCCCGGCCCGTCTTCTTCTCCGTGCTCATCATCCTGCTGGTGTACCTGCCCATCCTGTCCCTGCGCGGGGTGGACGGGAAGATGTTCCGGCCCATGGCGATGACGGTCGTCTTCGCGCTGGCCACCGCGCTGGTGCTGTCGCTGACCTTCATCCCCGCCGCCGCGAGCTGGCTCATCCGCCCCGAGCACGTCCCCGCGCGCGAGCCGCTGCTGGTCCGCTGGTTCGAGCGGCTCTATGCGCCGGTGCTCGGCCGGAGCGTGCGCTCGCGCATCCCCGTGGCGGCCGTCGCGGTGTTCCTGCTGGGCGTGGGCGGCTGGTTGTTCGCCCGCGCGGGCACGGAGTTCACGCCGCAGTTGGATGAAGGGGACATGGTCATCCAGACGACCCGCGCGCCAGACATCAGCCTGGAGGCCGCGGTGAGCGAGGCGGGGCGGATGGAGCGGGCGTTGCTGGAGGCCATCCCGGAGGTGCGGCAGGTCGTCTCGCGCGTGGGCAGCCCCGCGGTGGCCACCGACATCATGGGCCTGGAGATGGCGGACGTCTTCGTGGCGCTGGCGCCGCGTGACGCGTGGCGGCCGGGGCTCACCCGTGAGTCGCTCATCGCGGAGATGGAGCAGGTGCTCGAAGCGCGCGCGCCGGGCGGCGAGCCGTCCTTCACCCAGCCCATCCAGATGCGCTTCAACGAGCTGCTGGGCGGCGCGGTGACGGACGTGGCGCTGAGCATCTACGGCGAGGACCTGGGCGAGCTGGGCCGGCTGGCGCGCAAGGCGGCGGCGATGTTGAGCGAGGAGGCCGGCGCGGTGGACGTGCGCGTGCTCGCGCCGCCCGAGGTGCCGCTCTTCGAGGTGGCGCCCCGGCCGCTGGACGCGGCGCGCGCGGGCCTGGGCGCGGTGGACGTGCTGGAGGCGGTGCGCGCGGTCCGCAGTGGCGTGGAGGTGGGGGCCACCTGGGATGGCGCGGTGCGTGTGCCCCTCGTCTTGCGGCTGATGGGGGCGCAGGACGCCTTCTCGCTCGCCGAGTTGCCCGTTCCCACCGAGACGGGCGGGCTCGTCCCGCTGTCCCGCGTGGCGGACGTGCGCCTGACGTCCTCGCCCGGGCTGGTGAGCCGGGAAGGGGGGCAGCGGCGGCTGGTGGTGGGCTTCAACGTGCGCGGCGCGGACCTGGGCTCGGTGGTGGAGCGGGCGCGGGCCCGCGTGGAGCAGTCGCTCGCTCCGCCTGACGGCTACCGGCTCGAGTGGGGCGGCCAGTACGAGACCTTGACGGAGGCGCGCCAGCGGCTTTCGCTGGTGCTTCCCGCCGTGGCCCTCCTCATCTTCGCCGTGCTGCTCTTCGCCTTCCGCCGCCTGCGCCCCGCGCTGGCCATCTTCGCCAACGTCCCCTTCGCGTGCGTGGGCGGCATGATGGCGCTGGCCTCCCGGGAGCTGCCCGTGTCCATCTCCGCCGCGGTGGGCTTCATCGCGCTGTCCGGCATCGCGGTGCTCAACGGCGTGGTGCTGATGTCCCGCGAGCAGCGGCTCGAGGAGGAGGGCCACCTGCCCGCGGAGGCCGTGGTGCTGGCGGCGCGCGAGCGGGCCCGGCCGGTGTTGATGACGGCGCTGGTGGCGGCGCTGGGGTTCATTCCGATGATGCTCGCCCAGGGGGTGGGCGCGGAGGTTCAGCGGCCCCTTGCCACGGTGGTGGTGGGCGGGCTGGTCACCTCCACGCTGCTGACATTGGTTATCCTCCCCACGCTCTACCCGTGGTTCGCGGGCAGGGCGCGCGCCCAGGCCCGGGCATGAGGGCGCGGAGGAAGGCGGTGCCGTGAGGCTGTTGCTGGTGGAGGACGAGGAGCGGATGGCGAAGCTTCTCCGGCGAGGGCTCGGAGAAGAGGGCCACCTCGTGGACACCTGCCGCACGGCGGAGGACGCGCTGGAGCAGGCGGGGGAGGTGGCCTACGACGCCATCATCCTCGACTGGGCGCTGCCCGGCATGGACGGCGTGGCCCTGCTGCGCCGCTGGCGCGAGCGCGGCTTGATGACGCCGGTGCTGATGCTCACCGCGCGCGGCACGGTGGGGGAGCGGGTGACGGGACTGCGCGCGGGCGCGGACGACTACCTGGTGAAGCCCTTCGCCTTCGAGGAGCTGCTCGCGCGGCTGGAGGCGCTCCACCGCCGCTCGGAGGGCCAGGCGCAGTCCTGGAGCGTGGGGCCCATCCACATCGACACCCGGCGGCGCACGCTGACGTGTGGTGAGCGGGAGGTGACGCTGACCGGCCGTGAGTTCGCGCTGCTGGGGGAGTTCGCCTCGCGCGCGGGGGAGGTCCACACCCGCTCCAGCCTGCTGGCGAAGGTGTGGGGCCCCAGCTTCGACGGGCCGCCCAACATCGTGGACGTCTACGTGGGCTACGTGCGCGCGAAGCTGTCGGACGTGGGCGCGGAGGGCGTGTCCATCCAGGCGGTGCGTGGCGTGGGCTTCCGCCTGGTGGTCGAGGGCTCGCGATGAGGCTGGTCCGGCGGATGTGGCTGTGGGGCGCCGTGGTGCCCGTGGTGGCGGTGGCCGCCGCGCTGGGCGTGGCCGTCCAGGTGTGCCGCGTGGTGCTCGAACGCGCCATGGACGAGGCCCTCCTGTCTCAGGCCGCGGCGGAGAGCGTGAGCCTCTTCGACGCCCCGGACGGGCGCCCACACCTGCACGTGGAGCCGTCCCCGCTGGCGGGCGAGGTGCGCGCCTTCGTGCCCGCCACCCGGCTCTACGGGCCGGATGGGAGCCTGCTTGGCGTCTTCCCGCCCGAATCACCCACCGTCTCCGAGCGGGTGCTGCCCGAGGCCGGGCCCACGTCACGGCTGGAGACGCGCAGCGTCGGCACGGGCACGCGGCTGCGCGTGCTGACGGTGCAGGTGCGCTCGCCGGAGGGCGTGCCGCACGTGCTGCAACTGGTGGGCTCCCTGGGGGCGGTGGACCAGGCGGTGGGCACCTTCACCTCGGTGGCCACGGTGCTGGCGTTGTTGCTGGGCGGCGTGCTGATTGGCATCCAGGGCTGGCAGGCGAAGGGGCTGGCGCGGCGGCTGCACGGCATCGCGGAGCAGGTGGCTCGCTCGCGCGACGGCGGTGTGATGGCGCCCGCGCCCGCGGATGAGCCTCGGGACGAAATCATGGAGGTGCGTCAGGCGCTGACGGAGGCCGCGCTGCGGGTGCGCATGGCGCGCGAAGCGCAAGAGCGCCTCATCGCGCGTGCCGCGCACGAGCTGCGCACCCCCCTGGCGCTCATGCGCACCGGCCTGGACCTGGCGCTTCGGCGCGAGCGCGGCGCGGAGGAGCTGCGCACCGTGCTGGAGGAGAACCGGCGCGAGGTGGACCGGCTGGCCGGCGTGGCCGGTGCGCTGCTCGAGCTGTCGGCGGCGGGCGGCGCGCTCGACATGGCGCAGAGCGACGCGCGCGTCCTGCTGGAGGAGGCCGCCGCGGGGGCCCGGGCCGAGGCGGACCTTCGCGGCGTGGCGCTGCGCGTGGTGGGCCCCGACGAGGCCGCCTGCCGGATGGACGCGATGGCGGTGCGTCGCGCGGTGGACAATCTGCTGGCGAACGCCCTGCGCTACGCGCCCCACGGCTCCGAGGTGCGGCTGGAGCTGGCGCGACGGGAGGCGCACTGGGAGGTCGCGGTGCAGGACGCGGGGCGGGGCATCCCCGAGGCGCACCGTGAAGACGTCTTCACGCCGTTCCACCGCCTGGAGAAGGACGCGGGGGGCGTGGGCCTGGGGCTCAGCCTCGTGCGCGAGGTGGCTCGGGGGCACGGCGGAGACGCACGCGTGGTGGAGAGCCCGGGCCCTGGCGCGCGGGTGGTGCTGACCCTTCCTCGCCCCTGAGTGCGGAGTGTCACGCCGCGTTCCCGCGTTGCTCCCGCCGCTGTCTCGGGTACAAATCCGCCGCGACTCGTCCCTTTCGACAACTCAGCGTGGTGCGCATGGCCAGGGCTCGCGGTTCCAAGCAACATCCAGATTCGTCACGTCCCACCGAGCAGGGCTTCGTGGAGGTTCGAGGCGCTCGCCAGCACAACCTGAAGAACGTCGACGTCAGGCTGCCTCGTGACGCGTTCGTCGTGTTCACCGGCGTGTCCGGTTCCGGCAAGTCGTCGCTGGCCTTCGGCACGCTCTACGCCGAGGCGCAGCGGCGGTACTTCGAGTCTGTCGCGCCGTTCGCGCGGCGCCTCATCGACCAGGTGGGCGTCCCCGAGGTGGACGCCATTGACGGGCTGCCTCCCGCCGTGGCGCTCCAGCAGCACCGGGGCGCGCCCACGACGCGCTCGTCCGTGGGCAGCGTGACGACGCTGGCGAACTCGCTGCGGCTGCTGTACTCGCGCGCGGGGAAGTATCCACGGGGGCAGCCGCAGCTGGATTCGGATGCGTTCTCGCCCAACACGCCCGCGGGGGCGTGCCCTACGTGCCACGGGCTGGGCCGCGTCTACGAGGCCACCGAGCAGTCCATGGTGCCGGATGACTCACTGACCATCCGGGAGCGGGCGATCGCCGCCTGGCCTCTCTCGTGGCACGGCCAGAACCTGCGCGACATCCTGGTGTCGCTGGGCTACGACGTGGACCGCCCGTGGCGCGAGCTGCCCCAGAAGGACCGGGACTGGATTCTCTTCACGGACGAGCAGCCCTCGGTGCCCGTGTACGCGGGCCTCACGCCGGCCGAGACGCAGCGGGCCCTCAAGCGGAAGGCGGCGCCCAGCTACATGGGCACCTTCACCAGCGCCCGGCGCTACGTCCTTCATACCTTCGCCACCACGCAGAGCGCGCTGCTGAAGAAGCGCGCGTCGCAGTACATGGTGAGCGGCGACTGCTCCGAATGCCACGGCAAGCGGCTGCGCCGCGAGTCCCTGTCCGTCACCTTCGCGGGGCTCGACATCGGCGAGCTGTCCCGGCTGCCGCTCGGCGAACTCACGGACCTGCTCTCACCGGTGGCGGATGGGACGGCCAAGGACGTGGCCGCGTTGACCCGCGAGCACCCGGAGAAGGCGCTGGTGGCGCAGCGCATCGCGCAGGACGTGCTGGCGCGCATCGGCGTGCTGACGGAGCTGGGGCTGGGCTACCTCGCGCTGGAGCGGCCCACGCCCACGCTGTCGCCCGGTGAGCTCCAGCGGCTGCGGCTCGCCACGCAGGTGCGCTCCAACCTGTTCGGCGTGGTGTACGTGCTCGACGAGCCTTCCGCCGGGCTCCACCCCGCGGACACCGCGGCGCTGCTGCGGGCGCTGGACCAGCTCAAGGGCTCCGGCAACTCCCTGTTCGTGGTGGAGCACGAGGTGGACGTCATCCGTCACGCCGACTGGATTGTCGACGTGGGGCCCGAGGCGGGCGAGCACGGCGGACGGATTCTCTACAGCGGTCCGCTCGAAGGGCTGAAGGGTGTGAAGGCGTCCAGGACGCGGCGCTTTCTCTTCGACGAAGAGAAGCCCTCGCGCGGCGAGCGGCGCTCACCCAAGGGGTGGCTGCGCCTGAAGGGCGTGTCACGCAACAACCTGAAGGACCTGGACGTGGACTTCCCGCTGGGCGTGCTCACCACGGTGACGGGCGTGTCGGGCTCCGGCAAGTCGAGCCTGGTGAGCCAGGTCCTGGTGGAGCTGGTGGCGGGCCACCTGGGCCATGTGATGCCCGAGGACGAGGACGAAGGGGAGGCGCTGGAGCGCGCCGTCGTGCGCACCACCGGCGGCCGGATTGACTCCGGCATGGAGGGCATCAAGCGCCTGGTCCAGGTGGACCAGAAGCCCATTGGGCGCACGCCACGCTCCAACCTGGCGACGTACACGGGGCTGTTCGACAACGTCCGCAAGCTCTTCGCCGCCACGCCCGCCGCCAAGGCCCGCCGCTACGACGTGGGCCGCTTCTCCTTCAATGTGGCCAAGGGCCGCTGCGAGCGGTGTGAGGGGGAGGGCTTCGTGAGCGTGGAGCTGCTCTTCATGCCCAGCGTCTACGCGCCGTGCCCCTCCTGCCAGGGCGCCCGCTACAACGCGAAGACGCTGGAGGTGCGGTACCAGGGGAAGAACATCGCCGAGGTGCTGGGCATGACGGTGGACGCGGCCCATGACTTCTTCAGCGAAGAGCCCCTGGTGCAGCGCCCCCTCGCCGTCCTGCGGGAGGTGGGCCTGGGCTACCTGCGGTTGGGGCAGCCCGCCACCGAGCTGTCCGGCGGCGAGGCCCAGCGCATCAAGCTGGCCACGGAGCTTCAGCGCGCCCAGCGGGGCAGCTCCCTGTACGTGCTGGACGAGCCCACCACCGGCCTGCACCCCTCCGACGTGGACAATCTGATGACGCAGTTGGAGGGCCTGGTGGCCTCCGGCAACACCGTCATCCTCATTGAACACGACATCCGCGTGGTGGCCGCCAGCGATTGGGTCATCGACATGGGGCCGGGGGCTGGCGACAAGGGAGGGCGGGTCGTGGTGGCGGGTCCACCGGAAGTGGTGGTGGACGTGCCCTCCAGCGAGACCGCGCCCTACCTGAAAGCGGCCCTGGGCTGAGCCGCTCCCGGCTCCAGGAGCCTCCGAGCCGTGGCCTCCAGGGGGCCGCCGGGCTCGGAGGCGGGGCGCGTGGACTCAGCGCGCCTGGGCCTGCGTGGACGGCACGGAGAGGCCCTCCGCCTTGAGCGTCTGGCTGGCCATGCCGGACATGCTCTCCGCGAGCGACTGCACGGAGCGGGTGGCTTCCTGCGTCTCCTGCACCGTCTTGAGCGTGCGCTGCATCTGCCCGGACAGCTCCTGGATGGCCTGCGCCATCTGGTGGGTGCCCGCGTCCTGCGCGCTGACGGCGGCGGTGATCTGCCGCACGCTGGAGCTGGTGTCGCCGATGATGTCGGCGAGCTGCTGGAACTGCGCGCTGGAGGTCCGCACGGCGTCCAGGCTCAGCCGCACGCGCTCATCGCCCTTCTCGCTGGAGCGGGCGGCCTCGCGCATGCTGTTGCTGACGCCGTCGAGCACCTCGCGGATGCGGTGGGTGGCCTGGATGGACTGGTCCGCCAGGCCGCGCATCTCCCGGGCCACCACGCCGAAGCCGCGGCCACTCTCGCCGCTGCGGGCCGCCTCGATGGCGGCGTTGATGGCCAGCATGTTGGACTGGTCCGCCAGGTCCTTCACTGAGTCCACGATGCCGGAGACCTCGCGCGTGCGCTCGTCGAGCGCGAAGATGCGGCGGGCCATGTCGGAGACCTCGGTGCGGATGGCCGCCAGGTCCGCCAGCGTGCGCTCCAGGGCGGCCGTGCCCTCGCGGCCCACCTGTTCGGCGCTCTCCGCCGAGGCCGCCAGCGCGCTGGCCTTCTCCGCCGTCATCTGCGAGCTGCGGCGGATCTCCTTCACCGTCTGCTCCGCCTCCTGGAGCGCCACGGCCTGACGGCTGACGCCCTCGGTCTGCTCGTCGCTGGACGAGCGGAGCTGCTGCACCACCGTGGCCAGCTCGCCGGCGCCGTTGCCCATGCGCTCGGCCAGGTTGCGGACCTCCTGCGCGCGCGCCTCCAGTTGGTGCGTGTGCGCCTCCAGCGTGCGCACCACCATGATGGAGCGGCGGGTGACGATGCCCAGCAGCGACAGCGTCAGCGCGACGTAGCCCCAGTGCGTGACGTTGCCCAGCGACCAGCCCACCAGGCCGATGACGGGGAGGATGGTGAGGACGATGGAGAGCACCAGGCCGGCGAAGCCGCCCACGAAGAGGCGCGCGTCCGGGTTGCCCAGCCACGCCTGGGTGAGGGCCACTGACAGCACCACCAGCAGCACCACCATGGCCATGGGCAGGAAGGGCACCAGGATGCGCTGGCCAATGCCCAGGTCCAGCAGCGTCGCCAGGGCGAAGAGGCCGCACAGGGGCGAGAACACCATGGCCGCCTTCTGGAACCAGCCGCGCCGGTTGTCGAGCAGCGCGTCCGAGACGAACTCCATCAGGCCGGCGACGAGCAGGAAGATGCCCACCGTGGTGCCCAGGGTCGCGGCGGAGGAGGAGCCCCACAGCGCCGTGGGCATGCCGCTCAGGCCCAGGAGGATGGCTCCACCGCTGGCCGCGGAGACCGCCAGGCCCGCCAGCATCCGGCGCCGCCAGTGCAGCAGGAACGCGCCACCGGAGCCGAGCGCCACCGCCATCAGCAGGCAGCAGATGACGAAGGCCGCCTGGCCCTGCCGCGTCACGTAGACGAGCAGGTCATAGCGCGAGCCCACCTGCGCGGCCTGGGCCACGCCGATGTTCGGATTGCTGGACTGGATGCGCAGCAGCACCCGCTTGCCCTGCAGCTCCCGCGGCAGCGTCACCAGGTGCCAGGAGAGGTTCTCACCAATCTCGTAGCTGTCCGGGCGGATCTTCCCGCTCGTGTAGATGTGCCTGCCGTCCGCGTACACCTCCATGGCGTGGGTGACCTCGCCCAGGTACAGCGCGGGGTCCGTCCAGCCGCCATCGGGGATGGGGATGCTGAGCCAGAGGAACTTCTGGTCGCCACGGCCCTCCGGCGCGGTGAGCGCGGCCGTGGGTTTCCAGTCCTTCGAATCCCCCGTCTCCTTCGCCCACAGGGGCGTCCCATCCGCGCCCACGGGGGAATCACCCCAGCGGAAGCGCCACCCGTCGAGCACATTCACGGGGGGACCGGCCTCGGCGGCGTGGGCCGCGGAGGTCATCACAAACATCAGCAAGAGGGCGGAGCAGAAGCGGAAGCCAGCCATGGAGTGCGTATGGTCATCCGCTCAGGGGCCGGATGTAAATGGGTCTTCCCTACCTCTCCCGAGAATCGATTGGCGTTGCTTGGAATTGACGTCCCGAGAGGGCACGAGAGGCATGGAATGCCATGAATTTTCCGCTTCCGTCGAATTCGGAGGCGGTTGGCAGGTCGTGGGGAGGGCGGCCGACTGGCCGGGTTGGTCCCGGAAAGGCCGGTTATGCCGCGTGTCGGATCACCGTTCGCTCGGGTTTGAACGCCGACCCGGTGCGTCATGTTGAGTCCGGGGCGGGCTTGAGCGGTGCGCGGGGCCCTCGCTCTTCCCTTGGGGTGGGCCCAGCGGCGACACTGGGCCCATGGCGCACCTGGAGTTGATCCCCAAGCGGGACCTGTCGAGCTTTCGCAAGCTTGCGATTGGAAGTTGGAAGACGGCGTATGACCCCACCGTCTACGGCACGCTGACCGTCCGCATGGACAAGGCGATGGCGTACATCGAGGCGTTCCGTCAGCGCACGGGCGTGCGGCTCACGGTGACGCACCTGGTGGCCAAGGCGATGGGCGAGGCGCTGCGCCGCTGCCCGGACGCCAACGCCATCCTCCGCTTCAACCGCATCTACCTGCGTCAGCGGGTGACGCTGTCCACGCTCGTGGTCCAGACGGATGGCGGCAAGGTGGACCTCACGTCGGCGCGCATCGAGGACGCGGACAAGAAGAACCTGAGGGACATCGCCAACGACCTGGAGGAGGCGGTGCGCCGCGTGCGCGAGCGCCGCGACGTGGCCCTGGAGAAGGGCAAGGGGACCATCCAGAAGATTCCCTACCTCTTCCTCAACACCTTCACCTGGCTGCTGTCCTTCTTCATGTACACGCTGAACCTGGACATGAGCCGGTTCGGCATGCCGAAGGACGCCTTCGGGTCCGCCATCATCACCAACGTGGGCTCGCTGGGGCTGGACACGGCCTACGTCCCGCTGGCGCCGTACACGCGCGTGCCCATCTTCGTCGCGCCCGGCGCGGTGAAGGAGGTCCCCGTGGTGGAGGACGGCAAGGTGGTGCCGGGCAAGGTGATGAACATCAACGCCACGTTCGACCACCGCTTCATCGACGGGTTCCACGCGGGCGTGCTCGCCAACACCCTGCGGGAGATGCTGGAGAACCCGTTCGAGAACTTCGACGCGCTCCCGGAGACGGACGCGGCGCCTGTCTCCGCCGTGGGGTAGGGGGGCCGCTCCACCGGGGCTGATCCGGGCATTCACGGCATTCCGGCCGGGTGGTGGGTCCAGTGTCGGACAACAGTGGAAATTTGCGCCAGGCGCACGCAACCTGGCCCTCTCCCGTCCGATATTGGCTGAGACCCCACACCTCGCACGAACAACGGCCGAGCCATGCCCTCCCGGATCAACCCACCGAGCCGTCCCGCCACCTCCAAGGCCTCCTCCCCCCAGCGCGCCGCGGATCCGCGCGCCAAGGAGACCTCGGCGCCCAACACCGCGGCCCCCCGGCGCGGCCCGGTGAAGGACTTCTTCGACGACGCCCGCCAGACGCGCAACGCGGAGTCCCAGCGGCACACCGCCGCGTTGGCGGGAAGCCGCGGGACGGGCGCGCAGGCGCAGGCGCGCACCCACGGCAGCCTGCTGCCGGAGCCCCTGCGCTCGAGCGCGGCGGCGGTGCCCACGCAGCCCTCCAGCCGCCCCGGCATGGGCGCCATCCCCTACGACGGCGGCACCACGTTCCGCGTGTGGGCGCCCAACGCGCAGCGCCTGCAGGTGGCCGGAGACTTCAGCAACTGGCAGGCGGTGGAGCTGCAGCGCGAGCCCAGCGGCAACTTCTCGCTGGACGTGCCCGGCGCCAAGGCGGGGGACCAGTACCAGTTCGTCATCCAGGGCAAGCACGGCGACTGGCGCTGGAAGGGTGACCCGCGCGCGCAGGACGTCACCAACTCCACCGGCAACTCCATCATCGTCGACCACAAGTCGTACCCGTGGAAGCACGACCACGACTTCCGGATGCCGCCCTGGAACGAGGCGGTCATCTACGAGATGCACGTGGGCACCTTCAACGACGAGCCCGGCTGGGGCCCCGGCAACTGGGAGAGCGCCATCCACAAGCTGGACCACCTGAAGGACCTGGGCATCAACGTCATCAAGATGATGCCCACGGCCGAGTTCGCGGCCGACTTCAGTTGGGGCTACAACCCCGCGTTCCCCTTCGCGCCGGAGAGCGCCTACGGCACGCCGGACGACTTGAAGCGCTTCGTCGACGAGGCCCACAAGCGTGGCATCGGCGTGGTGATGGACGTTGTCTACAACCACCTGGGCCCCAGCGACCTGCCGCACTGGGACTTCGACGGCGAGACGTACGGCAAGGGCGGCAGCTACTTCTACACGGACTGGCGCGCCAAGACGCCGTGGGGCGACACCCGGCCGGACTACGGCCGCCACGAGGTCCGCGACTACCTGCGCGACAACGCCATGATGTGGCTGCGCGAGTACCACATGGACGGGCTGCGCGTGGACGCCACCAAGGAGATCCGGATGGCGAGCGGCGTGGACAACCCGGAAGGGTGGCAGCTCCTGCGCGACATCAACGACGCCGTCAACCGCGAGTTCCCGCAGAAGATCGTCATCGCCGAGGACCTGGGCGGCGACGGGGCCCTCACGCACCAGGATGGCGCGAACTTCGACAGCCAGTGGGACGCCCACTTCGTCCACCCGATGCGTGAGGCGCTGACGGCGTTCTCCGACAGCGACCGGGACATGAACGCCGTCGCGGACGCCATCCGCTTCAAGTACAACGGCAGCGCCCTCCAGCGCGTCATCTACACGGAGAGCCACGACGAGGTGGCCAACGGCAAGCAGCGCCTGCCCAGCGAGGTGGGCGGCTGGGACGCGGGGGGCTACCACGCCAAGAAGCGCTCCATCATCGGCGCGGCCCTCACCATGACGAGCCCCGGCATCCCGATGATCTTCCAGGGCCAGGAGTTCCTGGAGGACGGCCACTTCCAGGACGCGGATCCGCTCGACTGGAAGAAGAAGGAGACCTACGCCGGCATCAACCAGGCGTACACGGACCTCATCAAGCTGCGCCGCAACTGGAACGACAACACCGCCGGCCTGCGCGGCGAGAACGTCAATGTCCACCACGTGAACAACAACGACAAGGTCGTGGCCTTCCACCGCTGGGACAAGGGCGGCGCGGGGGACGACACCATCGTCGTGGTGAACATGGGCGGCAAGCACCTGTCCAACTACGACCTGGGCCTGCCGGCCGATGGCACCTGGAAGGTGCGCTTCAACAGCGACTGGCAGGGTTATTCCGGTGACTTCGGCAACGCCCAGAGCTTCGACGTGGGCGGCCGGTGGAATGGCAAGGACGGGATGCCGGCCAGCGGCACGCTGAATAACCTGGGGCCCTATAGCGTGCTCATCCTCTCCAAGGACAAGTGATGAAGCTTGAAGGCTCCTGCCACTGTCGCGGCGTGCGGTTCAGCGTGGAGACGAAGCATCCGTCTCCCTTCATGCGGTGCTACTGCTCCGTCTGCCGCAAGACGCAAGGGGGCGGGGGCTTCGCCATCAACCTGTCCGGGGAGGCGAGTTCGTTGAAGGTGCGCGGCCGGCAACACCTCAAGGTGTACCGGGCGCGCATCCAGAACCCGGAGGACGCGAAGGCGCACAAGAGCAAGGGGCAGCGCCACTTCTGCGGGCGGTGCGGCTCCGCGCTCTGGCTGTTTGATCCGACGTGGCCGGAGCTCATCCACCCGTTCGCGTCGGCCATCGACACGCCGCTCCCGGAAGCTCCCGAACTTGTCCACATCATGCTCGAGTTCAAGCCTGACTGGGTTCCGCTCCAGGCCGGGAAGAAGGACAAGAGGTTCCAGCGCTACCCGAAGGAGTCCATCGCGGAGTGGCACCGCCGCCACCACCACGGAAGTGGACTGACGCGGCGGGCGGGCCGCCTGGTGTCCGGACGGGCGGCGTGACGTTGCGCGCCGGATGGGTTGTGGCAGGTGCCTCGGGGGCCCAGCGTGTCTCGTACACGCGGAGGGCATACATCGATGGCACAGGGCAGCTCGCGGCGGATCCGGTATGCGGTGGTGGGCGCGGGGAATATCGCGCAGGTGGCCGTGCTCCCGGCCTTTCAGCACGCTGGGGAGAACTCGGAGCTGGTGGCGCTCATCTCCTCCGACGCGGAGAAGCGGGACGTCCTGGGGAAGAAGTACGGCGTCCAACACACCGGCACCTACGACGCGCTCGAACAGGTGCTGCGGGACGCGGCCGTGGACGCGGTGTACCTCGCGCTGCCCAACACGCAGCACCGCGCCTACACCGAGCGCGCCGCGCGAGCAGGCGTTCACGTCCTCTGTGAGAAGCCGATGGCCACCTCGGTGGAGGACTGCGAGGCGATGATTCGCGTCACGGACGCGCATCACGTCAAGCTGATGATTGCCTACCGGCTCCACTTCGAGGAGGCGAACCTGCGGGCCATCGAGCTGCTTCGCTCGGGGCGCCTGGGCGAGCCGCTGATGATGTCCGCGCTGCTGACGCAGCAGGTGCGGACCGGCGACATCCGGACGCGCGTGGACGTGGGCGGCGGCGCGCTGCTCGACGAAGGGCCCTATCCCATCAACGCCGCGCGCTACCTCTTCGGCGACGAGCCCACCGAGGTGTTCTGCTACACCAACGAGGAGCAGGACCCTCGCTTCGAGGGCGTGGACGCCACGGCCTTCGCGTTGATGCGCTTCTCGAAGGGCCGCGTCGCGCAGTTCGGCATCAGCCACGCCGCGTCGGCGGTGTCGAGCTACCGCGTGGTGGGCGAGAAGGGCGACCTGCTCGTCGAGTCCGCGTTCGGCTACGAGAAGGAGCGCAAGCACGTCCTCACCGTGGAGGGGAAGACGGAGGCGCGCGTCTTCGCGACGCATGACCAGTTCGCGCCGGAGTTGCTCCACTTCTCGCGGTGCATCCTGGAGGACCGGGAGCCCGCGCCGTCTGGGCGTGAAGGGCTGGCGGACGTGCGGGTCATCACCGCGATGCAGGAGTCCGCCAGGACCGGGCGCCCGGTGAAGCTCGCCGCATTCCCGATGCGCCAGCGGCCGTCGCTGGACCAGCTCATCGTCCGCCCAGCGGCCAGGCCGCCGGAGCCGGTGAACGCACCCGCGCCAACGCAAGGATGAAGTGACGTCACGCGGAAATATTTCCGCGCGGGACGTCTTCTTTGCACGCTGAATGTGCGGAGACGTCCGCCTCCGCAAGTCGTGTCAGACCCCTGATGCATTCATTGCCGCGAACCGGAAGACCAGGGGTCGGCAATGACTGCAAATGTATTTCATCAAGGCACGCACGCGGTTGAGCACGTCCTGACGCGGATTCGCCGCTGTGCCGCGGACGTCACGCGGTACCCCATGGACATCCTGACGGCGGACGCGCAGCTCGAAGACGAGCTGGGCATCGACTCCGTCAAGCTGGCGGAGATCGCGGCCGTGGTCGGGCGTGAGTTCAACCTTCCGCCAGAACGTCTGCCTCGGGGTGCGCAGGCGCGGACGCTGGGGGCGATGGCGGAGGTCGTGAGCCAACTGCTCGCAGCCGCGGGACCTGCTGTGGCGCCGGTCTCCGGGCCTCCAGAGGCGCCTTCCGCGCCTCCTGCCGTGTCCACGCGCCCTCCCGTCGAGAAGCTGGAGGAGCGGGTCCGTGGCGTCTTCGCGCGCGTCACGCGATATCCGGAAGCGCTCCTGACGCCGGAGGCGGACCTGGAGGATGAGCTGGGCATCGACTCGGTCAAGCAGGCCGAGGTGATGGCCGTGCTCATCAAGGAGCTGGGGCTGACCGATGCGCCTCAGCCCTCGCAGCGGCTGCGGACGATTGCGTCGATTTGTGACATGGCGCGTGCCCGGCTGGCGGTCGCGGCGCCGGTCCGTGAGGTCGCGGCGCCCGTGGCCTCCGCGCCCGCGCTGGAGGCGCGTGCGCCCCGCGAGGTGCCGCCTCCGGTGGTGTTGCCCTTCGAGGGGAAGGTCGCGTTCGTCACGGGCTCGGGGAAGGGGATTGGCAAGGTCATCGCGGCCCGGCTGGCCAGCGCGGGGGCGACGGTGGTGGTGAACTCGTTCCATTCCCGGGACGAGGGCGAGCGGACGGTCCAGGAGTTGATTGACGCGGGAGGGAAGGCGGTCCACGTCTGGGGCTCGGTCGCGCAGGAGGAGCACCTGGACCGGATGTTCGCCGCCATCGACGCGCAGCTCGGTGGGTTGGACTTCCTGGTGTGCAACGCGTCCAACGGGCTCATCGGGCCCTTCGACCGGATTACGCCGCGCGATTGGGACAAGGCGTTCCGGACCTGCATCACGGGCACGTATGAGTGCGCCATGCGCGCCAGGCCCCTGATGGCCCGGCGGGGCGGCGGCAGCATCGTGACGATGTCCACGTCCATGTCCCAGCGGTACATGCACGACCTGGGGTGTCAGGGGGTGGTGAAGGCCGGGGTGGAGTCCTTGACACGCTATCTGGCCGCGGAGCTGGCACCCGATGGCATCCGGACCAACTGCGTGTCCGCGGGTCCGGTGCATGGGGAGCTGCTGGGCATGTTCCCCGACGCGGCGGGCCGGGTCGCTCGTTGGGAGGCGGCCACGCCGGGCGGGGAGCTCTGCACCGCCGAGGACGTGGCTGATGTCACCGAGCTGCTCCTGGGGCCCAGGACGCGCCGGGTGAACGGCGCCGTCTGGGTGGTGGATGCGGGGCTCTCCGGAACGGTGGACGGGCTGCTGCCGGGGGCGCCGGAGGCTCGGCGTCCCGTGGAGCGGCGCTGGTCTCAGACCAACGGCCACGACGTGCGGGCGCTGCTCGCGCTCGATTCCTGAACTTCGTCCCGGAGCCAATCGCCATGGGTTACTTCGCGGTCCCGTACGACATTCATTTCGACGACACGATGGCCTACGGGAGCCATCACTTCCTCACGAACTTCAAGTTCCAGTGCGCGGGCCGGGAGCATCTGCTCTTCAGCCCGGACGTGTTCGACGTGCCGGAGTTCCGGCGCGACTTCGACCGGGTGCTGCTGCTCACCTATGAGGGCTACTCGCGCAACCTGGCCCCCGCCAACCTGGGCGACAGGCTGGTGGTGCTGACGACGCTGGAGGAGCGGGGAGAGGTCTCCCTCCGCTTCTGCTTCCGGACCCTCAAGAGCGACGGGACGCCGGTGGCGTGCGGCTTCCAGACCGTGCTCTGCGCGGACCGGACGTCAGGCGCGCTGTGTGCGTTTCCCCAGTCCTTCCTGCGGTGCTTCGACTCCCTGGCTGGCATCTTCGAGCAAGCGGGGGCTCGGAGCTTCAAGGAGTGTGTCCAGCAGGGCGGCTCCGCGCTCAAGGACGTGTTCCCGGAGCCCGTCCGGGCGCTGGCGAAGTCGCTGCTCGCGGACCCGGCCTCCCTGGGGACCTCGCGCGTCGTTTCAACGGAGTCGGTCCCCGTACAGCGCCTCGCGGGGGACGCTGGCGCGCTGACGCTGCCTCCGGGCTCCACGGCCTTCCTCTTCGCTGGCCAGGGCTCGTTCGACCCCGGCCTCTTCCTCCGGTTGAAGGCGCTCCATCCCGACCTGGAGCGTGAACTCGAAGGCGCGGCTGCCGCGTGCCGGGCGGCCGGCGTGGACGCGGAGCCGTTGCTGGCCGCGCGGGAGGTCGATGACATCCGGCGGGCGCTCGAACAGACGCCCCAACTCGACCAGCTCGGCATCTATCTGTCGGGTGTCCTGGGGGCGCGGTGGATGCAGCGTCAGGGCGCGAGCCCGGATGTGTTCGTGGGGCACAGCTTCGGTGAGATCGCCGCGATGACGGCGGCGGGGGCCATTGACCTGAGCACCGGCGCGCAGGTGGTCTGCCAGCGCATCCGGGCGCTCGAGGTCCTGCCGGACGACTTCGGCACCCTGGCGGCGGTGGCGCTGGGGGAAGCCGATGCTGTTCGAGCCATCGCCGAGTGCGGGGCGGCGGGGCTGCACATCGCGGGACGCAATCACGCGCGGCAGACGGTGGTCGCGGGTGCGCGTGGGGAGCTGGAGCGCCTGCGGGCGCTGCTGGAAGGCAAGGGGCAGGGCTTCACCTTCGTCGCGAGCCGCTATCCCTTCCACCACCCGGGCATGGCGCCAGCCGCGAAGGACTTCCGCGCGACGCTGGACGGGGTGCCCATGCAGGCTCCGCGTGGCCGCGTCTATTCACCCATTGAACGGCGCGCCTACGTGGGCGGGCAGCCGGAGCTGGCGGACGCGCTCGCCTCGCATCTGGTGCGCCCGTTCGACTTCCTCGGGACGGTGGAGTCGCTGACTCGCGGGGGCTGCACGCGGTTCGTGGACTGTGGCAGCACCGGTGTGCTGGCGCGCATCGTCCAGAAGATCATCCCGGCGGAGGCGGGCGCCGAGGTGAGCGTCATCAGCAAGCTGCTTCCCTCGGAGGAGCCGGCCCCTGCGGCTGGCCCGGGGCCGGAGGGGGCCCGCGCGGCCGAGGACGGCGGGATCGCCGTGGTGTCGCTGGGGTGCATGCTGCCGGGCGGCGCGAAGGACCCGGAGGCGTACTGGCAGAACATCCGGAAGGGCATCAGCGGCACCGTCGACCCTGGGCAGTCGCGGCCCGAGCTGGTGACGGACTTCGTGGGGCCCGCCGGTACTCCGGACCGGACGTACACCCTGCTCACGGGGCAGGTGCGGGACGAGGACCTGGTGCCTCCGCCGGGCGTCGAGCCGGGGCGTTTCCGGCAGTACGTCCGCGAGCAGAAGCTGCTGGCCATCGCGCTTGCCCAGGCCATGCAGGGGCTGAAGTCCGTGGCCTCTGATTCACCCGGGCGTGTCCAGTGCCTGCTGGGTTCGACGGCGGAGGGCTCGGCGGAGTACGACGCGGCCCTGAGCGTCGAGGCCGGGGAGGCGCTGCTGTGCGCCCGGGGCGAGCGGGTTCAGGACGTCTCGTCGCTCGCCAGCGCGGCGCGTGAGGCGCTGGGCGTGGAGGCCATCTCCAGCGACCTGGCGCCGCATCCCACGCTCCAGGCCGTGGTGACGGACGTGGTGGGGCAGGGGGTCGCCACGACATTGCTGGACGCCGCCTGTGCGTCGTCGCTGTACGCCATGGCGCTGGGGATGAAGGCGCTTGAACGGGGGGACGCGGACCTCGTCCTGGCGGGAGGCGTGTTCTCCCCCGGGCCCGGGAACAGTTGCCTGTTCTCGCAGTTCAACGGGCTCTCCGCCACGGGGAGCCGGCCGTTCGACGCGCGAGCGGATGGCGTCATCTTCGGAGAAGGCGCGGGCGTGGTTGGCTTGATGCGGCTGAAGGACGCCGTGGCGGCGGGCCACCGCGTGCATGCCGTCATTCGCGGCGCGGGGCTCTCCAGTGACGGACGGAGCAGCTCGGCGAACGTGCCTCGCTCGGAAGGGCAGGTGGCGGCGATGGAGGCGTGCTACGCGGGAGCGCGGGTCGACCCCGCGAGCGTGCAGTACATCGAGGCGCACGGGACGGCCACGCCCGCTGGCGACGCCACCGAGCTCAAGTCGATTGCCCGCGTCTTCGGGGGCAAGCGAAGCGGCGTCCAGCTCGCCAGCGTCAAGGCGCTGATAGGCCATGTCGGCTGGGCGGCGGGCGCGGCGTCGGTCATCAAGCTGTGCAAGGCGCTGGAGCACCGGCGCTTCCCCGTGCAATCCAACTTCGAGGCACCTGGCGCCGCGCTGCGCGCCATGGGACCGGGCTTCGAGGTGAACACGCGCGAGCAGCCCTGGCCGGAGAATGGCGAGCTGCCCCGCCGCGCCGCCACCAATGGCTTTGGCTTCGGCGGCACCAATGCCCACCTGGTGCTGGAGGAGTACCGCGGTCCTTCGTCAGCGCCTCGGAGGCCCGTGGCGGATGCCTCCACGCTCGTGGTGGTGGCCGCCGAGGGGCTGTTTCCGGATGGTCGAGGGCGGCCCGTCGCGGGAGTGCCGGTCGATGTGGGCACGCGCTTCGACCTGGACGCGCTCCGCTTACCGTCCACGGTGCGACTGCTGCCCGACATCTCCGAGGACATGGATGCGACGCAGCTCCTGGGGCTCGTGGCCGCGAGTTCTCTCGTCCAGAAGCTGGGCGCGTTCGACACCCTTCGCCCGGGGACGGCCATCGTGCTGGGGCTTGAAGGAAAGACGCGCCGAGGTGTCGAGGCGGTCCAGCGCGTCCTGGACTTCACGCTCCAGCGGCGCCTGCGGGAGAGGGCCCGCCGGGAGCCTGCGTCCGTCGCGGTGCTCCCCCTGGCGGAGAAGCTTCACCTGGCGGTGATGGAGGGCATTCGTCCATCGGGGCCGTACACGCTCCAGGGAATGATGCCCAACGTCACGCCTGGCCGTGTCGCGGGGGCGCTCGACGTCAAGGGGCCCAACTTCGTGGTGGATGCTGGCGCGGCGTCTTCCGCGGCGGCACTCCAGGCCGCTCGGGGCCTTCTGGAGAGCGGCTTCAAGCTCGTGCTCGTGGGCAGTACGCACATCGGGAGGCCCGGAGAGGTTCGGGGTGCCCAGCAGCCGCAGGAGGGCACGGCGCTCTTCGCCGTGACGACGGCGGAGCAGGCACGCGAGCTGGGCTTGAAGCCCTTGTGCCAGCTCCAGCTCGCCGCCCGTGGTTCTCGGGACATGAAGGCAGGCACCGACCTGCCGCCTCACTCGGCGGCGGAGAGCCTGGCATTGCTGCGCGCCGTGCAGGCCGCCGAAGTCGGTCGTGCCTCCAGCCTGCGCTTCCACCCGGATGCCGCGACGGGCGTTCGGCTGGAGGTGCAGCTCTTGCCTGCATCCGAGCGCCCCAGGGAGGCGTCGTCTCTCACGGCTGCTCCGCGAACGCATCCCGATGCCGTGACGGATGGGCGGAGTGAGCTGCCGTCTCGTCCCGCGGAGGGTAGGCGCCTTGGGGCTCCCATCGCCGAGCCACCGGCGGCGCCGGGAGCGGGCACGGCTGGAGCCGAGACGTCCGAGGCCTCCGGAGGTTTCGACCATGCCGCGCCCATTCAGTACCTGTCACCCGTGCTGGTGGCGCGTCCCCCTCGGACGACGCGGCCGTCGCACCTCAAGGGTCGGAGGGTGTTGTTCATCTCGGAGGACGCGTCACTCGCGCGCGAGCTGGCGAGCCATGCGGAGGCCCTGTGTGGACCTGGGCACCTGGTTCTCTGCGCGGGGACGGGGGGCGACGGGGAGCGTGTCCGCCACATCGACCTCTCGACCGACGCAACGGCGGAAGCCGGACTGGCCGCGCTCGGCTTCGAGCCGGAGGTCATCCTCGCGGTCAGCCGCATCGAGGCTGGGGCTCGCGAGGCCGAGGTGGTGGCGGATACGGCATCGAAGCACGGGGCGCTGGAGCTGCTCTTCTTGTCCGCGCGCCGCGCCTACGAACGGCTGGTCCGTGGCGAGGTGGAGCTTGCGAGCCTGTGCATTGGCGCGGTCGGGGCGCGCCGGTGTCTGCACCCCGTGTCGGGGCTGTTCGCGGGATTGCTCAAGTCCGTTGGACGGGAGGTGCCCGCTCGCAACGTGCGAGCGATCTCCACCACGGCCATGCCGCTCCCCGAAGCACTCCAACTGACTGAAGCCGAGCTGGGCTCGGAGGCGGAAGGTCCGCCCACCATCGAGGTCTGCTTCGAGGGCCCGGTGCGGTGCGTCCGAGTCCTTCGCGTGACGGACGTCACGGCGGAGCCGGCGAAGACGCTCGACGCGGGCTCAGTGGTCCTGCTCACGGGTGGGGGGCGAGGCGTGACGGCCGTCCTCGCGGGGGCCCTGCTCAAGCGCTACGGCTGCAAGGTGGTGCTCGTGGGCCGAAGCGACCCGGACGAGGCGCCCGAGCGGGTGCTCCAGGCCCGTGAGGAGGACCTGCCGCGGGTGGAGCGTGAGTTCTACGCGGCGGAGCTGGCCAGCAACCGGGGCGTGCGGATGCCAGAGCTGCGCAGGCGCTTCGAGCGTTTCCTGGCCGCTCGCGAGCTGAAGCTCACGCTGGCGGGCCTGGGCCGACTCCCGGGCGAGGTGCTCTACCGCGCCGCGGACGTGACGAAGGCCGCGGACGTCGACCGGGTCCTCCAGGAGATTGTCGACACGCACGGGCGGCTGGACCTGGTGGTGCATGGGGCGGGCACGCAGACGTCCAAGAAGCTGAACCGCAGGCAACTGGGTGAGCTGCGCCTGAACCTGGGCACCAAGCTGTTGGGGCTCCGGAACCTGCGGGACGTGTGTGTGAAGCGGCTCGAGCGGCCGGTGCCGTTCCACGTCCTCACTTCCGCGTTCAGCTACATCGGGAACGACGGACAGGCGGACTACGGCGCCGCGAACGAGGCGCTGGACCGGCTCTGTGCCTGGGTCAGTGACGCGAGCCAGGAGGTCCGGTGGTGCAGCGTGGGGTGGCTGGCGTGGGATGGAATCGGCATGACGCGCGGCTCGGAGTACCGCGTGCTCGGTGCCAGCCGGCATCTGCGCGGCATCCGGGCGGAGGAGGGTGAGGCGCTCTTCCTCCAGCTCGTGGACGGACGGCCCCGTCAGGCCATCAACGTCCAGCTCACGGAGAGCGAGCGGTCCTACTACGGCCTGGAGGTCGTACCCGCGGCCATCCTGCATGAACTGGTCGTGGATGCGGCCCGTGTTCCGTGCCTGGAGGACCACCTCGTGCGTGGCACCCCCACGCTTCCCGGGGCCTGGGCGTTGGACCTGATGCTGCAAGCGGCGGTGGGCAACGGGCGGCCGGAGCTGCGGACGGTGACCATCGAAGACGTCCGGTTTTCGCGCTTCATCCGCGTCAAGCCGGGCGGACGGCAACACCTGCGCGCCGAATGCACGCCCCTCATCGACGAACCCGGACGTCACGGTGTGCGGGTGCGGCTGATGGGGGACATCGTCCACGCCTCAGGCGTCGTGCTGGAGAAGGACCTCGTCTACGCGGAGGCGCGCTTCACGTTGACGGCGGAGCCTCCCACGGGGACGCCGGCCCTGGATGCGGCGGCGCCCTCGGGGCGGGCGCTGCGTGTCCATGACCCGCACTGCGCCGCGGGGGCGCCCATCGAGCTGCGGAAGATGTTCGACTGCCTGGAGGAGATTCGCCTTGAGCCGTCGGGCCGGTTCGCTCGGATGGGGCTGCCATCGGCGCCGAATCAAGCGGGGAGCTCCGTCCCCGCGCTCGTCCTGGACGCCGCCTTGCGGTTGAGCGCGATGCATGTGGATGGGGAGTCGAGCGCCGTGTTCGCCCCCATCCAGTTCCAGCGCGCGACGTTCGACAGGGGCCTGGTGGAGGCCCGAGGTGGGGCGCCGCTCCACCTCTCACTGAAGGCGCTGCCGCCGCGAGTGGATGGCGACTTGCTGGAGTGCGGAACCGTCGCGGCGCTCGATGAGGCGGGACGGCTTCGGATGTTGCTCGAGGGCGGCCTTGCGCGGCCCATGGCTTGAGACCCCTTTCCTTCGGGTGAACGCATGAGTTCTTCCAATCCGCAGGCGGGTCCCATCCCCGCCGATGACCCCAAACTGCTGCGGTCCGAGCTGCGCCGGGTCATGCCTCCGGAGTCCTTCCAGCCACAGCCCCTGCGCGGCGTCGTCGCGTTCGGGCTGGTGCCGGTGATGGTGGTGCTGATGTGGGCGGTGAGCCGCGGGCGGCTGCCCTGGTGGGCGTGTCTGCTCAGCTCGTTCGTGCTCGGGCAGATGGTGACGGCCGTGGGCCTGGCGGCACACGAGGCGTTGCACCACGCGGTGTTCCGGAGCAGGACGCTGGAGAGTCTGCTGGGCTGGGTGGGCTTCGCGCCCTTCCTGGTGACGCCCGGGAACTGGCGGGCGTGGCACGTCCAGGCGCATCACAGCGCGGCCAACGTCCTGGTACGGGACCCGGACATCCTGCCCCGGCGCAGTGAGTGGCGGACGCAGTGGTTCGCCAAGGTGTTCCACGCGATGTCCCCGGGCTCGGGGTCGCTGCTGAGCTTCGTCAGCTTCAGCTTCTTCTTCACGGCCCAGGGGCAGGCCTTTTTGTGGCACCACAGCCGGCTGCCGCAGTTCAAGCATGTGCACATGCATCGGACACGGGAGCGCATCCTCACGGTGCTGGTGGTTCTGGGCTGGGGCGCGGTGGGCTGGTGGATGGGACCGCTGGGGGCGCTCTATGCGCTCATCCTGCCGCTCCTCATCGGCAACATCACCTTGATGATCTACATCGCCACCAACCATTGGCTGCTCGCCGCGCACGAAGAATCCGACAACCCCTTCGTGAACACGGCCAGCGTGGCGACGCACCCGGTGATGGACTGGATGCACTTCAACTTCAGCCACCACCAGGAGCACCACATCTTCCCGGCGATGAGCCCGAAGTTCGCGCCGCTGCTGCGCAAGCACCTGCGTGAGCTGAACCCGGATGCATCCCAGGTGTACCCCCACCTGCATGCGCTCAAGATGCTGTACCGGCGCCCCGCGCTCTACTCCGAGGATGGGCAGACGCTCATGACGTCCAAGGGGGCGCCCGCGATTGCCACGGAGGAGCTGCGCCGCCAGCTCAAGGTGCCAGAGCCCGCTGCGGGTTGAAGGACCGGAGTGGTATGCAGTGGGGCACCATGCCTCCGTCCGAGAACGAGTCCTATCTCCTCGACTACCACCGCCGGCTCGCGGGTGTGACCGCGCGGTGGTTCTCGAAGACGCCTGTGTTTCGGGGGGACGCGCGGTTTCCCTCCACCTATGCGCTGCTTGCGGCGGAGGTTCCCCGCGAGGGGCGGCTGCGCGCAGTGCTCGACGTGGCCTGTGGTGATGGCTATCTGCTTGAGCTGCTCGCCCGGCGCGAGCACGGGCGCCCGGGACTTGTCGGCCTGGACATGAGCGAAAGTGAGCTCGCGCAGGCGGAGGCGCGTTTGGAGGGCGCCGCCACGCTGGTTCAGGGCGTGGCGCAGGCGCTCCCGTTCGAGGACACCTCTTTCGACGTCGTGCTCAGCCACCTGGCCCTGATGTTGATGGACGACTGCGAGCAGGTCCTCTCCGAGATTCGTCGCGTGCTCAAGCCCGACGGGAAGCTGTCCTGTGTCGTCGGTGGAGGCTTCGTCCCTTCGGGGACGCTCGCGGTGTTTCGTGGCCTGATGCAGTCCACCATCGCGGTGCAGCCGCGCCCACCGCTGAGCCTGGGAGACACGCGCTTCCGCTCCAACGAGGGGCTGATGGCGCTCTTCGGCCTCGCCTTCCAGCAGGTCGATGTCTTCGACCTCGAGGTCCAGGAGGTCGGTCCTCCGGAGCGCATCTGGGCCTCACTCGCCAGCACCTACGACGCCGACCAACTGCAGCCCGAGGCACGCGAAGACGTCCGGCGTGCGTTCCTCGCGGCGGTGGAGCCCATGAAGGATTCCGCTGGAAACCTCACCTGCGACTGGCGCATGCGGCAGGTGACGGCGAGCGCGCCCCGGCGCTGAGGCGTCATTTGAGGGGCCCGCGGTTGCGGGAGTCTGTGCGATGGAATGGCGCGAGCGGCAGGCTCCGGTTCGGCGCGCTGCTCCCCGTGTCCTCGGGGGACGGACTTCAGCGTCGACGCGGCATGAAAAAGGGCCCGAAGCCAGCGCCTGGCTCCGGGCCCTTCGTTATTCAATCCAAGAGGTATCAGGCCGTGGCGGAGCGCACCGCCGCGAGCAGCTCGCCGGAGTCGACGAGCTGGCTCACCGCCTCGATGTCCCGGTGCAGCTCGCGGTCCTTGTCCATG
Organism: Corallococcus macrosporus DSM 14697; assembly: GCF_002305895.1. GTDB lineage: Bacteria > Myxococcota > Myxococcia > Myxococcales > Myxococcaceae > Myxococcus > Myxococcus macrosporus. The sequence goes on from NZ_CP022203.1 coordinate 4,076,600, forward strand.
TGGGGGACCTTGGAGCGGACCAGCTCGTACGCCGCGAGGGCGCCCTTGCCGGGCTTCAGCGGCAGGCGGAAGTCCAGCGCCTGCGCCGCGACGAGGATTTCAATGGCGAGGCAGGAGCGGGCGAAGTCGCTGACCTGACGGCCCTTGAGCGCCGCCGTCATGCCCATGGAGACGTGGTCCTCACGGCCCGCGGAGGACGGAATCGAGTCCACGGACGCGGGGTGGCTCAGCACGCGGGACTCGGCCACCAGCGCCGCGCTGGTCACCTGCGCAATCATGAAGCCGGAGTTCAACCCGGAGTTCTTCGCCAGGAACGCCGGCAGGTTCGACAGCGCCGGATTCACGAGCTGCTCCACGCGCCGCTCGCTGATGGACGAGAGCTGCGTCAGCGCCATGGCCACCACGTCCATGGCCAGGGAGATGGGCTGGCCGTGGAAGTTGCCGCCCGACACGATGCGCTCCGTGTCCGCGAACACCAGCGGGTTGTCCGTGGCGCTGTTGACCTCCACCTCCAGGATGCGCCGCGAGAAGGCGATGCCCTCGCGCGCGGCGCCGTGCACCTGCGGCATGCAGCGCAGGGAGTAGGGGTCCTGCACCTTGCTGCAGTTGATGTGCGACTCCACCAGCTCGCTGCCCACCAGGATGCGCCGCAGGTGCGCCGCGACGTCCTTCTGGCCCGGGTGCGCGCGCACGTCGTGAATCTCCGGGATGAAGGGCTTGTGGCTGCCCAGCAGGCCCTCCAGCGTCATGGCGCCCGCGACGTCCGCGATGTCCGCCAGGGACTCCGCGCGAAGCTGGAGCAGGGTGCCCACCGCGCACATGGCCTGCGTGCCGTTCACCAGGGCGAGGCCCTCCTTGGCCTCCAGCACCACCGGCTGCAGGCCCGCGCGCTGGAGCGCCTGCTTCGCGGGCAGCCGCTGGCCCTGGTAGAAGGCCTCGCCCTCGCCGATGAAGACGAGCGCCAGGTGCGCCAGCGGGGCCAGGTCTCCGGAGGCGCCCACGCTGCCCCGCTCGGGGACCACGGGGACGACGTCCCGGTTCAGCATGTCCAGCGCCAGGGACAGCGTCTCCATGCGGATGCCGGAGTAGCCCTTGGCGAGCACGTTGCAGCGGAGCAGCAGCAGCGCTCGCGCCTCCGGCAGGGGGAGGGGCGTGCCGACGCCACAGGCGTGCGAGAGGATGAGGTTGCGCTGGAGGTCGCGCAGATCCTTCTTGTCGATGCGGACCTCGGCCAGCGTGCCGAAGCCGGTGTTGATGCCGTAGGCGGGCGTGTCTCCAGCGGCGACACGGTCCACCAGGGCGCGCGAGGCCTGCACGCGGGTGGCGGCTTCCGGAGACAGCTCCACGGTGGCCTCGTTGCGAGCCACCTGGAGGATCTCTTCCAGCTTCAGGGTGTCACCGTCGATGAGGATACGAGGGCGCGACATTCGGGGCTCCAAGGGGTGCGGCGGAAGGGCGGGCACCCTAGCGTAAACGGGTGGGTGGTGGCGGGCGCTTTACACCCGGCGGCCGGGCTCGTATAGCTCCCGCCCGTCTGAAGAGGGAGGTTGCAGGCGCCGTGGCACTCATCGTCCAGAAGTATGGCGGTACCTCCGTAGGTGACGTGGGCCGCATCAAGAACGTGGCCCTGCGTTGCCTGGCGGCGCAGGAGGCCGGCCATGACGTGGTGGTCGTCGTGTCCGCCATGTCCGGCGAGACGAACCGGCTGCTCAAGCTCGTGGCGCAGATCACCGACCGCCCGGATGAGCGCGAGCAGGACGTGGTCGTCGCCACCGGGGAGCAGGTCACCATCGGCCTCGTGGCCATGGCCATCCAGGCCCAGCAGGGGAAGGCGACCAGCTTCCTGGGCCATCAGGTGCGCATCGTCACCGACAGCACCTTCTCCAAGGCGCGCATCAAGAGCATTGACGCGCAGCCCATCCGCGCCGCGCTGGCCCGGGGCCACATCGTCGTGGTGGCGGGTTTCCAGGGCGTGGACGAGTCCGGGAGCGTCACCACGCTGGGGCGCGGTGGCTCCGACACCACCGCCGTCGCCGTGGCCGCCGCGCTGAACGCGGACGCCTGTGAAATCTACACGGACGTGGACGGCGTCTACACCACCGACCCCAACATGGTTCCGTCCGCGCGCAAGCTGGACCGCATCACCTACGAGGAGATGCTGGAGCTGGCCAGCGTGGGCGCCAAGGTGTTGCAGATCCGCTCGGTCGAGTTCGCCATGAAGTACAAGGTGCCGCTGTGGGTGAAGTCGTCCTTCACCGATGACCCCGGCACCCTCGTGTGTGAGGAGGACAGTTCCATGGAGGATGTGCTGGTCCGCGGCGTCGCGTATGACCGCAACGAGGCGAAGATCACGGTGTGCGGCGTGCCGGACATCGCGGGTGCCGCGGCGAAGATCTTCGGCCCGCTCGATGAGAAGCACATCGTGGTGGACCTCATCGTGCAGAACCCGTCGAAGGATGGCCGCACGGACCTGACGTTCACCGTGGGCAAGTCGGACTTCCTCACGGCGCAGGACGTGGTGCGCAAGGTCGCCGAGGAGATTGGCGCGGCGGGCATCGAGACGGACGGGGACATCGCGAAGGTGTCCATCGTGGGTGTGGGCATGCGCAACCACTCCGGCGTGGCGGCGCGGATGTTCCAGGCGCTGTCGGCCGAGGGCATCAACATCCAGATGATCTCCACGTCGGAGATCAAGGTATCGTGCGTGGTGCACGCCAAGTACACGGAGCTGGCCGTGCGCGCGCTGCACACCGCCTTCGGGTTGGATCAGCCGATGCCGCCGGAGGGCGTCACCGCTGTCTCCGAGACGGCGGCCCTGATGGGCGAGAAGGCCTGAGCGCGTGGCGAGCCGCACCGCCGCGCTCGCCGCCGTCGCGCTGGGGGTGTTGGGCGTGGGCGTGGTCGCGCGCCTGCGCTGGCCGGACACGGCGCCCGCGCTGGATTGCGCCTCGGAGTCCGTGCGGATCCGTCCGGATGGTGTGGCCACCTGTGGTGAGGGGGCCGTGCCGACGGGGGCCCAGGCGTTGGCGCTGGGGCGTCCGCTGGACCTGAACGCGGCGACCGAGGAGGAGCTTGCCCTCCTTCCAGGCGTCGGCCGCTCCCTGGCGCGGAGCCTCGTCGAGGCGCGCGAGGAGCAGGGCGGTTTCAAGAGCTGGGATGACGTGGACGCCGTCCGTGGCGTGGGTGCTGCCAAGTTGCGGACCCTCCGGGCGGCCACTGCGCTTGGTGCTCCTCCGGACGCCGGGCCCGTGTGGTAAGCACGTCGAGTGCAGATCTCGTGCCCTCAGTGCTCGATGCAGTACGTCCTCGACTCCCGCTTGCTGCCGCCGGGGGGCGCCTCCGTCCAGTGTACGCGCTGTGGGCATGTGTTCATGGCGGCGCCGCATGGTGCGCCGCCGCCCTCGCGTTCGACGCCGGCGGTGTCGGGCGGGGCCTCGGCGCCCGCGCGTTCGAGCATGAAGTCCACGCAGCTCTTCGGTGGGGCGAATGCGTCTGCGGCGACGCAGACACCGGGGGGCGTGGCCGGGGCGAAGCCGGAGCACGGGGCCGCGGCGAGCGCCCCCATGGGCAGGACGCAGGCGTTCGGCGCGGTTCCGGCGAAGGGGCAGGGGGGGGATAACGCGACGCAGACTTTCGGGGTGGCAGCGACGCAGGGCCCGGGGCCTGTGCCGCCTGGAATGGTGCGGACGCAGACCTTCGGTGCGGCGCCGGCGGCGGGTCAGGCGACACAGTCGTTCGGGGCCGTGCCGCCGGTAGCGCAGCGTGCGGATGGCGCGAGCCAGACCTCTGCGAGCGTGCCGCCGACTGCCGCCGTGGGCCGGACGCAGACGTTCGGCGCAGTGCCAGCGGGAGGGCAGGGGCCGAGCAACGCGACGCAGACGTTCGGGGCCGCGCCGCCCGTGGGCGCGACGCAGACGTTTGGTGCGGCGCCCCCGACAGGCCAGAGCGCGGGTAGCGCGACGCAGACGTTCGGGGCCGTGCCGCCCGTGGGCTCGACGCATACCGTCGGAGCGGCGCCAGCGACAGGCCCCGGAGTGGGCCATGCGACGCAGGCGTTTGGTGCGGCGCCCACGACAGGCCAGAGCGCGAGCAACGCGACGCAGACGTTCGGTGCTGTACCGCCCGTGGGCTCGACGCAGACCTTCGGAGCGGCGCCAGCGACAGGCCCCGGAGTGGGCCATGCGACGCAGACGTTCGGGACCGCGCCCGCGTCAGCGCCAGAGGGCCGTGCGCAGTCGTTCGGTACGGTGCCGTTCCGGGGGCATGCGGCGGAAGGCAGCGCCTTGGGGCGCGAGGAGGTGCCCGGCGCCGGTACGCAGGCATTCGGTGTGGTTCCACCGGTGGCGCCGGTGATTCCCCCCGTGGGAACAACGCAGGCCAACGGCTCAAGCGTCGGACAGCGCCATGGGACGCCGGGGAGCGCCACGCAGATTCCAGGGCAGGGGACCGCGGCGCCAGGCAACGCGACGCAGACCTTCGGTGCCTACGCGCCCATGCCGGCCGGCGAACCGATGACGCCCGACTTCGGCTCGGTGCCCACCCCACCGCCCGTGAGCCCGTTCCACACCGGCGCGTCCATGCCCGAGCCTCGTGGCTCCAGCGCCGATGAAGGCACCCCGTCTGCCTTCACCGCGCCGCCCGGAAGTGATGCACGGGCCCCGCTGGGCCGCAGTCAGACGTTCAGCGCCGTTCAATCCCCCGCCCCCGAGGCGCCCGTGGGCTCCAAACGGGTGTTCGGTTCGGTCCCTCCTGTCAGGCCGCCCGATGACCTCCCCAGGAGCGCCGCGTCTTCCTCCGAAGCGGCGGAGCCCGCCTCGAGCGCCCGGACGACGAACCCGTTCGGACTGACACAGCTCGGCCTCGCGGACGCCTCGTCCGAGGCCGCAGAACCGTCACGGGGCGCGCGGTCGACAAACCCATTTGGACTGTCCCAGCTCGCTGACAATGACAGCGGAATCCAGCTACCGCCGGAGACGGAGTCTCCCTCCAGCGGGGGCCCCCTGGCCGGAGGCCTGGGCGCCATCCATGACGGCGGCGCGGCGGACCGCGGCGTCGCTGGAGGACGCGCGCCGCTCCGCGCGCCCCTGGAGCTCCCCGAGGACCTGATTTCGTCCACCCGCATGTCCATGGAAGGGACGCGGACGTTCGAGCCGCACACCGCCTCGCGCGTCCGTCCCCGGGTGGTGCTGGCCAGCCTGGTGGGCCTGGGGCTGCTGGCGCTGCTGGCCTACCTCGCGCTGAAGAACCGCGAGGTGGAGATTCCCGCGGGCGTGGTGGACGCGACGGACCGGGCGTCGGTGCTGCTCCGGAGGGACGACGCCGCCTCCCGGGGCGAGGCCATCAAGCAGCTTCGCGACCTCGCCACGGCGAATCTCCAATACGTCGAGGCCCAGGCCGAGCTGGCGGTGGCGCTCACCCTGAGCCTGTCCGACGCCCAGGCCGAAGCCGAGCGGCTCCGCCTCCAGGGCGACAGGATTGCCCGCGGGTTGGAGGCCGTATCGCGGATTCCCGTCCGCTCCGACCAGGAGAACCGCCGCACCAGCCTCCAACTCGAGCAGCAGGCCGTGGCGAGTGACACGGCGTCCGTTCGTGCCACCATCGACGCCCTGCGCAAGGAGCTGGACGCGCACCTCGTCCGGTTGGGCAAGGTCCCCGAGTCCGAGCCCGCCAGCGCCGCCGCCGCCCGGGTGAAGGCCCGGGCCCTCCATGCCTCGGTGCTGGCCGCGCCGGACGCGCTGGGCCTGGCGGAGCGGCTGCGCAAGGTGGAGACCGCGCCGCACGCGTGGAGCACCCTGGCGCGGGCGGAGTACGCGCTGAGCGCCGGCTCGCCGCCCGATTCGCTCACGACGGTGGCCAGCGACCTGGAGGCGCTGCGCGAGGCGGACAGCACGCTGCTGCGCGCCTACCTGCTCGGCGCCCGCGTGGCCTTGCGCCTCAAGGACACGGCCACCGCGCGTTCACTCCTGGACGACGCCCTGGCGCTGAACCCCAACCATCAGGCCGCGGAGCGGCTGATCGGCCAGATTGACGCGCGCGCCGCCGCGCCCTGAAGGGGCGACCGCCTCCTCGGCCCCGAGGGCTGGAGAAAGTCCAGTCCCTCACCCCTCGCGGCGTCCCGCTTCGCCGCATCGCCTGTGATTTCAGGCGCGTGAGCGAGGCACGCCTCTTGCTGAACCCGGTGCAGGTTCGAGGACTGGGTGCTTGGGAGGCAGGGTTGATGGCGGAGGTCTTCTTCTGGTGTGCCGTGCTGCTGCTCGCGCACACTTACTTTCTCTACCCCTTGAGTCTTTTCCTGCTCGAAGGGGCCGCGCAGGTGCTGAGGAACGCCCGGGACGTGCGGCGCGCGGAAACCGTGAATCAAGGGGCCAGTGGGCGGCGGGCGGTGCCCTCGGTGAGCCTGGTGGTGGCGGCCTACAACGAGGCGTCCTGCATCCAGCAGAAGCTGGAGAACAGCCTCGCGCTGGCGTACCCGGCGGAGAAGTTCGAGCTGCTCATCGGCTCGGACGGTTCGTCGGACGGCACGGATGACATCGTCCGGGCCTGCGCCGACGCGCGCGTGCGGCTGTCACCGGCGCCCCGCGCGGGCAAGACGACGGTGCTCAACCGCTGCATCCCCATGGCGCAGGGGGACATCGTCGTCCTCTCCGACGCCAACACGATGATCGAGCCCGAGGCCATCGAGCGGCTGGTGCGCCACTTCGAGGACCCGGAGGTGGGGGCCGTCTGCGGCAAGCTGCGGCTCTACAACCCCACGAAGCAGGACTACGAGGAGAGCGCGTACTGGAGCTACGAGTCGCTCATCAAGATGTACGAGGGGCGGCGCGGCGCGGTGGTGGGGGCCAACGGGGGCCTGTATGCCATCCGGCGTTCGCTGTTCACGCAGCTCCCGCCGTCCACCATCGTCGACGACTTCGTGATTCCGCTGCGCATCCTGGAGCAGGGCTACAAGGTCGTCTACGAAGAGCACGCGGTGGCGCACGAGGAGACCACGGAGGATTACGGCAAGGAGTTCGGCCGCCGGGCGCGCATCGCCGCGGGCAACTTCCAGAGCCTCCGCATGGTGCCCGGGCTGTTGCTGCCGACGGCGGGCTTCCCGGCCTTCGCCTTCTGGTCGCACAAGCTGCTGCGCTGGTGCGCCCCGGCGTTGATGGGGCTGGCGCTGGTGGCGAACCTGTTCCTGTTGGATCGGCTCTTCTACCAGTTCACCCTGTTCGGGCAGGCGCTGTTCTACGCGCTCGCGTACCTGGGGAAGACGGGCGTGCTGAAGCGGGGCACGGCGAAGAAGGCCGCGTCGGTGGCGTACTACTTCGTGACCATGAACCTGGCCATCGTCGTGGGCTTCTGGCGCTTCCTGCGCAACTCGCAGCGCGCCGCGTGGGACCGCACGGCGCGCGCCTAGTGGCGCATCCGGAGGCCCGTCACCGCAGCGCCACGGGGACGGGCTTCCTCGCCTTGGGGCTGGCGGGCAGCACGCTGCCGTAGCCTCCGAAGAGCTGCCCGGTAAGGACGGGGGCGCGGTTGGGGCCCGGGTGCCGGAGCATGTCGTTGAGGACCTCGCCCGTCTTCGGGTCTCTCCGAAGGTTCGGGCGCTCCAGGTTCATGCGGTAGCGCGCGACGCCCCGGCGCACGCGGTGGATGACGGTGACGGTGCCGCTGGCGCTCACGCTCTCCACGATGCCCACGTGGGTGAGGCCGTCGTTGCGGCGGCCGTCGCGGTTCTGGTCATACGTCTCGTTGAAGAAGACGAGGTCTCCCGGCGTGGGCCGCTCCTCCGTGTACACGCGGCCTCGCGCGCGGGCGAAGCGGTACATGGCGGTGACGCCGTTGTCGCCGGGCTGGACGGTGCCGCGGAAGGTGACTCCGGCCTGGGCGTAGACGCCCACGATGAGCCCCGTGCAGTCGGACGGATACTTCCGGCCATTGAGGTTGACCTGCGTCTTGCCCACCAGCGAGCGCGCCGTGGTCAGGACCTTCGCGCGCGCATCCCCGGACACGGAGGCCGTGCGCGAGGCGCGGGCGGGCGTCGCGCGGGACTTGCCCCTGGCGGCCTTGGCCGGGCGGGCGGCCACCGGGGCGGGGCGCTTCGGGGTGTCCCCGCGCTTCGCCGTGGCCACCGGCTTGGACAGGGGCTCGCGGGGGAATGCGGGCGGGGAGGCGGACTGGTAGCGCAGGGTGTACGAATCCAGCCAGGGCTCCAGCGGCGCGCCCGTGGTGGCGCAGCCTGTCGCCAGCGTGGCCAGGATTCCCATCAGCGTGACTGTCCTCATGGCGCGACCTCCCTGTAGCGTCCTGGGGCACATGGTCCGCCCGGGAAGGTGTGTCGTCAAAAAACCTACCCAGGCAACCGTCCATGGGCGCTCGGGTTTCCGGGTGGGCGCGGGTGCGGTATTGCTCCAGGGACATGGCCTCCCTTCGCCGAGCCCTCGCCGTCCTGTTGCTGGCCACTGGCTGCATTCCCTCGCCGTATGACCGGGCGGCGAAGGTGGACACCATCGACGGCTACCGCGCCTTCCTCCGCGAGTACCCCACGCACCCGGACACGGACGCGGCCGAGGCGCGGCTGGAGGAGCTGGAGTTCCAGGAGGCGAAGCGCCTGCACACGGTGATTGCCTACAAGCGCTTCCTGGAGGCGTACCCCGACGCGGCCCAGGCGCGCACGGCGAAGACGCTGCTGGAGGGCCTGCGCTTCAACGGGGCGAAGGAGACGGACACGGTGGCCGGCTGGCGCCAGTTCCTCCAGGAGCACCCGGACGGCGTGCAGCGCGACGAGGCGAGGCGCCTCCTGGCGGAGGCGGAGGCGCGCGAGCTGGCCGCGACGGAGGACCCCCGCAAGCTGGCGGAGTACCTGCGCGCTTCGCCGGATGATCCCCGCCGCCTGGATGTGGAGTCCCGCCTGGACGCCCAGGCCTTCGCGGAGGCCAAGGCCTCCGGCGCGGCGAAGCTCTTCGCGTACCTCAAGGACCACCCGGCCGGCGCGCACCGTGAGGCGGCGCGCGTCCTGCTGCTGGAGCTGGAGGTGGAGGGCCTGCTCGTCTCCGGCCTGGTGGACGAGGCCGAGGCCCGGGTGAAGGCCCATCCCCTGGGCCCGAAGCTGACGGCGTTCCCGGCCCGGCTGGAGCACGCCCGCGCCGAGCGCGCCGCCCTGGCCCGGCCAGAGCCCGCGGCCCAGGCCGCCCACGTGGGGCACTACCTGCGCGGCATGGAGGACCTGAACCGCGCGCTGGTGGCGCCCGATCCGCTGGACCGGTGGCAGGCCGCGGAGGAGCTGGGGCAGCACGTGTCGGTGCGCGTGTTGGATCCGCTGCTGGAGAGCCTCCGCGCGGCGCGCAACCCGTTGATCCGCCAGCACGCCCTGGAGTCGCTGCGCACGGTGCTGACCGCGCTGCCCGGGCCGGTGGCGGAGTACGAGGTGTATTCGCGGCTGGACGCCCTGCGGGAGCGCGCCACCAGCGCGGAGCTGTACCTCACGGTGGCGGTGCTGTTGGACTTGTCCGGGCAGCTCGCCCAGGCGTCCACGGAGTACCAGCGCGCCGCCGAGTCCGGCGTACCGGATCCGGTCATCCTGCGGCGCTGGGTGCAGATCCGCGAGGAGCGGCGCCAGCACTTCTCCGCGGCGGTGGCGGCGCGGCAGCTCGCGCTGTGGTCCCTGGACGTGGCCCAGCAGGAGCGGGTGACGCCGGAGGGCCGGGTGCCGCTGGCGTCGGCGCGGCAGCTCTGCGCGGCGGCCGTCAACGCGCGCTTCGCGGTGGAGGCCATTGCCCGCGCCCGGGCCGCGAGCACCGAGTTCCCCGAGGACCTGGCGGAGTTCGAGCGCAAGGCCGTGGACGCCAGGCGGCTGGCGGACGCGCGGCTGGCGGACGCGGAGCTGCTGCTGCGCGAGCAGACGCCCGGCGTGAGGACGTGCGCGGACCGGGGCGTGCGCGAGCGGCTGGAGCACGCCGTGAAGGAGCGCACCGCCGCGCTGGACGCGGTGATGACGAAGCTGCCGCGGCAGGTGGGCCGGCTGCTCCTGGAGGTGGCCCAAAAGCGGGACCCCTCGCCCCAGGTCCGCGCGGCCGCGTCCGCCCGGTTGACCGCGCAGAAGCCGGCGCCCTGATCCGGGTGTCCCGGGGCGCCGGGCCGGTTAGAGTCCGCGCCCCATGGCCTCCCGCCCCGACACGCTCCAGGCTCCGGCCGCGCGGCCCTCGCCGCGGATCGACTACGCCGCGCTCCTCAACGAGGAGCAGCTGCGGGCGGTGGAGGCGGGGGAGGGGCCGGTGCTAGTGATCGCCGGCGCGGGCTCCGGCAAGACGCGCACGCTGACCTTCCGGGTGGCGCGCATGCTGGAGCGGGGCGTGCCGCCCCAGGGCATCCTCCTGCTCACCTTCACCAACAAGGCGGCCCGGGAGATGACCCGCCGGGTGGAGGCGCTGGCCGGCGGCTTCGTGGACGTGCGGCGCATCCTCGGGGGCACCTTCCACCACGCCGCGCACCTGCTGCTGCGCCAGTACGCGGGCGTGCTGCGCTTCTCCACGAACTTCACCGTGCTGGACCGCGAGGACGCGCGCGACTTGATGGTGACGTGCATCGCCGAGCGCCGGCTCAAGAGCGACAAGCGCTTCCCCCGGCCGGACCTGGTGCTGGACCTGGTGTCCCTGGCGGCCAACCTCCAGCAGCCCGTGTCGCACGTGCTGATGGACCGCCGGCCGGAGCTGCTGCCGCTGGCGCCCGAGGTGCTCGCCGCCGCCGCGCGCTTCCAGCAGCGCAAGGCGCAGCTGCACCTGATGGACTTCGACGACCTGCTGGTGCACCTCAAGCGCCTGCTGACGCACCACCCGGAGGTGCGGGCGGAGCTCACCGAGCGCTTCCGCTGCGTGCTGGTGGACGAGTACCAGGACACCAACCGGCTCCAGGGCGACCTGGTGGACCTGCTCGCCGGGGAGCGGAAGGACCTCACGGTGGTGGGGGACGACTGCCAGTCCATCTACGGCTTCCGGGGCGCCGACTTCACCAACATCATCGGCTTCCCGGAGCGCTACCCGGGCTGCTCCGTCCACGCGCTGACGCGGAACTACCGCTCCACGCCGGAGATCCTCCGGCTGGCCAACGTCTCCATCGCCCTCAACACGAACCAGTTCCCCAAGGTGCTGACGGCGGCCCGCGAGCCCGGCGTCAAGCCGCTGGTGGTCTCCGCCCTGGACGCCGCGGAGCAGGCGGCCTACGTGGCCCAGCGCGTCGGGGAGCTGCGGGAGCAGGGCCTGTCCCTGGAGGCCATGGCGGTGCTGTACCGGGCCCACAGCCACTCCCTGGAGCTCCAGCTCGAGTTGACCCGGCGCGGCATCCCCTTCCGGGTGCGCTCCGGCGTCCGCTTCTTCGAGCAGACCCACATCAAGGACGTGCTGGCCCACCTCCGGCTGGTGAACAACCCCGGGGACGAGCTGGCCTTCAAGCGCGTCATCCGGCGCGTCCCAGGCGTGGGACCCGCGACGGCGGAGCACCTCTGGACGGCCCTGCGGGCGCTCCCGGAGGGCACGGCCCTGGCGGAGGGGCTGGCCCACGAGGACGTGCGCGCGCACCTGCCGCGCAAGGCCCGGGAGGCGTTCCAGGCCTTTGGCGACCTGATGGGGCGGCTGACGCGGCCGGAGGCGGCCCGGGCGCCGGGGCGCCTCATCGAGGAGGTGCTGGCCGGGGGCTACGCCGAGTCTTTGAAGGCGGAGTCCGCCGAGGAGGCGCACTGGGACGAGGACGTCCGGCAGCTCGCGGAGTTCGCCGGCCGCTTCGAGGACGTGGCGCGCTTCCTGTCGGAGATCGCCCTGGTGTCGGAGTTCGCGGCGGGGGAGGCCCTGGGGGAGGAGGCTCCGGACGCGTTCCTGACGCTGACCACCGTCCACCAGGCCAAGGGGCTGGAATGGCGCGCCGTCTTCGTCCTCTGGCTGGCGGACGGCCGGTTTCCGCTGTCGCGGGCCACCCGCCTGCCCGAGGAGGAGGAAGAGGAGCGGCGCCTGTTCTACGTGGCCCTGACCCGGGCGCGGGACGCGCTGGCGCTGGTGTACCCCCAGTCGGTGCTGCCCCGGGACGGGGAGCGGATCCTCCTGCGGCCGTCCCGGTTCCTCCAGGAACTGCCCGGCGGGGAGGACGCACCGTTCGAGCGGTGCGTCCTGTCCACCCTGGAGGCGGAGCCCGAGGCGGCCGTGGGGCAGGATGGGCCCCCTCCGGGTGGAACGGACCCGGTGGACTGACACCGTCGCCCAGAAACGCGCACTCTCGGGCGCGACGTGATAGACAGTGGAGTCAGGGGCGGCGCCTTCCGGCACGGGCCCCCTCACTTCATGGCGGACAGACCTCGCATCATCGGGATTGACCTGGGCACCACCAACACGCTGGTGGCGTCCGTCCGCAACCGCATCCCGAAGATCGTCCCCACCGATCGCGGCAACCTCACGCTGCCCTCCGTCGTGGCGCTGTCGGCGCGCGGCGACCTGTTGGTGGGCGGGGTGGCCAAGGATCAGATGGTCACCAACCCCAAGAACACGCTCTGGGGGACCAAGCGGCTCATCGGGCGGAAGTTCAACTCCAAGTCGGTGGACGACCTCCGCGGTTACTTCCCCTACGACATCGTCGAGGGCGCCAACGGTGACGCCGCGGTGATGATGGGCGGCAAGCTGTACTCGCTGCCCCAGGTGTCCAGCTTCGTGCTGGGCCAGGTGAAGACCATCGCGGAGCAGTTCCTGGGCGGCCCCATCGAAGGGGCGGTCATCTCCGTCCCGGCCTACTACAACGACAACCAGCGCAACGCGGTGAAGGAGGCCGGCCGGCTGGCGGGCTTCGACGTGAAGCGCATCGTCAACGAGCCCACCGCCGCGGCGCTGGCCTACGGCTTCAACCGGGGGCTGGACCAGAAGGTCCTCGTCTACGACCTGGGCGGCGGCACCTTCGACGTGTCCGTGCTGCACCTGGCCGGCAACGTCTTCGAGGTGCTGGCCACCGGCGGCGACACCTTCCTGGGCGGCGCGGACTTCGACAACCGCATCATGGAGTACGTGCTGGAGCGCTTCCGGGAGGAGACCAAGGTCGACCTCGGCACGGAGAACCCCATCGCGCTCCAGCGCATCAAGAACGCGGCGGAGGCGGCGAAGATCGACCTCACGCTGATCCCCAACGTCGTCATCGACCTGCCCTTCATCGACGAGCGCAAGGGCAAGCCGTTGGATCTGCGCATCCCCCTGACGCGCGAGTTCCTCAACAGCCTCACCGGCGACCTGGTGGACCGCACCTTCGAGATCTGCGACCGCGTGCTGGAGGAGAAGGGCATCTCCCGCGCGGAGATCGACGAGATCATCCTGGTGGGCGGCCAGAGCCGCATGCCGCTGGTGCAGCAGAAGATTCAAGCGCACTTCGGCAAGGCGCCGCGCAAGGGCGTCCACCCGGACGAGTGCGTGGCCCTGGGCGCGGCCCTGCTGGGTGACTCGCTGGGCAGCATCGACGCGGTGACGCTGCTGGACGCGCTGTCCATGCCCATTGGCTACGCGATGCCCAACGGCCGCGTGAAGCGCATCATCGAGAAGAACTCGCTGATTCCCATGGTGAAGAGCTTCCGCCTGCCTCCGCCGAAGGAGCCGGGCTCGCCCTTCATCGAGCTGGACATCTACCAGGGGGACAGCGACCTGCTGGTGGACAACGAGTACCTGGGCACGGTGCGCGTGCCCTCGGCCGCCGCCGGCCGGAAGATTGACTTCCGCCTCACCGAGGAGTGCCTGCTCCAGGTGACGGTGGAGGATGCGAGCGGCATGCGCAAGGTGGACCTCGCCACCCGCGACACGCCGGAGCAGCTCAAGCGGGCGCTCCAGGAGGTCGCGTCGCGCCAACCACAGCAGGTGCCCAGCTCCAGCAGCAGCGGGAGCGACGACCGGGGGCTCTTCTCCAGCATCAAGAGCATCTTCCGGAGGGGCTAGGAGTCCAGATGACGAAGTTCCCGTCGAAGGAGTGGGTGGACGAGGCCGTCCGCCTCACCAATGAGGATCCCGAGTGCGCCATGGCCGGCAAGGGCTGGAAGGGCGACTTCGGGGCGGTGGTGGAGGCCGAGCCCGGCAAGCTGGCGAAGGCGTTCGTGGTGCACGTGGTCCCCGGGGACTGCCGCATCGAGAAGGCGCGCGTCCTGGCGGATCCAGACGACCTGGATGAGCTGGAGCCGGTGTACCTGGCCCGGGCGCCGTACAGCGTCTGGAAGCAGCTCCTGAAGGGGACGCTGGACCCGGTGGAGGCGGTGCTCAAGCGCCGCATCTCCATGAAGGGGGACTTGCAGCCCCTCATCGAGCGCATGAAGTACAAGGGCATCGCGGACCGCGTCTTCGCGCAGCTCCAGACGCAGTTCATCGACGAGCCCTGAGCGGGGGACCCCATGGGAATCGCGGACGACCTGAAGAAGCAGGCCCTGAACGTGTCGGGCAAGGCCATGGAGAAGCTCATGGCCGATGACCGGCGCGCCATGGCCATCGCCAACGCCATCGGGAAGGCCCAGCGCGGCAAGCAGGCGCTCGACCGGGGGCAGGAAGAGCTGTTGAAGGCGCTGAACTTCGCGCCCCGCAGCGAGTTCAAGGCCGTGGGCAAGCAGCTCTCCGGCCTGAAGCGCCGGCTGCGCGAGCTCGATGAGAAGCTCGGCGCGCTGTAGTCGAAAATGCGTTGACACCTGAGCGGGCGGATGGCATCTACACCCGCGTTCGCCGCCGGCAACACCGGCGGCGGGCAGCAGACAGCAGAAGGGCGTATAGCTCAGCGGTAGAGCACTGCCTTCACACGGCAGGGGTCGCAGGTTCAAACCCTGCTGCGCCCACTCAAGAAAGGCCGTGAGTCCGAATCAGGACTCACGGCCTTTCTGCTTTGCGGGCTCGCGCCGCCGCGGCCCTCCGTCACGCGTCCGGACATGAGAAGGCCCACCCCGCGAGCGTCGCGGAGTGGGCCGGGGAACGGCGCGGGGCTTCGTGTGGCTCAGACCTTGGGCGTCTCCACGGTGGGCGTGTGGCGCGCCTTGAAGAGCGACACGGCGATGCTCCCGCCCAGCAGGGTGGCGATGACGACCAGGGACACCGAGGGTGGCACCTTCACGTAGTCGATGAGGGCCATCTTCGCGCCCACGAAGACGAGCACCGCGGACAGGCCCACCTTCAGGAAGCTGAACTTCTCCACCGCGCCGGCCAGCATGAAGAACATGGAGCGCAGGCCGAGGATGGCGAAGATGTTGGACGTGAAGACGATGAAGGGGTCCGTCGTCACGGCGAAGATGGCGGGGATGGAGTCGAGCGCGAAGAGGATGTCCGACGCCTCCACCAGCAGCAGCGCCATCAGCAGCGGCGTGGCCAGCTTGCGGCCGTTCTCCACGGTGAAGAAGTGGTGCCCGTCGAAGTTGGGCGTGGAGGGGATGGTCCGCCGGGCCAGCCGCATCAGCGCGCCGTCCTCCGGGTTGTCCTCCTTGTTGCGCTGGAGGAACAGCTTCACGCCCGTGAGGATGAGGAAGCCGCCGAAGACGTAGATGAGCCAGTGGAAGCGGGCCAGCATGGCCACGCCCGCGAAGATCATGATGGCCCGCAGCACCAGCGCGCTGAGGATGCCCCAGAAGAGGACCCGGTGCTGGTACAGCGAGGGGATGCGCAGCGCCGAGAAGATGACGACGAAGACGAAGATGTTGTCGACGGAGAGCGACTTCTCGATGAGGTAGCCGGTGATGAACTGGAGGCCGGGCTCGGGCCCGAACTTCCACCAGACACCCGCGCCGAAGACGAGCGCCAGGCTGACCCACACCGCGCTCCAGCCCAGGGCTTCCTTGAACTTCACCACATGGGCTTTGCGGTGGAAGACGCCGAGGTCGAGCGCCAGCATCGCGATCACGAAGGCGATGAAGCCGGCCCACAGGCCCGGACTACCGACGCTTGGGATGGTTTCCATATGGGGGCGTCAGATAAGAGTCACCCCAGGCTTCTACAAATAGGAATTCCAGTTGAACTCCTTTGAGAAAACCGAAGGTTCCTCGCGAAATGCGTCCGTGCTCCCCCTGTAGGACAGGGGGCATACGGGCAGTCAAAAACATCCCAATTGTTTGGGAAGTGGTCCTGAAGGCGACGGGTTTGGAACCCGTCCGGTTGGAAAATTCAGTCACGGGGCTATGAGAGCCACCCGGCGTCGCCGTCCCTGAGGGCCATTACCCCCTCCCGACGGAGCGACGCGGCGAATCCGCACCAGGCGATAGGCGCCTGGGGACTCGTCACGCTCATGCCTCAAGCAGTAAGGACGCTATTTTGACTCGGAATCGCTTTCTGTCCTCGACGTGTGGCGCTCTCTTCGCTCTGGCCGCCATCACCGGCTGCGGAGATGATGTTGGCAACGGGGATTCCAATACGCCAGGGCGGACCGAGACCCCCGGCCAGTCCCCGCAGGCGCCTGCTCCCTCTCCGTCCGAGCAGACGCCTGGGGCGCAGACCCCGGGCACGCAGGAGCCTGGGGACGCCGACACGTCGCCGGATGACGAGCCGGTCGCCACCACGCCGCCGGGCGGGCCCTCGACGACTCCCGAGGCGCCGTCCATCGACGAGCCCGAGCAGCCTGTCCAGGCGGACACGGACAAGTTCGGCGTGACGATGCTCCACCCGACGCTGTCGGGCGGCGAGCAGTGGTTCCTGGCCGACGACGCCACGTCCGACAGCCGCTTCGATCCGAAGGAGGACATCACGCGCAACTCGGACGGCTCCTGGAACATCAAGAGCAGCAAGGTGCGCATGTCCGTCTTCACGTCGACGGGCTACAAGCCGAACGAGATCGCCACGTATGACCGTGAGGTGCTCGCCAGCCGTGGCTACATGCAGTCGCCGAACGACTGGAAGAACGTCGAGATGACGGGCTTCATGAAGCTGAACGGCGCGTCCGATGAGTCGGACAACTTCGACCTGTACGCGCGTGGCGGCCGGCACAACGACGACAACGAGGGCTGCGAGGGCAGCAGCTACAAGGGCGCGCTGCACTTCGACGGCCGGGCCCGCTTCCAGAAGGAGACGTGGCACGTCTCCTATGAGCCGGGGCCCTACAAGGAGGCCACCGAGCCGCTGATGGGCCGCTGGGTGGGCTTCAAGGCGGTGATGCGGAACACCCAGGTCAACGGCGAGGAGGCCGTGCACCTGGAGCTGTACCTCAACGACAACGCCGACAAGGTCTCCTGGGAGAAGGTCTACGACTTCGTGGACGCGGGTGACTGGGGCGGTGACGCCGAGCACTGCGGCGGCGCCGTCGGCGCCATGCCCATCACCTGGGGTGGCCCCATCGCCACGTTCCGTTGGGACAGCACCGAGGACGTGGACTTCAAGTGGCTGTCGGTTCGCGAAATCGCGCCGGAGCAGCCCTGAGCCACTGACACCCGGCGCGCCCGCTGATGGGGGGCGCGCCTGAAGGGACGTTCGCAGTCCCACGAGGGCGTGGGGGACCGGAAGCGAGGTCCTCCGCGCCCTTCGTGCGTCCATGGACGGGAAGGTCCACCTCCCGGGCGGGTGGCGGGTGTGGCTCTGGCCGCCCCACCTTGCGGGCGCCGACGCGCCAGCCAGCCGCCGGCAGCCCTGTGTCGGGGCTCGGCGCTCAGGCCGGCCCACTGGCTGTCAGAGAGGAAGACTTCCCATGCACATAACTTTCCTGGGCCACGCCGGGTTCGTCGTGGAGACGGCGGGGGCCATCGTCGTGATGGACCCGTGGCTGTCGCCCCGAGGGGCATTCGACTCGGCGTGGATGCAGTTGCCGTGCAACCACCACCTGGCGCCGCTCGTGCGCGAGAAGCTGGAGACGCCGGGCAAGGAGCGCTACCTCTACGTCAGCCACGAGCACAAGGACCACTTCGACCCGGAGTTCCTGGCCACGGTGCGGCAGCGCGACTTCACGGTGCTGGTGCCGCGCTTCCACCGCTCCGAGCTGCAGGACGTGTTCGGCAAGTACGGCTGCAAGCGCGTCATCGCCTGCGAGGATGGCCACGAGGTCCCCATCAAGGGCGGCTACGTGAAGCTGTTCGTGTCGGAGCAGGGGACCAACCGCGACTCCGCGGTGATGGTGCGCGGGGATGGGCAGTGCTTCCTCAACATCAACGACTGCAAGCTCCATGACCGCATGGTGCGCATCGTCGCGGAGGAGGGGCCCATCGACGTGTTCTCCGCGCAGTTCTCCGGGGCCATCTGGCACCCCACCTGCTACGAGTACGCGCCGGACACGTACGCGGCCATCTCGCTGAAGAAGCGGGAGAGCAAGTTCGAGGCGGTGGCCCGCACGCTGGAGGTGATTCAGCCGCGCGCGTACATCGCGGCGGCCGGGCCCGCGGCCTTCCTGGACCCGGCGCAGTTCCACCTCAACTTCGAGGCGGTGAACATCTTCCCGAACGCGACGCAGCTCTTCGCCTTCCTGAAGCAGCGCCTGCCGCGGGGGACGGCCCGCTACCTGGAGCCCATGCCCGGGGACGTGCTGGACGCGAAGTCGCTGGAGTACGTGTCGCAGGTGGCCGAGCGGGTGACGCCGGAGAACCTCAGGGACTACCTGCACGACTACGCGAAGCGGCAGGAGTCCGTGTTCCGCGGGCGCCGGCGCAACCTGCTCGTCGCGGAGGTGCGGGAGATTCACGAGCGGCTGCGCACGGAGCTGCAGCGCAAGCTGGACCTCCTGGACCTGCACGAGCGCGTGGGCATGCCGCTCTACGTGGAGCTGACGGAGCTCCCGGAGCAGCTCCTCCGCGTGGACTTCAAGGCGCGGCGCGTGCACGTGGTGGCGAACATCCAGGAGGAGGTCCGCTACACGCTGAAGACGAGCGCGGCGGACGTGGGCCGCGTGTTGGACCGCAAGCTCACGTGGGAGGACTTCCTGCTGTCCTTCCGCCTGCGCCTGAGCCGCAACCCGGACGTGTACGAGCCGGTGCTGCACGGCTTCCTGGGCGTGGAGATCGAGGACATGCGCGAGTTCTGCGAGGGCATCCGCTCCACGGAGTCCCAGCGCGAGCGCACGGTGGTGGAGGCCGGCGGACGGCGCTTCTCCATCCAGCGCTTCTGTCCCCACCAGGGCGCGGACCTCTCCGAGGGCTGGGTGGAGGAAGGGCGCTACCTGGTCTGCCCGCGCCACCGCTGGCAGTTCGACCTGGAGGCGGGGGGCGTGTGCACGCAGAACACGTCCACGCTCTGCGCGGAGCTGCTGCCCGAGCGTGAGCAGGAGAAGCCCCAGACGCCGGCGACGGACCCGCAGCCGCGGCTTTGATGCCGGGGGCCCCTGGGCGCCGCGCGGGCCGCGCTGGCGCTCGGGGGCGCACGCGGCCGTCAGCGCGCCGAGCGCCTCAGCGTGACGGCTCCAGGAGCTGGAGCCTCAGGCGCACGTTGTCCGAGCGCAGGCCCACCGGCGCCTCCGCGGCGAGCGCCTCCTCGGGCAGCACGCCCCTCCAGGCCAGCGTGTCATCCGCCCAGACGCGCAGCGTCCTGCCGTCCACCTCGGCGCGCAGCAGGTGGGGGACGCCCGGCGCGGGCGCGTCGACCCGTACCTGCTGTTCGGGCCGCAGGATGACGTAGCCGCGGTTGCCGCACTCGCGGCTGGTGTGCTGTCCCGGGTTGCGCTTGAAGTTGACGACGATGCCCGGCCTGGGCGTCAGCCGCCACATCGCGTACAGCACGTTGCACGCATCCGCCGCGAAGAGCTTGAGGCCCACCTGCTGGCGCTGCGCTCCGGAGGCCAGGGCCACCTGGCGCTGCGTGGGGCCCAGGAGCGTGAAGCGGAGCGCCACGCGGCTCGTCGTGCTGCCGGGGATGACGGCGCGCAGGCGCGGCCCGTCGACGAGGAGCTGCTCGCCAGGGCCGGGCTCCAGCGTGCCTTCGGTGACCTGCAAGCGGGACAGGGGAACAGGTGTCAGCATGGGGCCGCCTTTCTTCCGTGACGCCCGCGCGCGGCGCGGCGCACCGCGTTCCACCGGTGCGAGCCGTGGCGCCGCGCCGCCATCCGGTGCGCCGTCCGCCGGGCTCGCGCCGGGGCTCAGCAGCAGGGCCAGGACGCCGCAGCCCCACAGCGCGCGGCGCGGCGTCATGGCGCTCCGGCGCCCAGGAAGGACTGGAGCGACTCCACGTGGGCGCGCAGGTAGGCCTGCTCCGCGCGCAGGCGGGCCAGCTCCATCATCACGTACCCGCGGAAGCGGCGAATCTCCCGCGTCTGGAGCGCGTCCATGGACTGGAGCTGGGCCTCCAGGTCCGACACCAGGGTGGACACCTCCTGGAGCCGGCCCTCCTCGGTGCGCTGGGTGGCGCGCAGCCCCGCGACCAGCTCGTTGATGCGTTGAGGCACGCCGGACACGTCGTCGAGCGTGGCGCGGCGGCGGCCCTCGCGCGCGCGTGCGTTGGCCGAGCCCTGCCACAGGTGCCCCAGGTTGTAGGCCAGGGTGACCTGGCCGAAGAGGGGCAGGTCCTGGTCGACGTCGATGAGCCTGTCGTACCCACCGCGCAGGTTCAGCCGCCAGGCCCGTGCGCGGCGCAGCGCGCCGTTGTGTTCCTCGAGCTGGTCATCCGCGGCCCGGAGCTCGTTCAAGACGCTCTCCAGGCGCGCGCCGGGCAGGAGGCGGGGCCGGGCCGCCAGCCGCTCACGCGCGAGCTTCGTGCTGGTGGCGAGCTGGCGCAGCCCGTCCAGCCGCACCTGCACCGCGTTGAGCTCCTCCAGCGTCACCTGGCCCTGCTTCATGTCGTTGCGCAGGGAGGTGAGCAGCGCCTCGGCCTGGGGCAGGGCCTCCTCCAGGACGCGGGCGCGGGCCTCCAGCGCGGCCTCCTCGCCCAGCCCGTTGCCCTGGCGGATGGCGGACTCCAGCACCGTCAGCGCGCGTTGCCTGCGGCAGTCGGCCTCCGCGCGCTGGCGGAGGGCCCGGCCGCGGTAGATGCCCACGACGTCGTACATCAGGCCCGCGGTGATGCGAGGGGTGGGCTCGCCCAGCGGCGTGGTGCCGGCGCCGCCGCTGGCCTCGCCCGCGTTGACCACGCCGAAGGCGCCGAAAAGCTCCGGCGCCAGCTCCAGCGCGGCCTCCGCGCCGCCCACGCCGCGCACGAAGTCGCAGTAGCCGGCGGCCCGGTCCTCGCTGGACGGTGAGGTGAGCTCCCCCGCGGGAGGAGGCGCCGGCTGGGCCAACGCCAGCCGCGCGGCGAGTGACAGCAATGCGCCACAAGTGACGGTCATCCGCATGGTCGAGTGTCTCCGGCTCCGAGGCCGTCTCCAGGCAAAGGGGGGTGGACTCACAGCAGCAGCGGCGGACGGCCCAGGTGGAGCAGGTCTTCCCGCGCGGAGGGCGCGTCCGTGAGCTGGACCTCCACCATGACGCCGCGGAGCATGTACTGGCGGATGGGGTGCTTGATGGACACCTCGCCCTCGAGCACGCGCCCGATGACGCCCACCTCGTGGCACCAGAAGACGGTGGCCGCGCACGCGTACAGCGGCGTGCCCTGCTCGGCGTTCGGGATGTTCTCGTAGGGCACGAAGGCGACCGTGAGGTCCTTCTCGATGGCCTTGAGGAACGGCGACGCGCGCAGGGAGGCGATCAGCGTGTCGTAACGCAGGGCGACCTCGTCGAGCGCGGCCAGGTCCGTCTGGAGGCTCTTGAGCGTCGCCTCCGCGCGGGCCTGCTCCAGGACGGAGTGCGTGTACTCGCGCTCCAGCAGCAGCACGTCGGACGTCATGAACCGGGGCGCCTCGTCCTTGCCCATGCCCGACTGCACCGCGGAGAGGCCGGCGATCTCCCGGTGGAGCAGCTCCAGCCGCGTCTCCAGGTCCACCGAGGACTGCGCCAGGGACAGGTTGCTCTGCGCGAGCTGGGCCAGGTGGTGGTTGATGGTGAGCTTCTCCTCCTGCTCCAGCAGGCGCGCGTCGTACAGCGCGTCGGTGCGCGTGCGCGCCAGGCCGGCGAAGGCGCGGTTGGACTGGAGGATCTCCGCCCGGGCGCTGTTGTACTCCCGGCGCAGCAGGGAGAGGCGCCGCGCCACCCGGTCCTTGGCGTCACGCTCGCCGCGCAGGGCCACCAGGAAGCGCTGCTGGAACGCGCGCTCCGCGGCGATGGTGCGCTCCGCGTCGGAGATGCGGTTCACCACCGAGCGCCGGTCCGACAGCACGTGGTCGCGCGCGGATGTCTGCGCGGCCACCTGGGTGTTGAGTGTGAGGATCTCCGGGTCCGTCGGTGAGATGACGGTGGGCGTCACCCAGCTCCGGCTCACCAGGAAGAAGCCCTGGACGGAGAGGAAGGACACCAACCCGAGCATGATGAGCGCGAGCAGCAGCGAGCCGAGGAACTTGTAGGCTGAGACGGCGATACTATTGAGGCGATTGGCGACACGTTGATTCATGGAGTAGAGCCCTCACCAGCGTGGGTGGGAGGAAAGCGCCCCCCGGAGTCCAGGGGTGACGTCTCGGGCGCGGCGTTGGCGCTGCCCCGCGTCTCCCAGCTCCCCGAGTCCAGCGTCAGCAGCGCCAGCGGGGTGAAGAGCGCGTACGTCACCGGCATCAGCAGGGCCATGGGCAGGAAGCTGGCGCCATGGACCCTCCGCTCCGCGGGCAGGTGCCGCGTTTCGATGCGGTAGATGACCCCCAGCAGCCCGATGACCAGGAAGTGGAAGGCGAGGATGTCCCAGAACTCGCCGGTGAGGACGTTGTGCACGATGACCAGCGGGTAGGAGAGCAGCAGCGCGAGCTGCGACACGTAGTGGACCGTCACCACGGGGTGGAGCCGCCAGGCGTGGGACAGGCCTCCCAGCAGGTCCACCAGGTTGGAGCGGCGCCACCGGAGCTGCTGTGAGAAGTACCCGGCCAGCGTCGACGGCGCGGCGGTGAAGCAGAACGCGTCCAGCGTGTAGACCGTCTCGTAGTCGTGCTTGACGATCTGCCGCGTGAGGAAGCGGTCCTCGCCGTACTTGATGGGGATGCCCGCGATGGCGCGCGCCTCCAGGATGGGCTCCAGCTCCAGCAGCACGTGGCGGCGGTACGCGGTGAGGCAGCCGGACAGGCACATCACCTGGCGGAAGCTGCGCTCCAGGTCCTTGAGCCACTCCTGGGCGAAGTGGAACTTGATTTCAATCATCCGCGTCATCCAGTTCTGATGGCGGTTCGTCACGTAGGTGCGGCCGCCCACCGCGGCGATGCGCGGGCTGACGAAGCGGCGCACCAACTGCCGGACGGCGGACTTGTCGACGATGACGTCCGAGTCCACCGAGACGATGATCTCCGCCTCGGTGGCGGCCTTCACCGCGCGGTTGATGCCCTTGCGCTTGCCCATGTTCTCCGGGTTGCGCATGACGATGACGTTGGGGTTGTCCTCCGCCGCCTTCAGCGCCCAGGCGTAGCTGTCATCCTTGGAGCAGTCATCCACCACCACGATCTGCAGCAGGTGCTTGGGATAGTCCTGCTCCAGCAGGCTGCGCACGCCGTGGTAGATGCCTTCGCCTTCGTTGAACAGCGGGATGACGATTGCGACTCGCGGAAGGTACGTGTCGTCGACGCGGTCGAACTCCCGCCCTCTCAGGCGCCGTAGCAATGGCCCGAGGACATAGCGGTTCATCAGAACCACCATGAAGAGTAACTGAATTGGAAAGAGCTCCATCCGTCGCTGCCCCCCAGCACGCCGCCACTGCCCTGGTCGCGCTCCCCATATGAGCGAGCGAAAGGTTGGAGGGGATGCCGGTGTGCGCCAACTGCCTTGGGGGTCACCTCCTGTGGCCATCAGTGGCCATGCCACGCGGAAGCAGGCAGGAGCGAGCAGGCGCCGATGGTAGAAAGGGGGCATGCCGACAGACTTCCAGCCCCTGGCGCTGCGTCCGGATGAGGTCCACGTCTGGATTGCCGAACCCGAGCGCATCAACGACCGGGCGCTCCTGGACGCCTACTGGAAGCTGCTGGACGCGAAGGAGCGCGACAAGCAGCAGCGCTTCCGCTTCGAGCGCCACCAGCGCCAGTACCTGGTGAGCCACGCCCTGGTGCGGGTGACGCTGTCGCGCTACGCGCCGGTGGCCCCCGAGGCGTGGGCCTTCGACACGAACACCTACGGTCGGCCCGTGGCGCGCGGCGAGTGGGGTCCCAGGCTGCGCTTCAACCTGTCCCATACGGACGGGATGGCGCTGGTGGCGGTGGGCTGGGACGCGGAGCTGGGCGCGGACGTGGAGGACGCCCAGCGGCCCGGGGAGACGGTGGAGATCGCCGACCACTACTTCGCCGCCTCGGAGGTGGCGGCGCTGAAGGCCCTGCCGCCGGAGCGGCACCGGGAGCGCTTCTTCGAGTACTGGACGCTGAAGGAGTCCTACATCAAGGCGCGCGGCGCGGGGCTGTCCCTCCCGTTGGACCAGTTCGCCTTCCACCTGGCGCCGGGGCAGGCGCCGCGCATCTCCTTCGACCCGCGGATGCAGGACGTCCCGGAGGCGTGGCAGTTCGTCCAGTGGCGCCCATCCGAGCGGCACCAGGCGGCGGTGGCGGTGAACCGTCCGCGTGGCCAGCCGCTGACGGTGCGCTGGCAGTTCACCGTGCCCCTGGCGGGCGACACGCCGCCCCGGTTCCAGGCGGCGTAGCGGGGCGGCTCAGGGCGCGCGGCCCATCCACCGGTTCAGCTCCTCGCTGATGTAGGCGAGGAGGGCGTCGCGCTGCGACTTGATGAAGAAGTGGCCGCCGGGGAAGAGGCGGACGCGGACGTCCTCGCTCCGCGTCTCGTTGCGCCAGCCCTCCAGGTTCGCCGTGGGGACGTGCTTGTCCTCGGGCGAGCCGACCACGGAGATGGGGACCTCCAGCCTGGGGGGCTGGGGACCGTCCCCGGTGAAGGCGATGCCGAAGTCGGCGCGGAGCATGGGCAGCACCAGCTCCAGCAGCTCGCGGTGCTGGAAGATCTCCTCGGGCGTGCCGTCGTAGCGCCGGAGCTCGGCGATGAACTCCGCTTCGGGGAGCAGGTGGATGGGCTCCCGGGTGTTGAGGGACGGCGGACCGGCGGCCCCCAGGAGCAGGCCCACGGGGCGCGGGCCATTCCGGGCCTGGAGGCGCCGCGCCAGCTCCAGGGAGATGCGGGCGCCCATGCTGTAGCCGAAGAAGGCGAAGGGCCGGTCCAGCAGCGGCGCAATGGCGGGCAGCAGCGCGTCCACCAGCGCGGCCAGGTCGCCGATGGGCTTCTCCGACAGGCGGCGCTCGCGCCCGGGGAGCTGGACGGGGCACAGCTCCACGCCCGCGGGCAGGCCCTGGCTCCAGTGATTGTAGATGGCCACGCTGCCACCGGCGAAGGGCAGGCAGAACAGCCGCAGCCGCGGGTCCGTCAACGGCTTCCGGGTGGGGAACCAGCGGTCGGGGGCGTGAGGGCTCGAGTTGGACGCGCTTTGCATGACGTGAAGGCTCTGTCGCATGGCCACGGAAAACGGGTCAAGTCCCGGGGGCCGCGTGGCGTGTTAGCGTTTCGTGGATGGGGCGTTCGGCGGGCTTCATACTCTGGCTGACGGGTCTGTCAGGGGCGGGCAAGAGCACGCTGTCGCGGGCCCTGCATGCGCACCTGGCGCGCTCCCAGCCCATGGAGGTGCTGGACGGCGACGAGGTGCGCACCTGGCTGTCGCGCGGCCTGGGCTTCTCCCGTGAGGACCGCGAGGAGAACGTGCGCCGCATCGGTCAGGTGGCCCGGCTGCTGGCGAAGCACGGCGTGGGCGTCATCGCCGCGGCCATCTCGCCGTACGCGGCCTCACGGGCCGAGGTGCGGCGGTTGGCGGAGGCCGCGGGCATCCCCTTCGTGGAGGTCTTCGTCCAGGCGCCCCTGGACGTGCTCATCGCCCGGGACGTGAAGGGGCTCTACAAGAAGGCGCTGGCGGGGGAGCTGGCGCACTTCACCGGCGTGTCGGACCCGTACGAGGCGCCGGCCGCGCCCGACGTCACCGTCCGCTCGGACGTGGACTCCGTGGAGGCGGGGCTGCTGCGCGTGCTGGAGGCGCTGCGCCAGCGGGGCCTGCTGGACGACAGTGTAGCGGCGTGAGCTGGGGCCCGAGGTGGCGGGGAGGCCGCGCACCTCGGGGCGGCGCCCGCGGGTCAGGTGAGGATGCGCTCCATCTTCACGTAGGGGCGCTCGGCCTGGATGCCGTTGGCGCGGCAGTGCTCCAGGAACTTGTTCGACTCGACGATCTGCGGGGCCTTGTCGTCGTAGACGAGGATCATCACGTGGCGCAGCCAGGGCTCCTGGCCCATGGCGTAGACGTAGACCTCCTTGGGCGACAGGTGGTTGGTGATTTCGATGGCGCGGGCGCTGTCGGAGCCGTTGAGCCGGCGGGCCTGGTCCATCTTCCGGGGCAGGGGGTTGCTGAGCAGCGGGCCGTACATCCAGCTCATCGGGCCGCCCTCGCACTCCATGCCGAGGAACAGCACATCGATGGTGCCGATGATGTCGCGCAGGTGCTGGTACATGCGCGGCTCGATGGCGTTGGAGTCCGCGGCCATCAGCATGGACTTGCCGCCCAGGCGGACCAGGTGCGCCGTCTTGGCCTGGATGGCCAGGTCGCTGTGCTCGCCCAGGAAGGGCAGGCCGGTGATGGAGCCGCCGGGGACGGGAATCTCCTGGAGGTCGTCGATCTCCACCACGTTCTTGAAGCCGTTGTGGTGGAGCATCAGCCGCAGCGACGGGTCCGCGAGCGAGTTGCCGTTGTTGCGCGGGACGATGATGCAGCCCACCCGGTGCCGGAGCTGGATGAGCGTCTCCATCATCAGGTGGTCGGCGTGGCCGTGGGTGAGGACCACGTAGTCGATGCGCTCGGGCAGGTCGGAGTGGGTGAAGCGGGGGAGGTCCGTGGGGAACTCGTAGCTGATGACGGGGTCGGTGAGGATGCTGACGTCCTTCGTCTCCAGCAGCACGCAGGCGTGGCCGAAGTAGCGCACGCGCACGCCTTCGCCGGTGTAGCGCTCGGTGCGGCGGGGCTCGGCGTCGGTGAAGAGGGCGGCGAAGGCGTCCGCGGCGGACGCGGGCACGCCGAGCATCTCCGCGACCTGGCCGGGCGAGCCCGCCGTGTGGCGCATGCGGAAGAGGGCGTCCAGGCCCTCGTGCTTGTAGGGGACGCGCAGCCACAGCGGCGTGTCCTCCTCCAGGCGGGGCGTGCTGAAGATGTACGGCCGCCAGTCACCGTCCACCTGCATGAGCGTCACGCTCTGCGAGGACTCCTTGTGGAAGGGGCTGCGGTACAGGAGCGGTTCAATGTAGCGGGCGCTGGCGCGGTTGCTGAGGTCGTACGTGAGCTCCACATAGCCGCGCAGGAGGTCCGGCACCTTGGCGTAGAGGCTCTCCAGGGAGCCGCCGTTGTTGGGGGCCATGAGCTGTTCCAGCTCGGCCACCGCCTTGGTGTACGCGAGCATGTTGGCCTGCTCCTTCTGCGTCCGCTCCAGGAGCTCCTTCACGCGAGGCGCCTTCGCCGCCGGGTGGTTGATGAACGGGCCGCCCATCAACATGGGGTTCTTGAGGGCCGCCACGTGCACGTCCGGGTTCGCCACGAAGGACTGCATCAGCTTCTGGTGCAGGTTCGTCACGAACAGCGGCGCCGTCGCCGGGGACAGCAGGTACCACCACGCGTACCACTGGTTGTACAGCGGCTCGATGGCGACGTTCGGCTTGAGGTACATCGGGCGGTCCAGCATGGCAGGCTCCTCCGAGCGAGATCCGGAAAACGTTGGGAACTAGGCAAACTTGGTGCCCGTAGATACACGGATTCGCAGGGGGATGCACGGGCTGGGCGCCGCGCATCTTATGCGCCACGGCCACCGTGCGAGCATTCGGGCGCAACTCTCTCAACGTGCAACTCGAGCAAGGAGCGTCCCCATGAAGGCAGCCTGGCGTGTCGTGTTGGCCGTGGTGGTGGGTAGTGTCGTGGGCTGTGGCGTTGGCGCAGTGGATGCGGAGGGGGCGCCGGATGAGGCGCTCGCCACATCGGAGGCCGCGCTCGCCGTCTGCGGAGACGGTGTCTGCGAGCTTGGCGAACGGCTGTCCTGTCCCTTGGATTGCCCGCGGGGCGAGTTCTGCGGCAACGGCGCGTGCTGCCCTGGAGAGACGGCCAGGTCCTGTCCGCAGGACTGCACGCAGGGAGACCCGGGGCGGTACTGCTACCGCTCGCACTGAGTCACAGGAGGCGTCTTCCGCGGACGCGCGAGCAGTGAGGTGCTCCCTGCTCGCGCGTCGTGCCGCCGCGTCAGGTAGGGCGGGGCGTGTGGCTACATCGCGATGCAGCCGTAGACCTTCTCGTAGTGGGCGGTCTGCGTGCCGGTGAGGATCCGCTCCGGCGTGCTGCAGCCGCACTGGAGCTCACCCACCTTGGTGACCATCGCGGGCTCCGCGTAGTACGTGACGACGTAGTCCCGACCGGTGAAGTCACGACACGGGATGGCCTGGGCTTCGGTGTCCATTTCGGCCATGTCGGAGTCCTCGACCCCACAGCCCGTCAGCAGTCCGATGGCCAGCAGTCCGCTCATGATGCCTGCGCGCATGTTGTTCCCCTTTTGGTGAAGGTGCTGCTTCCCAAGGATAGCCGGGGAAGCAGGTCAATCGTACCCGGGGGCAGGGGAGTGGCGGGTGGTCAACGGTGGTTGGGTGCTGGTACAGGCTGGGTGCAGGAATCCGCTGTGGTGGGTGGCGCAATCCGAGTCGACGTCTGGATGTAGCGACGGACGCGCCGAGAAAGATGGCTCGGCAGGCGTGGGCCATCGTCCTCAACGTGATGATGAAGCAGCTCCGGCCCTGCGGCGCCAACTACAAGTCCAACGAGAGGACGGGGCAGCAACTGGCGGGCTGTCGTTCGCTGTAAATTGAATGCTTAGCAATCGAGCATGCAAAATTCGTAGCGGAGACGACGGTCATGTCCCCGGAGTAGGGGCGCCAGTGGCCCGCCACGCCACGCGAGCGCGAGGAACGCCGGGGGGCCGGCACTACGCCGAGCGGGATGCGGAGCTGAGCGCGGCCCTCTCGGAGGGGCAGGACTTCAGGGCCAGCGTGGAGCACGCGCTCCGCACCGTATGGCGCCGCGTCGAGGTCGCGACGCCAGCGGATGGGGCGGCGGTGGCCGTGTTCCGGGCTGCCTTCCCGAGCCTGCCGGCGCCGCCTGGTCCTCGCGACCCGTTCATCAGCGTGGGCGAGCTGGCCGACCGCGTGCGGACGCGCCCCATCTGCCCGATGTGCCGGGACGCCACCTGCGTCGCTCCGGGCTGGTGCGATGACCTCTTCGGTGGGGATGCACCGTAGGTTCTCAACGGCGCGCGCTCACGCAGTGCAGGTACTAATGCCTGCGTTGCGACCTGGGCCACTGCGTTTGGCTACTTAGCCTTTGCCCCTTTGGGGGCTGGCTTTTGGGGGGCGGCATTCTGAGGTGGCGATAGGTCTTCTTCGGCCTCAAACGCCGCATCAAGCTCGAATGCCGTGAAGTAGGTGCCAGAGCAGACCTTGGCCACAACGCCGCCCCCCTGTGTCAGGGAAGTTGTCGCCTCGGCTGACCGGCCGAGTTGACCACCCCCGGGGGCGAGTACAGGCAGGTAGCTGTGTCGTACACGGATGCATTCAAGGCGGAGATGGTGAAGCGGATGGTGGGGCCAGGCGCGGTGAGTGCTGCGGCGCTCGCCCGCCAGGTGGGAGTCTCGCAGCCGACGCTGTCGCAGTGGTTGCGCGAGGCGCGTAGGGTAGCGGCGATGACGCCGCCGCCCGAGGAGAAGAAGCCCGCTGGCCCGAAGAAGTGGACGCCCGAGGAGAAGCTGCGCGTGCTGGTGGTGGCCCAGGGGCTTGAGGGTGAGAAGTTGGGGGCGTTGCTGCGCCGCGAGGGGCTGCACGAGGCGCAGTTGAAGGAGTGGCGGCAGGTGGCTGCCGGGGCCCTGTCGGGCGAGTCCTCCGGGCCACTGACGGCCAGCCAGCGTCGCCGACTGGCCTCGTCGGAGAAGCGCGTGAAGGAGCTGGAGCGGGAGCTGCGGCGCAAGGAGAAGGCGCTGGCCGAGACGGCGGCGCTGCTGGTGCTCGAAAAAAAACTTCAGGGGATGGGCTGGGACGAGAAGTCCCCGGAAGACGAGGACGACGCAGTGGACGAGAGGCGCGAGAAATGACGCTTGCCCTCGTCGACGAGGCGCTGGAGAAGGGCGTGAGGCTGGAGGCCGTCTGCGAGCGACTCGGGGTGACGTCTCGCACCGTCCAGCGCTGGAGGAAGCCCGAAACGGCCCAGGACGGCAGGTGCGGTCCGCATACCCGGCCCGCCAACCGGCTGTCGGAAGTGGAGAGACGCCGCATCCTGGCAGTGGCCAACAGCGAGGAGTTCCGCGACGTCTCGCCCAAGCAGATTGTGCCCCGGCTGGCCGACAGGGGCGAGTACGTGGCCAGCGAGGCGAGCATCTACCGGGTGCTGCGCGAGGCGGGGCAACTCACCCACCGAGGCTGCGCCAGGGCCCCCACGCCCAGGCTCCGGGCCGAGCACCTGGCCACCGGGCCCAATCAGGTGTGGAGCTGGGACATCACCTACCTGAAGGGCCCGGTGAAGGGAGCCTTCCTCTACCTGTACCTGGTGGTGGACGTCTTCAGCCGGCGCATCATGGGCTTCGCGGTACACGAGGAGGAGTCGTCCGAGCATGCCGCGGCCCTCATCCGCCGCTGCTGGCAGGAGGCGGGCTGTCCCGAGGGGCTGGTATTGCACTCGGACAACGGCGGCCCGATGAAGGGCGCCACGCTGCTGGCCACCCTGCAATGGCTGGGCGTGACGCCCTCCTTCAGCCGGCCCCGCGTCTCGGACGACAACGCCTTCTCCGAGGCTCTCTTCCGTACGCTGAAGTACCGCCCCAGCTTCCCGCGGCGCCCCTTCGCATCCGTCGAGGACGCGCACTGCTGGGTGACGCGCTTCGTGCATTGGTACAACACCGAGCACCTGCACTCCGCCATCCGCTTCGTCACGCCTGACGACAGACACTTCAGTCGCGAGACGGCGCTGCTCGCCCGGCGCCATCAGGTGTACCAGCGCGCCCAAGCCCGTCATCCTGAGCGATGGAGCCGCCACACTCGAGACTGGACACCGGCAGGCCCGGTGCGCCTCAACCCCTCCCCGAACCCCACCCCGGCAGTGCAGGAGTTGAAGCGCATCGGTTGAACTCTCTCACGCGACAACTACCTTGACGCTCACCGCCGCTGCCTCCGAGCATGACCCGTGTGAGAAGCGAGGCGGTGTGTTGAACCGTGTCGATGGATAAAAAGTCGCCTGCGTGCTTCCCTTGCACGAGGGTAAGCAGGGGAGGGATGTCGGCGTCCACGGTGAACGTAACAGCCTTGCTCTCGTCGCCGCTCGTCATGATGCACGGAACCGTTCGCGACTTTCGCCAGCATGCGAGCCTGTGCTTGGGCGCATCGACCACCTTTACCTGGCTGCCTCCCGGTCCTACTCCCAGAGCTTGGCAGTCCCGGAAGTCAATGTGGAAGTCCGGTCGCTCGTAGTCATCCGCCAGGACCACGGCTGGAAGCATGGCGACAGCTACCGCTGCGAGGCTTGATGCTCGTCCTGCAACGCCCTTGTTCCTTGTTCCCATTTCGCCTCCGAGTTTGGGGTCGACGCTAGGTCCCTTTGGAGGGGGGCGCCAGTGGGGAGGGCTAGATGGTGCTGTGGAGGGATTGGCCTGAGTAAACCAGCACGCTCGGGCCGCCCCTTCTGACGGCGCATGAGCCCCACCATCGAGACCGCCGTCATCGCCTTGGCGGTCAGCCAGCTCCTCGTCCCACTCTTGCGGGGGCTCCTCGCGCGCCGGCAGGCGAAGCACGAGGCCGCCGCCGACTAGGTGCCCCTCCGGTCCAGCGCATGGAGTCCATTGCGGCCGACCTGCGCGACATCAAGGCGGAGCTGCGGATGGTGCGCGCGCACGACTCGGAGCTGCGCCTGGTGGAGCAGCGCCTGCGCACGCTGAAGGCATGGCAGGGAGAGGCGCGACCCCAGCTCGCCCAGGTGGCCAACCACGTCCACGTGCTGATGGAGGAGCGCAGCGCGCGTCAGCTCCAGCGCGCCGCCAACGCGATCGTCACCCCGGACGGGGGATGCACGCGCCCATGAGTATAGGTCCTGCTGGCCACTGTAGGTTATCGGCCCTGGGTGAAGGGGCGCAAACCCTGTGCTTCCTTGTGCCAGGGGCCAGTCGGCGAAGCTTTGCTTCGGCAGATGGCACTCTCCCGGTATTTCATCGGAACAAGGATGTGTTTAGACGCCATTTCCAGGTCTTTCGTTCCATTGCCCTGAATTACGAATGCGAGAGCATCGGGGGAGAGTGAGAAGCTCGCGACGAGTCCTACGTCGTTCTCTTCCCATTCGACTACAGGGGCTTCGGACGTCGGGAACTCGCTCAGGCCGAGATAGTTGAGGAGGGCTGTTGCCTCGTTGTCGCTACGTTGAAACACGCGCACAGTTCCTTCGTACCACCCTTGCATGGGAACGGCATCAGTGTTCGCAAGTGCGGCGAGGTTGGCGCGTACAAAGACGGCAGGAAACTGGGGTTTGAAAAACTGGCCCACTTCTGCCCGACCCCTGGGAGTCTGTGCGCGTGCGAGGAGTCGCTGGATAAATTCAGCATTTTCTGCCACGTATGCGCCGACACCTTCCTCGCCCGTCTGAAGTGAGCTTGGGCTCCGAGCAGTGAACATCTGCATGAGCCACCTGACCTTATCGCCGCTAGACGCGTCTAGCGGTCCCGTTCGGGCGCCGGCGAGCTTTACGATTGATTGAATCCTGCCGTCGACAGCTCTTGCCAGGAGTGACTCAACACCATGCTCGGTCAATCCATTGGCGCTGGTGCGCTCCGGGAGCCGGTTGATGTCCTCTTGATGACAGATGGCTCTCGGAGTTTTGAATTCATGAAGCAGCCTCAGTGCATTAGCACTGCCTTTGCGAACGTACCGAATTAGATGCCCGTCGTTGTTGCACCATTGGCGAAGGTAGGCTTGGGGGGCGAAGTGGTGGTTCATTTCGATATCGTACCAGTTGGGCAATGACCTGAGCTGGATGTCCCGGCTTTGAAGGTCTTCTCATCCGAGGTTTGTTCTCGGAGCTCGCTTGCTTGGCCGCTCGCAGGGGCTGGTCAAGTCCCGAATCGTGCGTAGTTGGTCGGGAGGGGGGCGGGAGAGGCAGGCCTGATGCGTTCTCGGGTGTCTGCGAATTCGTGAGGAGGCCGCGTGAGAGGGAGGCTCGGTGCGGCAAAGCTTTGCCGTTCTGCGTATTCCGGCGAAGGTGAGCACCCATTCCAGCTCAAGCCGAGCAGCCGTTCCGGCCATGGCGAGCAGTCGGAGCGTCAGCGACGCTGGGACGTTCGTTCACTTCACCTGCTTACGCGCCTTCGTCAAATTCGCGTCCGCCTTGCGGATGGAGTCCCCGGCTGTTGCCGCGCACGCTCTTTGATGGTTCCACGGCGTTCCACGGACCGGCTCGTTGATGGGCACCTTCAGGAAGCCCGCGAAACCACTGGCGTCCATCGCGAGCGTGCGCGACTGGGTGTCACCGCAGATGATGGGCACGTCTTGCGGTGATTCCCCTTGGGGAATCGACGGTTGGTGTCCCTCCGGCGAGCGTGCGTGAGCGTGCCTGTTGCTGAGCACGGTGGTTGAGGGAGACCGGCCGGATTTCGGACCGACTTGATGATGGGGAGCAGTAGATGGAGAAGTCGGTCGCCATTGCGAGCTGTCGGTGCCTCGCCAGTTCCGTTTCGCGGTCCCATGTCAGAGAGCGCAGCAACTCGGCCGACGCGTGGTGGGTATGGGGCTTTAGGAACGGTTCTGCCAGGCCGCTGCCCGCCTGCTGGAGCAGGCTCTATTCGAGGGACATCCCCAGGTCGCGTGACGCATCCGGCGGGGCGGCTGAACGCGGCTGCTCCGACGGGGCTGCCGGCATCTCCGTCGGCGACTCCTCGCGCGACTACTCCTGCACCGCGAGGATGCGCCAGCCGTTCACGTCAACCGCATAGGTGGCGCCCACGTCCAGGATGGGGGCCGTGGCGATGTCGCATGCATCCGGGTTCGGGATAATGCTGACGAGCACGACGCCCGGCGAGGCGGGGGCCGCAGCGACCACGTAGGACTCGCGGCGGTTGAGGCACTCGTAGAGCGGCGAGGCATCGCTGGGCAGCTTCCGGTCCCATGGGAGGTAGTCCTCCATGGCGAGCTGGATGGCGCGCAGGGTGGTTCCGTTGATGACCTGCCTTCCCTCAGTCGGAAACGCGAGCGGGATTTCGACGGCGGCAGCCACTTCCGGCGGGGCGTGGACCGGGCGTGGCGGCTTCTGGAACAGGGCACATGCCGGGAGGATGCAGAGTAGGGGCAGCAGAACGCGCTTCATGGGGCCTCCGTGCGGGCCACGAATCCGAATGTGCATCGACACGCTCAGCCCTCAGTCATCCACGTCAGTGACGAACCCGAGGCCCTTGTCCTCGTGCTTGATGATGCCCACCAACTTCCAGCGATTGCGTTGTCGGAGGTAGACCTCTCCGGGTTGTTCGCTATCAGGATTCGGCACCAGTTTGGTGATGGTGCAGGCGCGGTCAAACTGGATGCGGATGGTCCAGATTTGCGTTTGGGCGAGGCGGTCGGTGGGGGTCATCCCCGATGGGGACCACGGATGGCTGTGGAAGTCCGCGAGCACGACCGCTCGCCATCTGGAGTCGGCGACATACCGGGGCGGGATGCACGTCTTTTTCTTCGACGGGCCTACGGGGACTGGCTCACTCAGCGGGGAGGGCATGCTGGCGTAGTAGATGCCGTCTCCCAGCGAGTAGATGGCGCCGCAGTACTCTTGCCCATAGTCGCGATCCGTTGCGCGCGGCAGCTCCATGACGGCAGGGCAGAGTTGGTCGATGACCTCGTCCACGTCGGTTGACGGGGTGATGGCTTCCCACGGGCCCCGCACGTGGACGTGTTGCCCCGAACGCCAGTAATCCCGGATGGTGCTCGGCTCGGGTGCAGCGGCACAGCCTAGGATGAGGCTGAGCGCTGCTGTGCGGCACACCAGCACTGCCGGCATGGACTCCCCCTGTCCCGAAAATCAGGAATCGTAGTTCGAGGAGAGGGTGTGATGCGGCACTTCCTGTGCACGGTGCCAGCGTCGTAGTTCACTTCCCAGCACTCACCAGCCTTGTCGAGGCGGCGGAACTTCAGGGTGAACTCGGCCGGCAACAGGCTCCAGCGGGCCGGGGTGGATGGCGCTGCGCCACAGCCGCCTCGGGTATCAGCAGGCTGTTCAGCGGTGAGGCTCGGTGGGTGTCTGGCTTTGCCTCTACGCCACAACAGCGCCACAACGGCAGCACAACGTGGACGCACCCATCCGCCGAAAATCCCCAGGCGGGACGGAAGCTTGGGCAGTGACCCCGACAGGAATCGAACCTGTGGCCTGCGGTTTAGGAAACCGCCGCTCTATCCAACTGAGCTACGGGGTCGTGCTCTCAAGTCACCACGCTTTCCAGAGGAGCCCCCCGGAAAGGTCCAGCCATGCGCCCCCAGGGGGGCTCATGCCCAACGGCGTGCGTTATAGCAGGCGGCCCGGCGCGCGCAACGCGCCAGCGCATCCTCCGCCCTCTCGGGCCCCTGCCAGTCGCTCTACCGGGGCGCGGGGACGTCCCGGAACCGGACCATGCGGCCCCGCTCCCCGTCCCAGACGTTCAGCCGCAGACAGGCCAGCACGTCCCGCGGGTGCAGGGTGGTGGTGCGGGGATGCTGCAGCTCCGGGATGGCCGCCATGGCCTCCGGCAGCCGGTAGAAGGGGATGCGCGGGTTCAGGTGGTGGACGTGGTGGTAGCCGATGTTCCCGGTGAACCACGCCATGACGGGGCCCGTGGCCAGGTAGCTCGATGCCTCCAGGGCCGCGCTGGCGTGCGTCCAGTCCTCGTCCTCGCGCAGGGCGACGTCCGGGAAGTTGTGCTGGGAGAAGAAGAGGTACGCCCCCAACGCGTAGCCGATGGACAGCGGCAGCACCATCGCCGTGAGGTAGACGCCCAGGCCCCCGAAGGAGAACACCGCCACACTGATGGCCACGTGCAGGAGCACCGCGAAGCCCGCGCTCCAGTAGCGCAGCGGGTGCCGCACGAAGGGCACGATGCACAGCCCGCTCAGGAACGCGAGCGGGTACGCGAACACCATCACCACCGGGTGCCGCTCCACCACGTAGGCCAGCCGCTCCAGCGCCGTGGCCTCACGCCACTGCTGCGCCGTCCACGTGGTGAACGTGCCGGACGCGGACGCAGCCAGCCGCGCCGTGTTCGCATGATGGTGGTTGTGCGTCTCGCTCCAGACTCGCGGCGGCGTGAGCAGCAGCACCGCATGGACATTGAACAGCCCCCGAGCCAGCCGCGAGCCCGACAGCAGCGAACCGTGCAGGTAGTCGTGCACCAGGATGAAGGAGCGGATCAACACCAGCGCCTGCACCACGCTGCCTACGACACGCAGGGGCCACCACGGGGGCAGGGTGGCGAGCGCCACGGCGCCCAGCAAGGCCAGGAAGGTGGTGCCCACCTCCCACCAACTCCGCCGCGCGTCCTGCGCGGCGAAGGGCCGTGTGCGGGCGATGAGCTGCCGCTCTGCGTCTCGGGAGAGTGACGTGAAGGCGCTGCTGCG
This sequence comes from Corallococcus macrosporus DSM 14697, assembly GCF_002305895.1. Classification (GTDB taxonomy): domain Bacteria; phylum Myxococcota; class Myxococcia; order Myxococcales; family Myxococcaceae; genus Myxococcus; species Myxococcus macrosporus. Next base: position 4,113,171 of record NZ_CP022203.1, read on the forward strand.
GGTCGCGGAGTCCATTCGGAGGTCCAGGGCTGGCGCGGCGGCAGCCGCCGCCGATTCGAGTCCCTGGCACCATGCCCGCCCACTGTCACGCGACCGTCATGGGCGGCGCTATTGGCGAACGCCGCCCATGGAGGCTGGATGCCGCATCGCGTCGCTGTCCCGCCGGCCCAACACGGCCCGCGAGGCAGGTCACGTCACGAGCGCTGCTTGTTGGCCCGGAACTCGCTGGCCCACTGCTCGACGATGGACGCCACCTGCTCGCGCTCGGAGCGCTGGGCGGTCGGAATCACCGAGGACTGCGCCGGCGGCGCCAACTGCAGCGTCGGCTGGTTGTCTCCATTGCTGGAGGGCACCACCGCGCTCCCGCCCTTCTTGCGGACCCAGACGCGAGGCCCCTCGCTGGCACGGGGGGCCTCCGGAACGACAGTGGGCTCCGCCGCCTCCGGGGACTCCCGGCGCTTCCGGCCCAGGATGACGTCCGGGATGCTGTTCGGCGCCGCGTCTTCCGTCCAGGCGTGGTGCAGGCGCCCGGACGCCACCATGAGGCGGCGCTTCTGGTAGTGGGCCGCGCAGTAGCCCAGGCTGCGCACCGGCCGCTTGCAGCCAATGACGGCGCAGGCCCGGGCTTCGGCGTCGCCGTCCGTTTCGGCGGTGTCGTCGGACGCCGCGTCCAGGGTGGCCAGCGACGAGGCCAGCGCGTCCAGGGCCGCGTTCGGAAGCTCGCGCCGGGACGGCTGCCGCAGGGCGCGGGAGGACAGGCTCTCCGCGATGCGCAGGAGCGAGTCGGTCAGGGGCGAGAGCTGCCCGGCGAGCTCCTCGGCCAGCACGGCGCGGAACGCTTGTTCCAGCGGCGGCAGGGACGAGGAGACGCGGGAGCTTCGCGTGGACGAAAGAGAGGACGTGGAACGAAGGCTACGAGGTCTTGGCATGTCGATGAGTGCCTGTGGTCGCTGCCGGTTGCTTCAGGGGACCGTGGAGCGGACGGCTGTTGCGTTAGCACACCTGTGGCCGACCGCACAGGACAGCCTGTCAAAGGGCTCGTGAGTGGATGTTTCGCGGCGATGACCCAAGCGGTGCGTCCCCATGTCAACACGGCCCACGTTCATTCAATCCCGAGCCCGGCACACCTCTCCCAGGTATGTCGGAGACCTACCTGTCGGGTGGTTGGCATGACTTCCTGGGAGAACGCTTCTTCCTCGGCTGAAACAGGCTACTCCGGCAGAATGCACGCGTCGTGCAACTTCACTGAGAGGATTTGCCCGTGCGTAACATCTCGGCAGTCGCGGTGTCCGTGGTCGCTGGTTTCCTGGTGGCGTGTGGCGAGGGCGTGGAGCTGAACGAAGAAGGTACAACCCCCACCACGCCGGAAGCCGCGCAGGAGGCCGTTACCGCGCCCTCCGAGGTCTCCGCCCAGGCGTGCACGACGCTGTACCGTCCCCGCCTCACCACCTACTGGACGTCCTTCCCCATTGAAGTCGACGGGCAGGTGGGCAGCTGCACGACGGCTGACGATTGTTCCGTGACGTGCATCGGTGAGACGTCCCAGTACGCCCTCAACTCCCGCTTCTTCTACTGCACGTACTGCCCCTGAGCCGTGAGGATTCAGCGCTCCACGCCGGAGCTTCCCGGCGTGGGCGTGGCTTCCGTCTGGCGGCACCGCGCCTCGGCCTCGCGCGCGCTCGCGGCCTCGCGGGCGCGGCCCGCCGCTTCGAGCAGGGCCGCCGCGCGCGCGTAGTGTCCGGCCGCCTGGCCCTTGGGCAGCAGCCGCTCGTCCGAGTGCGCGGCGGCGAGCAGGAAGGGGAGGGCGCGCTCCTCCTGGCCCGCCTCCATCCAGTGGTGAGCCAGGACGATGGCGGGGGCGCCATCCCGTTCGAAGGTACGCGCGAGCCGGCCGTGAAGGAAGCACGCGGCGGAGTCGGACACGCTGGCGTGGACGGCTTCGAAGACGAGGTCGTGGGTGAAGCGCTCGGCCACCAGGAGCTGCGCGGCCTCCAGCTCGGTCAGGGCCTCGTGCAGCTCCGCCGCGCTGACCTGGAGCGCCTCGGGCGCCAGCGCGGCCCGGAAGTGGAGGTCCGCTCGCGCCGCGAGCTGCGCGGTGAGCCGGGCCAGGGGGGACAAGCGCTCCAACCGGCGCTGGATGAGCGGCCCCACGCGGCCGGGTGGCGGGAGCCTGCGCGGCCAGTCCTTCTGGAGCGCGTCCGTCTCGATGAGGTGCTTCAGCGTCTCCACGATGTAGAGCGGGTTGCCCCCGGTGTAGCGCGTCAGCGCCTCTGCATGGGGCTCCGCGCCCGGCAGCTCCAGCCCCGCAAGCAGCTCCCGCACGGCATCGAGCGCGAGCGGCCCCAGCTCGATGACCCGCGCGAGCCCCGTGTCCACGAGCTTGCGCACGTTGGCCTCGGAGTAGGGGGGCAGCTCGCCCTTCCGGTAGCAGTCGATGAAGAGGGGAGGCCGCGCCGCCGCCGCGTGCTTCTGCTCCATCATCCGCGTCAGCGAGTACATGAACAGCTTCGCGCTGGCCTGGTCCCAGTACTGGACGTCGTCGACGACGATGACCTCGTCGCCTTCGTGCAACAGGCGCATGGCCTCCGCGTGGGCTTCGTAGAAGCGCAGCGCGTCCGCTTCGGACGTCAACGGCGGCAGGGCGGCGGCGTTGCCCAGCTCCGGCAGGATGCGCGACAGCTCGGTGCGGACCCAGTCGGGCATGGAGAGGCCGGGCCGCCGGGCGAGGTAGGCTCGCAGCGCGCGCGTCTGGGAGGCATACGGCACCTCCTGGTCGCCCGGACGCGCCTCCAACCGGAACCACGTCCCCACGGACGCGGCGAACTCCTCGGCGAGCCGCGTCTTCCCGCTCCCCGCGTCTCCCGTGATGAAGAGGAGCTGTCCCGCCTCCAGCCCTTCCTGGAGCTGGCGCAGGGCATGTCGCCGGCCCGCGAGGACAGGGGGACGCAGCACGCTCATGGGGAGGGCTGGCCGGGGCGAAGAGGGCGCCGCCATCCACTGCGCGTCCTTTTCGATGCCCCGCACCAGGGCCAGGGTCTCCGGCATGGGGGAGACGCCCAGGTCGTGTGACAGCGTGGTGCGCAGCCGTTCGAAGGCGGCCAGCGCGGCCCCCCGGTCTCCCAGGAGGTAGTGCAGCCGGATGAGGTGCCGGCCGGCCTGCTCGGACTCGGGCTCGTGCTGGACCCAGGCCTGGGCCAGGGCCAGCGCGGTGGTCCAATCCCGGGTGTCCATGCGGCGCTGGACCTCGGCCTCCCGAGCGCTGCGCACCCAGCCCTCCACGGCGGCGCGCGCGCCATCCAGCCACCGTGAGAGCTCGTCGCAGTCGTCGAAGTGTACCCCTGGCAACAGCCCGACGCCGGTGCCCTGTCGCAGCGCCTGCAGGACGTCGGGTGGCAGGGGCCTGCCCGCGGCGCCCTTCAGCCTCGCCAGGTCCAGCGTGACGTGCGGCGACAGCCCGAGCCGCTGGGCGTCCCCGTCCACCAGGTCCGTGCCCCCGCAGCCCAGCCGGAGCCGACGCAGCAACTGACGCATGTTGTTGCGCACGGTGGCGGGTGGCGAGTCGGGCCACAGGAGCAGGGACACGGCGGCCTTCGACGAGGGGCCCTCCACGCCCAGGTACGCGAGGAGCGTGGCGGCCCGGCGGTCCATCCTCACGCGCTGCCCGTCCGGCCCTTCCAGGTGGGCGTAGCCCAACACTCGGGCATGCCAGCCCGCTTGTCTCTCCGCCGCCACGCCGTCACGCGACTCCACGTCCGTCCTGGTCGACCCCATATCGGAGATACGGAATGGGGCTCGAAACCGGGCTTTGAATTAATGGTTATTTTTGAATTGCAGGTTTGGAGGGCGGTGCGTCTCCGGGCTTGGAACGGGGGAGGACGGTCGGTACAAGGCCCCCCTGGGCCATCGGGCATGCCGTCCGGGCCCCGGCTCTCATGATCGCGAACCTCCACAACGCCGACATCCCCCAGCCCGTGCTGGACGTCATCGCGCGGCTGCGCGAGCTGGGCCACGCCGTCTACCTGGTGGGGGGCTGCGTCCGGGACATGGTGCGTCAGGTCCACCCCAAGGACTTCGACGTCGCCACCAGCGCGCTGCCGCAGGAGGTCCAGGGCGCCTTCCGCAAGGTCATCCCCACGGGCATCCAGCACGGCACCGTCACCGTCCTCCAGAAGGGCACGCACGTGGAGGTGACGACGTTCCGCTCGGAGGGGGACTACCTCGACGGCCGCCGGCCCAGCTCGGTGGCCTTCGAGCGCGACATCGTCAAGGACCTGTCCCGGCGCGACTTCACCATCAACGCGATGGCCTACAACCCGCTGGACCGGGAGCTGGTGGATCCCTTCGGCGGACAGGCCGACCTCCAGGCGCAGCTCATCCGCTGCGTGGGCTCCGCGCAGGAGCGCTTCTCCGAGGATGGCCTTCGCCCCCTGCGCGCCGTGCGCTTCGCCGCGGTGCTCGGCTTCTCGCTCGACACCGCCACCCGGGACGCCATCCCCGCCACGCTCGCCGTCTTCCGCAAGGTCGCGCTGGAGCGCGTGCGCGAGGAGCTGGTGAAGCTGCTCCTGTCGCCCCGGGCCGAGAGCGGGCTGCACCTGCTCGCGGACTCCGGGCTGCTGGACGTGTTCCTCCCGGAGCTGGCGTGCGCGGAGGCGCGGGCCGCCGAGACGGCCCGGGCCGCGGTGCAGGCCGCGCCCCTGGAGGTGGAGGTCCGGCTCGCGGTGCTGCTCGCCGACCTGGTGGACCGCCCCCGGGCGCGCGACATCGGGCTGCGGCTGAAGTTCCCCAAAAAGGTGGCGGACCTGGTGGCGTTGCTCGTCGAGCACGCGAAGGCGGAGTCCCTGGTCGAAGCCCCCGACGCCGCGCTCCGGCGCCTCCTGGCCCGGCTGGGGCTGGCGCAGGTGGCGCCGTGGGCCGCCGTGGTCCGGGCCCGGGTGCGGGTGCGCCAGCCGGACGCGCTCCCGGCGGTGGAGGCGCTCATCGCCCGCGTGGAGGCGCTGGCCGCCGCGAAGCCGCCCTTGTCGGCGAAGGACCTGGCGCTGACGGGCGGGGACATCATGGCCACCCTGGGCGTGGGGCCATCCCCCGTCGTGGGCGAGGCCACCCGCTTCCTGGTGGAGTCGGTGTTGGATGACCCCTCGCTGAACACGGCCGAGACCCTCCAGCAGCGCCTGAAGGCGTGGCATGCCCAGGCCGCTCGCTGAGGCAGCGGCCGGCACCGGGCGGCGGTGTCGGGAAAGGGCGCCCTGGGCGTCCTCCCCGCGTGCGCCCGGACGCGCGGGCGTGTAGGAAGGAGCACCATGCGAGTCGTCGTTGCGATGAGCGGCGGGGTGGATTCCTCGGCCGCGGCCGCCCTGCTCAAGGAGCAGGGTCACGAGGTCATCGGTATCACCCTGCGCGTCTGGTCCTATGAGGGCAAGGCGACGTGCGGGAGCTGCTGCAGCCCGGACGACATCGACGACGCGCGAGCCGTGGCCCAGACGCTGGGGATTCCCTTCTACGTGGCCAACGCGGAGGAGATCTTCCAGGACCGCGTCATCAACCCCTTCGTCCAGTCCTACCTGGGCGGACGCACGCCCATCCCCTGCGTGGCCTGCAACCGGGACGTGAAGTTCAACTTCCTCCTCAAGCGCGCCCGCGCGCTCGGCGCCCGGCTGGCCACCGGCCACTACGCCCGCGTGGAGGAGGTGGACGGCCGCTACGTCCTGCGCCGCGCCGTCGACGTCGCCAAGGACCAGAGCTACTTCCTCTTCACGCTGGGCCAGGACGAGCTGCGCGACATCGTCTTCCCCGTGGGCGGCATGACGAAGGCGGAGGTCCGCGCCGTCGCGGAGCGGCATGGCCTGGTCACCAGCCAGAAGCCGGAGAGCATGGAGATCTGCTTCGTGCCGGACGGCGACTACGCGGGCTTCGTGGAGAAGGTCGCCGGGCCGCAGCCGGCCGGAGAAATCGTGGACACCGAGGGCAAGGTGCTCGGCACCCACCAGGGCATCCACCGCTACACCGTGGGGCAGCGCAAGGGCCTCAACCTGGGGGGCGGCGAGGTCCGCTACGTCCACCGGCTGGAGCCGGAGACGCAGCGCGTGGTGGTGGGCCCCGCCGAGGGCACCGGCCGCGACAACTTCGGCCTGCTCCAGCCGCACTGGGTGGACGGGCCGCCCCCGGCCAGCCAGCCGGTGGAGGTCCGCATCCGGCACCGCCACGCGGGCGCGCGGGGGCGGGTGCATGTCTCGCCGCACGGGCTCGTCTCGGTGAAGCTGGATGCGCCCGCGCGCGCCGTCACCCCGGGGCAGGCCGCGGTGGTCTACGATCAGGATCGCGTGCTCGGCGGCGGCTGGATTGTCTGACCGCCGCATCATCTTCGGAGGGGACGACACATGGTTCAGCGCCTCGTGGGATGTCTGCTGGCGGCCGTCACCGTCCTTGGGGCCGCGGGCTGCAAGGAGCGCTCGGACAAACCCATCGCGGGGCTGCTCGCCGCTGGCGCGCCGGTGCTGCGCGCGGAGGGCAAGGCGTGGCGGCCCATCGCCGTGGGCTCGCAGCTCCTGGGCCATGACGAGCTGAGGGCCACCGGCCCGGCCGTGCTGGAGTTCTTCGGCGGAGGCCTGCGCTTCCTGGAGAAGGGCGACACGCTGGAGGTGGGCGACGCGGACGAGGCGAAGCTCCACGGCGTCAACCTGCCGTCCCGTCACATCGTGGAGGGCGAGCTCCAGGAGGCGCCCCGGCCGCTGCGCATCATCGCCGCGCGCTACACCCAGGTGATGGTGACGCCCGCGAGCGCCCAGCAGGACGATTCGTACAGCTCCAACGGCTACTTCGCCGCCTTCTTCACGCCCAACGGGCTTTCATCCAAGGCCACCGACGACACGCCGCGCGAAGGACCTCGCAAGCCGCTGCCACCGCCGCCACACCGCCCCCGCGTGCCCCACATCCACGCGGGCAACCTGGGCGAGGGCGGCTGGGTGGCCACCGTGGAGGACGGCTTCGTCGTGGCGGAGACGGATGACCTGGCCACCGCCGTGCTGCTGGAGGGGGGCGAGGTGCCCCTGGGTCGCACCACGCGGCTGGTGGTCCCCGACGGCGCGGAGGTCGTCCTTCGCACGCAGCAGGGGCAGGAGGTGGAGGTCGAAGGGCCCGCGGACGTCCGGCTGCGCTGAGTGGGCGGGGAGGGCGGTTTGTCCTGCGGGGGCTGGCTTCGGTAGAGTCCTCGGTCGCCCAGCGGGAGGTGTGCATGACACGCAGTGAGCTCATCGAGCGCATCGTGGAGCGTGCCCCGCATGTTCCACGGCGTGAGGTGGAGGCCATCGTCCACGCCGTCTTCGAGCAGATGGCCCAGGCCCTGGTGGCCGGACGGAGAATCGAGCTGCGGGGGTTCGGCGTCTTCGTCGTCCGCACGCGCCGGGCGCGCACGGGCCGCAACCCCAAGACGGGGCAGCGCGTGTCGGTGCCAGCGCGGCGCACCTTGTCCTTCGCCGCCGGCAAGGAGCTGCGCGAGCGGCTCAACGCCCCACCCGCCACGGCGGCGGGGCCCGCGTTCATCGTGCCCGCCACGGGTTGACGCGGCGTCGTGGAGGCGTTCCGCGAATTTGACCGGCTCGGGGGTGGGGCGTACTTTGCCCTCCCTGCCGTCGCTACAGGCCGCAACACGGATTTCGTGTGGCCGTCGCGTCCGCGCCCGAGGACTTTCAAGCCATGCGTGATGCTCACCGGATGAAGGAGAAGTTCGACGTCTCTCTGGACAACCGGCAGATCGTCAGCCTGCTCATCGCCGGCATCGTGGTGATGGGGGCTGTCTTCGTGCTGGGCGTCGTCGTCGGCAAGAAGCTCGCGGGCAACGCGGACGCCGTGGCCGCGCCGGACCTGCTCTCCGCGTTGGACGCCAACGCGCAGGCGCTGCAGAACGTGCAGCAGGAGCCGCCGCTCACCTTCCCGGACGAGCTGACCCGCAAGGCCGCGCCCGAGCCGGTGGCCCCGCCGAAGCCGAAGCCGGCCGCCGTCGCCAAGGCCCCGGCGGAGAAGCCCGCCGCCGCGAAGCCGTCCGAGCCGAAGCCCGTCACCGCGCAGCGCCCGGTGCTCGCGCCCACGCCGGACCCGGACACGGGGGAGCTGCCCCCGGAGGAGCCCAAGGCCGAGCCGGAGCGCGTCGTGGTCGCCGAGGCCCCCACGCAGGCCGTCCCGGTGTCGGGCAAGGTCGAGGCGTCCGCCGTCCCCACGCGCAGCACCACCACGGAGGGGGGCGGCCTGAAGGAGGCCATCGCCCGCGCCACCCAGCAGCCGTCGCGGCCGGCCTCGCCGCCCGCGCAGGCCGTGAAGGGCGGGGCCTTCACGCTCCAGCTCTCGGCGTTCCAGGACAGGCAGGAGGCGGACCGCTTCGCCGCCCGGTTGCGTGACCGGGGCTATGCCCCCTATATCCTGACGGCCGAAGTGCCCGGGAAGGGCACCTGGTACCGTGTCCGCATGGGGAGCTTCGCCTCGCGGGATGCCGCCACCCGGTATCTGTCAGACTTCAAGCGTGAGACTTCGCTCGACGCATTCGTGGCCGGCACGAACTAGAGCGGGACGAGGAAGACGGGAAGCGCCATGACGACGACGAGGCGGGTGGAGAAGCCCTGGGGCTATGAACTCATCTGGGCTCACACCGAGCGCTACGTGGGCAAGCTGCTGCACGTGAAGCAGGGCCACAAGCTCAGCCTGCAGTTCCACAACCGCAAGGATGAGACCATCCACGTCCAGAGCGGCAAGCTGCTCTTCGTCGTCGACGAGGGCCAGGGGCTCATCGAGAAGGAGATGAACCCCGGTGAGAGCTACCACATCAAGCCGCTCACCAAGCACCGCATGGTGGCGCTGACCGACTGCGACATCCTGGAGGTCAGCACCCCGGAGCTGGACGACGTGGTGCGCCTCGAGGACGCCTACGGGCGCACCGGCACCAGCAACCCGTAGCCGTCATCCCCCGCGGCCCGCCTACTCGCGGGCCGTGTTGTCCGGGTTGCGAGTCCACTTGTCCACCGTGCCGTCCCTGTCCAGGTCCTCGCCGATGCGGTCCACCTGGCCATTCTCCCAGTACTCCCAGTAGTCGATGCGGCCGGTGCCGCGCGTGTCGCGCTCCTTGCGCACCAGCTTGCCGGCTTCGTAGTAGGTGAAGCTGTCCGCGCGGCCGTCGCCGTTGGTGTCCCGCTCGCGGCGCGTGTTGACGCCCTTCTCGTAGAAGTAGGTGGCGTCCACGCGCCCGTCGAAGTCCAGGTCCAGGGACTCACGCGCCTTGTCGCCGGTGGCGTCGAAGTAGCGCGTCAGGTCCACGCGGCCGTCCCAGTTCAGGTCCAGCTCCTGGCGCACCTTCCGCCCGTCCACCGTGTAGGTCCACACGTCCGGGCGGCCGTCGCCGTTGGCGTCCTGCCGCGTGACTTCCTCGTTGGCGCCCTGCTCGGGGCGGATGGCCTCCCCGGGCGGGCGGCCGCGCGCGCCGTCCTGCTCCGCCGCCTGGTTGCTGGCGCAGCCGGCCAGGGCACCCGAGGCCATCAAGCCCAGGAAAATCAACTGCTTGTAGCGTGGCATGGCGTACTCCCAGCGTCCGGGGGCCGTCTGGCGACGGGATTCGCACGAGATGCTTTCGCGCGACACGTCATTCCATATATTTTCACATATCGCCATGGCCCGAAAGAAAGTCAGCACCACCATCTACATCACCCCGGAGCAGAACGAGCTCCTCAAGGCGCTGAACCAGAAGACGAAGGTGCCCGTGGCCGAGTACATCCGCCAAGGCATCGACCTGGTCCTGGAGAAGTACAAGGCGCAGCTGCCGGGGCAGTCGACGTTCGACGAGCTGTGAGAGAGAGGCGTGACGTGAAGAGCATGCGTGGCAAGCGGGTAGCGGTCCTGGGCGGCGCCGGCTTCGTCGGGTCGCACCTGTGTGAGCGCCTTCTGGATGACGGCGCGGCGGCGGTCATCGCCGTGGACAACCTCATCACGGGCAACGAGGAGAACCTGCGCACGCTGAACGGGCGGCCGGGCTTCTCCTTCGTCAAGGCGGACATCACCGAGGGCATCCCGGTGGAGGGGCCGCTGGACTACGTCTTCAACATGGCCTCGCCGGCCTCGCCCATCGACTACGCGCAGCTCCCGCTGGAGACGCTGCGCGTGGGCTCCATCGGCACGGAGAACGGGCTGAAGCTGGCGGAGGCGAACCAGGCGGTGTTCCTGATGGCCTCCACGTCGGAGGTGTACGGGGATCCGCTGGTGCACCCGCAGCGCGAGGACTACTGGGGCAACGTGAACCCCATTGGCCCCCGGTCCGTGTACGACGAGGCCAAGCGCTACTCGGAGGCCATCACCGCGGCCTATGGGCGCACCAAGGGCGTGCAGGTCCGCATCGTCCGCATCTTCAACACCTACGGCCCGCGCATGCGCCTCAATGACGGCCGCGTGGTGCCGGCCTTCGTGGGCCAGGCCCTCAAGGGCGAGGACTTCACCGTCTTCGGCGACGGCAGCCAGACGCGCTCGTTCTGTTACGTGAAGGACCTGGTGGACGGGCTGGTCCGGCTGATGCTGTCGGACGAGCCGGACCCGGTGAACATCGGCAACCCGCGGGAGATGACCATCCGCCAGTTCGCGGAGGCCGTGCGCGCGGCGGCGGGCGGGGGCGGGGCCATCATCGAAAAGCCGCTGCCCAGGGACGATCCGAAGCAGCGCCAGCCGGACATCACCCGGGCCCGGACGCTGCTGGGCTGGGAGCCGAAGGTGCCGCTGGAGGAAGGTCTCCGGGAGACCATTGCGTGGTTCCGGGAGGTTGCCGGTACGCGGCCCCCGGCATAGTTTGCCGGCGCGTCGTTGCTGCAAGCCCTGCAGGCGGGAGGTTGCGTGAAGGTCCTGGTGACAGGTGGCGCGGGCTTCATTGGCTCGCATGTGTGCGATGAGTTCCTGCGCGGTGGGCACGAGGTCATCGCGTTGGATGACCTCTCCGGCGGCAAGCGGGAGAACCTGGACCCGCGCGTGCGCCTGGCGGTCCACGACATCCGGAGCCGCGAGGCGTCGGAGCTCATCAAGTCCGAGAAGCCGGACGTGCTCTGCCACCTGGCGGCGCAGATGGACGTGCGCCGCAGCGTGGACGACCCCAGCTTCGACGCGGACGTGAACATCCGCGGCATGCTCAACCTGCTGGAGGCCGCCCGCGTCTCCGGGGTGAAGAAGGTCATCTTCAGCTCCACCGGCGGCGCCATCTACGGCGAGCAGGACGTGTTCCCCGCGCCGGAGAGCCACCCGACGCGGCCCATCTCCCCATACGGCGTCTCCAAGGCGTCCGGCGAGCTGTACCTGGGCTACTACCGGGCGCAGTACGGCTTGCCCTACGTGGCGCTCCGCTACGCCAACGTCTACGGCCCGCGGCAGAACCCGCACGGCGAGGCCGGCGTGGTGGCCATCTTCAGCCAGCGCCTCATCGCCGGTCAGGGCTGCACCATCTTCGGCGAGGGCAAGCAGACCCGCGACTTCGTCTTCGGGCCGGACGTGGCCCGGGCCAACCGGCTCGCCTTCGAGAAGGACTACGTGGGCGCCATCAACATCGGCACGGGCGTGGAGACGGACATCAACCGCCTCTACGCGCTGCTGGCCGAGGCCGCGGGTTCCAGCGTCCCCGTCACCCACGCGCCCGGCAAGCCCGGGGAGCAGCTACGCTCCTGCGTGGACAACGCGCTGGCCAGGAAGGTGCTTGGCTGGGAGCCTGGCGTCGACGTGCGCGAGGGCCTGCGCCGCACCATCGAGTACTTCCGGCAGAAGGCCGCCGAGCCCGCCCGCATCCACGGCTGATCGGCGCCCGAGCCCCCGTCCCCGGCCAGGGGCGGGGGAGGGCAATCCCTCCGAGGCGTCCCCGCACCGGCCTCCCAAGGGCCGGGGCCGGGCGTGCCGGGAGGGGATTCAGGGCCTGTTCTGGGGGGATGCGCCCTGGAACGGGGCTGATGACTGGGGAACAAACAAGCTCCCCCGGTGGGTTGCTCATCGGGCGTACGCGACCGCGTAGATTTTCGCGCGATTCCCTGTTACGCACGCCCGCTTCTTCCGACGAGCGCCCTGAACATGCCGGCTGAAAACGCGCACATCCGCAACTTCTGCATCATCGCCCATATCGACCATGGAAAGTCGACGCTGGCGGATCGTCTCCTCGACAAGACGGGGACGCTGACCAAGCGAGAGGCACAGGCCCAGTTCCTCGACAACATGGACATCGAGCGCGAACGGGGCATCACCATCAAGGCCCAGTCCGTGCGGATGAACTACACCGCCAAGGACGGCAAGCAGTACGTCCTCAACCTCATCGACACGCCGGGACACGTGGACTTCGCCTACGAGGTCAGCCGCAGCCTGGCCGCGTGCGAAGGCGCGCTCCTGGTGGTGGACGCGACGCAGGGCGTGGAGGCCCAGACGCTGTCCAACGTCTACATGGCGCTGGACCACAACCTGGAAATCATCCCGGTCATCAACAAGATCGACCTGCCGAGCGCGGACGTGGACCGCACCCGCGCGGAGATTGAAGACGTCATCGGCATCGACGCGTCCGTGGCGGTGCCGTGCTCCGCCAAGGAGGGCATCGGCATCCAGGACATCCTGGAGGCCGTCGTCAAGACGGTGCCGCCCCCGACGGGCTCCGCGGACGCGCCGCTCAAGGCGCTCATCTTCGACTCCTGGTACGACAACTACCGGGGCGTGGTGACGCTGGTGCGCGTGCTGGAAGGCACGTTGAAGCTGAAGCAGAAGATCAAGCTCTTCAGCAACAACAAGGTCTTCGAGGTCCAGGAGCTGGGCGTGTTCAGCCCGTTCTCCCGCCCCGTCCAGCAGCTCATGGCCGGCGAGGTGGGCGTGCTCGTGGCCAACGTGAAGGAGCTGCAGGACGCCAAGGTGGGTGACACCGTCACCGAGGAGGCGCGCCCCACGGCCGAGCCGTTCCCGGGCTTCAAGGAAGTGAAGCCCATGGTGTTCTCCGGCATCTTCCCGGTGGACTCCGCGGACTACGAGAACCTGCGCGACGCGCTGGCGAAGCTGGTGCTCAACGACTCCGCCTTCACCTACGAGCCGGAGTCGTCCACCGCGCTGGGCTTCGGCTTCCGCTGCGGCTACCTGGGCCTGCTGCACATGGAGATCGTCCAGGAGCGCCTGGAGCGCGAGTACAACCTGGACCTCATCACCACCGCGCCCAGCGTGGTGTACCGCATCACCACCAGCAAGGGGGACACGCTGCTGGTGGACAACCCGGCCAAGCTGCCGCCGGTGCAGCACATCGAGAAGTTCGAGGAGCCCATCCTCACCTGTCACATCCACGTCCCCAACGACCACCTGGGCGCCATCCTCAAGCTGTGCCAGGAGCGCCGCGGCGTGCAGAAGGACATGAAGTACCTGGGCAGCAGCGGCCAGCGCGTGCAGGTGACGTACGAGATGCCGCTGGCGGAGGTCGTGTTCGACTTCTTCGACAAGCTCAAGAGCGTGTCGCGCGGCTACGCCAGCCTGGACTACGAGCTGGCCGGCTACATCGAGTCCGACCTGGCCCGCCTGGACATCCTCATCAACGGGGACCCGGTGGACGCCCTCAGCGTCATCGTGCACCGCGAGCGCGCCTACCTGCGCGGCCGCGAGGTGTGCCAGAAGCTGAAGGAGGTCATCCCGAAGCAGATGTACGAGGTGGCCATCCAGGCGGCGATCGGCGCGAAGATCATCTCGCGGGAGACCATCTCCGCCATGCGCAAGAACGTGCTCGCCAAGTGCTACGGCGGTGACATCAGCCGCAAGCGCAAGCTCCTGGAGAAGCAGAAGGAGGGCAAGAAGCGCATGAAGCAGGTGGGAACGGTGGAGATCCCGCAGGAAGCCTTCCTCGCGGTCCTGAAGTCGGAGCAGTAGCCCATGAACGCCGCCATGCCTTCCGCCACCTCACCCGTGACGCTGTCCGAGGCGATGGCGGCCCGCCGCACGCCGGAGATGCTCCGCGCCCGCCGGGTGCTGGTGTGGCGCGAGCGCCTCACCAGCCTCTGGGCGCCGCTGCTCATCCTCGCGGGGCTGTACGTGCCGTACACGATCCTCATCGAGTACTCGCGCGCGTCCGCCCTGTGGGCCCAGCCGGTGATGAAGGGCCTGGGCCTGCTCCTGGTCGTCTACTTCGTGGCCCTGCTGGTGTGGCGCAACGTCTCCCCCCGGGAGAAGGCGCTGCGCGGCGTGCGCCACGAGGCCAACGAGCTGCTGGAGGAGAACGAGCGCATCCTCCGCAAGCCCGGGGTGCGCGCGAAGGTGGCGGGGCCGGTGCTGGAGCAGCTCGCGGAGCAGGCGCTGCGCGTGGAGCAGGCCTCCGCCGCGGGTGACGCGGAGCGGCTGCGCACCGAGGTGAAGGGGCTGGAGGCGCTCACCGCGCAGCACCTGGGCGCGTTCCGCAAGCAGTCCGCCATGGACTTCCTGGGCGGGTTCGGCAAGGCGCTGCTGGTGGCGCTGGTGTTCCGCACCTTCATCGTGGAGCCGTACCGGATTCCCTCCGGCTCCATGCTGCCCACGCTGGAGATTGGCGACCAGGTCTTCGTCAACAAGTTCATCTACGGCGTGCGCGTCCCGTTCCTCAACAAGGTGCCGTTCGTCATCGTCCGGCCCCCGGAGCGCGGGGACGTCATCGTCTTCAACAACCCGGTGAACGAGTCGGTGGACTACATCAAGCGCGTGGTCGGCGTGCCCGGCGACGTGGTGGAGTTCATCAACGGCGTCATCCACATCAACGGCCAGCCGCAGGGACGCGAGCTCGTCTCCGACGCGTTCACCGTCCACAACATCACGGACGACGGGCGCTGGTACGACCAGCAGGAGACCCTCTACGAGGAGAACCTGTCGGGCGTCACGCACGCCGCGCTGCAGACGCTGCCGCGCATGCCGCGCCGGGAAGGCCCCTATGAAGTCCCGCCGGGGCACGTCTTCGCGGTGGGTGACAACCGGGACAACAGCGCGGACAGCCGCCACGGCCTGGGCGTCACGGGCTACGGCAAGGCGGAGTACGTCCCCTACGGCCACATCAAGGGCAAGGCCATGGTGGTGTGGCTGTCGCTGGGCTACCACGGGCTGCTGCACAACCTGTTCGGTGGCACCGGCCTTCGCGTGGACCGGTTCTTCGAACCGGTCCGTTGACGCGTCCCGTGGAAGCAGGCGGGCTGGCGCGCCGCGCACGACGCTTGACGTGCCGCACGCACCGGGGTACGCGGCGCCCCCGGCCATGAGACACCTGCTTGGAATCGAAGGCTGGCGCCGGGACGAGCTGGAGTCACTGCTCGACCGGGCGAAGGCACACCTCCCCGGCGGTCCCGATGCCACCCACCTGCTCCGCGGCAGGGTGGTGGCCAACGTCTTCTTCGAGGACTCCACCCGGACGCGCACGTCGTTCCACATGGCGGCCAAGGGGCTGGGCGCCAGTGTGCTCAACTGGACCCACACCGGCTCCTCGGTGTCCAAGGGTGAGACGCTGCTGGACACCGCCCGCAACATCGAGGCAACGGGGCCGGTGGCCATCGTCATGCGCCACCGCTCATCCGGGGCGCCGCACCTGGTGGCGAAGCACGTGAAGTGCGCCGTCATCAACGCGGGGGACGGCACGCACGAGCACCCCTCCCAGGCGCTGCTGGACGCCTTCACGCTGCGTCAGCGCTGGGGCTCGCTGGAGGGGCGCACGGTGCTCATCGTGGGCGACGTGCTGCACAGCCGCGTGGCCCGCTCCAACCTGCACTGCCTCAAGGCGCTGGGCGCCCGGGTGGTGATGTGCGGCCCGCCCACGCTGATGCCGCCGGGGCTGGAGGCGCTGGGCGCGGAGGTGACGCACAACCTGGACGCGGCGCTCCCGCAGGCGGACGCGGTGATGTGCCTGCGCATCCAGTTGGAGCGGCAGGGGCAGGCGTTCCTGCCCTCCACGCGTGAATATGCGCGGCTGTTCGGCCTCAACGCGGCCCGGGAGGCGCGGATGAAGGCGGACGCGGTGGTGATGCATCCGGGCCCCATCAACCGGGGCGTGGAGCTGGCGCCAGCGGTGGCGGACGGGCCCCGCAGCGTCATCCTGGAGCAGGTGTCCAACGGCGTCGCCGTGCGGCGGGCCATCCTGGAGGTGTGTGCGGCATGAGCTCCACGGTGCTCTTCAGGCGGGGACGCGTCATTGACCCGCGCAACGGCGTGGACGGCGTCCGCGACGTGCTGGTCCGCGACGGCAAGGTGGTGGAGGTGTCGGAGGCGCTGCTGCCGGTGCCCTCCAGCGCGGAGGTGGTGGACGCCACCGGCAAGTGGGTGCTGCCGGGCTTCATCGACCTGCACGTCCACCTGCGCGAGCCGGGCGAGGAGGGGAAGGAGACCGTCCTGACCGGCTGCCGCGCCGCGGTGGCGGGCGGCTTCACCGCGGTGGTGGCCATGCCCAACACCAAGGTCGTCAACGACAACGCCATGGTGACGGAGTTGGTGCTCAACCGCGCCCGCGCCGCCGGGCTGTGCCACGTCTATCCCGCCGGGGCCATCACCAAGGGCCTCAAGGGCGAGGAGCTGGCGGAGATGGGCGAGCTGGTGTCCGCCGGCTGCGTGGCCATCACCGACGACGGCCGCCCGGTGATGAACGCGTCGCTGATGCGGCGCACGCTCCAGTACGCCACCCAGTTCGACGTGCCCGTCATGGTCCACGAGGAGGACCTGACGCTGTCCGCGGGCGGGGCCATGCACGAGGGCCCCACGTCCACGCGGCTGGGGCTGCGCGGCATCCCCGCCTCTGCGGAGGTGGCCATGGTGGCGCGCGACCTGGTGCTGCTGGAGGAGACGAAGGGCCGCCTGCACGTGGCGCACGTGTCCTGCGAGGGCAGCGTGCGGCTCATCCGCGAGGCCAAGCGCGCCGGCCTGCGCGTCACCTGCGAGGTGGCGCCGCACCACTTCATCCTGGATGACCGGGCGGTGGGGGACTACGACACCCACGCGAAGATGGCGCCGCCGCTGCGCGCGGACACGGACGTGCAGGCCCTGCGCGAGGCGCTGGTGGACGGGACGGTGGACGCCATCGCCACGGACCACGCGCCGCACGGGGTGCTGGACAAGCAGGTGGAGTTCGAGAAGGGCATCAACGGCATCGTGGGGCTGGAGACGGCCCTGGGCCTGACGCTGGAGCTGGTGCACGCGGGCGTGCTCCCCGTGAACCGCGCGGTGGAGCTGCTGACGCACGGGCCGGCGAAGGCGTTCGGCCTGCCGGGCGGTCACCTGGCGCCTGGGGCGCCGGCGGACGTCACGCTGGTGGACCCGGACGTGGAGTGGACGGTGGACGCCCACCAGTTCCATTCCCGCAGCCGCAATACGCCGTTCCATGGCCGGAAGCAGAAGGGGCGCGTCATCCAGACGTGGGTTTTGGGCCAGAAGGTGTTCGACAAGGGCCAGGTCGGCCAGAGCAAGGAGTCGCGGTGATGACGAAGCGGGCAGTGCTCGCCCTGGCGGATGGCACCACGTTCGAAGGCCGCGCGTTTGGCGCGGTGGGCGAAACGGTGGGTGAGGTGGTGTTCAACACCTCCATGTACGGCTACCAGGAGGTCCTCACGGATCCTTCGTACGTGGGGCAGATTGTCACCATGTCGTACCCGGAGATGGGCAATGTCGGCGCCAACCCGGAGGACGAGGAGGGCGCCCGGGTGCACGCGGTGGGCATGGTGGTGCGCGCCCTCAGCGAGCAGCCCTCCAACTGGCGGGCCCGCGAGTCCCTGGACGCGTACCTGAAGCGCAGCGGCGTGGCCGGCATCGAGGGCCTCGACACCCGCCGGCTGGTGCGCCACCTGCGCGAGCACGGCGCGCAGATGGGCGTCATCTCCAGTGAAGGGCTGTCCTCCGCCGCCCTGGTGGAGCGCGCCCGCTCCGCGCGCGGCATGGAGGGCCTGGACCTGGCGACGGGCGTGTCCACGAAGGAGGCCTACGCCTTCACCCAGCCCTCGCCGGACGTCTTCACCGGGGTGGGGGAGGCGCAGGCGCCCGCCGCGCCCCGCTTCGACGTGGTGGCCTATGACTACGGCCTGAAGAAGTCGATGCTGCACTTCCTGGTGGACGTGGGCTGCCGCGTGACGGTGGTGCCGGCCGCGACGACGGCCGAGGAGGTGCTGGCGCGCAAGCCCCACGGCGTCTTCCTGGCCAACGGCCCGGGCGACCCGGCGGCGGTGAAGGGCGCGGACCGCACCGTGGCGGCGCTGCTGGGCAAGGTGCCGGTGTTCGGCATCTGCCTGGGGCATCAAATCATGGCGCTGGCCCTGGGCGGCCGGACGTACAAGATGAAGTTTGGCCACCGGGGTGGAAATCAGCCGGTGAAGGACCTCACGACGGGCAAGGTGGAGATCACCGCGCAGAACCACGGCTTCGCGGTGGATGACGCCAGCCTCAAGGGCCTGGCCGTCGTGACGCACATCAACCTCAATGACGGCACGGTGGAGGGCCTGGCCGTCCCGGACGCGCGGGCCTTCAGCGTGCAGTACCACCCCGAGGCCTCGCCCGGCCCGCATGACGCGCGCTATCTCTTCGGCCGGTTCGCGAAGCTGATGGCGGAGTAGGATGGCGCCACCGAATATGGACTCGCCGCTGTCACCGCTCTCGTACCAGCCGTACCTCGACCAGCTCATCGCCTTCGGCAGCGCGGAGTCCCGCAAGGAGGACCTCCTCCAGGCCAAGGCCGACTACTTCCGCCTGACGGGGGAGGTGTTCGAGGACGACAAGCTCTTCGAACTGAGGATGGCGTCCTTCCTGGACTACTACCTCTATGACCGCGTCTCGCCGCTGACGAACAAGACGCCGGCCACGGAGTTCTACGAGCAGCGCCTGGCCGGCGCGCCGCCCGAGGAGGCCAACGCCTTCCGGAGCTTCACGGAGACGGTCCACGGCCTCTTCGAGGTCCGCAAGCTGGGCAAGGGCGAGGTCCGCCTGCGCGAGCTGTACTCCGGCAAGGACTTCGACGTGACGGAGCGCCGCCACGTCGCGGGCCTGGAGACGGGGGACATCATCGAGGCGCGCCTCATCCCCTTCGGCGGGCACCTGCTGTTCTCCTCCGCGTTCTGCTACCACCCCCGCGTGGCCGTGAAGGCCATCAAGGCGGAGGTGAAGCGCCGCAAGAAGAAGGAGCCGGACCGCACGCCCGACGAGCTCGTGTGGGAGTGCGCCCGCCGCGCGCTCAACAGGGAGCGCTACCGGCAGCTCTCCGTCGAGAAGATCTACGACTTCGAGCAGAAGGTCCTCTGAGCCCGCGCGCCGCGGAGCCCCGGTGACGGCCTGTCCCGGGGCTCTTCGCGGGCCCGCTCAGACGCGGTGGATGCTCATCAGGTTGGTGTTGCCGGGGACGTTGAGCGGCACGCCGGCCACCACCACCACCGGCGTCCCCGGCGTGCAGATCTTCTCCTTCCGGCACAGCTCACGCACCTGCGTGAGCATGGCGTCCGTGGTGGAGACGCGCCCCACCTGCAGGCCCGTGACGCCCCAGTAGAGCGCCATGCGGTTCACCGCCGTCTCGCTCGGGGTGAGGGCGACGATGCGCGCGTGGGGGCGGAACTCGGAGATGAGGCGCGCGGTGTGGCCGCTCTCCGTGTACGCGACGATGGTGCCGATGTTGAGCTGCGTCGCCGCCGCCACGGCCGCCGCGGCCACGCCGGTGCCCAAGTCCTCCGAGCGCTCGAAGGGGGAGTGGTGCTGGTGCTTCACCACGCCGCGCTCCGTCTCCTCCACGATGCACGCCATGGTGGACGCCGCCTCGACGGGGTACTTCCCCGCGGCCGTCTCGCCCGACAGCATGACGGCGTCCGCGCCGTCGAGGATGGCGTTGGCCACGTCGCTGACCTCCGCGCGGGTGGGGCGCGCGTTGGCCACCATGCTCTCCAGCATCTCCGTGGCGACGATGACGAGCCCGCCCTGGCGGTTCACCGCGCTCACCATGTGCTTCTGGATGGCGGGCAGGCGCTCCAGCGGCATCTCCACGCCCAGGTCGCCGCGCGCCACCATGATGCCGTCCGCCACCGCGGCGATCTCCTCCACGCGCTCCACCGCCTGGGGCTTCTCGATCTTCGCGATGAGCGGCGTCTTCAGCTTCGCCACGTGCGCGCGGGCCTTCTTGACGTCCTCCGGCGTTCGGACGAAGGACAGCGCCACGTAGTCCACGCCCACCTCCTGGCCGAAGGCCAGGTCCGCCGCGTCCTTGCGCGTAATCGTGGGCACCGACATGGGCGAGCCGGGCAGGTTGAGGCCCTTGTGGTCCTTCAGCACGCCGCCCACCTCCACCCGGCACCGCACGTCCTGTCCGTGGACGCGCAGCACCCGCAGTCGCACGCGCCCGTCATCCAGGAGGATTTCGTGGCCCTTGGCCACGTCCTTCACCAGCGTCTTGATGGGCGTGGGGATGATGCCTTCCTGGCCCAGGACGTTGCGCGTCGTCACCGTGACGACCTGGCCCTGCTTCACCAGGAGCTGGCCGTCCTCGAAGCGGCCCAGGCGGATCTTCGGCCCCTGGATGTCCTGGAGGATGGCCACCGGCGTGCCCAGGCGCTTCGCGACCTTGCGGATGGTCTCCACCCGCCGGCGGTGCTCCTCGTGCGTACCGTGCGAGAAGTTCAGCCGCGCCATGTTCATGCCCGCGCGGATGAGCCCTTCGATGACCTCCGGGGTGTCCGACGCGGGCCCCAGGGTGCAGATGATTTTCGCCTTGCGCATAGGGCCGCGCATCCTAGGCGCCCGGGTGCCCGGCTTGACAGCCTCGCGCCCACGGGACTAACTCTTTGCCCGGCGCGGCGCCCTCACGGGCCTCGCGGCGCCTCCGCGCTCTCATGGGCAGAGAGAGAAAGCCCGGCATCCCTGGGAGGGGGGGCCGGGCTTTCTCGCGTCAGGGGCGGCGCGTCGTGGCCTACAGCTCGATCTCCTTGCCCGTGCCTAGCGGCCGCGGCGGCGTCAGCGGGTGGCCCGGCGGCAGGCCGTCCAGGTCCATGTCGATGGGCGGCTCGCTCGGCGCGCCGGGCGCGGGGAAGCCGGGGGCGTCCAGGGGGCCGCTGCCGCCCACGCCGGGGCCTTCCTGCTGGAGGCCCTCGATCTCCTCGCGGGTGATGCCGGCCAGCGTCAGCACCTTGCGCGTGACGCGGATGCGGGCATGGCTGGTGAGCGCCATGGCGATGGAGTCCGACGGCCGGGCATCCAGCGTCATCTTCTTCTTGCCCTGCTCCAGGAAGACGCGGCCGGAGTAGACGTTGTCACGCAGGTCGTCGATGCGGACCTCCGTCACCTTGGCGCCCAGCTCCGTCACCACGTCATCCAGCAGGTCCTGTGCGAGCGGCTGGGGTGGCTGGCGCTCCGCCAGCCGGAAGGCGATGGAGATGGCCGAGGCCTCGTCCACGAACACCGGGAGGACGATGCCCTTGTCCTTGGTGGCGAGCACCACGGCGTGGGCCTGGGCCTCCTCGAGCGGCACGACGTCCTGCACCTCGAGCTCCACGAGCTCCGAGCAGGCCTTGGGGTCGTCCTGGCCTTCGGTGATGCAGGGTTGCCCCTTGGCGTCGCTCAGGGCGGCGAGCGCCTTCGGGGGTGTGAAGGCGGGAAACAGCAGCAGCCCTCCGAGCGCCAGAAGCACGGCCGAGAGAGGTGCGACGAACAAAGTGGCGCGGTTGGGCGTTTTCACGCCTCTAACCTACGCACCCGGCCATCTGCCGGGAGGGTTGCGCTCCAGGCCCGGTTACCCCTGCCGAGGCGGGGTGCTCCCCGGGCTGGAGGGCAGGCGGACAGGCTCAGCGACGGTCGTCGTCGTCCTCGTCCTCGTCGTAGTCCTCCTCGTCGTCGACGTCCTCGTCCTCATCCTCGTCGAGGTCGTCGTCCTCCGAATCGTCCTCGTCGTCTTCCTCGTCGTCGTCGTCGAGCATGTCCTCCAGGTCCTCGGACTCCAACGTCATGGACACGGCGAACCGCTTGTCGAGCGCGGCGATCTGGGCGCGCATCTCCGTGAGCGCTGCGACGAAGTCCTCCGTGAGGTTGGCGGGCGCCTTGGCGTCGCAATGCGGGCAGACGATCTTCTCAGTCCCTTCGATGAGGTCCTGAGCGTCCAGCTCGAAGCTCGCCTCGCACTTCTGGCAGGTGAAGTCGATGCTCATGGTCGGGCGCGGCATACAAAGCACTCCAACCGGCTGTCAACGTCCGAGACGTGGGGACATTGGTCAGGGGCCTTGCTTCCGCTAGCGTCCCGATTATGGACCTTCCCAAGACGGTGGTGCACGCGCTCCATGACCGGGCCGCGCGGCAGGAGCAACGCCCGGCCCTGTGGACGCGACGTGGGGGCGCCTATGCGCCCACCTCGTGGTTCGAATACGCGCAGCGGGTGCGGCGCTTCGCCCTGGGGCTGCACGCGCTGGGCGTGGGCCCAGGCCAGCCCGTGGGCATCCTGAGCTTCAACCGCGAGGAGTGGCACGTCGCCGACCTGGCGGCCATCGCCATGGGGGGCGTCCCTGTCGGTCTCTACACCACCAGCGCCCCGGAGCAGTTGGAGTACATCCTGGGGCACTGCGAGGCCACGCTCCTGGTGGTGGAGAACGAGAAGCACCTGCGCACCGCCCAGGCCCTGCGCGAGCGCCTGCCGAAGCTGCGCCACGTGGTCGTCATGGACGCCCCCACGGTGCTCCCCGAGGGCGTGCTGCGCTACGCGGACGTCATGGCCCTGGGCACGGGCGCGGACGAGAAGCCCTACTGGGACAGCGTCCACGCCCTGAAGCCGGAGGCCATGGGCACCCTCATCTACACCTCTGGCACCACGGGGCACCCCAAGGGGGTGATGCTCAGCCACCACAACCTGGTGTGGACGGCGAAGCAGCTCACGGACTCGGTGACGTTCGGCCGGCCCGACGCGTCCTCCCTGGTGTCGTATCTGCCGCTGTCGCACATCGCCGAGCAGATCATCTCCCTCCACAGCCCCCTGCTGAACGGGGTGCAGGTGTACTTCGCGGCGTCGGTGGACACGATGCCGCAGAGCCTGAAGGAGGTGCGCCCCTCGTTCTTCTTCGGCGTGCCGCGTGTGTGGGAGAAGTTCAAGGCGAAGGCGGAGGAGGGGCTGGCCTCGCAGCCGTCCACGAAGCGCCGGGTGGTGGCCTGGGCGCGGCACGTCGCCTCGGAGCGGCATGAGCGGGTGATGCGGCACCAGAGCGTGCCCATGACGCTGGAGGCCCAGTATCAGCTTGCCCGGAAGCTCGTCTTCGCGCCGCTGAAGGAGCGCATCGGCATGGACCGGGTGAGCTTCTTCGCCACGGCGGCGGCGCCCATTGGCCGGGAGGTGCTGGCGTTCTTCGCCTCCATTGACATGGTCATCCACGAGGTGTGGGGCATGACGGAGGTGACGGGCCCCGGCACGGTGAACACGGAGGCCCACACGCGGCTGGGCTCGGTGGGCCGGGCGATGATGGGCGTGGAGCTGCGCATCGCGGAGGACGGCGAGCTGCTGGTGCGCGGCGGCAACGTCTGCATGGGCTACTACAAGAACCCGGAGGCCACCGCCGAGCTGCTGGCGGACGGGTGGTTGCACTCCGGCGACGTGGGCCAGCTCGACGCCGACGGCTACGTTCAAATCACCGGCCGCAAGAAGGACATCATCGTCACCTCCGGCGGGAAGAAGACGTCCCCGTCCAACATCGAGGAGCTGCTGAAGGCCCTGCCGGGCGTGGGGCAGGCGGTGGTGCTGGGCGAGCGCCGCAACTTCCTGGTGGCCCTGCTGACGCTGGACGCGGAGAAGGCACGCGCCCTGGCCAGGGCCCAGGGATGGCCGGAGGACGCCGCCACGCTCGCGGAGGAGCCGCGCCTGCGCCAGCTCCTCCAGGAGCGCGTGGAGCGCGACGTGAACCCGAAGCTGTCCCGCTTCGAGACCATCAAGCGCTTCGCCGTGCTGCCCAGGGACTTCTCCGTGGAGGGCGGCGAGCTGACGCCGAAGCTGAGCGTGCGCCGCAACGTGGTGGCGGAGAAGTACGCCGACCTCGTGGACTCGCTCTACGAGGAGCCCCAGCACGGCTCGCGCGCGGGCTGAGCGCGCCGCGGCGGGGAGAAGCGAAAGGGGCGGGGAACCTCGCGGTCCCTCGCCCCTTCGTGCTCCAGGCCCACGCGCGTGGCGTGGGCTGACTGCCTCGGACTACTTGGCGGCGCGCTTGTCCATGGGGACGTAGTCGCGGCGCTTCTGGCCCGTGTACACCTGGCGCGGACGGGCGATCTTCTGCTCGTTGTCCGTGACCATCTCCTCCCACTGCGCGCACCAGCCCACCGTGCGGGGGATGGCGAAGAGCACCGGGAACATCTCCACCTGGAAGCCCATGGCCTCGTAGATGAGGCCCGAGTAGAAGTCGACGTTCGGGTACAGCTTCCGCTTCACGAAGTACTCGTCCTCGAGCGCGATGCGCTCCAGCTCGACGGCGATCTCCAGCAGCGGGTTCTTGCCCGTCACCTCGAAGACCTCGTCGGCCACGCGCTTGATGACCTTGGCGCGCGGGTCGTAGGACTTGTAGACGCGGTGACCGAAGCCCATCAGCTTCTTCTCACCCTCGCCGCTCTTCACGGACTTGATGAACTCCGGGATCTTGGAGATGTGGCCGATGTCGCGGAGCATGCGGAGCACCGCCTCGTTGGCGCCGCCGTGCAGCGGGCCGTAGAGGGCGCCGATGCCCGCGCTGACCGCGGAGTAGGGGTCCACTTCGGACGAGCCCACCGTGCGCACGGACGTGGTGGAGCAGTTCTGCTCGTGGTCCGCGTGCAGGATGAAGAGGATGTCCAGGGCGCGCTCGAGCACGGGGTGGACCTTGTAGGTCGACGTGCCGATGCGCTTGATCATCGCCAGGAAGTTGGCGACGTAGGACAGGTCGTTGTCCGGGTAGATGTACGGCAGGCCCATCGTGTGCCGGTAGGAGAACGCGGCGATGGTGGGCATCTTCGCGATGAGCCGCGTGATCTGGATGCGGCGGCTCAGCGGGTCCTTGATGTTCTTCGCGTCGGGGTAGAAGCTGGACAGCGCGGCCACGGTGGAGCCCAGCATGGACATGGGGTGCGCGTCGTAGCGGAACCCGTCCATGAAGCTCTTCACGTTCTCGTGCACGTAGGTGTGGTGCGTGACGAGGTGGTTGAACTGCTCCAGCTCCTTCGTCGTGGGCAGCTCGCCGTTGAGCAGGAGGTAGGCGACCTCGAGGAAGCTCGACTTCTCCGCGAGCTGCTCGATGGGGTAGCCCCGGTACTCGAGGATGCCCTTGTCGCCATCGATGAAGGTGATGGCGCTCTTACAGTTGGCTGTATTGAGGAACGCCGGATCGTAGCCCATCAACCCAAAGTCATCGTCGCCGGTCTTGATCTGGCGGAGAGCATTGGTGCGAATACAGCCGTTCTCGATCGGGACCTCGTAGGTCTTCCCGGTCCGATTGTCGGTGATCGTCAGCGTGTCCTTGGCCATGGGGCGGAGATTTCACAGGGCGGAGAGTGCTTTCAACAAAAAAGAACGATAAGTCTGCTGGTCGGACACTGGGGGTCTCAGGGGGCATCCGTTATTTGAACACCGGCCCTCGCCAACTGCCGCCAGAACCCCGGAAAGCTCTTCTCCACGCACTCGGGTCCGCTGAGTGTCAGCGGCGTGCCCGACAGGACACACAGCGTCGCGGCTGTCATCGCGAGGCGGTGGTCGCCCTGGCTGCTCATCTCGAACCCCGAGGGTCGCGTGCGGGGTGGTTCGATCCGCAACCGTTCGCCTTCCAGCGCCGTGGTGCCGCCATAGGCCTTCACGAGCGTCCGGATGCCCTCCAGCCGGTCGCTCTCCTTCACGCGGAGGATGCCCACCTCCGTGAGCGTGGAGGGCGCGGGCAGCACGCAGGCGAGCGCCGCCAGCGTGGGCAGCAGGTCCGGACACTCTTCGCCCGAGGCGCGCAGGCCCCCGGCGAGCTCGCCCTCCACCTTCAGCGTGAAGGGCGCTCCGGTGGGCACCGCGCGCAGGCCCACCTGCTCAATCAACCGGACCATGGCGTCGTCCGGGTGGGCACTGCCCGTGTCCGCGCGGACCACGGTGCCGCCCGTCTTCCAGGCCACCAGCAGCAGGTAGCCCAGCGACGACCAGTCCCCGGGTAGCGTGGGGACGGACGGGGGCGCCGTGTACCCAGCCACGGTGTAGCTGGACGGCGCTACCTGGATGTCGAAGCCGAAGCGTCGCAGCCACGTCAGCGTCAGCTCCAGGTAGCCCGCGCTGGTGAGCGGCCCGTCAATCTCCACGCGCCACGGCCGGCGCTCGCGCAGGTGCAGCGCCGCGCAGCCCAGCAGCAGGCTGGAGGCGTACTGGCTGCTCTGGGCGCCGGGCACGCGGAACACAGGCGCGACCTTCGACGTGTCGCGCGGCGCGCGCAGCTCCACCGGCCAGGGGGCGCCCTCGGTGAGCGTGAGGCCGCTGGGACCCAGGGCCTCGCGCAGCGACGTGAAGAGCGGACCGTGGGGCCGCTCGCCCAGGCGCGGCGTGCCGGTGAAGCGCGCCTGCGCGCCGGGCGTCACCGCCGCCTGCGTGACGAGGATGCGGAAGGGCGCGCCGCCGTCCGCGCAGTCGATGTCGCGCACGGCGTCCGGCGGCAGGCGCAGGGCCTCGACGCCCCGGCGCAGCACACGCACGTCGGCGGGGAGGTCCTCGTCCGCCTCGGCCTGCACCGAGGGCAGCGGCCATGAGCCGGTGAGGTGACCCAGCACCAGCGCCCGCTGCGCGTCCGACTTGGACACCGGCGGGGTGAGGGCCGCGGCGTGAAGTCCGGAGGGGTCCACGAGGACGCGGGAGGCCTTCGCCGAGCTCATGGGCGCACCCCCTTCGTCCACGCGGGGAGCAGCGCACGCCACTGCTTCTCCTCCACGTCGCGCACCTCCGAGGTGCCAATGGCCGTCAGCAGCACCATGCGCAGCTCGCCCTTGGCGCCAGCCTTCTTGTCGGCCGTGAGCAGCGTCAGCACGTCCTTGAGGGGCGCGCGGCGGAGCAGGGCGGCGGCGCGCTCGCGGCCCAGGACGCCCGGTCCGTTGGTCAGCGCGGCCTCGGCCTCGGCGGCCACGGGCTCCGGTGTCACGCCCAGGTGACGGCCCACGTCCAGGGCCAGCAGCATGCCCAGCCCCACGCCGTCCCCGTGGGACAGCTTGAAGCGGGACACGCTCTCCAGCACGTGGCCGAAGGTGTGGCCGAAGTTGAGCACCCGGCGCAGCCCCTGATGCTCATACGGGTCCTCCGCGCACACGCGCTCCTTGAGGGCGCGGGCGTCCTTCACCAGCTTCTCCAGCGCGGGCGGCTTGCGCACGTAGCGGCGGAAGAGCGGCGCGTCGAGGCTGATGACCATCTTCCAGGCCTCCAGCGCGCCTTCGCGGCGCTGGTCATCGGAGAGGGTGTCGAAGAACTCGGGGCACACCCAGCCTTCGTCCGCGTAGTGGAAGACGCCGGCCGGGTTCTTCACCACGCGCCCGCGCACCGTCATGTCCACGGCGCCCTTGCCGCCGACGCTGCTGTCCACCGCCGCCAGCAGCGTGGTGGGGACCTGCACCAGCCGCACGCCGCGCTTGAGGACGTGCGCGGCCACGGTGGAGACGTCACCGATGGTGCCGCCGCCCACCGCCACGAGCGTGCCGGAGCGCGGGAGGGCCAGGCTGCTGGCCAGCACCTTCTCCAGCGCGGTGAACGTCTTGGCGCTCTCGCCGCCGGTGAGCTGGATGATGGCGCGGGGCTTTCGCGCCTCCAGGGTGGGGAGGAGGGTGGGGTGGAGCTTCGCGACCGTGCGGTCCACCACGGCGATGCTGCCCTCGGGGAGGTGCTTCGAGAGCCGGGCGAAGGTGCCCCAGCGGTCGGAAGGCGGACGGTAGGCCCCAGGAGGAAGAGCGCTCATAGGGCGTGCGGCCTCGCGTTCATGTGGAGGACGAGGTCGGCGATGACCAGCGACACCATGGCCTCCAGCACCGGCACGGCGCGGGGCATGATGCACGGGTCGTGACGGCCACCCTTCGCGTGCTCCTGGAGCGTCGCGGGGGGCTTGAAGAAGGTGCGGATCTGCATCGGCTCACCATTGGCGAGCCCGCCCTGGATGCCGCCGTACGCGTCCTTCACGGCGTGGAACTGGATGCCGGGCTGGCCAATGCGCTCGAGCAGGTCAGGCGGGCCCCACACGACGCCGGTGACGGCGCCGATGCTGCCCAGGGCCTGCGCGATGCGCGCCTTGAGCTTGCCGAAGATGGGCTCGCCCAGGCCCACGGGCAGGCCCTCCACGCGCACGTCGATGGCGCCGCCCAGGCTGTCGCCGGCCTCCTTCGCTGTGAGGATGCGCTGGGACATCTCGTCGCGGATGGCGACGTCCGGGCAGCGCGTGGCGTGGGCGTCCACCTGCGCGCGGGTGAGGCCCGGGGCGGGCACCGCGGCGACGAGGTTGCCCACCTGGGACACGTAGGCCACGGTGCGGATGGAGGGCAGGTCCCGGGCGAGGTACGCCTCGGCGATGGCGCCGCCGATGACGCGGCAGAGCGTCTCGCGTCCGCTGGTGCGGCCACCGCCGCGGTGGTCGCGGTGCTTGAACCGGTCGCGCCACACGGCGTCCGCGTGGCCGGGCCGGTCCTGGGCCTTCAGCTTGTCGTAGTCACCCGAGCGCTGGTTGGTGTTGCGCACGATGGCGGCGATGGGCGTGCCCAGCGTCTTGTCCTCGAAGACGCCGGAGAGGATTTCCACCTGGTCCGGCTCGCTGCGCGCGGTGGTGAGGGTGGACTGGCCGGGCCGCCGCCGGTCCAGGGCGACTTGAAGCTGCTCCCGCGTCAGGGGCACGCCCGCGGGGCAGCCATCCAGGATGGCGCCGAGCGCGGGCCCGTGGCTCTCTCCAAACGTCGTCAGGCGAAACAGCTCGCCAAAGGTATTCATGTCGAGGACTCCCAGAGTTGGCGCTGACGCCGGGCTTGCGCGACGAACCACGCCGCACCCAGCAGGACCGGAGTACCGCCGCGGCGGACAATCTCCGCGGCGATGCGCCGGCCCGGGGCGCCGTAGGCGATGACCGCCACACGGGCCCCTTCGAAGCGCAGGTCATCAGGAGCGGGCACCCTGTCGGGCCACGTCCAGACGCCCGCCCCTGTGAGAGGCGCCCGGATGTCGGCGCGTCGCAAGACGCGCAAGTCACGGCTCAGCTCCGTCGCCACGGACCGGAGCGCCGACGTGGCGCCTCCGTCTCCCAGCACGAAGACGTCGCGAGCCCCGAGCCGTTCGAGCACCTTGCGGGCGCCGAACGTGTCGGTGTTGAAGGCTTCCCACCGGTCGCCCCGGCGGACCAGCGTGTTGATGGCGTCCAGCGAGGACCCCGTGTGCTTCGCCAGCCGCAGCTTGAACGGACTGGTGACGGCGAAGCCCGCGTAGTGGGGCAGCAGCGCGTCCACCACGGCCTCCACGGGCCCGTCCTCCGGCAGGTCGATGCGGTCGAAGGGCTGCTGGTGGATGCGGGGCGAGCGCGAGTGGGCGATGGACGTCCCCAGGATGCCCAGCCGCAGCGGCGGGTCCACCGTGTACCGGTCCGCGCCGCGCAGCTCCCGCACGGCGTCGTCCAGCATCCGCTGCCCGGGCGCGGCGACCCAGGCGCCGCCCATGGCGACGTAGTCCAGCACGTTGCGTCGGGCCAGCAGCGCCCGCGTGGGCAGCGCCACCGCGCCCATGCCCAGCACCGTGACGCGCGTGGCGCCGAAGCGCTCCGCCAGCCGCCGCTGGGTCTCCAGCAGCGTCACGAGGTGCGCCGGGTCCGTCATGGGCTCCACGTGCTTCACCAGGGCGTCCGCGGGCAGCTCACGCTCCCACAACTGGAGCGCCTCGTCCGTGGAGAGCTGCCGGCTCGCGTGGTGGGACGCGAGCAGCTTTCCCGGCGGCGCCGCCAGCGAGCCCTGTTGCCCCGACGCGTCCATCAAGTCCCGGTCCACGCGCCAGGCCGCGGCCACCCAGTGGGCGGGCAGCGGCTCGCCGCGCTCGGAGACCAGCAACGGCAGCACCGCCGCCAGCGCCTCGGGCGAGAGGGCGTCGGGGGCGTGCAGGTCGGTGCGGATTTCCAGGACGTCTGCGCCCCGGCGCTGTCCGTCGCGCGCGAAGCGGACGGCGTCGTCGCCAGACAGGGTGGGGGGCAGGGTGACGACGCGCCGGGCGGGCGTCACAAGGGCACCTCGGTGGCAAGGCAGCCTCGGAGGAAGTCCTCCAGGGCCACGGTGGGGACGCGGGCGTGCAGCACCTCGCGCTCATGGAACACGGAGGAGAGTTCTTCTTCGAGCGACACCTCGGCGCGCAGCCGCGGGCGTGTCCGGTCCGTGAGCAGGCGCTCACGGTAGGTGTCGAAGCTCACGGGGACGACCAGGGTGAAGAGCCCGGTCAGCGCCTCGGGGTGGTGGGACAGGAAGCCGCCTCCCACGGCCACCAGGCCTCCGGGCGGCAGCTCCAGCAGGGCCTGGCGCTCGGCGGCGCGGAACTCCCGAGGCGCTTCGGCCACCCACCTGCGCAGCGGGCGGCCATGAATGCGTTCGAGGTGCGCATCCAAATCCAGCCCGGGGCGCGCGAGCATGCGCGCCACCATGGGCAGCAGGCGGGACTTGCCCGCGCTCCGGTGCCCGGCGAGCACCACCGTCTGTCCGGAGACGGGGCGCTTCGAGGGGCCCGGGCGCGCGACGGCTTCCCTCAGGCCCGGCGCGAGCCGGGGATCCACCGAGGCGAGAATCTGCTCAACGAGGTGCCGCCGCTCCTCAGCGGACGGTGCCGACATAGACGTAGGCGGTGCCGAACGTGAGGGCATGCGCGGACTTTGCCGCGTAGGCCCCGGACTGGTCCATCAGCTCCAGGAACTTGTCGCCGGCCGGGAAGGCGGCGGACGTCGCCGGCAGGTACTGGTACGCGGCGCGGTTGCCCGTCAGCAGACCACCGACGGCGGGCATCACCGTCTTGCTGTAGAATCGGAACAGCGCGCCGAACGCGCCGTTGGGCTGGCCGAACTCCAGCACGACCACGTGGCCGCCGGGGCGGACCACCCGCGCCATCTCCTTCAGGCACTTCACGGGGTCATCCACGTTGCGGATGCCGAAGGAGATGGAGGCCACGTCGAAGCTGTCCGTCGCGAAGGGCAGGTCCATCGCGTCGGCCACCTGGAAGTCCACCTGGAGGCCCGCCTTCTCCGCCTTGGCGGGGGCGCTCTCCAGCATCTCCGGGCAGAAGTCCGTTCCCACCACGCGGCCGGAGGCGCCCACCTTGCGCTTGAAGGCCAGGGCCAGGTCGCCCGTCCCGGAGGCGCAGTCGAGGACGCGGTCTCCGTCCTTCGCGGTGCTGAGCCGGACGGCCTTGCGGCGCCACAGCCGGTGGATGCCGAAGGAGAGGACCTCGTTCGTCACGTCGTACTTCGTGGCGATGGAAGAGAACATCTCACGGACTTCGGTGCTCATCGCGCCCTCACGACCTGGGCCGGGTTTTCCGGCCGCCAAAGGTGTCGGTCCACCGCGTCTAGCACGGCTGGCAGCCGGCGCATCAACGTCTCGAAGCGTTCGGGCGTCAGGGCCTGGTGCCCATCGCACATGGCCTGCTCGGGCTTCGGGTGGACTTCAATCAACAATCCGTCCGCCCCCGCCGCCGCCGCGGCCAGCGACATGGGGAGGATGAGCGCCGGGTCTCCCGTCGCGTGGGACGGGTCGACGATGACGGGCAGGTGGGAGCGCTGCTTCGCCCAGGCCACCGCCGCCAGGTCCAGCGTGTTGCGCAGCTCCGTTTCGAAGGTGCGGATGCCGCGCTCGCACAACATCACCTGCTCGTTGCCGCCGTCGAGGATGTACTCCGCCGCCAGCAGCCACTCCTGCAGCGTGGCGGACAGGCCTCGTTTGAGCAGCACGGGCTTGCGCACCTTCCCCAGCGCCCGCAGCAGCGAGTAGTTCTGCATGTTGCGCGCACCCACCTGGAGGATGTCCGTGGACGCCTCCATGAGGGGAATCTGCGCGGACTCCATCACCTCGCTGATGATGGGCAGGCCGTGGCGCCGCCCGGCCTCCGCCAGGACGTGCAGGCCCGGCTCGCCCATGCCCTGGAACGCGTAGGGGCTGGTGCGAGGCTTGAATACGCCACCGCGCAGGACATGGGCGCCCGCCGCCGCCACCACCGAGGCCGCGTGCTGCACCTGTTCAGCGCCCTCCACCGCGCAGGGCCCGGCCATGACGACGAAGCCGGGACCGCCGACCTCCACCGGCCCCACCCGCACCCGGGTGCCTTCGGGCCGCTCCGCGCGAAGCACCCGCAGCGCGCCCGGGGCCCGCCCGGACCCGGCTGTTTCGTCTGGCCGCTTGCCTCCCACGGACCCTCCCATTCATGGAGTTCAAGAGGTTTTGAACTCCTTGGTGCATGTATAGCCGAGATGGCTTAGAAGACAACCGAAGGTGATTGCGCCGCGATCGCCGATGAGGAACGCTGATGAAGACGCTCAATCCCGTTGAGAGCCAGCGCTGGGTGGCCGGAATGACGCCCCTGGCGGTGGTGGATCCGCTCGCGGGTGCGGACGTCCTGGGCGTTCCGACGGTGTATTGGGAGCGCCCGCTGGCCCGGGAAGCGGCGGCGGGGTGGGGCGAGGCGGCGGTGGTGGTGGCGCAGGAGGCCTCCGACATCGCCGGTGTGCTGGCGTCGCTGGGCCACACGCAGGTGCGCTGGCTGGGTGATGCGCCACCGGAGGCGATGCCGGGCCCCTGGTTCGGAGGCATCCGCTTCGGTGTCCCGGGCACGGTGGACAGGGCGTGGGCGTCCCACGGGGTGACGCGCTGGACGTTGCCCGAGGTGCTGGTGTTCCGCACGGCGCGCGGCGTGTGCGCGGTGGCGTTCGCGCAGGAGGGCCGCGGGGGCGAGGACCTGGTGCGCTCGCGGCTGGAGCGCGTCCGTGCCTGCTTCCCGGCGCCGTACCGGCATGCGCGCGGCGAGCCCGTGGCGCTGGCGTTGAGCGCGTCGCGGCCGGACTTCGAGGCGCGGGTGCGGCGCGCGCTGGACGCGATTGCGTCCGGGCACCTCCAGAAGGTGGTGCTGGCGCGCCCGCTGGACGCGGAGGGGCCCGCGCCCTTCGACGTGGTGGACGTGCTGGCGCGCCTGCGCGAGCAGAACCCCCGCTGCGCCACCTTCCTGTTCCGGGCGCCGGATGACACGTGCTTCCTGGGCGCCACGCCGGAGACGCTGTGCCGGGTGGACGGGCAGGTGCTGGAGACGGAGGCCCTGGCGGGATCGGCCGCGCCCGGCCAGGCGGACGGGCTGCGGGGACACGACAAGGACGTGCGCGAGCACGCGTCGGTGGTGCGCTACCTCGTCGCCGCGTTGAAGCCGCTGGCGGAGCAGGTGTCGTCGGACGCGGAGCCCGCGCTGCTGACCTTGAAGAACGTGGTGCATCTGCGGACGGGGTTTCGCGCCGAGCTGCGGCCGGGGGTGACGCCCGCGCAGGTGGTGGCGGCGCTGCATCCCACGCCGGCCGTGGGCGGCACGCCGCGCGAACGCGCGCTGTCGTTCCTGGTGGAGCACGAGGGCCTGGACCGCGGGTGGTACGCGGGGCCCGTGGGCTGGGTGGGGCCCGGGCGGGCGCACCTGATGGTGGCGCTGCGCTCGGCGCGGGTGAAGGGCGCGAAGGCCCGGCTGTTCGTCGGCGTGGGGCTGGTGGCTGGCTCCAACGCGGACTCGGAGTGGCGGGAGACGGAGATGAAGAGCCTGGCGATGCTGCGGGCCCTGGGAGGCGGGGATGTCGTCCGACGCTAACCTCAACGTGCTGTGGGCACGCGCGTTGCTGGAAGAGCTCGTGCGCGGTGGCGTGCGTCACGCGGTGGTGTGCCCGGGCTCCCGGTCGTCGCCGCTGGCGCTGGCCTGTGCCGCGACGGAGGGCCTGCGCACCTGGTCCGTCATCGATGAGCGCAGCGCGGGCTTCTTCGCCCTGGGGCTCGCGAAGCAGTCGCGCGCTCCGGCCGTGGTGGTGGCGACCAGCGGCACCGCGGGCGCGCACTTCTACCCGGCGGTCATCGAGGCCGCGCTGGCGCACGTGCCGCTGGTGGTCCTGACGGCGGACCGGCCCCTGGAGCTCCAGGGGTGGGGCGCGCCGCAGACGGTGCCACAGGCGCGCTTCTTTGGAGAGCACGCGCGCTTCTTCGCGGACCTGGGCCTGCCGGAGGCGCACGACGCGGCGTTGATCCACCTGCGCGCCACCGTCGCTCGCGCCGTCGTGAGCGCGTGGCGGGCCCCGCGCGGCGCCGTGCAGCTCAACGTGCCCTTCCGTGAGCCGCTGGCGCCCATCGCCGAGCCCTTCGCCGAGGCCGCCCTGAGCGCCCTCGCGAAGTCGGGGCGCGCCGGTGCGCCGCTGACGCGCATCGTCCCGCCGGAGCCGGTGCCGGACGCGGCCATCCTGGACGAGGTGCGCCGCCGGATTGCGGCGACCACCCGCGGCGTCATCGTCTGTGGCCCACGCGACGAGGCGGACGGCTTCGCGGCGGCCATCAGCGCGCTGTCCCAGGCCACGGGCTACCCGGTGCTGGCGGAGGCCACCTCGCAGGCCCGCTACGGCGGCGGCCCGCTCACGCTGTCCCATTACGACGCGCTGCTGCGGCACGCGCCCTTCGCGAAGGCGCACCGTCCGGAGCTCGTGCTGCGCTTTGGCGGCGGCCTCACGCCCAAGGTGCCGCAGCAGTGGCTGGACGGCTCGGGCGCGGACATCGTCCTCTTCAGTGACGGTGGCGCGTTGTTCGACCCGGCGCACCGCGCGGCCACCGTGGTGGAGGGCTCGGCGGTGGCGGCCTGTGAGGCGCTGTCGCGTGGGCTCGCGCGCGGCGCGGGGCCCTGGGCGCGGAGCTTCCTTGCCGCGGAGCAGCGGGTGCGCACGGCGTTGGAGGCCGCGTTCGCGGAGCAGCCGGACATGCTGTCCGAGCCGCGCATCGCCCGCGAGGTGGTGGCGGCCCTGCCCGCGGGCGCGCCGCTCTTCGTGTCCAGCAGCATGCCCATCCGGGACCTGGACGCTTTCGCTCCCGCCGGCGCGGTGCCGCTGCGGGTGCTGGCCAACCGCGGGGCCAACGGCATCGACGGCATCCTCTCCAGCGCGCTCGGCATGGCGGCGGCGGCGGGGCGTCCCGCGGTGCTGCTCACCGGGGACCTGGCGCTGCTGCATGACGTGGGCGCCTTCGTGACGGCGTCGCGCGCGCGGGTGCCGCTCACGGTGGTGGCGGTGAACAACGACGGCGGCGGCATCTTCTCGTTCCTGCCCATCGCGCAGGCCGCGCCTCGGGACGCGTTCGAGACGCTCTTCGGGACGCCGCACGGCGTGGACCTGTCCCACGCGGCGGCGCTGGGCGGCGCGCGGTTCCACCGGCCGGAGACGCCGTCGGCGCTCCGGGCCGCGGTGCGGGACGGCCTGGAAGGCGGGCTCCACCTGGTGGAGGCGCGGGTGGACCGGAACGCGAATGTGGATGAGCACCGGCGGCTGTTCGCTCGAATGGCGGCCTCACTGGGAGATGGACCATGGGCGTGAAGCTGGCTTACGAGACGTGGGGTGAGGGTTCCCGTCCGCTCGTGCTGCTGCACGGCTTCACCGGGAGCCGCGGGGCCTTTGACGGGCTGCGTCCGCTCTTGGGCCGTCACGTGCGCGCGGTGGCGGTGGACCTGCCTGGGCATGGCGCCACGCCGTTGCCGGACCAGCGAGGCCGTGACGGCTTCCTGGAGACGGTCGGCGCGCTGGTGTCGCTGGTGGACTCCCTGGGGCAGGGGCCGGTGGACCTGCTGGGGTATTCGCAGGGCGCCCGCGTGGCGCTGGCCGCGGCCGTGCGCGCGCCGGACCGCTTCGGCCGGCTCATCATGGAGAGCGGTTCGCCCGGCCTGCACCGGCGCCAGGAGCGCGCGGCCCGTCGTGAGGCGGACGGCCAGTTGGCGGCCTTCATCCGGACGCGGGGCGTGGATGCGTTCGTCGACCGCTGGGAGCAGTTGCCGCTGTTCGCTGGCCTGCGCCAGTTGCCCCAGGAGCGCAAGGACGCGCTGCGCGCCATGCGCGGCGCGTGCACGGCGGAGGGGCTCGCGGGCGCGCTGGAGTGCCTGGGCCTCGGCGTCCAGCCGGACTTCTGGCCGGAGTTGCACGCACAGCGGCTGCCCACGCTGCTGCTGACGGGCGCGGCGGACGCGAAGTTCACCCAGCTTGCCCGCCGCATGGCCACGGAGCTTCCGGTGGTCTGGCGCCACGCCTTCGAGGGCTGCGGCCACGCGCCCCACCTGGAGTCGCCCGAGGCCTACGCCCGTGAAGTCCTCGGCTTCCTCCAGACGCCCTGGTACGAGGCGCCGCAGTTCGACAGCCCCCTGGCGGCCGGCGAGGGAAGGGTGACGTCGTGAGCACCTCGGTTCCGGCGCCGGGGCCGCTGTCGGTGAAGCCGCGGCCCGGGGTGAAGCACTGGGTGATGGCGGCGCGGCCGAAGACGCTGACGGCGGCGCTGGTGCCCGTCGCGGTGGGCACGGGGCTCGCGTTCGGTTCGGGCGTGGGGCGGGTGCTGCCCGCGCTGGCGGCGCTGCTGGGCGCGGTGCTCATCCAGATTGGCACCAACTTCATCAACGACTACTACGACTTCAAGAAGGGCGCGGACACGCACGAGCGGCTGGGCCCGCGGCGCGTGACGCAGAGTGGCCTCATCGCGCCGGGCACGGTGCTGGCGGGCGCGGGCGTGTGCTTCGCGCTGGCGACGGCGGTGGGCTTGTATCTGGTGGTGGTGGGCGGCTGGCCCATCGTCGCCATCGGCCTGGCGTCGCTGCTGTGCGGCTACGCGTACACCGGTGGCCCCTTCCCCCTGGGCTACAACGGCCTGGGGGACGTGTTCGTCTTCATCTTCTTCGGCCTGGTGGCGGTGACGGGCACGTACTACGTGCAGGCGGGGACGGTGGACCCGGCGGCGTGGTGGGCGGCGGTGCCCGTGGGCGCCAGCGGCACC
Source organism: Corallococcus macrosporus DSM 14697 (assembly GCF_002305895.1). Taxonomy (GTDB): domain Bacteria; phylum Myxococcota; class Myxococcia; order Myxococcales; family Myxococcaceae; genus Myxococcus; species Myxococcus macrosporus. The sequence goes on from NZ_CP022203.1 coordinate 4,150,107, forward strand.
ATGCTCATCGTCGTCAACAACCTGCGCGACGTGACGACGGACGTGAAGGCCGGCAAGCGCACCCTGGCGGTCCGCTTCGGCACGGGCATGGGGAAGGCGGAGTACCTCCTGCTGCTGGGGGTGTCGTTCGCCACGCCCTTCGCGATGTATGCGCTGAAGCTGGCCAGCCCGTGGGTCTTCCTGTCCCTGCTGAGCCTCCCGCTGGCGGTGCCGCCGCTCCAGCGGGTGCTGAAGCAGGACGGCGCGGCGCTGAACCCGGCGCTGGGGTCCACGGCCCGATTCCAGCTCGTGTTCGGGTTGCTGTTCGCTTTGGGCCTCTACCTGCGATGATGTGAGTCCATGCGGATAGCCCAGGTTTCGCTCATTCCCCTCCGGTTGGAGCTGCGCCAGCCACTGAAGACGTCCCAGGGGGCGCACGCGGCGCGAGAAGGCTTCCTCGTCCGAGTGGTCGACGAGGAGGGGCGTGAAGGCCTGGGCGAGGCGATGCCCCTGCCGGCCTTCGGCACCGAGTCGCTCGACGACTGTGGGACGACGCTGAACGCCTGGCTGACGGCGTTGAAGGGCCAGTTCCTCGGGGACTCGGTCCGGGCCATCGAGGACACCCTGTCTCCGTTTCCGCCCGCCGTGGCGCGCGGTGACGGCGTGCGCATCCGGGCGCGGCAGGTGACGCCCGCGGGGCCCATGCCCGCCGCGGAGCACGCGCTGGAGCTGGCGCTGCTCGACCTGCTCGCGCAGCGCCAGGGGGTGCCGCTGTGCTGGCTGCTCGCGGAGGAGGCGCGGACGGAGGTGGCGGTGAACGCGCTGCTGGGCGCCGACACGCCGGAGGCCCTGGCGGAGGAGGCGCGGCGGGCCGTCGCCGAGGGCTTCGGCACGTTGAAGCTGAAGGTCGCGGGCCGCCCGCTGGACGCCGACGAAGCGCGGGTGAAGGCCGTGCGCGACGCGGTGGGGCCGGACGTGAAGCTCCGCCTGGACGCGAATGGCGGTTGGTCCGAGCCCGACGCGAAGCGCGCGCTGGACCGCCTGGGGTGGCACGGCCTGGAGCTGGTGGAGCAGCCCACGCCGCCGGACGACCTGGCGGCCCTCTGGCGCGTCCAGCGCCGCGCGCCCTGCATGGTGGCCGCGGACGAGTCGCTGGCTTCGCCCGATGCGCTGCGGGCCCTGCTCACCGTGGACCCGCTGCTGGGGGGTGGGCCGGCGGTGGGCGCGGTGGTGCTCAAGCCCATGGTGCTGGGCGGGCTGCTGCCGTGTCTCGTGGTCGCCATGCGCGCGGCGCGGCTGGGCATGCAGGCCTATGTCACCAGCTCCATGGATGGCGTCGTCGCCCGGGCCGGCGCGGCGCACCTCGCGGCGGCGCTGCCTTCCGGGGCGTTGGCCTCCGGGCTCGCGGTGGGGCGCTTGTTGGTGAACGAGCCCGAAGCCCACCCGTACATCCCCCAGGGAGGCGTCATCCGCCTGGCGAGCACTCCGGGACTCGGCTTGAGCTCGCGCTCGCTGGCGTGAGCCGGCGCGCTTGCGAACCCGAAGCCGCCCCGAGGAGACGGAATGCCGGTCCTGACCTGCCCCATTCGCGAAGGCGCTCGTTCCCATCCGGAGGCGGAGGCCCTGACGTTCGCGGGCCGCTCCTGGTCCTACGGTGCCCTGGACGCGGAGGTCTCCCGGTGGGTGGCCGCGCTCCAGGCCCAGGGCGTCGGCGCGGGTGAGCGCGTGGCCTCGCTGGCGACGAACCATGTCGCGTCCGTGTGCCTCTTCTGGGCGCTGGGCCGCCTGGGCGCGGTGCTGGCGCCGCTCAACGCCCGGCTCACCGCGGCGGAGCTGGCGCCCATGGTGGAGGACCTCCAGCCCCGGCTCACGCTGGCGCTGGGCGCGCTGGTGGAGCGGCTCCCCGGGGCGCGCCCGCTCGAAGCCTTCGCGGACGCCGTGACGTCGCCCGCCTCCACGTGCCTGCCCCTGGACGCGTCCTCGCCCCGGGTGGTGCTCTTCACCAGTGGCACCACGGGGCGGCCCAAGGGCGCGGTGCTCACGGAGGGGAACTTCCGGGCCTCGTCGCGCGCGTCCGCGGCCAACCTGGGCGCACCTCCGTCCCCGCGATGGCTGGGCACGCTGCCCCTCTTCCACGTGGGCGGCCTCGCCATGCTCACCCGGACGGCCTACGCGGGAGGCTGCCTGGTCCTGCACGAACGCTTCGATGCCGAAGCGGCCAACCGGGCCATCGACGCGGAGGCCGTCTCCCATGCGAGCCTCGTGGCCACCACGCTGGAGCGCGTGCTGGACGCCCGGGGCGACAGGCCCATGCCCTCGTCCTTTGCCCTGGCGCTGATTGGCGGAGGGCCGGTCCCCGTGCCGCTCCTCGCGCGAGCGAGGGCCGCCGGCCTGCGCGCGCTGCAGACCTACGGCCTGACGGAGGCCTGCTCCCAGGTCACGACGGAGCGCCCGGACGACGCGGATGGCCGCACCGCCGGCGTGCCGCTGCCCGGCGTCGAGGTGCGAATCGTAGGCGCTGGGGGCGAGGTCCTCGGTCCGGGGCGCGAAGGCGACGTCGAGGTCCGCGGGCCCACGGTCATGGCCGGCTACTGGCAGCGCCCGGAGGCGAGCCGCGAGGCCATGCGGGACGGCTGGCTGCGGACCCGGGACGTGGGGGTGCTGGATGCGCGCGGGCGGCTCACCGTGCTGTCCCGCCGCACGGACCTCATCGTCCGGGGAGGGGAGAACCTCTACCCGGCGGAAATCGAAGCGGTGTTCGTCAATCACCCCGCGGTGCGGGAAGCCGCGGTGGTGGGCTTCCCGGATGGCCGCTGGGGCGAGGTGCCCGTGGCCTTCCTCGCGCCTCGGCCGGGACGCGAGCGGCCCGGGGATGCGGCGCTGGAGGCGTGGTGCCGCCAGTCGCTGGCGGGCTTCAAGACGCCCGCGCGCTTCGTCTGGGTGGAGGCGCTGCCCCGAAACGCCATGGGGAAGGTGGAGCGCACCGTCCTGCGACGGCACCCGCTCCACTGACCCTCGAGCGCGGGGGGCCCCGGCTCAGCTTTCGGAGGTGGGGTGGCCCCAGGGGTTGGTCCGCGGGAACTGCCGCAGGACGGTGCTCAGGCGGCACGTGGCGGACACGGTGGCACCCGCGCCAGGGCGGCGGGAGGCTTGCGCGCCCCGGTGCTCGAACGCGCCGAGCCGGGCCGCCTGCGTCGCCAATTGCCGTTCGACCTCCGGGGACCAGCGGGAGAACTCAAGCCATTCCATGTGCGTGCTCCTTCGCGCCGCAGTGTTCGGGGGACATCCGACCTCTCCGAGTCGCGAAAATCACGACGCCATGCGTTGAAGCCGGCCGCCTGTGGCGATTTCCAGACAAGGACTGCCGTCACAACCCGGGGAGGTGGCCACCATCTTTCAGAGGCCTCCGCGAGGTGTCGTGTCCTCGCGTGGCTGCCTGCCCCACGGGGAGGTGCCGGCAAATCCTGCGCGGACCCGCGCCAGGTGCCCAATCTTGCGCCGTCCCCCCTCCGCGCCCCGCCGTCATTGCTGATACGGCTGCAACCTTTCACTCCCAAGGTCAAAACTCAGACATGCAAGGATTTCCGCGCCCGACGTTGAAGAGTTGAAGAGACAACGCACGGGGGCGGGTAGGGAATGACGCGGCTTCCGAGGGAAAACGGGACATTCCAGGGTGTAGCTGATTTTGATATCGAAACGATTCAATGGCAGCTCAGCACGAGTCCTCACAACGGGAGTGAACGATGGCGCCGGAGTCCGTTGATGTCATCATCGTGGGTTGTGGTCCGGTGGGCGCCATGGCGGCGAACCTCCTGGGGCAGCAGGGGATTCGGACCCTGGTGGTGGAGCGGGAAGTCACACCCCACGGCCAGTCCCGCGCCATCAGCGTGGACGACGAAGGCCAGCGCATCTTCCAGTCCGCGGGGCTGGTGGGGGATTCGGGCGCGGGCTTCTACCCGTGCAAGCGGCTCCAGTACCTGGATGACGCGTTGCGCTCGCTGGCGGAGGTGGACTTCACCCGGCTGGACCGCCCGTTCGGCTACGTGCCGGCGGCCTTCTTCCAGCAGCCGCGCATGGAGTCGGCGCTGCGCGAGGGCCTGAAGCGCTTCCCCCACGTGGACCTGTGGCTGGGCCACGAGGTGGAGTCCTTCGTCCAGGACGAGGACGGCGTCACGGCCCGCGTGAAGGAGGTCGCTGGGGAGCGGGCGGTCAACGTGCGCGCGCGCTTCCTGCTCGCGTGTGACGGCTCGCACAGCTCCATCCGGCGGCGGCTGGGCCTGAAGCTGGATGGGACGACGGCGCTGGAGCACTCGCTGGCCATCACCGTGAAGACGGCCTCTGCGGAGCCGGACTTCACCAGCTACCTGTGCGGCCCGGTGCGCCGGGGCTTCATCGCGCGCACCGCGCCGGACGAGATTCGCTTCGACATCATCCTGGAGCCGGCCGCGGACCTGAAGGCGGCGCGCTCGGACGAAAACGTGCGGCGGCTGATTGGCTACTACCTGGACCCGGCCTCGGTGGAGCTCGAGTCCGTGAAGATCTTCTCGTACCACAGCCGCATGTCGGAGCAGTGGCGGGTGGGGCGGGTGTTCCTCCTGGGGGACGCGGCGCACCTGATGCCGCCCTTCCTGGGCCAGGGGCTGTGCGCGGGCCTGCGGGACGCGGCGAACCTGACGTGGAAGCTGGCGCTGGTGCTCGAGGGCGCGGCGGACCCGTCCCTGCTCGACTCCTACGAGGAGGAGCGGCGCGGCCACGTGTCGGAGGTGATTCGCGGCTCGGACGCCATGGGCCGGGTGATGATGTCGGGCGGACGGGTGATGGCCCGCGCGCGCAACGCGCTCATCCAGGTGCTCTACCGGCTGCCGGTGGCCGGTGACTTCATCCGCGACTACAAGGTGAAGCCGGAGATGCCCCTGCGCCGGGGCTTCATGCAGGGCGCCCGGCGGGAGAAGGGCGACGTGCCAGAAGGCTCCTACTTCCCGCAGCCGCGCGTGGAGCGGCCCGACGGGCAGGCGGCGCTGCTGGATGACTGCCTGGGGGAGGGCTTCGTGGTGCTGACGCGCCCCGGCGCCTCCCAGGAGGCCCAGCGCGAGGCGCGGGCCCTGTCGGACGAGCTGGGGGCGCGGTGGTGGCGCGTGGCCGCCGCGGACCGCGCGGAGACGGGCGGGCCGGACGCGCTGGTGGACCTGGACGGACGGCTGGGGGCCTGGTTCGCGCGGTACGCGGCCGACCTCGTGGTGCTCCGGCCGGACCGCTACGTGTTCGGCATCGCGGGAGGCGGCACGCGGGGCCACCTCCTGGGCTCGCTCAAGGGCCGCGTCCGGCCTCCCTCGCGCCAGAAGGGCGGGGAGGTGCGGCGGGCGGGCTGAAGCGCGCGCCACGACAGGCGCCCGGGCCGGGGCGCCTCGTGACGGCGCGCGGCGGGGAGGCTCAGGCCGCCGCGGCGGACTGGACCAGCTTCCCGGCGCGCTCCACGCAGTCGCCCATGAAGCGCAGGTAGATGTCGAGCGCGCTGGCGCCCGTCTTGGCGATGATGGGCGCCTTGTCCGGCACCTGGGCGAGGAGCTTGTTGAGCATCACCTCGTTGAGCGCGGTGTGCCCGACGTCAATCTCCGTGTGCTCCTTGAGGAAGGACATGCCCTGGAGGATCTCCTCGCCACAGACCTTCTTGGCCTGCTCCAGGATCACCGGCCCGAGAATCGTCGACAGGCCCTCGATTTCGTACTCGATGGCCACCTGGGCGGCGGGCATCTCACCGGTGATGGTGTTCTCGTGGATCTCCCGGTACTCCTTCATGGCCTGCGTGGGCGGCTGCGCGATGAGCTCCTCGGCGTTCAGCTTGGGGCTGCGGCGCTCGTTCCAGCGGGCCACCAGGTGCTTGGTGTCCTCGACCATCATCAGGTGGTGGCCGGCCTCGTGCTTGGCGTGGGCGATGAGCTTCTGGCCCACGTCGTCCAGGCCCACCTTGACGGTGGCCTCACCGGCGCGGCGAATCCAGCCGTCCACCGGCTCCGTCATGTAGACGCCCAGCGAGTTCCAGGTGATGAGGAAGGCCTCGAACAGCGCCGGGTCCGCCTTGTCGTCCAGCAGCGCCTTCAGCCGCGGGTCCGTCTTGATGCGCTCACGGGTGGCGGTCAGGTTCGGTGTGTACAGCTCCTCCACGAGTTGCTTGCTCATGTTCATTACCCCTGGCGAGAGTTGGGAGCGCTTCGGCGCCCGATGGAGACTTCACTGATGTGTTCGAGATAGTCAGGGATCAGCTTCGCGGAGATGATCCACATGTACGGGTCCGGACCTGCGTGAATCCCGGCTTCCTGTACGTACTGCCCACCGTCGTCCTCACAGATGTAGTGGAACGAGCGGCGGTGGCGGGCGGCGTACCAGCGGCGTGCCGCATCCACCAGGGCGACGTAGGTGGACGGCCCCGCGTCGCTCAGGGGGAACAGCCGTGCCATGTCGAGCAGGCTGTAGAGGTTGGTGCCTTGCTGGCCCAGCTCCAGGACGGCGGCGGCCAGGGCCACGCCGTTGCGGCGCGCGACGAGGACCTCGCGCTCGCGCTCCAGGCCAAAGGTGTTCCACTGTCCCTGCACGGCGCGCATGTCGATGCGGTCGCGCGTGAAGTCGAGCGCCTCCACGTAGCAGGAGGGGCGCGAGCTGGCGAGGTGGTCCGTCAGCAGCGTCAGCTCGGCGGACGTGGCGGGGCTGATGGTGATGCCCTCGTGCAGCCGGCCCGTCATCTCGTCCGTGTAGACGTCCATCATGTGGACCTTGCGCGTGAAGCACAGCTCCGGGTTCGCCGCCATGTGGCGCTCGCCGTAGCGGACGTGCGCGCGCGAGATCCACGGGTTGAGGCCCTCCACGTAGGCCACGGCCCAGCGGAAGTCGGGGTCGCTCTGCGGGTGCTCGAAGCAGCGCACGTACAGGTCGTGCATGATGCGGCCCGGCTCCAGCCCCTTGATGGCGGGCTTGCCCGGGCGCTTGGCCACCTGATGCCCCATCCAGGTGTGCCGGTACGTCTTCATGATGGACAGCGTCGCCTCGGGGCCGCGCTCGGAGGGCCAGACGGCCTGGCAGAAGAGCTGCGGGACCTCCGCGGCGCGCCTGGCCATGTGGCTGAAGGCTTGCTTCAGCGCGTCGAATTCCTGAGAGGACTTGTTCGCCAGGCTGAAAAAGCCAGACAGCGTGAAGACATCCCAGAGCCCCTCTTCCTGCAGGTCGCTGGTGCAGGTGTTGGGATTGGTCGTCTGGGAGACGAAGCGCACCCAGCGCGCCTCGTCGGAGGAGTAGGGCGACACGCTCAGGCCGCACAGCACGGTGCCGTCGGCGCGCGCGCTGGTGACGTAGCGGATTTCACCGCGCAGGCGGATGGCCTGCCCGTCCGCCGTGTGCAGCTCGAGCAGGGGCGGCAGCAGGCCCGGGAAGAGCAGGTCCTCCGGGCGGCAGCGGATGCACAGGCCGGAGAAGGACAGGTCCACCACCGCGCGCTCCACCTCGCCCAGCTCGCGCCACAGCGGGTGGTGGAAGGAGACGCGCACGCCGTCCGGCGCGGGCGTGCGGCGGTGCCAGCGGTGACGGATGCGGAAGAGCACGTCGGGCAGCGGCGTGGTGAAGCGCTGCCCCTCCACCGTCCCCGAGTCCAGGCGCATGCGGTACGCGCTGTTGTGGCCGATGACGTCGATGTCGTAGGGCGCCTCGCCCCAGTCGGACACCGGGTCCTCCGCGTGCCACTCCAGCTTCTCCGTCTCCGCGTCGTAGCGCTCCAGCACCAGGCGCACCGTGCGGCCCATGCGGCGCAGCACGCCCTTGTTGCCCGCGGTGCTGATGGCCACGAGGATGGCGCGGATGCGCTCCACCTCGTCGATGGTGTCCTGCACCGGAAGGGCAGACGCGGCGGGCTCCGCCACGCCACGCTTCAGCGCATCCGCCAGCAGTGCGAGGATTTGACGGCCCTGCTCCAGCGACACGCTCACCAACTGCAGCCCCACCGGGGACAGCGCCGTCTCGGCGTCCGTGCGGATGAAGGCGCCCCGGATGGGGCCCAGCGTCACGCCGCAGCCGGACAGGTAGACGGGCAGGTTGCGGGACTCGGAGGTGTCCACCTCTCCCTGGGGCATCACCCACACCACGGTGGGGCTCAGCCGCGTCACCACGCCAATGGCGTTGTCCGGAGTGCCCACGGAGCAGGTGATGGCGTCCGCGCCCGCCCCGTGCAGGGAGTAGCCCGAATCGTCCAGCGCCGCCTCGGCGGGCGGAAGCGGAATCACGTTGAACAGCGCGTCACGACTGCGGAACTCGACCGACCGACGGTCGGAGAGCGGGTTTCCCCCTTCCATGATCAGGCGCCCCCTTCTCCGGTGCTGAGGAACCCCTGATGCAGTCGTCGAAATTGCAAGCACGGTTGTTCCTCCCTGCTCCAGCGGTGCTGCGTTAGGCGGCGAATCGCTATAGGTCCGCATCATACGGATTTCCGAGGAACAGTCAAATCGGATTTGTGCAGTCAGGCTGTTTTCTGGCTGGCGGAATTCACGTCCGTGGGTCGGAGGTGACAGCAGCCCACTTCCAAGTCTTACGAAGCGATTCGCCGCGACGGCTCGGACGGCACACTCATACGGCCAAGATGCTGCGCGGCTGTAATGTCATAAGTCTGGCAGCCTGTGCGTACTTTCTCGTAGTGAAATGGCGTTCGTCAGACCGGCCCGTTAGAGTTTCCTCAGTACAGCGAGCGGGAGGTGAGAGGGATGAGTGCTGTCGTGAACGCTGTGGAAGGGGCGCGGGCCTCGGAGCAACTCCTGGTCGCCGCGCCGCGCCGCGCCACGAGCCTGGCGCTGGTGGATTTGCCTGACGTACTCCGCGTGGATGTGGCGGAGGTCGTCGGCGGTGCGTTGGAACTCCTCTCCGTCACCCGCCGCCTGCGAGGAGTGCAGGTTTCCCTGGACCTTCCTGAAGAGCCGGTCCCCGCTAATGTCAGCCACCGCCGGCTGCAGCAGGTGTTGCTGCTTCTGCTGGCGCACGCCGCGGACGCGGCGAACGGGCAGGGCGTGCGCGTGGTGGTGGACGCCGCGGATGATTTCGGAGACGAACCGCCCCGGTTCCAGGTCCAGATCGCGGGGGCCTCGTTGTCCGCGCGGGAGCTCCAGGCGGTGCTCCTGTCGCCCATGCTGGTGGGGCCGCTGCACCGCAAGCTGGCCCGGGCCCGTGAGCTGACGGAGTCCATGGGCGGCACGCTGGCGGTGTCCAGCGCCGCGAAGGTCGGCATCACGGTGACGGTGGAGCTGCCCGCGCCGGGAATGTCGAGCTGGTAGCGCGGATGGGCCAGCGGGCCCGTCCTTGATTCAGGGATGAGGAAGCGGAGGGCGGGCCACCGGGGCCTGGCCCTCCTTTTTCGTTGATCCAACGGGAATGTCGCGGCGCTGGGGCATGCGCCCGCGGAGGCGGGCCGTTATTCCGCGCCCGGCCGCTGGCTCCGATAAGTCGTTCCGCGTCAGCCCGTGGCCAAACTCCTTGACGTCGCGGGGCGGGTTCTCGACTATCCCGCGCCGATTCTTACACGGTCACACCTTCTCAGGAGCACATCCATGGCGCCCCCGTCATCCGGAGAGAAGATCTCCCTGCAGAGCGGCAAGCTGTCGGTTCCGGACCACCCGATCATCCCCTACATCGAGGGTGATGGCACCGGCCGTGACATCTGGCGCGCGTCCCAGGCGGTGTTCGACGCCGCGGTGGAGAAGGCCTACAACGGCAAGAAGAAGATCGCCTGGTACGAGGTGCTCGCCGGCGAGAAGTCCTTCAAGGCGGTCAACAACTGGCTGCCCGACGAGACGGTCGAGGCCTTCCGCACCTACCTGGTCGGCATCAAGGGCCCCCTGACGACGCCGGTGGGCGGCGGCATCCGGTCGCTGAACGTGGCCCTGCGGCAGATGCTGGACCTGTACGTCTGCCTGCGGCCCGTGCGCTACTTCAAGGGCGTGCCCAGCCCCGTGAAGACGCCGGAGAAGGTCGACATGACCATCTTCCGCGAGAACACGGAGGACATCTACGCCGGCATCGAGTTCGAGGCGGGCTCCCCCGCCGCGGAGAAGTTCCTGGGCCTGCTGAAGCAGGAGTTCCCGAAGGAGTTCGGGAAGATCCGCTTCCCCGCCAACGTGGGCCTGGGCGTCAAGCCGGTGTCGCAGGAGGGCAGCGGCCGGTTGATCCGCGCCGCCATCCAGTACGCCGTGGACCACAAGCGCAAGAGCGTCACGCTGGTCCACAAGGGCAACATCATGAAGTTCACCGAGGGCGCCTTCCGCAAGTGGGGCTACGAGCTGGCGGCCCGGGAGTTCGGTGACAAGGTCTACACCTGGGACCAGTGGGAGGCCACCAAGGCCGCCAAGGGCGAGGACGCCGCCAACGCGGAGCAGAAGGCCGCGCTGGCCGCCGGGAAGATCCTGATCAAGGACTCCATCGCGGACATCACCCTGCAGCAGGTCCTCACCCGTCCGGACGAGTTCGACGTCATCGCCACGCTGAACCTCAACGGCGACTACCTGTCGGACGCGCTGGCGGCGCAGGTGGGCGGCATCGGCATCGCGCCGGGCGGCAACATCAACTACGTCACGGGCCACGCGGTGTTCGAGGCCACGCACGGCACGGCGCCCAAGTACGCGGACCAGGACAAGGTGAACCCGGGCTCGGTCATCCTCTCCGGTGAGATGATGTTCCGGCACCTGGGCTGGCACGAGGCGGCCGACCTGATGATCAAGGGCATGGACCGCGCCATCGCCAGCAAGACGGTGACCTACGACTTCGCCCGCCTGATGAAGCAGGAGGGGCAGAGCGGGGTGTCCGAGGTCAAGTGCTCCGAGTTCGGGCAGGCCATCATCAAGAACATGTAGTCCCCGGATGGGGACCAAGGAGAGACGGATCCATGGCTCAGACTGGCAAGAAGAAGATCAGCCTCATCGGCGGCGGGCAGATCGGCGGCAACCTGGCGCTGCTCGCGGTGCAGAAGTCGCTCGGTGACGTGGTGCTGTTCGACATCCCCGCGGCCGAAGGCCTGGTCAAGGGCAAGGCGCTGGACATCAACCAGCTCTCCGCCGTTGACGGCTACGACTGCCGCGTGACGGGCTCCACGGACTGGAAGGACGTGGCCGGCTCGGACGTGATCATCATCACCGCCGGCATGCCGCGCAAGCCGGGCATGTCCCGTGAGGACCTGCTCGACATCAACCTGAAGATCATGACGGACGTGGCGAGCAACATCAAGCAGCACGCCCCGAACGCCTTCGTGATCAACGTGGCCAACCCGCTGGACGCGATGGTGTTCGCGCTCCACAAGATCGCCGGCCTGCCCAAGCACATGGTGGTCGGCATGGCGGGCGTGCTGGACACCAGCCGCTTCAAGTGCTTCGTCGCCGAGGCGCTGGGCTCCTCCATCCGCGACGTGGAGGCCCTGGTGCTGGGCGGCCACGGCGACGACATGGTCCCCCTCGTGCGCCACAGCACGGTGGGCGGCGTGCCCCTGACGGAGCTGATCGCCAAGGACAAGCTGGACGCCATCATCCAGCGCACCCGGACCGGCGGCGCGGAGCTGGTCGGCCTGTACAAGACGGGCAGCGCCTACTTCGGCCCCGCGGCCTCCGCCATCGCCATGGCGGAGAGCTTCCTGCAGGACCGCAAGCGCGTCCTGCCGGCCGCCGCCCTGCTGGAGGGCCAGTACGGCATCAAGGACTACTTCTTCGGCGTCCCCGTGCAGATCGGCGCGGGCGGCGTGGAGAAGATCATCACCGTCGAGCTGAACGACGGCGAGAAGGCCGAGCTGGAGAAGTCCTTCCAGTCGGTCAAGAAGACGGTCGATTCCGTCAAGCTGTAATCGCCGGGCGGTCACGTGCGGCCCGCCGGGGAGACCTGGCGGGCCCTGTGCCTGATGCTGTGGATGACGCGGGCTAATTGCCCCGGACGCCATCGTTGCAGCGCGTTTTCACCAAGTTAACTAGCCTGTAGAACTCGCACGGGACGTCCGGACCCTGGCGCGCCACCTGGCGGGTCGGCTCTGAAGAGCAGTGTCCGGCGTTTGGCAGTCAAGGAGACGATGATGGCAGCAGCAGCGCGGTTCACGGTGGTGGGCGGCGGTCTCGCCGGGCTGATGACGACGATCAAGCTCGCGGAGGCGGGTCACCAGGTGGATGTGCTCTCGCTCGTCCCGGTGAAGCGTTCCCACTCCGTTTGTGCCCAGGGCGGCATCAATGGCGCGGTGAACACCAAGGGCGAGGGTGACCATCCGGACATCCACGTGAAGGACACGCTGCGCGGCGGCGACTTCTTGGCGGAGCAGGTGTCCGTGAAGGGCATGTGCTACGCCGCCCCGGGCATCATCTACCTGTTGGATCGCATGGGCGTGACGTTCAACCGCACGCCGGAAGGGCTGCTGGACTTCCGCCGCTTCGGCGGCACGCTGCACCACCGCACGGCCTTCGCCGGCGCCACCACCGGCCAGCAGCTCCTCTACGCGCTGGACGAGCAGGTCCGCCGCTACGAGGCCGAGGGCAAGGTCACCAAGTACGAGTACTGGGAGTGGCTCGGCACGGTGAAGGACGACACCGGGCGCTGCATCGGCAGCGTGGCGGTGGACCTGCGCACCATGGAGATCCGCACCTTCCCGGCCGAGGCCGTCTGCCTGGCCACGGGTGGCCCGGGCATCGTCTTCGGGCGCTCCACCAACTCCATCATCAACACCGGCACCGCCGCGGGCCGCGCCTACATGGAGGGCGCGAACTACGCCAACGGCGAGTTCATCCAGGTGCACCCGACGTCTATCCCGGGCGAGGACAAGCTGCGCCTGATGAGCGAGTCGGTGCGCGGCGAGGGCGGCCGCGTCTGGGTGCCCCGCAAGAAGGGCGACACCCGTCCTCCTCAGCAGATCCCGGAGGCGGAGCGCTGGTACTTCCTGGAGGAGAAGTACCCCAAGTACAAGAACCTGGTGCCCCGCGACGTGGCCACCCGCGAGATCTTCATGGTCTGCCGCGAGCTGGGCATGGGCATTGGCGGCCGGGACGGCGTGTACCTGGACGTGACGCACATCCCCGCGCCGGTGCTGGACGCCAAGATCAAGGGCGTCATGGAGATCTACGAGAAGTTCGTCGGTGACGACCCGCGCAAGGTGCCCATGGTCATCTTCCCGGGCATGCACTACTCCATGGGCGGCCTGTACGTGAACTTCGAGGCCGACCCGAAGACGATGACGCCGGCCGAGGGCAGCCCGAAGAACCAGTCCACCACCATCCCCGGCCTCTACGCCGCGGGCGAGGCGGACTACGCCTTCCACGGCGCGAACCGCCTGGGCGCCAACTCGCTGCTGTCCTGCATCTACTCCGGCATGATCGGCGGCCCGGCCATGGCGTCCTTCGCCAAGAGCCAGACGACCAGCGCGGCGGCCATGCCGGAGAAGCACTTCCAGGCGGCGCAGAAGTACTGGCAGGACCGCTTCGCCACGATGATCAAGATGAGCGGCACGGAGAATCCGTACGGGCTCGCCAAGGAGCTGGGCGACACCATGACGGAGAACTGCACCGTCGTCCGCTACAACGACCGCCTGAAGAAGACGGTGGAGAAGATCCGCGAGCTGAAGGAGCGCTGGAAGAACGTCAACGTGCTGGACACGGGCAACGTGGCCAACCGCGCGCTGTCGTACACCAACCAGCTCTGGAACATGTTCGAGCTGGGCGAGGTCATCGCCACCAGCGCGCTGCTCCGCGACGAGAGCCGCGGCGCGCACTACAAGCCGGACTTCTCGCTGCCCGAGCCGAAGACGAAGGACCCGACGCAGGACCCGGATTGGATGAGCCTGTGGCGCGCGCGCCACGAGAAGTGGGCCAAGACGACCATCGCGACGTACAGCGAGGCCGGTCCGCAGATCCACTACCAGGACATCCCCACGCCCGTGCTGGACCCCGAGCCGCGCTGGTACGCCTGAGACGGGAACCACTCAACTGATTTGGAAGTGAAGGGTCGAGCCACATGGACACTGCACAGGCATCCGCTGTCACCAACAAGACCGTCACCTTCCGCATCTGGCGGCAGGATGATCCCGCGAAGCCAGGCCACTTCGATGAGTTCAAGCTCCCTTATGTGAAGGGCGCCAACGTCATCTCGTGCCTGATGGAGATTCAGCGCAACCCCGTCACCGTGGAGGGCAAGAAGGTGGCCCCGGTGATCTGGGACGCCGCCTGCCTCGAGGAGGTCTGCGGCAGCTGCGCCATGAACATCAACGGCCGCGTGCGCATGGCCTGCTCGGCGCTGATCGACAAGCTGGAGCAGCCGATCACGCTGGAGCCCATGAGCAAGTTCCCCGTGGTGCGTGACCTCACGGTGAACCGCGACCGCATGTTCGACGCGCTCAAGCGCATCAAGGGCTGGGTGCCCGTCGACGGGACGCACAACCTGGGCCCCGGCCCCCGCCAGTCTCCCGGAGATCAGTCCGTGATGTACGTGCTGTCCACGTGCATCACCTGCGGAAGCTGCCTGGAGGCCTGCCCCCAGGTGACGCAGGAGAACGACTTCGTGGGCGCCGCGGCCATCAGCCAGGCCCGCCTGTTCAACATGAACCCCACGGGCAAGATGAACGCCGAGGAGCGCGTGCGCTCGCTCATGGGGCCCGGCGGCGTGCAGGACTGCGGCAAGGCGCAGAACTGCGTGAAGGTCTGCCCGAAGGAGATCCCGCTCGTCACGTCCATCGCGGTGATGAACCGCGAGGTGACCAAGCTCACCATCAAGGACATCTTCTTCGCCGCCGAGGAGAAGCACGGCCACGGCGGGGGCCCGGGGTAGGGCGCTCGCTCGAGCGTCCCCGGCGATGTCCGGCTTCGAGCGGCCCCGGGCCGGCGTCCCACGAGACGCCGGGCGGGGCCGTTGCCGTTTGGATGTCCCTGGAGTGTTCCGCCGTGAAGGCAGCCTCATCTTCGCGGACATCCCTGATTATCTGCCATGACCCCTGTCGGACGATGCAGGTGTACCGGGGTCAAACGGTCTTGCACTCCGTCCTTTTCTGCGCAATGAGGGCCCGGCGCTGACGCCTCTGTTCAGGCTGTCTCCCTCGTCTCCACCGGAGCCTCGATGAAGATCCACGAGTACCAGGGCAAGGAAATCTTCCGGAAGTACGGCGTGCCCACGCCGAAGGGCATCCTCGCTCTTTCCGCCAATGAAGCGGAGGCCGCGGCGAAGGAGCTCGGCACTTCCGTGGTCGTCGTGAAGGCCCAGATCCACGCAGGTGGCCGCGGCAAGGGCGGCGGCGTGAAGCTGGCCAAGAGCCCCGCCGAGGCCAAGGAGCTGGCCAAGCAGATGCTGGGCATGAAGCTCAAGACGATCCAGACCGGGCCGGAAGGCCAGACGGTCCACAAGGTCTACATCGAAGAAGGTCTCGCCATTGGCCAGGAGCTGTACCTGGGCGTGACGCTGGACCGCGCCACCAGCCGCATCACCTTCATGGCCTCCCGCGAGGGCGGCGTGGAGATTGAGGAAGTGGCGGAGAAGCACCCGGAGAAGATCCTCCGCGAGTCGGTGGACCCGGCCGTGGGCTTCCAGGACTTCCAGGGCCGCAAGCTGGCCTTCGGGCTGGGCCTGTCCGGCCCCACGGTGAACAAGTTCGCCCGGTTCTGCTCGGCGCTGTACCGGATGTTCATCGACACGGACGCCTCGCTCGTGGAGATCAACCCGCTGGTCATCCTGAAGGATGGCGGCGTGGTGGCGCTCGACGCGAAGGTGACCTTCGACGAGAACGCGCTCTACCGGCACAAGGACCTGCTGGAGTACCGCGACCTGGCCGAGGAGGAGCCGCGTGAGATCCAGGCCAAGGAGTGGGACCTGGCCTACATCGCGCTGGACGGCAACATCGGCTGCATGGTGAACGGCGCCGGCCTGGCCATGGCCACCATGGACACCATCAAGCTGGTGGGCGGCAGCCCGGCCAACTTCCTGGACGTGGGCGGCGGCGCCAACAAGGAGAAGGTCACCGCGGCCTTCAAGCTCATCCTGGCGGACCCGGCCGTGAAGGCGGTGCTGGTCAACATCTTCGGCGGCATCATGAAGTGCGACGTCATCGCCGAGGGCATCATCGCCGCGGCGAAGGAGGTCCAGCTCAAGGTCCCGC
This sequence comes from Corallococcus macrosporus DSM 14697, assembly GCF_002305895.1. Lineage (GTDB taxonomy): Bacteria > Myxococcota > Myxococcia > Myxococcales > Myxococcaceae > Myxococcus > Myxococcus macrosporus. The sequence goes on from NZ_CP022203.1 coordinate 4,166,209, forward strand.
TCGTGGTCCGGCTGGAAGGCACCAACGTGGAGAAGGGCAAGGAGCTGCTGAGCAACTCCGGCCTCGCCATCACCCCGGCGGACAACCTGCGTCAGGCGGCGGAGAAGGCCGTCGCCGCGGTGAAGTAGTCCCGCGCACTCTTTTCCGGAAAGAACGCCATGGCCATTCTCGTCAACGAAAACACGAAGGTCCTCTGCCAGGGCATCACGGGCTCGGCGGGTTCGTTCCACGCGAAGCAGATGCTCGAGTACGGCACGAAGCTCGTCGCCGGGGTGACTCCGGGCAAGGGCGGCACCACGTTCGAGGGCAAGGTCCCCGTGTTCAACACGGTGGCCGAGGCCGTGAAGGAGACGGGCGCGAACACGTCCGTCGTCTTCGTGCCGCCGCCCTTCGCCGCGGACTCCATCATGGAGGCCGCGGACGCGGGCGTGGCCCTCATCATCGTCATCACCGAGGGCATCCCGGTGAACGACATGGTGCGCGCCAAGCGCTACCTGCAGGACAAGCCGGGCGTCCGGCTGGTGGGCCCCAACTGTCCGGGCGTCATCACCCCCGGCGCGCTGTGCAAGATCGGCATCATGCCGGGCCACATCCACAAGCCGGGCCGCATCGGCGTGGTGTCCCGCTCCGGCACGCTGACCTACGAGGCCGTGCACCAGCTCACGCAGCTCGGCCTGGGCCAGTCCACCGCCGTGGGCATCGGCGGTGACCCGGTCAACGGCACGGACTTCGTGGACGTGCTGAAGCTCTTCAACGCGGACCCGGACACCGACGCCGTCATCATGATTGGCGAAATCGGCGGTGACGCGGAGGAGCGCGGCGCGGAGTACGTGGCGCGCGAGTTCACCAAGCCCATCGCCGGCTTCATCGCGGGCCAGTCCGCGCCCCCGGGCAAGCGCATGGGCCACGCCGGCGCCATCATCTCCGGCGGCAAGGGCACGGCGACGGAGAAGATCAAGGCCATGGAGGCCGCGGGCATCCTGATGTCCGCCAGCCCCGCCGAGCTGGGCACCACCCTTCAGGAGGCCCTCAAGCGGGGCGCTCCGAAGAAGCGCTAAACCCCAACGGAAACACCAGAAGGAGCCAGTCACATGGCGATTGAGCGTACGCTGTCCATCATCAAGCCGGACGGCCTGGAGAAGGGCGTCATCGGGAAGATCATCAGCCGCTTCGAGGAGAAGGGGCTGAAGCCGGTCGCCATCCGCCTGCAGCACCTGTCCCAGGCGCAGGCCGAGGGCTTCTACGCGGTCCACAAGTCCCGGCCCTTCTTCAAGGACCTGGTGCAGTTCATGATCTCCGGCCCGGTCGTCCTCATGGTGCTGGAGGGTGAGAACGCCGTCCTCGCCAACCGGGACATCATGGGCGCCACCAACCCCGCGCAGGCGGCCGAGGGCACCATCCGCAAGGACTTCGCCACCAGCATCGACAAGAACACGGTGCACGGCTCCGACAGCCTGGAGAACGCGAAGATCGAGATCGCGTACTTCTTCCGGGAGACGGAGATCCACTCCTACCCGTACCAGAAGTAGCCGGCCGGCCCCCCGCGGGGCCGCCGTTCCAGGCCCGGTGTCCGCGCTCCAGAAGGCGCGGGCCCGGGCCGCTGTTCTTCCAGGAGAAGCGAGCGGGAGTGTCCACGAGGCGGGCGGGGGAGCAGGGGCTCCTTTGACTTGCCGTGCCCAGGTGTGGGAAGGGACGCCCCTGGGCCCTCCGTTAAGCGCTACGACGATGTCAGAGACCTCCGCCACCTTGCTGCCAGTCACCGAGCCGCTGCCGGCTCCCGCGCCCGCCAGGCTGGTGGACGTGGCCAGCCTGTCGATGGAGGCGCTGGCGCGCTTCGTCACCGAGGAGCTGGGCGAGCGCGCCTTCCGCGCCCCGCAGATCTACCGCTGGCTGCACCAGCGCGGCGCCACCTCGTTCGACGAGATGACGGACCTGTCCAAGGCGCTGCGCGAGAAGCTCCGGACGAAGGCGGAGATCATCCCCCTGGTGAAGGACGTGGAGCTGCGCAGCTCCGACGGCACCATCAAGTACCGGTGGAAGACGCGGGACGGGCGCTACATCGAGTCCGTCTACATGCCCACCGAGGACCGCCGGACGCTGTGCGTGTCCACCCAGGTGGGCTGCGCCATGGCCTGCGGCTTCTGCATGACGGGCACCATGGGGCTCAAGCGCAACCTCACGCCCAGCGAGATCGTCGCCCAGGTCCACGCGGTGAACCGCGAGGTCCGCAAGAACGAGGGCCACGAGACGCTGCGCCCGCTCTCCAACCTGGTGTTCATGGGGATGGGGGAGCCGCTGCACAACTTCGAGAACCTCAAGACGGCGCTCGCCATCCTCCAGTCCCAGGACGGGCCGAACTTCAGCCACCGGCACATCACCGTCTCCACCGTGGGCCTGGTGCCGATGATTGAGCGCTTCGGCAAGGAGACGGACGTCAAGCTGGCCATCTCCCTCAACGCCAGCACCGACGAGCAGCGCAGCAAGACGATGCCCGTCAACCGGAAGTGGAACATCGCGGCCCTGCTGGACGCCTGCCGGAAGTTCCCGCTGCGTCAGGGCCGCCGCATCACCTTCGAGTACGTCCTCATCCAGGGCTTCAACGACGCGGACGAGGACGCGCACCGGCTCATCGACCTGCTCAAGGGCATCCCGGTGAAGGTGAACCTGATCCCCTACAATGAGAATCCCGGCCTGGGGTTCCACAGCACCGGCGAGGAGCGGGCGGAGCAGTTCCGCGCCATCCTCGCGGACGGCCATGTCGCCGCCTACATCCGCAGGAACCGGGGCCGGGACATCGCCGGCGCCTGCGGGCAGCTCGCCAATACCGGTGAGCAGCAAGCCGGGGCCGAGAGTCCGACATAAGGTCCCGAGCTTCCTTGACAATCCAGCGGGAGCGGCGTTAAGAGCGCCACCCCTTTCCTGAGACGTTTCCTGTTCGTTGGAGAGCATTCAATGGCCGTTGTCCTCCGTCTTGCCCGCGCGGGCGCCAAGAAGAAGCCGTACTACCACGTGGTCGCCACCGACTCCCGCAACCCCCGGGACGGCAAGTTCATCGAGGCCGTGGGCGCGTACGACCCGAACCTGGAGCCGCCGAAGGTGGAGTTCAACGAGGAGCGCCTCAACTACTGGCTGAAGACGGGCGCGACGCCGTCCGAGACGGTCGCTGACCTCATCAAGGTCGCCGGCAAGGCCAAGCCCGCTCCCGCGGTCTGAGCCACGCTCCGGTGGACGTGGAGCAGCTCATCACCTATCTGGCGCGGGCCCTGGTCGACCATCCTGACCAGGTCAGCCTGCGCATGTCCGAGGCGGAAGGGGCCCGGCTCTTCGAGCTGAAGGTCTCCGCCGAGGACGTCGGCAAGGTCATTGGCCGTGACGGGCGCACCGTGAATGCCCTCCGGACACTGCTCAACGCCGCCGCCCAGAAGTCCGGGCAGAAGGTCCGCCTGGAGATTCTCGACGACCGGCGCAACGCGGCAAGCGCACCGGCCGCGCCGGACACCGCGCAGTGACGGCCAGTCCCTACCTGGAGCTGGGGTACGTCTCGCGTGCCCACGGGCTGCGTGGCGAGGTGGCCATCCGCGCGTTGGATCCGGCGTCAGAGACGCTCGACACCGTGGACCGCATCTGGGTGCGGACGCGGGCCGGGGTGGAGCGCGAGCTCCGGCTGGAGGCGCTCCGGCCCACGCCCAAGGAGAACCTCGTGGTCCTCGAGGGCGTGGAGACGCGGAACGACGCGGAGGCGCTCGTGGGCGCCAAGGTGTTCGTCTTCCGCGAGGACCTGGAGCCCCCTGAAGAGGGGGAGTACTTCCAGGGCGACCTCGTGGGGCTGGAGGCGGTGGACGCCCAGGGGAACGCGCTGGGCCGGGTGGAGGAGATCTGGGCCACCGGCGAGGTGCCCAACCTGGTCATCCGCGCGGCGGGCCGTGAAGAGCTGGTGGTGCCCTTCGCGGACGAGTTCGTCCCCACGGTGGACCTCGCCGCGCGGCGCATCGTCATCCACCCGCCCGAGTACATCGAGGCGGGGCGCAAGGGCGCCGAGGCGGGTGGAGGCCCGGAGGACGCGGAATGAGCCCACCGTACCCGGTGGAGATCCTCACGCTGTTCCCCGGCATGGTGTCCGGCTACCTGGGCGCCAGCATCCTCGGAAAGGCCCAGGAGAAGGGCCTGCTGGCCACCACCCTCACCGACATCCGCGAGTTCGCCGAGGGCAAGCACCGCGTCACCGACGACGCGCCCTATGGCGGCGGCGCCGGCATGGTGATGAAGCCGGAGCCCCTGGTCGCCGCGATTGAAGCGGCGAAGGCACGGCACCCGGGCGCCCGGGTGCTGCTCATGAGCCCGCGGGGGCCCACCTTCACCCAGGCCACGGCCCGCGAGCTGGTGCGCCACGAGGCGGGGCTCATCCTCGTGTGTGGCCGCTACGAGGGCGTGGACGAGCGGGTGATGGCGCACCTCGACGGGGAGCTGTCCCTGGGCGACTTCGTCCTCACCGGCGGCGAGCTGGCCGCCATGACGGTGGTGGACGCCGTGGCGCGGCTGGTGCCCGGGGTGCTGGGCAACGTGGACTCGTCTGTCACGGAGAGCTTCGAGGAGGGCCTGCTGGAGCATCCCCAGTACACCCGCCCGCCCGTCTTCCGGGGCGCCGAGGTGCCGGCCGTCCTCCAGTCTGGCGACCATGCGCGGATCGCCCGCTGGCGCCGGTGGAAGGCGTTGGTGCTCACCCAGGAGCGCCGCCCGGACCTGTATGCCCGCCTGGAGTTGTCCAAGGCCGACCAGAAACTTCTGGCCCGGCGGGAGGAAGAGCTGTAACCCTGAGCGTTGCTAGCGGGTTGGATCATCAGGGCTTGTCCGACACCGCTCTCTCTGTTAGTACGGCCCGCTCTTTCACGCGACCATCGCGTCAGTTCAAGTTTTTCCGGAGTTCGTCATGCGCCACGCCGCCATTCAGCACATCGAGGCCAAGTTCCTGCGCCAGGATGTCACCACGTTCAACACTGGTGACTCCGTGCGCGTCCATTGGAAGGTCAAGGAGGGCGAGAAGGAGCGCGTGCAGGCGTTCGAGGGCATCGTCATCCGGAAGACGAAGGGCAACCACCGCGCCACCTTCACGGTGCGCAAGCTCTCCTTCGGCGTTGGCGTCGAGCGCGTGTTCCCGCTGCACAGCCCACGCTACGAGAAGATCGAGGTCCTGTCGCGCGGTGCCGTGAACCGCAAGCGCCTGTTCTACCTCCGCGCCCTCAAGGGCAAGGCGGCGCGCGTCGACACCATCGAAGAGCCGAAGCCCGCCAAGAAGGCCGCCGCGGCCTCCTGAGCGCTTCCCGCGCCTGGGCAGTGAAAAGGAGCGTCCAATCCAGGACGCTCCTTTTTTCATTCGCGCTAACATGCGCGGGCCATGCAATTCGCCGAAGTCGCCGTCCAGAACGTCCGCGGTTTCTCCCCCGCGGGGCGCTTTGCCCTCAAGGCGGGATACCTCGTCCTCAAGCCGCCCACGGCGGAGTCGAGCCCCCTGGCGGGTCTGTCCCTCGCGCTGCTCTTCGCGGATGGGCGCGGCAGTGACGCCAGCTTCGTCGCTCCCGGCGCCAGGTCCGGCAAGGCGGCGCTGACGTTCATCGGGGTGGATGGGGTGACGTACCGCGTGCTGCGCGAGCTGGGCGGCTCGGGGACGCTGCACCGGATGAATCCCTCCTCGCAGCAGCCGGAGCTCGTGTCGTCGGACGCGTCGGAGATCAGCCAGTTCCTCCGGGGGCAGGCGGGCCTTCCGCCGCGCACCACCTTCGAGCAGGTGTACTGCCTCCAGCTGGCGCAGCTCCCGTCGCGCCGCCCCAGGAAGCCGGCCGCCGCGGCGGCGAAGGTGGACCCGAAGACGTCGGGCCGGTACCCGTCGCTGGCGTCCGCCTCCACCGTGTTGCCCGCGGAGGACATCCCCGCCGCCGAGGCGAAGCTGCGCGCGTTGGAGCAGGAGCTGGCCGCCTCCACGGAGGTGGATGGGCTCCAGTTCAAGGCTGACGGGGTGGCCTCCCAGCTCTTCGACGCCGAGCAGAAGCTGAAGGGGACCGAGGGGCTCAAGGTGGCCATCGCCGAGGCGGAGGCCGCCTGGCGCGCGGCGCCGACGCCCGAGTCGCTGGGGCTGCCCCAGGACATCATGAACCGCGTGAAGCGCCACCCGAAGGTGCTTGCCCGGCGCGACGAGGCCCTGGCGCGCCTCCACGCGGACCGGGAGAACGAGGCGGAGGTGCGCCCCGCCTCGGTGGCGCCGCTGACGCAGAACAAGGGCTTCTGGGCCGGCCTGGGCGGGGGCGTGTTGTTCCTGGCGCTGGCCGTGGGCCTGGGCTTCGGCGTGGACCGCACCTTCCGCTACCTGGCGCTGCTGGACATCCCCGCGTTCGGCCTGGCTGCCTTCATGGCGCTTCGCTACGTGGAGGACCTCCAGAAGGCCACGCGGCATGGCAGCAAGGAGAACCGCTTCGACATCCGCGAGAAGAAGATCCTCGACGAGTACGAAGCCGAGGCGGCCCCGCTGCGCATGGCGCAGAAGGCGCTCGACGTGGAGGAGCTGGACGGCATCGCTCCGGCCCTGGAGCGCAAGGAGCTGCTGGGCGCGCGCGTGGCGGAGCTGCAGGACCAACTGCACACCCTGGAGTCGGACCCGGACTACCTCGCGGCCGCCACCCAGGTTCAGGCCTTGAAGGCGGAGGCGGAGGCGCTCAACGCCGAGCTGACGCAGAAGGGCACGTACGTCCGCGACGTCCGCGAGGTGGAGCGGGAGCTCGGCCGGGTGAAGGAGTCCATCGCCCTGGCCAAGGCGCCGCCCGCGCCGGCCCCACCCGGGCCGGATGGCTCCGTGCCCGTGGAGCCGCTGGAGGACCCCTCGCCCGTGCTGCTGTCCCAGGCGGCGGATGTGTTCACCACCGACGTGCTGTCCGTGCAGGGGATGCTCAAGGAGCGGTGCGTCCAGTACCTCACCGCGCTGACGGACCGGCGCTACCAGGGCATCGAGTGGGACCGCGAGGGCAAGGCCTTCGCGCTGGTCTCAGGGCGCCGGGTGCCCGTGGGCGAGCTCCCCGCGAAGGACCTGGACCTGTACTACCTGGCCCTTCGGTTGACGGTGGTGGAGAAGGCGAGCGCCCGGGTGAAGCGCCCCTTCCTGCTGGAGGACGTCTTCACGGGGATGGAGGAGGTGAAGCTGCCCCTCATCGCCCGGATGCTGAAGCACCTGGGCACGCTGACGCAGGTGCTCCACGTGACGTCGCACCCGGGCTTCGCGCAGATGTCGGACGGCCCCGTTAACGTCTGAGGCGACGTGGCGGGTTGCCTCCATCCGGAGGGCCGCCAGGGGAGGGGTGGATGCGAGGGGCGGCGCCGGGTGAGCGGCGGGAAATCGGGAATGCGGCGGAGGACGCGGCGGTGCGCTTCCTGGAGGCGCAGGGCTGGCGGGTGCGGGATCGCAACTGGACCTGCCGCTTCGGGGAGCTGGACGTGGTCGCCGAGCGTGGGGACCTGGTGTGCTTCGTGGAGGTGCGGATGCGCTCCACGGCCACCTGGGGAGACCCTTCGCACAGCGTGTCCTTCGCGAAGCAGCGCCGGGTGGTGAAGGCGGCGCTGCGCTACCTGTTCGCGCATGACCTGCGCGGGCGGATGCTTCGTTTCGATGTGATTTCGGTGGTGGGGCGCGGGGAGCGCGCCACCGTGGAGCACATCCCTGGCGCCTTCGACGCCGGGATGTGAGAGGACGACGCCATGGCTGGAACGCTCTACCTGGTGGCGACGCCCATCGGGAACCTGGGGGACGTCACGTCGCGGGCGCTGGAGACGCTGCGCTCGGTGCGCTTCATCGCGTGCGAGGACACGCGGCACTCGCGGGTGCTGCTCGACCACTTCGGGATTGGAGGGAAGGACCTGGTGAGCCTGCCCGCCTTCGCGGAGGGACAGCGCGCGGGCCGCATCCTGGACCGGATGGGGGAGGGCGAGGACTGCGCGCTCGTCACGGACGCGGGCAGCCCCGCCATCAGTGACCCGGGAGAGAAGCTGGTGGCCGAGGCGCTGGAGCGCGGCTTCACGGTGGTGCCGGTGCCGGGGCCCACGGCCCTGGTGGCCGCGCTGAGCGCCTCCGGGCTGCCCACGGGCCGCTTCCACTTCCTGGGCTTCCTCCCGCGAAAGGGCGCCGAGCGCCGGGCCATGCTGGAGGAGGTGGCGCAGCTCTCGGCCACCCTGGTGCTTTATGAGTCCCCGCGTCGTCTGTCGGAGACGCTGCCGGACTTGCTGGACGCCTGGGGCAACCGGCGGGCCTGCGTGGCGCGCGAGCTGACGAAGCTGCACGAGGAGTTCGCCCGCGGCACCCTGTCCGAGCTGGCGGAGCGCTACGCGGCGGAGGCGGCGCGAGGCGAGGTGGTGGTGCTGGTGGAGGGCCGCACCGGAGAGACGCGCTGGTCCGAGGAGGAGCTGCGAAAGGCCCTGGAGGAGGGCCTGTCGCGCGGCGAGAAGCTCAAGGCGCTGAGCACCGAGCTGGCCCGCCGCGCGGGCTGGGCCGGGCAGGACGTCTACCGGCTGGGCCTGTCGTTGAAGCGATGAGTCCCGGGGGCGCCGCCGCCGGCGCCCCCGTCAGGCGCTAGAAGCTGAACGTGGCGCTCAGGTCGAAGCGGAAGGTGGTGCTCTCCATCGCGAGGAAGCGGCGGGACACCAGGTCGTAGCGCCAGTCGAAGTTGGGGTTCAGCTCGGGCGAGCCAGGCTGCAGGTCCACCTCACCGTTGCCGTCGACATCCTGACCCAGGTCCTCGGCGGTGAGGGCGCGGTTGGTGTTGTAGAGGAAGGTCCCGGACGCGCGAATCTGGAAGGCCTTCGACGCGTTGGCGGTGATGCCCAGCATGCCGCCCACCTGGAAGTAGTCGTCGGAGGTGAGCAGCTTGCGCAGGGCGGCGCTCAGCTCGTTGTAGTAGCGGCCACTGCCCACGTAGTTGCCGATGCCCCGCACGTCCAGGGCGAAGCGCTGGGACTTCGCCGGCCGGTTGAAGGGCACCAACTCCACGCCGAAGAGCATGCCCGCCTGGTGGGGGGCGTTGATGCCCGTCTCCTTGCGGTCCCACGGCCCCGTGTTGCAGTTGCCCGGCTGGCCCAGGTTGCTCGGGTGGGTGCAGTTGGAATAGGCGCCAGGGCCGCGCACGGGGATGGTGTAGTGGGCCTTGAAGTAGGGCTCCGCCGCGCCCATGCGGCGCGAGAAGGCCGTGTAGAGCTGGTACTTGTGGACGCGGTCACCGATGTTGCCGCGGCTGTCCGAGTTCGTGGTGTCCGCGGACGGGTCGCGCAGCTTCGCCGTGGGGGCCTCGTACTCCAGGCCGACAATCCACGTGGGCTTCGTCTCGTCCTTCTCCTGGTTGAAGAAGGCGTACGCCAGGCCAAAGCGCATGTTGCCCAGGCCGCCGCGGAAGCTCTCCTGCGGCACGTCGAACAGGGCGGAGGGCGGCGCCGTGCCATCCAGGCAGCCGGAGATGACGGAGCCGTCCGCGTTCACGCAGTTGTTGGTGATGGTGGACGACTCAGGCGACGAGTTGGACGTGAAGTCCCAGCGCTCGTTCTGCGAGAAGACGATGGGCAGGGCGAAGGAGAACTCCAGGTCCCTGTAGAGGCCGACGGACAGCTCCAGGTTGAGCCGGGCGTCCACGCCCTTGTACCAGAGCTCCGACGCGTCCACGCGGCCACCGGGTTGTCCGGTGGGGGCGAGCTGCTCGCGGACGATCTTCGCGCGGTTCTGGGTGCGCTCGAAGCCGACGTCGATGAAGAGGTCGAACGGGTCGTCCTCCTCGAGCGACGACGCAATCCGGGTGATGTCCGCCGCGCTGGCGGCGAACGGCGCGCCCAGTGTCAGCGCTGCAAGTACGACGCGAAGCCTGTGCATCCGACCTCCGACGACGGCGAAACTTCCGGGCCTTCCGGCAAGCCCGGGGGGCTTCCAGCTAGCCGCTCCGTCGAAGGAGTGTCAAGAAACGGGTGGCTTTTACTTGCCGGCGACCACGGCCGCGCTCAGCAGCCCGTCCATGCGGCGCATCTCCGCCTCGAAACCGGGCCGGTGCTGGGAGGCCAGGGAGCGGCGGTACGTCTTGTGCTGCTCGTAGGGGTCCAGCACCCGGTCATTCTGGGTCATGAGCTGGTAGTGCAGGTGAGGGGCGAAGCTGCGGCCCGTGTTGCCGCTCCGGGCGATGACCTGACCCACGGAGAAGCGGGAGCCCGGCTTGACGCTCTTGTCCACCTCATCCAGGTGGAGGAACAGCGCGCGCCGGCCCTTGCCGCCGGACTCCACCAGCTCGATGCAGTTGCCGTTGCTGCCGAAGTTCCAGTTCTTGCGCTTCACCACGCCGTTGAAGGGGGCCTTGATGGGCGTCCCCACCGGGGTGCGGAAGTCCACGCCCTTGTGCCGGCGGCCATCCCGGAGCAGGGAGGTCACCTGCTCGTAGTCGTCGATGGGGGAGCGCTCCAGGCGCAGCTCCAGCTCGTCGCCGCTGGACAGGTAGTAGCGGGCGTTGGGCTCGCCGTCGGGCTGGTAGCGGTACGCGCTGAGCGTCTTGCCCAGCTTGCCGCTGGTGAAGCGCACCGCGTGCACCAGGGGCTCCTCGTTGACGCGGCGCTCGAAGAGCACCTCCAGCGTGTCGTTGCGGAGGATTTCGCTCGGCACGGCCACCCACCACACCAGCGTGCGCGTCACCACCTGCGCCAGGGCCGGGCCCACGTCCGCGCCCGCGGCGCCGACCAGCGCCGTCTCCAGCGGGCCGGTGATGCTCACCGAGACGCGCTCCAGGCCCGCGGCCTTGACGGGGTCGGTGACGACGGGGGCCGGCGTGGGCGCCGCGGCGACCGCGCCCGCGTCCGGAGCGGCATTGAGCGTCTGCGCCGCGGCCTCTTCCGTGGCCTGCGCCATCCGCTGCTTCCACCACCACACGCCACCGGCGGCCCCGCCGAGGATGAGTGACACGGCGACCACCGGTCCGAAGGGGCTGCGCTTCGGAGGGGCACCGAGGGTGGGAAGGTTCGGCCGCATACAAGCTCCCTGAGTTGGAATGGGTGGGCGGGCCCGGAACCGACGCGCGCGAAGCGGAATTCCGCCTCGCCGCCGTCTATTCGTCCGGGCCGTCTTCCTGCCCGTCTGGGGTGGTGTCGCGCAAGCCAAACTCCTTCATCTTCGTCTGGAGTGACTTGCGGCTGATTTGAAGCAGGCGAGCGGCCCGGGTGACGTTGCCACCCGTCTCCTCGAGCTTCTTGACGATGAGGTCCCGCTCGAGCTCGGCGGCCTTCATCCGGACGATGTCCTTCAGGCCGACTTCACCCGTGGGGACGTCGAGCGAGGCCACCGCGCTGGCCAGGTTGGCGCCCGCCTGGACGCCCGCTCCCTGGCGGACGGGCTCCGGCAAGTCCCGGGCGGTGATGAGCGGGCCGTCCGCGAAGAGGAGGACGCGCTCGATGAGGTTCTCCAGCTCGCGGATGTTGCCCGGCCACGCGTAGCCCTGGAGCAGGGCCATGGCGTCCTCGGCGATGCCCTCAATCTTCTTGTTGAGGCGCCGGTTGTACTTCTCCACGAAGTGCCGGGCGAGCATCGGGATGTCGCTGCGGCGCTCGCGCAGGGCGGGCAGGGAGATGGGGACCACCGCCAGCCGGTAGTAGAGGTCCTTGCGGAAGCGGCCCGCTTCAATCTCCGCCTGGAGGTCGCGGTTGGTGGCGGCCACGAGGCGCACGTCCACGCGCGTCGTCTTGATGCCGCCCACGCGCTCGAACTCGCCTTCCTGGAGCGCGCGCAGCAGCTTCACCTGCATCTCCACCGGAATCTCGCCAATCTCGTCCAGGAAGAGGGTGCCCTCGTCGGCCAGCTCGAAGCGGCCGGGCTTGGACGTGACGGCGCCGGTGAAGGCGCCGCGCTCGTAGCCGAAGAGCTCGCTCTCCAGCAGCGTGTCGGGGATGGCGGCGCAGTTGATCTTGATGAACGGCTTGTCGCGGCGGCTGGAGGCCCCGTGCAGCGCGGTGGCGATGAGCTCCTTGCCGGTGCCGCTCTCCCCGGTGATGAGCACCGTGGACGGCGTGTCCGCCACCTTGTCGATGATCTTGTAGACCTCCTGGATGGTCGCCGAGTCACCGATGATGGCCGCGCGCGCCTTCACGTCCGGGCGGACGGAGCGGCGGGCGCTCTCGTTCGTCTTCGCCGCCTTGGCGACCACGGAGGACAGCTCCGCCTGGTCGAAGGGCTTGGTGATGTAGTCGAACGCGCCGGCCTTGATGGCGTCCACGGCGGAGTCCACCGTGCCGTGCGCGGTGATGATGATGACGGGGACGTCCGGGTTGGCGGCGCGGATGGTGCCGAGCACCTCCATGCCGCCCACCTTGGGCATCACCAGGTCCGTCACCACGATGTCCGCGCCGTTCTTGTGGAACTCGGCGAGCCCCTGCTCGCCGTTCTCCGCCACGGTGACGTCGAAGCCGTCCCGGCGCAGCATCGCGGCGAGCACCTTGCGGAGGTTCGCCTCGTCGTCGATGACCAGGACCTTGGCCATGGTGGAAGTCGCGGCCGCGGACTACCGGCGGTCCGTGGCCCCAGCGCCCTCCAGGGTGCAGATGGCGTCCGGGTGCTTGATGCGCAGCAGCAGCGCCTCCAGCACGCGGAACGGGTGGTTCATCCGCGAGGCGCCCAGGTACGCGGCCACCATGTCCATGGACACGGCGAGGTCCATGTTCTCCCGGCCGGTGGACACCACCACGCCGGAGTCCCCGCGCAGGCGGTTGGACTGGTAGACGCCGTCCGACGCGAGCTGCTTGATGGTCTCGATCTCCAGCACGCCCGTCTTCTCGTAGATGCGGTGGAGCTGCGAGTACAGGCGCGGCGACAAGACGACGGCGTAGGGGCCGAAGTGGCCCTGCTCGTTGAGCTTGCGCGTGGCCTCGACGATGGCCTGGAACCCGCCACCCGCCGCCGACCAGTCACCCAGCGCCACCGTGAGGCGGCCGTTGGCCGTCATCAGGCCCTCGTAGCCCAGGCGCGCGTCACCGTAGAAGATGAGCTCGTCTTCCTGCTGCGCGCACAGCGCGGCCGCGCCCGCCGCGGCGGACACGTCCAGCGGCATGTTGTGCGTGCGCGCGGCCTCGATGTCGCGCCAGTGCAGCAGGAAGTCCTTGTAGATGATGGGGATGGTCTTGAACTTGCGAGCGTCGGTGAAGACCATCGCGGTCTCCTGCTCGCCGACGATGTCCACCGCGCCGGGCGACACGCCCTGGAACTCGTCGTAGGGGACCGTCTGCACCCCGGCGCCCAGCGGCCCGTAGATGTCCAGGATGCGCCGGCCCACCAGCGAGCGCCGGGCCACCTGGATGACAGTCTCGTTCAGACGCGCCCACTCCTCCTCGCGGAGCGGGTTCTCGGCATGTCCAAGGAAGTCAGGCATGAAATGGGGCTCCAGGGGCGTCAACGTGGGAAGGGAAGAGGGCTTCAACGACCGCTACTGGAACCGCCACCACCGCGGCGCAGCGAACCCACGGTGAGCGGGTGCGACTCCACGGCGGGCGGCGGCGCGGGCAGGCCGTACACCAGCCGCTGTGGCGGCAGTGAGGTCGGCGGCTCGGACGGCAGGCGTCCGTTGCGGCCGTTGATGGAGAAGCCGGGGGCGTCCGGCGCGGGCACGTGGACCGTGGCGGGCGCGGGGGCCTCGGCGGCCTGGAAGTGGCCCGGGACGAAGGGCTTGTTGAAGTGGTCGTTCTGACCACTGTCCAACATGCGCAGCATGTGGACGGCCTCGGAGACGTGCTCCTTCTCCTCGGCGGCCAGGTGCTGGAAGAACGCGCGGACCTCCGGGTGGGAGGAGGCGCGGGCGTAGGCCTCGTATTCGTTGATGGTCTCCAACTCGCGTGCCAGTACGAGGCGGATGCGCGCCACGTCGTCCATGTCGCTGTCGGGAGGGCCGGCCATTGGACCGGAACCTCGCAATCTGGAGGGTTCGGCGTCAAGCGAAACAGCGGGCCGGGGTTTCGGGCTTCATGCCATCCAACGGCCCGCGTAGAGTCCGCCGCTCTCGTGACCACGTCCTCGCCTGAGTCTCCGCCCCCGCCGGTCGCGCCGGTCACGCCCCCCCGTCCCGAGCGCTCAGGTGGCGGCGCGGCGCTGGTGGCCGCCGGCATCCTCGCCTCCCGCCTCATGGGCCTGGTGCGCGAGCGCGTCTTCGCCCACTACCTGGGCAACGCGGAGGCCGCGGCCGTCTTCAAGGCGGCGCTGCGCATCCCCAACTTCCTCCAGAACCTGTTTGGAGAGGGCGTCCTCTCCGGCTCGTTCATTCCGGTGTACGCGCAGCTTTTGGGGCGCAAGGACACGGAGACGGCGGACCGGGTCGCGGGCGCGGTCTTCGGCATCCTGTCGCTGGCCACGGCGGTGGTGGTGGCGCTCGGCATGGTGTTCACCCCGTTCCTGGTGGACGCCATCGCCCCCGGCTTCCAGGGGCAGGAGCGGGTGCTGGCCATCCACCTGGTGCGCATCCTCTTCCCGGGCACGGGCATGCTGGTGTTGAGCGCCTGGTGCCTGGGCATCCTCAACAGCCACCGGCGCTTCCTGCTCTCCTACCTGGCGCCCGTCGTCTGGAACCTGGTCATCATCGTCGCGCTGGTGGCCGCGGGCGGGCGCTACGCCGAAGAGGCGCTGGTGGCGGTGCTGGCCCATGCCGTGGTGCTGGGCAGCTTCCTCCAGTTCGCGGTGCAGGTGCCTTCCGTCCTGAAGCTGCTCGGCCGCTTCCGCCCGTCGTTGTCGCTGGCGGCGGAGCCCGTGCGGCAGGTGCTGAGGAACTTCGGGCCGGTGGTGCTGGGCCGCGGCGTCGTCCAGTTCAGCGCGTGGGTGGACACCGCCTTCGCGTCGCTCATCTCCAACCGCGCGTTGTCCTCCTTGCTCTACGCGCAGACCCTCTACCTCATCCCGGTGAGCCTCTTCGGCATGGCGGTGTCCGCCGCGGAGCTGCCGGAGATGTCGCGCGCCACGGGGGAGGAGGCGGACGTGGCCGCGAAGCTGCGTCAGCGCATCGACGGGGGGGCCCGCCGCATCTGCTTCTGGGTCGTCCCTTCGGCGGCGGCCTTCCTGTTCCTGGGGGACATGGTGGCGGCGGCGCTGCTGCAGACAGGCCGCTTCGACGCGGCGGACTCGCGCTACCTCTGGTACCTGCTGATGGGCGCGGCGCTGGGGCTGGTGGCCTCCACGGTCGGCCGCCTCTACGCCTCCGCCTTCTACGCGCTGAAGGACCCGAAGACGCCGCTGCGCTTCGCGGTGGTGCGCGTGCTGGTGGGCACCCTGGGCGCCTGGGTGCTCGGCCTGCGGTTGCCGGACTGGCTCGGGCTGCCGCAGCACCTGGGCGCGGTGGGCCTCACGGTGGCCAGTGGACTGGTGGCCTGGCTGGAGTCGGGGCTGCTGCGCCGCAAGCTGGTGCGGCGGTTGGGGCCCGTCGGTGTGCCGCGGGGGTTGCTGCCTCGGCTGTGGGGCGCGGCGGTGGTGGCCGGACTGGCGGCGCTGGGCATCAAGTGGGGCCTCACGTCGTTGCTCGGCCCGATGCCCGGCGTGGCGGCGGAGTGGGGGGGGAGCCTGCTGGTGCCGCCGCGCCTGCACCCCGTCCTGGGCTTCGCGGCGGTGGCGCTGCCGTTCGGTGCCAGCTATTTCGCGGTGACGGCCGCGCTGGGCATCCCCGAGGCCTCAGCGGTGTTTCGCAAGGTGGGACGGAAGCTGCGTCTGGTGCGCTAAGTGCCCGGGATTGCTCGGCTCCTTGCCATGCGGCCCCAGCTGATGGGTGTTTCAACCAACGGTCCGGGGATGGCCTGACGCGCTGCCTCCGTTATGGACGGAGCGTTGGCTTGAACGGGGTGTGCGTCATCTGGCTTCCTCCCCACATGGCGCGCGTGTAGAGTGCGCCGCCTTTTTCACCGGGGCCCGGCTTCTCGGGAAGCCAGGGTCGAATTCGCTTCAGGAAGGTCTCGGCAGTGAGCGACGAGAAGAACGGTTCCAATTCTGGCGGGATGGGTCCCAAGAAGCCGAAGGCCACCTTCGGTGACGTGATGCTCGGCATCCCCTCCGGGGGAGCCCGCGGCGAGGGCGGCGGTCGGGGTGAACGTGGCGGTGGCCGGGGAGGCGAGCGCGGCGGCAGCGGCCGTGGCGAGCGCGAGGCCCAGCCGCGCCCCCCGGGTGGTGCGCCGCGTGATGACCGCGGACCCCGTGGAGGGGGCGAGCGCCGGGGCGGTGGTGAGCGCCGTCCGTCGGGCCCCATGGTCGTCGTGAAGCGGGCGTCGGGGACCATCGAGACGCGCGGCCCGGTGGGGGATGCTCCCGCCGAGGCGACCGCGACGGCCGAGGAGACCACCGCCGCCGCCGAGTCCTCCGCCGCGACGCCGGCCCCCGCGCCGCGCCCGGTGACGCCGACGCCAGCGCCGACCAGCGCGCTGTATGAGGAGGTCCCCGAGTCCCAGTCCTTCGCCGAGATGTTCGAGGCGCAGGCCAAGGACGGTGGCACCCCCAGCCGCAAGGGCCTGCGCGTGGGCGAGAAGGTCCGCGGCACCATCTTCCAGCTCGGCGCGGACACCGCGTTCGTGTCCGTGGAGGGCGCGGCCAAGAGCGAGGCGATGATCGAGCTTCGCGAGCTGAAGGACGACGAGGGCATCCTCCGCTTCGGCGTGGGTGACGTCATCGACGCGCACGTGGTGGAGGTGGGCGCCAAGGGCATCCAGCTCAGCCGCGCGCTGGCCAAGGGCAGCGCCAACCTGGCCCTGCTGGCCGAGGCCCGCGCCTCCGGCATGCCCGTCGAGGGCCTGGTGCTGAGCGTGAACAAGGGCGGTGTGGAGGTCGCCATCGGTGACATCCGCGCCTTCTGCCCCATCAGCCAATTGGACCTGCGCTACGTGGAGAAGCCGGACCAGTTCATCGGCGAGAAGCTCCAGTTCCGCGTGAGCGAGGTCCGCGAGCGCAACGTGGTGCTGTCGCGCCGCGCGCTGCTGGAGGACGAGCAGCGGCAGCTCGCCGCGGAGACGCGGAAGAACCTGGCCCAGGGCAAGATCGTCAAGGGCAAGGTCTCCGGCGTGCGCGACTTCGGCGTGTTCGTGGACCTGGGCGGCGTGGAGGGGATGATCCCCGTCTCCGAGCTTTCGTACACCCGCGTCGGTCACCCGAGCGACGTGGTGAAGGTCGGTGACGAGGTCGAGGTCGAGATCCTCCGCATGGAGGCCGGCCAGCCCAACTCGCCGGACAAGGCCAAGCAGAAGGAGCGCATCACGCTGTCCATGCGCTCGCGCCAGGAGGATCCGTTCCAGAAGGCGCTGTCCGAAATCAAGGAAGGCGACCGCCTTCAGGGCAAGGTCGTCCGCCTGCAGCAGTTCGGCGCCTTCGTGGAGCTGCGCCCGGGCGTGGACGGCCTGGTCCACATCTCCGCGCTCAGCGACCGCCGCGTCGCGCACCCGCGCGACGTGGTGAAGGAAGGGGAGCTCATCTGGGTGTCGGTGGAGAAGATCGACACGCAGGAGAAGCGCATCGGCCTGCGCCGCATCTCCGAGGAAGAGGCGCAGCGGCCTCCCGAGGAGCGCCCGGCGGCCGCCGCCGAGGCGGCTCCCGCTCAGTCGGCCGCGCCGCGTCCCAAGGTGGGGCAGGTCGTCATGGGCAAGGTGGACCGCATCGAGCCCTACGGCGTGTTCCTCGCGTTCCCGGGCGGCAAGGGCCTGCTGCCCGCGAGCGAGACGGGCACCGAGCGTGGCACCGACCTGCGCAAGCACTACTCGCTGGGCCAGGAGGTGAAGGTGGCCATCCTGGACATCGACGCGTCCGGGAAGATCCGCCTGTCCGTCACCGCCGCCA
This sequence comes from Corallococcus macrosporus DSM 14697, assembly GCF_002305895.1. Taxonomy (GTDB): domain Bacteria; phylum Myxococcota; class Myxococcia; order Myxococcales; family Myxococcaceae; genus Myxococcus; species Myxococcus macrosporus. Next base: position 4,184,039 of record NZ_CP022203.1, read on the forward strand.
TCCGCGCGGAGGAGCGGGCCGAGGTCGAGGCCTGGCAGAAGACGCAGCAGCCGCAGGGCGCGGGCAAGAAGGGCTTCGGCACCTTCGCGGATCTGCTCAACAAGGCGCGCAAGTAGTTCCCTGGCTCCAGCGCTGATTTCGCTGATGTGATCAGCGCTGGAGAAAGGTGTTGACGGTACAGGCGAGGGGCGGTACTTACCGCCTCGCCTCTCTCTGCCGCGGGGTGGAGCAGCCTGGTAGCTCGTCGGGCTCATAACCCGAAGGTCGCAGGTTCAAATCCTGCCCCCGCAACTCGTAGCACCTCGAAACCTGATTGGAATGATGATCAGGCTTCGAGGCGTTGAACCGAAAACATGACGCGGGGTGGAGCAGCCTGGTAGCTCGTCGGGCTCATAACCCGAAGGTCGCAGGTTCAAATCCTGCCCCCGCAACTCAGGTCGGCCCGGTCATTCTTCTGGAATGGCCGGGCCGATTTCTTTTGGGCGTCTCGACGCCGCGGGCGCATTCCACCCCGGCCGGACAGCGTCCAGGCGAGCGCCGGGTGTTCGCCAGCGAAGGCGGACCCGGCACCACGGTCCATCTTCCTCCTAGGGGATTGCCCCACGGTGATGCGCGCGGCTCTTGCCGCCGACAACGACGAGGAGGAGTCCATGGACACCGACATCACGCATGTCCTGCTGGTGGGAGGAACGGGGCGCTTCGGCGGCAGGCTGGCGTCGGCGCTGCTGGCGCGTCCGGGCATCCACCTGCACGTGTTGGTGCGTCCGGGCACGCACGGCGACGCGCTGGCGGGCCTGGCGGAGCATGGCGTGACGTGGGTGCGCGGGTCGCTGGATGACATGCGCTCGCTCGACTCGGCGCTGGAGGGCGTGGACGCGGTCGTCTCCGCGGTGGACGGCGCGCCGGAGGTGCGCGTGGAGGGCCAGCTCCGCTTGCTGGACTCCGCCCGGCGTCATGGCGTCATCCGCTTCATCCCGTCCGACTACTCGCTGGACTACGCGGACCCCGAGTCGGGCGGGGCCTTCATGGACGCGCACCGTCAGGTCGCGGACGCGGTGGTGCGCAGCGGCGTGCCGCACAGCTTCGTGCTGTGCGGCGCGTTCATGGAGACGGCGCTGTCGCCTCGAGCGCAGGTGTTCGACTTCGAGCGGGGTGTCGTCTCGTACTGGGGCACCGGCGATGAGCCTTTCGACGTCACCTCCATGGCGGACGCCGCGCGATGGGTGGCGGAGGTGGTGGTGGATCCACGCGCCACGGGACGCCGCCTGGAGTTCGTGGGAGACGTCGCGACGGTGAACGGGGTGGCGGCGCTCTACGAAGAGTTGACCGGTCATGTCCTGCGCCGCGTGTGCAAGGGCGGCGTGGAGGACCTGCGCCGGCAACTCGCGCGAGTGCGTCCGGAGGGTGTGACTGTTCAACAGCCGTCCGCGTCACTGGCCCTGCTCGCGCAGCTCGCGGGGAAGGGGCGGTTGCGCGAGCCCGCCAACGCCGAATACCCGCGCCTGCGCCCCGTGTCGGTGCGCGCCTTCCTCCAGTCGCGGTGGATGCTCCCTTCGGCCGCGTCAGCGGCGTTGCCCCTGGCGTCGCAGCCGTAGCCTCCTGTCAGGAGCCGCGCCATTCGTGCGGGGTGGCGGGGGAGAATCACCGGGGCACGGCCACGTCAGCGGCGCGGGCTCGGGTCGCACACCCGCGGCGCGCAGTCTGACGCGGGTGCGCATGGGCCATCACAGCAGCGCGGATGCCCCCACGGGCAGCCCTGTGTCGCGGTGGGTGCGCCTCCCCTGGGCGAGGTGCGCCGCGTCATGCACACTGGATCCTCTTCACCAGGGCTGTCGCGCGTCTGTGACTCAGGTGTCGTTCTACCCGGGTCAGCGGCGTCCTGGGGCTTCGCTGACGGGGCGCTCGCGGTGCCCTGTCAGCCCATGGAAGTGGCCAGAATCCCTCATACGAGCAGTCCGGAAGCGGCGATGCGGCCCAAACGGGTTGTCATTCTTTCGGCGCCCGCGCTGCAACCTGCCGTAACTACGGAATTCTGCGCTCCTTTGGAAAAAAAGCGGATGTCGCCTTTTAACTTACATCAGTTCGGGCACTAATCTCTCGACCAGGTGACAATCTGTCACTTGGTCGCCTTCCATCCGTGACTGGGAGTTTCGGCGATGGGGCCGGAACGTTCGACCCAGGCTGTAAGGCAGGCGGCCACCCCCGCCGTCGTAAAAATGGAGCATCCCCACGTGAGAAGGTTGGTTGCCACGCTGTCCGGGCTCGCCCTGGTACTGTCCGGTACCAGTTCCGTCGCCCGGACGTTGCCGAACTACGATGCACTCCAGGACGCGAAGCCTGCGGGCCGTGCCGCCGCGGGCTTCAAGCCGGTCAACAGCAGCCTGAAGGGGGCGCGGGTCGCCCACAGGGACGCGCTGACCGATTCCCCGACGTTCATCTGGACGTACCCGACCGCGGAGCAGACGAAGGCCCGCGCCGAGTACGCGAAGATGTCGCCCGCCAAGGCGGCGCTGGCGCAGATTTCTGCCCATGCCACGCTCTACGGTCTGGCCTCCTTCGAGGCCGCGGGCGCGAAGGTCACCAACGTCAGCACCAACACGCAGGGCGTGAAGGTCGTGACGCTGGCCCAGGAGTCCTCGGGTATCGAGGTCTTCCGCCAGTCCCTGAAGGTGCTGCTGAACAAGCACAACCAGGTGGTTGCCATCTCCGGCAGCCTCTCCAAGCACGCTTCGGTGGAGATCCCCCGGAGCAAGGCCAAGGCGCGCTTCACGCTGCCCGCGACCGAGGCGATCGCCGCGGCGTACAAGGACCTCACGGGCGCCGCGCTTGACCGCAGCCTGCTCACCCGCGTGAACAGCGCGCAGAAGGGCGACAAGTACTCGCACTTCACGCTCGCCAGCTACGCGCGTCCGCTCGAGGAGGGGTTTGTCATCCCCGCCCGCGCGAAGCAGGTCTACTTCCCGCTGCCCGGCAAGCTGGTCCCCGCGTACTACGTGGAGATCAACACGGGCCGCGCGAACAGCGTGGACTCGGACTACTTCGCGTACGTCATCTCCGCCACCGACGGTCAGTTGCTGATGCGCAACGACCTGAAGGCGCACGCGGAGTTCACCTACCGCGTGTTCTCCGACACGACGCCGCCGTACACCCCGCACGACGGTCCGATCGGCAGCGGTGGTACGCCGCACCCGACCGGCATGCCGGACGGCTATCAGTCGCCGTACGTCCCGGCGAACCTGATCACCCTCGAGAGCCTCCCGTTCAGCCAGAACGATCCCTGGCTGCCGGACGGCGCGACGGAGACCATTGGTAACAACGTGGACGCGTACGCGGACCTCACCGAGCCGGACTACTACAACACCGGCGACCTCCGCGCTTCCGTCACGGCTCCGGGCGTCTTCGACCGGGCCATTGACTTCACCATCCAGCCGGACGCGAACAACGAGCAGATCGCCGCTGCGACGACGAGCCTGTTCTTCCTGAACAACTGGCTCCACGACTGGTACTACGACGCCGGCTTCGACGAGGCCTCCGGCAACGCCCAGCAGGACAACTTCGGGCGTGGCGGCGTCGCGGGTGACCGTCTGCAGGCGCAGGCGCAGGACTACAGCGGCACCGACAACGCCAACATGCTCACGCCGGCGGACGGTGCGTCGCCGCGCATGCAGATGTACCTGTTCTCCGGCGCGCGCAACTCGCGCCTGACGGTGAACGCTCCGGCGGAGATCGCGGGTGACTACCAGGGTGGCGTCTCCTCCACCTTCGGTCCCCAGACGTTCGACGTCACCGGCAACGTGGTGGCGGCGCTCGACGAGGCCAACACCACGGGCCCGACGGACCGTGACGGCTGCACCGCGCTGACCAACGCGACCGAGGTCGCCGGCAACATCGCGGTCATTGACCGTGGCAGCTGCGACTTCACCATCAAGGTGCTCAACGCGCAGAGCGCTGGCGCCATCGGCGTCATCATCCACGACAACGCGGCCGGTCCGACGATCGACATGGGCGGCACGCCCACGTCGCCGATCACCATCCCCGCGCTCCGCGTGAACCTGGATGACGGCAACGTGCTGCGCGGCGCCATCCCGGGCCTCAACGTCACGCTGTGGCGCGGTCCGACCATGTGGATCGACGGCACCATCGACAACGCCATCGTGGCCCACGAGTGGGGTCACTACATCAGCAACCGCCTCATCGCGAACTCGTCCGGTCTGGTGAACAACCAGGGCCGCGCGATGGGCGAGGGCTGGGGTGACTTCACCGCCCTGCTGATGATGGTTCGCGCCGAGGACATCAACGTCCCGTCCAACGCGAACTGGAACGGCGCCTACGCCGCCGCGGGCTACGCCACGCGCGCGGACGCGAACTCCGAGTTCTACGGCATCCGCCGTGGCACCTACTCCTCGGACCAGACCAAGAACGCGCTGTCGTTCCGTCACATCATGGACGGCGTGGCGCTGCCCACGGGCGTGCCGTTCAACGGCAACACCGGTCTGCCGAACTCGCAGGTCCACAACTCCGGCGAGATCTGGGCGACGATGCTGTGGGAGTGCTACACGTCGCTGCTCCGCGCGCATCCCTTCCAGGAGGCGCAGGAGCGCATGAAGAGCTACCTGGTCAACGGGTACAAGCTCACGCCGGCGGCCCCCACCTACATCGAGGCGCGTGACGCCGTCATCGCGGCGGCCTACGCCAACGATCCGGCGGACGCCGAGCGCTTCTGGCACGCCTTCGCCAAGCGCGGCGCCGGCGTCGGTGCCATCGCTCCGGACCGCTACTCCACGAACCACGCGGGCGTGGTGGAGAGCTTCGAGGTCGGCTCCGCCATCCAGATCGCGTCCGTCCAGTTCTTCGACGACGTCGCGGATGGCTCGTGCGACTTCGACGGCATCCTGGACAACGGTGAGACGGGCCGCATCGAGGTCACCGTCCGCAACGCGGGCGCGCTGCCCGCGTCCGCCTCCAGCGTCAACCTGTCCTCTGCCTTCTCGGGTCTCGAGTTCGGCAACGGCGGCGCGGCGAGCTTCCCGGTCATCCCGGTGCAGGGCCAGGCCACGGTCTCCATCCCGGTCACGCTCACGGGCGCGACGGGTCTGCAGGACGTGACCATCGACGTCGCGGCGCGCGACGAGGACCAGGCGATCGAGGGCGACGTCACCGACAGCCTCATCCTCACCACGCACTTCGACGAGCGTCCGAACTCCACGAACATCGAGGACGTTCAGATCACCCCGGAGAAGCTGCCCTGGACCACCGAGTACGACGAGAACCTGACCCCGGCCGTGTTCAGCGTGGTCACGTTCGAGGACGGCAACCGCACGTTCTACGCGGAGAACACCGCTTCCTTCGCGGACGTCCGCCTCATCTCGCCTGAGCTGCACGTCAGCGAGACCGAGCCCTTCGTGATCAACTTCATGCACGCCTGGGACTTCGAGGACGACTACGACGGCGCCACGGTCGAAATCTCCGAGGACGGCGGCGAGACCTGGGTGGACATCGGTGATCCGATCCACAACGCGGTGCTCGAGGACTACCCGGGCAACGACAACCCGCTGGCTGGCAAGCCCGCGCTGTCCAGCTACAACCCGGAGTTCCCGGGCATGCTGCCCGCGACCATCGACCTGGGCACGACCTACGCCGGCAAGACGGTGCAGGTCCGCTTCCGCGTCGGTACGGACATGAGCTTCGGCTACACGGGCTGGCTGCTGGATGACCTGGAGTTCAACGGCATTACGAACCTCCCGTTCACCTCCATCGCGGCTGAGGATGGCGTGTGCTCCGCGCCGAACCAGGCCCCCACCGCGGACGCCGGCGCCGACGTGTCCACCACGTCCGCCAGCAACGTGAGCCTCTCCGGCTCGGCCACCGATCCCGAGGGCGACACCCTGACGTACTCCTGGGCGCAGACGTCCGGCCCCGCGGTCACCCTCACGGGTGCCGACACCCTGACGCCGACGTTCGTGGCGCCGACGGTGACCGAGGCCACCACCCTGGTGTTCGAGCTGACCGTCTCCGACGGCGAGGCCACGGCCACCGACTCCGTCACCGTGACGGTGAACCCGGGCGCGCCGACCAACTCGCCGCCCACCGTGAACGCCGGCATCGACGGCACGGTCGCTGAGCGCGCTGAGTACACGCTGAGCGGCTCCGCCAGCGACGCGGACGGCGACGCCCTCACGTACCTGTGGACCCAGGTCTCCGGTACGCCGGTCGCGGTGCGTGACTACACGACGCCGACGGCGACGTTCATCGCGCCCGAGGTCACCCTGGATGCGCCGCTGGTCTTCCGTCTGACGGTCTCCGACGGCATCGCCAGCGTGAACGACACGGTCACCGTGACGGTCACCAACGTGAACCGCGCGCCGATCGTCTCCGACACGTCCGTGGCCTTCGCCTCGGGCACTGTCACGGTGTCGGCCTCGGCCATCGATCCGGATGGTGATGCGGTCAGCTACACCTGGGAGCAGTCGGGCGGCTCGACGGTTGCCATCAACGGCGCCGACACGTCCTCCATCACGTTCGGCGTGCCTGCGGCGGGCTCCTACGAGTTCACCGTGACGGCGACGGACGGCGCGGCCTCTGCCTCCAAGGCGGTGGCGGTGATGGTCGTCCCGGGCATCCCTGACCCGGTGAACACGCCTCCGACCGTGAACGCGGGTCTCGATGCCACGGCGAACGCCGGCGACGTCGTGACGCTGAGCGGCTCCGCGAGCGACGCCGAGGGCAACGCCCTGACGTACCAGTGGCAGCAGATCGGTGGTGCGTCGGTGACCCTGACGGGCGCTGACACCCTGACGCCGTCGTTCACGGCGCCGAGCACGATCGAAGGCACCACGCTCGGCTTCATCCTGACGGTCAGCGATGGCACGTCGTCCACCAGCGACGCGGTGCAGGTCGTCGTGGCGGCGGATCCGGGTGCCAACCCGGGTAACACCGCTCCGGAAGTCGACGCGGGCGAGTCTGCCATCGTCGAGGCCGGTGCCACCGTGACCCTCAACGGCACGGCGACCGACGCCGAAGGCGATGCGCTGCTCGTCGTCTGGACGCAGATCAGCGGTCCGGAAGTGGCCCTGTCGGATGTCAACTCGCTGACGCCGACGTTCACCGCGCCGGCCGCTGGCGAGCTGGCCTTCCTCCTGACGGTCTCCGACGGTACGGCGACCACCGTGGATACGACGGTCGTCCGCGTCGCCACCACGCCCGAGGAGCCCGAGGAGAACGTCGCTCCGGTGGCCTCCGCTCGCGCGGTGGTCTCCGCCAACCAGACGTCGGCCACGCTCGACGGCTCGGCTTCCAGCGACGCCAACGGTGATGCGCTGACGTACGTCTGGACGCAGGTCTCCGGTCCCTCCGCGACCATCAACGGCGCGGACCAGGCGGTCGCGGTCGTGAACCTGCCTGACACCGACAACCAGACGGCGACGTTCTCGTTCCGCCTCACGGTGACGGACGAGGCGGGCCTCGATCACAGCACCACCGTGCAGTTCACCGCCCGCAACGGCGGTGGCGACGACGGTGGTGGCTGCTCCGCGACGGGCGCGGGCGCTCCGGCCGGCATGCTCGGCCTGGCGCTGCTCGGCCTGCTGCGCCGCCGTCGTCAGAACTGAGACGCGCGGGTCCTCCTCCCGCCTTCGGGTGGGGGGAGGCCTCCGTGGGGCCCGGATGACGTGACGGTCCGGGCGTCGCGGAACGCCGACGAAGCTTGAAGCTCCTGACGGCCGGCTCCCTGACTCCAGGGGGCCGGCCGTCGACTTTGGTGCGCCCAGCATGGGCGTGGGTTGGAGGTGAAAGTCCTCCGGGCGAGCTGGTGGGAGGCCATATCGGCCCGCCAACCCGACGAAGCCCCACCCGGGTTGCGACCCTTCGCGCACCGCCGCTGTGCTGTAGTGCGGCCCATCATGAAGAAACCCGCTGCCCCGTCCGGCTCCCAAGGGGGCCTCAGCCGCCGAGCCCTCCTGGGCGGCACCGCCGCCGCCACCGCGCTCGCCTCGCTGGACGTCTCCGCCCGAGCGGCGCCCGCGCCCACCCGGCCCTTCGAGCTGGCCGAGGCCACCGTCGCGGAGCTCCAGGCCGCCATGCAGTCGGGCGAGCACACCGCACGGGGCCTCGCGGAGCGTTACCTGGCGCGCATCGCGGACCTGGACGCGCGGGAGCACCTGCCGCTGCGCTCGGTCATCGAGCTGAACCCGGACGCGCTGGCGACGGCCGCCGCGCTGGACCGGGAGCGCCGCGAGAAGGGCGCGCGGGGCCCGCTGCATGGCATCCCCGTGCTCATCAAGGACAACATCGCCACCGCGGACCGGATGCAGACGACGGGGGGCTCGCTGGCGTTGGTGGGCGCGCGGCCGCCGCGGGACGCCTTCATCGTGGAGCGGCTGCGGGCGGCGGGCGCGGTCATCCTGGGCAAGACGAACCTGAGCGAGTGGGCCAACTTCCGCTCCACGCGGTCGGCCAGTGGCTGGAGCGCCAGGGGCGGCCAGACGCGCAACCCCTATGCGCTGGACCGGACGCCCTCGGGCTCCAGCTCCGGCTCCGGCACGGCCACCGCCGCCAACCTCTGCGCGGTGTCGGTGGGGACGGAGACGGACGGCTCCATCGTGTCGCCCTCGGCGGCCAGCGCGCTGGTGGGGCTCAAGCCGACGGTGGGCCTGGTGAGCCGCTCCGGCATCATCCCCATCTCCCACAGCCAGGACACCGCCGGCCCCATGGCGCGCACGGTGGCGGACGCCGCGGCCCTGCTGAGCGTGCTCGCGGGGGTGGACCCGGCGGACGCGGCGACGGCGGCGAGCAAGGGCAAGGCGCACGCGGACTACACCCGGTTCCTCGACCCGGACGGCTTGAAGGGCGCGCGCATCGGCGTCCCCCGCGAGCGCTTCTTCGGCTACCACCCGGCCACCGACGCACGGGTGGAGGAGGCCCTGGCCCTGATGAAGTCCCGGGGCGCCATCCTCGTGGACCCCGCGCCGATTCCCTCGGCGGCGCGGCTCGATGCCCCCGAGCTGGAGGTCCTCCTCTACGAGTTCAAGGCGGGGCTGGAGGCCTACCTCGCCACGCTGCCGGAGGGGACGGCGCCGCGCACGCTCGCGGCGCTCATCCGCTATAACGAAGCCCACGCGGACGCGGAGCTGCCGTACTTCGGGCAGGAAATCCTCCACATGGCCCAGGCGAAGGGCCCGCTGACAGACAAGGCCTACCTCAAGGCGCTCCAGGCCTGCCGGCGGCTGTCGCGCGCCCAGGGGTTGGACGCGGTGATGAAGCAGCACAAGCTGGATGCGCTGGTGGCGCCCACGCAGGCGCCCGCGGGCCTCATCGACCCCATCAACGGGGACCACTGGCTGGGCAGCAGCTCCACGCCCGCGGCGGTGTCGGGCTACCCCTCCATCACCGTGCCCGCGGGCTTCGTCCACGGCCTGCCCGTGGGCCTGTCCTTCATGGGCCGGGCCTGGAGCGAGCCCGTGCTGCTGAAGCTGGCCTACGCCTACGAGCAGGCGTCGAAGCACCGCCGCCCACCCACCTTCGCGCAGACGGCGGACCTGCGCGGACGGGCCGGCGCCACGAGCCGGCCCGCGACGCCCTGACTCAGGGCGCCGGTGACGTCCCCCAGGGGGTGGTGGCCTGGAGCACGGCTTCCTGGAGCGCCTCCGTGCGCAGGTGCGCGATGCGCTGGTACTCCGGGTCCGCCACCATCTTCAGGAAGGCCGCGCGGCTGGGATAGCGGACCAGCAGCACCGCGTCCCACGTCTGTCCGGGCTCGGCCACCAGCGCGGTGGCGCCGTCCCCCGCGTAGAGCGGCTGGGCGTCCACCTTCTGGAGCAAGGGCATCACCGCGCTCGCGTAGGCCTCGTAGGACGCGCGGCCGCCTTCCTTGAACCGCACCAGGTTCAGGATGACCACGGGGCCACCCGGGTCCTCCTGGATGAAGCGCTCCACGTCGGCACTCTGGGGATCGACGGCCACGGTGTCTCCTCGGTTCAGGTTGAAAGCCTATTCCAACGTGCCGGCGGAGCCGCCGCCGGGGCGCTCACGTTGGTGGTCGAGATACGCGCCGAAGCCCGCCTTGGACTGGATGCGGAAGGCGGGGATGCGCGTGAGCGCCTCGGGGGAAAAGACGTACTGCTCACACACGAGGCTGGCGCGGCTCGCGCCGTCCAGGCTCCCGGTGAAGGGGCGCACCTCGTGCTGGAGGTCGCCCCGGAAGTGCACCAGCAGGCCCTCGCGGGGGCGAATCTCACCCACGGGAGCGTCCTGGCGCAGCAGGCGCAACTCGCCGCCCCGGGCGCGTTCGGGCACCTGGAGATACAGCACGCTCACATGTCGGGGCGTGGCGTCGGGCACGCCGCTGGGGTCCTGGAGTGTCGCATCGATGTGTCGCCCCACGCCGCGTCCCGCCTCCAGCAACAAGAGGTTCAGATAGAAGGCGTTGGGGACGGGCCGCTCCCGCCGCGCGCCCCAGAGCCGCTCGTGCCACGGCAAGAGCCCCCGGGCGCTGACGGGGTCCAGCACGCGGGCCAGATAGGGCACCAGGAACGGGAAGCGGGCCTCCAGCGTGGCCCGGCCCTCGTGCGTGAAGATGAAGGCGAAGCCCCGGCTGGCCTGGAACGACCCCATCAAGGGGCTGCGGGCCACGAAGCGCGAGCCGAGCAGGGCGTCCCTCAGCGCATGCAGCTCGGTGCGGGGGAGGGCCTTTTGATGGGTGGTGTAAGCGCGCACAGAGGCTTGGACTTCCCGACGAATAAGAGAACCGTAGCAGTTTTACAGCCTACCTTATAGGTTGCAGCCTTGCCGTGGCTTCACAACACCTTGGAGACGGACACATGAGCCAGCAACCTCGAGCCTCTCACGCGCCTCCGCCGCCCGCCGCCTTGCAGATGACGCAAATGGTCTATGGCTTCTGGGTTTCCCGGTGCCTCCAAATCATGGCGGAGCTGGGGCTCGCCGACATCATTGGGGATGTGCCCAAGACGGTCGAGGAGCTCGCCGACGCCAGCGGCACGCATGCCCCGACGCTGCGGCGGATGTTGCGTCTGCTCAGCGGGCTGGGCGTGCTCGTGAAGGATGAAGCCACGCAGCGCTGGGCCCTCACGGAGCTGGGCGGAATGCTCCGCAAGGACAACCCGGGCTCCGTGTATGGCTCGCTCATGGCGCATGGCCATCTGCTGTCATGGCAGGCCTGGGGGGACCTGGCCACCGCCTTGAAGACGGGCAAGCCCACGGTGGAGAAGTTCATGGGCGACACGTTCTTCAACTACATGACGACGCACCCCGACGTCGCCGCCATCTTCAATGGCAGCATGGCCGCGTATCAGACGATGAACGCGCCGGCGGTGGTGAACGCGTATGACTTTTCCTCCGCGCGCACCGTCGTCGACGTGGGCGGCGGTACCGGCATGTTGCTGGCGCACATCCTGGGCGCCAACCCTGGCGTGCGCGGCACCATCTTCGAGATGCCTCACGTCGCCGTGGAGGCCCGTGAGCGGCTCGCCCAGCGGGGCTTGTCGGGGCGCTGCGACGTGGTTGACGGAGACTTCTTCGCGCGCATCACCCCGGAGGGCCACGACGTCTACATCCTGTCGCAGATCCTCCATGACTGGGATGACGAGCAGAGCCTGCGCATCCTCCAGAACATCCGCGCGGCGATGCGCCCCGACTCGCGGCTGCTCATCGTGGAGACGGTGCTGCCGGGTGACAACGTGCAGCACTTCGGCAACCTCTATGACATGGCCATGCTGGTGCTCGTGGGCGGCCGCGAGCGCACGGGCCCGGAGTACACGGCGCTGCTGGAGAAGGCGGGGCTGAGGCTGTCCAACGTCTTCCCGACGGCGATGCCGCCCAGCGTCGTCGAAGCCGTGGTGGCCTGAGCCAACGCCGCGGGGCGGGGGCTCAGTGCCGCGCCCGCCTCCGGCGCCGCCGGGACGTGTCGAGCATGTCGAGCAGGGCCTTCTCCGAACAGTGAAGGCTCCCGCTCCGTGTCTCCGCCAGCTCGTCCACGGAGTCGAACCAGGTGTCCACCACCTGCCCGCGCTCGAACATCGCGAGCACGGAGGGGTAGATATACGAGGAGCGCGCCACCGCGGGGGTGTTGCCCAGGTGCTCGGCGGCCTCCTTCACGGCGGCCACCATCGTCTTCTTGAGCACCGTCTGCTTCACCGGGCCGCCGGGGGCCTTGGCCCGCTCGCGCGCCCGGGCCAGCGCGCAGGCGCAGATGAGGGTGCCGGCCCAGGTGCGGAAGTCCTTGGCGCTGAACTGGTCGCCCATGACCTCCTGGATGTACTCGTTGATGTGGCGGCGCCGCACGTCCACCACGAAGCCGTCATCCAGCACGAACTTGAAGACGTCGCGCCCGGGCACCTTCAAGAGGCGCCGCACCAGCGTGGCCACCCGCCGGTCGCGGAGCTGCCTCCGCTGCTGCTTGCCGCTCTTGCCAGGGAAGTCGAAGTGCACCGTGTCCCCGGCCACGCGCACGTGCCGGCGGCGCAGGGTGGCGATGCCGAAGCTGCCATTCTCTTCCGCGTACTGCTGGCTCCCGGGGCGGATGAAGCAGGTGCCCAGGATGCGGAGGATGCCCGCCATCACCTTGTCCCGGCCCAGGCCCTGCTTGCGCAGGTCCGCGTTGACTCGCCGCCGCATCCGGGGGAGCGCCCGCGCGAAGCTGACGATTCGCCGGAACTTCTCCTCGTCCCGCCTGCGGGTGTGTGAGGCGTGATAGCGGTACTGCCAGCGCCCCGCGGCGTCCCGGCCCACGGCCTGCAAACGCGCCGTGGGGGAGGGGGCGATGGCCACGTCCGTCCAGGCGGGAGGGAGGCGCAGCGCGTCGATTCGCTCGCGCTCCCCCGGGCTCACGGCCCGGCCATCCGGCTGGACATAGCGGAAACCCCGCTTGGGGGAGCCCCGCCGCCGGATGCCGGCGCGCTGGAGCCGTTCGAGCTGCGTCTCGCGCCGGGCCCCTGGCCGGGGGCGGGGCTGCCGGGTGGGTTCCGCGTGAAGGGCCATGCGCCTGGGCTGGGAGGAACCCCGCTCACCCCATTGTGAGCGGTCTTCCTGTAGTGCTCAGGGTGGGGCCGAGCGGCAACGCAGGTGCCGCCCGGTCGCCCGCCCAGGGGCAAGGCAGAAAAGCGCCCGGTGCGTTTTCGACGGGAATGACATTCGTTTAGAGTGCAGCGCAAGCCGCATGAGCGCCTTCCTCGACACCATCCTGGCCTTCCCGACCGCCATCTTCACCATCGTCCTCGGCGTGGTGATGACGTACTGGCTGTTCGTCATCGTGGGCGCGGTGGGCATCGACTTGTTCGATGGGGACATCTCGGTGGAGGCGGGTGGCAAGGCCTTGAGCGGCGCCGTCGAGGGCGGTGGCAAGGCATTGGGCGGCGCCATCGAAGGTGGTGGCAAGGCATTGGGCGGCGCCATCGAAGGCGGTGGCAAGGCATTGGGCGGCGCGAAGGCGCTGGTGGGCTCCGACGCGGACTTCGACGTCGACGGCGGCGGGGTCCTGGCGGCCATGGGCTTCGCCGGCATCCCCATCACCGTGTCCGTGAGCTTCGTCGCGTTCATCGCCTGGTTCCTGTCGGTGCTGAGCGCGCAGCCGCTGCACCAGGCGCTGGGCGGGGTGCTGCCGTCGTGGCTGCTGAGCAGCGGGCTGGGGCTGGCGTGCTTCGCCACGGGGACGGTGACGGCGGGCCTCGCGGTCCGGCCCTTGCGGCCGGTGTTCGTGGCTAGGCGCGCGCCGGGCCGGGACGCGCTGATGGGCCGCGTGTGCACCATCTCCAGCGGCAGCGTGACGGCCAGGACGGGGCACGCGACCTTCGAGGACGGCGGGGCGGGGGTCATCCTCAACGTCGTCTGCTCGAAGCCCAATGAACTCAAACGAGGGCAGCCGGCGCTGATCCTCGCGTACGACGCCGACAGGCATGTCTACGAAGTGGAGCCGGTCGACTGGCTGCTGCCGGAGGAGCTGGAGCAGCTCCAGGACCCGGCCCGCGCCGCGGCCCTGGCGCGCGTGAAGGCACGAGGCTGATGCATCACCGGCCGCGCTGAGGGGGCGGCCGTCACATTCGACGCCGGAGGGCTTTTGCGGGGGACCTCCGGCGCCTGATACAAGGCCCGCTGTCATCATCAATCAGGAATTGGCCATGGATCCCATTACCGCGGTCGCCGCCGGCACCGGTGGCATCATCCTTCTCGGAGGCATCCTCCTCACCATCGTCCGGCTGTACCGGCAGGTGGACCAGGGCAAGGTGCTCATCGTCAACACGCTGAAGGCCGAGCCGGTCGTCACCTTCTCCGGCGCGGTGGTGTTCCCCATCATCAACCGCGCCGAGGTGATGGACATCGCCTTGAAGACGGTTGAAATCGACCGCCGCGGCAAGGAAGGCCTCATCTGCCGGGACAACATCCGCGCGGACATCAAGGTGACCTTCTTCGTGCGCGTGAACAAGACGCGCGAGGACGTGCTGAAGGTGGCGCAGTCCATTGGCTGCGCGCGCGCGTCCGACCAGGAGACGCTGGAGAACCTCTTCGAGGCCAAGTTCTCCGAGGCGCTCAAGACGGTGGGCAAGAGCTTCGACTTCGAGGAGCTCTACACCAAGCGCGAGGAGATCAAGGACCAGGTCGTCAACGTCATCGGCAGGGACCTCAGCGGCTACATGCTGGAGGACTGCGCCATCGACTTCCTGGAGCAGACCCCCGTCGAGATGCTGGACAAGGACAACATCCTCGACGCGCAGGGCATCCGGAAGATCACCGAGCTGACCACCAAGCAGAACGTCTTCACCAACGAGCTGCGCCAGGACGAGCGCATGGCCGTCACCAAGCGCAACGTCGAGGCGGATGAGGCCATCTTCGCCCTCGAGCGTCAGCGCGAGGAGGCCGCGGCCAAGCAGAAGCGTGAGATTGACAGCATCCAGGCCCGCGAGACGGCCGAGGCCGAGCGCGTGAAGCAGGAGGAGTACGCCAAGGCCCAGCTCGCGCGCATCAAGGCGGAGGAGGAGATCCACATCAACGAGCAGAACAAGGCTCGTCAGGTGGAGGTCGCGCAGAAGAACCGCGAGCGCGTGGTGGGCGTGGAGGCCGAGCGCGTGGAGAAGGACCGCGCCCTGGAGGCCATCAACCGCGAGCGTGAGACGGAGCTGCAGCGCATCGCCAAGGAGAAGGCGCTGGAAGGCGAGAAGAAGCTCATCGCCGACGTGGTGCGCGCCCGCATCGCCGTGGAGAAGACGGTGGCCGAGGAGGAGGAGCGCATCAAGGACCTGCGCGTGAAGGCCGAGGCCACCCGCCGCAAGGACGCGCTGCTCATCACCGCCGAGGCGCAGGCGCAGGAGAAGCTGGTCAAGGACATCAAGGCGGCCGAGGCCTCCAACGAGGTGGCCAAGTTCAGCGCCAAGGAGAAGCTGACGCTGGCCGAGGCCGAGCTCGAGGCCGCCGACAAGACGGCCAAGGCGAAGGTCCGCCTGGCCGAGGGCGTCCAGGCCGAGGCCGCCGCCGAGGGCCTCGCCGAGGTGCGCGTGAAGGAGGCCGACGCGCAGGCGCAGGAGAAGCTGGGCATGGTCAACGTCCGCGTGAAGGAGGCGGAGGCCGGCGCCATCGAGAAGCAGGGCCAGGCGGAGGCGGCCATCGTCCGCGAGAAGCTGCTGGCGGAGGCCGCGGGCGCGCAGGAGAAGGGGCTGGCCCAGGCGCGCGTGCTGGAGGCGGAAGCCAGCGCCATCCAGAAGCGCGGCGAGGCGGAGGCCATCGCCACGCGCGAGAAGCAGCTGGCCGAGGCCGCTGCCATCCAGGAGAAGCTGCTGGCCGAGGCCCGGGGCCTGGCGGAGAAGGCCGCGTCCATGAAGCTGATGGACGGCGTCGGTCGCGAGCACGAGGAGTTCCGCCTCAAGCTCAACAAGGAGCGCGACGTGGAGCTGGAGTCCATCCGCGCGCGGAAGGACATCGCGCACGCCCAGGCCGAGGTGCTGGCCAAGGCGTTCGCCAACGCGAAGTTCAACATCGTCGGTGGCGACGGCCAGTTCTTCGAGCGCTTCGTCAAGGCGGTGTCGTTCGGCTCCGCGGTGGACGGCGCGCTGGACCACGGCGAGGCGCTGCAGAAGGCGCTGGGTGGCTACCTCAACGGCGAGAAGGACTTCGCGGCGGACCTGAAGGAGGTCCTCTCCAAGCCCGGCCTCACCAACGACGCGCAGAACCTGGCGGTCGCCGCGCTGCTGCACAAGATGGCGGCCAGCCCGGTCGCCGCCACCGGCGCGGGCCTCAAGGCGCTGGTGAACGAGGTCAAGCCCGGCACGACGGACACCACGCAGGGCTGACCGTCCTGGAAGGGCCACCGCCGCGAACCGGCGGCGGTGGCACGGCTGTAAGACGACCCTCACCCCGGCCTCCCCTCCGGGGTGGCGCCCCTCCGCTCGGGAGGGTGCGGGGGTGGGGGTCTCCGCTTTCTCGGTGAACAACCATGGCAACTGACGGTGGCAAGGGCGCGGCGCCCGCGGGCGAGGCGGCGCTGGAAGGCGGCAGCTACGAGGTCATCCGCGCGCGGCTGCTGGCGCAGGCGGACGTCCTCGGCGGGAAGGCGACGGACCTCAACGGGCGGCGCAAGGCGCTGTTCGGCGGGACGGAGCTGTCCGTCATTGGCAACGAGCGGGTGCGCACCGAGAACAACTGCGTCCCGTGCGACATCGCCAGCGTCGGCAAGTACCTGCTCTTCGGCTACAACGTCTTCATCGGCTTGAAGCGCGAGACGTCGGTGTCCGACGTGTTCTCGCTGCACAAGTTCGAGAAGACGGCCGACGGCTTCGACTTCTCCACGGTGCCGGACACCGAGGCGGGCGGGTTCCTGGCGGACCCGCGCTTCGTGAAGGACTTCGGCGAGCTCTACAAGTACTACAAGGACGCCAAGCTCCTCCAGATTCGCAAGCTGGACTCGCGCCTGCTGGCCATCTTCCAGACGGGCCAGTCGCTGCGCGACATCAAGGTCTTCCGCTTCAGCCTGGATCTGGAGGGCCGCGCCACCTACCTGGACAACCAGGGCGAGCGTGACCACGTCTTCCCGCCGTCGCACGACTTCGAGTGGACGGTGGCCACGCGGGACAACTACGTCACCGGCCAGCACCCGCACGTCAACGTGCTGGACCAGGTGTTCGTGGAGACGGTGAAGGGCGACCTCACCGTCAAGGTGGAGGACAACACCTCCAGCGGCATGGGCATCTACAGCGAGCCCGTGGACGACCCGGACCAGTCGCTGGACGACGCCGAGTTCGCCTGGGCGCGGGTGGGCACCCTCATCCTCCTGCGGGTGCTGCCCTTCCGGGAGAAGGCGCACCGCTACCTCGTCTTCAACTCGCGCACGCAGCACGTGGTGCGCATCGACGCCATTGGCCAGGCGTGCGTGCGGCTGCCGGAGGACCAGGGCATCGTCTTCCCCGGCGGCTACTACCTCCAGACGGGGGACTTCAAGGTCTTCGACGGCGCCGCGGCGTCGGAGGGCATGGAGTTCAAGCGCGCCATCCGCTCGCCCAACGGCGAGGACGTGCTCTACATCTTCCACCGGCGCACGGACGGCTGCTACGTCCTGTTCCCGTACAACCTGGTGCGCAAGGAGGTGCAGAACCCCCTGGTGGCGCACGGCATGAGCCTGTTCTCCGACGGCCAGCTCGTCATCTTCCGCTCCACGTCGGACGAGCCCACGCGCGTCCACCCGATGCAGGTGTGGCAGACGCCGTTCGTCTCCGCGGAGCACGCGGCGGCCACGCCGCCGGCCCCCGGCTACCTGGGCAAGGTGGGCAACGCGGAGCTGGTGCGCGGCATCTCCGACGCGTTGACGATTCAGCGCGTCGCGAAGTCGGAGAAGCCCACCCGGCGCACCTACGAGGACCTGGTGGGCGCGGCCACCCGCGCGCTGGACGCGTACTACTGGCTGGGCCACGAGGAGACGGGGCTCCAGGAGCCCATCGAGACGCTGCGGCGCACCGCCGAGCTCATCATCGATGAGTTCGAGAAGGTGGTCGCGATGCAGAAGCGCGCCACCGAGGCATTGGCGGTCGCCGAGACGGAGCAGGAGACGCTGCTGCTCCGCGTCCAGCCGGAGAACCTCACCCACGCCGAAGCCTTCATGCAGGCGCTGGCGGACCTGCGCAAGCAGCGCGGGCACCTGATTACGCTGAAGGACATCCGCTACATGGACCTGGGGCGCGTGGACGTCCTGGAGACGGCGGTGGTGGAGGCGTCCGACCGGGTCAGCACGGCCTGCGTGGAGTTCCTCCAGACGGGCGAGGCCCTGGCGCCGCTGGCCCAGCGCCTGGACGAGCTGCTGGCGAAGCTGGAGCCGGTGCAGACGTCCGTGGAGCTGGCGCCCCTGGGCGAGGACATCGAGCGGACGGCCCATGGCCTGGAGGTCCTGGGCGAGGTCGTTGGCGGGCTCCAGGTGGGCGACCCGCTGGCCCGCGCCCGCATCCTGGAGGGCATCTCCGAGCTGTTCAGCCGCCTCAACCGCGTGCGCGCCAGCCTCGCGGCCAAGCGCAAGGAGCTGTCCGGCCGGGAGAAGCGCGCGGAGTTCGGCGCACAGTTCAAGCTGCTGGGGCAGAGCATCGAGAGCGCGCTGTCCCAGGCGGACAGCCCGGAGCGCTGCGACGAGGCGATGTCCCGCCTCACGGTGCAACTGGAGGAGCTGGAGGGCCGCTTCGGCGAGTTCGACGAGTTCCTGGAGCAGATCACCCAGAAGCGCGAGGAGCTGCTGGAGGCCTTCGGCGCGCGCAAGCAGTCGCTGTTGGACGAGCGGCAGCGCCGCGCGCAGAGCCTCTTCGGCGCCGCGGAGCGCATCCTCCAGGGCGTGCAGCGCCGGGCGAAGTCGTTCAAGACGGACGACGAGCTCAACGGCTACTTCGCCTCCGACGCGATGATCCTCAAGCTGCGTCAGCTCGCTGACCAGCTCATGGAGCTCCAGGACAGCGTCCGCGCGGACGAGGTGCTGTCGCGGGTGAAGTCCGCGAAGCAGGACGCCCTGCGCGCCCTGCGCGACCGGCAGGACCTGTTCGCGGACGGCGAGAACCTCATCAAGCTGGGGACGTACCGCTTCAACGTCAACACGCAGCCGCTGGACCTCACGCTGCTGCCGCGCGACGGCGAGCTGTACCTCCAGCTCACCGGCACGGACTACGCGCAGAAGGTGGATGACGCGGAGCTGCTGAAGTTCCGCGACCTCTGGGACCAGCACCTCGTCTCCGAGTCCCACACCGTCTACCGCTCCGAGTACCTGGCGGGCTGCCTCCTGGCGGACGCGGAGGACGGCAAGGCCGGGCAGTCCCTGGACGCGCTCCACGAGGCGCTGGTGGGCGGCGCGCTGCTGGAGAAGGTGCGCGCCTACGCGGCCGACCGCTTCGACGAGGGCTACGAGCGCGGCGTCCATGACGCGGACGCGGCCTCCATCCTGGAGAAGCTGCTGGGGCTGCACCAGGGCGCGGGGCTGTTGCGCTTCGCGCCGGTGCCTCGCGCCTGGGCGGCGCTGTACTGGGCCTTCGACACCGACGAGGCGGGCCGCGCCGTGTTCCAGCGGCGCGCGCGCAGCCTGGCCCGGCTGCGCTCGACCTTCGCCTCCGGCGGCAGCCTGGCCGAGGTGGGCGAGGCGTTGGGCGAGCGCATCGCCGCGTTCCTCACCGCGCAGGGCCTGGAGCACTCGCCGGCCGAGCCTCGGCAGGCGGGCCGCTACCTCGTCGAGGAGCTGGGCGCGGAGCACCCGCGCTTCACCACCAGCGGCGAGGCGGTGGCGCTGCGGGACGCGTTCCTCCAGGAGCTGGACCGTCACGGGACGCGCTCCGCGTTCGAGGACGACCTGCGGGGCCTGGAGAAGGACCTGGGCGCCCGGCTGGAGCTGGCCCGGGTGTGGCTGGACGGCTACCTCGCGCAGCGCGAGGGAGGCCCGGGTGAGTCCGTCCACGTGGCGCTGGAGGCGGCGGTGCTGCTGCTCACCGGCACCAAGCTGGACCGCGAGACGGCGGGCGCGCTGACGGCCACGGAGGTCTCCTCGCTGCTGGGCAACCACCCGCGCATCCAGGACCGGAAGCTGCCGCTGCGCCTGGATGAGTTCCTGGCCCGCCTGGGCGAGTTCCGGCAGGTGCGCGTGCCGCAGTACCAGGCCTACCGCGCGCTGCTGCGGGACCTGCTGGAGCGCGAGCGCCGCAAGCTGCGCCTGGAGGAGCTGACGCCGAAGGTGCTGTCCTCCTTCGTGCGCAACCGGCTCATCGACGAGGTGTACCTGCCGCTCATCGGCGCCAACCTGGCGAAGCAGCTCGGCGCGGCGGGCGAGGGCAAGCGCACCGACCGCATGGGCATGCTGCTGCTCATGTCGCCGCCGGGCTACGGCAAGACGACGCTGATGGAGTACGTCGCCAGCCGCCTGGGGCTCACCTTCGTGAAGGTGAACGGCCCGGCGCTGGGCCACTCCGTGAAGTCGTTGGATCCGGCCGAGGCGCCCAACGCCACGTCCCGGCAGGAGGTGGAGCGCATCAACCTGTCCTTCGAGATGGGCAACAACGTGATGCTCTACCTGGACGACATCCAGCACACGGACCCGGAGCTGCTCCAGAAGTTCATCTCCCTGTGCGACGGCCAGCGCCGCGTGGAGGGCGTGTGGAACGGCCGGACCCGCACCTACGACTTGCGCGGCAAGAAGTTCTGCGTGGTCATGGCCGGCAACCCGTACACGGAGACGGGCGAGCGCTTCCGCATCCCGGACATGCTCGCCAACCGCGCGGACACCTACAACCTGGGTGACATCCTCGACGGCAAGGAGCACCTGTTCGCGCTCAGCTACATCGAGAACGCGCTCACCTCGAACCCGGTGACGGCGCCGCTGGCCACGCGCGACCCCGCGGACACGCACCGCCTCATCCGCATGGCGCAGGGCGAGGAGGTCCAGTCGGGCGAGCTGAAGCACGGCTACGCGGCGGCGGAGCTCCAGGAGATCATCGCGGTGTTCCAGCGCATGTTCCGGGCCCAGTCGGTGCTGCTGAAGGTGAACCTGCAGTACATCGCCTCGGCGGCGCAGGACGAGCGCTTCCGCTCCGAGCCCGCGTTCAAGTTGCAGGGCAGCTACCGCAACATGAACAAGCTCACGGAGAAGATTGTCGCGGCCATGACGGACGACGAGCTGGAGCGGCTCATCGACGACCACTACCAGGGTGAGTCCCAGACGCTGACGACGGCGGCGGAGCAGAACCTGCTCAAGCTGGCGGAGATGCGCGGGCGCCTGACGCCGGAGAAGGCGAAGCGCTGGGAGGACATCAAGCAGGGCTTCGCGCGCGTGAAGCGCATGGGCGGCAAGGACGACGACCCCGTGGCGCGCGTCACCGGGCAGCTCAGCGGCATCGAGGAGCAGCTCGGCGCGGTGCGGGACGCGGTGGTGCAGGCGGCCAACCACGTCTCCGCCAGCCAGGTCCGTGACGAGCAGTCCGGCGCGGTGGTGGAGGTGCTGCCCCGCCTGGAGTCCCTGCGCGAGGCCGTGCTGGAGGTGGCGAGCGTGGGCCGCGAGTCCGTGAAGGTCGCGAAGGCCGTGCCGGCGCCCGTGGCGCCGGTGGCCGCGGGGCCGGACCTGACGCCGTACCTCAAGCACATGGCCCACCTGCTCAAGGCGCTGACGGAGCGGGTGGCGGCGCAGGCGGAGCGGCCCCCGGAGCCGCCGCCGGAGTCCGCGCCCACCGTGCGGATGGCGGCCTTGGCGCCTTCGCCCGACTTCGGCCCGTACATGGAGCAGCTCGCCCGCGCCATCACCGCGCTGGCGGAGCGGCCGGTGAATGTGTCCGCGAGCGTGCCCGCGGAGGCGCTCCAGCGCACCGCGCTCACGGGGCCTTCCCCCGCCGAGCTGAGCCGTCAAATCGAGCTGGTGGAGGGCGTGCTGCTCCCGCTGGAGCGCGCCTCGCGCCGCGCCATCCAGGGCGAGGGCGAGGGCGTGAAGTCGCTCCAGGTCTGGCAGCAGGTGACCGAGGCGCTGGAGCTGCTGCGCTCCATGCTGCGGCGCTGAGCCGCGCGCTAGCGGAACTGGGCAGCGCCCTCGACGCCGCGGTTGTCGAGGACGCTGTCCAGCGTGTCTTCCAGTTGCTGGCCGTCCACGGCGGTGACGCGCACGGAGAAGGGGCCGTCACCCATGCCGCTCGCGTTGACGAAGTAGTTGTAGCTCTCGCGCGGGACGTCCTGCCAGCCGCCGGTGCCGCGCCGCCACTCCAGCTTCTGGATGGGCAGGCGGTGGTTGCGCACCTGGATGGCGGTCCACCACGGGTTGCTGCCGTCCTTGAAGAAGTACTCGACGTTCCCCGCCACGTCGCAGGACACCGGCGTCCAGGTGATGTCGACCCGGCCCAGGTGCATGTCCGCGATGCGGGCGAAGGCCTGCCGGCTCAGGTCCAGGTGGCCGGACTCACACTCCGGGCAGCGGTCCACGATGCGCACGCGGACCGAGCCCTTGGGCCCGGTGATGTCCACGCACTGTCCACAGGCCGCGCTGTTGGCGTACTGGGGCGTGTTCATGGCAGCCACCATCAAGTCGCCGGTCGGCTCGTAGCTGCAGTTGCCGGAGCCGTCGGCGTCGTAGAAGGTGGCGATGCCCTGTTGCTCCTCGCCCAGCGGCGCGCCGCCGCCGGACGGGTCGTCACTGCAACCGCCACAGGCGAGGAACACCGTGGCGACAGGGAGGAGGAAGCGTCGGGACTTGCGAGCGTGCATGGCCCCTCAGCATACCCCCGGGAAACGGCCGCGGGGTGGAAGGGCCCTGGGCACCCTCCACCCCGACGTGTAGGCGGGCCTGGGCCCAGGTGTCAGCGGCCCTGGGCGGAGGCGCCCTTGAGGGCGCGGGCCTGGGCCACCAGCCGCACGAACTCCTCGCGGTCGGCGTCACCCTCGGTGGCGCCTTCGGCCAGCTTCTGGGCCGTGGCCAGGCTCCAGCCCTCCGCGGCGGGGCCGTCGCGGAGGACGTCCGCGGTGGCGGCCACGGCGACGGCGAAGCGGAAGTCCGGGGACGCCTGCGCCAGCGTGTCACGCACCATCGAGCGCTCGAAGGGGAAGGCGCGCTCGGAGGCCTCGGTGCCGTTGGGCGCCTTGGCGCGGACGCGGACGGTGGCCAGCGGCTCGGTGGCCTCGCCCGTCAGCTCCACCTCGTACACGGCGGTGACGTTGTGGCCAGCGCCAATCTCACCCGCGTCCACCTTGTCGTTGCGGAAGTCGTGGTCGGCGACGTCGCGGTTCTCATAGCCCACCAGCCGGTAGCGGCGGACGGACGCGGGGTTGAACTCCACCTGGAACTTCACGTCCTTGGCGATGACCTCCAGCGTGCCGGTGAGCTGCGTCTCGAAGACCTTCTTCGCCTCGCGGAGGCTGTCCACGTAGAAGCAGTTGCCGTTGCCCTTGTCCGCCAGCTTCTCCATGAGGTCATCGCGGTAGTTGCCCATGCCGAAGCCCACGGTGGTGAGGGTGACGCCCTCGGCCGTGTACTTGTGGATGCTGTTGAGCATGGCGTCGGCGCTCACGTTCCGGCCGATGTTGGCGTCACCGTCGGTGAGGACGACGACGCGGGACACCACGCTGCCGGAGGCCTTCTTCACGGCGTGGCGGTAGGCCATCTCCATGCCGGAGCCCATCGCCGTGCCGCCGCCCGCGCTGAGCGAGTCGAGCGCGGCGTGGATGTGCTTCACGTCGGTGGCGGGCGTGGGCGGCAGCACGTCCCGGGTGCTGCCCGCGTAGGTGACGAGGGCGACGGTGTCGTTCTCATTGAGGTTCTTGATGGCGACCTTGATGGCCTGCACGGCGAGGGGCAGCTTGTCCTCCGAGTACATGGAGCCGCTGGTGTCCACGAGGAACACCAGGTGCGCGGGCTTGCGCTGCGAGCGCGAGACGACCTTGCCCTGCACGCCCACGCGCAGGAAGTGGCGCCTGGCGTCGAAGGGAGACGGCGCGCCCTCGAGCTGCACGGCGAAGGCGCCCGTCTCCGGCGGCGCGTAGCGGAACTTGAAGTAGTTGACGAACTCCTCCACGCGGACGGCGGACGGCGGCGGGAGCTGGCCGTTGACCAGGTAGCGGCGCGACACCGTGTACGACGCGGTGTCCACGTCCGCGGCGAAGGTGGAGAGCGGGTCCTTGGCCGTCTCGATGAAGGCGTTGGCCTTCCAGGCCTCGAAGGTGTTGCCGCCCGTGGCCGCGCTGGCGTCCCGGGGGTGCTCGGCGTCGCGCGGCGCGCCCTCCATGGCGTCGGCGGCGGGCTTCGCTTCGCGGCGATGCAGCAGCTCCGCCACCTTGGCCTGGGAGCGCTTCCTGGCGGCCTGCGGCGCTGGAGCGTGCGCCACGGGCCCGGCGAGGGAAGGCTCGGCGACGGCGGGCGGCGGAGCACCGGCGGGAGCCGCGGCGCCCACCGAGGACGCCATGGCGGCCTGGTCATCGCTGTCCGTCTCGTACTCCGGAGCGGGCGCGCCGTGCGCCTTCCGCGCCTGGGGACGCAGCAGCTCGGCGGGGCGCTCGTCGGCGGCCGGGGTCCGGCTGTGGCAACCCGGCAGGGTGCTGACGACAAGAAGGGCGCTGCCCCAGACGGTCAGTTGACGCTTCAGCGAGAAGGGGGACATCAGGGCTCCAAGGTCGGTGATTGGGTCGCCCACCGAAAACGCATGGCCCGAGAAAATGGGTCTAGCGCCGGATGGATTTTCCGGAGGACACCCGGGGTTTGGCGTCCTTGTCTGGAGCACCTCCGTCTGACAGGGTGCCGCGCCATGCAGACCACCAGGCCATTTCGAATTCTGGGCATCCAGCAGGTCGCCATTGGAGGCGCGGACAAGGCGCCGCTCCGCAAGCTCTGGGTCGACCTGCTGGGCTTGACGCCACACGGCACCTACCGCAGCGAGCGGGAGAATGTGGACGAGGACATCGTCACCGCGGGCGCGGGGCCCTTCAAGGTGGAGGTGGACCTGATGCAGCCCGTGGACCCGGAGAAGAAGCCCCGCGTCCACGAGACGCCGCTCAACCACGTGGGCCTCTGGGTGGATGACCTGCCGGTGGCCGTGCGGTGGCTGGAGTCCCAGGGCCTGCGCTTCGCGCCCGGTGGCATCCGCAAGGGCGCCGCGGGCCACGACATCTGCTTCATCCACCCCAAGGGCAGCGAGCGGTTCCCCTTCGGCGGAGAGGGCGTGCTCATCGAGCTGGTCCAGGCGCCGAGGGAGGTCATCGCCGCCTTCGACACGCTGTCAGCCGCCGGCCACTGAGTCAGCGCCCGGCGGGGGCGTGCTGGCCCTGCCGGCGCAGCCGCTCCAGGAGGCTCCGGAGCGCGGGCCGCACCACGCGCTCCAGCCGGTCCGTGGCGACGCACAGCACGAAGGTGAGGCCGATGACGACGGCCGTCAGCACCCAGTACTGGAGCCAGCCGCTGCGGTCTCCCCAGAAAAGCTGGAAGGAGAAGACGCCGCCCAGCCGGTAGAACAGCAGCATCTCGTGGAAGAAGTACGCGGACAGCGACGAGGTGCCGAACACCTCCACGAAGCGCCGCAGCCGGGACGGCGCCGCGCCCGCGGGCACCCGGGCCTCCAGCCACGTCAGCACCAGGAGCACCGTGCTGACCCACCCGAAGCGCGCCGCCGCGTTGGACGGGTTGGCGACGAAGAAGCGGTGGGGCGGGTAGAGGCCATAGAGGAAGTCACCCAGCACCGCGCCCGTGAAGCCCAGGACCATCAGCACCCGCAGTGCCTTGATGAGGCCGGCGCGGCCCCAGACGCCCGCCACCGTCCCCGTGGAGACGCCCAGCCACGCGTAGCCCAGCCAGGGCAGCAGCGGGAAGGGCGCGAAGGAGGACTTCTCCGTCAGCGTGGCCCAGGGGCCGTCCACGTGCTCGCCCAGCGGTGACACGGCGAAGGTGAGCAGGGCCAGCACGAAGGCGCCGGTGCTCAGCACCTTGGGGCGCGCGGCGAGCAGCGCGGCCACCGGCAGGACGATGAGCAGGCACAGGCCCACGCACTGGAGGATGTCCATGCGGAAGAGCCACTGGGGCTCGCGCAGCAGGGGGAACCAGGCCCAGTTGACCAGGGTGGCCACGGCGAGCACCTCGCCGGCGCGGCGGAGGTTGCGGTGGACGCGCTCGCGGAGCATGCCGCCAGCGGCGCTGCGGACCATCATCAGCGCGGTGGCGAAGCCGGCGGAGAAGATGAACGCGGGGGCCACCAGCCCGTCGACGCGCAGCAGGCGCGCCACCCAGTCGCTCTGCCGCAGCTCGGGCGTCAGCAGGGCCAGGGTGTGCGTCTGGACCATGAACAGCACCGCGATGCCCCGGAGCCAGTCGATGGCTCGGATGCGATCACGGGAGACGAGGGCAGGGGAGGCGGGCGTGGACGTCACAGCCCGCCTACCCTAGAGCATCAGCGGACCCAGCTCACGTTACTGATGGTGAATTTGGAGCCGTCCTGCTTCTCCGCGTTCGTCATGGGCGAGTAGACGCGCGTGGAGAAGGTGTTGGCCGCCGTGTCCACCTCCACCAGCCGCGTCAGGTTCGACGTGTTCTCGTGATAGGCCGTCAGGAGCTGATGGATGGTGTTGCCGTGGACGCCGGTGCTGGCCCGGTACGCGGCGTTGCCCGTGTGGCCGGAGAAGACGAACCGCACGTTGGCGTACTGCTTGATGAGCTGGTCGAACACGTACTGCGGGCTGTTGTTGCCGTAGCCGCCGTTGCGCTGCTCGATGGCGCCGCTGCCGTTCAGGTGGGAGTGGGTGTTGATGATGACGTTGTGCCGCGGATGCTGCGCCAGCACCGTCTTCGCCCAGTCGACGGCGCCGGTGCGCGCCCACAGCTCCAGGTTGAGCACCAGCCAGTCCAGCCCGCCCGCGGAGAACGTGTGGTAGGCGTTGTCGCTCTTCCCCGCCTCGTAGACGCCTGCCAGCGCGGTGAAGCGCGTGAGCGGGAAGTGCGCGTTGAAGGTGGAGGTGTCGCGCAGGTTGGCGTTGACGTTGCCGGGGCAGGCGCTGCCGCCGGGGCAGACGGCCGCCGTGTCGTGGTTTCCAATGGCGTAGACGTAGGGGATGTCCGCGGCGTCCAGAAGCTCCGTGGCCTCGCTGGCGCGCACGTACTGGATGTGATCCGCCGTGTCCCAGTTCACCACGTCGCCCGTGTGCAGCACGAAGCGCAGGTCGAGCGAGCTCCGGTTGTCCACCAGCCACTGGAGCCGGTGGACGAGCCGCGTGGGCGGCGACGTGAGGACCTCGTTCTGCGTGTCGGGGATGACGGCGAAGGTGAACTTCGTGTCGACCGGAGGCGCGGACTCCGGCGCGGTGTAGAACTTGATGCCCTGGTCGACCCAGCCCGAGGCGGCCAGCGCGTCGCGTTGGGCCTCGGTGATGGCGAAGCGGTGCTTGCGGAGCGTCGTGTTGGAGAAGCGGTACACGGGAACGAGGCACCGCGCCGCCGTCTTCGACGCGTAGAAGCCGACGTTCTCGTTCGTCGTGTAGCCCCCGTTCTGCATGAGGTCGTTCCGCTCGGCCTCATCAATGGTCCAGAAGTGCTCCCCGCGGCTGGGGCTGTAGATGCGGTAGACGGGGGACAGCCCCGTCCCGGTGGAGGCCGCGGCGCGGAAGGCCACGCCCCGGTCCTCCGTGAAGCCCCACGTCGTCGCCGCGTTGGCGGCCTCGTTCGCGTTGAGCGTGTAGAGGCTGTCTCCGTTGGCCGGCTTGATGCGGTGATAGACGGGCCGGTTCAGCGTGGCGCAGTCCAGCGCGGACGCGGTGGTGGCGACCTCGGGCTTGGACGCTCCGGGGTCGCCGCACGCCGCCAGCCAGCTCAGCAGCGCGACGGGGACCGCGACTCTCAGGTGTCTCAAAGGTGTCTCCTCGCAAGGGGGTGTGGCGCGGCCATCAAGGCCGCAAAACGAGCATTGCGAGAAAATTCATAACACCTGCGTCGCGGTCCCGGAAGACCCACCCCTTGGAGTGTCTAGCGGTAGCCAGTGGCGTCCGCGGGCTTGCCGGCGTCCTGGACCTCGGGGACGTAGCGCCAGGCATCGGGCTGGCTGCCGTCCAGGTCGGTGAAGCCGTACACGCGGGCGAGCTGGCCGCTGGAGAGCGACTGCCCGTTCCAGCGCGCGCGGTCAGCGTCGGCGGCCAGCGCGGACACGGCGCGGCCGACGTAGGCCGGCGACTCCGAGATGACGAAGTGGGGCTCCTTCACCGTCGCGTCGCGCCAGTTCGCCTCGGTGACGCCGAAGTGCTCCAGCATGCCTTCGGAGCGCATCCAGCCCGGCGTGAGCGCGATGGCGGTGCCGCCATGGGGTTTCAACTCCTGGGCCTGGCTCCAGGCCAGCCGGAGGACGGAGGCCTTTGCGAGGTCATAGAACGTGGAGATGCGGTACTTCGTCGCGTTGTATTCGGCGGTGCCGTCGGTGACCTCGACGACGAGCCCGCCCGGGCGGCGGATGAGCAGGGGCAGGGCGAAGTGGCTGGTGATGAGGTGCGTGTCCACGCCCAGCCGGAGCAGCCGCAAGCCCTTGTCGAGCGAATGCTCCCAGACGCTCTTGTTCCACTCGAAGATGTGCTCGCCGCCCCAGATGTCGTTCACGAGCACGTCGAGCCGTCCCTGCTCCCGGTCGATGCGCTCCACCAACGACTGGACCTGCCCCGGCACCAGGTGGTCCGTCTGCACGGGGATGCCGAGTCCACCCGCCGCCGTCACCAGCTCCGCGGTCTCCTCGATGGTCTCCGGTCGGTTCTGCTCGGAGCGCTGCGCTCGCGTCGTCCGGCCCGTGACATAGACGGTGGCGCCCGCCGCGCCGAGCTGCACCGCGATGCCCCGGCCCGCCCCACGCGTGCCGCCCGCGACCAGCGCCACGCGCCCCTTCAACGAATCCTTCATGTCCCGCATGCCTGCCTCCTGGGTGGATGTCTGTGTCCGAACCACGCGGAGAGCCTACGGAGGTTTGTTGACACCTCCTGTCATGATTGGGCGAGCCGCCCGCCGCGAGCGGCTCCCTACCGGCGTGACGGCGCGTGGAACTCAGGGGGCGCGGGGCAGGTGAGCCGAGGCTCCGGCGCGTCGACGTCCTGGAGCCGCATCAGGCAGCGAAGGGCCTCGGGGTCCGCGGCGTCGGCCAGGTACGTCCGGCGCCACAGCATCGCGGCCACTCGCCGGGGGAGCGTGGGATCCGGCGCCACCAGGGCCCTGCGGACGGCATTGCCTCCCTTGGGCGCGGTCGCCGCCGCGGCTTCGAGCTTCGCCACTTCGTCCGGACATCCCTCCGGGCAGTTGTAGAGGAACACCGCGTGCCCGTGCTCCAGGTTGTGGATGTAGAGGCAGGGCGC
The DNA here is from genome assembly GCF_002305895.1 of Corallococcus macrosporus DSM 14697. GTDB lineage: Bacteria > Myxococcota > Myxococcia > Myxococcales > Myxococcaceae > Myxococcus > Myxococcus macrosporus. The sequence goes on from NZ_CP022203.1 coordinate 4,213,316, forward strand.
CACGGGCTCGGAGAAGCTCCCGCACGCGGACACGTTGCCGCAGTGGAGGCCGGAGTTGGGCGGACGCTCTCCGTTGCCACAACCCTCGCTCGAACAGGTGTCGAGGTGGTGGGAGGGGCTCGGCGCCGACAGGGGGAAGCTGAAGCGCTCACAGGCGTCGGCATCGTCGGAGGCGGTGTCGCCGCAGCCGGTGAGGGCGATGGCCGTGAGGAGGGGAAGGAGCGGGCGGGGCATCACGGCCACGTCATACCGCATCAGCCGGGGAACGCGCCCCGCCGCTCGACGTCGATGTCCCGCAGCCCCTTGAAGCCCAGGCCGGCGGCGAAGCGGAGGAAGTCCTCTCGGGACAGGCTGCCTCCTGTCGGGTGCACCGGGAGCGCCCCGAGGCCCATCGGCATCCGGCTGCGCACCGCGAAGTCCACGCGGCCCGGGAGGTAGCCCGCGTTCGCGGCGATGATGATGTGCTCGGGGAGCCGCTGGGCCCAGCGCACCGCGACCTGCGGATGGACCTGGGCCTCCGAGCTGAACAGCAGCAGCGCCACGGGACTGGCGATGCGCGGTGGCGTCTTCGAGCACCGCAGCACCTCGCGCTGCACCTCCAGCCGGCAGTCATGCAGCGTGTCGACACCTGGGACGTTGCCCCGGGTGATGTCGGTGGCGCTGCCCGCGCGGAGGAGGACCCCCAGCGCGAGCGGCGCGGCGAACCGGGAGGACTTCCGGGCCGCGTTCAGCAGGGACACGGCCTCCGTCACGGCGGTGCGCCCGGCGCGGCGGAGCGCGTCCTTGAGGAAGGGAATGGGCGCATCCGCGCCCTGGTCCGCCACGGTCCCCAGGACGGCCAGCCATTCCAAGGGGCCCGGCACGACACAGGGCGACACGAGCGCGAACGTGAGCACGCTGCAACTGACCGGGGGCTCCAGCCCCTGGGCGGAGAGCACCTTCGTGCTCGCGTTCCCTGGTGAATCCACCTGAGGGGCCACGACAAGCGTGGGAACACCCGGCGGCGCTCCCGAGACGTCCAGGGCCGCCGACGACGACAGGCCCACGTCAGCGCCAGCACGCCACCGGCCTCCGGGTGCCCCGGCCGTGGACTCCAGCGCCGGAGCGGAGGACTCCTGAGACGCGGCGGGCCTCGGGCCCCGCTCGAGCACCACGAACGCATCGGGAGGGGCCGCGCGGAGGCGCTCCTGAAAGGCGGGCGAGAAGGCGTGCTCGCCCTTGCCTGGCACTCGCGCCGTCACCTGGGCTCCCAGTGCCTGGAGCGCGCGGAGCATCAGCGCCCCGGCGGCGAGCCCGTCCACGCTGGGATGGGGGGCCACCACCACGCGCCGGTCCTTCAGCTCCGTCAGGAAGTCGCGAGCCTCCGTCAGCGCCGCTTCGGACGCGGGCCATCGCGGGTCCTTCATGTGTCCAAGCAACATGGGGTGAAGGTTTAACGCCACGGGGCGACACGGGAGGCCGGGTGTGCCACGCCCGCACGGTACCCGGCCGGGCGGATCCGGAGCCGAACCGGAAGAAGGGCGGCAGGTGAGGCGCGGGAGCCGTCACCGCTCCACGCGCCCACGGTGTCGCGCCGCGTCGGCGGAGTGCGGCCTGCGTGACATCGGAGAACCCACGAGGGCAGGCGTCCGCCCAGTTTCGGGGTGTCATCGGGCGCGGGTTCTTCTACGGTCCGCGGTCATGAACCGGAAACGTCCCCTGAACTCCCTGCTGCGTGCGGCCGCGGCCATGGCGCTGCCCGCCTTCCTGGGGTGTGCCCAGGATTCGCAAGTGACGCGTGAGGCGCCTGCCCCCGCCGAGTCCTCCACCCCCACCGCCCCCACCGCGTCGCAGCCCACGCCGGAAGAGGCGAAGGCCTTCGCGGAGAAGGTCAACGCGGACCTGAAGCGCCTGTGGACGAAGCAGGCCACCGCGGAGTGGATCAAGTCCACGTACATCACCGACGACACCGAGCAGAACGCCGCCTTCGTCAACGAAGAGGTGCTGGCCTACGTCAACGGCGCCATCAAGGAAGCGCGCCGCTTCGACGGCCTGACGCTGGACGCGGACACCGCGCGCATGCTGCACCTGCTCAAGGTGTCCCAGGCGCTGCCGGCGCCGTCGGACGCGCAGAAGCGGGCCGAGCTGGCCGCCACGGCGGCGAAGCTGGAAGGCCTCTACGGCAAGGGCAAGTACTGCGGGCCGGACGGGAAGGGGAAGTGCCGCGACCTGGAGGTGCTGTCCGACGTCATCGCGGAGAGCCGCGACTACGACGAGCTGCTGGACGCGTGGCAGGGCTGGCACTCCGTGGCCCGCCCCATGCGGCCGCTGTACGAGCGCCTGGTGTCCATCTCCAACGAGGGCGCCAAGGACATCGGCTTCAACGACCTGGGCACGCTCTGGCGCTCCGCGTACGACATGTCCCCGGCCGAGTTCGAGGTCGAGGCCCAGCGCCTGTGGGGCCAGGTGAAGCCGCTCTACGACGACGTGCACTGCTACGTGCGCGGCCGGCTGGCGAAGCAGTACGGCGCCGACAAGGTGCCTGAAGGCAAGCCCATCCCCGCGCACCTGCTGGGCAACATGTGGGCGCAGGAGTGGAACAACATCTACCCGCTGGTGGAGCCCTTCCCCGGGCAGGCCAACCTGGACGTGGACGCGGCGCTGAAGCAGCAGAAGTATGACGCGATGCGCATGGTGAAGCTGGGTGAGAAGTTCTTCACCTCGCTGGGCCTCAAGCCGCTGCCTCGGACCTTCTTCGAGCGCTCGCAGTTCACCAAGCCGGAAGGCCGCGACGTCGTCTGCCACGCCAGCGCCTGGGACGTGAACTACAGCAACGATTTGCGCATCAAGATGTGCATCAAGCCCACGGAGGAGGACCTCGTCACCATCCACCACGAGCTGGGCCACAACTACTACTACACGTACTACTACCAGCTCCCGGTGCTCTTCCAGGCCGGCGCGAACGACGGCTTCCACGAGGCCATTGGTGACGCGCTGACGCTGTCCATCACCCCCGGCTACCTCCAGCAGGCGGGGCTGTTGAAGTCCGTTCCCAAGAACGAGAAGAACCTCATCAACCTCCAGATGAAGGACGCCCTGGAGAAGATCGCCTTCCTGCCCTTCGGTCTGCTCGTGGACCAGTGGCGTTGGGAGGTGTTCTCCGGCCGCGTGCAGCCGGCGGACTACAACAAGTCCTGGTGGGCGCTGCGGGAGAAGTACCAGGGCGTGGCCGCGCCGGTGGCCCGCTCCGAGCAGGACTTCGACCCGGGGGCGAAGTACCACGTACCCGCAAACGTTCCGTATACGCGTTATTTCCTGGCGCGAATCCTCCAGTTCCAGTTCCACAAGGCGCTCTGCGAGGCGTCCGGCCACACGGGCCCTCTCCACGAGTGCTCCATCTACGGGAACAAGGAGGCCGGCAAGCGGCTCCAGGCCATGCTGGAGCTGGGCGCCAGCAAGCCCTGGCCCGACGCGCTCCAGGCCATGACGGGCACCCGGCAGATGGACGCCACGCCGCTGCTTGACTACTTCAGCCCGCTGCGCACCTGGCTCCAGGCTCAGAACAAGGGCCAGAAGTGTGGTTGGTAACGGTCTGGAGTAGACGCGCCGGACGGCCACGCTTAAATTGCGGCCGTCTAGGCGGGTTCGCTCGTAGGACCGGACGGCGGATATTCGCGTCCGTGACGAAAGAAGAAGAGAGCAAATGGCTACTGGTACCGTGAAGTGGTTCAACGATGCGAAGGGTTTCGGCTTCCTCACGCAGGACGGTGGTGGTGAGGACGTGTTCTGCCACCACACCGCCATCAACATGGATGGCTTCCGCACCCTGCAGGAGGGCCAGAAGGTGGAGTTCGAAGTGACCCGCGGCCCCAAGGGCCTGCAGGCGCAGAACGTCCGCGCGGCCTGAGCCGAGCGTCGTTCGAACTGCTTCTGTTGCATCATGAGGGTCCGGCCCCACGGGGTCGGGCCCTTCGTGCTTTCTGGAGTGCTCCGCCGTGCATTCGTCGACGAAGTTCCGCCGTGTCCGCGCCTGCCTGTTGCCTGTCCTCGCCGTGCTGGGTTGCTCCACCACGCCCACCGGGCCGTCGGGCCCGGGCTCGGCCGCAGCCCCTGATACGTCCGCCGTGGCAACGCCTGCCGCCAACGTCCCGGAGAAGGAGCCCGCCGCCATGCCGTCCACGTTCGACGCCGAGGCGCTGAAGGCGGAGCTCGTGGCGAAGCACGGCGAGGCGCAGCGGGCCCGCATCGAGCGGGGTGTGGACCAGGTGGCGGCGATGTGGCGGCCGGAGGACGGTGACCTCGCGGCCTTCGCGCGGGAGCAGTTCCTGGCGGAGCCGAAGGCGCTCGACGCGACGTTCCAGCGGCTGGAGCGGCTGTTCGAGCAGCTCGACGGGCATCTGTACGAAATCGGACGCGAGCTCCAGTGGTACACGGACTTGGACCTGGGGCCCTTGCTGCCGGTGGAGCCGCTCCTGGCGGCGTACGACCCGTTCGCCCACGTCACGACAGACCTGTTCACCTCGCGCGTGGGCTTCGTGGTGCTGCTCAACTTCCCGCTCACCACGCTGGCGGAGCGGGTGGAGCAGGGGCCGTCCTGGACGCGGCGGCAGTGGGCCGAGACGCGGCTGGCCGGGCGCTTCAGCCAGCGCGTCCCCGCGGAGGTGCAGCAGGCGTCCTCGCGCGCCATCGCCGCGGCCAACCTGTACATCGCCGAGTACAACCTCTGGATGCATCACCTGGTGGATGCCCAGGGGCGGCGGCCCTTCCCCAAGGGGCTGCGCCTCATCAGCCACTGGAACCTGCGTGACGAGCTGAAGGGCGACTACGCGGACGCGGCGACCGGCCCGCTGAAGCAGCGGATGATCGTCCAGGTGATGGAGCGCATTGTCACCCAGACGATTCCCAAGGCCGTCATCGACAACCCGCGGCTGGACTGGGACCCCTTCACCAACACCGTCACCGCGGCGCCTCCGGAGACGGTGGAGGCGGACGCGCCCGAGCGCACGTCGAAGCCGGACGCGTCACCGGAGCCGGACACGCGCTATGCGCACCTGCTGGCCACCTTCCAGACGGCGCGGCGGGCGGACCCCTACGTGCCGGTGGCGCCCACGCGCATCGCGCGGAGCTTCGAGCTGGGCCGCGAGCTGCCGGAGGCGCGCGTCCGCGCGCTGCTGACGCAGGTGCTGGAGTCGCCGCTGGTGCCGCGCGTGGCGAAGGAGATTGAGGCGCGCCTGGGCCGGAAGCTGGAGCCGCAGGACCTGTGGTATCCGGGCTTCAACCCGGGCGGCAAGCGGCCGGAGTCGGAGCTGGATGCGCTGACGCGCGAGCGCTACCCCACGGCGGAGGCCTTCGCCAAGGACCTGCCGCGCATCCTCCAGGGCATGGGCTTCACGAAGGAGAAGGCCGTGTGGCTGGCGGAGCGCATCCGCGTGGACGCGTCCCGCGGGGCGGGGCACGCGATGCCAGCGCTGCGGCGCGGCGACTTCCCCCGGCTGCGCACGCGCGTGGAGAAGGGGGGCATGGACTACAAGGGCTACAACATCGCGGTGCACGAGCTGGGGCACAACGTGGAGCAGGTGTTCAGCCTCTACGGCGTGGACCACACGCTGCTCGCGGGGGTGCCCAACAACGCCTTCACGGAGGCGCTGGCCTTCGTGTTCCAGGCGCGTGATTTGGAGCTGCTCGGGCTGGGCAAGCCGGACGCGGCCAGTGAGCGGGAGCGCGTGCTCGGCGAGCTGTGGCAGACGTGGGAGCGCGCGGGCATCGCGCTGGTGGACATGGCGGTGTGGCACTGGATGTACGCGCACCCGGACGCCACGCCCGCGCAGCTTCGCGAGGCGGTGGTGGGCCTCTCCCGCGACGTGTGGAACCAGTACTTCGCGCCCGTGCTGGGCGGGGAGGGGAGCACGCTGCTGGCCGTCTACAGCCACATGATCAGCTACCCGCTCTACCTGCCGGACTACCCGCTGGGGCACCTCATCGCGTTCCAGATTGAGGAGCACCTGAAGCGCAAGGGGCCGCTGGGCGCGGAGTTCGAGCGCATGGCCACCTACGGCTCGGTGACGCCCGACCAGTGGATGATTCATGCGACCGGGGCCCCGGTGAGCGCGGAGCCCCTGCTCCGCGCCGCCGAGGCCGCCCTGCGCCACTGACTACGGCTGCCGGGACGTGTCGCCGGGGATGTCGATGAGCTCGACGTCGAAGATGAGGACGGCGTTGGGCGGGATGCGCGAGCCGGAGGGCGGGCGCTCGCCGTAGGCGGTGTTGCCAGGGCAGGTGAGCTTCGCCTTGCCGCCCACCTTCATCTTCGACACGCCCTGCGTCCAGCAGGGGATGACGCCGTTGAGCGGGAACTCCACGGGGATGCCGCGACGGGCGGAGGTGTCGAAGACGGTGCCGTCCACGAGCCGGCCCTCGTAGTGGACCTTGACGGTGTCGACGGCGCGCGGGCTGCGGCCGCTTCCGGCCTTGACCTGCTTGTAGACGACGCCGGAGGGGAGCACTTCCGCGCCGGGCTCCTTCCCGGCGCGCTCCAGCGCGGCCTTGCCCGCCTGCGCCTGCCGGCTCTTGGCGAAGGCCTGGATGCGCTGCGCCTGCTCCTTCGGGTCGATGTCGGACGTCTTCCCCTCGAGGCCATCCGCCAGGCCCTGCTGGAGGACCTTCAGCTCCTCGGGTGACAGCGAGAAGAGGGACAGGTCGCGGCCAATGGAGAGACCGAGCGTGTAGAGCGTCTCCCGGTCCCCTTCGGAAAGCGCGGCGGGGGCGGCGGCGGGTTGCTTCGCCGACTTCGAGTCCTGCGCCTGAGCCCCCGTCGCGCCGAGCGCGAACACCAGGGCCGCCGTCCACATCGTTCGCATGCATCCACCTTTCATGAAAGCCGGCGCACTATAGAGCGTGCGCGCGCGCTCGGTAGACACAAGCCCGCGCGAAGAATTCAGCGGGGAAGCACGGCGAGCGCGCGAGGCCTCCGCGCCCCGTCCGTTTTCTTGCGCGTTCGGCGCGCGCCTCTACCCTGCCTCCAGGTTGCTTCACCCCCGGAGCAACCTGTTGCACCGCACCACCTGACCGGAGGCGAAGAAGCCATGAGCGACAAGCGGAAGAGCAAGCGGGCGCCCCTCGACATCTACCTGAACAAGTACATGGGTGGCGTGCCGTACATGTCGCGGGCCGCGGACATCAGCCAGGAAGGGCTGAGCCTGGGCCGGCTGCTCGAGCCCGAGCACGAGGCCCGGCGCATCGGCCTCCAGTTCCAGCTCCCGGGCTCGGAGGAGATCATCTACGCCGAGGGTGAAGTGGTGCGCGAGTGGGCGGAGCTGGGGACGGCGAAGCGCGAGCGCTCGGGTGTGCGCTTCACGCTCCTCACCGACCGTCACCGGAAGATGATCGACGCCTACGTCGACCGTCACGGCAACGAGAACTGACGCGCCCCCGTCGTACCCGCGGGGCCCGCCTTGACTTCCCCGGAAGCGGGCCCGTTGAATGGGGAGCCATTCTGCTCCAACACGACGCGTGACGTCGGGTGCGGGGCTGGAGGATTTCCCGTGAGGCACTCGCTGTGGGGGATGCTGCTGGCCGTGCCGCTGACGGCTTCCGGTCAGGGCAAGGAAGCGAAGGCCCCGAAGCCCACCGTCGCTGCCGTGAAGCCGGCACCGGGGGCGCCGGGAGTGAATTGGGAAGGCCAGGTCCTGCGAGCCACGGGTGCCGGTGCCCCCGACTTGAAGGCCTCCAACCCCGGGCAGGCCCGCCTGGGCGCCGAGCGGACCGCCAGACAGGCCGCCATTCAAGGTCTCCTGGAGCGGGCCGGGCGCATCCACATCAGCGCGGGCCGCACCGTGGCGGACGAACTGACCCGCGAGGACGTCCGCGAGCGCGTCGAGGCCGCCATCGGTGGCTACAAGGTCGTCGGCCGGCGCTTCTTCTCCGACAGTGGCGTGGAGATCGACGTGGAGCTGCCGCTGGCGGCCATCACCGCGGCGCTGCTCTCGCCTCCATCCGCGGACCCCGCCATCGTCCTGAATGGCGCGGGCGCGAAGAAGTACACGGGCCTGGTGGTGGACGCGCGTGGGCTCGGGGTGCAGCCGGTGCTGGCGCCCCGCTTGGTGGATGACAGCGGCAAGGCGCTCTACGGCGCGGCCGCGCTGGCCCGCGAGCACCGCGCGGCGACGGGCGTGGCCGCGTGGTTCCAGAGTCTGGACGCGGCGAAGAAGGCGGCGCTGGTGGGGGACAAGCCCCTGGTGGTGAAGGCCACCGGCTCGAAGGGCTCCGACCTGGTGCTGGCCTCGGAGGACGCGAAGGCGCTCGCCGAGGTGAACACACGCTTCCTGGCCGAGGGCCGGGTGGTCATCGTCACGCAGTGACTTCGAGGTCCTTGGCGCGCTGATGCGGAAGGTATTGCTGTGGGTGGCGGTGTCGACGCTCGCCGGGTGTGCGAAGCGTCAGGAGCCCGAGTCCCTGCTCAAGGCCCGGGAGTTGATGGCGGAGGCCCAGAGTCCCAGCGGCAACCTGGCCCTGGTGTGCGAGCCCACGGACGCGGAGGTGTACCTGGACGGCGTCTGGCAGGGCCTGTGCAGTGACTTCAACGGTTCGCCCAAGGCGCTCCGGGTGGGCACCGGGCTCCACGAGATTGAGGTGAAGAAGCGGGGCTATTGGCCCTATACGACGTACTTCGAGCCCAGCCGGGCCCGGGCGCGGCTGACCATCCAGCTTCGCGCGAATGGGGCCTCGGGCGGTGGGGCGGAGTGAGGCCTCGCCGGGTGTGAAGCGAGCGGGCGGACGGGCCCACCTGTTCCATCCGGGCGTCGCCGGGCGATGATTCCGGCGCTTTCATGAAGTGCAATCAGCACGAGCCGCCGCCGTAGCAGGGACTGAAGAGGAGAGCGCCATCGGACGCCGCAGGAAAGGTCATTCCCCCGCCGCCGTGAAACCCGCCGCCGCGCCGCCCGCGCCGGTCCGCCCCGTCCCCGTGCTGCACGAGGTGGCGCCGCCCCAGCCGCACGCCAAGGCCGTGTCTCCAGCGCAGCCGGCGCCCGTCGCGGAGCCCGTGGCGGTGGACGAGCGCGCGCTGTCCGAGTCGGACGCCCGCCGCATCGACCTGTGGTGGTCGGCGGTGATGCTGGGCTCGCTGGGCCTGGTGTTCGCGCTGCTCTCCGTGTTCGGCGGCGTGGCGGTGCCCGTGCTGCTCGCGCTGGCGGGGGCGTACGTGTTCAACCCCATCGTCACCGAGCTGGAGAAGCGGCGGTTGAACCGCACCTGGGGGACGACGCTCGTCTTCGTGGCGGGCACGCTGATGCTGGTGGGCGGGGTGCTGTACCTCATCCCGGTGTTCCGCGAGGAGGCGTCGAAGCTGCCGGACTTCTTCAACCGCGCGAGCACCCAGGTGGTGCCGAAGGTGGAAGGGCTGGTGGGGCATTCGCTGCCGGACCTGGTGCGCCAGCGCACCACGGAGCTGGGACAGCAGGCGTCGGAGCTGGTCCAGAGCGCGGGCCCGGCGGCGGCGCGCATCCTGGCGAGCTTCGCGGGCAACACGGCGCGGCTGGTGGTGACGCTCCTGGGCCTGTCGGTGGTGCCGGTGCTGGCCTTCTTCTTCCTCCAGGACTACCCGCGGCTCATGGGCATGGTGAAGGACCTGCTGCCCCGGCGCGCGGTGGGGCTGGTGAGCCGGCGCTTCGCCGAGGTGGACGAGGTGCTCTCCGCCTTCGTGCGCGGGCAGCTCATCGTGGGCGGGGTGCTGTCGGTCATCTACGCGGTGGGCCTGTCCGCGGCGCGCATCGACATGGCCATCGTCATTGGCGTGATCGCCGGCTTCGGCAACATGGTGCCGTACCTGGGCACGGGCGTGGGCATCGTGCTGTCGCTGGTGGGGCTGATGCTGTCGTGGCAGGGGCCGTGGCAGCTCGCGGCGGTGGCGGCCACCTTCGTCATCGGGCAGATGCTGGAGGGCTTCGTCATCACCCCGCGCATCGTGGGGGAGAAGGTCGGCCTGGCGCCGGTGGCGGTCATCCTGGCCATCCTCGCCTTCGGCGAGCTGTTCGGCTTCGTGGGCATCCTGCTGGCGGTGCCGGTGGCGGCCATCCTGAAGGTGGTGCTGAGCGTGGTGGTGCAGCGCTACCAGCGGACGCGGCTGTACACGGGGGAGCCCAGGTCGCCGTGACGCGGTTGGAGGCGCTGCACGAGGAGATCACCGGCTGCCGGGCCTGCCCCCGGCTGGTGGCGTGGCGGGAGGAGGTGGCGCGGGTGAAGCGCCGCGCCTACCGCGACTGGAGCTACTGGGGCCTGCCGGTGCCGGGCTTCGGAGACCCGCAGGCGCGGCTCATCATCGTCGGGCTGGCGCCGGCGGCCCATGGGGCGAACCGGACGGGGCGGATGTTCACCGGGGACCGGTCCGGGGACTTCCTCTATGCCGGGCTGCACCGCGCGGGCTTCGCGAACCAGGCGCGCAGCGAGCACCGGGAGGACGGGCTCCGGCTCCACGACGCGTTCATCGTCTCGGCGGCGCGGTGTGCGCCTCCGGACAACAAGCCCCTCCCGGAGGAGCTGGCCCGGTGCGCGCCGTTCCTGGACCGCGAGCTGGCGCTGCTGCCGGGCAGGGTGCTGCTGGCGCTGGGGGCCATTGGCTGGAACGCCGCGCTGGTGGCCCTGGCGCGGCAGGGGATGCAGGTGCCGTCGCCTCGGCCCGCGTTCGGCCATGGGGCGGAGCTGCGCCTGCCGGGCGGCCGGACGCTGCTGGGCTGCTACCACGTCAGTCAGCAGAACACGCAGACGGGGCGGCTCACCCCGGCGATGTTCGACGCCGTCATGGCCCGGGTCCACGCGCTGCTGGAAACGGCGGATCCGAAGGGGCGCGGGAAGAGTTGAAGAACCCTTCTGTGTTTCCTTGACAGCTCGGGGAGCCCGCTGGTATTCCCCGCGCCACCAAAGCGGCTGCAACGCCAAGGGTCGTTAGCTCAGCGGTAGAGCACTACCTTGACACGGTAGGGGTCAGTGGTTCGATCCCACTACGACCCATCATCAGTGAGTGACTTTCAGCGGGCGGCATGGCTTCCAAAGAGCCTGCCGCCCGCTGTTTTTCCGAGGTTCGTATGTCCGACATCATCACGGTGACGCTCCCCGACGGCTCGCAGAAGCAGACGTCCCGGGGCACCACCATCGCGGACTTCGTGCGGGAGAGCATCGGCCCCGGCCTGGCGAAGGCCGCCCTGTTCGCGCGCGTCAATGGCCAGGACATGGACCTGGCGCGCAAGCTGGACGAGGACGCGAAGCTCCAGATCTTCACCCCCAAGAGCCCCGAGTCCCTGGAGCTCATCCGCCATGACGCCGCCCACGTGGTGGCCAGCGCGGTGCAGAGGCTGTTCCCCGGCACGCAGGTGACCATCGGTCCCGCGACGGAGGAGGGCTTCTATTACGACTTCTTCCGCGAGAAGCCCTTCACGCCCGAGGACCTGGAGAAGATCGAGGCCGAGGCGAACGCCGAGCTGAAGCGGGACATGGCCTTCGTCCGCACGGAGATCTCCATGGACGAGGCCGTGCGCCTCTTCGAGGAGAAGGGCGAGAAGTTCAAGGTCGAGATCGTCAAGGACATCGCGGCCAAGGGCGCCAAGACGCTGACGCTCTACACCCACGGCGACTGGGTGGACTTCTGCCTGGGGCCCCACGCGCCCAGCACGGGGAAGATCGGCGTCATCAAGATCCTCTCCTCCAGCGGCGCGTACTGGCGCGGTGACCACCGCAACCCGATGCTCCAGCGCGTCTACGGCACGGCCTTCTTCGACAAGAAGCAGCTCGCGGAGTACCTGAACCGCATCGAGGAGTCGAAGAAGCGCGACCACCGCAAGCTGGGCAAGGAGCTGGACCTCTTCCACTTCCACCCGTACTCGCCGGGCTCCGCGTTCTGGACCCCGAAGGGCACCACGCTCTACACCACGCTGTCGAACTGGATGCGTCAGCTCACCCAGAACGACGGCTACGTGGAGATCAAGACGCCCCTGATGTTCAACAAGGGGCTGTGGGAGACCAGCGGCCACTGGGGCAAGTACAAGGAGAACATGTTCCTCGTGCTCGACAGCGAGTCCGGGGAGCATGACTTCTCGCTCAAGCCGATGAACTGCCCGTCGCACCACCTGTTCTACGGCTTCAAGAAGCACAGCTACCGCGACCTGCCGCTGCGCTTCCACACCCAGGACGTGCTGCACCGCAACGAGGCGGCGGGCTCCCTGGGCGGCCTCACGCGCGTGCGCCAGTTCGCGCAGGACGACGCGCACATCTACTGCACCGAGGCGCAGATCACGGATGAAGTCCGGCGCTTCGTGAAGCTGCTGGACCACGTCTACAAGGCGGTGGGCCTCACCTACGCGGTGAAGCTGTCCACCCGGCCCGAGCAGCGCCTGGGCGATGACTCCCTGTGGGACCGCGCCGAGGGCGACCTCAAGGCGGCGCTGGATTCGCTGGGCCTCCCGTACGAGCTGGCCCCGGGCGACGGCGCCTTCTACGGCCCGAAGATCGACTTCGCGGTGTCGGACAGCATCGGCCGCCGGTGGCAGCTCGGCACCATGCAGTTGGACTACCTGGCCCCCGAGCGCTTCGACCTGACCTACGTGGGCGAGGACAACGCCGAGCACCGGCCCGTGGTGCTCCACCGCGCCATCTTCGGCTCCTTCGAGCGCTTCACGGCCATCCTCATCGAGCACTTCGCCGGCGCCTTCCCGGCCTGGCTGGCCCCCGTCCAGGCGGTGCTGGTGACGGTGGCGGACCGCCAGAACGACTACGCCCGGAAGGTGCGGGACACCCTGAAGGCCAAGGGCTACCGGGTGGAGTTCGACGAGCGCGGCCTGTCGATGAACGCGAAAATCCGCGAGGCGCAGCTCCAGAAGGTGCCGTTCACCCTGGTGGTGGGCGACAACGAGGTGTCCGGCGAGGGCGTGTCCCCCCGGCGCTACGGCGGCGAGGACCTCAAGACGATGAAGCTGGCGGACTTCGAGGCCCTGCTGGCGAAGGAAGCGGCCCTGCCGTGATCCGGAGGTCAGGACGCCTGTCTGCTTGCTGACGGGCCTTGACTCCCGGTTGCACCTAAGTATCTTGGCGCACTTTCGAGGGGAGCCTGCCCAAGTTCCCCAGTTTCCGAGAGTTCTCGCACCGGCCGCGGCAGTCCCAGCGGCGCAGTGCATGGAAGGATCAGGACGATGCCGAAGTTGAAGACCCGCAGCAGCGCGAAGAAGCGCTTTGACGTGAAGAAGAGCGGCAAGGTCAAGTACGGCAAGGCCTTCGCGAAGCACCTCTTCACGTTCTCGAAGACGCCGAAGTCCAAGCGCAACGGCCGCGGCACCGGTCATCTTCGCGACATGGACGCGAAGAAGGTCATCAAGGAGATGTTCCCCTACGGGGGCTGATTTCGCGGTCCTGAAGTCAGGATTACGTGGCCTCGTCGGAGCGGCGGTACGCCTGCGCCGGGGGGCTTCTCAACTACGCAGTCCGAAGTGAGGCAGTCATGCGCGTGAAGAAGGGCGTCAAGGCCCGTCGTCGTCGTAATCGGATTTTGAAGCTGGCCAAGGGTTTCCGCGGCCGTCGGAAGAACTGCTACAAGCGCGCCAACCAGGCGGTTGAGCGGGCGCTGGACTACGCCAGCCGCGACCGCATGCAGCGCAAGCGGGACTTCCGTCGCCTGTGGATCGTCCGCATCAACGCGGCGGCCCGCACGGTCGGCCTGTCCTACTCGAAGCTGATCGCGGGCCTCGCGAAGGCGAAGATCGGCCTGGACCGCAAGGTCCTGTCCGACATGGCCATCGCGGATCCCTCGGGTTTTGCGGCCGTCGCCAACATCGCGAAGGCGGCCTGAGACACATCCAGCCCCCAAGGCTGGAGACAGAACGGGTGGGGTGGTGGGCTGACGCTGGCCACCCTGTCCGGATGTTTGAACGGGCTGCCTCTTCGGGGCGGCCCTTTTTTTTGCCTCGGCGCCAAGGGCGCGCGGGGAACTGGAACGGAGGCGGAAGTCCATGCGGGATCGGTTGCTGGCGCTCGCGGAGTCCGCGAGGCGGGAGATTGGCGGCGCGTCGGAGCTGTCCGCGGTGGAAGCGCTGCGGGTCCGCTACCTGGGCAAGAAGGGCGAGCTGTCCGGCGTGCTGGGCGGCATGGGCAAGCTGCCCCCGGACGAGCGGCGCTCGCTGGGCGAGGTGGCCAACAGCGTGAAGGCGGAGCTGGAGAAGCTGCTCGCCGAGGCCGTGGAGCGCGCCGAGGCGGCCGCGCTGGAGGCCCAGCTCCAGGGCCCGGGCCTGGACGTGACGCTGCCGGGACGCGGCGTGGCGCTGGGCAGCCGGCACCCCGTGTCGCGGACGATGGAGGAGATTGTCCGGACCTTCGCGCGGCTCGGCTTCGACGTGGCCAGCGGCCCGGAGATCGAGCTGGACTACTTCAACTTCGAGGCGCTGAACCTGCCCAAGGACCACCCCGCGCGGGACATGCAGGACACCTTCTACGTGGACGAGGCCACCCTGGGCCACGCGAAGAAGGCGGACAGCTCCGCGCTGCTGCGCACGCACACGTCGCCGGTGCAGGTGCGGTACATGCTGAACCGCAAGCCGCCCATCCGCGCGGTGATGCCGGGCCGGGTGTACCGGCGCGACTCGGACCTCACGCACACGCCGATGTTCCACCAGGTGGAGGGCCTGCTGGTGGACAAGGGCGTGACGTTCGCCGAGCTGAAGGGCTCGCTGGCGGCCTTCGTGACGGCGTTCTTCGGCTCGGACACGCGCACCCGCTTCCGCCCGTCCTTCTTCCCCTTCACGGAGCCCTCCGCGGAGGTGGACATCACCTGCACGAACTGCAGCGGCAAGGGCTGCCGCATCTGCAAGCAGACGGGGTGGCTGGAGGTGCTGGGCAGCGGCATGGTGCACCCCAACGTCTTCACGTCCGCCGGGTATGACCCGAACGAGGTGACGGGCTACGCGTTCGGCATGGGCGTGGAGCGCATCGCCATGCTGCGCTACCGCATCGACGACCTGCGGATGATGTTCGAGAACGACGCGCGCTTCCTCGAGCAGTTCTGAGATTCCAGGGGGCCGCTTCGTGGGCCCCCGTGTTCCAGCCGGTAGAAGAAGAGGGTGGACCTGTGAAGATTTCGGTGAAGTGGCTGGGCGATTACGTGGCGCTGCCGCCGTCCGTGGACGAGCTGGCGCGCAAGCTGACCGCCGCGGGCCTGGAGATTGAGGGAATGGAGCGCCCCGCGGAGGCCCTTCGCGGCGTGGTGGTGGCGCAAATCAAGGAGTCCGTGCAGCACCCCAACGCGGACAAGCTGTCCGTCACGCAGGTGGACATCGGCGGGACGGCGCTGCTCCAGGTGGTGTGCGGCGCGAAGAACTTCAAGGTGGGCGACAAGGTGCCGCTGGCCACCGTGGGCGCGAAGCTGCCCAACGGCATGGACATCAAGCAGGCGGCCCTGCGCGGCGTGGACAGCTTCGGCATGCTCTGCTCCTCCAAGGAGCTGGGCCTGAGCGAGGAGTCCAGCGGCCTGCTCATCCTCCCAGCGGACACGCGCGTGGGCCTGCCCATCGCGGAGGCCGTGGGGCTGGATGACGTGGTGCTGGAGGTGAACGTCACGCCGAACCGGCCGGACGCGCTCAGCCACCTGGGCGTGGCGCGCGAGGTCAGCGTGGTGACGGGCGCCGCGCTGAAGGTGCCGCAGCCGAAGCCCGCCGAGTCGGGCACGCCCGCCGCGGACCAGGTGAAGGTGCGCGTGGAGGCCCCGGACCGCTGCCCGCGCTACGTGGCGCGCGTGGTGGAGAACGTGACCATTGGGCCGTCTCCGCAGTGGATGCAGGACCGGCTGAAGGCGGCCGGGGTGCGCGCCATCAACAACGTGGTGGACGTCACCAACTACGTGAATCTGGAGTACGGGCAGCCGCTGCACGCCTTCGACCTGGAGAAGCTGGCCGGGCAGGAGCTTGTCGTCCGCACGGCGACGCGCGGCGAGAAGCTCAAGACGCTGGACGGCAAGGACCGCGTGCTGGACGTGGATGACCTGGTCATCGCGGACAAGGAGCGGGCGCAGGCCATCGCCGGGGTCATGGGCGGCGGCGACAGCGAGGTGACGGAGGGGACGAAGCGGCTGGTGCTGGAGTCGGCGAACTTCCAGGGCTCCACGGTGCGGCGCTCGTCGAAGCGGCACGGGCTGCACACGGAGGCGTCGCACCGCTTCGAGCGCGGCGCGGACATGGACGCGGTGGTGCCGGCGATTGACCGGGCCGCGCAGCTCATCGCGGAGCTGGCGGGTGGGACGGTGGCCCCGGGCCGCGTGGACGTGTACCCGGCGCCGAAGCCGGCTCGGAAGGTGACGCTGCGCTTCGCCCGGGTGGAGCAGGTGCTGGGCGTGGCCGTGGCGGAGCCGGAGGTCCGGCGCATCCTGGAGGCCCTGGGCTTCAAGGCGGTGGAGCAGGGGACGGGGCAGGCGACGTACGAGGTGCCCCGGGCCCGCGTGGACGTGGAGCGCGAGGAGGACCTGCTGGAGGAGGTCGCGCGCATCTACGGCTACGACAACATTCCGGCGACGCTGCCGCGCGGCCTGGCCACGCTGGCCCCGGAGCCCGCGCACGCCGAGGCCGAGCGCCGCATGCGTCACGCGCTGGCCGGTGCGGGCTTCGACGAGGTGGTGAACTACTCGTTCGTCGCGCCGCGCAGCCTGGAGGTGCTGGGGGGGGCGGAGAAGCCGGTGTCGCTGCTCAACCCGCTGAGCGTGGAGCAGTCGGTGATGCGCACCAGCCTGCTGCCGGGGCTGCTGGAGAACCTGTCCCGCAGCGTGCGGCACCAGGTGGAGGCGGTGGCCATCTACGAGACGGGCCGCGCCTACTTCCGGGACGCGGAGGGCGGGCAGGGGCAGCGTCCGGCGGCGCGCGAGGTGCATCGGGTGGCGGGCCTGGTGTGGGGCCTGCGGGGCGGCGGCCGGAGCTGGACGCACAAGGACGCGCGGGCGGACTTCTACGACGCGAAGGCTGCGGTGGAGGGGCTGCTGGGCGCGCTCCGCGTGGAGGGCGTGACGTACGTGCCCGAGGGGCCGGCGGCGTACCACCCGAAGGCGGTGGCGCAGGTGAAGGCGGCGGACGGGGCGGTGCTGGGCCACGTGGGCGAGGTGCACCCCCGGGTGGCGAAGGCGCTGGGCCTGCCGGGCGGGGTGTTCGTGTTCGAGCTGGACACGGAGCCGCTGTACGCGGCGGCGAAGCTGGTGCCGGCGTACCGGTCGCTGCCGCGCTTCCCGGCGGTGCTGCGGGACCTGGCGGTGGTGGTGCCGCTGGAGCTGCCCAACGACGAGGTGCGGCGGGTGATCCTGGAGGTGGGCAAGCCGCTGGTGGAGGACGCTCAGGTGTTCGACGTGTACACCGGTGAGCAGATCCCCCAGGGACGGAAGAACCTGGCGTACGCGCTGCGGTACCGCTCGGCCGAGCGGACGCTGACCGACGTGGAGGTCAACGAGGCGCACCAACGCATCGTGGACGAGGTGAAGCAGCGGCTGGGTGCTGCCTTGCGCGCCTGAATTCCTGAATGAAGTCAGAGGGTTGACACGTCTTCGGGAAGGCTGCAACAGTGCCCGCCGTTCAGCCCCGAGGGCTTCCCGAGGATTCGCATGACGAAGGCGGACATCATCGAGGGTGTCTACGAGAAGGTCGGCTTCTCGAAGAAGGAGTCGGCCGAGATCGTGGAGCTCGTGTTCGACACGCTCAAGGAGACCCTGGAGCGCGGGGACAAGATCAAGATCTCCGGGTTCGGCAACTTCCAGGTGCGCCAGAAGAAGGCGCGCGTGGGCCGCAATCCGCAGACGGGCAAGGAGATCGAGATCTCGGCGCGCCGGGTGCTGACCTTCCGGCCGAGCCAGGTGCTGAAGAGCGCCCTGAACGGCGAGGCGCCGCCGGAAGATCACGCGGAGATCGACGCCCGGGAAGAGGCCGCCGCCGACGCGGCCGAGGCCCGGGGCGAGGACTTCGACGAAGAGGGAATGGAGGACATGGAAGGGTGAGTTTTTTGGATGTTGCCCTGCTGCTCTTGCTTGACCTGAACGTCATGTGGGGGCATAAGGGCGCACCCTTTCACGGCAGCAGCAGTGCCGGGGCGTAGCGCAGCCTGGTAGCGCACTTGCTTGGGGTGCAAGTGGTCGCAGGTTCAAATCCTGTCGCCCCGACCATCGAAGGCCCTGGAGTTCTTGGCGAAAGCTGAGGATTCCAGGGCCTTTGTTTTTAGTTCCCAAGGGGCAATGTTGCCAACACGTTCAGCCGATCGTCGGGCGCAGCAGGCTCACACAACCGACGCATTCGGCTCAGCGCATGCGCTTCCATCCCTACTGAAAATCGTCCCGTACTATGGTTCCGGGGAAATCAGGCAGATGGGAGCGCCCGTGGCCAGTTCAGATCCTGATGCGCTTGGAAGGCTGTCGGACCGCATTCGCGTCGGACTTGCGGGGACGGATCGGAGCAGTGTTCGCCCGTTGCTTGAAGGGCTTTTTGGCGGGCGGTTTGCCCAGCGCCACACCGAAAAGACGATGTTCCGAGACGCGTATTCGTTGGGGGAGGGAAGCGGCGACGGTGTGCCCTATGCTGGCCTGATCCATCCAGAGAATCCCCAGAGCGGCCCGTACGGTGGAACGAGCCTGGTCTGGTTCCCGACGACTGAAGCCGGAAGCCTGATTGGGCTGGTCGTGGGGACGCGAGGCCTGTCTCCCGATGAGGGCATCCTCATGCGACCGGGACATCGTCGCCGGATCGCAGCGCTTCGTCGCTACCTGGCGCAGCGCAGGGTGGAGGTGTGGACCAAGCCAGATCCTGCGGCACTCGGGGTTCTCGTCCCGAAGACTGTTCGCGAACGCTTCGCCGGCTTCGATGGAACGTTCCAGCGTTACGGCCGCGAGATGTACTGCACCGCTGTGGTGCCGTCGGACCCTGCCAAGGCCCGTTGGGTTGTTCAGGCGTTCCTTGACCTCTATGCGCACGAGCGTGGATGGCAGGTACTGAAGCCATACGAAGCAGAATACGACCGTCTCCACGGCGAGCTCCGATCAGACCTGTTTCCGTCGGTCGATGCAGAGGTCGTTCATCGCCTCTTGCAAAGCCGCCATTTCGTTATCCTGCAGGGGCCACCGGGCACCGGAAAGACGCGGCTCGCTGAAGAGATTCGCGAGAGGTTCTTCGGTGGACAGGGGATGACGGTTCAGTTCCATCCTGCAGTGACCTACGAAGATTTTGTTGTCGGCCTTACTCCTGACGCCCGGGCGGGCTCGCTCCGATTCGCTGTGCGTTCCGGATGGCTGCTCGAAGCGGCGCGTGCCGCGCGGGAGCGCCCATTTCTGCTCACCATTGATGAACTCAATCGAGCAGATCTGGGCAAGGTCCTCGGCGAAGCGATCTACCTCTTCGAGCCAGGGGAAATTGGGAGCGAGCGGCCTCGCTCTATCCGGCTACCGCATCAAGCCGAAGGGATGTCGACGCTTGATTTGCCTGCCAATCTTTTCGTCCTGGCTACCATGAACACGGCGGACCGAAGCATTGCGCCCTTGGACTTGGCCATTCGGAGAAGATTCGCATTCGTCCACGTTCCACCAGACCGAGAGGTTGTGGTGGCACAGGGGTTGGGGTTGGCTACGGAGGTGTTTGATCGGCTGACAGACATCTTTGTTGAGCATGCGCCGCCTGAGGCACTCGAGCTATTGCCAGGCCATGCATATTTCATCGCGAAGGATACGGCCGACCTCCTCAGCCGATTCCGCTTCGAGTTACTTCCGCTCCTCGATGAGTATCTTCGGCAAGGCTTTCTCGGTCCGGCCTCCAGTGAACTGAGCGCCGTGCGCGACTCTATTGAGGATGCTGTTCATCAATTCGAGCATGCCGCGTCCACAAAGTAGAACCCGCAAGCTGGGAAGCGGACGGCGGTCACAAGTCCGCCGGACTCCTCCTGCGCCCACTTCACTGCCACTTTTCGCTGCACGCGATCATGGCCGTTCGGTGCGGCTTCCAGCCGAAGTCTTTGCTCCAGCGCAGCGCGGGGGGGGCTGGGGGGCGTTCGCAGAGTCTTTCCTCGCCTTCAACCAAGTGGCGTTTGCTGCCCTGGATGTGCGTAGCGAGGTGAGAGTCTCCGCGCAGGGGGCTGAGTTACACATGTTCCCAGGTGCACGGGCGGGTGCTGTTCCGTTGCGCTCGGCACAGACGGGGCAAGTTGCGGCAGGCCTGGTTGTTCAACCTCGATTTGGATGGAGTGGTGTGGGCGCGGTGCTGGCACAGGTTGGTTGGGCCGCGGCTCCTCAGTTTGTCGACCTTCCGTTGGTGCCTGGAAGCGGGCGCGAGATCCCGCCATGGGTACTCGCGGGCCCCGTACTTGCGCGGCTGGATGCATTGCTGCGTGAGCGTCGTCGCGGCTTTCATGATGTAGATGCCGTACTCGGTAAGCCCCGCGGCCGAATTCTATGGCCTCGCTACCGAACGGAGTCGCTCGCCACGGGGAGATGGCACCAACTACCATGTCGATATCCGGAGCTCGACGGTGACCCTCGGCTTTGGGGGCTCATTCGGTGGACCGTGGAGCGGGTACGCACCGCTTTGACTGCCAGTCTCGGGATAGATCCGACCGCACGACGCCTCTACGCTCTGGCTGAACAGCTTCTTGAACAGGTTGCTGGCGTTCGTCCTGTGGTCCCGACCCGCGAAGAGCTGCGGGGAGTCTATGGGCGAGGAGGATTCTCCTCGGACGTGCTTCGGCAGGGCGTTGAAGCAATTGGCTGGATTTCGGATGAGCGAGGCCTTGGGGGAGGCCGGGAACTTGATGGACTTGCGTGGTACCTGCCGCTCGCAGAGGCCTGGGAACGTTATGTGGAGGCGGTTCTTCGCGAGGAGGCGGCACTGACAGGCGCGGATTTGCGAACAGCCCGGTTGCGACAAACAATGTTCCCTATCACATGGTCGCATTCTGGCCCTCAGTCGCTGAGTCATTTGGCACCCGACTTTGTTTTGCGAAGAGGCCGGACGGTTCAGATTGTGGACGCAAAGTACAAGGCGCATTTGGCTGAACTGGATGAAGGAGGCTGGTTGGAGTTCACATCGGATGCGCGCGAAGCGCATCGCGCGGATGTGCACCAAGTACTTGCCTATGCCGCCCTATTTGACGCGGATGAGGTGACAGTGACGTTGGTTTACCCATTGAGGCAAGAGACGTGGCAGGTCCTCCAGGAAAGAGGGAGAGAGACCTCCCGCGCAGTGCTCACATACGGTGGGCGCATGTTGCGCTTGGAGCTTCGCGGCTTGCCATTTGGTCGCCCATAGGCGCTGGCGTGCCTATGATTGCTGACTGTGTCGTTGGTTTGATGGGGGCGAGGGAGGAAGGCTCCTCGGCGGCATCATGCAGCGACGGTGTCAGTAGTTGATTTCAGCAGGGACATGTCGAGGTAGCGGCGGTCATCCCAAACGCCGGTGGCTTCAAGTGCGACGATGGTAATGAGGCGCAGGGCGCTGGCTCGGTCCGGGAAGGCTCCGATGGACTCCAGGGCCTTTGTTTTCGGATCCGAGCGAACGCAGGGCATCCTGGCCGGGGCGGAGGACGTCACTCCTCGTAAGCCGCTCCCTGGGGGCGGAGACGTTCATGTCGGCGCAGTTCGAGCATGCCATCGCCGACTTCATCACTCGGCGTGCTCAAGTTACTCCTCGTGGACCCAACTGTTACGACATTGCTGTCCCGCATCTACGGCTCGCACCAGACGTACTTCGATGAGAAAGAGCGCTACTGCCACCGAGTCCCCTCCACCTTCACGGAGGAAGACCACCTGCGCTTGAGGGCGGCCGGGTTGGTGCCCAACACCTTCGTTCAGTGGGGGCATGATGAAGTCATCGACAGATTGCGCCAGTGCGCCAAGGCCGTCACGCCGCGTCGGGCGGCGAACGCGTTCGTGGCATCGATGACGTCGGCGGACCTCTCCTGGTTGACCGTCCTGCCCGCCGCAGTCCTCGGGCGCGCGATGCCGGTTCACGACGAAGCTCGCATGGGCGGCGGAAGCTGCCGTGTCTGCTTCTTCAATGCGGACGCCATCGACGCCACCTTCGAGGCATATATGCGTCACGCGCAGGGCGCGAGCTGGGGGGAGGCTCATCCGGCCCATGGCGTCCTCGCGCTGGGCTCGGCCCTTGCCGGTCCCTCGTCCGCGTGGCCCACGCCCACGCCGCGGGATGTCTGGGTGTTCCACCAATTGCTCGACCTGCTGCGCGGACTTCCTCCCTCGGCGCGCTACAGCCAGGCACGCACCGCGATCCACAAGGCCAGGCTGCTGAGCAACAATCGCCCCGCGCGCTGCGAGACCGTGCTGGAGGCGCTCGCGTTCATCGGCATCCTTGACACGCCCGAGCACCCGGGCTTGATGAACCGCTTCACCTCGGCGGCCGAGCGCGACCAGCGCCCCTCGGTCCGCGTCGAGGTGCCCGCGCCCTTGGCGTGGTGGTCGGCGAAGGAAGGCATCCAGGAAGAGCTGGTGACGCGGCTGTTCGGCCATCTCGAGCGCCCGAAGCAGGAACCTGTCGCTCCGGCTTCGCCGCCCACGAAGCGACGCAAGGCTGCCACCCCGGCTGCTCCGGCCACCGCGAAGCCGAAGTCCATTCCCGGCCCGCCCACGCCGGGCAGCGTCTACGCCATCCGCTTCAGTGAGGACCGCTGGGGCGCCGCCTACTGCCACGAGGTGCGCACCGAACGGGGCGTCCAGCGCGGCCGGATGGAGTATCTCGACCTGTTGTCCCCGGAGCCTCCCTCGGCGAAGCAGGTGGTGGGCCTCGGGTTCAAGGACCGGCTGAACGGAGAGCGCTGGCAGACCTGGTGCAGCGGGCTCGACAAGACGACCGGAGTCAAGCGCATCGCGACCGATGTGCCTGCTCCCGCGCACCGCCAGCCCGGTCCGAAGCGCGTCCCCTTCGGCGGCGCCAGCGACCTGATTCAGCTCGCCGGCTGGAACTTCAAAATCTGACGGCCCGCGTGATTCCGCCGAAACCTCCAGACCCCATCCGGGTTCACGGGGTATTTCAGGAGGAATCACCCATGACGGGATTCGGGACGAAGAGGCTCATCGGGGCGTGCGCGCTGTGGACGATGGGCGCTGTCGGTTGTGGTCTCCCGGAAGTCGCGCTCGATTCGGACGAGGGACGCCATGGCTCTTCCCGCGCGGCGCTCACGTCGCATGAGCAGGCCGCGCTGGACACGGCTCACAACGCCGCGAGCTGCACGTCACTCGGGAGCTTCTACTGGGAGATCGGCACCGGTGCCGGTCCGCTCTACGGTTTCTCGAAGGGCAGCGGCGTTACGGCGACGACGACGATGCCCCTCGCCTCCGCCAGCAAGTGGCTCTACGCGGCGGCCTACGTCCAGTCCAAGGGGTACGAGCTCCTCACCGCGGACGAGAAGCGCCGGCTCAACTTCACCAGCGGCTTCATCGACGAGAACCTCTCGCTGTGCAACGCGGAGGGGACGTCCGTCTTCACCTGTTACGGGCCCTCCTTCATGGACGTCTCGTACCGCCCGCTCGAGGAGGGGCGCTTCTTCTACAATAACGGTCACATGCAGAGGCTGGCCCTGGTCGACATGCCCCTGCGCCGGGGCACGGGCCTCGCGAGCGTCACGGACTGGCTCAACCCGTTGCTGGGAACCACCTTCCCGGAGGCAGACAGCGATGTCGCCGTGGCGGCCGGCTTCACGGGCAGCGCGGCGCAGTACCGCGTCTTCCTGATGAAGCTGATCAACAACGAGTATGCGCTGTCCGCCAAGCTGACGGTGGACGCCGTCCCCGCCTGGAGCGGAGGCCCGGACGTGTCCTACACACCGTGGAGCGCGGGCGAGGCGTACTACGGGCTCGGGCACTGGATTGAAGGGGAGGGGAGCGGCGGCGCGTGGACCCTGACAGGGCACTCGTCCCCGGGTGCGTTCGGCTTCTACCCGTGGGTGAACGCGACCAGGACCCAGTACATGCTCCTGGCGCGCGTGCGGCTCCTCGGCCGGGACGACGGAGAGAAGTCACGGGCCTGCGCCCAGGCCGTCCGTGAGGCCTACGCGACCGGCGTGGCGCAGCTTTAGAGCGCTCCCATGGCATACCGCCAGGGTTCGTTCATGTTGACCGGGCCCGAGAGCCGGGTGCCCCCGGAGCGATGTCACGCACGAGCACCGTGCCCGCGCAGGTGCCGAGGCAATAGACACGGGCCTCTGCCTGGACGGCCTGTCGCCAGCAGTCCGGCCGCTGGTGGCGCGCCACGAAGCACGCGGTGCCCTGGCAGGCCCGGTCGCCGAGGGGCCCATGGCCCAGATGGTAGAAGGACTCCAGCTCTGGCGTATTGCCCCCTGGCGTCATGCGTGCCGTTCCCTCGCGACTCGAGCCGGAGGCCGCGAGCCTCCCATGGAGCTGAGGATAGGGACGGGACGCGCGCGCCAGAGGAGACGGGGAGGCGGCGCCTCGGCTCGCCCGTACTCCTCTTCGCTGACCGTGGCCCCCACACTCAGGGGAAAGGGTGGTGCCCATGTACTTCCAGGCCATCAAGACGCCGGGGCTCGCCCACGTCGCCTACGTCCTCGGCAGCGAGGGGGAGGCGCTCGTGGTGGACCCGGGGCGTGATGTCGGCGTGTACCTCGACGTGCTCCAGCGCCAGCGGCTGCGCCTGCGCTACGTCCTGCAGACGCACCGCCAGGAGGACTTCGTCCAGGGCACGGCGGAGCTGGCCCGCCTCTCTGGCGCCCAGGTGGTGGCGGGCAGGCACCCCATCAACGCCCATGCCGGCATGCAGGTGGGCGAGCGCGAGCGGCTGCACCTCGGCGGGCTGACGCTGGTGGCCTTCCACACGCCGGGCCACACGCCGGAGAGCACGAGCTGGGCCGTCTACCTCGAGCCCCACCACACCCGGGCCTGGGGCGTGTTCACCGGCGACGCGCTCTTCGCCGGGGAGACGGGGCGCACGGACCTGCAGGACCCGGAGCGGACGTACGAGAACGCCGGGCTCCTCTACGACGCCCTCCACCAGAAGGTGCTGCCGCTGGGGGACCAGGCGCTCGTCCTCCCCGCGCATGGGCCGGGCTCGGTGTGCGGCGGTGACATCGCGGACCGCGAGCCGACCACGCTGGGCCTCGAGCGCCAGAGCAACCCCGTCTTCCTCCTCTCCCGGAGCGACTTCATCCAGCGCAAGGTGCGCGAGCGGCTCCCCCGGCCGGGGTACTTCACTCGCATGGAGGAGGTGAACCTGCACGGCGGCCACCCGCTCCTGGCCGAGTCACGCGCCATCACCTTCCTGGGGCCGGGCGGCTTCCAGCGGGCCATCCAGAGCGGGCAACTCCTGGACGCCCGTGAGCCCGAGGCCTTCGCGGGGGGACATGTCCCCGGCGCGCTGAACGTCTGGATGAACGGGCTGTCCGTGTTCGGCGCCCAGGTGGCGCGGCCCCCCACGCCGCTCTTCCTCATCCTGCCCGAGCACGCGGACCCCTGGGCGGCGGTGCTGGCGCTGGCCCGCGTCGGCCTCGACGAGGTGCATGGCGTGCTCGCCGGAGGCTTCGGCGCGTGGCGCGACGCGGGGCTGCCCGTCGAGCACAGCGGCACCCTGACCCCCGAGGCGCTCTTCGCCCGGGCCGGACACTTCCAGACGCTGGACGTGCGCGGACGCGCCGAGTTCGAGCAGGGCCACATCCCTCAGACGCGCCACGTGTACGTGGGCGACCTGGAGGCGCGGCTGCCCCAGCTCGGGCTGCGCGAGGACCTGCCGCTGGCGGTGACGTGCAGCGTGGGCCACCGCGCCGGGCTCGCGGTGAGCATCCTCCTGCGCCATGGCTTCCAGCAGGTCTCGAACGTGCTGGGAGGCACGAAGGCGTGGACGCGGCTGGAGCTGCCCGTCCGGCGGGGCCCGCCGCGCCCGGATGAGGCCGTGGCGACGCAGCCTCAGGAGCCTTCGCCGCCGCCTTGAAGCGGGCCTCGGCGCGCGGGCTCAGTCCTGTCCTCGGAAGAAGGGGCCCTTGGCCCGCTCCGCCGCCACGACGTAGAGGACGGTGATGACGGCCACGGCCACGAGCAGGGTGACGGGGGGCCGCACGAAGCCGAGCGCGCCCGCGAAGGGGAGCCAGGGGACGAGGAAGGTGAACACGGTGACCGCCGCCGTGGAGACGAGCAGCAGGGTTCCGGGCCGGCTGCGGAGGAAGGGCCGGCGCGTGCGCACCACCAGCGCGATGAGCAGCTCCGTCAACAGGGACTCGATGAACCAGCCCGTCCGGAACAGCGCGGGGCCGGCCTGGAACAGGCCCAGGAGCACCCCGAAGGTCAGCAGGTCGAAGCAGGAGCTCAGCAGGCCGAAGGCGACCATGAAGCGCCCGATGAGGCGCATGTCCCAGCGCCGGGGCCGGTCCACCAGCTCGGGGTCCACGCTGTCGCCCGCCAGCCCCACGGCGGGGATGTCGGAGAGGAAGTTGTTGAGGAGGATCTGCCCCGGCAGCAGCGGCAGGAAGGGCAGGAACAGCGAGGCGGCCGCCATGCTCATCATGTTGCCCAGGTTCGCGCTCGTCGTGGTGAGGATGTACTTGAGCGTGTTCGCGAACGTCCTGCGTCCCTCCTCGATGCCGCGCCGGACGACGTCCAGGTGGCGCTGGAGCAGGACGAAGTCCGCGGCCTCCCCCACCACGACCGCGGCGTGGTCGACGCAGATGCTGGCATCCGCCGCGTGCATGGCGGGGGCGTCATTCACCCCGTCTCCCAGGAAGCCCACCACGTGCCCCTGCTTCTTCAGCGCCAGGATGATGCGCTCCTTCTGCGTCGGGTCCACCTCGACGAAGAGCTCCGTCAGCTCGGCCTGATGCCACAGCGCCTCGTCGGTCAGTTGGTGGAGCTGCGCCCCCGTCAGCACCCGCGCGGTGCCGAGCCCCACCTGCCGGGCTACGTGCTCCGCCACCCGGCGGTTGTCGCCGGTGATGAGCCTGGTGCCCACCCCCAGCCGGGACAGCTCCAGGAGGGCCTCCCGCGCTCCCTCCTTCGGCCGGTCGATGAAGGCGAGGAAGCCCCTGAAGGTCAGCGCGTGCTCGTCCTCCCGCGCGTAGCGCTCCCGGGCCTCGATGGCGCGGGTGGCCAGCGCCAGGATGCGCACGCCTTGCTCGCCCCACGCGTCCGCGCGTCGCTGGAGGTCCTCCTTCCACCTCGCGTCCAGGGGCGCCCCGTCCGCCACGTGGGTGCAGACCTGGACGACCTGCGTGAAGGCCCCCTTGGTGATGAGCTGGACCTCTCCCTTCCGGCGGACGATGACCGACAGGCGCTTGCGCACGAAGTCGTAGGGAATCTCGCCGAGCTTCCCTGCGGCGTCCGGCGGGGGGCGGCGCGCGCGGAGGATGGCCTCGTCGAGCGGGTTCGACAGGCCCGTCTGGAACGCGGCGTTGAGCGCGGCGAGCGCGAGCACGTCCTCCGAGGGCTGGCCCGCGGCGTCATGGGCGCCGTGGAGGCTGACCACGCCCTCCGTCAGGGTGCCCGTCTTGTCGGTGCACAGCACGTCCATGCCGCCGAGGTTCTCGATGGCGCTCAGCCTGCGCACCAGCACGCCCCGCGCGGCCATGGCCTGCGAGCCGGTGGACAGGTTCACGTTGAGGATGGCCGGCAGCAGCTCCGGGCTCAGCCCCACCGCGAGGGCGAGGGCGAAGAGGAGCGTCTCCACGGGCGGCCTGTCCAGCAGGACGTTCACGGTGACGACGGCCAGCACCATCACCACCATGGTGGTGAGCAGCACGTGCCCGAACTGACGGAGGCCCCGGTCGAACTCCGTCTCGGGCGCCCGCAGCGTCAGCCGCCTCGCGATGCCGCCGAAGGCCGTGTCCCGGCCCGTCGCCACGACGAGCGCCCTGGCCGTGCCGTTGCGGACATGGGTGCCGCGGAAGACACAGTTGTCGCGCCCGGCCAGCGCCGCTCCCGGGGCGGCCTCGCCGGGCCGCTTCTCCACCGGGAAGCTCTCTCCCGTCAGCATCGCCTGGCTGACGAAGAGGTCCGTGGCCTCCAGCACCCGCGCGTCCGCGGGCACCACGCTTCCCGCCGACAGCAGCACGACGTCCCCCGGCACGACGTCCGCCAGCGGCACGGAGACGGTTCGCCCGTCGCGGAGGACCTCCACCGTGGTCGCCACGCGCTCGCGCAGCCGGGCGATGGTGACCTGGGCCTTGTACTCGCGCGAGGAGCCCAGCAGCACGCTGCCGAGGACGATGGCCAGGATGATGCTCGCGTCGCTCCAGCTCCCCGTGAACGCGGAGATGACCGCCGCGAAGACGAGGAGGAGGACCAGGGGCGTGCGGAGCTGGAGCCAGACGACGCGGAGGTGGGACGGCGGCCGGCGCTCCTCCAGCGCGTTCGTGCCGTATTGCTCCAGCCGCCGCGCGGCCTCGTCCGTGGACAGCCCCTGGGGCGTCGTCCGCAGGGCCTCGCGGAGCGCCGGGGCGGGCAGGGCCCAGGGGTGTTCGATGGGTGGAGGGCGGGCCGCTGCGCGCTGCTCCCGCAGCTCCCCCCGGGAGAGCAGCAGCCCTGGCAGCAGGGGCACGTAGAAGCTGTAGCCGCGAAAGAGGAGCGTCCCCGACAGCGCCGCCTCCAGGGGGACGCCCATCAGGTTCAGCAACCCGATGGAGGCGGCCTCGAAGGTCCCCAGCCCTCCGGGGATGACCCCCAGCGTGCGGGCGAGCGTGGACAGCATGAAGGCGCTGAAGACGCCCGTGGGCGGAGCGTCCACGCCCAGGGAGCGCAGGAGCGCCCAGAGCGTCGCCGCGTCGAGCAGGTGGATGATGAAGTTGAAGCCGGTGGCCTCGGTCAGCACGCGCGGGTCGTGCGTGAGCGAGGCCGGGGCCTCGGCGAGCGCCTGGAGGAGCGTCTTCATGCCGGGGATGCGGGCGACGAGCCGGGGCGGCTGGACGGGCGCGCCGCCGCGCGACAGCCGCAGCAGCAGCGCGATGAGCGCGCCGCTGAGCATGACGAGCGCCGCCGTGCCGAGCCACACCAGCGTCCGCGCCTCGCCGACCCAACCCGCCATGCCGAGGGCGACCAGGAGCGCGAGGATGAGCGCGGTGTAGTTGGTCATCGTCTCCACCACGACGCAGGCCATGACCGGGCCTCGGGCCACGCCGCGCCGCCCCAGGCCGTTGACGATGAGCGCCGCGCCGCTGACGCCAGCGGAGGGGAGGGCCTGGTCGATGAAGAGCTTGGCGACGCTCATCGCGTAGAGCGCGCCCAGGGGAACCCGGAAGGGCGTCCTCGCCAGCACGGACCGCCACACGGCCGACTGCGACAGGTACGTGGCCGCCTGGAGCAGCGCGGCGAGCAGCAGCCAGGCGGGCGCCGAGCGCCTCAGCAGCAGCGCGAACTCCCGCTGCTCCGTCCAGCGGGTGGCGATGAGGATGACGGCCGCCAGCAACGCCAGCCCGAAGCCCCACTTGCGCCAATCCCGCCGGAGCGTCACCCGCGTCCCTCCCGTGCGGCCGGGGCATCACGGGCGGAGGGCCGCCGCAGCAGCTTGTGCAGCTCCATGGCCACGATGATGGACGCGGCCACCAGGACGATTCGCAGCCACGAGCCTCCGTCCGTCAGCGGCACCACCCTCAACACGAACTGCGTGGGGGCGAAGTAGAGGGCGCCCACGTGGACGGCGAGCGCCGCGGCCGTGGCCCAGAACAGGAAGGGATTGGAGAACGGGCTGCGTGCGAACACCGACTGCGTCTCCGAGCGGGCATTGCCCACCTGGAACATCTGGAAGAGCACCATCGTCGTGAGCGCCGCCGTCCGCGCGTCCGGGAGCGAGTCCGTCCTGGCCAGCTCCCAGTGGAACACCCCCAGCGTCCCCGCGGCCATGACGACCCCGGCGACCACCGTGCGCTCCCACAGCAGCCCCGAGAGGAACCCCTCTCGCCTCGGGCGCGGTGCTCGCGCCATCACCCCGGGGTCCGCGGGCTCGAAGGCCAGCGCCACGTCCTGGAGCCCGTTCGTCACCAGGTTGAGCCACAGGAGCTGCGCGGGCAGCAGCGGCAGCGGCCACCCGAGCGTCAGCGCGGAGAGGAGCGTGATGACGGCCGCCGCCCCCGTGCTCACCAGGAAGAACGTCACCTTGCGCAGGTTGTCGAACGTGACGCGCCCTTCCTCCACCGCCGCGGCGATGCTCACGAAGTTGTCGTCCGCCAGCACCATGTCGGAGGCCTCGCGCGCCACGTCCGTCCCGCCTCGGCCCATGGCCACGCCAATGTCCGCCGCCTTGAGCGCTGGCGCGTCATTCACGCCGTCGCCCGTCACCGCCACCACCTCGCCCCCGGCCTGGAGCGCGCGCACCACCCGCAGCTTCTGCTCTGGCGTCACCCGCGCGTAGAGGTCCACCTCCAGCGCCCGCCCGAGGAGCGCCGCGTCGTCCAGCGCCGCCAGCTCGGTCCCCGTCAGCGCCGCGCCGTCGCTCGTCAGCCCCAGCTCCCGGCCGATGGCGCGCGCCGTCGCCACGTGGTCGCCGGTCACCATCACCACCCGGATGCCCGCGTCCTGGCAGCGCGCGATGGCCTCGCGCACGCCCTCCCGGGGTGGGTCCATCATCCCCGTCAGCCCCAGGAAGGTGAGGCCCTCGGGGCCCTCTACCGCGTCAGGCCGCGCGGGGGCCTCCTCCAGCGGGCGGTAGGCCATGGCCAGCATCCGGAGGCCCCGGCCCGCCAGCGCCGCCGCCGCGGCGTGCGCGGCCTCCGCGTCGAGCGGCTCCAGCCCCGCCTCGCCGAGCTGCGCGGTGCTCATGGCCAGCACCCGCTCCGGCGCCCCCTTCAGGAAGAGGGCGCGGCGCCCGTCGCGGCTCCGGAGGCTCGCGGAGTATTGCCGCTCGGGCTCGAAGGGAATCTCCGCGTCGGAGGTCCAGTGGCCTCTGAGGGCCTCGTGCGCCAGCCCCAGCCGCTCCCCCGCCAGCAGCAGCGCCGCCTCGGTCGGGTCCCCGCGCGTCACCTGGCCGCGCTCCGTCTGGAACACGTCGGCCTCGTTCGCGAGCACGCCCGTCAGGAGCAGCAGGTACAGGGGAGGGTGCTCGGCCAGGTCCTGCGCGCCCTCGACGGGGCGGGCCCTCGGGTCTTCCAGCAGGGCCTCGTTCGAAAGCGAGAAGAAGCGGCCCCCGGCCCACAGCTCCTGCACCGTCATCCGGTTCTCCGTCAGCGTGCCCGTCTTGTCCGAGCCGATGACGGTGGTGCTGCCCAGCGTCTCGATGGCCGGCAGCCTGCGGATGACGGCCCTCCGCCGCGCCATGCGCGCCACGCCCAGCGCCAGGGTGATGGTGAGCACCACGGGCAGCCCCTCGGGCACCGCGGCGACCGCCAGCGCCACCGCGAGCATGAACATGTCGGAGGTGGATTCGCCCCGCACCACGCCGATGAGGAAGCCCAGCGCCGAGCTCCCTCCCACCACCAGCCCCACCACCCGCGCGAAGCGGCGCATCCGCTCCTGCAGCGGCGTGGCGGCGGCGGCCTCACCGCGGATGCTGCCGGCGATCTCCCCCAGCTCGGTGCGCGCCCCGGTGGCCACGACATAGCCGCGTCCCCGCCCGCTGGACACCACCGTGCCCGTGTAGGCCATGTCTTCCCGGTCCGGCAGCGGCGCGTCCTCGGCCACGGCGCCCGCCTGCTTGTGCACGGAGGCGGACTCGCCGGTGAGCAGCGACTCGTCGACGGTCAGCGTCGTGGCGGCCACCAGCCGGAGGTCCGCCGGCACCCGCGTGCCCGACTCCAGCAGCACCAGGTCTCCGGGCACCAGCTCCCGGCTCTCCACCTCCCACTCGTGCCCGTCGCGGATGACGCGCGTCCTGGGCGACACCAGCCGCGTCAACGCCCGCACGGAGACCTCGGCCCGACGCTCCTGGGTAAAGCCGATGGCCGCGTTGATGACGAGGATCGCGGCGATGGCCCCCGCGTCGATGGTCTTTCCAAGCAAGAGCGTCACCGCGAAGGCGGCCAACAGGATGTAGATGAGCGGGCTCTTGAATTGGTGGAGCAGCCGCGCCAGGGCGCTGGTGGGTGGGGCTTCCGCGAGCTGATTGGGGCCGTACCGCGCCAGCCGGCTCTTCGCGGTGGCCTGCCGCAGCCCGAGCGCCCCGGTGTCGAGCCTGGACGCGACTTCTTCCACGAGCAGGGCATGCCAGGGCCGCGCGTGTTCTTGCTCCATGGTGCTTTCCTCCAGGTGCGTGGCGAGCGTCCCGTCGTCCGGCGCCCATGGCGCGTGGCCCTCGGGGAAGGATGCGGCCCGCCAGCGGCAAGAGGCACGCCACGAGGAGCCCTGCACCTGCCGGGCTAGGCGCCGAGTCGCTTGCGCAGCAGGTGGAGGGCCCACACGCCGAAGACAATGCCGGCCACGCCCAGGCCGAGCAGCACGGCGGTGCGCTGCTCGAGGAAGCTGGCCCCCAGGTAGACGGTGCCCACCGCGTAGGGCAGCTCCGCCACGGCGAGCACGAGCAGGTAGCGGCGCAGCCCATAGCGCGCCAGCCCGAGCACGTAGCCAGGGATCTCCGAGGGGACGGCGAGCTGGAAGAGCAGGACGAGGCCGAAGGAGCTGTGCCGGGAGAGGCGCGCCTCGTAGCGGGCGAGCATGCGGCCGGAGGTGAGCCGGCGGACGACGGGGCGGCCCCATGCGCGGGCGATGCCATAGGCGCAGGCGCCCCCCACCATCCAGCCCACCCAGAGCAGGAGCGCGCTGAGCGCCTGGCCCCAGGCGTGGATCGCCACCGGCAGCAGCAGCGCGCTGGAGAAGAAGGCCAGCATGGCCGACACGGCGGAGAGGAGGACGAAGAGCGCCGCGCCCCGGACGGGGTGCTCGGCGATGATGGGCGCCGCGGCGTCCAGGACGCGGTGGAGGAGGGCCTGGAACGCGTCCGACGAGGCGAGGAGCGCGAGGCCGCCGAGCAGCAGCACCAGGGGGAGCACCTGGAGCCACGGGGAGGGGAGCCCGCGGCGCGCGTCCTTTGGCAGGGAAGAGGTACCCATGGCCCCTGGCCCGTCAGAAGAGGAGCGCCCGCGGCCAGAGGAGCAGCAGCAGCCCGAGCGTGAGCATCACCCCGCCGCTCAGCAGCATACGCTCAGCCCCCCAGGGCAATGGGTGGAGAGGAACGGGGCCTCGCCCGGACGGACGCCGGTGAGGGACCACCCCTTCGCCTGGCCCAGCGCGCGCCTGGGAGAAGCTGCGTCCTGTGTGCCCCGGGGACACGCGGGCACCAGTCAGGGCGCCGTTGGCTCCGCTCCCCGACCTGCCTCGGAGGTCAGTCAGCGGGAGGCGTGTCGGCGTGCGCCAGGATGTCGGTCAGCGCACTGGCGAGTGCCTCGACTCCGGGGGCTCGCAGGACGCTGTAGTGATCGCCCTCGACGACTCGGACGGAAAGCCGCGCCGCGTGACGGCCCCAGCCGCGATCCTCCGGCGCGGAGGACTCCAGCTCCGTGTGGCTGCCTCGCAGGACGGTGAGGGCTCCTGGGAACGTGCCTGGCGTGTGCTGCTGGAGCGCCCGGAGGTTGCTGGTGAAGACGCGAAGGAGCGCGTGGACGTGTTCCAGGCCCGCGCCTGGGATGAGCGCACCCGCCTCGCGGCCTTCCCGAAGCACACGCTCCAGGAGCGCCGTCGCGTCCAGCTCCGCATCCTCCGGGAGCGCCGACGGGGCGATTCCCGCGGTGCGAGCCAGGTCGAGCGCGAACATCGTCGCCGCGGCCAGGTCGTCGCTGGTCGCGCTGCCTCGGGCCTGCGAGGTGGCGCTGGGCTCAATCAGCGCCAGGACGTCGACCGTCTCACCCATTCGCTGGAGCAGGCGCGCCATCTCGAAGGCGATGACGGCTCCGAGAGACCAGCCTCCCAACCGATAGGGCCCTTGAGGCTGCACGGCGCGGATGGCCGCCACGTAGCTGGCCGCCATGGATTCAATGGACCCGTTCGGAGGCAGCGTCCCTTCGAGCCCTTGCGCCTGCAGCCCGTAGAAGGGCTGTTCGGGGCCCAGCCGCCGCGCCAACTCGACGTAGCAGAACACCGTGCCTCCCACCGGGTGGACGCAGAAGAAGGGCACCCGTGAGCCACCGCGCTGGATGGGGACGAGCGGCGTCCATGCGGCGGGCTCTCGCCGCAGGAACGCGGCCAGGCCCTCGACGGTCGGCGCCTGGAGGAGCGCCGTCACAGGCAGGTCGCGGCCCGTGCGGGAGCGCAGCATGGAGACGAGCCGCACGGCGAGCAGCGAATGGCCGCCAAGCTCGAAGAAGTCGCCCGTGACGCCGATGGGCGAGACTCCCAGGAGCTCCTCGAAGAGCTGCGCCACCTCCAGCTCGAGGGCATCGCGCGGTGGAAGGTAGGCCACCTGCCGCGTCGCGCTGTCTTCGGGAGCCGGCAGGGCCTTCCTGTCCACCTTGCCACTCGTGTTCAGAGGCAGCGCGCCCAGCGAGACGTAGGCCGAGGGCACCATGTGCTCGGGCAGCCGCTCCTTGAGGAATGGGCGGAGCGCGTTGCCGTCCACCTCCTTGGAGGACTCCGCTTCCATGACGACGTACGCCACCAGGCGCTGCGACCCGGTGGTGTCCTCGCGGACCAGGACGACGGTGTCGCGCACCGAGGGGTGCTGGCGCAGCGCGGACTCAATCTCCCCCAGCTCGATGCGGAAGCCGCGCAGCTTCACCTGGAAGTCGGTGCGGCCCAGGAACTCGAGCTCGCCCTGAGGCAGCCAGCGTGCCCGGTCTCCCGTCCGGTAGAGGCGAGCCCCCGGCGCGGTGCTGAAGGGATTGGGGATGAAGCGCTCCGCGGTGAGCTCGGGGCGGTTCAGGTAGCCCCGCGCGAGGCCCGCTCCACCAATGTAGAGCTCTCCTGGAACACCGACCGGCACGGGCTGGAGGTACGCGTCCAGCACGTAGGTCCGCGCGTTCGCCAGCGGGCCGCCCAGCGAGGGCGGCAGCGGCGCTCCCCGCACGGCGCGCAGGGTGGAGTCCACCGTGCATTCGGTGGGGCCGTAGACGTTGAAGCACTCGATGTTCGGATGGGCGGAGAGCCGGGCCCAGAGCGCGTCGTCCAACGCTTCACCGCCAGCCAGCACGCGCAAGGGGCGGCGGGCCGCGAGGCCCTCGTCCAGGAGCACGCGAAGCAGCGACGGAGCGCAGTCCAGCACATCCACCTCATGCCGCTCCAACCAGGCCAACATCACGCGCGCATCCTCGCGAGCGCCCTGGGGCACCACGCACAGCGCGTGTCCGTCCGCGAGCTGCACGAGTTGCTGCACGGACGCGTCAAAGGAGAGGGACGCGTTGAGGCTGACGCGGAGGGGCCTGTCCACGCTCGCGTAGGCTGTGGCCGCCAGCGCCGCGCGCAGGTTCATCACCGAGGCATGCTGCACCATGACGCCCTTGGGCTTGCCGGTGCTGCCCGAGGTGTAGATGACGTAAGCGAGGTGTTCGGGCTGGCTGCGCCGCGGCGGGTTCGATGCGCCTCGTGAATCACTCATGTCCCCTGCGTCCTCCACGCAGAGGGTTTCCACCTCGTGCCCGGCGAGCTTGACTGCGATGCGGCGCTGCGTGAGCAACCAGCGCACCTGCGAGTCGCCCACCATGTAGGCCAGACGCTGGGCAGGGTAGGCCGGGTCCATGGGCACGTAGGCGCCGCCCGCCTTGAGGATGGCGAGGATGGAGACAACCGTATCCACCGAGCGCTCCATGCACAGGCCCACGCGAGCCTCGGGGCCCACGCCGCGGGCGCGCAGGGCCCAGGCGAGCAGGTTGGCTCGGCGGTTCAGTTCCGCATAGCTGAGCGAGCGCTCCTCATCGAGCACCGCGAGCGCGTCGGGGGTGAGCGTCGCCCGGTCCTCGAAGCGCTCGTGCAAGCAGCCTTCCCAGGCGACCTCCCGGCGCGTGTCGTTCCAGGCTGCGAGCACCGTGGCGCGTTCGGCCTCAGGCAGCAGCGCGGCCTGCTCGTAGCGGCCACGTGGCGCTGCTGTCACTGCCTCCAGCGCACGCAGGTAGTAGTGCCCCAGTTGCCGCGTCTGCTCCGCTTCGTGCCGCGTGCCCGTCGTGGCAATGGAGACAGACAGCGAAGAGGTGTCCGGGTCTTGCGTAAAGGTGACGCCGAGCGGCAGCTCCATCCAGGCGGCGCCGAGCATCTCGTCGACGAAGCGCAGGCCCTTCTGTTGGGAAAGTCCTCCGGCGACGTGGAAGTGGATGAAGTTGAAGAGCGTGTCGAACAGAGGCTGGCCGCCGCGCTTCTGCTGGAGCCGCGCCATGGGGAAGCGGCGGTGCGGTATCAGCTCCTGCTCATGCTTCGCGACCTGCTGAATGAGCTCCAGCCAGGAGCCGCCGTGCAGCGTGAGGGGGAAGGGGACGCTGTTGAGGAAGAGGCCAATCATCCGCTCGCCGTCGACGACTTCCGGGCGGCCGTTGGTGACGATGCCAGTGACGACGGAGGTGTTCCCTTCAACGAAGGCCCGGACGCGCAGGTGGACGGCGAGGAGGACTGTCTTGAGGGACACGCCGGCCTCATGGGCCACGCGGAGCAGCGCCTGCTGGAGGGACGCGGGGATTTGCACGCCGTGGGTGTGCAAGACGCGCTCTTCGTCCCGGGCCCGGTGCGGACGCGGACTCGCCGCGTCCACGCCCTCCATGCGGTCGAGCCAGTAGCGCTCACTCTCCGTGGAGCGCTGCGCCGCGCGTTCCAACGCGATGAACTGCCGGTAGGACGCAGCCAGCGATGGCGGAGGAGCTGCGTGGCGGTCCTCCATCAGTTCGAGGTAGCGGCCGAAGAGCTCGGAGAACAGGGTCGCGGCGCTCCAGCCATCCAGGATGGCGTGGTGGAAGACGATGGTCAGTTGAAGGCCGCGGGCCGTGCGGCGGTGCACCGCGATACGGAGCAGGGGCGCCTGGGTCCACTCGAAGGGCTTGAGGCGCTCCGCTTCCACCCACTCACGGAGGAAGGCGTCTTGCTGGGAGGGCTCCAGGTGACGGAGGTCCTCGATACGGAGCGGCGGCGCGACCTCCCGGTGAACGAGCTGGAGTGGCTCGTCATAGCCGTCCAGGTGGAAGGAGGTGCGCAGGAGGGGGTGGCGCGCCATCAGCTCCTGGAGGGCCTGCCGTAGCCGCGGCTCGTGCAGCTCCAGCTCCAGGTGGAAGCTGAACATGTCGTGGTAGATGCCGGCCGAGGCATCCAGGGCGCTCTCGAAGAGCATGCCCGACTGGAGCGCGGCCAGTGGGTAGGCATCCTCCACGTCCGCGGGCAGCCGCTCGCGGTCCGCATCGGACAGGAGGCCGAAGGGCGCCACGTCCTGCGCGGAGGCGGGCCCTCCGGTGTGCTTCACCACAGCCGAGAGCTGGCGAATGGTGGGGTGCTGGAGCAGCTCCAGGATGGGCAACTCCAGGCCCCGTTCACGCAGCTTCGCGATGATCTGGATGCTGCGGATGGAGTCGCCGCCCAGCTCGAAGAAGCTGTCGTCGATACCCACCTGGCTGAGCCCCAGCACTTCGGCCCAGATGTCGGCGATGGCCTGCTCGGAGGCGTCGCGGGGGGCTTCGAAGGCTTCGCCCGTCCGTGCCCGCTCCGCGTCGGGAGCGGGCAGGGCCTTGCGGTCCACCTTGCCGTTCGGAGACAGCGGCAGGGCCTCCATGGGGATGACGAAGGCGGGGACCAGGTACTCAGGCAGCTTGCGCAGGATGTGGTCTCTCAGGGCCCGCGGATCCACGGAGTCCACGCCATCTTCGCCCACCACGTAGGCGACGAGGCGCTTGTCGCCCGGGGAGTCCTCGCGAGCGAGGACGACGGCCTCCAGGACGCCGGGGGCCTGCTGGAGGGCGGCTTCGATTTCGCCCAGCTCGATGCGGAAGCCACGCACCTTCACCTGGAAGTCGGAGCGGCCGAGGAACTCCAACGAGCCGTCGGGCTTCCAGCGGACGCGGTCGCCGGTGCGGTAGAGGCGAGCGCCAGGGGAGGAGGAGAAGGGGTGTGGGAGGAACTTCTCAGCCGTCAACTCAGGGCGGTGGAGGTAGCCCCAGGCGAGGCCGTCACCGCCGACGAAGAGCTCGCCCGGGACGCCGACGGGGACGGGCTCCAGGCGGGAGTCGAGGACGAAGGCGGAGGAGTGGGCGAGCGGCTTGCCAATGGGGACGGAGGTGGCGAAGGCGTCTCCGGCACGAAGGGGATGCGTGGCGGAGAAGGTGGTGTTCTCGGTGGGCCCGTAGCCGTTGACGAGGAGGGCGCCGAGAGGAATGTGCTCCAGGTGCTGCCGGACACGAAGCGGGGACAGCACGTCGCCTCCCGCCAGCACCTGCCGGACGCTGGCGAGGGCTGGGCCTTGGTGAAGCACCATCTGCTCGAAGAGCGCGGCGGTGAGCCAGAGGGTGGAGACGCGGTGGTGAGTCAGCAGCGCGGCGAGTTCGTCGAGGGAGGGCGTGTGAGGCGGAGCGAGGACGAGGCGAGCGCCGTGAAGCAGGGCGCCCCAGAGTTCCAGGGTGGAGGCGTCGAAGGCGACGGGAGCGAGCTGGAGGAAGACTTCGTCGGGGCCGAAGTGGATGAAGGGGTTGGAGAGGACGAGGCGAGCGACGGCGCGGTGAGGGATGCAGACGCCCTTGGGCCTGCCGGTGCTGCCGGAGGTGAACATGACGTAGGCGAGGTCATCGCCGCACATGTCCACGGAAGGAGGGGCGTCATGGGGCAAGGCCGTGATGAGGTCCGCGTCCGCGTCCACGCAGACCATCAAGCCTCCAGCGATTGGCAGCTCGTCCGCGATTGACTCTTGCGTCACGAAGACGCTGACGCCTGCCTCCTGAAGCAGCAGCGAGATGCGCTCTGTGGGGTAGTGGTGGTCGATGGGGACGTAGGCGCCGCCGGCCTTGAGGATGGCGAGCAGCCCCACCACCAGCTCCGGCGAGCGCTCCAGGCACAGGCCCACTCGAGTGCCCCGGGTGACGCCGTAAGCGCGCAGATGGCGCGCGAGCTGGTTCGCGCGGCGCTCCAGCTCCGCGTAGCTGACGACCCGCTCACCGCTGACGAGCGCCACGGCCTCCGGTGTGCGTGCTGCTTGCGCGGAGAACAACGCGTGAATCGGCGTCTCACGCGGGAACGTCGTGGACGTCGCGTTCCAGTCGACCAGGAGCTGCTGCCGCTCCTCGGCGCGTAGCAACGGCAGCTCCGCCAGACGCTGGTCCGCATTCGCGACGACGGATTCCAGCAGCGTGCGGAAGTGCCCCATCATCCGCTCGGCCGTGGCGGCGTCGAACAGGTCGGTGTTGTAGTTCAGCGCGCCGGAGAACCCCTTCGGGGACTCTTCCAGCAAGAGGCTCAGGTCGAATTTGACGGTCTCCAGCTCGGTCTCGAGGACTTGCAACGACAGCCCCGGCAACTCCAGGCGCACGGGAGGCGTGTTCTGCAGGGTGAAGGTGACCTGGAAGAGCGGGGAGCGGCTCGGGTCTCTCGCGGGTTGCAGTACGTCGACCAGCTTTTCGAAGGGCACGTCCTGGTGCTCGAAGGCGCCCAACGTTGACACCTTTACCTGCGCCAACAGCTCGCGGAAGGTGAGCTCCGGCGACATCCGGGCACGGAAGACCAGCGTGTTGACGAAGAAGCCGATGAGCCCTTCCAGCTCAGGCCGGGTGCGGCCGGCAATCGGCGAGCCGACGGAGATGTCCTGCTGACCAGAGTACCGTGAGAGCAGCACCTGCCATGTGGCCAGCAGCACCATGAACGGCGTGGCCTCGTGGCGGCGCGCCACCGTGGTGACCGCCTCGGAGAGCGCCGCGGGCAGGCTCACCGGGAGGAGCGCTCCACGATAGGTCTGCACCGCCGGGCGCGGCCTGTCCGTGGGCAACTCCAGCGCCGCGGGCGCGCCGGCGAGCTGTTCGCGCCAGTAGCCCAGCCGTGACTCCAGCACCGGCCCCTGCATCCACTCTCGCTGCCAGAGGGCGTAGTCGGCGTACTGGACCGGCAGCGACGGGAAGTGGGGAGCACGGCCCTGAACGGCGGCCTCATAGCCCTCCGCCACTTCGCGCACCAGCACGCCCACCGACCAGCCGTCGGACACGATGTGGTGCATCGTCACCAGCAGGACGTGCCGGTCCGCGGCCAGCCGCAGCAGGCGGGCCCGGAAGAGCGGGCCTCGTACCAGATTGAAGGGAACGTGCGCCTCCTCGTTCGCGAGCTGCAGCGCCCGGGCGTCACGCTCGCCTTCAGGCTCGGTGGAGAGGTCCGTGATGGGCAACTCCAGGGGGAAATGCGGGTGCACCACCTGGACAGGCTGGTCACCCTCGTTCCGGAACGTCGTGCGCAGTGCCTCGTGCCGCTGCACCACCCGCCGCAGGGCTTGCTCCATCGCGTGAGCGTCGAGCGCCCCGTCGATGGCCACTGCCGCGGGATTGTTGTACGTCGCGGTGTCGGGCGTCAGTTGCTCCATCACCCACAGTCGCTGTTGAACGAAGGACTGGGGCAGTGGCCTCTCGCGTGGCGCGGCACGGAGGGGCGGCAGGGTACCCGCGGTGCCACGGGCCCGTTCAACATCCAGACGCGCGGCCAGCGCCTCCACCGTGCTCTGTTCGAAGAGCGCGCGGAGTGGCAGGTCGACTTCGAATTCTTGTCGCAGCCGTGCCACCAACTGCGTGGCCAGGAGTGAGTGGCCTCCAAGCGCGAAGAAGTCGTCCTCCGCGTTGACCGTTTCGACATGGAGCAGCGTGGCCCAGTGAGCGGCGACACGACGCTCTGTGTCCGTGCGGAGCGGTCGCGTTGCGGCGTGCCGAGGGGCTTCCGGTGCCGGGAGGGCCTTGCGGTCCAGCTTGCCGTTGGGGGTGAGTGGCAGGGCCTCCAGCGTGACGAAGGCCGAGGGCACCATGTGCTCGGGGAGCCGCTCCTTGAGGAACGGACGGAACGTGCTGCCGTCCACGGAGGTGGTGGCCTCCGCTTCCGTCACCACGTACGCCACCAGGCGTTGCAGCCCTGGCGTGTCTTCGCGTACCAGGACCACGGTGTCGCGCACCGTGGGGTGTTGGCGCAGCGCGGACTCAATCTCTCCCAGCTCAATGCGGAAGCCACGCAGCTTCACCTGGAAGTCGATGCGGCCCAGGAACTCGAGTTCGCCCTGAGGCAGCCACCGCGCCCGGTCTCCCGTCCGGTAGAGCCGAGCACCCGGAACCGTGCTGAACGGATCGGGGATGAACCGCTCGGCGGTGAGCTCGGGACGATTCAGGTAACCGCGCGCCAGTCCCGCTCCACCAATGTAGAGCTCTCCCTGCACTCCGACCGGCACAGGCTGCAGGAACGCGTCCAGCACGTAGGTTCGTGCGTTCGCCAATGGCCCGCCCAGGGACGGCGGCAGCGGTGCTCCGCGGACGGTGCGCACCGTGGAGTCCACGGTGCACTCCGTGGGACCGTAGACATTGAAGCACTCGATATTGGGATGGGCGGAGAGCCGGGCCCAGAGCGCCGCGTCCAGCGCTTCACCGCCAGCCAGGACGCGCAAGGGGCGGTGGGCAGCGAGCCCCTCGTCCAGAAGCAGCCGCAGTTGGGAGGGGGCGCAGTCCAGCACGTCCACCTCGTGGCGCTCCAACCACGCCATCATCTGGCGGGTGTCCTCACGAGTGGCCTGGGACACCACGCACAGCGCATGCCCGTCCGCGAGCTGCACCAACTGCTGCACAGATGCGTCAAATGACAAGGACGCGTTGAGGCTGACCCGCAGGGGTCGGTCCACGCCCGCGTAAGCGGTGGCTGCCAGCGCCGCGCGCAGGTTCATCATCGAACCGTGCTGCACCATGACGCCCTTGGGCTTGCCCGTGCTACCGGAGGTGTAGATGACGTACGCGAGGTGTCCGGGCTCGCTGAGCCTCGGCGGGTTCAATGCGCCTCGTGAATCACTCATGTCCCCTGCGTCATCCACGCAGAGGATTTCCACCTCGTGCCCGGTGAGCTTGTCCGCGATGCGGCGCTGCGTGAGCACCCAGCCCACCTGCGAGTCGCCCACCATGTACGCCAGGCGCTGGGCGGGGTAGGCCGGGTCCATGGGCACGTAGGCGCCGCCGGCCTTGAGGATGGCGAGGATGGCGACCACTGAGTCCACAGAGCGCTCCATGCACAGGCCCACACGAACCTCGGGGCCCACACCTCGGGCACGGAGGGCCCATGCGAGCTGGTTGGCGCGGCGGTTCAGCTCCGCATAGGTGAGCGCGTGCTCATCATCGATCGCCGCGAGCGCGTCAGGGGTGAGCTCCGCTCGGTCCTCGAACCGCTCATGCAAGCAGCCGTCCCAGGCGACCTCCCGGCGCGTGGCATTCCACGTCTCCAGCAGCGTGGTTCGTTGGACCTCTGGCAGCAGCGCTGCCCGCTCGTATCGGCCTTGTGGCTCCGATGCCACTGCCTCCAATGCGCGCAGGTAGTAGTGCCCCAGCTCTTGTGACCGCTCTGCTTCGTGCCGAGTGCCCGTGGTGGCAATGGAGACCGACAGCGCCGAGCTGTACGGGTCTTGCGTGAAGGTGACGCCCAGCGGCAGCTCCATCCAGGCGGCGCCCAGCATCTCGTCGACGAAGCGCAGGCCCTTCTGTTGGGACAGTCCGCCCGCGATATGGAAGTGGATGAAGTTGAAGAGCGTGTCGAACAGGGGCTGCCCACCGCGCTTGTGCTGCAGCCGCGCCATGGGATAGCGGCGGTGCGGCATCAACTCCTGCTCATGCTTCGCGACCTGTTGGATGAGTTCCAGCCAGGTGCCCCCGCGCAGTGTCACCGGGAATGGGACGCTGTTGAGGAACAGGCCGATCATCCGCTCGCCGTCGATGACTTCCGGCCGGCCGTTGGTGACGATGCCTGTGACGACGGAGGAACTCCCTTCGACGAAGCCTCGGACGCGCAGGTGCACGGCCAGCAGCACCGTCTTGAGGGACACGCCGGCCTCGTGGGCCACGCGTAGCAAGGCCTGCTGGAGGGCGGCGGGGATTCGTACCTCGTGGGTGTGTAGGACGCGCTCATCGTCGCGGGCCCGCTTCGGGCGAGGGCTCGCGGAGTCCACGCCCTCCATTCGGTTGAGCCAGTAACGCTCGCTCTCGGGGGAGTTCTGCGCGTCGCGCTCCAATGCCACGAACTGCCGGTAGCTGGCGGCTGGGGATGGCGCGGCGGGTGCCGTACTGCCTTCCAGCAACTGGAGGTAGCGGCCAAAGAGCTCCGAGAGCAGGGTCGCGGCGCTCCAGCCATCCAGGATGGCGTGGTGGAAGACGATGGTCAGTTGGGCGGTGGTCTCCGACCGGCGGTGCACGCAAAGCCGCATCAGCGGGGCCTTGTTCCAGGTGAAGGGCTGGATGCGCTCCTTCTCCGCCCATGCCTGCAAGTAGGCCGTTTGCTGGGCGGTCTCCAGGTGTCGGAGGTCTTCGAACCTCAGCGGCAGTGCAACGTCTCGGTGGACCCACTGGAGGGGCTCTTCGAAGCCCTCCAGGTGGAACGACGTGCGTAGGATGGCGTGGCGCGCGAACAGCTCCCGGAAAGACTGGTGCAACAGCGACTCATTCAGCGCCATCTCCACGTGGAAGCTGAACATGTCGTGATAGATGCCGGCCGAGGCATCCAGGGCACTCTCGAACAGCATGCCTGACTGGAGCGCG
The DNA here is from genome assembly GCF_002305895.1 of Corallococcus macrosporus DSM 14697. GTDB lineage: Bacteria > Myxococcota > Myxococcia > Myxococcales > Myxococcaceae > Myxococcus > Myxococcus macrosporus. Next base: position 4,256,837 of record NZ_CP022203.1, read on the forward strand.
GCCAGCGGATAGGCGTCCTCCACGTCCGACGGCAGTCGCTGGCGGTCGGTCTCGGACACGAGGCTGAAGGGCTCGACCTGGAGCGAGGAGGGCTTGCCAGTCGCCTTGACGACACCCGCGAGCTCGCGAATAGTCGGGTGCTGGAGCAACTCCAGCGTGGGCAGTTCCAGGCCGCGTTCACGCAGCTTCGCGATGACCTGGATGCTGCGGATGGAGTCTCCGCCCAACTCGAAGAAGCTGTCGTCGATGCCGACCTGTCGGAGGCCCAGGACCTCCGCCCAGATGTCGGCCAGGGTCTGCTCGGAGGCGTTCCGAGGCCCTTCGAAGGGCGTGCCGGCCCGGGCCAGGTTCACGTCGGGAGCGGGCAGGGCTTTACGGTCCACCTTGCCGTTCGGGGACAGCGGTAGGGCGTCCAGCGGCATGAAGACCGCGGGCAGCATGTACTCGGGCAGGCGTGTCTTGAGGTACGTGCGGATGGCGCTCAGGACGTTCGCGCTCTGTTCGGCCGAAAGCGCTGGTGCGCTCGGGACGACGTAGGCGACGAGGCGCTTGTCGCCCGGCGCATCCTCGCGGGCGAGGACGACGGCTTCCTGGACACCTGGAGCTTGCTGGAGGACGGCTTCGATTTCGCCCAGCTCAATGCGGAAGCCGCGCACCTTCACCTGGAAGTCGGAGCGGCCGAGGAACTCCAGCGTGCCGTCGGGCTTCCAGCGGACGCGGTCGCCGGTGCGGTAGAGGCGAGCACCGGGGGCGGAGGAGAAGGGGTGAGGGAGGAACTTCTCAGCTGTCAACTCGGGGCGGTGGAGGTAGCCCCAGGCAAGGCCGTCACCGCCGACGAAGAGCTCGCCCGGGACGCCGACGGGGACAGGCTCCAGGCGGGAGTCGAGGACGAAGGCGGAGGAGTGGCCCAGCGGCTTGCCAATGGGGACGGAGGTGCCGAAAGCCTCACCGGCGCGGAGGGTGTGGGTGGCAGAAAAGGTGGTGTTCTCGGTGGGCCCGTAGCCGTTGACGAGGATGGCACCGGAAGGAATGCGCTCCAGGTGCTGACGGACACGCAGCGGGGGCAACACGTCACCACCTGCCAGCACCTGCCTGACACCAGCCAGGGCAGTGCCTTGGTGAATCACCATCTGCTCGAAGAGAGCGGCGGTGAGCCAGAGGGTGGAGACGCGGTGGTGCGTCAGCAGTGCGGCGAGTTCATCCAGAGAAGGTGAGTGAGGCGGAGCGAGGACGAGGCGAGCGCCGTGAAGCAGGGCGCCCCAGAGCTCCAGGGTGGAGGCGTCGAAGGCGACGGGAGCGAGCTGGAGGAAGACTTCGTCAGGGCCGAAGTGGATGAAGGGATTGGCGAGGACGAGGCGAGCGACGGCGCGGTGAGGGATGCAGACGCCCTTAGGCCTGCCGGTGCTGCCGGAGGTGAACATGACGTAGGCGAGGTCATCGCTGCCCACGTCCACGGAAGGAGGTGCGTCCCCCGGCAGGTCCGCGATGAGGTCCGCGTCCGTATCCACGCAGACTCGCTTGCTGTCTGAATCAGGGAGCCCTTCGGCCAGCGGCTGTGCCGTGACAAGCACGCCGATGTCAGCCTCCTGAAGGAGCAGCGAGATGCGCTCCGCGGGGTAGTGGTGGTCGATGGGGACGTAGGCGCCGCCGGCCTTGAGGATGGCGAGCAGGCCCACCACCAGGTCCGGTGAGCGCTCCAGGCACAGGCCCACACGGGTTCCCCTCGTGACACCGTGCGCCCGGAGATGGTGCGCGAGCTGGTTCGCTCGGCACTCCAGCTCCGCGTAGGTGACAATCCGCTCACCACTGACGAGCGCCACAGACTCCGGCGTGCGTGCGGCTTGCTCGGAGAACAACGCGTGGACCGGCGTCTCACGCGGGAACGTCGTGGACGTGGCGTTCCCGTCAGCCAGGAGTTGCTGCCGTTCCTCGGTGCGCAGCAGCGGCAGCTCGGAGAGGCGCTGGTCGGCGTTCTCGACCACGCTCTCCAGCAGGCGCACGTAGTGGCGTTCCATCCGTTCGACGGCTTTCGCGTCGAACAGGTCGGCGCAATACTCGATGCGGCCGATGAACCGGTCCGGCCGGTCCTCGCGCAGCTCCATCAGCAGGTCGAACTGGGAGGCGCCCAGGTCCAGCTCCACGTAACGCGCGAGCAGGCCCGGAATCCGCAGGGCCGGCTGGGGCACGTTCTGGAGGACAAAGACGGCCTCGAAGAACGGATTGCGGCTGGGGTCGCGGGGCGGCTGCAGCTCCTCCACCAGCTTGTCGAAGGGCACGTCCTGGTGTGAGTAGGCATCCAGGCAGACCTGCCGCACCCGGTGCAGGAACGAACGGAAGGTCGGGTCTCCCGCCGCATCCGCGCGCATCACCAGCATGTTGACGAAGAAGCCGATGAGCGGCTCGAGCTCGGGCGACTTGCGGTTGGCCACCGGTGAGCCCACCGCGAAGTCCTGCTGGCCGCTGTAACGGTGCAGCAGCGTCTGGTAGGCCGCCATCAGCACCATGAACAGCGTGGCGCCTTCCTTCTGCGCCAACTGCTTGAGCTTCCGCGCCAGATCCGGCTCCAGCCGGAAGTGATGCCACCCGCCGCGATAGGTCTTCAGCGCCGGGCGAGGATGGTCGCATGGAACCACCAGCGCGGGAGGGTGCGGCGTGAGCTGCCGCCGCCAGTAGTCGAGCTGTCCGGCCAGCTCCCGCGTCTCGAGCTGCTCACGCTGCCACCGCGCGTAGTCCGGGTATTGGAGCTGCAACTCCGGCAGGGGCGAGGGCAGGCCCTCCTCGAAGGCCTTGTAGAGCGCCATCAGCTCCTGGAGGAACACGCCCAGGGACCACTGGTCCGTCACGGAGTGGTGCAGCGTCAACAGCACCAGGGCGTGCTGCGCGTCGAGCCGCAGGACGCCGACCCGCAGCAGCGGTCCGGCGGTGAGGTCGAACTCGAAGTTGGCCTCGGCGATGATGCGGCGGCGGACCTCTTCTCCCTGGGCCTCCAGGGACAGCGCGGACAGGTCCTCCTCCGGCAGGGTGAGCTCCAGCGAGGGCGCGACCACCTGCACCGGGTCTCCGCCGTGGCTCCTCAGCGTCGTGCGCAGGGACTCGTGGCGGCGCACCACCTCGTTCACACAACGCGTGAGCAGCGCGCGGTCCAGCCGCCCGAAGAACTCCACGCTCACGTGGACGTTGTAGGCGGCCATGCTGCTGGGGTCCAGCTCGTGCAGGACCCACAGCCGCTGCTGGGGGAAGGAGGCCGGAGCGGGCTCGTTGCTCTCACGCCGCACCAGCGCGGGCGCCGCCGCGTGAGGCCGCGCCGACTGCTGCTCCTGAAGGAGCAGGTCGAGCAGGGCGCGCTGCGAGGGAGAAAGCTGCTCGAGGGCCCGAGTAATGTCAGTCATCGAAGTCGATATCCAAAAGGGGGGTCTGGATGCTCCAGCGGGGGCTGGAGCGTCCGTTCACGCGGCCTTCACGCCGCGGCGTCGAAGCTCTTCGGCGAGCTCCTGCTCGGAGACGCGGGTGACCCGCTCGATCAGCTCGCGATAGAGGGATTCCCGCTGCTGTGCCTGAAGGCCGGCGATTGCCTTCGCCAGGCCCGCCACGGTGGGGGACGTGAAGAGCAGCGCCAGGCTCAGGTCCAACTGCAACCGCGAGCGCAGCCGGCCGACGACCTGCGTGGCGAGCAGGGAGTGCCCACCCAGCTCGAAGAAGTGGTCCTGCCGCGTCACCTGCTCGACGCCCAGGACCTCCTGCCACAGGCCCGCGATGACGCGCTCCAGCTCATTGGCGGGGAGCGCCTCCTCTCCCGTGCGGGCCTTCCGCGAGACCTTGGGCTGCGCGGCCGCCCGCTGGAGCCACGCCGTCAACCGGCGTGACACGTCACCTGTCGCCACGACCACCGGGCCATCCAGGCCGCACGTGACGACGCGCTGGAAGGCCTCGGCGGCCTCGGCCTCGGTCATCGCATACGGCTCCAGGTCCGGCCTCCGCGCGTCGCTGGCGCCGGCCGCACGCGGCCACGGGTCCCACGCCACGCTCATCCAGGGCGTCGCCGAGCCCTGGCTGCGGTGGGCCGCGAACGCCTCCACGAAGAGGTTGGCCGCGGTCGAAGGCGTGTCGCCAAAGGGCGACAGCACGGCGGTCGACGCGGAGAACAGCATCACGAAGTCCAGCGCACGGCCGCGCAGGACCTCCTCCAGCACGTACGTGCCGCGCACCTTGGCGCGGAAGCGCGCCTCCGCCTCCGGGCCCGTCGCCGAGAGCGGCGTCCGCTCGGGCGGCGCCGGGGGAAGGTCCGCGCAGTGCAAGACACCGTGGAGCGCGCCGAAGCGCTGGTCCACCTCGGAGAGGACTTCCTTCATCCAGCGCGGCTTGGACACGTCGGCGCTCAGGACGAGGACCTCGGCCCCGTGGGCCTCCAGCTCGCGCACCTTCTGGATGAGCACGCTGGCGTCGTCATCCTCGCCCTGGGTGGAGAGCCAATCGTCCCAGAGGCGACGTGGAGGCAGCGGGGTGCGGCCCACCAGCGCCAGCCGCGCCTGCTTCGTCCGCGCCAGTTGGCCTGCCAGCAGCAGCCCCACGCGGCCCAGGCCACCCGTGATGAGGTACACGCCGCGCTCACGCAGCGGACGCGCGGGGGAGGACGACTCCGTCAGCCGGACGGACGACAGCTCCTGGACCCAGCGGCGGGAGCCACGCAACGCCACCCGGAAGTCGCGTGCCGTGGTGGCGAGCTCGGCGACGAGCTGCTCGGCCAACGCCGGAGCGCCCTCCGCGCCGGGGAGAATCACGTCGATGCCACGCGCGGTGATGTGCACCTGCTGCTGCGTCAGCACCTGACAGGGCCCCAACAGCGGCGCCTTCTCTGGGAGCGCCTCCGCCTGGCCGTCCGGGTCGAACAGGTGGTTGGAGATGACCTCCAACCGCAGGGGCCGTGCATCCTTCAGGCCTGCCAGGGCCTGTCCCAGGTGGGTCACGCTGGAGTAGCCCAGGGTCTGCGCGGCCTGGAAGCGCGTGAGCTCGGACGCGCGCGCCTCTTGCGGCGTGAGGCTCCACAGATGGACGAACACCTCGGGCCGGTGCGCCGAGTCCTCCAGTTCGCTCAGCAGCGCGGCGTAGTCTCCGGGCGCGCCCGGGGACACCGTGAAGCGCCGCTCGCCCTCACGTGAGAACGCGCCTCCCGCGGACACGGTGACGACATGCTGTCCCGCCTCCTCCAGCCGGGAGACGAGCCGCGACGCCAGCGGGCCGCCATCGGTGAACACCACCCAGCCCCTGGGCTGGGCGAGCGCCGAGGGGGCCAGCGTGGCCGGAGGCGTGCGCCGCCATGAGGGGAGGTGGAACCAATCCGCCACGTCGGCCTGCTTGTTGGCGCCCGCGGTCCGCGAGGCCAGCAGCGCGGCGGACCTGTCCATCGGCGCCACCCAATACCGTTGCCCCTCGAAGGGGTACGTGGGCAGCGGGACGCGGCGGGCGCTCTCCGCTCCATGCACGCCGCTCCAGTCCACCTCCACGCCCGCGAGCCACAGCCGTCCCAGCGCGTTCAGGAAGACGGCCTCGTCCGGCTGGTCGTCCTTGGGGTGCCGGGCGGACGAGACGATGGTCCGCGAACCGGCGGGCTCTCCCTGGAGCCTCGCCGCGGCGGTCAGCGACTGCGCGGGCCCCACCTCCAGGAGCACGCGCGCAGGGTCCTCCAGCAGCACCTGCATGCCGTCCCGGAAGCGCACCGCGTGACGCAGGTGGTCCACCCAGTATTGCGGCCGCGTCACCTCGTCCCCCGTCACGGGCCGGCCCGTCCGGCTGGAGAGGTAGGGCCGCTCGGGCGGGCGGAGCGTCAGGCGGGACACGCGTTCATGGAAGCGCGGGAGGACTCGCTCCAGCATGCGCGAGTGCGCCGCCGCCTCCACGTGCAACTGGCGGTGCTCCACGCCGCGCGCTGTCAGCACCGCCATCAACTGCTTCACCGCCGCCAGCGGGCCGGAGACCACGCACTGCGAGGGCGCGTTCACCGCCGCCAGGTCCAGCGCCTGCCCCAGGAGCGGCACCACCTCCGCCTCCGGGAGGCTGATGCTCAGCATGGACCCCGCGGGCAGCTCGTCCATGAGCTGCCCGCGCAGCGCCACCAGGGCCGCGGCGTCCTCCACGGAGAGGACTCCGGCGAGGCACGCCGCCGCGTATTCACCCAGGCTGTGGCCCAACATCTGCTCCGGCTCCACGCCGCACGACCTCCACAGCCGCGCCAGGGCGTACTCCGTCAGGAAGATGGCGGGCAGGGCGAGCGCGTTGCGGGAGAGCCCCGGGACCTCCTGGAGGGGCTCCTGGTAGAGCACCGTGCGCAGGTCCACGCCCAGGTGCGGACGCAGGACACTGGCGACCTCGTCGGCGGCCTCGCGGAAGACGGGCTCCGTGCGGTACAGGCCCGCGCACATGCCCAGGTGATGGGTGCCGCCTCCAGGGAAGAGGAACGCCACGGGCCGGCCGCGTGCCTCCTGCTTCTGTGTGGCCAGCCGCTCCGGCTCCTCGCCGCGCAGCACCCGGATGGCGTGCTCCCGGTCCCGCGCCACGGCGATGCGGCGGTGCTGGAAGGCCTGACGGCCCACTTGCAGCGTGAAGGCCACGTCCCTCAGCGCCAGCTCCGGGTGCTGCTCCAGATGGGTGGCCAGCGCCTCTGTCGCGGCATCCAAGGCCGTGCCCGTCTTCGCGGACAGCGGCAGCACGTACCAGGGGCGGGCGTCCGCGCTGGACGCGACGGGCGGGGCTTCCTCCAGGATGACGTGTGCGTTGGTGCCACCAATGCCGAAGGCGCTGACGCCAGCGCGGCGAGGGGCGGCGCCGCGCTCCCAGTCCCGCAGGGTGGCGTTGACGAAGAAGGGGCTGGCGGCGAAGTCTATCTGCGGGTTCGGCTCCTGGAAGTGCAGCGTGGGCGGCAACTGCCGGTGCTTCAGCGCGAGCACCGTCTTGATGAGACTGGCGATACCCGACGCGGCATCCAGGTGACCGATGTTGGGCTTCACCGAGCCGAGCGCGCAGAAGCCCGTGTCCCGCGTGCTCGTCCGGAAGGCGCGGGTGAGCGCGCGCACCTCGATGGGGTCACCCAACTGCGTGCCCGTGCCATGGGCCTCCACATAGGTGATGCTCCGCGCGTCCACCTCCGCCGTCTGCAGGGCATGGCGGATGACCCGGGACTGCCCCTGGACGCTGGGCGCGTTGAAGCTGGCCTTCTGCGCGCCGTCGTTGTTGATGGCCGAGCCGCGGATGACGGCGTGGACGGTGTCTCCATCCTCCAGGGCGTCCTCCAGACGCTTGAGCACCACCACGCCCGCGCCGTTGCCGAAGAGCGTGCCCTGCGCCTTGGCGTCGAACGCGCGGCAGCGCCCGTCGGGTGAGGCGACACCACCGAACTGGTACAGGTAGCCGGTGCGCTGGGGCGACTGGATGGCCACCCCCCCGGCGAGGGCCATGCGGCACTCTCCCGCCAGGAGCGCCTGGGCGGCCAGGTGCACCGCCACCAACGACGTGGAGCAGGCGGTGTGCAGTGAATAGGCGGGGCCCTTCAGGTTGAGCCGGTGCGCCACCCGCGTACTGAGGAAGGCCAGGTCATTGCCGAGCCCCACCTCGAACGCGCCCAGCATCCCCAGCGCGGCCGGGTTGGAGAAGAGGTTGAAGACGTACGTGTTGGTGCGGGCGCCCGCGTAGACGCCAACGTGCTCACGGTAGCGCTCGGCGTCGTAGCCCGCGTCTTCCAGCGCGGACCAGGCGCACTCCAGGAAGACGCGCTGCTGCGGATCCATCACCTCGGCTTCCTTGGGCGTGATGCCGAAGAAGGCCGCGTCGAACAACTCCGCGCCTTCAATGGGCGCCGCCGCGCGCACGTACTGGGGCGATTTGCGCAGGGCCGGGTCCTCCATGACGGAGGGCTCCAACGCGTCGTCCTCGAGGAAGGTGATGGACTCGACGCCGTCCCGCAGGTTCCGCCAATACGCCTCGGCGTTGCCGGCCCCGGGAAAGCGGCACGCCATCCCGATGATTGCAATCTCCAGCCCGTTCCAGTGGGTGTCGCCAGCCATGCGTTCGTGAATCCCCAAGATGATTTCGGGAGTCGGAGGTTCCCAAATAGCAACTAAAGCAGCTTTGAAATTGAAAATCGCTTCAGCTAGATAAGCTCGAAATTCAGCTCAATAAAATTTTACAAGCCAAATGCGTTTATACGCTATTGCGAGGATGCGGTTGGATTTCCGAAGTCGTCAATGTCAGACTGTCCTCAGGATGAATCACTTGGAGTGTGATTGTTGTGCTCGGAGAGAGCGGGTGGGCGCGCGGCAGGCAGGTGCGGGCGCCCCGTCCTCCAACTCTTGAAGCGCCGCCAGATCACTTTCTCGCTGCCCCTCTCGGAGTGGCGGCTCGCGCGGTCCGCGCTCCACCCCGCGCGCGCGAACCATCAGAGGTAGACAAGCATGGGTCGTCATACCCGGTATGAGGGGGACGCGAGTCTCGCGGTAGCCATTGTCGGCATGGCCGCCCGCGTGCCCGGCGCCGAAGACGTGGACGCCTTCTGGCGCCTGCTGCGCGAGGGCAGGGAGGCCATCACCTTCTTCACCAGCGAGGCGATGAAGGCATTGGGCGTGGAGCCTGGCTGGCTCGCCAATCCGAACTTCGTGAAGGCCGCGCCTGTCCTGGAGCGGCCGGGCCGCTTCGACGCGGCGCTCTTCGGGTATGCGCCGCGCGAGGCGGAGCTGTTGGACCCGCAGCACCGCATCTTCCTGGAGTGTGCCTGGGCGGCGCTGGAGCACGCGGGGTATGCCCCGGGCCGGGTGCAGGTCTCCACCGGCGTCTTCGCGGGCTCCAGCCTGAGCAGCTACCTGCTGTTCAACCTGCTCTCTCGGGCGGAGTTCCAGCAGGCCGAGGACACGTTCCCCGCCATGGTGGGCAACGACAAGGACTTCCTCGCCACGCGGGTGGCCTACCACTTCAACCTCAAGGGGCCCGCCCTCACCGTGCAGACGGGGTGCTCGACGTCGCTGGTGGCCACGCACCTCGCCTGTCAGTCACTGCTGGGCTACCAGTGCGACGTGGCGCTGGCGGGCGGTGTGTCCGTGCACATGCCCCAGCGGGCGGGCTACCACTATCAGGACGGCGGTATCTCCTCGCCGGACGGACACTGCCGCGCGTTCGACGCCAAGGGACAGGGCACGCTCTTCGGCAGCGGCGCGGGCGTGGTGGTGCTCAAGCGCCTGGAGGATGCGCTCAACGACGGGGACACCGTCCACGCCGTCATCCGTGGCTCGGCCATCAACAACGACGGCGCGATGAAGGTGGGCTTCACCGCCCCGGGCGTCGAAGGTCAGTCGGAGGTCATCGCCCGCGCGCAGGCCGTGGCGGAGGTGTCCCCGGAGTCCATCTCCTACGTGGAGGCGCATGGCACCGCGACGCCGCTGGGCGACCCCGTGGAGGTGCAGGCCCTCACGGAGGCCTTCCGCGCGGGGACGGACAAGCGTGGCTTCTGCGGGTTGGGCTCGGTGAAGACCAACGTGGGCCACCTGGACGCGGCGGCCGGCGTCACGGGGCTGCTCAAGACGGTGCTCGCGCTGGAGCACGGCGAGCTGCCACCCAGCCTCCATTACGAGAAGCCCAACCCGCGCATCGACTTCGAGAACAGCCCCTTCTACGTCAACGCCACGCTCAAGCCGTGGCCGGAAGGGGACACGCCCCGGCGCGCGGGGGTGAGCTCGTTCGGGATTGGTGGCACCAACGCGCACGTCATCCTGGAGGAGGCGCCCGTCACCCTCCCGGGAGACGCGGCGCGCCCCTGGCAGCTCCTGGTGCTGTCCGCGAAGACGCCGTCCGCGCTGGAGACCCAGACGGCCGCGCTGCTGGCGCACCTCCAGGCGCATCCCGAGCAGCAGCTCGCGGACGTGGCCTGGACGCTCCAGGTGGGCCGCAGGCCCATGGAGCTCCGCCGCGTGGTGGTGTGCGAAGACCGGGCGAGCGCCGTGGCGGCGCTGGAGTCCAAGGACCCGCAGCGCATCTTCACCCTGGCCCCGGGCAACGGCACGCCGTCAGCCGTCTTCATGTTCCCGGGTGGTGGCGCGCAGTACCCGGACATGGGGCGTGGCCTCTACGCGTCGGAGCAGGTGTTCCAGGAGGCCGTGGACCGCTGCTGCGAGCTGCTGCGGCCCCGGCTGGGCTTCGACCTTCGGCCCGTCATGTACCCGGACGCGGCGAATGCCACGGAGGCGGCGCAGCGCCTCAAGCGCACCTCCCTGGCGCTGCCCGCGCTCTTCACCGTGGAGTACGCGGTGGCGCGGCTGTGGCTGTCCTGGGGCGTGAAGCCGGAGGCGCTCATCGGCCACAGCCTGGGGGAATATGCCGCGGCCTGCCTCGCGGGCGTCTTCTCGCTGGAGGACGCGCTGGCGCTGGTCGTGCTGCGCGGCAAGCTCTTCGAGGAGCTGCCCGGTGGCGGCATGCTCAGCGTCCCCTTGCCCGAGGCGGAGCTTCGTCCGCTGCTGGGAGCGTCGCTGTCCATCGCCGCGATGAACGGGCCCGCGCAGTGCGCGGTGGCGGGAGCCGTTGAGGCCGTGGAGGCGCTGGCCGCGGAGCTGACGAAGCGCGAGGTGGAGTTCCGTCGCATCCCCATCGACGTGGCGGCGCACTCGCACCTGGTGGAGCCCATCCTCGCGCGCTTCCAGTCCTTCGTGGGGACGCTGACGCGCAATGCGCCCACGCTGCCCATTGTCTCCAACGTCACCGGGACGTGGATGACGCCCGAGGAGGCGGTGGACCCGGTGTACTGGACGCGGCACCTGCGGCAGACGGTGCGCTTTGGCGACGGCGTCCGCACCCTGGCCGCGCGGCCCGGCCGCGTCTACCTGGAGGTGGGCCCGGGCCGCACGCTGGGGACGCTGGCGCGCCTGCAGCTCAACGGGCCCAAGGCCCCCGCGGTGCTCTCTTCGCTGCGTCACCCGCAGGACCCGGTGCCGGACGACGCGTTCCTCACCACCACGGTGGGCCGGCTCTGGGCCTCCGGTGTGGAGGTGGACTGGAGCGCGGTGCATGGCGGCACCCGGCGGCTGCGCGTGCCTCTACCGACGTATCCCTTCGAGGGGCAGGACTACTGGCTGGCGCCGGAGGCGTCCTCCTCGCGCGGCCGGGGTGTCGCTCGCAAGAGCGCGGATGTGGCCGGCTGGTTCTATCTGCCCTCGTGGCAGCGCGCGCCGTTGCTGCCCAAGGCGGGGCCGGTGACGCCGCGCGGGTGGATTGTCTACCAGGATGCGGGAGGCGTGGGGGCCGCCCTGGCGGCGCGGCTGGAGCAGCAGGGGCACCGCGTCGTCCGCGTGACGCCCGGCCCGGGTTTCCGTCAGGTGGCCGAGCGCGACTTCACCGTGGACGGCCGCGAACGGGAGGACCACGCCCGCTTGCTGCGCGCGCTGGAGGCCCGGGACTTCAAGGTGGAGCGCGTCGTGTATCTCTGGAGCCTGGATGAGTCCGGAGCGGACTTCGATGAGGCCCAGGCGCGCGGCTTCTTCGGTGTGCTGCGGCTGGCGCAGGCCCTGTCCAGCGTGGAGTCGCCCGCGCCCGTGGAGTTGACGGTGGTGGGCCGCGAGGCGCTGGAGGTGGAGAGCGCCGACGCGGTGGCTCCCGAGCGCGCCACGCTGCCGGCGCTGTGCAAGGTGATTCCGCAGGAGCTGGACACCGTGGCCTGCCGTTACGTGGACGTGCGCGCTCCCTCGGTGGACGTGCTGCTGCGGGAAGTCACATCGGAGGCCCTGGAGCCCGTGGTGGCCTGGCGTGGAGCGCACCGGCAGGTGCAGGCGTACGAGCCGCTGCGCATCGAAGCGGACACTCCGGTGACCTGGCCCCTCAAGCAGCGCGGCGTCTACCTCATCACGGGCGGCCTGGGCGGGGTGGGGCTGCGGATGGCGGACCATCTGGCTCGCACGAAGCAGGCTCGGCTGGTCCTGGTGGGGCGCACCGGCGCGGAGAAGGACGTGGATGGGCGCCGCCTGCGCGCGGTGCGGGCGTTGGAGGCCGCGGGCGCGGAGGTGCTGGTGGCTCGCGCGGACGTGGCGGATGAGGCGCAATTGCGCGCGGTGCTGGCGGAGGTGGACGCCCGCTTCGGAGCGCTGGATGGCGTCATCCACGCGGCGGGGCTCGCGGGTGACGGCGCGGTGGCGTTGCTGGGCGGGATGGACCCGGCGACGTGCGCGCCGCACTTCCGGGCGAAGGTGCATGGCACGTACGCCCTGGAGCGAGCGCTGGCGGGCCGCACGCTGGACTTCGTGCTGTTGGTGTCCTCCAACGCCACCGCGTTGGGCGGGCTGGGGCTGGGCGCCTACGCGGCGGCCAACGCCTTCCTGGACGCCTTCGCGGCGGCGCGCTCGGGGCGGGGCGGCACGCGGTGGTTGAGCACCAACTGGGACGGCTGGCCGCTGGATTCAGCCGAAGGCGCGAAGGCCATCCAGACCAGCATCGACCAGTTCGCCATGACGCCCGCCGAGGCGGTGGAGGCCTTCCGCCGCGTGGTGGAAGCGCCGCTGGAGGGGCAGGTGCTGGTGTCCACGGGCAACCTGGACGCGCGCGTGGCGCAGTGGGTGCGGCGCGAGGGCGCGGGGGCGAAGAAGGACGCGGGCGGCGCGTTGCACTCGCGGCCCATGCTGGGCACCGAGTACGTGGCCCCCACCGATGACGTGGAGCGCGCGCTGGTGCGCGTGTGGCAGGAGCAGTTGGGGCTGGAGCAGCTTGGCATCCACGACAACTTCTTCGACCTGGGAGGCAATTCGCTCCTGTGGCTGAAGATTGTCGGGCGCATGAAGCGGGAGCTGGGGCGGGATGTCCCCCTCACCAGCGTCTTCGAGGCCCCCACCGTGGCCACGCTGGCGAAGAAGCTGGGACAGGGGCCCGCCCCCGCGGAGAGCACCGCCGCCTTCGAGTCCAGCCAGAGCCGCGGGGCGCAGCGCAGGGAGCGCCGCAGCCGCCGCGAGTAGGGCGCCCGCCCGCGCTCCTTCGAATCGAGAGAACCTGGAGACAACACCTTGGACAACCAGCTCCCGCAGGAGTTCGACGACGCCGACGTCGCCATCATCGGCATGGCAGGGCGCTTCCCCGGCGCCCGGGATGTGGCCACGCTGTGGGCCAATCTCCGTGAGGGCGTGGAGTCCATCCGCTTCTTCACCCTGGAGGAGGCGCGCGCCGCCGGTGTGCCGGAGGCGCGGTTGGAGGACCCCGCCTTCGTGAGGGCCGCCGCCATCCTGCCGGAGCCCGAGTCCTTCGACGCGGCCTTCTTCGAGATGCCACCGCGCGAAGCGGAGATCACGGACCCCCAGCACCGCGTCTTCCTGGAGTCCTGCTGGGAGGCGCTGGAGCACGCGGGCTACTCACCGCGTGACTACGCTGGCGCCATCTCCGTCTTCGGTGGCGCCACGCTCAACACGTACCTGCTGATGAACCTGGCGCGGAACCCCCGGGTGCTGGAGTCCTTCGAGCCGGTGCAGGTGAACATCGGCAACGGGGGCGACTTCCTGGCCACCCGCGTCTCGTACAAGCTCAACCTGCGTGGCGCCAGCCACACCGTGCAGAGCGCGTGCTCCACGTCCCTGGTGGCGGTGCACCAGGCCTGCCAGAGCCTGCTCAATGGCGAGTGCGACATGGCGCTCGCGGGCGGCGCGTCCGTCAACGTGGGCTTCTTCAACGGCTACCGGTACGCGGAGGGGGGCATGGCCTCGCCGGACGGGCACTGCCGGCCCTTCGACGCGAAGGCGCAGGGCACGCTCTTCGGCAGCGGCGCGGGCGTGGTGCTGCTGAAGAAGCTGCGCGCCGCGGTGCGGGACGGCGACACCATCCACGCCGTCATCAAGGGCTCGGCCACCAACAACGACGGCGGGCTGAAGGCGGGCTTCACCGCGCCCAGCGTGGACGGCCAGGCGCAGGTGGTGGCGGAGGCGCTCGCGGCTTCCGCCCTGGAGGCGGACGACATCAGCTACGTAGAGGCCCACGGCACCGCCACGCCGCTGGGCGACCCCATCGAGGTGCAGGCGCTCACCAAGGCCTTCCGCGCCACCACCCAGCGGCGGCGCTTCTGCGCGTTGGGCTCGGTGAAGGGCAACCTGGGCCACCTGGACGCCGCGGCGGGCATCACCGGCCTGATGAAGACGGTGATGGCGCTGAAGCACGGCGAGCTGCCGCCCAGCCTTCACTATGAGCGTCCCAACCCGGCCATCGACTTCGAGGCCAGCCCGTTCTACGTCAACGCCACGCTCAAGCCCTGGCCCGCCGGGGAGGCGCCTCGGCGCGCGGGCGTGAGCTCCTTCGGGGTGGGCGGCACCAACGCGCACGTGGTGCTGGAGGAGGCCCCCCGCTTGCCCGCGAGCGCGCCCTCGCGGCGGCCCTGGTATCTGCTGCCCTTGTCGGCGCGTACGCCCTCTGCGTTGGAGGCGGTGACGACGCGGCTGGTGGAGGCGCTCAAGGACTCGCGGAGCGCGAATCTGGAGGACGTGGCGTGGACGCTCCAGGCCGGGCGTCAGCGTTTCCAGCACCGTCGCTTCGTGCTGGCGAGGAGCGCGGAGGACGCGGTCGGCGCGTTGTCGGAGCCCCAGGGGCCTCGCGTCTTCACCGAGGCGCAGGACGCGGTGGAGCGGTCCGTGGCCTTCCTCTTTCCGGGGCAGGGCTCGCAGCACGCGGACATGGGCCGGGCGCTGTACGAGGCGGAGCCCGTCTTCCGCGCCGAGGTGGACCGGTGCGCGGAGCTGCTGAAGCCGCACCTGGACGGACTGGACCTGCGGACCGTGCTGTACGCCCGGCCCGAGGCCGCCGAGGTGAGCGGGGCGAAGCTGGTGCGGACAGCGCTCACGCAGCCCGCGCTCTTCACGGTGGAGTACGCCACCGCGCGCCTGTGGATGTCCTGGGGCGTGGTGCCTCAGGCGATGTTGGGGCACAGCATCGGTGAATACGTGGCCGCGTGCCTCGCGGGCGTCTTCTCGCTGGAGGACGCGCTGCGGCTCGTGGCCGCGCGAGGGCGGCTCATGCAGGGCCTGCCGTCCGGCGCGATGCTGGCGGTGCCGCTGTCCGAGGACGAGGCGCAGCCCTATCTGCGCGCGGGCGGAGCCGGGCTGAGCCTGGCGGCCCTCAACGGGCCCATGCAGTGCGTGTTGTCCGGGACGCACGACGCCATCGATGCGGCGCGGAAGTCGCTCCAGGAGGCGGGAATCCAGTGCCAGCCGCTGGTGACGTCGCATGCCTTCCACTCGGCGATGATGGACGCCATCCTGGAGGACTTCGCCGCGCAGGTCGCCACGGTGCCTTTGGCCGCGCCCACGCTCCCGTTCGTCTCCAACGTCACCGGGACCTGGGTGACCGCGGAGCAGGCGACGAGCCCCCGATACTGGGCCGACCACCTGCGCGGGACGGTGCGCTTCGCGGACGGCCTGCACGCGCTCTTCTCCGATGGCAGGCGCGCGCTCCTGGAGGTGGGCCCGGGGCAGGTGCTCGGGAAGCTGGCGAAGCGCCACCCGGCCTTCACGGCCGCGCACGCGGTGCTGGCGTCCATGCCGCCGCCCAAGGATGACGGGGCCTCCGCTGGGGCGGCGCCGCTGGCCTATGAGACGCTCGGCCGGCTCTGGCAGGCAGGGGTGCGGGTGGACTGGAAGGGCTTCCATGGCGCGGACCTGCGCTACCGGGTGCCGCTCCCCACGTATCCCTTCGAGCGCCAGCGCTTCTGGATTGAACCCGCCGACGTCGAGCCGCTGCCTCGTGTCACGAACGCCGCCCAGCCCGTGGAGACAGCGCCTGAAGCCGCCGCGCAGGCGGAGCCGGTGGGAGAGGCCACCAGCGCACGGCCAACCCAGCCGCGTCCGCAGTTGCGCAGTGCCTATGTCATGGCGAGCACGCCCCTCCAGCGTTCGTTGGTGGAGCTGTGGCAGGAGATGCTCGGCGTGGCGCCCATCGGCATCCAGGACAACTTCTTCGAACTCGGCGGTGACTCGCTCATCGCCGTGCAGCTCAGTGGCCGCATCAAGAAGCAACTGGGCCTGGACCTGCCCGCATCGAGCCTCTACGAAGGCGTCACCGTGGAGGCCCTGGCGGCGTTGCTGAAGCCGGCGGAGGCGGAGGTTCAGGAGCGCCGGGAGGAGGCGCCAGCGGCGGATGCGTCGCTCCTGCGCCGCAAGCAGACCCTGGCGCGGCAGCGCGACCTTCGTCGCTTCGATGACGACGATGATGCATGACGACGGCGTGGGGGGTCAGGGCGTCTTGCGAATGCGAGCGTTCTGCGTGCCGCCGGCCGCCATGGCCATGGCCACGCGTGAATAGGCAGACACGTACGGCTGAAGCACGGTGCGTGACCACCGCCCCGGAATCCACAGGTAGCTGTACAGCCCGTGCCGGCGCGCGCCCCTGCGCCGCTTCGTCTCGTATCCGCTGGCGCCCAGCCAGAGCTTCTTGGCGCCGAGCGCGTAGGCCCGGCGCAGGGGCTCGTAGAAGGCGAGGTTGAAATACAGCGGTGTCTCGGAGGCGCCGGCCTCGGCGCGGCCGACCCGGTAGAACCACAGCTCCTCGTGCTTTTGCAGCAGCAGGGAGAAGCCGATGGGGGCGTCGTGCTGGTAGGCGACCACGGCCTCCGCCTCGGGCGAGACGTGTTGGTCGAGCGCGGTCCAGAACGCGGAGGGGTGGCGGAGGTGCTCGTTGCCGTACTTGGAGTACGTCACCTCGTAGAACCGCTCCAACTGCTCCGCCATCGCGCCCATTTCAGTGATGCGCTCGAAGCGGACGCCCGCGTCCCGGGCGTGGGCCATCTCCTTCTTGATGACGCGCCGGACGTCGCTCTTGAACTGTCCCAGGTACGCGTCGAAGGTGTCCCCCGGGACGTCGATGACGTTGTCGTCGTAGATGAAGACCTCCTGGAACGCCGCCGCGTTGAGCGTCTCTCTCAGCGTCGTGTCGTCCTGGGGCACGCCATAGAAGTAGAGCGGCAGGCGCTCCTCGGTCGCGAGCTCCCGGAGCCCTTGAAGGATGAGCTCCCGGGCCTGCGTCGCGAGCTCCGCCGACGGCGCGGCGCAGTGGATGCTGCTCCGCATGCTGAGCGGGCTGGTGACGAACACGCCTCCCTCGAAGCCGGCGCCGGCGCGCCAGGCCACGTTACGGTAGAGGTCCGCCGCCGCGATGGCCACCCGGCTCCAGGCTGGACCGTTGGCGAAGCCCTTCCTCCAACTGGTGAAGAGGAAATGCTCCAACGAATAGGGCGTGTAGATGGTCTTGCTGCGGGTGATGAAACACGGGCAGAGCGCGATGGGCGTGCCCTGCTGATAGGCAATGGCATATCGCAGGGACAGCGCCCCCCGGGCCATGGCGGACAGGTCGACCGCGTCCAGCATCCGGAACCAGCGCCGGCCGAAGAAGACGCTCGACTCCGAGGTGAGGACATCCAGCTCCGCGTCACTCAGGTGGCTGACGGAGTCGTGGAATTTCAGGGTAAGCGTCATGGCCGGGGGGCTTCGTGTGTCGCGGTGTCGCTCAGCCGTTGAGGAGCTGGACGGCGGGGTGCCGCTTGGGGCTGTCGAGGTGCCGCGCCAGGTTGGGGCGCTCCTTCATGCGCCCGAAGAACGCGAACAGCCCCGGGTAGGTGCTCTCCAGCAGGTCCTGGAGGCCGTTGTCCACGAGCATCTCCAGGAAGCCGAAGACGCTGGTGTCCGCCACCGTCACCGAGGTGCCGACGAAGAAGCCGTCGCCGCTGCCGTTGCGCTTCAGCAGCCGCTCGAAGTGCGCGAGCCACTGCGGCAGCTCCTCGCCCAGGATGAGGGGCAGCATCTCGGAGAGCTGGTCCGGCGTGAACGAGGTCAGGCTGCGCGCGCGCGCGGACACCTCCTCGACGCCTTCAATGATCATGTCGCAGGCGGCCGCCTCTCGCGCGTCCTTGCCGTAGAGGCCGCGGGTGCGCGCGACGTGGCGCAGGATGGCCAGGCTCTGCACGACGCAGAAGCCGTCCGCCTCCTCCCACAGCGGCACCTTGTCGAAGGCGAGCTTGCCGGCGGCCTTGATGGCCTCGAAGGCGGGCGTCTTCACCTTGGCCTGCACGTCATAGGTGCCCAGGTCGATGTCTTCGTACTCCGTCCCGGACTCGGCGAGCAGCAGGCGGATCTTCTCGGCGATACCTCGACCCGTGAAATAGGAGAGGCGCGGCAATGATGATTGAGCGGTCATACAGGGTTCGTTGTTGGAAGGGAGTCGCTCTATACTAGAGTAAACGTATTATTCGGAAGGGGCAGACTTCCTTGAAGCCCGAAGCACCCGCGCTCGTTTCTCTTGCTCCAGGAATGGCCCTGTGGCCCTGGGCCGCGCTGCGTGGCGCCGGCTTCCCCGTCCAGGACGCGCTCCGGCTCGCCGCGCCCACGGCGTCCTCCGCCGCCGATACATGGCTCGCCGCGGGAGCCGAAACACCGGGTGACGCACTCCGCACCGCGTTCGACGCGGACCTGTTGTCCATCAGCGCCGCATTGCGTGCCCTGGCGGGGGAGCCACACCTTCGCGAGGCGCTCGTCTGGCAGAACCGCCACGCCTACAAGACGGGGGTCGAGCCACTGGCGGCCCTTCCCGCCACCGCGCGCAACAGCAAGGCCCGGCAGCGCGAGCGCCTGGTGGCCTCCTATGTCCAGCGCTACAGCACCAAGAACGACACCATCGGCTTCTTCGGCCCGGTGGGGTGGGCGCGGCTGACGCCGTCGAGCGACGCGCTGCGCTGGGTTCCTGGAGAGCAGCTCGTCTCGCGACGGACGGTCTACTTCGAGACGTGGTGCATGGACACGCTCGGCGCGGCGCTGGCCCAGGATGCGTCCCTGAGACGCTGGGCGGCGCCCCGGCTGCTGCCGTATTTCAGGCTGGAGGGCCACCTGCTTCACGGCCCCATGCCCACGCCCGTGGAGCTGAGCCCGGAGCAGGCACAGTTGCTCTCACGCTGCGACGGCACGGTCAGCGCCGCGGCGCTCGCGCGGGAGTTCGCCGGGGGTGACAGCTCCGCCTTCGCCAGTGAGGAGGACCTCTACTCGGCGCTCGAACAGGCCGTGGGTTTCGGCGTCCTGCTCTGGGGCTGGCAGGTGCCGCTCGTGGTCCGGCCGGAGGTGGTGCTGCGGGGCGCGCTGCTGGCCATCGGGGACGCGGACGCGCGGGCCCGTGCGCTCGCGCCGTTGGAGCAGTTGGAGCGCGCGCGGGCCGCCGTCGAAGCCGCGGCGGGCGCACCCGAGGCGCTGGACGCCGCGTTCGCGGAGCTGGAGCGCGTGTTCAACGACGTGACGGGCGCGGCGCCAACTCGCGCGGCGGGGCAGACCTACGCCTCGCGGACGCTCATCTACGAGGACTGTGAGCGGGATGGCTCGCTGGAGCTGGGCGCGCCGTTGTGCGAGCGGCTCGGTCCCGTGCTGGAGCTGGTGTTGACCGGGGCGCGCTGGCTGGTGGGGGAGGTGACCCGCGGCACCCGCGCGAGCCTGGACGCGCTCTTCGACAAGCTGTCCGAGGGCGGGGCGCCGGTGTCGCTCACCACGCTTCAGCTCGCCTTCGTCCAGGGGCTCCAGAACCCGGCGACGACGGAGCAGATGATGCCCGTGGCCCAGGCCGTCGCCGAGCATCGGCGGCGCTGGCGGGAGCTCTTCGCGCTGGAGGCCGGCGTCCGCCGCCAGTCGCGCACCGTCGAGTCGCTGCGTCCCAAGGTGCGTGAGGCCTTTGGAGCGGCCGGTCCCGCGTGGCGGAGCCGCTGGCATGCCTCGCCGGACGTGATGATTGACGCGGCGAGCGAGGCAGCGGTCCGCGCCGGGGACTACCAGCTCGTGTTGGGGGAGCTGCACCTGTGCAACAGCATCTCCTCGCTCTTCGTGGAGCAGCACCGGGCGCCCGAGGAGCTCTTCGCGCTCGCGGAGCGCTGTGCCACCGGGGCGGACGTCGTCCCGGTGTTCCCCAAGGCCGAGTGGAGCCAGCGGACCTTGCCGTGTCTGTTCCCGCGTGACAGCCAGTACTACCTCTCCGGGCAGGAGCCATCTCCGCGGCCGGACGTCCGTGCCCTCCGCGCGGGCGACATGGTGGTGGAGCGGCGGGACGGCGGGCTGGAGGTCCTCGACCGCGTGAGCGGACGCCGCTTCGGCCTGGTGGAGTTCATGGCCGTCTTCCTGGAGCAGCGGTGCGCCAGCATCTTCGACCTGGCGCTCACCGATGGGTACTCGCCTCGGGTGACGGTGGACGGCGTGGTGGTGGCCCGGGAGCGCTGGAGCGTGCCGGTGGCGAGCCTGGGGTTCGCGGGCCTCACGGAGGCGCTGACCCAGTGGCTGGAGGCGCGGCGCTGGCAGCAGGCGCAAGGCATCCCGCGCTTCGCGTTCTTCAAGGTCGCGACGGAGCGCAAGCCCTGCTTCGTGGACTTCGACAGCCCCTTGCTGGTGGAGATGATGGCCAAGCTGGTGCGGCGGTCCGCGGAGGCGTCGCCGGATTCTCGCGTCCAGTTCTCGGAGATGCTGCCGGACCCGGAGCACCTCTGGCTCACGGATGCGGCCCAGCGCCGCTACACCAGCGAGCTGCGGCTCGTCTGCGAGATGTCCTGAGCGGTCCTCACTCTTCCCAGCGTCTCACCCCCATTCGATGAAGGAGCCGTACGCCATGCGCGTGCCCGAGCCGATCCCCGGCGGACAGTTCTCTCCAGAGGTCAAGGCGCTGCACGGCGCGCTGTCTCCCGCCGCCGCCGCGTTCCTCGAGTACGCCGAGCGCGTCCCCGAGGTCTTCTCGCGCCACAAGTTCCAGGCGCACGAGGCTTCGCCGCTCATCCCCTATGAGCTGCATGCGTGGCCCACCTTCGTCGAAGGCGCGGTCGCGCGGCAGATGCGGGAGGTCGCCCCGGCGCTGTGCCGCCTCATCAAGCGCGCGCCCCGGCGCCTGCTGGGAGACGCCGGCCGAGCAGCGGAGTTCTACGGAATCCCGCGGGCGCGCGCCGACGCGGCGTTCGCTGCCCTGGCTCGCACGGATGACGCCCGCGGGGCCATTGGCCGCGGTGACTTCATCCATGACGGCGCCACGTTCAAGTGCGTGGAGTTCAACCTGACCGCGGGCGTGGGGGGCTGGGAGACCGCCATCCACGTGCAGCAGGTGCTGGCGCAACCTGCGATTCAGCGCTTCGCCGTGGAGCAGCGGCTGCGCGTCCGCCAGCCTCGGACCTTGCGCGACTTCTTCGCCAACATCGTGGACACGGTGCGCCGCGACCTCGACTGGGAAGGGGAGTGCAACATCGCCATCCTCTTCACCCCGAGCATCCTGCCGGCAGGCCCCCTGGCGGAGCAGGCGTCCCGGTTCTTCACCGGCCAGCTCCAGGAGGTCCTCCAGCCCGAGGGCGCTCGCGGGGAGGTCTTCATGACGACGTACGGCTCGGTCGAATCCGGGCCCGGCCACCGCCTCACGCTCCGAGGCAAGCGGCTGCACGCCGTCGTGGAGTATGACGCGCGAGACCGCCTGGCGATGGCGGGCGCGGCCTATGCCGAGCACGCCCAGGCCGCGTTCGATGCCCGCGCGGTCAGTCTCTTCAACGGCCCGGCGCAGGACGTGCTCGACGACAAGCGCAACCTCACGCTGCTGTGGGAGCACGTGACGTCCGCCGCGCTGTCCGAGGCGGAGCAGGAGGTGGTGCGCCGGAACGTGCCCTGGTCGTTCCGGGTCCAGCGGGCCCACGTCGAGCGCGACGGCACGCGGTACTCCATCCCGGAGCTGCTGGCCTCGCGGCGCGAGTCCTGGGTCCTCAAGCCGGGACGGGACTACGGCGGCGAGTCGGTGCTGCTGGGCGCGTCGACGCCCGCCGCGGAGTGGGACACGGCGGTGCGCAAGGCGCTCGACGCGGGCGGCTGGGTGGCGCAGGAGCGCGTGCAGCCGACGTCCTTCCACACCCTGGGGCCAGAGGGCACGGTGGTGCCCCACAGCCTGGTCTGGGGCCTCTTCGTCCTGGGGGAGACCTACGGCGGGCACTTCCTCCGCCAGGGCCCCATGCAGCGAGGCGCTGGCGTGGTGAACGTCGCGCAGGGCGCCATGGTGGGCGCCCTCATCGAGCTGGAGTGAGGCGCGGGCGCCGCGTTACTGCTCGCGGTACTCGCGGCCCAGCTTCTGCTGCTTGCGGATTCGGCCCACCGCGCTCAGGGCGATGGTGGGCACGAGCCGCGGGCCCAGCTTGGCCAGCATCGACCACGTCCACCACCAGTAGTTGGTGGCGATGGCGTCCTCCACCGTGTACACGCGGTGCCACCAGCCATAGGGCAGGTAGAGAATCTCACCGGCCTCCAGGATGAAGTCGTAGTCCGGGGCGAGGCCGCCGGGGAGCTGCTCCGGCTTGCCGCCGTGGGGCGTCAGGTCGTGCGCGCTCACGACGGACCAGGGGTGGCTGAGCTTCGCGGGGCTCAGCGCCTTGTCGCGGCTGGGCGAATAGAGCTGCCACTGCTTGCGGCCCACCATGACGGCGTGCAGGTTGTGCGCGCGGTCGAGGTGGAGCTGGGTGAAGGTGCCGCGCGGGCCCATGAAGAAGAGCTGCTCGGTGAGCTTGCGCTGGACGGCGTACTCGTCGAAGCGGACGTCCTTGTGCAGCTCCGGCAGGGTGCGGAACAAGTCATTGCCGATGAGGTAGCCCGGCGTCTCTCCGTCCTTCGCCTTCAGCGTGTCGACATACTCCTGCATGCGCATCTTCCGCACGCGGCCCACGCGCTCCACGCCGCCCGTGGCCTTGGCGTTGTACTGGAGCCACTCCACGGGGACGCTCACGTCGCGGTACTTCGTGGCGAAGTAGTCGAAGGTCCACCGCTCGGCGGCGGGCCAGCCCTTCATCGCTTCGGTGAGGATGACGGGTTTGTTGTTGGCTTCGATGCGCTCGTAGAAGGCCCGGTGGTTGTCGAGCGGCATGCGCTCGGGGACCAGGGGCTCGGGGACCTTCTGGGCGGTGGCGGTGCTCATGTCGGCTCTCCCGGGCGAGGCGTCAGGCCGCGCTCTCGCTCTGGCTCTGGGCCTTCTGCAGGCGCTCGAAGTTGTTGTCGATGCCGTGGCGCACGTCCGCCAGCATGTGGATTTCGAACTCCTGGTACGGGAAGGACGGCCAGGCGCGCAGCAGCGTCAGCAGCGACTCGTGGGAGTCGGCGTTGAGGATGCAGAGGCCCATCTTCGGGAGGACGTAGTAGGCACAGTCGAAGGTGCCGTCCTGGAGGCGGGCGCCCACCCAGTCACGGACAGCGCGGTTGAGCGCGATGGGGTCCTGGGGCTGGGGGCCGGAGGTGCGGTCCTTGACGTAGACGAGGTACTTCATGGGGAAGGCTCCTTGGAAGAGGCAGGTCAGCGAGTCGAGGCGGGCCGCAGCCTGGTGAGGCTCCGGCGGATGTTCTGCAGCAGGCCGCGCGGCGTCTGTCGCAGGAAGAAGTGGTCCCCCAGGAAGGTCTGGGAGGCGAAGGGGCCGGAGGAGAGCTGGCGCCACGCCTCCGTTGCGTCGTCGGGCACGTAGTCGTCGAAGCCGCGGAAGGCGGAGAGCGGGCACGTCAGCGCGGGGCCCTGCTTCCACGTGTAGCCCTCACACACGGCGGTGTCCGCGAGCATGGTGGCGCGCATCAGCGTCAGCAGCTCCTCCGCCATCTCTCCGGACACGGCGCGCGACTCGCCCAGGCGCCGGGCCTCGGACGCGTCGATGTCATGGGTGGCCGTGGCCGGCGTGTGCGCCTGGAGCGTGTGCGGCGCCCGGTAGCTGGCGACGAAGAGGTGCAGGGGCGCGGGGAGGCCGCGCTCCCGCAGCGCCCGCGTCAGCTCGTAGGCGAGCAGCGCGCCCATGCTGTGACCGAAGAGGGCGAAGGGCTTGTCCGCGTGCTTCGCCACCACCTCCACCAACGGCGCGATGACTTCCGGCAAGGTGCGCAGGGGCGCCTCGCGCAGCCGGTTCTCCCGGCCGGGGAGCTGGACCGGGCACACCTCGAGGTCTTGCCCCAGCTCCGCCTGCCAGGTGCGGAACAACGACGCGCTGCCACCCGCATGCGGCAGACAGAACAGCCGCGCCCAGGCGCCCGGCTGCGGGACGTGGAAGGCCAGCCACTCCGTCATGACCGCACCTCCCGTCCGTTGCCGCCGACGAGCTTCTGGTACAGGGCGAGGTTGGCGGCCACCATGCGCGGCAGGCTGAACAGCTCCACCACGCGCTGCTGGCCGGCCAGCCCCATGCGCCGGGCCCGCTCCCGGTCCTCCAGCAGGGAGAGCTGCGCGTCGGCGAGCGCCGCGACGTCCACCTCGCGCGGCCCTCCCGGCGCGCCCGGGAGGACGGGGACGAGCAGGCCCGTCTTCTCGTGGTCCACGATCTCCGACGGACCACCGGAGCGGGTCGCCACCAGCGGGAGGCCGGAGGCCATGGCCTCGATGGCCGTGTAGCCAAAGGGCTCGTACAGGGACGGCACCAGCGCCAGGTCCGCGATGCGGTGCAGGAGCCCGAGCTGCTGGCGCGGCAGCTTGCCCAGGAGCTTGATGCGCTGGCGCAGGTGCGCGTAGCGCTGGGACAGGTCCTGGACCATCTGCGTGGACTCGCGCGAGTCCGTGCCACCGGCCAGGAGGAAGCGCACGTTCGGCCGCTTCGCGAGCACGCGCTCGGCGGCGGCGAAGATGGCGCTGATGCCCTTCATGGGGTGGAGCCGGCCCGTGTACAGGACGACCGGGTCCTCAGGCGTGGCCACCGTGGCGCGCAGCCGGGCGTAGTCCTCCGGCGAATGCGAGGGCTGGAGGAAGGGGCCCGCGTCCATGCCGCAGTGGATGGTGTGCAGCAGCGCGGCCGGCATGCCGTAGGTCTCCCGGATGAGCTCGCTCATGGAGTCACTCACCGAGATGACGTGCTGCGAGCCGTCGTAGAAGCTGCGCTCCTCCTCCAGAATCTCCGGGTCCGGCGTCTGGCCCCACCAGCGCTCCGCGGGCTCGGAGATGTAGTGGCTGGTCCCCAGCACGGGCACCCCGGCCTCCTTCGCCAGCGCCCGGGCGGCGCGGTGGGTGTGCCACTGGTGGAAGTGGATGAGGTCGGGCTTCTCCTCGCGGAGGAGCTCGCGGCCGCGGTGGAGCAGGTCGTCGTTGAAGACGCGGATGCCGCCGACCAGGGAGAGCTTTCCCGCCTGGGAGAGGCTGCCCTGGCTGGGCGGCATCATGTGCACGGTGAGGTTGGGCTCGCGGAGCACCGCGGGCTCGCCGGGCGTGTACGCCAGGACGGTGACCTTGCACCCGCCGCGCGCGAGCCCTCGGGCCAGCTCGTAGACGTAGGTGCCCACGCCGCCGGCCACGTTCGGGGTGTACTCCATGGCCAGGAGGAGCGCCTTCAGGGGTGGGGAATTGGGAGGTGCCATGGGCTGTGTCTCGAAAGGGGTGTGGACGCGCGGCTAACGGCTGGCCGCGCCCTCCTTGGCGGCGAGCTCCGCCAGCATCCGCAGCAGGGCCTCCACCTCCGGGTCTTCATGGCCAGGGCGCTTGCGCTGCTCGGCCACCAGGGCCGCCAGCCGGGCCACCGTCGGTGCCTCGAACAGCGACTGCAGCGGCACCGTGAAGCCGAAGGTGTCCCGCAGCCGTCCCACCACCGTGGTGGCCAGCAGGGAGTGCCCGCCCAGCGCGAAGAAGTCGTCGTGGAGGCCCACCGGCCGCACGCCCAGGACGTCCTCCCAGATGCGGGCCACCACCTGCTGGTCCTCCGTCTCCGGGGCCACGTACGCCACCGCCAGGGCGGGGCGTGAGTAGCCCGTGGCCGGGGCCTCGTCGGGCGCTCGCGCCTCGGGGGCGCGCTCCGCGGACGGCGCGGCGGCCAAGGCGCGGTGCCCGTCCGGGGAGACCCAGTAGCGCTTGCGCTCGAAGGGGTAGGTGGGCAGCCCGACGCGGAGGCGCTGCTCCTCGCCTCGGAAGGCCTCCCAGTCCACGTCCACGCCAGCCAGCCAGAGCTGCCCCAGCGCGCCGAGCAGCACGGCCGTGTCCGCCTGCTTCGTGTCCGGATGGCGCAGCGACGTCACCGTGGTGGGCGGCTGCCGCAGCGCACCGGGCTGGGACGCGAAGGTGCTCAGCGTCCGGCCGGGGCCGACCTCCAGCAGCACCTGCGCGGGTTGGAGCTGCGAGAGGCCCGCGGCGAAGCGGACCGGCTGGCGCAGGTGGCGGGCCCAGTAGCCGGGGTCCTTCGCCTCGGCGGCCGTCACCCAGGTGCCGGTGACGTTGGAGAGGAAGGGGATTTGCGGCGCGGACAGCTTCATCCGCCGCAGGCGCTCGGTGAAGGGCGCGACGATGGGCTCCATCATCGCGGAGTGGAACGCGTGCGAGGTGTGCAGGCGGCGCGACTGGACGCCCCGCGCGTCGAGCCGTGCCTTCAGCGCGTCCACGGCGTCGACGGGCCCGGCCACCACCGTCATCGACGGCGCGTTCACCGCGGCCACGGAGAGCCGGGCATCCAGCGACGACACCAGCTCCGCCTCCGACAGCGGGACGGAGAGCATGGCCCCCGGCGGCAGCTCCTGCATGAGCTGGCCCCGCGCGGCCACCAGCCCCAGCGCGTCCGGCAGGCTGAAGACGCCCGCGAGGCACGCGGCCACGTACTCGCCGATGCTGTGGCCAATCATGGCCTCGGGCTTCACGCCCCAGGACATCCACAGCCGCGCCAGCGCGTACTCGATGGTGAAGAGGGCCGGCTGGGCCAGCCGCGTCTGCTGCAACTGGCGCTGGGCGTCTTCCGCGCGCTGGGCGGTGGGGAAGAGGAGCTCGCGCAGGTCCTGCTTCAGGTGCGGGATGAGCCGGGTGGCGCAGTCATCCACGTCCGCGCGGAAGGTGCGCTCGCGCTCGTAGAGCCCCTGTGCCATCCCCGCGTACTGCGCGCCCTGGCCGGGGAACATGAACACTGTGGGGCGGCCCGTGCGCTCCTCGGCGGCGGAGAGCTGCCGCGCGACGTCGCCCAGGGCGGCCAGCGCGTCCTCCCGGCCCTGGCAGACGATGGCGCGGCGGTGGGGATGGCGGCGGCGGCCCACCTGGAGCGTGTACGCCACGTCCGCGGGCTCCAGGCCCTTGTTGGCGCGCAGGTGCTCCTCCAGCCGGGACGCCTGCGCGGCCAGCGCCGTGGGCGTGCGCGCCGACAGGAGCAGGAGCTGGTGCGCGCGCGCGGCCTTCACGGGCGCGCGGGCGGGGGGCTCCTCCAGGATGACGTGGGCGTTGGTGCCGCCCATGCCGAAGCTGCTCACGCCCGCGCGCCGGGGCTCCCGGGCGGGCGCCTTCCACTCGCGCAGCTTCGTGTTGACGTAGAAGGGGCTGGAGTCCCAGGGGATGTTGGGGTTCGGCGTCTCGAAGTTGAGGCTGGGCGGCAGCTTGCGGTGCTTGAGCGCCAGCGCCGTCTTGATGAGGCCTGCCACGCCCGCCGCCGCGTCCAGGTGGCCCACGTTGGGCTTGATGGAGCCCAGGGCGCAGGTGCGCGGTCCCTCCGCCTCGTCGCCGAAGGCGCGGATGAGCGCCTGGACCTCAATGGGGTCCCCCAGCGCCGTCCCCGTGCCGTGCGCCTCCACGTAGCCGATGCTCCCGGCGGAGACGCCCGCGCTGCCCAGCGCCTCGGAGATGACGGCGGCCTGGCCCTCGACGCCGGGCGCGGTGTAGCCCACGCGCGCGGCGCCGTCGTTGTTCACCGCGGAGCCCTTGATGACGGCGTAGATGGGGCTGCCATCCGCCAGCGCGTCCTCCAGGCGCCGCAGCGCCACCACGCCCGCGCCGCTGCCGAAGACGATGCCCTTCGCCTGCGCATCGAAGGGACGGCAGTGCCCGTCCGGCGACAGGATGCCGCCGTCCACGTAGCGGTAGCCGCCCTGAATCTGGAGGTTGATGGACACGCCGCCCGCGAGCGCCAGGTCACACTCCTGGTTGAGCAGGCTCTGGCAGGCGACGTGGACGGCGACCAGCGACGTGGAGCACGCGCTCTCCACGTTGAAGCTGGGGCCGCGCAGGTCCAGCTTGTACGCGGCCCGCGTGGTGAGGAAGCTGCCCGCGTTGCCCAGGTTGAGCTGGAGCGGGTCCGCGGAGCGCATCAGCTCCGCGTTGCCCATCAGGTTGAGCAACAGGTACGTGCTCAGGGCCTGGCCGCCGAAGACGCCCACCAGCAGCTCGGCGGGTGGGGCGCCGTGGCCCGCGTCCTCCAGCGCCTCCAGCGCGCACTCCAGGAAGAGGCGCTGCTGCGGGTCCATCACCTCCGCCTCGCGCGGGGTGTAGCCGAAGAAGGCCGCGTCGAAGCCCGCCACGTCCTCCAGCCGCGAGGCCACCTTCACGAAGTGCGGATCCTTCAGCACCTCCGGAGGCAGGCCCGCCTTCAGCACCGCTTCATCCGAAAGCGGCTCGATGGACTCCACGCCGTCGCACAGGTTGCGCCACAGCTCTTCCAAGCTGCGCGCACCCGGGAAGCGCCCGGCCATGCCGGTGATTGCGATCTCCATGCCC
Organism: Corallococcus macrosporus DSM 14697; assembly: GCF_002305895.1. GTDB lineage: Bacteria > Myxococcota > Myxococcia > Myxococcales > Myxococcaceae > Myxococcus > Myxococcus macrosporus. The sequence continues at coordinate 4,285,262 of NZ_CP022203.1, forward strand.
GTGTTGCTGTCGGCCACGCTCGTTCCTCCCCCTCTGCGGACTCAGTGTCCCGACTGTCGGCGTTGCTGGATGAGCTCCCGGCGCCTGGCTCCGCGGCTTCGCCGGTCACTCGTGGTGGCCGGCGCTGCTTCCTCCCCACGGGTGAGCAGCCGCGCCATGGCGCTCAGGGTGGGGTTCTCGAAGAGTGCGACCACGGGCAGCTCCTTGCCGAAGCGCCGCTTCACCTCGTTGATGACCTTGAGGCCAATCAGCGAGTTCCCACCCAGCTCGAAGAAGTTCTCGTGCAGCGACACGCTCTCCACGCCCAGGAAACGCTGCCAGATGTCGGCCAGCTCGCGCTCGGCCTCGTCCATGTTGGTGGGCACCGCGCGCGCCGCCGTGGGCGCGGCGTCCGTCTCCATGGGGCCCATCAGGTCCTGGAGGAAGGACGCGCTGCGCGCCATGGCCGCCCGCAGGTCCTCCGTGGACACCACGACGTGCGCGGGCGCCTGCGCGAGGACGCGCTCGAAGACGTCTACTCCCTCGGCGGGCGACAGGGCGTGGGCGAGCATCGCGTCGCGCATCGCGCTGGCCCCGTCGGGCATCTGGGTGGTCACCGCCTGGCCCACCTCGCGCCAGGTGTCCCAGCCCAGGGAGATGACGGGCGCGCCGCCCGTCACCGCGGCCTTGTGGGCGAAGGCGTCCTGGAAGGCGCACGCGGCGCAGTGGTCGATCTGCCCGGGCTCCGCCGTGTAGGCGGTGCGGGACGAGCAGAGCATGAAGAAGTCCAGGGGCGTGTCGCGCAGCAGCGCATGGAGCAACCAGGTGCCCAGCACCTTGGGCCGCAGGACGTCCTCCACCGCCGCCTGGGTGCGAAGCTGGGCCAGTCCGCCCGCGGGCACGCCGGCGGCGTGGATGACGCCGTGGAGCTCGCCGAAGGCCTCACGCGCCTTGCGCAGCACCTCCGCCAGTTGCTCGGCGTCGCCCACGTCCGCGGAGAGCACCAGGACCTCGGAGCCCAGGGCCTCCAGCGCGAGCACCTGCCGCAGCCGCTGGCTCGTCCGGTCCTGCTCGCCATGGGTGGCGAGCCACGCGTCCCAGTCACCGCGCTCCGGCAAGCCGCCGCGGCTGACCAGCACCAGCCGCGCCTGGACCTGCCGCGCCAGCGACTCCGCCAGCACCAGGCCGATGCCGCCCAGACCTCCGGTGATGAGGTAGGTGCCTCGCGGGCGCAGCCGGGAGGGCGCGTCCGGCGCGGGAGCGGGGAGGCGCACCGGCTCCAGCGACTGCTCCCAGCGGTGGGGGCCCCGCAGCGCCACGGCGCCGTTGGAGGAACCCGCGCTCAGCTCGTCCGCCAGCCGCGCCGCCAGGAGCCGCTGCGCCTTGCTACAGCCCGGCGCCTCCACGTCGATGGAGCGACAGGAGAGCCCCGGCACTTCATGGGGCAGCACGCGGCAGGCGCCGAGCAGCGTGGCCTTCTCCGGAGCCAGCACCTCGTGGCCGGTGACGGCCTGCACGCCGGTGGAGACCACGGTGAGGTGGACGGGGCTGGACGCGCCCTGGCCCGCCAGCGCCTGCGCCAGGAAGAGCAGGCTGAAGAAGCCGGCGCGCTGGGCGTGCTCCACGCTCGCCACGCCGTCTCCCGCGTCATCCACGCTCCACAGGTGGACGATGCGCTCGGGCCGCCGCGACTCGTCGGCGAGCGCGGCCAGCAGCGCCGCGTAGGTCTCCGGGCGGGCCGGGTCCACCTCGAAGCCGCCGTCGTCCACGCGCCGGAAGTCGGAGCCGGGCGACACCCGGGTGACGCGGCCGCCGCCCTCCTCGAGCCGCGCGGCCAGGGCTTCTCCCACGCCGCTCGCGTCCGTGAAGAGGAGCCAGTGCCGGGGCGTCGCGGCCGGAGCGCGTGGGGCGAGCGTGCGCTTCCAGGACGGCAGGTAGAACCAGTCCGCCGGGTCCTTGCGCCGCTCCAGCCCCGCGTCACTGACGACCGCGGCGCTCAGCGTGTTCGGCTCCATCCAGTGCCGCTTGCGCTCGAAGGGGTAGGTGGGCAGCACCACGCGCCGGCGCTGCTCCGTGCCGTGGAGGCGCCGCCAGTCCACGGGCACGCCCGCCGCCCAGAGCCGGCCCAGCGTGGTGAGCACGAAGCGCAGGTCGGAGCCCGGCTCGCGAGGCGCCCGCATCGACGTCAGCACCACCGTGGGCTGGCCGCGCTCCACTTGCAGGCGCGCGAGCGAACCCAGCGTCCGGCCGGGGCCGACCTCCAGCAGCACGCGCGAGGGGTCCTCCAGCAGGCACCGCAGCCCGGGGCCGAAGCGCACCGTCTGCCGCAGGTGCCGCACCCAGTACCTGGGGTCGGTGGCCTCCTCCTCGGTCACCCACGTCCCCGTCACGCCGGACACGAAGCGCTGGGTCGGCGTCTGGAGCTTCAGCCGCCCCACGAACGCGGCGAACGCCGGCAGGATGGAGTCGATGAGGTGCGAGTGCGCCGCCACGTCGATGTGCACGCGCCGGTGCTCGATGCCACGGGCGGCCAGGTCGGCGGCGAGCGCGTCCACCGACGCGGTGTCACCGGCCACCACGCACTGGGTCGGTCCGTTGACGGCGGCCAGGGACAGGCGCTCGCCGAGCATCGGCAGCAGCTCCTGCTCGGACAGGGCCACGCTCACCATGGCGCCGGAGGGGAGCTGCTCGAAGAGGCGGCCGCGCTCGGCCACCAGCGCCAGCGCGTCCTCCAGCGTGAAGACGCCCGCGAGGCAGGCGGCCACGTACTCGCCCATGCTGTGGCCAATCATCGCCTCGGGCCGGACGCCCCAGGACTCCCACAGCTTCGCCAGCGCGTACTCCACGGTGAAGAGCGCGGGCAGGCCCACGGAGGGGCGGGGCAGCGGCGCGCCCGCGTCCGCGTCACCGGCCGGGTACAGCACCGCGCGGAGCGACGGTCCGCCGCGGCGCTGGAAGAGGGCGGCGCATGCGTCGAAGGCCTCGCGGAAGGCGGGCTCCTTCTCATACAGCTCCTGCCCCATGCGCAGGTGCTGGGCGCCGCCTCCGGGGAAGAGGAACACGACGGGCCGCCCGCCGTCCTTCGCCAGGTCCGTGAAGACGCGGTCCGAGCTGGCGGCGGACAGCACCTCGGCGCCGTCCTCGTGGCTCTCACAGACGACCACGCGCCGGTGCGGGAAGGCCTTGCGGCCGAGCTGGAGGGTGTAGGCCGCGTCCGCCAGGGACTGCTCCGGGTGCGCCTCCAGGTGGGCGGCCAGGTTCTGCGTCATCACCTCCAGCGCCGCCGGCTGCTTCGCGGAGAGGACCAGCAACTGCCACGGCCGGGATGGACCGGAGGGGGCCGGAGCGGGAGGCGCCTCCAGGAGCGCGTGGGCGTTGGTGCCGCCAATGCCGAAGGAGCTCACGCCCGCGCGGCGCCGGTGGCCGTGGGGCTTCCACTCCTTCAGCGTGGCATTCACGAAGAAGGGGCTCCGGGCCCAGTCGATGTTCGGGTTGGGCGTCTGGAGGTGGAGGGTGGGCGGGATGCAGCCGTGCTCCACCGCCAGGGCCGCCTTGATGAGGCCGGCCACGCCCGCCGCCGCGTCCAGGTGGCCGATGTTCGACTTCACCGAGCCGAGCGCGCAGAAGCTGGTGGCCTCGGTGCCGGCCCGGAACGCGCTGGTCAGCGCGGAGACCTCCACCGGGTCTCCCAGCAGGGTGCCGGTGCCGTGCGTCTCCACGTAGCCCACGGTGTCCGGCGTCACGCCCGCCAGGGCGTGGGTGCGGGCGATGACCTCCGCCTGCCCCTCGGCGCTGGGGGCGGTGTAGCCCAGCTTGGAGGCGCCGTCGTTGTTGATGGCGGAGGCGCGGATGACGGCGTGGATGTGGCTGCCGTCCGCGAGCGCGTCATCCAGCCGCTTGAGCACCACCACGCCCACGCCGCTGCCGAAGAGGGTGCCCTGCGCCTGCGCGTCGAAGGGACGGCAGTGCCCGTCCGGGGACGCGATGCCGCCGGGCTGGTGCACGTAGCCGGTGCGCTGGGGCACGTCCACGGACACGCCCCCCGCGATGGCCACGTCACACTGGAAGCCCATCAGCGCCTGACAGGCCAGGTGCGTGGCCACCAGCGACGTGGAGCAGCCCGTCTGGACGTCCAGGCTGGGGCCCTTGAGGTCCAGGTGGTACGCCAGCCGGGTGGCGAGGAAGTCCTTGTCGTTGCCAATCATCACCTGGAAGCTGTCGCTCGACTCGAGCAGCTCCGGGTGCGTGCGCAGGTTGAAGAGCAGGTACGTGCTCAGGCTGGTGCCCGCGAAGACGCCCACCGAGCGCGACTCCGTGTCCAACCCGTGGCCCGCGCGCTCGATGGCCTCCCACGCGCACTCCAGGAAGATGCGGTGCTGCGGGTCCATCAACGCCGCCTCGCGCGGCGAATAGCCGAAGAAGCCCGCGTCGAAGGCCTCCACCTGGTCCAGCACCGCGCCGGCGCGCACGAAGCCCGGCTGACGCAGGCGCTCCTCGGGGACGCCGCGCGCCCTCAGCTCGTCGTCGGTGAAGAAGCGGATGCCCTCCACGCCCTCGCAGAGGTTGCGCCAGTAGCGCTCCACGTCCGGAGCGCCGGGGAAGCGGCCCGCCATTCCGACGATGGCAATGGCCAGCTCGTCGCCTTCATTCAGATCGGCATCGCTCATGGCTGTCGACGAACTCACGTCCAGGAAGTGAAGAGAGGTTGGGACGGCGGGCTCCGCGATACACACACGCACCCCGGCGCCCGCTCACCTGGGGCGCCATGGTGTCGTCGGGTCGCCGAGCGGGGCGGAGCGCCGGCTCAGCGCGCGAGGGCGAACGCGTCCGCGAGCAGCTCGTACGAGCGGAGCCGGGCGCGGTGGTCGTGGATGATGGTGGTGATGAGGAGCTCGTCCGCCTGGAATTCGGCGGCCATGGCCATCAGCCGTTCCTTCACCTGGTCCGGTGCGCCACACACGACGCGCTTGCGGTCGAACTCGAGCGTCGCCAGGTCCTCGGGCGTATAGGGGTAGGCCTCCGCCTCCTCGATGGAGGGGATGGGCTCCTCGGGGCGGCCCCGGCGGGTGTTGATGGTGAGCAGGTCGCTGCTGCGCGCTATTCGCCGGGCCTCCTGCTCGGTCGGGGCACAGATGACGTAGACGCTGACCGCGGAGCGGGGCGCCGCCTGCACCTGGGACGGCTTGAAGTGCTCGCGGTATCCCCGCGTCACCGGAGCGCCGTGGACGGGGTTGAAGAAGTGGGCGAAGCAGAAGGACAGGCCCATCCGCGCCGCCAGCGCCGCGCTCTGCTCACCGGAGCCCAGCGCCCAGACCTGCGGCATGCCCGGCGCCATGGTCTTCAGGCTCAGCTTCTCGAACTCCGCCGTCGCGGGCTTCGCGCCCGACAGGAAGGCGACCAGGTCCTCCAGCTTCGTCGGGAACCCCTCGTTGGGCATGGGCGTGCCGTAGGCCAGGGCCTTGGCCACCAGGTCCGTGCTGCCCGACGTCCGGCCAATGCCCAGGTCGATACGGCCCGGGTGGAGCGTCTCCAGCAACCGGAAGACCTCGGCGACCTTGAAGGGGCTGTAGTTCGACAGCAGGACGCCGCCGGTGCCCACGCGGATGCGAGACGTGGCCGCCGCCACGTGCGCGACCAGGATTTCAGGCGCAACGCCCGCGAAGTGTCCGGAGCCGTGGTGCTCGGCGAGCCAGAAGCGGTGATACCCGAGCTGCTCGGCCGCCCGGGCCAGCTCCACCGTGTTCTGGAAGGCCTCACGTGGCTGGCTGCCGCGGACGACGATGGAATGGTCGAGGACACTGAGCTTCACGGCGAGCGTTCCTTTTTCGGGCAGGCAACGCTGTCGGGGCCGCTGCGAGACGGGCCGAGTCGTCGCGTGTCCGCGTTTCAATGGGGTGACAAAGACTACAGTAGCGCGGTCATCTGCGACAAATGGGATTTATTTGAATATACTTGAAAATTGAGAAAGCTACTCGACGACGACGAGCGCGCACATCAGCGCGCCCTGTGTCGCGTTGACCACGTCCTTGCCCTGCCCGGTGGGGTTCATGCGCACCATGGTCCCGCCATAGCGCTCGCCGAAGACGAAGGCGCCCCAGATGAGGATGTGGGGGCCCACGGTGCCGTCGTCCCGCATGAAGTGGTAGGGGCGCGGCTCGACGCGCTCCTGGACGATCCAGCCGCCGTGCTCCAGCGCCTCCTGGACGGCCGCGTCCCAGGCCTCCGCGGTCGTCCCGCGGCCAATGAGCACGGACTTGCCGCCATAGGCGCGGCCCGCCTTCAGCACCAGTCCATCGCGCTTGTCCGCGATGAGCTCGTCGGGGAGCCAGACGTCGGCGCCGCCGCGTGGGGTGTGGACGCGCCGCACGCGCCGCGTCCAGGGGATGTGCTGGCGGATGAGCGCCCGCTCCTCGGCGGTCAGCGCCGGGGACGCCGCGTTCTCCGACAGCAGCGCGATGTTGAGCTTGTCGTCCAGCAGCTCCTGGGCGGGGCCGTTGTAGAGGCACAGCGTGCGCGCGGCGACAGCGGCCCGGGCGCGGGCGTCGAAAGCGGGGCCCACCACCTCCAGCCTGTCCCGGGCGTCATGCTCCTGCACGGCGTGCAGCCGCCGGCCGCGCATGGTGAAGGCCGCTCCCTCTGAGTCCTGGACCTCGCCGTAGGTGCCGATGAGCACCTCGCCCCGGGCGCCCTGGGCGCCGAGCAGCTCGCTGAAGGTGCTGTTGAGCAGCAGGCTCGCCATCTCGCTGCCCGTGGGGTCCGGCGGCTCGTCGTCTGGGAAGAGCACGGCCAGGTTGCATTCACCCTCCCAGGCGACCGTGCGCCGGACGTCTTCGATGACGTGCGTCAGGAAGGCGCGCAGCGTGTCCTGGAGCTGGACGCGCAAGCCCTGCTCCTGGACGAAGCGCTGGAGCACGGGCTGGTCCATCACGACCTGGGCCTTGAGCGCGGTCTCCCAGCCGCCCAGGCCCGCCATCATGTTGACCTCCAGGCACTTGAGGCCCTCCGCCGAGTCGATGAAGTCCCCGCGGCTCAGCCCGCCGCGCGCATCCTCCGTGAGGGCCAGGGCCTCCACCGCCACGCGGGCCCGCTCCTGCGTGACGCCGTAGAAGTCGGCGATGCGCTGGGGGTCGCCGCCCAGCAGCAGCCGGGGGCCGCGCTTGACGAGCCGGCTGAGCTCCACCGAAAGCGACGCCAGCAGCCCGTCCCGGCGCGAGTCGATGAGCACCGGCCACCGGTGCAGCTCGTAATACATCAGCGGTGATTCTTCGAACTTGTGGAACCGGTGACGCGCGAACACCTCCGGTGTCCGCTCCGCGAACTTCAGGAACGCCACCGCCGCGGCGGACAGCTCACCGTGCAGTCCCTTGATTTCCTCGGAGAACATCGCCCCGCCTTGCGTCCCCGCCACGTGTGACATTATCCGCGCCAATTCACTCTGTCTCAGAGTGCCTGTAAAGCGGATGTTTCACGGGTGTGTCTGGGAAGGCGTTTCACGCGGAGGCTTCGGTCTCCCGGTGGGAGGGGGCGGCGCTGATGGCGCCAGACTCCAGGCGGAGGAGGTGGTCCGCGACGTCGAAGTACCGGTCGTCGTGGCTGATGACGACCACGGCCTTGCCCGCGGCCTTCAGGTCCGGGAGCAGCTCCCGGTAGAAGACCTCCTTGAACAAGGGGTCCTGGTCCGCGGCCCACTCGTCGAAGAGGTACACGGGGCGGTCCTCCAGATAGGCCGTCAGCAGCGCCAGGCGCTTGCGCTGGCCCGTGGACAGGTCCGTGGTGGAGAGGGCGCCGTGCGCGTCGATGCGGACCTTGCGCTCCAACTGGAGCCTCGTGAGGTAGGCGCGGACCTTGTCGGCCCGGCCTCCCTCGGCCAGGCCCAGCAGCGAGTCGAACAGGTGGAAGTCGGAGAACACCGTCGCGAAGTGCTGGCGGTAGAGCTCCCGCGTCTCGTCCGTCACCGGCTGTCCGTTGACGTGCACCGCGCCGGACTCCGGCGCGTAGAGGCCGGTGATGAGCTTGGCCAGCGTCGTCTTGCCGCTGCCGTTGCCGCCGACGATGAAGAGGATTTCTCCCGGGCGCAGCGTCAGGTCGATGGGGCCGAGCGTGAAGGGGAGGTCCTCGCTGTCGCGGCGGTAGGCGTGCGTGACGCCCACCAGGTCGATCCGGGCGGGCGCGACGGGCGGCGCCAGCGGCGTGGTGGCGAGCGGCCCGGACTCCGCGGGGACCAGCGCCAGCGCCTCGATGTGGCGCAGCGCCACCGTGCCCGCGCCCAGCATGGGCAGCAACGTCATGGACGCATCCAGCGGCTGCTGGAGGTAGAGGACGGCCAGCGTGTACCCCACCAGCGTGGTCGCGGGCACGTGGGTGAAGCCCGGCAGCGCGAACAGCAGCAGGCCGATGAAGAAGAAGAACAGGCTCATGCCCCAGCTCGTCGTCAGGGCGTGAAGGGAGGAGACGCGCTGCTGGAGCTGCTTGAGCGTCTGGGCGGTGGGGAACAGCTCCTGGAGGAGGAAGGCCTTGCGCCGGCCTTCGTGCAGCTTCAGCTCCTTCAGGCCCTGCGTGAGCGAGCGCAGGTCGCCGAAGAAGCGGTCATTCGTCTGCCGTGAGTCGCGCAGCAGTCCCATGATGTGCCGCAGGGGCAGCAGGTAGCTGACGGCGCCCAGCAGCGCGAAGACGAGCAGCGCCGCGAACACCATCCGCGACATGACGGCCAGGTACGTCATGCAGCCCAGGATGATGCCGCCGTTGATGAGCAGCGGCGGAACGCACAGCAGCCCCTGCGTGACGGCCTGGACGTCGTCGATGAGCGTCGCCAGCAGGCGCGGGGTGCCCAGCTCCTCCAGCCGGCGCAGCGGCGTCGCGAGGATGCGCTGGCTGAGCTGATCTCTCAGCGCGAACGTGGTGTTCGTCTGCAGCCGCGTCAGCAGCAACTGGGAGCCGACGCGGGCGCCTAGCATGAGCACTCCCAGTGTGGCGAAGCCGAGGAGGCTCCCCCGGTCCGCGAGCCCGCCACCCCTGGCCAGGACGTCATTGATGTACGCGATGAGCCCGGCGCTCGCGGCGCCCGTCATCAGCCCGAAGCACACGGCGAGTGCCACGAATCCACGGGACCTGCGCAGCAGCAGGATGAGCAGGTTCACGCCAGGAGTTCCTTCCGCGAGGATGAGAACCGGAATGTGGGCGCTCATAGCTTATGCTGCGCGCCGCTCTCCAGCGAAGGTCTCTCCGTCTTTTCACAGTTTCGCCACCTGGACTCCTCACCATGCACTCTCCACTGGCCGTGACACTCCTGGAGTTGCTTGAAACGCGGACCCGGTCGCACGGAGCGCAGCCGCTCTACACCTTCCTGGAGGATGGCGGCGACGACGCGGTGCTGAGCTACGCCGGGTTGGACGTGAGGGCCCGGCGCATCGGCGCGGCACTCCAGGCGCTGTCACGAGCGGGCGAGCGGGCCGTCCTCCTGTATCCACCGGGCCTGGAATACATCGCCGGGTTCTTCGGGTGCCTGTACGCCGGGCTGATCGCCGTCCCGGCCTATCCGCCGGACCCGATGCGGTTGGACCGGACCTTGCCCCGCTTGCGCGCCATCATCCGTGATGCGCGCGCGAGCGTCGTGCTCACCACGTCCTTCATCCAGGAGATGGGCGAGGGGCTCTTCGAAGGCGCGCCGGAGCTCGCCGCGCTGCGCTGGGTGGCCACGGACGCGCTCGCGGAGGGGATGGAGGACGGCTGGCGGCGTCCGGCGCCCACCGGGGACACGCTGGCCTTCCTCCAGTACACGTCCGGCTCCACGGGGGACCCCAAGGGGGTGCGGCTCAGCCACGGCAACCTGCTGCACAACCTGGGGTTGATCTCCCACGCGTTCCAGGTCCGCTCGGACAGCGTGGGCGTCATCTGGCTGCCGCCGTACCACGACATGGGGCTGATTGGTGGCATCCTCCAGCCGCTCTACGCGGGCTTCCCCGTGGCGCTGATGTCGCCGCTCGCGTTCCTCCGCCGGCCGCGGTTCTGGCTGGAGGCCCTGTCCCGCTTCGGCGGCAGCATCAGCGGGGGGCCCTGCTTCGCGTTCGACCTGTGCGTGCGGAAGGTGCCACCCGCGGAGCGCGAGGGGCTGGACCTGCGCCGCTGGGAGCTGGCGTTCTGCGGCGCGGAGCCCATCCGTCCGGAGGTGATGGCGCGCTTCTCGGAGGCGTTCGCGCCGGTGGGCTTCCAGCGGGAGGCCCTGTACCCCTGCTACGGGTTGGCGGAGGGCACGCTGATCGCATCGGGTGGGCGCAAGGGGGAGGGGATTCTCACGCGCACCTGGGATGCCCAGGCGCTGGAGCGGAACGAGGCGCTGGCGGTGGAGGGCGGCCCCAATGCGCGTCCGCTGGTCGGGTCCGGCCAGACGCTGCCTGACCAGGCCTTGCTCGTGGTGGATCCACAGACGCGCCTTCCGTGCCCGCCTGAGCGGGTGGGGGAGATCTGGGTGTCCGGGCCCAGCGTGGCGCAGGGGTACTGGGAGCGGCCCCAGGAGAGCGAGGCGGCCTTCGGCGCGCGGCTGGCGGACGCGGACAGCGGGCCGCGGTTCCTGCGGACCGGGGACCTGGGCCTCATGAAGGACGGCGAGCTCTTCGTCGTGGGCCGGCGAAAGGACCTCATCATCCTGCGTGGGCGCAACCTGCACCCGCAGGACCTGGAGCTGACGCTGGAGCGCAGCCACCCGGCGCTGCGGCCCGGGTGTGGCGCGGCGTTCGCCATCGACGTGGGCGGGGAGGAGCGGCTCGCGGTGGTGTACGAGGTGGACTCGCGCAAGCCGTGGACGCCCGAGGACGTGGTGAGCGCGGTCCGCCGGGGCCTGTCGGAGACGCACGAGGTCCAGCTCCACACGCTGGTGCTCATCGAGCCGGGGGCGCTGCCGAAGACGTCCAGCGGGAAGATTCAGCGGCGCGCCTGCCGGGCGGAGCTGCTCGCGGGGACGCTCCGGGCGCAGCTGACGTGGAGCGAAGCGGACGCGGAGGCGCCGCGGGCCGAACCGGGAGCCCCCGCGGTGGTCGCGTCCGAGCCGCGGACCGTGGAGGAGCTGGAGGCGTGGCTGGTGGCGCGGATCGCCGCGCGGCTCCGCGTGCGTCCCGAGGACCTGACGAAGGACGCGGCCATCACGTCCTTCGGGCTGGATTCGCTCGGGGCCGTCGAGCTGGCCAATGACATCGAGTCCCTGGGCGTCGTCCTCCGCATGGAGGTCCTGCTCCAAGGACCCACGGTGGCGGAGCTCGCGCGGACCGTCTTCGCTGCGCGAGGGAAGCCGTCGGGCGCCGAGCTGACGCGGGGCGAGGCGACGGCGCCCGCGCCCCTGTCGTCCGCGCAGCAGCGGCTGTGGCTCTTCGCGCAGCTCGCGCCAGGCAGCGCCGCGTACCACCTGCCAGCGGCGGTGCGGCTCACCGGCGCGCTGGACGTGGCGGCGCTGGAGCGCGCCTTCGCGGCCATCCTCCAGCGGCACGAGGCGCTCCGGGCCACGTTCCGCGAGGAGGATGGGACGCCCTGGCAGGTGAGCGCGCCCGCCGCGGTGTCCGCGCTGCGGACGGTGGACCTCCGCGATGTCTCCCCCGAGCTGCGGGAGGCGACCGCGCTCCGGCTGGCACAGGAGGCGGCCAGGGCGCCTTTCGAGCTCGCCCACGGACCTCTGCTCCGGGCCACGCTGCTTCAGCTCGCGCCCCAGGAGCACCTGCTCGTCGTGGTGATGCACCACCTCGCCTCGGATGGAGCGTCGTTCGCCATCCTGGCGCGGGAGCTGAGCGCGCTGTACGCGGGAGTCGCTTCGCTGCCGCCGCTGGCCCTCCAGTACCCGGACTTCGCGCGCTGGCGCCGTGAGGTCGAGGCGGAAGGGGCGATGGCCACCGCCACCGACTGGTGGAAGGCGCACCTGGCGGGCCTTCCCGCCGCGCTGGAGCTGCCCGCGGACCGGCCGCGTCCCCCCATGCCGTCCTACTGCGGGGGGCGCGTGGCCGTTCGCCTTCCGGAGGCGCTCACGGTCCGGCTGGAGGCGCTGGGCCGGAGTGAAGGCGCCACGCTGTTCATGACGCTGCTGGCGGCCCTCGAGGTGCTGCTCGCGCGCCACTCCGGACAGGCGGACTTCTGCGTGGGGACCGCCGTCAACGGGCGCGAGCGAAGCGGCCTCGAAGGGATGATCGGGTGCTTCCTGGACCTCGTCGTGCTGCGCGCGTCCGTCGATGGGGCATCGCGCTTCCGGGAGCTGCTGGGGGCGGCGCGGGAGGGCGTGCTGGCGGCGTTCGCTCACCGAGGCGTCCCCTTCGAGCGGCTGGTCGAGGCCATCCAGCCCACGAGGGATCCGTCGCGGGCGCCGCTGTTCCAGGTGCTCTTCGTGCTCCAGCCGGAGCCCGGCGCCGGCCTCGCGCTGCCTGGGCTGGAGGCGCGCCGCGTGGAGGTGGACCCCGGCGCCACGCCGTATGACTTGACGCTGTCGCTGGCCCGGAGCGCCGAGGGGCTGGGCGGCTGGCTGGAGTACGCCTCGGACCTGTTCGACGCGGACACCGCCGCGCGGCTGGTGGCGAGGCTGGAGGTGCTCCTGGAGGCCGTCGTCGCGGACCCGGAGCAGCGCGTCGGCGCGCTGCCGCTCCTCCCCGAGGCGGAGCGGCGGCAGGTGCTGACCGGATGGAACGCCACGCGGACGGACTTCCCGGAGACGTGCGTCCACGCGCTCATCGAGGCCCAGGCCCGGCGCACGCCGGACACCGTGGCCGTGGTGTGTGGTGACGAAGCCCTGACGTACCGCGAGCTGGACCAGCGGGCCAACGCCGTGGCGTGGCGGCTGCGCGAGCAGGGCGTGGGCCCGGAGCGCGTCGTGGGGCTCTTCGCGGACCGCTCCGTGGACCTGGCGGTGGGGCTGCTGGGCATCCTCAAGGCGGGCGGTGCCTACCTGCCGCTGGACCCGTCCTATCCCGAGGCCCGCCTCGCGTTGATGCTGGAGGACTCCGGCGCCGCGGTGGTGCTGGCGCACCGGCACCTGGCGGGAGCCCTTCCTGCTGGGCGTCGGACGGTGGTGACGCTGGACGTGCGGGCGCTGGCGGACGGGCCGCCTCCCATCGCCGTGGCGCCGGGCAACCTCGCCTACGTCCTCTACACCTCGGGCTCCACGGGCAGGCCCAAGGGCGTGCTGATTCCCCACCGCAACGTCGCCAACTTCTTCACGGGGATGGACGCGCGCGTGGGGGCGGCGCCGGGGACGTGGCTGGCGGTGACGAGCGTCTCCTTCGACATCTCCGTGCTGGAGTTGTTGTGGACGCTGGCCCGAGGCTTCAAGGTCGTCGTGCAGGGCGAGCAGGGGGCCCTGGGCGCCGCGCCTCGCCGCGGGGGCCGGACGCGCCGCGCGCCGCTGGGGTTCAGCCTCTTCTACTTCGCGGCGGATGAAGGCGCGCCGGGCGCGGAGCGCTACCGCCTGTTGCTGGAGGGCGCGCGCTTCGCGGACCGCCACGGCTTCCAGGCCGTGTGGACGCCGGAGCGCCACCTGCACGCCTTCGGCGGGCTCTATCCCAACCCGTCGGTGACCAGCGCGGCCATCGCCGCCATCACCGAGCGCGTGGCCATCCGCGCGGGCAGCGTCGTCCTGCCGCTGCATCACCCCGTGCGCGTGGCCGAGGAGTGGGCGCTCGTCGACAACCTGTCGAAGGGACGGGTGGGCATCTCCGTGGCGCCGGGCTGGCACGCGAACGACTTCGTGCTCGCGCCGGAGCGGTACGAGGACCGCCGCGAGCTGGCGCGCGGTGCGCTGGACACCGTGCGGCGGCTGTGGCGCGGTGAGGCGCTCCGCTTCGCCAATGGCGCGGGTGCGTCCACCGAGGTCCGCCTCCGGCCGAGCCCCGTGCAGCGCGAGCTGCCCGTGTGGCTCACCGCCGCCGGCAATCCCGACACCTTCCGCGAGGCGGGGAGGCTGGGGGCAGGTGTCCTCACGCACCTGTTGGGACAGCGGTGGGAGGAGCTGGAGGCGCGTATCGCGCTCTACCGCGAGGCGTGGCGTGAGGCGGGGCACGAGGGCGAGGGCCACGTGACGCTGATGCTCCACACCTTCGTGGGGCAGGACGTGGAGCGGGTGCGCGAGACGGTCGAAGGGCCGCTGCGGCGATACCTGAGCGACTCCGCGGACCTGATGCGCGGCCTGGGGCGGACGCTGGGCGTGGACCTGGACCCGGCGTCGGTCCGCCCGGAGGACCTGGACGCGCTGGTGGGGCGCGCCTTCGGGCGCTTCTTCGAAGGCGCCGGGCTCTTCGGGACGCCGCGCACCTGCCGCGACCAGGTGGCGCGCATCGAGGCGCTCGGGGTGGATGAGGTCGCGTGCCTCATCGACTTCGGCGTGGACACGGATGAGGTGCTCGCCAGCCTGCCGGCGCTGGACGCCGTGCGGCAGCGCTGTGAGCGGGACTTCCGCCTCCAGTCGCAGGGCGACGACGCGGTGCCCGCGCAGCTTCGCCGGCACGGAGTCACCCACCTGCAATGCACGCCGTCCCTGGCGCAGGCGTTGCTTCTGGAGCCCGGCGCGCCGGGGGCGCTCGCGGGCCTGGAGCGGCTGCTGGTCGGTGGCGAAGCGCTGTCCGAGGCGCTGGCGGCCCGGCTGCGCGGCACCGTGGGCGGCGCGCTCCTCAACATGTACGGCCCCACGGAGACCACCATCTGGTCCGCGTCACACGCCGTGCGGGAGGCCGCGGGGCCGGTGCCGATCGGGACGCCGATCGCCAACACGTCGCTGTACGTGCTGGACGCCGCGCTGCGCCCGGTGCCCGTGGGCGTGCCCGGTGAGCTCTACATCGGCGGCGCCGGCGTCGCCCGGGGCTACCACGCGCGGCCGGAGCTGACGGCGGAGCGCTTCCTGCCGGACCCCGTGGCGTCGGAGGCGGGCGCGCGCATGTATCGGACGGGCGACCGGGCGCGCTGGCGGGCCGACGGGGCGGTGGAGTTCCTGGGCCGGGTGGACCACCAGCTCAAGGTCCGCGGCTTCCGGGTGGAGCCGGGTGAAGTCGAAGCCGTGCTGGCCCGTCACCCCGCCGTGGCGCGGGCCGTGGTGGTGGCGCGAGAGGACCTGCCCGGGAGCGCCCGGCTGGTGGCGTACCTGGTGCCTCGGCTGGAGGCGTCACTCTCCGGGGACGCGCTGCTGGCCTACGCCCGGCGCGCCCTGCCCGAGCACATGGTGCCCTCGGCGTGGGTGACGCTGGAGGCCCTCCCGCTGACGCCCAACGGGAAGGTGGACCGGAAGGCGCTGCCCGCACCGGAGGGCGTCCGGGACGTGGGCCGGGAGTACGTGGCGCCTCGGACGGAGACCGAGCGCAGGCTGGCGGAGCTGTGGGCCTCGCTCCTGGGTGTGCCGCGGGTGGGGGCCGAGGACGACTTCTTCGCCCTGGGCGGCCACTCGCTGCTGGCCACGCGCGCCGCGTCGCGGATTCGCGAGGCCTTCGGGGTCGACCTGCCCCTGCGCGAGCTCTTCGAGTCGGCTTCGCCCGCGGCGCTGGGGGCTCGTCTCGACGCGCGCCGTCTGCGTGCGTCGGGGGTCCCCGCGCTGCTGGCCCGCTCGCACGAAGGCGCGTTGCCCCTGTCCTTCGCGCAGCAACGCCTGTGGTTCCTGGAGCAGCTCGAGCCGGGTGGCGCCGCGTACAACGACGCGGTGGCGGTCCGGGTGGAGGGGGCGCTCGACGTGCCCTTGCTGGAGCGCTGCCTGCGGGAGGTGGTCCTCCGGCATGACGTGCTCCGCGCCACCTTCCATGAGGAGGACGGGGCGGCGTCCTGGCGCGCCCACGCCGAGCCCCGGCTCGCCCTCACGCGGGTGGACCTGACGGCGGGGGAGGCCGCCGCGCGGGCGGAGGCGCTGTCCCGGCGGTTGGAGGCGGAGTCATTGCGGGCCTTCGACCTCGGGGCGGGGCCGCCGCTCCGGGTCATGCTGGCCCAGGTGGGCGCGCGTGAACACGTGCTCCTGCTCGTGCTGCATCACCTGGTGACGGACGGCGCCTCCATGGGCGTGCTGGTGCGCGAGGTGGCCGCGCTCTACCGCGCCTTCGCCAGGGGCGAGCCCTCGCCGCTGCCCGCGCTGCCGCTCCAGTATGTGGACTACGCGGCGTGGCAGCGCGACTGGCTGCGTGGCGAGGCGCTGGAGGCGCAGCTCGCGTACTGGCGGGCGCGGCTGGAGGGCGCGCCTCGGGCCTTGGAGTTGCCCACGGACCGTCCCCGCCCCGCCGTGCGCGGCAGTCGGGGCGTGAGCCGCGAGGTGTGCCTGGGGGCGGAGCTGACACGTGGGTTGAAGTCGCTGGCCCGGCGCGAGGGCGCCACCCCCTTCATGGTGCTGCTGGCGGGCTTCTCCGCGCTGCTGTCCCGTCACGCCGGGCAGGACGACCTGTGCGTGGGGACGCCCGTGGCGGGCCGGGACCGGACCGAGCTGGAGGGGCTCATCGGCTGCTTCGTCAACACGCTGGTGCTCCGCGTGTCGTTGGCGGGCGCGCCTTCCTTCCTCGAGCTGATTGGCCGCGCGCGGGAGACGGTGCTGGGTGCCTTCGCGCACCAGGACGCGCCCTTCGAGGAGCTGGTGAAGGCGCTCCAGCCCGAGCGTGACCTGGGCCGCAGCCCGCTCTTCCAGGCCATGCTCGTGATGCAGGAGGATCCGCTGCCGGAGCTGACGGTCCCCGGGCTGCGGCTGAGCGTCCAGCCGCAGCCGAGCCACACGGCGAAGTTCGACCTGCGGCTCATCCTCACGGACACGCCCGAGGGCTTCTCCGCGAACCTGGAGCTGAGCGCCGACCTGTTCGAGCCCGACACCGCGTCCCGCCTGCTGGAGCACCTGCGCGTGCTGCTGGAGGCGGGCGTCCGCTCGCCGGAGCAGCGGGTCTCAGACCTGCCGCTGATGTCTCCGGCGGAGCGCCACCAGGTCCTGGTGGCGTGGAACGACACGCTCCGGCCGCGACCGGAGGCGGCCGTCCTGCATCGCCTCATCGAAGCGCAGGTGGACCGCACGCCGGATGCCGTGGCCGTGAGCTTCGAGGGAGACGCGCTCACGTACCGGGAGCTGGACCTGCGCGCCAATCAGCTCGCGCGCTTCCTTCGGGCCCGAGGCGTGGGGCCGGACACGCGAGTCGCCCAGTGCACGGAGCGCTCGTTGGAGATGGTGGTGGGGTTGCTGGGGGTGCTCAAGGCGGGGGGCGCCTATGTGCCGTTGGAGCCGGAGTACCCGCGCGAGCGCTTGGCGTTCATGCTCGCGGACGCGGCGGCGCCCGTGTTGCTCACGCAGGCGCGGCTGGCCGCGGGCCTGCCACACGGTGGCGCGGCGGTGGTGTGCCTGGACTCGGAGTGGGGCGTGATTTCGCGCGAGCCCGACACGCGGCTCGACGTGGCGGTGGAGGGGAGCGGGCTGGCGTACGTCATCTACACCTCCGGCTCCACGGGGCGGCCCAAGGGCGTGATGAACACGCACGCCGCCATCTGCAACCGGCTCCGCTGGATGCAGGAGGCCTACGGACTCGACGCGAGCGACCGGGTCCTCCAGAAGACGCCCTTCAGCTTCGACGTCTCCGTCTGGGAGTTCTTCTGGCCGCTGCTGACGGGGGCCCGCCTGGTGATGGCGCGACCCGGGGGGCACCGGGAGCCCGCGTACCTGACGGAGACCATCGCTCGCGAGCGCATCACCACGCTGCACTTCGTGCCCTCCATGCTCCGGCCCTTCCTGGAGGAGCCCGGCCTGGAGGCGTCCTGCGCCAGCCTGCGGCGGGTGTTCTGTAGCGGTGAGGCCCTGCCCGCGGAGCTGCGGGACCGCTGCTTCTCGCGCCTGGGCGCGGCTCTGCACAACCTCTACGGCCCGACCGAGGCCGCGGTGGACGTGACGGCGTGGAGCTGCGAGCGCGAGGACCGGCGCCCCGTCGTGCCCATTGGCCGCCCCATCGCGAACACGCGGCTGTACGTGCTGGACGCTCTGCTGCGCCCCGTCCCGGTGGGGGTGCCGGGAGAGCTGTACATCGGTGGCGTGGCCCTGGCGCGCGGCTACTGGCGCCGGGCGGCGCTGACCGCGGAGCGCTTCCTGCCGGACGCCTTCGCGGCCACACCGGGGGCGCGGATGTATCGCACGGGCGACCAGGCCCGCTTCCTGGCGGACGGCGCCATCGAGTACCTGGGGCGCCTGGACGACCAGGTGAAGGTGCGGGGCTTCCGCATCGAGCCGGGCGAGATTGAAGCGGCGCTGGCCCGGCACCCCGACGTGCGGGCGGCGGCGGTGGTGGTCCGGGAGGACGTCCCGGGAGACCGGCGCCTCGTGGCGTATGTGGCCGGGGCTCCAGCGGACGGCGGCGCGGCGCTGCGCGCGTTCCTGGGGGAGCGCCTGCCCGAGCACATGGTGCCGTCGGCGTTCGTCTCGATGGAGGCCCTCCCGCTGTCGCCCAGTGGGAAGCTCGACCGGCGCGCGCTCCCCGCACCACCGCGGGCCGTGCCCGGGGAGGGCGCGGGCTTCGTGGCGCCACGCAACGAGCAGGAGCGGCAGCTCGCGCGCATCTGGGCGGGGGTGCTGGGCGTCGAGCGGGTGGGCGTCGAGGACCGCTTCTTCGAACTGGGCGGCGACTCCATCCTCGCGCTTCAGGTGATTGCGCGGGCGCGGCAGGTGGGCCTCCACCTCACGGCGCGTCAGCTCTTCCAGCATCCGACGGTGGCGGCCCTGGCCCAGGTGGCGGGCGGCGTCCGCCGGGCGGGTGAACAAGGCCCGGTGGTGGGGCCCGTTCCCCTGACGCCCATCCAGCGGTGGTTCGTCGAGCGCGAGCTGCCCGAGCCGCACCACTTCAACCAGGCGCTGATGCTGGAGCCGCGTGAGCCCCTGGCGCCAGAGGTGCTGGCTCGCGCGCTGGCGGCGCTGGTGGACCACCATGACGCGCTCCGGTTGCGGCTGTCACGGGCGGATACCGGGTGGGCGCAGTCGTGCGACGAGCCTGGGCGTGAGGTGCCGCTGCGGCGGGTGGACCTGACCGGGCTGGAGGTGCCGGAGCAGGCCGAGGCGATGGCGCGAGTCGCCGCTGAGGTGCAAGCCGGGCTGGACCTGGCGTCCGGCTGTCTCTTGAGCGCGGTGCTGTTCGAACGGGGGAGGGCGCGGGCGGGCCGGTTGTTGCTGGTCATCCACCACCTGGCGGTGGACGGCGTCTCCTGGCGTGTGCTGCTGGAGGACCTGGAGACCGCGCTCCGGCAGCTTGCCCGTGGCGAGCCCGTGGCGCTCCCCGCGAAGACGACGTCCTTCCAGGAGTGGGCGCGGCGGCTGGAGGTCCATGCGGCCTCTGCGTCAGTCGCGGGGGAGCGGGCCTTCTGGCGCGAAACAACGAGCGCGGAGGTGTCTCCGCTGCCGCGTGACTTCGCGGACGGGGTGAACACGCAGGGGTCGGAGCGCGTCGTCACCGTGGCGTTGGCGGCCGACGTGACGCGCTCGCTGCTGCGTTCGACGGGCGCCGCGCCGGAGGAGGTGCTCCTCGCGGGCGTGGCGTGCACGCTGTCCAGGTGGACCGGGCAGCGCCGCTTGCGCATCGACCTGGAGGCCCACGGTCGCGAGGAGCTGTTCGAGGACGTGGACCTGTCCCGCACGGTGGGCTGGTTCACCTCGCTGTTCCCCGTGCGGCTGGAGGTGTCCGAGGAGCCCGCCTCCG
The DNA here is from genome assembly GCF_002305895.1 of Corallococcus macrosporus DSM 14697. Taxonomy (GTDB): domain Bacteria; phylum Myxococcota; class Myxococcia; order Myxococcales; family Myxococcaceae; genus Myxococcus; species Myxococcus macrosporus. The sequence continues at coordinate 4,304,878 of NZ_CP022203.1, forward strand.
CGCTGGCCTCGGTCCGGGCCTCGCGTGAGCACCGCAAGGGCAGGGGGCTCGGGTATGGCCTGCTCCGCTACCTGCGTCGCGAGGATGACGTCCCGGCGGCCGTCGGGGCGGGCGCCTCGTCCGAGGTGCTCTTCAACTACCTGGGGCAGCTCGACTCGGGCGCGCGGGAGTCCGCGCTGTTCGCCCTGGCCGCCGAGCCCACGGGGCCCTCGCAGGGGACGCGCGGGCTTCGAAGTCACGCGCTGGAGGTCGTGGCGCGCGTCGTTGGCGGACGGCTGGAGCTGGCGTGGCACTACAGCGAGGCGCTGCATGCTCGCGAGCGCATCGAGGCCCTGGCGCGGGAGTGCCGGGAGGTGCTGGCGGAGCTCGCGGGCGCGACGGAGCAGCGGTCTCCGCTCTCGCCTCTCCAGCATGGCTTGTTGTTCCAGGTGCTGCTGGAGCCCGGGACGGAGGCGTACTTCGAGCAGCGAAGCTGGGCGCTCTCCGGGCCCTTGGACCCCGAAGCGCTGCGGCGCGCGTGGGAGGCTGTGTCCGAACGGCATGCCTCGCTGCGGACCTCCTTCCAATGGGAGGGCCTGGAATCTCCTGTCCAGGTCGTCCACGCGCGGAGCGCTCCCGTCTGGCGTGAGCTGGATTGGCGTGGGCTCGCCCCCGAGGCCCGGGCCCAGGCGCTGGACGCGTTCCTTCGTGAGGACCGGGCCCAGGGCTTCGTGTTGTCGCGCGCGCCGTTGATGCGGTTGACGCTGATGCGGCTGGAGGACCGCGTCTGGCGCCTCGTCTGGAGCTTCCACCATCTGCTGCTGGATGGGTGGAGCCTGGCGCGTGTGCTCGGTGAGGTGCTGGACGCCTACGCGGCGCTCTCGCGTCGCGAGGCCTGGCGCCCGCCCGCCGCGATGGACTTCCGCGCCTACGTCGAGTGGCTGGCGCACCGCGAGCCCGAGCAGGACGAAGCCTTCTGGCGAGCGCAGCTCGCGGGCATCGAGGCTCCGACGCCGTTGCCCCTGGACGGCGCTGGCGGACATGGCACGGGTGAGCACACCGTGGCGCTGGGGGAGGCCGACACGGCGGCGCTCCAGGACTTCGCGCGCCGTCACGGGCTGACGCCGAGCACCCTGGTCCATGGGGCGTGGGCGCTGCTGTTGTCCCGCCATGGTGGCACGGCGGACGTCGTGTTCGGGACGACGCTGGCGGGCCGTCCGCCGGAGCTGCCGGGTATCGAGGAGGCGGTGGGGCTGTTCATCCACTCGCTCCCGCTGCGAGCCCGCATCCAGCGCGGCGCCGGGGTGGTGGCCTGGCTGCGCGAGCTCCAGTCCACGTTGGTCGACTTGGGCCAGCGCGGGCACGTTCCGCTCACGCGGCTCCAGGGGTGGAGCGACGTGCCCCGAGGCACGCCGCTCTTCGAGAGCCTCCTGGTCTTCGAGAACTACCCGGTGGACGCGGCGCTCGCGCGTGGCGCGGCGGGGTTGGAGCTCGGGGACTTCATGGCCTTCGAGCGGACCCACTATCCGCTGACCGCCGTGGCGGTCCCAGGGCCGTCGTTGCGCCTGAAGCTGCTCTACCGGCAGGAGCGCGTCGCGCCTGACGCCGCGGCGAGGCTGCTGTCGCACTGGAGCGGCCTGCTCCGGGAGATGCTCCGTCGGCCGGAGCAGCGGTTGGGCGAGGTGTCCCTGCTGTCGGAGGTGGAGCGTCGCCGGGTGTTGGTGGAGTGGAATGCCACCGCCACCGCGTACCCGCGTGGCGCCACGGTGCACGCCTTGTTCGAGTCCCAGGCCACGCGGACGCCTGATGCGGTCGCGGTGCGCTATGGCGAGACGTCGCTGACCTACGCCGAGCTTGACGCCCGGGCGAACCGGGTGGCCCATCGGCTGCGCGGGATGGGCGTCCAGCGAGGGGCGCATGTGGGGCTCTGCGCGGAGCGCTCGGTCGACCTCGTCGTGGGGATGCTGGGTGTCCTCAAGGCGGGTGGGGCCTACGTGCCGTTGGATCCGGCGTACCCCCGCGAGCGGCTCGCGTGGATGCTCGCGGATGCCAGGGCCCAGGTGCTGCTGACCCAGGAGCGGCTGCGGGCGGCGCTGCCCTCGGCGGGGTTGCGCGTGCTCACGTTCGAGGAGGTCGCGGCGGAGCCGGACACTGTCGGTGCGCCGCCGCCTTCAGGGGCTGGCGCCGAGGACCTGGCGTACGTCATCTACACCTCCGGCTCCACCGGGACGCCCAAGGGTGTCTGCGTCCCGCATCAAGCCGTGGTCCGGCTGGTGGTGGAGACGAACTTCATCCACGTGGTGCCGGAGGACCGCGTGGCGCAGGCGTCCAACGCCTCGTTCGACGCGGCCACGTTCGAAATCTGGGGCGCGTTGCTCAACGGCGCGCGGGTGGTGGGCGTGGACCGGGAGACGGCGTTGTCGCCCCGGGCGTTCGCGTCGTGGCTGCGCGAGGAGGGCATCCGGGTCCTCTTCCTCACCACGGCCTGGTTCAACCAGGTGGCCGCCGAGGTGCCGGACGCCTTCGGTGGGGTGCGGCAGCTCCACTTCGGCGGTGAGGCCGTGGACCCCCGGCCGGTGCGCCAGGTCCTGCGCGCGGGGCCGCCCGGGCGGCTGCTCCATGTCTATGGGCCCACGGAGAACACCACGTTCTCCACGTGGCACCACGTCACGGACGTGCCGGAGGGCGCCACCTCCATCCCCATTGGCAGGCCGCTGGCGAACACCGTCCAGTACGTGCTCGACGTGGACCTGGCGCCGGTGCCGCCTGGGGGTGTGGGAGAGCTGTGGCTCGGAGGGGATGGCCTGGCGTGGGGCTACCTGGGACAGCCCGCGCTGACGGCGGAGCGCTTCGTTCCGGACCCGTTCAGCACGCGTCCCGGGGCGCGGCTCTACCGGACGGGGGACCGGGTCCGCTTGCTCGCGGACGGCGCGGTGACGTTCGAGGGCCGCGTGGACGCGCAGGTGAAGGTGCGCGGCTTCCGCGTGGAGCCGGGCGAGGTCGAGGCCGCGCTGCTGCGTCACCCCGATGTCCGGCAGGCCGTGGTGCTGGCGCGGGAGGATGACGCAGGGGGCTCGCGGCGCCTGGTGGCCTATGTCGTCACGGCGGCGGAGCGCGCCGCGACGCCCGCGGTGCTGCGCGCCTTCCTGGGCGCGCACCTGCCGGCGTACATGGTGCCGGCGGTCATCATGCCGCTGGAGCGCCTGCCGCTGACGCCCAACGGGAAGGTGGACCGCAAGGCGCTGCCGGCGCCGCGGGTCGAGACGGACGCCCACTCGTCAATGGGGCCCGAGGAGGCGCGGGTCGCCAGCCTCTTTGGCGAGCTGCTCGGCGTCGCCCGCGTCGGGGCGACGGACAGCTTCTTCGACCTGGGCGGGCACTCGCTGCTGGCCACGCGGGTCGTCACGCGGCTTCAGGCGTCCTTCGGCGTCGTCCTGACGCTGCGGGAGCTCTTCGACTCACCGACCGTGGCGGGGCTGGCCGAGCGCATCCGGCAGGTCCGCCGGTCTTCCGGTCCGGAGCGCCCGCCGCCCATCATCCCCGTCTCCAGGGACGCGCCGCTGCCGCTGTCCGCGATGCAGGAGCGCCTGTGGCTGCTGGAACAGCTCCAGCCCGGCACGGCGCTCTACAACGTCCCCTGGGCCGCGTGGCTCACCGGACCGCTGGACGTGCCCGCCCTGGAGCGGGCGCTCGCGGGGCTGTTCCTCCGTCACGAGGCGCTGAGGACCACCTTCGCCAGCAACGCGGGGGAGCCCGTGCAGGTCATCCACCCGAGCGCCGACGTGGCGCTCCCGGTCGTGGACCTGGGCGCGTTGCCGGAGGCGGAGCGGGAGGCGCAGGCGCTGCACGTCGCTTCGGAAGAAGCGCGCCGGCCGTTCGACCTGTCCAGCGGGCCGTTGTGCCGGGCGTTGCTCATCCGGACGGCGTCGGAGGCGCACCTGCTGGTCCTCACGCTGCATCACATCATCTCCGACGGGTGGTCCCTGGGGGTGGCCGTGCGGGAGCTGTCGGCGCTGTACGGGGCGGAGCTGCGGGGCCGACCCGCGGCGCTGCCAGCGCCCACGCTCCAGCCCGCGGACCACGCGGTGTGGCAGCGTGAGTGGCTCCAGGGAGAGGCGCTCTCCGCGCAGCTCGACTACTGGCGCGAGCAGCTCGCTGGAGCGCCCCCCGTCCTGGAGCTCCCCAAGGACTTCCCCCGGCCGGGCCTGCAACGCTTCCGGGGCGACACCCTGACCGTGCAGCTCCCCGCCGGGCTGTCCGAGTCCTTCCGTGCGCTGTGCGGGCGCGAAGGCGTCACGCCCTTCATGGGCCTGCTGGCCGCCTTCCAGCTCCTGCTGTCGCGCGTGTCGGGGCAGGAGGACGTGTGCGTGGGGGCGCCCATCGCGGGCCGGCAGCAGCCCGGGCTGGAGGACCTGATCGGCTTCTTCGTCAACACGCTGGTGTTGCGCGCGCGCCTGCCGCGGTCGCTGTCCTTCCGTGAGCTGCTGCGCCAGGTGCGGGAGACGACGCTGGAGGCCTACGCCCATCAGGACGTCCCGTTCGAGAAGCTGGTGGAGGCGCTGCAGCCGCCTCGCAGCCTGAGCCACGCGCCGCTGGTGCAGGTGGTGCTCGCGCTCCACGAGCCCGCGCGCCCGGACGCGGCGCCCGAGGGGCTCACCCTGCGCCCCGTGGAGCTGGCCTCGGGCACGTCGAAGTTCGACCTCACGCTGTCCCTGGTCGACGCCCCGGAGGGCTTCACGGGCACGCTGGAGTACGACGCGGACCTCTTCACCCGGGAGACGGCCGCGCGGCTGATGCAGGCGCTCCGGGTGTTGCTGGAGAGCGCGGTGGCCGACGCGGGCCAGCGGCTGGGCGCGCTGCCGATGATGGACGCGGCGGAGCGTCAGCGCCTGCTGGTGGCGTGGAACGACACCGCGGCGGAGTACCCCCGGGAGGCGGGGCTCGCGGCGCTCTTCGAGGCCCAGGCGGCCCGGTCGCCGGACGCGGTCGCGGTGGTCTGCGAGCCGGCGCAGCTCACGTACGGGGAGCTGGACCGGCGGGCGAACCAGCTCGCGGCGTACCTGCGCAAGCGGGGCGTGACGGTGGGGACCCCCGTGGGGCTGTGTGTCCAGCGCTCGCTCGACCTGGTGGTGGGGATGCTGGGAATCCTCAAGGCGGGCGGCGCCTACGTGCCGCTGGACCCCTCGTATCCCCGCGAGCGCCTGGCCTTCATGGTGGAGGACACGCGCGTGCCGGTGGTGCTGGCGCAGCGGTCCGTGCTGGCGCTGCTGCCCGCCAGCGGCGCGGACGTGGTGCTCCTGGACACGGCCTGGGAGGAGGTGGCGCGCGAGTCCCACGCGCCCCTCCACGTCGAGGTGCCCGCGGAGTCGCTGGCCTACGTCATGTACACGTCAGGCTCCACGGGGCAGCCGAAGGGCGTCTGCGTCCCGCAGCGCGCGGTGGCCCGGCTGGTGCTGGGCTCGCGCTTCGCGAGGTGGGGCGCGGACGAGGTCTTCCTCCAACTGGCGCCCATCTGCTTCGACGCCGCCACCTTCGAGCTGTGGGGCGCGCTGCTGCACGGCGCGAAGCTGGTCCTCTTCCCTGCGCAGCCGCCCACGGTGGACGCGCTCAAGGACGTCCTGGTCCGTCACGGCGTCACCACGCTGTGGCTGACGGCCGCGCTCTTCGAGGCGCTCTCCGCCGCGAGGCCGGACGCGCTGGACGGCGTGCGGCAGCTCCTGGCGGGCGGTGACGTGCTCCCTCCGGCCGCGGTGCGGGAGCGGCTCGCGCGGGGCGGCGTCCTGGTCAACGGGTATGGGCCCACCGAGGGCACGACGTTCACCTGCTGCCACGTGATGGAGGGGCGCGTCGCGCCGGGCCCCATCCCCATTGGCCGTCCCATCGCCAACACGCGCGTGTATGTGGTGGACGCGGGGTTGAGGCCGGTGCCCGTGGGCGTTCCGGGCGAGCTGCTCATCGGCGGAGACGGCCTGGCCTGGGGGTACCAGGGACAGGCGGCGCTGACGGCGGAGCGCTTCATCCCGGACCCGTTCGCCCAGGCGCCGGGTGGCCGGCTGTACCGCACGGGCGACCGCGTGCGGTACCGCGAGGACGGCGCGCTGGAGTTCCTGGAGCGCCTGGATGGGCAGGTGAAGGTGCGCGGCTACCGGGTGGAGCCGGGCGAGGTGGAGGAGGCGCTGCGCCAGCACCCGGCCGTGGCCGAGGCGGCGGTGGTGGCGCGGCCGGACCCCGCGGGAGGCAAGCGGCTGGTGGCGTACGCGGTGGCTCGGGCAGGGGAGGCGTTGGACCCACGGGGGCTGCGCGCCTTCCTGGCGGAGTCCCTGCCCGAGTTCATGGTGCCCGCTGCGCTGATGCCGCTGGCCGCGCTGCCGCTCACGCCCGTGGGCAAGCTGGACCGCGCCGCGTTGCCGGAGCCGGAGGTCGCGCGCCCGGCGGGCAGCGCCTTCGTGGAGCCCACCTCCGCGCTGGAGCGCCAGGTGGCGGGGCTCTGGGCGAAGGTGCTGGGCGTGGAGCGGGTCGGTGTGGAGGACCACTTCTTCGCGGACCTGGGCGGCAGCTCCATGTCCGTGGTCAAGGCGTGCGCATTGCTGCGCGACGAGCTGAAGCGCGACGTCCCGGCGACGCGCTTCTTTGAACATCCCACGGTCCGCGCGTTCACCCTGTCCCTGGAGCGGGACGGCGACGCGGCGGCAGACACCCAGGACAACGAGGCCCACGTGGATCGCGCCCAGCAGCGGCGTCAGGCGATCCGCCGTCAGGGCCGGCGAGGAAATCACGGCAATGGCTGAGCTTGATGACGTGCAGGGCGAGGACACCAGCAGCGACATCGCGGTCATCGGCATGGCGGGCCGCTTCCCGGGGGCCCGCGGCCTGGCGGACTTCTGGAGGAACGTCCGCGAGGGCGTGGAGTCCATCTCGTTCTTCTCCGAGGACGAACTGGAGCGCTCGCCGCTCATCCCTGAGGAGCTGTGGCGGCACCCGCGCTTCATCCGCGCGGGAGGCATCCTCGAAGGGGCGGATGACTTCGACCACGGCTTCTTCGACATCCCCCTGCGCGAGGCGCAGTGGATGGACCCCCAGCAGCGCGTCTTCCTCCAGTGCGCCTGGGCCGCGCTGGAGGACGCGGCGTATGACCCCACGCGCTACAAGGGGCGGATCTCGCTCTACGCGGGGGCGGGCGCGTCAGGCCACCTGCTGAACCTGCTGAGCGAGGCGCGGAAGGACGCCGGCGCGGGCCTGGAGCTGGCCACGGCGGGGCCGGAGAGCCTGGCGATGAAGGCGTCCTTCAAGCTCCAGCTCCGCGGGGAGAGCGTGGCCGTCTACACGGCGTGCTCCACGGGGCTGGTGGCCATCCACATGGCCTGCCAGAGCCTGCTGACGCGGCAGTCGGACATCGCGCTCGCGGGCGCGGTGCGCATCGCCAGTCCCCAGCGCACGGGCTACCTGCACCAGGACGGGCTCATCTTCTCGCCAGACGGTCACTGCCGCGCCTTCGACCACCGCGCGGGTGGCACCGTGGCGGGCAACGGCGCGGGCGTGGTGGTGCTGAAGCTGCTGTCGGACGCGCTGCGGGACGGTGACCACGTCCACGCCGTCATCAAGGGCTCCGCCGTCAACAACGACGGCCAGCAGAAGGTGGGGTACACGGCGCCGAGCATCGAGGGCCAGACGGAGGTCATCGCGGATGCGCTGGCCTATGCGGGCCTGGGGGCGGACGACATCGGCTATGTGGAGGCCCACGGCACGGGCACGTCCCTGGGCGACCCCATTGAAATCTCCGCGCTGACGCGCGCCTTCCGGAAGACGACGGAGCGCACGGGCTTCTGCGCCATCGGGTCGCTGAAGACGAACCTGGGGCACCTGGACGCGGCGGCGGGCGTGGCGGGCTTCATCAAGGTGGTGCTGTCGCTCCAGCACGGCGAGCTGCCGCCGAGCCTGCACTTCGAGCGCCCGAACCCCGAGATTGACTTCGAGCGCAGCCCCTTCTTCGTCAACACCGCGCTCACCGCGTGGCCCCAGGGCAACGCCCCGCGCCGCGCCGGGGTGAGCTCGTTTGGCATCGGCGGGACGAACGCCCACGTCGTGCTGGAGGAGGCGCCCCCGGAGGCGGCGAAGGCGCGCGGCCAGCGTCCATTGCACGTGGTGTCGCTGTCCGCCCGGACGCCGTCCGCCCTGGAGGTGATGGCGCGCGAGCTGGCCGCGCACGTGGTGTCCACGCCGGGGCTGGCGCTGGAGGACGTGGCCTTCACGCGCAACGTGGGGCGCCGCGCCTTCGAGCACCGGCGGGCGGTGGTGGCGGCGGACGCGGCCGAGCTGGCGGAGCGCCTGCGCAAGCCCGCGGCGGTGGAGGCGGGGCGCAACCGCCGGGTGGCCTTCCTCTTCCCGGGGCAGGGCTCGCAGGCGGTGGGCATGGGGCGCGAGCTGCATGCGACGGAGGCGGGCTTCCGGAAGGACGTGGACGCGGCGCTGGCGAGGCTGGAGCCGTCGCTGGCCGCCGAGGTGCGGGCGCTCCTGTTGCCCGCGAAGGGACAGGAGGACGCCGCGGCCCCGAGGCTGTCGGACCCGCGCGTCGCGCTGCCCGCGCTCTTCATCGTCGAGCACGCGCTGGCCCGGCTCTGGATGTCCTGGGGCGTCCGCCCCCAGGCGTTGTTGGGGCACAGCTTCGGGGAGTACGCCGCGGCCTGTGTGGCCGGTGTGCTGTCGCCGGAGGACGGGCTGCGCCTCGCGGTGGTGCGGGGCGCGCTCATGGCGCGGATGCCCGCCGGTGCGATGCTCGCGGTGGGCCTGGAGGAGGCGGAGGTCCTGCCGCTGCTGTCCGATGGGCTCGCGCTGGCGGCCGTCAACGGGGAGGGCCGATGCGTCGTGTCCGGCCCCGTGGCGGCCATCGAGGCGCTGCAGGCCACGCTGGCGAGCCGGGGCGTGGGCATGGTCCGGCTCCCGTCCGCCCACGCCTTCCATTCCAGCGCCGTGGAGTCGCTGATGGCGGACCTGGCGCGGGTGGTGTCCTCGCTGCGCCTCAAGGCGCCGGAGCTGCCCTTCGTCTCCAGCCTGACGGGGACGTGGATTCGCCCGGAGGAGGCCGTCGACCCCACGTATTGGGCCCGCCAGATGCGCCAGCCGGTGCGCTTCGCCCAGGGCCTGGAGACGCTGCTCGGGGACGGCTGCAGCGTGCTGCTGGAGGTGGGGCCCGGGACGGACCTCACGTCACTGGCCCGGGCTCGGACGCGCAAGGAGCGACACCTGGTTGTGACGCCCTCGCTGCGCCGCCGTCCCACGGAGGAGGACCTCCGCGGGCTCTTGCAGTCCGTGGGCGACCTGTGGGCCGCGGGGGTCGACGTGGCGTGGGACAAGGTCCATGGCGCGGAGGCGCGCCGCCGCGTCTCGCTGCCCACGTACCCCTTCGAGGAGAAGCCGTGCCGCCTGGAGTCCTCGGGCGCGCCGCTGGTGGTGCCCGCGACGTCCGCGCGCTCCACTCAGCCGGGGACGGCGCCAGGGCCCACCGTCACACCGGAGGCCGTGGCGCCCGCGTCCGTGGGGGAGATCCAGCAGCGCGTCATGGACATCTGGCGTGAGCGTCTGGGCGCGGTGGAGGTGGGGCCGGACGACGACTTCCTGGAGCTGGGAGGCAACTCGCTGATGGCGGCGCAGATGCTCACCCGCCTGCGGGAGACCTTCTCCGTCCAGCTCCCCCTGAGCGCGCTGTTCGAGGCGCCCACCGTGGCGGGCATCTCCGCGCGCATCGAGGCGATGCTCCAGGCGGCGCACCCGGCGGAGGGTGGGGCGGCCTCGGAAGCGATGGTGCGCATCGACCGCGCCGGCGAGCTGCCCCTGTCCGTCGTGCAGGAGCGGGTCTGGCGGATGGAGCAGCTCGACCCGGGCAACCCGTCCCTCAACATGCCGCTGGCGGTGCGCGTCTCCGGCGCGCTGGACGTTCCGGTCCTGGAGCGGAGCATCAACGAGGTCATCCGCAGGCACGAGATGCTGCGCGCGACGTACCGCGAGGAGGCGGGCCAGGTGCGGCAGCGGTTCGTCGCGGAGGTCCGCATCCAGGTCTCCGGGGTGGACCTGCGGAGCCACGCGGGGGACCGCGAGGCGGAGGCGCTGCGGCTGGCCCTGGAGGAGGCGGTGCGGCCGTTCTCGCTGGAGCACGGGCCCATCGTCCGCGCCAGCGTGCTGCGGCTGGCCGAAGCCGAGCACCTGCTGCTGCTGACGGTTCACCACATCGCGGCGGACACGCTGTCCATGGTGGCCTTCTTCCGCGAGGCCGCCGCGAACTACCACGCGTTCCTCGAGGGCAGGCCCGCGCCGTTGCCGGAGCTGGCGGTGCAGTACGTGGACGCGGCGGCCTGGGAGCGCCGCTCGCTCGCGGGGGGCTCGCTGGCGGCGCAGGAGGCCTACTGGCGCGAGGTGCTGGCGGACCTGCCGCCGTCGCTGGAGCTGGCCTCGGACAGGCCGCGTGGGACGGACTCGCGCCTCCGGGGCGCGCGCTTCCCCGTGGCCTTCCCGGCGGGGCTCAGCGCGGCGCTGGTGGCGTTCAGCCAGCGCGAGGGGGTGACGCCCTTCATGACGTTGCTGGCGGCCCTGTCGTCGGTGCTCGCCCGTTACTCCGGGCGCGAGGACATCGTGGTGGGGACGCCGGTGGGCAACCGCGCGCGGGGCGAGCTGGAGCCGCTCATCGGCTTCGTGGCCCACGCCATGGCCCTGCGCACCGACCTGTCCGGTGACCCGACGTTCCGCGAGCTGGTGGCCCGGGCCCGGGAGACGACGATTGGCGCGTCCAGCCACCAGGACGTGCCCTTCGAGCATGTGCTGCCGCGCGTGGCCCCGGGGAGAGACCCGGCGCGCTCGCGCCTGTGCGACGCCGCGCTGGTGCTGCACGCCCACGTCGCCACGGCGCCGCCTTCCGTGGCGGGCCTGGACATGGCGTTGGTGGAGGTCCCCGGGACGCCCGCGCAGTTCGGCGCCACGCTCGGCGAGCTGACGCTGCTGCTCAACGAGAGCGCCGCTGGCGGCTTCCACGGCTTCATCGAGTACGCCACCGACCTCTACGACGAGCCGCGCATCCAGCGCCTGTCCGCGCACCTCCAGACGCTGCTGGGCGCGGTCCTGGCGGATCCCGAGCTCCGGGTGTCGCGGATGCCGCTGGCCACGGACGAGGAGCGGCGCGCGTCGCTGGCAGGGCTCGGGGCCCGGAGCGTCGCGCCTGGCGCTCCGGCGCTGCTCGGCCCGGGGAGCGCGGGCGGGGCTGAGCCGGTGTGGGGGGAGGGCGTCCTGGCCCGGCTGGCGTCGTGGGTGGCGCGGACCCCCGACGCGGTGGCGATCAGCTCGGGAGGGCGCCGCCTGACGTGGCGGGAGCTGGCGGCTCGGGCCCAGGGGATCGCGGCCCGCTTGAAGCAGGAGGGCGTGGGTGTGGACGTGCCGGTCGCGGTGCGCGTCACGCCGTCCGTGGAGACCCTCATCGCGCTTTGGGGGGTGCTGGGCGCGGGCGGGGCCTGCCTGCCGGTGACGGCTGGAGACGTCGCGGAGCTGGCGTCACTCCTCCCCGCGCAGGGGCCTCGGTGGTTGCTGGTGTCCCGGGAGGCGGACGTGCCGGCCCTGCCGAAGGGCGTCCGGGCGCTCGCGGTGGCGTCGGTCGAGGCGGGGGATGCGGCGGTGGAGTTCGTGCGCTCCGGGCAGTTGGCCTTCATCGTCCCCGCGCCCGACGCGCTGGGGGGCCGGGGCCGCGTCATGTTGAGTCACCTCAACGTGGCGCAGGTCCTGGCGTCCATGGACGCGCGGCTGGACGTGGGTGAGGGGGCGTGTGGTTGGCGGCGGGCGGCCCTGCGTCGGACCCGGCGGGACTGGACCTGTTGTGGGCGCTGGCCCGCGGCATGCGGGTCGTCGTTCCTCCCGAGCCCCTCGCCGCGCGCTTCGCGGTCCTGGGCCGCGAGCCGGACACGCGGCGCCCCCTGGACTTCAGCCTGTCCTACTTCGCCAATGACGAGGACTCGCTGGGCGAGGAGAAGTACGAGCTGCTGCTCGAAGGCGCGAAGTTCGCGGACGCGCATGGCTTCTCCGCCGTCTGGACGCCGGAGCGCCGCTTCCACTCGTTCGGCGGCCTGTACCCGCAGCCCTCGGTGGTGGGCGGCGCGCTGGCGATGCTCACGCGCCGCGTGCAGATTCGCGCGGGCAGCGTGGTGCTGCCGCTCCATGACCCCATCGAGGTCGCCGAGCAGTGGTCCGTGGTGGACAACCTGTCTCGTGGCCGCGTGGGGTTGTCGTTCGCCACGGGGTGGCACGCGAACGACTTCTCGCTGTCGCCGGGCACCTTCGACCGCAGGCGCGAGGTGCTCATCGAGCGTCTGGAGGAGGTGCGGCGGCTGTGGCGGGGCGGCACGGTGCTGCGGCGCAACGGGGCCGGCCACGAGGTGGAGCTGGCGCTGCGGCCCAAGCCGAAGCAGGCGGAGCTGCCGGTCTGGCTGACGTCCACCGGCAACCCGGAGACCTTCCGGAAGGCGGGCGAGGTGGGGGCGGGCATCCTCACCAACGTGCTGGGCCTGGGCTCCAACCTGGACGAGCTGGCGGCGAAGGTGGCGCTGTACCGCGAGACGTACCGCAAGGCCGGGCACCGGTCCGGACGGGGCCAGGTCACGTTGATGCTCCACACCTTCCTCGGCGAGGACCTGGACGCGGTGCGCGAGGCGGTGCGCGAACCGCTGCTGCGCTACTTCCGCAGCTCGGTGGACGTGTTCGCCAACCTGGTGGCCAGCCAGGGCCTCCAGGTGGACGTGCGAGGCCTCACGCCGGAGGACGTGGAGGTGATGCTCGCCCAGGGGGTGGAGCACTACATCCGCGAGGGCGGCCTCTTCGGCTCGGTGGAGGACTGCGCGCGCGTGGTGGAGCGCGTGCGCGCCCTGGACGTGGACGAGATTGCCTGCCTCGTCGACTTCGGCGTCGAGCTGGAGCCGATGATGTCCAGCCTGCGCCTGCTGGACGTGCTGCGGCAGCGCAGCCAGGTGCGGGCGCCGCCGGCCGAGGCGGTGCTGACGGAGGGGGACGCCGGGTCCGGCGCGTTGTTGGCGCTGGTCCGCGACGAGGGCGTCACCACGCTGCGCTGCGCGCCGTCCCAGGCGCGCGCGCTGGCGGCGCTGCCCGGGGCGGAAGACGCTGTGCGCGGCGTCCGCCTCTGGGTGCTCGGCGGCGACCCCGAGCGCGTCACCCCCCCGGCGCGGAGCGTGACGGTGGAGGCCTCCCTGGTGGGGGCGGCGTGGCCGTCCGCCGCGTCGGCGCCCGCGTATGTGCGGGACGCCTCGGGCGAGCCGGTGCCCGTGGGCGTGGTGGGGGAGCTGGCCCTGGGCGGCGCGGCGGTGCCGCTCGGCTTCTGGAACGACGCCGAGGCCACGCGGGCGCGCTTCATCACCGTCCCTGGCACGGGTGAGCGCTTCTTCGTGACGGGCCAGAAGGCCCGCTTCCGCGCCCCCGGCGAGGTCGAGCTCGTGGCGCCCGGACGTGCGACGAAGGCGCGGCGTCCAGCCGCGCAGCCGGCTCGCGACACGGTGGGGACGCGCCCCGCCGCCGCGCGGGCGGTGGTCCCGGACGCGCCCTCCGCGACGTCCACGCCGGTGGTGCGCGTGGGTCGGGACAAGCCGCTGCCGCTGTCCTTCCCGCAGCAGCGCATCTGGTACCTCCACCAGCTCGATCCGGCGGGCATCGCGTACAACAACACCGTCACGCTGCGGCTCGACGGCGCGGTGGACGAAGGACTCCTGGAGGCCGCGCTGAACGCGCTGGTGGACCGGCATGAGGTCCTTCGCACCACCTTCGCGCTCGAGGACGGAGGCGCGCATCAGGTGATCGCGCCGTCCATGCCGCTGGTGCTGGAGCGGCTGACGGCGCGCGGGGAGACGCTGGCGGCGCGCGAGGCGGATGCCCTGACGCTGGCCCTGGCCGAGGCGCGCAAGCCCTTCGACCTGGAGCACGGGCCGGTGATGCGGGCCGTGCACATCCGTGTCGGCGAGGCCGTGTCGGTGTTGCACCTGACGCTGCATCACATCGCCTCGGATGGCTGGTCCGGAGGCGTGCTCTTCCGCGAGCTCGTGGCGGGCTATGGGGCGCTCGCGGCGGGCCGGCCGTCGCCGCTGCCCGAGCTGCCCGTGCAGTACGCGGACTACGCCGCGTGGCAGCGCGGGTGGCTGGAGGGGCCAGGCATGGAGGCCCAGCTCGCGTACTGGAAGCAGCAGCTCGCGGGCGCGCAGGTGCTGGAGCTCCCGACGGACCGACCTCGCCCCGCGCGGTGGACGGGGCGGGGCGGCCGGCTCGGGGTCTCCGTGGACAAGCCGTTGATGGACGCGGTGTGGGCGGTGGGCCGCCGCGAGGGGGCCACGCCCTTCATGGTGCTGACGGCGGCGTTCCAGACGCTGCTGCACCGGTACTCGGGGCAGGACGACATCATCGTCGGGACGTCCGCCGCCGGCCGCAACCGGCCCGAGCTCGAAGGGCTCATCGGCTGCTTCCTCAACACGCTCGCCATCCGGGGCGACTTCTCCCGGGCGCCCACCTTCGTGGAGCTGCTCCGTCAGGTGAAGCGGGCGTCGATTGGCGCATACGCGCACCAGGAGATTCCGTTCGAGCGGCTGGTGGACGAGCTGCGCGTGCCGCGTGACCCGAGCCGGATGCCCCTGGTCCAGGCGATGCTCACGTTCCACAACACGCCGCCCGTGGAGGTCCGCACGCCGGGGCTGGGCGTGAAGATGCTGGAGCTGGACATCGGCGCCACCAAGGTGGACCTGTCGCTGGAGCTGCGGGAGACGCCGGAGGGCCTCACGGGGGGGCTGGAGTACCCGGCGGACCTGTTCGACCTGTCCACGGTGGAGGCGCTGTGGGAGCGCTTCGTGCGGCTGCTCCAGGGCATCGCCGCGAACCCGTCGCGGCGGGTGTCGGAGCTGCCCCTGCTGTCGGAGGTGGAGCGTCAGCGGATGCTGGTGGCGTGGAATGACACCCGCGCCCCCGTCCCGGAGGGCGCGACCCTGCATGGCCTGTTCGAGGCGCAGGCCCGGCGCACGCCCGACGCGGTGGCGGTGGTGGCCGAGGCGCAGCGCCTCACGTACGCCGAGCTGGACGCCCGGGCCAACCAGCTCGCGCACCACCTGCGCACGCTGGGCGTGGGGCCGGAGGTCCGCGTGGGCTTGTGCGCGGAGCGCACCGCGGAGCTGGTGGTGGGGCTCCTGGGCGTGTTGAAGGCGGGCGGCGCGTTCGTCCCGCTGGACCCCGCCTATCCCACGGCCCGGCTGACGCACATGATGCGGGACGCCGGCCTGTCCGTGGTGGTGACGGTGGACGCCATCGCGGACGTGCTCCCCGCCGGGGGCGAGCTGCTCGTCGCGCTGGACGCGGAGTGGGGCCACATCGCGCGCAACCCCGTGGAGCCACCCCAGGTGGGCGCGCTGCCGGAGCACCTGGCATACGTCATCTACACGTCCGGCTCGACCGGCGTGCCGAAGGGCGTGCTGGTGCCGCACCACGGGCTCTGCAACACCCTGGGCACCGTCATCCGCGCCCATGGCGTGGGGCCGGGGCGGCGCGTGCTCCAGGCGGCGGCGCTCGGCTTCGATGCGTCCGTGCTGGAGGTGCTGTCCACGCTGGTGGCCGGGGCGGAGCTGCACCTCGTCTCCCGCGAATCGCTGCTCCCCGGCGCCCCGCTCCGCGAGGTGTTGGAGGCGCGAGGCATCACCACGGTGACGCTCACCCCGTCCTCGTTGTCGCAGTTGGAGCCGGAGGGGCTCCCCACGCTGGAGACGGTCATCTCGGCCGGTGAGGCCTGCACGCCAGCGCTGGCGCGGCGGTGGAAGCCGGGGCGCCGGTTGCTCAACGGCTACGGCCCCACGGAGGCGTCCGTCTGCGCCACGCTCTCCACCGAGCTGGACGTGGAGCGCCCGGACATCGGCCGGCCTGTCGCGAACATGCGCGCGTATGTGTTGGATGGCTGGGGACAGCCCGTTCCGCCCGGTGTCCCGGGCGAGCTGTACCTGGGGGGCCCGGGCGTGGCGCGTGGCTACCTGGGCAGGCCGGAGCTCACGGCGGAGCGCTTCGTCCCGGACGCCCTGTCTGGAGAGGCCGGAGCGAGGCTGTACCGGACGGGCGACCGGGTCCGCTTCCTCGCGGACGGACGGCTGGAGTACCTGGGGCGCACGGACTTCCAGGTGAAGCTGCGCGGCTTCCGCATCGAGCTGGGGGAGGTGGAGGCGGCGCTGCGGCAGCACCCCGAGGTGCGTGACGCGGTGGCGGTCGTCCGGGAGGACTCGCCGGGCGCGCGCAGGTTGGTGGGCTACGTGGTGCACGGCGCCGGGCTGGAGGCCCCGGCGCTGCGCGCCTTCTTGAAGGAGCGGCTGCCCGAGCACCTGGTGCCCGCGGCCTTCGTGTCCCTGGAGGCGTTCCCGTTGTCACCCAGCGGGAAGGTGGACCGCGCCGCGCTGCCGGCGCCGGACGCCGCGCGCGCGGGGGTGGGGACGGGGTACGTGGAGCCGCGCACCGAGGCGGAGAAGACGCTGGCCGCGCTCTGGGCCCAGGTGCTGGGCGTGGAGCGGGTGGGCCTGCACGACAACTTCTTCGAGCTGGGCGGAGACTCCATCCTGGGCATCCAGATTGTCTCGCGCGCGAAGGCGCTGGGGCTGGAGCTGGAGCCCGCCACGCTCTTCGAGCGGCAGACGCTGGTGGAGCTGGCCGCCGCCGCGGGGAAGGCGAAGGCCAGCGTCGCGGAGCAGGGGCTGGTGGAAGGCGCCGTGCCGCTGACGCCCATGCAGCGCATCTTCTTCGACGCGTGGGCGCCGCCTCGGCCGCACCACTACAACCTGGCCGCGGTGCTGGAGGTGCGCCGTCCCGTGGATGCGGCGCTCCTGGAGGAGGCGTTGCGGGCGCTGGTGTCGCACCATGACGCGCTTCGCTCGCGCTTCACACGGGCGCCGGACGGCTGGCGGCAGTCCATCGCGGGCGTGCCGGAGCGGGTGCCCGTCAGGCGCGTGGACATATCCGCCGTGCCGGAGGCGGAGCAGGGCGCGGCGCTGGAGGCCGTGGGCGCGGAGGTCCACGGGAGCCTGGACCTGGGTGAAGGCCTGCTGCTGCGGGCGGCCCTGTTCGAGCGCGGGGCGGGGCGCGCCGCCCGGCTGCTGCTGGTGGTGCACCACCTGGCGGTGGATGGCGTCTCGCTGCGACCGCTGCTGGAGGACCTGGAGACGGCGTACTCGCAGGTGGAGCGTGGCGCGCCCGTCGTGCTTCCCCCCAAGACGACGTCCTTCAAGGCGTGGGCGGAGCGGCTGGTGGCACACGCGCGCTCGGACGCGCTCGCGCGCGAGCTGCCGCTCTGGAAAACCTCGCGAGACGTGCCGTCGCTGCCGGTGGACCTGCCCGGTGGGGAGGACGTGGTGGGCTCGGAGGCCCAGGTGACGGTGTCGCTCGGCGTGGACGAGACGAAGGCGTTGCTGGGGGAGGTGCCGTCGGCGTACCGGGCGCGCGTGGACGAGGTGCTGCTCACGGCCGTGGCACGGGCGGTGTCTCGCTGGACGGGGAGCCGCGAGGTGCGGTTGGAGCTGGAGGGCCACGGGCGCGAGGCGCTCTTCGACGACGTGGACCTGTCGCGCACGGTGGGCTGGTTCACCAGCACCTTCCCCCTGGAGGTGGCGCTGCCTGAGGCGGGCAGTCCTGGAGACGCGCTGCGGGCCTTGCGCGATGCCCGGCGGCTGCTGCCGGTGAACGGCATTGGCTATGGGTTGCTGCGCTACCTGCGTGACGACACGGCTGAAAGCTTGAAGGCCGCGCCGCGCGCGGAGGTGGGCTTCAACTACCTGGGACAGCTCGACGCCGCGGCGCGAGGCTCGGAGCGATTCGCCCTCACGGAGGAGGCGAGCGGCCCATGGCACGGCGCCGGCGGCCAGCGGCCGCACCGGCTCGAAGTGAACGCCGTGGTGAGCGAGGGCCGGCTGAAGGTGACCTGGGTCTACGGCGCGCAGGTCCACCACCGGGCCACCATTGAAGCGGTCGCCGCGGACTTCCTGGCGTCGCTGCGGGAGCTGATGGACGGGCGCGGGACGCCGGATGCGGCGCGCCGGACTCCGGGAGACTTCCCGCTCGCGCGGCTGTCGTCCGCGGCCCTGGAGCGCCTGCTGCGGCGGTTCCCGGACGTGGAGGACGTGTACCCGCTCACGTCGCTCCAGCAGGGCATGCTCTTCCACGTGGCGCTGGCCCCGAAGGGCTCGGGGGTCTTCCACGAGCAGCTCGCGTGGACGTCGCGGGGCAAGGCGGACCTGCCCGCGCTGCGGAGGGCATGGGCGGAGGTCATCGCGCGTAACGCCGTCCTGCGGACGTCCTTCATCCACGAAGGGCTGCCCGAGCCGCTCCAGGTGGTCCACGGGGAGGTGGAGCTGCCCTGGACGGAGCATGACCTGCGCGGTGTCCCCGCGGAGGCGCAGCGCGCCCGGGTGGCGGCCCTGGTGGAGGAGGACCGCGTCCGTGGCTTCTCGCTGGCGCCCGCGCCGCTGGTCCGGATGCAGGTGGTCCGGCTGGGAGATGAGGAGTACCGCTTCCTCTGGAGCCACCATCACCTGGTGATGGACGGCTGGAGCGTGGGGGTGATGTTGCAGGAGGTCTTCGCCTGCTACGCGGCGTTCATCGAGGGCCGCGAGCCCGCCCTGCCGCGCCCCGCGGCGTGGCGTGACTACATCGCCTGGCTCCAACGGCAGTCGCTGGCGCGGGCCGAGGCGTTCTGGCGCGAGGAGCTCGCCGGCTTCACCGCCCCGACGCCGCTGCCCGGGGTGCGGCCCGCCGCTCCCGGCGTGGACGCCGCCGTGACGGGGGAGGAGAAGCTGTGGCTGTCGCAGGAGGCCACGGCGGCGCTCCAGGCCTTCGCCCGGCGCAACGCGGTGACGCTCAACACGTTGACGCAGGGCGCCTGGGCGCTGCTCCTGGGACGGCATGCGGGCCAGCAGGACGTCGTCTTCGGCGCCACCGTCTCCGGGCGGCCCGTGGACCTGCCCGACGCGGAGTCCATGGTGGGCCTGTTCATCAACTCGCTCCCCATCCGCGTGGGGCTGCCTCCCGAGGCGCCGGTGGTGCCCTGGCTGCAGCGGCTCCAGGCGCGGCAGCTGGAGCTGCGGAAGTACGAGCACAGCCCGCTGGTCCAGGTGAAGGGCTGGAGTGAGCTGCCGCGCGGCCTGCCGCTCTTCGACAGCCTGCTCATCTTCGAGAACTACCCGCTCGACACCTCGCTGGGGCAGCGCGTCCCCGGGTTGGAGGTGCGGGACGTGGAGAGCCATGAGCAGGGCAACCATCCGCTCATCGCGTACGTGGTGCCCGGAGACCGGCTGCGCCTGAGTCTGGCGTATGCGCCCGCGCTGGTGAACGCGGACGAGGTGGCCCGCCTGCTGGAGCGCTGGCGCGTCCTCCTGGAGTCCCTCGTCTCCGGCGCGGAGCGCCTCTCCGACGTGGCAGCGCAGGTGGAGGGGCCCGCGCTCCAGGCCCGTGGGGCGTCCTCGGCGCAGGCGGTGAAGTACGTCGCGCCCGCGACGCCAGAGGAGCTGGCGCTGGCGGGCATCTGGACGGAGCTGCTGGGCCAGCCGCGCGTCGGCGCGCTGGACGACTTCTTCGCCCTGGGCGGTCAACCGGAGATGGCCGAGCAGGTCGTCGCGCGGGTGCGCGAGGCGCTGGGGGTGGAGTTGCCGCGGACCGCGGTGTTCGAGGCGCCCACGCTGGCCGGGTTGGCGGAGGTGGTGGTCCGGATGGCGGGGGCGATGCGGCGGCTCGCGGATGACCCGACGTCGCGGGTGTCGGGAGCGCTGGACCCGGCGGCCCTGGAGCAGTTGTCCGACGAGGAACTGGACGCGTTGCTGGACGCGACCGAGGGGGAGGGCTGAACCATGGGGAATGAGACGGACAAGAAGCCCACGCTCACGCGCGAGGAGAAGCTCGCGCTGCTCGCGAAGCGGTTGGAGAAGAAGCCTCGGCCCGCGGTGCCGCTGACGTTCGCCCAGCAGTGGCTGTGGTCCCTGGAGCAGCGCTCACCCGGGCTGCCGGCCCACCGTCTGCCGTGGGTGCTGGAGCTGTCCGGCCATCTGGAGGTGGCCATCCTGGAGCGGAGCCTCCAGGACGTGGCGCGGCGTCATGAGCCGCTGCGCACGCACTTCGGCGAGGTCTCCGGCGCTCCGGTGCAATTCGTGGAGCCCCAGGTGCGCCTCCCGTTCACCGTGGAGGGGGTGGAAGACGTTCCGGCGGAGGCGCGCGAGGCCGCGGTCCGGCAGCGCATCCAGCGGGACCTGGAGACGCCGTTCGACCTGTCGCGTGGCCCGCTGGCGCGCGCGCTGCTGCTGCGTGTGTCGCCGGAGCGGCATGTGCTCCTGATGGTGGTGCACCACCTCGTCTGCGACGCCGCGTCCCTGGAGGTGCTCTCCCAGGAGCTGCTGGCGCTCTACGGTGCCTTCGTCCAGGGGCAGCCGTCGCCGCTGCCGGACGCACCGCTCCCGTACTCGGAGTACGCGGCGGCGCAGCGAGCCAGGCTGCGCGGAGACGCGCTGGATGCGCACCTGGAGCGGTGGCGCGAGCGCCTCGCGGGCGCGCCGCACGAGCTGGCGTTGCCCACGGACCGGCCTCGGCGCTCCTCGACGGGACGGGCGGAGCGGCGGCGGGCGCTGCTGCCCCAGGCGCTGACGGAGCGGCTGGAGTCGCTGGCGCGGGCCGAGGGTGGCTCCCTCTTCGCGGTCGTGCTGGCCGGGCTCCAGGCGGTGCTGTCGCGCTACAGCGGGCAGAAGGACCTGCTCATCGGCGCGCTGTCCGAGCGCGGGAACAAGGAGCTGGCGGGGTTGGTGGGCCTCGTGTCCGAGCCGCGAGCTCTTCGCGCGGACCTGTCTGGCCGGCCGGACTTCCGTGAGCTGCTGCGCCGGGCGAGGGCGGACACGGCGGAGGCCTTCGAGCACCCGCACGTCCCGTTCGAGCCGCTGCTGGAGTCGTTGGGCGTAGAGCACGACGCGACGCGCGCGCCGCTCTTCCAGGTGCGCTTCGGTGCGCGCGAGGCGCTTCCCCGGGTGCGCGCGGTTTCGGAGCTGGAGGTGCGCGTCCTCGACGCGGAGGGGGCCAGCACCGACCTGGACCTGTCCTTGATGATGGTCCAAGAGGCCGAGGGGCTCACGCTCGAGGCCACCTACAACGCGGACCTGTTCGACGCGGCGACCATCGGCGGGTTGCTGGGCCACCTGGAGGCGTTGCTCGAGGCGGCGGTGACGGCGCCGGACGTCCCGGTGGAGACGCTGCCGCTCCTGCGCGGACCCGAGCGCCAGCAGGTGCTGGTGACGTGGAGTGGCGCGAGCGAGCCGGTGGCGGCCCATGCGTGCGCGCATGCGTTGTTCGAGGCGCAGGTCGCGCGGACGCCGGAGGCCACGGCGGTGATCTCCGGCCGGGAGTCCGTGACGTATCGCGAGCTCGACGCGCGAGCGAACCGTGTGGCGATGCGTCTGCGCGCGCACGGCGTGGGCCTGGAGTCCCGGGTGGCCGTGTGCGTGGAGCGCTCGGTGGAGCTGCTGGCGGCGTTGCTGGGCGTGCTCAAGGCCGGCGGTGCCTATGTGCCGCTGGACCCCGAGTATCCCGCGGAGCGGCTGGGCTTCATGTTGGAGGACAGCGGCGCGCGCGTGGTCGTGGCGCGAGCGCGGTACCGGGAGAAGCTGGGGGCGTCTTCAGCGCCCGTGTGGCTGGAGGTGGACACGCTGACCTCGGCTGGTGCCGAGGAGACGGCGGAGGTCGCCGTCCCGGTGCCCCCGGAGGCCGCGGCGTATGTGCTCTACACGTCGGGCTCCACGGGGCGGCCCAAGGGCGTGGTGGTTCAGCACCAGTCGCTGGGGAGCTTCATCCGCGCGGAGTGGCAGGTGTGCCCGGTGGCCCCGGGTGACCGGGTGCTTCAGTTCGCGTCCATCAGTTGGGACACGAGCGCGGAGGAGATCTACCCGTGCCTCACGCAGGGCGGCACGCTGGTGCTGCGCACCCCCGAGCTGTTGGATGTCCCGGACGCCTTCCTGGCTCGGTGCGAGGCGGCTGGCATCAGCCAGCTCAACCTGCCCACGGCCTTCTGGCACGAGCTGACGGCGAGCCTGGACGAAGGCAAGGCGCGTCTCCCGGCGGGCCTGAAGTGGGTGGTCATCGGCGGGGAGCGGGCCGTTCCCGCCCGGGTGGCGCAGTGGCGCCGCCGCGTGGGGCGCGCGGTGCCGCTGTTGAACACCTACGGGCTGACCGAGGTGACGGCCGTGGCCACCGCGGTGGACCTGATGGCCGAAGTCGAGGACGCGGGGCGTGAGGTGGCCATCGGCCGGCCGCTGACGAACGTCCGCGTCTACGTCCTCGACGAGGCGCTGGAGCCAGTGCCCGCGGGCGTGGTGGGCGAGCTGTTCATCGGGGGGCTGGGCGTG
The DNA here is from genome assembly GCF_002305895.1 of Corallococcus macrosporus DSM 14697. Taxonomy (GTDB): domain Bacteria; phylum Myxococcota; class Myxococcia; order Myxococcales; family Myxococcaceae; genus Myxococcus; species Myxococcus macrosporus. Next base: position 4,327,272 of record NZ_CP022203.1, read on the forward strand.
GCGCGGGGGTATCTCGGCCGGCCCGGGCTGACCGCGGAGCGCTTCGTGCCCTCGCCCTGGGGAGCTGGGGCCCGGCTGTATCGCACGGGCGACAAGGCGCGTTGGCGGCGGGACGGCGTGCTGGAGTACCTGGGCCGGGGTGACGCGCAGGTGAAGGTGCGCGGGCATCGCATCGAGCCTGGCGAGGTGGAGTCGGCGCTGCTCGGGCAGCCGGGGGTTCGCGAGGCCCTGGTCGTGGTGCGCGAGGACGTGCCCGGCGACAAGCGGCTGGTGGCCTACGTGGTGCCGCGTGACGCTCACGGGCTGGAAGGCAGTGAGGTCCGCGCGAGCCTGGAGTCCCGGTTGCCGCGCTTCATGGTGCCGCAGGCGGTGGTGGTGCTGGAGCGGCTGCCGTTGCTGCCGAACGGGAAGGTGGACCGCGAGGCGCTCCCCGCGCCAGAGGCGGTGCAGGCGCCCCGGAGGGGGGCGCACGTCGCGCCGCGAACCCCGGTGGAGCAGATGCTCGCGGGCTTCTGGACGGAGGTGCTGCGGCTGGAGTCCGTCGGGCTGCACGACAACTTCTTCGAGGTGGGTGGACACTCGCTGCTGGCCATGCAGTTGGTCGCGCGCGTCCGCGAGGCCTTCCGGGTGGACCTGCCGCTGCGCGACGTCTTCGAGTCGGCGACGATCGCGGCGCTGGCGGAGCGGATCTCCCGAGCGGTCGCGGTGGCGGGCGTCCCCGCTCCGCCGCTGACTCGCACACCGAGGGAGGGTGGCATTGCCCCCTTGTCCTTCGCGCAGCAGCGCCTGTGGTTCCTGGCGCAGCTCGACCCGACGAACACGTCCTACAACCTCTGGGCGCCTGTCCGCGTCTCCGGAGCCCTGGATGTCGTCGCGCTGGAGCGCAGCTTCGACGCGCTGGTGCGCCGGCATGAGTCGCTGCGCACGACGTTCCGTGCCGAGGGCGGAGCGCCGGTGCAGGTGATTGCTCCCGATACCCGGGTACCGCTGGAGGTGGTGGACCTCTCTGGCTTGCCAGCGGCCGAACGTGAGGCGGCGGCGAAGGCGCGGACCGAGGAGGAGGTGCGCCGCCCGTTCCAACTGGAGCAAGGGCCGCTGCTGCGCACGGTGCTGTTGAAGGTGTCCGAGCACGAGTACGTGCTGGCGCTGGTGATGCACCACATCGTGTCGGACTACTGGTCCATGGGCATCCTGGTGCGCGAGGTGGCCGCGCTCTACGAGTCCTTGTCCCAGGGGCAGCCGTCGCCATTGCCAGAGCTGCCCGTGCAGTACGCCGACTTCGCCGTCTGGCAGCGCGAGTGGCTCAAGGGGGAGGTGCTGGAGACGCAGCTCGCCTATTGGCGGAAGCAGCTCGAGGGTGCGTCGAGCGCCCTGGCGTTGCCCACGGACAGGCCTCGCCCCGCGGCACAGACGTTCCGGGGCGCGAATCTCCACGCCCGGTGGCCCAAGGCGCTGTGGCGGGAGGTGGAGGCGCTTGGCCGCCGCGAAAGCGCGACGCCGTTCATGGTGCTGCTGGCGGCGTTCCAGACGGTGCTGTCCCGTTACTCGGGGCAGGACGACGTGAGCGTGGGCGCTCCCATCGCGGGGCGGTCGCACTCGGAGACGGAGGGGCTGATCGGCTTCTTCGTGAACACGCTGGTGCTGCGGGCCAGGCTGGTGCCCGGACTGACGTTTCGTGAATTGTTGGGACAGGTCCGGGAGGTGACGCTCGGGGCCTACGCGCACCAGGACGTGTCGTTCGAGAAGCTGGTGGAGGAGCTGCAACCTGAGAGGGACTTGAGCCGCAGCCCGCTGTTCCAGGTGACGTTGACGCTCCAGAACACTCCGGCCGCGGATGTCCAACTGCGAGGCATCACCCTCAAAGGCGGGGAGGCGGAGGAGAAGACCTCGAAGTTCGACCTGTCGCTGGTCGTCGAGGAGGTGCCGGACGCCGTGGTCGCGACCGTCAACTACAACAGCGACCTGTTCGAGGCCGGGACGATGGACCGGATGCTCGGGCACCTGAAGGTGCTGTTGGAGGGCGCCATCGCCGAGCCTGAGGCGCGGCTGGGTGAGCTGCCGTTGATGGGCGCCGAGGAACGGACGCGCGTGGTGGAGGCGTGGAGTGGGACGGCTACTGCGTACCCTCGCGACGTAGGGTTACCGGAGCTGTTTGAAGCCCAGGTGCAGCGGACGCCGGAGTCGGAGGCGGTGGAGTACGAGGGGCAGCGGCTGACGTACCGGGAGCTGAACCGGCGAGCGAACCAGCTCGCGCACCACCTGAAAGCCATGGGCGTGGGCCCCGAGGTGAGGGTGGGGCTGTGCGTGGAGCGCTCGCTGGAGTTGGTGGTGAGCGTGCTGGGCATCCTGAAGGCAGGCGGTGTGTACGTGCCGCTGGACGCCAGCTACCCGCTGGAGCGCCTGGCTTGGATGAAGGCGGAGGCGGGCGTCGCGGTGTTGGTGGCGCAGGAGAAGCTTGCGGACGAGGTGGCGTCTGGCGGTGAGTTGGTGGTGTGCGTGGACACGGAGTGGGCCACGCACGTCGCCCGTCAGCCTGAGAGCAACCCTGCTTCAACGGTGAGTGGAGACAACCTGGCGTATGTGATGTTCACGTCGGGGAGCACGGGGAAGCCGAAGGGCGTGGGGGTGCCGCACCGAGCGGTGTCGCGGCTGGTGCTGGGGGCGGACTACGCGCGCTTCGGGCCCGAGGAGGTGTGGCTGCAGCTTGCGCCGATTTCCTTCGATGCCTCGACGCTGGAGGTGTGGGGCGCGCTGCTGCACGGGTCGAAGCTGGTGGTGTACCCGGCGGGTACGCCGTCGCTGGAGGAGTTGGGCCGGAAGCTGGAGACGTCGGGAGTGACGTCACTGTGGCTGACGGCGGCGCTGTTCGAGCAGATGCAGGCGCGGCAGGCGCAAGCCCTGGCGAAGGTGCGGCAGGTGCTGGCGGGTGGAGACGCGCTGCCGGTGGCGCGGGTGAAGGAGCGACTTTCCGCGGGCGGAGTCCTCATCAACGGGTACGGCCCGACGGAGAACACGACGTTCTCCAGCACGTACCGGATGGAGAGCCCGGAGGAGGTAGGCGCGTCGGTGTCCATCGGCCGGCCTGTGTCCAATACGACGGCATACGTGCTGGACGGCGGGATGCGGCCGGTGCCGGTGGGCGTCCCGGGCGAGCTGTACGTGGGCGGAGACGGGCTGGCAGTGGGCTACGTGGGCCGCCCTGAGCTGACGGCGGAGCGCTTCGTGCCGAGCCCGTTCGGAGACGGCGAGCGCCTCTACCGGACGGGGGACGTGGCGCGGTGGCTGGGGAACGGGACGCTGGAGTTCCTTGGCCGAGGCGACACGCAGGTGAAGGTGCGCGGGTACCGAATCGAGCTGGGGGAGGTGGAAGCGGCGCTGGCCCAGCACGCGGGCGTCAACGAGGCCGTGGTGGTGGCGCGGGAAGACGCCAGTGAAGGCAAGCGGCTGGTGGCATACGTGACGGTACATGACGGCACCGCGCTTGAGCCCAGCGCGCTACGCGCCCATATGAAGCAGCGGCTGCCGGAGTACATGGTGCCGTCGGCATACGTGGTGCTCCAAACGCTGCCGCTGACGCCGAACGGCAAGGTGGACCGCAAGGCCCTGCCCGCGCCGGAGGCAGCGGGCCCGAAGGCTGAGCAGTTCCAGGCGCCACGGACGGCCACGGAGCAGAAGCTGGCGGCCATCTTCAGCGAAGTGCTGAACGTCGAGCGCGTGGGGCTGGAGGGAGACTTCTTCGAGCTGGGAGGACACTCGCTACTGGCCACGCAGTTGGTGTCCCGAGTGCGCGAGGCGTTCCAGATGGAGCTGCCCCTGCGGGACGTCTTCGAGTCCCCCACGGTGGAGAAGCTGGCCGCGCGGTTGGAGGAGGCGCAGTCGGGGGCCTCGGCACAGCAGGCGCCAGCACTGCGGCGAATGCCTCGGGTCGGGGCACTCCCGCTTTCGTTTGCCCAGCAGCGGCTGTGGTTCCTCGAGCAGTTGGAGCCAGGAAGCTCCGTCTACAACATCCCACTGGCCATCCGGCTCTCGGGGGCGTTGCAGGTCGATGCCCTGGAGCTCGCTCTTCGGGAGCTGGTTCGTCGCCACGAGGTCCTGCGGACGACGTTCCGCACCGAGGGTGGCACACCCGTGCAGATCATCTCCCAGCAGGCGGCAGTCGCCCTCCTGGTGATGGATCTGTCGGCCCTTCCGGAGTCGGAGGCCGAAGCGGAGGTGCAGCGACTGCTGCGCGAGGAATCCCTTCGGGGGTTCGATCTCTCCAGCGGGCCGCTTCTTCGCACGCGCCTGCTGAAGCGCTCCGAGTCCGAGCACGTGCTGCTGGCGAACATGCACCACATCGTCTCGGACGGGTGGTCCATGGGCGTCATCGTCCGGGAACTCTCGGTGCTCTACGGCGCGTTCCGGGAGGGACGGCCGTCACCTCTTCCCGAACTTGAAGTGCAGTACGTCGACTTCTCGATGTGGCAGCGAGCCTGGCTGGAGAGCGGCGCGCTGAGGCAACAGCTCGACTGGTGGCGCGAGCAGCTCGAGGGGGCGCCTCACTACCTGGCGCTCCCCACGGACAGGCCGTTGCCGGCGGTCCAGTCCTCGCGTGGCGCGCACCTCCCGGTTCGGCTGTCCCGGGCCTTGTCCTCCGCGGTGCAGGCCCTGGCCCAGCGGCACGGGGCCACGGCCTTCATGGTGCTACTGGCGGGCTTCCAGGCGCTGTTGGCTCGCTATACCAGCCAGGACGACCTGGTCGTCGGTACGCCTGTCGCCGGTCGCAATCGCGCGGAGACGGAGGGGCTGATTGGCTTCTTCGTCAATACGCTCGCGCTACGAGCGCGTCCGTCCGCGGAGAAGCCGTTCCTCACGCTGCTCGCGGAGGTGAAGCACGCGGCGCTGGGGGCCTACGGGCATCAGGACGTCCCGTTCGAGCAATTGGTGGAGGAGCTCCAGCCGGAGCGCAACCTCGGCCACTCTCCGCTGTTCCAGGTGATGTTCTCCCTGCAGAACACGCCTGTGCCGGAGTCCCGGGTCCCGGGGCTTTCGATGAGCGCGATGGACTCCGAGCTTGGCGCCGCGAAGTTCTTCCTGACGCTGGCGCTGGAGGACCTGCCGGAGGGCTTCGCTGGCGTCTTCGAGTACAACGCCGACCTCTTCAGCCCAACCACCATCCAGCGCATGGCCAGCCACTGGCTCACGTTGCTGGAGGCGGCCGTGGCGACGCCGGAACAGCGGCTGTCCGAGCTGCCCCTGCTGTCGCTCGACGAGCGGCATCAGCTCCTCGTGGCGTGGAACAACACCCGGGCCGCGTACCCACGCGAGACGCCCGTGCACGTGCAACTGGCGGAGCTGGCTGCGCGCGCTCCGGACTCGGTGGCGCTCTCCTGGGAGGGCGGACAGCTCACCTTCACGGCGCTGCGGGCGCGCGTGCGCTCCCTGGCGGGGCATCTGCGCCAGCTCGGCGTCGGCCCCGAGATTCGAGTCGGGCTCTGTGCGCGCGGCTCGCCCGAACGGGTGCTGGGGCTCCTCGCCATCTTGGAGGCGGGCGGAGCCTGGGTTCCGCTGGAGCACGACGCCCCGCGCGAGCGGCTGACCCGCATCCTGGAGGACGCCCGGTCCCAGGTGGTCCTCACGCAGCGGGCACTGCGTGACGGCATCCCGCCGCTCTCGGTGCCGGTGGTCCTGCTCGAGGACCCTCCGGAGGCGGATTCTTCCCCCTCCTGGACTTCGGGGGTGGTGGCGGACAACGCCGCGTACGTCCTCTTCACCTCCGGCACCACGGGGCGTCCCAAGGGCGTGGTCGTCTCCCACCGCGCCTTGGCGCGGCACACCGCGTGGTTCATCACCGCGCTGAAGCTGGGCGCTGGGGACCGGGTGCTGCAGAAGGCCTCCCTGGGCTTCGACGCGTCCGTGCCGGAGGTGCTGGCCACGCTGGTGGCGGGTGCGGAGCTGGTGATCGCACCTCCCGATGCCGAGCGTGACACCGAGGTCCTCCTGGCCGCGCTGGAGCGTCAGCGCGTCACGGTGCTCCAACTGGTGCCGTCGCAGCTCCGCGTCCTCTTGATGCATGAGCGTGTGGCGCAAGCCGCGGGTCTGCGCGTGCTGCTGTCTGGCGGTGAGGCGCTGCCGGTGGAGCTGGTGCACCTGGCTCGGGCGCGGCTGCCTTCGACGACGCTCATCAACGCGTACGGGCCGACGGAGACCACGGTTGACGCGACGGCCTGGCTTGGTGGGGACCTGGGTGAATGGCCCATCGCCCCGATTGGCGCGCCCATCGCGAACACGCAGGTCTATGTCCTGGATGCCCAGGGCCACCCGGTGCCGGTGGGGGTCGCGGGCGAGCTGTTCATTGGAGGGGAGGGGCTGGCGCGTGGCTATGTGGGCCGGCCGGAGCAGACAGCGGAGCGGTTCGTGCCGGACGGCTTCGGGGCTTCCCCAGGCGCCCGGCTGTACCGCACGGGTGACCGCGTCCGCTGGCGCGGGGATGGCGCGCTGGAGTTCCTGGGCCGGATGGACGCGCAGGTCAAGGTGCGCGGCCACCGCATCGAGCCAGGTGAGATCGAGGCCGTGCTGGCGGAGCATCCGGCCGTGCAGGCCGCCGTGGTGGTGGCACGCCAGGACGCGTCGGGAGAGGTGCGGCTGGTGGCCTACGTATCGGCGCGGGCCGGTGGCGTGGAGCCCCCCGCGCTGCGAGCCTTCCTGTCGGAGCGACTGCCTCCGGCCATGGTGCCGTCGTGGTTCGTGAGTCTGGAGTCGCTGCCGCTGCTCCCCAGCGGAAAGGTGGATCGGCGGGCGCTGCCCGCGCCCGAGCCGGAGGCCGGTGAGCACGAGTACGCCGCGCCGAGGACCCCGACCGAGGAGCTGCTGTGCGGGTTCTTCAGCCGGGTGCTGGGCGTGGAGCGCGTGGGCATCCATGATGGCTTCTTCGAGCTGGGCGGGCACTCGTTGCTGGCGACCCAGTTGGTGTCGCGCATCCGATCAGCGTTTCGGGTGGAGCTCGCGCTCCGCGAGCTGTTCGAGGCGCCCACCGTGGCGGAGCTGGCGCGGAGGGTGGAACAGGCGCTGCGGACCGGAGCGGAGCCGCTGTTGCCTCGAATCAAGGCCCTGCCTGGCGCCCGGGAGCTGCCCCTTTCGTTCGCGCAGCAGCGGCTCTGGTTCCTCGATCAACTTCAGCCGGGGAGCGCCTTCTACAACGTGTCCGCGGTGGTGAAGCTGACCGGGCCATTGGACCCTCGCGCCCTGGAGTGGAGCTTCGAGGAGCTGGTGCGACGCCATGAGGCCCTGCGCACCACGTTCCGCGCTGACGGTGGACTGCCCGTGCAGGTCATCGCGCCGGAGCAGGAGCTCGCCTTCGCCGTTGTGTCCCTGGAGTCAGCGGCGGACGCGGACCGCGACGGGAGCGCGAAGGCGTGGGCTGAAGACGAGGCGCAGCGGCCCTTCGACCTGAAGAAGGGGCCGCTGTTGAGGGCCACGCTGCTGCGTCTGCGGGAGCAGGAGCACGTGCTGGTGTTGGTGATGCACCACATCGTGTCGGACGAGTGGTCCATGGGCATCCTGGTGCGCGAGGTGGCCACGCTCTATGAGGCCCTGTCCCAGGGCCAGCGGCCGCGGTTGCCCGAGCTGCCGCTCCAGTATGGAGATTTCGCTGTCTGGCAGCATGAGTGGCTGACCGGCGGCGTGTTGGAGACGCAGCTGGGTTACTGGCGGCGGCAGCTGGCCGATGCACCTCGTGCACTGTCGCTGCCCACGGACAAGCCGCGGCCGGCGGTGCAGACCTTCCGCGGAGGACTGCTGGAGACCCTGTGGCCAGCCGAGCTGTGGGCCGCGGTGAAAGCGCTTGGACACCGAGAAGGCGCGACGCCGTTCATGGTGCTGCTGGCGGCGTTCCAGACGGTGCTGGCCCGTTACTCGGGGCAGGACGACGTCTGCGTGGGCGCGCCCATCGCGGGCCGTACGCGCGAAGAGACGGAGGGGCTGATTGGCTTCTTCGTGAACACGCTGGTGCTGCGGGCGAGGCCGTCTCGCGACCTGAGCTTCCGTGCGTTGTTGGCGCAGGTGCGGGAAGTGACGCTGGGAGCGTACGCGCACCAGGATGTGCCGTTCGAGAAGCTGGTGGAGGAGCTGCAGCCTGAAAGGGACTTGAGCCGCAGCCCGTTGTTCCAGGTGACGTTGACGCTCCAGAACACGCCGTCCTCCGAGGTCCGGCTGCGGGAGCTCTCGTTGAAGGGCGTGGACGCCGAGGAAAAGACGTCGAAGTTCGACATGTCGTTGCTGGCAGAGGAGGCGCCGCACGGGCTCTCTGTCGCGGTGAACTACAACAGCGACCTGTTCGAGGCCGGGACGATGGACCGGCTGCTCGGGCACCTGAAGGTGCTGTTGGAGGCGGCTGTCGTCAGTCCGGAGACTCGGTTGGGCGAGCTTCCGTTGATGGGCGCCGAGGAACGGACGCGCCTGGTGAAGGCGTGGAGTGGGACGGCTTCTGCGTACCCTCGCGACGAAGGGTTGGCGGAGCTGTTTGAAGCCCAGGTGCAGCGGACGCCGGAGTCGGAGGCGGTGGAGTACGAGGGGCAGCGGCTGACGTACAGGGAGCTGAACCGGCGTGCGAACCAGCTCGCGCATCACCTGAAGGGCATGGGTGTGGGGCCGGAAGTGAGGGTAGGCCTGTGCGTGGAGCGCTCGCTGGAGTTGGTGGTGAGCGTGCTGGGCATCCTGAAGGCGGGAGGCGTGTACGTGCCGCTGGATGCGAGCTACCCGCTGGAGCGGCTGGCTTGGATGAAGGCGGAGGCAGGCGTCGCGGTGTTGGTGGCGCAGGAGAAGCTTGCGGACGAGGTGGCGTCTGGCGGTGAGTTGGTGGTGTGCGTGGATACGGAGTGGGCCACGCACGTCGCCCGTCAGCCTGAGAGCAACCCTGCTTCAACGGTGAGTGGAGACAACCTGGCGTACGTGATGTTCACGTCAGGAAGCACGGGGAAGCCGAAGGGCGTGGGGGTGCCGCACCGAGCGGTGTCGCGATTGGTGCTGGGGACGGACTACGCGCGCTTCGGGCCTGACGAGGTGTGGCTGCAACTGGCGCCGATTTCCTTCGACGCCTCGACGCTGGAGGTGTGGGGCGCGCTGCTGCACGGGGCGAAGCTGGTGGTGTACCCGGCGGGCACGCCTTCGCTGGAGGAGTTGGGCCGGAAGCTGGAGACGTCGGGAGTGACGTCACTGTGGCTGACGGCGGCGCTGTTCGAGCAGATGCAGGCGCGGCAGCCGCAGGCCCTGGCGAAGGTGCGTCAGTTGCTCGCGGGTGGAGACGCGCTGCCGGTGGCGCGGGTGAAGGAGCGGCTGGAAGCGGGAGGAGTCCTCATCAACGGGTACGGCCCGACGGAGAACACGACGTTCTCCAGCACGCACCGGATGGAGAGTCCGGAGGAGGTGGGCGCGTCGGTGTCCATCGGCCGACCTGTGTCCAATACGACGGCATACGTGCTGGACGGCGCAATGCGGCCGGTGCCGGTGGGTGTGCCCGGTGAGTTGTACGTGGGCGGAGACGGCCTGGCAGTGGGCTACGTGGGCCGCCCTGAGTTGACGGCGGAGCGCTTCGTGCCGAGCCCATACGGAGACGGCGAGCGCCTCTACCGCACGGGAGACATGGTGCGGTGGCTGGGGAACGGGACGCTGGAGTTCCTGGGCCGAGGCGACACGCAGGTGAAGGTGCGTGGGTACCGAATCGAGCTGGGAGAGGTGGAGGCGGCGCTGGCCCAGCACGCGGGCGTCAACGAGGCCGTGGTGGTGGCGCGGGAGGACGGGAGCGAAGGCAGGCGGCTGGTGGCGTATGTGACGCCGCGAGAGGGCTCGGAGCTGGAGCCCAACGCGCTACGCGCCCATATGAAGCAACGGCTGCCGGAGTACATGGTGCCGTCGGCGTATGTGGTGCTGGAGACGCTGCCGCTGACGCCGAACGGGAAGGTGGACCGCAAGGCCCTGCCCGCACCGGAGGCAGCGGGCCCGAAGGCCGAGCAGTTCCAGGCGCCACGGACGGCCACGGAGCAGAAGCTGGCGGCCATCTTCAGCGAAGTGCTGAACGTCGAGCGCGTGGGGCTGGAGGGAGACTTCTTCGAGCTGGGCGGACACTCGCTGCTGGCCACGCAGTTGGTGTCACGCGTGCGCGAGGCGTTCCAGATGGAGCTGCCCCTGCGGGACGTCTTCGAGTCCCCCACGGTGGAGAAGCTGGCACAGCGACTGGACGCGGAGGTCCCCCGCGAGGTGGCCGTCCAGGTTCCTCCGCCCACGCGCGTCGAGCGTACCGGGCCTTTGCCCTTGTCGTTCGCACAGCAGCGACTCTGGTTCCTGGATCAGCTGGAGCCAGGGAGTTCGTCCTACAACATCCCGGTGGCGGTGAAGCTGACCGGCGAGGTGCGCGTCGAGGCTCTGCGGCAGGCCTTCAAGGCGTTGGTGCTCCGCCACGAGTCGCTGCGCACGACGTTCCAGTCCAGCGGAGCGGCTCCCGTTCAGGTCATCGCAGCGGACTCGCCCGTGCAGCTGAGCGTTGTCGACCTGACGGCGTTGGGCGACGCCGAGCGGCCCGCGGAGGCACATCGCCTCATCTCCCAGGAGGCCGGGCGACCCTTCGACCTGTCTCGCGGGCCCCTGCTGCGCACGGGGCTGCTGAAGCTGTCCGAGCAGGAGCACGTGCTGGTGCTGGTGATGCACCACATCGTGTCGGATGGCTGGTCCATGGGCATCCTCGTGCGTGAGGTCGTCGCGCTCTACGCGTCCTGCTCGCAGGGCCTGCCGTCGCCGCTGCCGGAGCTGCCCCTCCAGTACGCCGACTACGCGGTCTGGCAGCGGGAGTGGATGCAGGGAGCCGTGCTGGACGCCCAGTTGGGTTGGTGGAAGGACCAGCTCCAGGGGGCGACTCAGGCGCTGGAGTTGCCCACGGATCGGCCGCGTCCCGCGGTGCAGACCTTCCGGGGAGACAGCCGGGACGTCCAGTGGCCGCGCGAGCTGTGGGAGTCCGTCAAGGGGCTCGCGCGCCATGAAGGCGCCACGCCGTTCATGGTGTTGCTGGCGGCGTTCCAGACGGTGTTGTCCCGCTACTCGGGGCAGGACGACATCTGCGTGGGGTCCCCCATCGCCAACCGCACCCGGGCGGAGACGGAGGGGCTGATTGGCTTCTTCGTCAACACCCTGGTCCTTCGAGCGCGCCTCGCTGGAAACCCGACGTTCCGGGAGCTGCTGGCGCAGGTGCGTGAGCGGACGCTCGGGGCGTATGCGCATCAGGACGTCCCCTTCGAGCGGTTGGTGGAAGCGCTCAAGCCGGAGCGTGACCTGAGCCGCAGTCCGCTGTTCCAGGTGATGTTCATTCTGCAGAACACGCCCACGGTGGAGCTGCACCTGCCGGGCCTGACCCTGACGGGGATGGAGGGCGACGCGGGCACGTCGAAGTTCGACCTGACGCTGGAGCTGACCGAGACGGCGCGAGGGCTGTCGGTCAGCGCCGTGTACAACAGCGACCTCTTCGATCCGGAGACCATCGATCGGCTGCTCGGCCACTTGCGGGTGCTGGCGGAAGCCGCAGTCCAGGACCCCGAGGTGCGCCTGGTGGAGCTGCCGCTGCTGGATGCAGTGGAGCGTCGCCGCTTGCTCGTGGAGTGGAACGACACGCGCGCGGACCGCGCCCCCAGCACCATCCAGGCCCTCTTCGAAGCACAGGCCGCGCGGACCCCTGAGGCGCTGGCCGTGGTGGCCGAGGACTCGCGGCTGACCTACGGCGAGCTGAACCGGCGTGCGAACCAGGTGGCGCACCACCTGCGCTCCCTGGGCGTGGGGCCGGATGTCCCGGTGGGCTTGTACCTGGACCGCTCGGCGAGTGCCCTGGTGGGGCTCTGGGGCATCTTGAAGGCGGGCGGGGCCTACGTGCCGCTGGATGTCACCTCTCCGGCCGAGCGGCTCCAGAGCGTGCTCGCGGACGCGGAGGCGAGGGTGCTCGTCACGCAGTCGTCCCTGGCGGATGCCCTGCGCTGGGGCGCTGGCGCGGTGGTCTGCCTGGATTCGGACGCCCACGCACTGGCGGAGTGGAGCGACAGCAATCCGGTGCCGACGGCGGCGCCGGAGAACCTCGCCTACGTCATCTTCACCTCGGGTTCGACAGGCAAGCCGAAGGGCGTGGCCATCGAGCATCGGCAACTCGTCACCTACGTGGACGGCGTGTCCGCGCGCCTGGCGCTTCCGGAGGGCGCATCCTTCGCCTCCGTGTCGACGCTGGCCGCGGACCTGGGACACACCGCTGTCTTCCCGACGCTCTGCCGAGGCGGCGCGTTGCACCTCGTGTCGCGCGAGCGCGCCTCCGACCCGTCCGCGCTTGCGGCGCTCTTCGAGCAGGAGCGAGTGGACTGCCTGAAGATCGTCCCCGCGCACCTGCAAGCGCTGCTGGCCTCGGGGCGGCCGGAGCGGGTGTTGCCGCGGCAGCGGCTGGTCCTGGGCGGTGACGTCTCGGAGTGGGCGCTGATGGACCGGGTCCACGCCCTGGCGCCAGGGTTGGTGGTGTTCAACCACTACGGCCCTTCGGAGACGACGGTGGGGGTGCTCACGCTCCAGGTGGAGCGCGAGCCGCGGGGGCGCGTGTCCGCGTCGGTGCCGCTGGGCCGGCCCATCCCGAACGCGCGCGTCTACGTGCTGGACGCACGGTTGCGCCCGGTGCCGGTGGGGATTCCAGGGGAGTTGTGCATCGGTGGAGAGACGGTGGGCCGCGGCTACCTGGGCCGGCCGGACCTCTCGGCCGAGCGCTTCATGCCGGACCCGTACACGGATGAGCCGGGGGCGCGGATGTACCGGACCGGTGACCGGGCCCGTGTGCTCGCGGATGGGCGGGTGGAGTTCCTGGGGCGCATGGACTACCAGCTCAAGGTCCGCGGCTATCGCGTCGAGTTGGGGGAGGTGGAAGCGGCGCTGGAGCGGCACGTCGCGGTGCGCGAGTCCGTCGTGGTGGCCCTCGACGGCGCGGCGGAGGGCAAGCGCCTGGTGGGTTACGCCGTGCCGAAGCCAGGGCACGCACTGGACGCCGAGTCGCTGCGGGGCTTCCTGGCGCGGACGCTGCCTGAGTACATGGTACCGCAGGCCCTGGTGGTGCTGGACTCGCTGCCTTTGACGCCCAACGGGAAGGTGGACCGCAAGGCCCTGCCCGCGCCGGACTTCCAGGCGGCGGACGCGGAAGCCTTCGTCGCGCCTCGGACGGCCACGGAGGAGCTCCTGGCGGGCTTGTTCTCCGAGGTGCTGGGCCTGGAGCGAGTCGGTGTCCACAGCGGCTTCTTCGATCTGGGCGGGCACTCGCTGCTGGCCACGCAGGCCATCTCCCGCATCCGGGGCGCCTTGGGTATCGAGCTCCCGCTCCGAGACCTCTTTGAAGCTCCGACCGTGGCCGCGCTCGCCGAACGGGTGGACCGCTGGGTCCGGTCTGGCGCGGCGGTCGCGGCGCCTCCGCTGAGGCCAAGGGAGGGACGGACAAACGTCCTCCCCCTGTCGTTCGCGCAGCAGCGGTTGTGGTTCCTGGAGCAGCTCGCGCCAGGAAGCGCCTTCTACAACGTCCCGGCGGTGGTGAAGTTGTCTGGGCCGCTCGACGTGGTGGCCCTGAAGCGGAGCTTCGACGCGCTCGTTCGCCGCCACGAGTCCTTGCGGACCACGTTCCGCGCCGAGGGTGGAGCGCCCGTGCAGGTCATCTCGCCCGAGGGGCAGCGCGCGCTGGCGGTCGTTGACCTGAGCGGACACCCCGACGCGGAGCAGGAGGCCCTGCGGCGCTCCGAGGCGGAGTCGCTCAAGCCCTTCGATCTGGAGAAGGGGCCGCTGCTGAGGACCTCGCTGCTGCGACTCGGGGCGCAGGAGCACGTGCTGGTGCTGATGATGCATCACATCGTGTCCGATGGCTGGTCGATGGGGGTCCTCGTCCGGGAGGTCGCGGCGCTCTACGACGCCTTCACCCGGAGCCATCCATCACCGCTCCCGGAGTTGCCGGTGCAGTACCCGGACTACGCGGTGTGGCAGCGCGAGTGGCTCCAGGGCGAGGTGTTGGAGGCGCAGCTCGCGTACTGGCGGGAGCAGCTCGCCGATGCGCCGAGGGCCCTGGAGTTGCCCACCGACAAGGCGCGGCCAGCGGTTCAGACGTACAGCGGAGCCCTGCGTCACGAAGTGTGGCCCAGGTCCCTCTGGCGTGACCTGGAGGCCTTCGGCCGGCGAGAAGGCGCGACGCCGTTCATGGTGTTGCTGGCGGCGTATCAGGTGGTGCTGTCGAGGTACGCGAGGCAGGAGGACGTGAGCGTGGGCTCGCCCATCGCAGGGCGGACGCATGGGGAGACGGAGGGGCTGATCGGGTTCTTCGCGAACATGCTGGTGCTGCGCACGAAGGTGAGCGCGGCGCGGAGCTTCCGGGAACTGCTGGGGCAGGTGAGGGAAGTGACGCTGGGGGCGTACGCGCACCAGGATGTGCCGTTCGAGAAGCTGGTGGAGGAGCTGCAGCCAGAGAGGGACTTGAGCCGCAGCCCGCTGTTCCAGGTGACGCTGACGCTGCAGAACACGCCAGTGACGGACGTGACGTTGGGTGAGGGGCTGCGCCTCTCCGGCGTGGAGTCGGAGGGCAGGACGTCGAAGTTCGACCTGTCGCTGGTGGTGGAGGAGGTTCAGGACGGTGTGGTGGTGGCGGCCAACTACAACACCGATTTGTTTGAAGCGGAGACGGTGCTCAAGCTGTTGAGGCACCTGCGGACGCTGCTGAATGCGGCCATCGCCGAGCCGGAGACTCGGTTGGGCGAGCTTCCGTTGATGGACGCCGAGGAACGGAATCGGCTGGTGAAGGCGTGGAGCGGGACGGCTACTGCGTACCCGCGCGATGCTGGCCTTGCGGTCCTCTTCGAACAGCAGGTTGAGCGTACGCCGGAGTCGGTGGCGGTGGAGTACGAGGGGCAGCGGCTGACGTACAGCGAGTTGAACCGGCGAGCGAACCAGTTGGCGCACCACCTGAGGGGCATGGGTGTGGGGCCGGAAGTGAGGGTGGGGCTGTGCGTGGAGCGCTCGCTGGAGTTGGTGGTGAGCGTGCTGGGCATCCTGAAGGCGGGAGGCGTGTACGTGCCGCTGGATGCCAGCTACCCGCTGGAGCGGCTGGCTTGGATGAAGGCGGAGGCGGGCGTCGCGGTGTTGGTGGCGCAGGAGAAGCTTGCGGACGAGGTGGCGTCTGGCGGTGAGCTGGTGGTGTGCGTGGACACGGAGTGGGCCACGCAGATTGCCCACCAGCCGGAGACGACACCGAGCACGCGAGTCTGCGGAGACAACCTGGCGTACGTGATGTTCACGTCGGGGAGCACCGGGAAGCCGAAGGGCGTTGGCGTGCCGCACCGAGCGGTGTCGCGACTGGTGCTGGGGGCGGACTACGCGCGCTTCGGGCCTGAGGAGGTGTGGCTGCAACTGGCGCCGATTTCCTTCGACGCCTCGACGTTGGAGGTGTGGGGCGCGCTGCTGCACGGGTCGAAGCTGGTGGTGTACCCGGCGGGCACGCCGTCGTTGGAGGAGTTGGGCCGGAAGCTGGAGACGTCGGGAGTGACGTCGCTGTGGCTGACGGCGGCGCTGTTCGAGCAGATGCAGGCGCGGCAGCCGCAAGCCCTGGCGAAGGTGCGGCAGGTGCTGGCGGGTGGAGACGCGCTGCCGGTGGCGCGGGTGAAGGAGCGGCTGGAAGCGGGAGGAGTCCTCATCAACGGGTACGGCCCGACGGAGAACACGACGTTCTCCAGCACGTACCGGATGGAGAGTCCGGAGGAGGTGGGCGCATCGGTGTCCATCGGCCGGCCTGTGTCCAATACGACGGCATACGTGCTGGACGGCGGGATGCGGCCGGTGCCGGTGGGCGTCCCGGGCGAGCTGTACGTGGGCGGAGACGGCCTGGCAGTGGGCTACGTGGGCCGCCCTGAGCTGACGGCGGAGCGCTTCGTGCCGAGCCCGTTCGGAGACGGCGAGCGCCTCTACCGGACGGGGGACGTGGCGCGGTGGCTGGGGAACGGGACGCTGGAGTTCCTGGGCCGAGGCGACACGCAGGTGAAGGTGCGCGGGTACCGCATTGAGCTGGGGGAGGTGGAAGCGGCGCTGGCCCAGCACGCGGGCGTCAACGAGGCCGTGGTGGTGGCGCGGGAAGACGCCAGTGAAGGCAAGCGGCTGGTGGCGTATGTGACGCCGCGAGAGGGCTCGGAGCTGGAGCCCAACGCGCTACGCGCCCATATGAAGCAACGGCTGCCGGAGTACATGGTGCCGTCGGCGTATGTGGTGCTGGAGACGCTGCCGCTGACGCCGAACGGGAAGGTGGACCGCAAGGCCCTGCCCGCACCGGAGGCCGCGGGCCCGAAGGCCGAGCAGTTCCAGGCGCCACGGACGGCCACGGAGCAGAAGCTGGCGGCCATCTTCAGCGAAGTGCTGAACGTCGAGCGCGTGGGGCTGGAGGGAGACTTCTTCGAGCTGGGCGGACACTCGCTGCTGGCGACACAGTTGGTGTCACGCGTGCGCGAGGATTTGAAGATCGAGCTCCCCTTGAGGGACATCTTCGAGTGCCCCACGGTCGAGAAGCTGGCTCAACGTGTAGAGGACTCTCGCGGAACAGAATCGGCGGTGGTTCGGGCTCCACGTTTGACTCGGGCGCCTCGGGACGTGGCGATTCCGTTGTCATTCGCGCAGCAGCGGTTGTGGTTCCTTGATCAACTGGAGCCAGGCAGCCCGTTCTACAACGTGCCTTCGGTGGTGAGGCTCTCGGGGCGTCTGGAGCTGGAGGCCTTGGAGTCCAGCTTCCGCGAACTCGTGCGGCGCCACGAACCATTGCGCACGACGTTCCGTGACAACGGGGGGGAGCCTGTCCAGGTCATCGCGTCCGAGCCGCAGCCGTATTTTCAGCAGATCGACTTCAGTTCGTGGGCAGCCGACCGGACCACGACGGCGCAGCAATGGATCGCAGAAGAGGTACAGCGCCCATTCAACCTGGAGAAGGGGCCGTTGCTGAGAGCGACGGTGGTGAAGGAGGGGGAGGAGGAGCACGTGCTGGTGCTGGTGATGCACCACATCGTGTCGGACGGGTGGTCGATGGGCGTGCTGGTGAGGGAGTTGGTGGAGTTGTACGAGGCATCCGCGGCAGGGAGAGAGCCGCGCCTGCCGGAGCTGCCGGTGCAGTACGCGGACTATGCGGTGTGGCAGAGGGAGTGGCTGGCGGGGGAGGTGCTGGAGGAGCAGCTCGGGTACTGGAGGAGGCAGTTGGAGGGGGCGCCTGGTGCGTTGGAGTTGCCAACGGACAAGGCGAGGCCCGCGGTGCAGACGTACCGAGGAGGGACGACGGGGCTGGAGTGGCCGAGGGCGCTGTGGGAGGGGGTGAAGGGGCTGGCGCAGGAGGAGAATGCGACGCCCTTCATGGTGCTGCTGGCGGCATTCCAGGCGGTGCTGTCGAGGTACGCGAGGCAGGAGGACGTGTGTGTGGGCTCGCCCATCGCGAACCGGACGAGGGCGGAGACGGAGGGGCTGATTGGCTTCTTCGTGAATACGCTGGTGCTGCGCACGAAGGTGAAGGGGGAGGAGAGCTTCCGTGGGCTGCTGGGGCAGGTGAGGGAGGTGACGCTGGGTGCGTACGCGCACCAGGACGTGCCATTCGAGAGGCTAGTGGAGGAGCTGCAGCCGGAGAGGGACTTGAGCCGCAGCCCGCTGTTCCAGGTGATGCTGGTGCTGCAGAACGCGCCAGGAGGAGCGGTGAGTCTGCCGGGGCTGAAGCTGGAGGCGGCGGAGGCCACCGGGAAGACGTCGAAGTTCGACCTGACGCTGGGGCTGGGCGAGTCGAGTGAGGGCGGGCTGGCAGGGACGTTGGAGTTCAACAGCGACCTGTTCGAGGCCGGGACGATGGACCGGCTGCTCGGGCACCTGAAGGTGCTGTTGGAGGCGGCTGTCGTCAGTCCGGAGACTCGGTTGGGCGAGCTTCCGTTGATGGGCGCCGAGGAACGGAATCGGCTGGTGAAGGCGTGGAGCGGGACGGCCTCCGAGTACCCGCGCGACTCGGGTTTGTCGGAGCTGTTTGAAGCCCAGGTGCAGCGGACGCCGGAAGCCGTGGCGGTGGAGTACGAGGGGCAGCGGCTGACGTACAGGGAGCTGAACCGGCGTGCGAACCAGCTCGCGCATCACCTGAAGGGCATGGGTGTGGGGCCCGAAGTGAGGGTGGGGCTGTGCATGGAGCGCTCGCTGGAGTTGGTGGTGAGCGTGCTGGGCATCCTGAAGGCGGGAGGCGTGTACGTGCCGCTGGATGCGAGCTACCCGCTGGAGCGGCTGGCTTGGATGAAGGCGGAGGCGGGCGTCGCGGTGTTGGTGGCGCAGGAGAAGCTTGCGGACGAGGTGGCGTCTGGCGGTGAGCTGGTGGTGTGCGTGGACACGGAGTGGGCCGCGCAGATTGCCCACCAGCCGGAGACGACGCCGAGCACGCGAGTCTGCGGAGACAACCTGGCGTATGTGATGTTCACGTCGGGGAGCACGGGGAAGCCGAAGGGCGTGGGGGTGCCGCACCGAGCGGTGTCGCGGCTGGTGCTGGGGACGGACTACGCGCGCTTCGGGCCTGACGAGGTGTGGCTGCAGCTTGCGCCGATTTCCTTCGATGCTTCGACGTTGGAGGTGTGGGGCGCGCTGCTGCACGGGGCGAAGCTGGTGGTGTACCCGGCGGGCACGCCGTCGTTGGAGGAGTTGGGCCGCAAGCTGGAGACGTCGGGAGTGACGTCACTGTGGCTGACGGCGGCGCTGTTCGAGCAGATGCAGGCGCGGCAGCCGCAAGCCCTGGCGAAGGTGAGGCAGGTGCTGGCGGGTGGAGACGCGCTGCCGGTGGCGCGGGTGAGGGAGCGACTTTCCGCGGGCGGAATCCTCATCAACGGGTACGGCCCGACGGAGAACACGACGTTCTCCAGCACGTACCGGATGGAGAGTCCGGAGGAGGTGGGCGCATCGGTGTCCATCGGCCGGCCTGTGTCCAATACGACGGCATACGTGCTGGACGGCGGGATGCGGCCGGTGCCGGTGGGCGTCCCGGGCGAGCTGTACGTGGGCGGAGACGGGCTGGCGGTGGGCTACGTGGGCCGCCCTGAGCTGACGGCGGAGCGCTTCGTGCCGAGCCCATACGGAGACGGCGAGCGCCTCTACCGCACGGGAGACATGGTGCGGTGGCTGGGGAACGGGACGCTGGAGTTCCTGGGCCGAGGCGACACGCAGGTGAAGGTGCGTGGGTACCGAATCGAGCTGGGGGAGGTGGAAGCGGCGCTGGCCCAGCACGCGGGCGTCAACGAGGCCGTGGTGGTGTCGCGGCAGGACGGGAGCGAAGGCAAGCGGCTGGTGGCGTATGTGACGGTACATGACGGCACCGCGCTTGAGCCCAGCGCGCTACGCGCCCATATGAAGCAGCGGCTGCCGGAGTACATGGTGCCGTCGGCATACGTGGTGCTGGAGACGCTGCCGCTGACGCCGAATGGGAAGGTGGACCGCAGGGCACTACCGACTCCGGATGCGCAGCCGCGCCTGCCCGGGGCAGGGTACGAGGCTCCGCGTACGCCAACCGAAGTGCTGCTGGCTGGCGTCTTCTCGGAGGTGCTGGGCGTTGCGCGGATCGGCTTGAAGGACAACTTCTTCGAGTTGGGTGGACACTCGCTGCTGGCGACCCAGGTCGTTTCTCGGGTCAGGACTGTCTTCGGGATCGAGCTGCCGCTCCGAGAGCTGTTCGAAGCCCCCACGATGTCGGAGTTCGCTGAACGCGTCGAACGGGCTGTGCGCTCCGGGATGTCGGTCGCGGCTCCTCCGTTGAAGCCACGGTTGGAGCACGGCTCGAGCTTGCCGACCTCGTTCGCGCAGCAGCGACTGTGGCTCCTGGACCAGATGAACCCAGGGGGCACCTCCTACAATGTGCCGGCGGTGCTTCGGGTAGAAGGCCCGTTGGATGCGATGGTGCTCCAGCGAAGCTTCCAAGAACTCGTGCGGCGACATGAGTCCCTGCGGACGACGTTCAGCAGTTGCGATGGAATGCCGGTGCAGGTCATCTCCGCGGATCCGGTACTGGCCTTCCAACACAAGACGCTGGCTTCACTGCCGGAAGACGAGCGCGCGGCGGAAGTCTCCCGTCTGGCCGACGAGGATGCTCATCAGCCATTCGATCTGGCGCGCGGTCCACTGCTGCGCGTGACCCTGTTGAAGTTGTCCGAGCAGGAGCACGTGCTGGTGCTGGTGATGCACCACATCGTGTCGGACGGGTGGTCGATGGGCATCCTCGTGCGCGAAGTGACCTCGTTGTACGAGGCGTTCGCACAAGGGCGTTCGTCACCCCTGCCGGACCTGCCGGTGCAGTACGCGGACTATGCCGTGTGGCAGCGCGAGTGGCTCCGGGGTGAGGTGCTGGAGAGGCAGCTCGCGTACTGGAAGCAACAGCTGGAAGGCGCGGCGCAAGCGCTCGAGCTCCCGACGGACAGGGCTCGGCCCACCCTTCAGACCTTCCGTGGAGGTCATCTCGAACAGCGATGGCCAAAGCCGTTGTGGGACGGCGTGAAGTCCCTGGCTCAGCGAGAAGGCGCGACGCCGTTCATGGTGTTGCTGGCGGCGTATCAGGTGGTGCTGTCGAGGTACGCGAGGCAGGAGGACGTGAGCGTGGGCTCGCCCATCGCAGGGCGGACGCATGGGGAGACGGAGGGGCTGATCGGCTTCTTCGTGAACACGCTGGTGCTGCGGGCCAGGCTGTCGCCCGGACTGACGTTCCGTGAATTGTTGGGACAAGTCCGGGAGGTGACGCTGGGAGCGTACGCGCACCAGGATGTGCCGTTCGAGAAGCTGGTGGAGGAGCTGCACCCAGAGAGGGACTTGGGTCGAAGCCCGCTGTTCCAGGTGACGCTGACGCTGCAGAACACGCCAGTGACGGACGTGACGTTGGGTGAGGGGCTGCGCGTCTCTGGCGTGGAGTCGGAGGGCAGGACGTCGAAGTACGACGTGTCGCTGGTGATGGAGGAAGTGCAGGACGGCGTGGTCGCCATGGCGAATTACAACAGCGACCTGTTCGAGGCCGGGACGATGGACCGGATGCTCGGGCACCTGAAGGTGCTGTTGGAGGGCGCCATCGCCGAGCCTGAGGCGCGGCTGGGTGAGCTGCCGTTGATGGGCGCCGAGGAGCGGACGCGCGTGGTGGAGGCGTGGAGTGGGACGGCCTCCGAGTACCCGCGCGACGTAGGGTTGGCGGAGCTGTTTGAAGCCCAGGTGCAGCGGACGCCGGAGTCGGTGGCGGTGGAGTACGAGGGACAGCGGCTGACGTACAGGGAGCTGAACCGGCGTGCGAACCAGCTCGCGCATCACCTGAAGGGCATGGGTGTGGGGCCCGAAGTGAGGGTGGGGCTGTGCGTGGAGCGCTCGCTGGAGTTGGTGGTGAGCGTGCTGGGCATCCTGAAGGCGGGAGGCGTGTACGTGCCGCTGGATGCGAGCTACCCGCTGGAGCGGCTGGCTTGGATGAAGGCGGAGGCAGGCGTCGCGGTGTTGGTGGCGCAGGAGAAGCTTGCGGACGAGGTGGCGTCTGGCGGTGAGTTGGTGGTGTGCGTGGATACGGAGTGGGCCACGCACGTCGCCCGTCAGCCTGAGAGCAACCCTGCTTCAACGGTGAGTGGAGACAACCTGGCGTACGTGATGTTCACGTCAGGAAGCACGGGGAAGCCGAAGGGCGTGGGGGTGCCGCACCGAGCGGTGTCGCGATTGGTGCTGGGGACGGACTACGCGCGCTTCGGGCCTGACGAGGTGTGGCTGCAACTGGCGCCGATTTCCTTCGACGCCTCGACGCTGGAGGTGTGGGGCGCGCTGCTGCACGGGGCGAAGCTGGTGGTGTACCCGGCGGGCACGCCTTCGCTGGAGGAGTTGGGCCGGAAGCTGGAGACGTCGGGAGTGACGTCACTGTGGCTGACGGCGGCGCTGTTCGAGCAGATGCAGGCGCGGCAGCCGCAGGCCCTGGCGAAGGTGCGTCAGTTGCTCGCGGGTGGAGACGCGCTGCCGGTGGCGCGGGTGAAGGAGCGGCTGGAAGCGGGAGGAGTCCTCATCAACGGGTACGGCCCGACGGAGAACACGACGTTCTCCAGCACGTACCGGATGGAGAGTCCGGAGGAGGTGGGCGCATCGGTGTCCATCGGCCGGCCTGTGTCCAATACGACGGCATACGTGCTGGACGGCGGGATGCGGCCGGTGCCGGTGGGCGTCCCGGGCGAGCTGTACGTGGGCGGAGACGGCCTGGCAGTGGGCTACGTGGGCCGCCCTGAGCTGACGGCGGAGCGCTTCGTGCCGAGCCCGTTCGGAGACGGCGAGCGCCTCTACCGGACGGGGGACGTGGCGCGGTGGCTGGGGAACGGGACGCTGGAGTTCCTGGGCCGAGGCGACACGCAGGTGAAGGTGCGCGGGTACCGCATTGAGCTGGGGGAGGTGGAAGCGGCGCTGGCCCAGCACGCGGGCGTCAACGAGGCCGTGGTGGTGGCGCGGGAAGACGCCAGTGAAGGCAAGCGGCTGGTGGCGTATGTGACGCCGCGAGAGGGCTCGGAACTGGAGCCCAGCGCGCTACGCGCCCATATGAAGCAACGGCTGCCGGAGTACATGGTGCCGTCGGCATACGTGGTGTTCCAGTCACTGCCGCTGACGCCGAACGGGAAGGTGGACCGCAAGGCCCTGCCCGCACCGGAGGCAGCGGGCTCGAAGGCCGAGCACTTCCAGGCGCCACGGACGGCCACGGAGCAGAAGCTGGCGGCCATCTTCAGCGAAGTGCTGAACGTCGAGCGCGTGGGGCTGGAGGGAGACTTCTTCGAGCTGGGCGGACACTCGCTACTGGCCACGCAGTTGGTGTCCCGAGTGCGCGAGGCGTTCCAGATGGAGCTGCCCCTGCGGGACGTCTTCGAGTCCCCCACGGTGGAGAAGCTGGCCGCGCGGTTGGAGGAGGCGCAGTCGGAGGTCTCGGCGCACCAGGCGCCTGCATTGAGACGAGTCCCCCGAGAGGGCGCCCTCCCGCTGTCGTTCGCCCAGCAGCGGCTGTGGTTCCTCGATCAGTTGGAGCCAGGCAGCGCCTTCTACAACGTGCCCGTGGCGGTGAAGCTGAGCGGGACCCTCGACCTTGGGGCATTGCGGCGCAGCTTCGATGAACTGGTGCGCCGACACGAATCGCTGCGCACGACGTTCGAGGAGCAGGGCGGTACGCCCGTGCAACTCGTCTCGGAGGACGCGACGGCGCGGCTCGAAGTCGTGGAGCTTGGTTCGGACAGCGGACTCGAACGGGCGTCGGCGGTAGAGCGGTTCGTTGCAGAGGAAGCGCTGCGCCCGTTCAACCTGGAGAAGGGGCCGTTGCTGAGAGCGACGGTGGTGAAGGAGGGGGAGGAGGAGCACGTGCTGGTGCTGGTGATGCACCACATCGTGTCGGACGGGTGGTCGATGGGCGTGTTGGTGAGGGAGCTGGTGGAGTTGTACGAGGCATCCGCGGCAGGGAGAGAGCCGCGCCTGCCGGAGCTGCCGGTGCAGTACGCGGACTATGCGGTGTGGCAGAGGGAGTGGCTGGCGGGGGAGGTGCTGGAGGAGCAGCTCGGGTACTGGAGGAGGCAGTTGGAGGGGGCGCCTGGTGCGTTGGAGTTGCCAACGGACAAGGCGAGGCCCGCGGTGCAGACGTACCGAGGGGGGACGACGGGGCTGGAGTGGCCGAGGGCGATGTGGGAGGGGGTGAAGGGGCTGGCGCAGGAGGAGAATGCGACGCCCTTCATGGTGCTGCTGGCGGCCTTCCAGGCGGTGCTGTCGAGGTACGCGAGGCAGGAGGACGTGTGTGTGGGCTCGCCCATCGCGAACCGGACGAGGGCGGAGACGGAGGGGCTGATTGGCTTCTTCGTGAATACGCTGGTGCTGCGCACGAAGGTGAAGGGGGAGGAGAGCTTCCGTGAGCTGCTGGGGCAGGTGAGGGAGGTGACGTTGGGTGCGTACGCGCACCAGGACGTGCCATTCGAGAGGCTGGTGGAGGAGCTGCAGCCGGAGAGGGACTTGAGCCGCAGCCCGCTGTTCCAGGTGATGCTGGTGCTGCAGAACGCGCCAGGAGGAGCGGTGAGTCTGCCGGGGCTGAAGCTGGAGGCGGCGGAGGCCACCGGGAAGACGTCGAAGTTCGACCTGACACTCGGGGTGAGTGAATCGGATGGGGGCCTCTCTGGCGGTCTGGAGTTCAACAGCGACCTGTTTGAGCCCGAGACGATGGCGCGGCTGCTCACGCATTTGCGGAGCCTGCTGGAAGCGGCTGTCGCACGGCCTGCATCACGGTTGAGCGACTTGCCGTTGATGAGCCGTGAAGAAGAGCAGCGGCTGGTGAAGGCGTGGAGCGGGACGGCCCCGGAGTACCCACGGAGCGCCAGCCTCTCTGCGCTATTCGAGCAGCAGGCGGAGCGGACACCGGAGTCCGTAGCGGTGGAGTACGAGGGACAGCGGCTGACGTACCGCGAGCTGAACCGGCGAGCCAATCAGCTAGCGCACCACCTGAGGGACATGGGGGTGGGCCCCGAGGTGAGGGTGGGGCTGTGCGTGGAGCGCTCGCTGGAGTTGGTGGTGAGCGTGCTGGGCATCCTGAAGGCGGGAGGCGTGTACGTGCCGCTGGACGCCAGCTATCCGCTGGAACGGCTGGCATGGATGCTTCGGGAGTCGGAGGTGGCGCTGCTGGTCGGCCAGCAGCGCTTGCTCCATGCTCTGACCCTGCCCGACACCTTGCCTACGGTCTACGTCGACGCAGCGTGGAGCACACAGCTTGCCCACCAGCCGGAGACGACACCGAGCACGCGAGTCTGCGGAGACAACCTGGCGTATGTGATGTTCACGTCGGGGAGCACGGGGAAGCCGAAGGGCGTGGGGGTGCCGCACCGAGCGGTGTCGCGATTGGTGCTGGGGACGGACTACGCGCGCTTCGGGCCTGACGAGGTGTGGCTGCAGCTTGCGCCGATTTCCTTCGATGCTTCGACGTTGGAGGTGTGGGGCGCGCTGCTGCACGGGTCGAAGCTGGTGGTGTACCCGGCGGGCACGCCGTCGCTGGAGGAGTTGGGCCGGAAGCTGGAGACGTCGGGAGTGACGTCGCTGTGGCTGACGGCGGCGCTGTTCGAGCAGATGCAGGCGCGGCAGCCGCAAGCCCTGGCGAAGGTGAGGCAGGTGCTCGCGGGTGGAGACGCGCTGCCGGTGGCGCGGGTGAAGGAGCGGCTGGAAGCGGGCGGAGTCCTCATCAACGGGTACGGCCCGACGGAGAACACGACGTTCTCCAGCACGTACCGGATGGAGAGCCCGGAAGAGGTAGGCGCGTTGGTGGCCATCGGCCGGCCTGTGTCCAATACGACGGCATACGTGCTGGACGGCGCAATGCGGCCGGTGCCGGTGGGTGTCCCGGGCGAGCTGTACGTGGGCGGAGACGGCCTGGCCGTGGGCTACGTGGGCCGCCCTGAGTTGACGGCGGAGCGCTTCGTGCCGAGCCCATACGGAGACGGCGAGCGCCTCTACCGCACGGGAGACATGGTGCGGTGGCTGGGGAACGGGACGCTGGAGTTCCTGGGCCGAGGCGACACGCAGGTGAAGGTGCGCGGGTACCGAATCGAGCTGGGAGAGGTGGAAGCGGCGCTGGCCCAGCACGCGGGCGTCAACGAGGCCGTGGTGGTGGCGCGGGAGGACGGAAGCGAAGGCAAGCGGCTGGTGGCGTATGTGACGCCGCGGGAGGGCTCGGAGCTGGAGGCCGGTGCACTTCGCAGCCACATGAAGCAGCGGCTGCCGGAGTACATGGTGCCGTCGGCGTATGTGGTGCTGGAGACGCTGCCACTGACGCGAAACGGCAAGGTGGACCGCAAGGCCCTGCCCGCACCGGAGGCCGCGGGCCCGAAGGCCGAGCACTTCCAGGCGCCACGCACGGCCACGGAGCAGAAGCTGGCGGCCATCTTCAGCGAAGTGCTGAACGTCGACCGGATCAGCGTGAGTGACGACTTCTTCGAGCTGGGCGGGCACTCGCTACTGGCCACGCAGTTGGTGTCCCGCGTTCGAGAGGCCTTCCAGGTGGAATTGCCGCTTCGAACGGTCTTTGAATGCCGAACTGTCGCAGCACTGGCCGAACGGCTGGTTCATGACTCGGGCAGGGGCGCTACAAGGAGGGGGCCGCCGTTGGTTCGTACCGCGCGCGGCGGACCGATCCCGCTGTCGTTCGCTCAGCAGCGGCTGTGGTTCCTCCACCAGCTCGAACCGAACAGCGCTTCCTACAACGTGCCCGTGGCGGTGAAGCTCTCTGGCACATTGGATTTGGCGGCGCTTCAAAGAAGCTTCGGCGCATTGGTTCAGAGGCACGAGGCACTGCGCACCACGTTCCGTTCCGAGGGAGGGATGCCCATTCAGGTCATCGCTCCGAACGGTATCGGAGCGCTGGAGTTCGTTGACGTTAGCGCCCTATCCGGCGCTGAGGCCGCCCAGGAGGTCGAACGTCGAACGGAAGCTGAAGCCTTGCGCCCATTCAACCTGGAGAAGGGGCCGTTGCTGAGAGCGACGGTGGTGAAGGAGGGGGAGGAGGAGCACGTGCTGGTGCTGGTGATGCACCACATCGTGTCGGACGGGTGGTCGATGGGCGTGTTGGTGAGGGAGCTGGTGGAGTTGTACGAGGCATCCGCGGCAGGGAGAGAGCCGCGCCTGCCGGAGCTGCCGGTGCAGTACGCGGACTATGCGGTGTGGCAGAGGGAGTGGCTGGCGGGGGAGGTGCTGGAGGAGCAGCTCGGGTACTGGAGGAGGCAGTTGGAGGGGGCGCCTGGTGCGTTGGAGTTGCCAACGGACAAGGCGAGGCCCGCGGTGCAGACGTACCGAGGGGGGACGACGGGGCTGGAGTGGCCGAGGGCGATGTGGGAGGGGGTGAAGGGGCTGGCGCAGGAGGAGAATGCGACGCCCTTCATGGTGCTGCTGGCGGCCTTCCAGGCGGTGCTGTCGAGGTACGCGAGGCAGGAGGACGTGTGTGTGGGCTCGCCCATCGCGAACCGGACGAGGGCGGAGACGGAGGGGCTGATTGGCTTCTTCGTGAATACGCTGGTGCTGCGCACGAAGGTGAAGGGGGAGGAGAGCTTCCGTGAGCTGCTGGGGCAGGTGAGGGAGGTGACGTTGGGTGCGTACGCGCACCAGGACGTGCCATTCGAGAGGCTGGTGGAGGAGCTGCAGCCGGAGAGGGACTTGAGCCGCAGCCCGCTGTTCCAGGTGATGCTGGTGCTGCAGAACGCGCCAGGAGGAGCGGTGAGTCTGCCGGGGCTGAAGCTGGAGGCGGCGGAGGCCACCGGGAAGACGTCGAAGTTCGACCTGACGCTGGGGCTGGGCGAGTCGAGCGAGGGCGGGCTGGCAGGGACGTTGGAGTTCAACAGCGACCTGTTCCACGCCGAATCGATGCAGCGCTTGTTGTGGCACCTGCGTGTGTTGCTTGAGGCCGCAGTACGCCGGCCTGAGACGCGGCTTCGTGACTTGCCGCTGATGGACCGTGAAGCAGAGCTGCGCCTGGTGGAGGAATGGAGTGGGGCCGTCGCGCCGTACCCACGCGATGCCAGCGTAGCGAGGCTCTTCGAGGAGCAAGCACACCGAACGCCGGATGCGATAGCGGTGGAGTACGAGGGGCAGCGGCTGACGTATCGGGAGCTGAACCGGCGAGCGAACCAGTTGGCGCACCACTTGAGGGGCATGGGTGTGGGCCCTGAGGTACGGGTGGGGCTGTGCGTGGAGCGCTCGCTGGAGTTGGTGGTGAGCGTGCTGGGCATCCTGAAGGCGGGAGGCGTGTACGTACCGCTGGATGCCAGCTACCCGCTGGAGCGCCTGGCTTGGATGAAGGCGGAGGCGGGTGTCGCGGTGTTGGTGGCGCAGGAGAAGCTTGCGGACGAGGTGGCGTCTGGCGGTGAGCTGGTGGTGTGCGTGGACACGGAGTGGGCCACGCAGATTGCCCACCAGCCGGAGACGACACCGAGCACGCGAGTCTGCGGAGACAACCTGGCGTATGTGATGTTCACGTCGGGGAGCACGGGGAAGCCGAAGGGCGTGGGGGTGCCGCACCGAGCGGTGTCGCGGCTGGTGCTGGGGGCGGACTACGCGCGCTTCGGGCCCGAGGAGGTGTGGCTGCAGCTTGCGCCGATTTCCTTCGACGCCTCGACGCTGGAGGTGTGGGGCGCGCTGCTGCACGGGGCGAAGCTGGTGGTGTACCCGGCGGGCACGCCGTCGTTGGAGGAGTTGGGCCGGAAGTTGGAGGCGTCGGGAGTGACGTCGCTGTGGCTGACGGCGGCGCTGTTCGAGCAGATGCAGGCGCGGCAGGCGCAAGCCCTGGCGAAGGTGCGGCAGGTGCTGGCGGGTGGAGACGCGCTGCCGGTGGCGCGGGCGAAGGAGCGGCTGGAAGCGGGAGGAGTCCTCATCAACGGGTACGGCCCGACGGAGAACACGACGTTCTCCAGCACGTACCGGATGGAGAGGCAGGAAGAGGTAGGCGCGTCAGTGTCCATCGGCCGGCCTGTGTCCAATACGACGGCATACGTGCTGGACGACGCGATGCGGCCGGTGCCGGTGGGCGTCCCGGGCGAGCTGTACGTGGGCGGAGACGGGCTGGCGGTGGGCTACGTGGGCCGCCCTGAGCTGACGGCGGAGCGCTTCGTTCCGAGCCCGTTCGGAGACGGCGAGCGCCTCTACCGCACGGGAGACATGGTGCGGTGGCTGGGGAACGGGACGCTGGAGTTCCTGGGCCGAGGCGACACGCAGGTGAAGGTGCGTGGGTACCGAATCGAGCTGGGAGAGGTGGAGGCGGCGCTGGCCCAGCACGCGGGCGTCAACGAGGCCGTGGTGGTGGCGCGGGAAGACGCCAGTGAAGGCAAGCGGCTGGTGGCTTACGTGACGGTACATGACGGCACCGCGCTTGAGCCCAGCGCGCTGCGCGCCCATATGAAGCAGCGGCTGCCGGAGTACATGGTGCCGTCGGCATACGTGGTGCTCCAAACGCTGCCGCTGACGCCGAACGGCAAGGTGGACCGTAAGGCGCTCCCGGCGCCGGCCACGGAGGGCACCGCGATTGAGACGTACGTGGCGCCACGGACGGCCACGGAGCAGAAGCTGGCCGCCATCTTCAGCGAAGTGCTGAACGTCGAGCGCGTGGGGCTGGAGGCCGACTTCTTCGAGCTGGGCGGACACTCGCTGCTGGCCACGCAGTTGGTGTCGCGAGTGCGGGATGCATTGGGGTTCGCGTTGCCCTTGCGGGACATCTTCGAGTCCCCCACGGTGGAGAAGCTGGCGCAGCGGCTGGACCATGCTTCGTCAACGAATGCTCCGGCGCTGGCACCGCCGCTGGTCCCGGCTTCGCGCGACAACGCGATTCCGCTCTCATTCGCCCAGCAGCGACTGTGGTTCCTCGCGCAGTTGGAACCCAGCAGCACCGTCTACAACGTCCCCGCGTCCGTGCGGTTGGCGGGCGCCTTGAATGTTGCCGCCCTGGAGCGGAGCTTCGAGGCGCTGGTCGGTCGGCATGAGTCGCTGCGCACCACGTTCCGGACAGAGGGGGGCGCTCCGGTGCAGGTCATCCATCCGCAGGGCCTCGCCCGGCTCGAGGTGATGGACCTGCGCGCCATGCCCGGCCAGGACAGGGAGGCCGAGGCGATGCGGATCGCTCAAGAGGCGGCGCAGCGTCCGTTCAATCTGGAGCACGGTCCCCTGCTGCGGAGCGCGTTGCTCTCGCTGTCGGACGAGGACCACGTCCTGGTGCTGGTGATGCACCACATCGTCTCGGACGGCTGGTCCATGGGGCTCCTGGTTCGCGAGCTGACCGCGCTCTACAGCGCCTTCTCCCAGGGCCAACCGTCACCGCTGCCGGCGTTGCCGCTCCAGTACGCGGACTACGCGGTCTGGCAGCGCGGATGGCTCCAGGGCGACGTCCTGGAGGCGCAGCTCGGATACTGGAAGCAGCAACTGGAAGGGGCGCCTCGCTTGCTGGAGCTGCCCACGGACCGGCCCCGTCCGGCCGTGCAGTCCCTGGATGGCGCCTACGCGCCCTTCGCGCTGGGCCGCGAGCTGTCCGACGCGGTGCACGCGCTCGCGCGCCGTGAGGGGGCGACGCCGTTCATGGTGCTGCTGGCGGCCTTCCAGGCGGTGCTGGCGCGCTACTCGGGGCAGGATGACATCTCCGTGGGCTCGCCCATCGCCGGTCGGACACGCGCCGAGACCGAGGCGCTGATCGGCTTCTTCGTGAACACCCTGGTGCTCCGGACGCGGCTTGATGGCCAGCCATCCTTCCGTGAGCTGCTCGCTCGGGTCCGGGACGTGACGCTCGGGGCCTACACGCACCAGGATGTACCTTTCGAAAAGCTCGTGGAGGCGCTGCGTCCGGAGCGCAGCCTGAGCCACGCGCCGCTGTTCCAGGTCATGCTCACCCTGGACAGCACCCCCGACGCCGAGGGGCCCGCGCAGGCCGGCATGGCACTGACGCCCGTGTCCGTGGCGCACCGGGTCTCCCGGTTCGACCTCACGCTGGGCTTCGTGGAGGGGAAGGACGGCTTCTCCGGTGGGCTGGAGTACAGCACGGCCCTGTTCGACGCCGGGACGGCGGAGCGGCTGTTGGGGCACCTGCGCACGCTGCTCGAGGCCGCGGTCGCCGCGCCGGACCGCGCCGTGTTCGCGTTGCCGGTCCTGAGCCCGGCCGAAACGCACCGGATGCTGGTGGCGTGGAATGACACCGGCGCCGATGTCACCCCGGACGTCTGCATCCACACGCTGGTTGAACGCCAGGCCGCGGCCACGCCCGAGGCGGTGGCGGTGATGGCTGGCGAGGTGACGCTGACCTACCGCGAGCTCGAGCAGCGCGCGGACCGGCTGGCGCGAACGCTGCGCCAACTGGGCGTCGGGCCGGAGGTCCGCGTGGGGCTGTGCGCGGAGCGCGACGCGGACCTGTTGGTCGCGGTGCTCGGCATCCTCAAGTCGGGAGGCGCCTACGTCCCATTGGATCCGGCGTACCCGCGCCAGCGCCTGGCCTTCATGCTGGAGGACGCCCGGCCCAAGGTCCTGGTCGGCCAGCGCGCGCTGCTCGATGGACTGCCCCCCTCGGGCGCGGTTCGTCTGGCGCTCGACGAGGCGCAGGCGGACGTCGCTGACTCCCGAGCACCCCTCGTTTCCGCGCCTGACCACCTGGCCTACGTGTTGTTCACCTCCGGGAGCACCGGCCGGCCCAAGGGCGTGGCGCTGGCGCACCGGGGGGCCGTGGCGCTCCTGCGCTGGACGACACGGGCCTTCGCGGCGGATGAGCTGGCTGGGGTGCTCGCCTCCACGTCACTCAACTTCGACCTGTCCGTCTTCGAGCTGTTCGCGCCGCTCATCCGGGGCGGCGCGGTGGTCCTGGCCCGCAACGCGCTGGAGCTGCCGACCCTCCCGGCGGCCCAGCGGGTGACGCTGGTCAACACGGTCCCCTCCGCCATGGCGGAGCTGGTGCGCGCCCGCGCCCTGCCGGACTCCGTGCGGACGGTCAACCTGGCAGGAGAGCCGCTGTCCCAGTCACTGGTGGAGGCCATCCATCAGTCCGCGCCGGGCGTGCGGCGGGTGCTCAACCTCTATGGCCCCACCGAGGACACGACGTACTCGACGTATGCCGTGGCCGCGCCCGGCGCCGCGCGCGAGCCCACCGTGGGGCGGCCCGTTGAGGGGACCCGGGCCTATGTGCTGGATGCGCTCGGCCAGCCCGTGCCCCAGGGCGTCGCGGGCGAGCTGCACCTGGGCGGCGCGGGACTCGCCCGTGGCTACGCCGACCGGCCCGAGTTGACGGCGGAGCGCTTCGTGCCAGACGCGTTCAGCCAGCGGCCCGGGGCCCGCCTGTACCGCACGGGTGACCGCGTGCGGTGGTTGCCCGACGGCGAGCTGCAGTACCTGGGGCGCATCGACCAGCAGGTGAAGGTGCGCGGCTTCCGCATCGAGCTAGGGGAGATCGAGGCGGCCCTGCGGCGGCACCCCGGCGTGCGCGACGCCGTGGTGCTGGTGCGGGAGGACGGGGCCGAAGAGGGCCGCAGGCTGGTGGCGTACATCGTGCCTCCGGCGGACGCGGTGCCGGATGCGGCGGAGCTGCGCCGCTTCGTGAAGGAGGCGCTGCCTGACTTCATGGTGCCGGCCGGGGTGATGGTGCTCCGCGCGCTGCCGCTGACGCCCAACGGCAAGGTGGACCGCAAGGCGCTGCCGGCGCCTGACGCGCTGGGCGCGGAGGCCTCGCGGACCTACGTGGCGCCGCGGGACGCCATCGAGCTCCTGCTCGCGGGCATCTGGGAGGAGCTGCTGGGCACGGGCCCCATCGGCGTCCACGCCGACTTCTTCGAGCTGGGAGGGCACTCGCTCCTGGCCATGCGGATGGTGTCACGCATTCGCGAGCGCCTGGGCCGCGGCCTGCCGGTGGTGTCGCTGTTCCAGGCGGGCACGCTGGAGGCGCTGGCGGCGCGGCTCCGGGAGGCGCCGGGGCACCTGTCTCCGCTGGTTCCCATCCAACAAGGAGGCGCCCAGCCGCCTGTCTTCTGCGTCCACCCCGTCAGCGGCAACGTGCTGCCATACCTGGAGCTGGCGCGGCGGCTCGGGCCGGACCAACCGTTCTACGCGTTCCAGTCGCCGGGCCTCGAAGGGGAACAGGCGCCGCTGGAGACGGTGGAGGCCATGGCCGCCACCTACCTGGAGGCCCTGCGCGGCGTCCAGGCGTCCGGACCCTACCGGCTGGCGGGGTGGTCCCTGGGCGGCGTGGTGGCCTTCGAGATGGCGCGCCAGTTGGAGGCGCGGGGCGAGCGGGTGGCGCAGC
Source organism: Corallococcus macrosporus DSM 14697 (assembly GCF_002305895.1). GTDB lineage: Bacteria > Myxococcota > Myxococcia > Myxococcales > Myxococcaceae > Myxococcus > Myxococcus macrosporus. The sequence continues at coordinate 4,360,078 of NZ_CP022203.1, forward strand.
TCACGCTCATCGACGCCTACGCGTTCGACCAGCGGCCGGCGGAGCCGGTGAGCGGGGCGTGGATTGCCGCGCGGTTCGTGGAGTTCACCGCGCAGCTCCTGGGCCTGCCCTCGCCCACGCTGCCGCAGGATGCGCAGCCGCTGGACGAGGCCGCGCTCCTGGAGCGCCTGCTGGACCTGGGGCGGCGCACCGGCGCGCTCCCCCAGGGCGTGGGGGCGGCGCAGGTCCACGCGCTGTACCGCGTGTACGAGCGCAACCTCCGCGCGCTCTGGCGCTACGCGCCCGGGCGCTACGGCGGCCACGTGACGCTGATCCGCGCGAGCGAGACGCAGGTCCCCACCGGGACGGATGGTGGCTGGGCGGCGCTGGCGGACGGCGGCGTGACGGTGCGCGAGCTCCCTGGCGACCACCACGCCATCCTCCGGCCCCCGGCGGTCGATCAGCTCGTGGAGACGATGACGTTGAAGCCGTCTCCTTGAGCGCGGCGGGTGACGAGGCCGTGCGGCTCGTCACCCGCGCCGCGCGGCCGTCGTCGAAAGAGGCCGTGGCGCATGGCGCCGTCCGGGCGGGCGTTTGTAACGTGACGCTTCACACGGACCCGCGGCCCGCCCGGGAGCCAACACAGGTCCTCGCGAGCGTCTCCCAGCGCGGTTTCGCCGTGTGTCAGCGCCCTGTTCCAGTTCTCAAGAAAAAGTTGAAATAATTGAAAAACAAGACGCACTCCTGGTAGTCCCAGTCCACCTCCCCGCGGTACCGGAAAGGTGCACTGTATGCAGCGATGTATCGGACCCGCTCCAAGGCGTTTCATGGCTTTCTCCCTCGCGTCCGCCCTGGTGTTGAGCCAGGGGTGCCAGCCCTCCGAAGAGGACGCCCCCGTCGAGGAGTCCACGACGGCCGAGGTCTCCCAGCCCGTCTCCGTTCCGGGCTTCGCGGAGATGCATCACCACATGTTCGCCGAGGAGGCGTTCAGCGGTGGCTGGTTCCACGGCAAGCACACCGGCTCGCTGGTGAGCTGTGACGGTGGCTTCCCGGAGAGCGACCACGCGCGCGTCCGCATGGACCTGAGCTCCATGCTCAACGTGTGCCCCAACTCGGGCGGCGTGGACCTGAGCGGCGTGCCGGTGCTGTCGCAGATGTTCGGCGTGGGCGGCGCGGTGGCGTCCGAAATCATCGGTGAGATTGAAGGCACGGAGGGCGACACCGGCCTCCACCTGGGCCGCATGAGCGTGCCCACGCAGTGGCCGCGCTGGGACACCATCGCGCATCAGCAGTCCTGGGAGGGCTGGTTGCGGCAGGCGCACCAGGGCGGCATGTCCCTGGTCACCATCTCCCTGGTGAGCAACGAGTTCCTCTGCCGGGCGCTGCCGTACCAGAACCTCAAGCGGCCGTGTGACGAGATGGTGGACGTGGACATCCAGCTCCAGATGGCGCGGGACTTCGACGCCCGCACGTCCTGGGCGGAGATTGCCCTGTCCCCCGCGCACGCGCGGCAGATCATCGCCTCCGGCAAGCTGGCGATGGTGCTCTCCATCGAGTCCAGCAAGCTGTTCGGCACCAAGAACTGGCAGTCGGAGCTCAACCGCGTCTACTCGCTGGGCGTGCGCTCCATCCAGCCGGTGCACCAGCTGGACAACCGCTTCGGCGGCGCGGCGCCCCACAACGCCATCTTCCAGGTGTCCCAGTTCCTGGAGAACTGCCACGTGGACACGGACTGTGGCCTCACGGGCAACGGCTTCACGCTGGGCTTCGACGTGGACGCCAACTGCAAGAACACCAAGGGCCTGACGGCCGAGGGCCGGGCGCTGGTCGCGGAGATGATGAACAAGGGGATGCTCGTCGACGTGGCGCACATGTCCGAGCGCTCCGTGGACGAGACGTTCGCCATCGCCCAGGGCCGGAACTACTACCCCATCTACATCTCCCACGGTCATTTCCGCGAGGTGATGCACCCGGGCCTGGCCGCCAACGAGAAGACGACGCCCGCGTCCATCATCCGCTACCTGCGCCAGACGGGCGGCATGTTCGGCCTGCGCACCGCGCACGACGAGACGCGCGACTACACCCGCACGCCGGTGGCCAACAACTGCCAGGGCTCCACGCGCTCCTTCGCGCAGGCCTATGAGTTCGGCCGCCAGGGCCTGAAGGTGAACATGGGCTTCGGCGCGGACCTCAACGGCTTCATCCAGCAGACCCGCCCGCGCTTCGGTCCGCACGGCGCCTGCTCCGCGGGCTTCGCCGCCGAGGCCGCCGCCCAGGCCCAGCAGCAGCTCAGCGCCGGCCCGCCGCCGCTGGGCACGGACTTCGACAACTACGGCCTGGCCCACGTGGGCCTGCTGCCGGACATGGTGCGCGATTTGAAGCAGCTCGGCGTCAACACCACCGGCCTGGAGGGCTCCGCGGAGACCTTCATCCGCATGTGGGAGCGCGCCACCGGCACGCGCACCGGCATGGCGGACGCCGCGACGAACATCGACACCGGCGGCGTGGCGGCCTACGTGCCGAAGGAGACCCGCGCGTCCTGGTACCCCACCACCTCCACCTGCACCAACGACAGCCACTGCGCCAGCACCCAGTACTGCGGCTGGGGCCTCAACGCCGGCAAGTGCCAGAACAAGAAGGCCCGGGGCGCCATCTGCGGCAGCGACCGTGAGTGCGTGTCCAACAACTGCCGCTGGACGATGACCTGCGGCTGAGGTTGCTTCCCGGCATGTGGGCGTGTCGGCTCACATGTCGGGCGTCTCCGCGGCTGGCTGCTCGCTGAGCGGCGGCCACCGCGGGGGCTCCTTCATTCGTTGCCCGACCGGGTGCCGCATGGTATCGAAATTGAGAGTCAATATCGATATCTGGAGCATGCGTGACGACGACGACCACGACAGAGCGTGTGTACCGGCGCGGGCCGTTCCCCGTGAAGTTCCGGCTCCTGGAGGTGAAGCGGGTGACGCGGGTGACGCCGCGGATGGTCCGCATCACCCTGGCGGGCGAGGACCTGGAGGGCTTCTACAGCCCGGGCGCCGATGACCACGTGAAGCTGCTGTTCCCGGAGGAGGGCAAGCGCATGCCTGTCATCCCCACCGTGACGCCCACGGGGCTTCAGTTGAAGGAAGGCGAGCGCAAGCCGGACGCGCGGGACTACACGCCGCGCCGGTACGACGCCGCGGCGGGCGAGCTGGACATCGACTTCGTGCTGCACGGCACGGGGCCCGCGACGACGTGGGCGAGCAAGGCGCAGGTGGGCGACCTGCTGGCCGTGGGGGGCCCGCGTGGCTCCACGTACGTGGCGCAGGACTTCGACTGGTACCTGTTCGCGGGTGACGCGTCAGCGCTGCCGGCCATCGGGCGGATGCTGGCGGAGCTGCCGGAGGGCAAGCGCGCCATCGTGTTCTGCGAGGTGCCCGACGCGTCCGAGGAGCAGCCGTTCCCCACGCGCGCCAACGCGACGGTGACGTGGCTGCACCGCGACGGCGTGGAGGCGGGGCGCTCGGACGTGCTGGAGCGGGCCATCCGGGCGCTGGAGTTTCCTCCGGGGGACTGCTTCGCCTGGGTGGCGGGTGAGGCGCACACCGTGCGCCCCATCAAGGACCACCTCGTCAACGAGCGCGGCGTCAACAAGAGCTGGGTCCGGGTGACGGGCTATTGGAAGCGCGGCGCCGCGGACCACCACGACGCGAAGGGCTAGGCGCACGGCGGAGCCCGGCGCCCCCGGGCGCTGCTCAGTAGGTCTCCGCCTCGGGCAGCGCCTGCGCCGCGTAGAGGTCCACCCACGCGTAGTCCGCGGCGCCCGTGACGCCCGCGCGGTTGACCTGGTGCGGGTGTTTCTCGATGAGGAGATCGTACTTGGGGTCGAGGTCGGTGACGGTCTTGTCCTGGGGCGGACTCTGCGTGCTGTCCTTGAAGGTGACGGTCGCCTTGGCCGGCTGCGGCACGGCGTGAGAGGCCGGGGCGGGGAGGCGCGTCGCCTTGGCGCTCGGCAAATCGGTGTCCGTGCTCGGGCTGGCGTCGACGATGGTGCACGCGTCGCTCCCCTGCGGCCCATCCACGTTGAAGACGAGCGCGCCCAACATCCCGCAGAGTGAGCTGGGCGTGATGGAGGCGCCCCACGAGGGGACGAGCTGGACCTGCACCTTGGCCGCCCCGGCGGGGGGCGCATTGAAGTACTTGGACATGCGGCCGGTGAGGTGGTCGAGGCAGACCTCCAGGCCGAAGGTGATGCCGTCCATCGTGAAGATGGAGCCTCCGCCGAGCCCGGTCGAGGTGACCTCGCCCGAGACGGGGTTCTTCTTGCGCGAGAGGGACTCGTCCGCGCCCTCGGTGGGGAGGGCGATGACGTCCTTGTCGCTGACGTAGATGTTCCGCTGTCCGGGCGCCCCCCAATGGTTCGAGCGGTTTCGCAGGAAGTCGATGTGGGAGATCTTCTCCTTGTACACGAGCCCCTCGCGCAGCCCGGCCACGTCGTCCGGGCCGCCGCGTTGGATGAGCGCGTAGTTGAGGATCTCGGCGGCGAGCGGCCCGTGGAGCACGCAAGGGTCGTCCTTGTCCACGCTCACCGCCGCCGGGAGCGTGAGCTGGTAGACGTCCGCGTCGAGCTGGGTGACGGCCAGGACGACCTTCTCGCTCGACGTCTTGCCGCTGAGCTTCGCCCGCCACTGGGCCACGAGGGGGAGCAGCGCGTTCTCGGCGGGGATCGACGCGCAGCAGCCCGCCTTGTCCTTGCCCCCGTGGGTCACCTTGATCACGGTCGAGTTCGTCGCCGCCTCGGCCACCTTGAGCGCGAACTGGGTGCTCTCCGATGGCGCCTGGGGAATCTGGCCAATCGCCGTGCCGTACACGAAGAGCCAGTCCTTGTACTTCGCGTCCTGGGTCTCCTCGCGCATCGAGGACATGATGAGGTGGAGGTCGTCCACCGGATAGGCGCCGTCCACGCCACGGAAGAAGAACTCGGGCGCCATGAAGACCTTCAGCTCCTCGGGCTTGTTGTCCTTCTCCTCGGCGTAGGCCGTGCTGATGGCCGCCTTCATCAGGAGACACCGCGCGAGGAGGTCCTCCTGGTTGTTCGGCAGGCCCAGGTATTGTTGGTCAAAGGGCAGGGACCGCTTGCAGCCGTAGGTGCAGGGGCTCGGGCTGTTGCTCATGCTGGGGTAGACGTGCCCGCAATCCCAGTTGGTGTGTTGATACCTGAGCTGCAACACATGGGGCGGCGGGCCGCCGCACGTGGTGGGGTCCGCCCAGTCCGCGCAGGTGGCGCACCAGTGATACGGGCCGGAGACGTTGGACACCACCGCGCAGGTGGGGCAGTTCGCCGTGGCCGAGGGGAAGTAGTTCCCGCACCCAGCGCAATGCTTGTACAGGGTGGCGCCGCACGTGCCGCAGCCCGTCGAGGTCTTCGGGTTCTGCGCGGAGCACTTGTGGCAGCGCAGCCCCTCGGTATACCCCGGCATGACGTTGTACCCGATGAAGCGGACCTTCGTGTAACGCGAGACGGTGAAGCGCACCTCGGCGGTCTTCCCGGCCTCGACCTTGAGCGTCACCTTGCCCGTGCTGTCCGGGCCGATCCGCCAGGTCTCGCTCGCCTCCTGGTTCTTCAGGACCTTGGCGTCGAGGTCCACGATTTCAACCTGGTAGTCGCCCGGGTCGAGGTCGCCGACCTCCTTCCAGTCCTCCTTGACCTTGACCTTGCGGCTCCCGGGCCGCTCCACCTCGACCTCGCGCTCGGCCGTGGTGGGCTCGCTGACCGGCGCGCCGAGGTCGCTCGTCTTGGCGATCTTGAGCTTGACGCGCTCCTTGAGCGCTTGGCCGTCATAGCGGTTGATGAGGATGCGGACCGCGCCCTTGGGGAGGGAGACCTCCACGACGAAGGTCTGGGTGTCGCCCTCGGCCAGGGTGATGGTGTCCGCGCTCATCAGCACGGGCATGTAGCCGGCGGCGGCGATGGCGATGGCGTAGTCGCCCGGCACGAGACCGGGTTGGTCCTTCGTGAAGTCGGTGATGCCGCTCGGCCGGGTCTTGTCGAGCGCGTGCTCCGTGCTGTCCTTCTTCGCGGTGAGCTTGACGGAGATGCCCTCGATCTCCCGCTTGCTCACCTGGTCCACCACCTTGACCCTGGGCGTCGCGAGCGGGATGAGCTCATAGGCGACGACCTTGTCCTCGCCGGGGGCGAGCGTGAAGGTGAGCGGCGCTTCGGGCGTGGCGTAGCGCTTCTTGTCTTCGTTGGAGAGGACGACCGTGAACTCGTATTGCCCGGCCGAGCGCTCCTCGAACGCGGCCTCGCCCTCACCCGCGGTCATCTTCTGGGTCGTGTCCTGGGCGCCCTCCTTGAAGGTGAGGGAGACCTCGGCGTCATTGAAGCGCTGCTTGGCGTCTCCCTTCTTGACGACCTGGACCGTGACCCTGGCCTTCCGGGGCAGCACGAAGCACGCGTATTTGAGCTCGCCGGCGGACGTCACGTGGACGTTGGTGGTCTTGAAGGCCGGCGGATCGTACTTCTTGAGGAGCTCCGCATCGAGCTTCGGGCCCACGGTGTAGGTCTTCAGCTCGAGCCGCTGGAACACAGCGAAGCCCGCGTCGGTCGTCTCCGCCGTATGTTCGGAGGCCTCGACCGGGACGTGCTTGAGGTTCCTCCACTCGTCGTCCACGACCTGCGCCCAGAGCTCGCCCTTCTGCTCCAGGCACTGCTTCTGGACGGAGGGGTGCTGCGCGGCCTGGGGGCAATCCAGCTCGTAACCGCAGATCTCACACTTCATCGTTCGTCACGGCGGTGAGAGCCGCCGCCCCCCCGTCATGGCGCTGAAGCGCGCGCGGATCGCCTTTACCTTCACGTCGCCTGGAAGTGCCGTGTCGCCCAGCATCCGGTCCGCCCAGGCGCGCTCGGGCGAACGCTCGAAGCGCTCGCCGAACTCCACCATCAGCTCGATGAGGGAGACGGCGGCGCCATCGCCGCGAATCCCCAGGCGGGCCCTGGCCTCCAGGCCCGACTTCACGAGCGCCCGGAGGCGCGCCTCCCCGAGCGCGAGGGCGTGCTCCGGGTAGGTGTGGAGGATGTGCGCCTCCACCTTCTCCGCGAAGCGCGCATCCACCGTGGCCTGGAAAGCGGCCATCTGTTCGCGTCGGATATGCAACACCCCACTTCCCGTAACACGCGGCCGTACGGCCCGTCAAAGACCGCTGAGGTCGTGGCGTGTCACGAGTGCGTAGACGGGCTTCACGCCGCCGCCGGCTTCGCGAGCGAGCGGAGCACCTCGCCCGTCATCTCGACGGCGTAGTCGATCTGCTCCTCGGTGTGCGCCGTGCTGAGGAAGGTGACGTCGCGGCGCAGCAGGATGCCCCGGCGGGCCATGGCCGCCTGGAACGGCTGCATCTGCCTCGCGTGCTCCGCGGGGTCCTTGTTGAAGAGGAAGAAGGGGATGGCGTCATAGCCAATCACGCGCAGCGACGAGCCCGCGGCCTCGGCCTGGGCGTTGACGCCCTCGCGCAGCTTGCGGCCCAGGCGGGCCAGGTGCTGGACGTAGGCGCCGTCCCGGTAGTTCTTCAGCACGGCCTCGCACACGTAGAGCGACAGCAGCTCGCCGCCGAAGGTGGTGGAGACCTGGAGCTCGCTCAGGCGGCTGAGGTGCTTCGCCGGGCCAGCGATGGCCGACAGCGGCATGCCCGCGGCGATGCTCTTGGACAGGGTGACGAAGTCCGCGCGGACGTCGAAGAATTCCTGGGCGCCGCCCACCGCGAGCCGGAAGCCGGTGACGACCTCGTCCAGGGCCAGCAGGACGTTGTTCGCGGTGCAGGTGGCGCGCACCTGCTGGAGGAAGGCCGGGGTGAGGGGCCGGTTGTAGGGCACCGACAGGAGCACCAGCGCCAGCTCGCTGGCGTTCTGCTCGATGGCGGCCAGCAGGGCGGGCTCGTCCGGCGGCGTGAAGAGCGGCATCCGGAGGGTGAGCGCGGCCAGCGTGGGCGGCACCCCCGGCGTGTCGAACATGAAGTGGTCGTGCCAGCCGTTGTAGCCGACGGTGATGATCTTCTGCTTGCCGGTGAGGTGGCGCGCCAGGCGCACGGCGGCGGAGGTGGCGTCCGCGCCCGTCTTGAAGAAGCGCGCCATCTCCGCGCCAGGGATGAGGTCCACCAGCGTCTGCGCGGCGGAGACCTCCACGGGCGTGGGCAGCGAGTGCAGGACGCCTTCCTCCAGGTGCTCGCGGATGGCGTTCAGCACCAGCGGGTCGTTGTGGCCCAGCATGTTGGCGCCCAGGCCGCCGATGAAGTCGATGTACTCCTGGCCGTCCACGTCCTCCACCAGCGCGCCCTTGCCCTTGGCGAGGAACACCGGGAAGGCGCCCGGGGCGAACATCTCCGGGCGCTTCATCATGGACTGCGTGACGCCAGGGACCAGCCGCCGCGCGTCGGCGAGGAGCTGGTTGGAGCGGTCGAGCTTCAGCTCGCCCTGGATGGGGCGAGGCAGGGAGGGGTGCTTCTTGACGGGGGTGTCCATGGACGTTTCCTTCTGTGTTTCGAGACGGAGACTGCGGTTCACGGCGACGAGGGCGCCGCGCTGAGCGGGACGGCGCCGCGGCCAAAGGTCCAGAGGATGACGAGGGAGACGGTGGTGACGCCCACGGCGAGCCAGCCCGCGGTCCCGAAGCCCACCAGCGCTCCGCCTGGCGCGGTGACCAGCAGCATCCCGCTGGCCCACGCCGCGAGCCCGGAGGCCCCGTCGCTGGCGGCCATGTTCATGGCCATGTAGCGCCCGCGCAGCGGCGGCGGCACCTTCGCGGAGATGAGCGCGAGGGTGGGGATGGGCCGCGTGGACGTCATGGACATGAAGAGGACGAAGGCGACCATCACCACCGGTAGCGGCGAGGCGGGGAGGTGCGAGAAGCCCAGGTGCGGCACCATGGTGCCCACCAGCAGCGCCGCGAGCACCCGCGCGGGGCCGAAGCGGTCCACCCAGCGGCCCACCTGACGGGCCGCGAGCAACGTGGCGGCGCCGCCGGCCAGGTACACCCAGGGCAGGTCGGTCTGCTTCAGCCCGAGGTTCCCGACCATGAACGCGCTCAGGTACGGAATCAGCAGGAAGCTGGAGAAGGCGACGCTGAAGGTCAGCAGCCAGCCCAGCGCGAAGCCCGGCGTGAAGAGCGCCGTGACGGGCGGGCCCTGCCGCTCCGGGCCCGAGCTGACGTGCGCGTCCAGCCGCGGGAGCACGGCGAAGAGCCCGCACCACAGCAGCGCGCCGAGCATGCCAATGGCCCAGAAGGGCGCGCGCCAGCCCAGCAGGTTGGCCATGCCCAGGCTCAGGGGCACGCCCGCCACGGCGGACAACCCGAGCGACGACATCACCGTGCCAATGGCCCGGCCGCGGCGCTCGCCGGGGATGGTGTCCGCGAGGATGGACATGATGACGGCGCCCATGAGCCCCGCGCAGCCTCCCGCGATGCTCCGGGCCATCAGCAGCCACGCGTGGCTCTGCGCCGCGCCGCAGGCCAGCGTGGCCGTGATGAACCCCCCCAGGATGGCCAGCAACGTGCTTCTGCGGCCGAACCTGTCGACCCACGCGAGCCCCAGCACGCCCATGGCGGCGGAGGCCAACGTGTAGGAGGACACCAGGGTTCCGAACTGCGCGGCTGACAGGTTGAACAGCCGCATGAACTCCGGACCCAGCGGCAGGACGATCATGAAGTCCAGCAGGTGGGTGAACTGCACGCCCGCCAGCAGCAGGATGAGCAGACGCTCCTGTCGCGGTGAGAACGAAGCGGTCACGAGAGGCTCCAGCAAGGCACGGTGATTTCAGGCCGCACGGGCTTCGTGCGAGCGGACGGAGGGCATGGACTCCGCGACGAGGAAGGCCAGTTGCAGCGCCTGGTCCGCGTTGAGGCGCGGGTCGCAGTGGGTGTGGTAGCGGCTGCAGAGGTCGTCCTCCGTCACCGGCTGGGGGCCGCCCAGGCACTCGGTGACGTTCTGCCCGGTCATCTCCAGGTGCAGGCCTCCGGGGTGGACGCCCTCGGCGGCGGCCGCGTCCATGAAGCCGCACACCTCCGTGAGGATGCGGTCGAAGGAGCGCGTCTTGTAGCCGTTGCCCGCCTTGTGGGTGTTGCCGTGCATCGGGTCGATGGACCAGATGACGGGGCGGCCGTCGCGGCGGGTGGCGGCCATCAGCCGGGGGAGCCGCTCGGCGACCTGGTCCGCGCCGAAGCGGCCGATGAGGGTGATGCGGCCGGGGATGCCCTGGGGGTTGAGGACGTCCATCAACCGGAGGACCTCGTCGGGCTCCATGGTGGGGCCGCACTTGATGCCAATGGGGTTCTGGATGCCGCGCATGAACTCCACGTGGCCGCCGTCGAGCTGGCGGGTGCGCTCGCCAATCCACAGCATGTGCGCGGAGGTGTCGTACCAGCCGCTGCCGTCGGGCTCGGCGCGCGTCATGGCCTGCTCCACGTTGAGGAGCAGGGCCTCATGGCTGGTGAAGAAGTCCACGGCGTTGGCGCCGTGGCGCGGCTCCGGGCTGACGCCCAGGGCGTTCATGAACGACAGCGATTCCAGGATGCGGTCCGCCAGCAGGCGGTTGATGCCGCCCTGGGGCCAGCGGTGGGGCTCGGAGAGCTCCTCGTAGCCCCGCTGCGCGAAGGCGCGCAGGAGGTTCAGCGTGGCGGAGGACTGGTGGTAGGCCTTGAGCAGCCGGCGCGGGTCCGGGGTCCGCGCCTGGGCGTCGAACTCCATGCCGTTGATGATGTCGCCGCGGTAGCTGGGCAGGGTGACGCCGTCCACCGTCTCCGTGGGGCTGGAGCGCGGCTTGGCGAACTGGCCGGCGATGCGGCCCACCTTCACCACCGGGCGCCCGCCCGCGAAGGTCAGCACCATGGCCATCTGGAGCAGCAGCCGGTAGGTGTCCCGGATGTTGTCGGTGGTGAACTCCTTGAAGCTCTCCGCGCAGTCACCGCCTTGCAGCAGGATGGCCTTGCCCTCGGCGACCCGGGCCAGCCGCGACCTCAGGCGGCGCGTCTCCTCGGCGAACACGAGCGGTGGCAGGCGGGACAGCTCGGCCTCGGTGTGGGCCAGGGCCTGGGCATCCGGATAGTCCTCCGGCATGTACTTGACGGGCTTGTGCCGCCAGGAGTCTGGCGTCCAGGTTCGGTTCGTCACGGGAGGGCCGTTTCAGTGGAAGGGCGGGTGGCGGGCAGGGGCGGCAGGAGGCCCCGCGAGATGCAGTAATCGAGGTAGCGGTACAGCAGCGCGCGGTCCGTGGGCGGGCAGGTGATGCCCGTGCCCTCGAGCGCCTGATGGACCCGCTCACAGCGGATGGGGCCCAGCCCGAACGCGGGCCCGTCCGAGCCAGCGCGCAGGTCGAAGAACGCGAGCGTGGACTGGTTCTCACCGGTGCCGGCGCGCTCGGCCACGCGGTCGCGCCACTCGCCAATGGGGCAGTGCTCCACGGGGTAGCCGTAGTCACGGACCCAGGCGAACAGCTCGGGCAGCCGCACCTCGGGCGTGGGGCACAGGTTGAAGACGGTGGGCGGACGCGCGTCCCGCGCCATGCGGACGATGGCGCCGGCCACGTAGTCCACCGGGGTCCACACCTCGGCGACGTCGAGCCGCGGCAGCGCGCCCACCGGGATGCCGGCCAGCAGGATGCGCCACACCAGGTCCTGCGGGTTGACGATGGCGCTGTCGGGCGCGCCCACCACGCGGCCCAGCCGGTACACCGACACGGGCAGGCCGCGCTCGCCGGCTTGTTCGACGAGCCGCTCGGCGATCCACTTGCTCTGCTGGTAGCCGTCGCGCAGGCCCGGGTGCGCCGGCACGAAGGCCTCCGGCACGTCGGGGCTGAGGTTGGACTGCGGCGCCACCGCGAGCGTGGACACGTAGTGGAAGGGCTTGGCGCGGACGGCGGCCGCCAGCCGCAGCAGCTCGCGGGTGCCGCGCACATTCACCGCCTGGAGGCTGCCGTACTCACGCACCACGCTGACCACCGCGGCGTTGTGGATGACGCCGTCGCACTCCGAGGCCAAGCCGTGGAAGCGCGCTGGGCCCAGGCCCAGCCACGGCTGGGTGAGGTCCGAGGGCACCGCCACCACGCGCTCCATCAGTCGCTCCGGGGCGAGCTGCTGGGACGTCAGCGCGGCCTGGATGCGCTCCAGGGCGTGGGCCTCATCGCGGGCGCGGACCAGGCACACCACCCGCGCGTCCGTCTGGCGCAGGAGCTGGTCCAGCAGGTGCGCCCCGACGAAGCCGGTGGCGCCGGTGAGGACCACCTGGCGCAGCCGCGGAGACTCGGTGGCCTCCACCGTCAGGCGCGGGACGACGTCCTCGGCCAGCACCGCGTCGGCGAGCATCGCCTCGGTGAGGCCGCCCGCGTCGGACGCGCCGTCGGTGCCTTGCTCCAGCGCCTGGGCCAGGCCCGCGGCCGTGGGGTGACGGAACACGGTGGCCACGGGGATCTCGCGGCCCAGCTCGATGCTGAGCCGGTTGGCGACCTGGATGCTCTGGAGCGACTGGCCACCCAGGTCGAAGAAGTCGTCCTGCGCGGACGTCGTCGTCACGCCCAGCACCTCTTCCCAGACCTTGAGCACCACGCGCTCCAGGGCGGTGGTGCCCGCCGTCGTGGTCGCCGTCTCCTCGGTGGGGAGCAGGCGCCGCAGCTCCTTGCGGTCCAGCTTGCCGGTGCTGGTGCGCGGCAGGCGCTCCGCGAAGAGGAAGGTGCCGGGCACCATGGGCGCGGGCAGGCCGTCCAGCAGGTGCTGCCGCAGCGCCGCCACGGTGGGCGCGGGCGGCGTGGTGACCACGTACGCGCACAGCCGACGCGAGCCGCTGGGGAGCACCTGCCCGACGACGGCCGCCTCGCGCACGCCCGGGTGGCGGAGCAGCGCCGTCTCGACCTCGGACGGGTCGATGCGGTGACCGCTGATCTTGAACTCGTCGTCCACGCGGCCCACGAACACCAACTGGCCGTCCTCGCGGAGCCGGGCCTTGTCGCCAGTGCGGTAGGCGCGCGGACTTCCCGGCAGCGCATGGAGCGCGATGAAGCGCTGGTCCGTCAGCGCCTCGCGGCCCAGGTAGCCGCGGGCGAGCGCGCCGCCCAGCAGGAGCAGCTCGCCCTCCTCGCCGGTGGGGACGAGGTGGCCCTGGGGGTCGACCAGCGCGGCGCGTACACCCGGCAGCGGCCGGCCGATGGGGACCTCCGCGCTGGCGGACGGGACGGCGTCGCCGCCGCTGAGCGTGGCGATGGTGGCCACCACGGTGGCCTCGGTGGGGCCGTAGGTGTTGAGGAGCCGGACGTTGGCGCCGGCGGAGGCCCGCCAGCGGGCGACGCGTTCAGGCAGCGCGGCCTCACCGCCGATGATGACGGTGCGCAGCGAGGGCGGCAGCCGGGCCGCGCCCGTGGACACGCTGTAGGCCAGCTCGTGCCAGAAGGCCGTGGGCAGGTCCAGCAGGGTGATGCCTTGGGCGGCGCAGGCTTCCAGCAGCCGGGGCACGGACTGGAGCATCTCGTCGGTGCGCAGCACCAGCGAGGCGCCGGCGCACAGGGCGACGAAGAGCTCCTCCACGCTGGCGTCGAAGTGCAGCGGGGCGAACTGCAGCACCCGGTCCTCGGACGTCACCTCGTAGCGGAACGTCGCGCCCGCGACGAAGTGGGCCAGGGCGTCGTGGTCGATCTGCACGCCGTTGGGCTGGCCCGTGGAGCCGGAGGTGTAGATGACGTACGCCAGGGATGCGCCGGTACGGCCCGGCGCGGGCGCCTGTTCGGGGCCGGCGCGCCGGTGCACGGCGAGCTGACCGGGGGCCAGCGGGGGCATGCCCGCCGTGAGGTCCTTCACGGCGCTGCTCACCGTCACGCGCGGCGCGGCGTCATCCAGGATGGCCCGGGTCCGGGACTCGGGGCCGAAGGGGTCCACCGGGAGGTAGCCCGCGCCAGCGAGGAGCACGCCCAGCGTGGCCACGATGGCGTCGATGCTCCGGGGCACGGAGACGGCCACCAGTGAGTCGGGCTGGACGCCCTCGGCCCGCAGCCGCTCCGCGAGCGCCTGGGCGGACTGGAGCAGCGCTCCGTACGTGAGGCGGTGCTCGCCGTGCTCCACGGCGATGGCGTCGGGCCGCGCGCGCGCCTGCTCCTCGATGAGCTCCAGCACTGTACGCGCGGGAATGGGCAGCGGCCCGCCGTCCGCGATGGAGGGCCGTGCGCTGGCCTTGGCTGGGCGCACGGGCTGCTCGGGAGACGCCACCAGCGATTCGAGGAGCTGGAGGAAGCCGCGCTGGTGGGTGTCCAGCACCTCGGGGCTGTAGCAGGCGGGGTTGGCGTCGAAGTCCACGCGCAGGCCGCTGCCGTCGGAGCGGGCGTACATGCCGATGGACAGGTCCTCGACGGGGCCCGCGGAGAGGTTGTGCGCGAAGGCCGGCATCCCCGCGAAGCGCAGGGCGTAGTCGAACGGCATGATGTTGACCACGGGGCCGAAGAGCCGCCGCTGGCCGCCCACGCGCTTCAGGTCGCGGCGGAGCTGCTCGTAGCGGTAGCGCAGGTGCGGCCGCATGGCGCGCAGCTCCGCGGCCACGTCACGGGCCACGGCGAACAGGCCCGCGTCCGGGCGCACCGGCACGCGCAGCGGCACGATGTTCATGGCCATGCACGGCACCCGCAGGGCCGCCGAGCCCAGGCGAGTCATCACCGGCAGCCCCAGGACGACCTCCGGCGCGCCGGTGTGCTGGTGCAGCCAGGCCGCCGTCGCCGCCAGCACCAGGTCCGGCCACGTGAGCCCGGCCTGCTTCGCGGCGGCCTGCATGCGCTCCACGTCCGCGGGCGACAGGTGCCGCGTCTGGCGCACGAACTGGGGAGACATCTGCGCGGGCTCCGCGAGCGTCACCGGCGTGGGGCCGTGGGCGAAGCGCTCCACCCAGAAGGCGCGGTCCACGGCGTGCCGCGGGCCGGACTGGTAGGCGGCGTCCTCGTCGAGCACGGCGCGCAGGGAGCCGAAGCCGCCCGTGGCGGGCTTGCCCGTCACCCGGGCGGTGTAGAGGTCCGCCACGCGGCGGGCCACCAGTGAGAAGCCGAAGCCATCCAGGGCGATGTGGTGGGCGCGCTGGAACCAGAAGTAGCGGTCCGGCGCGGCCTTGAAGAGCGCCTCCGCGAACAGCGGGCCCTGGCTCAGGTCCACCGTGCGCGTCAGGTCCTCCCGCATCCAGGCCTGCGCCGTCGCCCAGGGGTCGGGCGAGGCGCTGACGTCGGCGACGTGCAGGCGCCACGACGCGCGGGGCTGCACGAACTGCACGGGGCCCGAGTCGCCGGGGAAGAAGCGCGCGTGCAGCGCCTCCGCCTCGTCGATGGCCTGCCGCAAGGCGGACTCGAAGTGCTCCAGGACGAGCGGCCCGCGAATCTCGATGCATTCGCCCGCGTTGTAGATGGCGCTCGCGCGGTCGAACTGCTGGCCGACCCAGATTCCGTGCTGGGCCGCGGACAGCGGCCAGCCTGCTTCGTGTGTTTCGCCCATCGCCAGGGACTCCCGTGTGTTCATGCGTCAGGGGCGCGAGGTGGCTCGCGCGCCGCAAGTGCTACGCGGCGTTCCGGGAAGCGGGCGTGGTGCCCAGGGAGAGCAGCGAGTACCAGTCGGCGAGCGTCGGCCGCTCCGCCAGCTCCACGAAGGTGGTCTCCGCGCCAGCGGCCCGCCACTTCTCCACCAGCGTCATCAGCCGGATGGAGTCCATGCCGCGCTCCAGCAGGTTGTCGTCGTCGCCCAGGGCCTCGGGGGCCTCCTGGAGCAGCTCCGCCACCGCGGCGCGCACCTGCTCGCGGGTGAGCGTGTTGGCCGTGGGGACGGGGCCCAGCGCGTCCAGCACCTGCTGCGTGGTGGCCGTGACGGCGCACAGCTTGGACGCGTAGTTCAGCGCGAGCTGGTGGTGCTCCAGGGAGAAGTCACCCAGCGCGTCGGCGATGAGGAAGGGCCGCACGTCGCTCATGAAGGCGTCGCTGGCCGTCTGGAGGCAGCCGATGTGCGCGTAGATGCCGGAGATGAGGATCTGATCGCGGCCCTGCTTCTTCATCTGGTCCATCAGGTCCGTCTTGCGGAACGCGCTGTAGCGCCACTTGGTGAGCTGGATGTCGCCCTCGGCGGGCGTCAGCGCGTCGATGATGCGCTTCTGCTCCGTGCCGCCGTTGATGCCGTTGCCCCAGAAGTCCAGCAGCAGGCCGCGCTGCTCGGGCGTCTGGCCCCCCGGCTGGGCGGAGTACACGACGGGGATGCCCAGGGCCGTGCAGTGCTGGCGCAGCCGCTGGATGTTGGCGACCAGCTCCGTCACGGGGGACTGTCCCTGCGTGAAGGCGTCCACGAAGTAGCGCTGCATGTCGTGGATGAGCAGCACGGCGCGGCTCGGGTCGGGCGTCCAGGAGACCTTGTTCGCCGGGAGGTCGGCGACGCCGGGCATGGGATAGGGAGCGATGGCGGGGAGCGCCATGGGAGGGGTCCTTTCAGCGCGTGGCGCGCGAAACCGGGGGGGAGGAGGGGGCGTTGGCGAGCACGTCGCGCAGCGCCTTCTTGCTGACCTTGCCGACGCCCGTCTTCGGGAACGTCTCGACGAACTCGACGCGGTCGGGGATCTTGAAAGCGGCCAGGCCGCGCTGGCGCAGGAAGGCCGTGAGGACCTTGGGCGCGGGCGGCGTGCCTCGCGCGATGACGAAGGCGCAGGTGCGCTCGCCCAGGAACGCATCCGGCACGGCGACCACCGCGGCGTCGTGCACGTCGGGGTGGGCCAGCAGGTGGTTCTCCACCTCCTCGGCCGCGACCTTGTCGCCGCCCCGGTTGATCTGATCCTTGGCGCGGCCCTCCACCACCAGGTTGCCCTGGGGCGTCAGGCGGACCACGTCACCGGTGTGATAGAAGCCGTCCACGGTGAAGGACTTCGCGTTGTGGGCCTCCGCCTTGTAGTAGCCGCGGATGGTGTAGGGGCCGCGCGTGAGGAGCTGGCCCGTCTCGCCTGGCGCCACGTCCTCGCCGTCCTCGTCCACCACCCGGATTTCATCGTCCGGGGAGATGGGGCGGCCCTGGGTGCTGACGATGAGGTCCTCGGGGTCGTCCAGGCGCGTGTAGTTGACCAGGCCCTCGGCCATGCCGAACACCTGCTGTAGCGTGCAGCCCAGCGTCGGCTTCACGCGCCGGGCCGCCTCGTCGCTGAGTCGGGCGCCACCGACCTGGAGCACCTTCAGGCTGGCGAGCTGGTGCCGGCGCGCCTTGGCCGCGTCCATCCACACCATGGCCAGCGGCGGCACCACCGCGGTGAGGGTGACGCGCTCGCGCTCGATGAGCGGGAACACCGTGTCCGGGCTGGGGTTGGGCGCCAGCACCGCCGTGCCCCCCGCGTAGAAGGTGCCGAGCACCCCCGGCGAGCTGAGCGGGAAGTTGTGCGCCGCGGGCAGCGCGCACAGGTACACGCTGTCCTCGTCGACCTGGCAGATGTCCACGCTGCCGCGCAGGCTGTAGATGTAGTCGTCGTGCGTGCGCGGGATGAGCTTGGGCACGCCCGTGCTCCCGCCGGAGAGCTGGAAGAAGGCCACGTCGCTGGGGGCGGGCCCCGGCGGCAGCTCGGTGGGCGCGGCGAACAGGCTGCTCAGCGGCGTGAAGGCGCCCGCGTCTCCGGCGACGATGACGTGCTTCAGCGTGGGGCAGTTGGCGCGCACCTGCTCGGCCAGCGCGCGGTAGTCGAAGCCGGCCTGCTTGTCCGCGATGACGTAGGCCACCGCTTCGGTGAAGGCGCAGAAGTAGCCAATCTCCGACGCGCGGTGCGCGGGCAGCGCGAACACCGGCAGCGCGCCCAGCCGGAAGAGGGCGAAGATGACCTCGAAGAACTCCGCCACGTTGGGGAGCTGCACCACGACGCGGTCCTTCGCCTGGATGCCCAGCGCGTGGAAGCCGGCGGCGAGCTGGCTGACGCGGGCGTCCAGCGCCGCGTAGGTGAGGCGGCGCTCGCCGGCCACCAGCGCGGTCCGCTCGCCGTGGCTTCGCGCGCGCTCGTGCAGGAGCTGACCGAACGTCTCCCCGCGCCAGTAGCCAGCGGCGCGGTAGCGGGCGGCGTAGTCCTCCGGCCAGGTGGGGCAGCCTGGGAGGGTGGTGGACGTCACGACTGCACCCCGGCGCTCTGGCCCAGGCCCATGGCGTGGAGCATGGTGCGGAACTTGGCCTCGGTCTCCGCCAGCTCGGACTCGGGCGTGGAGCCCACGACGATGCCGGCGCCCGCGAACAGGCGCAGGCTGCGCTCGCTGGCCTCCGCGCAGCGGATGGTCACCGCCCACTGGCCGTCACCCGTGGCGTCGCACCAGCCCACCGTGCCGGTGTAGTAGCCGCGCTCGAAGGGCTCGATGGAGCCGATGGCCTCGTGCGCCAGGCGGGTGGGGTAGCCGCACACCGCGGGCGTCGGGTGCATGGCCGCCGCCAGCGTCAGCGAGGAGATGGACGGGTCGGCCAGCTCGCCGGTGATGCGGCTGGACAGGTGCCACATGGTGGCCGTGTTCACGAGCGACGGGCCGGCGGGCACGTTCAGCGTCTTGCAGTAGGGCCGCAGCGCCTCCGCGACGGCGTCAATGACGACCGCGTGCTCGTGCAGGTCCTTGGGGGACTTCAGCAGCGCGGCGGCGCGCTCCTGGTCCTCCAACGGGTCGGGGCTGCGGGCCGCGGAGCCCGCCAGGGGATTGGCCACCACCTGGAAGCCGGAGCGGGACACGAGCAGCTCCGGGCTGGCGCCGATGAGCGTGCGCGGGCCCGCGCCCGGCGTCCCCTCCATCGCCGGGAGGTCGGCGGCGAAGGTGTAGCCGGACGGGTTGCGCTGGGCGAGGTTGCGCAGCAGCTTGCGCAGGTCGATGGGCGCGGCGGCGTTCAGGTGCAGCGAGCGCGACAGCACCACCTTCTGGAGCGGGCCGCGCTGCATCAGCTTCAGCGCCTGCGCGACGCCGTTCAGGTACGCGGCGGGCTCCGGCACCGGCTGCACCGTGTAGCTGGCGGTGAGCGGCCGCTGCACTGGCACGTCCTGGGCGAACTCCAAGGGCCCGGCGCGCTGGAGCGTCAGGGGCACCACGAGCTGCGCGGGCACCGAGCCGTCGAACGGCACCGCGCCCACGGCCACCGGGATGTCGTGGTCCGCCTGGCGGGCCTCGTTCAGCACCGCCGTCACGCGCTCGGGGAGCCGCGCCAGGGCATCCGCGCCGCCCAGGTGCGGCACGGTGGCGAAGGTGCCGCGCGCCAGCAGCGTGCGGCGGGGCGTGGCGAAGAAGAACGAAGAGCCGGCCTCGTAGCTCTCCAGCAACTGCGCGGCGAGTGTCTGCGGTCCCATGCGGTGTTCCTGTTCCTTCAGCTCAGCGGGCGACCCATGCTGGGGGCCGGATGAATTGGATCCTAGTAATCATTCTCAACTTATGGGCGGGCGAGGGCCGCGCGGCGCCACCCGGGGAGGGCTAGGCGTCGAGCGTCGCGCCGCCGTCGACGCGGAGGTCGTGCAGGGTGATGTGGCGTGCCGCGTCCGAGACGAGGAACCGCACCGCGTTGGCGATGTCCTCGGGGGAGGCGATGCGTTGCAGGGGGATGCCCAGCCGGTAGGACTCGGGCGAGCCGGCGATGACGGCCTGCGCGCCGGAGTCATCCGCCCAGAGCGCGCGCTGCATGGCGGTGTCGGTGGAGCCCGGTGACACGACGTTGCAGCGGATGCCGTGTGGGGCCAGCTCCAGGCCCAGGCACTTGGTGAACATGCTGGAGGCGGCCTTGGACGCGGCGTAGGCGGCCATCTGCGTGCGGGGCACGGCGGCGGCGTTGGAGCCCACGGTGACGATGACGCCACGGCGACGGGGCACCATGCGGCGGGCCACGGCACGGGACACCTGGAACACGCCCAGGGTGTTGACGGAGAAGGTGAAGGCCCAGTCCTCGTCGCTGTAGGACAGGACGGGGCCCGTGCGCAGGACGCCGGCCACGTTGGCCAGCACCTCGATGGGCCCCAGCTCCTGCTCGATGCGCTCCACCACTGCGTCCACCGCGGCGACGTCACTCACGCTGACCGGGTAGCCCACCGCGTGGTGGTGCTGCTCACGAAGCTCGGTGACCAGGGTGCCCAGGCCCTCCGCGTTCGTGTCGACCGCGGCGATGAGGGCTTCGCCCGCGAGCGCACGCGCCACTGCCGCGCCAATACCTTGTGCGGCACCTGTGACGAGTGCCACCCGGGTGGGCGTTCCCATGTCCTTGTTCCTCCTTCTGGGGTCCTGCGCCCGCTCGCTGGGGTCTTAAGTGGATAATGAGAATGATTCTCATTATTGAAGTGACGCAGATTAGTGCCACGCAGCGTCAAGGGTGTCAAGAAGGGAAGTGCGGGATTGCGGGGAACGCAATCTGTCAGGGCCGCCGGTTGGATGGCCTTGCGGTAGAATTCCGGCGTGGCGCCATGCGCCGTGGAAGTGGCTGTCATTGTTCGATGATGGGATCTCGCGTGCCACGGGCGAACGCGATTCACGTCACGGCGGAGCGCGCAGCGGCCCCAGTCCGAGGTGTTGATTGATGGCGTTGGAGTTGCAGCGGAGCCGGGCCTTCATGTCCCAGCTCCTTCAGGACGTTCGCCTGTCCCTGCGTCGCATGCGGCGCGAGGCCGCCTTCACGCTGGTCATCATCACCACGCTGGCGCTGGCCATTGGCGCCACCACCGCCGTCTTCAGCGCGGTGTACCAGGTGCTGCTGCGGCCGTTGCCGTACCAGGCGCCGGAGCAGCTGGTGACGCTGTATCAGTCAACGCCTCAGCGCGAGCGGCTGGGCGTGTCGCTGAAGTCGCTCCAGGCCTGGCGTGAGCGCGCATTCTCGTTCCAGGGGCTGGAGGGCCTGTCGATTCGCGACATCACCCTGGCGGCGGACGGCGAGCTGGAGCGGGTGCGCGCGGGCCGGGCGACGGCGGGCTTGTTCTCGCTCCTGGGCGTGCGGCCGTTGCTGGGCCAGGACTTCCGCGCGGACCTGGACGGCACCGGGCTGATCCTGTCGCATGCGCTGTGGCAGCGGCGCTTCGGGGGACGCCCGGACGTGGTGGGGCAGACGGTGATGGTCGACGAGCAGCTCCACACGGTGGTGGGCGTGCTGCCGCCGGGCTTCCGCTTCGCGCCGGACGTGGAGGCGTGGAAGCCGCTGGCCCTGTCCGCGGAGGAGTCGGCTGGCGGGGTGTGGCTGCGCGTGGTGGGGCGGCTGCGCGACGGCGTGTCGGCGGAGCAGGCGCGCACGGAGCTGTCCGCGCTGGGGGCGGCGCTGGTGCGCGAGCCGGACTTCGCGGAGGAGCCCTCCGGGGTGCGGCTGCTGCCCCTTCACACCCAGGTGGTGGAGGGCTCCCAGGAGCGGCTGTGGCTCCTGGCGGGGGTGGTGGGCCTGGTGTTGCTGGTGGCTTGCGCCAACGTGGCCAACCTGTTGTTGGCCCGGGCCTCGGCGCGCGAGCGCGAGGTGTCCGTACGCGCCGCCCTGGGCGCGGGCCGTGGGCGGCTGGTTCGGCAGTTCCTGGTGGAGAGCGGGATGTTGGCGCTCGTGGGTGGCGCCGCCGGGCTGGTCCTGGCGATGTGGGGCGTGGACCTGCTGCGCGCGCTCATGCCGCCGCAGTTCGTGGGGGCCGAAGGGCTGCACCTGGAGCCGCACCTGCTGGCCATCGCGCTGGTCCTCTCCGTGCTGACCAGTCTGCTCTTCGGCCTGATCCCCGCGCTGCGTGTGTCCCGCGCGGACGCCCGGGGCGCGTTGGGCGGGCTTCGTGGGGGCGCGGGGGCCACGCGGCGCGAAGGGGGGCGGGTGGTGCTGGTGGTCGCGCAGGTGGCCCTGGCGCTGATTCCGCTGGTGGGCGCGGGCCTCATGCTGCGGACGCTCCATGCGTTGAGCGCCGTGCCGCTGGGCTTCAATCCCCAGGGCGTCACGGTGGTGGACCTGTCCCTGCCTTCAACGAAGTACCGGGGCGAGGCTGCCCAACGCGCCCTCTTCTCCACCTTGCTCGAGCGGGTGCGGGAGCTGCCGGGGGTGACGTCCGCGGGCATGTCCAGCACGGTGCCGCTGTGGGGGCGCAATGGCCTGGCGCCGGTGCTGCTGCCGGGCGAGCCGGAGTCGACGGCGGACACCCGGGAGCTGGTCATGTTCCGCACCACCAGCGACGGCTACTTCAACACCCTGGGCATTCCGCTGATGGACGGGCGCGCCATCGAGACCTGGGATGGCCCGGGCACCGCGCCGGTGGTGGTGGTGAACGAGACGTTCGCCCGGCGCTACTTCCCGGGACGCAGCGCGGTCGGTCAGCGCGTGCGCCTGATGCTCGACGGTGAGACCTTCCGCGAAATCGTGGGCGTGGTCGGGGATGTCCAGCACAACAGCCTGGAGGCGCCCCCGGCCCCGGAGGCCTTCGTGCCCATGGGACAGCTCTGGGGGCTGCACATGCTGCTCACGGTGCGTGCCACGCAGGACAGCGCGGCGCTGGCTCCGGTGCTGCGGGAGCAGCTTCGCGCGGTGGCTCCCGCGCTGCCGAGCGCGTCGGTGCGCTCCCTGGCCTCGGTGGTGGACGCCAGCCTGGGCCACACGAAGGTGCTGAGTTCGTTGCTGGTGGCGCTGGCGGTGCTGGGGCTGGTGCTCGCCGGTGTCGGGCTCTATGGCGTGCTGTCCTATTCGGTGAGCCAACGGACGCGTGAGCTGGGCATTCGCATCGCCCTGGGCGCGACCGAGCAACAACTGGTGTGGCGGGTGGTGGGGCAGGGGCTCCGGATGGCCGCGGCCGGTGTCGCCCTGGGCCTTTGCGGCGCCGCCGTGCTCGCGCGCGGCCTGTCCAGCGTCCTGTATGGCGTGAGTGCGTTCGACGTCGTCACCTTCGCGGCCGTGCCCGCGTTGCTCGCCGGGGTGGCGCTGCTGGCGAGCTGGTTGCCCGCGCGCCGCGTCACCCGGGTGCCGCCACACGAGGCGCTGCGCTCGGACGGCTGAGGCGGCTGGCTTCCGCAGTCGGCCAACCAACTGTCCGCGGTGAAGCGGCGCCGCCTCCTCGCGGTGGCCAACCGTGAGGAGCCGCACTGCTCGCCCGGCGCAAGCACCTCGGCGCTCACCGGGACCACGCCTGACCAACGCTTGTCGCCCCTCGTGCTTTTGCGCCCCCTGCTGTTCGGGCCTGCCCGCCGGCAGCGCGTTGGCCCGCAAGTGGGCGGCCATCCCCGAAGGACTCGACGTGCTCATCACCCATGGCCCTCCTGCGGGCTTGGGGGCACCGCGCTTGAGCGGATGCGTGTACCCGTCATTGACACGTCAGCGACACCCCATGACGTGTCATCCATACCCCCACGGTACGTCTCGGGGCCGCGCTTCCCACCCATGGGAGCACCCCAGCCGGACGTGCCTGCCGGAGCATGGAGGACGCTCGCACATGCAAGGTGTGGGCATTCCTTTGCCTGGAGACGACTGGCATTGGTGTTGCACAGCACGGGCTCGCATGTCTGCCGATTCCGCCACCCTGCAGGAGGTGACCGTGACGAATACGCGTGGCGGGCTTCAACCGCCTCGTGCCGCACAAAGCCCGCACGTTCGATGGCGCGCCTGGGTTGCAGGGCGCGTCGTTGCGCGCCGTGCTCGGCGAGAGCGACTCGGTCCAGTGCGCCTTGACGACGGCTGGCTAAATCTGGAGGACTTGTTGCCCCACGGCCTCACGAAGCGCGGGCACGGCGCTCCGATGGGGTTCAAGACCCGGTACGTGCACCACCACCCGGAGACTTTCCATGCTGCCCTGGCGCGCAGCGGCGCCACCATCCAGCAATGCAAGACGACGCGCCTCTGCCCGTATCCCCGCTTCATCCCTTCGGCCATTCCCCAGCGCATCAACCTCTGAGCGCGGCGGCGCTCCTGACTGGACCTGAAAACAATGCGACCCGATGCTTCCCGTGCAAGTGGAGTGTTGAATCAAACTCCGGAATATCAATCCTGTATCCAGAGCTCAGAGAAGGTGTCCTGGCGTCTTGATGAGCTGTTGCCCAAGGACACGGTCCTGGATTTCAGTCGCCGGTTCCTTTCGGATGCGCTGACGGGCGCGGAGGCCATTCCCTTCCTGAACGCCGAGGAGCGGCTGATGCTGAATCACATCCGCTCCAACAGCTATGCGCACCTGTTCCTGTTCCTGGAGGAATACGCCGTTGCGCTGGCCGCCCAGCGCGCCAGCCAGGAGCTGCACGGGAACGCGACGCACATGCGCGCGCTCCTGCGCTTCACGGAGGAAGAGCTGAAGCACCAGCAGCTCTTCGCGCGCTTCACCGGTGCGTTCGCCCGGGGGTTCAAGGTCGTCCCCGCCCTGCTCGACAACCACGTCGAGGTGGCACGGGCCATCATGGCGAAGTCGAACCTGGGAGTGCTCATCTTCAACCTGCATCTGGAGTTGATGACGCAGCAGCACTATCTGGAGACGGTTCGCGGAAACAAGACCGAGCTGTTGGATCCGCTGTTCTGCAACCTGCTCAAGCACCACTGGCTCGAAGAGGCGCAGCACACCCGGCTGGACTTCCTGGAGGCGCAGAAGATCCTCTCCCGGGAACCCGATACACTGGACGCGGCCCTCACGGAGTATGGGGAGTTGCTCCAGGCGCTGCGGGGGACGTTGAACGCCCAGCTCGCGCTCGATCTCCAGACGTTGGAAAAGGCGGTGGGGCGCACATTCACTCCGGAGGAACACAAACACCTGTTCGAGTCCCAGGAGCGTTCGTATGTCTGGGGTTTCATCGGAATGGGGATGAAGGCGCCCCTCTTCCTCTCACGCCTGCGCGCGCTCTCCCCCATCGCCGAGCAGCGCGTCCTGGAGTTGGCTCCGACATACTACTGTGATTGAGGCGGATTTCGGGGCCGGCGCCTTGCCCTGCCGGTCCCGCGATGTTCATCGCGAGGCCCGTGCCGCTCGGCTCGTGCACCCGCAGCGCATTCCATGCCGATTTGGAGGAGTTCATCTTCTCGGTGGGGGAGCCCATGACGCCGCAGCCATCCGCTTCCGGTTTAGCGGCCGCGCCCGAGGGAAGCTTCGCGCCTGCGTCGTTCACGCTCGCGACGTTGCTGGCGTGAGCGGGCGGTCACCTCCGCGATGAGGAGGATACGCTCCTCCAGTTGCTCCAGCGTCACGCCCCGGCTCATCATCGCATGGGACAGCAGCAGTGGGGCGCAGCGTGTCAATGCCAGCACCATCGCGAGCCGCCCCGTCACCTGCTGTTGGCCCGACTCACCGACCTTGTGCTGCATCGAGAATTCCAGGAGGCGCGAGAGGGCCAGGGAAATCACCTTAAAGATGCGCGGCAACACCTGCGGAAGCAAGGTGTCAGGGCGCCGATCCTGTGGCACGTCATGGAGGCTGCGGACCATCCGACACGAGGAACCCATTTCACAGGCAGGGCCTCCCAGGTCTCATCCGAGGTGAGATGAAACGGGGCCCGACGCGAATGCACCGCGCCGGGCCCCGAAGGATGACGCGCCCTGGAGGGCGCGGGTGACTCAGTTGTAGGTGGCGGTGTAGGTGCCGGCCAGGGCGGCGTCGACGAAGGCGAAGTCCACGCCCTTGATGGTGCGCGTCACCGTCGTCACAGGGGAGCCCGCGCGGGTGACGGACTGCAGCGTGCGGCCCGTCGTGGTGCGGGTGGGCACCATGAGGGACAGGTTGCGCGCGGGGCTCGTGAGGTCGAAGGTGAGCACCGTGCCGGTGAAGGCCACGGTGGACACCTGGGTGGCCTCGCGGGCATCGAGCCACTCCAGGAGCTGCTTCGCGGTGATGACGGGGACGCTTTCACGCTTGGCGGACGCGATGATGGCGGCCGAGCCGGTGGAGCCAGCCGACGGCTGCGAGTCGACGTGCATGTTGGCGGTGAAGGCGCCGTAGTAGCCCTTGGTGCCCAGCGCGTTGTCCAGCAGCGTGTCGATGTGCAGCGGGTAGGACTGGCCGGACTCGTCCGTCATCTGCGTGGCGAGCTGGTAGACGTCCAGCGGCGTGCCGTCCAGGTCCGCGAAGCGCATGGCCAGGCCGGAGCCGGTGAACAGGCCCGGGCGATCCTGCACCCAGTAATCAGGCCAGTAGTAGTAGTTGGTGTCCATGCGGATGCCGTGCACGCGCGACACCTTGGGCTGGGTGGACCAGTCGCTGAACGCGATGCAGTGCGTGCGGTTGGTGACGGGCGCGGGGACGGCGGGGAACGCGGCGGCGAAGCTGGCGAGCTGCGGGGTGAAGAAGTTCGGGTCCAGCGTGTTGGCCGTGTAGTCCGCGCAGCCGGTGTTGATGTGCAGGGCGTACTCGAAGCCCTGGGCCACGTAGGTGTTGGCCTGGGTGGCGCTCAGTCCGCCCACGTAGTCGTAGATGGTGCCTCGGATGCACTCCCAGTCATCCACGCTGCAGCCGGCGGGGCTGTCCGCGAGGTACTGGTCCAGGCGCTGGGTGGTGGCGCCACCCGGGTGCCCGTCGCCCGTCATTACCACGACGGCCTTGTGGGCGCTGGGGAAGTACCAGAGGCGCGGCAGCGGCGTGGGGCTCGTCTGGTGCAGCACGTTGGCGAGCAGGCGCTGCTGCTCGTCCGCCTGGGGAATCTGGACCTTGGCCAGGTTCACCCAGTCCGGCTGCGGGTCGAAGGCCGCGTTGCCGTAGAACATGTCGTTGGCGCGCGCGCCCGGGCCAATGGAGGAGCCGTCCCGGTTCTGGCCCTGCCAGTCCGGGTTGCCCTGCCGCGTGTAGATGACGGACTTCGCCAGGTCATACATGAAGGCGGTGGCGGTGCCGCTGCCCACGATGCGCTGGCTGATGGCGGTGAACGTCGTCGGGGTGGTGGCGTCCGAGTAGAGCGTGGCGACGGTGCGCGTGCCGGTGGCGACGGTGCGCTTGTCCGCGAGCCCGTGGTACTGCATCGTCTCCGCGGTGATGCCCGCGCCCGGGGCCTGGGTGTCGTCGACCCCGATGTAGCCATTGGCCTGCGTGCCCTGAGAGGCGTTGAGCCCGAGCAGCGACTGGAGGTTCGCCGCGGGCCGCAGCGCGATGAGGCTGCCGCCGGCGGTGACCCAGTTGGTGATGAGCGTCACCTGGGCCGCGCTCAGCGTCTGCTCGCCGAGCACCAGCACCTTGTAGTCATTGAGGGAGACGGAGACGCCCAGGTTGCCGGCATCGGTGCTGGCGAAGGCGGCGATGCCCTCGGCCTCCAGGATTTCGCGCAGGTAGTCGGTGAAGGGGTTGCCGGGAGCGGTGGCCACCAGCACGGGGCCCGCGCCGTGGACGCCCGGGCGGGGCGGCGGTCCGTAGGGCTCGAAGACGACGTCCACCCAGTAGTTGGAGTCCTGGTGGCTGCCGTTGGGGAACGTGGACGTGGAGGCATAGGCGAAGACACCGTTGCCGCCGCTGGTGGTGCCGGGCAGGGCGTGCAGCGGAGGGGCGTCAACTCCGGCGGCCAGGCCGTTGCTGTCGAACGAGTAGCCGCCGAGCGGCGCGAAGTAAGACGCCACGTAGGTGGTGCCTGCGGTGATGTCGACGGGGGAGGAGAACGTCACCTCCTGCCAGCCGACGGCCGTCTCGTTGGTGAAGGTGGCGGTGGCGAGCGGCTGGCCCGTGGCGCTCCACAGGTTGCCAACGTGGGTGCCGCTGTTGCCGCTGCCCTTGTAGAAGCGCACGCCCGTCACCTGTCCGTCCACGTCCGCGCGGAACTTCACGCCCACTTCGATGGCGGCGGTGTCCGGGGTGGTGGGGGTGCCGGGCGTGGCGGTGGGGGCGAAGATGCGGAAGCTGTTGCCCGGGGGCTGCGTGGGGGGCACCGCGCCGGTGGCCTGGAAGACGACGTCCACCCAATAATTGGAGTTGCCGAAGCTGTTGACGGGGAAGGAGCCTGCGGCGCCGTAGGAGAACACGCCGTTGCCGCCGCTGGTGCTGCCGGGCAGCGCGAAGAGGGGCGGGGTGTCCTGGCCACTGGCGAGGCCCCCGGTGTCGAAGGCGTACGCGCCAACGGGGGCGTGGTACGAGGCGACGTAGGTGGTGTTGGCGGCGATGGCGACCGGGGTGGAGAACGTCACCTCCTGCCAGCCGGTGGCCGTCTCCGAGGTGAAGGTGGCGAAGGCCAGGCGCTGCCCGTTGGCGCTCCAGAGGCTGCCCACGTGGGTGCCGGTGTTGGCGGCGCCCTTGTAGAAGCGCACGCCCAGCACGTTGCCGCTCACGTTCGTCTTGAACTTCACGCCCAGCTCCACGGGGGCGGTGTCATTGGTGACGGAGGCGACGGCGGGCGTGGCGGTGGCGGGCCACAGGGTGACGGGCTCGGCCGGGCGGAAGACGACGTCCACCCAGTAGTTGGAGTCGCCGAAGCTGGTGCTCGGGAAGGAGCCCGCGGCGCCGTAGGTGAAGACGCCGTTGCCGCCGCTGGTGGCGCCCGCGAGCGCGTGCAGGGGCGGGGCGTCCACGGCCGAGGCCAGGCCCGCGCTGGTGAAGCCGTAGGCGCCGCCAGGCGCGTGGTACGAGGCGACGTAGGTGGTGTTGGCGCTGATGCGCACGGGCGTGGAGAACATCACCTCCTGCCAACCGGAGGCTGTCTCTCCTGTGAAGGTGGCGAAGGCGAGGCGCCCGCCCGCCTCGCTCCAGAGACTTCCCACGTGGGTGCCGGTGTTGGCGGCGCCCTTGTAGAAGCGGATGCCGAGGATGTCTCCCTCGATGTCGGACTGGAACTTCACGCCCAATTCCACCGGGGCGAAGTCATTGGTGACGGAGGGGACGGCCGGGGTGGAGCTGGGCGGGAACAGCGTGAACGTCGGCTGGGCTCGCGCGGCGGTGGGGAGCGTGAGCAGGACGGTCGCGAGCAGCGCCAGCGCGGGGGCGCAGGGCTGACGCGAGACCCGGCTGGGTCGTGGCTTCGAGGGTGTCATTCGGACTCTTCCTTGGGGGATGGCACGACGAGACAGAACAGCGGCTGCATTTTGCTGTCTGGCGCAGACGTGGACAATGACGCGAGACGTAGGCCCGCCAATCATTGCCGCACGACGCGATTTTTAGCTCCCAGGCGGCCGGGTTGTTCGTGTGTCCGTTGTCTTCGTTCGTGATCGGGCGGTGGCGCAGTACCTTCATCACCTGTGATTCACGAGACCGTGGCCGCTGAGTTTCGAATCCCTATGCCCGGCCAGGGGCACTGAGCAGGCGTGGGTTGCAGGCCGTATCTCGGGGTGCTGGATTGAAGAGACGTCAGGAGATCGGACGACTTGGGTGACGGCGCTCAACTCTTCTGTTTCAAGGGTGTCTGGTTTGGCCCCTGTCGATTGCTATGGGGTGGGTTGCACCCAGTTGCAATGTTTGGGACTGTTGTAGGTCTCCGACGCTCCCTCCCGGAAGGCGCTTGCTGCGTTTGTCGCCCAGTCCGGCCCGGGACGGCAGCGCTAGCACAGCGCAATGGTATGAGGGGATTGATGAGACAGGAAGAACGGAAGTGTTTGGCGTGGGCGGCCCTGGTCATTTGTGCCGCGATGGCGGGCTGCGGTCCGCAGGATGCTCCGAGTGCGGTTCAGGGCGAGATCGTTTCGGCGGAGCCTGCCAGTCTGAGCCTCTCCCGGAGCACTTCATTGGATTTGATGGGGGCCAAAGCCCTCGCGGTTTCCGCGGGGCCCCTTCTCGCTGCAAGTAGTCGCCACACGGTGGCCGTGAGGCAGGGCGGCACCGTCTGGGCTTGGGGCAACAACGCCCTTGGCCAACTGGGGGACGGGACTTATGCGGAGCGCCCCATGCCGGTGCAGGTGCCGGGGCTGACAGGCGTCACTGCTATTTCCGCGGGTGAAGCCCACACGGTGGCCGTGGGGCAGGGCGGCACCGTCTGGGCCTGGGGCAACAATGCCCTTGGCCAACTGGGGGACGGGACTCGTATGAACCGCCACACGCCGGTGCAGGTGCCGGGGCTGTCGGGCGTCACCGCCATTGCCGCGGGGCGTCACCACACGGTGGCCGTGAGGCAGGACGGCACCGTCTGGGCCTGGGGCAACAATGCCCTTGGCCAACTGGGGGACGGGACTTACGCGGACCGCCACACGCCGGTGCAGGTGCCGGGGCTGACAGGCGTCACCGCCACTACCGCGGGTGAATACCACACGGTGGCAGTGAGGCAGGACGGCACCGCCTGGGCCTGGGGCAACAATGCCCTTGGCCAACTGGGGGACGGGACTCGTACGGACCGCCACACGCCGGTGCAGGTGCCGGGGCTGACAGGCGTCACCGCCGTTGCCGCGGGTCGTCACCATACGTTCGCCGTGAGGCAGGACGGCACCGTCTGGGCCTGGGGTGACAACGTCTGGGGCCAACTGGGGGACGGGACACATACGGAGCGCCACACGCCGGTGCAGGTGCCGGGGCTGACAGGCGTCACCGCCATTGCCACGGGTCGTCGCCACACGTTCGCCGTGAGCCAGGACGGCACTGTCTGGGCCTGGGGCAACAACGCCCTTGGCCAACTGGGGGACGGGACTTACGCGGACCGCCACACGCCGGTGCAGTTGCCGGAGCTGACAGGCGTCACCGCCATTGCCGCGGGTGAATCCCACACGGTGGCCGTGAGGCAGGGCGGCACCGTCTGGGCCTGGGGCGACAACGACTGGGGCCAACTGGGGGACGGGACCCGTACGAACCGCCTCACGCCGGTGCAGGTGCCGGGGCTGACAGGCGTCACCGCCATTGCCGCGGGTCGTCGACACACGTTCGCCGTGAGGCAGGACGGCACCGCCTGGGCCTGGGGTGACAACGCCTGGGGCCAACTGGGGGACGGGACTCGTACGAACCGCCTCACGCCGGTGCAGGTGCCGGGGCTGACAGGTGTCACCGCCATTGCCGCGGGGGATTACCATACGCTCGCCGTGAGGCAGGACGGCACTGTCTGGGCCTGGGGCAACAACGCCCTTGGGCAACTGGGGGACGGGACTTATACGGAGCGCCTCACGCCGGTGCAGGTGCCGGGGCTGACAGGTGTCACCGCCATCTCCGCGGGTGAATCCCACACGGTGGCCGTGAGGCAGGACGGCACCGTCTGGGCTTGGGGCCTCAATTTCTGGGGCCAACTGGGGGACGGGACTCGTTCGGACCGCCTCACGCCGGTGCAGGTGCCGGGGCTGTCGGGCGTCACCGCCATTGCCGCGGGTCGTCACCACACGTTCGCCGTGAGGCAGGACGGCACCGTCTGGGCCTGGGGCGACAACGTCTGGGGCCAACTGGGAGATGGGACCTATACAGACCGCCTCACGCCGGTGCAGGTGCCGGGGCTGACAGGCGTCACCGCCATTGCCGAGGGTCGTCGCCACACGTTCGCCGTGAGGCAGGACGGCACCGTCTGGGCCTGGGGCGACAACGTCTGGGGCCAATTAGGGGACGGGACTTATACGGACCGCCTCACGCCGGTGCAGGTGCCGGATCTGACAAGTGTCACCGCCATTGCCGCGGGTGATTACCACACGCTCGCCGTGAGGCAGGACGGCACTGTCTGGGCCTGGGGCTTCAACGCCTATGGCCAACTGGGGGACGGGACTCGTACAGACCGCCTTACGCCGGTGCAGGTGCCGGGGCTGACAGGCGTCACCGCCATTGCCGCGGGTGAATCCCACACGGTGGCCATGAGGCAGGACGGCACCGTCTGTGCCTGGGGCTTCAACGCCTATGGCCAACTGGGAGATGGAACGTCCTCGCGGAGCCCCAGCCCAGTGATGGTGCCGGGGCTGACAGGCGTCACCGTCTTCGCCGCCCTCGCTGCGGGTGATTCCCACACGGTGGCTGTAATGCAGGACGGCACCGACTGGGCCTGGGGCCTCAACGCCTCCGGTCAGTTGGGGGATGGGGCGACCATTGACCGCCGCATTCCAGTGCAGATACCGGGGCTGGCGGGTGTCACCGCCATCGCGGCAGGTTCCGCTCATACGCTGGCCGCAGGCCAGGACGGCGCTGTCTGGAGTTGGGGGGCGAATTCCTACGGCCAATTGGGTGACGGGACGACCACGCACCGCCTTTCGCCAGTGCAGGTGCCGGGGCTGACGGGCGTCTCAGCCATGGCTGCTGGCGACGCTCACTCGGTGGCGTTGCTGCAGGACGGGACTGTCTCGGCTTGGGGACGCAATTCATGGGGCCAACTGGGGGACGGGACGACGGCTGCGCGCCTCACGCCGGTGCAGGTGCACGGATTGACGGGCGTTACCGCCGTCGCCGCGGGCTCTCTCCACACCGTGGCCTTACGACAGGACGGCACCGTCTGGGCCTGGGGTTACAACGACCTTGGCCAACTGGGCGATGGGACGACCACGCGCCGCCTCGCGCCGGTGCAGGTACAGGGGTTGACGGACGTCACCGCCATCGCTGCTGGCTACTTCCATACCGTGGCCGTGCGACAGGACGGAACGGTTTGGGCATGGGGCTTCAACCTCTGGGGACAGCTCGGGGATGGGAGCTCGACGGCGCGCTCCACGCCAGTGCAGGTTCAGGAGTTGACGGGCGTCAGTGCACTTGCTGCTGGGTATGCACATACGGTGGCCGTGAAGCAGGACGGCACCGTCTGGGCCTGGGGCAACAACTCCGGTACCCAACTGGGCAATGGAAGCTCCACGGACCGTTACACGCCGGTGTGGGTGGAGGGGCTGACGGGCGTGTCCGCCCTGACAGCGGGCCGTTTCCACACGGCGGCCGTGAGCCCGGAGGGGTTCGGTTGGGCCTGGGGGCGCAACAACTCTGGCCAGGTAGGGGACGGGACAACCGCTGACCGCCCAAGGCCGGTCGACGTGGTGATTCAGGAAGGGACGTGAACCGTCGCATCTGGGAGTGGGCGCGCTGGAGCGGATTGCGTCTCTATCAGCGGCGGCTGCTTGTTCAGTTCGCCGCTGACTCCAGGTCGATGTGTGCCGGCCCACTTCGTGCCGCCGGTGAGCACCGGGCCATGGCAGACGTCGCCGTGCCACAGCGCGCCGGGGTACGCGGCCTCCCAGCGCCGACGCTCAAGTCCCTCACTCGTGCCGCGCAGCGAGACACCTCCTCCGCCCCAGGCCGTGCAGGGTCCACAGCGCCAGGGAGAAGGCAATCGCCTCCCCGCTGAAGTGCTTACGTGGAAAGACGGACGGCGGCACCACGCGCATCACCGCGCCACAGGGCTGGCAGCGGTAGCGGCGACAGAGCAGCCCCCGGCATTCTGGCGCCCCGTCCGGAGTCGGCGGGCCACGCTGCTGGCGCTCGACGAGCCCATGCCCATGGAGGCCCAGCCCACCGCCTTCGTAGGCCCCGCGCCCACACGCCACGCAGCGCTTCGGCTGGCCCTCGTCCACCGAGGGCGGCCAGTTATTGACGTGCCCTCGAAACGGACGACTCCTCGGGTGTCCCGGTTCTCTTTCCGCAGGGTTTCCGGGGTCCGCGTGGAGGGTGTTCCCGCACCCTCTGCGCACCTTATTTAGACTCGCCCCGGCGTGCCGGCCGGCGCTGCAAGTCCTTGAATTTACAGGTCTGACAAATTTCTTTGCGACATTTCAATCCAGCAGGCCCTTCTCCGCATGACGACGGCGCTGCGGACGAAGGGAAGAGGTTTGGACGAGCGGAGCGGCTCTGCACTCTGCCCTGGCAGTCTCTGGGCCTGGCCACCGGCTTTGCTCCGCCGACCTCGAATCCGAGCGGCCGTCGTTCGTCATCGACCATTCAGAGGGGAGCCCATGTTCAAGGCTGCATTTATCGCCATGACGCTGCTGATGTTCACAGGGTGCGGTGGTGTCGAGCGTTACGTCAAATCAATCGTGGGGAACGACGGAGGTCCCTTTCGCCAGGAAATCCTGGACATGGTCGACAGGGATGAAAACAGTCTTGAGAATCATGGCACCTATGCCTACCAGGGCCGCATCCCGCGAGACCTCCGGCCCCCTCCGGGTGAAGACAAGCGTTTCAAGCCCAGGGCTCGCCCTTTCTACCGGTTCAACCACGGCATCGAGTTCACCTTCGAGAAGGCAGTGGACGGCCGTATCTGCTTCCTTCGGCAACATGCGGAGTACGTGGGCAGTGATGAAAGCCTCAGGGATGCGCAGGACCGGATCACACGCATCGCGACGTCCTACGAGTTCGCCATCGAGGCGCATACGTCCATCGACGCTCCCGAGGTGCGGACCCGGGGCATCTGGCCCTCCCGTCCTGCTCCTGACCTGGACACGACGGAGGTGGTCGACAGCGAGACGCGGCGGAAATATGTAAACGGGGATGCAAGAACCCGGCTCACTGTGTTGTTCAGGGACTGCGGGGCCCTGCCGCCTCTCACACAGGAGAGCCGATTTCTGACGGTGGCCATCCGCCCGAACAACTCCGCCGAGACCGATGACCCCTATGTATTGTTCTGGGTGTTGACCGACGCTGAGGGAAAGGGCTCCATCCGGGAAGATGCCACCTCTGTCTCAGGCGTTCAGGGGGAGCTGGATGGCTGAAGCAGGAGCAGGCCAGTAGCCGGCGGGAGGTTTGCCGCTCGCTGACGTGGCGCGGGACATGGGGCACGGCCTGTCGTGGCCGAGGCGTCAGCCACCAGTGAAGTCAAGGCATTGGGGGACCGCTTGGGGGCTATAGTCGCTCCCGAATGGTCTGTCTTGATGCCGACACCGCTGCCGCCTATGCCGCCCACGCCTTGGAGGAGAATGAAGCCCGGGCCATCGACGAGCACATCGACATCTGCTCTTGGTGCCGCGAGCTGGTCTCCATGGTCGCGAGGACGGATGGCTCGATGTCCACGGCGGCCTCGGGCCAGGCAGATGAGGGGGAGCCCACCCAGGCGGTACTGCCTCGGGGCACCCGGATTGGCCCCTTCGTGCTGGACGCCCCGCTTGATGCCGGGGGGATGGGGGTGGTCTATGCCGCGCATGATGAGCGGTTGGACCGCCGGGTCGCGCTCAAATGTCTGCGCGAGCGCAGAGGCGATCCGCGGCAGTTGATGCGGGAGGCGAAGCTGATGGCCCAGCTCGCCAGTCCGAACGTCGTGCCCATCTATGACCTCATCGAGGCGCACGGACAGGTCTTCATCGCCATGGAGCTGGTGGTGGGACGCAGTCTGCGCCAGTGGATGAAAGCGGGGCCGCGCGACTGGAGGACGGTGACGGGCCTCTTCCTGGAGGCCGGCGCGGGGCTGGCCGCGGCCCACGCCGCGGGCATCATTCATGGCGATGTGAAGCCCGCGAACATCCTGGTGGGAGAGGATGGCCGGGTGCGGGTGACGGACTTCGGTCTCGCCAGCCTGGTGACGGAGCACGCCGGAATGGCCGAGGGCGTCCGGGGGACGCCCGCCTACCTGGCGCCGGAGCAGTGGAGGGGCACGCCGTGCGACGCGCGAGGTGACCAGTACGCATTCTGCGTGAGCCTGTACGAGGCCCTCACGGGGACCTTGCCCGGCTCGCCCCCCGCGTGGATGCCGGGCCTGCCTCGGAGCGTGAGGCGAGCGCTCGCCAAGGGGCTGCAAGCGGATCCTGCCCTGCGCCATCCCTCCATGGAGGCGCTGCTCCTCGCGCTGCGCGCGGCTCGCTCGCGTCGATGGAGGTGGGGGATGGCCACCGCCGCGGGGGTCGTCGTCTCTGTCGGATTGGCCTACGCCGTGGGGGGCCGGCGGGTGGAGGTCGAGCAGTGCGCGGTGGCCGCCGCGGAGCTGGCCAGCCCCTGGAATGCGACGGAGAAGGCGCGGCTGCGCTCGGCGTTCGAGCTCACCCGGCTGCCCTATGCGGGCGAGACAGCGGACCGCGTCGTCACGAAACTCGACCGGTGGAGGACAGACTTCGAGGATGCGCGGAGACGGGCCTGCGCCATGAGCTGGTTCCGGCCGGAGACGCCACTGGAAGGGCTCCCTGGCCAATTGAGCTGTTTGAAGGACAGGGCTCGAGAGGTGCGGGCGCTCATCAGTCAGCTTCGCGACGCCGACACCACCGTCGTGCAGAACTCGGTCGCCGCGGTGGAGCAACTGGCGCGGGCCGGGCGCTGCGCCGAGGCCGAACCGAGGCAGGGCGCGGCTCCGGAGGGACCCGCGGTCGACGCGCTGCGCGAGCAGTTCGCCATGACACGCGCGCTGATGGAGTCGGGAAGATTCCGGGCCGCGCTCCCCATCTCCACGGAGCTGATGCGCGGCGCCGACGCGCTGGGCGACGCCACGTTCATCGCGGCGGCGAAGGTCGCGCTGGGCAACAACCAGGCGGTGCTGGCGGACTACGCCGCCGCGACTTCAAACCTGCTTGACGCCATCCGCCTGGCGGATGTCGCCCAGGAGGAGCGGGTGCGCGCGCAGGCTTGGGTCAGCCTGGCGCAGACCGAGTTCTGGCAAGGGCACTACGAGAAGGTTCTCTTCATGAAGGGCCCCGCCATGGGGGCGTGTGAGCGGGTCGGAGATGCGTGGCTCCGGTCCGAGCTGCTCCTGTTCCTCGGCGGGTCGCTCTGTCAGCTCGGCAAGGCGGGGGAAGCCCAGCCCCTTTTCGAGGAAGCGGTCCGGCTGCGCACCCAGGTGTACGGGGAAACAGACCGCCGCACCTCGTTCGCGCTATCGAGCCTGGGCAACGCGCTGGCGATGCAGGGAGATCTCGCGGGCGGTATCGAGGCGCACCGCAAGGCGCTGGTCGCGGCCCAGGTCTCGCTTGGAGCGAATCACCCAAGCCTTGGCACGCTCCATGGGAACCTGGGGAGCGATTACCTCTATGGCCTGCAGGGCGAGCTGGCCGTCGCGGAGTTGGAGAAAAGCAAGGCGATTGCCGAGGCCGCGAACGGCCCGAGACAGCTCAAGGTCGCGTTGGCGCAAACTTCACTGGGCTTCGCCCTGCTCGAAAGCAACGCTCCAGAGCGAGCGCTGGAAGCCTTTGAGCAGGCCGCCGAGCTGTGGCGCGGTTTGTCGCCAAAGCATCCCGTTCATGGCCAGTGTCTACTGGGGAAGAACCAGGCGGCGCTGGCCCTGGGGATGCGCGTATCGCAGGCCGAGCTCGAGCATGCGCTCGAATTGGGCCAGGTGCTGCCCGGCTATGAGCGCGGTCGCATCCAGCTCGCCCTCGGAAAGGCGTTGGCTTCCGGGAAGAAGGCTCCGCCCGCTGCCGTCAAGCTGGTCAAGGCGGCGCGGGAGGGATTGATGACATCCACTCTCCCACTCGTGCAACGCGACCTGGGACGAGCGGAGGCCTGGTTGCGTGCCCAGGGAGTCGCGCTGTGACGGCGGCGGCGGACCCGGTGCGCGCCGCCGCCGAGGCGCTCGCCGCTCACGGCGTCGTGCTGGACGTGGAGGGCTTCCGTCGCGTGCTCGCCTCCCGTCCACCCGAGCGGCAGGGCGCGGCGAATCTGCACCTCGTGGACCTTGCGCTGGCCTGGGCATACTCCCAGGGCAACGTCGCGGCCATCGTTCACTTCGAGCGAGTGTACTTCTCCCATGCCGTCCGAGCACTGCGGCGGATGAAGCTGAGTGAGACCTTGGCCGACGATGTGTTGGGCTGGCTGCGGCTCGAGCTCTTCGCGCGCCCTGGGGGCGGCTTGATGTCCACGTACACGGGACGTGGAGATCTCGGAAGCTGGGTGCGCGCCATCGCCGTACACGAGGCGCTCAAGCGCGCGCGCAGGCAGAGTCGCGAGGTCACTCCCGATGCCGCCGCCGACCTGCCGGTGCCCGATACGGGACTGGTGGCGGTGCGGGGCGCCTACGGCGCGGAGTTTACCCGGGCCTTGGATGCGAGCTTCCGGGCGCTGACAACGCAGCAACGCAACCTCCTGAGACAGTACTTCCTGGATGGCCTCACAATCGACATGTTGGCCCGGCTGCACGACGTGCACCGGGCAACGGCCGCCCGCTGGGTGGCGGCGGCGCGAACGGAGTTGGTCGACAACGTTCGTTCCCGTCTTACCGAGGAGTTGGCGCTGAATGAGTCGGATGTGGATGAGGTGATTACCCTGAGCAACCTACGAGAGAGCCTGAGCCAGCTTCTGCGACGGACGCGCTGAAGGTGGCACCCCGCCGCCGCACGGGGACTGCGGAGCTGAATCGAAGCCAGGATGTCGGATGAAAGGATTGCAGGGGTTTTGGCCTCTTACTTCTCGGACCATGCCGCGCGTGCTGGCATTCTCCAGAGAAGACCCGCCTTGCGCCACACCCGCTGGCCTGACTGAAAGGACGTGTTCATGCGTCTCCGCGCCTGTGCCGCACTTCTGCAGCTTCTCACATCCTGTGCTACGTCTGCGCCGAGCCCACAAGGCCAAGCGCCCCGGAACCCGAGGGTCGCCAACCTCCACAGAGCGGCGACGCTGCCCTGGGCGGATGGGGGACGATGCGTGGTGCGTGAGGCGTCCAGCGAATGGGCCGTGCTCGTGGAGCGGTGCTATCACGCGCTCGACCACGACCGAGTCGAATTTCGGGATGTCACGGGACAATGCAGTGTCGCCTCGGTGGGGACCGCTGCGATTGGAGTGGGCGTCTGCATCCTGATTGCACCCGAGATCGTCGTTGGAGCTGTGATTGTCGCTGGCGCAGTCGTGGTGGCGGTCGCCATCAAAGAGGAATTGGATGCGTATCGAAAGGCATCGCGTGAGCGTGCGACGCCCGAGACTCAGTCGCGGCCATTCGATGAGCAAGAGCGTTCGAAGCACCGAACGCCCAAACCGGAGCCAGCAGGGCAGGATTGGTTTCCTCCCGGACCGACCGAACCACTGGACCGAGTGCGTCGTCCTGAGTGCAGGCCCGTCCCAGTGCCGCACGCGGGCAAGGATGATCCGCATAACGAGTGCGCCGACACGTTCCCTCCAAACCGATACCCCGGCATGGACGTGCTCGTAGGGGGCAAGCGCTTCGATGCGTTGCAGGTCGGCGTGCATGCACTGTGGGAGATCAAGACCCACCAATTTGACACGTACAGTGACTTCCTCCAGGAGCAGGTGATCAGGGACCAGCTTAGGGAGTTTGAGGAAGACCGCGACATTGCGCGGGCCTGTGGATATCTCTTCGTCATCGGCGTGAGCACCAGCGCGCACAAGGCCGCACTGCTGGAGTTCGACGACAGCTTTGATATCGTCGTCACTGGGTGCAACCGATGACCACTCGAAGCCGGCTCGTGCTGAACGTCTATGCGCCAGCGCTCATGAGCGACGATGGCCGCACGCTCGCTGCCATTGAAGGGATGGAGAGGGCGATCCCCGGACTGCGCTTGACATGGGAGGTCTCCAAAGAAGGGCGGTCCATTGCGCTACCCCAACGGGACGTGTGGCTTGCCGAGGCAGCCGGACGTGGGGAGTTTCCTCTCGTTTGCAATGGTGACGAGCGCTTTCCGGTGATGATTTCAGGGCGGTGCCGACCCGCGAGTGCAAGTCCAGGTGGCCAGTCACAGCTTCAGGTGCATGCGAAGCTGCCGCAGGACCCAGCCATCGTCTTGGCAGCCGCAGATGTGCTGGAGCACGTAGCGGAGGGGGTCCGCGCACAGTGGGGCCTCGCGGCCCCCTCACCCATATTGCAGGTTATCGCGGACCAAACGGGCCCGAAGCTGAATGGGCCTGAAAAGCCACCGCGGGGTCTGCCCGCCCTCAAGTTCCCAGAGGCAATCCCGGCGCCCGAGATTCCGCGTCACCTGGGATGGCTGAACTATTGGTCTGCCGCTGCCGCGAAGGCCATCGGATTTCCAGACCCGATCCGCGACACAGACCTGCTTTCACGGGCGCGTCGCACGGTGTCGGGTGGCTGGGTCGTGCAACTCTCGGACGCGCCGCTCGACCTGGACAACCCCGTCCACTTGGACGCGCTCAAGCGGGCTTACGAGCGCTTTCCTGAGATCGGCGGGCGCTCCGCACCGTGACCTCTTCAAGGTGACACGCGGCGCGCCCTTCCCGAAGATGGATTCGTCGGAAGGCGCTCGCTGCGCGATCCCAGTCGGTGGGAGCGACCCATGTCGAGCGGTCATGCACCACTGCTGTGCTCAGTCCGCCGCGGCGAAGTGGGCCATCTGGTCCGCGTGCGCTTTCTGGAAGGCGGGGCGGGCGGTAGCGCGGGCGACGTAGTCGCGGCAGGCCGGGTGCGCCGCCAGCCCGTCGAACCGATCCACGAGCCGCAGCACGTCGGCCATCAGGATGTCTGCGACGGAGAAGCTGCCCGCCAGCCAGTCGCGCCCCGCCAGCACCGGCTCCAATCGTTCGAGGCGGAGCTTCAGGAAGTCATCGAACGGCTTCGACGCCGCCTTGTCCGCCATGCCGAACTGGAAGAATGACCAGGGCAGGCTCGCCATCTCCACCGAGTTGAGGGCGGCGATCACCCATTCGATGGCCTCGGCCCGGCCGCGCGGGTCGGTCGGCATCAGGACGGGGCTGCGTTCGCCCAGGTGCAGCAGGATGGCGCCGCTCTCGAAGAGGGAGAGGTCGCCGTCCGTCAGCCACGGGACCTGGGCGAAGGGCTGGTGCGCCAGGTGCCCGGCATCGCGCTCGCGGAAGGGCGTGCGCTCCACGCGGTAGGGCAGCCCGGCCTCCTCCAGCGCCCAGCGCACGCGGAGGTCGCGCACATAGCCGCGCGGCGTTTTGGGGACCCAGTCGTATGTCGTGAGAACCAGCTCGGCCATGCAGCCCTCCTTGAGTGAAGCGGGCAGCATATCCGCGTCGCTCGCATGCCCGGTGACCGACCAGGCGGACTTCTGACATGGGCGGGTCAAACCGGCACCCGGGTTCTCGCTCCAAGTTTCCACTGCCGTTGTGCGCGCGAACGATGGCTCGTGAGCACTTCATGGGCGGGCCTTCCCAGGAAGGCGTGAATAGTCAGAACATGCTCGACGCGCGCTCTTGAAGGAGGCGTCGATGGAAGAGAAGAACCGTTACCGCAACAGCGAGTCGATGATCGTCCACGGCAATCCGTCCTTCCAGGCGGCGAAGGAGGCGGGGCTGCTGGACCTGGCGGTGCACAACACCGGGCGCGGCACGCTCGCGCTGAAGGACGGCCGCGAGTTCATCAACATGTGCTCGTGCTCCTACTTGGGCCTGGACGCCGAGCCGGAGGTGCTCCAGGGCGCCATCGACGTGCTCCAGCGCGAGCGCACCATGGACCTGGCCATCTCCCGGCTGCGCATCCGCCTGGCCATCCTGGACGAGCTCGAGGCGCGGCTGTCCGCGCTCTGGCGTTCGAAGGTCATCGTCACCACCACGGCGAGCTATGCGAGCGCGGGGCTGCTTCCGCTCATCGCCTCCGGCCACCTGCTGCCCGAGGGCCGCAAGCCCGTCCTGGTCTTCGACAAGTCGGCGCACTTCTCGATGAACCTCATCAAGCCCATCTGCGCGGATGAGACCGAGGTGCTGACGTCGCCGCACAATGATTTGGAGTTCCTGGAGGACGTCTGCCGCAAGCACGCGCGCGTGGCCTACGTGGCGGACGGCTTCTATTCGATGGGCGGCGCGGCGGTGGTGAAGGAGCTGCTCGCGCTCCAGGACCGCTACGGCCTCTTCCTGTACTTCGATGACTCCCACGCGCTCTCCGTCTACGGCGAGGCGGGAGAGGGCTTCGTCCGCTCCCTGGCGGGCGGCGAGCTGAGCCCGCGCACCATCATCATCGCGTCGCTGGGCAAGGGTTTCGGCACGGCGGGCGGCGCCGTGATGCTCGGGCCCCAGCAGCATGTGGACCTGGTGGGGCGCTTCGCGGGGCCCCTGGGCTGGTCCCAGAGCCTGTCCATCCCGGCCATCGGCGCTGGCATGGCCTCCGCGCGCATCCACGGCACGCCCGAGCTGGCGAAGCGACAGCAGGCCCTGCGCGCCAACATCCGCTTCTTCGACGAGCGCGTGCCCACCCGGACCTCGGGGGAGGACTTCCCCATCAAGGTCATCGACGTGGGGCCGGAGGAGGTCGCGGTGGAGCGCTCGCGGCGGCTGCTGGAGCGGGGCTTCTATTCATCGGCGGTGTTCTTCCCCATCGTCCCCAAGGGGCGCGCGGGGCTGCGCATCATGTTGCGGTCGAACCTGTCGCAAGCGGACGTGCAGCGCCTGTGCGACGCCGTGCGAGAGATCTCCGCGCCAACAGCCTGAGCGGGGGAGGTGGCGTCATGCCGTTGTCCATTGCTTGCAGGTCCATGCTGGTGACCCCCGCCCTGGAGCCGTCGCGCTTCGACAAGGCCTCTGAAGTGGGCGCGGACGTGGGGCTGCTCGACCTGGAGGATGGCGTGCCCCGGGCCTTCAAGCCCGAGGCGCGCCGGCTGGCCACCGAGCACCTGGCGCGGGGCCGCGCGTCGCGCCCCATGGCGCTGCGAATCAACAGCCTTCGCACCGAGGACGGACTCCGCGACGTGCTGGCCCTGCTGGACAGAGGAGCCCGGCCCGACCTCGTGCTGCTCCCCAAGGTGGAGTCGCCCGCGGAGCTGCAGCAGCTTGACGCGCTGCTGAGCCCCCGGCTCCCGGACGTGGCGCTGCTGGCCATCATCGAGACGTCACGGGGTGTGGCCGCGGTGGATGCCATCGCCACCGCCACGCCGAGGCTCCAGGGGCTGATTTTCGGAGCGGCCGACCTGTCCGCGGAGCTGGGCATCCCGCTGACGTGGGAGCCCATGCTGTACGCGCGCTCGCGCATCGCCATGGCGGCGGGGGCGGCGGGGCTGTCCGCCATTGACTCGCCCTGCTTCGACATGGAGGACCTGGACGCGGTGGAGGAGGAGACGCGCCGGGCCCGCGCGCTGGGCTTCGTGGGGAAGATCGTCATCCATCCGCAGCAGGTGGCCGCCGTCCACCGGGCGCTGCGTCCGTGTCCGCGCACGGTGGACCACGCGCGCCGCGTGGTGGCGCAGGCGGAGGATGACGGGCTGGGCGGCATCCGCCGGCTGGGCGGCGCCATGGTGGGGCCTCCGCTGGTGGCGGCGGCGCGGCGCGTGCTGGCCAACGAGCACCTGATGGAGGAGCTGGAGTCCGCGCCCAGGCGGCAGGGCGCCAGGACGGGAGACACATGAAGAAGATGGTCACCGCCCACAAGAAGGTGGGCAAGCAGCGCTACCGCGAGACACACGGCCTCTACTTCGAGGACTTCGAGGTGGGCGACGTCTTCGAGCACCGGCCCGGCCGCACGCTCACCGACGTGGACAACATGTGGCAGTCCCTGCTGTGCCTCAACACGCACCCGCTCCACATCGACGCGGTGTACGCCAGCAAGACGGAGTGGAAGAAGCCGCTGATGTCCAGCCTGGTGACGCTGGCCATCGTCGGCGGCATGAGCCTCAACAGCACCAGCGCCAAGGGCGTGGCCAACCTCGGTTGGGACAAGGTCCGGCTCACGGCGCCCGTCTTCGTGGGGGACACCATCTACGCGGAGAGCCGCGTGCTGGACAAGCGCATGTCACGCTCGCGCCGCACCCAGGGCATCGTCTCCGTGGAGACGAAGGGCGTGAAGGCGGACGGCACGGTGTTCATGACCTTCGAGCGCTCGTTCCTGGTGCCGCTCAAGAAGCACAGCGTGGACGTGGATGCGAATTATTGAAGCGCCGATGCGGGCAATCACACAGGACGGGCCGGGTGGGCCGGAGGTGCTGCGCCTGTGCGAGCTGCCTCGGCCGGTGCCGGGTCCGCGCCAGCTCCGCGTCCGGGTGCGCGCCTCCGCGCTCAACCGGGGAGACCTCCTCCAGCGCAGCGGGCGCTACCCGCTGCCCCCCGATGTGG
This sequence comes from Corallococcus macrosporus DSM 14697, assembly GCF_002305895.1. Taxonomy (GTDB): domain Bacteria; phylum Myxococcota; class Myxococcia; order Myxococcales; family Myxococcaceae; genus Myxococcus; species Myxococcus macrosporus. The sequence continues at coordinate 4,403,608 of NZ_CP022203.1, forward strand.
CCAGCCCGCTGATTGGCGTGGAGGTGGCGGGAGAGGTGGAGGCTATCGGCGCGGAGGTGCGCGGCTTCCAGCCAGGACAGCGCGTCTTCGGGCTGGTGGACGGCGGGGGCTACGCGGAGGCGTGCCTGATGGAGGAGGGGATGGCCATTCCGATGCCGCCGGGCTGGAGCTTCGTGAACGCCGCGGCGGTTCCAGAGGCCTTCTTCACCGCGCACGAGGCGTTGGTGGAGCTGGGCGGCCTGCGCGCGGGCCAGTCCATCCTCATCCACGCCGGGGGCAGCGGCGTGGGCACCGCGTGCATCCAGGTGGCGCGCGCGGTGGGCGCGCGGGTGTTCTTCACCGTGAGCACCGAGGAGAAGCTGCGCCGCTGCCTGGCGCTGGGCGCCGAGGCGGGCGTGCTGCGGACCGGGCAGGACTTCGCGCAAGAGGTCCCCCGCCTCACCCAGGGCGCGGGCGTGGACGTGGTGGCGGACTTCGTGGGCGGCGCCGCCCTGGCCCGCAACCTGTCCGTGTTGAAGTTCGGCGGCAGCCTGTTGCTGCTGGGCGTGCTGGACGGCATGGAGGGCGCGCTGGACGTGCGCCAGGTCATCCTGCGCCGGCTCCAGCTTCGCGGCATGTCGCTGCGTCCGCTGCCCCTGGAGGAGAAGGTGGCCGTCACCCGCCGCTTCCGCGAGCGGTGGTTGCCGGAGCTGGCGGTGGGGCGGGTGCGGCCCGTCATCGACTCCACCTTCCCGCTGGAGCGCGTGGCGGACGCGCACCGGCGCATGGAGTCCAACGCCAGCTTCGGGAAGCTCGTCCTGGAGCTGTAGCCCGCTCAAGCCCGGACGACGCAGCGGAACCCGATGTGTGAGGTGCCGCTGTCCACCGCCTGGGGCGAACGCGCCGCCGGGCGGTAGCGCAGGCAGTAGTTGGGCGCGCACAGGTGGCTGCCGCCCTTGAGCACGCGGCGGGGAATCTTCACCTTGGGCAGGCAGGGGTCCAGGCTGCGCTCCGACGTGGCCGGTCCCCGGGGATTGACGGGGATGCAGCACGGCTTGCCGGCGTGGTGCTCGTGCCGCTCCTGATACCAGTCGGAGGTCCACTCCCACACGTTGCCGGCCATGTCGAAGAGGCCGAAGGCGTTCGGCGGGAAGCTGCCCACCGGAGAGGTCCCCTCGAAGCCATCCGTGTTCAGGTTCTGCCAGGGGAACTCGCCCTGCCAGGTGTTGGCCATCAGCTTGCCACCCGGCGCGAACTCGTCACCCCAGACGTAGACCTTGCGTTCCATGCCGCCTCGCGCGGCGTACTCCCATTCCGCCTCGGTGGGCAGGGCCTTGTCCGCCCAGCGGGCATACGCGAGCGCGTCCTCGTAGCAGACGTGGACCACCGGGTGCTGTTCGCGTCCCTCCAGCGTGCTGTCCGGCCCCTCCGGGTGCTTCCAGCAGGCGCCCGCCGTGTAGAACCACCACTGCGTCAAGTCCCGCAGGTCCACGCGGCCGAGCGTCTTCTTGAAGACGAGCGAGCCGGGGACGAGCAGCGCCGGGTTCGCGCCGGGGAAGTCGTCGGGGTTCAGGGGCCGCTCGGCCACGGTGACGTAGCCGGTGGCCTCCACGAAGCGCTGGAAGTCCGCGTTCGTCACCGGCTGGCTGTCCATCCAGAAGTCCGTCACCGTCACCTGGTGCGAGGGCCGCTCCTCCGGATAGTGGTGGTCCGAGCCCATCCAGGACGTGCCTCCCGGGATGAAGACCATGCCCGGCAGCGAGCGGGCCTCCTGCTCCACGCCGCTGTCGAGGGTGCGCCCGTCCCGGGTCGCGGCTTCGTCGACGACGTCGATGCTCATGTGCGTGCCTCCTTCTCTGCGAGAGCGGAGGGGCGCGCCGTGCCCCGGCTCCAAACGTGTGGGGCCGCGCGGCACGGAACAATCCGGCCCTGGGGGACAGGCCTCGTGTCCGCGCCTGCTCCTCCCGCCGGTCCCTGGCATCCAGCCCAGGGGCGCTTGTGGGTTGCTGGACGCGTCGCCACCGTGGGAGGCGGCGCCGTTATGGACCCGCACTCGACGATTGCCGAATTCTCACTGGTGAAGGGCGGCCTGCTGTTCGAGACCGAGCGCCGGCTCCGGCGGGGCCCGCGCAAGCGCCATGACCTCGTGTGGCGGGCGCTGGGCTTCTCGGCGATTGGCTGGTTGCCCCTGCTGCTCTTCTCGCTGCCGTCCGGCGGGGCGACGGTGAACTCCTTGTTCCTGGAGCTCCAGATTCACGCGCAGTTGTTGATCGCGCTGCCCGTGCTGCTCGCCGCGGAGCCCTACGTCGATGGGCGCCTGTGCGTCGCGGTCCGCCAGTTCATCAACTCGAACCTGGTGGCGGCGGATGGCCTCCAGACCTTCGAGGAGGATGCCCGCCGCGCCATGCGCTGGCGGGACAGCTACCTGGCGGAGGCGCTGCTCCTCATCCTGGCGTACGCACTCACCTTCATCACCCCGGCCGACGCCACCCGGTCGTGGACCCTGAGCGGCGACGGGTTCTCCATGGCGGGCTGGTGGAACCTGGCCGTGAGCCAGCCCCTGTTCCGCTTCCTGGCGCTCCGGTGGATCTGGCGGGGCGTCGTGTGGAGCGCCTTCCTGCTGCGCGTGTCACGGCTGCCGTTGACCCTGGTGCCCACGCATCCGGACATGATGGGCGGGCTCGGATTCCTGCCCATCTGTCAGGCCAGCTTCTCGCCCGTGGTGTTCTCCCTGGCCGTGGTGGTGGCCGCGTACACGTCCCGCGTGGAGCACAAGGGCCTGTCCTCCAATCCCGTGGTCTACGTGATTCCGCTGGTGGTCATCGCGGCCGTCGCGGTGGTGCTGGTGTTCGCGCCCATGGGCTTCTTCGCGCCCCAGCTCGTGCAGGCGAAGCGCCGCGGCGACGAGGGCTTCTCGAAGGTCGCGTCCAATCACTCGCGTCAGTTCGAGCACAAGTGGTTTCGCCGGGGCCCGGAGCCTGAGCTGCTCGGCGCGCCGGAGATGTCCTCGCTGGCGGACATCGGCACGGCCTTCACCCTGGCCCGGAGGATGCGCCTGCTGCCCTTCGACATGCGGGCCCTGTACGCCGTGGTGGGCGCGGCGTTGGCGCCGCTCGTCATGCTGCTGGTGGCGGACCGGCAGTTCATCTCCGTCCTCAAGTTCATCCACGAAGGCTTGAGGTGACGCGGGCCCGGGGGCGCCGCGCTCCGCCGCGAGCCCTCCCTGGCGTGGCCGTACCCCACCGCTGGGCACCTCCCCGGGGAACAATGGCGCGGCAATCCGGGTTGAACCGGGAGCCGTGGCGCTCTATATGGCCATGCGCCAGCGTCCCCATCGTGGGGCCGTCTGGCCCGGACGAGGCGCGCCGTACCCGGTCAGGACAAGACGACGCGACAACAGGAGTCGTACGTCATGTCCTGGATCCTCCTCGTCATCGCGGGGCTGCTCGAGGTCTGCTGGGCCATTGGCCTCAAGTACACGGAGGGCTTCACCCGGCTGGTACCGAGCGTCCTCACGGGCGGTGCCATCGTCGCCAGCATGGTGCTGCTGGGGCTCGCCACGAAGCAGCTTCCCATCGGCACCGCCTACGGCGTCTGGGTGGGCATCGGGGCCGTGGGCGCGGGCATCATGGGGATGGTGCTCTTCCAGGAGCCCGCCACGCCCGCGCGCCTCTTCTTCATGTCGCTGCTGATCATCGCCATCGTGGGATTGAAGGTCACCAGCGGTCGGTAGCCGAGCCGGGCCGCCGCTGATTTTCCGGGCGCTGCCTGTGAGGCGGCGCTACACGTGGAGGCCATGAGCAACGGGTTGCTGGGCCAGGGTCGTCCGAAGCGGCGGCGTGCGTGGCGGTATGCGTTGGGCGCGGTGGGGCTGGGCGTGGGTGTGGGCGCCGCCCTCACGTATGCGACGACGGACGGCCTCCAGGCCTTCGGGGCCCGGGCCGAGGGCGCCCGGCTGGAGCGGATGCAGGCGTCGTCGCGCTACCAGGACGGCAGCTTCATCAACACCGCCGGGGCCCGGCTTCCGCAGAACGGGCCCGGTTGGGACACATTCAAGGAGCTGCTCTTCGGCACGCAGCAGCGCACGCCGCCGTCTCCCTTGCCCATGGAGCAGAACGTCGCGGCGGCGCTGGCGAAGCCACCGGAGACGGGGCTGCGGGTGACGTGGCTGGGGCACTCCACGCTGCTGGTGGAGCTTGACGGCTTCCGCATCCTCACCGACCCCATCTGGGGCGAGCGCGCGTCGCCGTCCACCATCGCGGGGCCCAAGCGCTTCCATCCGCCTCCGCTGCCGCTGGACGCGCTGCCGGACGTGGACGCGGTGCTGCTGTCGCATGACCACTATGACCACCTGGACATGCCCACCATCCGCGCGCTGGTGCCGCGCCCGGTGAAGTTCTACGCGCCGCTGGGCGTGGGGGCGCACCTGGAGAAGTGGGGCGTGCCCGCCGAGCGCGTGGTGGAGCTGGACTGGTGGCAGGAGGTGTCGCTGGGGGAGGGCCGGCTGCGCGTGGTGGCCACGCCCGCGCAGCACTTCTCCGGCCGGGGGCTGACGGACCGCAACAGCACGTCCTGGACGTCGTGGACCTTGCTGGGGCCCCAGCACCGCGTCTTCTTCAGCGGAGACACGGGGCTGACGGAGGAGTTCGCGGAGGTGGGGCGCCGCTTCGGGCCCTTTGACGTCACCCTGTTCGAGGTGGGCGCCTTCCATCCGTCCTGGGGGAGCATCCACCTGGGGCCGCACCAGGCGTTGAAGGCGCATGAGCTGGTGCGGGGGCGCACCTTGCTGCCCATCCACTGGGGCACGTTCAACCTGGCGCTGCACGCATGGGACGCGCCCGCGAACGAGCTGGCCGCGGCGGCGCGTGAGCGCGGTGTGAGCCTGCTCACGCCGGTGCTGGGCCGTCCCGTGGAGCCCACGCGGGAGCGCGTGGACACGGCGTGGTGGCGCACGCTCCAGGGGGCCGCGGTGGCTGACGACGCCCCTTGAGTCGAGGCGTCGCTGACGGGGATGGCACCGCTACTTCCGGGCGACGTCATCCTCCTCCACGGTGAAGTCGAAGTGCTCGAAGGCGTCCGCGAAGACGGCGTTCAGCGCCCGCATCCATTCCAGATCCGAGTCCCAGATTCGGTGCACCTGGTAGCTCGCCGCGGACATCCCTTGCTCCTTGTTGGGGGTGTTCACCATGACTGGCATTGTCCAAGTCCGGTGTGAATTTACACTGGAGAGACAGTCTCATCGGGCTGCGTTGTAGTGGTTTCCCGAGGGATTGCATCCCCCGCACGCGGGTGCCCACAATGCGCCGCGTCTGGATTGTCGGACGGAGCATCATTCCCCGTATTGAGCCCGGGCAGGGCACGGCCGGATGCGACTCTCACTCACCCATAAAATCACCCTGGCGCCTGTCGTCGTGGCGCTCCTGTTCGTCCTTCTCTCCCAGGGCTACACCGTCCCGAGGCTCCAGGAGGCCTTCGAAGCGCAGGGCCGGGAGCTGGGCGGCGCGCTGCCCACGGTGCTCGCGTCCGCGCTGGCGGAGGCCATGAAGCGCGGCGCGCACGCGGAGGTGCAGCAGACGCTGGAGGCCGTGGCGCGCCATGGCGGGGTGGCCTACGTGGCCGCCTTCGACGCGAGCGGCGCGCTGGTGGGCGTGGCGGGTGAGAAGGCCCAGGTGCTGCGGGACGCGCGTGAGCAGTTGCTGTCGGCGCGAGAGGGGCTCGTCCTGAAGGACGGTGACACGGAGCTGCAAGACCTGGCCGCCGCGGTGCCAGGCGGCGTCGGCCAGGTCCACGTGGGCTTCGACCGGACGCAGGCGCGGGGCCGCGTGGAGGGCGCCCTGGCGAACGTGGGCCTCACCGTGCTGGTGGCGCTGGTCCTCTTCTCCGTGGCGGCCTTCGTGGTCAGCCGCGCCATCGTGTCGCCGCTGGTGCAGCTCGCCTCCGCGGTGCGGCGCATCGCCGAGCACGGCGACTTGCGACAGAGCATTCGCATCGACTCGGAGGACGAGGTGGGGCAGCTCGCGCGGGCCGTGGGCATGCTGGTGGGGAAGCTGAAGGAGCTGCTGCACCAGCTCCAGTCCTCCACGGAGCTGCTGAGTGACTCGGTGACGGGGCTGACGGAGTCCGCGGACCAGCAGACGGAGATGGTGACGCGGCACGCGGCGGCGCTCCAGGAGACGCAGGTGACGGCGCAGGAGATCCGCCAGACGGCGATGCTGGCGTCGGGCTCCGCGGAGTCCGTCATCCAGGTGGCCGAGCGCGCCGAGCAACTGAGCCGCACCGGCGAGGAGGCCGTGGCGGCGAGCATCGACGGCATGGAGGACGTGCGAAACCAGGTGGCGGAGATCGCCGCGCGCATCACCGCCCTGGGCGAGCGGACCAAGCAGATCAGCGGCATCACCGAGACGGTGAAGGACCTGGCGGACCAGTCCCACCTGCTGGCCGTCAACGCCGCCATCGAAGCGGCGCGCTCCGGGGAGCACGGCAAGGGCTTCGTCGTGGTGGCGAAGGAGATTCGCGCGCTGGCGGACCAGTCCATCCGCGCCACCAACCAGGTCCGCAAGATCCTCCACGACATCAATCAGGCCATCATCGGCACGGTGGAGATCACGGTGGAGGGCACCGAGCGCATGGAGGCGGGCCTGACGCAGGTCCGCACCTCCGGAGAGACGCTGAAGCAGCTCACCACCATCGTCGAGGACAGCACCGCGGCGGCCCGGCAGATCGCCCGGACCGTCAGCCAGCAGGCCACGGGCATCGAGCAGATCTTCACCGCCGTCAACGAGCTCAACACGCTGATGACGGACACGATGTCCCGCATCTCCACGACGAGTGACTCCGCCATGTCCCTGAAGCTGCTCTCCGAGCGCGTCTCCCAGGTCGTCCGCGCCTACGACGTCTGACGCGGCGCAGAGGCCGCGCGTCCGCGATGGCTACGACGCGGACCGGGCATTCTTCCTGCGCGCGCCGTGCCGGGTGGACCGGGGGCGCTTCGCCGCGGCGCGGCGCCGCCTGGCGCTCAGGTGGACCTCATCGCTCCGGCAGACGCGCACATGGAGGAAGCGCTGGAGCTGGGAGAGGGCCAGGTCATGGTCATGGTCGCTCTCCGCCGCGCAGCAGTCGCTCAGCACGGTGAGCTTGTATTCGTGCATGTGCGCGTCATGGGCGCTGAAGAAGATGCACAGGTTGGTGGCCAGCCCGGCCAGGATGAGCTTCTTCGTGCCCAGGTGCTCCAGCAGCGGGACCAGCGACGTGGCGAAGAAGGCCGAGTGCTTGGGCTTGAGGATGAAGTAGTCGTCCGGCTGGGGCTTGAGCGCGCGGGCGACGTTCCGGCCCCGGCTCTTCGGCCGGGTGCAGTGGGCGTAGATGTCGCCGAAGTTGCTGCGCCAGTACCCGAAGTTGTCGTTGACGTAGATGACCGGGACGCCGGTCCGCCGCATCCGCTCCGCGAAGGGGCCCAGGCGCTCCACCATCCGCAGCGCCCACGGGAGGACCTTCTCCCCGCCGGGGAAGTCCAGGTCGTTGATGACGTCGATGATGAGCAGCGCCGTGTCGGAGCGTCGTCCACTGGACGGACGCCGCCGTGGCTTCTGGGTCCTCGCCTTCCGCGTCGTCACATCCACCCCATCGTCAGGAGGCCGCGACCGGAAGGGTAAGCACGGCCCGGCGGGACGGCGAGCCGTGCTCAGCGGGCCGCGGCCTTCTTGAAGCGCAGGCGCTTCAGCTCCTCGAAGCGGGCCCTGTCCCGGGGCGGGGTGGTGGCCACCAGCCCGTCGAGCATGCGCTTCGAGCTCTGGTAGATCTCCTCGACGGCGCGCTCGAAGGCGTCGGTGTTCTGCTTCGAGGGCGCCCGCGTCCCGGCGATCTTCCGGACGAACTGAAGCGCCGCGGCGCGGATGTCGGCGTCGGTGGCGGGGGGCGCGAAGTTGAACAGGGGCTTGATGTTCCGGCACATGCCCCCAGGCTAACGGGTGGCGGGGAATCAGGCCACGGCCCGCTCCTCGCGCCCCGGGCCGTCATCGAACCAGGAGTACACGGTCGGCAACACCAGCAGGGTGAGCAGGGTGGAGCTGATGAGCCCACCGATGACGACCGTGGCCAGCGGCTTCTGCACCTCCGCCCCCGCGCCCGTGGAGAAGGCCATGGGGAGGAACCCCAGCGAGGCCACCAGGGCGGTCGTCAGCACGGGCCTCAGGCGCAGGTGCGCGGCGTCATGGGCCGCCTGCATGGGCGCGCGCCCTTCCTGCCGCAGCTTGCGGATGGAGGCGACCAGGACCAGCCCGTTGAGCACCGCCACGCCGAACAGCGCGATGAAGCCCACCGCGGCGGAGATGGACAGGGGCATGCCCCGCGCCAGCAGGGCCAGGAGCCCGCCGGTGATGGCGAAGGGGATGTTGAGGTAGATGAGCAGGGCGGGCCGCACCGCGTGGAAGGTGACGTAGAGCAGCACGAAGATGAGCAGCAGGGTGAGCGGCACCACGAAGGCCAGCCGGCGCGAGGCGGACTGGAGGTTCTCGAACTGGCCGCCCCAGTCCACCCAGTACCCCGCGGGCAGCTTCACCTCGCGCGCGATGACGTCCTGGGCCTCCGACACGAAGCGCTGGAGGTCCCTGCCACGCACGTTGGCTTCGACGGTGAGGCGCCGCTGGAGGTTCTCCCGGCTCACCTGCGCCGGCCCCTCCTCCACGACGACGCGCGCGAGCTGGGAGAGGGGGATGAGCTGCCCGGTGGGGCTGGCGACGCGGATCTCCTCGAGCTGCTCCACGCTGGTCCGCGCCCCGGGCGCGAAGCGGACCTGGAGCGCGAAGCGGCGCGGGCCCTCCACGATGGTGCCCACCTCCTTGCCGCCAATGGCCTCGACGGTGTCGAGCACCTGGCGGACGTTGATGCCGTAGCGGGCAATGGCCCGCCGGTCGATTCGGATGCGCGCCACGGGGAGCCCCGCCACCTGCTCCGCCTTGACGTCCGTGGCGCCGGGGACCTTGGAGAGCGCCGCCGCGAGTTGGTCGCCCGTCCGCTTCAGGACGTCCAGGTCCTCGCCATGCAGCTTGAGCGCGACGTCCGAGCGCACGCCCGCGATGAGCTCGCTCACCCGCAGCTCGATGGGCTGCGAGTAGCTGAACAGGCTGCCGGGGACCTCCTTCGCCAGGGCCTCGTTGAAGCGGGCGATGAGGCCCTCGCGGTCCTCCGCTGTCGTCCATTCATCATGGGGCTCGAGCATCACGAAGATGTCGCTGATTTCCACGCCCATGGGGTCGGTGGCGATCTCCGCCCGCCCCGTGCGGGACACCACGGTGGTGACCTCCGGGAAGCGCTTGAGCACCTTCTCGATGAGGCCCGTCTGGCGGACGGACTCCTCCAGTGAGACGGAGGGCACGCGCCAGGCCTGGATGGCGATGGCGCCTTCGTCCAGCCGGGGGATGAACTCCGCGCCCAGGAACGGCACGGTGGCCAGGCTGGCCACGAGCAGGCCCGCGGCGACGCTGACCACGATGGCCCGCTTCCGGAGGCACCAGGCCAACGCGGGTTCGTAGAGCCGGCGCGCCGCTTGGACGACCACGCTCTCCCGCTCCCGCGTCTTCCGGGGCAGCAGGACGGACGCCAGCGCGGGGACGAAGGTGAGGGAGAGGACGAAGGCTCCGGCCAGCGCGCAGATGACGGTGAGGGCCATGGGCTTGAACATCTTCCCCTCGATGCCGCTGAGGGCGAGGATGGGCAGGTACACGACGCCGATGATGACCTCGCCGAACGCGGCGGCCTGCCGGACCTCCACGGCGCTGTGGTAGACGACGTCATCCCGCTCGGCGGGGGTGAGTTCGCGGCCCAGCGCGTGGCTGCGCTCGGCGATGTGGCGCACGGCGTTCTCCACGATGATGAGCGCGCCGTCGACGATGAGCCCGAAGTCGATGGCCCCCAGCGACATCAGGTTCCCGGAGACGCCCAGCGCGCGCATGCCGATGAAGGCGCAGAGCATGGACAGCGGAATGGCCGTGGCGGCGAGCAGGCCCGCGCGCAGGTTCCGGAGCATCACGAAGAGCACGACGATGACGAGCACGCCGCCTTCGATGAGGTTCGTCGCCACCGTCTGGATCGTCTGCCGGACCAGGTCGGTGCGGTCATAGAACGCGTCGATGGTGACGCCCGGGGGCAGCGAGGGGCGGATCCGCTCCACCTCCGCCTTCACGGCGTTGACCACCTCGCGCGAGTTCTGGCCGACGAGCATCATGACGATGCCGGTGACGACCTCGCCCCGGCCGTCGCGGGTGACGGCGCCCTGGCGGACCCTGGGGGCGAACGCCACGTCCGCGACGTCCCGGACGTAGACGGGCACGCCCTGGGCGGAGGTGGACAGGACGATGTCGCGCAGGTCGTCCAGCGACTCCACCAGGCCCTCTCCCCGGATGAGCACCTGCTCCGGGCCCCGCGCGATGTAGGCGCCACCCGCGTTGGCGTTGTTCTGCTCCAGCGCCTCGAAGACCTGGGACAGCGACAGGCCGTAGGACGTGAGCCGGGCGGGGTCCACCTGCACTTCGTAGGTCTTGAGCTCGCCGCCGAAGGCGTTGACCTCGACCACGCCCGGGACGGAGCGCAGGCGCGGGGAGATTCGCCACTCCAGGAGGGTGCGCAGCTCCATGGCGCTCCTGCCCTCGCCCCGCACCTCGAACTGGTAGATTTCGCCCAGGCCCGTGGAGATGGGCCCCATCTCCGGCGAGCCGTAGCCTTCCGGGATGTCCTCCTTCGCGGCCGCCAGCCGCTCCTGGATGAGCTGGCGCGCGAAGTAGATGTCGACGTGCTCCTCGAAGACGATGGTGACGACGGACAGCCCGAACTTGGAGACGGAGCGAAGCTCCTCGGTGTCCGGGAGGCCGCTCATCGCCGTCTCGACGGGCACGGTGATGAAGCGCTCGACCTCCACGGGGCCCAGGCCCGGCGAGGAGGTGAGGACCTGCACCTGCACGTTGGTGACGTCGGGGACGGCGTCGATGGGGAGTTTGCTCAGGGCGCTCAGGCCGAAGCCGACGAGCACCAGGGTGAGGAGGAAGATGAGCAGGCGGTTCTTGATGGAGAAGTGGATGAGCCTGTCGAACATGGTGGCCGCCTAGTGGGAGTGGCCTTCGCCCAGGCTCTCCTTGGAGAGCTCGGACTTGAGGATGAAGGCGCCCTGGCTGACGTACGACTCACCGGGTTCGAGGCCGGAGAGGATCTCCACCTCGCTGGCGGAGCTGGCGCCCGTGCGCACGTCGCGCGGGCGGAACCGGGTTTCGGAGAGGGGCACGAAGACGACCTGCTCGCCTTGCACCTGCTGCACGGCCTGCCGCGGAATCACCACGCGGCTGTTGGCGCCGGGCGCCTCCGCGCCGGTGGCGATGGTGGCCTGGGCGAACATCCCGGGCTTGAGGCGCCGGTCCGTGTTGTCCACCACCACCCGGACGGGGATGGTGCGGGTCTTCTCGTCGACGATGTCGCCGATGTAGCCCACCTCGCCCTCGAACTGCTGCCCGGGGAGCGCCTGGACGGTGAGGGCCACGCGCTGCCCCGTCTGGACGCGTGAGAGCTGGGACTCGGCGAGGTCCAGCATGGCCCAGAGCTGGGTGAGGTCGGCGACGGTGAACAGCGGCGTGGTGGCCTCCACCGCCTGCCCCAGCGTGCCCTGAATCTCCACCACGGTGCCGCTCAGCGGGCTGATGGCGGGGAAGCGTGAGCTGTAGTGGTCATTGCCCCGCAGCAGGGCGATCTCCTCGTCGGAGAGGCCCAGCGCGTGGAGCCGGCCGTCCGCCGCGTTGCGTTCGGCCTGGGCGGTGACGAAGGCGCTCTCCGCCTCGCGCATCTCGCGCTCGCTGGTGATGCCCTTGGCGAGCAGCTCCTCCTCCCGCTTGAAGTTCGACTCGGCCACGCGCGCCTTGGTCGCCGCGGAGAGGTAGTCCGCCCGGGCCTGCCCCAGCTCCGGGCTGTCCAGGTAGCCGAGCACCTGACCCCGCTTCACCTTCTGCCCCAGGGCGACGGCGACGCTGTCGAGCCGTCCCGGAACCCGGGAGGCCACCTTGGCCACGCCGCCCTGGGTGAAGGTGATGCGCGCGGGCACCGAGAGGCCGCTGACGAGCGGCTTCACCTGGGCCGTCGCCAGCGACACCTGCGCTGCCCGCGCGGCCTCGGGCGTGAGGGTGACGAGCGCATCGTGCCCCCGTGCCGCCTCTCCTTCGTCGCGGTGCGGGGCCTGGTCGGCGCCATGGTCGTGGCCCGACTCGTCATGTGCGGGGGTGGGCTTCTTGTCGGAGCAGGAGAACGCGAGGAGCGCCGTGGCGAGCAGGCAGGTAGGAAGCCGTCGGGAGGCCTTCATCGCAGGGTCCCCACGGCCCGCATGAGCTGGGCGTTGGCGGCGTTCAGCTCCTCGAGCGCCTCGATGTAGCCGCGCCGTCCATCCAGGGCCTCGCGCCGGATGATGAGCAGTTGCAGGTAGTCCACCTTGCCGGCCCGGTAGGCCTCGGTGACGAGGCTGAGGTTCTCCTGGAGCGCGTCGAGCACGTCGGCGCCGAACACGTTCGCCATGGCCTGGGCCGCGCGGTACCGGTTGAGGGCGAGCTCGACCTCGGTGTGGACGAAGCGCTCGGTGGCGTCGAGCCGCAGCTGGGCCTGCCGCTTCCGCGCGGCGCTCGCGCCGCGTCCCGCCTGGTTCTGGTTGAAGAGGGGCAGGTCGATGCTGAGCGTCCCCTGGACGATGGTGTCGCCCTCCTCGCGGCCGTAGCTCACCCCCAGGCTGGGCCGGGGCATGGCGTCCCGGCGGGCGAAGCGGACCTCGGCCCGGGCCGCCTCCCAGTCGGCGCGGGCGGCGCGGAGGTCCTGGCGCTGCCGGGCGGCCTGCTCGATGAGCGTCGCGATGGCGGGCGCGGGCGCAACGTCCGCGCGGAGCTCTCCCTCCAGCGTGACGTCCTCGTCCGGGTCCAGGTTCAGCAGGAGCTTCAGCTCCGCCAGGGCCTGGATGCGTTCCTGGGTGGCGCGGACCTTCTCCCGCTGGGCCCGGCCCAGCTCCACCCGCGCGATGTTCACCTCGATGTGGGACGCGGCGCCGGCCTTGAGCCGCTCCTCGGCCGTCTTGCGCCCTTCCTCCGCGAGCCCCAGCGCGTCGTCACTCAGTTGCAGCGCGCGTTCGGCGGCCAGGGCCCGGCCGAAGGACCGCCGCACCTCCGCGGCGAGGTCCACCTGGAGCGCCTCCAGCCGGGACTGGCTCGCGGCGGCCGTGGCGCGCGCGGCGTCCTTGCGCGCGGCCCGCTGGCCGAAGACCTCGAGCTGCTGGCTGAGCCCCACGTTGAGCTCGAGGGTGTCGCCCTCATCGCGGAGCCGTGGGCCCACGGCGGCCTGGAGCTGGGGGTTGTTTTGCAGCAGGAGGGACGCGCCCTCCAGTCGGGCTTGGGCGGACGCGGCATCCGCCCGGCCTTCAATGAGGCGGGGGCTCTGCTCCAGCGCGAGCGCGACGGATTGCTCCATCGTCAGGGGACGGGCCGCGAGCGCCGGCGTCACGGCGACACACAGCAGGCTGACAAGGCGAAGGGATGGGAACACGGGGCGTACCTGTGGGAGGACATGCCGGCGGAGCCGGGGCCCGGCGGTGTGCGGAGCGTGGCCTCGCGGAGAGGCCCCGCTCCGCACGCCGCCAGCGCCGACGACCGCCAGGGCGTGAATGGACAGGGCGGCATGGGCGCACCTGTCAGGCGCGTCCATGGGCTTTGGAACCTGGATGCAGGCGGGGGGCGGGTGGGCCCCATTCGCGCGCGGACCTCACGCGGAATCGGACAGGGGCAATGAATGGCACGTGGACGCAAGGCGGTGACACCGCGTCCGGTGGCCTGAGGGACCCCGGCCCGCCGTCAGGCCGCCGCTATGGGAGGTCGCAGCAGGCGGGCCGGAATGGCCTCTGCTGCTTGCTGCGGCGTGCCGGCGATCTTCGGGGTCGGGATTCGGATGACCCAGAGCGTGACGAGCGGGGAGACCGGGGTGCTGACCTGACTGGGGCAGCAGCCGCAGTGGTGCTGGGTGGGCCCACAGCCGTGCTCCCGGCCCAGGTCCCCGAGGTCCGACTCACCCGCCTCAGCGTGTGCGATGTGCCCTGTGGCGGCGTAGTGCACGGCCAGCTCGACGGCCTCCCCGAAGGAAGGCACGAGCCCGTGTACGAGCACCAGCATCAGCAGGACGCGCATCACGCTGCCTTCGTAATGCCGTTATCCGAGGAGTGCAAGATGGCCGGGGGCTGCCCGGCGCCGAAGACCGAGTAGAGGACCGGGAGCACCACCAGGGTCAGCAAGGTGGACGACAGCACGCCCCCGATGACGACCGTGGCCAGGGGCCGTTGGACCTCCGCGCCGACGCCGGTGTTGAGCGCCATGGGCACGAAGCCGATGGCGGCCACCGCGGCGGTCATGAGCACCGGCCGCAGCCGGGACACGGCGGCCTGACGGATGGCGTCCCCCAGGGGCAGGCCCCGCTCCAGGAGGCCACGCACCCGCGAGACGAGCACCATGTCCCCCAGGACGGAGACGCCCGACAGGGCGATGAAGCCCACGGCGGCGGAGATGGAGAAGGGCAGTCCCCGCGCCAGCAGCGCGAGCACGCCGCCCACGAGCGCGAAGGGCACGCCGGCGAAGATGCGCACCGAGTCCAGGACGCGCTCGTAGGTGAGGTAGAGCAGCAGGAAGATGAGGGCCAGCGCGACGGGCACCACGATGAGCAGGCGCGTCCGCGCTCGTTCGAGGTGCTCGAACTGACCGCCGTAGCGGAGGTAGTAGCCCGCGGGCAGCTCCAGCTTCTCATCGAGCGTGCGGCGGACCTCCGCGACGAAGCCGCCCAGGTCGCGGTCGCGCACGTTGGCCTGCACCACCAGCCGGCGCTTGCCCCACTCGCGTTGGAGGGTGGTGGGGCCGGAGGTCTCCCGCAGGGTCGCCAGGCGCCCCAGGGGCACGCGCTCGCCGCCGGGCGCATCCACGGGGATGGTGGCGAGCTTCCTGGGGTCCTCGCGGTATTCCTCGGAGAGGCGCACGGCCAGGTCGAAGCGCCGCTCGCCCTCACGCACCTCGCCCACGACGCGCGTACCCACGGCCTCCACGACGTCGAGCACGGCGCGGGTGGGGATGCCGTAGCGGGCCACCGAGGCCCGGTCCACCGTTATCTCCAGCACGGGCTGGCCCGTCACCTGCTCCACGGTGACGTCCGCGGCGCCGGGGATGGCGCGCACCAGCGTCTCCAGCTCGCGGGCCTTGGCCTTGAGCAGGTCCAGGTCGTCGCCGAAGAGCTTGATGCCCACGTCGCTCCGCACGCCGGCGATCATCTCGTTGACGCGCATCTCGATGGGTTGGAGGAACGCCATGCGCATGCCCGGGAGGTCCGCCAGCTCCGCCTTCATCTCGTTCACCAGCTCCTCCTGGGTGCTGGCGCGCTTCCACTGCGCCCGGGGCGTGAGGGTGATGAAGACATCGGACAGCTCGATGCCCATGGGGTCCGTGGCCACCTCCGCGGTGCCGGTGCGCGTCCAGACGCGCCGCACTTCGTCCGGGAAGCGGGCCAGCAGCACCTGCTCGATTTGGCTGCCATAGCGGATGGACTCGGTGAGGGAGACCTCCGCCAGCCGCACGGTGTTGATGACGAGCGTTCCTTCGGACAGCCGGGGGACGAACTCGCTGCCCAGGCGCGTGGCGGCGACGAGGGCGCCCACGACGAGGAGCGCGGCGGCGGCCAGGGTGAGTCGCGCGTGGGCCAGCGCCCATTCCAGGATGGGCCGGTAGCCGCGCTGGAGCCAGCGCACCAGCCAGGGCTCGCGGTGCGCGCCGCCGCCGCGCTTCAACGCGAAGGAGGCCAGCACGGGCATCAGCGTCATGGACAGCAGCGCGCTGCCCAGCAGCGCGAAGATGACGGTGAGGGCCATGGGGCGGAACAGCTTCCCCTCCACGCCCTCCAACGCGAGGATGGGCAGGTAGACCACCATGATGATGAGCTCACCGAAGAGCGTGGGCTTGCGCACCTCGACCGCGGCGTCCCGCACCACCTCCAACAGGGAGCGCCCGTCCCGGGCTTCGGTGAGGC
This sequence comes from Corallococcus macrosporus DSM 14697, assembly GCF_002305895.1. Lineage (GTDB taxonomy): Bacteria > Myxococcota > Myxococcia > Myxococcales > Myxococcaceae > Myxococcus > Myxococcus macrosporus. The sequence goes on from NZ_CP022203.1 coordinate 4,419,652, forward strand.
GCCGCTCCGCGTTCTCCACCAGGATGACGGAGGAGTCGACGACGAGCCCGAAGTCGATGGCGCCCAATGACATGAGCGTGCCGGCGATGCCGAAGCGCAGCATCGCGTTGAAGGCGAACAGCAGCGACAGGGGAATCGCCGCGGCCACGATGAGGCCGGCGCGCCAGTTCCCCATGAAGACGAAGAGCACCGCGATGACCAGCAGCGCGCCTTCCAGCAGGTTGGTGCGCACGGTGCGCAGCACGTGGTCCACCAGCTCCGTGCGCTCGTAGACTGGCTCCACGCGGACGTCCTCCGGCAGGCGCCGCGTGACGTCCTCCAGCCGCTGGGCGAGCGCCTTCGTCACCGTGTGCGAGTTCTCGCCCACCCGCATGAAGCCCAGGCCGAGCACGACCTCGCCTTCGCCGTCCGCGGTGGTGGCGCCGCGGCGGATTTCATGGCCCACCCCGACCCGGGCCACGTCCCGGATGCGCACCGGGACGCCCTGGTGCGCGGCGATGACCACGTCCTCGATGGACCTTCCATCCGTGAGCGTGCCCACGCCGAGCACCAGCGTCGCCGAGCCGCCTCGCTCCAGCACGCCGCCGCCGACGTTGGAGTTGTTCTCCTCCAGCGCCCGGTAGACATCTCGCAGGGAGAGGCTGAACTGCTGCAGCCGGCGCGGGTCGACGATGACGTGCCACTGCTTCTCCTCGCCGCCCCAGGCGTTCACCTCCGCCACGCCGGGCACGCTGCGAAGCTGGGGCGCGATGACCCAGTCGTGCAGGGTGCGCAGCTCCTCCAGGCGCCTCGTGTCGCTCTTGACCAGGTAGTGGAAGACCTCGCCCAGGCCCGTGGCCACCGGCCCGAGCGAGGGAGGTGCGACTCCCGCGGGCACCTGGACCCGGCTCAGCCGTTCGGCCACCTGCTGCCGGGCGAACCACAGGTCCGTGCCGTCCTCGAACTGGAGCGTCACCTGGGAGAGGCCGAACTTGGAGATGGAGCGCAGCTCGCTGACGCGCGGCAGGCCCGCGAGCGCCTGTTCCACCGGGACGGTGAGCTGGCGCTCCACCTCGATGGGCGTGAGCGCGGGCGAGACGGTGTTGACCTGCACCTGCGTGGGCGTGGTGTCCGGGATGGCGTCAATGGGCAGGGCCTGGAAGGCGAGCAGGCCCGAGACGACGAGCGCCACCGTCCCCAGGAGCACGGCCCAGCGGTGCGACAGGGACCACTCGATGAGGCGGGTGAGCATGGCGGTTACTCGGCCTCTCCGGTCTCACAGCAGCCCGCGCCGATGGAGTCCTTGAGGAGCTCCGTCTTGAGCAGGAAGGCGCCGGTGGTGACGACCTCCGCTCCCGCCGCGAGCCCCTTGACGATCTCCACCTCCTCGCGCGTGCTGGCGCCCAGCTCCACCGCGACGGGCTCGTAGAGCCCTGGCCGCTTGCGCACGAAGACGAGCGTGTGGCCCTGCGCGCGCTGGACGGCCGCGTGGGGCACCAGCACCGCTTCATGCTCGGTGGCGACCTGGACGCGCGCCCGGAGGAAGAGCCCGGCCTTGAGGGCGCCGTCCGGGTTGGGCAGCTCGACGCGGGCGCGCACGGTGCGCGAGGCCCGGTCCACGGAGGCGCCGATGCGCGTGAGCGTGGCCTCGCGCGTCTGACCGGGCATGCTGTCGAAGGTGAGGGTGACGCGCTGCCCGGGGCGGACGAGGGCCGCGTCCGCCTCCGGAATCTCCAGCAGGGCCCACACGGTGCTCAGGTCCGCGACCTGGATGAGCGGCTGGCCCGCGGAGGCGTAGCGCCCGGTCACGGCGTCGCGCGCCACCACCGTCCCCGCGAAGGGGGACGACAGCGCATAGGTCCCGGGTTGGCCCTGGAGGTTGGCGCCCGCGGCGGAGAGGGCGGCGCGGGCCGCGTTGCGCTCGGCCTCCGCCGCCGCGACCTCCGCTTCGGCGGCCTCGACGTCCTTCCGGGCGCTGATGCCGCTGGCGGCCAGCTTCTGCTCGCGCGCCAGCGCCGAGCGCGCCACCGTCAGGCGTGACTGCGCCGCGGACAGCCGGCCCTGGTCCGCGCCCACGGTGCCCGAGGTGATGAGCACGAGCGGCTGTCCCGCCTTCACCTCGTCACCGACGTCCACGCGGACGTCCATCACCAGGGCCTCGCCTCGGGCGGACACCTGCGCCAGCCGGTTCTGGTTGAAGTCGAGCTGGCCGACGACGTCCAACGTCCGCGCGAAGGAGCGCTTCACCGCGCGGCGGGTCTGGATGCCCGCCTCGCGGGCCGTTTCAGCGGACGCGAGGCGGACGCGCGTGCCAGGCTCGGGGAAGACGGGCGGCTGGGCTCCCGCGGCCGTCACCAGCTCCGGGTGGCAGTATGGGCAGACGGACTCCGGGAAGCCGTGCTCCCGGCAGTAGTCGCCCGCCTCGATGAACTTCGCCACCAGCGCCGGGTTGCACTTCGTGCAGCGGGATTCGGGGACCGCGTGCTCCTTGCACCAATCCCTGGGCGCGGTGTCCTGGGCCGTGAAGCTGAGGCCCGGGTTGCACTGGAAGCACTGCGATTCGGGGACGCCGTGCCCGGCGCACCAGTCGCCCTGGTCCTTGAAGACGTCGATGAGGTCGGGGTTGCACCGGGCGCAGAGCTCCGCGGGGACCCGGTGCTCACAGAGCGTGACTTCGGATGGGGTGGAGGGGCCTCCCGAGTCGGACGGGGGCGGCGAAGGGGCCTTCGCCGTGGACGGGCTGCTTTGCTGGGTGCAGCCGGCCGCGGACAGCGCCAGGAGCATCGCCAGGAGCACGGGACCGGCTCGGGAGGCAGGCATCTACTTCACTCCCTTCCTGGCGAGCTCCGGGTTGCACAGGACGCACTGGGATTCAGGGCGCGCGTGCTCGGGGCACCAGTCGCCCTTGGCCTTGTAGACCGGGGCCAGCTTCGGGTTGCAGCGGGCACAGAGGGACTTCTGCACGCCGTGCTCGCAGCGTGGCTTCTCGGACTTGGAGGCCTGGGGCCGCGGCGCGGGCGTGGCCTCCTCGGCCAGGACGGGCGTGGCGAACAGCGACAGGACGACGGACAGCGTACGCAGCGAGTGCATGATGAAGCGCTCCTGCCGGGGCGCATGGCCACGGCGGTGAGTGCCCGCGCGGAAGGTGCGCGGGCAGGTCGGACAGGGCTTGGGCGGAGCGGGAGGACGTGCGCACACGTCCGGCCACGGCCTTCGCAAGACACACGTCTCCCGTGAAGGGCGGTGTCAGGCTCTGGGCGGCTGGAAGATGTCCGCCCCCACGCCGGTGAGCAGGGGCTCAGCCACGCGCGAGGGGACCGGGAGCCGCAGTGACGGGAGGAGGAGTCGCGCGACCGTGATGGACGGCCCGGGCGCGGCTCTCAGCGGACAGCAGACGCACAGGACGCACGTCGTCGAACAGTCAGCGCAATCGTCGGAGGCTTCCTCCGCGCACTCGTCGTGCACGTCCGACGCCAGGGCCAGCGTCTGGAAGACGCCGCCCGTCGTCAGGACGAGGAGCACGGCAAGGAGTCGCAGGAGGAACTGCATTGGGGAGTGGCTTATTAAACGTGGCCTGAGGGTGTCAATCCGGCGGGGGCGGGGGCTCGCGCATCAAGCGCTCCAGCAGCCGGCGCATGGGCGCCGAATCCCACGCCCGAGGCCCCGAGAAGCGGGCGACCTGGCGACCGTCCACCAGGAGAAAGCTGACGGGGAGCTGGTCCACGCCGAACGCGTCTCCCACTTGCTTGTCCGCGTCGAGGCGCAGGTGGAGCGGCGCGGGCGGCGGTCCCTCGAAGAAGGACGCCACGGCCTGGGACGTCTCGTCATGGCTGAAGACCACGACCTGGAGGCCCTCCGGGGGCGCCTTGGCGAGGGCGACAAGCTGGGGCGTCTCCTGCAGGCAGGGCGGGCACCAGGTGGCCCAGAACACGACGAGCAGGGCGCGTGAGTGCGGTGCGTCCGCGAGCCTGGGCGCGGCCCCCTGGAGCCGGAGGTAGGCCGGCGGAGGCTCACGCTTGCAGGCCCCTGTCAGCGGCGACAGGCCGAGCAGGAGCAGGCTGAGCGCGGTGGCGGGGCGCATCACGTGGGAATCCCTCGAGGCGTGCGAGCGGAACCGAGGCTACAACGTCCCGCCGGCCCGGCGTGACAGGCGACGAGGCACCTCCAGAAGGTTTCTTACGATGACCGACCCCGTGCCCAGGCACGGCGGCGGCGCCGTGGTTCACGCGGGCGAGAGCCAGAACCAGCGCCCATTCGAGCGGAGCGCGCCGGCGAGGAATTCGGCGAACGAGGATGCAATCTGCCGACAGTAATCCGGGTCCGGGAACCCCTCGCGGTACCCATCGCGAAGGGGATACCGGCCCGCTGCCTGGTGGCTCACGTCGAGGAGGATGTAATTGCTGTCCCGCACTTCGCACACCGCGTACCAGGTTGCGGGGCCGGCCTTGTCCGTGTCGTCCTGGCTAATGACCAGCCGGGCGCGCTGAATCCGTGCCAGGGGGAGGAACGAGAATGCCGGGTCTCTGAATGCGTGGGTCCGGGGAGCGAAGAGGTCGGCACCATCGCAATGCAGGTAGAAGGCGCGCAGGTCCGGGTCCAGCGGCCATCCGACCCGCTCCTCGAACGCTTCGATTTGCTCGGGCGTCGCAGGAGGGTTGGGGTGGTGGAGGCGCGAAACCTCGGCAAGTAGTTCGGCCATCTTCATGGGCTGCGCTCACGCTCCACAGGGGTAGTCAGGCCCCACCCGAGTCCATGGAGGGTTGTTCGCATACCAGACGTCCGCTTCCCGCGAGCATTCGGATGCACTGCCCCAGTCCTCGTGAGGCGCTGGCCGCGCGCGAGGCCGGGCCGGAGTCCACGGTGGAGCTCCGGCCCGGTGGGGTTCAGCGATTACAGCGTGGGCGCCGTCGGGCCGAGCGCCGCGCAGGCCGCCGGCACAGCGAAGCCGTTGGTGGGCGCGGTGCTGCCAGAGCCACCGGACACGGCGTTGGTGCCCAGACCGAACGCGGCGAAGGCCGTCCACAGGCGGCAGACGTCCTCGCCACCGTGCAGGGTGGTGGCCGCGGTGATGATGCCGTCACGCACCTGGGTGAAGGTGGGGCTGCACGGCGTGTTCTTCAGGCCCTGGGTGAAGTACAGCATCATGCGCTGGTTCCCCGCGTTACCCGTGGCGTCGTAGAGGTTGCTGCTGAACCCGTGGTGGTTGACCAGGGCCCAGTACGCCTCCCACATGCCCTGGGCGAACACCGCGCCCACGCCGTGCGGAACCGCCATGCCGTTGATGCTGGCGTAGGTCCAGGTGTTGACGCTGGGGCTGGTGCTGTAGCGCTGGGGACGGATGCCCACGCCCGTGGTGGGCTGGTTCAACGCGTAGGTGCCCACGCCGCGGCCCTGCGCGCCGGTGTCCGTCTGCTTCGCGGTGTAGAAGAGCGACAGGAAGTCGCTGATGCCCTCACCCGGCTGCTGGCGGTTGGAGAGGCAGGACACGTTGCTGGGGCCACCCACGAGGCGGTTGGAGATGCCGTGGCCGTACTCGTGGACGATGATGCCGGCGTCCAGGTCGCCGTCCTTGTTCGGCGTCACCGTGTTCCAGCGGTACATCTGCATGCGCGGCGCCTGGCCATCCGGCGGCGTGTAGAAGTTGGCGTTGTTCATGCCGCCGCCGTCCTGGGCCTCCGCGCGCACGGAGTCGTTGCCCGCACCACCCCGGCCGTAGTTGTTGACCTGGAAGTTACCGGAGCGCTCGTCGAAGCCGTACTGGTAGTGGACGTCGTGGATGATGTTGTTCCAGTAAAAGAGGTTGGTGACGGCCGCGGGGATGTACGTGGACGGCGCGCCCGTGAGGTAGATGGGGAAGTCGCAGTGGATCGCCGCGGTGCAGTTGGGCTGAACGGCGGGCGGCGCCCCGTTCCTGTCGCTGTCCTCGTAGGCGTGGACGTTGTTGCCGCGCGGAATGGTGTACTCGGCGCCGGCCACGCCGTTGGTGTCGTGCCAGCCATGGGGCGAGGCAGTCGGGTGGGCCGGGTTGGTGACGAGCACGCGCCCATCCGACGGCGGCAGGGGCGTGGTGTGGTTCGGGCTCTCCACCGGCATGGGGTAGACGCGGTACGTGTCGGCCGCCACCCAGTCGTAGCGCGTCCAGACCTCGCCCGTGGACGCGTCCACCGTGACGTCGTAGGCGTGCTCGTTGTCCGGGGTGTGGACCTGGAAGCGCCAGACCAGCCGCGCCTCACCGCGGCGGACGGGCAGCACCGCGAGCTCCGCGTCGATGGGCTCGGTGGACAGGCCCTCCACCGCCACGCGCGTGCGCTGACGCGCGCCGGGCTCGGCCTCGAGGGGCTGCGGCGCCGCGGGCAGGCGGACGCGCAGGTGCCTGGCCACGCCCATCACCGCGTCGGCGGCGCTCAGGCGAGGCGAGGCGGTGGCGATGGCGGACTCCAGGTTCGGGAGGAAGTCGCTGTGCACGCTGAGCACGCGCCCGTCGTGGCCCACGTTGATCTGCAACTGGCCGTTGTACACGGGCAGGCCCCGGTACGTCTGGCGCAGGTACAGGTTGGTGATGCCGCTCCGCTTCGAATAGACGCGGTCCGTCACCTCGAGGTTCGCCAGGTCGTTGAGCCCCAGCCCGAGCGCGTCCCGGTGCTTCTGGACGAAGTCCAGGCCAATGGCCAGCGCGTCACCGCTGCGCGGACCGGAGAGCGCACCCACCGGGTTGGTGAGCGAACGCACCAGGCCGCTGCCCTCGTCGAACTCCACCATCAGCTCCGGAACGGCCCGCCGCAGCGCTTCCTGGCTGGACGCCTGGGCGGACGTCACGCCAAACCGTGCCTGCGCGTTATAGGCATCACGGGCATCGTAATTGCGATTGCCGTGCTCCGAATGGACTGCCATTGCAGCGGAACCCGAGAGGGTTCCCACGAGAAACACCGCATGAAAAAGGCGCCTTCGGTAAGGACCTGAGGACATGTCGTGCTCCTGCACTGCGGGTTGACCGCTCACTCTGGGAGAAGCGGTGCTGAGGTGGTAGAAAGCACACTTTGCGTGAAAATAGCAAATAGCCAGCTAGTCTGGAATTCTGCGGTTTGGCGCAAAGGATTCGCACAGTCCCGCAGCATGACAAGCAATGACGCTGTGAAGGTTTGGAAGCGTTATTTATCCAACGCCGTCCGTTGAGCAGGAATTGGCCGGGGCATCAGCCTCTCCATCAGCGCGCCCACGGAGCGCGCCGGGTGGGCGCCGGGCTCGGAGATGCGCGCGGTCAGCCGGGCGGCGCACAGGCGTGCCACGGAGGACAGCACGAAGAGGACGTGCAGGTTCACCCAGGTGTGGCCGCCCAGGGTGAACTGGGTGGGCAGCGCGGCGGCGATGGCGCCTCCCAGCGCGGCCGCCGCGGCGTAGGCCAGACCGCCCGCGGTGGCGAAGGCGGCCAGGTAGAAGGGGCGGTTCTTCCGGGGGGCCACCGCGAGCGGCAGCTCGAAGATGGCCAGGCCGTGGCCGCTCCAGAGCGCGCCGGCGAGGAGGACGTCGAACAGCAGGGGCCACAGCGTCCCGGCGGTGGGCAGCAGCCAGAGGGCAGGGATGACGCCGATGCCCAGCGAGCAGGCCATCAGCACCGGCTGCGCGCCGCAGCGGTCAATCATCCGGCCCCACAGCGGCGCCGCGAGGATGCGCACGGCGGCCACGGCCGCGGCGTGCAGCGCCATGATGACGAAGGTCATCTTGAGGTTCTGGAGGCTGTGCAGCGCGAAGAAGGGCGCGGACACGCCCACCGCCGCGTTCCAGGCCACCTGGTAGGTGAGGACCCGGCGCGCGTTGTCATCCTTGAAAGGGACGAGCGCGCCCTTGAGCTCCAGGGGCGGCGTGGTGCCCGGCGGCGCCGGGTCGTGCTGCGACGCCATGAGCAGGGTGGTGACGACGCCCAGTACACACGCGCCCAGCGCGAGCAGGGGCAGGGCCACGCCCACGCCCACGCCGCCAGCCGGGCGCAGCCGGTCCAGCAGCAGGCCCGCGCACAGGGAAGCCAGGGTTCCCGCCAGCGTGGTGAGCGCGGTGCGGCGCCCGAAGAAGCGGCCCCGGACGGCGCGGGGCACCAGCTCCCCCATCCACGCCACCCAGGCGTTGTTGCCCACGACGCTCAGCGCCGCGGAGACGCCCGCCACCGTCAGCAGCAGGCGCTGCTGGGATTCGAAGGGCAGGCCCAGCCAGGGCAGCACCGCCAGGGGAAACATCACCACGCGTGACAGGCACACCGCGGTGAGGGCCACGCGCCGGTGTCCGAAGAGGCCCGTCAGCCAGGCCGCGGGGAACTGGACGAACTGCGCGAAGAAGGGCAGGGCTGTCATCACCCCCACCAGGAAGGGCCCCAGCTTCAGGGCAATGGCCCACGCGGTGAGCACCGTGGCGCCGGCGCACGCGGTGAAGACCTCCGAGAACATGCCCTCCACCACGGAGACGCCCAGCGTCCGCCGCAGGCGGCCATGCGGCTGGTGCGCGGTGGCGCCGGGGCCCTCCACGGGGGGCGCCCCCAACAGCGGGCGGACGAGCCGGGGAGGGACGCGCCGGGCCGGAACAGCGGCACCGCGGAAGCAAGAGAAGCGAAGCTGCGGAGGAACTGCCGACGGAGGGCTGCGCGAGTCACAGGTCCGCTCTCTGTCGCACGCTCCGCCGCGCCCCCTCAATCCACCCCCAGTCGCCCCCAGGGCGCCCGGCCGCTCTCCGGGCGGGGACGGCGCGCCTGTCCCACATCCGCTGGCACCGCTGCGCGCCTGGCTGCTGGGCAGCGCTGGAATCAGGTGCAGTTCAAGCGGTCTTGAACTATATGAACGGACGAGGAGACGGCGCACTATGGATCTGGCTCGGGAGCTGACGGAGTTTCTGGGGGCGGTGGAGCAGCGGCTTGGCACCACCCTGGTGGATGGCAACGCCGGTCCGGACGTGAAGGGCGACACGCTGATGGAGGCGGCCCGTCACCTCTGTCTGGGCAGCGGGAGCAAGCGCGCGCGTCCCATGCTGGCGCGGCTGTTCGGCGGCGCGGTGGGCGTTCCGGCGGAGCGGCTGGTGGACGTGGCGGTGGCCGCGGAGCTCATCCACTCCGCCAGCTTGCTGCACGACGACGTGGTGGACGCGGGCATGTTCCGGCGGGGCCGTCCCACGGTGAACGCGCGGTGGGGCAACATCGTCGCGGTGATGAGCGGCGACCTCATCCTGTCCACGGGCCTGCACCAGTTGTCCCTGCTGGACGCGCGGCTGACGCGCAGCGCGCTGTCGGTCGTCTCGGAGATGACCCGCGCCGCCATCGCCGAGGTGGAGGCCCGGGGCGACCTGGACCTGCCGCTCAACCGGCTGCGCTTCATCGCCGAGGGCAAGACGGGCTCGCTGTTCGGCTGGTGTGGCAACGCGGCGGCGACGCTGGCGGAGCACCCCGAGGCGGTGGAGCGCTTCGATGGCTTCGGGCGTCACCTGGGCGTGGCGTTCCAGATCGCGGACGACATCCGCGACATCCTGGGCACGGACGTGGGCAAGCCGCGCTACGCGGACGTGCACTCGCGCACGCCCTCCATGCCCATCCTCCTGGCGGTGGCCAAGGACGAGTCGCTGCGGCGCAAGCTGAAGGACGCGTGGGCGTTCGCCGCCATCACACCGGAGCGGACGAAGGAGATTGGCGCCGCCATCGAGGCCACCGGCGCGGTGGACGCGTCCATGGCGCGGATGAACGTGGAGATCGAGGCCGCGCTCGACAAGCTGGGCCACTTCGCGCAGGAGCCCGCGGGCGCGGAGCTGGTGAGCTGGGCGCGGAGGCTGTCGGCCGGCATCGCCGAACAGGTCCAGGGGCGCGCTGCATGAAAGGCTACCTGTGGACGGGGGGACCCGGGAGCCCGAGCTCGGAGGCGCCGCCAGCGGATGGCCGGCTGGCGCCCTGGGAGGCCATCGCGGTGGACGCGGTGGGAAACGTCATTGAATTCTGGGGGTTCAAGCGCAACCAGGGCCGCGTGTGGGCCCTGCTGTACCTGCGCGGTGAGCCGCTGACGGCCGGCGAAATCGAGCGCGAGCTGGACCTGTCCAAGGGCGGCGTCTCCATGCTGCTGCGTGACCTGGAGCGCTGGGGCGTCATCCAGCGCGTGCGCCTGCCCCAGGACACCGTCTGGCGCTACGGCGCGGAGAACGACCTGGTGCGGATGGTGACGCACGTCATCGAGGAGCGCGAGGCGGGCTTCGTGGCGCGCATCCGCGCCGACCTGGCGGAGGCCCGGCGGCTGGCCGAGTCCCATGAGGGGCTCCCCCCGGACCGGCTGCTGCGGCTGGAGAAGATGGCCACGCTGGCGGAGCACGTGGAGCGCGCGCTGCGCCTGTTCATCAAGACGTCCCGGCTGGACGTGTCCGGCGTGCTGTCCGTCTTCCGGGACGAGGCCACCGGCGGCCGCCGGGGCTCCAAGTAGTCAGAAGAGGCGGACATGGATTCGCATTACGACCAGGTGATGAAGGCGCGCGCGGGCGCGGACCCGACGGCCACGCGCCTGTACTTCGCGTACTCGACCATCCTGGACCGGGCCGCGTTCGAAGAGTGGCGTTCGCAGCACGGCTACGACTTCTTCGAGCTGCCCGAAGGCCGGCTGGCCGAGGCCCTGGACGTGGACCTGGTCTACGACTTCCCGTCACGCTGGTGGGGCGGGCGCGTCGCGGGGTTGAAGGACGCCGCGGGCCAGAAGGTGTACGGCCGCCTGTTCGAGATTCGCGGGCAGGACTGGCCCATCATCCAGCACAAGGAAGGCTTCGTCACCAGCATGTGCGTGGAGCGTCCGGTGCGGGTCCGGGTGGAGGGGCAGGAGGTGGAGGCCACGGCCTTCGTCACGAACCCGCGCCGCGCGTCCGCGGACGGCCCGGTCAGCCCCCGCTTCGTGGAGGCGCTGGTGCGGGGTGCCCGGTCCGCGGGGCTCCCCGAGGCCTACGTGGAGCGCCTGACGCGCGGCGAGTAGCGCGCGTCCGTTCCGTACGTCCGAGGACAGAAAACCGGCGCGATGGCTTCCCATCGCGCCGGGAGTGCGCAGCTTGGCCGCGCGCATGTTCTTCTTCTTTTCGAACCGGCTCGGCTGTATCGGCAGCATCCTGGTCTCCGTCGCCCTGAGCGCGGTGCTCTACTTCCTGTTCATGCGCTGAGCGCGGGCCCAGGGCTCACGGCTTGCCGTGCCACAGGTCGTCAGAGTCCTCGGCCTCCAGCGGATGGATGGTGACTTCGCGACCGTCCTTGTCCGGCGTGCTGCGCGCGGCCTCCGACTCGTCCGGTGTCCGCGGCGCCCGCTCCGAGAAGTTGTCGTTCTGGAGGTGGCGCTGACGCTGCTCGCTGGTACCGCCGTACCCCTCGCTGATCTTCTTCTTCGGCATCCCCGTCCTCCTGGTGAATCGCCCAGGTCAACGGTGGGGGCTCCGGGGTAGGGGAGCAAGCGACGTCACCGGCCTGCGCGGTGGGCGCCCCGCCTGTCTGCCTGCTTGGTCAATGCCTACCTGAACGAATCATCAGGCAGTTTCCTAGACACTCCGAGGCGTCATGCCTACATGAACGGATGGATAGTCTTTTCGCTGGATCAGATCGGCGGGGACTCACTGCTTGAGTGTTCAGGCGTGCTGGCACCCGTCCCGGTGGCCATGCCTACATGCTCCGATGTTCAGGCGTTTCTCCAGGGGTTCTGATCGCGATGCCTACACGCCTGCCTGTTCAGTCAGGCCGACATCGGACGGGGCAGAGGCCGCTGTCAGGATGTTCAGTGAGTCGAGCAGTCACCTGGCTGGCAATGCCTACATGCTCTCGCGTTCAGGTGAGGTGGCCGCACCGGGCCTGAACGGACCTTCAGCCATTTTCCAGGCCCGACGTGCATTGAATTGGCGTCTGTGTTTGTGTTCAATCAAAACAAAGACGTCTGTCTTTGTGTGCTTCGCGTCCCTGATACATGGCTCGTATCAGGGACGCGAAAGACAGCTCAGCCTGGCGTGAACCACAGCACGGAGAGCGGGGGCAGGGTGAGGGCGGCCGACGCGGGCTGTCCGTCCCAGCCCGTGGGCTCGGTGTGAATCTGCCCCTGGTTGCCCTGGTTGGAGCCGCCGTACTGCTCGGCATCCGTGTTGAGCAGCTCCACGTAGCGGCCCTGGAGCGGGAGGCCCACGCGGTAGTTCTCACGGACCGCGGGCGACAGGTTGGCGACGCACACCACGTGCCGCCCCGGCTGACGCGAGCGCCGCACGAAGGCGAAGACGTTGTCCGCCGCCGCGTCCGGCTGGAGCCACTGGAAGCCCGTGGGCTCGCTGTCCGCGTCGTAGAGCGCGGGCATCTCCTTGTAGATTCGGTTGAGGTCCGCCACCAACTGGAGGATGCCGTGGTGGCCCGGGTCGTGCGTCAGGTGCCAGTCCAGGCTCTTGTCGTGGTTCCACTCCGCGGGCTGGCCGAACTCGCCGCCCATGAAGACCAGCTTCTTGCCCGGGTGCGCCCACATCCACGCGAAGAGGGCGCGCAGGTTGGCGCGCTTCTGCCACGGGTCTCCGGGCATGCGGCCGTACAGGCTGCCCTTGCCGTGCACCACCTCGTCATGGCTCAGCGGCAGCATGAAGTGCTCGCTGAACGCATACAGCAGCCCGAAGGTGAGCTGGTTGTGGTGGTACTGCCGGTAGATGGGGTCCTTGGAGAAATACGACAGCGTGTCGTGCATCCACCCCATGTTCCACTTGAAGTCGAAGCCCAGGCCGCCTTCGCTCACGGGCGCGGACACCTTGGGCCACGCGGTGGACTCCTCGGCGATGACCACGACGCCCGGGTGCTTGCGGCGGACCGTCTCGTTCAGCTCGCGCAGGAAGTGGATGGCCTCTTCGTTCTCACGGCCGCCCCAGCGGTTGGGAATCCACTCGCCCTGCTTGCGGCTGTAGTCGAGGTAGAGCATCGAGGCGACGGCGTCCACGCGCAGTCCGTCGATGTGGTACTCCTCGATCCAGAACAGCGCGTTGGCGATGAGGAAGTTGCGCACCTCATTGCGGCCGAAGTTGAAGACCAGCGTGCCCCAGTCCGGCTGGGCGCCCTTGCGCGGGTCGGCGTGCTCGTACAGCGCCGTGCCGTCGAACTGCCCCAGCGCGTGCAGGTCGCGCGGGAAGTGTCCGGGCACCCAGTCCACGAGCACCCCGATGCCCTGCTGGTGCAGGTGGTCGATGAAGAAGCGCAGGTCGTCCGGATGGCCGAAGCGCGCGGTGGGGGAGTAGTAGCCACCGACCTGGTAGCCCCAGGAGCCACCGTAGGGGTGCTCGGCCACGGGGAGCAGCTCCACGTGGGTGAAGCCGGTGTACTTGATGTACTCCGCCAGCGCGGGCGCCAGCTCGCGGTACGTCATGGGCCGGTCGCCGTCCTCCACCACGCGGCGCCAGCTCCCCAGGTGGACCTCGTAGACGCTCCACGGCTGGTGATGCACGTCCGGCCGCTGCGAGCGCTGCTCCAGCCAGGCGGCGTCGCCCCACGAATAGCGCGCCAGGTCGTGCACCACGGACGCGGTGGCCGGGGGGACCTCGGTGCGGAAGGCGAAGGGGTCCGCCTTGAGGACGTTGGGCCCGCCGTGCCCCGGGCGGATTTCGAACTTGTACCGGGTGCCTTCACCCACCTCGGGGACGAAGAGCTCCCAGATGCCGGACGAGCCCATGCGGCGCATGGCGTGCAGCCGGCCGTCCCAGCCGTTGAAGTCGCCCACCACGGACACCCCGGCCGCGGTGGGGGCCCACACCGCGAACGAGGTCCCGCGCACGCCGTTGTGGTGGAGCAGGTGCGCGCCCATGCGCTCCCAGAGGCGTTCGTGGCGGCCCTCGCCGGCGTAGTACAGGTCCATCTCCCCCAGGGTGGGGAGGAAGCTGTACGGGTCGCGCAGGGTGAAGACGCGCTTGCCGGGGTACTCCACCTCCAGCAGGTAGTTGAACGTCTGGTCCTTGCCGTTGATGCGGGCCTCGAAGATGCCGCCCAGCCGGTGGTTCATCGCGACGCGGCCGCCGGACTCCGGCAGCACGTGGATGGCCACGGCGTCCGGGCGGAAGGCGCGAATCACCACCCCGTCTCCATCCGGGTGGATGCCGAGGACGGAGTGGGGCTCGGGGTGCCTCAGCTCCACGACGCGCTGAAGCTCCGCATCGACCTGGGCCTTGTCGGCTGGCTTCCTCACTGGGCTGCCTCCATGCGCAAGAGGGCCTGGACGGGGATGCGCACCCAGTCGGGCCGGTTCTGCAGTTCGTACCGCACCTCGTAGAGCAACTTCTCCAACTCGAACGCACGCAGCATGACGTCGAAGGCGCCCTCGTCGGAGGGCAGGAAGGCCGCGCCGCGCGTGACCTGCCGGTAGCCGTCCACGAAGGCCTCGCGGATGGCGCCGGCGCGGTCATGCGGGGTGCCTCCCTCCAGCGCCACCGTGGCCTCCGCGTAGTCGAACGAGCGGATCATCCCCGCCACGTCGCGCAGGGCGCTGTACTTCTCCCGGCGCGCGGTGAAGGAGCGGGCGGGCTCGCCCTCGAAGTCGAAGATGAGCCACTGTCCCTGGGCGCGCAGCACCTGTCCCAGGTGCAGGTCACCGTGGATGCGGATCTTCTGGCCGGAGGGCGTCACCTGCGCCAGCCGCTTCGCGTGTTCAATCAGGGTTTCACGGCCGCGCTCCAGGTCCGGCGTCTGCCGGCTGGCGTCCGCCAGCGTCACGCCCAGCTCGCCGACGATGGAGGCGCTCCAGCGCTGGAGGTCCTCCTGGAGCAGCGGCTCCGGCGCGAAGGCCGGGTCCTCATCCGACGCGGAGGCGAAGGCGAGGTGGAGCTCGCCCACGCGCATGCCCAGGTCGCGCATCTCCGAGAGGAAGCGCTCCCCCACGGCGCGCTCCTCCCGCAGCCGGTCCAGCGTGTACTTCCAGCCGTCCGTCGCGTCCGGCACGAAGCGGTGGGCCACCGCGAGCGTCGCGCCCGCCGTGCCCTCCAGGTGCAGCGCGCCCAACAGGGAGGGCGTGGCGCGGAACGACGTCCTGGTGGCGAGGAAGCGCCCCACCTCGTGCTCGGGATTCACCCCGGCTTCCAGCTTCCGGATGATCTTCAGGATGACCTGCTCACCCAGCACCACGGAGGTGTTGCTCTGCTCCACCTGGAGCCGCCGCACGCTCAGCGGGGAGGGGAGGGCGAGCAGTCCTTCCTGGCCGGCGATCCACTCACCTTCCACGCGCCCGGCCGCGGACGCCACGTGGCCGCCGGTCCGGATGAGGTCGAAGAGGCCGCGCATGCACGCGTCGTTCTCCAGCGCGTCCCGCACGCCGTCCGTGGAGGGCTGGACGGGGAGCAGGTAGCGCTCCGGGCTGCCCAGCTCGTAGACGACCTCCACCACGGCGAGGCTGAACGCGCAGCCGCCGGCTTCGATGGTGGCGTGGTCCATCACCGTGACGTGCTTGATGGGCCACGCCTTGCCGCTGAACCAGCGCTGGTGCTTGAGGTAGTCGGGGAGCTTGGTCAAGTCGAGGGTCGTCATTCGAGGCTCCTCTCCTGCTGCGGCCTGTCCAGCCGGAACCACAGGAACATGTAGGGCCCCATGGAGAGCTGGTACGGCAGCTCACTCACCCGCGGGAAGGGGGTTTCTCCAATCAGCTCCACTGGCACCGTGCCCTCCCATTCACGCATGTCGAGCACCGCGGGCTGGGCGAAGCGCGACAGGTTGCACACCACGAGGACCGTCTGGCCTTCCCATTCGCGGATGAAGGCCAGCACCTTGCGATTGTCCGTCTGGAGGAAGCGCAGGTTGCCCAGGGAGAAGACGGGGTAGCGCTGGCGGATGCGGATCATCCGCTTCACCCAGTGCAGGAGGCTGGACTTCACGCGCTCCTGCGCTTCCACGTTGATGGATTGATAGCCGTACACGGGGTCGGCGATGACGGGCGCGTACAGCCGGGAGTAGTCCGCGCGGCTGAAGCCCGCGTTGCGGTCACCCGTCCACTGCATGGGCGTGCGCACGCCGTTGCGGTCGCCGAGGTAGATGTTGTCACCCATGCCAATCTCGTCGCCGTAGTAGAGGACGGGCGTGCCGGGCAGGGTGAAGAGCAGGCTGTGCATCAGCTCGATGCGCCGGCGGCCGTTGTCCATCAGCGGCGCCAGGCGGCGGCGGATGCCCAGGTTGATGCGCATGCGCGGGTCGGTGGCGTACTCCCGGTACATGTAGTCCCGGTCCTCGTCCGTCACCATCTCCAGCGTCAGCTCGTCATGGTTGCGCAGGAAAATGGCCCACTGGCAGTTGTCCGGGATGTCCGGCGTCTGCTGCATGATTTCCACGATGGGCGTGCGGTCCTCGCGGCGCACCGCCATGAAGAGGCGGGGCATCACCGGGAAGTGGAAGCCCATGTGGAACTCGTCGCCGTCGCCGAAGTACACGCGCACGTCGGCGGGCCACTGGTTCGCCTCCGCCAGCAGCATCTTCCCCTGGTATTCGGCGTCGATGGTCTTCCGCAGGCGCTTGAGGAAGGCGTGCGTCTCCGGGAGGTTCTCGCAGTTGGTGTCCTCCCGCTCGAAGAGGTAGGGCACGGCGTCGCAGCGGAACCCGTCCACGCCCATGTTGAGCCAGAAGCGCATGACGTCCAGCATGGCCTCCTGCACCTCGGGGTTGTCGTAGTTGAGGTCCGGCTGGTGGCTGAAGAAGCGGTGCCAGAAGTACTGCTTGGCCACCGGATCCCACGTCCAGTTGGAGCGCTCCGTGTCCAGGAAGATGATGCGCGCGCCCTTGTACTGCTCGTCGGTGTCGCTCCAGACGTACCAGTCGCGCTTGGGGCTGTTGGGGTCGCTGCGCGCCTCCTGGAACCAGGGGTGCTGGTCGCTGGTGTGGTTCACCACCAGCTCGGTGATGATGCGGATGTCGCGCTTGTGCGCTTCATCCACCAGGCGCTGGAAGTCCGCGAGCGTGCCGTAGTCCGGGTGGACGCCGTAGTAGTCCGCGATGTCGTAGCCGTCGTCGCGCAGCGGCGACGGGTAGTGGGGCAAGAGCCAGAGGCAGTTGACGCCCAGGTCCTGGAGGTACGGCAGCTTTTCAATCAGGCCCGGGATGTCGCCGTGGCCGTCGCCATTGGAGTCATGGAAGGCGCGAAGGTGCAGCTCGTAGATAAGGGCTTTCTTGTACCAGAGGGGATCCAGGTCCATACGCCTCTCGGGTTGTCACTCGTAGTAGTCGAACGCGTTCTCGGTGCGGCGGAACCGGTGGACGGCCCAGAGGGCCGCGGGCTGCTCGGGCGTCAGGCGCACCTGCACGTCGGGACCCTGCCACAGCGAGCGCTGGTCCGACATCAACTCGTGCACCTGATATGTCTCATCGGGGCGCGCGCCCAGCCACTCCAGGGGCACGTGCAGCAGCGCCTCCTGGGCGGCGTACGGGTCCAGGCTCACCGCCACCAGCACCGTGCTGGCGCCGTCGGGCGTGCGCTTGCCGTAGAAGAGGACGCGGTCGTTGTTCGACGTGAAGAAGCGCAGCGTGCCGTACTGGTGCAGGGCGGGGTGCGTGCGGCGCGCGTCGTTGAGGCGCGCAATCCAGTCCCGGATGTTGCCGGGCCGGTCCCAGTCCCAGGCGACGAGCTGGTACTTCTCCGAATCGGTGTACTCCTCCTTGCCCGGGATGGGGCGGCCCTCGCACAGCTCGTAGCCGCAGTACATGCCCCAGACGGAGGACAGGGTGCCCGCCAGCGCCGCGCGCAGCCGGAAGGCGCCGGGCCCCGCGTTCTGGAGGAACTCCGGGAGGATGTCCGGCGTGTTGGGCCAGAGGTTGCCGCGGAAGGAGTCGGACACGGGCGGCTGGGTGATCTCCTCCAGGTACTCCTGGAGCTCGCCCTTGAAGTTGCGCCACGTGAAGTAGGTGTACGACTGGGTGAAGCCCACCTTGCCCAGGGCCTTCATCACCTTGGGCCGGGTGAAGGCCTCCGACAGGAAGAGGACCTGCGGGTGGGCCTCCTGCACGCGGCGGATGAGCCACGCCCAGAACTGCGTGGGCTTGGTGTGGGGGTTGTCCACGCGGAAGGTGTTCACCCCCTGCTTCACCCAGTGGAGGACGACGGACTCCAGCTCCGCCCAGAGCGACTCCCGGGCGGGCCCCATCCAGTCGAAGTTGACGATGTCCTCGTAGCGCTTGGGCGGGTTCTCCGCCGTCTTGATGGTGCCGTCCGGGCGGTGCTGGAACCACTCCGGATGCTCCTTCACGTAGGGGTGGTCCGGTGAGCACTGGAAGGCCAGGTCCAGCGCCACCTCGATGCCGTGCGCCTGGGCCGCCTCGACGAAGTGTCGGAAGTCCTCCAGCGTGCCCAGCTTGGGATGCACCGCCTTGTGGCCGCCCTCCGCGGCGCCAATGGCCCAGGGGCTGCCCACGTCGTCGGGGCCCGCGGTGAGGCTGTTGTTCCGGCCCTTGCGCGCGGTCCGGCCAATGGGGTGGATGGGCGGCAGGTAGACGGTGTCGAAGCCCATCGACTGGATGTACGGCAGCCAGGCCTCGGCGTCGCGGAAGGTGGCGTGGGTGACGCCGTCGCGCAGGGCCGAGCGCGGGAAGAACTCGTACCACGCGCTGAAGCGGGCCTTCTCCCGGTCCGCGAAGACCTCCAGCACCTTGTCGTAGCGGCGCGCCAGGGCGCGGTCCGGGTGGGCGGAGGCCACGTCGGCGAGCTCGGGCGCCAGCGCCACGGCGAGCAGGTCAGGGGAGGGGGGCTGACGCAGCCGGGCCGCGGCTTCGCCGAGCACGCGGGCGTCCTCCGGCTGCTTCGCCGTGCGGGCTCGGGCGGCGGCGCCCTCCAGCAACGCGGCGCCTTCCAGCAACTCGCTGCGCACGTCGCGGCCCACGTCCACCTTGCGCTTCAGCTCGGAGGTCCAGGTCCGGAAGAGGTCGGGCCAGGCTTCGATGGTGAATTCGTAGCGGCCGTTCCGGGCCAGGGGGAAATCCCCCTCCCAGCGGTCATTGCCGAGGAAGCGCAGGGGGACTTCCTCCCAGTCGGTCTGTTGGGCCCTGGGCGTCACCTGGCGCCAGCGGACGACGGCGACGAGGACGTCATGGCCTTCCTTGAAGATGTCAGCCCGGACGGTGCACCGTTCTCCAACGACGCGCTTCACGGCGTGACGTCCAGCGTCCAGCTCGGGGCTGACTCCCTCGATGAATACGCTTCCGAGTCGTTCAGTCATGGTGGCTGGCGGCCCTTATAGGTCTTGGGTTGTGATGGCCTCGCGGCGAATCGCGACTGTTGTCGATGCTGGACGGCTTCCTTCCCGGCCGCGTTGGCTCGTGAACGTTAAGGATGGGGGCGGGCACTGCCCACCCTGGAAGGCACGGCGCGCACGGGTGCCCGCCTGCCGATACTTGAAGCTGGGAACTGCCCCGCTGATTGAGCTATCCGGGACGAACATGGCGCCTCCCCCCACCGCTGTTCTCCGAGCAGGCGACCCGGCGTCAGACCATGCCCTGCTTCAGCGAGTGGCCCTGGGCAGTCCTCAGGCCATGCAGGACGTCTATGCCCGGTGCGGCGGGCGCGGCTTCGCCATCGCGTTGCGGCTGCTGCCGACGCGCGCGGACGCGGAGGAGGTGTTGCAGGAGTCCTTCCTGGAGGTCTGGCGGCGCGCGCGTGAGTTCGACCCGGACCGAGGGGGACTGGAGGGCTGGGTGACGACCATCGTGCGCACGCGCGCCATTGATCGGCTGCGCGCCCAGGGCACGGTGGCGCGCGTGGCGGAAGGCGCGTCACACCAGGGGCCGCCCGTCAGCGCCATGCCCACCGCGCCTGACGAAGCGGCGAGCCAGGAGGAGTCCCGCGCGCGGGTCCAGGAGGCCCTGGCGCAGCTCCCCCCGGAGCAGCGCGAGGTGGTGGAGCTGGCCTACTTCGAGGGGCTGTCACAGCGGGAGATCTCCGAGCGCACCGGGCACCCGCTGGGCACGGTGAAGACGCGCGCCCGGCTCGCCCTGGAGAAGCTGGGAGGGCTGCTGGACCCGCCGTGACGGGCGCCTGGCTCCCTGGCCGTCCTGGGGCGCCGATTCCGTTTCGCCGCTTCAGATTCCCTCAAGGTTTTCCGGCCAGAAGGGAGAGGTGCCCGCGGCCGTGGGCACGTCACCGACTGGAACGGAGGCTCTGGATGAAAAGCGAAGTCATGTCGCGCCGTCGGATTCTCAAGGGCATGGGAATGACGCTGGCCACCTTGCCACTCGCGCGTCTCGTCATGGCCTGTGGTGAGGGCACGGACCCCATTGATGAATCGGACGCCGGCTCGGAGGCGGATTCGGGGACGGGCGCCAGCGCGTGGGCCACGGGCGGCACCGCCGCGATGACGCTGGCGGCGTCCTATCCGGACCCGTTCGCGGCGGGCCTCGGGACGGCTTGCGCGCTCACGTGCGAGGCCACGCTGGGGCCCTGCTACGCCGCCACGGTGGAGCGGCAGGACATCAGCGAAGGCGAGGCCGGGCTGCCTGTCCGTCTGGCATTCCGGGTGGTGGACGAGAACTGCGAGCCCATCCCCGGCGCCAGCGTGGACATCTGGCACGCCGGGCCCGGCGGGCTGTATTCGGGCGAGGACGCGAGCGACTTCTGTACCTCGGGTGACGCGGACGCCCGCGCCGCGCGGTGGTTCCGAGGCGTGCAGACGACGGACGCCGAGGGCCGGGTGAGCTTCGATACGTGCTTCCCGGGCTGGTACAGCAGCCGCACCATCCACATCCACTTCACCGTGCGCGTGAACGGGAGCGAGTACGTCACCTCGCAGCTCTTCTTCGACGACACGCTGAATGACGAGATCGTCAACACCCAGCCGCTCTATGACGCGCGCGGGCCGCGGGACACGACGAACCAGGACGACACGGTCATCTCCGGCGACGCCGTGGGGGATTACCTGTTCCAGACCGAGCGCATGGCGGATGGCGCGATGCTGGCGTGGAAGACGCTGGTCATCCGCTCCTCCCTGTCGGATGCGCGGTGCGCGGTGCCAGGAGGGGGCGGTGGACCGGGCGGTCCCGGTGGACCGCCGCCGGGCGGTGACGGCGGGATGGGGCCTGCACCGGGACTCGACGGAGGCACGGGCGCGCCTCCCTGAGCTGGCCGCGCGCGGCTCGGGGTGGACGAGGAGGCAGACGGCATGGGAGAGCGCATCCTGCTCGTGGAGGACGCCCCGCAGCTCGGCGCGCAGATTGTCGAGCACCTGCGCGGCGCGGGCTTCGAGCCCGCGTGGTGGCGGGAGGGCCGCGTGCTGGCCCCCGGCGAGCTGCCCGACGTGAGCCTGGTCGTGCTGGACCTGATGCTCCCCGGCACCTACGGCCTGGACATGTTGAAGTCGCTGCGGGCCTTCTCGGAGGTGCCGGTGCTCATCCTCAGCGCTCGCAACGACACCCTGGACAAGGTGCGGGCGCTGAAGCTGGGCGCCGATGACTACCTGACGAAGCCGTTCTGGCCCGAGGAGCTCATTGAGCGGGTGCGGGCCCGGCTGCGCCGGCCGGCGTTGCAGAAGCCGGACGCCGTGGTGGAGCTGGGGCCGCTGCGCCTCGACCTCGCGTCCCACGAGGTCCAGGTCCATGGCCAGCCCGTGGAGTTGACGCGGGTGGAGTTCGCGCTGCTCGCGGCGCTGGCCCGCCGGCCGCGCGAGGCCGTGACGCGGCAGTGGCTGGTGGACCATGTGATGGATCCGGAGCGGGAGGGGACCGAGCGGACGCTGGATGTGCACGTGTCCCGGCTCCGGCGGAAGCTGGGCGCGCGGCATGGCGTGGAGACCGTCTGGGGCGTGGGCTACCGGCTCGTGCCGGGGGATGGAACGTGAAGCTTCGTCTGCGGTTGGCGCTCACGGTGGTCGCGGTGTCCGTGCCGGTGGTCGCGAGCGTGGGGTACGTGCAGCACTCGCTGCGGCAGCGCGGCCAGGCGGAGGTGTTGGAGGCGTCCACGCTGGCGCGGATGCAGGCCGGTGAGCGGGAGCGCTGTGAGGCGCGGCCCGCGACGTGGCTGGCGCGGCGGGGGCCCATGCCTCGGGAGGGACGGCCACCGCCGCCTGGGATGGAGGGGCGCGGGCCGGAGGGACGCTTGGGGATGAACGGGCCTCCCGGTCCGGATGGGCCGCCTCGCAGGGACGGCCCGGGTGGACCTGGCGGCCCTCCTCCAAAGGGTGAGCCCGGTCCGTGGCCCATGGGCGTTGCCCACTACGCCTACGACACCACGCTCGACTCCCAGAACCCGTCCGCGCCCGTCCTCCCCGAGTCTGTCCGGCGCGAAGCCCTGGACGGAGGGGCGACGGTCGTCCGCCGCACGAGCCGGGACGGCGCGAGCGTGCTGGAGGTCCTCGTCCGGATGCCGTGGGAGGAAGGCCCTTGTGCCTTCATCCTCGCGCGGCGGCTGGAGCCCCGGGGGCCGCCGATGGGGGGCATTCCGCCCCCAGAGGTGCTGGGCGTCCCGTTGCTCGCCGTGCTCGCGATGGTGGTGGCGCTGGGGCCGGTGGTCCGGCGCGTGCGGCAGCTCACCGCGGAGGTCCGCGCCTCCGCGAACAGCCGCTACGCGGAGCCGGTGTTGGTCCGCGGCCATGACGAGGTCGCCGAGTTGGCTCGCGCCTTCCAGGAGGCCCGCGCCGAAATCCAGCGGCAGCTCTCCCAGCAGGAGGCGCGCGAGCAGGCCCTGCGGGACTTCCTCGCGAACACCACGCACGACGTGATGACGCCGCTCACGGTGCTGCAAGGGCACCTGTCCGCGCTCCAGCAGCGGCTGAGCCGCGGTGAAGCGCTGGAGCCCTCCGTGGTGGGCGACGCGATGGGCGAGGCGCACTACATCGCGTCCTTGGTCCACAACCTCGCGGCGGCCGCGCGGCTCGAGGCGGGACAGCCGCGGGTCCAATGGGCGGCCGTGGACTTGAACGCGGTGGTGTCACGGGTGCTGGGGCGGCATCAGCCCATCGCCCGGCAGCAGCGGATCGCCCTGGAGAGCGGCGTGCCGGAGGCGGCCGTCCGGGTCCACGGGGACGTCACGCTCATCGAGCAGGCCGTGAGCAACCTCGTGTTCAACGGCATCCACCACGGCCGCGAGGACGGTCACGTCGCCGTGGTGTTGGAGCATTCGAGAGACCAGCGCTTCCTCCTGCGCGTCATCGATGACGGGCCCGGCATCCCGGAGGAGGAGCGCGTCCGGCTGATGGAGCGGCGCTTCCGCGGGAACGCCGCGCGCACCCGGGGAATCCAGGGGCAGGGGCTGGGCCTGCACATCACTCAGCACGTCGCGCGGGTGCATGGCTGGAGCCTGACGCTGGCGCCGTCGGAGTATGGAGGGCTGGAGGTCGTGCTGGAGGGGGCGTCCGCCAGTTAGAGCGCCGATCAGGCCATGGCGAGGGAATCGGCACGAGTTGTTCGACGAGGCTCTTCAGGACGAACTTGAGGCAATGTACCGCCCGGCACGTCAAGGCGCGCCGGGTCTGCGCGGGTCTGCGAGCTGGTGCTGGGCCCTGTAGGAGGGAGGTACGAGGTGACGAAGCGCGTGCCACGCGAATGCGGACCACTGTGCTTCCGGGGTGAAGCTGTCCGCGATCAGTTGGTTCCACCGTTTGTGCGCCTCGGGGATACGGCCAGCGGCCAGATGTTGCTCCACTTCTTCGATGATCGGCAGCAGCGATCTCACATGGCCCTGAGCCCGGCCCGCCAATTCGCTGAGCTGGAGGATTTCGATGGTTGCTCTCCCCTCGTCCGTCAGGCCCAGGGGCGTCCAGAGCCAGTCTCGCCGGTTGAAGCGGGTGTTCGTGGGGTACCACTCGATGTGGTCGAGCGGGTCTTCGGCTCCCGCCGGATCGAGCAACAGCGGCCGCTCCTTGGACACGTCCGAGATGGAGTCGGGCCGCGAGCGTGAAACGGGCGCCTTGGGTGCACGGGCTTTTCGAGTCTTGCGGCGCAGTGGGAAGTAGTTCGCCTTGTGGCCACGGTCATTACATCGGCTGCAGGAAAACAGCAGGTTCGACCAGCTCCAGGCCAGCCACCAGTAATGCCCCTTGTCGATACGAGGCTTCTGGCCAGGGAGGTGCCTCCAGGCACCATCTTTAGGGCGGTAATGCTCGACCGGCGAGCTGCTGAAATCCATCTGGCGCTCGCACCATGCGCACTTCTCGTGCTGGGCGAGGTACAGGGCCTGCTTGGTCGCGCGAGAGTTGTAGCCTTTGCTCAGGATTTCCTGCAGGGCGTCGGACATCCCCCTGTGTCGGTTGAAGACCTTCGCGGCGGCGGCTTGGTACCGGGGGGCGGATTTTTCAAGGCCGATGGGCGCGGCACCGCGAGCGATGCGGATCACTGCGCGCTCCCTCGGTTCGCCGAGAGGTCTTCAAAGGCTTTCGTGCCCTCGGCTCTTCCGAGCCGCTGAATGAGCTCTCTCCGCATCTGGCCGAGTAGTTCCTTCAGTTCCCGCGACTGAGCGCCTGTCGGCTTGGGGTGGGCCGCGAGGACCTGGAGCCGCCGGAGTTTTTCCCCCAGCGGATTGGGCGTCATGCCTTCGAGTCCGAACCACGTCCGGTACAACTCACCGCCAGTCATGAGCCGAGGATCCGGCTGATGCTCGGCGTCTTGAACCCCTGGACGGAACTGTCCTCCCTGCCGATCCCAGCCCCCCTGGACGATGTCGCCCGTCTCCTCGTCCACCACGAGCCGGACCACCTCATGGGGAGCCAGCGATGACAGCACGACAGGGGAGTGGGTGGTTGCCACGAACTGCATGCGGGGGAAGACGCGGCGCAGGGCTGGAATGAAGCGCGCTTGCCAGGTTGGATGCAGGTAGAGGTCGATCTCATCAATGAGGACGAGTCCCTCCATGTCGGTGGTGTCCAACTCGGTCTTCGACTCCAGTAGAACATGGCCGATGAGATCCGCGATCCATGCGAAGGTCGACTGGTATCCGTGGGAGAGCGCGACCCCCGCAATGGCGACCGGATCCTGGTTCCGGGCCATGACCTGGTAGAAGCGGTCGCTCTCGATGAGCGACATGCTGGAGCGGGTGCCTCCCTGGCCGCGCAACTCCAGGCGCGCCAGCCCCGGAAAGAGGTCGGCGCCCCCCAGCTTGACGGCTTGGTTCAGCATTCGGCTGAAGCGGCGTGATGTCTCTCCCAGCTTGCGGTTTTCTCGCTGATCCTTCTCAAGGAAGTGGTTCGCGAAGCCAATCGATGCGAGCTGTTTCTGCCGGAACAAAGGCTCCAGGCGCTCGATGGAAGGGCGAGTCAGGGTTGGCGTCTCATTCGCATCCGGCAGCGCGCGAGAGATGCCATAGCCCGCAACGAACCAGAGAGGCGCGTTGGTGGCTCGCGCCTCGGCGAGGGGATCACGCGTGTCCGACTTAGAGGGCACGCCAAGATAGTGGGCATCGGCATCCAGGGAGGTGGTGCCGAAAGGGAGGAGGACGCGAGAGCGGAGTTCCAAGCCCGCTGGCCTGTGCCTGGCCTTTGGAGACGCCAGCGGGTGGATCTTGCTGCCTCCTGCGACTGAGCCGGGACCGAACATGAACTCAACTTCGATCGACATGGATTCTTCTTTTCGCCGGTCGCACAGGTGTTTGACCGCGGATCCGGCGAGCCCGCTGACCTCTTTGTAACCTGCCGCTGCCAGCGCGATGGCTTGGAGGAGCGAGGTCTTGGCCGTCCCGTTTTCGCCAATGAGCACCGTCCACATGCGGGGCTCACTGCGGTGCGTGAAGTCGAGTTCGAAACGCCCGAGTCGTTTCAGGTTATCGACCGCAAGATGGCGGATGTACATGGATGCAAGGTCACATACACCTTTCCATGCTGCAAGAAGCATGGCGGTGGGCCTGGCCAGGCTCCGTACACCCGAGCGCGCCATTTCAACGCGGGAGCGGCGCGGATGGAGCCGCCAGGGCCCTTGCGAATGCTTCGCGCCGGGGCAAGCCACTCACGTTCAGGTTCGGGAGATACCAGGCGGCACTGCGCGAGTCGGGGGATGGTTCATGCCGCAAGCGCTGCCGCGTCGAACACCTCGTCAACCACCTGACGCAAAATCGAAGGGCAGCGGCGCGCCATGTGAAGCCTGCCGCCAACCACCTGTCGATGGTGCACATCGCCACCATGGGCCTCTGGCGCTCATGGGTGGACACTCCACTAGCGGCCCTTCTTCCGTTCCGTCTTCGGCGCCGCCGGCCCGTCCCCGTAACCCGCCACCACCAGCCCCAGTGTCTGGACGAAGTTCACCGCGGCGTCCACGGGGATGCGCGTGGCCTTCACCCGGTTGCGTGCGGGGTCGATGAACACGCCCTTCGCGGCCGCGAAGTCCGCCTTCGTGAGCGTGCAGCCCCGGAAGTTGCTGCCGGTGATGTCCGACTCGCTGAAGTCCGCTTCGGACAGGTCCGTGTCGATGAAGTTCATCTCCAGCGCCGTGCAGCGCAGGAAGGACGTCTTGCGCAGGCTGAGCCCCGCGAAGGTGCAGTAGCGCAGGTTCGAGCCGTCGAAGCTGACCTCGGGGAAGGTGCCCACGTCCGTCCAGTCGATGCCCATCAGCTTGGAGCTCTCGAAGCGCACGCCGCGCAGGGACGTGTCGGTGAACCGGGCCCGGGTGAGGTCGCAGCCGGTGAAGACGCAGTCCTCCAGCCTGGCCCGCGTCCAACGGCTCTCCTGGAGGGTGCAGTTCTGGAACGTGCAGCCGTAGAACTCCTTCCCGCTCAGGTCCGCCTCCTGGAGGCTCAGGTCGGCGAAGGTCTCGTGCTCGAAGCTGTCTTCTTCATGGATGCGGTGGGGGGCCATGGCGGGCCCGTCACTAACGCCAGAAGGGCCGTGGTGACCAAGGCTTTTCGCTCCTGGTCGCTATCCGTAGCGCACCGTGAAGGCCGCCAGGATGGGGCCGCCGAGGCGCGCGTTGCCGGGCACCGACGGGCCGCCTTCGGGGAGCTGCGTGAGGAGCGCTTCGAGCGCGGGCTTCATCTCCTCGAAGGCGGCGCTGGCCGCGGCCGCGTTGTCGAAGAAGCGGTGGTAGAGGAGCCAGCCGGTGACGGAGCAGGAGAGGGCGTGGAAGGAGCGGCTGTCGTCCAGTTCGTAGGTGAGTCGCGCCAGCCCCCCGAAGTCTTCATCCCGCGCGATGGTGCCGCCCTGCGTCCCCATCCAGCCCAGGGAGCCGCCGTCTTCGTAAGGCCGCCACACCGCGTCGTCCGCACGTCCCACCATCCACCTCTTGCAAGGAAACCCGCGTGCCATCATGCGCGGGCACACGCGGTGGCTCCAGGGCTCCGAGCCCCTCATGCCGTCCAATGGCGCACGTCGGTGCCACGCGGCGAAGGTAGGGAAGGGGAGGACGTCCCTCTCCACGGAACAGTTGCCGCGAGGCGGTTTGTACGTGGAAGCCCGCCGTCCTAACCTGCCATGTCCATGAAGGCGATCCTCGTCTCCCTTTTCCTGTTGGGTTCGGCGCCGGACTCTCCCGCGCCCGTGATTCCGCCCGAGGCGCTCGCCGCGCCCCCTGTCGCGGATGAGTCTCCCACCGCCTGGTCCTGCACGGTGGACACCCTGCGCGCGGGGAAGGAGTGCGTCTTCGAGGCGGACCTGTCCGCTGGCGCGCCCAGCGATTCACAGGACGCGTCCAACAAGAAGCTCCTCCAGGACGTGGGCCGCGCGCTGTGCTCGGAGGCGGTGGGCAACATCCGCGAGGGCCGTCCGGACGCGACGCTGACCGCGCTGTGTGAGCGGCGCTACATCACCGCCGTGGACCAGTGCGGGCTGGACGGCACGTCCTTCGTGGTGGATTCGAAGGGGCGCTTCGCTCCCGCCGCCCGGGCCTGCTACCGCGCGCTGGCCAATGTCCTTCAAGAGGTGCAGTTCATGGCCACGGTGGCCTCGCCGTGCTGCGAGTGCGCCGCCCGCGCCAACTGCCCGGGCACCGCGGACCGCTGCTACGCGGAGGTGGCGCAGCAGGCGACCGCGCCCCAGACGCAGGCGTGCCTCAGCGACCGTTGCGCGGCTGCGTGCGCCGTCGTGCTGCCTGGCGCCGCTTCTCGGCCCTCGCCGACCGTCCAGCAGCGCACCCGCTCCTCCAGCCCTGGCTCCGCTTCCCTCTAGGAGTTCCGCCCATGCGCCGTCCTTCCTGGATGCTGTCCACCTGGGCCCTGCTGGGGCCGCTCGCCGCGGGCTGCGGTGCTTCGCACTCCCACGTGACGTGGTCGGAGGACGCGCCTCGCGAGGACGAAGCGGTGTTCGTCGCCCGGCGGCCGCCGCCGGAGCCGCCCGCGCCCAGTCCCACCGCGGACCCCAAGGCCTTCGCCGCGCGTTACGCGAACCCGGCCGTGTGTGAAGCCGCAGCGCGCCGGCTCCAGGGCGCTTCGCGCGACGAGGCCTGGGACGGGCTCAAGGCCTGCATCGAGCACACGCCTTTCACCCAGCTCAACGCGCTGCTGGGGGGCGCCTGGGCGCAGGACCTGCGCGTCCGCCCGGAGGGGGCGAAGCTCATCGCCCGCGTGGTGGCCCAGCGCGGCGGCAGCGTGACGGGCGAGCTGCGCTACCTCCAGGAGAAGCAGATCCCCATCTTCTCGCTGGCCTCCGCCATGGACCGGCCGGACACGTACAAGGGCCGCTATGTGCTGCTGCGCGCCCAGGTCGCGGACCAGCGCTCGGAAGGCGAGCGCCCCACGGTGTGGCTGGTGGAGCACGCCCTCAGCTCCGTCCAGACGGACGAAGTCGTCGGGTATGGCGAGCGCATCGACTCCGTCACCGCGTACTCGGGTGACGTGGGCGGGCGCGGCGCGGCGAGCACGGCCGAGCGCTCCAGCCGCAACACGACGCGGCGCTTCGTGGAGAACGTCTCCGACGAGACGGGCCGTGAGGCGCTCGGGCGGCTGGCGGGCGCCGACCCGTTCCTGGAGACGCGGCGCGACTACGTCATCCTCGCGCGCTTCGACGGCGTGCGCCTGACTTCGGGCGGCGCGGAGACGGATGACGAGGCGCCGCGCATCCCGGTGCTCACCATCGTGAGCTACCACGCGCCGCAGGCGCTCGTCGTCTACTGAGCGGCCTTCCGTACAGGCGGGCCCGGAAAAAAACGAGGCGCCGGGGAGGATGCCCCGACGCCTCGCCATGGGAACCGACCCCGCGCCAGTCCCCACGTAATCTTGTTCCGAGCGGGCCCTACCGCGGGCTCGCTCCCGTCACCGTGAAGTGGTGGGCCACGTCGCGGCCAGAGCCCACCTCCACCGTCACCGGGGCATCCGGCGTGGTGGTCGCGCTGACGGAGGCGGGCGCCTCCAGCTCCACCGTGAAGGTGCCCGGGATGAGGAACTTGAAGACGGCTTCGTAGGTGCCGTCGCCGTCCTCGTCGGTCAGCGCCAGCCGCTCCCGGCTGCCGGCCTCGTTCGTCATCACCGCGTTGAAGTCACCCAGCGTCACCTGACGGTCATCCACCACCGGCAGCGCCACGGTGGCGTCCTTGTCCGCCGTCACGCGGATGCTGCCGGACGCCGTCACCTCGGCGGACTTGATGACCGGGCGCATCACCCACCGGCCCGAGTTGCCCGCCTCCTTGCCGAAGCTCTGGCCCACGTCGAAGTCCACGAGCAGCACCTTCTGCTCACCTTCGATGGTCAGCTTCTCGGAGAACTTCACCTTCAGCCCGGACGCGCCGTAGCTGGGCATGTGCAGCCGCCCGCCCACCTGCGTCTCCGGCGGCAGCCCGAGGTAGTCATCCGACGACGCGAACACCGTGGTGGTGCCGTCCGTGTTCGCCACCTCGATGTAGCCGCCGGTGATGACGAAGCGAAGCTCGGAGTAGTCGCCGTTGGGGACCACGGCGTCGGACACCAGCTCGGACGTGCTGTTGGCGAGCTCCAGCAGGTTCACCGTGGCGGGCGTATCGCGCAGCACCACGCGGCCACCTTCGCCGTCGTTGCCGCCCTGAAGGTAGATTTCCGAAATGGTGACAACGGCGGTGCGGATGTCGTCACCAGGGGCGTCCGTCAGCAGCACCGTGAGCTTGCCCTCGCTTCCACCGCAAGCCATCAGCGGGAGCAGGGCGACGGGGAGCAAGGCCCGCAGGGCCGAGCGCAGGCGCGAACGAAGAGTCATGGTCGGCACGTCCCAGGCAGAGGCCCAGCGGAATGCCGGACCTTTGACCAGGAGAGACCCGGCCTGGGGGAAACCGGCCACGCCGAAGTGGACATGTCGCCGCGGAGGCACGGGGTCAGGCCCCGCGCCCACCTACGCGGAGGCCGTGTCCAGGCCGTGCTTCCGGAGCAGCTTGCGCAGGTAGACGCGGTCGATGCCCGCCTCGCGCGCGGCGCGGGACACGTTGCCCTCGCACCGGTCGATGAGGGCGCGCAGGTAGTCGCGCTCGAAGCCGTCGATGATGCGGTCCTTGGCCTCCTTGAAGGGGAGGTCCAGGGAGATGGGCCGCGTGCTCTCCGGGTCGTCCGAGGGCGGCGGCAACGTGGAGGGGTCCTCGACGGAGGGGGGCAGGTCCGGGAGGTCCGGCAGGGCCTCGTCGCCCAGGTTCACCACGCGGTCCACGACGTTGCGCAGCTCGCGCACGTTGCCCGGCCACGGGTACTGGGCGAGCAGGGCGCGCGTCTGATCCGACAGCGCGCTGGGCGGCCGCCCCATGCGCGTCAGCACCGTGTCCACGAGCAGCGGCACGTCCTCCAGCCGCTCCCGCAGCGGCGGCAGGGCCACGCGCAGCACCGCGAGCCGGTGGAACAGGTCCCCCCGGAAGCGCCCGGCCTGCACCGCGCCCTCCAGGTCCTGGTGGGTGGCCGCCACCACGCGCACGTCCACGGTGCGGTAGTCGTTGGAGCCCACGCGCTTCACCTGCCGGCGCTCCAGTGCCCGCAGGAGGCGCGGCTGGACCTCCAGCGGCAGTTCGCCGACTTCGTCCAGGAAGAGGGTGCCCCCATGGGCGCGCTCGAAGGCGCCCGCGCGGTCGGAGTGGGCCCCGGTGAAGGCGCCCTTCACGTGGCCGAACAGCTCGCTCTCCAGCAGCGCCGGGGCGATGCCCGCCAGGTCGGCGATGACGAAGGGCCCCTTGGCGCGAGGGCTGTGCGTGTGGATGGCCTCCGCGCACAGCTCCTTGCCCGTGCCCGTCTCGCCCTGGATGAGCACGTCCGACTCCCCCGCGGACAGCCGCTCCAGCAGGGTGAAGAGCTCCCGCATGCGGCGGCTGTTGCCCACCAGCGCGCCGAACGCGCTGCGCGCGGACAGGGGCCGCGCCCGGGGACGCTCGCTCTCCGGCACCAGCTTCAGCTCGGTGGTGCCCAGCTTGAGGACCGCGCCCGTGCGCACCTCCAGCTCCTGGAAGCGCATGCCTTCGCAATACGAGCCGTTGCGCGAGCCCGGATCCACGGCGCGCACGCCGCCGTCACCCACCTCCAGGATGAGGTGCTGCCGCGACACCGCCCGGTCCGATAGGAGGATGTCCGCGTCCCGGCCCGAGCCCACGCGGTAACGGCCCGGCATCAGCGGCCAGTCGCGACCGGCGTCCGGGCCCGACAACACCACCAGCCGCGTGCGAACGCGTTGGACGCGCATGGCCGGCAACGCGTCGGTGCGGACCAGCTCGTCGTCCCCTTCCTCGTCTCCCAGACTCGCCACGGCGCGGAAGATATCACAGCCGTCTTGCGGGGTTGGGCTCCGCAATCCCGGGTTATACGGTAAACTTTGAGAGGGGGTATTACCCGCGAATGGCAAGCGCGCCACGAGAACGATTCGGCCGGTACGAACTCCAGGAGCGGGTGGGCCAGGGGGGCATGGCGGAGACCTGGCGCGCGCGGCTGAGGGGGGCGGCGGGCGTCACCAAGCCCGTGCTCATCAAGAAGGTGCTCCCGGAGCACGCCAACGACGAGGCCTTCGTATCCATGTTCATCAGCGAGGCGCGCATCTCCGCCTCGCTGTCGCATGGGGCCATCGCGCAGGTGTTCGACTTCGGGAAGGTGGACGGGCAGTACTTCCTGGCCATGGAGCTGGTGGAGGGCCAGCCGCTCCATCGTGTCCTCAAGCGGGCGCTGCGCTCCGGCTTCCACAGCCTGCCGGTGCCCATCGCCGTCTTCATCGCCATGGAGATGTGCCGCGGCCTGCACTACGCCCACACCCGCGGCGACGAGCGGGGCGAGCCCCTGGGCATCGTCCACCGCGACATCTCCCCCGACAACGTCCTCATCAGCTACGAGGGCCAGGTCAAGATCGTCGACTTTGGCATCGCCAAGGCGCGCTCGCTGCGCGGCTTCAACACCGAGCCCGGCGTCGTGAAGGGCAAGTACCTGTTCTTCTCGCCCGAGCAGGCGCGCGGGGAGGCGGTAGACGCCCGCACGGACGTCTGGGCCACCGGCGTGGTGCTGTTCCAGATGCTCTGCGGCCGGCTGCCCTTGGAGGGGCAGGTCCACGCGGTGCTGAAGCGGCTGAACGACGGCCAGCGGCTGCCGTCGCCACGGCAGGTGCGGCCCGACATCCCGGTGGCGCTGGACGCCATCCTCCAGAAGGCGCTGGCGCTGAACAAGGAGGCGCGCTTCGAGTCCGCGCACGAGCTGGGGGACGCCCTGGCCGGGTTCCTGTACTCGTCCACGCCGCGCTTCTCCCCCATGTCCGTGGCGTACCTGCTGCGGGAGCTGTTCCGCCAGGACCTGGAGGCGCTCGGGATGGACGCCCGGGTGCCGCCGTCCTTCGTCGAAGAGGTGTCCATCTGGCGCGAGGCGCCCCCACTGCCAGCGCCCACGCAGCATGGCGTGCCGGCCCTGGAGGCGCTGGACCTCCGGACCGAGGAGCGCGAGCCGGTGGACGTGGTGGCGCCGGAGCTGGAGGACGCGCCCCCCGCGCCGCGCCCGACCCGGTTGGGCCTGCTCGCCGAGGGCAGCCGCGCCTCGCAGTGGGTGTCCGGCGTCGGGCTGGTGTTGGCCGCGGTGCTCGTGGTGGTGGCGGTGACGTGGGTGGGGGCGGATCTGCGGGCCGCCGCCCTGGAGGCGCCTCGCGAGCCCGGGCCGCCCAGGGCGGTGCGGATGGGGCCGCCCCCCTCGCCACCCGCCGCGCCCGTGGCCGCGTCACCGCGGCCCGAGCCGGCGTCACCTGGCCGTGACATGGCCAGCGAGGACGATGAAGAGGTGGCGGGAAACGACGGCCTGTCGGACGGCGAGGCGCGGGCGGCGGCCGGGCGTGGCAGCGCGACGCGGACGTCCGCGGGCGCGCGGGGCGTGAAGGCCGTCCCGGTGAGCGGCACGGGCGCCCGGGGGCAGCCGCGGCCAGCCCAGGGGGCGCTGCTGGGGGAGGCGGGGCTCGCCCAGGCCCAGTCCCTGGTGCCGGCGCCGTCCGGGCCGGCGCAGCGGGTGCTCACCGCCGGCCGTGCCCACCAGCGCGCGGGGAACCACCCGGCCGCGCTGAGCTCCGCCCGGGAGTGTGCCCGGCTCGAGCCGGGCAACGCGGAGTGCTACCTGCTGATGGGCGCGGTGGAGGTCAAGCTCGGGCGGATGGAGGCGGGGGCCCGGAGCTATCACCGCTTCCTGGAGCTGGCGCCCTCGGACCACCCGCTCGCGAGC
The DNA here is from genome assembly GCF_002305895.1 of Corallococcus macrosporus DSM 14697. Classification (GTDB taxonomy): domain Bacteria; phylum Myxococcota; class Myxococcia; order Myxococcales; family Myxococcaceae; genus Myxococcus; species Myxococcus macrosporus. The sequence goes on from NZ_CP022203.1 coordinate 4,453,101, forward strand.
ACCGTCCTGCGCATCCTGCAGGAGTACGAAACGCGATAGGTCGTCCGGAATTCGACGCGACACGTCATCCCGCGACGTGCCGGGGGCTTGGAAAAGCAAGGGGGCCTCCCGTAGAAGGAGGCTCGCATGACGCACCTCCGCCTCCCTCGACTGCTGACCATCCCCGCGCTGCTGACCGCCGCCGCGTGTGGTGAGTCCGACTCCATCCCTGTACGGACCTGCGACGTGACGTTGACCTACGCACCGCGGCAGTCCGTCGCGGACGCCGTGCAGGTTTCGGGGGAATGGAACAACTTCGCGTCCAGACCCCAGCTCATGACCGACCGCGGCGACGGCGTCTACACGCTGCGCCTGGAGGGCCTGGAGCCACGCGACTACGGCTACCGCTTCGTCGTGGGTGACAAGGAGCAGCTCGACCCGGAGAACCCGTACTCGCGCTGGGTGCGCGCGGAGGAGTATTCGCGCCTCACCGTCCCGGATTGCCGTCAGCCGGCGCTGGAGCTGAACCGCTTCACGGCGACGCCCGAGGGGGCGCTGGAGGTGGACGTCTCCTACCTGGACGGCACCGACCGGGCGGGGCCCGCGGGTGAGGGCCTGGTGCTGACGCTGGATGGCACGCCCCGGCCGGAGGCCTACGATGCCGCCACGGGCCGCTTCCGCCTGCAGGTGACGGGGCTGGAGCAGGGCAAGCACCACGTGAAGGTGGTGGCCCGGGACAGCCAGGGCCGCGAGGCGGAGCCGCTCTACCTGCCGTTCTGGGTGGAGCCGGAGCGCTTCCGCTGGGAGTCGGGCCTGATGTACTTCGCGTTCACCGACCGCTTCCACAACGCGAAGCCGGAGAACGACGGCCCGGTGGCGGACGTGGACCCCATCGCCAACTACCTGGGCGGTGACTTCGCGGGCATCACCCAGAAGATTGAAGAGGGCTACTTCGACGCACTGGGCGTGCGCACGCTCTGGATTTCGCCGGTGGACCAGAACCCGGAGGGGCGCTTCATCGGCACCGGCGGCAAGTACTACACGGGCTACCACGGCTACTGGCCGTCGAAGCCGCGGCAGACGCAGCACCGCTTCGGCTCGCTCGCGGAGCTGCGCGCCCTCACCGCCGCCGCGCACAAGCGGGGCATGCGCGTCATCGCCGACCTGGTGCTCAACCACGTCCACCAGGAGCACCCCTACTGGACCACGTACGGGCAGGAGGGCTGGTTCAACACCGCCGCGAGCTGCGTGTGCGGCACCCAGGACTGCGACTGGGAGGCCCAGCGCCTCATCTGCAAGTTCACGGACTACCTGCCGGACTTCAACTGGCGCTCCACGGACTTCGTGGACCAGTTCGCCGCGGACACGCTGTGGTGGCTGGAGCAGGCCGACTTCGACGGCTTCCGCCTGGACGCGGTGAAGCACATGGAGCAGGTGGCCGGGCGCACCATCCGCGGGAAGCTGAAGGAGATCACCGCGCGGACGGGCACCGAGTTCTACCTGGTGGGCGAGACGTTCGTCGGCGCGGACGGCCGGTCGCAGATCGCCCGCTACATCAGCCCGCGGGAGCTGGATGGCCAGTTCGACTTCCCGCTGTACTGGCCGCTGCGCGAGGCCTTCGCGGACGGCCAGGGCCTGCAGCGCGTGGACGACGCGGTGCGCGCCAACGAGGTCTTCTACGCGCCGGGGACGCTCAACTCGCCGTTCCTGGGCAACCACGACGTGGCGCGCTTCATCTCCCAGGCCGCCGGCCAGCTCCAGGGCGACGGGAGCGACCCCTTCGGCCCCAACCGCCCGTCCACGGTGGTGACGGACGCCACGGCCTTCGAGAAGATGAAGTACGGCTTCGGCTTCGTGCTGACCCAGCCGGGCGTGCCCCTGGTGTACTACGGCGACGAGGTCGGCCTGCCGGGCGCGGGGGATCCGGACAACCGCCGCCTCATGCGCTTCGGTGACACGCTGACGCCGCTGGAGCGGGAGCTGCTCGGCTTCGTCCAGAAGCTGGGGCAGGCGCGCATCGCGCACGAGGCGCTGCAGACGGGCGCCCGGCGGACCCTGCGCGTGGAGAGCGACCTCTACGTGTTCCAGCGCGACCTGCCGGACGGGCGGGGGGCGGTGGTGGCCATCAACCGCGGCGCGGTGGAGCGCTCGCTGGTGGTGGAGCTGATGGGGGGCCTGGCCGCGAGCACCGACACCTACGCGGACATCTTCACCGGGCAGACGCTGCAGCTCGCCGGCACGGAGACCGTCCTGGTCGTCCCGCCGCGCGGCGTCGCCGTCTACGTGCCCCAGCCGGAGTAACGGGAAGCGGGGATGCGCCGGTGGAGGGGGGGGCCGTCCCCTTCCGCCGGTCCATCCCGCTCAGGACTGCGGCGCTGCCTGCTCACTCCTGCCGTGCTTGTAGAAGAGCACGAGGGTGTAGCAGTGGAATTCGTTGTCGGACGACTGACACACGACCCGGTCCACAATCTCCAGGTCGGAGTTGCTCTTCAGCCACCGGGTGACGTTCTCACCCAGCTCCTCGCGCTCCTTCGCCTTGGTGGCGGAGAAGACCTTCACGCCCGTGAACATCGCCTGCCACTCCTTGTGCGGTGCTGATTCAGGACAATAGGAGGTTATCGCACGCGTCATTCCGGGGTGTCAAAAACCCGGCTTCCCCGTGGTGACGACGTTGATCGTCTCCGCCCGGGGGTTTGCAGCCTCTGTCGCATGCCTATGTTGCTCGGGTCGCACCTGAAGGCGTGGGGCGCTCGTGGCAGGGGGCCGCGAGTGGCGGCGGAGTGGGGAAGGGGGAAGGCCCGTGGACATGAAGACCAAGAAGGACCTGGCCGTAGACTTCATCAACACCATCCGGACGATGGAGCCCTCCGCGCTGAATGCGCTCATCGTCAAGGAGGCGGGTGAAGAGCTGGCCCAGTTCTTCCTCAACTACAGTGCGAATCTCATCTCCAAGGACCCGTCCCGGGTGCTGGAGAACACCTCCTCGCTGATGCTGATGGGCTACCTCATCCGCACCTACGAGGAGAAGAACACCCAGGCCGCCCAGGGCGCCTTCCAGTCCTACGCGTTCGCCTGAGTCGCAGGCAGGGCGTTGCAGGCTCGACAGGGCTCGGGGGGGCCTGTTAGGGAGCAGCGCTCATGCTCATCGACCTGCACGCCCATTCCCACCTGTCCAAGGGTTGCGAGCTGGACCCTCGCGCCGTGCTGGAGCGGGCCGCCTTGTTCGGCCTGGACGGGGTGGCCTTCACCGAGACGAACACCCAGGATGGCTGCGACGAGCTCTTCGAGATTGGCGCGAAGTCCAAGCTGAAGGTCTTCGTCGGGCTGGAGCTGGTGACGGACCGCGGGCAGTACCTGTGCTTCTTCCCGAAGCCGGAGCTGGCCCCGGAGCCGGTGCAGATGTGGGGCAGCAACCGCGAGAAGCCGTGGAGCGCCGCCGAGTGCCTGCCGAAGGTGAAGGCCCTGGGCGCCGCCATCGTCGCCGCGCGGCCGTATGACAGGGATTCGCAGCACCCGGCCATGGACTTCATCCGCTCGCTCAGCGTGTTGAGCGCCGTGGAGGGCTACAACGCCCGGGTGAAGCAGACGTCCAATGACCTGGCCGTGGAGGCCGCGGCCGCCATGAAGCTGCCCTGCGTGGGCGGCAGCGACGCCCGCGGCTCGCTCGACGAGGTCGGCCGGGGCGCCACGCTCTTCAAGCAGCCCGTGCAGACGCAGGCCGAGCTGGTGGCCGAGCTGCTGAAGGGGGACTTCTGGCCGGTGATGGCCGGCGACCTCCCGCGCCTGACGCGCCCGGGCGAGGCCCAGGCGTCTCGCAAGTCGGGCGGGGGCGGCGGCCGCGGTGGTGGCAAGCGCCGCCGCCGTTAGCCGCCCAGCTCAGGGGATGACCTGCGCGCCGCCTTCTTCCGCGCGCGCGAGCCGTCCGTCGGTGAGGAAGACGCGGCGGCGGGCGCCCGGGTAGGTCCACGCCTCGTGCTTCGAGGTGCCCTCCAGGGAGCGCCGCACCGTCTCCGGCGGGCCCCAGGACATGCGCACCGCGTCCGCGGACATGTTCGCCACCAGCTTCTTCTCGCGGATGGCCTCCTGCACCGCGGGCGGCAGGGCGTCCAGCGTGGGCTTCAAGTCCCGCGCGGACAGGTACTTCTCCAGCTCGGTGCGGAAGGCCTCCGGGCGGTCCAGGTTGGGCGGCAGCACCAGGATGAGCGGCGGCGCGGACTCCGGCGCGCCCGCCTCCTGGAGGTACACCCAGGGCCAGGCGCGCGGGCTGTAGAGGACGCGCTCGGTGATGACCCACGAGGTGGGGAACTCCACGCGGGTGATGCGCAGCTTCGTCCCCGCGGGGAGGACGCGCTCCACGGCGCCGGGGTTGATGGGGTGGCCCTTCGTGTCGTCGAGCAGCTGGACGTCCTCGGGCGCGTAGGGCGTCAGCAGGCGCTTGGAGGCGTCACCGAACAGCGGCGTGACGTTGCTGGAGACGCGGAGGTACTGCTCCGCCTCCGGGCCGGTGAGGGCGTGGTTCAGGGACGTGCGCGCCTCGGGCGGCATGCGCGTCTGCGACGCACAGCCGGCGCCCAGGGCGGCCAGCAGGGACAGGGAGAGGGTTCGGAACGAGGCGAGCGACATGGCACCTCCGCGGGGAACAGGGCGCGGCAGGTGTCCTGATTAGCTCACCGGGCGGGCTGCGTCAGCGCTGATGGCGCCAGCGCCTCGCGCTTGCCGCCGCGACAGCCGCGCTGGGGCGGGCAGACGGGGCCGCGGCCATGCGGGTCGGCGACGAGCAGGAAACGGCCGAGCCCGCGGGTGTCCGTCAGCTCCGGGTGGCCGCACAGCGCGCAGTGACGGGGAGGACGCTTGGAGGGGGGGAAGGGCACGGGGCGTGAGTGTGCGCCGCTCCCATGCCCGGAGCGAATTTTCGGCGGGACCGCCCCCCCGGCGGGCCTACTTCTTGTCGCTCGCGGCCGCCGCGGCGGGGGCCGGCGCCGGCGTGCTGGGCGCGCTGCTGGCCGACGTGGACGCGCTCGACGAAGAGGAGGCGCCGCTGCTGCTCGATGACGAGCTGCTTCCGCCGTCCTTCTTGGTGGAGCTGTACAGGTCGGAGTACCAGCCGCCGCCCTTGAGGACGAAGCTCGAGCGGCTGACGACCTTCTGCATCGACCCCTCGGCGCCGCACGCGCCGCACGTGGCGGGGGCGGGGTCGGAGATCTTCTGCAGCACGTCGATCATCTTTCCACAGCTCTGGCAGGAGTACTCGTAGATGGGCATGGTTCTCAGTGCCTCGTCAGGGGGTTGTTTCAGCGGGAGCTGGCCAGGAGCTGCTTGCGCAGGCCCTCCGCCAGTCCCAGGCGCTCGAAGGCGCGGAAGACGAGCTCGGCGGGGGCGCCGTGCTTGCGGGCGACGGCATCCGCCAGGCCGTGCAGGTCCTCGGCGTCGGGCAGGGCCTCACCGACCAGCCGCTCCAGTTCCTTGCGGAGCGCGTCGGCGAACTTCCGCTGGATGCCCAGGTCGGCCAGGTACTTCTCGCGGCCGAGCAGGTCCAGCCGGTGCGTCAGGTGGGGCGTGGCCAGGGCCTCGCGGCGGAAGCGCTCGCGCAGGGCCTCCACCTCCTCCGTCAGCGACAGCACGGAGACCAGCCGCTGCAGCTCCGGGGGGCTGAGCCCCAGGGCCCAGCCCACGCGGCCGGAGGCGCCCCGTTGGGTGGTGTAGCCGTCCAGCACCTGACGGCGCTCCTTCTCCACCAGCGCGTCCATCAGCGCGTGGTCGCGGAGCACGTTCTCCAGGTCCACCAGCGTCAGCTCGCCCCGGGCGCCGTTGAAGCGCTGGGACAGGGCGCGCAGCAGCGCGAAGCGGTGGTCGGCGGACTCCAGGGCGGCCTCCAGCGTGGGCTTTCCGGACAGGCGCGTCAGCTCCATGAAGGACGCGCGCGGCGCCTCCACGCGGGTGAAGCGGCCCCGGGGGCGCGGCAGGTCCCTGCGTGAGAAGGCGGGCTCCTCGGCGAGGTCGGCGGGCGAGCCCACGGCGTCCTCCGCCGGGGCGCGCTTGCGCGGCGCGATGCGCTCCTTGACGGTGGCCTCCAGGTCCTCCTTCGCCCGGGCCTTCTTGCCAGGGGCGGCGTCCGGGGCGGGCGGCGGCGGGGCGAAGGTGAGCGGGGCTTCCGCGGGCGCCGGGGCGGGCGGCGGCGTCTTCTGATCGCGCACGTGGGCCAGCTCGCGGGCGACCTCGTAGAAGCCGCAGGCCTGCCGCTGGGCGGCCACGGAGGCCTGCGTCCCGCTCAGGATGTCGATGACCGCGAAGGGCCCCAGGGGGGAGGCCTCGGGTTCGGCGTCCGTCAGCGCGCGGACGCGGAAGTCATCCGCCTCCGCCAGGAGGGCCAGTGCCTCGCGGACCTCGGGTGCCGGGGCGGGGGCCTTCGCGCGCCGGCAGAAGTCCGAGACGGCAACCGCCACGGGGGTGGGGACGTCATCGGGCTGCCGTCTTCTCTGCCAGGGACTGTTCATGAATGTCGCGGAAAAATGCTCGTTTACGAGGGCGGATGCCTCTATCTTCGCCCACAGACGGGTGTCAATGAGCCAGTCCGATTCCAATCTAAACAGCCTACGGCGAGTGCAAGTCGCGAGGACGAGCGGGCAGGTGGGGAGGCGCTCCCACGGGCCGCACGCCGGGCGTTGCGGGGAGGAAGGGACGGGAGTATCAGGCCCGCCGCGTCCGGAGGCCAACACATGCCGGTGACGTTTTCTTCGCCGGAGGGGCGGCGTTGGTGGGAAATGGCCGGGTCGCGGCGGCACGTCGGATTGGTTACAACAAGAGCGGAGGGCGGGGCAGCGGCGGGCCTCTACCCAGTGGCGCCGGAGACGCGGCGCGGACCCGCGGCGACTTTGAAGGATTTCACATGAGCAACAGCCACCACCACCACCACGACGCCCAGGACAAGGATGAGGTGCTCGCCCGCTACATGGCCCAGCACGGCCTGAAGAGCACGCGTCAGCGCAGCCTCATCATCGACACGTTCTTCGAGGTGGGGGGCCATCTGTCGGTGGAGGAGCTGTGGAACAAGGTGCGTGAACAGGACACCAAGGTGTCCGTCGCCACCGTGTACCGGACCATGAAGCTGCTCAGTGAGTGCGGGCTGGCCCACGCGCGCAACTTCGGGGACGGGCAGACGCGCTACGAGGCGGCCGCCGGGCGCGACCACCACGACCACCTGGTGTGTACGCGCTGCGGCACCATCATCGAGTTCGAGAACGAGCGCATCGAGGCGCTCCAGGACGCGGTGGCCCGCAAGCACGGCTTCAAGGTGACGTCGCACAAGATGGAGCTGTACGGCCTGTGCCGTGACTGTCAGCGGGCCGGGCCGCCCGCCTCGGAGGCCTGAGCGTCATGACCCGCGCGCTGCGAGGGGCCGCTGTCGTGGCGCTGGTGGCGCTGGCGGGTTGCCGCGGCACCCGTCCGGTGGACGCGGGCCCCGCCTTCCTGAACGCGCTGGCCCTGCCGTCCGTGGGGCCCACGCCGCATGACGTGCGCGCGCTGGGCGGCAAGGTGGTGCTCGTCTCGTTCTTCGCCACGTGGTGTTTTCCCTGTCTGGCGGAGATGCCCACGCTGGAGGCGCTCCAGAAGGACTACGGCTCGCGGGGCTTCCAGGTGGTGGCGGTGGGCATGGACCTGGAAGGGGAGAAGGTCCTGGCGCCCTTCGCGGACCACTACGCGCTGCGCTACCCGGTGCTGGTGGCCGACACGGCGATGATCGAGGGCCACAGCGCGTTCGGCGTCATCCAGGGGCTGCCCACCACGGTGCTGTTGGACCGCCGGGGACGCGCGGTGGCCGGCTGGCACGGGGTGGAGTCCCACGCCGACATGGCCAAGGCCGTGGAGAAGCTGCTGGCCCAGCCCGAGTAGCTCCGCGGCGTTGCTACAGGCCTGGAGCGGAAATCTTGCGAGGCAGGGGGCCACTGGTACGGTCCTCCGCGCTCATGACGGCGAGGCGAAAGTTCCTGGTGGTGGCGGTGGGGGTGGCTGCGGCCCTCAGCCTCGTGTCCGTCGTGGACGCGAAGGGCTTCCGCCGCTACCTCTCGCTCCGGCAGGACGTGGAGTCGGTGCAGGCCCGCAACCGCTCCCTGGCCGCCCAGAACGAGGCCCTGCGCAGCGAGATTGCCGCCCTGCGCAAGGACCCGGCAGCGCTGGAGCGCGCCGTTCGTGAGGAGCTCGGCTACGTGAAGCCGGGCGAGATCGTCTTCCACCTGGAGTCCCCATGACGTCGCTTCCCGAGTTTCCGTCTCCCGGAAGGTTGCTGCGTCTCGCGGTCCGTTCCATCCCCGCCGCGGCCGCGCTCGCCACGTTCATCCACCTGGCGCGCGGCGGCTTCCGCGGACTCCAGACGCTGGGGTGGACCGAGGCGGCCCTGGTGGGCTGCCTCCTGGTGGGCATCGCCGTGGCCGCCTGGCGCCGGGCCATGCGCGGCGCGGTGGGCGCCGTCATTGATTTACGGGACGACCTGGAGCTGGGCGGCGCGCTCCTCTCCGCGGCCTTCGTGGTGGTGGCCATTGGCGGCGGGGATCTGTTCCCCATCGTCTACCTGCTGATGGCGTTCCTGGTGGCCTTCCTGCCGCGCAACGCGGGCCTCACGCTGCTGGGCGTGGCGCTGGTGTTCGACGCGCTGGTGACGCTGGGCGGGCCGGTGCCCAACGCCACGGGCTACCTGACGCACGCGGCCTTCCTGGCCCTGTTCTCCGGCCTCTACCACCTGGTGCTGGCGGCCCGCATCGCCGCGGCGCGCCGGGCGGAGAGCGACGCGGTGCAGAAGCGCATCCGCGAGGTGGAGGAGCGCGCGCGCACCTTCCGGCTGGTGTCCTCCGGCACGCAGGACAGCTTCAGCGGGATGAGCTCGGACGAGAAGTGGCTGGTGGCCTCGGTGAAGGAGATTGAGGGCGCCGTGCAGGCCGCGCTCGAAATCGCGGAGACGGGGCTGCGCACGAACACCTGCGCCGCCTTCCTGCTCACGTCGGATGACCGGAGCCTCAAGCTGTACGACTGCCGCTCCGGCTCCGAGCGCGTGCAGCGCGAGCGCTTCAACGCGGGGGAGGGCATCATCGGCGGCGTGCTCAAGCGCCGCGCCCCGGTGCGGATGAACTCGCCGAACGGGCTCAAGGGCGTGACGCACTACGAGAGCGGCGGCCCCGCGGTGCAGGCGCTGCTCGCGGTGCCCATCCTGGAGGCCAGCGGCCTGGTGCGCGGCGTGCTGGTGGCGGACCGGCTGGCGAACGAGCCCTTCAGCGACCAGGACGAGAAGCTGCTCTCCATCATCGCCGGCGAGGTGCTGCGCTCCATCGAGGTGGAGCGGGTGATGAGCTACATCCGCAAGACGCGCGACGAGAAGGACCGCTTCTTCCGCGCCATTGAAGAGCTCAACCGCGCGGGCAGCCCGGACCAGGTCTTCGTCGCGGTGCTGGAGAGCACCCGGCAGCTCGCGGGCCTGGACTTCTGCGCGGTGACGCTGGTGTCCGAGGTGGACGGCAAGCGGATGCACCGCGTGGTGCGCATGTCCGGTGTGACGGCGCAGGGCCAGGCGCTGTCCGGCCAGAGCTTCGAGGACAACAACGGCCTGGTGGCCAACGTGGTCCGCTACGGGGCGCCGCTGCCGGGCCGCGACATCAAGGCCATGGACCGGCAGATCATCTTCGACGACGAGACGCAGATTCGCGGCCTGGGCGCGCTGAAGATCTTCCCGCTGGTGGCGGGCGACCGCATCCTGGGCACGCTGGTGGCGGGCTCGCGCAAGAAGGCCGCGTTCGAGCAGGACGTGCTGCGGATGATTGAGGTCATCGCCATCCAGGCCGCCCAGGCGGTGCTGCGCGCGCAGCTCTACGAGCAGATGGAGCGCATGGCCACCACGGACGGCCTCACCGGCCTGTTCAACCACCGCACCTTCCAGGCGAAGGCGGACGAGGTGCTGGCCCAGTCCCGGCGCTACCAGCGCAAGTTCTCCCTCATCCTCACGGACGTGGACCACTTCAAGAGCGTCAACGACACCTACGGCCACCCGACGGGAGACCAGGTGCTCAAGGGCGTGGCCCGCATCATCAAGACGATGGCGCGCGACACGGACATCGTCGCCCGCTACGGCGGCGAGGAGTTCGTCATCATCATGCCGGAGACGGACGCCAAGGGCGCCTTCACCATCTCCGAGCGCATCCGCGAGGCCGTGAAGGCGGAGACGTTCCAGACGGAGATGGGGCCGCTGAAGATCACCATGTCGCTGGGCATCGCCACCTTCCCCGACAGCGCCATGGAGAAGCAGCAGCTCATCGACCTGGCCGACCAGTGCCTCTACCACTCGAAGCGCAACGGCCGGAACCAGTCCGTCACCGTGGCCATCATGCAGGGCGGCCGGAAGCTCCAGGCGGCGAACGCTTCCTGAGTCGAGTTCGTGGTCCGTGAAGAGGAAGGGGGCCGCCGGTGACGCGCGGCCCCCTTTGTCGTTTCAGCGGATTACAGCGAGCGCAGGAACGCCAGCAGCGCGTTGCGGTCCGCGCTGTTCATGTTGGCGAAGTTGTTCCGCGCCGCCTGGCCCTCGCCGCCGTGCCAGAGGATGGCCTCGGCCAGGTTGCGGGCGCGGCCGTCGTGCAGGTAGGCCTCGCCGCCGCTGACGCCCGCCGTCAGGCCAATGCCCCAGAGCGGAGGGGTGCGCCACTCGGCGCCCGTGGCCTGGCCGTCCGGCAGGTTGTCCGCCAGGCCCGCGCCCATGTCGTGCAGCAGCAGGTCCGTGTACGGACGGATGGTCTGCCCGCGCAGCTCGGCGTGCGGGTGGAAGTTGCTGGTGGTCAGCGTGGCGGTGTGGCACCGCGCGCAGCCCGCGTTGTGGAACAGCGTCTCACCGCGCTGCACCGTGCCGTCGGCCAGGCCGCGGCGCGCCGGCACGCCCAGCAGGGAGATGTAGCGCGTGAGCTTGTCCAGCTCCGCGTTGGCCAGCTCGGTGCTGGTGCCGGAGCAGCCCTGCTGCGAGGGGCCGCAGTCCAGCGACGGGAAGACGGACGTGGTGACGCCGAGGTCGCTGTTGAGGGCCTCGGCCACCTGGTGGCGCACGGTGGCGGTGCTGGCCTTCCAGCCGAAGCGGCCCAGCCGCGTCTGGCCCGTCTGCGGATCCCTCACCTGGTGCATGCGGCCGGAGATGCCGTCCCCGTTGCTGTCGTTGGGGTCCGCCAGCCCGGCGATGGTCGTCTCGGCGACGGCCTCCAGCAGGCCCATGCCCACGAGCTGCGGGGTGATGCGCGCGGAGAAGTTCGTGGGCGTGTTGTTGAGGAAGCTGTAGTTGGGCCGGCGCAACTGGAAGCTGGTGCCGTCGCCGTAGGTGCCGCTGGTGGTCGTCCAGCCGGAGATGCGGGCCTCGGCCTCGGGCGTGCCGCTGGTGCGGCGCGGCTGCAGCCGGAAGCCGAGGAACGGGTCCGCGGCGCCGTTGGACTGGCCCACCTTCACCACGTAGTTCGTCAGCGTCGTGTTGTTGCCCGGGGGCAGGCCGCGGCCGTTCTGCACGTGGCAGGCGACGCAGGACGGGGCGACGTAGTTGGGGCCCAGCTTGCCCTGGTGCTGGGTGAGGGCGGGGTTGCCCGCCTCGGAGTGGCTGCCGTCACCGAAGTGCGTGTGGTGGATGCGGCGTCCCTCCACGAAGGGCTGCGCGCTCACCGGCGCCAGGTTGTTGGCCATCTGGAGGAAGCGGTTGTCGGGCTCGTTGGACTGCGGCGAGCTCAGGGTGGTGCGGCCACCGCTCCAGCCCGCCTCCGGCATGGGGATGGAGTCCCGGATGGAGCCCGTCACATCGAAGGGCACCACGCCGCCCGAGCCGACCATGTAGAGGTACGTGGTGGCGTAGTAGTTGAAACGGCCTTCCACCGGTTGACGAAGGAAGACACCCACTTCCAGTTCCATGCGGTCACCCACGCGGATGGCCCGGCCTTCCTTGGCGTTGAAGTTCACGCTGGACGTGAAGTGGTAGTCGTTCACCCGGGTGAACTGGGCGTTGTGGAAGTACTCCGCCACGGTGCCCAGCCCGCGGAAGAAGGCGCGGAAGTCGGGGCGCTCGTAGGGGGCGACGGGGTACAGGTTCACCGTGATGCGGTTGCCGCCCTTGGCGACCTCGTCCACGATTTCGATGTGGTGCGTGCGCGCCTGGAAGTACAGGGGCAGGTAGTGGTCATACGCCTGGAACATGTCCTCGCGGGCGTGACGGTCGCGGACGCGATCTCCCACGCGGGTGATGATGGCGGACGACGTGTCCTGCACCGTGGAAGGCTCCAGCGCCGTGCTGCTGCTGTACAGCGGGACGATGGGACCAATGGGGCCCGGCGGAGGCGTCCCCGCGTCCGTGGGCGGCGGCGTGCCCGAGTCCGGCGGGGGAGGCGGAGGGTTGGTGCCCGAGTGCGTGTAGCGCGTCCACGCCGTGTCCCGCGCACAGTTGCAGGACACGTCCCAGTACGTGAATGAGTAGTCGATGGTGTCGCCGGCGGAGAGGCCCGTCACCGTGTACTGGTTCCGGCCGTTGACGATGCCCATCCGATAGTTGAGCTGCCCCTGGTTGTTGCGGACGTAGTGGATGTCCGCCCAGGCGTTGGTGTCGACGAAGAAAACCGCGGACGAACCCGAAGGCGTGACTCCGTAGGTGGCGGCGAACGCGTCGCCCACCAAGAGGGTTGCGACCAGTACGGCAACGGCCATTCCTGTTGTTCTGTTGCGCATCGTTGTCCTCTCCAAGCGATCCACTCCGGGCGCGGATTGGGGAGATTCTCCATCGTCCGAAGGAAGTCTGATTCTGAGGCACGGAGGCGCGAATTCCTATGGAGTTCGTTAAATCCATCTAATCCTGTCGGCTCGGCGACGGTGGCTGGCAGGGCCTTCCACGATTGACGCGACAGGCCAGAGGTGGGTTGGCGCGCGGCGTCGTGGATGGCGGAAACCGTTGCTCCTTCGCTGCGGGCATGGTGGATGCGAGGCAGGAGGGTGGCCCTGGTACCGCTGGCGGTGACGACGAGCACGAAGGTGGACGCGGCGTTGGTGCGCGAGGCCCGCGCCGTGGCGGCGCGGTGGAGCGTGCCCTTCCTGCCGCGCCGCGCGAAGGAGAGCGTGGCGCCGTGGCTGGGGACGAAGGCGGCGGCGCTGCTGGTGGTGGGCGGTGACGGCGTGACGCTGTGGGACGCGGAGGGCTCGTTCGGCTTCCACGCGGGCATGGCGCACCTGCGGCGGATGCGGCTGCGGGAAGGGGAGCAGGATGCCTTCGTTCGGGTGGCGGAGCTTCGCGCCGGGGACGCGGTGCTGGACTGCACGTTGGGGCTGGGGCAGGACGCCATGGTGGCGTCGCTGGCCGTGGGACCCACGGGGCGCGTGGTGGGCCTGGAGGCGAGCCTGGCGCTGGGCGCGGTGGCGGGGGAGGGGCTGCGGCGCTACGCGCTGGGCGAGGACTCGGGGCCCATCGAGGTGGTGCACGCGGACGCGCGCGCGTACCTGAAGACGCTGCCGCCGCGCTCTTTCGACGTCGTCTTCTTCGACCCGATGTTCGCCAGGCCGCGCAAGGCGCAGCCGGCGTTCGACATGCTCCGCCGCTTCGCGGAGCACGCGCCGCTGACGCAGGAGACGCTGGCGGAAGGCCGGCGCGTGGCGCGGCGGTGGGTGGTGGTGAAGGGCGCCAAGTACACGGATGACCTGCGCAAGCTGGGCCTGGCGGATGAGCCCGGCTCGCGCTTCACCGATGTTGTCTGGGGGCGCGTGGGGCCCTTGCCCGAGCCATGAGGGAAGGGCTCACGGGTGGACCGGCGGGCCTCCCGCGCGCGGTGTCCACAGCATGCCCAGTTGCAGTGGCACGGCCTCGAAGGGCTCGGCGTTCACGGTGACGTCCCCCGTGAACAACTGACTGCGGACCCAACTCGCCTTCCCGCGCCGATAGACCTCCAGCGACTGCCGCACCGGGTCGATGAGCCAGACGTTTCCGACGCCCTCGCGGAAGTACAGCGGCATCTTTCGGGTCCGGTCCAGGCTTCGCGTGGAAGGGGAGAGGACTTCGCACAGCCAATCCGGGGCGATGGTCAGCCAGGGCAGTTCGGGGTCCGAGGGCTCCGGCACTCGGTCGCGGCGCCAGCCAGCCACGTCGGGCACCAGCACGTCGCGAGCGAAATGGAGCTCGGGTTCAGCGAGGAACCACCAGCCGCCAGGACCCTCAGGCGAGAGTTCGAAGGGCGGTGAGAGGAGGCTGGCCAGCCGGTAGGCCGCCCGCAGGTGCCCAAAGGCGGGCCGGGGCGAGGCATACAGCGCGTCGTCGACAATTTCCCCAACCCAGCCGACCGGAAGCTGCTCGATGTCCTCGTAGGTCGCCGGCTTCCGACTCTTTCCCCTGCCCATGCCCGCACCTCTCCCTGGATGGAACCCTTTTCATCCTCAGGCTAGCACCCAGCCCTGTGGGTCGGCTACCTGACAGGTTCCCATCCTAATGGAGGGTCTGACACGTCACCCGCGGCCTACTCGTTCTCCGCGCCCCGCGGGGGGCCTTCGCCGCCCATGGGGGACAGGCGCGCGGACAGGGCTCCGGCCTGTTCGTGGGCCATCTTGTCCCGGGGCGAGCGGTAGTACTGCATGGGCGAGTGGTGCAGGAAGTTCGACACCCGGCTCGTGTAGAGACAGGCGTACTGCTCCACCTGGTAGCCAAAGCGGCTGTTCTCGTTGCCTTCCTTGAACAGCAGCCCCCAGTACGGGTTGAAGCCTTCCTCCACGTCGTGCTCCAACGTGTCGGCGACCTCGTTGGCCTCCTTCAAGGCCCGCCGCATCCGGTCCAGCTCCAGCTTCGTCTGCTTGCGGAGCTCCTCCACGCCCAGGCGCTCGTCCGGCGCGAGCTGCTCGCGCTCCAGCCGCCGCTCCAGGAGGTTGAGCAGCGTCTTGTGGTGGTTCACCTCGTCATCCAGGCGCTCGCGGAGCACCTCCACCTGCGACAGCGTGCCGATGTCCTCCTGGCGCGTCGCGGTGTACGTGATTTCGTCTTCAATCTCCTGCACCACCATGCACGTGCGCCACAGCGACGACTTCTTCGACTTCAAGATGTCGCCGTAGATGTGGTCGCCCACGTACAGGATGTTCTCCCCGCGGTAGCCCGTCAGCTCCTCGAAGCGCGCCAGGTTGCCGCCCGAGTACACCTTGCCGCGATCCAACGACGTGGCCTCGCCCACCACGCGGCCTTCCTCCGTGGACGCGTCCAGCTCCAGGAAGGGACGTGAATCCGTGAAGAAGCCCGGCTTGCCCGCGGACGTCACCACCACGTCGAAGTAGTTCCGCCAGCTCGGGTACTCCGCGAGCTGCCCGTCCAGCAGGTACTTCATCACCGCGTCCGTGTAGTCCCACGCGGAGTTCGTCAGCAGGAACAGCCGCTTGCCGCCCGAGCGCAGCTTGTGCAGCGCCGGCCCCAGCTCCGGGTCCAGGAACACGTAGCGCGCCAGGTCCTTGCGCACCTCGCGCTTGAGCGAGTTGTCCCGGTGCACCGTGTCGATGGCCTCGCGGATGTCGTCGTACAGCTTGCCGTACCGCACCGTGTGGCCCAGCGACTCCAGCAGCTCGATGATGCCCGCGTACAGGCACGTCTCCGGCAACGCGAACAGCGTGTCGTTCCAGGCGAACTGCGGGTTGCGCAGCCGCACCCGCTTGTTGCGGTACAGCTCCCGCCACACCTCGCGCTTCAGCGGACGCAGCCCGTGATAGGCGCGCCCCACGTGGCCGAAGCGGTCCATTTTCAGGATGTTGCCGTTCACCCGGTCCACCGCCAGGCCGCGCATCACGAAGTGGTGGTCGTACAGGAGCCCGCCCACCACCGGCGGATAGCCGTACTCGCTCACCAGCTTCGCCAGCGTCATGTCGAACGAGAGCTGCTCCAGCCGGCGCATGTGATAGATGGCCAACGTGTAATCCATGTCGAAGCCGAACAGCTCGACACTGGCCATGCGCAGGTTGCGGTTGACGAAGATCTCCCGCGCCCGCTGCACCACCTCCCGGCGCTCGCGGGGGGACGTGAGCAGCCGCGTCAGCTCCTCATCGGCGAGCAGCCCACCGGCCCTGCGCGCGGCGTCCTCGGCGCGGGCTCGATTGAGGGGAGAGCGGAAGCTCCCGTGAAGCGGGTCCGGCGCGGGCCCACCCGGGATGGGACGAAACGGGGAAAGTGACGGTGCCAAGGGACCACGACTCATAACACGCGTGTGGGCGGGACCGGCTCTCTCCTTGCCGGGTTCCGAGCGGGCATGGCACGCTCCGGGGTCTGCGATGCGCTCGCCCACCCGACGACAGCCCTCGGAGGCCCCCGAGGCGGTTCAAGCTCGCCTGTCCGCCCGGATCGCCGCGCTCGAAGACCGGGTCCGCCGGCTGGAGGCCCGGCTGCGCCTGAAGGCCGCCCCGGAGTCCGCTGCCCGACGGACGGCCCAGCGCGCGGCCGAGCCCGCCCGCCCGGCCCGGGCCCGCCCCCGGTGCCCGGGTTGCACCCTGGAGCTGCCTCGCGGGCGCCGCGGCGAGTCGTGCGTGTGGTGTGGCTTCGTCTTTTCCGCCGTCACGCGGCGCCGTCCGGCGCGAAAGAAGCGATGAGCGCGACGTACCGGCTGACGGGCAAGGTCGAAGGCGGCGAGCTGGCCGAGCTGTACCAGGGCATCGAGCTCCCCGGCATCCCGGTGGTGGTGAAGCTGTTCCACCCCCGGACGTCCGATCCGGCCTATGCCCATGACCTGGCGGAGACGACGCGGCTGCTCCAGCCCGTGCGGCACCCGGGCATCCTCCACGTCGTGGACCTGGGCGTCGTCCGCCAGCGCCTGGCCGTGGTCCGCGAGGACGTGGACGGCTTCACGCTGGGCACGGCGCTCCAGCGCCTGCACTCCAAGGACGTGATGCTGCCGCCCACCGTGGCGCTCCACATCGTCATCCAATTGCTGGAGGCGCTGCACCAGGCGCACGAGGCGGGCGTGGTGCACGGCGCCATCACCCCGGGCAACGTGGTGCTGTCGCAGGACGGCCTGCCCGCGGTGTGCGACTTCGGCGCGCTGCGCGCCCTGATGGCCGTACCCCAGCTCCGCAAGTCCTTCGGCCACCGGGGCCGGGGCACCTACCGCGCGCCGGAGGTCACTCGCGGGGAGCCGCACTCCGCGCAGTCGGACATCTATTCGCTGGGCGCCATCGCCTACGAGCTGCTCACGCAGCGCGAGCCCGTGGTGTCCGGCAGCGGTGGCGTGTCCACGCGGCGCAGCGAGTCCCTGCCTCCGCCCAGCCGGGTGGACCGGCGCATCAACTCGCGGTTGGATCCGCTCATCCTCCGCGCGCTGGAGCCCACGCCCCAGCGCCGCTTCCGCTCCTGCGGCGAGTTCGCGGCGTCCCTCCGCAACCACCTGGCGGCCAGCGGCGGCATGCCCACGGCGGACGACGTGCGCCGCTTCGTGCGCGAGCTGTTCCCGAATGAGATGAGCCTCGTCAGCGCGGGGGCGCCGCCGTTCAAGGAGCCCTTCACGCTGGAGCCCATCTCCGGGGCGGAGATGGACGACCTGCGCGCGGAGGAGCTGGAGAAGTCCGTGGTCCAGCGGGCGCCGTACAGCCGCTCGCTGACCGCGGAGGACGAGGCCGACGCGGAGACGGAGCAGGCCTCCGGCCCCATGTTCGAGGACTACCGCCCGGAGCTGTACGAGCCGGACATCGCGGACGTTGCCACCCGGCTGCGGCCGCCCGCTCGCGCCAGCGCGGCCCCGCCCGCGGACGAGGAGACCGGCCCCGCTCCCGCCGGGCCCCTGGAGCAGGGCTGGGAGGCGCCGCCCGGAGCCGCCCCGCCCAAGCCCCGTCGCCAGCAGGCCGCGGCGGGGAGCGGCCACACCCGCATCGGGCGCAACCCGCGCCTGAAGGTGGTGGAGGACTTCTCCTCGCCGGAGCCGTCCGAGGACGACGAAGGCTCCGTGTCCGTCTCCGCGCCCGGGCGCCGGGGCGCCCGCGTTCGCCGGGCGCCCGCGGAGGCCAAGGGGCCCAAGACGATTCCAGACGCGCTGCCCGCGGTGCATCCAGCCAGGCCGCGGGGGCGCGACGACATCGCCATGCCGCCCTCGGATCCGGCGCTGCCTTCGACGTCGGACGTGCACCGGCGCCTGGTCAGCGCGGAGCGGCGCCTGTCCGTTGCCCGGCACCGGTACGGCCGGCGGCTGGGCATCGCGGCGGCCATCGCCGGGGTGGGGCTGGTCTCCTTCCTGTTCGCCGCCTGGCAGCGCGACGGGAACGACGCGAAGGCGCTGGAAGAGGCCCCGGTGGAGGCGCCGGCCGCGAAGGCCGCCGAGGGGCCTCCGCCGCCCATGCCCATCGCGCCGCCAGAGGAGGCCCGGCGGCCCCCGCCGCCAGCGCCGGCGCCGCGCGAGGACGCGGAGGACGCGGCCGTCGAGCCCAAGGTGCCTCCGAAGTCCCAGCGCGCCTATGTCACCATCACCACCAACGTGCCGGCGACCGTCTATGTCGACGGCGCGCGGCTGAACCGCCGTACGCCCCTCAACCGATACCCCGTCAGGATGGGCACCCGGCGCATCAAGCTGGTGTCCGTCGCCACCGGTGAGCCCAAGGAGCTGGACCTGCGCCTCAGGCGCGGACAGCACCTCAAGGTGCTGGTGGATTCGTTCACGCTCCCGAGGCGCTGAGACCATGGACCCGACCCGTATCTTCGTCGTCGAGGATCAACCCCAGCTCCTGAAGAACCTGGTGAAGGTGCTGGCCACCTTCCCCGAACTGGAGGTGGTGGGCACCTCCCAGGAAGGGGAGGCCGCGGTGGAGGACATCGTCCAGCTCCGGCCCCAGCTCGTCCTGTTGGATTTGGAGCTGCCCGGCATCAACGGCATCCAGGTGACGCAGCGGGTGAAGCGCCGCGCCCCGGAGGTGGAGATCCTCATCCTCACGTCGTTCGACGACGAGACGAAGGTCTACGAGGCCATCCAGGCCGGGGCCTCCGGCTACCTCGTGAAGCGGGTGGGGCCGGAGAAGATCCGCTCCGGCATCCAGGAGGTGATGGAGGGCGGCACCGTCCTGGAGCCCATCATCGCCCGGCGCTTCTGGAACTACTTCCAGTCCGTCCAGGCGAAGTCCACCCAGGAGGAGCAGAAGCCGGAGAACCCCTGGAACCTCACGCCGCTGGAGTTCGAGGTGCTCCGCTACGTGGCCAAGGGCCTGTCCAACGCCGAGGTGGGGCACGTGATGACGCTGGAGCGCCGGACGGTGCGCACGCACCTGTCTCATATCTACCGGAAGATGGGCGTCAACTCGCATGTGGAGGCCGTGGTGATGGCCTTGCGTGCGGGTGTCGTGGATCTATAGCCACGCTCTGGCTAGGTTCGGGGGACCTATGCCCAAGGCTTCCCCGAGCAAAGTGCCCACGCGCGTGGCGGACCCCGCCCTCGAGTCGCTGTTCGACGTCCACGAGGCCACGCTTCCCAACGGCCTCCAGGTGCGGCTGGTGGCCAACCACCAGGCTCCCGTCGTCAGCCTCTACACCGTGTTCCAGGTGGGCAGCCGCAACGAGCGGCCCGGCATCACCGGCATCAGCCACCTGTTCGAGCACATGATGTTCAACGGGGCGAAGAAGTACGGCCCCAAGATGTTCGACAAGACGCTGGAGTCCAACGGCGGCCGCTCCAACGCGTACACGTCCAACGACTTGACGGTGTACTACGACGACTTCTCCGCCGACGCGCTGGAGACGGTGTTGGATCTGGAGTCGGACCGGATGCGCTCGCTGCGCATCTCCCAGCAGACGCTGACCAGCGAGCGCGAGGTGGTGAAGGAAGAGCGCCGCGTCCGCGTGGACAACGACATCTTCGGCCTCATGGACGAGGAGCTGGGCACGCTCGTCTACAAGGCGCATCCCTACCGCTGGCCCGTCATCGGGTGGATGGCGGACATCGAGGCCATCCGCCGCGAGGACTGCCAGGAGTACTTCCGCACGTACTACGCGCCCAACAACGCGGTGCTGTACATCGTGGGGGACATCGACCCGAAGAAGACGCTGGCGCTGGTGCGCAAGTACTACGGGAACATCCCCCGGGGCCCCGCGCCCGCGCCGGTGCTCAACGCCGAGCCCGAGCAGAAGGGCGAGCGCCGCGCCGAGGTCCGACACCCCGCGCAGTCCCCCGCGCTGATGCTGGGCTTCCGGGGCCCCGCCGCGAGCAGCGACGACACCTTCGTGCTGGACGTCATCCAGTACGTGCTGACGAAGGGGGAGGGGAGCCGGCTGGTGCGCTCGCTGGTGTACGAGCAGAAGCTGGCCGTGTCGCTGATGCTCGACTGGAGCTGGCGCATCGACCCGGGCACCATCCTCTTCTACCTGGCGCTGAAGCCGGACTCCGACCCGAAGCAGGTGGAGGCCGCGCTGTACGCCGAGCTGGAGAAGGTGGCGCGCGAGGGCATCACCGAGCGGGAGCTGCAGAAGGCGCAGAACAACCTGCGCTCGGACCATCTGCGCGAGCTGGCCACGAACAGCGGCCGGGCGCATGCCCTGGGGCACTACGAGGCGCTGCTGGGTGACTGGCGCCGCCTCCTCACGTTGCCCGCCACCTACGCCTCCATCACCAACGACCAGGTCAAGGCCGTGGCCGCGAAGTACTTCGCGCCCGAGGCCCGCTCCGTGGTGACGCTGGTTCCCGCGCCCACCGAGGCCTGAGCCCGGCCCGCACAAGGAAAGTCCACTCGATATGGCCTCTCGCAAGAGCCCCTCCCGCAAGTCTCCCGCCCGCGCGGCGAAGCGCCCCGTCCGCAAGGCGCCCGCCGCCCGCAAGGCCGCGACGAAGCGCGCCGCGCCGCGCGCCACCACGAGCGCCCTCACGCTGCCCTCGCTGCATGAAAGCACCACGTCCAGCGGGCTGAAGGTCATCGCCGCCGAGCGTGGCCCCCTGCCCCTGGTGGCCGCGCGGCTGGTGATCCGCGCGGGCAGCGCCACCGACCCGGACGGCAAGCACGGCCTGGCGGACTTCACCGCCCGGCTGCTGCGCCGGGGCACCCGCCTGCTGGACGCGCAGGCCATCGACGAAGCGGTGGAGTTCGTCGGCGCCAGCCTGGGCGTGGCCGTGAGTGAGGACACCATCTCGGTGGCCATCACCACGCCGTCCGAGCACTTCGCGCAGATGCTCGGCATCCTGGGCCAGTTGGTGCGTGAGCCCACCTTCCCGCAGTCCGAGGTGGACGACGCGCGCGAGCGGGAGCTGGCGCACTTCGCCAACGATCTGGACGACCCGTCCGTCATCGCCGACCGGGCCATGGTCCGCGCGCTGTGGGGGAACCACCCCTACGGCCACGACGTGGGCGGCTCGTCGAAGACGGTGAAGACCTTCACGCGCGACGACGTGGTGCGCTTCCACCAGGAGCGCATGGGCCCCAAGGTGTCCATGCTCATCGTGGTGGGCGCGGTGGACCCGGGCCGCGTGGCGGCCGCGGCGGAGGAGGCGTTCGCGGAGTGGTCGGGCGGGCCGGACGCGCCCGTGGCCGTCCCCTCGCCGGAGCGCATCGCCCAGGGCGGGCGGGTCATCCTCGTGGACAAGCCGGACCAGACGCAGTCCCAGGTGCGGCTGGGCGGCCCCGGCATGCGCATGGGCCACGAGGACTACTTCCCGGCCACGGCGATGAACATTGCCCTGGGCGGTGGCTTCACCTCGCGGCTGATGAACGAGATTCGCGTCAACCGCGGCCTCACCTACGGCGTCAGCTCGTGGTTCGACTCCATGAACGCGGCCGGCGTCTTCGCGCTGTCCACGTTCACCAAGACGGAGTCCACGCGCGAGATCATCGACGTGGCGCTGGCGGAGATTGGCGGCGTCCGGGAGAAGGGGCTCAAGCCGCGTGAGCTGGCGGATGCCCAGTCGTACCTCGCGGGCCTCTATCCGCTGCGCACGGAGACGAACGAGTCCATCGCCGGCAGCATCGCCGAGGCCCGCCTGCACGGGCTGGGGGATGACTGGGTGGAGAAGTTCAGGGATCGGCTGCGCGCGGTGACGCCCAGGCAGGTGGCCGCGGCCGCGAAGAAGTACTGCTTCGCGCAGGCGCCCGCCGTGGTGGTGCTGGGCAAGGCGGACGCGGTGAAGAAGCAGCTCAAGGGCCTGGGCCCCATCACCGTGGTCCCGGCGTCGGAGTACGAGTGACCGACGTCCGCATCCTCTTCGAGGGCGGCGGTGTGCTGGTGGTGGACAAGCCGCCCGGGATGCTCGTCATCCCCGGGCGCGAGGGGGGCCCCTCGCTCCGGGAGCTGCTGGAGACCCAGCGGCGCCAGAAGGTCTTCGTGGTGCACCGGTTGGACAGGGACACCTCGGGGGCCCTGGTGTTCGCGCTGGACGCGGCGGTGCACCGGGCGCTGTCCGGGGCCTTCGAGACGGGCAAGGTGCGCAAGCGGTACGTGGCGCTGGTGGAGGGCCGGGTGGAGGCGCCTCGGATGGTCGATGCGCCGCTGGTGGCCGCGCGCAAGGGACGCATGCGCGTGGCCCGGCCCGGGGAGGCCGACGCCAAGGCCTCGCGCACCCGCGTGCGGCCCGTGGAGACCTTCGAGCGCGCGTCATTGGTGGAGGCCGAGCCCCTCACCGGCAGGACGCACCAGATTCGCGTGCACCTTCTGTCCCTGGGGCACCCGCTCCTGGTGGACCATCAGTACGGCCGCGAGGCGCCGCTGACGGAGAAGGACCTGGGCGGGGAAGGGGACGCGGTGGTGATCGCGCGCACGCCGCTTCATGCCGCGCGCGTGGAGTGGCCGGCCCTGCCGGGGGTCGAGGCGCGCGCCGTGGACGCGCCGATGCCGGGGGACATGGCTCGGGCCCGCGAGCTGCTGCGTTTCATGGTCGTCCAAATGTCTGGGCGATTTGCGTTCATGGGCGCACCGCTTGAAGGGGAAGATGGGAAGACAGAAGAGGAGCCGAAGTAGGCGATTTCGGGTAACGCCGCCCGCCCGGTGCGTGGTGGCAACCGGGGTCCACTCCGAGCGCCAGGATTGGTGCTGACATGGCAGGCTTCCCTTTACACCTTGCCCTTCAAGCGGCCCTGGTACACGTCCCCACCGTGCAGCGAGGCGTGCGCCACCTTCTCCCGGCTGGCGCCCGAATAGGCCGCCGCCGCGGTGCGCCCATGCCCCGGGGCGCGGGACTTCTCTTCCGTCTGGTGATGGGGGCCGAAGACGATACCGGGGTGCGCCAGGGCCTTTCACGCACGTCTGCCGGAAGGACACGGTGGAAAGGTGTACCGCTGAGCTGCGGCGGCTCGGACAGGATGCACTCGGTTCTGGCTCACCAGGGGGCCGCGCTGCGGGACTGGGAGCGGTCCGAGCACCCTCGCTGTCGTGTGTGGCGGGCGGAACCCCATTTGTAAGGACGTGACCATGCGACTCCGCGCCTGCGCCACACTTCTGCTCTTTCTCTCAGCCTGCGCTACGTCGTCGCCGAGCCCGAAAGGCCCAGCGGCTCGGAACCAGAGGGTCGCCAACCTCCAACGGGCGGCGACGCTACCGTGGGCGGATGGCGGGCGATGCGTGGTGCGGGAGGCATCCAACGAATGGGCCGTGCTTGTGGAGCGGTGCTATCACGCGCTCGACCATGACCGAATTGAGTTCCGCGATGTCACGGGAAGATGCAGTGTCGCATCTGCGGGGGGCGCTGCTCTTGGATTGGGCGTCTGCATACTGATAGCACCCGAGATAGTCATTGGAGCCATGATTGTTGTTGGCGTGGTGGTAGTGGCAGTCGCCATCAAAGAGGAGTTGGATGCATACCGGAGGGAATCTCGTGAGCGAGCCAAGCCCGAGACTCAAACACGGCCATCCAATGAGCAGGTTCGTTTGACGCACCGCAAACCCAATTCCGAGCCATCAGGGCAGGACTTGTTTCCTCCGGTGCCTACCACTCCATTGGAGCGAGAGCGCCGCCCCGAGTGCAGGCCCGTCCCTGTGCCGCGCGCCTCCAAAGATGGTCCGCATAACGAGTGTGCCGACAAGTTTCCGCCCAACCGTTATCCCGGCATGGACGTGAGCGTGGGCGGAGTACGCTTCGATGCACTGCAGGTCGGCGTGCGCGTGCTGTGGGAGATCAAGACTCATCAATTTGATGAGTACAATGCCTTTGTCCAGGACATGGAGATCAAGAAGGAACTCAAACAAATTAAGAAGGAGCGAAACATGGCAGTGGCGTGTGGATATGGCTTTGTGATCGGAGTTAGCACCCAAGCGCACAAAGACGCTCTGCTCGCCGAGGATGAGTCCCTCAATATCAGCGTCACGGGATGCCCACGATGACTAAGCAAAGAACCCTCAACCTTATCGCCTACGCGCCTGCGCTCGTGGGCAAAGACGGTCGCGCGGTCGACGTCATCCATGGAATGGAACAGGCACTATCCGGCTTGCGGCTGAAGTGGCGGCTCTCAGACAGCGGGCGCCCCATCTCATTACCACAGCGTGATGCATGGATCCTGGAGAACATTGAGGACGGGGAATTTCCTATTGTCTGCAACGGGGACGTGAATTACCCCGTGACGGTTGATGGAAGGGAAAAGCCGGGACTCTTCAGTCCAGGCGGTCAGCCCCTTTTGGAAGTCCATGCGAAAATGCCACTGTGCGAGGCTGTGATTGCGGCAGCGGCGGCTGTGCTTGAAGCCGTGGCGGAGGGCGCACGCGCCTTCTGGGGGAGTGCAACGCCGTACGCCGCCAAGGTGGACATCGCGTATCAGACAGCACCCACGCTGCAAGGTCCGCCTTCTCCACGCCGGGGTCTGCCCGCCCTGAAACTCCCCCCGCACATACGCTCGCCCGAGATTCCCTATTACCTTGGTTGGATGAACTACTGGTCTGCCGCTGCCGCACAGGCCATCGGGTTCCCAGACCCCGCCCGCGACGCCGACCTGCTCTCACGAGCGCGGCGCACGGCGACGGGGGGATGGGTCGTGCAGCTCTCGGACGCGCCGCTCGACCTGGACAACCCCGCCCACCTGGACGCGCTGAAGCGGGCCTATGAGCGCTTCCCGGAGATTGGCGGACGTGCAGCGCCTTGACTCGATTCGGGGGCTTGGGCGGCCGCGCCGGCGGTAGGAAAGAGCCCCACTGCGCGTGCGTTGGTGATGGTAGCGTGCCCATTCGGGAGGTCACGTACCATTGTTCCAACCTTTGAGATTGGCTCTTCCTCTGGCGCTGGTTCTCGAGTGGGGAGCTACCGCGAGGGCTGAACCGGCACCGGGGGCGCGTGTCAGGCGCGAGCGTTCCGTTACAGTCGCCAGCGCTCCCGCCGACTCGCCGCCCATCATCCACGTCGCGCGGGACACCATGACGCTGCTGTTCTTTCCCTCGCCAATCCAGCGGAAGACCCTCACCTTCGATGAGTCGCGGCTCCGCGTCCTGGATGCCGGCGAGCGCTCCGTCATCGTTCAGCCCCTGACCGATCTTCCCGCTGGCGAACGACAGGAACTCGGAGTCTTCTTCTCGGACGGCAAGGTTCCGGCACGGGCGGCGTTTACGCTCGTGACCGATCCGGCTGAAGTGGATATCCGGATCGAGGTGCAGCGCCCGGCGCCACCGAACGAGACCTGTCCGACGGACGCTCGCGCCCCGACGCCGAAGCCCGAAGATTTCGTGCTGCTTGGCTACTTGGATGCGGAGGGTGTCTCAATTTCCCCCATCAAAGCGACATGGACCGGCGCACGCGGACTTGAACCAAGCCGTGCCGTGTCTTTTCGGGGGAAGGGTTGGATCCTCGTAGACATGATGATCGTCAACGGGGCCGGACAACCCGCCTGGGCACCGCTGGAGGCGACCTTCACAGGTCGGGTTGGCGTGCCTTTGCGTGCGCGGATCGTGACCGACAAGAAGCTCCCGGTTCCTCCCGGAGAAAGCAGGCGCGTTCTCGCGGTCGCCGAAATCCAGGAGGCTGATGCAAGCTTTGTCGCCACCTTGGAGATTCGCGGGGATGGAGGCCGGCATTTGTCGATTCCGGACGTGCAGTTTCCGAAGCCTGGAGCGGGGGTTGCCCAGTGACCAAGCCGATTGCGGTGCCGGCAGTCTCGCTCATTGACGGGTGGCAGGTTTCCAAGACGCTTGGTGGCGGCGGTTTCGCGGTTGTCTTCCTTGGTGAAAAGAACGGCGTTCAGCGTGCCCTCAAAGTAGCCAGGCACCGGGAGACCAGCGGCGACGCCAAGCAGACGCACGCGCGCACGTTGCGTGAGGTGACGTCGCTGCTCATGCTGGACCACCTGAATATCGCCCAGCCGCGAGGGTTCGGGGTCGCGGAGAGTGGCCACCTCTACCTCGCGCTCGACTACGTGGACGGCTGGACGCTCGCGGAGTGGGCCGAACGCAAGCACCCGACGATTCGCGAGCTCCTGAGCGTCTTTGAAAAGCTCGCGAGTGCGCTGGCGTACATGCACAGGATGGGCGTCCTGCATCGGGACCTGAAGCTGCTCAACGTCCTGATCCGGAAGAGTGATGGTGAACCTGTCATCATCGATTTCAGCTGCGCGACCTATACCC
Source organism: Corallococcus macrosporus DSM 14697 (assembly GCF_002305895.1). GTDB lineage: Bacteria > Myxococcota > Myxococcia > Myxococcales > Myxococcaceae > Myxococcus > Myxococcus macrosporus. The sequence continues at coordinate 4,479,568 of NZ_CP022203.1, forward strand.
TCGCCGAGGACCTGACGGGAGGCGGGTTGCCCCCGGGCACCGAGCGCTATCGGGCCCCCGAACAGTTTCAATTCATGCGGGAACACAGGGACGAGCCCCGGGCTCGCTACGCCTCCCAGGTCTCCGATGAAATCTTCGCGATGGGCGTCATGCTCCACGAACTGCTGACTGACCCGCGCCCTACGGCGCACCGGGCGCGCTTCGACTTGAACAACCCCGCCCTGATGACGCCGTCTCCCCGAACGGTGAACGCGCGTGTTCCCGACGGGGTGAGTGACCTCGTTCTGAGCATGTTGTCCCATGAGCCTTCCCAGCGCCCGGTGGACACCGAGGCGCTCCGTCGCGAGCTGGCGGATCTCCGGGCCCATCCCTCTGACGCCTACGACGTGACGTGCCACCCACCATCGGAGCAGCGACAGGTGGAGTCCGCGCGAGGCGCCCCCCTCGCGGCACTGGCCGTGCTGCCCACGCCCGTTCCCCTCAAGCGGCCGGTTGCCTTGCTGGACCGCCCGCGTCGGCAGGTGTGGCGCCTTGCCGCCATCACTGGCGTCGTCGCGCTCGCAGTCGGTGCGGGCCTCTGGAGTTACTCAGGCGAGGTTGAGGCCCCTGCCACCGAGCCGCACGTCGCGGCGAGCCCGCGTCCTCTCAGCCCCCACCGTTCGGCACCGCCTGTAAAAGCCTCTCCTGCTATGTCACCTCCTGCCCCCACTCCCGTGGCTCCCTCGGGGCCGGAGAGCGCTGCCGCACAGAAGGAAGGATCCACCTTGAAGACCCCGCCGCCTGAAGCGATGACCCAAGGACGCACGTCTCGCGCATCGAAGAAGTCTCCCCCTGCCGTCAAATGCGCGTCGCTGTCGCTCGCCGCGGCGTTGATGGCCGGTTGTCCCAGCGCCCAGATCCGGCCCGAGTCCTTCACCTGCCCGTCAGGGGCGATTGAGGCCATGCAGGAGCACCTGCACTGGACGTCCGGCCAAAGGTTCTTGGTTCAGTTCGACGATCGCTACGCGCAAATGGAAAACGTGTGGTTCACTCCTGGTGCCGATGTGGTGGGGATCGTCCCGAAGGGCATGGACCAAGGCATGCGCCAGTGGGAGCTCGCCCCCGCCGGGACCCGCTTCTACGGCAAGGCCTACTATCTGTCCGACAAGATGGGCCGCGCGGACGGACCGGCGCTCGTCGTCCGGTATGACCGCGTGAAGCTCCCAGGTCAGGACGAGCAGCCCATTTGCTTCGTGGTCGAGGGCGTTGCCCAGGCCTTCACGGACGGCAAGGTGAAAGCGCGCAACTGGGACGTTGGGTCTGTCGTCTACCGCTGGCCTTGAGCCCCTTGGGGGACGTGGCGGGTAGGGGGGCGCTTCCGGCCGTCCCTCGGCGGACCGGACAGGACCTCTTGGGGTAGTTCCCTTGCCGACTATCTCCCAGGTAAGGTTCCGGCACGACGCGTTGGCTTCGGGGCCCGCGCGAATGTGAGGAGGGACGATCGTGTCGGCAATCGAGTTCGGGGTTCCAAGAGGGGCGATTCTCTTCGTCCAGGATGGCTTCCAGTACGAGTTCCGCGACAACCTGGGCGAGGCCCACCACGGGCTGAGCCTCCTTCTGGCGAGGCGCCGCACCCTGGAAGGCCACGTCGAAAAGCAGGTGCTGCTGAAGGCGGTCGGGGTCCCCCGCGATGGGCAATCGTGGGCACGTATCGAGCGCGCCCGGTTGAAGCTCGAAGAGCAAGTGCGGCTCGCGGCGTATCTGGATCACCCCGGAATCGTTCGCGTCCACGGGATACACAAGGGCGAGGGCGGCTGGTACGCCATCACCGACCGGCCGTTGGGGAACAGCGTGAACGACCTGGTAACGGTCGCGGGTGAATGCCGGCGGCGTCTATCGCCCCTCTTCGTGCTGTACGTGGGGGCGCAGGTGGCAACGGCGCTCGCGCACGCTCACGAAGCCGCGGACGAGAAGGGGAGGCCCCTGAACATCGTTCATCGGTCGCTCGACGCGGGGCACATCTTCGTGGACTGGAATGGCGCCACGCAGATCGCCGACTTCGGGCTCGCCCTTTCGGACCTGCCTGGTCGCGTGGCGTCCACCGTGCACCGCTCTCAGGGGGATGCGTTCTACTCGTCCCCGGAGATGCTCCTGACGGGCCGCGTGGATGCGCGCTCGGACCTCTTCGCGCTGGGCAACGTCCTGCTCGAACTGGCGACGGGGAAGAACCTCCTCGACGCCCCCGATACCCTGACCGAGGACGTCAAGGACTCCGTGTCGGTCCGGCAGCGCCGGCGCGTCCGGCAGGCCATCAAGCGGGCCCGGCTGGCGGGGAGTCCGGCCGTGGTCGAAGACGCGATCTGGCGCGCGGCGACCTACACACAGGCGGAGTTGGAGGCGATGACGGATTCGCTCCCGCAGGGGCTGGCCTTGCCGCTGCGCAAGCTCCTTCAACCCCGGCCCGCTGACCGCTACCAGACGGCCCGGGAGCTGGCGATGGACCTGCGCGCGTGGTTGGGCGACGGCGAGTTCTTCGGGCCGGCCGAAGCGGAAGCCGAGCTGAAGGCGCTGATGCAGCAGGCGGGCGAGATGCTCGCGGAGCTGGACATTCGCGCCCCCCGGCGATTGACGGCTTCACATGACGAACTCAGCACGAACTAGCACGCTGTCCGGGTCTTGGCCCCCACGGCCCGGGGGGCTGGCGCCATGTCGCACGGATGGCGCACGCGCCCGCGGAACGGCTTGGGAGGAGGCCGGCGGCGCCAGAGGCGTGCTCGTGGGTGTCCGCCCCCCTTATTGCTCCGGCAGCCAGAACCAGCGCCCATCGGAGCGCAGCGCGCCCGCCAGAAACTCCGAGAATGAGCGCGCGATCTGACGGCAGTACGCCGGGTCCGGGAACGCTTCGTTGTAGCCGTCACGAATCGGGTAGCGGCCGTCCAACTGGTGGCTCACGTCGAGCAGGATGTAGTTGCTGTCTCGCACGTCGCAGAGGGCGTACCAAGACGCGGGCCCCGCCTTGTCCGTGTCCTTCTTCCTCATGGTCACTCGGGCGCGGCGTATCTCCGCGAGCGGGAAGAAGGAGAAGGCGGGGGCATCGGTTCCAAAGAGGTCAGCGCCATCGCAGTGCAGGTAGAAGGCGCGGAGGTCTGCGTCCAGGCGCCACCCAGCACGTTGCTCGAACGCGTCGATTTGAGCTGGCGTCGCAGGGGGCCGCGCGTGGTGGGCGCGGGACACCTCTTCGAGCAACGCGGGCATCTGCATCGGGTCACTCTCCCTGGAAGGGCTCCTGTTACGACTGTATGCGCTACTGCGAGGGCCAATAGGAATGGCCAGCTCGAAGACCTTGAAGTCGAGCCGTGAGCGCAGCTCGTTGGGTCTGGGTAAGGCTCGGCGCGGGAAGCACGGCTCATGGCTCGAACCGCATGCCCAGGTACATGGCCAGTCCGCCAAGCTGTGTGTCCAGCCAGGGCGTATGCACGGGGGCCCAGGCGCCTCGCGCTTCCGCCAGGGCGCTCCAGCGGCCGAAGCGGTGGGACGCTTGGAGGGCCACGAAGCCCATGCCGGAGACCTTGCTCTCTTTCACCTCTCCCTGGAAGTCGCTGGGTAGGAGGTGGTGGTGGATGGGGACGGGCCCGGCGCCTGCCCGCCCGTGCAGCGAAAAGGCGGCACGGCGGAACAGCTCCGCGCGGACGGAGACGAGCAGCGGCAGGGCGAGGACCTGCGACCGGACCGCGCCCAACGCGCCCACCGCATCGCTGAGCGTGGAGCTTCGGGCGCCGACCTCCAACTCCGCCGCGAGCCGTTGGCGCCACAGCGGCGTGAGGACGGAGACGCCCACGCCGCCCGAGGGGCCGGTGTTGGAGCCGCCCGCGAGGACGCCGCCCGCGAGCAGGAAGAAGGAGCTCCGCCACGAAGCGTCCATTCCGGGAGGGTGCACGGCGACGGGCGTCGACAGCATCGTGACTTCGGCGTCGGCGCGTGACGCGGGGTTATTGTCCCGGCGGCGGACGCTCACTCGGACTCGCTCAGCCCCCGCCACGGGGATGACGCGCATCCGCACCACGTCGTGGGGCGCGGCGCTGCTCGCGTGGGGCGGCGCGAGGTGCGAAGTCGTCCGCGCGTCCTGGGCCACGACGACCGCGCCTTCGACCTCCACGTCCAGGTCGCCGCCGCGCAGGGGCGCCTCGCCCGCCATCAGCAGCCATCCTCCCGCCGAGGGGGGCAGGGGGCTTGGGGTGAGCACCGCGGCCAGCGGCGAGCCCGGCGGCGGATCCAGCGGCGCCGTCGCATCGGTGCGGAGCGTGCCTCGCGTGGCCAGCACGCGCGCCTTCCGGACGCCGGGAGGCACCTCCACCGGGACACGGGCCCGTCCCCGGCCATCGGCCTTCACGGGGCCGAAGCGCCGGTCCGCGACCTCCACCTCGACGTTCGCGCCCGCCGCCGTGGCGACATCCAGCTCCGTGAGGCCCACCAGGGGCAACCGGACCACCGTCACCTGGGGCGGCGAATCGGGACGCGGCGCAGCGGCCCAGAAGAGCAGCACGGCCACCAGCGGATAGCGCACCGAAGGGGGCCGCCACTGGAAGAGACGGACGGTGCCCCCCTCCACGCGGTCCGCCACGAAGGCGCCGGTGGAGGCCGCGGCGTGAAGGGGGCCCGTGCCGGCGGGGACCTGGAGCTTCAGCTCCACCAGCGTGTCGGCGCCGAGCACGATGCGCTCGGGCGACCAGGACACCCCGGAATCATTCGGAACAGGCGCGGCCGTCCCCGCCACGGGCGTGGCGAGGACCATCAAGAGGAGGGGCAGCGCGCGCAGTCTCATCGTCCGGCCCCTCCTCTGGATTCATCCGGGTGTGCGTCAATCCTCCGACGCGGGAGGCGGCTCCACGGCCTCTTCAGCCGCCGGCTCGGTGGTGTCTCCGACGGGCTGGGGCTTGTCCGCGGGCCCGGTGGCCTGGCGGACCGGCGGGCTGAAGGCCGGCTTCTCGGCCGGCGCGCCGCCGCGGCCGTGCACCAGCGTCTTGGTGTCGCCGCGGAAGGTGATGTCCACCTTGTCGCCGCGAACGGCCGACACGTAGCCCGTTCCAAAGGTGGGATGCTGGATGACCTGATCCATCCGGTACGTGTCCTTCGGGCTGTAGCGGGGCGCGTTGGCCACGTCCTTGCCCGCGAGCTGCTCCTCGAAGGAGATGATGATCTTCTCCGCCTTGGACGCCGCGCTCGAGCCGCTGGACGTGCGCGTGGCGCGGGTGGTGCTGCTGCTGGAAGAGGGGCGATCCGTCGCGCCCGGAGCCCCGCGGTAGGCGTGGTCTCCACCGCAGGTGTTGCAGCGCACCCGGGCAATCTTCGTTCCCACCATCGCCAGGATGGTGTGCGCCAGGGTGAGCTTGCAGCGGGTACAGAGCGCATCCACCTCGCCGCCGACCTTATGAGTTGCCATGTTCGTTCGTCTTTATCTCGGCCCGGCAGGGGACGCCGCCGGGCATGGGAGGAAAGGGGCGCGGAACATAACGGCATCGCTTCCAAGGGAGGAAGTGTCTTCGTCGCCTGCCTCCCCGGGCCTTGTGCCGACCTCCGGGCCGCCATAAGAGTAGCCCCGAACGAATGACCACGCAGACCCCCAGCAAGCCGGCACGCGAGCCCGGGCTCATCACCCAGGCCATCACGGGCTTCGGCCAGGGCCTCATCGACGTCGTCAGCACCCTGGGCGGCATCATCACCATGGGGCTGGCCGTCTTCCGCTGGAGCGTGCGGCGCCCCTACCGGCTGGCGAACCTCTTCGGCCAGCTCGACTTCGTGGGCGTGGGGTCCATCTTCATCGTGTCGCTCACCGGCACCTTCACCGGCATGGTGTTCGCACTCCAGACGTCCACCGCCTTCCAGCTCTTCGACGCGGAGAGCCTGGTGGGCCCCACGGTGGCGCTGACGCTCACCCGCGAGCTGGCGGCGGTGTTCTCCGCGCTGATGGTGACCATGCGCGCCGGCTCCGCCATGTGCACCGAGCTGGGCACCATGCGCGTCACCGAGCAGGTGGACGCCCTGGAGACCATGGCCGTCAACCCGGTCCAGTACCTGCTGGTCCCCCGGGTGCTGGCCGGCCTCTTCATGGTGCCGGCGCTCACCATGCTCTTCAACACCACGGGCATGGGCGGCGCCTACGTGGTGGCCGTGGGCGGCCTGGGCATCTCCCCCGGCACCTTCCTCTCCCGCACCCAGCAGTGGTTGGCCCCCGAGGACATCTTCCAGGGCCTGCTCAAGGGCGCCGTGTTCGGCCTGGCGGTGTCGCTCATCTGCTGCTTCAAGGGCTTCAACGCCTCGGGCGGCGCCAAGGGCGTGGGGCAGGCCACCACGGAGGCCATGGTGGCCAGCGCCCTGTCCATCTTCATCCTCGACTTCATCCTGGGCGTCCTCTTCTTCTGATGGCGCCCCCGGCCTCCAGCACGCCGATGATCCAGGTCGTGGACCTGCACAAGACCTTCGGCGACCACAAGGTGCTCACCGGCATCAACCTCACCGTGCCGGCCGGCAGCACCTGCGTCATCCTGGGCGGCTCCGGCTCCGGCAAGACGGTGCTGATGAAGCACATGATTGGCCTGCTCAAGCCGGACAGCGGCCAGGTCATCATCGACGGGGAGGACATCGTCCCCATGGGCGTGGAGGCGCTCCAGCGGGTGCGCAACAAGTTCGGCATGGTGTTCCAGGCCGCCGCGCTGTTCGACTCCATGACCGTGTTCGAGAACGTGGCCTTCCCGCTGCGCGAGCACACGAAGGACCCGGAGGACGTCATCCGCCAGAAGGTCCGCGCGCGCCTGGACCTGATGGGGCTGAAGAAGGACGTGGAGGACCGCTTCCCCGCGGACCTGTCCGGCGGCATGCGCAAGCGGGTGGGGCTGGCGCGGGCCATCGTCATGGACCCGAAGGTGGTGCTCTATGATGAGCCCACCACCGGCCTGGACCCCATCACCACGGACTCCGTGGACGAGATGATCCTCGCCGCGCAGAAGGAGCTGGGCGTCACCAGCGTGGTCATCAGCCACGACATCTCCTCCGCCTTCAACGTGGCGGACCAGATCGCCTTCCTCTCCAAGGGCGTCATCGTGGCCAGCGGCTCGCCGGAGCAGCTCCGGGAGGCGGACCACCCCGCGGTGAAGGTGTTCCTGGAGACCTGGTTCGGGAAGAATTGATCCGGCGTCAGGACGGTGGGGGGAGGGGAGGGCCACAGGAAAATGTGGCACTCCGGATGCAAAACGTTAGAGTCGCGGCGGCCGGTCGCGCTCGGAGTCACATCAGGTGAAGAAGCTCGTCACGCCCTTCCGTGTGGGCCTGCTGGTCATCGCGGCGGGGGCTTTTTTCGTCACCTTCGTCCTGTTCGCTCGCAAAGGCGGTTTGAGCGACAGCGAATCCACGAGGGTGTGGGCCTATTTCCGGGACGCGTCCGGCCTGGCCGTGCGTGGCCGCGTGCAGATCGCCGGCATCCCGGTGGGTGAGATTGACGGCATCTCGCTCGAGGGCACCCGGGCGAAGGTGTGGCTCAAGATTCGCGACGACGTGGACCTGCGCGAGGACGCCGTCGTCACCAAGCGCTCCGAGTCGCTGCTGGGCGACTACCTGCTGGACCTCAACCCCGGCACGGAGGGCGCCCCCAGCCTGGAGACGGGCGGGCAGATCCGGCGCGTCATCGACACGCAGGGCATGGAGGCCGTCTTCGAGTCGCTGTCGCAGATCACCGCCGACATCCAGGAGGTGACGGGCGCGCTGCGCGAGGTCCTCGGCGGCGAGCGCGGCGCGGGCTCGCTCCAGCGCATCGTGGAGAACCTGGTCCGGCTGTCGGACTCCGTGGACGCCACGGTGCGGCGCAACGCGGACCGCCTGGACACCATCGTCGGCAACGTGGAGGCCATCTCCCAGGACGTGCGGGGCATCACCCAGGGGAACCAGGCGGAGATCACCCGCATCATCGACAACATCGAGTTCATCACCCGCGACGTGCGCCAGGTGCTCGGCAGCGTGAAGAACATCGTGGGGACGGGTGAGGGCGACGTGAAGGAGACCGTCGCCAGCCTCAAGGACACGCTCAAGAAGCTGGACGGCGCCCTGGGCAACATCGAGGAGATCACCCGCAAGGTGAAGGAAGGGGAGGGCGCCGCGGGCGTGCTGCTGGCCGACGAGTCCGTGGGCCGCGAGCTGCGTGAGACGGTGCAGGACGTGTCCCGCTTCGCCTCGCGCCTGACGGACCTCCAGGCGGAGATCGGCATCCAGAGCACGTACCTGGCCGCGCAGGGCAACTCGAAGAACACCTTCTCCGTGCGGCTCATCCCCAAGCCGGACAAGTTTTACCTGCTGGAGCTGGTGGACGACCCGCGCGGCACCGTGACGACCGAGGTGCTGCAGACCAACCCGCCCTCCGAGGGCGACCCGGTGGTGCAGACGCGCAAGGTGACGCGGGAGAGCCTCAAGGTCAGCGCGCAGTTCGCCAAGCGCTGGTACTTCACCACGCTGCGCGTGGGCCTCATCGAGTCCACCGGTGGCGTGGGCGCCGACCTGCACTTCTTCAACGACGCGCTCCGCTTCCAGGTGGACGCGTTCAACTTCGCGGACGATGAGCTGCGTTATCCGCGCCTGCGCGCCAGCCTGCGGGCCCAGCCCATTGACCACCTCTATTTGATCGCGGGCATGGACGACATGCTCAACGCCCAGCAGCGGGACCTGGCGACGCGCCGCCTGGTCGCGGGCCGCGACTTCTTCGTGGGCGGCGGGCTCTTCTTCACGGATGACGACCTGAAGGCCATCCTCACCTTGACAGGCATTCCAGCGCCCTGAACACGCCGCTCGGCGCTTGACGGAAAACAGGAAACGACGTACCCGGCATGGGCACGGGGCCCCGGGGAGCGCCGTGCCTGTCTTCACGGCATCTCCCCCCAGGAAGCTCGCATGTCCCTGCTCGTCGTCGGCTCCGTTGCCCTGGACTCGGTGGAAACCCCCTTCGGCCAGAAGGAGGACATCCTCGGGGGCTCGGCCACCTATTTCTCCACGTCGGCCTCCTTCTTCAGCCCCGCGCGCGTCGTCGCCGTGGTGGGCGAGGACTTCCCCGAAGGGCACCTCAACTTCCTGCGGGGCCGGGGAATCGACCTGGAGGGCCTCACCCGGGAGACGGGCCGCACCTTCCGCTGGAAGGGCCGCTACGGCTACGAGCTGAACGAGGCGCAGACGCTGGACACCCAGCTCAACGTCTTCCAGGCCTTCTCCCCGAAGCTGCCGGAGTCGTACCGCGACACGCCCTACGTCTTCCTGGGCAACATCCACCCGGAGCTGCAGGCGCAGGTGTTGGACCAGGTGAAGGCGCCCAGGCTGGTGGCCGCCGACACCATGAACTTCTGGATCCAGGGCAGCCGGGCGGCGTTGCTCAAGACGCTCTCCCGCGTCAACCTCCTCTTCGTCAACGACTCGGAGGCCCGCCAGCTCGCCGGTGAGCACAACGTGGTGAAGGCCGCGCGCGCCATCATGGGCATGGGCCCGCAGCGCGTGGTCATCAAGCGCGGTGAGTACGGCGCGCTCCTCTTCGAGGCCGAGCACATCTTCGCGTGCCCCGCCTTCCCCCTGGCCGAGGTCTTCGACCCCACCGGCGCGGGCGACACCTTCGCCGGCGGCTTCATGGGCGCCCTGGCCACCTCCAACGGCGTGTTGGACCAGGCGTTGCTGCGCCGCGCCATGGTGATGGGCAGCGTCATGGCCTCCTTCACGGTGGAGAAGTTCAGCCTGGAGCGCCTGCGCGAGGTGACGCGGCCGGAGATCCACGCCCGCTTCGCCGAGTTCCGCAACCTGACCCACTTCGACGACCTGGGCCCCCTGGAGCGCTGAGCCCCGGGACCTCATGCCCTCATGAACTTGACGGTGGAATCAGGCCGTCCGTAGGCTGTGGATTCGGGTGACGCAAGAAGGTTCCGGGTTGAGCGAAAACCGAAAGTCCACACGGATTCCCACGCAGCTTCGATGCTGGTGCGAGGGTGACAACGTCACGCTCTATGCGCGGATCGCGAACTTGAGCGAGGGAGGCCTCTTCCTCCGGACGAGCACGCCCCTGGCCCGGGGCGCCTGCGCGGTGGTGAAGCTGACCCCTGCGGGCCACCCGGACATCCAGGCCCGGGCCACGGTGGTGTGGTTGCGGGAAGCGGAGGATCGAGCGCTTCCGGCGGGGATGGGGTTGCGTTTCGAGTCCCTGGACAGCGATACCCTGGGACGGCTTCGCCAGATGATTTCGCAGCAGCAGCAGAACCAGGTGAAGGCCGGCTGGGCGGGTTGAGCCCACGCCACCGGACCGAGGCCCCGCATGCGCATCGCCGTCATCTCCGACATCCACTCCAACATCGAGGCGCTCACCGAGGTGCTCCGGGCCGCCGAGCACCAGAAGGTGGACCGGTTCGTCTCGCTGGGGGACATCGTCGGTTACGGCGCGTCACCCAACCCCTGCTGTGAGCTGGTCCGCTCGGTGGCGGAGGTGACGCTCCTGGGCAACCACGACGCCGCGGTGGCGGGGCGGATGGACTATTCGTACTACTACGACGCCGCCCGGCACGCGCTGGACTGGTCCGCCAACGTCCTCACCGACGAGAACATGGCCTGGCTGCGGAGCCTCCCGTACACGTACCGGATTGGCGACGTGGGCTTCTGCCATGGGTCGCCCATCGACCCGAAGGCGTACGAGTACATCTTCGCGCTGGAGCAGGCCCGGGAGCTGACGCCCTACGTGGCGGAGCTGCCGGAGGTGACCTTCATCGGCCACAGCCACCTGTGCCGCGCCTTCGCCATTGGCAATGGCGAGGTGAACGACGTGGTGGCGCAGAAGTTCGGCATCCGCCGGGGCTACAAGTACATCATCTCCGTGGGCAGCGTGGGCCAGCCGCGCGACTACGACAACCGGGCCTGCTTCGTCATCTGCGACACGGACGCGCGCACGGTGGAGTACATCCGCGTCGAGTACGACATCGAGACGTCGGCGCAGAAGATCTTCGACGCGGACCTGGCGCTCAACTTCGGCAAGCGCCTGTTCCTGGGCGTTTGAGGCGGCTTCCGGGGCACAAAAGGCGGACAGGCGCGGGGAAATGACATAAACCCGTGGCGTGCGCACCCCGGTCCTTCGAGCGTCCCTCAGGCCCCTTGTGGGCGTCCTCTCCGCCGTGCTGCTGACGCTGGCGCCCACCGCCTGCCGCCGGGAGCCGCCCGCGCCCTCCGCCGAGTACGAGGAGGCCGCTCGCCGCTTCCGCGAGCTGTACGCGCAGAAGCTGGATGACGCCTTCCTGGACCCGCGGGTGGGTGAAATCGAGGCGCAGCTCCAGCGCGTCCCGGCGGACAGCCTGGACGCGGAGGGCGCGCGCGAGCTGCTCCAGCGCATCAAGGACGGACGCCAGCGGATGGCGGCCGCCGCGAACGAGCGGGAGGCGGCCGTGGCCAGCGCGCGGGAGCTGCCGCCGGGCTTCGCGACGGCGCCCAGCACGGAGGCGCCGCCGCCTCCGCCCGTGGCCGAGGAGGCTCCGGACGCCGGGGCACCGGACGCGGGGGAGGGCGCTGGCCCGCGGGCCGGGACGGCCGCTTCCGAGCTGGTGGCGGGCTTCCGAGGGTGCTTCCAGCGGGGCACCCCCATCGACGTGCAGGGGCGGGGCATGCGGGAGACCTGGCAGCTCGCCGACCGCACCGCCTGCCGCCTGGAGTACCCCCAGCATCAGGACACCTTCCTCCTCATCGAAGAGGGCAAGGTCCTCACGTTGTTACCCAAGAGCGCCGTGCAGACCGTCCCCGTCACTCCCGACGGCGGTCCGGCGCCCGCGACCGACGCCGGTCGTTAGAAGAACCGAATCGCCGCTATGAACGACCAGACTTTCATGAAGTTGATGCAGGTGTTGCCCAAGTCCGCGCTCTCCACCGTGGTGGGGATGGCCACGCGCCTGCCCGTGCCCGCGCCGGTGCACCAGGCCGCGATGCGCGCCTTCGCCAAGGCCTACGACGTGGACATGGAGGAGGCCGAGCACTCCTTCGACCACTACCCGACCTTCGCCCAGTTCTTCACCCGTGGCCTCAAGCCCGGCCTGCGTCCGGTGGACGCGGGCGAGAAGGTGGTGGTGTCCCCGGTGGACGGCCGCGTGTCCCAGGTGGGCTACTCCGACCAGGGCCGCTGCCTGCAGGCCAAGGGCATCGAGTACACGGTGGACGAGCTGCTGAGGGACGCCGAGGCGGCCAGGCCCTTCCACGGTGGCGCCTGGACGACCATCTACCTGTCGCCGCGTGACTACCACCGCATCCACGCGCCGCTGGGCGGGACGATTACGGGCTACGCGTACATCCCCGGTGAGTTCTGGCCGGTGAACCCCGCGTCGGTGAAGAACAAGCAGGCCCTGTTCTGCGTCAACGAGCGGCTGGTGACATACCTGGACACCGTGGCGGGCAAGTGCGCCGTGGTGAAGGTGGGCGCCACCTGCGTGTCGCGCATCAAGGCGGCCTATGACGAGGTGACGACGCACACCGGGCAGCCCGGCAAGGTGCACCGCTACGACGCGGCCAAAACGGTGGAGAAGGGCGGCGAGCTGGGCCGCTTCGAGATGGGCTCCACCGTCATCCTGCTGTTCGAGCCCAAGCGGGTCATCTGGGATGACAGCCTCCAGGAAGAGGCCGTGGTGCGGCTGGGCAAGCGAATCGGAGTCATCGCGTGAGCCAGAAGGTCGCGGGCGTCAAGGGCATGAATGATCTCCTCCCGGGGGAGATCGAGATCTGGCAGCACGTGGAGGGCGTGACGCGCGAGCTGTTCGGCCGCTTCGGCTACGGCGAGGTCCGCACGCCCATGGTGGAGAACACCGCGCTGTTCGTGCGCAGCGTGGGCGAGGAGACGGACATCGTCGGGAAGGAGATGTACACCTTCAACGACAAGGCGGACCGCAGCCTGTCCCTGCGCCCGGAGGGCACCGCGCCCGCCGCGCGCGCGTACATCGAGCACTCCATCGCCACCCAGGAGCCGCTCACCCGCTGGTTCTACATGGGGCCCATGTTCCGCTACGAGCGGATGCAGACGGGCCGCTACCGCCAGTTCTATCAAATCGGCGCGGAGGCCTACGGCGCGAAGGAGGCCGCCCAGGACGTCGAGATGATGGACATGGTGGTGCAGTTCCTGGAGCGGCTGGGGCTCAAGGACATCACCCTGAACGTCAACTCGCTGGGAGACGAGGCCTGCCGGCCCGAGTACCACGCGAAGCTGGTGGCCTACCTCCAGGCCCACCGCGAGGAGCTGTGCGGGGACTGCCAGAAGCGCATGGAGAACAACCCCCTGCGCGTCCTGGACTGCAAGAACGAGAAGTGCCAGGGCATCGCCGCGGCGGGCCCCAACGTCCTGGAGACCCTGTGCGAGCCCTGCCGCGCGCACTTCGACGACGTGCAGCGGAAGCTGACGGCGCTGGGCATCCGGCACGTGGTGAATCCGCGCATGGTGCGCGGGCTGGACTACTACACGCGCACCGTCTTCGAGTTCATCGCCGCGCACCCCGTCCTGGGCACCGGCAGCACCGTGGGCGGCGGTGGCCGCTACGACAAGCTGGTGAAGAGCCTGGGCGGGCCGGACACGCCCGCGGTGGGCTTCGCCTGTGGGCTGGACCGGCTGGTGCTGCTGCTCAAGGAGAGCGGGCAGCAGTTCGCCGTCCGTCCGGACGTCTTCGTCGCGGTGGCGGATCCGGGCTCGCATGACGCCGGCCTGGGGCTGGCCAGCCGGCTGCGCCGCGAGGGCCTCCGCGTGGAGTTCGACACCCGCGGCGGCAGCCTCAAGAGCCAGATGAAGCGCGCGGACAAGAGCAGCGCGGACTTCACCCTGGTGCTGGGCGAGGCCGAGCGCACCAGCGGCCAGGCGAAGCTGAAGCCCATGGCCGGAGGGGAGCCCATCCCCGTGTCATTGGACGAGGTCGCGCAGACCGTGCGGGCCCGGAAGGCCGCTGCCTCCTAGGGCGATGTGGGGTTGAGAACAGTATTCCGTGCTGTTCTTGCCAAATCTGAGAAACTGAGGCAGGCGTGTAACCCCTGATAAACGCTGGGGTAATGGGGCGGCGGGAACTCGCGGGCGCAGGTCGGGTCGGGTAGACTGGCCTGCGATGCCGCCCAATACTTCCGTCCAGGCTGTGCCTCCGGACCTGCGCTGGATCCCCGTCCAGGGGGACAGCATGTGGCCTTCCTTGCGCTCGGGCGACCACGCGGGGGTGGAGCCGCTGGAGGGAATGCCACGGCCCGGTGACGTCCTGCTGGCCCGCTTCGATCACGCCCTGGTGCTGCACCGGCTGCGGCGGTGGGAGCCCGGCGCGGTGGCGCTGCGCGGGGACAACGCGGCCCACGAGGATCCGCCGCTGCCCGCGTCGCGCGTGCTGGGACGCGTGCGCCGGATCCGCCGCGGGGGTGTGGTCCTGGAGTCGGGCTGGGACGTGGGCCCCCGGTGGCTGGGGCGGCTGCGGGTGGCCGTGAAGTGGCGCCTGGCCGCGCTGCTGGGCCGGCGAGGTGGACGATGAGCCCGCCTTTCGCCGCGGACCATGCGCCGCGCTGGCGCGAGGGCGTCTCCGGGCAGCCCTTCGGGGCGGACTACATCATCCTGGACGCCGAGGGCCGCACCCTGCGCGGGCTCAACGGGACGGCGATTGAAATCTGGAAGTTGTGTGACGGGACGCGCACCGCGCGGGCCCTGGTGGAGCAGGTGGCTCAGCGCCGCGGCTGGGACGTGGAGCAGGTGCTGACGGACACGCTCAAGTTCCTCACGGACCTGGCGCGGCTTGGGCTCATCGACGAGCTCGAGGAGGCACGGTGATGCGGACCCGCATGGCGTTGCTGGCGGCGGCGGTGTTGCTGGCCTCGTGTACGGAGGGCGTGGCGCCGTATGCCCCTGGGAATGGGCCCCCGGCGCAGGGCGAGGAGCCGCTGCCGCCCACGGACGTGCTGCCTCCGCGCGAGGGCTCGGGGGCCACGCCGCCTCCCGCGCCGGTGGACGAACCCGGACCGGAGCCGGAGGTGCCTCCGCCGGCGGTGGGGCCTCGGGGCTCGGCGTCCGTCGTCGGCCTGGGTGCCGGCGACCGGGGGCTTCTGTCGGTGGAGCAGGTGGACGTCGACGTGACGGTGAGCGGCGTGCGCGGCCGGCACCGGGTGTCGGTGGAGTTCGTTCCGCCTTCCGGCCTGCCGTATGAGCGCCGCTCCGCGGAAGTGGAGGCCCGCGTGGACGAGACGCGCACGGTGCGCTTCTCGCTGCCCGTGGCCGGTACCGCCGTGGCGACGTCCGGCATGAGCGGGACGTGGCAGGCCCGGTTCTTTCTTGATGGGGCGCCGCTGACGGCGGCGTCCTTCACCCTGGATCCATGAGGGCTCTTTTCATGCGTCCCTTTTCCGCGCCCCTCGTCGCCGCCGCGCTCCTGGTGCCCTCGCTGGGGTGGGCGCAGTCGCTGTTCCCGACCTCCGTCCTGACCACGCAGCCGCAGGGTGGGGACACCCGCGCGCGGGTGGTGATGGACGAGGCCTCCGAGCTGACCGTCGACGTGCGCAACGACACCTTCAGTTGGTCGCCGTGGTTCCGGCGCATCAACGAGGTGTGGTTCGAGCTGCCCTCGGGCTACATCCCGCTCGCGTCCATCCCGCCGCCGGGGTGGACGGTGGACTACATCGCCAGCGAGCGATGGATCATCTTCTACAACCAGGACCCCTGCAACGGGAGTGGGGACTACGGCCTGGGGCAGAACGACACGGCGCGCTTCATCCTCCGCGTGGTGCCGCCGACGTCGAACAGCGACCAGAACACCGAGCGCTTCGTGTCGGGGCAGACGCAGGCGCGCGACACCTGCATGGGTGGTGACTTCTCCACGTCGGTGACGGGGTCGAGCGCGAGCTGGATCCGCTCCGGCCTCTACACCCAGGTGGACGTGCGGCCCCGGGTGATGGGGGTGGGCGGCGACGTCGATGCCCGGATGGTGGTGGAGAACCGCGCCGGCGCGAACCAGAACAACACGACGATTGAAGGGCCCTCCACGGGCGCGGGCGCCGTCACCTTTCAGGTGGTGGACACCGAGCCTGCGTCGTTCAGGCGCAACATCCGCCGCGGCGAGGCGGGCGTCTATTCCGCGCTGGCGCGGACGGGCTCGGCTGGGACGCTGGTGGCCCAGGTGCGGGGCGTCAGCGGGAACGGGAACACCGTGTCGCCCGTCGTGGACACGCAGATGGTCAACGTGGGCGCGCTGCCCGTGGCCGTGGACGTGGACACCGAGGACGCGTTCAACAACGAGACGGTGCGCGTGCGCCTCACCGTGACGAACCCGTCGTCGACGGACACGTTCCTGGACGTGACGCCGCGCGCGCCCGTGTTCGAGGGCTCGGCGGCCGCGTCGCTGGTGTCGGGGCCCGGGCCCGTGAGCGTTCCCCGGTTGGATCCGGGCGCCTCCGCGCACTTCGTGTGGACGTACCAGGTGTCGGGGTCGCAGTTCGCGGACTACCGGTTCCGGGGGCAGGTGGATGCCACGCGCAACGGCGCGTCGGTGACGTCGAGCCTGGTGGAGTCGAACCGGGGGCGCATCGTGCAGCACCGCGTGCGCACGAACATCAGCGCGGTGGCCGCCAACTCCACGAACCGCTCCATCATCTACACCATCCAGAACCGGGGCCCCATGCCGCTGCATGAGGTGACGCTGCTGCGGCCCGCGCTCAACTACTTCGACATCGCGGGCGCGATGGGGACGCCCACCGGCTGGCGCCTGGCGGCCAACAACACCCGGGGCCTCACCTGGGAGTCCACGAACGCCACCGGCATCCCGGTCAACGGCGAGCGCTCCTTCACGGTGGTGTACTCCGACTTCGGGGCGGGGGCGTCGCTGTCCGGGCCCACCACGTTCCGGCACCGCTTCCACCTCATCGACGACTACGGCGGACCGCAGATTCGCGTCGAAACCCCCGTGACGCTGGTGCAGGGCACCGTGCCCGAGGTGAACCGCCTCACGGCCGTGGCCCGCGACGGCCGCGTGACGCTGACGTGGGACAACCCGACGGTGCACGGGGGCGTGCTGGTGCTCCGCTCGGAGGAGGCGCCGCCGAACCTCGCCCCCACGCAGGGGTTGACCTACGGCGTGGGCGCGGCCCTGGGCAATGCCCAGGTGGTGTACGCGGACGACGTTGGCGCCACCACGACGTTCACCGACACGGCCGTCTCCAACGGCACCACGTACTACTACCGCGTCTTCAATTCGGATGACGTGCGTTGGTACTCGCCGGGCAACCAGCCCACGTCGGAGGGCCTGGTGGCCACGCCCCAGGCCCGCCTGGCCGGGGCGCCGCTGTGGTGCTACTCCGTGGGCCTGAGCGCCCTGCAGCAGCCCATCACCGAGCTGGGCACGGGCATCTTCAGCGCCTACAACGACTCCGTCGTCGCCAACCTCACCCAGGTCACCAACCCCGCGCAGGACGGCGCCGAGCGCTGGCGGCCGCGCCCCCTGTCGGGCCTCATCGGCAGCCGCTTCCCGGTGGTGCCGCTGCACGGCCTGTCCGGGCAGTACATCCTCGTGGGTGACCAGGGTGGGGTGGCCAGCGCGCTCCACGCCGCCACCGGCCAGGTGCTGTGGCGCTGGGACAACGGCGGCCAGCCCATTGGCACCATCCAGTCGTTCCCCGTCACGCAGCTCTACGACTACGCGAACGCGGCGTACCGCGCCGCGCACCCCAACCGGGACCTCGTCTTCTTCGCCACGCGGCTGGCGGACGCGTCGCGCAACCGGGTGGTGGCCCTGAATGCCGCCACCGGCGCGCTGGTGTGGACCTACCAGCCCGGCGACCTGGGCATGGTCGCCGGCGGCATGGTGGTGGACTACACCCAGAACCGGCTCTTCGTGGCGACGCGCGCGCACGCGGGCTCGCCGAACACGCTGCGCGTGCTGGACTCGCTCACGGGCCAGCAGGTGGGCGCGCTCCCGGTGGGCGACGTCGAGCTGAGCCTGGTGCGCAACGCGTACAGCAACCTCATCCTGGTGACGGACAGTGACGGCCTGGTCCACGGCGTTGACGGGGCCACGGCGCAGCTCGCCTGGAGCCTGCCCGTCACCACGCGCCCGGCGCCCAATACGCCCGCCTTCACCAGCTTCGTGCGGCCCCAGGGCACGGGCTTCGTGGCCAGCCTCGCGGCCGGGCAGGTGGCGCTGTACGACGTGAGCGGCCCGGCCCAGTCGCCGCCGGTGCTGCGGTGGAGCACGCCGATTGAGTCTCCCTCCGGGACCTTCTCCTTCAATCGGAATGGGGTGGCGCGCCTCTACGTTGGCAGCTCCGACGGGCAGGTCCATCAGTTGGAGCTGCTGGATGGCACCGACTCCGCCCAGGTCTCGATTGGCGGCGCTCAGCGAATCGGGACGCCCACCATCGACCACACCGTGAGCCGCCTCCACGTGGGCTCGGAAGACGGCCGCATCTGCGCCTTCCCCGTTCCCTTCCAGTGAAGCACGTCCTCTCCTCCTCGCTCGTACGCCCTATGACCTCGGACGACTTCCAGACGACGCCCCCTCCCGACGAGGCCCGTGCCTATGAGGCTCCGGCCATCCTGTGGGAGCAGCCCTTCGTGGCGCTGGCGCAGATCTCCCAGTGCCAAATCCCCGGTGAGTCGGAGTGCATCCCCTGAGCCTCCCGCCGGAGGGCCCCGCGCAGGACGCGGGGCTCTGCCTGTGCATCGCCGGTTGGACAAGCATGGTGGAAGTCGCCGAGGCGGGCCTGCGAGACTCGCTCCGGCGCATGTTCTCCCGGTTCGTGGTGTCCCATCCTGTTGAGGGCGGCGAGGTGGCCCGGCTCGTGGCCGTGGGCCCCGCCGTGGTCCGCCCCGCTCCGGACATCCGTGCGCTGCCCCGAATCCTGCGTGCCCCGGACGGCTCGCTGAGCCTGGCGGGCGAGGACTACGACGCGACGCTGTCCGCCGACGGCCTCCAGGCCCGCGTGGAGGGGCGGGGGCGCTTCCCCGTGGAGACGGTGCTGAAGGTCATGCTCGCCCGGGCGCTGGCCCGGCGCGGGGGCCTGCTGGTGCACGGCGTGGCGGTGGCGCACCAGGGCCGGGCCGCGCTCTTCACGGGGCCGTCGGGCGCGGGGAAGAGCACGCTCGGGGCCTTGTGGGCCCAGGCGGGCGGCGAGGTGCTGTCCGATGAGCTGGTCGCCGTGTGGCCGGCGCCGGGCGGTGGCTGGCGCGCGGCGGGGACGCCGTGGAACGTGGGGCTCGCGGCCGAGGCCCGCTTGAGCGCCGTGGGCACGCTGGCGTGGGAGGGCGTGTCCCGGTGGGAGGCCCAGGCCGCGGGGGAGGTGGGGCGGATGCTGCTGCTCAATGCCTTGTTGCCCGAGGCGACCCCGGCGGGGCGCGGCGGCCTGCTCGCGGCGGCGGGGCGGGTGCTGTCGGACGTCACTCCGGTGCGGCTGGTGTTCGCGCGGGATGCGTCCGCGGCGGCGGTGATTCAGGGAGCGCTGGCGCATGGGTGAGGGTGGAGCAGGGCGGCCTCCGTTGACGGTGATTGCCGGCCCCACGGCGTCGGGGAAGACGGCGCTGGCCATCGCGCTGGCCCGGCGGGCCGGCGGTGAGATTGTCAGCGCGGACTCGCAGCAGGTGTACCGGCACTTCGACATCGGCACGGCGAAGCCCTCCGCGGAGGAGCTGGCCGCGGTGCCCCATCACCTGGTGTCCGCCGTGGACCCGCTGGAGCCGTTCTCCGCCGTCGAGTACCAGCGGCGCGCCGACGCCGCCATCGCGGACATCTCCGCGCGGGGCCGGCCCGTCTTCGTCGTCGGGGGCACGGGCCTGTACCTGCGCGTGCTGCTCCACGGCGTGCTCGAGGCCCCCGGCGCGCTGCCGGAGCTGCGGGCGGAGCTGGAGTCGCTCGCCGCCAGCGAGGGGCGCGAGGCCGTGCACCGGAAGCTGGCGGAGGTGGACCCGGAGACGGCGGCGAAGCTGCCCCCGCAGGACCTGCTCCGCGTCATCCGCGCGCTGGAGATTCACGCGCAGACGGGCGTGCCCGCCTCGGTGTTCCGGAAGGCCCATGCCTTCGCGCCGGACCGCTATCCCTTCCGGCTCCAGGTGCTGTCACCGCCGCGAGACCTGCTGTACCGGCTCATCAACACGCGCACGCGGGCGCTGTTCGAGCGCGGGCTCGTCGAGGAGACCCGGGCGCTGCTGGAGCGCGGCTACGCGGACGCGGCGCCCATGCGCAGCGTGGGCTACGTGCAGGCGCGCGCCGTCGTCGAAGGCCGGATGACGCGCGACGAGGCCCTCCACGACACCGCGCAGGAGACGCGCCGCTACGCCAAGCGTCAGTTGACGTGGTTCCGCAAGGAGCCGGGCGCCGTCTTCCTGGCCCCTCCGTACGAGGACGCGCTCCGCGGCGCGGACGGCACGCCCTGACGGCTGGGGCAGCCGGGGGGCGGAGCGGGGCCGGCGGTCGTTGTGGCCCGGTCTCCGTGGGCCCATGTTCGGTGATGGATGTGCCGGGGCCCGGCGTGACGCGGGGCCGCCCGGCCTCCGAGGTGCTCACACTTCGGGAGCTGTCGCCATGGCCTTCACCGATGAACGCAGACCGGAAATCCTGACCCCTGAGCCGCATCCGAGGGCGAACTCGGCCGCCTGGGGCGGCCCCTTCGTCATGGGCCTGCTGATGACGTTGTTGGGGATTGTCGCGCTGGGGGCGGCCTTCTTCACCAGCATGGTGACGGCCATCCTCTTCGGCGCGATGCTGGCGGGCGCCGGCGTCGTGGAGGTCATCTCCGCCTTCCGGACGCGCAAGGAGGGCGGCCCGTTCTGGCTGTACCTGCTCAGCGGCATCCTCTCCGTCGTGGTGGGGCTCTTCGTCCTCGTGTACCCGGCGGCGGGCCTGGGCGCGCTGACGCTGCTGCTGGCGGGCTACTTCTTCGCCAGCGGGCTCTTCCACGCCATCACCTCCGTCATGGACCGCTATCCCCGGTGGGGCTGGGACTTCTTCTACGGCGCGGTGTCCATCGTCCTGGGCATCCTCGTGATGCGGCAGTGGCCCATCTCCGCCGTCTGGCTGGTGGGGACCCTGGTGGGGATCGGCATCTTCTTCCGGGGCGTGGCGCTGATGGCGGGCGCGTTCGCCGTGCGCAAGGTGCTCCGCACGGGCGGTCCGACGACGCCGGCCACCGTCGCGCGCTGACGGGCGGGCGGCCGAGGCCCCCCTCGCGCCCCTCCAGGGTGGACACATCTGATGTGTCCCCTTGGATTGGCCCTTGCCATGCCCCGCGCTGGCGCGGCAGCGTACGCGGCCGGCGAACATGATCGACTACGACCCGCACCGTTGGTGGAGCTACTTCCATTACCTCCGCGGCTCCATGGTCCGCGAAATCGTGGCCCGGGTCCTCGTCTGCGTGTTGTGGGCCGTGGGCGTCACCGCGGCCCACCACTACCTGAAGCCCCTGGACGTCCCGCCCACGGTGCACACGCTGGCGGGCATCTCCCTCAGCTTGCTGCTCGTCTTCCGGACCAACGCCTCCTACGACCGCTTCTGGGAGGGCCGGAAGCTGTGGGGCGGCATCGTGAACGAGACGCGAAACCTGGCCCGCGCCTCGGGCGTCTTCCTGCGCCAGGACGCCGCGCTCTACGGCACGCTGCTGCGGTGGATCAGCACGTTCCCCTACGCGGCCACGGCGTCGCTGCGCGGGGAGCGGGACCTGGGCCCCGTCGCCAGCGAGCTCTCGCGCGACGAGGCGGACGCGGTGCTGGGCAGCCAGCACGTCCCGCTGGCCGTCTCCCAGAAGATGTCCGCGCTGCTCGATGAGGGCCGGCGCCGGGGCTACTACCCCGAATACGTGCAGATGCAGCTCGACCAGAACGTCCAATTGCTCATCGACTACATCGGCGGCTGCGAGCGCATCCACAAGACGCCCATCCCGTTCGCGTACATGATGCACCTGCGGCGGGCGCTCCTCGTCTACTGCTACACGCTGCCGTTCGCGCTGGTGGCCTCGTTCGGATGGCTGACGGTGCTGGCCACGTTCATCGTCGCCTACATCTTCTTCGGCATCGAGGAGATTGGCGTGGAGATCGAAGACCCCTTCGGCCACGACGACAACGACCTGCCGCTGGAGCGCATCTGTGAGACGATCCGCGCCAACCTCAAGGCGCTGACGCCCGGGAGCGCCGAGGCGATCCACGCCCCGGTCTCCGCGGTGGCCATTCCCGGCGGCGGTCAGGACGCGTAGCGGTCCGTGGCGTGCTCGCGCGGGGCCTCCTCCGGGAGCGGCGCGGTGGGCGCGTGCTCCAGCTCGGGCAGCAGGGGCGCGCGCCCGGTGAGGATGCGCAGGAGCCGGTCCGGGTCCACGGGCTTGGGCAGGAAGGCCTCCGCCCCTGCGTCCAGGGCCCGCTGCCGCACATGCGGCCGGTTGAGCCCGCTCATCACCAGCACGCGGGTGTGGCGGGTGAGGGGATGCTGCTTCAGGCCCTCGGCCAGCCGCAGGCCGTCCACCCAGTGCAGCACCACGTCCAGCAGGATGGCGGTGGGCGGCCGGCGAGCCACCGCGCAGAAGAGGGCGAGCTCGTCCGCGAAGGACACCACCTTCGCCCCCGTGCTCTCCAGCAGCGCCGTCATGGCCTCGCGCGCGTCGGGGTCGTCATCCACCACGTAGTAGAGGTCCGGCTCCAGCTCCGGCACCACCGAGGGCACCGGCTCCACCGTGGTGCGCAGCCACGAGCCCACCAGCGCCTTCAGGCCCTCCCAGCGCGCGGCGCCCAGGAGCGCGATGGGCGTGGGGCCACTCAGGCCCAGCACGCCGCCGTCGAAGCTGCCGCTCAGCGTCCGCCGGCCCTTCGCCTTGATGAAGGCCTCCGGCGCCCGAGCGCCCGCGCGGCGCAGCCAGGTGAGCGTCCGGGCTCCCGCCGCCGAGTCCTCCAGCAGCTCGCCCAGGCCCTCACGCACGTAGCGGCGCTCCAGCGTGCTCGCGTCCAGGCCGCCGTCCAGCAGCGCCACCGCGGCGCGGCTGCACGAGGCCAGCGTCTCCGACAGGCCCACCTGGAGCGGGTGGCCGAAGGCCGCGGGCCCCACCGCGAGCTGCCCGGGGGCCACCAGCGTCCGGCCCGGTCCGTAGGGCAGGCGCGTGGTCTCCAGCGCCGCCAGCTCGAAGCCTTCCTCCACCAGCCCGTCGCGGGCGGCCATCATCAGCACCTGGCACAGGTCCGCGGGCGTCACGGCGGGCCCGAAGGCCAGCGCGTACACCGAGCTGGCGCCCGGCAGCAGGAAGAGGGCGTCCACCGTCGGAAGGGGCGCGATCCAGAGCCGGGCCACCGGGGCCAGCTCCAGCCGGGGCGCGGCGTGGCGCAGGCGGGCCTGCACCGCCGGGACGGTGGGGGCGGGGCGGAAGCCCTTGAAGAAGGCGTCGCCCATCATCGGTCCCGCCCCGGCCGCCAGCGCCACCGCGTGGAAGCGATCACCGCTGCCCTGGGCGCGCACCACCAGCGAGCCCGCGCCCCGCACGGAGGCGGGCGCGTCCGGCGCGGGGGCCTGCCGCTCCACGCGCTCGACGTGGCGGGGCAGGAAGCGGGCCCCCTGGGCGCTGGCCGCGGTGGCGAGCACGTCCCGCACCTGCTCCAGGCCGCCCAGGCCCTGGGGCCAGCCGTCCACCACCCAGAGGCCTCCGGGCGTGGAGGACAGCAGCTCGCGCCGGCCCTCGGCGATGACTTCAATCCCGCGCAGCTCGTGGGTGCGCCATTCGGGGGGGATGCGGCAGCCCAGCGCGGCCAGGCGGGAGCGGCACTCCGGCGTCAGCACCGCGGGCGGGGCCGTGCGGTCCGACATTCCTCCGGAGTACACGCGCACGTCCAGCGCCAGCCCGCGTGCCCTCCCGTTGAAAAGGAGCGAGGCGGCAAGCCCCGCTCCGGCAATGCCGCCCCCCACCACCGCCACCCTCGAGCCTGTCGCCAGTCTGTTCGCCAGCATCATCCGCGCCCTCGTTGCTGCCCCGCCGTTGCCTGCCCCACCGCGCCCCGTTCAGTGCCGCTGCGCCGGAGGCGAACTCGCGGGCCTGCCGAAGACGACGACCCGGTCCCGCCCCTCGCGCTTCGCCTCGTAGAGGGCCGCGTCCGCCGCCTTCATCAGCGACTCCGTGTCCTCGCGAGGCCCTTCGAAGGTATGGTCGGCGATGCCCACGCTCACGCTCAGTCCGAAGGGGGCGGGGCGGCCGTCGCTCTTCTGCACGCCGACGGCGCGCAGCCCGCTGCGGATGCGCTCGGCGAAGACGGCTGCCTCCATCGCCGTCTGGTGCGGCAGCAGCGCGACGAACTCGTCGCCGCCGAAGCGGGCCGCGAAGTCGGACTCGCGCAGCTCGTTCTTCAGTTGGGCGGCCAGCGCGAGGATGGCCCGGTTGCCCACGTCATGGCCCATGCCGTCGTTGATGGCCTTGAGGTGGTCCAGGTCGATGATGACGACGCTCAGCGGGTACTGGTAGCGCTGGGCCCGGCGGAACTCCTCGTCCATCCGGATGGTCAGCGCCCGGAAGTTGGCCAGCCCCGTGAGGCCGTCCGTCTGCGCCAATACCTGCAGCCGGCGCTGCTGCTCGCTCGTGCGCAGCGCCCGGTCAATGCGCGCCAGCAGCTCCCGCGCGCTGGCCGGCTTGTGGATGAAGTCCACGGCGCCCATCTCCAGGCAGCGCTCCAGGGTGGCCTCGTCCGCGTCGCCCGTGAGGAAGATGACGGGCAGGGCCTCCGTGCGCGGCTCGCGCTGGAGCAGCTCCAGCACCGCGAGCCCGTCCCCGCCGGGAAGGAACCTGTCCAGGAGGATGAGGTCGGGGCGGTGCTCCCGCGCCAGCTCCAGCCCCTCGTCCGAGTCCGGGGCGGCCAGGACGTCGAAGCGCGCGGCGAGCAGGTCCACGAGGCTCTCGCGGACCTGTGCGTCATCCTCGATGATGAGCAGAAGGGACCGCTCCGAGGTCCGGCCGCGCCGTTCCATGCACCACTCCGCTTCACTCGGCTGCTGCGAAATGGCAGGCCGAAAGTCTCGGGTGCCACGCCCTGTCGTGTGCTCCCAACGCCCCTGCGCCCCACGCGCATCCGCCGCCGCCCGGTCCTGCAAGCACACCCCAACGCCCACAACCTTCACCCGAGACCTCCGGCTGCCAAGCCTGTCAGGCTCCGCGAGACGGGGCCTTTCCCCGTATCCGTGAGCACGGTGCGGGAGCAAGCAGCATGCCCTTCGGTGGGGGAGGGCAGTCAGAGTGTTTCCGGGCGGTTGCGCACCCTTCGCGTCACCCTGTTGTACAGGGTCGGAAGACGTTGCAGCGCGCCGAGGGGCGAGGCGGTAGATATTCCCGTGCGAGGGCGGACGCTCGCGGGCCGCGCGACGGGGGGCTAGCGTCGGGTGTTGAACTGCATGCGGCGGCCACCCATGGGCGGCATGACCGGCGGCGGCGCCTCGAGCCCGAACTGCCACCACATGGGCTCGTACGGCTTCATCTTCAGCCGCTTGTCGTTCTGGAGCTGCGCCAGGCTGCCCTTGAGCTTCTCGTCCTTGGGGTTCTCCTCCACGCCCCGGGCGAGCACGCGCAGCGCGCCTTCCTTGTCCTTGTTCTGCAGCAGGCACCAGGCATAGGCCGCCCAGACGATGGACTCCTTCTTGCCGCTCTTGGTGGCGGACTCGAACGCCTTCTTCATGGCGTCGAAGTCCTTGCGCTGGAAGTACAGGGCGCCCTCCATGGCCTTGGCCATGTAGTTGCGGGTGCTGCCCTTGGCGAAGGCGGCCTTGGCGCCCTCGTGGTCCTTCACCATGTACTTCAACATGCCGATCTGCGAGTGCAGCTCCGGACCGACCAGGAACTGCCACTTGTCGTAGACCAGCCCCTGCTCCAGCGTCTTCACGGCCCGGTCCACCCGCGCCTGGGCGTCCTTCTGGCTGGAGGGCTGGGACTGGAGATCCTTCTGGACCACCGTCATCAGGGCCTGGACGCGGCTGGCCACCCTGCGGGCGAGCACGACGTAGGCGCCAACGAGGGCCAGGATTCCGGGGACGAGCCCTGCCCAGATGGAGAAGCCGGCGACCTTCACGAGGAGCGCGACGGCGATTCCCACACCGAGGGAGATGAGAAGGTTGTACATGGGGGGCCCCTCTTAGCGATGTGCGTGGACCACCGCAATCTTCGGATGCACTTGGCATCAACTCGCGGTATACGTCTGCCCGTCGCGACAGCAGGGGGCCCTCTGTCGAAATTGGTAGACGAGGCGGACTCAAAATCCGCTGCGGCTGACCCCGCGTCCCGGTTCGAGTCCGGGGAGGGCCATATCCGAAGGGCAGGACCGGCGAGGTCGTCTTGCGCTGGACGCGCCCGGTCCTGATAAAGGACAGGCTCCAGCAGGTAGGGGCGGCGGAGGTCCCCCGGTAATGAGGGTGTTGCTGGTCGAGGACGACGCGAGCCTTCGGGAAGGCATGGGCGAGCTCATCTCCGAGCTGGCGGAGGTCCATGCGGTCAGCACCGGAGAGGATGCCGTCGCCGCGCTCCAGGCGGAGCGTTTCGTCCTGGTCATCACCGACCTGCGCATCTCGGGCGGTGAGCAGGGAGGCCGCACCGTCGTGGAGGCGGCGCGCCAGCGTCAGCAGCCGGTGGCGGTGGTCAGCGCGGCGACGCCGGAGGAGGTCACCCAGGCCGTCCTGCCCCACGTGGCGGACGCCATCCTCCTCAAGCCCTTCCAGATCGACGACATCGTCGCGCTGGTCGAGCGCTTCATCGCGCTGCGTCAGGACGTGGAGCGTCTGGCCACCCAGGGGGGCCGCCCGCCCGCGAGCGCCTGGTCGTCTCAAGGCACCCATGTGCGGCTCGCGCGCGAGCCCGAGCCGCCCACGGTGTGGGTGTCCTTGACGGCCGGGGCGGACGTTGACTGGACGTTCCACCCCACGTCCGAGGGCGCGGGCGTCCAGGTGGTCGGAGGCTCCCTGCAGGTGGAGGGCGTGACGTACGCCGCGCCCGAGTCGCTCTTCCTGGGGGCGGGGCAGCGGCCTCGGGTGCGCAGCCCGGAAGGCTGTCTGGCGGTGGTCGTGGGACTGAAAGGGCAGGGCTGAAGCACGTGGATTCCGTCTGGCCGGTAACGCCCGTGGACCCGGAGCGCCTGGGCCGTCCGTCCCGGCGTGGCGCGACGGCGGCGCTGGAGGCGCACATCGCCGTGCTTCGCGGCGAGCCGCTGAAGGCCGCGCTCGCCAATTCCCTGCGTGAGGCCAATGGCCTGGGGGGGGCAGGAGCGCCGCTTCGCCGCCATGGCGGTGCGCGAGCTGTCCCGGCACCAGCGGCTGCTGGACCTGGCGGCCCGGCTGCTGGGGCACACCATGGGGAAGGTGGGGCTGACGGAGGACCAGGCGCTGGTCCGTTACGCCCTCTGGCGCCGCATCTTCTGTGGTGAGGGGTGGACCCGCATCGGCCCCGAGGTGCGGCTGCCGGGCCCGGTGCGGCCGCGCACCATCAAGGACGATCTGCTCCAGGGCGTCGTGGAGGCGCCCCTGCCGGAAGCGCCGCTGCCGGAGTCCACGGCCGAGCGGCTGGCCATCCGCTACTCCTTCCCCAACTGGCTGGTGCAGCGGCTGGCGCAGGCGTACCCGGAGGCGCGGTTGGAGGGGCTGCTGGCGTCGCTCGACGAGGAGCCGTCGCTTCACTTCCGCGCGCGGCCCCCGGGGACGCGGGACGCGGTGCTCGCGGCGCTGAGGGAGGAGGGCGTCAACGCGGAGCCGGTGCTCGCGGCGCCGGACGCGGTGCGGGTGACGGACTCCAGCCACCGCGTCTTCGAGACGCGGGTGATGAAGTCCGGCCGGCTCCAGGTGCAGGACGTGGGCAGCCAGCTCATCTCCGAGATGTGCCGTCCCAAGGGGGGCTCGCTGGAGGGCTTCACCGTCGCGGACGTGTGCGCGGGCGCGGGCGGCAAGACGCTGGCGCTGGCGGACTTCGTCGGGCCCCGGGGCAAGGTGCTGGCGGGAGACCGTTCCCGGCGCCGGCTGGCCGAGGCGCGTGAGCGCGTGCGCCACTTCTCGCTCCGGCAGGTCGCCTTCCCGCATCCGCTCCCGCTGTCCGACGCGGACGTCCTCCTGATTGACGCGCCATGCAGCGGCACGGGCTCCCTGGCGCGCGAGCCGGATCAGAAGTGGAAGCTGACGGCGCAGGAAATCACCAGGTACCAGGCCACGCAGTCCGAGCTGCTGGAAGAGGTCTCACGCCAGGCGAAGCCGGGCGCACTCATCGTCTATGCGACCTGCTCGGTGATGCCCGAGGAGGACGAGGCGGTGGTGGAGGCCTTCCTGGCGAAGCACCCGGACTTCACGCTGGAGCCGGTGGAGGACGTCCTCGGCGCGGAGCGGGCGGCGCTCGCCGCGCAGGGCCCCTATCTGAAGGCGTTGCCTCCCAAGGTGCCCGGGGGAGGCTTCTTCGCGGCGCGGCTGCGGAGGACCGGGGCGGGGCCGGGTTGACAGGCTCTGAAAGCACACGCTACGCAATCGTTGATTTCTCAAGGAGTGTGACTGACTTGGCGGCCGACTCGAAGCAGTCCGAGGTGGTGAAGCAGATCAACGAGGCCTTCCAAGCCGCGCAGGACCGGTTGGCCCAGCTCCGCGAGGCCGTGGAGCGCAACACGGACCTGGCCCGGGCGAACGCGCGGGCCACCGTGTTGAAGGATCAGAAGGAGAAGGCGCTCAAGGAGCTGGGGGAGGCCGTCTGGCGCCAGGTCCAGAGGGGCCGGCTGGAGCTCCCGTCGGGCTTCGGCGCCGCGCTCGAGGCGGTGGAGGCAGCGGAGCAGGCGGTCGAGGCCTCCGCGCGCGAGCTCACCGACCTCCTCCGGGAAGGGGAAGAGGTGGCGCAGCGGTTGAACGAACAAAAAAACGCACCGAGGCCCCAAAGAGTTCTGGTGCCTGGGGCGAAGAAACGGTAGAAGGCACCCACTTCGCCGGTCGGGCCGCTCCCCAAAGCGGCTCAGCAGTAAAGACGGGGCTATAGCTCAGCTGGGAGAGCGCTTGAATGGCATTCAAGAGGTCATCGGTTCGATCCCGATTAGCTCCACTCTGAAGTGAAGAGGCCCGCCAGGGAGACCTGGTGGGCCTTTTTGTTGAAGTCGGGCCGCTCCCCAAAGCGGCCCAGCAGCAAGCAGCCGGGGTTATAGCTCAGCTGGGAGAGCGCTTGAATGGCATTCAAGAGGTCATCGGTTCGATCCCGATTAGCTCCACTCTGAAGTGAAGAGGCCCGCCAGGGAGACCTGGCGGGCCTTTTTGTCTTCCGCCGCGGCGCCTACGCCTTGCCGGCGAAGACGGCCATCACGTCCTTGAGGAGCTTGATGGACTCCTCGTGCGGACGCTGGAAGGCGTTGCGGCCCATGATGGAGCCGAAGCCGCCACCGGCGTTGATCTGCTTGATCTCCTCCAGGAGGGCGTCGGTGCCCTTGGCCTCGCCGCCGGAGAAGATGACGATGCGCTTGCCGTTGAAGGCGGAGCGGACGACCTCGCGGACGCGGTCCGCCAGCGTCTTGGTGGCGATGCCGGCCTTCTCGAAGGCCTTCTTGGCCTCGGCCTGCTCGATGTGGTCCTGCGGCGGCTTCACCTTGATGACGTGGGCGCCGAGCTGGGCGCTGATCTGCGCCGCGTACGCCACCACGTCGATGCCCGTCTCACCCTCCTTGGACAGGTTGCCGCGGGGGTAGGCCCAGAGGACGGTGGGCAGGCCGTAGGACTTGGCCTCGGCGATGATGTCGCGGAGGTCCTCGTACTGCTCGTTGCGCGCGCCGGAGCCCGGGTAGATGGTGTAGCCGACGGCGGTGCAGCCCAGGCGGACGGCGTCCTTCACGGAGCTCGTCACCGCGGACATGGGGTTGGCCACCTTGGCCAGGGTGTCGGAGTTGTTGACCTTGAGGATGAGGGGAATCTCACCCGCGTACTTGCCGGCCACGGCCTCCAGGAAGCCCAGCGGCGCCGCGTAGGCGTTGCAGCCCGACTCGATGGCCAGCTTGATGTGGTACTCCGGGTCATACCCGGCGGGGTTCGGACCGAAGGAGCGGGCCGGGCCGTGCTCGAAGCCCTGGTCCACCGGGAGGATGACGAGCTTGCCCGTGCCGGCCAGCGTGCCGGTGTTCAGCAGCCGGGCCAGGTTGGTCAGCGTGCCGGGGTTGTCGGACGGGTACCACGACAGGATCTGCTTGACGCGATCGGTATGGGGCATGTGTGGGGATCCTCTGTCTCGGGAACAGGGCGCAATCTGCTGCATGCGTCACGTCCCACCAACTCCTTTTCACGCGCGAGTGTCACGGGTTCCACGACAGGACGCCTCCCCATGCCTTCCGGCCCGCGATTGGGACGAACAACACCGGTGACGGCTCGCTGGCGAACGGACATGCTGCGCCGCCGTGGGGTTCTCGGATATGGGGAGCCGCACAAGGCGGGTTGATGCGCGGACACCTGGATCATGGCGTGACAATGGCGCTGGCGCTCGCGGCGGGAGTGGCCGCCGCGCAGCTCACCCCCGGCTCGGTGGGGACGGGGAGCGGCCCCTCGACCAGCCCCGGCGGCACCCCGGGCACGGCCGCCCCATCGCCGACGCCGGGCACCTCGCCTTCGCCTGGCGCACCCGAAACGGTGACGCCCGACGCGGTGACGCCCGGCTCGGACGCGCCCGCGGCAGTCCCCGGCACGGGGAGCCCGGGTGGCACGCGGCCCACGCCTCGGGTGGGCACCGGCGGTCCGGACCTGCCGCCGGGACCGCCGCCCATGGCGCCCAGCTCCATCGAACAGACGCCTGGCGCCAATGGAGGCGGCCCGGCCATCTCCCCCGCGCCCGCCGTGGCGCCCGGCCAGGAGGCGGAGAGCGCGAAGGACACGGTGGCGGACGCGCCTGACTCGGACGCGAAGCAGCCCGCGCGCCCGGCGCCCCTGACGTTGGCGCGGCTGGTGGCGCGCGCCCGTGAGACGGACTCCCGGGTGGAGGAGGCCAGCGCGGAGCTGCGCAAGTTCCACGCGCTCTACCAACAGGCGAAGTGGGCCTGGTTCCCCAAGTTCGAAATCACCGTGGGCGCGGGAGGCCCCATCCCCGAGGCCCGCAACGACGGGCTGGGCGGCCCGCCCACGACGGAGGCCTCGTTGGAGGGCGACCTCAACTTCGGCCGCGTCGGCGTGACGGTGTTCTCCACCGGCAACGCGGTGCTGCCGCTCTACACGTTCGGCAAGCTGACGGCGCTGGAGAAGGCCGGCGCGCAGGGGCCGGTGGTGGGCGCCGCGCTGCGGGAGCGCATGCGCGACGAGGTCGGCTTCCAGGCCGCGCAGGCGTACTTTGGCTACCAGCTCGCGCGAAGCGGCCTGCAGCAGATTGAGGAGGTGGCCAGGCGGCTGGAGGACGCGGCCGGGCGCATCGACCGGCTGTTGAAGGAGGACTCCGCGCAGGTGTCCGCCGTGGACTCGTACAAGGTCCGCTTCTTCCGGGAGCTGGTGGAGGCGCGCAAGGCGGAGGCCCTGCAGGGCCGTCAGCTCGCGCTCGCCGCCATCGGCCTGCTGGCCAACGCCGGCCCGGAGGAGCCCGTGGCGGTGGTGGAGGAGGACCTGGAGCTGGAGGAGGACGTGCCGGTGCCCAGCCTGGAGCAGGCGCTGGCGCGGGCGGAGCAGGCCCGGCCCGAGCTGACCGCCATCGCCGCGGGCATCATCGCGCGGGAGCACGAGGTCTTCATCCGCGAGCGGAGCTACTTCCCGGACCTGGGGCTCGCCGGCTTCTATGACGTGCGCTTCACCACCAGCGCCACGCGGCAGCGCAGCCCCTTCGCCTTCGACCCGTACAACGACCGCTCCGCCGGCGTGGGCCTGGTGATGCGGGGGACGTTCGACATCCCCATCAAGGATGCCCAGTTGGAGCAGGCCCGCGCGGAGCTGGACAAGCTGCGCGCGCAGGAGAAGCAGATCCGCGCGGGCATCCGGCTGGAGGTCACCAAGGTGCACGGCGAGCTGGTGGCCGCCTGGAGCCGCGCCCGCTCCTTCGGCGAGGCGGAGCGCAGCGCGCGCCGGTGGGTGACGGCCGCCTTCACCGCGTTCGACCTGGGAACCGGTGACACGCGTGACCTGGTGGACGCTTTCACGGCCTATGCCCAGGCTTCAGGTGACAAAGGCAAGAGCTGGCACGACGTTCGGGTGGGCATGGCCGCCCTCGCGCGGGTTACCGGGGCGCCGCTGACCCCGGGTGAATAACCATGCGCTCACCACTGTCTTCCCTACCGTCCTTTCACTCGGAGCCCATGGAATGATTGCTTCCCTGCTTGCCGCCACCTTGCTCGCCGCCGCGCCCGGCCCGCTGACGGTCGTCAAATCCGGGAACGCCGACGTACAGAAGGCCGCCAACGCGCCCGGCGCCACCGCGCAGTCGCTCGCCAGCGTCGTGGAGAAGTTCGTCGACTTCGAGGAGCTGGCGAAGCGTGCGCTGGGTGACAAGGCCTGGGCCGACCTCAAGCCCGCGCAGCGCAAGGAGTTCACCGACACGATGACGGGCCTCCTGCGCGCGTCCTACGCCCAGAAGGCCCTGGGGCAGGCGCAGGCCCAGGTGAAGTACGGCGAGGAGGGCGTGGACGGGAACGAGGCCACCGTGGGCACCACCGTGAAGGTGAAGAAGGACGCCATCCCCGTCGACTACCGCCTGTACCGCACGTCGGCGACCGGGCCGTGGCGCATCTACGACGTCGTCACCGACGAGGTGTCCCTGGTGGACACGTACAAGGGGCAGTTCCGCAAGCTGCTCGCCGACAAGGGCTTCGACGGCCTGCTCTCCACGCTGAAGAGCAAGCGGGCGCAGCTCGAAAAGGAGAACGCGGCGTCGGCGCAGAAGAGCGCCGGGCAGACGGCCGTGCCCTGACGCGGACAGACGGCGCCACCGTCCAGGCCGGGGTGCCCGCGCGGGCGCCTCGGCCTTCGTGCTTCTAGCGTCCCGCGGCCTCGCGGAGGGCGGCCAGCGTCCCGGCCAGACCCTGGGCCAGGGGGATGGTGGGGAGGAAGCCCAGCTCGCGGCTCGCGCGCTCGGTGGAGCAGGTCCACGCGGCGCACCGCATCTCCCGCACCTTGTCGCGGTTGAGGATGGGCACCGTGCCGCGCAGCCGGGCCACGGCCTCCGAGCCCAGGCCCACCACGTAGCTGACCGTCTGCGGCACCGGCAGCACCGCGGGCCGGCCCTTGCCGAGCGCCCCGGCCATGGCCGCGCAGACGTCCTCCCAGGAGTGCTCCACGCCGTCGGACACGCCGTACACGCCGCGCGCCGGGTCCTCGCTGGACACCGTGGGGCCCCGGTCCGCGGCCGCGAGTAGCGCGGTGCACAGGTCATCCACGTGGATGAGCGAGTACCGCTTGGGCCCGAAGCCGCTCTTCAGCGCCAGGCCCAGCCGGGCCATGGGCAGCAGCGACGGGAGGAACTCCACGTCACCGGGCCCGTAGACGATGGGCGGCCGGACGATGACGGAGGGCACCCGGTCCGCGAACTCGCGCACCGCCTCCTCGCCGCCCAGCTTGCTGCGGCCGTAGAGGGACACGGGCGCGGGCGGGTCCTCCTCGCGGCGCGGGCGCTCCGGCGTGGACGGGCCCGCGGCGGCCAGCGACGAGCAGTACACCAGCCGGGGCGGGTGGGGCAGGGCGGCCATGGCCTCCACCAGCCGGCGGGTGCCCCGGGCGTTGCCCTCGAAGTAGCCCTCCGGCTCGCGGGACTTGGTGACGCCGGCCAGGTGCAGCACGCAGTCCACGTCGCGCACGGCCTCGGCCAGGCCCGCCCCCGTCGTCAGGTCCGCCACCACGAAGCGGGCGCCCAGGCCCTCCAGGGGGCCCCGGCGCGAGCTGCCGCGCACCATCAGCGTGAGCGTGTCGCCGCGCTCCACGATGCGGCGCGCGAGCCGCTGGCCGATGAACCCGGTGCCGCCAGTGAGCAGGAAGCGCAAGGGTGACTCCTCGGAGGCAGGCGGCGCTCAGAGCGCGCGCTGGTAGACGCGGTACGTCTTGGAGCGCTGCGCGCCCATGGACTCGATGGCGCGGTTGACCAGGTGGTTGTCCTCGAGCGTCCAGGAGATCTCCCCGCCCACGTAACCCAGGCGCTTCGCGGTGCGCAGGGTGTCCAGGTACAGGATGGCGTCCAGGCCGCGGCGCCGGTAGCCCTCCTTGATGCCGAGGATGATGAGGCGCAGCCGGTTGATGCGGCGCGAGGCCAGCGCCAGCTTCACCAGGCCAATGGGCAGGCCAAACGTCGTGAGCCGCCCGTTGGCCGCGCGGATGGCCTGGTTGGCGTCCGGCACCGTGAGGGAGAAGGCCACCGGCTCGCCCTGGACCTCGGCCATGAGCGCCAGCTCCGGACGGACCACCGTCTTGAGCTCCTTGGCCAGGTGGTCGAACTCCGCGTCCGTGAAGGGGACGAAGCCCCAGTTCTTCTCCCACGCCGAGTTGTAGATGTCGCGGATGCGCTTCACCTCGGCGTCCAGGTTCTTCATGTCCACCGGGCGCACGACGACGCCGTCGCGCTGGCGGATCTTCTCCGAGATGCGCACCACCTTCTCCGGCGGCTGCGCGGAGGAGGACAGCTCGAAGGCGTACAAGTCCTTGGCCTTCGTCAGGCCGCAGGCCTCCAGCAGCGCCGCGTAGTAGGGCGGGTTGTGCGGCATCATCACCGCGGGCGGCGAGTCGAAGCCCTCGATGAGCAGGCCCCAGTCCTGGTTGGAGGACAGGTTGGCCGGGCCCAGCATCGCGTCCATGCCCCGCTGGCGCAGCCAGGACGCGCCGGCCTCCAGCAGGCTCCGGGCGACGCCCGCGTCATTCACGCACTCGAAGAGGCCGAAGAAGCCCTCCTTCGTGCCGTGAAGCTCCATGTGACGCGGGTTGCGGATGGCGGCGATGCGGCCCACCACGTCCGGGCCGCGCCGGGCGAGGAACAGCTCCAGCTCACCGTACTCGAAGAAGGGGTTCTTCTTCGGGTCCAGGAAGTCCCGGCGCTCCATCTCCAGCGGGGGGACCCAGTGCGGGTCGTTCTTGTAGAGGGGGTAGGGGAGGCGGATGAACTGCATCCGCTCCGCCTCGCCGCGGACAGGGGTCACCTGCACGTCCGACGGCATGGTCGGGGACGCCTGTGTCGGCTGGGACGGCTCGGCGCGGAGGGCCATGGGCGGTTCAGTTCCGGTCCGAGTGGGCGCCGTTGCGCATGAAGAAGTGGGCGCCCTTCTCCAGCAGCATGCCCGGGAGCTCGCCGCGCTTCTCCCACAGCTTCATGGGCGCCGAGCCCAGCTTGCGCAGGTCCTCCGGCTGGAGGTTGGCCGCGCGCCAGGTGAGCTGCTCCACCGCGTCGAACAGGCGGCCGGCCACCTCGCGCGAGGACATGCGTGAGAGCTGGTCCAGGGTGAGGCCGCCCTGGTCCGCCAGCAGGCCGTTCGAGCCCGCGGCCCACTTCTCGCTCGCGCGGTTGGAGAGGATGCGGGTGCCGGGCCGGGCGATCTGCACCGGCTCGTACACGGTGGGGCGCGTCTCCGGAATCACGCCGAGCTTCCGGCCAATGGACTCGAAGGTGTCCAGCACGCGGTCCAACTGCGCGTCGGTGTGCGTGGCCATGTACGAGGTGCGGATGAGCGCGTGGCCCGGCTCCACCGCCGGCGGAATCACCGGGTTGGCGAAGACGCCGGCCTCGTGCAGCGCGCGCCAGAAGCGGAAGCACTTCACCTGGTCACCGATGTGCACCGGCACCACCGGCGTCACCGACACGCCGGTGTCGAAGCCCATGGCGCGGAAGCCGTTGTGCATCTTCTCCGCGATGTCCAGCAGCCGGGCGCGGCGCTCCGGCTCCGCTTCGATGATCTCCAGGGCCTTGAGCGCCGCGGCGATGGAGCCCGGCGTCATGGACGCGGAGAAGATGACCGAGCGCGCCTTGTGGCGGATGTAGTTGATGACCTCGAAGGGACCGGCCAGCACGCCGCCCAGCGACGCGAAGCTCTTGGAGAAGGTCCCCATGACGAGGTCCGTCTCCTTCTCCAGGTCGAAGTACTCCGAGGTGCCCCGGCCCCGCGCGCCCAGCACGCCCATGGCGTGCGCGTCATCCGTCATCACCCGCGCGTTGTAGTGCTTCGCCAGCGCCACGATGCGGGGCAGGTTGCAGATGTCACCTTCCATGGAGAAGACGCCGTCGGTGACGATGATCTTCCCCGCGTCCGGGTCCGCCTGGGACAGGAGCTGCTCCAGGTGGTCCATGTCGTTGTGGCGGAACTTGCGCTCGGTGGCGAAGGACAGGCGGATGCCGTCCACCAGCGACGCGTGGTTCTGCCGGTCGCTGAAGACGATGTCGTGCCGGCCCAGGATGGACGCCAGCGCCAGGTTCGTCTGGAAGCCCGTGGAGATGACGATGGCGGACTCGCGGTTGAGGAACTTCGCCAGCCGCGCCTCCAGCTCCTCGTGCAGCGCCAGCGTGCCGTTGAGCAGGCGCGAGCCGGAGCTGGTGGTGCCGAACTTCTCCGTGGCCTTGATGGCCACTTCCTTCACCCGCGGATCCGCGGACAGGCCCAGGTAGTTGTTGGACCCGACCATGATGACGCGCTTGCCTTCGATCTCCACCTCGGTGGCGCCGTGCGACGCTTCGATGGCCCGGAAGTACGGGTACAGGCCCGTGGCCTTCGCGATGCGGTAGTCCTTCCAATTACGGCACTTGTCGAAGACGTCGCTCATGGGTGATCGGTCTTTCTGTCAGGCTGCGTCGGGAGGCATTGGACCGGCCCGGGAGCCTGGGGCTCTCCAGTCGCGACTCCCCCGATGAAGGGAACGTTCCACGTCGGGGACATCTGCGTCCGGCGGCCTCCCACGGGGGACGCGGGGGCGTGAATAAAGAGGGAGCGCGGCAGTGTCAAGGCAAGCGCCGCGCCGTCCGTCCCTCTGTCGCCGCCCGTGGCCGGGCTCGGCTTGACAGCACTGAGACTTTGGTGGCACCCCGCCGTCGCACACCCGCTGTTCTCCAGTCGATACTGGAGCGCAAGGTGTGCATCCGGCTGCACACCTGCTGACGGGCGCGTGTGCCTGGAAGCCCTCCGCTTCACCCGCTGTTCCGGGGAGCCACTGACTGGCCGGGGATTTGCTCCCTCGCTGGTCCCCGAGGAGTCGACGTTGGCCAGGTCTCAACGGTGGTTCGAAGGCTTCATCGCGGCGGCGGTCGCTCGCCCGTGGCGGGTGCTGTGGGTGTTCGCACTGCTCACGCTCGGCGGTATGTCGCTGGCGTCGCGGCTGGAGTTCCGCGGGTCGTTCGTGGAGCTGCTACCGCAGGGCTCCCCGGAAGTGAGGGACCTGACACGGGTGTCAGAGAAGGCGGGCGGGGACGGCTACCTGGTCCTGGTCGCAAAGGGAGACACGCCCCAGCGCCTGGAGGCATACGCGGCCGAATTGCAGACGCAATTGGAAGCGATGCCCGAGGTCCGCTACGTCGAGCACCGCTATGACGTGGACTTCTTCCGTCAAAATGCGTTGCTGTTATTGCCCATCGAGCAGCTCGCCGCGCTGCGCCAGGACGTGACGGCGCGCGTGCGCTACGAGCGGCAGCGGGCCAACCCCTTCTTCTTTGATTTGGGGGGCACGCCGGAGCCGCCGGACTTCGAGGCCATCGCGAAGAAGTACGCGCCCGGCGCGCCCATGCGCGAGACGCTGGCCAGCGCGGACGGCACCGAGGTCTACTTGATGCTCAAGCCGGCCGGGACGGCGGGAGACCTGGCGTTCGCGCGCGGCTTCGTGGAGCAGGTGATGGGCACCGGGCGCGCGCTGGCGGCGGCGCGGTATCCCCGCGTGACGCTCCAGGCCACGGGCAACTTCCAGGGCCGCATCGAAGAGGACGCGGTGATGCGCGGCGACCTGTCGCGCGCGGGCCTGCTGTCGGCACTCATCGCCGTGGGGCTCATCCTGCTGGCGACCCGGCGCGTCGCGGCGCTGGCCGTGGTGGGCCTCCCCGTCATGGTGGGCGTGGTGCTGACGTTCGCCGCGGCGCAGCTCCTCATCGGCCACCTCAACATCGTGACGGGCTTCCTCGTCGCCATCCTGATTGGCCTGGGCATCGAGTACGGCGTGCACCTGTGCATGCGGTACTGGGAGGAGCGCCGCGCGCGCCCGGCCCGCGAGGCCATCGCCACGGCGGTGCGCGGCACCTTCGGCGGCGCGCTGACGTCCGCGGTGACGAACGCCGCGGCCTTCTTCGTGCTGCTGCTGGCGCAGTTCCAGGCCTTCAACCAGTTCGGCCTGCTGGCCGGCCTGGGCGTGCTGCTGGCCGTGCTGGCGACGTACGCGATGGGCCCCTCGCTGCTCGCCATCGCGGAGCGACTGCGGCCGGCGCGCGTGGACCCCGCGCCCGCGGCGGATGGCCACGTTGCGCCCCAGGCCCGCGCGCCTGAGCGGGCGTGGCGGCGCTGGCCCACGGGCGTCATCGTCGCCATCGCCCTGTCGGTGGTGGGCTTCGCCGCGTTCTCCGTCGCCGTGGCGCCCCAGTTGGGCTTCGAGACGGACATGCGCAAGCTCAAGGGCGAGTCCCCGGCCTCGCGCCTGGATGACCGCGTCACCGAGCAGCTCGGCCAGCCGCTCAACCCGGCCATCTTCCTGGTGGACGAC
Source organism: Corallococcus macrosporus DSM 14697 (assembly GCF_002305895.1). Taxonomy (GTDB): domain Bacteria; phylum Myxococcota; class Myxococcia; order Myxococcales; family Myxococcaceae; genus Myxococcus; species Myxococcus macrosporus. The sequence continues at coordinate 4,518,123 of NZ_CP022203.1, forward strand.
GTGGCGCAGGCGGCGCAGGTAGAGGCCGTCATCGCCGAGGTGAAGCAGCGCAACGGCGCGGCGTCGGCCTTCCTGGACTCCGCGTCCCTCAATGACCTGCTGCCCTCCGACGTGGAGAAGCGCGAGGTGGAGCTGGCCGCGCTGCGCGAGGCCTTCCAGGGGTTGGAGGAGCTGCCCGCGGAGCTTCGCGAGGACGCGCGGCTTCAGGCGTTCCAGCGGATGCTGGAGGCGAAGCCGTATGGCCTGGACGCGCTGCCGGTGGAGGTGCGCCGCCGCTTCGAGGCCACGGACGGGAAGGGCACCTTCCTCCTGCTGTTCCCCTCCGTCTCCAACTCCGACACGGAGGAGCTGCGGCGCTGGGCCACGCAGATTGACCAGGTGGTGGAGGCAGTGGAGGCGCGCGGCATCGACCTGGCGGTGCTGGACAGCAACCGCATCGCCGCCCGCATCTTCGCGCTGGTGAGCGCGGACGGCCCGCTCATCCTGTGGTCCGCCGCCGCGGTGGTGTTCGTCGTCATCCTCATCAGCCTGCGCAGCTTCAAGCGGGCGCTGCTCGTCACCGGGCCGCTGTTCCTGGGCATGACGTGCCTGGCGGGCGGCATGTACCTCTTCGACGTCCAGCTCAACTTCATCAACGCCGTGGTGCTGCCCAACCTGCTGGCCATCGCCGTGGACAACTCGGTGCACCTCTTCCACCGGTACGAGGAGGAGGGGCCCGGCTCGCTCGGCAAGGTGGTGCGGCACACGGGGCTGGCGGCCGTGGTGGCCACGCTGTCCAACGCGGCCGGGTATGGCGCGCTGCTGGTGGCCAACCACCAGGGTCTGCGCAGCATCGGTCAGATTGCGCTGCTGGGGGTCATGTGCACCTTTCTCGGGACCACGGTCTTCTTCCCCGCGCTGCTCGCCTTGCTGGAACGATGGAAGGGCGGCAAGGATGCGGGGGCGGGGGAGGGGGCGGTTGTGCAGAGCCTGGAGCTCGGCGATTCCGGCGCGCGGGCCGCGCCGCCGGGGGAGCGTAAGTCGGCGTGAGTGCCTGGTTTTCCCAACGTGTTCGGGGTGTTTCCGCCGTGAGTCCCCCGCCCGTGGTGCGCGTCCAGCTCACCACGGTGGACCTCATCATCGTGGTGTCCTGCGCGCTGGCGTCGCTGCTGCTGTTGGGGCCGGGACACTGGGCGCCTGATTCGCTGCGCTGTGCGGGGCTGTTCGCGGTGATGGGCGTGGGGCCGCTCGTCCTGCGGACGCTGGCCGCCTCGTTCCCCGGGCGCCGGTGGCTCCATGTGCTCGCGGACTGGTGGCTGCTGCCCACGGCGGTGCTGTCGCACGGCTGGCTGGCCCCCGTGGTGGACACCATCAACCCGCTCCTCAAGGACGCGCAGTTGGTGGCGGCGGACCAGCGGCTCTTCGGCGTGCAGGCGGCGGTGGTGCTGTCGCGCGTCGTCCCCGGCTGGCTCAACGACCTCCTGCTGGTCTGCTACTACGGCCACTTCGTGTGGGCGCTGGTGATGGGGCTGGTGCTCTACCGGCGCCCGGGCGGCGCGGAGTACGACGAATACCTCACCGCGCTGGGGTTGCTCTTCTTCCTCAACTACGCGGCCTACGCGCTGGTGCCGGCGGTGGGGCCCCGCTACTTCCTGGTGGGCGCGTTCGATGGGCCGCTCCAGGGGACGCTGACGCCGCTGCTGGACTCGCTGATGCGCAAGCCGCTGTTCGCGCGGGACTGCTTCCCGTCGGGGCACACCGGCGCCACGCTGCTGGTGCTGTACTACGCGTGGCGCTTCTCCCGCCGCGTCTTCTGGGTGATGTTGCTGCCGGGCCTGGGGCTCATCGCCGCCACGCTGGTGGGGCGCTTCCACTACGCCACGGACCTGCTCTGCGCGGTGCCGCTGGTGATGGTGGTGACGGGGCTGGCCATGGGCGTGTCCCGGGCGGCCCGGCAGCGCGAGGTGGTGAAGGACGCGCGTTCCGTCCCGGTGGACGCTATCGTCAGGCCCTGAGCCCGGGACCTTCCGGGCGCGAGGAGCCGCCCGCATGTCCAGGCCCGTGGCCGCGCAGCGAGTCACCCGGTTCGCCACCACCGTCTTCTCCGAGTTCAGCGCCCTGGCCGCCCGCCACGGCGCCGTCAATCTGGGCCAGGGCTTCCCGGACTTCGACGGTCCGGACGCCATCAAGGAGGCGGCGCGGCGCGCCATCCGCGACGGGGGCAACCAGTACGCCATGGGCGCGGGGGCCCGGGAGCTGCGCGTGGCCATCGCCGAGCACTCGGCGCGCTTCTACGGCCAGACGGTGGACCCGGACACCATGGTGACGGTGACGAGCGGCGCCACCGAGGCCATCCTCGACACCCTGCTGGGGCTGGTGGACCCGGGCGACGAGGTGGTGGCCTTCGAGCCCTTCTACGACTCCTACGACGCCAACATCGCCTTCGTGGGGGCCACCGCGCGCTTCGTGCCGCTGCGCCCGCCAGACGCCGGGCACGCGCGGTGGTGGTTCGACCGGGACGAGGTCCGCGCCGCCTTTGGCCCGCGCACCCGGCTGCTCATCCTCAACACGCCGCACAACCCGACGGGGAAGGTGTTCACCCGCGAGGAGCTGGGCTTCCTGGCGGAGCTGTGCGCCGAGTTCGACGTGAAGGTGCTCTCCGACGAGGTGTACGAGCACATCGTCTTCGAGCCCGCGCGCCACCTGCGCCCGGCCACGCTGCCCGGGCTGGCCGAGCGCACGGTGACGGTGAGCAGCGGCGGCAAGACGTTCAGCCTCACGGGGTGGAAGGTGGGCTGGGTCATCGCGCCGCCGGCGCTGCGGGACGCGGTGCAGCGGGCCCACCAGTTCGTCACCTTCGCCACCGCGGCGCCGCTCCAGGCGGCCATGGCGGAGGCGCTGCGGCTGCCGGACGCGTACTTCGCGGAGCTGGCGTCGTCCTACGCGGCGAAGCGGGGGCGGCTGCTCACCGGGCTGCGTGAGGCGGGGCTGACGCCCTTCGCGCCGGAGGGCAGCTACTTCATCCTCGCGGACATCACGCGCCAGGGCTTCGCGGATGACGTGGCCTTCTGCCGGCACCTGGTGTCCGAGGTGGGCGTGGCGGCCATTCCGCCCAGTGTCTTCTACAGCCCCGAGCACCGCCCCCTGGGGCAGGGGCTGGCCCGCTTCGCGTTCTGCAAGACGGAGGCGGTGCTGGATGAGGCCGTGCGCCGGCTGCGCGCGGGCCTGACGCCGCGATGAGCTTCTTCGGGGAGCTCTACCTGCGCAGCACGCTGCCGTTCCTGTCGGAGGCCGTCACCGCGCGCGAGGTGGCGTACCTGGGCCGGGCCTTCGCGGGCCTGGCAGGCTCGGCCCCGGTGGTGGACCTGGGGTGTGGCCATGGACGTCACGCGGCCCGGTTGAACACGGAGGGCCCCCTGGCGGGGCGCGTCATCGGCCTGGAGTTGGACGCGCTGTCCCTGTCCCTGCGGCGCCCGGGCTTCCCGGCGGTCCAGGGGGACTTGCGGGCCCTGCCGTTCCGCGAGGCGTCACTCGCCGGGGCCTACGCGTGGTACTCGACGCTGGCCGCCTTCACGGACGCGGAGCACGTGCACATCCTCCGCGAGGTCGCGCGCGCGGTGCGGCCAGGAGGACGGTGGGTGTTCCAGACGGTGCCGTATGAGCGGCTGGCGGCGTCGCCCCGGGCGGCCTTCCGCGAGACGCTGCCGGACGGAAGCGTCCTGGAGGAGGAGAGCCGCTTCGACGCCTCGACAGGGAGGGACGAGGGACAGCGGACGCTGACCTTCCCGGAGGGGCGCTGCCTGCGCGCGTCATATTCCCTTCGTTACTATCCCCTTGCGGATTGGGTGCGGCTGTTGGAAAGCACCGGCTTTTCCGTCGTCTGGGTGCACGGTGGCTTGGCGGGCGAGCCGCTGGACGCCCAGTCAACCGACCTGATTGTGGGAGCGGAGCGTCGCCATGGCTGAGCTGAAGGAACACTCCAGGGCGAGGTTGGGCTGGCTGGGTCAGTTGCCCAAGAAGGTCGATGTCTACGAGGTCGGCCCCCGGGATGGCTTGCAGAACGAGCTGCGCACCCTGCCCACGCGGGACAAGGCGCGCCTCGTCAACGCGCTGGTGGCCGCGGGCGAGAAGCGCATCGAGGTGACGTCGTTCGTGTCACCCAAGTGGATTCCCCAGCTCGCGGACGCGGAGGAGCTGCTGCGCCTGGTGGGCCGCCGCGAGGGCGTGGTGTTCTCCGCGCTGGTGCCCAACCTCAAGGGCCTGGAGCGCGCGAAGGACGCGGGCCTGGAGGAGGCCGCCGTCTTCATCTCCGCGTCCGAGGCGCACTCGAAGAAGAACATCAACAAGAGCATCGCCGAGGCCATCGTCGGCGCGCGCGAGGTGACGGCCGCGGCGCTCCAGGCGGGCATGCGGGTGCGGGGCTACCTGTCCACCGTGTGGGGCTGCCCCTACGAGGGGGACGTCCCGGTGGAGCGCGTGGTGGACATCTGCCGCCAGCTCGTGGACGCGGGCATCTACCAGCTCAGCCTGGGGGACACGATTGGCATTGGCACGCCGCGCCAGACGGAGGTGCTCCTGGAGGCGCTGCTGAAGCACCTCCCCGTGGAGAAGCTGGCGCTGCACCTGCATGACACGCGCGGCACCGCGCTGGCCAACGCGCTGGTGGGCCTGTCCGCGGGCGTGACGACGTTCGACGCGAGCATCGGCGGCCTGGGCGGGTGTCCCTACGCCCCGGGAGCGGCGGGGAACCTGGCCACGGAGGACGCCGTCTTCATGCTCCACGGCATGGGCGTGGACACCGGCATCAACCTGGACCGGCTGGTGGAGGCCGGGGAGATTGCCCAGGAGCTGATCGGCCGGAAGCTGGCGGGCAAGTACCTGCAGGCCGCGCTCGGCGAGCGGGAGAAGAAGGCCGCCCGCCGCGCGCAGACGTGAGGGGCGCCTGGAAGCGTTGAGGCCCTGACACACCGAGCGCCTCCAGCGCCGGGCGTCACCGCTCCCTGAGGACGGGCAGGACCGCGGCGGCCGAGGTGCTCCCCGGCCGCGGCGCCCGCTCCGGGCCTCACCGCCCGTTGAGCATCGACGCCAGCCGGTCCTGAATCCCCAGGTGGGCGGCGGCGCTCTCCAGCATCCGCCGCTCCTTGCGGTCGATGCGCCCGTCCACCAGCGCCATCTCCACGATGTTGCGCAGGAACGCCTCGGCCTCCGGGCTGCCGCGCGGCACCATGCGGTCGAAGAGCTGCGGCCCCGAGCTCAGCGCCATCTCCACGTTGGACCACGCCACGCCCCAGCGCTCCGAGCACAGCTTCAAGAGCTTGCGCTCCGCGCTCGTCACCTCACCGTCCGCGGCGGCGATGGCGGCCATCATGTAGAGCAGCCGCTGCCGCTCCTGGACGTCCATCACCAGGTCCTTCCCCAGCGCCGCGTGCCCGCCGGCGTCGCCGTGAGCGGCCCGCGCGGACCGGCGCGGGGGCAGGGCGCGGAACCGGGCGTCCTCGTCCGCGTTCCACGCCTCGAAGGTGCGCGCCGCCGCGAGCACCCAGTCCCGCTCACCCGTGGACAGCGGCGTGCCGCAGTAGTCACAGGCCGTGGCGGCGCTGTTCGTCAGCGGCGCGTTGCACTGCGGGCACCGGTCCGTGGACATGCCGTTGGCGGTGTTCGTCTGCGCGCCGTGCTTGCGCGTCAGCGTGAAGATGTGGCGCTGGGGCACGGAGGCCCGGGAGGAGCGCGGCTCCTTGATGGCGCCGATGCCCATGCGCGCGCTCCAGCGGATCTCGACGTGCGCCACGTCGTGGCCCTGAGGGTCCACCTGGAAGGCCCGCACGTCCGCGGAGCCCACGGCGCACTCCAGGAACAGGCGGCGGCGGCCCTGACGGCCCAGCTCCGCCAGCTCCGCCTCCAGCCCCTGCACCAGGTCCGGCCGGGCCACCTTGGCCAGCGGCTTCATGTCCCGGCGGCTCTGCGCGTCAATCCACTTCCAGAACAGCAGGGACGCGCGGTCCTCCAGCATCTCCAGGTTGAGCGCCGGGTCCGCCTCGCGCGCCTCCCGCAGGCCGTCCACCGCCTTGTGGTACGGCACGTGCTCGATGCCCTGCGTGATTTCGGACAGGGTCCAGTCGTAGTTGCCGGAGTTCACCACCGCGCCGCAGAACTCGCAGGTGTTCGCCGCGCCGCCGTTGAAGGGCGCGCCGCAGTTGGGGCACTTGCCCTGGAACAGGTCCGCGCCGATGCGCGTCTGCGCGCCCGGCTTGCGCACGAAGGTCCACACCTCCGTGAAGGCCTCGCTGGGCGCCTTGCGCGCGGCCTCGGTGGCCTGCGCGTCGGAGAAGGCCGCGGGCACGTCGGTGTCGCGCATGCGCGCGTGGACGCGGACGTGGATGCTGTCGAACCACTGCGTCTGCTCCAACCCGATGAGCTCGAGGTCCAGCACCTCGAAGTCGGTGATGGCGTCCCGCACGCCCTGCGCGCGCATCAGCTCCAACTGCACGCCGAAGCGCTGGAAGGTGGCGTCCGACAGGAATGGCCGCACCGGCGTCATGTCCCGGAGGAACCACGCCTTCTGCAGCTCCAGGAACAGCCACTTCGTCTTCTCCAGCATCGGCCCCACCTGGAAGGCGGGGTCCTTCAGCCGCAGGGCGTTCGCCCAGCCGTCCACGTCACGCCGGGTGACCTGGGTGCGCTGATAGGCCTCGCGCTGCTCCAGGGCCCGCTTCGTGGTGGCGTCCGGGTGCAGGTTGCGCCGGTACAGCCAGTACCCGACACCGCCAATGCACAGCAGCGGCAGCATCACCTTGGGGTAGCGCCAGACGAGGCTGAAGAGCTGGTAGACGACCCAGAAGGCGACCCCATCCCCGTCACCACCGCCGCCGCGGCCTCCGCTGCCGGACGAGGGACGGGAGTAGTGCTCGCCGCCACCGCCGCGGGCCAGGGCCTCCAGCGGGAGCATGAGCGCCACGTAGGCGATGGCGGGCAGCCAGGGGGCCCACCGGGAGAGTCGGTACGAGATGGAGCGCGGAGGCGTGGCCATGTCCTCCATGCTAACCGTTTCCGCCTTGCCAGACTTGCCTTCTGGCCGCACTCTCTCCCGCCGCCCAGGGCAGCCCGCCTGCCAGTCCGGGCAAGGGGAGAGAACATGCCGGAATTCAAGGTCGACGCACGCGGTGCCATCGAGATCTGGACCATCGACGGCGAAAGCCGCCGCAATGCCATCAGCCGGGCCATGTTGAAGGAGCTGGGCGAGCTGGTGACCCGCGTGTCCTCCAGCCGCGAGGTGCGCGCCGTCGTCATCACCGGCGCGGGCGACAAGGCCTTCTGCGCCGGCGCCGACCTGAAGGAGCGCGCCACCATGTCCGAGGACGAGGTCCGCGCCTTCCTGGACGGCCTGCGCCGCACCTTCCGCGCCATCGAGCAGAGCGACTGTGTCTTCATCGCCGCCATCAACGGCGCGGCCTTCGGCGGGGGCACGGAGCTGTCGCTCGCGTGCGACCTGCGCGTGGCGGCCCCGGCCGCGGAGCTGGGCCTCACGGAGGTGAAGCTGGGCATCATCCCCGGCGGCGGTGGGACGCAGCGCCTGGCGCGCCTGGTGGGCCCGGGCCGCGCGAAGGACCTCATCCTCACCGCCCGCCGCATCAACGCCGCCGAGGCCTTCAGCGTGGGACTGGTGAACCGGCTCGCGCCCGAGGGGCACCTGCTGGCCGTGGCGTATGGGCTGGCGGAGTCCGTGGTGGAGAACGCGCCCATCGCCGTAGCCACCGCGAAGCACGCCATCGACGAGGGCACGGGCCTGGCGCTGGATGACGCGCTGGCGCTGGAACTGCGCAAGTACGAGGAGATCCTCAAGACGGAGGACCGCCTGGAGGGCCTGCGCGCCTTCGCGGAGAAGCGCGCCCCTGTCTACAAGGGCCGCTAGCCCCACGGGCACCGCCTGGAAGACGGCGGGGACGGAAGCCCCGGCGCTCACCGGTGCCCCGTCCCCGAAGGTGCCTCACGTCATGGCCCGAAGGCCGCGCGCGCCGCTCAGGCGTTCGCGGTGCGCTCCTGGCCCAGGTTGACGTTCTGCTTGTTCATGTAGGCCGTGGCCTTGTCCTTCACGGTGGTCCGCAGCTCGGTGCCCGTCTTCGGGGCCATCAGCAGCGCCGCCACGCCACCCGCGGCCACGCCGAGGATGAAGAGGCCCAGGCCACCCAGGCCCGAGCGCGCCGGCTTGTACGTGGTCAAGCCGACATGCCGCAGCACGTCATCCGGCTCGAAGTCATCCCAGCGGTTGCGCGCCGCGCGCGGGAGGTCATTGATGAGCTTGTGGGCCAGCCACTTGCGGTACAGGTCGCTCCGGGCGATTCCCTTCGCCATCCACTTGCCTTTCTTCGCTGCGAACATGCGTCCCTCCTGGGCCCGATGGTTGCCGGGTGCGCATCACTCGCGAGCACGCCCCCGTTGAGCACCAAGGTAGGCAGGGGAGCCTGGAGCGGCATCCCCTGGGGCGCCCGTTCTGCGCGGTGCGTCGTCTGCCTGTCACGCCGCGCCGGTTCCCCAGCGAGAAGGCAGCCAGCCGTAGCCCTTTCTGCTATGTGCCACGGGCCATGTCCCAAGATTCGAAACTGCTGGAGAAGCTCGCCCAGGTGGAGAAGGGTGGCGCGCAGAAGTACCACGCGAAGAACGCGGAGGCGGGCAAGCTCTTCGCCCGCGAGCGCATCCGCCTGCTGGTGGATGAGGGCTCCTTCGTGGAGGACGCGAAGCTCGCCAACAACCTGGACCCGGACCTGCCCTCGGATGGGGTCGTCATCGGCGTGGGCAAGGTGGCCGGGCGCACCGTGGCCATCATGGCCAACGACTCCACGGTGAAGGCCGGGAGCTGGGGCGCCCGCACGGTGGAGAAGATCCTCCGCATCCAGGAGACGGCCCGCGACCTGCGCTGCCCGCTGTTCTATCTGGTGGACTCCGCCGGCGCCCGCATCACCGACCAGGTGGAGATGTTCCCCGGGCGCCGCGGCGCCGGCCGCATCTTCTACAACGAGGTGCACATGTCCGGCTTCGTGCCGCAGGTGTGCCTGCTCTTCGGGCCCTCCGCCGCCGGTGGCGCGTACATCCCCGCGTTCTGCGACCTGGTCATCATGGTGGAGGGCAACGCCTCCATGTACCTGGGCAGCCCGCGCATGGCGGAGATGGTCATCGGTGAGAAGGTGACGCTGGAGGAGATGGGCGGCGCGAAGATGCACTGCTCCATCTCCGGCGTTGGCGACGTGCTGGTGAAGACGGAGCAGGAGGCCATCGAGGCCGCGAAGAAGTACATCGGCTACTTCCCGGAGAACTTCTCCCAGGCGCCGCCGCGCGCCGAGCCCAAGGCCCCCAAGCCCGGCGGCAAGAAGGTGGCGGACATCGTCCCCGTCGACCAGAACAAGCCCTTCAACATGCACGAGCTCATCAACGAGCTCATCGACGAGGGGAGCTGGTTCGAGGTGAAGAAGCTCTTCGCCCAGGAGCTCGTCACGGGCCTGGCCCGCATCGACGGCCGCCCGGTGGGCATCGTCGCCAACCAGCCCAAGTACAAGGGCGGCGTGCTGTTCGTGGACAGCGCGGACAAGGCGGCCCGCTTCATCTGGCTGTGTGATGCCTTCAACATCCCGCTGCTCTACCTGGCGGACGTGCCGGGCTTCATGATCGGCACCAAGGTGGAGCGCGCGGGCATCATCCGCGCCGGCGCGAAGATGATCTCCGCCGTGTCCGAGGCCAGCGTGCCCCGCGTCTGCGTGGTGGTCCGCAAGGCCTACGGCGCTGGCCTCTACGCCATGAGCGGCCCCGGCTTCGCCCCGGACGCCACCATCGCGCTGCCCGGCGCGATGATCGCCGTGATGGGCCCGGAGGCGGCGGTGAACGCCGTCTACTACAACAAGATCCAGGAGCTGCCGGAGGCCGAGCGGCCGGCCTACGTCCAGAAGCTGCGCGACGAGTACAAGCAGGACGTGGACATCTACAAGCTGGCCAGCGAGTTGGTGATTGACGACATCGTGCCGGGTGACCGGCTGCGTCAAGACCTCATCCAGCGCTACGACGTGTATGCCCGGCGACACCAGCCCCGTGCGGAAAAGAAGCACGGTGTCTATCCGGTTTGAGTAGGTAGCGTTACCCCACCTCCAGGGCCCGGGCTGCGCCTGGGCCGTCTGCTATAGATCCTGCTGACACCATGGACTTTGACCTTCCTGAAAGCCATCGCGCCCTGCAGTCCTCCATCCGTGACTTCTGCGAACGGCGGGTGAAGCCGTACGCCCGTGAGTGGGACAAGGACGAGAAGTTCCCCATGGAGGTCGTCCGGGAGCTGGGGCAGCTCGGCGTCATGGGCATGCTGGTCGCCGAGGAGTACGGCGGGGCGGCCATGGACTCGCTCGCCGTGGCGGTGGCGGTGGAGGAGATCGCCCGCTACGACGGCTCGCTGGCGCTGACGGTGGCCAGCCACAACGGCCTGGGCACCAGCCACCTGCGCGTGTTCGGCACGGACGCGCAGCGCCAGAAGTACCTGCCCAAGCTGGCCACGGGTGAGTACCTGGGCGCGTGGGGCCTGACGGAGCCCGGCTCCGGCTCGGACGCGTCCAGCATGAAGACCACGGCCGTGCGCAAGGGCGACGGCTGGGTGCTCAACGGCGCCAAGATGTTCATCACCCAGGGCACGGTGGGTGACGTGTTCGTGGTGCTGGCTGTGACGTCGCCGCAGAAGCGGCAGAAGGGCATCACCGCCTTCCTGCTGGAGAAGGGCCTGCCGGGCTTCAGCCAGCGCCCCATCCACGGGAAGCTGGGCATGCGCTCGTCGGACACGGCCGAGCTCATCCTGGAGAACGTGGAGGTGCCGGACTCGGCGCGCGTGGGTGAGCTGGACCACGGCTTCATCGACACGATGAAGATCCTCGACCGCGGCCGCATCACCATTGGCGCGCTGGCGGTGGGCCTGGGCCGGGGCGCCCTGGAGGAGTCCATTGGCTACTCGCGCGAGCGCACCGCGTTCGGCCAGCCCATCAGCGAGTTCCAGGGCCTGCGCTGGATGATGGCGGACATGAAGACGGAGCTGGACGCGGCCCGGCTGCTGGTCCACCGCGCGGCGAAGCTGGCGGACGAGGGCAGGCCGTACTCGCAGGAGGCCTCCATGGGGAAGCTCTTCGCCTCGGAGGCGGCCATGCGGGCCTGCAACAAGGCCGTGCAGATCCACGGTGGGTATGGATACACCCGCGAGTTCCCCGTCGAGCGCTACCTGCGCGACGCCAAGTTGTGTGAGATCGGCGAGGGAACCAGCGAGATCCAGCGTACAATCATCGCCCGAGAAATCTTCAAAGGGGCTTGATGGACACCGCGCGGCTGGAAGGCCTCGGGCTGCAGTTGCGGGAGGACGCGGCCGGCACCGAGGCGGTGCTGGACCTGGAGTCGTCCCCGCTGGTCAATCCCGTCACCCGGGCGTTCATCCCGGAGGTGACCTTCCAGGTGATGGGGGACCGGCTCATCCCCATCGCGCCGCCGGCCGTCGTGGGCCTGGCCCCCATCCTGGTGGGCGCGCTCAGCGACGTGTCGGACATCGAGGCGCTGCTCGCGGACGCGTTCAACGAGCACATCTTCCACGTCCAGCGCCGCTCGGCGGAGCTCCAGGTGCTGGGGCTGACGCCGCGCGTGGAGCCGGAGACGCTGGAGCTGTCCACCGAGGTCGTGGACGGGGACCTGGCCGTCACGCTGGTGTCGGACCGGCTGGGCAACTTCCGCGTGGCCCGCGTGGCCCGGGGGAAGGAAGAGCTGGGCACCGGCAGCGGCCACACGCTGGAGCTGTCGGAGTTCCGTGAGCGGGCCGCGCTGAGCGGCTACCTGGTGGCGCTCTTCGGTGAGCCGGCGGCCCGTCCGCAGCCCGCGCCGGTGGGCGCCGGGCTGGTGCGCTTCTCGGACATCGTGGAGAAGTTCGGCGCGGAGGCGCTGGTGCCTCCCCGCAGCAGCCTGGAGCTGCTGGCGCAGTTGCAGGTGGAGGGCCGTCCGTACCGCTTCGCCGCCGCGCGGGTGGCGGGCCGCACCTTCCGGGGGCTGCTCGCGGGGCCCCAGGGCAAGGAGTGGGCGGGGCGGTTCGAGCTGGATGAGTTCCCAGGCATCGTGCGGATGGTGGCGGACCTGCTCAAGGTCCCTCCCGCGGCCGTGAGGCTGGTGGGCCCGGACGCGCCTCAGGAGTGATGCGTTTGAGTGGTGCGGACAAGATGAGCCCGTCCGAGCGGGTGCAGTTGCTGGAGTCGCGGCTGGGGTTGAGCTTCTCCCGGATGGAGACGGCGCTGGAGGCCCTGACGCACAAGACCTACGTCAACGAGACGCGGGACAAGGAGCTGAAGGACAACCAGCGCCTGGAGTTCCTGGGCGACTCGGTGGTGAACCTGGCCGTCAGCCACCGGCTGATGGCGCGCTGCCCGGGCCTTCCCGAGGGCGACCTGACGAAGATGCGCGCCCGCGTCGTGAACGAGGACGGCCTGGCCCGCGTGGCCCGGACCATCCCGTTGGGGGACCTGCTGCTGCTGGGCCGGGGCGAGCTCATGTCCGGCGGCCGGGAGAAGAACTCCGTCCTGGCGGACGCGCTGGAGGCCGTCTTCGGCGCGGTGTTCCTCACCAGCGGCCTGGACGCCGCGGTGACGCTGGTGGACCGGTACTTCGCGGACCTGCTGGACGAGGTTTCCACCGGCCAGGGGCGGCTGGACTACAAGACGCTGCTCCAGGAGCTGGCCCACGAGCGGCTCAAGCTCCAGCCGCGCTACCGCGTGGTGTCGGAGTCCGGTCCGGAACACTCCAAGGTGTTCGAGGTGGAGCTGGTGCTGGGGGAGACGGCCTTCGCCCGGGCCTCCGGCCGGAGCAAGAAGGAGGCGGAGCAGTCCGCCGCGCAGGCGACGCTGGAGAAGCTGCGCCAGGACGCCACCTGTCCCACCTCCCCCCCGCCCGGAACGCCACGACACGACACCCCGGCGTGAAACCCCTTGGATGGGGGAGGGGGCGGCGCGTAAGGTGCCGCGCCGACATGCCCCCCGCCTCCCTCCGAAAGACGCTCGCGCTGGTGACCTGCCTGCTGGCGGGCTCGGTCCTCGCCGCGGAGTCCGGCAAGTGGACCCGGAGGGCCGCGGCCGGCAAGGCAGCGGCGCCCCAGAAGGACGCGGGCGCGAAGACGGTTTCACCAAGGCCGTGACATCGACTGGGTCCGTCCTCCGGGCGGGCCCCCATACGGGAGGGCAGCATGGGAATGATGGACGAGGCCCGCGCGGGCAATGACCTGTACGCCACCTTCGACACCACGCAGGGGCAGATCGTGGTGAAGCTGTTCGCGAAGGACGCGCCGAAGACGGTGAGCAGCTTCGTGGGGCTGGCGACGGGCGAGCTGCCCTTCCAGGACCCGAAGACGGGTGAGAAGACCCAGCGGCCCTACTACGACGGCATCGTCTTCCACCGCGTGATTCCGGGCTTCATGATTCAGGGCGGTGACCCCACGGGCACCGGCCGCGGCGGCCCGGGCTTCAACGTGGACGACGAGTTCCAGAGTGGCCGCGGCTTCGACAAGGTGGGCCTGCTGGCCATGGCGAACGTCGGCCGCGCCAACACCAACGGCAGCCAGTTCTTCATCACCACGTCCAAGCCGACGTACCTCAACAACAAGCACACCATCTTCGGTGAGGTGCTCAGCGGCTATGACGTGGTGGAGAAGATCGCCGGCGTCCCGCGCGACGGCGAGGACCGCCCCCGCACCCAGGTGGTCATCAACAAGCTGACCATCACGACGACCCAGCCGTAGCCTGTCCGCTCGCCGCCCGTCTCCGGCATGTCCCGGCGGGCGGCGGGCTGTTATAGGGCGCTGTCCAGACGTTCCCTTTTCGGGCCTCCGCGGTATGCGGCGTCCCAGATCACCTCCGAAGCAATGGCCCCCCCCAAGACACACCGCAGCGGCTTCGCCGCCCTCATCGGGCGCCCCAACGTGGGCAAGAGCACGCTGCTCAATGCACTGACGGGCGAAAAAATCGCCATCGTCTCCCCCAAGCCGCAGACGACGCGCAACCGCATCCTCGGCGTCGTCACCCGTCCGGAAGGACAGGTGGCCTTCATCGACACACCGGGCATCCACCAGGCCAAGGGCGAGCTGAACCGCTACATGGTCGAGGTGGCGCTCCAGGCGGCCGAGGAGGTGGACCTGGTCCTCTTCCTCATCGAGCCCCCCGCGAGCGAGAAGCCCGAGGTGAGCCCGGGCAACCGCGCCATCCTCGAGCGGCTGCAGAAGATCGGCAAGCCGACCTTCCTGGTCATCAACAAGATCGACAGCGTGCCCAAGGCGCAGCTCCTGCCGCTCATCGACCTGTACCGCCAGGAGTTCCCCTTCGCGGAGGTGGTCCCCATCTCCGCGCGGGAGAAGGACGGCGTGGAGCGGCTGTTCCACACCGTCCTGGGCCACCTGCCCGAAGGGGAGAATGTCTTCGACGAGGACATGCTCACCGACCAGCAGGAGCGCGCGCTGGTGGCGGAGTACATCCGCGAGCAGGTGCTGCGGCACTGCCGCCAGGAGATTCCGTACTCCACGGCGGTGGTGGTGGACATCTTCGACGAGTCCGAGCGCGAGCCCCGGCCGGGCACGCCGCCGAACCAGCTGGGCGGGCTGATCCGCATCGCCGCGTCCATCTTCGTGGAGCGCGACAGCCAGAAGGCCATCATCATCGGCAAGCAGGGACAGATGCTGAAGACCATTGGCACCGACGCGCGCAAGTCCGTTCAGCGGCTGCTGGGCGCGCACGTGTACCTGGACCTGCGCGTCCGCGTGGAGCCGCGCTGGAGCGAGCGCCCCGAAGGCCTCAAGAAGCTGGGATACGACTGAAATGAAGCCCCTGGTCGCCATTGTCGGACGCCCCAACGTGGGCAAGAGCACGCTGTTCAACCGGCTCGCGGGCCGGCGCCTCGCGCTGGTGCAGGACGAGCCCGGCGTGACGCGGGATCGTCACTACGCGGACGCGGAGTGGGAGGGCCGCCACTTCACCTTCATCGACACCGGCGGCTTCGTGCCCGGTGACGAGGACAAGCTGCTCCAGCAGGTGCGGGAGCAGGCGCAGCTCGCCGTGGACGAGTGCGACGTCATCGTCTTCGTCACCGACGCCCGCGCGGGCCTCACCGCCGCGGACGAGGCGGTGGCCAGCTACCTGCGCAAGAGCGGCAAGCCGGTGGTGCTGGCCGCCAACAAGCTGGACAACACGTCCGGGCAGATGCTGTCCCTGGCCGGCGAGTTCTACCGCCTGGGCCTGGGGGACGTGCAGGCCCTGTCCGCCGAGCACGGCCTGGGCATGCAGGAGCTGTTCGACGCCGTCGTGTCCAAGCTGCCGCCCAAGGAGGAGGGCGAGGACGCCGAGGCGCCCCCGGACGACGGCATCATCCGCCTGGCCATCATCGGCCGGCCCAACGTGGGCAAGAGCACCCTGGTCAACGCCATCCTGAAGGAGAAGCGGGTGGTGGCCAGCGAGGTGGCGGGCACCACCCGCGACCCGGTGGACTCCGAGCTGACGTACAAGGACCGCAAGCTGCTGCTCACCGACACGGCGGGCATCCGGCGCAAGAAGTCCATTGCCCAGCGCGTGGAGCAGTTCTCCGTCGTCGCCGCGCTGAAGGTGATGGAGCGCAGCGACGTGGCGGTGCTGCTGATGGACGCCACGGAGCCGGCGGTGGACCAGGACGCCAAGCTGGCGGGCCTGGCGGAAGAGCGGGGCCGCGCCCTGGTCATCGTGGTGAACAAGTGGGACCTGGTGGGCGTGGACCAGCGGCGCCAGGAGACCTACCGCGAGTCCCTCAAGTACGCGCTCAAGTTCGTGGGCTACGCGCCCATCCTCTTCACGTCCGCGCTGACGGGCTCCAAGGTGGAGAAGGTGGTGGACGTGGCGACGGAGCTGGCGGACCAGTTCCGCTTCCGGGCGCCCACCCCGCAGCTCAACCGGCTGCTGGAGCACATGGTGGACAACCACCCGGCGCCCATCGTCCGGGGCAAGCCGCTGCGGCTGTACTACATCGCCCAGGTGGCGGCCGCGCCGCCGACCTTCACCATCACCGTGAACCATCCGGACGGCGTTCCGGACATGTACAAGCGGTACATCACCAACCAGCTGCGCAAGACGTTCGACCTGCGCGTGCCCATCCGGCTCATCTTCAAGGGCCGGCCCGGGCAGGCCAAGCGCGAGGCCCGCAAGCGGCCGCAGCGCCAGGGGAAGCGCTGAGGCGTCAGTGCGTTGACACTCGCGGCGCGCGCTCCATACAGTGCGCCGCTCTTTAAAAGAGGTTGCCCGACGTGGCCGGAACCACCAAGACCGAGAAGATTCGCCAGAAAGAGCTCAGCCAGCCGGACTCCTTCCAGAAGGTGGGCACCGAGGCGAGCGACTGGCTAGCGCAGCGCCAGAAGATCATCGGGCTCGCCGCGGGCGTGCTCATCCTGGGCGGCGTGGGCGTGGCCATCGCCAGCGAGGTGTCCAAGCGCGGCGAGGAGAAGGCCTCCATGGCCCTGGGCCAGGCGCTGACCGTGCTGAACCGGCCCGTGGAGGGCGTGCAGCCCGCGCAGCCCGGCGACACCGAGCCCGCCTTCAAGACGGTGAAGGAGCGAGACGAGGCCCTGGTGAAGGCGCTGTCCGACTTCCGCCAGCAGCACGGCGGCACCCCGTCCGCGGCGACGGCGGCCCTGACCGAGGGCAAGGCGCAGTTCCGGCTGGGCAACCACGCGGCGGCGCAGGCCGCCTTCGGTGAGTTCCTCAAGGGCGCGGCCCAGAACGATCCGCTCCGCGTGGAGGCCTTCGAGGGCCAGGGCTACGCGCTGGAGGCGGACGGCAAGTACGAGGACGCCATCAAGGCCTTCGAGCAGATGGGCACCGCAGGTGGCCCGTTCCTGGTGGGCATGGGCGACTACCACAAGGCCCGCATGCTCATCCTCCTGGGCAAGAAGGAAGAGGCGGCCCAGGTCCTGTCGAAGCTGACCACGGCGCAGCCGAACACGGCGGCGGCGCGTCAGGCGGGTGAGCGCCTGGCGGTGCTGGCGTCGGAAGGTGTGAAGGTTCCTGCCCCGGAGGCTCCGGCGGCTGCACCCGTTCCGGACGCGGGGTAGAAACACACGCCATGACGAAGCGGCTCGTGAGCTGGAAGCGTTGGCTGGGTGGCACCGTGGCGGCGGGGCTTCTGGGCGGCTGCAGTGGCGTGCGGTACTACGGCAACCCGGAGCTGCCCCGGCCGCCGTCGAACACGCCACTGGATTACTTCTCCGTCAACTGGTGGGCGCCGCTCGCGCCGCCGCGGACGCTGGAGTACGGGCCTCGGGAGACGGCGACGCCGGCGTATGACGCCGCCAGCCGGACGGCGGTGGCCCTCACGCGGGACGGGTTCGCCCGGGGCGTGGGGCCGGATGGCCAGGTGAAGTGGGAGTTCAAGACGGCCAACCGCTTCAACGCGGGCCCCCGGGTGGTGGACGGCGTGGCCTACGTGCCCGGCGGTGACGGCGTGCTGTACGCGCTGGACGCCGCCACGGGCGAGGAGAAGTGGAAGTACGTGGCGGGCGAGGCGCTGGCGACGGTGCCCGTGGTCGCGGAGGGCCTGGTGCTGGTGGCCTCCGAGAGCGACACGCTCTTCGCCGTGAAGGCCGCGGATGGGCAGTGGGCCTGGCAGTACCGCCGGGATCCGCCCACCGGCTTCACCGTGCGAGGCGCGTCGCGGCCCCTGGTCCGTGAAGGCGTGGCCTACGTCGGTTTCTCCGACGGCTTCGTGGTGGCGCTCAGCGCCGATGACGGCGGCGTCACCTGGGAGCGCTCGCTGTCTGGCGTGGGCTCCGAGTTCCTGGACGTGGACAGCAGCCCGGTGATGGACGCCAACGGGCAGCTCTACGTCACGTCGTACAAGACGGGCATCTTCGCGCTCGAGGCGGAGACGGGCGACATGGTGTGGAACTCGTCCGTGGCGGGCATGACGTCGCTGCTGGTCAGCGGTCAGGTGCTCTTCGCCGCTGGTGACGGCCGGGTGGATGCCTACCTGGCGGAGACCGGGCGGCTCCTCTGGTCGCACTCCCTGGGGGAACGGGCGGGCTTCGCCCCGGTGTTCGCTCAGGGAATGCTGCTCGTGCCCACGTCCAACGCGCTGCTGTTCCTGGAGCCCAAGACGGGCCGCTCGCGCGTGGCCTGGAACCCCGGGAGCGGCGTCACCGCGCCGCCCTTCGTGGCGGGCCGGCAGCTCTTCGTGCTGTCGAACGGCGGCTACCTGTACTCCCTGGACCTGAACGGGATTGACGGGTGACGGCGCCGGCGCGCAGGACGGTCCGCGTGGTGGCGGCGCTGATTCCGCGGCCGGAGGATGGTCGTCAGTTCCTGGTGCAGCAGCGGCTCCCTGGTGGCAGCCGCGCCCTGCTGTGGGAGTTCCCCGGCGGCAAGGTGGAGGCCGGGGAGACGGACGAGGCCGCGCTGGCCCGGGAGTGCCGCGAGGAGCTGGACGTGGAGCTCGCCGTGGGACGGCGGCTCTGGGAGGGCCAGCACAGCTACCCGGACCTGACGGTGGAGCTGGTGCTGTTCCTGGCCCGGATCGTCTCGGGCGAGCCCCGGCCGCTGGGGGCCCACACGCTGGCGTTCCACACGCCGGCGCAGATGCAGTCACTGCCGTTCTGCGAGGCGGACCTCCCGCTGCTGGACGACCTGGTGGCGGGAAGGCTGGGCGCGCTCGATTGATGCTGCAGCGGACGTTCCAGCACATCCCGGGCGTCGGTCCCTGGCGGGAGAAGGACCTGTGGTCCCGCGGCATCCGCACCTGGGATGACTTTCCGGAGGCCGGCCAGGGCGTGGCCCTGAACCGGAAGTCGGATGACGTGGCGCGGGCGCGCATCGCCGAGTCGAAGGACGCGCTGGCCCGGCGGGACTTGCGCAAGCTGGCGGAGTTGCTGCCGTCCCGGGAGCACTGGCGCCTGTATCCCGAGTTCCAGGACGACGCCGTCTACTTCGACATCGAGACGGATGGCCGGGAGGCCCAGGCGCCCACGGTGGTGAGCCTGTTCGATTCAAAGGGCCTTCACGTCTTCATCCAGGGCCGGAACCTGGACGCGCTGCCGGAGGCCATGGCCGCCCGGCGGCTGTGGGTGACGTTCAACGGCTCGTGCTTCGACGTGCCCGTCCTGCGTGACTACTTCGGTCCGGGGCGCTTTCCGGTGCCGGATGCGCACATCGACCTGCGGTTCGTGACGCGGCGTCTGGGCATGGGTGGCGGCCTGAAGGAAATCGAGGGGAAGATTGGCGCCGAGCGCCCGCCGCACATGAAGGGCGTGAATGGCTATGACGCCGTGCTGCTGTGGCGCGCGTACCAGCGCCGGGGGGACGTGGAGGCCCTCCGGTTCCTCGTCGAGTACAACCTCTACGACGCCTTCCAGCTCCGGACGCTGATGGACGTGGCGTACAACCGCGGCGCGGACGAGCTGAACCAGGACGTAACCCGGCTGCCGGTGTTCGAGCGCGGGGATGTGCTCTACGACGTCAGCCGCATCATCCTGGAGTTGGGGCCGACCGAGCGAGACCTGGAGACGCTGGCCCGTGTCCGGGCGATGGAGCAGGACGGCTGAGCGGGCAGGGTGACTGTGCCCGTCTCGCCGTGCCGCCAGCAGCCGTGCGTTCATGAATTCCGGGCGGTGAACACCTGGGCTCACGAAGTCAGGGGGTGCGGTGGAATGCCCTGGGGGGGCGTTTGTAGTTTGCAGGGTCCACCACGGAGGAA
The DNA here is from genome assembly GCF_002305895.1 of Corallococcus macrosporus DSM 14697. Classification (GTDB taxonomy): domain Bacteria; phylum Myxococcota; class Myxococcia; order Myxococcales; family Myxococcaceae; genus Myxococcus; species Myxococcus macrosporus. Next base: position 4,537,839 of record NZ_CP022203.1, read on the forward strand.
TGAATGAACGACCCGACGAATCCAACGCCGGCCGAGGTTGCTGAGACCCCTTCGAGCTCCAAAAGCAAGACGCTGGCCGTCGTCCTGGGGCTGGCGGGCCTGGCGTTGGTGGCGTCGTATTTCGGGCTTCAGCGGCAGGCCACCATCCCAGAGGAGCCGCCCACGACGCCCACGGTTCCCACGGAGGCCGCGGGCGCGACGGCCGCGGCGCCGCCCGTGGCCGCGGAGACGTCGCTCCCGGAGCGGGATGGCGAGGTCCGCGACCTGGCGAGCCGGCTTTCGCCTGACCCCGAGCTGGCGCGTTGGATGAATGAGAAGGATTTGATTCGCCGCTTCACGGGCGCGGTCACCAGTATCGCGGAGGGCTTGAGCCCGCGCCCGATGCTGGGCTTCCTGGCGCCTCCGGGGGCTTTTCAAGTCACCCAGGTGGACGGCACGACGGTCATCGATCCCGCCAGCTACACGCGCTATGACGCCGTGGCCCGCGTGATTGAGTCCATTGACGCACACTCCGCGGCCAGCGTGTTCCGCGAGCTGAAGCCGCTGATTGACCAGGCCAACGCGGAGATCGCGCCGCCGGGCCAGACGTTCAACAGCTCCTTGAGCGCGGCCATCCAGCACTTGCTGAAGGTGCCGGCCCAGGAAGGTCCGGTGGAGGTGGTGCCGGAGGGCGCGCTGTATGCCTATGCGGCGCCAGAGCTGGAGGATTTGAGCCCCGCGCAGAAGCATCTGCTGCGCATGGGGCCGGAGAACATGAAGCGCATCCAGGCCAAGCTCAAGGAGCTGAAGACGTCGCTGGGCCTCCCCGTGGCGGACCGCTGAAGCGACTCGGGCCGGCCACGGCCGCTCGGGCTACCGGCGCCGCTTGCCGGAGCGCCTGGGCGGCGGGGCCGGCTTGTCCTTTTCGCCAGCGATTTGAAGCGTCTGGCGGAACTCGTCGACGTCGCGGCCCAGGGCGTCGGTGAAGGCGGTGCCGGTCTGGGCGTCCACGACCAGGGTGTACTTGAAGCCGGACTTGAGCGGCCGAGGCAGCCGGATGCGGTAGACGAGGCCGGCTTCGGTTTCCTCGACCTCGTCATCGGAGATCATCGCCCGGTCGGCCTCGTCGAACAGCCGGACCCGGTAGTTCTTGAGCAGTCTCGACGTGCGGAGCTCCAGGAGCGTGGTGGGCTCGATGATTGCGGCGTCGTCGGGCGCCAGGGCGATGTCGGTCAGGCCCAGGTCCATGGCCGCGGTGCCTGAGTCGACGAGGCCCGCATCCGTGGCGGCGGCCGCGATGGCGTCCGCCGGAGTGGCCGTGCCTGGGTTGGCGGCGCCGGCATCGTTGGCGGCGGCCGCGATGACGTCTGTCGGGGCGGCCGTGCCTGAGCCCGCGGGTTCGGCGGCATCCGGCGGCGCCTGGTAGCTGAGGGAGAACCGGGTAGGCGGCGGCGTCGCGGGGACCTGGGGCGCATCGGCCACGCCGGCATCCGGCGTGGCGGCCGGCTTGTCCGGACAGCCGGAAAGGACGAGAGCGCCACAGCAGGTGACGGCGACGAGTCCGAATCGAAGAAGACGCATGTGGCGGCCACGGTATGCGCCCAGGTGGGCGCCGGAAAGCGCCGAGTGCCGGTCAGCCAGCCGGGCCGCAGGCTGGTGGCAACGGGGCCGCGGAGGGGGCTTCAGATAACGCCCAGGACGTGACCTCTCCCTCTGAAAGAAGGTCCGATAACATGCGTTATGTGAACTAAGCGGGCATGAGCCCAGGGGGCGTTCTGGCGGGTTCCCCCGCCCTGGCTTCTGGGCCGTCCGGGCTGTTCCCGGTCCGCCGATTGCAGCCGGATGCGGCAGGATCTCCACCTCCGGAACCCCGCCATGACCTTCCTCGATTCGCTCGCCGCGGATGTCCGCTTCGCGCTCCGCACCTTCCGCCGCTCGCCCGGCTTCGTCGCGGCGGCCGTGCTCTGCCTGGCGCTGGGCATCGGCGCCAACGCCGTCATCTTCAGCGTAGTCCACGGCGTCCTCCTCCGGCCGCTGCCGTATGCGGAGCCCGAGCGGCTGGTCAGCCTCGTGGAGGTCCGGCCCCAGGGCTATGGCGGCCCCGTGTCCTGGCCCACGTTCTGGGCCTGGCGCCAGCACAGCCCGTTCTTCACGCACCTGGCGGCCTTCACGGGCGGCGGCGTCACCCTCCAGGCCCCGGACGCCTCGGAGCGCCTCGAGGCCGTTCGCGGAACGTCGGACTTCTTCGCGGTTCACGGCGTGCCGCCCATGTTGGGCCGGACCTTCGCCTCGAACGAAGACCTGCCCGGCCAGGCGCCGGTCGCCGTCCTCAACGAGCGCCTCTGGCGAGCCCGCTTCGGCGCCGACCCTGCCGTCCTGGGCCGCTCCGTGGACCTGGATGGCCTGGCCCACACCGTCATTGGCGTGATGCCGGCCTCGTTTGACGCCTCCACCGACGTCTGGCTGCCCTTGGTGGCTCCGCCGGATGCCTCCGCCAGGACCCGGTCCACGGTGCTGACCCTCCGGGCCCGGCTGGCCCCTGGCGTCTCGCGGGCCTCCGCCGAGGCCCGGTTGAAGCAAGTCGCCGCGAACGCCGCGTTGGCCCAGGCGGAGGCCCACCGGGATCGCAGCGCCCGGGTCATTCCCCTGGATGAGAGCCAGACGAAGTCCTGGCGCACGCCGCTCCAGGTCCTGCTGGGCGCCGTGTCCCTGGTGCTGCTCATCGCGTGCACCAACGTCGCGAACCTCTTGCTGGCCCGCGCTGGCACCCGGCGGCGTGAGCTGGCGGTGCGTCTGGCCCTGGGCGCCGGCCGGGCCCGGGTCGTCCAGCAGCTCCTCGTCGAAAGCCTCCTCCTGGCCCTCCTGGGCGGCGCGCTGGCGGCGTTGCTCGCGCGCTGGGGCCTGGATGCGCTCCTGGCGCTCGCTCCGGAGAGCCTCCCCCGGCGTCAGGACATCGCGCTGGACGGCACGGCCTTCCTGTTCCTCCTGGCCCTCAGCGGCGTCAGCGGGCTGGCCTTCGGGGTGCTCCCAGCCCTCCATGCTTCCCGGCTGGACGTCCGTGGTGGGCTCGCCGCCGCGGGCGATGGCAACACGGTGCCGGGCTTTGGCCGCCGCCTGGGGGCCTCCCTGGTGGTCGTGGAGGTCGCCCTGTCGCTGGTGCTGCTCGTTGGCGCGGGGCTGCTCGGACGCGCCTTCCTGCACCTGCTGGGCACGTCTCCTGGGCTCGCCCCCGGTCAGGTGCTGACGCTGCACCTGTCCATCCCCGATGCCCGGTTCTTCAATGCCGGCGGCCTGGACGAGGAGCTGCCGGGACGGCTCCTGGAGCCGGTGTTGGGGGCGGTCCGCGCGCTCCCGGGCGTCTCCGCCGCGGGCATGACCTCCGTGCTCCCGGTCCAACGGGCCTGGAACAACGCCCGGTATCGCGTGGAAGGAGCGCCCGCTCTGGCGCCCGGCGACGAGCCCCGGGCCGAGCGCCGCGCCACCAGCCCCGGCTACTTCGCCGCCATGGGCATCCCCATGCGCCAAGGGCGCGATTTCACGGCCCTGGACGCCGCCCCGGACCAGCCCGGGGTGGTCATCGTCAACGAAACCCTGGCCCGCCGGCACTTCCCGGCGGGAGACGCCCTGGGCCAGCGGCTGCACCTCGGGGCTGCGGCGTTCACGATTGTCGGCGTCGTGGGGGACGTCCGCCAGGCGGGCCTGGAGCGCGAGCCGCTCGCCGAGTTCCACGTCCCCTACGGCCGGCCCTGGGGCGATGACGGGCTCGTCCTCGTGGCGCGGACCTCGGTGCCGCCGGAGACGCTGCTGCCGGCCATCCGGGAGGCCATTCGCCGCGTGGACGGCACCATTCCCGTCCACCGGGCGCTCACCATGGAACAGGTCATCGCGCGGTCGCTGGCGATGCGCCGGCTCGTCCTGGGGCTCCTTGGAGGCTTTGCCTGCCTCGCCGTCGTGCTCGCCGCGTATGGCCTCTACGGCGTCATTTCGCTCCGGGTGGCCCAGCGCACGCGGGAGCTCGGCGTCCGCATGGCCCTGGGCGCCCGGCCGGCGGACGTGCTCCGGCTGGTCCTGGGCCAGGGCGCGAGGATGACCGCGGTGGGGATTGGCGTGGGGCTGGGAGCGGCATTCCTCCTGTCCCAGGTGCTCGCCAGCCAGCTCCACGGCGTCAGCGCGAGGGACCCGTGGACCTTCGGGGGCGTGGCGGCGCTGCTCGCGGCCGTGGCGTTGCTCGCCTGCTGGGTCCCCGCCCGCCGGGCGACTCGGATGGACCCGCTGCAGGCGCTCCGGAAGGACTGACGCCACGCCTTTCTCGTCCCATGCCCGGGATGCGGAATCCCAGTCCTGGCACATGCGCGGATGACACGTCGCGTTGGCACGAAATCCAGACGCGAATGCGACTTTTTCCTCCGCGTCACGTTGTTCCTCCATGGGCCTGGAATCAGCCCGGATCCCCCAGGGAATCCAACCTGTAGCGGCGGGAATCAGGTGCCCGCTCGCATGTTGGGTTCTCCGGGAAATCACCCCCGCTTTTTACTGGCTTGACCCGGCCAGGAGCTTCCCGCAGAACCGCGACACCCATGGCCCTGGAAAGGACCGTTTCATGAAGCGTTTGTTCGTCATTGCCACCCTCCTCGGCGCGGCGCCCGCGATGGCCGACGAGGGCATGTGGACCTACAACAACTTTCCCTCCGCGAAGGTGAAGGAGAAGTACGGCTTCGAGCCTTCCCAGCAGTGGCTGGACAACGCGCGCCTGTCCTCGGCGCGTCTGGCGGGCGGCTGCTCGGCCAGCTTCGTGTCGGCCAACGGCCTGGTGATGACGAATCACCACTGCGCGCGCGGCTGCATCGACCAGCTCTCCACGGCGAAGAAGAACTACATCGCCAACGGCTTCTACGCGAAGACGCAGGCCGCGGAGACCCAGTGCCCGGCGATGGAGATCAACCAGCTCGTCAAGATCACCGACGTCACGGAGACGCTGAACAAGGCGACCCAGGGGCTGACGGGCAAGAAGTACGCGGACACGCTGAAGGCGAAGATGTCCGAGCTGGAGCAGGCCTGCTCCGCCGGCAACGCCAAGGCGCGCTGTGACGTCGTCACGCTGTACCAGGGCGGCCAGTACAACCTCTACGAGTACAAGCGCTTCCAGGACGTCCGCCTGGTGATGGCCCCCGAGCACGCCATCGCGTTCTTCGGCGGTGACCCGGACAACTTCGAGTTCCCCCGCTACGACCTGGACGTGACGTTCCTGCGCGTCTACGAGGACGGCAAGCCGGCGACCACGAACAACTTCTTCAAGTGGTCCGACAAGGGCGCCAAGGAAGGCGAGCTGACCTTCATCTCCGGCCACCCGGGCCGCACGTCGCGGGGCCTCACCGTCGCGGAGCTGGAGTTCCACCGCGACGTGCAGCTCCCCAAGACGCTCATGATGCTCTCCGAGATGCGCGGCATGCTGACGGAGTTCGGCCGCCGTGGCGCCGAGCAGCGCCGCATCTCCACCAACATGCTGTTCGGCGTGGAGAACGCCGTGAAGGCGCTCAAGGGCCGTCACGAGGCGCTGCTGGACAAGGCGTTCTTCGCGCAGAAGGTCGCCGCCGAGCAGGAGCTGCGCAAGAAGGTCAACGCCAACCCGGAGATGAAGAAGAAGTACGGCGCGGCCTGGGACGAGATCGCCAAGGCCCAGACGGAGCTGCGCAACATCCGCAAGGACCTGGCGTTCATGGAGAACGGCAGCGGCCTGTCCTCCACGCTCTTCTCCCTGGCCCGCACGCTGGTGCGTGGCGCCGAGGAGCTCAACAAGCCGAACGGCGAGCGCCTGCGTGAGTTCAACCAGGCCAACGTCCCGGCCCTGGAGGCCCAGCTCTTCAGCCCCGCCCCCATCTACCCGGAGCTGGAGATCGCCCGGCTGACGTTCAGCCTCACCAAGATGCGCGAGGAGCTGGGCTCGGACCACCCCTTCGTGAAGAAGGTGCTGGGCAAGGAGTCCCCGGAGAAGCTGGCCGCCCGGCTGGTGAAGGGCACCAGGCTGCGTGACGTGAAGGCCCGCCAGGCGCTCTACAAGGGCGGCAAGGCGGCCATCGCGGCGTCCAAGGACCCGATGGTCCAGCTCGCCGCGGCGCTGGACCCGGACATGCGCGCCGTCCGCAAGTCGTATGAGGAGAACGTCGAGTCCGTCATCCGCAAGAACAGCGAGCTGGTGGCCAAGGCCAAGTTCGACATCTACGGCACCAACCAGTACCCGGACGCGACCTTCAGCCTGCGCCTGTCCTACGGCGCGGTGAAGGGCTACACGGAGAACGGCAAGCAGGTCAGCCCCATCACCCAGATGGCCGGCACCTTCGCGCACGCCACGGGCGAGGAGCCCTTCGCCCTGCCGAAGTCCTGGCTGAAGAACGAGAAGGCGCTCGACGGCACCACGCCGATGAACTTCGTCTCCACCAACGACATCATCGGCGGCAACTCCGGCTCGCCCGTCATCAACAAGGACGCGGAGATCGTCGGCATCGTGTTCGACGGCAACATCCACTCCCTGGGCGGCGAGTACGGCTTCGACGAGAGCGTCAACCGCTCGGTCAGCGTCCACAGCGAGGCCATCATCGAGTCGCTGACGAAGATCTACGGCGCCACGCGGCTGCTCGAGGAGCTGCGCCCCGGCAGCACCAAGGTCCCGCCCGTGAAGGCCAGCCCGGCCAAGTAGGGCCTCCGCCCCCGGGTGGACACGGGGCCCCGGCGCGGTCGGCCAGGGCCCCTGAAGCACGGAGAGGCTGCCCGGTGCGTTCCGGGCAGCCTCTTTCCTACTCCCACTCGATGGTCGCGGGGGGCTTGGAGGAGATGTCGTAGGCGACGCGGTTGATGCCGCGCACCTCGTTGGTGATGCGCGTGGAGATGCTCTCCAGCACGGCGAATGGCAGCCGGGCCCAGTCCGCCGTCATGCCGTCCACGCTGGTGACGGCGCGCAGCACGCAGGTGGACTCGTAGGTGCGCTCGTCGCCCATGACGCCCACGCTCTGCACCGGCAGCAGCACCGCGAAGGCCTGCCAGACCTCCTTGTACAGGCCGGCGCCGCGGATCTCCTCCTGGACGATGGCGTCCGCGCGGCGCACCAGCTCCAGGCGCTGCTCCGTCACTTCGCCCAGGACACGGATGGCCAGGCCCGGGCCGGGGAACGGCTGGCGGGACACCATCTCATCCGGCAGCCCCAGCTCGCGGCCCAGGGCGCGGACCTCGTCCTTGAAGAGCTCGCGCAGCGGCTCCACCAGCTTGAGCTTCATCGTCTCCGGCAGGCCGCCCACGTTGTGGTGGCTCTTGATGGTGACGGAGGGGCCCTTGTACGACACGGACTCGATGACGTCCGGGTACAGCGTGCCCTGGGCCAGGAACTCCGCGTCGTGCACGTCGCGCGAGGCCTCCTCGAACACGGCGATGAACTCGCGGCCGATGATCTTCCGCTTCTGCTCCGGGTCCGTCACCCCGGCCAGCTTGTCCAGGAAGCGCTTGCGGGCATCCACCGTCTTCAGCGGGACGTGGAAGCGGTCCACGAAGAGCGCCTCCACCTGGGCGCGCTCGTCCTGCCGCAGCACCCCGTTGTCCACGAAGATGCACTGGAGCCGGGGGCCGATGGCCCGGTGCAGCAGCAGCGCCGCCACGGAGCTGTCCACGCCGCCCGACAGGGCGCAGATGACCCGGCCGTGCTCCCCCACCTGGCGGCGGATGGTGCCCACGGCCTCGTCGATGAAGCCCTTCATCGTCCACGAGCCGCTGACCTTGCACTCGTTGAAGACGAAGGCGCGCAGCATGGCCTTGCCCTGCGGCGTGTGGACCACCTCCGGGTGGAACTGGAGGCCGAACCAGGGCTTCGTCGCGTGGGCGGTGGCGGCGAAGGGGGAGTTGCCGCTGCGGCCAATGGCCTCGAAGCCGGGGGGCAGCTCCTGCACCCGGTCGCCGTGGCTCATCCAGACCTGGACCTTGTCCCCGGGGGTGAACTCCGCGAAGGGGCCGCGGCGGGCGAGCACCTCCACCTCCGCGTTGCCGAACTCGCGGTGGGCGCTCCGGTCAATCTTCCCGCCCAGCAGCTTGGTGGTGAGCTGGAGGCCGTAGCAGATGCCCAGCACGGGGACGCCGGCCTCGAAGACGAAGGGGTCGCAGCGGGGGCTGTCCGGGGCCTCCACGGAGGCCGGGCCGCCAGAGAGGATGATGCCGCGGGGGGCGAACTTGCGGAGGTCCTCCGCCGGGAGGTCCGGGCGGTGGATTTCGCAGTAGACGCCCAGCTCGCGGACGCGCCGGGCGATGAGCTGGGTGTACTGGCTCCCGAAATCGAGGATCAGGATTTTTTCGGCGTGCAGGTCCACCTGGGGGTCTCCAAGAGGGGCGTCGTTGACGGCTGGGGGCCCTTATCGCTACAAACTTCCGGAATACAACGCCCAAGTACCTTCAATTGTTCGAGGCCTGGATGCCCCGCCGCCTGTTCGCCCCTACCGCCGCTGCCGCCCTGCTCCTCCTGTCCGCCACTGGATGCGTGAAGGAGATCTCCTCGGATGAGCGGCTGGACCGCGAAACCCAGAATCTCTCCGCAAAGGACACCCCGGGCGCCGCCGAGCTCGAGAAGATCTCCTGTGATGACGCCAACGAGGCGCTGACGAAGGCGCGCAACGTGAACCGGCCGGAGACGGACCGGCTGGTGGACTACATCGAGCTGTACTCCTCCCTCCGCAAGCGGACCGCCACCTTCGAAGAGGCGATGAACCGCAACCCGGACCTCAGCTACCGCGAGGGCACCCAGCACCTGGTCGCCGCCAAGGACCACTGCATCCAGCAGACGGCCGACGTGCGGGTGGAGTTCGAGACCTACATGCGCGAGCTGGTGGATGTGCCCACCGTCCAGGAGATCAAGGGCGGCAACACCGTCACCATCGCCCGGCTGGACTTCAACACCCTGCGCCAGGCCATCGAGACGCTGGAGCCGGACGACAAGGAGGTCCTGCTCAACCGGGTGAACGCCGCGGAGAAGCGCGTGGCCCCGCCGGCCGCCAACGAGGCGACGCCCGCCTCGGGGGGGAGCCGCAAGCGCGGCCGGTAGTCCCGCGCCCGCGGGTGAGCAAGTCAAAGGGCCCGGCCGGAAGGCGCGGGCCCTTTTTCATGGCCGGAAGCGGCGGTGCGGGAGGACGGGCCACCGCGCGCCCGCGGGCCTACTCCACGCGGTAGTTGGGGGCTTCCTCGGTGATGATGACGTCGTGCACGTGGCTCTCCTTGAGCCCGGCCGAGGTGATGCGGACGAAGGTGGCCTGGGTGCGCAGCTCGTCGATGCTGCGGCAGCCCACGTAGCCCATGCCGCTGCGGATGCCGCCCAGCATCTGGTGGACGTTCATGGCCAGGGTGCCCTTGTACGGCACGCGCCCCTCGATGCCCTCGGGCACCAGCTTCACGGCCTCCACGTCCGCCTGGAAGTAGCGGTCCTTGGCGCCCTGCTTCATGGCGCCCAGGCTGCCCATGCCGCGGTAGCTCTTGTAGCTGCGGCCCTGGTACAGGATGACGTCGCCGGGGGACTCCTCGGTGCCGGCGAAGAGCGAGCCGATCATCACCGTGCTGGCGCCCGCGGCCAGCGCCTTGACGATGTCGCCCGAGTACTTGATGCCGCCGTCGGAGATGACGGGCACGTCGTGCTTCTGGGCCTCGCGCACGCAGTCATCCACGGCCGTCACCTGCGGCACGCCCACGCCGGCCACCACGCGGGTGGTGCAGATGGAGCCGGGGCCGATGCCCACCTTCACCGCGTCCACGCCCGCCTGGATGAGCGCGCGGGTGGCCTCGGCGGTGGCGACGTTGCCGGCGATGAGCTCGAAGCCGTTGAAGTTCTTCCGGGTGTCCCGCACGCCGTCCAGCACCGCGGTGGAGTGGCCGTGCGCGGTGTCCACCACGATGACGTCCACGCCGGCCTTGATGAGCGCCTCCACGCGGGCCTCGCGGTCCGCGGACACGCCCACGGCGGCGGCGCACAGCAGGCGGCCCTTGCCGTCCTTGGCCGCGTTGGGGTGCGTGCGGCGCTTCTCGATGTCCTTGATGGTGATGAGGCCCTTGAGCTCGAAGGCTTCATTGACGACGAGCAGCTTCTCGATGCGGTGCTCGTGGAGCAGCTTCTGCGCGTCGTCCTGGGTGATGCCCTCGCGGCCGGTGACGAGCTTGCGCGTCATCACCGCCTCCACCTTCTGGGTGAAGTTGGTCTCGAAGCGCACGTCCCGGCTGGTGACGATGCCCACCAGCCGCCGGCCCTGCACCACCGGGATGCCGGACACGCCGTGCGCGCGCATCAGCTCCAGCGCGCGGCCCAGCGGGGCCTCCGGCTCAATGGTGACCGGGTCCACCACCATGCCGCTTTCGAACTTCTTGACCTTGAGGACCTCGAGCGCCTGCTGCTCGGGCGTCATGTTCTTGTGGATGACGCCAATGCCGCCCTCCTGGGCCATGGCGATGGCCGTCCGGGACTCCGTGACGGTGTCCATGGCCGCCGACAGGAGGGGGATGTTGAGGCGGACGTTGCGGGTGAGCCGGGTCGTCAGGTCGACGTCCTTGGGGACGACCGCGCTCTCGGCGGGCACCAGCAGGACGTCGTCAAAAGTGAGGGCGAGCCGGATATCGGGGTTGAGCATGAGCGGCGCTCCCGTGGGCAGATGCCCGCGGGGCACCAGAGCCCGCGGGTGCGGTTCCATACGAGGTACGCTGCCCCGGCGCAACGGGGAAGGGCGCTGTTTTTGACGCCCGTTCCCTCGGAGTTCGGGCGATAATCGCGAGCCAGTATTCCCTCTCGTCTCAGGAACCGGGCATTGACGGATTCGAATCAGGCGGCGGTCGGGCTCGTCGTGAAGCTGCCCTTCGCGACGCCCGAGGAGTTCCTGGCGAAGTACGGCCCCAACGTCACGCGGGGAGGCATCTACCTGCGCGCGCGCGCGGTGAAGCCGCCCGGGACGGCCGTCACCCTGGACCTCAAACTGGCGGGCGGGGAGCGCATCATCCACGCGGCGGCGGTCGTCCATTATGTGACGGGCCAGGGCGGCGGGGGCGTGCTCGGCATGGGGCTGCGCTTCCTGAACGTGGACGGCCCCACCCGGCGGTTCCTCGACTCCATCGTCGTCGCCCTGCCCCACGCCCAGTCGGACGTGCCCCCGGTCCCCCCCAATGTAGGGCCGCCGGACTACACGGTCCCACAAACGGAGTCGACGCCAGTCGCCCTCACCGCCGAGCCGCGGCCCGCGGCGGCCCCCATCGCGGGAGGCACGGCCGCGCCGGCCGCGCCGCCGCCGATGATGTCCAACGCGGCGCTGAACCTCGGCTCGGAGGAGCCCAAGCGCGCGGGCGTCGTCATTGGCATCGACCTGGGGACGACGAACTCGTGCGCGGCCTTCGTCCGCAATGGAAAGCCGGGCGTGCTGCCCAGCCGCGAGGGGCACAACACGGTGCCCTCCATCATCGCGGTGAACACGCGCGGCAAGCTGGTGGTGGGCCACCCCGCGAAGGGACAGATGCTCACCAATCCGCGCCAGACGGTGTACGGCGCCAAGCGGCTGGTGGGCCGGCCCTTCGCGTCGCCCGTGGTGGAGCAGATCAAGGACCGCTTCCACTACGAGATCTCCGCCAGCGACAACGGCGACGCGGGCGTGAAGCTGGGCGAGCAGGTCTACACGCTCCAGCAGATCTCCGCGCTCATCCTCCGTGAGGTCCGGGAGGTGGCGCAGAACCAGCTCGGCCACCCGGTCTCCCGCGCGGTGGTCACCGTCCCCGCCTACTACAACGACAACCAGCGCCAGGCGGTGCGCGAGGCCGGGAAGCTGGCGGGCCTCTACATCGAGCGCATCCTCAACGAGCCCACGGCGGCGGCGCTGGCCTATGGCTACGGGCGCAAGCTGAACCAGCGCGTGCTGGTGTACGACCTGGGCGGCGGCACCTTCGACGCGTCGGTGTTGGAGCTCAACGACAACGTCTACGAGGTCATCTCCACCGGCGGCGACACCTTCCTGGGCGGCATCGACTTCGACAACGCCATCGTCACGTACCTCCTGGACGAGTTCCAGAAGGCCACGGGCCGCGCCTTCCAGGGTGACCGGGTGGCCCTGCAGCGCATCAACGACGCGGCCGAGCGCGCCAAGTGCGCCCTGTCGGAGCGCTCGGAGGTGCGGGTGCACGTCGCCTTCGTGACGATGATCGACAACAAGCCGTGTGATCTGGACGTCATGCTGTCCCGGCAGAAGCTGGTGGCGCTGACGGAGGAGTTGGTGGACCGCACCCTCCAGGTCTGCGACGAGGTGCTCCAGGCGAAGAAGGTGACGCCGCAGGACATCGACGAGGTCATCCTCGTGGGTGGGCAGAGCCGCTTCCCCCTGGTGCACGAGAAGATCACGAAGTTCTTCGGCAAGCCGCCCAGCAAGGGCGTCCACCCGGATGAAGCCGTGGCGCTGGGCGCGGCGCTGCTGGCGCACAGCCTGGGGCAGCTCGAAGGCGTGGTGCTCATCGACGTGCTGCCCATGGCCATTGGCGTGGGCCTGCCCGGCGGCCGCTTCAAGGCGGTGATGGAGCGCAACACGGCGCTGCCCTCCACCAAGAGCTACACGCTGGCCACGCACCGCGACGGCCAGACGGAGCTGGAGCTCACGGTGTTCCAGGGTGACTCCGACAAGGCGGCGGACAACGAGTACCTGGGCACGCTGAAGCTGGAGGGCCTGCCCAAGCTGCCGCGCGGCGCCGTGCAGGTGAACGTCACCTTCGAGGTCAGCAACGAGTCGCTCCTGAAGGTCACCGCGCGCGAGGCCACCTCCGGCCGCGAGGTGACGAGCACCTTCACCACGCGGGACACCCCCGAGGCGGTGAAGGCGCGCCTGGCCCAGGTTGAACCGGAGCCCGCCGCGCCCGCGCCGAGCGCCGCCAGGAGCGTGGGCCACGCGGGGGCCACGGCCACCGGCCCCTCGGCGCCGGTGAAGGTCGTCATGCCCTCGACGGCCGCGTCGCAACCGGCGCGGCCGCCCACCGTGCGAGCGGGGACCTCGGCCCCGGCCTCCTCGCTCCCTGTTGTCAACGCCGCTGTGACACCCAGGCAGCGTGGCTTCATGGGGTGGCTCAAGGGGCTCTTCGGAAGAGCCTGATAAGCCGTATAGCCAGCGTGGCCCGCACGCTGCGTCATACGGGATTCGGGTAATTTTTCGGTGTTCCTGGCCGTCTCCTGGATGGTCGGAATTGCCTGCTATGTAGCGCCTCGCTTCCCTCCGGACAGACGAGCGCGCTCCATGCATGAGACTCCGCGAACCCTCATCGAAGTCCTGACCCAACGCGCCTTTGGCGAGACGGCGCACCGGAAACAGTACGCCTTCCTTGGCGACGCAGACGGCGAGGAAGCCTCGCTGAGCGCGAGGGCGCTCCACGAGCGTGCGGCGCGCATCGGCGCGTTGTTGCAGTCGCAGGGGGCGCAGGGCCAGCGGGTGTTGCTGCTGTACCCGCCGGGGTTGGACTACGTCGCGGGCTTCTTCGGCTGCCTCTACGCGGGCGCGGTGGCGGTGCCCGCGTACCCGCCGGACCCGATGCGGCTGGAGCGCACCCTGCCCCGCCTCCGCGCCATCATCCAGGACGCCGAGGCCACGGTGGTGCTCACGACGACGGGCATCCTCTCGCTGGCGGACTTCGTCTTCGAGCAGGCGCCGGACTTCCGGGCGCTGAAGTGGCTGGCCACGGATGACCTGCCCGCGGACGGCGCGTCGTCGTGGCGCGAGCCCCCGGTGGGCCCGGACACGCTGGCGTTCCTCCAGTACACGTCCGGCTCCACGGGCACGCCCAAGGGGGTGATGCTCAGCCACGCGAACCTGCTCCACAACCTGGGGCTCATCGCCGGCGCCTTCCAGACGGGCACGCACAGCTCGGGCGTCATCTGGCTGCCGCCGTACCACGACATGGGCCTCATCGGCGGCATCCTCCAGCCGCTGTTCGCGGGCTTCCCGGTGGCGCTGATGTCGCCCATGTCCTTCCTCCAGCGGCCCATGCGCTGGCTGGAGGCGGTGTCGAAGTACGGTGGCACCATCAGCGGTGGGCCGAACTTCGCCTTCGAGCTGTGCGCGCGGCGCGCCACGCCCGAGGACATCCAGGCGTTGGACCTGCGGGCCTGGGACGTGGCCTTCTGCGGCGCGGAGCCGATCCGCGCCACCACGTTGGACCGCTTCGCGGAGGTGTTCGCGCCCAGCGGGTTCCGCCGCGAGGCCTTCTACCCCTGCTATGGCCTGGCGGAAGGCACGCTCATCGTCACGGGTGAGCACAAGGGCCGCGTGCCCCGCGTGCACGTCCTTCAGGACGCCGCGCTGGGGCGGGGACAGGCCGTCCAGGCCGAGCCCGGCGCCGAGGGCTCGCGGGCCCATGTCGGCTGCGGCTTCAACCTGGCCGAGCAGCGCCTGCTCATCGTGGACCCGGAGTCGCGCGTGCCGCGTGCCGCGGGCCAGGTGGGTGAAATCTGGGTGTCCGGTGGAAGCGTCGCGCAGGGCTACTGGCGCAAGCCGGAGGACAGCGTGGACATCTTCCAGGCCGTCCCGGTGGGCGCGGAGTCCGGCCCCAGGTACCTGCGCACGGGGGACCTGGGGCTGCTGCTGGAGGACGGGCAGCTCATCGTCACCGGCCGGCGCAAGGACCTCATCATCCTGCGGGGACGGAACCTGTATCCGCAGGACGTGGAGAGCATCGTGGAGCGGGCGCACCGCAAGGTGCGTCCGGGCTGCATGGCGGCGTTCGCCATCGAGACGCCGGAGGGCGAGGCCCTGGCCGTGGTCGCGGAGGTGTCGAAGGACCTGGCATCGGGCGAGGACCCGGCCGCGCTGGGCGCCGTGGCGGACGCGCTGAGGCAGGCCATTGTCGCGGAGCTTCAAGTCCAGCCGCACACGTTGGCGCTGCTGCCGCCGGGCTCGGTGATGAAGACGTCGAGCGGGAAGATTCAGCGCTTCGCGTGCCGCGCCGCCCTGGTGTCCGGGGAGCTGCCCATCGTCTGGCGCAGCGGGACGGGGGTCATCTCGGGACCGGCGCCCTCCCCCGCGCCCGAGCCGGCTCCGGCCATCCAGCCCGCGCTCTCCCAGGAGGCGCTGGAGGCGGCGCTGCGTGAGGAGCTGGTGGCGGTGCTCGGGGCGGAGGCCGCCGGGCAGGATGCCGGCACGCCGCTGACGTTGCTGGGCCTGGATTCGTTGGGGGCGGCGGACCTCCAGGGCCGCTTGGAGAAGCGGCTGGGCGTGCGCGTCTCCATCGCCGCGCTGTTGCAGGACCTGAGCCTCCGCTCGCTGGCGGAGTCCGTCTCCGCGGAGGGCACGGGGCGCAGGCTGCCGCCGCTCCAGCACCGTCCCGCCGGGGCGGAGCCCACGCCCGCGTCCTTCACGCAGGAGCGGCTGTGGTACCTGCTCCAGTTGGATCCGGCCTGGACGTCGAACCAGATTCCGGTGGCGCTGTCGCTGCGCGGGGCGCTGGACGTGGCCGCGCTGGAGCGGGCCCTGTCGGAGGTGCTGCGCCGGCACGAGGCGCTGCGCACCACGTTCACGACGCGCGATGGCGCGCTGCTTCAGCGGGTGCATCCGCCGGCGCCTGTCCCGTTGCCGCGCCTGGACTTCACGGACACCGCTGGTGACGCGCGGCAGGCCACGCTGGAAGCCCAGGCGGTGCTGGACGCGCAGCGCCCCATGGACCTGGAGGCGGGCCCCCTGGTGCGGTGCTCGCTGCTGCGCTTCGGGCCGGAGGACCATGTCCTGCTGACCGTGCTGCACCACCTGGTGGTGGATGGCACGTCCGTCGCCCTGTTCATGCGCGAGCTGGCGGCGCTCTACGGCGCCTTCGTGGAGGGCCGCCCGTCGCCGCTGCCCGAGCCGGAGTTCCAGTACGGGGACTTCGCCGCATGGCAGCGCGCCCACTTCACGCCGAAGACGCTCTCCACGGAGCTGACGTGGTGGAAGGAGACGCTCGCCGGCGCGCCCCAGTTGCTGGCCCTGCCCACGGACAGGGCTCGGCCGCAGCGCTTGTCCGTCCATGGCGCCCGACGTCTGCGGCTGTTGCCCGCGTCCCTCATGGCCCGACTGCACGCGCTGGGGCGGCGTCAGGGCGCCACGCCGTTCATGAGCGTGATGTCCGCGCTGGCCACGGTGCTGCACCGCTGGAGCGGCCAGTCCGACTTCGTCGTCGGCACCGTCATCGCGGGCCGCGACGCGGCGGGCACGCGGGAGCTGATGGGCGACTGCACCAACTTCATCCCACTGCGTGTCCACCTGCCCGAAGCCGCGACGGGGACGGACATGCTCGCGGAGGTGAAGTCGCGGATGCTGGGGGCGCTCGCGCACGGGTACGTGCCGTTCGAGCAGATCCTGGCGGCCGTGCAGCAGCCCGGCGCGGAGCGCCGTGAGCTGTACAACGTGGGGTTCATCCTCGACGACTATGAGCTGCCGCGCGCGCTGGCCATCCGCGGTGGGCTGACGCTCGACGTGTCCCTGGTGGACAACCACACGGCCGAACTGGACATGACCTTCGAGGCGAGGCACCGCCCCGACGGCCTGTTGATTGGCTGCAAGTACTCCGCGGACCTGTTCGACGCGGAGACCGCGGACCGGCTGCTGAGCCACCTGGAGCACGTGATTCGCGGCCTGGTGGAGGCGCCCGATGCGCCGCTGACCACCCTGCCGTTGATGAGCGACGCCGAGCGGCAGCATGCGCTTCACGGCCTGAACCCTCGTATCGAAGCGCCTCCTTCCGGCACGCTGACGGAACTCATCGAAGCGCAGGCGGCGCGCACGCCGGACGCGGTGGCGGTGGTGTTCGAGTCGGAGCGGCTGACGTACCGGGAGCTGGACGCGCGTGCCAACCAGGTGGCGCACCACCTGAGGGGCCTGGGGGTGAAGCCGGAGTCGCTGGTGGGCGTGTGCCTGGAGCGCTCGGTGGACATGGTGGTGTCGCTGCTGGGCGTGCTGAAGGCGGGTGCGGCGTACGTGCCGGTGGACCCGGCGTACCCGAGGGAGCGCCTTGGGTGGATGCTGGAGGACACGGGCGCTTCGGTGCTGCTGACGCATGAGAAGTGGAAGTCGGTGCTGCCGCAGAGCGCGGCCCGGGTGGTGTGCCTGGACAGCGCGGCGGGCGAAGTCGCGCGACAGCCGGTGACGAAGCCGGACGTGCAGGTGGGCCCGGAGTCACTGGCGTACGTCATCTTCACCTCGGGCAGCACGGGGCGGCCCAAGGGGGCGATGAATGCGCACGGGGGCGTCGTCAACCGGCTGAAGTGGATGCAGGAGGAGTACGGGCTGGGCAGCGCGGACGCGGTGCTGCAGAAGACGCCCTTCAGCTTCGACGTGTCGGTGTGGGAGTTCTTCTGGCCGCTGCTGGCCGGGGCGAAGCTGGTGGTGGCGAGGCCCGGAGGCCACCAGGAGCCGGCGTACCTGGTGAAGCTGATGAAGGCGGAGGGCGTGACGACGGTGCACTTCGTGCCGTCCATGCTGAGGGCCTTCGTGGAGGAGCCGGGGCTGGAGGAGTTGGCCAGCCTGCGACGCGTGGTGTGCAGCGGTGAGGCGCTGAGCGCGGAGCTGGTGAAGAAGGCGTACGCGCGGCTGCCCGCACCGGTGCGGGTGCACAACCTCTACGGCCCGACGGAAGCGGCGGTGGACGTCACCTACTGGCCGTGCCCGCGTGGGGAAGACTTCCACCGCGTGCCCATTGGCCGGCCGGTGGCGAACACGGCGCTGTACGTCCTGGACTCGCACGGGCAGCCGACGCCCGTGGGCATTCCCGGCGAGCTGCACATCGGAGGCGTGCAGGTGGGGCGCGGGTACTGGCAGCGGCCCCAGTTGACGGCGGAGCGCTTCATACCGGATGCCTTCAGCGGCCTTCCCGGCGCCCGCCTCTACCGCACTGGCGACGTGGCGCGGTGGCTGCCGGACGGCACCCTGGAGTACCTGGGCCGAGTCGACTTCCAGGTGAAGTTGCGCGGCTTCCGCATCGAGTTGGGCGAAGTCGAAACCGTGCTCTCTGCGGACCCCGTTGTCCGCGACTCCGTGGTGTTGGTTCGCGAGGATTCGACGGGAGACCAGCGACTGGTGGCCTACGTCGTCCTGGACGAGGCGGGAGTGCCTCGGGACGTCGATGCGTCCTCCCAATGGCAGGCCGTCTACGACGAGGCCTACGCGCGCGAGACGTTGGAGAGCGAAGACCCGACCTTCAACATCGTCGGCTGGGAGGACAGCTACACCGGCGATCCGCTCCCGCCCGAGCAGATGCGCGAATGGGTGGACACCACCGTGGCGCAGATCCTCGGCTTCCAGCCCAAGCGCGTCCTCGAGCTGGGATGCGGCACCGGCTTGCTCCTGTACCGGCTGGCCCCGCGTTGCGAGGCCTACTGGGGCGTCGATTTCGCCCGGCCCGCGCTGGACCGCATCGAGCGTCAGCGCGAGCGCATGGGCGGCGCCCTGGACTCGGTCCACCTGCTGCACCGGAGCGTGGACGACTTCTCCGGCCTGGAGCCGGGCTCGTTCGACACCGTCGTCATCAACTCCGTCGCCCAGTACTTCTCCGGCCCGGACTTCCTGCTCGAGGTGCTGCGCGGCGCTGTCCGCGTCCTGAAGCCCGGGGGCCGGGTGTTCCTGGGCGATGTGCGGAGCCTGGAGCTGCTGGAGGCCTTCCGGGCCTCGGTGCGCCTGCACCGGACCGCGGGCCCCGTGGCCACGTCCCAGTTCGCCTACCGCGTCCAGCGTGACGTCCTGGAGGAGAAGGAGCTGGTCCTCTCCCCGGCCTTCTTCACCGCCCTGCCGGACCGCATCCCAGGCCTCCGGCGGGTGGAGGTGCTGCCCAAGCACGGCCGTTACGACAACGAGCTGAGCCGCTTCCGCTACGAGGTCATCCTCCACGTGGGCGATGCCTCCGAGTCTCCGGCCCGGCTGGCGAAGCCGGAGTGGGTGGACGGCGCGGGGCTCACCCTGGAGGCGCTGCGTGAGCGGCTGGGCGCGCGGCCCGGCCTGCTGGCCGTGCGGGGGCTCCCCAACGCGCGTGTCCTGGAGTCCACCCGGCTCGTCGAGCTGCTCGGCGCCACGCCTCCGCCCACCGTGGCGGGCGTGCGCGAGGCGCTGCGCGACTGGCCGGGGACTCGGGGCGTGGAGCCCGAGGACCTGTACGCCCTGGGCGCCGAGCTCGGTTACGAGGTCAGGGTGAGCTGGGCCTCCGCGCACCGGGACGGCGCGGTGGACGTCGTGTTCGCGCGGCCCGGTGAAGCGGATGCGCTCGACCTGTCCCCGGCGGCGCAGGTCTCCCGTTCGTCCTGGGATGGCCTCGCCAGCGATCCGCTTCGGGGTGCCCGGAGCGCGCGGGCGGTGAGCCGCCTCCGCGACACGCTGGCGGACACGCTGCCGCCGCACATGGTGCCCTCCTCCTTCGTGGTGCTGCCCGCCCTGCCCCTGTCTCCGAACGGCAAGGTGGACCGCAAGGCGCTGCCCGCGCCGGAGGCCGAACGCCTGGGGGCCGCGGATGCCTTCATCGCGCCCCGGACGCCCACCGAGGAGCAGGTGGCTCGCATCTTCGGGGAGATTCTGGGCCAGTCCCGCGTGGGCGCGAACGACGACTTCTTCGCGCTGGGGGGCCACTCCCTGTTGGCCACGCAGGTGGTCGTGCGCGTGCGCGCCCAGCTCAACACGGAGATCTCGTTGCGGACCCTGTTCGACGCGCCCACCGTGGCCCGTCTGGCGGAGCGCATCGGGTCGCAGTCCCAGTTGATGGAGGACGCGGAGGCCCTGGTGCCGCTGGAGCGCGGTCCGGCCGCGGACCAGGGACTGGCCATGTCCTTCGCCCAGCAGCGGCTCTGGTTCCTGGAGCAGCTCCAGCCCGGGCAGTCCGCCTACAACCTCCCCGCGGCCCTCCGGCTGACGGGCCGGCTGGACGTGGACGCCTTGCAGCGCACCTTCCTGGAGGTGGTGCGGCGTCACGAAGCGGTGCGCACCACCTTCGTTACGCACAAGGGCCAGCCTGTCCAGCGCATCCACCCGGCGCCCGCCAGGTGGCCGCTGCCCGTCGAGGACCTGCGCGGCCTGGCGCCCGAAGCCCGGGACGCAGCCGTGAAGGCCCGCATGGTCGAGGAGGCCCACCACGCCTTCAACCTGGAGCAGGGTCCGCTGCTGCGCACCGTGCTGCTCCACACGGGGGCGGACGAGCACGTCCTGCTGCTGTGCATGCACCACATCATCTCGGACGGCTGGTCCGTGGGCGTGCTGGTGCGGGAAGTGGCCGCGCTGTATGAGGCGCTGTCGCAGGGCCAGGCGTCTCCGCTCCCGGCGCTGACGGTGCAGTACGCGGACTACGCCGCGTGGCAGCGGCGCGTGTTGGACGACGGACCGGCGTTGAAGCCGCGGTTGGACTGGTGGCGCTCACGGCTCGAGGGCGTGCCCACGTTGGAGCTGCCCACGGACTGCCCGCGCCCGGCTACGCGCACGCAGCGCGGGGCCACCCATGCCTTCACGATGCCGCCCGCGTTGGTGAGCGGACTGGAGCGCGTGGGGCAGGCCCAGGGGGCGACGCTGTTCATGGTGCTGATGGCGGGCTGGCAGGCGCTGCTGGCGCGCTACTCCGGGCAGACGGACTTCTGTGTGGGCACCCCGGTGGCCCATCGCACGCGGCCCGAGCTCGAAGGGCTCATCGGCTTCTTCGTCAACACCCTGGCGCTGCGCGCGAACGTGGACGGCGATCCGCGCTTCGATGAGTTGGTGGCGCGCGTCCGCGAGGAGTCGCTGGCGGCGTTCTCGCATCAGGACGTGCCCTTCGACAGGCTGGTGGAGGAGCTGGGGGGACAGCGCGACCTGTCGCGCACGCCGCTGTTCCAAGCCGCCTTCACGCTCCAGAACGCGCCGATGCAGCCGCCGTCGCTGCCGGGCCTTGCCGTCGACGTGCTGCGCACGGGCACGGACACCTCCCGGTTCGACGTGACGCTGTTGCTGGTGGAGCGTGGCGGACGGTTGGAGGGAGAGCTGGAGTACAGCCTGGACCTGTTCACGCCGGAGACGGCGCGGCGCATGGTGGAGCACTTCCAGCGGCTGCTCCGAGGCGTCGTGGAGGACGTGACGTGCCGCATCAGCGCGGTGGCCCTGTGGAGTGAGGCCGAGGGACATGACGTGCTCGTGGCCTGGAACGACACGGCCGCGCCCTACCCCGCGGACACCACTGTCCATCAGCACTTCATGGAGCAGGCGCGGCGGACGCCGCATGCCATCGCCGTGGAGCACGAGGGGCGGACGCTGACGTACGCGGAGCTGGATGAACGCTCCAACCAGCTCGCGCACCACCTGCGCACGCTGGGCCTGGGGGCGGAGTCGCGCGTGGGCGTGTTCCTGCACCGGGGTCTGGACATGGTGGTGGGCCTGCTGGGGATTCTGAAGGCGGGCGGCGCCTACGTGCCGCTGGACCCGGAGTACCCCGCGCAGCGGTTGGCCTTCATCGCCGAGGACTCGGGCGTGGCCGCCATCCTCACCGAGGCCGCGTTGGAGGAGGAGCTTCCCGCGGGTGCGCAGCTCATCGTCCTTCTCGATGACGAGTGGGCACGGATTGAGGGCCAGCCGTCGACGCCGGTAGTAGGCGGGCACGCAGGGCTGGAGCAGCTCGCGTACGTCACCTACACGTCCGGCTCCACGGGCCTGCCCAAAGGCGTGGCGGTGACGCACCGGGGCGTGGTGCGCCTGCTCATCGGCTCTACCTTCGTGGAGCTGGGGCCCTCGGAGGTGGTGCTGCAGCTCGCGCCCCTGGCCTTTGACGCGTCCACTTTTGAAATCTGGGGCGCGCTGCTGCACGGGGCGCGCCTGGTGCTCTACCCGCAGCGCACGCCGGACCTGGCCGAATTGGGCCAGGCGCTGGTGCGTCACCAGGTGTCCGTGCTGTGGCTGACGGCGGCCCTCTTCGAGCAGATGCAGCAGTACCAGCCCGAGGCGCTGGGCAAGGTGCGTCAGCTGCTCGCCGGTGGCGATGTGCTGCCGGCGCCTCGCGTCCGGGCGCGGCTGGCGCAGGGCGTGGGGCTGGTGAATGGCTACGGCCCCACGGAGAGCACCACCTTCACCGCGTGCCACCGGATGGCGCCCGGCGACGTCGTCGGCGACTCCGTCTCCATCGGCCGGCCCATTGCCAATACGCAGGTGTACGTGCTGGACGCGGCGCTGCAGCCGGTGCCCGTGGGCGTGCCGGGTGAGGTGTACATCGGCGGTGACGGCCTCGCGCGGGGCTACCTGCGCCAGCCCGCGCTGACGGCCGAGCGCTTCGTGCCCAATCCGTTTGGCCCCGCGGGAGCCCGGCTGTACCGAGCTGGAGACAGGGCGCGGTGGCAGGCGGACGGGACGCTCCAGTTCCTGGGCCGCGTGGACTTCCAGGTGAAGCTGCGCGGCTTCCGCATCGAGCTGGGGGAGATTGAGGCGGCGCTGCGGGGGCACGCCGGGGTGGAGTCGGCCATCGCCGTGGTGCGAGAGGACGTCCCGGGCGACCGGCGGCTGGTGGCGTACGTCACGCCGGCCGACGTGGAGACGTCCGCCCTGCGAGAGCACCTGCGCCAGCGGCTGCCCGAGTACATGGTGCCCAGCGCCGTGGTGGCCCTGGCCGCACTGCCCCTGTCGCCCAACGGCAAGGTGGACCGCAAGGCCCTGCCGGCTCCGGAGGTCGCGCCGGGGACCGAGGCCTTCGTGGCGCCTCGAACGGAGCTGGAGCAGCAACTGGCGGCGCTGTTCAGCGAGGTTCTCGGCCTGGAGCGCGTGGGCCTGAACGACGACTTCTTCGAACTGGGCGGTCACTCACTGCTGGCCACCCAGGTCGTGACCCGGCTGCGCACGCAGCTCGGCGTGGAGTTGCCGCTCCGCACCTTCTTCGAGGCCCCCACCGTGGCGCGCCTCGCCACGCGCCTGGAGGCGGCGCCGCGGACCCGCACCGTGATTCCCTTGGAGCCCCTGCCCCGGCCGGCCGAGGGTGACGCGACCTTCGCCGTCTCCTTCGCCCAGCAGCGGCTCTGGTTCCTGGACCAGCTCCAGCCTGGGCAGTTCACCTACAACGTGCCCGCGTCCTTGCAGTTGAAGGGCCGGCTGGACGTGGACGCCCTGCGCCGCACCTTCCTGGAAGTGGTCCGCCGTCATGAAGCGGTGCGCACCACCTTCGGGATGCGCGACGGTCACCCCACCCAGCGCGTCCATCCAGCGCCCGCCGAGTGGCCGCTGCCCATCGAGGACCTGAGCGGCCTGGAGCCCCAGGCCCGGGAGGAGGCAGCGCGGGCCCGCATGGTCGAGGAGGCCCACCGGGCGTTCGACCTGGAGACGGGTCCCCTGCTGCGCACGGTGCTGCTGCGCACCGGGCCAGACGAGCATGTGCTGCTGCTGAGCATGCACCACATCATCTCGGACGGCTGGTCCATGGGCGTGCTCGTGCGGGAAGTGGCCGCGCTGTACGAGGCGGCGTCGCAGGGGCGCGCGGCAGCGCTGCCAGCGCTGACGGTGCAGTACGCGGACTACGCCGCGTGGCAACGCCGCGTGCTGGAAGGCCCGGCGCTGGCGCCACAGTTGGACTGGTGGCGCTCGCGACTCCAGGGCGTGCCCACGTTGGAGCTGCCCACCGACCACTCGCGGCCGGCCGTGCGCACGCTGCGCGGGGCCACCCATCCGTTCACCGTGCCGTCTGCCACGGTGGCCGAGCTGGAACGTGTGGCCTCGGCCCACAACGCCACGTTGTACATGGTGCTGATGGCGGGCTGGCAGGCGTTGCTGGCGCGCTACTCCGGGCAGATGGACTTCTGCGTGGGCACCCCGGTGGCCCATCGCACGCGGCCCGAGCTCGAAGGGCTCATCGGCTTCTTCGTCAACACCCTGGCGCTGCGCGCGAACGTAAACGGCGATCCGCGCTTCGATGAGTTGGTGGCGCGCGTCCGCGAGGAGTCGCTTGCGGCCTTCGCGAACCAGGACGTGCCCTTCGACCGGCTGGTGGAGGTGCTGGAGGGGCAGCGCGACCTGTCGCGCACCCCGCTGTTCCAGACCGCCTTCGTCCTCCAGAACGCGCCGATGCAGCCGCCGTCGCTGCCGGGCCTCGCCGTCGACGTGCTGCGCACGGGCACGGACACCGCCCGCTTCGATTTGTCGTTGCAACTGGTGGGGCGTGACGGGCGGCTGGAGGGAGAGCTGGAATACAGCCTGGACCTGTTCACGCCGGAGACGGCGCGCCGCATGGCCGAGCACTTCCAGCGGCTGCTCCAGGGCGCCGCGGAGGACGCCTCTCGCCGCATCAGCGCGGTGCCGCTGTGGACCGAGGCCGAGCGTCATGAAGTCCTCGTGGCCTGGAACGACACGGCCGCGCCCTACCCCGCGGACACCACCGTCCATCAGCGCTTCATGGAACAGGCCCGGCGGACGCCGGAGCGTGTCGCGGTGAGCTTCGAGGGGCGCTCGCTCACCTACGCGGAGCTGGACGCCCGCTCCAACCAGCTTGCCCGGCACCTGGTGTCCCTGGGGCTGGCGCCGGAGGCCCGCATTGGCGTGTGCGCGTCGCGCGGGTTGGAGCTGGTCATCGGAGTGCTCGGCGCGCTCAAGGCCGGCGGCTGCTACGTCCCCTTGGACCCGTCCTGGCCCGTCAAGCGGCTGGAGCACGCGGCCTCGACGGCGCACCTGGCCGCGGTGCTGACGTGGCAGTCGCTGTTGCCTTCCCTCAAGGAAGGCCCGTGGCACGTCGTGGCGCTGGACGCGGACGCGGCGGAGCTCGCCCGCCAGTCCTCGGAGGCGGTGCGGGTTCCCGCGTTCCCAGAGGGGTTGGCGTTCGCGACCTTCACCTCCGGGTCCACGGGCACGCCCAAGGGCGTGGCCCTGCCGCACCGGGGCTTGCTGCGGCTGAGCGAGGCCGCCCGCTTCCAGCCTCGGGCGGCCGAGGAAGTCACCCTGCAGCTCTCGCCCCTGGCCTTCGACGTCTCCAGTGTCGAGCTGTGGTGCACGCTGCTGCACGGCGGAAAGCTCGTCGTGTACCCGCCCGGGACGCCGGAGCCGGACGTGGTGGCCCGGCTCATCGTCGAGCACAAGGTGACGTGGCTCCTCCTGGCGACGTCGCTCTTCGAGCTGATGCAGCAGCACCAGCCCGAGGTCCTGGCGCAGGTGCCCCACCTGTCGGTGGGCGGCGAAGCCATGCCAGCTCCCCGGGCACGGGAGCGGTTGGCGCAGGGCGTCTCCCTGACCAATGCCTATGGGCCCACGGAATGCAGCACCATGGCCACCCAGCTCACGTTGTCGCCTGGGGACACCGTGGGCCGCTCCGTGCCCATCGGCCGGCCCATCGACAACACCGAGGCCTATGTCCTCGACCCGGCGCTGCGGCCCGTGCCGGTGGGCGTGCCGGGGGAGCTGTGCGTGGGAGGACCGGGCCTCGCGCGGGGCTACCTGCGCCGCCCGGACCTCACCGCCGAGCGCTTCATGCCTCACCCCTTCAGCGCCGAGCCCGGCGCGCGGCTGTACCGCACGGGCGACCGGGTCCGCTGGCGTCCGGACGGCACGCTGGAGTTCCTGGGCCGGTTGGACCACCAGGTGAAGGTGCGGGGCTTCCGCATCGAGCTGGGTGAAATCGAAGCCGTGCTGCGCACCCATCCCTCCGTCGCCGAGGCCACGGCCGTGGTGCGCGAGGACGCGTCCGGGGGCAAGCGCCTGGTGGCGTATGTCGTGCCGCCGCGGGCGGACATGGCCGCGCTGCGCGAGCACCTTCACCAGCAGCTACCGGAGTACATGGTCCCGTCCGCCATCGTCGGACTGGACGCCTTCCCGTTGACCTCGACTGGGAAGGTGGACCGCAAGGCCCTGCCGGCCCCGGAGCTCGGTTTGGGGGCGGCGGACTTCGTGGAGCCGCGGACGGAACTGGAGCAGCAGCTGGCGGCGTTGTTCCGCGAAGCGCTCGGCGTGGAGCGCGTCGGCGTGAACGACGACTTCTTCCTCATGGGCGGCCATTCGCTGCTGGCCACGCAGGTCGTGACCCGGCTGCGCGCGCAGCTTGGCGTGGAGCTGCCGCTCCGCACCTTCTTCGAGGCCCCCACCGTGGCGCGTCTCGCCGCGCGCTTGGAGTCCGCGCCGCGGGCCGGCACCTTGCCTCCCTTGGAGGTCCTGCCCCGGCCGGTCCAGGGGGACGCGCTCTTCGACGTCTCGTTCGCGCAGCGTCGCCTGTGGTTCATGGAGCAGCTCCAGCCCGGGCAGGTCACCTTCAACATGCCCGCGGCCTTGCGGCTGACGGGGCGGTTGGACGCGGAGGCCCTGCGCCGCACCTTCCTGGAGGTGGTGCGGCGCCATGAAGCGGTGCGCACCACCTTCGTCTCGCGTGAAGGCCAGCCGGCCCAGCGCGTCCACCCGGCGCCCGCCGAGTGGCCGCTGCCCGTCGAGGACCTGCGCGGCCTGGCGTCGCAGGCCCGGGAGGCGGCCGTGAAGGCCCGCATGGCCGAAGAGGCCCACCACGCCTTCGACCTGGAGCAGGGTCCGCTGCTGCGCACCGTGCTGCTCCACACGGGCGCGGACGAGCACGTGCTCTTGCTGTGCATGCACCACATCGTCTCGGACGGCTGGTCCATGGGCGTGCTGGTGCGGGAAGTGGCCGCGCTGTACGAGGCGCTGTCACAGGGCCAGGCGTCGCCGCTGCCCGCGCTGGCCGTGCAGTACGCGGACTACGCCGCGTGGCAACGGCGCGTGTTGGATGGGCCGGCGCTGGCGCCACAGTTGGACTGGTGGCGCTCTCGACTCCAGGGTGTTCCCACGTTGGAGCTGCCCACCGACCATGCGCGCCCCGCGGTCCGCAGCGACAAGGGCGCCTCGCACTTCTTCTCGCTGTCCCCGGAGCAGGTGGCGGGCCTGGAGCGCGTGGCCTCGGCCCACAACGCCACGCTGTACATGGTGCTGATGGCGGGTTGGCAGGCGCTGCTGGCGCGCTACTCCGGGCAGACGGACTTCTGCGTGGGGACGTCGGTGGCGGGCCGGAACCGGCCGGAGCTCGACGGGCTCATCGGCTTCTTCGTCAACACCCTGGCGCTGCGTTGCCGGCTGGACGGCGATCCGACCTTCGCCGAGCTCGTGGCCCGGGTCCGTGACGAGGCCCTGGGCGCCTTCGCGCATCAGGACGTGCAGTTCGAACACCTCGTGGACGCCGTGGGCGGTGAGCGCGACCTGTCCCGGACGCCGCTGTTCCAGACGCTGTTCGTGCTCCTGAGCTCGGACCTGATTGAGGCGCCGTCGCTTCCGGGGCTCAGCGTCGACGTGTTGCCGAGCGCGACGGACACGTCCCGGTACGACTTGACGCTCGCGCTGAGGGGGCAAGGCGCGGGGTTGGAAGGCCAGCTCGAATACAGCCTGGACCTCTTCACCGCGGACACCGCGCGCCGCCTGGTGGAGCACCTGCAGGTGCTGCTGGCGGCGGTGGCCGCGGGGGCGAGTTCGCAGCGGCTCAGTGCGCTGCCCCTGATGGAAGGTCCGGAGCGCGAGCAGGTCGTGTCGGCCTGGAATGCGACGCAGGCCGACTATCCGGTGGATGCGAGCGTGCCTTCGCTGTTCTCGGCGCAGGCGCGGCGGACGCCGCATGCCATCGCCGTGGAGCACGAGGGGCGGACGCTGACGTACGCGGAGCTGGATGAGCGCTCCAACCAGCTCGCGCACCACCTGCGCACGCTGGGCCTGGGGGCGGAGTCGCGCGTGGGCGTGTTCCTGCACCGGGGCCTGGACATGGTGGTGGGCCTGCTGGGGATTCTGAAGGCGGGCGGCGCCTACGTGCCGCTCGACCCGGAGTACCCCGCGCAGCGACTGGCCTTCATCGCCGAGGACTCGGGCGTGGCCGCCATCCTCACCGAGGCCGCGCTGGAGGAGGAGCTTCCCGCGGGTGCGCAGCTCATCGTCGTCCTGGATGACGAGCGGGCGCGGATTGAGGGCCAGCCGTCGACGCCGGTGACGGGAGGCCACGCAGGGTTGGAGCAGCTCGCGTACGTCACCTACACGTCCGGCTCCACGGGCCTGCCCAAGGGCGTGGCGGTGACGCACCGGGGCGTGGTGCGCCTGCTCATCGGCTCTACCTTCGTGGACATGGGGCCCTCGGAGGTGGTGCTGCAGCTCGCGCCCCTGGCCTTTGACGCGTCCACTTTGGAAATCTGGGGCGCGCTGCTGCACGGGGCGCGCCTGGTGCTCTACCCGCAGCGCACGCCGGACCTGGCTGAACTGGGCCAGGCGCTGGTGCGTCACCAGGTGTCCGTGCTGTGGCTGACGGCGGCCCTCTTCGACCAGATGCAGCAGTACCAGCCCGAGGCGCTGGGCAAGGTGCGTCAGTTGCTCGCCGGGGGCGACGTGCTGCCGGCGCCGCGCGTCCGCGCGCGGCTGGCGCAGGGCGTGGGGCTGGTGAATGGCTACGGCCCCACGGAGAGCACCACCTTCACCGCGTGCCACCGGATGGTGCCCGGCGACGTCGTGGGCGACTCCGTCTCCATCGGCCGGCCCATTGCCAATACGCAGGTGTACGTGCTGGACGAGGCACTGCAGCCGGTGCCCGTGGGCGTGCCGGGTGAGGTGTTCATCGGCGGTGACGGCCTCGCGCGGGGCTACCTGCGCCAGCCCGCGCTGACGGCCGAGCGCTTCGTGCCCAATCCGTTTGGCCCTGCTGGCGCGCGGCTGTACCGCGCTGGAGACAGGGCGCGGTGGCAGGCGGACGGGACGCTCCAGTTCCAGGGCCGCGTGGACTTCCAGGTGAAGCTGCGCGGCTTCCGCATCGAGCTGGGGGAGATTGAGGCGGCGCTGCGGGGGCACGCCGGGGTGGAGTCGGCCATCGCCGTGGTGCGAGAGGACGTCCCGGGAGACCGGCGGCTGGTGGCGTACGTCACGCCGGCCGACGTGGAGACGTCCGCCCTGCGGGAGCACCTGCGCCAGCGGCTGCCCGAGTACATGGTGCCCAGCGCCGTGGTGGCCCTGGCCGCCCTGCCCCTCTCGTCCAACGGCAAGGTGGACCGCAAGGCACTCCCGGCTCCGGACCTGTCGCCCACCGGGGACACTCCCGCGGAGGACCTGCCCCTGCTTCAGCAGCAGTTGGCGGCGTTGTTCCGGGAGGTGCTGCACGTCGACCGTGTGGGGCCTCATGACGACTTCTTCGAATTGGGAGGCCATTCGCTCCTGGCCACGCAGTTGGTGACGCGCATCCGCGCGGCGTTCGGCGTGGAGGTCCCGCTGCGGACCTTGTTCGAGGCTCCCTCGCTCGCGGGATTGGCTGAGCGCATCGAGGCGTTGATGATGCAGTCCTCGCGCGAGGCGATGCCGCCGCTGCTGCCCGTGCCTCGGGATGCGGCGCTGCCCCTGTCCTTCGCGCAGCAGCGCCTCTGGTTCCTGTCCCAGTTCCAGAAGGGACAGGCCGTCTACAACGTCCCCTTCGCCCTGAAGCTGTCCGGGGTGTTGGACGTGGACGTGCTGCGGCGCACCTTCGCCGAAGTCGTGGCTCGGCACGAGGTCTTGCGGACCTCCTTCTCCGCGACGGATGGACTGCCCACGCAGCAGGTGCAGCCGGCGCCAGCGGTCTGGGATCTCCCCGTGGAGGACCTGTCTTCCTTGGCGGAGCCTGCCCGCGACGCGCGCCTGCGGCAGCGGATGACGGAGGAGGCCCACTTCCCGTTCAACCTGACCGTGGCGCCCCTGCTCCGCACCGTGCTCCTCCGCCTGGACGCGGATGAACACGTGCTGCTGCTGAGCATGCACCACATCGTCTCGGACGGTTGGTCCATGGGCGTGCTGGTGCGGGAGATCGCCGTGCTCTACGCGGCGCTCCTCGAGGACCAGCCGTCTCCCCTGCCGCCCCTGGAGGTGCAGTACGCGGACTTCGCCGCGTGGCAGCGGCAGTGGGTGGAGTCGGAGGCCATCCAGACGCAGCTCGCCGAGCTGCGGAGCCACCTCGTGGGGGTCTCCGCGCTGGAGCTGCACGGCGATCTGGGCCGGCCAGCGACTCGAACCGTGCGTGGTTCGACTCATGACTTCACGGTGCCGGTGGCGCTGGCGGAAGCCCTGAAGAAGGTGGCGCGAGACCAGGGGGCCACCCTCTACATGGTGCTGCTGGCGGCCTATGAAGTCCTGCTCTCCCGCTACTCGGGGCAGACGGACTTCTGCGTGGGCAGCCCCATTGCCCACCGCACCCTGTCCGAGCTGGAGCCCTTGATTGGCTTCTTCGTCAACACGTTGGCCCTGCGGGCCCGGGTGGACGGGACGCCGACCTTCGCCGAGCTGGTGTCGCGCGTCCGCGAGGAGTCCTTGGCGGCCTACGTTCGCCAGGACGTGCCGTTCGACCGGCTGGTCGAAGCGATTGGCGGCGAGCGCGGTGGCGGCAGGTCGCCGCTCATCCAGGTGATGTTCGCCCTGCAGAACGCGCCCATGCAGCCGCCGTCGCTGCCGGGCGTGACGGTGGAGCCGCTGCGCTCCACCACGGACACGGCCCGGCTTGACCTCACCCTGGCGCTCAGGGAGCTGGGCGACGGCAGCCTGGAGGGCGCGCTGGAGTTCAGCCTCGACCTCTTCACGCCCGAAGCGGGGATGCGGCTGACCCGGCACTTCCTCACGTTGCTGGAGGCGGTCGTACGCGATCCGCAGACGCGCATTCATGCGCTTCCGATGCTCACTGACGACGAACAGCAGCAGATGCTGAAGGGCTTCCAGGGGCGGCCGATGGCGCCCGCTGGCGAGGCGACGATTCACGCGCTGCTGGAGGCGCAGGCCGCGCGCACGCCGGACGCGGTGGCGGTGGTGTTCGAGTCGGAGCGACTGACGTACCGGGAGCTGGACGCGAAGGCCAATCAGGTGGCGCACCACTTGAGGGGCCTGGGGGTTAAGCCAGAGTCGCTGGTGGGCGTGTGCCTGGAGCGCTCAGTGGACATGGTGGTGTCGCTGCTGGGCGTGCTGAAGGCCGGTGCGGCGTACGTGCCGGTGGACCCGGCGTACCCGAAGGAGCGCCTGGGGTGGATGCTGGAGGACACCGGCGCTTCGGTGCTGCTGACGCACGAGAAGTGGAAGTCGGTGCTGCCGCAGAGCGCGGCCCGGGTGGTGTGCCTGGACAGCGCGGCGGGCGAAGTCGCGCGACAGCCGGTGACGAGGCCGGACGTGCAGGTGGGCCCGGAGTCACTGGCGTACGTCATCTTCACCTCGGGCAGCACGGGCCGGCCCAAGGGGGCGATGAATGCGCACGGGGGCGTCGTCAACCGGCTGAAGTGGATGCAGGAGGAGTACGGGCTGGGCAGCGCGGACGCGGTGCTGCAGAAGACGCCCTTCAGCTTCGACGTGTCGGTGTGGGAGTTCTTCTGGCCGCTGCTGGCCGGGGCGAAGCTGGTGGTGGCGAGGCCCGGAGGGCACCAGGAGCCGGCGTACCTGGTGAAGCTGATGAAGGCGGAGGGCGTGACGACGGTGCACTTCGTGCCGTCCATGCTGAGGGCCTTCGTGGAGGAGCCGGGGCTGGAGGAGTTGGCCAGCCTGCGACGCGTGGTGTGCAGCGGCGAGGCGCTGAGCGCGGAGCTGGTGAAGAAGGCCTACACGCGGCTGCCCGCACCGGTGCGGGTGCTCAACCTCTACGGGCCGACGGAAGCGGCGGTGGAAGTGACGTACTGGCCGTGCCCGCGTGGCGAGGACTTCCACCGCGTGCCCATTGGCCGGCCGGTGGCCAACACGGCGCTGTACGTGCTGGACACGCACGGGCAGCCGACGCCCATTGGCATTCCGGGAGAGCTTCACATCGGCGGCGTGCAGGTGGGGCGCGGGTACTGGCAGCGGCCGCAGTTGACGGCGGAGCGCTTCATCCCGGACGCCTTCAGCGGCATCCCCGGCGCGCGCCTCTACCGCACCGGCGACGTGGCGCGGTGGCTGCCGGACGGCACGCTGGAGTACCTGGGCCGGGCCGACTTCCAGGTGAAGCTGCGCGGCTTCCGCATCGAGCTTGGAGAAATCGAAGCCGCGCTGCGCGCCCACCCGGATGTCCGCGACGCTGTCGCCGTGGTGCGTGAAGACGCCCCCGGCGATCAGCGCCTCGTGGCCTACGTCACGGGTGAACCGGCGCCGGACGTCACGGCGCTGCGGGCTCGGCTGGCCGAACGGCTGCCGGTCCACATGGTGCCCATGGCCATCGTGACGTTGCCGTCCCTCCCTCTCTCTCTCAACGGCAAGGTGGACCGAAAGGCCCTGCCTCGGCCGGTGACCACCCCTGCCCCCGGGGCCGTTGCCCCGCCGGTGCCCGAGCGCATGACTCCCTTCCAGCAGCGCGTCGCGACCATCTTCCGGGAACTCCTCCACGTGGAGCACGTGGGGCTGCACGATGACTTCTTCGCCTTGGGCGGCCACTCGCTCCTGGCCACGCAGGTCCTCTCCCGCCTGCGCAGCACCTTCGGCGTGGAGCTCTCGCTCAACGCGCTCTTCGACGCGCCCTCCGTGGCCCGCGTCACCGAGCTGGTCGAGGAAGGCATGCTGGTCCGCGCGTCCGGCCCCCAGACGCCGCAGCTCCGGCCGGTGCCTCGCGAAGGGAACCTGCCGCCGTCCTTCGCGCAGCAGCGGCTGTGGCTCATCGACCAGCTCCAGCCCGGTGGCAGCCAGTACAACCTGCCCGCCGCGGTCCGGCTGGAAGGCGCGTTGGACACCGAGGCCCTCCGCCGGGCCGTGGAGTACCTCGTCCGGCGCCACGAGCCGCTGCGCACGACCTTCGTGATGCGGGACGGTGACCCCATCCAGGTCATCCAGCCCGCGGGGGAGTGGGCGCTCCCGCTGACGGACCTCACCGGCCTGCCCCAGGAAGACCGCGAGGCCGAGGCGCGCCGGTTGGCCTCCACGGAGGCCGGCCAGCCGTTCGATTTGAGCACGGGGCCGCTCCTGCGCACCCTGCTGTTGAAGGTGGACGCGGAGCTGCACGTGCTGGTGCTCGTCATGCACCACATCGTGTCGGACGGCTGGTCGTTCGGCGTCATCGTGCGCGAGGTCGCCGCCGCCTACGAAGCGTTCTCCCAGGGCCGGAGCCCCGCGCTGCCGCCGCTGCCCATCCAGTACGCGGACTTCGCGGCCTGGCAGCGGCAGTGGCTCCAGGGGGACGTGCTCACCGCGCAGGTGGATTGGTGGAAGGCGCAGCTCGCCGGGGCGCCCCTGGTGCTGGACCTGCCCACCGACAAGCCTCGGACCAGCCAGCGCTCGCAGTTCGGCGAGCTGGTTCCCCTTCACCTGCCCCAGGACGTGGTGGCGCCGCTCCTCGCGTTGGCGCGTCAGGCGGGGGCCACGCCCTACATGGCGCTGCTGGCCGTGTGGCAGGTGTTGCTCGCGCGGTACAGCCGGCAGGAAGACCTGCTGGTGGGCTCGCCCATCGCGGGCCGCCGCCACGGTGAGGTCGAGGGCCTGGTCGGCTTCTTCGTCAACACGCTGGTCCTGCGGGCCCGGGTGCGGCCGAAGGACTCGTTCCGCGCGCTGCTCCAGCAGGTCCGAGACACCACCCGGGCCGCCTACGAGCACCAGGACCTGCCCTTCGAGAAGCTGGTCGAGGAGCTCCAACCCCGGAGAGGCCTGGACCGCAATCCCCTGGTCCAGACCTACTTCTCGCTGCTCAACACGCCCACGGGGCCGATGCAGGCCAGCGGCCTCACGTTGCGGCCCGCGGACGTGGACATCGGGACCTCGCGCTTCGACCTGGGGCTCGCCCTCACGGAAGACGCCGGTGGCCTGCGCGGCGCCATCGAGTACAGCACCGACCTCTTCGACCCCGCCACCGTGGCCCGCATCGCCGGGCACCTGCGTGTGCTCCTGGCGTCCGTGAGCGCCTCGCCGGACCAGCCGCTGGGCACGCTGGAGCTGCTCACCCCGGACGAGCGCCAGCAGCTCCTCCGGGATTGGAGCGGCCCTCCGGCCCGGTACGACACCGCTGACAGCACCATCGCGGAGCTCATCGCGCGGCACGCCGCCTTGCGTCCGTTCGCCGTGGCGCTGGAGTGTGGCGACGAGACGCTGACCTTCGAGCAACTGGACATGCGGGCCAACCAGCTCGCGAACCTGCTCCGTGCGCGGGGGGTGGGCACGGAGGTGCTCGTGGCCGTGAGCCTGGACCGGGGCACGGAGTGGGTCGTCGCGCTGCTCGCGGTGCTCAAGGCCGGCGGCGCGTTCGTGCCGCTGGACGCGTCGTACCCGGCGCAGCGGCTGGCCATCATGTTGGAGGACGCGCCGCCGCGCCTCCTGCTCACGTCGCGGGCCAACCACGCGAAGCTGCCGCTCCCCGACGCCGGGCTCCCGGTCCTGCTGCTGGAGGCGCTGGACCTGAGCGCCTGGCCCACCTCGCCCCCGGTGTCCGACGCGGGGCCGGACAACCTGGCGTACGTGATGTTCACGTCAGGGAGCACGGGCCGCCCGAAGGGCGTGGGCATCCCGCACCGGGGCGTGCTGCGCCTCATGCACAGCGAGCCCTTCATCCGCTTCGGCGTCCGGGAGACGGGGCTCGTCATGGCGCCCGCTTCGTTCGACGGCTCGGTGATGGAGCTGTGGATTCCGCTGCTCAACGGGAGCCGCGTCGTCCTCTACCCGCCGGAGGCCCAGGCCAGTGACCTGGAGACGCTGTCCCGCGTGGTGGAGCGCCACGGCGTCACGCTCATCCACTTCCCGGCCGGCCTGTTCTCGCAGGTGGTGGAGCACCGGACCGACCTGCTGCGGAAGCTGCGGGCCATCCACGTGGTGGGCGACATCCTGTCCGCCCCGCACACGCGCCGCACGCTGAGCACCGTCGGCGTCCCCGTCTCCAACGGGTATGGGCCAACGGAGAACTCCATCATCTCCGCCAGCTACACGGCTTATGAGGCCTCACAGGTCGGGGCCTCCGTGCCCATTGGCCGGCCCGTCACGGACACGCAGGCCTACGTGCTGGATTCGCAGCTCCAGCTCGTCCCCGTGGGCGTGCCCGGCGAGCTGTACCTGGGCGGTGAAGGGCTCGGGCGTGGGTACGTGTCACGGCCGGACCTCACGGCGGAGCGCTTCATTCCCTCCCCCTTCGCCGCCAGGCCGGGCGAGCGCGTCTACCGGACGGGCGACCTGGTCCGGTGGCTCCCGGACGGCACGCTGGAGTTCATTGGCCGCACCGACAACCAGGTGAAGGTCCGGGGCTTCCGCATCGAGCTGGCGGACGTCGAGGCCGCGCTGCGCGCGCAGCCCGGCGTGCTGGAGGCCGCCGCCGTGGTCCGCGAGGACGTGCCTGGCGACAAGCGCCTGGTGGCCTACGCCATGGGACGCGATGACGCGCCGCTGGACGTCGCGGCGCTGCGCGCGGGCATGCGGCAGCAGCTCCCCGAGTACATGGTGCCGTCCGTCTTCGTGGTCCTCCCGGCCTTGCCGCTGAGCACCAGTGGCAAGGTGGACCGCAAGGCGCTCCCGGCGCCGGACAGCGCGTCCTCGGGCCGTGAGGGGCGCTTCGTGGAGCCGTCCAGCGCGCTGGCGCAGCAGCTCGCCGCGCTGTGGGCGAAGGAGCTGGGCACGGAGCGCATCGGGCTTCATGACCACCTGTTCGATGACCTGGGCGGCACGTCCCTGTCCGTCGTCCGCATCGCCAAGCGGATGCGGGAGACGTTGAACCGGGACGTGCCCGTGGTGTGGCTCTTCGAGCACCCCACGGTGGACGCCCTGACCGCCGTCCTGGAGCGCGACGCGAAGGTGGATGAGGCCCCCACCCCCGCGCGGCCCACGCCGGCCCCTGAAGCAAGCGCCGAGGCCCGGCCCACGACGGGCTCCGGGCTCGTGGCCATCGTCGGCATGTCGGGCCGCTTCCCGGGGGCCCGCTCCGTCCAGGACTTCTGGCGGAACCTGCGCGAGGGCGTGGAGTCCATCTCCCGCTTCTCCCCCGAGGAGCTGGAGCGGCTGCCCGGCCTGCCCGAAGGCGTGGAGCTGTCCCAGCACCCGGCCTTCGTCCCGGCCGGCGGTGTCCTGGACGGCATCGACGGGTTCGACCCGGGCTTCTTCGATGTGTCGCTGCGCGAGGCGCAGTGGATGGACCCGCAGCAGCGGCTCTTCCTCCAGACGGCGTGGTCCGCGCTGGAGGACGCGGGCATCGACCCGGAGCGCACGCCGGAGGCCATCTCGCTGTACGCGGGGGCCGTCGACTCCGGCTACAAGGACGCGGTCCGCGCGACGATGCCGCTGGATGGCGCGGCGGTGTTCGAGCTCTACGGCACCGCCACCCATGAGAGCCTGGCCACCAAGGCCTCGTTCAAGCTGGGGCTCACCGGTGAGAGCGTCCTCGTGTACACGGCGTGCTCCACGGGGCTCGTCGCCGTTCACCTCGCCTGCCAGAACCTGCTGGCGGGCCGCTCGGGCGTGGCGCTGGCGGGGGCCACGCGCATCGGCGTCCCGCAGCGCACCGGCTACGTCTACCAGGAGGGCATGATCCTCTCTCCGGACGGCCACTGCCGGAGCTTCGACGCGAGCGCGCAGGGCACGGTGTCCGGCAACGGCGTCGCCTGCGTGGTCCTCAAGCGGCTGGAGGACGCGCAGCGGGACGGCGACTCCATCTACGCCGTCATCCGGGCCACGGCGACCAACAACGACGGCCGCTACAAGTCCGGCTACACCGCGCCCAGCGTCCAGGGCCAGGCGGCGGTCATCGCCCAGGCGCTCGCGCGCTCCGGTTTGAGGGCGCAGGACATCGGCTACGTGGAGGCCCACGGCACGGCGACGCCGCTGGGCGACCCCATTGAGGTGGCCGCGCTCCAGCGCGCCTACGGCCTGGGCGCCGAGCACCGGGGCACCATCGCCCTGGCCTCGCTGAAGAGCAACATGGGCCACCTGGACACGGTGGCGGGGCTCGCGGGCCTGATGAAGGTCGCGCTGTCCCTGCACCACGGCGAGGTGCCGCCCAGCCTGCACTTCGAGCGGCCCAACCCGCAGATCGACTTCGACGCCGGCCCCTTCTTCGTCAACACCACCCTGCGGCCGTGGCCGAGGACCGACACGCCGCGCCGCGCGGCCGTCAGCTCCTTCGGCATTGGCGGCACCAACGCCCACGCAGTGCTCGAGGAGCCCCCCATGGCGCACAGCGGGTCCACCACGCGCTCACACCAGGTCATCACGCTGTCCGCCCGCTCCGCCGAGGCGCTGGAGGCCGCGTCGAAGCAGCTCGCCGGCCACGCGGAGGCCCACGCCGCGGACCTGTCCCTGGCGGACGTGGCCTTCACGCACGCCGTGGGGCGCAAGGCCTTCGAGTTCCGGCGCACCGTGGTGGCACGGGACGCCGCGGACCTCACGGCGCGGCTGCGCAAGCCGTACACGCCGGTGAAGGTGACGGACGCCGAGGCGAACCGCCGCCGGGTGGCCTTCGTCTTCCCGGGTCAGGGCGCGCAGCAGGCGGGCATGGGCCGGGAGCTGTACGAAGCGGAGCCGGCCTTCCGCGCGCAGGTGGACGCGTGCCTGGCGCTGCTGGCGCCCGCGCTCCAGGCGCGGGTCCGCGAGGTGCTGTTCGCCGGGCCCGGCGTGGACGCGGCCGCCGTCGCGGATACCCGCGCCGCCCTGCCCGCGCTGTTCACGGTGGAGTACTCGCTGGCGCGGATGTGGATGGACTGGGGCCTGAAGCCGTACGCGGTGCTGGGGCACAGCTTCGGTGAGTACGCCGCGGCGTGCCTGTCCGGCGTGCTGTCCCTGGAGGACGCGATGCGGCTGGCGGTGGCTCGCGGCGAGCTGATGCACCGCATGCCGCCGGGCGCGATGCTCGCGGTGGCGATGCCAGAGGCCCAGGTGCGGGAGCTGCTGACGGGCCGGCTGTCGCTGGCGGCCATCAACGCGCCGGACCGCTGCGTCGTCGCCGGGCCGGTCGCGGAGGTGGAGCGGCTTCAGGAGGCGCTGCGGCTGCGTGAGGTGGGCACGGTACGGATGCCCGCGCCGCACGCGTTCCACTCGGCGGACGTGGAGCCGCTGATGCCGGCGCTGGCGGAGGTGGTGGGCTCGCTCCAGCGGCAGGCCCCGACGCTCCGTTATGCCTCCAGCGTCACGGGCCGTTGGGCGCAGGCGCACGAGCTGGCGCAGCCGGACTACTGGGCGGCCCAGATGCGCCAGCCGGTGCGCTTCACGGAGGCCGTGGGGGCGCTGCTCGAAGAGGGCTGCAGCCTGGTGCTGGAGGTCGGCCCCGGCCAGGACCTGACGCCGCTGGTGCGGGCCTGCCTGGGACGCGACAGGGAGCGGGTCAAGGCGGTGGCGACGCTGCGCCGTGGCGGCACGGCGACCGAGCACGGCAGCTTGATGAACGCGGTGGGCGAGCTGTGGACGCTGGGCGTCTCGGTGGATTGGCGCGTCTTCTACGGCCACGAGCAGCGGCTGCGGCTGCACCTGCCGACGTACCCGTTCCAGGAGAAGCGCTGCTGGGTGGAGGCTCCGGCGCGGCCGACTGCTGCTCCCGCGGTGGGGAGTGGCGCGACGCTCTCCGGTGCCTCGGTCCAGGCAGCGGGAGCCATCGCGGCGCCCCAGGCCACGTCGCCGCAGCAGGCGGCGCCTTCCGCGACGCCCGAGCGTGAGGACGCGCCGCGCGGCGACATCGAGGAGCGGCTGGCGGCGCTCTGGCGCGAGCGGCTCGGCCTGCCGTTCGTGGGCCGC
This sequence comes from Corallococcus macrosporus DSM 14697, assembly GCF_002305895.1. Classification (GTDB taxonomy): domain Bacteria; phylum Myxococcota; class Myxococcia; order Myxococcales; family Myxococcaceae; genus Myxococcus; species Myxococcus macrosporus. Next base: position 4,576,385 of record NZ_CP022203.1, read on the forward strand.
GACGACAACTTCCTGGAGATTGGCGGCAACTCGCTGATGGCCGCCCAGCTCCTCAACCAGGTGCGGTCCACGTTCGGCGTCCAGCTCCCCCTGGCCGCGCTGTTCGAGGCCCCCACCGTGGCGGGCATCGCCCAGCGCATCGAGCCGCTGCTGCGGCAAGCCCCTGTCGCCCAGTCCTCGCGCGAGCTGCCCATCGTCCCGCTGCCTCGCGACCAGCCCCTGCCCCTGTCCTTCGTCCAGGAGCGCGTCTGGCGCCTGGAGCAGCACCTGCCGGGCCTGTCCGCGTACAACATCCCGTTCGTCTTCCGGCTGGAAGGCGTCGTGGACGCGGTCACCCTGGAGCGCGCCGTCCAGGACGTCATCCAGCGCCATGAGTCGCTGCGGACGACCTACGACGTGGTGGATGGCCGCCCCGTTCAACGCTTCCACGCGCGGATGCACGTCCCGCTGGTGCGCATCGACGTCGCCGGTACCCCCGAGCAGCGCGAAGCCGAGGCGATGCGGCTGGCGCGCGAGGACGCCGCGAAGCCGTTCGACCTGGTGAAGGGCCCCGTCGTCCGGACCACGCTGGTCCGGCTCGGCGACAACGAGCACATCCTGCTGGGCAACATCCACCACATCGTCAGCGACACGCTGTCCATCAACATCTTCGTCCACGAGCTGTTCCAGACCTACGCCGCCTTCCAGCAGGGCCGCCCGTCTCCCCTGCCGCCGCTGCCCGTGCAGTACGCGGACTTCGGCGCGTGGCAGCGGCGCGTCGTCGCCGAGGGGCGCCTGCCGGACCAGGAGCAGTGGTGGCGCACCCAGCTCGCCGCCATGCCGCGGCAGTTGAACATCGCCACGGACCGGCCGCGCCCCAAGACGAGCCCGCTGACGTCGGTGCGCATGAACGTGTCCTTCTCGGCGGCGCTGTCCCGCGAGGTGGCGGAGTTCGGCAAGCGCGAGGGCTACACCTCGTACATGATGGTGCTCGCCGGCTGGCAGGCGCTGCTGCACCGCTACAGCGGGCAGACGGACATCATCGTCGGCACGCCCATTGGCAACCGCACCCGGCCGGAGCTGCTGCCGCTCATCGGCTACGTGGCGCACTCGGCCGCGTTCCGCACCAGCTTCGCGGACGACCCGACGTTCCTCGAACTCCTCGCCCGCGTGCGGCAGGAGGTCAACGACGTCCAGTTGCGCCCGGACGTGCCCTTCGAGCACCTCGTGGAGGCGCTCGTCCCTGGCAAGGACATTGGCCGGGGCCGGCTGACGGACACCATCTTCGTCTTCCACACCACCTTGAGCGGCACGAACGCCGCGCTGGAGCTGACCGGCGTGCGCGGGACGAAGGTGGAGGTGCCGGACGCCCCGGTGCAGTGGGGCGCGACGCTGTCCGACCTGTCGCTGGTGCTCGGTGACGACGCCGGGCGCATCAGCGGCGCCCTGGAGTACGCCACCGAGCTGTTCGACGAAGCCACCGCCCGGCGCATTGTGGAGCACCTCCAGGTGCTCCTGGGCTCCGCGCTGGCCCGGCCGTCGGAGCGCATCTCCCGGTTGCCGCTGGCCACGGACGCGGACCGCGGCGCCTGGCCCGCCCCCTGCCCCGGCCCGTCTCCACGCCGGTGCCGACGCGCCTGTCCCACCGCGCGTCCCAGCAACCGGGCGTCACCGCCGCGGTTCAGGGCTCGACGTCGTGGACCTGGGGCGACCTCGCCCAGCGTGCGCGCAATGTCGCCGCGCACCTGCGGGCGCTCGGCGTGCAACCCGGTGAGCCGGTCGCCGTCTGCCTGAAGCCGTCCCCCGCGAAGCTGGCCGTCCTCTGGGGCGTGCTGGAGGCCGGTGGCGCCGTCGTGGCCGTGGGCCCCACGGACCTGGGGCGCCTGCCGGACTTCGCGTCGCCCGGAGCCCGGGTGCCGGTGCTCGTCACCTGGCGCGGCCTCGTGACCGCGGCCCGGTTGGATGCGGCGCGGGTGGTCCATGTGGAGGACGCGCTGGAGTCGCCGCGCGCCATGGCGGAGCGCCCGGCCCCCGCGCCGGAGGCGCTGGCGTGGCTGCTGCCCGCGGGCGCCAACCAGTCCCCGTGGGCCCTGGTGCACCAGGGGCTCACCGAGCTGTTCGACGCGCTCGACCAGCGGCTGCGCCCCGCGGAGGGCACCACCTGGGTGGCCGCCGCGGAGTCCTCGGCCGAGCGGCCGGAGCTGGAGGCCCTGTGGGCCCTCTCCCGTGGGCTCCTCGTGAAGTTCCCCTCCGAGCAGGTGACGGCCCAGTGGGAGGTCCTCCAGGGCGGCGGTCCTCGCCAGGGGGCGATGGACCTGAGCCTCATCTACTTCGCCAACGATGAGGACTCCCTCACCGGCCCGAAGTACGAGCTGCTGGTGGAGGGCGCCAAGTACGCGGACGCCAACGGCTTCTCCGCGGTGTGGACGCCGGAGCGGCACTTCCACTCGTTCGGCGGCCTCTATCCCCAGCCCGCGGTGGTGGCGGGCGCGCTGGCCACCATCACCCGCAACCTGAGCCTGCGCTCGGGCAGCGTGGTCCTCCCGCTGCATGACCCGTTGCTCATCGCCGAGCAGTGGTCCGTGGTGGACAACCTCTCGGGCGGCCGCGCGGGCCTGTCGGTGGCCACGGGCTGGCACGTCGCGGACTTCACCTTCGCCCCGCAGAACTTCGAGGACCGCCGGAACATCCTCCTGCGGAACCTGGAGACGGTTCGCGCGCTGTGGCGCGGAGAGAAGGTCCGCCGTCCGGGTGGTGGCGGCACCACGGTGGAGGTGGGCCTGCGGCCCAGGCCCGTCCAGAAGGACCTGCCCGTGTGGCTCACGGCCGCGGGCAGCCCGGAGACGTTCCGGCTGGCCGGCGAGGTGGGCGCGGGCGTGCTCACCGGCCTGCTCACGCAGTCCCTGGAGGAGCTGAAGCAGAAGGTGGCGCTCTACCGCGAGGCCTGGCGCCGCAACGGGCATCCGGGCCGCGGCCAGGTCGCGCTGATGTTGCACGCGTTCATCGGCGACGACGAGCAGGAGGTGCTGCGCACCGTCCGCAAGCCGCTGCTGAGCTACTTCCGGAGCTCGGCCGAAATCACGGCCAACCTGCTGGCCGCGCAGGGCTACCAGGGTGAAATCGACAAGGTGTCCGAGGAGGACATCAACGCCCTGCTCGAACGCACCTTCGAGTACCACGCCAAGGGCACCGGCCTCATCGGCACGGTGGAGAGCGGCGTGCAACGGCTGCTCCACGTCCGGGAAGCGGACGTGGACGAGGTGGCCTGCCTCATCGACTTCGGGGTGGAGACGCCCCGGGTGCTGGAGAGCCTGCGCCGGTTGACGGCGATTCGCGAGCGCCTGGAGCAGGAGGCCTCGCGGCGGAAGGTCCAGCGGCAGGCGGAGGGGACGCTCGCGGTGGACGAGCTGCTGGCGCTGGCCCGGCAGTCGGGCGCCGTGCTCCTGCATGCCTCGGCGCGGCTGGCGCGCACGCTGGCGGAGCTGCCGCGAGCACGCGAGGCCCTGGAGCCCGTGGGCGCGCTGGTCCTGGACGGCGCCTCCACGGAGCTGGCGCTGTCACTGCACCGGAACCTGGGCACGGAGGTGCTGCTCGCGGGGGCCGCTGACGAGGGGGGCCTGCTGCCACGGCCTCCGACGGAGCGTGTCCCCGAAGGGCTCCAGACCTGGGTGCTGGACGCGGCCGGGTTGCCGGTTCCCCCGGGCGTCGTCGGTGAGCTGGCCCTGGAAGGCGCCGGCCTCCCGTGGGACTTGTGGCGCGCGAACGAGCAGGAACGCCGCCGCTTCGTGCAGCACCCGTCGAGCAGCTCGGCGCGCCTCTTCCGGACCGGGCGGCACGCGCGGCTCCGCGTGGACGGCCGCGTGGAGCACGTCACCCTCCCCGCCGCGCCCAAGGTCCAGGCCCCCGCGCCGAAGCCGCAGCCGAAGGCGCCCTCCGCGCCGGCGCTGCCCTCGGCGAGGCAGCAACCCGAGCCCGCGGCGATTCCCCGCGTGCCCCGGACGCGCCCGCTGCCCCTGTCCTTCGCGCAGCAGCGCCTCTGGTACCTCCAGCAGCTCGACCCGAGCAGCACGGCCTACAACAACGGCAGCAACTTCCGTCTCGGCGGCGCGCTGAACATCGAGGCGCTCCAGGCCGCGCTCAACGAGGTGGTCAAGCGGCACGAGGTCCTCCGCACCACGTACCAGCTCACGGAAGAAGGCGCGGTGCAGCTCATCCACGCGGAAGGCACGCTGCCGATGCCGGTGGAGGACGTCCCCGGCGACACGGCGGAGGCGCGCGAAGCGGAGCTGCTGCGGCGGTGCACGGAGCTCGCGGCGATTCCCTTCGACCTCGAGCAGGGCCCGGTGGCGCGCGCGTTGCTGCTCCGGATGGGACCGGAGGAGCACGTCCTCAGCCTGATGCAGCACCACGTCATCTCCGACGCGTGGTGCACCCTGGTGCTGGGCCGCGAGCTGTCGGTCCTCTACTCCTGCTTCAGCGCGGGCGTCCCGTCGCCGCTCCCGCCGCTGGAGGTGCAGTACGCGGACTACGCCGTCTGGCAGCGAAAGTGGCTGGAAGGCGCGGTGATGGAGGCGCAGCTCCGCTGGTGGAAGGAGCAGCTCACGGGCGTGCCCGCGCTGGAGCTGCCCACGGACCGGCCTCGGCCCGCGGTGCAGTCCTACGCGGGAGGCAGCTACAGCTTCGAGCTGCCGGCCGAGGTCGCCGAACCGCTGCTCGCCTTCGGGCGGCGCGAGGGCGCCACGTCGTTCATGGTGCTCATGGCGCTGTTCCAGGCCGTCCTGGGACGCACGTCCGGGCAGGAGGACTTCGCGGTGGGCATTCCCACGGCGGGCCGCTCGCGCCCGGAGGTGGAGGGGCTGCTGGGCTGCTTCGTGAACACGCTCGCGCTGCGCTCGCGGCTGGAAGGCGCCCCGTCGTTCCGCGAGCTGGTGGGCCGCGTGAAGCGGCATTCGCTGGAGGCGTTCGCGCACCAGGACGCGCCCTTCGAGCGCGTCATCGAAGCGCTCCAGTTGCCGCGTGACCAGAGCCGCACGCCCGTGTTCCAGGTCGTGCTCAACGTCATCAACACGCCCAGCGTGGACGTCGCGTATCAGGGGCTGAAGCTGAGCAGCCTCGGCCTCTACGCGGACACCTCCAAGTTCGACCTGAGCCTGGAGGTCGTCGAGCGCAAGAACACCCTGTACTGCCGCTTCGAGTACGCCTCGGGCCTCTTCGATGGCGCCACCCTGGAGCGGCTCGCGAGCCATTTGACGGAGCTCGCCCAGGCGGTCGTCGCCACGCCGGACCTGTCGCTTCAGCGCGTGGCGATCCTCTCGGACGGGGAACGCCAACAGGTGCTGGAGGGCTTCCAGGGGCGGCCGATGGCGCCCGCTGGCGAGGCGACGATTCACGCGTTGATGGAAGCGCAGGCCGCGCGCACGCCGGACGCGGTGGCGGTGGTGTTCGAGTCGGAGCGGCTGACGTACCGGGAGCTGGACGCGCGCGCCAACCAGGTGGCGCACCACCTGAGGGGCCTGGGGGTGAAGCCAGAGTCGCTGGTGGGCGTGTGCCTGGAGCGCTCGGTGGACATGGTGGTGTCGCTGCTGGGCGTGCTGAAGGCCGGGGCGGCGTACGTGCCGGTGGACCCGGCGTACCCGAAGGAGCGCCTGGGGTGGATGCTGGAGGACACGGGCGCTTCGGTGCTGCTGACGCACGAGAAGTGGAAGTCGGTGCTGCCGAAGAGCGCGGCCCGGGTGGTGTGCCTGGACAGCGCGGCGGGCGAAGTCGCGCGACAGCCGGTGACGAAGCCGGACGTGCAGGTGGGCCCGGAGTCACTGGCGTACGTCATCTTCACCTCGGGCAGCACGGGGCGGCCCAAGGGGGCGATGAATGCGCACGGGGGCGTCGTCAACCGGCTGAAGTGGATGCAGGAGGAGTACGGGCTGGGCAGCGCGGACGTGGTGCTGCAGAAGACGCCCTTCAGCTTCGACGTGTCGGTGTGGGAGTTTTTCTGGCCGCTGCTGGCCGGGGCGAAGCTGGTGGTGGCGAGGCCCGGTGGGCACCAGGAGCCGGCGTACCTGGTGAAGCTGATGAAGGCGGAGGGCGTGACGACGGTGCACTTCGTGCCGTCCATGCTGCGCGCCTTCGTGGAGGAGCCGGGGCTGGAGGAGTTGGCCAGCCTGCGGCGGGTGGTGTGCAGCGGTGAGGCGCTGAGCGCGGAGCTGGTGAAGAAGGCGTACGCGCGGCTGCCCGCACCGGTGCGGGTGCACAACCTCTACGGCCCGACGGAAGCAGCGGTGGACGTGACGTACTGGCCGTGCCCGCGTGGGGAGGACTTCCACCGGGTGCCCATTGGCCGGCCGGTGGCGAACACGGCGCTGTACGTGCTGGACGCGCACGGGCAGCCGACGCCCGTGGGCATTCCTGGCGAGCTGCACATCGGCGGCGTGCAGGTGGGGCGCGGATACTGGCAGCGGCCCCAGTTGACGGCGGAGCGCTTCATCCCGGACGCCTTCAGCGGCATCCCCGGCGCCCGCCTCTACCGCACCGGCGATGTGGCGCGGTGGCTGCCGGACGGCACCCTGGAGTACCTGGGCCGGGCCGACTTCCAGGTGAAGCTGCGTGGCTTCCGCATCGAGCTTGGAGAAATCGAAGCCGCGCTGCGCGCCCACCCGGGAGTCCGCGACGCCGTCGCCATGGTCCGCGAGGAGACGCGCGGGGATGCGCGCCTCGTGGCCTACGTCACGGGTGACTCGGCACCCTTGGAGGCGGAGGCGCTGCGAGCGCACCTGCTGAAGCAGCTCCCGCAGCACATGGTGCCGTCGACCTTCGTTCACCTGGGCGTCCTGCCGCTGACGCCCAGCGGGAAGGTCGACCGCAAGGCCCTGCCCGCCCCCGATGCTCCCGTCCTCCAGCAAGGCACCTATGTGGCGCCGCGCACGCCGACGGAGGAGGCCCTGGCCGAGCTGTTCGCCCAGGTGCTCGGTGTCCGCCGCATCGGCGTCCACGACGGCTTCTTCGAGTTGGGCGGTCACTCCCTGCTGGCCACCCAGGTCGTGGTCCGCGTCCGCACGCGCTTCGGCATCGAGCTGCCGCTCCGCGCCTTCTTCGAGTCCCCGACAGTCGCTGGCCTCGCGGCATACCTGGACGCGCGGAAGAACGCGCCCGCGCAGTCCGGCGCCGCGGTGCCGGCCTTGACGCACGCGGACCGACGCGCGCCGCTGCCGCTCTCCTTCTCCCAGCAGCGGCTGTGGGTCATCAGCCAGTGGGGCGACTCGGAGAGCAGCGCCTACAACCACCCGCTGGTGCTCCAGCTCACGGGCGTCCTGAACCTGCCCGCGCTCCAGCAGGGCTTCGACACGCTGGTCGCCCGGCACGAGGTGCTGCGGACGACGTTCCGCATGGAGGGTGACAGCCCGGTCCAGGTCATCCACCCGCCCGCTCCGGTCCCCATCCAGGTCCTGGACCTGACGGGGGCGGCCAACGCCCGCATCCGTGAAGAGGAGACGCTGCGCCGGGTCCAGGAAGAGGTCCGGCGCCCGTTCGACCTGTCGCAGGGCCCGGTGGTCCGCGGCCTCCTGATGAAGCAGTCCGCGAACGAGCACGTGCTGGTGCTCAACATGCATCACATCGTCACGGACGGCTGGTCCAACGGCGTGATGGTCCGGGAGATGGCGGCGCTCTACGCGGCCTACCGGCAGGGGCAGCCGTCTCCCCTGCCCGCGCTCCCGTTCCAGTACGTGGACTTCGCGGCGTGGCAACGGAAGTACCTCCAGGGCCGGGTCCTGGAAGCCCAGCTCGACTACTGGCGCGGGATGCTCGCGGACGCGCCGGCCTACCTCGAGCTCCCGACGGACAAGCCGAGGCCGGAGCAGCCCTCCTTCCAGGGCGAGAGCACGCCCATCCAGTTGCCGGCGGAGCTGAGCGAGGCCGTGGACGCGCTCGCGCTGCGGGAGCGGGCCACGCCGTTCATGGTGCTGCTCGCGGCGTTCCAGGTGCTGCTGAACCGGTACTCCGGGCAGGACGACGTGGTGGTGGGTTCGCCCATCGCCGGACGGCGGCACGCGCAGACGGAGGGGCTCATCGGCTTCTTCGTCAACACGCTGGCGCTGCGCGCGCGCTTCGGTCAGGACCCGACGTTCCGCGAGCTGCTGGCCCAGGTGCGTGACACCACGCTGGGCGCGTACGAGCACCAGGACCTCCCCGTCGAACGGCTGGTGGAGGAGCTCCAGCCCGCTCGCGAGGAGGGCCGCACGCCGCTGTTCCAGGTGATGTTCGCCCTGCAGAACACGCCGGCGCCCGAGCTGACGCTGCCGGAGCTGACCCTCCGGGGCTTCGAGTCGAAGCACACCGTCAGCCGCTTCGAGCTGGAGCTGGTCCTCTCGCGCGTGACGGAGGGCTACCAGGGTGGGCTCGTCTACAACACCGACCTGTTCGAGCCCGCCACGGCGGAGCGGCTGGTGAAGCACCTCCAGGTCATGTTGGCGGAGGCGCTGGAATCACCGGACACCCCCGTCTCCGCGCTGTCGCTCGAAAAGGAGGAGGAGCCGCAATTATCCGATGAGGCGGACTTCCCCCGTGAGGCGACCTTCCACCTGCGCGTCGAGGAGCAGGCCGCGCGGACGCCCGACGCCCCCGCGGTGACGCTGGAGTCCCAGGTCCTGACGTACGCGCAGCTCAACGCGAAGGCGAACCAGCTCGCGGCGCACCTGCGCACCCTGGGCGTGAGGCCCGAGGTCCGGGTGGGGCTGTGTCTGGAGCGCACGCCGGACGCCATCGTCGCGGTGCTGGCGGTGCTCAAGGCCGGAGGGGCCTTCGTCCCCATCGACCCGGCGGCCCCGGCGCAGCGCAAGTCCTTCGTCCTGAAGGACAGCGACGCCTCCGTGCTGGTCACCCTCCATCACCTGGCGGAGGCCTGGAAGCCAGCGGTGCGTCATCTGCTGTGTCTGGACACGGACGCGCAGAAGCTGGCGTCACTCCCCACGCGGAACGTCGTGGTGGACGTCCGAGAAGAGCACCTGGCGTACGTCATCTACACGTCCGGCTCCACGGGCACGCCCAAGGGCGTCATGGTGCAGCACCGCTCGCTGCTCGCCATGCACGAGGGCACGGCGCAGGTGTTCCAGTCCGCGGGCACCACGCGCCAGCGCATCAGCCTCAACGCCCCGTTCCACTTCGACGGGGCCCTGGAGCCGCTGGCCCATCTGGCGGACGGGCACTGCCTGTGCCTGGTGCCCGAGGAGACTCGGAAGGACCCCGAGGCGATGCTGGCGTGGCTGGGGCAACAGCGCGTGGACGTGTTGGACTGCACGCCCGCGCAGCTCACGGTGCTGCTCCAGGCCGGGTTGCTGGAGCAGCGCCATGTCCCCTCGCGCATCGTCTGCGCGGGCGAGGCCATGCCCCCGGCGCTCTGGAAGCAGTTGGCCAGCACGGAGCACACGACGGCGTACAACGCCTACGGGCCCACGGAGAGCACCGTCTGCGCCACCGCCGCCAGCGTCCGGAGCGGCACCGCGCCGGTGCCCGTCATCGGGCGGCCCATCCAGGGAACGCGCGCCTACGTGCTGGATGCGCGGCAGCGGGTGGCTCCGGCGGGCATCGCGGGCGAGCTGTACCTCTCAGGAGAAGGCCTGGCGCGGGGCTACCTGGGACGGCCGGACCTGACGGCGGAGCGCTTCATCCCGGACGCCTTCAGCGGCATCCCGGGCGCGCGCCTGTACCGCACGGGAGACAAGGCCCGGTGGCGGCATGACGGCACGCTGGAGTACCTGGGCCGGCTCGACTTCCAGGTGAAGCTGCGCGGCTTCCGCATCGAGCTGGGCGAAATCGAAGCGGTGCTGCGGACCCACGAGCAGGTGCGGGAGGCCGTGGTGCTGGCGCGCGAGGATGTGCCCGGCGACAAGCGGCTCGTGGCCTACGTGGTCGTCGTCGTCACCCCCGAAGCCCCGGTGACGGCGGAGCTGCTGCGTCAGCACGTCCAGGAGCGGCTGCCGGAGTACATGGTGCCGTCCGCCTTCGTGCTCATGGGCACCCTGCCCCTCACGCCCACCGGCAAGGTGGACCGGAAGGCCCTGCCCGTCCCCGACGTCTCCAACCTGGCCGCCAAGCGGGACGTCGAGCCGCCCGCGACGCCGATGGAGGCCCGGTTGGCGGAGATCTGGAAGGAGCTGCTGCGCGTCCCGGCGGTGGGCCGCCGCGACAGCTTCTTCGAGCTGGGTGGCCACTCCCTGCTGGCCACCCAGGCCGTGGCCCGCATCCGGGCCACCTTCGACGTGGACCTGAACCTGCGCACGTTCTTCGCGGCGCCCACCGTGGCCGCGCTCGCCGAGCGCCTGTCCACCGCCACCTCCGCTCCCAAGCTCCCGCCCCTGACGCGCGCCAGGCGGGACGGGCGGGTGCCGCTCTCCTTCGCCCAGCAGCGGCTCTGGTTCCTGGAGCAGCTCCAGCCGGGCAATGCCTCGTACAACATGCCGACGGCGCTGCGCCTGTCCGGGGCGCTCGACGTGGCCGCCCTCCAGCGCGCGGTGGACGAAATGGTCCGCCGGCACGAATCCCTCCGCACCACCTTCCATGCCGAGGCCGGTGAGCCCCATCAGGTCATCCACGCGCCGCCCGCCGTGCCGGTGGACGCGGTGGACCTGTCGGGCATCCAGGACCGGACGCAGCGGGAAGCCGAGGCGCTGAAGCGCGTCACCGCCGATGCCCGGCGTCCGTTCGACCTGTCCACGGGCCCACTGCTGCGCGTCTCGCTGCTGAAGTTGGAGCCGTCCGAGCATGTGCTTCTGCTGTGCATGCACCACATCATCTCGGATGGCTGGTCCATGGGCGTGCTGGTCCGCGAGGTGACGTCGCTCTACGGCGCCTTCCATGGCGGCCAGGCCGTGACGCTGCCGGAGCTGCCCGTGCAGTACGCCGACTACGCGGTATGGCAGCGCGGCTGGCTCCAGGGCGACGCGCTGAAGCAGCAGTTCGGCTTCTGGAAGGAGCAGCTCGCCGGCGCGCCCCACGCGCTGGAGCTGCCCACCGACAAGCCGCGCCCGGCGTTCCTCGGCACCCGGGGCGCGTCCGTTCCGGTGCGGCTCTCCCTGGCGCACAGCGAGGCCGTGGAGTCGCTGGCCCAACGTGAAGGCGTGACGCCGTTCATGGTGCTCCTCGCGGCGTACCAGGTGTTGCTGAACCGGTACTCGGCGCAGGATGACGTGCTGGTTGGCTCGCCCATCGCCGGACGGCAGCATGCGCAGACGGAGCGCCTCATCGGCTTCTTCGTCAACACGCTGGTGCTGCGCGCGCGCTTCAACAAGGGGCTGACGTTCCGTCAGTTGCTGGCCCAGGTGCGCGACACCACCCTGGGCGCCTACGAGTACCAGGACCTCCCCGTGGAGCGGTTGGTGGAGGAGCTCCAGGTCGAGCGAGACCCGAGCCGCACCCCGCTGTTCCAGACGCTGTTCACCTTGCAGAACGCGCCCATGCCCGAGCTGGTGTTGCCCGGCCTGAAGGTGCGCCCGGCCGACGGCGAGGACACCGGCGTGGCCCTGTTCGAGCTGAGCCTGGACCTGGTCCGCGGCGCGGACGGCTTCGAGGGGACGCTCAACTACAGCACGGACTTGTATGAAGCCGGCACGGCCCAGCGCCTGGCGTCGCATTACCAGCGGCTCCTGGAGAGCATCCTGGCCCGGCCGGATGAGCGCGTCGCCGTGCTGCCGATGATGGCGCCAGCGGAGCGTCAGGCCCTGCTCGACGCCTCGAACGGCGCGCGGGAGCCGCTGCCGGCGGACGCGCGCATCCACGCGCTGTTCGAGGCGCAGGTGGCTCGCACGCCAGAGGCCGTGGCCGTCGTGGCGGGCGCCTGCTCCGTGACGTACCGGGAGCTGGACGCTCGGGCCAACGCGCTGGCGCACCGGCTGCGCGCGGCGGGGGTCGGGTTGGAGCACCGCGTCGCCGTGTGCGTGGAGCGCTCGGTGGAGCTGCTGGTCGCGCTGCTGGGCGTGCTCAAGGCGGGCGGGGCGTACGTGCCGCTGGACTCGGAGTACCCGACGGAGCGCCTGCGCTTCATGCTGGAGGACAGCGGCGCTCGGGTCATCGTGGCCCGCGCCGCGCTCCGGGAGCGCCTGGGGGAAGCGGCGGGCCGAGTCTGGCTGGACGCGGAGGTGCCGGCCTCCACCGGCGTGCCACAGGCGCCCGCCGTCGCGGTGCCTCCCGAGGCCGCGGCGTACGTGCTCTACACGTCCGGCTCGACGGGGCGCCCCAAGGGCGTGGTCGTCCAGCATCAGTCGCTGGTGAACTTCACCCGCGCGGCGTGGACGTCCTTCCCGGTGTCGCCCGGAGACCGGGTGCTCCAGTTCGCCTCCATCAGTTGGGACACCAGCGCGGAGGAGCTCTACCCGTGCCTGACGAGCGGCGGGACGCTGGTCCTCCGGACGCCGGACATGCTCGACGTGCCCGGCGCGTTCCTGGCGAAGTGTGAAGAGGCCGGGGTGACGCAGCTCAACCTGCCCACGGCCTTCTGGCATGACGTGACGGCCAGCCTTGAGGCCGGCACCGCCCGTCTCCCCAAGGGCCTGAAGTGGGTGGTGACCGGCGGCGAGCGCGTGGCGCCCGAGCGTGTCGCCCAGTGGCGCAACAGCGTCGGGGCCGCGGTGCCCCTGCTGAACACCTACGGGCTCACCGAGGTGACGGCGGTGGCCACGTCCGTGGACCTGTCCTCCGCGGGCACGTCCCAGGTCTCGGGGACCGAGCGCGAGGTGCCCATCGGCCGGGCGTTGCAGAACGTGCGCCTGTACGTGCTGGACCGTGAGCTGGAGCCCGTCCCACAGGGCGTGCCCGGCGAGCTGTTCATCGGCGGCGGCGGCGTGGCCCGAGGCTACCTGGGCCGGCCGGAGCTGACGGCGGAGCGCTTCGTGCCGTCCCCCTTCGTCGAAGGCGAGCGGCTGTACCGGACGGGCGATCTGACCCGTTGGCGTCGGGATGGGAACCTGGAGTACCTGGGCCGCGCCGACACGCAGGTGAAGGTCCGCGGCGTCCGCATCGAGCCGGGAGAGATCGAGGCCGCCCTCCGCGCGCACGCCACGGTCCACGACGCCGTGGTGCAGGTCCGCGAAGACGCCGCGGGCGACAAGCGGCTGGTGGCCTACGTCGTCCCCCCGTCAGAGCCCGACGCGGCCCCCGTGGAGGCCGCCGCCCTCCGGGAGCACCTGCGCCAGAGCCTCCCCGAGTACATGGTGCCAGCGGCCTTCGTGTCCCTCACCGCCCTGCCCCTGACGCCCAGCGGCAAGGTGGACCGGAGGGCCCTCCCGGCCCCGGAGGCCTCGCAACTGGCCCTCACCCGGGACACCGAGCCGCCCGCCACGCCCATGGAGGTCCGGCTGGCGGAGGTCTGGAAGGAGCTGCTGCGAGTCCCAACCGTGGGCCGGCGCGACAACTTCTTCGAGCTGGGCGGCCACTCCCTGCTGGCCACGCGCGTGGTGGCGCGCATCCGCGCCGACTTCGACGTGGAGCTGAGCCTGCGCGCCTTCTTCGAGGCCCCCACCGTGGCGGGCCTCGCCGAGCGCCTGGGCTCCGCGGCGTCATCCGGCCCTCGGCTCCCTCCGCTCACGCGAGCCCAGGGCGACGGTCCGATTCCCCTGTCCTTTGCGCAGCAACGCCTGTGGTTCCTGGACCAGCTTCATCCGGGAGACGTGTCCTACAACATGCCGACGGCGCTGCGGATGACGGGGACACTGCACGCCGAGGCCCTGCAGCGCGCCGTGAACGCGATGGTGGAGCGGCACCAGTCACTCCGCACCACCTTCCAGGCCGTGGACGGCGAGCCTCGCCAGGTCGTCCATCCACCGCGACCGTTGCCGTTGAGCACGGTGGACCTCTCCGCGCTCCAGGGCCGGGCGTACCGCGAGGCGGAGGCGCTGAAGCACGCCACCCGCGACGCCCAGCAGCCGTTCGACCTGTCCACGGGGCCGCTGCTGCGCATCACCCTGCTGAAGCTCGCGCCCACCGACCATGTGTTGCTGCTGTGCATGCACCACATCATCTCGGACGGCTGGTCCATGGGCGTGCTCATCCGGGAGGTGGGCGCGCTCTACGAGGCCTTCCAACGTGGGCAGCCCGCCACCCTGCCCGAGTTGCCGGTGCAGTACACCGACTTCGCCACCTGGCAGCGTGGGTGGATGCAGGGCGAGACGCTGACGCAACACCTGGCCTGGTGGGAGTCCCAGCTCGCCGGTGCGCCGCACGCGTTGGAGCTGCCCACCGACAAGCCCCGGCCCGCGCTGCTGCATCACCACGGCGCCGGCGTGCTGGTGCACCTCCCGCTGCCACTGAGCCAGGCCCTGGAGGCCCTGGCCCACAAGGAAGGTGCCACGCCGTTCATGCTCTTGCTCGCGGCCTTCCAGGTGCTGCTGTGCCGGCACTCGGGACAGGACGACGTGCTGGTGGGCTCGCCCATCGCCGGACGGCGCCACGCGGAGACGGAGCCCCTCATTGGCTTCTTCGTCAACACGCTGGTGCTGCGCGGCCGCATCGGCCCGGAGACCACCTTCCGCCAGTTGCTGGCGCAAGTGCGCGACACCACGCTGGGCGCGTATGAGCACCAGGACGTGCCCTTCGAGCGACTGGTGGAGGAACTCCAGCCCTCGCGCGACTTGAGCCGCACGCCGTTGTTCCAGGCCCTCTTCGCCCTGCAGAACGCACCGGGCGAGGTCGAGCGCTCCCTCCCGGAGCTGACCCTGCGGGAGCTGGAGCCGACCCACGGCGTCAGCCGCTTCGAGCTGGAGCTGGCGGTGTCCCGCGTCCCGGAGGGCTACCTGGGCGCGCTTATCTACAGCACCGAGCTGTTCGAGCCCGCCACGGCGGAGCAACTGGTGGCGCACCTGAAGCTGGTGCTGGAGGGCGCGGTGGCGTCGCCGGACACGCCCGTCTCCACCCTGCCCCTTCACACGGAGGCGGAGCACCAGCACCTGATGCTGGACTGGAACAACACCGCGGCCAGCGCCCCGCGTGGAGGGTTGTTCCTCACGCGCTTCGAGCAGCAGGTGGGCCGCACACCGAACGCTCCCGCCGTGGCGATGGGAGAGCAGGTGCTGTCCTTCGCCCAGCTCAACGCGAAGGCCAACCAGCTCGCCGCGCACCTGCGCACGCTGGGCGTGGGGCCCGAGGTCCGCGTCGCGGTGTGCCTGGAGCGGACGCCGGACACCATCGTGAGCCTGCTCGCGGTGCTCAAGGCCGGCGGGGCCTTCGTCCCCATCGACCCGGCCGCGCCGGCGCCGCGCAGGTCCTTCGTCCTGCAGGACAGTGACGCCGCCGTCCTGCTCACGGTCCGGCACCTGGCGGACGCCTGGACGCCCCAGGTCCGGCACCTGCTGTGCCTGGACACCGAGGCCTCGAAGCTGGCGGCCCTGCCCCCGAACAACGTCCCGTCCAACGTGCGGGGCGAGCACCTCGCGTACGTCATCTACACGTCCGGTTCCACGGGCACGCCCAAGGGCGTCATGGTGCAGCACCGCTCGGTGCCGTGGCTGCTCCAGGGGATGACGCAGTCGCTGGAGCTGGGAACGCCCGCTGGCCAGCGCCTCAGCCTCAATGCGCCGCTGCACTTCGACGGCACCGTCGAGCGGCTCGTGCACCTGGCGGAGGGCCACTGCCTGTGCCTGGTGCCCGAGGAGACGCGCAAGGACCCCGAGGCGATGGTGGCGTGGCTGGAGCACCAGCGCGTGGACATGCTGGACTGCACGCCCGCGCAGCTCGCGCTCCTGCTCCAGGCGGGGCTCCTGGAGCGCGGCCACGTCCCCAGCAAGATCATGAGCGCGGGCGAGGCCATTCCGCCGGCGCTGTGGAAGCGGCTGGCCAGCACGGACCGCACGACGGCGTACAACGCCTACGGTCCCACCGAGGTCACGGTGTGCGCCACCGCCACGCGCATCCAGGGCAACGCGAGTCCCGTCCCCGTCATCGGCCGTCCCATCGCGGGAACGCGGGTGTACGTCCTGGATGCCCGCCAGCAGCTCGTCCCGCTGGGCACCGCGGGGGAGCTGTGTGTCGCGGGTGAAGGCGTGGCGCGGGGCTACATCGGTAGGCCGGAGCTGACGGCGGAGCGCTTCATCCCGGACGCCTTCAGCAATGTTCCGGGCGCCCGCCTCTACCGCACGGGAGACAAGGCCCGGTGGCGGCATGACGGCACGTTGGAGTACCTGGGCCGGCTCGACTTCCAGGTGAAGCTGCGCGGCTTCCGCATCGAGCTGGGTGAAATCGAAGCGGTGCTGCGGACCCACGAGAAGGTGCAGGAGGCCGTGGTGCTGGCGCGCGAGGACGTGCCCGGCGACAAGCGGCTCGTGGCCTACGTCGTGGGCGACGCCATCTCCGTCGAGGCGCTGCGCGAGCACGTCCAGCAGCGCCTGCCCGAGTACATGGTGCCGGCCAGCTTCGTGTCCCTGCCCACCCTGCCGCTGACGTCCACGGGCAAGGTGAACCGGAAGGCGCTGCCGCCGCCGGACGCCTCGCAGCTCACGCGGACTCGTGACACCGAGCCACCCGCGACGCCGATGGAGGCCCGGCTGGCGGACATTTGGAAGGAGCTGCTGCGCATCCCCGCCGTGGGCCGGCGCGACAACTTCTTCGAGCTGGGCGGACACTCCCTGCTGGCCACCCAGGTCGTGGCCCGCATCCGGGCCGCGTTCGACGTGGAGCTGAACCTCCGCACGTTCTTCGAGGCCCCCACCGTGGCCGCCCTCGCGGAGCGCCTGTCCTCCGCGCCGCCCGGTCCCCGGCTCCCGCCCCTGAAGCGCGTGGGACGGGACGGGACGGTGCCGCTCTCGTTCGCCCAGCAGCGGCTCTGGTTCCTGGACCAGCTCAAGCCGGGCGACGTGTCCTACAACATGCCGTCCGCGCTCCGCCTGTCGGGGGCGCTCGATGTCGAGGCCCTGCGGCGCGCCGTGACGGCCATGGTGGAGCGGCACGAATCCCTCCGCACCACCTTCCTGTCGGTGGCCGGCGAGCCTCGCCAGGTCATCCATCCGCCGCACCCTGCCGCGGTGGAGGTGGTGGACCTCTCGGGCATCCAGGACCGGACGCAGCGGGACGCGGAGGCGCTGAAGCGCGCCACGCGCGATGCCCAGCAGCCGTTCGACCTGTCCACGGGGCCGCTGCTGCGCGTGACGCTGCTGACGCTGGCGCCGTCCGAGCACGTCCTGTTGCTATGCCTGCACCACATCGTCTCCGACGGCTGGTCCATGAGCGTGCTGGTCCGCGAACTGACGGCGCTCTACGAGTCCTTCCTCACAGGGACGCCGGCGGCCCTGCCCGAGCTTCCGGTGCAGTACGCCGACTACGCGGTGTGGCAGCGCGGCTGGCTTCAGGGCGAGACGCTGAGAGCGCAGCTCGGCTGGTGGAAGTCCCAGCTCGCCGGTGCGCCGCACGCGCTGGAGCTGCCCACCGACAAACCCCGCCCCGAGGTGTTGCGCCACCACGGCGCGGCGGTGCCGGTGCGGCTGCCGCAGGAGCTCGCCCTGACGTTGGAGGCGCTGGCGCAGCGAGAAGGCGTCACGCCGTTCATGGCGCTGCTCGCCGCCTTCCAGTCCATCCTGGCCCGGCACTCCGGGCAAGACGACGTGCTGGTGGGCTCGCCCATCGCCGGACGGCGCCACGCGGAGACGGAGCCCCTCATCGGCTTCTTCGTCAACACGCTGGTGCTGCGCGGCCGCGTCACGCCCGCGACCACCTTCCGTCAGTTGCTGGCGCAAGTGCGCGACACCACGCTGGGTGCGTACGAGCACCAGGACGTGCCCTTCGAGCGGCTGGTGGAGGAACTCCAGCCCTCGCGTGACTTGAGCCGCACGCCGTTGTTCCAGGTGATGTTCGCGCTGCAGAACACCCAGGCCCCCGAGCTGTCCCTGCCCCGGCTGACGGTGCGCCCCGCGGAGGCCGATGCCACCGGCGTGACGTTGTTCGAGCTGAGCCTGGACCTGGCGCGGGGCGAGGACGGCTACGAGGGCGCGCTCCTCTACAGCACCGAGCTGTTCGAGCGCGCCACGGCGGAACGGCTGGCCACGCACCTCCGGCTCCTGCTGGAGCACGTCGTGGCTTCACCGGACGTGGCCATCGCCACCCTGCCCCTCCATACGGAGACGGAGCAGCAGTTGATGGTGGACTGGCACACCGTTGCGCCGGACCCGGGGCGTGGTGGGCTCTTCCACTCACGCTTCGAACAGCAGGCCGCGCGCACGCCCGCTGCCCCCGCTGTGACGCTGGAGTCCCAGGTCCTGACGTACGCGCAGCTCAACGCGAAGGCGAACCAGCTCGCGGCGCACCTGCGCACCCTGGGCGTGGGGCCGGAGGTCCGGGTGGCGCTGTGCCTGGAGCGCACGCCGGACGCCATCGTCGCGGTGCTGGCGGTGCTCAAGGCCGGCGGGGCCTTCGTCCCCATCGACCCGGCGGCTCCGTCGCGGCGCAAGTCCTTCGTCTTGAAGGACAGCAGCGCCTCCGTGCTGCTCTCCGTCCAGCACCTGGCGGACGCCTGGAAGCCCGAGGTCCGGCACCTGCTGTGCCTGGACACCGAGGCCTCGAAGCTCGCCGCTCTGCCAACGGGCGACGTCGCCGTGAAGGTCGGCGAAGAGCACCTGGCCTACGTCATCTACACGTCCGGCTCCACGGGCACGCCCAAGGGCGTCATGGTGCAGCACCGCTCACTGGCCGCGCTGCACGGGGCGTCGAACCAGGCGTTCCACGCCGGGGGGCCGCCGGGGCAGCGCTTCAGCCTGAACGCGCCGCTCTACTTCGACGTCAGCATGGATCAGCTCGTCCACCTGGCGGACGGGCACTGCCTGTGCCTGCTGCCCGAGGACACGCGCAAGGACCCGGAGGCGATGCTGGCGTGGTTGGAGGCGCAGCGTGTGGAGGTGCTGGACTGCACGCCCGCGCAGCTCACGCTGTTGCTCCAGGCCGGGTTGCTGGAGCGCGCCCACGTCCCCGCTCGAATCCTGTGCGCGGGTGAAGCCATGGACCTGTCGCTCTGGAGCCGGTTGGCGAGCACGGCCCGGACGACGGTGTTCAACGCCTACGGTCCCACGGAGAGCACCGTGTACGCCACGTACGCGCGGGTGCGGGACAACCCGAGCCCCGTCCCCGTCATCGGCAAGCCACTCACGGACACCCGGGCGTACGTGCTGGATGCGCGGCAGCAACTGGCGCCCCTGGGCTCCGCGGGCGAGCTCTATCTGGCCGGTGATGGCCTGGCCCGGGGCTACCTGGGCCAGCCGCACCTGACGGCGGAGCGCTTCGTCCCCAACCCCTTCGCGACCACGCCGGGCGAACGGCTCTACCGCACCGGGGACAAGGCCCGGTGGCGGCATGACGGCACGCTGGAGTACCTGGGGCGGCTCGACTTCCAGGTGAAGCTGCGCGGCTTCCGCATCGAGCTGGGCGAAGTCGAGGCCGCCTTGCGTGCGCACGACGCGGTTCAGGACGCCGTGGTGCTGGCGCGCGAGGATGTGCCCGGCGACAAGCGGCTCGTGGCCTACGTGGTGGGCGACCCGGCCACCGCGGAGACCCTGCGCCCGCATCTCCAGCAGCGCCTGCCCGAGTACATGGTGCCGTCGGCCTTCGTCTCCATGCGGGCCTTGCCGCTGACGCCCAGTGGCAAGGTGGACCGCAAGGCCCTGCCCTCGCCCACGCGCGCGGACACGCGGAGCCAGGAGGCCCACGTGGCGCCACGGGACGCGCTGGAGCTGCGGCTGGTGCGCGCCTGGGAGCAGGTCCTGGGCGTGGAGCCCATCAGCGTGCGCTCCAGCTTCTTCGAGCTGGGCGGACACTCGCTGCTGGCCGTGCGGCTCATCGCGGCCCTGCGTGAGTCCCTGGACCGGCCGCTCCCCCTGGCCGCGCTGTTCCAGGCGCCCACGGTGGAGCAGCTCGCCGCCTGGCTGCGCCGCGAGGACTCCGGCCAGGCGTCCCCGCTGGTGCCGTTCGACGCGGGCCGGCGTGGAGCGAACGCTCCGTTCTTCTGCGTGCACCCCGTTGGAGGCAGCGTCCTGGCCTACGCGGAGCTGGCCCGGCTGCTGGGGCCGGAGCGCCCGTTCTACGGACTCCAGGCGCGGGGGCTCGATGGCGGCGCGCCGCCGCTGGACACGGTGGAGGCGATGGCCTCGGCCTACGTCGACGCCATCCGCGAAGTCCAGCCTTCCGGTCCCTACCTGCTGGGTGGCTGGTCCGTGGGCGGGGTCATCGCCTACGAGATGGCGCGCCAGCTCCGTGAGCGCGGGGAGGCGGTGGGCTTGCTGGCGCTCATCGACGCCTACACCCCCGACGCGCTCAAGGCCGCCGAGCCCGAGCCCGACGCCGCGCAGGTCGTCTCCGCCTTCGCGAGCGACCTGCTGGGCATCGGACTCACCGACCTGGCCCTGCCCGACGCGGGCCTGTCACCCGAGGCCCGGCTCGAGGCGCTCCACGAAGCCGGCCAGCGCGCGGGGGCCCTGCCTCCTGGGATGGAGCTCGCGCACCTGCGGGCCCTGCTCCAGGTCTTCGAGTCCAACCTCCGCGCCGCCCGCCGCTACCAGCCGCCCGCGCTGAATCCGGGCCGGGTGCTGCGGCTGAGGGCGACGGAGGGCTCGGAGGGCATGCCCGAGGACGGCGGCTGGAAGGCGCTCGTCGGGGCCGGGCTGGAGCAGCACCCCGTGCCCGGCGACCACTACGGCGTGCTGCGCGCCCCGGGCGTCCGCGAGCTGGCGGACCGGCTCCGGAGCGCGCTGAACGTCACCACCGGGTGAGGAGGAACTCGACGCCCAGGCCCAGCTCCTTGAAGTACTTGGGCGTCCCTCCCACGAACCGCCGGTCTCCCTCCGTCCGCTTGAGGAGGTAGACCGGCACCGTGAGGCGCACGCCCACCATCTCCGCCAGGTCCACGCCCAGGCGAGCCTCGGGGACCGTCAGCGCCCATTCGTTCGGCTCGCGGAGGTAGCCCGCGGACACGCCCAGGCCTGCGCGCCACCGGACGTAGGGGCCCAGGTCCAGGAACGGAATCGCGCCGGAGAAGCCGTCCATGTCGGAGACGCAGTCGATGTAGAGCCCCAGCGTGCCCCAGCGAATGCGCGTGTCGTTGGGCACGAGCTGGTCCATGTCGCGCACGCCCAGCGCGGACAGCACGGCGCCGAAGCGCCACTCGTTGCGGCTGTAGGCGTACTCCTCGCGTCCCTGCTCCGACGCGCCGAACGGCAACTCCACGCCCAGGCCCACGCCGCGCTGGCGCATGGCGCTGAGCGTCCAGACGTGGCTCGGCTTCGAGTACGTCAGCCACTCGTCCAGGAACGCGGCGCCCGCGGGCCGGAGTGGAATCTTGAGGTTGCCCTTCTGCTGGGACACGAGGCTGTGGAAGGCGGTGCCCACGCGCTGGCGGACGGGCTCCAGGTCCTCGCGCGTGCCGGTGGCCTCCGCGCCCTCCATGACGCCTTCGCTGTACTGGTAGCCCACGTCGCCCAACGCGGCGAGCAGCACGTCCACCTGGCCCTTGTTGAGCAGTCCCGCCTGCGCCTTGTCCGTCAGTTCATCGGAGGCCATGCGGAGCCGCTCCAACTGCGGCGTCGCCGCGCAGTCGTTGCCGACGACGCAGTTGAAGCCCGCCGAGTCGATGCCCAGCACCTTCAGCACGCGCACCTCCCGGTCCCTCAGGCGCTCCTTCTCCACGCGAGGCACCAGCAGGTCCACGGCGCGCGTCGAGGTGAGCTGGGTCGACAGGAAGCGGATGGCGTCCTGCATCCCGCGGTAGAAGTCGTGCTCGCGGAAGCGGCGGTCGAAGAAGCCCATCATCGCGAACTGGAACTCCGACGGGAGCACGGACGTGCGGCGCGGAATCTGGATGCGGCCGGACAGGTTGATGTCGTGCTCCAGCGTGTTGAGCACGGCGCTGTCGCGCGCGGCGTTCAGCACGTTGCCCAGGTACTGGAAGTAGGTTTCGTCCAGGGGGCTGCGGGAGCGCTTGGGCCGGGCGGGCGGCGGGGCCCAGCTCCAGCCGACGGCGTCCTGGTCCAGGTAGACGACGGGGAAGCGCTCGCGGTTGAGCGTCGTCTCACCCGCCGAGCCGCGCTCCACCCACCGCGAGCCGAGCCGCACCGCCAGGTCCACGGGGTTGTTGTTGAGTACGCCGCCGTCGATGAGCTTGAGGGTCTCCACGGGGCCCCACTGCGTCTCATTGAAGAAGGAGACCTCCACGGGCACGGGCGGGAACGCGAGCGGAAAGGCCCCGGAGGCCTGCGGCGTGAGCAGCAGGTTCGACAAGGAGACCTCGTGCCCGCCGTCTCCCTTGGGCTGGGCGCCCAGGGCCGGGTAGTAGGCGAGCTCCTTGGGCTTCACCCCGATATGGGGGAACGACGCGCTCACCGCGCCCTCCATGAACGGCAGCCGGGCGGTGAGCTTCCCCTCGCCCTGCGTCATCACCTGGACGACGAGCTTCTCCGTCACGCGCTTCAGCTTGAACTGCGACTCGGGGCCGCCTTCACCGAACGGGACGTCGCGCCCGCGCAGGTTCGTCACGGTGATGCCGTAGGCGAAGGTGCAGTCCTCCTTGAAGCGGGTCGCCTGGGCCTTCTCCAGAATGAGCCGCAGGGTGTCCTGCATGTGCGGCTCGCTGAAGAGGTGTGTGCCCTGGTTCGGCTCCGTGGGCTCCTTGGGGAGCAGGCGCTCCAGGTCGAGCTGGTCGATCCACACGGTCCAGAAGAGGCTCTGCTCCGGAGACCACCGGGGCTGGGAGAACGCCGTGTCACACGAGGCCAGGCCCCCGAGCAGCGCGTTCACCGCCCCCGCGGAGGCGCCCGTCCAGACACGCGGCGCCGGGTTTCCCAGGTCGGCCCGCGCGCCCTCTCGCTGCGCGACGCTCCAGAACCGGACCAGCGTGGAGATGAACCCGGCCTGATAGGCGCCCAGGCTGATGCCGCCGCTGACGACGAGCGCGGGCGCGCTGCGCTCCGTCTGCTCCGCCAGCGCGCGGGCCTTGGCGTAGTCCTCGATGTGCGGTGGCAGGTACGGCGTCCCCTCGGGGACCAGCCCGGTGTCCTTCGCGAAGGCCCCCTCCTCCGCGGGCGCGGGTTCGGGAGCCTGTGGGCTCACGTCCGTCGCGGCTTCCGTACTGGCGCTGTCCGGCGGCGAGGTGGCACCGGCTTCCGTGCTGGCGTTGTCCGGCGGCGAGGTGGCGGCACCGGCTTCCGGCAGCGAGGCGGCACCGGCTTCCGGCAGCGAGGCGGCACCGGCTTCCGGCAGCGAGGCGGCACCGGCTTCCGGCAGCGAGGTGGCACCGGTTTCCCGCAGCGAGGTGGCACCGGCTTCCGTGCTGGCGTTGTCCGGCGGCGAGGCGGCGCCGGCATCCCGCAGCGCTTCGGGAGGCGCGGCCTTGGCGGGCGCGGTGTCCGGCGTGGCCGGAGCGGCGCTCTCTGCCTCGGCGGGGACGGGAGGAACGGCTTGGGCCTGCGCGGCGCTGGTGGCTGCGAGCAGGACCACGGCACAGGCACGAAGGAGGGCTTTGGGCATTCGCGGGCTCAGGAGGAGGACGAGGTGAAGCTATCCCTCAATCCTGACCCTGTTCCCGGAAGCCCGGCAACCACGGAAGAAGCCGTTGGTTCAGCCTCCACCGCGCACGGCGCGAAATCGGCGTGCGCGGCGCCCCGCGAGCTACGACTTCTGCAGCTCGTGCGCGCTGTCGGTGGCGGCGGCCTGCTCCGGCGCCGCGACGAACAGCGCGTCGGCCGTGCCGGAGGCGACCGGCGTCCGCAGCGGCGCGGGCACCGACTCGTGGACCAGCGCGGGCACCGGCACCGGCTCCACGACGGCGGCCTGGGCGCGCTGCGCGGCCTGCCGGCGGCGCCACACGAAGTAGCCGACCGCGGCCACGGCCAGCACGCCCATGACGGCGAACTGCCCTTCCTTGAACTTGGCGATCATCGTGTCGAGCTCGCCGCCGAAGTGGAAGCCCAGCCAGATGAACACGGGCGCGGACAGCAGCGCGGCCAGGCCGTCCCAGAAGATGAAGCGCCAGTAGGACATGCCCACGGAGCCGGCCGTGAAGTACGTCACCGCGCGCACGCCGGGCATGAAGCGGGCGATGCAGACGACCTTGTGCCCGTGCTTGCCGAACAGCCCTTCCACCTTCGCGCGTTTCTCCGGCGTGACGATGCGGGCGAAGAAGCCACCGCTGCCCTCACGTCCCAGCCGCCCGCCCAGCCGGCGACCCGCGAGGTAGATGAGGCTGTCCCCCACGAGGATGCCCGCGAAGCCGACCACCATCATCACCGAAAGGTTGGCGGCGCCCTTGTGGGCCAGGAAGCCCCCGAGGATGAGGGAGATGTCCTCCGGCAGGGGAACACCCAGACCGCAGGCCACCAGGATGCCGAACACGGTGGCATAGGCGAAGAAGCCCTGCGAGTCGCCAAGGAGGTTGGTGAGAAGTTCTTGCACGCGTCGTCCCGTCCGTTCACGTCCGAAGGGCCTGTCCGGCAATCACCCGGGACAGCCCCTCTAGCGCCCAGACATCAACCGGGCGCGGGTCGTCAAAACTCCGGGTAAAGGGGACTCGACTTCAGAAATCCCTGACACCCGGTCACCCCGGGGGCCCCGTCTGGCGCCCCGTCTCCCTTCTTATTCTCCGACCGACACCTCCCGCTGCCCCACTGTCCCGACGTCGCGACGCCCCTTCGGGCAGCCTGCCCACCTGGGTGCCAGTCGTCCAGGAGGCCCATGCCCGTCCTGGCGCTCGCACCGCGCGAAGGGAGTGGGCCTTCCCTCCACCCACACCCACCCTGACGGGCGCCGCTCCGAGCACCGGGCAGCTTAACCACCGTCCGGCCGGATGGCGTCTCCCCCGGCTCAGGCCGCGGGCGCTTTTCCGATGAGCGTGCGCAGCATGTCCCGGTTCTCCCGGGCTTTCTGGCCAAAGTGGGCGACGATGCCCATCAGCAGCTTCACGCAGGCCTGGGGCTTGGTGGCCAGCAGCTTCTGGAAGTCCGCGGCGCGAATCTCCAGCGCGGACACGTCGGTGACGGCGGTGGCGGTGCACAACCGCTCACCCTTCTGCACCAGCGCCAGCTCGCCCAGGGGTTCGCCGGAGCCGACCTCGCCCAGGGACACGTCCTCACCGGAGGCGCTCTTCGCGCTCAAGCGCACGGTGCCTTCCGCCACGATGAGGAGCGACTCCCCCGCCTTGCCTTCGGCGAAGAGCGCCGTCCCCTTGGGGAACGCGCGTGCGACAGCGACCCCGGCGAAGATCTGGATGCCGGTGTCCGTGAAACCCTTGAAAAGCGGACACGTCTTGAGCGTTGTGGCAGGCACGAGAGCCATGGATGTGCTCCTAACACGCCCAGCGTGGGCCCGCGAGCGCGTCAGCGGTCCGTGCGGTACTCGCCCGCGAGCAGCACGTAGTGCTGGGCGGACATCAGGAGGAACTCCCGCTCCGCATCGGTGATGGGGCGCTTCACCCGGCCCGGCGAGCCCACCACCAGTGAGCCCGGGGGAATCTTCGTGCCCGGCGTCAGCAGGGCCCCGGCGCCGATGATGCAGTCATCCCCCACCTCCGCGTCATCCATGATGGTGGCGCCCATGCCCACCAGCACCCGGTTTCCAATGGTGCACCCATGGAGGATGACGTGGTGTCCCACCGTCACGTCGTCCCCCACGGTGGTGGCGGAGCGGCCGCTGGTGACGTGAATCAGGGACAGGTCCTGCACGTTGGTGCGCTTCCCGATGCGGATGGGGTTCACGTCCCCGCGCAGCACGCAGTTGAACCAGACGGAGGCGTCCTCCCCCACCTCGATGTCGCCCACGAGCTGGGCGGAGTCGTCCACGAAGCAGCCGGGGTGGACGCGGGGCGACACGCCTCGGAAGGGCCTCAGCGGCATGGGCTCAAGCCTCCGCGACGACGTGGAAGGGGTTCTCCGCCAGGGGCACCGGGAGCGGCTCCACCGTGGGCGGCTTGAGCAGCGCCACCTGCTTGCCGGCGAGCTGGTTGGGCGTGGCGCGCTCCACCTGCACCGTCACGAAGGCGCCCGCGGGGGCGTCCCCCTCGAAGTTGACGGTGCGGTTCTCCGGCGTGCGGCCGAAGCGCTTGGTGGCGTCATAGCGCGAGTGCCCCTCCACCATGACCTCCACCTCCGAGCCCACGAGCGCCGCGGTGATTTCACCGCTGATGCGCCGCTGCAGCTTCTGCAGCCGCTCCAGGCGGGCGATCTTCACCTCGTGCGGCACCGGGCCCCAGTCCTTCTCGCGCAGGGCCGCGCCCGTCTTCGGACGCGGGCTGTAGACGAAGGAGAACTGGTTGTCGTAGCGGACCTGCTCGGTGAGCTTCAGCGTCAGCTCGAACTCCTCCTCGGTCTCCCCGGGGAAGCCGACGATGATGTCCGTGGTGACGGCGATGCCCGGCCGCGCCTCGCGCAGCTTCGCCAGGCGCTCCAGGTACTGCTCCACCGTGTAGTCGCGGCGCATCATCTTCAGGATGCGGTCGCTGCCGCACTGCACCGGCAGGTGGAAGTGCGGGGTGATCTTTGGCTGCACGCGGAAGGCTTCGATCAGCTCGTCGGACAAGTCGTGCGGGTGGCTGGTGGTGAAGCGCACGCGCTCGATGCCCGGCACCTCCGCGGTGCGCAGCAGGAGCTGCGCGAAGGAGATGCCGCCCGCGTACGAGTTCACGTTCTGCCCGATGAGCGTCACCTCGCGCACGCCCACCTTGGCCAGGTCCGCCACCTCCACGAGCACGTCGGGGAACGCCCGGCTCACCTCGCGGCCACGCGTGTGCGGCACGATGCAGAACGAGCAGACGTTGTCGCAGCCCTTCATCACCGTGACGAACTCGGTGACCTTGCCGCGGGACGTCTCCGGGTCCGCGCGCGGGAAGACGTACTCCTCCGAGTTCACGAAGGCCGTCTCCACCACCCGCTCCCGCTCCGCGGACACCCGGCCGATGATGTCCGGCAGGCGCGCGATGTTGTCGGGGCCGAAGACGAAGTCCAGGTAGGGCACCTTCTTGAGGAGCTTGTCCTTCTCCTGCTGCGCCACGCAGCCGCCCACGCCAATCAGCGCGCCGCGGCTGGCCTTCACCGGCTTGTACCGGCCCAGGGCGGACAGCATCTTGTCCTCGGCCTTCTCCCGGATGGAGCAGGTGTTGAGGATGATGAGGTCGGCGTTGTCCGGCACCGGCGTCGGCGCGTAGGACATCTGGCTCAACACCTCGCTCATCCGGAGCGAGTCGTTGACGTTCATCTGGCAGCCGAAGGTGTGGATGAAATAGCGCTTCATGGAAGAACCCTGAGCAAGTACGTGCCCTTATCCGATGGCCGGACGCGGAATGCAACCAGCCGCCCGCCCGGCCTCATCCCCGGCTGAGCAGGTGCGTCAGGCGGGTGTGCAGGTCCACCAGCTCCGCCTCGCGGGTCCGCAGCAACGCCAGGGCCTCCTCGCCGTAGCGCCGCGCCAGGGCGTCGGTCTCGCGCTCCTGCTTGGCCAGCTCGTCCTGGATGCGGCCCTGGAGCTCCGCCGCGCCGCCCGGGAGCTGCCCCAGCTTGTCCTGGAGCTTGCGGACCGCCCAGCGCCGGCCGCCAAAGGCCCGCAGCATCGCGCTCCCCTGCTCCGCCGTCTTGGAGTCGAGCCCGGCCTGGGCCAGGGCCTCGGTGTGGGCCTGGGCCAGGGCCTCCGTCCCCTTGCCGGCGGCGTGGGAGAGGTAGGCCTGCTGGTAGCGGACCAGGGCGTCGAGCATCGCCGCGTCCAGCTTGGGCGCGGCCCAGCGCAGGGTCCGGTCGTCGGCGGCGGTGAGGTCCGTGGTCGACTCCCGGTTGGGGACGTCCTGGAAGCCGTTGTCGTCGAAGAGGAAGGAGGACATGGGGAGGTGCCTTGAGAGGAAAGGGGCCCGGGTCTACGCGGGCACGAGCTGGTCGGCGATGCGGGCCAGGTCCGACACGGAGGTGACGACGACGGCCTGGTGACAGTGCTTCTCGTAGGTGAGCATCTCGCTGTCGCCAATGCCCCAGTTGCCACGCTCCTCGGGGCAGATCCACAACAGCCGCTTCGCCTTGCGGCGCAGGTCCTTGAGGGCCCACGCGTTGTTCGCGTTGTAGTTGTTGCGCCCGTCGCCAATCACCATGACGGTGGTGCGGCGGGTGATGCTGCCCAGGTGGTCCCGGGTGAAGTCGGCCAGCGCGCGGCCGTAGTTGGAGTTCGCGCTCAGGGACACCGTCTTGCCGGCGGTGGCCATGTCGATGGCGGCGTCCACCTCCAGGTCCTTGAAGTACTGCGTCACCTCGCCCACGTCGGACACGAAGACGAACGAGCGCACGCGCACGAAGAGCGACTGCATCGTGTGCATGAACAGCAGCATCATCCGCGACGCCTGACGCACGGAGTCGGACACGTCGCAGAGCACCACCAGCTCCGGGCGCTCCGGGCGGCGGGTGCGGAACTGGGGCACCATGGGCACCCCGCCCCACGGCAGGTTCCGGCGCAGGGTGCGGCGCACGTTGAGGGCGCCCTTGCGGTGCGAGCGCTGCTTGCGGATGAGCCGGCTGCGCAGCTTCTCCGCCAGGGTGCGGACGGCGGACTCCATCTGGTCCACCTCCGCCTGGGTGAGCAGGTGCAGCGGCTTGTCCGCCGCGGTGTCGGTGCGGCGGCGGATGCGGGCCTCCGCCTGGCGCTTCACCTCCTGGCGGGCGGCGTCCTCTATCTTCCGCATCGCGGCCGCGACGTGGCGCGAGACGATCTCCACCCCTTCGGGCGTGAGGCCCCGGGCCCGGAGCTCGTCCTCCAGCGACTTCATGTCGGACCGGGCCTTGTCCGCCCCGGCCGCCGCCAGCATGCGCCGGGAGAAGAAGCCGGCCTGGAGCGGGCTCTCCATCCGGGACAGGTCGAGCTGCAGCGACGCCATCCGGAAGATCTGCGCCAGCCGGGCCCGGTCCCCCGTCAGGACGGCCTGGGCCAGGGGGGACATCTCCGGGAGGAGCTGGTGCATCTGGATGAGGACCAT
This sequence comes from Corallococcus macrosporus DSM 14697, assembly GCF_002305895.1. Classification (GTDB taxonomy): domain Bacteria; phylum Myxococcota; class Myxococcia; order Myxococcales; family Myxococcaceae; genus Myxococcus; species Myxococcus macrosporus. The sequence continues at coordinate 4,605,306 of NZ_CP022203.1, forward strand.
CTTCAGCAGGTCGCCCTCCAGGTAGCCTTCCTCCTCCAGTTGCCGCGCCAGCGACTGGTCGATGGCCTCGAACGTCCGCGCCGCGCCGGTGAAGTAGAACTCGAAGGCGCGGTTGAAGGTGTCCACGTCCAGCTCGCGCTTCACCAGCGTGGTGCGGAGCACCGAACGGAACAGGTTCCGGTCCTTCAGGCCAACCTCGGACGTCGCGCGCAGCGCGTCCTGGACCTCGGACGTACTGACACGCACACCGTTCTGGCGGAGGACTTCGGCGAACTCGACGATACGGGCATCCACGCAACCATCATGTCCGGGGCGCGCCCGCGCGCAATCGGGAATGCACCGCTTCGAACCCAGCGCCCGCTCACCTCCCTGGTACACGCGGTGTAATCACTAAAATTTACTGAATTTCAGATTATTCAGCTTGAGGACCCGGGGCCTAACTGCCCGCCACTGAAAGCAAAGCTGTGGAAAGGCGGCCCTCGCATCGAGAAGACCGCGCCTTGTCACCGCACGCGAAACAATCACTTTGAGTGTGGGTTGCCCCTGGTCAGGACGTCTGCTCGAAGGACATCACGGCTTCGACGTGGTGCGTCTGGGGGAACATGTCCACCACCTGGAGGGCCAGGGGCTGGTAGCCCGCGGCGATCAGGTCCGCCGCGTCCCGGGCCAGCGAGGCCGGATCGCACGCCACGTACACCACGCGCCGCACGCCCAGGGCGGTCATCCACTTCGCCAGGCCGGGGGCCCCGGCGCGCGGCGGGTCCGCGAGGCACACGTCGAAGCGGCGCTGCTCGGCCACCAGTCCGTCGCACACCTTGCGCGCATCGCCCTGGACGAAGCGCACGTTCGTCACCCCACCCTCGCGCGCGCTCCGCTGGGCCAACTCCACGCCCACGGGGGACGACTCCACGCCCAGCACGGAGGCGGCGCTCCCGGCCAGCGGGAAGGTGAAGTTCCCGTTGCCCGAGTACAGCTCCAGCACGGTGTCCGTCTCCCGAGCCCCCAGCTCGTACACCGCCGAAGTCACCAGCCCCACGTTGGCCTCGGCGTGCGCCTGGGCGAAGGCATCCGGCCGCAGGTACAGGGGGACCTCCGGCCGCAGCGGCGAAATCGAGCGCAGCGCCGGCTTGCCCAGGAGGCGAGCGGAGCCCTCCTTCGGCGTCAGCACCGCGCCCTCCAGGCGCAGGGCGCGCACGGCCGCCTCCGCGGCCTCCAGGTGGCGCGCCGTCACCGGCCCGCTGAGCTTCACCGCGAACGCGGCCTTGTCACCCTCCGCCAGCAGCAGGACCTCCTCCGTGTCCTTCGCGAGGGGCTTGAGCAGCGGCGCCAGCTTCCCCGGCAGCGCGGTCAGCACGGGCGTGAGCGCGCCGCAGACCTCCACCGGCACGCGCTCGTGGCTGCGCCGGCCGAAGTACCCCAGCGCGCCCTTCCCCACGGGGTGCAGCACCGCGCGGCGCCGGTAGCCCCAGTCGCGGGGGGCCACCATCAGCGGACGCACCGTGAAGCGCTCCCGGGAGAGGCGGCCCAGGTGCTCCAGGGTGGAGAGGACGATCTCCTGCTTCGCGGTGCGCTGGGCGGGCTCGGCCAGCGCGAGCCAGTCACAGCCGCCACAGTCCGTGGCGTGGACGCAGGGCGCCTCACGCCGGTCCAGCCCGGGCGACACCACCTGCCGCAGGATGCCGCGCAGCACGCGGCCGTGCGCCTCCAGGTGGACGCGCACGGTGTCGCCCGGGAAGGTGCCCGGGACGAAGACGGTGCGCCCCTGCCAGGAGGCCACGCCTTCGCCGAGCTGGCCGAGGCGTTCGATGGTCAATTGGATGGGGAGCTCGGGGAGCGGCAGCATTCAGGCACTCATCGGGCGGTGCCCGGGACAGCCGCCCTACTTCCGGGTCGCGCCCGGTTCATCCGGCGGGAGCTCCGAGCGCAAGCGCTCCACGAACTCCTCGATGCGCGATCGCTTGTCGTCGTCAACGTCCAGGAACTCCAGCGCCATCCCCGGGGACTGGGGCGAGGGCACGCCCACGGCGTTGGTGCGCGTCACCCGGCCCTTCAACTCCACCGGGAAGTGCGCGCCCGGCAGCGTCACCAGCAGGCGCACCACCGTGTCCACGGGCAGCGGCTTGTCGGTGTTGATGTACAGGCCCCCCTTCGACAGGTTCACCGCCCAGTCCGTCACGAAGCCGGAGACGCTGCGGTAGGCGACCGGCAGCTCGTATTCGAGTCGGGGCGCGCGGGGCTGAGGGATCGAGGTGTCGGGACTGTCGGCCATGGGATGCGCTCCGCCGCGGGAACTGAAGAGGGCCCGCGGCGGTGCACCTTAACCCCACACGCTCAGACTTTCATCTCACGGACGTCGGGGGCCACCTTCAGCTTCGGCTCGGTGAGCTTCTGCACCAGCTCCACCGTCACGCCCGGGGCCAGCTCGCGCAGGACCAGCCCCTCCGGCGTCACGTCGATGTACGCGTGGTCCGTGACGATGTGGTGGATGCACTTGAGGCCCGTCAGGGGCAGCGAGCACTTCTTGAGGATCTTCGGCTTGCCGTCCTTGTTGGCGTGCTCCATGGCCACGAAGATGCGCTGGGCGCCGACGGCCAGGTCCATGGCGCCGCCCATGCCCTTGATCATCTTCCCGGGGATCATCCAGTTGGCCAGGTCACCCTCTTCGCTGACCTCCATGGCGCCCAGCACGGCCATGTCGATGTGCCCGCCGCGGATCATCCCGAAGGACAGCGCCGAGTCGAAGTACGCGGCGCCGGGCACCGCCGTCACCGTCTCCTTGCCGGCGTTGATGAGGTCCGGGTCCTCCTGGCCCTCCACCGGCCAGGGGCCGATGCCCAGCAGGCCGTTCTCCGACTGGAGCACGATGTCCATGCCCGGCGGGATGTAGTTGGCCACCAGGGTAGGCATGCCGATACCCAGGTTCACGTAGAAGCCGTCCTGCAGCTCCTGGGCGATGCGCTGCGCGATCTGTTCACGAGTCAGTGGCATGGATGGCTCCTTCAGGCCGACTTGCGGACGGTGCGCCGCTCAATCCACTTCTGGAGGTTCTTCGCCTGGACGATGCGCTTCACGAAGATGCTCGGGATGTGCACCAGGTCCGGATCCAGCTCGCCGGGCTCCACGATGTGCTCCGCCTCGACGATGGTGACCTTGGCCGCCATGCACATCATCGGGGAGAAGTTCCGCGCCGTCTTCCGGAACACCAGGTTGCCCCAGCGGTCCGCCTTCCACGCGCGGACGATGGCGAAGTCCGCCTTCAGCGGCGTCTCCAGCACGTGCAGCCGCCCCTCGATGACGCGCGTCTCCTTGCCTTCGGCCACCTGGGTGCCGGCGCCCGTCGGGGTGAAGAAGCCGCCAATGCCGCAGCCGCCCGCGCGGATGCGCTCGGCCAGCGTGCCCTGCGGGTTCAGCTCCACCTCCAGCTCGCCGGAGAGGAACTGGCGCTCGAACTCCTTGTTCTCTCCCACGTAGCTGGACACCATCTTCTTCACCTGCTTGTTCTGAAGCAGGATGCCGAGCCCCAGCTCGGTGGTGCCGCAGTTGTTGGAGATGATGGTGAGGTCCTTCACGTTCTTCCGGTGAAGTGCCTCGATGAGATTCTCCGGGTTGCCGCACAGCCCGAAGCCGCCGCTCATGAGCGTGCAGCCATCCGGGATGTCGGCGACCGCCTCGTCCGCGTTCGCGTAGACCTTGTTCATCCGCCCTCCCGCATGTGCGAACGGGGTGAAGGCCCATTGCAGGCCCCCACCCCGTGCCCCTCCCCCCTATGGGGAGAGGAAGTTCAGCGCTCCACCATCAGCGCGATGCCCTCGCCGCCGCCGATGCAGAGCGACGCGACGCCACGCTTCTTGTCCTGGTCCATCATCGTCTGCAGCAGCGTCACCAGCACGCGCGCGCCGGACGCGCCAATCGGGTGACCCAGCGCCACCGCGCCGCCGCGCACGTTGACCTTCGACGGGTCCAGCTTGAGCAGCCGGTTGTTCGCGATGGACACCACCGCGAACGCCTCGTTGATCTCCCAGAGGTCCACGTCCGCCGTGCTGATGCCCTGCTTCGTCAGCAGCTTGTTGATGGCGTCCGTGGGGGCGATGGTGAACTCCACCGGCTTGCGCGCCGCCTGCGCGTAGCCCGTGATGCGGCCCAGGATGGCGCGGCCCTCGGCCTTCGCGCGCTCCTCGCTCATCAGCACCAGCGCCGCGGCGCCGTCGTTGATGGAGGACGCGTTGGCGGCCGTCACCGTGCCGTCCTTCTTGAACACCGGCTTCAGGCCCGGAATCTTGTCCGGCTTCGCGTTGCGGGGCCCCTCGTCGTCGGACACCGTGACGACGTCCTCCGGCTTCTTGCCGGGGATCTGCACCGGGACGATCTCCGCCTTGAACAGGCCTTCCTTCTGGGCCTGGATGGCGCGGCGCGTGGACTCCAGCGCGTACTCGTCCTGCTGGGCGCGGCTGATGTCCTGCGTGGTGGCGCACTCCTCGGCGCAGATGCCCATGTGGACGTTGCCGTACACGTCCCAGAGCCCGTCGTGGACCATCGCGTCCTTGAACTCCACGTTGCCCATGCGCGCGCCGCCACGCATCGTGTGGCTGAGGTACGGCGCGTTGCTCATGGACTCCATGCCGCCCACGACGACGACGTCCGCGTCACCCAGGGCAATGGCCTGCGCGCCCGCGCTGACGGCCTTGAGGCCGGAGCCGCAGACCTTGTTCAGCGTGGTGGCGGGGACGGTCTCCGGCAGCCCCGCGAAGATGGCGGCCTGGCGGGCGGGCGCCTGGCCCACGCCGGCGGTGAGCACGCAGCCCATGATGATTTCCTGCACGGCCTCGGGCTTCACGCCCGCGCGCTCCAGCGCCGCCTTGATGGCGATGGCGCCGAGCTGCGGTGCCGTCAGCTTGGCGAGCGCGCCCTGAAAGGCACCAATGGGGGTACGGGCCGCGCCCACGATGACGACGTCACGAGCCATGAAAACTGCCTCCTATGAGGATGTGCGGATGACCTTCGATAACAGCGGCGGTGGCCCTTATCACCGGCCACTTCCCGGGTTTCAAGCATCCTTGCTCGCCACGCGGACGTGAGCGTCCACTGTGCACGACGCAACGCGCCAGCCCTCGTAACCACCCGAAGTCACGAGGGCCGGCGCCGCGCTTGTCAGGCCTCTTTCCGCCCGACCGGTCGGATGGTCAACGCCGGGTGCGCCAGGTGACCAGCGCGGTGTCCGCTCCACCCGTGGTGAGGGCCTGTCCATCCGGACGCCACGAGACGCCCATGACGGCGCCTTCATGCGCGCCGACCACGGAGGACTGGAGGTGGCGGTCCTCACGCAGCTCCCACTGGAAGACGAGCTCCGCCCAGCCGCCGCCGGCGAAGCGCTTCCCTTCCGGGCTCCACGCCAGGGTCCGCTGCTCGGTGGTGTTCGCCGCCTCCGCGACGAGGTTGCCCGTCGCCAGGTCCAGGACGGACACGCCCAGGCGGTCACTGCACGCCACCTGCGTCCCCTCCGGGCTGAGCGCGGCGGCGGACAGCCTCTCCCTCGGGCCCTCCACGCGTTGGCGCGCCCCCGTCTCCGGGCTCCAGAAGTCCCAGGTCGCGTCGTCATGGACGATGACCAACCCCAGGGCGCTCCACCCCAGCGCGACGACCGGGGCGTCCGTCCGCGGGATGTAGAGCAGCTCCGCCCCCGTCCTGATGTCCCAGACCTGCACGCCGGTCTGCCTGCCGGTGAGGATGGGATGGGCCCCCGCGACGGCCAGGTACCCTTCTCCACCAGCCGCGTGCAGCGCGACGAATTCGACGCGAGGCGTCCGCTCCGGGGCCAGCGGCGTCATCTGGAACGGCCCGCTGACCCGGACGCCTGCCGCGGGCTCCCAGATGCTGGCCCGGCCGTCCGCGCCGCCCGTCGCGAGCCAGGCGCCGCCAGCGTCCCAGCCGAGCGCGAGCACCTCCTGGCCGCCATGCCCGTCCAGCGTCGTCTGGGCCTGGCCGGAGGCGTTCCAGAGCCGGACCTTGCCGTCGCCTCCCGCCGACGCCACGGTGTGCTCTCCTGGCGCCCAGGCGATGGCATTCACGGCCTTCGCGTGGGTCAGCAGCTCGCGCCGGTGGGCCCGCGGGGACTGCGCCTCCACGCTGAAGAGGGACACCGCCGCCGGAAGCTCCTCCACCGCGACGAACGACTCCCCATGGGGGTGGAAACGCACGGCGCCGTAGCCCGTCCCGTTCAGCGGGTCCGCCGGGGGCTCGGAGGCCTCCGCGACGACGGCGCCGGTGGCGACATCGAGGACGACCAGGTTGCGGATCCGGTCCGACACCACGACCCAGTCCTTCGTCCGGCTCCAATCCAGCCGGGAGGACACGCTCCACGTTCCCGGCCAGGACGCCTCCTGCGCCTGGCTCGCCGTCCCGTACACCCGGACGTTCCGGTAGCTGCCCACCGCGTAGCGGGCGCCGTCCGGGCTCCAGGCAAAGCTCTCCGCGTTGTCCACCACGAGGGGCGGGCCCACGGCGTCCAGCGTGTGGAGCTCCACCTGCCCCTCCTGCACCTCCAGCGCGATGCGCAGCCCATCCGGGCTCCAGTGCAGCTCCTGGACGGTGCGCGTGGCGCCCAGCGGGGGCCGGCTCTCCGTCCCCGTGGTGGCGTCCCAGAAGCGCACCTCCGCCCCGCCCGTGGCGATGTTGTGGACGGTGGCGAGCTCAGCGCCGTTCGGCAGCCAGGCCAGCTTCGCCACCGCGCCCGTGTGGGCCTTCCACGTCCGGTAGGGCTCCTCCGTGCCCGGGGAGAACAGGCTCACTCGCCCATCCGCGAGCCCCACGGCCAGGTCGTCGACCCGCGAGCCCCAGGCCACCGAGCGCAGGGCCGCGCTCTTCATGCGAAGCTCCTGGGACAGGCGTCCCTGGCTCACGTTCCAGACGCGCACCACGCCCTGCATGCCCATGGGGTCCAGCACGGCGAGCAGCGTGCCACCGGGCCCCCAGGCCGCGTCACTGGGGCGCCAGGCGCTGGACTGCCGCCACTCGGCGGCGAGCTCCACCTTCGGCGCGAACCTCGCGGTGCAGCGCCGGTCGGATTCAATCAACATGACGTTGGGGATCGGCTCGGCGCCACAGCCCAGCCACCCCACGAAGCGCCACCCCGCCGCGGGCTCCACGTCCAGCGCGACGTGGGTCCCCAGGTTGAAGCGCGCCCTGCACGTGCCCGTGCAGCCCTCGAACCCCGCGGGGGTGCTCCTCACCTGCCCCAGCCCCAGGACGTCCAGCGTGAGCTCCCGCTTCCCGTCATCCGCGGGCGGCGGGGCTTGCACGGCGAAGCCCGCATGCTCGGACCAGCCGCCCAACTGGCCGTGCGTGTCGACCGCGCGGCAGCGGGCCGAGAACTCGCCCACCGTCTGGAAGGTCGTCGTCACGTCCGCGGCCGTGCCGCTGGGCACGCGCTGGGACACGCCCGTGTCGGCCTTCGCGCGCCCCCAGTCGAACACGTAGGTCAGCGCGTCGCCGTCCGGATCCTCGGCGACGCAGCGGAAGGTCCCCGCCACTCCCGAAGTGAACGCCGCGGCGGGCCGCTCGATGCGCGCCGTGCCCGGCGGCTTCGACGTGCGCCCATCGCCGCCCTCATCAGAACAACCCAACACCGCGCTCATCGCGAGCACGCAGGCCATCCGGGCACGGGTGCCCCGGATAAAAGAACGAACAAACATGGAATGTGTCCCCGCGCGCTCGGCCCCGAAGCGCGTAGGGCCCTGCATAGCAGGGGACCTCCTGGAACGGCAACGGCCGGGCCCCCCTTCAGGAACCCGGCCGTCTCGCCGTGTTGGCGCGTGCGGCTGAAGACTACTTCTTCAGCTTGCTCGCCATCACGTCGCCGAGGCGCGCCTTCGAGCCTTCCGCCTGCTTGCGGAGGTACTCGCGGTAGTCCTCGCCCTCGCCGATCAGCGCCTTCATCGACAGCGCGACCTTCCGGTCCGGGGTGTTGATGTCGATGATCTTCACCTCGACATCCTGCGCCTCCTGCACCACGTCACGCGGGTTCTCGACACGCTCCTCCTTCAGCTCGGAGACGTGGACGAGGCCCTCGATGCCCGGCTCGATCTCCACGAACGCGCCGAAGTCGGTGACCTTGGTGACCTTGCCCTTCACGCGGCTGCCCACGGGCAGGCGCTCGGACAGCGTCTCCCAGGGGTCCGGCTGGAGCTGCTTGATGCCCAGGCTGAAGCGCTCGTTCTCGACGTCGATGTTGAGCACCACCGCCTCGACCTCGTCGCCCTTCTTGAACATCTCGCCCGGGTGCTTGATGCGCACCGTCCAGGAGATGTCGGAGACGTGCACCAGGCCGTCCACGCCCTCCTCGACGCCGACGAACACGCCGAAGTCGGTGACGTTGCGGATCTGACCCTTGATGACGGAGCCGATCGGGTACTTGTCCTCGAGCAGCGTCCAGGGGTTCTGCTCGATCTGCTTCATGCCCAGCGCGATGCGCTTGGCCTTCGGATCGATGTCCAGGACGACGGCCTCCACCTCCTGGCCGACCTCCAGGATCTTGGACGGGTGCTTGAGGCGCTTGGTCCAGGACATCTCGGACACGTGCACCAGACCCTCGACGCCCTGCTCGATCTCGATGAACGCGCCGTAGTCGGTGATGGACACGACCTTGCCGCGCACGCGCGTGCCGACCGGGTACTTCTCGTCGGCGCGGTGCCACGGGTCCTCCTGGATCTGCTTCAGGCCCAGGCTGACGCGCTCCTGCGTCGGGTCGAACTTGAGGACGACGACGCGGACCTCGTCACCCACGTTGAACATCTCGCTCGGGTGACCGATGCGGCCCCACGACATGTCCGTGATGTGGAGCAGACCGTCGATACCGCCCAGGTCGATGAACGCACCGTAGTCGGTGAGGTTCTTGACCACGCCCTTGAGGACGGCACCCTCCTTGAGGTTCTTGAGGGTCTCCTTCTTCATCTCCTCGCGCTGCTTCTCGAGGAGCACGCGGCGGGAGAGGACGATGTTGCCGCGCTTCTTGTTGAACTTGATGACCTTGAACTCGAATTCCTTCGAGATGTACTGGTCAAGGTTCCGCACGGGGCGGATGTCAACCTGCGAGCCGGGCAGGAACGCCTTCACGCCGATGTCGACGGACAGGCCGCCCTTCACGCGACCGACGATGGTGCCCTTGACGATCTCGTCGCGCTCGCAGGCGGCGCTGATCTCGTCCCAGATGCGCATCTTGTCGGCCTTCTCCTTGGAGAGGACGACCATGCCGGTGTCGTTCTCGCGGCTCTCCAGGAGGACCTCGACGGGGTCACCGGCCTGAACCGAGACCTCTCCGCGAGGGTTGGTGAACTCGGAGATCGGGACCTGTCCCTCGGACTTGTAGCCGATGTCGACAATCGCGAAGTCCTTCGTCACCTGGACCACGGTGCCCTTGACGATCTCCCCTTCCTTCAGGATGCCGTCACCACCGCGCTCCTTGAGCGAGGCCTCGAACATTGCGGCAAAGTCTTCGTCGCCGCCGTCCATCCCGACCTGCTGGTTCACGTTCTGCTGCATGAAATGGAAGTCCTTTGAAACCGGTACAACTGCCCCCTGATGGTGGTTTTTCCGTCGCGGCCTGCGGGGAGCAGCGGGCCAGGACGTTCGTCCTCCTCATTGAGGACTTGATTTGATGGAAGCCGCGCACCCTAGACACCGGTGATTCCGGTAGTCAAGCGAGCTCGTGCCCCCTGTGCTGTTGAGTGGATGTCCTACCCCGGAAAAGTCAATGCTCCGGTTCGGCGTCCGCCCTGCTGGAATCCAGGCGGGAGGGCGTGGAAACCCGGCCGTGCGGACCCTGGCTCCTAGTTAAGAACGCCTGCCCCGCCGTGCAGCCCCGCCCCGGAGGACGCCCACCCCCAGCTTGGGGGCCGAACAAGCGGACAAGGGCCCGGAATTCCAGGGGGCGCACCGGGCCACCTCCAACCGCTGGCGGCCCCGGGCCTCTTCCCGGCCCTCAGGCCAGGAGCTTGAAGCTCTCGCGGGCAATCACCATCCGCTGCACCTCGCTGGTGCCCTCATAGATGGTCTGCACGCGGGCGTCGCGGAAGTACCGCTCCACCGGGAACTCGTCGATGTAGCCGTAGCCGCCGTGAATCTGTACGGCCTTGTCGGCCACCTTGTTGCTCATCTCGCTGGCGAACAGCTTCGCCATGGAGGCCTCGCGGGAGAACGGCTGTCCCTTCTCCTTCATGGTCGCCGCGCGCAGCGTCAGCAGCTCCGCCGCGTCCAACTGCGTCTTCATGTCCGCCAGCATGAAGCGCGGCCCCTGGAATTCGGCGATGGGCTGACCGAAGGCCTCGCGCTCCTTCGCGTAGGCCACGGCGGCCTCGAGCGCCGCGCGGCCCACCCCGCAGGCCTGCGCCGCGATGCCAATGCGCCCGCCGTCCAGGGCCACCATCGCCAGCCTGAAGCCCTGCCCTTCCGCCCCCAGCAGGTTCTCCGCGGGGATCTCGCAGTCCTCGAACGTGAGCGACACCGTGTTCGAGGAGCGCAGGCCCATCTTGTCCTCGTGCTTGCCGATGATGAGCCCCTTCGTCCCGCCCTCGACGATGAAGCACGACAGGCCCTTGTTGCCGGTGTTGGCCGTGCGCGCCCACACCACCATCACCCCCGCGTGCGCGCCGGAGGTGATCCACTGCTTGCTGCCGTTGAGGACCCACGTGTCCCCGCGCCGCACCGCAGTGGTGCGCAGCGCGCCCGGGTCGGAGCCGGCGTGGGGCTCGGACAGCGCGAACGAGCCCGCGATAGCCTCTCCGGAGGCCAGGCGCGTCACGTACTTCTCCCGCTGCGCCTCCGTGCCAAACGCGTTGATGAGCTCGCCGCACATGTTGGTGACGGCCATTGCCACCGACGTGGACGCGTCCGCCGCGGCCATCTCCATCATCGCCAGCGCGTACGCCACGACGCCGGCCTCCGAGCCGCCGTAGCGGGCCGGGAGATTCACCCCCAGCAGGCCCAGCTCGCCCAGCTGCTTGAAGAGGTCCGTGGGGAAGCGCTCCTCGCGGTCCAGGGTCCGGGCCAGGGGCGCCACGCGCTCCCGGGCGAACTTGCGCGCGGTGTCGCGGATGAGGGTCTGCGTCTCGGTGAGCTCGAGGTTCACGGGGGCTGTCCTACTCGATGGCCTTGAGGTTGAACGGATACTCGATGGGGTGGTCCGCGCCGTCCGGAGGCTTGGGGAAGGTCATGGACGACAGGACGGCCTCCACACAGTCGTGAAGGTTGGGGTCCTTCAGCGTGCTGGCCTTCCTCACCACCTTGGCGTCCTTCACCAGCCCGTTGGCGTCGATGGTGAAGGTCGTCATCAGCCGGCCCTGCACCGTCGCGTCCTTCTCCGCCATGTAGTCCTCGTAGCACTCCTGGATGCGGCGCTGGTGGTGCTGGACGACCTGGCGGATGGAGTCCGGGGTGAAGGGCAGCCGCTCGACGTCCGGCCCGTCGCGCTTCGCGGGGACGGGTTTGCCGCCCGTGGGGGCCTTCTGGGGGGCGCCCTGCGCGAGCGCCACCGCCGAGGCCAGGACAACTGCGGAGAGAAGCGCTCGCGTCATGACGGTTACTCCCTCAGCAGGTTGGCGGCGATGACGATGCGCTGGATCTCGCTCGTCCCTTCGTAGATCTCCGTGATGCGCGCGTCGCGCACGTGGCGCTCCACGTCCATCTCCTTGCTGTAGCCCATGCCGCCGTGCACCTGCAGGGCCTTGTTCGCCACGCGGCTGGCCATCTCGCTGGCGTACAGCTTGGCCATGGCGCTCTCCGCGCTGTGGCGCACGCCCTTGTCCTTCTGGAGGGCCGCCCGCCACACCAGCAGGCGGGCCGCGTCGATCTCCGTGGCCATGTCGGCGATCATGAACTGGATGGCCTGGTGCTCGCGGATGGGCTTGCCAAAGGACTTGCGCTCACCGGAGTAGCGCACCGCCTCCTCGTACGCCGCGCGCGCGATGCCCAGCGCCTGGGACGCGATGCCGATGCGGCCGCCGTCCAGCGTGCTCATGGCGATCTTGAAGCCCTCGCCCTCCTTGCCCAGCATGTACTTGGCCGGCACGCGCATGTCCTCGAAGAACATGGAGCAGGACCAGGCGGCGCTGATGCCCATCTTCTTGTCCGGCTCGGCGCGGATGAACCCCGGGGTGTCCGTGGGGACCAGGAACGCGGTGATGCCCTTGTGGCCCGCTTCCTTGTTGGTCATCGTCATCAGGACGATGGCGTCCGCCTTGGGGCCGTTGGTGATCCAGTTCTTCGAGCCGTTGATGACGTACTCGTCACCCTTGCGCACGGCGACCGTCTTCTGCGCGGCGGCGTCGCTGCCGGCCTCGGGCTCCGTGAGGCCGAAGCAGCCCAGCTTCTGGCCGCTGGCGAAGGGGGCCAGGAACTGCTCCTTCTGCGCGTCCGTGCCGAACTTCATGACGGGGTCGCAGTAGAGCGAGTTGTTCACGCTCATGATGACGCCGGTGGAGGCACAGCCGCGGCTGATCTCCTCCATGGCGATGGCGTAACAGACGTTGTCCAACCCGGCGCCGCCGTGCTGCTCGGGGACGGCCACGCCCAGCAGGGCCAGCTCGGCGAGCTTCTTCACGGCGTCCGTGGGCCAGGCGTGGTGCTCATCCCACTTGCGGGCGTTGGGGGTCAGCTCCTTGGCCGCGAACTCGCGGGTCATCCGCTGGATTTCGCGCTGGATGTCGGTCAACTCGAAGTTCATGGAACCTCCATAATATGAGGGGCTTCCCTCTGGAACAGCGAAGACGCGGCGCGCGCGCGGAAGCGCGCCGTGGACTACCGGTGAGACACCGTCCGGTCGCCTGAGACCCGGGATTCCCCGGGACTACCCAGGAACATGTTGAGGGGCACCGTGACGTCGAGGCTGACGTCCAGCCGGTTCCCCTCCCCCGTCCATGCCCGCCGCGCGACCACGGACAGGGTCCACGGCACCGTGTGGCGGTGCCGCTCGATGAAGTCATAGGACAACCCCAGCCCGGCCACGCCCCCCGAGCCGTCCCGCCCCCACAACCCCGCGCCTTCGGCCAACAGTCCGAAGCGCGCTGCGTCGGGAAACGCATACACCCGTGCCCCGGCGAGCATCCGGAAGGCCTTCGTTCCCAGCCGGAGCTGCGGCTCCAGGAACGGCGACACCACCAGCGTGGGCCCCGGCACGTCCAGCGGCGGCAGGGCCCACGGATGGAGGGGCCAGGACAACACCCAGCCCTCCCGGGCCTGGGGCCCCCACTCGTAGCGGACGTCGGGGAGGAGCGGCTCCAGGAAGCAGCCCGTGTAGATGCACAGGGTGCGTTTCCAGGACACCAGGACGGGGGCCCGGCCGTCCTCCGCCCCATCGTCCTCCGAGGCCCGGGCCGGCGCGGCGGCCAGGAGACACACCAGCACTCCCCCGGCCGCGAGCCCCTTCACCGCGCTACTTCCCGGTGAAGGTCGCGGTGCGCTTCTCCAGGAAGGCCTTCATGCCCTCGCGCTGGTCGGCGGAGCCGAACAGGTCTCCGAAGGCCTTGCGCTCGAGCTCGTTGGCGGCGCGCAGGTCCTGGTCGGCGCCGGCCTCGATGACCTGCTTGGCCTTGGCGATGGCCAGCGGGCTGTTCTTGAGCATCTTCTCCGCCACCGCGCGGCAGTGCGCCAGCAGGCCCTCCGCGGGGAAGACCTCCAGCACCATGCCAAGCTCCTTCGCCTTGGCCGCGTCGATGCGGTCGCCGGTGAAGATGAGCTCCTTGGCGCGGGCGCGGCCCACCACGCGGGTGAGGCGCTGGGTGCCGCCGAAGCCGGGGATGACGCCCAGGCCCACCTCCGGCAGGCCGAGCTTCGCCTTCTCGGAGGCGTAGATGAAGTCACACGCCAGGGCCAGCTCGGAGCCGCCGCCCAGCGCGAAGCCGTTCACCGCCGCGATGGTGGGGATGGGCAGGGCCTCCAGCGCGGCCATGACCCGGTGCCCCAGGGCGCCGAACTCCTGGGCCTGCGCGTCGGTGAGCGCGGCCATCTCCGCGATGTCCGCGCCCGCGACGAAGGCCTTCTCGCCGCCGCCGGTGACGATGAGGACGCGCACGTCCGCGGGCAGCGACTTCAGCGCGGACTCGAGCTCCTGCAGCGTCTTCGTGTTGAGGGCGTTGAGCGCCTTGGGACGGTCGATGAAGAGGGTCGCGATGGCGCCCTCCTGCTCCAGCCGGATGTTCTCGTAGGCCATGTTCGAGGCTCCTGGGGTGGGAGTGGGTAACCGCGCGGGGCGCTCAGTACTTGTAGAAGCCGCGGCCGTTCTTCTTGCCGTACCAGCCGGCCTCCACGTACTGCCGCAGCAGGGGGCTGGGGCGGTACTTGGGGTCCCCCAGGCCCTTGTGGAGCACCTCGGCGATGTAGAGGACGGTGTCCAGGCCGATGAAGTCCGCGAGCTGGAGCGGGCCCATGGGCTGGTTGGTGCCCAGCTTCATCGCGGTGTCGATGTCCTCCACGGAGCCCAGGCCCTCCATGACGGCGAAGCAGGCCTCGTTGAGCATGGGGATGAGGATGCGGTTGACGATGAAGCCCGGGTAGTCCTTGGACACCACGGTCGTCTTGCCCATCTTCTCCGCCAGGGCGCGCGTGGTGTTGTACGTCTCATCGGACGTGGCGGCGCCGCGGATGATCTCCACGAGCTGCATCACCGGCACCGGGTTCATGAAGTGCATGCCGATGACGGACTCGGGGCGCTTCGTGTACGCGGCGATGCGGGTGATGGGGATGGACGACGTGTTGGTGGCGAGCACGCCGCCCGGGCGGACCACCTCAGCCAGGTCCAGGAAGATGCCGCGCTTGAGGCCCTCGCTCTCCGTCACGGCCTCCACGCCGAAGTCCACGTCCTTGACGTCGGTCACCTTGTTCGCGGTGTGGAGGTTGGCCTCGGCGGCTTGCTGCTTCGCCGCGTCCAGCTTGCCCTTCTCCACCAGCTTCTTCAGCCCGCCGCGGATGCGGTCGGCGCCCTTGGCGAGCCCCTCCTTGGAGACGTCCACCAGCGTGACGCGGAGGCCCGCGACCAGCGCCACCTGCGCGATGCCCGCGCCCATCTGCCCTGCCCCGACGACGACAATGTGTTCCGTTGCCATGGCGTGTACGCACCTCTTGGGTCGGAAAGAGTGAAGAACGGCGTGCGGGCGGCCTTAGCCCACACCCCCGGAGCGGTCAACGAACTGCGGCGGGCAACTGGAGCTGCTGGACGATGTAGCGGTCCTCGCCCGCCACGAGCAGCGTCTCCAGTCGCACACGGGCGTCGCTGCCCTCACGTTTCACGAAGAGCGCCGCGTCCCAGGTGCCCTCGGGCAGGTCCACCTTGTAGTTCAGCTCCGGCGGTGGCCCGGATGGGAAGAAGCGCTCCTCGCGCTTGAGGAGCTGGCCTTCCTGGTCGGAGATCTGCAGGTCCACGGCGCGCACGGAGGCCCAGCCCGGTCCGGACAACTGGAACGCGAGGTCGCGCTCGGGCGTGCCCGTCACCTGCCAGAGGTAGAGGCCCAGGCCCGCGAGCAGCAACAGCGGCAGCCGCTTCGCCAGCGCGCTCTTGCGTTCATCCCGGCGCGGCGCCGACGCGTCCACCGTTACTCCTTCTTGGTGCGCTTGGCGCCGGGGCGCTTCGCGTTGAGCTCGGAGATGACCACGCTGGGCGTGGCGGACCGGCGGGAGGTCTTCGCGGGGGCCTCGGGCTCGGAGGGCTTCTCCTCCTTCTCCGGAGGCACCAGGCGGATCTGCGCCTTGATCTCCACCGTCATGCCGGACATGAGCTTGAGGAACTCGTCGCGCAGCTTCTCCGACTGGAGGAAGCGGCGGAGCTCCTCGGTGACGGCGCGCGTCACCTCGTCCTTGGTCTTCTCGGCCTGGCCCAGGATGAAGCCCAGGGCCTCCTTGGGGAGCTTGAGCTGGCCGGCGAGGTTGCGGATGCCCTCCTCGGTCATGAAGAGGGCACCCAGGCCGGCCACGGCCATGCGGCGGACGAACTCCGGAACGAAGCCCGCGGGCCCGTTGGAGCCACTGCCTCGGCCCTGCCGTTCGTCATCGTCGAGCAGCGGGTCGGGCGGGAAATCGTCGTTGCCGGCCGGGGCCATGATGTCTCCTCGGTGGTTAGCGGGCCTGCATCACCGGCAGCGGCATGCTCTTGGCGCTCTGGGCGGACACGCGCCCCGCGACGTTCCGCGCGACGTCCTGGAAGGCCTTGGCCTCCGGGCTGTCCTTGGCGCCCACGACCACCGGGACGCCGGAGTCTCCAGACACCCGCACCTTCAGGTCCAGCGGGATTTCGCCGAGGAATGGAATCCCGAACATCTGCGCGGCCTTCTGGCCGCCGCCGTGGTTGAAGATGGGCGTGGCGTGCGAGCAGTTCGGGCAGACGAACTGGCTCATGTTCTCCACGATGCCCAGCACGGGGATGTGGACCTTGTCGAACATCTGCTTGGCGCGCACCACGTCGGCCAGCGCCACGTCCTGCGGCGTGGTGACGAGCACGGCGCCCGCGGCGCGGACGGACTGGGACAGCGTGAGGGCCACGTCGCCAGTGCCGGGAGGCAGGTCGAGGACGAGGTAGTCCAGCTCGCCCCAGTTCACGTCCCGGACGAGCTGCATCAGCGCGCCGTGGAGCATGGGGCCGCGCCAGATGAGCGCCTGGTCCGCCTCCACGAGGAAGCCGATGGACATCACCTTGAGGCCGTGGGCCTCCAGCGGGTTGAGCGACTTGCCGTCCGGGCTGACGGGGCGCTTGTCGCCCAGGCCCGTCATCAGGGGGACGGAGGGGCCGTAGAAGTCCGCGTCGAGCAGGCCCACCTTGGCGCCGTGCTGGGCCAGGGCGGTGGCGAGGTTGACGGCGACGGTGGACTTGCCCACCCCGCCCTTCCCCGCGCCCACGAGGATGATGTTCTTCACCTTGGGGAGCAGCGCGCCGCCGGGCATGCCGCCACCAGCCGCGCGGACCTGGGCGCCCCACTCGATGTCGAAGGACTTGAGGCCGGGGACGGCCTTGAGCGCGGCCTCGGCGTCGGCCTGGATCTTCCCCTTCATGGGGCAGGCGGGCGTGGTGAGCTCGATCTTGAGTTTCGCGGTGTCGCCGCTGACGCGGATGTCCTTCACCATTCCCGCCTTCACGAGGTCGACGTGGAGTTCGGGATCCATCACCTTCGACATCGCGCTGAGGATGTCGGCCTGGGTAACGCTCATCAGGACACCTGAAACCTTTTGGAAAACGGGCGGTTGTAAGCCGCCAACGGGCGCGGAATCTGCCAGCCCGGGGGGGGCTGTCAACGTCGTTTAACGGGGCTGTACGCGTAGCGCACCCTGTAGGTCCCAGGCCCGGTTGCTGAGTGTCGGCCCGCTGAACGGGCCTATCAGCACGGCTGGTGCGGGCCCCTGCCGGAAGGACGAGGGCCCGGTGCGCTACTCGATTGCCGCGATGCGGTACTCGCCGTCCTCGAGGACGAGCCGGACGGCGCGCTCGTCGCCCAGGGGGAACACGGCTTCGCCCGCGCCCACGCGGACGTGCGTGTTGAGCGCAAGTTTCGCGCGGCGGAGGCGCTCCTTGGCGAGGGGCTCACGCTCGAAGTCCTCGCGGAGGCGTTCGGGTGTGTAGCGCGCACGAAGAGGACCGGCGAGCTGGCCCCAGGCGGCCTTCCATTCTCGGCCTTCTACGTTGTCAATGAAGCGGCGGAGCGCGGCGCGGGGCACATCGGCGGGCCGGGCTTCGACGACGCGCCACCCTTCGGGCGTCTGGGCGACCGTCAGCGAAGGTGCCCGCGCTTCGAGCAAGGACGCACCGACGCGGACATCCGCAGCCCTGGCGCTCCGGGCCTCCGGATCAGCGTAGCGCTCCAGGAACGCGACCTCGTCATCCGGGCCACCAGCGGTCAGCGCGTAGGCTTCCTGGACACGCCCCTCCTCGAGCGCACGGGCGTAAGCCTCCGCGACGGAGGTGGGCTCGCGCGACGTGGTCGCACAGCCTGTCAGAAAGACGCAGGCGGCCAGGGTACGACTCGTGAACATCCCGGGAGGATAGCCGCATGGGCGCTCCTGCCCAACGGGCCTTCATCAGACAGGACTCACCCGCCTGTCGTCGAGGGAGCCACGGCTGAAGGGCCTGGTTGAACTCCTCACATCGTGGGCAGTCTGTCGAACCGATGAAGTTGCTGATCGAGCGACCAGATATAGACCCGACGTCCCGGATTGAGATCACACTGCCTCATCCACTCCTTCTGAATGGTCAAGTCGCCCAGACCACTGCCCTTTCCCTTGGCATCCGAGCGCATCGCCCAGTCCGGAAACTCGACGAGCCAAGTCGCAAGTTCCTTGGCTTGGAAAAACGGCGTGGGGCGAAACGGCAGGTCTCCCTTGAGCGCCTCGGTCACGAACTTCACAAAGGCTGTAGCCGCCTTTCGTCTGGCCTGGCCCTGCATCGAACACTGGCCGATGTGGTTCCCAGTTTCTAAAATCGAGGTCATCGGAAGCAACAGAGTGTCGCCCGCCTTGATTTTGTCCTTCAACTGATTCTGAAACCCGCGGGCATTCGAACTCAACTTGGGAACCGCAAGGATTTCACAGAGGATACTGGTGTCGAGCAGCACCACGTTCTCGCTCATGTCTCCTCACCCGAGTGCTGAAGGAATTCGAAGAACTCCTGGGTTCGTTGGAGTGCCTGTTCGGCGTCCGGGGGGGTCTTGAGGAAGCGATCGAGAATTCCTTGGGTGACGAGCCTCCCGATCGGGCCTTGTGCCACTAGATCCGGGTAACGCTCCAGATCTTGCAACCGCATCAATCGACTGTCGCCTTGCTCTGGATCTCGGTAGCAAGCCACGACATCCGGAATAGACTCCACTGGAATCGCGTCGAGGAGCGCTGGATTATGGGTGGTCAGGAGCACGCGCAACGCACGCTGCTTCGCCACCGCCTGGATGCGGTCGAGCAGGCTCTCAGCACGGCTCGGATGGACGCCGTTGTCAATCTCTTCAATGACTACCATGGCGCCCTCGGGAACCGACAAGAGCGCTGCGGCGACCGCAAGAACACGAAGTGTGCCGTCGGAGAGCAGCGCGGCATCCGTCTCACGCTCTTCTGTTCCAAACGACTCGGTCAGTTTCACCATCACTTCCCCTCGAGGTCCATCCAGGAAGCCTATGTCGAGGATGTCCTGCTCTGGTAGCGAGCGGACGAACTCCAGGACCTGCTCTTTTCCCTCCGAAGAGGCACAGAGTTCATGAAGCACCGCAGAGACGTTTGCACCATCTCCCCGCAGGATTCGCTCCACGAGAAAACTGTACTCGCGCATCCGCCCCGGAACCGGATCTAAGAAGAGAACAGCCTCAAGCGAGCGCCTGAGCCGCTCGGCTGCGACAGGGATTTCCTTCTGAGAACGTGCGTGCGTGCTTCCGAATCGCGCGGGCGTCGTCAACTGGGTAAAAACCGCCTGCTGGTCAATGCAAGTGACCCGTGGCTTCTTCCCGCCTCGAGCGAAGTTGTTGTAGGCAACCTGGATTTCGTTGCTGTACTCCGTCGCGGGCTTCTCAATTTGGTACAGCGAAGCCCCAGTATCGCCGCCCCACATCCACAACTTTTCATCGACGATCCGCATGCCTAGGCTATCGACCTCCAGCTTCATCTGGAGTTGAAGATCTGGCCCCGAATCGTCGGAGATCATGCAATCGTAGCCGAAGGATACCGCTTCACCATGGGTGAGATTGAGCGGTGTGCCTCGCACGGAGAGTTCTCGATCCTTGAGGACCATCACCAAATCGCTCAACCGGCGCCCTTTGGCAATCCAAGCCAGCAGTTGAATCGCCTCGATGAGGTTGCTCTTTCCAGACGCATTGGCTCCGATGAGCACCGTCAACTCGGCGAGCGGAAGCGTTGCGGACCTGTAGCTCTTGAAGTTCTCGAGGGTAATGCTTTGGAGCATGACGGTCTGTCCGGGGAGGTTAGGCGTGAATCTACGGTACGGGCAGCATCTCCGCCATTTTGGTGCGTAGGGCGAAGCCGGGAGCGTTCGACGCCCGAGCGAGGCCGTCAGCGCGTGCCAGTGAGCCCACAGCGTCAGTGCAGATACGATAGCTGAATCTGGGTGAACCGGTGACCTGACAAAAGCGGATTGGGCGGGTCGGCCATCTCCTGCGAGCGGAACACCATGCCCAGGCCGAACTGGAACCCACCCGTTCGGAACGCCGCGCCGAACTCGCTGTCCCCCACGATGGGCGCCTTCCGCACGCTGATGCTCGGCCGGAACAGCGTGCCATCGAGGAACAGGTTCCGCGCCACCACCCTCACCTGCCCCCGGGCGTACAGGTAGGCCTCCCAGGCGCGTTCGTCGCGAAGCGGCAGGGCCTCCGAGCGCGGCTCACCACACCGCCCCCGTCGCTCCTCCAGTCCCTCCAGCACGGACGGCATTATGGGCGCCAGGCCATACGGGCGGGCGAGGTAGCCCACACGGACCGTCCCGCCCAGGCTCCCATTCACGAACACCGTGCCCAGCATCGCGCCGGCGGACCACGTCACATCCACCACGGGGCTCCAGAGCAACGGCTGCTCGTGGAGCGCGGAGAAGTGGAACGCGGGCTCCGTGGGGAGCTGCTTCTCCCAGCCCACCGGAATCCGCGCCACCGTGTGCCCGAAGAGGTTGTTCAACGTCCGGTGCAGCCACCGCTGCGTCTGCGCCGCTCCGGACGCCGGCCCCGTAACCCCCACCGTGGCCTGAAGCGTCAGCCGCGATGCGTCCGCCGGCGCCCGCCCCGCCCGGATGTGCTGGAAGAGGACGCCGCCGTGCAGCCAGCCGCCATAGGGCCGGTCGTTCGGGTTCGGGAACACCGCCTGCTCCGGCAACGGAACGATGCGGCTCGGCGTGTACATGTTCTGCGCCAGCGACCCGCCGCACAGGTACCGGTGCTCCACACCGTCCGGAAGCCTCAGCGTCCGCGCGATGGACCGGCACCCGTCGTACTCACCGAAGTGCTCCAGGCGGACGCCGTTCGTATAGAGCCGGTCGCTCTTGGCCAACACGTCATTCTCGAAGTGGAGGCTCGTGACGAAGGGCAGCTTCTCCTCCGCCTGAGCCAGCCAGGATGCGGTCAGCAGCGCGAGTGCCTTCAGCATCCCTCCAGTCTACCGCTGGCGCCCGTCAGTCCCCGAACGGCCACTGGTCAGCGGGCAACACTCGACCCACCACGTCGGCCACGTCGAAGCGCGCACCCTCACCCTCGAACGCCTCCGCGCCCCCGAGCCCGTTGAAGCTCAGCGCCGTGGGACACAGCGCATACGTCTGCGCATGGGACGCCCCCATCAGCAGACGCAGCAGGTTCACCCGCTGCTTGGGCCCGCCATAGGTCATGATTTCAAACCGCTCCGCCGCCGGCACCTTCGCCAGCGACAGCGCATGGCGGCACGCCTCCTCGAAGCCCCCGACCTGGTCCACCAGCCCCACGGCCTTCCCGCGCATGCCCGAGTACACGCGGCCCTCCGCCAACTGGTGGATCTCCTCCTTCGTCCGCCCCCGCCCCTTCGCGACGATGTCCAGGAACGCCTGGTACATCTCCTCGACCTCGGCCTCCAGCGTCGCCAGCTCCCGCGGCGTGAAGTCCCGCGCCATCGAGAAGATGGCCGCGTTCTGCCCCCGGGTCAGCACCGCCTTGTGCACCCCGAGCTTCTCCATCAGCCCGGACACGTCGAACTTGCCGGCGAAGACGCCAATGGAGCCCACCATGGCGTGCGGCGCGGACCAGATCTCCTTCGCGCCCACCGCCACCATGTACCCGGCGCTGGCGCACACCCGGTCCATGTACGCGATGACGGGCTTCTTCCGCGCCACGCGCTGCACCGCCTCCAGCATCTGCTCCGACGCCAGCGGCGTCCCGCCCGGGCTGCTGATGTAGACGACCACCGCCTTGGAGCGCCTGTCCCGCCCCGCAGCGCGCAAGGCCTTTACCACCCGGTCCGCGCTCGCCATCTTCCCGCTGGCGCCCTTGCCGGGGACGATGATTCCCGACACGGGCACCACCGCGACGCGCGGGTTGCGCCGCAGCCGCTTCCAACGCACCGGCGGGAACGGCACCGTGGAGCGGTACGTCTCCATCGGCTCCAGCTCCGTCTCCTCGTCCCCTGCCTTCGCCAGCCCCAGGTGCGTGGGCAGGCTCGCCTCGCTCACCAGCGCGTCCACCAGCCCCGTGTCCAGCGCGCGCCGGGCACTGAAGGGCCCCTGGTCGATCAGCGCCCGGACCTCCTCCGGCGTCTTCCGCCTTCCCCGGGCCACCACGTCCACCAGGTCCGCGTAGCGCTCATCCAGGAACGACTCCACCGTCCGCGTCTGGATGTCCGACACCACGGGCGAGGTGAAGAGCTCCGGCGCCGTCTTGTAGTCCCCGCGCCGGACGAAGTGCGGCCGGATGCCCACTCGGGACAGGCCCACGCCCAGGGCCGTCGTTTCGGCCGCGTAGCCCACCAGCTCCACGCGGCCCATGGGGGCCAGGAGCACCTCGTCCGCCGCGCACAGGAGGGCATACGCCTCGTTGTCCACGTGGACCGCCCAGCCCACCACCCGCTTCCCCTGGGCCCGGAACGCCGTCAGCACGGCCACCAGGGCGTCCCGCTTCGCCGCGGGCACGGCCAGGTCCTCCACCTCCAGGAGGATGCCCTTCACCCGGCCATCCTTCGCCAGCAGCTCCAACGATTCGCGCAGGCGCTCCACGGACGTGACGTCCGAGGGCTCCGGCCGGTTGCCACCGAGTTGCACCCGGCGGCGCCGCTCCCGGTACGGCGGATCCCCCGTCAGCCGGAAGCGGACGTAGGCGGGCCGGTGGCTGGCGGCCAGCATCCGGAAGGGGGCGCCCAGCAGTGTGGCCAGGAGGAGATACAGGTTGGCGAGGACGATGAAGGGCAGGCGCAGCATGGCGTCCGGAATGGAAATGTGGGTCCCCGGCCCGTAATGGACGCTCACTCGGGGTGCAAGCCCTGTTCAGTCCATCCGTTGGGTCGTGATAGCCTCCCCGGCCATATGCGATTCCTCGTTCCCCGGTTGCTCCTCGTCCTCGCGCTCAGCTCGGGTGGTGCCGCGCTGGCCCAACCTCGCAAGCAGGTCCAGGAGTTCGAGGCCCCCCGCGAGATGACCGCGGAGGAGCGTGAGGCCGCCAAGCAGCGCGCCATGGGCAACAACCTCAACGCCTACGGCAAGGACGTCCAGCTCAAGCAGAAGCCCATCCCCTGGATGGCCATTGGCCTGGCGGGGCTCGTGTTCGTGGGGGCCGTGCCCTTCGCCATCCGCGCCTACCGCAACACGTCCAAGGACATCGCGGGGCAGAACACCTTCGGCGCCAACCGTGGCGACGACGAAGTGGCCTGAAGCCCGTCCGGCCTCACTCCCTCAGGCCGGCCGGACCTCCACTGAACCGCCCGCCTCCACCGTGACGCGCACCGGAAGGAAGCGCTCCACGACGCGGGCGTGGGTGGTGAGGTGGTCGGTGATTCGCGCCGCCGTGAAGCGCGTGGTGCCCGGCGACGCCGGCCCCAGGCGCCCGGCGGCCAGCAGCGCGGCGGGCAGGAGGATCTGATCCGCCAGGTGCTCGTCGAGCGCCCCACCCGTCTCCATGAACCCCGCCAGGGCCTCGCCCGCCTCGCGGCCCACGTCCTCGGCGGGCCGGCCGCGCTCCCCCAGCGCGGTGAAGCCCGCGATGGTGTGCTCGAACTGCGCCAGGACGAAGGTCACCGTCCCCACCGAGCGCGTCACCGCCAGCGGCCGGTTGTCCGCCTCCGCCAGGATGCCGCGCTCACGCAGCGCCCCCACGGCGGCGCGCGACTGACGCTCGGCGATGGTGAAGGGCAGCCCGCCGGTGAAGGACGACACGCGCACCTCGCGGAGCATGCCGCGCGCGGGCAGCTCCACCAGCAGGGGCGGCTCCTGCGGCGCCCCCACCTCCGCGACAAGCTCCCCCGCGCCCTCCGGGTAGAAGCCGGCGTGGACCAGGGACAGCAGCACGGGCAGCCCGTACGCGTGCGCCACCGGCTGCCAGACGGTGGCCACGTAGTGGAAGCTGGGGCTGTGGGACAGGTGCGTGCCGCCTCGCAGCGTCAGGCGCCCGCCGCCGGCCAGGGCCAGCGGATAGACGAGGCACTGGAAGAGCAGCGGCGTGCTGCCCGCGGTGCCCACCTCCAGCAGGTAGTCCCCGGGGCGCACGGGGCCCGGGGTGAAGGACAGCTCGGACGCGCCGACGGTGGCGCCCTCCGAGGACGCGGCGCCGCCACACAGGGCCTCCGCGCCGCGCACGCAGGCCAGGTGCTGGGGACGCAGACCGGGCGGCTCACGTCGCTCGCGCAGGCGCGTGAGGTGGAACGGGCGGCCGGTGATGAGCGACAACGACAACGCGGAGCGGAGAATCTGCCCGCCCCCTTCGCCCTCACTCCCATCCAGACGCACCAGCCCGGAGTCGGGCCCCTGGGTGCCGGTCATGTCCCTCCCGCCTGGGGTGCCACCGCGTGAAGGCCCAGGGTAACAGGAACGCAAGGCCCGCACCCGCAGGACTACGCCCGTCCCTCCACCGCTGTACAGAAGCAGCCCTGATGGCGGCTACTCGTCCAGGGCCGGAAGCACGCCCACCCGGACGAAGCTCGGGTTCGCCGCGGAGTGGTAGACGCGGTGGAAGGCCCGCGTGAAGTGCTCCTCCTTCGCCTCGAAGATGTTGGGCACCCAGGTCTGCGGGTTGCGGTCGATGAACGGGAACCAGCTCGACTGGACCTGGATCATCACGCGGTGCCCGCGCTGGAAGGTGTGGAACACGTCGTTGATGACGAAGCGCACCTTCGTCACCTCGCCGGGCTTGAAGGGCTTGGGCTCGCTGAAGCTGTCGCGGAAGCGCCCGCGGAAGGGCTCGCCGCGCACCAGCGTCTGCTGATGGCCCCGGTTCTTCTTCCCCTTCTCCTCGTCCCCCTTGCGCCAGCCGCGCACCTTGCCCGGGTTGACGTCCACCAGCTTCACCACCCAGTCCGCGTCGGTGCCTGTCGTGGAAACCCACAGCTCCGCCTCCAGCGGCCCGGCCACGGTGAAGTCGCGCTCCAGCGGCTCCGTCTCGAACACCAGCACGTCCGGCCGGCGCGCGGCGAAGCGCTGATCCTCCGTCATGTACTCCTTGCTCCAGCCCGTCATCATCTCCTGCGTGTACGGCACGGGCTTGGCCGGGTCGCTCACGTACTCGGCGAAGGACGCACCCGTCGTCTTGGGCGCAGTGGTGGCCAGCCTGCCCTTGGGCTGGAAGTAGAGCCGCGTCTCCTTCAGGCCCTTGGGCGGCCAGGTGTCGAAGCGGCGCCAGCGGTTGGCGCCCGTCTCGAACACCAGGGCCTCCGGCAGGTCCGGCTTCGCGCCGCCCTTGAGGTGGTGCTTGAAGAAGTCCAGGGCCAGCGTCTGGTAGGCCTCGCTGGTGGCGAAGCCGAAGTCCGCGTCACCCAGGGACTCGCCGCCGCCGCGCTGCCAGCCGCCGTGCGGCCACGGGCCCATGATGAGGCTGTTGGAGATGCCGGGGTTCTGCTTCTCGATGGCGGCGTAGGTCCGCAGCGGGCCGTAGAGGTCCTCGGTGTCGTACCAGCCGCCCACCGTGAGCACCGCCGCCTTGATGTTCCGCAGGTGCGGCAGCAGGTTCCGCGCCTTCCAGAAGGCGTCGTAGTTGGGGTGCGCGGTGATGTCCTTCCAGAAGGCCACGTCGCCCTTGAGGTGCTTCGCGTCCGCGTTACCCAGGGGGCCCAGGTCCAGGAAGAACTGGTAGCCGTCCGGCGTGCCGTGCTCGAAGCGCTGCCACTCCTCGTTGTCCGTGGGCTGGGGCCGGGGCTTGCCGAAGGTGGAGAAGAAGTTGAACGCCAGCGCCAGGTTGAAGGCGCCGTTGCGGTGCATGTCGTCCCAGAACCAGTCGGCGATGGGCGCCTGCGGCGACACGGCCTTGAGCGCCGGGTGCGAATCAATGGCGCCCGCCGACGCGTAGAAGCCCGGGTACGAAATCCCCCACTGCCCCACGCGGCCGTTGTTGTGCGCCACGCGCTTCACCAGCCAGTCAATGGTGTCGTACGTGTCGGTGCTCTCGTCGAAGTCCTTCGGCCCGGACTTCTTCGGCTTGTGCGGGCGGACGTTGACGAACTCGCCCTCGGACATGTTCCGGCCGCGCACGTCCTGGAAGGCGAAGATGAAGCCGTCCTTCTCGAAGGCCTCGGTGGGCGCCAGCGCGGGGGGATAGCGGTCCACGCCATAGGGCGCGACGCTGTAGGGCGTGCGCACCAGGAGGATGGGATAGCGCTTGCCAGGGGACGCGTCCGCGGGGACGTAGACGGAGGTGAACAGGCGCGTCCCGTCCCGCATGGGAATGCGGTACTCGAACTTGGTGTATCGCGAGCGGACGCGCTCGGTGCGCTCGGGCGAGATGCTGTAGGGGCGCTTCGGGGCTGGCGGGGTGGACTGCGCCTGCGCCGGGCCTGCGGAGGTGGCCAGCAGGACGGCCGCGAGGCATCGAGACACGGGATGCATGCACGCTCCAGGAACGATGATGCTGGGGGACGCCCCGCAACAGCGGAGCGGCCCGCTTGTTCCCGGAATCAGCCGAGCGCTTCGCCGACGTCGTCCAGGCCGTCCTTGCGCGGCTTGTCATGCGGGGTGGCCCGGCCGGTGCCCAGCCGCCTCGCCGCTCAGGGGACGCCAGCCCGGCCTCCTTCGATGACCGTCAACAGGGCCCCGGCCTTGGGCTCCTGGGCGCGAGGCTCCGAGGCCGCGCGCTGTCCGGCCCCCGCGCGCTCGACGGACGCCGAGCGGGGGTTGGACGCCTGGGACACCGACGCACGGCGCGGCGCGGGCCGCAACGGCAGGCCGAAGTACAGGTACATGTCGAGCAACATGGAATGACTTCCCCTTGGCGGATGCGTGGACGGTGAAACGCATCCGGCTTGGAGCAATGGTGATGCCACCGGTTGTCCGGCCCTTCTCCGGGGCATGCCGCTTCGCGAGGAAGAAGCGAGCGGCACCGTGCCATGGGCGCCTGGGGGCTTCTCGTAAAAAAGGATGAAGTTACGTGTGGCCGACGTGGCCCCGGCGTGCGAGCCCTGCCACCCCGTGGGGGACGGTGCCCCGACACCCGCGAGGCGTCTGGCACCGGGCTGTGACGTGTTTGGGCCCCGCCCGGCTCAGGCGTGCAGGGATTCGTGCCGGGCCAGCATCTCGACGAACTGCTCGATGCGCCGGGCGCGCGTCTCCGCCTTCTTCGCGCTGTGGACGCGCCAGAGGATGGCGTACCGGTTCGCCGCGTTGAGGGTGGCGAAGAACTCGGCGGCCTTGGGGTTGGCGGCCAGCGCCTTCGCCAGGTCCTCCGGCATGGTGGCCTTGCTCTGGGATTCATAGGCCGCGTCCCAGCGGCCGTCCTTCCGGGCCTCCTCCACGACCTTCATCCCGGAGGGCTTCATCCGGCCCGCTGCGATGAGCGCCTCCACCTTCCCGCAGTTGATCTTGGACCAGACGCTCTTCGCGCCCCGGGGCGTGAACTTCTGGAGCCACCAGGCGTCGTCGAACGTGTTCTTCTGCCCGTCAATCCAGCCCCACTCGAGCGCGACGTCGAGCGCCTCCGCGTAGGTGACGGAGTCGATGCCCGAGCCCTTCTTCGCGAGCTTCAGCCAGAGCCCTGGCGACGAGGCGTGATTCGCCTTGAGCCAGGCCGACCACGCGGCGGGTGACGCGAAGGCGATGACGGAGAGCTCGGCGGCGGGGGACTTCTTCGTCGCGGACTTCGGGACGGCGGCCTTCTTCGTGGGGCTCATGGCGGCCTCGACGGATACCACGGGCCCGCGGCGCGGCGCCAATCTACGGAGGGCTCCCCGCCGCCGACTTCGCGTCTTCCCCACCGCCCCACAGCTTCTCCTTCAATGCGCTCAAGCCCTTGCCGCCAGCGGCCCGCACGCCGTCGAAGGACTCGCCCGCCGCGCGGGTGATGTCGTCCACGGAGCGCTGGGCGAGGCCGTGTCGCACCCGGTCCATCCACAGGAGGGGCGCCAGGACCTGCCCTGCCCGCTCCGGCCCCAGGAGCGTGACGGCGATCTTCTCCGGTCCGCCCGCCCGGGCCACGAGCGCCTGTCCCAGGATGGCGGCGGCCCGGGCCTGGAGGAAGATGGGCAGTTGGTCGCCATGCGCGCGCATCGCGTCCGCGCTGGCCTGGATGTCGCGCCGCGCGGCGTCACCCAGGTATGGACTCTTCGCCAGGGTGTCGAGTGAGCGCGCGGACTGCTCGTACCGCTCCCGGCGGAAGTGGATGAAGGCCCAGCCCCACCACGTCAGCTCGTTCTCGATGCCAAGCCTCTCCAGGGACGCCAGGCCCCGCTCGAGGTCGTCCTCCGCCGCGCGCTCGCGCTCGAGCCCCATGCGGTTCCAGGCCCGCAGGAAGTACCCCGTGGCGAGCAGCGTCTCCCGCACCTGCGCCGGCGTGGCGTCCCGCACCGAGGGAAAGGCGCTGGCGGGAAGCGCCTCGGCGTCGGACAGGTAGGCGTTCAGCTCCTCCTCGGCCGCGTAGTGGTACCCCGCGTTGCAGAAGGCCAATCCCCGGCTCCCGCGCACGGAGACGCGAAGTCCGGGCGGCCAGCCGGGCCGAGGCGTGGCGCGCGACAGCTCGTACAGCACCAGGTCGGTGGCGGGCACGCGGTTGCCCGAGTCCGCCGCATCCAACACGAACCACAGCGCGGAGAGGAGCGCGTGCTCCTGGCCGGCGTCGTAGCCCGGCAGCGGGAGCGGCTGCGCTGGCTGCCAGCGGCTCCACAGGAGGGGGAACTCGTCCTCGTCGCGCTGCTCCAACGTCTTCTTGGCCTTGTAGAGCGCGACGCCCAGTTCCAGGTACGCCTTCGCCACGCGGAGCGTCTCCTCCTCCGAGGCGGCCTTGGCCGGCAGCTCCCGCGTGGCGGACAGCGTCTGCCAGAGCGCGGCGACCTCTGCGGGCGCGTCCGGGTGGCCCTCCGCGCGCAGCGTCAGCTTGAGCGCCCGGTACGGCACCAGCGAGTAGGCGTCGCGAATGCGCGTCTCAATCTCCTCCCGCTCCCGCGCCGCGCGCTCCGCATCGGACTTGCGGCAGCCGCTCAGGGCCGCGAGCAGCACCACGGTGAGGACGCGCCCCAGGAGACGTGGCCCCCTGTCGTGCCGGGCGTGGGACGGAGCCGCGCGAGAATCGGAGCGCGGGGCCATGGCGTCGCGACGTGGGAGCATCGTGAAAGGAAGGTATCACGGCGACCTGGGCGTACCCATGCCCCCGCCCCCGTGGAGGCCGACACGGGCAGACGGTGGCGCGTGGCGGCCGCGTGGATTACAGCGCCGCCAGCATGACTCCTCAGGCGACGGCACCCGCGCGCGGCATCTTCCAGCATCGCGACTTTCGCTTCTATCTGCTGGCCCGTCTGTGCGCGGTGCTGGCGGTGCAGATTGAGTCGGTGGCCATCGGCTGGCAGGTCTACGAGCTCACGGGCAGCGCGCTCGCGCTGGGCTACACGGGCCTGGCGCAGTTCGTGCCGTTCGTGTCGCTGTGCCTCGTGGGCGGCCAGGTGGCGGACCGGGTGGACCGGCGCACCATCCTGGCGGTGTGCCAGACGGTGATGCTGGTGTGCAGCCTGCTCCTGCTGGCCTTCACCCTGGGCCACATCCGTGACGTCCGCTTCGTCTACGGCGTCCTCGTCCTGTTCGGCGCGGCGCGTGCGTTCCATGCCCCGGCGGGCTCCGCGCTCACGCCGCACCTGGTGCCGCCCGAGCACCTGACCCGCGCGGTGGCCATCAACTCCACCACCTGGCAGGTGGCCACCATTGGCGGGCCGGCCGTGGGCGGCATCCTCTATGGCCTGGCGGGCGCCACGGGGGCCTATGCCGCCTCCGCGACGCTGTGCGCCCTCTCCGTCGTCTGGATTCTCGCCCTGAAGGTGCGGACCGGCCGGGCATCCTCGGAGCCCCTGTCCCTGTCCACGCTGGTCGCGGGGCTGGCGTTCGTGGGCCGGCAGCGGCTGCTGCTGGGCAGCATCACCCTGGACCTGTTCGCCGTGCTCTTCGGTGGCGCGGTGGCGCTCCTGCCCATCTACGCGCGGGACATCCTGCACACGGGGCCGTGGGGGCTGGGCCTGCTGCGGTGCGCACCGGCCGCGGGCGCCGCGCTGGTGGCCGTCTTCCTGGCGCTGCGGCCCCTGGGCGGAAACACCGGCCGGAAGATGTTCATCGCGGTCGGCATCTTCGGCGCGGCCACGCTCGTCTTCGGCATGAGCCGCTCGCTGCCCCTGTCCCTGCTGGCCCTGGCGGTGGCGGGCGCCGCGGACATGATCAGCGTGGTGGTCCGTCACACGCTGGAGTTGATGGCCACGCCGGATGACATGCGAGGCCGCGTGGGCGCGGTGAACATGATGTGCATTGGCGCCTCCAACGAGCTGGGGGAGTTCCGAGCGGGCGGGCTCGCCGAGTCCGTGGGCGCCGTGCCCGCGGTGGTCGCGGGCGCGGTGGGCACGCTGGCGGTGGTGGCGCTGTGGGCGTGGGCCTTCCCGGAGCTGCGCCGCGTGGATCGCCTGGAGGCCTTCGCGAAGACGAAGGAGCCCCCGGCGGCCCCCGCGACCTGACGTCGTCGCGCCACGGGAGCGGTGCCTGGGCAGTGATTGCACGCGGCTGGAAGGCGTGGACCATCCGGAGTAAGGGGGCCGGACATGCCCCTTCGCCTCGTGAAACGCCTCGCCCGGGACTGGTTCCTGCTGGGGATGCTCTGCGCCGTCGTGCTGGCCGTGCTCTTCCCGGAGTTCGGCGCGTCCGGCGGACCGATGCACGCGGACGTGGTGGCGGACGTGGGCATCTTCGCGGTGTTCCTGCTGCACGGCCTGGGGCTGCCCGCCGCGCAGCTCCGCGCGGGCGTGGTGACGTGGCGGGTCCACGTGGTGGTCCAGACCTTCACCTTCGTCGTGTTCCCGCTGCTGTGGTGGCTGGGGGACGCGGCCGTGGGCCGCTGGCTGCCGTCCGACGTGTCGCTGGGGCTGCTCTACCTGTGCGCGGTGCCGTCCACCATCTCCTCGTCGGTCGCGATGACGGGCGCGGCCCGGGGCAACGTGCCCGCCGCCATCTTCAATGCCAGCCTGTCCAGCCTGCTGGGCATCGTGTTGACGCCGCTCATCATCGGCCTGTTCGCCAGCGCCACCGGGCAGTCGCTGTCCATGGGCGAAGCCGTCCTCAAGCTGGCCACCCTCCTCCTGCTCCCGCTGGCCCTGGGACAGCTCCTGCGCCCGCTCGTGGGCGCGTGGTTCGCCAGGTACCGGCCCTACACGAACGCCTTCGACCGGGCGATGATCCTGCTCCTCGTCTACGCGTCGTTCTGTGACTCGATTGCCTCGGGCGCGTTCTCCAAGTACGGCGCCCAGGTGCTGGGCCTGGCCTTCCTGGGCGCGGTGCTCCTCCTCGCCATCGTCCTGGCGCTGACCACGCGCGTGGCGCGGGGGCTGGGCTTCTCCAAGGAGGACGAAATCGCGGTGGTCTTCTGTGGGTCCAAGAAGACGCTGGCCTCGGGCGTCCCGATGGCGCGGCTGCTCTTCGGCGCCAACCCCGCCCTGGGGCTCATCGTCCTACCCCTGATGTTCTATCACCAGGCCCAGCTCCTCGTGTGCTCGCTGCTGGCGGAGCGCTACGCGAGGCGGCCGGCGCCTCCCCCCGGCGCGTAGGGGAAAGTGGGCGTGCGCCCTCCCCGCCCCTGGCGCACCTGGGAGCCCGCGGCTGTGATAGGTGCGCGGGCCACGCATGTCAGCGCCACACAGAACGCCCTCGGGCTCGCTTGACCCGGCGGGTACAGCCCGGGCTGGAATGCACACCATGGCCGACAGACTCGTCTTCCCACCCATCGTGGAAGGGCTCTTCGTCCGGGGACTCTCCGGGCGGGTGTCGCCCCTGCTGCGGCAGCAGTTGCGCAGCGAGGGCCTGGACCTGGACCGGCCGCTGCTCCCCGCCTACACGCTGGAGACGTGGATCCGCTGCGTCACGCTGACGGCGAAGTCGCTGCACCCCCACGAGCCCGACGAGGTGGCGTGGCGGCTGCTCGGCGAGCGGATGATTGATGGCTACCGTGACACGCTGATGGGCCGCGCCCTGCTCGGAGTGATGAAGCTGCTGGGGCCCTGGCGGATGCTGTCCAAGGCCCAGCACGGCTTCCGGACCAGCAACAACTACACGGAGGTCCGCATCACCGAGACGGGGCCGACGGAGGCCGAGGTCTGGCTCAACGAGCCCGGCATGCTGCGCTACTTCAAGCAGGGCGTCATGCTGGCCATGTCCCGGGCCGCGGGCGGCGTGGCCGCGACGGTGGACGTGCGTGACTTCGACGAGCACTGCGTCACGTACCGCGTCGCCTGGAAGGAGCCGGGCCGCTGAGGCGGCTTGCCCTCGGGGGCGCCCCTCTGCGACGGTAGCCCCGCGATGGCGCGCCGGCGCCATGGGTGAGGGGGGGACATCATGCCGTCGAGCGAGCACGCCAATCTTCCGCGATGGAAGGGGCAGCAAGGCTTCTTCGAGATCTGGTTCCTGTGCGTGCTCGACCCGGGCGGGGAGCGCGCCTGGTGGTTCCGCTACACGCGCTTCACGCCCGCGCCAGGAGCCCCCGGTGAGCCACGCGCCATGCTGTGGGCCGCCGCCTTCGACTGCGCGTCGGCCACGCCCGCGCTGGGGCTGAAGGCCATCCATCCCCTCTCCCGCTTCTCCGCGGACGCCTCCGGCCCGTTCGGCATCCGGCTTGGCGACGCGGAGCTGGCCCCGGGCCGCTGCCACGGCCGCGTGGCCTCCGGGGGCCACTCCATTGACTGGGATTTGCGCTACACGCCCGCGTCCTCGCAGGCGGTGCGCCGCGCGCCCCGGGGCTCGGACCTGCTGCCGCTCCCCACGCACGTGGCCCACGCCCACGACGACATCACCTTCACGGGCACCGTCACGGTGGACGGGCACCGGTATGACGTCCAGGGCGCTCCGGGGCTCCAGAAGCACCTGTGGGGCCACCGGCGGCTGGAGGAGCTGACGTGGCTCTACGTGCCGCGCTTCCAGGAGGACCCGGACGCCCGCCTGGAGGTGCTGTCCGTGCGCGCCCGCCGGCACGCGCTCAGTCCCCGGCTGTCGCCCATCTACCTGCGCACCGCCCAGGGCGAGCACCGGTTCCACGAGGCGCCGGAGCTGCTCTTCACGCGGCTGGAGTCACCACACGCGGGTGAGCTGCGCTTCCAGGCGCGCTCGGCCACCGTCACCGTGAAGGGCCGCGCTTGGTGCGACCCGAAGACGCTGGTGGGCTACGTCTACCGTGACCCGGCGGGCTGGGACGTCCACGTGGCCCAGAGCGACGTGGCCACCTGTGAGCTGGAGCGCTTCACCCGCCCCCACCCCTTCGCGGCGTGGAAGCCGGAGGGACGGCTCACCTCCACCGTGGGCGCCCTGGAGTTCCACGCGCCGGAGCCACTGGAGGGCGTGCGCTACATCGGCTGGGATGAGACCTGCCTGTCCGAACCCGGCGCGCTGCCGTCCACGGCGGCAGGGGGCGGCCAGGGCTGAGCGTTCAGCGGCCCGCGAGCTTGCGGAGCGCGTCGAACGCCTCGCTCGCGCCCACGCCCAGGAACAGCAGCAGCGTGGCGGTGAGCGCGGCGTTGACGAGCCAGGTGTTGCGCAGCCCGCCCACCCACGCGGCGCGGTTGTTCATCCACAGCAGCGTCGCGGCCAGCAGCGGCATGAACAGCGAGCCCATCACCGCATAGGCGAGCTGCGCGCGCTGCAAGGGCACCCACAGGAGCGGCAGGGGCACCACCGCCAGCGCCACCAGAGAGCCGCGCCACGCGCGGGTGTCGCGCAGCGGCACCGCGGCGCTCACAGGCTCCCGGCGATGGACGCGCAGGAAGTCCGCGAAGAGGTACGGCACCCCTTCCCAGACGCCCAGCAGGCTGGAGAACACCGCGGCCCAGAAGCCCCACAGGAAGAGCCAGTAGCCGAACGGCCCGATGACATCGGACAGCCGCTGCGCCAGCAGGGTCGCCACGCGCAGGCCGCTCCCCTGGAGCTGCACCGTGGAGCCGATGATGACCATGGCGATGCCGAACAGCGCCGTCAGCGCGTAGCCCACGGCGAGGTCGGCCTGACACGTCCGGAGCCACCCGGCGCCCTCCCGGCCTCGCTCCCGAATCCAGTAGCCGTAGGACAGCACCGTCACCGTGCCGCCCACGCCGCCCAGCAGGCCCAGCACCCACGCGGTGCCGCCCGCGGGCATGGACGGAATCACCAGCCCTCTCGCCGCGGCGCTCCAGTCCGGCCCCGAGGCCACGGCCGTGAAAATCACCGTGACGAACATCACGCCGATGCACGCCGCCATCAGGCGTTCAAAGAAGCGGAAGCCGCCGGCCCAGACCAGCCCCAGGCCCACCAGCGAGTGCGCCACGCCCCAGACGCGCCGCGACGTCTCCGGGTCGCTCGACAGGGGCCACAGCGCGTCGCCCGCGGCGCCGCAGGCGGAGATGAGGGCGCCGCCGGTGAACAAGCTCCACCCGAGCAGGTAGACGAGGAAGACGTAGCGCAGCCACGCGCCGAAGCGGGCCCAGCCCTCCAGCACCGTGGTGCCCGTGGCGAGCTGCCACCGGGCGATGCCTTCATTGAGGAAGCTCTTCAGCACCGCGCCCACGACGGCGGCCCAGAGGATGCTCATCCCCACCGCCGAGCCCCCCAGGCTCGCGGTGAGCAGGTCCCCCGCCCCCACGCCCGTCGCCGCGACGAGCATCCCGGGGCCGAAGCGGGCCATCCAGCTCAGGCCGGCCGGCGGCGCACCGGCGGGGGCCTGCGCCGTTGAAGGAGAGGACGTGTCCATGGGCGAGGCTGGGACGCTACCCCGCCTGCCCCGCTCAGGCCATGGCCTCCAGCGCGCCGCGGATCACCGGATACGTGTCCTGCGACGCGGTGCTTCCCATGAAGGTATCCAGGTGCCCGTACCCCGCCAGGACCTTGCGCTGGTAATACGACGCGCCGTTCTCTTCGCGCAGCCACTCGTACGTGAGCTCCGTGGACGCGGGCATGTACGTGCCATTCTGCGCTCCGGACACGAAGGTGATGGGGCGCTTCAGGTGCTCGGCGCGGAGGTACGACGGCGGCTTCTCCCTCCCGTAGCGCCGGAGGTTCTCCTCGCGGCCGTGGTCGAAGCCCAGCGCGTAGCCCGCGCGCGCCATCTGCGCCAGGTGCCGGAACGTCAGCATGTTGCAGGGGCCGAACTGCTCGTCCAGCCGGTCATGCGTCTCCCGGTTGATGCGCGCGTGCCGGTAGAGCTGCCCGTACATGAAGGTCAGCCGGTGGCAGACGGTGCTGTCACATTCATGCCGGAGCAGGCCCGCCAGGGCGCCGAAGGCCGCCTGGAACAAGGGGCTGCCCGGGTCCTCGTCCGGCGTGAGGTAGTCCCGCGGGAGGTCCAGCACGTCCGGCAGCCGCAGCATCGCCTTGAGCTGCGTGGACGGCGGGACGATGTGGTGCAGCGCCACCTGCGAGGCCACCACGGCGCGCACGTCCGGCAGCAGCCCCGCCGCCATCGCCATGAAGAAGGTCGCCGAGCCCGCGCAGTGCACCACCGCCTGCACGGTGGCCGCGCCGGTGCGCTCGCGGACGAGCCGGACGGCGGCGGGCATGTCGTGGCGGGCGGCGTCATCCAGCGTGAATTGCCGCAGCGGCAGCTCCACGCTGGCCCGCCAGTCCAGCAGCCAGGTGTCGTAGCCGTGGCGCACCAGGTGCTGCACGAAGTTCTCCCGCACCGTGGGCAGGAGGAACATGCCGCTCCACACGCCGGCGCCATGGACCAGGAGGACCGGGCCCTTGGCGCCGCCCTGGTAACGGGTGAGCTGCAACGGAACACCGTCTCCCGCGGGGAAGTCATGCCGCTCGGCGGGGGGAAGCGTGCTCATGAGGCGCTCCTCGAAGGGGATGAGAAGCCGTGCACCACGGCCTCGGCGATGCGCTCCGCCACCGCGCTGATGGTCATCACCGGGTGGAAGCCAATGGCGGTCGGGATGACGGAACCGTCCGCGACGTGAAGGCCGGGATAGTGGAAGACCTCTCCCTCTGGAGACACCACGCCGCGCTCGGGAGCTTCCGCCAGGTGGGCACCGCCAAGCGAGTGCACCGTGAAGGGCCGCTTGAAGAGCTGCCAGGTGACCAGCGGCGCGAAGGTGGCGCCGTACTGGGCGGCCAGGTCCTGCATCGCGTCGGTCATCCGGCGCACCAGCTCCGCGTTCTCCGCGGCGAAATCCCACGACACGTCCAGCTGCCCGTCGCTCAGGTGCATGCGCCCGTTGGCGTTGTCCTGCCCGATGCCGAAGAGGTTGGACGTGCGCGCCGCGTCCACGTCGTCCTGGAGGGGCCGGCTCAGCAGCCCCTTCCTGAAGGCGGCGTGGACGGCCGGGCCCAGGCAGGTCCACAGCGGCGCCCCCAGGCCCTGGAGCCGCCCGAGGTTCGGCTGGCCCAGGCCCGCGATGACCTCCGTGGCGGGCTGGTTGAACGTGGCCTTCACCAGCGTGAAGCGCGGCTCCCGGTCGGTGAAGCGCATCACCGTGGACACGTCGGGGCCCACCCAGGGCTGGAGGTCCTCGCGCGCGCCCTGCATGGACGCCAGGAAGTCGCCGTTGCCCGAGTAGCCCTGCCCCAGCCGCCGGCTCACGCGCGGCAGCGTGCGCGCCACGTCCCGGCTGCGCAGCAGTATCTCCACCGTGCCCAGCGTCCCCGCGGCCAGCACCACGCGCGAGCCCTCCACCGTGTGCCGCTCCCCCGACACGAGGTCCTGGCAGTGGACGCGGTAGCCGCCCCAGACGTGCTCCACGTGGGAGACGAGCGTGCGGGCCAGGACCAGCGCCCCCAGCGCCTCCGCCCGCGCCAGGTACGTCAGGTCCATGGTGTTCTTCGCGCCGTGCTGGCAGCCGAATTCACACTCCGCGCAGAGCTGGCACACGCGCCGGCCCGGCCCGGGCGGCTCGGAGAACGCCACGGCCACGGGCGGGTCGAACGTCTCACGGCCCAGGCCCCGGGCCGCGCGCTGGAAGAGGTCCCGCTTGCGCAGCGGAATGGACGGGGGCACGGGGTTGAGCCGCAGCTCCCGCGCCACCTTGTCGAAGTACGGCTCCAGCGAGGCTCGACGGTACGACGCGGGCCAGCGGGGATCCTCGAAGACCTCGGCGTCCGGCCGCACGTGGACGTTGGCGTAGATGAGCGAGCCGCCGCCGACGCCCGCCGCCGTCACGGTGCCGATGCCGGACAGGAAGCGCACGTCGTAGAGCCCCTGGGCCCTGCGCCGTGAGGCGTGGCGCCAGAGCACCTCGTCCGCGCGCGTCACGTCCCGGGGGAAGTCGCCGGGCCGGTAGCGCTTGCCGCGCTCCAGCACCAGCACCGACTTGCCGGCCTGGGCCAGCCGCAGCGCGCTGATGGACCC
The DNA here is from genome assembly GCF_002305895.1 of Corallococcus macrosporus DSM 14697. Lineage (GTDB taxonomy): Bacteria > Myxococcota > Myxococcia > Myxococcales > Myxococcaceae > Myxococcus > Myxococcus macrosporus. Next base: position 4,642,724 of record NZ_CP022203.1, read on the forward strand.
TCCGAAGCCGGAGCCCACCACCACCACGTCGTACCGCGTTGCCGTCGCCACGATGCGCCGCTCCTATTCCAGCTTGGTTCGCGCGAAGACGTCCCAGAGGTTGCCCATGAACATGCTCCCAAAACGCTTCAGCGCGTGGGCCTTCGCCACCGGGGAGGTCGTCCCCAGCACCGCGAAGGTCGTGAGCTGCTGGAGGAAGTCCGGCATGCCCAGGCGGATGATGCCGCTGGCCACCGCGGGTGACCCCCGGTCGCCGCCCCGGCGGATGACGGTGTAGAGCGTGGACGTGTCCGCCCACATGTCGAAGCCGTCGTCGTCCCGGACGTGCTTGTAGCCGTCCAGCAGGTACTGCTCGCCGTCCAGGCCGGTGAAGGGCAGCAGGTAGAGCATCCGCCGCTCGTAGTAGCTGTCCGTGTCCACGAAGAGGTTGAACACGCCGCGCTCCACCTCGGCGCCGCCCGGCGGCGTGAGGCCGTGGACGTGGACCGTGCCTTGCGCGATGCCGGCGTGGGCCTTCTCCGCCAGGAAGCGGTCCAGGTTGGTCAAGGTGATGGTGAGGGTGAACTCGGCCCCCCTGCCCTGTGACTTGCCCTCGTGCTCCGCGCCCGCGTAGTCCGTGACGGGCTCGTGGCCCGGGTGGATGAAGCCACGCATCCGTTCGGTGAAGCGCAGCCCCACCACCGGCGTTGGCGACAACACGGTGCCCCCCTCGGGTATCACCACGCTCCGCATCGGGTCCTCCCTGGGCACCACCTTCGGAGGTGCCACACGCGTGCTCATCCGCATCGACGCGCGGAAGGGCTCCGCCGCCGCCCGGCCCGACGGTGTCCCCGCCCGCTCCGGAGCGGTCCAGCCCGGGTGGCCCAGCGCCTCGCGGATGGCCGCCTCGACGTTCCGCTCCGCCACCGCGGCGATGGTGGACGACGGGTTGACGCCGGTGCTCGCGGGCAGCGCGGCCCCGTCCAGGACATAGAGGCCCGGGTGGCCGTGCACCTCGCCGTCCGGGGTGAGCACGCCATACGCGGGCTCCTCCGCCATGGTGCAGCCGCCCAGGTTGTGGACGGACACCGGGATGTGCAGCCGCTCCCACAAGGGGTTGAACACGGCGCGCGCGCCGAGCGCCCGGGCGATGTCCTGGCAGAGCTGCTCCTGCGTCCGGTACAGCGGCAGGTTGGACGGCACGTCCCAGCGCACCTCCATGTCACCGGAGAGGGGCCGCAGCGCCAGCCGCCCGTTGGCGCGATCCCGCCCCATGGCGAGGAACACGGCCTGGAAGCGGCCTTTCTGCTTCTGGAGGTCCGACTCGCTGGGGGAGCGCCGGCGCAGCGCTCGCACCAGCTCCTTCTGGAGCAGGTCCGCGGGGACACGCAAGTCCCGGCCCAGGTCCAGCACCTGGAGCAGCCCCGCCGCCTGTCCTGGGTGGCCGCCCTCCTGGAACAGGAACCACGTCTTGTCCTTCCCCTGCCCCTGGTCCACCACCAGGCTGGTGGTGATGGTGGGGCCCTCCGCCGGATCCCACACCTCGCGCGTGTCGAAGGCGAAGGCCAGGAAGTCCCCATTGGCGGAATAACGGCAGCCCAGCCGGTCGCTGATGCGCGGCAGCGTGCCCCACTGGTCGCGGCAGCGCAGCAGCAGCTCGGTGGTGTTCACCGTGCCGGCGCACAGGAAGACGCGGCGGGCGTCCACCGTGCGGGGTGCGCCGTCCGCGGCGTGGTCGGTGTACGTGACGCGGTAGCCGGCGGAGGACAGAGGCTCGATGCGCGTGGCCTCGGCCTGGGTGGTCATCTCCGCGCCGTTCTGTTCGGCGACGGCCAGGTAGTTCAGGTCCAGCGTGTTCTTCGCGCGGACGTTGCAGCCGATGTCACATTCGCCGCAGCCGTTGCAGCCCTCCTGGGGCACGCCGAACTTGTTGGGCATGGGCTCGCCGCGAGAGGCGAAGCGAACGGCGAGGTCCGGGTAGAAGAACTGCTGTTCGCGGCCGAGCTTGCGCGCGACCTCACGCATCCGCTGGGTCTTGGTGGGCAGGTCGCGCCCGGACGCGGTGATGGGCTGGAGGTCCAGCATGTACGCGACCAGGTCGCAGTACGGGTCCAGCGCGGCGCGGCTGTAGCCCTCTGGCCAGTCGGAGTCGAACGTCTCCGCGGGCGGGCGCAGGTGGACATTGGCGTAGATGAGCGAGCCGCCGCCGTACCCCGCGGCCTGGACGATGCTCATCCCAGGCAGCAGCTTCACGTCGAAGAGACCCTGCCCGTACCGCCACAGCCAGCCGTTGAAGGGGTTGCTCCAGTCGCGGGGGAAGCTCCCCTTCGGGTAGCGCAGGCCCCGCTCCAGGACGCGCACGGACAAGCCCGCCTGCGCCAGCCGGCACGCCGCCACCGCTCCCCCGAAGCCGGTGCCAATGACCAGCGCGTCGTACGTCGGCGCCATGTTCCCCCTCGTTGCGACCCAGCCCCTGGGCAGGTTTCAACTGCCAACCTATTAACGCACGAGGGTCTGATCCTTCGACCTCCACAGACCGAGCCGGTCCAACCCCTTGAATTCTTTGTTTCACGCGCGGAGCCACGGGGTGGAAGCCGACGCCTCCCCCCGTTCCGCGCGCGGACGCTCAGTTGGCGCCGCGGTGATGCTCACACTCCCCCTTCGGACGGAACGGCAGCGCCCACAGCTCACGTCCCGTCGTGCCGTCATCCGCGGAGAAGAACACGTCCCAGCCCGAGCGCACGAAGTCACGGGGGGACGACGAAGCGCTCCCATGCGCCAGCCCGCGGAGCTGCTTCGTGCCTGAACGGGTGCCATCACTCACCCAGGGCTCGAAGCCGTGCACGCCATCGTTCGCGGAGAAGAACAGCGTGCCTTCAATGGACGCCAGCGCGTTGGGATCCGACGAAGCACCACCGGACGCCAGGTCCTTGAAGAGCCGGGTCCCCGCTCCGGTGCCATTGCTCACCCAGAGCTCACGCCCATCACCCGAACCATCATTCGCGGCGAAGAAGACGCGCGAGCCCAGCACCGCCAGCGAGCCCGGCGAGGAGCCCATGGGTCCTGGCCAGATGTCCTTCACCAGCCGCGTGCCCGGCGGCGGCGAGCCGTTGCTGATCCAGAGTTCCTCGCCCTCGGCTTCCCCGCTCCCGGCGCTGAAGACGACCCGGTGCCCCAGCGCGACCAGGTCGTGCGGGTACTCGCCAACGAAATGCCGCAACCGCTCCGTGCTCGAGGCGGCCCCATCCGTCCTCCACAAGCTGGCCTCGCCCTCGTCGTTATCCAGGAGGAAGTAGAGGCGCGACTTCACGGCCAGCGGACTGAAGATGACGTTGTCGCCCGCCCGGCTGAGGACGGAGATGGCGCCTGGCACTCCGGTGCTACGCCAGAGATGAACCGTGTCGCTGGAGCCCTCCTCCTGGGCCGCCACGAAGTAGAAGGCCTCGTCGCCCACGCGGGCGAAGGTGTGCGGGAATGAGTCAGCGGGTCCGGGTTCGATGTCTTCGACGAGGTACGTCCCCGCTTCCGTGCCATCGCTGCGCCACAGCTCGCTTCCGTTCACGCCGTCATCCGCGCCGAAGTACAGGACACCGCCGAACTCAACCATCAAGGGCGAGTTCCTCCTGAAGAAGGGGCTCGGACGGTGGACCCCATCCGCCGGCCCCGGGTAGATGTCCTTCACCAGGTACGTGCCAGCCGACGTCCCGTCGGTCACCCACAACTCGTAGCCGTGAACACCATCATCTGCGGCGAAGAACACCCGGTTCCCCACCCGGGTGAAGTTCGAGATCTCCGAGCTCGCCAGCCCCGGGTAGATGTCCTTCACCAGGGCCGTGCCGCTCCCGCCGGTTCCGCTGCTTCGCCACAGCTCACGTCCATGTGTGCCGTCGTTGGCCGTGAAGAAGAGGACCCGGTCGCCGTGGAACAAGTCGGCGGGATCGGACCCCGCCGCGCCGGGGTGGATGTCCTCCAAGCGGACGGCCTTCTTCCCACACAACTCCCACTTCTGACTCAGGTCGGACGCCTGACTCGCGGCAGCGACGTCTTGGACCTCGGTGACGTCTTCGACTTCGGTGCCACAGCCCGCGGCGCCCAGAAGGATGAGGAGTGGAAGATGGGGCTTCATGACGGCCTCCTTGTGATGGCGCGGCCCGTCCGCGCCGATGCCGGAGGGTGAGCGTCACGCACACCCGCATCCACTGCGCACGAGTGGCATGCCGCTGGCGGAATACGACAGTCACGCGCCGCGGGCCTGCGCGGTCGGGGCCGCGCCTGTGCCTCACCAGGTCGGCACGGCGACTGCACTGACTGTCCTTCGAGCCCGGCTCCGAAGGCGGTCACCGGCGCTCAGCGGCATCGGCGCGAGCAACGCGGCCCCAACGCCAGACATCACGCCACGACGGGCACGCACGCGCCGGACACAACGTCACACGAGGTCAAAACCCCAAGATGAATCCAACCCAGCAGAAGCTGAAGGCCCGGCGTCGTCCCGTTCGCGGCTTCACACTGATTGAAATCATGGTGGTCATCACCATCCTCGGCCTCATCGCCGCGGCGGTGGGCGTCTCCGTGATGTCGAACCTGGAGGAGGCCAAGCTGAAGACCGCCGCCCTGGACATCAAGACCTTGGAGACGGGGCTCAAGCTCCACTACATGAAGACGGGCAGCTTCCCGGAGACCCAGCCCGGACTGGAGGAGCTCCTCCAGGCGCGCACGCTGGATCGCCTGCCCAAGGACCCGTGGAACCGCGACTACGTGTACACGAATGAGGGCGGCAGCCCTGTCATCCTGTCGTACGGCGCGGACGGTGCCCCCGGGGGTGACGGCAGCGACGCGGACATCTCCTCCCAAGTGGAGTCCCCGTCCGCGAGCGCGGCCCGCAAGCCCAAGGGGCTCCGTTAGTCCGCCCCCCGCTCACGTCAGCGGCCCGCCGCCACGCGCGCGAAGTGATGGGCCAGCCGGTGCAGGACCTCCGTGTTGTCGGCCTCCGCGGCCTTCAGCTTGGGGAGCTGCGCCTTCAACTCCTGGAGGTTCTTCCCGCGCTGCTGGAGGCTGTCCGCCTCCAGGTCGATCCACCGGCCCATCTCGGTGGCGGTCAGCTCCAGGTGGAACTGGAAGCCATAGGACGTTCCCAGCCGGAAGGCCTGCTGGGTGTAGCGGTCCGTGGACGCCAGCAGCGTCGCGTCAGGGACTGGCTGGTACGTGTCCCCGTGCCAATGCGCCACCGCCGCGCGCGGACGGGCCCCGGACAACACGGGGTCCTTCTGCGCGTCCGCCGTCCAACGCACCGGGCCCACTCCGACCTCGAGGCCATTCTTGCCGGGGAACACGTCCGCGCCGGCCGCCGACGCGAGGAGCTGGGCGCCCAGGCAGAAGCCCAGGCAGGGGCGCTCATAGGCGAGCCGCGCCATCAGGATGCCCAGCTCCTGCCGCAGGAAGGGATGCTGGTCCGACTCGTAGACGGCCATGCGGCCGCCCATGACGACCAGCAGCTCCGCGTCCACGTCCTCCCGGCGCACGGCGCGGAAGCGCGGCACCAGCGTGAAGCCCGCCTCCTGCAACACCGGCCCCAGCAGGCCGGGCCCTTCGTGCTCCTCGTGCTGGAACACCACCGCGCGCATCGACGTCACCTCCGAGGCCGCGGGCGCCCTGCCCGCGCAGGGCTCAATCGTATGCGCAGGACGGGCAGGTGTTGAGGCAGACCCCCACCTGCTCTCCGTACTCCTTCACACACTCCTGGTTGGAGGCGCAGTTCACGTCGCTGGTGCAGCCCAGCTCGCAATAGCTGAGCGTGGCGTCCGCGCAGTACTGCCCCGGCTGGCAGGGGTCGTCACCCATGAAGTCCCCGCACTCGGTGTAGCCAGGCTGAAGCGGCGCCATCACACAAGCGCTGGCACCCAACGAGAGCACGGCGAGGACGGACAGCCACACACGGGTACGCATCGGAGGACCTTTCGGGAGCAAGCAGTGGAGGCCTGCCTGCTCCCGACGGCCGAGCCGGCGCCGTATTCACGGCACGTGCGTCCGGGCTCGCCGGCACCGGGCACCGTCCCCGCTTCTCAGGCCTTGGGTTTGCGGATGCGCAGCAGCCCTTCCTGGGCCACCGAGGCCACCAGCCGGCCGTCGCGGGTGTAGACGCTGCCTCGCGACAGGCCGCGCGCGTTGCCCGCCCAGGGGCTGTCCATGGCGTACAGCAGCCAGTCGCCCACCTTCAGGTCGCCGTGGAACCACAGGGCGTGGTCCAGGCTGGCGCCCAGGATGCGGGGCTGGAAGAAGCTGGCCGCGTGGGGCTGGAGCGCGGTGCTGATGAGGTTGAAGTCGGACGCGTAGGCCAGCACGTAGCGGTGCACCTGCGGGTCCTCCGGCAGGTCGCCGTTGGCCCGGAACCACACGTGCTTGATGGGCGCCTTCGCCTCCGGGTTGAACGGATCGCTCGGGGCCACGGGGCGGATCTCAATGGGCTTGTCGCCCAGGAACTTCTCCCGCAGCGCCTCCGGGATGCGGTCCTTCAGGCGGCCCAGCAGCTCCTGCTCGGTGGCCAGCCCCTCCGGCCCTGGCACCTCCGGCATGGGCGCCTGGTGGGCGAAGCCCTCCTCGTCTCCATGGAACGAGGCGATCATCGTCAGGATGGGCTCGCCCTTCTGCACCGCCACCACGCGGCGGGTGGTGATGCTGCCGCCATCCCGCACCCGGTCCACCGTGTAGACGACCGGGAGCGACGCGTCCCCCGGCCGCAGGAAGTACCCATGCAGGGAGTGGACATGGCGGTCCGCCGGCACCGTCTGGCTGCCCGCGGACAGCGCCTGCCCCAGCACCTGGCCGCCGAAGAGCTGGCGGAACCCCAGGTCCTGACTCCTGCCTCGAAACAGGTTTTCCTCGATCTTCTCCAGCTTGAGGAGTGACAACAGCTCGTCCAGGACTCGGCTCATGGGCCCTGTCCTAACCGACCCGAGGACGCCTGTCGCGGGGAGCTCGGCCCCTGTCACGGTCCACCAAGCGACATCGGCCCGGAGTGAGGGGGGGCAATTTCACAGTGGGAATAGCCGGCTCATGCGCTGCGCCGCAGTGCATCAATGATATACAGCATCATGGGTCACCCATGACGCATGCAACCTCTCAGAATAGGGGAGCTTGAAGCGCACCGCCCTCCTGCGCGACGCTGATGCTCAACGCAGAACACTCCATCCGGGGGGCGAATGCAGTCGAATGTCTTCACGGCGGTGCTCATGCCGCTGGCGCTGGCCGTCATCATGCTCGGGCTTGGCCTGACGCTGACGCTGGCGGACTTCAAGCGGATCATCGTCTACCCCCGCGCCATCCTGGTGGGCCTCGTCTGCCAGATGTTGCTGCTGCCGGTGGCCTGTCTGGGCATTGCCCACGCCTTTGCATTGCCGCCAGAGCTGGCGGTGGGGTTGATGTTGCTGGCGGCCTCTCCTGGCGGCGCGACGGCGAACCTCTTCAGCCACCTGGCCCGGGGGGACGTGGCGCTCAACATCACGTTGACGGCGGTGAACAGCGCGCTGTCGCTCGTCACGCTGCCGCTGATCATCAACCTGTCGCTCATGCACTTCATGGACGACGGCCGCGCGGTGCCCATGCAGTTCGCGAAGGTGGTGCAGGTGGTGCTCATCGTGCTGGTGCCGGTGAGCGTGGGCATGTTGATCCGCTCGCGCAGCGCTTCGGCGGCGCAGCGGATGGACAAGCCCATCCGCGTGCTGTCCACCGCCTTCCTCGTCGCGGTGATTGGCGCGTCCGTGTACACCGAGCGGGAGAACGCGCTGGGCTTCTTCCGCCAGGTGGGGCCCGCGGCGCTCGCCTTCAACCTGGTGAGCCTGGCGGTGGGCTACTTCGTCCCCGTCCTGCTGCGCCTGCCGCGGAAGCAGGCGGTGGCCATTGGAATGGAGATTGGCATCCACAACGGGATGCTTGCGATTGCCATCGCGCTCAGCCCGACGCTGCTGGCGAATTCGACCATGGCCATCCCGCCGGCCATCTACAGCCTCATCATGTACTTCACCGCGGCGGCGTTCGGCTTCTACGTGAGCCGGCGCTACGCGGACGAGCAGTCCCCCGCAGTAGACCGCACCCCCACGTCACTCCCCGAGAAGGTGTCTTGATGACGCTGCGTCGCCCGCTGTCCGTGCTCTCCCTGTCGCTCTGCCTGGGATTCTCCGCGCCAGCCGCCGCCGAAGAGGCCGAAGCCGAGGCCCTGCCCTCGACTCCGCAGACCACCCCCAAGCCCACGGATGCGCCCACGGCCCCCACGCTGCCGCCGCTGGGGCCCGACACCCGCCTCTACTTCGCCAACATCAACTTCCTGCGCTGGAACCCGCTGGGCATGGAGACGCAGAACCGGCTCGTGCTCCAGAAGCGGATGTTCGACGGCGAGTCCATGCTGACGCGCGACAACTTCGTCAACGGCGCCTTCGCCCTCAAGGCGAACCCGGCGTCGATGAAGATTGGCCCGGTGCTGGAGATCCAGCCGCTGGCCATCTTCAACCTGCGCGCCACCTATGAGTACGTGCGGTACTTCGGCACCTTCGGGTTCCTCCAGTCGTACAACAACCCGCTGCTGGACTTCTCCGACGACGCGCGCAGCCTCACGCAGGACGACGCGTACAGCACCTCCGGCCACCACTACATGGTGGAGCCCACGCTCCAGGCGCGCTTCGGCTCGTTCGTGGTGCGCAGCAAGACGTCCATCGAGTACTGGAACGTGGCGCTGCGCGAGGGTCAGGGCGCGTCCTTCTATGACGCGCTGCTGGACACGCTGATCCCCGGCCGGGGCTGGGTGTTCACCAACGACACGGACCTGATGATGCTGACCACGCCGCAGCTCACGCTGGGGGCCCGGTTCAGCGGGGTGTGGCCGCGCTACCAGGATGGCTCGGGCGGCGCGCAGAACGTGGACAACAGCCACACGCGCATCGGCCCCATGGTGGCCTACGCGCTGAACACGCGCGAGGGCTCGTCGTTCAACCGGCCGACCATCCTGCTGAACTTCGCGTGGTACCTGAACCACCCGAACCGTGGCGGCGCCCTGCCCTACATGATGGGCGCCTTCGCCTTCACGTCGGACTTCCTGGGCGGCTAGGCGGAGACCTCCGCCGGGCGTCCCCAGCGCGGGGCGCCCGGCGAGGCTTCAAGGGTGGGCCCGCGAAGGCGCCCGCCTTTGTCTCAGTGGTGGTCGTGCGGGCCGTGGGCGTGGCCGTGCTCCAACTCCTCGGCCGTCGCGGCGCGGACGTCACGCACCGTCACCTCGAAGTGCAGCGTCTTGCCGGCCAGCGGGTGGTTGAAGTCCACCAGCACGGAGTCGGCCTTCACTTCCTTGATGAAGAAGTCCACCTCGTCCCCGTCCGGGTCCGTGGCGCTCAGCACGCCGCCGGCCACCAGCTCCAGGCCCTCCGGGAACTCCGTCTTGGGGACCTCCTCGACGCCCTCGGGGTCGTAGTCGCCGTAGCCCTCGTCGGGGCCCACCGTCACCTGGAGGGTGTCACCGCGCGACTTGCCGTCGAGCGCCTTCTCCAGGCCCGGGACGATCTCCTCGTGTCCCTGCAGATAGACGAGCGGCTCCCCGGGCTCGCTCTCGTCCACGGCCTTGCCGTCGCCGAGGTGGAGGCGGAAATCGATGGAGACGACGCTGTCCTTGGTAATTTTCATGAGGCCCTCATAGCGCACGGGCGTGGCGCATGCCTCAAGGATGTGCCTGTCTGACAATGGGGCGAGCGTCCCGGCCCGATGGACTGTCCGATTCCAGCGGTGCCACAGCCCCCGAATGCTCAGGTTCCCGAGCGGGGACGCTCCATTCCCAGGTCCAGCGAGGCCGCCCGGGTGCTCCGGGCGAGCCGCGCCTCCAGGCGCAGGATGCGGCGGTGGTGGTCCGCGGGCAGCTCCGCCGCCGAGGCCAGCTTCGCGTGGTGCAGCGCCCGCGCGAGGTCCTTGAGGTCGTGCTCGTAGAGCTTGGTGAGCTGCAGGTGCAGCGCCGCGGCCTGGAAGCCCTGGGCGGTGTTGAGCGCCTGGTGCAGGTGCGCCGCCGCGGCCGCGGCATCTCCCGCCTTGCGGGACAGGCGGGAGGCCAGGGCCAGGGCCTCGATGCCCACGGCGCCGGTGTCCCCCGCCGCCGCGGCCCGGGCGAAGGCCTGGGCGCGCTCGTAGTCACGGGCCCGCAGCGCCACGCCCGCGAAGCCGAGCAGGTCGCGAGGGTCCTCGCCCCGGGGCACCGAGGCGCCGGCGCCGCCCGCGCGGAAGCGGCGGACGAGCTCTCCCAGGAGGGCCGCCAGGAGCAGCAGGTCGTTGACGTTGTGCTCCAGCACGGGCGTCAGCGAGGCGCCGTCCCCGCCGCGCAGGTAGCGGAAGTACAGGTCCGGAATCAGCGAGCCGTCCACGTCGTCGACGCGGCGGAAGCCCAGGACCTGGTCCTCCAGGTGGACCAGCCGCGCCCCGGCGCCCCGGTGCTTGAAGACGCGGCGGGCGCAGTGGAGCAGGTCCAGGTGTGGCAGCTCGGCGGGCGCGGGGACGCGGTTGAGGACGAAGCGCGTGCGCAGCAGCGGCCAGTCGAAGCTCTTGCCGTTGAAGGTGACGAGGCAGGAGGACGTGGCCATGCGCTCGGCGAGGGCGCGCAGCATGGGGGCCTCTTCGCCCAGGCGCCGCAGGAAGAGCTGGTGGACCTTGAGCGAGCGGCCCTCGAACCACGCGAGGCCCACCAGGAAGGGCACGGTGCCGGTGCCGCCCGCCAGGCCCGTGGTCTCCGTGTCCAGGAAGAGCATCCGCTGGAAGTCCACGCCCGCCAGGTCCGCGTGCAGCGCGAGGCTGGCGACCAGCGGCCCTTCCACGTCCAGGGCCGCCGCCACCGGGGCGGAGCCATGGCGGTGCTCCGGCGTGTGGATTCGCTCGGAGACGTGGATGGTGCCGTGGGCCGTGGCGCGGGACTCCACGGGCAGCGGCCCCGGAGGCGCGGGAGGCGGCGTGCCCCGGCGCGCGGCGGCCTGGCCCTGGCGCTCCGACCAGTCCGACAGCAGACGGCGCAGGCTGTCGATCCGGGGATCGCTCGGCCTGGGCGCGGCTGCTTCCGGCGCCGGGCTGGAGGTGCTCGGCCGCGGAGCCGGATGCGCTCGCGCGGAGGTGGGGACCTGCGCCTCAGCGCCGATGGTCGCTGGGGCGGGTGTCCCCTGCCCGGCAGGCGCCGTTGGGGAGTCGCCCGCGTCAGGTTGCGACGGAGCTTCCATGCGCCGGGCCTGGGCCAATCGCGCCAGGGCCGCGGGCACGCCCGGCTCAGCCTGCGTCGAGGGCGGCTCGTCCATGCGCCGGGCTTGCGCCAACCGCGCCAGCGCCTCGGACACGTTCGACTCGGCGGTGGTGCCGGCTGGCTCCTCCGCGCGCGGCTCCGCCACGGCGGGACGCGGGGGCGCCTTGCCCCCGGGGCCCACGCTCGTCAGGCGCGCCAGCTTGCGCTTCAGGTCCACGGCCGCGCCTCCCGCCTACTGCACGCCCGCGACGCCCAGCGCCGAAAGCACCTCGAGCGCCAGCCGCTTGCGTGGATGCGGATCCACCGGCGCCTGGCCCGGCATCGCGCCCGCCGCGGGGCCGATGCAGGCCGGGCAGCCGTCCTCGCACGCGCACGACTCCAGCAGCCGCCGCGCGCGGTTCAGCAGCTCGTCCCGCTGGTCATACAGCCGCGCCGCCAGCCCGACGCCGCCGGGCACGTTGTCGTACAGGAAGAGCGTTGGATCGAAGCCCACGCCGCCATCCTTGCGCGGCGGCCCCTCCGCGTCATCCCGGCTCCCCAGCGTCTTGCCGATGTCCCGGGGGTCGATCATCAACCCCACGCACGCCACCGTGCGCAGCGCCGTCGTCAGTCCACGCAGCGCATCGATGACCGCCGGACGCGGCGCCCGCATGGCCCGCACCACCGTCTCCGGCACCGTCAGCCAGAGCGCCGTGGTGTGCATCTGCATCTCCGGCAGCGCCACGTCGCCGTAACCGACGTTCTCATGCGTGTGGTACTTGATCTTCTTGTACCCCACGACCTTCTCGATGACGCTCACCTCGCCCATTCCCGCCTGGAGGTCCGGGCCGATGGGCGCGGCCTGGTCCTCCTGGATGACGTGCACGCGCACGTAGGTCATCGCGTCGGTGAAGTAGTCCGGCGCCACCTTGCGCACGAAGGCCTTGTGGTTCTCGTAGTCGAACCGCTCCACCTGATACTGCTCCGCCTCGTGCTGGTAGATGGCCTGCTCGTGCAGCATCGTGTGCGCCGACCGGAAGTCCATCTCCGCCAGCGTCCGGTCCGTCCCCTTCTCGATGATGACCACGTTGTCCCAGCCCACGCTGCGCAGGGACACATGGTTGGCCGGGTACGCATCCGTGGACCAATGGAACACGCGGCGCCCCGCCTCGCCGATGGTGGGATGCACCACCTCGTGCTGCGCCAGGAAGCCCAGCGCCTCCGTGGTGGACTCGGGCGGCACGTCGCCGAAGGGCTCGCCCTCCTCGAAGGGCAGCTCGAAGGACGCGCACTTGAGGTGCTGGACCAATATCTCCACGTTGTCCGGGTCGATGCGCGCGTGCTCCACCGGCGAGCCCACGAGGAAGCGCGGGTCTCCGGCGAGGTACTGGTCCAGCGGCGCGCTGGACGTCACCAGCAGCGCCAGGCTCCCCTCGCCACGCCGCCCTGCCCGGCCGAAGCGCTGCATCAGCGCGGCGACGGAGCCCGGGTAGCCCGCGCACACCACCGCGTCCAGCGAGCCGATGTCGATGCCCAGCTCCAGCGCGTTGGTGGCCACCACGCAGCGCACCTCGCCCGCGCGCAGCGCCGCCTCCGTGGCGCGGCGCGTGCCCGGCAGGTAGCCGCCGCGGTAGCCCTGGATGAGGCTGGGGTCCAGCTTCTCCTCGACGAAGCGGTCGCGGAGGTACTTGAGCATCACCTCGATGTTGTTGCGTGACTGCCCGAAGAGCAGCGTGGACACGCCCGCGCGCACCAGGTCCGCCGTCAGCCGCACCGCCGTCTTGAGGTAGCTGGCGCGGATGCCCAGCTCCGCGTTCACCACGGGCGGGTTGAACACCATGACGCGGCGCTCACCGGACGGCGCGCCGCTCTCCGACACCAGGGTGACGTCCCGCCCCAGCATCCGCCGCGCGTGGGCCTCCGGGTTGCCGATGGTGGCCGACGCCGCGATGAACACCGGGTCCGCGCCGTGGAAGCGCGCCACGCGCTGGAGCCTGCGCAGCACGTTGGCCAGGTGCGAGCCGAACACGCCGCGATAGGTGTGCAGCTCGTCGATGACGACGTAGCGCAGGTTGGAGAACAGCCGCGCCCAGCTCGCGTGGTGCGGCAGGATGCCCGTGTGCAGCATGTCCGGGTTGGTGAGGAGCACGCCGCTGCGCTCCCTCGCGGCCCGGCGCGCGTCCGCGGGCGTGTCCCCGTCGAAGGTGATGGCGCCGTGGGACAGCCCCGCCTCGCGCATCAACGCGCGCAGGGACTCTTCCTGGTCTCGAGACAGGGCCTTGGTGGGGAACAGGTACAGGGCCCGCGCCTGGGGCTCGCGCGCGAAGCGGTCCAGCAGCGGCAGGTTGTAGCAGAGGCTCTTGCCGGAGGCCGTGGGCGTGGCGATGACCAGGCTCCGCCCCGCGCGCGCCAGCCGGTACGCCTCCGCCTGGTGCGAGAAGAGCTGCTGGACGCCCCGCTTCTCCAGCGCCTCGCGCACCTGGGGCGCCACCTCTTCCGGGATGGGCGCGAAGACGCCGGCGCGCGCGGGCGTGGCCTCGTCCAGGACGAAGCAGGAGCGGAGCTGCCGGTCCGACCGCCACCCCTCCAGCACGGCGCTCAACCCGCGAGGCGCGTTCCACGGCGTGCGACGGGCCCCTCCGAAAGCGCCCGGTTCCTTCTCTGGCTTCATGGGCCGGGCACTGTACAGACGTGTACCAGGGCAGACAACGCGGGAGCGCGCGCGGGTGGTTTGAGCTCCAGCGAAATCCCACAGAGGCGGACACGCGGGCGCTCCACTAGTGTGCCGCGCCGTGGCCCTCGCCATCTTCCTGTTCACCTACGTCTTCATCGCCGGCGCGCGGCTTCCGTACCTGAAGCTGGACCGCCCCGGCGGCGCGCTGCTGGGCGCCGTGCTCATGGTCGTCTTCGGCGTCGTCACGCCCGCGGAGGTCTACAACCACAGCGCGGACGCGAACCGGCACGCCATCGACGCGGACACCATCGTCCTGCTGCTGGGGATGATGTTGCTGGCCGCGTACATGTCCCAGGCGTCCTTCTTCCGCACCGCGGGGGCCTGGGCCGTCCGCAAGGCGCACACGCCCCGGCTGCTCCTGCTCGCCGTGACGTTCATCTCGGCCGCGCTGTCCGCGTTCCTGGTGAATGACACGGTGTGCTTGATGCTCACGCCCCTGGTGCTGGCCACCGTGGAGGACGCGCGCCTCCCCCCCGCGCCGTACCTGCTCGCGGTGTGCATGGGCAGCAACAGCGGCTCGGTGGCCACCTTCACCGGCAACCCGCAGAACATGCTCATCCAGGGCGCCTCCGGGCTGTCCTACGCCAGCTTCGCGGCGTACATGGCGCTGCCCGCCCTGCTCTCCACCGCCGTGGTCGCCGCGGGGCTGCTGTACCTGTTCCGGCATGACCTGCCGTCAAAGCGCTTCGAGCCCAACCCACCGCCGCCGCCGGTGGACCGGGGCCTGATGGCGCTCACGCTGGGGGTGTTGACGGGCGTCGTCGTGGCCTTCTTCGCCGGGCTGCCCATGAGCTGGAGCGCCCTGGCCGGCGCGGCCCTGGTGATGGCCCTGGCCCGGCGCGAGCCCCGCGAGGCGCTGGAGCGCGTGGACTGGGTGCTGCTGCTCTTCTTCGCCAGCCTGTTCGTGGTCGTCTACGGCGTGAACAAGCACGGCTGGGCGGAGGAGATTCGCGTCCTGTTCGAGCCCCTCATGACGGGGCCGCCGCTGCGGGAGATGGTGGGCTTCGCGGGGCTGACGCTGGTGGCGTCCAACCTGTTCAGCAACGTGCCCTTCGTCATGCTGGCGCGGACGTGGGTGCCCACGCTGCACGACGCGGAGCTGGGCTGGCACGTGCTGGCTCTCGGCTCCACGCTGGCGGGCAACCTCACCCTGGTGGGCAGCGTGGCCAACCTCATCGTGTTCGAGGCGGCGCGCGGGAAGGTGAACATGACCTTCCTGCGCTACCTGCGCGTGGGCCTGCCGGTGACGCTCGTCAGCTTCGTGGTGGGGCTGACGGTGCTCCTGCTGGAGCACGCGCTGTTGTGAGCGGAGGCCGCGCGCGTCAGGGGTCGGGGTCGGGCAGCTCGCCGGGGGCCAGCGTGTCCTCGGCGGGCTTCTCGGCCTCGGGCGCCGGGGCTCCCGCCTGGCCGGGGACGACGTCCGACGCCGCGGAGGCCCGTGACGGCGGAGGGGCCGCGCCGCGGTCCTGGGGCGTGAGGTCCTTCACGAACAACTGGGCCACCTCGTCCAGCAGCTCCGTCATCGCGTCACGGAAGAGCGAGGGGTTCTTGCCCACCTTGAACGGGTCCAGGTGGGGCTTGCCCTGGGTCACCTGGTCCAGGTCGAACGGGCGGCGCCACACCTCGGTGCGTCCGTCCAGGGTGAACATGCGCCCGTAGCCGCGCAGGTACGCGCCCGCGTGGCCGTCGTCGCTGCGCATGCCGTAGTCCTCGATGACGAACTCGACGATGGTGTCCGCGCCCAGGGAGGCCACGAGGTCGTAGTCCGGCGCGTTGGCGGGCACCTCCTCCACCAGGAAGCTCTCCAGCACCGAGGCCACCCGCGCTGGGTCCACCACGTGCGTCCAGGGGAACTCACGCGGGAGCTGGGTCAGCGTGTTGACCCGGAGCCGCTCGGAGACCTCGAAGCGCGTCACCGCCTGGAGCAGCTTCACCGTGAGGCGCCGGTCCGCCTCCACCGGCTCCAGCTTCTTGAGCTTGTCCCCGTAGGCGGAGTCCTCGCGGAACACGAGGCTCTTGGGGCCGGCCCCGTCCTTGATGCGGGAGATGAACGCCGGACGCCGGACCTGGTCCAGGTCCGCGCCCGTCAGGCGCTGAGACGCACAGCCTGAAGCGAGCACCAGTGCGAGAAACGGCAGAATCCGTCGCGTCATGTGGAGACCGTTGTACCCCATTCCCCGCCCGCATGCCGCTCCCCGGCCCCCCGGGGTGAGGCGCGGCCACTGGCGGTGCCCGACGGGCTGCTATGCTTGTCAGCCGTGAAACAGCCGCCTGTCACACCTTCTGTCTCGCTCCCTGGCCGCAAGCGCCGGCTCGGGGAGATTCTCATGGACGCCGGGCTCCTCTCGGAGACCCAGCTCCGCTCCGCCCTCGCCGAGCAGCGCAAATGGGGCGGCAAGCTGGGCCTCACCCTGGTGCACATGGGGTACGTGGACGAAAGCTCCATGGTCCACGCCCTGTCGCGGCAGCTCGCCATCCCCACGGTGGACCTGGAGCAGCACACGCCGGCGCCGCTGGCCTTGCAGGCGCTCCGGGCGGACATCGCCGAGCGCTACACCGTCTTCCCCATTGCCGCGGACCCGGCCACCAAGACAGTCACGGTCGCCACCGCCGACCCCACCAACGTGGAGGCCTTCCAGGAGCTGGCCTTCCACAGCGGGCAGCGGCTCCAGGTCGTCGTCGCGAGCGCGTCCTCCATCGAGCGCGCCATCCGCCGCCACTACCATGGGGAGGTCACTTCGACGACGGCGACCCCGCTGTCCTTCGGCATGGACGAGCCCACCTTCGAGCTGGCGCCTCCGGCCGAGAGCGAGCCCCTGTCCGTGGCCGTGCGGGCGGCCTCGGCGGCCCTGGCCCAGCCGGGCCGTGAAGCGGAGCTCGCCCAGCGCGTGGAGGAGCTGACGCAGCAGGTGGCGGGGCTGGAGCGGATGGTGGCCCAGCAGGCCCGGTCGCTGCGGGCCATGCTGGAGCTGCTGGAGACGCGCGGACTGGTGACGCGGGACGACTACCTCGCCAAGGTCCGCTGAGGCCTCCCGGGTGGACCTCCGGGGGCGTTCCGCGCGCCTCAGACGAGGATGAGGTCCTCCTCCACGCCGGCTTCGGTCAGCACGCGCTGCGTGCGCCGGAGCCGCTCGTCGCTCAGGTCGGAGATCAGCGCCAGGATCTGCGGGTGGCTGGAGATGAGCGTGTCGAAGTCGGCGCGCGGCAGCCGCAACAGCGTGGTGTGCCGGGTGGCCGTGACGGTCGCGGTGGCGGGCGTCTTCTGGAGCAGGGAAATCTCTCCGAACACCTCCCCTTCCCGGAGCTGCGTCAGGAGGTGGCCGTCCTTGCGCACCTCCACCTCGCCGGACAGGACCACGTAGAGGCCGTCGGTCGGGTCGCCATCTCGGATGATGACGGTGTCCCGCTCCACGTCCCGGGAGCGGAAGCGCTCCACGAGCGCGCGCCGGTCGCTCCGGCCGAACAGCCGGAACAGCTCCGACGTGTTCATGACGTTCGTGAGCATGCGCTGCCGGCAGAACTTCTTCAGGGCCTGGGCCACCTGGGGGTGGCTTCGCGACAGCTCGGCGAGCACGCCCGCGGAGATCTCCAGGAGCTGCGTGTCCTCGGACGCGGACTCCACCGAGGCCGTGCGCGCCGCGCCCGAGAGCAGCGCCATCTCTCCGAAGAAGGTGCCGCCTTCCAGCGTCGCCAGGTCCTGGCGCGCGCCGTTCTCCGTCCGGAAGACGCGCACCGCGCCCTCACAGATGACGTAGAAGGCGTCGCCGTGGCTGCCCTGCTGGATGATGCGCTCGCCGGGGCCGAAGCGCCGCAGCGGGCAGCGCTCGAACAGCTCGATGAAGGCGTCGCGGGGCAGGTCGGAGAAGAGTGGAATCGTGGGCAGCGTGTCCAGGGAGGCCGCATCCGCCGGGGCCTCCTCCGTCAGGCTGTCGAGCTCCTCCTCGACGCCGTCGCTGCTGGCCGGGGCCGCCAGCCCCTGACGGTGGAGCCCCGCCTGTGCCGCCAGCTCCACCGCGTGCAGCAGGGAGTCCGCCTCCAGCTCCAGCTCCGTGAAGGACGACGGGCTCGACGCCGTCCGGAGGGAGGCGCCCAGCGCGGAGGACAGGTCGTGCACCGGGAGCACGCTGGCGCCCGCGGGCGCCGCTTGCTCCGCGCGGCGGGGGCGCAGGCCCGGGGGCGCGGAGGACGCCGAGGCATCAACGGTGGAGGGAACGGGCGCCGTGGGCGGCTGCTCGCTGATGGGTGATGCCAGGGCCTGCCAGCGGCCGCTGTTCGAGACGGGACGCGGCGTCGGAGCCTCGGGCTCTGACGCGCGAGGTGCTCCGACGGCGGGCACCCGCTGGGACGCGCGAGGCGCCAGACCGGGAGGCAGCGCGCTCGTCGCCGCGCGCGCGCCCCCGGGCTGCACAGCGGGGAGCCGCGTCGCGAGCGGCGGCGTCACCGGCTCGCTGGCGGGCATCGCGGTTGGTTCGGGTCGAGATTCAGGCGGCACGGCGGCGGTCGAGGTGGCGATGTCCAGCGTCAGCTCCACACCCGCCGAGGCTTCGTCGTGGGCCAGGCCGATCTGGACGGAATGGACGACTTCTTCGTGGCCACTGGAGGGCTCGTTCGCGGACAGCGCCAGCTCGGGTGGCGGCTCCGAGGAGACGTCCACTGCCGGGCCACGCGCCGCCAACGGCGCTGGCGAAGCGCCGTCCCCCCCACCGCTCCGTGCCGCTGGCGCCTCGGGCTTCGTCACGGCCGACGCGCTGCTCATGGGGCCACGGACGCGAGCGCCCGCAGGCGTGCCTCTGCGGGCATACAGGTCCGCGAGCATCTGCTGCACCCCGCGATGCGCCGGGTCCAGCTCCAGGATGAGCTTGCTCGCGGCGATGGCGCGCGGGAGGAAGCCGTCCCTCGCGAAGCCTTCCGCCGCGGCCTGGTACGCCGAGATGGCCCGGTCCTTCTGCCCCGCCTTCACCCAGGCATCCCCGGAGCGGAGTCTCGACTGGTGGTCCTTGGGTTCGGCCCGGCAGTAGTCCTCGTAGAGCTCCGCGGCTTTGGAAAAGCGCCCCTTGGTGAATGCCTCGGTCGCCTTGTCCTTCAGCTTGCGCAGCTCCATCAGCGGGCCCCCTCCGAAGCCGTGCTCTCGGACAGTGGCGCCGCGCCCGCGGCCTCACGCACCGTGCGGAAGTAGTCCCCCTTGAGGGCCTCCAACGGGTCCGCATGGGCAGCGCTGCCCAGCTTCCGCAGCGAGGACGCCGCCGCCGCGCGGATCTCCGGCATGTCGTGGAACAGGTCCTTGGCCACCGCGTCGGCCGCCTGCGCGTCGCCGATGCTCCCCAGCGCCAGGAGCACGTCCCGGCGGGCCACGCTGTTGGGCTCGTCCAGGGCCTTCACCAACGTGGGAACCGCGTCCTTCGCCTGCAGGCGCCCCAGCAACGCCGCCGCGAGCGCCGCCTCCGGCCCGCCTTCACGGACCACCGCCTGGAGCGGCGCGGACGCCGAGGCCGGCACGCCACTGCCCCGCGTGAGCGCATCCAAGGCCAGCAGCTTCTCGCTGCCCATCTTCGGCAGCAGCTCGATGAGCGCGGCCTGCCCCGCCTCTCCCGCGTCCGCGAGCGCCTGGGCCAGGGCCTTCTGCAGGTCGCGGTCGGGATCGATGAGTCCAGCCTTGGCCACCGCCACGCCCTCGGGGCCCAGCCGCGCCAGCCCCACCAGGGCCGCCACGCGCAGCGCGGGGCTGGAATCCTGGGTGTAGCCCGTGAGCAGCTCCAGGGCGCCGGGCGCCTTCAGCGTTCCCAGCGCCCGCAGCAGCGTCGCCAGGGGCACCAGCCGCTCCGCCGCCACGTCGTCGTAGAGCTCGGTGGGCACGCGGTGCCGCACCACGTCCCGGCCGCTCTCGCGCACCCGGGCGGCGTTGAGCTCCTTCACACGCCCCAGCAGGTCCGCGTGCCGCGAGGGCCGGTCATCATTCATGCCGGGCATCGTCTGAGTCGGCGGCATGGTCGAAGGATCGAAGCCCAGGCCGAACTTCTCTGGCAGCGCCTGGGTCACCCAGTCGGCGCGCAGCGCCTCCAGGCCCTTGCTCTCCTGCTCGTACAGCTTCTGCACCGCGGGCACCACCGATGCATCGCCCAGCTCGGCCACGGCCTCCACCGCGAGCAGGCGCATGGACGCATCCGGGTGGCTCAGCCACGGCACGACCTTCCCGAGCAGCGGCAGCGCCGTGGGGCCCAACCCCGTGATGGCCTGGAGCCCACCGACCGCGGTGGCCGGACGCGCCAGCCGCTCGCCAATGGGGTCCACCGGGCAGCCCCCCCGAGCGCGCATGGCCCGGCCGGCGACCAGCGCCTCCGCGGGCGCGCCCTCCAGCACGATGGCGCACAGCGCCGCGTCCGTCTGTGGCGTCCGGGGGAAGGACACGATGGCATCGGTGGCCAGCGGGCTGACGGCGCTCTTCTCCACCGCCACGAGCTGGAGCCGCTGCGTGGCCACCGGGTCCTGGAGCTTCATCAGGGCGTGGATGGCGGACTCGCGCAGCTCGGGGAAGTTCTCCTCCAGGAGCAGCGCGATGGGCCCCACCGCGCGCTTGTCCCCGGCGTCGCCCAGGCCGCGGACGGCGGCGGCGGCGAGGATGACCTGGCTGTCGCGCACCATGGGGAGCAGCCGGTTGACGGCGTCGGGGCGGCCGCTCTTGCCCAGCTCCTCGGCGGCGCCCACGCGCTCGGGCAGCGCGCCTTCCGTCAGCGCGAGCTGGTTGCGATCCCACTGCGAGCGGGCCTCGGCGGCGACCACCTCCGCCATGGCGCCGGGCACGTTGGCGTTCTTCAGCGCCTGGACGATGATCCGCCGCGTGGCCCGGCCCCGCCGTCCGTACTGGAGCGTGAGGTAGGCCTTGGCCTTCTCGTTGTTCACCTTGGACAGCGCCATGGCGGCGCGGCCCTGGACCTCTTCGTCGGCGTCCTCGAGCAGCTCGCCCAGGAGGTCGACGACGCGGGCGTCCTGGCTCTCCCCCAGGGCCACGGCGGCCTCGGCCCGGACGATGGCGGCGAAGTCCTTCGCCGCGCGGGTGAACAGGACGAGGTCATCCGGGTTGCCCTGCCCGGCCAGCTTCTTCACCGCGAGAGCGCGGACCTCCGGGCGGGGACTCTGGAGGTCCGCGAGGAGCTGATCCCTGCTGCCGTTACAGCCGAGGAGCAGGGCAAGAGCGAGAATGAGGGGGCGCGCGCCGGTTCGCATCGGCGGCGGTTATATCAATCCCCCTCGGTTCCCGCCCAATCCACCGCGTCAGGTCTCAACGCGGACGGCGAGGCCCCCGGGGAGGTGGCCGGCCCGCGCCGCCCCGGGGCCGCTCGTTGCTCCAGCGCGGCGCGCTCGCCCGCTCCTTCTTCTTGTCCCAGGCCTGGAATCCGCCGGACTTCTCGGCGGGAGGGCCCTTGCGAGCCCCGGCCCGAACCACGCGTTCACGGGGATTCCCGCTTTCGTCGGTGGGCGTCCAGGTGGAGCGCGCGGGGCGTCCGCCCGCGGCCCCCTCACGGCGAGGCCCGCCCCGGCCACGCGGGGCGCTCCCCTCTTCCGAGCGGGGCTTCCATTCCCGGCGCTCCGGGCGGCCCGCGCCCGCGGCGCCGGAACGCGGCGAGGAGGCACGGCCCTCACCCCGCGGCGCACGGCTGGCGGTGCCTCCCGCGCGCGGCGCGCGGCTCCGCGGAGCATCGTCTCCGCCCGCGCTCCACTCGCGGCGCTCCGGCCGGCCCGCGCCACGGCTCCGGGGGGCGTCTCCCTCGCCGCTGCCCCAGGTGCGGCGCTCCGGGCGGCCCGCGCCAGGGGCTCGGCTGCGCGGCGCGGCGTCACCACCCGCGCTCCACTCACGGCGCTCCGGCCGGCCCGCGCCACGGCTCCGAGGGGCAGCGCCCTCGTCTCCGTCGGCGGAACGACGGCCAGCGGCCGCGCCACCACCGAACGCGCGGCGCTCACCGCCACGCCCACGCGGCGCGGCGCCTTCGTCGCCTCCGAAAGCACGACGGGCGCCACCGGCACCACGAGCCGCGGAAGCACCACCTTCGTCACGGCCGAAGGAGCGGCCCGTTCCACGGCCACGGGGGGCGCCCTCGTCGCCACCGAAGGTGCGGCCCGCACTACGGCCACGAGGCGCATCGGACTCACCGAAACCAGCGCGAGCGCCACGCCCACGCGGCGCGCCTGCGTCATCGCCACCGAAGGTGCGGCCCGCGCTACGCCCACGCGGAGCCTCGGACCCGCCGAAGCCAGCGCGAGGTCCCCGGCTACGCGGCGCGCCCTCGTCACCACCGAAGGAGCGGCCCGCGCTACGGCTGCGCGGCGCGCCCTCGTCGCCACCGAAGGAGCGACCCGCGCTACGCCCACGCGGAGCCTCGGACCCGCCGACGCCAGCGCGAGTTCCCCGGCCACGCGGCGCGCCCTCGTCGCCACCAAAGGAGCGGCCCGCGGCACGGCCACGCGGTGCGCCCGCTTCGTCGCCTCCGAACGAACGGCCGCCACGACCACCCTCGGCACCCGGCGAGCGGCCCGCGCTCCGGCCACGCGGCGCACCCTCGTCACCACCGAAGGAGCGGCCCGCACCCCGGCCACGCGCCGCGCCGCCTTCACCGAAGCCAGCACGCGCGCCCCGGCCACGCGGCGCACCCGCGTCATCGCCACCGAACGAGCGACGCGCCGGCTTGCCCGCTGCCGAGGCCCCCTTGGCCCGCCCGAAGCGCGCCAGGCTCGAACCGCCCTCGGCGGCGCCCTTGGCAGCACGGGCCGGCGCCTTGCGCGCGGGCCTGGCGGCCACCGGCGAGTCCTCATCCATGGACAGCTCCGCCTCATCATCCGAGTCGAAGCCCGGCGCCGCACGGCCATGCCGGCGCGGCGGCAGCTTCAGCTCACCCGCCGGCGGCGCGGCCTTGCCATCCGACACCGCGTTCAGCAGCTCCACCTCGCTCGTCTTGAGCGGGCGCAGCTCACCGGGGCGCAGCCCTTCCACGCCCACGCCGGCGTAGGACGGACGGAACAGGCGCACCACCGGGTGCCCCACCGCGGCGCACAGCCGCTTGATGAGGTGCGGGCGGCCTTCCGCTACGACAATCTTCAGCCAGGTGTTCCGCTCCGCCGCCTCGAACACGCCCACCGACACCGGCGTGGCCATGCCGTCTTCCAGCCGCACGCCGCCGCGCAGCTTGTCCAGCGTGGCCGCGTCCGGCGAGCCCTTCACCTTCGCCAGGTAGGTGCGCGGGACCTGGAAGCTGGGGTGCGTCAGCTTGTGCGCCAGCGCCCCATCGTCCGTGAACAGCAGCGCGCCCTCGGCGTCGTAGTCCAGGCGGCCCACGGGGAACAGGCGCTTGCCCGTCTCTTCCACGTAGTTGGCCACCGTGGGCCGGCCCTGCGGATCCGACAGCGTCGTCACGACGCCCACGGGCTTGTAGAGCAGGAAGTAGGAGGATTCATCCGGCGGCGTGACGAGCGTCCCGTCCACCGTCACCAGGTCCGTGCCGGGCTCCACGCGGCTGCCCAGCTCCGTCACCGTCTTGTTGTTCACCGCGACGCGGCCCGCGGTAATCAGCTCTTCTGCATGCCGGCGCGAAGCAACTCCCGCGCGGGCCAGGTACTTCTGTAGTCGTTCGGCCGCCATACCATCCTTCTTCCATGCTGCCCGTCACTCGGGCTTGGGCCCCGTCGTATCACCCGTCTCGGGTTTTGGGGGCGTCGTGTCCAGGACGCTGGAGCTGACCTTCTGTGTCCGGTCCGCGGCCGCCATGGCCTCTTCCAGGTCCTCCAGCGCGGCTTCGCTGGCCGCCGCGCTCTTCTCCATCCGCTTCGTGAACGCCGGGTCCGACAGCGCTTCCACCGTCCCCGCCGCCGGCGGCGCCGGCTTGTCTTCCTTCTCGACGATCTCCCGGTGCTCCTGCGTCAGCTCGTGGAACTCACGCAGCGTGGGCAGCGCCGACAGGTCCTTCAGCGCGAAGAACTCCAGGAACTCACGGGACGTTCCATAGAGGATGGGCCGGCCCACCTCTTCGCGCTTGCCCAATATCTTCACCAGCTTGCGGTCCATCAGGGCCTTGATGACCGCGCCGCAGTCCACGCCGCGGATGTCTTCAATCTCCGGCCGCGTCACCGGCTGCCGGTACGCGATGATGGCCAGCGTCTCCACCGCCGCGCGGGTGAGGCGCTGCGGCTTCACCCGCAGGTAGCGCCGGACGTACTCGCCCGAGTGCGGGTCCGTCCGGAACTGCCAGCCGCCCGCCACCTCGTACAGCACGATGCCGCTGATGCCGTCGCGGTGGATGCCGGAGAGCTGGTTCAGGGCCTCGGCGATGAGCTCCCGCTCGATGCCCGTGGCCATGTACAGCTCGTCCACCGACAGCGGCCGCTCCGCCACGAAGAGCACGCTCTCGATGACGGTGCGGATGCGGTCCGTGGACAGCTTGCGGCTCTTGGAGACGAGCTTCTCGAAGGACGTCTCCAGGTCCGGAGGCGCCTCGTCCGAGTCCTCCTCGATGGAGGCCGCCTCGAACTCGTCCAGCTCGTCCGCGGGGCCGGGGCCCGTGACGGCAGCGATTTCCTCTTCGGAGAACGGGCCGGGGCCGCCGGGGGTGCCCGGTTCGGGAGTCTCGTCCTGCGGTCCGTCGCTACCGGTAGTCACTGTCGTCGACCTCCGCGGGGGCCAGCTTCTCCAGCGCGTCCCCATTGGGCAGCAGCAGGATGGGCCCCAACGGCTCGTCCTGCACCACCCGGATGAGCCGCCGCTTCACCATCTCCAGGATGGCCAGGAAGGTGATGACCACCTCCTGCCGCGACGGCGTGTCCTCTTCCGTGAACAGGCTCTCGAAGAGAACCTGTCCATCCGGGCGCAGGCGCTCTACTACGCGGAGGATGGCCTCGGACAGCGTCACGCGCTCCCGGACCACCTCGTGCTGTAGTTTGGGCTGCAACCGCTCCAGCACCCGGTCGAGCGCCTCCACCAGCTTGAGGACGCTGAACTCCTGGAGCCCCACCTCGTCTTCCGGGATGGGGACGGCCTCCACGGGCACGCTGCGGGCGAAGACGTCGCGGCCGAGCAGGTCCTGGGTGGCGAGCTGCTCGGCGGCGTCCTTGTACTTCTGGTACTCCAGCAGGCGCCGCACCAGCTCCGCGCGCGGGTCCTCGGCCTCCTCGGAGACGGAGAGGACCTCCCCTGCTTCCTGCGCCGCCACGACGTCCTGCCGGGGCAGCAGCATGCGGCTCTTGAGGTGCGCCAGCGTGGAGGCCATCACCAGGAACTCCCCGGCGATGTCGAGGTTGATCTCCCGCATCCGGTCCAGGTGCTCGAGGTACTTCTCCGTGATCAGCGCCAGCGGGATGTCGAAGATGTCGACCCGGTGCTCCTTGATGAGATGGAGCAGCAGGTCCAGCGGACCTTCGAAATTGGGCAGCGCGATGCGGAAGTTGTCGCCAGGACTCCGCGGCAACTCCCCTTCACGAAGGGCCTCATCGGCCGGCGAGCGACGTTCCTCACTCACCGGATGTCCTGGGTGGCGTCAACGGTATGGGTGGGGGCGCATCGCGTAAGGGCCCGACTTTCTTAGGCAGCGGGCACGAGCCTGGAGGACACACACCCATACCAGTGCCCCCCAGGTGGGTCAAACAATTGACCGTGAACGCCCGTTCAGGCACACGGATTCATGGGATTCCCACGGCCTTGCGGACCTGGTCCATGAGGCGGGTCGCCTCGGCGCGGGCCCGGTTGGCGCCGTCCTGGAGGATGCGCTCCACCTCGCCCGGGTCGGCCGCCAGCTCGGCGTACCGCTGACGGGCCGGGCCAAAGGCCGCGTGGTAGGCCTCCAGGAGCTTCTTCTTGTAGTCCCCGTAGCCCTTCCCGCCCGCCTTCCAGGTGGCGTCCACCTCGGCGAAGTCGGACTCGGGCAGCATCAGCTTGAGCAAGTCGTAGAGCGGCGCGTCGCTGATGAGGCCGGGCGTCGTCGCCGGCTGCGTGGGCACCGGCTTGGGCGCGTCCACCGGCGTCGAGTCCGTCTTGATGGACATGATGCGCTTCTTGATCTCCTTCTCGTCGCCGAACAGCTCGATGGTGTTCCCGTACGACTTGGACATCTTCTGTCCGTCGACGCCGGGCACCGTCTGGGTGGCCTCCTGGATGCGCGCGGCGGGCAGCTTGAGGATGCCGGGCGCGTGGCCCCGCTCCTTGCCCTCCGGGTCCGCCGGGTCGTAGCCGGGCACGTACTGGGTGTTGAACTTCACCGCCCAGTCGCGCGCGAACTCGATGTGCTGGATCTGGTCCTTCCCCACCGGGACGAAGTCCGCGCTGTAGAGCAGGATGTCCGCGGCCATCAGCACCGGGTAGGCGAAGAGGCCGAAGTCCGGGCTGATGCCCTTGGCCACCTTGTCCTTGTAGCTGTGCGCCCGCTCCAGGTGCGCGTGCGGCGTCACGGTGCCCAGGATCCAGTACAGCTCCAGCACCTCGCGCACGTCGCTCTGGCGGAAGAGCACGGCCTTCTTCGGGTCCAGCCCCAGCGACAGGTAGGCCATCGCGGCCTCGCGCGTCAGCGCCAGCGCGGCCTTGGGGTCCCGCACCGTGGTGAGCGCGTGCAGGTTGGCGATGAAGTAGTACCCCTCGCCCTCATCCTGGAGCTGCACGAACTGGCGGAGCGCGCCGTAGTAGTTGCCGATGTGCAGCCTGCCGGACGACTGAACTCCTGAGAGAATCCGCATATGGGTTTGAACCTGGAATCGGGAATCGGCAGGTCTTGAGCCTGGATTTTGGAATCGAAAATCGGACGGGGGTGGTTCGCATACCCGCCGCGGCGCCGCAACCTTCCGTTCTGCCCGCGCAACGTCCGTCCGATACCGGAAGTCAAGACGGACTCTCCCTGGAACTTTGCGCCCCACCAGGAAATCCCGAGCAATTCCAGGCACTTGCAATTGAATCACGACAGGGTGCGCCGGTACCCTGGGGGTTCCTCACGCGGGCAACCCACCTTGGAGGAAGCACCGGCATGGAGCCATTCAACGGAAGTCTCGCCAGCTATCGCTTGCAGTTGGTGATGCCCCCGCTGTTCAGCGCGCCCGGCGTGGAAGGGGTGCTGCGGGTGGAGCGAGGCGCGGTGCGGCGCTGCTTCCACGTCAAGGACGGCTACCTGGTGGGCGAAAGCTCGAACGACCCTCGCGAGCACCTGGCGCAGGTGCTGGTGAACCTCCGCATCCTGGACGCGCCCCGGGCCGCGGCCGCCTTCGAGGCCGCCGAGGGAGCGGGCATGCCCTACGGCACCTTCCTCGTCCAACGCTGCTTCGTGGAGCTGCCGCGGCTCATCGAGGCGCTGGAGCACAAGGCGCGCGAGTCCCTCTTCGACTGCTACGCCTGGGAGTCCGGCGAGGTGGAGTTCACCCCCGGCCTGCCGCCCAACACCCGGGCCGTGGGCCTCAAGCTGTCCCTGTCCACGCTGCACCGGGACGCGGTGACGCGGCAGCGCGAGTGGGCCATGTTCCGCGACATCTTCCCGCGCCTGGACACGACGTTCCGCGTCTACCGCGAGTTCGCCGTGGAGACCTACTCCGAGGAGGAGGACGTCCTGCTGGACCTCGCGTCGAGCGGCGCCACGTTGGGCGAGCTGCTGGCCAGCGCCCGCGAGGCCCCGCTCTTCGCCGCGCGCTGGGTGCTGCACCTGTACCGGCGCGGAGCCCTGGCGCCGCGCAAGGCCCGAGGCCCCCGGCTGGGCGAGGCCGCCGAGCTGGCGGAGCTGCTCACCCTGGTGAAGCGCTTCCTGGAGAACGGCAAGTATGACCACGCCGTCGCCCTGGCCGCGCAAATCCTGGAGCGAGGCCCCGTCCCCGAGGCCCACGCCCTGTACCGGGAGGCCGAGATCCGCCTGACGCTGGCCCTCAGCGACGAGCTCTTCGCGCTGGACGGGCGCCTGGTGTTCGAGCCGATCCCGCGCCCCACCCCGCCGGACCTGACGGCGGACGACCTGTACCTGTACTCGAAGCTGCGCGGCAGCCGGAGCATCCGGCAGGCCCTGCGCACGGCGGCCATGGGCGAGCTGGCCGCGTCCCGCTCCGTGCACCGGCTGATGGCCACCGGGCTCATCCGCGTGGCCCCGCTGCCAGGCAGCGAGCCCCGGCGCGCCCAGACGGACCCGTTCGGCCTCCCCGTCCACGTCGCGGGGAGCTGAGCCCCCGGAGCGAGGCGGAGGCCAGGGTGACGCCCCCGCCCCTCACCGCGCGGCGGAGGCCCGCGGCTTCTTCGCCTTGGGCACGAAGACGTCGCTGCGCGGGTGGAACTCGTCGTACACGGACCGCAGCCGGGCGGCGTTGACGTGCGTGTAGATCTGCGTCGTGGCCAGGTCCGCGTGGCCCAGCATCTGCTGGACGGCGCGCAGGTCCGCGCCGCGCTCCACCAGGTGCGTGGCGAAGGAGTGCCGCAGCTTGTGCGGCGACAGCGGCTTCAGGATGCCCGCCTTCAGGGCGTAGCGCTTGAGCAGCTTCCAGAAGCCCTGCCGCGTGAAGCCCGAGCCGCGCGGCGTGACGAACAGCGCCTGCGACTTGCGCTTGCCCAGCACGGCGGGCCGTGACTCCGCCAGGTACGCCTGGACCTTCTCGATGGCCACGCGCCCCAGCGGGACGAGCCGCTCCTTGGCGCCCTTGCCCTTCGCCACCAGGTAGCCGGCGGTGAGCTGCACGTCGTTGATGCCCAGGCCGCACAGCTCGCTCACGCGCAGGCCGGTGGCGTACAGCACCTCCAGCATGGCCTTGTCGCGCAGGCCCGTGGACGTGCGCTCGTCGGGGGCCGCCAGGAGCTGCTCCACCTCGTCCAGCGTGAGGAACACCGGCAGCTTCCGGGCGGACCGGGGCGTGTCCAGGTCCTCCGTCGGGTCCTTGTCCGCCATCCGCTCGGCGACGAGGAAGCGGTGGAAGCCGCGCAGCGCCGCCAGGTGCCGGGCCTGGCTGCGCTTGCCCAGGCCCCGCTTGCCCAGCGCGGCCAGGTGCGCGGACACGTCCTCCTGCCGGACCTGCGTGACGTCGGCGACGCCCCGGGAGCGCAGGTCCTCGAAGTAGACGTTGATGTCCGCGGCGTAGGCGTCCACCGTCTTGCCGGACAGGCCGCGCTCCGCGCGGATGAAGGCGATGAACGCGTCGAGCATTCCTTCCATCGCCGCGCAGGCTACCGGAGGCGCGCGGCGAGGCAACTCAGCGGCTCACCGCCGGGGCTCCCCCGCCCCCTCCGGCACCGCGGACTCCAGCGCCTGCACCACCCACGGCCAGCCCACCACGATGTTCCCCGGGGAGCGCAGGCAGGCATCCGCCACCGCCAGCACCTCCGCCGGCCTCGAGCGCACCGCCAGCGCCAGGTGCCGCCCCAGGAAGGGGTGCGGCAGGTAGCTGAGGTTGTGGTGGCGCACCGGCACCCAGCCCAGCGTGGGCCGTCCCGTCCAGCGCTCCACCGCATACGCCACCGCCGACGCCAGCACCTCCAGCGCGTACAGCGGCAGCCGGAACGCGCTCACCAGGAACGCCACCAGCGCGCTGGCCGCCACCGCCCCGGCATAGGACACGTTGGTCGTCCCGCTCCAGACCGCCATCGGCGTCAGGCTGGTCAGGATGGCCGCCAGTTGGACCCACACCACGGTGGGCCCCCGGCCAATGGCAATGCCGCTGATGCTCCCGCAGGCCAGCCCGGCGACCCCGCCGAGACAAAGCCCCACCATCATGCCCGCCGCCCCCCCCAGGTCCGGCCCGAAGGCGTTCGCGGCCGTGGCGTGCAGCCCCAGCAGCGTGGCCAGGCTGGCCAGGGAGCCCAGCAGGACGCCCGCCGCCAGCCCCAGCGTCTGCGCCAGCACCAGCCCCACCGCCGAGCAGCACAGCGCCGACAGCACCCAGCCCCGCTCC
Organism: Corallococcus macrosporus DSM 14697; assembly: GCF_002305895.1. Lineage (GTDB taxonomy): Bacteria > Myxococcota > Myxococcia > Myxococcales > Myxococcaceae > Myxococcus > Myxococcus macrosporus. Next base: position 4,672,537 of record NZ_CP022203.1, read on the forward strand.
AGCGGCAGGCCCGCGCTCAACAGCGCCAGGCCCAGCAGCTCCGTCACCACCGGCGCCCAGACGAGCAGCAACAGCAACATGCGCCGGAGGTAGACGCTGGTCGCCTTGTGCCCCTCGGCGGCGTGGCCGTTCAATGTCGCCAGACGAGCGCCCGGCAGGGCGATGCCCGCGCTCCGCAGCCGGTAGTGCAGGTCCACCGGCCGGAACAGCAACAACAGTAACAATCGCAGCAGCCCTGGAACCTGCTCCGGTCCATCCACGGAGCTCGGCCGTGTTCCCCCCTGTGCCAAGAAATCCCCCTATTCTCGGGTTCTAGTCCTCCAGCCTACCCTTCCCTTGCCGGAGGATTTCAAGTGAATCGCCGATGAGTGAAATCACGGTCGACGGTTCATTGAGCGTCACCCCCCCGTCAAGGATGAGCTCCAGACCGTGTCCCAGCTCGGCCTTGATATCCTTTGCGTCCGTGAGGGGCTCACCCTCGGTGTTGGTGGCGGAGGTCGTCACCAGGGGGCGGCCCAGGGCGCGGGCCAGCTCCCGGACGAGCGCCGAGTCAGGCACCCGGATGCCCACCTGCTTCTGCTTGGACATCATCAAATCCGGCACCAGGCGCGTGGCCTCCAGGATGAAGGTGAACGCACCCGGAGTGAGGCTCTTCATGGTCCGGTACGCGAAGTTGCTCACGTGCGCGTAGCGGGCCACGTCCGACAGGTCCGGACAGAGGAAGGACAGCGGCTTCTTCTTGTCGCGGCCCTTGAGCTGATAGAGCCGCTCGATGCCCTTCTTGGAGCTCAAATCACAGCCGAGCCCGAAGTAGGTATCCGTCGGGTAGGCCAGCAGGCCGCCGCGCTCCAGCACCTCCACCGCGCGCTGGATGTGGCGGGGTGAGGGGTGCTCCATGTCCACCTCGAGGATGGGTGCGGCCATGATGTCCTCCGTGCCTCCCGTGACTGCTGCTGTCGGCTCTGATGCCTGAGAGCCTATGCCGTTCCCTGCGCGTCCTCCGAGCGGATCTCACCCGAGGCGGCCAGGGCCTTGCGCGTGAGGACCGGCCCCACCAGCTCGTGGGCGGTGATCATCGCGACGATGAGCACCTCCACCTGGGGACCGAAGGTGGGAAACGTCCTCGACACCAGGGCCGCCAACCCGAAGGTGACACCGGCCTGGGAGATGAGCCCCATCCACAGGTAGCGCTTGAGCCGCGGGTCGTCCGCGGGCGCGAAGCGGCGGCAGGAGAACCAGATGGCCGCGCCTCGCAGCGCCACCAGCAGCAGCGCCGCCGGGCCCACGGACACCAGGGTGTCCAGCTTCAGGCCCGCGCCCGCCGCGGCGAAGAAGAGCGCGAACACCGGCAGGCCCGCCTGCTGGATGGCGTTGTGGATGCGCTCGCCGGCGTGCTCGTCCAGGTTGGCGATGAGCGCCCCGGCCGCCAGCGACACCAGCAGCGGGGACAGGTGCAGGCGCGTGCCCCCTTCCGCCGCCGCGAAGCACAGCCCCACCAGGAACAGCGGCAGCTCCTGCTTCACGCCGCGCATGTAGATGAGCATCCCCACGGCCAGCACCAGGCCCACCACCACCGAGCCGAACAGCTCCCACCCCACCCCGCCCAGCAGCCCCGGCACGTCCAGCCCGCCGCCGAAGCTCGCCTTCGTCACGCCCGCGGCCAGCGCGAAGGCTACCATCACGAACAGGTCGCCGATGATGACCAGCGCCATCAGGAACTCCGTGAAGGCGCCTCGCGCGCTCGTCTCCTGGACGATGGCGATGGTGACGGTGGGAGAGAAGGACACCACCACCGTGGACATCAACGCGCTGACCGCCAGGGCCTGCGGCACCGTCATGGCCGTCAGGAAGGGCAACACCGGCTTGAGCGCGAAGGTGGCCCCGAAGCACACCAGGAAGGTGAAGCCGCACACGGCCGCGCACAGCAGGGCCACGCGCGCGCCCACGCGGCGGATGAGCCCCAGGCGCAGCTCCGTGCCGGCCACCAGCGCGATGAGGCTCACCGCCAGCCCCTTCACCAGCTCCAGCCCCTTCACGCCCGCGTTCGGGATGAAGCCCAGCGCGTGGGGCCCCACCGCCACGCCCACCAGCAGGTAGCCCGTGAGGCGCGGCAGGCCCATCCCCTTGGCCACCTTGCCCGCGAACAGGCCACACAGCAGCAGCGCGCCCGCGGCCAGAATCACCGGCGTCCCGGAGTCCGCCCGGAGCACCTGCGCCCGGCTGATGATGGCCAGCAGCACCATCAGCAGCAGCAACCGGATGACGCTCCCGTTCATGCCGCCACCTTGTCCCCATCCGAGGAGGAGGGCGTCAGGGCCCCGCGGGGCGGCTCCATCACGTGCTGGAAGGCCTGGCCCGCCAGCAGCTCGTTCACCACCGCGCCCATCACCACCACGTCCAGCACCCGCCGCGCCAGCACGCCAGGGACGAGCATCCCGTACTCCGCCACCAGGCACAGCGCGAGCCCGCCCTGGGCGATCAGCGCGTAGCCCAGCCGGGGCGGCAGCACGAGCGTCTGCTGCACCAGCCGGCTCGCGAGCCGGCCCCCCGCCATCTTCCCCAGGAAGCGCAGGCCCACGTAGGCCGGCATCAGCGCCCAGGCCCAGTAGTCCCGCGCGTGCACCGCGCACCCCACCAGGAACACCAGCACCAGGAAGACGGGCCGCTCCACCCGGCCCAGGGCGCGCGCCACCCGCTCCGAGGTCCGCCCGCCCACCACCGCCAGCGTCGCGCCGCACGCCACCCCCGCGAGCAGCGGCGACACGCGCAGGTACGCCGCCGCGCCGCCCACCAGCGCCACGCCGCCCAGCGTCACCGTGGTCAGCTCCGCCAGGTCCTTCAACCCATGGGTGAGGAACGCCAGCAGCGCGCCGCACATGACGCCCAGCAGCAAGGCCAGACAGACCAGGCCCAGCCCCTCGCCCACGTTGTCGGCCGAGCCAATCATCAACGCCAGCGCCAGCACGCCCAGGCCCACCGCGTCATCCAGCATGGTCAGCAGCGCCACGCCCAGGCCGCGCGCCCGATCCAGCCGCCCCGCGCGCCACGCGAGCACGGCCGAGTGCCCCGACGACAGGCTGGCCGCCGCCCCCAGCATGGCCGCCGCGCCCACCGCGCCGAGCACGCCGCGCCCGGACGTGAAGAGGAGCGGCACTAGCAACGGCAGGGCCACGAAGAAGAAGGCCGTGCCCGAGTGTGCCATGGCCGACAGGTAGACGGGCCGAGGCAACAGGCGCAGCAGCCGGGGCTCCAGGTTGAGGCCCAGCAGCACGCCCGCGGTGCCCAGGCCCAGCGCCATCACCGGACGCAAGGCCTCCACGTTCCGCTCGGTGAGCACCCCGGCCACCGAAGGCCCCAGGAGGATGCCGAGCAGGACGAAGAGAAAGCCGCTGGCCGCCAGCCTCGCCAGGGCCGGGAAGCGCCCCGGATCCAGCGCGCGGCTGGAGGCGAGCAGCGACAGCGCCGCGATGGAAAGAAAGACGAGCAGCGCTTGCACAGGCCGTGATTACACCGGCGGGGCACTCCCCGTCACGACCGGCGATGCGTGGGCGCGGAAATCACTGGCATGGCGACCAGGCGTCCCATGGGGGGATCGTCCGCATCCATCTCCAGTTGCACCCGCTGGACCAGCCGCTCCATCTCCTCCGCCGGGACGCCCGGCAGCAGGCTCAAGAGAATGACGCGGTCGTCATCCGCGCCCAACGCCAGGCTGCGGAGCCCCGCGAACACGGGCACCTCGGCGGACAACGCGGCGGCCGCGCTCCGAGCCCGCACCACCAACGGCTCCGGGATGCCGAACTCCCGGAGCCGGCGGATGGCCCGCTCGGTTCCTTCCAACTGTTCGAGGAACGTGATGACCAGGTACACGCGGCCGTCTTAGTCGGTCCGCGAGCCTGACGCCACGCTCTCCGCGCTACTCGTTCTGGCCCGGCCCCGCCGGCTCCCCGGAAGACGGTGTGGACGGCGCCGCCCCCTCCTGGGTGGGAGCACCTGCCGCGCCTTCCTGGGTGGCCATGGCGGCACGCGCCGCGCGCTTGCCCTCTTCGATGAGCTTCTTCACCTTCTGCCCACCCTTGCGGCCAATCTCCTCGTAGAAGTTCGGCCCGCGGGTGGCCTTCACCCGGTCGCCGCCCTTCTTGCCAATCTCCTCGTAGAACTTGGCGCCGCGCTCGGCCTTGACCGTCTCGCCGCCTTTTCGGCCAATCTCCTCGTAGAAGGAACGACCGCGCTCGGCCTTCACCGTCGCGCCGCCCTTGCGGCCAATGGTCTCGTAGAACTCGCGACCGCGCTCGTTCCGGACCGTCTCTCCACCCTTCCGACCCGCTTCAGCCACCGTCATGCTGCCCTTGTTGTCCTTGTCCGACATTTCGCCATCTCCTCTCGTGACTGCCCCAGCCCTCGCCTTGGTGCCCCTTGCCTGAAACCTTGGGACGGAAGCGCCCCGATGCAAGCAAGCTCCGTACACCGCCAGCCGTTCACGCCGCTTCCGCCACACGAAAACACCAATGATTTCGCGCACTTCGCAACGCCTGCCGAGCTTTCGGACCGGGCAGCGGGCTGCCCGGCCGGATGCTTTCATGTTGGAAACACCCCACTGCGCATTGCGGATTCCCGAAACCACCTTCACTTTCAGGCCCACGGCGCGGCGGAAGTGGGGCCGCGGGGAGGAACGGCGTGGCGCAGTCGATGAAGACCTGGCTCCGGGTGTTGGCCCCGATGCTCGCTTCCGTGGGGGGCCTCGTGGCGCTCCGGCTGCTCGGGCCGGACTTCGTTGATCAGCAACGCCTTGCAGGCTGGTTGGAGCCCCTGGGGAAGTGGGCGCCTATTGCATACATCGGCTTCCTTGCCATCCGGCCCGTGACGCTGCTTCCGGGTCAGCTCCTCACCGCCGTGGGCGGGATGATGTTCGGCACGCTCGCAGCGACCCTCTATTCACTAACAGGTAGCTTGCTGTCGGGCCTGCTGCTTTTCGCTGGGGCGCGCAGGCTGGGCACGGGGCTGATGAAGCGCCTGGCGGGCAGTAAGTACCCCGCATTGGTGCGGGCGGCGAAGAAGCATGACTTCCTCTTCGCCTTCACCGCCTGCATCAACCCGCTGTGTCCCACGGACGTGATGCTCGCGGCGGCCGCGGCGAGCGGCGCGAGGATGGTGCCCACGCTGGCGGGCGTCATCCTGGGCACCATCCCGGGGACCTTCCTCACCGCGCAGCTCGGCAGTGGCCTGGCCCAGGGCCGCACGGTGATGACCTCGGTCTCCGCCGTGGGCCTGGTGGTGTCGCTGGTGCTGGGCGTCTTCATCGGCCGGCGCTTCTACAAGGAGCTCAACGGGGACGTCCCGGAGCCCCACGAGGAGCCGCCAACGCCCGCACCGCAGGCGCCGCGCCCGCTGGCGCCGCGGGACGCCCCCAAGCCCGTGGCCTACCAGCCCTAGGCGTGCATGGGCGGCTCCGGGAACAGCTCCACCCGCCGCTGCACCCGCTCGCCGGGGCCCACCCCGGTGGGCAGGGAGACGGCCCGGGCCACCTCCTCGCCGTGCCGCAGCCGCATCCGGATCACCTCCGGCGCGAAGTCCAGCATGTCCCCCATGGGGCGTGCGGGCTCGATGACGGTGATGCGGCAATACCGGTAGGGCACCCCGTCCGGGCGCTTCACGGTGAGGCCCGCTTCATAGGCCTGGCGGACGATGTCGTTGATGCGCACGAAGGCCTCCACGTCATTGAGCAGGATTTCGTTGAGGGTGATGTCGGCGAGGCTGCGCGTGGCCACCTCCAACAGGTTGGCTGGCGGCTTCACCCGCTCGATGCGCGACGGTGAGCAGCCGATGACGACGAGCTCCGTCGGGCCGAACTCCAGCGCGTCCCCCAGGGGCGTGGCGTTGCGCAGGCCTCCATCGACCAGGGCCGAGGCGCCCACCGGCTCCCAGAGGATGGGCAGCGTCGCGCTCTGCCAGACGGCGTCCAGGAAGTCCCTCGAGTCGCTGGGCACCAGCTCGTAGTTGCCGGACACCAGGGACACGCGCCCCACGTGCGCGGGCACCCGGAAGCGGTGGCCGGCGACGTGCCGCTGGATCAGCTCCCGCATGGGGGTGTTGTCGTAGAGCCCCAGCTTGCGGAACAGGCCCACGCGCAGGGCGACCAGCGGCCAGGGCAGCTTCCGGTACAGGTCCGTCTCGCGGAGGTTCAGCCAGATGTCGTTCAGCGCCCGGTAGGCGTGCTGGGCCAGCAGCGCGGCGTTCAGGGCGCCCACCGACACGCCGAAGATGCGCTCCCAGCGGAAGCCGTGGACCTCGCGGAGGACGCGCTCGGCGCCGACGTGAAAGGCTCCCTTGGCGCCACCGCCGGACAGAACGAGCGTTGCGGGACGATCCTTCATGGCACGCCTCCTGGGATGGGAACTGGCGAAGATGGATAGGCGCGTGCCAGCGCGGCTGGAATCGCCCCGGGGCGTGGGCCCCTGTCCACCGGCCCTCGGCGCCCCGGGGCCCCCCGGGCGGCAACTTCCGTGCACCCGCGGCCCCAAGGCTCTCTAGGATGGGCGGATTCCCTCCTCTGGAGCCTCGATGATCCGCTTGCCTGGCTGTTGTGTGGTGGCGCTGCTGTTCGCGTTCAGTCCGTCCGCGGTCCTGGCCGAGCCCTCCTCCGCCGACGCGGCCACCCATGACGCCTTGCGTGTCCTCAAGCAGGAGATGCAGGACGCGCTCAACGCCCAGGACCTCGACCGGCTGCTGAGCCACCTGCACCCGGACGTCTCCTTCACCACCATGAACAACGACGTGCGCGTGGGGAAGGACGCCATCCGCGCGTACTACGAGGAGATGATGCGCGGCCCCCACCGCATCGTGGACCGCGTCCAGGCGAACTTCGAGGTGGACGACCTCACCCGCCTGTACGGCGACACCGGCGTCGCGCGGGGCTCGTCCAGAGACCACTACGTCCTCACGGACGGCACGGACATCGTCATCGACGGCCGGTGGACCTGCACCCTGGTCCGGGAGGGCGACCGTTGGTTGATCGCCGCGTTCCACTACTCCACCAACGTCTTCGACAATCCCCTCCTCACGCGGGTGAAGCACCTGGCGCTGGCGGGCGTGACGGTCATCGGCCTGGGCGCGCTCCTGGCGGGCGCCGTCATCGGCCGGCGGCTCCGGCGCAGGTCCGCCGGGCCGGCCCCTCACGCCCCCTGAAGCCGGCCCGCGGTCGTAGCCCTCAGGAAGGGATGACGCCCGGGCAGGCGCCGGCGCCAGAAGGACTCGATGGAGCGCTGGAACAGGCGCAGCAGGGGCAGCCCCGGGCGGCCCTCCAGCGCCGCGAGCTGCCGGGCCGATTCGTCCAGCAAGGCCCTTGCCCGGCCGTACTCCGCCACCATCCACGCGCGGCCCGCCTCCGACCCCAGCAGCGCGTCGATGCGCGTGGGGTCCGCGCCTTCCCCCCGGGCCGCCGCCGCGACGGCCGCAGGCACGTTGTAGAGCCCCTGGGCCAGGTCCTCCCGGAGGTCCCGCATCACCGAGCACCAGGCGAACGCTTCAATCAGCGCGGGCGCGTCCTTGGCGCGGACCTCCGCCCTGGCGACTTGAAGCATCAGGTCCACGGACAGCCGGAAGGTGTCCCGCTGCTGCGCGCGAAGCGCCTCCTCGTCCCACCACTGCGCTGACTTCACCCGCTCCCGGTCCTTGCGCATGGTCCGCACGAGCGCGAAGACCTGGGCGCGGGCCGCCTCGTCGTCCAGCCGCTCCAGCAACACGCGCCCCAGGGAGACGGCCGCTCCGCTGCCCTCCCCTCGCCCGGACTCGAGCTCCACCAGGAGCGCGTCCACCCAGTCGAGCGGCTCACCCTCCACCGCGCGGTCTCCGTCCAGCACGTCGTCCACGAGCTGGAGGAAACAGAAGCCCACGCGGGCCACCTGGGCCTGGCGCCACCACCGGCTGAGCGCGTAGCGGTACAGCACCAGGGCAATCAGTCCGTAGCGCAGGTGACGGCGCGCGAAGCGGTATGACTCCCGGGCGCACAGCGCCTCCACCCGAAGGGCCTCCAGGAAGGACGCGCGGCGCGCCCAGGGGGCCACCCACCGCCACGTGCCCCAGGCCAGCAGCGCGCCCGCCACGACGTCCACCAGGTGGTGCTCATGGATGAGCAGCGTGGACGCCGCGATGGCCAGCGCCCACAGGGCGAACACGGCGCGCCCCAGCGCCCCCGCCCGCTCCGCGTAGGCCAGGGCCGCCATGCACGCGAAGGCCACGTGGAGGGATGGAAGGTAGTTGCGCTCCAGGTTCATCGTGTCTGCGAGCTGGAACACGTCCGCCCAGGCGCCCTCCACGACGCGCGGAGGCCACGCCACCTCCACCGGCAGCAGCAGGAAGCACACGGCGGCGAGCGCCGTCTCCGCGCAGAGCGCCAACGCGAAGGGCACCATGTCGCGCCACGTCCGGAAGATGAACAGCGACAGCAGGAGCAGCACGTCCATGCTGACGTAGACGAGCGCCCAGGACGGCATGAACGGGATGTGGCGCTCGAAGGGCAGTTCCACCCGGAGGCCGCCTGGATAGAAGCCCGTGAGCCAGCTCGCGCCGCCGTAGATGGCCAGGAAGAACAGCGCGAAGCCCATGGCCATCGCCGCCGTACGCGGCAGCTCGTCCTTCCGGGGCCAGCCGAACAACGCGGGACGCGGGCTCATCGTTCCTCGGGGGTGGCGGGCAGCGGCCGGGGCCCTCGCCACATGGACAGCCAGATGCGCAGGAAGGAGGGCCGCGTCACGTCCGGGTCCACGTAGCGGCCCAGGTACAGCCAGGGCACGTGCGGGTGCCGGTGATGGGCGCGGTGGTAATGGTAGTTGAGGAACACCCAGCGCACCGGCGCGGCCACCCGCAGGTCCCACGCGCCGTCGCGGACGTGAAGCGGCGACCAGGCGTGGTCCGCGTACTGGAGCGCGCTCCAATTGATGGCGAAGGCGGCGTAGCAGAGGCACCACCCCACCAGGGACAGCTCCAACGCCACCGCGAGGCCGGCTTGAATACACGCGGCCAACACCACCTCCGCGCGAATAGCGGCCCCCGGCACCGACTCCAGGCGCCCGAGATAGGCGTCGGCGCCCGTCTGCTCGCCATACCGCGTCCCCGTGCCGCGCAGCCGGTGCAGCAGCCCGGGGACGAGCGCGAAGGCCACGGCCCCCACGGGGACGAACAGCCAGTAGATCCCGCTGAGAATGGCGTACCACTGCGCCCGCTTGAGGAAGCGGTTGTCCCCGGGACGGAAGTAGTCGAACTGCTCCAGGTGGGTCCGGTTGTGGCGGTGGTGGTTCAGGTGGAAGGCGCGCTGCATGGTGAAGGACGTGGGGAAGAACGCCGCCGCCACACGGCCGAGCGCGTCGTTCACCCGCCGCCGGGGATGCAGCACCCCGTGCGTGGCCTCGTGCAGCAGCGAGAACACGGTGTTGTTCACGAAGGAGAAGACCCCCGCCGCCAGCACCTTCACGCCGAACCGCTCCGCGTGTGACGCCAGCCACAGACTGCTCGCGCAGGCCGCCATGGCGCAGACCAGGAGCACGGCGTTGAGCGCGGCCGGAATCGGCGTCTCCCGCCCCTCACCCGCGCTCATCTTCGGGCGCCTCCGGCAGGCTGGCGGTGAAGTCGAGCACCTGGCGCAACACCGGATCCTCCGCCGCCCCCGCCATGTTGAAGCGCATGCCGTCGAGCACCGACAGGTCGCGCCGCAGGAAGGACGTGAACAACCACCGCGACACCTGGAGCGCCAGCCAGTCCACGCCGGGGAGCCGGCTGCGGCGGGCGGCGTAGGCCAGCCGCACGGACACGCCGTCGCGCGTCGGGTGGAGGCCGGCGAGCAACGCGCTGCGGGTCCGCCCCAGGTCACTCTCCACCGACAGCAGCGTGCCCCCGTGCAGCGTGAGGGTGACGCCAATGTGATTGCCGGACAGCGACTTCATGACCCGGTCACTGAGGCCCCGCCCCGTGACGCGGGACGTGTACCGCACGCGCAGGGTGAACGGATCCGGGCGCTCCACCACGGGCGCGTCCCGCAGCTCCCGGTGATGCACCGTGCGCAGGTGCTCCAGGTCGAAGGCGTTGGCCACCACGGGCAGCCAGTCGCACTGGACGGTGAAGGGAGCCGACGTGCCCCAGCGCATATCCCCGGTGCCCACCTCGGGCGGAGGAAAGAGCACCACCGGGCCGTTGAAGACGAGGATGGCGCCGTACCGCTCCACCACCGGGAACGCCCGCTGCGCCGTCTTCCCAGGGCAGGCGCCGCGGCCATCGAACCGCCAGTGGTGCAGCGGGCACTGCAGGGAATCCCCCACCACGGTGCCACCGCCCAGGTGCGCGCCCATGTGGGGACAGTGCGCGGCGAGCGCGTGGACTCCGCCGCTCCGTCCCCGGAAGAGCACCAGCTCCCGCGCGCCCGTGCTCCAGTGGAGCACCTGCCCGGGCCGCAGCGCTCGCGAGGGCCCCACGACGTGCCACGCGCGGAGGCGTCCCAGTTCGGAAAAACGGACTTGATCCTCGTGCGCGGCGATCTTCACCAGCATGGTGGAAACCTACTCTGTGCCGCGCCGAATTGTTGAGGCACCAAATGGGTCGAGAGCAGGCTGGGCGCTTTCAACCGGTCATCGAAACGGCCCGGGCGACCGCCTTCGGAAGTTGGGCAATGCGCGAGCCACGGGTAATGCAGCATCCGGAGTAACGTCAGCGCCTGCTCGGTTCGAGATCCGACGTCGAACCATGGGAACCATCGGCTCTGTCCGAGAAGCGTCTCCCGCATCCATCGAGAAAACAACGGCAGCGCGGCGGAGCGCTGCACCTCAATGAGCATGCCTCCCTGTGCCGACGGGTCAAGGACCCGTCAAGTCAATGGGTGGAAGCGGCGTGGTGGTGGCGTGAGGCGCCGTCGTGAGGGCAGACAGGAACTCCACGAGAGCAGCTATTCGCGGGAGAACGACAGTACTACTCGCGATCCATCGATTGTCTTCGATGGTGGCCTGGACAGGCCGACCAGGCTTCAGGATGGCGCTCATCGCCGCCACCACCGCTTTGTGCCGGCCAGCGGGCGCAGACAGGTCCTTGAGTTCCCCAGACATGAACTCCGGCGCCGCGCGATCGAGGCCATCTACGAACTGCTCCGAATGCGTTCGCAATTTCGGATATGCGACCGCCGCACACTCAAGCAGGAGGTCTTCCAGCGTCCCGGGCAGTCCTCCTCCAGGAAGGACGAACACTCCCGTTCGCGGCTGCCCCGCGACGCCCCCCATCACCGCAGGGCGCGGATACCCATTGGCAGCGATTGAATCCGCCATTCTCGTGAACCGCTGCTGCGGCGTTTCCTGGGAATCGGCATCAAGCACGACTCCCACTGCATCCAAATTCACGCCGTCGAGCGCCAACGCTTTCCGGTGCGTCTCCAGTTTTCTGGCCAGTTCACTGATGCCTTGGGAGTTTACGACGGCAACAGTGGTTCCACTGGATGGGGCACGGTAGAAAATTGGAGCGGGTACAGCGGGTCGAAGCGACCCGTCATGAGGCCACTTTGTGGGGAGGATGCGCTTCCAAACAGGGTCCAACCCTGCTTCCCTGGAGACGTGCTCAAGCCCCAGCGAAAGCTTCAGCAGCCTGGCCAGAAATGCGACGTCATGCACACCTTCGGTCAGCAGGTAGATGCGGTTGCTCATCGGATGTCGAGCCCTTCATCACGCAAGCTGCGCAGTCCATCCAGGTCGTAGCGGAGACATGCATGGCCGCCTTCCGATCGCCGAAGGTGATAGGTGATGACCTCATCTGAAGGAGCGCTTACGAAGGCCCCTAGGGACGCATCCACCGCTTCCAAGCTATGGGTCGTCGCGACAATCTGCACTTTCGCTTCTCCCGCCGCCCGCACAAGCCAGGGCAGGACAGAGTCCAGTGCGCGCGCGTGGATCGCGGATTCGATTTCGTCCACGAGCAAGATGCCACCGCTCGCCCGGGAGAGTGCAACGCTCATCGCGAACGCCCTCCGCATGCCATCGCCGAAAGTCGCGAGATCGACAACGCCTCGTCTTTCATGGACCACACGAATCGCGTCGCGCCCAAACGGGCGACTGATCAAGACATCGCTGACGTGCGGGTCGAACATCCTCAGTAGCTCGACGGCCTTGCCTTTCGTGCCCTCGTCGATCACGTGGCTGAGATGGGTGATGAGCTGCGCCGTGGACCGATGCGTCATGGGTGTGACGACGAATACACGGAACAGCGCGACCCCATGTGGGATGGGCAGGCGCCGAGGCGTTGAGCCGAAATCCAGTTCATGCTTCATGGGCGTCGCGTCGCCAGCGCTCACCTCCATCTGGAGGCGGACCACGACATCGCTTCGAGGATCTGGACTTGCCCGGTCGCTGTCCGCCCACCGCTGCTCGATAAACGCAAGTGCCTCAGCGCGGAGTTGTCTGGACTGCCCCTCGAACCGCGCCTGGATGGAGATGGGTCTTGACTCTTCGCTTTCGCCCTCAAGCGTGAGCGCAGTACTCCCAGGGAAAAGAGCCCAGAGCCCATCCACGAGAGGACCGGAGGCGTCCCGGTTCGTAACTGTCTGAATCCACTGCCCCGGATCCACGGGCCGAGCGACCAACCCGATTGCCTCCAGAACGGAGGTTTTCCCCGCGTTGTTACCACCCACGAGCAGGTTCATTCGGCCGAGACGCTCAAGCCGCACATCCCGCAGTGAGCGGTACGTGCCGACACACAGTTCTTCGAGGCTCGCCATGTGGCTCCATGTACCAGCGACCGCCGGTAGCAGTCATCGCGAATCAGCGCCACGCGCCGGGACCCGTCCTTCTACCCGCTTCCGCGTTCCACCGGAAAGTTAACGGCCTGGTCAACCAAGTCCGAACGCGCTCTTCGCCTGCGTCCATCTTCAACGAAATGGCGCGAATCCACTGAGCCTCGCCACGGCCCCTCCTCGTCGGGCATGGACCACGCTCGCTGGAGGACACGGCCGGCCCTGGAGCGTCACCAGCGGGACATGCCAGTCGAAGGTCCCTTCGTCGCCCCCACCGTCAGCGCCCGGAGTCCCCATCTTCCCCAGGCAGACCGTGCATCACCCGGGAGGTGCGGGATGGGACTCTTCGACTGGCTCGGCCAATGGCCCCTGCTGCGGCAACTCAAGGCCGGGGACGCCCTGGCGCTGGGTGAGAGCGCGATGTCGGAGCGCAGCCGCACCCTGGCGCCGCGCACGGCCCGGGCCGACCGCGTCGTGAAGTCCGTCTGTCCCTACTGCGCCGTGGGCTGCGGTCAGGACGTCCACGTCCAGGACGGGCGCATCCTGGACATCGAAGGGGACGCGGACTCGCCGGTGTCGCGCGGGCGCCTGTGTCCCAAGGGCTCGGCCACCTTCCAGCTCGTCACCGGCACCCACCGCGTGAAGGACGTGCTGTACCGGCGGCCGGGCGGCACGGCCTGGGAGCGCATCCCGCTGGAGCAGGCCATGGACATGGTGGCCGACCGCGTGAAGCAGACCCGCGACGCCACCTGGGAGGCCACCGACGCCCACGGCCACGACGTCCGGCGCACGCTGGGCATCGCCCACCTGGGCGGCGCCACGCTGGACAACGAGGAGAACTACCTCATCAAGAAGCTCTTCACCGCGCTGGGCATCGTGCAGGTGGAGAACCAGGCTCGAATATGACACTCCTCCACGGTGCCCGGTCTGGGCATCACGCTCGGGCGTGGCGGGGCCACGACCTTCCAGCAGGACCTGGCGAACGCTGACTGCATCGTCATCCAGGGCTCCAACATGGCCGAGTGCCACCCCGTGGGCTTCCAGTGGGTCATGGAGGCGAAGCAACGGGGCGCCACCGTCATCCATGTGGATCCGCGCTTCACGCGCACCAGCGCGATGGCGGACCTGCACGTCCCGCTGCGCGCCGGTTCGGACATCGCGTTCCTGGGCGGCCTCATCCGCTACGTGCTGGAGAACGAGCGCTACTTCCGCGAGTACGTCGTCCACTACACCAACGCCGCCAACATCCTGCGGGAGGACTACCAGGACGCGGAGGACCTGGACGGCCTCTTCAGCGGCTACCAGCGCGAGCGCAACGAATATGACTCCGCCACCTGGCAGTACGAAGGGGCGACGGGCGCCATCCCCGCCGCGGGCCACAAGGAGGTCTTCGCCACGGCCGGCGCCGGCGCGCGCGGGGAGACGGGCGCCCTGCCGCCCTTCGAGGCCCCCAGGGACCTCACGCTCCAGCATCCCCGCTGCGTCTTCCAGGTGCTGCGCCGCCACTACCAGCGCTACACCCCGGCCATCGTCGCCAAGGTGTGCGGCGTCCCCGAGGCGCAGTTCCTCCAGGTGGCGGAGGCGCTGTGCGCCAACTCCGGCCGCGAGCGCACCAGCGCCTTCTGCTACGCGGTGGGATGGACGCAGCACTCCGTGGGCGTGCAGTACATCCGCACGGCGACCATCCTCCAGCTCCTGCTGGGCAACATCGGGCGGCCCGGGGGCGGCATCCTCGCCCTGCGGGGGCACGCCTCCATCCAGGGCTCCACGGACATCCCCACCCTGTTCAACCTGCTGCCCGGCTACATCCCCATGCCGTACTGCGAGCACTCGGGCGTGCTCGACGAGTACATCTCCGACCACCAGTCCAAGACGGGGTGGTGGCACCACTTCCCGAAGTACATCGTCTCCCTGCTCAAGGCCTGGTTCGGCGACGCGGCGACGGCGGAGAACCACTACCGCTTCAGCCACCTGCCCCGCCTCACCGGCAACCACTCGCACATGCAGACGGTGGCGGACATGGTGGATGGCCGGGTGAAGGGCTACTTCGTCATGGGGGAGAACCCGGCGGTGGGCTCCATGAACGGCGCGCTCCAGCGGGAGGGGCTGCGCCAGCTCGACTGGCTGGTGGTCCGCGACCTCACGCTCATTGAAACCGCCGAGTTCTGGCGCACCGCCCCGGAAATCCAGCGCGGCGACGTGACGACGGAGGACATCCGCACGGAGGTCTTCTTCTTCCCCGCCGCCGCGCACACGGAGAAGGACGGCTCGTTCACCAACACGCAGCGGATGCTCCAGTGGCACCACAAGGCGGTGGAGCCACCGGGGGACGCGCGCAGCGAGCTCCACTTCATGTACCACCTGGGCCGCCGGCTGAAGGCGCGCTACGCCGCTTCGCGCGAGGAGAAGGACCGGCCCCTCCAGGACCTCACGTGGGACTACCCCACCGTCGGCCGCGACAACGAGCCGGACGCGGAGGCCGTGCTCCACGAAATCAACGGCTACCGCGTGGCGGACGGCGCACCCGTGAGCGGCTTCGCGGAGCTGAAGGACGATGGCTCCACGGCCTGCGGCTGTTGGATCTACTCCGGCTGCCGCGCCGACGGCGTCAACCAGACCGCGCGGCGCAAGCCGGGGCGCGAGCAGACCTGGGTGGCGCCGGAGTGGGCCTGGGCCTGGCCGGCCAACCGCCGCATCCTCTACAACCGCGCCTCGGCGGACCCGGAGGGCCGGCCCTGGAGCGCCCGCAAGAAGTACGTGTGGTGGGACGCGGCCAGCGCGCGGTGGACCGGCGAGGACGTGCCGGACTTCATCGTGGACCGGCCACCGGGCTACCGGCCGACGCCGGAGGCCCGGGGCATGGACGCGCATTCGGGCACCGACCCGTTCCTGATGCTGGCGGACGGCCGGGCCTGGCTCTTCGCGCCCAGCGGCCTGATGGATGGGCCCCTGCCCACGCACTACGAGCCCATGGAGTCGCCCGTGCGCAACGCGCTCTACGGCCAGCAGTGCAACCCGGCGCGGCGGGAGTGGCGCCGGCGCGGCAACCCGTACCACCGCGCCTGGGATGACCCACGCTTCCCCTTCGTGCTCACCACCTACCGCCTCACGGAGCACCACACGGCGGGAGGCATGAGCCGCTGGCTGTCCTGGCTCAGTGAGCTGCAACCCGAACCGTTCTGCGAAGTCTCCCCCGAGCTGGCCCGCGAGCGGGGCCTGACGAACGGCGGCTGGGCGACGCTGCGCACGGCGCGGGGGGACCTGGAGTGCCGGGTGCTCGTCACCCAGCGCATCCCGACGCTGAAGCTCAACGGGACGTGGGTGCACCAGGTCGGCATTCCGTATCACTGGGGCGTGACGGGCCGCCTGCGGGCGGACGGCGCCAACGAGCTCACCCCCTTCGTGGCGGACCCCAACGTGGAGATTCAGGAGTCCAAGGCGCTCACCTGCGACATCGTCGCGGGACGGCAGGCCACCCGCGCTCGCGCCGCCACCGGGGCCACGCAGCCCGCGCTCCCTCCGGGACTGCCCCGGCTGCACCGCGACAGCCCCTTCCTGGGGGACGTCTCGCACGCCACGACGCAGGAGCCGGAGACGGAGGACGCATAGGCCATGGGACAGAAGGGCTTCTTCACCGACACCACGGTCTGCATCGGCTGCAAGGCCTGCGAGGTCGCGTGCAAGCAATGGAACCAGTTGCCCGACGACGGCTTCCACTTCACCGGCATGTCCTATGACAACACGGGGGCGCTGGGCGCGTCGACGTGGCGCCACGTCGCCTTCGTCGAGCGGCCGGTGCCCCTGCCCGGCGTGTCCACGGCCATCGCGGACTTCTCGTGGCTGATGCTGTCGGACGTCTGCAAGCACTGCCAGCGCGCGGCGTGCCTGGAGGCCTGTCCCACCGGCGCCATCATCCGCACCGAGTTCGACACCGTCTACGTGCAGCCCGACGTGTGCAACGGCTGCGGCTACTGCGTGGCGGCCTGCCCCTTCGGCGTCGTGGCGCGCCGCGAGGACGATGGCCGGGCCTGGAAGTGCACGCTCTGCTACGACCGGCTGGGGGAAGGCCTGACGCCCGCGTGCGCCAAGGCGTGCCCCACCGAGTCCATTGTCTATGGCGACCTGGAGGCCCTGCACGCGCGCGCCGAGGCCCGCGTCCAGAGCCTGCACGCGCGGGGGCTGAAGGACGCGTACCTGTACGGGAAGGACGCGGCGAACCAGCCAGGGACGGGGGGCCTCAACGCCTTCTTCCTGCTGGTGGACCGGCCGGAGGTCTACAACCTGCCGCCCGACCCCGTGGTGCCCACGATGAAGGCGAAGGAGTCCTGGACGGCCGTGGCGCTGGGCGCGCTGGGCATGGCCGCTGTGGCGCTGGGCGCGGTGTGGCTCGGCGAGGAGGCACGCCGATGAGCTCGCCGCACGAGCCCACGGCGTCGCTGCTGGACCAGCTCCAGCGCCGGGCCGATGGACGCAACGTGGACCCCACCCTGGGGGTGCTCACGGGTGAAGGGGCGCAGCAGCGCGTGAAGACGCTGGAGCGCGCGCCGGGCATCCGCCCTTCCCTCGCGGCGTCACCGGCGTCGCCGAGCTACCACGGCCTGCCCGTCATCAAGGAGCCGGTGTGGATCGCCGCGATCCCCACGTACCTCTACGTGGGCGGCGTGGCGGGCGCGACGAGCGTCCTCGGGCTCGCGGTGGAGCTGGCGGGGGGACGCCGCCTGCGCCAGCTCGCCCGGCGCTGCCTCTGGGTGGGCACCGCGGGCGACCTGGTGAGCGCGGGGCTGCTCACCTACGACCTGGGCCGGCCTGCGCGCTTCCTCAACATGCTGCGCGTCTTCCGTCCGACGTCGCCCATGAGCATCGGCTCGTGGGTGCTGGCGGGCTCGGGCGGGCTCAACACCCTGGCGCTCCTGCTGAGCCACCGGCGCGGCGTGCCGGGCAAAGTGGGCCGGGCGGCGGGGGCCGGGGCCGCCGTGCTGGGGCTGCCGTTGTCGGGGTACACGGCGGTGCTGCTCACCAACACCGCCGTCCCGCTGTGGCAGTCCATGCACCGCACCCTGCCCCTGTTCTTCATGGCCTCGGCGACGGCGGCGGCGGGGAGCCTGCTCTCCCTGCTGCCCCATGCACGCCACGAAGCCCGCGTGCTGCGCGCTTTCGGCCTGGCGGGCAAGGTGGCGTCACTGGCCGCCGGGCTCGCGGTGGAGCGGGACGCGGAGCGCGTCACGGAGGTGGCCCGGCCGCTGCGGGAGGGCGTGTCGGGCGCGCTGTGGCGGACGTCGAAGGCCTGCGCCGTGGCCGGGCTGGTGCTGGACCTGCTGCCCCGGCGTCGTCGATGGGCGCGGGTGGCGGCGGACGTGCTGACCACGGTGGGCGCGGTGTCGGCCCGCTTCGCCCTCTTCGAAGGCGGCAAGGCCTCCGCGCGCAATCCGCAGGCGACCTTCCAGGCGCAGCGTCGGGGGCTCGGCGCGGCGGAGGCCATCGCGAACCACACCCTCGCCTCCGATGGCCGGCCGTTGAGCTTCCCGCTCCGGGTGCTGCGCTAGCGTTTCCTCCAGGGAATGGCATGGAGCAGGCACCCGCCCGCCTCCCCGACCTGCGGCCAGGAGCCAGACGCGACCGAACGTTTTCTTCCAGGCGCAAGCCCGGGGCGTCCCTGGCGGGTTGATACATCGAGCCTGCCACGTCGAGCGCCCTCTCATGCGGGACGTGCCTGGCGATGTCCAGCTTCCCAAATGGGGTATCGCGATGGCGAGCGTTGCGGGTGTCATCCGCCGGCATCAGGACGAAATCATCCGGCGTTGGACCGAGGAGGCGTCCCGCGCCGCCTCCGCCCGGGGGCTGGACGGGCCCGAGTTCAAGAACGTCATGCCCACCTACCTGGCCTCGCTCGCCGACGAGGAAGGGGCACCTGGCACGCTGGCCAGCGTCCGGCAGGCGCACGTCGAGAGCCATGTGGCCGCCCGCCTCCGGCAGGGCTTCAACGTGGCGGAGGTCATCGAGGAGTTCGCCATCCTGGGGCGGTGCATCACCAGCATGTGGTTGAACGCTCCGACTGAAGCCCGTCCCAGCGCCCTTGACGTCGAGCGGCTCTTCACCGGCCTGCATGCCGCTTCAACCGTCGTGACGGAGCGCTTCAGCCGGCACCTGAACGAGGATGAGCAGACGGAAAAGCGCTACATGCGGCTCCTCCAGAAGGTGACCAGCGAGGCCATCCTGGAGGAGGAGCCGACGTCCCTGCGTGACCTCTTGAAGGAAATCCTCGCGTTGCTCATCGAGGCCATGGGGGCGCAGAGCGCGGCCGTGCTCCTGTATGAAGCCGAGGGAGAAAAGCTCGTAACGGCGGCCGCGGCGGGACTGGCGAGCGAGCACCTGGAGCAGCACGCGACCTCGATGCGCCCCTGCTCCCTTCTCCGAAAGGTTGGCGCGGGGGGCGAGGAGACCCGCTCGGTCTCGGATGAGGCGACGGCGCCGCTCGAGGTGAGCCCCACGCTTCGCCAGCACGGGTTGAACACGCTGTTCGGCGTCCGGCTCCCCCTTCACCGCGCGCTGGTGGGCTTCGTCTACGTCGGCCTCGCCGAGGTCCGGGACTTCACCGCCCGGGAGAAGGAGCGACTCCTGTCGCTGGGACAACAACTGATTGTCCACCTGGACAACGCCAAGCTGTACGCGGAACTACGAGAGAAGATTGAGGCATTGCAGGCCGAACGCGCGCTCCGCGAGCGCTTCGTGTCCGTCCTCGCCCATGACCTTCGCGGGCCGCTGTCGGCGGCGAAGTCAGGGGCCCAGCTCCTCATGCGGCACCCCGAGCGTCTGGACCAGCGACGTAACCTGGCGCTGCGCATCGATCAGAACATCGAGCGCACCGACCAGATGGTGCGGGACCTGCTCGACGCGAACCGCATCCGGGCAGGCCAGCGGCTCCCGCTTCGACTCGATACGTGTGACCTGGGCATCATCGCGCGGGAGGTTTTTGAAGAGCTGACGGCGCTTCATGGCGAGCGCTTCATTCTCCTGGCGGAGGAGCGCGTCCGGGGAATCTGGAGCGCGGAGGAGCTCCGCCGCGCCCTCTGGAACCTGGGCAGCAACGCCCTCAAGTACGGCTCCCCCACGGAGCCCATCACCTTCACCGTCAAGCGGGACGGCGACCGGGCGCGAGCGTCCGTCCACAACTTCTGCTCCGTCATCGCGCCCGAGGATCAGGAGCGGATCTTCAAGCCCTTCTCCCGGACGCAGTCCGCGCACGCGGGCCCCGCCGCGGGCTGGGGGCTCGGACTGACGCTCGTCTGGGGGTGTGCGCAAGCCCACGGAGGCAGGGTCACGCTCCAGAGTGACGAAGCGACTGGGACGACCTTCACCCTGGAGCTGCCGCCAGACGCCCGGCCGTTCCAGCCGCATACGCCCTGAGCGGGAGCGCGTCCACGGGGCAGGACTTGCCGCCACCCCGGGGCGGCGTCGAGCGGGTGGATGGCGCAGGGCCACCACCGCCCGCGACGCGGCTTCCAGCCGCCCGTCCAGCGGCCGGGGCGGCGCGCGGGCACTGGTGGACACTTCCCGCCAGGGCGGGACACGGGAATGTCCACCACTGGCCCCCTCGCGCTGCGTGCAAGGAAGAAGCCTGGAGGTGGCACTCGGGCAATGGCCTGCTGGGCCGCGCCCATGGCCCTGTGCATCGCCTTCTTCGTTCCGTTCATCGCCGCGGCGCTGGCCGTGCTGATCACCCGGCTGTCCCAGTCCTGGGCCGGTTGGGTGCTCGCCCTGTTCCCGGCGGGGCTGGCGGTGTGGTTCGGCGCGCAGGTGCCCGCCGTGGTCGGAGGCGGGGTGCCCGCGGTGAGCGTGCCGTGGATGCCGGACCTGGGCATCGACTTCGCGCTGCGGCTGGACGGGCTGGCCCTGCTGATGGCCCTGCTCATCACCGGCCTGGGCACGCTGGTGGTCATCTACGCGGGGCGCTACCTGGTCCACCATGAGGTGCTGGGCCGCTTCTATGGCTGGCTGCTGCTCTTCATGGGCGGGATGCTGGGCCTCGTCCTCGCCGACAACACGCTGCTGCTCTTCGTGTGCTGGGAGGTGACGACGTTCAGCTCGTTCATCCTCATCGGCTTCGAGCACAAGGAGGACGCCGCCCGCGAGTCCGCGCAGCGGGCGCTGCTCATCACCGCCCTGGGCGGACAGTCCCTGCTGGTGGGGCTGCTGCTGATGGGGGACGTGCTGGGCACGCTGTCCATCTCCGCCACCCTCGCCGCCGCGGACACCCTGAAGGGCAGCCCGCGCTACCTGGCCATCCTGCTGCTGGTGCTGGGCGGCGCCTTCACCAAGTCCGCGCAGATGCCGTTCCACACCTGGCTCCCCGGCGCCATGACGGCGCCCACGCCGGTGAGCGCGTACCTGCACTCCGCCACCATGGTGAAGGCCGGCGTGTTCCTGCTCGCGCGGATGGCGCCGGCGTTGGGGGGGACGCCGGCCTGGGAGACGATCCTGACCGGGGTCGGCGCCGTGACGATGGTGCTGGGCGCCCTGCTGGCGCTGGGCCACACCGACCTCAAGCTGGTGCTGGCCTACGCGACGGTGAGCGTCCTGGGCGCGCTGGTGATGCTGCTCGGGCAGGGCACCGCGGTGGCCATCCAGGCCATGGTGACGTTCCTCACCGCGCACGCGCTCTACAAGGGCACGCTGTTCCTCGTGGCCGGCTCGGTGGACCACGAGACGGGCACGCGGGACGTGACGCACCTGGGAGGCCTGCGCAAGCACCTGCCGCTCACCGCCGCCGCGGCCGCCGTGGCCGCCCTGTCCATGATGGGCATCCCCCCGCTCTTCGGCTTCGTGGGCAAGGAGCTCATCTACGAGGCCTGCCTGAAGGGCCCGGGAGGCTGGCCCCTGGCGCTGGGCGCGATGGTGGGCTTTGGCGGCATGGTGGCCGCGGCGCTGCGCGTGGGCGTGCAGCCCTTCGCGGGCAAGACGTTCCGCGCCGGCAAGCCCGAGTCCGAGGTCCACGAGGCGCCCCCGTCCATGTGGCTGGGGCCCGCGCTGCTGGCCACCACGGGGCTGGCGCTGGGCCTGGTGCCCTGGGCCATCCAGCCCCTGCTGGCCATCGCGGCGGCGGACATTGGCGGCGGCCAGGCGGCGGGCCTGAAGCTGACGCTGTGGCACGGCCTGACGCCCGCGCTGGGCCTGAGCGCGGGGAGCCTGCTGTTGGGCGGCGGCCTCTTCGCGGCGCGCGAGCCCGTGTTGAAGGGGCTGCGGGCGATGAACCTCTCCAGCCACGGCCCGGAGCGCTTCTACCAGGCGTCCCTGAGCGGCCTGCTGAAGCTGTCCTCGTCCATGACGCGGGTGCTCCAGAACGGCTCGCTGCACCAGTACATCGTCGTCACCATGGCCACCTTCGGCGGGCTGCTGGCGCTCGCGGTGGTCCTGCGGCTGCGGGAATGGCCCCGGGGCGTGGCCATGGACGTGCTGCCCTATGAGGTGGTCGTCCTGGTGGGCATCCTGGTATCGGCGGTGCTGGCCGTGGTGTCGCGCTCGGCGCTGTCCTCCATCATGGCGCTGGGGGCGCTGGGGCTGGCGGAGGCGCTGCTGTACGTGTTCTTCGGCGCGCCGGACCTGGCCATGACGCAGGTCGTGGTGCAGACGCTCACCGTCATCCTGTTCGCGCTCGTCTTCGCGCGCTTCCCCGTCAACCCCCACCAGCACCGCTTCCGCTGGTGGACCGCGGCGCTGCCCCTGGCGGTGGGCGGGCTCATCACCTGGATATTGCTCCACGTCGCCTCGGGGCCCTCGCACCGGCGGCTGGCGGATTTCTATGCGTCGCGAAGCGTGCCCGGTGGGCAGGGGCTGAACATCGTCAACGTCATCCTCGTGGACTTCCGGGCGCTGGACACCCTGGGGGAGACCACCGTGCTGGCGACGTCGGGACTGGGTGTCTATCTCCTGTTCCGCACGCGCTCGCAGCGAAAGAAGAGGCAGGCATGAACCCCGTGGTGATGCACACCGTGGCGCGGATGATGACGCCGGTGCTGCTGCTCTTGTCCCTGGTGCTGGCCGCGCGCGGCCATGACATCCCCGGTGGAGGCTTCGTCGGGGGCCTGATGGCGGCGACCGCGTTCGCGCTGCAGATGGTGGCCTTCGGCCGGCCAGCCGCGCGCAGACAGCTGCGGGTGCACCCCACCCGGCTGGCGGCGGCGGGGCTCCTGCTCACGCTGGCCAGCGGCCTCCCCGCGATGCTGGAGGGCCGCGCCTTCCTCTCCGGCCTCTGGGCCCGCGTGCCCCTGCCCTGGACGGACGGCCTGAAGGTGGGCACGCCCCAGCTCTTCGACGTGGGCGTCTACCTGGCCGTCCTGGGCACGGCGATGTCCTTCATCCTGGGCATGGCCCGGGGCGAGGACACCACCGCGCTGGAGCCGAGGAGCTAGGCATGGAGCTGTTCCTCGCGCTCACGGTGGGGGGCCTCTTCGCGGCGGGGCTGTACTGCCTGATGCTCCACAGCGTCGTCCGGCTCGCGCTGGGGCTGGTGCTCCTGGGCAGCGCCACCAACCTGCTGCTGTTCACCGTCAACGGCCTGCAGCGCGGCTTCGCGCCCCTGGTGCCCGAGGGCCAGCAGGCGCTCACCGGCCCCTTCGCGGACCCGCTGCCGCAGGCCTTCATCCTCACCGCCATCGTCATCAACTTCGGCCTCCTCGCGCTGCTGCTGGTGCTGGTGCACCGCACCGCGCAGGAGACGGACACGGATGACACGCGCGCCCTGCGCACCGAGCTGAAGGACTCCCAGCAATGACGGCCACCGCGCTGCTCAGCCTGCCCATGATCCTGTGCCTGGGCGCCGCGGCCGCGGGGCAGCTCACCCCGTCCCGCGCGTGGCCGCGCCGCTGGCTGGCGTTGATGACCATGGTGGCCGTCACCGCGGTGGGCGCCATGCTCCTGGTGACGGTGCGCCGCCAGGGCGTCCAGGCGATGCAGGTGGGCGGCTGGGCCGCGCCCTTCGGCATCACCCTGGTCGCGGACCTGCTGAGCGCCCTGCTGGTGCTCGTCACCGGGCTGATGGGGCTCACGGTGGTGTCCTACTCCGCGGCCACGCTCCCGGCGTCACGCGAGGCGGGCGCCTACTACCCGCTGGTGCTGGTGCTGGTGGGGGGCGTGTGCGGCGCGTTCCTCACCGGCGACCTCTTCAACCTCTTCGTGTGGATCGAGGTCATGCTGGGCGCCTCCTTCGTGCTGCTCGCGCTGGAGGCCCGGCAGGAGCAGCTCGAGGCGAGCATCAAGTACATGTCGCTGAGCCTGATGGGCTCGGTGGTGCTGCTGTGCGCCGTGGGGCTCTTGTACGGCGTGGCGGGCACGCTGAACCTGGCGGACCTGTCCGTCCGGGCGCCGGGCCTGGGCACGCCGAGGCTGATGTCGGCCGTGTCCATGTTCTTCCTGGTGGCCTTCGCGCTGAAGGCCGGGGCCTTTCCCCTCTTCTTCTGGCTGCCGGCCTCGTACCACACGCCCCCGGCGGCGGTGACGACGCTGTTCTCCGCGCTGCTCACCAAGGTCGGCGTCTACGCCCTGGCCCGCGTCTTCACGCTCGTCTTCACCCAGGACCTGGAGCTCACCGGCACGCTGCTGCGGGTGATGGGCGGGCTCACCATGGTGACGGGCGTGCTGGGCGCGGTGGCGCAGTACGACATGCGCCGGCTGCTGTCCTTCCACATCATCAGCCAGATTGGCTACCTCATCGCCGCCCTGGGGCTGCTCACCCGGGGCGCGCTGACGGCGCTCATCGCCTTCCTCATCCACTACATCTTCGCGAAGTCGGCGCTCTTCCTCGTGAGCGGGGCCACCGCGCGCGTCACCCGCACCTACGATCTGCACCAGATGGGCAACCTCTACCGGACGCAGCCCCTGCTGGCCGCGCTGTTCTTCATCCCCGCGCTGTCGCTGGCGGGGGTGCCCCCCTTCTCCGGCTTCTTCGCCAAGCTGGCCGTCATCCAGGCCGCGCTGCGGGCGGAGCACTGGGCCGTCGCGGGGACGGCGGTGGCCGTGGGCCTGCTCACCCTCTTCTCCATGATGAAGATCTGGCGCGAGGCCTTCTGGAAGGCGCCGCCGGAGAACCAGCCCCAGGAGCCGAACCGGCCGCTGAGCCTGGGGGACGGCGTGCTCGGGCCCTGCATGGCGATGACCACCTTCATGGTCGTCCTGGGCGTGGGCGCCGAGCCGCTCTTCGAGCTGGCGGACGCGGCGGCGGGCCAGCTCCTGGACCCCACCGAGTACGTGCGGGCGGTGCTGGGGGAGCAACCATGACCGCGCTCCTCTGGAACCTGATGCTGGCGCTCCTCTGGGCGGCGATGCTGGGGAGCGTCACCCCGGCGAACCTCCTCACGGGGTTCGTGATTGGCTTCATCCTCCTGGCCTTCATCGACACGCCCCACCTGCCCTCGCGCTATGCCACGCAGACGTGGAACGTGGCGCGGCTGGTGGCGCGCGTCGCCTGGGACGTCCTGGTGGCCAACGCGCGGGTGGCCTATGAAATCGCCACGCCGAGGCTCATCTCCCGGCCGGCCATCTACCGCTATGACATGGAGGCGCGGACGGACGCGGAGATCACCCTGCTGACGCTCATCGTCACCTTCGCGCCCGGCACGGTGGGGCTGGAGATCTCCGAGGACCGCAAGGCCCTCTACGTCCACGTGATGTTCGCCTCCACCCGGGAGGCGTTCTGCCGGGACCTCCGCGAGCGCGTGGAGATTCCCCTGCTGAGGGCACTGCGATGAGCGGCTGGCTGCACGTCATCACCGAGGGCACCCTGGGCGCCATCTCCATCGCGATGCTGTTCTCCCTGCACCGCCTGGTCCGCGGGCCGTCGCTGACGGACCGGGTGGTGGCGCTGGACCTCTTCTCACTCCAGACGGCGGCGGTCATCACCGTCTATGCCCTGTGGGTCGGGCAGCCGGAGCTGGTGGACGTGGCGCTGGTGCTGGCCGTCATCGGCTCCATGGGCACGCTCGTCATCGCGAGGTACCTCTACAGCGCGGGAAAGGGCCACCGATGAAGGACTTCCTCACCGCGGTGATGCTGGTCTCCGGGGCGCTGCTGATGCTCCTGGCCGGGCTGGGCCTGTTCCGCATGCCGGATCTGTTCCTGCGCCTCCAGTCCGCCGCGAAGGCCTCGTCGTTGGGCGTGGGCCTGCTGATGGGCGCGGCCGCGCTGGGGCTGGGCGACCTCAGCGTGGTGGCCCGGGCGGTGCTGGCCATCGCCTTCGTGTTCGTCATGACGCCGGTGGCCGCGCTGCTCATCGCCCAGGCCGCCTTCCGCGCCGGCCTGCCCCTGTGGGAGCGCACGCACCAGAACGACCTGGAGGAACACCACCCCGCCGGCGGCCCCTACGAGCCCCGGCTGGGGCCCGACGGCGAGGACTGAGCTGCCGTGCGTCTCATGGCGGCGTGTGGATGAAGCGGACAGGCGGAGGCCGTTGCGTGAAGGGGCCGCCGCTTCCTTAATCCTGGTCAGCGGGTCGTCTGAGCGGCGCTGGCCGCCCACACGTGCCGGGCGCGCGTCGACGTCAGCGAATCACGGGCGCCATGAGGCGAGACGCCAGGGGGGCCGGGGCGCACTTGAGGAGCTCGCTGTTGGGAAATGTCGGGACATTTCGCGGCGCCAAACCCCCGACATTCTCGAACAGCGAGCGCCGGGACCGGCTCCGCCCCCCGGCGAGAGGGCTCCGTCGAGGCGACACCACGGAGGGGGCGCCCACTGCGACGGCTCCTTCGCTCAGCGCAGGTGAGCCGCGCGATGAGGGCCCGGGCGCTGGCGGCCGACGGACGCGGCGGCCACGCGCTCGTGCGCATCCCGATGTCACCGAACTCGGAGCCAGACACGGTCTGGCCCGCGCCTGCCCGACTCTTCGGAGCGGGAAGATGCCCGCTGGGCAGCGGACGACACGCCTTGGAGGCACTGCGCGCGGCCCGGCCCGGCGACGGACATTGCCAGCGCGCGCGGTCGCTTCCCGCCAGGTCACGAGGCCGAAGCGGCGCGAAGAAACCAGGAGCGCCATGAAACACACGCGGCGGCGGGAGTTCCAGGCGGAGCGCGCGAGCGCCCTCCCCCGCGTCCA
Source organism: Corallococcus macrosporus DSM 14697 (assembly GCF_002305895.1). Taxonomy (GTDB): domain Bacteria; phylum Myxococcota; class Myxococcia; order Myxococcales; family Myxococcaceae; genus Myxococcus; species Myxococcus macrosporus. The sequence goes on from NZ_CP022203.1 coordinate 4,699,371, forward strand.
CGGGCATCGGCGCGCCATGCTCGGGATGCGAATGCGCCTCGCCATACAGCGACGGGGGCGGCCGGGCGCCCATGTTCTGGGCGACGATGCTCTGCCCGTCTCCCAGAAAGAGGCCCATTCACCGCCCAGGCAGGCACCGGCCCGCACCTGGCGGAGCGGCGATTCAGGGCGATAGGACGGACCTCACGGCCTGTCCGCTACTCCAAGTCAGGGAGGGGCCCGTTGGCGAGCCCACACGGGCGTGCCTCCCGGACCGAGGCGGCTCAATCCGCCTTCACGGCGTTCTCCTCCAGCGCGACGGCGGTGGAGGCGCGGTTGTACACGGCGGTGTCGAGCAGGCCCTCCTCGCGCGCCACCAGCACCGGCACCAGCATCTGCCCGGTGACGTTCGTCAGCGTGCGCATCATGTCGAGGATGCGGTCGATGGCCAGCAGGTAGCCCAGGCCCTCCAGCGGCAGGCCCGCGGAGCTGAGCACCACCGTGGCCATGACCACCGCCGTCCCGGGCACGCCCGCGGTGCCGAAGCTGCCCAGCACCGACGCCAACAGGATGATGAAGTACTGCGACGCGGAGAGGTCCAGGTTGAAGTACTGCGCGACGAACAGCGACGCGATGGCCGGGTAGATGGCGCCGCAGCCGTCCATCTTGATGCTGGCGCCCAGCGGCACGGCGAAGGCCGCGTAGTCCTTGTTGACGCCCAGGTTGTGCGTCACCGAGCGCAGGGCCACCGGCATGGACGCGAAGCTGGACGCGCTGACGAAGGCCACCTGCATGCCCGGGGCGGCGCCGCGGAAGAAGCGCAGCGGGTTGAGCCCATGCGTCAGCAGCAGCCCGCCATACACGAAGACGATGTGCAGCGCGCACGCCACGTACAGCGCCAGCACGAGCTTGCCCAGCGGCAGCAGGCGCTCGAAGCCGTAGGTGCCCACCAGCGCGGCGATCAGCCCGAAGGTCCCCAGCGGCGTGAGCTCCAGCACGAAGCGCGTGACTTGAATCATCGCGTCGCTGGCCTCGCGGACCAGCTCCCGCAGCCGCGCCGTCTTCTCTCCCAGCTTGACCAGCGCGAAGCCCAGCAGGCCGGCGAAGAAGATGACCTGGAGGATCTTCCCATTCGCCAGCGCGGCGAACGGGTTGGTGGGCACCACGTCCAGCAGCACCTGCACCGGGCCGGGCACGTCCTTGGGCTTGAAGGACTCCGAGGCCATGAGCTGGCCCACGCCTTCCCCGGGGCGCAGCAGCGCGGCGACGCCCAGGCCCACGCCCACCGCCAGCGCCGCGGTGATGGCGAACCAGAGGAACGTCTTGCCGCCGAGCACCGCCATGCTCTTCTGCCCGTGGAGCGCCGCCACCGCGTTGATGACCGCGAAGAACACCAGCGGCGTGGCGATCATCTTGATGAGGTTGACGTAGAGCGTGCCCAGCGGCTGGAACCAGGGCCCGGCCGGCTCCCCCACGAGCCACCCGGCCACGGCGCCGAGCACGAACGCCCCCAGGACACGCTGCCAGAAGGGGATGCGGAACCAGGCGGACACGAGCTTCTTCACGGGGAGCGACCTCTCGACGGCGGGCGGCGGACGATAACCCCCACCCCCAGGCCACGCTGGGGGGAAGCGCAGATTTTGCGCTGGGAGTGCCCATGGGCCGGGGATCCGGGTTTTGCCGCACCCAACCCACCCCGGAGGGACGCCACAGAGCAGCAGGGCCTCCCATTTATTCCCGGGGAGCGGTACACCTGGGCCCCATCATGGCCGAGACCGCTTCGCTGAACATCCCCACTGTCGACCTCGCCGACCTCGCGTCGGATGACTCCGCTCGCGTCGAGCGCGCCGCCTCGGCGATCCGCGAGGCCTTTGGCGTCTTCGGTCTCGTGTACGTGAAGAACCACGGCATCGACACCCAGGCGCTGAACCGCTTCTATGACGCGTTCGCGGCGTTCATCGCCCGGCCCGCCGAGGAGAAGAAGCCCTACGGCCGCGCGGACATCTGGTACCAGCGCGGCTGGACGCCTCCGAACACCGAGGTCGCCGTCGCCTCCAACGGCCAGCCGGACTTCAAGGAGTGCTACTTCGTCGCGCCCTACCCCAACGACCCGCAGTCCGCGTTGGAGTTCCCGGAGCTGTACCCGGAGAACGTGTGGCCCAAGGACGCACCGCCCTACTTCGAGGACGGCATCATGACGCTGGGCCGCTCGCTCCACGAGGCGGGCCTGAAGCTGCTTCGCGGCTCCGCGGTGGCCCTGGGCCTGTCGGAGTCCACGTTCGTGGACCTGTGCGACCGCGGCGCCCACGTCACCCGCGCGCTCCAGTACCTGCCGCTCACCGACGCGCAGGTGAACACGGACATCGTCTGGGGCGAGGAGCACACCGACTTCAACCTGCTGACGCTGCTCCCCGGCGGCCGCTTCCTGGACCCGGCGGGCAGCCCCGCCCCCGGCCCCGACAACAAGAGCGGCCTCTACCTGCGCACCCGCGCGACGCCGGAGGCCCCGAACGGCCTCCAGGTGCGCGGCACGGCGCCAGCGGGCTGCGTCGTCGCCCAGGTGGGCCAGCAGCTTGAAATCCTCACGGGCGGCACCTTCCTCGCCACGCCGCACGTCATCACCGCCCCCGGCGTGCCCGGCTGGCAGCGCCAGTCCGCCGCGCACTTCATGCACGTGCACACCAACACCGTGCTCTTCCCGCTGGAGAAGTTCCGCGGCCCGGACGCCATCCGGAACTACGCGCCGCCCGTGCTCGCGGGGACATATGACATCAAGACGCTCGTGGACATCGGACTGGCCCCCGCGAGCGCGCTCGACAAGCTGGGCTACCGTCACTACGACCGGCTGAACCGTCAGCGCGCTGGCGCGTAGCTTCCGCCGCACCGCTCGAGGCCCCGGATGCGCCCGGGGCCTTGCGTGTCTCATGAAACACAGACGCAATCACAGACATTGCGCCTGTGTTTCGCAATTCAATCACAGACAATTGAATACATTATCTACTCTTGGGCTCGCGGTATCAAACAGACATGGCCCCATCAGCGCGCCGGGGCCGCGCGCGACGGCTCGCGTCATCCACGCTAAAAACCACTGATGACGCGTTCATGTAGGCATTGCCCGCCAGGCGCCGCGGCAGCAAAGGCGACATCCACGCGAAAAACCACTGATGACGCGTTCATGTAGGCATTGCCCGCCAGCGAGCCTCCATCCTGCCGCACGTTCCCAAGCTCGCGGGTTGAGCGCTTCACCAGGCGGACACGCAGGACTCACTGAAGACTCGTTCATGTAGGCACTGCACATCCATATGCGCGGAACCAGGAACATCGGCGCCCTGGATGGTGGTTGACGTCACTCCAAAAAGAGGCCCTGGGGATGTCGCCTGTGCGACAAAGTCGCCGACCTGGCGTCGGAGGGAATGGCGTCCAGGCCACAGACCGGTCAAGGGTTGCAAGCCCTGCCCCCGCTGGCGCGCCCCGCCGCCCCAGGGTGAGGAGCCTCGCCGCACGATGCACGACACCATCGACTTCAAGACGCTCTTCGACGCCTCCCCCAACCCCTACATGCTGCTCGACCGGGAGCTCCGCTACGTCGCGGCCAACGCGGCGTACCTGCGCGTCACGGCCAGCAGGCTGGACGAGCTGCTGGGGCGGAACATCTTCGAGGCCTTCCCGAACGACCCCGGGGATCCCAACAACGCCAACGCCCTGCAGCTCCGGGACTCGTTCCTCCGGGTCCTCGCGACCCGGGCGCCGGACACCCTCGCGCTGATTCCCTACCGGGTCCCCATGCAGACGGACGCGGGGGTCATCACCGCCTTCCGCTACTGGAGCGCCACCCACATCCCGCTGTTCAATGCTGCGGGCGAGGTGACCTACATCCTCCAGCACACCGTCGACGTCACGGAGCTCCAGCGGCTCAAGCAAGCCGCCCAGCCTGTGACTGGGACGGACGGCGCTGACGCGGCGCTGTCCTCGCAACTGGAAGCGGGCGTCTTCCAGCGGGCGCAGCAGGTCCAGGCGGAGAACCTGAACCTGGACGCGGAGCGACGCCACCTCCGCCGCCTGTTCGAGCAGGCCCCCGGCTTCATGTGCTTCCTGCGCGGCCGGGAGCACGTCTTCGAGCTGGCCAATGGGGCGTACATGCAGCTCGTCGGACACCGGGACATCGTGGGCAAGCCCATCCGGCACGCCCTCCCCGAAGTGGACGGCCAGGGGTACTTCGAGCTGCTCGACCGCGTCTTCACCACGGGCAAGGCCTTCGTCGGTTACGGCCTGAAGGTCCTCCTGCAGCGGACGCCGGACGACACCCTGGCGGAGAGCTACGTCGACCTCGTGTATCAACCCATCATCGAGCCGTCCGGCGCCATCTCCGGCATCTTCGTCCAGGGCCACGACATCACCGAGCAGAAGCGCGCCCAGGACGAGCTGCGCCAGTACAAGGACCACCTGGAGGAGCTCGTCCAGGAGCGCACCCGCGCGCTGGAGGAGAGCGAGGCCGAGCGGCGCCAGACGGAGGCGGCCCTCCGGCAGGCCCAGAAGATGGAAGCGGTGGGCAAGCTCACGGGCGGCGTGGCGCACGACTTCAACAACCTGCTCCAGGTCATCAGCGGCAACCTCCAGCTCCTGATGCGGGACGTGGGCGACAACGCCCAGGCCCAGCGCCGGCTCACCACGGCGGTGGGCGCGGTGGAGCGCGGGGCCCGGCTCGCATCCCAGCTCCTCGCCTTCGCCCGGCGCCAGCCGCTCAACCCCACCGTCATCAACCTGGGCCGCCTGGTGCGCGGCATGGACGAGCTGCTGCGCCGCGCGCTCGGTGAGGACGTGGCGCTGGAGACCATCATCGGCGGCGGACTGTGGAACGCCTTCGCCGACCCCAACCAGCTCGAGAACGTCATCCTCAACCTGGCCATCAACGCGCGCGACGCCATGGACGGTGAAGGCAAGCTGACCGTCGAGGCCGGCAACGCCATGCTGGATGACCACTACGCCCAGCTCCACCCGGACGTGGTGCCGGGCCAGCACGTCATGCTGGCCATCTCCGACACCGGCTGCGGCATGCGGCCCGAGGTGATGGAGCGCGCCTTCGAGCCGTTCTTCACCACCAAGCCGGAGGGCCGCGGCACGGGCCTGGGCCTCAGCATGGTGTACGGCTTCGTCAAGCAGACGGGCGGCCACATCAAGATCTACAGCGAGGTCGGCCACGGGACGACCATCAAGATCTACCTCCCCCGCTCGCTCCAGGCGGAGCTGCCTCGCGCCGAGGTCGTCCCCGAGCAGGTCGAAGGCGGCACCGAGACGCTGCTCGTCGTCGAGGACGACGCCGAGGTGCGCGCCACCGCCGTGGAGATGCTGACGGAGCTGGGCTACCGCGTGCTCAAGGCCTCCGACGGTCAGAGCGCGCTCGCCGTCGTCCAGAGCGGCATCCCCATCGACCTGCTCTTCACGGACGTGGTGATGCCCGGGCCGGTCCGCAGCCCGGAGCTGGCGCGCAAGGCCAAGGCGCTCTACCCGGACCTGGAGGTGCTCTTCACGTCCGGCTACACGGAGAACGCCATCGTCCACGGCGGACGGCTGGACCCGGGCGTCCAACTGCTGAGCAAGCCCTACCGCCGCGAGGACCTGGCGCGGAAGATCCGTCAGCTCCTCGCCGCCCGGCAGCAGCGCATCACCGCGCGCGAGGCCCCCCAGGCCCGCCCCACGCCGCCGCCGCCCGCGCGAGTGAAGGCGCCCGCGCTGCGCATCCTCCTGGTGGAGGACGACGAGAACATCCGGCTCCCCGCCTGCGAGCTGCTGGAGACGCTGGGCCACACCGTGACGGCCGTCATCAGCGCGGAGGAGGCCATCCCCCTCCTGGACTCAAACGCCTTCGAGCTCATGTTCACCGACGTGAGCCTGCCCGGCCAGTCCGGCATCGAGCTGGCCCTGCACGCCGTCCAGAAGCTGCCCCGCCTGCGCGTCATCATCGCCTCCGGCCACGGCACCCACGTGGACACCGGCGGCTCGGGGACGCTCGACGGCGCGGTCCTCCTGCCCAAGCCCTACGGCCTCTCCCAGATCGAGCAGGCGCTCGCCCAGGCCATGGCCTGAAGGTGAATTCAGGTTCATGCAGTGCGTCATGCGCGGGGCGCTTGCTCCCCGCGCGCCAAAGTCCGTTAATCGGCGCATGAAATTCCTGAGAGAGCTCCGCTCGGTCCTCAACCTGACCGTGCTGGTGGCAGGGCTCGGCTACTTCGTCGACCTCTTCGACATCACGTTGTTCGGCGTGGTGCGCGTCGCGTCGCTCAAGGACATCGGCATCACCGACCCGGCCGACATCCTCCAGAGCGGCCTGCTCATCTACAACGCCCAGATGGTGGGCATGATGGTGGGCGGCCTGCTGTGGGGCGTGCTCGCGGACAAGCGCGGGCGGCTGTCGGTGATGTTCGGCTCCATCCTGCTCTACTCCTTCGCGAACCTGGCCAACGCCTTCGCCTGGGACGTCACCAGCTACGCCGTCTTCCGCTTCCTGGGCGGCGTGGGGCTCGCGGGTGAGCTGGGCGCGGCCATCACCCTGGTGGCGGAGTCGCTGCCCAAGGAGAAGCGCGGCCTGGGGACCACCATCGTCGCCACGCTGGGCATGCTGGGCATCGTCGCCGCGGCCTTCCTGGGCCAGCACATGCACTGGAAGACGGCCTACCTCACCGGCGGCTTCATGGGCATCGCGCTGCTCTTCGCGCGCTTCAAGGTGTCGGAGTCGGAGCTGTTCCAGAAGAAGACGGACCCGTCGCGCGCCAACCCGCTGCTGCTGCTCACCGGCGGCCGGTTCCTCAAGTACATCTGCTGCATCCTCATCGGCGTGCCCATCTACTTCACCACGGGCATCCTCTTCACCTTCGCGCCGGAGCTCACCGCGGGCCTCAACGTCCAGGGCACCGTGACGGCCGGCAACGCCATCCTCTATGGCTCCATTGGCCTGACGCTGGGTGATCTGCTCGCGGGTGTCTTCAGCCAGTGGCTCAAGAGCCGCAAGCGCCTGGTGGCGCTCAACCTCACCGCGGGCTTCGTGCTGATGCTCGTCTACGGCCTCACCCCCGGCCTCACCAGCACCATGGTGTACGGGCTGAGCTTCCTCATTGGCATCACCGTGGGCTACTGGGCCGTGCTCGTGACGATGGCCGCCGAGCAGTTCGGCACCAACATCCGCGGCACCGTCGCCACCACCGTGCCCAACTTCGTGCGCGGCTCGGCGGCGCTCGCGGCCAGCGGCTTCGCCTACCTCAAGGGCGAGGTGTCGGTGTCCACCGCGGCCATCATCGTCGGCAGCGTCTGCTTCGGCCTGGCGCTGCTGGCCCTCACCCGCCTGGAGGAGACCTTCCACCGGGACCTGGATTACGAGGAGACGGCCGCCGGCCCGCAGCCCGCGGCCCAGACGTCCCAGTCCAGCACCTGACGCACGGGCGCGGCGCGCCTGTCGCGCCGCGCCCTGAATCGGACGTTCGCCCCGGCAGGCGTTGCCCCGGAGCGCTGGGGGTGCCTACAGCCGGCGCATGGAACCTGTGCCGCTGCGTCCCATCCAGAAGGTCCTCTGCGCCAACCGCGGGGAGATCGCCATCCGCGTCTTCCGCGCCTGCAACGAGCTGGGCATCCGCACCGTCGCCATCTACAGCGACGAGGACCGCACCCACGAGCACCGCCACAAGGCCGACGAGGCGTACCTCGTGGGCCGGGGCAAGCGGCCCGTGGAGGCCTACCTGGGCATCGACGAAATCCTCGACGTGGCCCAGAAGGCCGGCGTGGACGCCATCCACCCCGGCTACGGCTTCCTGTCGGAGAACGCCGCCTTCGCGGAGGCCTGCGAGCGGCGCGGCATCCGCTTCATCGGCCCGCGCTCGGACGTGGTCCGCACCATGGGCGACAAGGTGGCCGCCAAGCGGCTCGCGGAGGCGTGCGGCGTCCCGGTGGTGCCGGGCGTGACGCTGGAGGGCAGCGACGCGGACGTGCTGGCCCAGGCCCAGGGCTTCTTCGCGAAGCACGGCGGCCCCATCCTGGTGAAGGCGGCGCACGGCGGCGGCGGCCGGGGCATGCGCGTGGTGCGCGAGGCGACGGCGCTGGAGGCCGCGCTGGCCTCCGCGCGCTCGGAGGCGCAGAGCGCCTTCGGCTCCTCGGCGGTGTTCCTGGAGCGCTTCCTGGAGCGGGTGCGGCACATCGAGGTGCAGCTCCTCGGCGACCTGCACGGCAACCTCGTCCACCTGCATGAGCGGGACTGCTCGGTGCAGCGGCGCCACCAGAAGGTCATTGAAATCGCGCCGGCCCCCAACCTGGCCCCGGCGGTGAAGGAGGCCATCTGCGAGGCGGCCGTGCGGCTGGCGCGCGAGGCGGGCTACACCAGCGCCGGCACCGCCGAGTTCCTGGTGGCGGGCGACGCCTTCTACTTCATCGAGTGCAACGCCCGCCTCCAGGTGGAGCACACCGTCACCGAGCAGGTGACGGGGGTGGACCTGGTGCAGAGCCAGCTCCGCGTCGCGGAGGGCTACCGGCTGGACGCGCCGGAGGTGGGCATTGCCCGGCAGGAGGACGTGGTGCCGCGCGGCTTCGCGGTGCAGCTCCGCGTCACCACCGAGGACCCCGCCAACCAGTTCATGCCCGACGCGGGCATCATCACCGCCTGGCGCGCGGCCACCGGCTTCGGCATCCGCCTGGACGGCTCCAACGGCTACACCAACGCCGTCATCTCCCCCTACTACGACTCCATGCTGGTGAAGGTCATCGCCTACGCGCCCACCTTCCAGGGCGCGGTGATGAAGGGCCAGCGCGCCCTGCGCGAGTTCCGCATCCGCGGCGTGAAGACGAACCTGCCCTTCCTGGAGAACGTGCTGGCCCACCCCGCCTTCCAGCAGGGCGAGACGTACACCCGCTTCATCGACGAGACGCCGGAGCTGTTCCAGCTCGAGCCCCGCCGGGACCGGGCCAGCAAGCTGCTCCAGTACCTGGGCGACGTCATCGTCAACGGGCACCCCACCATCAAGAAGGCGCAGCGGCTCAAGCCCACGCAGTTCCTGGAGCCCCGGCTGCCGGTGACGCCGCCGGGCCCCGTGCCCCGCGGCACCGCGCAGATCCTGGCGGAGCAGGGCCCGCGCGGCCTGGCGGACTGGGTGCTGTCGCAGCAGCGCGTGCTGCTGACGGACACCACCATGCGGGACGCGCACCAGTCCCTGCTGGCCACGCGCATGCGCACCCGGGACCTCCTCCGCGTGGCGCCCGCCACCGCGCACCTGGCCTCGGAGCTGTTCAGCCTGGAGAGCTGGGGCGGCGCCACCTTCGACACCGCGTACCGCTTCCTCAACGAGGACCCCTGGGCCCGCCTGCGCGCGCTCAAGGCCGCCGCGCCCAACCTGCTCCAGCAGATGCTCCTGCGCGGCGCCAACGCCGTGGGCTACACCAGCTACCCGGACAACGTGGTGGAGGCCTTCATCGACGAGGCGGCCGAGGCGGGCGTGGACGTGTTCCGCATCTTCGACAGCCTCAATGACTTGGGCAGCATGGAGGTCTCCATCCGCCGCGTCCTGACGACGGGCAAGGTGGCGGAGGTGGCCATCTGCTACACCGGCGACGTCGCCAACCCCAAGCGCACGAAGTACACGCTGGACTACTACGCGGACCTGGCCCGGCGCATCGAGGACGCCGGCGCGCACTTCCTCTGCATCAAGGACATGGCCGGCCTGCTGCGCCCGCGCGCCGCGGCCATGCTGGTGCAGCGGCTGCGCGAGGTGACGCGGCTGCCCATCCACCTGCACATGCACGACACGTCCGGCAACGGCATCGCCAGCTACCTGGAGGCCATTGAACAGGGCGTGCACGTGGTGGACGTGGCGCTGGGCAGCATGGCGGGCCTGACGAGCCAGCCCAGCCTCAACGCCCTGGTCAGCGCGCTGCGCGGCCACCCGCGCGAGACGGGCCTGGCCAACGCGCGCCTGCAGCCGCTGGCCAACTACTGGGAGGACGTGCGCGAGTACTACGCCCCCTTCGAGGCCGGCCTCAAGAGCACCACCAGCGAGGTGTACTACCACGAGATTCCCGGCGGTCAGTACTCCAACCTCCGCCCCCAGGTGGCGGAGCTGGGCCTGCTGGCCCGGTGGAACGACGTGAAGGACGCCTTCGCGTTGGTGAATGTCCTGGTGGGGGACATCCCCAAGGTGACGCCCTCGTCGAAGATGGTGGGTGACTTCGCCATCTTCCTGCTCAAGAACGACCTCACGGTGCGCGCCTCCACGCTGGCGGAGGCGGCCGCGCTCACGCGCCAGAAGCTCATTGAGCAGGCGCCGCGCCTGGACTTCCCCACCAGCGTGGTGGGCTACTTCCGGGGCGAGCTGGGCCAGCCGCCCAACGGCTTCCCGGAGGACCTGCGCGCCGCCGTCCTCAAGGGCCTGCCCCGCGTGGAGGGACGGCCCTCCGCCAGCATGCCGCCGCTGGACCTGGACGCGCTCCAACGGGAGCTCTCCGCGAAGACGGGCCACGCCCTCACCCGCGTGGACGCCCTCTCCAGCGCGCTCTATCCGCGGGTCATGGCCGGCTACCTGGAGGACCTGGGCCGCTACGAGGACGTGTCCATCCTCGACACCCCCAACTACTTCTACGGCATGGAGGTGGGCCAGGAGATCTGGGTGGACCTGGAGCCCGGCAAGACGCTGGTCATCAGCCTGTCCGCGGTGGGCGAACCGGATGAGGAGGGCGTGCGCACCGTCTACTTCGCCCTCAACGGCCACAACCGCACCGTGCTGGTGAGGGACCGCGGCCGCGCCGCCACCGTGGAGACGCGCCGTCAGGCGGACCGCGGCAACCCCAATCACGTCGCGGCCAGCATGCCGGGCACCGTCATCACCCTGCACGTCAAGGCGGGAGACACGGTGGAGGCCGGCGCGCCGCTCGTCACCCTGGAGGCCATGAAGATGGAGACGGTGGTGCGGGCCCCGCGCGCCGGCGCCGTGGCGGAGGTCGTCCCGGCGCTCAAGGCCTCCGTCCAGGGCGGCGACCTGCTGGCGGTGCTCCAGTGACGAAGGGGCGGCGCCCTCAGAAGGTCACCGTCATCACCAGCGTGTCCGCATAGGCCCCCGCGGGGACGGCCTGCCCGGCGGGAATCCGCCCGTAGATGGGCACCGTCACCTCCTCGCCGAACACGGGGACGACGGGCCCGTAGCGCCCCGTCCCCTCCGCCCCGTTGCCCCAGACGATGAGGCGCGTCGGGTCCGTGTAGAGGTTGTACTCGAGGCGCGGGGCGTTGGGCCCCGCCATGCTGCGCGACGAGTAGCTGCCCGAGCCGCCGGTGCTGAAGGTGATGGTGACGGGGGTGAGCTGCCCCTCACACCGGTAGGTGATGCTCCCCACCGAATCCCGGGGCAGCAGGTCGGTGGAGAGGTAGGTGCCGAAGCTCACCCCCACCGTGCCGCGAATCTGGCAGACGGCGCCCGCCAGCCCCGGCAGCAGTCCGCAGAGGCCCGCCACCGCGAACGCGGCCGCCCTATTTCGCAGTGTCATGGACACACCTCACGGTTCCCAGGTCAACCACCTTGCCCTCGACGGATGGAACCTCCAGCGAGGTCGCGCAACGGCCCTTGGGGTAGACGACCGTCGCCGGCAGACGGCCCTCCGGCAGGCCCACCAGCTCGAACTCACCATTCCACCCGATGGGTGAGCTCCACTGCTCGCCGTCCTTCTCGACGCGAAGCTCGCCGTAGGACAGCCAGCGCGTGTCCTCCGCCGAGTCGATGGTCACCTTGCCCCGGTACGCGCGGATGGTCTGCGCCTTGAAGTCCAGCACCACGCCGCCCCGCTGGTACGTGGCCACCGTCTGCTCCGTGGACGGGAGGTAGATGTCCAGCGGCACCTGGTGGTCCGCCAGGGAGAGCCGGTTGGCGTTGTAGGCCTGCAGCCGCGTCACCACCAGCTCACCGTGCGCGTCGGTGCGCCCGATTTCGTGGTTGTTCAGCCGCACGCCCACGCCCTCCACGCCCCTCACGCGGACCAGCGCGTACCCCTGGTCCACCGCGCGCGTGGGGCGGATGCGCCCGCCAATCATCACCAGGCCGCCGGCCACCTCGGCCATGCCGGCCAGGCGGCCCTGGAACCACTCCGCGCCCGCTGACACGCGGCCCACCTGTGAGTCGTAGTCCGCGCGCGCCATGGCCTGGTCCACCGCGCCCACCCGGCCCTGCACCTGGTAGCCCAGGCCACCCTCCATGGGCACGGAGCGGGCGATGTCCACCGACGTGGTGCCCTCCCCTCCGCGCAGCCCCTGGGAGTGGCCCAGCGTGCCCGTGGTGCGCGAGTCGAAGATGGCGTTCAGGTACACCATCCCTTCCACCGCGGTCTCGCCTCGCTCGGACCTGCTGCGGTTGGCGGCGAAGGACAGCGTCGACCAGTCCGTCAGCCGCGCGGAGGTGGTGGCGCCCAGCCACGTCGTCCACCCGGCCTGCTGGTAGCGCGACAGCATCGCCTGCCCGCCCACGCTGACGCTCTCCCCCAGGGCCAGGAAGAGCGAGCCCCCCGTTTCGACGATGGGGTGGTCGTCATCCAGCTTGAGGCTGGTGTGCGTGTAGTGCTCGTTCATGCCCCGGCCGAAGACGGAGCCGCCCAGCCAGCGGCGCTGGAGCGAGTACACGATGCCCGCGGCCAGGCCCGTGCGCCGCTCGCTGCGGCTGATGGCCTGGGACAGCTCCAGCTCGCCAAAGGGAAGCTGGATGAGCTGCAGGGCGCCCGTGCTGAGGACGTTGGGCGTCAGCTCCAGCCGCACCCCTGGCGTCAGCCACGACGTGACGCCCATGCGGGCGTTGCCCAGCAGCATGGGCCGGCCGAAGTCGAAGTTGTAGAGGTTGACGGACTCACGCTCCACGCCGGCGGACAGCCGGAAGTCCACCACGCCGGGCGAAAGCTGCTGCCCGCTCAGGTAGTACGCCGTGTTCACCTCGCTGGTGCGGCCGAAGGCGTCCCGGATGACGTAGCGCGTGTTGCCTTCCCCCCGGGGCACCGTGAGGTTCTCCAGCCGGAAGGGGCCCGGGGGCAGGTCGCTGCGCTGCACCAGGTGGTTGTTGACGTAGACCTCCAACGTGGACGGCGTGGCCACGTCCCCCGCGTAGTCCTGCATCGGGTTGCGCACGAAGTAGGGATTCAGCTCGAACGTGCGCATGAGGTGGAGGCCGGCCACCACCGCGCCGCCGCCCAGCACGCCGCCGAACCCCGTGGCCTCGCCGGCGATGGCGCGCACCATCTGCTTGGGGAAGTCCAGGGAGAGCTGCGTGAGGCCCCGCAGGGGCACGGCGCCGGGCCGCCACCGCGCCTGCGTGGTCAGCAGCCCCCGCCCCACCGAAGCGCCGGCCTCTCCAAAGAAGGTCAGCGAGGTATTGCGGGCGTGGGCCGCGTAGTTGATGAAGCCGCTCGGGCTGCCGCGCACCTGGTAGTCCGCCGGCGCCCGCGCCCCCAGGTTGATGCGCGTCTGCGCGAAGACGGCGGCCGGCAGCTCACACGTCAGGCTGACGGTCCGCTCGTCCATGACACAGTGGCCCAGCGGCTCCAGGGACCGCGCGGAGATGTAGGTCTTTCCTTCGATGACCTCCTGCGTGCCCCCCAGGGACTCCAGGTCCACGCCATGGGCCTCCAGCGCGGCCGCGGGGAGCAGGACGTCACCGTCCCGCAGCATGGGGAAGGTGGCGCCGCGGGGGACGCCATTCAGGGTGAAGTCCGCGACAATGGGCATCAGCGGCGCGGCGGGCTTCGCGGCCGCTGACAGTCCCCCGACCGTCAGGGACAATGCCAGCGCGGTGCGCACGGGCACATGGGGGCGTGAAGGTCTGATGGGGGACATGACGCTTCGTCTTCAGCGAGCGCAGGGCGAGGGCGTGCTGACGGGGGAGGACTGACGGAGCACGCCCTGGTCGGTCTCCATCTCCACCTCCACCGTGCGGACCTTCCGGCAGGCCTTGCCCGCAACCTCCATGGCGTAGACCTGCGCGTCGCCCGCCAGCACGTACCAGCCAGGCTCCTCCTTCTCGACCAGGCGCCTGCCCTTGGCGTCGAGCCCCCGGACCCGGAGGTTCCGGATGAAGAAGTTCACCGTGCCCGGGTTCTTCACCCGGACGTGGAACTTCGACTCGCGCAACACGGCTTCTTCAATCTGGCCCTGAAGGGTCTTCTTCTTCGGCGCGACAAAGACTGGCACTGAAACACGCGTCAAGACATTCAACCCAGTCGCCTGGGTGGACGGCTGCAGCGGGGGAAGCTCCTCCACGACGATTCGGAAGGAGCGCTCCGTATCCGCTGGAGCCGAGGAGCTACCCACCCGGATGGGGCGGGACTCCCCGGGCTCCAACGTCAACATGGACGGGAAGAAGAACAGGTCCTGAGTCGGCGCGAGCGACATGCGCCCTTCTTCGTCCTGGACCCAGGAATAGACAGAGGCTTGGAAGCGTGTGGTTTCGTTGCTCTTGTTCCTCACGTTCATCACCACGCCACGGGCGCTGGCGTCCAATTCGAGCCGGACCGGGCTGACATCGAGCTCGGCGGCGCTCGCGGTCCCCATGGCCATCCATTCCAAGGCAGCCGAAAACATCAGGCCACCCGTCCAAGACAGAAGTCGGTTACGCATGTGTCAACGCCCCGAATCAGAAGGTGATGGTGGCGACGACGGTGTCGTTGTACGTGCCGGAGGGGACGTTCTGGCCGCGCGGAACCGTGCCGTAGACCAGCACGGGGACGGGCAGGCCCGTGCCGAGGAACGGGAGGCCCGTGCCGCCGGTGTTGCCCCACACGATGAGCCGGGTGACGTCCTGGTACAGGTTGTACTCGAGGTAGTCAGCCGACGCCGCGTTGCGCATCCGGCGCAGCGGCGCCGCGTCCGTGGAGCCCGTGGCCGGGTACAGGCCCTGGCCCAGGGTGATGACCGCGGTGCCGAGCAGGGTGCACTGGACGCTCAGCGTGCCCGTGCCAAACAGGTCGATGCCCAGCGCGGAGTTGACGATGATGGGGTCGTAGGTGCCGAAGTTCAGCGTGCCACCGCCCGCCGCCGGAGCCGATGGTGCAGGAGCCACCGACGTTGGCGGTGACGTTCAGGTTGGCGGTGGCGGTGGCGGCCTCGGCGGGGGAGACGGCGACGAGGGACGCGGCGGCGGTGACGGCGGCGACGGCGGTCTTGATTGCGTTCATTGGGGTTGCGTGCTCCATCGAGCGGCCGGTTGATTCCGGCTGCGTCGCGGCATTGCAACCCGCTCGCCGGACCTCTCGCGGTCCGGAGCCCCCTCCCCTCAGCACATGTCCCACCAATGCCTTGCGTGCGCTTCCAGGCAGTATGTGAAAGCCAATTCTCGTTTGCTTTTAAAGCCAGACGCGCATACGTCCTTGGCGGAGCCCTTCAGGGAGGGGCCGACGGGCCCTGGGGCCTGCGGCGGTGCGCCGGAAGGTGGCTTCGTGTGACGGGATGTGCCCAGCGCGGAGAAGCGCGCTGCCCGGTCTGCGAAGAGTTCTTCCCATTCCGGGAACGAAATGCGCGTGGGTGTCCGGGGGCGTCCTCCCGATGACACGCGCGGTCCCCAGCCGAACGGAACTGAACCGCCCAGCGCGTCCGCTCCGCCAGCTCACCCCACGGGCCGATGCCAGCCGCGCTCAGTCAACCTTCGCCACGCGGCGGCGGTCCCCGAGGAACTCCTCCACGCCCCGGGCAATCGCCTTGGCGACCTCGGCCTGGTAGACCTTGGACTTGAGCCGCGCCTCTTCGTCTGGGTTTGAGAGGAACGACGTCTCCACCAGGATGGCCGGCATCTTCACGCCCAACAACACATAGAAGAGCGCCTCCTTGTGGCCCAGGTCGCGGATGCCCTTGTACTTGCGGGACAGGTCTCCCACGAGGCTGCGCTGCACCTGGTTGGCGAGCCGGGTGGACTCCTCGGTGTTCGCCTTCGTGGCCAGGTCGGCCAGGATGAACTGGAGGTCGCTGATGCCCTTCTCCGAGGACGCGTTCTCCCGCGCGGCCAGGCGGATGGAGTAGCGGTCCGCGGAGGTGTTCAGGGTGTAGGTCTCGATGCCGCGCAGCGTGCGCTTCTCCGCGGCGTTGCAGTGGACGGAGATGAAGAGGTCGCCGTGCTCGGCGTTGGCGAACTTCGCGCGGTCCTCCAGGCGGATGAACCGGTCTTCATCCCGGGTGAGCACCACCTCCAGGCCCTTCTCGCGCAGCTCCTCCGCCAGCTTGAGGGAGATGGCCAGCGCCACGTCCTTCTCCCGCGTCCCGCGCTTGCCGATGGCGCCCGTGTCGTGGCCGCCATGGCCCGGGTCGATGATGACGCGGCGAACCTTCAGGCCGAGCTGCTCGACCAGCGTCAGCTCCATGCGGCGGGACTGCTTCGCCACGGCCTTCAGCCGGGCCTGCGCCACCTTGTCGTCCACCGGGCGGGTGATGGGCCGCGGCGGCTCGGCGGCGGCGACGGCCGCGTCCAGGCTGCCCTCGCGCGCCTCCGGCTTCGCGGGGGCGCTCGGCTCCTTCGCGGGGGCGCTCGGCTCCTTCGCGGGGATGGCGGGAGCGGGCTCGCGCGCCGTCTTCTCGATGGCCGCCACCAGGGAGGACGCGGAGCGCTCCGCGGGCGCGGAGGCCTCCACGTTGGAAGCCGCCTCCGTGTCCGCCGAGGCGACGGCCTTGTCCGAAGCGGGCGAGTCCTTGGACGCGACGGCCTTGTCCGGAGCGGCCGCGTCGCCCGTGGCGGCCGCGTCCACCGAGGCGGCGGCCTTGCCCGCAGTGGACGCATCCTCCGAGGCGCCACCCTTGCCGGAAGCAGACGCCTCCTTCGAGGCGACGGCCTTCCCGCTGGAGGCCGGCCGGGTGGACTCCTGCTTCGCCACCGCGGGCGCGCTCTTGCGCGGCGGCGTCTTGGGCCGCGGCAGCGAGGCCAGCAGCTCCCGCATCTCCCGCGCCTTGTCACCCTTCCCATTGACGGCCAGCGTCTCCGTCAGGACCTTGCGAGCGGCCTCCGGCTGGTCCAGGCGGTGGACGTGAATCTTCGCGAGCGCCAGCGCGCCGTCATCCGACAGCCGGTGCTTCGGGTAGCCCTCCAGCAGCCGGGTGTAGTCGGTGATGGACGCCTTGAGGTCCTCCTCCACGAAGGAGATGCGGCTCAGCTCCTGGAGCAGCTCCGCCGCCGTGTAGAGGGCATCCGGGGCGCGGGCGGACTTCGGGAAGCGCGCGGCCACGGACTCGAAGCGCGCCGCCACGTTGAGCCAGTGGTGGCGCAGCTTGCGCCGGGCGGCGTCGTCCTTCAGCGCGTAGTAGACCTTGCGAGCCCCCTGGTAGGCCTCCTCGGCTTCATCTCGCCTGGCGGCACCCACCGCGCTCGGGACGAGCAGCAGCAGCACGGGCAGCACGATGACGAGGCGCGAGTGCATGGGGTTCCTCCGGGTGGGTGCGAGCTACAGGCGTGTGTCACACAGCCCCACCCCCCCGGCAAATTTTCGGCCCCCACCCTCCCGCTTCAGCGAAGCCACCCCAGCACGCTCGCGAGGTCCTGGTCGATGACGCGGGCCCACCCGGGCTGCCGGGGCACCACCGCCGCCAGGACCTTCTCCCCGTTGCGCACCGGCGCCCGGCCCGGCCTCACCCGCGCGCGGACCGCGTGCTTGACGTCCTGCCGGAAGTAGTGGGCCGGGAAGGACACCTCGCCTCGGGACTCCGGCAGGGGCCCGTCTGGCGTCAGCCACACCAGCGCGCCCAGCCGCAGCGGCTCCACCTCCGAGCGCCACAGCCGCCGCATCTCCCACGCGAAATAGCCCACGGCCACCAGCACCCCCAGGCCGAGGCCCCAGGGCATCAGCCCCACGCGCAGCGCGCGGGAGCGGGCGAAGCGGGCCTCCCGCGGCCGGTCCGGCGCGGCGGGGTCCACCAGCAGCGTCACCCGGGCGCCCAGCCCCAGGCCTTCCGCGTACTCGGCGAAGGTCCGGATGTTGGCCACGGAGTGCTCCACCTCCGCGAAGGTGTAGATGACCTCCAGGGCGCCCTCCGCGCCTTCCCGGGCGTCCAGGGGCGGCAGCCGGGTGGTCATCACCCGCCCCTCCACCTCCTCGGCCCGGGCGGCGAAGCCCTGCTCCTCCACGACGTAGCGCCCGGCCCAGCCGGCCCCGGCGCCCAGGAGCGCCACCGCCGCCAGCCCCAGGAGGATGCCTCGCACCACGCGCCCCACGGCGCCGGGCACCTGCGTCAGTCGGACCTTCCTGGGGGCATGCGGAATGGCGAGCTGCATATGGCCGCGCAGCCTACCCCAAGCGCCGGGGGGCGGCTCACGGCGTTCCCGGCAGCCGCACCCAGACGCCCCGGAAGCGCTTGCGTGACGCGTCCTTCAGCCGCTTGCACGCCACGCCGTCCACCGGCGCGGTGCCGTCGTCGCTGAGCAGGAGGATCTCCTCGGCGTCCTCGGGCGTGAAGAAGGCCTCCGGGTTCAGGCCCGCCAGGTCCACCGACTCCACGGAGACGGGCGCGTCCTCGCCGCCGCGCCACGTGAAGAGGCGCGAGGTGCCCTCCCCCGCCGTGCCCCCGCTGATGATGAGGTAGCGCCCGCGCCACCACGACAGCGACCGGATGCCCAGGCCGCCCAGGTCGAGCTGCACCGGCTCGCCCAGCCGCGCCCGGGCGCCCTCCTCCACCAGCGCCACCGGATTGAGCAGCGGCACCAGCAGCGCCTTGCCCTCGGGGACGGGGCTGCGGAAGCCCACCAGGATGGAGCGCCCGTCCGGCATGGCCGTCATGCCCTCGATGTTCAGCCCCCCTGGGGCCTTGGGCGCCTTCGTCTCCGCCGCCTCCAGCCCGAAGCGCGCGAGCCGCGGCGCCGCGAGCAGGTCATCCAGGAGGCGCGTGTAAGGCCGCCCGACCAGGCGGGGCCCGGCCTCCGCGTCCTCGGTGGCGAAGAAGCGAAGCCGGCTGGGCGCCTTCTTCCCGGAGCTGTTGCGGCCATGCGACGTCAGCCAGAAGGACAGCGAGCCCAGCCCGGTGGCCGCCTCGATGTCCGTCTCCGGCGCCTTCTTCTTCGCCGCGGGGAGCTGCAGGTCCGGGGACAGGTCCACGCTCCGCACCGGCGGACCGCCCCGGCGCGCGTCGTAGACGCGGAGGATGTTGTCCTCGTCGTCACCCACGACGAACAGGTTGCCCCCGAGCGCCACCGCGCCCGAGGCGTCACACATCCCCTCGAAGACCAGCACCTCGCGGCCATCCACCGCCGCGGCGGCCTCGGGGGCCCGCCGCGCTCCCACGCCCTGCGCCGAACAGCCCCACACCAGCAATCCCATGCAGACAGGCAGCAGCCTCATGGCCCCACTCTTGGGCACGGCCGAAGCATCCGGGGAGTGGCGTGGCGGCTTCTGTGCGCTGCGCGACACCGGACCGAAGGGGCCGGCACATACGTTCGTGCCGGCCCGTCAGGAGCCTACGAGCACTGCCAGGCGCCCTCGATGCAGCGGCAGAAGGACCACTCACAGTAATTGGGGATGTAGCAACGGCGATTGCCGGGGGCCGTACAGGCCGTGCCCGCGACGTTCTGACACCAGTTCGAAGACGGGCCCGGCTCACACATGTTCTGCGCCTGCGTGTCGACGTGCTCGGCCGACCCGGGCGCGACCTCCTCCTGGCCCACGCCACACGCCACCAGGGACATCGACAACGCCATGACCGCCAATGCGCTTCGCAGCATCCGTGGGTTCCTTTCGCTCAGGCATTCCTGCCTGATTGGATTTTACACGGATTGCCCGCTTCAGCACAGGAGGCGGGACAGCCCGAGGCACGTGCGGCCTCGAATCCGCCTGGGCGTGGCGCGGTGAGAGACAGCCACGGGCGGGCTCCCTTCGCGTCACAGCGGGCGTTCCGCGTCGGAAAGTGGACGCGCGAGCAGGGGCGAGCTTCCAGTGACTGGCGTGGTGGGCAAGCGTCGCGCTCCATGACGAGGAGCCCCGATGAAGCGTGAGCGCCAGAAGATGCTCGACGGTGAGCTGTACGACCCGTTCGACCCGGAGCTGGTGGCGGCCAGGATTCGTGCGCGGGACCTCTGTCAGTCGCTCAACGCGACCCGGGAGGGCGAGCAGGAGGAGCGCAGGCGCATCCTGCGCGAACTGGTCGGCGTGGGTGGCGACACGGTGTGGATGCAGCCGCCCTTCTTCTGTGACTACGGCACGAACCTCGAGCTGGGCGAGCGCGTGTTCTTCAACTTCAACTGCGTCGTGCTGGACGTCTGCAAGGTCAGCATCGGCGACTACACGCTGTTCGGGCCAGCGGTGCAGATCTACACGCCCATGCACCCGTTCAACGCGGAGCTGCGGCGGAAGGAGGAGTACGGCAAGCCCGTCAGCATCGGCTCGGACGTCTGGGTGGGAGGCGGGGCCATCATCCTCCCGGGCGTCCGGATTGGCTCGCGGGCCGTGATTGGCGCGGGCAGCGTCGTGACGAGGGACGTCCCTGACGGCGTCTTCGCCGCCGGGAACCCCTGCCGCGTCATCCGCGAAATCACGGAGTAGCCGACCCCCGCCCGCGCGGGGCCTGCTTTCGCCCGGGAGGCTCCGCGCTTACTGGCAGGTGAATGAGCCTCTGGGTCCTCGTCGCGGCGGTGCTCGTCGGGTTGCTGGCCGCCGTGCCGCCGTGGTGGTTCGCGCGGCGGCGCCCCGGCTACAGCCATCTGAGGAACACCCTCAGCGAGCTCGGGGAGACCGGGGCTCCAGACGCGACCCGGGTGGCGTGGCTCGCCTTCGCGCCCCTGGGCCTCGCGGTCTGGGGCTTCGTGG
The DNA here is from genome assembly GCF_002305895.1 of Corallococcus macrosporus DSM 14697. GTDB lineage: Bacteria > Myxococcota > Myxococcia > Myxococcales > Myxococcaceae > Myxococcus > Myxococcus macrosporus. Next base: position 4,720,113 of record NZ_CP022203.1, read on the forward strand.
CGCTGCTCGGAGGAAGGCTGCCGGACGACGCCGGGACGGGCCTGGTGCTGCTGTCGTTGCTGGGCGTGAGCTACGTGGGCGCCGCGGTGTTCCCCTGTGACGCGGGCGCGCCCTTCTGGGGGACCTGGCGGAACCAGGCGCACAACCTCGTCGCCGCCATCGGCTACTTCGGCGCGGGCGCTGGGTTGATTGAGCTGGGGCGCGCGTTCGAGGACATGGCGGCGCTGTCCAGCCTCGCGGCGCTCACGTCCGCGCTGGGAAAGGGCGTCCTCGCCGGAATCTTCGTGCTGTCGTTCGAATCGCCCGTGCGAGGACTCGTCCAGCGCCTCATCGAGGCGACGGTGTTCGGCTGGATGCTCCTGGTGGGCGCGTGGCTGGTGCTGGGCTCTTGAGCCAGGCTGGACGCGCAGCTTCGCGGGAAGGCGAAAATCCTACTCAGGCCCCAGCGCCATGAGCACCTCGGCCACGCCGTCCTCGTGCTGCGGGTTCTCCTGGGCCACCGCGCGGAAGCCGCACTTCTCCAGGACGCGGATCGACCCGACGTTGTGGACAGCGACGCACGCATGGAGCGGACGAGCCGGCTCGAGCACGAGGAACTCCGAGAGCGCCCGGGTCGCGGTGCCCTTGCCCCAGTGCTCGCGCCCCAACCAGTAGGCGACGAGGCGCTCTCCGTCCTGAGACCAACTGCCGATGTACCCGGCGACCTCTCCGCCAACGACGATGGTCCGGGTCACGTTTTCCGGGCGGAGGACCTTCGTGTTCCAGTGGGTCAGGAAGGCATCGCGTTCCCGCGACGGGAATGCGGCCATGCGCAACGCGGCTGCGTCCCGTTGGTGCTCGAAGAAGACCAGGAGGTCTTCAGCCATGACGTTGCGCAGCATCACCGAGGCGTCTCCAAGAGCCGATTCCACGGACATGCTCAGGCATCCTGGGCGGGAAGGAGGATCGACCTCACGAACTGGAGGTACTTCGCGTCCTCGCCGTCGAAGATCTCATCCCCGGCCCCCATGAAGGCGCGGGCCAGCTCGTCACCCGCGCGGCGCTTGTCGCCCAGCTCGAAGGCGCACTGCCCCAGGCGCAGGTGGATGAAGGGGTTCCCGAGCCCGTCAGGCAACGCCACGGCCCGCCGCAGGAACTCACGCGCCTCGGGGTACCGCTCCAGCAGGAAGAGCATGTCGCCAATGGCGACGCAGACCCACAGCGTTGACGGATGGCTGTCCTGGGGCTCGGGGAGCAACGCCAGCGCCTGCTCGAACCGCCCCAGCGCGCCCGCATGGTCCTCCAGGTCGGCCAGCGCGTTGCCCTGCTCACACAGCGCTTCAACGCGCGCTTCCAGTGCTTCCATTTTCGACGTCACGCGTGCTCCACGGTTGCCCTTCGCCACGCGGGAGCCTACATGGGAACCACGGGGCGCGCCCACGCAACATCCTTGGCCCCCGCGCGTCGCACGTCGCGGGCCCGGGGCTCAACCTCCAGGGCAAGATGTGCTTGGGGCCTTGCTACCTCCGGACTCCGCGCTCCGCGGCGGGCCATGTGCGGCCCCGGGCTCCTCCCGCATGCCACCCAGGGAGGAGCCCGGAAAGCAGCCATGGGCGGCAATCAGTTGCGCGTCTGGGTGGGCCGCCCGTTGAGGTAGGTCTGGAGCACCGGAATCTGGCTGATCTTCGTCGGGTCGCCGCCCTGGGCCGGGTCGAAGTCGAGCGGGTTGGCGCCCAGCACGACGAAGTCGGCCACCTTGCCGGGCTCGATGCTGCCGAGCAGCGTGTCGAGCTCGTGGTGACGCGCGGGGACCACCGTGATTGCGCGCAGCGCCTCCTCGACGGTCGCCGCGTGCTTCGCGCCCAGCACGTACTCCTTCGTGAAGTCCGGGTAGGACCAGGTGCGCCGCGTGACGGCCTGCTCCACGAACCAGAGCGGACGCGTGGGGGTCACCATGGAGTCACTGTGGAGTGAGAATGGAATCCCGTTCTCACGATCGTACGCGATGGGGTCGAGCTCACTCGCGGTCTCCTGCCCCAACATGCCCACGAAGGCATCCCCCCAATACGCCACGTGGCCAATCAGGTGCGTCACCTGCACGTCGAGCGCCGACACCGGCTTTCCATCCATGACCCCCGCGCCCTTGCGCAGGTCACCGATGCGCTTGGACACCGCGGGCTGGCCCACCGTGTTGTGGACGAGGAGCACGCGGTGAGGGTTCTCCTTCGACTGCTGGAGCCGCGACAGCGCATCCAGCGCCCACGAATTCGCGCCGTTGCCGTTGGCGTGGAGGTTGAAACGCCACGTCCCCTGCGCCCACAGCGGGCTCAACTGGTCGACGATGGCCTGCGCGCTGTCGTAATCCGCGCGGCCCTCGCCGTCACCGGAGCAGTGCCCACCTTCCAGGTACTGATAGGGCGAATCCAGCTTCGCGGTGCAGCCCTGCGTCGAGCCGTCCACCCAGACCTTGATGGCACCGGCGCCCAGCCACTTCGGCAGCGCGCATTCATTGCCGGCCTTCGGCTCACAGGCGGGCGCCGTCGGCTTGAGCCCCGCGGCCATCGCGGCGTCGGCGACCACGACGCCCGTGATTCGGAAGGGGAACCCGGGCAGCTCGGTGAACCGCTTCACGGCGTTGAGCTGCGCCACGCTCTGGAGCCCACCGTCCGCGATGGTGGTGACGCCCGCGTCGCGCATCGCGAGGATGGCGCGCTCGAGCTCCGCGCCGCCCTGCTCCGCGAGCTTGATCGGGTCGGAGTGCATCAGGGCCATCGGCAGGTCCTGCTGCATCGCCTTCAGGAACGGCCCGTAGGACGACGCCTCCTGAAGCAGCCCCGTGAAGTTTCCATCCGCATCCGTGGCCCACGCGCCACCGCCCTGCGCGACGGAGTCGGGCGGCTTGCAGCCCTTGACGACCCCGTTCGGACAGACAGCCTCGAAGGCCTTCTGGTTCACGTAGGCCAGGTGACCCGACTGGTCCAGGATGAGCACCGGCCGTTCCTTGGTCACACACGCGTCCAGGTAGAACTTCGGCTGCGTCATGAAGCTCGCGGGGCCGCCCTTCCCGCATCCCGTCGAGTTGTCGAACGTCTGTCTCGACGGGTCCAGGTTCATGCCCAGGACGAAGGATCCGCTCCCGGCGACGCTCGCGGGCTCCACCTTCATCGAGGAGAGCGCCCTCAGCACCTCGCTGCGGGACGAGCAGTCCTGGGACGGGTCCACCTGGTATGGAGGCGGCAGGCAGGGCGCCAGGTCGTGGGTCCCCAGCACGCTCTGAAGGAGCGTCGGCAGGAAATGCAGGTGCGGGTCGAAGAAGCCCGGCATCAAGACCTGCCCGGGCGCGAGCTGGACGACCTCCACCGCGGAGGACAGGCCCTGCTGGACGTCGCTCGCCTTGCCGACCTTCAAGATCTGGCCCCGGTCATCCACGAGGACGGCTTCGGCGATGGTCCCCTCGTCGTCCATGGTGAGGATCTTCCCCAGGAACAAGGTGGAGCCAGGCTTGGAGGGACCGCGCTCGACGGGCGCCGCGCAGGAGGACACGAAAGCAAGTGCGGCCACGAGCACGGAGGCGCGAGGGAACGCACGAGGAGGACACGAGAAAGCTCGATGCGGAGGTCCAGACATGAGGTTCCTTTTGTGAGGGGACGACAGCATACACAGAACCCAAATCAAATCCACGCATCCGCCAGGCGCAAATACAGACACGTCAAACAAGACACTCGACGCGTCAGCGTTGACGTTGACGCGTCAATCGCGGCGCCGGAGCCCGCGGACACCAGCAGTCCTGTCCATTGACACGCCAGGGCCGCCATTGACGCGTCAGGAAGCCCGCGCCCCACCATCCCGCCCTGTCCCAAGGCACGAGCCCAGGACGGACGGCGGACCGATATCCGCTCGCCACGGAGGAGGTGTCCTAGCGCGCAAGCATGGAGGCCTGGGCCAACTCCGTGCCCTTCGACCCGGGGCGGGACGGCGCCGAGCTGGTGCTGGCGTTGCTCGACCAGGCGGAGGTGCCGCTGAGCGCCGGCCAGGGGGAGGCCCGGCGCCCGGGCCCGCCCTACTCCAGCTCGCGCTGGAGCTTCGCCAGCAGATTCAGCGCCTCCAGGGGCGTCATCCGGTCGATGGAGGCCTCCTTCAGCGCCTCCAGCGCCTTCTGCTGCCCAGGCGTCACCCCAGGCCCCTGCGACGGGGCCGCCGGCTCCGCGCCAAACAGGCCGAGCTGCCCGGACGAGGGCCCACGGCGCCCGCCCTGCGGCTGCCGCACGGCGACCCGGGGCCTGCCCGCGTCATCCAGCTCCCCGGACTCCAGGTTCTGGAGCAGCTCGCGCGCGCGGCCCACCACCTCTGGCGGAAGGCCGGCCAGCTTCGCCACCTCGATGCCGTAGGAGCGGCTGGCCCCACCCGGCACCAGCTTGCGCAGGAAGATGACCTTGCCGTTCTGCTCCTTCACGGCGATGCACAGGTTCTTCACGCGGGGCCGCTCGCGGGCCAGGTCCACCAGCTCATGGTAGTGCGTGGCGAACAGCGCCCGCGCCCCCACCGTGTCGTGCAGGTGCTCCGCCACCGCCCAGGCAATGGAGAGCCCGTCGAAGGTGGACGTGCCACGGCCAATCTCATCCAGGATGATGAGGCTCTTGCGCGTGGCGTGGTGGAGGATGTGACTGGTCTCCGTCATCTCCACCATGAACGTGGACTGCCCACGCGCCAGGTTGTCCGCCGCGCCCACGCGCGTGAAGATGCGGTCACACAGGCCGATGCGCGCCGCCTTCGCCGGGACGAACGAGCCCGCCTGCGCCATCAGCGCCGTCAGCGCCACCTGCCGCATCACCGTGCTCTTGCCGGCCATGTTGGGGCCGGTAATCACCAGGAGCTGCGCGTCCTCGGACGGATCCAGCCGGACGTCGTTGGGGACGAAGGAGTCGCTCGCCCCCAGCATGCGCTCCACCACCGGGTGTCGCCCGCCGGTGATGCTCAGCGCCTCCGACGCGTCCACCTCCGGCCGCGTGTAGCCATACTCCGCCGCGCACCGCGCGAAGGACAGCAGCGCGTCCCCGGTGGCCACCGCCTCCGCGGCGGACCGGATGCGCGGCGCCGCCGCCACCACCTGCGTCCGCAGCTCCTCGAAGAGCTGGAGCTCCAGCGCGCAGCGCCGCTCCTCGGCGGTGAGCACCTGCTCCTCGTACTCCTTCAGCTCCGGCGTGACGAAGCGCTCCGCGTTCACCGTGGTCTGCTTGCGGATGTAGTCCCTGGGCACCCGGTCGAGGTTCGACTTCGTCACCTCCAGGTAGTAGCCAAAGACCTTGTTGTAGCGGACCTTCAGCGAGGAGATGCCGGTGCGCTCCTTCTCCCGCTGCTCGATCTGCAGCAGCAGATCCTTCCCGGACGTGGACAGCGCCACCAGCTTGTCCAGCTCCGCGTGGAAGCCGGCGCGAATCATGCCGCCTTCCTTCAGCGTCACCGGCGGCTCGTCCGCCACCGCTCGCGCCAGCAGCGCCGCCAGCTCCGGCAGCGCACCCAGCGGCCCCGTCAGCGACTTGAGCAGCGGGGACTCACACCGCGCCAGCACCGCCACCACCCGGGGAAGCTGCGCCAGGGACAGCCCCAGCGCGCGCAAGTCACGGGCATTGCCGGCGCCCAGCGACAGCCGGCCGCACAGCCGCTCCAGGTCCCCCACTTCCTTCAGGATGCCGGCCAGCTCCTCCCGCCACACGCTGCGCCCGGACAGCTCCTCCACCGCGTCCAGCCGCGCGTGGATCTCCGGCAGCGAGCCCAGCGGCGACGCCAGCCACCGCGCCAGCTTGCGCGCGCCCAGGCTCGTCACCGTCTTGTCCAGCACGCCCAGCAGCGAGCCCTTGCGCCCGCCGTCCCGCAGCGAGCGCAGCACCTCCAGGTTGGCCCGCGAGGACTCATCCATCAGGAGGCTGCCGCCGCGCTCCTGCCGGCTCAGCCGGTCCACGTGCGCCGCCGCCGTCTTCTGCGTGTCCTTCAGATAGCGCAGCGCCGCGCCCGCGGCCCCCGCCGCCAGCGGCGCGTCCTCCAGCCCGAAGGCGGACAGCGACTGCACCGCGAAGTGGCTCCGAAGGAAGCCCGCGGCTCGAGTGGGCTCGAAGGACGCGGCCTCGCCCTCCGCCACCGCCGGCGCGCGCACCAGCCGGGCGCAGAGCTGCGTCACCTCCGGCGCGTCCCGCTTCCCGTCCGCCACCAGCAGCTCGCGAGGCTCCACGCGCGACAGCGCCTCCGCCAGCTCCGCGATGCCCGGGGCCTCCAGGGCCAGGAATTCACCGGTGGACGCCTCCAGCAGCGCCGCGCCCCAGCCCTTGTCGTTCCAGCACACCGCGGCAAGGAAGTTGCTGGCCTGCGGCTCCAGCACCTCTTCGTCCAGCACCATGCCCGGCGTAATCACGCGCGTGACTTCGCGGCGGACGATGCCCGGCCCGCTGCCCGGCTCCTCCACCTGCTCGCAGATGGCGACCTTCAGGCCCTCCGACACGAGCCGGCCGATGTAGCGCCGCGCGGCATGGTAGGGCACCCCGCACATGGGCACCTTGTCCGCGCCCTTGGCCCTCGCGGTGAGGGTGATCTGGAGGATCTCCGAGGCCTTCACCGCGTCCTCGAAGAACATCTCGTAGAAGTCCCCCAACCGGAAGAACAGCAAGGAGTCCGGGTGGAGCGCCTTCACCTCCATGTACTGGCGCATCATGGGGGTCAGGGAGGCAATCTCCCGGGCGCCCGCCGCCTCGCTCACCGGCCCCACCTCGGGCGTCAGGTCCCCGGGGAGCTCCACCGCTGAACTCTTTCCCGCCTTCGTCTGCTGCGTCACGGCCATTGCCTGCCCTTCTCTCATGGCCCCACCCCCGGATCAACGAACCGGTTTCCTACCCGCCAAGTTCCCTTACCACGCGCAACCGACACTCCCTGGGGCCCGCCGCCGAAAACGGATGCGGCCCCCGGGTTCGCGCGGCATCGTGCGCGCCGCATGCCGCAGACCCCCACCTCCGACGAGGCCCGCCCCCGGCCTCCCCTCCCCGCGCTCTTCCGCGTGGCCGTGGCGCCCATCCAGGCCTTCTTCCGCCTGGAGGCGGCCAGCGGCATCCTGCTGGCGCTGTGCGCCGTGGCCGCGCTCGCGTGGGCGAACTCCCCGTGGGCCGCGACCTACCCCGCGCTCTTCGACGCCCGGATGGTGGTGGGGGTGGCGGGCACCCAGGGCCACTTCACCTTCCGGGAGCTCATCAACGACGGGCTGATGACGCTGTTCTTCTTCGTCGTCGGCATGGAGATCAAGCGCGAGCTGAGCTCGGGCGAGCTGCGCACCTTCTCCCGCGCGGTGCTGCCGCTCATCGCGGCGATGGGCGGGATGATTGTCCCCGCCCTCGCCTACTCCGCCTTCAACTACGGCACGCCCGCCCAGGCCGGCTGGGCCATCCCCATGGCCACCGACATCGCCTTCGCCATTGGCTGCCTCACGCTGGTCAAGGCGCGGGTGGGCCATGGGCTCGTGGTGTTCCTCACCGCGCTGGCCATCTTCGACGACATCGGCGGCATCCTGGTCATCGCGCTCTTCTACGGCTCGGGCCTGCATGGCGGCTGGCTGCTCGCGGGCGTGGGCGTGCTCGCCGTGCTGGCGTGCCTCAATCACTTCCAGGTGCGCAACGGCGTGGCCTATGCGCTCGCGGGCGGGGCGCTCTGGTACGCCATGCACCACGGCGGCATCCACGCCACGCTGGCCGGCGTGGTGCTGGGCCTGTTCATCCCCGCGCGCCCCCTGCGCCCGGGCCGGCAGGTCCTGGAGGAGCTGGGCCGCTACGTGGACCGGACGCTCCAGACGCCCGTGGATGAGACGGCCCGAGGCGCGCAGATCCTGTACATCGAGGAGCGGCTGGAGGAGCTGGAGCCGCCGCTCAACCGCTTCGTCCACCTGTGGCACGTCCCGGTGGCGTACGGCATCGTGCCGCTCTTCGCGCTGGCCAACTCGGGCATCTCGCTCGCGGGCATGGGCTGGGGAGACCTGCTGCGTCCACTGCCCCTGGGCATCATCGCGGGCCTCTTCGTGGGCAAGCAGGTGGGCATCTTCCTCTTCACCTGGGGCGCGGTGAAGCTGGGCGCGGCGGAGCGGCCCGGCGGCGCGTCCCTCCCGCAGCTCCATGGCGTGGCGGCGGTGGCGGGCATCGGCTTCACGGTGGCGCTCTTCGTCGCCGGGCTGGCCTTCCCCGGGCAGCCGGAGCTGCTGACGGAGGCCAAGCTGGGAATCCTGGTGGGCTCGCTGCTGTCCGCGGTCGTGGGTTACGGCCTCTTGCGCTTCGTGGCCAGGCCCGCCGTCCCGGCGTGACGCGGAGGACTGCGGGGGGTGATGACGCCGGTCACCACTCCGCCAACGGCTGTCACCAGCGCCGCGGGCCTTCGCTCGGGGGGACGGGCTCGCGCACCCTGTAAATCCAGGGGGTTGGCGCTCACGCCCGACCACCTCCGCGTTGGCACACGCCCTGCTCATGGGCCAGGCATCCCCACGCTTCCTTCAAGGACCTATCCCATGGCGATCTCCTCCCTGTCGCGCCCGTCCTCCACCGCTTGCACGAAGCGCGCTTCCGAAGCCGCGCAGACGTCACAGAGTGTCGTGGTGAAGGTCGTCAACCCGGACGGCACGACGGTGAAGACGGTGGACTCCGCGAAGCAGCCCCAGGAGTTCGCCGACCTGTTGAAGAAGATGGGCCTGACGAAGGAGGGCCTCCTGAAGGGAGAGGGCGCGAAGGGCGCGTGTCCGAAGCCCGCCGAGTCGCGCTTCCAGCAGAACTGGCGCGCCGACAGCTTCGAGCCGTCCAAGCCCCAGGGCCAGAAGCCGCGGCCCACGCCGGCGCCCACCCAGGCGCAGCCCACGCCAACGCCCGCCAAGGCGCAGCCTGCGCCCGCCACGGCGCAGGCCGAGAAGGGCTCTCCCTCGGGCAAGAGCGCGGACGCGGTGGCCCAGGACATCGCGAAGCAGGCCACGGAGTGGACGTATGACTACACGGGCGGCAAGGCGTGGGACGCCGCCATGAAGAACGCCGGCACCTTCGACAAGACGCAGGCGGGCGTCTGCGTGGACATGGCCATCGAGGCCGAGCAGCGCTTCGAGAAGGCCGGCGTGGACGCGCGCGTCGTCTTCGGAAAGACGGGCCGGGGCGACCACGCGTGGGTGGAGTTCAAGGACGACCAGGGCAAGTACCAGGCCTTCGACCCCACCGCCGCGGCGTGCACCAAGAAGGCCGATGACGCCATCACCCCGTACGACAACAACCTCTACAACTACGGGAGCATCTTCCAGACCCACCAGGCCGTGCCCTGAAGCGCCCGCGGGGGCGTCCACCGCGCGGGCGCCCCAGCGCGGGGCGCCCCCTTCCCTCGCGCAGCGGACAGTTCCGGCGTGAGAACAGGTACGCGCGAGCGTCGTGGCCAAGCCGGCCGTCACAGCGTAACGTAGCGGCCAGGAACGCTCGTGATTCTCCAGGACCTCAACCGCGTGCGGCAAATCACCGTCATCGCCGCCCGCCATGGCTTTGGCGAGCTGGCGGAGCGCGCGGGGCTGTGGCGCATCGTCGGACGCAAGGAGAAGGTGGAGGTCTCGCCGGAGGCGCAGCGCGCCTCCACCGCGCGGCGCTTCCGCATGCTGCTCAATGATTTGGGCCCCACCTTCGTCAAGCTGGGCCAGGTGCTGTCCACCCGCGCGGACCTGCTGCCCGCCGAGTACATCGACGAGCTGGCCATGCTCCAGGACCACGTGGAGCCCATCCCGCTGGAGGCGGTCCACGCGCAGATTGAAGACTCGCTGGGCGCTCCGGTGGACGCGCTCTTCGCCACCATCGACCCGTCGCCGCTGGCCGCCGCGTCCATCGCCCAGGTGCACCGCGCGGTGACGCTGGAGGGCGAAGAGGTGGTGGTGAAGGTGCAGCGGCCCGGCATCGCCGCGCGCATCGACTCCGACCTGGGCGTGCTGCGCAGCCTGGCGCGCCTGCTGGAGGCCGTGGTGGAGGAGACGGGCGTCTATACGCCCACCGGCATCGTGGACGAGTTCGACCGGGCCATCCACGAGGAGCTGGACTTCATCAACGAGGCCACCAACATCCGGGCCTTCCTGGAGAACCACCGCGAGCGGCCCTACCTCAAGATTCCGCGCGTCTACGCCACCCTGTCCAGCCGCACGGTGCTGACGCTGGAGTTCATCCGGGGCGTGAAGCTGAACCCCGCGGAGCTGAGCGAGCCCGAGCGCAAGGCCATTGCCCAGAACATCCTGGACGCCTCCTTCCGGCAGCTCTTCGAGGACGGGCTGTTCCACGGCGACCCGCACCCGGGCAACCTCCTGCTGATGGAGGACCACCGGCTGGCGCTGCTGGACTTCGGCGTGGTGGGCAGGCTGTCGCGCCCCATGCAGGAGACGCTGGTGATGCTGTGCCTGGCGGTGGCGCTCAAGGACAGCGAGTCCGTGGCGCGCATCCTCTACCGCATGGGCGTGCCGGACGCGCGCGCCAACCTGGTGGGCTTCCGCAACGACATCGAGGCGCTGCTCGGGCAGCACCTGGCCACCACGCTGGGGCAGGTGGACACGCGCTCGCTGCTGCGGGACTTGCTGGACCTGGCGGTGAAGTACCGCATCCGCATCCCCAAGGAGTACGCGCTGCTCAGCCGCGCCTCCGTGTCCACGGAGGGCATGCTGCGCAGCCTGTACCCGGAGATGAACATCATCGAGGTGGCGCTGCCCTACGCCAAGGAGCTGCTGGCCGGGCGCTACGACCCGATGCAGCTCCAGGGCGGGCTGATGCGCACGCTGCTGCGCTTCCAGTCCATGGCGCAGGACCTGCCCACGCAGCTCTCCCAAATCCTGCTGGACATGGAGTCCGGCAAGTTCACCGTCACGGTGCGCGCGGACCAGTTCGACAAGCTGAATGAGAACCTGCGCAGCGCGGCGGTGATTGCCTTCATGGGCCTGTGCGCGTGCGGCTTCATCGTGGGCGCGTTCATCTCCTTCGCGCCCAAGCCGTGGATGTACGGCAACGTGCCGGTGCTCGGCGCGGTGGGCATCGCGGTGGCGGCGGCCTTCTTCGGCGCGGCCATCACCTGGTACCTCTTCGGGGGCCGGGGCCTGGGCAAGGTGCGCTTGAGCCGCTTCCTCAAGAAGCCCAGGCGCAAGTAGCCGCGGCGTTGCCTAGACGGGCCGGCGCCACAGGTCGGCGAGGTCCGCCGGGAGCTGCGAGGCCACGGCCGCCACCTCGTCGTCCGGAATCCTGTCCCTCACGGCGGTGAACACCGCCGTCAGCACGCGCATCGCCTGGTCCGTGGGGATGCGGAGGTGGTCCGCCACGTCGGTGATGAACTCCGCGCGCCCCATGCGCTTCGCGTGAGACGGCCCCCGGTGGATGGAGCAGGCACCCAGGATGGTGCCGATGCCGCCCTTGCCCAGGGACCAGAGCAGCTTGAGGTCCTCGCCGTCGGACAGGCGCCGCGCGAGCGTGCAGAACACCGCCTCCGCGCCCTTCCGGGCGTCCACGCCATTCACCTGGAACTCGCGGCTGTTCCCCAGCTCGTCCAGGAAGCCCTGGAGGTCCTGGGGCTCGTCACGCTCCTTCACCGGCGTGGCGCTGTTGATGGGGGGTTCGGTGTGCTCCGCCATGGGGCTGCCTCCTTGCATGCCAGCGCGGCCGTGCCGCGCGCCTGTCATGGTGGACACGGCGCGCGCGCGCATCATCCGGGGAGCGCCGTGCGCCTCGGCCCGTCACCTTCTGGGCGAGCGCTCGGCAGGGAGCCGCCCCTCCCCATGATGACGCGGTGGAGTGGAAGCCGAACCGCGCGGGGGCTCGCCCCGCGCCGACTCACGGAGCGTCCGGGCCGCTACCGCTGAACGCCCAACGCCTGGCGGAAGAACATGACCGCCTCATGGCGGGTGCGCGCCTGCGAGGCCGCCCGCGTGCCGGGCGTGGCGTCCTGGCACAGCATGGCCGCCACCTTGAAACCCAGCGGCGCGCACTCGGGAAGGAAGGTGAAATGGGCCGCGTCGTCCAACACCACCGACTTCGCCTGGGGCAGCAGCTTCGCCAGGTGGAGGCCGTTCCGCTCATGCGGCATCAGCTCGTCCCCCTTGGCGAGCACCAGCGCCACCGGCACGTCGACGTCCGCCACGTCCCGCGCCTCATAGGTCCCCGCCAGGCCCGGCGCCATGGCGAAGGCCGCGCGCACCCGCGAGTCCTTGTACGACGCCCGCGCCACCTTCATGTCGATACGGCCGTAGTCCACCTCGCGAAGCTCGTCGCACCCGGGATGCCCGCGCGTCTCCGGCGATGTACACAGGCCGGCGAGCGGTGCCAGGTTGAGCCGCGCGCCCGCGAGCGCCAGCGCCGTGTAGCCCCCCATCGAGTGCCCGGCGGCGCCGATGCGCCGTGGATCCACGCGCGGGCCCCAGACTGAATCCTTCAAGAAGCCGTCCAGGAGGGCCGTGAAGTCCTGGGGCCGCTCCCACGCGCGCACGTAACCCTCGGGGCTCGTGTCCCCGTAGGCATTGCCGGGGTGGTCCACCGACACGACGATGAACCCGTGCGCCGCCAGGTGCACGCCGAACCACGACAGGTTGATGGCCGAGCCGCCATTGCCGTGGGAGAGGACCACCAGCGGCCAGCGCTCCTGGGCCCCCGAGAACGGCGCGTCCTTCGCGGCGATGAAGGGCACGAAGATGGGAGACGCCAGGTTCGCCTCCATCGGCGTGCCGCGGGGCGCCGGATACCACACCACCGTCTTCAACGTCCGGTTGCGTGCCGCGTCCTTGAAGGTCAGCGACGAGAAACCCACCGCATGGGCCGCGTCATCGCTCTTGGATGACCTGCCCGCCGAGGGTGACGCTGGAGGAGGCTCCTCTGGCGCGGGCCGTGAGGACACACAGCCCCCGGCCAGGAGCGAGCCCCCGATGAGCCCTGCGCCCAGGACCTTCATGTGGCGGTTGCCGACCTGTGCACTGCGACCCAGAAGCGGATGATGACGCATGAGGACCGACCGAGGGTGTCCGGACACCAGGCCCGGAGAATGGACGTTGGGGACTGCCCGAGGACGACGGCCGTGCCGCGCCCCCCGGCACGAGGCGCCAGTCCTGCACACCGCGCGGCGCCTCGCAGGGACACCTGCCCTTCGCCTGGAACAACGCCTGAGCGGCGGAACGATTGCGACGCGCTGCGCACTCCGCTCACTCCGCGGGGAGCAGAACGGAGGGCCCGACCAACCGGCAGGCGACACAGGGGTCGGGACTTGCCCCCTCCACCCGCTCCAGGCCCGGCGCGGTCCGCCAAGGAAATCGCCTGGCTGCGTATATAGGCACGCTGGGCGACATCCGCCCACAGCCCCGGAGCGTGAAGCCTTGCAGCCAATCCCCAGCGCGATGAGTGCCCCTGTTCCGCACAGGCTTCTGCGTCAGCCGCGGACAGACCGATGGCAGTCCCTGGCGCTGGGGCTCCTCCTGTGCGTCACCGGCTGCAGTGAGCCCGAAGGGGCGTGGCTGGAGGTGCCCGGGGAGGAGCCCCCCGGTCTGAACTGCCTCCACGGAGGCCGCTCGCTGCTCGCGGGGACGGACGACAATGGGAACGGCAGGCTCGACGAGGACGAGGTCCGCCAGCGAACCTACAGTTGCACCTCCCCGGAAGCCCTGAGCGTGGCGCGCGCCGAGCCTCCCGGGGTGAACTGCGAGTTCGGAGGGACCGCGCTCCGGACGGGCCTGGACCTGGATGGGGACGGCCTGCTGTCGGACACCGAGGGAACCTCCATCCAGTATGTCTGTGAGCGCGCCGCGCCCACCATCTTGAGCCGCGTGCGCCACGAGCCCGCCGGAGCGGCCTGCGCCACGGACGGCTCCGCCGTGGAGAGCGGCCTGGACGTGGACGGTGACGGGGAACTGTCGCGGGAAGAGGTGACCACGACGCGGTATGTCTGCGGCGTGCGCGCGCTGCTGCGCGTGGACCCCGAGCCCCCGGGGGAGCGGTGCCCGGCGGGAGGCACCGTGGCGCGAGGCGGCCCGGACCTGGACGGAGACGGCCAGTTGGACGACGTGGAGGTGGAGTCCACGCGGTACGTCTGCGATGCCCGCGCGCTGACCCGGGTGGACGTGGAGCCTCCGGGTCCGCGCTGCCCGGGAGGCGGCGCCGTGGTGCACACCGGCGGCGACACCAATGGTGACGGGGTGCTCCAGGACACGGAGGTCCGCTCCTCGGAGACCGTCTGTGAGCGCATCATCAATGGCGATGTGTGGGTCTCCACCCAGTTGGAGCTCGCCAACCTCCAGGACGTGACGGTCATCACCGGCAGCCTGTACATTGAGGGCCGCAGCGTGGTGAACGTGGCGCTGCCCGCGCTGAGGCTCGTGGGCGGACAGGTGGACCTCGACTCCCTCCAAGAGGTTCGCAACCTGTCGCTGCCGGCACTCCGGTCCGCTCACTCCGTCATCGTCTCGGACAGCCCCCTGCTGGAGCGGGTGTCGCTTCCGGCGCTGGCGCAAACCACCTACGTCTCGATTGCGCGGAACGCCGCGCTGGAGGCGGTCGACTTCGAGGCCCTGGTGAGTGTGGGCGACTTCGATGTCCGGGACAACCCGCGGCTCGCATGGCTGAATGTCCCGCGCCTCTGGTGGGCGGATGACGTGGGCTTGTGGGGGCTGGCCGCGACGCGCATCGAGCTGCCGTTGCTCTACCTCGTCAAGAACCTCTACATCGTCGACGGCGCTGCCGAAGAGGTCCTCCTCCCGGGCCTGTCCATCACGCTCGGGGACGTCGTCATCGGGAGGATGGCGGGCCTGCGCCAGCTGGACCTGCCCAGCCTCAACGTCGTGAACGGGATGTTCCTTGTTCGCGACACGGCGGCGCTGACGTCCTTCTCCCTCCCACGCTTGGAGACGATCGAGGGGCACTTCAACCTCTGGAGCAATGCCGCGCTGACGCACTTCGACGTGCCCTTGCTGCGGGGCATCGGCGGGTGGCTCGATGTGAGCTTCAACGACTCGCTCACCACCCTCGATGGACTGAGGAGCGTGCAGTACCTCGGCAATCAACTCACGCTGAACGGCAACGCCCGGCTCACTTCCCTGGAGGGGCTCGCCTCGCTGATAGACGTGCGTCACTACTTCAACATCCGCGGGACCGCGCTCACCCGGCTGGGCCTTCCGGCGCTGAGGCGCGTGGACCGGCTGGTGATGGACGACAACCCCACGCTCACGACGCTGGACCTGCCGAGGCTGGACAACGCCATATCCATCGCCCTGATGGACTCTCCGGAGCTGCGCGAGTTGGGGCTGCCCCGGATGCGCTACCTCCTGGACTTCCTGGGTGTGTGGCAGAGCCCGGTGCTGCCGCGCTGCCATGTGAATGGCTTCCTCGAGCAGCTCGACAACCCGGTGCCAGAGGTCACGCTCTGGGGAATCGACGACGTGAGCACCTGCGAGTAGGCGCAGCCGTGCTGTACGCGAGACCGCGGCAACTGGCCGAGCCAGCGAAGGCGAAGTGAGGGGCAAGCACCCTGCTCATCGCATCTTGAGCACCACCCGGAAGCGGGCGTGGTTGCTCATCATCCGCTCGTAGGCCTCGCCGGCGCGCTCCAGGGGGAACACCTCGTTCTGGGAGCGCACGCCCGTGAGCGCGCTGAAGGCCAGGGTGTCCTGAGAGTCCTGCGGAACGCCGCTGGGCCACCCTTGGACGCGATTGCGCTTCATGATGAGCTGCAGGCTGGTGACGGGAATGGGCTCCGTGCCCGCGCCCAGCAGGAGCAGGACGCCGTCGCGGCCCAGGCCGCCAATCAGGCCCGCCGCCAGGCTGCTGCTCGACGCGGTCATCATGATGACGCGCGCGCCGCCCAGGGCCTGGAGCGCCTTGCTCACGTCGCCCTTCTCCGTGTCGATGTACTCATGGGCGCCCAGCTCCGTCGCCAGCTTCCGCTTGTCCGCCCCGCGAGAGATGGCCACGGTGCGGAAGCCCAGCTTGCGCGCGAACTGGATGGCCAGGTGCCCCAGGCCGCCAATGCCCTGCACCGCCACCAGGGAGCCCGGCTTCGCGCCCATGTTCCTCAGGGAGTTGAAGGTCGTCACACCCGCGCACAAGAGCGGCGCGGCGTCCTCGGACTTCATGCCGTCCGGGACGCGCGCCAGGGCCTCCTGGGGCGCGAGCATGTACTCGGCGTAGCCACCGTCGTAGCTGATGCCGCAGACCTGCTGGAAGTCACAGGTGACGAAGTCGCCCACGCGGCACGCGGGACACTGGCCGCAGTGGCCGCCATGCCAGCCCACGCCCACGTGCTGGCCCGCCTTCCACACCGTCACCCCGGGCCCCACCTTGTCGATGCGGCCCACCACTTCATGGCCAGGCACCCGCGGGTACTGCACGGGCATCCACCCCTCCTTGGTGATGGCATCGCTGTGGCAGACGCCACACGCGTCCACGGCGATGAGCACCTGTCCGGGGCCGGGCTCGGGGACGTCCCGCTCCACCATTTCGAGCGGGCCCTTCGCCTGCTTCACCTGCACCGCCTTCATCTTCCTGGCCATCGCGCCTTCCCCCATGGGTGTGAAGAACGCGGGTGAATATGGGCAGCCACCGATGTGAAGGCGACAGCCCTGCTGGCCTTGAGGTGGCGGCCGTGCGAGCAGCCGCCTCCACGCCGGTGTTGCTCAGCGGCGTCAACGCCTTACGAAACGAGCGGCGCCTCTCGCGATCTGGACTGGAGCAGGGTTTGCGTGAGCCCGCCCAGAGCGGAAGCATCCTCTGCCTTCGGCCGTTTGTGTCTGCCTGACAGCAATGGCATGATAGCCGTCCTGGCGGCGTCCGAGTCGCCCGGTGTTGGGCGCCTCCCACCAGGCAAGAGGAGATGGTGATGACCCAATCGTCCAAGTCGAAGAAGCTCCAGGCGCAGCTCAAGGCACTCGACAACGCACTGCCTGCCCCCGCCGTGTCCGTCCCCGGAGCGCCCGTGGCGCCGAAGATCGACGAGGGCAACGATAGGTACGGCGGCTATCCCTGACCCCATCGCTCGCTCGCGATGCTGCACGCTGACCTTGCGTTCGACGATCTTGCAGCCCCCCTTGGCCTCGTCGAGGGGGGCTTTTCCATCGGCCAATCACAGGTCAGGCTCGTGCAGCACCGGATGCTGCGTGCCGTGCTCCTGGAGGGCGCGGATCGGATCGTCGCCATTGTCCTGGAGCGCTTCGCAGACGATCCGGAAGGGCTCGAGCATGTCGTCGATGCCACGGATGGCCAGATCCAGACACATCTCGACGACCTTGAAGACTACCCGCTCGATTTCGCCGCGTTGACCATCGACCGCAGGCGACGGGCAATCCGCTACACGGCGTCGCCGACGATATCAATCCCAGTCTATTGCCTCGCGACGGCGGGCCGCGCTCGCTTCGATTGGGACTACGCCCGCCTGCTCGGAAGCGGCCCCCACGAAATCGTATGGGATTACGCGCTCGCCCAGATTGCCGGCGTCTCCACCTACGGCCCGGCGACGGTTGTGTCGGGGCTCTATCGCGCCACGTCAGGGGCCACGCTGGTGGTCACCACGGCGGGAGTGGATGCCATTCTGCCGGAGCCCGTGCGTCACGACGGTCCACGCGAGTTGCCCCCAGGTGTCGATGCCGAGGCGTTGTTCCGCGAGACGGTGATTTCGATCCTCGACGCGCGCCCCCTTGACCCGCGGCGAACCGCGGTGGAGCTGAGCGGCGGCATGGACTCGGCGCTTACCGGCCTCGCCACGGCGCACGTGACTGGCGAAGGCGCGATGAGTCTGGGCGCGCAATTCGACGGCGCGATGGGGGAAGCGCAACGCGCGCGCCGCCTGCTGTTGTGCCGAGCTGGCGGCTTCGCCGACCTTTCCGTGCCGGCCGGGCGCTATGCCCCCTTCTCCCCGCGGAGCCTCCGGCGACGCCGCCATCAGGTGTGGCCCGAAGATGAGAACTACCCGGAGATCTTTGAAGCCGCATTTCACATGCTGCGCGCCGCGGGGATTGACACGCTCGTCTCGGGCTTCGGTGGGGACGAGCTCTATTTCGCCTATCAAGGCGAGGCCGGGGAGGATGGCGTCGCGGCCGAGCCGCCGCCGTGCACGTTCCTCACCGCCCGAGGCCTGGCGACCGCGCTCAGCGCGCGCAGCACGTATCCGTCAGCCTGGTTGCAGCAGACCTGTTGGCAAAGCGCCGCGAGCCAATCGCAGCGGGTGCTGCGGTACGGCCTATGGCCAGTCTATCCCTATCTGAACGTCGCCCTGGCGCGCTTTGTCTCACGCCTGCCCGCGGCATTCCGGCGCGACCGCCGCATCCTGCGACGGACGCTGACCCGGTGGCTGGGCAATCCAGTGTTCGAGACGGCGTACGTCAAGGAGAGCTTTGACCCGGTGGCGCGACGCGGCATCGCCGAAAACCGCGCCTGGCTGCAAGCGCTCGTCAGACACTCTCCGCTATCGCGCCACGCCGAGATCGACACCGCGGCGATCCTCGCGGCGCTCGACAGCGACATCGACCGCCTCGACCGGGCCCGCTACAACGCGCTGTTCCGGTTCCTCAAAATCGCCTGCTTCTTCCAGTCCGACCGCCCTCTCAACTGAGCAAATGCCAGACCCCGGGTATTGCCGCAAGCCCCCCGGGTCATGCTCCACCATCGGCCGTTTTGAACCAGAGCCGGAGGGCCGAGAAATGCACGCGGACGTGGAGACTCAGCACGCAGTGGTGATTGCTGGTGGGGGGCCGACCGGGCTGATGCTGGCGGCGGAGCTGGCGTTGGCGCGGGTGGACGTGGCCATCATCGAGCGGCGCTCAAGTCAGGAGGTCTCCGGCTCACGCGCGCGCGGCCTGCACGCGCGCAGCCTGGAGGTGCTCGATCAACGCGGGGTCGTCGAGCGCTTCACCTCGCAAGGGCAAGCGGTCCAGAACGTCGCGTTCGGTCAGGCGCCTCTGGACCTCAGCGACTTCCCGACGCGTCACAACCACGGGCTCGCGCTCTTGCAAGAGCGCTTCGAGCGCATCCTGGCGGGTTGGGTGGGCGAGCTGGCGGTGCCCATCTACCGGGGATGCGAGGTGACGGGCTTCGCGCAGGACGACACCGGCGTCGACGTCGAGCTGTCCGACGGCCGTGCGCTGCGGGCGAAGTACCTCGTCGGGTGCGACGGAGGTCGCAGCCTCGTCCGCAAGGCGGCAGGCATTGACTTTCCGGGGTGGGACGCGTCGATCAGCTACCTCATCGCCGAGGTCGAGATGACTGGAGCGCCGGCGTTCGGCATCCGCCGGGACGAGAAGGGCACCTACGCCATGGGCAAGCTGGAGGACGGACGCGTGGGCGTCGTCCTGAGGGAGGAGCGTGTCGTCACGGGCGACGCGCCGACCCTGGAGGGGCTGCGCGAGGGACTCGTCGCGCTTTACGGGACGGACTATGGCCTGCGCGGCGCCACGCACCTCTCGAGGTTCACCGACATGACACGGCAGGCGGCGTCCTACCGCGAGCGCCGGGTGCTCCTGGCCGGCGACGCGGCCCACGTGCACTCGCCCATGGGCGGACAGGGGCTCAACCTCGGCGTGCAGGACGCCGTGAACCTGGGGTGGAAGCTGGCACAGGTCGTGCGCGGCGTCTCGCCGGAGAACCTGCTGGACACGTACCAGACCGAGCGGCACCCCGTCGCGGCCCGGGCGTTGCGGACGACCATGGCGCAGACAGCGCTGAGCCGCGGTGACGCGCGGATGGACGCCGTGCGCGAGACGCTGACGGAGCTGCTGCGGATGGACGGACCACGCAAGACGTACGCGGCGCTGCTGTCGGGGCTGGACGTCCACTACGACCTGGGACAGGGACACCCGCTGCTCGGGCGCCGCGTGCCGGACCTCGACCTGGTCACCGCCGACGGCCCCCGGCGCGTGTTCCACCTGCTGCACGACGCGCGGCCGGTGCTGCTCAACCTGGGCGAGCCCGGCGCGCTCGACATCATCCCCTGGGCGGACCGGGTTCGGAGCGTCGCTGCCCGCTACAGCGGAGCGTGGCAGCTCCCCGTGCTCGGCGCGGTCACACCGCCCGTCGCGGTGCTGATTCGGCCGGATGGACACGTCGCATGGGTCGGAGAGGGCACGGACCAGGGGCTGCATGAGGCCCTGCGCCGCTGGTTCGGGCCGCCTCGTGCGACGTAACGCGGCTCGCGTGCCGGCACGCCGCCTGCGACGCCCAGGCCTCCGGAAGCCCCTCAGGGCGTCCCCACCTGGCCATCATGCGACGGGACCTCCTGGCGGGCCCAGGCCATCGCGGCGCCACGAGGACGCCCGCGATGGCCCGTTCACCCGAACCGCTCAACCATGCGCCGCCGGCCGGGGCTCCTCATCGTGCCGCGGCGGCTCGTGGCGCTCCTCGTCCTTCTTGCCGAAGCGCTCCCCCAGCCGCGTCTTGATGCGGTCCGCCACCACGTAGAAGGCGGGCACCACCAGCAGGCTGAGCACCGTGGACACGGACAGGCCGCCGAGCACGGCGATGGACATGGGCGCGCGCGTCTCCGAGCCCGCGCCCAGCGCCAGCGCCGCCGGCACCGCGGCCATCATCGTCGCGGTGGACGTCATGAGGATGGGCCGCAGCCGCACCGGGCCCGCGCGCAGCATGGCCTGCAGCGCGTCCGCGCCCCGCTCCCGCTCTTGCAGCGCGTAGTCCACCAGGATGATGGAGTTCTTCTTCACGATGCCCATCAGCAGCAGCAGGCCAATCATGCTGAAGATGTTCAGCGTGGTGCTCGTGGCGAACAGCGCGAACGCCGCGCCCGCCACGGAGAGCGGCAGAATCGTGAGCACCGTCACCGGGTGCAGGAACGAGTTGAACTGCGCGCCCAGCACCATGTAGGCCACGCCAATCCCGAGGAAGAGCGCGAAGAACAGGCTGCTCATCGAGTCGCGGAAGGCCACGCTGGCGCCACCGGCCACCACGCGCACGCCGCCGGGCAGCTCCTTCGCCAGCCGCTCCACCGTCGCCAGCGCCTCTTCCTGGTTCGAGCCAGGCGCCACGTTCGCGTAGATGCTGATGGCGCGCTCGCGGTCCCTCCGGGTGATGGCCTGCAGCGCGGGCCGCTCCTCCTGCGTCACCAGCGCCGACAGCGGCACCAGCGCGCCGCTGGCCGTCCGGACCTTCAACGTGGACAGGTCCTCCGGCCTGGCGCGCTGGTCCTTCATCAACCGCATGCGCACGTCGATGCGCCGGCCGCCGGTGCTGTACTTGCCCACGCGCACGCCGCCCACCAGCGCGTTGATGGTGGTGGCCACCGACTGGATGGGCACCCCCAGGTCCGCCGCGCGGCCCCGGTCCGGGGTGATGCGCAGCTCCGGCATGCCCAGCTGGTAGTCCGTGTCCACGTCCACCACCTTGCCGCTGGCCAGGAGCAGCTCCCGCATCTGCTGGCTGCCCTCCACCAACTGCTCCCAGTCCGAGCCGCGCACGCTGAACTCCACCGGGAAGCCGCGCTGCGCCGTGAAGCCGCTCTGGGATTGGTCCTGCACCACCGCGCGCAGGCCCGGGTAGCTGTTGAACTCCTTGCGGAGGATCTGCTGGAACTCCGACTGCGGCATGCGCTCGTCGGGCGGCTTCAAGCTGACGAACATGATGCCGGTGTTGACCGCGCCGCTGCCGAAGCCGCCGACGACGGAGAACACGCGCGTCACCTCGGGCCGGTTGCTGGCGAACTCCTCCGCCCGAAGGAACAGCCGGTTCGTCTCCTCGATGTCGCTGCCCACCGCCGTCTGCATGCGCACCAGCAGGCGGCTCTGGTCCTGCGACGGCACGAACTCACCGGGCAGCGCGCGGAAGACGAAGGCGCTGACGCCCAGCAGCAACACCGCCGCGCCCAGCACCCACCAGGGGCGCTTCAGCCCCCACCCCAGGGCGCGCGCGTAGACGCGCTCCAGCTTCTCGAAGCCCCGGTCCACCCACACGCCCACCGCGCTGCGGCCCTCACGCGACGTCTTGAGCAGCTGCGCGCAGCGCGCGGGCGCCAGGGTGATGGCCTCCACGTAGGACAGCAGCACCGCCACGCACAGCGTCACGCCGAACTGGAGGAAGTACTTGCCGATGACTCCGCTCATGAAGACGACGGGCAGGAAGATGGCAATCACCGCCAGCGTCGCCGCCAGCGCGGCGAAGGTGATCTCCGCCGTGCCCTCGCGCGCGGCGCGCACCCGGTCCTTCCCCTCTTCGGAGTGCCGGTAGATGTTCTCCAGCACCATGATGGCGTCGTCCACGACGATGCCCACCGCCAGCGCCAGGCCCAGCAGCGTGAAGGTGTTGAGCGTGAAGCCCAGGAAGTAGATGACGGCCACCGTCCCCAGCAGCGACATGGGGATGGCCAGCACCACGTTCATCGTGCTGGACAGCGAGCCCAGGAACACCCAGCACACGAACGCGGTGAGCAGGCACGCGAGCATCAGCTCGAACTCGATCTCGTGGACGCTCTCCTCGATGAACTGCGTCGAGTCGAAGTTGACGCCCAGCTGCATCCCCTCCGGCAGGTCCTTCTGCATCTTGGCCAGCTCGGCCCGGATGCCCTGCGCCACCGCCACGGCGTTGGCGCCGCGCTGCTTCTTGATGCCCACGCCCTGCGCCGGCTCGCCGTTGATGCGCGCCATGCGGCGCACGTCCTCGAAGCCGTCCTCCACCAGCGCCACGTCGTTCAGGTAGACGGGGAAGCCGTCCTGCTCCCGGACGATGATGCGCCGCAGGGTCTCCAGGTCCAGCGCCTCGCCCATGACGCGGACGTTGACCTCGCGGCCCTGCGTCTCGATGCGGCCGGCGGGCAGCTCCACGTGCTCCCGCTGGAGCGCGGCCGTCACGTCCATGACGGTCAGCCCCAGCGCGTCCAGCTTCTCCGCGTCCACCCAGATGCGGACGTTGCGCTCCAGCATGCCGCCGAGCTGCACCTCGCCCACGCCCGGAATCGTCTGGAGCTTCTCCTTCACGCGGAAGCGGGCGTAGTCACTCACCACCTGCTGGCTGAAGGGCCCGGACACGCCGACCCAGAGGATGGGTTGGTCCTCCGGGTTGGACTTGGAGATGATGGGCGGGTCGATGTCCAGCGGCAGCCGGCGCTGCACCTGGCTGACCTTGGTCTGCACGTCCTGGAGCGCCAGGTCCACGTTGCGCGACAGGTCCAGCTCGACGGTGACCCTGCCGCCGCCCTGGCGCGCGGAGGAGCTGATGGCCGTGACGCCCTCCACCTGCGTCACCGCCTCCTCGATGAACTCGAGGACGTCGCTCTCCACCGCCTCCGGGTTGGCGCCTTCCCAGGTGACGGAGATGTTGATGGTGGGGAAGTCGACGTCCGGGAACTGGCTGATGCCGATGCGCTGCGCGGCCACCAGTCCGAAGACGATGGTGGCCGCCATGATCATCCACGCCAGGACGGGCTTCTTGATGCACGCCTCGGTGATGTTCATGGCCGCGTGCCTCCGCCGCCGCTGGCGGCCTCGGGCCGCAGGGCGGGCTCGCCGGTGACCTGGGGCTTGGGCGCCTGGGCCACGCGGACGGAGGCCCCCTCGCGCAGGGCCTCGCCGCCGCGCACCACCAGCAGCTCACTGGGCTTCACCCCGTCGCGCACCTCCACGCGGCCATCCGCGGTGCGCATGCCCAGCTCCAGCACGCGCTCGCGAGCCTTGTTGCCCTCCACCACGTAGGCCAGGAAGCCGCGCTCACTGGCGCGCACCGCCGTCTGCGGAATCACCGGGCTTCCGCCGCGAGTGTCCACCGGCACCGCCACCGTGGCGAAGGCGCCCGGCCGCAGCCGCTCGGCGGCCTCGCCGGTGATCTCCGCCGTCACCGGCACCATGCGGCTGGCGTCGTCCGCGGCGGCGGCCACGTGTGTAATCTTCGCCGTGAAGGATCCGCCCCCGGCGGAGCTGACGGAGAAGCGCGCCGTCATGCCGGGCTGGATGCGCGCCACGTCCGCCGCCGGGACGGTGAAGCGCAGCAGCAGCGGCTCGCGCCGCAGCAGCGTGGCCAGCACGACGCCGGGCTGCACGTACTGGCCCGTCTGCACCGTGCGCGTCTGGAGCACGCCGTCCATGGGCGCGCGCACGTAGGCGTCCCGCTGGTTGAGCTGCGCCTGGTCCACCAGCGCCTTCGCCGCCGCCACGTCCGCCGCCGCCGTACGCGCGCGGGCCTCGAAGGTCTCCAGTTGCTCGGCGGGCAGCAGGCCGGGGCTGGCCTCGTTCACCGCGGTGCGGCGCTTCGCGCCGGCCTCCGCCTCCTCCAGCGTGGCGCGGGCCCGCGCCAGCGAGGCCTCCGCGGAGCGCACGGCGATGGCGTAGCGGGCGGGCTCGATCTCCGCGAGCACCTCGCCCTTCTTCACCGCCTGCCCCTCCGCGAAGCGCACCCGCTCCACGGCGCCAGGCACCCGGGCGGTGATCTGCACCCGCTCGAAGGCCTCCACGGAGCCCACCGCGTCCACCACGTACTCCACGTCCCGCGACTCCACCGGAGCCACCTCGACGGGGAACTGGATGGCTGCCCGGCCGCCACCCGCCGGCGCACCCTTGCCGGGGGGGCTCTGCGCGTCCTTCTTGCAGCCCGCTCCCAGGGCCAGCGCGGCCACGGCCAGACCCAACGTTCCTACGCGTCGCATTTCCTTCACGGTTCCTTCCCCAATGGGTCGAGTCCGACTGCCGCCCGCAGCCCCAGCAACGCCACGCCGAGCGCGAACCGGCTCTGGGCATACGCCACCTCCGCCTCGAACTGCCGCAGTGAGGCGTCCGCCACCGTCAGCGCCGTGGACAGGCCCTGACGGTAGAGAATCCCCTGCTCCTCCGCGTTCTGCCGCGCCGTGCGGACCGCCAGGTCGCTCTGTGCCAGGGCGGCCTGGGCGTTCTCCAGCGCCACCCTCGCCTGCTCGATGTCCACGTCCACCCGGCGCGTGGTGGCCTGGACCTGGAGCTGCGCCGCCTTCGCCAGCGCCACCCGCTCCCGGCGCTCCGCGTAGCGCTCGCCGCCGTCGAAGAAGTTCCAGATGAGGTTGAGCCCCAGGAAGCCGTCACCGGTGCGGCCCGCGAGGCCGGCTTCGTTCGTCAGGCGGTAGGTGGCGGACGCCCCCAGGGTGGGGAGCAGCCGGGCCAGCGGCTCCTTGGCGTTCTCCTCCAGCGCGTCCACCCGCAGCCGGGCGGCCAGGATGTCCGGGCGGCGGTCCAGGGCGCCCTCGGCCAGGGAGGCGTGGGCCTCCAGGGGTCGGCTGGCGTCCGACAGCAGCGTGTCCGGGGCGGCCAGGCGCCCCTCCACCGGGCTCACCAGCAGGTAGCTCAGCTCCAGCCGCGTGGTCTGCGCGGCGTTGCGGGCGTTGGACAACTGCACCTCGGCGCTCGCGGCCTCCAGCTCCGCCCGCGTCACGTCATTGGTGCTGGCCAGGCCCGCCTCGGCGCGGGCCGCCGCGTCCTGGAGCGACTTGCGGGCGAACGCGAGCCGCTGCTCGGCCGCGCGGTACACCTGCTCCTGGGCCAGGGTGGAGAGGAAGGCGCTGGCGGCCTCGAAGCCGATCTGCCGGCGGGCCTCCACGGCCTCCCACTCCGCCGCGTCCTCATCCCGCCGGGCGGCGCGGTACAGGAAGATGCCGCGCGCGTCGAACAGCGGCATGCTGGCGACGAAGTTGGCGTTGAAGGCGTTGCTGCGCTGGATGACCACCGTCTGGCCACCGACCTCGCGCGTCACCTCGTTCAGGCGCCGGGTGTAGGTCCCCGTCCCCGTCAGCTCCGGGAAGAAGAAGGCCCGGGCCCGGGCCACCCGGGCCCTCGCGGCCTCGGATTGCTGCTCGGCGGCCAGGGCCACCTCGTTGCGCTTCGCGGCCAGGGCCACGGCCTGTTCCAGCGTCAGCGGACCGCCCTCGGTGGGCGGGGCGCCCTGGGGCGGCGGCTGGGAGGACGGGGCGACTGGGACGTCCGCGGAGGCGGCCTCGGCCGCGCCAGGCTGCTGGCCGGATGCGTCGGAGGCTGACAGGGCAAGCCAGGCGCAGAGGGGCACGGCGGTGGCGAGACGGGGTCTTTGCATGAACGGGCGGGGGATGCTCGGGCCTCGGAGGGCGGTTCGGCGCGCCATATAAACGGAGCTGGAGAGAAGGGGCTATGTCGATTCGGTGTCTGGACGCTGGCCAGCGCAACGGACTATGGGTGGCTTCAGGTTCTCCTGCGTTTCTTGGCTCACTGTCGAAAAATTGCGGGCGCCACCAGGCGCCCGGGAATGCTCAGCCGATGCGATTATTCCTGATGGGTTGCGTTCTTGGCGTGGGGCTCTCTGTCTCCGGCTGCCGGAAGGAGGACCCGCCCGATGCCGGCGCGATCCGCGCGCGCGTCTCGTATGCGACGTTTCGCCCGGGCTGCCTCACGTTGACCGTCACGGACGTGGAGGACCCCAGCCGCACCGACACCGCCGAAATCCGGATGGAGCCCTCGGCCCGCAGCGACGTGCGGACGGTGGCCGTCCTGGGCCGGGCGGGCTGGAGCCGCGACCTGCGGCTCACCGCGACCGCCCACGAGCGCTCCTGCACCGGGCCCGTGGTGGCGCGGCACGAGATCACCACCCAGGTCCCCGCGGTGGGCACCCACGAGGTGGAGCTGGACCTGCGCGCCCTGGACCTGGATGACGACGGCTATGTCTCCATGGACGGCGCCTTCCCGGGGTCGGACTGCAACGACGACGACGCGGCCATCCACCCCGCGGCGACCGAGCTGTGCGACGGCGTGGACAACAACTGCGCCAACGGCGAGGCGGACGCCCCCGGCGGCGCCGAGTACTACCCCGACGCGGACGGAGATGGCTACGGCGACTCGAACGCCCTGCCCAACCTCTCCTGCAATCCCCCCCAGGGCTACATCCGGGAGGGCGGCGACTGCGATGACCGCGACCCCGCCGTCCACCCCAACCAGGCTGAGTTCATCTGCGACGGGAAGGACGACAACTGCGACAACGTCATCGACAATGACCCGTTCGACGTGGGCGTGACGTGCCAGGCGGAGGGCAACTGCCCGGGTGTCAAGCAGTGCGCGGGCAACGCGCTGACCGCCTGCGTCAGCACCGAGGTGCCGCGGGAGTGGTTCCTGGACGAGGACGGTGACGGCCACGCGGGGACGTCCGTGGGCCTCTGGTGCGCCGAACCGCCGACGGGCGCCGTGGAGACGAACACGGACTGCGATGAGAGTTCGCGCTTCGTGTCGGGCTCGGCCACCGAGGTGTGCGACCGGCTGGACAACGACTGCGACGGCCTGGTGGACGAGGACGTGGCTGACTGCGACCCCGAGGACTGGTCGATGACGGACGCGACGCCCGCCACGCTTGTCTGGGAGACGGTGGCCGCCTACGCCGGCAACAAGGGCTGGCTCGGGGGACGTGACGGCCAGATCGCCCACGTCGACGGGGACACGATCTCCGTCGTGGCGACCTGCCCGGACCCGTGGCAGTCCTCCTGGGTGGCGAGCTCCGGCCGCGTGTTCATGGGCAGCGGCGCGGGCAAGTTCACCACCCGGCTTCCGACCGACTCCGGCGCCTGTGACGAAGTGGATGGCCTCGCGGATGCCAGCATCAACGGGATGGTGGGCTTCGAGAATGGCAACCGCGTGGCGCTGTATGCGGTGGACAGCGCGGGGCGGATCATCCTCTGGAACTACGAGGAGGGCGCTCCCACGCAGGAGGCCCCGCGGGAGCTCACCCAGCTTTACGACAACCTCAGGTCCATTGACGGCACCAGCCCGTACACGCTGTTCGCGGCGGGCGCCGAGAACGTGGCCCCCGGCACCCAGCGCCCCGTGGTCTGGCGCGGCCCCACGCAGGAGGGCGGCACCTGGGAACGGGAGGTGCGGGGCGACGCAGGGGAGGAACGGTACTTCTATGGCATCCGGGTGCTCTCGCCGAGCCACGTCTACGTCGTGGGCGCCGCCGGGCTCTTCCTGGAGCGTTCGGGCACGACGTGGACCACGAAGCCCCCCATCATGCTTCCGACCGAGACCCCGGCGGACATCCGCGCGCTGGTGGCCTTCGGCAGCAAGGCCATCTACGCCGTGAGCAGCGGCACGAACAACATCCACTTCTTCGACGGCACGGCCTGGAGCCCCGCTTTCGAGCCGTCCAGTCGCATGAACGCGCTGAGTGGCACCGGCCCGGGGGACGTCTGGGTCGCGGGCGACAGCGGCGCGCTCGTGCGTTGGCGGCCCTGAGGCGGACGGACACCATGGACCTGCGCGCGGACGGCCTTTCGGTGCGGTACGGGGCGCGGCAGGTCCTGTCCGACGTGCGCTGCGCGCTGCCGCCCGGGACGCAAGCGCTGGTGCTGGGGCGCTCGGGCGCGGGGAAGACGACGTTCGTGAAGGCCCTGGCCGGGCTGGTGCGGCCCACGGAGGGCCGCGTCCTGTGGGATGCGCAGGACGCGGCGCTGCTGACGGCCGCGGAGCGCCGGGAGCGGCAGGCGTCGTTCGGGATGGTGTTCCAGACGGACGCCTTGTTCGACTCGATGACGGTGCTGGAGAACGTCATGGCGCCCCTCACCCGCCGCCACGTCCCGGAGGCCGAGGCCCGGAGCCGCGCCAGTGACGTGCTGCGCGCGGTGGGCCTGGCGGACGCGGCGGACACGCTGCCGGAGCGGCTGTCCGGCGGCATGAAGAAGCGGGCGGGCATCGCGCGGGCGCTGGCGGCGCGGCCGTCGGTGGTGCTCGCGGATGACCCCTTCGCGGGGCTGGACCCGGGCACGGCCCGGCAGGTGGCCCGGGTGCTCCTGGACGTGTCGAAGGGCGGCACGCTGCTGGTGGTGGCGACAGAGGCGCCGATGGACCTGCCCCTGCCCCGCTGGCTGTACCTGCGCGGCGGGCGGCTGGTTCATGACGGCCCCCCAGCGCCCGAGCTCGAGGACGCTCCGGACGAGGTGCCGGCGTGACGCTCCTGACACGGCTCGGACGCGCGGGGCTGGACGCCCTGCGTGGCGTCGGCGCGCTCGGGCTGGTCGTGGGCCGCACGGTGCTGGCGCTGCCGAAGCTGGAGCGCCGCGAGCTGGGCCGCGCCCTGGTGCAGTTCGGCTACGGCTCCCTGCCGCTCGCGCTGGCCACGGCGGCGCTGGCCGGCGTCATCGTGGTGCTCCAGTCGGGCATCTACGTCCAGCGCTTCGGCGCGCGGGCCTTCCTCGGCTGGGCGGCGGGCTACGGCGTGCTGTGGGAGTTCGGCCCGCTGCTGCTGGGCCTCATCATGTCGGCGCGCCTGGGCGCCCGGAACGCGGCGGAGCTGGCGTTGATGCAGGTGGGCGGGCAGATTGAAGGGCTGCGCGGCATCGGGCTGGACCCCTTCGCCATCCTCGTCGCGCCCCGCGTGGTGGCCATGGAGGTCAGCATGCTGGCGCTCAGCAGCGTCACCTTCGCGGTGGCCATCCTCTTCGAGTCCGTGGCCGCCCTGCTCGCCCTGAACCTGCCGGTGCGCGTCTTCTTCGGCACCTTCGCGCAGCTGCTCGGCCCGCTCGACGTCCTGGGCGGCGTGGTGAAGACGGGCATCTTCGGGCTGGCCATCGCCCTGCTGTCCACCACGGTGGGCCTGTCCGCCCGGGGCGGCGCGCACGCCGTGGGCCAGGCGGCGGCCAGCGCGGTGGTGCGGGGCTGCGCGGCCATCTTCGTCCTCGACTTCGTGCTCACGTCGCTGCTCGCGGGGTGGATGGGATGAGCGGCGTGCGGACGTTCCTCGGGGCGCCCGCGGTGATGCTGGCGCGCACGGTGCGGGCCTCCACGCGGGACGGCGTGCCCTGGCGCGAGTCGCTGGCGCAGCTCCACGAGCTGGGCGGGCGCAGCGTCTGGCTGGTGATGTCCGGCATGGCCTTCTTCGGCGCGGTGCTCGTCACCATCGCCAACAGCCAGGCGCGGCGCTTCGTGGGCAACGTGGCGGTGCTGGGGCCCGCCTACTTCGAGCTGCTCATCCGCGAGCTGGGGCCCGCGGTGTCCGCGCTGCTCACGGCGTCCCGCGCGGGCGCGGCCCACGCGGCCGAGCTGTCCACCATGAGCGTCAACGAGCAGGTGGAGGCCCTGGAGATGTCGGCGGGAGACCCCTACGCCGACCTGGTGGCGCCCCGGGTCATCGCCGGCGTCCTGGGCGTCCCGCTGCTGTGCACCCTGGGCACCGTCGCGGCCACGCTGTCCGCGGCGGCGGTGGCGCAGCTCGCCTTCGGTGTGGACGGGCGCGCCTTCATGGATCCGCGCTACGTGGACGGGTGGGACTTGCTCGCCGCGTTCCTGAAGGCCGCGGGCTGCGGGCTCTACATCCCGTTGGCGGCGGCCGTGGCGGGCCTCAAGGCGCGCGGCGGCGCCGAGGCCGTGGGCGAGGCCACCACCGACGGCGTGGTTGCGGCGAGCCTGGGGTGCCTGCTCATCGACCTCGCCGTGTCGCTGGCCTTCCAGCTCCTGCGCCTGTGAGCGAGCCTTCGCGCATGACGCCCCTCCCCGACGACGAGGCGCTGCGGTTCCGGGACGTCCACGTCGCGTTCGACGAGGGCCGCCGGCCCGTGCTCGCGGGGCTCACGGCGGACGTGTCCACGAAGGAGCTGACGTTCATCGCGGGCGCCAGCGGCACCGGGAAGAGCGTGCTGTGCCGGCTGGCGGTGGGGCTGCTGCGCCCGGACGCGGGCGAGGTGGCGCTCTGGGGCGAGCGCGTGGACTCCCGGCCCGAGCGCGAGCTGGTGCCGCTGCGCCGGCGGGCCCCCTACCTGGTGCAGGGCCCGGCGCTGCTGGACTGGCGCACGCTCCGGCAGAACGTGTGGCTGGCGGACCCGGCGGCGTCCGCGGATGACGTGGACGCCGCGCTGGCCCAGGTGGGGCTGCTGGATTGGGCGGACCGGCTGCCTCCGGAGCTGGGGCCCGGGGCGAAGAAGCGGACGGCCATCGCGCGGGCGCTGGTGCTC
This sequence comes from Corallococcus macrosporus DSM 14697, assembly GCF_002305895.1. Classification (GTDB taxonomy): domain Bacteria; phylum Myxococcota; class Myxococcia; order Myxococcales; family Myxococcaceae; genus Myxococcus; species Myxococcus macrosporus. The sequence goes on from NZ_CP022203.1 coordinate 4,750,983, forward strand.
AAGCCGCGCTATCTGCTCTTCGACGAGCCGACGACGGGCCTGGACCGGAAGGCGGCGGGACAGGTGGAGGAGGTGCTCGCGTCGCTGAAGGCGCGGGGCCTGGGGGGCATGGTGGTGTCCCACGACTACCGGCAGTTGAAGGCGCTGGCGGACCGGGTCCTGGTGGTGGCGAACAAGCAATGTGCTTACCTGGGGACGCCGAAGGGCTTCCTGGAGTCCACCGCGCCCGAGCTGCGGGTGCTGACGGCGCCGTTCATGGAGGGCGCGACGGATGGATGAGCGACGGCTGGAGCTGAAGGTGGGCGCCCTGGTGCTGGCCGCCATCGTGGGCGTGCTGTTGCTGCTGTGGCTGATGGGCGAGCTGAAGCTGGGCTCGGAGACGGGGCTGGCGGTGGACTTCGGCCACACGGGCAACGTGGTTGAGGGCGCGCCCGTGAAGCTGGGCGGCGTGCAGGTGGGGCGCGTGCAGGACATCCAGCTCCAACCGGAGCGGCGGGACGCGCAAGGGCGCCCCCTGCCCGTGCGGATGGAGCTCGCGGTGGCGCCGGAGGCCGTGGGCGCGCTGCGCGAGGACGCGCGCGTGACGGTGGCCACGGTGGGCATCCTGGGCGAGCCCTACCTGGAGCTGAACCCGGGCTCGGCGCCGGAGCGGCTGCCCGCGGGCACCGTCGTGCGGGGGACGGACGCGCCCCGGTTGGATGTGCTGGCCGAGCAGCTCACCCGCTTCGTGGACCTGCTGTCGCAGATGCTGGAGGAGGACCCGGAGGCGATTCGAGGCCTCGCGGCGAACGTGTCCCGCCTGGCGCGGACGCTGGACCAGATGCTGACGGAGAACCGGGGCGACGTGAAGGTGTTGGCGACCGAACTGGCCGCCGCCTCCAAGGACCTGCGCCAGCTCGCGGGCCTGGCGCGCGAGGCCTTCCAGCCCGGAGGCAAGGGCGCGCGGATGCTGGACGACGCGGCGGCGGTGGCCTCCGTGGTGCGCCGGGACTTGCCGGGCCTGACGAAGTCCGCCGGGACGACGTTGGACGGGCTCGCCGCGGTGACGGGCCCGCTGGGGCCGGAGGACGGCGCGCGGGTGAAGCTCGCCCTGGAGCGCCTCACGGCGGCCTCGGGGCAGTTGGAGAGCATCGCGGCGCGCGCGGACCGGGTGCTGGCGAAGCTGGAGGCCGGCGAGGGCACCGCGGGCGCGGTGCTCCAGGACGGCACGCTCTACGAGGAGCTGCGCGAGCTGGTGACGGACCTCCGCAAGCACCCGTGGAAGGTGCTCTGGAAGGACTGAATCTGCATTCTTCTGTGCATGCTGCACCGAACGCATCAAGCTAGAGCCAGGAATCCAACCATGTTTACCGAGATCGAATTTCCAGAGGACCTGACAAACAAAATCGGACTCAAGCCCTGGAGATTGAAAAATCTCAAATCAACAGTAGTCCTCGCCGGCCCCAATGGCGCCGGCAAGTCGCGCTACCTAAAGCTCATAGAACCAATCATAGAACGCTCCAGACTTGCCAAAGAAGGACTCGAGAAACTACACAAGCACGCCGCAATCAGTAGCCAAGTCACAGGGCAAGACATTGAAGCCATAAAAAACTCCCCCGACTGGATCAAGGCAGCCCGCAAACACTCAAAGGACATCAATTTAATACATCCAGCCGACGCCCCAGACCCTTCCCCAGTCATTCTGCTGCGATACCCAACCCCCAAGGAGTTCGACTTCAAACATGAAAGTCAATTCAAATCACTCCTCCATAGACTTGAAAAAGGCCAATGGAACCCCATGAACAAAACACCTGCAGAGATAAACTCTCTCGCAGCATCCAACACGCAAGGTGGATTTTACACTGCCCAGGAAAGCGCCCCCGCCTACTTATACACCGTAGCACGAGCTATTCACGAGGCCGAACACCCTCGCGCCAAAAGCGCCCCTGGTGCACAGAAGCGACTCGCAGATGCCGAACTGTTCAACAGAGTTCTGCATGCCCTGCTTGGCGCTGAAATCGAATCAATTCCAGACGACGAACTCCAAGCAATACCAACCTTTCGCGGCCGCCCGCTCGACGTGCGCGAGCTATCAGCTGGCGAGCAGGTACTGATGTTTTGGGCCATCATCATCCACAGACAACGAGACTGGCTCCAAAACGCACAAATCCTGATCGACGAACCGGAGAACCACCTACACCCCGATGTATGCATCCGCGCAATCAACGCCCTACGTGAAGAAGCACTTGGCCACGGCTCCCGGATCTGGCTCGCCACCCACTCGCTCCCACTGATTGCCCATGCAGGAATCGAATCCGTCCACATTGTCGACAACGGAGCAATAGAATCCTCAAGCGGCAAGATAAATCAAATGGTCGATCGGCTTCTTGGCGGCAACGATGGCCGAATCAAGCTACAGCGACTCCTAGCAGACGCCGACACAATGGCTATCGACAGCTTCGCAGCCCAATGCCTGCTGCCCCCGGAAGCCATAAGCGCACGAGACGGAGACCCTCAGCAGCACCAGATGTGGCAAGCAGCCCAGCGGTTCGCGAGCGAAGATGGCCATATCCGCATTCTCGATTATGCAGCCGGACGTGGGCGACTTGCAGCAGCCCTCAGCGAACGCAATTGCGGCACACATGCCTTCACTTACTACGCATACCAATCACCCGCCTACAGCAGCAGTGACGACGAAAAAGAATGCGCCAACCACATCCAACAACTGAACCAACCTGGCGATCCGAACGCTTACATTGTCAAGTCACTCAGCGGCCTAAACATCGCCGGCACGAATTCAATGAACGTCGTCCTCATGTGCAATGTGCTCCATGAGATTCCGACCCGGGATTGGATTCGCGTCTTCAAGAGCATTCATGATGTACTGACCCCTAACGGCAGAGTCGTCATCCTGGAGGATCAGTTGCCCTCTGTGGGAGAACTCCCTCATGACAACGGATACGTGATTTTGCATGGCGCAGCGCTGATGGAGTTGTTTGGCTCTCCGGATGCAGTTGAAGTTCTGCCGTCTGAACGCGACGGCCGACTCACTGCGTTTTGCATTCACCGCCCCTCTCTTGTGAACGTAACCCCCCACACAGTCACCCGGGCACTCAAGAAGGTCCGCGACCACGCGCAGGAACAGCTCCGCCTGATCCGAACGCAGCACCTAGCATCACGAACATTCCAGGAAGGGCGACGCCACGCACATTTCGCGATGCTCTACGCGAACGCCGATCTGGCCCTCGAAGAGTACCCTCCAGACGCGAACAGCACTCGCTGAGAGAACGTCATGGCCCTACCGCCGCCGAAGTCCTCTTGGTGTCGGGCCGACGAAGACGCTCGTCTGTGGCCCGAGCCAACCTCCTGATTCTACTCTCCGTCAGGGTCGAATGCCGCCAACTGTTCAGGTCGTGGCCCCCCACCATTCTGGGGGCGCACCCGGCCGGTGCAGGTGGTACAAGGCCCGGCCGTGAAAGCCCCCCAGCCCCCCGCCCCCGTCGAGGCCACCTTTGATTCCCTGGGCTTGAAGCCCGCGCTCGTCGAGGCGCTCAGCGCGCTCGGCTACGAGGAGCCCACCCCCATCCAGGCCGCCGCCCTCCCTCCGCTGCTCGCGGGGAAGGATCTGCTCGGCATCGCCGCCACCGGCACCGGCAAGACGGCCGCCTTCGCCCTGCCCCTGCTCAACCACGTGGAGCCCGGCGCCTGCCGGCCCAACACCACCTCCGCGCTGGTGCTGGTCCCCACGCGCGAGCTGGCCATGCAGGTCTCCGAGGCCATCCACCGCTACGGCCAGAAGCTCGGCATCTCCGTGCTGCCCCTGTACGGCGGGCAGGTCATCGGCCAGCAGCTCCGCGTCCTCAAGCGCGGCGTGGACGTCGTCGTCGCCACCCCGGGCCGCGCGCTGGACCACCTGCGCCGTGGCACGCTCCAGCTCGATGACGTGCGCGTCGTCGTGCTCGACGAGGCCGACGAGATGCTCGACATGGGCTTCGCCGAGGACCTGGAGGCCATCCTCTCCGGCACGCCCGAGGACCGGCAGACGGCCCTCTTCTCCGCCACCCTCCCGCCGCGCATCGCCAGCATCGCCGAGCGCCACCTGCACGAGCCCGTGCGCGTGAAGATCGCCCGCGAGAAGGTGGAACAGGGGGAGATGCCCCGCGTCCGCCAGACGGCCTACGTCGTCCCGCGCGCCTTCAAGATCGCCACGCTGGGCCGGCTGCTCGACGTGGAGTCCCCCACCGCGGCCATCATCTTCTGCCGCACCCGCACCGAGGTGGACGACCTCACCGTCTCCCTCAACGGCCGAGGCTGGCGCGCGCACGCCCTGCACGGCGGCATGACGCAGGAGCAGCGGGACCGCGTCATCAAGCAGCTCAAGTCCCAGGGCACCGACCTGCTCGTGGCCACCGACGTGGCGGCGCGCGGCCTGGACATCCCCCGCCTGTCCCACGTGGTGAACTTCGACGTGCCCAACGCGCCGGAAGCCTACGTGCACCGCATCGGCCGCACGGGCCGCGCAGGCCGCGAGGGCGTGGCCATCACCCTGGTGGAGCCCCGCGAGCACCGCCTGCTGCGCAACATCGAGCGCGTCACCGGCCAGCGCATCGAGGTGGCCACCGTCCCCACCGTGGCGGACATGCGCGAGAAGCGCCAGGAGCTGCTCCGCGCCTCCCTCCGCGAGACGCTGGTGGCCGGCGAGTACGACTCCCTCCGCAACGTGGTGGAGGGACTGGCCAGCGAGTTCGACGCCATGGACATCGCCGCCGCCGCCGTGAAGCTGCTCCACGAGGCCCAGGACGAGGGCCGCGACACGGAGGAGACGGAGATCCCCGTCGTCGCCCCGCCGCAGGAGCGGCGTGAGCGCCCGGGCGGCAAGTTCGGAGGCCCCGCCGGCCGCGCGGGCCCTGCCCGAGGCCCCAAGGCGCGCGGTGGCCCGCCGACGTGGGACGTCACCCGCCTGTGGATTGGCGCGGGCCGTCACGCCGGCATGCGCCCCGCGGACCTCGTGGGCGCCATCGCCGGGGAGGCGGGCGTGGAGTCCTCCAAGATTGGCGCCATCCAGATTGGCGACACCTTCTCCCTCGTGGAGGTGCCCGAGTCCGACGCCAACCGCATCATCGCGGCGCTGAAGAACGCCACCCTGCGCGGCAAGAAGGTGCAGGTCCGCAAGGACCGGAACTGAAGCGTCCGGCCAGGGCGCGAGCGCCCGCCTCGTGAGTGGGAGGATGACGAGCGAACCCGTCACCCTCACGAGGAGGGCCGGAGCCTGTCAGGCCGCCGCTTCGGACTGCGCGGCGGCCTCGTCCCGAGGCTCGGTGTCCGTCCGGCGACGGGTGAAGAACCGGCGCCACGACAGGGCGAAGCCCGTGTACACGAGGAACACGCCGCCCAGCGACGCGATGGCGGCCACGAGCTGCCCCAGCAGCCCCAGCGCCTCACCGGTGTGGAGGAAGCGCAGCCAGGAGCGCGCCTTGCGGCCGCTGTTGTAGTCCGCGTACGTCTCCACCTTCGCCACCTCGCCGGTGAAGGGGTTCAACGACACCTGCTTGGAGGAGAACAGCGGCCACCCGTCCGCCTCGCGGACGGCGACCGTCACGGCGTCCACCCCGTCCGAGCCCCCCTCGCCGCCGCGCGCCCCGCCGCCCAGCCGCAGCGTGACGGATGACCAGGTGGGCGAGGTCCGCTGGGCCTCGGCGATGAGCGCGTCCATCGGCTTGCGCGGCGTCTCCACCGCGGGCGCGGGCACCTTCACCGCCGCCGAGCCGGGCGGCCCCTTCGCCGCGGGCGGCGTGTTGCCCGTCACGGTGTAGACCAGGTTGGAGGCCCACTTGTACGAGATGACCATGCCCGACGCCGTCAGCACGATGAGCACCGGCAGCGACCAGAAGCCGATGACGTTGTGCCAGTTCCAGTCGCGCGCCTTGCCCTTCAGCCCGCGCCGGAACCACAGCGACGGCCGCATCGCCCGCAGCGTCCACTTGCGCGGCCACCACAGGTAGAGGCCGGAGATGGCCAGGAACAGGAACACCGCGTTGCTCGCGCCGGTGATGGCCTTGCCCACCGCACGGCTGTCGCCGCTGGCGACCAGCCACCGGTGCAGCTCCGTGTTCCACCGGAAGAAGCCGCGGAGCCCCGTGGCGCCGTTGCCCAGCACCTCGCCGGTGTAGGGATTCACGTAGGTCACCGCGCCCCGGCCGATGCTCACCTGCACCGCGGACGTCGGCTCCGGGAACACCGTCACCCCGGAGGGCTTCCCGTCGGTCCGCGACGCGCGGACGCGCTCGATCAGCTCCTCCACCGGGAGCCGCGGCGCGCCCGGCGCCGGCACCTGCACCGTGCGGGCATCCCGCTCCGCCCACGCGATGAGCTGCTTCTCGAAGGCGAGGACCACGCCCGTGAAGGACATGATGGCGATCACCAGCCCGGCGGCGACACCGACGAGGAGGTGAATCCAGAAGAGGATGTTTCGGAACGTGCGCATGAAAGGGCCCTGGCGTGGACCGGAGCCCACGCAAGCAAGGCTGGAGTGGGCCCGGCGCGTCACCGCGCCGGGGCTCACCGCAGCGAGAAGTTCACCGGGATGTCGATCATCACGCGCGCCAGCCGCCCCGTGCGGCCCAGCGCGGGCGTGAAGCGCCACTGATTGACGGCGGCCATGGCCGCGGCGTCCAGCGCGGGCACCGAGCGCATCACCTTCGTGTGCTCCGGCTCCACCCGGCCGTCCGTCCCGACGATGACGCGGACCAGCACCACCCCCTGGATGTTCCGCTGCTTCGCCAGCCGGGGGTACTTCGGCGTGACCTGCTTGATGACCGTGGGGGGCCGCATCACCTGCTTCAGCGTCAACGCGTCGCCCGTGCCGCCAATGGCCGTCGAGCCGGCGATTCCGCCGACCGTGCCACCAACGACTCCGCCCACCACGCCACCAATGACGCCCCCCACCACGGCGGCGCCGCTGTCCACCGCCGGCTCCGCCTGCGCCACCTGGGGCTCGGGCGTGGGCTCCGGCGCGGGGACGGGCTCCGGCTCGGGGGGCGTCTCCGGCTTCACCTCCGCCACCGGCTCCGGCCGGGGAACGGGCGTGGGCACCACGCGCGGCGTGGGCCGGGGCCGCGCCTGACGCTGCACGTCCTTCTTCACGGCCGCCCGCGGCGACGCGCCACCTCCAGCCGGAGGCGGGGCGGCGGCGCGGCGAGCGCCAGCAGCACCAGCTCCGGCTCCTCCGGCACCACCTTCCGCGGCGGCGTCGACGATACCGACAGGCCCGCGGCGACGGCGGCCACATGGAGCGCGAACGCCACCGTGACGGCCCCGCTCCACCGGCGCCAGAAGCCCTCCACTGCCGAGGACTCCCCCATGCGGAAGAGCGCCCCAGCGGGCGTCGCCACCACCGTGGGGGCGACGTTCCCGGCGGCCCGCGGAAACTCGAAATTGAGAATCGTTCTCACTTTCACCGCAGTGGTGGATACTTCCGGCAGCCCCATGCGTCAACGGCCGCTGAGTGAACCTTCCTCCGTGCGGCGGAACGCCAGCCAGGCCGTCCAGGCACGGACACCCCGCGGAAAAACCCTGCTGCTCCAGCCACTTAGAGGCGGCTGTAGGACCAGCTCACGGCACGCCCGCCCGCGTAGGGCATGACGCCGTGAAACGGCCGGGGGTCCGCGTCGAACACCAGCGGCAGGAAGTGCCGGTCCCCGTCCCACAGGTTGAGGCGCTGGAGGTCCGCCACCGGCACCCAGGACAGGGAACCCTCCGGGTTGCGCTCCAGCGGCGTGCCCTCGAAGCGGTCAATGCGGAACACGAAGCCCAGCCAGTCCTCGCCGTGCTTGCCGAAGCCCGGCCAGGAGAGGGTGCCCCGGAGCACCATCTGCGTGCACTCGATGCCCGCCTCCTCGCGAATCTCCCGGCGCATGCAGGCGGCCACGTCCTCGTCGCGGTCCAGCTTCCCGCCCAGGCCGTTGTACTTGCCGTAGTGGGCGTCATCCGGGCGGGCGTTGCGGTGGATGAGCAGCACGCGCTGCCCGTCGGGCGACATCACGTAGCCCAGCGTGCCGATGATGGGTGTGTACGGCATGGAGGCGACCTCACGCGGCGCGGCATCCAGGCACGGGAGCCTCGGGGTTCACGCCGGAATGTGACGAGGCGCGGCACTGTAGTTCATCTCCAGGCCCGCAAGGCGCCTCCTCGCCCCGCCTGACCACAGGACGCGGGGACCACCCTTTACGCAGGCCAACGCAGCGCGTTAGCGTGACGTGACACAGCATTGATGACTACCCGCGTCGTCGGGAAAGGGGACTTCAGATGTCGGCATTTCGCCCCGGTCGGTACGGCCTGTATGAGCCGGACACCGAACATGACGCGTGCGGCGTGGGCTTCGTCGCCCACTTGAGGGGTGAACGCTCGCGAGGCATCGTCGAGGACGCCCTGGAGCTCCTCAACCGCCTCAGCCACCGGGCGGCGGCTGGCAGGGACCCCCGAACGGGGGACGGCGCCGGCATCCTGGTCCAGCTCCCCCACCGCTTCTTCGAGCGCATCTCCCCGAAGCTGCCCTTCTCCCTCCCGCCGCGCCGGCACTACGGCGTGGGCCAGGTCTTCCTCCCGCCCGAGCCCGCGGCCCGGGCCGCCTGTGAGGCCGCCTTCGAGGAGATTGTCGTACAAGAGGGCCAGCGCGTGCTCGGCTGGCGCGACGTGCCGGTGGAGCCGGAGCACCTGGGCCCCGTGGCCCGCGAGGCCGCGCCCGTCATCCGGCAGCTCTTCGTGGCGCGCCGCCGCATGGTCCCCAGCGCCTTCGAGCGCAAGCTGTACCGCATCCGCAAGCTGACGGAGAAGCTCGTCCAGGCGCGCGGCGTGGACCCCACGGGCCTCTTCCACGTGGCGTCGCTGTCGTCGGAGACGCTGGTCTACAAGGGCCTGGTGCTGCCGGTGGACCTGCCGCGCTTCTACGCCGACCTGCGGGAGCCGGACTTCGTGAGCGCGCTGGGCCTGGTCCACTCGCGCTTCTCCACCAACACCTTCCCCACGTGGGAGCTGGCGCAGCCGTTCCGCTTCATCGCGCACAACGGTGAAATCAACACCCTGCGCGGCAACCGGAACTGGATGACCGCGCGGCGCGGCCTGCTCCAGACGGCGCGCCTGGGCGGCAGCCTGGAGGCGCTCCAGCCCATCATCGTCCCGGGCAAGAGCGACTCGGCGCAGTTCGACAACATGGTGGAGCTGCTCTACCTGGGCGGCCGCCCCCTCCCCCACGCCCTGATGATGATGATTCCGGAGGCGTGGGAGGGCGACGCGCAGATGGCGGACGAGCGGCGCGCCTTCTACGAGTACTCCTCCGCGCTGCTGGAGCCCTGGGACGGCCCCGCGGCCATCGCCTTCACCGACGGGCAGCTCATCGGCGCCACGTTGGACCGCAACGGCCTGCGGCCCGCGCGCTACCTCGTCACGGAGGATGACCGCATCATCCTGGCCTCGGAGATGGGCGTCATCGACGTGCCGCCCGCGCAGGTGCGCCGCAAGGGCCGCCTGACGCCGGGCCGCATGCTGCTGGTGGACACCACCGAGGGCCGCATCCTGGAGGACGCGGACGTCAAGCGCGACATCACCACGCGCTGGCCCTACCGCCGCTGGCTCCAGCGCAACGTCTACCCCTTCGACAACCTCCCCGCCGTCGCCGCCCCGCTCCGCCTGCGCGGCGAGGAGCTGTGGCGGGCCCAGCGCGCCTTCGGCTACACGGCCGAGGACGTGCGCTCGGTGCTCACGCCCATGGCGGAGACGGGCAAGGAGCCGGTGGGCTCCATGGGCACGGACACGCCGCTGGCGGTGCTCAGCGACCAGGCCCCCAGCCTCTTCTCCTACTTCCACCAGCTCTTCGCGCAGGTCACCAACCCGCCCATCGACCCGCTGCGCGAGTCGCTGGTGATGACGCTGGCCACCGCGCTGGGCCCGGAGAGCAACACCTTCGAGGAGACGCCGGAGCAGTGCCACCGGCTGTCGCTCCCCGGCCCCATCCTCACCAACGGCCAGCTCGCGCGGCTGGCGGCCATCAACGACGAGGGCCTCTTCGAGACGCGCCGCCTGTCGCTCCTCTACGCCCTGGACGGCGGCGAGGGCGCGCTGGAGGCGGCGGTGGAGAAGCTGTGCAGCGAGGCCGTGGACGCGGTGGACGCGGGCGCCAGCATCCTGCTGCTCAGCGACCGAGGCGTGGACGCGGCGCACGCGGCCATCCCCGCGCTGCTGGCCATGTCCGCGGTGCACCAGCGGCTGGTGCGGGACGGCATCCGCATGTACGCCGGCCTGCTGCTGGAGACGGCGGAGGCGCGCGAGGTGCACCACTTCGCCTGCCTGTTCGCCTACGGCGCGGCGGCGGTGAACCCGTACCTGGCGCTGGACACGCTGCGGGCCCTGGCGGACGCCAGCGAGCTCGCCGTGGACGAGGAGAAGGCGCAGGAGCGCTTCATCCACGCCGTGGAGGAGGGCCTGCTCAAGGTGATGTCCAAGATGGGCATCTCCACGCTCCAGTCCTACCGCGGCGCGCAGCTCTTCGAGGCAGTGGGGCTCCAGCGCGCGCTGGTGGAGAAGCACTTCACCGGCACGGCGTCGCGCGTGGAGGGCGTGGGCCTGCCGGAGCTGGGGCGCGAGGTGCGGGAGCGCCACGCCCGCGGCTTCGGCCCGGAGGCGGACGTGGAGGCCGGCATGCTGCCGGTGGGCGGCCAGTACCGCTGGCGCCGGCTGGGCGAGCGGCACAAGTGGAACCCGGCCACCATCGCCCGGCTCCAGGCGGCGGTGCGCGCCAATGACGCCGCCACCTTCGCGGAGTACTCGCGGCTGGCGGACGACGAGACGCGCGAGCACTGCAACCTGCGCGGGCTGCTGGAGATCTCGCACGAGGGCCGCGCGCCGGTGCCGCTGGACGAGGTGGAGCCGGCGCTCGCCCTTGCCCGGCGCTTCGTCACCGGCGCCATGTCCTTCGGCTCCATCAGCGCGGAGGCGCACGAGACGCTGGCCATCGCCATGAACCGGCTGGGCGGGCGCTCCAACAGCGGCGAGGGCGGCGAGGAGTCGCGCCGCTACACCCGCGACGAGAATGGCGACCTGCGCCGCAGCGCCATCAAGCAGGTGGCCAGCGCGCGCTTCGGCGTCACCACGGAGTACCTGGTCAACGCGGACGAGCTCCAAATCAAGGTGGCCCAGGGCGCCAAGCCCGGCGAGGGCGGCCAGCTCCCCGGCCACAAGGTGGACGAGCGCATCGCCCGCGCGCGCTGGTCCACGCCGGGCGTGACGCTCATCTCCCCGCCGCCGCACCACGACATCTACTCCATCGAGGACCTGGCGCAGCTCATCTACGACCTCCAGTCGGTGAACCCGGCCGCGCGCGTCAGCGTGAAGCTGGTGAGCGAGGTGGGCGTGGGCACCATCGCCGCGGGCGTGGCCAAGGCCGGCGCGAGCTGCGTGGTCATCTCCGGCTACGAGGGCGGCACGGGCGCCTCGCCGCTGTCCAGCATCCAGCACGCGGGCCTGCCCTGGGAGCTGGGCCTGGCGGAGACGCAGCAGGTGCTGGTGCACAACGGCCTGCGCTCGCGCATCCGCGTGCAGGCGGACGGCGGCATGCGCACCGCGCGCGACGTGCTGGTGGCCGCGCTGCTGGGCGCCGAGGAGTTCGGCATGGCCACCGCCAGCCTCGTCTCCGTGGGCTGCATCATGCTGCGCAAGTGCCACCTCAACACCTGCTCGGCGGGCATCGCCACGCAGGACCCGGCCCTTCGCGAGCGCTTCCAGGGCAAGCCCGAGGACGTGGTGAACTTCTTCCTCCTCATCGCCGAGGACCTGCGTCAGCGCATGGCCGCGCTCGGCGCCCGCACCCTGGAGGAGCTGGTGGGCCGCGTGGACCTGCTGCGGCAGCGCCCCGCCGTGGACCACTGGAAGGCGAAGCGCGTGGACCTGTCCGCCCTGCTGGCCGCGCCGGCCGCGCCGGACAGCGAGCCGCGCCACTGCCTCCAGCCGCGCATCAAGGACGTGTCCGACCACCTGGACCACGCGCTGCTGCGCGACGCCCGCGCGGTGCTGGACGGCGGACCGCCCATGCTGCTCAACGTGCCGGTGGCCAACTCGCACCGCGCCGTGGGCGCCCTGCTGTCGGGGGAGATTGCCCGCCGCCACGGGGGCCAGGGGCTGCCGGACGGACGGCTCCATGTCCGGATGCAGGGCTCCGCGGGCCAGAGCTTCGGCGCCTTCCTGGTGAAGGGCGTGACGCTGGAGCTGGAGGGCGACGCCAACGACTACGTGGGCAAGGGCCTGTCCGGGGGGCGCATCATCGTCTACCCACCGCAGGCCAGCCGCTTCACGCCCGAGGAGAACGTGCTGGTGGGCAACACCGCGCTCTACGGCGCCACGGCCGGCGAGGTGTACCTGCGGGGCCTCGCGGGCGAGCGCTTCGCGGTGCGCAACAGCGGCGCCCAGGCCGTGGTGGAGGGCGTGGGCGACCACGGCTGTGAATACATGACGGGTGGCGCGGTGGTCGTCCTGGGCCCCACGGGACGCAACTTCGCGGCCGGCATGAGCGGCGGCATCGCCTACGTGCTGGACCGGGAGCAGTCCTTCCGGCGGCGCTGCAACCTGGAGATGGTGGAGCTGGAGTCCCTGGTGGACGAGTCCGAAATCTGGCTCGTGCACGGCATGGTGGAGCGGCACCTGCACCACACCGGCAGCGCGCTGGCGCGCCGGGTGCTGGACAACTGGGAGCTGATGGTGCCGCGCTTCGTGAAGGTGATGCCCACCGACTACAAGCGGGTCCTCCAGGCGCGCCGCGCGGCGCGAAGGCCGCCAGGGTCCGCATCCACGACGCTGCCGCAGACCGCGGCGGGGAGGGCCTGAGCCATGGGCAAGCCGACCGGATTCATCGAGTGGGAGCGGGTCCACGCGGACAAGCGCGACAAGGCGGAGCGGCTCAACGACTGGCGCGAGTTCGCGCTGCCGCTGTCCGCCGACGAGGCCCGGCGGCAGGCCGGCCGCTGCATGGACTGCGGCGTCCCCTTCTGCCACCAGGGCTGCCCCCTGGGGAACCTCATCCCCGACTTCAATGAGGCCGTCTACCGGGGGCGCTGGCGCGAGGCGTATGACCTGCTCAGCCGCACCAACGGCTTCCCGGAGATGACGGGGCGCCTGTGCCCGGCGCCGTGCGAGGCCGCGTGCGTGCTGGCCATCGACCAGCACCCCGTCACCATCGAGCAGATGGAGAAGGAGATCGCCGAGCGGGCCTTCAAGGAGGGCTGGGTGAAGCCCCGGCCTCCGGCGCGCCGCACCGGCAAGACGGTGGGCGTGGTGGGCTCTGGCCCCGCGGGCCTGGCGGCGGCGGCGCAGCTCAACGCCGCGGGCCACACCGTCACCGTGTACGAGCGGGACGCCCGGCCCGGCGGCCTGCTGCGCTACGGCATCCCCGACTTCAAGCTGGAGAAGGCGGTGGTGGACCGGCGCGTGGCGCTGATGGAGGCGGAGGGCATCACCTTCGTCACCGGCGCGGACGTGGGGGGCGCCGTGAGCTTCCAGGAGCTGCGCGCGAAGCATGACGCCCTGGTGCTGGCCCTGGGCGCGCGCCGGCCGCGCGAGCTGGAAGTCCCCGGGCGCGAGCTGTCCGGCGTGGTCCAGGCCATGGCGTACCTGGAGCATCAGAACCGGCGCGTCTCCGGGCACGGTGAGAAGGACCCGCGCCTGGACGCGGCCGGACGGCACGTGGTGGTGCTGGGCGGCGGCGACACCGGCTCGGACTGCCTGGGCACCGCGCTGCGGCAGGGCGCGGCCAGCGTGCGGCAGGTGGAGCTGCTCCCGGCGCCGCCCGCGGTGCGCGCGGAGGGCAACCCCTGGCCCAGGTGGCCCGTCATCTTCCGCACCTCCACCAGTCAAGAGGAAGGTGGCGATCGCCACTTCGCGCTGATGACGAAGCGGCTGACGGGGAGCGACGGACGTCTTGAGGCGCTGCACGCCGTGGAGGTCGAGCTCCAGCGTGAGCCGGGCGCCCTGCCCCGCATCGTCGAGCGCCCCGGCAGCGAGGTGACGTTCCCGGCGGACCTGCTGGTGCTGGCCATGGGCTTCACCGGCCCGGAGACGGCGAACCTGTCCGAGGCGCTGGGCGTGAAGCTGTCGCCCCGCGGCACGGTGCAGGTGGACGCGCGCTTCGCCACCTCGGCGGACGGCGTGTTCTGCGCGGGGGACGCGAGCAGGGGCGCCAGCCTCATCGTCTGGGCGCTGTCCGACGGCCGCGAGGCCGCCAAGGCGTGCGACGCGTACCTCACCGGGGGCCGCTCGGCCCTGCCCACCCGGGGCGCGGACTGCGCCTTCTAGACGGAAACGGACGCCCCTGGAACGACTCGGGAATAAACGGCCGGCCGGGGAGTTAGAATGGGCTTAACCCTCAACTCCCTCCCACAGGAGGCCCGTGAAATGACCGCCGAACAGTCCCTCATCGTGACCGAGACCGACCTGGAGCGCCTGCGCCAGGTGGTGGACCACAACGGAGGCGGCCGCACGGCCGAGTTCGCGGAGATGCTTGACGCGGAGCTGACCCGGGCCCGCGTCGTCGCCGCTGAAGCAGTACCCCCCGACGTGGTGACCATGAACAGCAAGGTCGTCTTCCAGGACGAGCAGACGGGTGAGCAGCGCGAGGTCACCCTCGTCTACCCCCGCGATGCCAGCAGCGACAACGGCCGCATCTCCGTGCTGGCCCCCATCGGCAGCGCCCTCATCGGCCTGTCCGTGGGCCAGACCATCACCTGGCCCCTGCCGGGCGGCCGCTCCAAGCGGCTGCGCATCGTCGCGGTGCCCTACCAGCCCGAGGCCTCGGGGCACTACCACCTCTGATGCGGTTTCCCCCGGACGGCACCGTGCGCCCAGGCGGCGGACGGTGCCGTTCGTGTTTTCGGGCCGCGCCGGAGCGTCAGCGCGGGCCCACGCGCTTCGCCAGCTCCTGCGCCAGGGCGCGCAGCTCCTCCACGCCGGACGCCTGCGGGCTCGTGTCGAACACCACCTCGTACCCCAGGCCGGCCTGGTTGATGGACTCCGAGCGGGGAATCCGCGCCCGCAGCACGGGCACCGTGGACTCGCTCAGCGCGCCCTCCATGGCCTCGTTCGTGGCGGTGGTGCGGCGGTCCCACAGGTTCACGACCGCCACCAGCTCGCCGCCCTGCTCGCGGACGTCGCGCCAGGCGGTCTCGATTTCGCCCAGGCCCTGGAGCGCGAAGGCGCCCGTGGGCACGGGGGCCACGACGAGGTCCGCGGTGGCGAGCACGGCCTCCGTGTAGGCGCCGATGCTGGGCGGTGTGTCCGCGAGGATGATGTCCGGCGTCCACCCCAGCGTCTTGAGCGCGCGGGGGATGGCCTGGAGGCGGTGTCCCCACTGGAACAGCTCGCGCTCCTGGGCGGCCATGCGCGGCGCGGCGGGGGCGATGAACAAGCCGGGCCGCTTGGGGGACGCCACCACCACCTGCGCCAGCGTGTGCCTGGGCCGGGGCCCGAGCGCGTCTCCCACGCACGGGCCTTCCCGGCTCTCCAGCCCCAGCACCAGTGACGCGTGGGCCTGGGGGTCCAGGTCCAGCAGCAGCACCTGACGGCCGGCATCCGCGAGGGCCGCCGCCACATGCGAGCAGAGCGTCGTCTTCCCGACGCCGCCCTTGATGGTGGAGAACGCGATGAACGCCATGCCCCGGTCTATACCGGACGTCCCACGGGGAGAGAAGCCACGGCCGGAAGCGCCAGCCCCTCGGTCAGTTCACCCCCACCTTGCACTCGGGGAGCGCCTGCCGCAGCCGCTCGACTTCCTCGGGAGGCAGCGTCGTCCAGTACAGGTCCACCGTCCGCAGCCACGGCATCCGGAACAGGACGGGCGGCAGCGCCTTCAGGGGTGTGGACTGGAGGTCCAGGAACGTCAGGCGCGTCAGCCGCTCCAGGGGATCCGGCAGCGTCGTCACCCCGGTGCGGTTCAGGTTGAGCGATTCGAGTGACGCCAGGTCGCCCAGCTCGGCGGGCAGCTCGGTCAACTCCGGGTTGAACGAGAGGTCCAGCTTCTTCAGCTTCGACAGTCGCCCCAGCTCGGGCGGCACCTGCTTGATGCCGGTGGTGCGCACCCAGAGGGACTCCAGCTCGGTGAACTCACCAATCAGCGCGGGCAGCGCGCCCAGCTTGCGGCCGTTGAACAGCAGCTCCTTGGAGTCCCTGGGGAACGCGTCGAACAGCGCTTCAGGCCCCTTCTTCTTGGCGGCGGCCTTCACCTTCACCTGGATGGGAAGGGACGCCCCCTCCAGGTCCGGCGGCTCCACGGACGTGTCCCCCTCCTGCGCGTCGTCGAGCCCCTCGGACAGCTCCGCCAGCTTCCCGGCGAGCCATTCAGGGAAGGTGCCGAGCCGCTCCACCGGGAGGCTGTCCTCGACGCTCCAGACGGCCTGGGCCGCTCCGTCCTCGCCGGGACCGAACGCGAAGCCGTTCACGTCGTCCAGGTCGCGCGCGGCGAACATCACGAAGGCGTAGGTGTGGGTGCCCGCCTCGCGCTCCGCGCGGACCTCGTTCCACTCCCGGTCGGGAACGCCCATCTGCTGGGACAGGCTGGCCCGCCAACGCGGCGGCAGGAAGCCCAGCGCGGACGACCTCCCGGCCAGCCACCGATAGCCCAGCGCCTTGACGAACTCCACGTACTCCGGGGGCAGCAGCGGCGCGGCGTCGAACGCGGCCGCATACGGCACGACTCGCGGCTCCAGGGCCTCCGGGTAGGCCCCCGCGGCGCCCTTCCCCAGGGCCTGGGTGGCCTGCTTCTCCACGCGCTTCCACTGTGTCACCGGCGATACGGGCTTCCTCGGCATGTGCTCCCACTACCCGCCTCGGCCCTGGGTGGGAAGCGACGAATTCCACTCACAAAGGCATATTCGCCCTGAAACACAGACAATCACTCCAAGACGCTCCGCACCATTTCGCCCTCATTCACAAACACGTCAGTCATCACCTGGACTGCGTGTGCATTTCAACCAGGCCAATGTCCCCGCGAAGCCGCGCCCCGCTGGGAGCCTCAGCTCAGCGTCCCACACTCGGCGATCCGCTGGACGCGGAGCGCGGCCAGCCGCGCCAGCGGCACGGCCACCTCGGGTCCTTCCAGCGCCGCCACCGCGCGCGCCACGGCATCCAGGGTGGACATCCCGGAGGGATGCGAGGGCTCGCGAAGCCGCAACAGGCCCGCCTCGGGAGGCGGCAACACCAGTCGGGGAAGCATCCGCAAGGCAGGCAGGCGCTGGGTCATCCGCCGCGCCTGCGACCAGCTCGCGTCCAGCACCACGAGCTGCCTCGGTGCCGGTGCGTCCGGGGGCGCGGTGGGGCCATCCGGGAAGAGCAGCCAGGTTCCAGGCTCCGCCAGCAGCTCCAAGTCATAGGAACCACTCGGAGCGCCGTGGGTGATGAGCTTCGAGTTCGCGAGCGCCAGCGCGGCCACCCGCCCGGTGTTGCTCTTCTTCGCGATCTCCATCACGTGCTGGAGGAGCAGGAACCGGGTGCGCGTCTCCACCCGGGGAATCTCCGCGCACAGGCACAGGTGCGCAGGGAGGTTGCAACGGAAACAACGTGGCCGCTGAGAAGCACGAGAAGACATCCCCGGGCATCTTGACCCGCGGCGGATGTGATGAAAAGCGTCCGTTCACCGACACTTCCGGCGGTTGTCGTGGCGCTGCAACTGTAGGAGGCTGCGCCGCCAATGACTCCGGATCGTCGAAAGTACCTCGTCGTTGGCGGGCTGGCCACGCTGCTGCTCGTCCTCGACCAGTGGACGAAGGTCCTCGTCCGCGAACACGTGAAGCCGCTGGGCTACGACGGCATGAGCGTCCTGGGAGACGTCATCCGCTTCCAGTACGTGGAGAACACCGGCATCACCTTCGGCATGTTCCGGTCGCTGCCCTACGGGCAGCTCATCCTCAGCGCGGTGGCCCTCCCCGTCTTCCTGCTGGTCATCCACCTGGTCCGCCAGGCGCCAGCCGACCAGCACCGGCTGCACGTCGCGCTCGGCCTCGTGGGCGGCGGCATCGGCAACCTGATTGACCGCGTCCGGCTGGGCAGCGTGACGGACTTCGTCGTCGCCGACCTGGGCTTCTGGCCGTTCAACCCGTGGTTCGCCTTCAACGTCGCGGACGCCGCGCTCGTCATCGGCGCCGTCCTGATGGCCTTCGACTCCCGCAAGCCCCAGCCCGCCCCGACTCCCGCCGCGAGCCAGGGCGCCCCCTGAGCGCACCGCCGGACTCAACCGGCGGACACCTGCTGACGCGGCGCTCGAAACGATTCGAGAATCATCAGGGCGGCCCCCAAGACCACCGCGACGTCCGCGACGTTGAACGTGGGCCAGTAGAAGCGGTCGCCCACGTGCCATGACACGAAGTCCACGACGTGGCGCAGGCGCACCCGGTCCACGTAGTTGCCCAGCGCGCCGCCAATCATCGTCGCCAGGGACCAGCGCTGAAGCGTCATCGCCGGCGGCGTGTGGAGGAAATAGCCAATCAGCAACACGATGCAGATGGCGCCCACCCCGTAGAAGAATGGCATGCGCCACGCTTCGCTGAAGCTGGAGAACATCCCAAAGGCCCCTGCCCGGTTCTCCACGTAGTGGAAGTGCCACCAGCTCTCGAAGACGGTGACGGGCCGCCTCGCCCCCTCGCGCGCCAGGTGCTTGGTGAGTTGATCGGCCACGAACCAGGCGCCGCCAACGGCCAGGAGATAGCCCAGGCGAGCGGGCCCGTTCGTCAAGGAAGGTGTGCTCATCGTCGGAAGGGGGCCGGGCCCGGGGCACGCCCCACCCCGACGATGATATCCGGACGCCTCGCCTCGCCGCGCCGGTTTGGATCACCCGCGCCAGCCGAGCGCGCTCCATTCTGGAGCACCGCGCTTCGCGCCCACGGCGCGCCTCCGTGATTCCGAGCACTTGGAAATGGCACACGCCGTGCTCTGGGGCTCCGGGCATGCGGGCATCCCAGGCGGAGGCCCCCCATTCAAGGAGACTCACGATGGAAGTCCGGTTTCATGGCGTTCGGGGGAGCATCGCGGTGTCGGGCTCGCGCATTGGCGGCAACACGGCCTGCGTGGAGGTCACGAGCCAGGGCCACCGGCTCATCCTGGACGCGGGGACGGGCCTCCGCGCGCTGGGCGAAATCATGATGCGCGAGGGCGCGCCCCAGAAGGCCACGCTCTTCTTCTCCCACCTGCACTGGGACCACGTGCAGGGCTTCCCCTTCTTCACGCCGGCGTACCTGCCCACCTCCGAGCTGACGCTCTACGGCCCGGGCGCCAATGGGGCCCAGGCGCTCCAGTCGGAGCTGGCCGCGCAGATGCAGCCGCCCCACTTCCCGGTGCCCCTCTCCACCATGCGCTCGCGGATGGACTTCCGCTCCGCGCTGCACGCCCAGCCCGTGGAGGTGGGCCCCTTCCGCGTCACGCCCATCGACGTGCCGCACCCGCAGGGCTGCCTGGCCTACCGGGTGGAGGCGGACGGACACGCGTTCGTCTACGCCACGGACGTGGAGGTGCGCGTGGAGGACCTGGCGCCGGAGGTG
Source organism: Corallococcus macrosporus DSM 14697 (assembly GCF_002305895.1). Lineage (GTDB taxonomy): Bacteria > Myxococcota > Myxococcia > Myxococcales > Myxococcaceae > Myxococcus > Myxococcus macrosporus. The sequence continues at coordinate 4,770,524 of NZ_CP022203.1, forward strand.
GGCCGGCGCTTCGAAGGCGCGGACGTGCTGTGCCTGGACGCGCAGTACACGCCGGAGGAATACGAGGGCCGCAAGGGCGTGTCCAAGAAGGGCTGGGGCCACTCCACGATGATGGACGCGGCCGGCATCGCGGACCGGGTGGGCGCGCGCCGGCTGTGCCTGTTCCACCATGACCCGGCGCACGGCGACGACGTGCTGGAGGACATGGCGGAGCAGGCCCGCTCGCTCTTCCCCGTCTGCGAGCCCGCCCGCGAGGGCCAGCGACTGGTGCTGGGCCGCGCGGCCTGAGAGGGGCCGCCCCATGCCCCCCGCCCCCGGATGTTATGGTGCGGCCTCGGCCTTCGTCCTCCCGCCGCTTCCCGCCATGCCCCAAGCCCCCTCGGACGTCTCCCAGGTCCTCCTCCCCTTCGGTGGGCTCGTCGGCAGGGAGGTGGACCTCGACGCGTTCCTCCAGACGCTGATGGACCGCATCGCCATCACCCTGCAAGCGGACCGCGGCACCCTCTGGCTGTTGGATCCGGCCCGCCGCGAGCTGTTCAGCCGCGCAGCGCACCTGCCCGAGGTGTCGCAGATTCGCGTCAAGCTGGGCCAGGGCGTCGCCGGCACCGTCGCCGAGGAGGGCCACGCCATCAACGTGCCCGACCCGCGCGGCGAGCAGCGCTTCTTCGCGGACATCGACCGGATGACGGGCTACCGCACCACCAGCCTGCTCGCGGTGCCCCTGCGCGACGGGGACGGCGCCCTCTACGGCGTGCTCCAGGTGCTCAACCGCCGCGGCGCGGACCGCTTCACCGACGAGGACACCCAGCGGCTCACCGCCATCGCCTCGCAGGTGAGCACCGCCCTCCAGAGCACCAGCCTCTACCAGGAGCTCCAGCGCGCGAAGGACCAGCCCCAGGTCCCGGTGGGCTACTTCTTCAACCGCATCATCGGCGAGTCCCCGCAGCTCCAGGCCATCTACCGCCTGGTGCGCAAGGCCGCGCCCACCGACGCGACGGTGCTGCTGCGCGGCGAGAGCGGCAGCGGCAAGGAGCTGTTCGCCCGCGCCGTCCACGTGAATGGCCCCCGCAGGGACCAGCCCTTCATCAAGGTGGACTGCGCGGCGCTGCCCGAGACGCTCATCGAGAACGAGCTCTTCGGCCACGAGCGCGGCGCCTTCACCGGGGCCGACCACCGCGTGCCCGGCAAGTTCGAGGCCGCCAGCGGCGGCACGGTGTTCATCGACGAGATTGGCGAGCTGCCGCTCCCCGTGCAGGGCAAGCTGCTGCGCGTCATCCAGGACCGTGAGTTCGAGCGCGTGGGCGGCACCCAGGCGGTGAAGGTGGACGTGCGCATCGTCGCCGCCACGCACCGGGACCTGGCCCGCATGGTGGCCGAGGGCCGCTTCCGCGAGGACCTCTACTACCGCATCAAGGTCGTGGAGGTGGTGCTGCCTCCCCTGCGCGAGCGCGGCGCGGAGGACCTCGAGCGGCTCGCCCGCCACTTCGTCGCCGCCGTCGCCCGGAGGCACCGGCTGACGGCGCCCCGGCTCAGCGCCGCCGCCCTGGAGCGCCTCAAGCGCTACCGCTGGCCCGGCAACGTGCGCGAGCTGGAGAACTGCATCGAGAGCGCCGTGGTGCTCTGCGAGGGGGAGATCCTGGAGGAGCACCTCCCCCTGCCGAACCTGGACCGGCCAGCGCCCACCTCGGGCGCCAGCGCCTCGGAGGCGAGCCCACCGGCGGACCCCACCCTCCTCCCGCTGGCGGAGGTGGAGCGGCGCCACATCCTGCGCGTGCTGGACGCAATGAATGGCAACCGCACCGCCGCGGCCCGCGTGCTGGAGATTGGCCGCAACACGCTGGCGCGGAAGCTCAAGGAGTTCGGCCTGGGCGACGAACCCTGACGCGTCGCGCGGGGCGTCACCTCCACCCCTCCCTGGAGGGCCAACTGTCCGCTGACCACAGGGCTTTTCCGGTATGCGACTTGTTCCGGACTGGCCAACGGCGTACGACGGAGGGACCTCCGGCCCTGCGGCGGGAGGCATTCGCCTTGGGGGACGCGCATGAAGGTGGTCAACAAGCTGCTTGAGAAGCTTCCCGACGCCGTGGCTGGGAAGGTTCCCGACGTGAAGCTGCAGGACGAGGACATCAAGGTTTCGCTGGCCCAGGGGACGCTCACGGAGGAGAAGCTCCTCCCGCCGAAGCTGGCCATGCACGGCATCACCCTCTCCTTCGAGGCGACAGGCGAGGCGACCGTCCGCAACTTCAACTCGCCCGGCGACGTGGACGAAAACGGCATCGTCGGCGAGCCGCCCGCGGAGGGCGCCGAGTCCGGGCCGCGGCCCCAGCTCCTGCTGAGCAGCGACGTGGGGTGGATGCGCTACCAGGTGGCCGCGCGCGTGAAGGCCGCCGTGGGCACCCGCCTGTCGTTCCTCGCCTCGGAGCAGCAGACGGAGCTGTCCGTCACGCTCAGCGACTACCGCGCCCACCCGCTGGGGCAGAACATGCGCGAGGCCGCGCGCGCGGACCTGGCCGAGCTGCGCCTCATGCAGGCCACCGACCTGGCCAAGCTGGCGCCGGGGGACGCCGTGGCGTGGCAGGCCCGTGGCGCGCTCCAGTCGCGGCTGGAGCTCAACTGGGCGGACGTCTTCCCCGCCAACCTCAGTCGGCTCGGCTTCCTGCGCGGCAGCGAGCTGCTGTCGCTGAAGGTCAGCGCCAAGGCCAGCCTGTCCGCCCGGGTGTCCCTCACCGACGACTACCAGCTCAGCTTCTCCCGCGCGCGCCCTGGCCGCATCCAGGTCGCCGTGCGGAAGGTGAAGTCCCACGAGCAGACGCTCTCCGCCGGCCTGGGCATCACCGTGGAGCTGCTGGAGCCGGCGGCCGTGAAGGCGCAGGCGGGGCAGCTCCTGGAGGCGCTGCTGGGGCCCGTCCTGCGCGAGCTCGGCAAGAAGGGCACCACCGCGCTGGAGATGATGGACGGCCTGGTGGAGAAGGCCAGCAAGCTGAAGCTGGACGACCACCAGAAGCAGGTGCTGGGCCTGGTGCTGGAGCGGCTGGGCCTGGACGCGCAGCTCGCCGACCCGGCCAACCTTCCGCAGGCCTGGGCCGACTTCAAGGCCCGCGTCACCGAGGCGCTGGAGAACGCCGTCCGCTCGCACATCGCCGAGGGCTTCCAGTACGAATACCTGCGCCTGGCGGAGACCTCCACGCTGCTGGACGTGGTGGTGGAGGACGTCACCGCGATGCGCTTCCACGAGTCCCTGCTCAAGGGCAACCTGGTGGAGCTGCTCAAGTGGATGAAGAGCCTCCCCGCCCAGCAGGGCGAGTTCGAGCTGCGCGACTACCTGCACGCCACCACGCTCACCCGCCAGCAGGCCTACGGCTTCTCCCTGGGCCTGGGCTCGTTCGAGCTGCTCAAGGCGCGGAACGTCCACAAGCAGGCCTGGGTGGTGCAGGAGAACTTCCAGGGCGCCCGGCGCATGGCGTTCCTGGGACGCCGGGGCTACGAGGACAAGCTGCTGGGCGCGCGCGGCCAGTGGGTGGTGGACCTGAAGGCGGACATGGCGCGCTTCGCCCCCACGCCGGTGGCCGCCGACTTCGGCTACGGCCTGCACCTGATGCTGTGGGGACGGCAGAAGAAGCTGTCGCGCAAGGACCTGCACCAGGCGGTGGATGACGCCGTCGTCTGGGGCGTGCTGGACGCGAAGGACGCGGCGTCCGTCCTCACCGTCATGCAGGAGGACGTGGGCAAGCACCCCATTGAGACGCGGCTGGAGCTGAAGATGGCGGACGACTCGTTCCGCGCCCTGGTGCCCCGCATCCAGACGCTGGACCTGCCGCGCTTCTCACGCGCCTTGGCCCGCGCGCTCCCCTGGAGCGAGCAGCTCCCCCGCGCCTCCGCCGAGTTCCGGCGCGCCGTCTACGCCCCCATCTGGGAGGCCTACCTCCGCGAGGTGCAGGAGCAGGGCAGCCTCATGCTCAATGATTTGTCCCCCGCCCGCGCGGCGCAGATCGCCAGATGGTACTTCCAGAAGGACCCCACGGTGCGCGACCTGGGCAAGGACCTGCAGCTCATCGAAAGCGAGTACCGGCCAGGCGGCGGCAACTTCAGCTTCGCGGAGGTCATCTCCAAGAACCCCCACACGCTCCGGCGGTGCCGGGACTTCGTGAGCGGCATGGTGCGCCTGCGCCGCGCCATTGACGAGCGCAAGGCCCCGGACGAGCTGCGCACCGTGTTCGGCGAGCTGGAAGGCATGTGGACCACCGGCTTCCACCTGCGCGCCGCGGGCTCGCTGCTCGCGGACCTGGCGCAGTCCACGCCGCTGGGGCTCGCGGGCGTGGAGCGGACGCTCACCGTGCGGGTGGCGGACAGCGAGGAGCAGCTCGTGTTCTCCACCACGCGCGGCACCGGAAGCACAGGGGCCGCCTGAGCGGCGCCCTTCGCGCGGTCCGGGCGTCCGTGCCCGGGCCGCGCCGCGTCACTCACAGCGCCCGCGACAGGACGACGGCCGCGGCCATGGACAGCACGCCGGCCGCCGCGAAGTGCCGCCACGCCCGGCGCGCCAACGTCCCGCTGGTGGCGGGCGCCTGCGGGCCCAGCACCACCAGCGCGGGGCCGCCATCCCGTCCGCCCAGGACGTAGCTGCCTTCAGCCGGGCCGCGGCGCAGCTCGCCCACCACGAGGCAGGACTCCCCCGCCGTGCCCACGCGCTCCCAGGACAGGGCCTCGGGTTCGGCGCCAGGGCCCCAGGCCGCGGCGGGCCCCGGACGCGCGTCGGCCGTGGAAGGAACGCTCATTCCACCCGGGGCCGCCGCGCCGGGCCCCTCTGGCTGCGCCGTCTGGTACCAGGACGCGGGCACCGTCCCCGGCAGCGCCTTGCACCGGCGGACCTCCACCGGGGCCATCAGCGACGCGGGCGAGAAGGACACGGTGGCCCGGACGCGCTGGCCGCGCAGCGCCAGCACCGGCGCGTACGCGCGCTCACGCGACAGCAGCGCCCCACGCCGGCCGTCCGCCGCCACCTCGCGCACCTCCGCGTCGAAGAAGACACACGCGACGCCCCCGGGGGACGTCAGCGGCGCCTCCGCGTCCAGCACGCCGTGGTAGACGCCCCAGCCCGGTGAGTGGCCAGCCCGCAGGTCCGCCACGGCCTCATCCAAGGGCACCGGCGCCGAACCCCGCAGCACGTTGGCCCGAGAGCGGGCCCAGCCCCCCGCAGCGCCAGCCCCGCGGCCAGCACCAGCAGGACGGAGCCCAGGGCCTTGACGACAGTCTCGGAGGCCAGCACCGCCCCCGCCCCCTGGACGTGCTCCAGCACGAGCAACGACACCACCGCCAGGGCGCCGAACCAGAGCAGGGGCACGCGGTAGGGCCGGCCGGCCACGTCCTTCCGCCCGAAGGCGAAAGCCGCCACCAACAGCCCCAACAGGCACGCCGCGTACACCGGCGCCAGTGCCATGCGCCACAGCTCCATCCCGTCCCCCGTGAAGGCTCGCCGTGGGCTCCCTCCTGACGGAGCCCGCCGAGCGCAAGGTGGGGATGACCGGCCGTCCGCGCAAGCCCGCGCCTGGCGCCCGGGTCAGTCGGGGCCGGCGGCGACGCGGCGGACGGGCCGGGGCATCAGGTGACCCCGCACCTTCAGGTCGTCAAACGAGCAGGACAGGTTGCGGCAGCCCAGGGCCACCTTCGCCACGTGGTCCTCGAGCCCCACCAGCAGCTTGCGCGCGAAGCGCTCGTTGTTGAGGAACGCCTCCACCAGCACGCCGGAGTTGTTGCGGCGAAGCTGCAGCCGCACCTGGTAGGGGCCGTGGGCCGGCAGCGGCATCTCGTCCTCGACGAGCGCCTCCGTGTCCTGGGCGCTGTTGCCCACCACCTCGCGCCCGTCCGGCGTGAAGTAGCGCCAGGCCAGCCGCATGCCCACGTCGGGAATGGCGAACGCGGAGATCTGCGTGTCCTTGATGCGGAACGCCAGCTCTCCGTAGTGCTGCGCGTCCGCCTCCTGGGCGTACTCCGGCCCCAGCGGCGACACGTCCATCAGCACCTCGGCCGTGAACTCGTTGGAGGAGAAGTAGCGCTGGGCGATGTACGCGCGCGGAACCAGGCGCCGCCCGTTGGTCTCCTTGCCCGCCTGGACCACCTGGAGTTCCCCCTCCACGAGCCGCCACTGCCCGCTGTGGACGTTGATCTCCTCCTCGCCCTCGTTGAAGCCCAGCTCCAGGCGGGAGGTCCCTCCCGGTCTGGCGGGCGCCGCGAAGGACATCGTCGAGAACACCTCGCCGTAGGTGTTCGGCGGCAACACCAGGGGCTTGCGAGGCCGCCCGCGGTCGTGGTCCGAGCCGGCGGCGCCGCGCCGGTCCTCCCCCAACTGCAGGCTCACCGGCCCCACGAACCAGCGGACCGCGAGGCCCAGCACCGCGAGCCCGCCCACCAGGGACAGGCCGCCGCGCACGCGCCGCCAGCCCGTCCGGAGGTTGCGAGACAGCGCGCCCTGCCGGACCGGCCGCGCGGACGCGGGCACCAGGCGCCCGTCCAGGTCGGCCCGCGGCAGGTGCGGCCCGGAGCTGGTGGCGATCATCGCCTCCAGCGCCGCGCACAGGTCCGCGGCCTTCTCGTAGCGCGCGTGCGGGTCCTGCTCCAGCAGGCGGTCCACCACCGGGTCCACCCGCGGATCCACCCCCGGCACCTTCGCGGAGGGCAGCTTGAAGCGGCCCAGCGGCAGCTCCCCGGTGAGCACCTCGTAGAGGATGACGCCCAGCGAGAAGAGGTCCGCGCGCCCGTCCACGTTCTTCGCGTCGCGGCGCTGCTCGGGGGCCATGTAGTTCAGCGTGCCCATGGCCACCGACGTCGCGGTGAGCTGCAGGCGCGAGTCCGGCGCGCGGATGCCCGCCAGCCCGAAGTCCGCCACCTTCACGTTCCCCCGCCCGTCCAGCAGGATGTTCTCCGGCTTCAGGTCGCGGTGGATGATGCCCTTGTCGTGCGCGCACTCGATGGCCCGCGCCACCGACAGGATGAACTTCAGGCCCTGCTCCCGGGGCAGCCCGGCCGACATCGCCTCGCGCAGCGAGCGGCCTTCCACGTACTCCATGACGAAGTAGTAGTGCTCGCCCGCCACGCCCCGGTCGATGATCTGGACGATGTTCGGGTGGTTGAGCGCCGCCAGCGCCGTGGCTTCCTTCTCGAAGCGCGTGACGAACTCCGGGTCCTTCGCCAGCCGCGGCGGCAGCAGCTTCACCGCCACCGTGCGCCCCAGCGACTGCTGCCGCGCGAGCCAGACCTCGCCCATGCCGCCGCGGCCGAGCATCTCCAGCAGCTCGAAGCCCGGCAGGTCCACCTTGCCGGCCCCCACGAAGGTGCTGTCCTCCTGGTGCCCGTGCAGGTCGGAGCGCGCGCTGCCCGCGCCCGTCTTCGCGGACGAGCGCACCAGCGTCGGGTCCTGCGGCGCGTCCGAATCCCCCGCGCCGGGCAGGGCCACGCCGCTGATGGGCGCCGTCACCTCCGGCGGCCCGTTCACCGCGCCAGCGGGCCGCGCGGGCTCCGGAACGCGCGAGAGGGAGATTTCAATGCCTGGCTCCGGCTCCGCGTGGGGCACCGCCGTCACCACGCCGGACGTGCCGTTGGCGGGCGCGCGGCGCTCCGGGATGCCGCTGGCCGGGGGAGTCATCGTGTTGCGCGCCAGCTCGGCGGACACGTCACCCCGGCGGGCCTCGAAGCGGATGCCGCAACGGCACTGGACCCGCTGGCCGCTCACGTAGACGCGGATGTCGTGTTGATGGCCGCAGTTGGGGCAGGCCTGCGTCGTCGGGTTCATACGCGGCGCGAGGAAGAGGCGGCGGTGGTGTATTCCAGGCCATGGACGCGGTAGGTCGGCACGGCCTTCTCCTTGCCCTTCACCTGGAGGGCCGGCAGCCCCTCCACGTCGAAGCCGGCGCCCGCCCTGCGCACCGTGGTCTCGGAGGCCAGCACCTCACCACTCTTCGCCATGCCGCACAGGCGCGAAGCCGTGTTCACCGTGTCGCCAATGGCGGTGAACTCGTGGCGCTCCGCGCTGCCCATGTAGCCGACAACGGCTTGACCGGTGTTCACCCCGACGCCGACCTCGATGGGCTGCTTGCCGTCCGCCACGCGGCGGCGGTTCAGCTCCTGGACGGCGTCCTGCATCTCCAGGGCGGCCCGCAGCGCGCGGGCGGCGTCGTCCGGGTGCGACAGGGGCGGACCCCACACGGCCATGACGCAATCACCAATGAACTTGTCCAGGTTGCCCTCGTGGCGGAACACCACCCCGGCCATGGCGGTGAAGAATGCGTTCAGCATGTCTACCACCTCCTGCGGAGAATCGTTCTCCGAGATGGTGGTGAACCCGCGGATGTCCGCGAAGAGGCAGCTCACCTCCGCCAGGCGGCTCTGCGCCAGGTCTTCCGTCTCGCCGGCGATCACCGCGTCGGCCACGGCCTTGGACAGGAAGCGGCTGAGCTCCGCGCGCGTGACGGCCTCGGCTTGGATCTGCTCGGCCAGGGCCGCGTTCTCCAGCGCGATGCTCGCCTGCGAGGCGATGCCGGAGAGGATGGTCAAGTCCTTCTCCGAGAAGGCGTTGATCTGCTGGCGGCTGTCCAGGAAGAGCACCGCTTGAATCTTCCCGTTGACCTTCAGCGGCACCGCCATGGCGGACCGGATGCCCTGCGCGACGATGCTCTCCGCGGCGGAGAAGCGCTCGTCGATGATGGCGTCCGCCGTCAGTACCGCCTTGCCCGTCTCCACCACGCGCTTGAGCACGGTGTCGGACAGCATGACGTTGACGGCCTTGTCGGAGCGGTGGTGCACCGCCGACGGGATGAACTCGCCGTCCGCGGCCACCTTCAGGATGACGCCGTGGTCCGCGGCCAGGAGCTGGAAGGCCACCTTGAGGATCTGCTCGAAGAGCCCCGTCTGGCTGCCCTGCAGGCTCACCTGGCGGTGGAACTCATGGGCGATGCGCAGCTTCTCGTAGTCGCGCCGCAGGGCCTCCACGTCCGACACCTGCTCGGCGGGGCGGAAGTTCTGCGGCACCTGGTCCATCTGCGCCAGGAAGGCCGGCATGGAGATGGACTGCGCCACCACCGTGACGCCCGGCGCGGTGGGCGCGTTGGCCTGCGACGCGGGCTCGCCGCTGTGGAAGATGAGCCGCGAGGCGCCCAGGGAGATCTCGTCCCCGTCGCGCAGCTTGAGCTCCTTCACCCGGCGGCCATTCACGAAGGTGCCGTTGGACGAGCCCAGGTCCTTGAGGACGAAGTCCTTGCCCACGCGCTCGATGACCGCGTGCTCCTTGGACACCTCCCGGTCCACCAGCCGCAGCGTGTTGGACGGATGCCGGCCCAGGGACGTCGCCGGCCCCAGCGGAAACTCTCCGAGCGTGCCATCCGCGAAGCGCCCTGTCAGACGGGGGCCCCGAATCTGCCCGGGTTTGGGAGCGAATGGGACGGGGGACTGGCTCACGCGGAAATCCTCACCGGCCCGGACACTACCAGAGGCCATCGGCACCGGGGAACGCTCGGAAATCACCACTGAACGGCTGGCCAGCGGCCGCTCGCCGGAGCGGCGCCTCAGCGGCCAGGGGCCGCCCGCCCCTCCGAGCCGCCCGCCCGGATGGCCAGGCCCACGGACGGCATCAGCGTCACGCCGCCCAGGTCCCGCTCCACCCCGAAGAGCTGGGGCCTGCTGCGGAAGTAGCCCCCCGTCAGCTCGGCGTAGAGGTGGATGTACCGGTAGCCCACCGCGATGCCCAGCGTGGAGCCGATGAAGTGGCTGCCCACCGTGGCGGGAAGCGACGCGTCGAAGCCCGTCACCGGCTTGCCCTGCTGGGCGTAGTCCACCAGCCGCGCGTCCAGCCGGGTCCGGCTGTAGATGTACTTGGGCGCGGCGTAGAGCTTGAAGATGTCCCCCCAGTCCGCGCTCATGTAGAGGGGCACCTCCACGTCGTAGCGGCTGAAGTCCCCCATCTGCACCACCTCCAGCACGTCCAGCACCGGGCTGCTGAAGAAGTGCCGGGACACCCCCACCCCCAGGGCCAGGTCGAAGGAGCGCTGGCCCGGCTCCAGGTACCGGCCCACCTCGTCCCCGCCGTGGGCCAGCAGCACCTTGACGTCCCCGCGCAGGGAGATGCCGCTGTAGCGCAGGCCCACGTCCAGCCGGTCCACCACCCCCACCCGCAGCATCAGCTCCGGGTTGGCGCCCGGAGGGGCCACCATCAGCGCGACGCCCGCCGTCAGCAGCCGCTGCTGGGCCTCCTCGCTCAGCGAATAGGGGCGGTCGTCATCCACCGCGTCCCGGGCCGCCTCGCCCTCGGTGATGCCCGCGTCCACCACGTTGATGAGCGTCCCCACCGGGACGAAGACCCCCACCCCACCCGTCACCTGGACCTGGCCCGGCGCCAGCGTCCGGGCCGTCTGCTGCGTGGACAGCGTGGAGGCACACCCTGGCGCCAGGGCCAGGAGCAACAGGGGAAGAAAGCGCATGGGAAGTCACGTTATCCCCTTTCTGGCGCAGACGCTTCATTCCGGGGCGCCGCGCTGGTAAGGGGGCGCCGTGCGAATCAAACAAAAGCCCGAGGACTTCTCCGTCAAGGAGTCATACCGTTTCGACGAAGTCGACTCGGGACGTCACCGCGTCTACCTGATGGACAAGCAGAAGCTGTCCACCTTCGACGCCGTGACGCGGCTGCGGGACGCGTTCGGGCTCAAGCCGGGGGCCATCAGCTACTGCGGCCTCAAGGACAAGCAGGGCCGGACCGAGCAGATCATCGCGGTGGACGGCGCCGACGTGGACATGCAGGACCCCGACCTGCGCCTGAAGTACCTGGGCCGCACGGACAAGCCGCTGTCCGCCGCCAACATCACGTCCAACCGCTTCTCCGTCACGGTGCGCGCGCTCCAGCACGCGTCGCTGGGGCCCCTCAACGTGGCCGCCGCCGAGGTCAACCGCCTGGGCGTCATCAACTACTTCGACAGCCAGCGCTTCGGCTCGCTCAAGCACGGCCAGGGCTTCATCGCCAAGGACCTCATCCGGGGCGACTTCGAGGCCGCGCTGCACAACTACATGGCCAAGCCGTCCGAGCTGGACCGGACGGAGGACGCCAAGATCAAGGCCTTCTGGAAGGAGAACTGGGGCCGCTGGGACGCGCGCGTCCCCTACGAGGGCACGCGCAAGTACCACCGCGTCCTCAAGTCCCTGCGCGACCAGCCCGGGGACTACCTGCGCGCCTTCATGCAGATCGACGCGGACTACCGCGCCATGCTGCTCTTCACCTACCAGAGCTTCCTCTGGAACGAGGGCGTGCGGCGCTACCTCCAGTTGATGCTGCCGCGCGAGCACCTCTTCCCCATGCGCTACCAGGCCGGCACGCTGCTGTTCCACCGCGACGCCAGCCCGGAGGTGCTCCGCACGCTGCGCGACGCCACCTTCCCCCTGCTGGCGCCCAACTCCACGTTCAGCGACCCGAAGGTGGAGGAGGCCGTGCGCTGGGTGCTGGGCCGCGAGAAGCTCCGCCTGGAGGACCTGAGCATCCCCGGCGCCGAGCGCCGGCTCTACTTCAAGCACGAGGAGCGGCCCCTGCTGTCGTTCCCGCACAAGCTCGTGGTGGGCCGCACGATGCCGGACGAGCTCAACCGGGACGCCATCAAGGTCAACGTCGCCTTCACCCTGCCGCCGGGCGCCTACGCCACCCTGGTCATCAAGCGGCTGTTCCACTTCGAGTACGCCGAGGACAGCGCGGAGACCATCCGCGCCTCGCAGCGGCCGAAGCTGGCGGAGGCCGAAGCAGAGGCCGCCGCGCAGCTCCCCTCCAGCCGCCGGGGTCCTCCCCGCCGGGACGGGAGCGGCGCGCGCCAGGCGGGCGACAGCCGCCGGGGCGCCGGAGACCGCGAGCCCCGCGGCACGGGCGCCCCGGGTCGCCGCCGCGCCGGCCCCCGGGAGGTGGAGCTGCTGGAGCCCGTCTCCGGCCGCGCCCGGACGCTCGCCGCCAAGGCCCCCGAGGCCAGGCCGGCGGAGCCCACCCCGCCGCTGGGCTTCCGGGAACGGCAGCGCCAGCGCAAGGACGCCCGGTCCGCCGCCCGCGCGGAGACCGAGGCCCGGCGGACGGCCAAGCCCAGCGCCAAGGCCAAGCCGCCGAAATCACGGAAGAAATAAAGATGTCTCCCGGGGATGAAATGGGCGGGCGGGTGCGCCGTAGGACAAGGCGTGAACGCTCTTGCCCTCGACGACGCTCCCGGGACGCTCGCCCATGCCATCGGGATGCTGATGGCTGAGGAAGCCCCCCCGCTTCCCTGGAAAGCGGACGTGCAGGCCGCCCGCCGGGGTGACCCGTCCGCCTTCGAGTCCCTCATCCGCAGCGTGCAGCGCCCCGTCTACGGCCTGGCGCTGCGGCTGCTCCAGAGCGACGCCGAGGCCGCGGAGGTGGCGCAGGAGGCGCTGCTGCGCGCCTACCAGAACCTGCACCGCTACGACGACGCGCGCCCGTTCGACCTCTGGGTGCTCGCCATCACCCGCAACCTCTGCCTGGACCTGCTCCGCCGGCGCACCAAGGTGCGCACCGAGGAGCTGGAGCCCATGAAGGAGGTGCTCCCCAGCGATGAGGCGTCCCAGGAGGAAGGCGCCATCGCCCGCGAGGAGCGCCAGTCCCTGGAGGAGGCCATGGCCACCCTGTCCGTCGAGGACCGGGAGGTGCTCGCCCTCTATTACGTCCAGCGGCGCACGACGAAGGAGATCGCCCAGGTCATGGGCTGCGCGCCTGGCACCATCATGGCGCGCCTCTTCCGGGCCCGTGAGAAGCTGCGCAAGAAGATGACGACCGAGGAGGCTCCGCGATGACTGCCCACCTGTGCCCGGACCTCGAGGTCCTCTTCACGGAGCTGGAGGCGGGGGAAGGGCCCGCGCTGGACCACGCCGCCGAGTGCGAGGCCTGCGCCGCCGTCCTGGAAGAGCACCGGCTGATGGAGAACGACTTGTACCGGCTGGCGGATCCGCTCCCGCCGCCCACCCTGGTGGCCAGCGTCATGGCGCGCGTGTCCACCGAGCCCGTGCCCCGGCGCCGGGAGGTCTGGTCCGGCCTGGCCATCCTGCTGACGTCGATGCTGGGCGGGCTGGGCTACCTGGTGATGAGCGACCAGGCGCTCGGCCGGCTGGGGACCGGGCTGGCCTCCGTGCTGGTGCAGGGGCGGCCCTTCGTCGAAGGCGTGCTCAGCGGCGCCCACGCGTTGTGGTCCACCGCGGGCCTCACGGTGGCCTGCTCCCTCGCCTTCCTTCTGCTGACCTCGCTGTATGGCCTCAAGCGGCTCGTCGGCACCGGGCCCACCCCTTCCGGAGCGTGAGCGAACCATGAAGATCCTCCCTCGAATCCTCTTCCCCGCTCTGCTGCTCGGCGCCCCCCTCGCGCTCGCCCAGGACGCGGCGCCCAGGGCCGACGTGACGGCCTCCGCCCCCAGCACCATCGACATCAGCTTCCGCGGCTCGCTGCGCGACGCCCTCAAGACGATCGCCGACAAGGGCGGCCTCAACCTCGTCGTCACCGGCGACCTGGACTCCCCCGCCGAGGTCCACCTGCGCGGCGTCACCGCGAACCAGGCCCTGCGCACCGTGGCCCGCGCCTACTCGCTGCGCCTGGACCAGGACGGCTCCATCTACACGCTGCGGCCCATGACGGAGCAGGAGCAGCAGGCCGCCGAGTCGGGTGAGGCCCCGGCGGACGCCGCCGCCAGCGCCCCACCGGAGGCGGCGGCGCCCCCCGTCGCCATCCCGCCCATTCCGCCCCTCCCCGACCTGCCGGATTCGTTCCCCGAGGAGGCGCGCGATGAGATGAAGCGCGCCCGGGAGGAGATGAAGAAGGCGCGCGACGAGGTGCGGCGCAGCATGCGCCGCAAGGGCAGCCGCGACGTGGTGGCGCGCGGACAGAACCTGGAGGTGAAGGAAGGCCAGGCGGTGGAGAGCGCCGTGGTGTACGGCGGCAACCTGGTGGTCAACGGCCACGTCAAGGATGACGCGGTCGCCTTCGGCGGCAACCTGGAGGTCCACGGCCGCGTGGACGGGGACGCCCACGCCTTCGGCGGCAACGTCATCCTGGGGCCGGACGCGCGGGTGGAGGGCGACGTGTCTGCCTTTGGCGGCTCCGTGGAGCGCGACGACGACGCCCAGGTGGAGGGCAGCATCGAGTCCTTCGGCGGCGCCGGCATCGGCCGCATGGTGGCCGGGGAGATCAAGAAGGGCGTGAGGGAGGCCAAGGACTCCGAGCGCCACAGCGACGACGACGACGGCGGCGCGGGCCTGGCGGGCTTCATCCTCACCTTCGCGGTGCTCTTCGGGCTCGGCTTCATGGGGCAGATGTTCTTCCCCGCGCGCATGAAGCAGCTCGGTGAGGAGGTCCGCCGCAAGCCGGTGCAGACGGGGCTCATCGGCCTGTTCGGACTGGTGGCCATCGCCATCCTGTCGGTGGTGCTGTGCATCATCATCATCGGCATCCCCGTCGCCCTGGTGCTGCTGATGGCGACCCCCCTCGCCACGGCGCTGGGCTTCGCGGCGGTGGCAAGCGAGCTCGGCACGCGGCTGCCCGTCCTCAGGGGCCGCAAGACGCAGGCGGTGGTGCTGGCGCTCGGCCTGCTGGTGCTGATGCTGCTGGGCGCCCTCCCCATCGTGGGCCCCCTCATCACCGTCACCGTCGCATTCATGGCCCTGGGCGCGGTGATTCGCACCCGCTTCGGGCAGCGGCCGCAGGGCATGCCGGAGCCCATCATCCCTTCGAGCGATCAGCCCGTCTGACAAGGATTGCCGGGTGCTTTGCCCGGCGCGTCATCCTCCGACGCGCGTCTTCCAGGGGACTGTCACGGGCGCCTCACGGCCCGGGGCGGTCCCCGCTCGTTTTTCCGTGTGTGCCTTAGCCAGGCTCGGGCGCGCCATCACCGCGCCTGTCAGGCGGGTGTGTTGGGCATGGCGCGTCATGGCTTCAGAGGCTTTGACCGCCCGGTCCGCGTAAGCCATTTTGCGCCCCACCCTATGCGACGCCTTCCCGACGTACCGCCGCGCGGCCGGGCCATCACCGTGGACCTCGAGGGCGAGAGCCTCCCCGCCATCGAAGGTGAGCCGGTGGCGTGCTCGCTGGTTGCCGCGGGCGAGCCGCTGCTCGCCCGCTCCATCAAGTACCACCGGCCGCGAGGCCCCTACTGCTTCGCCGGGGCCTGCTCGCATTGCCTGATGCGGGTGGACGGGGTGCCCAACGTCTACACCTGCCGCACGCCCGCGCGGGACGGCATGAAGCTGGAGCGGCAGAACGCCTACCCCTCCGCGAAGGTGGACCTCTTCGAGAGCATCGACTGGGCCTTCCCCAAGGGCATGGACCACCACGAGATGTTCGCCGGCGTGCCGGTGGCCGAGCAGGTGATGGCCAAGGTGGCCCGGCAGCTCGCCGGGCTGGGCCTGCTGCCCAAGGCGCCCGCGCCCGCGCTGGCGCCCGCGCGCGCGGTGCGCACCCGCGTGGCCGTGGTGGGCGGCGGCGCCGCGGGCCTGGCGGCGGCGCGCGTGCTGACCGAGCGGGACGTGGGCTTCCTCCTGATTGAACGGGACGACGCGCTCGGCGGCCGGCTCGCGCATGGCGCGCCGGAGGCCGGTGGCCCCAGCCTGGATGACGTCCACCGCCTCTCCCCCAGCAGCGTGATGACGCGGGCCACGGCGCTGGGCCTGTATGACGACGAGGGGGGGCGCTTCCTCGCGGTGGGCACCTGGGAGGCGGACGCGCCGCGCCTGGTGAAGGTGTACTCGGAGCGCTTCCTGCTCACGCCCGGCGGGCACCCGCCCACGCTGCCCTTCGAGAACAACGACCTGCCCGGCGTCTACGCGGGCCGCGCGGCCAGCCTGCTGCTGCGCCGCTACGACGTGGCCCCGGAGACGGCGGCCCTGGTGGGCTGGGGCGCGGAGCTGCACGCGCTGGCGAACCTTCTCCACGAGCGCGGCACGAAGGTGGTGGCGGTGGTGGACCTGAGGGACACGCCGCCTCCGGGCGCCCACGCCACGGCGGTGCGCGGCGGCGAGCCCAAGGCGCATGGCCTGCGCGGCGTGAGCGCCTTCAGCTACACGCGCGAAGGCGGCGGCCGGGAGAAGGTGTCGTGTGACGCGGTGCTGGTGTCCGTCCCCGTCAGCCCCAGCTTCGAGCTGGCGCGGCAGGGCGGCGCGAAGGTGCCCTTCGACGAGCAGCGCGGCCTCTTCGTGGTGGAGACGGACGCGGACGGCCGCACCCAGGCCCAGGACGTGTACGCCGCGGGGGACGTCACGGGCGGAGGCACGGCGAAGGACGCGGCGGCGGCCGGACGGCGCGCGGCCCAGGCGCTGGTGGGAGGGCTGTCATGAGCAAGGCGATGATCTGCTCCTGCGAGGACGTCACCGTCGACGACATCCGTCACGCGGTGTCCCGGGGCTTTTGTGACGTGGAGTCGGTGAAGCGCTACACCGGCTTCGGCACCGGCATCTGCCAGGGCAAGAGCTGCACGGCGGCGGTGGCCGCGCTGCTGGCGAAGGAGAAGGCGCTCAAGCCCGCGGCGGTGGTGCCCTTCACGCCGCGCCAGCCGCTCTACCCCACCGAGCTGCGGATGATGGCCTCCGCGCCCGTGGACGAGTCCCAGCCCCCCGTGGGCGGCCTGCCCCAGGAGGTGGACCACTTCCCCGCCGCGCTGCGCCCGGAGGGCCCGGTGCCCGCCAGGGCGAAGGTGGTCATCATCGGCGGCGGCATCATGGGCCTGGCGCTGGCGTACAACCTGGCGCGCGCCGGTGAGACGGACGTGGTGGTGCTGGAGCGCGGCTACCTGTGCGCGGGCGCGTCCGGCCGCAACGGCGGCGGCGTGCGCATGCAGTGGGGCACCCCCTCCCTGGTGGAGCTGGCCAAGCGCTCCATCGGCCTGATGAAGGGCTTCGCGCGCGAGCTGGGCATCAACGTGTGGCTGCGCCAGGGCGGCTACATCTTCATGGCCAAGACGAAGCCGGTGGCCCAGCGGCTGGAGCGCAACGTCTCGCTGCACAACCGCTTCGGCGTCCCCACCCGCCTCATCACCCCGGACGAGGCGCGCGGCATCGTCCCCGGCCTCACGCTGAAGGACTGCCTCGTCGCGTCCTACAACCCGGAGGACGGCGTCATCTTCCCCTGGCCCTTCCTCTGGGGCTACGCGCAGGGCTGCCAGAAGCGCGGCGTCCGCGTGGAGACGTACACCGACGTCACCGGCTTCGAGACCAGCGGCGGCCAGGTGCGCAAGGTGAAGACGACGCGCGGCGACATCGCCTGCGACACGGTGGTGCTGGCCGCCGGCGCCTGGAGCCCCCAGGTGGCGAAGCTGGTGGACGTGAAGCTGCCCAACGAGCCGCACCGGCACGAAATCCTCAGCACCGAGCCGCTGAAGCCCTTCCTGACGCCGCTGGTGTCGGTGCTCGACAGCGGGCTGTACTTCAGCCAGTCCATGCGCGGCGAAATCGTGGGCGGCATGGGCGACGCCAAGGAGCCCGCGGGCCTCAACATGGGCAGCACCCTGCGCTTCGTGTCGCGCTTCGCGCAGGCGGTGATGGAGCAGCTCCCCCAGGTGGGCCACGTGAAGGTGCTGCGCCAGTGGGCCGGCTGCTACGACGTGACGCCGGACAACAACCCGATTCTGGGCCGCACCCCGGGCCTGGACAACCTGCTCCAGATGTCCGGCTTCGTGGGCCACGGCTTCATGATGGCCCCCGCCGTCGCGGAGCGGATGGCGAAGTGGATGGCCACCGGCGAGTCCGACGAGCTCTTCACCCGCTTCAACCTCCGGCGCTACTCCGACGCGGCCGGCCATTCGCGCGAGTTCGGCTCCGGCACGCTGGAGCGCGAGGACATGGTCATCGGCTGAGGCCTCCCGCCTCGCGGCGCCCGGGCCGCGCCTGGCCCCCGCTTCCCCGGGGCCGGACGCGGCCCCTGTATTTTTCCGGAGCCTGTCCTGCCCCAGGACAACGGCGGGGGCGCGGATTGACCCGGGACACGCCAGCTCAGGATAAACTCGCAACTCGCGAAAACAATTGGCGCCCGCCACACGCCTTGTGAAGTGCCTTTACATCAGCAACTGAGTTGCCTGGACAGGGACGCACCAGTCGCGCGTGCCGGCGTGGAGCGCGCTCAGAGTGGAGCCCCGCGGAACGCGCGCATGGCACGGCGCGTGCCTCGGGGCCTCGCCGCGCAATCTCGCGCGAGGAGGTGTTCCGATGTTCCCGAAGAGCGTTCGTGCGCTGTTCCTGGTGGGAGCCCTGTCTGCCTGCGGTACCGAAGCGCCCCCCGACGTTCCGGACGCGGACGGCCAGGAGCCGCTCCAGTCGCAGGAGGCCGACGTCATCGTGGGCTCGGTGAACTGGGTGAGCGCCACGACGCTCTCCGGCACGCAGCGCACGCGCTCGCGCGCGGTGGGCTACCTGTCCATCCCCGCGGTGGGCTCACGCTGCACGGCGTGGCTGGTGGCGCGCGACGTCATCATCACCAACAACCACTGCATCGGCAGCAGCTCCGAGGCCTCCGGCGCGCGCGTGTCCTTCAACTACGAGGACGGCGTCAGCGCCTCCGCCCGCGTCTGGTACAACTGCGGCACCCTCATCCGCACCTGGGCGAGCGACGACATGACGGCGCTGCGCTGCACCGCCACCAGCGGGCGGCTCCCCGGTGACGTGTACGGCGTGCTGACGGTGGCCAGCACCAACGCCGCCACGGGCGCCAGCGTCTACGTGGTGCACCAGAACTGCGACTACTACACGTCGAGCGGCTGCACGCCGACGAAGAAGTCCTCGCCGGGCGTGGTGCGCAACGCCAACTACAGCAGCACGGACCTGTCCTATGACGCGGACACGCTGGGCGGCTCGTCGGGCTCGCCCGTGCTGTCCTCGTCCTCGAACCAGGTGGTGGGGCTGCACCACATCGGCCTGGGCGGCAACTCGCAGGGGCGCGGCACGGCCAACACCGGCGTGAAGGCCACCCGCGTGAAGGCCCGCCTGGCGGAGATTGGCCTCTGAGGCCCGTCACCCCCGCCTCACCCGGGTGACGGTTCACCCGACACGGGCAGCGCCGCCGGGGCCTGTCGTGGGAGCAGGAGCTGCTCCCGTTGCAGGCCCCGCAGCGCCATCCGCCCCAGGCTCCGCTTGAGCCCGCGTGGCAGCAGCGGCAGCAGGCGCATCACCCAGCGGTGGCCCAGGCCGGGGTACACCAGGGGCTCACCGCGCTCGAAGCCGGCGAGCGCCTCGCGGGCGCACCGCTCCAGGGACAGGTGGAAGAAGGGCGTCTGGCCGTCCGCGCCCTCCAGGCCCGCCTCCCACAGCGGCCCGGGGGCCACGCGCGTCACGGTGACGCCCTGCCCCTCCACCTCCAGGCGCAGCGCCTCCGTGAAGCCATCCAGGAAGCGCTGCGAGGCCGCGAAGGCCGCCGAGCCCGGCAGGATGAGCTGCGCCGCGCCGGAGCCGATGTTGAGGATGCCGCCCCGGCCCCGCTCCAGCATGGGCTTGAGCAGCCGGTGCGTCAGCAGCGCGGGCACCCAGACGTTGGCGCGCAGCATGGCCTCCACGCGCTCCCAGCCCTCCTGGGCGTAGAGCCCCTGGTCGCCCTCCGCGGCGTTGTTCACCAGGACGTCCACGCGGACGAACTGCGCCTCCAGCGAGGCGAGCAGCGCGTCCACCTGCCGTGGATCACACACGTCGTAGGATTCGACGAGCACGCCCAGCGTCGGGTAGTTCAGCAGCAACTCTTCGCGCAGCGGCTCCAGGGCCTGGGCCTGACGGTCCACGAGCACCAACGTCCGGACGCGACGGGCCAGCAGCCGGGCAAGCTCCCGGCCAATCCCCCTGGCCGCTCCGATGATGAGCACGGTTCCCTGGTCGATAGGGAGAGGACGCATGACGAAATCCTCCGTGGGTTGAGGTGCCCATCCTGCGCACGGCCTGCGCGCGCCGCCGCGCCCTGCGCAAGGTTTGCACGCCTGGACAGCAGGCGGCCCTGACGGCGCTGGGACGCCACTTCCATCTGGGGCGCGGCATGCCCAGAAAAAAGGGCATGGCCACTGTTTCCAGAATCCTCGTTCCCGTGGACCTGTCGGATGGCTCCCGGGAGGTCATCGACTACGCGGTGAAGCTCGCCCGGCCCTTCAAGGCCTCCGTCGAGGTGGTCCACGCCTGGGAGCCGCCCCAATACGTGGCGCCGGACCTGCTGGTGGCGGCGCCGGGGTGGAACTCCCAGTCCCTGGAGCACGTCGCCGTGGAGACCGCCACCAAGGAGCTGACGGCGCAGGTGAACCAGGGCGAGCCGCCCGGCGTCCCGGTGAGCCAGAAAATCGTCGTGGGGGAGGCGGCGTCCACCATCCTCGACCTCGCCGAGCAGGAGAAGTGCGACCTCATCGTCATGGGCACCCACGGCAGGCGCGGCCTGCCCCGCCTGCTGCTGGGCAGCGTGGCCCAGAAGGTCGTCGCCCGCGCGTCCTGCCCGGTGCTCACCCTCCACGTGTCCGAGCAGAAGCCGCACTGACGCGCCTCACGTCCCCGGGTGGAGAAGCCGCCCGCGCCCCTGCCTTCCGGCGCGCGGCGAGCACCGTGGGCACGGCCAGCACCGCCATGGCGGCGACGACCAGCGCGGCGCCCGTCAGCTCCAGGGCCCCCGCGCCCGGCGCGCCCAGCGTGACGGCCAGCACCCCGGTGGCCAGCACCCCGGCGAGCACGCTGGAGGCGCGGTTCACCGGCACGCAGTAGGCATTCTCCCGCCCGTCCAGGAGGATGAGGCCGCCGAAGATGCCGGTGGCCTGGGACAGCAGGCCCACGGCGATTTCGGAGAGCAGGTGGCCCCGTGACAGGGCCTCGGTGAAGCCCGCGCGGAGGTCGCCGAGCACGCCCTCTCCGCCCAGGAGGGCCAGCACCGCCAGGGTGCCCACCAGCAGCGGCGTGGCCACCATCTGCTCCTCCACGAAGTAGCGGATGGAGACCTCGCGCTCGCCCGACTTGGCCAGGTGGCTCATGGCGCGCAGCCGGAAGAAATAGGCCGCCAGGTACACGCCCACGTCCGCCGCGGCCAGCAGCGTCAGCGTGGGACTCACCGACGAGCCGGCGGCCACCGCCACCGCCGCGAAGCTCAGCCCCAGCGCCGCCCATGAAGGCCAGCGCACGCGCCGGCCACTGAGGACATCCACCAGCGGCGCCAGGACGAGCACCCCCCCGCGCATCAGCAGCATCATGAAGACGATGGACGCCCCCGGCAGCGTGTACGCCAGCGTCGTGGTGCCGATGATGGCCGCCGAGCACACTCCGGACAGCAGCGTCCACCGCCCCGGTACAGGCACCTGGAAGCCCAGCACCTGACGGTGCCCCGCGTAGCGCCACCAGCGCATCACCGTGAGGAAGGAGAACATCCCCACCAGCGAGGCGGCGGTGCTCACCGGCAGCAGCGTGAAGCCGGAGATGCCCTCCCCCATGCCAGGCAGGTCCCCCCCGGACAGCGCCTTCGTGAGCGCGCTGTAGGGGGCATAGGCCGCGAAGTAGCCCAGGGCATACCCCCAGATGCTCAGGTCGCGGACGTCATCGTCTTGAAGGGATGGGGAGGGCAGGACGTGTTCCGGGGCGCGGGTTGGAACACTCGCTGTGCAAGCCGCACGCCGGACGCATGCGCCGGGCGGTGCAATCACTTCCACGCGGGGCCGTATGCAGGGGTGTCCCGGCTTTCACTGGAGCCCTTCATGCGCGCGTCCCCCCTTGCCGTCCTGGTCCTCGCCCTCTCCACCCCCGCCCTCGCCGAAGACGACGCGAAGCCCCAGAAATGGAAGGTGGTCTGCGCCACCCAGTCGAAGGATGGCAGCCGCGCCGTCCAGGGCACGGACCTCGTCATTGAAGCCGGTGAGCAGGTGAAGGACGGCGTCGCCGTGGAGGGCGACGTCATCGTCCGCAAGGGCGCGCGGGTGGAGGACGTCGTCGCCATCCGCGGCCGCGTCATCGTCGAGCCCGGTGGCCGGGTGACGGGCAGCGCGGTGTCCCTGGGCGGAGAGGTCCGCGTCCACAAGGGCGCCGCCGTGGACGGAGACGCCATTGCCCTGGGGGGACGGCTGAAGGTGGATCAGGACGAGGCGGTGAAGGGAGACAAGGTCAGCCTCTCCTTCGAGATTGGCGGCCGGGACATCGTGCGCGGCTTCATCGAGGGCGTGCTCGACGAGGAGACCGGCTGCCACATCGTCGACGAAGACACCCAGGACGTCTGAGGCCGCCGGGGGGGCCGCGTCACGCCGCGTTGGCGGAGCCCGGCGCCTCCGGGGCGTCCACGCGCGTGAGCGGCATCAGCGAGGCGCGCAGCGTCAGGATCTGCTCGCGGGCCAGCGTCTTCAGCGTCTCCACGTCCGCCAGCGTCATCCCCTTGGTGGAGATGGGCGTGCCCACCGTCACCAGGCCGCGCGAGGTGGCGAAGCGCCAGGAGTGCTTCGGCAGCGCCCGCCGCGTCCCGCTCACCGCCAGGGGCAGCACGTCCGCCTGCGCCTCGATGGCCAGGCGGAACGCGCCGTCCTTGAAGGGCAGCAGCTCATCCGTCTTCGAGCGCGTGCCCTCCGGGAAGATCATCACCGGCATGCCCTTGGCCAGCCACTGGCGGCACTTCGCCATGGCGCCCGTGGCCGAGTCCCTGTCGCCGCGGTGCACGGGGATGTCACCCGCCATCCACATGCTCCAGCCCACCACGGGAATCTTGAAGAGGCTGGCCTTGCCTAGCCACTTCATCTCCCACGGCAGGTGCGAGATGAGGAACGGGTCCGCGTTGGACTCGTGGTTGCTCACCACCACCGTGTTCGGCGCGAGCCTGTCCGGCACCGCGCCGTGCACGCCGAAGCGCCAGAACGGCGTCAACTTCGCCGCGGTGACGCCGATGAGCCGGAAGCAGCGCCCCGTCACGTGGCGCTTGCGGTCGAAGGCCCAGGTCAGGATGGCCAGCGAGAGCTGCACGAAGAAGCCGACCAGCGCCACCAGGCCAATCTCGATCCACGTCCAGATGGAGAGCAGTGCGTTCATGAGAGCCTCGAACAAGCGTCAGCGAACCGCGGGGTCCAGGTCCACGCTCACCGGACAGTGGTCCGAGCCGAGCACACCTGGGTGGATGCCAGCCTTGCGCACGTAGGCCATGGCCGCCGGCGAGGCCAGGACATAGTCGATCCTCCAGCCGATGTTCTTCTCCCGGACGCCGGCCCGCTGACTCCACCACGAATAGTGGCCCCCGCCCTTGTTGAAGTGGCGGAAGGTGTCCACCCAGCCCGCACGAATCCAGCGGTCGAACTCCTCGCGCTCCTCGGGCCGGAAGCCGCTCGTCTCGCGGTTCTCCTTCGGCCGCGCCAGGTCGATTTCTTGATGCGCCGTGTTGAAGTCCCCCATCACCAGCACCCGGCCGCCGTCGCGCAGGGGCTTCTCCAGGCGCTCGAAGAGGCGCCGGTAGAAGGTCAGCTTGTAGGGGATGCGGCTGAGGTCCCGGTCCTTCCCGTTGCCGTTGGGGAAGTACCCGTTCACCACGGTGAGCTTGCCGAAGCGGGCGATCTGCAGGCGCCCCTCCACGTCCAGCTCTCCCACGCCGAGCACCGTCACGACCTCATCGGGCTCCAGGCGGCTGTACAGGCCGACGCCGCTGTATCCGGGCCGCTCCGCCGCCACGAAGTGCGTCTTCCACCGGGGCGGTGAGCGCACCTCGTCGGGGAGCTGGTCGGCGCGCGCGCGGACCTCCTGCAGACCTACGACTTGCGCCCGGCACCCCGCCAGCCAGGGCAGGAAGCCCTTGCGGTGCACCGAGCGCAGTCCGTTCACGTTCCACGAAACGACTCGCACGGGGAAGGCTTATGGCCCGCCCCGTGCGGTATTTCCAGCCCCGACCGCACGCACGGGCGGTAGGGGCTGGGAGACTGCCTGCTACGGCTCGGCGGGGCTCGACGCGTTCTGCGGCTGACGCGCCGGGCGGAGGATGAAGTCCGCCGCGTTGTCGTTCGAGTCGTGGCCGTTGCCCAGCAGCGCGTCCGCGCCGTCGGTCATCGTCTCCACGGTCGAGGCGGCCGAGGCCTTGCGCTCGAAGCTGCCAGCCTCCGGCGGGTACCCGGGCACGGGCGTCCCCTCTGCCGCGTTCGCGCGGAGGTAGCCCACCGTGTCCACGACCAGCGGCGAGGAGAGGCCGTCGGACACCGCCAGCTCCGGGTAGCCGATGCGCACGTGGCCACCGTTGTTGTTGGCCGCCAGGTTCAGGGTGTTGTTCCAGTTCGCGTCACCCGCCACGGTGTTGCCACTCGTGGAGGCATAGCCACCGGAGACGGCCAGGTAGTATCCCCGAGCCGGGATGATGGCGTCGTCGGGCAGCGTGAACGAGGCGTTGTAGTTGGCGCTGCTGTAGGCCTTGTACTGGATCTTCCAGTTGGAGATGTCCACCGGGCTCGACGTGGGGTTGTAGAGCTCGACGAACTCATCGCCCGCGCCACCCTCGCCCTCCACCGCGAACTCGCTGATGACGATGTGGCCCGCGCCGCTGCCGCCGCCAGTCACCTGCACCGCCGCCGCGATGGACGAACCGTTCAGCGACGCCACGAGCTGGCCCTCGCCGCCCTCGGTGCCGGCGGCGAAGTCGAACTTGGCGGTCAGGCTGTTGGCCGGCACCGTCACCGTCGCCGGCACCGTGCCGAGCGAGGCGGGCTCCAGCGCGAGCTGGATGTCCGTGGCCTGCGCCGGGGGAACGTCCAGCTCCACCGTGAAGCTCTGCGTCTGACCCGCGCTCACAGAAATGACCTCGGGCGACAGCGTGGCCACTTCGGCGGCCTGATCCACCGCCAGCACCCGGACCGTGGCCTCGCGCGTGTCGTTGCCCAGCGTGGCCGTCAGCGTCGCCTTGTCCGTCTCCGGATCCGCGGCGAGGTCCGCCGTCACCGGCACCGTGGCGGAGCGCTCACCCGGGGCGATGCGCACCATGTTGCCCTGCACGCTCAGGACGGGGCTGGAGGAAGCGACCTCCACCCAGACCTCCGCCGGAGCGTCCTCACGCAGGCGCACCGTCAGGACCTCGGGGAACGTGGCCCCCGTGGTGCCGGAGCGCGCGAAGGTGCCCGTCGGACCAAAGCTGTCCAGCGAGACCTGGACCGTGCCCGCATCCGTGCCAGCGTCGTCCTCGGTGCCCGCGTCGGTGCCGGAGTCGGGCTCACCGGAGCCGCCGTCCTCGTCCGTACCGGAGTCCGGCTCGCCAGAGCCGCCGTCCTCGTCCGTACCGGAGTCCGGCTCGCCAGAGCCGCCGTCCTCGTCCGTACCGGAGTCGGGCTCACCGGAGCCGCCGTCCTCTTCACCGGTGCCGGCGTCGTCCTCGCCCGTGCCGGCGTCCTCGGTGGTGCCGGCGTCGTCCTCGATGATGATGCCGCCGTCCTCTTCACCCGTGCCGGCGTCGTCCTCGCCCGTGCCAGCGTCCTCGGTGGTGCCGGCGTCGTCCTCGATGATGCCGCCGTCCTCTTCACCGGTGCCGGCATCCTCGTCCGTGCCCGCGTCGCCCGTGGTGGGGCGGCAGGAGTTGTCACAGCGGTCGTCGTTGGTGCGATTGCCGTCGTCGCACAGCTCGCCAGACTCGACGCGGCCGTTGCCGCAAACAGGGCCGGGGGCGGGATCGTCGCCACAGGCGGACATGGAAAGGAGCAGCGCGGACAGCGGCGCCAGCAACTGCCGGTAGGACCAAGGCATGGGTAAAGAGTCTCCGTTGAAACTGGAAGAGCCCCCTGCATCCCATATCTGTCACCCACGACGCAATCAGGGCGGTGGATTCCGATTCCACTGGACTCAGCCCCGGCGCTGGAGCCGCCCGGCGGCGACGACCGACTGTCACGCTCGCGTCTCGGCGAGGATTTCCATGACGACCTCCGTCGTGGACCCCCGCCTCGCGGCCTGTTCGGCGTGACGCCGGGCCTCTTCCCGCTGCCCCAGCTTCCAGTGCATCTCCGCGATGTTCGACAGGATGGCGTGGGACATCCCCGGGTCGCCCGACTTGCCGGTGTGGCTGTCCACCGCCGACTCGTTGGCGGTGAAGGCCTTGTGGAACCAGTCGAGCGCCTCCGCGTGGCGGCCCAACACGTCCAGCGCGGCGCCGTACAGGTTGAGCAGGCGGGCGCGCCCCACCGCGTCACGCGCGATGCGGAGGGCCTGGTCGATGCGATCCAGCGCCGCGGTGGGGTCATCGCGCTCGAGCCACGCGACGCGCGCGTCGAAGAAGCGCACCTGCCCATCCTGGGGCGCATCGGCGAGCGCCGCGTCCGCCACCTGGCGCGCCTCCGTCAGGCGCCTGGCCTTCACCAGGGACCAGCCGAACTGAAGGCGAGAGAGCGTGGCCAGCCTCGTCATCTCCGCGTGGCGGCCCGCGTGGGCCGTGTTCCGGGCGAGCGCCCGCCCGAGCGCGGCGCACCGTGGGTCTCCGCGCAGCAGGCCCTGGAAAAGCAACTGGTACGCCAGCTCCGCGTCCGCCGCGCCCTCACACCCGGCCAGCGCCTCATACAGCCTGGGAAGCAGCCCACGGGACTCCCAGTACGGCCAGGCCAGCGTGAAGAAGCGCTGCCACCCCGTCCGGTGCCGCTCCAGGGGGACCTCCTGGGGCCAGAGGGGGCCCGCGGTGGCCACAGCGCTGGCGATGCGCTGCGCCGTCCACTGACGCACCGCGCTCGCCGCGCCCTCCGGCACGTCGGCGCTGAAGACGCTCGCGATGAACTCGCTTTCGCCATGCCGGGCCGCGTTGCCAGCCTTCACCGTCTCCTCGTCGGGCGCCCAGCCACCGCGCACCAGAGGGAGCAGGAGCCAGTCCGCGTCGGCGCCTCGCTGGGCGCGCGCGGACAGGAGCGCGGCCCGCAGCCGGGTGAGGCGCGCGTCGCCCACCACCGCGAGCGCGCGCGCCAGCACCGCGTCCCCCTCCCCCGGCGACGCGAGGTGCTGCTCCAGCAGGGGCACCGTGGCGTCCTCGTCCGCGCGGCCGACCTCCACGCGCGCCTGGAGCGCCAGCCGCGTGTCACGGGCGTCCACGAGGCCCAGCAGGCGCGCGTGGGCCTCCGCGTGGCCGCGCCGGGCCAGGGCGAGGAGGCCCGGCAGCCCCTGGTGGACGTCGCGCGCGGCCACGGCGAGCCACGCGCGCGCGCAGCCCTCCAGGTCGACGTCGAGCAGCTCCAGCGAGAGCCGGCCGGCGGCCTCATGCCCTTCCCGCTCGAGGAGGGACAGCACGTCGGCGCGGACGGCGGCGTCGCGGCGCGCGCGCGCCACCAGGTTCGGCATCGACATGCCCGCCTCCGCGGCGCTCAGCAGCTCGCGGAGCGTCCGCCCGGCGCGCGGCGCGTCCGCGGCGCGGAGGCGCGGCGCGGCGCCCCCGCCCGGGAGGACGTCGAGGACCTCGAGGCCGTCCTCGGTGTCGAGCGCGAGCAGGAAGGTCCGCGCGGGGGAACGGTGCGCGAAGGCCGCCGCGGCTTCTCGCAGGAGCGCGCGGCACACCCGGAGCTGCTCATACGTGGCGCGCTGCTCCCGCGCGGCCTCCAGCGCCTGGGTCTGTCGCTCCTCGGCCAGGGAGGCCCCGGGGGCGCGCAGGGCCGGCGGCGGCGGCGCCACCGCACCGAGCGGCAGCCCCTCCGAGGTGTCAAACCCGAGCGACACGACGCTGCAGGCCGGCTGGCCGCGCACGCCGGCCCAGAGCCCCGTCATCCAGGTGAGGACGAGCCCCCCCAGGGGCGCGCGGCCCTCGCCGGAAGGGGCCCGGACACCGTCACGCGCCCACGCCTCCAGGTGGCCGAACAGCCACTCCCGCACGCGCGGGAGGAGCGCCTCGACGTACGCGGCGAAGGGCGCCGCGTCTATCTCCACGGACGACAGCGACAGCACCGTGTCGCGGGTGACGGCGGCGCCCTGCCTCCCCCGGAGGGTGAGGGCCCGGGGCCCGAGGCGGGAGGCATCCTCGCCCACCAGGAAGACCTCGCGCGCCGCTTCGCCCGCGACCTCCACCACGCGGCCGCGCGACGAGAAGGCCCAGGGCGCCGCGTCGCTCGTCGCGGCCCTCGGGGAGGGGCCCAGGTGCAGCTTGTGCGTGCCGCGCAGCGCCTCGCCCACCTCCACCAGCCAGATCCACTCGTCCCGGGTCAGCGCGGCGGCCCCCTCGCGCGTGGCGACGAGCTCGAAGTCCACGTCGTCAACCCAGCGCCGCAAGGGGACGGGCCACGTGGGCTCGCTCACGTCGAAGAGGGCCAGGTGCCGCCCGGCGCGGACGAGGAGCCGCCCAGGCCCGGTGAAGCCGAGCTCGCCAATGCGGCTGGAGCCCGGCATGGCGAGCGGCGCCAGCCACTGCAACGTGTCGCCGGTGGCGCGGTAGAGGCCAATCGCCTCGCCGCTCGCGCAGGCCAGGAGCGCGCCTTGCGCGGCCATGGGGCCATCCCCCGCGAGGGGGCGCTGGAGCGTCGCTCGCGCCTGGCCCGCAGCGTCCAGCAGCACGAGCGTCGAGCCCACGGCCGCCACGACGCCGGACGCCACGGCGACGAGCTCGTCGATGCGGGGGCTGAACGTGGCGAGCGTCTTCGGCCCGCCGTCCGCGCGGTACTCGCGCAGCGTGCCCTCCTTGTCGGCCCCCCACCAGCTCCCATCGGGGCGCTCCACGAACGCGAGGAGGTACGCCCGCGCCGACGCCGCGTCCTCGTCTTCCAGCGGCGCAATCAGCGCCCGCGTGGCGGGCTCGACCGCGAGGACCCGCGCCGGCTCCAGCGGGAACGGGGAAGGCGTCAGCCGCTCGCAGGCGGCGCGGCTGGCGCGCACGGCCGCTTCGACGGCCCGGTGCGCCCTCAGGAGGGGGCCCAGCTCCGGCGAGGCCTCCACATGGACGAGCAGGTGCTCACGGACCCCTTCGGCGAGCGCGGCGCGCAGCGTGGCGGCCGCCTGCGCCTGCCGCAGCAGCGCGAGCACCGCCAACGCCTCGCTTTCGGCATCGGCCTTGTCGACCAGGGGCAGCGCTTCATCGATGCGCCCGAGCCGGCCGAGCGCCAGCGCCCGCTCCGGGAGGGCGTCATGGCTGGCCACGCGCAGTACGTCCTCCCAGCGCCCGAGCGCGGTGAGGGCCCGCGCCTCCATCCAGGACGGGCGGTCCGCCTCGGGGAGCTGCTCGACGAGGGCCAGCGCCGCGGCCCACTGCCCGGCGTCCAGCGCGTCCGAGGCCAGCGCGCGACAGAGGGCGGCGCGCGTCGGCGCGGCCACCTCGGGCCCCGCCAGGAGGCCGCTCAGCCGCTCGAAGCCGACGACACGCGCCAGGCCGGTGGCGTACCGGCGCTGATCCTCCACGGTGGGGAGCGCGGCCAGGGTGGCCGCCACCTCCGCGGCGCCCGAGGGCGGCGGCGGGAGGTCCCCCGCCTCGAGCCCTTCGCCGGCCCTGAAGAACCCGACCAGGGCGGTGATGATGGCGGCCGGCGGCGGCCCACCGAACCGGGGGTGGGTGTGACCCGCGCTGAAGCGCACGTCGAAGTCCTCGCCCTCGAAGCGCGCGGTGACGTGCAGCGCCTTCCGGTCCACGCCGGCCCGGACGACCTGGGCACGGGACCAACCGCGGATGGAGGGCGGCCCGCCGTCCTCCCCCTCACCCTCCGGGTAGAAGAGGACCAGCGTGTCGCCCTCGAGGGACGCGCTCGGATAGGCGCTGCCGTAGCCGTGCTCCTTCCGGTGCTCCCGCAAGGGCCAGAGGGGGGCGCCTCGGGGGTGGCAGAAGGAGACGAGCTGGGCCTCGGCCCCGCTCATGGACACGAAGACGCCCACGGGCTGTGCGAAGCGCTCCGCCAGCAGGCGCGTGCCCAGCTCGATGGCGGTGGCGACGAGGGCGCGGTGGAGCTCGAGCCACCAGGCCAGGAAGGAGGCATTGCGCGCCGCATCGTGGAAGTAGAGCGGCGCGAGCGGCGTCCATTCCGCGGGCGGTGGGAGCGTCCGCTCCCCCCGGGACAGCGCGTCGAGCTCGTCGAGCCACGGCGTCAGCGAGACGAAGCCAGCGGCCGCCGAGGACCCCGTCACGTCAGGGTAGCGGTCCCATTCGGTGCCGAGCCAGACACCCACCCGCAGCCGGTCCTGGGTGGGGGCGAGCACGATGACGCGCAGGTCGTCGGCGTGCACCTCGTCCGCGAGCCTCGCGGTGATGATGTCCAGCAGCTCGCTGGGCCAGGTGGCCGCGAAGGCGGGGCGCCGGGCGTGGTGAAGCGCGGGGAGTGCCATGCGCACGCAACAAACCACGGGCCCCCGACCCACGGAAGACGCGCCGGTGCCCCACGACAGGCCGCGGGCCAGCAGCCGCCGCGCCAGCGTCCACGGCGCGAAGGCGGCTGACCGGGCTGGAGGCCGTGGAGCGCCTTCTCAGCGGGGAGGCACCGGAGCGTGCTCCCCCACCGCGTGGGGCGGCTCCAGGCCGTGGTCCACGAGGAAGACGCGGACCGCCTCGGCGATCTCCGCCCCCGCCTCCAGGAGGCCGGCGTGCCCCGCGTCATCCACCCGCATCCAATGCGCGTGCGGCATGATGTGACGCATCCGCTCCATTTCGCCCAGCGGGACGAGCAGGTCGTTGCTGGCGGCGACGATGAGCGTGGGGACCTGCACGGTGCTGGCCACGTCCCAGGCGTGGCCTTCCACCATGCCCCGGAGCGTGTACCAGTACGCCTTGGGGCTCATCCGCCGCAGCGCGCGCATGAACTCGTCGATGTCCGCCCTGGGGGCCCGCGCCCGGAGCGCGCCCACCATGCGGCCCAGCGGGTAGGCGAAGCGGCTGGCCATCACCGCGTGCGCCAGGGGCGCCGTCAGCGGCAGCGTGGGCGTGGCCAGCTTGAGCATGCCCCGGGTGGCGGCCAGGAAGGCGCGGGCGGCGGCGGTGTCCGAGCCCGAGCCGAAGGCCCCCGGCGCCCCGGCGATGAGCGTCATGGACGGCACCAGGTCCGGCCGCCGCCGGTACAGGTCCAGCAGGACGCGCACGCCCATGGAGTACGCCACGTGGTGCGGCGGGCGCCCGTCGCCCCGGGCCATCACCGCCTCGGTGACGCGCTCCAGGTCGCCCACGTGCACCGGGATGCGGTAGCCGTCCGCCTGGGACTCGTCGCTGCTGCCGTGGCCACGGTAGTTCCAGTGCACCACCCGGTGGTCCTGCTCCAGGTTGCCCACCAGGTAGCGCCAGAAGTTCTCCGAGGAGCCAATCCCGTTCGTCAGCAGCACCGTGGGGCGGCTCGCCAGGTCGGTGTCGGCGGAGGCCTCCCGGAGGTTGCCGAAGTGGGTATGCCAGGCGACCCGGGTACCATCCGGGGCAGTCACAAAGCGCGTGGTGCGACGGTAGGGCATGCCACCTCCAACCATGCGGCGCCCGGGCCAGGGGCGCAAGCATCAACCTGCCCCACCGGGCGCGGGGCGGGGTATGAGGGGGCGCCATGCTCTGCGTCGACGTGGAACGGTTCGATATCACCCCTGCCCTGGCCCACTACGCCGAGCACGGCTACGCGAGGCTGGGACGCGTGCTGGGTGACGCGGGCCTGGAGGCGCTCCGAGAGCGGGCCGACGACCTGATGCTCGGCCGCGTCGTCCACCCCGGCCTCTTCTTCCAGCCCGACGCCGCCACCGGCCGCTACGAGGACGCCCCCCTGGGCCTGGGCTGGCAGGGGCCGTCGCTGGACTACCGCAAGCTGGAGAAGTTGGAGAAGGACCCGCGCTTCCTGGCGTGGCTGGAGAACCCGCTGTTCGAACGCGTGGCCCGGGCCTTCCTCCCCGGGGACATCGTCCTCTACCGCGCCATCCTCTTCCACAAGGGGCAGGCGGGTGGCAGCAACCTGCCCTGGCACCAGGATGGCGGCAGGCTGTGGGGCATCACCCGCGAACCGGAGCTCCAGATATGGACCGCCCTGGATGACGCGCCCGAGGACGGCGGCTGCCTGGAGGTCATCCCCGGCAGCCACCGGGGCGGCCTGGTGACGGCGCTGGGCGGCGTGGTGCCCCCGGACGCGGTGGCGGCGGCCCACGCGGAGGCCCGCGCCGTGCCCCTGCCAGCCCGGGCGGGTGAGGCCCTCCTCATCCACAACCACCTCTGGCACCGCTCCGGCCGCGGGCGCCCGGGCCTGCGCCGCCGCGCCTTCTCCGCCTGCTACATGGACGCGGACGTGCGCTGCGTGCGCAAGAAGAAGGCCCCGCGCGTCTTCCCGCCCGTGTTCCGCCGCTGAAGTCAGCCCACCAGGGGCATGCGCGGCGGCGGCTCCAGCGCGCGCCGCACCACCGGCAGCGAGACGCGGAAGGTGCTGCCCCGCCCCTCCTCGCTCTCCACGGAGATGTCGCCGCCAAAGCCGGTGACGATGCCGTGGCAGATGGACAGCCCCAGGCCCGTGCCCTCCCCCACCGGCTTGGTGGTGAAGAAGGGGTCGAAGATGCGCGCGCGCACCGCTGGCGGCATGCCCATGCCTGTGTCCCGCACCTCGATGATGACGCGGTCCCCGGCCGTCTCCAGGCTCAGCCGCACCTCGTGCCGCTCCGGCTGGCCTGGCGGAATGGCCTGCGCGGCGTTGATGAGCAGGTTGAGGAACACCTGCCCGAAGCGGCCCTCGTTGCCCTCCACCAGCGGGACCTCGCGGTAGTCGCGGACAA
The DNA here is from genome assembly GCF_002305895.1 of Corallococcus macrosporus DSM 14697. Lineage (GTDB taxonomy): Bacteria > Myxococcota > Myxococcia > Myxococcales > Myxococcaceae > Myxococcus > Myxococcus macrosporus. The sequence goes on from NZ_CP022203.1 coordinate 4,803,119, forward strand.
TCCGCGCGCGCTGCTTCAGCTCGCTGCGCGCCAGGGTGATGGCGGACTCCAGCACCGCCTGGACGTTGACGGCGGTGGCCACCTCGTCGTCGCCCCGGGAGAAGGTCCTCAGGTCCCGGACGATCTGCCGCACGCGGTGGGCGCCGTCCGTGGCGTCACGCAGCACCTCCTCCAGCTCCGCCACGCGGCCGGAGGGCAGCTCCCGCGTCAGGGCGTGCAGCTCGCCGGAGAGGAACGACAGGTTGGAGAGGACGAAGGCCAGCGGGTTGTTGATTTCGTGCGCCACGCCCGCCGCCAGCGTGCCCACCGCCGCCAGCCGGTCCGACACCACGAGCTGCGCCTGCATCGCCTTGCGGTCGGTGATGTCCATCGCCACGCCCGCCAGCAGCCGCCGCCCCGAGCGCTCCCGCACGATGAAGCGGTAGGTGAGCCAGTGGCGCTCGGCGCCGTCGGGGGCGGGGATCATCGACTCGGTGATGCTCTGCCGCCCGGACGCCAGCACCGCCTCGTCGTCCCGGCGGCTCTGCTCGGCGGAGGCCGGCGGCATCAGGTCCAGGTCCGCCACCTGGGACAGGTCCGTCCCCGGCGGGTAGCCGAAGAAGCGGCAGTAGCGCGCGTTCACCCAGAGGCGGCGGCCCTGCTCGTCCTTCATGAAGGCCACCGCGGGGATGTTGTCCATGAAGGACGCGAACAGCTCCTGCGACTCCTCCAGCGCCCCCAGCGCGAGCGTGTTCTGCGCCATCAGCTCCTGCCGCGCCTGGGCCTCGGCCGCGTTGCCCATGGCCGCGCCGAGCATGCCCGCCATCAGCTCCAGCGTGCGCACGTCCCGGTCATCGAACGCGTTCGGCCGCCGGCTGGTGACGTTGAGCGCGCCCACCGGACGGCCCTCGCGCCACAGCGGGACGCAGATCATGGACCGCGCGCCCACCTGGCGCAGCGCCGTCACGTTGACCCGGACGTCCGCCTCCGAGTCATCCGTGCGCATCACCTCGCCCCGCACCAGGCTGGTGCCGGTGAGGCTGCCCTCCACCTTCAGCCGGAAGCCGATGAAGGGCGCCAGGCTGCCGGTGGCCACCAGGTAGTTCACCTCGTCGGCGGCCGGCTCCAGCAGCGCCACCGCCGCGCCATCCGCGCCACACAACACGCGCGAGCGCTCGCACAAGAGGCGCATCAGCTCGTCGAGCCCGAAGCCCGCCATCGCCACGTCCGACTGCGCCTGGATGATGGAGGCCAGCCGCTCCAGCTCACCGCGCGCCTCCGCCTCGGACGTGCGCCGTTGCCGCCGCGCCGCCACCCGGCGCTCCAGCAGCACGCGGCGCGCGCGCACCTGCACCGCGCAGAAGGGCTCCACCAGGAACTCGTCCACGCCCGCGGCCAGCAGCGGCTCCAGCGCCTCGTCGGTGGCCGCCGGCGCCAGCCCCAGCACCAGCGGCTCCTCGGGCCGCGCCCACGTCCGCAGGGTGTCCAGCCAGCGCGCGCCCTTCGTCAGGTCGGCGGCGTCCACCACCAGCACGTCCACCGGGCCGTGCCCCAGCGCCGCCCCCGCCTCCACCAGGTCGGCGGTGACACACACGCCCTGCCCCTGACGCCGCAGCTCCTCCACCACGGGATGACGGGTATCACTGGTGAGACACAGGAACTTCATCCGGTCGCCCTGCTCCGTGGCCCCAAACACACGGGGTGAAATACTACGGTGCTGTAGCACGGCATTTCCAGCGGATGACACAGGGAGCGGGCGGGGTCGAAAACACCCCACGACACCGCAAGGACGTGTGGGCCCGAGGGCAAACGAGGGCTCGCGGGGTGGCGCGCCGGCGCTATCCTCCGCGTGTGCCGGGCATCCCTGGAGTCGTGGTCGCCGAGCAGCCGCACTACCTGCCGTGGGTGGACTTCCACGAGCAGCTGGCCCGCGCGGGGACCTTCGTCGTGCTGGACAACGTGCAGTGGCTGCGGCGCGGCTGGCAGCGGCGCACCCGCGTGGCCCTGCCGCACAACGTGCCCCTGCCCCCGCCCACCGAGCCCGGCTTCCAGTGGATGTCCATTCCGTTGGAGGCCCCGCGCCGGGACGCCCTCATCAAGGACCTGGCGGTGGACGCGCGCCAGCCCTGGGCCCGAGAGCACCTGCGCAGGTTGGTGTCGCTGTACGGGAGGCGGCCCTGCTTCGCCTCGCAGGTGCTGCCCCGGCTGGAGCCCTTCTACGACGCGGCGGCGCGCGAGTCGGGCCCGGGCTCGCTGCTGCGGGTGCTGCTGGCGAGCATGGCCCTGTTCAACGAGCCGCTGGGCCTGACGCCGAACCTGGTCCTCGCTTCCACACTGGACAAGCAGGGGGAGGACAAGTCCGCCCGGCTGGTGGCGTACTGCCGGCAGCTCGGCGCGCACACGTACTACTCGGGGCTGGGCTCGTCGCTGTACCTCCAGGTGGGCCTGTTCCGGGACGCGGACGTGCGCGTGCTGTGGCAGCGCTTCCGGCATCCGGAGTACGCGCAGGGCCGCCCGGGCCGCTTCGTCCACGGCATGTCGCTGGTGGACGTGCTGTCCAACGTGCCGGTGGACGAGGTGCGAAGGTGGCTGGAGCCGTCGCCGTGGGGGCCGTTCGCGCCCCGGCCCCCGGGCGACTGACGGCGCGTCAGCCCGCGGAGGCGGACGTCGCCTCCGGCTTGTCCTTGTCGAAGCGCACGAAGTAGCCGCGCACCGCGGAGTCCAGCAGCTCCGTCGTCAGGCGCGGCTCCTGGCCCTGGTAGTGGGCCATGTCGATGACCTGGTCCAGCAGATCCCGAGGCTGGCACGCGGCGAACGGGCGCCCCACCGGGCGGTAGTGCGCGTCGATGAGGTAGTCCACCGCCGCCGCGTTGTAGGGCACGCCGCGCTTGCGGCACATGACCTGGAAGATGTCGTGGAACTGCTCCTCGTCCGGGCGCTGCACCTCCAGCTTGTAGCGGACGCGGCGCAGGAAGGCGTCATCCACGAGGTCGCTGGGGTCCAGGTTGGTGGAGAAGGCGGCGAAGACGTCGAAGGGCACCTGCAGCTTCTTGCCGGTGTGCAGGGTGAGCATGTCGATGTCGCTCTCCAGCGGGACGATCCACCGGTTGAGCAGGTCCTTGGGGGACACCTTCTGCCGGCCGAAGTCGTCGATGAGGAGCATGCCGTTGCTCGCCTTCATCTGGAACGGCGCCTCGTAGTACTTCACCTCCGGCGAGTACACGAGGTCCAGCATCTCCAGCGTCAGCTCGCCGCCCACCACGACGAGCGGGCGGCGGCAGCGCACCCAGCGCCGGTCATACGGCTGCATGCCGGGCTCGTCCTCCACCGCCTTGTGGAGGTTGGCGTCGAAGATGCGCACCACGAAGTCGTCAATGAGGATGGCGTGGGGGATGAAGATGTCCCCGTCGAAGCAGTTCACCATGCCCTGGCAGATGGCCGTCTTGCCGTTGCCCGGGGGCCCGTAGAAGAAGATGGCGCGGCCTGAGTTCATCGCCGGACCGATGCCGTCGAAGATGTAGTCCTTGATGATGAGGTCGCCGAACTTGTCCTGCATGCGCGCGCGGGTGATGCGGTTGCCGCGCACGGTCTGCCGCTTCACGGCGGCCGCCCACTCCAGGAAGGGCACGGGCGCGGGGCCGTTGTAGCGGTTGCGGTCGAGCACCTGCCGCAGCATGTCCGTCACGAACGTGGTGAGCTGGTAGATCATCGTCGACTTGCCCACGCCCGAGCCGCCACCGCCGCGGATGTCGATGTACTTCTGGCGGCGCAGCCCCTCGATGACGTCGTCCACCAGGGCCGTGGGGAGCTGGAGGCGCGCGGCGATATCCATGCCGCGCATCTCACCGGAGAAGAAGAGCGCCTTGAGGACCAGCTCCTCGACGAAGGTGGTGTTGAGGCCCGTCTCGCCCAGCGTGCGCGGCTGCGCGGGCCAGAAGCGGTCGCCCGGGCCGGCCCCACCCTCCTCGCCCCGGCGGAACGCGCGGCGCTCGGGGCCGTTGTACCCCGCGCCAGCGGCGCCGCCGCGGCGATCCGGCCCGGCGTACTGGGAAGGCCCGGGGCCGCGGCGCTCACGGTGCTCCGGCGGCGCGACGATGACGGAGGGCAGCGTGGCCGGCGCCTGGGGAACGCCCCGGCGCTCGGGCGGCGCGGACGAGGCGCGGCGCTCGGTGGGGAACTCCGGCTCGTCCGGCTCCGGCGGGAGCGCGGGACGGGAGCCAGTGGTGGCGCCCGGGGGGCGCGGCGGGAGCGCGGCGGACGCCCCCGTGACACCGACGCGGGGACGCGGCGGCCCCGAAAGGACCGGCGTGGGAACCGTGGGGGGCACCACCGCCGTCTCCACGGGGGTGACGCTGCGGCTGGACTCGTCGCTCGACGAGCCGGACTCCGGGGATGGCGGTCGCCTGAACAGTGACATGCGGTGGTCGCTCCAGGGTGTTCGCGCCGGAGCCTACCGCATCGGTCCGGTTTGGACGAAACGGAGTTGCGGATGAAGCCGGGACTTCGAGGCTGGAGGGCCGGGACGGGTGGAGCTGAGGAGCGCTGTCAGCCACCTCGGCCATAGTGCGGCGGCGAAGCCCACCCCCACCCAGCATTGGAGCGTTTCGTGAAGCGACGCTCCTCTACAACGGCGCGCCCACGTGGGACGTGGGCGTGCGCTGGCGCTTCGACAACGGGGTGATGGGCGAGAAGAGCGTCACCACCACCAGCGGCTATACGCGCACCGGCACGCCCGTCACCATCATCCCGCCCGCCGGCGCCACGTCCGTGCAGCTCTGGTTCGAGAACTGGGACCGCGGCTCCTGCCGCCGGTGGGACTCCGACTACGGCGCGAACTACACCTTCGCGCTCCAGCCGTAGCCCGCCTGGAGGCGCCCGGCGGGATGCCACCGGAATCCCGCCGGCCTGACATGTGACGCCTGTAGTAGACGCCTCACATGACCTCCACCCAGGCGCGGAACGCGGCACGGCCGTGGCTTCTGCTGCTGCCGCTCCCCGCCATGCTCCTGGGCGCGTTCACCGCCTGGCGCAGCGGCGCGCCCGCCGGCGCCTTCATCCTCAACGCGGCGGCCGCGGCCCTGGGCGCGGGCGTGGCGGTCCTGCTCGGCCGCCAGCCGGGCCTGACGCTCCCGCGAGCCGCCACCCCGCTCGCCGTCATCGCAATCCTGGTCACCGCGTCGACGCTCCTGTTCCCCGGACTGGAAGGCATTCACCGGTGGGTGGCGCTCGGACCGGTGCGCCTCCACGCCTCCGCCATCGCCACGCCGTGGGTGCTGCTGGGCATGAGCGCCGCCCTGCACCAGCGCCTCGCCGTGTCCGCCGCGCTGGCGCTGAGCATGGCCGCGGTCCACGCCGCGCAACCCGACGCGGGCCAGGGGACGGCCTTCGCCCTGGCGGCGAGCGTCCTGCTCGCCCGCGCCCAGTTGGCCCCCTGGCCCGCACGCGCCGCCACCTGCGCCGGGGTCCTCGCGATGGGCGCCATGGCCTGGCTCCGGCCCGACCCGCTCGCCGCCGTCCCCCACGTCGAGCGCATCGTGCAGTTGGCCGCCGGACTGACGCCCGTGCTGGGCGCCGTGGCCGTGCTGGCGCTCGCGCTCCTCCTGGTACCCACCGTGCCCGGCATCACCGTGGGACGGGACCTCTCCCTCGGCCTCGCCGTCTACCTCGCGGCGACGCTGTGCGTGCCGGCGCTCGGCAACTTCCCCGTCCCCGTCATGGGGGCGGGCGCGGGCCCCGTGCTGGGGTGGTACCTGGCCACGGGGATGCTCATGGCGGCGGCCCGGCGGCCCCCAGGGTCATCGCCCCCACGTCGGGCGCCCCGCCCGCCGCGGGGTGGTACCTTGGAGGCATGAGCTTCTTCCAGGATCCGCCGAGGCTGGGCAATCAGTACGACGATGATTCGCTGCTCCAGAGCTACCTGGCGCGCACCCTCCCGGACGACTTGCGGCGCGGCTTGACGGACGAGTTCCTCGAGCTGGGAGACCTGGGCGGGGATTACTTCTACCGCTTCCAGCTCCGCGACCGGCTCAACGAGCCGGAGCTCACCCAGTGGGATGCGTGGGGTCACCGCGTCGACCACATCGAGGTGTCCCCGCTCTGGAAGGAAGCGGAGGCCCTCGCCGCGCGGCGCGGGCTGGTGGCCACCGCCTACGAGCAGAAGAGCGCCGAGCTCAGCCGCGTCCACCAGTTCGTCCTCAACTACCTCGTGCAGCCGTCGCTGGACGTGTACTCGTGTCCGCTGGCGATGACGGATGGCGCGGCGCGCTCGCTGCTCACGCTGGGCAATCAGGCGCTCATCGACCGCGCCCTGCCCCACCTGACGTCCCGGAATCCAGCCACGGCGTGGACGTCCGGCCAGTGGATGACGGAGCGCACCGGCGGCTCGGACGTGGGCCTGACGCAGACGGTGGCGCGGCAGACCCCCGAGGGCTGGCGGCTGTCCGGCACGAAGTGGTTCACCTCCGCCACCACGGCGCAGATGGCGCTCACGCTGGCGCGGCCGGAAGGCAACGGCCCCGGCGGCAAGGGCCTGGCCCTGTTCTACGTGGAGACCCGGGACGCGGCCGGCAAGCTCAATGGCATCCAGATCAACCGGCTCAAGGACAAGCTGGGCACGCGCAAGGTGCCCACCGCGGAGCTGACCCTGGACGGCACGCTGGCCGTCCCCGTGGCGGGCCTGACGGACGGCATCCGCAACATGGCGTGGATGCTCAACGTGACGCGCACCTGGAACGCGGTGGGCTCCGCCTGGAGCATGCGCCGGGCGCTGGCCCTGGCCCGGGACTATGCCCAGCGGCGCGTGCAGTTCGGCGCGAGGCTGGCGGACAAGCCGCTCCACGTGGACACCCTGGCGGGGCTGGAGGCGGAGTTCCAGGCGGGGTTCCTGCTGGCCTTCCGCGCCGTGGAGCTGCTGGGCCGCATGGAGGCGAAGGTGGCCACGGAGCAGGAGCTGCTCCTGCAACGGCTGGTGACGCCGCTGGCGAAGCTGACCACGGGCCGGCAGGTGGTGCACGTCACCTCCGAGGTCACCGAGTCCTTCGGCGGCGCGGGCTACGTGGAGGACACCGGCATCCCCCGTCTCCAGGCGGACGCCCAGGTGCTGTCCATCTGGGAGGGCACCACGAACGTCCTGTCCCTGGATGCCCTGCGGGCCCTGGCGAAGGAAGGCACGCTGGAGGCGCTCTTCTCCGAAGTGGAGACCCGGCTGGGCCAGGTTCGGGACGCGGGCTTGCGGCCGTGTGTCGGCGCCGCCCACGCCGCCCTGGAGCACGCGCGGGCCTGGGTGTCGGGCGCCCTGGAGAGTCCCACCACCCTGGAGGCCGGGGCCCGGCGCTTCGCCTTGACCCTGGGGCGGACGCTGGAGCTCGCCCTGCTGAGCGCCCATGCCCAGTGGTGCCTGGACCAGGGGCATGGCCCCAGGAGCAGGGCCGCGGCCCGGCGCTTCGCGTCCCATGGCGTGAATCTCATCCAGCAGGAAGCGAGCCTGGAGGACGCCCGCCTCCTGGCCTGAAGCAACGCAACACGTTGCTCCAGGCGCAATCAATCACATTCATTTCCAACTCCTCGATGCCGGCTGAATCGACTCGCGAGAATCGATAACGCCGGCCCCGGGCTGTCCTGCCCCTCACTTCGGGACAGGCGCCCTCGAAGGCACGCGACCGTCGGCTCGGCGACGGCGTCAATCCCATCACATCAAGCCCGCACACGCCCTGCCCACTCCCGAACGCGGGACGTGTGTAACACGCCACGCTTCCCGCGGAGACCTGACAGCCCAAAGACATACTCACGCAAATACAGAAAAACCGACTGCCCTTCACACCACCAATCTCGAATCATGCCCGCCATGCAAACGATGCGATGGAGAAGCCTGGGCGAGATGATTGGGGACCTCGAACTGCCAGAGAGCTGCTACGCCGAGCAGCTCTCGAGAGACGACATCCCGCGGGTCACGAAGCTCCTGGGCACCTGGTATCCGGACATCCGGGTCGGCACGGAGAGCCGTCACCTCGAGCCATCCTTCTACGACAAGGAGGTGTACCTCCGGGGCGAGTCTCCAGACCGGCCCGTCTACGCCATGCTGGGCAGGGATCGGGCCACGGGGGACATCATCGGGCTGCTGACGCTCGAGCGGAATGTCCGCGGGCTCCAGGTGTCCGCCACCATGGGAGTCCTCGAGCCGTCGCAGCGGGGCCTGGGTCTGGGGCAGGTCGGCCTCTCCGTCCTGGAGCAGGTGGGCCGCAGCATCGGCGCCGAGGTGATTCTCTATTACTCCACGCTGAAGCTCGCCCGGGTGCAACGCAATGCCGAGCACCGGGGCTTCACGCTGGTGGGGCTGGTGCCCGCGTTCGACGTGGACGCCATCGCCCCGAACACGGTGAAGCGCGTCTACGAGGCCATCTACGCCAAGGTCCTCGTCGGGCCAGAGCAGATCCACCTCCCCGACTGGAACGCCCTGACGCCCACCACGCGCGCGCTCTACACGCACCTGTTCGGACAGCACCCGTCGGCGGCCGCCGCGGAGGGCGCGACGCCCGCCTTCTCCGTGCCCGCCTCGGCGCAGCGCCCCGCGCCCGAGGTCCGTCATGGTTGAGGTCCGCTCCTTCGAGGGCGACGCGAAGGAAGCCTCCCAGTTCCTCAACGGCATCTGGCAACGGACCTACGGCGCGAAGATGGCGCTGACGGTCTGGGATGAGCGCTTCTTCGACTGGCTGCTCTTCAGCAATCCCCTGGTGGACCGGGACTACATGCTCGGGGCGTATTCGAAAGGCAAGCTGGTGGGGGCCTTCTTCGCGGAGCCGGCGAAGATCCAGCTCGGCCAGCGGCAGGTGGATGGCACCTACGGCAGCTGGGCCACCGTGGCGCCCGAACATCGGAGACAGGGCATTGGCGTCAAGCTGTCCGACGCGATGCTGTCGCGTCACCGCGAGCGCGGCGCGGCGCTCACCCTGGCCTGCGTGGCCGACGGGACCTTGGGGCAGGCCTTCTGGGGCCAGCGGAGCCACGCACGCCACCTCAACGGCCTGGGCCTCTGGCTGCACGTCTTCGACCGCCAGAAGGTGGTCCGCTGGTCGCTGAGCGCCACCGAGCGCGCGTTCCTCACCCTCACGCGGCCCTTCCAGCGGCACCGCTTCCAGGAGGCAAGCACCGAAGGCATCCGGGCCTACGAGCCGCGGGACCTGCCCCAATGCATGGCGCTGGTCCAGCAGATGATGCGCCCCGTGAACCTGGGCTACGCCTACACCACGGAGCGGCTGGCCCATCAGCTCCAGTACCGTCAAACCCCCCGCACCTTCGTCCTGGAGCGGGAGGGCGTCATCCAGGGCCTGGTCAACTCCTACATGCTCCAGATGACGGCGCGGGGCCTCCTGTCGGTGGGGCTGGTGGACATGCTCGCCTTCCAGGCGGCGCTGCCGCTGTCGGAGCAGCGCCGGCTGCTCTGGGTGGCCATGCAGGACATGGTGGCGCAGGGCGCGGAGTGCGCCGCGATGCTGCGCAGCCCGTGCACGCCACCGTCCCTGATGCTGCGCTCCGGCTGGCTGCCTTTCCCCGGCGGGTCGCGAGTGACATGCCTGCTCACCACGCCCGACGTGGAGCTGCCCGCCTCCCCCCGGGTGTTCATGCACCTGCGGTGACGCGGCGCGCTCAAAGCCTGCCATGACAATAGTTGAATGAGTGGGGATAAGCGTTCAGGATTCGCCACGCCCGAACGGAAGCGATTTCCGCGCCGACGGGCGTGCCCATCCGAGGCCCCATGAAAAGAATTGCATCATTCCCTTCCCTGCTCACGCTGCTGGCCTGCGCCGCTTGTGGTCCGGAGGCCGTGGAGCAGGCCGCCCCGTCCCCTGAGGTGCAGACCGCGGCGTTGGCCACGCCACAATGGCTCGCAGCCGCTCCGGCGCTGACCGCGCTCAGCGACGCCACCGGCCAGGTGCTGGTGACAGGCGGCCCGGTCGGATCCGCCAGCACGGCGGAATCGGAGCTGTACGCGCCGAAAGCGCGCGCCTGGAGCGCCACGGCTCCGCTCGCGGTCGACCGGTGCCTGCACACGGCCACGGAGCTGGCTTCCGGCGCGGTCCTTGTCGCGGGCGGTTCGAACACCGGCATGGCGCTCGCCAGCGTGGAGTCCTACAACCCTGCCTCCAAGACGTGGAGCACCCTGGCCGCGATGAATGAGCCTCGCAGCGGCCATGTGGCGGTGCGGCTGCCGTGGGGCCACGTCCTGGTGATTGGCGGCAATGCCTCCACCACGGTGACCACCGCGGAGCTGTACGACCCGGTCACGAACACCTGGACGCCCACGGGAAGCCTGCTCAAGGCGCGCTCGCGATTCAACGCCACGATGCTGCCGACGGGAAAGGTCGTCGTCACGGGTGGCCGCGACAGCACCTTCGACGCGCTCACCAGCACGGAGGTGTACAACCCGGCCACCGGCACCTGGTTCGCCACGGGCAGCATGTACACGGGCCGCGCGGACCATGGCGCCATCCTCATGCCGGATGGCCGCGTGCTCGTGGCGGGCGGCTTCCAGACGGTGTTTCCGGTGACGAAGTACACGTCCACCGCGGAGCTGTATGACCCGGTGACTGGCACCTGGACGACCACCAGCAACATCGAGTGGACGGGGCGCAGCGACCACACCCTGAACCTGCTGAACTCGGGCCTGCCGATCGCCGTCGGCGGCCGGTTTGTGGCGGGCCTTCAATTCGGCGCGTTCTCCATCAATGGGTCAAATCTGTACTCGCCAGCGTCCGGCACCTGGACGTACGCGGGAAGCCTGACTACCGGCCGCTACTTCCATGAGAGCGTGGTCCTTCCCTCTGGCCAGCTCCTGACCGCGGGCGGCGAATCGCGCACGGGCGGCGGCATGCCCGTGACCACCCGACTGGCCAGCGCGGAGTTGTACGACCCGGCGACGAGCCAGTGGACCTCGACCGCGAGCATGCTCGTCCCGCGTGCGAACTTCACGCTGACGCCGCTCCATACGCAGGAAGTGCTGGCGGTGGGCTGCGGGCCCAGCGGTGGCCCCTCCGCGGAGCTGTACACGCCGTAAGCGGCCTTGCAGTCCGATGGCGGGTGGCACGTCGTGACGCCCGCCGTTCGGCGCTGTCCTGGCGGTCATGTCCCGGGCAGCGTAGCCCGCCCGCCATGCAATGACGCCACCCGGAAGGACTTCACGTTCGTCACCTTGCCGGAGCGCTCCAGGACGCCTTCGCCCACCAGGAAGAGCGCGCCATGGATGTCCTTGCGGCACCGCTCATACACCTCCGCGGGCACCACCAGGTTCGCGATGCCCGTCTCGTCCTCCAGGGAGATGAAGCAGATGCCCTTGGCCGTGGGCGGCCGCTGACGGCAGATGAGCATGCCCCCCACCGACACCTTCCGCCCGTGGGCCACCCGCTTCAGCCCCTCCGCCGTCACCGCGCCCTGCTTCCTCAGCACCGGGCGCAGCAGCTCCAGCGGGTGCTTCTCCAGCGACAGCCCCACCGTGTCGTAATCCGCGCAGACCCGCTCCAGCACATCCATGGAGGGCAGCTCCACCGCCGTGCCGTCCATGGCCATGCCGAAGAACAGGTCATCCGCGTCCAGCGGCCCCAGCGCCTGGAGCTCCCACAACGCCTGGCGCCGGGAGCCACACAGCGACGACAGCGCGCCCGCCAGCGCCAGCCGCGTCAGCTCGTGCCGGGGCGCCCGCGAGCGCCGCGCCAGGTCGCCCACGTCGCGGAGGCCCTCGCTCCGGGCGGCCGCCACCCGCCGCCCCGCGGACTCGCCCAGGCCCTTCACCATCCGCAGCCCCAGCCGCAGCGCGGCCCCGCCCTCCTCCAGCGTGCAGTCCCAGCTCGAACGCCGCACGTCCACCGGCCGCACCTCCACGCCGTGCCGCTGCGCGTCCGCCACCAGCGTGTGGGGCGCATAGAAGCCCATGGGCTGTGAGTTCAGCAGCGCCGCCGTGAAGGCCGCCGGGTAGTGGCACTTCAGCCAGCTCGACGCGTAGGCGATCAACGCGAAGCTCGCCGAATGACTCTCCGGGAAGCCGTAGTGCGCGAAGCCCCGGAAGTTGTCGAACCACTCCTCCGCCTGCTGGCGCGCGTAGCCCCGCGAGACGCAGCCCTCCACGAAGCGTCCTCGGTATCGCAGCAGCATGGACTCGGCGCGCTTGTGGCTCAGCACCCGCCGCAGCCCGTCCGCCTCGCCCGCGGTGAAGCCCGCCGCCACCATGGCCAGCTTCATCGCCTGCTCCTGGAAGAGCGGCACCCCCAGCGTCTTGCCGAGAATCTCCTTCACCGCCTCGCTCGGGTACACCACCTGCTCCTGGCCGCTGCGCCGGCGCAGGAAGGGATGCACCATGTTGCCCACGATGGGCCCCGGGCGGATGAGGGCGATCTCCACCACCAGGTCATAGAACGTGCGCGGCTTGAGCCTGGGCAGCATGTTCATCTGCGCCCGGCTCTCAATCTGGAACACGCCCACCGTGTCCGCCTCGCACAGCATGTCGTAGACCTTCGGGTCCTCGGCCGGCACCGTCGCCAGGGACAGCTCCCGGCCGTGGTGCTCGCGAATCAGCGCGAAGCACTTCGACAGCGCCGTCAGCATGCCCAGCGCCAGCAGGTCCACCTTCAGCAGCCCCACCGCGTTGATGTCGTCCTTCTCCCACTGGATGACGGTGCGGCCCGGCATCGCCGCGTTCTCCACCGGCACCAGCTCCGTCAGCGGCTCGCGCGTCATCACGAAGCCGCCCACGTGGATGGACAGGTGCCGGGGGAAGCCCTCCAGCTCCATGGCCAGCGCCAGCGTCTTCTGGACCCGGCCGTCCTCCGCGGACAGGCCCGCCTCCCGCAGCACGTCCGGCGTCACGTCGAAGCCGTTGGACGCGGCCACCTTCGACAGCCGGTCCACCTGATCCAACGACAGGCCCAGCGCCTTGCCTGTCTCGCGCAGCGCCAGCCGGCCCCGGAAGCAGATGACCTCGCACACCATGCCCGCGTGCCGGCGCCCGTGCTTCTCGTAGACGTACTGGAGGACCTCCTCGCGGCGCTCGTGCTCGAAGTCCACGTCGATGTCCGGTGGCTCCTTGCGCTCCATGCTCAGGAAGCGCTCGAACAGCAGGCCCATGCGCACCGGGTCGATGGCGGTGATCTGCAGCGCGTAGCAGACCGCCGAGTTCGCCGCGCTCCCCCGCCCCTGACAGAGAATCCCCTGCGCCCGGGCGAAGCGGACGATGTCCCAGAGCGCGAGGAAGTAGCCGGCGAAGTCCAGCGCGGCGATGAGCCTCAGCTCGTGCTCGATCTGCTTCACCACCGCCGGAGGCACGCCCTCCGGGTAGCGGAACCGGAGCCCTTCGCAGGTCAACGCGCGCAGGTGCGCGTCCGCGGTGCGGCCCTCCGGCAGGTCCTCTTCCGGGAAGCGGTAGTGCAGGTCATCCAGCGAGGCATGGCAGCGCGAGGCCAGCTCCGCCGCGCGCTCCAGCGCCTCCGGCCGGTCCGCGAACAGGCGCGCCATGTCCCGAGGGGACTTCAGCGTCCGCTCCGCGTTGGGCAGCAGCCGCGTCCCCGCCCGGTCCACCGACGTCCCATGGCGGATGGACACCAGCACGTCCTGCAGCGGCTGCCGGCGGCGGTGGTGCGTGTGCACGTCGTTGTGCGCCACCAGCGGCACGCCCAGCGCCAGCGCCAGCCGCTCCGCCCGCGCCTCGCGCGCCGCGTCTCCCGCCGACAGCGTGCGGCAGACGCCGACGTGGAAGCGCTCCGGGAAGGCCTCCGCCAGCGAGACGACCTGCTCGAAGGGCGCGGGCTCGGGCAGGAGCGCGAGCAGCCCCGCGGACCGGTCCGCCACCGCGCGCCAGGGCAGCCCGGCCTCCCCCTTGGGGTGCGTCATCCGGCTCTGGGACACCAGGGCGCACAGGTTGGAGTAGCCCGCCCCATCCGCCGCGTACACCACCACCGGCGGGCCGTCCTCCAGCGTCAGCTCGGCGCCCAGGATGAGCCGCACCCCGTGCTCCTTCGCCGCCAGGTGCGCCTTCACCGCGCCGTACAGCCCGTCCGCGTCCGTCAGCGCGAGCGCCCCCAGCCCGAGCCTCGCGGCCGTGGCCACCAGCTCTTCCGGGTGCGAGGCCCCGCGAAGGAACGAGAAGTTGGAGCGGCAGACCAGCTCGGCGTAACCCACGCCCGGATCTAGATACCGAACAGGCGTTCAGGCGCTAGATTGGATCGACGTGCCGCGAGGAGGCGACTTCATGGGTTGACGCGGGAGAGGACGATCGAGGCCGGGGCAACGACTGCTGATTGCCGGACAGTGGGCGCCGGGACGGAGAACACCTCGGCCGCACCTCCCGCAGACTTCAAATGGCAATACCCGCAATCAAGGAGAAACCATGTTCCATCCGCTGAAAGCCGTGACCGCGGTGCTCGCCGCCTCTGTCTTGTTCCCTGGCGCCACGGAGGCGCGCCCCCGCTACTGCGATGAAGTCTGCGATTGCTCGATGCCCACGCTGCTCCGCTGTACGGCGGGGGTGAGCACCGTCGTCACCTGTATCGAATGGTGCGGCCCGCTCCTGGACGCCCCCGATGACGAGCAGGCCTCGGCGGAGCAGCACCCGTCCCCGGACGAGGGCGCGCTGCTGACCTGCCGCGAGGCCCCTCAAGACGTCCAGGGCTGAACCGGCGCACCCGCCAGAAACGTCACGAAAAACCGAGCGGCTCCCGCTTTCGAGCGGGAGCCCCAGCGCTTACGGCATCCCTCGCGTCCGTTTGACAAGACACCAACCCGACTGCCAAACATGATTCCATGGACCTCACTCCCACCGCGTGGCAGCTCTGGCTGATCGCGGCGCTCCTGCTCGGCGCGCTGGAGCTCCAGCTCACCAGCTTCATGGTCCTCTGGCTGGCCGTGGGGGCCCTGGCGTCATCGATTGGCGCGGCCCTGGGCCTGGGGCTCAATGGCCAGCTCTACCTGTTCACCGCCGTCTCCGTCGCCCTGTTCGCGGCCTCCCGCACCCTCTTCAAGCGCGTTTTCATGCGCGACGCCGCGCATCTAAAGACGGGCATCGAGGCCATGCTGGGCCAGGAGGCGGTGGTGGTGGAGTCCCTGGGCGACCCGCTCGGGGGCACGGTGCGCATCAACGGTGAGCTGTGGACAGCCCGCTCCCTGTCGGGCCCGGTGCCCGAGGGGGAGCGCGTCACGGTGGAGCAGGTGGAAGGTCTCAAGCTCTGGGTGCGCCGACCGACGGCGTCCATGCCGGTTCCCCTGGGGGACCCAAGGAAGGAGTAGGGGGATGGAAGTCGTGACGATCTTCGGCGTCTTCGCGGTCATCCTGGTGGGCATCGCCGCCACCGGCATCCGCATCGTTCCGCAGGCCAAGGTGATGGTCGTGGAGCGGCTGGGGAAGTTCTACAAGACGGCCAGCAGCGGCCTCAACTTCCTCATCCCCTTCGTGGACTCGCCCCGCGCCATCGAGATGCGCACGGGAAACCGCTTCATGCGCAGCAACCTCGTGGACCTGCGCGAACAGGTGATGGGCTTCGACACCGTCCAGGTCATCACCCATGACAACGTCAACATGGAGGTCGGCTCGGTCATCTACTACCAGATCGTCGAGCCCGCGAAGGCGCTCTACCAGGTGGAGAACCTCGCGCTCGCCATCGAGCAGCTCACGATGACGAACCTGCGCAACATCATGGGCGGGCTGACGCTGGACCAGACGCTCACCAGCCGCGAGACGGTCAACACCAAGCTGCGCATGGTGCTGGACGAGGCCACCGAGAAGTGGGGCGTCAAGGTGACGCGCGTGGAGCTGCGCGAAATCGAGCCGCCCCAGGCCATCAAGGCCGCCATGGCCAAGCAGATGACCGCCGAGCGCGAGCGCCGCGCCGAGGTCACCAAGGCCGAGGGCGACAAGGCCGCCGCCATCCTCCAGGCCGAGGGCGAGAAGATCTCCCGCATCCTCCGCGCCGAGGCCGAGCGCGACGCCGAGATTGCCCGCGCCGAAGGCCACAAGCGCGCCACCATGCTGCAGGCCGAGGGCAAGGCCGAGGCCACCCGGCTCGTCTTCGAGGCCATCCACAACGGCCGCGCCACCCCCGAGGTGCTCGCGCTGCGCTACATGGAAACGCTCCAGGAACTGGGCAAGGGCGACAACAAGATGTTCGTCCCCTACGAGGCCACCGCCACGCTGGGCGCCGTCGCCTCGCTCAAGGAGGTCTTCACCCAGACCGCGGACACCGCCAGGCCCGCCGCCCCGGCGCCCGCCCGCTCCGCCGCGAGCCTCAACTCCCAGGGCATTGCCCGGAACGTGGTGGTCCCCGAGCACGCCACCCTCCCCGGCGGCACGCCCGCCGTGCCGCCTCGCCGCCAGCAGCGGCCCGTCCAGGACGCCCAGGACGACTGAGCCGGGCCGGCGTCGGCTCAGGGCGCGGCGCTCGACAGCGCCGCGTTCATCCCAAGAATCCACCGCCCGTCGGCGAAGGCGAGCGAGCGCACCGTGCCGGGCGTGTCCACGCGCGCCAGCAGCGCCAGGTCCTCGACGCGCAGGGCCACCACCCCCACCGGCTGGGAGGAGACCGCCAGCCACGCCACCTCCCCGTCAAAGGCGAGGAGGGCCGACACCTCCAGCGGGGGATGCAGGGTGGACAGGTCCACGCTTCGCCGCGTGCGGATGGCCTCCCCCGCCCGCTCCAGCACGTAGAGCTGCCGCCGGTTCTCGATGACCACGGCCCGCTCCCGGGCCAGCGCCAGGGCCGTGAACTGACTGGTGGTGCCGACCAGCTCGGCCCGCGCGGCCTCCGCCAGGGACGCCCCGGCGAACCAGGTGAGCCCCAGCCGCGCGGTGCCCGTGGACGGCCGGTAGAACACCTCGCCCAGCAGCAGCTCCGGCCGCTCGGCGTCCGCCGCGATGGCCCAGCCGGAGCGCGTGTCCTCCCCGGACGCCACGCCGCGCAGCACCCACTCCCGCGCGGGTACGAGCGCCGCGTCCGGGCAGTCGGAGGGCACCTGGAACGCGCGCACCCGCCAGGCGTCCCCGGGCAGCGCCGCCACCTGGAGCAGCGCCCCACGCGCCGAGGCGAGCGCCGCGGGACCGCCCGGCAACCGCGCCGTGCCCGCGAGCTCCAGCGCCCCCGTGAAGCCCGGCCGCAGGCAGCTCACGAGGGCCGTGCCCTCCTCCTGAACGACGGACGGCGCCGCCGCGGGCAGCGTCACCAGCTCCCACGCCGCCTCCCGGGTGGGCGACGGCAGGAGCCGCAGGCGCTGCGTGCCTGGCGGCAGCGCCTGTCCGCCCTCCACCAGCACCGGGCCCTGCCCCATGGGCACGCGCACCCGGTGGGCGCCAAAGGGCCCCAACGCGGTGACACCGCCCCGGGCATCCACCCAGAGCCGCTCGAGCGAGCCGTGCCCCAACCCCGTGACGAAGCGCGGCGTCCCCGCTTCGTCCACCTCCACCACCCGCCGCCAGGGCTGAAGGACGCCGAAGCGGCCAGCCCCCGTCATCGACAGCGGCGAGAGGAGGAGCCCCGTCTCGTCGCTCTCCCGCACCACCACGGCGCCCCGGGGCGGGGTGCCGGCCGGCGCGTCGAGCGCGTGCGCCTCCGCGACGTACACGCGCGTGGGGGACAGGTAGCGGAACCACTGCACCAGCAGCCCCCGCGCGTTCAGCACGAAGCCCACCGGGCGCTCCCAGACGACGGCATCGCTGCGCGGCGAGAAGTCCCGCACGGGCGAGGGCTCCGCCTCCGCGCCCGTCATGTCCGCCTCGCGGAACACCCGGATGCGCCCCAGCTCCCCGTAGGGGATGAGCTCCTGCGCCACCACGAAGCCGTCCCGCGCGCGCACCTGGAAGAAGGCCGTCCGCGGGTGGATGGCCCGCCCCACCACCGGCACGGGCCCCGACAGGTCCACCGGCACCACGCCGCGCTGGGTGCCCGCCCACAGCCTCCGCCCGTCAGGCGCCAGCTCCAGCGTCCTGCACGGCGCGGGGAGGATGAAGCTCCCAGGCGTGTCCATCGTCAGGGCGTCGTTGGGCCCCACCCGCCACGCCGTCACGTAGTAGCTCGAGCACGTCCAGAACCGCTCGCCCCTCCCCACCCCCGCCAGCACGCTGTCGCTCGTCGGGGGCAGCGCGTACCTCGACAACCTCTTCACCTCGCCCCCCTCCAGCCCCAGCAGCTCCACCCGCTGCCTCGTCCCCACCACCACCACCCGCTCCGGTCCCAGCGGCACCAGGAACGTCAGGAACCGGTCCGACCAGTCCCACGAGCCGAAGTACCGCTCCACGTACAGGTCCAGCACCTCCTGGTCCAGCACCTGGAGCCCCGCCGCGCCGGCCTTCACGAGCGACACCGACAGCCGCCCCGAGTCCAGCCGCTCGCCGAAGACGACGCGGTCCTCCGACACGAACTCCGCCAGCCCCTCCAGCGGCGGGCGCCCTCCCTCCAGCGGGTCGGCCCCGAAGCTGAACGCCGTGCCCTCCAGCCTCACCGCGGCGCCGGGGACACCGGACGCCGCCGTGGCCACCCCCACGGAGCCCACACACAGCAGCAGGAGCACGCCCCAGCCCGGGCCGCGAACCTCGAAGCGAGTCACCATGTCCGAGCCTCCACGCGAGCCCTCCCGTCCTCCGCGGCGCGGCGGTCAGCTCCGGGCTCGCGAGCCCTCCCGCCGCGCCGGGGCGGAGGCGGCGCGCCACCACCCCGGCGAGCGCCGCCGCGCCTGGAACTACGGGCAGCCGCTCCCGTAGTTCTGGAGCACGGTGTTGTAGTCGTACACGTTCACCACGCGGTCGCGGTTGAAGTCCGCGGGCGAACCCGACGGGACGCCCTGCCCGTACAGCGACAGCACCACCGAACGGTCCGACACGTCGACGCACCCGTCCAGGTTCGCGTCGCCCGCCAGCGGCGTGGCCTCGCTCTGCGGCGTGGACGGGGTGATGGCCTTGTAGGCCCCCTGCGTCTCGTCCGCCAGGCCGGTGAAGAACGCGGCGTCCCGCTCGGGCGTCAGCGACGCGAAGTCGCGCCCCGCGTCGTCCGGCTCCAGCAGCGAGCCCGCGCGCAGGGGGACGTAGTCGAACAGGTGGTCGATGTCGACGATGAGCGTCAGCCCCATGGGCGGGATGCCCGCCGAGCAGGCGCCCGGCGCCGTCGCCAGCCCCGTGCACGCCTTGTTGCGCACCTTCCACTGCCAGCTATTCACCTCCAGCAGCGGGTACGGCGTCGCGCTGTTGAAGCCTGCGCACTGGTCCCCGGACGGCGTCGCGTTCTCCAGCCCGTCCGTCGCCAGGTAGACGCGCTTGGTGTGAAACTCGTTGGGCAGGAAGCCGATGAGCTCGTCCACCGCCGCGCAGACGGAGCGCGCCAGCGGGGTGTTGCCCCCCAGCACCGCGGCATTCACCGCCGCCTCCACCTGGGCCTGCGTGGCGTTCTGGTTGAAATTGTAGACGGGTGTGTAGCTCGTGCCCTCGAACGTCCAGAACGCGTAGCGCCGCGGCTCGCCCGCCGCCGAGTTCAGGAAGGCGACGATGCGCTCCTTCGCGACCTGGAAGCGCGTCTTCCCAGGCACCGACTGCAACCCCATGCTCCCCGTCCGGTCCAGCAGCACCAGGACATGCTCATCCGCGCTCGCCACGCCCCCCCAGAGGCCCACGACACAGGCCAGACCCGTCGCGACGCGGGTCACCGCTCGCAGAGACAGACGTTTCATGAGTAAACCCCCACTGTTTGAGATTGCCGACTGCGCCAGGGGCGAGCACCCCGCCCGCCCAGGTCTCGGAGAAACGACGGCGATTTCAACGACGACAAACGAGCCAGACTCTGCACGCACGCCACCCGCATTGCAAGACGCGCGAGAATATATAGACACACTATTAGTGAATACTTTCAGGGACGTGTCCCCCGCGTGGGACGCGCGGCGCTGACGCGTCACACGCGGGGGCGACGCTGGAGAGGGCTTCGTTCATCCCGAGCAACAGGTGCTCGCCCACCACGTCGAGCGTGCGCACGGGCGCGGGCGTGTCATGGCGCGCCACGGGCAGGTCGGGTGCATCCACGCGCACGGCGACGGCGCCGAAGGTGGGCAGGTTGGTGGCGAGCCACGCCACGTCCCCGTCGAAGGCGAGGATGCGCGTGACGTCCAGGGGCACCGCGAGCCGAGACAGGTCCACGCTGCGCTCCGTGACGAGGCGGGTGCCCGCGCGCGCGAGGACGTGCAGCATCCTCCGGTTCTCCAGGACGAGCGCCCGTCCGCGCGCCAGGGCCAGCGCGGTGATGGCGTCGGTCGTCGCGGGCAGCGTCCCGGTCGCGACCTCGGCGGCGCCGTCCCACCGGCCCCAGGCCAGCGACAGGTGCATGTCCGCGCCGTCGACGTGCGCCTCGCCGACCAGCGCCTCGCCGCTGGCGACCTCCACCGCGAGGCCCCAGTCCTTGCGGGTCCGGGCACCCGACGGGTCGGGCTCGAAGAGGCGCTCGGACGCGGGCGTCAGCGCCGCGCCTTCACACGACTCCGGCAGCGCGAAGCGCCGCAGCCGCAGGGAGTCGTCCACGGGCGAGAGCTGGAAGAGCTGGCCCGGCGTGGACACCAGCGCCGCGGGCCCTCCCGGCAGGTGGACCTGTCCCGCCGGCTGGAGGAGCCCGTCCGGCCCCGGCGCCAGGCAGCTCAACGGAGCGGCGCCCTCCTCCTGCCGCACGTTGGCCCGGCTCGCTGGCACCGTCACCAGCGCCAGGGCCCCACCGCGCCCGGGTGCCAGGCGCAGGCGCTGGGTGTCCGGAGGCAGGCCCTGTCCGCCCGCGAGGAGGGTGGGCGCGGCGGCGGAGAGGCCGACGCGGTGGGAGCCGAAGGGCCCCACCGCGAGCAGCAGGCCCCCCGGAGCGGCCCACACCCGCTCCAGCGAGCCGTGGTGGAGGCCCGTGCGCAGCCCCAGCCCTTGCGTCCCCTCCAGCGCGAGGACGCGACGCCAGGGCTGGGCCACGGCGAACCGCCCCCTCCCCGCGAGCGGGAGCGGGGACAGCAACAGCCCCTGCTCCGCGCTCTCCCGGAGCAGCAGGGAGTCCTCCACGCCGGAGACGCCGGAGGGCCCGAGCGCGTGGCGCTCCACCACGTAGCGCCGCGTCGCGCCCTGCTGGCGGTACCACTCGACGAGCAGCGCCCCGTCGAGGAGGGCGAAGCCCAGGGCGCGCGCCCACACGCCGCCGTCCGCTGGGGCGAAGGTCTTCACCGGCACCGGGTCCGTGGCGCCCTCCAGCTCCGCCAGGCGGAACACGGAGATGCCGCCCAGGTCCCCGTAGCGGAGCAGCTCCGTCGCCACCAGGAAGTCCTGGTCGACGGCCAGGTGGTAGAAGGCCTTCGTGCGCAGCACCGCGGGCCTCACCACCGGCGGCCCGTCCGCCGGCACGTCCACCGGCACCAGCCCGCTCGCCGTGGCGACCCACAGCGTCCCGCCCTCCACCGTGAGGGCCAGCGCGCGGCAGGGCGCGGGGAGCGTGATTCCCCGCGAGGCGTCCATCGTCAGGGCGTCGTCGGGCCCCACCCGCCACGCCGTCACGTAGTAGCCCGAGCACGTCCAGAACCGCTCGCCCCTCCCCACCCCCGCCAGCACGCTGTCGCTCGTCGGGGGCAGCGCGTACCTCGACAGCCTCCTCACCTCGTCCCCCTCCAGCCCCAGCAGCTCCACACGCTGCCTCGTCCCCACCACCACCACCCGCTCCGGACCCAGCGGCACCAGGAACGTCAGGAACCGGTCCGACCAGTCCCACGAGCCGAAGTACCGCTCCACGTACAAGTCCAACACCTCCTGGTCCAGGCGCTCGAGCCCTTCCGGCCCGACGCGCGCCAACGCCAGCGACAGGCCGCCGCCACCCAGCCGATCGCCGAAGAGGACGCGGTCCTCCGACACGAACTCCGCCAGCCCCTCCAGCGGCGGCGTGCCGTGCTCGATGGGCTCCGCGCCGTGGCTCCACACGGTGGACACCGTCCCGGGCGGCCGCGACACGGGCGTGCCCTGGCACCCGCCGGCCACGCAGACATCGCCGGAGGTGCAGGTGTTGGCATCATCACAGGTGGTTCCGTCGGGCACCGGCACGTGGACGCAGCCCTGCCCGGCCACCACCTGGCTCTCCGTGCAGGGGTTGTCATCGGCGCAGGGAGGTGGCGGCGGGCCGCCGTCCGTGGGCTCCGGCTCGCCGCCGTCCGTGGGCTCGCCCGCGTCGGGGGAGCCGCCGTCGCCGGGCCCCGCGTCCCGCGCCTCGCCCGGCCGCCCGTCCCTGGGGGCATCCGCGCCACAGGCCGTGGCGAGCGCGATGAGCGCCGACGCGACGAGGCCCCTCCAGGCCCCTGTGTGCATCCTCATGTCGCAGACCTCCCGGAGCGGGCCGGCCACCCACCCCGACCGTGTGCCCCAGAGCAGACCCCGGCACGCGCGGCCCGCGCGAGCAGGCGCGCGCCCGGGTGTCGAGGTCCGGGCATCCCGCGCGCGGACAGCGCCGCGCGCGGGAGCCCCGGAACGCCGCTACTGCCGGGTAGGTACGGGGTTGGAGCAGCCCTGGCCGTAGTTGTTCAGCACCGTCTGGTAGTCGCCGGTGTCGATGACGAGGTTGCGGTTGAAGTCGGCCGGGTCCCCCGCGGGCACGCGCTGGTTGTACTTGCTGAGCACCAGGGAGCGGTCCGTCACGTCGACGCAGCCGTTCAGGTTGGCGTCACCCGGCAGCGGCTGCGCCTGCGTGGGCGGCGTCTGCTGGGTGATGCTCTGGTAGCGCCCGCCGGTCTCCTGCGCGAGCCCCTGGAAGAAGGCGAGCTCCGCGACGGCCGCGGCGCCGGCCGGCGCCGCCGTCAGGCTCCGCTCGCCGAACAGCTCGTTGGGGGCCTCCTCCCCGCGCAGGGGGATGTTGTCCGTGAAGAGGTAGTCGATGTCCGCGATGAGGGTGAGGCCGGGCGGATACGGCGGGGGGAACTCGCAGGGCCCCGGCGCGTTGGCGATGCCCGTGCACGCCTTGTTGCGGACCTTCCACTGCCAGCTCCCCGTGGTGAGGTTCGGCCACGTGCCCGCGCTCCAGGGGCCGTGGCACTGGTCAATGGAGGGGGTGGTGTTCTCCTCGCCGTCCGTCACCAGGTAGAGGCGCTTGAGGTTCAGGTCCGTCGGCATGAAGTCGAGCAGCGAGTCGATGGCCGAGCAGATGGAGCCGGCCAGCGGCGTGTTGCCCGACGCGTAGACGCCGTTGGCCGCCGCGATGATCTGCGCGGGCGAGGCGCTGTCGCTGAAGTCGTACACCGGGGTGTAGCTCGTCCCGGCGAACGTCCAGAACGCATACCGGTAGGTCGTCCCCGGCGGCGGGACCGCGCTGACGAAGCTCTCGATGCGCCGCTTGGCGATCTCCATGCGGGAGCGCCCCCCCGTCGAGGTGGAGATCATGCTGCCCGTCCGGTCCAGCAGGATGAGGATGTGCTCCTCGGCGGCCAGCGCGGTGCCGGACGCCAGGCCCGTGACACAGGCCAGGGCCACCCCGGCGTTCGTGAAGAGACGCTTCAGGTCTTGACGCATGTTTCGAGACTCCTTTGGGAAGGAATGAGAGACAACACGGCGCTGCGGCGGACGCGTGCGTGGGCTACGGGCACCCCTTGCCGTAGTTCTGCAGCGCGAGGTTCCGGTCGAGGATGTTGATGATTCCGTCGGAGTTGAGGTCCAGCGCGGGGCTCGCGGGCGGCACCGTCCGCCCGAACTCGGCGGTGATGGCGTTGACGTCCTGCGCGTCCACGCAGCCGTCGCCAGTGACGTCGCCCACCACGATGACGCCGCCGCTCACCACCAGGCCGTAGTCCGCGTCGACCTCGGGCGTCTCGGCGTGGGCGTCCTGGACGATCTCGTCACCCAACACCTCCACCTTCCACCGGCCCGCGGTGGGGTTCTGGATGAAGACGTTCTCCACCGTGTCGCGCGTGTTGGACGTGCCGCCCGCGGTGGAGAAGTTGCCCGCCGTCAGGCCGTTGTTGCCCCAGTACACGGTGCTGCCGTTGGGGGCCGTCACCCGCAGCGACAGGTCGTTGACGCGCGCCTGCGCCGCGCCCACCGTGCCCATGGGGTCGGTGTAGACGAGGGTGACGTTCAGCTCCGTCTCGTTGGGGAGCACCGTCACGTTGTAGGTCCGCGCGCCGAGCGGGCGGATGGGGTCCGTCTCGTCGATGATGCTCGTCTTCGGCGCGCGCTCGTACAGCCGGCGCACGTCGGCCGTGCCCCAGCCCTGCTTGTAGCGGTCGATGTCGCCGTTGGAGCCTCCCGCCGGCCAGTTGTAGCGGTAGGCGTTGTTGATCATCAGGGCCTTGGCGGTGGCCATCTGCGGCCGGCTCTCGAAGACGTCCGAGCGGCCGCCGAAGCCCACCCAGACGCCGCGGTGCCACATCTGGAAGAGCAGCCCGAAGTAGCCGGACGTCTGCGGCGTGGCGGAGCTGGTGCCGCCGAACTCCGTGTAGCTCGCCGTCCCGCTGCCGGAGGCCGAGCGGATGGAGTCGTAGAAGAACGCCAGGTCCGGCTTGATGCGGCCGTCGGCCGCCGGGCCGATGCTCCCGGAGAAGCTCCACCGGTCATCCGAACGCGCGGCGGTGTCCTGGTGGTAGAAGCCCCCCACCGAGACGATGTTCTTCGCCCACGCCTGGGGCCGCGAGTCCTGGTTGCCCGCGTTGCTCTGCGACTGGGTGCTGAGGATGGGCGCCCGGAAGAGGTAGTCATCCACCTCCGCGGAGAGGGTGGTGTACGTGCGCACGCGGGCGCTGCCCACGCTGGATGTCTGGAAGACGGCGCGGTACGGGCCCGCCGGGTCGGTGAGCTCGCGGTTGATGTCATACCGGGACTTCGAGCCGCCGAACTGGGTGGCCTCGGAGTAGTCGAAGAAGATGCCCTGGCCCGAGGGGATGACGCCCCGGGCCAGCGGGTCCACGCCCCGGGCGAAGTTGTTGCTGTAGCAGCTCGTGCCGTGCAGGTTGAAGGCGCTGCCGTAGTCCGCGCTGTGTAGGAGGGGCGCCACGGCCCACTCGCGGTGGTCCGCGCGCAGCTCCGTGTCGAAGATCTCCCCCCGCACGCCCTGCCCGGTGAAGCCGGCCACCTGCTCGATGAAGTTGGCGCCGCCCACCTCGCGCACCGCGTTCATGTCCTTCTCACCGGGCCCACCCCACCGGTCGATGGCCTGCACCGCGTTGGAGCGCGCCACCTGCTGGAGCTGCGCCGCGTCCAGCGTCGCCTCCACGCGCAGGCCCGCGGGCTCCACCAGGTCCACCCTCCCGCCGAGCCGCTCCACCAGCGCCACCACCTGCCGCTGGCGCGCGGCGCCCCGCTCTCCGAGCATGATGGAGTAGCGCTGCGGCGGAAGCGGCGCGGCCCTCCCGGTGAGCGCGTCCCGCAGCACGCCCTCCAGCCGATACTCGGGATGATAGGGCCCCACCCAGCGGACGTAGGGCAGCTCCGTCACCCGCTTCTGCGCGTCCGCGTCCAGCTCGACGATGAAGGTGTGGTCCGTCAGGAAGCGCAGCACCTTGCCGCCCCGCCGGGTGATGGCCTCGGTGTACTCGGGCAGCGGCGTGGCCCAGAACTGCACCAGGCGCAGCGTGTTGTCCGGGGCCGCCGCGAGCTGGCTCAGCGCCAGCGGCTGGGCCTGGGCCAGCGGGTCGAACCGCGCCGCCTCGAGCTGGACCACGTAGGTGGTGGGCCGCACCCGGCCGAGCACCTCCGCGCCGCCCCGCGTGTACGCCGTGAAGTCCTCCGCCGTCCCGTCGTCGCGGAGCTCCTTCCACACGTGGAGCTGGATGGCGGTGTCGGGGACGCTCAGGGTGCGCAGCCCGGAGACGGGCCGCGCCGTGCGGTGGAAGACGAGGCCCGCCGACGTCACCAGCGTGTTGCGGCCCGCGTCGGAGACGAGGCCCGGCGCGGCCGGCGCGACGACGAGCCGCGCGGGCCCGAGCCGCGCCGCGGACGGTGGCTTCGCGCCCGGTGTGCTCGCGGCGAGTGAGGACAGCGACAGCGTGAGAGAGCTTCCCAGGGCCAGGGCCGTCAGCGAACGCCGACCACCCCGGGTCCAAAGCCGAGTCTTGCGCATGTGTCGATGCTCCTTTGATGTGTGCACTCACGTCCGTCTTCGACGCGTCCCCCGCAATGCCGCACCCGGACACCGGCACAGTGCCGTCAGTCCCAGCGCTCACGCGCGGCCCCGCTCCCCGCCGTGCTTCGCTGCCCTCGTGCCCTTCCGCCGATGAAAGGTTTTACGATCAGCAACGCGACCCTTAGTACGGCCCACCCGCACTCATTGTCAAACAACAATCGTATATTTCATGAGCAGTGCGAATATTTCGCGTTGCTGTGTCTGAGAATGAAATGCGCCGCATCCAGACACGAGGCGTGTCGGGTGACGGGCGCACATTCCCTCTCAGGGATTCCCGAGGGGCCCAAGGCGTCCGTCCGTGACGCCACTCGTTACGCGCGTGTTCGTGGACGGCGCTCCCTCCTCGAACGCGCGCCAGGGAGCCGGCGTCCGACAGGTCGCCCTGGACGACCTCGACGCCCGCCGGGCGGTCCGCCGGGGTGGGACGCCGCGACAGCGCGCGCGGGCGGGGCCCCGCGGCGGCGAGCTGCCGCGCCAGACGGCACCACCACTTCGCGGGAACCTTCCGCGCAGCCGGCTGTCAGAGCCTCCGGACACACCACCCGGAGGGAACCATGCAGGACATCTTCATCGCAGGCGGCTGGGGGATGTACCCGACGTTGCTGGCGGGGCTCGCGCTCATCGCCACCTGCGTCCAGTACGCGCGCCGGCCCGAGCCGCGCTACGTGCCACTGATGCTGTCGCTCGGGCTCTGCACCTTGATTGCCGGCACGCTCGGCTTCGCCACCGGCATCCTCTCCCTCCTGCACGCCTACTCCGGTCCGCTGTGGGAGCAGGGCCCGCGCGTCCTCTTCATCGGCACCTTCGAGGCGCTGCACAACGTGGCGCTCGCCCTGCTGCTCGCCATGCTGGGCGGGCTGCTGGCGTCCATCGGCGCGTGGCGGCTGTCCCGCCGGATGGGGAACTTCGCGGCGCCCGCGGCAGGTTGATACGGAACAGCCGGACGCGGCGCCGGGATGGAATCCCCCGCCTCCAGGCGGTCAGGGTTGCATTCCGGCGCGTGTCTGGTCATAGATTGCAGCCATCCCCAGGAGGGATTGACGCCCCCTCCCAACGAGAGGTCTGACGCACCCTTGAGGACGCTTCGCTGAAACCCCAGGTCCGTTGACGTTCCCGCGCTGAGCCGCCTTCGGGCTGGCTTGCGCCCTGGCTTCAGGAGCTTCCTCTATGTCTTCCGTGCGCGCGCACCGCGTGTCGTTCGCGTTTTCCGACGCCGTTCCCGTCCTCTCCGATGTCGACTTCCACCTGTCCCCTGGCTGGACGGGGCTCGTGGGCGCCAATGGCGCCGGCAAGTCCACCCTGCTCCGGCTGCTGGCCGGTGAGCTGACGCCCACCGAGGGACACCTCCAGTTCGAGCCCGCGTCGCCCACGCTCCGCCTCTGCCGTCAGGAGGTGGAGGCGCTGACACCCGACATCGCCGCCTTCGCGGAGGCCTGGGACTCCGTCGCGCGGCGCCTGCATGGCCAGTTGGGCCTGGACGTCACCGCGCTGGAGCGCTGGCCCACGCTGTCTCCGGGCGAGCGCAAGCGGTGGCAGGTGGGCGCGGCGCTGGCCGCGGAGCCCCACCTGCTGCTGTTGGACGAGCCCACCAACCACCTGGACGCGGAGGCCCGCACCTGGCTCATCTCCGCGCTGCGCCGCTTCCGGGGCCTGGGCATCGTCGTGTCCCACGACCGCGCGCTGCTGGAGTCCCTCACCACCGCCACGCTGCGCGTCCACCACGGCGGCGCGCGGTTGTGGCCCGGCGCCTACACCGCCGCGCGCGCCCACTGGGAAGCCGAGCGTGAGGCCGAGGTGGCCGTCCATCAGCAGGCCCGCGCCGAGCAACGCCGCGCGGCGCACCTGCTGGACCAGGCCCGCAGGGAGCAGCAGGCCGCGGACGCCGCGCGGCACACCCGCAAGCGGCTGAAGAACAAGCACGACAATGACGCCCGCTCCATGGGCGCCAAGGTCGTCGCCGGCTGGGCGGAGGCCGGCGCGGGACGGCGCGTGGGCGTCGCGCGGCGCGAGCTGGAGCGCGTCAGCGAGGCCGTGGGCGAATTCACCGCGGACAAGACGGTGGGCCGCTCCGTCTTCCTGGACTACGTGCGCTCCCCCAACCCCTGGCTCTTCACCCTGGACGTGCCGGGCCTGCGCGCGGGAGACGTGGCGCTGCTGGGCCCGGTGAAGATCTCCGTGAGCCGCGAGGCGCGCGTGCGCATCGAAGGCCCCAACGGCGCGGGCAAGAGCACCCTGGTGCGCGCGCTGCTGGAGAACGCGCGCGTCCCGTTGGAGCGCGTGCTCTATCTGCCGCAGGACGTCAGCGCCGAGGAGGCCCGGGCCACGATGGACGCCGTGCGCGCGCTGCCTCCCGAGGAGCGAGGCCGCGTGCTGTCACTGGTCGCGGCGCTGGGCGTGGACCCGGAGCGACTGCTCTCCACCGAGCAACCCTCCCCTGGCGAGACGCGCAAGCTGCTCATCGCCCGGGGACTGGGACAACACGCCTGGACCCTGGTGCTGGACGAGCCCACCAACCACCTGGACCTGCCGTCCATCGAACGGCTGGAGGCGGCGCTGCGCGAATATCCCGGCGCGTTGCTGCTCGTCACCCATGACGCCGCCTTCGCCCAGGCCTGCACCTCCGAGGTGTGGCGCGTGGAGCACGGCCAGGTGACGGTGACGTCCGGGTAGGCGTCACGACGACGGCTCCCGCCGCGAGGCAGGTCGAGGACCCCCAGCCAGGTCCCGTTGCGCTTCCGGGCGCCTGGCGCCTCAGGGGCCCGACTGTTCCTGGAACCACGTCACCAGCCGGGCCAGCCCCTCCTCCACGGAGACACGGGGCCGGAAGCCCGTCTCCCGCTCCAGCGCGGAGGGGTCCGCCCAGGTGGCGTCCATCTCTCCGGGCTGCGCGGGCGTCGAGCGCACCCGCGCCCTCGCGCCCATGAGCCGCTCCAGCACGGCCAGGAACGCCCGCATCGAAACGGGCTCGCCCCGGCCCACGTTGAGGACGCGACAGGCGGGTGCACCCTGGGGCGGCCGGTCCAACACCCGCAGCACGGCCTCCGCCACGTCCTCCACGTAGGTGAAGTCGCGTTGCATCTGGCCGTCGCCGTGCAGCGGCAGCTCGGTGCCTTCGCGCAGCGCCCGGAGGAAGCGCAGGGGCGCCATGTCCGGCCGCCCCCACGGGCCGTACACCGTGAAGAAGCGCAGGCCGCTGACAGGCAAGCCGTGCAGGTGGCTGTACGCGTGCGCGAGCAGCTCGTCCGCGCGCTTGGTGGCGGCGTAGACGCTGAGCGGATGGTCCGCCGCGGCGCCTTCCTGGAACGGCGGCGCCGAGCCTGCGCCGTACACCGAGCTGGAGGACGCGTAGACCAGGTGCCGGACCCGGGCCGCGCTCGACTGCTCCAGCACCTGGAGGAACCCCGACACGTTGGCGTCCACGTACGCCTGCGCGGTCCCCGCGGGGGCTCGCACGCCCACGCGCGCGGCCAGGTGGACCACGGCCTCGGGGCGCGTCTGCTCGAAGAGCGCCCGCAGCGCGGGGCCGTCGGTGACGTCCTGGTGCCGGAAGGTGAAGTCCCGCGCCCCTGGGAGCGCGCGGAGGCGCGCCAGCCGGGCCTGCTTCAGCGCCACGTCTCCGGCGGGGTCCAGGTTGTCCACACCGATGACCGCGTCCCCCCGCGCCAGCAGCCTCGCGCTGACGTGGTGGGCGATGAAGCCCGCAGCTCCCGTGACGAGTACCCGCATCCGCCTCCACGCTCCCACGCCTGCCGCCACCACGCCACGGCGGATGACGTGGACGCGGCGCTTCCCGTCCCCGTCACTTGCACGTAGGGTGGAGGCCCTCATGGTGTCCGTGAAACAGCTCCGCCCCTTCGCCGGTGCCTCGCTGGACGCGTTCCGGGCCGCGTCTGGCCCCGTGGCCCTCATCCAGCAGCCCGTGGAGCTCCTCGCCCAGCGCCCCGGGGGCCTGGCGGCGCGGACCGTCGGCATGGCCCACCGCGCGCACATGGACGAGCGGCTGCTCGCCATGCTCCGCGACTTCGACAACCTGGAGGTCCACTTCCTCCAGCCCACCGTGGACGGCGAGGAGTGGACGGTCGGCCGCACCGACGAATGCGACCTGCTGGTGCCCGACCCGTCCGTCTCCCAGCACCACGCCACGCTGCGCTGGAACGCCGCCCGAGGCGGCTTCACCGTGCGTGACGCCGAGTCCATGAACGGCACCTTCATCAACGGCGCCCCCCTGGGCTACCGCGCCCAGGTGCAGCTCCAGGACGGGGACACCCTGGCCTTCGGCGACGCCCAGTTCCTCTACCTGCGCGCCGAGACCGTCTACGAACACCTGCGCCTGGCCAGCCCAAGGAAGGCCCCCTGAGCCGCCCCGCGCCCGCGGCTCAGGGAATGGCCTGGATGGCCTCCACCACCGCCTTGCGGAGGTAGGAGCGCAGGTCCGTCTGCGCCTGGTACATGCCAATCATGGAGACGGTGCGCGTGGAGTTGCTCCACCGCAGCTTGCCGCTGGGGCCCACCACGCCCGTCTCCAGCAGCACCTCCGCGCGGCCCATCAACTGGGCGGACGTCACGTCCACCCAGTTGAGCACCACCACCACCCCGGCCTCGGCCTCGTTGTCCTGAATCATCGCCACCACCTCCTGGATGGTGGGTGACGGCGAGGCGGAGATGCGCGTCCCCACCACCTCGAAGCCCCGCTCCCCCAGCGTGGCCTGGGCCTGGCTCACCAGCACCGAGCGCGGGTTGCCCTCACCGAGCATGTCCTGCCGGTACGTGTAGGTTGGCAACGCGTCCACCCGGGAGCCCACCACCACCACGACCTTGCGCAGGGCCCCTGGCGGGCGGACCTGTCTCGCGGCGCACGAGGTCAGCAGGAGGCAGAGCAGGACGGCGGCGGGACGCAGGACGCGCATGAGGGGAACCTGGGAGGCGGGTACGAGGCCACTATGCTGGGCCTCCGGGCCTCAGTCGAACAGTCCCTGGAGGTAGAAGCGGCCATCCCGTCCGTCGCGGAACACCCAGGCGGGGCCCAACCCCTCGAAGTGAACCCGGTAGTAGTCCCGCTGGAAGGCGGAGGACTCCGACCACCACTCCCCGCCCAGCCGCTCCGGCCCCGTGAGCGCCGTCACCCGGTGCCGCCGCCCGCCCATGCGCGCGGCCAGCAGCCTCCCGGACTCCGCCACCTCCGCTTCCAGGCAGGCCGGCTCCGCCAGCAACCGGGAGGGCCGCTCCCGCGAGGCCGCCGGCACGGAGGAGACAGGCCCTGCCCCTCCCGGCTCCAGGAGCTCCGCGGACAGGCCCCGCCGCGCCTCGGGAGGCCGGAAGGCCCGCGCCCCATGGGCCGCCTCGGGCCGGTGGACGGGCTCCAGGCCCGCCGCGAAGAGCGACGCCTCCCCCAGCGTCGACGCCAGCCGGGACAGCACCACCTCCAGCGCCGCGTCCCCCTCCGGCGTGTCCCCCAGCGCGAGCTGCTGCCCGCCGTCCTCGGAGTGCTCGTCCACCCGCGCGGACACCTCCGCCACCGGGTTCTCCAGCCGCAGCGCCTCCAGCCGGTGCCGCGCCAGCTCGTGCAGCAGCTTCGCCCGCGCCGTGGGCCGCGCCAGCGTCAGCGTCACCTGCCGGTGTCCCGTGGGGTCCAGCTTCAGCGTGAAGGTGAGCCGCACCGCCGCGAGGCACCGCCCGGACAGCCGCGCCCCCAGCCGGTCCGTCAGCGTCTTGAGCGCGAAGCGCAGCGGCTCGAAGGACTCCGCCGGGAAGTCCAGCACCACGCGCTCCTCCAGCACCTCCTCCAACACCGCCGGGACGAAGGGCGTGTCGTCCTCCCCCCGGCACCACGCGTGGACCCGGGCGCCGGCCGCGCCGCCCCGGGCCGCCACGGCCCCCGCGGGCAACGCGGCCACCTCCCCCAGCGTGGTGAGCCCCAACGCGGAGAAGGCCGCCCCCTCCCGGCCCTCCAGCGCGGACAGCGGCAGCGGCGCCAGGGCCCGGGCGCTGTCTCCCGGGGCCACCACCTCCACCCGGCGCGCGCCATGCCGGGCGACCGCGCGCGCGGTGAACGCCTCCGAGGCCACCACCACGTGCGCCCGGTAGCCCAGCTCCGCGCACACCGCCAGCACCCGCGCCCCCAGGCCGTCCTCGCCGCCGCACAGGTGCGCGGCCCCCGCGTCCAACCACAGCCCATCCGGCGCGCGGAGCTGGAAGCCCGGGGCCAGGGGCAACAGCGCCTCGCCCAGCGCCGTCAGCGCGCGCTGTTCGTCCTCCGGGCGGTAGTCGAAGTGCCGCAGCCCCGGCTCCAGCGCGGTGGCCGCCGTCAACGTCATCCCCGGACGGACTCCCGCCTTCAGCGCGGAGGTGGAGGCGAAGGCCACGCGGCGCTGGCCACGGACCGCCTCCACCAACGCGAAGGGGCGGCCCGACAGCTCCGGGGACTCCACCACCCGGCGCTGCACCGGGAAGCGGGTGAGGTGCAGATAGGCCCTGCGCATGGCGAGCCTCAGTGCGCCGGCAGGGCCGCGTCCAGCCCGTGACGCACGGGCGGCAGGGGCGCGTCACGGCCGGGACGCTGGCCCAGGATGCCCAGGCCATTGCGCAGCGCGCCGGCCTGCTCCCGCAGGAAGTCCTCCGTGCCGTCCTCCGCGTCCTCCGCCACGTCCAGCAGCCGGCCGCCGCCCTCCAGCCCCAGCGCCGGATACAGGGTGCTCCACGGCAGCACCGCCCGCGCGCCCGTGCCGCCCTGGCGGCTGCGCACCACCTCCACCGACCAGCCGTCCCCGTCCCGGGCCTCCGTCCGCAGCCGGACCACGCCATCCGCCGGGGACTCCGGCGAGGTGAGCAGCAGGAGCAGCCCGCCCCCACGCGCCGCCGCGTCCGCCAGCTTCCGCGCCTCCGCCAGGGCCACCCGGCACGGGCGCCCGCCGGAATGGACGCCACGCGTCAGGTCCAGCACCACGCAGGTGAAGGCCCCGCTCCGGGCCAGCTGCACGGCCGCCCAGACGCGCTGCTCCGGCGCCTGGGGCCGCACGATGAGCAGCCGCTCCAGGTCCACCCCCAGGCCCGCGGCGGCCGGCGGGTACAGCTCCCGGGGGCCATCCACCCAGGCGCACAACCGCGCTTCCCGATGCGCCGAGGCCACCGCCTGCAGCGCCAGGCTGGTGCGCCCCGAAGCCGCCTCACCGCACAGCTCCACCACCTGGCCCAGGGGCAGGCCGCCCGCGGGCAGCAGCGCGTCCACCGCGTCCAGGCCCGTGCGGAGCACCGCCAGGTAGCGCCGGGGCGCCGCCTGCAACTGGCGGATCCGCTCCCGCAACCGCGCCACGACCGAGCCCGTCTCCTGCCCCACTCCCACTCGCTGCTCCGCCGCGCTCATCTCGCCTCCTCGCCAGGCCCGCCGGAGCCGAACGACCGGCGGGGCGGTCGTCCACTATCCTCGGAGGTCTGACATGCGCCTTCATGGGACGCATGGCGGTGGGTGCGTGGATCAGACCCGCTGGTGCGGGCTCCCGGCGCGCCTCAGCCGGCGCAGAGGACCTTCACCTCGACCTTCTTGTCGTCCGCGCGGCGCAGGCAGCTCGACTGGAAGAACAGGCGGGCCGGGTACCGCTCCGTGGAGGCCTCGTAGCGCAGATCCCCCGCGGCCACCGAGCACCGCTCCACCGTGTCATCCGCGCGCGTCAGCTCCACCTGGACCAGCCGGGGGTCGGGCAGGTTCACCACCTCGATGCTCTGCGCCACCGTGGCCAGCTCGGCGATGCGCAGCAGGGTGTCCCGGTAGTTGTCCCGGCAGATGGAGTCGAGGTTGTCGAGCGACTGGTCGAAGGCCTCCGCCATGGCGCGCTGCCGGTGGCCGGGACCGTAGGAGGTCGGGCAGTCGACGTTGCGCACGAAGACCCCGTCGGGCGTCTCGTCGCGGATCAGCTCCGCCCGCTTGTCGGACAGCGCCACCGGCCCAATCGTGGCCCAGAGGACCTGCCGCGAGGCCCCATTCGAGTCCCGAAGCTGCTGGAACATGTCGAAGTACTCCTCCACCGGCGTCAGCAGATGCGACTGCTCGCTGCAGTTGTCGATGGACGTGTCGTCGGACACCCAGACCGGCGGGGGCCGCTCCGTCGTGCTGCAGTCCTCCTCGTCCGTCACCACCGCCACCAGCAGCCGCGCGCCGTCGCGCAGGAACCCGGCGTTGCCGCCCTCCGCCAGCGACGTGGAGCTCAGCGGCTCCGAGACGGCCAGCCGGACCGCCTCCAGGGGCGTCTCCTGTCCGCTGCCCTCCGTGCCCTGGATCACCAGGCGCCGGAACTTCTCCAGCACGTACGGATCCGTGCCGTCGATGAAGCGCTCGTCGGTGGGGTTGCCCGCCGAGTCCGGCACCGCCTGCAGCTTGCCGGCTTCGCTGGCGTACTCCCGGTACTGCGTCCGCCCCTCGAACATGGCCAGCCGGTACACGGACGTGGTGATCACCCCCACCCGGAAGTCCTGCGACACGCCGCTGCCTTCCTTCAACGCCTCCAGGAAGGCCGGCAGCTCCGTGGCGATGGCGTTCTGCTCCTCCTCCATGGATCCGGAGTTGTCGATGACGAAGAGGATGTCCGTCTTCTGCGGCGCGATGACCGGCGACTCGCTCTCGCACGTGCCCGGGAGGTTGGAGCCCGGCTCGTCGACGGGCGACCGGCACGCCGTTCCCAGGAGGGAGGGCAGCAGGAGCAGGTGGGCGAAGGATCGGAGCTTCATCGGGGGCCTCTCGGAGAGCGCACGCCCCGGCGGGGCGCCACGTCAGACACTGGGGGGCAAGCATGCCCCACCCCTCGCCCGGACGCGAGACTTCCGAGGAACACGGGAGTGACTGCGGGGGTCGGAAAATCGCACACGGCGTTTGCCATGTCCGTTTTGGTTGTTACGTTGGTTCATCCGCCGCAGAAAACCTGGAAATGTTCACTGGTTGTCGAAGAGAGAAGGCTGAACTCCATGTCCGATGAGAAGAAGAAGGGCGCCGCTGCGAGCGCTATGCCCACCGCGATGGCCCCTCCGGGGCTCATCAACAAGGAAGACATCCCGCAGGTGCTCCCCATCCTCCCCCTGCGCAACAGTGTCTTCTTCCCGGGTGGGGTGCTTCCGCTGGCCGTCGGCCGCCAGAAGACCATCGCCCTGATCAAGGACGCCGTGCGGGACGACCAGGTCATCGGGGTCGTCACCCAGCGCCGCGCCGAGGAAGAAGATCCGGGCGCCGCCGACCTCTACACCATGGGGACGGTCGCCCGCATCGTGAAGCTCCTGAAGATGGGCGAGGACAACTACTCGCTCGTGGTGCAGGGGCTCGCCCGCTTCCGCGTGGTGGAGCTGGTCCAGGAGGCGCCCTACCTCAAGGCCCGCGTGGACGCCGTGGAGGACAAGACCTCTTCGGAGAACGTGGAAGTCGAGGCGCTGGGCATCAACCTCAAGAAGCTGGCGCGCGAGGTCATCGAGCTGATGCCCGAGCTGCCCGCCGCGGCCACCGAGCTGGTGGAGAGCATCACCCACCCCGGCCACCTGGCGGACCTGATCGCCGCCAACGTGGACGTGCCCATTGAAGAGAAGCAGGCCGTCCTGGAGACGGTGGACCTCAAGGCCCGGATGAAGCTCGTGCTGGAGCTGCTCAACCGGAAGCGGGAGATCCTCAAGCTCTCCAACAAGATCGACTCCGCCGTGAAGGGCGAGATGTCGAAGACGCAGCGCGAGTACTACCTGCGCCAGCAGCTCAAGGCCATCAAGGAAGAGCTGGGGGAGATGGGCGAGGAGGAGGAGGAGCTCGACGAGCTGCAGGAGCGCCTGAAGAAGGCCAACCTGCCGCCCGACGTGGAGAAGGTCGCCAACAAGGAGCTCAACCGCCTGAAGACGATTCCGGCGGCCTCCAGCGAGTACACCGTCGCGCGCACCTACCTGGATTGGATCGCCGACCTGCCGTGGGCGAAGCTGTCCGAGGACAACCTCGACATCGAGAACGCGCGCCAGCAGCTCGACAAGGATCACTTCGGCATCAAGAAGGTGAAGAAGCGCATCCTGGAGTACCTGGCCGTCCGCAAGCTGAAGAACGACATGCGCGGGCCCATCCTGTGCCTCGTCGGTCCGCCGGGCGTCGGCAAGACGTCGCTGGGCCAGAGCGTGGCCAAGGCCACGGGCCGCAAGTTCGTGCGCCTGTCGCTGGGCGGCGTGCGTGACGAGGCGGAGATCCGCGGCCACCGCCGCACCTACGTGGGCGCCCTCCCCGGCCGCTTCATCCAGAGCATGAAGAAGGCCGGCACGAAGAACCCGGTCATGATGCTGGACGAAATCGACAAGCTCGGCGCCGACTTCCGCGGCGACCCGAGCGCGGCGCTCCTCGAGGTGCTGGATCCGGAGCAGAACAACACGTTCAGCGACCACTACCTCGACGTGCCCTTCGACCTGTCCAAGGTGATGTTCGTCGCCACGGCGAACCAGCTCGACCCCATCCCCGGTCCGCTGCGTGACCGCATGGAGATCATCGAGCTGACGGGCTACACCTTCGAGGAGAAGCAGAGCATCGCCCGCATCCACCTGGTGCCCAAGCAGCTCAAGGAGCACGGCCTCAACCCGGACCACATCGACATCACCGACGAGGCGCTGCTCACGCTGACCACCGCGTACACGCGCGAGGCCGGCGTGCGCAACCTGGAGCGCCGCATCGCGGACATCTGCCGCGCGGTGGCGGTGGAGGTGGCTGGCGGGAAGACGGAGAAGCAGACCATCAACGCCGAGCGGGTGAAGGAGATCCTCGGGCCCGAGATGTTCTACTCGGAGGTGGCCGAGCGCACGGAGGTCCCGGGTGTGGCCACGGGCCTGGCCTGGACGGCGGCGGGTGGCGACCTGCTCTTCATCGAGGCGACGAAGATGGCGGGCAAGGGCGGCATGACGCTCACCGGCCAGCTCGGCGACGTGATGAAGGAGAGCGCCACGGCGGCGCTGAGCTACCTGCGCAGCAAGGCGGAGCAGCTCGGCATCAGCCCGAACTTCCTGGAGAAGACGGACCTGCACCTGCACTTCCCGGCGGGCTCCATTCCGAAGGACGGGCCCTCCGCGGGCGTCACCATCCTGACGGCGCTGACGAGCCTCCTGACGGGCATCCGCGTGCGTCACGACACGGCGATGACGGGCGAGGCCACGCTGCGTGGCCTGGTGCTGCCGGTGGGCGGCATCAAGGAGAAGGTGCTGGCGGCGCACCGGGCGGGCATCAAGCGGGTCATCCTGCCCGAGCGGTGCCGCAAGGACCTGGTGGACGTGCCGGACCAGGCGCGCAACGAGCTGGAGTTCATCTTCGTCACCCACATGGACGACGTCCTGAAGGCGGCGCTGGAGACCCCGCCCGTTGGAGTGACGGGCACCCCGGGCGGCGAGCCGGGCAAGGAGGCCCCGCTGCCCAAGCCGGCCGAGTCCTCCCCCGAAGTCCGCGCCTAGCGCACGGCCTCCGGGCTGACTGGAAGTGACACGGGCAGGTTCCCGCTTCGGGAGCCTGCCCGTTGTCTTTGCGGGGGGCAGGCGGCGCTCAGAGCGAGAACAGGAAGTGGCGCGGCTCCGGGACGCGCTTCACCCGCAGGATGTGGCTGTGCTCTACCGGCAGGCGGGGAACGGCCTCCGGGCGGGGAATGTAGAGGATGCCGGGGTCGTCCTCTCGGGTGAAGACGTACTGCCCACGCGCCCCCTTGCGCGTGCAGCCCACGTCGAGGATGAGGTGCCGCTCGATGTCCGCCGCATCCGTGGTGTCCCAGTTGAAGCGGGTGAGCGCCTCCACCGAGAGGCCATACATCTCCGCGACGCTCTCCAACGTCTCTCCGTCAATGACCCGGTGCTGGGTGACGCGCGCGAGGAAGCGCGGCGCGCTGGCCACCCTCGCCCCCTGCCCTCGCTTCGCGGGGCCCTGCTGGGACCAGGGGCCTCCTGTCCGCACCAGCGCCAGCGTGTTGCCCAGGGTGGCCCCCGCCAGGGCGGACAGGACGTGAGCGC
Source organism: Corallococcus macrosporus DSM 14697 (assembly GCF_002305895.1). Lineage (GTDB taxonomy): Bacteria > Myxococcota > Myxococcia > Myxococcales > Myxococcaceae > Myxococcus > Myxococcus macrosporus. Next base: position 4,841,197 of record NZ_CP022203.1, read on the forward strand.
TCCCCTTCGGAACGCCTTGCTGTAGGTGTTCTCCTCGAACAGCTTGCGGGCACGAATCAGGACCACGGACGCCTGCGCATTCTTCCAGTCGCCGCTGCGCACCCGGATGAGATCGTGCTCACCCGTGACCTGCTTGCTGGCGAGCGCCGCCAGGTCCGTGCCATCCCGGGAGCCCGGTTCAGGGGGGAAGAAGAGATGGGTTCCCCTCTGGGCCCCAACCTTTTTGTTCTGCGTTGCCGGGTCCGCGACCACCAGCCACAGGTGCCTCCCGGTTCGGTCCACCAACCAGGCGAATCCGATGATCAAGATGAGATGAATGGGCGCATCTCTCGCAATGGAGAATCCCGAATAGAAAATGACCGGATTGTTGGCCGCGAGCGCCTTGAGAATCAGCGACAGCCTGTCTTCGATGAGACGAGGATCATTCATAATCCGCGCAGCGTGCCTTCGTCGATCCTGAAGTGAGTACGGCAACACTTGCGAGTACGCCATATCCAGCACCGCGGACGCGCTGAAATCTTCGTCGGCATCATCGAACTTCGGCGGGACAACGTTGGGCACCTGTCGCCGCTTTGCCCCGCGGTTTGAGACTGAATATCCCGCCAGGTTGCGCCCATATGGCCCATCCTTCGGCTTGAGGTGAAAGGCCCGCTGCCCTCCTGGATATCTCAAATCCACGAAGTGCCCAGGCGTGCCTCCATCCCAATGGGCGATGAACCTCGAAACAAAGTCTCCACCCTGCACCACTTGATAGTAGTTATATGCCATTGCACTGGCAGTCCGCCCACACCAGTCGGATGGCCCTCCATGATAGTGCTGCCCCAGGAGAGGAACTTTCAGGATGTGATATTCATCCAGGGCGGACAACAGCAACTCTGGCAACTCATATTGCCAGACAGCACGATACAAACTCTGAATAGGCACGACTCGTTCCCCCACGAGTACGTTCAGTCGCTCAGCTCCAGTGCCTCCCCTGGCACTGGAGCACTACTACGGCCCGCCCTCCAGACACTCCCCTCCGAGGTCGGGGTACTTCTGAAACACATGCGTACACGCCAGTTCTCCCAGGTATGCGATGTCGCCACCAGCATCCGGAAGCTTGAAGATCTCCTGTCGTGTCTTCTCCCCGTCGATATCCGCGAGTGTCAACCGCAGGGTGTTCTCATGTTTCGACACAGCGGCAACCCATAGATATTCCACGCTCCCGCCCCCACTTTCGATCAGGACAAGGACGCGGCCGTGAATATCTGCCCTGAAGCGAAGGAGATAGGGGCGCTTCAGGCAGGCATGCCATCGCAACCGAGGAATACCGTCCTCCGCCTCCATCGACAACAGCGCCCACCTGCCAGGAATCGCGCGAAAGAAGGCCAGCTCAGCCTCATCCAGCACGTATTGCCCGAACGAAGGCCTCGAATAAACATCCGAAGATGCACTGACACCAGGAAACAGCGCCTTGTCCAGCACTGACGTCAATAGCGCAGTTGCTTGCTCCAGCACCTCGCCTTTGACCTGTATCTTCGCTGTCTCATTGAAGCGCCTGTTGTCGAACCGGAACCGCCCCCGATACACAGTCAAAACATCGCCCGCCCCGAACGCAACGACAAACAATCTACCTCTTGTCTCCACCTGGACCTTGACACCATCGAGATAGCTCGTGCTGATGCTTTTCAAGCAGCGTTCGGGATCATTCACCGTGCAGTCGAACTCGAACGGCCTCCGCAGGCTCGGATTCTTCAGCCGCGCGACGGCCTCCAGGTTGCGCTCGAAGAACAACGTCCCCAACGCCTTCTGGAGGCCAGTGTCCTCAGGCGCCAGCGTGGCGGCACGCAGGGCGCTCTCTTCCCGCTGCAGCAACGTCCTCTTCGGGTCCTTCGCCTCCGCGGCGAGCTTCTCCACCGACGGCTTCTCGGGGCCCAGAAGCGTCCCCACCACGAAGCCTTCCGCCTCTCCGCAACGCACCCGGGCCCAGCCCCCCTCGAGGGACTCCAGCGTCAGGCACTCCGTCGCGATGGGCAGCGTCTGGAGGACCTCCGCCGTCTTGTCGGCCTCCATCCGCAGATTCACCGAGGAACCCTGCACGTACGCCGGCGGCGGATCTCCCCCCGCGGCGGCCACCAGCAGGCCTAGCAGCATCGTCTTCATGCCCTGTACGCCTCCCCCTCTGTTGAAGACACTCGCATGCCAGTCCGACGCAGGTCCATGAGGGGCTGTTCTACTCAGTGAGTCGAATTCGACCGCGATGTGGGCTTCCACTCCACCCCATCAACAAGGGAGACTACGCAACGACGCTCCTTTCTTGGGCATTTCAAGCACCATGCCGAAGACATTCTTGCTGATGCGCCTGGGACTCGCCCTCTGGGCCGGGGCCGCCGCATCCTTCGAAACCGCCACCGTCGTCCCCGCACCCACGTGGCCCGCGCCGGGCGCGCCGCTCACCGTGGCCGAGGTGCGCTTCCCCAAGGGCTTCGGGAAGCGGCGCATCTACCTGGATGCGGGGCACGGCGCGGAGGGGAACACCGGCAACAAGGGCGTCACCTGCGAGGACGAGGAGACCTTCACCCTCCGAGTGGCGGAAGACCTGGCGAAGCGACTGGAGGCGACCGGCCACTTCCAGGTGCGCCTGAGTCGCAGGCCGGGCGAGCGCGTCCCCTACGCCGCTCGCGTCACCGCCGCCGAGCAGTGGCGCGCCCATGCCATGCTCAGCCTGCACTCCGACTCGCGTGGCACCGCCACGCCATGGTCTCCAACGCCGGACCAACAGTGCAACCGGCAGGACTCCGCGCCCGGCTTCACCGTGCTCTGGTCGGAGTCCGCGGAAGCCACCGCGCTTCTCCAGGCCGGGCGCGCGAGTCTGGCCCGTGCCCTGGCGCGGAGGCTGGGACAGGCAGGCTTCCCGCCCTATGACGGCGTTGACTACGAGGGCCTCTACGCCATCGACACCGAGCAGTCCGGCGTCTTCGTGGCCCGCGAGCCCACACATCGGCAGATCTTCGTGCTGCGCAAGCCGCGCATCCCCTCCGTCATCATCGAGACCCACCACGCGCTCGACTTCGAGGAGGCCGCGCGCTGGCGCGAGCAACGCACCCTGGAGGCCTTCGCCGCCGCCGTGGCCCAGGGACTCGTGGATGCGCTCGCACCAGAGGCCCCGGCCAAGGCCAGCGCGTCCGCGCCGCGCTGAGGTCCTCGCGGCGCCTGGAACACGGCACGCCACGGGCCAGGACAGGCCCCGTGGCGGCGCATCCGTGCGTGCCTCAAAGACAGGCCACGGACCTCAGCCCGCGCCGCGCTTCAGCCCCTCCGGCGTCTCCTGCCCCCCGGTTGCCGCATCGACATGTTCGGCGAGCCGACGCGCCAGCGTCTCCACATGCGGCGGACGCAGCGCGCTGTAGTGGTCTCCCGGCACGTCCTCCACCGTGAGCCCCGAGGGCAGCCATGGAGCCCAGCCATGCGACGGGTCCACGGCGTAGGCACGCCGCGCATCCTTCGCGCGGAGCAGCAGCACGGGGCAACGCAATGGGCCAGGGCGGTACGCCGCGAGCGCGCGCAGGTTGGCCTGCATGACGTCACGCCAGGCCCGGAGGACGGAGACCTCCACCTCGGGAGGCAGCCAGCCTGCCTGCCGCGCATGCTGGACGACCGTGGACAACTGCGCCTCGTCGCCCAGGCCCGCGAAGTCCTCGGGACGCAGCGCCGACTCGGCCCCCGCCATCCGCGCCAGGTCCATGGCCATCCTGGCGAGCAACACGCCCCCTTCCGCCTCCCGCGCGGAGACCTTCTCGTCGGGCGCGAAGCTGTCCATCAGCGCCAGGAGCGCCACGCGCTGGCCCTGCCGCTCCAGCTCGCGCGCCATCTCGAAGGCCACCACGCCGCCCAGGGACCAGCCCCCCAGGACATAGGGGCCTTCCGGCTGCACCTCACGCATGGACTCCACGTAGCGGCGGGCCAGCGCTTCAATCCGCGCCAGGGGCGGTTCACGCCCATCCAGCCCCGCGGCCTGGAAGGCGTAGACGGGACGTGAGGCGCCCACCCTTCGCGCGAGCTCCCGATAGGGGCCCACCGCGCCTCCCACGGCGTGCACCAGGAACACCGGCGTCCCGCTGCCTTCCGGCTGCAAGGCCACACGGCATCTCACCAGCGCATCCGTTCCGGCCCCGTCCAGCCAGCCCGTCAGCTTCGCCACGGAGGGTGATTCGAAGAGCGCCCGGAGCGGCAGCTCGACCCCGAACTGCGCGCGGACGCGCACCACGACCTGGGTTGCCAGCAGCGAGTGGCCTCCCAGCTCGAAGAACCCGTCGTGGACACCGACACGGCGCCCACCGAGCACCTGGGAGAAGATGTCCGCCAGGGCCTCCTCGGTGGGCGTTCTCGGGGCCACGTACTGTCCCGACGGCACCGTGGGGGCCTCGGGCACCGGCAGGGCCTTGCGGTCCACCTTGCCACTGGGCGTCAACGGAAGGACGTCCAGTCGCACGACCACCGAGGGCACCATGTGCGAGGGGAGCTGCTTCCGCAGATGCGCTTGCAGCGCCGCGGGTGTCAGCGGCTCCGCCTCCCCCGTCACGTAGGCGATGAGCCGCGCATCGCCCCGCGCCTCCTGTCGAACGACCGCCACCGCGTCCCGCACGCCCGGGTGGCCGCGAAGCGCGGCTTCGACCTCGCCCAGCTCGATGCGGAAGCCGCGCAGCTTCACCTGGAAGTCCGCTCGGCCCAGGTACTCCAGCGTCCCGTCCGGCAGCCACCGCGTCACATCACCGGTGCGGTACAGGCGCGCGCCCGGGACACCACTGAAGGCATCGGGGATGAAGCGCTCCGCCGTCAGCTCCGGCCGCTGCCGGTACCCGCGGCCCACCTGCACGCCACCGATGTGCAGCTCGCCCGGGATGCCTACCGGCGCCGGCTGCCCCTGCCCGTCCAGCACATACAGCGCCGTGTTCGCCACCGGCTTGCCGATAGGGACGCGCTGCAGCCGCGCGTCCCTGGGGCAGGGCCAGTAGGTGACGTCCACCGCCGCTTCCGTCGGACCGTAGAGATTGTGCACCTCCACCGTCTCCGGCAGCCGCGCGTACGCCGTCTTCACCAACTCCGCGTCCAGCGCCTCGCCGCTGCACACCACCCGGCGCAGTGCGCTCAGCCCCTCCAGTCCTGGCTCCTCCAGGAAGGCGCGCAGCATGGAAGGAACGAAGTGCACCGTGCTGACGCGCTCCTCCTTCAGCACCTTCGTCAGGTACGCCGGCTCCTGGTGGCCGCCGGGACGGGCCACCACCAGCCGCGCGCCCACCGACAGCGGCCAGAAGAACTCCCACACAGACACGTCGAAGCTGAAGGGCGTCTTCTGCAGCACCACGTCCTCGCCGCCCAGCCCGTACTCCCGCTGCATCCACCGCAGCCGGTTGACGATGGCGCCGTGCGCGTTCATCGCGCCCTTGGGACGCCCCGTGCTCCCCGACGTGAAGATGACATACGCCAGCGCCTCCGGGCCCACCCGAGGCACGGCGGGACGCGTCGCGGGCCGCCTCGACACCTCCTCCCGCTGCGCATCCAGCAGCACCACGCGCACAGGCGCCGAGGCCAGCACGTCCTGGTGCCGCTCGTGCGTCAGCAGCACCGCCGCGCCGCTGTCCTCCAGCATCCCCACCAACCGCTCCCGAGGGTACGCCGGGTCCAGCGGCACGTAGGCGGCGCCCGCCTTCAGCACGCCCAGTAGCGCCACCACCATGTCCACCGAACGCTCCAGGCACACGCCCACCAGCGACTCGACGCCGACCCCCATCCCCTGGAGGAAGTGCGCCAACTGGTTCGCCCTCGCCTCCAGCTCACGGTACGTCACGTGCTCCGACTCGAACGTCACCGCCACCGCGTCCGGCGTCTGCTCCACCTGCGCTTCGAACAGCTCCGCCAGCGTCGCCTCGCGCGGGGCTGCCACCGCGCGCCCGCTCGACGCCTCCACCAATTGCTGGCGCTCCTCCGCCCCCATCAAGGGCAAGGCTTCCAGCCGCTGCCCGGGCGACGCCACCGCCGCCTCCAGCAGCACCCGCATGTGCCCCAGCAGCCGCTCCGCCGTCTCCCCGTCGAACAGGTCGCTGTTGTAGTTCAGCGCCGCGTAGACGCCTCCTGGCGCATCGCCCACGAACAGGGACAGGTCGAACTTCGACGTCTGGATCTCCGCGTCCACCACCTTCAGCGAGAGGCCTTCACTCCGCTTCACATCCGGCGGCGGCGTGTTCTGAAGCGTCAGCGATACCTGGAACAACGGGCTGCGGCTCAGGTCTCGCTCGGGGCGCAGCTCCTCCACCAGCTTCTCGAAGGGCACGTCCTGATGCGCGTAGGCACCCACGGTGACTTCACGCACCTGGGCCAACAGCTCACGGAACGTCGCCTCCGGCTTCACCCGCGCGCGCAGCACCAGCGTGTTCGCGAAGTAGCCGATGAGCCCCTCCGTCTGTGCGTGGGTCCTTCCCGCGATGGGGAAGCCCACGCTGATGTCGTCCTGCCCCGAGTGCCGCCACAGCACCGTCTGGTACGCCGCCAGCAGCACCATGAACGGGGTCGCGCTCTCGGAGCGGCCCAGGGACTCCACCCGCTGCCAGAGCGCCTGGGGCCACACCTGCCGCCGGACAGCGCCTCGGAACGTCTGGACCGCCGGACGCGGCCTGTCCGTGGGCAGCTCCAGCGCACGCGGCGCGCCTTCGAGCTGCTGGCGCCAGTACCGCACCTGCGCCTCCAGCGCCTCGCCCTTCAGCCAATCACGCTGCCACTGCGAATAGTCCGCGTACTGCACCGGCAGCTCGGGCAGTGGCGACGCGTTCCCGTGTGAGAAAGCCTCATGGAGCGTCGACAGCTCGCGCACCAGGATGCCCATGGACCAGCCGTCCGACACGATGTGGTGCAGCATCATCACCAACACGTGCCGCGCTTCGGCCAGCTTCAGCAGATGGGTCCGCAGCGCCGGCGCGCGCGCGAGGTCGAAGGGCCTGTCCACCTCCGCCCGGATGAACCGCCGGGCCGCGGTGTCCTCCTGTCCACGCAGGTCCACCACGGGGATCCGGAGCGCCTCCGCGGGCAAGATGACCTGGACCGGCGCTTCACCTTGGACAGGGAAGGTGGTGCGGAGGACCTCGTGACGGCGCACGAGCTCGGAGAACGCGCGCTCCAGGACCTCGACGTCCAGCGGGCCCTCCAGGTTCAGGACGAGCGGCACGTTGTACGCCGTGCTTCCGGGCTGAAGCCGGTCCAGGAACCACAGCCGCTGCTGCGCGAACGACAAGGGGCGCTTCTCCGACCGGGGCTGGGCATGCAGCCCAGGCATCGCCTCGCTTCGAGCCGCCAGCGCCACCCGCTGGGCGAAACCTCGCAGCGACGGGGACTCGAAGAGCGCCCGCAGGGGCACCTCCACCCCGAGCGCCGCGCGAAGCCGGGCCACCACCTGCGTGGCCAGCAGCGAGTGCCCGCCCAACCCGAAGAAATCGTCCTTCCGCCCTACCCGCTCCACCCGCAGGACCTGCGCCCAGACGGAGGCCAGCGTCTCTTCCAAGGGAGACGCCGGCGCTTCGTAGTCCGGCGACGAATCACGCGCCGACGCCTCCGGCGCAGGCAGCGCGCGCCAGTCCACCTTGCCGTTGGCCGTGAGCGGCAGCGCCTCCAGCACCACCAGCGCGGAGGGCACCATGTGGGCCGGGAGCCGCTCCTGGAGGTACGCACGCAGCGCCGCAGTCTCGGGCCCTGGTGCCTCGGCCGGGACGGCGTAGGCCACCAGCCGCTTGTCCCCGGGCGCATCCTCTCGCGCGACGACGACGGCGTCGCGGAGCCCCGGATGCGCGCGCAGCACCCCCGCGACCTCTCCGGGCTCCACGCGGAAGCCGCGCACCTTCACCTGGAAGTCCGTGCGGCCAATGAACTCCACGCGCCCGTCTTCCAGCCAGCGCACCTTGTCACCGGTGCGGTACATCCTCGCGCCGGGAGTCAGGCTGTACGGGTCCGGTACATAGCGCTCCGCCGTCAGGTCCGGGCGGCGCAGGTAACCACGCGTCACCTGCGCGCCGCCGACGTACAGCTCTCCCGGGATGCCCACCGGCACCGGCCGCAGCGCCGCGTCCAGGACGTACAGCCGCGTGTGGGCCAGCGCCCGGCCCAGCGGAACGGACGCGCCGGACACCGCGGAGCGAGGGAGCGCCACGGGCCCCGCCACGACGCCCACCGTCGTCTCCGTGGGACCGTAGTGATTGAACACCTGGCACGCGGGGGCCAGGGCGTGCACCTGCTCCAGGAGGCTCCAGGAGGAGGACTCTCCGCCAAGCACCAGCCGCTTCTTGGGCAACACCCGCCCGGGCTCCGCCGCCGTCATCAGCGCCGCCAGGTGCGCGGGCACGATCTTCATGCAGTCCACGGGGAACCGCGCGAAGTACTCCGCGGCCTCGGCCGGGCTGGTCGCGCGCTCCTGCGTCAACACGTGGAGCAGGCCGCCCGAGCACAGCGCGGGGAACAACACCGTGTTCCCCAGGTCCGCCACCACGGTGGAGACCAGGGCGAAGCTGGCACACGTCGTCAAATCCAGCCGCTCGGTGACGGCGTGCACGTAGTGGGCGAGCTGCCCGTGCGACACCGCCACGCCCTTGGGACGGCCGGTGCTGCCCGACGTGAACAGCACGTAGGCCAGCTGGTCCGGGTGGACCTCGCACGCGGGCGAGTGCCGGGCGTGCTGCTCCAGCGTCGCGGCGTCCGCATCCCACTGAACCACGGTGGCCGCGGTGCCACCGAAGACCTGGGCGTGACGCGCCTGCGTGATGACCACGGGCGCGGCCACTTCCGCCACCAGGTCCTGCAACCGTGACGCGGGCTGCGTGGAGTCCAACGGCACATAGGCGCCCCCCGCCTTCAGGACGCCCAGCATGGAGACCACCCACGCCGCCCCGCGCTCCAGGCACAGGGCGACCGGCACGTCCGCGCCCACGCCCAGCCCCCGCAGATGATGCGCGAGCTGGTTCGCCCGGGCATCCAGCTCACGGAACGACAGCACCTCGTCTTCGCACCGGACCGCGGGCGCGTCGGGTGACGCCGCGACGGCCTGCTCGAAGCGCTGGTGGACGGCTGCTCGCGGGACGTCCAGGCCGGGCGCGTCCCAGGCCCCGAGCACCTGCTGACGCTCCGCCTCGGCGAGGAGCGACACGTCGGAGAGGCGCTGCGCCGGCGCCGAGCTGACGGACTCCAGCAGGCGTTGGAGGTGCGTCACCACCCGCGCGGCCGTGGCCTGGGTGAAGAGGTCGGTGCTGAACTGGAGGATGCCCGAGAACCCCTCTGGCGATTCACCGAGGTTCAGCGACAGCTCGAAGCGCGCCGCCTCGGTGCCGACGAGCCCCTGGGGCTTCACGGCCAGCGAGGGCAGCGCCAGGTGCCCCACGGGGGCGTTCTGCAGCACGAAGAGGACCTGGAAGAGCGGGCTCCGCCCCAGGCTCCGCTCGGGCTGCAGGTGTTCCACCAGCTTCTCGAACGGGACGTCCTGGTGCTCGTAGGCCCCCAGCGTGCGCTCACGCACCTGGGCCAGCAGGTCGCGGAACGTCTCCTCGGGGCGCACCTCCGCACGAAGGACGAGCGTGTTGACGAAGAACCCGATGAGCCCTTCCGTCTCCTGATAGCGGCGCCCCGCGATGGGAGAGCCCACCACGACATCCTCCTGCCCCGCGTAGCGCGACAGGAGCAGTTGGAAGGCCGCCAGGAGCACCATGAAGGGCGTGGCGCCCTCGGCCTGGGCGAGCGCTGTCACGCCGTCGCTCAAGGACCGCGACAGCCGCACGGGCACGGCCGCGCCCTGATGTGACAATGTCACCGGCCTGGGCTTGTCCGTGGGCAGCTCCAGGTACGGCGGAGCGCCGGACAACTGCTTGCGCCACCAGGCCAGCTGCGCCTCCAGCGCGTCCCCCTGCAGCCAACGCCGCTGCCACACGGAGAAGTCCGCGTACTGCACCGGCATTGGCGGCAACGCGGGGGGCCGTCCCTCCTGAAACGCCGTATAGAGCGCGCCCACTTCCCGGACCAGGACGCCCAACGACCAGCCGTCCGAGATGATGTGGTGCAGCACCAGCAACAGCGTGTGCGACGCTGGCGACAGGCGCGTCACGGTCGCTCGCAGCAGCGGCCCGTTCCTCAAGTCGAAGGGCCGCAGCGCCTCTCGCGCGGTCCGCGCCTGGAGCTCCGCCTCACGCGACTCCGTGGGCCACGCGCCCAGGTCCTCGAACGCGAGCCGGAAGGCCCCGGCGGGATGGATGACCTGGACGGGCTGCCCTTCCCGCGAGGCGAAGGTGGTGCGCAACGACTCGTGCCGGTCCACCAGCGCCGACAGGGCCTGCTGGAGCGCCTCCACGCTCAGCGTGCCTTCGAGGCGTAGAAAAATGGGGACGTTGTAGACGGCGCTTCCCGGATGAAGCTGGTCGATGAACCACAGCCGCTGCTGCGCGAAGGACACCGGCATCGCGTCCGTGCGCGGCGCGGGGACCAGCGGCGGCACACCCGCCGCCGCATCGCTGCTTCCCGCGCCCTCGATTCTCGCCGCGAGCGCCTCCAGGGTGGGCGACTCGAAGATGGCCCGCAGCGGCAGCTCCACGCTGAAAGCGGAGCGGACGTGCGCGACGAGCTGCGTGGCCAGGAGCGAGTGCCCGCCCAGCTCGAAGAAGTCGTCCTCGACGTTCACGCGCTCGGTGCCAAGGACTTCACGCCAGAGGGCGAGCAACTGGTGCTCGGTGGGCGTGCGCGGCTCCCGGGCCTGCCGCTCCACTTGAGGGGCCAGCTCCGCCACCTGGAGCGCCTTGCGGTCCACCTTGCCGTTGGGCGTCAACGGCAACGCCTCCAGCACCACCACCGTGGACGGCACCATGTACTCCGGCAGCCGCTGCTTCACCGACTCCTTCAGCGCCGCCCCGTCTCCCCCAGGTGCCACCACGTAGGCCACCAGCCGCTTGCCGCCCCAGCCTTCTTCACGCACCACCGCCGCGGCCTCCTCCACCCCCGCCTGCTGCTTCAGCGCCTCCTCCACCTCCCCCAGCTCGATGCGGAAGCCCCGCACCTTCACCTGCGTGTCCCGGCGGCCCAGGAACTCCAACGTCCCGTTCCCCAACCACCTCGCCTCGTCCCCCGTCCGGTACAGCCGCTCGCCGTCTCCAAACGGGCTCGGCACGAAGCGCTCCGCCGTCAACTCCGGCCGCCCCACGTACCCCACCGCCAGCCCGTCTCCTCCCACATACAGCTCGCCTCTCACCCCAGCGGGCACCGGGCGCAGGCGCGCGTCCAGCACGTACACCCGCGTATTCGCCACCGGCCCGCCAATGGGCACCGCCCCCGGCCCCACGTCCTCCACCGTCTCCATCCGGTGCACGCTCGTGAAGGTCGTCCCCTCCGTCGGGCCGTAGCCGTTGATGAGCACCGCGCCGCTCGCCACGCGCTCGCGCACCCGCCCCACCGGCAGCACGTCACCGCCCGCCAACACCTGCCTCACGCCTCGCAGCGCTTGCGGCTGGTACGCCTGCATCTGCTCGAAGAGGGCCGCCGTCAGCCACAGCGACGTGATGCCCGTCTCCTCCAACGTCCGCGCCAGCGCCTCCAGCTCCAGCGGCCCTTCCGGGTACACCACCAGCTTCCCGCCGTGGAGCAGCGCGCCCCACACCTCCAACGTCGACGCGTCGAACGCCGTTGGCGCCAACTGCAACCACACCTCCCGTGGCCCGAAGTCCGCCACCCCGCTGCCCATCACCAGCCGCGTCACCGCGCGCTGCGGCACCCCCACACCCTTCGGCCTCCCCGTGCTCCCCGACGTGAACATCACGTACGCCAGGTTGCCGCCGCTGGCTCCGGACCGGAGGTTGCTCTCCGGCTGCCGGGCGATGAGCGCGTCCCACTCCGTGTCCACGCTCACCACCAGCTCGCTCCCGGATGCCATCTCGTCCGCGAGCTTCTCCTGCGCCACCAGCAGCGCGACCCGCGCCTCCGACTTCATCCACCCCAGGCGCTCCAGCGGGTAGCTGGCGTCCAGCGGTACGTACACCCCGCCCGCCTTCACCACCCCCAGCATGCTCACCACCCACGCCAGCGAGCGCTCCACGCACACCCCGACCCTGACCTCCGGGCCGACCCCCATGCCCCGCAGGTGGTGTGCCAGTTGGTTCGCCCGGCGATTCAGCGCCGCGTACGTCAGCGTCTCGCCCCGGTCCTCCACCGCGACCGCGTCCGGCGTCTCCTCCACCTGCGCTTCGAACAGCTCCGCCAGCGACGCCTCGCGCGGGTACGCCACCGTCCGCCCGCTCCACACCTCCACCAACCGCTGGCGCTCCTCCGCGCCCATCAACGGCAAGGCCTCCAGCCGCTGCCCGGGCGACTCCACCGCCGCCTCCAGCAGCACCCGCACGTGCCTCAGCAGCCGCTCCGCCGTCTCGTCCTCGAACAGGTCGCTGTTGTAGTTCAGCGACACCATGACGCCCTCGGGGGCCTCTTCGACCATCAGCGACAGGTCGAACTTCGAGGTGTGCGTCTCCGCCTCCACGGGCGACAAGGCCAGGCCCCGCCCCAGGTCCATCTTCGGCTGGGGCGTGTTCAGCAGCGTCAGCGACACCTGGAACAGCGGGCTGCGGCTCAGGTCACGTTCCGGGAGCAGCGCCTCCACCAGCTTCTCGAAAGGCACGTCCTGATGCGCGTAGGCCCCCAGGGTGGCCTCGCGCACCTGCGCCAGCAGCTCGCGGAACGTCGCCTCCGGCCTCACCCGCGCGCGCAGCACCAGCGTGTTCGCGAAGTAGCCGATGAGCCCTTCCGTCTGTGCGTGGGTCCTTCCCGCGATGGGGAAGCCCACGCTGATGTCGTCCTGCCCCGAGTGCCGCCACAGCACCGTCTGGTACGCCGCCACCAGCACCATGAACGGGGTCGCGCCCTCGGCCCGGCTCAGGGCCACCACCCGTTGCCAGAGCGCCTGGGGCCACACCTGCCGCTTCGCCCGGCCCCGGAAGGTCTGGGCCGCGGGACGCGGCTTGTCCGTGGGCAACTCCAGCGCGCGCGGCGCGCCTTCGAGCTGCTGGCGCCAGTACCGCACCTGCGCCTCCAGCACCTCGCCCCTCAGCCAGCCTCGCTGCCATTGCGCGAAGTCCGCGTACTGCATCGGCAGCGGAGGCAACGGCGAAGCCATCCCGTGCAGGTGCGCTTGATAGAGCGTCACCCACTCGCGCACCAGGACGCCGATGGACCACCCATCCGAAACGATGTGGTGAATCACCATCACCAGGAGGTGCTCTTCCGGCGCCAGCTTCACCAGCGAGGCCCTCAGCAAGGGGCCCCGGACGAGGTCGAACGGCCGAAGCACCTCTTCCTTCAGGAGCCTCGACGCCGAGTCCCCTCGAATCGACTCAGGCAGCCCGCTCAGGTCCACGGGCTGGAACGACGGCGCCCCGTCTGGCGCGATCACCTGAACGGGGACGCCCCGCTCGCTTCGGAACGTCGTGCGCAACGACTCGTGCCGCTGCACCAGCGCGTGGAAGCCACGCTCCAGCGCCTGCGCGTCCAGCGGCCCCACCAGCCGCACCGCCGCGGTCACGTTGTACGAAGCGCTCCCGGGCTCCAGCTGGTCCAGGAACCACAGCCGCTCCTGGGCGAAGGAGAGCGGCCGCCCTACCTCACCCTCCGCGAGGAGCGCCTCCTCCACGTGGGCCTGCTCCGCCCGCCGCTGCCGTGAAGGCTCCGTCGAAGTCTCGGGCGCAGCCATCGGCGCGGAGGCCCCATCCACGGGCACCTCGGACGCCACCGCCGCCAGCCGGGCCACCGTCGGCTGGTCGAACAACTGCTTCGCGGTGATGCGCAGGCCCGCCTGCGCGGCGCGGGCGATGACCTGGATGCCGACGATGGAGTCGCCGCCGAGCTCGAAGAAGTTGTCGTGGATGTCCACCCGCTCGCGGCCAAACACCTGCGCCCAGATGGCGGCGAGCGTGGTCTCCTTCGCGTCGCGCGGCCCTTCGAACGCTCGCGGCGGCGCGGGGGATGCGCTCGGGCCGGGCTCCGGCGCCACGTCGGGCTGGCGCGGGTCCGCCCACGTCAGCACCAGCGGATGACGCGTGTGCTCGGAGCGCCGGGCCACCTCCTCCAGGAGGTCCTCCGCGTGCTCGGCCCAGCGCTCCAGCACGAAGCGCAGCCGTTCGAGCTGCGCGTCCGCGAAGGCCGCCGTGAAGCGCGCGCGGTCGTACCGCAGGTGCAGCGGGAGCCGAGCCCCGTTCATGGAGACGAGCGTCAGGGCGAAGTGGTCCTCCTCCACGGCCCGCACGTCATGCACCGAGAGCGACTTCGCCGAGGACGACAGCGCGGCATCCAGCGGGTAGTTCTCGAAGACGACCAGCGACTCGAAGAGCGGCGTGCCCGCGGGCACATCGCTCCAGCGCTGCACCTTCACCAGCGGCGCGTGCTCATGCTGCCGGGCCTCCAACTGCGCGTCCTGGAGGCTCCGCAGCCAGCCGAGGCTGCTCACGTCGCGCGTCAGGCGCACCCGCACGGGCTGGGTGTTGATGAACAGCCCGACCATGTCCTCCACGCCCGGCAGGTCCGGGGGCCGCCCGGAGACGATGGTGCCGAAGACGACGTCCCCCGCGCCGGAGAGATGTCCCAGGACCAGGGCCCAGGCCCCTTGCACCAACGAAGACACCGTGAGGCCCTGCCTCCGCGCCAGGGCATTCAGGGCCGAGGTGCGCTCCTCCGACAGGTGCAGTGAACGCGTCGCCCGCCCGTGCCCCTCCGAGCCATCGGGCCCTGCCCTCAACGGGGTCGGCTCCCGGAAGCCCTTCAACGTCTGGCGCCAGAAGGACTCCGACGCGGTCAGGTCATGCTCCGCCAGCCAGCCGATGTAGTCCCCGAACGGACGCGGCGGCACCAGCCGGAGCGGACGTCCCGCCAGCGCGTCCTCGTACGCGGCGAAGACGTCCCGAAGCACCAGCGGCACGGACCAGCCATCCAGGATGAGGTGCGAGTGGCTGAAGACGAAGCGGTAGGCATCCTCCCCCACGCGCATCAGCGCCAGCCGCACCAGCGGCGCTTGCGACAGGTCAATGCCTTCCCGGCGGTCTTCCTCCAGGAAGGACTCCCAGCGGGAGTCCCTCGCGTCGGGCTCCAGGCCACGCCAGTCCTCGACGCGGATGGGAAGCTCGACCTCGCGCAGCACCACCTGCACGGGCTCGTCCACGTCGTCCCAGACGAGCGCCGTGCGGAGGATGGGATGCGCCAGGACGACGGCCTCCCACGCCTGGGTGAAGGCCCGCACGTCCAGGCGCCGCAGCTCACAGACGAGCTGGTTGAAGTACAGCCCCTGCCCGGGCTCCGAAATGGCATGGAAGAGCATGCCGCCCTGCAAGGGCGACAGGGGGTACAGGTCCTGGATGTTGTCGCTCATCGCGTCTTCTTTCCAAACCGCGCGGACAGCTTGTCGAGTTGCGCCTGCTTCACCTTCGCGAGCGGGAAGTCCGAGGGCGAATGGCCCCCCGCGTCCGGCGCCTTCGACGCCGCCACCAGGGCCCGCAGGCGCGTGACGAAGTCCTCCGCCACGCGTGCCACCGTCTCACGCCGGTGCACCGCGCCGCTGAAGGTCCACAGCACCTCCAGCCGCCCGTTGCGAACCGCGCTCATCACGTCGATCAGGTACGGCCGGCGAGCCACCGGCGCCCGCTGCCGCAGGGACTCGCTCTCCGCCGCCAGCGCGAAGGGCCCGTCCGCGCCCACCACGCCGTCCACCTGTCCCAGGTGGTTGAAGCCCACCTCCGCGGCGGGCAGCGCCGCCAGCGCCGCGTCCTTCGACACGTAGCGGAGCAGGCCCCACCCCATGCCCTGGGACGGCACCGCGCGCAGCCCTTCCTTCACGGCGCGCAGCGCATCCCCGGGGGTCGGCGCCCCACGCAGGTCCAGCAGCGCGGGGAACACGCGCGTGAACCAGCCCACCGTGCGCGAGACATCCACGCCCGGCAGCACCTCTTCACGGCCATGGCCCTCCACGTCCACCAGCGCGACGCCGCCACCGGCCCACGCCGTCAGCGCCTGCCCCAGCGCGGTGAGCAACGGGTCCTGCGCCTGCGTGTGCCAGGCCTTGGGCACGTCCTGCAGCAAGGCCCGCGTCTCCTCCACGTCCAGGGTGACGCGAACCGAATGCGCCGTGGCCTCGGTGTTGACGCCTTCCGGGAAGTCCACCGGCACCCGGGCCGCCTCCTGCCAGGGCCGCTCCAGCCACCACTTCCGCTCCGCCGCCAGCTTCTCCGACCGCGCGAGCGTCTCCAGGCCCCGCGCCCAGGCCTGGAACGAGGTCGTCTTCGGGGGCAGCCGCGCCGCATTGCCCGCGGCGAGCTGTGCGTACACCCCGGCCAGGTCCTCCAGGAGGATGCGCCACGACACCGCGTCCACCACGAGGTGATGGACGGTCAGCAGCAACCGCGCGGAGCGCCCACGCCCCAGGGTCAGCAGCGTGGCGTGGAGCAGCCCGCCGTCCAGCCGCAGGGCCTGCTGCGCCTCTTCGGCGCGGTGCTGCACCACCGCCGCCTGCTCCACCTCGGGCACGGTGGACAGGTCCACCTGCTCGACGAGGACACCAGCCTCCGGCTCCGGGACGACCTGCCGCCAGCCCGCCTCGCCGCGTGCGAACCGCGCCCGGAGCGCATCATGGTGCGCCAGCAGGTGGGTCAACGCCTGTCCCAGGAGGGCGCCATCCAGGGGGGTCTTCACCTCCAGCAGCAGGGACATGTTCCAGTGGTGCGGCGCCTCCTGTGCCAGCTCGAAGAACCAGTGCTGGATGGGCGTCAGCGCCACGGGCCCCACCACCGCGCCCTGCTCGGCCTGCACGGCGAGCCGGGTCCCCGCGACCGTGGCGAGCCGCGCGACCGTCGGGTTCTGGAAGAGCTGCTTCGGTGACAGCTCGATGCCCTGCGCGCGCGCGCGGGTGATGATCTGCAAGCCCAGGATGGAGTCGCCGCCCAGCTCGAAGAAGTCGTCGTGGATGCCCACGCGCTCCACGCCCAGGACTTCCCGCCAGAGCGACACCAGCGTGGCCTCCACCTCCGAACGAGGCGCCACCGGCGCGACCGCCGGCCCCGTTTCGGGCGCGGGCAGCGCGCGGCGGTCCACCTTGCCGTGTCGCGTGCGTGGCAACGCGTCCAGCGCGACGACCGCCGCGGGGACCATGTACGGCGGCAGCCGCGAACGCACCCAGCCCTTCAGCGCCGCCGCGTCCGGCGCCGCGCCGCTGTCCGTGGCCACGGGCACCACGTAGGCCACGAGCCGCTTCGGCCCCTTGCCATCGTCTCGCGCCACGACGACGGCCTCCCTCACCGAGGGATTCGCCAGCAGCGTGGCCTCGACCTCGCCCGGCTCGATGCGGAAGCCGCGCACCTTCACCTGCTCATCCACGCGGCCCAGGAACTCCAGCGTGCCGTCCCCGCGCCAGCGGGCCACGTCGCCCGTGCGGTACATGCGCGCACCGGAGCGGCCGTCGAACGGATCCGTCACGAAGCGCTCGGCCGTGAGTCCCGGCTGGCCCAGGTAGCCCCGCGCCACGCCCGCGCCGCCCAGGTACACCTCACCCGGCGCGCCCTGCGGGACGAGCTTGCGCCGCGCGTCCAGCAGGTACACGCGCGCCCCGGGCACCGCGCGGCCAATGGGCACGCGGTGCTCCTCCCCCACCCGCACCCGGTGCACCGTGCTCCAGATGGTGGCCTCCGTGGGGCCGTACTCGTTGAACAGGGCCACCGACGGCAACGCCTCATGGTGCGCACGCGTCAGCTCCACGGGGCACGCCTCACCGCCGACGCTCACCGCCGTCAGGCTCTTCAGGCCCCCCACAGCCGCCGCGGCGAGGAGCTGCCCGTACAGCGACGGCACGGAGATGAGGTGCGTGACGCGTGACTGGGCGATGCGCTCCGCGAGCCGCCGCGGGTCCTCACGCTCCTCCGCGTCCGGGTAGCGCAACGCGCCGCCCTCGAACAGGGACCAGAGCAGCCCCGCCAGCGCGGCGTCGAAGGTGAATGGCGCCAGGGACATCACGACGCCGGGCGCGCCGTACACCTCCGCGCGGGCCCGTGTGGCCGCCACCAGGTGCCGGTGCTCCAGCACCACACCGCGTGGCCGCCCCGTGGAACCCGACGTGTAGACGATGCACGCCGCGTCCGTTCCCTCCGGACGGACGCGCAGGTCCCCCGTGGCCTCGGGCAGCGAGTCCAGCGTGATGACCTCCGGCCCCGCTCGCGAAGGAACGCGCGCACGGAGCGACTCGGAGGTGAGCAGCATCCGGGCCTGCGTGTCCGCCAGGATGCTGGAGAGGCGCTCCGGCGGATGGTCCACGTCCAGCACCACCACCGCCGCGCCCGCGCGCATCACGCCCAGCAGCCCCGCCACCACCTCCGAGGGCTGCGCCACCGCAAGCGCGACGACGGCGCCTCGCCCCACGCCCCGTGACACCAGGTGCCCGGCGACGCGCAGGGACAGCGCTTCCAGCTCGCGATACGTGAAGGTCCGGGCACCGTCCGCCACCGCCACCGCGTCGGGCGTCCGCGCCGCCTGGGCCAGGAACCGCGCGGGCACGGTGTCCGAGGCAGGCAGCTCGGCCACGGGCGCGGGGTTCCACTCCACCAGCAGCCGGGCGCGCTCCGCGGCGTCCAGGAGGTCGAGCTGGGACAGCCGCGCGTCCGGGCGGCTCGCCGCGGCCTCCAGCACCCGCAGCAGGGAGCCCGCGAGCCGCGCGATGGTGGCCTCGTCGAAGAGGCGGGTGTTGAAGTCGATGCCGCCGCGCAGGCCCTCGGCCGTCTCCGTGACCTCCAGCGTGAGGTCCATCTTCGTGGCGCCCGTGTGCACGTAACGGCCACGCATCTGGAGCCCGGCCAGCGACAGCACGGGCGTGGGCGTGTTGTGCAGCACCAGCATCGTCTGGAAGACCGGGTTGTGGCTGAGGTCGCGCGGGGTGTTCAGCACCTCCAGCACCTTCTCGAACGGCATCTCCTGGTGCGAGAAGGCGGCCAGCGCGGTGCGCCGCACCCGGCCCAGCACCTGCGTGAACGTGGGGTCTCCGCTCAGGTCCGCGCGCAGGGCAATGGAGTTGATGAAGCAGCCAATCAGCGGCTCCACCTCGGGCCGGTTGCGCCCCGCGACGGGCGACCCCACCGCGAAGTCCTCCTGTCCCGTGTACGCGTGCAACAGCACCTGCCACGCGGCCAGCAGCACCATGAAGGGCGTGGCCCCCTCCTTCCGGCCGGCCGCCACCACGGCATCCATCAGCGACCGGGGCACCGAGAAGGGCAACTGCGCGCCGTCATGCGTCTGCACGGGCGGACGGGGACGGTCCACCGGGAGCTGGAGCACCGGCACCTCCGCCAGCACCTCGCCCCACCAGTCCTGCTCCGCCTTCAGCGAGGGGCCTCGCATCCACTCCAGCTGCCAGAGCGCGTAGTCCGCGTACTGCACGGACAGGGCGGGCAGCGTCGGCGGCTGGCCCGACATCTCGGCCTCGTACAACTGAATCATCTCGTGCACCATCACCGCCGCGGACCAGCCGTCCGAGATGATGTGGTGCAGCGTGAGCAGCAGGACGTGCTCGGTGCTCCCCACCCGCAGCAACGTCGCGCGGAGCAGCGGGCCCTGCTCCAGGTCGAAGGTGCGGCGCGCCTCTTCACGCGCCTGGCGGGCGAGCTCCTCCTCACTGGCGTCCTCCGCATCCCGGACGAGGATGGAGACCTCCAGCGCTGGCGCGATGAGCTGCACCGCGGCGTCGCCTTCCACGGCGAACGTGGTCCGCAAGGCCTCGTGCCTGCGCACCACGCCGTTCAACGCCCGCTCCAGCGCCGCGGCATCGAGCTTGCCGGACAGCGTGAAGGCGACGGCGTTGTTGTAGGCCACGTTGCCTGGCTCCAACCGGTCCAGGTACCAGAGCCGCTGCTGCGCGAAGGACAGCGGCAGCGGGCGTCCCCGAGGCACGAGCGGAATGGTCCCCGAGCCCTCGGGCCTGGAGGCCGCGCCGCTCCCCATCCGCGCGGCGGACTTCGGCGGCGCTGGACGCCGCTCCGTGACGGGCGCGGCGGCCAGGAGCTCCACCGAACCGTCCCGCTTGCGCCGCGCACGACGGCCAGTCCCCAGCCGCCGCGCACCGTCGGACTCCCCGGCGAGCACGCGCATCGACGTGGTCTCCGGCGCGTTCCAGAAGCCACGCGGCACCCCCGCGCCCGTCACCACCAGCTCACCCACGACGCCCACCGGCACCGGCTGGCCGCGTCCGTCCACCACGTCCCACCGCGAGGCGTCCACCGGCCCCATGGCCACGGCCCAGGCGCCGAGCCCCAGGCCGGGCTGACGGTGCGCGACCCGCCACGGCATGGCGCGCGCCAGGGACGCCGCCGCTTCCTCGGACGCGCCTTCGAGCAGGACGTGGCGCACGGGGCGCAGCACCTCCGCCGCGTCGGGCAGCGCCAGCATCGACCGCGCCAGCGCCGCGGTGCAGTGCAGGTGGGTGATGCCCGCCTCCCGCACCAGCGACAGCAGGGCCTCCGCCGCGCCAGGGCCTTCCCGGAGGGCCGCCGAGGGAATCGCGGGCGAGGGCGCCGGCGAATGACGGCCACGCAAGGCGTCCAGGTGCCGCAACCCCTCCAGCGTCGCCTCGACCTCCACGCCGAAGTCCACCAGGCAGGCAATCTCATCCACGTCGAGCCGCTGGACCCGCTCCACCATGGGCGCGCAGCTCTCCGGCGTGCCGATGAGGCCGCCGTCCTGCACGTAGCGCTCCACACCGTGCGCCAGCAGCGCGTCGATGTCCGAGCGCGACAGCGAGCGGGGATCCACGTCGAGCCCCAGGCTGGCCAGGAAGCCCGAGGAGATGTCCACCGAGCTGCGGAAGTAGTCGAGCAGCGGCGGCCGCGCCTTCTTCTGGACCTCGGCCGGGTCATCACCGAGGAACGCGTGCATCATCAGGCTCACGTGCCCGCGCCCCGCGTGGCCATGTTGCCGCCAGGCATCGCGGTACAGCGCCACCTTGCTCGCCAGGTCATCCAGGTGCTGGCCCATCAGGTTGGTGAGCACGTACGCGCCCAGCTCGCCCGCCAGCCGGAACGTCTCGGGACTGCCGGCGGCGGTGAGCCAGATGGGCAGCACCTTCTGGACGGGCTTGGGGCGCAGGGAGATGGCGACCTCCTCTCCCGCGCCATTGCGTCGCAGCACCGTTCCACCGCGCCACAGCGTGCGCACCTCCTCGATGCCGCGGTGGAGGACGTCCTTCCTCCGCGCGTACCGGTCCGGCGCGAACACGAAGTCATTCGCGTGCCAGCCCGACGCGAAGGACACCCCCACGCGGCCGTCGGACAGGTTGTCCAGCACGGCCCACTCCTCCGCCACGAGGATGGGGTCATGCAGCGGCAGCACCACGCTCCCCGCGCGGATGCCCAGCCGCTCCGTCACCGTGGCCACGCCCGCGCCCACCACGGCGGGCCGAGGGTACAGACCGCCGAACGAGTGGAAGTGCCGCTCCGGCGTCCACACCGCGGAGAAGCCATGCGCGTCCGCGAACTTCGCCGCCTCCAGCAGCAGGCGGTACTTCCGGCCGCCCAGCGAATCCTCGTCGTTGGCGAAGAACGACAGGCTGAAATCCGTCCTCCGCCGCTCAGGCGCCGCGCCCGTCCCCCACGACGTGAAGCGCGCGCGCTCCGCGGGCAGCACCACGCGCAGCCCACGCGTCAGCGCCCAGAGGAGCTCCAGCCCGGAGCCGGGCGCCTGCGCCTCCTCCGCCGCGAGCCAGATGCCGTCCTTCGACGGAGCCTCCGCGTCCAACCGGGCGAACAGCGCCGCCACGGTGTGGTGCGTGTGGATGGCGCGGAGCTGCTCGCCCCGGGTCCCCACCAGCGGCTCCAGGCAGACCATGTCTCCGTCGGAGGCCCGCGGCGCCTCGCGGGCGGGCACGCCCAGGCGCGAATCGGTCCGCGAGAGGACCTCGTCCACCCGGATGACCCGCGCCGCGTCCAGCGGCACGCCCGTGCGGACATTCGTATGGGTCAGGAGCAGCGGCGATGGCGCCCCCGGAGGAGAGAGGCTGGCCAGCTCGCGGAGCTGCGGCACGGACAGCAGGACGTAGGCCGCCCCCAGGGCCTGCACCGCCCACTGCGCCACCACCCGCTCCACGGACGGCTCCAGGCAGACGGCGACCAGGACCTCGGGCCCCACCTCGTGGCCGGCCAGCTCCGCCGCCAGCCGGTCGGCGGACGCTCGCAGCTCGCCCCACGTCACGGCTCGGCCTTCCGGCGCCGTCATCGCCACCGACGCGGCATCAGCGGCGGCGCGCGCCTGAAGCGCCTCCGCGACAGGCACCGGCGCCGAGGCGGAGCGCCCGGCCTCCACCGCCGCCGGCCCGGGACGGGGCTGCTCGAGCGGCAACGCGAGGAGCGGCGTCTCGGGGGCCGCCACGGCCGCTTCGAGCAACGTGGTCCAGTGGGCCACCAGGCGCTCCACGGTGTCCCGTTCGAAGCGCTCCTCCGCGTAGTCGATGGTGCCGGAGAAGCCGTGCGCGTGTTCGCCCAGGCCCACCGTCAGGTCCGACAGGACGCTGCCGAACTCAGGCGGCACGTCATCCAGCTCGGCCAGGCTCATGCGCACGCCGGGCAGGTCCGCGGTCCGGTCGAAGCGGCTGTGCAGCACGAACAGGGTGTCGAAGACGCGCGAGCGGCCGGTGTCCTTCGTGGGCTCAATCTCCCGCCCCAGCTCTTCGTACGGGACGTCCGGATGCGCGTAGGCCTCCATGATGACATCCCGGACGCGCATCACCAGCTCGCGGAAGGACGGCGCGCCCGCCAGGTCCGTCCGCAGCGGGACGGCGTGCGCCACGTAGCCAATCATCGGCTCCAGCTCCGGCCGGCTCCGGTTTCCAATGGGCGTCCCCACCACGATGTCGTCGCGGCCCGTCCAACGGGACAGCAGCGCCTTCCACGACGCCAGCAGCACCATGAACGGGGTGACGCCTTCACGCTGCGCCAGCGCCTGGACCGCGGCCGACAGCGTGGAGGAGAACCCCACCTTCAGCACCTGACCTCGCAGCGCGGGGCCGTCTCCCCGCGCGCGGTCCACCGGCAGCTCCAGCGGACTGGGGAACGCGGCCAGCCGCTCCCGCCACGCCGAGAGTTGAGACGCGAACGCGCCCTCCTTCAGCGCCTTCCGCTGCCACGCCGCGAAGTCCACGTACTGCACCGGCAGCGCGGGGAGCCGCGCCGGGTGCCCCTGCTTGAGGGCCGCGTAGTGCTCGCCCAGCTCCTTCGCGAACACCACCAACGACCAGGTGTCACACACCACGTGGTGGATGGTGACGGCGAGCATGAAGTCGTCCGCCCCGAGCCGCCACAGCCGCGCGCGGGCCACGGGGCCGCGCTCCAGGTCGAACGGCCGCGACACCTCGTCGTACACGCGCTGCTGCCATGTGGCGCCCGCGAGCGGCTCGGGCGTCAACGGGAACGTCAGCCTTGGCGCGATGCGGAGGACCGGCACGCCGTCCCGCAATGGATAGGACGTGCGCAGCGCCTCGTGACGCTGCGCCGCCGCCTCCAGGCTCCGCTCCAGGACCGCCACGTCCAGCGCCCCCTGGAAGCGCAGCACCACGTACATGTTCAGGGCCGGGTTGCCGGGCAGCGCCTGCTCCAGCGCGCAGACGCGCCCCTGCACCACCGACAGGGGCAAGTCGCCATCACGCGGGATGCGGACCAGCGGAGGAAGCACCGGCTCCGCGCCATTCGCGCCCGAGGCCCCCAGGCGCTCCTGGATGCGCGCCGAGATTCCCGCCACCGTGGGCGAGTCGAAGACGTCGCTCAAAGGAAGTGGAACGGGGAACGCCTCGCGCAGCCGCGTCAGGAGCTGCGCGGCCATCAGCGAGTTGCCCCCCAGCTCCAGGAAGTCGTCGTGGATGCCGAAGTCCGACCGGCCCAGGCGCTCGCGCCAGATGGCCAGGACCTTGCGCTCCACCTCCGTGCGAGCCCCCGCCAGGTCCGAGGCGGCCTCCGCCGCGCCTCCGCCGCCGGCGACGACCGGGGACACGGCCACGACTTCGGCGGGGGCCTGGAGGGCCTTCACTGGCGCGGGAGCCGCGACGCGGAACGTCTGCCGCTGGAAGGGATACGTGGGCAGCGTCAGCTTCCGCCGCGTCTCGTGCGCGTAGACCTGGCGCCAGTCGAGCACCAGTCCCTGCTCCCACAGCGCGCCCAGCGCCTCCATCAGCGTGGCGTGCATCCCCCGCTTCGAGCCCGCCCGGGGCTGCGACGCCACGGCGCGCCCGGGCCCGCCCCGAGCCAGGGCCGTGAGCGCCTGGTCCGGGCCCACCTCCAGGAACACGGTGCAGCCGTCCGCCCTCAGCGCCTCCAGCCCATCACCGAAGCGCACGGGCGCGCGCATCTGCCGGAGCCAGTAATCCGGGTCCGTGGCCTCCTCCGCGCGAATCCACGTCCCGGTGACGCTGGACACGTAGGGCCGCTGAGGCGCGGACAGCCGCAGCCCGGCCACCACGCGCCGCAGCTCCGCCATCAGCGGCTCCACCGCCGCCGAGTGGAACGCGTGCGCCGCAGGCAGCCGCAGCACGCCGATGCCCCGGACGGCCAGGTCGCGCTCCAACGCCTCCACGTCCGGCGCGGGCCCGGAGACCACGCACCGGTCCGGCCCGTTCACCGCCGCCAGGGACAGCGCCTCCGTGAGCAGCGGGCGCACCGTCTCTTCCGCGCAGCCCACCGCCGTCATGCTGCCCGGCGGCATCCGCGCCATCAGCCGGCCGCGCGCCGCCACCAGCGCCAGCGCGTCCTCCAAGGGCAGCACCTCCGCGAGGCAGGCCGCCACGTACTCACCGAAGCTGTGCCCCAGGTACGCGCGCGGGCGAACGCCCCAGGCCTCCCATTGGCGCGCCAGGGCGTACTCCACGGCGAAGAGCGCGGGCAGCGCGATGCCCGGGTCGGCCAACGCCTGCCTCGCCGCGTCCTCCGCGCCGGGCGCCGGCGACAACACGCTCCGCACCGAGGCGCCCAGCGCCGCGCCCAGCCCGTCCAGGCAGGACTCCAGGGCCTCCCGGTAGACGGGCTCCGCGGCGTGCAGCTCGCGGCCCATCCCCACCGACTGCGCCCCCTGGCCCGGGAACAGGAAGGCCACGCCCTGCTCGCGCGCGGCCACCACGTTCTCCACGGCCTGGGCCTTCCCCGGCGCGCGCAGCTTCTCCCGCAGCGCCGCGACGTCCGGCGCCACGAAGCTCCGCCGGTGCTCGAAGGCCCGGCGCCCCACGTTGCGCGTGAAGGCCACGTCCGCCAGCGCCACGCCGGCGGGCGCGGCGTCCAGCCACCCGGCCAGCTCCCGCGCCGCGGCGTCCAGGGCCTCTGGCGAGCGGCCCGACAGCGTCACCACCTGCGTGGGCCGGACGCTGGGCGTGGTGGGCTCGGGCAGCGGCGCCTCCTCCAGCACCGCGTGCGCGTTCGTCCCGCCAATGCCGAACGAGCTGACGCCCGCGCGCCGGGGCACCGGCCCTCGCGGCCAGGGCCGCAGCCGATCCACGACGAAGAAGGGGCTGTTGGCGAAGTCGATGGCCGGGTTCGGCCGCTCGAAGTGGAGCGTGGGCGGCAGCTCCTCGTGCGTCAGCGCCAGCGCTGTCTTGATGAGCCCGGCCAGGCCCGCGGCCGTGTCCAGGTGCCCCACGTTCGTCTTCACCGAACCGAGCGCGCAGTAGCCCTTCTGCTCCGTCTGCCGCCGGTAAGCGCGGGTGAGCGCGGCGACTTCGATGGGGTCACCCAGCGCGGTGCCCGTGCCGTGCGCCTCCACGTAGCCGATGTCTCCCGCCTCCAGGCCCGCGAACGCCAGCGCCTCGCCAATGACGTCCGCCTGCCCCTCCACGCTGGGCGCCGTGTAGCCCACCTTCTGGCCACCGTCGTTGTTGATGGAGGAGCCCCGGATGACCGCGTACACCCGGTCACCGTCCCGGCGCGCGTCCTCCAGCGGCTTGAGCACCACCACCGCCACGCCGTTGCCCGGCACCGTCCCCGCCGCGCGCGCGTCGAACGCACGGCAGTGGCCGTCCGGGGACAAGATCATCCCCTCCTGGAACAGGTAGCCCGTGCGCTGCGGCATCGCCAGCCGCACCGCGCCCGCCAGCGCCACGTCCGACTGACGCATCACCAGGCTCTGACAGGCCATGTGCACGGCCACGAGCCCCGTGGAGCACGCGGTGTAGAGGGACAGGCTCTCCCCGCGCAGCCCCAGCTTGAAGGACGCGCGGGTGGCCAGGTTCTCCGCCGAGTTGCTCATCAGCTCGTACAGCGACGCCGGGTCCAGGCTCCCCTGCCCCACCCGCCCCAGGCCGTGCATGGAGGCGCTCGCGCCGGCGTAGAGGGCAATCTTCCCCTCGAACCGCTCCGGGTCCAGCGCCGCGTCCTCCAGGGCCGTCCAGGCACACTCCAGGAACACGCGCTGCTGCGGGTCCATCCACTCGGCCTCGCGCGGGGCCATGCCGAAGAAGGCCGCGTCGAAACCGTCGCCGCCCTCCATTTCCGCGGCCACCGGGACGAAGTCCGGATGGTGGCGCGACGCTTCGGCCATCAGGGGAGACCACTCCAGCGCCTCGGGCGCGAGCCGGACGATGGACTCCACGCCCTCCCGCAGGTTGCGCCAGAACGACTGGACGTCCGCGCTGCCTGGAAAGCGGCCCGCCATGCCGATGATGGCGATGTCATTGCCCGTGCCGCCGGAGTTCTCGCTCAAGGTGTCGTGCTCAGCCATGGCCTCGGGGGTTCCTTCCTCCGCGCCGCTGGAGGGCCTGCCTGCGGGCCTCCGCGCGCGACTGGTGCTTCACGTCGGTGGTGTCGTCCGGCCGCGCCTCGGCTTGCAGCCGCCGGGCGAGCGCGTGGACCGTGGGGTGTTCGAAGAAGTGGGTGATGGGGACTTCGCGCCCCAGCGACTCGCTCAGCCGCGAGCACGCACGCACCACGGACAGGGAGCTGCCGCCCAGGTCGTCTAAGAAGTGGGCATGGACGTCCACGGAGGGGAGCCCCAACGCCTCCGCCCACGCGCGGGCCGCCTGCTCCTCCAGCGGCGTGCGGGGCTTGCCTTCCGCCGACACGGGGAGCGCGGGCTTCGGGAGCGCGCGCGCATCCACCTTGCCCGAGGCCAACAGGGGCAACGCCTCCAACGTCACGAGGTCCACGGGGACCAGGTGCTCCGGCAGCCGTTCCCGCAGCCGCGCGCGCACCTCTCCCGGCGGAAGGACGTCTCCCGGCGGCGGCACGACGTACGCCACCAGCCGGGGCTCCGCGATGGAAGAAGGACGCCACACGGTGACGTGGGCCTGGCGCATGCCGCTCAACTCGCGCAGCGCCGCCTCCACCTCGCCGGGCTCCACGCGGAAGCCCCGCAGCTTCAACTGCGTGTCCGCGCGCCCCAGGAAGTCCAGTTGGCCATCCTCCCGCCAGCGCACGACGTCTCCAGTCCGGTAGAGCCGGGCTCCGGGCTCGTCGCCATGCGGGTCCGGAATGAAGCGCTCGGCGGTGAGGTCCGGCCGGCCCAGGTAGCCGCGGGCCAGGGACGGCCCCCCCACGTAGAGCTCCCCCGCCACGCCCACGGGAACGGGCTGGAGCGCCGCATCGAGCACGTACGCATCGATGTGCGGCAAGGCGTTGCCGATGGCGGCCGGTCCCTCCGTATCGGGCGTGAGACGTGCCCACGTCGCGCACACCGTCACCTCGGTGGGACCGTACGCGTTGAGGAACGTGCGGCCCGCGGCGAAGCGGGCCACGAGGCTCGCGGGACACGGCTCCGCGCCGGCCATGAACAGGGTCAGGTCCGGCAACGGCCCCTCTGGAAGCAGCAGGGCCACGGACGGCGGCAGCATCGCGGCGGTGATGCGTTGCTCCACCAGCAACCGGTACAGCGCGTCCCCCATGGGAGGCGCTCCCGGCGCCACGTGCAGCGCGCTGCCCGAGGACAGGGCCGCCACGTAGTCCGACACCGACATGTCGAAGGCGGGCGAGGCGAACAGGAACACGCGTGAGTCCGGCCCGAGCGGAAGGCCGCTGGCGAAGGACTCGCACAGGTGCGCGACGCCCCGGTGCGTCACCACCACGCCCTTGGGCCGGCCCGTGCTTCCGGACGTGTAACAGACATACGCCGCGCCGTCGGGTGACGCCTCGCCACCTCCGGGCGGTGGCGCCTCCACCTCCACGGCGCCGGCTCCCGAGATTTGCGCTTCCCAGCGCAGCACCGTCACGTCGTCGAGCGGCTCCAGCCGTTGGGCATACCGCTCATGGGCCAGGAGCACGCGAGCGCCCGCGTCCGCCAACGTCCACGTCACCCGGCCCGGAGGATACGCGGGGTCCAGCGGCACCGCGGTGCCCCCCGCCTTGAGGATGGCGAGGAACGCCGCCACCTGCTCGGGGCCGCCGCGCTCCAGCAGCGTGCCGACCCGGACCTCGGGGCCCACGCCCTCGCGCCGCAGCAGCGTGGCCAGCCGGTCGACCCACGCCGCCAGCTCCCGGTAGGTCCACCGCGCCGTGCCCGCGACGAGCGCGGGTGCGTCCGGCGTCTTCGCCGCCCACGACTCCAGCCGCTGAACCAGGCCACCAACCTCCGGCACGCGGGGGCCGCGGCGCCCCCTGCCCCGCGCGAGCAAGGCGCGTCGCTCCTCCGCCTCCAGCCAGGGCAGGTCCACCAGGGGCAGGTCCGGCCGCGCGGCGGCGGCGTCCAGCAAGGCGCCCAGGTGTCGCACCATGCGAGCGGCGGCATGGGTGTCGAAGAGGTCGGCGCAATACTCCAGCCTCGCCACGAAGGCGCCTTCCACCTCCGCCATCACCAGCGAGAGGTCGAAGGCCGCGCCAGGGTGGCGCAAGGGGACGGACTCGACCGACAGCTCGCCCAGGCGGGCCCGCGCACCCGGCGCGCCGACGGCGAACGCGCCCAGGGGTTCGCTTCCAGGACGGCCCGACTGCAGGGCGAACATCGTCTGGAAGACGGGCGCGCGCGAAGGGTCCCTGCGCGGCTGAAGGTGCTCCACGAGCCGCGGGAAGGGCAGCTCCTGGTGGTCCAGCGCGTCCAGCACGGTGCCCCGGACCTGCGTCACCAGGCCGGAGAAGGTCATCGCGCGCGGCAGGTGGGCGCGCAAGGCGACCGGGTTGACGAAGTAGCCCAACTGACGCGACAGGTCCGCGCGAGGGCGCCCGGCGGTGGGCGTGCCCACCATCAGGTCGTCCTGCCCCGAGTAGCGGCGCAGGAACGTCAGGTATCCGGCCAGCAGCACCATGAACGGCGTGGCGCCGTGCGCGCGCGCCAGGGCCTTCAAGCGCGCGGACGTCTCCGGCGACACGGCGAAGGACACGGCGTCGCCACGGAACGACTGGAGCCGGGGTCTCGGCCCCGAGGTGGGCAGCTCCAGCACCGGCAGCTCACCGCCCAGCCGCTCGCGCCACCACGCCTGGAGTGCCTCGGCGCGCGGCCCCGAACACCGCCGCGCGAGCCCCTGAAGCAGCGTGGACGCCAACGGCGGCGCCGGAGGGAGCGGCGGCGGTACGCCCCGCAGCTCCGCGCCGTAGAGCGTCCCCAGCTCTCCGGCCAGCACCTCCAGCGACCAGAAGTCGGTGATCAGGTGGTGCATGGCGAGCAGCAGGACGTCCCCACCCGGCGCCCCCGTGTACAGCCGGACCCGCACCAACGGCCCGTGCTCCAGGTCGAAGGGACGATGCGCCTCTTCGTGGAGGCGCTCGCTCAAGGCGTCGGCCGTCCATGCGGCGGCCTCGGTCCGCTCCAACGCGGGAGGCGTGGTGGCCAGCCGCCGCACCGGCGCCCCCTGCTCCTCCGGGAACGCGGAGGACAACACGGGATGGCGAGCCACCAATTGGGAGAACGCGCGGCCCAGCGCGGCGGCCTCCACCGGCGCGGTGAAGCGCACCGCGTGCGACACCAGGTACGCCGTGCCGCCGGGGGCCATGCGCTGGAGGAACCACAGCGCCTTCTGCCCGTCGGACACGTAGCCCGCGTCATCCTCCTGCGCGCCCGCCTGAGGCGTGGGGCCTGCCTGCGCGCCCTCCGCACGCGCCTGCTCCACCCAGCGCGCCACGTCCCGCAGGCTCGGGCCCTGGAGCAGATACGCGACGGGAGGAGCCACACCCCAGCCCTCCTCCACCGCGTGAAGCACCTCCAGTGCCCGCAGCGAGTCGAGCCCCGCGTGCGTCAGGGGCGCATCCACGTCCAGCGCGGGCGCGGACACGCCCAGCAGCCGCGCCACCCGTTCGTGAAGCGCCGTGAGCACGTCGTCGGGCGCCGTCGCCTTCTCGGGCGCGGCGCCCGACGACGGCGCGGGAGCCACCACCTCCGCGCCGGCCTCCCTCCACGCGAGCACCACGTCCAAGGTGCCCGCCAGGAAGGCGTCCCGGGTGGCGCGCCGCTGGACCTTGCCGCTGGAGGTCTTCGGCAGCGAGCCCGCGGTGATGAGCACCACCGCATGCGTGGACAGGCCGTGCAGGTCGCCCAGCGCCGCGCGGATGCTCGTGACGACCTCCTCCGCCGCCTCCGCGGTGCCCACCCGGGCGGCGACCTCCTGCACGAGCACCAGCCGCTCCTCGCCCGCCACGTCCACGGCGAACGCGGCGCCACAACCGGGCCGCACGCCGGGGTGGCTGCGCTCCGCCGAGTGCTCCAGGTCCTGCGGGTAGAAGTTGCGCCCGCGCAACACCAGCAGGTCCTTCAGCCGGCCGGTGATGAAGACCTCGCCACCGTCGATGACCCCCAGGTCGCCCGTGCGCAGGTAGGGCCCTTCTTCCGAGCCCGCCAGCCGACCGTGGAAGGTCCGCGCCGTCTCCTCGGGCCGCCGCCAGTAGCCGTCCGCGACGCTCGGGCCCTTGACCCAGAGCTCGCCCACGCGGCCCGGCTCGCAAGGACGGCACGTCCGCGGGTCCACCACCCGCACGTCCTGGTCGCCCAGCGACTGCCCGCAGCCGACCAGCACGGTCTCCGCCGCGTCCTGCTCCGGTGCCCGCGCCTCGCCGAGCAGCAGTCCGTCCCGCGCGAAGCGCCGCACCACCGGCGCCTCCGAGCGCGCCCCGCCGGAGACAATCAGCGTCCCCTCCGCCAACCCGTAGCAGGGGTAGAAGGCCTCGCGCCGGAAGCCAGCGGGCGCGAAGGCGTCCGCGAAGCGCTCCAGCGTGTCCGCGCGCACGGGCTCCGCGCCGCAGAACGCCACCTCCCACCGGCTCAAGTCCAGCGCCGCCCGCTGCTCCGGGGTGCTCTTGCGCACGCACAGGTCGAACGCGAAGTTGGGCCCGCCACACACCGTCCCGCCGAAGCGCGACACCGCCTCCAGCCAGCCCATGGGGCGCTGGAGGAAGGACATGGGTGGCAGCAACACCGTGGGGATGTCGCGGAACAACGGCTGGAGCAAGCCGCCGATCAACCCCATGTCGTGATACGGCGGCAGCCAGAGGACGCCCACGGGGTGGGGGCTCGCCTCGAAGCCCCGGGCAATCAGCCACGAGTTGTGCAGGAGGTGACGGTGCCGCAACACCACGCCGCGCGGCGTCCCCGTGGACCCGGAGGTGTACTGGAGGAACGCCACCGTGTCGCCGTCCAGCACGGGCGCGCGCCACGCCTCCGCCTCGCTCGCGGGCACGGCGTCCGTGGCCAGCCAACTCAGGGACCTCAGGTCCGGCGCCCCTTCGGTGAGCGGCTCCACCATGTCCACGATGAACGTCGTCGTCAGCGCCACCCGCGCGCCGCAGTCCGCGATCAGCGCCTGGAGTCGCGGCAGGGTGCGGCCCAGCCGCATCGGGTCCGGTGGATACGCGGGCACCGCCACCACGCCCGCGTAGAGGCACGCCAGGAAGCCCAGGGCGTAGTCGCGGCCCGGCGGATACAGCAGCAGCGCGCGGTCGCCGGGGGCCAGGTGCTTCTGCAGCCGCGCCGCCACGGCGCGCGCGCCCGCATCCAGCTCCGCGTAGCTGAGGGATTGCTCCCCGGCGTCGTCCAGGAATGTGTAGATCCAGTCGCCCGGCTGCGCCGCCGCGCGGGCCCGGCACACATCCACGAACGTGGCATCTTCAGGACAGACGAACTCGGAGGCGGTGTCAGCGCGGGTCGAAAGGTGCATGTCGTGAGTCCCGAGGCTCTGCCTGGAGGCACCCCTCGGAACGACGCATCACGTCCCCACCTGGAAAACGAGGGGCACGCTCCTCACCGGTCCAATCAGCGCCCCTCGGATTCCGAACCTATCTACCGGATTCCAAGTAATCAGAAAAGTCCCACGGCACGTATCGGCCGAAGACGCAGGGCACCACGTACCTTTATTCCCGGAAACAGGGCAAGGCGCGTTGTCATCCACGCTGAACGAATGAGGATTCAACGGAATGAAATACACCAACCTCGGACGCACCGGCCTGCGGGTGTCTCGCCTCGGTCTGGGCTGCATGAGCTACGGCACGCCCACCTGGCGTCCCTGGGTGCTGGATGAAGAGGCCGCGCAGCCCTTCTTCCGCCGGGCGGTGGAGCTGGGCATCAACTTCTTCGACACCGCGGACATGTATTCGCTGGGCGTGAGCGAGGAGGTCACCGGCCGCGCCCTCCGCCGCTACGCGCGGATGGACGAAGTCGTGCTGGCCACCAAGGTCTACTTCCCCATGGGGGACGGGCAGAACATGCGCGGCCTGTCGCGCAAGCACATCGTCCAGGGGTGTGAGGCCAGCCTGAAGCGGCTGGGCGTGGAGGCCATCGACCTCTACCAGATTCACCGGATGGACCCGAACACGCCGCTGGAGGAGACGCTGGCCGCGTTGGATCAGCTCGTGCGCCAGGGCAAGGTGCGCTACCTCGGCGCCTCCTCGGCGTATGCGTGGCGGTTCGCGCGGGCGCTGGGCGTGGCGGACCTGCGCGGCTGGACACGCTTCGTGTCCATGCAGGGGCACTACAACCTCGTGTACCGCGAGGAGGAGCGGGAGATGCTGCCCCTGTGCGAGGCCGAGGGCATCGGCGTCATCCCCTGGTCGCCGCTGGCGCGGGGCCTGCTCGCGGGCTCGCGCAAGTCCCTGAAGGACCGGGACGCCACGGCGCGGGCGAAGTCGGACACGCTGTCCCCCACGCTCTATGACCAGCCGGGGGACTGGGACGTGGTGGAGGCGAACCGGCGCGTGGCGGAGCAGCGCAACGTGCCGCCCGCGCAGACGGCCCTGGCCTGGCTGCTGTCGCGTCCCACGGTGACGGCGCCCATCATCGGCGCCACGAAGCTGGAGCACCTGGAGGACGCCGTGCGCGCGGTGGACCTCAAGCTGACGGCCGAGGAAGTGAAGGCCCTGGAGGCCCCCTACCGGCCTCACGCCGTGCGCGGCCTCTGAGGCCCTGGTGCCGGCACACGGCCCTCCGGCTGTCACGGCGAAAGCACCCCACGCCCCGGCGAGATGCGCCCGGGTCCGAGCCGTCATGGCCCGGCCACGCACCGGGCCCGCGCTTCAGCGGTGAGGCGCTGCCGCAGCCACGCCGCCGCGGACCGGAGATCCGCTTCGAAGTGGATGCGCGCCTCCGCCCGCGCCCGGCCCACGGGGAGCCGCAGCACCGCTTCCGGGGCATACGTGGCCATCCAGCCCTCCGCCCACCGCGTGTCCAGGAGCTGCCCCCGGCTCAGGTGCATGCGGAACCCCACCCCCAGGAAGGCCTGGGCCGCCACCGGCCCCAGCGCGACAATCATCCGCGGCCGGACCTCCGCCACCGCGGCGTCCAGCCCATGGCGGCAGAGGCCCGCCTCCCCCCACGCCAGCGGAGGCGGCCCCACGCGCCGCCAGCGGCATCCGTTTCCGCAGGGCCGCACCACCTGGAGGCTGGAGCGCGCGAGCCCCGCGCGCCCCAACACGACGTCCAGGAGCGCGCCCGCGGGCCCCGAGAAGGACGCCGCCCCGCCGTCCCCGGCGGAGGCCCCCACCAGCAGCAGGGGCGCGCGCGCCACGGCCTCCGGGGGACGCGGGTGGGACGCGGCCCGCGCCACCCGGGCGCGGGCCCACTCCGGCAGCGCCCCGCCTTCCTCGAAGGTGAGCCGCGCCCCATCCCAGTGCGCCCAGGTGTCCGGCGTGAACAGGCTCCAGGTGAAGGCCGGGAAGCGGCGCACGAGGAACGGCGCCACCTCCCGGACGATGCGGTGTTCGGGCCGGTACCACGCGACATGATGTTCACGCCCGTCCCGCCACACCCGGTGGAAGCGCACGGCCGCCATCAGGGCCTGCAGGTCCCGCCGCACCGCCTGCTCCAGCCAGCGCAGCCGGCCCACGTCCGCGTCGTCGTGGCGCTCCAGCAGCGCCGGCTCCCCATGCGTCAGCCGCCACAACACGCGGTACAGCAGCGGCCAGCGCGCCGGCTCCCGGTGGCACACCACCTGCCGCGCCAGGCCCACGAAGTCTTGAGGCACCCGGGACACGGCGCGGCCCCAGGCCTCCCAGCCCGCGGCCTCCCGCCCCAGCTCCCGACGGCCTCGCGTCTCCTCGAAGCGCACCCGCTCCGGAGGTTCCCCCCGCGCCAGCAGCCCCCGCGCCACCACCCGGAAGGACGCCAGGTCCGGCGCCACGAAGACCCGCGTCACCCCGCCGTCCCGCCGCCCATCCTTCCGCGCGACCAGGCTTTGCCGCCACCGGGCACCCACGACAGGCCTCGACTCCTGATGGACGTCCATCCGCGCATTCCTACCTGCCCGGTCTGACATCCCCCTCCCCGCCTGGGGCGTCCTGTCGCCCGCCGGGGCTCACGGCTCGCGAGCCAGCGCGTCCACCTGCTCCTGGACCTCCGCGGAGCCGGCGAAGAAGTCGTCCAGGGGCTCGGTGCCCACCAGCCGGAAGGCCGGCGGCAGCAGGGTCCGGCGGAAGCCCAGCTCCGTGCTGAAGGACTCATTGCCCAGCCACTCATCCGCCCGCGACAGGGCGCCGAACGACAGCGTGACGACGGCGATGACGCGCATCAGCCGCCCCGGCTCCCAGCGCGTCACGTAGCGCAGGTGCCAGTAGAGGCCCCAGGCCATCAGCGCCAGGAAGGCGGCGTGGTGGGCCCAGGACAGGCTGCCGCTCACGCCCAGGCTGAAGCCCACCAGCGTCAGCAGCGGCTGCATGACGACGGAGCCCAGCAGCACCAACGCGGCCACGGTGGCGTGCGTGCGGTAGTGGAACTGGCGCCGGGCGATGCGGCTCGCCACCGCCCAGCCTCCCGCCCACAGGAAGGTGATGCCCAGGGGCACGATCAGCGCCACCGTCAGCTCGCCCCAGTCGGTGCGCCCGTAGTTGGCCAGGTAGCCCTCCAGCAGGCTCGCGCCCAGCAGCGCCTGGAGGGCCAGGGAGAAGTAACGGGGCTGCTCGAAGACGCGCGGCCGGGGCGCGGTGGGCGCCGCCGCGATGAGCGTCTTCTCCACCGGGTGGATCCGCGCGCGGAAGCGCAGCACCGTGTCCCCCACCGACACGCGGGTGTCCGGCGCCAGCTCCAGCTCGGCGAGCTGCGCCCAGGGCTCCATGCGGTAGGTGCCGTTCTGGCTGCCCACGTCGCGCAGCACCAGCGCGCCGTCCTCGCGGCGCTCGACGCGCAGGTGCTCGGCGGAGACCTTGGGGTCGTCGAGGATGACGTCGTTGGCGTAGCCGCGGCCGACGTTGACGGGGAAGCGCTCCAGCCGGTGGCGGGCCTGGACGGCGTCCCCCTCCAGCACCTCCAGGAAGATCACTTCGTCCACGACAGCGCCTCCAGGTAGCGGCGCGCCAGCTCGCGGCCGTTGTCCGCGGTGAACCCCGCCAGCGTGAGCGACGTGTCCACGCCGCTGGTGCTGGCGTTCAGCGTGGCCGCGCGCAGCACCAGGTCGTAGAGGCCGGGGAACTTCCGGTACGCGCGCATGCACAGCGCGGCGCGGACCGGCAGGCCCGCCACGTCCACGAACTCCGACTGGCAGCGGTAGTTGGTGACGTCCTGCCGCGTGGCCTCCACCGCGTCCGGGTCCTGGGAGTAGAGCGCGCTGTACAGCGAGGCGAAGCGCAGCGCGCCCAGCTTCTGGCTGGTGGCGTGCTGATGCAGGAAGGCCACCACGCCCGTCCGGTGGCGCGAGGACACGAAGATGTCCTCCTCAGACGAGCACTGGTAGTTCGTCACCGTGTACGGCACCTCGGGGTCGTGGGGCGTGTCTCCCCAGCACTTGAGGAACGAGCCCCAGCGCCCGGGCACGCGGTAGCTGCCCAGGGCCTGCCGCGGCACGGGCTCGCCCAGCAGCCGCTCCGTGACGCGCTGCTGGTTGTCCAGGAGCTGCGCGCGCACCGTGTCCAGCAGGGCCTGCGCGCCCCGGTCCTTCGCCTCCAGCGCGCGGGCCAGCAGCTCCCGCGCGTGCTTCACCGGCACCAGGAAGCCCACCTGGTTGCCCATGGTGGCCACGTTGACGCCCACCACGCGGCCCTCGCCCGTGAGCGTGGGCCCGCCGCTCATGCCGGGGTTGATGGCGCCGCTGAAGTGCAGCCGCTCGTAGAGCGCATCATGGATGAAGCCGTTGTACGTCCCCTCCACGATGGTGGTGCCCAGGTCGCGCGGATTGCCCATGGCGAACAGGCGCGCGCCCTGCGGCGGCTCGCGGTCCTCCAGGACGAAGAAGCTCTGCACCGGGGTGGCGGTCTGGATGACGGCCAGGTCGTGCACCACGTCCACGTCCACCAGGCGCACCGGCACGGGCTCGCCCGCGCCCTTCAGCACCAGCTCCGCCTTGTAGTCCTCCGGGTGGATGACCACGTCGGAGATGACGTGGTAGTTCGTCACCGCGTGCCCGGCGGCCGACACGAAGAAGGCCGACCCGATGGACGAACGCGTGCCGGAGCGCCGCTCGATGATGCGCACCTGGGCGACCTGTCCCTCGATGCGCTGGAACAGCTCGTGCGTGGCGGGCGGCAGGGCCCCCAGGGGCACGGTGGGCGGCGGAGCTTCGGGGGCACCAGGAGCCGGAGGCGGGCTCGGCTCCGCCGGAGCCACCGGCGACTGCGCGAGCACCGCTGCGAGGATGAAGGCGAACATGGATGCGGCGCACCCTACCCCAGCGCGCCCTCCGAGGGACGAATGGCCTCATGCCATCCGCCAGGCGGCCGGCCAGGCGGTCCGTCCACCCACGGACGCGGGCCTGCGCCGCCGGTCCATGGCCGGGCCACGCAGGGGGTCCGCATCTTGGCCTTCCGGGTGGGGGAAGCCAGCATGCATCACAGCCAGTGGTGCGGCGGGCGCGGGCAGGCGGCGCGATGGCGGAAGGCGGCGCTGCTCCTGTCCCTGCTGCCCTCGCTCGCCTGGACGAACGACCTTCCCGCGGACGCCCCCCTCGCCCGGGATGAAGACGAGGACGCCGCGCCCCCACCCCGGCCCCGCCAGTTCGGGTGGGCCCTGGCGGAGGTGACGGCCATCAACCTCGCGGTGTGGGGCTTCGACCGCTATGTGCTGAACAAGGACTTCGCCCGGGTCGGCCTGGACGCGTGGCGGACGAACCTCCGGACGGGGTTCGTCTGGGACCAGGACGATTTCAGCACCAACCAGTTCGCGCACCCCTACCACGGCAGCACGTACTTCAACGCCGCCCGGGACCACGGCTTCGGTTACTGGGGCGCCCTGGGCTTCACCCTGGTGGGCAGCGTCCAATGGGAGCTGTTCGCAGAGAACCACCTGCCCTCCTTCAACGACCTCATCAACACCACGGTGGGTGGGTGGGCCCAGGGGGAGGTCATCTACCGGCTGTCCTCCATGATGCTGGACCAGCGCGCCACGGGCACCGAGCGCGCCGCCCGCGAGGTCACCGCGGGGCTGCTCAACCCCGTCCGCGGCTTCAACCGGGTGGTGCGCGGGGACGCCTGGCGCAGCGCGCCCAACCCGAAGGACTGGCAGCCGCCGGTGTTCGCCTCCCTGGCGCGCGCGGGCTACCTGAACATCGACGCGGGCCCTCCGCTGAACCAGTTCTTCGCCGAGCTGGACCTGCGCTACGGCGATGCCCTGCGCTTCCCGGTGGACGCGCCCTTCGACGCCTTCAACCTGGGCGTGCAGTTCACCACCGGCGAGGGCCGCCTCATCAGCCGCGCGGAAATCAGGGGCGCGCTGGCCATGCTCCCGCTGGAGAACGGCGGGAACGAGCGCGTGCTGCTCGGCGCATTCCAGCACTTCGACTACAACGACACGCAGGCCTACGAGCTGGGCGGCCAGTCGATTGGCGCGGGGCTCATGTACCGCTACCTGGCGCCGCGGGGGCGGGAGCTGCGCCTGGCGCTCCATCTGCGCGGCGTGGTGCTGGCGGGCATCACCTCCGAATACGCGGAGCGGGCGGGCCGCGACTACGACTACGGCCCGGGCCTGGCCTTCTCCTTCGACGTCTCCTACGGACGCTGGCCCTGGGAGTACCTCAAGCTGCAGGCGGGCACGACGTGGCTGCACACGCTCAACGGGGCGGACGGCAACCACCTGGTCCACGAGGGCACCCTGCTGCTGGACGTGCCGCTGTTCGCCAACGTGGGCCTGGGCGCCAGCTTCACCTTCTTCGAGCGCAACAGCTTCTTCCGGGACTTCGACACCGTCTCTCGCGGCATCCCGCAGGCCCGGGTGTTCCTCTCCGTGCACTGAGGGTTGACGCGGCTACGGCGCGGGTTGCCCCGCCGCGTGACGCTGCCGCCGCCTGCGCCACGCCGTGTACGAGGCGACCAGCGCGCCGGCCAGGGTCCCCGCCAGCGCGCCCAGCACGCGGCGCGGCACCGGGCCCCCCGCGTTCGACGGTTCGTGGCGGAAGGTCTCCAGCGAGGCACGCACCTGCGGCGCCAGCGCCTGCCAGCGCACCGCCGGGGCGCTGACCATCACCACGGCGTGCTCACCCTCCGAGGCCAGGCCCGAGATGAGCACCGTGCGCACCTGCCCCGCCTCCCGCAGCGTGCCCAGCACCTCCACGCGAGGCGTCACCCCGCCCACGCGCTCCACGCGCTCCGCCACCAGCGCGAGCCCCAGCTCCCGCTGGTAATGCTGCATCACCGCCGAGGCGAACTCCTCCCGGTCGGACGGGCTCGCGCTGAAGCTCCGGCCCACCACGGAGACGAGGAAGGTGGCGGCGTCCGGGCCATCGCCGTCGGTGAGCGCGGCCGACAGCGCGCGCGGCGCGTCCGGCTCCAACGCCACCGCGCCCACGCGCGAGCCGGCGTACTGCTCCCACCGGACCATGTGGAAGCCTTCCGGCGGACGGAAGGAATAGCCGTCCCGGCGCAGCTCCGTGCCGAGCCCGCCTGTCAGCGTCAGCAGTCCGGCGGCCAGGAAGGTGGCGTGCATGGGGCCATCATAAGCGCCCGGGCACCTCCACGTTGGAGCCTTCCGCGCGCCGTCCGGGCCGGGATGCGTCCTGGACCCCGGCCAACGCCCGGTTCGGTACCGGCGCTCGGTTCACGGGGCGTCGCCTTGTCCGCCAGCACCCTGCGGACGGCGCCCGCGAGCAATGACACGGCCCGCCGCCGACGCGTATTCCTCCTCCCCATCCACGGTGGGGCGGGGGGACACATGGTGAGCCTGACGGACCTGACGAGCCGGCGGCGCTGGGGCTGGCTGCTGGGAGCGCTGCTGGTGTCCTGGAGCGCGGCAGCGCAGGTCCCCAAAACCCGCTTCGAGGAGTCGTTCGGGCCCGCGCTGAACCTGAGCGGGACCCCCACCTTCAACTTCGAGTTCCAGACGGCGGTCTCCGGGAGCAATGTCTACGTCGTGTGGAGTGACACATCGTCCGTCGACGTCACCCACGTGTACCTGCGCCGGAGTGATGACCAGGGGAGGTCCTTCGAGCCGCCCCAGCGCCTGAGCAGCGGCGTCACCCCGGCCTACCTGCCCACCGTCGTCGCGGAGGGAAGCAAGGTCTACGTCGCCTGGCGGGAGCAGGGCATCCGGTTCCGCGCCAGCCACGACAACGGCGAGACGTTCGAGCCGGCCCAGTTGCTGGCGCCCCACGGC
Organism: Corallococcus macrosporus DSM 14697; assembly: GCF_002305895.1. Taxonomy (GTDB): domain Bacteria; phylum Myxococcota; class Myxococcia; order Myxococcales; family Myxococcaceae; genus Myxococcus; species Myxococcus macrosporus. The sequence goes on from NZ_CP022203.1 coordinate 4,881,133, forward strand.
CTGTCTCCGCGGCTCGCGGCGGAGAACAGCGACGTGTACGTGACGTGGACTGTGCCCACGGGTACGCGGACGGCGAACCAGCACCTCCGGGCCAGCCATGACAAGGGCCTGAGCTTCGGCCCCGCCGTGATGATGGATGACGGCCACGGTGTCGGCGTGACGGAGCTGGTCGCGTCGAACAATCGCGTCTACCTGGTGGGGGACGACGTGGGCGTGGACGACCGGCCGGACGTCTATGTCCGCTCCAGTCCGCATGAGGGCGTCGCCTTCCTGCCGCGGCTCAACCTCAGCGCCGAGCGCGGGCCGAGCCAACCGTCCCTGCTGGCGCGCATCGCGGTGAAGGACCAGAAGGTCCACGTCGTGTGGGAGGAGTGTGACGACCTCTTCCCCACCGCGTGCGCCATCCTCTACCGCCGCAGCACGGACCGCGCCGCCAGCTTCGGGCCCATCCAGAACTTGAGCGAGGGCCGGGGCCTCGCGCTCGCTCCGGACCTGGAGCTCTCCGGCCAGCACGTCTTCGTGGCCTGGCAGGACAACCGCGCTGGCCACTTCGACATCGTCCTCCGCGTCAGCAGCGACCACGGCGGCACGTTCTCCGCTACGCGGAACCTGAGCAACACCCCGGGGGACTCCGGCGCCGTCAGCCTGGCCGCCGCGAACGCCATCCTGCGCGTCGTCTGGGAGGACACCACCTCGGGCGCGACGGACATCTACTACCGGGCCAGCGGTGACCTGGGGGCGTCGTTCACCCCCATCCAGAACCTGAGCAACAGCCCCACCCGCTCCACCGCGCCGCGAATCATCACGTCCAACAGCGGCACCTTCGGGTACGTGGGCTGGCTGGAGGACCTGTCCTTCGAGAACACCGACGTCTTCTTCCGCCGCGCCGAGGCGCGGTAGGCGACGCGCTCCACAACGCGGGAGCGCGCCACCGTGAAGGCCCCGGCGCGGCTACCGCAGCCCCGTCCGGGTGACGACGACGGAGGTCACCTTGTCGTGCCAGGAGCCCCCTGGCATCGCGTTGACGTCCCCCACGCTCTGGGACGTGCTGAAGCAGCGGCCCGTGTAGTCCTGATGCTCGCACATCGTCGTCTGATACGGCCCGAGGATGGTGATGGAGCTCAGCATGTCGTTGAACCCCCAGCCGACCAGCGAGGCCACGTTGCCGTCGAGCCGGATGAGGTTGCCCTCGTGGTTCGAGTGCTCGTGGAGATAGACGCCGTCCGAGGCGGAGTGTCCCTGGACCGCGTACGTGAAGTCCCCTGACGACAGGTGCGCGCCCCGGCCGTAGTCCGAGTACGCCCAGTTGCTCAGCCCGCCCGGCGCCTGCTTCACCACCACGGACCAGCGCTGGAACGGGAAGCGGGCGCTCAGCCGGCCATGCAGCGTGACGGCCCGCTCCGCCGCGTTTCCAGACAGGCTCCGGACCTGCCCGCTCACGTAGTCCGTCAGGTAGCTCCTGCCCACCACGCTCGTCACCGAGCGCGTCAGGTACGCGATGTGCGTGTAATCATCCATGGCGTCGGACTGGTAGAAGTTCCCCTGGTGGGAAATCCAGGCGCCCCAGGACCGCTTCAGCGCCAGGACGTGCCAGCTCCGGCCGGGCGCGGCGTTGTGGAGGAAGTTCCGGATGCCATGCCAGCGCTGCTCGGCATTGCCGCCCACCGTGTACGCGGTGTTCCTGAAGATGACCTCGAAGTCCGCCGGCAGCCACGTCGTTGACGACAGGAGGCGGAAGTTGAGCGCCAGGATGGCGTCAATCAGCCCCGCGCCAGGGAAATCCATGAAGAGGATGCCCGCCCGCTGGACCTGCCCCGCCACCAGGTGGTCGATGGCGTAGTCATTCACGCCGCGCACGCCCATCCCGCCGCCCGCCACCGTGAAGGGGTGCGCGAACGCGGACGCGCCGCTGAGGAAGTTGACGAACAGCGTGGACGGCGAGCCCGTGTTGGTGCGCGTCAGGTGCCCGCGGACCTTGTCCCACTTGCCCGCGATGTCGAAGATGGAGGACACCGTCCAGTCGTCCTGCAGGTCCAGGCCGCCCCACGGGATGCCATAGGTGCCACCGGCGAAGTCATCCAGGATGACGATCTTCCCGCGCACCTCCCGCAGCGTGGGCACGTGCCGGCCGGTCCAGAGATAGGGCTGGTAGGCCGGGTTGTTCCGGTACGCCTCGTACGTCGCGGCGAAGCTGCGCGTGACGTTCTCCTCGGTGTGCTCCTTCTTCACGCGCATCACCAGCGTCTCGCTGGGGTTCGCGTTCAGGAACTGGATGGAGGTGCGCAGGACGTCGTCGAAGTTGACGTGCAGGTAGACGACGCCGTGGTGGATGGTGAAGCTGTCCGCGATGTGCCGGCAGCGGATGTCCAGCGCGCGGATGCCCGCGTCGAGTTGCTTGCGCAGCGCCAACGACTGCGTCTGCGTCAGGGAGCCGCCGTAGGACTGGTACGCCATGGTGTCGTGCGTCCCCGGCAGCGACAGGGCCGCGAGGCTCGTCGAGTCCGGAACCCAGCTCATCCAGTTGGGATGGTGCGTCTGGATGCTGCCGGAATCGTTGTAGTAGCGCCCGGCCGCGAACGCGGAAGGAGTGACGGCGACGAGGCCCAGGACGAGCATCGCCACCGCGTGACGGAGGCGTGAGGAAGAAAGCAACCTGTCTGACATGGCAGCCTTTCGGGGAGGTGCTGCGATGGGGGTGAGGCGGCCCCAGACAATACTCTTCCATGACAATTCAGAAATCCCCGCAAGGCCCTGATGCAGGCGGCCTGGCGCGCCCCGGGCAATCGGCGGTGGGCCGTGCGTCCCCCCATCAAAGGCAGACGCCGGGCGCACCCCGGCCCGGCGTCCGCCCTTGGGTCACATCGGGTGACGCGACACCGGGCGGCTACTGCCGCGCCGGCGCGGTCGCGTCCACGATGGGGCAGTTGTTCATGCACTCGGTGTGGCGACAGAAGCAGGTCGCCACGGTGCCACCCGCCCGGAGGCACGGGTCGAGCCGCGTGTCGCAAGCCGTCTCACAGACACCGGCATGTATCACTCCAGGAAAGCCAGAGGCGCCGCGCGTCTGGCTTGATTCAAGACAGACACCCTCGCGCGGTGACACTCCGGGTGTCACACCACGCGCGATGCGTCTCATCCGGGCCCGGACGCCGAGCCGAAGACGCCGGCGACGCACCGAAGGTCCGCCACCGGCCGCCGCGCTACAGAGGGTGGGTGCCCGGCACCCCGAGACGCCGCGCGGTCACCTGGAATCCACGGCTTCAAGTGACGCAACCGTGCGTGTTCGTTGTGACATCCCCGCGCGGCGCGGGTAACCTGCCGGAGAGATGAACCCCGCCGCCAGGGCCGACATGGAGTCACGTGCCGATCGCGCCCTGCGCCGCGGCGAGCTCACCGAAGCGCTCGGGCTCTACGAGTCGCTCGTGCGGGCCTTCCCGGCGGACGCGGCCCTGGCCGTCAAGCTCGCCAACGCGCGCGAGCTGCTCCAACCCGCGGAGCTGGAAGTCATCCAGGCCGCCCGCGCCACGGCCAGCATCCCCCTCCCCGTGGGCCCCTCCTCCCCCGTCCAGGAAGGCGAGCGCCTCTTCGCGCTGGGCGACTATGCGGGCGCCGCCGCGTGCTACCGGCGCGCCGTCCAGGAACGCCCGGACAGCGAGCTGCTCAAGGAGCGGCTGATCGAACTCTATGGGCTCGCGAAGGCCATGCCCCTACAGTCACCGACAGACAGGGCCCTCCCCGACAAGGCGGAGCCTCGCCTCCAGGCCCTGCTCGACAGGGTGGCGTCGCGCCGCCGCCTGAAGCGGGACTGAGGGAAGGGCCCGTTTCCACTCGCGAATCCGCCCCCGCTGGTGATTCGCGCGTTGCACCCCCTGGGGGCCCCCCCTACAATCAGGTCCGACGTTTCTGTCATGGTGCAGCACCCTCCCTCTGACACCCGCGTCCGACCTGTATGACTCGTCCCATGAGACTCGGAGTCCTGACCGGTGGCGGAGACTGCCCCGGCCTCAACGCCCTCATTCGCGGCCTCGTGAAGCGGGGCACGCACGAGTTCGGCCACGAGTTCGTGGGCATCGAGAACGGCTACATGGGGCTGGTGGAGCCAGGGCTCGCACGCCCGCTCACCGAGGACGACACGCGCGGCATCCTCCCCAAGGGCGGCACCATCCTGGGCACGTCGAACAAGGCGAACCCGTTCGCCTACGCGACCCATGAGGACGGGCACTGGGTGGAGCGCGACGTGTCCGACCAGGTCCTGCGCCGCTGCGAGGAGCTGGGCCTGGACGGGCTCATCGCCGTGGGTGGCGACGGGACGCTCTCCATCGCCCACCGGCTGGTGGAGAAGGGCCTCAAGGTGGTCGGCTGTCCGAAGACCATCGACAACGACTTGTCGGGGACGGATCAGACCTTCGGCTTCGACACCGCGCGGCTCATCGTCACCGAGGCGCTCGACCGGCTGCACTCCACCGCCGAGGCGCATGACCGGGTGATGGTGGTGGAGATCATGGGCCGCCACGCCGGCTTCCTCACGCTGGAGAGCGGCATCGCCGGGGGCGCGGACGTCATCCTGATTCCAGAGATTCCGTACCGGGTGGACGCCGTGGTGGAGAAGCTCCGCCGCCGCTCCACCCGCCGCCGCAGCTTCTCCATCATCGCCATCTCCGAGGGCGCGTTCCCCCAGGGGGGCGAGCTGGCCGTGCTGGACGCGGCGGAGGCCATTCCGGGCCGGGGCGTGGTGCGGCTCGGCGGCTCGGGCAAGGTGCTGGCGGACCTGCTGGCCCGTCACGTCGAGGCGGAGATCCGCGTCACGGTGCTGGGCCACCTGCAGCGCGGCGGCAGCCCCAGCGCGGCGGACCGGGTGCTGGCCACCCGCTACGGCTGCAAGGTGCTGGACCTGGTGAGCGCGGGCCAGTGGGACCACATGGTGGCCCTGCGCGCGGGAGAAATCATCGCGGTCCCCTTGAGCGAGTCGCGCAAGGAGCGCCGGGTGGATCCGGCGGGTGAGCTGGTGCGCTTCACCAAGAGCATGGGCATCAGCTTCGGGGACTGAGGGATTACCGCACGCCATGACGACGCTCGTCGGCCGCCATATCGGTCGCTACCGCATCCTCGAGCAGCTTGGCTCGGGGGGCATGAGCGTCGTGTACAAGGGGCTGGACACCGCCCTGGACCGTGAAGTCGCGGTGAAGGTGCTGCACCCGCACCTGGCCGGCAAGGACGAGTCGCGCCGGCGGCTGGCCCGCGAGGCCCGCGCGGTGGCCAAGCTGCACCACCCCAACATCCTGGAGGTCTTCGACTTCTCCGCCGCGGACGCCCAGGACGCGTTCATCGTCACCGAGTACATCCGCGGCCAGACGCTGAAGACGTTCCTGGACGAGGGGCCCATGGATCCGCCGGAGCTGGCGGCCATGGTCATCCACGAGCTGGCCGCGGCGCTGGCGCACGCGCACGAGGCCGGCGTCATCCACCGCGACCTCAAGCCGGAGAACGTCATGGTGCGCGAGGACGGCGTCCTCAAGCTCATGGACTTCGGCATCGCGCGGCTGATGGACATCGAGGAGCGGATGACCGTCACCGGCACGCTGGTGGGCTCGCCGGCGCACATGGCCCCGGAGATCATCGAAGGCCTGGAGGCGGGCCCCACCGCGGACGTCTTCAGCGTGGGCATCATGTTCTACGCGGCGATGACGGGCCGGCTGCCCTTCAGCGCGCCCAACACCACCGCCACGCTCAAGCGCATCCTGGACGGCGACTACGAGGACCCGCGCCGCCGCGTGCCCGCGCTGTCGGACGCGCTGGCGGACATCTGCGCCACCTGCCTGCAGCGCGACCCGCAGCGGCGCTACCCGGACGCGGCCCGGCTGCGCGACGCGCTGGCGGACCACCTGGCGGGCCTGGGCTTCGCCCGCGTGGGCGAGGAGCTGGTGTCCTTCTTCGCGGACCCGGCGTCGTACCGGAAGCTGGCCCGGCGGCGCATCGTCGCCACGCTGCTGGAGCGCAGCGAGCGGCAGGTCGCGGAGAAGCGCGCGCCGCGCGCCCTGGCCAGCCTCAACCAGGTGCTGGCGCTGGACGCCACCAACGCGCGGGCGCTCGCGCTGCTCAAGGGCATCCAGCGCGCCCAGCGCATCAAGACGTGGCGCCGCCGGGGCCTGCGCCTGGGCGTGGGCGTGGCCGCCGCGGGGCTCCTGGGCCTGGGCGGCTGGAAGGCGCGCCACGCGAACGACGCCGAGGCCACGCCCTCCCCCGTCACCACCGCGCCCGGGGGCGCCGCGGCCACGCCCCCCGCGCCGGACGTCCCCGCCGGAATCGTCCCCACCCCGCCGCCCGGCGACGGCGCGCCGGCCGCGGGCGGGAAGGAGCTGGCCGGACGGCCTGGCACGCCGCAGCCGCCCCGTCCCGCGGCGCCGGGCGCGCGCCCCGCGAAGAGCGCCACGCCGCCGGGGGCGCTGGCGCCTCGGACGGAGAGCGCGCCCGCGGTGGGCGGCGCCGTCCGCGCGGGCGCGGCGCGGCCCTCCGCCGAGGACGAGGAGTCACCTCGCAAGCCCCTGGTGCGCAAGCTGCCGGTGTCCATCCTGGTGCGCCCGTACGGCAGCATCCGCGTGGATGACGGCGCCATCAGCAGCCAGCCGCTCCAGAAGCACGACGTGGAGGTGACGCCGGGCCGCCGCACCGTCACCATCTCCTGCGACTACTGCGAGGACGTGGTGGACACCATCGACGTGCAGCCCGGCGGCGACAACGTCTTCCACCTGCGCGCGCAGCCCAAGGCGTCCCGCCTGTCGGTGGACTTCGAGCCCGCGGGCGCCCAGGTGCGCGTGGGCGACCAGCTCCGCTCCGCGGCGGAGAGCGTGAAGGACCCCTTCGAAATCCGTTCCCCACGAGGCCCCGCGGGCTTCCAGCACACCGTGGTGGTGGAGATCTCCCACCCGGGCTACGTGCCGGAGCGCCGCGTGGTGCACCTGCGGCCCGGCGACCCCACCACGCTGCGCGGGAGCCTCCGCCCCGAATGAGCCGCTGCCTCCCGCTCCTTTTCACGGCGCTGATGCTGCTCGCTCCGGCCGCCACCGTGGCCCAGGACGCCGGGGACCCGGAGGTCGCCGCGCTGCGCGCCAGCTTCGAGTACGGCAAGTACGCGGAGGTGCTGGATCGCGCGGGCTCGCGCATCGACCGGGGCGGCCTGGACGAGGACGACCTGGTGGAGCTGCACAAGCTCGCGGGCCTGGCCGCCTTCAACCTGGGACGCACCGATGACGCCCACCGGCACCTGCGCGCCCTGCTCCGGTTGGACCCCGACTTCAGCCTGGACCCCTTCGTCGTCCCGCCGCCCGCGGTGGCCTTCTTCGACACGCTCAAGGCGGAGATGGACACGGAGCTGGACTTCCTGCGCCAGGAGCGGCGCCTGCGCCAGGAGCGCGAGAAGGCGGAGGCCGAGCGCCGCGAGCGCGAGCGCCTGGAGGCCGAGGTGCAGCGCCGCCGCGCCGAGGAGCTGGCGTCCCAGGTGACGGTGCGCACGGTGGAGAAGCGCAACTTCCTGGTCAACTTCGTGCCCTTCGGCGCCGGCCAGTTCCAGCAGGGCCGCACCAGCCTGGGCATCGTCTTCGCCGCCACCGAGGGGGTGCTGGCGGTGACGAGCATCATCTCCTTCTTCGCGTACGAGGGCCTGTTCGAGGAGCGCACCATCGACCTGGACAACGTCCTGGACCCGGACGGCCGGGCCTCCGTCACGGTGCGCTACATCCCCACCAACCGGGCCCAGCAGCGCGACACGTGGCAGTTGATGAAGCTGTCGTCGGCCGCGGGCTTCTACGCCATCTACGCCGCGGGCGTGGTGGACGCGCTCCTCCACCACGAGGACCAGGTGGTGCGCAGCACGGTGGAGCCGCGCGCCGAACCGCCCGCGGACGCGTCCGCTCGTCCCACCACCTCCGCCCGCGCGACGGCACCGAAGACGTACACGCGCGTGGGCCTCTACCCGACCCCCGGCGGACTCGGCGCCGGTCTCACCCTCTCCTTCTGACGGAGATTCCCTCCAGGTACGTGACATGGCCAGCCTCACCGTCCGCACCCCCGATGGCAAGGTCCGCGCGGTCTCCCTGCACAAGCGCCTCACCAGCATTGGCAGGGGCCCGGACAACGACATCCCGCTGGAGGACACCTCCGTGCCCGCCAGCGCCCTGCACGTCACCTTCGACGGCACGCGCTACGAGGTCGGCAGCCTGGGCGCCACCTTCCACGTCAACGGGAAGAAGCGCGACGCGCACGCGCTGTCCACCGGGGACGTGGTCCGCGTGGGCCACACCGAGCTGATCTTCGCCCGGGACGACGCCCCCCGCGCGGCGCCCACGCCCCCCTCGCCTCCGCCGCGCGAGCTGGTGCGCACGTCCAACCCGGACTCGCACACCTCGGAGCTGCCCGGCGTGCCCGGCCGCGAGCTGCTAATGCTGCGCCGGCTCACCGCGTTCAGCGAGCGGCTGCTGGGGCTCTACGACGTGGAGCGCCTCCTGGAGGGCCTGATGGACGAGGCCATCGAGGTGACGCGCGCCGACAAGGGCTTCCTCATCCTGATGGAGAACGGGGAGCCGCGCGTGAAGGTGGCGCGCAACGTGTCCCGGGAGAACATCGAGGACGCGGTGGAGAAGGACAAGCTGTCCGACTCCATCATCGCCAAGGTGGTGAAGGAGCAGAAGCCGCTCATCGTCGCGGACGCGCTGGACTCACCGGAGTTCAACAAGAGCGACTCCGTGGTGAACCTGCGCGTGCACTCCGTCATGTGCGTGCCGTTGATGCAGAAGGGCGACCTCTTCGGCGTCATCTACGTGGGCAACGACCGGCTGGTGAACCGCTTCGAACCCAAGAGCGCGAACATGCTCACCATCTTCGCGGCCCAGGCGTCGCTCATCCTCCAGAACGCGATGCTGGTGAGCGACCTCAAGCTCGACAACACCGAGCTGCGCCGCAAGCTGGAGGACCACCGCTACGGCGACATCGTCGGCGCGTGCCAGGGCATGCGGGACGTGTACAAGCGCATCGACAAGATCGCCCCCACGGACATCTCCGTGCTCATCACCGGCGAGACGGGCACCGGCAAGGAGCTCATCGCCCGGGAGATCCACCGCCGCTCGCCGCGCGCCAAGGGCCCCTTCATCACCATCAACTGCGGCGCGATTCCGGAGAACCTGCTGGAGAGCGAGCTGTTCGGCCACGTGAAGGGCGCCTTCACTGGCGCGGTGGCCACCAAGGCCGGCAAGTTCCAGGCGGCCATCGGCGGCACGCTCTTCCTGGACGAGATCGGCGAGATGCCCCTGCAGCTCCAGGTGAAGCTGCTCCGCGCGCTCCAGGAGAAGGTCGTCTACAAGGTCGGTGACAACCGCGGCGAGCCGGTGGACATCCGCGTCGTCGCGGCCACCAACAAGGTGCTCGAGGACGAGGTGAAGAAGAACACCTTCCGCGAGGACCTGTACTACCGCCTCAACGTCGTCACCCTGCGGCTGCCGCCCCTGCGCGAGCGCGGCGAGGACGTGGTGGTGCTGGGCCGCTTCTTCCTCCAGAAGTACGCCCGCGAGTTCAGCTCCAAGGCCCGCGGCTTCACGCCCTCCGCCACCGTCTCCATGCGCAAGTACGGCTGGCCCGGCAACATCCGCGAGTTGGAGAACCGGCTGAAGAAGGCGGTGGTGCTCGCGGACAAGCCGCTCCTGGGGCCGGACGACCTGGACCTCAAGCCGGAGAACCTGGAGCCCATCATGCCGCTGCTCCAGGCCAAGGAAGAGTTCCAGAAGCGTTACATCAACGAGGTGCTCGCCCGGAACAACGGTAACCGCACCAAGACGGCGAAGGACCTGGGCGTGGACCCGCGGACCATCTTCCGGCATCTGGAGAAGCTGGAAGCGGAGAAGTCAGGACGTCCCCTGCCTCCCGAGGAGGGCGACGAGCTAATGTAGGAGCGAGCGGTTCCGACGGGATGATGGACGCCACGACGCGGCAAGACACCGGGAGACGACGGCTGCGGCGGCTGGTGGCCGCGAGCCTCGTTGCGTCCGGGTGCCTCATCCCCCAGGACGACACGCTGCTGGACGCGGTGCCGGACTTCATGAACCGGCCCCCGCGCATCATCGAAAGCCTGGTGGCGCCCCAGCAGCGCTTCATCCCGGACTTCGGCGCCAGCACCTGCGACCTCACCTTCGAGGTGGCCGTCGAGGACCCGGACGTGGACGACCGCATCGTCGTGCACTGGTACGTGGACTACAACCCGCAGGACCCGCGCGGCCCCTACCGCCAGTACGAGCTGGCCAGCACCCGCGAGCCCCGGCGCTCGGACCGGGGCACGCTGCTCATCAGCCTGGCCTCCGCCAACAACCCGCTGGCCGCGCCCGGCCCCCACCTGGTGGAGGCGCTGGTGAGCGACGCGGAGCTGGTGGACCGGGTGGTGCAGCCGCGGCCGGTGCAGTTGCCGGATGGCACCACGCTCGACAACCCGGGCTTCGCCGTCACCTACTCGTGGGTGGTCAACACCGTCCAGGGGGACTGCCGGTGAGGCCGTGGCGCCCGCTCCGGAGGCTCGCGTGGGCCACGCTGCTGAGCGGGCTCTCCAGCGCGGGCTGCGTGCTGCTGGAGGAGACGCCGGACCCCAGCGAGCTGGTGTGCCGCGAGGACAGCGACTGCGCCGCCAACGAGGTGTGCTTCCCGGACGGGTGCGGCGACCCGGGCCAGGACATCGTCGTGGAGGTGACGCCCAACCCCCATGACGGCCTGCACGCGCAGGACTTCGAGGTGGACGCCGTCCGTCCGGAGCTGAACCTGGCGCTGTTCGGGCCCGCGACCGTCCAGGGCAGCGCGGCGCGCGTCACGGCGCCCGGTGGGGCCTCGCGCCCCTACAACGAGCCCATCCACCTGACGGCCCGCGGGCAGAGCGCGCTGCTGCCGGGCGTGACGCGCACCTTCACCGCGAGCCTGGTGCCCGTGAATGGAAGCTGGACGCTGCCGGTGGGGACCGGGACGTACACCGTGACGCTGGAGCCGGAGGACCTGGGGCTCCCCCCGGTCCAGGGCCACGCCACCGTGGAGCCGGGCGGCGCGAGGCCCCTGCATCTGGAGCTGCTGTCCCCCCACCAGGTGGCGCGGCTGGACGGCCAGGTGGTGCGGCAGGGGGCGCTCCTGGTGGACGCCGAGCTGGAGGCGCAGGCGCTGAACGCGGACCTGTCTCCCCTGTCCCAGCGGGTGCCGGTGTCGCGGAGCACGGGCGCGTTCTCCCTGGCCCTGCCCCTGGAGGCCTCGCAGCGGACCAGCCTCCTGGTGCGCGTGACGGCGGCGGGTGACGTGTGGGTGCCCCAGAAGACGTTCACCGTGGACCCGCGCGAGCCGCTCGCCGCGCCGCTGGAGCTGGGCGACTACGGCGCGCCCGTCCAGGTGTCCGGCCGCATCCTCGGGCGGGACGGCCGGCCGGTGGCCCAGGCCACGGTGTCCCTGGGCGGGCAGGTGGGCGGCGGCGGCACCTTCCAGGGGCCCATGAGCGTCACCGACGCGGAGGGCCGCTTCACGGCGCTGACGCTCCCCTCCGCGCCGGGCAGCGGCCTGTCCCTGGTGGTGGTGCCGCCGTCGGGCTCCACCGCGGGCCTGACGGTGCAGCCGGTGGAGGTGCCGCGCACCGGCGCCGTCCTGACGGACGTGGTGTGCCCGGACCGGCGCATCGTGCGGGGCACGATCCTGCAGACGGACGGCGCCTCCCCGGCGCTGGGCGTGCGCGTGCTGGCGGACCCGGTGGGCCAGGTGCCCGGCTGGCCCCGGCCCCCGGCGGGTGGAGAGTCCCTGGGCACCACGGACGACACCGGCGGCTTCCGCCTGGGGTTGGATCCGGGCATCTACCGCATGGACTTCATCCCCACGGAGAACCTGCCCCGCGTCAGCCGCGTCGTCACCGTGCTCCCCGGCGACGACTCGACGGAGCAGGTGCTGGCCACCTTCCCGCTCCAGCGGGGCCGCACGGTGCGGGGCCTGGTGAGCGAGTCCGGCCTGCCCACGCCCTACGCGTCCGTGCGCTTCTACCGGGTGGCGAACCTGGGCGGGCGCCCGTCCCCGGTGCTGCTGTCCCAGACGGTGTCGGACCACCTGGGCCGCTACACCGCCCTGCTGCCGGTGCGCTGACTCAGGGCAGCCGGCCGGCGCTGGGGTCGCGGCCCGCGCGCTCCAGGGCGGCATGCAGGGCGTCCACCGCGCCGCCCACCTCGCCCGCGTACTGCACGGCGTGGATGGCGTAGAGGTCCTGCACGCGCACCAGCCGGCCGAACACCTCGCGCAGGGGGGCGCGCTCGCGCGAGTCGAGCGCGCACTCGGACTCACGCACGCGGAGCTTCTGGAGCCAGGCGGTGCGGAAGCGCATCCACTCCTGGTCCACGCTCTTGGCGGGAGAGACGTTCACCAGCTTCTCGCGGCCGCTCTCCAGCTCCGTCCACAGCGCGCGCGCGCCCTCCAGGCACTCGCGGAACGTGAGCGTCACGGGGGCGGGCGGCAGCTGCTCCGGTGTCATCGCCGAGACAGAGCGACCGACGCTCCAGATGAGCCACAGCGAGAACAGGGTGGTGAGGAGGATGTGGATCCCATACGCGGCGCCACGGAAGCGGCGGAAGCGGGGATCTTTCCGGGGGTCGGGAGAGGACACGGGGCCCACGTCTTATGACCGTGGACCCCGCGTGGCAACGCTTCCGTGTCTCCAGCGTCCAACCGGCGGGGCGCTGGCCCCGGGCGGGCTACTGGCCGGGCTGGCTGGTGGCCTGCGCGGGGGCCGGGTTCATCAGGCGCTTCACCGTGGCGATGCGGCCCCGGAACTGCGACTGGTACTGGCTGTTGAGGTAGGTGCCGGCCGCGTCACGGGCGATCTCCAGCGCCTTATCGTACTGGCCGACCTCCTGGTAGGAGTGCGCCAGCAGCAGCATGGCGTAGTCGCGCGTCTTGGACTTGCGGTCGCCCTCCACGAAGCGGGCGAGCAGCGGGACCGCCTTCTCGTGGTTGCGGGTGTTGTTGTAGGCCGTGCCCAGGAAGAAGGACGCGTCCAGCGCCTGGTCCTGGGGCGGGTTCATGGCCAGGAAGCGCTCCATGTTGGAGATGACGCCGTCCATCTCGTTCTTGCGGAAGGCGATCTTCCCCTGCTCGAACGCGGCGTCGCCCGTCTCCCGGCGCAGCACGGCGGCGCGGTCATTGAGGGCCTGGCGCTCCAGGTTGCTCAGCCGCGACGTGTCCAGCTTCACCAGCGCGTCAATGCCCTTGAGGCGCTCGTCGCCCGGCAGGTTGGTCATCATCTTGTAGACCTTGTTCGCCTCCTGCTGGACCGCCTGGTGCGCCGCGGTGTCCGCGCGCTGCTTCTCGAGCTGGCCGGTGAGGTCGGCGACCGTCTTCTCCAGGCGCTCCCGCTCGTTGGTGGCGCTGGAGCTGCGCGCGCTGTTGATCATCAGCGCGGCGCCCACGGCGATGACCGCGAACAGCACGTAGGCCACCGCGGACGACAGCCACTGGCGCTTCTGGAAATCTTCGTGGCGTTTGCCAACCGCCTTCACCTCCGCGTGGAGGTTCTTGAGCAGGTTGTCGCTCTTGATGACGAGGTTGCGTGCCTCGACGATCTCACGGCGCAGCTCCGTGAGCTCCTTTTCCACATCCGTCTTCGGCTGGTCTGGCATGGACATCTTCCTGGGCCCGGAAATGATCTCGGCCGATTCACGCATCGTAAGGAGTTCTCCCGGTCATGCGGCGATAATTTCCGCAGCGGAACAGCGCTGCTTGGCCAATGCATTTCCCAGAAGAAGGGCGGCCGTGTCCGGCTCGCCTGCCTCCCCTACAGACCGCCAGAGAGCGGTCGTGATGGCTCCGCTGGAAAGCTGTACGTCACGCCCAGGGAGAGCCAGCTCCCTCCCAGGCTGAACGAGCCGACGCGGCCGGTGGGCGGCCCCACCGGGCCCCGCAGGAAGGCCAGCCGGTAGTCCGCGGTGATGCCCCACCGGGGCGTCAGCCGCAGCGTGGCCCCCACGTTGCCCATCCAGGCCTGCGTGGTGATCTCCTGCAGCGCCTCCCCCTTGCGCTCCGACGAGGTGAGCGTGGGCCCGGTGAGCAGGCCGGCGAAGGGCACCAGCCCGTGCGGCCCGATTCCCGGAAGCACCGTCTGGAAGCGCAGGCCGATGAGCGCCCCGTACCCGAGCGTGTCCACCTGCCGTGCCTGCGGAGGCGCACCGTCAGCGCCGGGCTCGTTGAGGTAGAGGCGGCTCTTCGTCCCGAACAGGTCGATGCCCACCTCCAGCAGGTCGGAGATGGCGTAGGCGAAGGACGCCGTCACCGTGGGGCCGCCCGTCACCTCCCGGGCGCGCGGCAGCCCCTGGTTGGCGGGGCGCGCGTACCAGCCGTCATACAGCGTCTTGTTGGGGGTGATGCGCCAGCCGCCCTGGATGGTGATGCGGCCCACCCCATCCAACGAGGTGGAGACGTCCTCATCGCCGTAGCCGTCATGGTCCTGGGCGGCGGCGGGCGCGGAGAGCAGCAGTGCGAGCGGAAGGAGGCGGCGGAGCATCAATGGGCGGCTTTGGCGTCAGGGGCGCTTGGGGCTCAGCGCGATTTCCAGGAAGGTGGTCCGCCGGCGGCGCAGCGACGCCACGAAGCAGCGCACCACGCATCCGGCGCCGAACTCGCGCAGCACCACGCCGAGATTCGCCACCACGTCCCGCAGGGTGATCACACCGTGCATGTGCCCGCTCCTGTGCGCTGCGGAGGTTGGCCTGGGTGCTACAGGCGTGTGGCGCACGGTACCAGGGGGTCCCCCCCCGTCAATTTTCAGGGCGGTCAGCGGGCGCGCCGCTCCAGCTCCAGCAGGGGCATCTCCAGCACCACCACCGTGCCGTGGCTGCACGTGGGGTGGAAGTCCGCGCGGTCCAGCTCCCCGAGCAGCGCGCGGAGCTGCGCGTCGGACAGCGGCGAGGCGCCGGCCTGCTTCGCGGCGTGGCACGCCATCACCCGCACCGCCTCCGCCAGCGACACCGCGTCCAGCGTCGCGCTCCGGGGCGGCAGGGCCCGCGCCAGCGCCTCCAGCAGCGCGCGCGCGTCCGCGCCCTCCAGGCCTGGCGGCACCGTCTTCAGCGCCACCGTGGTGCCGCCGAAGGGCTCCACGTCGAAGCCCAGGCGGCCCAGGGCCTCCCTGCCCTCCACCAGCGCCTTGGCCGCGGCGACGGGCAGCTCCAGCGTGGAGCTGAAGAGCGTGGGCGCCGGAGGCGGCTTGCCGGACTCCAGCGCGCGCAGGTAGCCCGTCAGCCGCGCGCGCTCCAGCGCGGCGTGCGGGTCCATCACCACCAGCGTGCCACCGGGGCCTTCACAGACGTGGAAGCGTCCGCCCAGCATGCCCAGGGGCCGCAGCGCGCCGAAGTAGCCCGGCGGCGGCGCTTCATTGAGCTGGGGCTGGGCCTGCCCGAAGGCGGGCGCCTGCCCCACCGCGGCGGCGAAGGGCAGCGCGCCCGGCCCGGTCCCCTGCCCCATGGGCGGCAGCGAGGGCGCGCCCGGCCCGGGCCCCGGCGCGTCCATGGCGGTGGGCAGCGGCCCGCCCCACGCCGCCTCCTGGGCGCGGGTGAGGAAGCGCTCCACGGCGTGCGCGTAGTGCGCGGCGTCCATGGGCTGCCCCGCCTGGGGCGCGGAGCCCTCCACGCCCGAGCCCAGCCACGGCGCGGCGCGCAGCATGCGGCTGAGCGCGGCCGTCACGGCCTCCTGGACCCCCCGGGCGTCGGCGAAGCGGACCTCCTGCTTCTGGGGGTGCACGTTCACGTCCACCGCGCGCGGGTCCACGTCGATGTGGAGCACCACCACCGGCTGGCGGCCCGCCGCGAGGAACTCCTGGTAGGCGCGCTGGATGGTGCCGATGAGGCCGCGGTCGCGGATGTAGCGGCGGTTGACGAAGGTGTAGAGGCCGCGCGCGTTGTTGAAGGTGAACTCGGGCGAGGCGGCGTACCCCGTGACGGCCACGCCCAGCCGGCGCTCCTCCACGGGGAAGAGGTGGGGATGCGCCGTGGAGCCCAGCGCGGCGGCGATCCGCTCGCGCGGATCATCCGGGCAGGCGGCGCTGGAGAAGAGCGTGCCGCCTTCGTGCGAGGCGAAGAAGCCCACCTCCGGGTACGCCAGGGCCAGGCGCACCACGGCCTCCTCCGCGTGCTTCAGCTCCGTGTCGCCCCGGCGCAGGAACTTGCGGCGCGCGGGCACGTTGAAGAACAGGTCCTCCACGGTGATGACCGTGCCCACCCGCGGCGGCGCGTCCTCCACCAGCGGGGGCGCCCCCCCTCCACCGTCACCCGCGTGCCCACCTCGGCGTCCGCCGCCGCGGAGTGAAGTGTGAACCGGGAAACGGATGCGATGGCCGGGATGGCCTCGCCGCGGAACCCCATGGAGTCGATGTGGAACAGGTCATCCAGCTCACGCAGCTTGCTGGTGGCGTGGCGCTCCAGGCAGGCCACGGCGTCCGTGCGCCCCATGCCGTGCCCGTCGTCGGAGACGATGATGCGGTCCACGCCGCCGCCCTCCAGCTCGACGCGCACGGTGCTGGCGCCCGCGTCGATGGAGTTCTCCACCAGCTCCTTCACGACGGAGGCGGGGCGCTCCACCACTTCGCCGGCGGCGATCTTGTTGATGAGGACGTCGCTGAGACGGGCAATCCGGGACATGGCGGCCGGACACCCTCCGCCACCCAGGCGACGTTGTCCAGCAACACAACGGGGGTGGCGGCTGACAATCCCAGGCGGCTGGGCTAACACACGACACCGCGTATGGACGTGTCTCGACCAGGCAAGGGGCGGCTGCGCGTCGCGGTGACCGGCGCCAGCGGTGACTACGGGCGGCTCCTGCTTTCACGGCTGGAGCAGGACCCCGAGGTGGAGAGCATCCTCGTGCTCGACGTCGCGCGGCCCGAAGGCGACAAGGTGGAGTTCCACCGCGTGGACCTCACGCGCTACGACGCGGAGAGCGAGCTCACCGACGCGCTCACCGAGCGGCCCGTGGACGCGCTCTACCACCTGGCGTTCCTCTTCGGCCCCATCCGCAACGGCTCCCTGGCGCACGAGCTGGAGGTCATCGGCACCATGAACGTGCTGACGGCGGCGGGCCGCTCGAAGCTGCCCCGGCTGGTGGTGCCGTCCATGACGGCCGTCTACGGCGCGCGCGGGAACAACCCCGCCCTGCTGCGGGAGGACTCGCCGCTCCAGGGGTGCCCGCACAGCCGCTTCGTCACCGACAAGGTGGAGGTGGAGGGCCAGGTGCGGGCCTTCCGGGAGCGGCACCCCGACATGCGCGTGCTGGTGCTGCGCTTCGCGCCGGTGCTCGGGCCCTCGGTGGACAACCCGGCCACGCGCCTCCTGAGGCACCCGGTGGTGCCCACGCTGCTGGGCTATGATCCGCTCTGGCAGGGGCTCCATGAGGAGGACGCGGCCCGAGCCCTGCACCTGGCGCTGCGCGCGGACGCGTCCGGGGAGCTCAACGTCGTGGGCCGCGGGGTGATGCCGCTCTCCGGCCTCATCCAACAGGCGGGCGCCCGGCCGCTCCCCCTGCCGGGGCCGCTGTTCCGGGCCGCGCTGCACACCCTGGACGTCGTGGGCGCGGGCCCGTTGCCCGTGGCCCTGCTCGACTACATCCATTACTCATGGGTCGCGGACGGCGAGCGCGCCGAGTCCGCACTCGGATTCATCCCCCTCCACCATGTCAAAGACGCCGCTGCGGCGCTGAAGAGGAGCTAGTCATGGCCAAGGGCGTCCTTGGGAACGATCCCTTCAAGCGCGGCGCCGCGTCGCGCCCCACCGAAACCGCCACGCCGGGTGGCGAGGAGAAGCCGGCCGCCGCGGACGCGGTGACGGCGAAGAAGAAGCCGGGGAACGGCGGGACGGCGTCCGCGAGGGCGGCGGGCAAGGCGTCCGCCGCGAAGGCCCGCAAGGCCGAAGGCAAGAAGGGGTCCGGAAAGGCCAGGGGCGGGAAGGCCGCGGCCACCGGCGGGAAGGGCGCCGCCCCCGCGCCGTCCCGGCGACCCGCAGAGCACGCGCGGGGCGCCGAGGAAGCCGCGCTCCCCTTGCGTGAGCCCGCGGCTTCCGCTCCGCCGTACGCGCTGGACGCGGAGGCCCCCGGCCCGGTGAACGACGCCAGCGAGCCCACCGCGAGGCAGCGCGACGTGGAGCACGCCCTGGCGGAGGCCGTGGCCGCGGAGGTCGCCGAAGCGACGGCCACCGCCACGGTGGCCGCGGAGCTGGGCGCGCGGGAGGGGCCCGACGCCGAGGTCGAACGGCTGATGGCCACCGAGCTCGCCACCGAGCTGGCCGGGTCCGCCGTGGAGGGAGCGCTGGAGCAAGGCCCGTCCACCCAGGGCGCGGAGCAGGAGCAGGAACACGCCGCCGAGGTGGCCGCGCAGGTGGCGGACAGCGCCGCTCGGGCCGCCATCGACGAGCTGCGGACCCGCCACGCCGCGCCGGAGACCTCCGTGTCCTCGCGGTGGGAGGAGACGTCGGTCCACGTCGTGGTGACGGAGGAGGCGGACACCTCCGCGGTGGAGCCGGAGGTGGAGCTGCCGGACGCCACGCGCGACGAGTTCCCGCCCGGGCGCAGGGGCCCGCTGTCGCTGGTGCCACCACCGCCCGCCGCCGCGTCGGGTGAGCCCGACCGTGAGCCCTTCGCGCCGGACGCCGGGCGCGCCGAGCCCGAGGGCGTCCGTCCCCTGGCGGAGCGCGCCGTGGCGGCCCTCTCCCTGGCGCGAGACATCGCCGGACAGGCCCTGGCGAGCGAAGGCCTGGGCCGGGCGATGCTCGCGGTGGGCGGGCTGAAGGACATGGTCCGCGCCGGCCTGGGCACCGGGGGCGGCGCGAACCTCGACGAGTACGGCAAGGACCCCTCGCTCGTGGAGCGCCTGGAGCCGGTGCTCGAGTTCCTCTACTCGCAATACTGGCGCGTGGGCGTGCAGGGCGTGGACCACGTGCCGCCGGGCGCGGCCATCCTGGTAGCCAACCACTCAGGCGCCCTGCCCTACGACGGCCTGGTCATGTCCCTGGCGCTCACGCGGGAGCGCCCGGACCTGCGCGAGCCCCGCTGGCTGGTGGAGGATCAGGTCTTCCACGCGCCGGTGGTGGGAACGCTCTTCAACCGCCTGGGCGCGGTGCGGGCCTGCCCGGAGAACGCGCTGCGCCTCCTGGACGAGCACCGCCCGCTGGTCGTCTTCCCGGAGGGCTACCAGGCCCTCAGCAAGCCCTTCGGTGAGCGCTACCGGCTGAAGCGTTTCGGCCGCGGCGGCTTCGTGAAGCTGGCGCTGCGCACGGGGGCGCCCATCGTCCCGGTGGCCATCGTCGGCGCGGAGGAGACGTCACCGCTGCTGGGCCGCCTCCCCGCCTCCTTCCTGGGCCTGCCCTACGTGCCCCTCACGCCGCTGGGCCCCCTGCCCCTGCCGGCCAAGTGGAGCATCCGCTTCGGCGAACCCATTGGCGTGGAGGGGCTGGCCCCCGAGGCCGCGGACGACCTGGGCGAGGTCCAACGCCTCACCGAGCGCACCCGCGAGGCCATCCAGAGCATGCTCCAGTCGCTGCTGCGCGAGCGCCGCTCCGTCTTCGCCGGCTGAGCCGCGCCCCGCCCGGGCCCGGTGGGCTGGCGCTTCAGCCCACCACGCGGTTGCGGCCGGTCGTCTTCGCCTCGAAGAGCTTCTCGTCGGCGTCCCGCACCAGCTCCCCGGGCTCGCGGTGGTGCGGCTCCAGCACCGCGAACCCCACCGACACCGTGACGGGGATGGCCTGCCGGTCGAACTCGAAGCGCTGCTTCTCCACCAGCCGGCGCACCTTCTCCGCGAGCTGGCGCGTGCCGGCCTCGGACACCTCCGGCAGCAGGATGGCGAACTCCTCGCCGCCGTAGCGCGCGAACACGTCCTCGCGGCGGATCTTCGTGCGCACGGTGGACGCGAGCTGCTTGAGCACCGAGTCCCCCGCCAGGTGCCCGAACTTGTCGTTCACCGCCTTGAAGTGGTCGATGTCCAGCAGCACCAGCGACAGCATCCGCTCGTAGCGGCGGCTGCGCGAAATCTCCCGGTCCAACTGCTCGTCGAAGTAGCGCCGGTTGTAGATCTGCGTCAGGCCGTCCATGGTGGTCAGCCGGTAGATTTCATCGTGGTACGCCGCCTCGATGTTGCCGCCGGCGATGTACTTGAAGATGGTCCGGCCAATCTTCACCAGGTCGCCGTTGCGCAGCTCGCGCACGCCCTCCACCAGCTCGTCGTTGATGAACGTGCCGTTGGTGGAGCCGAGGTCGCGGATGCGCACGCCCTCACGGGTATTGGTGATGCTCGCGTGGTTGCGGCTCACCGACTCCTGGTCGATCTGGATGTCCGCCTTGGACGAACGCCCGATGAGCGTCTCCTCGGACGTGAGGTCGAACTTGCGTCCCAGGTCCAGGCCGTAGATCACCACCAGCGCCGCGTCGAGGTTGACCGGCCGGTCGGAGATCTTCGAGATGACCGTGACGACCGTCTCCTTCTGCACCTTGCCTCCCGAGGAGACAACGCTACCACCCGGCAAATCAAGAAAGCGAGTCAGAGCGAGGGAACCCGGGTGGGTGCTCCCATACTCGGGCGTCAGGGGATGTCGACCTGTCGGGTCTCGGAGACGAGCGGACGGAGCGGGTCACCCTCGGGGTCCACCAGGGTGGCCACCAGGGACACGCCCAGGCCGGAGCACGAGGGTGGCAGCTCCAGCTCCACCTCGCCGCGGCCAGGGGCGACCGGCTCGGCGGCGAACAGGGCGTGGTCCTGGCAGCCCACGCCGCCCCGCAGGGTGACGCGCACCTGGCCTTCGCCGCCCGGCTGGGTGCCCAGGCGGAAGCCGGAGACGCTCACCCGCACCGCGCTGCCTCGGGCCAGCCGCTGTCCGTCCACCTCGGGGTGCCGCCACGTCACCTCCGGGCGGCCCAGGCCCACCACGGCGACGGCGTCCGTCAGGTCCGCCAGCCGCTCCATGCCCGGGCCCACCGCCGCCGCCAGGCGCGCGGGCCCCTGCCCCACGCGGGGGTCCAGGCCGCGCACGCGCAGCGCCTCCACCTGGAGCCGCGCGCGCGTCCCCAGGAGCGCGACGTCGTAGGTGCGGTCCTCGACGCCCGGCGGCGGACGGGGCACCACGACGCCGTCCTCCGCGGCGTCCGGGTCCAACAGCACCGTCCAGCGGCGGCCGGCGCGGTTGGTGAACTCGGCGCGCACCAGGCTGGCCCGCGCGTCCACCTCGGCCTGGAGCTCGCGCCCGTCGAGTCCACCGTGCGCGTCGCTGTCGAAGTTGTAGCGAACAAACTCCGGCACGGAGAGGAAGCTCAGCCCCGCCTCCACGGGACGCAGGCCGTCCGGGTCGAACTTCGGCCCGGGCAGGTCGGCCACGAGCGTGCTCGTGGCCACCGCGCCATCCTGGGCGCGCACCCCGGACGAGGCCGACACCACCAGCCGGTAGGGCTGTCCCTCCAGGCCCTGGTGCGCGGGCGCCATGCGCACGGCCACCACGCCCGGCCGGCCCAGCCGCGCGTCCGCGTCCGTGTTGGGGTCCGCCGGCGCCACGTTGGCCGCCGCGCCCAGCCCCAGCGGCACCAGGCCCCGGCCGGGCACCGCCACGGTGGCCATGGCATAGGTCCGGTCCAGGTACGTCCCCCGGAACTGGGGCAGCGGCGGCACGCGCACCGTGAAGGGGAAGGACAGCCGCACGCCCGACGTCTCCGCGCCGAAGGGCTGCGCCTGCGCGAACTCCGCCGCGCTGACGTCCGGCTCACCGGCGAGGATGCCGGGCGTGGGGGCCAGCGTGAAGCTCGCGTCGCGCGCCAGCGCCGAGACGAAGCGGGTCGAGGTCGGCAGCAGGCGCCCCAGTTGCAGCAGCGGGTCCATGCCCGGCTCCAGCACGTTGAGGGGCAGGTCCTTCAGCGGCAACGCGCCCGTCAGCGCCCACACCGTCCGCGTCCCGCAGGCGCCGGTCCGCGTGGCCAGCTCGGCGTCCACCACGCCCGGCAGCGGCTCCGCACACACCCCCGCGAGGCCAGGGGCCGCGACGTCCGGCGCCACGGCGCCTGTCAGCCAGAGCGCGCTGCCGGACGGCAGCGTCACCCGCGTCTGGCCCGACCCCACCGG
The DNA here is from genome assembly GCF_002305895.1 of Corallococcus macrosporus DSM 14697. Lineage (GTDB taxonomy): Bacteria > Myxococcota > Myxococcia > Myxococcales > Myxococcaceae > Myxococcus > Myxococcus macrosporus. The sequence continues at coordinate 4,903,250 of NZ_CP022203.1, forward strand.
GAGGCTCACCTCGCGCTCCGGCCCCAGCAGGGACTCGGGGGACAGCTCGGAGGGCAGGCCCGGCACGGACATCCCCATCAGCCCCACCTGCAGCGAGGTCGCCGTCGACAAGGGCGCCACCACCGAGGGGAAGCGCCCCTGCACACCGCCGAAGCGGTCCAGCGGGTTGCGCCGCAGGGCCAGCCGCACGTCGCGGAAGTCGCTCGCGTCGTGGCGCGAAAGCGTCAGGTAGCCGAAGTCGGGGTGGAAGGCGGACAGCGCCACGTCCCCCTCCGCGGGCACCCACGCCGCGCCGTCGGCGTTCGTCACCATGGCCGCCGCCACGTCGCCGTCGTCGTCGGACACCACGACGAGCGCCAGCGGCACCGGCCGGCCGGTGAGCGCGTCCACCACCAGCACGCGCACCCCACCGGCGGGCACGTCCGGAGACAGCACGGTGACGCGGGCCTGGCAGGCCGCGTCGCCCACCCGGACGGACACCGCCGCGTGCTCCGCGCTGGGGGCGGACAGCGTGTAGCGCCCCCGCGGACCGGCACCACCGCCCACCACGGAGGGCGACAGCGCCTCCCACGTCACGCCGTCGCGCGGCACCAGCGGGGCGCCCCGCGCGTCGCGCACCCACACCTGGAGGTCCACGGCCAGCCCGGGGGCGCCCACGACGACGTCCGGCGTCACCTCGCAGGACGCCGCCAGGGACTCGGAGGGCGGCGCCACACACGCGCCGTTGCGGCAGACGGCGTCCGCGCCACAGTCCGCGTCCGCGGCGCACACGGCGGGCACGCAGCGGTTCATGTCACACTGACACCCCGGGCCGCCGTCGCCGTCACAAGCCGCCAGCGCGTAGCTGCCCCGGCGGGACGCCTGACAGTCCTCACGCGTCAGACAGGCGGGTTCGCAGCGCGCGGTGGCTGAATCACAGAAGAAGAGCGCGGGGTCCGGGCAGTCCTGGTCGACGGCGCAGTGCGGCCCCTTCGGGTTCGGGCCCACGGATTCATCGGGGACCTCGTCCATGGCGCCGCAGCCGCTGAGCCACAGCAGGACGCAGGCCAGGCAGGCCAGCTTGAGGGGACGGGGGGTGGGACTCATGCGGATGCGGCTCCGGGGGGACCGTCCGCGACCTTACAGGCAGGACGCGTGCTGCGCGACGGTACGCGGCGCCGGCCGCCGCCCTTCATGCGCCATCATAGCCTGTCCGGCCGCCATGCGCCCCTCCTCCCCACGCGATGGTTGGCTTTCAGGGGCAACGGATCGATGATCGCCCGCGATGGCCCGTGGTGAACCCAAGTCCCTGGAAAGCCTTCTTCCTCGCGTCCTGGCGCGGCTCGCGGGGGAGTCCGGCAAGGGCCACGCGCTGGCGCCGGTGTGGGCGGCGGTGGTGGGGCCACACCTGGCGCGCCACACCTTCCCCCAGGCCCTGCAGGGCACCACGCTGGTGGTGGCGGTGACGGGGGCGCAGTGGGCCCAGTCGCTGGAGTCCGAGTCCGCCTCACTGTGCGAGCGCCTCAACGCGAGGCTCGGCCCGGGCACGGTGACGTCCCTGACGTTCACGTTCCAGGCGGCGCGCCGATGATGGCCCTGCTGGCGCTGAGCGCCTTCCTGGCCGCCGCGCCGCCAGCGCCGAGCACCATGGAGCGCAGCGCCGCCCTCCATGTGAGCCGCGAATTCGAGCGCGTGGGCCGGCGTGTCCCGGTGGAGGACCCGCGGCTCTCCAAGGCCGCGCGGCGCCTGGCCCGCGAGGCCCTCACCGAATACACCACCGGCGCGCCGGGCCTCTTCACTCTCACCTCCGCCGTCAGCGACTCCGGCGCGGCGGACCCGTCGCCGCGGGCGCTCGTCATCCGCGCCTGGGTGCCCCGGCACGCCATCGAGACCTTCCTCGATCGCGACGACTTCCATGTCGAGCGCGCCTCGCACTTCGGCGTCGGTGTTTCGGTCATCGCCGAACGCGCGGCCCTGGTGCTGCTGCTGGTGGACCGCAAGGCGGAGCTCCAGGAGTTTCCGCGCCGCGTCGCCAGCGGCGGCGCCACGCTCTGCGGCGCCCTGGTGCCACCGCTGCGGCACGCGGAGGTGTACGTCACCCGTCCCGACGGCGCGGTGAGCCTGACGCCCGTCCAGCGGCGGAACGCGGGAGGCGGCTTCTGCAGCCGGCTCCACTTCGCCACGGAGGGCACCTACACCGTGGAGGTGGTGGGTCGCGCGGATGGGGGGCCTGAAGTGGCGGCCCTCTTCCTGGTGGACCAGGGCGAGCCCCGCAGGCGCGCCGCCCGCGAGGACACCGCCGAGCCCACCACGCTGGAGGACGCCCGCCGCGCCGTCTACGAGCGCATCAACGCGCTGCGCCGGGCCCACTCGCTCGCCGAGCTGGTCCCCGACGCGGCGCTGGAGCAGGTGGCGCAGGCCTACAGCGCGCGCATGTCCCGGGAGGGCTTCTTCGCCCACATCGCGCCGGACGGCTCCACGCTGATGAAGCGGCTGCCCGCGGGGGCGCGCTACGTGCGCGCGGGGGAGAACCTGGGCCTGGCCGCGGGGCCCCTGGCGGCGCACTTCGGCATCGAGCACAGCCCCGGCCACCGCCGCAACCTGCTGGACCCGGGCTTCCGCTACATGGGCGTGGGCGTGGCCTTCCACACGGTGAACGGACGCCCGGAGGCGGTCCTCACCGAGGTCTTCACCGTCGCCCCGCCCGCCTCGCCGGAGCTGGTGGACCCGCGGCAGGAGACCTACGACACCCTGAGCCGGCTGCGCGCCTCGCGCAAGCTGCCGCCGCTGACGCGCAGCGCCGCGCTGGAGGCGCTGGCCCGCGCCCATGCGAAGCGCGCGTTGGAGCTGGACCAGCCGTCCGCCCAGCCCGGTGAGGCCCCGGTGCACGACCGCGTCTTCGAGGTGCTCCCCGACGCGGGCACGGCCTCCGTGGACTTCTTCGTCCTGTCGGACCCCACGGCGATACCGGAGTCCCGCAGCATGGCCGACGCCACGAACAACCGCGTGGGCGTGGGCGTGGTGCGGGGCGACTCCCGCCGCTTCGGCACGAATCAATACTGGGTGGCCGTCATCTACGCGGCCGTCCCGTGATGTCCCGCACGGCCAGGCCACGCGGGTGCCCCTGGATGCAGGCCAGGGGCGTCCTCGCCAACGCGCCGCGGGCGCGGCGGACCCCGGACTAGACGGGCCGGCGCTGCGTGGCGTAGGCCTCGAGCCCCATCTGCGGCGGCGCCACCTGTGCGTACATCGGGCACTTCATGCAGGTGAACGACTGCCAACCTCGCCGGACGGCTTCATCCAGGCAGTTGTCATACTGATGACAGTTGAGGTTGCGGTGGGTCTCGACGCCGGCACGCTTGGGCCCGGCTTCGGGGTTGATGGTTTGTGGCAGATCGGCTGGACACGGCTTCATGAAGCCCTCCCTCTGAACTGTTTCCCCCCCGAGCGCTGTGAACGAGCGGTGCTACCTGACGACAACGACTGGACCCGCCATGCGGCGGCGGACCGGAGTGGCGCTGAGCGGCGGCGCAAGGTAGTGATTCACTCCGGGTGACGCAATGGGTCGGCAGTTCCTACCCAAGTGCACGTAATCGCCTGGACGCTTTCAGCGAATGACATCTGGTGGTGAACAGTCTGGACTGGCCCGACGCCGCGCGGATCTAGGACTTGTCGCGCCCGCTGTCAAACCACCCTCCCCGCGGGGCAAGGGGAATGATCGGTCAGTGCGTCTCGTTGGCAGGCCGCAAAGCCGCGTCGTGAAAGGAAGACCACATGAGTTGGAGCGGGTGGGTTGCGGGGGTGGTTGCGGGCATGTCCCTGGGGCAATCCCCGACGACGCTGGAGGCCGTGCGCCTCCACAAACCGGACGCGGCGGCCCTGGCGCGCGCGGAGCTGACGGCCTGCGCCGCGAAGAAGTGCGAGGACGCGGGCCGGCTGGCGCTGCTCGCGGGGACGCTCGCCCTCTCTGACGGGCAGGCCGCCGAGGCCAGGGAGCTGCTGTCCGCCTGGCCCCCGCCGAAGCGCCTGGCGCCGTACCACGCCTTCTACCTGGGGCAGGCCCGCTTCTACGCCGGAGACGCGGCGGGCGCGGCGGAGGACTTCGAGCGCGTCCTGGAGGCCAAGGCGCCCGCGGAGCTCGCGGCCCGCGCCCGGGCGAGGCTGGGCGAGTCCCTGCTGAAGGCAGGCAAGGCGAAGGACGCGGCCCGGGTGCTGGAGGCCGCCGCCAGGGCCTCGCCCACGGTGGAGCTGCTCTACCAGCGCGCCCTGGCACGCGGCGCGTCGGGCAACCGCGCCGGCCAACGCGCGGACATGCTGACGGTGGCGCTGCGCTTCCCCGCCCACCCCTACGGTGACGAGGCCCTGGCGTGGCTGACGGAGGGCAGCAAGCCCGCCGCGAAGCTCGGCTTCACCGAACGCACCACCCGGGCGGACCGCTTCCTGGACGCGGGCGCGTCGAAGCGTGGGCTGGACGAGCTGGCGACGCTGGACACGGTGAAGCTCGACAAGGCGCAGGCGGCCCGCGTGGCGCTCTTGCGCGCGCGGGCCTTCTTCGCGCTGGGGCGGGCGGAGGACGCCCAGAAGGCGCTCGCGTTGGCGCGCAAGGGCCCGGCCGCCATCGCCGCGCAGGCGGACCTGCTGGTGGCGCGGCGCGCGCTCCGCTCCGACGACAACGACAAGGCCCGGGCGCTGATGGCGGCGCTGGACCAGAAGTACCCCTCGCAGCCCGCGGGTGACGAGGGCGCCTTCTTCGCGGGGTGGTTGGACCTGCAGGAAGGCCGCTTCCCGGAGGCGGTGAAGGCCTTCACTTCCTTCGAGAAGCGCTACCCCCGCTCGCGCCGGCGGGATGAGGGCATGTGGTTCCGCGCCCTGGCGCACCTGCGTCAGGAGGAGTACCCGAAGGCGCGCGCCGCGCTGGACGCGTTCCTGGCCGCCTACCCCAGGAGCAACATGGGGCCGCAGGCGCGCTACTGGCTGGCGCGCAGCCGCGAGCTGGAGGGCTCGAAGGCGGAAGCCCTGCGTCCCGCCTACGAAGCCGTCATCACCTCCGCGCCCGCGTCCTTCTACGCGCTGATGGCGAACGAGCGCCTCAAGGCCCTGGGCCTGAAGGCGCCCGCCCACTTCCCCGAGCCCCCGCGGATGCTGACGCTGCCCCGCCCGCCCGAGTTGGAGCTCGCGGTGGAGCTGACGCGCGCGGGCCTGTTCCGGGACGCGGCGGACGAGGTGGAGGCGCATGGGGCCCGGCTGCGCTCGGCGGACCAGGCCCTGCCCTTCGCGCACGCGCTGCTGGGCCTGGGCGAGTATGGCCACGCCTACGCGGTGGCGGCGCGTCACCTGTGGGGCCGGGCCTTCGGCGCGCGCGCGCCCGAAGCGCTGGCGGCCTTCTACCCGCGCGCCTACGCCACGGCGGTGGAGGGCGCGGCGACACAGCACCGGGTGGACCCGCACCTGGTGTGGGCCATCATGCGGCGGGAGAGCGCCTTCCGGCCGGAGGTGATGAGCATCGCCGACGCGCGCGGGCTGATGCAGATCATCCCCAAGACGGCGAACGCCATCGCGGAGAAGCTGGCCGAGCCCGTGCCCGCGCCCGCGGACCTCTTCTCCCCCGAGCGCAACATCCGCTACGGCGCCTGGTACCTCTCGCGGTTGATGGAGCGCTTCGCGCACCCGGCGCTCGCGGCGGCGGCGTACAACGCGGGCCCGGGCTCGGCGGCCAAGTGGGTGAAGGAACGAGGCTCGCTGCCGCTGGACCTCTTCGTGGAGACCATCCCCTTCCGGGAGACGCGCGGCTACGTGAAGCAGGTGGTGGCGGACCTGTTCCTCTACCACGCCTTCTACGGTGACGGCGCGGGGGCGCTGAAGCTGCCGCTGGAGGTGCCCGCGCCGACGAAGGAAGGCGTCACCTTCTAGGGACGCGGCGAGGCGTCAATCACGGTCCGGCGCGCCCAACGGGAAGAGCGGCCGGAACCGCCGCGCCTCCTCCACCGCGCGGGCGAAGGACGGGCGCGCGAGCAACCGCGAGCGATAGGCGCGCAGCACCGGGTGGGCGTCGGAGATGCGGTGCGTCCAGTCCGCGTAGAACAGGGCCGGCGCGGCCGCGCAGTCCGCCAGCGTGAAGTCCTCGCCAGCGGCGGCCCAGGTCCTGCCGGCGAGCCGCCCTTCGAGACAGGCGTAGGCGACCTCCAGCTTCTTCACGGCCAGGGCCAGGCCCTCCTGGCGCTTCACCGCGTCGCCCGTCAGCGCGCCATCCACGGCGTGCTGCGCGGCGTTCATCACGTGCAGGTCGAAGTAGCGGTCGAGGAAGCGAACGTCCAGCGCGGCCCTCGGGTCCGTGGGCAGCAGCTTCACGGGCCCGGGGTGCACGAGCTGCAGGTACTCGATGATGATGCTCGTCTCCGCGATGTCGCGCTCGCCCTCCACCAGCAGCGGGAACTTGCGCAGGGGCCAGCGCCGCGCCCACTCCGCGGAGTGCGCCGGTGTCTCCGGGCTGATGCAGCGGAACTCGAAGGGCGTGCCGTTCTCATACAGCGCGATGAGGACCTTCTGCGTGTACGAAGAGAAGGGATGGCCGTAGAGCACGAGCGACATCGTGAGCCTCCTGGAGCGGTTGAAGAAACCTGGGTCACCGGCGGGCCGTCCAGGGCGGGTCCCGAGCCGTCCGGCCCGGCCCTTCGTCAGGCCCGCGGCCTGCTCACGCGCGCTGGGCCATCCGGCGCAGGATTTCGGACTCCATGCCGTGCACCACCTCCGACAGCGGGGTGCTGCTGGAGTCCACGTGCACCGCGTCGTCGGCGGCCTTCAGCGGCGCCACGGCGCGCGCGGAGTCGTCGCGGTCGCGCTTCGTCTGGTCCGCGAGCACCGACTCCAGGGTGCTCTCCACGCCCTTCTGGAACAGCTCCTCGTAGCGGCGCCGGGCCCGCACCTCCGGGCTGGCCGCGAGGAAGAACTTCGCGTCCGCGTCCGGGAACACCACCGTGCCGATGTCGCGGCCCTCCAGGATGGCGCCCTTCTCCGACTCCAGCGCGAGCCGCCGCTGGAGCTGGAGCAGGCCCGCGCGCACCACCGGCCGCCCGGACACCTGGGACGCCGCCATGGAGATGTCCGGCGTGCGGATCTCCCCGGACACGTCCTGGCCGCCCAGGAAGACGCGGTTCTCCTCGCCCACCACCTGGAAGTGGATGTGCACGCGGCTCAGCAGCTCGCCCAGGCGGGCGTCGTCGTCGGAGGCGATGCCCTCACGCCGGGCCATCAGGGCCACGCAGCGGTAGATGGCGCCGGTGTCCACCAGCGAGAAGCCCAGCCGGCGCGCCAGCAACTTGGACACCGAGGACTTGCCGGCACCGGCGGGCCCGTCAATGGCGACGATGAAGGGCCGGGCGCTCATGACAGGACCTCCTTCAGCACCTGGACGCAGCGCGCGTTCTCCGCGGGCGTGCCCACGGAGATGCGCACGTGGTGCGGGAAGCCCTGCCCCGCGAAGGGCCGGACGATGACGCCCTTGCGCAGGAGCTGCTCGTACAGCGCCACCGCCGGCCGGCCGAAGTCCGCGAACACGAAGTTGGCGTGGCTGTGCGTGAGCGTGGCGCCCAGCTTCGGCAGCTCCGCGGCGTAGTACGCCAGGCCCGCGCGGTTGATTTTGCGCGTGCGGCGCACGTGCTCCGTGTCCTCCAGGGCCGCCTGGCCCGCGGCCTGGGCCAGCACCGTCAGGTTGAAGGGCATCCGCGTGCGGTGCAGGTACGCCGCCAGCCGGGCGCCCATGATGCCGTAGCCCAGGCGCACGCCGGCCAGCCCGTGAATCTTGCTGAAGGTGCGCAGCGCCACCAGGTTCGGGTGCCGCTCCAGCAGCGCCACCGCGCTGGTGTAGTCGGGCCACTCGACGAACTCGAAGTAGGCCTCGTCGTGCACCACCAGCACCTCCGGCGGCACCGCGGCCAGGAAGCGCTCCAGGGCCGCCCGGCTGAACGCGGTGCCCGTGGGGTTGTCCGGGTTGGCCAGGAACACCATCCGCGTGCGCGGGGTGATGGCCTTCGCCATGGCGTCCAGGTCGTACTGGTAGCCCTCGCGCATGGGCACCTCCACGAAGGGCCGCCCATGGGCCTGCGCGGAGATGCGGTACGCGGCGAAGGAGCCCTGGCACAGGAGGATTTCGTCCTCCGGCGTGGTGAAGGTGCGGATGAGCAGCTCGATGAGCTCGTTGGAGCCGCTGCCCAGCACCACCTGCTCCGGCTTCACGCCCACGTGCGCGGCCAGCTTGCGCGCCAGGTGGAAGGACGTCGCGTCGGGGTACAGGTGCGTCGCGGCCGAAGCGCTCCGCATCGCCTCCACGGCGCGCGGCGAGGGCCCCAGCGGATTCTCGTTCGAGGCCAGCTTGATGACGCCCTGGAGGCCGAACTCGCGCTCGGTCTCTTCAATGGGCTTGCCCGGAACGTACGGCTTGAGGGTCTCGACGTGGGTGGGAACGAGCGGTCGCATGATGTGGGGCCCTGTTACGAGGTTTCAGCGTCCGGAGAACACACCGAGCGCGCGAAACTTCGCGTACCGGTCCTGGACCAGTTCATCGGGCGACAGCTCGGCGAGCTGCCCCAGGTGCTTGCGCAGCGTCTTGCCCAGCGCCTCCGCCATCTTCGCGGCGTCGCGGTGGGCGCCACCGGCGGGCTCGGGGATGGCCTCGTCGATGATCTTCATCTCCAGCAGGTCCTTCGCGGTGAGCTTCATCGCGTCCGCGGCCTTGTCCGCCTTGGCGGCGTCCCGGAACAGGATGGAGGCGCAGCCCTCGGGGGAGATGACGGAGTAGACGCTGTTCTGGAGCATCAGCACGCGGTTGCCCACGCCAATGGCCAGCGCGCCGCCGGAGCCGCCCTCGCCCACCACCGTGGAGATGATGGGCACGCGCAGCCGGCTCATCACCTCCAGGTTGACGGCGATGGCCTCCGCCTGCCCGCGCTCCTCGGCGCCGATGCCCGGGTAGGCGCCCGGCGTGTCCACGAAGGTGAGGATGGGCTTCTCGAAGCGCTCGGCCAGCTCCATGAGGCGGCGGGCCTTGCGGTAGCCCTCCGGGCGCGGCATGCCGAAGTTGCGCGCCATGTTCTCCTTGGTGTTGCGGCCCTTCTGGTGCCCCATCACCATCACCGGCTTGCCGTCGAAGCGCGCGAAGCCGCCGACGATGGACGGGTCCTCGCCGAAGGCCCGGTCACCGCACAGCTCGACGAAGTCGGTGAAGAGGTAGTGGACGTAGTCCAGGAAGTAGGGGCGGTTCGGGTGCCGGGACATCTGCACCACCTGCCACCGAGACAGGTCGCTGAAGATCTCCGTCTGGAGCTTCTTCGCCTTCTTCTCGAGCTTGGAGATCTCCGAGGAGAAGTCCACCGAGCCGCTGGTGGAGAGGACCTTGAGCTCGTCAATCTTCTTTTCCAGCTCAATCAGGGGGCGCTCGAACTCGAGCACATAGCTGGTACCGGTTGCCATGGCGCGGAACTAGCACCAGGGTAAGGCGGCTTTCAACGCGCAAGCGGTTACGCACCCCATCGAATTCCACGCCGTCCGGCCCGTCTGGAAACCCATGAACCCGGCCCTGCCCCTCCTGCTCCTGGCCCTCACGGGCGCCGCTCCGACGTCCCCGAGCGCCCGGGCGCTGAACACCCAGGGCTTCCGGCTGTACCAGGCGGGGCGCTACCCGGAGGCCCTGGAGCGCTTCCAGGCGTCCGCCCGGGAGGCCCCGGATTACGCGCTGGCGCACTACAACCTCGCCGCCACCCTGGGCGTGCTCCGCAAGCAGGGCCTCGTCTGCGAGTACAGCGCCCACCGGGACGCCATCGTGGAGCACCTCACCCAGGCGGTGAAGCTGGACGCCCGGCGGCTGGCCCGCGCGAAGGAGGACGCGGACTTCGCCCCCATCCGGGACACCCTGGGCTGGCAGAAGCTGCTGGGCCGCAGCCCGGCGCGCGAGGCGGACGTCCCCGTGCTGTTGCGCCAGGTGTCCTGGTTCGGCCCCGGCGTGGGCGTCTACGGCACCCTGCGGGGCCTGCGCTTCGGCCCCGCCAACCGGGTCACCCTCTGGACGAAGGAGGTGGGCGATGACGGCACGCCCCGCCAGAAGGAGGCGCGGGGGCGCTACACGGTGCGCGGCAGGCGGGTGACGTTGCGGCTGGAGGGCCGGGCGCCCCTGGAGGGCACCCTGACGGAGTCTGGCGCACTCACCTTCCCCGGCCTGGAGACGTTCACCGACTCACCCTCGGAGTGCGAGGCGTGAGCCCCTGCCTTCCAGCCATCAGTCGCGCCGGGACGCACGCACGCTTTCAGATACGGCCCGCGCAACCCCCTTGGCACCCATGATGCGCGCCGTCATGGTGCGCGCGGGGGCAGGTGGGAAGGGATGATTCTTCGGGGTGGAATCAGGGCGGGAGGCGGATGTGGCGGCGGCCCCCTCTACTTCTTCACGACGGCGACGACGCGGCTCCCGCCGGGCGGAGCGAAGCCCGGCAGGGCACCCTCATGTCCTTCGAAGGAACCTCAGGCCGCCTTGATCTTCGCGGCCGGGGGCGACAGCGCGTACCACGCGGTGCGGAAGGCCTTCAGCTCACGCAGGCCGGCCGGGTGACGGCCCAGGGCCGGCGCCATGGTGACGGGCAGGCCCAGCTTCTTCTCAATGGCCTTCGCCGCGTTGAGCTCCAGCTTGCGCCGGTTCTCGCACTTCTCGCAGGTGGACTTGGGGCCCACGCGGTTGACGAGCACCCGCTCCACGGGGAGCCCCTTCTCCTTCAGGTACTCCACCAGCCGCTCGGTGCGGGCCGCCGCCAGCTCCTCGCCGCGCGTGACGACCACGAAGCGCGCCTCGCTCGGGGAGGCCAGCGCGTCCTCGAAGCGCTTCACGTGCTTGATCATCCCGGCCAGGTCGTCCGCCAGCTCGCCCAGGCCCTTGGCGCGGTGCTTGTTGATGACGGTGTGCAGCGCGCCCAGCCACGCCTTGGCCGTCTCCGCCAGCTCCACCACGCGCACCGACGTCACCACCGGCGACGAGTCCACCACGATGCGCTTGAAGCGCTCCTGCACCAGCGCGTCCGTCAGGCAGGACAGCGCGGCCAGCTCGTCGATGCCCGGCGGCGCGCACTCCAGCAGGTTGCGCAGGTAGAGCAGATCCGCCGGCACCTCGCTGCCCGAGCGGGGCGCGCCCTCGAAGGCCTTCTCCGCCTTCTCCTTCAGCCGCTTGCGCAGGGCGTTGAACCAGCCGGCGATGTCCAGCTCGCGCGCGTACAGGCCCTTGGTGCCCTTCACCTGCGTCTCGGTGTCCGTCAGGCGGCTCTGCAGCACGTCCGACAGCGAGTGCGCCGGATCCGTGGAGATGAGGAGCACCGGCCCCTCCTTCTCCGTCAGCGTCACCGCGGCGGCCGCGGCGCACGAGCTCTTGCCCACCCCGCCCTGCCCCACGAAGAAGATGAGCCGCGTGGGCGGCAGCGGCGGCGCGGCGATGGGCGGCATGGACGGCGCGCGCACCAGCGCCGGAGGCCCCTCCGCCGCGGCGAACTCCAGCGCCTTGGTCTCCTTGCCCCCGGCCCACGCCTTGGCGAACAGCGCCAGGCCCTCCAGCCCGCGCGGCGCCACCTCGCGCCGGCCCAGCAGGTGCACCGGCACCGTCTTGTCCAGCGCCTGGAACTTGCGGACGTGGGGGGCCTGCAGGCCGCGCCGGCCCTGGCACGCGGGACAGCCGCCCTTGTCCTCGATCTGGTTGACGACGATCTCCGTCACCGGCAGCCCGCGCTCGCGAAGCTGGGTGAAGAGCATGCGCGTCTGCGCCTCCGGCACCGGCTCCGCCAGCGCCACCAGGTGGAAGGCCGTGCGCGCGGGGTCCTTCAGCAGCGCCAGCAGCTTCTCCGCCTTCTGCCCCACCTGCTCCAGGAAGCCAGGCGCCTCGGCCGCGGCCGCCGCCTTCTTGCCCTTCTTCGCCGGCGCCTCCACCTTGTCCGCGCCGGCCTTCACCAGGCCCAGGAACTTGCGCAGGCCCACCGGCAGGTCGAACAGCCGCAGGGTGTGGCTGGTCGGCGCGGCGTCCACCACGACGCGGTCGAAGGACTCGCCCTCCAGCAGGTCCACCACGTGGAAGAGCGCCACCAGCTCCTCCAGCCCCGGCACGGCCTGCTGATACAGCTTGCCCAGGTCGTCCTCCGACACGTGCGTGCCCTTGGCCGCGGCCTTCGCCAGCGCCGGCAGGTAGGACGCCAGGAAGGGCTTCATCAGCGCCGCCGGCTCCACTTCCAGGCCGTACACGCCGCCCTCTCCCTTGCCCGGGACCAGCCGGGTCGCCTTGGCCGGGAGCTTCTTCTTCACCAGGTCCGACAGGGAGCGGACCGGATCCAACGACACGAGCAGCACCCGTTCCTTGGGCGCCTCCTCCGACAACCTCAACGCATATGCCGCCGCGAGCGTGGTCTTGCCTACCCCGCCCTTGCCGCCGAAGAAGTGAAGTACTCGCGCGTCGCTCATTGCGTTGTGGCCTTCCTTGTGCCCCCCCAGCGGCACCCGATGCGCACTCCGGGGCGTCCCGAATGGATGGCGCCGCTGGAGCTGCCCGAGGCGTGGAACATGTCCGGCCGGGCACTCCCTGTGGGTGGGAGACCCCCCGAGAATCCCCCGTCCGGAGGTCAAAAGTCAAGAATTGACGGGGGTTTCGCGGCGGGGTCGCCGCCCGGGCGGGCATCCCCTTCGAGTCGGGCCAAGAGCCCGGAATCCGAAGGGGATTTCCTACCCGTGAGGTCAGCGGATGACGAACGAGTTGGTGCCCAGGGCCCCCATGCCGCCGTCGCTACCCTGCCCGCCCAGGGGGCCGCCGCCACCGCCGCCCGGGGCCTGCTGGGCGCGGGCCTCGGCCGCGTAGCGGTTGAGCTTGTTGTAGAGCGTCTTCTCGCTGACCCCCAGGACCTCGGCGGTGCGGGCCTTGTTGTTCCCGTTCCGCTGGAGGCTGCCCAGGATGTACTCCCGCTCCACCGCGTCCAGGCTCAGGCCGAAGGGCAGCCGGAAGGTGTGGCGCTCCGGGCTCTTGCCGGCCATGTCGGGCGGCAGGTGCTCGCGGGTGATGAGCTCGCCGTCGCACAGGATGACGGCGCGCTCCACGGCGTTGCGCAGCTCGCGGATGTTGCCCGGCCAGTCGTAGTTCTTCAGGACCTCCATGGCCTCCGGGTGCACGCCGCTGACGCGCTTGCCGGAGTCGCCGCGGAACTTGTCCACGAAGTGCTGCACCAGGATGGGCACGTCGTCGCGGCGCTCGCGCAGGGGCGGCAGGTGGATCTGGAAGACGTTGAGGCGGAAGTAGAGGTCCTCGCGGAAGCGCCCGTTCTTGATCTCCAGCTTCAGGTCGCGGTTGGTGGCGCACAGCACGCGCACGTCCACTTCAATCTCCACCTTGCCGCCCAGCCGGCGCAGCTTGCCCTCCTCCAGCACGCGCAGGAGCTTGGCCTGCAGCTCGATGGGGATCTCCCCCAGCTCGTCCAGGAAGAGCGTGCCGCCGTGGGCCATCTCGAACACGCCGGGCCGCCGCTGATCCGCGCCGGTGAAGGCGCCGCGCTCGTGGCCGAACAGCTCGGATTCAATCAGCGTGGCGGGGATGGACGCGCAGTTGATGGCGATGAAGGGCTTGTCACGGCGCAGCGACAGGTTGTGCACCGCGCGGGACACCACCTCCTTGCCCGTGCCGGACTCGCCGCTGATGGACACGCTGGCCTTGGAGGGGGCCACCTTCTCCACCAATTCGATGACCTTGCGCATGCCCGCGGACTGGGCGATCAGGTCCGACGAGCCGAGCTGCTTCAGCCGCCGCCGCAGCGTCTGCACCTCGCGCATCGTCTCCTTCTTCTCCAGCGCCCGGTCGATGCAGACCTTGAGCCGCGCGGTGTCCAGCGGCTTGACGATGAAGTCGTAGGCGCCCTCGCGGATGGACTCCACCGCGGCGTCGATGGTGCCCCGCCCCGTCAGGAAGACCACCGGGCAGTCCGGCAGCTCCTCCTTCAAGTTTCGCAGCAACCAGAGACCATCCGTCTCCGGCATGGCCAGGTCCGACAGGACCACGTCCGGCCGGAACTCGTTCGCCTTGCGGAGGGCGTCGTGCCCGTCGAAGGCGATCTCGACCTTGTGACCCCAGGCGCTGAGCATGTCCGCCAGCGCCTCACACGTGTCGCGTTCGTCATCCACGGCCAGGATTCGTGCGCTGCCCAAGTGAAGACCTCCCGTACTGCGTCGTGACGCGAAGTTGTCGTGACTCGAAATCAGAAAGCCGGCCCGTCTGGATGAGACACTCAGGCGCGGGAGAAGCTCAGGCGGCACAGCCCCGCCCGGACGTACAGGTCAACGCCCAGTTGCGAACAGCGGAGCTGCAGCGCCGAAAGCGCCTCGGGCAGGGGCTCGGCGCAGGCGCCGGCCGAGTCCTCGACCTCCAGCGCCGCGCTCGCCCCATCCCCGCGCACCGTGACGCGGACCGAGCCGCCGTTCTCCGCCCGGCCGAAGGCGCGCAGCAGCACCTGGATGAGGAAGAAGCCCAGCTCGGACGTGTCCTGCAGGCGCACCTGCACGCCCGCCTCCACCGCCGCCTGCACCTGCACGCGGCGCTTGCGGCCCTCGTGCCCCAGCACGCCCAGGGCGCGCGTGGTGACCTCCGACAGGTCCGCCACGCCCGGCGTGCCGCCGCGGAACACCAGGAAGTCACTGAACAGCTTCAGGATGCCGTCCACGCGCTGGATCTGATCGCGCATGGCCTTGAGGTTCTTCTCCTGGGACGGCGGCACCTGCCCGGTCTCCGCCTTCAACTTCTCCGCCAGGACCTCCAGGTGGATGGCCAGCGCGTTGAGCGGATTGCGGACGTCATGCAGCAGGCTGTCCATCAGCGTGGGGACGGCCAGGTACCGGGCCGCGCCCACCACGGGCTCCGGCGCGTCCTCAACAGAGGATGTACTATTTGACATTGCTGTCGAGGTAACCAACTGGAACTCCTCGGGAATTTTCCTGATCCACCCCCGCCGCCGCCCAACCGAGCCAAGAGTTAGGGAGCGGTTCCGGCATCGTCAACCCTGGGGCGGTAATTCTTGCCGGAAGCGGCAAATTCCCCATGTGTGGCGCGGACTTGCGGCCGGCCACGAGTGTCTTTCAGGCGACGATTGGGGCGGGCGCGCGCGGGGGGCGGAAAGGGGCCGCCCCACCCCGCGGCGCGGGGCGATCAGGCGCCCGAGGCGGGAGGCCGGGCGGCCTCGCCCAGCCCCACCAGGTCCAGCTTGAGCCGGGCCGCGTACTCGAAGATGCGCGGATCCCGGTAGAACTCGCCGAAGACGATGCGCACCAGGCCCGCGTTGGCGATCAGCTTGAAGCAGGGCCAGCACGGCGAGGCGGTGGTGTAGATGGTCGCCCCTTCGATGCTGACGCCGTTGGTGGCCGCCTGGATGATGGCGTTGGCCTCCGCGTGGACGGTGGCCACGCAGTGGCCGTTCTCCATCATGTGGCCCACGTCGTCGCAGTGCGGCAGCCCGCGGATGGCGCCGTTGTAGCCGGTGGACAGGATGGTCCTTCCCCGGACGATGACGGCGCCCACGTGCTTGCGATCACACGTGGCCCGCGAGGCCACCTGCGTCGCGATGTCCATGAAGTATTGGTCCCACGAGACACGTCCGGCCATCCCACACCTCCTGTCGGGCGGATGTACCCCGCACGCGCGCCCTGTCGAGATTCCTGCCGGCCGCGCGGCCCCAGGGCCACGCGAGGCGTCTAACGACCGGCGGCGTGCGCGACGCCGCCCTCCGTCATGGGCTTGCGCGCCAGCAGGCGCCCGAAGCCCTTGGCCTGGAGGAAGTGCCTCACCTTCGCGCTGGGGGCGGCGAAGGTCTCTCCGGGCATGGGCACGTCGAAGCTGTAGTTCTCCTGCTGCACCTCGAAGTCCACCTTCGCGGTGCGGTAGCCCTCCACGATGGCCAGCAGCCGGCCCGTCGCCAGGCTGAAGATGCCGCCGCCCGACGCGCCGTAGCCGATGGGGGCGTCCGTCTTCACCATCTTCGGGCGCTGGGAGTCCTTGTCCCACTCGACCTGGGACAACATGCCGCCAGACAGCGACAGCGCGCGGCCGAACGGCGAGGCGGCCACGATGACGTCCTCGCCCAGCTCCAGCTCCGCGTCATCCGCCAGCTCCACCGCAGGCAAGTCCAGGCCGGGCACGCGCACCAGCGCCAGGTCCAGCTCGGGCACCTGGCCCATGGCCACCACCTCGCCCCGGTGCTCCAGCGACTCCGCGCGGCGGTCCACCAGCACGCGCAGCTCCGGCGCCTCCAGGCCGTCCATGGCCACCGCGTGCGCGTTGGTGATCACCCAGGCGACCACGGCCCCCTTCGCATCCCGCTCGGCGCCCACCACCACGCCGGACGCCGTGCTGCGCACCCTGCCCTGCGAGGCGAGCTGCAGCCGGACGTTGTGCGGGAGGATGCGCCGCACCTGCTCCTTGCGCGTCATGCGAGGCGCGTCCGGCACCGCGATGACGCGCTCGACGAGGGGAGCCGCCTGGGGCGCGGAGGTGACGGCGGCCGGCTGGGAAGGCGCACCGGCGCACGACACGAGGGCGAACAGGGCGGGGGCGCCCAGGAGGAAGCGGGTCATCGACTCTCCGGTCTGGGGGGGAAACGGATACAGCCAGGACAACTCCCTGGCAGCTCCCATCATCCCGAGCCCTTTCCGGGTTTGAAAGCAGGCGTCCAGGCGTGCCCCGGACACCTGCCCCGTCACGCGTAGCGCTTCTTCATCAGGAAGAGGATGGCGTCCTTCGCGCACGCCTCGCAGTAGCCATAGCGCTCCGCCATCGTCTTCAGCGTGCTCTGCACCTGCGCCTGCTCGCGCGAGGTGAGCTGGCCCCGGTCCTCGGACAGGTACTTGAGGACGTTCTCCTTGTTCTTGCGCAGCACCCGCTTGCGCTCCTCGAAGTAGTGGTCGCGCAGGCGCTTGAACATGTCCGGGAAGATGCGGCTGTAGTCCATGTCCGCGTCCGGGTTGTCCAGCCGGTGCGCGCCAATGGACGCGATGAGCCCCCGGCGGAAGTCGGCGGCCTCCTCGCCGCGCGGCATGATGATGGCCTCCACCTCCGCCATGCGCTGCTCGTCCGGCGGCTCCATCACCCCGGTGACGCGGTTGCGCATCTTCTCCCCGCGCACCCAGTGGCTGATGGTCTGGATGTAGCGCTCCACCAGCTCGCGGTACTGCCCCTCCGACACCAGGCCCATGGACTCGCGCACCTCGGAGTCCACCCGGTCCAGGTACTCCGCCTCCGCCAGCTTCACGAAGGCGTCATGGTCGTGGTAGCCGTCCACCACCTCCTGCAGCAGGAACTCGTAGACGCTCTTGTCCTTGCAGATGGCGGCCAGCTCCTCCAGCACCGCCAGCGCGTTGAGGCACTTGTAGTCCGGGTTCTGCGCGGCGTTGAAGAGCGCCGTCTTGATTTCACGCGCGCTGGCGCCCGAGCGCCCCTCGAAGTTGGGGTACGCGTCCGACTCGGTGAAGAGCTCCTCGCGCAGCTTGCGCAGCTCCTTCGTGTTGGCCAGGCTCAGCCGGTCCGGCGGCGCGCCCTCCTCGTAGAGGTGCAGCTTCTCCACCGGCGTCACCTGGTCGATGAGCTCCTTCACGTCCTGCGGGTAGCGGTCCGGGATGGGCTTCTTCAGCCGGGTGAGCACCGCCCACATGGCCGCCAGCTCCGTGGCGTGGGGGGCCACGTGCTTGCCCACCGTGGTGGAGGTGATCTGCGCGTCGTAGATCTGCTGCTCGGTGCGGTAGCGGCGCAGGTAGGGCACGCGCACCAGCTCGATGCGGCCCTTGAAGGACGCGAAGTCCGGCAGCTCCTTGAAGGCGTTGAGGTGCTTCTCGTTGGCGGAGGCGATCAGCACCTCGTCCAGTTGGAGCACGAAGGGCTCCAGCGGCACCTCGCCCGTCTCGCTGAAGCCCAGCAGGTACTTGAAGGCCTCCAGCGGCCGCTTGAGCAGGTCCGCGTACTCGATGAGCCCGCGGTTGGCGTGGACCAGCGGGCCGTGCGGCTCGAAGAGCACCGTGCTGTGCAGGGGCGCGGGCACGTTGAGCTGGGTGCGGTCCGCGGTGAGCTGCTGGACGACGGCGTCCACGCTCATCTGCGGCTCCACCGTCACGGTGCCCACCTGGTAGCGGCGCGACACGTAGAAGCGCTCCACCTGGACGTGGCGCATCACCTTCAGCCAGTCCCCGCCGTAGGCGTTGAGCAGCGCGGTGTAGATGCGGCGGCACTTGGAGCACAGCTCGCCGTCCCGCACGTAGTCGGACAGGATGAAGTCCCCCGTCTCCCCGTCCCCGTTGCCCAGCCCCTTCTTCTTGAGGGCCGTCTCCAGCAGCTTGCGGCGCTCGCCCGGCGGCACGGCGAAGAGCGGATGATCCCGCAGCTCGCACGGCATCCGCAGGTCGATGGCCTCCGCGTCCAGGTGCGCGTAGGTGGTCATCTCCCCGCTGGCGGCGTCCCGCTCCCCGAAGCCGATGGAGCCCTTGATGAGCTTCTCCGAGGGGAACACCCAGGCCAGCCGGTAGAGCGCGCCCTGGGGCTGGCGGGAGTACGCCTCCATGCCCCGCTTCAGGGCGTTGACCAGCGTGGACTTGGCGCTGCCGTTGGGGCCGTGCAGGAGGATGAGCTTGTTGATGCGGCCGGCGCGCACGAAGTTGCCGAGCAGCCGGTAGATGGCGTTCTGCACCTCCTCCTGGCCCGCCACCCGGTCATCCCTGTCACCGCCCGGGGCGTCGAAGACGTGGAAGCGCCGGATGGCGCCGGTGGGGTGCGGCACCGTCGTGGTGCCGAAGTGGTCCATCACGTCGCGCAGGTACTGCGCCGCGTTGCGGGCCTGGCCCTTCGGGTCGCCGAAGAAGAGGGAGAGGTATTCCTCGAAGGAGAGAATCGACCGGTTCTTGACGAAGTCGGCGTTCACCTGCGCGCCCACTTCCTGCAGATAACCCTTCGCGTCCAAGTTGACTCTCCTGTGGTCAGTCCGTCATCCACCAGCAAGTTTTCCGCCCGGGCCACCAATGTCCAGCACCCCGGATGCCATTGTCGGCTGGGGCACGCGCTCCTGGCCACCGGGCGGCCGCTGGGAGCGCCACGGCCCCCTCCTGGGGAAGCAGGGAACCCCGCCCGGCATTCCCGGGGAGCGGCGAAGGTCGCGGTGTGTGAACTCGCGCGGGACGCGCGGGTGCGCTACGGTCTTTTTCTTCCTCTGCGGCCTACCCACCCGGAGTCCAAGCAAGATGCACAAGGAGCCCATCATCGGCATCGACCTCGGCACGACCAACTCGTGCGCGGCGATCGTCGAGGACAGCGGGAACGTCAAGCTCATCCCCTACAAGGGCGGCGAGTACACCATCCCCTCGATCTTCGCGATCGACGACAAGGGGAACGAACTCATCGGCTACGAGGCCAAGCGCCAGTGGCAGCTCAACCCGCGCAACACCGTCTACGGCTCCAAGCGGCTGGTGGGCCGTGGCTTCGGCAGCGACGTCGTCGACACGATGAAGAAGGTCGTGGCGTACAACATGCGCCCCGGCAAGCAGAGCGACGTCACCCTGGACGTGGGGAAGAAGGAGTTCTCCCTCCAGGAGATCAGCGCCAAGATCCTGGGCAAGATTCGCGAGGTCGCCTCCAACTACCTGAAGATGCCCATCAAGCGGGCGGTGGTGACGGTGCCGGCCTACTTCAACGACCGGCAGCGCCAGTCGGTGAAGGACGCGGGCAAGCTCATCGACCTGGAGGTGGTGCGCATCATCAACGAGCCCACCGCGGCCGCGCTGGCCTACGGCGTGGGCAAGGGCCTGAAGGAGAAGGTCGTCATCTACGACCTGGGCGGCGGCACCTTCGACGTCTCCATCATCGAGATTCGCGACCGCGTCTTCGAGGTGAAGGCCACCGGCGGTGACGTGTTCCTCGGCGGCATCGACTTCGACAACGCCATCATCCACCACGTCCTCAAGGACTTCGCGGCGAAGACGGGCATCGACCTGGCCACGGACCCGGTGGCCATGCAGCGCATCAAGGACCTGGCCGAGCGCACCAAGATCGACCTGTCCGCGCGTGAAGAGGTCCCCTTCAACATCCCCTTCATCACGATGACGTCCCAGGGCCAGCCCCTGAACATCGAGATGAAGTTCACCCGGCGGATGCTGGAGCAGCTCACCAACCAGCTCGTGGACCGCACCCTGCAGATGGTGGCGCGCGTGCTGGTGGACTCCGGGCTGTCCACCAAGGACGTGGACGAGGTCATGCTCGTGGGCGGCCAGACGCGCATGCCCATCGTCCAGGACCGGCTCACCAAGTTCTTCGGCAAGCCGCCCAGCAAGGGCGTGCACCCGGACGAGGCGGTGGCCATTGGCGCCGCGCTCTACGCGCACTCGCTGCAGGACGACACCAACCTGCGCATCCAGCTCCTGGACGTGATCCCCATGGCCATTGGCCTGGAGAAGGCGGGCGGCGCGTTCCACGTCGTCTTCCCGCGCAACGCGGCCATCCCCAACGCCAAGGCCCTGCTGGCCACCACCAGCATGGACAACCAGACCGAGCTCGCCGTGCGCATCTTCCAGGGCGACCACGAGCTGGTGGCGCGCAATGACATGCTGGGCGAGTTCACCTTCTCCGGCATCCAGCCCGGCCGCGCCGGCTCCGCGCAGGTGGAGATCACCTTCGACGTGAACGTGGAAGGCATCCTCACCATGCGCGCCCGCGACCCGGCGTCGGGCCGCGAGATGAAGACCACGGTGCGCGTCACCCAGGCCTGAGCAGAATCCCCTGCCCCCCGCTCCCGCGCTTCCGGGAGCGGCGCGGGCGCGGGCCCCGGGTGGAGGCCCCGGACGACCACCTCGGACACCTGG
Organism: Corallococcus macrosporus DSM 14697; assembly: GCF_002305895.1. Taxonomy (GTDB): domain Bacteria; phylum Myxococcota; class Myxococcia; order Myxococcales; family Myxococcaceae; genus Myxococcus; species Myxococcus macrosporus. The sequence goes on from NZ_CP022203.1 coordinate 4,924,106, forward strand.
CAGGCCGTCGCGGCAGCCCGCCCCGGCCGGTGATGACCGCTGTCACGCGGCCGCCAACGCCGGCTCCTCAGCCCTGTGGGGTCCCAGGGCTCCTGGGTGCCTTGTCCGGCGCGAGGAAGGCCGTCGCGTCCTCCGGGCCTGCCGGGCCGTGGCCCTCGCCTCCCGTCAGCTCGAAGAGGCCCGCCTCCACGGGTGCCAGGCGGAAGCGTGACTCCGCGCGCGACTGGGCCCTGCCGCTGACCAGCACCTGCCCGCGCCCCGCCCGCGCGGCCAGCCGCGCCGCGGTGTTCACCACGTCCCCCAGCACCGTGAAGTCCAGGCGGCCGGAGGCCTTGGCCCCCACGCTGCCGGCCACCAGGTCGCCCGAGTCCATGCCGATACAGACGCCATGCGCGTACGGGGCGCTGTCGCCGCCGCGCGCCGCCAGCGCGTCCAACTGCCGGCGGATGGCGTGACACGCCTCCAGGGCCAGCGACACGTGGCCCGGCCCCCGGAACACGGCCATCACCGCGTCCCCCACGAACTTGTCCACCGTCCCGCCCCGCGCCAGCAGCTCCGGGACAATGGCCTCGAAGTTGGCGTTGAGCCGGCGCAGCGACTCCGGCGGCGACGCCTGGTGGAGCACCGGCGTGAAGGCATCCACGTCGATGAACACCACCGTGCCGTCCACCCACTCGCCCGCCATGGCCTCCGAGCCCTGGAGCAGCGGCGGCAGCCGCTCCAGCACCGCGCCCGGCACGAACATGCGCAGCAGGCCGTTCTCCTCCGTGTAGCGCACGGTGCGGCGCAGCTCGCGCACGTGCTTCAGCGTCTTGACGAGCGTGGCCTCCAGGTCCGTGAAGTCGATGGGCTTGGTGATGAAGTCGAAGGCGCCGCGGTTCATCGCCGTGCGGATGTTGTTCATGTCGCCATAGGCGGAGACGATGACCACCCGGGTCAGCGCGCTGATCTCCCCCACGCGGGACAGGAAGGTCAGCCCATCCATGCGCGGCATGTTGATGTCGCAGAGCACGACCTCGATGTCGGGATGCTGGCGCAGCTCCTCCAGCGCCTCCTCGCCATCCGCGGCGAAGAGGAACTGGTAGACGTTGCGGCGGATCTGCTTGCGGAAGCTCTGCTCCATCAGCACCACGACGTCCGGCTCGTCATCCACCACCAGGACCTTCGCGGGGCGTGACGGCCGGCCCGCCTCCACCGCCTGGGTGAGGGCCGAGGACAGCTCATGCGCGGACTGGAAGCGGCGCGCGGGGTCCACGTCCAGGGCGCGCGTGAAGAAGGCATCCACCTCCGCGCCCAGCTCCGGGGACAGGCTGGACGGCGCCGCGGGCGGCGGCGGCGCGTTGCCCAGGCGCATCTGCCGCAGCGACTCCAGGGGGAACGGGTGCTGGCCCGTCAGCGCGCGGTACGCCACCACGGCCAGGGCCCACAAGTCACAGCGGTGGTCCAGGCGAGGCTCCAGCCCCCGGAGCTGCTCGGGGCTCATGTACCGGGGCGTCCCGGCCAGCTCCTCCTCGGGGTGCGGCCGGGCCGCGCCGCCCGACATCAGCAGCGCCAGGCCGAAGTCCAGCACCTTCACCTGCTCGCCGTGCTCCGTGCGCGCGAGGAAGAGGTTCGCCGGCTTCAAGTCCCGGTGGATGACGCCCGCGGCGTGGGCGGCCGTGAGCGCCCGGGCCGCCTGCGTCACCAGCCGCTCCACCATGGCCAGGGACAGCCGGCCCCGGCGGTTCAGCAGGGCCTCGAGGTCCTCGCCCACCAGCCACTCCATGACGATGTAGGGCGTGGCCCCGGACAAGTCACAGTCGTGGACCTGGATGACGTGTGGGTTCTGGAGCCGCGCGATCGCCTGCGCCTCCCATTCGAACTGCTGACGCGCCAGCGGCGCGGGCGCGCAGTGGGACGCCATCAGCTTGAGGACCACGCGGCGCTGGAGCTTCGGATCCAAGGCCACCCAGATGGTGCCCATGCCACCGCTGGCCAGCCGCCGCTCCAGGACATAGCGGTCGCCAATGACGTGTCGCTCGGAGTTGGAGTCTTCGACCATGGAAGACACGAAGTGTCTCACACCGGCGCGTCTCACGGTACCGCGGGCCGCCCTCCTCCACGGCAGCCAGCCACCCGGCCGCGACAGGCCCGTCCCCCCGCGCGTGCTACGGTCCCCGCCCCCACCCCGACACGGCGTGCACTCACCCAACCCCCGGAGGCGTCATGCCTGACACTGAAGCCATCCTGAAGCGCCCCACCCCCGCGGCGCCTGAAGCGCCCCCGCCCGTCTCGCGTGAGCCCGACGGGCATGCGCTCCCCGGGCTGCACGTCCCCCCAGGCCTCCGGCCCGGCATGCCGCGCAACGCGATGACCACCAGCCCGGTGGAGTACGTGGACGAACCGCTGCAGGTGCTCGCGGGCACGCTGCCGGAGGACCTGCAAGGTCATGTCTACGTCGCGGGCCCCAGCGTGCACGCGGGCTCTCCGGCGCTGGCCTCGGACGGGCTGGTGATGCGCCTGGACTTCAACGTGGGCGGCGCGAAGTTCACGTCCGCCACCATGCGCACGCCGTCGTATTACACGCGCCAGCAGGTGGACGCGGGCGCGACGGCGCGAGGCCCGCTGACGCGCCTGCTCAACCGCTTCCGCGAGACGACGCTGGCGGACGTGTCCCTCACGCTGGGCCCGGTGGAGACGCCCAACACGGCGCCCTTCCTCGTCGAAGGCGAGCGGATGCTGCTGGTGACGACGGACGCGGGCCGCCCCTGGGCCATCCACCCCAGGACGCTGAAGGCGTACACGCCGCTGGGCTACCTGCGCGAGTGGAACCGCGCCCTCCCCACGCCCTGGCTCTTCCCGCTGCTGCAGAGCACCGCGCACCCGGCCTTCGATCCCCCCGAGCGCCTGGAGCGGCGGACGGAGGACCCGCGGCCCCGCCTCTTCTTCACCAACCACGCGCCCAAGTGGCCGCTGGGGCCCGGCTACACGCAGCTCGTGAGCTGGGACACGGAAGAGAACCGGCTGCACCATTGGAAGCTGATGGACGCGGCCACCGGCGAGCCGGTGGTGGCGTCGTCGCTGCATCAAATCGCGGCCACGCGGGACTACGTGGTGCTGCTGGACGCCAACTTCCCCATCAACTTCTGGCAGATCGCCGCGCAGGCGGCGGTGCCCTTCCTGCCGCGGGTGCAGCGCGCGGTGGAGTGGCTGACGGCGTCCCCCGCCGCGCCGCAAGCGGTGTTCTGGGTGGTGCGCCGGGCGGACCTCACGACGTCGCCGGGGACGCTGGACCCGGTGAACCCGCCGGTCGTCTCCGCGCACCGCTTCCAGGCCGGTGGCGGCGGGCTGCACTTCGCCGCCATCCACGACAACCCCGACGACGTCATCACCCTGGTCGCGGCCCACTCACCCACCGAGGACCTGTCCCATACGCTGCAGCCGGGCGAGCTGCTCATCAACGGCAACCGCGTGCAGGACTGGCAGGCCGGCATGCCCACCGCGGTGCCCGTCACCCGCAGCTCCGTGGGCGTGCACCGCATCGACATGAAGCGGCTGCGCATCCAGTCCAACATGTATGCCCATGACGACTTCACCTGGGGGCTGACGGTCTTCTCCAACACGGGCCTGGTGAACGGCGAGCTGGAGGCGCACCTGCGGCTCCAGGGGCACGTCGTGAACGGCCCGGTGCCCCGGGAGGAGCTGGCGCTCTACCTCAACTCGGACGGCTTCACCGCGGACATGGTCCCGGAGGCGCTCTACCAGCTCTACAAGCCCGTCGTCGGAGACAAGTCCGCGCTGCCCATCCGCGACGGGCGCGCGGCGAGCTTCTTCAAGTTCTTCGTCGACTCCGGCCGCTTCCAGGGCTACGTGCTGCCCACCGGCTGGTTCGGCTTCGCGCCCCAGTTCGTCCCCAGCGCGCGCTTCCCCCAGGTGCCGCACTGGAAGGGCTACGTGGTGGCGCTCGTCGTGTCGGACCCGACGCCGGCCCTGCCCGCCAACTCCACCGGCGACGAGGTCTGGATCTTCGACTCCGAGGACCTCGCCAGGGGCCCCATCTGCCGGCTGGGCAGCCCCAACTTCGACGTGGGCATGACGCTGCACACCACCTTCCTGCCCCCGGGCCTGCCGGACCTCCTGGAGGGCCGCCCCCCGGGCGATGTGGCCCCCTACGCCGTGGACGTGACGCGGGACCTCGACATGGACACCATTGAACAGGCGTACCTGGAGTGGCCCCAGACGCTGCTCCCCCGCGCGCCCTCGCTGCTCTTCGCGCCGTGGCGCCTGGGTGTGAGGTGGGCGCTCAACTTCCCGAAGCTGCGCCAGGTCCTCCAGGACGACGTGTTCCCGCACTTCCCGCGCAGGTGAGCGTGTCTGGCATTGTTGGGTCCAGGAGACCCCAGCGGAGGTCTCAAACACCCCTCAATGCCTGCTCAATTCCACACTCCACCGGGTTGGCAGGGATTGGTTTGACACATTGATATTTTTATCAGCCCGCGCCAGGGTCGTGTCCGGTATGTGACACTCCCCACGCGCGGGTTGGTCCGGCCAGGCGGGAGCAGGCACCGCCTCCCGGAGCGTCGTGGGCACGACCCGTCCTCCTGCCGCACGACGCATCCCTGCATGACCTCCGACATGATTCGCTGTTTCGTGGATGCCCCCGGCCCGGGGCACCTTCTCCGGGAGACGTGTGTGCGTCCCCAGGTGCGGGTGCCATGAGCACGAGCCAGGGGGGCCGCCGCCCGGACTGGGCGCGGAGTGGCAACAGGTCCTGGCCGTCTTCGCCGACGAGGCGGAGGAGCTGCTCTCCTCGATGGAGGAGACGCTCATCGCCCTGGAGGCGCGTCCCGACGAGGAACGTCTGCGCACGCTCCTCCGGCTCGCCCACAACCTCAAGGGCAGCGCGAGCTCGCTGGGCTTCCAATCGCTGACGGACTACGTGCACGGCGCCGAGGACCTGATCCAGGCGCTGCTCGACCAGCGGCTCGGCGTGGGTGAGCCCTGGATCTCCCTGCTCCTGGGCGCGGTGGACCACCTGCGCGAGCTGACGCGCGCGGCGCTGGCGGGCGTGGACCAACTGGCCCCCGCGCACCAGGAACAGCTCGGCCGGATGCGGGACGGCGGCGCCACGGGCCAGTCCAAGGGCGCGGCGTCACCAGCGCCGGTGGCCGTTCCTTTCGAGGACGGGTCTCTTCGAATGGAGACGCGCGCGGCGTCTCGAGGACGCTCGCTGCGGATGGATGTCGAACGGTTGGATCGCATCGTCACCCTCACCGCTGAGCTGTCCATCGCGCGAGGCCGGATGACGCAGTTCCTCATGGAGGCCGGGTCTTCCGGCGCGAGCTGGGACGAAGCCCTCACCCAGCAACGGGAGATGGACCCCCTCTTCCAGGAGCTCCAGGAAGAGGTGATGCGGGTGCGCATGGTGCCCGTGGGGCCGCTGTTCCGGCAGCACCTGCGCACGGTGAGAGACCTCGCCAGGGCCCAGGGCAAGCTGGCCCTGCTGGAGCTGGAGGGCGAGGACGTGACGATGGACACGGCCGTGCTGGACGCCCTGCGCGACCCGCTGCTCCATCTGCTGCGCAACGCCTTGGACCACGGCATCGAATCCCCCGCGGAGCGTCAGGCCGCGGACAAGGACGCCTGTGGGCACCTCCGCCTGCGGGCCTTTCATGACGCGGGCGGCGTCGTCGTGGAGCTGTCGGATGACGGGCGAGGCATCCAGCGCGACCGGGTGAAGGAGCGCGCGCGGGAGCGGGGCCTGGTGTCCGCGCCGGAGCGGCTGCGCGACGAGGAGGTGGACCGCCTCATCTTCGAGCCCGGCTTCTCCACCGCCAGGACGGTGACGGAGCTGTCCGGGCGCGGCGTGGGCATGGACGTGGTCCGGCGCGACGTGGAGGCCCTGCGCGGCACGGTGGCCGTGCGGAGCCAGGAGGGCCAGGGCACCACGATGACGCTGCGCCTGCCGCTCACGCTCGCGGTCATCCAGGGCTTCGCCATGGGCGTGGGGGACCAGGCGTACGTGGTCCCCATCGAGTTGGTGCAGGAGTGTCTGGAGTTGCCGGCGGAGCAGCGCCGCGACGACGAAGCCGGGATGCTGTCCTTGCGGGGACAGCCGCTGCCCTACCTGCGGCTGCGCACCCTCTTCGGGGTGGGAGGGAGCGCGCCGGCCCGGGAGAACGTGGTCGTGCTGCGGCATCCGGACGGCGTCGTGGGCCTGGCGGTGGACCAGTTGCACGGGGATGGCCAGCGCGTCATCCGCCCGCTGGGCCGGCTGTTCCAGGACGCGCCCGGCATCTCCGGGTCCACCATCCTGGGAGATGGCCGCGTGGGCCTCATCCTCGACACCCCGACGCTGGTCCGACGGGCCATCCGCCGGGCCAACGAAGTCCCCTCTGACCTCCGGACCGAGTCCGCGCCTGACAGCGCCGCCGCCCGGTCGTAGCCATTGCGCAGTCTGGAGCCGTGAGCATGTTCGACAACCTGAGCATCACCCGCGAGCTGTTGCTGGCGTTCACCACCATGGTGGCCATCCTCATCGCCATCGTGATGGCCACGTATACGACGCTGAACCGCACCGCGACGGCGGACCTGGGCAACAAGCAGAGCACCGAGGTGCTCCTGGCCATCCGGACGCTGGAAGGCGACCTCGCCGACCTGGAGACGGGCCAGCGGGGCTTCCTCATCACCGGCGACGAGCGCTTCCTGGAGCCCTACACGTCCGCGCGCGTCAGCTTCGCGCAGAACCTCAATCGCATCCGGGAGCTGACCACGGACAGCCCGCAGCAGCAGGAGCGGCTTCAGGAAATCCGAGACCTGCTCCAGCAGTGGCTGAGCCAGCACCTCGAAACCACCATCAGCCAGCGTCGTGAAGTCAAGGCCGGCCGGGCGGACTTGAACGCCCTCTTCGACGTGGAGAAAGGGGCGCGCGGCAAGGAGTTCGCCGACCGGCTGCGCACGCTCTTCAACGAAGTCGCGAACGAGGAGACCTCGCTCCAGACGAAGCGCACGGATGAGGTCAACAAGCTGGTGGAGCTGCTGTACGACACCCTCGTCTTCGGCGGGGCCATGGGCGTGATGCTCGCGGGGCTGCTGTCCTACTTCCTCACGCGCAGCATCGTCCGGCCGCTGGGGGAGGCCGTTCAGGTGACCGAGCAGGTCACGGGCGGCGACCTGACCGCGACCATCTCCGTCCGCGGCAAGGACGAGACGGGGCAGATGATGACGGGCATGCGGGAGATGATTCACCGGCTGTCGGGGGTCATCAGCGAGGTGCGCGGCGCGGCGGGCTCGCTGTCCTCCGCGTCCACCCAGGTGGCCGCCGCCTCGCAGGGCCTGTCCCAGGGCACCAGCACGCAGGCGGCGTCGGTGGAGGAGACCACCGCGAGCCTGGAGCAGCTCAACGTCACCATCACCCAGAACGCGGAGAACAGCCGGCAGATGGAGCAGATGGCGCTCAAGGGCGCCCGGGACGCCGAGGAGAGCGGCCGCGCGGTGAGGGAGACGGTGGACGCGATGAACGCCATCGCGGAGCGCATCTCCATCGTGGAGGAGATTGCCTACCAGACGAACCTGCTGGCGCTGAACGCCGCGGTGGAGGCCGCCCGGGCCGGAGAGCATGGCCGGGGCTTCTCGGTCGTCGCCACCGAGGTGCGCAAGCTGGCCGAGCGCAGCCAGAAGTCCGCGAAGGAGATTGGCGCGATGGCGACCTCCAGCGTGCGCGTGGCGGAGCGCAGCGGGCAGCTCTTGACGGAGCTGGTGCCGGCCATCCGGCGCACGGCGGAGCTGGTGCAGCAGGTGACGACGGTGTCGAAGGAGCAGGCCATTGGCGTGTCGCAGATGAGCCGCGCCATGGTGCAGGTGGACCAGGTCACCCAGCGCAACGCGTCCGCGGCGGAGGAGCTGTCCTCCACGGCCGAGGAGATGGCGACGCAGGCCGAGTCGCTGCTGCAGATCATGACCTTCTTCCGGCTGGCGGATGGCAACGGGTACGTGCCGCGCAACACGCCGATGCTCCCCAAGGCCCCCGCGCCGCGTGCGCCCCTGTCACCGGCGAGCTCGCTGTACGCCGCGGCGCAGGGGCACCTGCCCGCGGCGCCGGCGCCGAGCTCGAACCAGGACTTCCAGCGGTTCTAGGCGGAGACGTCCATGCTCAACAGCAACTCCATCGACAAAGCCGCCCGGTCCAACTACCTGAGCTTCATGCTCGCGGGTGAGGAGTACGGCGTCGGCATCCTGCGGGTGCGGGAGATCATCGAGCACCGGCCCATCACCCGGGTGCCGGGCATGCCCGCCGCCGTGCAGGGCGTCATCAACCTGCGCGGCAGCGTGGTGCCCGTGGTGGACCTGGCGGTGAAGTTCGGGCTGCCGCCGCGGCCCATCACCCGGTGGACGTGTTTCGTCATCGTCGAGGTGACGCTCGACGGGCAGCAGACCGCGATTGGCCTGCTGACGGACGCCGTGAGCGAGGTGTTGGAGCTGGGGCCGGAGGACATCGAGGTGCCCCCTGCCTTTGGCACCCGTGTGCGGCTGGACTTCCTGCTCGGCATGGGGCGGCACGATGACAAGTTCATCATGCTGTTGGACCTGGACCGGCTGCTGTCCGTGTCCGAGCTGCTGAGCTTGATGTCGGCCACGGCCGAAGAGGCTCCGGCGGCTGAAGCCGACGTGGTGCCCGCCGTGGAAGTCGCCACGGAGAGCGCCCCGGATGAGGCGGCTGGAAACGGCTGACGGGTGATGACCGGCCTTCTGCCCACCACGCCGCCCGTGTTGACGGCACGGGAGCTGTCCCTCTTCCAGGCGCTGGTGGAGCGGGAGGTGGGGATCCACCTGTCTCCTGCCAAGGACGCGCTGGTGGCGAACCGGCTGGCGCGCCGGCTCCGGGAGTTGGGGCTGACGTCGTTCGGTGCGTACTACGCGTACGTCACAGAGAAGGGGCATGAGGCGGAGAAGGTGCGGATGATTGACAGTCTCTGCACCCACGAGACGTCGTTCTTCCGCGAGCCCCAGCACTTCGAGCTGCTGCGCGAGCGCGTCTTCCCGGAGTGGATGGCGCAGGCCAACGCGGGGCGGAGGTCGAAGCACCTCCGCGTCTGGAGCGCGGCGTGCTCCACGGGGGAAGAGCCCTACTCCATCGCCATGAGCCTGCTGGACGCGTTCCCGCCGGGCTCGGGCTGGAGCCTGGAGGTGCTGGCAACGGACCTGTCCACGTGGGCCCTGGAGCGGACGCAGGAGGGCCTGTGGAGCCTGGAGCGGGCGGCCACGATTCCGCAGCCCCTGCTGCGGGCGTTCATGCTCAAGGGTGTGCGGACCCAGGAGGGGTTGATGAAGGCGGGGCCGGAGCTGCGCTCCATCATGCGCTTCGGCCGCGTCAACCTGAACGCGCCAGGTGAGTGGCCCGCGGGGCCGTTCGACCTGATCTTCTGCCGGAACGTCCTCATCTACTTCGGCGCGGAGGCCCGCGGCCGGGTGATTCGCGGGATGCTGCAACGGCTCCCGCCCACGGGGTACTTCTTCCTGGGCCACGCGGAGAGCCTGATTGGTGTGGACGTGGACGTCCGGTCCGTGAGCGCGAACGTGTACACGCCACGGACCGGCGGCATGAGCCGGTTCTGAGGGGGCGCCTCAGAACCGCCACGCCCCGCCCTTCTCTCACAGGGCCTCGCGCCCCCTGACAGGACCACCTTCCTCTGGCCTGGCTCGGGCACGCCCACCGTCAACCAAACGGCTACTCGCTCCGCAGCGCCTGTATCGGGTCGACTCGCGCCGCGCGAACCGCCGGCACCAGGCTGGCGGCGAGGCCAGCCAGGGCGAGCACCGCCAGCACCGCCACGACCGCCAGCGGATCGGCCACGCTGATGCCGAAGAGGAAGCTCTGCACGAGGCGTGAGAAGGCCATCGCGAGCGCGAGGCCGATCACCAGCCCCAAGCCGATCTGCCAGCCCGCCTCGCGGAGCACGTCCCGCAAAATTCGCGACTGAGGCGCCCCCAGCGCGGCGCGCACGCCGAACTCGTGCCGGCGCGACGCGACCGCCACCGCCATCACCGCGTACAACCCGACCGACGCCAGCAAGAGGGCCAGTCCGGCGAACAGCCCCACCAGCAACAGATTCAGCCGCTGCGCGCTCGTGGTCGACGCGACGATGGTCTCCATGGGCTGGAGGTTGGAGATTGGCTGCAGGGGCGCGACCTCCAGGATGGCGCTGCGCAGCTCCCGCTCGTTCATCCCCACCGTCGTGGAGCGCAACCTGACCCCATAGCTGAGGGGTCCGAACTCGCGCAGCAGTGCCCAGATGGGCGGTGGAATCTGCGCCAGGGGCGCGTAGAGCGTCGGCGGCATCGGCTCGCCGGGACCGAACTGGCGCATGTCACCGACCACGCCAATCACCCGCATCGCGATGTTCGGCCCTTCGTCCATGGGGAGCGTCACCGTCTTCCCCAGCGGCTCCCCGTCCAGGTAGGCGCGGGCGAAGCCGGCGCTGACCAGACACACCCGCTCGCTCCCCGCGTCGTCGCGGTCGTCGAAGCCGCGCCCGGCGAGCACGGGGATGCTGAAGGTCTCCAGGAAGCCTGGGCTGATGAGCCGGTATTGTCCGGTGATGGTGCGCTGGTCGGGGAGCACCATGCTGTAGTTGAGCTGGGAGCCCGTCGGCAGGTTGGTCGAAGCGCCGACGTTCTCGACCCCGGGGAAGGCCCGCAGCCGCTCGAGGATGCGGCGGGTCTGCTCGATGGCATCGCCTGCCTCGACGTACCGCTCCTTCACCGGCGCCAGGGTGAACGTGGTGACCGAGCGGCTCTGAAAGCCCATCGGCACGGACTCGAGCTCCTGCAGGCTGCGCATGAACAGCGCCGCGCCCAGCAGCAGCACCACGGCCACCGCGATCTGCGCGACCACCAGCACGCGCCCCAGACGGCCGCTCTGGCGGCTCAAGCCGCCACGGCCGCCACCGCTCAGCTCGCGCGCCAGATCGACGTGATGGCTCCGGAGGACGCCCAGCGTCGCCGCCATCACCGCCGTCGCCAGCCCCGCCGCGAGCGCGAACGCCAGGCTGGCGCCATCCAGCGCGACGGCCTCGCCGCGCAGCCACTCGGAAGGCACCAGCCCACCCAGGAGCCGCAGGCCCACCCACGCGAGGCCCAGGCCGGCGACGGCGCCCACCAACCCCACCAGCGCGCCCTCCGCCAACGCCGGCAAGCCCAGGCGCCACAGGGTGGCCCCCAGCGCGGCGCGCACCGCGCCGTCGTGGGTTCGCGCCAGGGCGCGCAGCAGCATCAGGCTGGCGAGGTTGATGGCCGCGATCACCAGCACGCACGCGGCCGCCCCCAGGAACAGCCAGAGCGTGTCGCCGGAGCGGCGCGCGAACACGCTCGTCCCGAGCGGCAGCGCCGACGGCGGGTTCTTCCGCAGATACTCCTGCTGACGCTCCGTCGCGCCCCCGCTGTCCGCCAGCATGGCGCTCAGCACGACGCGCGTCTCCGCGGCCGCGCCCTCGACCGTGGCGTCCGGCTTGAGCCTCGCCACGACGATCTGGTTCGTGGAGAGGTCGCGGCTCACCGGGTCCGGCTGGAGCGACATGATGAGGTCGAAGCGCTCCGGCCAACGGAACGCCTCGGGGAGCACGCCGACGACCTGAACGGCCCGGCCCTCGATCTGCAGACTCCGCCCCACGACCGACGCATCCGCGCCGAGGCGGGTGCGCCAGAATTCGTGACCGAGGATGACCGCCTCCGGCCCGTTGGGCCGATCCTCGTCGGTGTTGAAGTTGCGCCCGAGCGCGGGGGGCAGCCCCAGGGTCTCGACGAAGCCTCTATCGGCCCGCAGCGCCGTCACCACCTCGGCCTGGTCGCCGAAGGCGATGTTCGTGTTGGTCGTCCAGCCCATCAGGATTCCGGCCGACTCCACGCTTCGCATCGCCTTGAGCAGCGGGTAGTACCGCGGCGCGGCGATGTTCTGGTCCTGCTCGACGATGATGCCGAGCGTGACCAGCCGGTCAGGCTTCGGGAACGGCAACGGCTTCAGCAGCGCCTGGTGGAGCAGCGAGAACGCGATGGTGACCGTGGCGACACCCAGCGCCAGCGTCAGGACCGCGAGGACAAAGTATCCGGGGCGCCGCAACAATCCGCGCCAGGACTGGCGCGCCTCTTCGAGCATGACGCCGAGCGAATTCATAGGGCCAACTCCAACATCTTGAATGCGTCCTCGTCGACGGTTTCCGGATGAATCAACGGCGCGCCGCCAGTGCGGCTCGTCCCCTCCGCCTTGCCCGTCATCGTACAGGAACGAGGCCGCTGCCACGCACCTGTGTGACGCTGGGAACCGGGCCTTCGGCGGTGCAGTCCGTCCCATCCAGACATTGCTCGAGCCGGGTGAGGTAGAGGCGCCGGATGCGCGCCAGCTCGGAGCCGTCGTTCGCCTTCAGCGCCGCGCGCAGGACCTCGGCCATGCTGCGGCGCCCCAGCTCGACCGGGGCGAGCCGGTCGAAGTCGGCCGGTGGCACGCTCCCGCCGAGCTTCCGCCGCACGGCCTCGGGGCTGGACTTGATGCGCTTGCCGAACACCTCCGCCCACCCCGTGGAGACGGCGTAGTCCGCCAGGTTGCTCTGGTCGACGAAGTCGAAGCTGACCGAGATGGACGTGTCCAGCGTCCGCACATGGTGTGCCCAGCGCGTGCCGACGAAGAGCACCTGCCCCACCTCCAGGTCGCCGGTCCACTTGACCGCCTGGTGCCACGTCGGAAAGTCGACCTCGTCGGGGTGCTCGGGGTCCATGTAGCCGACCTCGGGATTGTAGACGTGGCGAAGGTCGTCCGGAGAATACAGCGTCGCCCGCTTGCGGCCCTTGAGCTGCGCGATCAACGCGATGGTCCCGTTGTTGTCGATGTGCAGCGGCGTCAGCGCCCCGGGCAGGCTGACCAGCAACCAGAAGTGGTTGAACAGCGAGTAGTAGTAGGGCAGCGCGTGGTTCCAGGGGACCAGTGGCGCAGGCACCAGTGGCTCCACCTCGGCGAAGACGGGGTCATCCGCCTTGTGGACGATCCTCAACGTGCCGCAATACAGCGGCAGGTCCTGCGCGACGAACTGCGCATAATCCCCCTCCATCCAGCGCTCGGCGAAGAGCTCCCGCGCCCGCTCGGGCTGGCGGATGTAGTCCAGGTAGCGGCTGAACTCCGTCTCGACGCTGACCAGGCTCGACTTGCGATTGGTGATGAAGTTGGGCGCCTTGGCGAAGGCGCTCAGCTTGCCGAAGCGGGACTCAAGATACTCCAGGCGCTGCCAGGCTTCGTAGCCCGGCCAGGCCTTGATGTAGTCCTCGACGATCCATGGGTTCTCATGGAGCACCCTGGGATTGCTCGTCGCCAGGCGGCGGAACTCCTCGCTGGACACCACCGGTATCTGCTTGCTCTGCATGGCTCGACTCATTCGGAAGGAGGAAACGGGGCGAGGTGGGGCGCGATGCCGGCGAGCAGCCTCGCGGCGAGCGCGCTGGTGGTGTCCCGGTGGTCGAGCAGCGGGTTGACCTCCATGACGTCGAGCCCCACCACGCGGCGCCGGGACGCGATGAAGCGGGCCATCTGCTCAATCAGCTCCCCGCGCACCCCACCGGGCACCGGGTGGCCGGTCCCCGGCGCCAGGCGCGGGTCGATCGCGTCGACGTCGATGGAGATGTAGACCGGCTCGCCTTCGGGCAACGTGGCCAACACGCTCTCCAGCGGCGCGCTGCGCGCGGCGGTCGCCGAAAGCACGGTCATCTTGTCGGAGCGGGCGCTCTCATCGAAGTAGGTGATGCCGCGGTGGCCGACCTGCAGGATGCGGCCGACGTGGCCCATGCCCGCGATGCGCCGCAGGACCTGCTTGTGGTCGTGCCACCGTCCGCCGGACCACGCGCAGAAGTCGGTGTGCGCGTCGAACCAGACGATGTTGAGCGTGGGATGGCAGCGCAGCGCGGCCACCGCCGCGTAGGAGATGGAGTGGTCGCCGCCGAGCACGATGGGGACCGCGCCGGCCTCGACAATCCGCCCGATCTCCTGCTCCGTCCTGTCGAGGACGTCGGCCCAGTCGTGGCCATGCACGCCCTCCACGTCGCCTCGGTCAACGCCAGTGACCTCGGGCCGGAGCCCCTGGCTGGCGCGCCGGATCGCCTCCGGCCCGAAGCGCGCGCCGGAGGAGGCGCCGTTTCCGCAATCACTCGGGACGCCGAGGACCTCGATGCGGGCGCGCGGCGCACCCGCTACGGCTCCCGGCCAGCCGAACAGGGCCTGGGGAGCCGCTTCGCCGGAGCTCGTCGTCGCCTCATTCCGCCATTCCATCATCGATCTTTCGCCGCGCTCATGGCGGTCAAGAGGACGTGCAGGGCCGTCATCGCGGTGACGCCCCAGCAGCGCGCCATCGGGGTACAGCCAACCAGGTCCATGCCGACAATCTGGCAGTGGGCGCCGAGCAGGCAAAGCAGCCGGTGCAGCTCGGCGTATTCGAAATGCGTGCTCGGCGCGGCCCCGTCGGCGCTCCCTCCCGGCGGCGCGAGCGAGCGGATGTCCATGCTCAGGTACACCCGCGGACAGTCCGCCAGACAGCGCACCAACGCGTCCTCGCCGCCCGCGTCCCTCAGCTCCGGCGCGGAGAGCACGGTGAGGCCGGCCAGGGCCCGGTCCACCGAGCCGATGGCGCCCAGGTGCACATAGCGCGTCACGCCAGGAAGGCCGAGCGCGTGCGCCGGCAAGGTGCCCGGTGAGATGAAGGAAGGATGGACGGCGCCACGTTCGCGCGCGTCAGCCGCGATCCTGACGACCGCGATCGGCTGTCGCGCCTGCAGACGGCGGATGGCCGGAAAGGCCACGGACGCATCGCCGCCGATCAGCACGGGCAGGCTGCCGGCCCCCGTCACCGTCTCCAACACGGCGTCGACGCGGCCGAACAACGCCGCCTGCTCCTCCCCTCGGGTGATGAACACGTCGCCACAATCGGAGATCGTCGCGCCTCGCAGGATGGGGCGGCGGCGGTCGGCGTCGTACCAGCCCAGCGGCTTGCCGCCGTGGCGGTCCAATCCGTAGAGAATCTGCAGCGACGCTTCCCGCAGCGCCGCGGGCGCTTCGCGCGCGCCAGCGGCCGAGCGGTCGCTGAGATCGTAGGCGACGCCGAGCACGACGAAGTCCGAACTCGAGGGCTCCA
This sequence comes from Corallococcus macrosporus DSM 14697, assembly GCF_002305895.1. Lineage (GTDB taxonomy): Bacteria > Myxococcota > Myxococcia > Myxococcales > Myxococcaceae > Myxococcus > Myxococcus macrosporus. The sequence goes on from NZ_CP022203.1 coordinate 4,939,249, forward strand.
GCTTCTGGGCGGGCGCGTCGAACATCCGCACGGGCGCGTCCGTGAGCAGGCGGCGGCTCGACGCGTGCGTGTTCTCGCCGACCAGGAACCCCTTCGCGCGCAGGCTCTCCAGCGCGGCCCCCGCCTTGGCGCCGTACCGCCCGTCGCCGAGGACGGCGCTCACGCCGCGAGGCGTCTCGAACTCGAGGAGGAGCTTGTGCAACGCGATGGGGATGCGGATCCGGGTGCCATCCAACTGCAGATAGATGGTGGCGAACTTCTCGTCGAGCTGCTCGACCCGCATCGCGGGTGAGACGACCAGCCGCACCTCGTCCGCGCCGCCAGCCGGCTCGCGAGGGTCCGTCGGAGACAGAGCGTCCGCCATCACACCGCTCCAGCCGCTGCCGGCTTGAGCTCCGGCGCCGCGTCTTCCTCGAGCGCCGCCAGCAGCTCACGCCTGACCCGCGCTGACCGCTCCGGCTGCGAGCCGGCCAGGGCGCTTCGAAGGACGCAGATCATCAGCTCGCGCCCGAGCTCCGGGTCACTGGCGCCCGTCAGCGCGTCATGCACGCGGCGGTCCGGGATACGCGTGCGAATCAGCTCCGCGTTCTTCCTCGCGAACCGGCCCAGCTCGTCCCTCCAGTCCACCGACTTCGCGTACGCGCGCAGGTTGAGGGCGTTGATGAAGTCGAAGCTGACGGTGGTCGAGTCCGACAGCGTCACGACGTGGTGCGCCCAGTTCGGTCCCCAGATGAGCAGCTCCCCGGGATTGAGCAGCCCGGTCCACGGGCGGGCTTCGCGCCAGGTCGGGAACTCGTCATCGTTGGGGTTCAGGGGGTCCAGGTAGCCGACGTCCGGGTTGTAGTAGTGGCGCTTGTCCTCGGCGCTGTAGAGGATCGCCCGCTTCTGCCCCCGCAGTTGCGCCAGGTAGGCGATGACCGCGTTGTTGTCCTGGTGCAGCGGCGTGAGCGCGCCCTTCAGGCTCACGTACAGCCAGACGTGGTTGCCTGACTGGTAGTAGTACGGGATCTCGTTGTTGAAGTGCTCCAGCGGCTCCGGGAGGATGGGGTCGAGCTGCGAGAAGACCTCCTCCCGGGCATGGCGGACCAGCCGGAGGTTCCCGCTGTACAGGGGCAGGCCGAGCTCCCGCAGGAGCTGCGCGCTGCCCTTCGACCACTTCCCCTCGAAGAGCGCCTCCACGCGCTCCGGGGCCTTGACGTACTCCAGATAGGTCCCGAAGTCGGTCATCACCTGGCACATCTTCGCCTGCTTCTGGGTGACGAACTGCGGCGCGCCAGCCGTCACCGGCAGGTGCCCGAACATCTCGCTGAGCGCGTCCAGCTCGCCCCACCGCTTGCTGGCGAGCCACTTGTCAGTGAAGCCCCGCACCACGCAAGGCTGCCGGGTGAGCACGTCCGGCGACTTCTCCACCAGTTGGCGGAACGCTTCGAGGTCATAGGCGGGAATCGGTGTGGCTTCCATTCGGCGGTCCCTCGTGCCTGACGTGGATGATGAACAGTAGCGCTAGCTCGCGCGGTTCGAGCGCCCGAGCTGGGAATGCCATTGGTCCGCGGCCTCGCGAATGAGCTCCGCGGCGATCGCGCTCGTCGAGGTCTGGACGTCGAGCACCGGGTTGACCTCGACCACGTCGAGCCCCGAGATCCTGCGTTCGCGCACCAGCGCGCTCAGGATCCGGCGCACGTGCAGCGGGTGCAGGCCATCTGGCACCGGGGCGCCGGTGCCGGGCGCATGGAACGGGTCCACCGCGTCGATGTCGATGGAGACGTAGCAGGGCAGCGCTTCCGGCACGAGCGCCAGGAGCTCGGCGTCGGACAGGTTGCGCGCGCGGGCCGAGGTGATGACGACGGCGTCATCCCCCAGCGAGCGCTCGTCGCCCACCGTGATTCCCCGGTAGCCGATCTGCACGATCCTGCGCACGCCGGGCAGCTTCGACAGCCTGCGCAGCACCTGCTTGTGGTCGTGGAACGGCGTCCCCTCCCACGGGCTGAAGTCCGTGTGCGCGTCAATCCAGACCAGGCACAGGTCCCCGGCGGACTGCAGCACCGACACGGGCGCGTAGCTGATGGAATGGTCGCCGCCGAGGAACAAGGGGCGCAGGCCGCGCGCCAGGATGTCCTTCGTCGTCGCCGCCAGCCGCTCCAGGTAGCGCGCCAGGTTCGCCGGCCCCGCCACGTCGCCCCAATCGCAGCCAGGGACCCGAGGGGGTGCCAGGAGCTGGCTCGCCTCGCGTATCGCCGCGGGGCCCTTCGCCGCGCCGCGAGCGATCGGGTTGCCCAGGTCCGTCGGCGCGCCCACGACGCAGAGCGCGCCCGGCTCAGCCAGCGCCAGGCTGCGGTCCGGCCAGCCGAACAGCGACGCGCGCGGGCTTGCTCCGCTCATCGCTCGGCCCCCCCATGGCCGCGGGAGGCCTCCATCGCGGTCAGCGCGAGGTCGCAAGCGACCGCCGCGGACAGGTGCGCGAGCCTTGACCGCGTGTCCAGGCCAACGAGGTCGATGCCGACGATGCGGTGCCGCTGGCCCAGCGCGGAGATCACCCCCCTGAGCTCGGCCTGTGACAGCCCGGCCGACACGCCGTGCTCGTCCGTCCGCATGCACTCCGGCGTCGTGAGGCCAAGGTCGATTGACAGATGCACGTCGCCGCCCCAGTCACACGCCAGCGTGTCCAGGGGGGCGCGGCGCAGCGCCTCCACGTCGTACACCGTCACCCGGCCGCTCGGGCTCGCGGGGGGCGGCTTCAGCCCGCCCAGGCTCACGAACCGCTCCACCCCTTCGAGTTCCAGGAGACGGGCCGCGACCTCCTCCGCCCCGATGACCTCGGCGCCCGACGCGGGAGACGTCGCCAGCTCTGCGGAGAGCCGGACGACGGTCAGCGGCCCCCGGCGTCGGAGCGCCGCGGCAACGGCGTACGTCACCGAGCCGTCCCCGCCAAGGACGACCGGCACCGCCCCCTCCCCCAGCGTCCCGAGGACCGAGGCGATCCGTCCGAACAGCTCGGCCTGCTCCTCTCCGTATTCGACGTAGACGTCGCCAGCGTCGGCCAGCGAGGCGCCCCGCATGATCCAGGTCTCCCGGTTCGCGTCGAACCAGCCGTTGGGACGGCCGTCGGCGATTCGCATCCGGTAGAGGTAATCGAGCGACTTCTGCCGGATCGCCGTCGGCGCGGCGCGGCAGTCGACGGCGCCCGCGAGGTCGTAGGGCACGCCCAGCACCACGAAGTCGCTGGCCGCGCCGTGGGCCGGCGCGTTGCAGAAGCGGTAGGGCACCGTCGTGCGCAGCCGGTCCGCGCGGACCGCGCGCGGCGCGTCGGCGTCGAGGAGGAGCCGCTTCTCCAGCAGCCGGCCCACCTGCGCGCGCGCCCCGGCCGCGGCGCCAGGCGGGACGACCTCCTCCAACCTGCGCGGCTTCGCGAACGCCTTCAGGAACTGGTAGGCGGCGGTGGACAGCTTCATGCGCGCCGCGGTGGCCGTATTCGCGACCGTGACGTGGGTCGCGTCCTGGCTCTCGAGGATCAAGTCGTCGGAGAGCACCAGGCGAATCGTGGACAGGTCGCCCCACCCCGCGGGTGAATCAGGCGCGTCGACTGAAGAATCCGGGTTGCGCATGCTCGCTCTCGGCCAGGCCGCTCAGGCCCCGCTGTGCCGGACCTGGGCCCGGAACGCCCAGAGCTTGCCAAGCAGATTGACCGCGCGTGTCGCCAGGCTCCACAGCGTGACGGCCGCGCCCGCGAGCATCAACGAACGCCAGAAGACCTCCAGGAACACCTTGAGCACCTCGATCAACGGCGCTCCCTCTCCAGCCGCCTGGACGAAGGCGCGCAACAACGCGGGGTACTCCTTGGCGATGCTCAGAATCACGAACTGGAAGATCACCTTCAGGATGTAGGCCAGGAACACCGTGCCCAGCGCCGTGTAGATGCCAAGCGCCCACCTGGCCTTGCGGGTCAGGTTGACCTTCGGCCCTGGCTCCCGGACGCCAAAGAGCCTGCCTCCCAGGTGCTGAACCCAGAGCATCTGCTGCTTGCGCAGGTTCACGATGCCGAAGAAGTCGCTCATCAGCCAGTAGCCGTCCATGCGGAGGAACGGGTTGAAGGTCGTCGCGATCGAGAGGTCGATGATGACGAAGGCGACGAGGAAGATGATGTCCCCGGTCCGCAGGAACAGCCCCAGCATGGCGAGCAGGAAGATCGATTCGAAGTAGACCCCGCCGATGTCCACGACCGCGCGCTGCCGCCGCGGGAGCTTCCAGGCGTCCGAGACGTTCGTCCAGAGGACCGTATAGATGATGTAGACGCCCCAGCCGATGGTCATCCGCCGGCAGCCGTAGTGAGCGGCGGCGCTGGCGTGCCCGAACTCGTGACAGAGGGTCCCCAGGGTGGAGAGCAGCATCACGGCCAGGACGCCCGTGGCGTCGAGCTGGCTGAAGTCGGCGCGCTGAGCCGTGAGCAGCACACCGTAGACGTAGGCGTGCGAGAGCACCGCCAGGATCAAGCCCAGCACCAGGGCCGGCGTCTTGAACATGAAGCCCAGGCGCCGGGCAATCGGCTCGACGACGCTGGGCGGGATGATGGGGAGCTTGATGAACAGGAACGCGCGCTTGGGCTGTGAGCTGACGCCCGCCCGCGAAGCGTCCTGATCCGGGTGAACGAGGATGCCCTTGGGGAGCAGCGACTTCTCGACCAGCCGCCGGAGCCAATCCCGCTCGAAGCTCCCCTGTCCGCGCTGCAGAAACGCGTCAATGGCTTCGTCAATGGTGCGGACCCCGTCGAACTCCCGCACCAGGTCCATGTAGGCCGCCGGCAGCGCGAAGCGCACCGCGTCATTCCCATCAGGGACGGCGCACATCACCATCGGCTTCGCCGCATCCGAGTCGAAGTCGGATACCTCGAGGTGGGGATTGGCCAGTGGGCGGGCGGGTTGCGTCATGGTCCGAGCTCCCTGAACTCGCCTTCCAGGCAGACCCTTCGGGCGCTTCGATCGAACTGCGACCGGATCGGACCCAAGCCCGATCCGGCCTAGAAACAATCGGCGTTCGCCGAGTGTCCTACAGCTTACTCCACCGAGCGCTCGACCTGGGCGTCGCAGCGGCCGTTGCAGCGGCCGGCCAGCTCCAGACGGTCCTCAAGCTCGATGATCTCGAACTCGTCGATCAGGAGGCTCTCGTTCTTCTCAACCGTCACGGCGTTCTTGTCGTTGTTCACGTGATGCTCCTCTGGGGGATGCACTTTTTCGTTACTGCATTACCAATCCCCGTGCATTGGAGGGTGGTAATCCCTTTCAGCGCGCTGCCTCCGCGCGCATGGTCAAACAAGCCCTGCGTTCACCCGTGGCACCGGACGGCGTCCCGCGACGCGAGCTGGCAGATCAAGCTCCACATCCGCGAGCGCACGTCGCTCGGGTGCTGGTCAAGCCACTGCAGGTCCACGCCCCGGCCTTCGTCCGCGAGGCGCGCCGCCAGGTCCATGATGGCGAGCGGAAACTTGTAGCAACGCCCGGTCATGGCGTCGGTCCAGACGATGTCGTTCTCACCCGGGAGCTCGACGATGCGCCGCGTGTCCATCACCACCCGGCCGCCCGTCCCCAGGTGCTCGCGCAGGCGCTGCTCAATCTCGTTGGCGGGATGCGTGACGGAGGGGGCCGGGAGCCGCCACTGGTGGAACAAGTCGCCGCCGCACCACTCGTCGGCATATGCGTTCAGCGCCTCGCCCAGGAAGGTGTACGCGCTCTGCACGGCCTCCTCGACGAAGCGCTCCGCGTCCGCGCCGCGCAGCGGCCCGCCCGGATCCAGGACCGGCCCCAGCCTGCACGCCCGCTGGCCGTCGAGGTTGTGGGCCACCATCGGGATGACCGGAGAGCCGAACCTCGCCGCCATGACGAACAACCCGTTCTTGACCCGGCACTCGCTCCCTAGGAGCGCGACCTTCGAGCGCCGCGCGTCTCCCCGCGTCCCGTCGTTGCCCGTGTTGCCGTCAATCGTGGAGAAGACCAGCTCGCCCCGTGCGAGCGCCTTGGCCAGCGAGATCGCGCCCGCGCGCGCCTCGACGTCCACGAATTCGAAGTGTTTCCAGAGCGCCGCGCCCGGGTTGCTGGCCCTCGCGGTCCAGTAGTCGTTGTACGAATCGCTGGCGAGCGGCAGGTGCGTCGCGATCCCCGCATGCGCGAACTCGGAGGGGAGATAGCGCATGTGACCGAAGTGGAAGGACACCCCCACCACCCCACGGCCGCGCTCGAGCAGCGCGCGCACCTGCTCCAGGTGCGCCCCGTTCACTTGCGGCGCGTCAGGCGCCGACGTCAACCGCGGCAGGTAATGCTGATGGTACTCCCACCCGCCGAGGATCTTGCTGATCGCGGCGGCGCGCGCGGCTTGCGCAATCCGCTCCCGTGGCCAGTCACGGCCGAACAGCGACACGAGGTTGAGCCGGTAGGCGCGCAGTCCGAACGGCAGGAGCTCATCGTCGCTGAGCGAATGGACCAGGTCGAACACCTCGCTCCTGCTCACGTCGCTCCGGGCGAGCAGGTGCTTGACCCGATCGACCCTGGACGCGGTGGGGATGGCGGCGTTCTCGGGGGCAGCCCCCTGGGTCATCGTCATGGCGCGCTCTGCTTGGCGTCGGGTGGCGTCTGCGACTCCCGCTCCTCTCCCCCGCTGTCTGCCTCAGGCAAGGCCGCTGCATCAGCGGCGGCGCGCTTCGCGCCATCCTGGGTGGCCTTGAAGTAGTCCACCATCTCTCGCTTGGCGGTGAAGCGGATGGTCGGGCAAGGACGCTGGTTGTAGTCCATGCGGATCTGCGGACAATGCACGCCCTGGCACGCCGGCAGGTTGTGGCAGCTCTGGCATCCGGTGTCCCGCTCGAAGGCCGGCTCGGTCCACAGGGCCATCTTGTCCGTGTTCAAATCGAGCGTGCCGTCGGGGAGGATCTTCCCGACGATGTTGCGGTCCTTCTTGTTGAGATCGATGGTGCACTTCATCAGGTCGCCATGGGCGCCCACGATGAAGTTGTAGGGCCTGACCGCGTAGCACACGTCCGTCCCCACCCTGGCGCCGGGCCGCCACCCGCTGGTGACGCGCAGCCCCAAGGTCCGGGCCGCGGCCTTCAGCCGCATGTGCGCGGAATGGGATTCGTCCTTGCCGCAGACGTCCAGGTTGGCGTCGTTGCTCCCGCCCCAGCGTCCCACCGCGTGGAAGGAGACGGTGAAGCGATCATCCCCGCTGAACCTCTCCTGGAGGGACTTCAGGAAGGTCTCCAGCCCTTCGACATTCGTCTTGGCGAAGTTGACGCGGATGACGACCGAGAAGTCGTCCTCGCGCTCGCTCAGCTTCACCAGGTTGTCGTAGATCGTCTGGTATGTGCCGCCGCCGTCGCGCGCCGGCCTGTGCTGGTTGTGGTGCTCCGGCAGGCCGTCCAGGGTGATCTGGAAGTCGGTGATGCCCCACGACAAGAGGCGGCCGGCCACGTCGTCCGTCAGCAGGTAGCCGTTCGTGGTCATGTGGCTGGAGAACCGCAGCCCTTCGCGCTTCGCAGTCTCCGCGAAGAACGGCGCCAGGTCCTCGATGGCCTCCATCCCGTACAGCGGCTCGCCCCCGAACCAGGAGACGTTGAACTCGCGCAAGGACCGGACACGGCTCTCCACGAGCTTCTTGATGCTCGCGCGCACCTCGGGGCGCATCGTGCCGCGCTTGAAGTCCTCGTAGCAGTACGTGCACCGGAAATTGCAGTCCTCCGAGGCCAGCAGGATCAGCTCGAGGATGTCACTGCGGTGATTCGCCTGGCCGAACGCATACTGGACCCGGCGCAGCTCATCGGCCTCCTTCTCAATCAGGAAGCCTCTCTTGGAGAGGTAGCCGGTGATGCCGTCGTCGCTGGCGGTGATGCCCTGCTGGCTGAGCAGCTTGAGCACCGACTCGCGTTGCGCCGGGCGGAACGCGTTCAGCGACCCTGAGTAGGTGTTCCACAGCAGCAGCCAGCCGTCGTCCGTGAGCGCGTGGACATTGAAGCGCGAAGGCTTCCATTGCCGCTTCAAGGCGACCGGCTTGAGAGGGGTGCTCGCGGGTGTTTCACCGACCGAAGCGCTCGGCATCCGATCGAGAGGGGACTTGAAGAGGATGTCCTTGCCCGTTGCCACGCGACCTCCTTGCTACTCGGACCGGAGCAAGCTCCATTCCGGCGATACAGCGTGAGGCGAGACTTCAATACATTCCCTCTTTTGCTTGCTAGCATGTTCTAACTGGAGCTGCAACAGGCCCACCCAGCAAAACATGAATGTCGCTGTTGTATCGAGCTGCGTCATGAATGCCCCAGACCTGGGTCAAAACATGAGTCAAGGCAGGGACGCGCTCGCGTCACCGCGACAGCCGCCCCCGGCCGTCAGGTTGCGCGGATGATGGACACAGCCGGCCGATGACACGGCCGTGGCCGGAGCCTTCCGGCTCCGGATTGCTCACGCGCAAACACAGGTTCGTTCCGCGCCGAGAAGGTGGGCCGCTCATTCGAGGCCCACTCATGATGGCTCGAGAGAGTCAACCTCCCTCAAAAGCACACAGGAAACTGCTCACAGAGGCAGCTGGAACCCATTGAATAGCACCGATAGACACAGGTGCAGCTCGCATCGGCGCACTGATCCGGACACCGATCAATGCTGGCTTGAGCCTCCGCTGGCCGGACCGTTCCCAGCATGCCTCCGAAAACAACGCCCACGACAAAGACCCACTTCTGGATTCCCTTGCGCATGACAAATCCTCTCAATGGGACTGCGCGGCAAATCCTACCACACGAACCAACCCAGGATAGCCCCCCATCCGTGGCTCAACGCGCCATCACGTCCCACGCCCGTCGAAGCGTCCGCTACGCCAGTGGAATCACGGCGTCGACGATCTTCGCGGAGCACAGCACAGCGGGGAGCCCCGCCCCGGGATGCGTGCCCGCCCCGACCATGTAGAGGCGTTCCACGTCCTCACTGCGAGCCTGGGCGCGAAGGAACGTCGTCTGAAGCAACGTTGGCGCGAAGCTGAACGCGGCCCCCCGGAATGAGCGCAGCTCGTCGCGGAAGTACTCCGGGGTGACCATCCGCGACGTCACCAGCTCCGCGCCCAGCCCTGGCAGCACGGTCCGCGACAGCCGTTCCTCCAGCGCCCTCCGGAATGACTCCGCCCGATGCCTCCACTCCGAGCCCGTCCCCAGATGCGGCACTGGCGCCAGCACGTAGAAGGCGTCATGCCCGACCGGAGCCAGCGCCGCGTCCGTCGCCGTGGGCCTGTGCAGGTACAGCAGCGGGTCTGGGGACGGCTGCCCCGGCCCCTTCAGCCCCGAGAACATCCCCCGGAAGTCCTTGCCGAACAGCAGCGTGTGGTGCGCCACCTCCGGATACTGACGCCGCGTCCCGAAGTACCAGAGGAACGCGCTCATCGAGTACCGCGCCCGGTCGATGCGCTCGTCCGTCCAGTGCTTCCGGACATGCCCGGGCAACAGGTACCGGTACGTCCACGCCGCATCCGCGTTCGACACCACCACGTCCGCGGCCAGCCCCGTCCCATCCCCGAGCCGAACCCCCGTCGCCTTCCGCCCCTCCAGCGTGATCTCCGTCACCTCACTGCCGTAACGGACCTCGCCGCCCAGGGACTCCAGCAACGCCACCAGGCCGCGGACCAGGGCCCCCGTGCCGCCCACCGGGAAGAACGCGCCCCAGCGGCGCTCCACGAATTGAATCGACGTGTACACCGCGCTCGCGGTCGCGAAGGGGCTGCCGCCGATCAGCAGCGGATGAAAGCTCAACGCCTGCTGAAGCCGCTCGTCGCGGATGTGCTTCGACACCAGCCCGAACATCGACCGGAACGCCTCGTCCCGCACCAGCGCGGGGGTGAACGGCGCCAGGCTCAGCACGTCCGGCACCGGCGTGCTCATCAGCGTGCCAATGCCCGCCTCGTACATCCGCTCCACGCGGGCGCACAGCGACAAGAACCCCGCCTCATCCCTGGGAGACAGCCGGCGCACGGACTCGCGCATCGCCTCGCGGTCCGTGTGGTAGTCGAACGTGGAGCCGTCCGGGAACCGCATCCGGTACAGCGGCGCCACGGGCCGCAGCTCCACGTAGTCCGCCATGCGCTGGCCCGCGAGCGCCCACAGCTCTTCCAGCAGGTGCGGACACGTAATCACGGTGGGCCCCGCGTCGAACGTGAAGCCCTCCTGCTGGAAGGCGTTCGCCCGCCCGCCCGGTCCGTCCCTCCGCTCCAGCACCGTGACGCGCCAGCCACGCGCCGCCAGCCGGATGGCCGCGGCCAGTCCACCGAAACCACTGCCAATCACGAGCGCGCGGCGTCCGCCGCTTCGCGCGGCCACACCAGCCATCCCAGAGGGTCTCAGCACGGTGAGACGATCCATCGCACACCCGCGAGGTCCGCTCCACCCTGGCCTTCCGCCGGCCATCCAGGCTCACGAGCGCCGCACTGTGTTGCGAGCCCCCTGCGCCACGACTAGCCTCACCCGCTTCAACGGGGAGTGCGCTCCTGCGCGCACGGGTGGAAGCAATGATGGATGTACCCGGCTACCGCATCGGCAGAGAACTCACCACCGCGGGCGCCTTCCAGCTCCTGCGCGCCACACGCGAGGAAGATGGCGCCCCGGTCCTCCTCAAGGTCCCCGACACCACGCGTCTTCCCTCGGCCACCGCGCGGCTGCGCCATGAATGGGAGCTGACGAACGCCCTGAACCTCGACGGCGTCCTCCAGCCCCTCGCCTGGACTGAAGCACGAGACGGCGCCCCCGTGCTCGTCCTGGAGGGCTTCGGCGACGCGACGCTGGCACAGCGCCTGTCCCACGGCCGCGTCGAGCCCCGCGCCGCCTGCCGCATCGCGCTGTCGCTGGCGCGCGCCCTGGGCGGCATCCACGAGCAGGGCATCCTCCACCGGGACCTGAACCCCAGCAGCATCGTCGTGGGCACGGACGGCGAGTCCGTGAAGCTCACCAGCTTCACCCTCGCCACGCGCCGGCCCCGCGCCGAGGTCGCGCCGCTCGCCCCCGAGCGACTGGAGGGTACGCTCGAATATCTCTCGCCCGAGGGCACGGGACGAACCCACCGCAGCGTGGACTCGCGCGGCGACTTCTATTCCATGGGCGTGGTGCTCTACGAGCTGCTCACCGGCCGCCGCCCCTTCGCGGACACGGATGCGCTGGGCCTCATCCACGCCCACGTCGCCCTCCCCCCGGCGCCGCCCGTCACCGTCGAGCCCGGGCTCCCCCAGCCCCTCTCCGACATCGCCCTCAAGCTCCTCGCCAAGTCCCCCGAGGACCGCTACCAGAGCGCCTACGGGCTGGTGGCGGACCTCCAGCGCTGCCTGAAGGCCCTGGAGGCCCCGGGGCCCGTCGCCCCGTTCATCCTGGGCGCCAAGGACGTCCCCGAGCGCTTCGCCGTCCCCGAGAAGCTCTACGGCCGCGAACCGCAACAGGCGGCCCTGCGCGAAGCCTTCGAGCGCGCCGCCTCGGGCCGCTCCGCCTTCGTCCTCGTCTCCGGGGCCGCGGGCATGGGCAAGTCCGCCCTCACCGGGACGCTCAAGCGCCCCGTCACGGAGCGCCACGGGCACTTCGCGCGCGGCAAGTACGACCAGCTCCTCCGCGACACACCCTACAGCGGCATCTTCGAGGCCTTCCGCGAGGTGGCGCGCGGACTGCTCGGCGAGCAGGAGCACGACCTGGAGCGCTGGCGGCATCGCCTCCTCGAAGCCGTGGGCGGCATGGGCCGGCTCGTGGTGGACGCGGTGCCTCGCATGGCCCTGGTGCTCGGGGACCAGCCCCCCGTGCCCGAATTGGGGCCCGCGGAGTCGGAGCTGCGCTTCCAACTCGTCCTGCGCAAGCTGGTGGGGGCGCTCGCCTCGCGGGAGCACCCGCTCGTCCTCGTCCTGGACGACCTCCACTGGGCGGACAGCACCAGCCTGCAGCTCCTCCGGCTCCTCCTGACGGACCGGGACATCGAACACCTGCTCGTCATCGCGGGCTGCCGCGCCGAGGAGCTGAGCCCCGACCATCCCGTCGAAGGCCTCGCCCGCGCGCTGCAGGAGCACGGCACTCCGGTCCACCGCATCGACCTGGCGCCGCTGTCACCCGAGGACATGACGCGGCTGGTGTCGGACGTGTTCCCTCCCGCCGAGGGACAACCCGACGCCCAGCTCGACGACCTGGTGCTGTCGTTGTCGGAAGGCAACCCGTTCCACGCCGTGCAGCTCCTGCGCACCTTCTACGAGCGCGGCCTGGTGCGCTTCGACGCGGACGGCGGGGGCTTCCGCTGGGATGCCACCGCGCTGCGGGGCCAGGACTTCAGCGACGGCGTGGTGGCGCTGCTCACCTCCCGCATCCGCGAGCTGTCCTCGTCCGCCCAGGCCCTGCTGCCCATGGCCGCGGCGCTGGGCCACACCTTCGACCTGCACAGCCTCGCCATCGTCCTGGAGCACACCGACGAGGAGGCCGCGAAGGGCCTCGGCGAGGTCCTGCAAGCCGGGCTCGTGACGCCCATCGACGACGCCGACGTCGACACCGGGGGCACGTACCAGTTCACCCATGACCGCGTGCAGCAGGCCGCGCTGGAGCTCATCCCCGCGGACGTGCACCCGGAGATTCACGCGCGCATCGGCCGGCTGCTGCTGCGGCACACGCCGCCGGAGCGGCTGGACGAAGGGCTCGCGGAGCTCGTCAGCCACTTCCACCTGGCCTTGCCCGTGCTCCATGACGAGCAGGAGCGTCACCGCGTCGCGGAGCTGGATCTGCGCGCCGGCCGCAGCGCCAAGTCTCGCGGCGCCTGGGACGCGGCCCGGCGGCTGCTGAGCACGGGCCTGTCGCTGCTCGGCGACGACGGCTGGCGGAAGGACCGGCGGCTCACCTTCGACCTCCACGTCGACGCGTCCGAGGCCGCCTACCTCGCGGCCGACTTCGACCAGATGGAGCGGCTGGCGGCGGCGGCGCTGGCCCAGGCGGTGGACGGCGCGGAGGAGGTCCGGGTGCAGGAGGTCCGGCTCCAGTGCCTCGCGCACCGGGGCGAGCACTCGCGCGGCGTGGACCTGGGCCTGGAAGTGTTGCGCAAGCTGGGCCAGCCCCTGCCCGCGAACCCCAAGCAGCCCCACGTCCTGGCCGCGGTGGCGAAGACGAAGCTGCGCCTGGGCCTGCGCAAGCCCGAGGACCTGGCGGCCCTGCCCGAGTGCACCGATCCGCTCCTGCTCGCCACCCTGCGGCTGCTGGTGAAGCTGTCCTCGCTGGCCTTCATGGCCCGCCCGCTGCTGTTCCCGCTGGTGGTGCTCCGCGTGCTCCAGCTCACCATCCGCCACGGCGCCACGGGCGTGGCCGCGTTCGGCTACGTGGGCTACGGGTTGATGCTGAGCGTCCACCTGGGCAACCCCGAGGAGGGCTTCCGCTACGGCCGGCTGGCGCTGAAGACGCTGGACCGCTTCCACGCGGAGAGCCTGCGGGCCATGGTGACCTTCGTCTTCAACCTCTTCATCCGGCACTGGAAGGAGCCGCTGTCCGGCTGCATCGACGACTTCCTCGCCGCCGCGCAGAAGGGCCAGGAGACGGGCGACATCGAGTACTTCGGCTACGCGGCCAGCGCGGGCTGCGCCACCGCCATCATCGCCCGGGACGGCCTGGCCGACGGCGGCCCGCGCATGGACCGGTACCGCGACACGCTGGCCAACCACCGGCACAAGAACGTGCTCTTCGTCGAGTACATGCGCCACACGCTCGACTCCCTCACCGGCGCCTTCACCGGCGACGTGGAGGCCCGCGAGGAGGAGCTGGTCGCGCCGTACCGGCAGCTCGACTACGCCAACGGCATCGCCACCTGTGACGTGCTGCGCACCCTGCGCCGCTGGCTGTGGGGCGACGCACGCGGGGCCCTCAAGAGCGCCGCGGCGGTGGACGCGCAAGTCGAGCTCATCGCCGGGCAGATCTACCTGCCCTGGTACAAGTTCTACCAAGGCCTGGCGCTCATCGCCGTCCACCCGACGCTGGGGCCGCTGGACCGGCTTCGCTCGTCGCGCGCCATCGACGCCATCCGCAAATCCATGCGCGGCTGGGCGAACCTCGCCCCGATGAACTACGGCGCCCGGGCGGAGCTGCTGGACGCGGAGCGGGCGCGGCTGGACGGACAGGAGGACACGGCGGCGGACGCGTATGACCGGGCCATCCGGCTGGCGCGCCAGTACGGCCTGTCGCTCGACGAGGGCGTGGCCTGCGAGGCCGCGGCGCGCTTCCACCTGACGCAAGCCCGCGAGCGCGTGGCGCGCACCTACCTGGAGGAGGCCCGCGCCGCCTACCTGCGTTGGGGCGCTCGCGCCGTCGCGGCCCGGCTGGAGCGGGAGCACCCCCGGCTGCTCCCCACCGCGCCCGAGCCCACGCGCACCGACGCGCCCACCGAGGCCTCCCTGGCCGCGCTGGACCTGGCCTCGGTCATCAAGACGGCGCGCGCGCTGTCCGGCGAAATCGTCCTGGGCAAGCTGCTGCGCAAGCTGATGACGCTGGTCATCGAGAACGCGGGCGCGCGCCGGGGCGTGCTGCTGCTGAAGCGGACCGAGGGCCTGGTCATCGCGGCGGAGGGCTCGGTGGACAGCGACGGCGTGGTGCTGGAGGCGCCCATCCCCATGGAGGCCTCCACGGCGCTGCCCGCCTCCATCCTCCACTACGTGGTGCGCACCGGGGAGACGGTGCTCCTGCACGACGCCTCGGCGGAGGAGCCCTTCTCCGAGGACCCCTACGTCCGCAGCGCCCAGCCCAAGTCCCTGCTGTGCAGCCCGCTCTTGAAGCAGGGCTCACTGACGGGCGTGCTCTACCTGGAGAACGACGCCACCCGCGGCGCCTTCACCCGCGAGCGGCTGGAGGTGCTGCGCCTGCTGTCATTCCAGGCGGCCATCTCCCTGGAGAACGCCGGCCTCTACGCCAGCCTGGAGGAGTACAGCCGGACGCTGGAGCGCCGCGTGGAGGAGCGCACGGCTGAAATCCAGCGCAAGAACGCCGAGCTGGCGGAGACGCTCACCCGCCTCCAGGAGATGCAGCGTCAGCTCGTCGCGCAGGAGAAGCTCGCGTCCCTGGGCGCGCTCACCGCGGGCATCGCCCACGAGCTCCAGAACCCGCT
The DNA here is from genome assembly GCF_002305895.1 of Corallococcus macrosporus DSM 14697. Taxonomy (GTDB): domain Bacteria; phylum Myxococcota; class Myxococcia; order Myxococcales; family Myxococcaceae; genus Myxococcus; species Myxococcus macrosporus. The sequence goes on from NZ_CP022203.1 coordinate 4,954,353, forward strand.
CAACTTCGTGAACAACTTCTCCAACCTGTCCTCGAAGCTGGCCGGCGAGTTGGAGGAGACGCTGAAGGGCATGGCGGACCGGCTCGACAGCGAGGCCCGCGAGGACGTGCTGGAGACGCTCCAGGATTTGAAGCAGAACGCCCAGCGCATCCACAGCCACGGCAAGCGCGCCTCGGACATCATCAAGACGATGCTCCGGCACTCGCGCAAGTCGGAGGGCACCCGCTCCAAGGCGGACCTCAACCTGCTGGTGCGCGACAGCGTGAATCTGGCGGTGCAGGGCCTGCGCAGCCGCCCCGGGGGCGCCAGCGTGAAGATGGAGACGTCGCTGGACCCCACCGTGGGCATCGTGGAGCTGGTGGCCAGCGACATCAGCCGGTTGCTCACCAACATCCTCGACAACGCCTTCTACGCCGCGGCGCAGCAGCAGCAGCAGGCCGGCGCCGGCTTCACGCCCCAGGTGCACCTGCGCACCCGCCGCGTCGGCAACAAGGTGGAGCTGCGCATCCGCGACAACGGGCCCGGCATCCCCGAGCACCTCCGCGAGAAGCTCTTCCACCCCTTCTTCACCACCAAGCCCGCGGGCGTGGGCACGGGGCTGGGGCTGTCGCTGTGCCACGACATCGTCCAGGAGCACCAGGGCGAGCTCCGCGTGGAGAGCACGCCCGGCGCCGGGGCGGAGTTCATCGTCACCCTGCCCGCGCCCTGAAGAGCGAAGGCCCCGCCTCCCGGGTGGGAAGCAGGGCCTTGGACGCCGGGAGAAGCAAGACGCCGCTAGGCCGTCTTCTTCTCCTTCTCCATGACGAGCTGGGGCGCCTCGTGCTTGGTGATGACCTGCTCGGTGATCTTGCACTCCTTGACGCCCTCGCGGAACGGCACGTCGTACATGATCTCCAGCATCGCATCCTCCAGGATGGCGCGGAGACCGCGCGCTCCGGAGTGACGGCGCATCGCCTCGCGGGCGATGGCGCGCAGCGCCTCCTTGGTGAAGGTCAGCTTCACCTTCTCCATCTCGAAGAGCTTCTGGTACTGCTTCACCAGCGCGTTCTTCGGCTGGGAGAGGATGATGACCAGGTCCTCTTCCTTCAAGTCATTGAGCGTGGCGATCATCGGCAGGCGGCCGATGAACTCCGGAATCATGCCGAAGCGCATCAGGTCTTCCGGCTCGGTCAGCGCCAGCAGCTCGCCCACGCTGCGCTCCTCGCGGTGGGTGATCTTCGCGCCGAAGCCGAGGCCCTTCTCGCCCACGCGGCGCTTGATGACGCCGTCGATGCCGTGGAAGGCGCCGCCGCAGATGAACAGGATGTTCGTCGTGTCGACCTGGACGTACTCCTGCTGGTTGTACTTCTTCCCGCCGCGCGGCGTGACGTTGGCCCGGGTGCCCTCGATGATCTTCAGCAGGGCCTGCTGCACGCCCTCGCCGCCCACGTCGCGGGTGGCGCTGGGCATGTCACCCTTGCGCGCGATCTTGTCGATCTCGTCGATGTAGACGATGCCGCGCGAGGCCTTCTCCACGTCGTAGTCGGCGTTGTGGAGGAGGTTCTGGATGATGTTCTCCACGTCCTCGCCCACGTAGCCGGCCTCGGTGAGGCTGGTGGCGTCGGCGATGGTGAAGGGCACGTTGAGGAAGCGCGCCAGCGACTGGGCCAGCAGCGTCTTTCCGCTCCCCGTGGGGCCAATGAGCAGGATGTTGCTCTTGCTCAGCTCCACTTCCTCGCCGCCGGGGCTCTTCACGCCCGGACGCGGCCGAGAGGTCGGCTTCTTCTGGTAGATGCGCTTGTAGTGGTTGTAGACCGCCACCGCGAGGACCTTCTTCGCCTGGTCCTGTCCGATGACGTAGTCGTCGAGGAACGCCTTGATCTCCTGCGGCGTCGGCAAGCTGACCTGGGGCTTGCCCTCCTCGCGCTCGTTCTCGTCCGCGATGATGTCGTTACACAGCTTGATGCATTCGTCGCAGATGTAGACCGTCGGGCCCGCGATGAGCTTGCGGACCTCGCGCTGCGACTTGCCGCAGAACGAACAAGACAGGTTGACGTGGTGCTCCTTCTTCACTGCCGCCTCCGAGTTCGCCGGCCCCGCTAAGCCGGAGCCTCCTACGCCGTCCACCGCTCCCCTACCCGCACGGCCTGCCCACGTCTCGAACAGCCGTCAGGCCCACCTTCCACGCGGCCCTGAACCACTATAGGGCCCTCCCCTTCGGGCAGGAAGCCCGGCGGTACAGGCCCGTTGCCGAGCGTACAGCCCCGGCGACGGGTCAGCGTTCAGTAACAGCGGCTCAGGCGTCCGTCACGCCCGAGGCGATGTCCTCGAGGTCTTCGGCCAGGGCGGCTGCCCGCTCGGCGACGGCGTTCGGAATCCGACGGCTCCCCGACAGCTCGGAGGCGAGCTTGCGGGCCATCTGCGCCAGCTTCCGCACCTGGGCGCTCTCCGGAGGCGGCTCCGGCGGGGGACGGGGGAAGCGCTCGGCGAACTCCTTCTTCAGCTCGGCCGGGTTCTTCTCCGGGCTCCAGATGCTGTCGCGCAGGGACTTGTATTCAGTGGGCGACAGCTGGCCCCGCTCCTCCGCGTCCGCGAGCACTTCGATGACCTCGAAGGCGGGTGCGCGCTGGGGGAACTCCTGTGCGGTAAGCTCCTCCTCCGGCTCGTGCTTGGTCAGGAAGCTGAACGAGCGGGTGAGCTTCAAGGCGGTCTGCTTCTTGATGTGCAGTTCCTTGAGGCAGTAGGCCTCGAAGGAGGGGTAGCCCCACTCCTCGAACTTGGCCTCGTCCCGGACCTGGACCAGGAGCTTGCCCAGCTCGGCCCAGGTGGACTTGAAGCGCTTGGCTGCCGTCAGCACGGTGTGACGGAAGGTCCCCGGCGGGACGCTCATGGCCTTCTTCGCGATTTCGGTCTCTGCAACGGATGCGGCGGACATGCCCACGGTATCGGGCATGGCCGGGGTGCCGGCAAGAAAGTGGCCCTACCCCCGCTTGCCGATGGTGAACGACAGGCCCACCGTGGCCCGCTCGCCCTCGTAGGCGCGGAAGGGCCACTTCCGCATCTCCGTCAGGAGACAGTCGTAGAGTGGACCCTTCTTGAACTGCGGGTTGTCCACCCACAGCTTGCTCACCCGGCCGTCATTCCCGATGACGAACTCCATGGGGATCTTGGCGTAGATGCCCGGGCTGCGCGCCCCCTCTTCCTTGAAGCACCGGAAGAGCGTGGACTTGTTGCTGGCCACCACCCGGTTGATGGCGGACTGGTCGAACTGCTGCGCCACCTCCATGCCGTCCGGCTCCGTGCTCACGCTGCCGCTCGGCCGGGGCTTGCGGTCCGGCGGGGACCGGGTGGTGGAGGCCATGGCCACCTTCCCCGGGCCGCTGCTGCCCGTGGCCGGCTTCACCCCGGGCCCGCCCGAGCCAGGACGCCGCGCGCCACCGGCGGGGTACTCGAAGAGCTCCTCCTCATCCACCCGGGCCTGGGCCACGCGGATGGTGATTTCGCCCATCTCGAAGTCGTCCGGCTGGGCCTCGCCGCCGCCGAACCAGCCGTGGACCGCGGCGTTGCGCGCCACCTGGATGCCGACGACGCCCAGCACCACCACGCCCGCCACGGCGGCGCCGCCCAGGAGCTTCAGGCGCTTCGCGGACTTCGCCCGCTCCACCACGACGGCGGCGTCCACCCGGGCGCGCGCCTCGGCCCGGGCCACGTGCGTGCGGAACGCGTCCACCTCCGACATGCGGTGGAATTCCCGCTCCCCGGCGGGCGCCACCAGGGTGTCCGGCGTCAGCTCACCCGCGCCGAGCTTCTCCACGATCTGCGCGCCACTGAGGGGCCCCAGGACCAAGTCCCCGTGCTTGAAGAGCCAGTGTCCGTCCACGTCCGCCGCAAGGTCTTGTCCAGCCGCCATTTCGCGCGCGAGTATCCCGTGATTCCCCACACCCAAGCAACGGCGTGCTCCCCTCCACCACCAAGCGAATTCCCGTCGCACTGTGGATCTGGTACCGCGGCGGAAACTTCCGCGGCTTCCAGCGCCAGGTGGAGGGGCCCACCGTGCAGTCGGCCCTGGAAGAGGCGCTCCAGTCCGTGGGCGTGCCGGCGACCTTGATGCCTTCGGGGCGCACGGACCGGGGGGTCCACGCGCGGATGCAGGTGGTGAGCGTCCGGCTGGAGGCGGGGGATTCGGCGGAGTCGCTGGAGCAGCGGCTCCCGCCCCGGCTGCCACCGGGCCTGGGCCTGTGCGCGGTGCGGCGGCCCACGTCCTTCCATGCGCAGTGGAGCGCGTGCGGCAAGGAGTACCGCTACCGGCTCCAGTTGGGCGGCGCCGTGACGCCCGCGTGGGCGCCGTATGCGCTGGACGTGTCCGCGGATCCGCCGCTCCAGGGGACGACGGTGACGCCGGAGCGGCTGGCGGCGGTGCTGCGCAGGGCGGAAGGGACACGGGACTTCATCGCCTTCCATGAGAAGTCCAGTCCACGCAAGCCGCGCACGCTGGAGTCCGCCACCCTGCACGCGCTGGGCGGTGGGCTGTACGAGGCCCGGCTGCGCGGGGACGGCTTCGCGCGCTACCAGATCCGCTATCTCGTGGGGAGCGCGTTGAAGGTGGCCGCGGGGCTGCTGCCGGAAGAGGCGTGGCTCGCGGCGCTCGAGACGGGTCAGGCCCTGGAGGGCTTCAAGGCGCCCGCTCACGGCCTGGTGCTCTGGGAGGTTCGCTACCCTCCCAAAGTGGACCCCTTCACCGCCGGGGAGCGTCTCCATCCCCCGGGGCTTCCGCTGGAGCCACCCTTCTCCTTCGGGTGACGCGCGGTGGGGCCCGGTCGGCCGTCTTCAGTCGACGAGCCGCTCCTCGTACTTCGCGAGCAGGTCCGAGATGGCCTCGCGGAGGTACTCGCTCTGGCGGATGCGGGTGGAGCGCGACAGGTCCTTGAGGGCGTCGAGCTTCTCGCGGTTGAGCCGGAAGACCACAGAAGTAAGGCGGGGGCTGATGTCCATGTGCGCGACCTCCTACAGATGCACACACATTCTCACAGGTCGGTCTGATCGCAAGAAATTCACTTCGATCCGACCGGGAAGATCCACTGAACCCCGGTGAAGGCTTCGGCGTCTCCGCGCAGGCCCGCGCCAAACCCGAGCGAGAGCCCGAGTCCCCCGAACACCGCGAGCCGCTCGGAGAAGGTGTGTCGCAAGCCCAACGCTACGCGAGGCCCCAACCACGGCCCAGAAAACGGCCTGATCAGCAGGCCCAGATCATAGAAGGTCTGCCAGGACCCATCGCCGTGGAAGCTCCGGTAGCCCCCGGCCACCGAGAGCTCCGGGCCGCGGAGGCTGCCGCGGATCACCACGAAGACCTCGTCCCCGTCGTAGCCCACGGTCCGGCTGGCCCCGAGGTCCAGATGCGCGTCCCCGCCCTTCTCGGCGTCGTCCTCGGTCCGGTTGATCAGCTCGGTATAGGAGGCGCCGGGGCCGAGGATCAGCGAGAAGGCCCGGCGTTCCGCGTAGGGCGTGTCGAGGTACTCAGCGGCGCCGGCCGCGGTGGGCAGGCTCACGGCGCAGGCGCTGATCAGCCCGTGGATGCGGCGGGTCAGCCGGGAACCCGTGCTGGGAAGTGGGGAGCGTTCGCGGGCCATGGCGCGGATGAAGGTTCTAGCAGGGACACGCGCCTCGGGGCGCCCTTGGGGCATAAGACGTCGAACGCTCCACCCCCGGCGCACCGGATCCTGGCGCGTCACCGGGCTTGCCCGCCGTTTCCGCGGGACCGTAGTCTCACGCCCGCGCTGCCGGAGGCCCCCTTGAGGGCGACGGTCGCGAAGTGTGACGCGGTGGGACCGATTCCACCCTGTTCGGGGGTGAGTTTGCGCGCAGGCTTCCTGAGGTTCGCGGGATTGATTCTCGGCCTGGCCGCATGTGCCACCACCCGCCCCGCGCCCGTCATCCCCTCCCCTGCCGCAAGCCCTGTTGTCGTCACGGCTCCCCGGCGGCTCCTCACGGTGTTCCAGCTCGCTCCGGATGGGACCCGCGATGAGCTCGGGCAGTTGCCGCCAGGGCCCGAAGGATTCACCCCACCTGACTCGGGCGACTGGTACGCCGCCCCCCTGTTGCCCGTGCGGACCGAAGTGGAGGCACGCGACCTCGCCGCCGTCTTGCGCGAGCACCGCGTGCCCGGCGTGTCCTTCGACGGCGCCGCTGTCCCCGGCCCCGAAGTGCTCCGGGTGCTACTGCAGGGCTCCCATGTCGTCGCTCTTCACGTGTCCGGGACGAACTTCGGCGACGCGCACCTCGCCGCGCTCGAGGACGCGCCCCGAATCGAGGCCTTGCATCTCAGCGCCACCCGGCTCACCAACTCAGGGTTGGCCCCTCTTGAACGGATGCGGCGGCTGGCGGTGCTGCGGCTGGATGAAACATCTGTCTCGGACCCGGGCCTTGCGTCGCTTTCGGAGCACACCACCCTGCGCCGCGTGTCGCTCGCCGGGACAGCCGTCACGTCCCGGGGGCTCGAATTCCTCGCGCGGCAACCGGAGTTGGAGGAACTGGACCTCTCCGACACCTCCGTGGACGACACCGTCCTCGCCTCGCTGCCGGGCGCTCGGCTCCACACGCTCAGCCTGAGCGGCACGAGGGTAACGGACCGGGGCCTCCGGGCACTCACAAGCCTGCCCACCCTCAGGCGGCTGGGCCTCGCGCGGACGACCGTGTCGGATGCCGGCCTCAGACACGCAACGGGACTTCGTGCGCTGGAAGCCCTTCATCTGGGCAGCACGCGGGTGACCGACGCAGGGCTGGTCCACCTCGCGAAGCTGCCCGGGCTTCGTGCGCTGGTCCTCAGCAAGGCGGGAATCCGGGGAGCGGGCCTGCGTCACCTCGCGGGCCTGTCTCGGCTGGAAGTACTCCATCTCGACGACACCCGCGTAGGCGACGCAGCGCTGCGCCATCTTCACGGGCTCCTCGGTCTCCGAGAGCTGGACCTCTCCCGCACGACCGTTACGGGCGCGGGACTTCAGGAATTGAGCAACCTGGTGGCGCTCGAGTCACTCTTGCTCTCAGGTCTCGCCCTGACGGACGGCTCCCTGACGCGCCTCGCCCCGCTCAGCCGCCTGACCAGGCTCGATCTCAGCCGCACCCCCATTGGCCTGGAGGCGTTGAACAACCTGGGTCCACGCTTCCACCTGCGCCATCTTGACTTGAGCCGGACCGGGTTCACGGACGAATGGGTGTCCACCACGTGCCAGCTCTTCCCTGGCCTCCACGCCCTGAAAGCAGAACGCACACTCCTGACGGACGTGGGCCTGGGTCAGCTCGCCGGGCTGACGGAGCTGGAGGCCATCCATGTCGCGGGGACGCTCATCAGTGGCTCCGGCCTGACGGGCCTGCACGCCCTTACCCGGCTCACGAAGCTGGACCTGGGCGCGACCCGGTTGGACGCACAGGGACAGAAGGCGCTCCTGGGCTTCAAGAGGCTCGTCTGGCTGAGCCTCGCCGGGATTCGCAGTGGGGACGAGCTGCTCGGCCACCTGCCCAGCTCGCTCCGCACCCTCTACCTGACGCGCACGAACGTCACCGATGCGGGGCTCCCGGCGTTGCGCCAGCTACCAGGCCTCCAGGAACTCGACCTGCGCGGCACCACGGTGTCCGCGGAGGCCAGACAGACCCTGGTCCAGGAACACGGCATCCGCCTCATCACGGGGCTGTGAGTTTCATCCCGAGCGGCAAGCCCAGGGTCCGGGGCGCGTCGGCGACGCGGCTCAGCCCACCACGGGCAGCGCGAACCCCTCCGACTGCCCTGGCTTCGCGATGCCCGCGGCGTCATTCATCCGGCCGGAGCGGAACGGCTCCAGGTCCAACGCCACGAACTTGAACCCCAGCGCCAGGAACGCGGTGTTGATCTTCTGCCGCACGTCCGCCGCGAGGAAGCGCTCGTACTCCTCCGCCGCCACCTCCAGCCGCGCCACGTCCTGGTGGTACCGCACCCGGAACTGCCGGAAGCCCAGCTTGCGCAGCTCCGACTCCGCGGCGGCGATCTGCAGCAGCCGATCCCTCGTCACCGCCGTGCCATACGGAATCCGTGACGCCAGGCACGCCATCTGCGGCTTGTCCCAGGTCGGCAACCCGAGCGACTGGCTCCACGCGCGGATCTCCTCCTTCGTCAGCCCCGCCTGCGCCAGCGGCGACACCACCTGGTGCTCCCGCGCCGCCTTGTGGCCGGGCCGGTGGTCCTTGAAGTCGTCCGCGTTGAAGCCGTCCAGCACCACCGCCAGCCCCAGCGTCTTCCGCTGCGCCTCGCAGATGTCGTACAGCTCCGTCTTGCAGAAGTAGCAGCGGTTCGTCGGGTTGGCCGCGTACTGCGGGTTCGCCAGCTCGTTGCTCCCCAGCACCACGTGCCGGGCCCCCAGCCGCTTCGCCAGCGCGCGGGCCTCGTCGGCCTCCTCCGGCGCCACGGACGCGGACAGCGCGGTGAGCGCGAGCGCCCGCTCGCCCAGCTCCTCCACGGCCACCTTCAACACGAAGGTTGAATCCACGCCGCCGGAGAAGGCCACCAGCGCGCTGCCATGGGCCCGCAGCGCGGCGCGCATCGCCTCCAGCTTGGGACGCGAGGACTCACACAGGGCCTGGATCCGCTCGGGGCTCAGCATGAAGCTCTCCTAAAACGGAAGGGCCCCGGATTGCACGCGCCGTTGCGCGGCAACCTGGAGCCCTTCAGGAATGACACATGGGCCTGGAAGCCCGGCCGCCTAGCGAGCCTTCCGCTTCGCCGCCTTCTTCGCCGCCGGAGCCGGCTTGGCCACCCGGGCCGCGCGCGTGGCCGGACGGGCCTTGGCGCCCTTGTCCGCCTTCGGCGCCTTCGCCGCCTTCGCCGCCGGCTTGGACTCCTCGGCGCGACGGGCCTTGGCCCCGCCCTTCTCAGGCTTCTCGGCCTTCTCCGCCCGCTCACCCTTGGCCGGCAGCGGGTTGGCCTTCATCTTCTTGCCGGTGATGATCTTCAGCTCCTCGGTGCTCATGTAGCCGAGGTCCAGGAGCGACTGGAAGATCTTCGCCGCGCCGTCCTCCACCGACTCCACGTCGGAGTGGATGGTGACCTCCGGCGAGTTGGGCGGCTCGTACGGCTCGGTGATGCCGATGAAGTTGGGGATCTCCCCGTTGAGCGCCTTCTTGTAGCGGCCCGTGCTGTCGCGCTCGATGAGCTTCTCGGTGGGGCAGTCCACGTAGACTTCCACGTAGCGCCCGATGGACCGGCGGTTCTCCTCGCGGCCCGGCTTGTACGGGCTCACGCAGGGCACCAGCGCCGCCACGCCGTTGCGCGTCAGCAGGCTGGCCACGAAGCCCAGCCGCTTCACGACGGTGGTGCGGTCCTCCTTGCCATCTCCCAGTCCCGCCCAGAGCGCCTCGCCAAGTTCACCCTCGTCGAGGATCTCGACGTTGCGGCCCACCTGCCGCAAACGCGCGGCGATGTAGGCGGCGGTGGTGCTCTTCCCGGTACCGGACATGCCGGTCAGCCAGAGGGTGAAACCAGTGTTGGAGGCCATATGGGTCGTCTACTCCCTGCGTCCGGAGCACTTCTTGCAAGCTGCGTAGGGACGCCGCAGATCCAGAAGATGGACGCGGTTATAGACGAAAACCCGGCCACTTGACAATTCGCGCCCACCTTTCCGCAGGTGGGGTTAACGGGCATTCAAGTGCCTGCTCAGACACGGCTTTTTCGTTTCTGAAATGCACTTTTCAGCCCGTTCGTGACACGAAGTTTCCCGCACACCACTCATACTCCGACACGTAGTGAACACTGCCGCAGTGTATGGATCCGACGAGATAGGAAACCTTGGGGAGCAGCGGATACCCCTCGGGCGCCGCACGCAGCGCGTCCTCGCGGGAGAAGGTGGCCGGCGCATCCACATGCGAGTGGAACACGCACACCACCCGCTCCGCCCGTGCATCCGCTTCCATGCACACCGACAACCACTCCTCGGGCGCGAAGGCATAGGCCTGCCGGGGATTGCCGGCGGCGTTGCGCAGGGGGCGGATCCGCAAGGCCCCCGTGCCCTCCTCGCGGAGGATCACCCCACAGCCCTCGAAGGGATACGCGGCCTCCAGGTGCCGGGACACCTCGGCGAGGACGGGCTTGGGCCAGGCGCTCACGGCGCGGAGGGCGCCTCACGGGCGGCGCAGCGAGCGCACCGGCGCGGCTCCAGCGCCTCCACGACTCCGGGCGGCACCAGCCACCGGCCGCCCAGCGCGGGCCCCAGGCCCAGCCGCAGCCGCTGGAACACCAGCGCCCCCAGCGTGCCCGCCGCCACGCCCAGCGCGCCATCCGGGGGCGAGCCCAGGTGACGCACCGTCTCGCCGAAGCACCAGACGCACCCCTCCGCGCTCCGGAAGACGACGGCGGCCCGCATGCCGTCACCGCCCAGGGCCACCCACGGCGCGTCACCGCTCCAGGCCGCCGGGAGCTCCGCCAACAGGCCTCCGCCCGGCCCCGTCGCCGCCGCGTCCGGGTTCAGCGCGGGCACCTCGCGGGCCAGCGCCTCCGTCAAGGGCAGGCCCACGTCGGAGGGCGCCATCAGGAAGCCCGGCGCCCAGGGCCCCAGCGTCAGCGAGCCCGCGCCCGCCACCGGCGTGCCGCCTCCCGCCAGGTACGCCGCCGCCGTCAGGCCGGACACGCCAATGCCATCCACCCGGACGGTGCCCGCCAGCAGCGCCTCCTGGCCCCGGCCGCCCACCTCGCGCAGGAGGATCTGCCGGGAGTAGCGGACGATTTGATCTTCCCGCAGCGCCATGGCCCTCAGCCTCCCGCCATGGCGGGGATGAGGGTGATGCGGTCCACGTCCTTCACCGGCGTGTCCAGGCCGCTCAGCGCGCGGATGTCCTCGTCGTTGAGGTACACGTTGACGTAGCGCCGCACCGCGCCGCGCTCGTCGAACACCCGGCCGCCGATGCCCGGGTGGCGCGTGTCCAGGTTCTTCAGCACCTCGCCCACGGTGGCGCCGGGGGCCGTGACCTCCGCCTGGTTGTTGGTGAAGCCGCGCATCGGGGTGGGGATACGAAGGGTCGCCATGGCTCTCTCACCTGCCCTGCTTGCGGAGCACCAGCCGGTGCGTTCCGTCCGGGAGCGCGTCCAGGGACACGACCTCGTGGCCCTCGTCGCGCGCGTTGCGGGGCACGTTCTTCAGCGGCTCGGCGCCCCGCAGGCGCACCTCCAGCAGCGTGCCCGGTTCCAATGGCTCCAACCTCAGCTTCGTCCGCACGTAGGTCATCGGACAGACCTCGCGGGTGATGTCCAACGTCGCCGTCATGTCGCGCACGCCTCGGGGGACTCCGGGTACTCGGGGATGGCCGTGACGCGGCAGCCCTCGCAGTCCGGCGCCCGCGTCACGCGCGTCCTCCGCCCCAGCAGCGACACGGCGTCCAGCACGTGCAGCGTGGCCTCGCCCCGCCCCGCGCGCGCCGCGCCCGACAGCAGCTCCAACGCCAGCAGGGCCTGCACCGCGCCCACCAGCCCCGCCAGCGAGCCGAGCACCCCCGCCTGGGCACACGTGGGCACCGCGTCGGCCGGAGGCGGCGCCTCATAGAGGCAGCGCAGGCACGGACCGCCCGGATCCACCCGCATCGCCTGCCCCTGCATGCGCAGCACGCCGCCATAGACGAGCGGCACGCCCGTCAGCACCGCGACGTCCGACAGGAAGAACTTGGTGGCCACGCCGTCCGTGGCGTCGATGACGGCGTCGTGCGCGCGGAAGAGCCCCTCCGCGTTGCTCGCGTCCACGCGCTCCGTGAGGGCCTCCGTGCCCAGGTCCGGGAAGGCCCGCGCCAGGCCCGCGACCGCGGACTCCGCCTTGTTGCGGCCCACGTCCTCCGTCCGGTGCCAGAGCTGGCGCGGCAGGTTCGTCACGTCCACGCGGTCCGGATCCGCCAGCGTCAGGTGCCCGACACCGGCCTGGGCCAGCGTCAGCGACGCCGGGCAGCCGAGCCCGCCCGCCCCCACCAGCAGGACGCGCGCGCGCTCCAGCCGGGACGCGTGGGGAATTCGGGGATGGTGGTCTGTGCCGTGGCCATGCATCGGATGACTGCTCCACGCGTCGGAAACGAATATGGTGAGGCCGCCTGCGTACCACCTTGCAGAAGGGCGCAGGTGTCTCTCCACCGTCCCGCCTCCGCGCGGCCCCCACCTGCCAGGACATATGAAAAACCTGACCGGCGTGCTCGTCTTTTCCGCTGCCCTCCTCCTGGCTCCCGGCTGCACCCGCAAGACGGGCGAGGCCCCGGGCCCCACCGACGCCTCCGCGGCCACGGGTGAAGCCGCGCGCACCGGCGCCAGCAAGGGCGCCCTGGGGGCGGAGGAGGACGCGGGCACGGTCAACAGCGCCCGCGCCGCCCAGGAGGCCTGCGTGGACGCGTGGCTCCAGAAGCAGGGGCTGGACGCGTACGGCAACCCGGAGGGCAGCATGTACGCGGGCGGCACGCCGCTCTTCGATGAACGGACAGGCGAGCGGACCGACCGGCTGGACTTCATCTTCAAGAACAAGCCCGAGGCGCGCCAGGCGTGCCAGGGGGACGCCTCCGCGCAGTGACGCGGTGCCCCGCGGGCGGCGGGGCCCGCCTCCTCGCCCCCCGAGAAGCAGGGCGGGCCACGTCCGGGATTCCCGGCCCCCCGGTTGCTCCCGTAGACTGCCGGACGAATGGATTCCCAACTCGCACTGGGCGAGGAGTCACCTGCCAATGACCTGCGCGCCCGCGTGCGGAAGGTCCTGGAGCGCCGCAAGCTGACGGACAGCGTGTCGGCGGAGCAGGCGGCCGCCTCGTGGGAGCAGGACCGCTTCGTGGCCCGCGCCCGCGCGCTCTTCTACGCGCGGATGATGTTCCTCACGCTGGGCCTGCTCATCCTCGCGGTGCCGGCCTGGAGCGGCTACTTCGGCCTCACCGGCCCGTTCTCCTTCGTGGGCTACTTCGCGATGCTGCTCTACAGCGTCGCCAACCTCCTGGTCATCGACCACCCCAAGGCGGGCCGCTGGGTGACGTACATCACCCTGTGCCTGGACGTGGCCATCAGCGTGGTGCTCATCGTCAAGCCGCACGTCGGCGGCGGCCTCCAGAGCCCGCTGCTGGCCACGCAGCTCCTCTTCACCACGCTCTTCGCCATCCTCTACCCCAAGCCGCTGGCCATCCTGCCGCCGCTCCTGGCGCTGCCCATCACCACCCGGTTGGACCTGCTCCTCAACCGCTCCGTGACGGCGGTGGAGCTGCTGACGCTGCTCTGGTACCTGGCGCTCAACTTCATCATCGTCTACGTGCTGGTGTACCTGAACGAGCGCGAGGCCGCGGCGCACCGCGAGGTGGTGTCGCTGCAGGGGGACCTCAAGGAGCTGGCCGTGGTGGAGGAGCGCAACCGGCTGGCGCGGGAGATCCACGACGGCCTGGGCGCATCCCTGTCGTCCATGATCATCCAGTCCGAGTACATCCTGAACCTGGCGCGCGAAGAGAGCCTGCGCGAGGAGATCCGCGAGCTGAAGCTCACCGCGGAGGAGTCCATCGAGGAGCTGCGGCGCAACCTCCGGATGATGCGCGAGGACTTCGAGCTGGCGCAGGGCCTGGACGACTACGCGAAGACGTTCCGCGAGCGCACCGGCCTGGACATCCGCTTCGAGCGCACCGGGCTGCAGCGCAAGCTCAACCCGGACGCGCAATTGGCGCTGTTCCGCATCCTCCAGGAGTCGCTGTCCAACGCGGTGAAGCACGCGGAGGCCCGGAGCGTGCAGGTGCAGCTCGACTTCAGCGAGGAGCGCGTCAACCTCGTCGTGCGCGACGACGGAAAGGGCTTCGACCCCTCCCGGACGCCGCGCGGCCACTATGGCCTGCTCAACATGCGTGAGCGCGCCATGAAGCTCGGTGGCCAGCTCATCGTGGACTCGTCACCCGGCGCTGGCGCCCAGGTGGCATTCTCCCTTCCCTGTCGCCCGTCATGACCGGAGCTCCCGTGGACGCCCCGCAGCCGCCATCCGATTCGCCGCCCATCCGCGTCTTCGTGGTCGAGGATCAGACGAAGATCCTCAAGAACCAGCTCCGCCTCTTCGAGAGCCACCCGGAGATGGACATCATCGGCACCGCGCTCTCCGGCGAAGCCGCGCTGGAGGAGGTGCCCAGGCTGATGCCGGACGTGCTGCTGCTCGACCTGGGCCTGCCCCGCATGAGCGGCATCGACGTGACGCGCGAGGTGAAGGCGCGCTTCCCGAAGATTGAAATCCTCATCTTCACCATCTTCGACGAGGAGGACAAAGTGCTGGAGGCCGTGAAGGCCGGCGCCTCCGGCTACCTCCTCAAGGGCGCCCCGGTGGACAAGATCATCGAGGCCATCAAGGAGGTCCGCGCGGGCGGCACCGTCATCCAGCCCAACCTGGCCCGGCGGCTGCTGCGCCACTTCCGGGTGGAGCCGGACGCCAGCCCCGTGCCCAGCAGCCCCGCGGCCGCGCCGCCCTCCGCCCCCATCGACGAGCTCCAGGAGCCGCTGCTCAAGCCGCTGTCGGACCGCGAGCGCGAAATCCTCCAGCTCATCGCCAAGGGCGTATCCAACAGCGAGGCGGCGCGCCTGCTGGACCTCAGCAAGGCGACCATCCGCACGCACCTGGAGCACATCTACCGGAAGCTGGAGGTCACCAACCGCGTGGAGGCCGTGACAGAGGGCATCCGCAAGGGCCTCATCTCCGTCTGAGCCGGAGCGCTCACCACCCCGTGGAGACCGCGGCCCCCGGGCGCTCCGCGGCGGCGGCCTCCATGACGAGGTCGGCGTAGCGGTTGACCGGGTCTCCCGGCAGCGTGCCGTCCCGGTAGTAGAAGGTGTAGTGGTCCCAGGCCTCCGGCCGGGCGTCATTGGCGAACATCCACAGCGCCCCGGCGCCCACGCCCTCCTTCCGCAGGCACTCCAGCCAGCCCCGGTAGAGCGCGCGGCGCTGCGACACGTCGAAGTCCCCTTCGTTGCGCAGCCCCAGCTCCCCCACGAACAGCGGCTTGCCCAGGCTCCGCGCGATGGCGGCGTGCTCGCGAATCCACCGGGCGCCGGCCTCGGCCGTGTCCGCGCCGCCCAGGCCCCAGGACTCTGGATAGAAGTGCACCGACGCGAAGTCGATGTACGGGGACGCCGTGTTGCGCGTGAAGCTGGCCCCCGGGGTGCGCAGCACCGGCGAGCCGGAGCGGGACCAGAAGCCAGGCTCGTAGCCTTCGGGGGAAGGCTCGAAGCCCTCCTCCCCCGTGCCCACCAGGTGGCCGGGCGCGTGCGTCTTCACCTCCCGCGCCACGTCATCAATCCACGCGCGCAGCCGCGCCCCCTCCTTGTCCAGCCCCCGGCCCCGCGGCTCGTTGAGCAGCTCCCAGGCGAGCACGGCCGGGTGGTCCCCGTAGCGGATGCCGTCCACCGTGTTCACCCGGTTGAGCAGGCGCGCCACGTGCGCCTTGTAGTGCGCCACCACGGCCGGGTCGGTGAAGAAGCGCGGGTCCCCCTCCACCGGCCGGGGCAGCCCCGCCCACGCCACGTAGCGGCGGGCGCCGCCATAGGCGTCCCAGTAGTTCCCGAGCGTCAGCACCAGCCGGACGCCATGGTACCGGGCCCGGGCCAGGACCCGGTCCAGGCCGACCAGGGCCAGCTCGTCATACTCCAGCGGCGCCACCTGGATGGCGGTGTCCCCCACCTTCTCCAGCGCGTCATTGTGGCCGTTGGTGCGCAGGGCCCGCACGCCCAGCGCGGCGGCCTTGGCGAGCACCTCCTCCAACACCGGAGAGTCGGCGGCGCCCCGGCGCGCGTCCCGGGTGGCCTCCTCCTGGAGGAAGTAGGCGTTGAGCACCATGGCGCCGGAGGGCAGCCGGTCCAGGTGCTGCGCCGGGCCGCCCGCGCAGCTCGCGGCCACCGCCTCCAGCAGGACCGGGTCACCGTCGCCACAGGCCCCCAGGAGCAAGGCGAGCGCCGCGGTGGCGGTGACGGACCGGCGTGGGAGGGGCATGCCGGCATGGTAACGACGGCATGCGCCTGACGCACCAGTCCCGGGGTCTGGGCTAGGTTCACCGCCATGGAGCTCAGACTCGAAGGCGTGTCGAAGACGTACCCCAACGGCACCCGCGCGTTGCAGGGTGTCAACCTCACCATTCCGCGCGGCATGTTCGGGCTGCTCGGGCCCAACGGCGCGGGCAAGTCCACGCTGATGCGCAGCATCGCCACGCTGCAGGACGTGGACGCGGGCACCATGACCTTCGACGGCATCGACCTGCGCCGGGACAAGGACCGGCTGCGCGAGGTGCTGGGCTACCTGCCGCAGGACTTCGGCGTGTATCCCAAGGTGACGGCCTGGGACATGCTGGACCACCTGGCGCAGCTCAAGGGCCTGGCCCAGCGTGGCCCGCGCCATGACGCGGTGAAGGCGCTCCTCCAGAAGACGAACCTCTGGGAGCACCGGGACCGGCGGCTCGGTGGGTTCTCCGGCGGCATGAAGCAGCGCTTCGGCATCGCCCAGGCGCTGCTGGGCAACCCCAGGCTGCTCATCGTGGACGAGCCCACCGCCGGGCTCGACCCCGCCGAGCGCTTCCGCTTCCACAACCTGCTGGCGGAGATCAGCGCCGACGTGGTGGTGCTGCTGTCCACGCACATCGTCTCCGACGTGGCGGACCTCTGTCAGAACATGGCAATCCTCGCGCAGGGGAACGTCGTGGCCGCGGGGCACCCGCTGAAGCTGGTGGAGTCGCTGCGCCAGCGCGTGTGGAAGCGCTTCGTCACCCAGCAGGAGGAGC
The DNA here is from genome assembly GCF_002305895.1 of Corallococcus macrosporus DSM 14697. Classification (GTDB taxonomy): domain Bacteria; phylum Myxococcota; class Myxococcia; order Myxococcales; family Myxococcaceae; genus Myxococcus; species Myxococcus macrosporus. The sequence goes on from NZ_CP022203.1 coordinate 4,971,084, forward strand.
TGGACGCGCTGATGAAGAATCTGGAGGTCATCGCCGTGCGGCGCGTGGCCGGCCAGCGCCTGGTCCACGTCCACGCGGAGTCCGCGCCGGAGGGCTTCGAGCCGGCCACCCCCGACCTGGAAGACGTCTACTTCCACGCGCTCGCCCGGGCGCCCAAGCAGCCCTGAGGGCCCGCCATGTTCTCCGCCCTCCTGACCTTCGAATTGCGGCGCCGGCTGAAGATGCTCTCCACCTGGGTCTACGCCCTGGTGCTGGCCGCCGCCGCCGCGTTGATGACGCTGGCGATTGGCGCCGTGTTCAAGGGCTTCGCCGTGGCGTCCGGCCCGGAGCTGGTCCGCGTCAACAGCCCGCACACCGTCTTCAGCTTCACCACCAGCCTGGCCTACTTCGGCCTCTTCATGGTGGCCGCCGTCTTCGGCCAGGCCGCCTACCAGGACTTCGGCCACAACACGTGGATGCTCATCTTCACCAAGAACGTGAAGAAGGGCCCGTACCTGCTCGGCCGCTTCCTGGGCGCGTACCTCTTCAGCGCGGTGCTGATGCTGGCCATCATCCCCGGGTTGCTGGTGGGCGCCGCGGGCGTGTGGCTGGTGGACGCGGAGCGGCTCGCCCCGTTCCAGCTCACCTCGTACCTGTGGCCCTACGTCATCGGCGTGTGGCCCACGCTCTTCTTCGCGGGCGCCGTCTTCTTCTCCCTGGCCGCGCTCACCCGGCGCATGGCCCCCGTCTACGTGGGCGTGGTGGTGCTGGTGATGGGCTACCTGGTCCTCAGCGCCGCCATGTCCGACGTGCAGCACCAGGACCTGGCGTCGCTGCTAGACCCGTTCGGCTTCCTCACCTTCGAGAACGCGACCCGCTACTGGACGGCGGCCGAGCGCAACCGGGACCACCTCCCGTTCTCCGGGCTGCTGCTCGCCAACCGGCTGTTGTGGACCGCGGCGGGCGCGCTGCTGCTGGGGCTGGCCGTGCTGCGCTTCCGCACCACCGTGGAGGAGCAGCGGGGGCGCGGCGCGCGCAAGGAGACGGAGCACGCCGCCCCGGTCGCCATCCCCACCACCGTGGCGGCGCCCACGGCGGGGAGCTGGCTGCGCACGGCCCTTGGCGCCGCGTGGCTGGCGTACCGCGACATCGTCCGCTCGCCGGTGTTCTGGTCCTTCGTGGTGGCCGCGCTGGCCATGGGGACCCTGGGCATCTCCGTCTCCAAGCAGATGTTCGGCACCGCCACGTGGCCCGTGACGTGGCAGGTGCTGGAGACGGCCACGCGCACCTTCCAGCCCTTCCTGCTCATCACCATCACCTTCTACGCGGGCGAGCTGGTGTGGAAGGAGCGCGACGCGGGCCTGGCGGACATCGTGGACGCCACGCGCGTGCCGTCCTGGGTCACCTATGGCGCGAAGCTGGGGGCGCTGCTGCTGGTGGCCTTCTCGCTCAAGGCCGTGGCGCTGCTCTCCGCGCTCCTCTCCCAGGTGCTGCGCGGCTACTTCGCCATCGAGTGGGACCTCTACGCCACGCAGCTCTTCCTGCTGGACTTCCCGCACGACGCGCTCCTGTGCGTGCTGGCGTTCTTCGCGCAGGTGCTCATCCACCAGAAGTACCTGGCGTACCTGGTGATGGTGCTCTACTTCGTCCTCCAGGCCGCGCTGGGCCTGATGGGCGTGGAGGACGCCCTGGTGCGCTACGGCTCCGAGCCCCCCCTCCGCTTCTCCGACCTGAACCGCTACGGCAGCAACATCCCCGCGCTCGTGTGGCACCGGGTGTACTGGTACGGGCTGGCCGCGCTGCTCGTGGCCGCGGGCTACCTGCTGTCCGTCCGGGGACGGGAGTCACGCTGGAAGCAGCGCTGGGCGGCGGCCCGGGCGCGGCGCACCGTCGCGTGGACGGTGGCCGCGGCGGTGTCGCTCTGCGTCTTCGTGGGCGCGGGCGCGTTCATCTTCTACAACACCCACGTCCTCAACCCGTACATCACGCGGAAGGACCGGGAGCGGCAGCAGGCCCGCTACGAAAAGGAGTACGCGGCCTACGCCGCCCTGCCCCACCCGCGCATCACCGCCGCCGACGTCACGTTCCACATCCATCCGGAGGCGCTGCGCCTGCAGGCGCTGGGCAGCTACCGCATCCGCAACAAGACGGACGTGCCCATCTCCAAGGTGATGCTCAGCCTGCCGGACGACGCCCGCGTGCGCGGCCTGTCCCTGGCGGGCGTGACGCGGCCCGTGGTGCATGACGAGGCGCTCGGCATCTACGTCTACGAGCTGCCCAGGCCGCTGGCGCCGGGCGCGGAGTCCGCCGTCGTGTTCGACCTGGAGTTCCGCACCCGGGGCTTCAAGCACGGCGGGGCGCGCACGGACATCGTGCGCAACGGCACCTTCTTCAGCAACACGAACCTGCCGGTGCTGGGCTACGTGAAGGACCTGGAGCTGGCGGATGACCGGGACCGCGAGGACTACGACCTGCCGCCGCGCGAGCGCCTGCCGGACCGGGACGACCCGAAGGCGAAGCAGGACAACTACATCCGGCAGGACTCGGACTTCATCTCCTTCCAGGCCACGGTGAGCACGACGAAGGACCAGGTCGCCATCGCGCCGGGCTACCTGGAGAGGGAGTGGGTGGAGGGCGAGCGCCGCTTCTTCCGCTACCGGATGGACCAGCCCATCCTCAACTTCTTCTCCGTGCTGTCCGCGCGCTACGCGGTGATGCGCGACACGTGGCGCGACGTGAAGCTGGAGATCTACCACCACCCCACGCACACCTTCGCGTTGGACCGGATGATGCGCGGCATGAAGGACACGCTGGCGTACTGCAGCGAGCACTTCGGGCCGTACCAGCACCGCCAGGCGCGCATCCTGGAGTTCCCCCGCTACGCGGCCTTCGCCCAGTCCTTCCCGAACACGATCCCGTACTCGGAGGCCATGGGCTTCATCGCCCGCGTGGAGGACGGCCGCGCCGATGACGTGGACTACCCCTACTACGTCACCGCGCACGAGATTGCGCACCAGTGGTGGGCGCACCAGGTGGTGGGCGCGCGCGCGCAGGGCGCCACGATGACGTCGGAGACCCTGTCGCAGTACGCCGCGTTGATGGTGATGAAGCAGCGCTACGGGCCGAAGAAGATGAAGCGCTTCCTCAAGTTCGAGCTGGACCGCTACCTGGCCGGGCGCGCCTTCGAATCCAAGAAGGAGGTGCCGCTGGCGCGGGTGGAGAACCAGGCCTACATCCACTACCAGAAGGGCAGCCTGGTGATGTACGCGCTGCAGGACTTCATTGGCGAGGCGCGGGTGAACCGCGCCCTGCGCCGCTACGTGGAGAAGGTCCGCTTCCAGGGCCCGCCGTACACCGGCAGCACGGAGCTGCTGGGCTTCCTCCGAGAGGAGACGCCGCCGGAGTTCCAGTACCTCATCGACGACCTGTTCGAGAACATCACCCTCTACGACAACCGGGCGCTGTCCGCGCAGGTCCGCCAGAACGAGCAGGGCACCTGGGATGTCACCCTCAAGGTGCTGGCGAAGAAGTACCGGGCCGACGAGAAGGGCGAGCAGCAGGAGGTGGACTTCAACGACTGGGTGGACGTGGGCGCGCTCGACGAGCAGGGCAACGCCCTCTTCCTGGAGAAGCGCCGCGTGACGAAGGGCGAGTCGGAGCTCACCTTCACCGTCCCCGTGAAGCCCTTCCAGGTGGGCATCGATCCGCTCAACGTGCTCATCGACCGCACGTCCACGGACAACGTGACGGCGCCCACCGTCGCGGACGCGCTGGCGCTGGGGGGCCCGTCCTCGCCCTGACGGCGTCAGCGCCAGCGGATGCGCAGGTCGAAGCCGTCCGGCGGCTCGTAGCGCTCCACCACCGCCTGGGGCTCGGTGGCGCCGGCCTGCCGCAGGGCCCCTTCACAGGTGCCCGCGGCGGCCTCGGCGGGGAACGGGTAGCCCCGGAAGCGGACGCGCCAGTCCGCCGGGCCCAGGGCCTCCACCTGGATGTCCACCGGGGAGAACACCGAGCTGAAGCTCAGGGACACGCGCTTCATGGCGCGCTCGGGCCCCGCCACCTTCAACGCGATGCCCACCACCTTGCCCACCAGGGTGTCGAAGTAGCTGCGCACCAGCTCCCGGCCCAGCGTCCGGTACGCGGCCTCGCGGTCCAGGCCCGCGTAGCGGTGGCGCACCGTCGCCTCCTGGCAGCCGGCGAACACGGCCGCCGGATAGCTGGCGCGGGGCTTGTCCATGTCGTAGCCCGCGGCCAGGAACTCGGCCTGGAGCTTCGCGTCGGGACGCGACAGGCGGACCAGGGACTCGAACAACGTTGATTGGACAGTGACGTCGGTCGGCATCGGTGGCGCGGCACCCTAGGGGAGTCAAGCGTCCCGGGAAAGCAGGTGAAGCGAGAGAGTTTGACTCGCCAACGTCGGGCTCAGCCGTCGCGCAGACCGCCACGCTCCGGCAACTGGAGCCGGACGTACTCCCGGGGCGTCAAACCCGCGAACTGACGGAAGTCGCGGTTGAAGTGCGACTGATCGTAATACCCCTGCGCCAGGGCCAGCTCGGCCCAGCTCCCCTGGAACGACCCTGCCTTCAGCTTCTCGATGACCTGGCCGAAGCGCAGCAACCGCGACAGCAGCTTGGGCGGCAACCCCAGCTCTTCGTTGAAGCAGGCGATGAGGTGCTTCTGGCTGTAGCCCAGCTCCTCCGCCAGCGCGCCAATCTCCACCGCGCCCCCGCTCGCGAGCAGCCGCTCCCACGCCCACGGGACACACGCCGTGATGGCGCGCGCCGCCTGGAGGCGCTTCAGCAGGAACCGGTCGAGCAGCGCGAAGCGGGCCGCCCAACCAGGGGCCTCGTGGAGCTGCTCGGTCAGCCGTGAGGCCTCGGGGCCCAGGACATCACCCAGGCCCACCACGCGCCGGGCCAGCCCCTTCAACGGCACGCCGAAGAACCGCCGCGCCCCCAGCGGCGTGAAGTTGACCTGGAGGCCGCGCATCACCCCCGTTGTCTCAGTCAGCGAGAATGAATCATCCAATCCGGCGACAAAACCATCCGGATGCCGTGCGGCGACACTGGAATCTCTGGGATTGAGAATCTGAAGCGGCGGGCCGAACTCGATGATGAGCACCACCTGCGGCAATGGCAGCTCGCGGCGGCGCATGGGCCCAGGCGTCCGTTCGTCGTATCCCCAGTAAGGGCCCTGCACCACGCCCCGCAGCCGTGTGTCAGGCGTCCCCGACACCATCTCCCAGCGGCCGTGCGCCGATTCGTGACGAAAGACGTGAATGGGAGACGCGGTACGGGACACGAAGAAGCCTCGCAGGTGTCAGACAGGGCTGAGAGGATGTGCCCGGGCGCCAGACAGAGGGGGAGCCCCACGTGACAGTCGTATCAAGAAATGGCGAAGAAACCCGAACATGAACGTTTCATCACCTACTTGAAACGTCGTGTCTCACAGGGCACGAGCTTGTGACACCGGGTTGTAACCCATTCATTCACAACCGCTCTCGACTGCTGAGAATACAACCTTTGCTTTACGGGCAATCCGTTGCCGACGTAGGTTTACAACCATGAGCGCTGTGTCCAATCGTGTGCAAGACCCCATCGCAATCATTGGCATCGGCTGCCGCTTTCCAGGGGGTGCGCAGTCGCCACGCCACCTCTGGGAGCTGCTCACCCAGGGCCGCTGCGCCATCGTCGAGGTCCCCAAGGAGCGCTGGGACCACCGGCGGTATTACGACCCGGACCCCGACAAGCCAGGCAAGACGTACGTGCGGCACGGCGGCTTCCTGCGGGAGGCCATCGACACGTTCGACGCGGCCTTCTTCTCCATCTCCCCGCGCGAGGCGGCGACGTTGGACCCCCAGCAGCGCCTGCTCGCGGAGGTGGCCTGGGAGAGCCTGGAGGACGCGGGCCTTCCGGCGGACGGGCTCGCGGGCAGCCCCACGGGCGTCTACGTCGGCGGGTTCATGCTCGACAGCATGCTCACGCACATGGGGCCGATGAACCGCGAGCTCATCGGGGCGCATACGGCGGTGGGCTCGACGATGACGGTGCTCTCCAACCGGCTGTCATACATGTTCGACTTCCGGGGGCCGAGCATCTCCCTGGACACGGCGTGCTCCTCGTCGATGGTCGCCGTCCACCTGGCGTGCCAGGACCTGCGCAGCGGCGCCACGTCGCTCGCGCTGGCTGGCGGCGTCAACGTCATGTTCCGGCCCGAAATCTTCGTGGCCATGAGCAAGGGCAAGTTCCTGTCGGCGGACGGGTACTCCAAGAGCTTCGATACGCGCGCGGACGGCTACGGCCGGGGTGAAGGCGCCGGCCTCGTGGTGCTCAAGCGGCTCGCCGACGCGGTCCGCGACCAGGACCGCATCTACGCCATCATCCGGGGCACGGGCGTCAACCAGGACGGCCACAGCGAGTCCATGACGGCGCCGAGCTCCAGCGCGCAGGAGGCGCTGATTCGCCGCGTGTGCTCCAGCGCGGCCCTGGACCCCACCGACATCCACGCCTTCGAGGCCCACGGCACGGGCACGGCGGTGGGAGACCCGGCGGAGCTGGGCGGCCTGGGCGCCGTCTCCAAGCGGGCGGACGGGCAGGGCCCGTGGGTGGGCTCGCTCAAGGCGAACATCGGCCACCTGGAGGCCGCGGCCGGCGTGGCCGGCCTCATCAAGGCGAGCCTGTGCTTGCAGCACCGCCAGCTCCCGCCGCAGGCCAACCTGCGCGACCTCAACCCGGCCATCCCCTTCGACACGCTGGGCCTCCGCATCCCCCGCGCCCTCGAGGCGCTGGCGCCCCGGAAGGACGAGCCCCTGCGGATGGGCGTGAACTCCTTCGGCTACGGCGGCACCAACGCCCACTGCGTCATCGAGCAGGCGCCGCCCGCCGAGCCGCGGGCGCGCGCCGACGAGGCCGCGGCCCCGCTGCTGCTCCCCCTCTCCGCGAGGAGCCCCGAGGCGCTGCGCGCGCTGGCCCGGTCCTACGCGGACCTCCTGGCGGCGCCGGCGGCCGCCCCGCTGTCGGACGTCTGCTTCTCCGCGGCCACGCGCCGCGCGCACCACGAGCACCGGCTGGCGCTGCTGGCGACGGAGGACGTGGCGGACCTGGCCACGCGGCTGTCGTCCTTCGCGGCGGGCAACCCCGCCGAGCTGGGCGCCTCCGGCCGGACGCTCCAGGCGGCGGAGGCCCGGCCCGTCTTCGTGTTCACCGGCATGGGGCCCCAGTGGTGGGCCATGGGCCGGGAGCTGTACGCCCAGGACGCGCTGTTCCGCGCCACCCTGGAGCGCTGCGACGCCATCTTCCAGCGGCTTTCGGGCTGGTCGCTGCTGGAGCAGATGCTCGCGGACGAGCAGTCCTCCAACATGGCCCGGGCGGACATCGCGCAGCCGGCGAACACGTTCCTCCAGCTTGGCCTGCTGGAGCTGTGGCGCCGCGCGGGCATCGAGCCGGCGGCGGTGATTGGCCACAGCGCGGGCGAGGTCGCGTCGGCGTATGCCGCCGGCCGCTTCACGCTGGAGCAGGCCATGCTCGTCATCTACGAGCGCAGCCGCATCCAGGCGAAGGCCGCGGGCCTGGGGAAGATGGCGGCCGTGGGGCTCTCCGAGGAAGGCGCGCGCGCCGCCATCCGGGGGCGCGAGGCGCTGGTGTCCATCGCCGCCATCAACGGCCCCAACGGGGTGACGCTGTCGGGTGACGCGAAGGCCATCGAGGAGATTGCCGCGGAGCTGGAGGCGCGCGGCGTCTTCCAGCGCATCCTGAAGGTCGAGGTGCCCTACCACAGCCCCGCCATGGAGGGCCTCAAGCCGGAGCTGCGCCGCTGTCTGGCCTCGCTCCAGCCCTCCGCCGGGCACCTGCCCACGTACTCCACCGTCACGGGTGGCCGCGTGGAGGGCGTCTCGTACGACGCGGAATACTGGTGCGACAACATCCGCGAGCCCACGCTCTTCGCGAAGGCTGCGGGGCAGTTGCTGAAGGACGGCTACCGGCTCTTCATCGAGCTGGGGCCCCACCCCGTGCTGCTGGCGTCCATCAAGGAGTGCTGCGCGGAGGCCCGCGTCGAGGGCCGCGTCCTCACCTCCCTGCGGCGGCAGGAGCCCGAGCAGAAGACCTTCACCAAGGCCCTGGCCGAGCTCTACGTCGCGGGCATCCCCGTCAAGTGGAGCAGCCTCTATCCCCAGGGCTCGCGCTACACGCCGCTGCCCACCTACCCCTGGCAGCGCGAGAAGCACTGGCACGAGTCCGAGGAGGCCCTCACGGACCGCCGCGGCTCGGATGAGCACTCCCTGCTCGGGCCCCGCGTCCCCTCGCCCCTCCCCGCCTGGGAGCGCGGGCTGAACGCGCGCTTCCTGCCCTGCCTCCAGGACCACCGCGTCCGGGGCTCGCTGGTCGTCCCCGGCGCCACCTACGTCGAGCTGGCGCTGGCCGTGCGCCGCGCCATGGGGCTCGCCGAGCCTCACGCGCTGGAGGAGGTGCGCTTCGAGAACGCGCTCGTCGTCATGGGGCATGACGAGCCCGTCGTCCGGACCACCTATGACGAGGCGGCCCAGACGGTGACCATCTACAGCCGCCCGCGCGACAACCGCACGTCCTGGACCCGGCACGCCACCGCGCGCATCCGCCGCGACGTCCAGACGCCGGCGGCGACGCACGTCCGGGTGAGCGAGCTCGGCATCCACGCGGAGGCGCCGCTCGACACCGAGGCGCTGTACCAGATGCTGGCGTCGCGGGGGCTCGAGTACGGGCCGCGCCTGCGGGGCATCCGCTCGCTGCGCCGGAGCGACACGGAGCTGCTGGCCGAAATCGTCCTGCCGGAATCGGAGGTGGAGCGCATCACCGCGGACCCGCACATGCAGTTGGACCCGGTGTGGCTGGACCCGTGCCTCCAGGCGATGGTGTCCTGGCTCCCCGAGGACGACGCGCGGCTCTACCTGCCCATGGGTTGCCGGAGCGTGCAGCTCTCCCAGCCGCCCGCGCCGGACGCACCGCTGTGGTGCCACGCGCGCATCCGCGCGCGCACGGCCAACACGCTCGAGTGCGACCTCACGCTGGTGGACGGCGAGGGCCGGGTGTCCGCGCGGCTGACGGGCGTCGAGTGCGCCGCGCTCGCGAACCGCGAGGAGTCCGCCCCCAGGCCGGCGTTCTACGACTGGACCTACGCGCATGCCTTCGAGGCCACCGCCGACGAGATGCCCGCGAAGGGCAGCGGGACGTGGCTGGTGTTCGCCGACCAGGGCGGCATCGGCGCCGGGCTCGCGCCTGTCTTCGAGCGCGGCGGCGTCCAGGACATCGTCATGGTGACGCGGGGCGAGGCGTTCGTCCGTGAGTCGGACCACCGGTTCCAGATTCGCCCCGGGAACGCGGCGGATGTCCGCGCCGTCGTGGAGGCCGTGGGCCGCGTCCGCGTCCAGCACGTGGCCTACCTCTACGGGCTGGACGCGCAAGCGGGCAACGCGTCGGATGACGTCCAGTCACTGCTCGACGTGGTGCTGGCGCTGGCCCCGGGTGACGGCGCGTCGCTGCGCGTCGTCACGCGAGACGCGCAGCGGGCCGTGCCAGGGGACTGCCTGGACGCGCTGTCCGCCGCGGCGTTGATTGGCTTCGCGCGCGTCGTCCCCGCGGAGTTCCCGCACCTGCGGACCCGCTCCATCGACCTGCCCCGGGACGCCTCGGCGTCGCAGCAGGCGCTGGTCGAGCGGCTGGCGCACGAGCTCCTGGCGGACACGAAGGAAGAGGAGGTCGCGCTGCGCGACACCCGCCGGTTCGTCCGGCGCCTCACCGCGAAGCCGCTGCCGGAGTGGGAGGCCCAGACGAAGGGCACGCCCGCGCCCGTGGGCGCGGAGCAGGTGTTCGAGATTGCGCTCGACGGCGCGGAGCGCCGCCCCAGGCGCGCCACGCGCAAGCAGCCCGGCCGGGGCGAGCTTGAAATCCGGGTGACGCACGTAACGCTGACCCGCGCGGCGGCGACCCAGGGCCGGCGCGCGTCCGACACGCACTGGCCGCTGGAGGTGGGCGGCGTCGTCATCGCGGTGGGCGAGTCCACCCCGGGCTTCACGCCGGGCCAGGCGGTGCAGGCGCTGGTCGCGCAAGAGGCGCCCGGGGTGGGGACGCACGCGGTGCTGCGGCTGGACAGGGACTTCGTCAGCGCCGGCACCTCGCAGGGGCGGCTGCTGCCCTTCATCGGCGCGGAGTACGCGATCCACGCGCATGGCCACCTCCAGCCCTCCGAGCGCCTCCTCGTCATCGGGGATGCCGGTGGCGTGGGGACCGCGCTCGTCGAGCTCGGCCGCGCCGCAGGGGGCCGGACGGCCATCGTCCTGGACACCGGGACGCAGCAGGCGCCCGAAGGCGTCCGCGTCTTCGACCGGCGCTCGCCTTCCCTGCCCGAGGAGGTTCTCGCGTGGACGGACGGCGCGGGCGTGGACCTGCTGGTGAACGCGTCGTGCGACGCGGACCCCACCATCACCAGCGTGCTCGGGACGTTCGGCCGCTTCGTGGACGCGGGTCCGCTCGCCGCGGCGGAGGGGCTCTTCGCCACCGCCTGGCCTCGCGGCGCGGCCTGCGCTCGCGTGGACCTGGCGGCCATGCTGCGCCAGCGTCCCCGGGACGTCGCCGCGCGGCTCCAGTCCGTCCTCGGCCGGTTCCAGACGCTGCCGGCGCTGCCCGCCGAGTCCTGGTCCGTCACCCGCGCGGCGGAAGCGCCGGGCTGGCTGGCCGAGCATGCCCAAGCGCGGGGCCTGGCCCGCCTCACGCTGACGTTCACCGACGGTGAGCGGCTGGCCCTCGCGCCAGCGGCGGACGAGCCCCTCTTCGACGCGAACGCGACCTACCTCGTCACCGGCGGCTTCGGCGGCTTCGGCCTCGCCCTGGCCCGCTGGATGGTCGCGGAGGGCGCGCGGCACCTGGTCCTCACGGGCCGCAAGGGCGCCTCCACGCCGGAGGCCAGGCAGTTGGTGCAGGACCTGGAAGCCGCGGGCGCGCGCGTCACCCCGGCCGCCGCGGACGTCAGCAACCTGGACGACATGAAGGCCCTGTTCGCGCGCCTCGACGCCACGCACCCGCCCCTCAAGGGCGTGCTGCACACGGCGGCCGTGCTCGACGACGCGCCGCTCCCCGACCTGAACCTGGAGCGCATCCAGCGCGTCATGGTGCCCAAGGCAGGAGGCGCGTGGGTCCTCCACGAGCTGACGAAGGACCGCCCGCTGGACGTCTTCGTCCTGTTCTCGTCCGTCGCCGCGCTGATTGGCAACCCGCGCCAGGGCAACTACGTGGCGGCGAACAGCTACCTGGACGCGCTGGCGGAGCACCGGGCGGCGAGGGGCCTGGCGGCCATCAGCATCCACTGGGGCGTGCTGGGTGGGTTCGGCATGGCCCAGGACGAGGCGGTGCGCACGTACCTCGAATCGCTGGGCCTCAACCCGATGGCGCCCGCCACCGTGCTGACCGCGCTCAAGCGGGTGCTGCGCCTCCACACGCCGCAGCTCGGCCTCTTCGACGTCCAGTGGGCCAAGCTGGGCCGCGCCGCCCCGCACCTGGGCAAGTCCGCCCGGACGTCCCACCTGCTGGGCAGCGCGCAGGGCGGCGGCCAGAGCGAGGCGGAGCAGCTGCGCGGCCACCTGGCGCAGCTCCCGTCCGAGGCCCGGCAGCCGGAGCTGGAGAAGTTCCTCGTCGAGCGGCTCGCCAGCATCCTCCAGATTCCCATGGAGCGGGTGGAGCCGCGGAAGCCCCTCTCGCTGCTGGGCGTGGACTCGCTGCTGTCGATGCAGGTCCAACGGACCATCCGTGAGGCCCTGGGCATCGAGATTCCCGCGCTGGAGCTGCTGCGCGCGGGGAGCCTGGTGGAGGTGGCCACCAGCCTCTCGTCGAAGTTCGACGGCCCCGCCGCCGCGGAGGCGCCCGCGAAGGCGCCCGTGACGGAGGAGGCCGAAATCGAGCAGCAGGTGAACAGCATGTCGGAGAGCGAGCTGGACTCCATCCTCCAGGCCATGCTCGCCGCGCAGACGGCGCAGGAGAGGGAGACGGCATGAGCACCCCGGCTGACACCATGAAGGGCCTCTCGCTCGAGGAGAAGCGCAAGCTGCTCGCCGAGCTGATGGCGAAGTCCGGGAAGGCGGCGCCCCGCATCTTCCCGCTCGCGTCCGGTCAGAAGGCGCTGTGGCTCCTGCACCAGCAGGACCCGGAGAGCGCGGCGTACAACACGCCGTTCGCGCTGCGCATCCGCTCGGCCATCAATGTGGCCGCGTTGAAGCGCGCCTTCGGCACGCTCGCCGAGCGCCACGCCGCCCTGCGCACCACGTTCGCGTCGACCGCGGAGGGCCAGCTCGTCCAGACGAGCCACCCCACGCTGGAGCCGCACTTCACCCACGTGGACGCGCACGGCTGGAGCCCCGAGCGGCTCCAGGCCGAGGTCGCCCTCGCGTACCGTCAGCCGTTCTCCCTGGAGAAGGGGCCGCTGCTGCGGGGCCACCTCTTCTCCGTGGGCGCCGAGGACCACGTCCTCCTGATGACCGTGCACCACATCGTCTACGACGGGTGGTCCGCGGGAATCCTCCAGCAGGAGTTCAACCAGCTCTACCAGACGCTCGCGCGCGGCGAGGCGTCCACCCTGGCGCCCGTCACGGGCAGCTACGCCGCGTTCGTCGCGCAGCAGGCGGAGACGGTGGCCGGGGCCGCGGGGCGGGCCCACTGGGACTACTGGCAGAAGAAGCTGGCCGGTGAGCTGCCCGTGCTCGCGCTCCCCGCGGACCGCAGCCGCTCCGCGGTGACCGCGAACCGGAGCGGCGCCATCCCCTTCCGCCTCACCCCGGAGCTGACGGCGCGCCTCAAGACGCTCGCGCAGAGCGCCGAGGCCACGCCCTTCGTCGTGTTCGCGTCCGCCTATGCCGCCCTGCTGGGGCGCCTGGCGCGGCAGGAGGACGTCGTGATTGGCTCGCCCACCGCGGGCCGGCCCGGCACGAGCTTCCACGACGTGGTGGGCTACTTCGCCAATGCCGTGGCGCTGCGCGCGGACCTCTCCGGTGCGCCGTCCACCCGGACGCTGCTGAGCCGGATGCGCACCGTGGTGCACGAAGCGCTCGCGCACCAGGACTTCCCCTTCGCCTCGCTCGTGGAGCGGCTGGGCATCGAGCGCCGTCCGGGCGTGTCGCCCCTCTTCCAGGCTTCCATCGTCCTGCACGCGTCGCGTGAGGGTGGCGGCGGCATGGCCCTGTGGGCCACGCCGGACGAGGACACCCGCGTCCAATGGGGACACCTGGAGCTGGAGCCCTTCCCCATCCAGGAGCTGGAGTCCCAGTTCGACCTCACGCTGGAGCTGTGGGAGACGCGCGGCGCCTTCTCCGGCGTCCTGCGCTTCAACCGCGCGCTGTTCAACGACGACACCGTCGCCCTGTGGCGCGGCTACTTCGAGAAGCTCATCGAGGAGATGGTCCGCGCGCCCGACGCGCCGGTGGCCCGGCTGTCCCTGGCGATTCCGGCCGGGGCCGCGACGCCCGCGGTGGACCCGCGCGTCCAGGCCACGCCGGAGCCCACGGCGCCCCGCACCCTCTCCGGCTGGTTCGAGGCGCAGGCCGCGCGCAGCCCGGAGGCCGTGGCCCTGAGCTTCGGAGAGACGCAGCTCAGCTACGCGGAGCTGAACGCCCGGGCCAATGTCCTGGCGCACGCGCTGCGCGACCACGGCGTGGGCCCCGAGTCCCTCGTGGGCATCTGCGTGGACCGGAGCGCGGAGCTGGTCGTCTCCATCCTGGGCGTGCTCAAGGCGGGCGGCGCCTACGTGCCGCTGGACCCCGCCAGCCCCAAGGACCGCCTGGCGCTCATCCTGGAGGACGCGGAGGTCACCGCCCTGGTGACCGAGTCCGCGCGCACCGGGGAGCTTCCCACGCAGAAGGTGGCCACCGTCTTCGTCGACACGCTCGACTGGAAGGACGGCCGCCGGTCGCCGAACCCGGCGCCGGGCGTCACGCCGGACAACGCCGCCTACGTCATCTACACGTCGGGTTCGACGGGACGGCCCAAGGGCGTCATCGTCACCCACGCCAACGCCACGCGCCTGTTCACCACGTCGGAGCCGCTCTTCGACTTTGGCGCGGATGACGTGTGGACGCTGTTCCACTCGGCCGCGTTCGACTTCTCCGTCTGGGAGCTCTGGGGGCCGCTGCTGTACGGCGGGCGCCTGGTCGTCGTGCCCCACTGGATGACGCGGGCCCCCGAGGCCTTTGGCGAGCTGATCGCCCGTGAAGGCGTGACGGTCCTCAACCAGACGCCCTCCGCGTTCCGCGCGCTGACGCGGGCGCCCTCCATCGCGGATGGCCAGGGCGGCCAGAGCCTCAAGTGGATCATCTTCGGCGGTGAGGCGCTCGACGCCGCCACCGTCCGCCCCTGGTTCGAGAAGTACGGGGACGAGCCCACGCGCCTCATCAACATGTACGGCATCACCGAGACCACGGTGCATGTCACGTACTACCGGGTGACGCGGGCGGACCTCACGTCCGCCGCGAGCCCCATTGGACGCCCGCTCCCGGACCTGGAGCTGCACCTGCTCGACGAGCACGGCCAGCCCGTGCCCACCGGTGTCCCGGGCGAGATGTTCGTCGGCGGCGCGGGTGTCGCGCGCGGCTACCTGAAGCGCCCCGAGCTGACGGCCCAGCGCTTCATCGAGGCCCCCGCTGCGCCCGGCAAGCGGCTCTACCGGTCGGGAGACCTGGCCATCCGCCTTCCGGATGGAGGCTTCACGTACCTGGGCCGCATCGACGACCAGGTGAAGATTCGCGGCTTCCGCATCGAGCTGGGGGAAATCCAGTCGGTGCTGGCCGCGCACCCGGCGGTCGCGGACGCCTACGTCACCACGCACGAGCGGAGCGCGGACGACCGGCGCATCGCCGCGTATGTCGTGCCCAGGGAGAACGCGGCGGAGACGTTGCTGTCCTCCGGCACGGACGGCGGCGTCGGTGACACGCACGTCGGCGAGTGGAAGGCGCTCTACGACGACCTCTACGCGCGCTCGGCCAGTGAGCCGCAGCTCGACCCGAGCTTCAACATCGCGGGCTGGGACAGCAGCTACACCGGTGCTCCGCTCAGCGCGGAGGCGATGAAGGAGTGGGTCGACCACACCGTCCAGCAGATTCTGGTCCGGAAGCCGCGGCGCGTGCTCGAAATCGGCTGCGGCACCGGCCTGCTCCTCACGCGGATTGCTCCGTCGACGGAGGCGTACTGGGCCACGGACGTCTCGGGCGTCGTGGTCAACATGCTCCGGGGCGTCGCCGCGAAGACGGCGGGCCTGGGGCACACGAAGCTCTTCCACGCGGCGGCGGACCAGCTCGACACCATCGACTTCGGCGACGCGCGCTTCGACGCGGTGATGTTGAACTCGGTGGTCCAGTACTTCCCCAGCGCGGAGTACCTGGCCCGGGCCTTGGAGTCCGCGTCCCGGCGGCTGGACACGGGCGGCGTCATCTTCGTGGGTGACGTGCGCAACTTCCGGCTGCTTGAGGCCTTCCATGCGTCCATCGTCCTGGCGCAGGCCTCCGGTACGCTGGAGCCGCAGGTGCTCGAGGCCCGCGTGGCGCAGCGCCTGGCGGCGGAAGAGGAGCTGGTGCTCGCCCCGGACTTCTTCTGGGCGCTGAAGCAGCGCATCCCCCGCCTCACGCACGTGGAGATTCGCCCGAAGCGGGGCGCGTCCCAGAACGAGCTGACGCGCTTCCGTTACGACGTGCTGCTCCACCTGGACACGGCGCCCGCCTCGGCGGCCGACGTGGCCTGGGGCCCGGGCAACGTGAGCCTGTCCGAGCTTCGCACCCGGTTGACCCAGGACGGCACGCGGCGCGTGGGCCTGCGCGGCATCCGGAACGCGCGCGTCGAGGCCGCCCTGGAGTCCCTGGCGAGCGTGACGGACGGCGCGTCCGCGCGGCCCGGCTCCTTCGAAAAGCTCCGCCGTCGCGTCCTGGACCGTGACGCCACGACGCCGGCCAGTGAGCCGGAGCCTGGCATCGACCCCGAAGCCCTCCACCAGCTCGCGGAGGAGCTGTCCTTCGACGTCGCGCTGGACTGGTCCCGCGGCGGCGCGGATGGCGCCTTCGACGCCGTCTTCACGCCGGCCTCGGAGCCTGGCACTGGACTGGTCGCCCTCTTCGGGAGCGCGCCGGAAGTGACTCCCGGAGCGCGGCGCGCGAACGACCCGCTCCGCAGCCGCGTGGACCGCCGGATGGAGAGCGAGCTGCGCAAGCGGGCGCAGGCGCACCTCCCGGAGTACATGGTGCCGGCGAGCATCATGGTCATCGACCGGATTCCGCTGACCGAGAACGGCAAGGTGGACCGTCGCGCCCTGCCCGTCCCCGCCGTGTCGCAAGGCCTGGAGACGGACTACGTGGAGCCGCGCAACGGCGAGGAGGAGATTCTCGCCAGCATCTTCGCCGAGCTGCTCGGCGCGGAGCGCGTGGGCGTCCATGACAGCTTCTTCGACCTGGGCGGCCACTCCCTGCTGGCGACGCAGGTCGTCTCGCGGATCCGCGCCGTGCTGGGCGTCGAGCTTCCGCTGCGCACGTTCTTCGGAAGCCCCACCGTCGCCGGACTCGTGGCGGCCGTGCAGCAGCAGCGCAAGGGCGCCAACGCCGCCGCCGTCGACTTCACCGGCCCCATGGAGCGGCCGGAGCGGATTCCGCTGTCCTCCTCCCAGGAGCGGCTGTGGATTGTCGACCGCATCGAGGAGACGAAGGCCCCCATCTACGTCATCCCGCTGGTCCTCCGGCTGCGCGGCTCCCTGCACCACGAAGCCCTGCGCCAGAGCCTGGACGCCATCGTCCAGCGCCACGAGGTCCTCCGCACGTGCTTCCCCGCGGAGGGTGCCCAGGCCTACCAGGCCATCTCCGCTGGCGCCTCGGCCGAGCTTCCGCCTGGCGAGGACCTGGTCCATCCGGCCGGCAGCTCCGAGGCCGAGCTCCTGAAGCGCGTGCAGGTCCAGGTGGGCCTGGAGGTGTCCCGGCCGTTCGACCTGGAGCGCGGCCCGCTGCTCCGGATGCGGCTCTTCCGCATCTCGGACGCGGACCACGTGCTCGTGTTGACCATGCACCACGTCGTCTCCGACGGCTGGTCCGTGGGCATTCTCGCGCGCGAGCTCGCGGCCGGGTACAACGCCCTGCGCTCGCAGCGGGAGCTGGCGTTGCCGCCCCTCCAGGTCCAGTACGCGGACTTCGCGCTCTGGCAGCGGCAGCTCCTGCGGGACGGCGCGCTGGCGCAGTCCATTGAAGCGCAGAAGCAGCGGCTGGCGGGGGCGCCCACCGCCCTCAACCTTCCCAGTGACCGGCCCCGGCCGGAGACGCCCACGTACAGGGGCGGCGTGGTCCGCTTCACGGTGGACCGTGCCCTCACGGCGCGGCTGAAGGACCTGAGCCGGCGGGAAGGCGCCACGCTGTACATGACGCTGCTGGCGGCCTTCTCCGCGTACCTGTCGCGGCTGAGCGGCCAGAAGGACCTCATCGTCGGCTCGCCGGTGGCGAACCGGAACCGCGCGGCGACGGAGCCGCTGATTGGCTTCTTCGTCAACACGCTCGCGCTCCGGATGGACCTGTCCGGAGACCCCAGCTTCCTGGAGCTGCTGGCGCGTGCCCGGAAGACGGCGCTGGACGCGTACGCGGACCAGGACGTGCCCTTCGAGAAGCTGGTCGAGGTGGCCGCGCCCGAGCGGAGCCTCAGCCGTCAGCCCCTGGTCCAGGTGATGTTCGCGCTCCAGAACGCGCCCTTCTCCCCGCCGGCGCTGGATGGGCTGGACGTGCAGCTCCTGGAGCTGGACAGCGTCACCGCCAAGTTCGACCTGACGCTGTCCATGCAGGAGTCCGCGGATGGCCTGTCCGCGCTGCTGGAGTACAGCGCGGACCTGTTCGACCGCGACCGCATCGAGCGGATGGCCGAGCACCTGGTGGTGCTGCTCCGGGAAGCGGTGCGGACGCCCGAGCGCCGCGTTCCCGAGTTCGAGCTGCTCGGCGCGGACGAGGCCAGCCAGGTGGCGCAGTGGGAGCAGGGCCCCGCCGCGCCGCCCGCGCCCGACTCCGTGGTGGAGCTGTTCCAGGCGCAGGTGGCGCGTGCCCCCGAGGCCATCGCCCTGGAGCACCGCGACGTCCGCCTGAGCTACGGCGAGCTCGACCGGCGCGCGACCCGGCTCGCGCGGCACCTCGTGGCGCGGGGCTTCGGACGGGAGAAGCGGGCCGCCATCTGCCTGCCGAAGTCCGTCGACTTCATCACCTGCATCCTGGGCGTGTGGAAGGCCGGCGGCGCGTACGTGCCGCTCGACCCGGAGTACCCCGCGGCGCGCCTGCGGCACATGCTGGATGACTCGGGCGCGGAGGTCCTGCTCACCGAGCGCGCCCTGGGTGAGCGGCCCGGCTTCAAGGGCCAGACGCTGTGGATGGACGAGCCCCTGCCGGAGCACGGAGAGCCGTCCCCCCTGGCGCTGCCCGACGCGAGCTCGGCCGCCTACGTCATCTACACCTCGGGCTCGACGGGGAAGCCGAAGGGCGCGGTGCTGGAACACCGGGGCGTGGCGAACCTCGCGGCCGCGTCGGTGCCGCTGTTCGGGCTCGGTCCGGACAGCCGCATCCTCCAGGCCGCGTCGCTGTCCTTCGACGTCTCCGCCTGGGACATCGTGATGGCGTTCGCCAGCGGCGCACGGCTGGTGCTGCCCACGGATGACACGGCGCGCGTGGGCGAGGCCCTGGCCACGGTGCTCACGGACAAGCACATCACCCAGGTGGTGCTGTCACCGTCCGCGCTCGCGACGTTGCCGGAGGGCGCCTACCCCGACCTCCGTGTGCTCATCACGGCCGGAGAGGCGCTCCCCGCGGAGCTGGTGAAGAAGTGGGCGACGGACACCCGCCGCTTCGTCAACGCGTACGGCCCGACGGAGACGACCGTCATCGCGACCGTCGCCGAGCTCCAGCAGGGCGACACGGGCGTTCCCTCCATCGGCCGGCCCCTGCCGGGCCTGGTGGCCCGCATCCTCGACGCCGGCCAGCGGCAGGTGCCCGTGGGTGTCCCGGGTGAGCTGTACGTGGGCGGTGTCGCCGTCGCGCGTGGGTACCACGGGCTCGACGAGCTCACCCGGGCCCGCTTCATCAAGGACCCCTACTCCGGCCGTCCGGACGCGCGCCTCTACCGCACCGGCGACCTCACGCGGTGGAGCGCGGACGGCACCATCGACTTCCTGGGCCGCATCGACGACCAGGTGAAGCTGCGCGGCTACCGCATCGAGCTGGGCGAGGTGGAGTCCGTCATCGACAGCCACCCGTCCGTCCAGCGGTCCGTCATCGTGGTGCACCAGGGCCAGCTCGCGGCCTATGCGGTGAGCCGCCCGGGCACCGAGCTGACAGTCCCATCCCTGCGTGAACACGCCATGGGCCAGCTCCCCGGCTACATGGTGCCGGCGCACTTCGTCGTGCTGGACGTGTTCCCGCTGACGCCCAGCGGCAAGGTGGACCGCGCGAAGCTGCCGGACCCCGTGCAGTCGCAGGCGGCGGCCACCTTCGTCAACGCGGGGACCCGGGAGGAGCAGATCCTGGCCAGCATCTGGGCCACCGTCCTCAAGAAGGAGTCCGTGGGCATCCACGACAACTTCTTCGCGCTGGGCGGAGACTCCATCCTCGGCCTGCAGATCATCTCCCGCGCCACCCAGCAGGGCCTCCGGCTGCGACCGCGTCAGCTCTTCGAGCATCAGACCATCGCCGAGCTGGCGCGCGTGGCCTCCAGCGCCCAGGTGGTCAACGCCGAGCAGGGCCTGGTGACGGGCAGCGCGCCGCTCACCCCCATCCAGCACTGGTTCTTCAACCAGGACCGGTCCGAGCCACAACACTTCAACATGGCGGTGATGCTCGACGTGGCGCCGGAACTCGACCTGTCCGCGCTGCGTGGCGCGCTGGACGCGGTGGAGCGCCACCACGACGCGCTCCGCTTCCGCTACCGCCAGGAGGGCGGAGCCTGGACCCAGTTCCATGTGGAGGGGGACGCCCTGGGCGGAATTCCCCTGGACACGCTGGACGTGGACGGCAGTGAGAATGTCGAAGAGGCGCTCGCCGACCTCCATGAGTCCCTGGCGCTGGACCAGGGGCCGGTCATGCGCGCCGCCCTGCTGAAGCTGGGGGGCGACTCCGCGAGGCTGGCGCTGGTGGCCCACCACCTGGTGGTGGACGCCGTGTCGTGGGGCATCATCATCGAGGACCTGCTGACGGCGTACAGCCAGCTCTCCAATGGCCAGCAGGTCGGGCTGCCGCCCAAGACGACGTCGTTCCAGCACTGGGCGAAGCGCCTGGAGGCGTACGCGGCCACGCCCAACGCCCGGGCGGAGCTCGATGCCTGGCTCGCCACCGCGCACCGGGATGATTCGGACGACCTGCCGCTGAATGACTCCACGGCGGCGGACCTGGTCCGCGACGCGGGCACGCTGGTGACGTGGCTGGAGGCCGAGGAGACGCAGTTGCTGCTGAACGAGGTGCCCACCGCCTATGACGTCAAGGTGAACGAGGCGCTGATCGCCGCGCTCGCCAAGACGCTCACGGGATGGACGGGCAACAGCACCGTCCGCATCGACCTGGAGGGACACGGCCGCGAGTTCCTGTTCGAGGACGTGGACCTGAGCCGCACCGTCGGCTGGTTCACGGCGCTCTTCCCGCTCCGCCTGCACGTGGGTGCCCGGGAGAGCCTGCGCGAGACGCTCGCGCGGGCCAAGGACGCGCTCCGCCGGACGCCGCGCGGCGGCATCGGTTACGGCGTGCTCCGCGAGCTGTCTCCGGATGCGTCGATTCGTTCGCGGCTCGGCGCCATTCCGAACGCGGGCATCGTCTTCAACTACCTCGGGCAGATGGGCGCCGTGCCCACGCAGGGCGTGGTGCGGGGGCGCGCCAGGGAAGGACTGGGCCGACTCCATGCGCCGGGCGCCGCCAGGCCCCACCGCATCGAGCTCAACGCCGTGGTCGAGGCGGGGCAGCGGCTGCGCCTCGACTGGACCTTCGGCGCCAAGGTCTTCCACAAGGAGACCATCGAGCGCCTGAACGCGGAGTTCCACGCGAACCTGCGGGCCATGATTCGTGAGCGCGCGGAGCCCGCCGCGGCGGTCCGCGTGGCCTCGGACTTCCCGGCCGCGCGACTGAGCGCCAAGGACTTGAAGCGCGTGCTCACGCTGACGAAGAAGCCGCGATGAGCCAGGTGGACGGTGAGGGGGAGGACAGCACCATGACTTCAGAAGAGTCGATTGAGGACATCTACGAGCTCGCCCCCATGCAGCACGGCATGCTCTTCCACGCGCTGATGGAGCCCGGCGCGGGCATGTACGTGGAGCAGTTGAGCTGCGAGGTGCGAGGCGTCCTGCCCATCGAACGCTGGAAGGAGGCCTGGCAGCACGTCGTCGCGCGGCATCCCATCCTGCGCTCGGGCTTCCTCTGGGAGGGGCTGGAGAAGCCCCTCCAGGTCGTGGCGGTGGAGGCCAAGGTCCCGTGGCGCATCGAGGACGTCCGGCACCTGCCGGCGGACGCGCAGCAGCGCTGGATTGAAGACTTCCTGCGCCAGGACCGGCTCCAGGGCTTCGACCTGGGCGCTCCGCCGTTGATTCGCTGCGCGCTGCTGCGGCTCGACGACGCGCGGCACCTCTTCGTGTGGACGTACCACCACCTGCTGTTGGACGGGTGGTGCTTCTCCATCGTCCTCCGCGAGGTGCTGGGCGCCTTCGAAGAGGGCGTCGCGTCCCTGCCGCCCCCTGCCCGCCCGTACCGCGACTACATCACCTGGCTCCAGGAGCAGGACCCCGCCCGTGCGGAGTCCTTCTGGCGCGAGCGCCTCCAAGGCTTCAAGCAGCCCACGCCCCTGCCCTTCACGGAGCGCCAGGACGTCCGCGCATCCGCCGGTGACACGCAGCCCGAGGTCACCCTGAAGCTGTCACGCGAGCTCACCGCGCGGCTCGCGGGCTTCGCGAAGGCGCACCGCCTGACACTCAACACGCTGGTCCAGGGCGCGTGGGCGCTCGTGCTGGCCAGGGCGACAGGCACCGAAGACGTCGTCTTCGGCGTGACAGTCTCCGGCCGGCCCGCCGACCTGGTCGGCTCCGAGTCCATTGTCGGGCTCTTCATCAACACGCTGCCCTTGCGCGCGCGGTTGGACAGCGCGGCCACGGTTGCCGCGTTCCTGTCAGGGCTCCAGTCGCAACAGAGCGCGAGCGAGCCGTTCAGCCATGCCTCGCTGGCGGACATCCAGCGCGGGTCGGACGCGCCGCATGACCGGCCGCTCTTCGAGAGCATCCTGGTGTTCGAGAACTATCCGCTCGACGCCTCGACGCTCCTGCCGCGCAGTGGCCTCACCATCAGCGCGGTCAACACGCACGACCGCATCAGCTACCCGCTGGCCCTGGTGGCCATCCCGGGCGAGTCGCTGGAGCTGCGCGTGATGTACGCCGCGGAGGCGTTCTCCCGCTCCGCGGCCGGGCGCATTGGAAGGCTGCTGGAGGCCGCGCTGCAGTCGCTGCCTCACGCGAAGACGGTCGGCGACATCGACCTGATGGACGAGGCCGCCCGGCGTGCGTTGGCGGATTGGGGGCAGAACCACCGCGCTTTCGACGTGCCGGCGCCCGTCCCCGCCCTGCTGGCCCAGGCCGCGCCCGACGCGACGGCCGTGGTGGGGCCGGACGGCACGCCGCTCACGTACGGCGAACTCAACGCCCGCGCGGAACAAGTCGCACAGCACCTGCGCCAGCTTGGCGCCGGACGTGAGCGGCTGGTCGGCGTGTGCATCGGCAGGTCCGTGGAGATGGTGGTGGCCCTGCTGGGCGTGCTCAAGGCCGGGGCCGCCTACCTGCCCCTGGACCCGAACTACCCCGCCGAGCGCCTCGCCTTCATCGTGGGTGACGCCGCACCGGTCGCCATCCTGAACACGGGGGCGGACCCCATCGGGGATACTCGCATCCCCCGGCTCGACGTCACCCGTGTCCTGGGTGATGCGGACGTGCCCGCGTGGGAGCCCGCGCGGCCGGAAGACCTGGCCTACGTCATCTACACCTCGGGCTCGACCGGAGCGCCCAAGGGCGTCCTGGTGACGCACCGGAACCTGTCGAACCTGGTGTCCTGGCACACGGAGGCCTTCGGACTCACGGCGAAGGACCGGACGACCCAGGTCGCCAGCGTCGCGTTCGACGCCGCCGTCTGGGAAATCTGGCCAACGCTCGCGGCGGGGGCCACGTTGCACCTCGCGCCGCCCGAGCTGTCCAGCGCGCCCGCGGCGCTGGCGCAATGGCTGGTGGCGCAGCGAATCTCCGTCACCTTCCTGCCGACGGTGGTCGCGGAGGCGGTGCTGGCCCTGCCCTGGCCCGGTGACTGCGCGCTGCGCTTCGTGCTCACCGGCGGAGACCGGCTCCACGCCACGCCGCCGCCAGGGCTGCCGTTCCGGCTGGTGAACAACTACGGCCCCACCGAGACGACGGTGGTGGCGACCTCCGGCATCGTCGAGCCGGGAGGCCAGCACGGGCTGCCGTCCATTGGACGCCCGGTCGCCAATGCCCGCATCTACGTCCTGGACCGTCAGCGGCGGCCCGTCCTGCCGGGCGTCATCGGCGAGCTGTACATCGGCGGCGAGGGCGTCACCCGTGGCTACCTCAACCGGCCGGAGCTGAACGCGGAGCGCTTCGTCCCAGACCCGTTCTCCGGAGTGCCCGAAGCGCGCATGTACGCGAGCGGTGACTTCGCGCGGTTCCTTCCGGACGGGACGCTCGCGTTCCACGGCCGCGCGGACCGTCAGGTCCAGGTGCGTGGCGTGCGGGTGGAGCCCGGCGAAATCGAGGCCGCCCTGGCGGCGTACCCCGGCGTCACCGCGGCCGCCGTGGTGAGCGAGGCCCAGCGCCAGAACGGTGACGTGCGACTGATTGCGTTCGCCGCCAGCGACGGCGGCGCCGCGCCTGAGGTGGCCGAGCTCACGCGCCATCTCGCGATGAAGCTGCCCGCGGCCATGCTCCCCAGCCGCGTCATCGTCATCGACCGGCTCCCGCTCACGCCCAACGGCAAGGTCGACACCGCGGCGCTGGAAGCGCGTGCCCAGGAAGCGCAGCCGAGGACGGCGTCCGTGGCGCCCCGCACGCCCCACGAGGAGATCCTCGCGGGCATCTGGAGCGCGGTGCTCGGCCTGGAGCGTGTCGGCATCCACGATGACTTCTTCGACCTGGGCGGCCATTCGCTCAAGGCGACCCAGGTCATCGCGCGGACCCGTGAAGCCTTCGGCGTCGACGTCCCGGTACGCGCCATCTTCGAGCGCCGGACCATCGCGCTCCTCGCCGAGACGCTCTCGGGGCAAGCGGCCACCCTCGAGGCCATTCCGCGCCTGGAGTCGGTGGAAGACACGCCCGTCGCGCCGGGACAGGAGAGCCTGTGGTTCATCGACGCGCTCGGGGGCGACAGCGCGGCGTACAACGTCCCGCTGGTCCTCCGGTTCCAGGGCGCGCTCGACACAGCCGCGCTTTCGAGGACGCTCCAGCTCCTGGTCGAGCGGCATGAGGCGCTCCGGAGCACCTTCCATGACCGCGGCGGCATGCCCGTCCAGCGCGTTGAGGCTTCGCCCGCCTCCGTCCTGGTGAGCGAGGACACCTCCCCTGCCCTCCTCGCTCAGCGCATCGCGGAGGAGGTCGCCGCGCCCTTCTCACTGACCCGGGGCCCGCTCTTCCGCGCTCGGCACTTCCGGGTGACGGCGGACAGCCACGTCCTGGTCCTCAACCAGCACCACATCATCGCGGACGCGTGGTCCGTCGGGGTGCTGCTGCGCGAGCTGTGCGTCGTGTACGCCGCGCTGGTGAGCGGCGCCGAGCCGGGCCTGCCCGCGCTCCCCGTTCGCTATGCAGACTGGGCCGCGTGGCAGCGGCAGCGCCTGGAGTCTGGACGGCTGGAGGCGAGCATCACCTACTGGCGGGACGCGCTGAAGGGCGCGCCGACGGTGCTCGCGCTTCCCACCGACCGGCCTCGTCCCGAGCGGCAACGCTTCCACGGGAAGACGCACACCTTCGTGCTCGAGGCGCCGCTGGGCCAGCGGCTCGAGGCCCTGGCCCGGAGCTCGGGGGCCTCCCTGTTCATGACCCTGCTGGGCGCCTTCGCCGCGTATCTGGGGCGAGTCAGCGGGCAGGAGGACGTGGTGATTGGCTCGCCCGTGGCCAACCGCGACCGGCACGAGACGGAGGGCGTGGTCGGCTACTTCCTGAACACGCTCGCGCTCCGCGTGGACCTGTCCGGAGACCCGACGTTCTCGGAGCTGTTGCTCCGGGTTCGCAAGGCGGCGCTCGACGCCTACGCGCACCAGGACGTTCCCTTCGAGAAGCTGGTCGCCGCGCTCGAGGTGCCACGGGCCCTGGCCCACAACCCCCTGTTCCAGGTGATGTTCGTCCTCCAGGGACAGAGCGGTGGCGAGCTTCAGCTCCCCGGCGTCCGCGCCGAGCTGCAGGCGCCCGAGAGCGCGACGTCGAAGTTCGACCTCACCCTCTTCGCGGAGCCCCGCGACGGCGCGCTCGCGTGCAGCATCGAGTACGACACCGACCTCTTCGACGCGGACCGCATCGAGCGGATGGCCGCGCACCTGGGCCGCCTGCTCCAGGCCATCGCCGAGGAGCCCGAGCTCCACACGTCCGAGCTCCCGCTCCTCACCGGTGACGAGCGGCGCCTGTACGCGGACCTGAACCGCACCGAGCGCCGGTACACCGGCCGCACGCTCCCCGAGCTGTTCGCGCGTCAGGCGCGGAAGACGCCCGAGGCCATCGCCCTGGAGCACCACGGCGAGACGCGGACGTACCGGCAGCTCGACGAGGCCGCGGAGGCGCTGGCGGACCGGCTCGGCGCGCTGGGCGTGGGCCCGGGGGTCCGGGTCTCCCTTTGCCTGGACCGCTCCATCCAGGCGCAGGTGGCGCTCCTCGCGGTCCTCAAGGCCGGCGGCGCGTATGTGCCGCTCGACCCGGCGTATCCCGCGGAGCGCCTTCGCTACATGCTCGAGGACGCGGAGCCTCGCGTCCTCCTCACGGAGAAGAAGTACAGCGCCCTGCTCCCAGCGCAGGGGCTGACGCAGGTCCTCCTGGATGAGGCGGCGGCGCCTGCCGCGAAGACGTCGCGGCCCCAGGTGGAGCCGCGGCATCTGGCCTACGTGCTCTACACCTCCGGTTCGACGGGCAGGCCCAAGGGCGTGGCCATGCCTCACCGGGCGCTGGTCAACCTCATCGAGTGGCAGACGGAGCACGCCCGCCCCCTGCGGACGCTCCAGTTCGCGCCGCTCAACTTCGACGTGTCGTTCCAGGAGACCTTCTCCACCTGGTGTTCGGGTGGCACGCTGGTCCTCATCGACGAGGACACGCGGCGAGATCCGGACGCCCTCGCGGAGCGTCTCCACGCGGCGCGCGTGCAGCGGCTCTTCCTCCCGGCGGTGGCCCTCCACCATCTGGCCCAGGCGGCGCTGCGCACCGAGCACCGCGTGCCGGGCCTCGAGGAGGTCATCACGGCGGGAGACCAACTCCGCATCACCGACCCCATCCGCCGTTGGTTCCAGGAAGGTGGCAAGCGGCTGCACAACCACTACGGCCCCACCGAGTCGCACGTGGTGACGGCGCACGCGCTGGAGGGCGAGCCGAAGGACTGGCCCGGGCTGCCGTCGATTGGCCGGCCCATCGCCAACGCCGCGGTCCACCTGCTCGACGCGAACCAACGCCCCGTCCCCGTGGGCGTCCCTGGCGAGCTGTACCTGGCGGGCGAGTGCCTCGCGGACGGTTACCTGTCACGCCCGGACCTCACCGCCGAGCGCTTCGTCGACCTGCCCCTCGCTCCGCCCGTCCGGGCGTACCGCACCGGAGACCTGGGCCGGTTGTCGCGGGACGGCACCATCGAGTTCCTGGGACGCGCGGACGACCAGGTGAAGCTGCGGGGCTTCCGCGTGGAGCCCGGTGAGATTGAGCGCGCGCTGTGCGCCCACCCGGAGGTCCGGGACGCGGCGGTCATCGTGGATGGCGACGCTGCCCGCGAGAAGCGGCTGGTGGCCTACGTCGTCCCGGAGACGGTCCGGCTGGACGGGCTGCCCGGCTTCCTCGGCAAGGACCTGCCTGAGTACATGGTCCCCGCGCTGTTCGTGCCGCTCCCCGAGCTGCCCCGGACGCCCAGCGGCAAGGTCGATCGCCGCGCGCTCCCCGCGCCCGAGGCAGGGGTGCGGACCGACACGCCCACCGAGCCGCCCCAGACGCCCACGGAGGCCGCGGTGGCGCAGGCCTTCGAGCAGGTCCTGAGCCGAGGCCCTGTCGGGCGGAATCAGGACTTCTTCCAGCTCGGCGGCCACTCGCTGCTGGCGATGCAGGTGGTGTCGCGGATTCGCGGCTCGGTGGACGCCGCGCTGCGGGTGTCGGACCTCTTCGAGCACCCCACCATCGCCGCCCTGAGCCAGGTGCTCGACTCGCGGCGAGGCAGCCAGACGCTGACGCTCTCCCGGATTGAGCCCGCTCCGGAGGGCGCCGCGATTCCGCTGTCGTTCTCCCAGGAGCGGCTCTGGTTCCTGGACCAGCTCTACCCGGGCAGCGCGGCCTACAACCTGCCCATGGCGCTGCGGCTGACGGGGACGCTGGACGTCAGCGCCTTCCAGGAGAGCCTGCACGACATCGTCCGGCGGCACCCCGTGCTTGGGATGCGCTTCGTCGAACGGGATGGCCGCGTGTGGCAGGAGCCGCGAGCGAGCCAGGATGTGCCGTTCGAGCAGGTCACCCTGGGAGCGACGACCCCCGAGGCGCTGCGCGGCCTCATCGCGGAGGAAGCGGGACGTCCGTTCGACCTCACGAATGGCCCGCTGTTCCGCGCGAAGCTGTTCCGGCGCTCCGCAGCGGAACACCTCGTCGTCGCGACGATGCACCACACCGTCGGCGATGGCTGGTCCATCAGCGTGCTCGTGCGCGAGCTCTCCCAGCTCTACGCTGGACGCGTCTCCGGGCAGCCGGTGACGCTGCCCGAGCTCCCCGTCGACTACCTGGACTTCGCCTTCCAGCAGCGGCGGCACCTCCAGGGCGAGGTGCTGGAGAAGCGGCTCGACCATTGGCGGAAGACGCTCCAGGGCGCGCCGTCCGCCCTGGACCTGCCGATGGACCGGCCCCGTCCGCCCCGGACGAGCATGCGCGGCGCCACCGAGCGCATCGCGCTGGGCAAGGCGCTGAGCGACGCCATCGAGGCCCTGAGCCTGCGCACGGGTGGCACCAGCTTCATGGTCCTCATGGGCGGCTTCGCCGCCTACCTGTCGCGCATCACCGGGCAGGACGACATCGTCATCGGTACGCCGGTGGCCAACCGGGACCGCGCGGAGCTCGAGTCCCTGGTTGGCTTCTTCGTGGGGACGCTGCCGCTGCGCATCAACCTGTCCGCGAACCCGACCTTCGAGGAGCTGGTCGCGCGCGTGCGCGCCTCCGCGCTGGACGCCTACGCGTACCAGGACGTCCCCCTGGAGAAGATTGTCGAGGCGCTCGGCGTCGAGCGGAACCTGAGCCACGCCCCGCTGTTCCAGGTGATGTTGATGCTCCAGAACACCCCCGAGGGCCAACTGAGCCTCCCGGGCCTGTCATTGGAGCCCATCGACCTGGCGGTCGAGAGCGCGAAGTTCGACCTCACGCTGAGCTTCGAGCCCACGCGGGACGGGCTGGCGGGCGTCATCGAGTACAGCACGGACCTCTTCGACGCGGACCGCATCGAGCGGATGGTCTCTCACCTCCAGGTGCTCTTCGCGGACGCGGTGGCGCATCCGGAGAAGCGGCTGTCGGAGCTCGAGCTCCTCCCCGAGCAGGAGCGCGGCGTCGTCACCGCGTTCACCCAGGGGCGCGTGGTGGCGCCCACCCGGCACGTCCCCGCCTTCCGGTTCGTGGAGGAGCACGCGGAGCGGACGCCGGACGCCATCGCGCTGGAGCTGGGACGGGAGACGCTCACGTATGGCGAGCTGAACCGCCGGGCCAACCGCGCCGCGCACCAACTCATCGCGATGGGCGCCGGTCCGGAGAAGCTGGTGGCCCTGGCGGTGCCGCGCTCGTTCGAGATGCTCATTGGCCTGCTCGCCATCTGGAAGGCGGGGGCCGCGTACGTCCCGCTCGACCTGTCGTATCCGAAGGAGCGACTGGACGGCATCCTGGAGGACTCGGGCGCCGCGCTGATGGTGAGCACGCGTCCGGCGGCGCAGCGGTGGCGCGCGCCACAGGTCCGCACGCTCTGGCTGGACGAGCCCTTGGACTCGGCGCCCACGGGCAACCCGGACAGCGGCGTCCGCATGGAGAACGCCGCCTACGTCATCTACACGTCCGGCTCCACGGGCAAGCCCAAGGGCGTCATCCTGGAGCACCGGGGGCTGGCGAACGTCGTCGAGATGCAGCGGCACGAGCTGGGCGCGGACGCGAGCTGCGTCGTGCTCCAGTTCTCCTCCATCTCCTTCGACGTCTCGGTCTGGGAAATCGTCATGGCCCTGACCAACGGGGGCCGGCTCGTGGT
Organism: Corallococcus macrosporus DSM 14697; assembly: GCF_002305895.1. Lineage (GTDB taxonomy): Bacteria > Myxococcota > Myxococcia > Myxococcales > Myxococcaceae > Myxococcus > Myxococcus macrosporus. The sequence goes on from NZ_CP022203.1 coordinate 5,000,533, forward strand.
GGCCCCCGCGGACACACTGCTCGCGGGTGACGAGCTGGCCAAGGTCCTGCTGGCCCACGGCGTCACGCACATGGTGCTGCCGCCGACGTCGTACGCGGCCCTCCCCACGGACCGCGAGTACCCCTCGCTCCGCCTGCTGACGTCCGCGGGCGAGGCCCTGCCGCCCGAGGTGGTGCACACGTGGGCGCGTCCCGGCGTTCCGTTCGTCAACGCCTATGGCCCCACCGAGGTGTCCATCATCAGCACGCTGGGCATGTGCCGACGGGAGGACCCGGGGACTCCGCCCATCGGGCGCCCCGCCCTCAACCTGGAGGGCTATGTGCTCGACCGCCACGGCGCGATGCTGCCCATTGGCGTCCCGGGTGAGCTGCACATCGGCGGTGTTGGTGTCGCGCGCGGCTACCTGAACCGGGAAGAGCTCACGCGCGAGAAGTTCATCCCGCACCCGTTCAAGCCCGACGCGCGGCTGTACCGGAGCGGTGACCTGGTCCGCTGGCGCAAGGACGGCAACCTCGAGTACCTCGGGCGCATCGACCACCAGGTGAAGCTGCGCGGCTACCGCATCGAGCTGGGGGAAATCGAGGCGGTGCTCGCCACCTATCCCGGCGTGGCGAAGGCCGTGGCCCATGTGTATTCCGCGGGCGCGCAAGGCGGCGTGAAGACCCTGGTCGCCTACGTCGTCTCGGCGGAGGCCGTGGACGCCCACGCGCTCCGTGAGCATGCCCGGAAGAAGCTGCCGGAGTTCATGGTGCCCGCGGAGTTCATCCGCCTGCCGGAGCTGCCCCTGTCGTCCAGCGGCAAGGTGGACAAGCGGCGCCTGCCGCCACCGCGCTTCGAGGCATCGGCAAACGAGACGCGCTTCGTCGCGCCGCGCACGCCGACGGAGAAGACCCTCACCGAGCTGTGGGAGTCGCTGCTGGAGCGCCGGCCGGTGGGGGCGGAGGACAACTTCTTCGACCTGGGCGGGCACTCGCTGCTGGCGGCGCAGGTCATGAGCCGCGTGCGCAGGTCCTTCGGCGTCGACGTGCCGCTCTCCGCCATCTTCGAGCAGCCGACGCTGGGCGCGCTGGCGGCGCTGATTGCCGCGAAGGAGGCCGCGCCGCAGCTCCCGCCGCTGGTCCGGATGAGGGGCACCGGGGACCGGCCACTCTCTTTCGCGCAGGAACGGCTGCGCTTCCTCGCCGAGCTCGAAGGCCAGAGCGCGGCCTACAACATCCCCATCGCGTTCACCCTGCGCGGCGCACTGGATGAGGCCGCGCTGCGACGGAGCCTCCAGCGCGTGCTGGAGCGGCATGAGGTCCTCAGGACGACGTTCCCGCTCGTCAACGGGCAGCCGGTGGCGCGCGTGGCTGACGCGGCGCTCACGCTTGCCACGGAGGATTTGAGCAAGCCCGGCGCGGCGTCCCTGGAGCAGCGGCTGGCCGAGGAGTCCGCCCGCCCCTTCGCGTTGGACGTGGGCCCCGTGGTGCGCGTGCACCTGTTCAAGCGCGCGGCTGACGAGCACACGCTCCTGGTGGCCATGCACCACATCGTGTCCGACGGCTGGTCCTTCGGCGTGATGATGCGTGAGTTCTCCGCGCTCTATGCCGCGGAGGTCCGAAACGAGCCGCTGGAGTTGCCCGCCCGCCCCATCCAGTACACGGACTACGCGGCGTGGCAGCGGAGCTGGCTCGACGGCCAGGCCCGGGAGCATCAGCTCGGCCATTGGCGGAAGGCGCTCGCCGGTGCGCCCGCCGTGCTGGACCTGCCCACCGACAGGCCCCGTCCCGCGGTCCGGAGTCACCGGGGCGCCACGGAATCGCTGGCGCTGGCCCCCGACGCGGCCCAGGCGCTCAGCGCGCTCTGCCGCGAGCACGGGGTGACGGCCTACATGGTGTGGCTCGCCGCCTTCGGCGCCTACCTGGGCCGGGTGAGCGGGCAGGAGGACGTCGTCATCGGTTCGCCCTTCGCGGGCCGCCGCATCGCGGAGACGGAGCCGCTCATCGGGTTCTTCGTGAACTCGCTGCCGCTGCGCATCGACCTGGGCGGCGAGCCCACGTTCCTGGAGCTGCTCCAGCGCGTGCGCCGGCAGGTGCTCGACGCCCATGAGCACCAGGACGTCCCGTTCGAGAAGCTGGTCGAGGCGCTCAAGCCCGAGCGCATGCTGGGGACGAGCCCCCTCTTCCAGGTGATGCTCGCGTACCAGCAGGCGCATACCTCGGAGATGGCGCTGCCGGACCTGGAGGTCACCCCGGTGGCCATCCCCAGCGGCGCCGCCAAGTTCGACCTCACCCTCACGCTGTCCGAGACGCCGCGCGGCTTCGAGGGCCAGCTCGAATACGACTGCGACCTCTTCGACGCCTGGCGCATCCAGGCGATGGTGCGGCAACTGACGGGCTTCATCTCCCGGCTGGCCGCTGCCCCACGCTCGAAGGTCGTGGACGTGGACCTGCTCAGCGCCGAGGAGCGTGGAAAGCGGAGTCCTCGCGCCCCGGAGCCAGCGCCGTCCCTGCCCGCCGTCCACGAGGCCATCGCGGCGCAGGCGGCGAAGACGCCCACGGCCATCGCCGTCGAGGCCGAGGACGGCACCCTCACCTACGCCGCCCTGGAGGCCCGGGCGAACGCCGTTGCCCAGGCCCTGGTCCAGCGCGGCGTCACGCCCGGGACACTGGTGGCGCTCGCCGTGGAGCGCTCCGTCGGGATGATGGCGGGGCTGCTCGGCATCCTCAAAGCGGGCGCCGCCTACGTCCCGCTCGACCCCGCCTACCCTCGCGAGCGCCTGGCGTTCATGCTCCAGGACAGCGGCGCGCGGGTGGTCCTCACCCAGGCCCACCTCGCGTCGACGTTCCCCGAGAGCGAAGTCGTCCTCCTCGGGGAAGCCACGCTGGACGCGTTCGAAACACGGAGCGGCGCGCTGGCGTACTGCCTGTTCACCTCCGGCTCCACGGGCCAGCCCAAGGGCGTGCTGATCGAGCATCCGGCCCTGGCGAACCACATGGCGTGGATGAACGACGCCATGCCGCTGGGCACCGAGGACCGCGTGCTCCAGCGCACGTCGCTCAGCTTCGACGCCTCCGTCTGGGAGCTGTTCGCGCCGCTGATGGCCGGTGCCCGGCTGGTGCTCGCGCCGCACGGCCTGGGGGCGGACACGGAGCACCTGACCCGCGTGCTGCGCGAGCGTGGCATCTCCGTGCTCCAGTTGGTGCCGTCGCTGCTGACGGCGCTGGTGGAGGAGCCCGGGTTCGCGAACCTCCCGGCGCTCCGGCGCGTCTGCGTGGGCGGCGAGCCCCTGCCCTCCGCGACCGTGGCTTCGGTCTTCCGTCACTCCCAGGCGGAGGTCTGGAACCTCTACGGCCCCACGGAGGCGACCATCGACGCGCTGGCGCACCGGTGCCTGCCCGGGCAGGTGGGCGCGCACGGCCCCACCGAGCCGATTGGCCTCCCCATCCACCGCATGGAGGCGCTCATCCTGGATGGCAAGCTCCGCCCCGTGCCGGAGGGTGTCCCTGGCGAGCTCTACCTCGCGGGCCCCGGTCTGGCGCGCGGCTACCATAACCGCCCGGAGCTGACGCAAGCGCGCTTCATCGAGCACGCCTTCCCGGGCGGCCCGACGCTGCGCATGTACAAGACGGGGGACGTGGTCCGCCGGCTCGCGGATGGCACGTTCCTGTTCGTGGGCCGCGCCGACCGGCAGGTGAAGCTGCGCGGACACCGCATCGAGCTGGGCGAGGTCGAAGCCGCCCTCGCCCGGCATCCGTCCATCCGGGAAGCCGTGGCGCTGGTGCGCGGCAGCGGTGGGGACTCCCGGCTGGTGGCCTTCGTGGTGCCCCACGCGTCCGCGCCCCGGCCCGACGCCACCGAGCTGCGGAGCTTCGTGGAGCGACAGCTCACGGCGAGCATGGTGCCCGGGCAGTTCGTCCTCCTGGACGCGCTGCCGCTCGCGCCCAACGGCAAGGTGGACACGCGGGCGCTCAGCGCGATGGAGCTCGCCGAGGAGCGCCGCACGGCCCTGGAGGGCCTGCCGCGTGACGCCCTGGAGCTGGAGCTGGTCCGGCTCTTCGAGGAGGTGCTCGGCGTGCCCGCCGTGGGCATCCACGACAGCTTCTTCGACCTGGGCGGCCACTCGCTGCTGGCGCTGAAGATGAAGCTCGCGGTGGAGAAGCGCCTGGGCCGCCCGCTCCCGCTGGTGTCCCTGTTCCGGCACCCGACGCCCGCGAAGCTCACGGCGGTCCTCCGCTCGGAGAACGCGGCCGTCTCTCCGCTCGTGCCGCTCACGCCGGAGGCCCACGCGCTCATGGCGGGGGGTGTGAATCCGAACCGGGCGCCGGTGCTCTACCTGGTGCCCGGTGGCGGCTCGACGCCGTTCTACCTGCTGTCCCTGGCCCGGCACCTGGAAGGCGTCGCCGTGTTCGGGCTCCAGCCCCAGGGCCTGGACGGCGAGGCGCCGCCGCACGAGACGGTGGAGGCCATCGCAGCGTGGTACGCGGACACCCTCCTCGCCCTGCAGCCCGAAGGGCCGTACTACCTCGGTGGGCATTCCATGGGCGGGCACATCGCCTACGAGCTGGCCCAGGAGCTGAAGGCGCGCGGGCGCGAGGTGGGCGCCGTCGCCATGTTGGACACCCTGGCGCCCTTCCCGGAGGTCACACGTCCTCAAGGCGAAGGCTGGGACACCGCGCAGTGGATGCTCCACCTGGCCGGCATCATGGAGGCGTTCTTCAACGTGAAGCTCGACCTCGTCCTGCCCGAGGTGCGCGCGATGAGCGAAGCCGAGCGGCTTCAGCTCTTCGTAAGCCGGCTCCAGGCCGCGGCCGTCCTCCCCGAGGGCGCGCAGCCCGTCCACGTGCAGGGCATCCTCAACGTGGCGCGGGCCCATGACGCCTTGAACTACCGTCCCCGCCGGGAGCAACCGGTGCCGCTGGTGGTGTTCCGCGCGGAGGACCGCAGCGGGCACAGTACCGAGGCGCTCGACGCGCTCGTGGCGGACAGCGCGCTCGGCTGGAGCCGGTTGACGCGGCAGTCCTGCACGGCCTACGCCGTCCCTGGCACGCACCTGTCGCTGCTCCGCGACCCGCACGCGGCGGTGCTCGCCCAGCACCTGCTCGCGCTCATGCCCCGTCCGACCCCCGCCCCATGAACGTCCACAATGTCCTGAAGCTCCTGCACCTCATCGCCGTGGTGGTGTTCCTGGGCGACATCGTCGTGACGGCCGTCTGGCGGCTGCTCGCGGACCGGACCCGCGAGCCGCGGGTGATTGCCTACGCCCTGCGCCTGGTGCAGTTCACCGACAAGTACCTGCTGGTGCCCAGCGTCTTCGCGCTCGCCCTCACCGGCATGCTGCGCGCGCACCTGCAGGGAATCCCGCTGTGGACGAACCCGGCGCTGGCCGCGGGGCAGGTCTGCTTCATGCTGTGCGGCGTCGTCTGGAGCCAGACGCTGCGCCCCATCCAGGCGCGGCAGTTGGCCATGGCCGAGGCGTTCCCCGCCACCGGCGCCTCGTTCGACGAGTACCTGCTGCTCACGAGGAAGTGGTTCCGCTGGGGCATCCTGGCCATGGCGCTGGCGTTCGGCTCCATGGCGCTGATGGTGCTGCGCTGAAACGCGAAAGGGAGCCCGCGCCCACTGGCACGAGCTCCCTTCCGTGACGTCAAGGGCGGCCCAAGCCGCCCGCGGGACTCAGCGGCTCAGAACCACTTCGGCGACGGCCGGCGCGGAGGCGGCGGCGGGGCCTCGGGCGCCTTCGCGGGGCCCTGCGCCACCGCACCCGCGGGACGGCCACCGCCGGAGCCCCGGGAGCCACCCTGGCCACCCCGACTGCCATTGCCGCCGGAGCCACCAGCGCCCTGCGCCGAGCGGCCGCCCTCGGGACGGCCCTGTCCACGGCCTCCGCCAGCACCACCTCCCCGGCCACCGCGGCGACGACGCGAGGCGCCCGCCGAGTGCCCGCCACCCCCACCGCCTTTGCCGGCCGGACGCGGCGCGCCCTGGGGACGGCCACCATTGCCCGATGAAGCACGGGCCTCCGGCGCGGCGCCCGTGGCGTGGCTCACCGAACGCGGCGCGGGCTGGCCCGAGCGGTACGGGTGGTCCTCCACCACCGGCACGTTGCGGCGGATGGTGCGCTCGATGTCGCGCAGGTACGCGCGCTCCTCGGCGTCGCAGAAGGACACCGCCGTGCCGCTGGCGCCCGCGCGGCCGGTGCGGCCGATGCGGTGCACGTACTGCTCCGGCACGTTGGGCAGGTCGTAGTTGACGACGTAGCTCAGCCCGTCGATGTCGATGCCGCGCGCGGCGATGTCCGTGGCCACGAGCACGCGCAGCGTCCCGGAGCGGAACTCGTCGAGCGCGCGCTCGCGGGCGTTCTGGCTCTTGTTGCCGTGGATGGCCGCCGAGCTGACGCCCGCGCCCTCCAGCTGCTTCGCCACCCGGTTCGCGCCGTGCTTGGTGCGCGTGAAGACGAGCGCGCGGGAGATGTTGCCTTCCTTCAGCAGGTGCGTCAGCAGGCCGCGCTTCTGCTCGCGCTCCACGAAGTACACCTGCTGGCTCACCGTCTCCGCGGTGCTGGAGGCGGGCGACACCTCCACGCGGATGGGGTCGGTGAGGATGCTGCGAGCCAGGTCCACGATGTCCGGCGGCAGCGTGGCGCTGAAGAACAGCGTCTGCCGCTTGGGCGGCAGCGCCTTGATGACGCGCCGCACGTCGTGGATGAAGCCCATGTCGAGCATGCGGTCCGCCTCGTCGAGCACGAAGACCTCGAGCGAGCGCAGGGACACGAAGCCCTGCTCCATCAGGTCGAGCAGGCGGCCCGGCGTGGCCACCAGCACGTCCACGCCGTTGCGCAGCGCCTGCACCTGGGGGTTCTGCCCCACGCCGCCAAAGATGACCGCGTGACGCAGGGGCAGCCCCTTGCCATAGGTCTGGAAGCTGTCACCCACCTGCCCCGCCAGCTCGCGCGTGGGCGTCAGGACCAGGCAGCGCACCGGCCGCGCCCCGCCCGCGGGCGCCTTGGCGGACAGCCGCTGGAGGATGGGGAGCGCGAAGGCCGCCGTCTTGCCCGTGCCCGTCTGGGCCACGCCCAGCACGTCCCGCCCCGTCAACGCGTGGGGGATGGCCTTCTGCTGGATGGGCGTGGGGGTGGTGTAGCCCTCCGCCTTGACGGCGCGCAGGAGGGTGTCGTGAAGCTGAAGTTCGTCGAAAGTCATGGGTTCCTGAGTTGAAGTGAGCCCGCTCCCTCCCTCGGGGGAGGAAGCCCGCGCAGCGCGCCCGTGCGGGCTCATGCCCAGGGCGCCTGGCGGTGCGCAGTCGGGCCCGACAGGCCGAACCGCTTTGGGAACGGATGGAAACAGGGCGTCAGCCCTACCCATTCCGGAGAATCGGCGGGCGACCCTGCACTTTCCTGTCCCGGAAGTCCCGTGAAATCAACGGCTTGCTTGCCGGTTTTGTGGCCCCGGGTGGACATTTGTACAGCGTCCAGGTCCTTCCACCTCGAAAGACCTGGAATGCCCCACGGGCCCCGGGAGCCCATGCGGGGCTCCCGGGAGCGCGCTTCACCTCAGGCCCGGGCTTCCGCCGGGAAGGAGGCCTGGAGGGCGTCCGGCACCGGTTCGTACGCGCCCAGGCGCATGCTGGCCTGGGCCCGCCCCTGGGTGCGGCCCCGCAGCCCCGTCACGTAGCCGAAGAGGCTGGCCATGGGCACCCGCGCGGAGACGAGCCGCGCCACGCCGCGCGCCTCCATGCCCAGCACCCGCCCCCGCCGCGCCGCCAGGTCCCCCAGCACCTCGCCCAGGTACTCCTCGGGCGTGGTGACCTCCACCTCCATCACCGGCTCCAGTTGCCGCACGCCCGCCCTCCTCACCGCCTCCTGTAGCGCCAGCGAGCCGGCCACGGCGAAGGCCTGGGGCGTGGAGTCACGCACGTGCGTGTCGCCATCCACCAGCCGCACCTCCACGTCCACCAGGGGCACGCCGTCCCGCACGCCTCGGGCCATGGCGCCCGCCACGCCCTTCTCGATGGCGGGCACCAGTTCCTTCGGGATGGTGCCGCCGCGCGTGTCATCCGTGAAGACGAGCCCCGCGCCGCGCGGCGCCGGGCCCACGTCCAGCACCACGCGCGCGTACTGTCCGGGCCCGCCCGACTGGCGGACGTGACGGTACTCCTGGCGCACCTGGCACCGGAGCGTGTCACGCCAGGCCACCTTGGGCTGGCCCACGCGGGCCTCCACGCCGTACTCCGTCCTCAACCGGTCCACGACCACCTCCAGGTGCAGCTCACCCATGCCGGACAGCAGCACCTGGCCGCTCTCCGGGTCCACGCCCACCTTCAGCGACGGGTCCTCCGCCGCCAGCCGGTGAAGGCCGTCCTCCAGCTTCGTCAGCTCCGCGGGCGAGCGCGCCTCCACGGCGAGCTGCACCACGGGCTCCATGGCACCCAACGACTCCAGCACCACCGGCGCGGCCGGGTCGCACAGCGTGTCGCCCGTGCGCACGCCCTTCAGGCCCAGGGCCGCGCAGATGTCCCCCGCATGCACCTCCGCCACCTCCTCGCGGCGGTTGGCATGCATGAACATCAGGCGCCCCACCCGCTCACGCTTCCCCGTGGCGGGGTTGAGCAGGACGGTGCCCGCGCGCAGCGTGCCGGAATAGACGCGCAGGAACACGATGCCGCCCACGGCCTTGTCGCTCATCAGCTTGAAGGCCAGGGCCGCTGGCGGCCCCGAGTCGGACACGGGCCGGGACACACGCTCCTCCGAGCCCGGGACAAAGCCCTCCACCGCGGGCAGGTCCGACGGCGCGGGCAGGTAGTTGACGATGGCGTCCAGCAACATCTGCACTCCCTTCTTCTTGAAGGCCGACCCGCACAGCACCGGCACCAGCATCCGCGTCAGGGTGCCCGCGCGCAGCGCGCGCTCCAGGTCCTCCACGGTGATGGCGTCCAACCGCCCTTCCACGAACTTCTCCAGCACGGTGGCGTCCGCGTCCGCGCACACCTCGATGAGCCGCAGGCGCTGGGCCTCCACCTCCGCCCGCACCGCCTCCGGCACCGCCTGCCCTTCCACGAAGGTCCCGTCCTCCGCGTCGAACGTCACCGCCCGCATGCGCACCAGGTCCACCAGGCCGCGGAACTCCGAGCCCTCGCCCAGGGGCCACTGCACGGCCACCGGGCGCGCGCCCAGCCGCGCCTGGATGGACGCGACGCTCATGGCGAAGTCCGCGCCCACCTTGTCCATCTTGTTGAGGAAGGCGATGCGCGGCACGCCGTAGCGGTCCGCCTGCCGCCACACCGCCTCCGACTGCGGCTCCACGCCCTGGCTCGCGTCGAACACCGCCACCGCGCCGTCCAGCACGCGCAGCGAGCGCTCCACCTCGATGGTGAAGTCCACGTGTCCCGGGGTGTCCAGGATGTTGAGGCGGTGGGGCACCCCCGCGCCGGGCCCCTGCCGGGGTTGCCAGAACGCGGTGGTGGCCGCGGACGTAATCGTGATGCCGCGCTGCTTCTCCTGCGGCAGCCAGTCCAGCTCCGTGGAGCCGTCGTGGACCTCGCCCACGGAGTGGATGCGGCCGGTGAAGAAGAGCACGCGCTCGGTGAGCGTCGTCTTCCCCGCGTCGATGTGCGCCATGATGCCGATGTTGCGGTACCGCTCGATGCGCGTGTGGCGAGACATGGAGGACTCCTGTTCCCGTCGGGCAGCGAGGCCCGCGGGTCGTGTTTGAAGGCGCCGGTTGGATTGAAGGGCGACGCCGCGGAGGCCTCGGCGGCACGCACGCGCGACTCGCCGGAAGCGGCACGTCAGGCCCGCTCAGGGACGCGTGAGGACACACGAAGCCGCGGCATGAGTCAGGCGGAGCCGGGACTCACGGCGCACGGGAACCAGACCACCCGCGCGCCGGAGCACCCCGGTCCGCCTGCTCAAATGTCGAGCAGAACCTCGTGACGGGGGGCGAGGCACACGTCCGCCGCCGGCGCGAAAGCGCGCGCGTTCAGCAGGGCGTTGAAGGAGACGGGCCTCATGATGCGCTTGAAGCAAAGCACAGACGCCGTGTTGTCAATCCGGGCGCCGGTGTGAAACGCCGGGCCCGGAAAGACAGACACGCGCGCCGTCAGGTGCTCAGCGCCCGGACACGCGCCGCGAGGTTGTGCGTGAACAGGCGGAAGATGCGCAGCGCCGCCGCCTCGTGCGTGTCCAGATAGTGCTGGAAGCCCGCGCGGGTGATGCGCAGCGCGCGGACCGCGGTGCGCGCGCGGACCTGCGCGGACACGGGCGCGTCCTGCACCAGGGAGATTTCCCCCAGGTACGCGCCAGGCCCCAGCGTGTTGAGCTGGCGCGCGTCCGCCTCCGGACCGCTGAACACGTCCACCGCGCCCTCCAGGAGCACGAACAAGCCGCTGCCCGCCGAGCCCTTCTCCAGCAGCACCGCGCCGGCGGGGATGAGCACCTGCCGGGCCACGCGGTACAGGTCCTTCATGTCGTCGAGCGACAGCTCCCCGAAGATGGGGATGGCCTTCAGGTAGTGGTAGCCGTTGGACTCCGGCGCCGCCGCGTTCGACGGCAGCCGGGCGATGACGGCCTCGGCCTCGGCGTCCATGCCCAGGCGGCGCAGCAGCCGGGCCTTCTCCGCGGCCAGCGCCGGGTCGGCCCGCGCCGTCTCCGAGCCGCGCATCGTGTCGGCCAGGAGCGCCAGCGCGCGCCGCGTGAAGCCCTCGCCGTCCAGCAGCTTGCACATGCGCAGCACGGACTCCAGGTGGCGCGGGTCCCCCGAGGGCACGCTGGCCAGCGCCTCCACCTCCGCGTGCGGCTGGCCCAGCTCCCGGTAGAGCTGCGCCGCTTCATACGGCCGGCCCAGGCGCACCAGGCAGTGCGCCATGGCCTCGCGCGCGCCCAGGCCCCGGTAGGCCTCCAAGGCGCGCTCCATGGCCCCGCCCCGCTCGAAGGCGGCCGCGGCGCGCTCCACCTCGCCCGCGCGCAGGTACGCCTCCGCCGCGTCCACGTAACGGCCGCCCTGGACGTACAGCTCCGCCACCAGGGCCGCCGCGCCGCAGCCATCCAGCAGGCGCGCCGCGCCCGAGAAGTCACGGGCCTGGCGCAGCACCTCCGCCAGCCGCTGCCGCTCCGCCACCGCGGCCTGCGCCGCTTCCTTCTGGAGCCGCTCGCGCTGGGAGCTCCCCAGCTCCTCGTAGAGCTGCGCCGCCACCTCGGGCGACGGCTGCGTCAGCAGCGCCTGGAACGCCCGAGGGACCTCCACACTCAACTCCGCTTCGGACACCGACATCACTCGCCTCCCCCATTCCGGTCCGGGACACCCCGTGCGTCCAGGCCGGTCCACGCCGGCCCGGACTCCCCGGAAGACAAGGAAATCCTATATCACGTCGGCGAGCTGCGTCCCGCGCTCCCTTCAGCGGACGGACACCAATTCGGTGTCGAAGATGAGCACCGTGTACGGCGGGATGCGGCCGCCCGAGCCGGTGGCGCCGTAGCCCAGCGCGGAGGGGATGACGAGCCGGCGCCGTCCCCCCACCCGCATGCCCGCGATGCCCTCGTCCCAGCCCTCGATGACCTCGCCCGCGCCCAGGGTGAAGCTGAAGGCCGGCCCGTTCCCGGTGGCATCGAAGCTGCGGCCGTCCGGCAGATAGCCCGTGTAGCGCACCTGCACGCGGCTGCCCGCCTGGGCCAGCGCGCCGTCCTCGGCGACGAAGGTGTCCTGGATGTAGAGCCCGCTGGGCAGCAGCGTCATCTGGGCCAGGTCCACGCCCAGGGACTCCGCGTACGTCACCTTGGTGGGGTCCCCCGAGTCGGGGTTGACGCTTTCGTCGTCTCCACAGGCGAGCAGCGAGACGGCCAGGAGCATGGGGACCAGCAGGGAGCGGAGCATGAGGACCTCGAAGGGGTGCGCGGGCCGGGAATCGGCCTCACGGGACGGCGAAGCCTGCCCCGGCCGGGCGGCGCGGGAAAGGGGCCTGGGGTGCGCCCGCGCCAGCTTCCCGCCTGCCCCCCTGGAATCCTGGAGCGCGACGGGAGGGCTTCCGTTATGCAGCATCCCCGATGCCACGCTGGGTCAGCCTGCTCCTCTTCTTCGTTCCCGTGCTCGCCGTGCTGCTGGTGGGCCACGTCTACCTCTACCGCCGGCTCGTCCGGGACGTGACGCGGCGTCAGGGGACGCGGCGCGCCGCGCAGGGCCTGTTCGCCGTGGGCTTCGTGGGCGCGCTGGGCTCACGGGCCATTGGCGCGGCGCTGCCCTCCGAGGGCGCCCGGAGCCTGGGCATCCTCTTCCTCCTGTGGACTGGCCTGGTCCTCTACCTGCTCATGTTCACCCTGGCGGTGGACGCGGTGAGGCTCCTGGCCGCCTGGCGCGCCCGCCGCCAGGCGCGTGGGGCGGAGGGCGCGCGGGCGACCCCTTCCGCGCCGGTGTCGCCGGAGCGCCGGGCCCTCCTGGGACAGGGGCTCGCGATGGGCGCGGGGCTGGCGGGCGTGGCGGTGAGCGCCTATGGGAGCTGGCGCGCCTACCACCCACCCGACGTGCGCGACATCCCCGTGCGGCTGCCGAACCTGCCGCGCGCGCTGGAGGGCCTCACCCTGGTCCAGCTCACCGACATCCACATCGGCGGGGTGATTCAGCGCCGCTTCATCGATGACCTGGTGGCGCGCACCAACGCGCTCAAGCCGGACGTCATCGCCATCACCGGAGACCTGGTGGACGGCTCGGTGGACGCGCTCGGCGGCTTCGCGGGCGGCCTGGGCAGGCTGAGCGCGCGGTACGGCACCTGGTTCGTCACCGGCAACCACGACTACTACTCCGGCGCGAACGCGTGGGTCGCCTTCCTGGAGGGGCTGGGCATCCACGTCCTGCGCAACCGCTCGGTGTCCATTGGCGACGGCGCGGCGTCCTTCCAGCTCGCCGGCGTGGATGACTGGAGCGCCCACCGGATGGGCGAGCGTGGGTATGACCTGGACGCGGCGCTGCGCGACGTGCGGCCCGACCGGGCCTCGGTGCTGCTGGCGCACCAGCCGTCCAACTTCGACGAGGTGGCCCGGCGCGGCGTGGGGCTCCAGGTGTCGGGGCACACGCACGGAGGGCAGATGTTCCCGGGCAACCTGATGGGCGACCTCATCTGGGGGGAGCGCAACGCGGGCCTGAGCCGCACGGGCGACTCGCTCATCTACGTCAGCCGGGGCTGCGGCTTCGTGGGCCCGCCCATGCGCGTGGGCGCGCCCCCGGAGATTGCCCGCCTGGTGCTGCTGCCCGCGTAGCCCGCCGCCGTCAGCCCAGCGACACGTCCAGCACCAGCGCGAGCACGAAGCCCCACATGAGGCCGGTGGTGGCCTCGCGCTCGAAGCCGCCGCGGTGGCTCTCCGGAATCATCTCGTGGCTGATGACGTAGAGCATCGCGCCGCCCGCGAAGGCCAGGCCCCACGGCAGCAGCGCGGCGCTGAGTGACAGGGCCGCCAGCCCGAACAGCGCCCCCACCGGCTCCACCAGGCCGGTGAGCAACGCCAGCAGCGCCGCGCGAGTCGCCGACGCGCCGGTGGCCCGCAGCGCGAGCGCCACCACCAGGCCTTCGGGGATGTTCTGCGCGCCAATGCCCAGCGCCACCGACAGGCCCAGCGCGGGCTGCGGCGCGGCGAAGGACACCCCCACCGCCAGCCCCTCCGGGAAGTTGTGCAGCGTCATGGCCAGCACGAACAGCAGCACGCTGTTCCACTTCGCGCCGCCGTGGCCTTCGTGGCCCTTGAGCGAGTGCGCGTGCGGCATCAGGTCATGCCACACGCGCAGGAACAGGCCCCCCAGCAGCACCGCCGCGGCCACGCGCAGCGCCGCCGCAGGGCCGTCATACCCCTGGCCTCGCACCAGCTCCATGGCGGGGATGACCAGCGAGAAGGAGGTGGCCGCCAGCATCACCCCCGCGCTGAAACCCAACATCCGGTCCTGGGCCTTCCGGCTGAGCTCCGAGGTGACGAGCACGGGCAACGCGCCCAGCCCCGTCGCCGTTCCCGCCAGCAGGCTTGCCACCAGCCCCGCCCCCATGCCTTCGATGCTCCAATGGTCCACGCGTCCGAGGTGCCTCCACGCCCAACACTAACGGCCTGGCCCCGTGGGGCAACCCCTCGACTTTTCGAGCCTTTCCCCGCCAGCGCTTGGAAATCACGGCCGCCGGAAACACTTTCCGGGGTGGCCCGTAGATGAGCCGGGTGATGCGGAGCCAATCGGACGAAGCGCTCATGGAACGGTTTCGCGACGGAGCACAGGACGCCTTCGAGGACCTCTTCGCGCGGCACGCGCCGCGGGTCCAAGGCTTCCTGGCCCGGATGGTGCGCGATGGCGCGCTCGCGGAGGACCTGCTCCAGGCCACCTTCCTGTCCGTCATCCGCTCGCGAGGCCGCTACGAGCCCGGCACGCGCTTCACGCCGTGGCTGATGACCATCGCCGCCAACGCCGCGCGCGACGCGCTGAGGCACCAGCGGCACGTGGACGCCTACGCCACCCGGGAGGACACCGCCGCCCCCCTGGCCCCGGCGCCGGACGCCAGCGACCCGTCCTTGCGCCGGCACCTGCTGGACGCGCTGCAACAGCTCCCCCCGGACCACCGGGAGGCGGTGGTGCTCAGCAAGGTGGAGGGCTGGTCCTTCGAGGAGATTGGCGCGCTGCGGGGCATCAGCGCGGGCGCGGCGCGGCTGCGGGCGCACCGGGGCTATGAGCGGCTGCGCGAGCTGCTGGGCGAGCTGGAGCCGGAGGTGGCGCGATGAAGCCGCCCATGGACCTGGACCGGCTGCTCACCCAGGATCCCGCGCGGGACTCCGCCGCGATGGCGCGAGTGCTCGCGGCGGCCCGGGGTGAGCTGGCGCTGCGGCGCCCGGCGCGGCGCTGGCGCACGCAGGCCGTCTGGCTGATGGCGGCCTCCGCGGGGCTGGGCCTGCTGGCGGCGGTGGTGATGTTCGCGGTGGGCGCCGTCAGCGGCCCGCTGCTCCTGGCGCGGGCGCCCCTGCTGACGCTGCTGGTGGGAACCAGCGCGGTGTGCGCGTGGGGTGCGCTGTCCCCGAAGGGCCGCTGGGCGCGCCGGCTGGGCATGGGCCTGGCGGTGGCCAGCGCCGCGGCGCTGGTGCTGGCCCGGGCCACGCCCCACGGCCCGTCGACCTTGCCAGAGTGGGTCTGCACCGTGAGTCACCTGGCCATTGGCGTGGTGCCGCTGGTGGTGGCGCTGGTCGCGCTGCGCGGCGCCGTGTTCCAGCCCCTGCGCGCCGGGGTGGCGGGCCTGGCGGTGGGCTCGACGGGCGCGCTGCTCGGAGAGCTCGCCTGCGAACAGGACGGGCGTCACGTCCTCACGCACCACCTGCTGGCGTGGGTCGTCATCACCGCCGTGCTGGTGGTCATCTCGAAGTCACTCAAGCCCCGCTCCTACGCGCCATGATCCAGGACCCCTCACTCATCATCTGTCATGACGTGGACGGCGCGCCGGTCCGCATCGGCGCGTCCGTGACGGTCATCCCCCACTCCGAGGACGGCACCATCAGCCCGCGCTTCCTGGGCAGGACGGGCGTCGTCGTGGGGCTGGTGTTCGACGACCCGGCCACCCAGTACCCGGATGACCCGCTCATCCAGGTGCTCGTCGAGGGCCTGGGCGAGGACCTCTTCTTCCCCGAGGAGCTGGCGCTGGCGCCGGAGTGGGCCCGCAACCGGATTGCCCAGCACCGCCGGGCCGTGCGCGCGGGTGGCCGGAGCCCCTTGGCGCGCGGGCCCTAGCGAGCCCCCGCGCGCCCTTGCGCGGACGCCACGGCCTGGGTGATGGCGCTGGAGTTGGGGAAGATGCGGCGCGCCTGCGCCTCCACCTCCAGCGCGGCCTCCACCTGCCCCTGCGCCCCCAGCGCATGAATCCACCCCGCCCACGCCTCCTCCAGCAGCACCAGCGCCGCGCTCGCCGCGGAGGCATACGCCCGCTCCGCCTCGTCGGGCGCCCGCCGCACCGTGGCCAGGAAGTGCCCCAGCGCCAGCATCGGCTCGGGCGCCCCCGCGGAGACATCCGACGCGGAGTGGAGCAGCTTCTCGGCCTCGGCCACCGCGGCGTCCGGGTCCTCCGCCTCGTGCCGGCCCGCCAGCAGCGTGCGGCTCAACGACAGCAGGTTGGGGACGAACGCGGGGCAGCCGTGCGCCAGCTCGCGGTACGCCTCGCGCCGCCGGCCGCCCTCCAGCGGCTCCGCGTTCGCCAGCTTCCACTTCCTGCGCAGCGCCTGGGGGGACTCGTGCTCGGACATTTCCGCACCCTACGCCTCCGCCGCGCGGGAGTGGGAGCCGGCAGCGCGCCTCAGTAGGACGCGGTGAGGCCCCAGTGCAGGCTGGAGTACGTCTCCGCCGCCACGCCGCCGTCATCCCAACCCCGCTTCGTCCCCGCGCCGGAGAACGTGTCCTGGTAGCGCGACAGCCGGAAGCGGACCGAGTAGCCGAAGGGCCCCCAGAGCTCGCCACCCACGCCCAGCTCCGCCTCCCAGCCGAAGCTGGACACCGACGTGCCGTAGTCACCGACCTCCGCGTCCAGGGCCGCGCCGCCACCGCCCAGGCCCGTGCCCGGCTTCGGGCTGAAGAAGAACTGCCCCGCGCCCTCCAGCCGGACCTGGCGCAGCAGCGGCACCGACACCTCCAGGCCCACCGCGGGGAACAGCCGGTGCGTGCCGGTGAGGTGACTGTCTGCGGACGCGTCCACGTCGAAGGCGCGGGTGAGCAGGCCGGCGCGCAGCCCCGCGTAGCCTGGCGACGCGTGCGACGCGCCCATGCCGAAGAAGTAGCGGTACAGCGCCTGCGCGGTGAGCACCGAGTCGGTGGCCGCCACCTCGCGCGTCGTCGACTGGCCGGCGTCACCCACCAGCGTCACGTGGGTGGAGGAAAATCCGCGCCGGTAGCCCAGCGACAGGCCCAGCCCGCGCAGCGGCGATTCACCGCGCGCCAGCGGCAGCAGCTCCAGCTCGGCGGCGACGCCCAGGTACGGCACCGACGACGAATAGCTGACCGTGTCCCCCAGCCGCTCGTTCGCCGGGAGCCCGTCATACTCACCGCAGGACTTCACGCCGGGCCGCGCGCAGTAGTTGCGCCACGTCGTCGTGCCGCTCAGCGTCAGCCGCGCCAGGGGCGGACGCACCGGCGCCTCCCCCACCGTGCCGCCCGAGCCAGTGTCCAACGACACCTCCAGGAACGGCTCCGTGGGGGTGTGCGACTCGGGCTCCACCTTCATGCCGCGCGTCGCCTCGTCCCGCCCCTGGGCCGCCACGCGCACCCGCCGCGTCGCCCGCGGGGCCGGCTCGAGCCGCGTGCCCAGCCGGTGGCGCGCGTCCCCCTCCATCGCCAGCACCACCACGCTCGGCTCCTCCGGGGCCTCCCGCTTCCCCGCGGCGGCCAGCGCCGGCGGGGAGACCAGCGCCGCCAACAGGGCGCACCACGGGCCCCAGTGAATCCTCGAGTGTCGGGCGTTCGTCATTCTCCGGGGAGGTTCACCCACCCCGTGTGGGAAGTCCAGGCGGGGCGGCGCCCCCTCCCCTCAGGCGTTCAGCGTGGCCGCCGAGCCCATCGCCTGCGCGGGCGCGGACACCCGGGCGGGCGCGGGCTCCGCCATGGGCGGCGTCGACTCGGCGCGGTCCTCCTCCGTCAGGTGCTCGGCGCGGCCAATGCCCAGGAAGTCACGGCGGTAGATGCGGACCATGGCCATGAAGATGGAGGCGATGAGCGGCCCCACCAGGAGCCCCATCATCCCGAAGACGGCCAGCCCGCCGAACATGGACAGGAAGACGAGCAGCGGGTGCAGCGCCATGCGTGAGCCACACAGCCGGGGCCGGATGACATTGTCGATGCTGCCCACCAGGAAGGCGCCCCAGGCCAGGAGGAACACGCCCTCGCTGACGCGGTTGGCCGCGATGAGCACCACGCCAATGGGCCCCCAGACCAGGGCCGTGCCGCCCACCGGCACCAGCGCCACCAGCACCATGGCCGCGCCCCACACGCCGGCATGGGGCACCCCGGCGATGAGCAGCCCGACGAAGCCCACCGCGCCCTGGATGAGGGCGGTGACGGTGTTGCCATAGATGATGGCGTAGGCGACGTCGGTGAACTCGCGCGCGAAGGCCTCGAAGTAGCGCCTGTCCAACGGGATGAGCCGCGTGACCTCGGCCACCAGCCGGCGGCCGTCGAGGAAGAAGTAGTACATGGCCACGGTCATCAGGAACATGTTGATGACCAGGTCCGTGCCCGCGGCCGCCACGTCGCGCAGCAGGGCCGCGCCGCCCGTCACCGCGGACAGGATGGCCCGCTCCACGTCCTGACCGTCCGCGCCCAGCCGGAGGTAGCGCTCCACGTCCAGCGGCAGGCCGGCGAGCAGCGGGTGGCGCAGGTGCCCCTGCGCGAGCAGCCCCTGGGCCTGACCCACGAGGGTGAAGAGCTCGCGCGCCACCATCCACCCGACGAGCGCCAGCGGCGCAAGGATGAGCAGGAACACGATGACGGTGGACACCCCGGCGCTGAGGGACTTGCGGCCCCGCAGCTTGTGGCTCAGGTAGTCTTGCACCGGCATGAACAACACGACCAGGAAGCCGCCCAGCAACACCGGCATGAGGAACGGCAGCAGAATCCTGGAGAAGAGAATCAGCGCCAGGGCGAAGAGCCCGGCGAAAACAAAGTTGGACCACCGCCTCGTGTCAGCCACCGCACCACCCCGCCCCGCCCTACGAGCCCACCGAACGCCGCCCTTGCCCAACCTAGGAACCGGCCGCCCCACCGGGAAGTCCGGCTTCCGCCTCGAGGAGAGCCGACTCATGACTTCTGGACGTTTCGTCCCCTTCTTCGCCGGGTTGCTCCTGCTCACCACCACCGCCTGTGGGGGCGCTGACACGCGCTGCACGGACTGCCCCGCGGTGGAGGGCCGCTACCGGCTGCAGTGGAACACGAGCGGGGGCCTGCCCTCGGAGTGCGCGCTGATGGGGGTGGAGCTCCCCACGGATGAGCGCATGGACATCTCGCGCACGGGCGACCGCCTCACCAGCCAGCTCGCGAACATCCCCCTCCGGGGCTCCATCTCCGCCCAGGGGAACTTCCTGCTGACGGGCAGCGGCGCCGGGGCGCCCACGGGTGGCCGGACGGACACCCTGAGCCTCTCCGGGACCTTCGCGGCCCCGGTGACGGACGGCGGGACGGCGTCCCTGTCCGGCGTCTTCTCGGGCAGTTACGTGCGCGCGTCCGGCACGGGGGGACAGCGCTGCGACGTCTCCAGTCCGTTCTCGGCGACCCGGGACTGAGCCACGGGCCGCACGAGCGCGGTCGGAACGACTACTTCTTCTTCGACTCGGCGGCGGCCTTGGCCTCGGCCTTGTTCTTCTTCGCCCGCTTCTTCCAGGCCTGCTTGATCTTCATCTGCACGCGACGGTGCTTGCTCTTGCTGCGGGCCATCTTTGACTCCTGTGCTCCGTACGGAGACGTGAAAAGAGGGGCTTAACTATCAGAACCCGCCGGGCTCCCGGAAGAGGAACCCTCGGGCCCCCCCGGCTCCCCGGCGTCGTCCGGTGCCGGACGGGTGGGAAAAGGGATGCCCTCGGCGCCCCGGACCTGGGTGGGCCGGGCGGTGGACACCGTCACCTCCCCTTCCCGGTCCTCGTTGCTGGGCCGCTCCCTGGCCGCGGGGGCGCTCGACTGCTGGGGGCGCTTCTTCACGGAGGCGAAGATCGGCTTGTAGGCGTCCAGGAAGCGCCGGACCTCGTCCAGGGGCAGCGCCTGGCAGTGGTTGCCGTTGGCGCCCGTCATGGACGTGGCCATGCACAGGGCGTTGAGGATGGCCTCCTCGGTGGCCTCCATGACGGCCTCGTAGAGGGGGTCCAGGCGCTGGTCCAACAGGAGCTTCAGCTTGTAGACCATCTTCTGGGTGCGCCGGGGGATGATGTTCGCCGTCGAGAAGCCGACGACAATCTCCCCGGAGCCGTGCGCCGCGTAGCTGCCCACCCGGCCGATGCCCAGCGCCACCCGCTTGCACAGGCGGTTGATCTGGTGGCTCAGGAGCGGCGCGTCCGTGGCCACCACCGCGATGATGGAGCCGTACGTCTGGCCGCGCTTGGGCGTGCCCTTGAACTTCTCCGCCAGCACCTCGCCCACGGGCAGGCCGCCCACGCGCAGGTTGTGCATCTTCCCGAAGTTGGACATCACCAGCACGCCCAGCGTGTAGCCGCCCAGCACCTCCGGCAGCTTGCGGGACGACGTGCCGATGCCGCCCTTGAAGTCGCACGTCACCATGCCGGTGCCGCCGCCCACGTTGCCCTCGGCCACCGGGCCGCTGGAGGCCTTGTGGATGGCCTCGAAGACGTGCGACTCGCGCACGTGGCGCCCGGAGATGTCGTTGAGCCACGAGTCGTCGCACTCCCCCACCACCGGGATGATGACGTCGTGCTCGTCGCCAATGCCGGGGTAGCGGTCCACCAGGTAGCGCGCCACGCCGTCCGACACCGCCCCCACCGCCATGGTGTTGGTGAGGAGGATGGGCGTCTCGATGAGGCCCCACTCCATGAGCTGCGTCATGCCGGAGACCTCGCCCGCGCCGTTGAGCACGAAGCCGCCTCCCGTCATGCGCTCCATGAAGATGTTGCCCTTGTTGGGGAGGATGGCGGTGACGCCCGTGCGCACCGGGCCGTGGCCGGGCCGCAGCGGGCCGTCACCCTGGATCAACGTGCTGTGCCCGACGAGCACCCCGTCCACGTCGGTGATGGCGTTGAACTTGCCGGGCTTGAAGCGCCCCAGCGGCAAGCCCAGCTCACGGGCCCGGACGCGCGGGCCACTCTCCTCGGGGATGTGCACCATAGATGGGGCACACTAACCGACCGCTCCCCACCGTCAACCACTCCACCGGGCCCCGCCCGTCTCCTCGAAGGGAGGACACGGGACGGGACGCTCCAAGTGTCGTGTGGAGGGCTCAGGCCTTCGCGTCCACGCGGGGTGACGGCTCCGCCGCCGGGGCCGCCGGGGCCACGGGGGCAGGCGCGGGCATGGCGGGCTGCGCCGCGGCGTGCGCCGCTTCCTCCAGGGGCACGCTCTTGCGGATCACCGAGGCGGAGTGCTCGCTGGCGGCGCGGCGGGCCTCTCGCTCCTTGTAGCGGCGGATGGCGGGGGCCATGATTTCGCCAATCAGGCCCCGGTAGTCCATGCCGGCGCCCTGGGCGATGAGCACCAGGTCGCTCCAGCCCGGCGTCAGGCCCGGCAGCGGGTTGCATTCAATGAAGTAGATGCGCCCCTTGTCATCCATGCGGAAGTCGATGCGCGCCACGTCGCGGCACCCCAGCGCCATGAACGAGCTGCGCGCCGCCGTGCGCAGCCGCTCCAGCAGCGCGGGCTCCAGCTTCGCCGGCGCGTCGTAGCGGATGCGGTCCGTCCAATCCAGCTTGTGCTGGAAGCTGTAGACGGGGTTCTTCTCCTCCTTGTCCAGGAAGACGATCTCCATGGGCGGCAGGACGCGGGGACGCCGCTCGCCCAGCAGGCCCACGGTGAACTCCCGGCCGCGGACGTACTCCTCGATGAGCGCGGGCTGCTGGTACTTGCCGGCGATCTCCCGCACCACGTCGCGCAGCTCCGCCTCGCTGTGGCAGACGCTCTTGGTGACCACGCCCTTGGAGCTGCCCTCCGCCACCGGCTTCACGATGAGCGGGAAGGTGGTGAACTCCTTGTTGAGGCGCTCCTTGCCCGTCACCATGAGCTGGAAGTTGGGCGTGAGGATGCCGGCCTGCCGGACGATCTTCTTCGCCAGGCCCTTGTCCAGGGCGATGGACAGCGTCGCCGGGTCGGAGCCCGTGTACGGGATGTCCAGCAGCTCCAGCAGCGCGGGCACCTGGCTCTCGCGGTTGCGGCCCTTGAAGCCCTCCGCGATGTTGAACACCAGGTCCAGCGGCGTGCTCGACAGCACCGACGGCAGCTCCGCCGTGGCCTCCAGGTCGATGACCTCGTGGCCCCAGGAGGCAATCGCCTCGCGGATGGCCTGGAGCGTGTTGGGCGAGTCGTACTCCGCCTCGCTGTCCTCCACCGACTCCGCCGTGGCCGTGGGCTTCACGCGCTTGACGTTGAAGCTGAAGCCGACGCGCAGCGGACCGCTCTTGCGCGCGGGCTTGCCCTGGCGGCGCGACGAGTCCTTGATTTTGTACCGCTTCGCCGCGCTGGTGATGATGGCGTTCATCACGCCATCCAGGTGCAGGCCGTCCAGCTCCGCCGACGCGTAGATGCCCGCGCCCGGCTCCAGGCTGGGCAGCGCGTTGATCTCCAGGAAGTACGGCACGCCCGCGTCACTGAGGCGGATGTCGATGCGGCCCAAATCCCGGCAGTCCAGCGCCTGGTACACCTTCTGCGCCATCCGCCGGATGTCCTCCGCCGTGCGGGGCGGAATCTGCGCCGGGGCGCGCACGCTGACCGCGCCCTCGCGGGACGTCTTCAGCGCGTAGTCGTAGATGGCGTACCTGCGGCCCGCGGTGACGGCCGGGTCGATGACGTACTCCACCGGGGTGAGCACGCCGTCGTAGTCATTGTCCACCGACTCCAGGAAGGGCACGGCCAGGTCGCGGCCGGTGATGTACTCCTCCACCAGCACGCCGGAGGGGTACTTCTCCAGCGCGGCGGCCACCTTGGCGCGCACCTCGTCCAGCGTCTCCGCGATGGAGTCCTGGGTGATGCCCTTGGAGGAACCCTCGAAGTTCGGCTTCACGATGACGGGGAAGCGCAGGTTCTCCGCGGACAGCTCGCTGAGCTTCTCCACGTACTGCCAGCCGGGCGTGCGGATGCCCTGCTTGGACAGCACCAGCTTGGTGAGCTGCTTGTCCAGCGTCACCGCCAGCGCGTACGCGTCCGAGCCCGTGTAGGGGAAGCCCAGCTCGTCGAAGAGCGCCGGGTAGAAGGCCTCGCGGAAGCGGCCGCGGCGCCCCTCCGCGGTGTTGAAGATGAGGTCCGGGCTGTACGCCTCCAGCCGCGCCACGGTGCGCGAGGCCGGGCCGCTGACCTCGAAGCGCTCCAGCCGGTGGCCGATGCGCTCGATGGCCGCCGCGAGCGCGTTGACCGTCTCCTGGGTGTCGAACTCCGCCTCTTCTTCCGAATCAGACAGCCTGAGGTTGTGGGTCAGCGCGATGCGCACGGGTACCCCCTTCGCTTCCTGAACGACGAGCGTCCCCGGCGCACCTTCGCCGCGGACATGAGCCTGCCGGGGGCGCGCTCATGCGCGACCGGCGTGCGAGCTGCAACGGTTACGCCCGCGACAACCTTCCCGTCGACCACCTGCGTCTGCGCCCAGGTGTCGCCCAGCCGCCAGCCCAGCGGATCCCTCAGCACGCGCCACGCCTCCACGCTGCCAATGACGAGCAGCCCCGCGGCGGCGGCCACCGTCCCGTGCGGCGCGGGCATCATCCAAAGCAGGACGATGAGCGCCAGCGGCGCGTTGCGCAGCGTGCTGTCGCGGTGCCGCGCCGCCGAGCGCGTGGGCAGGTGCATCACCTTCACGCCGAAGAGGCGCTTGCCCACGCTCTGGCCCTGGAGCATCCCGTCCGCGAGCAGCAGGAACAGCAGCGCCACCACCGCGCCCGCCGCGCCGCACACCACGTACAGGCCCCACGCCACCGCCACGTCCACCGCCCGCGCGCCCCCGCGCAGCCAGAGCGAGGCCTTCGGATAGGGAGACTGGGGTGGAACGTCCTCGGACACCAGCCGCAGCGTCCGCCCCCCCTGCCGGCTCGCCGCCATCAGCACGCGGCTTCGCGCGGTGCTCACTCCTCGGGCTCCAGCGTGAGGCCTTCCTCGCGCGGCTCGGGCTCGTCCAGGCCCGCCAGCCGGGCCAGCCGTTCGTGGGCGCTCAAGGGAGAAATCCTGGGCGCGGCCCACTCGGCGTGCTCGCGCGCGTGCTCGGCCGCGAGCGCCGCGGTGGGGCTGCCCGTCTCCGACATCCGCAGCAGCCGTCCGCGCGCCGCGTCTTCATCGTGCGCGGCGGCGTCGCCCTCGCGCGTGAAGAGGATGAAGGCCATGGCGGGGCGCTTGGAGGACTCCCGCATGGCGAACTGGATGCCGTCGAGGTTCCAGCCCTTGGCCGTCCACTCGTTGAGGGTGCGCTCCAGGGCGCCCTCGTCCACGGTGGACAGCTCAACCACTTTGTACTGCAAGGGTCCTGGGGAGGTGACACGGACCGCGCGCCCGGCGCCGGACCGCTTCTTCGCGGTGCGCCGGCGTGGGGGCGAGGGCTTCTGGGACTTGCGTCCAGGCCGCTTGGGGGTTGGCATCGTGCGACGCGCATTTGGACGCAACGCGCGCGGCGGATCAAGCCTCAACCCGCCACGAGTCCGTCCGGCTGTTGCCTACAGGAGCTTCGCCGCCTCCAGGGCGTGGTAGGTGATGATGAGGTCGGAGCCGGCGCGCTTCATGGACGTGAGCGTCTCCAGCATCACCCGCTCGTAGTCGATCCAACCATTCTGCCCGGCGGCCTTGAGCATCGAGTACTCACCGGAGACGTTGTAGGAGACGACGGGCAGCTCCCACCGCTCCCGCACGGCCCGGATGACGTCCAGGTAGGCGAGCGCGGGCTTCACCATGATGAGGTCCGCGCCCTCCTCCACGTCCAGGGCCACCTCCTTGAGGGCCTCCCGGACGTTGCCGGGGTCCATCTGGTAGCCCCGGCGGTCACCGGAGGACGGGGTGTTCTGCGCGGCCTCGCGGAAGGGCCCGTAGTAGCCGGACGCGAACTTGGCCGAGTACGCCATGATGGGCAGCTCGCCGAAGCCCGCCTCATCCAGCGCGGCGCGGATGGCGGCCACGCGGCCGTCCATCATGTCCGACGGGGCGATGATGTCCGCGCCCGCCTTCGCGCAGCTCACGGCCATCTTCGCCAGCAGCGGCAGCGTGGCGTCATTGACGACGTGGCCGCCCTCCAGCACGCCGCAGTGGCCATGGTCGGTGAACTCGCAGAGGCAGATGTCCACGACGACCTGGAGGTCCGGCTCGGCCGCCTTGATCTCCCGGATGGCGCGCTGGACGATGCCGTCGTCGGCGTAGGCCTGGGTGCCGTGCGCGTCCTTGTGGTTCGGGATGCCGAACAGGAGCACGGCGGGCACGCCCAGCCCGCGGGCCCGCCGGGCCTCGGTGACGACGTGCTCCAGGGACAGGTTGAAGATCCCCGGCATGGAGACGATGGGACGGCGCACGTCCCGGCCCTCCACGACGAAGAGGGGGTAGATGAAGTCGCCCGGGTCGAGGCGCGTCTCACGCACCATGTCGCGCAGGACGGCGTTGCGGCGCAGGCGGCGGGGTCGGTGGATGGGATAGGCCATGGCGGTCGCCGGTATAAACCGGCGGCGCCGCGGCTTCATCGTTTCCGGTCCCCTGCCCGGCTGCTCAGCCTGCGACGAGCCTCCAGCTCCGCTGATGATTCCACTGCTCCCGGGCGTGCCGCTGGGCGCGGCGCTCGGCGATGTCCGCTTCGTGCAAGGCGCGGGCGTAGCGCACGCGCGCCGCCTCCGTCCCCGTCGCCAGGTCCCGGTCGGCCTGCGCCAGCTCGCGACGGGCATCCAGGAGCTGCTGTTCGATGCGGTCCTCGTACGTCATGTCCGTTTCTCCTCGGGGCTTGGGTCCGCCCGCGGGCAATGCATGGGCCGGACCGTGGAGCCCCAAGGAAGCTGGGAGGCGCCAAGTCCCCGGAACGACGGGCTACCGCGGCGCGGCAGGCACGACAGCGTGCGAAGCGGCTTTCCCACGGGCGCGAACGAGGCGCCGCAGGGGGGCGCCACCCGACCGCTCCGCCCGCCCGGACGACCGCCCGGCAAACCGGCGCAATCGGTGGGCGGCCCGGTCGTCTACAGTCCCGACCGTGACAAGCCAGGCACCCGCCATTGAAGTGAGGGGTTTGCGGAAGACGTACCACCGGGCCTTCCGGAGGGGGGGCAGCGAGGCCCTCCGGGGAATGGACCTGACGGTGCCGGAGGGGAGCGCCTTCGGCCTCATTGGCCCCAACGGTGCGGGCAAGACGACCTTCATCAAGAGCATCCTCGGCATCGTCCAGCCCACGGAGGGCACGGTGCGGGTGCTGGGGGGCTCCCCGGAGGACCCGCGCATCCGCGCCCGCATCGGCTACCTGCCCGAGCGCCTGCACCTGCCCGGCACCTGGACGGCGCCCGCCTTCCTGGCGACGGTGACGCGGCTCAAGGGCCTCCCCGTGGACGGCTCGGTGAACCTGCGCCTCCTGGAGCGCGTGGGCCTGGCGGACGCGGTGGGCCGGCGCATCGGCGGGTACTCCAAGGGCATGCGGCAGCGGCTGGGCCTGGCCGCGGCGCTGGTGGGCACCCCTTCCCTGCTGGTGCTGGACGAGCCCACGGACGGCATCGACCCCATGGGGCGCATGGAGGTGCGGCGCATCCTCCAAGAAGAGGTGCAGCGCGGGACGACGCTGTTCCTCAACTCGCACCTGCTGGCGGAGACCGAGCGCGTCTGTGACCGGGTCGCCATCCTGGCGAAGGGCCGCGTGGTGCGCGAGGGCCGGCTGGAGGACCTGGCGCGCGGCGGCGCGCGGTGGCTGGTGCGCTTCGCGCCCGGGGCCCGCGCGGAGGGCCTGGCGGCGGCGGGCTTCGCCCGGGGCGGCGCGGAGGGACAGTACTTCGTGGAGGCGGCGGACCCGGCGGCGCTCAATGAAGCGCTGGACCGGGCGCGGGCGGCCGGGGCATTGATGGTGGAGCTGCGGCGAGACGGAACGGACCTGGAGTCGGTGCTGATGGGAACGGTGGAGGCCGCGGCGTGAAGCCAGTCCTGGGAATCGCGGGGTACGTGCTCCGAGAGGCGTTGTCGCGCAAGTTCATCCTGGCCTTCCTGGTGGGCATCACCCTGGTGCTGGCCGTGGTGGCGCTGAGCCTGCGCATCGAGGTGGTGGACGGGGCGCTCGCGGCGTCCCGCCTGTTCGGCGAGGAGCTGAAGAACAGCATCCGCTCCGTCGACGTGGCCCTGCGGCCCGTGTACCAGGCCGCGGCGTTCCTGGTGTTCTACGGCGGCATCCTGTTCGGCATCGTGGCGTGCTCGGACTTCGCGCCGTCGTTGATGTCACCGGGGCGCATCGAGCACCTGCTGGCGCTGCCGCTTCAACGCTGGCACCTGCTGGCCGGGACGTTCCTGGGCGTGATGACGCTGGCGCTGGGTGGGACGCTGTATGGGACGACGGGCCTGGTGCTCATCTTCGGCGTGAAGGCGGGGTACTGGACGGCGGGGCCGCTCATCGCGGGGCTGCTGGCGTGCGTGGGCTTCGCGGCGGTGTACGCGGTGATGCTGACCACGGCGACGCTGGTGCGCAGCGCGGCGCTGTGCGCGGCATCCGGCTTCGTGGCCCTGGTGGGCGGCATCATCGCGGGCTACCGGCAGGACCTGACGCCCTTCTTCGAGGAGGGCCTGGGGCGCCAGGCCTTCCGGGCGGTGACGCTGGTGTTGCCGCGCCTCTCCTCGCTGGCCGTGGCCGGAGGCGACATCGCCGCGTCCACGCCGCTGGAGGTGCGCTCGCTGGGCATGTTGCTGCTCGGCG
Source organism: Corallococcus macrosporus DSM 14697 (assembly GCF_002305895.1). Taxonomy (GTDB): domain Bacteria; phylum Myxococcota; class Myxococcia; order Myxococcales; family Myxococcaceae; genus Myxococcus; species Myxococcus macrosporus. The sequence continues at coordinate 5,028,031 of NZ_CP022203.1, forward strand.
TGCTGGTGTTTGGATTCGGGGCCCTGGCGGTGGGGTTCTGGCGCTTCGAGGGGAAGGACTACTGACATGGACAACCGAGGACGCCGCCGGGTGTGGCTCGTCGTGGCGGCGATGCTGTTCGTGGTGGCCGCGGTGCTGATGTTCACGGGCCAGGGGGACGAGCCCACGCCGGAGACGCCGAAGGTGGAGTTCCCCCGGCGGATGCGCGCCCCCGAGCGCGAGCGCGCGGAGCGGCGGCGGACGCTGGTGCTGCCGGTGCAGGTGGACGCGGGCACGAAGCCGGAGCGCCAGCGCCCCCGGGATCCGGTGCTGGCCGCCCTGCCCCGCGGCGAGGGCAAGACGGCGGTGGTCATCGAGGCGAACGCGCTGCGGCACTCGCCCATTGGGGAGCTGCTGCTGGACTGCCTGATGCGGGATGGCGGCAAGCGGCTGGAGGAGCTGCGCAACCTCAGCGGCGTGGACCCGCTCCAGGACCTGGACCGGCTGGTCATCACCGACGAGGGGATGATGCTTTCGGGCAACTTCGCCAACGCGAAGTTCAAGGAGCTGCTGGGCGAGCGCGTGTCCATGGACTACGGCGAAGGCGCCCGGGTGTACGAGCCGGGCGAGATGACGGTGACGCGGCCGGACGGGAGCACGGTGCGTCGGCGGAGCGACGCCGCGGTGGCGACGTGGAACAACGAGCTGCTGGTGATTGGCCAGTCGCCGGACGAGGTGAAGGCGGTGGTGGACCGGGTGGAGGGCCGCGGCCCCGACGAGCCGCCCGCCATCGGCGAGGGCAGCACCTACGGGGAGATGTACGGCGTGCTGTCGGTGGAGCAGCTCGCGCGGCTGTTGCCCAAGGAGCAGGCGGAGCTGGCGCAGCGCATCCGCGACGTGGCGCAGAACGTGGAGCTGCACGTGGACGCCAGCGGCGACGTGGCCATGGTGGCCGAGGTCCGCGGCGCCAATGGCGATGAAGTCACGGACCTGGGCAAGACGCTGGGCGCCGCGCTGAGCATGGCGCGCATCAAGGCGCAGGCCGAGGGTGAGAAGGACCTGGCGCAGTTGCTCGACTTCGCGCGCGTCCAGCCGGATGGCACGTCGTTCAAGCTGGAGATGGCCGTGCCGCTGGACGTCATCCAGCAGCGGCTGGCGTTCTGCAAGGAGGAGCGGCAGGCGGCGGAGGCGACCGAGCGCTGACGTCCCGGCCGCGGCGCCCACGACGCCCCCCTGGCCTTCCCGCAAGGGGCGTCGTCGTTTCTGGCATCAGGGCTGGAGCGACACGCCCGCCTCTTCCTGGGCGCGGCGGCGCAGGTCCCCCGCGGCCTTCGCGGCCCTGAAGAGCGTGACGATGATGTAGATGCGGATGATGATGGCGAAGATGGGCGCGCGCCCTCCCGACGTGACGGTGTCCGCCACCGTGAAGAGCGCGTCCGCGATGTACAGGACGCCGGCGAGCATGGGCGCCGCCGGGGCGCCCCGGTAGGTGAAGAAGCCAAGCACCGCGACCACCAGACCGAAGATGATGGAGCCCAGCCCCATTCCCACGGCCTCCAGGACATCACTCCGCGCCACCATGGCGACGACACCGAGCAACGTGTTCAGGCCCGCCAGGAAATAGAGCAGGTTCGCCGCGCGCTTGACCTGCTGCACCGGGTCCGTGTCCGAGCCAGGAAGCGCCTCCCCGTTGCGTGACACCGACAGGCCCGAATGAAACGCGCCGCTCAGCAGCAGGACGTTCAGCGAGCTCCCGTCGGGGAGCGTGAAGAACACCCCCCGCTTGAGCTCGTCCGCCCCGCCGTCCACCGTCCCCAGGACCTTTCCGTCCAAGGTGACGGTGAACTGCTTCCACCGCCATCCCCACGACAGCTCCAGGCGAGGCGGCCCGCCCGCCTCCAGCGCCAGCTTCTTCGAACCCATGTGAACCCCCTCGGTCGACCCGGCTCGGGTCGGGGAGGCGAAGCTAGCCGTCTTGTAGCCGACATTGCAAAGCCGCGAGCGACCTCGGGCGGCGGCGCCAGGCGCCCCGCTCAGGAGCGAAAGGTCACCACGAGTCCGATGAGGACCAGCATGGCCACATGGAACCAGCCGACGTTGCGAGCGAGGATGGCCCACCCCTCCCCTGAGCCAGGGGCGGCACCGCGCCGGATGGCCGCCAGTTCCTGGTAGCCCAGCACGAGGCCCACGAGGCCCGGCACGAACCCGATGAACCCCGCGGTGGCGAAGATGAGCGCCAGCGTGGCGCGCTGGGAGGGCTTCTCCCCCAGCGCGACGGTGTGGCAGCGCAGGCAGAGCATGCGCCCCACCTGCCATTTGCGGCAGCCTTCACACAGGAAGGTGCCACAGCGGCTGCACGTCCCCTCCGCGGGGCGCTCGGGGTGAAGGGGGCACAGCGCGACGGTTGCTTCCATGCCCGTGCTTTATCACGCGTCCAGCCGCCTCGCGGGAGCCGTGCGGCTGACGGTCCCCCGCTCAATGCCCGCAGTAGCGAGCCTTCTCGTCCTCGAAGCGTGCCAGCGCCTCGGGACGAATGGACCGGGGCCCCGACTGCAAGGCCCCGACGACCACGTCTGCTGGAATGCTGGCTTCGACAATCGACTGCACCGCGCTGGAGCGTCCTTCGATGGCCGCTCGCATTCGGTCCATGACCACGTGATTCACGGCGGCCTCCAGGTCCGAGCCGCTGAAGGCTCGAGCCTCCGAGGCATTGGCGTCCATGACCGGGCGCAGCAGGGACAGCAACGCCTCCCGGGACGGGATGTGCACCCGCAGTTGCGGTTGCTCGGCGGAGACGCGCGCGAACTGTCTCAGGTAATAGTCGAGGATGTCCGCTGCGGCCTCCACGTCTGGCGGCCCCACCGGAACGAAGCTGCCGAACCGCCCTGTTCTCAGGACCGCATCGTCCAACGAGTCGACATCATTCGTCGTCGCCACGACAATGCGGCCCAAACGCGTGACCTTGTCGAACTGGACCAGGAGTTCATTCACGGTCGACTTCTCATCCGAGTGCATCTCGCCGTCCCGGCGCGACCTGGCGATGGCATCGAATTCGTCGATGACGAGCATCCGCTGCTCTCGCTCCGCGAGCCAATTGAAGTGCTCCCGGACACGGATTTGACCCCACCCGATGTATTCGCCGCGCAGGTCCGAGGGCGCGAGGAGCCGGACTTCTTGCTCCAGCTCCCCCGCGATGGCCTTGGCCATTCGCGACTTTCCGCATCCTGGCGGCCCGAAGAACAGAATGCCCGGTGAGCGGGAGATGCCCCGCAGCCACCGCGAGTGCCGCTCCGGCCAGATGACCTGCGCCTCGATACGTTTGCGCAGCTCCGCGTACCCCACGACGTCGTTCAGCTTCAGGGACTCGACGCTCGGCGTGCGTCCTGGCGCGGCGAGAAAGTCCTCGGTGGCGACCTCCGGAGACTCCACTTCCGTGGCGCTCTCCGGCAACTGGACGCCTTCAAGCTGCATCCAGACCTGCTCCGCGCCGGGAATCAACACCCGCCCCTTCTCCCCCAGATGAAAGGCGACGTCCGCCAGATAGGGCCCTGCCCAGAGGAGCGCGTCGTTGGGAACCACCAGCGTGAAGCGCTTGTCCCGAAGCCGGGCGAAGACCTTCTGATGGATGAAGTCCTCCATCGGGCCCGAGCCGCGCAGGCTCTCGACCTCGAAGTGCCCCTCGCCCTCGACCACCAGGTCGATACGCCGGTCGACGCCGCCGTCCCGACCGTCCGCGACCTCGAAGTCCAGCTTCACCTCCGGGTCCTGCCTGATGAGCCAATGCGCCAGCAAGGCCTTGAGCGCGAGGGAGGTGTCGCCCTCGGTGCTTCCCTTCAGCTTGGATGCCCCCCGCGTCGAAAAGACCTCCCCCACCAGCGCCGAGCCGCGAACAAGCAACTGTTCAGCGGATTCGCGCGCCCAGACCGCCAGACGAACCGGAGACAACCTGGAGAGTGAACTCGGCGCGTCCGCCGCGGGCAAACCACCGAGCAGCAAGAGGAGGCTCTGGACGGCGGCCCTGCTCGCCTCTATTTCGTTCGCATCCTCCGGAGGGAAGAACTCGAAGAGCGGGCCGGGCCAGCTCGCCTTGAGGCGGTCGAAGTCGACCGGAAGCTCGGCGTCACGCCGGACGGTGACCAGATTGAGGCTCCTGGGTCCCGTTTGTAGCCGCCCCCCGCAATCGTCGATCGACGTGGGCGCCAGATGCGACTGGAGCAGCGCGGACGACCCCTGGCGCACCGTGACGTCTTCATCCCGGGAGAACTGCCAGACGAAGCGCTGTGCCGCGCGGTAGGCCCAGGACACCAGCGCCTCCCAGGTCGCTCGAAGCCAGCTTCCGTCCGCCGCGGTATCGGAGAGGTGCAGGATGCACAGGAGCGGCTCCCGCTCCGTCAATGCACGAAGGAGCGCCACTTCCCGGTGAGCGGCCAGCCCGAGCGCCAGGGGCCAGGATGGCGACGGGAACACGATGTTTCTCAAATGCTCCTGCCGGGACGCGTCGGCGGCGGAGTCTGGCTCGGGTTCAGGAAGGTCGAGCAACGTGAGCCAGAAGGGAGAATCTCGCCGCGCGCCGTCGTCTTCCGTGTCGAGCCTCAACCCAGCGCGCTCAAGCTGCGAGCGAACCTTGCGCAGGGACCCACTGCGCATGTGCCCCGTCGAGTAGCCAAACCGGGAGACCAGGTCCGCCAGGGACGACGCCCCCGTGAGGCTCAACGTCGTGCTGAAGAGCCTCGATGCCTGACGCGCTTCTGCCATCGCCTCCGCGAGCCCCTGTACCTCGTTCCTCGGAATGGTTTCACGCTGGCCATTGCGCTCGGGCCAGCGCAGCACGACGTGGTTCCCATCATGGCGCTCGACGATGCCCACCTCCCGCGTCCTGCGGTGGATGACGGTATCTCCCTTCAAGACTCGCATATGTCCCCCAGCGGCGCAGATACGCATGACGACGCACGACCTCACACGCTCCAGCCTACCGGCACCCTCAATTCGTGTCGGCGCAGCTCCCCGAGAAGACCTTACCACAGGCCCCGAGCATCACCGCCGACACGACCGGCAACAGACATGCAATGGAACGCATCATCTGCCTTTACCGGGGATGCGCATCCAGCCCCATACCTCTCGCGAGGTATGGCATATGGCATTCCCGCTCCATCAGGGCTCAGCCGAGAGCCGCCCACCAGAGGCCCACGTCAACGGAACGCCGCCGAGTCCCCCCACTCCGCCACGGGCCCTACCGTGGGGCCTGACGGCGCGCGCTACTTCGGCGTGGGCGCTGCGGCGAACTCCGGTGTCGTGGGCCCGGACAACGCGAGCATGGGCTCGATGAAGCGCAATCCGACCTTCCACGACGTGCCCTGCCGCGACGTCACGCTGGCCATGCGTACGCGGATACGCCTGCCGTGGGCAAGCCCAGGTGCTTCAAAATCTCGCGCACCCTCGTGCGCCCTTCACCTACCGCCAAGACCCGCCGCCTGCCCCCGCACCTCACGCAGCCGCACACACACGGCGTCCTCGCGGGCGAGCCGTTGCTCTCCGACCCGGCCCTTCTCGGTCCCGCCGCTCAAACCCTCACGCGAGCGGGCGTCCCCGCCCGTGGAGCAGGGCTTCGCCAGGTATCGGGAGTGGCGAGGTTCGTCGGAGTCCCAACGAAAGCGTGCAGCGACATGCCGGGCGCGGGTAAGGTGAGGCGTCATGCCGCCGCGCCCTCCGCACGATAGACACCTCCCCTCATCGGCCATCTCGAGGTTCGTCGACACCGCGCGCATCGAAGCACTGCTGGCCCCATACCTGCCGGCCCCGCAAGAGCGCGCCTTCGTCGTCCGGTGCGTGCTCGGCGAGGGGCCGGCGCACCACCGCGGCGCCAACTACGTGCTGCTCTCGCTGCTCGGGCTGGTGCTCGAGCGGGTGGCACGCGGTGACCGCGAGGCCCTGGACCTCGGCGCGTCCCAGGAGGTCCCCATGCGGCTGCCGCCACACCTCGCGCGGCGCGACGACGCGCCCAGCTATCCGCTGCCGCTCCCCACCGCGCCCCTGGAGTTCCTGGCGCGCAAGGGCACCCGGGACTTCGACGCCATGGTGGACTGCCTCACCGACGGGCCTCCGCAGCACGCGCTGGCGAACGTGGCCATGGTGACGCTGCTGACGGAGCTGCTGGCGCGGCTTCCAGAGAGCCCGGAAGAGTGAGCGTCGAGCTGCCCCAGGGCCTGGCGCAGGCGTTCTCGGTCGCCGCGGGCGAGCTGGGGATGTGTTGCGCTGCGTGGCTCTACGTGAAGGACGTGGCGCGGTTCGCGGGCGACGCGGGCGTGAGCAGCCTGCGCGACGCGCTGGGCCGCTCGTTCCCGGTGCTGGACACGGTCGCCGAGAAGTGGCTCGCCGGCTCACGCGAGCCCCACACGGACCCCGGAGCCGTGCTCGGCGCGCTCGACGGTACCCGGCAGCTCGTGGTGGTCGGCCTGGAGACGGAGTTCCTCGACGCGTTGATTCCGAAGCTGGAAGGCATCCGCCTCGCGCTGTTGCGGAGCTCGCCGTTCGAGGTGGACTGGGAGCGCGTGCTGTCCAACTACGCGGGGCGGGTGGAGCTCGTGGAGCTCGAGCGCTTCCAGGCGTGGGCGGGGCCCCGAAGCACGCTGCTCACCTTCGCCTACGGCGTCCATGGCGCCGGGACGCACGTGATGCCGGCGTGGCTCCGCGTCACCGGCGACGACGTGCGCACCCAGTTCCGCTCGCTGATTGCCTGGGACGTGCTCCGAGCCCCGATGTTCGTGTATCCGCGCTGGCTGGTGGAGGTCGATTCCGCCACGTTCACGGAGCTGGTCTGAATGACCCAGGCCATCCTCGCCGGCATCCTCATCACCGCGCTGCTGGTTCAGGCGGTGCTCCCCACGCGCCGGCTGGTGGTCGTGAGCATGGGCGCCGGCCTGGCGGCCCTGGCGTCTTCGCTGCTGGGCACCGGCACCGCGCCCGAGTTGCTGGCGCAGGTGCCGTGGGACGTCATCGTGATTCTCGTCACGCTGGGGCTGCTCTCGCAGCTGTTCGTCGAGTCGCGGCTCTTCGGCGTGCTGGCGCTGCACGCCACCCGGTTGAGCCACGCTGGCCCCCGGCGAATCCTGCTGCTCTTCGCGGTGGGCATGTACGTGGTCAGCGGGCTGGTGAACAACCTCACCGCGCTGTTGCTCGTGCTGCCGGTGCTGCTCATCCTCTTCAAGCTGATGGGCGTGCGACAGCGGTATGTGACGTGGACGCTGGCATTGGTCCTGGTGTCCTGCAACCTCGGCGGCGCCGCCACCCCCATTGGAGATTTTCCGGCCATCCTGCTGCTAGGCACCGGGGTGATGAGCTTCCCCGACTACCTGGTGCGCGCGCTGCCGGTGACGCTGGTCGCGCTGGCCGGTGTGCTGGGGGCAGCGTTCCTGCTGGTCCGCCCCGGTAGCCGGCTGGGACAGACGCCCATCTCGGCCACGCTGACGCTCTCCACCATGGGCGCGCTGTACCGCAACGTGCGGGTGGAGCGCCGCAGGCTGCTGCCACCGTTGCTGCTGCTCGGGTGCATGCTCGCGGCCTGGGTCGCCATTCCCAGAGAGACGGGGGTGACGCCCGACCTGGTGGCCTGGCTCGGGGCGGGGGGGCGCTCGCGCTCGCCGGGGGGCTGGGCGAGCGGATTGTGCGCACGCGCATCGACATGGAGGCAGCGCTGTTCCTGCTGTCCTTGTTCGTGATGGTGGGCGCGGTGGGGCGCAGCGGCCTGTTCGCCGACGCCGCCGTCTGGTTGCAGGCGCTGCCGATTTCGCCGCTGGCGCAACTGTGCGTGTTCTTCGTCGCCGCCGGGCTCCTCACCGGCGTCTTCTCCGCCGGCCCCAGCATGGCCGCGCTGCTTGAGGTGGCCGAGCGCCTGGCACAGCAGCATTCTCCGGAGACGGTCTACATCGGGCTGGCCTTGTCGGTGTGCGCCGGCAGCTCGCTGTTCCTGACCGCGGCCACCTCCGGACCGCTGGCCCAAGCGCTCACCGAACGCGCGGCGCTGAGAGACCCGGAGGGGAACCTCATCCGGTTCGGGTTCGCCGAGTTCCTTCCGGCCGGGCTGCTGAGCTTCGCCGTCATCCAAACCGTGGCGATTGCGTGGGGCCTGTTGTCTGCCTGAGCCGCGAGGCGACAGCCACGTCGCCGCCAGCGCCGCCAAGACAGACAGCATGCGAACGAATGGCCCGGTGGCCCTGCTTCCTACGAACGGCATTCTTCCGACGGACATGAGCTCCTCCTGCTTCGCGGCGGTCTCCCGCTTCGCCACCGGCACGGCACAGTGGGAAGCAGGTGGAACCCGCGATGGCGCCACCACCACGTCGGCGGCAACCGCGGCGGGCATCTCTGGCGGCGAGGCGGAAGGGCGCGCGGAGGTTCATCGTCGGGCGCCTCGCTGAGCGTGTCCGCAAAGCCATGCTCACGGTGCAAATGTCGCGTGCCTCGGCCCGGAGGAGCACGAGGCTCGCGACATGTCGCGCGGTCATGGGTGTGGCTTTGCGGCGCATCGTCATCGAATCGACGGGCCACTACTGGCAGCTCGTCAACAATGAACAACCAGAACTTCAAGGCAGCCCGCCAGCAACGGACGAGCCCCGGAGCGGAGCCGGGCCATGCCGCATCGCGGCACCATCAGGGCGCGGCCCCTGCTGCCTGGCCTTCGCTCGCGGTGACGTGCACGAGCTGCTTGCCCAGATTGCGGCCCTCGAACAGGCCTCGCAGGGCCGAGGGGGCCTGCTCCAGGCCCTCGGCGATGGACTCCGCGCAGTGGAGCTCGCCCTGGGCGTCCCAGGCGGCGAGCTCTCGGAACGCCTCGGGGAAGCGGGAGACGTAGTCGAGGAAGATGAAGCCCTCCATCCGTGCCCGCTGGAAGCCGAGCTGCATGTAGTTGCGCGGCGCGGCGCCGTAGTCGCCGTCCTTGTAGCCCGAGGACACGCTGCCAGAGAGCACCACCCGCGCGCCTCGGGCGAGGTGGTCCAGCGCGGCCTCCAGGATGGGGCCGCCCACGTTGTCGAAGACGACATCAACGCCCCGTGGAGCCAGGGCCCGGAGACGCGTCCGGAGGTCTTCGGACTTGTAGTCGATGCAGGCATGGAAGCGCGCGGCGCGGGTGACCCATTCGGCCTTGTGGGGACCGCCCGCGATGCCAATGACACGGCAGCCCCGGAGCCGGGCCACCTGTCCGGCGATGGAGCCCACGCTGCCGGCGGCGGCGGACACGAGGACCGTCTCTCCCGGCGCGACGCGGCCCACGGCGGTCATGCCGAAGTATGCGGTCAGCCCGCTCGCGCCAAAGAGGTTCAGCATCGCCTTGGGAGCGACGCCGTCCGGCACCTTGTTGAAGCCAAAGAGGCCCGAGTCTCCGGCCAGGACGTAGTCCTGCCAGCCGGTGAGCCCGGCCACCCAGTCCCCGACCTTCAGTCGCTCCGTGTGCGAGGCGACGACCTGCCCCACGCCGGCGCCACGCATCACCTCGCCGAGCGCGACGGGTTGGATGTACGTCGCCTTCTCGTTGAGCCAGGTACGCTGGGTGGGCTCGATGGCGAGCCAGGAGACACGGACGAGGGCCTCGCCAGGGCCAGGGGTGGGGATCGGGCCCTCGCGCCACTCGAAGCAGTCGTCCGACACCGCAGCGGAGGGACGGCGCTTCAACACCCACTGCCGATTGACACCCGTGCTCATCGCGTCTCCTTTCCAAACGCAGGCGCCGCCAGCCTGCGGGCGTGGTCCCGGAGATCGTCCGGCCATGACCGGGTCCACTTGTTGAACCGGGTGCGGTCTCCGGCATACAGGGCGCGGGCGGCTTCCTCGTAGCCCGGCAGGTTGCCGGCCATCGTGGTCATGAACCGGTCCGCCGCGGCCTGGGCCTGGCGGCGGCGGTCGGTGTCGCCGCTGCTCGCGCGCGCGGCCTCCACCAGCTTGCGCAACGCCACGGAGGCTCCACCCGGCTGGGTGGCCAGCCACTCCCAATGCCGGGGAAGCAGCGTCACCTCGCGCGCCACCACGCCCAGCTTCGGCCTGCCGGGGCCCCGATGCCCTGTGCCCCCCTCCCCCGCCACCGGCGCGGGCTGAAGGCGGGCCAGGAGCTCCTCCGTCGAGCCTCGCAGGTGGAAGTCCACCGTCCGGCCCGTGGCGTCGTCAAAGAGCAACAGCGGCGCGGACTCCCCGGCGTCGAGCGCGCGGCGGGCCGCGAGGACGACGTCCGCGGGAGGACCCGAGGCGAGCAGCCGCTGTCCGGCGAAGGCAGTCCAGGTGGTCGAAGTCATGGGCGTCTCCGGCGTCGCGGTAGCGAGAGGTGCCGAATATTACCCGGATGAAATCCACGATCAAGCACATCCGGGAGGCCCGTGTGAAAGCGCATCATCGCCAGGCCCGTGCGCAGCCAGGCCAGCACGTGCCACTCGCGGGGCCCCAACGCGCCGGGGGCGTCCGTCTCATCAGAAGCGCACCGGAACCCGCGTCATCACCCAGGCATCCTCAGCGCTGGCGTCGAGGCCCCATTCAAGACGCGCGCGCCTCGCGGCAGGGGCCACTCGCCCGCGAGGCGCCATGCAACGGAGGCACCCGCGGCGATGGAGAGCCAGCCTTTGGCCGAGGGAGCCCGGACGCACCCGTCACTTCCACCTGGACCGCATCCGCCCACGCGGAGGTGCTGCGGACCACGGCGCCATGAGGGAGGGCCGGCCTTCTCCCGGGGTCAGCCCGGGCATGGACAGACAGGCTCAACCCAGCCCCTATTGACAAACCCAACCGCGCCACCGAAGGTCCGGCGCTTTCAGGGGGAGCCTGACGTGAAGCGCCTTTCATTGGCCATTTCGACTGCACTCATTGTCATGGGCGTTTGGGGTTGCGGGGGATCCGAAGGTACGGATGGCCTGGAGCCACTCACCCTCGCGCCGCTGCCTGGTCAGGTGTACGTCGCGCAGATCGAGGTGGATGACAGCTCGGTCTACGTGCTGAACTTCCTCGAAGGCGCACAGCACACCGAGCCGCCTCGGGCGACGCTATATCGCACGCGCATCGGCGAGCCGCAGGAGACCGCGACGATCCTGGCGGAGGGTACCTTCAGCCGCTTCGTGCTCGGTCCCACGCACGTCTATTTCATCGAGCACGTGCGTGTCGATGCGCCCCCGAACGGTGGAAGCCGTGAACTGGGTCGTCTCTTTCGCATCCCCAGGTCCGGTGGCGGCAAGGAGCTGCTCGCCGAGGGGTTGGAGCTGGGATACTCCGCAGCGCCCATCCTCGCGGGCCCCCACCTGTACTGGATGGGCTCTGCGTATCAACCCACGAACTCAGTCTGGCGCACGAGCGCCGATGCGCCAGGGCCCATCGAGCGGGTCGCCGAAGTCCCAGTGCATTCGGCGTACAACCTCATGCGGAGTGAGACGCACTTCTACTGGCGAGAGAAGCGGACGGTGAGCTTCACGCCCCGCGTGGTCAGCAACGCGCTGGTGAGACTGGACCTCCAGTCGGAAGGCCCCCAAGAGGATGTCCTCACCTGGCCCGACGACGAGGGGCTGGTAACCCCCTATGCGCCCATTTCGATGGCGCTGACGCCCACTGGCCCCTTCGCCGTGTTCGGCGAGGATGACGCCCCCTCACATCGGCTGGTGCATCTCCCGCTCGCGCCGCACGCAGCAGCCCAGCCCACCGGCATCCAGGAGTTGCCCCCCGGAGTCGCGAGCCTCCGGTTTCACGCGGGGAGCCTCTACTACGTCTCGACGCACGCCCAGGGAATCCACCGGAGGAATTTGGAAGAGGGCCGCGTCTCCGTCCTCCTGCCAGACCTCCGTGGCCTCAACCAACTGGCGGTGAGCGACCAGGGCCTCTTCTTCGTCAACGCCGGCAGGATTCAGCACCTCCCACACGCGGATTGAGCAAGGGGCCCTCGCCCATCGTCTCGTGGCTGGCCTCGAAGAAGGAGCGCGAGGACGCGCGCGTGCATCGTCGCCGCCGATGTGATGCAGTCGCGCGGTGCTCGAAAGCGTCACCATCGACCAGCTCCGCACGCTCCGCGCGGTGGCCGAGGAGGGCAGCTTCTCCGCGGCGGCCCGGAAGCTCGGCCAGGGGCAGCCCGCCGTCAGTCAGGCCATGCAGCGGCTGGAGAAGCAGCTCGGCTTGCGGCTCTTCGACCGGAGCGGGCGCGTCCCGCGTCTGACGGCGAAGGGAGAAGCCGTCGTCGCGGCGGCGCAGCGGCTCCACGAGGACATCGCCTCGTTCCAGGCGGTGGTGGGCCGGCTCAAGAGCGGCGAGGAGACGAAGCTGTCGCTGGTGGTGGACGCCATGTTCCCCACCGACGCCCTGCTGGACTTCGTGCGGGAGCTGGCGCGCACGCACCCAGGGGTGGAGCTGGCGCTGGAGGTGGAGCTGCTGTCCGCGGTGACGGCGCGCGTGCGCGAGCGGCGCGCGACGCTGGGCATCGCCGGCGCGGACCTGGACCTCACCGGCCTGGAGCAGCGCCCCATCGCGCTCCTCAAGATGATCCCCGTCGCCGCGCCCTCGCATCCGCTCGCGGCGGTGAAGGGCGTCCTCACGGAGGCGCACCTCGCCTCCGCCATCCAGCTCGTCTTGAGTGAGCGGCTGCCGGAGGGCAAGGCGGGCACGGCGGACCGGGGCGTCATCGGCTCGCGCCTCTGGCGTGTCGCGGACCTGATGACCAAGCACTCCCTCCTCGTCGGCGGCGTCGGCTGGGGCCATGAGCCCGAGCACCTCGTCCGCGACGACCTCGCCGCCGGGCGACTGGTGGCGCTGCGACTGGCGGCCTGGGAGGGAGGCCCCCCACCCCAGCGCCCGCTCGCCCTGGTGCGCCGCAAGGGCACGCCGCTGGGCCCGGTGGCGACGTGGGCCTCCAACCGGCTCACCTCGCTGTGCCAGCTCGCGCTCGGGGGCGCGGACCATCACACGACGTGATGATAAGCATCACGACCTGGAGCGATTTACAGACGGGGCTCGGCGCTTAGGTTTGGAGCCATGAGCACGACGACCCAAGTCAGCGTTCCCACTTCTCCTCGAGCCACTTCCCACCCCCGCACCCTGGAGAGTGTCCATGGTGGCGGCGAGCTGCACTGGGTGGGTGACGGCTTCCGCGTCCACACCCTCGTGCCGAGCGGCGGCCTGCGCCAGAAGCGGACCAGTCCGTTCCTGCTGCTCGACTACCATCCGCCCCGTGCCTACCCCGCGCTGGCGAAGGGCCAGCGGGGCGTCGGCTGGCATCCGCACCGTGGCTTCGAGACGGTGACGCTCGCCTTCGACGGGTACGTCGCGCACCGCGACAACGCGGGCCACTCCGGCGTCATCGGTCCCGGCGACGTGCAGTGGATGACGGCGGCGTCCGGCATCCTCCACGAGGAGTACCACGAGCACGACTTCTCCCGGCGCGGCGGCACCTTCCACATGCTCCAGCTCTGGGTGAACCTGCCTCGCGAGCACAAGATGTCCGCTCCGGGTTACCAGCCCATCACGAAGGAGCAGATTCCGGTGGTCCCCCTTCAAGGAGGTGGGGAGGCCACGGAGCACAGCCGGGTGCGCGTCATCGCCGGGAGCTACGGTGACGCGAAGGGCCCCGCCAGGACCTTCACGCCCATCTCCCTGCTCGACGTGAAGGTGCGCGCGGGCGAGGACTTCCACCTGCCGCTGCCCTCGGACCACAACGCCCTGGTGCTCGTCGCCAACGGCCGCGTGACGGTGGGCACGGAGCGCATCCGGAGCGGTGAGCTCGGGGTGTTCGCCAACGACGGGGAAATTCTCTCCCTCCGGGCCGACGAGGACACGCACTTCCTCGTCCTCGCGGGCGAGCCCATCCACGAGCCCATCGCCCACACCGGGCCGTTCGTGATGAACAACCACCGGGAAATCATCCAGGCCCTCTACGACTTCGATTCGGGCGCCTTCGGTGGGATTCCCGAGTAACGGGGCGCGCGGCGGCTGACGTCGCGCAAGGGGTGCTGGCGCCTCCGGGACACACCGTCCCGGGGGCGTCAACGGTTCGGCGGGGTGCGGGGTGGAGCCCGTCGAACCACGGCGGACGACGTGGACTCCGATTGAAGGGAGTGTCGGCGGGGAGCGCTCGCACTGCCCGCGGGGGGGCTTGTCGTCCTCCACGTCCCTCCAAGATTCCAGCGCTCCAGGGCTGCAAGCCTTCGCAAGCCCCGAGGAGGGCAAGATGTCTCGATGTTCGAAGTGGCGACTGCTGGCGATTCTCGCTGTCTGTCTTTGGGCCGGACGTGGCAACGCCGCGGACGCGCGGCGGTCCATCGAGCGCCGGCACCCGCTGCCCGTCTGCCCGACGCCGCGGTGCGCCCCGGCCCTGCCCGTCAAGGACATCAGCTTCGGACGGAGCTCGAGCTTGCCCGGCGCCTTCGTGAACCTGGGTGGCACGCTGTTGTTCACCGCCACGGACCCGCTTCACGGCCGCGAGTTGTGGCGGAGCGACGGCACGGCCTCCGGCACGGTGCGAGTGAAGGACATCAACCCCGGTCCAGAGGACGCGTTCCGCGACTTCGATGACGAGCTGTTCATTTCCTTCCGGCCGCTGGTGGTGATGGGCGGTGCCATCTACTTCATGGCCAACGACGGCGTGCACGGCGACGAGCTGTGGCGGAGCGACGGCACGGAGGGGGGCACGGTCCTCGTCAAGGACATCCAGCCCGGCGAGGGGGGCGGGTTCCCCAGAAACCTGAGCGTCGTGGGTGACACGTTGTTCTTCTCCGCGATGGACGACCTCCACGGCTTCGAGCTGTGGAAGAGCGATGGCACGGAGGAAGGCACCGTCCTGGTGGCGGACATCAACCCGGGGCCAGAGGGCTCGACGCCCTCTTCCTTCGCCCACCTGGGGGACACGCTGTACTTCTCCGCTGATGACGGCACGCATGGCTCCGAGCTGTGGAGGAGCGACGGAACGGCCGAAGGCACGGTGCTCGTCAGGGACATCGCCGAAGGTTCGGAGGGCAGCTCACCGTTCTGGCTGACGGCGCTGGGGGACACGCTGTACTTCGTCGCGGAGGAGGCGCTGCACGGCCGAGAGCTGTGGCAGAGCGACGGGACACCCGAGGGGACGATGCTCGTCGAGGACATCGTTCCCGGCGAGGAGAGCTCGAGCCCCTGGGCCCTCATCGCGACGGGAGGGCGCCTCTTCTTCTTCGCCCGCACGCCGGCGACGGGCGAAGAGCCCTGGGTGAGTGACGGGACGGAGTCGGGGACGTTCCTGCTCAAGGACGTCTTCCCCGGCCCCGAGGATTCGTACCCCGACATCGACCCTTCGCGCTTCCGCACGACCCTGGACGGGAGCCTCATCTTCAACGCGGACGACGGCATTCACGGCGTCGAACCGTGGAAGAGCGATGGGACTCCCGGGGGCACGGTGCTCGTCAAGGACATCAACCCTGGCGCGGACAGCTCGGTTCCGTTCCTGCCGGTGGCCGTGGACGGGACGCTCCTCTTCGCCGCCCGCGACGCGAAGGGCCGTGACGAGCTCTGGCGGAGCGATGGCACGGAGGACGGCACCTACCGCATGCGCACCGTGACGGGAGGCCCCCGCATGTCCGCGCCCCGAGGCTTCACCGCATCCGGCGAGTCCGTCTTCTTCCTGGCCTTCGACGACAACATCGGCGGGGAGCTGTGGTCCTTGCCGCTGGCCTCGCTGGGCGACTGCGGCACCCCAGCGGGGAGCCTGGGCCTTCACGAGGCGGGGGCCCGCGGCCTCGTCCCCTGGGCCGCCATCCTGGGGCTGCCAATGCTCGCGTTGAGCGTGTTGAGCGGGCGGCGCAGGAAGTGGCCGCTCATGGCGGTGATGCTGCTCGTCGTGCCCGGGCTGGCCTGCACGTCCGTGGACGCCGAGGAAGGGTCGCCCGAGGTGACGGACTTCCATTCGAGCTGCAAGGGGCCGGTGCTCGTCAGGGACGTCGCCGCCTGCATCGAGGACTCGGTGCCGGAGAACCTGGTGGACTGGCGGGGCATGCTCTACTTCACCGCGAATGATGGCCGCATCGGCACCGAGCTGTGGCGGAGCGACGGCACGCGGGGCGGCACTCGGCGCGTGGATGACATCGCCCCCGGACTCGCCGGCTCGGACCCTCAGGAGCTGACGCCCGTGGGCGGGCTGCTCTACTTCTCCGCGGACGACGGGGTGCACGGCCGCGAGCTGTGGAAGAGCGACGGCACCGCGGCCGGAACGCGCCTCGTGGAGGACAGTGTCCCGGGCCCCCAAGGCTCGGCGCCGCGTAACCTGACGGTGGCGGACGGGAAGCTCTTCTACGTCGCCGCGAATGCCAGCGACGACTGGGAGCTGTGGAAGAGCGATGGCACGCGGGGCGGGACGACGCGTGTGAAGGCCGGAGTCGCTCCCTGGAACCTCGTGGCGCTGGGACGCCTCGTCATCTTCACCGCGTATGACCCGGAGACGGGCTCCGAGCTGTGGCGGAGCAACGGGACGCGCGCGGGCACGTACCGGCTCGCGGACCTCGTCCCGGGGCCCGGCAGCGCCAATCCCATCTTCCTGACGGCGGTGGGTGACAAGGTCTACTTCGCCGCCTTCACCGCCGAATTCGGTGGCCGCGAGCTGTTCGTCACGGATGGGACCCCCTCGGGGACGCGGCTGGTGAAGGACATCATCCCTGGCGACGATGGCTCGTATCCGGAGGGCTTCGTGGGCCTGGGCGACACCGTGTACTTCACCGCCACGAGCACGGGTTCCACGCCCGAGCTCTGGAAGAGCCGTGGAACAGCGGCGAGCACCGTACGCATCGGGACGGTGTCGCCGGTTCCCTTCTCGCTGGTGGCGGCGGGCGGCCAGGTCTTCTTCCGCGGCAGCGCGGACGGCGTGGACGTCGAGCTGTGGCGGACCCATGGGACGGCCTCGGGGACGCGGAGGGTGAAGGACATCGTCCCGGGCCCCGAGGGCTCGGACCCCCAGGACATGACGGCGGTGGGCGACTGGCCGTTCTTCACCGCGTTCCAGGCGGACACGGGCCGCGAGGCGTGGCGCAGCGACGGGACGGAGGCCGGCACGGTGCGAGTCGCGGAGCTCGTGCCGGGCCCGCTGTCCTCCTACCCGGGCGGCTTCACCCGTTCGGGCTCACGGGTGTACTTCGCAGGGGATGACACCGCGACGGGAGCCGAGCTCTGGGCCCTGCCGCTGGCCTGTCTCCCGCCGTCAGGGAAGTGAGGTCAGGCCGCCTCGTCCCGGCGCAGCCTTCGCCGAGGGCGCCGGGACGAGGACGGCCCGCACCACCACCTGCCTCCACACCCCACGCAGCCGAACACGGCGAAGTCGAACGTCCTCCTGAGCCGCTGCCTCAAGCCCCGCGCGCGCCGCCCGCGCACCTGCTTGACCAGCGCCAGCGCACCACGCGCCCCGTAGCGGCGTCGCCGCGCCAGCCCCTGGCCGTGCGCTGAACGGGGCGGACTCAACGCGAAAGCGCCCCGTCCCGCGCCGCCCGTGTAGGCTTCACGGGCCGGTGCGGTTCACATGCTTTGGGGAGACAGATGGCGGACGTGGGATCGAACGATCTGGTGAAGGTGGTGGCCCTGCTGGGCGCGGCGGTGGTCGCGGTGCCCGTGTTCAGGCGACTGGGGCTCGGTTCAGTGCTGGGATACCTCGCCGCGGGGCTGGTGATCGGGCCGTTCGGGATGGGCTGGTTCTCCGACCCCCAGGCGGTCCTGCACGTCGCCGAGCTGGGCGTGGTGATGTTCCTCTTCGTCATCGGCCTGGAGATGCGCCCCTCGCACCTGTGGAGCCTGCGTCGGCAGATCTTCGGCCTGGGCACGCTGCAGATCGCCGCCTGCACCGCGGCGCTGACCGGCGTCGGCCTGCTGTTCGGCCAGGAGCCGGTGGTCGCATTCATCGGGGCGATGGGCTTCGTGCTGACCTCCACCGCCATCGTCATGCAGTTGCTGAGCGAACGCGGCGACATCGCCCTGCCCCACGGACAGCAGATCGTCTCGGTGCTGCTGTTCGAGGATCTGCTCATCGTGCCGCTGCTGGTGCTGGTGGCGCTGCTCGCGCCGGGCGAGCCCAGCAGCGACGCTTCGCGCTGGACCTCGATAGGCATTGCCACCGGCGTGCTGGTCGCGCTCGTCGCCGCCGGCATCTGGCTGCTCAATCCGCTGTTCCGCCTGCTCGCCGCGGCGCGGGCGCGCGAGGTGATGACGGCCGCCGCGCTGCTCGTCGTGCTGGGGTCCGCGCTGCTGATGCAGCTCGGCGGTCTGTCGATGGCGATGGGCGCGTTCCTCGCCGGCGTGCTGCTGTCGGAGTCGACGTTCCGCCATCAGCTCGAAGCCGACGTCGAACCCTTCCGCGGCCTGCTGCTCGGCCTGTTCTTCCTCGGCGTGGGCATGGCGCTGGACCTGTCGGTGGTGCGCGACCACTGGGCGCTGATCCTCGGCGCGGTGCTGGCGATGATGCTGGTCAAGGCGCTGTGCATCTACGCCGTCGCGCGGCTTACCGGGTCCACCCATCACGAAGCGCTCGATCGCGCCACGCTGATGGCGCAGGGCGGCGAATTCGCCTTCGTGCTGTATTCCACCGCCGCCGCCAGCGGCGTGCTCGCCGCCGCGCAGAACGCCAACCTCACCGCCATCGTCGTGCTGTCCATGGCGCTGACGCCCCTGGTCGTGCTCGCGGTGCGTCCGTGGCTCAAGCGCCAGGATGAGAAGATCGACGACCTGGACGTCGCCGACGGCCTGTCCGGCAGCGTGCTGATGATCGGGTTCGGCCGCTTCGGCCAGGTCGTGAGCCAGTCGCTGCTCGCGCGCGGCGTGGACGTGACCATCATCGACAACGACGTGGAGATGATCCGCAGCGCCGGCACGTTCGGGTTCAAGATCTACTACGGCGACGGCACGCGCCTGGACGTGCTGCGCGCATCGGGCGCGGACAGCGCGCAGGTGATCGCCGTGTGCATCGACAACAAGGAGGCCGCCAACCGCATCGTCGAGCTGGTGAAGTCCGAGTTCGGCCAGGCGAAGCTGCTCGTGCGCTCCTTCGATCGCGAACATTCCCTGCAGTTGATAAACGCCGGGGTCGACGTGCAGGTGCGCGAGACGTTCGAATCGGCGATCAGGTTCGGCCATCACGCGCTGTGCCAACTGGGCGTTCCGAAGGAAGACGCACTGGAGATCGTCGAGGAGGTGCGCCGCCGCGATGCGGAGCGCGTGCAGTTGGAACTGGCCGGGGGACTCGCCGCGGGCACACGCCTGCTGATCGGCAACCTCGTCCCGGGCCCGACGCCGACGCCGTTCACGCCTCCGCGCAAGGCCGCCACGCCGCTCACCCCGGAAACGGCCGAAGCGACCCAGGGCAGGAACGAGTAGGCGCGACGAGCAGGGGCGCGGCGTCGGCCGGTTCGGCGGGCCTCATTCAGCCCGCGGAGGAGTCCGGCAAGGCCCGGGCGTTGAAAGCAGTCACGAGCGGCGGGCCGGGAGGAAGCCGTGCGTTCATCCCCTCCCCCTACCCCGCGGGCATCCCCCACGGAGGGCACGCCTCACACGTCCTGATATGCGTAGCGCACCTGTGGTTCGTGAGTCCGCGCGCGGCCCGAGAGGTACACGTCGTTCCCCTCCATGCGGACCTCCTCGACGCTGTTGATGACGAACCCCGAGGCCTCGGGGGCGCCATCATCGAACCAGCGCAGCAACAGCTCATGGGCGAAGAAATCGAGAACCCGTGGCGCCGCCACGGGGTCGCCGAGCGCGCGCTCCGGCCCTGGCCAATCGAGCGCCTCGAGGGCTTGCCCCAGCGGATCATCCGGATCGGGATACCGATGATAGTCGTCCACCAGGTCGTCCCAGTCGCGTCCGAGCAACGCCACGGCATAGGCGCCGGGCAGGAGGACCTCGTAACGAACCTCGGCGACCTTCGGCGTGCGCCAATACTGTCCGAAGTTCATGGAACGCACGCGCAAGGACTCCGCGCTCACAGGCTGGCCATCGACGCTACAGGTTGACGCCGGGAAGCGGGAGCGCCACTCGTGCACAGGGACTCCGGGGAGCGAGACGACCACGGGTGCCGCTTCATCCTCATCCCACTGCCTTCGCCCACGCAAGGCGAAGGCGAACGACAGCCAGCAGCGGGCCGTCACCGCCCGCCCGACCGAATCGAGCTCGGGGTCCAGCCGCAGCCGCTGCCAGACCCATGAAGCCGGCAGGAACAGGCCAATGCCAGGCGACCCGCCGCGGGTATCCCGAGCTCCCGGGCAACGACGCATGAGGCTGAGCCCGACTTGCAGGGACTGCTTGCTATCCCACCTGCCGTCCATGCCAGTCTGACCGGATGAACCGCGTCCTACTGCTGGCCGGACTGCTGAG
Source organism: Corallococcus macrosporus DSM 14697 (assembly GCF_002305895.1). Taxonomy (GTDB): domain Bacteria; phylum Myxococcota; class Myxococcia; order Myxococcales; family Myxococcaceae; genus Myxococcus; species Myxococcus macrosporus. The sequence continues at coordinate 5,048,326 of NZ_CP022203.1, forward strand.
CCTCGCTGCGTGCAAGGGCTCCGTCGAGCCAAACACCGACACCGGAGGCCCCAACAACCCAGGGGGGCCCGGTGAGCCCGGGGGGAACCTGGGCGCCGCGTGCGTGGTGCAGTCGGTGCTCACCGAGCGCTGCGCCAGTTGTCACGGCGCGATGCCGACCCAGGGGGCGACGATGCCGCTGCGCACCCTGCACGACATGCGGGTGAGCTCCGCGATGGATGGGAGGCTCAGCAACGCCCAGCGCGCGCTCATCCGCATGCGCGACGACGCGTCTCCGATGCCGCCGGCCCCCCATGCGCGCGTGAGCGCAGCCGACCTCGCCGCGCTCGAGACCTGGATTGGCGAGGGGATGCCCCTCTGCGATGGCACGGGCGGCCCGGACGTGACGGTGGTGCCCGAGCCCAACCTGCTCGACCAGTCCGCGCTCTTCAGTTGCACCGAGGGCGTGCGCTCGGATGCGCCCACGCGCATCCGCCGCTTGAACCGGCGCGAGTTCACCCGCAACGTCGGTGGCTCGGTCGAGCGCAGTTGGACCGGGTTCAGCTTCTACGACAACCCGCTCGACCCCAGCGCCATCGAGCAGTACAGCTCCTGGGCCACGGACGAGACGCTGGACGAGGCCACGGTGGAGCTCTTCCTGCCGGTGGTCGGCGCGGCCGCCGCGCCCTGGACGATGAACTACCCGGACGGCAACCGGATGGAGCGTGTCTACACCGACAGACGCTTCCGCTGCATGTTCGACGACGCGAACCCGAGCGACGACTGCAAGCGCTTCCACCTTGGCCAGATGCTCGAGTTCGGCGTCTTCTTCCGCCCGCCCACCGAGGATGAGCTCACGCGCCTCACCGACTTCGCGACGGCGGTCATCGCGCAGGAGCCGAGCCACTCCCCGCAAACCCGCGCGGACTCTATCACGCGGATCTCCAACGCCGCGTGGATGATGACCGGCGCCATGTTCCGCCGCGAGATGGGCGGCGAGCCGGCCGACGGTCGCGTGGAGCTGACCAGCCTCGAGCTGGGCTCGCAGCTGGCCTACGCGCTGGCGGGGCGCGCGCCCTCGGCGACGCCGAGCTTCGTGTGGCCGCACTACTCCGCGCCCCTCGAGGGGCACCTGGCGGACGTGGCGACCGCCGCGAAGGATGGCTCGCTCAAGCAGGACGCGACGACCACCGCCCTGATCGAGAAGTACCTGGGCGGCGTCGACGCCAATGAGAACGGGACACCGCGCTTCGATCTGGTGCAGGACTACAACGAGGAGCAGCGCTCCAAGCGCGGGCAGTACTGGCTGGGTGACGGCGTCGCGGGCTTCTTCCGCGAGTGGCTCGGCTACGAGCACGTGGCCGGGGTGTTCAAGGAGTCCCCGGCGGCGACCTCGCGCTTCGAGCTCGAGGGGCTCGGCTACATCAGCGCGGTCTCGTACGACAACCTGCTCACCAACTTCCATCCGCTGGAGCCGACCTTCATCCAGCAGTTCGACGACCTGATCGCGCGGGTGGTCGTCGAGGACCGGGACGTGCTGGCGAACCTGCTCACCACGCGCACCTTCTACGTGCCCTCCATGCAGCACGCGGCGTACGACTCGCACAAGGGCCTCTCGCACCCCTACAACGTCAGCGAGATCCTCCCGGCGACCGTCGAGGGCCGATGGAAGACACTGCCCGCCACCGAGCGCGCGGGCGTGCTGACCCACCCGGTGTGGCTGGCCGCGCACGGCGGCAACTTCGAGGACGATCCATCCATCGTCCACCGCGGCAAGTGGGTGCGAGAGAACCTCCTGTGCGGCTTCGTCCCACCGCTCAGCAGCGTGCAGGTGGCGGCCCAGGTCGGCCCTCACGCCGCGGACAAGAACGCGCGCCGCCGCCTGCAGGAGGCGACGGCCGGAGCGCAGTGTCAGGGCTGTCACCGCCTGATGGAGCCGCTCGGCCTGCCCTTCGAGATCTACAACCACGCGGGCTTCCTGCGGGCGCGGGATCACTCGCCCGACGGAGGCTGGACCACGCCAGACGGGAGCTCGACGCTCACGTCGATGCCGGACCCCGGGCTGGACGGCCCGGTGCGCGACGCGGTGGAGTTGAGCGAGCGCCTGGCGGCCTCGCGGCACGTGAAACGCTGCTTCCTGCGACAGGCCTTCCGCTACTTCATGGGCCGCCCGGAGAACCCGAGCGACGCCTGTACGCTGACGCGGATGGAGCAGGCCTATGATCAGAACAACGGCTCGTTCTCCAAGATGCTGACCACGCTGATGACCAGTGACACCTGGAAGACGCGGCGCGTGCCGCAGGCTGGAGAGTGACTGTCATGTTCTCGCGACGAACCGTCCTGAAGGGCATGGCCGCCGGCCTCTTCGCGCCCTACTTCCACGACGTCTACGCCCAGCCGTCCGCGTTGCCGGCGCGCCTGGTGCTGGTCCTCGAGTGCAATGGCGTCTACCCCCGCGCGCTCCTGAGCACGGGCACCCGCGCGGCGCTGGGGGGGCGCGCCAACACCTCCGACCGCATCTTCTGGGACGCGTACAAGGACGCGCCGCTGGTGCGTGAGGGCGACGATCTCGCCAGCGCGATCAGCCTCGGGCCGCTGGCGGCGTCTTCCGGCAACATCGACCTGGTGAACCGCTCCGCCGTGCTGCTGGGGATCTCGAACCTCATCGCGGGCGGCGGGCACTCCAGCGGGACGGGCGGGCTGAGCTGCGCGGTGAACGGCGCGGGCGCGACCTTCGACGCGGTGATCGCACCTCGCCTGCGCCGGGGTGCCCCGTTCGACGTGCTGCGCCTGGGCACCAGCTCCGCGCGCGTGTCGATCGTGTACGAGACCTGCGCGCTCGGACCCCGCAAGCCCGCGGGCATCATCGTCAACCCGTCGCTCGCGTTCGACAGCACCTTCGGCTCGCTGCTCGGCGGCTCGACGAACGGGCGCGATCGCAAGATGCTCTTCGACTTCGCGCTGGCCGACTCGCGCAAGGCGCTGGCGGAGTTCAGCGGCAACTCCAACGAGCGGCTGAAACTGGAGCGCTACGTCTCCTCGCTCGAGTCGCTGCGCACGCGGGAGGATCAGCTCGAAGGCATGGCGGGCCGCGTGCGGCCCTACCTGCCCCTGGCGCCGCGGGACAACCCGCTCATCACCGGCGCGGGCTCACCGCCCGACTCGCTGAAGTGGTTCGAGGCGCAGTTCCAGATCGCCACGGCGTCCCTCCTGGGCGGGCTGACGAACACGGTGGTGCTGGCGACGGGGACCTCGGGCTTCGACGTGGCCTACGGCCCGGACGTGTCCGACGTCGCGCGGCACAGCCTGCAGCACGGCCTGGATGCGGGGCAGAACTGGGATCGCGTCGCCGAGGTCACCCGCCGTCACGTGCAACTGGTGGCGAACCTGGCGAGGACGCTGGCCGCCACGCCCGAGGTCGGCGCGAGCGGCTCGATGTTGGACCACACCGCGATCGTCTTCATGTCCGACAACGGAGAGCAGCACCACTCCACCTCGCGCGAGTGGCCGAAGCTCGTGGTGGGCGGCAACGCGCTGGGCCTGAAGACCGACGGGCGCACGGTCGTGTACCCGAAGTACGACGCGGCCCGGAACCGGCAGGTGTCGAACCTCTTCAACACGCTCGGCCACGCGTTCGGAGACGCGGACTTCAACACCTTCGGACAGGAGGGCAGCACGCGCATCGCGCCGGGACCGCTGAGCGAGCTGTATGGCTGAGCCGTGTGAGCGGGCTGGGGGGGCTCCACGTCATTGCTGGCAGGCATGTCTCGCTGGTGCCACTCCTGGGCCGGAGGTGTTCCCCTTCGTGTTGACGCGCACGTCTGCTGATGGACGAGCAAACCAGCTGGTTGATGAGCATCCGTCAGGAGCATGCGAGCCGTCAGGGGGCGTGATGCCCATCAAGCCCGGCTCCGGGACGCCACCAGGGTCGATGATGGCGTCCCGAGGCCGAATGGCTACGCGGTGAACTGCGCGCGCTCAATCACGCCGCAGGCGAGCTCGCCGTCGACGAGCTTGCGCTTGAGGCGGGCAGCGTCGCGCAGGCAGAGCTGGGCGAGGCGGTCGAGCTCGCGATGGGCGCCCTCGCTGGCCTCGTGGAGAAGCGCGACGGCGTCACAAGGGAACAGCTCGCGCTCGCATCCGGCCAGGCGCAGGCGGTGCCGCAGGTACTCGGCGGAGTCGTCGAGAGAGACTGGGGCGATGTGTACGCGCGTGTGCAGGCGCGACAGGAGCGGTTTGTGGAGGCTCGTCGACGGACGGGCCTCGAGTTCGGGGAGGCCGCCGAGGACGACAAAGAGCAGGGCCGGCTGCCCCAGTCATCGTTGAGCAGGATGTGGAGGTGGCCAAGCACGTCGGGGTGGAGCAGGTGCGCTTCGTCGAGGAGGAAGACGGGGTGGACGCGGCTGGTGGCGAGCTCGTGCACGTGTGTGGTGACGGCGTGGAACACGGCGGCCGCGGTGGCCTTCACCTGCAGCCCGAGCGCCAGGCACAGTTGCCGATAGAAGTCGCGGCGGCCGAGCGGCGCGGTGTGGCAGTACGTCAGTCGGAAGCGCTGCTTCGGGAGGCGATGGCGCAGGGCGAGCAGGACACATGTCTTGCCGACGCCGGGCTCGCCGGCGACGAGGACGGGCTGACGCGACTCGAGGGCGTCGACGACGTCGGTGACGACGGCCTCTTTCGAGGGAGGCAGCCAGAACTCGGCGTCGGGAATCTCCTTGGTGAAGGGCAGGTCGGCGAGGCCGAAGGCGGAGAGGAGTTGCTGGGACATGGTGGTGTCACTCCAAGTCGCGGGCGGTGGGGTCGAAGGGGACGAACGGGGCCGGCGGGAGGGGACTGCGTGCGCGGTGGGCGCGGGCATTGGCCTGCACGTCGAGCGGCTGCAGCTCGTAGCAGCGGCCGTCGTTCTCGACGCGGACAGAGGCGGGCAGCCCCTCGACGAGGCAGCTGGCGACATTCACCAGACGGCCGGCGAGAAAGCCGTGGCGCACCTAAACCGCCTCGACGAATCCCCTAAACCCCGGAACGGTTGTTCCAATGAAGGGGGTGGTGGTGATGGGGCAGCAGCCATTCAGGCTGACGCCCGAGCAGATGGAGGAGCGGCGATTGTTCGCCGCTTCACTGCTGAAATCGGGCTGGCGCCCAGTCGACGTAGCGGACGAGTGCGGTGTCACCCGGGGGGCGGTGTCTCAATGGTGCAAAGCCCTCGCACAGGGCGGTGTCAGGAAGCTGCGGCGCAAGCCGCATCAGGGGCGTCCCTCGCAGCTGAGCCCCTCGCAGTGGAAGCAAGTGGCCCGAGCGCTCAATGCCGGCGCTGTCAGGGCCGGCTTTCCCACGGAGCGGTGGACCCTTCCACGCATCGCACATCTCATCGAGCACCGCTGGGGCGTGCGGTACCACCCACGCTCCCTGACGAGGCCGCTGCATCGGCTCGGGTTCTCCGCGCACCGCCCTCGTTCCCAGGCCAGCGAGCGGGATGATGCGCTCATCGAAGCTTGGGTGCGAAGAGATTGGCCTCGAATAAAAAGGGGGCTCGAAGAAGCGGGAGGACAATTGCCTTCTTGGATGAGACGGGTCACACGTTTCGGGCCCGCCTGGGCACCACCTGGGCGCCGGTGGGACAAGTCCGAGTCCTCAAGCGTCTGAGCAGGCGCCGAGAGATTTCCAGCGTCGTGCTCCTGACGGCGCCGCGGGGGCGTGAACGCCCCAAGGTGTTCGCCCGCCACTTCGTCGGCGCTGTCCACGACAAGGAAGTCATCGCCGCATTGAGGTACTTCCATCGGCGCCTCGGACGTCCGCTCGTCATCATCTGGGACCGCCTTCAGGCGCACCGTTCCAAGGCGGTCAGGGCCTGGCTGCAACGCCACTCGAAGGACGTCCTCGTCGAGTGGCTGCCCCCGTACGCTCCTGACCTCAACCCAGAGGAGGGCTGCAATGGCGTGGTGAAGGAGGCATTGCTCAACGCAACGCCCCCTGCCATTTCGGACCTCATGCGCCTGGCGCGAAGGGAATTTCGGGCCCTACAGCATCGTCCCGACGTCCTTCGCTCCTTCTTCGAGCACGCTGGGCTGGATGTTTAGCGGACTCGTCGAGGCGGTTTAGAAGAGGCGGCCGGCGAGGCTGACGACGCCGTCGCGGGAGACGCGGCGGCACGCCCGCACGGTGAGCGCCTCGACCAACTGCGTCTCGGAGACGAGGCGCGTCTGGTGGGAAGCCCAGACGAGGCCTGGCGTGTCGCACATGAGCGAGGCGTGCGGCTGCGAGTGGTAGTGGCGGGTGAGGAAGGTGTCGAGGCGACGCTGGACTTCGGCGAGGCGCAGCGAGCGGTCCAGGTGGTCCAGACAGGCCTCGCGAAGTGTGCGCCAGAAGCGCTCCATCTTTCCGCGAGCCTGCTAGTCCTAGAGCCTGGCGTGCACGAGCGCGATGCCCAGGCGCGGGCAGGCGGTGGCGAGCGCCTTGCCGGAGTAGGTGGAGCCGTTGTCGAGGTAGAGCGTCTCCGGCCCGCCGTGCTGGTGCGCGGCGCGCACCAGCAGGCTGAGCATGTCATCCTCGCGCTCGGTGGAGCGCGCCTCGAGCGCGACGACGTAGCGGTTCCTGTCGTCGAGCAGTGCGTGAATGCGCGGCGGCGTCCACTTCGTGCCGCCGGTGAGCACCGGGCCATGGCAGACGTCGCCGTGCCACAGCGCGCCGGGGTACGCGGCCTCCCAGCGCCGGCGCTCGAGTCCCTCGCTCGTGCCGCGCAGCGAGACGCGGTCGAGCCCGCGCTCAGTGAGCAGCCTGCGTACGGTGGCGGCGCCCACCACGCCCTCGTGCACGCGGCCCTGGCGCACCAGCGTCGCGAGAATCAGCTCTGCGGACGCGCTCGCGCCGCACGTCGCAGACCAGTTGCTTCTCCTTCTCGTCGAGCGCCCTGGCGCGGCCCGCGTCCTTGCGCGGCTAGGGCCGCAGCGCGACGAGGCCGTGCTTGCGGAAGCGGTAGTACCACCGCTCCAGCGTCGGCACGCTGAAGTGCCGCGTGCGCTCGGCGCCGGGCGGACGGAACTTCTGCCGCGTCAGTTCCCTCAGCGCGCCGCGCAGCTCTCCGCGCGTCAACTGGCGGTGCACCACCGGGGCAATGACCTGGCTGCGGAAGATTGCAATCGCTTCACCGTGGTCCTTCGGGACGAGCTCGTCCATGGAGGTCTCCTTCCCGCCGCCGCGTCCATCGCGGGCCTGGCGGGAAGTGCACCCCTCGCATCCGTCTGGGCCGCTGGGAGCGTGCCCAACGCGGTGGGCGCGGATTCCCGAGCCACTTCGCGGTGATGGGCATCAGCTCACATGTCGGGCTCCGGCGAAGGCTTGATGCGCGAGCGGCGCGCTCCGCCACGCGAGCGGCGCGTGCTCGCAGAGCGCCTGCGCCGCTCGCGCTGTGACGGCCCGGGGCCCGTCCGCCACCGCGCCGAGGTGGAGCGCGCCGAACAGCTGCCGCGCCCGCAGCTGCCGCGCCCACCTAGTGAGCGACCGCCAGCCACGGGCGGCGTCCCCCTGGCGCCTCCAGTCGCTCGTCCGCTGTCGCACCTCGTCCGCGCCGAGGCCGCACAGGGCCCACAGCGCCAGTGCGAAGGCAATCGCCTCCCCACTGAAGCGCTTGCGTGGAGAGATGGACACGTAAGCGTCCGGCCAACGACGTGATGAGGGGCGGATGGCGAGCGGCGCGAACCCATCATGCAGCCGGCTCGAACTCGGGCCTCGTTCCCTCAGCCACCGTGCTCAGCAACAACTGTCCTCCGACAACTGGCATTCCAGCGCTTGTCCCAGTTAAACTGGACTTGCAGTCGTTCGCGACGTGCGCACGCCTGTGGATCGGAAACTCGCAGAGCATGGATGCAAGAAGGTATAGATCCAATGACCTTTCAAGCGGTTAAGCCCTTTTTGGGGGAACGGGTGTCACTCAAGCTTTCAGATGCCCGCTTGACGATTCTGCGTTCCGGGTGGCAGTGCACTTTGAGTGAAAGCCAGCAGGACCGATCTCTGGCCTATTCGGTAGCAGGCCAGATCCCTTACTATTATCGCTCGCCCAGCAAGATAGCTTTGGACTTTCAAGAACGACGCCATGCGTTGGAAATGGTGCTGGATCTAGCCACCAAGATCCCTAGGACACCAAAATTTCAGCGCAGTCATTTTGGCGAAATCCTATGTTCGGTCTATCTAGAGGAAGCATTCAGTCTTCGTCGGCTTTATGCCAAATTAAGCATGACCACGGCGGAAGATACGAACGTCCACAAAATGGACGCATTCTTTGTAAACACAAAAAAGAAACCATACGACTACATAGCGGTTGAGGCCAAAACCAGCATCAGACCAATGCCTGGGAGCAAATTCACCGGGCACAGACAAGGAATTTACAGGCAACTCATCCAATCTCTAGATGGCTATGGTGCATCGGACGGTCGATTTGACCTGGTGGCGATACGAGACAATCTTGAACGGGAATCTTTCACTAGCGATGAAGCAAAGCAGATCCGCCAAGATCTAGTACCTCCTGGGCCACCATCATTGAAAATTCTCGGGATGGCAGTTGTCAACACAAACAGCGTCATACCGCAGGATATTGACTATGTCTTGACCGCCTCCTGCAAGCAAACATTCGAATTCGAGGCATTGGTTGTAACGGATTTAGCATCCCTCGCAGGCCAAGCATACAAGAACGTGAAGCAGCACCTGGGAGGGAGGAAATAAATGTTCTCAGAAAAGGAACTCGCGGCATGCACTGAGACCGAATGGTTTCGCGAAGACTTCTCTCGACTTAGCTATTTCTTAACGAGTCTTCGCATCAAGGGGATGGCCGAAGACCAGCAATCGCCCAAGCCAGGACTTGGCCGATTGTCGAGGTTTTCGGAAGCCGTGTTGGCCAGTGCGGCTCAATGGCAACTAACAGAAAGCCGAATCGCATCGCGCCTGTGTACTCTTGCCGGCGACATTGAAATGGCCAGCGCAAAGTTGTCGCAACAGCAACAACGAGCAGTCGAAACGGCCCTTCATTACCTGAAGGCAGCTATTCTCTACGACCTGGGGCGACAGCCAGGCCCTGCGGCATCAGCTGGCATGAACGAGCATTTAGCTTTAGACATTCGCAACTACTTTGCTCGAGACAAAGAATCATGCTGGGGCACCATTGGAGCTTCCCGCCAACCAAATACATCACCACCCCCCGCAGAAATTGACGACGAATCAACACAGCCATCAATCATGATTCAAGCAGCCATAAGCGAGGTGATGCTCGCTTATGGCACTGCCCTGCAGGATCCGAGCCAAGACGCATTCATGCCGCTCTCGAATGCGCTCGCTTTCTTGCAGCAAGTCTCAACCTCTTTTTTCACAGGGCTTAATGGTGGTGACCTTGAATCACTGTCAAAGTCGCTCGAATTAAGGCGGGGAGCATCAACAGTCTTAACGCTTGAGGCTCGTTCAGCGCTCTCGCGGCCTGAACTGAAGGTACTTGGAATGCCTGTCGACTTGTGGCCTTCGCAGCAGGCCGCAATCAATGCAGGCGTGTTGAGCGATAGCATTCGCGGGTTTGGGCTGGCGGCACCGACTGGCACAGGCAAGACCGCCCTAATGAGAATTTTGTTAGCCGATTTCCTAAAAAGAAACGAGGGGGCTCGCGCGATATATGTAGCACCAAGTCGAGCTCTGGCTGCCCAAGTGACCAAAGACCTGCAAAATTGTCTTGGACCGATAGGGATCTCCGTTGCTGGCTTGGGTGCCAGCTTGACTATATTCGAGGCGGTGCCCACTGAACTCGATGCTGCTCGCGTCTTAGTGTTCACGCCTGAAAAAGCCGATCTGATTTTGCGGATCGGGAAGCCAGCGATCAAATCTATCGGGCTTGCAGTAATCGACGAGGCTCACCATATCGAGGATGGTACTCGTGGCATTCTCCTTGAGTTTTATCTCTGGCGATTGAAATCCATCCTTGGAAGTAAGTGCAGAGTCGTGCAGTTATCTGCAGTTACGCCGAACATCAAAGATCTGACCGGGTGGCTGGACCCAAGCGAAACGTCGGAAGCGATTACAGTTGAGTGGCGCGCTGCGCCACTTCGCATTGGGACATTTGAATGCCGAACGGATCGTAGTGGGATCTTGAATTTTGGCGAGTCTGAGATGCACCAAGTGCTCGCACCCGGGGAATGTCCAGAAGATCCAATCCAAGGCATAGCGGCACTGGCCAGCCGCCTAAGTAAAGCAGGGGTTGTTCTAGTTCTTGCGACAAGTCCAGGCAGATCTGAGGCTTTGGCTGATGAAATCTGCAAACTTCGCCAGGAACATATGCAGAGCGGAGTTTCTGCCGAGAGACTGGATGCCCGCCTAGAGCGCGAAATGCATGCGGATGTTCCGTTACGAAGTCATTTTCGCAAGCGGGTGGCCTACCATCACGCCAGGTTGCCTCCTCGGGTTCGGAGTGCAGTGGAAGCAGCAATCTCCGATCGGCTAGTTGACATTGTTTGTGCGACCACAACTTTGGCCGAGGGGGTTAACTTCCCATTCTCGACTGTTATCGTCGAATCGCTGGTTGCCGACAATTACGAGATAAGTCCCCGCGTTCTATGGAATATTGCTGGAAGGGCAGGCCGGTTCGGAGTTGATGCGGAGGGCTATTGCATCCTCTTTCGGCCGAGTGCTTGGAAACATCGACTTAGTGAATTTTCATTCGACCAGTACTTTCCAGAAAAGCTTCGCGACATGCCCCCTGTCCGCTCTGCGTTAGGTACTGCGATGAGCCAACTGCGGCAGGCGGTCAATAAGGGGGGGCTCAATCTTGAAAGCTTAAATCAAATTGACCTCTCCGCCTTATCAAAAGAAAGCACCGAGATTTCAGAAAGAGGCCTAAAGCGTATTAGAGGCCTCATCAACATGCTGCGGGTTGGCTATGTGCATGCAAAAGTTTCTGGAGCCATAAAACGCGAGGGCGATTGGGCCCAGCAACTTGAGCACGGAATGTTTGCCTCACAGGCAATGAATGAGGAGGATCGAGCTTTCTGTGGCACAGTCGCCAAACAGCAGCAAAAGTTGGTTGGTGCAACTCTCGAGCGGAATACTGAGCTTCTGCAGATAGCTGCACGAATCGGGTGGTCCTTGGAGTCACAATCGGAACTCATGAAATGGATTCGAAGCTGCAAGGATTTTCAGCTTAGGAATTTTGGCGTCATCGTCGTCGGAGGACAAATCAAAAATCCTAGCAAGTTGGGGTACCTGCTCGGGCCAGCGTCTAAGCACATGGCTGAGTTTGAGGGGGATAAATTAGGCGGCATGACGGCATTTATTTCTTCTACTTGGCTTGAAGGCTTGCCATTAACGATTATTCGGGATCGTCAAGACAAGGAGAAAAGTTGGAGTCGCCTGATTAAAATCATTTATGCGCGCGTCATTTACCTGCTGCCTTGGGCTTTGTTTGGCATCGATGAACTGGTGCAGTATGAAGCACGAACTAGAGGCGCCAAGGTTGGTAGTGGGATCAGGGATCTTTCAGTATTGGCGTCTGAGGGCGTCCCAAGTTTCGATGCACTTCGATTGGTGCTTGAGTTAGATATAGAGCGCGTTGATGCGACTCGTTTGGCAGCCCAGTATCAGCGGGGGCGTAAGAAAACCGATGTGCTCGGCTGGCTTCGGAGGCAACAATGGCGCGACATAGTTTCGATAGTCCGCGAGCCTGATGGTCGGCGTCTAGATCCAGATCTGCGATCTGTTTACGAGAGACTTCAGGCAAGTTCTGATTAGGTGACTAATTTCACCTGAACAGTTGTCTCAAAGTCATGCGGCGTGACCTCCTCCTGCACTTGGCAGGAGCGCAGGGAAATGGCTGCATTATCGTGAGGCTGTACCCGCCATGGTAATCGGCACGACCCGCTGGCGGCGCCAGTTCGCTAGATCGTTTAAGGAGGAACACGGGGGCAGCACCGAGCGTGGTGCGCACGGCCGCCCACCGCGAAATGCGTCAACTGCACAGCGCCCCGGTCCTCGCCAAGCTGCATGCCTGGCTGGACGCCCAGGCACCGCATCACCCGCCCAAGAGTCCACTGGGCCAGGCCATCTCCTACGCCCTCAAGCAGTGGGAAGCCCTCACACGCTTCGTGGAGAATGAGCGCCTGCCTCTCGACAACAATCGCTCGGAGGCGGCGCTGAGAAAGGCGGCCCTGGGCCGCAAAAACTTTCTCTTCGTCGGCCACGAGGCCGCGGGAGAGAACCTCGCCGGCATCTACGCGCTGGTGGCCACCTGCGAGGCCAACCAAATCAATCCCGAGGCGTATCTGGCCGACGTGCTGCTGCGTGTGCAGGCGCCCCAACCCGCGCATCGGTGAGCTGCTACCCACGAGTGGGTGCGACGACGCGCCGCCGAACTGGCCCAGTCCCCCCGCCAGCCCAGTCCCTGAACACCCTCGCGGCGCTCGCCGAGCACGGTCCTCGTCCGTCGTTAAACTTCCCGGCACGACGTCCACCGGACGGTTACGATGAAGCCGCAACACAGACGTCAGCTCACCAAATCGTGACGCCGGGTACACCATGAACAGCGTGCCTCGCGGCACCAGCAGGTGGTCCGCCGCGCGCACCACATCCTGGAGTTCACACGCCAGTTCATGCCGAGCAACCGCCTTCTCCATGGACACGCTGCTGCGCCCCGCAGCCCGCGCCCGGTACGGTGGATTGCACAGCACATGCGCGAAGCCGCCCGCAGCGAACTGTGCCCCTACCCTGCGCAGGTTCCCCTGCACCAGCGACACCTCGCGCTCACAGCGGTTGAGGTACACGTTCCGCTCGGCCTGGGAGAACAGACGCCGCTGAAGCTCCAGCGCAGTGATGTCCTTGCGCCCCAGCTTGCGCGCGAGCACCAGGGGGATGGTTCCGCAGCCCGTGTCCAAATCCATCAACCGCCCCCGCTGCGCCCTCGTCCATGGCGAAGTGCGCCAGCAACAGCGGGTCCAACGTGAAGCGGTACCCCTGACGGCGTTGCAGCACCTGCACCCCGCCGCCACAGAATCCAGCGTCTCCCCGGACCCCGGCCGGATTTCGAGCGGAACACGCCGGAGAAGGTCCTCCGGCGGGCTTTGGCTCAGGATCCACACACCAAGGTCAGGCTTCCCGGTCCAGGTAGAGAAGCCCCGCCGGCGGCAGCGGCTCAACCCGCAGCGTGCTGGGGGGCAACGTCGCCTGCGCCTCCATGACCGCGCGAACCTCCCACAGCGGGGGCGGGTTGAGCGCGAAGCCCGCTTGGAACATCCCGGACTCCACGCCCTGCACCAGCGACTCCAGGCCCTGCACCGGGTACACCTGCGAGTGCCCCGGCGCCTCCGGGTCCTTGATGCCCAGCACCGTCCGCAGCACCAGCGCGTTGAGCAGCGCCAGGTCCAGGCTCCGCAGCGTGGGATTGCGCGGCGCACCCTTCAGGTGCGCCAGGTCCAGCCCCTGACGGAACCGCAGGATGCGGCCTCGCCCACCCGGCAGCACCAGCAGCACCGCGTGGTGCCCGGTGATGAGCGTGGCCAGCCGCTCCCGCGCCACCGCCAGGCCTCGCGGCGTGTTCAGCGGCTCGTCCAACTCGTAGACGCGCGCATACGCCGTCACCAGCGTGAGGAACGTCTCCTCCTTGAAGGTGTCCACGCCCTTGAGTGCCCGGTGGATGGGCAGCAGCTCCAACCCCGGGTCAGACAGCGGCACCACGGCCGCCAGCGTCGGCCCGCGTTCATCCAGCGCCGCCAGCGGGCGCATGGGCGCCTCATCCAGCACGGCCTGGAGCCGCTTCGACACGGGCGAAGGCTCGATGCGCCGCAGCGACAGCGTGTTCGGGCCGTACCTGCCCTCCCACACGACGATGGCGCGCTCCGAGGCCTCCGCGAGCAGCCCACGCAGCACCCCGTGGTCATCCGCCGTGAGCGTGACGGCGGGCTCCGCCTCCCAGGCCCGAGGCCGGTATGGGTCGTGCTCCAACGAAGCGCCCGCATCCGGGTTCAGGGCACACAGCAGGAAGCGCACCGGCGGGCCGCCGAGCTTCCCGGCGGGGCCCTGCACCTCCACCAGGTACATCGCGGGCCGGGTGTCCCGCAGCAGCGCGCCCGACTCCCTCAGACGGCGCAGCTCCGCGGTGGGGTTGGCCGCCTCCAGCAGCGGCCGGACGTGGGACGGCTGGGGCACCGCGTTGCCACGCGGCACGTAGCCGCTGGGCTCCAGCGAGGAGTCCAGCGAGGCAAGGAGGGCCGAGAATGGATTGACGCGCGCCATGTCGGGGGGAAGGTGGTGCCTCCTGCCCCGCCGTGCCATGGCGCTCGCCAGGTTGCTTCAGGCCGCGTCTACCACCAGACGTTCGTGTACGGCCGTTCCTTCTCCGAGCGGCCGACCATCTTCACGGCCGAACGGTCCACGCTCTCCTCCCACAGCAGGCTCACCGTGGTGATGGCGCCCGCCGAGCCCAGGAAGGACAGGACGTACGGCGTGGACTGGTCGAAACCACCCAGCACCAGACCGGAGATGAGCAGCACCACCGCGCCCACGCCGCTGCCGAAGATGTTCGCTCGGACGATTTGGGACGGCGTCGGGTTGTAGCGCATGGTGGCCAGCGCCAGCGCGCCCGCGCCGATGCCCGGCGCCAGGAGCAGCGTGTCCCGCCACGTCTTGCCGGACACGGGCGTCCCGGAGAAGTGGATGATGGCCAGCAGCAACGCCGCATAGGCCGCGCCCCAGCCCGCACCGGAGGAGATCAACAGGCCGTCATTGAGCGGGAGCTGCCCTCCGCCAATGCCCGCGGTGAGCCACGCACCCAGCTCCGCGCCCAGGAAGGCGGACCACGTCAGGATGCCCGCGTCCTGCGTGAAGAGGTCCATCAGGCCCGCGGTGAACATGCCGCCCACCACCGAGTTGGCGATGCCGAAGGTCGCCATGGGCCGGTCCACCCAGTTGTTGAACTGCCACCACGACGAGGCACCGAAGCCCAGGCCCGCGCCGATGAGCGTGCCCGCCAGCATCGCCTCACGCGAGCTCTTGTCGAAGTTGAAGTCGCTGGCGAACGCCTGCGTGAAGAAGCCACCCAGCGCGCCCAGCGCCGTGTGGTGCACGATGAAGCTGAAGCTGCCCGGGCCCGACAGGAACGGTCCCTGGCGCGGCCGGCCGTCCAGCATCACGCCCGTGTCCTCCACCGGAGGCACGCCCCGCTTCGCCATGGCCTGGTCGTCTGGCGTCAGCGGCGACTGCGGCTTCGTCCGCAGCGAGTCCGGATCCGGGGGCAGCGTGGGCGCGTCGCTCACGGCCGGCTCCTGGGCATCCGGCGAAGGGTAGGCATCCTGCGCGGGGGGATAGCCCGGCTGCGTCTGCGGCTGCGCGTACGGGTCCACGGGCTGCTGGGACGACGGTTGCCCATACGGGTCCGCCGGTTGCGCCGACGACGGCGGCTGCGCATACGGGTCCGCGGACGGCTGGGACTGCGGCTGCCCGTACGAATCCACGGGCTGCTGCGCTGGCGGCTGCCCATACGAATCCACGGGCTGCTGCGGCTGCGGTTGCGCGGACGACGGCGGTTGCGCATACGGGTCCGCGGGCGGCTGCGGCTCCGCTTGGCGATACGTGGGCTGCGGCGGGGCCGCGTAACCCGCGGGGGCAGGCGGCGGCTGCGAATACCCGGGGGATGGATAGGTTCCGCCCGCCTGCGCCTTCGCGGGCTCCGGAAGGACCAGCGCGAGAGCGAGGGCGGTGATGGGGAGACAGCTCCAGGTTCTCAGTGATGACACGCAAGGACTCCTTCGGTCCGGCCGGGCGGCAGAAAACCACAACCTGTCCCCGGGTGCCGGAAATTGGAGCGCCACCCGACCTTCCGTGTCCCCTCGTTCACAGCCACGCACTCCTTTTCTTCCGCGACGCGAACTCGGCTCGCGTATCAACTGAGGCCCCATGCCTGAAGGCTTCTCGTGGTCCGAACTCGGCGTCGACTCGGCGCGTGTCCAGGTGGTGAAGGACCTCCCCCTGCCCTCCGGCCGCCGCGACTTCGTCCTCTATTGGTGCATGGTCAACCATCGCGCCGAACAGAACCACGCGCTGGACGCCGCCATCGGCCTGGGCAACCACCTGGGCCTGCCCGTCGTCGTCTACCAGGCCATCCGTCCGGACTACCCCTACGCGTCGGACCGGCTCCACGCCTGGGCCCTGGAGGGGATGATGGACATGGCCGCCGGCTGCGCCGCGCGCGGGCTGCTCTACTGGCTGGAGCTGCCCCGCACCGCGAAGGAGCACCAGCCCCGGCTCGCCTGGCTCGGCCGCCGCGCCGCCGCCGTCGTGTCGGACCTGTTCCCCACCTTCATCATCCCGGGCCACCTGCGCGGCGCCGCCAGGGCCCTGGACGTTCCGCTGTTCGCCGTGGATGCCTCGTGCGTGGTGCCCATGCAGCGCATCGCCACGCGGCAGGTTGGCGCGTACACCCTGCGTCCCAAGCTGAAGAAGCTGTGGCCGGAGTACCTGGAGCGCGCCGTGCCCCACCGCGCGGTCAAGGCCGCGGCGGCCGGGCGCAAGCTGGAGCCCGGCTTCGCCACGGCTGACGCGCGCGAGGCCCGCGAGTCCCTGGCCACCTTCGACCTCGACCACGGCGTGGCGCCCATCCAGGAGCGAGGTGGCCGCAAGGCCGGCCTCCAGGCCCTGCGCGCCTTCGTCCAGCAGCGCCTGGAGGGATACGACACCGGCCGGAATGACCCGGGGCTCCAGCAGTCCTCCGGCCTGTCCCCCTACTTCCACTGGGGCAACCTCTTCCCCGGCGAGGCCGCGCGCGCCGCCATCCAGGCCCGCGGCGCCAACGACGCGTCCGTCCAGGGCTTCATCGAGGAGCTGCTCGTCCGCCGCGAGCTGGGCTTCAACTACTGCTTCCACACGCCCGAGAAGCAGCAGCTCTCCGTGAGCTCCCTGCCGGCGTGGGCACGAGACACCCTCACCCGGCACCAGCAGGACGCGCGTGAGCACCGCTACTCCCTGAAGCAGTTGGAGACGGCGCGCACCGCGGACGGCCTGTGGAACGCGGCCCAGCGCGAGCTGGTGGAGCGCGGCCGCATCCACAACTACCTGCGCATGCTGTGGGGGAAGAAGCTCCTGGAGTGGAGCCCGTCTCCCAAGGTGGCGCTGCAACGCATCGCGTTCCTCAATGACAAGTACGCGGTGGACGGCAGGGACCCCGCGAGCGTCGCCAACTTCATGTGGGTGCTGGGACTGCACGACCGCCCCTTCCAGGAGCGGAAGGTGCTGGGCAAGGTGCGGCCCATGAGCTCCGCGCGCACGGCGGCCAAGTACAACCTGGCGCCCTACCTGGAGCGCTGGGGCCGCCCGGAGGACCCACCGGTGAAGCTCAAGCGCGTCCGCAAGACGGCAGGCCCGTGAGCAAGCCTGTTGACATCCGCGCCCCCAAAAGTGACACGGCGGTTCCATTCCCGCCCGGGCGCGGCTAAACGCTCGGAGCGGGACACCGAGATTGGAGCCAGCCATGGGTATGATGAAATTCGATATCCCCCACTCCCTCCCCAAGGAGGAGGTCAAGCAGCGCGTCGATCAATTGCTCCAGTACTGGGGCGGCAAGTACGGCGTGAAGGCGGACTGGCAGGGGGAAGGCGCGAAAATCGTCGGCAAGGTGATGGGCATCCAGATGGACGCCTCGTTTGTCATCACCGACAAGGCCGTCGAGGGTGAAGGCACCGACCCGGGCATGCTCCTGCGCGGCCAGGCCAAGAGCTACCTGCAGAAGAAGTTCAGCGCCGTGCTGGACCCGAACAAGAGCCTGGACCAGGTGAAGAGCAGCCTGGACTGAAGCGCGGCGCCGGGCGCGGCCCCTGCCTCAGCGCAGGGGCTGCTCCTCCAGCGCGGCCAGCGCATACCGCGCCGCGCGAGAGATGGCCTCCGCCGAGTCCGGCATCTCCGGGTAGTGCCCCGCCAGCGGACGCTGCGGGAAGCGAAGCTGGGCAATGGCGTTGCGGTAGCTGCGCCGCGCCGCCTCGTGGTCCTGCGTCCGCTCGTGCACCTGGGCCAGCAGGTAGTGGCCAATGGCCAGCGTGGGCTCCAGGAACAGGGCCTTGGCCAGCTCTCCGCGCGCCTCGCCCAGCTCCCCCGCCTGCAGCGCGGCGACCCCACCGAACACCCGCGCCTCCACGCACAGCGGCTCGCGCTGGATCGCCTGCGCGAAGGCCTCGCGCGCCTCGGGGATGCGGCCGGTGAGCGAGAACAGGTTGCCCAGCGTCAGCAGCCCGTCCAAGTCACTGGGCTCGTCCGCGAGCAGCCGCTGCACGCCCGCGATGGCCGCGGAGAAGTCCCCCTGCGTCATCTTCCGCACCGCCATGGCCAGCCGCTCCGCGGGAGGCAGCAGCGTGGGCCACGCGGGCACGTCCACGCTGGAGGCGCGCGGCGGGGTGGCCACGGCCGGCAGCTCGGTGGTGATGCGCGGCCGCGCGGGCTCCGGGCTCCCCACCGAGGGCAGCTCCGAGGTGATGCGCGAACGCGCGGCGCTGGCCGTCGGCGAGGCGATGGCGGGCAGCGGCGAGTGCGGTGACACCGCGGGCAGGCGGCCCGGCACCACCGAGCGCGGGCCCGTGGAGGCTCCCACGGCCGGCAACGTCACGCTGGGCGCGCTGGAGGCCGCCGTGGGCTGCACCGCGGGCAGGCGCGTCGTCAGGGGCACCTCCGGCGGCTGCATCCGCTTGCGCAGGTCCGAGGCGAACGGCTCCACGGGCACGGGCTTGCGGGCGGCGACGTCCGGCTCGCCCGGGTACGGGGTGATGCGCAGCGGCGGCGCCCGGCCCACCTTGTCGCTGAGCGGGCGGCGGTACACGAAGGCCCCTTCCACTTCGATCATCTCGAAGCGGTCGTAGACCTTGAACAGGCTCTCCGAATAGCCCAGGAACAGCAGCCCGCCGGGCCGCAGCGCGGCGAGGAAGCGGTCCATCAACCCGCGGATGGTGGGCAGGTCGAAGTAGATGATGACGTTGCGGCAGAGGATGAGGTCCAGCGACGCCAGCCCCACCTTGTCGAACACGGGGACGGCCAGGTTCTGCCCGTCGAAGCGGATGTACTCACGCAGCGCGGGCAGCGCCTCGTAGCCCTCCTCCACCGGCTTGAAGAAGCGCGTCAGCCGCTCCTGGTTGATGCTGATGGCCCGGCGCGACGTGAAGCGCCCCTGCCGCGCGGCCTCCACCGCCGCCAGGTTGAGGTCGGTGGCCCACAGGTCCACCTCCAGCGACAGCGCGCCCAGCTCCGCCAGCACCATGGCCAGGCTGTAGGGCTCCTCGCCCGTCGCGCAGCCCGCGGACCAGATGGACACCTTGCGCATCTCCCGCCGCGAGCGCGACACCAGCTCCGGCAGCACGCTCTTCTCCAGCGCGCGGAACTGCTTGGCGTCACGGAAGAACTCGGTGTGCCCCACCGTGACGAGCGGCAGGAGCGAGCGCAGCTCCTCCTCGCCTCCGGGCCCCGTCAGGCGCTGGAGGTAGTGCTCGGGCTCGTCCAGGCCCAGCACGGGCATGCGCGCGGACAACGCCAGCCGGAGGCTGTGGAAGCCGTCCGGCGTGATTTTCAGCCCCGCGCGCTCCAGGAGCAGCGCGGCCAGTTGCTGCAGGACTTTCTGGCTCGCCGTCAGCACACTTCCACCCACTGCATCAGCGCCGCGCCAATCCGGCTCAACGGCAGCACCTCGTGCGCCGCACCCATCAGCACGGCCTCTCGCGGCATGCCCCAGACGACGCTGGACGCCTCGTCCTGGGCAATGGTCCGACCACCGCGCTCTCGTATCTCTTTCAATCCTCGCGCGCCGTCGCGCCCCATGCCCGTCAGGATGACCCCGATGCAGCGCGAGCCGAACGACTCGCCCGCGGAAGTGAGCAGCATGTCACAGGACGGTCGGAAACCGCGAAGCGCCGGGCCGGAGTCCAGCTCCAACCTGCCCTCCGGTCTGACCAACAGGTGACTGCCAGACGGAGCGATGTACACCGTGCCCGGCTCCATGAGCACGTCATGTTCCGCCTCGAGCACGCGGAGCGCCGTCTCGTTGGCCAGCCAGTGCGCCAGCCCCTCCGTGAAGCCGTCGCTGATGTGCTGGCAGTAGGCGATGGGCGCGGGGAAGGCGCGCGGAATCATCCGCAGCACCTGCGCCACGGCCTTGGGGCCGCCCAACGACGCCGCGATGGCCACCAGCGGATACGGCGGAGGCGGCTTCGCCTCGCGCGGCGCCTGTGTCGCCGGCCGCGTCTGCACCTGCCGCACGGCCTTCACCTGCGCCAGCATCACCAGCTTGCGCGACACGCTCGCCCAGAAGTCGGCCCCCGGCGTCGCGGGGCGCTCCAGCACGTCCAGCGCGCCCATCACCATCGCCTGGAAGGCGTCCTGGCCGGACAGGGCGCCGGGATGCAGCGCCAGCACCGGCACCGGGCGCTCGACCATGACCTGCTCGATGGCCACCAGCGCGTCCCGCGACGTCAGGTCCACCAGCACCACGTCCGGGAAGTGCCGCTGCACGGCCACCAGGGCGCCGGCGAACTCCACCTCCGCCGGCCCCACGGGCACCAGGGACTCCCCATCGAACAGGCCCCGGGCCGCGAGCGCACGCAGCCCCTTGCCCACCATGAGCACACGAAACGCCATTCCCGCGACTGCCGCGCCACCGCCCAAGCCACGCTCCTCAGGTCAGCCGGTCGATGGCCTGCGCGAGTACCTCCACGCCCAGCTCGCCCTTGACGAGGTACGCGTCCGCGCCCGCGTCCAACCCGCGCCGCTTGTCCTCGGGTGAGGCGAGCGACGACAGGATGATGACTGGAATCCGGGCCACCGCGGGCGTCGACTTGAGCCGCCGCGCCAGCGAGAACCCGTCCAGCTTGGGCATCTGCACGTCCGTGAGGATGAGGTCGTACGTGTTGTTCTGCACCTTCACGTAGGCCTCTTCGCCGTCCTGGGCCTCCTCCACCGAGTGCCCCAGCGCCTTCACCAGCGCCCCTTCCGTGGCGCGGGCGATGGGCGAGTCGTCCACCAGCAGCACCCGGAGGCGCTTGGCGGCCGGAGCCTGGGTGACGGGGCGGGCCATGCGGCGCACCTCCGCCATGATGTCCGGGACGTGCAGCAGCACGGCGATGCGGCCGTCCTCCAGCGCCGCGGTGCCGGCGATGAAGGGCGCGCCCTTGAGGAACTCGCCGCCGCAGGGCTTCACGGCGACCTCGCGCTCGTCCACGAAGCCGTCCACCACCAGGGCCGCGTGGTCCTCGCCGTGACGCACCACCACGGCGGGCGGCTTGTCGAAGCGGTTGCCGCCGTTGAGGCCCAACAGCGGCCCCAGGGCCACCAGCGCCGTGGGCTTGCCCCGGTGCCGCACCGCCAGCGTGCCGAAGATTTCGAGCCGGTCATCCGGCTTGACGCGCATCACCGCTTCCACGTCCGCGGCGGGCATGCCGTAGACGTCATCGCCCAGGCGCACCAGCAGCACCTTCATCAACGCCAGCGACTGGGGCAGGCGCAGGGTGATGGTGGAGCCACGGCCAATGCGGCTGCTCACGCCCACGGAGCCGCCCAGCGTCTCCACCTTGCGCTTCACCACGTCCATGCCCACGCCGCGGCCGGACAGCTCGCTGACCTGGTCGCGGGTGGAGAAGCCGGGGCGGAACATGAGCTCGATGGCCTCGCGCTCCGACAGCGCCGCGGCCTGCACCGCGGTGATGAGGCGCTTGGCGACGGCGGCCTGGCGCAGCCGCTCCGGGTCGATGCCGCGGCCGTCGTCCTCCACCTCGATGTGGAGCATGTCGCCGTCCACGCGCACGCGGATGCGGATGCGGCCGTTGAGCGGCTTGCCCAGCTGCTGGCGCGTGTCCGGGGACTCCACGCCGTGGTCCACCGAGTTGCGCAGCAGGTGCACCAGCGCGTCGCGCACGTCGCCCAGCATGGACCGGTCCACGCCGATGTCGGCGTTCTCGATGACCAGGTCCACTTCCTTGCCCTGCGTGCGCGACATCTCCCGCACCGCGCGCGGGAAGGCGTCGAACACGGTGGACAGCGGCACCAGCCGGGCCTCGGCCACGTGGTCCGCCATCTTCGCCAGGTTGCCGTGCAGCGTGTTGATGCCGTCGTCGTTGCGGCGCACGAAGCGGAACGCGTCGTCGCGCAGCATGTGGAGGTCGCTCTCCACGCGGTCCAGCTGCTCACGGACCTCGACCGGGATGTCGAACACCTCCTCCGCCAGCCGGAGGAAGCGGTCCCCCAGGCGGCTGAAGCGCTCGAACAGCGCCTCCGTCTCCGAGCTGCGCAGCCGGCCGCGGGCGCTCTCCACCAGCAGGTCGCCCGCGAGCAACCCCAGCGAGTCGAGCACCTCCACGTTGACGCGGATGGTCCGGTCCGCCACCGCGGACTTCGCGGCGCTGGGGGCCTCCTCGTCACGGCCATGGGCCGCGGGCGGGTGATGCGCCCCTGCCGCCGGCTGCGCGGGCACGGCGGCGTTCCCCACCGGCGCGGCCACGGGGGCCTGCGGCGGAGGCGCGGCCACCGGAGCCTGCACCGGCGCGGGAGGCGCGGCCACGGCCACCGGCGCCGCGACAGGGGCCGGCGGCGCGGCGGGACGGGCGCCCGCGATGGCGGGCGGCGTCTGGCCGGAGACCTCCGCGAGCATGCGGACCATCTCCTCGCTGGCCGGGTTGCCCGTGTTCGCGCCGGACAAATCCTCGTTCAGGTCGGAGAGGACGTCGCACGCCCTGAGCAGGACGTCGGTGGCCACCTCCGTGGCCGTCTTGCCCTCGCGCTCCGCGCGCAGGACGTCCTCGGCGGCGTGCGCGAGCTGCCCGATGGCGGCCAGGCCCAACATGCGGGCCTCGCCCTTCATCGTGTGCAGCTCGCGCGCGACGTCCTCCGCGGCCTGGTCCGCGGTCTCCTTCTCCAGGTCCAGTACCCCCAGTTGAATCTTCTGGAGGCGGTCGGCGGTGACCTCCTGGAACTTCTTCAGGAGGGATTTCTTGAGAGCCTCGGTGTCCATGGCCGGCGTACGCCCCTCCCCTTCCAGGAAGCGCTAGTCGGCCTTGAACCGCTTGATGAGCTCGGCCAGCCGTCCGGCCAGCTGCGTCAGCTCCGCGGCCGCGCCGGTGGCCTGCTTCGACGCCTGCGTCGTCTGGCGCGTCACGTCCTCGATCTCCGCCATGGAGGCCACCACCTGCTCGGTGGCCGTGCGCTGCTGCTGCGTGGCGAGGTTGATGACGCGGGCCGCGTCGCTCGTCTCCTGGACACCGGCGAGGATGCCTTCCACCGCCTGCGCCGCCACCGCGCCCAGCTTCTCACCGGACTCCGTGGCGGCCTTGGACGCCTCGGCGGCGCCGGCCGCGGCGGCCGTGGCCTCGCGGATCTCGGTGATGAGGTTCTTGATCTCCTTGGTGGAGTCCAGGACGTTCTCCGCCAGGCGCCGCATCTCCGCCGCGACGATGGAGAAGCCCTTGCCGGCCTCACCCGCGCGGCTGCCTTCCAGCGCCGCGTTCAGCGCCAGCAGGTCGGAGCGGTCCGCGATCTCGTCGATGACCTCCACCACCGTGCCGATGCGCTCCACGCGCTTGGACAGCTTCGCGATGGAGTCCGCCACGGCGACGCCGTCGCTGCGGATCTGCTGCATGGCCTGGATGAACTCGCCAATGGCGCCCCGGCCCGCGCGCGCCGCGCCCAGCGTCTCCTCCGCCACGCGCGCCACGCTGCCCGCGTTCTCGGCGATCTGCGCCGACGCGTGCTTCAGCTCCTCCATGGTGGCGGTCGTCTCGTGGATGGCCGCCGCCTGCTCCGTGGAGGACGTCTCGTGCTGCGTGGAGGCCGCCAGCACCTGGTTGGCGGACGAGGACAGGCGCAGCGCCGCCTCGTTGATCTCCCGCACGAAGGTGCGCAGCGTCTCGATGACCTTGCCGAAGCCCTCCAGCAGGGGCCCGAGCTGGGGGTCTTCCGTGGTGGTGTTCCACCGCGACAGGTCGCCCTCGCGCACCAGGCTGATGAGCGAATCCAGCGCCTGGTCGATCTCCTGCGCCGCCACGTGCTTGCGGTGCTCGGAGGCGGCGAACTGGTCCAGCACCTGGTTGAGCAGGTGCGCCAGCTCCGCGCCGGACTCACCCACCAGCTCCTTGGGCACGCGGGCCTGGAGGTTGCCGGACAGCACCGTCAGCAGCGTGTCGGTGATGGCCTTGGTGGAGGAGACGGTCGACGCCGCGTTGGTGGCACCGGCCTTGGAGGCGGGGGCCTTCCGGGCGCGAGCCTTGGCAGCGGGCTTCTCGTTGGGGGTGTCCAGGGACATGTGTCTCAGTGCCTTCCTTGAGTCCTTGCGGTTTCGACCAGGTCGATGAGCAGCACGGTGCGGGCCTCTTCCAGGCACACACCGACTGCGTAGGCTGCGGCGCCGGCCGTGGGGGGCATCCGGCGCAGGGAATTGACGGGGATGGAGCGCACGCCGTGCACGGCGTCCACCTTGAGGTGGGCCTCGCCCTCCGGGGTGTCGAAGACGATGGCCCGGTTGCCCCGGTGGGGCAGCCCCAGCTCCGCCAGCGTGAGGTCCTCCGGCAGCGCGCGGTCGATGCGCAGCACCTGGGACGCGTCCGTGCCGTAGAGCGTGGCGCCGATGTCGAAGAAGAGCAGGTCCACCTCTTCCTCCTTCTCATGGAGGGCGTCGTCGTTCATCGCGCCACCGCCCGCTGCCGCGCCGTCTGGAGCAGCTTGGAGAAGTTGAGGAGGTTGATGGCCTCCTGGTTGCCGCTGGCCTGCACCACGCCCAGCAGGTGCTCGGCCGCGGCGTCCCCGCCCAGGGGCGGTGGGAGGATGTCCGCCACGGGAACGCGGCGCAACCCCAGCACCGTGTCCGCGACGACGCCGGCCACGTAGCTGCCCGTGACGCCGACGAACAGCCGGGTGCGCGGGCCAATGCGGGCCTCCCCCTTGGAGAGGAAGCGCAGCAGGTCCAGCACCGGGAGCACCTCACCCCGGTGACCGGTGACGCCCATGATGAAGGACGGGGTGCGCGGCAGGGGCGTGAGCAGCCCGGCCCGGAGCACTTCGAGCACGTTCTCACTGGGCACGCCCAGGCGGAGGTCGCCCACGCGGAAGCAGAAGAACTCCTGCTCCGGCCGGGCCTGGGCGGCCAAGGCGCGGTCCGGAGCCATCCGGAGTGCTCGCTGGAGGGGAGTCGAGGTCGTGGTCAAGGCGCCAAAGTATCCGGAGGCGACGAATAGCGGTCAAGAGGACCCGACGGCCAGCCCGCCTGGTCGCCGTTTCGATGGTCCGCGCTGCACCAAAGGTGTAGGGTTCCACTGCGAAGCCCTTGAGGAGGACGATGTCGCGCGTACTGGTCATTGACGACAGCCCGATGCTGGTGGAGCTCACCGTCCGGGCACTCACCGCCGCCGGCTACCAGGCGAGCGGCGCGCAGGACCTGGCCAGCCTCGAGCAGAAGCTCGCCGAGGGGCCGTTCGCGCTCATCCTCATGGACGTCAACATGCCGGAGATGTTCGGCGATGACGTCGTGGAGTACCTCCGCCGCCAGAAGAAGGTCACCGCGAAGCTGGTCCTCTATTCCGACATCTCCGAGGCGGAGCTGGACGGGAAGACGAAGGCGTCCGGGGCGGATGGCTACATCCTGAAGAGCGGCGGGCTGGAGGCCGTGCTGGGCGGGGTCATGGGTCTCATCGGCCCCCCTGCCCTGGGTGTCCCCACCGCGGTGCCCGCGCCGGCCGCGGCCCCGTCGCCGCGCCCGCAGCGCCGGCGCCGGCCCCCAGCGCTCCCGCCGCCGCCCCCGCCGCGACGGGCCTCAAGGCCGCGCCCACCACGGGCGGGCGCAAGCCGCGCATCCTCATCGTGGATGACAGCGAGATGACGGCCCGCATCATTGAAGCGGACCTGGTGGCCAAGGGCTTCGAGGTCCACGTCGCCGACACGGCCGACAAGGCCACGAAGATCATCCTCAAGAAGCAGACGCGCCCGGACCTGGTGCTGCTGGATGTGCGCATGCCCAACGTGAACGGCGAGCAGTTCTGCCGCTTCATCAAGAGCAACAGCCTCTTCAAGGGCATCAAGGTGCTGCTGTGCTCCGGGGAGAACGTCGAGGAGCTGCAGCGCATCTGCCGCGAGGCGGGCGCCGACGGCTACATCCCCAAGGACGCGGTGATGGGGAACCTGGTGGCCAAGGAGCTGATGCCCACCGGCAACGAGTAGACGTTCCGGGGTGGGGGCCGTGGCTCAGCCCCCAGCCCTCCCGGGCGCTACCGAGGCCCCGCGGCGTTCTCGCGCTCTTCCAGTCCCCGCGCGAAGTTGCCCACGACGAGCCCCGGCCGCGCCGCCTTCAGCCGCTGGAGCAGCGTGCGGATGCCCACCGGCTCACCGCCCGCGCCCCGCTCGCGCGCCACCTCCAGGTACTGCAAGGGGTCGATGCACAGCGAGCGCGTCTGCACCTGGTCCACGCGGTACTTCTTCACCAGCCGCTCCAGCGCCCGCACCTCGCCCTCGCGGTCGGTGACGCCGGGGAACAGCAGCAGGTTCAGCGCCAGGTACGCGCCGCGCTCGCGCGCCAGGGCGATGGACGCCTCCACGTCCTCCCAGCCGTACTTCACCGGCTTGTAGTAGGCCTCGTAGAGGTCCTTCACCGCCGAGTTGAGCGACACGCGGATGGCGTCCAGCCCCGCGTCGAACAGCGCCTCCAGGCCGCGCGTGAGGCTGGCGTTGGTGTTGATGTTGATGGAGCCCGCCTGCGTGCGCGCGCGCATGTAGCGGATGGCCTCGGCGATCTGCTTCCAGCGCGTGAGCGGCTCGCCCTCGCAGCCCTGGCCGAAGCTCACCATGGTGCGGCCCGGCGCGTGCTCCAGGTGGAAGAGGCCAATCTGGCCCATCTCCTCCCCCGTGGGTCCGTCATCCATGCGCTCGTGTGACGCCGGCGGGCCGTCCGCGGGCTGGTCGGAGATGCAGCCCACGCAGCGCGCGTTGCACATCACGGACGCGGGGATGGCGGCCTCGTCCCGCACGTAGAAGGTGTTCTGCGACGTGAAGCAACTGTAGACGAGCGCGCACGTCTTGAGCTGCTTGAGCACCCGGTTGTCCGGGAAGCGCGCCAGGTGCTGCGCCACCAGCCCCTTCATCTCCGGCGTGGAGAAGCGCTCCGGGTTCCAGTGCGAGCGGCGGTCCGTGTGGATGGCCCACGCCACCGGCCCGTCCCCCACCCACGCGGCGGCGGTATAGGCCCACTGCGGCAGCACCGGCCCGCTCCCCTTCACCTCACCGGGGAGGAACGTCCGCGTGTAGCCCGGGGGCAGCAGCGCGCCCACCGCGTTGGGGACGAACGTCTTGCCGCCCACCTTCATCTCCCGGACGAGCTCCAGCTCGCCCGTCTCCGGGTGCAGCCCCACGGGGAGGCGGCCCGGCAGGTGGACGAGCCGCCCGGCGGACGGCAGCGGAATGGGCTTGTCCTGCGGCGGAACGAGCTCCTCGCCGCTGCGCAGCGTGGCGAGCAGGTACGGATGTTCCATCACCCGTCCCTTGGGGTCCGCGAATAGGAGCTTCGGGGCAGACGTCATGTCCCTGGTAACTAACACGAGCGCCGCGCGCTTCATCACGCATCGCATCCAACGCCTCGCGTCATGTCTCCAGGGGGAGATGGCCCCATGCGGGGCTGTCCGCCAGCGCCTTGATTCCCCCTTGGGCCCCCGTTAGGGTCCGCGCGCTTTTTTATGTCCCCCTCTCGGAGGCAGTCGTGATCGTCGGAGTTCCCAAGGAGATCAAAACCCGCGAGTACCGCGTTGGCATGGTGCCGGCTGGCGTGAGCGCCTTCATCGCCGCGGGTCACACGGTCCTGATCGAGACGAACGCCGGCGTTGGCTCCGGCATCCCCGATTCGGAGTTCCAGCGCGTCGGCGCTCAGATCGTCGCCAGCGCGGACGAGCTCTGGAAGCGCTCGGAGATGATCATCAAGGTCAAGGAGCCCATCGCGCCCGAGTACGCGCGCATCCAGCCCGGACAGATCATCTACACGTACTTCCACCTGGCCGGCGTGGACCCGGAGCTGACCAGGACGCTGATTCAGAAGAAGGCCGCGGCCGTGGCGTATGAGACGCTGCAGCTCGATGACGGCAGCCTGCCGCTGCTCAAGCCCATGAGCGAGGTGGCCGGGAAGATGGCCATCCAGGTGGGCGCCAAGTGCCTGGAGAAGGCGCACGGCGGCAAGGGCATCCTCCTGGGCGGCGTGCCCGGCGTGCGCCGCGGCCGCGTCACCGTCATCGGCGGCGGCGTCGTGGGCCTGTGCGCCGCCAAGGTGGCCCTGGGCATGGGCGCCGAGGTCACCATCCTCGACGTCAACATGGAGCGCCTCACCTACCTGGACGACGTGTTCCTCGGCCGCGTCGGCGTGCTGGCGTCGGACTCGGAGAGCATCGCCCGCTCCGTGCGCGAGGCCGACCTCGTGGTGGGCGCGGTGCTCATCCCCGGCGGCAAGGCCCCGAAGCTCGTCTCCGAGGCCCTCATCTCGGAGATGACCCCGGGCGCCGTGGTGGTCGACGTCGCGGTGGACCAGGGCGGCTGCATCGAGACGTGCAAGCCCACCACCCACGACAACCCCACCTTCGAGGTCCACGGCGTCGTCCACTACTGCGTGGCCAACATGCCGGGCGCCGTGCCCCAGACGTCCACCTACGCCCTCACCAACGTCACCCGCCCCCACTCGCGGAAGATCGCCGACATGGGCCTGATTGAGGCCGTGAAGTCCGACCGCGCCCTCGCGCGTGCGCTGAACACCTACAACGGCCACGTCACCTACGAGGCCGTCGCGAAGGACATGGGCTACCCCTACATGCCCATCAACGACGCGCTCGCCGGCAAGTAAGCCCGGCAAGCAGGGAGACGACGCGGTCCCTGGCGGGGAGGTTCGGATGGCGACATCCGGCCTCCCCGTTCGTTATCTCTGCTGGGGAATATGTTTCCCTGGCCGGCGTCGTGTATTCCCGAAGCGGGCGTGCGGGCGGGTGTAGCGGGATGCCGTTGTTGCCCTGGTTGTTCCCGTGCATACATTTGACGGGTAAGCGACAACTCATTCCCCATTTGTTTCGGGCCCTTGGAAGGCGGGACATGTTGGATTTCAGGCAACCCAACCGGACGAAGCAGGAATTCGAAGAGCTGGCGCTAGCCCACCTGGACCCGCTCTACTCGGCGGCCCTGCGCCTGACGAAGAACGAGCGTGACGCCGAGGACCTGGTGCAGGACACCTGCATGCGGGCCTACCGCTTCTTCGACAAGTTCGAGCGCGGGACGAACATCAAGGCCTGGCTCTTCAAGATCCTCACCAACACCTTCATCAACCGCTACCGCCGCAAGGTGAAGGAGCGCACGGTGGTGGAGGGCGTGGAGCGGGAGGCCGTCCACGAGCGCTTCGTGAGCCGGGACGCGACGGACTTCGCGGCCAACCCGGAGCAGTACTTCTTCGACCGACTCCTGTCGGACGACGTGCTGCGGGCCATCGACTCGCTGCCCATCGACTTCCGGCTGGTGGTCATCCTCGCGGACCTCCAGGAGTTCTCCTACAAGGAGATCGCGGAGATTCTGGAGTGCCCGGTGGGCACGGTGATGAGCCGCCTGTTCCGCGGGCGCAAGCTCCTGCAGAAGAACCTGCGCGAGTACGCGGAGGGCCAGGGCGTCTTCCGGCATGATGGAGAGCCGGTGAACGCCCCCGCGGACCTGGAAGAGTATCGCCACAGGAAGAAGACAGGGTAGAACCCGGTTCCTAGCGCGCCCCATGAACTGCCAGGACCTCGAACGGCTGCTCTATCCGTACCTCGACGGCGAATTCCAGCCCGAGGAACGAGTGGACCTCGAAACCCACCTCTCCGGGTGCGCTGCTTGCCGGCGCCGCGCGGAGGAAGAGAAGCAGATGCAGCAGGCGCTGCGGCGAGCCGCGCGCCACTCCGTTTCTGGCATGCGGGCCCCCGCCTCGCTCCGGGCCGGCATCCAGGTGGGCCTCAAGCAGGAGCAGCGCCGTGCCCAGGTTGGGGTGTGGCTGCGCGCCGGGGCCATGGCGCTGGTGGTGGTGACGGTGGGCGGCGGCTGGGCCGCGTTCCACACCGAGCAACGCCTGAGCGCCGCGCGGACGGAGGCGGTGCAGCGCCACAGCAAGAGCAAGGCGCTCCCCTTTGAAATCGCCTCCAACACCCCGGAGCAGGTGGAGGAGTGGTTCAAGGACAAGGTGGATCCGCGCATCACCGTCCCGCAGCTCCCCAAGGCCAAGCCGCTGGGCGGGCGCATCTCCATCCTCAACGGCCGCGAGGTCGCCTACATCAGCTACGAGACGCTGCCGGACAACGAAGACGAGCCGCGCCGCAGGCTGGGCGTCTTCGTGCTCCCCGGTGACGACGAAGGCGCCCTCCCGAAGTTCCAGGCGCTGCAGGCCGTGGAGGTGGACTCCGCGCAGGGCTTCAACGTGGTGACGTGGCGCGACGACGAAATCGTCTACGAGATGGTCACCGACATGGACGAAAGCGACATCCGCCGGATGCTCGCCGAGCGCGACAGCGGCGAGAAGCTCGCGCGCAAGTCCGCGCCGGAGTCCGATGAGCCGCTTTACTCGCTCCCTCCCGCGGTCCGCCCTCCGTACTCCCGGCCCCCCATCTCCATCGAGCCGGTGACGTACCCGCAGTGACGGAAACGTCGGCTGCACGACGGCGCTCGCCCGCTCTCCGGGCGGCCAGGATTCCGCCCGGTCCGAACATTGACGCTCCCGCGCATGGCCGATAGCCTCGACGCACATCATCTCCTTGCGCGTCGCGGCTGGTAGGGCGTTGGCGCGCGCCGCACACCAGGACGGGCCGTCCCTCCATGTCGAAGAAAATCCTGATCGTCGAAAGCGACACCGCGCTCTCCGCCTCCCTGCGCTCGGCCCTGGAGGGCCGGGGCTTCACGGTCGACGAGACGACCGACGGCAAGGGCAGCGTGGAGCAGATCCGCAGGGACCGGCCGGACCTGGTGGTGCTCGCGGTGGACCTGTCCGCCGGACAGAATGGCTACCTCATCTGCGGCAAGCTGAAGAAGGACGATGACCTCAAGAACGTCCCCATCGTCATCATCGGCAACCCGGACGGCTTCGCGCAGCACCGCAAGCTGAAGGCCCACGCCGACGAGTACGTCGCCAAGCCGGTGGACGCGGACCTGCTGGTGGACCGCGTGGGCGCGCTGATCGGCTTCCCCGAGCTGCCCGCCGCCGCCCTCGAGGACGTCGTCGATGAGAGCCTCACGCTGGACGCGCTCGGCGACGAGCCGATGACGGCGGACTTCGGCGAGGAGATCTCCGTCGAGACGGCGGAGGAGCCGCCCGTGACGGGCGAGGAGCTGGACCTGGACGCCGCCTTCGGCGACCTGTCCGCCCCCGAGGAGACGCCCGCCTTCGAGGAGGAGGTCGTCGTCGCGCCGCCCGAGGCGGTGGTGGAGGGCGTGGAGGAGGACTTCTCCACGCTGGACTCGCTGGGCACCGACGCCGAGGACGCGCTCGACGGGCTGGACGACTCCGAGAAGACGGTGGTCGGCTTCCTCGCCCCCGCGCCTACCCCGGCCGCGCCTCCGCCGGAGCCGCCCCGGGCCGTGGCCCCGCCCCCCGCGCCCCGGGCCGTGGCTCCGCCCCGCCCTGCCCCGCCGCCCGTCTCGGTGGCGCCGGCCGCGGACGCCGTGGAGCTGCGCGGCCTGCGCGCGAAGGTGGCCGAGCTCCAGGCCGAGCTCGACGACTCGCGAGGCACGGCCTCCCACGCCGAGGAGCGCGTGCGCGACCTGGAGGTCCAGTTGGAGGCCCAGGCCACCGAGCTGGAAGCGGCGCGTGCCTCCTCCGGGAAGAACGACAAGGACACCTTCGCCCTTCGTGACGCGGCCAACAAGAAGGACAAGGAGATCCTCCGCCTCAAGACGGAGCTGAACCAGAAGGACCAGGAGATCATCGAGCTCAAGGACCAGAACCTGGAGCTGGAGCAGAAGGCCAGCACCGCAGAGTCCGAGCTCACCCAGCGCGACGCCCAGCTCAAGACGCTGAGCGCCCGGGCGGATTCGCTCGCCGCGGACCGCAAGCGCGTGGACCAGCAGCTCTCCGCCGCCAAGGACGAGGCCCGGAGCGCCTCGGCGCAGCTCACCGCGCTCCAGGCGGAGCTGGATCAGCACCAGGCCCAGGCGCACGCCTACGCCGCGGAGCTGGAGGACCTCCGCGCACGCGCGGGGCAGCTCGAGGCGGACGTCCAGGCCGCGCGGAGCGAGGCCGAGGACCTGCGCGTCCAGTTGGGCCAGGCCCAGGTCGAGCTGTCCGAGCAGAGCAGCCGCGCCAACGCGGAGGCCGAGGAGCTGCGCGGCCGCATCGCCGAGCTGGAGGCCGCCACGGCCCGCAGCGAGGAGCGCGTGACGCGCCTCTACGCGCGCATCAAGAGCGAGGAGAAGCTGCGCGAGAAGACGAAGAAGGCGCTCGTCATCGCCCAGCAGCTCCTGGAGGAGCCCGCCTCCGCCGTGGCGGACGACGCCAGCGAGGCCGCGGCCTGACCGTCCGCGCCCCGGGCCACCCGCGCCCGGGGCACCGCGCCGGCCTACCCCTGCTTCTTGGGGGTCGTCTTCTTCTCGTGCAGCTTCTTCGCGAAGCCCTGCACGGCCGCGGGCACGTTCTTGTCGCGGCTGAGGTCCTTCAGCTCGGCGTCGCGGAACGCGTTGAGGAACTTCATGGTGACGGTGAGCGGGACCTTGGGGTTCTTCACCAGCGCCATCTTCACCTTGTGGTTCTTCGTCCACTCGCGGTTGCTGTAGATGACGCGCAGCACGTCATCCATCATCGCGCGGTTGGCGGCGCACGCGAGCACCTCGCCGTCGGTGATGCGCGGACTGCGGATGACGGCCACCGCCACCAGCTTGTTCGTCTCGCGGATGAGCGCGGTGCGGGCCTCCTTGTTGCCCAGCGTGGCCAGCTTGATCTTCTCCGCGATGGACATGCGCATGATGCGCTGGGCCAGCGTCAGGCGCTTGCCCTCCTCCATGGGCGCGGCGCTCTCATCCGCGGCCTCCTGGAACTCCTGAAGCACCTCCTCGGCCGTGGGGCCCTGGGGCGGCGGCGTCTCCGCGGCCTCGGGGCCGAAGACGCGCACGCGCGCCGCCTTCATCTGCGGCACGTCCAGGAGCTGCATCCCGCTGCGCACCGCGAAGTCGCAGACGTTGTCGATGAGCGACACCGGCGCGCTCGCGTTGGCGCATAGGTTCCGGAGGATGTCCTCGTGGCGCAGCAGGCGGAGCTGGTTCTGCCCGATGATCTCCGCCAGCTTCGGGCCGCAGTCCTTCGCCACGTCCGCCACCGCGTCGTCCGGCGTGCTGGCGTTGAGGACCAGCATCTCCGCGTAGGCCTCCTTGTCCTTGACGAGCCCCAGGAAGTACCCGAGCACCTGCGGCTGCACCTCCTCGTCACGCAGCGCGGAGCCCAGGATCTTGTCCGGCAGCATCGCGGCCGTCTTCGCCACCGTCTCGCGCACGCCCGCGTCCGGATCGAAGGTGAGCATGTAGAGCGCACCCAGCATGTCGGACGGATTGAGCGGGACGAGCGTCTTGGCGGCCATCATCCGCAGCGGCACCGGCGCGGCCGGGTCCACGTGCTTGCGCATGTTGGGCGGCAGGAACTCCGCGTCGAAGGGGCACCCCGGTGGCGGCGCCGGGACGTTGTTGGGAGCGGCAGTGGTCATGACGCGTGATTCCTTCCGTAGATGATGCGCAGCCCTTCGAGCGTGAGGAACTCATCCACCTGGTGGATGGCCTTGGACTCGCTGGCCACGAGTGACGCAAGCCCGCCGGTGGCGACGACCTTCACCGGGAAGCCCAGCTCCGCCTGCATCCGGGCGCAGATGCCGTCCACCAGGCCCACGAAGCCGTAGACGAGCCCGGCCTGCATGGAGTGCACGGTGTTGCGCCCGATGACGTGCGGAGGCCGCGCGAACTCCACGCGCGGCAGCTTGGAGGCATTCTGGAACAGCGCCTCCATGGAGATGTTGATGCCGGGGCAGATGCAGCCGCCCAGGTACTCGCCCTTGGGCGACACCGCGTCGAACGTCGTGGCGGTGCCGAAGTCCACCACGAGCACGCCCGCGTGGTGCTTTTCATACGCGGCCACGGCGTTGACGATGCGGTCCGCGCCCACCTCACGGGGGTTGTCGTAGAAGATGGGCATGCCCGTCTTCACGCCAGGGCCGACGAACATGGGGCGGAGCTTGAAGTAGCGCTCGCTCATCTTCTCCAGGTTGGACTGGAGCGGCGGCACCACGCTGGAGACGGCCACCGCCGTCACCTTCGCCGGGTCGATGCCGCGGTGGGTGAAGAGCTGTCGGACCAGGATGCCGTACTCATCCGACGTGCGGCGCGTGCTGGTCTCCATGCGCCAGTGGTCGAGCAGGCGCCGGCCCTCGAACACCCCGAGCGCGGTATTGGTATTGCCGACGTCGATGGCCAGGAGCATCACACCGCGCACTCTACCGCCGCGGGCGGAGCTGCTCCACGTCACCCGCCAACACGCGCTCGAGCGAGCCCCCTTCCGTCCGGACCAGGAGCGCCCCGGAGGGGTCGATGTCCTCGGCGTGCCCCCGCAGCGCCTGCCGGTCCGTGCGCACCAGCACGTCCTGCCCCAGCGTGGACGACAGGGCCTTCCAGCGGGCACGCACCGCGTCGAAGCCCGTCTCCAGGTACAGGTCCAGCCACTCCTCCAGCCGCGTCCAGAGGGCGGCGGTGAACGGCGCCCGCTTCACGGGATGCCCCAGCGCCAGGGCCAGCGACGTGGCGGTGGCGCGCAGCTCCTCCGGGAAGTGCTCGGCCAGGGCGTTGAGGTTGACCCCCACGCCCACCACGACGAAGTGGACGCGCTCCGGTTCGGCGGACAGCTCGGTGAGGATGCCGGCCACCTTGCGCCCGTCGATGTGGACGTCGTTGGGCCACTTGATGGCGGCGTCCGCGCCCGCGTCGCGCAGCGCCTCCGCCAGCGCCACGGCGGCCACCAGGGTCAGCTCCGGCGCGCGCTGGGGCGGCAGCTCCGGACGGAGGATGGCGGAGAAGTACAGGTTGAGCCCGGACGGGGAGACCCAGGTGCGGCCCCGGCGCCCCTTGCCCGCGGTCTGCTGCTCGGCCACCACCACCTCGCCGTGCCCGGCGCCATCCTGGGCCAGCCGGAAGGCCCTCTCGTTGGTGGACGGCAGCGACTCATGGTGGTGGACGGTGCGGCCCAGGTCGTGGGTGTCCAGCAGCGGGCCGATTTCGAGCGAGGTCAGCCGGTCGGGGACCTCCACCAGCCGGTAGCCCCGCGCGGGCACCGCCTCGATGCGGTAGCCCTTGGCGCGGAGGGACTCCACGTGCTTCCACACCGCCGTGCGGGACAGGCCCAGCTTGCTGGAGAGCGCCTCGCCGGACGTGTAGTCACTCCCGCTCTCGGAGAGGAAGCTCAGGATGAGCGCTTCCTGGGACTGTTCGTTCACCTGGACGGGCACGGCGGCACCTCGTGAAGAAAAGCTGCGGGCCTCTCAGCCCGAAGGTGGCGCCGCGCCGTCGCGGAGCTGCCACGCCGTCAGCTCCAACAAGGTCTGCGGCACGAGCTGGCCGTTGGCCTCCACCACCGTTTCGATGCGGACCATGCCGACGCCGGGGGCGAAGGTCATCGTGTTCACCATCGTGGCCTTGGCGTCCATCCGGTTGCGGGCCTCCACCTGGACACAGCGCGGGAAGGTGCCCGCGAGCGTCTGGCACGACTCCCCCGCCTGGACGATGCGGTAGCGCTCCGTGGACGACACGGACACCACGTTCGTCCAGGAGTGCCCCTCCTTCAGCGGGCCGCGCAGCAGGTAGCGCTTTGGATCCCTCAGGCCATAGCCGTCCAGGAAGAGCTGCCCGCCCTGGTTGTCGTGGAAGACGCCGGCCTCCTCCTTGAGGATCTCCACCGTGACTTCCTTGTCCTCGCGGCCGTTGAGCCGGTACGTCCAGCGGTTGCCCACCGCGAGCGGGTAGTACTCGGCCACGTCGCCCGTGCTGGCGCCCGAGTCCGCCGCCGCTTCCACGTTCTTGGAACAGCCGGTGCCCAGCATCAGGGCGCCGAGCACCACCGCTCCGCCCACGCCGAATGAACGCTTCATCTCGATGTCAGTCCGCGCGGCCTGGGCCACGCGCCTCCGCGGGTGAGTGCTTCCGTGATGCATAGAGTGTGTCCAGCGCCTGCTGCGCGGCGGCCTGGACGGCGGGCGCATCATGCCCCTGCGCCATCGTGTAGAGGTAGGCCTCCGCTTCGGGGCCGCCGATTTCGCCCACCGCGAAGACAATCTCCTGCACGAAGCCCAGGTCACGGCCCCGCGCCAGGTCGATGAGCACCGGCACCGCGACCCGCGCCTTCATCTCCACGAGCGCGCCCATCGTCCGGCGCACCGTCTCCGCGTCGGTGGCCTCCTTGAGGCGGTCGATGAGCAGCGGCGCGGCCGCCGGGTGCTGCCGCTCCGCCAGCGTGCGGAGGCTGAACTCCCGGACGCGGGCGTCCGTCGCCTTGAGGTCGAGCACCAGCTCGTCGTCGGTGCGGTCCAGGGCGGTCAGTTGCATGATGGCCGACTCGGTGACCTGGCGCAGGACGTTGGCCAGCGCGGTGCGCATCGCCTTCTGCCGTCCCGCGGGCGAGTCCTCCTCGACGGGGGCTTCTCCGAGTCCCACCAGCTCATAACGCTGGGGCAGGCGCCCGCCGAACCGCTCCAGGACCAGGTTGGCGCCGACCTCGGCGAAGCTGCGGGGGTCGCCGTCCTTCAGCACCTCCCGGGTGAAGGGCACGTCCAGCGTCAGCCGCCAGGGCCGCTCCTCGCGAGGCGCGTCCTCGCCCTTCTGCTCGAAGCGGCCGGAGTCCTTCAGCGCCACGGTGAAGAGCGTGGCGACGCCCTCGGGAGCGAGTCCCAGCAGGGCGTTGTCCTGTAGCGTGACCCCGGTCAGCTCCACCGGCGCCACCGGGTAGCGCGGCGCCCGCCAGCGGCAGGCACCAAGCAGGACGACGCAGGAGGCGAGCAGCAGGACCGGCTTCATCGCTCTCCAGGGTAACACCTGGGGAGCGACCGCGCCGACCAAACCCTCACCTCCCGCGGCGCCGCGTCAGCTATCGCGCTCCCCGGACGGCCCCTTGGGGGGCTCGGACGAGCTGCCCTCGCCAGGCGAGGAAGCAGGCACGTCCGTCCGCGTCGCACCGCTGTCCACCGGGGCGGCGGCCGCCTCCACCTGGGGCAGCCCCGGCGTAGGAGCGGGCTGCGTGGCTCCGGGGACATCCGACTGCGTGACAGGCCGGGACGCGGCGTCCGCTTCGGCAGGGGCGGCACCAGCCGGAGCCGCCGCCGAACCGCTCGCCACCGTGTCGCCCGAGGAAGCGTCGCTGCCCGCCTGGACGAACTGGGGCACCCCTGTTGCCGCGATGCCCGTATCCCCCGTGGCACCGACCGGGGCACTCACATTCCCCGTGGCACCGGAGGCAGCCGCTTCGCCCGTCGGGGCCGCGGCACCGGCGGCGTGTTCGGACGCGGAGCCCGCATCAGCAGCCACACGGGCCTGCTCGGAGACAGCACCCGCCGCGGCACTGACACCCGCTTCGCCCGTGACACTCGCCTCACCGGGAGCCGCGGCGACACCCGCTTCACCGCTGACGCCCGTGGCGCCCGACCCGGCAACAGTCGTGGCGCCTGCTTCGCCAGCAGCACCCGCCGCTTCGCCGGAAGCCGCGGCGCCAGCAGCACCCGCTGTTGCGCTCGCCTTGCCGACAGCCGATGCGCTTGCTTCGCCAACAGCACCAGCCGCAGCACCCGCCTCGCCAGCACCAGTGCCCGCCGCACCCGCAGCGGCGCCAGCTTCGCCAGCACCAGTGCCCGCCACACCCGCAGCGGCACCCGCCTCGCCAGCACCAGAGCCCGCCGCACCCGCAGCGGCGCCAGCACCAGTACCCGACTCACCCGCGGCACCGGCCTCACCGGCAGCACCAGCCTCACCCGCGGCACCAGCCTCACCCGGAGCCGCTGCGGCACCGGCCTCACCCGGAGCCGTCGCGGCACCGGCCTCACCGGCAGCACCAGCCTCACCCGCGGCACCGGCCTCACCCGGAGCCGCTGCGGCACCAGCCTCACCCGCGGCACCGGCCTCACCCGGAGCCACTGCGGCGCCAGCCTCACCGGCGGCGCCAGCCTCACCTGCGGCACCAGCCTCACCCGCGCGACTGCCACGGCCGCGACGGCCCCGGCGACGACGGCGGCGGCGCTTGCGGTCACCCTGCGCGCCTTCGGCCCCAGCCTCGGCGGCGCCATCAGCCCGCGCGCCACCCACGAAGGCGCTGGCGGCTTCGAGGTCGTCATCCTCCCCGTCCTCGTCGTCGCCCTCCTCGTCATCCTCGCGGCCCTGCTGGACCGGAGCGGCGGGAGCCGGGGCGGCGGCCTCACGCGGCTCCGCAGCGGTCGCCACCGAAGCCTCCTCCGGCGTCTCCCCGGCGGCCTCGGCCTCGCGGGCCTCGCGAGCCTCGCGCTCGCGACGGCGCTTCTCCCGGGGACGCTCGCGCTCCGGCGCCGCGGCCTCGGGGGTCTCCTCACCCTCGCGGGCCTGCTTCTCGCGCTGACGCTCCTCGCGGCGCTTCTGGGCCTCCTCGGCATCCAGCTTCGCGGCCTCGAAGAACTTCTCGTCGACCTCGTACAGCTCGACCTGCGTGACGGAGACGGCCGTCTTCGCTTCCAGGAACTTCTCGCCCAGCGCGTCACCGCACCACAGCATCACCAGCGAGCCATTGGCCTGCGCCTCGGTGCGCGCGTCACCGCGCACGTCCCCCGCGCTCACCAGCAAGCCCACCTGCGCCGAGTAGTGCCCCAGGTCGCGCCGCAGCTCCTGCACCGACTTGCGGTCGATGCCCGGCGTGCCCTTCAGCATGCGCACCGCGTAGCGCAGCTCCACGCTGCCCTCCCGCTTGCGCGCCGTGAGCAAGGGCCCTTCCTTGGACCGCTTGGCCACCTTCAGCTCGCGGAAGCCCAGGCCGTGCATCATCTTCACGACGGACTTCTCGAACGTGCCCACGTCCAGCTCGCCCAGGCGCTTGCGCAGCCCGCGCGCCACCGAGCGGCGCGCGTCCTTGAGCGTGGTGCGCAGCGTGGCCACCAGCGCGGCGTCCGCCGGGGCCTCGCCCGCGACGGCGGGCTTGCCCAGCACCGGACGGCCCGCCTCCAGCGGGATGCCCAGCGCCTGCGCGAACGCGGCCTGCAGCTCCAGCGGCGGGGCCTCACTCGGGGCGCCGGCGCGCTCCAGCGACACCTCACCGGAGTCCTTGCTGAAGGCGTACTGCGGCCGGCGGCCCGCGTCGATGCGGCGCTGGTTGTCCTCCAAGAGCGCGGTGAGCACCGCCTCCACCGTCGTGTCCTCGGCGCACAGCTCCTTGGCCCGGGCACGCTCGATGAGCTGCTCCGTGCGCAGCCCGATGTCCGACTCGCTGAGGATTTCGAACACCACCTCGGGCAGCGGCGGGAAGCGCTTGCGGCGTCCGCCACGCTCATCGTCCTCGTCCCGGCGGCGCTTGCGGTCGCTGCCACGGCCCGCCACCCGCACGTTGTCCGTGCGCGGCTCGGGGTGGCGCTCCGCCGGCCGCAGCGGCGGCAGGTCCTCTTCAGGATGCGGCTCGACCACGCCAGTCTGAGCCAGTGCCTCGACGTCCTCGGGAATCGACCAGTCGACCAGCGCGAAGGTGTCCTTCGCGGTAACAAGCACCTTGCGATCCCTCGTGCGGCGCGCCATGGCTGCGAGGCGCGACAGCATCGTCACCTCAGGCGTCTTGCCCACGTGGGAGAGCAGGCTCTGCTGGATGGACTTCTCGGTAATTTCAAGGAAGTGGAGGGGACGACCTTCGCTCTCCAGGATGCGGAGCGCGGCCTCGTAGAATGTCATCGAGTATTCCCCAGGAATTCCGAACGGTTACAAAAATGTAGGTCCGTATAGGCGGCGGATGCTAGCCATCGCTAAACTGGCTTGTCAACGAACGCAAGATGACCCGCATACGCATCGGACAGCGCTGGAAACGCGAACCCGCGGCTTCCCCGCTCGATTCCATCGCACTGGAATTGGACGGGGTGGACCTTCTGTCCGGGGCCGTGGAGGAATCTCTAGCAGAAGTCGTCCCCTCCCTGGTGCGCTCAGTTGCGGCGCTGGCCGGGGGACGGCAGAAACTGGCCCAGGTCTCCCTGCCTGAAGCCCACCTGGAGCTGGTGCTCCGGCGCGTGGGCCCGGAGGTGGAGCTCCTGGTGGCCAACCTCTCACGCCCCGCCCGGCTGATGCGCCCCCCCGTCCGGGTGGAGCTGGAAGAGCTGGTGGAGGCCGTCCGTGAAGCCGGCGAGCGCTTCCTCGCCGACGTCACCCGGGCCGGGCCCAAGGCGCTGGCCACCCCCCTGGGGCAGGCGCTCAAGGAGCCGTTGAAGAGCCTGAAGCGGCCCGCCCGCCCCCCGGACGAAGTCCCCGCCCGCCCCGCCACGAGGCGGCTGGAGCCCGCGGAGGTCCCGGGCTTCGGCTTCGAGCTCCGGGACGCGGGGCTGCCCACCGGCGCGGGCCGCGGCGCCGCGCGAGGCACGGCCGGCCTGCTGGCCCCGCTGCTCGCGGGCGGCGAGGTCTGGCTGTCCCTCCCAGGCAGACCGGACGCCTGGCGCGTCCCGGGCCCTCCGTTCCTCACGGTGCTGGAGCTGTCGCGGCTGGCGGTGGAGCTGGCCCGCGCGGTGGAGCTGGGCGAGCGCCGCTTCGAGCTGGCCCCCGCGGGCGCGAAGCCCCCGCTGCTGCTGGACTTGAAGACGGGCCAGGCCAGGGCCGGCCGCACCGGGGCGCCCTTCCCGCTCCCGGGCTCCGTGCTCGCCGCCGCCCTCTTCCACCTGGGCGAGTCCCTGGCCGCGGCCTTCGCGGAGGCGGACCGGGCCCTGGTGGGCAACCCCTACCGGGCGGAGCTGGCGGAGCGCTGCAGGGAGGGCCTCTCCCACCTGCGCGGCCCCGTCCAGCCCCCCGAGGCGCAGGGCGCGGCCCGCGAGAAGAAGGCCCGCGCGAAGGGTCAGGGCACCTCGCGTCCGCTCAAGGTCCCCGGCCGCCTGCGCCGGCTGCGCTTCGAGAAGCTGTGGGAGAAGCGAGGCCTGCCGGACGCGGAAGAGGCGCGGCTGCTGCTGGGCCGGCATGGGCCGGTCTACTGCGCCCCGCAGCTCACCTCCGCGTTCTCCCGGAAGGACGGCGCGCTGCTGTGGAAGCGCGCCGCGGCGCTGGGCGTGGCCGCGTCGGCGGACGGCCACGCGGTGGCGGCGGACATCGCGCGCGTGTACGGCTTCACGGGCCGGGGCAGCGGCGCCCGCTGGCTGCACGACCACGACGGCATCCCCCTGGGCCCGCTGCTGCTGCGCAAGGATGGCCTGCTCCTCACCCTGTCCGAGGACCGCACCGTCGTGGCCTTCGCGGAGGCCACCGGCCGCGAGGTGTGGCGCCTGGCGCCGCCCCGGACGCAGCGGAGCTGGCTGGCCACGCAGGGGCACCGCGCGCTGGTGGGGACGGACTCGGGCTACCTCTATGGGCTGGACCTGGAGGACGGCCAGGTCCGCTACCGCATGCGGGCGCCCATGCCCTTCCACGGCGCGCCGGTGGCGTGGGGCAAGCGCTTCCTGGCCATGCTGGGCCGGGGCTCGCACTGGGCGCTGCTGCTCGCGGACGCGCACACCGGTGAAGCCGTGTGGACGTACGAGCCGGACCTGTCGCACCTGTCGGCGCCGCTGCCCGTGGGCTCGCGGGTGTTCATCGCCGGGGAGCGCGAGCGCGAAGGCGTGCTGCTCTGCCTGGACGCGAAGGGCCGGCGCCTCTGGGAGCGCCCGCTGAACCTGGGCCCCGGCCCCTATGCGCTGGCGCCCCTGCCCCGCGCGGTGGTGGTGACGAGCGCGTCCGGCGCCGCCACGCGGGTGGCGGCCTCCGGCACGGTGGACTGGCGCGTGGGCGCGGCGGGCGAGCCGCTCATCGGCGCGCTCCCGGCCCACACCGCCCGGGACGTCACGCTGGTGCCGGGTGAGCGGGTCCGCGCGGTGGACCCCCGCGGCGGGCAGGTGCTCGCGGAGGTCCAGGCCGGCGTGGGGCTCGTCGCGCTCCAGGCCGACGTGCGCCTCAACCTCTACTTCCTGGACGACGCCGGCACGCTGTCCGCGTACCGGCTCGGCTCTCACTTCACGGTGGTGGAGTAGCCGCCGCGCGGGCTCAATCCCGCGCGGCCTTCGACGGGTCGATCTCCTCCTCGGGGCGCTCCTCCTGGGTGGCGCCCTCCCACGACTCGCCGGCGCCCAGCTTCCAATCCGAGGGGACCTCGTCCACCTTCCACACGTAGGTGGACGTCGCGGTGCCCCCCGAGGCCGCGCTGGAGGTGAGGTTGATGGTCATCTCCATCTTCGACACCTCGTTCGGCAGCAGGTCCAGGTCGTAGTGGCCCAGCACCATCTGCGGGGGGAACGCCTTGATGAAGCGCTCCGGGTGGTCAATCTTCATGGACGGGTCGGCGCCGCGCATCTCGCCCAGCAGCTTCCCCTTCGCGTCGGTGAGCTTCCACACCGTGTCGAACGCGGCGCTGGTCACCATCTTCAGCACCTTGCCGTCGTCCTTGAGCGTGCGCTGCGCGCCCCACACCGCGAGCTGAAGCCGGATCTGGGGCTTGCCCAGCACCATCACCACGTCGGAGGAGATGAGGTCCAGGCGCATGCCCTTGTCCGTCGCCGTCCACACCGGGCGGTAGCGGCCCTCGCGCATGCTGTCGAACGTCTTGCGCGCGTACTCGTAGAAGGCCTTGCGGTCATTGGCGCGGTCATCCTTCGCGCCGCGCTCCTCCCGCTGCTCCAGCTCCAGGAGGTAGTCGTCGAACTTCGTGTTCCCCTGGAAGCGCGTCAGGTGGTCGTCCACCTGCTCGAAATAGTTCTTGAAGAAGGGCTTCAGCTCGTCGCGGTAGCTGGCCTCATCCGGGTTGGAGCGCATCCAGCCGACCCGCTCCAGGTACTCCGCATGGATTCGCTGTTGATCTGCTTCCCGCTGCGCCTCGAGCGCGCGGCCACTGGCGCTGCGGTAGCTCATGACGGCGCCCAGCAGCACCCCCGCGACGATGACGATGACTCCGAAGTAGCGCTTCACGCGGCAGTCTCCTGTGCCTTTGTCCTGGCAGTGATATGAAAATTCCCCAACGTGATCCAGGCCACCGGGACCCACCTGTTCACCACGCCCCTTCCCTTGGAGGAAGGAGAGCTGCTGGGCAACCCCCAGGTGGCCTGGGCCGCTTATGGAGAACCATCAGACGGCAAAGCGGTGGTGCTGCTGCACGACCTCGCGCACTCGCACCTCGCGTTGGGCCCGCCGGAGGACTCGGCGTACCAGCCTTCGGGGTGGGGGCGCGCGCTGGTGGGGACGAACCTCGCGTTGGATCCGGCCGTCACGCCGGTCCTCGCGCCCGGGCTGCTGGGCAGCCCCTTCGGCAGCACGTCCCCCGCGACGGTGAACCCCGCGTCGGGCGAGCGCTGGGGGCTGGAGCTGCCGCCGCTCACCGTGCAGGACATGGCGCGCGCCGTGTCAGCCACGCTGCGCGCATGCGGGCTGAGCCACGTGCGCGCGCTGGTGGGCGTGGGCCTGGGCGGCCACGTGGCGCTGCGGCTGGCGTCCCTCTTCCCGGACCTGGCGGACGGCGTGGTGACCCTTGGCGCGGCGCGCGCGCTGCCGGAGGCCGTCCGCGAGAAGCTGGGCCTGTCCTGGCAGGTGCTGCGCGCGGACCCGGACTACCGCGACGGCCTCTACGCGCTGGACGCGCCGCCGCGCAAGACGATGCGCAAGCTGCGCCTGGACTTCCAGAAGCTGCTGGCCGGACGCGAGCACCTCACCGCCACCTACCGTGACGCCGAGTCCGCCCGCGCCGCGCTGGACGCCGAGGCGGACGCGTTCGCCGACGCCTTCGACGCGGTGTCCTGGGCGTCGCTGTGCTCGGCGTACGCGGGCAGTGACGTGTCGGACGGCTTCGCGCGGATCCGCTCGCGCGTGCTCCTCATCGCGGGGGCGTCGGACGCCATGGCGCCGGTGAACCGGGTGCGGGACACCTATCACCTGCTGAGCGCCGCGGGGGTGAGCGCCCGCTTCCTGGAGCTGCCGGGGCCCGGGGACCATGCGGCGCTGCTCCAGGATTCGGAGCGGCTCCATGGCCCGCTGAGCGACTTCCTGCGGCGGTGCTGACTAGTCCCGCTGCGCGACCCCGGAGAGCTTGCCGCGCAGCGCGCCCACCAGCATCCCGATGGCGATCTCGTTGTTGCCGCCGTGCGGGATGATGATGTCCGCGAAGTGCTTGGACGGCTCCACGAAGCCCATGTGCATGGGCCGCACGTGGCGCAGGTACTGGCTCACCACGTGGTCGAAGTCGCGGCCGCGGTCCTTGATGTCGCGGGTGAGGCGCCGGAGGATGCGGAGGTCGTCGTCCGCGTCGACGTAGATCTTCACGTCCATCTCATCCCGGACCTCCTTCATGTGGAGGACCAGGATGCCCTCGATGAGGATGATGTCGCCGGGCTCCACGTTCTTCGTCTGCGGCTGACGGGACGAGGTGACGAAGTCGTAGACGGGCTTCTGGATGGGCTGCCCGGACTTCAGCGCCTTCAGGTGCTTGACCAGCAGCTCCCTGTCGAAGGCATCCGGGTGGTCGAAGTTCACCTCGCGCCGGTCCGCCAGCGGCAGGTCCTTCAGGTCCCGGTAATACGAATCCTGATCGATGAAGGCCACACGACAATCGGCCAATGCCTCGCGAACCTTGCGGGCAACGGTGGTCTTGCCGGATGCGGTACCGCCCGCGATTCCGACGACGAGGGGG
This sequence comes from Corallococcus macrosporus DSM 14697, assembly GCF_002305895.1. Taxonomy (GTDB): domain Bacteria; phylum Myxococcota; class Myxococcia; order Myxococcales; family Myxococcaceae; genus Myxococcus; species Myxococcus macrosporus. The sequence continues at coordinate 5,093,153 of NZ_CP022203.1, forward strand.
GACGCCATGGCGGCGCGACTATCTTATCCAGGCCGGCCAGCGCAAGGGTTCGGTCCAATCCCGGACATTTCTTGTCCTATCCACGGCGGATCAGCCCACGCTGCCTTGCCTCCTCCACGAGCCCGGGCGCCACCTCGGCCTCGGTCAACGGCTGGACAGCGAGCATTCTCAGGAATTCACCCATAGCTGGTGACACCGTCGTGACCTCCAGCCCGCCTGCCCTGCGCCGCGCGGTGAAGGACCAGGGGCCGGGCCCCGCCCTTCGCGCCACCTGGTTCAGCGACTCCAGGCCGGACAGCTCCAGCACGCCAGACGCCCACGCACGCGCGGTGAGGTGACGGCGCACGGCTCGGGCGGCATGGACCAGCTCGGACAGGTCCACGGGGAGCGACCCGGCCCGCACGTCCTCCATCAGCCCCACCTGCCCCGGCGCGGGCGCGGGCACCCGGCGCAGGAAGAGCGAGGGCAGCAACATCTCCAGGGTCAACGCCGCCGAGCCCCCCTCGTCCGGCGACTCGCGCAGGCGCCGCATGGCCCACGAGGCGAAGGCCTGCCCCGGCGAGCGGCCCAGGGGACTGAAGAGCTTCCGGAACTCCTTCGAGCCGGTGAAGGCCGCGAGCGCCTCCCGCGTGCCCGCGAGCAGCAACCGGGTGAGGGGCCAGTCGCGATCCAACACCTCCGCGACCACCGCCAGGCGGAAGTCCTGGTCCGCCAGCGTGCCGGCCTCGTCCTCCACGGAGGTCACGGGCGCGGCCCCATAGCCGGCGTCGAACAACGCCCAGGGCTGGCTGTCCTCCGTCAGCGCTGGCACGGGCGCGGCGCTGGCCTCCGGGACGCGCCACGTCAGCGGCGGCCGCGCGCCGGCGGGCACCAGCTCGCGCAGGCGGCGCAAGGAGGCCGCGGCCACCTCGGGCGGGTGGCCGTCCCCCTCGAAGGTGACGGCGCGCAGCGACGGGCAGCGGGGAATCAGCGAGGCCAGCAGCTCGAACAGCTCCTCGCGCACCGGCTGCGTGTGGTCGTCCACGTAGAAGCGGCGCGGCCCCCGGTGCGTGACGACGCCTCCGGCGATGTGCAGCTCGATGACCTGGTCGAGCGGAAAGCCCTCCAGCCCTGTCTCCAGCGGCAGGCCGGCGGAGAGCTGGTGGCTGAACAGGTGCCCCAGGTCGAGCAGCAGCGGCGCGCCGGTGCGCGCGTGCAGCTTCGCCATGAAGTCCAGCACGTGCCACTGCCCGCGCCGCGCCAGCACGGCCGGGTTCTCCAGCACCAGCGGCATGGACAGGTGCCGCTGGACGTGGAGCGCGTGCGCCACGCTGGCCTCCAGGCCCGCTTCATTGAACGGCGGCGTGAAGTAGAGGTAGCCCGGGAAGGGCTGACCCTCCACGTGCCACCAGCCCACGTCGTTGCCCACCCACGGGCTCTCCACGGCGCGCGCGTGGGCGTCCAGCTCCACCAGGGCCCGTGCGGGTTCCAGGCCGGGTCCCCAGAGGTTGAGGTGGACGGGGTGGAACAACACCGGGACGTCCTGGCGGCGGCGCCACATCTCCGGGAACAGCGAGGCGTGCGCCTTGGATTCTTCCAAGGAGAGCGGCGCGCTGTATTCCACGTAGTCGAAGAGCCCCGGCGACGCGTCCAGCAACCGGTAGGGCTGCGGCACGTCGGCCATGCTCAGGTTGCTGCTCAGCCCCAGGCCTCGCCAGGGCAGTGTCCAACTCGGGGGCGCCGCGTGCGTCATCTCCTCAACGTAGACGCGCCCCGCGGCCACCGCCACACACGACTGCCTCCGAGTGCAACGCTGGAGGCCCGCGGCATGGGGTACGCTCGCCGATTCCCCCAATCCCAGGAGCCCCGATGCCCCCTGCCTCACGCGCCGAGATTGACGAATCCAACGCGCAGTACCGTGGAGCCTGGAGGCTGTTCGCCCTGGGCAGCAAGGCCGGCGAGGTGGTGGAGCGCCCGGACGTCTACATCACCGCCTGCAACGTCGCCTGGTCCATGATGAACGCCGCCTTCCTGCGCGCGCCGGTCGAAACGGAGCAGGCGCTCGCGGCCGCGGCGGCCTCCGCGGCGCGCTACTTTTCCGCGGGCAAGCATGGCTGGAGCTTCCTCATCTGCGACGACTGGCTCGCCCCCGCCGTGCGCGACAACGCGCCGTCCATCCTCGACTGGTATGGGCTCAAGCCCGAGCTGGTCGTCACCGGAATGGTCGCCGACCGCCTGCAACCCTCCCTCCATCCCCCATCGCCGTTCGACCTCCGCCCCGTGACGGATGCCGGGGGACGCCAGGCCGTGGCCGACATCAACGCCCTCTCCTACGACGTCCCCCAACACCTCGGCCGCGAGGCGTTCGACGAGGCCACCCTCTACAACGCGGACTGCCAGGGCTTCGTCGCCTGCCGCGACGAGGAGCCCGCCGCCAGCACCGTGGTGCTGCGCGTGGACGCCGCCGCCTACGTCGCCCTGGTCGCCACGCATCCCCAGCACCGCCGCCAGGGCGCCGCCGAGGCCGTGATGCGGCACGCCCTGGCCAGGGCCCGCCAGGACTGGGGCACCGAGCGCACCGTCCTCCACGCCACGGAGGCGGGCCAGCCCGTCTACACCCGCCTGGGCTACCGGCCCGTGACGCGCTTCCGCATGTACCTGGCGCCACCGCCGGGACAGGGCTGAGATGCCGTCAGGGCCAGGCGGGGGAGTAGAACCAGACTCCCATTCGCGACGCGCTGTAGAATGCCGCTCCTGCATGAACTGCGGCCCACATTCTTCGACGGCGCGGAGGTTATGGCAGACTGATCCGTGAGGGGGCTTGCCGCACGTCTTGCATCGCCCAGCCACACGGAGTCCGCACATGGCCAAGTGGGATGATCTCGTCCTGGCGATTCCACCGCATGCGGGCGGGAGGCTCGAAGTGCCCGCCCCGGCGGCGCTGCTGGAGACACTGCTCGGCCTCCACAACGTCCAGCTCACCCTCCTCCGCGGGTTGCGCCGCGAGCTCCGGCCGCTTCAGGAAGGCCCCTTCCACGCCGGCCGGACGCACCTGGAGGCCGCGCGCGTCGCCCACGCCAGCCGCGACGAACAGCTCGAACGGCTGAAGGCCGCCCGGGGCTGCTTCACCGAGGCCATGGGCATGGAGCGAGACAAGGCGCGGCTGTCCTTCATCGCCCTGCACCTGGGCCTCTGCTGGCTGCTGCTGGGCGCGGAGCGGGACGCGCGGGAGTGGACGCAGCTCGCGCACCGCACCGCCGTGGAGGCCATGAAGGACATCCTGGTTGACGCCTCGAAGCACCAGGGCCTCACGCGCAACCGGTACCTGGCTCCGGCCATCACCTTCTTCATGTTCTTCACCAGCGCGGCCACGCTGGGCGCCGGCTACCTCTTCTGGGACCGCGTGCTCAGCAAGCGCACCGGCACGGTGATGCGGCGCGCGCTGGTGCAGATGCAGTCCCTGGCGGACTACGTGGACGCGCTGGGGGAGATCCGCCTCCGCCTGGGAGAGCTCTCCCATGACGTCGCCCGGTACGAGCTGACCCACGGCGTGGACGAGCAGCAGTTCGTCGCCCGCATCACCATCCGGAAGCTCATCAACGACCGGGAGGCCATCTACTTCAACGGCCGGGAGACCCGGAAGGTCACCTGGAACGACCAGGAGCGCTCCGAGGTCATCACCCGCGAGCTGCTCTGACGGCCCGCGCCGTCACCGCCCTGTCAAATCCTGTTTTCAGGATTGCCGCGAGCGAAACGTCAGCCCCCCCCGCCATAGTAGCGGCACTTCCTTGATGGGGGCGAAGGTGACGGCGCAGACGATGCTCGTGTTCATTCCAGTGATTCTCCTACTCGCCGCGGCGGTTGTGATTCCGCGGCCCCGCCGGCGTTCACGCCGGTAGTCGCAGTCGCAGGCACGGCCGGGGCGCATCCCCGGCCGTCTCCCCGGCCCGGATGGGGGTGTGTAGAGTGCGGCCGTTGTCGCAACCCTCCCCTCCCGAGCCGCCGTGGCCGAACGTCCCACAGTCCTGGTCGTCGACGATGATCCACACCTGAGGGAGATCGTCCGCTTCGCGCTGGAGCAGGGAGGCTTCCGGGTGGACGAGGCCACGGACGGCCGCGCCGCCCTGGCGCAGGTCGACCGGGCCCTCCCGGCGCTCATCGTCCTGGACATCATGATGCCGGAGCTGGACGGGCTCGCCGTGTGCCGGGAGGTCCGGCGCAAGCATGAGCTGCCCATCGTCTTCCTCTCCTCGCGCGACGACGAGGTCGACCGCATCCTCGGCCTGGAGCTGGGCGGCGACGACTACCTCACCAAGCCCTTCAGCCCGCGCGAGCTGGTGGCCCGCGTGAAGGCGGTGCTGCGGCGCGCCCGGCCCGCGCCGGAAGCCGAGGCGCCCCCCGCGAGGATGCAGTCGCGGGGCCCGCTGCGCATGGACGCGGAGCGCTGGCGCGCGTGGTGGCGGGACACGGAGGTGGTGCTCACGGTGACGGAGTTCCAGCTCCTGGCCACGCTGCTCCGCGTGCCGGGCAAGGTCTTCACCCGCGACGAGCTGATGAACCGCGTCTACGACGACGTGGTGGTCAGCGACCGGACCATCGACAGCCACGTGCGCCGCGTCCGGCAGAAGTTCGCGAGCGCGGGCGGAGACGTCATCGAGACGGTGCATGGCCTTGGCTATCGGCTCGCCCTCCCCTGAGCGCCGCGCGCGCCCGCGCCTGTGGCTGGTGTTCGCCGCGGTGGGCGTGGCGGGGTTCGCGCTCACGCTCGCGGGGCTCGCCTTCGTGCGCGTCTACGACAACCAGCTCATCCGCCAGACGGAGTCGGAGCTGATCGCCCAGGGCGCGGTCATCGCCGAAGTCTTCCGCGAGCGCCTGCGCGACGCCGAGCCCAGGGACGACCATGGCCGGGAGCGCACCGCCCCCTGGCCCTTCCCCCTCCCCGACGACACGCGCCTGCGCCCCATTCTCCCCTCCCTGAGGGCCTCGGATGCCACGCTCCCCTCGGGGGGCACGCCCCAGCCCTCGCGCGTCCCCGCGGAGCCGCTGGCACACGCCGCGGGACTGCGACTGACGCCCTTGCTGGAGCAGGTGCGCGCGGCGACGCTGGCCGGCATCCGCGTGGTGGACCCGGAGGGCGTGGTGGTGGCCAGCAGCAGCGCCTCGCTGCTCGGGACCACGCTGGCGGACCGCACGGAGGTCCAACGGGCGCTGCGCGGCGAGCCCGTCAGCGTGCTGCGCCGCCGCGTCGCCGAGCCCGAGGACACCCCACTGGCCTCGCTCAGCCGAGACACCGGAATCCGCGTGTCGGTGGCGCTGCCCGTGCTGGACGGCGAGCGTGTCTGGGGCGCGGTGGTGCTGACGCGCACGCCCATGACATTCGCCAAGGCGACGTACGCGGACCGGTGGAACCTCACCGCCACCGGCTTCGTGTTGCTGGGCGTGGTGGCGTTGATGTCGCTGGCCGCCGCCGCGCTGGTGGGCCGGCCAGTGCGCGCGCTGATGCGCCAGACGCGCGCCATCGCGCTGAGCGACCCCTCGGGCTTCGAACCCGTGGCCCGCCCCGTGGTGGCCGAGCTGGCCGAGCTCTCCGAGTCCCTGGCCGGAATGGCCACCGCGCTGCGGGACAGGAACCAGTACATCCGCTCCTTCGCGGCGAACGTGTCCCACGAGTTCAAGACGCCGCTGGCCTCCATCCAGGGCGCGGTGGAGCTGCTGCGAGACAGCGCCGACGCGATGTCTCCCGAACAGCGCGCCCGCTTCCTCGCCAACGTGGACGCGGATGCCCGCCGGCTCACCCGCCTGGTGCAGCGCCTGCTGGAGCTGGCCCGGGCGGACTCCATGACGGCCACGCCCGCGCAGGTGGCGCTGGGCCCGCTGCTGGAGGGGCTCGCCCTCCGCGCCCGCGCCGAAGGTGCCCTGGACATCCACGTGACGCCGCCACCCGCGGGCCTGACGATGGGGCTCCCGCAGGAGGTGCTCGACGACGTGCTGTGGCAGCTCGTCACCAATGCCCGCCAGCACGGCGGGGACACCGTCCGCGTGGACCTGTCGGTGGAGCAGGCCCCGGAGGCGGACCTGGTGCGCGTGGTGGTGAAGGACAGCGGCCGCGGCATCTCCGAGGCCAACCGGGCCCGCATCTTCGACGCCTTCTTCACCACCGCCCGCGCGCGCGGGGGCACGGGCCTGGGCCTGACGATTGCCCAGTCCATGCTGCGCGCCTTCAACGCGAGGCTGGAGCTCCTCCCCTCCGCCACGGGCACCACCTTCGCGGTGGTGGCGCCCGTGCGCGGGCTTCAGCGGAAGTAGCTGTCGGAGATGTCCACGGAGTACCCCAGCTCCAGCGTGGGCGCGGACGCCGCCACCAGGAACTGGCGGAAGTGCAGCGCCTTGCCGGGCAGGCCCGACGTCTCCGGCGTCGCGCTCTCCGGAGACTCATACTGCTCCAGGCTGCCGCCCTCCCGCCGGTAGTTGAACACCGCGGGGAAGTGCGCCTTGGCGCGCAGCTCCGCCACGGGCCAGGACACGCGCGGCAGCGCCAGCTTCAGCCGCCCGGAGAGGTGGAAGACGCCCAGCTCGCGCGACAGCACCACCTCCAGCGTGCCGCCCGTCTCCCCCAGCCGCGCCGGGGCGGCCTTCAACGTCAGCGTGCCCTCCTGCGACTCCACGGGCACGGGGATGGCGTTGAGGGTGACGCGCTCCAGCCGGTGGCCCTCCGGCAGCACCAGCTCCAGCGGCTGTTCGCGGTCCAGGCTCAGCGCGTAGCTGACGCGCAACGTGGCGCGGCCCTCCAGCGTGGACACCCAGGACGCGGTGGCTTCGGTGATGCGCGGCTCGAGCGGCGGGCGCACCTGCTGCTTCTGGCTGCTCGCGGCCCGCGCCACCGACGCGCGCCAGCCGACGCGCAGCGCCCCCTGCACCGGATAGACGGCGTGGGACTCGCCGCCCAGAGAGGCCAGGGGCTCCGTGAGCGTGAAGACGGAGGTGTCCGCCTCCAGCGCCAGCGGCACCGGGGGCGCATGCGGCCCGAAGCGCAACCGGGCCCGGCGCTCCGGCCCCGTGCCCGGCGAGCGGATGGAGACGCCCACGTCGAAGACGTAGCGCCCCGCCTTCCGCGTGAGCAGGCAGAGGTAGCCATCCACCACGCCCACGGTGCCCCCCTCCAGCGAGGGCAGCGTGGCCGGGTAGGTGTCCGCGTCGAGCTGGAGCAGGCGCACCTGCGTCCAGCGTCCATCCGCGAGCACCTCCACGTCGAAGTGCCCGTCCACGAAGAGGGCATCCGCCGTGAGCCGGCCCTTGAGCTGGCTCTTCACCAGCGCGTCCGTTGGCGGCGGCGTCGCGGGCGCGTCCTGGCGCTGCGCGTAGAGGGGAATCAGCTCCTGCAGCGGCACGGTGGCGGTGCCGGAGGGCGTCGAGGCGGCCGCGGCATCGGCCGTGGTCAGCAGCAGTCCAACGAAGAGCGGTACGGTCCACATGGCGGAATCAGCTCGCTTCCGGGGTGACGGGGGTGGAGGCAGCGGGAGGCGCGGCGTCGCGCGGAGGCGCACCGGGCGGCGACAAGTCGGAGAGGAAGGCGCGCACCCCGGCGCGGGTGGAGAGCACCATCAGCCCGAGCAACGCGGCCAGGATCTCCAGCGTGTAGATGAGGCCCGTGTAGCCCTGGAGGATGACGGCGCCGGTGGGGACCACCAGCGTGGCGCCCCACAGCCCCGCGAGCACGGGCAGGCGCTCCTTCGGGAAGAGCCAGCGGACGTAGCCCACCACCGCCGCGCCCAGGCCCAGCGCGCAGAGCGCATAGGCGGCGTAGAAGTTCATGAAGGCCGCCAGGTACGCCAGCAGCACGAAGAAGAAGCCGTACACGGCGGCCAGCAGGTACGTCTCGTGGAGCGCCAGCGTGCGGCGGTGGCGCAGCCCCAGGGCGGCCAGCAGCGCGAGCAGGGCCAGGAAGGGCACCCAGGCCCGGGTGGCCATGGTGCCCACCATCGCGTCGAAGGTCTTCTCCGAGGGCAGGATGACGCCCAGGTTCACCCCTGACTCCAGCGACTGGAAGGCCCAGTCCAGCGTCACCGCGTCCGCCGTGGTGTTCACCGACGACGCGGCCAGCACGCCCGACGGGTAGTCGTAGTTCTCCCCGCCCTCCACCGCGACGTGGACGCGCACGTCCCGCGCCGGCAGCGCCGGATCCAACCGGTACACGAACGAGTTCAGCCCCCGGGCCCGGTAGCGGATGGTGAAGCGGGACGTGGCGCCCTTGGCGATGCGGCCCGTCCACACCAGGCGGTTGCCGGCCTCACCCAGGTCCAGGCTGGACTCCTGCCCGTCCACCAGGAACTGGAGCTCCGACAGCAGCACCTGCGACTTGTCCATCTCCATGGGGAAGATGAACGCCACGTCGATGTCCGTGCTCTCGCGGTTGACCACCGCGTAGTCGGCGTTGAGGGTGAAGTCGAAGCCGGAGAAGTAGCGCAGCCCGCGCTTGCGGTAGTTCATCTTCGCCTGCACCTCGACGTGCTGACGGTCGAAGGGCAGCGGCTTCAGCTCCGTGAAGATGGTGCCGCTGTGCACGTAGCGCAGGGACGGCGCGGGCTGGGTGACGGGCGCGCCCCAGCGGTCCTCCACCCCGGCCGCCAGCTCCGAGTTGGCGAAGTCCGTCCGGTCCGCCACCTGCCCGGCGATGACGGCCGTGGCGAAGACGACGATGACCAGGCTGCCGAAGACGTGGTGCGCCACGAGCCAGCGCAGGGCCCGGCGCAGGGCGCCGTCGGGCGCTCGCGGCGGACGGGGAGGAAGCGGAGGAGGTGCGTTCATGGGCGCAGGTTCGCCGCCCCCCGTGCAAGGGTGATGTCCCCCGTGTGCGGCCCCCGTGGAATGTTCGTGCAGATTTCGTGCAGGCCGGGGTGCAGCTTTCCCCCGCCCCGGGTACACTCGCAGTCCGTACCGCGTGCCGGACGCGGCCCTCTTCCCGAAGCCCCGACAAGGTCGTCATGTCCGTCCCTGGAATTGGCTTCCCTGGCCCCTGGCGGCTCCGCGCTGGAGCCGAAGAATACGAGCTGCGCGTCGCGCGGGCCGTCACCGCCCTCGACGAGCAGGCGTGCGTCCCCGCCGAGCACATCGCGTGGCAGCTCGACCACTGGCTGACCTCCGCCCGCCGCCCCCTGCTGGAGATGTACGAGGCCCTGGGCGGCATCCTCCCGTGGAACGCCAGCTCGCTGGAGCGGCCCCGGCAGGACCTGCGCGTGCGGGAGCGGCTGGTGGCGGCCCTGGAGCGCGGCGAGCTGGTGGCCCTGCGCGTGAAGCGCCGCGCCGCCGCCTGGGCGTGGCCGGAGCCCGCCCTGCCGCCGCCCCGGCCGGAGCCCGAGGTCACCCCCATCGCGCGCGCGCCGGTGGAGGTCTTCACCCTCTTCCCCGACCCCGCACGGCAGGCGGAGGCCCTGCGTCAGGCCGCCGCGGCGGGTGTGCCCTTCTGCGAGGAGTGCGAGAAGCGGAAGCAGCAGCGGGCGGCGGCGGCGTGAGCGCGCCCGTCGCCCCCCAGCTCCCCGGCCTCTTGCGGTGGATGCGGCAGGCCACGGAGGACGCGCCCACCTCGGCCATCTACGCCATCCTGGATGGCGCGCGGGCGCCCCACATCCACCGGCTGGTCCTCTCCTGCGGCCTGACGCAGAGCTGCCTCTACGCGGGCAAGCTGCCTCCGGAGCTGGTGGAGGTGGCGCCCTACCTGGTGCAGCTCAGGCCCGGCGCGCCCGCCACGGAGCAGCTCCTCGCCGCGGGCTGGGGCAAGAGCTGGGGCATCTTCGTGCAGAGCCCGGCCCACCCGGACGCGCTGCGGCGGCACCTGCGGCGCTTCCTCAAGGTCAAGGACGCCCACGGCAAGTCCCTGGTGTTCCGCTACTACGACCCGCGCGTGCTGCGCGTCTACCTGCCCACCTGCACGGACGACGAGCTGGACTTCCTCTTCGGCCCCATCGAGCAGTTCTTCGCCGAGTCGGAGGACGGCGGCAGCATGCTCGCCTACGCACGCCGCCCCGAGGACGCCCCCCTGGACGCGCCGCCGCTCTCCATCCTGCCGACGCCGCTCGTCTGAGACGGGCGGGGGCGCACCGTCGAGCCGGTGCGCCCCTGTCATACGACCCCTCCCCGCGTCAGTGCGCGGAGAGCAGCCGCCGGTCGAACGCGCGCGCCAGGCAGGCCTGGTTCGCCACGCTGTCCAGGTTCGTCGTGCGCATCTGGATTTCGAAGAACGGACGGCTCACCGACGTCACGACGGGGTCCGGCACCCAGAAGGGCGTGGACGGGACCGTCATGCCCGTGGCGAGGAACGGCGAGAGGTCGCCGTTCTCGTCGATGTGCGTGAAGGCGGTGCGCGCCTCGCGGCCGTGGCAGCCGCTGCACGTGTTCAGGGAGAACTGGTGCCGGGCGTTGTTGTTCGCGATGCCCGCCGCGCGCCAGAACGAGTCCGTCGGCGACGTCATCCACGGGAACGCGCCGAGGAACGGCGTGCTCGCGGAGGGGAACGTCGGCGGCACGGTGTAGCTGTTGGCCAGGATGGCGGGCGTGTTCGCGTTGATGAAGTCGCGCAGCACGGTCGTGTTGTTGTGCGAGTCGCCCGGCGTCAGCACCGTGGGCTGGCCCAGCAGCCGGTTCACCGCGGGGCCCGAGCCCATCAGGTGGAACTCACGCAGCTCCCACGGGTAGCGCAGCCACTCCTCGTTGGTGCGGATCTGGTTGATGGCGCTGCCGTTCGGCTTGCGGGGCGCGGCGTTGCGCACCACCACCTGCTGCGTGAGGCTGGCCAGCGCCGCGTTGTACGCCGAGCTGCCCAGAATCATGGACGGCGACGACAGGTTCAACCAGCCCCGCGCCCACGTCCGGACCGCGTCACAGCTCGCGTGCGGGACGCCGTACTCGAAGATGACCAGGAAGGGCCGCGTGGCGCAGGTTCCGCTCGTCCGGTCCACCGCCGCGAAGACGAAGCGCAGCTCGCCCGCGTTGCCGGAGGCGTAGGCGGACGGCCCCGCGTCCCCGCCCAGGTCCAGGCGGTTGACGATGGCCACCAGCTTGAACGGCGACCGCGCCAGCTCCAGCGCGCCGCCCGTGCGAGGCCACGGCGTGAGGATGCGCGCCGTCATCGCCGGGCGGGCCGGCACCGTCCAGCCGTTGATGTTCTGGTTCACCGTCCACTGACGCAGCCAGTGCTCCGTCAGGGTGGCCGGCGGGATGTACGAGCTCGCCATCTCCCGCATCAGGTGGTTGAACGTCCACACCCCGTTCGGGTTGCCCGCGTTCGTGCACGGGTCATAGGTGCGCGTCGGGTCATTCACCACGCCGGGGTGGGTGATGATGAGCGAGTTCTCCGGCTTCACCGCGGGGGAGATGCCCACGGGGGTGATGGGGATGGGGACGCCCGGCACGAAGACGCTGGGCGACAACGGCGTGAGGACCCGGTCGGAGACGCGGACGCGGTTGTCGAAGGTGGGGTGCGTCAGCGGCGTCTGCGGAGTGCGCGCCTGGAACTCGCGGATGCGGTCCTGCGTGGCCCGGAGCGTGACGAAGTCCACGTCGCCAATGGCGGAGAACAGGCCGTCCCCCGCGCGCTCGTCGCCGTTGAGGCCCTGGTCGTTCAGCACCAGCGCCTGGCCCGAGTCCGACGTCACGGGCACCTGCTGGAACGCCTGCCCCTGCGCGAGCCGCGCGCGGATGAGGCTGCGCGTCTTCGCCGTCAGCGCGCCGTCGAGCGCGATGGCGTCCATGGACTCGATGACGGGCCTGGCGCCCGTCTGCGCCTGCTCCTGGGTGGCGGCCGTGGGCTCCTCCGAAGGGAGGGACTCAGCGCCGCCGCACCCCACCACCAGGGACGCGGCGACGACACCAGACCAGGCGCGCACTGCGCCTGGAATCTTCTTGAAAGACAGTTTCATGGGGGACTCCTCGCGGATGAACTGCACCGCGGCCTTGTGCACCCCGCAGGCCAGAGTCCATTTCACAGGCGGCCCCCGGCAACCCCCGCGTCACGGCGGGCGCCAATGACAAACCACGCCACAGCGTGACTCGCCTTGTAACACCAGACGTCACAGCTTCACCTCGAAAGCCGAGGAGACGCGACTTCCAGCTTCAAGGGTGTCATTGCCGTCCCAGGGTGTTGAATTGCAGCAGGGCCACCCGGGTCCCCCGCACCGTCAATCCGCCGGGAGCGGCCTCACCTCCAGTTGCTTGGACGCGAGGAACTCCGGATTGAACACCTTGGAGGCGTAGCGGCTGCCATGGTCGCAGAGGAAGGTGACGATGCGCAGGCCCTCGCCCCGGTGACGGCGCGCCAGCTCCCAGGCCGCGCGCACGTTGAGGGCCGCGGACGTGCCCACCACCAGCGCGTCCTCGCGGGCCAGGTGGTAGAGCATCTCCACCATCTCCTGGTCGCCCAGGCGCATGGCCTCATCCACGCGGGCGCGGCGGAAGTTCTCCGTGAGGCGCATGATGCCAATGCCCTCGGTGATGGAGGAGCCCGGCCCCTCCATGCGCCCTTCGCGCACGAAGGAGAAGAGCCCGGAGCCCGGCGGGTCCACCAGCACCACGCGCAGGTGGGGGTTCTTCTCCTTCAGGTAGCGGCTGACGCCGCCCAGGGTGCCGCCGCTGCCCACGGACGCCACCAGCACGTCCACGCGCCCCTCGCACTGCTCCCAGATTTCAGGGCCCGTCGTCTCGTAGTGGGCGTCGCCGTTGGCCGGGTTCTCGAACTGGTTCGCCCAGAAGCCGCCCTCCGCCTCCGCCAGCACGCGCGCCTGGTGGAAGAAGTGGCTCGGGTTGGCGAAGGGCACGGCCGGGAGCTTGCGGACCTCCACGCCCATGGCCTCCAGCAGCTCGTACTTCTCGCGGGCCTGGTTGTCCGGCATCGTGACGACCACGCGGTAGCCGCGCTCGCGGCCCAGCAGGCCCAGGCCGATGCCGGTGTTGCCCGCGGTGCCCTCGAAGATGGCGCCGCCCGGCTCGAGCAGGCCCCGCGCCTCCGCGCCCTGAATCATCCCCTTGGCGGCGCGGTCCTTGATGCTGCCGCCGGGGTTCATGAACTCGGCCTTCGCGAGAATTTCACACCCCGTCCGCCGGCTCAGCGAGCCAATGCGGAGCAGCGGGGTGTTTCCGACGGAGTCCCAGAGCGTTCCGATGCGAGGCGCCATGGGCGGTGCTTAACGCGAAGGGCGGGGCCCGTCACCGGGAACCACCGCCCTGCCCTCAATCCGCCCGCATGGCCTCCACCGGGTCCAGCTTCGCCGCGCGGGCCGCCGGGTAGATGCCGAACAGCAGCCCCACGCCGCAGCTCATGAACAGGGCCAGGCCCACCGCCCAGGGCGGCACCTGCATGGGGAAGCCCATCATCCAGTTCCCCAGGAACACCAGGCCGAAGCCCAGCCCCAGGCCCAGGGCGCCGCCCAGCAGCGACAGCAGCACCGCCTCGGTGGCGAACTGGCCCAGGATGCGGCGCTTGCGCGCGCCCAGCGCCTTGCGCACGCCAATCTCCCGCGTCCGCTCCATCACCGACACCAGCATGATGTTGAGGATGCCGATGCCGCCCACCACGAGCGACAGCAGGCACACGCCCACGCCCGCGATGGTGATGACCTGGGAGAGCTGATTGAACGACGCCGTCACCGACTCGTTCGTGTGGATTTCAAAGTCGTTGGGCAGGTTCGCCGGCACGTCGCGGCGCCGGCGCATCAGGTTGGCGACCTCGTCCTGCGCCTTGCTGAACAGCTCCGGGGACGTCGCCTGCACGCTGATGTCCAGCGAGCGCCGCTTCCCGAAGAGCTGGTGGAAGACGGTCAGCGGGATCATCACCTGGTTGTCCATGCTGAACATGCCCAGCATGCTCCCCCGCTTCTCCAGCAGGCCGATGACGCGGAAGGGCCGGCCCTTGATGCGCACCTCGTGCCCCACGGGGTTCATGCCCGGAAACAGCGAGTCCGACACATCCGTCCCCAGGAGCACCACGTAGCGCCCGTCCAGCGCCTCCACCTCGTTGAAGTAGCGCCCCGCCTGCACCGACACGCCGCTGACCAGCGGGTAGTTGGCGGGCGTGCCGAACACGCGAACCGACGGCGCCGTCTCCTGGCTCGCGGTGGACAGCTTCTCGCCCCCCTCGTCATCCGTGGGCACCACCACGCCCACCGACGGGCAGAACTCCTCGATGGCGCGCGCGTCGGACATCTCCAGGTCCTTGCGCTTGGCGTACTTGGCCCAGTTGATGCGCCCGAAGCCGCCCGCGGGCCACTTCGTCACCTGGAAGGTGTGGGCCCCCATCCGCCCCAGGTCGTTGTTCACCTTGATGCGCAGGCCCTCGATGAGCCCCATCATGGTGATGACCGTGGCCACGCCGATGACGATGCCCAGCAGCGTCAACAGCGAGCGCAGCGGGTTGCCCAGGAAGGTGCCCAGCGCCAGCCGCAGATTGTCCAGGAACGCTCGCATCGGGCTACTCGTAACGGAGGGCTTCCACGGGGTCCAGGTTCGCCGCGCGCGCCGCCGGCCAGATGCCGAACAGCAGGCCCACCAGCGCGGCGAAGCCCACCCCCGCCACCACCGTCATCGGCTGCACGTCCGCGGCCAGCGGCGTGATGAGCGACACCACCTTGGCCGTCCCCAACCCCACCGTGGTGCCCAGCAGGCCGCCCACCGCGGACACGCTGGAGGCCTCCATCAGGAACTGGAAGACGATGGTCCGCTTCCGCGCCCCCAGCGCGCGCCGCACGCCAATCTCCCGCGTCCGCTCGCGCACCGACACCAGCATGATGTTCATGATGCCAATGCCGCCCACCAGCAGCGTGATGAGGCCCACGCCCACGGCCACGCCGTAGAGCGCGCCGGTGAGCTGCTCGTATGTCTGCGCCATGGCCTCCGGCCGGTTGATGGAGAAGTCGTCGTCCGCCCCCGGCGGCGTGGAGCGCACGCGCCGCATGATGCCGGTGAGCTGGTCCTCCGCGGACCGCATCTGGGTGGCGTCCGCCACCGCCAGGGCAATCTCGAAGCGGCGGCCCTTGCCGAAGCTCGAATAGAACGTCTTGAAGGGGATGAAGACGATGAGGTCCATGCTCTCGCCCATCACCTTCCCCTTCCGGCTGAGCGTGCCCACCACCTGGAAGCTGCGGTTGTCCACGCGAATCGACTGGCCCACGGGGCTGACGCCCGGGAAGAGCCCGTCCGCCACGTCCGCGCCAATCACCGCCACCGGGCGCGTCGTCGCGTCATCCGCGTCGGTGAGGAAGCGCCCCGCGGTGACTTCGTAGCCGGAGATGTCCAGGTACTCGTACGTCACGCCCTGGATGCGCACGGTGGACATCTGCTCGCCGCCGTGCGCCACGTCCGACAACTTCGACACCGACGGGGACAAGGACGTCACGAAGGGCGCCAGCGCGCGCAGCCGGTGCACCTGGTCCAGGGTGAAGTTCTTCCGGTTGCGGTACTTCCACCAGTCGCCCTTGATCATCCAGGGGAACTTGGACACGTACATCGTGTTCGCGCCGAAGGTCGCGAGCTGCTTGTGGAACGACGTGTTGAGCCCCTGGATGATGCCGACGATGGCCAGCAGCGTGGCCACGCCGATACCGATGCCCAGGGTGGTCAGCACCGTGCGCAGGCGGTTGGCCCGCAGGGAGAACACGGCGATGCGCGCGCCTTCCAGCACATCCACGCGGAAGGCGGACCGCTGGCTCATGCGCCCCCCGCGCTCAACACGTCCGTCGCCGTCCCCAGGGCCACCTGGCGCCCGTCACCGTCGGCGACAATCTCACCGTCGCTCAGACGGATGGCCCGGGGGCAGCGCGCCGCCAGCTTGGGCTCGTGCGTCACGAGCACCAGCGTGTGGCCCGCCTTGTGGAGCTGCTCGAACAGGCGGACGATCTCCTCACCCGTGGCCGAGTCCAGGTTGCCCGTGGGCTCGTCGGCCAGGAGCATGGAGGGCTCGGACACCAGCGCGCGGGCAATGGCCACGCGCTGGCGCTGACCACCGGACAGCTCGTTGGGCCGGTGGTGCATGCGGTGGGCGAGCTGCACCTTCTCCAGCGCCGCCGTGGCCCGCGCGCGCCGCTCCCGCGCGCTGACGCCCCGGTACACCAGCGGCAGCTCCACGTTGGCCAGGGCCGTCTCCTTGGGCAGGAGCTGGAAGGTCTGGAAGATGAAGCCAATCTCCACGTTGCGGATGACGGCCAGCTCGTCGTCGCTCATGCGCGACACGTCCTTGCCGTTCAGCATGTACCGGCCGCTGCTGGGCGTATCCAGGCAGCCGAGCACGTTCATCATCGTGCTCTTGCCAGAGCCGGACTGGCCGATGATGGCCACCCATTCGCCCCGGTTGACGCCGAAGGAGACGCCGCGCAGCGCGCGCACCTCTTCACCGCCCACGTGGAAGACGCGGGTGATGTTCTCCACCTGGATGAGCGGCCCCGCGCCGCTGGCCTCACTCACGACTTCCGACCGCCCTTCATTCCCGCGCCCTGCTCGGGCTCGCGCACGATGTCGCCGTCGTTCAGCTCCTTCGACAGCGTCCGGTATGGACCTTCAATCACCCGGTCGCCCTCGTTGATTCCGGTGACGATCTCCAGCTCCGTGTCGGAGGCGATGCCCGTCTGCACCCGGCGCACCTGCGCCTTGTTGTTGCCGTCCACGACGAACACGACCTTGGCCAGCGACTCCGTGCGCTTCGCCGTCAGCCCGCCGCCCTCGATGGGCGCCTTGTAGTCCGGCAGCGTGCGCTCCGAGCGCACCGTCACCGCCTGGATGGGCACCAGCACCACGTCGTTGTGCGTCTCCGCGGAGATGCGCGCCTCGGCGCTCATGCCGGGCAGCACGTTGGGCGGGCGGGTGTCCAGCGCGACGGTGATGGGGAAGCTCGTCACCTCGGCCTCCGTGCCCTCGTTCTTGATGAGCGCCTTCTGGGCGATCTCCACCACGGAGCCCGAGTACGTCTGGCCCTCCAGCGCGTCCAGGGTGATCTCCGCGGGCTGGCCCGTGCGCAGGTGCACCACCTCGTGCTCGCCCACCTCGAACTTCACCTCCATGGCGCTGAGCGCGGCGATGGTCATCACCACGTCCTCGGACAGGTCCGAGCCACGCACGCGCTCACCGACCTCGCGCGACAGCTCGATGACGTTGCCGTCGATGGGCGACACCAGCGTGGTGCGCGTGAGGTCCGTCTGCGCCTGGTCCACGATGGCCCCGTTGCGCGCCAGCATCTGCTTGGCGGACGTCAGCCGCGCATCCGCCGTGCTCTTCGTGGCCCGCGCCGTGTCCACCTCGGCGGTGGACGCCAGGCCCTTCTTCGCCAGGTCCTCCACGCGCTGGAGCTCGAGCTGCGCGCGGCCCACCTCCACCTCCGCCACCTGCACGTCGGCGCGCGAGGCGTTCAGCGACGCCAGCGCCTGCTTGTGCGCGGCCTGGTAGAGGCGCGGGTCGATGCGGCCCAGCACCTGGCCCTTCGTCACCGCCTCGCCGTCCTTCACCGCCAGCTCCACCAGGTCACCGGAGAGGCTGGACGAGATCTTCACCGTCGTGGCCGCCTGCACCTTGCCCGCGCCGGTGATGGTGCGGGTGATGGTGCCCTTGCGGGCCTTCGAAAGCTGGACCTCGAGCGACGGCGGAGGACGGTCCTTCAAGCCGCCCGCCGTGATGGCCGCGGCACCCACGAACAACGCGCCGGCAATGGCACCCTTCCACCACTTCATTTCGACTCTCCCGGGCTCAGCGCGCCCATGGCCCGCAGCAACGAATAGCGGGCGATTTCGACATCAATCCTGTTTTCCAACAAGGCAAGCTCGGCGCGCGTCAGGCTCAACTGGGCGTCGCGGACCTCCAGGGTGGAGCCCACGCCAGCGCGGAAGCGCTGCTCCTGCATGTCGAGCCCCTGGGCGGCGGCCTCGACGTTCTGCGCGGCCAGGCGAGCGGCCTCCAACTGCGTCTCCAACGTGCGGTGCGCGGCGCGCACCTCGGCTTCAATCTCCCGGGCGGTCTGCTCCAGCGTGAGCTGCGCCTTGCGGGTGTCCGCCTCGGCGCGGCGCGCGCTGGCCCCGGTGGACAGGCCGGTGAAGAGGTCCCAGCTCAACCCGACGGCCGCCGTGAAGCGGTTCTGCAGGCGCGGCTCGGTGAACACCAGCGAGGCGTCCGGACCGCCGCGGTTGTAGAGGCCCTGGGCCACCAGGCGCGGCAGGTACTCCGAGCGCGCGATGGACTGCTGCAGCTCGGCGGCGCGGATGCGCAGCTCCAGCGTCTTGAGCAGCGGCCGGTAGGCCCGGGCCGTCGCGAGCGCCTCGTTGATGGACGGCGCGGGCGGCGGCTCGGTCGTGAGCACGCCGGGGTCCTGCGCCGTCAGGGCCTCGGTGCCCGGCCGGGCCAGCCACACCGCGAGCTGGGACTGGTCGTTGACCAACTGCCCCAGCGTGGAGGTGTAGCTGATGCGGTCCGTCCCCAGGTTCACCGTGGCGGTGATCTCCTCGTTCTTCCCCGCGCGGCCCGCCTCGAAGAGGGCCTGGGCGCGCTCCACCTGCTGCTCGCTGCGCTCCACGGTGGCCTTCAGCACCTGGAGCGTGGCCTGGGTGCGGTACAGGGTGAAGAAGCGGCGGATGGCCTCCAGCTCGGAGGTGTCCGCCTCTTCCCGGGCCTGGCCCTTCTGCGCGTCACGGATCACGCCGCTCTGCTCCAGTTGCTTCCAGCGGGCGCGGTCGTAGATGACCTGCGTGAGCGACATGCCCAGGTCGTAGTTCTGGGTGCTGGTGGAGGGCGTCTCGACGGCGTTGCGGATGAACTGGCCCGGGTTGGCCGGGTCCGGAACCGTGGTGAACTCCTGCCGGCGGCCGAACCAGATCTTCCCCGCCGACGCATCCATTGAAAGCCGCGGCAGCAGCGCCGAGCGTGACAGCTTCACGTCCTCGTCCGCGATGGCCACGTCGAGCAGGGCCTGGATGGCGGAGACGTTCTTGCGGCCCTCGGCGCGGGCCTGCTCCAGGGAGATGGGCGTGCCGGAGTCCACGGGCGCGGCGGCCAGCGCGGCCGCGAGTACGAGCGCGTTCATTGCGCACCTGCCTGGGCCGGGAGGCCGATGAGGAAGATGCCCGCGTACATGGCGTACAGCGCGAAGGCGAGCAGCAGCGCCCGCCCCCGGCTCATGCCAGTGGCCGCGGAGAAGCCCAGGCCCAACAGGCCCGTGCTCCAGAGGTTGAAGAAATCCACGGTGGACGCCACGCGCTGCAGCTTCGGACTCAGGCCTTGCAACACCGCTCCCAGGTTGGACGGTACGAGGTTCATCACGCGCGCCACGGTGATGGAATGCTGCGCCGCGACGCAGAGGGTCAGGATGAGGTGGTAGAGCGCGATGGGCAGCAGCGCCAGCACCGCCGCGGACAGGAGCTGCTCGAAGGGCGCGGGCCGGTCGAAGAGCCAGCTCGCCACCCACAGGATGCAGGCCAGCAGCAGCGCCATCAGGGGCATCACGATGACGCCCTTGGCGATGCCGCCGACGAGCGCCTTGCGCGACTCCGTCTGGATCTTGTCGGTGAGGTCCGCCTCCGACAGGCCCATCAGCTCGCCGGAGCCCTGGAGCTGGCGGATGACGTCAGGCGCGGCGTCCCAGCGGAGGGAAAACAGCGTCCCGGAAGCGGACACGCACAGCGCCAGAATCAGGAGAGGCCACACCCAGCGGCGCGCCTCGACGGCGGCACGAGTCCCATCGAGGGGATCGATGAAGACGCGGGCCGGTTGAGCAAGAGAAGTCATATGGTGGGGGTCTCGGAGCGAAGTACGTCGCTCGCCCTCAGGCAATTGCCTGGCCAGCCGAAGAAAGGCGCCGAACAGGCAGGCAGCCAGCCAAATTCCGCTGGCGGACGCTTTCTACTCCAGTGCTTTAAGGCACATGTAGCGCCCTGTAGCGGAAATTTTGCCGGACACCCCGAGAGGGTGTATTGCGCTCGTCTGGCCGCTTGCCGGAGTTCGAATGGTCGATAGCACGGACCTCGCGCAGGTCCTCCACGAAGCGAATGACATCGCACAGAGCGTGGTGCAGCGGGTCACCTCCGCCCACGTGCTCCTGGCGCTCTTCACGGTGGAGAACCGTGCACAGGTGCTGCTCAAGGAGCGAGGCGTGGACGAGGACGCCATCCTCCAGCTCCTGACGGCCGCGCCGGCCGAGCCGGATGGCCTGCTCCGCGAGCTGCGCGAGAAGACCCGGGAGATCGCCGCCAATGTGGGCTCGCAGGAGGCGGACTGCCTCCACCTGCTCATCGCCGTGGCCCGGGTGCGCTGCGCCGCCCAGGAGCTGCTGCAGCAGGCCGGGCTGGACCTGGGCGGTCTCATGCGCACGGCCATGTCCTACTTCACCAGCGGCCACATGCCGCGCCGCCTCCAGTTGGGCCGCTCGCAGACGCTGGGCCCCCGGCCCGCGAGCCGCCCCCTGGGTGCGCCGCCCTCCCCGCTGCCGGCCTCCGCCGTGACGCTGAGCCTGCCGCGCACCCGGCCCGGGGCCCCGCCGACGCCCCCGCCCTTCGTCGCGCCGCCGCCAACGCCGCGCTACAGCACGCCCGCGCTGTCCCCCCGGGACCTCATCGACGTGGACGAGGAGCCGGAGGCGCTCCCGCCGCCGCCTCCCCCCGCGCCCGTGGCCCGCGCGGCGCCGGCGCCCGCTCCGGCTCCCACCGCCGCGCCCGCGGCGCGACCGGCGCAGCCCGCCTCCGCGTCGCCGGTGCTCGACGCCAAGGCGTACCCCCTGCTCACCTCGCTGGGCCGCAACCTGAGCCAGGCCGCCCACGAGGGCCGGTTGGATCCGGTGGTGGGCCGCGCGCGCGAGGTCGAGGAGGTCATCGACATCCTGGGCAAGCGCCGCACCAACAACCCCTGCCTGCTGGGCGAGCCCGGCGTGGGCAAGACGGCGGTGGTGGAGGGCGTGGCGCAGCGGCTGCTGGCGCTGCGCGGGTCGCTGTCGGAGAAGGTGCTGGTGGAGCTGGACATGGCCACGCTGGTGGCCGGCACGCAGCTTCGCGGCTCGTTCTCCGAGAAGCTCAACGCGCTGAAGGAGGAGGTCCGCCGCGCCGAGGGCCGCGTGGTGGTCTTCATCGACGAAATCCACACCCTGGTGGGCGCGGGCTCCACGGGGGACGGTCCGCAGGACGCGGCCAACGAGCTGAAGACGGCCATGGCGCGCGGCGAGTTCCCCTGCATCGGCGCCACCACGCACGACGAGTACCGCAAGTTCATCAGCACCGACCCGGCCCTGGAGCGCCGCTTCACCGCCGTGGTCGTCAACGAGCCCTCCGTGCCGGAGACGGTGGAGATCCTCCGCGGCATCATCGGCCGCTACGAGGAGCACCACGGGCTGCGCTACACGCCGGAGGCGCTGGAGGCCGCCGCGTCCCTGGCCAGTCGCTACGTGACGGACCGGTTCATGCCGGACAAGGCCATCTCCGTGGTGGACCTGGCGGGCAGCCGCTGCCACCGCGAGGGCCGCGACGTGGTGGAGCCCTCGGACGTGGCGCGCGTGGTGGCCAAGCTCGCGGGCGTCCCCGAGGAGCGCCTGCTGATGAACGACTCGTCGCGCCTGCTGCGGCTGGAGCAGGACCTGGCGGAGCGCGTCATCGGGCACGCGGAGGCGGTGACGCGCATCGCCCGGGTCATCCGCCGCAACTACGCGGGCTTCGCGTCGCGCCGTCCCATGGGCAGCTTCCTCTTCCTGGGCCCCACGGGCGTGGGCAAGACGGAGATGGCGCGCGCGCTGGCGGACGTGCTGTTCGGCAACCGGGACGCGTTGGTGCGCCTGGACATGAGCGAGATGTCCGAGCAGCACGGCGTCTCGCGCCTCATCGGCTCCCCCGCCGGCTACGTGGGCTTCGGCGAGGGTGGCCAGCTCACCGAGCCGGTGCGCCGCCGCCCCTCGTCGGTGGTGGTGCTGGACGAAATCGAGAAGGCGCACCGCGAGGTGCAGATGCTCCTCCTCCAGGTGCTGGAGGAAGGCCGCCTGACGGACGGCAAGGGGCGCCACATCGACTTCTCCAACACGGTCATCGTCATGACGACGAACCTGGGCGCGGAGGCCTTCTCCCGCACGGGCCGCCCGGTGGGCTTCGGCGCAGACGCCGCGGGCCCCGGGGACGCCATGGACACGGCGTCTTCGGTGGCGCGCAAGGCGCTGCCGCCGGAGCTGTGGAACCGCATCGACGAACGGCTCCCCTTCCGCCCGCTGGCGGAGGTGGAGGTGGCGCGCATCGCCACGCTGCTGCTGGAGGAGAGCAGCAAGCGCCTGGCCACCGAGCGCGGCATCGAATACTTCGCCGGTGATGACGTGGTGGGCCACCTCCTGAAGTCCGGCGGGTTCGACCCGCAGCTCGGCGCGCGCCCCATGCGGCAGATGGTGCAGCGCCTGGTGGAGGGCCCCCTGGCGGAGCGCATCCTGTCGGGTGAGTTCGGCACGGGCGACCGCGTGCGCATCGCGGTGCGCTCCGGGCAGCTCCAGTTCCAGCGCGAGCGATGAGCCCCGGGCCCCGCCGCCGCGCTGGGCCTTCGACGCGGCGCCCGCCCGTGGTGGTCGTCGGGGTGGGCCGCCTGGGGGGCGCGCTGGCGCTCGCGCTCCAGGCGAAGCGCTGGCCGGTGCGCATCCACTCGCGCACGGCCGCGGGGCGCCAACGCGCCGAGGCCCTGGGCCTGAAGGCCGCCTCGCCCGCGGACCTGAAGCGGGCCCGCGTCGTCCTCCTGTGCGTCCCGGACGCGTCGGTGCCCTCCGTCGCGCGGGGCCTCTCCACCACCCTGCCCCGTACGGCCGCGCTGGTGCACACCGCGGGCGCCCTGCCGCTCGACGCGCTGGGCACCACCAGGGGCCGGCCGCGAGGCTCGTTCCACCCCCTGTGCGCCGTCTCCTCGCCGCATGACTCGCTGGCGGGGAGCACGGTGGCGGTGAGCACGCCGTCGCGCGCGCTGCGGGACGTGCTGCGCCGCATGGCGGCGGACGCGGGGCTGCGTGTCATTGAAGTCCCCGAGGCCCACCGCGCGGCCTACCACGCCGGGGCGGTGCTGAGCGCGGGGGGGCTGGTGTCCCTGGCGGACGCGGCCGTGGCGGCGCTGGGCGCGTCAGGCATTCCTCCCGCGGACGCGCTGGCGGCCCTGCTGCCGCTGATGCACTCGGCGCTGCGGGGACTGGAGACCCGGGGCCTCGCGGGGGGCCTCACCGGGCCCATCGTCCGCGGAGACTCCGGCGTGGTGGCGGCGCACCTGGAGGCGCTCCCGGCGGACGTCGCCCCCCTCTACCGGCTGCTGTCGAGGCGCGCGCTGGGGCTGGCCGGAGACCGGCTGGAGCCCACGTCGCGCGCCGCGCTGGAGCGGCTGCTCAAGCCGTCAGGATGATGGAGCCCTGCAGGGCCTTGCGCACCACGGCCAGGGCCTGCTCGGACGCGGCCTCGGCCTCGGTGAGGCGGCGAAGGGCGAGCACGCCGCCCTCGACCTGCGTCACGGAGCGCTTCAGGTCGGAGAGCAGCGTCAGCGCCGCCTGCAGCATCTCCTTGCCCTGCGGCGACTCGGTGGCGGGCTTGCCGGCCGCCTTCGCCACGTACTCCGTGAAGCGCTGCAGCGTCTCCGCCGTCTTCGCGGGGTCGAACTGCTCCAGCAGCGGCTGGATGCGCGCGGCGTTGATGCGGATGAGGCGGAGCGCGCCCACCCGGCCAAAGCCCTGGTGCACCAGGCCGATGTCGCTCATCTCGAAGGCGCCCAGCAGGCCCTCGTCGGGGGCCTTGTGCGCGTGCGGCACCATGTCCACGAAGAGCGGCAGCGGATCCGCGCCCTGGCGGAACATCTCCAGCTCCTCATCATCCAGCGGCGGGAAGCTCGCCGGGGTGCCGATGAACAGCAGCGGCAGCACCAGGTCGTGCCAGAAGTCCTCCGGCGCCGAGCCCGTCCCACCCACAGTGCCGAACAGGTGCGCCATCAGCTCCGCCAGCCGCGGCGCGCGCTCGGCCTGGTCGATGAGCGACTTGGTGGTGTCCAGGCGCTGGAGGGACTGGACAATCTGCCCCTCGAACTGCTGACGCGCCTCGGGAGGCAGCGGCGGCTGGGTGCGGCCCAGCGCGTTGCGCACGTCCCGGGCGAGCCCGTCCGGCTTCGTCTCCAGGGCCGTGGCGGCCTTCTTCGTGTCCAGGACCACGAACTGGAGGAACCCGGGGTCGAACAGGCGCTGGTAGTCCACCGGCGTCAGCTTCGGCGCCTGGCCACCCAGGGCCTGCGCCGGGTTGGCGCCAAAGCGGGCCTGCCCCAGCGAACGGCGGATGTCCGCGGCCAGGTCCTCCAGGCGGGCCAGCTTGCCCTGCGCCAGCGAGTCCATCACCGCGCCGAACGGCGACAGCATGATGATGGCCTCCGGGAAGCCCAGCGTGGCGCCCTCGGGCGAGTCCCGGTTGGGGAACCAGAAGGCCTGGTGCTCCTGGATGAGGCGCAGGGCGAACGCGCCCGCCAGCCCCAGCGCGATGGTCTGGTGCTCCGGCTGGTTCACCTGGAACGGGCCCCCCGTCAGCTTCGCGATGGCGGGCTCAATCTCCGCCCAGGGCGCCTTGAGGAGATCGACCGGCGCGCCGGTGGCCTGCTCCAGGGCCGCGGCGACCTGCATCTGGGCATTGTGAACGTGCTGCGGAACGGGATGCGCCTGGGTGGCGGGTTCGGACATGGCGGAATCCAGACTCGGAAATAGGGAGGCGACGGGGGCATCCCTTACCGTGAAAATCGCGGTCGTGGCTACGATTACTGACCTGTAGGATGGCCTGCATGCCCGCTTCCCGCTGGTGGCTTCGCTGGGCTGTCCTCGCCACCTGTCTCCTGCTGACAAACGGCGGGTGTGCCTTCGTCACACCCCGTTTCCCCCAGAACATCCAGGCCTCGTTCGCTCGGGACGAGATGCGCAAGCTCACCACGGAGTCCCTGGAGCTCTACTACCCGGCCCACCTCCGGGCAGAGGCCCTGCGCATGGCGTCGCGGCTGGAGGGCTGCGTGGCGAGCCTCCATCAGCAGACGTGGCGCAAGAAGCAGCGGGACAGGGTGCTCGTCTACCTGACGAGCTCCAACTTCAACAACGCCTACGTCGTCCCCGACTACGCCAGCACGCCGCAGCAGATGGTGATGCCCTCCCACCTGACGCTGGAGCTGTTCCACCTGTTCAACCTGGGCGAGGTGGACGTGGGCGACGTGGCCTGCCACGAGGCCGTCCACTACGTGCAGCTCCAGCAGACGGACGGCGTCTGGGGCTTCCTCAACCTCGTCACCGGCGGGCTGTTCCAGCCCAACTCCTATACGGAGTCCTGGTTCCTGGAGGGGCTGGCCACCTACTACGAGGGCCGCTTCGACAAGGACGCTGGCCGGCCGCACAGCCCCATCTGGCGCGGCTGGTATGACTCGGTGGTGCAGGCCACCGGGGGGCGGCTCAACCCGGGCTACCTGTCCCCCGAGCAGCGCGCGCTGGACCCGTTTGGCGGCAACTACATCACCGGCATGCACTTCGTGGAGTACCTCGCGGAGCGCTACGGCGAAGCCAGGCTGTGGAAGCTGGTGGATGAGCAAGGCGACTCCCTGGTGCCGCCGCTGGCGGTGACGCTGCGCTTCAAGCGCGTGTACGGGCGGGACATCGGCTCGCTGTTCGCGGAGTACACGCGGACGCTGCGGGAGGACCTCCAGGTCCGCGAGCGGCCCGCGTCGCAGCGGACGTGGGTGAAGGACGGCGGGTACTTCTCCCGGCTGGCCGCGCATACGGCCAGCGGCGTCACCGCGACGGTGAGCGTGGGGCGCGAGCGCTACACCCGGCTGACGGTGCTGGAGCCGGATGGCCGCGTGCGCTTCGAACGTCCGCTGGTGGAGCTGCTCCCCTTCCGCCGCTGGGTGCTGGGCTCCGCGACGCTGGTCAGCGGCATGTCGTTCAGCCGTGACGGCGCGTGGCTGTACCTGGTGATGGCGGACCTTAACGCGCAAGGGGGCTACACGGCGCGGCTGTGGAAGGTGGACGCGCGCACAGGAAACGTCACGCGGCTCTGGGACGACGTGGCCGGCATGGGCGGGAGCATCACGCCGGATGAAGCGGCCTATGTGTACGTCCGCGTCGAAGGTGACTCGGCCAACGTGGTGCGGCTGGAGCTGGAGACGGGCCAGCGAACGGCGCTCACGGACTTCGGCGCCAGCACCTCCGTGGGGCCGCCCTCGGTGGCCCCGGACGGCGAGCGCGTCGTCTTCCCCCTGTCGGGTGACGCGGGTTGGGACCTGGTGCTGCGGGAGTCGGATGGCCGCCTCCGCTGGCTGACGCGCGATGGGCGCTTCAACTATTCGCCGAGGTGGCTGGACGACGAACGCCTCGTGTTCCTCCGGGAGCACGAGGGGCGGCTGCAGGCCCACGTCCTCACGGTGGAGACGCGGGAGGTGGTTCGCATCACGGACGCGCCCCATGTGGTGATGGACGTCCATCCAGTGGGGACCGACGAGGTCGTGTTCCTCAATCGGGATGGGCTGAACTTCACCATCGACCGGGCCCCCGTGGTCGCCATCGTCCCCAAGGAGGACGAAGGCGCCACGGCGCGCACGGACACGTCACCGGGAGCGGAGGGCACCGCGCCCCTCGCGCTCACCGCGCACCCTCCACCGGCATCCCCGGACGCGCCACTGGCTCCAGGCGTCGTGGCGCCTGATATCTCCACGGTGCTCTCCGGCCTCGACGCGCCCGTCGAGGCGCCACCCGACCCGGGCACCGAACTCCAGATCATCTCGGACAAGCCCTACTCGACGCTGGAGCGCTTCTTCATCCCCGAGCTCCGCGCGCCCTACCTGCTCGCCGCGACCGACCCCGACGACACGGACGAGACGTATGTGATGGGCGCGCTGGCGCTCGCGGGACAGGACCGGCTCGGCTTCCACGCGTACTCCCTGCTGCTCTCCTTCGACTCACGCGAGGACGCCCCCAGCATCTCCCTGGCGTACGGCAACGCGACGCTTTCGCCCTGGTACATCCAGGTGTCGGGCGCCCACGTCCGTCAGAATGGGCGCACGGACCTCCAGGCCGCGGCCTTCGCGTCTCGCAGCTTCTGGACCACGCCGGTGACGTTCGGCGTACTGGCGCTGCGCCGCGAGTACGACGCGACGGAGCAATTCCCCGGCCTCCGGACGCAGATCGTCGGCCCGGAGATCTCCGCGTCCTACTTCGCCGGCGACGCCACCTCCTATGGGAGCACGCAGCGAGGCCTGGGCATCACGATGTCCGCGGGCGTGTATCCGGGCGCCTTCCGCCAGGACTCCACCATGGGCGATGTCCGCCTGGGGCTCGACGGCTTCACCGGCGGCCTGCCCTTCACGGGACGCGACAACCTCCGCCTCACCGCGGTGGGCCGGTTCCTCCCCGGAGCTCCGTCCAGGCTGCTCCAGGTGGGCGGACTGAACGCGGGCCAGCTCTGGTACACCAACCGCACGAGCCAGCAGACCGCGCCCCTGCCCTTGCAGCTCCAGCCGGGCATCGCCTTCAGCGAGTACCTCCGCGGCTACGAGGACCTGGAGATTCGCGCCCGCGACGCGCTCATCGGGTCCGCGACGTACCAGTACCGCGTCCCCATCGACTACGGCTGGGCCTCCACGCTGTGGCTCTTCCCGTCCCTCTTCGTGCGCGACGTCGGCTTCGAGGCCTTCGGCTCGCTGGCGCGGACCGACAACCGCGCCAACCACGCGGCCGTGGGCGCGTCCGCGTCACTGAGCCTCACCTTCGGGCAGGCCGTGCCCGTGTCGCTCTACTACCAATACGCCTACCGCTTCGAGCAGGGACTGGACCACCTGCACCTGGTCGGCTTCGGCCTGTGACGGGCGGCGCCACTACGGCGTCGGCTTGAGGCCATAGAGGCCGTGCTCACGCGCGTAGGCGATGGCGCGCGCGGGCACCAGGTCCGACGGCGCCTCGCCCCGCGCGAGCAGCTCCCGAATCAGCGTCGACGACACCTCGGCCAGCGGCGGTCCCAACGTGTTCGGAGCCGGGTAGCCCGCGCGGTTGAGCACCATCACCCGCGCCAGCTCCTCGATGCGGTGGAAGTCCTTCCAGTGCGGAAGGTCGCGCAGGATGTCGCTGCCGATGATGATCGACCAGCGGATGTCCGGATGCCGCGCCACCAGCAGGGACAGCGTGTCCACCGTGCGGCCGCTGAGCCCCGGCTCCTGCTCGATGCGGCTCGTCTTCAGCCAGCCCGACGTCTCCGCGCAGAGCGCCTCGCACATGGCGACGCGGTGCTCGAAGTCCTCCATCTGCTTGCCGAACGGGTGCTGCCAGGACGGCATCAGCCACACCTCGTCCACGGCCTGGGTGGCATGGACGTAGGCGGCGGCCATGAGGTGCCCCACATGGGGCGGATTGAACGAGCCTCCGAGGAGCGCGACCTGCACGGCGGGCCTCACGTCACTTGAGGGACAACTTCGGGGACTTCTTCTCCAGCACGATGACCTGGGGCTCCAGCACGACGTGCCCGTCCAGGCGGAAGGCGGAGTAGCGCAGGTCGCGGTCCACCTTCTCCAGCAGCGCGCACGTCTGCTCGGCGGCGCCCACCAGCCGCCCGGGCGTCAGGAAGTAGCGGGGGCCAATCCGCACCACCTTGGGCTCCGGCTCCTTGCCGTGGACGAAGAGGAGCGCGTTGAGCAGGTCATCCCGCGTCAGGTCGTTCTTGTCGTGCACCACGCAGCACAGCGTGTCCCCCATCAGGTCCATGACCTTGTTGTTGATGGAGGGGTCCCGGTACTGGAGCGACTCGCGCTCGGGGACCCGGATGAACCGCTCCATGACGAGCCGGCGGTCATCCTCGGAGGCCACGTCCGCGGGCACCTCCGCGCGCGACGGCGTGCGAGGCAGCGCGTCCTGGCTGCCCAGCCAGTTCGTCACGTCCGCCAGGAAGTCCGCGTCCGAGTACTCACGCCCGCCCCGGCTCTTCTGCCGCCGCCAGAGGACCCACTCGTCCAGGTCCGTGTAGCGCGCGCCCGCGAAGAGGAAGCGCCGCGCCCCCTTGGCGCGCAGCAGCTCGTAGGCCGCGTCGAAGGCTTCCAGGTCCCCATGGCTGTCGGAGAAGACACCGATCACGCCTCAAGCGTATAGCAGGTAGGGCGCCCTGTGCCGCGCGAACGTCTCCGTCTGGGCGGAGAACCCCTCCAGCAACCGCTCCAGCGGCCACCCCGCCTCGATACCGCGGCGCACCTGGTCCGTCCCGCAGAGCAGGTCGAAGGCGGGCACGTCCTCCACGAACTCATACGCGTCCGCGCGCCAGGCGAAGTCGCCCGGATGGAGGTCACGCAGCGCCTGGAAGATGGCGATGCCGGTGCGCAGCGGCTGGAAGGCCTGCCGGTCCGTGACGTGGATGAAGGCGCCGTTGCACGACTGGCCCGTGTACTTGTCGAACGTCGGCGTGAAGCCCACGGCCCGGAAGGCGACGCCGGGCAGGTCCTCCTTCGCCAGCCGCGCCAGCAGCTTGTCGGTGTCCACCCACGGCGCGCCGAACTGCTCGAAGGGGCGGCACGTGCCGCGGCCCTCCGAGACATTCGTGCCCTCTCCCAGGCACATGCCCGGGTACACCAGCGCGGTGTCCGCGGTGGGCATGTTCGGCGACGGGGAGATGAACGGCAGCCCCGTCTCATCCCAGAACTGACCCCGGCGCCAGCCCTCGCACGCCACCACGGTGAGTTCGCAGCCGAAGCCCTCCTGGGTGTTGAAGAGGCGGGCCAGCTCCCCCGCCGTCATGCCATGCCGGTTGGGCAGCGCGTAGAGGCCCACGAAGGAGCGGAAGCCCTCCCCCACCAGGTTGCCTTCCATGGCCACGCCGTTGAGCGGGTTGGGCCGGTCCAGCACGTAGAAGGGCACGCGCGCCTTCGCCGCGGCCTTCATGGCCAGCGCCATGGTGTAGACGTAGGTGTAGTAGCGGCTGCCCACGTCCTGGATGTCGAAGACGAGCGCGTCCAGGCCCTGGAGCGACTCCTGACGCGGCGACAGCGACTCGAAGGTGGAGCCGTAGAGGCTGTACACCGGCACGCCGGTGCGGCGATCCCTCGCCTCGTCCACCGCCACCATGTACTGCGCCTCGCCCCGGATGCCGTGCTCCGGACCGAACAGCGCCGCCAGCGTGACGCCCTCCGCGCCCGCCAGCAGGTCCGCCAGGTGGCGGAAGCGAGCATCCACGCTGGTGGGGTTCACGATGGCCCCCACGCGCTTGCCCTTCAGCGCGGAGAAGCCCTGCGCCACCCACACGTCCAGTCCCGTCTTCACCTTCGTCACGGCCTTCCCTTCCTCAGCCAGCCCCGAGGGCCGACACATCAACGCCCCTTGAAGCCCTTGAGCGCGCTCTCCGCGGCCTGCTTGGAGTCGCACTTGGACAAGCCGAACAGGCCCGTCCGCGATCCGTCATCCGGCCCGCCGTCCTCCTGCAAGTCCTCCAGCGCGCTCACGGCCCGCTGCAACTGGAGCCGGCTCACCGTGGACGCGGCGTCCGAGCGCACGTCGCAGCGCCCGTGCGACAGCATCTCGATGAGGCGGTCCTCCGCGGCGCGGCTGCCGGCCTTCACGGCGGTGGCATAGACCTTCAGCGCGTCATCCGGCTTGCCCGTCGCCTCCGTGAGGCGGCCCAGCAGGAAGTTGCGCCGCCCGGCCTCCTCCTCCTTCATGATGAGGGTCCGGACGTCCTTCGCCAGCGCGGCCCGCTCCTCCTCCGGGGCCCGCTCCACCGCCTTGATGGCGCGCACCGTCTCATCGCCGCCGAAGGCCAGCATGGCGACACCGGCGAGCAGGACGACGACGCCCACGCCCACCCACGCGCGGTGCCGCTGCACCTTCGGCGGCAGCGCCGCCACGCCGCGCGAGAAGAGCGAACCGCCCACCGTGCGCGCCTGCCGCCCGAGCACCGCGGCCTGCTGCCCCAGCACCGAGGCCTGCGCGGCCGCGCGCTGGCTGATGACCGCCGCGCCCGCGGCCGCCCGCTGGCCCAGCTCGGACAGGTCCACCGCCGCGCCCGACGGCGCCGCCGCGGCCTCCGCCACGCGGGACAGCGCCAGGTTCCCGAAGGGCGGCATCGTCTCGGCGCCCGGCGCCTCCGCGATGGCGGCGGCCGAGGGGGCCTCCACGCGGTACGGCGCGCGGGGCACGTGAAAGACGCGAATCTTCCCGGGGATGCCCTTCAGCTCGAAGGCGCCCACCTCCTTGGAGGGCACCTCCGCCTTGTTCATCGACAGGTAGACGGCCTCGGTGAAGTACACCTCGCCCGCCTCGGCGATGCCCTCCACCCGGGCGGCGATGTTGACGGGCTCACCGAAGATGTCGTTCCCATCCAGCCGCACCTCGCCCACGTTGATGGCCACGCGGACGTGAAGCTGCTCCGGCGCCTCCACCGCCCGGTTGTGGTGCCAGAGCCGGTCCTGGATGGCGATGCCGCTGAGCACGGCCTGGGTGGGCGACTCAAAGGTGACGAGGTACGCGTCCCCGATGGACTTGACGATGCGCCCGCCAAACGCCTTGAACAACGGCGCCAGCAGGGCCTCGTGGACCTGGAGCAGGCGCTGGTTCTCCTCCAGCGTCTGCCGGCTGGTCCGCTCGGTGAAGCCCTTGATGTCGGTGAAGACGATGGCGAGGTTGGCGGTCTTCAAAGCCCGCGCAGTGTATGCGCCACCGTCGAGCGTGCAATCGCAACTGCGTACCGCGTGGCCGCCTGCTGTCAGCGACGTGATGGTTTGAGCTCACGCATGCGGCGCTTCGGCGGCGCCTCCAGCGACGCCCGCACCTTCTCCGCGAGCCTCGGCCGGCCCGTGCGCGCGTAGAAGTCGGCGAGCCGCCGGAGGACCAGGGCGCTGGTCGGCTGGAGCCCTCGCGCGGCCAGCAGCTCCTTCTCCGCGTCCAGCGGGCGCTCCTGCTTCTCCAGCACCTCCGCGAGCTGGAGGCGCACCTGCACCCACTCCGGCTTCAGCCGCGCCAGGTAGCGGAGGTGCAGCTCCGACTTGAGCAGGTCCCCCAGGTCCAGCCAGAGCGTGCCGAGCCGGAAGCGGGCCTCCTCGTAGGAGGCGCGGAGCTGCACGGCCCGCTCGTACGCCTGGACGGCCTGCCGGCGGTCACCCCGCTCCTCCCACAACAACCCCCGCAGATACCAGGCGCGGGGATTATGGGGAGCCTGCTGGAGGGCGGCGGCCAGATGGGCCTCCGCCTGCTCCAGCGCGCCGCCCGTCTTCAGCAGGAGCCGGGCCATCTCCAGCCGGGGCAGCTCCCACGCGGGTTGGGCCCGCACCAGGGACTCCAGCGCGGCCAGGGCCCCTGCGTCATCTCCTGCCGCTTCGAGGGCCAGTGCGTCCGGGAGCGTCACCGCCGTCCGGGATGATGGCGGTGTCAGGGCGGAAGGCTCCGCCGCGTCAGTCGCGCCCGCCAGCAAGGCCACCAGGAGGACCCACCTCATGTGTGGCTGATAGCAGAGCCGACCCGGGCGCCTCAATAGATCCTCTTGACGGCCGAACGGCCGCGCATGAAACCCATGACCGTGCAGATATCGCAAAGAACGCTGGAAGACCTGGGCTTCGCGGACGTGCTCCGCGCGCTGGCGCAACGTTGCAGGACGGAGCCTGGCAGAGAGCGGGTGCTCGCCCGGCCCTTCCTGGACACTCCCGAGGCGGTGACGGAGGCCCTGGCGCTGGTCGCCGAGGCCCGCGCCCTGTCCCAGGAGCAGTTCTCCCTCCCCCTGGGCGGCGTGACGGACCTGCGCACGCCCGTGGGCCATGCCGCCAAGGGCGGCATGCTGGAGCCCCGCCAGCTCATCGACGCGGCGCAGCTCCTCTTCGCCTTCGTCCGCACCCGCGAGGCCCTGGACGAGCGCAAGGCCCGCGTCCCCCGGCTGGTGGAGCTCTCCCGCCGGATGCCCGCCCTGGAGGCGCTGGCCCGCCGCATCGACCAGTGTTTCGAACCGGACGGTGAAATTTCCGACCGCGCCAGCCCGGAGCTCCGTGAGGCGCGTGACAGGGCGCGCGGCCTGCACCGGCGCATCAAGTCCCGCCTGGACGAGCTGCTCCACGACGAGGCCTTCACGACCAGGCTGCGCGAGAACTACTACACGATCCGCAACGGGCGTTACGTGGTGCCGGTGGTGGCCAACTACCGCTCGGAGGTGGACGGCATCGTCCACAACGCCAGCCAGACGGGCCAGACGCTCTTCATGGAGCCCCAGGCCATGGTGGGCCTGGGCAACGACCTGGCCATCGCGCAGTCCGAGGTCCTGGAGGAGGAGCGCAAGGTGCTCCAGGCGCTGAGCGACCAGTTGGGGCGCGAGTCGGAGCGCATCCTCGAAGGCATCGACGCCGTCGCGGAGCTGGACGAGGTCGAGTCCGTGGCCATCCTGTCCGCCGACCTGGGCGCGACCACGCCCGAGTTCGCCGGGGTGACGGACCTGCAGCTCCACCAGCTGCGCCACCCGCGCCTGGTGCTCAGGGGCGCGGAGGTCGTGGCCAACGACGTGACGCTCACGGGCGACGCCAAGGCGCTGGTCGTCTCCGGCCCCAACGCGGGCGGCAAGACGGTGACGCTGACGGGCGTGGGGCTCTGCTCGCTGATGCTGCGCGCCGCCCTGCCGATTCCGGTGGCGGAAGGCTCGCGGATGCCGCTGTACCGCTCCGTCCACTCCACCGTGGGTGACGCGCAGAACCTGGAGCAGGGCCTGTCCACGTTCAGCGCGCACGTGGTGATGCTGCGCGACATCATCGAGGCCGCGGGCGAAGGCTCGCTGGTCCTCATCGATGAAATCGCCGCGGACACCGACCCTCGCGAGGGCGCGGCCATCGCCATCGCCGTCCTGGAGGAGTTGATGGCCAAGGGCGTGGTCGTGCTCGTCACCACGCACCTGGAGGAGCTGAAGGCCCTGGCCCACATGGACCCGCGCTTCCTCAACGCGCGCGTGGGCTTCGACTCCAAGCGCATGGCCCCCACCTACCGGCTGCAGATTGGCGCGGCGGGCCAGTCGTCGGCCATTGAAATGGCGGCGCGCGTGGGCCTGCCGCGGAACGTCTGCGAGCGCGCCCGCGAGCTCTCCGTCAACGCCGGCGGCCCGCTGTCGAAGGCGCTGGCGGCGGCGGAAGAGGAGCGGCGCAGGCTCTCCGAGGAGTTGGAGAAGGCCCGCGTGGCGGCCCAGGAGGCCGAGGCGCTCCGGGCCGACCTGGAGAAGCAGAAGCAGACCTTCGAGCGCGAGCGCCGCGCGAAGATGATGCAGTTCAACGAGGACGTGCACGCGGCCAGCGAGCACGCGGCGGCGGAGGTGCAGAAGCTGCTGGTGAAGCTGCGCGCGGAGCAGAACGAGAAGGCGCTGGCCGAGGCCCGGCAGCAGCTCCAGCAGCGCGCGGACGAGGCGCAGAAGCGCGCCCTGGCCGCCAAGGCGGAGCTGTTCCAGGTGGAGGCCCCCGGCCCCGCGAACCTGAAGGTGGGCGCCTGGGTGCATCACTCGGGGCTGAACCGCGACGTCGAAATCCTGGAGCTGGTGGACAGCCACGCGGTGGTGTCCGCGGGTGGCGCGCTGAAGATGCGCGTGCCCACCACGGAGCTGTCGGGCGCGCGCACGCGCAAGCCGCAGCAGGCGAAGTTCCCGGAGCGTCAGAAGCAGGACGCGGCGCTCAAGCGCGCGGCCTCCGCGGCCCCCTCCGAGGTGGAGGCCACGAACTTCCGCTGCGACGTGCGCGGTATGCGCGCGGACGACGCGCTGGCGGAGCTGGAGTCCTTCCTGGACCGCGGCATGCGGAGCGGTGAAGAGGCCGCCCTGGTCATCCACGGCCACGGCACGGGGGCGCTCAAGCAGGCCATCCGTGACTACCTGTCCGCCTCGCCGTACATCCGCATGTACCGGCCGGGTGAGGGCCACGAGGGCGGCGACGGCGTGACGGTGGTCTCCCTGCGCGCGTAGGCGCGGACGCAGCGCCTCAGGACGCGGCAAGGTGCTCGGCGAGCACGCCGTCCAGGGCCTGGGCCTGGAGCTTCACGTCGGGGTTCGGGTCCATCAGGGCCTTCGCCGTGTGGACCCGGGCCTGGGCCGCGTCCGTCTTCGCCAGGGCCATGGCCATGAACAGGTGCCCCCGGGTGTCGTCGGGGTGCGCCTGGAGCACGGGGGTGAGGACCTGCACGGCGCGTGCGTCCTCCTCCCGCTCCAGCAGCGCCATGGCCAGGTCATACGCCGGGCCAGGCTCCGCGGGGGCCCGCGCATTGGCGTGTTCCAGGAGTTCCACGGAACGCACGCGCTCGCCGGCCAGGTCCAACGCCCGAGCCAGCCCGTGCATCACCGTCACGTCGCCGGGGGACTTGCGCAGCGCCTCTTCCAGCAGACGGCGGCCCTCCGCCACATCCCCTGCGTCCAACCGGGCCATTCCGTCGCGATAAAGGTCCGTTCCCACTGAGTTCTCCTGGCACCACGCGGTGCGTCGGTGATTTCCACGCAACTTCAAGTCTACAAACTGCGACAAACTGAGAGGAAGCTTTCCCCCGGACCTCATCATGCTCGTTCGAAACGCCCCCGTCTCGGCCCGCCGGCCGGCGAACTCCACCTCGGAGTCGCCCGCAGCGGAAAAGCCCAACGCCACCGCCGTCCCCGCGGCCATCCACCAGAAGGACTCGTTCAGCAACACGACGACGGCGCTCCAGCGCACGGCGAAGGTGGGCGCGGCCCCCGCGGGCGACCACGGCAAGCTGATGATGGAGTACCTGACCGGCGCGCGGCCGCCTCCGGCGGACTTCGAGCAGGTCATCGGCTACAAGCCCTACGCCATCCAGACGCCGCACGGCCAGCGCATGCAGGACCCGCTGGGCTACGCCTCCGTCCCGCTGAAGATCGGCCCGGACAAGGAGTTCGACCCCGCGGCCAAGACGCACGACTACGGGTACGACCTGCTGCGCTACTTCGACAAGAAGGGCACGCCGCTCGGCCCCGATGCGCGCAAGGCCGCCGACGCCCTCTTCCGCAAGGACATGTTCGACTACGCGAACGACCAGAAGGGCTTCCTGGACCGCGTGAAGTACCGCTCCTGGGCGCAGATCTACGCCACCGCGGTGGAGCTGAACTCGGTGCGCCAGGGCAACGGCCCTCCGTGAACCCCGCGTAGGTTCCCCGGAGCGCGCGGCGCGGAGAGCCCTCTCCGCGCCGTTCGTCGTTTTCAGGGCGACTCGTAGCGCCGCAGCTTGTCGTAAAGCGTCCGGAGGCCAATCCCCAGCCGCTGGGCGGCGCGCTTGCGGTTCCCCGCCTCGTCCGCGATGGCCTGCTCGATGGCCCGTCGCTCCAGCTCTTCCAGCGTCAGGTCAGGCAGCCGCCCTCCCTCCGAGGTCGACGCCTCCGCCGCCGGTCCCCCAGCGCCCGTCGGGTCCAACCACAGGTGCCTGGGCTCCACCACCGGCCCATCCGCGAGGATGGCGGCCCGCTCGAGCGCGTTGCGCAGCTCGCGGACATTGCCCGGCCAGGCGAACGCCTCCAGCCTGGCCACGGCCTCGGGTGACAGGCGCAGGCCCGGGCGCCCCAGCTCGTCGCCAATGCGGCGCAGCAGCAGCTCCGCCAGCGGCCGCAGGTCCTCCCGCCGCTCGCGCAGGGAGGGCAGCCGGATGGGGAACACCGCCAGCCGGTGGTAGAGGTCCTCGCGGAACTCGCCGCGCGCCATCATCGCCTTGAGGTCCCGGTTGGTGGCCGCCACCCAGCGCACGTCGGCCTCCAGCGTCCGCGTGCCGCCCACGCGCTCGAAGCGCCGCTCCTGCAGCACGCGCAGCAGCTTGGCCTGGAGCTCCGCCTTCAGCTCGCCGACCTCGTCGAGGAAGAAGGTGCCCCCCTGCGCCAGCTCGATGCGGCCGCGCCGCTGGGCCACCGCGCCCGTGAAGGCGCCCTTCTCATGGCCGAACAGCTCGCTCTCCAGCAGCGTCTCCGTCAGCGCCGCGCAGTTGACGGCCACGAAGGGCCCGTCGGCGCGCTCGCTCCACTGGTGCAGGGCCCGCGCCGTCACCTCCTTGCCCGTGCCGCTCTCCCCCACCAGCAGCACCGTGGCCTGCGTGGGCGCCACCTTCCGCAGCGCCTCCACCACGGGCGACATGGCGGGCGCGCCCCAGCTCAGCTCCACGTCGCCCGCGGACTGCCGCGCCTCCGTCTTCCAGTTGAGCAGCGCGCGCCGCTCCAGGGCCCGCGCCACCGTCAGGCGCAGCTCCGCGGGGCTGCCCACCGGCTTCAGCAGGTAGTCGAAGGCGCCGGCCTTCATCGCCGCCACGGCGCTCTCCACCGTGCCCACGGCGGTGAGCACCACCACCTCCACGTCAGGCTGCTCCTCGCGCACCTTGCGCAGCAGTGTCAGGCCGTCCATGCCCGGCATCCGCAGGTCCGTGAGCAGCAGGTCCACGCCCTGCCGCGCCATCAGCCGGGCGGCCTCTTCACCGTCGGCGGCCGTCGTCACCGAGTGCCCTTCGTACTCCAGCGCCTCGGCCAGGAACGAGCGCACGCCCTCTTCGTCATCCGCCACCAGGATTCGCGCCATGGTTCAGGCTCCCTTCGCCGGGACGGTGAGACGGAACTCCGCGCCGCCGCTGGCATGGCTGCGCGCGCTCACCGTGCCGCCATGCAGCTCGACGATGCGGCGGGTGATGGCCAGCCCCAGGCCCACGCCGCGCACGCGTCCGGTGACGAAGGGCTCGAAGATGCGCTGCTCCTCCCCTGTGGCGATGCCGGGCCCATGGTCCTTCACTGTGAACACCAGCGACGCGTCCTGCCGCTCCACGCGGGCCTCCACGCGGTGGCCTTCGGGGCTGGCCTGCACGGCGTTGCGCAGGACGTTCTCCAGCGCCTGCTGCAACCGCCCCGCGTCCATGGGCCAGGGGGTGCGCTCCGAAAGGTAGCGGGCCTCCACCCGGGCCGCGCCCGTGCTCTCCACCGCCGCGCGCAGCACGTCGTTGGGGTCCGCCTCCACGCGGCGCAGCTCGCCGCTGGCCACGAAGCCCAGCAAGTCATTCATCAACTGCTCCAGCCGCACGGCCTCCGACACCACCCGGTCCGCCTTGGGCGCCAGGACGGCGTCACGCTCCACGCGCTCGGCCAGGAGCTGCGCGTGCCCCTTGAGCGAGGCCAGGGGGTTGCGCAGCTCGTGCGCCAGCACCGCGGACATGGTGCCCAGGGCCGCCAGCCGCCGGCCCCGCTCCAGCTCCTCCGACAACGCCTCGCGCTGCGCCAGCGAACGGGAGAAGGCGAAGGCCAGCACCAGGATGCCCACGCACGAGGCCACCGCCACGCCCAGCAGCCGCTGCGAGCGCGACTCCAGCGCCAGCGCGGTCAGCGGCTCGAACTCGTAGACCATCCGCAACTGCTTGCGCGGCGCCTGGGCCTCCTCCTGCGCCGACAGCGCCCGCAGCTCCTGCCGCGTCAGGGGGCCGTGGGCCGGACGGGGACGGCGGATGCGGTGGACCAGCCGCGCACGCGCGCCTTCGACCACCAACGGAGAGGACTCCTGGAAGAGGAGGCGCCCGAGCTTCCCCTCCCCGGCCGAGGCCAGCACCTGGTCATCGTCCATGACGGCCACGTAGCGCAGGCCCCCCTCCCGGTGGGACGCCAGGAAGGCGTCCAGCGCGGAGGGCCCCGGCAGGCCCTCCGCGTCCCGGAAGGCCTCGAAGCCGGCCACCATGATGACGTTGGCCATGCCCCGGGCCACCAGGGCGGAGGACTCCAGCGCGGTGCTCCGGATGAACAACGCCGCCGACATCAGCACCGCGCACATGAGGACCGCCGCCACCCAGGGCGCCCGGGGTCCAAGCGGCCGCCACCAGGGAGCGCCGCTCATCGCCGACCTCCGCCGCGGGGACTCCAACTCCATCGCACACCTCCACAGGCTGCGAACTCTGCATGCGGCGTGCGGAATCCGCACCCTCTTCCGTGAGTGCCGCGCGCCGCACGCGCCGGGGTTCGTCCAAGCAGCACAGGGGGCATGGGGGATTCTCCCGGGGGATGGAGGGCGGCCACACGGCCGCTGGCAGGGCGAAGGGGCGGGCTCCCGACGGCGGCGCGCCCCCATGGCGCCCAGGCGCTGTGCAATCACGAGGCCGGGGCCGCTGCTGAGGCTCGCGCGCGGGGCGCCAGGGGAAGGCCCACCGCGTTCGTGCGGGAATGGCCGGCGGCGCATGCGGAATCCGCACTCGCGCTGCGGTTCCCGCAGCCCCGGCGCCCCTTTCCCTCCACATTTCCAGAGGTTGGAGCGTGGCAAGGCAAATGCAGTGGCCCTGCTTGCGATGAAAAACGCACAGACACCGTGGTGGAAGCGGCAACCCTACCGGATGACGGCCCTGGCCCTGGGCATCCTCGGGCTGGTGACGGTCCCCGGCGTGGGTCTGGCGCAGGAAACAACGTCGATGAAGCGCGTCTCCCTGGAGGAGGCCATCGCGCGGGCGATGAAGACGAGCCCCCAGGTGGCGCAAGCGGCGGGCTCCGTCACCAACACCGCGGCGGCGGAGCGCAGCGCGTTCGGCGCCTACCTGCCGAACCTGACGGCAAACGCGAACAGCTCGCTGGCCAGCAGCCAGCGCCTGGACCCGAACACCGGCCTGGTGTTCAACGCGCCCAGTGACACGTACAGCGCCGGCCTGTCGGCCTCGTGGAACGTCTTCACCGGCGGCCAGCGCGGCGCCAACAGCCGGCAGGCGCAGGCGCGCTCCAGCGCGGCCCGGGCCGTCCTGATTGCCCAGCGCGCGTCCGCGGTGCTCGACGTGGAGCGCTCCTACTACGAGGTCCTCCGCGCGGGCGGACTGGAGGAGGTCGCCCTGTCCCGCATCGAGCGGGCGAAGCAGAACGCGGAGGCGGCGGAGCGGCGGCTCGCGGTGGGCTCGGCGACGCGCTCCGACGTCCTGCGTGCGAAGTACGACCTCACCTCCGCGCAGGAGGCCCTCCTCTCCGCGCAGACCCAGCACGCCGCCGCGGCGCTGTCGCTGGGCCGGCTCATTGGCGAGGACGGCCCGGTGGACGCCCAGCCCCTGGAGGCCGGGGACGAGGCGCCGTTCGCGCTCACCGA
Organism: Corallococcus macrosporus DSM 14697; assembly: GCF_002305895.1. GTDB lineage: Bacteria > Myxococcota > Myxococcia > Myxococcales > Myxococcaceae > Myxococcus > Myxococcus macrosporus. The sequence goes on from NZ_CP022203.1 coordinate 5,133,137, forward strand.
CGAGGCGCTGACGGATGAAATCACCGCCCAGGCGCCCTCCATCCAGGCGGCGGAGGCGGACCTGCGGGCGGCGGAGGCCAGCGTGAAGGCGGCGAAGTCCTCCTACCTGCCCACGGTCCGGCTGTCGGGCGGTTATGACTGGTTCAATGACGAGCCCGCGTTCAACGGAGGCCGCACGAGCTGGTCCGTCCGGCTGGGCCTCGCCTACCCCCTCTTCGACGGCTTCGTGCGCGAGGAGCGCGTGACGACGGCGCGGACGCAGTCCTCCGTGGCGCAGGCCACGCTGGCGGACACCCGGCGCGCGGTGCGCTCCAGCGTGGGGACGTCCCTGAACCAGCTCAAGCTGGCGTCGAACCGCATCGCCCTGGCCACGGAGTCCGTCTCGGTGGCGCAGGAGGACCTGAAGGTGCAGCAGGAGCGCTACAAGCTGGGCGCCACCACCATCATCGAGCTGCTGACGTCCCAGGAGAACCTGGTGTCGGCGGAGATCAACCTGGTGGCCTCCCGCTTCGACTACCGGATTGCGCGCGCGGAGCTGGAAGCGCTCGCGGGGAGGTCGCTGTGAGCACGTCCACCAACCCCCAGCCGCAGGCGGGCGCGGGCCCGGCGCGGGACATCTCCGACGTGGTCATCCGCGTGGAGGGCCTGCGCAAGGACTACACGATGGGCTCCGAGGTGGTGCGCGCCCTGCGCGGCGTGGACCTCACCATCCGCCGCAACGAATACGTGGCCGTCATGGGCCCGTCCGGCTCCGGCAAGTCCACCTTCATGAACCTCATCGGCTGCCTGGACGTGCCCAGCGACGGGCAGTACTGGCTCAACGGCCAGCCGGTGGCGGGCATGACGGAGAACGCGCTGGCCCGCATCCGCAACCGCGAGCTGGGCTTCGTGTTCCAGAGCTTCAACCTGCTGCCCCGCGCCTCCGCGTTGGACAACGTGGCCCTGCCGCTCATCTACGCGCGCATCCCCAAGAAGGAGCGGCGCGAGCGCGCGGCGGCCATGCTGGACAAGGTGGGCCTGGGCGCGCGCAAGGACCACCGGCCCAACGAGCTGTCCGGTGGTCAGCGCCAGCGCGTGGCCATTGCCCGCGCGCTGGTGACGCAGCCGGCGCTGCTGCTGGCGGACGAGCCCACGGGCGCGCTGGACAGCCGCACGGGCGAGGAGATCATGGCGCTCTTCGGCGAGCTGCACGGCCAGGGGCAGACGCTGATGCTCGTCACCCACGAGTCGGACATCGCGGCGCATGCGCGGCGGGTGCTGTTCCTGAAGGACGGCGTCATCGAGCGGGACGAGCGGAATCGGGACTGAATTTTCGCCACGCGCGCAGCGTGGAACAAGGTACGGGAGGTCGTCGTGAGCAAGACCAGGAAGTGGATCATCTCCGGCAGCGCGGCGCTCCTGCTTGGCGCGGGGGCGTACGTCACCCAGCGCGGCGAGGAGCCCCAGACGCAGGAGCGCTCGGCCGCGGTGGCGGTGGCGGAGCGCCGGGATATGGAGGTGGTGGCGGAGTCCGCGGGCCTGGTGGAGCCGCTCCGGGTGGTGGAGGTGAAGTCCAAGGCCTCTGGCGAGGTGCTCAAGGTCCACTTCGACACGGGTGACACCGTGGCCAAGGGCACGCTGCTGGCGGAGATCGAGCCGCGCGACGTGCAGAACGCGCTGGCGCAGGCCCAGGCCGACCTGGACTCCGCGCGGGTGCGGCTGAACACCACGGAGGCCCAGCGCGCGCGCATGGAGACGCTGCGCAAGGACGGCTACGTGACGCAGCAGGAGTACGAGACGGCGGTGGACGCGTCCGCCACGGCGCGGGCGGCGAAGGTGCGCGCGGAGACGAACCTGCAGCTCGCGCGGGAGCGCAGCCGCGACGTCACCATCATCGCCCCCAGCCCTGGCACCATCCTGGAGCGGACCATCCAGCCGGGCGTCATCATCGCCTCCGCCACCAACAACGTGTCCGGCGGCACCGCGCTGTTCAAGATGGCGGACCTGTCGGTGATGCAGGTGCGCGCCAAGGTGGACGAGACGGACGTCGGGCAGATCAAGCCCGGCCAGACGGCACGCGTCACCATGGAGGCCTACCCGGACCGCACCTTCATCGGTGAGGTGGTGAAGATCGAACCGCAGGCGCTGGTGGAGCAGAACGTGACCCTCTTCCCGGTGCTGGTGCGCCTGGAGAACAAGAACGGCCTGCTGCGCCCGGGCATGAACGCGGAGGTGGCCATTGAAATCTCCCGCCGCCGCAACGCCATCACCGTGCCCAACACCGCGGTGGTGGGGGTGCGCGAGGCCCGGACCGCGGCCGCCGCGGTGGGCGTGTCCGAGGAGACGATGCGCGCGGTGATGCGGCCGCCGGGCGCGCCGAGCCAGCCGGCCGCGCCGTCCGGAGCGACGACGGTGTCCGCCGTGGGTGAAGCAGGCGCGGGCGCCACCGCCGCGGTGGCCAGCGGCAACGGGCCGGGCGCGGACGCGGTGCCCGCCCGGGGGCCGGAGTCCATGGGTGAAGGCCAGGGCGGCGCGGGCGCGGGCCGCGCGGGCCGCCGGATGCGCGAGGCCTCCCAGGGCACGGGGGACACGCGGCAGGGCGTCGTCTTCGTGCAGGGCCCCACGGGGCCGCAGCCCCGGCGCGTCACCCTGGGCCTGAGCGACTGGGAGAGCACGGAGGTGGTGAGCGGCCTGGAGGAAGGCGAGCAGGTGGTGCTCATCTCGGTGGCGAAGCTCCAGCAGCAGCAGCAGCAGCGCACCGAGCGGATGCGCCAGATGACGGGCGGCGTGATTCCCGGCGCGAGCGGCCGCCCGCGGGGCCCGCGCTAGTTCCACGTCAAGGAAGGAGGAGGACACGTCATGGGTGAAATCATCCGGGTCGCATTCGATGCGGTCCTCGCCAACAAGCTGCGCTCGCTGCTGACCATGCTGGGCATCGTCATCGGCATCGCGGCGGTCATCACCATGGTCGCGCTGGGTGAAGGCGCGCAGCGCTCGGTGGCGCAGCGGCTCCAGGGGCTGGGCACCAACGTCCTCACGGTGCGCCCGGGCCAGTCCTTCACTGGCGGCATGATTCGCGCCCAGGCGTCGATGACCATCGACGACGCGGAGGCCCTGCGGGAGAACCCGCGCCACATCCAGGCCGTGGCGCCGGAGATCGAGTCGCGCTTCCAGGTGGAGTACGGCGCGAAGAACGCGAACCTGTCCGTGGTGGGCACCTGGCCGGACTACTTCAAGGTCAACCAGGGGCAGGTCACCGACGGGCGGCTCTTCACGGACGCGGAGGACAAGGGCCGCCGCCGGGTGGTGGTGCTGGGCGCGCTGGCGGGGGCCCAGTTGGGCCTGACGGACACCGCGGCGCTGGTGGGCGAGTCCATCCGCATCCGCGGCATCCCGTTCCAGGTCATCGGGGTGCTGGCGGAGAAAGGCGCCCAGGGCTTCAACAACCCGGACGAGAGCCTCTACATCCCCCTGTCCACCGCGCAGTTCCGCGTCATGGGCAGCGACCGCATCCGCTCCATCGCCGTGCAGGCCGTGAGCGACACGTCCATGGACGACGCGATGGCGGAGATCGACCAGAAGCTCCGGCGCGAGCACCGGCTGCGGCCGGAGCAGCCCGCGGACTTCAACATCCGCGACCAGGCCTCGCTGCTCAGCACCATGCAGGAGACGACGCAGACGTTCTCCCTGCTGCTGGCCGGCATCGCCGCCATCTCCCTGTTGGTGGGAGGCATTGGCATCATGAACATCATGCTGGTGTCGGTGACGGAGCGCACGCGCGAGATTGGCCTGCGCAAGGCCCTGGGCGCCACGGGCATGGACATCATGCTCCAGTTCCTCGTGGAGTCGCTGGTGCTGTGCCTGGCGGGCGGCACGCTGGGCCTGCTGCTGGGCATGGGCGGCGCGGCGATGCTCCAGCGCATGGCCGGGTGGACGGTGGTGGTGGCGCCCGAGGCCATCATCGTGGCCATCGCCTTCTCCGCGACGGTGGGGGTCTTCTTCGGCATCTGGCCGGCGCGGCGCGCGGCGAGCCTCGCGCCCATCGAATCCCTCCGCTACGAGTAGCCAGGGCCGCGACGCCGGGCGCCTGCCCGTCCGCCGAGCTGGCGGCGGACACGGCGCCCGGACCCAGGTCCGGCCGGGCCTCCCCTTCCTGGCGGGCACTGCACAGCGTGCAGATGTTTGCAGGCCCTACACGAGGAGAGAAGGCATGGCGGACGGCAAGCGGATTGCGTGCATCGTGGGCAACGGCTTCGAGGACTCCGAGCTCCGGATTCCCTATGACACGCTGAAGAAGGAGGGCCACGAGGTGGTCCTCATCGGCAAGAAGGCGGGCGAGGAGGTCAAGGGCAAGCAAGGCAAGGAGACGTTCCGCGTGGAGAAGGGCATCGACGACGTCCAGGTGCAGGACTTCGACATGCTGCTCATCCCCGGCGGCCACTCCCCCGACAACCTCCGGGCCGACGAGCGCTTCGTCCAGTTCGTGAAGGCGTTCGACGACCGCGGCAAGCTCATCGCGGCGGTGTGCCATGGGCCTCAGCTCTTCATCTCCGCGGGCATCCTGGACGGGCGGACGCTCACCGCGTGGACGACGATTCAGCATGACCTGAAGCGCATCCCCAACGTCCAGGTGAAGGACGAGGCCGTGGTGCGCGACGCGAACTGGATCACCAGCCGCAAGCCGGATGACCTCCAGGACTTCAGCCGGGCCATCGTCGAGGACCTGAAGAGCGCGAGGGCCTCCGAGGGACAGGAAGCGCGCACCTGACGGGGCGTCTACTTCCGGCCGCCGAGGATGTGCTGGAGGAGCTGACGTGAGATGTGCAGCAGCTTCGCGGCCCCGCGGACGCTCCCAGCGGACTTCGCCAGGGCCTCGTCCACCAGCGTATCGCGGACGAGGCTCTCGAAGCCGTGCAACGGCACCCGCCCCGCGCTCGCTCGCAGCGCGGTGACCAGGTCGGGGGGGCGCGCCAGCGTCTCCAGCCACACGGCCTCCAGCCGCGCGAGGTCGAGCGGTTTGGGGAGGAAGGCGCGCACGCCTCCCTGCGCCAGTTGGAAGGCCTGCTCCGCCGTCGCTGACCCGCTGATGGCGATGACGTGTGGCAGCGGCTCCAACGCGCACAGCGGCGCCAGCAGCTCGGTGCTGTCCCCATCCGGAAGGCTGACATCCAGGATGACGGCGTCCGGCGCGTCCTGCTGAAGGACGTGACGCGCCGCAGCGAGCGTCGTCACGTGGGTGCACCGCTCGACGCGAGCGCGCAACGCGGCCTCAATCGCGCGCGCCAGACGCGTGGCGTCCTCGACCACCAGGAGATGTCGGACCTCCCCCACCCATGGCAATTTAACATGGATGCCTGAGAGTCCTCGACCGCTGGCGTTCGAGCAGATGGCGCAGCGCGTGCTGCTCAACGCCTCGAATGAGGGCGAGGCGCTGGTCAGCGGGGTCCGGATTGTCTTCTGCGGACTGATTCTGACCCGCTTCCTGGTGCTGGGCGGAGTCCACGCCGAGGGCGGAGCGGCGGCGGCATGGCTCCAGCTCCCCCTGTTGCTGGGCAGCATCGCCGTGTCAGCGGCAGCGAGGTGGGCGGCCCGGCGGCGGCGCTTCGGTGCGGGGCTGCTCGTGACGTCCACGGTGCTGGACGCCGTGGTCGCCCACGTGTCCCTCCTCTCCACCGTGCTCTGGCACGGCCCCCACTACACGGGCTTGCTGCGAATGCCAGACCCCGCGGCGGCCATCGCGGTGGCGTTCATCACCGCGCTCCGGCTGTCGCCCGCCGCCGCTTGGATTGGGACGGCGGCCAACCTCCTGTTGATGGCGGGTCTGACGTCGCTCGACCTCCACGTCAATGCCGGGAAGGCCACCTACGGGATGAAGGAGCTGATGCTCCTGTTCATCTTCATCGGCAGCGCGGGTGTCTTGGCTTCGGTGCTTTGTGGTATCGCGCGGCGGCTGGTGCTCGAAGCTGGCACCGCGAGCGCCCACATCGAGCGCGCGCGCACCAACCTGCGCGCGCTGCTGCGCGAGCACCACGACGTGCGCACGCTGCTGTCCGCGGCGCGGCTGCGCGCCGACCTCCTCCACCGCGACCCGCTGGACGCCAGTGCGCCAGGCCATGCGAGCGCCCTGGTCCAGGACCTCGGGGACTTGAGCGGCTTCATCGAAAGCGTGAAGACCCGGGCGCTGGGCGAGCTGACCCTGATTGAAGATGCGACGGCGGTGAACATGGGCGCCACGCTGCGCCAGGCGGTGGAGGTCGTCCAGGTGAGGTTTCCCCAGGTCCGGTTCGAGTTGGGAGGCGCGGCGCTGACGCGTGCCTCCGCCAACGACCTCAGCGTCCGGATTGTCGGCGGAGCGCGCGGGCTCACCCACGTGGTCACCAACCTGTGCGTGAACGCCTGTGAGGGCGATGGCCAGCAAGGCGCGCGCACGGTTCGCATCCGTGTGGAGCCAGAGCCCGCGCGGCACCGCGTCCTGCTCAGCGTGCGTGACGACGGACCCGGCTTCCGGCCGGGGCTGTTGGAGGGACACCGGCCCCGGGGCGGTACGACCAAGGCCGAGGGGACCGGGCTGGGCATGCTCCTGGTGAGCGGCCTCGTCGAGGCGAGCGGCGGCGCTCTACACGCCTGGAACCCGCCTGAGGGAGGCGCGCAGGTCGAAGTCACTCTGCCCACCAGCGCATAGGTCCGCGGGCGCCTCCCTTCAAGCCGGGAGCGGGCCCCACCGCGAAGGGCGGCACGGACGGCCGGCGCAACCGCCAGGCGTGAGCGAGTCCCAGCCCGAGGTTCGCCACCAGAAACAAGGCCATGGGCCCGCGGTTGTCCTGATCGAACGCGGGCAAGAGCTTGAGCGCCACCGCCAGCACCGAGCCCGCGACGAGCAGCCAGACACATCGGCGCGCCCAGCGCTCCGCGCGCTCGCCGCCAAACATCATGAGGACGCCCAACGGAAGCAGCCCGAAGGCGAGCGGATTGGCCAGCAGCAAGTTCTCGTTGCGCTGCATGACGTCGAGTCTGGAGAACACCATCAGGCCACACAGCGCCATGCCGGCCGCGCCGAGCGTGAGCCCGAACACAGCGTGATAGAGGCCGAAGAGGATCCGGAACGCCGGCCGCGTGCCACGCCCGCGCAGGAACGCGAGGAGGACGGCGAGAACCGCGCCTCCAGCGCCAGGCCCCCAGGTGACGCCCCCTGCCCCGCCAGCGCCGGGAGGAACGGACACGGAGGGGGACGGGGGCGAGGCCCCCTCGCGCGCCACCAGCAGGGTGCGCCCGCCGAAGCCATCCACGACGGACACGCCCTCGAGCAACCTCGCGAGCTCCCGAGGCAGGAAGGCCTCCTCCCACTGGGTCGCGGGCGCGTCCACGTCGTCATTCAGCCATAACATCAGGAGCCACTCAGCCACCGGATGCGAATGAACATAGGGTTGGAGCAGCGCTCGCTGGGTGCCTCGCGCCGGCGCAGTCAACGCCTGCCGGAGCGCGCCCCCCAAGGCCTCATCAAGGACATCCCGCACCCGCGTCGCGCAGTTGTCCCTGAGCGGGTGATAGGCATACTCCCTTGATGCGGGCAGGACGTCATGCTCCAGCCGCGCCAGGAGCCGCTGGCGCTGCGCAACCGTGAGCGCGAGCTCCTGCACGCCAATGGACCGCGCCAGCGCGCGGTACAACAGGAAGGTCCGCTCCACGGACAGGCGCGCCGCCCAGAATGTCGGCCGCCCCAGGAGGAAGGGAACCGGCCCGCCATTCCCGATGGACGTGGTGCCATAGCTGTAGAGGAACCCCGTGCCCAGGCGCGTGTCCTCGACCCACAGCGCGCTGTGCCCGAAGCGCTGGTGCAGGTCCGCGCCGGGGCCAATGGTCACCAGCCGGACGCGCAGGGCCTCGGGATGACCGCCATAGCCCTCGGGTGGGGGCGCGGCCAACGCCGCCGCGGGGAACAGGGCCACGACCAGGATGAGCACCGCGTGTCTCGCCATCCCGGAGCAATGCCTCACGCCAGCGGAGTCAGGGCAGTGCAAGAAGATTGGCAGTGTTCACGCGAAGCGCGTCAAGGCAGGGTGCCTGTCGGCTCGCGGGCCTCGCGCACCGAGCCAATGACACACACCCGACTCCAAACCCGCAGGGAGCCGTCCCATATGAACACGACCCGCACCCCCAACACGTATTCCAGGCGCTTCGTCGCCGCCCTCTCGGCCACCCTGGCCCTGGCCATGCTCGTCATGACCCCGGGCCAGGCACACGCCGTGGATGGTGATCGGCTGGTGACGCATCTGCGTATCCGCATCATCACGGGCAGCGACGATCTCCGGCAGGCGAGCAACGCCTTCGCCGAGTTCAGCTACACGGCGCTCGATGGACGCTACGTTTCCGTCAGCCAGAACATGAACTACGGCGCGAACTGGCCCAACGGTTCGACGCGCACCGTGGAGATGGAGCTGCCCGCGAACGTCCTCTACAAGAACATGAACGAGTTCGCGATCCGGTTTCAATCCGGCCAATCCAACCCGTTCGAGACCGGTGATAACTGGAACCTGAATGACATCCGGGTCAGCGTCGTCCTCGACGACGGCACCGAGACCGTCGTCGTGCAGGACTCGGGCAACCCCTACCACCGATTCAAGAGCGACGTGAACACCCGGCGCGCCTGGGCGCTCTGAGGTCACCGCGGGAGCGCCTGGCCGGCGTCAGGTCCCTCCCCGCTCGAAGGCGCCCACGTCCCGGTAGTACCGCTCCACCTGCGCCTGGGTCGACTCCTGGGTATAGACCTCCGGGCGCGGGTGCTCGATGACGTCGAGGAGGACCTCCGCGGCATCCTCGACGCGCTGAGCGCCCGGCAACGCGCGTGAGTCCGGCCCGCCGCCCAGGGCGTTGTCTCCGAAAGGCGTGGCGACCACGCCGGGCATCACCACCGTCACGGTGATGCCCGGGTGCGTCTCACGCAGCTCCTGCCGCAGGCACGCGCTGAGCGCGTTGAGCGCGTGCTTCGCTGCGCTGTACGCCGACCGGTGCGGCACGATGGGCAGCCGTCCGAGGGTGCTGGAGACGTTCACCACCTGCCCCGCGTCTCGCGCCTGGAAGTGCGGCAGCACCGCCTGCATGCCGTAGAGCGCGCTGTTCACGTTGTCGCGCCACATGGCCTCCAGGTCCGCGTCGGTGAGCTCCGCCACGGAGCGGGTGATGCCCCGGCCCGCGTTGTTCACCCAGACGTCGATGCGGCCGAAGCGAGCGAGCGCCGCGTCGCGGAGCCGCTCCATGTCCGCGCGCCGCGTCGCGTCCGTGACCACCGCGAGCGCGTCGGGCCCGCACCGCGCGGCCACCGCTTCGAGCTCCGCCTTCCGGCGCGCGGCCAGCACCAGCCGGGCCCCCTTCTCGGCCGCCTGCCACGCCAGCTCCGCGCCGATGCCACTGCTCGCCCCGGTGATGACGATGACCTTGTCCATGTCCGCGCTCCTCCCTGAGTGACACTGCCACGCGCGCCTCTATCAGGGGCTCCGCCCCCTCGCGAGCGCGTCCGCCAGCCGCCGCCCCTGCCCCACGCGCGATGGCCGGCCCGTGTTACCTTGCGGCTTCTTCCCCACCCTGCCCCCATGCCGCTGCGACTCTTCTCCTTTTCGATGCTCATCGGGCTCGGCGCGCTGCTGGGCCACCTGTACCTGTACCGCCGGCTCGTGCGGCCGCTGGTGCAGGGCCGCTGGCCCCGCCTGATGGCCCTGGGCGTGCTCGTCGCGATGACGGGCGTCCTGGGGTTCCGGCGCACCGTGCTGGACCTGCTCCCCGAGAGCGCCGAGGGCCTGCTCAACATGGCGATGTACACGTGGATGGGCGTGGCGCTCTGCCTCGTCATCGCCCTGCTCGTGACGGACGTGGGCCGGGGGCTCGCGGCCCTGGCGCGCCGGCTGCGGCCCGCCGCCCGGCCCGAGGCCCCCCTGCCCGCCCCGGCGGCATCCGCCAGCAGCCCCAACGTGGACGAGGAGCGGCGACGCTTCCTGGGCCAGGCCGTGGCGGGCGGCGCCTTCGTCGCGGGCGGCGGGCTGGCCTCCTACGGGAGCTGGCGTGCCTTCTCCCCGCCGCTCGTCACCGAGGTGGCGGTCAAGGTGCCCAAGCTGCCCAGGGCGCTGGACGGGCTCAGCATCGTGCAGCTCACCGACATCCACGTGGGCCACTTCATCCAGCGCAAGTACATGGACGCGCTGGTCCAACAGGCCAACGCGCTGCGCCCCGACCTGTTCGCCATCACCGGCGACCTGGTGGACGGCGACGTGGCCTCGCTCGGCGGACATGTCTCCGCGCTGGCCGCGTTGAAGTCCCGCTACGGCAGTTACTTCGTCACCGGCAACCACGACTACTACTCCGGCGACGAGGCGTGGACCGCGTTCCTGGAGTCGCTGGGCATCGAGGTGCTGCGCAACCGGCACGTGCGCATCGGCGACGCGGGGGCCTCCCTGGACCTGGTGGGCGTGGACGACTGGAGCGGCGGCCGGCGGCGCAACAAGCAGGGCTACGACCTGGACCAGGCGCTCGCGGGGAGGGACCCGGACCGCGCCGCGGTGCTGCTGGCCCACCAGCCGGCGAACTTCAAGGTGGCGGCCGAGCGCGGCGTGGACCTCCAGATTTCAGGGCACACCCACGGCGGCCAGCTCGCGCCCATGACGTTCCTCATCAGCCTGGCCTGGGAGCACTCCGCCGGGCTGTACGGCCACGGTGACTCCAGCATCTACGTCAGCCGAGGCTGCGGCTTCTGGGGCCCGCCCATGCGCGTGGGCAGCCCTCCTGAAATCGTGAAGCTCGTGCTGACGGCATGACGCACCCGGACGTCCGGTGTGCGCCCCGCCCGTCTCCCAGGAGGCAGGCGTGCGGGCGACAGGCCCGGGCGGCCCGAGTTCAGGTATGCTCCGCGCCGAATCAGGACCCGTGAGGGCGGGTCCTCCAAGAATCTCGAAAGGCACAGATATGAAGCGCCTGGGAAAAGTCGGTCTGGTGGTCGGCGCGCTCGCGCTGGGTGGCATGGCCGTGGGTTGCAAGGCTGAGGACGACACCGCGAAGAAGCACCGCATCGCCGGCTCCAACCACCTGAGCAAGAAGGAGTACAAGGAGGCCGCCGCGGCCTATGCCCTGTCGCTCCAGGCGGACCCCAAGCAGGAGAAGGTCTGGGAGAAGAAGGCCTTCGCCCACATGCAGCTCGGGCAGATGAACGAGGCCGCCGAAGCCGTCCTGAAGATGGGCGAGATGAAGACGGAGCCCGCGGAGAAGGCGGAGCTCTACCGGACGCTGGCCAGCATGTACATGACGGGCGGCACCACCGAGGAGGCCGAGAAGTACTTCAACGAGGCCCTCAAGCTGGAGCCGAAGGACGAGGCGTCGCTGGGGTGGATCGCGGAGATCTACGCGCAGCGCGGCGGCGCCCGCTCCATGGGTGCGCCCATCATCAAGGAGTCCCTGGAGAAGTCGCTCAGCTATTACGACCAGGTCATCGCCATCAACCCGAACTCCGCCAACACGTACCTCAACAAGCGCGTGGTGATGGGCCGGCTGATGGAGTTCGAGCGGCAGCAGAAGGAGATGGCGCTGTCCGAGGCCACGGAGAACGCGAAGGACAAGGCCATCGTCGCCGAGGCGACCGCCCGCGCCGAGGAGCACCAGAAGCGCATGGACGAGTACCAGGTGCAGTTCGCGGAGATGACGAAGAAGTTCGGTGAGGCACAGAAGGCCGCGAAGGCGCAGGCGGCCGAGGCGAAGTAATCACCGTCAGCCTGCTGAACAGGACGCAGGGGCCTGGGACCGCGAGCCGGTTCCGGGCCCTTCGTCTTTCAGCCACGCCGCGCTGCTGAACGCGTGGGCACGAAGCGGCGACGAAGCCCCCCACCGCGCTCACCAGGTGCCGGTGACAGACTTCCGCCTTCCGGGTGTTCCCTTCGTCGCGACGTCGAGGACGTCCGGAACCCAGGGAGTGAAGAGATGCACATCGCGAAGTCAGGAGGATGGGTGGGAACCGCGCTGCTCGCGGTGGCCCTTGCGGCGTGCTCCACCGGCCCCTTCGTGGACGGCAATGGTCAGAGGACGGAGAGCGAGCGGGACACGCCCGCCTTCGAAGAGGTGCACGTAGGGGATGGCGTCGAGGCCACCGTCGTGGTGGAGCCTGACCAGCCCGCCCGCGTCATCGTCGAAGGTGACAGCAACCTCGTGGAGTTGCTGCGGACCGAGGTCAAGCCTGGAGCGAGGCTCCGGGTCTACTTCCGCGAGGAGGACGTCGGCCATTGGGAGTCCGTCCATCCCCTTCGCGTCCGCATCACCGTGCCGACGTTGAAGTCGTTTCGGCGCTCGGGTGGGGGCGCCAGTGACTTGAGCGGGCGCATCGACGTCCCGGCCTTCCTGCTCACCGCGAGCGGTGGTGGCACCATCCGGGCGCGGGGGTTCGTGACGGAGCGCCTGACGCTGGAGACCAGTGGTGGCACGGAGACCACGCTGGAAGGTCAGGCCACCCGCCTGGACAGCGAGATGTCCGGGGGTGGCCGGCTCTTCGCCACGGGCCTCCAGACGCGCGACGCACGGCTGGAATCCAGTGGAGGCGGCACCTCCGAGGTGCAGGTCTCCGATACGCTCCGCGTCGAAGCCTCGGGCGGCGCGGACATCCGCATCATCGGCGCGCCCACCGTCGTCGACCGGGACCTCTCCGGTGGGTCGCGGCTCCACTTCGACTAGCGCGAGCGCGCCAGCCTGGGCGCCTGGCTCAGCGGCGCCGTCGGCCTCCGCCCGCAAGCATCATCAGGAGCCCGCCCGCCAGCGCGGCACCGCCTCCCGCGAGATACAGCGTGGTGCGGTCCGTGTTCCGGCCGGTGAACAACTCCGTGGCCCGCTCCGCGAGCGAGTCACGGGCCTTCAGCCCCGACCAGAGCAACACGGCGCCCGCGATGGCGAGCATGACACCCAGCAGCCGGACGAAGCTCACGTTGCCTCCTGAAGACGCGGCCCTCCAGCAAGGCGGGCCGCGTCGGTCTCAGCGCTTCTTGCTCCCGGAAGGCCCCTGCTTCTTCGCGGCGCCCGACGCCTTCGCCTGCTTCGCGGCGCCCGACGCCTTCGCCTGCTTCGCGGCGCCCGACGCCTTCGCCTGCTTCGCGGGCACCTTCACCTGGGCCTTCGGCACAGCAGCCTTCTTCGTGGGCACCTTCACCGGGGCCTTCGGCGCGGCGGCCTCCTTCGAGGACACCTTTACTTGGGCCTCCGGCGCAGCAGCCTTCTTCGTGGGCACCTTCACCGGGGCCTTCGGCGCGGCGGCCTCCTTCGAGGACACCTTTACCTGGGCCTCCGGCGCAGCAGCCTTCTTCGCGGGCGCACCTACCGTCGCCTTCGACGTAACGGCCTTCTTCGCGGGCACATTTACCGTCGCCCTCGACGCAGTGGCCTGCTTCGCGGGAACCTGCACCTGGGCCTCCGGCGCAGCAGCCTTCTTCGCGGGCGCACTTACCGTCGCCTTCGACGTAACGGCCTTCTTCGCGGGCACATTTGCCGTCGCCCTCGACGCAATGGCCTGCTTCGCAGACACCTTTACCTGGGCCTCCGGCGCAGCAGCCTTCTTCGCGGGCGCACTTACCGTCGCCTTCGACGTAACGGCCTTCTTCCCGGGCGTACTTACCGCCGCCGTTCCCGCAGCCTTCTTCGCGGGAACCTGCACCTGGGCCTTCCGCGCAGCCTTCTTCCCGGGCGTACTTACCGCCGCCGTTCCCGCAGCCTTCTTCGCGGGCGTACTTACCGCCGCCGTTCCAGCAGCCTTCTTCGCGGGCGCACTTACCGCCGCCTTCACTCCAGCGGCCTTCTTCGCGGGCGCACTTACCGCCGCCTTCGCTCCAGCAGCCGTGGCGGCCTGCGTGGGAGCCGCATTCTTGTCCTTGGCATTCCTGCTGGCACCCTCCCCGACCTCCTGTCGAGGCGGAGTTCGCTCGGCCTTCAGCGCCGCCGACTTCACCTCGGCAGCCTGCCCCTTCTGAGCCGGAGCCTCATTCGCTGGCTCGGCGGCCTTGGGCCTGTCGACGCGGGTGGGCGCGGACGAAACGGGCCCCTCCGCCACTGGCGTGGGAGCCGCTGGCTCGGCCTTGACGTGGGCGGGCGCGAGCACGCGCGCGGGTGCTTCAACGCGTGCCTCGGGCTGAGGACGCGGCGGTTCCATCGAGAAGGCCTGCTCGTCCTCAGGCGGAGGGCGTGGAGGCTCCATCGAGAAGGCCTTGCCGTCCTCGGACGGGGGCCTGGGCTTGGGCGCGGGGTACCGAGGCCCGGGTCCGCCCTGTGGCTTCTGCTTCGCGTGCGGCCGGCCAGGTCCCGCGCCGCGGGTATCGGCCCCACCGTGCCGCTGAGCGGCCAGCGCGCGAATCCGGTCGAAGCCGGGGTGTGGAGACCGGGCCCCCTCCTCGCCCGTGGGCACCTCCCACGGAGCGGGCGCGGACGGCGCTTCAGGCGGCCGTGGTGCGGCTGTCTCGGCGACGGGCGCCGCGACGGGCGGCTCCGGGCGGATGAACGTCCTGCGCTTGGACCACGCCGGTGACTCGGTCGGCTGCGTGCCCTGTCCCTCGGGAGCCCTGGGTGGGAAGCGCGGCTCATTCCGGTGAGGCGCGGCCTCCTCGCGACGACCATCGCGAGAGAACCGCCCACGCGGACGTCCCGCGTCCATCTCCTCACGAGTCCCTTGAGAAGGCCCCCGGCCCGCGGCTTCGCGTTCCCGGCGCCCCGGGCGCTGCTCGCGCTGTTCCCGCCGTCCGCCCCGCTCGCGATGAGAAGGCGCCTCGGCCATCCACGCCTGACGCCGGTGCGGCTGCGCACCCGCCGTCCCGGCGCGACTCAGTGGCGCCTCGCCCTCGAACTGGAGCGCTTCGAAGTCGATCTTCTTCGCCGTCACGTTCACGGACGTCAGCCGCACGCGCAGCTTCTGCCCCACCCGCACGCGGCGGCCATTCGCGTACACCAGGGAGTGCGTCAGCTTGTCCAGCTTCGCGCCGGGCCCCAGCGTCTCCGCCTTCACCAGGCCTTCGACGTGCTCCTCGTCCAGCTCGACGAAGAAGCCGAAGTCGGTGATGGCCGCCACCGTGGCGGCGAACTCCTCGCCCACGCGGTCCTTCATCATCAGGCACGCGTAGAAGGACACCACCTCCCGCTCCACCTGCATCGCCGCGCGCTCGCGCTCGGAGCACTGCGCGGCCATGTCCTCGAGCTGGTCCTCCTCGCGCTCCAGCATCGACGGTGAAGGCTTGCGGCCCCGCCGGGCCCAGTGCGCCTTGAGCAGCCGGTGCACCAACAGGTCCGGGTAGCGCCGGATGGGCGACGTGAAGTGCAGGTAGTGCTCGGCGGCCAGGCCGTAGTGGCCCACGCGCGACGACGTGTAGATGGCCTGCATCATGGAGCGCAGCAGGAGCTGGTTCAGGGCTCGCTGCTCCGGGTGCCCCTGGAGCTGGCTGATGAAGGCATCCAGCTCCTTCGACGCCACGCCGTCCTCGACGCGCATCTTGAAGCCATAGGCCTCCGCCAGCGCCGCGAAGGTGGCCAGCTTCTCCGGGTCCGGTTCGCCGTGGAACCGGTACACCGTGGGCAGGCCCTCGTCCTGGAAGAACATGGCCACCGCCTCGTTGGCGGCGAGCATGCACTCCTCGATGAGCCGGTGGCTGTCCTTGCGCTCGCGCTTGTCCATGCGCTCGGGCAGGCCGTCCTCGCCCAGGACCACCTTGTGCTCGGGCAGGTCGAAGTCGATGGCGCCCCGCTCCTTGCGCATCTTCATCAGCGCGCGGGCCAGCGCCATCAGCCGCTCGAAGTGGGGCTTGAGCGCGTTGCGGTGCGGCACGTCCTTGCCGTCGAGGACGTCCTGCACCTCGTTGTACGTGCACCGCGCCGCGCTGCGCATCACCGCCGGGTACAAGTCATGGGATTGGCGGTGGCCGCGGCGGTCGTACGTCATGTCCGCCACCATGCACAGCCGGTCCTCGTCCGGGCGCAGGGAGCAGATGCCGTTGCTCAGCCGCTCCGGAAGCATGGGCAGCACCCGGTCCGGCAGGTACACGGACGTGGCCCGGCGCAGCGCCTCCGTGTTGAGCGCGCTGCCCTCCCACACGTAGTGCGACACGTCCGCGATGGCCACCACCAGCCGCCACCCGTCCGGCCGGTCCTCCACGTAGACGGCGTCGTCGAAGTCGCGGGCGTCCTCACCGTCGATGGTGATGAGCGGCATCGCGCGAAGGTCGCGCCGCTGCTCGCCGCGGGCCTCCTCGTCCGACACCCGCACCGCGTAGCGGTCCGCCTCGCTCATGACCTCCGGCGGGAACTCGTCGGAGAAGCCCTGCGAGTAGGCGACGCCCAGCACCTCCGCGCCCGGCGTTCCAGGCTTGCCCAGGGAGCCGGCCACCTCGCCGTGCAGGCCCCGGTCCGGATCCAACATCTGGGCGCCGATGCCCAGTTGGACCTTCACCAGGTCACCCTCGCGCGCCATCTGCGTCAGCGGCACGCGGATGGGGCCCGGCAGGCTGGAGTCCGTGGGGTACACCACCGCGTAGCGGCCCTTCACCACGTAGGTGCCCACCGCCAGCTCGCGGCGGCGCTGCACCACGCGGACGAGCCGGCCCTCCAGGCGAGGAGGCCTCCCGGAGACGGCCACCACCACCCGGTCATTGTCGAGCGCGCGCTGCGCCTCGTGCGGCGGCAGGAAGACGTTGTCCCCCTCCCCCGACGACGGGTGCACGAAACCGAAGCCGTCACGGTGGACGTGGAGGATGCCTTCCAGCAGGTCCTGTCCCTCGGCCTCGCTGAAGCGCCCGCGGCGGCCGGGCCGCTCCGCCCGCTCCCGCCGGAAGCCACCTCCCTGCTTCGGGGCCCCCCGGCGCTCACGCCCTGGGCCGCGCTCCTGCCAGCCCGAGCCCTTGCCGCGCGCGTCCCCTTCCTGCCGGCGGGCCGCATAGCCCCCGGGCCCCACGCGGGGAGGCGTGTGCCGCGCGCCTCGGCCGGAGGCGCCGTCGCGGAAGCCACCAGCGGTCCGCTGACGCCACGCCTCAGGAGCACCCGGCTCCCGGGCGCGCGCGTCGGCCTCGCGCCGCGAGGGCTGCCGGGGCACGAAGCGCTTGCCTTCCTTGAGGATGTCGCCCTGGCGGACGAGCTCGCGCAGGGTGCGCTTGAGCTCTGTCTGCTGTCCAGGGTGCAGGCCCGCGAGCCGGAGAAGCTCTTTGATGCCCAGCGGGTGGTCTGCTTCTGCGAGGAGCTGCTTGAGGAGATCTGGAGAAAGGCTCACGGTGGGGTCGCGGCTCGGCCGCTACGGGAACGGGTAAGCCCGAAGCGGCCGGACGGGAACCCCCCGGCGACCGGCCGCCCCCCCGGAACCTGCTCCGGGCGGCGACCCTCAGGGCTTGACCGTGACGTTGATCTTGAAGGTGCGGTCCACCAGGCCGGGCGACAGCGCCTTGGCCAGGAAGAACTCCACCTCGAAAGTGCCCGGGTTGCGCGGGGTGAAGAAGAACTCGCGCGTGCCGGGACCGTCCTCGGGCGCGGGCTCGAAGTTGGCCTCGCGCAGGCCCACGCGCTTGGCCACCGTGGGCTCGATGGCCCACGTGAAGCCGGGCTGCTCGGGCAGGCGCACGGTGAGGCCGTGGTTGAGGCGCACGTCCACTGACGTGGGGACCTCCCCCTCGATGTGCACCAGCTCCATCTCGTCGCGCGACACGGCGCGCGCCTCGGACGGACGCGGCTCCACGTTCTCCGCCGCGATGCGGCCACCCCAGCCGGACGTCTTGTCGACGACGCCCTGCACCTGGAGCGTGTGGCCCACGTGCTTGCGCAGGGGCTTGCCCGCGGCCTTGCCCTCGATGATGAAGGACACCTGCTGGCGCGTGCCGCCGTTGGACACGACGAGCACGAACTCCTCGCCCGTCATCTCCAGGTTGCCACGCACCCCCGCGAAGCCCTTGATGCCCGCGCCCATGCCGGCCGCCGTCACCATGGAGACCTCACCGGGCGACAGGTAGCGCAGCCGCTCCTCCGTCTCCGCCGGGGCGGCCTCCACCGCCTCGGCGTCCGGCTTCTTCGCCGAGTACTTGCGCACGTCCACCACGCCGCCGTGGTTGGTCGTCTTGCGGATGAGGCCGCTGACGGAGACCTTGTGGTCCACGTAGGCCGGGAGGACCTCCTGATCCGGGCCCTGCAAGAGGAAGGTCAGCTCGCGCTTGTCGCGGCCCACGACCACCAGGTGCGGCAGGTCGTTGGTGACGACCAGGCGGCCCTTGAGGCTCCCCTCGCCCGTGACGCCGCGGCCTTCACCGGCCGTCAGGAGCTGCTCCATCTCACGCTTGGTGAGGGGATCACCCGGAGGCGGGAGCTTGGTGGCGCGGGGACGGGGCCGTTCCACCGGCGGAGCGACGGGGACCGCGCTCGCCTTCGCCGTCTTGGCGCCCGCGGCGGCCTTCGCGGCGGGAGGCGCCTTCGAGGGAGGGGCCTTCGCCGGAGGCGCCTTGGGGGCCTTCGCGGCGGGGGCGGCCTTGGCGGCCGAGGCCGTCTTCCCAGCGGGGGCGGCCTTCTTCGCGGTGGCCTTCTCCTGCGCGGCCTTCTTCACCGCGCCCTTGGCCCCCTTCGTGACGTCCGATGCCGCCTTCGCCAATTTCGTCGCCGCCTTCGCCACCCGTTTGGAGGCGTTCTTGATCAGGTCCAGCCGGGCAGCGGAGTCCTTCTTCGCAGCGGGCTTTGCGCCAGCCTTGCCAGCGGGAGTCGTCTTCTTGGCCCCGGACTTGGGCTTGGCCATCGACGCAGTCTCCTTGAGAGTTCCCGTGTCCTTTCAACGGGTTGGCGACCCACCCAGAGGGCAGGCAAGCCTCGCGATCACCGTTGCTTGTAACGGTGATCAGGTAGGCTGTCAAACTAACACTTGATTATCCCACGGACTTTGTTCGCGAACAGGAGCCGAGCCACAGGGCCATGGCATGGCTATAAGCCGAGCATGAACGACTCCGCCACATTGCGACCGGAGGAAGATGCCCGGTCGCAGATCCTGGCCCTGTGCGCGCCCCTCCCCTCCGAGTGGCTCCCCCTGGATGACGCCCTGGGGCGGGTGCTCGCCGAGGACGTGACGGCGCAGCGCACGCTCCCCCCCTGGGACAACTCGGCCATGGACGGCTACGCGGTGCGCAGCGCCGACCTGGGCGGCCCCCTGCCCGTCCGGCTCGACGTCGGGGAGACCCTCTACGCCGGCGGGACGCCGCAGCGCCCCCTGGTGGCCGGCGTGTGCGCCCGCATCATGACGGGCGCCCCGCTCCCGGAGGGCGCGGACGCGGTGGTGATGCGCGAGCGCACCCGGCCGGCCGTACGGGGCGGCGCGGATCAGGTCGACGTGCTGGAGGCGGCAAGGCCGGGCCAGTTCGTCCGGCCCCGGGGCGAGGATGCCCGGGAAGGGCAGTTGCTGCTGGCGCGCGGCACCCCGCTGGGCATCCCCGAGCTGGGCCTGCTCTGGGCCCAGGGCCGGCAGGCCGTGCCCGTGGCTCGCGCGCCGAGGGTGGCCATCCTCTCCACCGGCGATGAGCTGTGCCACGCGGACGAGCCTCCCAACGGCCGCATCGTGGACACCAACGCCCCGTCACTGGCGCTGGCCGTCCGCCGCGCGGGCGGCGTCCCCACGTTGCTGGGCATCGCCCGGGATACGCGGGACGCGGTGGCGGCCGCGCTGTCCGGGCTGGAGGGGTTCGACGTGGTCCTCACCAGCGCTGGCGTGTCCGTGGGTGAGCGCGACTACGTGAAGGAGGTCCTGGCCGCGCTGGGCGTGGAGCAGCACTTCTGGCGCGTCGCCATCAAGCCGGGAAAGCCGCTGCTCGTGGGCCGGCGCGGGGCCACGCTGTTCTTCGGACTTCCGGGCAATCCCACGTCATCCCTGGTGACCTTCGAGCTCTTCGTGCGCCCTGCCCTTCGCCGGCTGCTCGGGCACTCGCAGGTGGCGCCCGGACGCGTGCCCGGTCGCCTGGAGGGCCGGCTCACCAAGCCCGCGGGGCTGGCCCACTTCGTCCGCGTCACGGCCGCCTGGCGAGAAGGCAACCTGTGGGCCCGTCCGCTGGCGACACAAACGTCCGGTGTCCTGCGTTCAGCCACGGCGGCCACCCACCTGCTGCACTTCCCCCGCGAAGCCAGCAGCTTGTCGGAGGGGGACACGGTAGAACTGCTCCCGCTCTCATGGGTGGCCTGAGGAACAAAGGACGCCGCGAAGCATCCTCGTGGTGGGCTCGTGTTCAAAAGTTCGAGCCCGCCTTGACTTGCGAACCTGAGGACTCCAAACAGGGGCCCGCATCTGGAGAGATTCAACATGTCGGATATTCGGTCACCTCAGGTCCTTCCGACCCGAAAGCCCACGCAGCATCTGGAGCGCTTCTCCGAAGCGGACATTCCGACGGAGCGCGGCACGCTGCGGACCATCGTCTTCCGGGACAAGCGCAACGGCCGCGAGCACGTGGCGCTCGTGGTGGGACAGGTGTCCGGCGATGAGGGCGTGCCGGTCCGCATCCACTCCGAGTGCCTCACCAGCGAGGTCTTCGGCAGCCTGAAGTGCGACTGCCGTGAGCAGTTGGACCGCTCACTGGACTTCATCGCCCAGGCGGGTCAGGGCGTCGTCCTCTACCTGCGGCAGGAGGGGCGCGGCATCGGCCTGGGGAACAAGATCAAGGCCTATGCGCTCCAGGCCAAGGGCCTGGACACCTACGAGGCCAACCGGCAGCTCGGGTTCGCGGACGACCTGCGCACCTATGACATCGCGGCGGAGATGCTGCGGAGCCTGGACGTGCGCTCGGTGGACCTGATGACGAACAACCCGCTGAAGATCGCGGGCATGGTCGAAGAAGGCATCCCCGTGCGGCGTCGAATCCCTTCCCGGACCGAGCACAATCCGCATAACGTCGACTACCTGAGGACGAAGCGCGAGCGTACGGGGCACCTGATTGAGCTCTTCGCCGAGGACGACGACACGGAAGCCAAGGCAGGCTGAGAAGCCCCCCGCGCGGCGGCGCAACACCGTCGCGCGCAACCAGGCCCGCGTACCCTTCGAGGTGCGCTTCTGGGGCGTGCGCGGCTCCATCCCCTCCCCCGGGGCTCGCACCCAGCGCTACGGGGGCAACACCCCGTGCGTGGAGGTCCGCTGCGGTGAGGAGCTGCTCATCTTCGACCTGGGCACGGGCGCGCGGGCCCTGGGACACGCCCTGCTGGCGAAGAAGCAGCCGGTGAAGGGCTCCATCTTCATCTCGCACTACCACTATGACCATCTGCAGGGGCTGCCCTTCTTCGGCCCCATGTTCCTGCCCACCAGCACGCTGACCATCTACGGGCCGTCACGGCACGGGCAGTCGGTGAAGCAGCTCCTCAGCGGGCAGATGGTGCCGCCGTACTTCCCGGTGACGGCGGACGGCGTGTTCCGGGCGCGGCTCTCGTACACGGACCTGGCCGCCACGCAGACGCTGGAGCTGGGCCCGGCGACGGTGCGCACCATCGAGCTGAACCACCCGGGCGGCAACCTGGGCTACCGCGTGGAGTGCCAGGGCCGCTCGGTGGTGTATGCCACCGACCTGGAGCACGGCACCGACATGGACGCCGCCTTCTACGACTTCGCCCGGGACGCGGACGTCCTCATCTACGACGCCATGTACACCGAGGACGAGTACCACGGGCGCACCGGGCCGGCGCGCACCGGCTGGGGCCACTCCACCTGGCAGGCCGCGGTGCGCGCGGCGGACGAGGCCGGCGTGAAGAAGCTGGTGCTCTTCCACCACGACCCGTCCCGCGACGACGCCGGCATGGACCGGCTGCTGCGTCAGGTGCGCAAGCACCGCCCGGACGCCATCGCCGCCCGGGAGTCGCTGGTCCTCAAGCTGTAGGGCCCGTCCCCGCCACCGCGCGCTTCACCGTCTCCCGCAGGCCCCGGAAGGGCAACCGCTCCAGGGCCGTGGGCACGTCCACCCATTCGAAGGTGTCATGCTCGGCGCCCAGGCGCACGTCCGCGTCCGGCGGCACCTGGACGGCGAAGCCGTGCTCCTCCACCAGCCTGGGGGGCAACGCGTCCCCCAGGGCGAAGGCGTGGCGGTAGGTCAGGTCCACCAGCGGCGCGCGCAGGCCCGTCTCCTCCTCCAGCTCCCTCGCGGCGGCCCGCGCGGGCGACTCCCCCGCTTCGAGCCGTCCCGTGAGGACCTGCCAGAAGCCCCCGCGCTCCGGACGGCGCCGCACGAGCAGCACCCGCGCCTCCGGGCCATGGCCCTTCACCACGGCGATGCTCACCGTCCGCATGGGCTCCGGCGCATCCACGCGCTCGCTGTCGAACACGGCGCAGAAGCTGTCGGCGATGGCGTCCTCCACCTCGGCCATGGGGAGCGCGCGGCCCAGCTCGCGCTGCATCGACGTGACGCCCGCCTCGCGGATGCCACAGGGGACGATGAGCTGGAAGTGGTCCAGGTTCGTGTTCACGTTGAGCGCGAAGCCGTGCGTGGTGAGCCAGCGGGACAGGTGCACGCCAATGGCGGCCACCTTGCGCGCGTCGGGTGCACCCTCTTCGCCAATCCAGACGCCGGGCCACTTGGGGATGGGCCCCGCGGTGATGCCCCACCGGGCCAGCACCTGCATGACGGAGCGCTCCACGTCGCGCACGTAGCGGCGCACGTCGCGCCGGTCCTCCGGCAGCAGGAACAGGGGGTAGCCCACGAGCTGACCGGGGCCGTGGTAGGTGACGTCGCCTCCACGGTTGGTCTCGAAGACCTCGGCGCCCTCCTGTGCCAACCGCGCGTCGCTGGCGACGATGTTCTCGCGCTTCGCGGCGCGGCCCAGCGTGAGGATGGGCGGGTGCTCCAGGAGCAGCAGCACATCGCCGGAGAGCCCCTCGCGGCGGGACTCGCTGAAGAGGCGCATCAGCTCGAGCCCGTCCTCGTACTCCACGCGGCCCAGCCGGTAGACGGTGATGGTGTTCATGACGTTCGCTTCCTTCGGGCCTTCCGCGCGGACGCGGCCTTCTCGGTGGGGGCCAGGCTCCACGTCCCCGTGGGCACCCGGTTGAGGAGGGCGTGCAGCTCATGTCCCGCACGGGGGGAGCGCCCGGCCTCCTGGGCCAGCGCCGCGAGCACGTCCTCGGCGACGGAGACCGCGGGCGCGCGCGCGGCCAGGCGCTGACGGGCGATCTCCATGAATTCAGCGTGGGTGGGAACCTGGAGCGGCAGGAGCACCTGCACGTGCTCCAGGAGGTCCGTGGGCACGGCGCCGCGGACCGCCTGGCTCAGCGCCGCGGTGGTGAGCACTGGAGCGCTCCGCACTTCGTCGCGCAGTGTGAGGCCACGGGCCTCCGAGCCCAGACCTCGCGCGCCCAGCACGACCGCAGGCCGATGGTCCCGGGCCAGGAAGGCTCGCAGCGCCGCGTGCGCCGCGGCGTCCAGCCGCTCCACGTCCTCCACCAGCAGGACGCGTGAGGTGCCGGACCCATCCAGGTCCGCGACGGCGGTGATGACGCCCACGCCCTCCCGCTGGAGCTGCTGGAACCAGACGCTCTTGCCGCTACCCTCGGGCCCGACGACGAGGAGACACCGCGCCTGGGCCTCCAGCGACTGCGTCAGCAGTGCCTGCGTGGCCTGCTGCCCCACGAGCCCCATGACGGGCTCCGCGGGCCGCTCCGTCCGCGACACCACTGGCGGAGGCTTCGGGGCGACGTCGCCCAGCAGGGACTGCGACTCGTTGAGGCAGCTCTTGCAGATGAACGCGCCCGCGGGACCGGCGACCAGGTCCCCCGTGTCCGTGCGCGGCCGGCAGCAGAAGGAGCACCAGGCGTCGAGCGCCGCGTCCGCGCGCGTGGGCCCGCGCTCGATGAGCCGTGCTTCCCTGCGTCGCCTGGGCGGCGCCGCTCCGAGCGCGTCGGCGCTCTGCGGCGTGCCGTCATCCAGGGCCCCCGCCCGTGGCGAAGGCCGTGGCGTCGCGAACTCCGCGGCGCCCGGCAGCTCCCGGTCACCCGCGGCATCCTGGAGCGCTCCCTGCGTGGCGCGCTCCGCCAAGGGCGTGGACGCGGACGGAACGTCCGTTCCGGGCACTGCGACGACGCTGGACTCCGGCTGAGGCCTGGCGCCGGACGGAACGTTCATTCCGGGCGCCCATGCAGAGACGGACGCCACCGGCGCCATGGCTGCGGACGGAACGTTCATTCCGGACAGCACCACGCCCCAGCCCGGCGCGGACGCACTGTCGCCCTGCCCCCCCGCGCTCGCGCTGGGTTGCGAGCCTGGAACCTCGCCGTCATCGACCTCGCCGGCGACGCGCGCGAGCTGCGCTTCGAGCCGCTGGGAATCCTCCGCGGCCTCCGTCTCGATGACCCAGGACGGGGCAGCACCCGCGGGCGTGTCGTCACCCGCGACCAGGGCCGCCTCGCGCAGCGCATCCTCGATGAGCCGCTGGCGGTGGACGACCTCCGGCAGGAGCTCGGCGTCCAGCCCGGACGCGGGCACCCCCGCTTCGCCGTCCAATTCCGGCCCATGCCGGGCGCGCGCGGGCTCCGGCATCCACTCCAGCCGGTTCACCGCATCCGCGATGTCCGCGCGGCTGCCGTCCAGACGCTGCGCATGCCGCAGCAACTGCAACGCGCGGGACGGGTTGCCCGACTGGCGATACAGCTCCGCCGCCTTCTGGAGGCACTCCACGGCGCGGGCTACGTCCCCCTGTGTCTCGGCGGACTGCGCGGCGCGGATCAGCTCGCGAGGGTTCTCAGCCATACGGCGTGAGCCTAACCGGCTCGGGGCACCCGCGCGCGGCCCTCGAACGAGGTCCCCGCCGCCAGGCGCTCCCCGGCCCGGCCCCAGGGCCACCACGCCCCTTCACGGTCAGGGGCGTGGACCTGCCACGGCGCTCACCTCACGCCATGGCCAGGAACAGCAGGTCCGGCTTCTCCAGGTACTTGATGATCTCGTACGTGAAGTCCGCCGCCACCGAGCCGTCGATGACGCGGTGGTCGCACGA
Organism: Corallococcus macrosporus DSM 14697; assembly: GCF_002305895.1. Taxonomy (GTDB): domain Bacteria; phylum Myxococcota; class Myxococcia; order Myxococcales; family Myxococcaceae; genus Myxococcus; species Myxococcus macrosporus. Next base: position 5,158,076 of record NZ_CP022203.1, read on the forward strand.
CAGCGACAGGTTCATCATGTCGCGCACGACGACCTGGTCACCCACCACCGCAGGGCGCTTCTTCAGGCGGTGCACGCCGAGGATGCCCACCTCGGGGTGGTTGATGATGGGCGTGGCGAACAGGCCGCCGCTCTGCCCCAGCGAGCTGATGGTGAAGGTGCCGCCCGTCAGCTCCTCCATCTTCAGCTTGCGGTCCCGCGCGGCGGCGCCCAGGCGGGCCGTCTCGCGCGCCAGCTCCCCAAGCGTCAGCCGGTCCGCGTTCTTCACCACCGCCACGGTGAGGCCGTCCGGCGTGGCCGCCGCCATGCCGATGTTGAACTCGCCGCGGACCACCAGCTCCTGCCTGGCCTCGTCGAAGTTCGCGTTCAGGTGCGGGAACTTCTTCAGCGCAGCCACCGTCGCCTTGATGATGAACGGCAGGTAGTTGAGCTTGAGGTTCTCCCCGGCCGCCGCGAGCTGCGCGTTCAGCCGCGCGCGCAGGGCCACCAGGTCCGTGGCGTCCACTTCCTCCACGAAGGCGAAGTGCGGCGCGGTGAACTTCGACCGCACCATCTTCTCCGCGATCTTCTTGCGCAGGCCCCGAAGCGGGATGCGCTCATCCGAAGCGCCCGAGCTGACCGGGGGCGCCGCGGGGCGCGCCTGCTGCGCGGCCGGAGCCGCCACCACGTTCTTCTCGCCACCCTCCAGCGCCGCCACCACGTCCGCCTTCGTCACGCGGCCCTGCGGCCCGGTGCCGGGAATCGCCGACAGGTCCAGGCCGTGCTCGCGCGCCATCCGCCGCGTCACCGGCGTGGCCAGCACCTTGGACGACGAGGCAGGCGCCCCCCCGCCATTGCCACCCGCCGCGGGCGCGGCGGCCACGGGCGCCGCCGCCGGCGCGCTCGCCTCACCATGGCCACCGGCCTGCGCCGGCGCGTCACCCTCGACCTCCAGCGTGACGAGGAGCTGGTGCACCTTCGCCATGTCCCCTTCCTTGCCATGCGTCTGCACGACACGGCCCGCCTTGGGCGCGGGGACGGTGACGGTGGCCTTGTCCGTCATCACCTCGGCGAGCACCTGGTCTTCCTTGACGGAATCCCCCGCCTTCACGTGCCACTTCACCAACTCACCCTCCATCACGCCTTCACCGAGGTCGGGGAGCTTGAATTCGAAGATCGCCATGGGGTCGTCTTTCCGGGAAGCAGGGGTGTGGGGTCAAGCCATGAATCAGGGCGCCGTGGCTCAGCCGAGCCGCTCGAGCCGCTCGCGCTCCATCAGGCCCTTCATGAAGAACTCAGCGGCCCGGTAGCTGGACCGCACCAGCGGACCGGACGCCACGTAGAGGAAGCCGTAGGACTCGGCCAGCGCCTTGTACGCCTCGAACTGGGCGGGCGTGACGAAGCGCTCCACGCGCAGGTGGTACTGCGACGGCTGCAGGTACTGGCCCAGCGTCAGCACGTCCACGCCCACGTCGCGCAGGTCCTTGAACGTCTGCTCCAGCTCCGCGTCCGTCTCCCCCAGGCCCACCATGACGGACGTCTTGGTGTACAGGCCCTCGGGGCGGCGCTTGAGGTACTCCAGCACGCGCAGGGACTGGCGGTAGTGGGCGCGCCGGTCGCGCACCGTCGGCGTCAGCCGCTCCACCGTCTCCACGTTGTGCGCCACCACGTGGGGCTTTGCCTCCGCCACGGTGGTCAGGTCCTTCTCCACGCCCTTGAAGTCCGGGATGAGCACCTCAACGATGGTGCGCGGGCTCTCCCGGCGCAGCTCGCGGATGGCGGAGGCGAAGTGGCTGGCGCCGCCGTCCGGCCGGTCATCCCGGTTCACGGACGTGACGACGATGTACTCCAGGTTCATCTCCTTCACCGCCTGGGCCAGATGGATGGGCTCCATCGGATCCAGCGGCGGAGGCGCGCCGACCTTCACGTGGCAGAAGCGGCACGCGCGCGTGCACACCTCGCCCATGAGCATGACCGTGGCGGTGCCACCACCCCAGCACTCGGCGATGTTCGGGCAGCGGGCCTCTTCGCACACCGTGGCCAGCTTCGTCCGCTTCACGATGGCTTTGACGCGCTCGTAGCCATCTCCGTGCGGGAGCCGCACCTTCAGCCACTCCGGCTTGCGGGTGGTCTCAGTCACCTGGGGGAGAGGGAACCGGTCGGGAGTCGCCATGGATCGCGGGCCTTCTATGGGTTGGACGGAGGACGTTCAAGCGGAAGCCACTGACGCGAGGCGTCAGCATCCACCAGCCGTCCGCCAGTTGTCGCCTCTTCTCTAATGCCCTCGCCGCCCGGGGACAGTCCGGGCGCGGGGCCACCGCCGGGCAGCCAGGGGACCGTCGCCTCGCGTGGCGGCGGGAGCCGGAAAAACGAGGGGCCGTCCTCGGCGCACCGGGACGGCCCCTGGAACCTCAGGCGAGGCGTCCGCCGCCTAGAAGTGGCGCGGGTGACCCAGCGTGGCCTCGGCGCCCTCGTGCACGATCTCCGACAGCGTCGGGTGCGCGTGGATGGTGTTGGCCAGCTCCTCGGTGGTGATCTCCAGCTTCAGCGCGACGCACGCCTCGGCCAGCAGCTCCGTCGCGTGCGGCCCGATGATGTGCACGCCGAGGACCTCGTCGTACTTCCGGTCCGACACGATCTTGATCATGCCGGTGGCCTCGTTGGAGATGGCGGCCTTCGTCACGGCGCCCATCGGCGCGATGCCCACCTTGACGTCGTAGCCGCGCTCCTTGGCCTTCTTCTCCGTCAGGCCCACCGAGGCGACCTCGGGGTAGCAGTACGTGGCCGACGGCGTCAGGTCGTAGTTGATGGGCTGCGGGCTCTTCCCGGCGATGTGCTCCACCGCCACCACGCACTCCGCGCTCGCCATGTGCGCCAGCATCGGCGTGGGGATGATGTCGCCCACGGCGTAGACGTTCGGCTCGGAGGTGCGGAGCATCGAGTCGACCTTGATGTAGCCGCGCTCGGACTTGATGCTCGTCTTGTCCAGGCCCACGTCCTCGGTGACGGGCGAGCGGCCCACCGCCGACAGGAGGATCTCCGCCTCCAGCGTCTTGGTCTCGTTGCCCACCTTCATGGTGACGCGCACGCCGTCCGCCGTGTGCTCGACCTTCTCCACCGCGGAGCCGGTGTGCACGTCGATGCCGCGGCGCTTGAAGATCTTCTCCAGCTCCTTGGAGATGTCCGCGTCCTCGATGGGGAGCAGCGCGGGCATGTACTCCACGATGGCCGTCTTGCTGCCCACGTGGTTGAACACGGAGGCGAACTCGCAGCCGACCGCGCCGGCGCCCAGCACGATGATGCTCTTGGGGACGCGGTCGATCTGCAGGATGGAGTCGCTGTTCAGGACCCGCTTGTGGTCCACCGGGACGTTGGGCAGGGACTTGGGCACCGAGCCCGTGGCGATGATGATGTTCTTCGCCTCCAGGACCTGCTTGGAGCCGTCCTCGGCGGTGACCTCCACCTTGCCCTTGCCGGCGATGCGGCCGTGGCCCTTCACCACCGTCACCTTGTTCTTCTTCATCAAGAAGTCGATGCCGTTGGCACCCTTGGTGACCACCTTGTCCTTGTGCTTCATCGCGTTGGGCCAGTTGATGGCCGGGCTGCTCACGTCGATGCCGAAGTCGGCCGCCTCGCGGACGTGGTGGAACAGCTCCGCGGTCCACAGCAGGGACTTGGTCGGGATGCAGCCGCGGTGGAGGCAGGTGCCGCCCAGCCGCTTGTCCTTCTCGATGATGGCCGTCTTCAGGCCGAGCTGACCCGCGCGAATGGCGCCCACGTAGCCGCCAGGGCCCGAACCGATGATCACCACGTCGAACGTCTCAGCCACGCACGCCTCCGTAATTATTGCGGATGGAACCCGGTGGGGCTGATAACCCCCGGTCCCGGTTGGAATCAAGGAGTTTGCTCGTGCGCCGTTTCCCGCTCCGAACCGTCCTCTTGATGTTGGTCGCGCTCATCGCCTTCGGACGCCTGTGGTGCGTGACGCACCCGGAGGAAGCGCCCAGCCCGCCTCCAGAGCGCCTGACCCGGGCCCCGGGCGGCCCCGGCCCCGCCGCCGCCCCAGAGTGCCGCACGCTGGAGCGGGCCCTGGAGAGCGCCCTCCGCGCGCCCCAGGACGCACAGGTCCAGGAGAGCGCCCGCGGGCGGCTCGACGCATGCGGTCAGCCGCCGGTCCGCGCCTGCGCGCTGGGGCCGGCCCTGGATGCCCGGTCGCCCTTATCCGAGGGAGAAGCCACGCCGCTTCGTGGCCTGCTCGCCACGCTGTGCGAGCGCTGCCCCGCGGCCGTCAATCCGTGCGCCCAGGCCGTGGGCCAGGCCCTGCTGAGCGCTGCCGTGGGGCCGAACGTCGACGCCGCGAGCGCCCGCTGGAACCTGGCGCACGCGGGGGCAGGCACGGGAGGGGCCTGCGCCTCGCTCGTCCAGTTGGGGCTCGCGCCCGCGGCCCAATCGGGCATCACCGTGCGGCCCCCCGTGCGCTCGCTCGTCGGGGAGCTGGCGCCGCTGTGTTCGCGGGCGGGGCACCTGGATGACGCGCTGCTGCGCGCGGCGGCGGCGAACCTGGTGGCGCCAACGCCCTCGCTGGTGGCCCTGGCCGCGGCCCCCACACCCCCGGAGACGGGCCCGGTGGAGCCGGACCGCACCGAGGGCACGGAGCCCGGCCACCAGGCGTTCGACCGGGATGAGCACACGGGCGTCGCGGTGGGCATGGCGCTCCGGGGCGAGCGCTGGGAGGCCGACGGCGCGCTGCGCGCGAGCTATGCGCCCACGCTGAAGCAGCTCGTGTCGGTGAGCGTCCGCGCCACGGGCCCGGGGACGGTGCGAGCCATCGTCCGGACGCCACAGGGCGTCGGGCTGAAGGACCCGGAGAAGGGCTTCGCCTTCGTCAACCCCACCGTGTGCCGCTTCAACGGCACGGGCCAGTGGGAGCAGTGCCCGCTCCCGGTGCCGCTGCGCGACGTGGACGCGGTGAGCGTCTTCCCCGAGCGCGCGGACACCGAGTTGAAGGAGCTGGAGGTCCACGGCGCCCGGTGAAGGCGCCGCGACCGTCAGACGAGGAGGCCGCGCTCCCTGGCCAGGGTGAAGAGGGGCGCGGCGTCCTTCTTCAGCACCGCGCTCACGTCCTTGATGATGGAGTCACCCGACTTCGCGACCGACAGGAAGTTGTCGAAGGTGCGGGTGAGGATGAGCACGCCCGAGATGATGACGCGCTGGAGGTTGTGCTGCAGGTCGGTGCCCTCATAGATGAGCCACGCCTGCTCCACGCACGTCCGGCGGGCATCCATGAGGAACTGGTTGAGCACGGTGCGCTCGTTCGCGTCGGGCACCTTCGACTTCGAGCTCACCGACCCCACGTAGATGAGGTTCGTGTTGAGCCGCGAAGCCGCCTCCTGCATCTGCGCCAGCACCAGCGTCACGTCCTCCTTCGTCGGAGGATTCTCCCAGCGGGAGAAGATGACTCGGTCGATGATCTCCGCTTTGTAGGTCGGGCCGTTCACGATGCCTCCGGTGAGGCGAGCGCCTGACCGGCACCCGCCCGGCTTTCCACGCTGCCGTGCGGTCGGATCTGTAGCAGGAACACTCCATTCGTTGAAGGGCACGACACCTGAACCGGAATTCATTTCGCCGGCGCCACGGCGTCACCCTGCAGCCGCGACGGACAAATCCACTCGGGGCGACTCTGACTCTCAGGGAAAACACGTATAGAGCGGCGACATCTCCAGGATTCGCCGGATTGTGTTGCGTGTCGAACGCGCGGGTTGATCAGCGCGCGGCGCGACGGGCGAGGACGGCCTTCACGTCGTCGAGCGTGAGCCCCAGCGGCCGGACGGCGACGAGCACGTGGTAGAGCAGGTCCGCCGCCTCCTCCACGGCGCGCCGTGGATCCGCGTCCGCGCACGCCGTCACCAGCTCCGCGGCCTCCTCCCCCAGCTTCTTCAAGCGCAGGTTGCGGTCGTCCATCAGGCGGCGCGTGTAGCTCGGCGGTGCGTCACCGGACGGGGGCTCGGGCGCGGCGCGCCGCGCGAGCGTGTCATCCAACGCGGCCAGCGCGTCCCATCGCCCCGGGCCGAAGCAGGTCTCCTCCCCGGTGTGACACGCGGGGCCCGCCTTCTCCACGCGCGCGAGCACCGCGTCGCCGTCACAGTCCGCGCGGAGCGCCACCACGCGCTGCACGTTTCCGCTGGTGGCGCCCTTGTGCCACAAGCCGCGCGTGCGCGAACGGTAGTGCATCTCCCCCGTGGCCAGCGTGCGCTCCAACGCTTCACGGTCCGCGTGCGCCACCATCAGCACGTCACCGGTGCGCGCGTCCTGGGTGACCACCGTCACCATGCCGTTGCCCTTGGTGAAGTCGAGCGAGTCCAGGTCGAGCATCAGCGAGCCTCCACGGCGCCCAGCCGCTCCCGCACCACGCGAGCCAGCGCCGCGTTGGTGGCGATTCCGTTTCCTCCAAACGCGGTGCGCTTGCCGGTCCAGTCGGTGAACACGCCGCCGGCCTCCTCGATGATGGGCTGGAGGGCCGCCCCGTCCCAGGGCGACAGCAGCTCGTCCACCATGACCTCCGCGCGGCCGGTGGCCACCAGCAGGTAGCCGTAGCAATCCCCCCACGTCCGGTCCACGGCGGCGTCCCGCGCGAGCGCGCGCCAGGCGGCGCCTCGCTCCGGGTACACCGGGAAGCGTTCATCGGTGGACAGCACCACGGCCCGAGCCAGCTCCGCCTGCGTGGACACGCGCGTGGGTTGGTCATTCCAGAAGCAGCCCTGCCCCGGCGCCGCCACCAGCAGCTCGCCCACCGCGGGGAAGTACGCGGCCCCCACGAGGACGCGCTCGCCTTCCGCCAGCGCCACCAGCGTGCCCCACAGCGGGACGCCGCGGATGAACGTCTTCGTCCCGTCAATGGGGTCCAGAATCCAACGGCGCCTCGCGCCCGGGCGCGTCTCACCGAACTCCTCGCCCAGGATGCCGTCCTCCGGGAAGCGCGCCTCCAGCCATTCCCGCGCGCGCGACTCCGCCGTGCGGTCCGCCACCGTCACCGGGGAGCCGTCCGACTTGGTGTCCACCGCGATGCCCGCGCGGAAGAAGCCCAGCGCCACGTCCCCCGCCGTCCGCGCCAGCTCGGCGGCGGCCTGCATCAGATTGCCCGCGTTCGTCACGTCACGCTCCGGATGTGAAGGCCGCTCTCGCGGAGCAGCGATTTGATGGCGCCCACCGTGGTGAGGCCGTCGTGCAGGATGCCCGCGACCAGCGCCGCGTCGGCGCCGCCCTCGTGGAACGCGTCGCGGACGTGCGCCGCGTCACCCGCCCCGCCCGAGGCGATGACGGGCACGTCCACCGCCTCCGAGACGGCCCGCGTCAGCGCCACGTCGTAGCCCCGGCGCGCGCCGTCCCGGTCGATGCTGGTGAGCAGCACCTCCCCCGCCCCTCGCGCCACGCACTCACGGGCCCAGGCCACCGCGTCCAGGTCCGTGGGCTTCCGGCCCCCGTGGGTGTAGACGCGCCAGCGGTCGCCGTCCCGCTTCGCGTCGATGCTGGCCACCACGCACTGCGCGCCGAAGCGCTCCGCGCAGGCGGTGAGCAAGGCCGGGTTGGCCACCGCCGCGGAGTTGATGCTCACCTTGTCCGCGCCCGCCCGCAGCGCCCGGCCCACGTCCTCCACGGTGCGCACGCCGCCGCCGACGGCCAGCGGGATGAAGAGCTGCTCCGCGGTGCGCCGCACCAGCTCCCACAAGGTGCCGCGCTCCTCGGCGCTGGCCGAGATGTCGAGGAACGTCACCTCATCCGCGCCCTCCGCCTCGTAGCGCCGGGCCAGCGCCACCGGGTCGCCCACGTCGCGGAGCCCCTCGAACTGGACGCCCTTCACCACGCGCCCGCCCTTCACGTCCAGGCAGACGACGAGCCGCCGCGTGAGCATCACTTCACCTCCAGGGCCACGGAGCCCTTCATGCTGAACACCGAACCCGAGTCCACCATGGCGTCCCGCAGCGCCAGGCCCAGCGCCTTGAAGGCCGCCTCCGTCGCGTGGTGGCTGTCCTTTCCGCGCAGCACCCGCAGGTGCAGCGTCACGCGGGCGTGCTCGCAGAACGAGCGCATCCAGTGCTCGTAGAGCCGGTTCTTCAGCGGGCCCTGGTAGTAGAAGCGGCCGCCCGCATCCAGGCAGGCCTGCACCAGCGCGTCGTCCATGGGGATGGTGCGCTCGGCGAAGCGCGCGGCCGTGGCCGGAATCACCCGCTGCACCGCGGTGCCCAGCGTAATCGCCACGTCCTCCATCACATGGTGCGTGAGGTCCCCTCGCGCGCGCAGCGTCAGGTCCAGCCCCGCGTAGCGCGCGAAGGTGGCCAGCATGTGGTCGAAGAACTTCAGCCCCGTGTCCACCTGCGTGGCGCCCTTGCCCGGCGTCACCTCCACGTGGACCTGCGTCTCCTTCGTCTCACGAATGACAGTGGTCATCCCGCGAACTCCCGAGCGACTGCGCTCGCATCCAGTCTTCCGGTGTACAGCGCCATGCCAATGACGGCCCCGTAGGCCCCCGCCGCCGCCAGTGCCCTCAGGTCCTCCAACGTCGTCACGCCGCCGGAGGCGTACAGGCGGTGCCGGCTGGTGCTCGCCACCTCCCGCATCAGCGGCAGGTCCACGCCCGACAACTGCCCCTCCTTGTGGACGGCCGTCACCAGCAGGCCGCCCAGCGGCAGCGGCTCGAAGGCCGCCAGCACGTCCCGGATGTCGCGGCGGCTGCCTTCCGTCCAGCCGCGCGTCACCACCTCGCGCCCCTTCACGTCCGCGGCCACCACCACCCGGCCGGGATAGCGGCTCGCGACGTCCGCCAGCCAGGCGCCGTCCTCGATGGCGCGGGTGCCCACCACCGCGCACGCGGCCCCGCCCGACAAGACGGCCTCCACCCGGTCGGAGTCGCGCACGCCGCCGCCCACGGTGAAGGTGAGGCCCCGCTCGTAGGCGGTGAGCCGGAAGATGGCGTCCGCGTTGGAGCCCTTGCCCAGCGCCGCGTCCAGGTCCACGACGTGGAACGCGCTGAACCCGTGCGCGCGCCACTGCTTCAGCGCCTCCAGCGGATCATCCACGCGGACCCTCTCCGCCGCGTAGGAGCCGCCCACGAGCTGGACGCACGCGCCCTCGCGCAGGTCGATGGCGGGAATCGCAATCACGACGCCACCTCCTGGAGGAAGGCCTGGACGAAGCGCACGCCCACCGCGGAGGACTTCTCCGGGTGGAACTGCACGCCCACCACCCGGCCTCTGCGCACCGCCGCCGGGAAGCGGTCCTCCTCGTGCGTCGTCCACCCCGTCACCACCGAGGAATCCTCGGCGCGGCAGACGAAGCTGTGCGCGTAGTACACGGTGTCCAGCCGGGCGCCCGCCAACGTGCGGTCACCCTCCACCTGGTTCCAACCCATCTCCGGCACCCGCCTCGCCCCGAGCCGCGTCACCCGCCCCGCGAAGTACCCCAGGCCGGCGCCCTCGCCCTCGTCGCTGCCCTCAAAAAGCAACTGCATGCCCAGGCAGATGCCCAGGCACGCCAGGCCCCGCTCCAGCGCGGCGCGCATGGCCTCGCGTCCGGGCTCGAGCCGTGCCACCGCGGCCCCGAAGGCCCCCACGCCCGGAAGCACCAACACGTCGGTGTCCAGCGCGCGCAAGGGGTCCTCCTGCACGCGCACCTCCGCGCCCGGCGCCGTGGCCAGGGCCTTGACCAGGGAGTGGAGGTTGCCCGCGCCGTAGTCGAACAAGGTGACTCTCATCGCAATGCCTCCCTCAGCGCCGTCAGCGCTGTCTCCATCAAGGGCCAGGGCCCCACGCCGATTCGAAGCGCGTCCCCCACGCCCGTCAGCGCCTGGAAGGCCCGCACGTTCACGTCCCGCTCCCGCATCCGCTCCGCCACCGCCAGCGCGCCTGGCACTGGCACCATCAGGAAGTTGGCCGCCGAACGCAGCGGCGAGAGCCCCAGCGCCAGGAGCTCGCCACGCAGCCGCTCACGGCAGGCGACGGCCTCCTCGGCGCGGGCGCGCACCCAGTCCCCGTCCTCCGCCAGCACCGACACGGCCACGGCCTCCCCGACGCTCGTCAGCTTGTAGGGCCCCCGCGCCTTCTCCACTTCCGCCACCAGCTCCGGCGCTCCGACGCCCCAGCCCACCCGCAACCCCGCCAGCCCGAAGGCCTTGGAGAAGGTGCGGGTCACCAGCACGTTGGGCCGCGTTCGCCCCAGGTCGAGGAAGTCCATCCCCGGCGCGAAGTCCGCATAGGCCTCGTCGATGATGACGATGCCCGCTGCGCCATCCACCACGCGCTCCACCGCCGGACGCGACAGCGCGGTGCCCGTGGGGTTGTTGGGCGAGCACAGGTAGATGACCCTGGCCTTCGTCGCGAGCAGCGCCTCCGCGTCCACGTCGAAGTCCGGCGTCAGCGGGACGGGCACCGCCCGGAGCCCGTTCACCTTCGCGAACAGCGGCACCATGACGAAGGTCGGGTCCTGGAAGGCCAGCGTGTCTCCAGGTTCCATGAAGGCGCGCAGCGCCGAGTCGATGACGTCATCGGAGCCGCACCCCGTCGTCACCGACTCGGGCGGAACGCCGGCCCGCGTCGCGAGCGCGCGGCGCAGGTCCGGCGCGTAGCCCCGGGGGTAGCGCGACACGTCCTGCGCCGTCTCCCGCAGCACGCGCTGAGCCGAGGGCGGGACGCCATGGAGGTTCGTGTTGTCACTCAGGTCCACCCGGCACGGCCGCTTCGACGGCGCGTACAGCGGGATGTCCCGGTAGGAGGGCCGCCGGGGAATCATGTCCGCCCCCAGGCGCGCGCGGCGTCCGCGTGCGCGAAGAGCCCCTCGCTGTCCGCCAGGCGCCCCACGTCCTCCGCCAGCGACGCCGCGGCCGCCGGCGCCACGCGCTGGTAGGTGGTCCACCGGTAGAAGTCGAGCAGGTTGAGCCCCGAGTACGCCCGCGCCAGCCCCGCGGTGGGCAGCACGTGGTTGGAGCCCGTCATGTAGTCGCCAAAGGCCACCGACGAGCGCTCGCCCAGGAAGACGGTGCCCGCGTTGCGGACCCGCCGCAGGTCGTCCTGGGCGGACGCCGTGGCGATGAGCAGGTGCTCCGGCGCGAAGTCCGCGACGAAGGGCCACGCTTCTTCCAGGGACGCCACGGTCAACACCGCGCCGCGCGAGCCCAGCGCCGAGGTGACGATCTCCCACCGCTTCGCGCGCTCGGCCTGTCGCTCCACCTCCTGGGCGATGGCGTCCGCCAGCGCGTCCCCCAGCGCCAGCGTCACACAGGCCGCCTCCGGGTCATGCTCCGCCTGGGCGAGCATCTCCCGCGCCACCGCGGCCGGATCCGCCGTGCCATCCGCCACCACCAGGATTTCACTGGGGCCCGCGGGCGCCTCGATGGCCACCGCGCCCACCACCTGGAGCTTGGCCTCGGCCACGTAGGCGTTGCCCGGGCCCACGATGCGGTCCACGCGGGGCACGCTCTCCGTGCCATGGGCCATGGCCGCCACCGCGCCCGCGCCGCCCAGGGCGAAGACGCGGTCCGCGCCCGCCAGGGACGCCGCCGCCAGCACGCTGGGGTGCGGCAACCCGTCCGGCCCCGGCGGCGAGCACACGATGACCTCCCCCACCCCAGCCACCTTCGCGGGCACCACGCCCATCAGCACGCTGCTGGGGTACACCGCGCGGCCTCCAGGTGCGTACACGCCCACGCGGCCCAAGGGGTCGGGCCGCCGCCCCACGAGCACGCCCGGCTCTGTCTCAACCTCCACCAACCGCGGCTTCTGCGGCGCGTGCGCCAGGGCGATGTTCCGCGCGGCCCGAGCCAGCGCCTCCCGCACGGCGGGCTCCAGCGCGGCGAGCGCCGCCGCACAGGCCTCCCTGGGCACCTCCAGCGCCTTCAGCTCCACGCGGTCGAACTGCCGCGCGAGGTCGAAGAGCGCCTTGTCCCCATCCGCGCGGACCCGGGCGATGAGCTCGCGCACACGCAGCGCGACGCGCGCGTCGGAGCCACTGGCCCTATCCAACAGCCGCTGGCGGTCCTCCCGTGAGAGCCCGGACAGCGGACCGCGGTACCTCAACGTCGACGATGCGAGGAGCGCCATCACGCCATCAACCTTTCGATGCGGGTGACGAGGATGCCCTCGCAGCCCAGGGCCTTCAGCGCGTTGATGGTGCGGTAGATGGTCTTCGCCGGCACCACCGCGTGCACCGCCACGAAGTCCCCGCCATCCAGCACGTCCACCACGGTGGGCCCATTGAGGCCCGGCAGGACTTCTCGCACGCGGATGAGCGCCTCCCTTGGCACGTTGGCCATCAGGTAGCGCTTGCCGCGCGCCGCCAGCACCGAGCCCAGGGCCTGCGTCAGCTCGTCCAGCTTCCGCTGCGCGTCCGCGGAGTTGCCCTTGCAGGCCACCAGCCGCGCGCTGGACTCCAGCACCGTGGCCACCTCGCGCAGGCCGTTCATCTTCAGCGTGGAGCCCGTGGACGTGAGGTCCACGACGATGTCCGCGATGCCCAGGTGCGGGGCGATCTCCGCCGCGCCCGACACCGGCACCACCGCCACCGGCTGCCCCCGCTTCGCGAAGTACTCCTGCGTGAGCCGGGGGAAGCAGGACGCCACCCGCATCCCGGCCTTCACCTCCGCTGGTGACGCGAGGCCGCTCTCCTCCCGCGCCGCCACCACCAGGCGGCACCTGCCGAACTCCAGGTCCATCAGCAGGTCCAGCTCGCGGCCGGCCTCGCACACCAGGTCCCATCCGGTGACGCCCGCGTGCGCGGCGCCGTCGGCCACGAACTCCGGGATGTCCTGGGCGCGGACGAAGATGGCTTCGAACTCGCCGCCCAGGGACGCGGTGAGCGCGCGCTCGCCCCGGGCGCGCACCTCCAGCCCCGCGTCATTGAACAGCTCCCGGACCTCGTCCGAGAGGCGGCCTTTGTTGGGCAGTGCAATCTTCAGCAGCATGGGAGGACCTTCGGGACAGCGAGGGGACAGACGGCGCGGAAACGAAAAAAGGCCCGTCCTGGGGGGACGGGCCTTCGGTCGCTGCGGCAGGTGCCGAGGTGGGTGCGTCTAGCGTCTCACCCAGGCATGCGCATGGCGAACGGTCCCGTCGGGGCCGAGCCGATGATGCGCATGGTGATGGTGAAGGGACGCGAAGAGCATCGCAGCATGAGTAGCGACAAAGCGCCCCGCCGTCAACCGGGCCCGGGGCGGGGCCCGCGCGGCGCTTGCAAACACCCGCGCGGGCGAGCAGGAAGCGCCCATGCGAGTCTCGGACGTCATCATCGTGGGTGGGGGCATCATGGGCTGCGGCATCGCGCTGCGGCTGCGGCAGGCGGGGGTGCGCGTCACCGTGCTGGAGCGGTCCATCCCGGGCGCGGAGGCCTCCAGCGCGGCGGCGGGGATGCTGGCGCCCCAGATGGAGTCCGACGGCCCTGGCGCCTTCCTCGACCTGTGCCTGCGAAGCCGCGGCCTCTACCCCGCCTTCGCCGCCGAGCTGCGCGAGCTGTCCGGCGTGGACGTGGCCTACCGGCCCTGCGGCATCCTCAAGGTCGCCTTCGACGAGGCCGGCCTGCACCACCTGGACGCCACGGTGGCGTGGCAACGCGGACTGGGGCTCCGGGCGGAGCTGCTCGACGGCGCCTCGGCCCGGGCCCTGGAGCCCCGCCTCTCCGCGAAGGCCGTGGGCGCCGCCCACTTCCCGGATGATCACCAGTTGGACAACCGGCTCCTGGTGCGCGCGCTGACCATGGCCGCCGCCCGGGTGGGCGCGGAGTTCCGCACCGGCCATGTGCGCGGCGTCGCGCAGGAGGGCGGACGCGCGGTGGGCGTGGACCTGGACGGCGAGCTGCTTCGCGCCGACGCGGTGGTGGTGGCCGCGGGCTCCTGGTCCGCGATGGTCCACGGCGCGGGCGTGGAGGCCCGGGCGGTGCGGCCCGCGCGCGGGCAGATGGTTCAATTCCAGACACGCCTGCCGCTGCTGGAGCGCGTCCTCGTGTCCGCGAAGGGCTACCTGGTCCCCCGCGCGGACGGGCGCGTCATCGCCGGCAGCACCATGGAGATGGTGGGCTTCGACAAGCAGGTGACGGCGGCGGGCCTGGCCCGCATCCTGGACATGGCCCTGGAGCTGTGCCCGGAGCTGGGTCCGGCCCCGGTGACGGAGACCTGGGCGGGCTTCCGCCCCTGGACGGAGGACCAGCGCCCCTACCTGGGCGAAGGCCCGGTGCCCGGCCTCTTCCTGGCCACGGGGCACTTCCGCAACGGCATCCTCCTGGCGCCCATCACCGCGAAGCTCGTCACGCAGGCCGTGCTGGGTGAGCGCCCCACGGTGGACCTGGCCCCCTTCCGCTACGACCGCGCGCGGCCCCAACCCCGCGCCTGAGTGCCTCCGATGTCCAGGGGCGGGAAGACGCCACGGGCCCCTCCGGACGCAGGTGTCACGACACGCGCCCCGGGGGCCTTCCCCCTCTCTGGGAGCACGGGCGAACGGGCGGGCGGTCCCGCCGCGGGCTCCGAGCGGGAAAAGGGGGGCTGCCCGCCCGCCTGTCCCCCTACCTCCAGGGGGCGGCTCCCCAAGACGCCCTCCGAACGATCAGCCGTGAAAGCTGATCCGGTGCTAAATTCCCGTACTCGTTGGCCAATGAAACCCGGAAACCTCTAGAATCGCTCGCCGTGGAAGCCATCCCCCCTGCCCCACCCCGAATCCTCATCGTCGATGATGACGACTCCGTACGCGACGTCATCTCCGTCCTGCTGCGTGAGGAAGGCTACAACTGCGTCGTCGCCAACGGGGCCGAGATGGCCCTGGACCTGGCGGGCGAGGAGGAGACGCCGCTCGTCATCAGCGACATGAAGATGCCGGGCAAGGACGGCCTCTGGCTCCTGGAGAACCTGCGCGAGCGGCTCCCCGACACCTCCGTCATCATGCTCACCGGCTACGGCGACACCGAGTCCGCCGTGGACTGCCTGCGCCGCGGGGCCGTGGACTACCTGCTCAAGCCCCCCAAGCTCACCGACCTCATCCGCGCCATCGAGCGCGCGCTGGCCAAGCGGCGCATCGAGATGGCCCGCAAGCGCTACCAGAAGAAGCTGGAGCGGAAGGTCCGGGACAGGACGGCCGAGCTGCGCAGCGCCCTGCGGGACATCGCCAACACGTACCAGAACACGCTGCTGGCCCTCGTCGCCGCCCTGGACGCGCGCGAGCACGAGACGAGCGACCACTCCCAGCGCGTGGTCAGCTACACGTCCGCCATCGCCACCCGCATGGGCATCCAGGGCAAGGAGCTGGAGGAGATTGGACGCGGCGCGCTGCTGCACGACATCGGGAAGATTGGCGTGCCGGACGCGGTGCTCCTCAAGCCGGGAAAGCTGACGCCGGACGAGTGGCTGGAGATGCGCAAGCACCCGGACATCGGCTTCCAGATGATCCAGGCCATTCCGTTCCTGGACACGCCCGCCTCCATCGTCCTGTCGCACCAGGAGCGCTGGGACGGCGCGGGCTACCCGCGCAACCTCCAGCGGCAGGAGATCCACATCGGCGCGCGCATCTTCGCGGTGGCGGACACGCTGGACGCCATGACGAGTGACCGGCCGTACCGCAAGGGCACGACGTTCACCAACGCCATCCAGGAGATCAAGCGCTGCGCCAACACGCAGTTCGACCCGGAGGTCGTGCGTGCGTTCCTCGACATTGGCGAGGAGGGGCTGATCCGCATCAAGCAGGAGATGGCGACGAAGAAGCTCCAGCTCCCGCAGGCCGAGCAGGACGCGAATGACGCCGAGGCGGAGCTGGCGCGGCTCACGGACCTGGATGACGAAGTGGACGGCGCCACGCCCGGCCGCTCCGCCGCCGACGATGACGAGGCCAAGCCCGCCGTCGTTCGTTCAGCGGCTGGCAACAAGGGGTGAGCCTGGCGGGAAGAGATGACCCGTCCAAGGGCGGCTGTTATGAGGACAGGCCCGCCGTGACGACTCCTGCTCCACAGCCGCCGCCCTCCGTGCTGGCGCCGCCCCTGCTGGACGCGCAGGGGCGGCGGATGACGTACCTGCGGCTGAGCATCACCGACCGGTGCAACTTCCGGTGCAGCTACTGCTCGCCCGCCTCGTGGGGTGGCAAGCGGGATTTGCTGGGCGCCGAGGAGCTGGAGCGCATCACCTCCGTCTTCGCCCGCATGGGCATCCGCCGCGTGCGGCTGACGGGCGGTGAGCCGCTGATCCGCCCGGACATCCTCGACATCGCCCGGCGCATCGCGGCCGTGCCCGGCATCCAGCACCTGGCCATCACCAGCAACGCCAGCCACCTGGAGCGGCTCGCCGCGCCGCTGCGCGAGGCCGGCGTCACCCAGCTCAACCTGAGCCTGGACACCCTCTCCGCGGAGACGTTCCGCCGCATCTCCAAGCAGGGCGACATCGGCGCCGTCATGCGCGGCCTCGACGCGGCGGCCCGCGCCGGCTACGCGTCCCTCAAGCTCAACGTCGTCGTCCTGCGCGGCGTGAATGACGAGGAGGCGCCGGCCCTGGTGGCCTACGCGCACGCGCGCGGCTTCACGCCCCGCTTCATCGAGCTGATGCCCTTCGGCCAGGGCACCCCGGTGCCCACCGCGGAGCTGGTGGAGCGGCTCCAGGCCTCCGGGCTGCCCCTGACGCCCGAGCCCGACGACACGGGAGACGCGTCCGGGCCGGCCCGCTACTGGCGCGCGCCCGAGGGCCGCGTGGGCTTCATCTCCCCGCTCACCCAGAACTTCTGCGGAAGCTGCAACCGGGTGCGCGTGGCGTCCAATGGAGACCTGCGGAGCTGTCTCGGTGGACGCGCGCAGGCGCCGCTGCACCAGCTCATCCGCGGCGGCGCCAGTGACGTGGAGCTGGCCGTGGCCATCCGCCGCGCCCTGGGCGACAAGCCGGAAGGCCACCGCTTCACCGAGCCCGGCAACGGCGCCACCCTGCTGTCCATGATGGGGATTGGCGGCTGAAGAAACGACGGGCGGGCCCGCGCCTTCGCGCCTGGCCCGCCCGGGTGCTCCTCGGCCCCAGCCCGAGGGGCTGGGGAATGCCCTACTTCACCAGCCGGATGTTGACCGGGTACTTGTAGAGCTGCCCCTCGTTCGCCTTCAGGCCCGCGATGATGGCGAAGACGATGGCCACGACGCCGACGATGGGCAGCAGGACCAGCCCGATGCCGACGCACGCCGTGATGGCGCTGACGAAGGCCGCGATGAACATCGTGATCTGGAAGTTCAGCGACTCCACCGCGTGAGCGCGGACGAAGGAGGACTCCTTGCCCTTCGTCAGCATCAACACCAGCGGCACGGCGAAGCCCAGGCCCACGAAGTTGGCCAGGATGGTGCCCATGTGCGCGAGCAGACCCATCGTCTTCTCATCCTGGGTCGGCATCGGCGTGCCACTGACGAATGAACCGAGCTGTTCCTGCGGCGGAGTCTCCATTGAAATCCCCTCGAGAGATGGCGCGGGCGCGCATACCGCGCCCTTCGGGATCCACCATGACACGCACCTGCGCTGATTGTCACGTCCAGGACAGGTGATCTGACGGGTCACCCGCCTAGCGGTACAACTGGCTTCCCGCCTTCTTGAATTCCTCGCTCTTCTCTTCGAGCGCGGACTGAAGCGCGGCGTCCTCGCTCACGCCCTGCTTCTCCGCGAAGTCACGGACCTCTTGCGTGATTTTCATGGAGCAGAACTGGGGACCGCACATGGAGCAGAAGTGCGCCACCTTCGCGCCTTCCGCGGGCAGCGTCTCGTCATGGAAGGCGCGAGCGCGCTCCGGGTCCAGGGAGAGGTTGAACTGGTCCTCCCACCGGAACTCGAAGCGGGCCTTGGACAGCGCGTTGTCCCGCGCCTGGGCGCCCGGATGCCCCTTGGCCAGGTCGGCGGCGTGGGCGGCGATCTTGTAGGTGATGACGCCTTCCTTCACGTCGTCCCGGTCCGGCAGGCCCAGGTGTTCCTTGGGCGTCACGTAGCAGAGCATCGCCGTGCCGAACCAGCCGATCATCGCCGCGCCGATTCCGCTGGTGAAGTGGTCGTAGCCCGGCGCGATGTCCGTCGTGAGGGGCCCCAGCGTGTAGAAGGGCGCCTCGCCGCACACGGCGAGCTGCTTCGTCATGTTCTCCTGGATGAGGTGCATGGGCACGTGGCCCGGGCCTTCAATCATCACCTGCACGTCGTGCTTCCAGGCGATCTTCGTCAGCTCGCCCAGCGTCTCCAGCTCGCCGAACTGCGCCGCGTCGTTGGCGTCCGCGATGGAGCCCGGCCGCAGCCCGTCCCCCAGGCTGAAGCTGACGTCGTACGCCTTCATGATCTCGCAGATCTCCTCGAAGTGCGTGTAGAGGAAGTTCTCCCGGTGGTGGGCCAGGCACCACTTGGCCATGATGGAGCCGCCGCGGCTGACGATGCCGGTGAGGCGCTTCGCCGTCCACGGCACGTAGCGCAGCAGCACGCCCGCGTGGATGGTGAAGTAGTCCACGCCCTGCTCGCACTGCTCGATGAGCGTGTCGCGGTAGAGCTCCCAGGTGAGGTCCTCCGCCTTGCCGCCCACCTTCTCCAGCGCCTGGTAGATGGGCACCGTGCCGATGGGCACCGGCGCGTTGCGGAGGATCCACTCGCGCGTCTCGTGGATGTTCCGCCCGGTGGACAGGTCCATCACCGTGTCCGCGCCCCAGCGGATGGACCACACCATCTTCTCCACCTCCTCCTCGATGGAAGACGTGACGGCCGAGTTGCCGATGTTCGCGTTGATCTTCACCAGGAAGTTGCGGCCGATGATCATCGGCTCCAGCTCCGGGTGGTTGATGTTGGCCGGGATGATGGCGCGGCCTCGGGCGATTTCGTCACGCACGAACTCCGGCGTGATGACGCGCGGAATGGCGGCGCCCCATGACTGGCCCGGGTGCTGCGCCGCCAGCGAGGCCTCCACCTGGAGGTTCTCCCGCAGCGCCACGTACTCCATCTCCGGTGTGATGATGCCCTTGCGCGCGTAGTGCAACTGCGTGACGTTGGCGCCCGGCTTCGCCACGCGCGGCTTGCGGCGGTGACCGAAGCGCAGGCCCGCCAGGCGCGGGTCCGCTTCCCGGGCGCGGCCGTATTCGGAGCTCACCCCGGACAGCGCCTCGGTGTCGCCGCGGCTCAGGATCCAGGCCTCGCGCGGCGCGGGCAGCCCCTGCCGCAGGTCGAGCTGCGCCGACGGGTCGGTGTACGGCCCGCTGGAGTCGTAGACGTGCACCGGCGGGTTGGCCGTCACCTTCGCGTCCGGGCCGTGGCCGTGGCGCGTGGGCGTCTGGCTGATTTCGCGCAGCGGCACGCGCAGGTCCGGGTGCAGCGCGCCGGACACGTACACCTTGCGCGAGGCTGGCAGCGGGCCCCGGCTGATTCCCTCCAAGACCTTCCCATCGACCTTCAGGCTTCTGGACGCTCCGCTCATCACGCATCTCCTCAAGAGAAGGCGGACGGGCAGACGCTCGGAGGGCGGCGAGCCTCCCGGGCCGCTTCCCTCCGCCGGTGCTAACCGGTTCAGGTTCCAAGGGTCGGCCGGCACTACGGCCCTCTCAGCCCCTTCCGGGGCACCCCTAGCGACTGGGTGAGCATCTAGCGCACAGCCGCGCCGCCAGCAACGCGCCCGCGAGCGCCAGCGGCTGTCGGCCGCGCAATGCCTGCGTGGAAGGGGCCGCCCGCGCAAACCTTGCGCGCCCCGAGGCCGGGAAACACCGTTCCCTGGGGCAGACGGGTTGGCCCCGGACATGCAATGCCAAGGGACAGGTAACCGCTTCGCCACCCAGGAGACGTGCCCATGCAGATTGTCGGAGAGCTGATGACCCGTGACGTCGTCACGCTCAAGGAAACCCAGAACCTGGGCAAGGCGGACGAGCTGCTCCGGCTGCACCGCATCCGCCACCTGCCCGTGGTGCGGCACGACAAGCTGGTGGGCCTCATCACCCACCGCGACCTGCTGCGCGCCGCCGCCACCCACGCCACCGACCCGGCCGCGCAGCCGCTGTGGGCCGCGGACATCATGACGCGCGACGTGCAGACGGTGCGCCCGGACACGCCGCTGCGCCGGGCGGTGACGCTGATGCTCGACCACAAGTATGGCTGCCTGCCCGTGGTGGACGCGGCGGGCACGCTCCACGGAATCCTCACCGAGGCGGACCTGGTCCGGTACGCCCAGCACCTCATCAACGAGCAGGACCGCCGGGAGCTGGCGGCCGAGTTCAACGCCTGACCCCGCCGCCAGCGCGTGCGTGAGGGGCCCCGGCCCCTCGCCGCCTGGCACCACGGCCCGCCCCCATGTCCCCCGCCCCCTGGCCGGCCCCGCCTCCGCCGAGGTCCCCCGCTCCGAGCCTCCGCTCGGTGCTTCCACGCGAGCCTCCACCGCACGGCATGCGCTCGCGCTGGCGGGGTTCGCGGGCGTGGCGCTGGTGGCGCTCGTCGGCGTCGAGGGCCCGGTGGCCACGCGCACGGTGCTCATTGGCGGCGCGTGCCTGGTGCTGTGGTTGACGGAGGTGGTGCCCTCCTTCGTGCCCACGCTGCTCCTGCTGGGCGCCACGCCCGTGCTCCTGGGGCCGCTGGACCGCGCCTATCACCTGCCCTCGGTGCTGGCGTGGTGCGCGGACCCGGTGCTCATCCTGTTCCTGGGCGGCTTCACGCTGGAGGTGGCCGCCATGCGGCACGGGCTGGACGCCTCGATGGCGCGGCATGTGATGCGGCTATCGGGAGGACGGGCCCGCCTCCTGGTGTGGCTGGTGATGGCGGGCGTGGCCTTCCTCTCCATGTGGATGTCCAACGTGGCCGCGGCGGCGATGATGCTGGCCGCGCTGCGCCCCGTGCTTCAGGCCACTCCGGCTGGCGCGCCGCTGCGGCCCGCGCTGCTGCTTGGCGTGGCCCTGGGCGCCAACGTCGGGGGCATTGCCACGCCCGTGGGCAGCGGCCCCAACGCGCTCGCGGTGTCCGCCGCGTCCGCGCACGCGCAGGTCACCTTCGCGAAGTGGCTGTCCTTCGCCCTGCCGCTCACACTGCTCCTGCTGGTGGTGGGCTTCGGGCTGGTGCTGCTGCGCTTCCGCGTGAGTGGCCGCCTGTCACTGCCCACCGAGGCGCCGCGCCCCCTGGAGCGCGCCGGGCGCCGCGTGCTCTGGGTGAGCGCGGCGTGCGTGGTGGCCTGGCTGTCGGAGCCGCTGCATGGCGTCCCCGCGCCCGTGGTGGCGCTGGCCGCCACCGCGCTGCTCTTCGGCGCGGGCCTGCTCAAGCGCGAGGACCTGGGCCGGCTGGACTGGGCCACGCTGCTGCTCATCGCGGGCGGCATCGCCCTGGGCCGGCTGATGGAGCACTCCGGGCTGGTGGCCCGCGCGCTGGCCAGCGCGGACCTGGAGGGCTGGCCGGTGCCGGTCCAGTTGGGGGCGCTGGTGGCCGCGGCGGCGGTGCTGTCCGCGTTGATGAGCAACACCGGCACCGCGGCGCTCCTCATCCCCCTGGCCACGCAGCTCCATCCGGCCGCGTCCACGCCGGTCCTCGTGGCGTTGGGGTGCTCGCTGGGCATGCCCTTCGTCATCAGCACGCCGCCCAACGCGATGGCGGTGGGCGAGGGGTTGGCCTCCTCCGAGTTGATGAAGTTGGGGGTTCCCCTGATGTTGGGCGGCTGTCTGCTGGTTAGCCTTTCGGGGCCGGCCGTGCTGCGCCTCTTTGGATTGCCATGAGTTTCCCTCCCCGCCTGCACGGCACCACGGTACGAACGCGGCGTCCCGGAAGAAGCACTCGCGCGGCATGCGGGTTGAAGGGGCACTGCCTGCTCTGGTTTCGGCGGAGGTGAGCCCGTGACGAACGTGACCATCACTGAGTACGAAACGCGCCTCTATTGGCAGGGGGAGCGCGGCGCCGTGCTGACGAGCGACCGCGCGCCGCCCGTGCCCATTGGCCGTCCACTGAGCGGGCAGGACAGCGTGGCGGTGGGCCCCTGGTCCCCCGAGGCCCTGCTGGTGGGCGCGGTGGAGGGGCGCACCCTGCTGGCGTTCCTGGAGCAGGCGCGGGAGGCGGACGTGCGCGTGCTCTTCTACCAAAGCTCCGCGGTGGCCCGCGTCGTGTGCGGCGCGGACGGGCCGCCGCACCTCACCGACCTCATCGTGCGCCCGCACGTGGCGGTGGCCACCGAGGCCGACGCGGAAGCCGTCCGCCTCATCTTCTCCGAGCTCCCCTCGCACTGCTTCCCCAGCTCCGTCATCCACATCACTCCGCGCATCGAACCGGTGGTCGAAGCGTGGCACGCTCGCCTCAATGGCCCGGGCGTGCCAGCCGTGACAGCCCCCGCATCCTGACCCGACAGCAAAGGCCCCACCTCCCCCATGTCCCCACAGCGAATCCTGGTCGTCGACGATGAGGACAACGCCCGCCGGGCGATTGCCACCATCCTGAATGAGGAAGGCTACGAGGTGGCCGAGGCCGCCAACGGCGCCGAGGCCCTGGCGCGCATCGGCGAGTTCTCCCCCGCGGTGGTGCTCACCGACGTGCGCATGCCGCAGATGGACGGCCTCACCTTGCTGAAGACGGCGCGCGAGCAGGGCAGCGACGCCACCTTCGTGATGATGACGGCGTTCGCCAGCGTGGAGACGGCCGTGGAGGCCATGAAGTCCGGCGCGGACAACTTCCTCATCAAGCCGCTGGACGCGGACCAGGTGCTCGTCACCCTGGGCAAGGTGCTGGAGAAGCGCAGCCTGCGGCAGGAGGCCGAGGCGCTGCGGGACCAGGTGCGCTCGCGCGTCCGCCGCTTCCACGACATCATCGGCGAGTCGCCCCAGCTCCAGGGCCTCTACGATGTCATCCGCCGGGCGGCGGGCACGCGCGCCACGGTGCTCGTCCTGGGTGAATCCGGCACGGGCAAGGAGTTGATTGCCCAGGCCCTGCACCAGGAGTCGCCACGCAAGGACAAGCCCTTCATCCGCGTGCACTGCGCGGCCCTGTCGGAGAACCTGCTGGAGAGCGAGCTGTTCGGCCACGAGAAGGGCTCGTTCACCGGGGCGCTGGCCCGGAAGGAAGGCCGCTTCGAGCTGGCGGATGGCGGCACGCTGTTCCTGGACGAGATTGGCGAAATCTCCCCCGCCGTGCAGGTGAAGCTGCTGCGCGTCCTCCAGCAGCGCGAGTTCGAGCGCGTGGGCGGGACGCAGACGCTGAAGGTGGACGTGCGCATCGTCGCGGCCACGCACCGGGACCTGGTGGCCGAGGTGAAGGCGGGCCGGTTCCGCGAGGACCTCTACTACCGGCTCAACGTGGTGAGCGTCACGCTGCCGCCGCTGCGGGACCGCAAGAGCGACGTGCCCGCGCTGGTGAACCACTTCCTGGAGAAGTACAGCGATTCGTATGGCAAGCAGGTGCGGGGCTTGGCGCCCGGGACGCTCCAGGCGCTGCTGTCCCACGACTGGCCGGGCAACATCCGCGAGCTGGAGAACGCCATCGAGCGCGCGGTGGTGCTGGCGCAGGGGCAGGAGCTGACCACGGATGACCTGCCGCCCGTGCTGCGCGGGCCCCGGCCGCACGGGACGTCCACGGGCGCGCTCATCCCGGGCGCCACGCTGGCGGCGATTGAGCGCGAGGCCATCCTGCGCACGCTGGAGATGGTGCAGGGCTCCACGTCCCGCGCCGCCGAGGTGCTGGGCATCAGCGTGCGGAAGATTCAGTACCGGCTCAAGGAGTACAGCACGCCGGACGGCGCGCCCCTGAAGGCCGTGGCCGACGAGGCGGAGGACCTGGCGGCGGAGTCGTAGCGGGCCGGCGTCCTGCTATCGTGCCTCGGATGCGATTGCTTTCGAGGCGCGCCTCGGTTCACCGGGGCAACGTGCTGCTGCGTGTCCTGGTCCTGGGGGTGAGCGGCATCCTGCTGCTCGCCGTCCTCGCCATGGTGGCGTTCCAGCTCTGGGCCCAGCGGAAGCATGGCCCCGCCATCCAGGCGTTCAGGGATGATGTCACGTCGCAGGTGGACTTCTTCTGTGAGCAACAGGCCCTGCTCGGCAAGGAGCCGTGGTTTCACGAACCACGGGCCGCGGGCGATGCGGGCCCGCTGCTCAATGATTGGCTCCGCGTGGCGTCCGGTCCGCCTGACCTCGGAGAGTCCCCGCTCCGGCTCCCGAGACACCTGCTGTTGTTACAGAAGTCCCTGGGCCCGGATGACTGGGTGACGTCAGACCTGGTCATGTCCAGCCTGGACTTTGGTTGGATGCGCCAACTTCATGCCTTTGATTACTGGAACGCCATTCCCCAAGCGTCCATCCCGCCGGACCATCGCTACTACATAACGGCCGCGCCCCTTCTGGAATTCTCGCTCCTGGTGCTCTGGTCGAAGCTCCGGCTCCGATATGCGATTGAGCAGGGCACATCGCTCGAAGCCGTGCGGGATGTCCGCCAAATCGCATGGCTGGCGTACCGCACGGATACGCAGGTGGGCGGCATGTTCGCCATTGAACTGCTCAAGCTCGAAGGCAAGCTGCACGCGTCGATGGAGAACCCGCCTCCCGACTGGCGACCGATGAGCCCTGAACAACTGAAGCGCTTCACCGCCCTTCTGGAGTCCGCTCCGGCCTATTCGAGCATCGCCACACCCGCGGAGGTCGGCCGGAAGGCGCGCGCGTGTGAGCCGGCCATCGGCCGCTGTATCGGCCTGGTGGAAGCAGCAGCGCTCAACCGGTACCTGGAGCCCATCGCGAAGGATGCGTACCGGGCTGAGTACCTGGCGCTCAAGGCAAACAACGGCGTAGGCACCTGCCCTACGGATTTGCTGGCAACCATCTGGGAGCAGGGCATTACGATCGACGAGCCTCTGACAATCCATGGCCATGGCGCGGAAGACTATCGTCCTCTACCGGCGCGGCTGCTCCCAACGCGCGCCATCAAGATGCCCCTCACCCTTGAGGTACTGGCATCCATGCTGCGAGGCCCCGACAAACTCCGAGCCCTCAAGGACGTGCCGCCCACGCCTTAGCAAGGTCAATGCCTTCCCGAGGCCGACATCTACGACGAGCGTCGTTGACTCTTACGACGCCCGTCGTAATACTCCGCGACATGACCACCCACGCCCAACCGCAGCCGACGCGGGCCGAGCTGGCCATCCTCCGTGTGCTCTGGAAGCAGGGCCCCAGCACCGTCCGGCAGGTGCATGAGCGGATGCGGGGCACCCAGGACAAGGACACCGGCTACACCACGGTGCTCAAGCTCCTCCAGAACATGACGGAGAAGGGCATCGTCCAGCGGGACGAGAGCGAGCGGACCCACGTCTACGAAGCCGCCATCAGCGAGACGCGCACCCAGCGCGACCTCCTGCGCGACTTGATGGACCGGGCCTTCGGGGGGTCTGCCACGTCGGTGGTGGCCCAGGCGTTGTCCATGAAGCGCGCCTCCGCCGAGGAGCTGGCGGAGATTCGCAGGCTGCTCGACGCACACGAAAAGCGGGGGAAATGATGGACGCGCGTTATCTCCACGCCCTGGAGCAGGCCCTGCTCGGCTTCCTGTGGCAGGGCGCGGTGGTGGCCCTGGCGGTCGCGGGCCTCCTGTCCCTGACGCCGCAGCGCGCCGCGCGGACGCGCTACGCCACCGCGTGCCTGGGGCTGGTGGCCATGGCCGCGCTGCCGGTGGTGACGTTCCTCGCCGCGCTGGAGGAGGCCACCCGCGCCCTGTCGTCCGGCGCCTTGGAGTCCCTGCCCCACGTCAGCGTGCTGACGGCGGTCTCCGCGGAGACCGCGGCCCTGGCGGACCGCCCCTGGACGGAGGCGCTCCGCCCCTGGCTGCTGCCGGCGTGGTGCTGCGGCGTGCTGCTGCTCTCCGCCCGGACCGTGCTCGCCTGGCTCGTCACCCACCGGATGGCCCGGAACGGCACGCAGGCCCCGGCGGCGCCGTGGCGAGCGGCGCTGGCGCAGGCGCTGGGCCGCGTCCGCATGTCCCGCCCGGTGCGCCTGCTGGCCTCAGCGCGCGTCGACGTCCCCATGGTCATCGGCCTGTGGCGCCCCCTCATCCTCGTGCCGGCGGGCGCCATCACCGGGCTCACCGCCGCGCAGTTGGAGGCCATCCTCGCCCACGAGCTGGCCCACATCCGGCGCCACGACTACCTGGTCAACCTGCTCCAGTCGTTCGTGGAGACCCTGCTCTTCTACCACCCCGCCGTCTGGTGGCTGTCCCAGCGCATCCGCGAGGAGCGCGAGCACTGCGCGGATGACCTGGCCGTCCAGTGCTGCGGAGACGCCGTGCTGTACGCGCGCGCCCTGGCCCGCATCGAGGAGCTGCGCCTGGCGCCGTCCCCCCACCCCGCCCTGGGCGTGGGTGACGGCGCCCTGCTGACACGCGTGCGCCGGCTGCTCGCCGTGCCCGAGGGCGTCACCCCGCGCCGGTCCTGGCGGCTCGCCAGCGGGTTGGGCAGCGCGGTGCTCGCCGTGGCCCTGGGGACGTCGCAGCTCCCGGAGACCGCTCACGCGAACGCGCCGGTGAACCCGCCGCTCCACGCGGAAGACGCGCCCCTCGCCTCGCAGGCCCTCCTGGCCAGCGCCGCCCCGATGCACCACCTGCTCGTGGCCCCGGAGACCTTCTCCGCCCAGGCCCGGAAGGCGCCGCAGCCCATCGAGCGCCCCAGGGCGCCCGCCGACCCCCGGCCGGCGCGCGCGCCGAAGCCGCGTCCCGCCGCGCCCGCGCCCCTGCTCATCCCGGACACGGGGACGATTGGCCGCACGGAGCTGTCGCGGGTGCCCTACTCGCTCGACGATGAGCCCGCCGCGACGGGCGTGGCCGGAGCGGCCGCCCCGCGGGAGCTGGAGGACGCCCTGGCCGAGGCCGCGTCCTCGCACGCCGACGAGCACGCCAGCGAGCTGCCCCGGGTGGTGGTCTCCGCGCCCGCTCCGGAGCGCGCCTCCGCGTTCGTCGCCGCCTTCAAGGCCATGCGGGCGCCGGCCCTCGTCAAGGCGCTGCGGCCCGGCATCACCCCGCCCCGGTTCGTCTCCGGCGAGCGCATCCACCTGCCCAACATCGCCTACGGGCTCCAGTCGCAGTTCGGCGGCTTCCCGAAGGGCGCGGTGGTGGCCCGCTGCATCATCACCGCGAAGGGCTCCGTCACCGACTGTCAGCCCCTCCAGGGCCTGCGCGGCCTGGAGGAAGGCGTCATCCGCACGCTCTCCACCTGGCGCTATGAGCCCGCCCTGCTCAACGGCAGGCCCGTGGCGGTGCGCTACGTGTTCGACGTCTGGTTCACCAAGGACCCCGGCGCCGGCACGAGCGAGTCCCGGCAGCTCGCGGGGCTCGACCTCTCCGACGTGGTGAGCGCCGCGGAGCCGGAGGCGTGCGAGGACTGCGACGCCTTCGAGTTCCACAGCCCGACGGCGCAGCGGTAGCGCCCACCCAGCCGCCGTGGGCCGAGGCTAGCCCGCCAGCGGCAACCGGAGGATGAAGCGGGCGCCCCCACCGGGCGCCGTGTCCACCTCCAGCGTGCCACCGTGCTGCGTCACGATGGCATGGACGATGGACAGCCCCAGGCCCGAGCCCTGGGCCTTCGTGGTGAAGAAGGGCTCGAAGATGCGGTCCCTCACCTCCTGGGGGACGCCCGGGCCGCTGTCATCCACGGTGAGCCAGACGCGCCCGCCTTCGTGCCCCGCCGCCAGCGTGACGTGGCCTCCCGCGGGCGTGGCCTCCAGCGCGTTGAGGCACAGGTTGATGAGCACCTGACGCAGCCGCTCCTCCTCGCCCGCCACCGAGGGCACGGGGGCCTCTCGCGGCGTCAGCTCCAGCGACACCCTGCGGGACGCGGCCTGACCGCTCAGCAGGTCCACCACCCGCCGCAGCAGCTCGTTCACGTCCACGGAGGCGGGGCGGAACTCGCGGGGCCGCGCGAACTGGAGGAAGTCCTCCAGGATGTGGTCCAGGCGGCGGATTTCATCGCGCACCAGCAGCAGCGGCTCCAGCAGGGGCGCCTGCTGGCCATCCGGCAGCCGCCGCACGCGCCGCTCCAGGACGGAGAGCTGGAGCGCCGCCGCGTTGAGCGGGTTGCGAATCTCGTGGGACAGGCCGGCCGTCATCGTCCCCACCGCCGCCAGCTTCTCCGTGACTTGCGCTCGCCGCGCCAGCTCGCGCTTCTCCGCGTGCAGGCGCACCTGCCGCATCGCCTGCTCCAGCGTCAGCAGCAGCTCCTGCGGCGCGCACGGCTTCATCAGGTAGGCGCACGCCCCCGCTCGGACCGCGGCCACCGCCGTCTCCAGCGTGGCGAAGCCCGTGAGCAGCACCACCTCCGAGTCCGGCGACGCGGCCTTCAGCTCGGCGGCCAGCGCCGTGCCGTCGCCATCCGGCAGGCGCAGGTCCACCAGCGCCACGTCGAAGCCGTCGCGGGCCCGCGCATGCGCGGCCTTGCAACTGGACGCGCCCCGGACGGCGTAGCCCGCATCCCCGAGCAACTCCTCGAGGTTGTCCAGGAAGGCCGCGTTGTCATCCACCACCAGGACGGACGGGAGGGACGGAGGCGTGGGCTCGCTCATGGGGCGTGGGAGGGCCGCGCCGCATGCACCGTTTCCAGCACCTGCAGCAGCGCGCCCGGGTCGAAGGGTTTGGAGAAGACGCCCGTGGCTTCGCCGAGCGGCGCCGCGTCGGGATAGGCTGTGATGACGAACACGGGCAGGCGCGGGAAGCGCGCGCGCAGCCGCCGCAGGGCCTCACCGTCCGGCCCCCCGGGCACACGCAGGTCCACGAGCGCCGCGAAGGGCTGCGCGCAGAGGATGCGGTCCGCGTCCAGCACCGAGGCCGCCGTCACGCAGGAGAA
Organism: Corallococcus macrosporus DSM 14697; assembly: GCF_002305895.1. Taxonomy (GTDB): domain Bacteria; phylum Myxococcota; class Myxococcia; order Myxococcales; family Myxococcaceae; genus Myxococcus; species Myxococcus macrosporus. The sequence goes on from NZ_CP022203.1 coordinate 5,186,811, forward strand.
GCCGCGCCCGCGCAGCAGCTCGGCCAGGTTGTCGCTCAGCGCCGGGTCGTCCTCCACCAGCACCACCAGGCCATCCCGGCGGGCACCGGACAGCAGCGCCACCAGCGTGGGGATGGGCACCGGCTTGGGCAGCACCGCGAGCAGCCCTTCACGCCGGGCCGTCTCCAGGTCGTCCTGGCGCGGATAGGCGGTGATGACCACGGCGGCCAGGCCCGGGTCCACGCGGCGGAGGTGGCGCACCGCGTCCGCGCCGCTCATGCCGGGCATGCGCATGTCCGTCAGCAGCGCGTCGAAGCGCGTGGTGCTCGCCAGGCGCACGGCCTCGTCCCCGCTGGTGACGACGGTGGCCTCATCCCCGGCGTCGCGAAGAATCTCCGCGAGGTTCTCCGCGAAGGCCCGGTTGTCATCCAGCAGGAGGTACTGGCGCATGCGTCTCCTCCGAGGCGATGAGGGGAAGGCAAATCACGAAGCGCGCCCCCACGCCGGGACGGGGGACATACGTGATGCCGCCGCCGTGCCGCTCCAGGATGCGCTTGACCAGCGGCAGCCCCAGCCCGATGCCGCGCGCCTTCGTCGTCATCAACGGCTCGAAGAGGCGGCGGCGGATGACGTCGCTGACGCCCGGACCGGAGTCCTCCAGGACCAGCTCCACCATCCCCGGCTCGCGCGTGGCGGCGGACAGCGCCACCGTCCCGCCCGTCTCCTCCAGCGCCTGCACCGCGTTGTCCAGCAGGTTCACGAACACCTGCCGGAGCTGCCCCGCGTCGCCCTGCACCGCGGGCAGTGACGCCAGGCCCTCCTCGCTCACGGCCACCGAGTCCGGCCGCTGCACGGCCTTGAGCGCCTCCTGCCAGACCTCGTCCAGCCAGACCTCCTGCCGGTGCAGGGGCCGGTCCCGGATCATGTCCAGCAGGTCGGAGACGATGCGGTTGGCGATGCCCACCTGGTCGCCGATGCGGTCCAGGTGCTTGGTGGTGCGCTCGTCCACCGCGCCCGGACGTCCGCGGAGGATGTAGAGCGACGTCTCGATGACGCCCAGCGGGTTGCGCAGCTCATGGCCGATGGAGCCCACGAGCTGGCCGAAGGTGGACAGCCGCTCGCTGCGGGCCTGCTGCGCCAGCAGGTCCTCCCGGTACGTGTGGAGCATGATGGCCAGCTCCAGGTCCAATATCTTCCCCAACGCCTTGCGCGCGTCGCGGAGCGCGTCGGGCTGCTCCAGGTAGGCGGCGTCGATGAGGCCGTTGAACTCCTGCCGTAGCACGTTCATCGCGCCGAACATGTAGTGCTGCGGCAAGGCGATTCGCACGTGCATGCGGCCAATGCGGCAGCGCAGCGCGTAGTAGGCCTCGTCCCACGGCCCCCGGAGGAGCTGGTCCATCCACCCCTGCAGGGTGCCTCGCAGGTGGCCCACCTGGCTCTCCCCGCCTTCGAGCGCCTGACGCGCCCCCTCATGCTCCAGGATGCGGTCGTAGAAGACGCGGGCGATGCGTGGGAAGTGGGGCTTCGCGGTGGCATGCAAGGCCACGAGGGCCTGCTCGTCGGCCGAGCTGAAGCCCACGTACCGCTTCAATTCCTCGAACAAGGTTTCCGCCATGTGTCCTGGGGTAAGAGCCTATCCGCGCTGAACGCCTGGGAGCAGGAACTTCCTCCCCCGCCTCGCAGGAGCACTGCACCCCGCCCAGGCGCCACCGCCCGCGAGTCACGGGACTCCGCCGGGGACACTTCAGCAAACCCCAGGCCAGCGCCCGCGCACGGGAGGCCCCGCGGAGCACCCCGCGGGAAGTGCGCGCCCCCGGCCCCCGAGCGCACGACGCGCAAGGTTTGCGCCACGCCCACAGGGCTCCCACGCGCGCGCGTTCGCGGCAAATCGCGACAACAAAGAACACTCGTCCGCGCCGCGCCGCCCTCCTCGCGAACGGCGGGCCCGCAATCCACCATCTGCATTGCAAATGAAACACGATTACAATAACCAGGATGCCTCTCACACGAGGCACCATGAATTTCAGAAGCACGAGGACGTGGTTTTTCCAGTGGGCCCTCACCTCGGCCCTTCTCCTGCTGGGCTCGGCGTGCGGTGACGCCTCCACGCCAGCGCGGCCCGATGGCGGCGTCCAGGCGGACGCGGGGACGACGCCAGACGCAGGCGCGCTGCCGGACGGCGGCGGGGTTGCGACGCGCGACACGCTGGAGCTCCTCGCGGGCAATACGGCCACGGGCTTCGTGGACGGCACGGGCACGGCGGCGCGCTTCAGCGGTCCCGCGGGCGCGGTGCTGACGCACGACGGCGCGTACGTCTACGTGGCGGACACCTTCAACAACCTGCTTAGGCGCATCGACACCGGCACGGGCGAGGTCGTGACGCTGGCGGGCCGCGTGCAGCAGATGGGCGCGGTGGACGGCACGGCCACGGAGGCGCGCTTCAAGAGCCCCCGCGCGCTGGCCCATGCCCCTGACGGCAGCGCGCTGTACCTGGCGGATGGGCCCACCATCCGCAGGGTTTCCCTGCCGGATGCCCAGGTGACGACGCTCGCCGGGAGCCCGGACTCGCCGGGCAACGTGGACGGCGTGGGTGACGAGGCGCGGCTGGGGTCGCTCCTGCACAGCCTGGCCATCTCCGAGGACGGCGCCACGCTCTACATCGCGGACCGCACCAACCGCGTGCTCCGGACCCTGGACCTGGCCAGCCGGCAGGTCACCACCGTGGCCGGCACGCGCTACTCCGGCGCGGACCAGAGCGTGGATGGTCGCGGCGCGGCGGCGCGCTTCAGCGGCCTGGGCGGCATCGTCCGCGTCGGCACGCACCTCTATGTCGCGGACACCTTCAATCACACGGTGCGCCGGGTCGACCTGACGACGTACGACGTCACCACCCTGGCGGGCAGCGCCGGCGCCCATGGCAACCAGGATGGCGTGGGGCCCGAGGCGCGCTTCGACACGCCCCAGTCGCTGACGGGCGACGCCGCCTTCCTGTACGTCACCGGCTGGGACGGGCTGCTGAGGCGCGTGGCCGTGGCGGATGGACGCACCACCACCCTGCTGGGTGACGCGGACGACGTACGCCCGGTGGACGGCGTGGGCGCGGCGGTGCGCCTGGGCATCGCCTTCGGACCGCCGCTGCTCGACTCCGCGCGAGGCCTCCTCTACTGCAACGACCGCGACGCCAACTCGCTGCGCCGCCTGGACCTGGACACGCTGGAGATGACGACGCTCGCGGGCGCCGCGCAGCCGTCCGGCGTCGAGGACGGGCCGGGAGCGCGAGCCCGCTTCGACAGCCCCTCCGCCATCATCGCGGGGGACGGCGCCTGGTTCGTCGCCGACATGTACAACCACACCGTGCGCGCCGTCGCGTTCGAGGCGGGCGAGACGCGCACGCTGGCGGGCCAGCCCCGGACGGCGGGGGGTGAAGACGGCCCCGTGGAGACGGCGACCCTGGGCTACCCCGCGGGGCTCGCGTGGCACGCGACCACCCAGCACCTCTACGTCGCGGACATGGGCGCTCACACGGTGCGCGCCATCGACCTGCGGACGCGGAACGTCCGCACGCTGGCCGGCGCCACGAGCGAAGCCGGCGCTACGGACGGCGAAGGCGCGGCGGCCCGCTTCTCCAGTCCGCAGCACCTGGCGCTGTCTCCGGATGGCCTCACGCTGTACGTCGCGGATTCGGGCAACGGCACCGTGCGCGCCATCGCCACCGCCACGGGCGCGGTGACGACGGTGGCCGGCACCGCGGGCGAGTCAGGCACCGTTGACGGAGTGGGCGCCGCCGCGCGCTTCCGGGAGCCCTCGGGCCTCGCGCTGGACGCGGTGGCCGGGCGGCTCTACGTGTCCGACGCCTCCGCCCAGACGCTGCGGGCCATCACCCTGGCCACCGGCGAGGTGACGACCGTCGCTGGGAAGGACCGGACCACGGGCGTGGTGGACGGCACCGTCGCGGAGGCCCTCTTCAAGGGGCCCGCCGGAATCTCGCTGAACGCGGCGGGCACGCGGCTCTACGTCGCGGACAGCGGCAACCACGTCATCCGCGCAGTGGACCTGGAGGCGGGCACGGTGTCCACCTGGCTGGGCAACGCCGTGCGCAGCGGAGGCATCGGCCCCGGGCAGCGCGTCAGCTTCCGGGACGCGACGCTCTACTACCCGCAAGCGGTCGCGGTGGGCGAGCGGGACGTCGCCCTGCTCTCCGACCACGGCGTCTACCTGGCGCGGCCCGAGGTGGCGCCGTGAGGACGCCGCGCCTCCTGTGCCTCGCCGCGGCGGCGGGGTTGATGGGCTGCGGTGGCGAGAGCGAGCCACCCGAGCATCAGCCCACCCAGACGCTCCCCCGCGTGGCCGTGGGCGTGGGGCGGCCGGGGCAATACGTCCCCGTGAAGCCCGGCGACACGCTGCGGTTGCAGCGCGGCTGCCAGGGCAGCCAGCACGTCTTCGTGTCGCTCCAGGCCTGGAACCTGGACCCGCTCACCGCCACGGTGACGCTGGCGCTCACGCGCCAGTCGGACGGCCAACGGGTGTCCCTGCCCTACCAACTACGACTCCCCTTTGAGCCCGCGAACGCGCAGCGCCCCGCGATGCTCTCCGGCCTGTTGCTGGTCGTCCCGGAGCCGTCCGAGGCGCTGGGCGAGCGCGTCACCCTGGAGGCGCGCCTGGAAGACGCAGGCGGGCGGTCCTCCACCGACACCAGGGAAGGCATCATCCAGTGGGGGCCCGACGCATGTCCGTGAAGAGCACGTCCGGCCTCATGGGGGCCGCCTTGGGGTTGGCGCTGCTCACCGGCTGCGGGGAGTCCACGCCCTCCCCCACCCCTGCCGAGCCCGCCGCCTGGACTCCCGCTTTCGACGCGACGAACGCGGGCTGGTTGATGAACGTCTCCGCGCCGCCCGGGGGGGGCGCTGCTCGCCGTTGGGGGCCGGATGGACCAGGGCGCGCTCTACCAGCAGCAGCCCGGCGGCTGGGCCCCCGTGCCGCTCACCGAAGCCGTGCCGCTGCTCAACTGGAGCCATGGCTTCGGCCCGGAGGACGTCTGGGTCGTGGGCAATGAAGGCACGATGTTGCACGGCGACGGCGCGCGGTGGCGGCGCGTGCCGGTGCCCACGGACCAGGACCTCTGGGGTGTCTGGGGCGCCGCGCCGGATGACGTCTGGGCAGTGGGCGGCCGGGGCCGGCAACCGGGCGATGCCACCCTGCTCCATTACGACGGCCGTGAGTGGACGGCGGTGCAGGTGCCGCCGCTCCAGCGCGACCGCGTGGACGCCTTCTACAAGGTCTGGGGCAGCGCGCACGATGACGTCTGGGCCGTGGGCCAGAAGGGCGCCGTCCTCCATTGGGACGGCGCGGCCTGGACCGAGCACTTCGTGGGCATCAGCGACGACCTCATCTCCGTGTGGGGAACCGGCCCGAGGCAGGTGGTGGTCGTGGGTGGGCGCAGCAACGGCGTGGTGGCGCGCTGGGATGGCACGGCGTGGACGTCCCGCGAGCTGGCGCCGTTGCCCGGCCTCAACGGGGTCTGGATGCGCACCCCTGCGACAGCGCACGTGGTGGGCATCGAAGGGACGCTGGCCGTGGTGGACGTGGACTCCCTCACCGCCCAGCCGGTGCCCGCCACCACGCGGCTCACCTTCCACGGCGTGTTTGGCGACGCGTCCGGAACCCTGACCGCCGTGGGCGGCAACCTGGGCGCGCTGGCGGACGCGTATCAGGGCATCGCCTGGACCCGGCCGCTGGGCCCCAACGAGTAATCACCCGAGGCAACGACGATGAAGACACTGACACGCTGGATGCGTGGGCTGGGTTGCGCCTGCGCGCTGGGGCTCGTGGGGTGCTCCCCTTCGGGCTCCGAGCCCCCCAAGGCCCCCCAGATTGCCCCCGACATCTTCGGCGACCTGGGAGACGTGGTTCCCTTCGCGACGCAGGAGCAACGGGAGAGCTTCGAACGAGGACGGCAGGTGGTGCTGCGCCGCTTCACTCCGGAGGAGGGCCTGGGCCCGGCCTTCAACGTGGCGAGCTGCGTGAACTGCCATGAGAAGCCCGTTGTCGGCGGTGGCGCGGGCCGGTACCGCAACTTCCTCCTGGTGGGCCAGACGCTGCCGGATGGCTCCTTCGTCAACACCGGCGTCAACGGGGTGCAGCCGCACTTCACGCTGGACGGCGTGCGCCGCCCCACCGACGCCGCCACCAACACCCTGGCCACCCGCAACCCCATCCCCTTCTTCGGCGTGGGCCTGCTCGCGGAAATCCCAGACGAGGTCATCCTGCGGAACGCGGACCCGGATGACGCGGACGGTGACGGCATCAGCGGCCGGCCCAACTACGACCGGGGCTTCGTCGGCCGCTTCGGCCGGAAGTCCCAGACGGTCTCCATCGAGGGATTCATCCGAGGCCCCGTCTTCAACCACATGGGCATCACCTCCAACCCCTTGTCGGAGGCGGCCAAGGCCCGGCTCCCCGTGCCGAGCGCGCTGGATGGGCTGCCGGACACCACACAGTCCGCGGACGGCCTGCGCACGGTGCGCCAGGCCCAGGCGGCGGCGCCGGATGAACCGACCGTGGATGATGACGGCGTGCCGGACCCGGAGATGAGCGAGCAGGAGCTGTTCGACCTCGTCTCCTTCTCCATGCTCACGGCGGCGCCCCGGCCGGACGCGCCCACGCCAGCGTCGGAGGCGGGCCAGCAGCTCTTCGCCACGCTTCGCTGCGATGCCTGCCACGTCCCCGCGCTGGAGGGGCCTCGCGGGCTCATCCCGCTCTACAGCGACCTGCTCCTGCATGACATGGGGCCGGAGCTGGATGACGGCATCGTGATGAAGCTGGCGGGTGGCTCGGAGTTCCGGACGCAGCCGCTGTGGGGCATCGCCGCCGCGGGCCCCTATCTGCACGACGGCCGCGCGGACGACCTGGACGAGGCCATCCGGCTCCACGGCGGCGAGGCGCGGCGCTCACGGGAGGCCTACGTGGCCTTGAGCCTTTCGGAGCAGGCGAAGGTCATCGCCTTCCTGGAGTCCCTGGGCGGCCGCGCGCAGCGCAGCGACGGCATGTTGCCGCCCGAAGCCCCGGTGCCTCCCACCGGCGACTGGGGTGGCCCCGCCGTGGCGCTCAACGCCCAGGACCAGGAGCGCTTCCGCCAGGGGCAGCACCTGTTCGACCGGGACTTCGGCCTCCGCGAGGGCGTAGGCCCGCACTTCAATGGCGACTCCTGCCGCGCCTGCCACTTCGACCCGGTGCCGGGCGGCGCGGGAGGCCTGGACCTGGACGTCACGCGCCAGGGCATCTTCGTGGACGGCACCTTCGTCTATCCGACGCCGGGCACCATGGCGCACCGGCATGGCCCGGTGGACGCGCGGCCGCCTCTGGACCCGCGCAGCAACTTCTTCGAGCGGCGTCAGACGCCCGCCCTCTTCGGCCTGGGCCTCATCGAACGCATCCCCGAGGCGCTCATCCTCGCCAACGAGGACCCCGGGGATGCCGACGGCGACGGGGTTCGCGGCCGGGCGCATCGCCTGGCGGACGGGCGGCTGGGCCGCTTCGGCTGGAAGGCCAACGTGCCCGACGTGCACGAGTTCGTCCGGGATGCGCTGAGCAACGAGCTGGGGCTGACGCTGGCCGACGAGCCCGCGCGAACCTTCGGCACGGCGCGGGATGACGACGACGTCGCGGACCCGGAGGTGGGGCTGCCGACCCTCGAAACCCTCACCTTCTACCTGTCCACGCTGGCGCCGCCGCCTCGCACCGGCGCCCGGCCCGACCTGGACGGCGCGGGGCTCGCGCTGTTCCATGACGTGGGCTGCGCCAAGTGCCACGTCCCCTCCTTCCCCACCCCGGACGGGCAGACGGTCCGCCTCTACAGTGACCTGCTGCTGCATGACGTGATGCGCCACGGGCGCAGGGGCGTGGAGGACGGACCCGCCGGGATGTACGAGCTGCGCACCCCGCCGCTGTGGGGACTGGCCCATACGGCGCCCTACCTTCATGACGGCGCAGCCAGCACCGTGGCCGCCGCCATCACCCTGCACGGCAGCGAGGCGGAGCCCTCGCGGCGCGCCTACGAGGCCCTCTCCCCGCCGGAGCGGGACGCCCTGCTCGCGTTCCTCCAGACGCTCTGATCCAAGCCCCGGCGCCTCGCCGCTCCACCCAAGCCGGGTGGGCCGGCGGGGCGCTCGGGGCCAATTTCAGCATGGGTGAAATGTTACGAATCCGCAACCATTCCAAGATTCTGGGAAGAGCGGCGCAACTCCACGGAGGACCGTCCGAAAATGGGGGCAGGAGGTTCCAATGTCCAACTACCGCATCCGACGTGGCGACACCCTTTCCGCCCTGGCCGTCCGTTTCGGCACCACCGTCTCCAAGCTGGCCCGAGACAACAACATCAAGAACCCCGACCTCATCTACACGGGCAACACGCTGCGTATCGGCGGCTACTCCGGCCGTGACAGCTTTGACGCGGGCGGCGGGCGTCAGGGCGTCCGCGGCGGCGGCACGGGTGGGACGGGCGGAGGCAACAGCGTGGGCGGCGCGACGGGCGCGGGCCCCAGCAACGCGAGCTCCACGATGCGCCGGCTGGCCGACGCGGGCCGCGCCGCGGCGCTGAGCATGGGCGGCTACAACAGCCAGGGCCTGTGCGCCACGGGCGTGAGCCGGGCCATCCAGAACGCCTTCGGCTTCAAGGTCTGGGGCAATGGCAACCAGATCGACAACAACCTGCCGCGCGACAAGTTCAAGCAGGTCAACATGTCGCTGGAGGAGGCGCTGAAGATTCCGGGCCTCGTCCTCACCTGGGAGAAGACGTCCTCCCGCCTGGGCAGCATCTACGGCCACACCGCCATCACCACCGGTGACGGCCACTCCTCGGCCAGCGACTTCATCGAGCGCAACACGACCAACAACGGTCGCAGCGGCTTCAAGGTCTTCATGCCCACCTTCTAGCGTTCCACCGCACAGCGGTGACGCGTCACGCAGCCCCTGGTCCCGACAAGGACCGGGGGCTTCGTCGTTCATGCGGCCGCACGGCGCCAGACGCACGCCTAAACCGCGAGCAGATGCTCCAGCAGGTCGCGAACCGGAGCCGACAGGCGCTCCCAATCCTGGAAGCAGACACAGAGGCGGCGCTGGGCCCATGCGTCCGACAGGGGCACCCGCCGATAGGTCCCTTCCCGGTGATGCCGCCAAACCACGCGCTCCGGGACGATGCCCAGGCCCACGCCGTGGGACACCAGCTCGCACAGGCCCCGGAAGTCCTTCATCCGGACGCGGTAGGACAGCTCGAAGCCCGCCCGGCGTGCGTGCCCGTTGAGGTGCTCCTGCAGCGCGCTGTCGGGCGCCAGGCCGACGAACGGCTCACCTTGAACGTCGCTCAGCGCGAGGCTCGCGGCCGAGGCCAGCGCATGCCCGGCGGGGATGATGAGCACCAGGGGATGCGGCTCGACCGGGCGGACCTGAAGCGCGCGGGTCTCCACGGCGTCGGAGATGAGCCCCGCCTCCGCCAGCCCCGCCTCCACCGCCTTGACGATGTCCGCGCTGGTGCGCTCCCGCAGCTCCACATTCACGCGTGGGTTCCGGGCGAGCCAGGGCGCCAGCTTCTCGGGAAGAAACTCCGTCAACGCGGCGGTGTTGGCGTGGAGGCGGAGGGTCCCGCGGCGGCCTGACACGAAGGCCTCCAGCTCATCCTTCAACAACGCCTGCTGTTGCAGCATCAACCGGGCGTGATGCACCAGGGCGTCTCCCGCCTCCGTCGTCACCACGCCCCGAGGCCGCCGCTCCAGCAGCTTGACGCCGACGGCGTCCTCGATGCTCCGCAGCCGCTCGCTCGCCGAGGCCAGCGTCAGGTTCGCGCGTTGCGCCCCCTGCGTGATGCTCCCCGCATCCACGATGCAGAGGAACAGCCGACAATCCGCGAGGTCCAGCCGCATCGCGCCTCCTGCACACGCTGCCTTCGGCGGTTCCGACGGGAGCCATGCGCCCCTCCGAGTCGTGCCGGAGCACCTCGGGTGGTCCCGTCAGCCCATACCACGCGGCAGGCGCGCCCCGGCAGGCCGCGAGGCCACCGTGAGCGCCCCTTGGCGATGCCCTCCCCGCTTTTCGGCTCCCGCCAGCCGCGCGACCCCGCACCGCTCAATGCGTCAGGGTGTCGCGGGCCTCCCGGCGCCGGGGCGCGAGCTCCTCGCGCGTCACCTTCGCCTCCCGGCCCGTGGCCCGGCCCCGCTCCAGCAGCGACTTGAAGCGCAGCAGGTCGTCATCCATCTGCTTCTTGGGGTCCGCGCCCAGCAGCTTCGCGAAGGCATGGCCAATGGCCCCCGCCGGCGGGTTGTAGGACAGCCGGATGTCCACCCGCGTCCCGCCGCGCGGCGTGGGCTCGAAGTGGATGACGCCCAGGTTCTCCACCGCGGTGCCCTCCACGCTCTTCCAGGCCAGCACCTTGTTGGGCACGAACTTCGTGACGACGGCATCCCATTCGAAGTGCAGCCCCGCGGGCCCTCGCACCTTCCAGTGCGACCGGCCCTCGGTCCCCGGAATCACCTCATCCACGTGCGTCATGAACCGGGGGAAGTTCTGCATCTCCTTCCAGAAGGCGAACACCTCCTCCACCGGCGCGTCGACGTTGATGTCCTTGTGCAGGGTGATGGCCCGCCGGCCCGCGCCCAGCCCGGTGAGCCGGCGCATCCCCAGGTTCGTCAGCGCCCGGGTGCTCAGCACCACGCCGCCCAGCGCCGCCAGCGTGCCCGAAAGTCCCCGCCGCCCCAGGCCCCAGGCCGTCAACGTCAGGCCCCCCAGCGCACCGAAGAGCCGCTCGGACGGGGACCAATGTTCCTGGAAGAAGAGCCTCGACTCGCCAGAGCGCATGATGCCTCCTTGAAGCGCCGGGTGCGCCGACCCTTCCGCGTAGGGAACGAGCTGGTTGTCCACCCCATGCACCCCAGGCACCTTGCCGATGCGCGGCAGGACGCGCCGGAGCTCCTCGACCAGGATGGGGCCTTCCAACCGGACCATGCCGTCCCGCGCCGTCACGCGAATGGCCCCGGGATGCGAGCACACGCGGCCCAGGGCCGAGCGCACGCGTTCTTCCAGGACGAGGTCGTCCACCGGTGCGCGGTGCAGCTTGCGGAGCGACTCGAAATAGACGCCGCGCGAGCGCTGTGAGAGGTCCCGGGCCACCACGCCCACCGCGCCTCCCGCTTCATGCGCCGCGTGCACGGCCTTCCCCTGCAGGTGCGACCTGCGCCAGCGGCCGCTGCGTGGGTCCGTCCAGTACATCAGCCCCACCCCCAGCCCCGCGCCACCGATTCCCCAAAGGGCAGCTTTCATCGCTCGTCTCCTCTTGGCTGTCGTGCTCCGCTCCACGGAACGTGAAGGCGGTGCTGGCGCGGTGCAGCAGACGGGAAGGGGCTGCCCCGCTCGCGTCCGTTGGGGGGAAGCCCGCCCAGCAGGCGAGCGACCCAGGGGCCGAGGCGCCTCGCGTTGACTGGGCGACGGGGACGGTGCCCGCGGGCTCGCGCCGTGCCCACTGTCTCCGGGCTGGTGAACCCGAGAGGAGCAACACGGCATGCCCGAGGTACCGACGACACCTGACGCGCCCGTGAAGGACCCGAACCCCGACAAGAAGCCCGGGCGAGAGCCTCCCGGCCCCCAGGCGCCGCCGAAGGAGGAGCCGCCCAACCGGCAACCTCCAGAAATCGAGCCGCCCCAGCCGCCGGACATCAAGCCGCCTGGCATCCACGACCCGCCCGTGCCCAACCAGCCCGGTCGGCCTGAAATCATCGCGTGAGTCGCGAAGAGCAGGCAGCGAACCAGGTGCGCCAGCCGCGCGCTTGACGCCCAGGCCCCATCCCGGGAGCCGCGACAGGCAGGCAGCGAGCCGCGTGTGAGTCCCGCTGCCAACCTCCAGGCAGGCGCCCCGCGCCCGTGCGACGGGCCGCCTCGTTCCGCGATCTCACGGGCGTGTCCAGCTTTCTCGTGACAGGCGCCCGTTCCACACCGGAGGGCGACGAGGAGCGGCGGCATGCAAGAGCCTCAATTCCAGGACCGCTATGAAGGAGGCCGTGTCCTCGCTGACCACCTGCGGCGCCATGCAGGGCAACCCGGCACCCTGGTGCTGGCCCTGCCCCGGGGCGGCGTGCCCGTGGCCGCCGAGGTCGCCCGGAAGTTGGGCATCCCCCTGGACGTCTTCCTGGTGCGCAAGCTCGGCACCCCCGGACACGAGGAGCTGGCCATGGGCGCCATCGCCTCCGGCGGCGTGCGCGTCCTGAACCGCGCGGTGGTGGACGAGCTCAACATCAGCCGCGAGCAGCTTGAAGCCACGACCCGGCGCGAGTCGCAGGAGCTCCAGCGGCGCGAGCAGCGCTACCGCGAAGGCCGTCCGCCTCCCGACGTGCGCGGCCGCACGGTCATCCTGGTGGATGACGGGCTGGCCACCGGGACGACGATGCGCGCGGCCGTGGCGGCGCTGCGAATCCAGGGGCCCGCGGCCATCATCGTCGCCGTGCCAGTGGCCCCGGAGGAGACGTGTGAGAGCCTGGGCCAGGTGGCGGACGAGGTCGTCTGCGTCCGGACGCCCGAGCCCTTCTACTCCGTGGGCCTGTGGTACCGCGACTTCGCGCAGACGGAGGATGACGAGGTGCGCGCCCTGCTCGCACAGGCGGCCCGGGAGCAGCAGGCCCCGGACGCGACGCAACCCTCCGCCTGAGCGGGAGTCAGCCGCGCGGGGCCGGGCTCCACGCGCGCATCGACGTGCGCCCCACCATGATGTCCACCAGCCGCTTCACGCGGCGGAAGACGCTCTCCTGCGCGTAGGGCACGCCGTGCTTCTCACACAGGGCCTTCACCCGGGGCTGCGCCTCCCGGTAACGCGTCATGGGCAGGCTGGGCCAGAGGTGGTGCTCAATCTGGTAGTTCAGCCAGCCGTGGAGGAAGTCCACCACGTCGTTGCCGGTGGCGTAGTTCACCGAGCCCACCACCTGCCGCACGGAGAACTCCGCGCCGCTGCGCGCCCGGCCCTCGAAGCGGTAGAGGTCGTCTCCCGCGTGGTTGGGCGCGATGAGCACGAAGCTCTGGATGTTGGTCAGCACCTCCGCGAGGACGCTGTTGGCGAACACGCTGAGGACGGCCCACGCGCCCAGCGGCGCGAAGAGCGCGGGCAGCAGCACGAAGCGCAGGCCCGCGTAGGGCAGCAGGCACGTCCACCAGAAGGCGCGGCCCTCGGAGCTGAACGGGTTGAAGGCGGTGACGAGCGACGGCGTGCCCGCCTCGTCCGGGCCCCCCGCGCGCTTGCGCTCGAAGCGGCGCCACTCCAGGAACGTGTTGGGCGCGTAGTACGTCACCTTCCAGGTGCAGGCGAAGAAGGCCACCACCGCGTACTTGAGCAGCAGCGGCAGGCGCGACTGGCGCAGCCACTCCGTGTTCATCTCCACCAGGTCCGGGTCCGCCGTCTCGCCGGTGTGTCCGTGGTGCAGCACGTTGTGCTCGTGCCGCCAGGCCTGGGGATGAATCCAGTCCGGCCAGTCGATGAAGCGGCGCCACCCGGTGGCGAAGCGCTTGCCGGTGTAGTGCGCCGGCACGCCCGGCACCTTGTCGTAGCCCCGGTGCGTGACGTGGTGGGCCATCATCGTCCACCGGGCCGTGTTGCCCTGCGCGATGAGCAGCGCGGACACCGGGTTGGGCATCAGCCACGCCGTCGCGTAGCCCAGCAAGGAGCAGGCGCGGCCCCAGCGCTCGATCTTCCGGGCGTGCGCCAGGTCCGCTTCGCCCAGCGAGGACTCCAGCTCCTGCTTGAGCGCCTGGAGGTCCTGCGCGAAGGCCTCCGGTTCGACGAGCGCGTGGGGGTGGGGAGTGGGGAGGGACGTCCGCGGCGCTTCGTCGACGAGCAGGGGGACTGCCAGGGTCATGATGGGACCGGCATCTCAGGTGGAGGCATCCAGGTTGGCGGGCCCCAATCTAGACCCAGGTCCCGAAATTCCGGAGGTGGAAATCCCGTGCCCGGCCTCCTGCCCGCCACGCCACCAGGGTGGCGCTCCCCGCCAGCGGCGCCCCCGCCCCGACCTGGAATGCGGTTAGACTCCCGCGCTCGCAGCCCACCGCATGCAAGACTTCCCCTCCCGTCGACAGTTGTTGATGGCCGTCCTGGTGGCCACCACGCTCTCCGCGGCCGTCGAGGGGGTCTGGAGCTACTCCGGGCCGGTGAGCACCCCGGCGCGCATCCTCCTCACCGCCGCCGTGGGGCTGCTCATCAGCGGCACCCTGGCGATGCTGCTCCTGCGCAGCCGCGAGCGCGCCCACCGCGCGCGGGACGCCGCCTTGCGCAGCGCGAATGACGCCAGCGCCCTGCGCGAAGCCGTCATGGACGTCACGCCCGTGGGCTTCGCCTTCTTCGACCGCGAGCTGCGCTACGTCCACGTCAACACGGCCCTCGCCGCGATGCATGGCCTGCCCGCGGAGCGCCACCTGGGCCGGCACGTCACCGAGGTGATGCCCGACCTGGGACAGCTCATCGCCCCGCGCCTCCAGCTCGCGCTCAGCACGGGCGCGTCCATCCAGGACACCCTGCTCCAGGTGGAGACGCCCGCGGCCCCCGGTGAGAGCCGCTACTGGTTCGGCAGCTACCTGCGCGTGTGCGGCGCGAATGGCGAGGTGCTGGGCGTCATCGCCGCGCTGTCCGAGCTCACCGAGCGCATGCGCGCCGAGAAGAGCCTCCAGGAGCACGAGGGCCGGCTGGACGTGCTCACGCGCTCGCTGCCGGACTACCTGTGGGGCGGCAAGCTGCGCGGCGGCAGGCTGCGCGACTTCTACTGCACCCCCGTCATCGAGCGCACCACCGGCTATGCCGCCGCCGCGTTCGTCCAGCTCGCGCCGGATGGCGGCCCGCCGCCGCTCTGGGCGGAGATGATCCACCCGGAGGACCGCGCCCGCTACCGCGCCAGCATCGAGGGCCTGGCGCCGGGCGCGGAGGCGGAGCTGGAGCACCGGCTCATCTGCGCCGACGGCCGCGTGCGCTGGGTGCGCAGCCGCGCCGCCGCCTCCGCGCTGGACGCGCAGGGCGAGCTGCACGTGGGCTGCGTCGTCACGGACATCACGGACCGGCGCCTCGCGGACGACCTGCGGCAGCGCCTCCATGACAGCTTCCGCCGCTCCGCGCAGGAGTGGCGCCGCACCTTCGACGCCGTGTCCTCGCCGCTGATGGTGCTGGGCGCGGACGGCACCGTGCAGCGGCTCAACGCCGCGGCCATCGCGCTCTTCGGAGGCATGGACCCCTCCGGCCAGCCGCTGTTCACCGCGGCCAGCGCCCCGCCCTGGTCCCACGCGCTGCCGCTGGTGGAGGAGCTGCGCCGCACCCGCGCCAGCGCCACCCGGGAGCTGGGCGACCCGGTGTCGCGCCGCACGTGGGAGGTCTCCGCGACGTGGGTGGACGAAGCGGGCGGCGAGGACTCCCGCATCATCCTGGTCGCCACCGAGGTGACGCGCCTGCTGGAGCTCCAGGCCAGCCTGCGGCGCAGTGAGACCATGGCCGCCATGGGCGCCATCGTCGCGGGCGTGGCCCACGAGGTCCGCAACCCGCTCTTCTCCATCTCCGCCGTGGTGGACGCGGTGGAGGCCACCTTCGGCGCGCGCGCGGAGCTCAAACCCTACGTGGACGTCCTGCGCGGCGAGGTGAAGCGGCTCAACCACCTCACCCAGGAGCTCTTCGAGTACGGCCGCCCCACCCGGGGTGAGTGGGTGGAAGGCCCCGTCCTCCCCGTGGTCGCGGACGCGCTCTCCGCGTGCGCGCTGGCCAGCGAGCGCGCGGGCGTGACGGTGGAGCGGGCCCATGCGGACGCCCTGCCCCGCGTCCGCATGGACGCCCGGCGCTTGTTTCATGTCTTCCGCAACGTGGTGGAGAACGCGGTGCAGCATTCGCCCGCCGGCAGCGCGGTGCGCGTGGCCACGGAGCACGCCGAGGAGGCCGGCCGGGCGTGGGTGCGGTGCACCGTGCGTGACGGCGGGCCGGGCTTCCGCGAGGAGGACCTGCCCCATGTCTTCGAGCCCTTCTTCAGCAAGCGGCGCGGCGGCACGGGGCTGGGGCTGTCCATCGTCCAGCGCATCCTGGAGGAGCACCAGGGCGTCATCCGCCTGCGCAATCACCCGGAGGGCGGGGCGGAAGTCACGCTGCTGCTGCCGGCTGTTTCTTCGCCTGTATCAACGCAACACGTAGACTCCCTGGCTTCATGACGCGTACCCGAATCCTCCTCGTGGACGACGAGCCCGGCATCCGCCTGGGCATGCGGGGCTTCCTCACCGCCCACGGGTTCGACGTGGACGAGGCCTCCAGCCTCGCCGAGGCGCAGGAGGCGTTCCGCGCCACGCGTCCGGACGTGGCGGTGGTGGACTACCGGCTCACGGACGGCACCGCGCTGGAGCTGCTGCCCCGGCTCAAGGACATTGACGCCTCCGTGCCGCTGGTGGTGCTCACCGGCCATGGCTCCATCGAGCTGGCCGTCCAGGCGGTGAAGGAAGGCGCCGAGCAGTTCCTCACCAAGCCCGTGGAGCTGGCCGTCCTCAAGGTGGTGCTGGACCGGCTGGTGGCGCAGCGGCGGGAGCGGCAGCGGCTGCTGGCGGAGCGCTCGCGCGTCACCCGTGGGAGGGTGGACCCCTTCGTGGGCACCAGCGCCGCCCTCCGCGCGCTCCAGGCGCAGGCCGAGCGCATCATCGAAAGCGACAGCCCGGTGCTCATCACCGGGGAGACGGGCAGCGGCAAGAGCGTGCTCGCGCGCTGGCTGCACGAAGGGGGACCGCGCAAGGACGCGCCCTTCGTGGACCTCAACTGCGCGGCGCTCTCCAAGGACCTGCTCGACTCGGAGCTGTTCGGCCATGAGAAGGGCGCCTTCACCGGCGCGGTGGCCGCCAAGCAGGGCCTGCTGGAGGTGGCCGACCGGGGCACCCTCTTCCTGGACGAGATTGGCGACATGGACTCGGCCGTCCAGCCCAAGCTGCTGAAGGTGCTGGAGGAGAAGCGCTTCCGGCGGCTGGGCGACGTCAGGGACCGCCGCGTGGACGTGCGCCTCATCGCGGCCACGCACCAGGACCTGGGCGCGGGCGCCCGGGAGAAGCGCTTCCGCAGCGACCTCTACTTCCGCGTCAGCACGCTCATCCTCCACGTGCCCCCGCTGCGCGAGCGGCCGGAGGACATCGTCGGGCTGGCGCACCACGTCCTGGCGGAGCTGGGCGCGGCGCGAGGCCGCGGCGGCGTGGGCCTGCAACCCGACGCGGAGGTCGCCCTCACCCGCTACGCCTGGCCCGGCAACATCCGCGAGCTGCGCAACGTGCTGGAGCGCGCCGTCCTCCTGTCCGGAGGCGGGCCGCTGTCCCGGGGAGACCTGCGCTTCGAGGCCAGCGCCGGTGAGTCCGGCTCGGACGCCGACGACAACCTCACCCTCGAGGAGCTGGAGCGCCGCCACATCGAGCGCATCCTCCGCCGCGAGAATGGCCACGTGGAGCGCGCCGCCGCGCGACTCGGCATCCCCCGCTCCTCCCTCTATGAGCGGCTGAAG
The DNA here is from genome assembly GCF_002305895.1 of Corallococcus macrosporus DSM 14697. Lineage (GTDB taxonomy): Bacteria > Myxococcota > Myxococcia > Myxococcales > Myxococcaceae > Myxococcus > Myxococcus macrosporus. The sequence goes on from NZ_CP022203.1 coordinate 5,204,309, forward strand.
CGCCTGGGCATCAACCGGTCCGGATTCCAGAAACCGGATCCGTAGCCTGGACGCAGCGCGCGAAACGCCAGCGCCGCTCAAGAGCAAGCGTCGGAATTTACTTGGAACCGGGACTAGCCCGTCCATGGCCCTGAGCTTGCTTGGGGGCCGGTTCCGTGGCCCAGAACATCCTGATCGTCGATGACGAGTCTTCCCTCTGCTGGGTGTTGGGTCAGTTCTTCGCCGGGGCCGGCTACCGCGTGGATTCCGCGAGCGCGCTGGACGAAGCGCTGGACCTGATGACCACGGGCCGCTACGACCTGGTCATCAGCGACCTGCGGCTGAGCGGGACGCTGTCCGAGGAAGGGCTGATGCTGGCGGACTTCGTGCGCCGCTTCGCGCCCATGACGCGCATCGTCCTGCTGACCGCGTTCGCGTCGCAGGAAATCACCGACCGCGCCCAGGCCCTGGGCGTGGACCTGGTGCTGCCCAAGCCGCAGCCGCTGCCCGCGCTGGCCGAACACGTCTCGCGCCTGCTGGCCGCCGCCGCGGGGTAGTCCCCGTCCCTGCCGTTGCGTGCGGGTGCGCTCCGGCTCCGCGCGACGACGCGTCGCGGCGATGGCCAGACTCAAATCAGCAATCCCAGACTTCCACTCGGCTCGCCTGCCCTCCGTCAGTGAGCCGTATGTATCCGGATTCCAGAAACCGGATCCAGCGTTCGGACAACCACCACGCTGTTGCGTTCCAGGCTGGCTTCAAACGCAGACAATCCGAATGTAGACAGCCTGTTTCACGTTGGCACCTGGGTTGCTCTTGCACCCCGGAGTGATTGAGCGAGCGCCCACTCCCCACGCGCCTTCCTCCCGGCGACAGACGATTCCCTCGGATTCCCACCCCCTCGGCGAATCCTGGGCTTCTGCCACGCACCGCCAGGCCGGTGTGGACCTCCCTGGCTCGCCCTCCCTCCGCGTCCCCCCTGGTCAATCCATGTCATCTCATTCCTCACGCCGCGCCAGCGGTGAGACAGCGCGTCTGCCCTGGGCGCTGGCCCTCCTGATAACCGTGACGGCGACGCAGGCGGCGGCGGCCCCCGTCCTGCGCCACACCGCGAACCAGCGCGGCGACCTCCTGATGATTGGCAACACGCTGGCCCAGGACTGCGCCAACAACATCCCCGGGCCCCTGGTGGGCACCGTGGGGAACTGCGGGTCGAACACGTCGGACGACTCCGTGGACGTGTACTGGACCATCGCGTCGGACGTGGCCTACGCGAACACGTCCGTGACGGCGACCCAGGCCCGCAGCCGGGCCTCGCTGCAGGTGCCGGCGGGCGCCCTCGTGACGTACGCGCGCCTGTACTGGGCGGCGCACCTGTCCACGTCGACGAACAACCGGACGCCGGACACCACCGCGGAGTTCAGCCGGCCGGGCGTCTTCTCCCAGATGCTGACGGCCGACGTCACGCACCACTACGCCCCCAACGGCCGGTTCACCTATGAGGCGTCCGCGGACGTCACCGCGCTGGTCGCCGCGCACGGCACGGGCGTCTTCGAGGTGAGTGACGTGGACGCCGCGCCCATCACCCACCTCAACAGCACGGACCCGTTCAGCGCCTGGGCGCTGGTCGTCTTCTACCGGCACCCGGATTCGCCCATCCGCAACCTGACGCTGTTCGACGGCCTGGACTACGTCGGCAGTGGCAGTTCCCAGACGGTGACGCTGTCCGGCTTCAACGTCCCGACGTCGGGCTTCGACGCCAAGCTGGGCGTGCTGGCCTTCGAAGGCGAAGCCTCGCGCTCCGGAGACCAGTTCCGCGTCAACGGCGTGGCCGTCTCCGACGGTACCAACCCCTCGAACAACTTCTTCAACGGCACGCGCTCGGTGCTTGGCAGCCCGTCCACGCACGCGGATGACCGGCCCCGCTTGACGGGTGCGCAGGCGAGCATGTCCGGCATGGACCTGGACGTGGTGGACATCACCAACCGCGTCTCCGGCGGCGCCACGTCCATGACGCTGACCGCGACGTCCTCCGGCGACGCCTACCTCCTGGGCGCCTTCGCGACGTCCATCGCCACGCTGCGCCCGGACTTCACCAACACGTACAAGACGGCGACGCCCGTGAATCCCCGCGCGGACGGCTCGCTGCGCGGCGGCGACCTCATCGACTACACCATCATCACCACCAACACCGGGGATGACGTCAGCATCGAGACCGTCCTCTCCGACCCGCTCCCGGCCCAGCTCAGCTACGTGCCGGGTACGCTGGAGATTGTCTCTGGCCCCAACGTGGGGCCGTTGACGGACATCGCGGGTGACGACGTGGGCGAGGTCAGCCCCACGGGCGTCATCACCGTCCGCCTGGGCACCGACGCGACGGCCACGCTGGGCGGCAGCCTCCAGCTTCAGGAGAGCACCAGCATCCGCTTCCGCGCCGTGGTGGCCCCGGAGGCCTCCGGCGTCGTCGCCAACCAGGCCACCATCACCGCGGAGGGTGAGCGCGGCGCGCCCGCCAGCTCCGCGACCAGCTCCCCCTCCCCCAGCACCACCGGTCCGACGACCATCGTCGTGTCCGTGCCCGACGCGCCCGAGGTGACGGCGCCCGCGCCCGGCAGCACCGTGGCGACGGACGCGCCCGTCTTCACCGGCACCGCCGAGCCCGGCAGCACCGTGAGCGTGGTCATCAACGGCGTCGAGGTCTGCTCCGCCACGGCCCATCCGACCACCGGCGCCTGGTCCTGCACCAGCGCGACGCTGCCCGAGGGCCCCCACACGGCCGCCGTGACGGCCACCGACCCGGCCGGCAACGTCGGCCCGGCCACGCAGGTGACCTTCACGGTCGATACGCTCGCGCCAGAGACGAGCATCGTCACCGGCCCCACCGGAGCGGTGGCCGACACCAGCGCGTCGTTCACCTTCGCCTCCAACGAGAGCCCCGTCACCTATGAGTGCAGCCTGGACGGCGCCGCCTTCACCGCGTGCGCCTCCCCGTCCGCGTACATCAACCTGTCCCAGGGCAACCACACCCTGCAGGTGCGCGCCCGGGACACGGGCGGCAACGTGGACCCGACGCCCGCCACCCGCACTTGGACCGTGGACACGGTGGCGCCGGACACCTCCATCCTCAGCGGCCCGTCCGGCCTGACGAACGCCGCCAGCGCCACGTTCGACTTCGGCTCCACTGAAAGCGGCGTGATGTACGAGTGCGCCCTGGACGGCGCGCCCTTCACCGCCTGCTCGGATCCGCGGACCTTCACCGGCCTGGCGCAGGGCAGCCACACCCTGCAGGTGCGCGCGGTGGATGCCGCGGGCAACGTGGACCCGAGCCCCGCCAGCCGGACCTGGACGGTGGACACCACGGCGCCCGACACCAGCATCGTCAGCGGCCCTTCGGGGACGACGGACTCCGCGGACGCGGCGTTCGCCTTCAACGCCAGCGAGAGCCCCGCCACCTACGAGTGCAGCCTGGACGGCGCGGCCTTCGCCACCTGCACCTCGCCGGCTTCCTTCAGCAACCTGCCTGACGGCGGCCACACCTTCGCCGTGCGCGCGGTGGACGCCGCGGGCAACGTGGATGGCACGCCCGCCACGCGCTCGTGGATGGTGGACACCACGGCGCCCGACACCAGCATCCTCAGCGGCCCCTCGGGGATGACGAACTCCGCCGACGCGGCGTTCAGCTTCAACGCCAATGAGAGCCCCGTCACCTACGAGTGCTCGCTGGACGGAGGGGACTTCACCGCTTGCACCTCGCCCGCGGCCTTCACCGGCCTGTCCGAGGGCAGCCACACCTTCGCGGTGCGCGCGGTGGACGCCGCCGGCAACGTGGACCCGACGCCGGCCACCCGCGCGTGGACCGTGGACACGGTGGCGCCGGAGACGTCCTTCGCCAGCACGCCGCCCCTGCTGTCCAACGCGGCGGACGCCACCTTCGACTTCAGCGCCAACGAGAGCGACGTGACGTATGAGTGCCGGCTGGACGGCGCGGCGCTGTTCACGGCCTGCACCGACCCGGTGACCTTCCCGGCGCTGGCGCAGGGTGACCACTCGCTCCAGGTCCGCGCCGTGGATGCCGCTGGCAACGCGGACCCCACGCCTGCCGTCTACGCGTGGACCATCGACACGGCCGCGCCGGACACCACGCTGTCCGGAGGGCCCACCGGGACGACGGCGGACGCCAGCGCCACGTTCAGCTTCACCGCTGACGAGACGCCCGCCACCTTCGAATGTTCGCTCGACGGCGCGCCCTTCGCCCCCTGCGCCAGCCCGGCGCCGGTGACAGGGCTCGCCGACGGTGAGCACACCTTCGCGGTGCGCGCGGTGGATGCCGCGGGCAACGTGGACCCGACCCCCGCCAGCCGGACCTGGACCGTGGACACCACCGCGCCGGACACCTCGTTCGCCAGCACCCCGGCGCTCGTGTCCGGCTCGGCGACGGCCGCCTTCGACTTCAGCGCCAATGAGAGCCCGGTGACGTACGAGTGCTCGCTCGACAGCGCGCCCTTTGCGGCGTGCGACGACTTGGCGACGTTCACCGGCCTCCAGGACGGCGAGCACACCCTGGCCGTGCGCGCCCGCGACGCCGTGGGCAACGTGGACGCGACGCCCGCGACCTACACGTGGACCGTCGACACCCTCGCGCCGGAGACGACCATCGTCAGCGGCCCGTCCGGCTTGACGAACAGCGACAGCGCCAGCTTCACCTTCAGCGCCTCGGAGGCCGGGGTGACGTATGAGTGCGCACTGAACGGCGCGACGTACGCGCCTTGCGCCAGCCCGGCGGCGTTCGACGACCTGCCGGATGGCAGCCACACCCTGACGGTGCGCGCGGTGGATGCCGCCGGCAACGTGGACCCGACGCCGGCCACGCGGACCTGGACGGTGGACACCACGCCGCCCGGCACCTCCATCACCAGCGCCCCGGCCGCCATCACCAACGCCACCAGCGCCACGTTCGGCTTCGCCAGCGATTCGGCCCCCGTCACCTACGAGTGCGCGCTGGATGGCGCGGCCTTCAGCGACTGCTCGAACCCGCGGACCTTCTCGGGCCTGTCGGAGGGCGACCACACGCTGGCCGTGCGCGCGGTGGACGCCGCGGGCAATGCGGACCCGACGCCCGCGACCCACGCGTGGACGGTGGACACCACCGCGCCGGACGCGCCTGGAATCGACGCGCCCGCCAACGGTGTGTCGGTGCCCACGCAGCAGCCCGCCATCTCCGGCACGGCGCAGCCGGGGAGCCTCGTGACGGTGACGGTGGACGGCGACGTGCTGGGCTCGGCCCCCGTCGATGCGAACGGCGACTGGACCTTCACCCCGTCCGTGCCGTTGGGCCAGGGCGAGCACACCGTCACGGCGACGGCCACGGACACCGCGGGGAACGTGAGCGACCCGAGCGCCCCCACCACCTTCACCGTGGACACGGTGGTTCCGGACGCGCCGGAGATCACCACACCCGGAGACGGCTCCACCATCGCCACCGCGACGCCCGTCTTCGAGGGCATCACCGAGCCCTACGCGCAGGTGACGGTGACGGTGGACGGGGAGGTCATCGGGACGGTGACGGCGGATGGCGACGGCAACTGGAGCCTGCCCAGCCCGGACGCGCTCGGCGAGGGCCCGCACACGGTGGAGGCCACCGCGACGGACGCGGCGGGCAACACCAGCGAGGAGACGTCGAGCGGCTTCTCCATCGACCTGTCCACGCCGGAGACCTTCATCGACTCCGGCCCCGCCACCTTCACCCGCGAGACGACGGCCAGCTTCGTGCTCCGGACGGAGAACGGCGGCGTCGGCTTCGAGTGCAGCCTGGACGGCGCGGCCTTCGCGGCCTGCGCCAGCCCGGCGGGCTTCAGCGGCCTGGCGGAGGGCAGCCACACCCTGGCCGTCCGCGCGGTGAATGCCCTGGGCACCGTGGACCCGACGCCCGCGACCTACGCGTGGACGGTGGACCTGACGGCGCCCGCGACGCCGGCCATCCTCTCGCCGCCGAGCGGCGCCGAGGTGGGCACCGCGACGCCGACCCTCACCGGCACCGGTGACGCGGGCACCCACGTCTACCTGGAGGTGGGCGGCACCACCTACGGCCCCATCGTGGTGGACGAGGACGGCGACTGGACCTTCACCCTGCCGGACGCGCAGGCCGAGGGCCCCCTCACCGTCACCGCCACCAGCGTGGACGCAGCGGGCAACAGCTCCCAGCCCGTGACGCACGCCTTCATCATCGACCTGACGGGACCGGAGACGTTCATCGACGCCGGTCCGAACGCCATCACGCGCCAGCCGTCCGCCACCTTCGAGCTGCGCGCCGAAGGCGGCGCCGTGGGCTACGAGTGCAGCCTGGACGGCGCGTCCTTCGCGCCCTGCGCTTCGCCGGTGACGTACTCCGGCCTGGCGGATGGCGAGCACCTCTTCCTGGTGCGCGCCGTGGACGCCGCGGGCAACGTGGACCCCACGCCCGCCGAGCACGCGTGGACCGTGGACACGGTGGAGCCGGACACGCTGGTCGTGTCCGGGCCTGCCTCCCCGACGAACGCGACGTCCGCGACCTTCGAGTTCGCGGCCAACGAGCCCGGCGCCACCTTCGAGTGCAGCGTGGACGGCGCGACGTACATGGCCTGCCCCCACCCGGTCACCTTCGAGGGCTTCGTGGAGGGTGAGCACAGCCTCCTGGTGCGCGCGGTGGACGCCGCGGGCAACGTGGACAGCTCGCCCGCGACCTACACCTGGACGGTGGACCTGACGCCTCCGTCCGCGCCGGTCATCGCGTCGCCAGCCTCGGGCGCGGTGCTGGACAGCGGCGTGGTGACGCTCACCGGCTCCGCGCCGGGCGCGGCCACCGTCAACGTCACGGTGGATGGGACGACCTACGGCCCCGTCCCGGTGGACGGCTCCGGCAACTGGACCTTCTCCCCGCCGGTGACGCTGGGTGATGACACGTACACCGCCGTCGTGACGGCGACGGACACGGCGGGCAACGTCAGCGGCCCGGCGAGCGTCACCTTCACGGTGGACACCACGGCGCCGGAGACGGCCATCGACAGCGGCCCGCAGGCCCTGACGAACGTGGCCACCGCGTCCTTCGTCTTCTCTTCCAACGAGTCCCCGGTGACGTACGAGTGCAGCCTGGACGGCGCCGCCTTCACGGCGTGCCCGGCGCAGGCGCAGTTCGGCCCGCTGGCGGACGGCAGCCACACGCTGGCGGTGCGCGCGGTGGACGCCGCGGGCAACGTGGACGCGACGCCGGCCACGCACGACTGGGAGGTGGACACGGCGGCGCCCGCGGTGGCCATCAGCTTCCCCGCCAACGGCGAGGTGCTCGACACCGCGGCGGTGACGTACGCCGGAACCGCGGAGCCGAACAGCACGGTGGTGGTCGTCGTCAACGGCGACACCGTGGGCACCGTCGAAACGGACGGCTCGGGCCAGTGGACGCTCCCCGTCAACACGCCGCTCGCGGAGGGGACGCACACCGTCTCCGTCACCGCGACGGACGCGGCGGGGAACACCAGCGACCCGGTGAGCCACACCTTCACCGTGGACGCGGAGCCGCCCGAGACGTCCTTCACCCAGACGCCTCCGATGCTGAGCGCGTCCGCCACGGCCACCTTCGCGTTCGCCTCGGATGAGTCGCCGGTGACGTACGAGTGCAGCCTGGACGGTGCGCCCTTCTCCGATTGCGAGAACCCGGCCGAGCTGTCCGGCCTGTCCGACGGCGAGCATGTGCTGCAGGTGCGCGCGGTGGATGCGGACGGCAACGTGGACCCGACGCCCGCCAGCCACACCTGGACGGTGGACACCACGGCGCCGGACACCTTCATCGCCAGCGGCCCCCCGCTGACGGAGGCCCCTGCCGCGGCCACCTTCGACTTCGACGCCTCCGAGCCGGACGTCACCTACGCGTGCAGCCTGGACGGCGCGGCCTACGTGGCGTGCACGGACCCGGTCACCTTCAGCGACCTGGCGCTGGGCACGCACACGCTCCACGTGCGCGCCAGCGACGCGGCGGGCAACGTGGATGACACGCCGGCCACCTACACCTGGGTGGTCACCGCCGACGCGGACAACGACGGCCTCACGGACGCAGAAGAGATTGCGCTGGGCACGGACCCGAACGACCCCGACACGGACGGCGACGGCCTGCCGGACGGCATCGAGGTGCACGTCGCGGGGACGGATCCGCTCGACGACGACTCGGACGACGACGGCCTCCTGGACGGCAACGAGGACGCCAACCACGACGGCGTCGTCGACGCGGGTGAGACGGACCCGAACAACCGGGACACCGACGGCGACCTGCTGTCGGACGGCCTGGAGCGCGGCCTCACCGAGCCCCAGGGCACCGGCACGGACCTGACGCTCTTCGTGGCGGACGCGGACCCGACGACGGTGACGGACCCGCTCAACCCGGACACGGACGGCGGCAGCGTGCGTGACGGCATTGAGGACGCCAACCACAACGGCCGGGTGGACCCGGACGAGACGGATCCGCTGCTGGCCGCGGACGACGTCGACTCCGACCTGGACGGCATCGACGACGCGACGGAGCTCGAGCTGGGCCTCGACCCGCGCAACGCGGACAGTGACTCCGACGGTGTGCCGGACGGCATCGACGGCATCGACGACACGGATGATGACGGCCTCATCGACGCGCTGGACCCGGACAGCGACAACGACGGCATCCTGGACGGCACGGAGCTGGGCGTGACGCTGGAGAGCGCTCCGGCGGACACGGACCGCACCTCGCCCCACTTCCGCCCGGACGCGGACCCGAGCACCACCACCGACCCGAAGCGCCCGGACTCGGACGATGACGGCCTGTCGGACGGTGAGGAGGACACCAACCACGACGGCCGCGTCGACGACACGGAGACCGACCCCAACAACCCGGACACGGATGACGACGGCCTGACGGATGGGGTGGAGGTGAAGGGCGCCAACCCCACCCTCCCGCTCAATCCGGACACGGACGGCGACGGACTGAACGACGGCGTGGAGGACGCCAACCACGACGGCGCGCTCGGCTCCGGCGAGACGGACCCGAACGACGCCGACACGGACGACGGCGGCGCCAGCGATGGCGAGGAAGTCACCGGCGGCACCGACCCGCTGGACAGCAACGACGACTTCACCGTCTCCGGCCACGGCTGCAGCACGAGCGGCGCGGGCACCCTCGCTCCGCTGGCGCTGTGGCTCCTCGCCCTGCCCATGCTGCGCCGCCTGCGCCGCTCCGCCCCGGCCGCCTGATTCATCGCCCCGGCACTGTCACGACACCGGCGGATGTCCCTGCTCATCGCTTCTTGAGTCGGTCATCCGCCGGTGACAACCTTCGCGGCTCCTCGACGGGGCCCCTCCCAGCCTCGACCTGCCATGCACCTTCCCGACTTCACCCCGTCCGCACCGCGCAGCCTCCTCCGCCGCGTGACACGGCTCGCCGCCCCCTTGTTGCTGGTGGCCTCGGCCACCGCCAGCGCGCAGCCCGCGGCGTCGCAGGCCATCGACGTGCAGCAGTACAAGCCAGCGCCGGGCGCCCATGACGTGCTCGGTATGCATGGCGCGCGCATCGCGCCGCACCTGTCCTGGAACCTGGGCGCGTCGCTCAACTACGCGGACGACCCGCTCAACCTCGTGGACCCGCGAGCGGACCGGTTCCTGTATCGCATCGTGGACAGCCAGCTCACGCTGGACCTGATGGGCGCCATCTCCCTGTTCGACCGGGTGGAGCTCGGCTTCGCCCTGCCCATCTCCCACACGACGTCCGAGCCGGCCGCCGCCGTGGCCCCGGACCTGGCGAGCGGCGTGGAGACCACCGGCGTGGGTGACCTGCGGCTGGTGCCCAAGGTCCGCCTGCTCTCCACCGACAGCGGCATCCACCTGGCGGTGACGGCGCCGTTCACGGTGCCCACCGGGGGTGGCGAGAAGTTCCTGGGCTCGGACACGCTGACCTTCCAGCCCCGCTTCGTGGCGGAGTGGGCCACCACCTCGCTGCGCCTGCTGGCCAACGTGGGCTTCAACGTGCGCCGCGAGGAGCAGCTCCGCAACCTGCGCGTGGGCAACGAGTTCGCCTACGCGGTGGGCGCCGAGGTGCCCCTCTCGCGGAAGCTCACCGCGCAGGCCACCCTGGCGGGCGCGCTGGGCCTGAAGGAGACGAGCAGCGAGGAGCGGCCCATGGAGGTGCTGGCCGCGCTGAAGTACCGCTTCACCGAAGGGCTGGCCGCGCACGTGGGCGCGGGTCCCGGCCTGACGCGGGGCTACGGCACCCCGTCCTTCCGCGTGCTGGGAGGCGTGGCCTGGACGCCCTTCGAATCCAGGAGCGCCCCCGCCGCGGCCGCCCCCGTTTGCGACCTGGGACCCGAGGACTTCGACGGCTTCCAGGACGACGACCACTGCCTGGATCCGGACGACGACGGCGACGGCATCCCCGACGTCACCGACGTGTGCCCCACCGAGCCGGAGACCGTCAACGGCTTCCAGGACGAGGACGGCTGCCCGGATGATCCGAACGCCCACCAGCCGTCCGCGGAGGAGCGCCAGCCCGCGGCGCCCCCCGCGCCCCTGACGCTGCCGCCCCCGCCGGTGGACACCGACGGCGACGGGCTCGTCGACTCGGAGGACCTCTGCCCGAACGCGGCCGAGGACACGGACGGCTTCGAGGACGAGGACGGCTGCCCCGACCCGGACAACGACCAGGACGGCATCCCGGACGCCGAGGACCAGTGCCCGCTGGAGGCGGAGACCATCAACGGCGTGAAGGACGACGACGGCTGCCCGGACAAGGGCAAGGCGCGGGTGCGCGTGGAAGGCGCGCGCATCGTCATCCTGGACAAGGTGTACTTCGCCACGGGCCGCGACGTGATTCTGGCCCGCTCCCACAGCCTGCTGCGGCAGGTGGCGTCCACGCTCAAGGCCAACCCGCGAATCGAGCGGGTGCGCGTGGAAGGCCACACGGATGACCGGGGCGCGGATGCGAAGAACCTGGACCTGTCCCAGCGGCGGGCGAAGAATGTGGTGGCCTTCCTGGTGAAGGCCGGCATCGCGGCGGAGCGGCTGGAGGCGGTGGGGTATGGTGAGGCGAAGCCGGTGGACACCAACAAGACGGCCAAGGGGCGCGAGAACAACCGCCGCGTCGAGTTCAACATCGTGAAGGTCGCCGAGCCCTCGGCGGGAGGAGGCACGCGTTGAGGCGGACAGCCCCTTGGATGATGGCGGTGGTGCTGGCGGGCGCGCCCGCCATGGCCTCGCGGGCGCAGGCGCCGTGTGGCGGGCTGCGCTTCGAGAGCGGCCGGGTGGTGTTCGGCCAGCCGCTGGCGCCCCAGGGCGCGGAGACGGACGCCTGCCTCGCGCACGTGGCCGAGGCCATCCTGGCGCGTCCCGCCATCCGCTCGGTGACGGTGGCGGCGAAGCTCCCGGACGCGGACCGGCTGGATGGCCGGGGCCTGGCGGTGGCGAAGCGGGCCGCGGACGCGCTGGTGACGGCCGGCGTGCCCCGCACGCGCGTGTCGGCCGTGGCGCCGCCTTCCGTGGAGGGCGAGCCCGCGCAGCTCCAGCTCGCCTACGTCGAGCGGCCCACCCAGCCCTCGGTGGCCCGGCTGCGGGCGGCCAGCGGCGCGGTGGAGGCCGGCGCATCGGAGACGCAGCTCCGGCCGCGGACGGTGGGTGACTCCCTCTACCCGGGCGAGCTGCTGCGCACCGGCGAGGCCGCCCAGGCCGAGCTGGCGCTGGCGGATGGCAGCACGGTGCGCGTGGTGGAGAACAGCCTCGTCAAGGTCGGCGCCATCGAGCTGATGGCGAACCTCCAGCGCAAGGTGCGGTTGGACCTGCTGCGGGGCACCGTGGAGACGGACGCGGCGCCCGGTGGCGAGGACTCCATCTTCGAGGTCCGCACGCGCGGCGCGGTGGCCGGTGTGCGCGGCACCCGGTTCCGCGTGTCGGCCCAGGACGACGGCACCAGCCGGCTGGAGACGCTGGAAGGCAAGGTCGCGCTGAGCGCGGAGCAGGCGGAGGTCGAGGTGGCTGGAGGCCAGGGCTCGCGCGCGAAGCCGGGCTCACCTCCCGAGTCGCCGCGCCCGCTGCTGACCGCCCCCACGCTGGTGGGGCCCCGCGGGGGGACGTTCCCGACGGCGCCGAAGCTGGCATGGCGGACCTTGGAAGGCGCCGCGACGTACCGCGTGGAGCTGGCCCGCACGGCGGACTTCGCCGCGGACGTCCAGACCTTCGACACCGCCAGCACGGAGCTGGCGGTCCCCGGGCCTCGTCAGGGCAAGTGGTTCTGGCGGGTGATGGCCGTGGACGGTGATGGCTTCGTGGGGTTCCCTTCGAAGATCTACGCCTTCGACGTCCAGCCCTGAGGCTGTCGCATTGCGTGCGCCCATCCGGGCACGCATGATGGCCGGGCCCTGCCCCCCCGCGGGCCCCGCCCATGGACTCCCGTCCCGCCGAACCCACACCGCGCGACGCGCTCCGTTTGCCCTCGCCCGCCACGTTGCGGATGCTGGGCGCGTGCGTGGGCATCGCGCTGGCGGTGGTGACGGCGGTGGCGGGGGGCGCCCCGGGCTTCCTGGAGCGCTCGCTCTACGACCTGGCCGTGAGCCGGCTGCTGCCTCCCGTGCCGCCCAGCGCGGACCTGGTGCTGGTGGAGGTGGATGACCGCGCCCTGGCGACCCTGGGCGAGCGCTGGCCCCTGTCACGCGCCACCTGGGCCCGCGCCTTCCAGGCGCTCGCCGCCCAACGTCCCGCCGCCGTCGCGGTGGACGTCGTCTTCGACCAGCCCGGGCCGCGTGACGCGCTGGAGCTGGGCGAGGACCTCCTGGAAGCGCTGCGACGCTCGGGCTTGATGGAGCAGCCCGCCGGCGCGGAGCTGGCGGCGAACCTGGAGACCCGGCTCCGCGCGCGAGACGGCGACGCACGGCTGGCCGAGGCGATTTCAGAAGGCCACGGCGTCGTGCTCGGGGCCGCGGCCCTCACGGAGGACGTCCCGGTGATGCCGCCCCTGGCGGATGGCGCGTTGGGCACGCCCCTGCCCCTGCCCGCCCAGGCGCTGCGGCTCCAGGCCCGCGAGGTGGCGGGGAGCATCGCCCCGCTGCGCATGGCGGCCCGGGGCAGCGGCACCCTCAACATGCTGGTGGATGGGGACGGCGTCATCCGGCGCTATCCCTACGCCGTGGGCGTGAGCGGACAGGCCTGGCCCTCGCTGGCGCTGGCCACCGCGCTGCACCTGATGCCCGAGCGCGCCGAACCGCTGCGCGCGCTGGCGGCCCTGGACCAGGGCGCGCCGCTGATGCGCCTCCCCAGGCCCAACTGGCTGCCTCGGCTGAGCCTGGCGGACCTGCTGCACGCGGACCCGCGCTCGGTGGGCCTGGACCTGGCGCTGCGCGGCAAGACGGTGTTCGTGGGCGTCACCGCCACGGGGCTGCACGGACAGAGCACGCTGCCCGGGCAGGTGGCCGTGCCCGGCGTGGAGATTCACGCCTTCGCCCTGGACAACCTGCGCTCGGGCCGGCTGATGCGCTCCTCGGGCGTCGTGGCGCTGGTGGGCGTCCTGGAGACGGCGGCGGTGCTCCTGGCCTTCACCTGGCGTTGCCGCCGCGCGCGCACCTCCAGCGCGGTCCTCCAGTGGGGATTGGGACTGGCCGTCCTCCACACGGCGCTGGTGGCGTGGCTGGCGTCGGACCCGGGTTGGGTCATCCCGCTGGTCCCCGCGTGGCTGGGCCTGACACTGATATCGCTGGTGGACGCCGCGTCCCGCGCCCAGGAGATGGGCCGGCAGCGAGGCGCGCTCCGCCGGCTCTTCATCCGCTACCCCCAAGCCTCCATTCCAGACTCAACTCAACGCACATCCAAACAACCATCAACGCCCGACAAAACCACCTAGCGGGCACCTCCAATCAAAAAACAACAACCATCAAAACCACAATGTTCAACACAAATCAAACATCACACGTAAACTTCCGAAACATTGCGGCCGAACGCAGCCGCTCCGTAATCGCCTGGACGGGCTCGGGCCTAAGCGCCCCCGCCAAGATTCCTACTTGGCTTGGCCTCAGAGATGCTCTTGTGGCGGCGGCTCACGAAAAAACCCCTAGCGATAAGGAGGCACAACAACGCCAAAAACACATTAGCGAGACCAAACAGGCCGCCGAACACAAGAACCTCTGGGTCGCCTTTCAAATCCTGAAGAGAATCCTCGGAAAGACAACATATAGAGACACGATCAGACAAAAGCTAATGGTAGCAGAAAAGGCCGCCATACCAGAGGCATACAAACTCATCTGGAAACTGCGCCCCGCCGGAATACTCAACCTAAACCTGGACGGTTTTGCATCGCGCGCATATGGCATGGAACACCCAGGAAGAACGCTCAATCAATTTTCGGGGAACCAGTCAGCCAGCCACACACACCTACTCAAGTCCCCCGAGCCCTTTGTAGCAAATCTCCATGGAACAATCATCGACGAATCCAGTTGGGTCTTCACGCAGGACGAGATTAGACATCTTCTAAGAAACGAGGGCTATAGACACTTCATCTCGAGCTGCCTCTCATCGAAAACAATCATATTTCTCGGAATGAGCGCTGACGACACAGCCATCGCCGAACACTTGCGTTCTCTATCTCAAGTCGGAGTAGACTTTGGTTCTCACTATTGGCTAACTCATCGTACAGATAGCTCAACAGATCGCATAGCAGAAAAAATTGGGATCCGCCTCATTCGCTATGAAAACAAGAGCGGGACGCACGAAGAGGTCAGCCAGTTCTTCCAGGACATACTGAAGTTTTCACCGCAAGAAAACACCGCCCCCCCTGTCGCAATTGCAACTCCTGAGCTCAGCGCTCTGCCAGAACCAAGCGCACTAGCAAACCTACCAGCAGACGAAATCCGTGTTCGTCTCAACGCCCATATTTCGGCGCTATTAGTCGAGCCCACCAAAACCTACGATGACGTCGAACAACTGCTCGCAAAATACGACGAGGCCGTCTATCGCGCCTGGTACATTTCGACAACGCCACCGAAAAACAAACTCATCGGCTACGAACTAAAGGAACAGATTGGGAAAGGGGCCTTTGGAAAAGTATTCAAAGCCATCACTCCGTCAGGAGAGGAAGTCGCAATCAAGGTCCTCCATGAAGAGATCAGGAAAACACCGGACATGCTGAATGGATTTCGGCGTGGCGTCCAATCAATGCGCATACTTTCGGATCACAATGTGGCTGGAATGGTGCCCTATCGACAGGCCTCCGAAGTTCCAACCATGGCCGTCATGGACTATGTCGAAGGGCCGGACTTGGCAGAAGCAGTCAAGTCTGGGAGAGTCGACAACTGGGACCTTGTTCTCAGGATCGCATCCGATATCGCGCGCATTATAGTAACGGCCCACGCACTTCCCGAGCGTGTCTTGCACCGCGACTTGCGCCCTACCAATATCATGCTCAAGGGCTTCCACACCCTGCCAGACTCATGGGAAGTTGTCGTCCTTGACTTCGACCTGTCATGGCACCGCAATGCCCTAGACGTATCAATAGCCAAACCCGCATCAGCCAACGGCTACCTCGCACCAGAGCAAGTTCGACGAGGAAAGGGCGAATCAACTCGCAGCGCAGCAGTTGACTCCTTTGGCATCGGAATGACAATATTCTTCATTTGCGGCGGAGAAGACCCTGTCTTCGCCGAAAACAACCACAAGAACTGGTCAGCAAGAATACAGGCAGCGTGCAACAAAATCCCCGAAAGCCAATGGAAGTCCCTCCCACACAGGGTCGCACGTCTCATCGAATCCTCAACCAAAGACGCACAATCGCAGCGATGGGACTTACCCCAAATCGAAGGAGAACTAATCCGCCTTAGGGAGGCCGCTCAAGACCCAACATCGGTCCACTCCGCAGAACTCCTCGCGGAAGAAATTGCTGCACAAAACAAGAGCAGCATGACCTACAAGTGGAACCCAGACACACTTTCCGCATCAATACTTATCCCTGGAGGCGCCGAAACAACAATCACTGGCAACGAAAGCTTGCGGCGAGTTGAAGTCACTATCTCCTGGATCAGCAGCGGACAAGAAGATCGGAAGCGTTTAAGCAAGTGGCTCGGCGACGCCCTCACAAAGGCTGAATCCATCTTTTTCAAGGCTGGATGGACCACTTCGAACAGAAACAAAGATCAAATGAGCGTAACGCTCAGGGCCTCTGCGGACATCAATCTCATTCGAAAAAATTTCAATCAACTATCCGCCGCCATTTGGGCAGCAGCAAAAGCGCTCACTTTCTGAACTCGAATCACGCCACTGAGCCTTGAGCCCAACGGTAGCCGTGGCAGCATCCGCTCCTCCTCCATGCGCCGCTACGCCCTCATCGCCGAGCCCGACCCACAACGCGCCGCTGGCCTCCTGTCCCTCGTCACGGAGGAAGGGCTCGAAGGCGTCGTCACCAAGGATGGCGTGGAGGCCACGGAGGTGGTGCGCCAGCGCGGCGCGCCCTTGCTGCTCGTCACGGACCTGGCGCTGCCCCGGCTGGACGGCTTCGCGCTGCTGACCTGGCTGCGGGAGCAGGAGGACGCCGCCGGCACGCAGGTGGTGGTGGTGACGGCCTTCGACGAGCTGCGGGTCCGGGCCTGGCAGCTCAAGGAGCCCCTGGGCATCCACGCGTTGCTCAGCCGCCGGGCCTCGTCGGAGCTGATGCGAGACATGCTGCGGCGCGTCCTCTCCGGACAGTTGGCGCCGCAGCCCGCGGCCCCGGAGGCCACCACGGAGCAGGAGCGGCAGCGGGTGGCGAGCATCGCCGCCATGCGCCTGGTCGACGACGGGCCGCCCGAAGCCGAGCTCCAGCAGCTCGTCACGGAGGTGGCCCAGGCCTTCGGCGTGCCCGTGGCCCTGCTGACGTTGGTGCTGGGCGAGCGCCAGTGGTTCAAGGCCCACGTCGGCCTGCCATCCTCCCTGGCGAAGGACCGGGGCACGCCGCGCGACTGGGCGTTCTGTCATCACGTGGTGCAGGGGCGCGAACCGCTCGTCGTGCCGGACGCCCGGCGGCATCCCTTCTTCCGCGACAACCCGCTGGTGCGCGACGGCATCGTGGGCAGCTACGCGGGCGCGCCGCTGCTGACGTCCACGGGCGAGGTGCTGGGCTCGCTGTGCGTCATCGACACGCGCCCGCTCGTCCTGGGCGCCGAGGACCTGGCCGCGCTGCGAGAGCTCGCGAGCCGCGTCGCGGAGGACCTGGAGCAGCGGGCCCGGGCGAAACAGGCCACGGTGAAGGCCCAGGTCGAGCCCGCGCTCACCGAGGCGTCGGCCCTGGCGCTCCTGCGCGAGGCCGTGCAGGCGCTGGACGTCGCCGCCCTGCTGGTGGCACCGGGGCGCAAGCCCTTCGCGAGCAACGCCGCGCTCACGGACCTGCTGGGGCTGCCCGCGGACGCCTTCCCCGCCATGACGTTCGACGCCTTCTGCCAGCACGTCGCGGGGCTCACCGCGGACCCGGCGGGCACGTTGCGGCAGCTCGACCTGGCCTCCGAGTCCTCCCGGGGCCTTCGGATGTCGCTCGTCCTGGAGCGCCCCCAGGCGCGGCGGCTCCGCTGGGTTGCGCGGCCCTTCCCCGTTCCTGGCGGCGTGGCGCAGATGCTGACGCTCTCCGACTTGGGGAACACCCGTCCGGCCCGCGAGGAGCGTGAGCGGCAGCACCGGGTGGACGGCCTGACGGGGCTGGATTCGCGGCGCGCGGGCGAGGAGCGGGTGCTGCGCGAGATTGGCCGGTGCCGCCGGGACGGTGTGCCGTTCAGCGTGTTGCTCGCGGACCTGGTGGGGCTGGGCCGCATCAACGCGACGCGAGGCTTCGACGCGGGTGACGCCGCGCTGCGAGTCGGCGCGCGCGTCGCGGAGGCGCTGGCGGTCCCCAGGGGCTTCGCGGTGCGCTGGGAAGGCGGCGCCTTCCTGCTGGGCCTCCCCGGCGTGGACGCGGAGCAGGCGGAGTCCATGCGCCGCAAGCTGCACGACACCCCGGGCGCGCCCGAGGTCGTGTCCGCCACCGTCACCGTCGAGGGCGAGGAAGACCCGCAGGGCACCCTGGCCCGCGCCCAGGCGGCGCTCGCCCGCGCCCAAACGGAGCAGCGCTCACACCGGATGGAGTAAGTCCGATACGAGCGCATCCACCGCGAAGAGGAGCACCGCATGTCGACGCCCGTGCCCGACCGCCTCCGCCTGCCCTTCCGCTTCGACGTCGCTCCGCTCCAGCGCGAGCTCGCGGCCCTGCCCGCCGAGGCGTGGGTCCCCCACTTCAACAAGCGCGAATACGAGGGAGAGTGGAGCGCCGTCCCCTTGCGTTCCATTGGCGGGCTGGAGGGCCGCATCTATCCGGACCCGACAGGCAGGGAGCGTTACGCGGACACACCGCTGCTGGCGCGCTGTCCGGCGTTCCGGGACGTCATGGCCACGTTCCAGTGTCCCATTGGCGCCGCGCGCCTGATGAAGCTCGCGTCCGGCGCGCGCATCCGAGAACACCGTGACTACAACCTGGGCTACGCGGACGGCGAGGTGCGCCTCCACGTGCCCGTCACCACGCACCCCGACGTGGCCTTCTTTCTCGGCGGAGCGCGCGTCGTGCTCCAGCCGGGCGAGTGCTGGTACCTGGACTTCAACCAGCCCCACCGGGTGGACAACCCGAGCGACACCGACCGTGTCCACCTGGTGCTGGACTGTGACGTGAATGACTGGCTGCGGGACGTCTTCGCGGGGGCCGTGAATGGGCGCTGAGTCCTTCGAGCGCTTCCGTCTCCGCGTCCTGGAGGACGTCACGCTTCAGGACGCGCTGCGGGACACGCCGGACACGGCGGCCTTCGTGGCTCGCGCGATTGAGCTGGGCGCGGCGCACGGCTGCGACTTCACGGCCGAGGACCTCCACGAAGCCATGCGCGCCGCCCGCCGGGCCTGGCGGGAGCGATGGATATGACGCAACAGTTGGAGGGCTGGCTGCCCGCGCGAATCCACGTGGACGGCGGGCAGCTCCGCGTGGACTGGTGCCACCTGGGGGCTCAGCGCTTCACGGACCCGTTCTTCGACGAGACGCTGGAGCGGCGCCTCCGCCACCCGTTCGCCCTGCTCTTCCGGCACCAGACCTCCATGGACGCGCTGGTGGCTCGGCAGGCGCGGAAGCCCGGGCTGCCGGTGCGAGGGCTCGTCTTCCACATGTCCCGGTGCGGCTCCACGCTGGTCGCCCAGCTCCTGGCCGCCCTGCCCCGGCACATCATGCTGTCCGAGGCCGGCCCCGTGGACACGGTGCTGCGCGCGCACCAGCACCTGCCGGGCGTCACGGACGCGCAACGGATTGAATGGCTGCGCGCGGTGGTGGGCGCCCTGGGACAGCAGCGTCACCCGGAGGAGCGCGCGGTGTTCCTCAAGCTGGACGCGTGGCACGTGCTGGAGCTTCCGTTGCTCCAACAAGCCTTCCCTGGGGTGCCGTGGATGTTCCTCTACCGGGACCCGGTGGAGGTCATGGCGTCACACCAGAACCACCGAGGCGCGCACATGCTGCCAGGCCTGCTGAACCCCGCCCACCTCGGCCTGGAGCCTGGGCAGGTGGAAGGCATGCCCCTGGATGAGTATGGGGCGCGCGTCCTCGCGTCCATCTGCGAGGCGGGCCTGCGAGGGTATCTCGAGCGGTCAGGCCCCGCGCGGCTGCTGGACTACCGGCAGCTCCAATCCGAGGGCCTGCGGGTGCTCACGGAGCTGTTCGGCCTGGAGCTGACGGCCGAGGACAAGCCGCGACTGCGTGACGTCCTGGAGCGGAACGCGAAGAACCCCGTGCTGCCCTTCGAGGACGACACGGAGGAGAAAGCCCGCCGCGTCACGTCGCTCGGCCGGGCCCTGGCGGAGCAATGGGGCCGCCCCGTCCACGACGCGCTGGAAGCCGAACGCCTGCGGGCGAACAACCCCGCCTAGCGCACGTCACCCGCGCCCGAACCGCCGACGAGGACCCGCCGCGCTCAGTACCGCCGCCGAGCCGCGACGGCGTCCTGGATGAGTCCGGCCAGCAGGCCGATGGACTTCGGGTCCTTGCTCGCGCGCACCCGCCACGCCCCGGCGCGGGTGTGCAGCACCAGCCGGTACGAGTCCTCGGCGAGCACCAGCCGCGCGATGCAGCCGAAGATGACCATGACGAGCGCAATCAGCGCGGCCTCGTAGACGCCCTTCGACGTGCCGCTGGAGACAGACAGGGCGGACAGGGCCGGCAGCCCCACGCTCATGCACACCCCCAGCGTGGCGAGCACGGGGACCATCCGCGGCGAGCGGCGCACCGACTCCACCCGCTGGACGTCCGCGAGCAGCAGCGTCCTGCCCCGGGCGACGACGCGCTCCGTGGTGACGCGCAGGCCGGCGTCCTGGAAGAGCGGCACCTCGGACGGAGGAGCCGGCGGCGTCAGGACGGGGCGGTCCGGAAACGCGGGAGTGGCGGGCACCGCGGACACGGCGAGGGGCTCAATCATGAGGTGTCTCGGAGGTCGGCGGCACGGCCCCGCCGGAAGAGATGAACACGGAACTCGGATGACCTGGGACGTGGGCCAGCAACACCCGGCGCAGCTCCCCCAGCGGCCGGCCCAGCGCGAAGCAGTCGCGGGCGCCCAGCCGCAGGGCGAGTCCCACCAGCCGCTCATCGGCGAAAGGCACCAGCACGATGACGGGCCCGTGGGGGGCGAGCTCCCGGGCGCGCTGAAGCTGACGCTGGAGCCCCTCACCCCGCTCGACGTGGACGAGCACCAGGTCCGGCCGCCCCCCCGTGGACGCGCTCAGCTCCAGCGCGATGCCCAGCTCGGCCAGCACGTCCATGAGGAGCGAGCCGAGCGACGCATCCCCTCCCAGCAGGAGGGCACGGGCAATGGACGAAGACATCACGTTGGAACATCAAGCAATGCCCATGCCCATGGGCTCCGCCCTGAGCGTCCACGCGCCCCCCGGACGCACCGTTGCATCACGCCATGCGGCCATGGCGGATTACCACGGTGCTCCCGGCGCCCTACCCGCGCTCGCGCTCGCGGCGGTGGATGGTGGATACGTCAATGCCGAGCACCTCCGCCGCGCGCGTCTTGTTCCCGCCGCAGCGTGTCACCATCCACGCGATGTACTCCGCCTCCAACCGCCGCAGCGGCCACAAGGCGCGCTGCGCCATCACCAGCGGCTGCACTTCCGGCGCCTCGGGCGGCAGGTGTGGGCGCAGCTCCTCCAGCCCCACCACCTCGCTCGTCACCATCACCGCCAGCCGCTCAATCAGGTTCTCCAGCTCGCGCACGTTCCCCGGCCACGGCAAGGTCGCCAGCGCGGCCACGGCTTCCGGTGACAGCGACTGCATCCGGGCGCGCGGGTTGCGGGCGCGGGCGCGGGCCGTGAAGTGCTCCACCAGCAAGGGGATGTCCTCGCGCCGCTCGGACAGCGGAGGCAGTTGGAGCGTGACGACGTTCAGCCGGTAGAAGAGGTCCGCGCGGAAGCGGCCCTCGCGCACCCGGGCATCCAGGTCCTGGTGGGTGGCGGCGATGACGCGCACGTCCACGGTGCGGCTGCCATCGGCGCCCACCGCGCGCACTTCGCCGTCTTCCAGGACGCGCAGCAAGCGCGCCTGCAGCTCCACCGGCATGTCGCCAATCTCGTCGAGGAACAGCGTGCCGCCGTCCGCCTCCACGAAGAGGCCACGCCGGGCGTGGGTGGCGCCGGTGAAGGCCCCCTTGAGGTGGCCGAACAGCTCGCTCTCCAGCAGGTCATGCGGCAGCGCGGTGCAGTTGACGGCCACGAAGGGCCCGGACGCGCGAGGCCCCTGGAAGTGCAGCGCGCGCGCCACCAGCTCCTTGCCCGTGCCGCTGGGCCCCCGCAGCAGCACCGCCGCCTGGGCATGGGCGACGCGGTCGATGAGCTCATAGAGGTGGCGCATCACCGCGCTGCGGCCCACCAGCGCGCCCAGGCCGCTGCGCTCGGTGGCGGCCCGCCGCAGCACCCGGTTCTCCGCCTGGAGCCGGCGCTCCTTCAACGCCCGCTCCAGGAAGAGCAGCACCTCGTCCAGCCGGAAGGGCTTGGTGAAGTAGTGGTACGCGCCGCGCTTCATCGCCTCCACGGCGCTCTCCACGCCGCCGAAGGCCGTCATCATCAGCACGGGGACGTCCGCGTCGAGCGCCCGCACGGCCTCCAGCACGTCCAGCCCGTCCACGCCTTCCATGCGCAAGTCACACAACACCGCGTCGTACGCCTGCGCGCGCGCCATCCGGATGGCCTCTTCCCCGCCCGTGGCCAGGTCCACGGCGTAGCCCACGTCCGTGAGGGGCTCCCGCAGCATGAGGCCCATCTCCACGTGGTCGTCGACGACCAGGATGCGTCCCTCAACCGACATTCCGCTCCTCCGCGCTGGGCTTCGCGACGGGCCAGGACACGGTGACGCACGTGCCCCGGCCCTCCTCGCTCTCCAGCTCCAGCCGGCCACCATGGTTGCGCACGACGTGGGCCACCATCGTCAGGCCCAGCCCCGTGCCCTGTCCCCGCTTCTTGGTGGTGAAGAAGGGGTCGAAGACTTGATTGAGATGCTCCCGGGGAATGCCACAGCCGTCGTCGCGGACGGTGAGCGCCACCAGGCCCCACGGCTCCGACTCCGGGAGCGCCGCGCTCAACGTCACCTGCCCGCCCTCGCCACACGCATGGCAGGCGTTGATCGCCAGGTTCACCAGGACCTGCTCGAGCTGGTCCGGGTCCGCCGCCAGCGGCGGCAGCGACTCCGGCACCGTCACCTCGAAGCGGACCCCTCGCCGCGCCACCTCCATGCGCAGCAGCTCCTGGACATCGCGGAAGATGACGTTCAACGGCACCGGCCGCACCGCCGTGGGCTGGAGGCGCGAGAAGTCCAGGAGCTGCCGCAGCGTGCGGCTCACCCGGTCGATCTGCTCGATGATGACGGCGACGCCGGGGCCCTGGGGGTGCTCCTTCCCCAGCTTGCCCAGCACGTACTCCGCGCGCCCGCGCACCACGCCCAGGGGGGTGCCAATCTCATGCGCGATGCCAGCGGCGAGCACGCCCACCGTGGCCAGCTTCTCCGCGCGGAGCAACTGTGTCTCCAGCGCGCGCACGTTGCTCAAGTCCTCCACCACCAGCAGCGTGTGCACCTCCGGGTGCCGCGCCTCCAGCGGCACCGCGTGGAGGTTGAACCGGCCCTCGTCGCCGAAGAGCACCAGCGTTTCACCCAGGATGCTGTGGGCGCGTGACTCGCTGGCGGCGGCCGACACCAGGGCGCGAATCCGCGACACCACCGGGCCGGGCGCCTGGGGAAACGCCGACTCCAGCGGCGCGCCAATGGCATCCGGGGGCATGCGCGCGCGGAGCACCTGGTTCACCGCGCTGATGCGCCCGTCCACCGTGAGCGCGACGACTCCGGAGGGGATGTGGTCGAGGATCTTCTGCGTCTTGTCGTGCAGGTGCGCGAGCTGATCCGCGTGCTGGCGGCTCTCCCGCAGCGCCCCCGCGCGGCGCTGCGCCAGCACCACGTACACCGCGAAGGTCACCAGGAAGAGCGCCACCAGCAGCGCCGCGGCCAGCAGCCGCCAGATGAGCGCCTGCTGGTGCGCGCGAAGCGTCGCCGTGGAGACCAGCGTGGCCGCGGACCAGTGACTGCCGCCCCGCACGCGGATGGGCGTGAAGACGGCGATGGCCTCCGAGCGCCCCAGACCCAACCGCTCCGCCTCGTCCGCGCGCAGGGGCAAGGAGCCACGCTCGCCCTCGCGCATGCGCGCCGTCAGCGCCTGGAAGCCCGGCACCAGCGAGCCCTCCACCTCCAGCCGCCGGAACCAGTCCGCCAGCGCGGGGTCCGTGGCGGACGTCGGCAGGCCATGCGCGCCCAGCAGCAGCAGCCGCGCGTCCGGGTCCGACGTGACGATGCGCAGCGGCGTGAAGAAGGACGCCGTGTCCACCAGCACCGCCACCGCGCCCGCGGGCCGGCCGCCGGCGTCCACCGGCAGCGCGGTGGCCATCACGCGCAGCGAATCCGAGCGCTCGTCCGCCACCGGCGGGGACATGGTGACGTCCCCCGGCGGACGCAGCAGCGCGCGCCGGCCCGCGTCCGCCATCTGCGCCAGCACCGGGGCCCGCGCCACCTGCTTGCCCATGCGCCGGTCCAGCATGCGCAGCCACTCCTTGCCATGGGCGTCGTAGGCGATGATGACCTTGTACTGGCCCACCGCCTCCAGCAGCGCGCGCATCTCACGCCGGTGCTCCGCCAGGGTGCCGGGCTGGGACATCAGCTCGCCGGCGAAGCGCAGGTCCTCCGCCACGTCCTCCAGCGTCTCCGCCACCCCGCGCGTGGCCTCGTCGAGCTGGGCCTGGCGCTCCACCGCGAACTGCCGCGTCTGGGCCTCCCGGTTGCGCTCCAACAGGGTGAAGACCCCCACCCCCACCGTGGTGAGGGCGACACAGAGCAGCAGGATGGGGACGAGCGCGTACCGCATGGCCAGCGGAGTCTAACCCCCACGCACGCCCCAACCCCTTGAAATAGCAGGGAAAGCAGGAGGCTTGCCGGGCCAGGAGCCCACTTTGGCGATTGACACTCCGCGTCGAGCACTGCTACCTACCGGTCGGTAGGTCCCGAAGGAGGAGCAGACATGACGAACACCGGAGGACGGAAGCCGGACGAGGGCGAGCGCTACCGAGCCATCCTGGAGACGGCTGCGCGGCTCATCTGCGACCGGGGGTACGAGGGCACGTCGATGCAGGAGATCGCCGCCGCGTGCCGCATGACGAAGGCGGGCCTCTACCACCACATCCAGAACAAGGAGCAGCTCCTCTTCGCCATCATGAACTACGGGATGGACCTGTTCGAGGAGCAGGTCCTCTCGCGGGTGCAGGACATCGCGAACCCGGTGGAGCGGCTTCGCGCGTGCATGCGCCACAACATCCTGCTGGTGACGCGGGGGTGGAGCAAGGAGGTCATCATCATCCTGCACGAGCACGCCACGCTCACCGGCGAGACGCGCGCCTTCATCGACGCCCGGAAGAAGAAGTACGTGGACTTCCTGGAGGAGGCCTTCGCGCAGGCCTCGCAGCAGGGCCTCATCCGCCCCGTGGACCCGACGGTGGGCGCCTTCTCGTTCCTGGGGATGGTGCTGTGGATCTACAAGTGGTTCAAGCCGGACGGGCGCCTCACCGACGAGCAGATCGCTGACGGCATGGTGGACATGCTGTTCCCGCCCTTCGCCGCCGCCGGTGACGCCTCCGGACAGGCGGGCGCCTCCCCGCTGCGCATGGTGCCTCGCGCGCCCGCCACCGGCACCGATTCGGAGGACGCGTGAAGACGGCGCGCTGGTGCTCGCTGGAGGAGGCGGTGGCCTCCATTCCGGATGGCGCGTCGCTGGCCACCGGCGGCTTCATGCTGGGCCGCGCGCCCATGGCGCTGGTGAGGGAGCTCATCGCCCAGGGCAAGCGCGACCTGGGCCTCATCTCCCTCCCCAACCCGTTGCCCGCGGAGCTCCTCGTCGCCGGGGGCTGCCTGGGCAGGCTGGAGATTGCCTTCGGCGCGCTGAGCCTCCAGGGCCGCGTGCGCCCCATGCCCTGCCTCAAGCGGGCCATGGAGCAGGGCACGCTCGCCTGGCGGGAGCATGACGGCTACCGCGTCGTCCAGCGGCTGCGCGCCGCGTCCATGGGCCTGCCCTTCATCCCCGCGCCGGACGCGGACGTGTCCGGGCTGGCGCAGCCGGAGCCGCCGCCCACGGTGGAGGACCCCTTCACCGGCCAGCGCGTGGCGGTGGAGCCCGCCTTCTATCCGGACGTGGCGCTCATCCACGCGCGCGCCGCGGACGAGCGCGGCAACCTCTACATGGAAGACCCCACCACGGACCTGCTGGTGGCGGGCGCGGCGAAGCGCGTGATCGCCACGGTGGAGGAGCGGGTGGTGAAGCTGCCTCGCGTCACCCTGCCCGGCTTCCAGGTGGACCGCATCGTCCTGGCCCCCGGCGGCGCGCTGCCCACCGGCTGCGCGGGGCTCTACCCCCACGACGACGCGATGCTGGCCCGCTACCTGTCGCTGGCGGAGGCGGGCCGCGAGGCGGAGTTCCTGGAGACGGTGCTGACGCGGAGGGCGGCATGAGCGCGGCGCTGGACATCACCCCGGCCGAGACGGTGGTCTCCCTGTTGGCGCGGCAGATTGACGACGGCGGCGTGGTGGCCACGGGCGTGGCGTCTCCGCTGGCGATTCTCGCCATCGCCGTGGCGCGGGCGACGCATGCGCCGGACCTGACGTACCTGGCCTGCGTGGGCTCGTTGGATCCGGAGCTTCCCACCCTGCTGCCCTCCTCCGAGGACCTGGGCTACCTGGACGGCCGGTCCGCGGAGATCACCATCCCGGACCTGTTCGACCACGCGCGGCGCGGCCGCGTGGACACCGTCTTCTTCGGCGCCGCCGAGGTCGATGCGGAGGGCCGCACCAACATGACGGCCAGCGGCAGCCTGGACAAGCCGCGCACGAAGTTCCCCGGCGTGGCGGGCGCGGCCACGCTGCGTCAGTGGGTGCGCAAGCCCGTGCTCCTGGTGCCGCGCCAGTCGCGCCGCAACCTGGTGCCCCAGGTGCAGGTGGCCACCACGCGCGACCCGCGCCGCCCGGTGACGCTCATCTCCGACCTGGGCGTGTTCGAGCTGGGCGCGTCCGGCGCACGCCTGCTGGCGCGCCACCCCTGGGCCTCGGAAGAAGCCATCGCGGAGCGCACCGGCTTCGCGTTCCAGGTCTCCGAGACGCTGTCCGTCACCTCTCTGCCGGATGTCCGCACGGTAGCGGCCATCCGCGCCATCGACCCGCACGGCTACCGCGACGCGCTCGTCGGGGCCTGAGCGGGCCCGTTCCCTTTCCTGACTTTGAGATGCACGGAGGCACCCCGATGAAAGCCGTCGTCCTGCGCAGCTTTGGTGAAGCGGGCAACCTGAAGCTGGAGACCGTCCCCATGCCCCGCCCCGGGCGTGGGGAGGTCCTCCTCCGCGTGCATGCCTGTGGCGTCTGCTACCACGACGTCATCAACCGCCGCGGCAACCTGCCCCGCACCAGCGTGCCCGCGATTCTCGGCCACGAGGCCGCGGGTGAGGTGATTGAGGTCGGCCCAGAAACGCCGGGCTGGAAGACGGGGGACCGCGCGGCGACCTTGCAGCGCATGTCCTGCGGCGAGTGCGCGCTGTGCAAGAGCGGGCGCAACAGCCTCTGCAAGACGGACAACCGCTTCTTCGGCGAGGAGCTGCAGGGCGGCTACGCCCAGTTCATGGTGGCGCCCGTGGGCGGCCTGGGCCGGGTGCCCGCGTCGCTGCCCTGGAACGAGGCGGCCACGGTGTGCTGCACCACCGGCACGGCGGTCCACACGGTGCGCACGCGCGGCCGGGTGCGCTCGGGTGAGACGGTGCTCATCACCGGCGCCAGCGGCGGCGTGGGCCTGTCCTCCGTGCAGCTCGCGCGGCTGGATGGCGCGCGCGTCATCGCGGTGACGTCCAGCGAGGCCAAGGTGCGGGCGCTGAAGGAGGCCGGCGCGGACGAGGTCATCGTGTCGCGCGGGCTGGACTTCGCGTCGGAGGTCCGCAAGCGCACCCAGGGCGCGGGCGTGGACATGGCCGTGGAGATTGTCGGCAGCGCCACGTTCGACCAGACGCTGAAGTCCATGGCGCCCGGTGGCCGCGTGGTGGTGGTGGGCAACCTGGAGTCGGGGATGGTGCAGCTCAACCCGGGGCTCGTCATCGTCAAGGAGCTGGAGATCCTGGGCGCCTACGCCACCACGCAGGCGGAGCTGGACGAGGCCCTGCGCCTGACGGCCACCGGCGGGGTGCGGCAGTTCGTGACGGACGCGGTGCCCCTGGCGGAGGCCGCGAAGGCGCACTTCCGGCTGGAGAACCGCGAGGTGGCGGGCCGGCTGGTGCTGGTGCCCCCCGAGGCGTGAGCGAAGCGGCGGCTGGAATCCAGAGCACGACAAGGAAGCGAGGAGTCCGATGAAGAAGCGCGTGGGAATCGAAGCGTTGGCCGTCGCCGTGCCGTCCCGGTACGTGGACATCGAAGACCTGGCCCGGGCCCGGGGCGTGGACCCGGCCAAGTACACGGCGGGCCTGGGCGCCAGGGAGATGGCCGTCACCGACCCTGGCGAGGACACCGTGGCCCTGGCGGCCACCGCGGCGGCCCGCCTCATCCGCCAGCAGGGCGTGGACCCGTCGCGCATCGGCATGCTCGTCGTCGGCACGGAGACGGGCATCGACCACTCCAAGCCCGTCGCCTCGCATGTGCAGGGCCTGCTGAAGCTGCCGCGCGCCATGCGGACCTATGACACGCAGCACGCGTGCTACGGCGGCACCGCCGGGTTGATGGCGGCGGTGGAGTGGATTGCCTCGGGCGCCGGCGCGGGCAAGGTGGCCGTGGTGGTGTGCTCGGACATCGCGCGCTACGGGCTGAACACCGCGGGCGAGCCCACCCAGGGCGGCGGCGCGGTGGCGCTGCTCGTCTCGGAGCAGCCCGACCTGCTCGCCATGGACGTGGGCCTCAACGGCGTGTGCACCATGGACGTGTATGACTTCTGGCGGCCCGTGGGCCGGCGGGAGGCGCTGGTGGACGGGCACTACTCCATCACCTGCTACCTGGAGGCCCTGTCCGGCGCCTACCGGGGCTGGCGCGAGAAGGCCCTGGCGGCCGGACTGGTGCGCTGGTCGGACTCGCTGCCCGGCGAGCAGCTGGCGCGCATCGCCTACCACGTGCCCTTCTGCAAGATGGCTCGCAAGGCGCACACCCAGCTCCGCCTGTGTGATTTGGAGGACGCGGCGGGCGCGGCGGCCGCCACGCCGGAGTCCCGGGAGGCGCTGGCGAAGTCCGCCGCCAGCTACGACGCCCAGGTGGCGTCGTCCCTGGGGCTCAACGCGCGCATCGGCAACGTGTACACCGCGTCCCTCTACCTGGCCCTGGCGGGGCTGCTGCACCACGAGGCCGGCGCGCTGGCGGGACAGCGCATGGGCCTGCTGTCCTACGGCAGCGGCTGCGCGGCGGAGTTCTACTCCGGCACCGTGGGCGAGAAGGCCGCCGAGCGGATGGCCCGGGCCGACCTGGAGGCGGTCCTGGCCCGGCGCGAGCGCGTCTCCATCGAGGAGTACGAGCGCCTGATGAAGCTCCCGGCGGACGCGCCCGAGGCCGTGGCGCCCGCGCCCGGCGCGTTCCGGCTGACGGAGATTCGCGACTTCCGCCGCCAGTACGCCGAAGGCGCCTGACGCGAGGGCCCGACGAGGCACCGGCAGGCTTCCCGGTGCCTCCCCTTCCGCCGCCGTCTCCCTACCGTGAGGCTTGGAACCCGTGCCTCGATGAGCGGGGCCCGGTGCAAAGGAGACGAAACCATGGCGGACCTACCTGCCCGCAGAGGCGGAGGCATGCTGGGCCCCCAGCGCGGCTGGGACCCCTTCGAGCGCATGCAGGAGTTGTTGGGCTTCGACCTCGGCCGGATGCTCGCGCCCCAGGGCGGCCGGGAAGGCGGCTTCGTGCCGGACTTCGAGGTGAAGGAGACCCGGGACGCCTTCATCTTCAAGGCCGATGTCCCCGGCGTGGAGGAGAAGGACCTGGAAATCACCCTGGCGGAGAACCGGCTGACCATCAGCGGCAAGCGGGAGGAGGAGCGCCGCGACGAAGGCGACCGCTACTATGCCTTTGAGCGCAGCTACGGCGCGTTCAGCCGCACCTTCACGCTCCCTCGCGGCGTGAACGCGGACGACGTGCAGGCGGACTTCAAGGGCGGCGTCCTCAACGTGCGCATTCCCAAGAGGTCCGAGGAGCAGCCCAAGCGCATCAAGGTCGGCGGCGAACGCGGCGAGAAGGCGAAGGCCTGAGCAGGTGTGCCGTGTTATGGGGTCTGGCACGACAACCGGCTTTTCTTCGAAAGAAGGCTTCCGCATGAGGTGCCGTGCCGTTCCCCTTCCCTTCCTGGTCCCCCTCCTCCTGCTGGCGTCCGCATGCGCGACCACCGGCACGGCGCCAGCAGAGGCGGGCATCCACCAACTCCTGAAGGACCAGACGGAGGCCTGGAACCGTCAGGACGCGGTGGCCTGGTCCAGGGACTTCGCCCCGGACGCCGCGTTCATCAACATCGTGGGCACCGTCTTCGAGGGCCGCGATGAAATCCAGCAGCGCCACGCGGGCATCTTCGCCACCATCTTCAAGGGGAGCCAGAGCCAGGTCACCGTGCGCAAGCTCCAGTTCATCCAGGGGGACCTGGCCATCGTCGACACCACGCACGAGGTGACGGGCCACCCCGGCCTGCCTCCAGGCGTCCAGGACACCGAGCCCGGGGTGCTGCGCACGCAGATGCGCTACGTGGTGAAGCACGTGGACGGGCAGTGGCGAATCCTCGCGGGCCAGAACACGGACGTGAAGCCCCGGCCCCAGGCGCCCTGACCCTCAGTGGCGGGTGGACTCCTCGCGCTGGGCGGCGCGCGCCTGACGGAGCAGCGGCGCCAGCGCGGCGAAGCCGGCCACCACCGTGGAGCCGTTGTTCACCACGGCGGCGGCCACGGGCGGCAACCACCCCAGCGCCGCGAGCACCATCGCCACGGCGTTGGGCACCAGCACCAGCCCGAGCCCCGTGTGCACCCGGACCAGGGTGTCGCGGCCCGCGGCGAACGCCAGCAGCAGGTCATCCAGGCTGCCGCGCAGGAGCACCACGTCCGCGGTCTCCAGCGCCACGTCGGTGGCGCCCCGCAGGGAGATGCCCACGTCCGCGAGCGCGAGCGCCGGGGCGTCGTTGATGCCATCCCCCACCATGGCCACGATGCGGCCCTGGCGCCGGAGCGCGCGCACGTGCGTGGCCTTGTCCTCGGGGAGCAGCTCCGCGATGGCCTCGTCCACGCCCAGCCGGTTGGCGACCTCCGCCACCCGGGCGGGTGAGTCCCCGGACAGCAGCACGATGCGGCGGCGCCCGTCCTCCTTCAGGGCCTGCACCACGCGCGCGCTCTCCGGCCGCAGCGTCTCCACGTAGCCAATGCACCCGGCCAACGCGCCATCCACCGTCACCCACAAGGTGGCGACCTCACCCGCCACGGCCCGGACGAGCGCCTGGCCCGCCTCCGCCACGTCCACGCCCTGCTGCTGAATCCAGCGCGCGCTGCCCACGCACACGCGGCGCCCGTTCACCTGGGCGCAGACGCCCCGCCCCAGGACGAACTCCTCCTGGCCGGCCTCGGGTTGAGGCACCTCCAGGCCCTGGGCCTGGGCGTGCCGGCGGACCGCCTCCGCCACGGGGTGGGACTGGCGCAGCTCCGCGGCGGCGCTCAACGCCAGCACCTCGCGCGCGTCCCAGCCCCGCACGGGGATGACGTCCACCACCTCCGGGGCCCCCAGCGTCAACGTGCCCGTCTTGTCGAAGACGACGGTGTCCGCCTGGGCCAGCCGCTCCAGGTACTGCGCGCCCTTGATGAGGATGCCCTGGCGCGCGGCGAGCGTCATCGACACCAGCGCGCTGGCGGGCACGACGATGCGGACGCCCGTGCCAAAGTCGGTAATCAGGATGCTGATGGGCCGCGCCGCCTGGCGCGCCCACAGCCACGTCGCCGCGGCGAGCCCGAAGGTGGGCAGCACGACGGCGTTCGCCACCTTGTCCACCTTCGCCTGCAACGTCATGGGCTTGGCGCCCGCCCCTTCGAGGATGTGGAGGATTTTGGAGGCCGTCGTCTCCCCGCCCGCGCGCACCACGCGCACGCGGAGGCTGCCCTCCCCCACCACGGACGCGGCCAGCACGCGGTCTCCGGCCTCGCGGACGCGGGGCTCCGACTCACCCGTCAGGGCCTTCTCGTCCACCCAGGCGGTGCCGGACACCACCGCCCCGTCCGCCGGCACGCTCTCCCCCGAATGCACCACGATGAGGTCCCCCTCCTTGAGCCGGTCCGCGCGCACCTGCTCCACGTCCCCATCCGCGCGCAGCCGCCACGCGTACAGCACCTCCAGCCGCATCAGCCGGGAGATGGCGGACCGGGCGCGGTCCGCGCTGCGCTCGATGAGCAGGTCGCCAACGCCCAGCAGGGAGGTGATGAGCGCCGCCGTCCGCACCTGCCCCGTGGCCAGGGACACCCCCACCGCGACCAAGTCCAGCAGGTCCACGGTGAGGCGCCGCTCGGAGACGGACTGGAGCGCGCGCTGCGCCAGCGGCAGGCTCGTCAAGGCGACGCCCGCGGTCAGCACGGGCAGGGGCGCCACCCGCATGACGCACGCGGCGAGCACCGCCGAGTTGAAGGCGGTGGCGGCCCACTCCCGCCGGGGCGGCTCCGGCGCCGCGGGCCAGGTGGACGGCTCGCTGGCGCACAGGGCCGTCAGCAGTTGACGCGCGTCGAGCACCTCCGGGTCGAAGCTCACCACCACCGAATGGATGGCGGGCGAGGCGCTCGCCTTGTGGACGCCCGGCAGGGTGGCGGCCCAGGCCGCCAGCTTGAGGACGTCATCATCCCCGAGCCCCCGCACCTGCAGCCGCACGCGCCCGGGAAGCGCGTGGGACACCTCCACCCGGAACGGCCTGGGCGGACGCTGGTGCAGCGTGAAGAGGAAGTCCCGCACCCGCAGCGCGAACGCCCCCGGAAAGCGCGACGCTTCCCGGTAGTGCACCTTGACCAGGCCCGTGCCGCGCTGACACGTGGCCACCTGGACCTCGGGGCGGGACTCCAGCCAGCCCAGCACCTGACGCAGCGTCTGGGCGTCCTCCGCCGCGCCGCGGATGAGCAACCGGCCCGGCGCCACGTCCCTGACGTGGAGCGACGCGGGCCTCGCCGAGGCCCGGGCCTTCGCCTGATGCCCGTCCAGGACTTCATGGGCGCGGCCCGTCCAGCCGCGCGCGATGCCACTCAGGAACTCCACCTCCGTCCGCATGCACGCCCCCCGAGCTGAACGCGGTGTGACCGCGGCCTCACGCGTGCGGCCGAGGCCGGAAGGCCACCGTCCCACTGACGCGCGCGACGTCTCCCTCCCGCTCCTGCTCCCGGACGCCGTCCCGGAAGACGCTGTACGCCCAGTACAGCGCGTTGTCCCAGCGCGGCAGCCAGCCCTTCTGCGACGGGTTGGCCACCAGCGAGTAGATGCCCGTGGCCGTCAGCACCACGGGAATCAACTCGTAGAGGCCCGCGCCCGTCAGCTCCCGGGCCAGGTCGTCCAGCCACCTGGCGCCGCTCACCACGTGCTCGGCGGGAGCCTTCCGGGACTTCGCCATGGACTTGGCGTCCACGATGCCGTCCAGCCCCGCCGTGTCGACGATGGCCGCGAGCAGCGACTCCACGTCCACGGCATCCGGGCTGTATTCGATGAGCAGGCTGCCCGTGAGCGGCGCGTGGACGGTGCCGAACACCCCTTGCGTCTCACCCAGCTCACCACGCACTCGGTCCGCGACGTCCGAGGCATCACGGAAACAGCTCGCGCGCACACGCAGCCGTCCCGGGGAGTGGTGGACGAGCACCAACCACTCCCCTTCGATGGCGCCCGAGTCCGGGTCGAGCCTCATGCGTGCCCCTCCCGGCTGTCCGCCACGGACCGGGGGCTGCCCTCCGCCGCCCGGCGGCCGTGGGTCTGGTGGAGGTTGGCGCGGGAGCGCGCCTCCGCCAGCAGGTCGGAGAGGAACTCACGCTCGGTGGCGATGACCCGCCGCGTCCACCCCACCAGGTCGAAGGCGGCGGTCGCCATGGAGACCACGGCGCCGCGCGAGGTGTCGACGGTGCTCCGGGCCATCCAGCCGGTGGCCACGCCCGCCAGGAACGCCACCGCCGTCTTCACGGGGCCCCCGGGGCGGCGTGTACGTCCTCGTCCAAGCCGTTGCCCCGGGCGGGGGGCATCCGCTCCTCGCGCGGCCCGGCCCAGTCCCCGTGGGCCATGGCCACGACGCCCTGGGCCCGGAACTGCTTCACCAGCGCCTGCACCCGCTCACGCCGCAGCGGGCGGTTGAGCGCGGCGGCCGCCTTGCGCAGCAGCAACCACTCCGCGTTCGACATGGACAGGTCCACCGCGGAAATCACCTCGAGCGCGTGCAGGAAGGCATCCCGCGCCGCCTCGGGCACCTCGTGGAGGCGTTCGACCCACGGCGTCTCTTCCTCGCCCAACCGCTCCAGCAGCCGCTTGCGCGCGGCGGAGGGGCTGTTGCGCAGCAGGTGCGTCAGCATGACCGCCTCCTCGGCGCGCAGCCCCCCGTCCGCGTCGAACAGGAGCCAGGCGCCTTCGATGAGCAGCTCCACGCACCGCGCGTCCAGCGCGCGCACGGTGGAGAACGCGTCGTCCAGGGCCCGGCGGTAGCGCGCGTACTGAACCGAGGCCTCACCGAGCTTGCGGGTGCGCCGCCAACTGGTGATGGACGACGTCAGCACGCCCGCGAAGGGCAGGATGTTCCGCAGCACCCCTTCGCCCATCAACCGGTTGCCCAACCGCCGCTCCAGCTCCTCGGTGTCCGCGGTCAACATCCTCCCCACGAGCCCCGCCCCCTCGCGGTCCCCGTCCTCAGCGGCCAGCGAGCCCGCGACCAGGGCGCTCAGGTGCAGGAGGTCCCACGGGTCATCCGGGTCGATGCGCAGCCCGAACGCGGACGCCACGTCACACATCATGCGGGCCTGGATGAGCGAGCGCAGCATCGTGTCCAAGGCCATGGCGGCGCCAGCCACGGGCACGGCCGCGAGCGCCCCCACGAAGCCGGTGTCCAGGGTGAACACGGCCGCGCTGGTGGAGACGCCGGCCGCGCTCGCGCCCACCAGCGCCGCCTCCCTGCTGGCGCGGCGGATGAGGGCGTCCGTGTCCGCCGCGTGGAGGGCGCGGACGGAGGCGGCGCGCCGCGACTCGTGGTGCCGCACATAGGCGGTCACCAGCCGGGCATGCCACGCGCCCGAGCGGAGGTCCTCGAAGCGCAGTTCGCGTCCGAGCTTCTCCGCGAGGTCTCGCAGCGGGTGCAGTGCGGCCGCGGACGTCGCGGCGTCTTCCGGATGGAAAGGAGAGGTTCGTGTCATGGCATGAGTGCGGAAACAGCCATGCGCGCCAGAGTGGTGGGCGCGGCACGGCTGGTGGGGGGCATCCGTTGGTGGCCTTCAAGGATTCGGCGCACTCAAGCTAGGAGGATTCAGCGAGCGGGAGAACCGGTCCGGCGGGACGACGCGCGCGCCGCCTGGTTGACGGCGGGCCCGGCGCACCGGCCCCCGCCTCCGAACGCGGCCCTACGGTGCGCCCGCGGGCAGTGACAGGTAGTGCTCCCCCAGCTCCGTCAACGTGCCAGCGGCGCCGAGCAGGCTCGCGAAGCACGGGTCGTTCGTCCACCGCCCCGTGAACCACGCGTAGCGGAACACGTCCTCGCGCCGCTCGCAGACGGCCACCATCTCCGTCATCTGCACCCGCTGTTTGGCGACGGAGTCAATCTGCGCGCCGTCCGGCTGGCTGTGGCAGTTGGCGAACTCGGTGACCCAGAACGGCTTGCCGTACTTCGTCAGCCGGTCCAGGTGGTACTCCAGGCCGTAGTCGTACCAATGGAACCCCAGGTAGTCGATGTGCGGGTCGCGGTTCCCGTTGGCCGCGCGATAGGCGGCGTAGAAGGCATCCAGCCAGACCACCGGGTCGCCATACCCCGCCATCGTGCCCCAGTTCATCGCCGGCCCCACCAGCTTGACGCCGGTGTTCCGCGCGACCTGCTCATAGCGAGGCCACAGCTCCGCCGCTGCCTGAGGCGACATGTTGGCCTGGTCCGTGAGGTTGGGCTCGTTGAGGAGCAGCAGGTACTGGATGCTCGGGTTGGCCCGGAGGATGGACTCGATGCGGGCCGCGTCGAAGTCCCCGTTCCAGAGCATGGGAATGAAGTCCATTCCGTAACGCGTCCGGTAGTCCGCCGGCACATGGGGGTGCGGCGTGGGGCTCCAGTTGTACCACCAGCTCACGCCGGGAGCGACGGCCGCCAGGTCCTCGGGAGACGGCAGGTCGAAGGCAATCCCTCGCTTCGCGCTCTTGGTCGCGCTGACGCCAGCGTCGGGCACCTGCGTGCCGGCATCCTTTCCCGAGCTCGTGTCCGGGGCGTCCCCGCTGCACCCCACGGCGAACGCGGTGAGCGCCGCGATGATGAATCTCCTGAGCATCATGGTCGCCCTTCGACCCGAGGGTTGGCCGCCGGTGCGCTGCGCTTGAACAGGGCCAGCAGGCCAGTCAATGCGCCCCACCCCGGTGCGCTGCCCAGCAGCGCCGCGGCGTAGAGGTAGTGGTCATAGTTCTCGTGAAACGGGGCGCCGCCCCCTCCAGCACCGTTGAGCCTGCTCACGGCGATGACGCCGACCACCAGGGTGACGCCACCACCGAGCAGCAGGAACGCCTTCCAGGAGCCGTAGCCCTTGCGCATGGCGAGGAGATGGATGACGGCCGCCACGCTCGCCACCGCGAACGCGGCCAGGAGGGCCAGGATGAAGCCGCCGAAGATGATCATTCCCATGGCGCGGCATCCTACCCCCTCCGGCCCCAGGCGCCGTCAGCTGCCGGGGGGATGCCGCGGCCGGCATGGCGCGCCCTGAAATTCATTGCGAGCGTGTGTCATTGCCTCCCGGATTCGCGACTCGTCGCGCAAAGGGACTCAAGCAGGATAATCAGCTTTAGCTGTTTTCCGTTTGACATCGTCGTGTTACGTTCCCGCGAGCATCGTGAACGCCCGTTGGGGGGCCGCGTGTCCGAACCTCAAGACCGACATCCTTCATGCACGCCGAGAAGTCCTTGCCCCGCCATTCGTGTCGCCGCGTGCTGCTGAACGGCTGAAGTGCCCGGGGGAAACCAGTCATGAACGTCGACCAGGC
The DNA here is from genome assembly GCF_002305895.1 of Corallococcus macrosporus DSM 14697. Lineage (GTDB taxonomy): Bacteria > Myxococcota > Myxococcia > Myxococcales > Myxococcaceae > Myxococcus > Myxococcus macrosporus. The sequence continues at coordinate 5,241,041 of NZ_CP022203.1, forward strand.
CATCCAGCGCGCGCGCGCGTGGGTGGAGCAGCAATCCACCCACATCCCAGGCTTTCACGGCGCCTTCCTCGCCGGGAGCCTCACGCGCATGCCCCCCAACACCCCACTGGAGCCCTGGCGGGACGTGGACGTGGTGGTGGTGACGACAGACCCGGGGTCCGTGCAGGGTGACCGGCTGGAGCTGTCGCTCGACGGCATCATCTTCGAGTGCGGCGTGCTGAGCGACGAACCCTTCCGCTCCCCGGAGGGCATCCTCAGCTCCGCGGAGCATGCGGACAACCTGGCCGCGGGTGTCATCCTGGCGGACCCCACCGGCTCGTTGCAGAAACTTCACGCACAGGTGGTTGCGGAGTACGCGCGGCGCCGCTGGGTGCAGGCGCGCTGCGACAGCCGCAAGGAATACATTGGCCGGCGGATGAGGCAGGCGCGTGAAGCGCTCGCCGCGGACAACTTCCCCGCGGTGTTCATGCACTTCTACGTGGCCATGTCCCTGCTGGTGGGCCTCACCGCGCAGGCGGACGCGAAGCCCCTCACGCTGCGGCGGGGCTTCGTGCTCTCCGGCGAGCTGTTGGAGTCTTGGGGGCGGGCGGACCTCCACGAGGAGGCGCTGGCGCTGCTGGGCTCCGCGCACCTGTCCCGCGAGGAGGTGGAGCAGTTCCTGGCCCACTTCGACGAGGCCTTCGAGCTGGCCGTCCGCGTGAAGCGCAAGCCCATCCACTACGACTTCAAGTTCCAGAGACACCTGCGCCCCTACTACGTGGACGGCACCCGGGAGATGCTCCAGGAGGGCCGGCACCGCGAGGCCATCTATTGGATCATCGGCTATTGCTACCAGGCGTGGCTGGTGCTGCTGAACGACGCGCCGGAGGCGCTTCAGCAGCCTCACCTGGAGCGGCTGGTGAGCTTCTTCGAGAAGCTCGACGTGCTGCCCACGAGTGACTGGGCCTCCCGCCTGGACCGGCTCCAGGACGTGGTTGCCAGGTTCTCGGCGGCCATCGACGAGCGCATCCGCACCCAACCCGGCCTGTTCGACTGACCCTGGACGACGGATGACTGTCTTTACGCTGCTGCTGCGCACCTCCCGCAAGCTCTTCTTCGTCGCGGTGGCGCTCGGTCTGATTTCGGGCTTCGCCAACGCGAGGCTCATCGCCCTCATCAACGAGGCCCTGGGGGACGCCGGGTCCCCCAGCGGCGTCCTCTTCGCGGGGATGGTGGTGGCGGCCGTCATGACGCGGGTGGCCTCACAGATGGTGCTGGGCCGGCTGAACCACGGCGCGCTGCACCACCTGCGGGTGGAACTGAGCCAGCAGACGCTGAACACGCCGCTGCGCAAGCTGGAGCAACTGGGTGAACACCGGCTGATGAGCGCACTGAAGGAGGATGCCTTCACCATCTCCCAGGCGCTGGCGCTGGTGCCCACCATGTTCGTCAACGGCGCGCTCATCGTGGGCTGCCTGACGTACCTGGCGTGGATGTCCGGCCGGGCCTTCCTGGCCTTCGCGTTGGGGCTGGGCTTGGGGCTGGCGGTGCTGACGGTCCTCCAGGCGCGCTCACGCGACAGCCTGATGCAGGCGCGCGGCCGGATTGACCAGTTGTTCCACCACTTCCGCTCGTTGTGGACGGGCATGAAGGAGCTGAAGCTGCACCGCCGCCGCGGCCGGGCCTTCATCTCCCAGCAGCTCGAGCCCACCGCCGCGTTCATCCGGGACCGGTTCGTCCGCACCTCGGACGTCAACGCGGTGAGCGCGGCGCTGGCCTCGCTGCTCGTCTTCGCCATCATCGGCATGTTGCTGTTCGCGTTCCCCGCCTTCGGCGCGTTGGACCGCTCCACCGTGGTGGGCTACACGCTGGTGGTGCTGTACCTGCAGCAGCCGTTGGACTCCATGCTCAGCCTGACGCAGGCGCTGCTGCGCGCGGACGTCGCGCTGCGGAACGTGGGGAAGATGGGGCTGGAGCTGGCGGAGGGCGCCGAGCCCGAAGGCGCCACGTCCACCCCCGCCGAGCGCCCCGAGCCCCGCGAGTTCCGGCGGCTGGAGCTGGTGGGCGTCACGCACTCCTACCAGCGTGAGAACGAGGACACCCGCTTCACGCTCGGCCCCATCCACCTGTCGCTCACGCCGGGCGAGGTGGTGTTCATCGTGGGAGGCAACGGCAGCGGGAAGACGACGCTGGCCAAGCTGCTGACCGGCCTCTACGCACCCGAGGCGGGCGGCATCGTGCTGGACGGCGAGCCCGTCACCGACGCGGACCGCGCGCACTACCGCCAGCTCTTCTCGACGGTGTTCGCGGAGTTCCACCTCTTCGAGAACCTGCTGGGCCTGACGTCTCCGACGCTGGAGGCACGCGCCCAGGGCTTCCTCACCCGCCTGAGGCTGGACCGCAAGGTGCGGCTGGAGCAGGGGCAGCTCTCCAACACGAGCCTCTCCACCGGACAGCGCAAGCGCCTGGCGCTGCTGACGGCGTACCTGGAGGACCGCCCCATCTACCTCTTCGATGAGTGGGCCGCGGACCAGGACCCGGTGTTCAAGGACGTCTTCTACCGAGAGCTGCTGCCGGACCTGAAGCGGGCCGGCAAGGCCGTGGTGGTCATCTCCCATGACGACCGGTACTTCGCCACGGCGGACCGGCTGGTGCGGCTGGAGGATGGCCGCATCGTCGAGGCCGCGACCGAGGCGCCGCCGGTGCCCCTGGAGCAGCGCGCTCCCCCCTCCTTCTCCCAGGAACGCTCATGACGCTCGCATCGCCCGCAACACGCCCCCAGGAGTTGGACGTCTCCCGAATCGACCCGGCCGCGCTGCGCGTCCTCCAGCGGCTCCAGGAGTACGGGCATCAGGCCTTCCTCGTCGGAGGCTGTGTCCGGGATTTACTCATGGGGCGCACGCCCAAGGACTTCGACCTGGTGACGAGCGCGTCCTCGCGGCAGGTCCGCGCCCTCTTCCCCCAGAGCGTGGGCTTCGGCGGGCAGCGGTTCCTCGTGGTCCAGGTGCGCACGGAGGGCGGGAAGAGCCTCGAGGTGGCGAGCTTCAAGGCGCGGCGCTCGGCGGACGTGAGCGGGCCGGATGCCCAGGTCATCCCGGATGACGTGCTCGCGGAGCTGCCGCAGGAGCTGGGAACGCTCGAAGAGGACGCCCGGACGCGGGACTTCACCGTCAACGCGCTCTACTGCAACGGCGCCAGTGGGAAGGTGGTGGACCCCGTGGGCCAGGGCTTGAGCGACCTTCAAGCGAACCTGCTTCGAATCGTCGGCGAGCCCGAGGCGTACCTCCGCGACGACCCCGGCGGCATGTTGCGCGGCGCCCGCTTCGCCACGCGAATGGGGATGGCGTTCGAACGGCGCACCGCCGAGGCGATGAAGCAGATGCGCGGCGAGCTGGCGCGCTGCTCACGCAAGCGCGTGCTGAGCGAGGTCCTGCGCGGACTCGGCACGGGCACTGGCGCGCCCTTCTTCCGGCTGCTGTCGTCACAGGGTTGGCTGCCGTTGCTCGTCCCGCCCGTGGCGCGGCACCTGGAAGGCGGGCCGGAGGTGGAGCGCCGCTTCTTCGCCCACCTGGAGGCCGTGGACCGCTCGCTCCAGGAGAATCCCCGCATCGATGAACTGACGCTCGCCTGTGCCCTGCTCCTCCCCGTCGCCGCGCCGCCCGCTGGCGGTCCCCCGGCCCCCGAGGCGATGGGCGCGGTGCTGGAGGAGCTGGTGCAAGGTGCGCCCGAGCTCCAGGCGCTGCCCCGGCATGGGCAGCACCTCATCGCCACCCTGCACGGCGTGCTGAAGGCGCCCGAGGCTGTGCCCGCGGACAACCCACTGCTCCCGGGGGCCCGGCGACTGGCGGCCCTGCTGGGCTGAACGCTTGGCATAGGCAACCAGAGCGTGCCTCATATTCAGCATGGCAGGATAAATCGACATGCATGAGATGGCTGCAGCATGAGCCGAACGGCTTTCGCTGCATCCAGACCAGCCAAATAGTCCACCATTAGTGTGCTCACCTTCCAGCTTCTGGCTTTTCAGCTTCTTTCTTCGGTTGAGGCTTCTGGCTTTGGCTGGTCAGCGCATCGAGTTCGATTCGGCCAGCCACGCTGAAGGTAGGCAGGAAGCGGCCATTGGTCAGCCCCTGGACGCGCCCGAATATGATGGGGAAATCCATTCCCACTGTGACCGTATTTACTTGCACCCAAAAACTACCCTCCACGCCCAAATACCCACGCTGTCTACTCCCTAGAGATTCGCGCAAAAACACACCATGCCCATAGACATCCCCCATAAGAATCCGCGCAGTGGGCCCGACGTGCGCGAGAATCCGCACGGAATTACTTCCAACCCTCTTCAAGTAGCCAAGACTCGCCCCAAGACTCAAAGACATAGCAACAGCCGATCGCGACTGAACATCCTCCCCGTCCGTCGGATCAATGTCAGCCACCCATGTAGCTGTTCCAACTGCCCCATATCCATACCAGCCAAGAGCAAGAGTACGACGAGGAACGAGCCACTGATCGTATTTCACATGGGCCGACCATGCTGACGTCCCTGGCGTCAAGACAAATCGCGCAAACTCATCCTGTTTGGTCAGCCTGTTTTCCGTGGACCCTCTACTGACGCCAAGCTGAATCTGATCACATGACGCATTCGTCCGAAGGACCGCCAAACTGAAGGCAGCGTTAGCATCCCGCGTATCAAGCAACTGCGCGTATCCATTACCAAGAATACTCCAAAGCCCGACATCATCCACACCATCCTTGGATGGATCTCTGCATTTCTGACGAAATGCTCCTCCTGGAGTTTCACTGCTCCCAGCGTCCGGGCTCGTCCCAGCATCCAAGCCCGTCCCTGCCGCCCCACCATCTCGCCTTGGCTCGCCAGCGGCGGCTCCCCCATCACGTTCCGTCGCTACGCCACCATCGCGTTCGGCAGCATCTGTCCCTGCATCCCATTCAGGAGTCTCACGCGGTGGAGGCGAAAGCTCCGCCTCTTTCGGTGGAGCGAGTTGCTCAGCAGTTGGCGGTGGCGGAGGAACTCCTTGTGCCCAGGTAATCGCCCCAACCAACGTCACAATGAACAGCAGGACACGCCTTGACATGCACCCCTCCCGAACCAGCGCCCCTTGAGTCCCCATTGCCAATAGCTACAACTCAGACTGTGCCACTTCTGCGCCAAGTGAGATTCCTTTGCCGTGAAGGCCTACTCTTGGTCTAGCAGCCTCAAGTGCATGCAAGTGTATTGAAGTTGCCCAGCATCCTGCGGGATCCGCTCGAATGTGGATCTGGCCCTGAGCAGCGAGTGAGCTGACAAGCAAGGGGACCACGGGAGGCCTGATGGTCGGCAGCATGCGAGGCCACTGGTGGGTTGTGCGACTGGAGGACATCCAACGATGCCAAAGGTGACCATCGACGTGCCGGAAGGGTTCGAGGACAGCGTCAAGGCGATGGAGGAGACGCTGAAGCGTGCGCACCGAGGGGTGGAGGGGGCAAGCGGACGGTAAGCGTCCGGCCAACGACGTGATGAGGGGCGTTGAGTGACGCGCCGCCGCCGTGGACCCTGGCGTGCATGTCGAAGCCGGTGGAGAAGCAGGAGTGGTTCCGTGTCGCCGAGGCTTTCGAGGCGAGCGGGCTGACGCAGGTGGAGTTCGCGCGGCAGCGGGGCGTGCGGCTGAGCACGCTGCAGTCGTGGGTGTACCGGCGGCGCCGGCACCTGGCGGCAAAGGCCGAGCCGGTCCGCCTGCTGCCAGTCCAGGTGACGCCCCCCGTGGAGCCGAGCACCACCTTCGTGGAGCTTGTCGCGGAGGGTGGGGCTCGCCTGCGCTTTGCCGTGGGCACTGACGTGGGGTACGTGGCCCGGCTCCTCGCCGCGCTGGGGCGGTGAGGCGGTGTTCGCCCTTCCAGCCTCGGTGCGCGTGGTGCTGGCCACCGCGCCCGTGGACATGCGCAAGTCCATTGACGGCCTCATGGCGCTGGTACGCAGCGCGTGGGGCGAGGACGTCTATTCGGGCCACCTCTTCGCCTTCGTCTCGCGCAAGGGAGACCGAATCAAGGTACTGACGTGGAGCCGGGGCGGCTTCGTGCTGCTGTACAAGCGGCTGGAGACGGGGCGCTTCCGGCTGCCGCCGGTGGACGCGGGCGCGCAGGTGGTGCACCTGGACGCCACGCAGTTGGCCATGCTGCTGGACGGCATCGACGTGGCCCAGGTGAGGCGCCAGCCCGCCTGGGTGCCTCCCGGGCGCACGGGCACCTGAGGCGAGGAGCCCGGGACGCCTCCGCGCCGTGGCGTGTTGAGGCTACGTGCCGCGCGAGCTTCCTCAAGACCACTTCTGCCCCTGGCGCGAGGAGGCGGAGGAACTCAAGGAGCGCCTGACGTCGCTGGAGGCGAAGATGGCGACGCTGGAGCGCCACGTCTTCGGCCGCAGGGCGGAGAGGTTGCCCACGGTGGCCGCCGAGCTGCGAGCAGATGCGGACGCCACGGCGGCCCAGGCCGAAGCCGCGAAGAAGAAGCGCCAGCAGAGGGCCGCCCGGAAGGCGGAGGAGGCCCCGGCGCGGGAGATTCGCCACGCGGTGCCCGCCGAGGAGCGCCACTGCCCGGCGTGCGGCGGCGAGAACTTGAGGCCGCTGGGCAAGGGGCGCACCTCGGTGCTGTACGAGTACGTGCCCTCGCGTTTCGAGAAGCAGGTGCACGTGCAGGAAGTGCTGGCGTGCACCTGCGGCCGGGGCGTCGTCACCGCCCCGCCTCCGGCCAAGGTGGTGGACAGAGGCGAGTACGGCCCTGGCTTCCTGGCGCACGTGGTGACGTCGAAGTGCGCGGACGCCATGCCGCTGCACCGGCTGGCCCAGCGGGTGGAGCGAAGTGGCGTGCCCATGAGTCGCAGCACCCTGACGGACCTCTTCCACCAGGCCGCCTCGGTGCTGCTGCCTCTCTCCCAGCACCTCTTGCAATGCATTGCGTCCGCGGACGTGGTGTGGGCCGACGAGACGCCCTTGCGCGTGCTGGACGTGAAGAAGACGAAGCTGGGCTACCTCTGGACTTTCCTCACCCAGAATGAGGCGGGCCAGTGGCTCATCGGCTACCGCTTCAGCATGGGCCGGGCCAGCAAGACGCCGAAGGAAGTCCTGGGCGGCACCAGGGGAGCCCTCGTGGTGGACGCGTACACTGGCTACAACGCGGTGACGCTGCCGCAGGGCCGCGTCCGCGTCGGCTGCTGGGCCCACGTGCGTCGCCGCTTCTTCGACGCGCTGGCCACCGCGCCCGAGGCTCGCGAGGCGATGGACTTCATCCTTGAGCTCTACCGGGTGGAGGCCCAGGCGCGTGAGGCGGACATGGTGCGCACGGCCGCGCACCGCGAACTGCGCCAGGTGCACAGCGCCCCTGTCCTCGCCAGGCTGCATGCCTGGCTCGAAGCCCAGGCCCCGCGCCACCCGCCCAAGAGTCCGCTGGGGCAGGCCATCTCCTACGCGCTGAAGCAGTGGGAAGCCCTCACCCGCTTCGTGGAGAATGAGCGCCTGCCTCTCGACAACAATCGCTCGGAGGCGGCGCTGAGAAAGGCGGCCCTGGGCCGCAAAAACTTTCTCTTCGTCGGCCACGAGGTCGCGGGCGAAAACCTCGCCGGCCTCTACGCGCTGGTGGCCACCTGCGAGGCCAACCAAATCAATCCCGAGGCGTATCTGGCCGACGTGCTGCTGCGTGTGCAGATGCACCCCAACTCGCGCATCGGTGAGCTGCTACCCCACGAGTGGGTGCGACGACGCGCCGCCGAACTGGTCCCGTCCCCCCTCCAGCCCAGTTCCTGAACACCCTCGCGGCGCTCGCCGAGCACGGTCCTCGTCCGTCGTCAAACTTCCCGGCACGACGTCCACCGGACGGATACAGCGGACGGGACCTGGCCGCGTTCGACGCCGCGAGGCAGGAGGTGAATGCGGGAGCAGAGCAGACGGAGCAGTTGATGAAGTGGAGGTTGCTTCGAGGGCTCGACCTCGAAGCGGCCCGAGTCCACATCGACGGCCAGCCCTACGTCCGAGTCGGACGGTACGCGGCGACGAACGCGGCAAGGCCCCGTCGAAATAGAGAGAAGCCTCTTCCGGCGGGTGGGCGAGCGCAATGGCCCCACGGTGGACACCATCAGCGTGCAAGCCAGGTGCGTGGCGGACGGCTGGTTGCCGGAGGCGGCGGTACCCATGGCGTACCTGCTGGCCCGGGGCACCTCGCGGGAGGCGGCGGCGACGGCGCGTCAGACGGGGGGGCTGCCCTATTGCCGCGCCTCCTTCGAGCGGGTGGGGCATGCGGTGGGAGCGATGTACGGTGGGCCAGCGGCCTCAGGTGGAGGCGGCGCTGGCCCGGCAGCTGCGAGTGCCCCGAGGCACCCGGAGTGTGAGCATCAGCATGGACAGGGTGGCCGTGCCGATGGAGGAGCCGAAGAAGCGGCCAGTGGGCCGCCCTCGCAAGGGGCCCCCACGCGCCCGGTGGACGTCGTCTGGCGCATGGCCTACGCGGCCTGCCTCACCTTCCATGACGCCGACGGCGAAGCGCTGGGCACCTTGCGCTACGGGCGGATGCCGCGAGGTGAGGCCCCAGAAATGGCAGAGCGCCTGGCCCGCCACGTCCAGGCCCTGGTTTCCAGGCGGCGCGGCCTCTCCGTCACCGTCCTCACCGCCGGTGCCCCCGAGTTGCACGCCTTGCTGGACGAGGCGCTGGCCACCCATGCCCCAGCGGCCAAGAAGCCGATGCGTCTGGTGGACTTCTGGCACCTGATGGAGAAACTCGGGGCCGCGGCTCGCGTAGTGGCTGGGGAAGAGAAGGCCTCCGTGTTGCGTGAGAAGTGGAAGCTGTCCCGTCTCAACATGCCCGAGGCGGCGTGGACCATTGCCATGGCATTGCACGCCAGCGGCAAGCGGCATGTCGTCCTCGGTGACGGCCAACCGGTGCACGCGGCCCTCACCTACCTGGAGAACCACGGCGAGCGAATGCATTACGCGGAGGCGCGAGCGCGGGGGCTTCCCATTGGCAGCGGCAACGTGGAGGCCATCTGCAAGTCTCGCGTCACCCTGCGCATGAAGCGCCCTCGAGCCCGCTGGAATGAGGCGTCTGGCCAGCACATCCTGGACTTGCGCGCCCTGGTCCTCTCGGAGCGCTGGGACGCGGCCATGAACCTCACGTTTGCGCCCCACAGGACCAAGGTGCGACGCGCAGCATGATCACGATTGGAGCCACGCCCGCTTGGCACCGCGACTCGCCGACGTGCTTTGAGACGAAGGCTACACCGAGGAGACCGAAGACCGGCTGATGGTGTGCACGCCCGGCAGCAACACGCCGATTCCCAGTCCACCCGAACTCACCATTTCGGCCCTCACCTCGGACGCACCGTTCGAGGAGATGCGTACCTTCTGCGCCACGCCCCAGGATGGCTTCAACCCGGGATCGCCCGTCCAGGTGAGTGACGCAGAGGTCACCAAGACGCTGGCGGACCTCAAGGACTGCCGCGCGCTGCTGGCGAAGTGGATTTGCGTGCCCGTCGCTGGCGGGCTGGTCACCCCGCCCTATGAGGGCACCTCCGAGCTCGCTGGCGTCGCGACGCTCCAAGCGCGGCGTGGCCGGGGTATCGGCGCGGCGCTGGTCTCTCGCGCGGCCGAGGAAGCTTTCGCCAATGGAGTCAACGTGCTCTTCCTCAGTAATGTCACCGAAGAGGCAAGCCGGCTCTACGAACGCGCCGGATTCTGGTTCCTTGCGCGCATGCTTTTCATGATCGACGCTGCGCCCGCTCAGTCCGCCGGAAAGGTGACGCCATGACGAAGACGCCTACCGCCACGACGAAGCGACGAAAAGCGCGGCCATCCCAGAAGGCCCCACGAATCGCGAAGGGCGCAGGCCCCGCTCCGCGCCCCGCCGTCAATCGTGAACTCCGTGGGCAGTTGCTGCGACTGGACCGCATCGACAGCACCTTGCGTTCACAGTGGGTGGCAACGGAATTCAAGGACCGCGACCTTGAAGGCAAGCTCCAGGCCCTCACGGACGCGGGCATCGAGTGGCTGCGAGACACCATCAAGGCCCACGGCTGGCCCGGACACAGCCTCGTGGGCCGGAGCGCGGCGGCCGCCGCCTGGCGCCTGATTCAACATGCCGAGTGCTCCGTGGCGTTCCAGAAGCGCTGCTTGAGCCTGCTGCGGGACGCGGCGGCGCGGGGGGATGTTCCCATCCAGCAGGTGGCCTATCTCACGGACGTCGTGCGCATGCGCGAGGGCAAGAAGCAACTGTATGGAACGAAGTTCCGCAAGCTGAAGGGCCAGCTCGTCCCCTACCCCATCGAAAAGGCGTCCTCGGTCGACGAGCGCAGGAAGCAGATGAACCTGCCCTCGTTGGAGTCCTACGCTCAGAAGCTCCGCCGCGCCTTCCAACCCTCCTGACGGGAGCCGCCATGCAACGGGCCTTCGACTGGCAGCCCTTCGTGACGAAGCACTGGGAGAAGACACCCGCGCGCCTCACCCTGCCCGGCCCCATCCTGCCCGCCGAGCACGTCTTCCAGGCCGCGATCTCCGCCTGTGCCCCCTTCCGCCATGGCACGCGCTTCCGCGCCCTCCCCGATGCACGCTTCTTCGTGGAGGCCGCCAGACTCGCCGCGCCCGGGACACTCCTCCCGGGTGAAGACGACGCGTCCCTGGGCGACTTCGCCCGCCGCGCTTCCCAGCACCTGGGCGGCGCGTCCTTCCAGCTCCACATCGAACAACCCTTCATGTTCGACTTCGCCCTCTGGAACGCCTTGCGCGGCTTCCTCCGGGGGCTGCTGGAGCGCGTGGGCGTCCCGGTGCTCCCCCTGGCCACCGACCTGCTCCTGGGGCGCTTCTCACGCGGCCCACAGGGCGTCTCGAAGCGGCCCCATCACTCCCTGGTCACGCTGGTCCTCCAGGGCCGGCTGCGGGTCCGGCTCTGGAAGCAGCTCTGGGGCACGCCCGCCAACGAGACCGAGGACTTCGACCACCACCTGGACAAGGCCACCACGGTGGAGGTCAACGCGGGCGAACTCCTCTACGTCCCTTCCCACTACTGGCAGCTCGAAGAAGCCCAGGGTGACTGCATGGCCGCCCGGGTGTGGATCCCCGTCAAGGGGAGCCGGCCGACGGACGCGGTCAAGGACGTGCTCGTATCGCTCCTGGAAGCGCAGCACGCCCACGAGGAAGCGGTGCCCTATCACCCCTACCCCTGGCGCCGGCCACGCAAGGGCGCACGGGCCACCATCCCCTCCGTCGAGGAGGCCGCGGCCACCCTGCACACGCTGACGCGGGAAGAAGACGTCCAGCAGGTCCTGCGGCTCATCTGGGCGCGGCGGGTCAGCGCCTGTGCGCTGGAGCCCGTCCCACCGCCGGAGCAGTCCCGGCCCCTGACAGACACGGACCGGGTGCGGAGGACGCCTGGCGCCGACCTCATCCGGATGAAGGACCCCTCGGGCCTCTGGATCTGGGCCGTCAACGGCCACGCCTTCCCAGGCCCCGATGCGACGACAGGCCAGCGACTCCTCAGTGCCCTGTCCTCGGACGAGCCGTCTCGCGTCGATGCGCTGTGCAACCTGGCTCGCTCGGCCCCGCGCCGTGAGGCCCTTCGCGCCACGCTGACGGCGCTCGTTCGCCTGCGCGGGCTTCAGGTCATCACCGGAGCGGAGGTCTGACGGATGCCCGCCCTGGAAATCGCGACGCGCTTCGACTGGGACACCTTCGTCAAGCGCTACTGGAACCAGCGCCCCGTCCTCTTCAAGGGAACACAGGCGTCCCCCTTCACCGTGGAGGACGTCTTCGACGCGGCGGCCGGCGCCACCCAGCGCTATCTGTCCCGCAGCTACGCGCCGACGTCCCGGCCAGACGTCACCTTCACCATCGACCGGCTGCGCCAGCTCCGCGCCCGCCCGTGGCTCCCCCAGGCCTCGGATGGCTCCCTGGACGGCTACGACGCCCGGATGGCCTCCCAGCTTGGCGACCGCCGCTACGCCCTCATCATCGCGACCTTGCACGCCTCGGGCTTCCGGCTCTGGTCTCGGCAGCGCGCCTTCTTCTCCGGCCTGTGGCAGCGCGTCGGGATGCCCGTGACAGGTGGCATCACCACGCTGTTCCACGGGACCTACGAACACAGCCCCGTGGGCGTCCACCTGGACCGCTTCACCACGTTCCTGTTCGCGCTGCGCGGACGCAAGCGGATGCGCTTCTGGCGCAAGCGCCCCTGGCGCGAGGACGTCTCCACCATCCTGGACTACCAGCCGTACCTGGCATCGTCCTTCGTCGCGGAGGTGGAGCCCGGCGACATCCTCTACTGGCCCTCCACCTACTACCACGTCGGTGAGAGCGCCGGAGCCGGTGTGGCCAGCAGCGTGAACGTCGGCATCCCCATCACCGAGCACCGCACCATCTATTCCGTGGATGACCTGCTGCGAGGGATGCTCGACGAGACATCGCTCGCCGACCAGGAGTGGAAGCAGACGCGGCTGGCCTCCGTGTCAGCGCCGCCCCTGGCTCGCGGCGTCCTCACGCAGGACGGTGTCCTGGACACGACGCTGCCCAAGGCCCTCACCGAGGCCGTGCGCGCGTTTCGCGACGTCAGCCACCCGAAGGAGGCTCAGCGGCACCTCCAGGCCACCTGGCTCAAGCGTCTCACCTCGGGCGGCTTCGAGCCCGTGCCGCCGCCCACCCGCGCACGGCGCTTGAATGATGCACACCGCGTGCGACTGGACCCGAACTTCCCCGTCGTCTTTGAGCGAGACGGCGCCACGAGCTGGCTCTGCTCCGCCAATGGCCACGCGCTGCATGGCGTGGGAGGCGGACGCACCATTGAAATATTCTTCCGAAAGCTGAACTCCGGAGCGGAACTGCGCGTGGAGGAGCTGCTGCGTCCATTCAAGCCACGCCGCGCGGCGACACATGATTCAGATGTCATTGCCGCGACGCGTGATGGAATGCGCGGCCTCCTGCAAAAACTACATTCATTTCGTGTAATCACTCTCAGCACTTGACGCTTCATCCATCAGCCCGCACGCTGGGCCAGCAGTTCTCAATCACCGACGGAGGAGTGTCATGACGAAGACGAAGTCGAAGGCCCCCCGGTCGTCCAAGCAGGCCCAGCAGAAGCTCGTGAAGCTGATGAACGTGATGGAGAAGGCCACGGTTCCCGCTGCCACGAAGGCCGTGGCGGGCACGTGTATCCGCATCTACTGCTTCCCGTACTGACGCCTCCGGGCCGCTGGGAATCGTCCCAGCGGCCCACTTCCCAACCTGCGCAGTGTGCCTCGCGAAGCCAATGTCAGGCATTCTGGAGCACACCGCCCCCCGCACTATCCTGTCACCCTCCTGAATCCACCAAGGAGCCGTGACATGACCAGCGCCGTCGACCTGCAGGGCAACCCACTGGGCGACCTCGCCCTCGCCGCGATGCGGCGCTGGCTCCTCGAAGCCGATGTGCTGGGCTACCTGCCGCAGCTTGCCGCCACGGAGTCCGAGGGCCGGCTCTGGACCTACTTCAGCTTCGGCGTCCGCCGCCTCGAAGCGCTCGTCCGGGAGCGCGGGCCCCAGGTCCTCGAGGACGCCTCCGCCTTCCCCGAGGACCTCGACGCCATCGTCGCGCTGCGTGAGTTCATCGCCGCGGCGCCCCCGCTCATCAACGGCCGCCGGAGGCTGGTGGAGCAGCTTCGCGCCTTCCCCGCGGAACGAGACGCGCTGGCCCAGGGCCGTCCGCTGAGCGCCCAGGAGCTGTTCTCCCTCTGGTACCTGAAGGCCCTCCCCGGCGCATACATGGCGCAGCGCCTTCAACTGACGGACGTGGACGAGGCCACCGTACGGCGCATCGCGACGCTGTCCGCCGTGGGCCTCCAGATGTTCGACGACCTGGTGGACCTGCGAGCGGACCTCGCCAGGGGCCGCTTGTGGCTGAGCGCGGAGGAGCTGGAGCTGCTGGGCCTGTCCTCGACGCCCGCCTCCGAGCTGCCGACCGCCGCGGGTGAGCGCATCGTCCAGCAGCGCAAGGCCATCTGCCTGGAGTACTTCCTCGCCGTGTATGACGAGGCCTCGCGCCTCACCTCGCCGGAGAGCCGCAAGCGCGCCAGGTCCTTCGCGGAGGGCTGGTTGAGCTTCCTCCAGCAGGGCTCCCTCAAGCTCTACGCCGCCGGGGAGCCCAGGCCCTGGGACACCGTGCAGCGGGTCCTCAGGGGACTGCCCGGCTCGGAGACGGCGAAGCTGCCCGTGCTGCGCTCGGTGTTCTCCCTCCTGTCCGCATTGCCGCTCCCGCCGGTGAAGGTGGAGTCCTGCCGCCGGGAGCTCGAGCTGCTGGGTGGCTGCCCCAAGGCGCTGGCGCCCGCGGTGGCCCTGGAGACGATGGGCGCGCTCGAGGCGGAGGGAGACGCGGCGTCCTTCGACGCGCCCGGGACCGAGGCCACCGCGCTGGAGCGCGCGCTGCTGGCGTCGCCCTCGAAGCACACGGCGGCGGACTTCGCGCGGCAGTGCCGCGAGTCCGCCGAGGGCTCGCCGTCCAACCTCAGGGAGCCCCGCCTGGCGGAGGTGTTCGCCAGCGGCTGCAAGCTCGCGGAGCGCAGCGCGCGGAACTCCTTCACGGCCCGAGAGAACTTCCTCCAGCAGCTTCGCCCAGGCTCGCGCCGCGCCCCGGTGGTGGATGCGGAATTGGCCGAGCGGTTCTCCCGCGACGGCGCGGACTGGCTCGCGTTGGGCATCGAGGCCCTCGCGGCGACGGCCCGAGAGGTCCGCGACGGCTGCCGGAAGTAACCCCTCTGCTGTCCTCAACACCCGCGATACGCAATGACTCCAGAATCCAGCACCGCGGCGGCCGAGTCCCCCTGGCTCGTCCGCCGCAAGCCCGCTTCGTCTCCTCGCCTCCGGCTGTTCTGCTTCCCCTACGCGGGGGCCGGCAGCCTCCCCTACTTCCGCTGGCCGGACCTGCTCCCCGAGGCGGACATCGAGGTGTGCGCCATCCAGCCTCCCGGCCGGGAGAACCGCCTCCATGAGCCCTCCGTGGAGGAGCTGCCGCGGCTGCTGGATTCGCTCGCGCGCGAGCTGTCACCGCTCTTCGAGGTGCCCTTCGCCTTCTTCGGCCACAGCCTGGGGGCGCTCATCGCCTTCGAGCTGACGCGCGAGCTGCGTCGCAGGGGCCTGCCACTGCCAGGCACCCTGTTCGTCTCGGGCTCCGAGGCGCCGTCACGCCGCAGCGGCCTGCCGCCCCTCAGCGGCCTGCGCCGCGACGACTTCATCCGTGAGCTGTCCGCCCGCTACGACGGCATCCCCCAGCAGGTCCTGGCGCAGCCGGAGATCCTGGACCTCATCCTCCCCATCCTCCGCGCCGACCTGAAGATTTCTGAGAGCTACACCTACCAGGAGGAGGCGCCGCTCCCGATGCGCCTGTGTGCCTTTGGCGGCACCCGGGATCCTCGCGTCTCTGAAGCCGCGCTCGAAGCGTGGCGGCAGCAGACCCACGCGGCCTTCTCGATGAAGCTGTTCCCAGGCGGCCACTTCTTCCTCAACGAGCTGACGGCCCAGGTGGTCCAGGCCGTCCACACCGAACTCGCAGCCGGAGCACCCCGAACGCCATGAACAGAGACGACCTGCTCGACGACCTGACCCGCTATGTCGCGGAGGAGCTCCTGGACGGGGACGCGGAGGAGCTCGACTCCTCCACGCCCCTGCTCGAGCTCGGTGTGCTGAACTCGCTGGAGACCGCCCGGATGATGGGCTTCATCCAGAAGCAGTACGGCATCACCGTGCCCTCGGAGTCGCTGAAGGTGGAGAACCTCCAGACGATCTCCGCCATCGCGGACCTCGTCTACGACGCGAAGTCCAAGCAGCAGCAGCCGTAGCCGCTCACCGGCCCCGTCGCAGCATGGCCTGGACGGCCTCGTCGTCCAGGCCGCCGACGTCCGCCAGGAGCGCCTCCAGTTCCGCGTCCTCTGGCGCCTCCTGCGCGGGGGCCGCCGCCGCGTCTTCCTTCAGCCCCAGCACCTCTGCCGCCAGGTAGTCCACCAGCCCGTTGACGGTGGGGTTGTCGAAGGCCACCGTCGCGGGCAACGAGGTGCCCAGGCTCCGCTGAAGGACGTTGCGCAGCTCCACGGACATCAGCGAGTCCATGCCGAACTCGAAGAAGCCCTGGTTCGGATCCAACGGCTCCGTGACAGGCCGCCCCAGCACGCCGTTGACCAGCTCGCCCACGTGCGCGCGCAGGGCACCGCGCCGCTCCTTGGGCGGCAGCCGCTCCAAGCGCTGACGAATGCCCTCGCCCGCCGCGGGGCTGGCCTTCTCGATGAAGGCTTCGAACAGCGGCGAGCGCCCACGCCGCCCCAGCACCGCCCAGTCCACCGGGAGGACGCCGAGCTGCCCACGCAACGACAGGGCCTGCTCGAAGACCTGGAGCCCTTCCTCTGGCGGAATCACGCCGAAGCCAAGCTGCTCCATGCGGCGGCGAATCTGCTCCTCCGCGGCCGCGCCCACCTCCGCCCAGGCCCCCCAGTTCAGGCTCAGGGCAGGCAGCCCTTCGGCCTGACGGAAGCGCGCCAGCGCGTCCAGGAACGCATTGGCGGCCACGTAGTTGGCCTGCCCCGCCGAGCCGATGAGCGACGCCGCCGAGGAGAACACGACGAAGAAGTCCAGCGCCGTGCCTTGCAGCGCGCGGTGGAGGTTCCACCCGCCGGAGACCTTGGGCGCGAAGGCCCTGGCCAGCCGCTCCGGCGTCATCTGCATGAAGAGGCCGTCGTCGATGACCCCCGCGGAGTGGATGACGCCACGCAGGGGCGGCACCCGGCCGGAGAGTCCGGCGAGGACGCGCTCGACGTCCGCGGCCACCGCCACGTCTCCCTGCACGCAGTGGATGGTGACGCCGCGCTGCTCCAGCGCATCCAGGCGCGCGCGCGCCTCGGGCCCAGGCTCACGCCGCCCCATCAGCACGAGGTGACGGGCGCCCCGCTCCGCCAGGCGCTCCGCGACGACGAGCCCCAGTCCCCCAAGGCCGCCGGTGACCAGGTAGCTCGCGTCCGGCTTCAACGCGGTGTCGCCGCTGGCCCCCCGCAGCTTCCGGCTCCGCACCAACCGGGGCACACGGCGCGTCGTCCCGCGCAGGGCGACTTCGTCCTCGCCGCTCGCGCCCAGCAGCTCGGCGTGAAGCAGCGCCACCTCGTGCTCGGGCGCGCTGGCGTCCAGGTCCACGCGCCGGCAGTGCAGGTCCGGATGTTCGCGCGTGACGGACTTGCCCAGGCCCCACAGGACGGAGCTCCCCAGGTCGGAGAGGTGCTCCTGCTCCGTCGTCGCCTGGGCGCCGCGAGTCACGAGCCAGAGCGAGGTCTTCGTCCCCTTGGCCTCCACGAGCGCCTGGGCGAGCGCGAGCACGCGGGAGCCATGCGCCAGGGCCTGGGCGGGCACGTCGTCCTCGCCGCCGTCCAGGCTCCACAAGTCCACGACATGCAGCGGGCCCTGCGTCGCGTCCGGGCGCAGTCGGCCCAGGAGCGCGAGCGCCGCGTCGCGGCCGTTGATGGGCGTCCGTGCGTCGGCGGGCACCGTCACCACGTGCCAGCCGCTTCCGCTCAGGCGCTCGGCGAGGCGCGCGCCCACGCCCGCCGTGTCCGCGAGGAGGAGGCACTGTGTTCCAGCCTGCCCCGTGCCTGCCGTGCCCGCCGTGTGCGCCTCCAAGGGCCGAGCCTGCCACTCCAGCTCGTACAGCCAGCCCTGGTAGCGCTTGCTCTTCGCGCCCAGCAGCTCTTCCCGTCTGATGCGCCGGAGCAGCAGGCGCTCCACGGTGGCCACGCGCTCGCCGTCCTCCGTGAGCAACTGGAGGTCGCAGACGAAGCCGGGCCCCTTCGGGTCATCACTCCGCGCCAGCGTCGCGTGGGCCCACACCTCGCCCAGGCCGCCGCGAAGCACCTGCACCTGGCCCACGCCCACGGGCAGGTACGCGGCGTCCCCCTCCTCGTCGAGCACCGCGCCCACCATCTGGAAACACGCGTCCAGGAGCGCGGGCTGGAGCAGATACTGCCCGGCCTCCGCCGCCGCGCTGCCCGACAGGGACAGGCGCCCCAGCACCTCGCGCTCGCCTCGCCAGAGGCGCTGGATGCCTCGGAAGCTGGGGCCGTACGCGAGCCCCGCCTGGCCCAGCTTCGCGTAGTAACCCTCCACGGGCACCTCGCGCGACAGCGTGGCTCGGAGCCGCTCCACGTCGACGCGCTCACCGGGCGCGGGCGCCGTCGCGGAGAGCTTGCCGTGGGCATGGAGGATCCACCCGGGCTCACCTTCGCCCGTGTGCTCCTCCTGGCTGTAGATTTCAAAGCGCCCCGAGCGCTCGCCCTCGGGTGAATAGAGGAGCTGCACCCGGCGCTCCCCCTCCTCCGGGAGGAAGAGGGCCTGCGAGAAGGTGATTTCATCCACCGACCCGCCCGCCGCGCCGAAGAGCGACGCCCCCGCCGCGAGCCCCATCTCCACGTAGGCCGCGCCAGGCATCAGAACCTGTCCGTAGACGCCGTGGTCCTTCAGGAAGGCGGGCCTGGCCGCGCCCACCGAGGACTCGAACTGCTTCACCTGCGAAGGCGACGCGTGCAGGCGCCCCAGGAGGGGATGGCCTCGCGCCGCCCCTGCTTCCGGCGCCGCGCTGACGCCCGGGATGTCCCACGTCGACCCGTTGAGGTCCATCCAGTGGTGGCGCCGCTGGAAGGGATAGACGGGCAGCGCGACCTTGTGGCGCTCTCGCCCCTGGTCCACGCCGCGCCAGTCCACCGGCACGCCCGCGACGTGAAGCGCCGCGAGCCCTTCCAGCATCTGCTGCCAGTCGGAGCGCTCCGGCCGCAGGCTGCCCACCCAGAGCGTGTCCTCCTTCGTGATGCAGGACTGGCCCATGGTCACCAGCGTCGGCTTGGGACCGACCTCCAGGAAGGCCTTCACGCCGGCCTGCTCCAGCGTCTGCATGCCCCGGGCGAACATCACCGGCTCGCGCAGGTGCCGCACCCAGTACCGGGGCGTCAGGAGCTCCTTGCCGGCCTCGCGCCCGCTCAGGTTCGAAATCAGCGGGATGGACGGCGGCTGGAGTTTCACCTTCGCCACGGCGCGGGAGAACGCGTCGAGGATGGGGTCCATCAACGCGGAGTGGAACGCGTGCGAGACGCGCAGCATCGTGGCGCGCTTGCCCTTGCGCGTCAGCTCGGCCACGCATTCGCCGACCGCGGCCTCGCGCCCGGAGATCACCACGTTGCGCGGGCCATTGAGCGCCGCGATGGACACCTGCCCGTCGTACCGGGCCAGCAGCGCCTCCACCTCCGCCGCCTCCGCGGACACGGCCGCCATCGTCCCACCCGCGGGCAGCGACTGCATCAGGCGGGCGCGCGTGGCGATGAGCTCCAGCCCTTCCTCCAGGGTGAAGACGCCGGACACGCAGGCCGCCACGAACTCGCCCACGGAGTGGCCCATCACGAAGTCCGGGCGGATGCCCCACTGCATCCACACCTGCGCCAGGGCGTACTCGAGCGCGAACAACGCGGGCTGGGTGAAGCCCGTCTCGTCCAGCCGTGAGCGCGCCTGGGCGTCCCGCGCCGAGGGATGCAGCAGCTCGATGAGCGACTGGCCCAGCAACGGCCGCAGCACCTCGTCACAGCGCAGGAGCGTGTCCCGGAAGATGGGCTCGGTCCGGAACAGCTCCTCGCCCATGCCTGGCCACTGCGCGCCCTGTCCGGTGAACAGGAAGGCGACGCGGGGTTGCCCCTCC
Source organism: Corallococcus macrosporus DSM 14697 (assembly GCF_002305895.1). Classification (GTDB taxonomy): domain Bacteria; phylum Myxococcota; class Myxococcia; order Myxococcales; family Myxococcaceae; genus Myxococcus; species Myxococcus macrosporus. The sequence goes on from NZ_CP022203.1 coordinate 5,260,725, forward strand.
GCCTTGCCGCTCAGCACCGCGGGAGACGTCTGCCCCGCCAGGAAGGCGCTGAGCTGGTCCCGCAGGCCCTCCTGGGTGCCGCCCAACACCGCGAGCCGGTGCCGGAAGGCGTCGCGGCCGGTGTTCGCGGTGAAGCAGATGTCCTCCAGGGACTGCCCCGCGAGCCCCGGGCCACCGAGCGCCTGCGTGTAGCGCTGCGCCAGCTCGTTCAGCGCCTGCGGCGTCCGGCCCGACAACGTCAGGACATGAAGCGGCCGAGGCACCGCATCCGGCGTCCGCGCCGGCGCCGGTGGAGCCTCCTCGATGAGCACGTGGGCGTTGACGCCGCTGAGCCCGAAGCCGCTGACGCCCGCGACCCGAGGCTTGTCGCCCTGGGGCCAGGGCGTCACCTTCGTGGGGATGGCGATCTGCAACTGCTGCCAGTCCACGGCCGGGTTGGGCGTGCGGAAGTGGAGGTGCGGCGGGATTTCGTTCTGCCCCAGGGACAGGACGACCTTGATCATCCCCGCCGCGCCCGCCGCGGACTCCAGGTGCCCCAGGTTCGTCTTCGCGGAGCCCACCAGCAGCGGCGCATCCGCGGCGCGGCCAGGCCGGAGCACCGCGTCCAGCGCCCGCAGCTCGATGGGGTCCCCCAGCGGCGTGCCGGTGCCGTGGGCTTCGATGTAGTTCACGTCCGCGGGCGCGAGGTTCGCGGCCTCCAGCGCCTTGCGCAGCAGCTTCTCCTGCGCGGGCCCGTTGGGCACCGTCAGGCCGCCACTGAGCCCGTCATGGTTCACCGCGGAGCCCCGGATGACGGCCAGGATGCGGTCCTTGTCCCGCTGCGCCTCCGAGAGCCGCTTGAGCACCAGCACGCCGCAGCCCTCGCCTCGGCCGTAGCCGTTGGCGGAGGCGTCGAACGTCTTCGAGCGCCCATCCGGCGCCAGCGCCCGCATCTTCGACAGGACGATGTTGTTGTCCGGCCGGAGAATCACATTCACGCCGCCCGCCAGCGCCAGCGAGCACTCCCCCTGCCGCAGCGCCTGGCAGGCCAGGTGGGCGGAGACGAGCGCCGACGAGCACGCCGTCGCCACCACCATGGACGGCCCCTGGAGCCCCAGCACATAGGACACGCGGCCAGCGGAGAAGCTCAGCTCGTTGCCGGTGCCCATGTACGGCAGGTCGCGCGTCTGCACCGCGTTGAAGGGAACGCGCCCGTAGTCACTGCTCAGGAAGCCGACGTAGACGCCCGTGTCGCTGCCCATGAGGGAGCCGGGAGCGATTCCGGCGTCCTCCAGCGCCTCCCAGGACACCTCCAGCATCAGCCGCTGCTGCGGGTCGACGTAGTTCGCCTCGCGCGGCGAAATCCCGAAGAACTCACTGTCGAAGGCGGCGATGGGCTGCTTGAGGAATCCCCCCTCGCGCACGAACATCTTCCAGCCCGCGTCCGGGTCCTCCGCGTAGTACGCATCCACGTCCCAGCGGTCCGCCGGGACGGTGGTCACGGCGTCGACGCCGCCGCGCAGCAGCTCCCAGTACGCGTTGGGGTCGTTCGCGCCACCGGGGAACCGGCACCCCATGCCGATGACGGCGATGGGCTCCGAGCGCGCGCGTTCCAGACCATCCACGCGCGCCCGGAGGGTCTTGATGGCCAATGCCGCCCGTTGCAAGGGCGTCATCGACTCCATCGAGAGAGCATTCTCCTCGTTGGACATCCTCACTCGAATGGACTCATCCGACACGACCCACCCCTTTCACCGCGACTAGCTGATGGAAATCTTCTCGACCGGTTCCGGCGCGGGGCTGGCCGTCGCTTCGCTCGTGGTGCTCGCGGCCGGGCTGGAGGCGTCCGTGGCGCCTCCCCCCGCGGGCGGCGCGCGGCGGTCGCTGGGCCGGGCGCAGGCCTCGGCGCCCGCGCTCCCCTTCGGCCGCTTCGCGAGGATCAGGTCGCTGGCCTTCTGGAAGACGTCGCCCAGGGACGGGCCGGTCCGGGGCGGATGGGCCGACGTCGGCGGACACGGCTGCTTCGCCCGGTCCTCGATGGCGGCGTCGATGTGCTGCAGCTCGTGGATCTGCGCGTCGAGGATGTGCGCGACGCCCTTGAGCGCCTCCTGCTTCGCGCGGAAGAGCTGCTGCACCAGGCCCCGCCCGCCGGGAATCACCGCGTTGGCGAACTCGGCGAACCGCGCGCCGTACTCCGGCGAGGAACCGAAGGAATTTTTCGGGAAACGATCATCTTGCGAGGACATCAGACACCTCTTTCCTTTTGAAAACTCACGATGAGCCGGTCGCCCTCCATGTGGGCGCCCGACGTCGGGAGGAGTGCAATCATCCGAGGCAACACCACGTTGCGCCGGACGGCCCCGACCTGGATGACGAACTCCGCGCCGCGGCGAGTGAGCTCGACCTCGCTCTTCGCCACGAAGGGGAGCCGGACCTCCAGCGTGTACGCATCCACGGCGGCCTTGCGGATGCCCAGGGGAGCCTGCGGGGCCGTGAGAGAAACGGGGTCCTCGCCCTGGTAGAGCTGCTCCGCGAAGGTGTCGAGCGGCTTCTCCCCCACCACCTCGGCGGCCTGGTGCGGGACCTTCAACACCAGGAGCGACGAGAACGCGCCCTGGAGTCTTTCGACGTGCGGCTGCTGCGCCTCCTGCGCGAGGCGGTTGATGACGACGCAGTCCACCGCGAGCTCATGCAGGCTGAAGTACGTGTACGCCCGCTGCGTCTCCTGCACGGACACCGTGTCCGCGGTGGTCACCAGCCGCAAGGTCGTCACCGTCGGGTCGCGCAGCAGCGCGTCCACGGCGTTCAGCCGGTCGCGAACCTCCAGGCTCGCGTCCGCGCCGTGGAGGCTCGCGGCCAACAGCCGCGCCTTGCGCCCGGGCTGCGTGGGCGCCTCCTGCTTGCGCGCGTACCAGCGCATCGCCGGCACGGTGTTGAGCAGGTGCAGGGCCGCGCCCGTGGACGGGCAGTCCACGACGAGCAGGTCGTGCTGCTGCGCGCGGACGTACTCGCCCAGCCGGAGGAGCATGACGACGTGGGCCACCTCGGCCGTCATCGCCACCTCCTCCGCGCTCACCCGCTCCAGACCGCCATCCACGAGCGCGGACAGGCCGCCCTGGCCTCCGTTCCAACCCCGGCGGAGCTCCTCGCCCACGTCCACCTCGTGGAAGGACAGGTGGTCGTTGACGCCCACGGGGACGCCCCGGGGCCCGGAGAAGAGCGCGCCTTCCTGGCCCATGGCCGCGCCGAGCCCATGGGTCAGGTCGAAGGAGAGCACCAGGGTGCGAAGGCCCCGGCGCGAGGCCGCGAGCGCGGTGGCGGCCGCCACCGTGGTCTTCCCGGCGCCCCCTCTTCCGGAGACAAGAATGATGCGCGTCATCTCAAATCACCCCTCGCGTCGCGGTCCGTGCCAGGTGTCCCATTCGCGCTAGGCGGCCTTCGCCGCGTCCCCCAGCCAGCCCGACTTCCCGAGCCACGTCTGGGCCCGGTTGAGCTGCCCGACGGTGGACTGGGTGGCCAGCAGGCTGGTGAGGGTGGACTCCACCTGCTGGAGGTTCGCCGCGGAGAGCGTCTGGTCCACCACCGGGTTCAGCCGGAAGTACTTCTTCCGGAGAATCATGCGGCACTGGTAGTCCACCGCGTCCGAGCCGGCCTCCATCATCATCTTCACGACCACCATGGGGTCGTGGAAGTCCAACAACCACTTGGAGAAGCCCCAGTTCGCGGTGCCCTTGCAGAAGTGCGGCGTGAGGTACGAAGACATGCAGCCGTTGCCCACGGACATCAGCAGGATGTTCGTCAGGTCGGGCGGCTCCGTCTCCAGCGTCTCCACCTTCTCGTCGCGGCTCTTGCGGGTGATGTTGTTGATGATCTGCGCCAGCGCCACCAGCGCCGGGTTGTTGGCATAGACGCCGCCGTCCACGTAGCCGCTGCCCTGCTCCCGGAGGCCCTGGTAGACGGGATAGGAGAGCGGGGGCGAACCGCTGCGCATCAGCACGTCCACCACCAGCTCGTTGTGGTCGCTGTCGTTGTCCGGCCCGGTGTTGTGGAACACCTTGGCCTTCCAGGTCCGCAGCGACTTGCGGTGCCCGTCGAGCTGGAAGGACGGAATCGCCACCTTCCGCTTCAGGTCACCCAGGCGCAGCGTCGCGCCGAAGTAGCTGCAGAAGAAGTCGCGCATGTAGCTGGAGTCGAGCAGCGCGGCGTTGCCCGTCAGCGCCATGGCGGTCCGCCCCAGCGACACCGCCTTGCGGTTCATCTGGACGACCTCACCCCAGAAGTCGAGGATCTTGGGGAAGGCGTCGTCGGGGTTCTCATAGGTGGCGAAGAACGCGGCGTTGAAGGAGCCCGCGGACGTCCCGGAGAACAGCTCCACGTCATTCAGCAGGGACTGTCCACTGCCGCGGCTGGTCAGCGTCTCCCTGAGCGACTTGAGCAATCCCGCGGTGACGTACCCCTCGCCACCAGAAATAGACGTACCATCCATTGTAAGGACTCGGTGCGGCATTACATGACCTCCATGGGGAGCTGCGCAGCCAGCCCCGGTGCTGGCATTTCCGCCCGAGACACTTCTGCGATTGGCGGGACAGTCAGAACCCTATCCAGGCATTTCTGTATTTCATTTGCAAGCACGACGACATTCCGCTCATCCATGATGAGTGTCATGTGATTACCGGGAACCGGTATCACCTCCGTCCCCGCGAGCGCGAACCTGCGCACACTGTCGACGAGCGGATCGCCGCCGACTGTCACGGGACCCGTCCTGTAAAGTGTGGCGGCGCCGCCGTAGGATGAGAACGTATAGAGTTGTTCAGAGCGCCGTGTTGACAGGAAATTCCGGGCCGTCAGCGCGCTGTCTCGCAAGAAACGCCACAGGTATGAATACTGACCATCCGTACCCCGACGAAGCAGGTCTGTCCATGTCTCGGGGAGGCTGATGCCCATCCATTCCCCAATCAATCGCAGGCTCGCGTAGTCGCGCGGCATCTGGGCCTCGCCCAGGACCTTGAGGAGCTGGGAGCCCGCGGGGATCTCCTGGGGCGTGCCGTCGTGCGCCGCCAGCCGGTCCAGGGCCGCGCCGTCAATCAGCCCCAGCAGGGCCACCTGCTCGCCCAGCGCCTCCAACTGCCGGGCCATCTCGCAGACGACCAGTCCACCGTAGGACCACCCCGCGATGCGGTACGGGCCGCGCGGCTGGACCTGCCGCAGGGCCGCCACGTAGAGCGCGGCGGTGTCCTCGATGGTCTCCGGCGGCTGCTGGTCGTCCATCACGCCCGGCATCTGGAAGCCGAACACGGGCTGCTCCGCGTCCAGGTGCCGGGCCAGGGTGACGTAGACGGCCGGGCTGCCCGCGGAGGGCGGGGCCAGGAACAGCGGCGGTTTTCGCCCCAGCGGCTTCAGCGCCACCACGCAGGGCGGGAGCTGGCGAATCAACGCGGTGACCTTCCCGGCGTGTTCATCAATCCAGCTCGCCAGGGACTCGACGGTGGGCCGGTCGAACACCTCGTTGAGGGGCACCTCGATGTTCAGCTTCTCGGAGATGCGTGAGATGAGCGTGACGGCGAGCAGCGAGTGTCCGCCCAGCTCGAAGAAGCTGTCGGTGGGCGCCACGGTGCTCAAGCCCAGCAGCTCGCCAAAGAGGGCCTGGAGCTGCTGCTCCGTCCCGGTCCGCGCCACCGTGCGGACCAGCCCACTGGCCGTGGGAGTCTCCGACACCACGGGCGGCAGGGCCTTGCGGTCAATCTTCCCGCTGGGCGTCAGCGGCAGCTCGGGGAGGAGCGCGATGACCTCCGGCAGCATGTACTCGGGCAGCACCTCGCGGAGGGACTGCCGCAGCGCCGCCCGCAGGTCACCGTCGTCCGGGCGCTCCAGCGTCCGCGGCTGCACGTAGGCCACCAGGCGCGGCGCCCCACCGGGAGGACGCTGGAGCACCACCGCGGCCTGGACCACGTCGGGGTGCCCGCCCAGCGCGGCCTCCACCTCGCCGGACTCGACGCGGTGACCTCGAATCTTGAGCTGGTCGTCCTGGCGGCCCAGGTACTCGATGCGGCCGTCGGACAGGTACCGGGCGTGGTCGCCGGTGCGGTAGAGCCGCGAGCCTCCAGGCCCCGCCGTGTCCGGCTCGAAGGGGTTGGGGACGAAGCGCTCGGCCGTCAGGTCCGGGCGGCGCAGATAGCCCCGGGCCAACCCGACGCCGCCGATGTACAGCTCCCCGGCCACGCCGACGGGCACCGGCTGCAGGTGCCGGTCCAGGATGTACAGCCGCATGTGCGGGATGGGCCGGCCAATGGGCACGCGCTCCGGCGGCGGCGCGCCCTCCGGGAGGAGCGCCTCGAAGCAGCAGGCCACCGCGGCCTCGGTGGGGCCGTACTCGTTGATGACCCGCGTGGGCAGGCCCTGCGCTCGCCACGCGGCCAGGTCCACGCCGTGCAGCCCTTCCCCACCCAGCACCACCGCGTGGGTCCGTCCCAGCACCTCGCGCGTGCGGCCCAGGCCGTTGAAGGCGCGCAGGTGAGAGGGCGTCATCTTGATGAAGCTGAAGCCCTGCTCCGCGTAGTCGCGGGACGTCAGCACGTCGATCTCCCGCCCGCGCGGCACGAGGAACAACGCGCGGCCGGCGAGCAGCGGCGCGAAGAGGCTCGTCAGGGTTCCGTCGAAGCTGACGGAGCCAATCACCGGGCTGCCCGTCCCCTCGCGGAGCCGGTAAGCCTCCACGCTCCAGCGCAGGTAGTTGACGATGCTCCGGTGGGTGAGCTCCGTGCCCTTGGGCCGGCCTGTCGAACCCGACGTGTAGAGGATGTAAGCGAGCTGGTCCGGGAGCACGTCGCGGCGAAGCTGCTGGCCGGGAGCGGCGGGCATGTCCCGGTAGCCATCATCCACGTGCAGGGTGACGAAGCCGCCCATGCCCCAGAGGCGCTCGGAGCGCTTCTCCGTGGAGATGAGCACCCGGGGCCGGGCATCCGCGACGATGTGGCGGAGCCGGTCCGCGGGCTCGTCGACGTCGAGCGCGAGGAACGCGCCGCCCGCCTTGAGCACGCCCAGCAGGCTCACGATGAGCTCCGGGGAGCGGTCGAGGTAGACGCCGACCACCACCTCCGGGCCCACGTCCAGCTCCTGGAGCGCCGCGGCGACGCGGTCGCTGAGCTGGTCCAGCTCGCCGTACGTCAGCTCCCAGTCGTCCACGACGACGGCCACCGCGTCCGGCGTGCGCAGCGCCTGGGCTTCGATGAGCGCGTGGAGGCACACCGCCTCCTCCGTGGGCGTCCCGGTGTCGTTCCACTGCCGGAGGACGCGCCGCCGGTCCTCCGCGTGGAGCATCGGCAGCGCTCCCACGGGGCGCTGTGGCTCCGCCACCAGCCCCGCGAGCAGCACCTGGAAGCAGTCCACGTAGTGCTGGATGGTGCGCTGCTCGAAGAGGTCCCGGCTGAACACCATCCGCGCCGACAGCCGGTCGCCGTGGTCGTCCACGAAGAGGCTGAGGTCGAAGCGCGACGTGTTCGCCTCGAACTCGAGCGGCCGGATGCGCAGCCCCGTCTCCGCCTGCGCCTCGGAGGAAGCGCGCACCCAGGCGAACACGACCTGGAACAGCGGGTTGAAGCCCAGGCTCCGCGCCGGGCGCAGCTCCTCCACGAGCAGGTCGAAGGGCAGGTCCTGGTGGGCGAAGGCGTCGAGCACCGTCTCGCGCACGCGCTCCAGGACGGTGGCGAAGCCGGGGTCGCCCCCCAGGTCCACGCGCATCACCAGGTTGTCCACGAAGAAGCCCACCAGGGGCTCCAGCTCCGTGCGGCTCCGGTTGATGGAGTTGGCGCCCAGCACCAGGTCGTCACGCCCCGTGAGGCGGTGCAGCAGCACGAAGAACGCGCTCAGCATCCCCACGAAGGGCGTGGTGCGCGCCGCGTGGCTCTGGGCCTTCAGGGCCGCGGTGAGCTCGGGGCCCACCTCGAAGCGGACCTCGCCGCCGCGGTTCGTCGGGGCCTTGGGACGCGCGTGGTCCGTGGGCAGCTCGAGCAGCGGCGGCGCCCCTTCCAGCTTCTTGCGCCAGTAATCCACCAGCTTCCGCCGCACGTCGCCTTGCAGGTAGTCCCGCTGCCAGGCGGCGAAGTCGGAGTACTGGAGCGTCAGCTGCGGCAGCGGCGAGGGCTGACCGCTGGCGAAGGCGCCATACAGCGTCACGATTTCGCGGACCAGGATGGCCTGGGCCCACACGTCCGCCGCGATGTGATGCAGGCAGAGCTGGAGGTACTGGCCCTGGGCGCCCCGCTCAATCACCAGGAAGCGCAGCAGCGGGCCCGTGGCGAGGTCGAAGGGCCGCCTGCCCTCGCGCAGGAGGAACGCCTCCACGCCTCCGGGCTCGGCGGCCAGCACGTCTCGCTCGTCGAGCACGCGGAAGTCGAGCGGGGGCTCCAGGTCGACAATCTGGACCGGGACGCCCGCATGCTCGGCGTAGCGCGTCCTCAGAATCTCGTGGCGGCGGATGACCTCGGTGAAGCAGCGCGCCAGGATGGCCACGTCGAGGTGCCCTTCGACCTGGAGCGCCAGCATCAGGTTGTACGCGGTGCCGCCGGGCTCCAGCCGGTCGAGGAACCACAGCCGCGTCTGCCCATAGGAGAGCGGCGCGGGGCCGGTGCGCGGCACCGGGACGATGGGCGCCTCCCCCTGGCCCTGGTCATGCGCGCGCAGCAGCTCCAGCAGCGCCGGCTTGTGCTCCGCCAGGGCCTGCCGGAGCTCCGCGCTGGCGGCGCCCTTCGGCCCCCGGAGCCTCAGCGCCTCTCCCTCGACCCGGACTTCAAGGCCTCGCCGATTCAGCTCGGCGAGCAGTTCCCCCAGGTTCATACCGTCAACTCCTCGATTTCGGCTGCGGCCTCCGCCGCGGGAGCACGCGCGAGCAGCTCCTTGAGCTCGAGCTGGTTGCTCAACGCGTCGACGATGCCGTCGAGCGTCGTGCCGTCGATGAACCGCGCCATGAGCAGGTCCACGCCCAGCTCGCGGCCAATGCGGTTCTTCAGCTCGACCGCGCGCAGCGAATCGAGCCCCATCTCGTTCAGGGAGATCTTCTTCTGGAGGACCTCGTGGTCCGGAGCGAAGCCCAGCAAGGGCCCCAGCCGGCTCTGCACGTACCGCGTCAGCAACGCGCGCCGGCGCTCGCCGTCCGCGCGCTTCAATTCGTCCACCAGCTCCTGCAGCCGCGAAGCCCCCGCGGACCGGGCCTGCTCACGGAGCATGAGCTCGGAGAACAGGGGGCCATGGCCGGGCGAAGGCCCTGACTCCAGCGAGGAGACGCTGAAGGGCACCACGCCCATCTGCACGGCCCCCTGCTCCAGGAGCTGCTCCAGGACCTGGAGCGCCACCTCGGGGGCGAGGCTGGCGGCGTCCGACGCCTCCGCGCTCTTCGCGGCCATGCCCGCCCCCGCCCACCGGCCCCAGTTGAGGCTGAGCGCAGGCAACCCCTGGTGGCGCCGGTGGTGCGCCAGCGCATCCAGGACGCTGTTGGCCGCCACGTAGTTGGACTGCCCCGCGACGCCCACCAGCGAGGCCGCGGACGAGTACATGACGAAGAGATCCAGCGGCAGGCCGACCGTGGCGCGGTGCAGGTTCAGCGCGCCTCGCACCTTGGGCGCGAACACGCGGGAGAAGCGCTCCCGGTCCTGGTGCAGGATGACGCCGTCCTCCAGCACACCCGCGGTGTGGATGACGCCGCGCAGGTGCTGTCCCCGCTCGGCCACCCCCGCCACCAGGCGCTGGACGTCCTCCAGGCGTGAGACATCGGCGCGCGCGACGGTGATGTCGGCGCCCCGCGCGGTCAACGCCGCGAGCCGCTCGTTCGCCGCGTCGGAGGGCCCGCCGCGGCCCACCAGCAACAGGTGGTGGGCTCCCGCCCCCACCAGCCACTCCGCGGTCGCGAGCCCCAGCGCCCCCAGGCCCCCCGTCACCAGGTAGACGCCCTCCGGCTGGATGCGCACGGGGGCCGCGCCGCCGGACGGCTTGCCCGGGCGCACGAGCCGCGCGCCCAGGAGCCGGCCACCGCGCACGGCCATCACGTTTTCCTGGGGCGGCTGCGCCATCAGGTGGAACAAGCGCTCCAGGGCCTCGGCGCCCGGCTCCAGGTCGACCATGCGGCACGTAAGCTCCGTGTGCTCGATGGCCGCCGCGCGGCCGAAGCCCCAGAGCGCCGCCTGCGCGAAGCCCTCCACCGCGTCCGTGGGCGTGGCGGCGACCGCGCCTTCCGTCACCATCCACAGCGCGGGCCGGTGCGCCCAGGTGGCCCGCGCCAACGCCTTCACCAGGTGCAGCGCCCCCACGGTGCTCGCCGTCAGCTCACCGGAGCGGGCTTCGGGAGAACGGTCCCCCATCCCCCACAGGCAGGCCACCGCCGTGGGCGCCGCGCCGTCCGCGGAGACGTCCTGGAGCAGCCGGTCGAAGTGCGCGGCGTCGTGCGGGTCCAGCCGATAGTGGCCGGCGTCGACGCACGCGTAGCCCGCGCCGGGTGTCGCCACCACACAGCGCCAGGAGCGTTGCCGCGCCAGCGCCTGGACTTCCCGCGCGAGGCCTTCGGAGTCCACCAGCAGCAGCCAGGAGCCGGCCTGCGTCGCGACCTGGTCACGCGCGGTGGGCGCGGGCTGCTCCCGCCACGCCAGCTCGTAGAGCAGCTCCTGCGTCGCGGCAGAGAAGGCCGCCTGGAACGCGCGACGGTCGACCTGCTTCAGCAGCAGGCCCTCCACCTCGGCGACGACCGCTCCGTCCTCATCGAGGATGCGGAGGTCGGCGCTCGCCAGGCCCTCCGCGAGCGACGCCCGCGCGCCCGCTCGGGCGTGCACCCAGATGCTGCTGCCGGGCCGCTTGAACCAGCGCAGCCGTTCAATGGCGATGGGGATGCGCCCCTGCCCTTCTCCCGTCACCTGCGCGTCGCCTCCCGTGAAGGCCGCGGCCGCGGTCTGGAAGCAGGCGTCGAGCAGCAGCGGATGCAGCCAGTAGTCCCCCAGCCCGATGACGAGCGCGTCAGGGAGCCTCACGTGCGCGAGGCACCCTTCCTCGCCGAACCGCAGCGCGTCGATGCCTCGGAAGGACGGGCCGTACTCCAAGCCCCCACGCGCCATCATCTCGTAGAGCGCGCGGACGGAACCCTCCCTGGGGAACTCCGGCAGCAGCCCCGACGCCAGCGGCACCGTGTCCGGACGCGTGCGCCCTTCGATGACCCGCCCCTGGGCCAACCGGGACCAGGCGCGGTCCGAGCCCCCCGTGGCCTGTCCGTGGATTTCGAAGCGGGAGCCGCCCTCCTCGGGCGACAACACCGTCTGGACGTCCTGCGCCTGTCCCTCCGTGAAGACCAGCGCCCGCTCCAGCTCGATGGCCGTCAGCTCCAGGGGCCGGCCCGGCGGAGCGACGTGGTGCGCCGCGCCGAGCGCCATCTCGACGTAGCAGGCGGCCGGCAGCACGGCGTTTCCGAGGACGCGGTGCTCCTCGATGAAGGCGGGCGCGTGCGTGCTCAGCCGGGCCGCGAAGCGTGCCTCCTTCGCGCCCGCGAGCGGCAGCGGCGTCCCCGGCAGCGGATGCGCCTCGCCTCGCGCGGCGTCGTCAGCCGCCGAGTAGGCGCGGTGCCCCGCGGGGCCCTTCGAGTCCATCCAGTAGCGCTCACGCAGGAACGGATGGGTTGGCAGGCAGCGCGGCCGGCGCTCGAAGGGCGCGTCGAACGCCGCCCAATCCACGTCGAAGCCGCGCATGTACAGCTCCGCGAGGCTGGCGAGCAGTTGCGCGGTCTCCCCCGCCGACGGGCGCAGGCTGGGGAGCCAGGACAGCTCCTCCGCCGTCTGGAAGTTCCTGCGGCCGATGCCCGCCAGGATGGGCGCGGGCCCCAGCTCCAGGTACGTCCGGTGCCCCTCCGCGCGCAGCGCCTCCAGCCCCTGGGCGAACGCCACGGGCTCCCTCAACTGACGGCACCAGTACTCCGGCCGGGCGATTTCGTCGCCGACACGCCGGCCCTCCAGCGTGGAGACCAACGGGATGCGCGGAGCCGCCAACGTCACGCCCTGGAAGGCCTCGGCGAACGGCTTCAACACCGGCTCCATCTGCGTGGAGTGGAACGCGTGGGTCATCCGCAGGCGCTTCGTCTGGAGGCCCTGGCGTCCCAGGGCCGCCTCCACCTCCGTGATGGCGTCCGGCGCTCCCGAGACGACCACGTCCTCGGGGCCGTTGATGGCCGCCAGGGACACCGCGCCGGAATGGGGCGCGATGGCGCCGCGGACCGTGTCGAGCGGCGCGGAGACCGTCAGCATCGCCCCGGCGCCCAGCAGGTCGCCGATGAGCCGCGCGCGCGTCACCACCAGCCGCAGGGCCTCCTCGATGCTGAACACCCCCGCCACGGCCGCCGCGGCGTACTCCCCCAGGCTGTGCCCGATGAGCGCCGACGGCGTGACGCCCCAGGATGCCCACAGCTCCGCCAGCGCGAACTCCAGCGCCACCAGCGCGGGCTGCGCGTGGCGCGTGTCCTCCAGGAGCGTCGCGGACGTGTCACCGAAGAGCAGCGCTTCCAGCTTGCAGTCGAGCAGCCCGTCCAGCGCCTTGGAGCAGCGCTCCAGCGCGGCCCGGAACACCGGCTGGGTCTCGTAGAGCTCGCGCCCCACGCCGGGACGCAGCGCGCCCTGCCCCGTGAAGAGGAAGACAGGCCGGGGGCGCTCCGTGCCGCGCAGCGGCTCGCGCTCCGGGCGCAGCTTCTCCTCACGCAGCCGCGCCAGGTTCGCGCGCAGCTCCGCGGCGGTGGCGCCGGCCACGGCGGCGCGGTGCTCGAACTGGGAGCGGCCGGCGTTCGCCGTGTAGCACCAGTCCCCCAGCACCGACGCGTCCTCGGGCAGCGCGCGCTCCTGCGCCTCCATGAGGGCTTCGAGCGCGGCTTCGCTCTTCGCCGACAACGCCAGCACGTGGACGGGGCGCTCGTGCTCCGGGCGGGGCCTGGACAGCACCGGGGCCTCTTCCACCACCAGGTGCACGTTGGTGCCGCTGAAGCCGAAGCTGCTGACGCCCGCGATGCGCCGCTTGTCTCCGCGCAGCCAGGGCCGGGTGGCCGTGGGCACGGTGACGGGCAGGTCATCCCAGCGGATGTTCGGGTTGGGCCGCTCGAAGTTCAGGTGGGCGGGGATGGCCTCGTTCTGCAACGACAGCAGGACCTTGATGAGCCCCGCGATGCCCGCGGCGGCCTCCAGGTGCCCGATGTTCGTCTTCACCGAGCCGACGTACAGCGGCTCACCGCGCGCGCCCTTGCGGCCGAAGACGGACCGCAGCGCCTCCATCTCGATAGGGTCCCCGAGCAGCGTCCCCGTGCCGTGGGCCTCGATGTAGCCCACCTGGTCCGGCTCCACGCCGCAGCTCTCCAGCGCCGCCCGGATGACGCGCTCCTGTGAGCGTCCGTTGGGCACCATCAGCCCGCTGCTGCGTCCGTCATGCGTGACGGCCGAGCCCCGGATGACCCCGATGATGGCATCCCCCTGCGCCAGCGCGTCCGACAGGCGCTTGAGCACGACGACGCCGCAGCCCTCGCCGCGCCCGAAGCCATCCGCGGACGCGTCGAACGTCTTGCAGCGGCCATCCGCCGCGAGCATCCGGTTCTGGCACTCCACCATCACCGTGACGGGCGACAGGTTCAGGTTCACGCCCGCGGCGAGCGCGAGGTCGCTCTCGTCGTTGCGGAGGCTCTGACACGCCAGGTGGATGGCGACCGCGGACGACGAGCACGCCGTGTCCACCGAGACCGCCGGCCCCTGCAGGCCCAGCGTGTGGGAGATGCGCCCCGCGGCGACGGACGGGTAGTTGAGCGACGCCGAGTGGAACTCCATGTCCTCGGTGATGCCCAGCAGGTTGTAGTCGTTGTGCATCAGCCCCAGGAAGAGGCCGGTGCGGCTCCCAGCGAGCCCGGCGGGCGGGATGCCCGCGCGCTCCAGGGCCCGCCAGCACTCCTCCAGCAACATGCGCTGCTGCGGGTCCATGCCCTTGGCGTCACGCGGCGTGATGCCGAAGAAGCCAGGGTCGAACAGGTCGACGCCGTCGATGAAGGCGCCCCGGCGCGTGTACATCTTTCCCGGGACACCGGGCGTGGGGTCGTAGAACGCGTCGACGTCCCAGCGCGAGGAGGGCACCTCCCGCGTCGTGTCCCGGCCCGCGGCCAGCATCTCCCAGAACGTCTCTGGCAGCTCACCGCCGCCAGGGAAGCGGCAGGACATGCCAACGACCGCGATGGGCTCGGCCGCCAGCAGCTCCTTCTTCGAGCGAAGCTGGCTCGCCAGGTACGCGAGCTTGACGACAGGCCATTCAGAAATGCGTGTGGATAGTTTCGCCATCAGGGTCTCATCTGGTGAGCGCGCTCTCCAGCTCCTGGTCGATGAGGGACGTCAGCTCCTGCTCTGACAGCCCTTGAATCTCCGCGGAGAGCGCGCCCTGCGCCTCCTGCGATGCTTCCTGCTTCTTCTGAGCCTCGGTCCCCAGGCCCAGCTCGTCGGCCAGATGCGCCACGAGGCCGTTCACCGTGGGGAAGTCGAAGATCAGCGTTGAACGGAGGCTCCGCCCCAGACTGCTGGCGAGCCGGTTCTTGATTTCGATGGCCAGCAGCGAATCCACGCCCAGCTCGAACAGGCGCTCGTTCCCCGCCAGCCGCTCCGTCTCCGGCATGCCGAGCGTCGCGGCCACCTGCCCCGAGACGTGCTGACGCAGCAGCTCCAGCCGGCGGTTCGCTGGTGCCGCGTCGAGCTGCGCGCGGAAGGCCGGCGCCTGCACCCGCCGAGGCACGCTCCCGAGCAGCCCCTGCACCAACGCCTGACGCGCCAGCCCCGGCAGTTGCTCGGCCAGCCGCGCCCAGTCCACCGGGAACACGCCCCACTGGGCCTGCGAGCCGCCCATGAGCCGCTCCATCACCCCCAGGCCCTGCTCGACGGGAATCGAGCCGAAGCCCTGCGCCCCCGGCCGCGCCGACGCCGCGCGCTCCAACCGCGCCGCCATGCCCGTCTCCGCCCAGGAGCCCCAGTTGAGGGTCAGCGCGGGCAGGCCCTTCGCGTGGCGCAGGTGGACGAGCGCGTCGAGGAAGGCATTCGCGGCGACATAATTCGACTGCCCCGGAGAGCCGATGAGCGAGGCGGCCGACGAGAAGCAGACGAAGAAGTCCAGCGCCAGGCCCTCGCTGAGCGCATGCAGGTTCCACGCACCCTGGAGCTTGGGGGCCAGCACCTCCCGGAACTGCTCTGGCGTCTGGTTCGCGAGCGTCCCGTCCCGGAGGACGCCCGCCGTGTGGACGATGCCGCGCACGGGCGGCGCGTCTCGCAAGCTCGCGAAGAGCTCCGCCATGGCACCGCGAGACGCGAGGTCCACCTGGGCGACCCGCACCTCCACGCCCTGCGCCTCCAGCGCATCGAGGCGCGCGCGGGACTCGGGAGACGGTGCGCTCCGCCCCAGCAGGACCAGGTGTCGCGCGCCCTTGTCCGCCAGCCACGTCGCCACCCGCAGGCCGAGCCCGCCCAGGCCGCCCGCGACGATGTACGTCGCGTCCGCCACCATCGTCACCTTCCGGCTCGAGGCCGCTCGTGAGCGCGCCCGCTCCAGCCGGGGGGTGAAGAGGCTCCCTCCACGAATGGCCGCGGCGGACTCGGCGTCAGGCAGGGCCAGCGCGCGCACGAAGGTGCCCAGGTCCTCGGGCCGAGGCTCCGCGGGCAGGTCGATGCGGAGGCAGCGCAGCTCCGGCAGCTCCGTCGCCACCGCCTGCCCGAAGCCCCACAGCGGCGCCTGCGCGACGCGCACGCCATGCGTGTCCGCGGGCAGGCGCTGCGTGCCCCGGGTCACCAGCACCAGCCGAGGCGGCGTCCCCGCTCCCCGCGTCAGCGCCTGGGTGAGTCGCAGCGCGCCCAGGCACCCGGACTCCTGCGCCGCATCGAGCCGGGCGTCCGCGTCACCGCCCGCGTCATCGAGCCCCCAGAGGTACAGCACGCCCGTGGGGGGCTGATGCGCCCAGCCCTGCGCCAGCCGCGCGAAGTCGTCCGGGCTGGAGGGGTTGACGTGGAAGCCCTGAGCCGTGCTGCTGAACGCCTCGCCCTTGCGAACCAGCGTGCAGCGCGCACCGCGCCGCGACAGCACCTGCACGAGCTCCGAGCCGAAGCCGTCCTCACTGGCGAAGATGGCCCAGTGCGCACCGGAGGTGTGCGCGTCCTCCGTGACGGCGCTCGGTGTCCAGTTGAGGCGGTACAGCCAGTCCTGGAAGTCGTTGTCGAGCCCACGCAACAGCACGTCGCGCTCGGCCTTGCGCACCGAGAAGCCCGACACCACCGCCACCACGTCCCCCGCTTCATCACAGAGCGTCAGCGCCGTGGCGGGGAAGCCCTCCTGTCCCCCGTGGGGCGGCTGCGTGGCGTGGGTCCAGACCTTCTCCGGCAGCGGCCGGTACAGGTCGAGCGTCTGCAAGGCCACGGGGAGGTGCAGCGCATCCTCCTCCGTGAGTTGAGACACCGCCGCGGCCGTGCGCAGGCAGCCGTCGAACAGGGCCGGATGGATGCGGTAGTGCCCGCTCCGGTCCTCCACCTGGCCAAAGGACAGCGCGGCACGCTCGCCCCGGTGGAGCGACGTGAGCACCCGCAGCGACGGCCCATAGTCGAGCCCGTGGTGCGTGAAGACGGCGGAGAGCGCGTCGAGGGAGACCGGCGTCGCGCAGCTTTGGCTCCACGCCGCGCGGTCCACCTCGGGCGGCCTGGCGCTCAGCGCCGACACCCGGCACGTCACATGGGTCACCCACGCCGCCCGCGCGCCAGTCCCCTCGTCCGAGCGTTCATCGCCCCGGCTCACCACCTTGCACGCGAAGCCCGCCTCGCCCTGGTCCTCCAGCAGCGTCTGGACGACGCGCGCCTGCTGCTCGGGCAGCACCAGCGGCTGGAGCAGGGAGACATCCTCCAGCCGCAGGGACTCCGTGCCGAGCACCTGCGCCGCCGCCGAGGCCACCATCTCCACGAAGGCCGCGGCGGGCACCACGGCCTTGCCGTACACCCGGTGGTCCGACACGAAGGGCACGGAGGCCGCTGACAGCTCGTTGGAGAAGACCGTCAACCCCTCCTTCAGCGCCGCGGACTCCAGGCGCGCGCCCAGCAGCGGGTGGTTCGAGGCGCGGCGCGACGTGCGCGTCCAGGGCGCGGCCACGTCCAGCCAGTACCGCTGCCTTTCGAAGGGATAGGTCGGCAGGGCCACGCGAGTCCGGCCATGGCCCGCGTCGAAGCGCGCCCAATCCACCTTGGCGCCGCGCGCGTACAGTCCGGCCAGCGCGCGGAGCACGCCCACCCAGTCCGAGCGGCGCGGGTGCAGCGTCTCCAGCCACGCCGCCTCCTCGCCCGCCACCACGTCCCGCGCCAGGTTGGACAGCGAGGGCTTGGGCCCCACCTCCAGGAAGACACGCACCCCGCGCTGGAGGAGCGTCCGGACTCCGTCCTCGAAGCGCACGGGCTGGAGGACGTGGCGAGCCCAGTAGTCCGCGTGGGTGATGGCGTCACCGGCTTCACGGCCGTCCAGGTTCGAGATGAGCGGCAGCCTCGGCTTCTGGAAGGCCACCCGCCCGGCGGCGCGCTCGAACTCCGCCAGCATGGGCTGCATCAGCGGGGAGTGGAAGGCGT
The DNA here is from genome assembly GCF_002305895.1 of Corallococcus macrosporus DSM 14697. Taxonomy (GTDB): domain Bacteria; phylum Myxococcota; class Myxococcia; order Myxococcales; family Myxococcaceae; genus Myxococcus; species Myxococcus macrosporus. The sequence goes on from NZ_CP022203.1 coordinate 5,278,325, forward strand.
GCGACACGTTGAGCCGCCGGCTCTCGATGCCCGCCTCCCCGAGCGCCTGGACCACGGCGTCGATGGCGGCGGCGTCACCCGAGATGACGGTGTTCCGAGGCCCGTTGGTGGCCGCCAGCGTCACCCGTGGATGCGCGGCGATGAGCGGGAGGACGCGCGAGGACTCGGCGAACACGGCCAGCATCGCGCCGCGCTCCGGCAGCGCCTGCATCAGCCGCGCGCGCTCGGCCACCAGGGGCAGGCCGACCTCGGGCTCCAGGACGCCCGCGAACATGGCCGCCGCGTACTCCCCCACGCTGTGGCCCAGGACCGCGTCAGCGCGGAGCCCCCAGGCGCGCAGCAGGTTCGCCAGCGCCAGCTCCAGCGCGACCAGCGCGGGCTGCGTGTAGCGTGTCTCGTCCAGCGCCCCTCCCGTCTCGTGGAAGAGCACCTGGGTCAGCGGCCGCTCGAGGTGCGGCTGGAGGATGGCCTCGAAGCGGAGGATTTCCCGGCGGAACTCGGGCTGGGTGTCGAACAGCTCCCGCCCCATCCCGACGTATTGAGCGCCCTGCCCCGTGAAGAGGAAGGCGACACGCGGCGGCTCGGCCTCCTTCCGGCCCTCCGCGACAGCCCCTGGCGACGCGGGCTCGGCACGGCTGAACGCGCGCAACGCCTCCGCCATCTCCTCGGAGGTCGACGCCGTGAAGGCCGCGCGCTCCTCCAGCGCGCTCCGCCCCACGTTCGCCGTGTGGCAGACGTCCGCGAGCGCCTCCGAGGGCCGCGTCGACAACGCCTCCGCGATGGCGCCAGCCAGACGGCGCAGGCTGCCGTTCGACCGGGCCGAGAGCGCCAGGACGTGCCGTGGGCGCTCCAGCTCCCGGACCGGCGGCTTCGGCCGGGGCGCGGACTCCAGGACGACATGTGCGTTCGTCCCCGAGAAGCCAAACGAGCTCACCGCCGCGAAGCGAGACTCCGCCCCCCGCCACGGGCGGCGCTCCGTCGGGACTTCGATGGCCAGTTGCTTCCAGTCCACGTGAGGCGTGGGCGTGCGCAGGTGGAGATGCGGTGGGACCTCCTCGTTGGCCAGGCACAGGGCCGACTTGATCAACCCCGCGATGCCGGACGCCCCTTCGAGGTGCCCCATGTTCGTCTTCACGGAGCCGGCCATCAGAGACTGCGGCCGTCCCGTCTTCGCGCAGTAGACGGACGCGAGCGCCTCCAGCTCGATGGGGTCGCCCAGGGACGTCCCCGTGCCGTGCGCCTCCACGTAGCCCACCTTCGCGGGCTCCACCTGACCGTCCCGCAGGGCGTCGCGGATGACGCGCTGCTGAGCCAGCCCATTGGGCACCGTGAGCCCGCTGGTCCTCCCGTCCTGATTCACGGCCGAGCCGCGAATCACCGCGACGATGGGGTCCCCATCCGCGAGCGCGTCCGACAGGCGCCGCAGGAAGACCAGCCCGCACCCTTCGCCGCGCCCGATGCCATCCGCCGAGGCATCGAAGGTCTTGCACCGCCCGTCCGGCGACAACATGTGCGTGCGCGACTCAATCAGCGTGGCGACGGGAGAGAGGACCAGGTTCACCCCACCCGCCAGCGCGAAGTCGCTCTCACGCTGCCGGAGGCTGCGGATGGCCAGGTGGACCGCGACGAGCGACGACGAACACGCGGTGTCCACCGTGAGGCTGGGGCCCTCCAGTCCCAAGGCGTACGACAGGCGCCCCGCCGCGACGCTGGCGCCGTTGCCCGCGCCCGTGTGCGCGTCGATGAGCTCCGGAGACTGGGTGGCGATCTGCGTGTAGTCCTGCCCCATCATCCCGACGAACACGCCGGTCCGCGTCCCGTTCAGGCCCGCCGGATTGTGGCCGGAGCGCTCCACGGCCTCCCAGGCGACCTCCAGCAGCAGCCGGTGCTGCGGGTCCATCCGCGCCGCCTCGCGCGGGGAGATGCCGAAGAAGCGCGGCTCGAACTGGTCGATGTCCCGCAGGAAGCTGCCGTGGCGCGTGTAGATGCCTCCCGGATGGTCCGGGTCGGGGTGGAAGAAGCTGTCCGCGCTCCACCGGTCCGCCGGAATCTCGGTGACGGTGTCCACCCCCTCGGAGAGCAGGCGCCAGTAGTCCGAGGGACTGGTGACGCCGCCGGGGAACTGGCAGCCGATCCCCACGATGGCGATGGCGCCGTGCCGCTCCTGCTCATGGGCATCGAGCTTCGACTGCGCCTCCTGCAACTTCAGGAGCGCGCGCTTCATCAGCTCGCCGTAGCTCGTATCGCTTCCTTGCGCTGACATCGATTCGTCCTAGTTCATCTTCGACAACTGCTCGGAGAGCAGGTGCGCGAGGTTCGCTTCCGCCAGTCCATCCAGCGCGCGCTCGACCGGGCTGTCCGCCTTCGGCGTGGCGCGCGCCTCCTCCGTGAACTCCAGGGGGATGACCGCGTCCATGAGGTGGGCCGCGAGCTTCTCCGCCGTGGGGTAGTTGAAGACGAGCGTCGCGGGCAGCGACAGGCCGAGCCCGCTCTGGAGCCGGTTCTTGAGCTGGAGCGCCGCCAGGGAGTCGATGCCCAACTCGTGGAAGCCTCGCGCGGGGTCAATGGACTCCCCCGAGCCCGCGCCGCGCATCCACGCCACCTGCTCCCGCACGTAGTCCATCACCAGCCTCCGGCGCGCTTCGATGGGCGCCGCCGTGAGCGTGTCCAGGAACGACGCGCGCTCCACCGTTGGCGCGCCCCCCGCCCGCTCGCGCAGCTCCGCGTCGTAGGGCGTCGCCCGGCCACCGCCGAACACCGACCAGTCAATGGCGGCCACGCCCACCTGTGGGATGCGCGACGTGAGGAGGCGCTCCAGCGCGCGCAGGCCCTGCGCCTTCGGGATGACGCCAAAGCCCGGCGTGCGAGCCTCCTCGCTGACCGACACCTGAGCGCCCGCGTCACCCGCCCAGATGCCCCAGTTGATGCTCAAGGCGGGCAGGCCCAGGGCGCGCCGGTGATGCGCCAGGGCATCCTCGAACGCGTTCGCCGCGCAGTGGTTCGCCTGTCCCGCCGAGCCCACCAGCGACGCCACGGACGAGAACAACACGAAGTGCTCGAGCGGCAGGCCCGCCGTGAGGCGATGCAGGTTCCAGGCGCCCCGCATCTTGGGCCGCAGCACCGTCTCGAAGCGCTCCCAGCGCTGCTGCCGCAGCACACCGTCGTCGAGCACGCCCGCGGAGTGGAACACCCCGCCCAGCGGCGCCAGCTCCCCCGCCACCTCATGCAGCAGCGCGGCCAGCGCCTCCGCGTCCGCGATGTCGACCTGCCGGTACTCGACACGAGCGCCCTGCTGACGCAAGTGCTCCAGCCGCTCCGCGGCCTGCGGACTCACGGAGCCCCGGCCCGTCAGCACCAGGTTGCGCGCGCCCCGGCTCACCAGCAACTCCGCCGTCAGCAGACCGAGCCGGCCGAGCCCGCCCGCCACCAGATAGCTGCGGTCCGCACGGAAGGCCTCGACGCGCTCCGCGGAGGTGCCCACCAGCTTCCGCGACTCCACCCGCCGGAGCCGCGCGACATAGCGCCCGTCGCGATACGCCACCTGGTTCTCCGCCACGTCCGGGCGGCGGCGAATCTCCTGCGCCAGCAGCTCCGCCTGTGCGCCCGCGTCCCCGTTCGCGTCCAGGTCGACGCACCGGCAGTCCAGCTCGGAGGCCTCGATGGCCAGTGGCCGCGCCATGCCCCACAGCAACGACTGCGCGAGCCCCGGCAGCGGCGCGCCCACCGTCACGGGCTGCGCTCCACGGGACACCAGCCAGACGGCACCCGCATACCCACGGTCGAGCAGGAACTGGAGCAGCCCCAGCGCGCCCCCGCCCGACACGCGGGCGGCCCGCCCCAGCCCGTCCGCGTCCAGCGTCTCCACGCCTGCGCCGTGGGCCCCCCACAGGAAGATGACGTCCGACACGCTGGACGGCAGCGACATGGACCGCAGGGCCTCCGCGAGCGCCTCGGGCGCGTCAGGCACCTCGAAGGTCGTCTCATCGATACGCCGCGCGGCCGTGCCACGGATGGCGACGAAGCAGGTGCGGCCGTCGCGCGTCAGCGCCTCCGCGAGCGGCTGTCCCACGCCGTCGCGCTCCGTGAGCACCAGGCATGCGCCGCTCGAAGGCACCAGCGTCTCCGGACGGCGCCCCTCCAAGGCGAGCGGTTCCCACCGCCGCTCGTAGAGCCACTCATCCAGCGAGGTCGACAGCGCGGCGCGCAGCGCCTCCTGGCTCGTGCGCTGAAGCTCCAGACCGCGCACCCAGGCGCGCAGCGCCCCGTCGTTTCCGAAGATGCGGACGTCCGCGCGCAGCCGCTTCCCGCCCTCATCGAGCGGCCGCACCACGGCGTGGCTCCACACGCCATCGTCGATGCTGCCCAGCACCTGGAGGCGTTCGATGTTCACCGGTACGTACAGCTCGGTGCCATCCATGTCGGGATAGGCCCCGCCCACCACCTGGAGGCAGGCGTCCATCAAGGCGGGATGCGCGAGGAAACCGCCGCTGTTTCCAAGCCCCGAGGGCCGCTCGATGCGGGCCAGGACCTGCTCGCCTTCCCGGCGCAGCTCGGTGATGCCCTGGAACTCCGGACCGAACTCGACGCCCGCGCTGCGTGCCCGCTGGTAGTAGTCGTCGACAGGGAGCGGGGTCTGCAATGCCCTCAACACGCTGTCGAGGTCATGCTCCGCCACGGACGGCGCCACGTCTTCGAGGACCGCGAGCGTGCCCGTCGCGTGGAGGTTCCACACCGCGTCGGAGCCCTCGCCCGCCCGGCTGAAGATGCGGATGGAAGCCCGGCCCGCTCCATCGCGGCGCAGGGCGCACTGCACCTTCCGTTCGGCATCCTTCGGGAAGGTCATGGCGTTGAGGATGGCCAACTCCTTCAACTCCAGCGCGGACGTGCCCAACAAGCGGGCGCCAGCGGACAGCGCCATCTCGACGTAGCCCGTCGCTGGCAGCGTGGGCGTCCCGAAGACGCGGTGCTGTCCCAGGAATGACTGAGCGGACGGCCCCAGCGTCGCCTCGAACAGCAGCTCACCGGCCTCCAGGACCGCCAGGGGTACGCGCTCGCCGATGAGCGGGTGCTCGGCACGGGACACAGGCCGCCCGTTGGGACGCTGGAGCCCCGCCCCCTCCTCCCAGTAGCGCTGGCGCTGGAAGGCATAGGTCGGAACCGCCACCTTCCGCCGGGCGTAGCCGGCGTCCACCGCCGTCCAGTCCACCGGCACGCCGCGCACGTACAGCGCCGCCAGGCTCTCCAGCATCTGCCGCCAGCCACCGTCGTCGGCGCGCAGGCTCGGCAGCATCGTGCCCACGCCTTCGGGCAGCGAGCGCGCCGCCATGCCGAGCAGCGTCGCCTTCGGGCCGACCTCGACGAAGACGCGCACACCGTCGCGGTACACGGTCTCCACGCCCCGGGCGAACCGCACCGGGTTGCGGAGCTGGCTGCACCAGTAGTCCGGCGTGCCCAGCGCGTCCGTGATGAGCTCGCCCGTCATCCCGGAGACCATGGGAATGGACGGGGGCGAGAACCGCAGCGTCGAGGCCACCGCCCGGAACTCCGGGAGGATGGCCTCCATCATCACCGAATGGGCGGCGCGCGGGATGTTGAGGCGCTTCACCTTGAAGCCTCGCACCTCCAGCGCCTGGCCAATCTCTTCAATCTCCGCCGGGACTCCGGAGATGACGACGTTGTCCGGCCCGTTGACCGCCGCGATGGAGCTGGCCCACCCGCCTTCGGCCAGGAACGCACGCAGCTCCGGCTCCGCCGCGGAGACCGCGATGTTGCTGCCCTCGGGGAGCTGCTGAATCAGCCGGCCCCGGTGGACCGCCAGCTTGAGGCCGTCCTCCACGCTGAACACGCCCGCGATGCAGGCCGCGGCCAGCTCGCCCGTGCTGTGGCCCAGCAGCACGTCCGGCTGGATGCCCCAGGACATCCACAGCTCCGCCAGCGCGTACTCCAGCACGAAGACCACCGGCTGGGCGTAGCCGAGCTGGTCGATGGGCGACGGCTGCCCCGGCTCCGCGTAGAGGACGGAGAGCAGCGAGCGGTCCCAGTATTCGCGGAGCAGTTCGTCGAACGAATCGATGCGCCGGCGGAAGCCCGCGTGCGCCTGGTAGAGCTCACGCGCGGCCCCGACGTACTGCGAGCCCTGTCCAGAGAACAGGAACGCGACCTTCACCGCCTGCTTCGCGTCGACCGTGCCCTGCACGAAGCCCGGGTGTTCTTCGTTCCGCTCCGCCGCGCTCAGGACCGCCGCCACCTGCGCCGCGTCCGCGCCCACCACCGCGAGCCGGTGGTCGAAGGCGACGCGTCCGGTGTTCGCGGAGAAGCACACGTCCGCGAGCGACGCGTCCGGTGCCTCCAGCGCCGCCCGGTAGCGGCCCGCGAGCTGGCGCAGCGCCTCCGGGCTCCGCGCGGACAGCGCCAGGAGGTGCCGAGAGCGGTCCAGCCGCTGCGCGTCCGGCTGCCCCACCGCCACCGGCGGCGCCTCTTCGAGCACCAGGTGCGCGTTGGTCCCGCCGATGCCGAACGAGCTGAGGCCGGCGCGCAGCACGCCTTGCGCCGCCGTCCAGGGCCGGGCCTTGTCCACGACGTAGAACGGCGTCTTGTGCAGCTCCAGCCGCGGGTTCGGCGACTGGTAGTGCAGCGTGGGCGGCAGCGTGCGGTGCTGCAACGCCAGCACGACCTTGATGAGGCCGGCGACGCCCGCCGCGCTGTCGAGGTGACCGATGTTGCCCTTCACCGAGCCCAGGCCACACGTCTGGGCCTGCACCTGAGCGCCGAACGCCTCGGTCAGCGCCGCCACTTCGATGGGGTCGCCAATCGCCGTCCCGGTGCCATGGGCTTCCACGTAGGAGATGGTCCGCGGGTCCACCTTGGCGTGCTGATGCGCGCGCCGCACCACCTCCGTCTGACCGTCCACGCCGGGGGCCATGAAGCCCACCTTGCGGTGCCCGTCGTTGTTGATGGCGGAGCCCTTGATGACGGCGAGCACCCGGTCCCCGTCCGCGAGCGCCCTGCTCAGGCGCTTGAGGACCACGATGCCGGCGCCGCTCCCCGGAATGGTCCCGTTGGCTCCGGCATCGAAGGGACGGCAGTGGCCATCCCGCGAGAAGACGCTGCCCTCCTCGTAGAGGTAGCCCACGCGGTGGGGGACCTTGATGGCCACGCCACCCGCCAGCGCCAGGTCGCAGCTCCCCTCCACCAGCGCCGCGCACGCCGCCGACACCGCGACCAGGGACGTGGAGCAGGCCGTCTGGATGTTGATGCTGGGCCCGCGCAGGTCGAGCTTGTAGGACACCTGCGTGGCCAGGAAGTCCTTGTCCTGCGCCATCAGGTCCTGGAAGAAGCCAATGGGGCGCGTCAGGTCCGGGTACGGATAGCGGTAGTGACTGACGCTCTTGCCGGCGTACACGCCCACGAGCCCGTCGCGCCCCGAGGGCGGATAGCCCGCGTGCTCCAGCGCCTCCCAGGCGCACTCCAGGAACACCCGCTGCTGCGGGTCCAACGCGCGCGCCTCGCGAGGCGTCAGCGAGAAGAACTCGGCGTCGAACGCGTCGAAGTCCTCCATCACCGCCGACGAGCGGACGTAACCGGGGCTCCGGAACGCGTCCGGACTGACGCCCGCGGCCAGCAGCTCCTCGTCGGTGAACGTGCCCACCGACTCCACGCCCTGCATCAGGTTCCGCCAGAACTGCTCGGGCGTTGACGCGCCGGGGAAGCGGCAGCTCATCCCGATGATGGCGATGTCCCGCGCATCCTCCGTCCGCGGCGTCTCCTCGCGCGCCACGGGGGCCGCCGCCTCGGGCTGCGCCTCGCCCTCCGCCGCCGCGAGCTTCGCCGCGAGCACCTTGACGGTGGGCCTGCCGAACAGGTCCGTGACGGGGACGGAGCGCCCCAGCTTCTCCTTGAGCTCGAGGTGGAGCTTGATGAGGTGCACCGAGTTGGCGCCCAGCTCGAAGAAGTTCCGGTCCGGATGGACCTCCGGAACCCCCAGCACCTCCGCCACCACCTTCGCGATGGACTCCTGGAGCGCCTGGGCCTCACGGCCTGGCCGGCTGGCGACGGCGGGCTTGCGCTCCTCGCGCTGCGCGGGCTTCGCGACCGCGTCTGGGTGCGGCAGCGCCTTGCGGTCCACCTTCGCGTTGCGCGTCAGCGGCAGGGCCTCCAGCACCACGTAGGTCGCGGGGACCAGGTGCTCCGGCAGCTTGCGCGACAGGAACTCCCGGACGTGCCGCGTATCAATCCCCCGCTGCGCGTCCGACGGGACGACGTACGCGACGAGCCGCTTCTCGTGGTGTTCGCCCACGGCGCCAACCACGGCGGCGCTGATGCTCGCCTCCTGGAGCAGCGCGGCCTCGATTTCCCCGGGCTCGATGCGCTGTCCACGGATGGAGAGCTGGAAGTCGACCCGGCCGAGGAACTCGATGGTGCCATCCGGGAGGTAGCGCCCGAGGTCACCCGTGCGGTAGATGCGCTCCCCCGTCCTTGGGTGCACGGTGAACTTCTTCGAGCCCGCCCCCGCGCCCACGTAGCCCTGGGCCACGCCCACGCCGGCGCAGCACAGCTCGCCCGGCACCCAGACGGGGCGCTCGTCCAGGTGCTCGTCCAGCACGTAGTACTTCGTGTTCGAGATGGGCTTGCCGTACGGGATGCTGCGGCGGCGCTCGTCCGCCTCGGCGACCGGGTGGGAGATGTTCCACAGGGACGTCTCCGTCGGGCCGCCGACGCTCATCAGCTTCACGTCACCGAACTTCGCCCGCAGCCGCGAGGGCATGGTGACGGGGAGCCAGTCGCCGCCGAGCATCACCAGCCGCAGCGGACAGGTCAGCCGCGCGTTGCTGCCTTCGAGGTACGTCAGCAGCATCTCCATCATCGCCGGCACGGTGCTCCAGATGGAGACGCCATGCCGGCTCATCAGCTCCGCCCAGTGCGACGGGTCCCTGCGCGACGAGGCGTCCGGCATGACCATGGCCGCGCCAGCGCTCAGCGTGCCGAACACGTCGTAGACGGAGAAGTCGTGGTGGAGCGCGCTGAGGGCGATGACGCGGTCATCCGGCCCGACGCCGAACCTCCGGTTCGTCCACTCCACGCCGTTGACCATGCCCGCGTGGGTGAGCATGGCCCCGTTGGGCTGGCCCGTGGAGCCGGAGGTGTAGAGGATGTGCGCCAGGTCCTCGGGCCGCTGCACGGGCGCGGGCGGCGCGTCGCTGTACTCGCTGAAGGCGTCCGGGGTGACGACGAGCACCTGGACTCCCTCCGGCCAGGCCTCCCGCGCGAACTTCGGCTGCGTCACCGCCAGCGAGGCCCCGCCGTTCTTCATCATGAAGGCGCGGCGCTCCCGCGGCAGGCCCGCGTCGATGGGCAGGTACGCCGCGCCCGAGCCGAGCACGCCCAGCGCGGCCACGACCTGCTCCCACCCCTTCTCCATCACGATGGCGACGATGCGGTTGGGCGCGGCGCCCCGCTCCCGCAGCGCATGCGCCAGCCGGCTGGAGCGCCGGGACAGCTCGCCGTAGGTCAGGCTCACACTGGACGAAGCCAGCGCCAGCGCCTCCGGGCGCGCGGCGGCGTTGCGGAAGAAGCCGGTGTGGAGCAGCGCGCCGCTCTGGGGGCGCGCCGTGTCGTTGACGCGGGCCAGCAGCTCCACCTGCCGGGCCGGGCGCGTGTCCAGGCGCTGCTGGTCCCACGCCGCGTCGTCCTCCGCCAGGCGCCGCAGCAGGGCGCAGAAGCTGGAGAACATGTCGTCAATCATGCCGGGCGGGAACAGCTCCTCCGCCACGTCCCAGTTCAGGAAGACGCCGCCGCGCTGGTAGACAATCTGCAGGTCGATCCACACCTGGGGCGTCTGCGTCAGCGCCTCCACCAGCTCGCCGAACTCCTCCGCCAGGAAGTCGACCCAGTGCGAGTCCTTGCTCTTGGAGTGAGACGCGAAGCTCGTCATCACCACGGGCATGATGGCGCCTGAGATCCGCCCCTGCGCCCGGAACAGCTCGCGCAGCAGCTCCACGCCGCTCACCTCGCGGTGCTCCAGGGCGAGGAAGAGCTGGTCCCGGATGGCCAGCGCCCGCTCCGTGAAGGACCGCTCCGGCCGGTGGTCCACCTCAATCAGCGTGAAGCTGGCGAAGGTGCCGACAATCTCGTTGACCTGGGGATGCAGGGGCAGCCGGTTGAAGTGCGGGACGTTGAGCGTGAAGCGCGGGCTGCGGCTCCAGCGCGCCATGACCTCCGCGTACGCCGCCAGCAGCAGCTCCGGCTCCGTCAGCTTCCGCGCGCGCGCCCGCTGCTTGAGCGGCTGCCAGACGTCTGGCCCCAGCCGCTCGAAGACACGGCCGAAGCGAGGGCGCCGCAGCGAGCCCGGGTCTCTTTCGAGCGGCAGGTCCGGCGCGGGCGGCAGGTTCGGCAGGCGGGAGCGCCAGTATTCGAGCGAGCGCGAATACCGGGCCCCCCGCGCGTGCTGCACCGCCAGCGCGTAGTCCCGGAACGACAGGTCCAACTGGGGCAGCGCCGGCGCACCGCCCAGGTGTTTGTAGAGGTGGACCAGCTCCCGGTAGAGAATCTGGAAGCTGTACCCATCGATGAACGTCCCATCGATGCTCATGAACAGGCGGGAGCGTCCCCCGTCGAGCTGGCACACTCGCAGCTCGAACAGCGGCCACTGGTCCAACGCCAGCACCTGCTGGGACAGGCGCGCCCGGATCGCCTGGAAGCGGGCCTCCGCCTCTTCCTGGCCGCGCCCGCGCAGGTCCTCCACGGGGAGCGCGTAGCGCGGCACCTCGGGGAGGATGCGCTGCTGGAAGCCAGGCAGCGCCACCACCCGAAGCATCTCGTGGCGGGCGACGAGCAGGTTCCAGGCCTCCTCGAAGCGCGCCAGGTCCAGCGCGTGGCAGTCAATCTCGTTGTACGCGTGCATCGCCGCGTTCATCTCGAGTTCGGCCTGCCGGCCCACGCTGTAGGCCTGCTGAATCTCCGTCATCGGGAACGGCTCGTGCCGCGCCTCGGGCCGGGGCGTGATTTGCGGCAGGGTCTCCGCCTGGGGCACCCGCTGCTCCGCCAGGAGGGTCAGCAGCGCCGCCTTGTTCGCCACCAGTTGCTCGCGCAGCGCGCCCGGAATCTCACCCGTGGGCGATTCGACCGCCAGCCGCTCACCCTCCACCGACAGCTTGATGCCGTGCCCGGCCAGGGCCTGGAGAAGCTCACTCAATGTCATAGCAGGACCCGCTTCGAGTCGTTGCGCTCCGAGGAGGCAACGCCGAGCACACTGGCGACCGCGAGCTTCTCGAGAAGCTCAGCCGTCACCTGCTCGATGGAACGTTCGTCGACGAAACTCTTGAGCGGCAGGCTCACGTCGAGCTCGCCCAGCACCATGTCCCGCAGCTCGAGCGCCATGATGGAGTCGAACCCCAACGCGTCGAACGAGTCCGTGGACGACAGCTTCGCGGTCGGAATCCTGCCGACCTCGCTGACCATCTCCTTGAGCCGGGTCTCCAGGAGGCCCTGGCGCGCGGCCCCCTCCAGCGAGAGCAACACCTCGCGCAGCTTGCGGGGCGCCTCCGCCACCACGGGCCCGGCCTCCTCCACCGCCGCGCGGCGGAACAGCGATGAAGCCGCGATGGAGGGATGGCTCTGGACCCAACGCTCCGGGTCGAAGCGCGCGATGCCACGCGTGGCGCGGTTCTCGGGCAGCACCCGCGCCATGGCCGCCAGCGCCTCGTCCACCGACATGGGCCGCATGCCCCGCTCCGCGAGCCGGTCCCCGCGCCGCGTGTCAGCGACGGCCATCCCCACCTCGCCCCAGCTCCCCCAGTTGAGGCTGATGGCGGGCAGGCCGCGCGCGCGCCGGAAGTGAGCCAAGGCGTCCACGAACGCGTTGGCCGCGGCGTAGCTGGCCTGCCCCGGAGAGCCGATGAGGGACGCCGTCGAGGAGAACAGGACGAAGTGTTCGATGGTGGCGTCGGTGGCCAGCGCGTGCAGGTTCCAGGCGCCATCGAGCTTGGGCCCGATGACGGTCTCGAAGTCTCGCGGCGTCCACTGCGACACCGCGCTGTCCGCCAGCACGCCCGCGCTGTGGAAGACGCCGCCCAGCGGCACGCCGCCTCCGCGAACCGCGGCGAGCAGCTCCGCCACCGGCTCCGGACGGCTCACGTCGACGCGGAAGGTCTCCACGCGCGCGCCCGCCGCACGCAGCGGCGCCAACGCCTGCCGGGCCTCGTCGGTCTCCCCCTTCCTCCCGCACAGGGCGAGGTGACGCGCGCCATGCGCCACCAGCCAGGCCGCGAGCCGCAGCCCGATGCCCCCCAGGCCACCGGTAATCAGGTACGTGCGGTCCTGCCGGGGACGGAAGGCGCTCGCGCCGCCCGGAATCGGCTGCGCCTGCGTGAACGAAGGCGCCAGGCGCCGCTCCCCCCGCAGCACGACCTCGTCATCGTCATCGGCGGCGGCCACCTTGCGCGCGAGCTCCGCCACCAGCCGACCGAGGGCGTCCGGCTCGGTATCGATGCGCTTGCACGCGAGCTCGGGGTGCTCATAGGCGATGACACGGCCCAGCCCCCAGAGCGGCGCGCCCGTCATCGACACGGGCCCCGTCGCCTCGCCCACGGGCTGCGCGCCCTGGGTGACGAGGAACAGCCGGGGCGGCGCCGTCACCGCCAGCCGAGCGAGGGCCTGCACGAGTGACGTCGCCGACCGGACCTCTCGTTGGACCGACGCGCGCAGCCCCTCCAGGGATTCCTGGGGGTCCGTACTCGCCAGGTAGACGACGCCGCGCGGTGACGCGCCCACGGGCATCCACTCCCGGAGCACCGTCTCCCAGTCGGAGTCCGCGGTGGCCACGCACACCGTGCCCCCCGTGACCGTGAGCGCCTGACGCAACGCCTCCGCCTCCGTCAGCCTCTCGGCGACGAGGAGCCAATGCCCCCCCGCGTCCACGGGAAGCGGCCCCGCGTCTCGCGCGGTCCACGCGAGCTCGCAGAAGAGCCCGTCCGTGGACACCTCGGGCGCGGAGGGAGCCACCTGGACGGGGGCGGGAGCCAGCTCGCCGTCCCACCAGTAACGCTCACGCTGCCACGGGTACGTCGGCGCCGCCGCCCTGCGCGCGCCCACGTAGAGCCCGTCGAAGCGCACGGGGCGCCCCGCGCGGTACAGACGCGCGATGCCGTCCAGGAGCGTCTGCCAGGCGTCACCCGCAGGAGCGCTGGCACGCAGGATGAGGGCCTCGCCGCCTCGGCGCTGGACCACCGCGTCCAACGCGGCGTCCAGGGAGGTGTCGCAGGAGGTCAGGAGGAAGACCGTCGTGTCGCGAGCCCCCAGCGCCTCCGCGGACGGCGTCAGGTCGGACGAGGCGGCGAGCTGCTTCTCCCAGTCCGAAACCGGCACGGTGGTCCCCGCGCCGACCCAAGCCTCCTCCGCCGTGGAGAAGCAGGGGCACTTCAGGGGCTGAGGCCGAACGGGCTGCGAGGAAGACAGCCGCAGGCCGAGGCGTACGGCGTCCTCCACGGAGAGCCCTCCCGAGACGACCGCCGCGGAGAGGGCCCCCACGCCGGCGCCCGCGACCGCCGATGGAGCGACGCCACACGCGCGCCACAGCTCCGCCAGCGCGACCTGGAACGTCAGGAGGATGCCCGCGGCGTGCGCCGTGTCCGTGCTCCCCTTCCCCCGCGTCACCTGCTCGATGGCCGACCAACCCGCGACCTCCCGGAGGACCGCGTCCACCCGGTCCGCGTGCACCTTGAAGGCCGCCCGCCCGAGCAGCTCCCGCATCCAGCGGTCGACCTGGGGCTCCGCGTCACCGAAGACGAAGACAGCTTCGCCCGCGGCGGCACTCCGGGACGGCCCCCGCGCATCGCGCCCCTCCGCGATGGCCTGGAGCGCCAACCGGAGCGCCTCGGGCGTGCTGGCGACCACGGCCGCGCGGTGTGCGTGATGGGCGCGCCCGGTGCCCGCCGTGAAGCACGCATCCACCAGGCGCGTGCCGGGGCCGGCCTCCGCGAGGTGACGCAGCCACGACGCCGCCAGCGTCCGCAGCGCGGGCTCCGTGCGCGCGGAGAGGGGCAACACATACGGCCCGGCCTCCACGGGGACGGGAGCGGACTCGGCGTAGGCCTCGACGAGCGCGTGCGCGTTCACCCCGCTCATGCCGAACGAGCTCACCGCGACCCGGTGCGGTCCTTCCCGGAGCGCCAGGGGCGTGCGCGCGCGAGGCACCGCGAGGCCCGAGCCCTCCCACGCGAACTCAGGCGTCGGGTGCTCGAAGTTGACCGCGGGAGGAGCCTCTCCCGCCTGAAGCACGAGGACTGCCTTGATGAGCCCCGCGATGCCCGCGGCGGCCTCCATGTGCCCGATGTTCGGCTTGACGGAGCCAATCCACAGCGGCCGGTCCGACGTCCGCGCCGCACCGTAGACGCGCGACACGCCGTCCAGCTCGATGGGGTCCCCCAGCCGCGTCCCCGTCCCGTGCGCTTCCAGGTAGTCCACCTGGCCGGGTTCGACGCCCGCGCGTTGCAGGACCCGGCGGTACAGCGCCTCCTGGGCGCGGACGTTCGGCACCGTGAGGCCGCCGCTCGCGCCGTCGTGATTCATGCCCGTGCCCCGCAGCGTCGCGAGGATGCGGTCGCCATCGCGCACGGCGTCCCGGAGCCGCTTCAGGATGACCACGCCGCAGCCTTCGCCCTGCACCATCCCGTCCGCGTCCCGGTCGAACGTGCGGCAGTGGCCGCTGGGGGACAGCGCCCCCGCCTTGGACAGGAACACGCTGAGCTGCGGCGCCAGGATGAGCTTCACACCGCCAGCGATGGCCAGCGTCGACTCCTCCGTGCGCAGGCTCTGACACGCCAGGTGCACGGCGGACAGCGAGGACGAACACGCGGTGTCCACCGCCAGGCTCGGCCCTTCGAGCCCGAGCAGGTACGACAGCCGGCCCGCCACATAGCTGGCGTCCACGCCGGTGGAGTAATGGGCGCTCACCTTCTCCAGCCCGCCGCCGGTGACGAACGCGTAGTCCTTGGCATGGACGCCGGCGAAGACGCCGGTCCGCGTCCCCGCGAGCTGGTGCGGCGGAATCCCCGCGTCCTCCAGCGCTTCCCAGCTCACCTCCAAGAAGAAGCGCTGCTGCGGGTCCATGCCCTCGGCTTCGCGCCGGGAGATGTGGAAGAACTCCGCGTCGAACCGGTCCACCCCGTCCACGAAGCCGGCGCGGCGCATGGACAGCTTCCCGGGCCCGCTGGGGTCCGGGTCATGGAGTCCCTGGAGGGCGCGCCGATCGGCGGGGACCTCCGTCAGCGCCTCCCCCGCGCCCCACAGCAGGTCGCGGAACTTCGCGGGGCTGGTGGCTCCGCCAGGAAAGCGGCAGGCCATGCCGATGATGGCAATCGGCTCACGCTCCCCGTTCGAGCCCGCCGCCAGCTTCTTCTGCAGCTTCTCGATGGTCAGCAGGGCCTGCTGGAGTGGCGACAGCTCCGCCATGAATCCGTCCTTCCGGCTCATCACGCGACCTCGATGCTGAGTTCCGCCAGCGTCCGGGCGATCTGCTCGCGCGCTTCGTCCTCGGACAGCCCGGCGATGCGCTCCACCAGGCCCTCCTCTTCCTCCGCGGACGCGCTCGCCCCCTCCGAGACGGAGGGCCCCCGGCCGTGCCCGGCCTCCAGCAGCGACACCAGCCGCTTCGCCAGCGGCTCCAACCGGGGCAATTCGAAGAAGAGCGTCGTCGACAGCGGGAGCTGGAGCGCGCGTGCGATGCGCTCCTTCAACAGCGTGGCGCCAATGGAGTTCAAGCCCAGCTCGAAGAAGGTCCGCCCCTGCACGTCGAGCGTCGCGGGCTCCACCTCCAGCACATCCGCGAGGTGCCCGCGCAAGAACGCCCGCATCTGAAGCTCCCCGTGAACCTCGGGCACGCCAGAGGCATCCCCCGCGGCGACCGCGGCCGCCTGAAGCAACGTCGCCGCGTCACGCGGCGCGGCCTTGGGCGGACGGCAGACCTCGTCGGGCGTGAGCCATTCCGGCCACAGGCGCTGACGCTGGAAGGGATAGACGGGCAGGCTCACGCAGCGCCCGCCCCACGACGGGGACAGCTCCGGCGGCAGCACGCCCCCCGCCACGAAGGCCCGCCCGGCCTCCACCCAGTCTCGCGGCATGTCGTCCTGGGCCAGCACCGTCGCACCCGTCGCTTGCGCCAGTGCCCCCAGGAGCGCCACGAGCCCGTCCCGGTCCGCCGCCACCACCGCGCCTCGGTGACGGTGGTGCTGCCGCTTGAGCGCCGCGGTGAAGCAGAGGTCCTCCAGCGTCGCCACCGCGTCAGGCGTCGTGGCGACGAAGTCCCGGAGCTGGAGCGCCCGCTGCCGGAGCGCGTCCAGCGAGAGCGCGGAGAGCACCAGGAGGTGGCCCGGCACCGGCGCCCGCTCCGAAGTCACGGGGGCGCCCGCTGGCGCCTCCTCCAGCACCACGAAGCCGTTGGCGCCGCCCAGTGACGTGGACACGATGCCCGCCCGCAGCGGCTCCCCCGGCGTCCGCGCGGCCCACGGCTCCAGCGCCGTCTGGATGCTCAGCCCAAGCCGCTCGAAGTCGATCAACGGATTGGGCGCGTCCACATGAATCGTCGGCGGCAGGGTCCGGTGGTGCAGGGACAGGCACACCTTGATGAACTGCGCGATGCCCGCCGCCGCGCCCAGGTAGCCCACGTTGTTGCTGATGGCGCCGAGCCGGCAGGGCAACGGCCGCTGTGGTCCGAGCGCCTCGCCAATGGCCTCCGCCTCGGCCGCGTCGCCCTTGAGGAACGCCGAGCCATGCAGCTCGATGTAGTCGACGCTCTCTGGCGCCACCCCGCCCTGCGCACACGCCTGCCGGATGACGTCCGCCTGCGCCGAGGCGCTGGGCGCCATGATCCACTCGTTCCGGCCGTTGTGGTTGACCGCGCTGCCGCGAATCACCGCGTACACGCGTTCACCGGGGAGGACCTTCGACAGCGGCTTGAGGACCACGACGCCCGCCCCCTCCCCGCGCACGTAGCCGTCCGCCTGGGCGTCCAGGGTCCGGCACTGCCCCCGCTCCGAGAACACCCCCGCCTGGGACAACATGATGCTGCTGTCCGGAGACAGCATCAGCTCCACGCCCCCGGCGAGGGCCATCTCCACCTCGCCCAGCACCAGGCTGCGGCACGCCTCGTGGAGCGCCACCGTCGAGGACGCACACCCCACGCTGGACACGGTGCTGGGGCCGCGGAAGTCGAACGCATAGGAGAGGCGGTTGGCCGCGAAGGACGCCGTCGTCCCGAGGACGGAGTAGCCATCCAGCGCGGCCCAATCCCTGGCCACCATCCGCTGGAAGTCGCTGAAGTTGACGCCCATGAAGACGCCCGTACGGCTCCCCTTCACGGCATCGAAGGGGAGGCCCGCGTCCTCCAACGCGTGCCACGCGCACTCGAAGAGCAGGCGGTGCTGCGGGTCCATCTGCCGCAATTCCCGCTTGGACAGCCGGAACGCCGTGGGGTCGGCCTGGTCCACGCCGTCAATCAAGCCAGCGCGACGGTTGCGAATCGTCCCGGGACGGTCCGGCGCCGCATCGAAGAGCGACTCCAGCGGCCAGCGGCCTGCCGGGATGTCTCCCGTCGCATCAATCCCATCACATAACATCCGCCAAAGCGTAGCCGGGCAGTCCGACGTGGGGAGACGCAGCCCCAGACCAATCACAGCGATGGGTTCACTCCACATCGGGGCACGGCTCCGCTGACGGCCAGCAGGCCGCTCAGGCACATTGCTCATTGGGACTTCAATCATGACCAACGAAGATCAATAAAGACACACATCCGGAACACTGCTCACAGCGGCCGGCGCGGAGTCACGGGGCTTGAGGCCTCCGTCTTCCACCACGGACAGGTCTGCGAAATCGAAGAGGCCGTGCTTGTACAACTTGAGGCGCGGGCTCAATCCTTCGGGCCCGACCCGGATCGCGACGAACTTCGCGTGATCCGTCTGCATCATCCGTTCGAACGTCCGCACGGATTGCTTCGAGGACTCTGGATACCCGAAGCGGGAGATGGCTTCCAGAACCGCGGAGGTCTGGGTCCCGCTGTAGATGAAGTTGACGCGCTTGGGCTGGGACTGGTTCTCGGACGCCTCGATGGCGATCTGGGTCATCTTGTCCGCCGAGCGCTCCCAGAGCAGCGCGTTCACCTGACGAACGCGCTCCAGCTCGGCGGCGGACACGCCCATGTCCTGGAGGAAGCGCCACAGCGCCGAGCCCGGCTGGAACGGGGGCTGCTTCTCGTCGAAGCGGACCAGGTACATCTTGGACTCGAGCGTCCCGTCATCCAGGAAGCTCAGCCCCAGGAACAGCGGGAAGAACTCGGCGCTCAGCGCGGCGGCGTGGGTCTTCACCCGCTCCGCGAAGGGGCCTGCCCGGAAGCGCTCCGGGAGGCGGCTCATCGCATCGTCGAAGCCGGAGTGCCCGCGCAGGGGGTCGAAGTGCCAGCTCGCCGCGATCGAATACCGGGTGGGGCCGCCGGGCTTGAACTCCGCGCGCACCAGGCCCAGGTCCGACGGGCGGAACGTCTCGCAGATGGCCACGGAGCGCTCGACGCCCTCGTTGGTGATGCCGAGCTGGCGCGTGTATTCGCGGAAGGCCTGGGTCACCGTCCCGTTGTCGCTGTAGAGCATGAAGCCCAGCCCGGGCTCGTCCGCGTTGAAGGAGAACTCAATCAACGCCCGCTTCGCGGTGCTCAGCGCCTGCACCGGGAGCCAGTATTCGAGGAAGCGCCGCACCTCCGCCGCCTCTCCCAGCAAGCCCTGCTCACGCAAGGTGTCCCGCACGAACCACCCCAACGCCTGGTCCGGCTTCCACAGCACCTCCGTGTCGAAGTGACAGAGGCGATCCCTCGGACCGACGGTTCCGGGCGCCACCAGGTTGGCCAGCACCCGCCCCACGTAGCGCGCGCCGAACGCCACCCGGCTGGCGGGCCACAGCGCCACCTGCGGCTCGGACGTGGGGGCCTCCGCGTTGGCCGGCGCGGGCCGCAGGGCCTCGTGGCCGAACCCCTTCACGGACTTCTTGCGCCACGCGCGCTGCGCCAGCCGCAGGGCGATGTCCGGCCGCAGGAGGAACTCGGGCCCCGCCTGCACGTGCATCAGCTTGAGGAACTCCTGGTAGATCTCCGGATGCGCGTGGTTCAGCGCGTAGAGCTCCTCCACGTACCACTGGGCCAGCTTGACGAGCTTCGTCCGCTCCCCGGGCACGTGGGTGTGGCGCAGGGCCTCCGCCGTCACGAAGAACCAGAGGCCCTGGAGCCACTGCGCGCCCGTGCGCAGGTAGGACGCCGTCCAGGCCTGCGTCACCGCGTCCAGGCTGTCGAGCTGGTGCAGCGCCTCGTTCAGGAGGTTCGCCTCCAGCATCGCCACCGACATGCCCTGGCCGAAGACGGGGTCGAAGTAGCACCACGCGTCGCCCAGGACGAGCAGCCCCGCGGGGAAGTCCCGGACGCGCTCGAAGTGACGCCAGCGGACGTCGGGCACCCGGTACACCTGGACGTCCGACACGGGCTTCGCGTCCTTGATGGCCTCGTAGAGGTCCGGCTCGCGGAGGCCGCGGGCGAACTCCACGAAGCCCGCCTCGTCACGCGGCGGGTGGTGCCCCTCGTAGCCGAACAAGGACACGATCCACCGGTTGCCCTCCACGCCCTGCATGGCGCCGCCGCGCGGCGCCTCCGGGGGCAGCGGCGTGATCCACAGGCCCCGCCAGTCCCTGGCCGTCGCGGGCTGCTCGAAGAGGCGCGACACGTAGCAGAGGTTGATGGGGAGCCGGCTCTCCTCCGGCGGGCTGAAGCCCAGCTCCGACAGCCACCTTCCCAACTGCGAGCCGCGTCCGCTCGCGTCGACCACGACGTTGGCGAGCCGGTTCGTCACCCCGCCGCCGTCCTCCTGGCGGTCATGCGTCTGGACGCCCAGAATCCGCCGCCCATCCGGCGTGGCCAGCAGCGCGCGCACGGCGGTGGACTCCAGGAACTCCACGTTGGGGTACGCGCGGAGCCGGCCGCGCAGGTAGCGCTCCAGCGAGGAGCGCGTCTGCGGGTACAGGACGATGCCGCTGCGATGCCGCGGCATCCAGTCACCGAACTGCAGCCACCGGAGGTCCTGGGTGAAGTCGAAGGGCTCGATGCCATCCGCCTTCATCTGCTCGACGAGCCCGGGAAAGTACTGCTCCAGCAGGTCCACGCCCTTCCGCAACAGGACGTGGATGTGGTGGCCCTGGGGAGCGCCCTGGCGGGGCCCCTCCTGGAGCACGTCCCGTTCAATGACGGTGACGCGCTCGAAATGGTCCGCCAGCACCCGCGCGGCGCTGAGCCCACCGATGCTGGCGCCAATGACAATGGCGCTCCCCGGAAGTTTGTGCATGTGTCGCTCGCGGAGGACGCTCAGGCTGTTGCCCGCGGTCCCGTCAGGTGCGCCAGGATGAGGTCGTGGACTTGCGTGGCGTGGAGCGTGTCTGCCTCGATCAGCTCAGCGTTTCGTGTCATCAGCACCGGCCCGCTCGCGGGGTCGGTGGGCAGCCCATGGGCCCCCTTGAGGAGCGAGCCGTCCAGCGGGACGACCTCCAGGCGTGAGCGCACGCCCAGCTTCTCCTTCAAGAGGCTGCCCCCCACTTCGAGCGTGCGCAGGCCCAGCTTCGGGTCCACGAACATCTCCAGCGGGTCGTAGCCAGGCTTCCGGTAGATATCGACGGTGCGCGCGTAGTCCGGCGCGCGGGCGTCATCCCGCCAGTAGAAGTAGGTGAACCAGGCGTCCGGCTCGGCCAGGGCCACCAGCTCGCCGGAGCGAGGATGGTCCAGGTGGTGGGCCCGCTTGCCCTCCGCGTCGAGCACCCGCGCCACCCCAGGCTCCGCCTCGACCAGGGCCTTCACCTCGTCCAGCAGCGCGGGGTCGCGGACATAGATGTGAGCCACCTGCATGTCCGCGACGGCGAACGCCGCGCTGCCGCTGGGATAGACGGCGTCACGGCCCTGCTCGTCCCGAATGGCGAGCCAGCCGCGCTGGCGGAAGAGCCGGTTCAGGTGGACGGGACGGGACACGGGGACCGCGCCGAATTCCGACAGGATGATGACGCGGACGCCTCGGCCTTCGTAGAAGGCGATCAGCTTCCCGACGAGGTCGTCAAGCTCCCGGAGGCTCTTGTGAATCTCCTTCGAGTCCGGCCCGAACGTGTGCGGCGTGTAGTCCAGGTGTGGCAGGAAGACGAGGGAGAGCGTGGGGCTGTGGCGCTGCTCCAGCCACATGGCGACGTCGGCGATCCACTCCGACGAGCGGATGCTGTAGCGGGGGCCCCAGTAGTCATAGGCGGGGAAGTTCCCCAGCGCCTCGACGAGCGGCTTGCGCAGGTGAAGCGGCTCCGTGAAGACGTCCGGCAGCACCCGCCCGTCCGAGGTGAAGGACGGCTGCGGCGTGATGGCGTAGTCCGCCTTCGAATACATGTTCATGAACCAGCACACGCGGGCGCAGGTGAAGCTGGGGTCCAGCTTGCGCGCCGCGTCCCAGAGCTGCGGCGTCTGCACCAGCCCGTCGGACTGGGGCCAGAAGCGGACCTCGCCCAGCTCCCGGTGGAGCCATCCGTCCCCGACGATGCCGTGCTCGCTGGGATATCTTCCGGTCAGGAACGTGGCCTGCATGGTGCAGTTCAACGCCGGCAGGACGGGCTGGAGCGGGACCATCCGCCCCCGCTCCACGAAGGCCTGCATGTTGGGCGTCGAGGGTCCGACATATCTCGCGCTCAAGCCAGGCATGTCCAAAACGACGCATCGTTCCATGCCGCGAGCAAACTGCTCACGCGCCAACCAGTCAATCACCGACCAGGTTGGCCTCCCCCAGGTCCGAGACGTCCAAACCGGCGCGTTTTCACATACAGCCACATGTAGAATTTTACCGTCACCACTGGCCAGGCTTCACCCACACGCGCGTGCGGGCACTGAATGAGTAGCCACACACCCAGCACAGTGGGTAGTGAGATGAAACGGAATACATGTTCCAAGAGGATGGGAAACCGGCCGGCGCCCAGCATTTTCCCCTCCGATCCGGGCGGCTTCGCGTGCGCTCCAGCGACGCGCTCCATCCCCGCCTTTCCCGCCGTCCCGGGACACCGCCGCCTTCACATGTAACTCATCAAGTCCCGTCGCGGCCAGACCCGCTGGATAGGAATTGAGCAGCACCGCCAAAGACACACGCGACTTGTGTCATCCCCTGGGTTCTTGACGGTTCGCTTCGGCCCACGCGACACTTCACGCAATCCGCTCACGTCTCATCAGCAAGGCGTTCGAAGCGCGGCCGCGCATCCCTGTCACCCGTTGCAACGTCAGGAACCCATGGACTTCAGTTGGACTCAGGAGCAGGTGGAGCTCTATGACCGCGCGCTCGCCTTCGCGCGCGCGAAGTTGCCCGAGGCCTCGAAGGGCCCCAAGGAAGCCCTCCCCCGCGAGCTGTGGCGGCGCTGCGGCGAGTTCGGCTTCCTGGGCCTCCCCGTGCCAGTGGCCCACGGAGGACTGGGGCTGGACGCGCTGACGACGGCGCGGGTGATGGAGGCGCTGGGGCGCGGCTGCGTGGACACCGGGCTGGTCTTCTCCGTGGGGGCCCACGTCTTCGCGTGCGTGATGCCCATCCTGGAGAGCGGGGACGCCGCGCAGCAGGCCCGGTGCCTCCCCCGCTTGTGCTCGGGGGAATGGGTGGGCGCCAACGCCATCTCCGAGCCGGAGGCGGGCTCGGACGTGTTCGCCCTGAAGACGCGCGCGGTGCGCGACGGTGACGGCTACGTCCTGGACGGCGGCAAGAGCTACGTCACCAACGGCCCCTCCGCGGACGTCTTCCTCGTCTACGCGGCGACGCAGCCGGCCCACGGCTACATGGGGCTGAGCGCCTTCCTCGTGGAGAAGGACACGCCGGGCCTCTCCGTGGGGCGCGCGTTCGAGAAGATGGGGCTGTCCACCTCGCCCATCGCCCCCATCTACCTGGAGGGGTGCCGCGTCCCGGAGTCGGCGCGGCTGGGCGCGGAGGGACAGGGCGCGGCGCTCTTCAAGCGCTCCATGCAGTGGGAGCGCGCGTGCCTCTTCGCCGCCTACGTGGGCGTCATGGAGCGCGTGCTCGAGCAGACGGTGGACTTCGCCCGGACGCGCAAGCAGTTCAAGAAGGCGCTCGGGAAGAACCAGGCCATCTCCCACAAGCTGGCGGACATGAAGCAGCGGCTGGAGGCGTCCCGGCTCCTGCTGTACCAGGCCTGCTGGAAGATGGACCGGGGCCAGGACGCCGTCATGGAGGTGTCCCTGGCGAAGCTGGCCATCAGCGAGGCCGCCATCCAGAGCGGCCTGGACGCCATCCAGATTCACGGCGGCATGGGCTACGTGGCCGAAACGGGCATCGAGCGCGTGCTGCGCGACGCCATCCCCAGCGCCATCTTCTCCGGCACCTCCGAAATCCAGCGCGACATCATCGCCAACCAGCTCGGCCTATGACACTCGACCAAATCGTCATCCGCGCAGCGGCGAAGGCTCCCGAGTCCATCGCCCTCAAGGGCCCCGACGGGACGCTCACGTACGGGCAGTTGGACGCGCTCGCCAACCGCGTCGCCCGCGCGCTCCAGGAGCTGGGGGTGAAGCGGGGAGACCGCGTGGGGCTGTGGACGGAGAAGTCCGTGCGCGCCGTGGCCGCGATGCAGGGCATTGCCCGGCTGGGCGCCGCCTACGTCCCCATGGACCCGCTGAACCCCGCCGCGAGGACGCGGCTCATCCTGGACGACTGCGGCATCGACGTGCTGGTGACGAGCACCACGCGCGCGTCCGAGCTGCACAACGCGGGCGTGAGCCGGCTGCGCTTCCTGCTGCTGGACGACAAGGGGCCTGAGCTCTGCTGGAACCGCCTGTCCAGCTTCTCCTCGGCGCCGCTGCCGCCGCACGGCGCGGGCGACGACGACCTGGCGTACATCCTCTACACGTCCGGCTCCACCGGGGCGCCCAAGGGCGTGTGCATCAGCCAGCGGAACGCGCTGGCCTTCATCGAGTGGTGCCACGAGCTGCTGGGCACCACGCCGGAGGACCGCTTCAGCAACCACGCGCCCTTCTTCTTCGACCTGTCGGTGCTGGACCTGTACGCGGCCTTCATGGGCGGCGCGTCCGTCACCCTCATCCCAGAGGCGCTGGCCTTCGCGCCCGAGAAGCTGGTGGAGCTGGTCCTCCGCGAGCGGTTCACCTGCTGGTACTCCGTGCCCTCCGCGCTGATGCTGATGATGCAGGAGGGGGGGCTGCTCAATCACCCCGACCTGCCCTTCCGCATGGTGCTCTTCGCCGGAGAGCCCTTCCCCATCCGGCACCTGCGCCCGCTGCGGGAGCACCTGCGGCGCGCCCGGTTCTTCAACCTCTACGGCCCCACGGAGACGAACGTCTGCACCTTCCACGAGGTGACGGAGCTGTCGCCGCACCGGACGGAGCCCGTGCCCATTGGCCGCGCGAGCTGCGGCAACCGCGTGTGGCTGGCCCGCCCGCCGCCGGACTCCGAGGAAGCCAGGGAGGAAGGAGACGGCGTGGGCGAGCTGATGGTGGAAGGCCCCACCGTGATGATGGGCTACTGGGGCCAGCCGCCCCATGGCGCCCGCCCGTATGCCACGGGGGACCGCTGCCGCGAGCTGCCGGACGGCACCTTCGAGTACCTGGGCCGCCGCGACAACCTGCTGAAGGTGCGCGGGCGCCGCATCGAGGCGGGTGAAATCGAGGCGGCCCTGCTCGCGCACCCGGACATCCGCGAGGTGGGGGTGGTCGCCACCGGCGCCGGACTGGAGGCGCGGCTGGTGGCCTTCGTGGTCAGCGGCGCGGCCAAGGCCCCCTCCCTGCTCAAGGTGAAGAAGCACTGCGCGGAGCGGCTCCCCCGCTACATGATCGTCGACGAGGTCCGCGCGCTGCCGGAGCTGCCACGCACCCAGAATGGCAAGCTCGACCGGCGCGAGCTGCGGGAGCGGGCGCAGCGGCCCTCGACACGCTGAGGCAGCCCGTACAGGCCGTGCGCCCTCGCGGCGCCCGGCCCGCCCGCCTCCAAGAGCGCCTCGACTTCGCCCAGGCTCCCGACCATGATGGCCGCTCGCGTCAAGCGAGCCACATGGAATCCACCAGAGCTGAACGGCCTCGCCGGCGGTGGGCGCGAATCATCGCGGGCGTCCTCTTCACATGCCTTGTCGTGCTGCCGGCGCTGGCGCTGGTCGCGGCCGTGGTCGCCCTGCACCACCTCGACCGTCCCTTCCTGAAGGAGCCCCTGGTCGCCCAGGTGGCGTCGGCCACCGGCCTCCAGGTCGACTACCGGACCGCCCGCGTCGCCCTCCTCTCCGGGTTGCGCGTGGAGGGGCTCGTGGTGCGGACGCCAGCGCCGTTGCAGGAGGTCGCGCCTGAGCTGCTGCGCGTCGGCGCGCTGGAGGCCCACTGGACGCCCGGCGCGCTGCTGCGCGGCCCCATCCGCGTCGAGCGCGTCGCGGTACGCGACGTGACCGTGACCTGGGCCGCCGACGACACCGGGGCCACCTCCGTGTCGGCCCTCTCGGGTCCTCCCGCCGCCGGGCCGCCGCCCGTTGAAGCCCCCGCCGGGCTGTCCCAGCAGGTCGCCAGCCTCCTGGCGGAGCCGCTCCCCGTCGGGCGCGTCGAGGTCTCCGGCGTGACGTTGAACCACGTCCGGGTCCAGGGCGGAGACGTCGTGGAGCGCTGGTCCCTGCGAGGGCTCGCGGCCCACGTCGAGGCGAAGCAACAGGACACGGCGTGGAAGGTCTTCGCGAACCTGGGAGAGCCGGGGGCGCCCCTCCCGCTGGAGGTGAGCCGCGAGGGCACCGGTCTCCCCTCGGCGCGGGCCCGGCTGGCGCTGTCCGTGGCGCTGGAGGCCTGGGCCTCGGCGGCTCGCGCGAGGGTGGACCTGGACGTCACCCAGCAGACCTTCGACCCACGGTTCTCCGTCCGCTCGCTGCTGCATGGCGCGGTGACGGCGCGCTTCGACGTCGAGCACGGGCACGTCGCCGTCGAGCTGGAGCCCACCGAGGTGACGGACAGCGCCGGGCTCCGGGCCCAGGTGGTGCTCCCGGATGCCGCGAACGCGCCCCCGGTCGTGGTGCGGGCCCTGGCGGACATCGAGCTGGAGAAGCTGCTGGCGGTCATCCCCGCCGAATGGCGTCCGTTCTCGCTCGGCCGCGGCAAGGTGCACCTGGACGCCCAGGACGTCACCCTGAGCGCGGTGCCGACGCTGGGCCCGCGCGGCAAGCTCGCGCTGGAGGCGGACGTGGCGGCGCTCCGGATGGACGGGGCGCCGCTCCAGGTCACGCTCGGCGGCGGCCGTGTCGCGCTGGTGGCGACGCCTGACCCGACGCAGGGGCTCGCCGCGAACGTGACGTTCGGCCTGGAGGGGCTCGACGTCGCGGGTCCCGCCGCGCTGCGAGTCCCCAAGGCCCACGGCGAACTGAAGGGGCATCAACTCCGGCCCGAGCCCGCCTCCCCCCTCCAGGTCGCGGGCGACGCGAGCCTGTCCGGCATGGTGGAGTCCCTGGACGTCCGGACGCCGGACCTCCGGGCGAAGGCGGAGCGGCTGGGCTTCCAGCTCAGCGCGCCCCTGGCGGCCAGGCCCCCGCTCGCGCTGAACGCGGACGTGCCCATCGCGGCGCTCCACGTGTCCTCACCGGAGGGGCGCACGCTGCTGAAGGGGCCCGTGCGCGTGAAGCTGGAGGCGACGGACGCCTTCCCCCGCCTGGATACGCCGCGGCTCAGCACGGGCCGCGCCCGGCTGGCGCTCGACGTGGACACGCTGCGGGCGTCCCTGGACGCCACCAAGGCCCGGGACGCGGTGACGTACACCCTGGCCGTGCGGACACCGGACCTCGCGGCCGCCCGCCCCTTCCTCCCGGAGGGAGTCGCGGCGCGCATCCCCTGGCGGCGCCTGGGGGTGAGCCTCGTCTCGCAGGGCAGCGTGAAGGCGCTCTTCTCCGCCGCGCCCCGGCTGGAGCACCGCACGGAGCTGGCCTTGCGACAGCCCGCCTGGGGCGACGTGTCAGCCAGCAGCGCGGCCCTCGTGGTGCGCTCGCGGGGCGACGCCTGGCGTCACCAGGGAGACGTGGACCTGCGCGTGGAGGGGCTCCGCGCTGGCGAGGAGGACCTGGGGCTCCAGCATCAGACGCTGACCCTGGACCTCGACCGGACGAGGCCCTCGCTCCGGCTCGGGCTCACGAGCCAGGCGGGGCCCAGGCTGGCGCTCGATGTCGCGCTGGCCTTCGACCGGAAGGCCCAGGCCCTTCGCTGCGACGCGAAGGCCGAGGTCCCCCCGCTCACGGCGTGGGCGCCGCTGCTGGCCAGGGCACCGCTCCCCAGGGAGCTCCACACATCGCGGCTCTCGGTGGGCCTCGAGGTGCACGGCGACCTGCGCGGCGTGCTCCAGGACGTCCGCGCGGACGGCACCGTCCGCATGGCCCCGGCCCCAGCGCGGACCGCCAGCTTCAACGGCACCGCGGTCGTGGACGCGCGAGGCCTCCGCTGGCGCCAGCCGGATGGCCTGCTCCTCAGCGCGCCCGCGCTGCGCTGGGAGCTGAAGTCGCGCGTGGACGGCGCCCAGCGGAACGTGCACAGCGGCCTGCGCGTGGAGAAGCTCACCGTCGGGATGAGCGACCGCCGGCTGTCCTTCGCGGACCTGACGAGCGACTCCACCGCCACCTTCACCGAGGCGCTGGAGGCGGACGACCTCGAGCTGAAGCAACGCTTGACGCTCCGGTCGCTGGAGCAGGACCCGGCGCTGCCCTACCCGGTCCAGGACGTGGAGGCGTCGTTCACCGCCCGGCGGAAGCCCTCTGGCGTCATCCACGTCCCCGAGCTTCACGTGGCCAACGCGGGGACGGACACGCGGTTGAAGGTGCGCGGGCGGCTCGACCTCAGCGAGGACCGGCGCCGCCTGGGCCTGCGGGGCGAGCTGTCGCAGGACATGGCGAGGCTCACGCGGCCGGGGGTCCTGGAGGGGCGCGGCAAGGTCACGGTCGACTTCCGGGTGGGCTCGCCCGACCTCGTCGTCTTCCGGACCTTCTCCAACCTGCGCATCCAGGACCTGCACCTGCGGATGCCGGAGCAGGGGTTCGAGGTCGAAGCGCTGGATGGCAACGTCCCGCTCACCGAGAACCTGGAGCTCCGGGACGGACAGCTGCGGCTGCTGAGCGACATCGACGTGAATCCGTACCCGATGCTCCGCTTCGCCGACCAGCATCCCCTGCTCTCGCGCAGCGGCTACGTGTCGGCGAACCGCATCGCCACGCCGAGGGTCTCCATCGCGCCCATGGCCGGCAACCTGTCCGTCAACCAGCACGTCATCGCCATGACGCAGCTGGAGATGGGCGTCCGCGGCGGGCGCATCACCGGGCAGTGGCTGCTGGACTGGCAGGGCCCGCGCTCCACGCTGGAGGCCCGGGTGCGCGCCACCGGGGTGCAGTCCTCGCGCGGGGAGCCCTTCGACGGAAACGCCGCCGTCATCATCTCCGCGAAGGACCGCAGCATCGACGGGCGCGCGGAGATACTGCGCATCGGCAACCGGCACCTGCTGGACCTGCTCGACATCGAGGACCCGCGCCACGTCGACCCCGCCACCAACCGCGTCCGCTACGCCCTGCGTCTGGGCTATCCGGAGCACGTGCGAGTGAGCTTCAACCGCGGCTTCGGCAGCCTGCGCATCACCATGGGCGGCCTGGCCAGGCTGCTCAGCATCGATGAAATCCGGGGCATCCCCATGGGCCCCATCGTCGACCAGCTCATCAAGAACATGACCCCTCCGGAGACTCCGCCATGAACCACCGTGGGTTGCTGCTGTGGGCCGCGCTCGCCGCGTCCGGGTGCATCAGCGCGCCGGAGATCGTCATGGTGGACCGCGCGACGGCGCTCGAGGAGCAGGCCTCCGGCTCGTTCAAGGACGTGGAGCAGCGGCTGGCGCGCGCGGGCATGAACCCCACGCCGGTGCCGCTCACGCCCAACCAGTTGGAGGCGCTGGGCATCCAGCCCACGGCGCTGGTGGAGAACCTCGGCAGGACGCCCGCGGACCGCCTGGACGACCTGCTGCGCCGCCACTGCGTGGGTGAAGGACGGGATGGCCTGCTGGCGAACACGCGCCGCCGCTGCCAGGCGGGGCGCATGACGGCCGATGACGTGGCCCTGGTGGAGCGGGTGAACCGCTCCCGCAAGCAGCTCTGGAAGTGGATGCAGTCGGTCCGCCCGGACGTCCCGGAGGAGACGCTGCGCCGGAACTGGCACAAGGTCCACGCGGAGGGTGTCGTCTGCGGGGGCTGGGTCGAGGCCGAGGATGGCACCTGGGGAGAGAAGCCGTGCTGACGCGCTGGCTGCGGTGCTGCGTGGCGCTGGCCGCGGTGCTCGCGGGGAGCGCCTGGGCGCAGGATGACGAGAACGACGGCGGCGTGCGCATCCCCACCCGGCTCACGGTGGGCGTGGGCGACCAGTTCCTGGGGCAGCTGACGCCGGATGGGAACACGCTGCTCTTCGCGTCCAACCGCAACATCGCGACCGAAATCTACACGCAGGACCTGGAGCGCGGCCGCGAGCGCCGCCTCTTCGACGAAGGCGCGGACGTGACGTGGCCCCGCGTCAGCCCCGACGGGAAGCACCTGCTCTACATCTCCTTCCGGAACCAGGCCGGCGGCCAATTGTGCGTGCGGGAGCTGCCCACGGCCAGGGAGCGCCGCTGCCTGGAAGAGGAGGCCAGCGCGCTCCAGGCGGAGTGGATGGATGAGACGCACATCGCCCTGGTGAGCCGGGCCACCATCCAGGGAGACCTCCGCCTGTCCAAGGTCGAGGTCGGCGGTCCGTGGCGCGTGACGCCCCTGCTCGAGCGGAACCTGACCAGCCCCACCGTCTCTCCGGATGGGCGCTGGCTGGTGTACGTCCCCGTCGAGCGCTCCGTGCGGCAGGTGGGCCCTGGCTTCGCCGCGCGCGCCGCGCCCCACCTGGAGGCCCTGCGCCTGGACAGCCCTGGCGCCAGGCCCATCCCGCTGGCGCTCGACATCCCAGGGCAGACGGGGCAGCCGGCCTTCTCCCGCGACGGGCGCTTCCTGTACGTGGTGCAGTTCTTCACGGACTCCAACGCGGATGGCGTCATCGACGCGAGCGACAGCGGCGTGTTGTTCCGGGTGCCCTTCGAGACGGCGCTTGACGACGCCGCCCACCAGGCCGCCGCCGCCAGTCCGGACCAGCTCACCAGCGTGGCCTGGGATTGCCAGTACCCGGCGCCGGCCACCGGGTCGCTCGTGGCGACCTGCTCGCGGGCACGCTCCCTGGACGTGTACCAGCTCCCCCTGGACGGGCAGGTGCCCGGTGAGTGGGACGCGCGCCGCCTCCGCGAGGAGCTGAGGATGGTGGGCCGCCGCGCCGACGAAGTCCTGCTCTACCGCCACCGGCTGCTGCTGGAGAAGCGCCCCAGGCTCCAGCGGCTGCTGATGATGCGCATGAGCATGCTGCACCTGCGCGTCGAGGACTTCGGCGCCGCGGAGTTCTACGCGAAGCACATGCGCGCGGTGAGCGACCCCACCACCGACGGGCTCGAGGAGCCGCTCCTCATCCTCATCGACCACCGGCGCGCCATGAAGGAGCGCGAGCGGGGCCGCATGGTGGACGAGCTGAGCGTGGCGGAGCAGCGGCGCCTGGCCGCGCTGGCCCCCTCCACCGCGCGCAGCGCGCCCGCCGAGGTCCTCCAGCACGTGGTGCGCAGCGAGCTGGCGGATGACGCGGGTGACTTCGCCCGGGCCCGGCAGGAGCTGGAGTCCGCCCGCATCACGGACACCACGCCGCGCGGCGTGCTGGAGGCCTACCACGCGCGAGCGGACGCGCTGTACC
Source organism: Corallococcus macrosporus DSM 14697 (assembly GCF_002305895.1). Lineage (GTDB taxonomy): Bacteria > Myxococcota > Myxococcia > Myxococcales > Myxococcaceae > Myxococcus > Myxococcus macrosporus. The sequence goes on from NZ_CP022203.1 coordinate 5,309,163, forward strand.
GCGAGCTCGATGACCGCGACGCGCTGGTCGAGGCGGGCCGCCGGCTCTCACAGCACAGGGTGTTCCCGGCGGATGACCAGCTCGACTTCGCGCGCGCCGCCGTCCGCGCGCTGTACCGGGGGCGCCCCCATGCGGAGGCGGACGCCGCCATGGCCCGGGCGCTCGCCGAGGCGCCGGCGGGCTCGGCCCATGCGTTCGCGCTGGAGCTGGGCCGTCACGTCAACGCCATTCGCGGCGAGCGCCCACCTCGCGCCGTGCGGGATGCGCTCATCGCCTTCTACCGGCAGCAGACGGACCCCCTGCGCCGGCGGGTCCTGGTGCAGGACGCCGTGGAGCGGGCGGCGGAGCACGGCGCCGATGGCGTGATGGAGGCCCTGGCGCTGGTCTACATCGACGACACGCCGGAGGGCTCCGAGGAGCGCCGCCGCGCGGAGCGGCTCTTCCGCCGCGCGCTGATGGGCCGCGCCTACCGGCGCCTGTCCCGCCAGCGCCAGGACGCCGCCCGCGCGGACTTCGACCTGGTGACGCAGCGGACGGGCTCGCTGGAGAGCGCCGTCGAAGCCATGAACCTGCGCCTGCGCGCCGGCGTCAGCCCCGACGCGGTGGCGAAGGAGGTCACCACCACCGCGCCGAAGATGGTGAAGCCGCTCACGCACTTCGTGCGGGCCTACGTCACCGCGCGCCAGCTCTCCAAGCTGGAGGGGGACGCGCACGCCCAGGGCGTCGCCTCCGCCATGCGCGAGCTGCGGAGCGCGTGGCCGGAGCTGAAGAACCAGCGCGTGGTGCAGGCCCTGCTGGGCGCCATCCACCACGAGGACTTCCTCCGCAACCGGGACCCCGCCGCCGCCGAGCGCGCCAACCGCTACTACATGGTGGCCCTGGACCTGATGCGCAACAACGTCCGCTACCGGGCCATGATCCTGGGCGCGCTGGGGCTGCTGCACACACAGGTGGGCAACTTCCACATCGCGCTGGGCTACCTCGAGCAGCGGGACACGCTGCCGTACGTGGACAACTGGGCGGGGCTGGCCGTCGCCATGGCGCGCGCCCACGCGCTGCTGCATGTCAACCGCGAGGCGGACGCGGCGGAGGCCGCGGACAAGGCGCTGAGCATGGTGGAGACCACGCAGCGCCTGTCCCGGTTCCGGCCCCTGGCGCTGGAGCGCGCGGCGCTCTACAACCTCGCCGCCGGCCGCTTCGACCGGGCCTTGACGCTCTATGAGCAGGTGCTGCCGCTGGTGGAGGCGAGCCCCCAGGACGAAGAGGGGCTGCGCAACCGGCTGGTGCTCCGGTTGGCGCGCGGCGCGGCGGCCCTGGGCGCGGGGCACCCGCGTCGCACGCTGGAGGACCTGGAGCACGTCGAGCGCGGCCTCGCCACGCCGGCCATCCGGGGCACGCTGAAGTGGGCCCACTCCACGCCGGAGCACGTCCTGCGCTCGTACCGCCTCATCGCCACGGGCCTGCGCGCGAACGCGGAGACGCGGCTGGGCCGGCTGGACGCGGCCGCCCAGGCGCTGGAGCAACGGCGCGAGCTGTACCGGGAGCAGTTCGACCAACTGGGCCGCGACGAGGACCTCCGCGCGGTCACCCTGGGGGAGCTGCGGCTGGCGGAGAACGCCGCGGACCGGAAGGACCCGGCGCGGGCGAGCCACTGGCTGGGCGAGGCGCTGAAGCACGCCGACGCCCTGGTCGAGCGCACCCACGCGGACGTCGATACAGGGCAACTGGACGTGCTCTGGTTCGCGGCGCGGTTGCACGCCCAGGGAGCCGAAGGGCTGCCCTTCGACGTGCCACGGCGGGTGGGCGAGGCGCGGCGCTCCCTGGTGGAGCTGCGGGACCCCGCCTGGCGCGCCTACCTGGCGTGGTTCGAGATCTACTCGGCGTTGCAGGCGCCGTCCGACGAGGAAAGCGGCGGCGCCCTGGCTCGGCCCGCCGCGCCCTGACGGCCTCGGGTGGAAGAGGCACCTGCGCGTGTCGACCGCGCTCGCCGCGCGGGTGGCCAGCCGTCCCCTCCCCGGCTGGCTCGCCGGGCCCGCGGACCCGTGCCTGCTCGCCTGGGTTGCGCCAGGCAAGCAGGTGCCCGCGGTGGCTGGAGGCCGCGGAGGCGCGGCGTTTTCAGCGTGGAGACGGGCCACCCGAGCTCTCGCTGTCCATGTTCATGAGCACGCTCATGGGAGGACGCGATGTTTTTCGATAGCTGGCACGACCTGGCCCGGGTGTTGATTGTAGGCGCGGCGGCGTATGGGGCCCTGGTGCTGATGCTGCGCCTGTCGGGCCCGCGAACGCTCTCCAAGCTCAACGCCTTCGACCTGGTGGTCACGGTGGCGCTGGGCTCGACGCTGGCCACGGTGCTGCTGTCCAAGGACGTGTCCCTGGCCGAGGGACTGCTCGCCTTCGCCGTGCTCATCGGCCTCCAGTTCCTCGTCACCTGGACGTCGGTGCGCTGGCCCGGGTTCAACACGGTGGTGAAGTCCGAGCCCGTCATGGTCATGCGGCAGGGCCGCTTCCTGCCCCAGGCCATGCGCCGGGCCCGGGTGATGGAGGAGGAGGTGCGCTCGGTGCTGCGCGACCAGGGCGTGGCCCGGCTCGGGGCGGTGGAGGCGGTGGTGCTGGAGACCGATGGCTCCTTGTCCGTGATTCGCCGGCAGGACGCTCCCCCCGAGACGCTGCCCCGCCCCAGGCAGGCGCGTCACGACCACGGCGGAGCCGCCGACCTCGATTCGTAGGAGGGCTCAAGGGCCACCACGACCGCCGGTGGCGCCGAAGATCTGTCCGGTGGAGTAGCTGGTCCCCTGGCTCGCCAGCTCCACGTAGATGCTCGCGAGCTCCGCGGGCTGGCCGGGGCGGCCCAGGGGCGTGTTCCCACCAAACGAGACGAGGTTCTCCTGGGTCTGCCCGCCCGACACCTGGAGCGGCGTCCAGAACGGTCCGGGCGCCACCCCGTTCACCCGGATGCCCTGCTTCGCCAACTGCTTGGCGAGGCACTCGGTGAAGTTCCGGATGCCCGCCTTGGTCATCGAGTAGTCGAGCAGGTTCTCGGGCGGGTCATAAGCGACGACGGAGGTGGTGTTGATGATGGCCGAGCCCGGCTTGAGGTGCGGCACGGCCGCCTTGGTGAGCCAGAACATCGCGTAGAGGTTCGTCTTCAGGGTCCAGTCAAGCTGCTCGGTGGTGATGTCCAGGATGGAGGCGTGGCTCTGCTGGCGGGCGGCGTTGTTGACGAGGATGTCGAGCCCCCCGAGCCGGCTCACCGCGTCCGCGACGAGCTTCTTGCAGAACGCCTCGCTCCGGAGGTCACCGGGGAGCGCCACCGCCTTGCGGCCCGCGGCCTTGATGAGCGCCACCACCTCCCGGGCGTCGGGCTCCTCGGCGGGGAGGTAATTGATGGCCACGTCCGCGCCCTCGCGCGCATAGGCGATGGCGGCGGCGCGTCCGATGCCGGAGTCTCCGCCCGTGATGAGCGCCCTGCGCCCCGCGAGGCGGCCGCGGCCCTTGTAGCTCTTCTCGCCGTGGTCCGGCCGAGGCTGCATCTTGCTCGCGAGGCCGGGCCAGGGTTGCGACTGCTTCGGGAACGGAGGCTTGGGGTACAGCGTGACAGGGTTCTGGAGGGGCTCCGCGGCAGCGGACGCCGTGCCTCCGTCCTGGCCCAGCGCGGGTGTGGCGAACACCGCTGCGACTCCCGCGGCCAGCCCACCCATCACCCGACGGCGGGAAGGTGTGTCGTTCTCGTCCGAATCCATGGTCTGCCTCCGTTTCGAAGCGCAGGACCTAGGCTGGAGGGCCGCGTGCGGGAACACCTCCCGCACCAGCGCGCCTTCATGTGGCGGCGAGAGGACAGTCCGACGGCCGCGCCAGCCTCGGCGTGGCGAATGGCCAATCAGGCCATGCACTGAGGGGCACGAGCCACCGTCATGGCCTCCCGGCCTCTGTCCGGCGCGGTCCAGGCACCCTACCTTCCCGTCCAGGCACCGGGTCGATGAGCCCGCGGCGGCGGCGCCTGAGGCAGGCAAGGAGTCCCTCGACCATGGCCAGCAAGCGGAGCGCTGCTGCGGCTCACGTATGGCACGACGCTCTGCGCGCGCTTCCCCTAGGACTCAATGAAGACGAACCGCATGACAGGAGCCCTTTCCATGAAACGCTTCCACCCCGTCCACGAGAGGCAGGAGCGCGCCGCGAAGTGGAGCCTGCTGCGCGACGTGGTGCTGCCGGGCGCCGTGGTGGGGACGCTCGGCGCGCTCGCGATGACGGCGCTGGCGCTGCCGCTGGGCGCGCTCACGCGGGGGGACGTCTGGTACGCGGCCCGCCTGGCGGGGGGCGTCTTCTTCCGGGAGGCTCCCGCGGGCCCCTGGGCCGTGGTGCTGGGCCTGCTGGTGCACGTGAGCACGGCGGGAGGCTTGGCCACGCTCTTCGCCCTGCTGCTGCCACGCGGAGGCACCGCGACCGCCGCGCTGTTCCTGGGGCTGCTCATGGCGCTGGGGCTCCAGGCCGTGATGCCCGAGCTCGTGGCGCCCTGGGCCTCTCCGCCGCTGGACCGCGCGAGCCCCCGCGCGGCGCTGCTGCTGCTGCACCTGGCCTTCGGCGCCTCGCTCGGGCTCATGGTCCCGGTGCGGCGGGGGCTGGCCGCGGTGGACCGGGCTCGCCGCGCCGTCCAGGCCGTGCGCGCGCCCCTCGGCTGAGGCGCGCCCTCAGGGCCCGCGCTCGCTGGCGCCCGCTCGCGGCGGCGCCACCTGTCGCGCGTCGTGCAGTCCTGGCAGCAGCAGCGGCGGGAAGGGCCCGGGCGGCATCGACGGGCGGGCCCGCGCAGCGGCCTCCAGCAGCACCAGCCCCACGAGGATGACGACGAAGATGAACGCGGTGGCGAAGACCAGCCGGGGCCCGCCGGGCCGCTCCGCCAGGTGCATGTAGAAGAAGGCGAGGAGCCCCGCCTTCACGGCGGCGATGCCCAGCGCCACCTCCAGCCCCCAGCGCCCCAGGTGAGCCCGGGACAGGAGGAACGACAGGGTGGTGAGGACCAGCAGCCCCACGCCCACCAGCAGCACGCCCTTCGTCGGAGACACGCGCGCCTCCCTTCACACCAGGTACAAGAGGGGCCAGAGGAACAGCCAGACGAGGTCCACCAGGTGCCAGTACATGCCCCCCAGCTCCAGGGGCGTGTGGTAGGCCGCGCTGAAGCGGCCCTCCAGCGTGCGGAAGGCGAGCACCGACAGCGCGCCCACGCCCACCGTCACGTGCACCGCGTGGACGCCCGTCATCACCCAGTAGAGCGTGAAGTAGAGGCTGGCCCCGGGGATGGCGAACTTCGCGTAGGCATAGTGCGCGCCGGGCAGCGCCCCGTCCCGCGCGTGGTGCGCGTACTCCAGGCCCTTGAGGGAGAGGAAGGCCACGCCCAGCACCGCCGCGCCCGCGAGCAGCCCACCCGCGGCCAGCTCCCGTCCGGCGCGGATGGAGGCGATCGCCAGCGCCACCAGGACGCTGCTGGTCACCAGGACATAGGTGTTGAGCGTGCCCAGGGTGACATCCATGTGATGGGGGCCCTGGTGGAACACCTGCGGGTAGGCCAGCCGGTAGAGCGCGTAGCTGGTGAACAGCGCGGTGAAGAGCATCACCTCCGACGCGAGGAAGACCCACATGCCCATGTGGGCCGCGCCCTGGCGCGCCGCCTCGTCCCCGAAGTGGCGGGCCTGCGCCACCACCGGCCGCGCGGCGCCGTCAGAGGGCATGGCCCACCTCCGGCTCGATGCCGGGCCGCGCGTAGTCGTGCGGCCCATGGGGGAAGGCGGGCGGCTCGTGGAAGTTGGACTCCGGTGGGGGCGAGGCGCTGTACCACTCGAAGCCGCGGCTCTCCCACGGGTTCCTCCCCGCCGCGGCGCCATGGAGAAGCGCCCAGCCCAGGTAGATGGCGACGATGAGGAAGCCGAACCCCAGCAGCGACGCGCCCGCGGTGGACGCCACGTGCAGCGGCTGGAAGTGCTCCGGGTAGTCCGCGTAGCGGCGCGGCATGCCCTGGTTGCCCAGGAGGAACTGCGGCAGGAAGGTGGCGATGAAGCCGAAGATGATGAGCACCGCCGTGCCCACGCCCAGCCCCTCCGGGTAGCGCCGGCCGAACATCTTCGGGAACCAGTAGTGCAGCGCCCCGAGGAAGGCCATCAGCGACGCCCCCACCATGATGAAGTGGAAGTGCGCCACCACGAAGTACGTGTCGTGCCAGTGGAGGTCCGCGGACGTGACGGCCACCGCCACCCCGCTCATGCCGCCGAAGAAGAGCAGGAAGATGAACCCCAGCACGTAGACGAAGGGCGTGCAGACCCAGATGCTCCCCCGGTACATCGTGCTCAGCCAGGTGAAGATCTTCAGCGCCGTGAAGATGGCCACCAGCATGGACAGCACGCTGAAGGCGCCCGCGCCGAAAGTGGACTGGCCGGACACGAACATGTGGTGGCCCCACGTCAGGAAGCCCACGAAGGCGATGCCCACGGTGCTCCACACCAGCACCCGGTAGCTGAACGGGTTCTTCCGGCTGAAGACGGACACCGCCTCGCTGATGACGCCCATGCCGGGGAGGATCATGATGTAGACGGCCGGGTGGCTGTAGAACCAGAACAGGTGCTGATACAGCAGCGGGTCTCCCCCGCGGGCCGGGTCGAACAGCCCCACGCCGGCCACCCGCTCCAGCGCCACCAGCACCAGCACCATGCCCAGCACCGGCGTGGCCAGCACCTGGATGATGGACGTGCCGTAGATGGCCCAGACGAAGAGCGGCAGCCTCATCCACCCGACGCCGGGCGCGCGCATCGTGTGCACGGTGGTGATGAAGTTGAGCCCGGTGATGATGGTGGAGAAGCCCACCACGAACACGCCCAGCAGCACCGGCATCACGTCGGTGCCGGTGGCGGTGCTGTAGGGCGTGTAGAAGGTCCAGCCCGTGTCCACGCCCCCCTGGAGCATCGCCCAGAGCGTCAGCGCCGCGCCCAGCACGTAGAGGTAGAAGCTGGCCAGGTTGAGCCGGGGGAAGGCCACGTCCCGGGCGCCAATCATCAGCGGTAGCAGGAAGTTGCCGAACGCGGTGGGGATGGAGGGGATGAGGAAGAGCCACACCATGACGACGCCGTGCACGGTGAAGGCGCGGTTGTAGGCCAGCCGCCCCATCACCGTCTCCTCCGGCGTGAGCAGCTCCAGCCGCAGGGCCAGCGCGTAGCAGCCCCCCAGCAGGAACATGAGGAGGACGGCCACCAGGAACATGACGCCAACGCGCTTGTGGTCCTGCGTGGTGAGCCAGGACCACAGGCCCCGCTCCGAGTTGAGGTAGTGCTCCTCCGGCATCGTCGGCTCAGCGCGCGCGAGGCTCATACCTGGGCTCCTGCGCGGCGGGAGGCACGGGGCGCTCCGGCCGCAGCGACTGGATGTATTCGACGAGCGCGGCCACGTCCGCCGCGCTCAACCTCCCCTGGAAGGACGGCATCACCGGCTCGAAGCCCGCGACGAGCTTCGCCTGCGGGTCCATCATGGACTCGGTGAGGTAGGCCACGTCGGCGCGGATGTGCCCGCCCGACGCCAGCGGCTCGTCGCGCAGGTACAGCCCCCGCCAGGTGGGGCCGATGTGCGGCGTGCCGTCCACCGTGTGGCACTGGAAGCAGCCCATCCGCGTCGCCACGACGCGCCCCTGCTCGGCCAGCGGCCCGCGCGCGCCCACCCCCATGGCGAGCTCCGGCACCTGACCGGGGCCCGGGGCCGGCTGCGTCTTGTGCCGGGCCCGCCAGGCCTCGAACGCCTCCGGCGCCAGCACCACCACCTCCGCGCGCATGCGCGAGTGGTCCACCCCGCAGTACTCCGCGCACAGCACCGGGTAGCGCCCCGGCCGCACCGCCTCGAACCACGTCTCCGTGTAGCGCCCCGGCAGCGCGTCCATCTTCAGGCGGAACGCCGGCACGTAGAAGGAGTGGATGACGTCGCGCGAGGTGATGAGCACGCGCACCGGGCGGCCGGCCGGGACGTGCAGCACCCCCACCTCTCCGGGGCCGTCCGGGTACGCGAACTTCCACATCCACTGCTTGCCCATGACGTAGACGTCCAGCGCGTCCGCGGGCGGGGTGCGCGCCCAGACATAGTCCCGGTAGCCCAGGGCGCCCCACAACAGGAAGAAGGCCAGCGGGACGCTGATGTAGAGGCCCTCCAGCCACGCCGGGGCCTCGATGTGCGGCGTGAGGGCGTGCGCCTGGCGCCGCCGGTAGCGGAGCAGGAAGACGAACCCGGTGAGGCCAATCCCCGCGCCCACGACGAAGGTGGTGAGGATGATGAAGAAGTGGATGTCATCCACGCGGGACGCCAGCGTGGACGCCTGCCTCGGCAGGAAGAGGAGGCGCCGCAGCAGCTCGCTCATGGCCCCCGCCCCTCCTCCGCCAGCACCCGCTCCACGGCGCGCTCCAGGGGCAGGTGGATGACGCCCCCATCCCGGTCCACCCACCCATAGCCTTCCAGCCGGGCCTGCTGTGCCTCCCGCAGGCGCCGCGCCCGGTCGTCCAGGGCGAAGGGGCGCTGGTTGACGTCCGCCAGCTCCGCGCGGCCCATGACGGGGGACGGCCCCGCGGGCGCCCAGGGGCGGCTGTGGTCCTCCAGCCACCGGTTGGCCAGCAGGGAGACGACGACGAGCGCCATCCAGGCGCCCGCCACCAGCGCGATGCGCCCGCCGGGGAGCTGCCCGGGGTCCGGCGGCGTCGGCGTGTAGTCCGCGCTCATGACTCGGGCACCTCCAGCGAATGGAGGAGGAACGGGTCCCTCACGGGCACCGTGTAGCTGCCGCGCGCGAGCGCCAGGCACGCCGCCACCGCGAGCCCCCCCACCCCCACCCAGGCCGTGAGCGCCGTCCAGTGGACGTCGAGCGCCCGCGGGTGGAGCGCGGGCACCACCAGCCAGTACAGGTCCACCGCGCGCATGAGCAGCAGCCACGCCGCCACCAGGCCCAGCGCGCGCGGGCGCTGCTTGACGCGCCGGACGAGCAGCAGGAAGAAGGGCACGGCGAAGTGCCCCACCGCGAGCAGCACCGCCACCTGGCGCCAGCCGCCGTCCAGCCGGGCGCGGTACCACGGCACCTCCTCCGGCAGCGAGGCCACCCACATGAGCATGAACTGCGAGTAGCCGCAGTAGGCCCACAGGCACACGAAGGCCAGGAGCAGCGTGCCCAGCCGCTGGAAGTGGCGCGGCCCCATGAGCGCGCCGAACTGCCCCGGCCCCCGCCACGCGGCCGCCAGCACCGCCACGGCGGACAGCGCGGCCACCACCGCGCCGCAGCCCACGTAGAGCCCGTACACCGTGGACTTCCACAGGGGCTCCAGCGACATCAGCCAGTCCAGGCTGGCGAAGGACACGCACAGCACCACCACCGGCAGCGCGCCCGCGGACAGCCTGCGCTGCCACTGCGTGAGCCGCACGCTCCGGGCGCCGAGGTCCGCCTCCGTGTCCTGGCGCACCGACCAGCGGTACAGCAGCCCCCCGACGGCGCCCCACACCGCGAAGTAGAAGCACGCGCGGACCAGGAAGAAGGGGACGTTGAGGTACGGGCGCTTGTGCGCCAGCAGCTCCAGCCCGTGCGAGCCCAGGTCCGGCGGCGGGCGCACCCAGGGGAACAGGAGCGGCAGCGACAGCGCCACGGGGATGAAGAAGGCGGCGAAGAGCGGGCAGCACGTGGCCATCAGCTCCAGCGGCCGGCGCAGCACCGTGGGCCAGCGCGCCCTGGCGGCATGGAAGGCCGCGAGGATGAGCAGCGCCCCCAGGCCCAGCGAGAGCCAGTAGGCGAAGGCGAACAGGTACCCGTAGGCCGCCTCCCGGGGCGCCGCCAGGCCCCCCGCGCCCGTGGCCACCAGCCCCAGCACCCCCGCGGCCAGCGCGCCCAGCCGCACCCGCGGGCTCCCCTCCCACCGCGTGAGCACCTCCAGCCTCATGGCGCACCTCCCGGCCCGGCCTGCCGCTGGAGCGACGACTGGACCTCCGTGGGCGCGGCGGACAGCGGCGCTCGCTGGCTGTAGGCCAGCACCCGCAGCCACGCCACCACCGCCCAGCGCTGCTCGGGCGGCAGCTCCGCCGCGTACGACGGCATCAGCCCGTACCCCTCGGTGATGACCTGGTAGTAGAAGCCCGGCGGGTGCGGCAGCGCGTCCCAGCCGGGCGCCAGCGGCCCGCCGCCCTCCCTGCCCGCGTCGGCGCGCGGGCCGTCCAGCGTCACCATCCCGGACGGCGGATGCGGCGCATGGAGCGACCCGTACAGCGCGGGCGGCGGGCGCAGTTGCATGTTCTCCGCCACGACGCTGTGCCCGTCCCCCAGGAGCCCGTGGCAGGGCGCGCACCAGGTCTCGAAGTGGCCCCGGCCGCGCGCGAGCAGCTCGCGCGTGAGCGGCACGGGGAAGCGCGCGGGGTCCGCCAGCCCCCCGTCCGGGGCGCGCTGGGGGATTGCGGGCGCCTGGCGGCGGTACCACTCCCGCGGCACGGTGCCCCGCACGGGCGTCCGCATGGCGCGCCCGTCCGCGAAGTTCGGGTCCGCGGTGTACGCGTTGTCGCGCGCCTGGACCTGCAGGGGGTCCCTGTCCTCGCAGGCGGCCAGGGTGAGCGCGGCCACGGCGCGCGGCAGGAGGCGCGCGCTCATCCGCCCTCCTCCACCCGCGACACCTTCACCGCCCCCAGCTCGCGCAGGGCCGCGTCCGCCGCGGCGCCGCCGGCGTCATCGTCCACGGCCACCGACACCCAGAAGCCGTCGATGCTGGCGCTGCGGAAGGGCTCGAGCCCCAGGAAGGGGTGCGTCACCCGCGGCAGCCCGCAGCCGATGAGCACCCCCAGGAAGATGGCGCTCGCGGCGGACAGCACCGCGGTCTCGAAGGCGATGGGGATGAAGACGGGGCCCGCGTGCAGCGGCCGGCCCCCCACGTCCAGCGGCCAGTCCACCGCCTGGGTGAACCACTGCACCAGGTAGGCCCCCGCCGCTCCGCCCACGCCCGCGACGAGCGCCAGCCGCGGCAGCCGCGAGGGCGGCAGCGCCAGCGCCTCGTCCATGCCCTCCACCGGGAAGGGCGTGAAGGCGTCCAGCCGCGTGAAGCCCCGCGCGCGCAGGCCCCGCGCCGCCTCCAGCAGCCGCTCCGGGGAGCGGAACTCACCCAGCAGCCAGCCCCTCACCGCCCACCTCCCGGCGCGCCGGCCCGCGCCGCGACCTCGCGCGCGAACGCCTCGGACGCGTCCAGCTCGTGCTGGAGCTGCTTCACCTCGCTGACCGGCACCGGCGGCAGCAGCTTGAGGAACAGGAGGAAGCCCAGGCCGAAGAAGCCCAGCGTCCCGGCCAGCAGGGACAGGTCCACCCAGGTGGGCGCGTAGTGCCGCCAGCTGCTCGGCAGGAAGTCCTCGCTGAGGGGCGCCACGACAATCATGTAGCGCTCCAGCCACATGCCCAGGTTGACCAGCAACGCGGCCCCCCACAGCACCACCGGCGAGGTGCGCGGCCGGCCCCACCAGAACACCTGCGGCACCAGCACGTTGCAGGTGACGACGGTCCAGAACAGCGGCGCGTAGGGGCCGGTGCGCAGGATGCCCATCACGTGCATCTCGTAGGGGTTGCCGCTGTACCAGCCGAAGAAGTGCTCCTGCACATAGCCGTAGGCCACGAACAGCCCGGCCACGAGCATCAGCCGCGCCAGCACGTCCAGGTGCGCCTGCGTCACCACGTGGTGCAGCCGCAGCACCCGGCGGGCGGGGAGCAGCAGGCACAGCACCATGGCCAGGCCGGAGAAGATGGCGCCCGCCACGAAGTACGGCGGGAAGACGGTGGTGTGCCAGCCGGGGAGCTGGGCCACCGCGAAGTCGAAGGAGACGATGGTGTGCACCGAGACCACCAGCGGCGTGGCGAGCCCCGCCAGCAGCAGGTAGCCGGTCCGCCAGCGCAGCCAGTGCCGCGCGCTGCCCCGCCAGCCCAGCGACAGGAGCCCCCACGCCCGGCGCTTCCACGTCTGCCGCGCGGTGTCCCGGGCCGTGGCCAGGTCCGGGAGCAGGCCCATGTACCAGAACAGGACGGAGACGGTGAGGTACGTGAGGATGGCCACGATGTCCCACGTCAGCGGCGAGCGGAACTGCGGCCACATGCGCAGCGCGCTGGGGTACGGCACCAGCCAGTAGAACTTCCACGGCCGGCCCAGGTGCAGCAGGGGGAACAGGCCCGCGCAGGCCACGGCGAACAGCGTCATCGCCTCCGCCATGCGGTTGACCGAGCTGCGCCACTTCTCACCGAAGAGCAGCAGGATGGCGGAGATGAGCGTGCCGGCGTGGCCAATGCCAATCCACCACACGAAGTTGATGATGCCGAAGGCCCAGGCCACCGGGATGTTGTTGCCCCACGTGCCCACGCCCTTCCCCAGCGTCACGCCGATGGCCACCACCAGCAGCGCGGTGAGCGCCGAGCACAGGCCCACCAGCGCCCACCAGCCCGGGCCGGGCGGGCCCAGCACGGGCCGCAGCAGCGACTCGCCCAGCGCCGCGTCGGCGTAGCGGCCCTCCAGGAGGGAGTGCCGCACCAGCGGGTCCGCCGTCACCGGCGCCTTGGGGGCGGGCTCGCTCACGTCAGCGCCTTTGAGGGGTTCTTCAGCCGGATGAGGTGGACGCCGCGCGGGCGCGTGCCCAGCTCGTGCAGCAGCGCGTAGTGGCGCGCGTCCGCGTGCAGGCGGGAGACGGCCGCGTCCGGGTGGTTGAGGTCGCCGAAGACGAGCGCCTGCGTGGGGCACGCCTGCGCGCAGGCGGTGATGACTTCACCCGGCCGGATGGCGCGCCCCTCCACCCGGGCGGTGATGCGCGCCGCCTCGATGCGCTGCACGCAGTACGTGCACTTCTCCATCACCCCGCGCGAGCGCACCGACACGTCCGGGTTCCGGTATGTCCGGGCCAGCGGCTCCCCCCCGGTGTAGCTCAGGTAGTTGAAGCGCCGGACCTTGTAGGGGCAGTTGTTGGAGCAGTACCGCGTGCCGATGCAGCGGTTGTAGACCATCTGGTTCAGCCCCTCGTCCGAGTGGACGGTGGCGGCCACCGGGCACACGTACTCGCAGGGCGCGTACTCGCAGTGCACGCACATCAGCGGCTGGGTGATGACGCCCGGGTCGTCGTCGCTGCCCAGGAAGTACCGGTCGATGCGCAGCCAGTGCATCTCCCGGCCGCGGAGGACCTGCTCCCGGCCCACCGAGGGGATGTTGTTCTCCGCCTGGCAGGCCACCACGCACGCGCTGCAGCCGGTGCACCGGTGCAGGTCGATGGCCATGCCCCAGCGGTGCGGCGGCGCCACGGGCCGGGGCACCGGCGGATACAGGTGCGGCATCGGCTCCTGGAAAGCCTTCAGCATCGCGTCCTCGTGGGCCTCGAAGTTCTCCCGCGTCGTCTGGAGGGCCAGCGGCCGCTCCTCCATGCGCCAGTGCTCCTGGGTGAGGGCGAACGCGTGGTGTCCCTCCAGCCGGGTGAGGCGCGCGCCAGCCACGGCCCAGGGCGCGTCCTGGAGGCGCAGCGCGTAGGCGTTGAAGCCCACGCCGGCGGCCACCGGGCCCCCCCGGGCGCGCCCGTAGCCGAGCGGCAGCGTGACGGTGTCATCCGCCTGCCCGGGCACCACGAGCACTGGGGCCTCCAGCGCCCGGCCGCGCGCCTCCAGCCGCACGCGAGAGCCCCGCTCCAGCCCCAGCCGCGCGGCCGTGGCCGGGCTCACCTGCGCGGCGTTGTCCCAGGTCACCTTCGTGATGGGGTCTGGCAGCTCCTGCAGCCAGGGGTTGGCGCCGAACCGGCCGTCGAACACCTTGGCGTCCGGCACCAGGTGCAGCTCGAGCGGCGCTCCGTCCGGCGGCGGCAGGGCCCGCGCCGCGGCGAGCACCGCGGCGGTGTCCACGCGCGCCTCCAGCGTGGGGAGCCGCGTGTCCGGGATGACGCCGTCGGCGAGCCAGCCCTCCCACACCGCCTCGTGGGTCCCCGTGCGCTCGCGCCACTGGGCCCGCAGCCGCTCATAGGCGGTGGACTCCAGGTCGCCGGTGAAGGCCGCCAGCAGCTCCAGCGGCGCCACCGCGCCCTCCACCAACGGGGCGATGAGCGGCTGGAGGATGGTGACGGTGCCGTCGGGCGCGCGGCCGTCCTCCCAGGCCTCGTAGGGGTGCGTGGACGGGACGCTCCACGCGCAGGCGGCCGCCGTCTCGTCGTCGTGGAGCGCGCAGTACACCGCGTCGCGCACGCGGCCCAGCGCCTCGCCCAGCGGCACGTCCGCGGGGGCGCGGTAGACAGGGTTCCAGGCAGTGATGAGCAGCGTGTCCACCGCCCCCGCGCGCAGCTCCTCCACCAGCGCGGGCAGGGCCGCGAAGTCCGGCGCGGGCAGCAGCGTGTCCTCCACCAGCGCCACGGTGGTGCCCAGCGCGCCCAGGGCCTCGTTGACGCCGTGGGCCAGCGCGTGCACCGCAGCGGGCTGCCGCGCCCCGGCCACCACCAGCGCCCGGCGCCCCTGCCCCGCGAGGTCCCTGGCCGCCGCCGCGAGCCAGCGCCGCTCCACGTCGCTCAGGAGGGGGGCGCCCTCGGACAGCCCCGCCAGCTCCGCGCGGCCCAGCGCCCGCCCCACCTCGGCGGCGAGCGCGCGCGCCAGGTGGGGCACGCGGGACGGCCGGGCCCGGAGCCGCTCATCCGCGAAGGCCCCGGTGACGGAGAGGTGGCTCTCCACCACCCACAGCCGGTTCATGTCGGCGGGCGTGCGGGCGGAGATGAAGTCGCGCGCGGCGCGGGGACTGCCGGGCAGCGTGGCGAGGAAGTCCTCCTCCAGCGACACGACCGCGCGCGCGGCGCCGAAGCGGGGCAGCGCCACCAGCGGGCGACCGAAGGCGAGGCGCGCCCCCTCCCGCGAGGCCCCCGTGTCCGTGGCGCTGAAGGGCACCACGCGGGCCCGCGGGTAGCGCTCCATCAGCCGGGCATGGGCCCGCGCCCACAGCGGCGAGGCGGAGGGCTCCACCAGCAAGCGCAGCCCGGCGCCGCCGTCCGTGCGGGCCGCGCGCTCGCGCAGCCGGGCGAAGACGGCGGCCCGCGTCGTGGGCACGCCCTGGTGGCGGACCACCCGCGCGCGGTGCGGGTCATAGAGCCCCAGCAGCGAGGCCTGCTCGTGCGCGCCAGCCGCCCCCAGGCTCTCCGGCTGCAAGGGGTTGCCCTCCACCTTGGTGGGCCGGCCCTCGTGGCTGCGCACCACCAGCCCCCGCACGTGCCCCTCCAGGGCCAGGCCCGTGGCGTAGTGGAGCGGCACACCCGGCGTCACCTCGGGGGGCTGGCGCGAGTACGGCATCACCTTCTCGGGCGGCGGGCGGAAGCAGCCGGACAGGTGCGCGGCCGCCGCGCCGAACGCGGCCAGCTCCAGCAGCGTCCGCCGGGAGAGCCCCTCGGGCGGGCGGGCGGCGCCGGGCGGGAACTCCCCCTCCGCCGGGGCGGGCGCGGCGGCGCGGCGCTCCTCCAGGCTCCGCCACGCCGGCGGCGCGTCCGCGAGCACCGGCAGCGGGTATCGGTCCTTCACCGGTGGCATGTATTGCACTCGACGCGAGGGTGGACGTTCAGGGCCCGCTGCACCTGGAGCCCCGCCTGGCGGGCATCCCCCGGCGGCCGCCACGTCATGTCGGCGACGTGCGCCACCGGCCGGAGGTGGGGCGCCGGGTCGCGGTGGCACGCCAGGCACCAGCCCATGGTGAGGGGGGCCACCTGCTCCACCAGCGGCATCTGGTCCACGCGGCCATGGCAGCTCACGCACCCCACGCCCTTGTGGACGTGGATGGCGTGGTTGAAGAAGACGAAGTCCGGCAGGCGGTGGACGCGGTTCCAGGGGATGGGCCGGTCCTCGAAGTAGCTCTGACGCACCGGGGCCAGCAGCGCGCTCTCGTTCCAGAGCTGCGCGTGGCAGCCCATGCAGCGGCTGGTGGGCGGCACCCCCGCGTAGGGGCCCTCCCAGGCGCCCTCGTGGCAGTAGCGACAGCCGATGCCGTCATCCCCCACGTGGTGGCGGTGGTCGAACTGCACCGGCTGCGGGACGGGCTCGAAGGCGGCGGTGCCCAGGGGGCTGCGCGCCAGCAGCAGGAGCGCCGCCATCCCCAGGACGGGGAGCGCGGCCGTCAGGCCGAGCACGCCGCGCAGAACGTGATCCGTTCCTGGAGGAAAGAGCCCCATACCCCGCCGGTCCCGAGTCGAACCCCCGGCCTACAGGGGAGCCCGCGGGCGCGCATGGGTGAAGCCCGCGCCGCTGTCGGCCAGCCCACGGCCCCGGGCTGGCATGTACGCCCGCTCACAGGCGCGCCCGCGCCCGTGATGGGGGCTGTACACAGCCATGCGACCAGACGCAGTGCTCGCCTCGCGCCGTCATGAACGCCACGGACGAGGGAGCCGAGGAGCCTCGTCATCACGGCGGGCCCAGATGCCCGGCCCTGGCGGAGGGCGTCGCGCCGGGCCCGCCCCTGCCCGCCTGGCCGCGACCCGCGCCCGCATGCCTTGTAGTGCCCTGGACACCACCCCAGCTTGAGGCCATGGACCTGTTCGGCGTGCGCATCCTCGGCCTCAACGCCGAGACCTTGCACAAGGTGGCGCTGTCGCTCGTCGTGGTCGTGGCGGTGCTGGGCGTGCGCGCGCTGCTGACCGTGGTGGTGGGACTGGGCACGGGCGTGTCCCGCCGCACCATCTGGACGCGCAAGGGCATCCGGCTCGCCTTCGGGGCGGTGGGGACGCTGCTGCTGCTCTCCATCTGGTTCGACAACCCCAACCGCCTGGCCACCTTCCTGGGCCTGCTGGCCGGAGGGCTCGCCTTCGCCTCGCAGAACGCGGTGCTGTCCGTGGCGGGCTACTTCGTCATCGTCTTCGGCAAGACGTTCGACCTGGGCGACCGCATCCAGATTGGAGACGTCCGCGGAGACGTGCTGGACATCGGCCTGCTCAAGACGACGGTGATGGAGATGGGGGTGCCGGCGCTGCTGATGCCCGACCCGCACCACTGGGTGGCCTCGCGCCAGTACACCGGGCGCGTCGTCACCATCACCAACGCGGAGGTCTTCAAGCAGCCAACGTACAACTACACGCGCAGCTTCAACTTCCTCTGGGAGGAGCTGCGGCTGCCCCTGCGGTACCAGGCCGACCTCCCGCGCGCCGAGGCCATCGTCCTGGCGGCCGTGCGCGAGGCCACCGCCGGCATCATCGAGGAGGGCCACCGCGACCTGGCGCAACTGCGCGAGCGCTTCCTCATCCACGCGAGCGAGCTGGAGCCCCGCGTCTACCTGCGCCTCACGGACAACTGGGTGGAGCTGAGCGCGCGGTTCCTCGTGAAGACCTATGGCGTGCGCGAGGTGAAGGACGCCATCTCCCGGCGCGTGCTCGCGCGCTTCCGCGAGGAGGGCATCGACCTGGCGTCCTCCACCCTGGAGGTGGTGCGGTTGCCTCGCGTCGAGCTGCGCGCCGCGGAGGACGCCGGTCCCGCCGACGCCTCCCTGCCCGCGGACTCCTGACGCGCCCCTACGCCTTGTGCGGCAGGAGCTTGTCCACCATGCCGCGGATGGACTGCCTGACGATGCCCGCCGTGTCCTCGTCCCCGGACAGGAGGGCCGAGGCGAAGTGACGGGCCTGCTCGAAGGTGATGTGCGGCGACAGCGGCGGCACGTTCGGGTCCGTGTAGGCCTCCAGCACCACGGGCCGGTTCGCGGAGAGCGCCTCGTCCCAGGCGCGGGCCAGTTGCTCCGGGCGGTCCACGCGCACGCCGCGCAGCCCCAGCGACTCCGCGTAGCGCGCATAGGGGAAGTCCGGCAGCGTCTGTGTGGCGGGCGTCTTCGGGTCTCCGGCCATGACCCGCTGCTCCCACGTCACCTGGTTGAGGTCGCGGTTGTTGAGCACCAGCACGACGAAGCGTGGGTCCTTCCACTCCTTCCAGTACTTCGCCACCGTGATGAGCTCCGCGTTACCGTTCATCTGCATCGCGCCGTCCCCCACCATGGCCAGCACCGGCCTGTGTGGGAACGCGAACTTCGCCCCGATGGCGTACGGCATCCCGCAGCCCATGGTGGCGAGGTTGCCGGACAGAGACGCCATCATCCCCTTGCGAATCTTCACGTCCCGGGCGAACCAGTTCGTCCCCGAGCCCGAGTCCGCCGTCAGGATGACGCCGTCGGGCAGCCTGGGGCTCAGCTCCCAGAAGACGCGCTGGGGGTTGATGGGGTCGGCCGGGTTCATCGCCTGCGCCTCCAGCAGCTTCCACCACTGGCGGATGCCCTTCTCCAACTGCTCGCGCCAGCTCCGGTCCTGCTTGCGCTGGAGCAGGGGCAGCAGCGCGCGCAGCGTCTCCTTGCTGTCACCCGAGAGCGCCACCTCCATGGGGTAGCGGATGGCGAGCATGCGCCCGTCGAGGTCAATCTGCACGCCGCGCGCCTGGCCCTCGGGGGGGAGGAACTCCGCGTAGGGGAAGCTGGTGCCCACCATCAACAAGGTGTCGCAGCCCATCATCATGTCCCAGGAGGGCCGGGTCCCCAGCAAGCCGATGGCGCCCGTCACGAAGGGCAGCGCGTCCGGCAGCGCCGCCTTGCCCAGCAGCGCCTTGGCCACGCCAGCGCCCAGCAGGTCCGCCACCTCCACCACCTCGTCGGCGGCGTTCATCGCGCCCGCGCCGATGAGGATGGACACCTTCTTGCCCGCGTTGAGCACGTCCGCGGCGCGGCGCAGGTCCTTCTCCTGGGGGATGACGTGCGGCGGGCTGAAGTCCACGCTGGAGTGGACGGTGCCGTGCTTCCGCGGCGGCGGCTGGTACGCCAGCTCCTGCACATCATTGGGGATGATGACGCACGTCACCGAGCGCTGGTGCAGGGCGATGCGCACCGCCCGGTCAATGGCGTGACGGACGGCGGAGGGCTTCGTCACCATGGTGACGTACTCGCTGGCCACGGCCTTGAAGAGCGTGGTGAGGTCCACCTCCTGCTGGTAGTGGCCGCCCAGGGCCGAGCGCGCCTGCTGGCCGACGATGGCCACCACGGGCTGGTGGTCCAGCTTGGCGTCATAGAGCCCGTTGAGCGTGCGCGTCAGGCCAGGGGACCGACCGCGTAGCGCGCCGCGTCCGCGCGCTTCAACTCCAGGCCCAGGCCCGGCCGCGTCAGGTCCGGAGCCAGCGCCCCCTGCCGGACAGGCGCCACGCCGTCGAAGAGCATCCGCTCCAGCCGGACATGGTCGTGAAAGTACTCGAGGTGCACCAATCGCCGCGCCGCGCACGCCACATGGACATGGAGCGCGGGGGCGCAATGGGCCGACAGCGGCACGCCGAACGCGTCACACAGCGCGTCCGCCTGGAGGAACCCGCTGATGCCCAGGCAGCGGGTGGCGTCCGCCTGGAGCACGTCCACCGCGCCCGCCTCCAGCATGCGCCGGAAATAGAGGCCACTGTCTCCATACTCTCCCGCGGCCACGGCCATGCCGGCGGGGACGCGGGCGCGCAGGCGGTGGAGCCCGTCCAGGTCATCGCTGGAGACGGGCTCCTCGAACCAGGAGACGCCATGGGCCGCGAAGCGCTCCGCGAGCAACAGGGCCTGCGCCACCGTGTACGCGCCGTTGCCATCCACGAAGAGCGCCGCGCGCGGCCCGATGGCGCGCCGCGCGGCCTCCACCCGGGCCGGGTCCTCATCGGGGCGGCTGCCCACCTTCATCTTCACCCGGGGAATCCCCTGCTCCACCCAGCCGGCGAGCTGGGCCTGAAGCCGCGCGATGGGATACGAGGTGAAGCCCCCGCTGCCGTAGACAGGGGCCGCGGACCGCGCCGCGCCCAGCAGCCGCACCAGCGGCACCTCCAGCAGGCGCGCCTTGGTGTCCCACAGCGCCACGTCCACCGCGGAGAGCGCCATGGCCACCAGCCCCGGCCGCCCCTTGTTGCGGACCTGTCCCAGCAACGTGCGCATCCGCGCCGGGACGTCCATCACGTCGTGTCCCTGGAGCCCGCGGGCGAGCGAGCGACGGATGAGGTCCGCCGCCGAGGCGTCGGCATACGTGTAGCCGAGCCCGCGCGTGCCGCCCGCCGTCAGCTCCACCACCACGAGCGTCGTGCTGTTCCATTCGGCGGTGCCGTCCGCCTCCGGCGCATCCGTTGGTATCTCATACGCCTGGACGTCGCAGCGCTCGATGGGAACCGCCTCGCTGTGCTTCAGGACCATGGCCTCTCCTCCCATGTCTGTCGCCCGCGCCAGCCAGCGCGCGCACGCGTGGGCAGCTTTCCTCCATGAAGCCTATTGACTGGCACGGCCTCTGGGTTCCGGACCTCCACCCACTGGAGGTCATCATCCGCGTCTCGCTGGTGTTCCTCTTCGTGCAGTTCGTCCTGCGGCTGGTGGGACGCAAGGAGCTGAGCCGCTACGCCAGCTTCGACCTGGCCCTGCTCTTCCTCCTCACGGTCTGCATGCGGATGACCATCGTGGCCAACGACGACAGCCTCACCACGGGCTTCATCGCGCTGGCCACGATGGGCGCGTGGGACAGGCTCTTCTCCTGGCTCGCCTACCGCGACCACCGCGCGGCCCGGCTGCTGGAAGGCCGGTCGCTGGAGCTGATTCGCGCAGGCCGCCTGGTGCACGCCAACCTGCGCAGGTCGCGCATCTCCCAGAAGGAGCTCCTCAGCCAACTGCGCACGCACGGCCGCGACGACCTGGGCGCCGTCCACGCGGCGTTCCTCGAACCGAGCGGCCAGGTGACCTTCCTCTTCCGCGACGTGGAGCGTGCCCCGCTCAGGTGAGCTGCTGGTCCAACTTGTCCAGATCTCGCCGCACCTGTGAGCCCACGGCGGCCAGCGGGTGCCGGGGGAGGCACCGCACCCCCACGAGCGCCAGACCGGCCGCGCCCCCCACCAGCCCCAGTCCCAACAAGGCCGCGCGCCCCGGATGCGCCAGCAGCACCTTGGCCAGGGAGAGCGTCAGGGCGGAGACCCCGCCGAGCGCCAACAGTCCCGCTCCGCCCCAAAACACAGCACCAGAGGAGATATCGCGCGCCTCGGCGTGCAGCGCCCGCCGTGTCCGGTCCGCCTCCCCTCGGAGCAGCTTCCGGCCGACGTCCAACGTCTTGTCCAGCAGCCCACCCGGTGCCTGCTCGCCCTGGTTCCCACCCGCCTGCGCCATGTCCACTCCTTTCGCCCCAGCCTGCGAGGGGCACCCGCGGCCACGCACGAAAGCTATTGGCTCCCGGTGCGAAAATGCACCAGACGGGCAAACGGGCACGCGTGAGCGAGAGGCCTTTCAACGCCGAACGTGTGGCACCCTCGCCCCAGGCAAAGCAATTCTGGCCACTGCGAATAACAGCCCCCGTAGAATCGCTCAATGACCTCCTACAACGTCCACAAGCTCTTCGAAGAGATCGAGCGCGTCGTGAAGTCGGACCTCTCCGTCGCGGCAGCGCTCCTGCACATCATCCAGTTCTGCGAGGCGGCACGCCCTCACCCTGACTGGGCTGCACTGCGAACACTGGAGGTGGAAGGCGATCTCCGGCAGCTCCAGCAATGGCTCGAAACCCTCATCCGGGAAACGCCGCCGCCAGCGGCCATCACCGGCCTGTGGTTCGGTCTCTTCAACCCCGTCGTGCAGGAGCGCGTGACAGCGGACATCCATCTCATCGGGGCGCCCTATGACGCCACCCACCACGATTGGCTGTTCCGGGAGCGGTGGGGCTCGGACACGCCCGACTCGGGCTCCAGCGTCCTCGACGCCATCTACCAGATTGCCTATGGACACGAAGACGGACTCGGGAACGATGCCGAATACCCCTTGGCCCTGACGTACGCCGCGCTCGCGATCCGTCATCTCGCACAGCGCATGGGGCCGACGATCCTCGGAGAGGCCGCTCAGCGAGTCCTCCTCGTCGGCTTTGATTCCGGCGACTTCTTGTGCATCGGCGCGGTCCGGCAGGAGGGACTCGTCTTCTCTCGCAGCACCGAGGTGATGGCCTCGTGAGCGCCGACCTTCAATGAAGGTCGGGAGCCTCCGTCACGCGCTCGAATGACACGCCCAGGTTCCCGACGGCTTCGAGGGCGTTCTTGACGTCCTCCGACACAATGAACGCAGTCTTGAACTTCTTCAGCCGGAAGACCTGGGCGCCATCGGTTCTCAACGGGTCGATTCTAAGTCCGTAGATCCAGTTGTATTCGCCTGGGTAATCAGGGGACGGATCGTCCTCATCATAGTGATGCACCTCCTGGCACCGTGCCTCGTCAATGGCATCAACCACCTTGGTTACATTGACGACGAAGTACCGCTCGGGCGCTCCCTCCACCGTCACTGGAAACAGTTGGACGTCACCCGAAGCCAATGTCCTGAAGACATCGGCAATGGCTTCGTTGACGATGGGGGCAGCCTCAATCACAGATAAGTCAAACGATCGCCTGGTCCCAGGATGTGCGATTCGTGCTGCGAGGGGGCCCAAGTCAGGAAGGACGCGACCATCCGCGAACATCCAAGGCTCGTCAAACGCCTCACCAGAATCCCGTGTCGGCGTCTCAATCAGCCACCGTGGCACATCCCCCAGCTCCACCGAGTAATAATGACGCTCCAACCTATTTCTCCACCTTCACAATGAAGCTCCGAAGCGGATTTCCCGGCGTCATAAGCTCATTCGCTATCTTCGCAAGCTCCTTCATCAGACTGGCCCGGCAGGTCTCCGTCGTTCGGCAGCGCGCAACAGAGCGTTCAAGGCGCCGCATCACTGCTCGGTGATACAGTTCAGGGTGAGGCCCCGCGTGTCCCTTGAGCCGCACCTTGTTGGCAGCGTCTTCGAGCGTCATCCCGGCCTTCGCGAATAGCTTCTGACACTGAGGAGTCCAAGGACCGCCAGTAGTGTCGGAGATGGTGTTCCTGGTCGTGCAGATGTGGTGAGTCGGGCCTTCGTCATCGCCGGGGATCCGACCGTCCCCGTACATCGCCAGGGCCGCGGCGGCGCCAGGCGCCAGCGCGACGTTCAGCACTCCGGCGGCGGGCATCGCGATGGAGGTCACGCCCCCATTCAGCGCCGCTCCAAGCGGGAATCCCGCCTCGGCCTGCGCTCGAAGCGCGGCTTGAGCAAAGCCCGGGAGCTTCGGCCCCTGGGCCGCCATCGCGCTCCTTCCGCCCAGCGCCGCCATGACGACGAGCACCAGGACTCGTGTGCCGTTCGTCCCCAGCACCCGCCCGAACCGTTGCCCGATGGCCTGTAGCTCGCTGACGCTCATCGCCATCCCCGCATCATCCCACAACCGGACGAAGCCGCGTCCTATCTCCCAGACGGGCACCACTCCGAGATAGGCCACCATCGCCGCCGTCAGCGCCACCGCGACGACCTTGGTGACGGGCTCGGGCAGCGCCATGGTGAGCAGCAGCGTCAGCGCTGCAGACGTCACCAGGGCCTTGAGCGCGACCGGATTCAGCACCTTGCCGACCTCGGCCTCGACGCTCTCCCATACGGTGTCCAACGCGAAGGACAGCGCCATCAACGTCCGGTCCTTCCGGGAGAACGTCAGCCCCGTTCCGCCCACCAGCGTCAAGCAGTCCTCCGCCTCGGGGCAGATGCGCGCGTACAAAGTCTCCAGCGAGCTGCCCGAGCCTGAATCGACGATGCCCGCAGCGGACGCCAGCAGCGATTTGGAGCGAGCCCACCCGCGCGCGTCCACCTCTTCAACCTCCTGGAATGCCATGTCCATCCGCATGGCCAGGATGAGGCGCGTGAGGGCGGACTTGAACGCGTCCTCACTCACCTCCACCGGCTCAACCTCCACCGACGCGTGGACGACCCGCCGCCCATTCCCGACATCGATATGGACCACGCGCGTGCTCGCGCAGCCCGCCGACAGCAGCAACGGCAAGATGACTGCAACCCATTTCATGGAACCCTCCGCAGCGTCCTCCCTGGAGCCAGGGGGCACGGCATCCTGACTTTGGGCTCTGACAACTCCAGCGCGCTTGCGCGACAGCAGCCTACCTCACGGATTATAAATATTTCCACATACCAATCAAGTTGCTTGCCCATCAGGCGACGTCGGGAGAAGCATGGATTGGCCGCTACGCCCCTGGTAGGGTGCCCGCTCCATGAGAGCCACCCAATTCGCGAGGTCTATTCTGACCTTCGCCGCGCTGATGACGCTGAGCGCCCAGGCCGACGACCGCAATCGGCGGTCCATCCTCCTTTCCGAGCATCCAGCAAACGGTCCACACTCCGTCTACGTGAAGGGGCAGGTCATCACGACGTTGCGCTTCGAGCAGCCCGTCAACCCAAGCAAGACGAAGGTGATTGGTTGGGAAGGTCGGCTCGAACCACTCACGGTGGTCCACAACAAGGTCATCCTGGAGCCCATCCGGGATCTCCATCGCGATGACGGCCTTCCGCTGGTCGTGACCCTGGCGGATGGCACGGAAGTCCCCTTCCTCGTGAGGCCGCCTTGGCTGAAAAAGGAAAACGACTGGGCGCCGCTCCTCGACCAGCAGATCGACGTGTTCAAGAACCAGGACAGCTACGCGTCAATGCATGCGGCGCTGGCTGATGCGCTCGCGAAGAACAATGCCCTGACCGAGGAAAACGATCGCTACCGCAAAGAGGAGACCTCGGAGGATCACGCCCTGGCCGCCCTGCTCGCGTCAGGAGCGATTGCGCAGACGCCGTTCAATGTCGCGGACCGCTTCAACGGCAATGATGGCGACACCGAAATTTCCGCCCAGGTATACCGAGGAAAAGGCAAGGCGGCTGTCGTCCTCAGGGTGAAGAACCTCAATCCGGAGCACTCCTGGAGTGTTCAGCGGGTTCGGCTTGTGACCATGAATGGAGGGCGTGATCGGCCGGTCGCCGTTCGCGCGACGCTGCGTGAAATCACCCCAGGCGGTTCCGGCGTGCTGGCCATTGTCGCGGACGGTGGCGCTTTCGTGGAAGAGGGCGCGTTGACCAGCCTGTGGCTGGAGGTCTACCGGCATGATGGACTGCGACAGGCTTTCGTCGAGCTAGATCCATCCCTGATTGCGCGCTAAGAGCGGGCGGCATGGGCTCCAATAAGTTCGCGCTCTTGGGATATGTCGTCCTACTCGTCGTGTCCTCGGGGTGCCCTGGTTCCGCGACGAGTGGCGTCGCCGTTCGTCCCGATGGCAGCCCAGGACCGCAGGAGTGCCCAGAAGACGCACGAAAAGCGATGAATTACCTCCGGCTGTTCGTCGGTGAGTCTGCTTGGGTGCAACTCGACGCGAACCAGTCCCGCGCGCGTCCCATCACCCTGTACGAGGGGAACATCGAGAGCGTCCTGGAGGAAGATGTTGGGCTCCTTGAGGCACCAGCAAGGCTCTACGGGCGAGTCTGGACTGGCGGGCCACAAGTCGTCATTCGGTACCACACCGCCCAGCCCTTGAGAGGTGGCGACCCGGTGCCCCTCTGTGCCGTTGCCCGCCTCGGCTTCGGGCAGCTCCGGAAACACCCAGACTCCAAGCCAGGGACCGCCATCCTCGATTCGCCAAGGGCGGGGGTCTACATCGTGGACGAGTTCCGGTGATGCAGCCGGGCGCGGGAGTCACCACCGCGCCCCGACCTGGTCGGAACAACACCCAAGCGCCGACAGCGGCGGAAAAGAAAAAGGGCTGGCTGCCAGAAGCAACCAGCCCTTCTCTCTTCTTGGAGCCGACACCCAGATTTGAACTGGGGACCTACTGATTACGAATCAGTTGCTCTACCGGCTGAGCTATGTCGGCGCGACAGGTGCGCGGGGAGTACCATGGCGGTTCATGTCCGGCAAGCAGAATTGATGTCGGGCGCTGATCATTCACTTTTCCGCCCCCATTCCGCGGGCCGGCATCGTTGGTTTTCCAACCATCCCCACGAGTCACCACTCTGACACGGATGACACACCGCGTCTGTCGCCGGTGACACGTCGCGTTGTCATAAGTGCCCGTTATCTTTCCAGATTCTTGGGACAGGGCGGGCGCTTCGCGCGGTTGACCCCTTGTAGCGCCTATGCACATAAGGGCGCCGCTACCCCCACGTGCCTCGCCCACGAGCGGCGACGCGACAAGGAGCATCTTCCGTCATGGCCAGCGAAGAGAATTTCATGCGCGCCCCGGCCCCTACGCCCAAGCGCACCGTCTACACCGAGGCGATGGAGATCTTCCATCGTGCCGCGGACCTCATCGCGCTGGACAAGCGCGTCCGCCTCGAGCTGGAGGAGCCGGACTACGAGCACATCTTCTACGTCACGGCGAAGCTGAAGGACCGCCTCGTCCCGCTCTCCGAGGAGAAGGCGCGCACCTTCGCCAACCTCCCCGAGACGCAGGTGCGCAACAAGGAGGGGCTGGAGCTGCTGGCCAACGGCAACATCATCCTCAACGGCCGCGCCCTGCTGGGCTCGGACGTGGACATCCGCCAGGGCCACCTGCGCCTGCCGGACGGCAAGGTGTACCAGTTGGTCCCCGGTGAGTCGCAGCGCTTCAAGGCCTACCGCGTGCAGCACAACCAGGCGCGCGGCCCCTACAAGGGCGGCCTGCGCTACCACCGCGAGGTGTCGCTGGACCTCTTCAAGGCCCTGGCCGCGGAGATGACCTGGAAGACGGCCATCGCGGAGGTCCCCTTCGGCGGCGGCAAGGGCGGCATCCAGATTGACCCGCGCGAGTACGGCAAGGAGGAGCTCGAGGCCATCACCCTGCGCTTCATGTACCGCCTCAAGAGCATGATTGGCCCGGACATCGACATCCCGGCGCCGGACGTGGGCACCAACCCCGGCATCATGGCCCTGCTGTACCGCCAGTACTCGGACGGTGAGCGCGAGCGCCACAACCTGCGCGGCATCGTCACCGGCAAGGACGTGCGCATCGGCGGCTCCGAGGGCCGCAACAAGGCCACCGGTCAGGGCGTGGCCTTCTGCATCGAGGACTACTACGCCGACCGCGGCGAGTCCGTGAAGGGCAAGACGTTCATCCTCCAGGGCTTCGGCAACGTGGGCAGCCACGCCGCCAACATCCTGGCGCAGATGGGCGGCCGCCTCCTGGCGGTGAACGACGCCGACGGCACCATCTTCAACGGCGACGGCATCGACGTGGCCGCGCTCTCCGCCTACGTGCAGGACCCGAAGAACCTCAAGCGCAGCGTGCTCGGCTTCCCCGGCGCCCAGCGCATCGACAAGAAGGACCTCTGGGAGGTCCAGGCAGACATCCTCATCCCCGCGGCCCTGGGCGGCGAAATCACCGCCGAGGTCGCCGAGCGCCTCAAGGTCAAGCTGGTGGCCGAGGGCGCCAACGGCCCCACCACCCCGGAGGCCGACCGCATCCTGGAGAAGCGCGGCATCGAGCTCATCCCGGACATCATCGCCAACGCCGGCGGCGTGACGGTGAGCTACTACGAGTGGATCCAGAACAAGCGCATGGAGCGCTGGAGCGAGGCCGAGGTCGACCAGCGGCTCGAGCGCGCCATGAAGCGCAACTACCGCATCATCCGCGACATCTCGCGCAACCAGCCGCGCAAGACGGAGATGCACGACAGCCGCCAGTACTGCATCGGTGAGAACGTGGACACCCGCTGCGCCGCCATGATCCTGGCGCTCAAGCGCATCGAGGCCCACTACCTCCTCGAGGGCTTCTCGCAGTAGCCCCGCCGCCGCGCGGAAACACGAAGGGCACGGTCCTCCTTCTGGAAGGCCGTGCCCTTTCGTATTCGCCGGGCCCGGATGGTGGCTTGGGCGGCCCGGATCGCCGTTCCGGGAAGCGCCAGGCCGCGAAGCCCCTCACGGGCCCCGGGACATGCTCAGTGCATCACCCGCTCGCGGTCCACCAGGAGGAGGGGCGCGTCATCCTGCGTCTCGTAGGCCACGATGCGCAGCCCCACGCCGCGGCTGCTGCCCTCGCGCCCGTCCTTGCGCCCGAAGGCCAGGGCCACCTGGTAGCGGACCTCGCACAGGCACGTCATCTCCGTCCCGTCCTCGCCCGCGAACGTGACTTTCAGCTTCTCCCCCAGGCCCACCTGATCCCGCACCTCCACGAACATGCCCCGGGCGCTGATGTTGCGGCCCACCCCACGCAGCATCCCATCCTGGGTGGTGAGGTACACGGTGAAGACCTTGTCGAAACGGAGGTGGGAACGGCGCTCGTGGGGACGCTCGAACATGGGGGTTGCTCCCGGAACAGGTGGTGACAGGCGCAACCTACACGGTAGACACATGTAGGCAACTTCTTCACCTACATCCACCCCTACACACCCATGTAACAAGTGCCGGATGCCTTCCGAAATGGCACGATTCCAGGCTGAACCCCTGTTCCCCGGAGACCCCGCCCGTGAATCGCATCCTGCTCGCCGCCGCCCTCCTCCTGCCCGTGCTCGCCCTGGCGGACGCGGACCCTCGCTTCGCGAAGCTGCGCGACGAAGCCGAGCCGCTGGGAGGGCTGGGGACCTTCCTGGAGAAGTACATTGGCGCGTGTGACGGCCCCTTCGTGGACGCGCAGTGCAAGGCCAACGCGGAGGCGTTCCGGAAGAAGTACCAGGGCAAGCGGCTGTACATGATCGTCACCGAGGACGACGCCACCATGCTCAGCGCGGGGCCCTACTCGCCGGGCACGGGGATGTACACCATCAACATCACCCCGTTCTTCCCCGGCGGCGGCTCGGCGCTCACCCACGGCGCGCCCAGGAAGACGGACGCCAGCGGCAACCCCATCCTCCCCTACCTCACCGTCACGGGGGAGCTGCCGGAGGGGTGGAACCTGCAGATGTTCACCCGGCTGTTCTCCACGCGCGCGGTGCGGGCGCAGGTCGTCTTCACGCCGCAGAGCGTGTGGAGCCTCCCGAAGAAGGGCGGCGGGAAGAACCACGGCGTGACGGCCCGCATCGAGGCCATCCTCCTCACCGAGGGCCGCAGCGGCCACCCCATGGGCCTGTGGCTCAAGGGCAAGGACGCCAACAAGCGCTAGCCGCGCGTCACCGGGCGATGGCGATGTACTGGAGCGCCTCGCCCCGCTTCACCCGCAGGAGGATGCTGGCCCCGGCGCTGCCCTTCCCCAGCGCCGCGCGCACCCCGGCGGCGTCCTTCACCCGGCGGCGGTTCACCTCCGTCACCACGTCCCCCGCCCGCAGCCCGGCCGAGTCCGCCGGGCCGCGCGGCGTGACGCCCGACACCAGCACCCCGGACCAGGCCGCCTCGCCCAGGGGCGCGGCCACCTCGGGCGTGAGGTCGCGCAGCACCAGCCCCATCTCCTCCTCGCTGGCCGTGCGCTGGATGAGCCCCTCGGTGGCCTCCTGCGCCGGACGCGCCACCAGCCGCACCGTCACCTCCTGCGTGTCGGCGCCGCGCGTGAGGGACAGCCGCGCCTCAGTGCCCGGGGCCAGCAGCGCCACCTTGCGCAAGAGCTGCAGGTACGAGCCGATGGGCCGCCCGTTCACCGCCACCAGCCTGTCTCCCGGGCGGATGCCCGCGGCCGCGGCGGGGCTCCCCTTGTAGACGTCCTTCACCAGCGGCGCCCGGCGCTCACCGCCGCTGCCCCCGCCGTCGTCGTTGATGATGACGCCCAGCCACCCGCGCTCCAGCTTGCCGTTCTCCCGGAGGTTGGGCAGCAGCTCCTTCACCAGGTTGCTGGGCACCGCGAAGCCAATGCCCTGCCCCTGGCTGATGATGGCGGTGTTCACCCCCACGACCTCGCCCTTCATGTTGAAGAGCGGCCCGCCGGAGTTGCCGGGGTTGATGAGCGCGTCCGTCTGGATGAAGTCGTCGAACTGGCCCACGCCCAGCACGCGCTCCTTGGCGGAGATCATCCCGTGCGACACCGAGTGGTCCAGGCCGAAGGGGTTGCCGATGGCCACCACCCAGTCCCCCACCGCCATCCGGTCCGAGTCCCCCAGGTAGAGCGCGGGCAGCGTCCCCAGGTCCGCGCCGCTCAGCCGCAGCAGCGCCACGTCCGTGGAGGCGTCACGGCCCACCACCGAGGCGGCGAACTCGCGGCCGTCCGCCAGCCGCACGGCGATCTGCTGCGCGCTCGCCACCACGTGGTTGTTGGTGACGACGAGCCCGTCCGGCGTCAGAACGAAGCCGGAGCCGGTGGACTTCTTCATCCCCTCCAGGCCGCTGGCCCGGGGCCCCACGGTGGTGATGTTGACGACCCCCGCCTCCACCGCGCGGATGAGCGGCGCCAGCGAGGACGGGGGCACGAAGTCGGGGATGCCGGGGTCGCCCTCGGCGCGCTCACGCCACAGGCCCATCCCCACGCCCTGCCCGTCCGCGCCGGCGGCCTGCGCCGCGAACCAGGCGGCGTGCTCCCGGACCCGCGCGGGGAGCCACGCGTCGAGAGGACCCTCGGCGGCCGCCACGAACGGGACGAGCGCCAACATCAGACCTGCGGAGACGAATCGGGAGAGCACGGGCTGGCAGCTTACACGGCGGGCCATGGTCGGGCGGACTCAACACCTGGGCCCGGCGCCCCCTTCCCGTGGCGGGGGCGCCCTGCTGGGACGGCGGCGCGTCAGGCCTGGGCGGGGGCGATGTACTTCGCCACCTTCACCCGGGCCGGGCGGATGATGCGGTCCTTCAGCCGGTAGCCCGCGCGCAGTTCGGCGACGATGCGCTGGTCCTCGTCCGGAGAGGCGGTGAGCTCCATGTCCGTCGCCTCGGCCAGGTTGGGGTCGAAGGGCTGCCCCACGAGGCTGAGCCGCTCGATGCCGGTGGTCTGCACCTTGCGCAGCAGCCCGTCGCGGATCATCCGGACGCCCTCCGCCAGGGGCGAGGTGTCCTGGGCGCTGACGGACAGGCACCGGTCCAGTTCGTCAATGGCCTCCAGGAGCGTGACGGCCACGTTGCCGCGCTCCACGTCCAGCATGCGCTCGCGCTCACGCGTCACGCGCTGCTTGAACTCCTCGCGGTCCTTCTCGGCGGCCTGCACCGCGCGGACGGCGGTGTCGAACTTCTTGCGGAGCGTCTCCAGCTCCGCCACCAACCGCTCCCGCTCCGGGTCCTGCACGGGCGCCGCGGGCTCCTCTGAGACCTGCGCCCCCGGCGCCTCGGCGGCGGAGACAGGGCCCTCGCCGGTGGCGGAAGGCGGCTGCTGGGGAGCTTCGGGGGCTGCGTCAGTGCGGGTGTTACCGGCCATGTCGAACCTGAGGCGATGGTGGGTGCGCGAGCTCGCGCGAGAGGGAGGCAGTCACTGCTGCCCGGAACCTAACCGCGAGACGGCCCCTGTCAACGCGGGAGCGAGCTAGTGCTCCTGCGGCGCGGCGGGCGACTCGGCCATGAAGCCGTGGTCCACCTGCCCCGTCACCTCGTCGACGATTTCCACCTGCGCGGCCCGCAGGGAGTAGTAGAGCAGCCACCGCTCCGCCGCCGTCAGCGTTCCCGCGGGCAGGGCCTCTTCAATCTCCTGCACCGTGAGCCGCCCCTCCTTGAGCCCCTTCGCGAAGAGGGCCTTGCGGGCCACGTAGCTCTTGCCGATCCTGTTCTCCACGGCGACGCCTCCTTTCTTCTGAAGATAATTTCGCCCACCGGCCACCGCAGGACGTCGCGGTGGCGGTGGGCTTCGGGACGGCTGGAGGGCAGGCACCCGACCAGCCGGCGCCTCAGGAGTCCAGCGCGTCCGAGTGCTGCGTGGGCGGCGTCTGGTCCTCCTTGCCGCCGACGTCCACCGGGTGCGCGGAGATGACCTGACGCGCCTCCGGGTGGAGCAGGCCGCGCTGCGCCAGCACCTTGGGCCCCAGGATCGTCACCATGGTGTCCTCCTCCACCACCTCCACGGCCAGGAGGCGGGCCGCCAGCGCCTGCACCCTGTCCTTGTTCGTGGTCAGCACCTCGCGGGCCCTGTCGAGCGCCTCACTGACGAGCTTGCGCACCTCCTCGTCAATCATGCGCGCCGTCTGTTCGGAGTAACTGCGCGTCTCCGGCATGCCCGCCGAGCGCAGGAAGCCCGGGCCATGCTCCGCGCTCAGGGCCACCGGCCCCAGCGTGCTCATGCCGTAGTCCCGCACCATCATCCGGGCCATCTCCGTGGCCTGGCGGATGTCGTTGGACGCGCCGGTGGAGATCTCCCCGATGAAGATCTCCTCCGCGGCGCGGCCGCCCATCATCCCCGCCATCTTGTCGCGCAGCTCGTCCAGCGACATGAGGTAGCGGTCCTCCAGCGGCAGCGACATGGTGTAGCCCAGGGCCGCCAGGCCGCGCGGGATGATGGAGACCTTCGTCACCCGCTCCGCGTGCGGCAGCATCCACCCCACCACCGCGTGGCCCGCCTCGTGGTGCGCGACAATCTCCTTCTCGCGCTCGTTCATCCGGCGGTTCTTCTTCTCCAGGCCGGCGACGACGCGCTCGATGGCCTCCTCGAAGTCCGCCCGCATCACCGCGTCGCGGTTGCGGCGCGCGGCCAGCAGCGCGGCCTCGTTCACCACGTTGGCCAGGTCCGCGCCCGCGAAGCCCGGGGTGCGCGAGGCAATGGCCTTGAGGTCCACGTCCGGGCCCAGCTTCACGCCCTTGGCGTGGATCTCCAGCACCCGCTCGCGGCCCCGCTTGTCCGGCCGGTCCACCAGCACCTGCCGGTCGAAGCGGCCCGGGCGCAGCAGCGCGCTGTCCAGGATCTCCGGGCGGTTGGTGGCCGCCAGGATGATGAGGCCCGCGCGGCTGTCGAAGCCGTCCATCTCCGCCAGCAACTGGTTGAGCGTCTGCTCGCGCTCGTCATGGCCGCCGGCCACGCCCGAGTTGCGGCTCTTGCCAATGGCATCCAGCTCGTCGATGAAGATGATGCAAGGCGCCTTCGACGTGGCCTGGGCGAACAAGTCCCGCACGCGCGCCGCGCCCACGCCGACGAACATCTCCACGAACTCGGAGCCCGACAGGCTGAAGAAGGGGACGCCCGCCTCACCGGCCACGGCCCGCGCCAGCAGCGTCTTGCCCGTCCCCGGAGGCCCCACCAGCAGCACGCCCTTGGGGATGCGCCCGCCCAGGCGGCGGAACTTCTCGGGCGTCTTGAGGAACTCGACGATTTCCCGCAGCTCGTCGACCGCCTCGTCCACGCCGGCCACGTCCTTGAAGCCCACGCCGGTGTCGGCCTCGGCCTGCACCTTGGCGCGCGTCTTCCCGAAGCTCATGACGCTCTGTGGCCCCTGGCCCATGCCGCCGGCCACCCGCCGCATCATGAAGCTCCAGAAGAGGAAGAAGAGGCCCAGGGGCAACAGCCATATCCACAGCGCCTCGCCCAGTCCGGACTGTGGCACCGCTTCGAACTGGATGCCCTTCTGCTCCAGCAGCGGCACCAGCCCCTCGTCCCCCGCGACGCGGTAGGCCATCCACGGCAGCGCGCTGGGCTCGCCGCGCAGCGTGCGCTCCCCGTCCGCCGGAGGCGGCGGCGGCTGCGCCGTGTCCTTGAGGAAGCCCTTCACCCACTCATTCGAAATCTGGACCCGGCTGAAGTTCCCGGCCTCCACCGCGTCACGGAACTGGCTGTAGCTCACGCGACGCACGCCCGCGTCCTGAAAGACGTTGCGGAACAGCAGGAAGCCCAGGACGAGCAGCAGGATGTAGCCCAACGGCGAACCGAACTTGAACCCCTTCCCCGTTGGCGTTGGCTTGTCTGTCTTCTTTCCGCGTGGGCCCATCCCAGGCGGCAAATCCTGTGGCTTCATCGTCGGCACGCTCGACCCTCCCCCTCCCCCGCACACGCGGACACCGTGACCGCGAGGCGTCTTCCCTGGCGGGCCAAAGATGTTCACCGTTGCCATACCGTCAACCCGCCAGGCGGGCTTCACGGCATGTGCGAGGCCTTGCGCCGGATCACCGACATCCCATCAACCACAAGGGTTGACCGGTGAACTCCGTCCCCAACAAATAGCCGTTGCCGTCTTGCACGTAGCTGATGGCCTCTGCCTGGGCCTGGCTCCCGCTCGGAACCTCGACGAGCTGTCCTCGCAGCAGGTCCTCCAGCCGCGCGGCGCCGGGGCGGCGCAGCTCATACGCGCGCGAGTAGGTGCGCAGCAGCAGCCGCTCACCGGAGGCGTGGAGGGAGGCCGCGGTGGTGGCGCGGTCCATCCCGAGCGGCGCCGTCAGCGTGCCCAGCTTCTTCGCCTGGATGGCCGTGCCGACGCTCAAGCCGTCCAGCGCGAAGACGTCACCCAGGGAGTCCAGCGACTTGGTGATGACCGCCAACCGCCCGGAGCGGGCGTCGATGATGACGGACTCCGCGTCCCGGGGGCCGTCCGGATAGAGGAAGGGCAGCACCTCCACCGCCGCCGTGGCGTCCTCCAGCGCTTCGGGCTCGGGCAGCCGGTAGAGCCGCACCTGTTCGCGGCGCGCGAAGTTGTCGCCGATGTCCGCCAGGAAGATGCAGGTGCGCGGCGCCCCGGGCGCGCAGGGCCCCACGGTGACGTCCTCGAGGTCGCGGGGCTCGGCGCCGGTGAGCTTCAGCCGGGCGAGGATGACGCCCTGGGCGTCCATCGCGAACAGGGCGAAGCCGTTGCCGGAGTCGTTGTGCGCCCAGAAGGCGCCCGGGTGGCGCTGACTGGCGGCCAGGCCGGACAGCTCGGGCAGCACGTCGGGGACGGCGCCGGCTTGCCGTGGCTCACTGTAGAGCGTGCACCCCGGCACGCCCTGGGCGGGGACCTGGTTCGTCGGCTCGGGCGGAGGTGGCGCGGGCGGCGGCTTGGAGCGGGAGCACGCGCCCAGCACTCCGGCCAGCAGCGCCAGGAGGAGGCGGCGCGGCACGTCAATTGTCCAGGTCGAGCAGCTTCGCCAGCGTCTTCGCGTCCGCGTCCGGGAAGCGGTAGGCGGACATCTCCTCCAGCGTCACCCAGCGGTGGTCATGCACGCGCAGGTGCTGGATTTCATCTCCAGGATGCGCGAGCCGGCAGTGGAAGACGCGGAAGTCGATGTCGTAGTTGGGGTACTCGTGGTGGGTGTGCATGGCCTGACCCAGCACGTCCACGTCCACGCCCATCTCTTCCAGGATTTCCCGGGCAAGGGCCTCGGCGTCCTCTTCACCCTCCTCCACGCGCCCGCCGGGGAACTCCCACAGCAGGGGCAGTGACGCGGTGGGGGGACGCTGGGTGATGAGGTAGCGCCCCTGCTCGTTCTGGAGCATCGCACCGACGACACGGACCTGACGGCGGGCCATTCGCTTCTCCTCTTTCTGGCGGGACACCGGGGGGAGGGGCGAACTAACACAGCCCCCGCCCGGCGCCAATGCCACAACCCCTGGCGCCCAGCCTGCGCACGTCGGGGGCCCCCGGCCACCCTCCCCCTGGGCCGCACAGTCGCCGCGCACGCCCGGGAGGCTTGCCCTGGCGGCCCGCCCCCCGGCCAGTGTTCGGGGGCGTGC
Source organism: Corallococcus macrosporus DSM 14697 (assembly GCF_002305895.1). GTDB lineage: Bacteria > Myxococcota > Myxococcia > Myxococcales > Myxococcaceae > Myxococcus > Myxococcus macrosporus. Next base: position 5,344,433 of record NZ_CP022203.1, read on the forward strand.
GACAGCACACGGGCATGTGGTGAATTGGATGACGGGAACGCGAGAAGGCGTCATGCTCGGGCCATGACGACGAGTCGTAGGGAAAGGGCCGAGGTGCTCGGAGCGGCACTGAAAGCCGCCCGCCAGCAGGCGGGGCTCGGCATGGAGGAGGTCGCCGAGCAACTGGAAATCCCCGTGGAGGTGCTCGCCCGGGTGGAGCGGGGGGTGATGGTGCCGACCATTCCCACCCTGACGCGCCTGTGTGTGATTCTGAAGCTGGACCCGGATGTGCTTCCCGAGCTGCCGGAGATGAGTGACTGACGTCCGGGCGTGGCCGTCCAAGCTCCCGGCCCCGAGCTTCCACGCCCGTGCGCTGCCCCACCTGCCATCGCCGTATGGCCGAGCGCTGTCCCGTCCACTCGACGGTCGACGCGCGCGCCCCCGCCCCCCCGCCGGCGCCTCCGGACGTGCGCGGGTACGTCCTGGGTGAGCCCCTGGGCCGCGGCGGCTTCGGGCGCGTCTTCTCCGCCCGTCGCCAGGTGGATGGCCAGGAGGTGGCGCTGAAGGTCCTGGAGCCGCTGGCCGGCGAGCGTCTGGAGCGGGAGCTGGAGGCCCTGCGCCGAGTAGGCCCCCCCACCGTCCCCCGGCTGCTGGGCGAGGCTTTGACGCGCGCGGGTGAGCGGGTGGTCGTCATGGAGCGCATCGACGGGCCCACCCTGGCCCGGAGGCTCGCGGGGCTGCCCGGGGCCGGTGCCCTGCCGTGGACCGAGGGCCTCCCGCTGATGTGCGCGCTGGCGGAGGCGCTGGCCCGCGTCCATGCCGCGGACGTGGTGCACCGGGACCTCAAGCCGGAGAACGTCATCCTGGCCGAGGGGCGGCTCGTGCTGCTGGATTTCGGGCTCGCGCGGTTGACGGCGCGGGATGACCAGGAAGCGCCCACGCCGGGCGTCACGCGCACGGGGCAGCGGCTGGGGACCCATGAATACATGGCCCCCGAGCAGTGCCGGGACGCGCGCTACATCGACGCGCGGGCGGACCTGTATGCGCTTGGTGTCATGTTCTTCGAGCTGCTGTGTGCACGGCCGCCCTTCGTGGGCGAGGCGTCCGCGGTGCTCCAGGCGCATGTCTCGCGGCGGCCTCCGGCGCTGAGTGCGCTCGCGCCGTGGCCCGTGCCCGGGGCGGTGGAGGCGCTGGTTCAGCGGCTGTTGGCCAAGGCGCCCGAGGACCGGGGCAGCGGCGCACGAGCGGTGGCGGATGCGCTGCGAGGGCTTCAGGGCGCTGGCCCCACCGCGCATGGCGACGACGCGCGCCACGCCGCGTCCCCGGCGGCGCGGCCAGCCCCGGCCCCACCGGCCGCGCCCCCTCCCGACACGCGTCGCGCCACACACGAGGTGGCGCTGCTCGGGGTGAAGTCAGCGCAAGACGCGCCGGCCTTGCTGGCCCAGCTCGCGGGCTGCGGCGCCATGCTCGCGCGGGTGGAGCCAGGGCTCGCCCTGTTCGCGTTCCCGCACGAGCGCTCCGTGGAGGCCGGCCTGCGCGCCGCGCATCGCGCCGCGGAGCTGTTGAAGAACGTCGTCCCGTCAGAGGTGGCGATGGCGCTCCACTGCGCGCCGGTGCGCCTCCGTGAGCGCGCGGGACGCCTGACCCTGGGCGGCCTCGCGGTGGAGCGCCCCGAGCGCTGGTGGCCCGCCCCCGCCCCCGCCAACACCGCCGAGCCCCTCACGCTGACAGTCAATGCCCGGGCGCACCTGGGCGACGCCCCCACGAGCACCGCGTCCGCTTCCACAGCGCCCGCGTCCGACGTCCTCCTGGGCCGGGACGCCGAGCGGTCCTGGCTGCGCGAGGCGTTGACGCGCGTCCAGGCGCGGCGGTCGCCCATTCTCCGCACCCTCCTGGCGGAGGAAGGCCTGGGCATGACGCGCCTGCTCACGGCGTGGCGAAGGGAGTTGGAGGGGATGTCCGGCGTGTCCGTCCGCTTCGTCGAGGCGCTTCCCGACGAAGGCAGCGCGAGCGAGAGCGGCCTTCGAAGCCTCATCAACACCGTGCTCGACCTGCCCGCGCACACGCCCGCGGACGAGGCGCTGCGGCGGCTGCTCGCGGACGCGCGCCCGCCGGTGGAGGTGACCACCGTGCATCCAGCAGCGCGCCGGCAGCTCGTCGCCCGCGCCATCGCCGCGCGCGTGTGGCGACTGGCGGCCTCGCGGCCCCTGGTCCTGCTCGTCGATGACGCGCACACGCTGGACCCCACGGCGCTCGACGCGCTGGAGCTGGCCACCCTCTCCGGCGAGGGCGCCCCGCTGTGCGTCGTGCTCGCGGGCCGGCACCGGCTGATGGGCCTGAGGCCCTATCTGGGAGAGCGCGCGCGGGACTTCGACCAGCGGGAGCTCGCGCCCCTGGGAGAACAGGACGCGCGCGAGCTGCTCCGGCGGCTCCTGCGCCCCGTGGACCTGATTGCCGAGGGCGTCCTGCGCGAGCTGGTGGAGCGGTGTGGTGGCTCGCCCCTGCGCATGCAGGAGACGGTCCGCGCCCTCCGCGGCGCGGGCGCCATCCGCGCCCGTCCGGACGGAGGCGGCTACCTCGCGGCGGATGCGCTGAACGGACTGGCGGCGGACCGGCCGGGCGTGGATGAGCGGCTCGCGGAGCGGAGCCTCGGGACTCTGCCACCCGGGCTGCGCGACCTGCTCCAGGTGGCGGCGCTCCTGGGGGACGACGTGCGCCTGGAGGAGCTCTCCGCCACCCTGGCGCACCTGGACTCAGACGCGGGCCTGGACCTGTCCCTGGACCCGGGCGTGGCGCTGGAGCGGCTGGCGCGCCTGGGCATGCTGGAGCCCCGAGGGCCCCGGCGTTGGCGCTTCGAACACACCACCCTGCGCGAAGCGTTCAGCGCCCTGCTGTCTCCGCCCTTGAAGCGGAGAATCTGCGCCGCGGCCCTGCGGGCCCTGCCCGGCACGCCCACCGCGCGACGGGCGCGGCTGGCCGAGGCCGCCGGGGACATCCTCCAGGCCACCTCCGTCCACTGGAGCCTGGCCGAGGCCGCGCGCCGCGCGCACCGGCTCCTGGAGGCGGAGCGGCACTACTCGGCCGCCCTGGCCTTGGTATCCCGCGAGGACGAGGCCGTCCGGCTGGAGCTCCTGTCGGGCCGGGGCCGGGTGCGCTACCGCCTCCAGCGCATGGATGACGCCTTGGAGGACCTGCGCGCCGCCCGGGTGCTCGCGTCGTCCCACCGGGACGTGGTGCGCGAAGCGGACCTGTTGCTGGAGGAAGCCACCGCGCTGGACTGGCAGGACGACGCGGCGGGCTCCACCGCGCTGCTGGAGCAGGCCCTGCGCTGCTTGGGGGACGCGGTCCCCCCCGAGCTGGCCGCGCGCCATGCCCTGGCCCAGGCCCGCGTCTACGTGCGGCAGGAGGACATCCATGGCGCCGTGCCCGCGCTGGAGCGCGCCGTGGCGGCGGCCAGGTCCGGAGCGGACGCGGAGACCGAGGCCATTGCCCTGGCCATGCTGGGCGCGATGCTCGCGTGGACGGACCGGCTGAACGAAGCCGCCAGCCGCTTCGACGAGGCCATCACCTTGTGCGAGGCCACCGGCGACACCCTGCATCTGGGCGTGGCCCTCAACAACCGGATGGTGCTGCACGTCCAGCGCCGGGACGTCGCGGGCGCTCGCGCGGACCTGGAGCGCGCGGTGTCACTGGGACGCGAGCTGGGCAACGTGCAGATTGAACGGACGTCCGCGTTCAACCTCGCGTTGCTGCTCGGCTACCAGGGCCGCGCGGTGGAGGCGCTCCCCCTGGCGCGGCGGGCCGGCGTGCTCAGCCAGCGCTTCTTCCCCAGGTCCATGGCCCAGGACGCGCTGTTGGTGGCCCGCCTGTGCTGCGAGCTGGGCGACCTGCCCGAAGCGGCCCGGCAGCTCGACTGGCTCGAGGAGCCGGACACGCGGGCGAGGTTGTCGCCGCCAGACGCGCTGATGCTGGCCGTGGTCCGCCGCGTCGTGAGCGAGGCCCGGGACGCCCTCCCCTACGCCGCGGAGGCCTGGGCCCACCTGGTGGACGAATCACGGCGGGTGGCCACGCCCGACGAGCGGCTGGAGATTCTCGTCTGGGCGGCGCGCGCGGCCCGCGAGGCCGGAGACACGGCGACGCTGCGAGCCCGGGTGACGGAGGTCGAGGAGACCGCCCGTGAAGCCCCCCTGTGGACGGACCGCGTGCGCGCGCTGGTGGCCCCGGGCGACAACCGGTGACAGCACGGCGCCACCCCCGTTTCCGTGGCCAGGAGCCGTGTTAGCTGGAGGCGCCGCACGTCGCGGGCACGAAGGGAGAACCCATGGCCGGTGGGCCCCCAGATATTGACGCCGTTTCCCTCTATGAGGACGCGCTGGAGCCTGGAGCGCTGGTGGGTGACTGGGTCATCGAGTCGCGCGTCCATGCGGGCGTGACGGCCTGGCTCTATCGCGCGTCACACCTGTCCACGCGCGCCCCCGCCGCGGTCAAGGTGGTGCGCGCCGAGTTCAACCACGTCCCCAGCGTGCTTCGCCGGTTCCAGCAGGAAGCGGACACGCTGCGGGCCCTGCGCCATCCCCACATCGTGGAGGTGCTGGACCAGGGCGACCTGCGCGACGGGCGCCCCTGGTTGGCCATGGAGTGGCTGGAGGGCGAAAGCGTGGACCGGTGGCTCGCGCGCCGGGGGCCCTTCTCCCTGGCGGAGGCCCTCACGGTGATGCAGGAGCTGGGCGCCGCGCTGCACTTCGCCCATGGCCACGGCGTCCTGCACCGGGACCTCAAGGCCCAGAACGTGATGCTCCGCCCCCGGGGGGACGGCTTCACGGTGAAGCTGGTGGACTTCGGCATCGCCCGGGTGGAGCCCCCAGAGGGGCTCACCGGCTTGACGACGGGCGGCGCGGTGCTCGGCACGCCCGTGTCCATGGCCCCCGAGCAGATTCGCGGCCAGGCCGTGGACGCGCGCACCGACCTATACGCGCTGGGCGTGCTCCTCTACCAGGTCCTCGCGGGCGCGCTGCCCTTCGAGGGCGCCAGCGCCGTGGAGGTCGAAGAGCAGCACCTGCACGCGCCGCCGCCCCGCCTGGGGGAGCGGGTGCAGGTACCGCCCGCGCTGGACGCCGTGGTCCAGCGGTGCCTCGCCAAGGCCCCCGAGGACCGCTGGCCGGATGTGCCCACCTTCCTCGGCGCCCTGCGCTCGGCGCTGGCGCCCATCCCGGAAGGAGCGTGGGCCGCGGCCCTCTACGTGGACCTGCGCTTCCCGGACGGCCTGGACGAGCCGTCCGACGCGGAGCTCGATGCCCGGGACGCCGCCGTGGACGCGGCGCTCACCGAATTGGCGGCCCAGGGTTGGACGCTCGGCCTGGAAGGTGGAAACGCCGTGCTCGCGTGGCGGCAACTGCCTCCGGCCTCCGAGGCCCGCGGTTCAGCCCTGGAGGACGCGCGCCGCCTGGCGGACGCGCTGCTGAGCCGTGCGTCCGAGGCCGCGGGCGCGGGCGTCGAAGTCCGCGTCTACGCCCACGCGGCCCCGAGCGAGTGGGAGCCGGGCGCCCAGGGCCGGCCGCGGTTGTCGGGTGGCCCGCTGCTGCGCCTGACGGACTGGGCCACCGGCGGTGAAGCGGGCGCGGTCCACCTCACGGACGCCTTCGCGCGCCGCTGACTACGTCCGCAGCCGGTGCCGGCGCAGCAGGCGGTACAGGTACACGCGGTCCATGTCCGCGGCGGCGGCGGCCTGGGACACCTTGCCCCCGTGCAGCAGGAGGAGCGCGTCCAGGTATTCGCGCTCGAAGACCTCCAGCGCGCGGCGCCGGGCCTCCGCGTAGGGCTGCTTCGGGTCCACCAGGCTGCGCAGCACCGCCTGCGAGCTCACCTCCCCCGCATCCGGCGGCATGGCGTCCTGGAAGACGAGGCAGCGCTCCAGGTGGTTGCGCAGCTCGCGCACGTTCCCCGGCCACGCGGCGTGCTGGAGCTGCGCGATGAACTCCGGCGTGCTCAGCGCGGCGAGCTGCTCGGGCCCCGCCCCGAAGGCGGAGAGGATGCGCTCCGCGATGAGGGGCAGGTCCTCGGGCCGCTCCCGGAGCGCGGGGATGATGATGCGCACCACCGCGAGGCGGAAGAACAGGTCCGGGCGGAAGCGGCCCGCGTTCACCTCGGCGCGCAGGTCGCGGTGCGTGGCGGCGATGACGCGCACGTTGACGGGCTGGTACCCGTTGGCGCCCAGCCGGCGGAACTCCTTGTTCTCCAGGACGCGCAAGAGCTTCGGTTGCAGCTCCGCGGGCAGCTCGCCAATCTCATCCAGGAAGATGGTGCCGCCGTCGGCCTCCTCGAAGGCACCGACGCGGCGCTGGAAGGCGCCGGTGAAGGAGCCCTTCTCGTGACCGAACAGCTCGCTCTCCAGCAGGTTGCCGGGGATGGCGCCGCAGTCCACGGTGAGGAAGGGCCCCGAGGCCCGGGCGCTGGCCTGATGGATGGCGTAGGCCGCGCGGCTCTTTCCCGTCCCTGTCTCACCCTCCAGCAACACCGTCGCGTCGCTGGCGGCGGCGCGCTCCATGAGGGCGAAGCTGGCGCGCGTCACCGGGGAGGTGCCCACCAGGTCGCCGAAGGTCGTCCGGTCCGAGATGAGCAGCCGGTTCGTCTCCGGGCTGAAGTCGAACCGGACGCTCACCCGGCCCAGGCGGAGGATGCTGCCGCCGCGCAGGTACGCGTCGCGCACGTGCACGCCGTCCAGCACGGTGCCGTTGCGGCTGTCCAAGTCCCGCAGGCGGGCCCCGTCGTGCTCCACCTTCACCTCGCAGTGGAAGCGCGAGACGGTGGGCTCCTCGATGACGAAGTCATTGAGCCCGTGCGAGCCGATGGAGAACGTGTCCGCGTTGGACTCCTTGGCCTGCCCGGGCTGCGGCCCCTCCAGGACGGTGAGCCGGAACCGGCGGACGGCGCCAGGCGTCCCAGGCCGTCCCGTCCCCGTGGGCCGCGTCTGCTGAATGGAATCAGGTCCCTCGGACGGACGGCCCGCCCCCAGGGGTCGCTCGGTGTCACGCATATCACCCCAACGCTATCACCGTGGGCGGCGCGCCCGGGGGGACGTGGCCACTTGACCTACCGGAGCCCCCACTCGACGACGAAGTCCGGCCCTGCCTCCGCGCTGGACTGCCAGGCGAGCGCTTCAGGCCGCTCATCGCCCGTCCAGAGCCCGACCACGTCCGCCAGCAACCAGTGGGCCAGCGGCCTCGCCACGCGCTGCACGCCGTCGCGCGGAACGCCGGACAGCGAGCGCTGGGACTCCATCAACGCGCGCACCGTGCGCGACGGCACCACCCAGCACTCGGCCCGGGGGAACGGGGGCGCCAGGAACAGGCAGAACGCGGCGTCGGTCCGAAGCAACTGCGCGTCCAGGTGCTCGCGCCCCAGCCGGAACGCGGGAAGCCACTGGCCCTCGCCGCGCTGTTCGAGCTTCACCACCTGCACGGACACCACGCGCCGCGTGTGCAGGAAGTCCCCCACCGCCACGTCGAGCACGAAGGCCACCTCCACCCCGGTGCGGGCGGCGGGCGCGCGCGGCGCCGCTTCCGGCGGCGCCTCCCCTTCCGCCAGGACGGGCACGGCCCCGTGCGCCGGCTCGCGGCGCTGGACGGACATCGCCAGCGACAGCGGCGTCGCCTGCCCCTGGGACAGCAGCGCGGCCACGTCCGCCCTCACCCGCTCCAGCTCGGCGCGCAGCGCTTCGAGCAGGTCCGCCACCAGCCCCTGGGTGTCGTCGCGGAAGCGCTCCGGATACCGCGCGCAGAACGCCGCTTCCACGCGGCCGAAGGCGCCCAGGAGCAGCTCCTCCAGGTCCCGGTCGCGCAGCCACGTCCGGCCGCCGAGCGGCACCGCGCGCGTCGCGTGCAGGTGACGGAGCGCCTCTGTCACCGTCGCGGGCCCAGACGTCCGGGGAGGCTCCGCGGGGGCGCCCGGCTTGCCCTTGCCCGGAGGCCCCTGGAACCAGGACTGGAGCGTCCGGACGCGCATGCGGACCCGCGCCGACGGGTGCTCCTTCAACCGCTTCACCTGCCGCCGGTCGGTGGCGGTGCGGACCAGCGCCAGCACCGTGAGCTCGGCCTCCGACGAGGCGGCGTCTGGCGCGCACCAGAGGAAGAACTCGATGGCCGCCTTGCGCAGCACGGGCTTGCGCCCCACGCGCTCGGCGACTTCGTGCCGCCACGCCGCCAGCGCATCCAAGCCGGGCCGCACGCCGCCGGGCAGGAAGCGCGGCCACAGCTCAGCGCACTCCTCCGCCAGCCAGTGGAGGTGGTCGAACCCCGGCGCTCCCGGCCTGAGCTTCGACAGCACCCGCTTGCGGCGCTCGAAGGCGTCCGGCACGCCCTTGCGCACGGACGCGCGGAACAGCCGCTCCTCCAGCCACAGCAACGTGAGCACCAGGCCCGGCTCACCCTTGCGCAGCGTGGCCTGACAGTGGTCGAGCACGAAGCGCACGGGCCCCAGGTCCGCCGCGGCCTCGAAGTCGCCGTTCACCAGCGCGCCCAGCGCCCCGCGCAGGCCATCCACCGGCGGCGCATCGAAGCGCGCCAGCAGCTCGCACAGGTTCTCCACCACCTCGGGCGGGCCACCTGCCTCCAGCGTCCGGGACAGCAGCAGCCCCGCCCGCGCGCACCAGTCCGGCTCCTTGCGCCCGCCGGGGTAGCACGCCAGGAAGCCGCTCATCCCGCCGCGGCCCTCCGGGGAGGTCGCCAGGGCGAAGAGGCGCTCGGCCAGCACCTCGGACGCCTCGCGCCACGGCAAACGCGCGGCTCGCGTCCGGATGAACTCCGCCAGCCGGTCTCTCCCCTCCGCCGCCGTCGCTGGCAGCAGCGCGCGAAGCTGCTCCAGCAGCGCGACGGACTTCGCGCCCGTGCCCAGCACCTGCCGCAGGTCCACCTCCACCGCGCCGTGGAAGCGCAGGGCGCGGCCGTCGAAGGTGCACGGCGCGTCGCCGACCAGCGACTGGAGCGCGTCCGGGTGCCGCTTCAGGATGCGCGTCAGCACCGTGGTGACGGTGGCCTCCGTCTCGCGCCGCACGCGCGCGGCCGTGTCCGCGTCACCGGCTTCGCCCAACGCGGCCAGCAGCGCCTCCTGCCGCGCCATCAAGCGCGGGAGCAGGCCCGGGGTCGAACCGGCGTAGGGCCACAGCAGCTCGCTGCATGAAGAGAGCAGGAACAGCGCCTCCGCGGGCGTCCGCTCGCCTTCGTCCAGGTGGCTCCACGCCGCGGCTTGCGCCAGGGTGCGCTCGTCCAGCGAGGCGTTGCGGACCCAGCGCGAGAAGTCCTCGCGCCACCGGGTGGACGCGGCCACGGCCTCCGCCACGGGCGTCCCCGTCACCGACTCATAGAGGGGCCGGAGCGACTCCGGCCACCGGGCGTCATGGACGGCGTGCATGTTCTCTCACGCGCCTCATGCCACCGCGCCCGCGGGCAGCGCCCGCGACTCGCCCGCCGGAGTGAGGCTGATGACCACCGACTTGGACGTGGGCGTGCGGCTCTTCTCCGCGAAGCTGTTCACGGGGACCAGCACGTTGGCCTCCGGGAAGTAGGTGGCCGCGCACCCGCGCGGGATGTTGTACGGCACCACGCGAAAGGCTCGCGCCAGCCGCGTCTCGCCCTCGAAGTGGCTGCTCAGGTCCACGAGCTGGTCCGCGGACAGCCCCAGCGCCTTCATGTCGCCCGGGTGCAGGAGCACCACGCGCCGGCCGTTGCGGATGCCCCGGTACCGGTCGTCCAGCCCATACACGGTGGTGTTGAACTGGTCGTGCGTGCGAATGGTCATCATCAGGAGCTGCCCGGGCTCCAGCTTGATTCGCGGCAGCGCGTGCACCGTGAAGTGCGCCTTGCCACTCTTCGTGGTGAAGCGCCCCTCGCGGGGCCCGTTCGGCAGGGCGAACCCACCGGGCTCGCGCACGCGGCGGTTGAAGTCGTCGAAGCCCGGGATGACGCGGGCGATGAGTTCCCGGATGCCGTCGTAGTCCTCCACCAGCGACAGCCAGGGCACGCGCGAGCGCGCCCCCAGCACCGCCGACGCCAGCCGGGCGACGATGACGGGCTCGCTGAGCAGGTGCTCCGACGCGGGCGCCACCGAGCCTCGCGACGCGGACACCACGCCCATGGAGTTCTCCACGGTGACGAACTGGGGCCCGCGCGCCTGCACGTCGCGCTCGGTGCGGCCCAGGCACGGGAGGATGAGCGCGCGCCTGCCGTGGACCAGGTGGGCCCGGTTCAGCTTGGTGGAGACGTGCACGGTGAGGCGCGTGCGGCGCAGCGCCTCGGCGGTGAACTCCGTGTCCGGCGTGGCGGACAGGAAGTTGCCTCCCAGCGCGAAGAACACCTTCACCCGGCCGTCGTGCATGGCGTGCAGCGTCTCCACCACGTCCATGCCGTGGTGCCGGGGCGGCTCGAAGCCGAACTCACGCGTGAGCGCCGACAGGAGCCATTCGGGCGGCTTCTCCCAGATGCCCATGGTCCGGTCGCCCTGCACGTTGCTGTGGCCGCGCACCGGGCACAGGCCCGCGCCCGGCTTGCCGATGCCGCCCCGCAGCAGCGCCAGGTTGACGATCTCCTGGATGCACGCCACGGAGTTGCGGTGCTGCGTCAGCCCCATGGCCCAGCAGTAGATGGTGCGCTCGGAGCGGGCCAGTATCTCCGCCGCCGCGATGACCTGCGCGCGGGGCACGCCGCTGCCCTGCTCCACGTCCTCCCACGTCACCGCGCGCATGTGGGCCGCGTAGGCGTCGAAGCCCAGCGTCTGGTCGTCGATGAAGGACCTGGCCACCACCGTGCCGGGCCTCGCGTCCTCCAGCTCGAACAGCGCCTTGGCCAGGCCCTGTAGCAGCGCGGCGTCGCCGTTGATGCGCACCTGGAGGAACAGCGTGTTGAGCGCCGTCCCGGGGCCGATGAGGTGCAGCACGTCCTGCGGGTGCTTGAAGCGGTTGAGCCCCGTCTCCGGCAGCGGGTTGATGCTGACAATCTGGCAGCCCCGGCGCGCGGCGGCCTCCAGCGAGGACAGCATGCGCGGGTGGTTCGTCCCCGGGTTCTGCCCGATGACGAAGATGGCGTCCGCCCGGTCGAAGTCTTCCAGCGTGACGGTGCCCTTGCCAATGCCCACCGTCTCGTTGAGCGCCGAGCCGCTCGACTCGTGGCACATGTTCGAGCAGTCCGGCAGGTTGTTGGTGCCGAACTGCCGCACGAAGAGCTGGTAGAGGAACGCCGCCTCATTGCTGGTGCGGCCGGACGTGTAGAAGCTCGCGGCATCCGGCGTGTCGAGCGCGCGCAGCTCCTCCGCCACCAGCGCGAAGGCCTCGTCCCAGGACAGGGGCTCGTAGTGGGTGGCGCCCTCGCGGAGCACCATCGGGTGGGTGAGCCGGCCCTGCTTGCCCAGCCAGTGGTCCGTCTGGAGGGACAGGTCCGCCACGCTCCACTGGCGGAAGAACGCCGGCGTCACCCGCGCGGACATGGCCTCCTCCGCCACCGCCTTGGCGCCGTTCTCACAGAACTCCGCCATGGAGCGGTGGCCCGGGTCGGGCCACGCACACCCCGGGCAGTCGAAGCCCTCCTTCTGGTTCACCTTGAGCAGCAGCTTCGTGCCGCGCACCACGTCCATCTCGCCGTAGACGTGGCGCAGCGCGGAGATGACCGCGGGGACGCCGCCCGCCACCGTCGCGATGGGGCCCACCGAGGGGCCACGCGCCTCCTCGGGAGGCTGGGCGCGGGGAGGCGTCCTGGCGAGCGCGGACGTGCGCTCCGCGGCAGGTCCCCCTGCGTTCCGGCTCCCGTCGTCCATGGCGCTCCCTCCGGGCATCCCGCGGCCGGCTGGCTGGCCGGCTGCGTCGTGGTGGACTCTACCGCGCTCTCGCCGCGCGGGAACGCTCATGCGGCGCCCGGCCCCACGCGTGGCACGGCGGCCATGCCGGGGGCCCCATGGCCGGCCGTTCCCTAGCCGGGGGCTGGCCGCGTTGCCGAGAGCGCTCGCGGTCCAGAACGTCAAGGGACGCGTCCCGGGTGAATGCACGACGCGAGGAGGCCATCCGATGAACGGCAGGCGCGAAGACGACCGGCGATGGGGAGACAGGGACTGGGAGGTCGAACGCCCACGTCCCAGGGACGCCTGGGCCCAGGACCCCGACTGGGAGGCGCGTGGCCACGAGCGGCGGGGCGGCCCGGACCGGGACACCGGCCCAGAGCGACGGGGAGACTTCGACTGGGAGGCGCGTGGCCCCGAGCGGCGGGGCGGCCCGGACCGGGATGCCGGCCGGGAGCGACGGGGAGACGTCGACTGGGAGGCGCGCGGCCCCGAGCGGCGGGGCGACCTCGACCGGGACACTGGCGCCGAGCGGCGGGGCGGCCCCCACCGGGGCCACCCCCGGCGTGGAGGCTGGGCCTCGGAGGAGGACGCCTTCCCGCGCACCTTCGACAGCGAGCGCCACTTCCGGGACGCCGCCAGGGACCGGGACACGCGCGACTACCAACAAGACGTGGACTTCGGGCGCGCCGCGCGCGCCATGGACCGGGCCCGCGAGTACGGCCGTGACTTCCACCTGGACCAGGAGCTGGACCGCCGTGCCCGGGAGTTCGACCCGGAGCGCATCGCCAGGCGCCCCGGCTACAGCCCGAGCGGCACCTTCCGCGAGGTCGAGGAGGACTGGCGCCTGGAGCCGACCTTCCTCGGCGTCCTGGAGGACGAGGGGCCCGGGCCTGGCAGACCCGAACGGCCGGGGCGACACGAGCCGCCGGAGCGTCGGCGGCACGGGCCTGGAGGCCGGCCCCCCGGGCACCACCGGGGCGCCGACGAGGGCCACGAGCGCCGGCATCGGGGGGGTGGCGGCATGGACCGGGGCCGGCCCTGGCGCGCCGCGGGCCGCATGGCGGAGACGGACGTCCGCTACGGCGGCACGCAGCCGGCGGGCCATGGGCCAGGTGTGGAGAACATGGCGCCACCGTGGGATGGCTACGGCACCAGCCCCTCGCGGCCGGACGACCACGGGATGGGGCACGGCGGCTACGCGGGTGGACGCGCCCGCCCCGAAGGCCCCACGCGAGGGCCGCCCCGGGGCCGCGCGCCCAGGGGCTACCAGCGCTCCAGTGAGCGAATCCTGACGGACCTCTGCGACCGGCTGATGCAGAGCTGGGTGGACGCCGAGGACGTGGACATCCGCGTGCGGGACGGGGTGGTGCTGCTGGCCGGGGTCGTGCGCAGCCATGACGAACGGCATGCCACGGAAGCGCTCGCCCGGGACGTGCTGGGGGTGAAGGAGGTCATGAACGACATTCGCGTCTACCGCGACGAGGGGGTCCTGGACCGTCCCACGCTCCGGCGGCCAGTGCAGGTGCCCGGCGTGGAGTCCCCCGACGACGACACGCTGCATTCGTGAGGAGGCGGACGCGACGCGGACTTCCTGGTGGCCCGGAAGCACGCCGGTTCGGGTAGTGTGCCGGGCCTTTCCGTCCGCCACACCCTAGGAGTCCGTTCATGTCCCGCGTCATCCGCGCCCCCCATGGCTCCACCCTGTCCTGCAAGGGCTGGGTCCAGGAGGCCGCGCTCCGGATGTTGATGAACAACCTCGACCCGGACGTCGCCGAGCGCCCCGAGGACCTCGTCGTCTACGGCGGCACCGGCAAGGCCGCCCGTGACTGGCCCTCCTTCGACCGCATCGTGTCGAGCCTCCAGAGCCTGAGCGACGAGGAGACGCTGCTGGTCCAGTCCGGCAAGCCCGTGGGCGTCTTCCGCACCCACCCGGACGCGCCGCGCGTGCTCATCGCCAACTCCAACCTCGTGGGCCGCTGGGCCAACTGGGAGCACTTCCACGAGCTGGAGAAGAAGGGCCTGATGATGTACGGCCAGATGACCGCGGGCTCGTGGATCTACATCGGCACGCAGGGCATCCTCCAGGGCACCTACGAGACGTTCGCCGCCGCCGGCCGCTTCCACTACGGCAGCGACGACCTGGCCGGCCGGCTCGTCCTCTCCGGCGGGCTGGGCGGCATGGGCGGCGCGCAGCCGCTGGCCGCCACCATGAACAACGCGGTGTTCCTCGGCGTGGAGATTGACCCCACCCGCGCCCGCCGCCGCGTGGAGACGCGCTACCTGGACGTCGTCGCCAAGGACCTGGACGAGGCGCTGGCGCTGGTGAAGGAGGCGCAGGAGAAGCGCGTGGGCCGCTCCATCGCCGTCATCGGCAACGCGGCCTCGGTGTTCCGCGAGCTGTACCGCCGCGGCATCAAGCCGGACCTCGTCACGGACCAGACGAGCGCGCATGACCCGCTCAACGGCTACATCCCCACGGACCTGTCGCTGGAGGCCGCCGCCGAGCTGCGCCAGCGCGACCCGGAGACCTACGTCCGCCGCGCGCGCGAGTCGATGATGATGCACGTGCAGGCCATGAACGACTTCCAGGCCGCCGGCAGCCACGTCTTCGACTACGGCAACAACCTGCGCGGCCAGGCGCAGCTCGGCGGCATGGAGAACGCCTTCGAGTTCCCCGGCTTCGTCCCCGCCTACATCCGCCCCCTCTTCTGCGAGGGCATGGGGCCCTTCCGCTGGGTGGCGCTCTCTGGAGACCCGGAGGACATCCGCGTCACGGACCGCGTGGTGCGCGAGCTGTTCCCGCAGAAGGCCTCGCTCCAGCGCTGGCTCAACATGGCGGAGGAGCGCGTGGCCTTCCAGGGCCTGCCCTCGCGCATCTGCTGGCTGGGCTACGGCGAGCGCGCCAAGGCGGGGCTCGCCTTCAACGAGCTGGTGCGCAAGGGCGCGGTGAAGGCGCCCATCGTCATCGGCCGGGACCACCTGGACTGCGGCTCGGTGGCGTCCCCCAACCGCGAGACGGAGGCGATGAAGGACGGCACGGACGCGGTGGCGGACTGGCCCATCCTCAACGCGCTGGTGAACGCGGTGAACGGCGCCTCGTGGGTGTCCTTCCACCACGGCGGCGGCGTGGGCATGGGCTACTCGCTGCACGCGGGCCAGGTCATCGTCGCGGACGGCACGCCGGAGGCCGCGCGCCGCATCGAGCGCGTGCTCACCAGCGACCCTGGCATGGGCGTGCTGCGCCACGCGGACGCGGGCTACCCCGAGGCCATCGAGGTCGCGAAAGAGCGCGGCGTGAAGATTCCGGGCATCACCACCTGAAGCGGGAGGTCGCCGTGAAGCGCTTGGGCGCGGCAGTGGTCGGGCTGTGGGGCGCCGCCGTCATGGGACTGGCGGGGTGCGCCCCCACGGCGATGGGCCCCATGGTGATGCGCCTGGGGCCCGGGGCGCCTGACCGCAACATCCTCCAGTTGGGCATGCGCTCCGGCCCCCGGCTGAGCGCGCCCATCGCGGGGACGCAGCCCGACCTGGGCACGGGCGGCCGGTTCCAGGGGAACGAGTCGAGCTTCTCCACACAGCAGTGGGGCATGGCGTTCGACGGCGCCCTGACGGTGCCGCTGTCGGAGCGGCTGCACCTGCACACGGGGGTCCAGGGTGAGATGTTCCTGCCCGTGCCACTGCCGGCCTACGGGGTGTACGCCGGGGCGTCGTACTACGTGGGCTCGCGGCACCTGGGCCTGGCCCCCGCGCTGTCGTTGCGGGGCGCCACGGACTTCGGCCTGATGACGTCGCGCGGCGGGCCAGGCAGCCTCTTCGGCGCGGAGGTGTCCTGCGCGTTCACGATGCAGCCGGAGAAGAACGTCTCCATCGGCCTGGTGCCCTTCGCGTCGTGGCACACGGTGTCGTCGGTGGGGCAGAACGCGCAGGCGCTCTATTACGGCGGCGTGGTGGCGGCGCGCATCTCCTGGGGCGGATTGAATGACTTGGAGCTGTCAGGCGGCTTTGGCCGGGCGAAGGTCGGCAAAGGCGTGAGCTGGAACGTGCCCATCATGGGCGCACGCGGAGGACGGTGAGACATGGACGGACTGGACCTGCTGGTGCGAAACACCTCCGAAGTGCTCACGGTGGAAGGCACGCACCGAGAGCGCGCGGAGGACGCCCTCACGCCGCGCCCGGGCGCCGTGGTGGGCGTGCGAGGAGGCCGCATCGCCTATGTGGGGCCCGAAGCCGGGCTGCCCGCGGGCGCGGTGGGCCCTGACACGGAGGTGGTGGACGCCCTGGGCGGCTTCGTGGGCCCCGGCTTCGTGGACCCGCACACGCACCTCGTGTTCGCGGGGGAGCGCTCCGCGGAGTTCGACCTGCGCAATCAGGGCGCGACCTACCTGGAGCTCGCCAAGGCGGGCGGGGGCATCGCCGGCACGGTGCGGGCCACGCGGGCCGCGAGCGAGGACGAGCTGGTGCGGCTCGCCCTGCCCCGCGCGAAGCGCCTGCTGGAGCAGGGCGTGACGACGGCGGAGGTGAAGAGCGGCTATGGGCTCAACCTGGAGACGGAGCTGAAGATGCTGCGCGCGGTGCGGCGCCTGGGCACGCGGACGCCGCTGGAGCTGGTGCCCACGCTGCTGTGCGCGCACGCCGTGCCCGAGGAGTACCGGGGCAATCGCGAGGCGTACGTCCGGCTGTGCATCGAGGAGATCCTCCCCGCCGTCGCCAAGGAGGACCTGGCGCGCTTCTGTGACGTCTTCGTGGAGGACAGCGCCTTCACCGTGGACGAAGCGCGCCGCATCCTGAGCGCGGCGAAGTCGCTGGGGATGACGCCGCGGCTGCACGCGGACCAGCTCACCGCGTGCGGCGCCTCCGAGCTCGCCGCGGAGCTGGACGCCGCCACCGCCGACCATCTGGAGCAGGTGACGGACGCGGGCCTCAAGGCCCTGGCGGACGCCAATGTCACGGCGGTGCTGGTGCCCACCTCCACGCTGTTCCTGCGCATGCGGCCCTACGCGCCCGGGCGCCGCATCCGCGATGCGGGGCTCAACATCGCCTTGGGCACCAATGTGAACCCCGGTTCCGCCATGAGTGAAAACACCGCGCTGGCGCTAGGCCTTGCATGTCTGGAAAACGGGCTTACCGCCGCGGAGGCGTACTGGGGAGCCACCCGAGGCGCGGCGGTGTCCTTGGGAATGCAACGGCACGGCAGGCTGTCCGAGGGTGACCCGGCCGACCTGGTGGTCTTCGGCTGTGCTTCTTACCGGCACCTGCCCTACCATCTGGGCGTAGCGCACGCGCGAGTGGTCGTGAAGGCCGGACGCATCGTTGTCCGGCAGCCAATGGATGGCTGCGTGTGAACCGGCGTCGCAGCGACACGGCGGCGCCGGCCAGGTAAAGACGGGACACATCCGCCGGGGCCGGACGTTAAGAATCTTCGTTGCTAGCCATGTGCCGACTCTTTGGATTTCGATCAGCGATTCCCGCGGCCGTCCACCCTTCATTGGTGACGGAGAAGAACTCGCTCCTCATCCAGTCGCGCGAGCACAAGGACGGCTGGGGAATCGCCGCCTACGGGGCCGAGCCCGTGCCCGTGGTGGCCCACGGGGTGGGGCCCGCGCACAGCGACCCGGACTTCGAGCGGGTGAGCAGCCGCGTCTCCTCCCACACGGTGGTGGCGCACATCCGCCTGGCGTCGGTGGGCGCGGTGGAGCTGCGCAACGCGCACCCCTTCCTGCATGGCCGCTGGGCCTTCGTGCACAACGGCACGCTGCGGGAGTTCGCGCAGCACCGGCCGGCCGTGGAGGCGCTCATCTGCCCGAGCCTGCGTGGGAATATCAAGGGCACCACGGACAGCGAGCGCTGCTTCTACCTCTTCCTCACCCGCCTGGCGGCCCGGCACCCGATTGACCGGCAGGTCCCCGTGGAGGCCGTGGCGCGGGCGCTGGCGGAGACGATGACGCTGGTGGCGACCATCACGGATGCCGCCGGGCAGGACGGCCGCTCGGCGATGAACTTCCTTGTCTCGGATGGCGAGCTGATGGTCGCCACCCGTCGCAACCGCACGCTGTTCGTGTCTCTCGGCGGCGCGGGCACCCAGGCGTCGACGCTGCCGGCGCCGGGGACGAAGCTGGAGCAGATTGTCGTCGCCAGCGAGTCGCTGTGCGGCGGGCCGTACTGGGCGCCGGTGGCCGAGGAGGACGTCATCGGCGTGGACGCGAACCTGGTGTTCCACCACTGGCGCGTGCCGGAGCTGGCCGGCTCCGACGTGCCCTCCTCGGTGAAGCCCAACGGGTCGCGCGGCGTGGCGTGAAGTCCGCTGGGCCTGGGGCGCCGGGCCTCAGCCCATCCACGCGTCGAGCAACGCGGCGGGACGTGCGCCGAACGCCTCCGCCGTGAGCTCCCGGGCCTCCCCGCCCGCGTGCTTCAGCGTGACGCGCAGGTAGTCGCGGGGCGCGGCCTGGGGAATCTTGTCCAGCCACTCCACCAGCATCGCGCTCTCGGTGCCTTCCAGGTCCAGGAAGCCCGTGGCGTACAGGTCGTCGTAGTCCGTCAGCCGGTACAGGTCCGCGTGGTACAGCGGGATGCGCCCTGAATACGGGTACACGATGGCAAACGTCGGGCTCGCCACCTCGGAGCGAGGCACCTGCGCCCCATCCGCCACGCCGCGCACCAGGTGCGTCTTGCCCGCGCCCAGGTCGCCAATCAGCCCCACGAAGTCGCCGGGCTCGAGCAGCTCGCCCAGCCGGACGCCCAGCCGGTGCGTCTCCTCGGGCGACGCCAGCCGCACCGTCCGGACCCGCGACGCTTCCGTGCTCATCGTTCCCACCGCAGCCACACCTCGCACAGCCCTTGCTCCACGATGTCTCCCGCCACCAGTCCCAGGTGTCCGCGCTTCCGGGCCGCCAGGTCGCCCGCGAGCCCGTGCGCGTACACCGCCGTCCAGATGGCCTCGGGCACCGGAAACGACTGAGCCAGGAACGCGCCACAAATCCCGGACAGCACGTCCCCCGAGCCGCCCGTGGCCATGCCCGGGTTGCCCGGGGTGTTGAGGTACACGCGCCCATCCGCGTCGCTCGTGAGCGTCCGGTCCCCCTTCAGCACGAGCGTCACCTTCAGCCCGGAAGAGAGCTGGCGCGCCACGTCCAGCCGGTGCGCCTGGACCTCCTTCGTGGACCTGCCCGTCAGCCGCGCCATCTCTCCCGGGTGCGGCGTCATCACCACCGGCGCCTTCGCCCGGCGCAGCACCGACAGGTCCGTGGCCACCGCGTTGAGCGCGTCCGCGTCCAGCACCGCGGGCACCTCCACGCGCGCCAGCAGCTCGCCAAGCAGCGCGCCTGTCTCGTCGCCCCGAGGAATCCCCGGCCCGATGACCAGCGCGTCCTTGCCCTCGGCCGCCGCCACCAGCGCGTCCAAATCACCGAGCCCCAGCGGCCCCGTGGCCTCCAGCGGGATGCCCATGATTTCGACCGAGTGCGCCTGGATGGTGTCCAGGGCATCCGCCCGCGCGGCCACCGTGACGAGCCCCGCGCCGGAGCGCAGCGCCGCCTTGGCCACCAGCGCCGCGGCCCCCGTCTTCCCCCGGCTGCCCGCGACCACCAGGACGTGCCCGAAGGTCCCCTTGTGGGAATCCGCCTTGCGCACCGGCAGCGTGCGCCGCGCGTCCGCCTCCTCCACCACGAAGAGCCCGGGGCCGGAGACCTCCTTCGCGGCCTCCCCGCCCATGCCGATGTCCACCCGGTGCACCTGGCCGCACAGCGAGGCCCCCGGCTCCAGCACCTGCCCCGGCTTGAGGAAGCCAAAGGCCACCGTGGCGTCCGCCTCCACGCACGGCGAGAAGGGCGCACCCGTGTCGCTCTGGAGCCCGGACGGCACATCCGCCGCCACCACCTTGGCTCCCAAGGCCCGCCAGCCGCGCATCGCCGCCACGGCGTCCGCGAAGGCCCCCCCGGGCGCGCGGCTCAAGCCCGTGCCGAAGAGCGCGTCCACCACCACGTCACCACGCCGGGCCGGCTCCACGCTCTCCAAGGTACGCGGCGTCACCCCGAAGCCCTTCAGCGCCTCCACGTTCCGCCGCGCCTCGGGCGCCCGCTTCGCGGCGTCACCCACCAGCACCACCGACACGCAGGCGCCGCCCTCCCGGAGGAAGCGCGCGGCCACCAGCCCGTCGCCGCCATTGTTCCCCGGCCCGCACACCACCACGAAGCGCCCGCCCGGGCCGAGCAGCCCGCGCGCCACCTCCGCCAGCCCGCGCCCGGCGTTCTCCATCAGCAGCGCGGAGGGCATGCCGTGGCGGGCCTCGGCGGCCTCCTCGGCCTGACGCATCTGGGCGGCGGTGAGCACGCGCAACATGGCTTCAATCCCCTTTCGACTGGAGCACCACCGTGGCGGCGGCGACGTCCGCATCGTGGGTCAGCGCGAGGAAGGCCTCCAGCCCTCGCGCCTCCATGACCTCCAATGCCACGCCGGACAGTGCGAAATAAGGCGCTCCGCCCTGCCGCCGGACCTCCATGTCCTTCCACCGGATGCCCGGCGGCGCGCCCAGCGCCTTCACCAGGGCCTCCTTGGCGGCGAAGCGGGCCGCGTAGGCGCTGGCGGCGTCACTCCGCCGGCCGCACAGCGCCCGCTCCGCCTCGGTGTAGACGCGGTTCAGGAAGGGCTCCGCGCGAGGCCCGTCCAGGATGCGCTGGATGCGGGAGATGGAGCAGATGTCCAGGCCCAGGCCGCGGATTCCCATGGCGCCCTACCCCGGGTTGCGCATGAGCTCGAGCATCTCACGCACCGCGCGCTCGAAGCCCACCAGCACCGCGCGCCCGACGATGGCGTGCCCGATGTTCAGCTCGTCGATTTCGTGGATGCGGGCAATGGGCTGCACGTTGTCGTAGTTGAGCCCGTGGCCGGCGGCCACGCCCATGCCCAGCTTGGTGCCCGCCTTGGCCGCGTCGACGATGCGCGCCAGCTCCCGCGCCCGCTCCTTCTCGTTGCGCGCCTCGCAGTAGCGGCCGGTATGCAGCTCGATGCGGTCCGCGTTCACCTTGTGCGCCGCCCGCACCTGGTCCAGGTCCGGGTCGATGAAGAGCGACACGGCGATCTCGCCGTCCTTCAGGTTCTTGATGATCTTCGCGATGTGCTCGCGCTGGTTGGCGACCTCCAGGCCGCCCTCCGTGGTGAGCTCCTCGCGGCGCTCGGGCACCAGCGTCACCACGTCCGGCTTGTGCTCGTAGGCGATCTTCACCATCTCCGCGGTGGCGGCCATCTCCAGGTTCAGGAGCGTCTGCACCGTCTCACGGAGGATGCGCAAATCCCGGTCCTGGATGTGACGCCGGTCCTCGCGCAGGTGGATGGTGATCTGCTGCGCGCCGGCGAGCTCCGCCAGCGCCGCGGCCGTCACCGGATCCGGATACGGGGTGCGCCGCGCCTGACGCAGCGTCGCCACATGGTCCACGTTGACACCCAGTCGCTGTCCCATCGACCGCACCTCGCTCGTGCGCGGCCGTGGGATTGTCGAAGGGCCCCGGTGCGCGCTGGCCCTTCATCACGCCGCCAGCGTCCGGAAGTCAACCGCCGAGCGCGGCGGCCCTCAGACGCTGAGGGCCTTGGACAGCGCCTCCGCGATCTCCTTCGCGTAGGCCTGGTTCTTCGCGGCGTCCTCGCCCTCGATGAGGACGCGGGCCTTGGGCTCGGTGCCGGAGAAGCGCACCAGCACCCGGCCGGAGCTGCCCAGCCGCTGCTCCACGCTCTTGATGACCTTCATCACCGTCGGCAGCTCGCCCAGCTCCTTCTTCTGCTTCACCACGACGTTGACCAGCGTCTGGGGCACGGGCTCGAAGATGGAGGCCAGCTCGCTCAGGGGCTTGCCCGCCCGGCACATCACCGCCAGGAGCTGGAGCGCCGCCAGGGTGCCGTCACCCGTGGTGGTGTGGTCCAGGAAGATGAGGTGGCCGCTCTGCTCGCCGCCCAGGTTGTAGCCGTTGCGGCGCATCTCATCGACGACGTAGCGGTCCCCCACGCGCGTGCGCGCCACCTTCACGCCCCAGCGCGCCACCGCGCGCTCCAGGCCGATGTTGCTCATCACCGTGGAGACCAGCATCTTCTTCTTGAGCTGCTTGCGGGCCACCAGCTCGCCCGTGCAGATGGCCATGATGGCGTCGCCATCCACGACCTTGCCCTTCTCGTCCACGACGATGAGGCGGTCGGCGTCACCGTCCAGGGCGATGCCCAGGTGCGCGCCGTGCTTCACCACCGTCTTGGCCAGGTTCTCCGGGTAGAGCGCGCCGCACTTGTGGTTGATGTTCTTGCCGTCCGGCGAGACGCCCAGGGCAATCACCTTGGCGCCCAGCTCCTCCAGCACGGCGGGCGCCGTCTTGTAGGCCGCGCCGTTGGCGCAGTCGACGACGATGGTCATCCCCTCCAGCGTCAGCTCGCGCGGGAAGGTGGCCTTCAGGAAGACGATGTAGCGGCCCCGCGCGTCCTCCATGCGGAAGGCGCGGCCGATCTTCGTGGCGGTGGGGCGGATGGAGTCGATGGAGCCGCTGGACACCAGCTCCTCAATCTTGCCCTCCGTCTCGTCCGGCAGCTTGAAGCCGTCCCGCCAGAAGAACTTGATGCCGTTGTCCTCGTAGGGGTTGTGGGACGCGGAGATGACGGCGCCGGCGTCCGCCCGCATGGAGGTGGTGATGTTGGAGATGCCCGGCGTCGGCAGCGGCCCGACGAGCTCCACGTCCACGCCCATGGAGGTGAGGCCGGCGGCCAGCGCCTGCTCCAGCATGTAGCCGGACAGTCGCGTGTCCTTGCCAACGATGACGCGGTGGCGGTGTGGCCCGTTGCGGATGAGGAACGCGAGCGCCCGCCCGAGCTGCATCGCGACCTCGGCAGTCATGGGATAGACGTTCGCCTTGCCGCGAACCCCATCCGTGCCGAACAGCTTCTGGGAAGCCTGTGCCTCCTTCGGAGGCATGTTCATCCTGTACGCCATGTGTGCCGCTCCGCCTTTCCCACGCCGGGCCTGCGCCGGCCTCTCGACGTCGGGGCTTATACCCCGCTCACCACGCGGGCTCGAAGTTAGGAACCCACTGCTCCCTGGGCAACCACCCTGGCATGCGGGCCGACGCAGACTAAAAGAGGTTGCGAAATCAGTACCAACCGAAACGCCGCCGTCCATACACGCCGGCACGGAGGGCGGCCAGCGGAAGGTGAAGATTCCAGCCACGCGCCGAGGCCTGTAAGCCACACCTTGTTACCGGGCGTAGAGCGCCCCGCCGTCCTCGCTCCGCCGGATGGCGTCCGCGACGGCCAGCGCGTCCCGGGCCTCGGCCACGTCATGGACCCGGACCACGTCGGCCCCACCCAGCGCGGCCATGGAGGCCACCGAGCCCAGCGTCGCCGCCAGCCGCTCGGAGGCTGGCTTGCCGCCCGCCAGCCGGCCGAGGAAGCCCTTGCGGCTGGTCCCGACGAGCAGCGGCAGCCCCAGGACGCGCAGCTCGTTGAGGCGGCGCAGCAGGAAGAGGTTGTGCTCGAACGTCTTGCCGAAGCCGATCCCCGGGTCCAGGAGGATGCGCTCCCGGGGAACGCCCGCCGCCTCGGCGCGCGCGACGGCGGCCTCCAGGAAGCCCAGCACGTCCTCGATGACGTCGTCATAGCGCGGCGCCTGCTGCATGGTGGCCGGGGTGCCCTGGATGTGCATCAGGCAGCAGGCGGCGCCGGCCTCGGCCACCACGCGGGGCAGGTCGGCGTCGGCGCCGAAGCCGGTGACGTCGTTGATGAGGTGCGCGCCGGCCCGCAGCGCCTCACGCGCCACCGCGGCCTTGGTGGTGTCCACCGAGAGCGGCACGGACGTCCGCGCGCGCAGGCCCTCGATGACGGGGACGACGCGGGCCACCTCGGCCTCGGCGCTGACGGGCAACGCGCCTGGCCGGGTGGACTCACCGCCCACGTCGAGCAGGTCGGCCCCCGCTTCCGCCAGGGCGAGCCCATGGGCGATGGCGGCCTCCGGGTCGAAGAAGCGCCCACCGTCCGAGAAGCTGTCCGGCGTCACGTTCACCACGCCCATGACGTAGGTGCTCGCGCCCCACTCGAAGCGCTTGTCCCCCAGCACCAGCGCCGGTGGCGCGGTGCCCGAGGCCAGCGCGGCAGCCACGGCCTTGGACAAGGCCGGCAGCTCGTCGCGGCCTCCGCGAGCCAGGTCCACCAACAGCCTGAACTGTTCGGCGTGCCCCGACAGCATGCCCGTTCCAGGCCGCCCCCCGGCCTCCCCCGCGAGCCAGGCGGGCAACGCCGCCGGAGCGTCGGACAGGGCCTGCAACCTCTGGAGGAAGTGCAGCGCCTGCGTCCCCAGCCCCGTGAGGAGCAGCCGCGTGTGGGGGAGCGACTCCCGGAGCGCCGCCAGCGAGCTGGGGGCCAGCCCCATCCGCCGGAAGGCGAGGACCAGGTCTTCGGGGTGCTCGGCGGTGACGACGCGGGCGCGAATCATCGGGGACTCCAGGGAGGGGGCCGCGCACCGCCGCCAGGACGGGGCGCGCCTGCCTACCCTACCGCTCCCGAGCGCGCCCGGGGGCTCAGGCTTCGAGCGGCCCGGTGACGATGTCCACCGTGGACGTCGTCATCAGCTTGTGGATGGGGCACTGCGCGACGGCGTTGTACAGCCGCTGCTTGTCCTCCGGGGACAGCGCCCCGTGGAAGGCCAGCTTCACCTTCAACGTGTAGGTGCCCTGCCGCTCCTTCGAGTCATCCCGTTCGACGTGCGTCTCCACCCGCTCCAGGGCCAGGCCGTGCCGCTTCGCGTACCAGTGGGCCGTCAGCGCCTTGCAGGCCGCCAGCGCGGCGTCGAAGTAGTCGTGCGGGCCGGGCGCGGAGTCCGCTCCGCCCAGCGCGGGGGCCACGTCCGCGTGCAGGGTATGAGCGCCGGTCTGAAGGACCTGGCGAAATGCTCCGGGCTTCTCGGTCTGGCTGTGGGTCGTCATGGGGGGCTCCGGGAGGAAGCGGTGGACCGGAGGCCCGTGAAGGGCCTCCGGAGCGGTCCAATCAGGTGAATCAGGCGGCCTGCTCGGACTGCGCCTTCACGGCCTGGACCTCGATGGCGATCTCAATCTTCTCGCCCACCAGCACGCCGCCCGTCTCCAGGGCCTGGTTCCACGTCAGGCCGAAGTCGCGGCGGTCCACCGACGTCTTCGCCTCGAACGCGGCCTTCACGTTGCCCCACGGGTCCTTGCCCACGCCGAGCTGCTCGGCGTCCAGCACCACCTCGCGGGTGATGTCGCGGATGGTCAGGTTGCCCGTCACCTTCAGCCCGTCGCCAGAGCCCTTCTCCACCTTGGTGCTCTTGAACGAGATGCTGGGGAACTTCTCCACGTCGAAGAAGTCCGGCGAGCGCAGGTGGTTGTCGCGCTGCTCCACGCCCGTGTCGATGCTGCCCGTCTCGATGGTGACGGCCACGGAGGACTTCGTGACGTCCTGCTCGTCCAGCGACACCGCGCCGCTGTACTTGCGGAAGCTGCCGCGAACCTTCGCGATGACCATGTGACGGACGGAGAAGTGGATGCCGGAGTGGGTGGTGTCGATGTTCCAGGTCGTGGTGGCCATGAGGTGCCTTCCTTTTTGGGTGAAGCGGTGTGTTCGACGAGGAGGAAGGTAGCGGTGGCCCCCCGTCTTGATTAGATGGGCCAGACTGGAAGAACTGTTCCACCCACGGAACAAACGCCATGGACCTCAACGAACTCCTCATCTTCGCGCGCGTGGTACAGGCAGGCAGCTTCACGGCGGCGGCCAAGGGCCTGCGGATGCCCAAGTCCACCGTGAGCCGGAAGGTGTCGGAGCTGGAGACGCGCGTGGGCGCGCAGCTCCTGCAACGCACCACGCGCAAGCTGCGCCTCACCGAGGTGGGCCGGACGTACTACGAGCACTGCGCGCGCATCGTCCTGGAGGCGGAGCAGGCCGAACAGGCGGTGACGCGGATGCAGGCGGCGCCCCACGGCCTGCTGCGCGTGACGACACCGCTGACCTTCAGCTTCATCGGGCCGCTCATCTCCCGGTTCCTCCAGGCGTACCCGGAGGTGCAGCTCGAGCTGGTGTGCAGCGACCGCAACGTGGACCTGATGGCGGAGGGCTTCGACGTGGCGGTGCGCGCCGGGCGGCTGGCGGACTCCTCCCTCACGGCCCGGCGGCTGGGCAGCGTGGAGCGCGTCGTCATCGCCTCACCTGGCTACCTCAAGGCGCGGGGGACGCCCAGGACGCCCAGGGATTTGGAGAAGCACGACTGCCTCCTCTTCGGCACCGGGCTGGAGAGCAACGTCTGGACGCTCATGTCCGGCAACCGCTCCGTGGACGTCAAGGTGCCCGCGCGGCTGGTGGTGAACGAGCCCGACATGGTCTTCGCGGTGGCGCGGGCGGGCGCCGGCATCGCCCTGCTGCCCAACCTCCACTTCTCCTCGGAGCTGACCGCCGGGCGCCTGCAGCGCATCCTGCCGGACTGGCACTCCACGGAGACGCCCGTGCACGCCGTCTACCCGAGCACGCGCCACCACTCCCCCAAGGTGGTGGCCTTCGTGGAGTGCCTGCGCGAGCACTGGCCCCGGCTCGGCTGACAGCGGAGCTGTTCCACCCATGGAACGATGCTTCCCATTGTCCACATCTAGTCCCGGAGGGCCCTGAAGCACATCATGCCTCTCGAAACAGCGGCCGCCATCCAGGCGCCGCCGCGGAAAGGAACGTCATGATTGCCATTCGCCCCTCGGAAGCGCGCGGTCACGCCAACCACGGCTGGCTGGACTCCCACCACACCTTCTCCTTCGCTGGCTACTACGACCCGGGCTTCATGGGCTTCCGCGCCCTGCGCGTCATCAACGAGGACCGCGTCGCGCCGAACGAGGGCTTTGGCACCCACCCGCACCGGGACATGGAGATCATCACCTACCCGCTCAGCGGCGCCATTGCCCACCGCGACAGCACGGGCGGCGAGGGCCTGCTGCGCGCCGGTGAGGTCCAGCGGATGACGGCTGGCACCGGGGTGCTGCACAGCGAGATGAACGGCGCGGATGAGGACCTCCACTTCCTGCAGATCTGGATCATCCCGGACCGCAAGGGCCTGACGCCTGGCTACGAGCAGAAGGCCTTCCCGGAGTCCGAGCGCCAGGGCCGCTGGCGGGTGGTGGCCAGCCCGGACGCCCGCGACGGCAGCCTCACGGTGCACCAGGACGTGGTGCTTCACGCCACGCTGCTGGGCAAGGGCGAGCAGGCGGCGTACACGCTGGCGCCGGGCCGCCACGCCTGGCTGCAGGTGGCGCGCGGCAAGGGCACGCTCAACGGCGTGGAGCTGAAGGCCGGAGACGGCGTCGCGGTGGCGGACGAGTCGCGGCTCGTCCTCTCCGCCACCGAGCCGATGGAAGCGCTGCTGTTCGACCTGGCCTGAGGCCACTTCGCTGAACGAAAGAGAGAGCACGACATGAGCCGGGATGACTTGAACGCGGAGCAGCTCCCCCCTTCGATGGAGACACTCATCGTCGCGCCCTCTCGCGACCTGGGCGACGGGTTCGAGGTGCGGCGCGCGCTGCCCTCGGCCCGCCGCCGGATGGTGGGGCCCTTCATCTTTCTGGACCAGATGGGCCCCGCCGGCTTCCAGCCCGGCCATGGCCTGGATGTGCGGCCCCATCCGCACATCGGGCTGGCCACCGTCACCTACCTCTTTGACGGAGAGATCATGCACCGGGACAGCCTGGGCACCGTGCAGCCCATCCGCCCCGGCGCGGTGAACTGGATGACGGCGGGCAACGGCATCGTCCACTCGGAGCGCACCGGCCCCGGGCCTCGCGCCGCGGGCAGCAAGATCTTCGGCATGCAGGCGTGGGTGGCGCTGCCCAGGCGTCACGAGGAGACGGCCCCGGCCTTCGTCCACCACCCCGAGGACACCATGCCCTTCCATGAGGGTGAGGGCGCGAGGATGCGCGTCATCACCGGCACGGTGCACGGCCAGCGCTCGCCGGTGCAGACGCTGTCGGACATGTTCTACGCGGACGTGGAGCTGGCGGCCGGCGCGCGCTTCGTGGTGCCGGCCGAGCACGAGGAGCGGGCCATGTACCTGGTCCAGGGCGCCGTCGAAGTGGACGGCATGGCCTTCCAGCCGGGCGAGCTGCTCGTCTTCAAGCCCGGCAAGTCCGTCACGCTCCACGCCACGGCGGCGGCGCGGCTGCTGGTGCTCGGCGGAGAGAGCATGGACGGGCCGCGCTACATCTTCTGGAACTTCGTCTCCAGCTCGAAGGAGCGGCTGGAGCAGGCGAAGGAGGACTGGAAGGCCCAGCGCTTCGCCGCCGTGCCGGAGGAGACGGAGTTCATCCCCCTGCCCGAGGCGCCCCTCCCGGTGCGCTACCCGTAGTCACGCCGGCTTCGCCCGAAGCCCGCAAGGCAGAAGGCCCTTCCCAGCAGCGTGGGAAGGGCCTTCTTCATTTCAGCTCGAGCCGCTTTGAGCCCGTGGGGCTCAGGCCTTCTTCGGCTCCATCGCCGGCAGGCCCTCGAGCGCGTCGAGGATCTTCCGCTTGTCCTTCTTCTCCGTCGCCTTCGGGGGCGCGTTCACCCGCGGGGGCGGACGCTCACGGGTGAGCTGGCCACCCTGGAGGAGGATGTTGACGTCCTCGGCGTCCAGCGTCTCGTACTCCACCAGCGCGTCCGTCACGCGGCGCAGCGCCTCGATGTTCTCCGTCAGCAGCGTCTTGCCGCGCTCGTAGCAGCCCACGACGATGCTGCGGACCTCGGCGTCAATCTGGCGCGCGGTGTCCTCGGAGTAGTCCTTGGACGAGTTGAAGTCGCGGCCCAGGAACACCTCGCCGTCGCTCTTGCCGAACGCCAGCGGGCCCATCTTCTCGCTCATGCCCCAGCGGCACACCATGGCGCGCGCCGTCTCGGTGGCGCGCTCGATGTCATTGGCGGCGCCGCTGCTCATCTCGTTGAACATGAGCTCTTCGGCGATGCGGCCGCCCATGGCCATGGAGATCTGGTCCAGCATCTGCTTCTTGTAGCCGTTGACCTTGTCCTCGGTGGGCAGGCTCCAGGTGACGCCCAGGGCCTGGCCGCGCGGGATGATGGTGACCTTGTGGAGGGGGTCGCAGCCCGGCAGCAGCTTGGCCAGCAGCGCGTGGCCCGCCTCGTGGGTGGCGGTGTTCCGCTTCTCCTTCTCGGTCATGATCATGGAGCGCCGCTCGGGGCCCATGAACACCTTGTCCTTGGCGGCCTCGAAGTCGCTCAGGTCCACGCGCTCCTTGTTCTGCCGCGCGGCCATCAGCGCCGACTCGTTGACGAGGTTCTCCAGGTCCGCGCCCGTCATGCCCGGCGTCCCGCGGGCGATGACCTCCAGGTCCACCTCCGGCGCCAGCGGCACGCGGCGGGTGTGCACCTTCAGCACGCCCAGGCGGCCCTTCAGGTCGGGGCGCGGCACCACGATGCGGCGGTCGAAGCGGCCGGGGCGCTGCAGCGCGGGGTCCAGCACGTCCGGACGGTTGGTGGCGGCAATCAGGATGACGCCGTCGTTGGACTCGAAGCCGTCCATCTCCACCAGGAGCTGGTTGAGCGTCTGCTCGCGCTCGTCGTGTCCACCGCCCAGGCCCGCGCCACGGTGGCGGCCCACGGCGTCGATTTCGTCGATGAAGATGATGCAGGGGGCGTTCTTCTTGCCCTGCTCGAAGAGGTCACGGACGCGGCTGGCGCCGACGCCCACGAACATCTCCACGAAGTCCGAGCCGGAGATGGAGAAGAACGGCACGCCGGCCTCGCCGGCCACCGCGCGGGCGAGCAGCGTCTTGCCCGTCCCCGGCGAGCCCATCATCAGCACGCCCTTGGGAATCCGGCCGCCCAGCTTGGTGAACTTCTTCGGGTCCTTCAGGAAGGCGACGATCTCCTCCAGCTCTTCCTTGCACTCGTCGGCGCCGGCCACGTCGGCGAACGTCACCTTGTTGTGACTCTCGCTGAGGAGCTTGGCCTTCGACTTGCCGAAGGTCATCGCCTTGCCGCTGCCGCCCTGGAGCTGGCGCATGAAGAAGATGAAGAACAGGAAGAGGAAGACGACCGGCATCCACTGACCGAGGATGGTCAGCCAGAGGCTGTTCTGCTCCTCCCGCTCGTACTTCACGTCCACGCCGTTGTTGCGGAGCTGGTTCAGCATGGCCGCATCCGGCGCCGGCCCCGTCGTCCGGAACTTCTCGGACGTGTCGGTGAACTTGCCGGAGTAGGTGTTGCCCTTGACGGCAACCTCCTTGACCTTCTTCTCCTCCACCTTCGTCAGCAACTGGGTGAAGGACGGTTCCTGGACCTGGTCGTTGCCCTGGGAGAAGAAGTTGTAGAAGGCGACGAAGAGGACGATCAGGATGACCCAGAGCCCGATGGTCTTGTAAGTCGAACGCACGTGTCAGCTGCCCTTTCGGAACTCGGCGGGATGAGGGCCGCGCTGGGAAGAACCCCAGCTTTATCCATCACTTGGCCGACACCAGGCGAGCTACCCAGCGGCGGACCGTATCAGCAACAGCAAAAAGCCCTCAACTATTTAGGGGGCCGCGCCCATCCCCCGAACTGCGACTCTGCCACTCTATAACGCCGCGGTCCGCTGAATGCTCGGACCGGGGGGAACCGCCCAGAGGTACTCCCTGGCGGCCGCACGCGGTACCGCTGGTGGCCAGAGGCCGGGGAGCCACACCACCTGCCCCTCGGCGTCCGCCACCACCGGCCGCGTGGCCCGCGCTTCCGCGGGCACCCGAAGATCAACCAACACGTCCTGAAGCTTCCGTTGTCCCGCAGGGGTGCGCACCCGGTCTCCCGGGCGGCGTGTCCGCACGGTCAGCGGCCAGCGCGTCCCGTCCTCGAGCGCCAGCCCGTGCACACCCGACGGAGGAGGTGCGGACTCGACCGAAAAATTCCACCCCGTTCCGATGAGCGCGCCCCGCGCGCCCGCGCGCTCCAGCCGCAGCTCGGCGGGCGGCCGCGGCGAGGACGTCTGCCGGACGCAGCGCACCCGCCCGCTCGACGCGCGCAGCAGGGCCCCCCGCCCCAACGTGGCCGTCCCGCCGCGCTCCACCGCGCGCTGCACCCGGGCCAGCGTGGCCTCATCCACCGCCGCGCCCGCGCCAGCCACCAGCCGGGCGAGCACCCGGCGGCGCAGCGCGGGCACCAGCGCGCGCACGCCCACGGCGTCCAACGCGCCATCCTCCAGCCGCAGCCGCTCGAAGGCCGCGTCCGCCAGGGACGCCAGCAGCGCCTCATCCTCCGCGGCCACGCGCGCGAAGGCGGCCAGGTGCGCCTCCACCGCGAAGCCCGCGGCGCGAGACAGGGCGGGCAGCACGTCGCGCCG
This sequence comes from Corallococcus macrosporus DSM 14697, assembly GCF_002305895.1. GTDB lineage: Bacteria > Myxococcota > Myxococcia > Myxococcales > Myxococcaceae > Myxococcus > Myxococcus macrosporus. The sequence continues at coordinate 5,375,535 of NZ_CP022203.1, forward strand.
GACGCGCGTCCGGAAGTGGACAGGGTCGGCGTTCATCGGGTCTGTCGAATAGGCGACACCCTGCTCCGCCACGAAGGCCTCCACGTCCTGACGCGTGCACGCCAGCAGGGGCCGCACCAGTCCGGGCCGCGCCTCGTGGATGCCCACCGCGCCGCGCAGCGCGGTGCCTCGCGCCAGCCGCATGAGCAGCGTCTCCGCCTGGTCCGAGGCGGTGTGCGCGGTGGCCACCGCGTCCAGGCCCGCCTCCCGACGGAGCGCCTCCAGGGCGGCGTAGCGGGCCTCCCTCGCGCGCGCCTCGACGCCCGCCCCTGGACGCAGCCCCAGCGCGCGGACGTGGCAGGGCAGCCCGCGCGCGGCCGCCAGGAGGGCCACCGAGCGGGCTTCACCCGTGGACTCGGGCCGCAGGCCGTGGTCCAGCGTGGCCACCTCCACGCGCAGCCGCAGGGCCTGGGCCACGCACGCGGTGCCCACCAGGAGCGCGGTGGAGTCCGCGCCGCCAGAGACGGCGAGCAGCACCGAGCCTCCCTCCAGACCCAGCCGGGTGTACGCCTCTCGAAGCGTCGTCGTCAGGAGCAGGGTGGCGGATTCAGGACGGGGCATCGGACGGCGGTGGAATGGAGTGTCGGGTGCGCGGGTTACAGAGACACGTGCGGTTGAAGACAGGGGGGGCTGATTCTTATGATCGTCACAACATCGAATCGGCGTGGATGCGGTAGCGGAAATACACGTGGCCGCGCACGCTGTTCTGGAGACGGTCGAATTTTGAGCTGTTGGACCTAGGGGTCCCCCCCCTCCCCCTCTGGGTCCACGGGTCCGCCCGGAGACGTATTCCAGGCGGTCCCTCTTTCCGAAACGCCCCGGACTTCCCTCGTGGAGTCCGGGGCGTTTCCTTTTTCGCGCCTGGTTGCACAGCTTACGTGCGACTGGACGAGCCAGGGGACGGACCGTGCGACCACGGAATGAGTCCTTGGAAACCGTTGACCCTCTTGGGAGTCTGTCGGATAACGGCCCAGGTGTGTTCAGGTCGTCACCCCGAATCCGCCCCGGAGACCCAAGTATGGCAGGCACCGACAAGCGCAAGCAGTCGCTGTACTTCCCCGAGGAGATGCTGAAGGAGATCCAGGAAGAGGCGACCCGCCAGGACCGCTCCCTTTCCTGGGTCGTGCAGCAGGCGTGGAAGATCGCCCGCGAGCGCATCAAGTCGTTCCCCGCCGTGAATGACGTGACTGGCGACGAGCGCCAGGACCCTCGGGAGGAGTAACGACGGATGGCTACGACGGACCATCGTAAGCAGAGTCTCTACTTCCCCGAGGACATGCTGGAGGAGATCCAGCGCGAGGCGACGCGGCAGGACCGCTCGCTGTCCTGGATTGTCCAGCAGGCGTGGAAGGTGGCGCGCGGGGACATCCGGAAGATGCCCTCGGTCAACGACGTGCTCAGCCCGCCGCCTCGTCCCGCGGCGCCCGCCCCGCCCCCGCGCAGCCCGCGGTGGCCGTGGCGGCAGCGCCTACCGAAGAGCCCAAGTAGTTCGCGGGGACCGGCCGCACGTCCGGCCCCTCGCCCTCACCTGCCCGCGGGCCTCGCGGGCAGCGCGCAGTTCTGGAAGGTGATGCGCGGCTCCTCACGGAGCGCCTGGACCGGCGTGGGGTGCTTTTCCCGCATGTAGGCCGACGCCAGGTTGGCCTCCGTGCCGCCCAGCTTGCGCGCCTGCACCGGATTGCGGTCGGGGTTCTGCCCCGCGTTGCCCAGCGCCTCGCCATAGCCGTCCCCTCCGTCCAGGAGGTACGCGTTCATCGCCACGCGGTAGCGGATGGACGGGTCCGTGCGCGCCGGAATCGGCACGGGCACGTCGTTCACCGTCAGCGCCGTCACTCGGGGGGCTCCTCCCTGGGCGCCGCAGTCCACGCGCATGGAGCTGCCCTGGGACAGGTGGAGGAAGGCGCCGGAGGGCGAGGCGATGACCTGCCCGGCCGGGTACAGCGCCTCCACGGACTTCTCCATCATCGCCACGAGCTCCGCCTCCGTGAGGTCCACCGTCACGACGAGGTTCTCGAAGAGGATGAGCTCGTGGAGCACGCCGTCGGTGAGCGGGCCCTGGCGCAGCTCCGTGCGCGTCGCGCACAGGCCCTCCTGGCGCAGCGAGCCGCCGTTGACCACGCCCAGCACCGCGGGGCGCGAGGAGTCATCCTCCGCGTGGAGGAGCGCGTCCGCCACGAGCTGGCCCAGCGCGTTGTTGTCGTGCCGCGTGTAGACCTTGTCGAGCAGCACGTTGCTGGCCAGATAGCCCACGATGGCGTCGGGGTCCTCGACCAGGGGCTGGCACGAATCGTTGTAGGCGATGCAGCCGCCCTGGAAGGCGCTCACGGCGACGGTGAGCGCGGCGAAGAGGGAGCGGGAGCGCGGCATCAGTAGTGGGCCCTCACGGTGAGGTATCCGGACATGCCCTCGCGCGGCAGCAGGTTGGGGACGCGGTCCGGGCGCGGGACTTCATCGCGGAGGTCGTTGTCGAACAGGTTGTGCGCCACCAGGGCCACCTCGAAGTGCTCCAGGATGGGCTCGGTGCGGAGCTGCGCGGTGATGAGGCTGTAGGACGGAATCTTGTAGCGGCGGATGAGCTCCAGCACGGAGCGGCTGTTGTTGCGCCGCTCCGCGCCCGTGCGCACCACCACGTCGAAGTTCACGTAGGCGCCAATGGGCATCGTCACGCCCGCGTTGAAGCGCGCCTGCGGCACGTCGGTGAGCAGCCGGGACTGCGCGGGCAGCTCCAGGTCCTCCGCGCGGGAGATGCTGGCGTTGAGCCACGCATAGGCGCGCTTGGAGGCCTCCAGCCGGGCCTCGCCCTCCACGCCGTAGACGCGCACGCCCAGCTCGCGGTTGCGCAGCGGGACGATGTTGCCGGACGTGTCCACCGGGACGATGGGCGAGCCGAAGAGCGCCACGTACGCGTTGGCGCGCAGCCGCACCCGCGCGTCGCCCGCGGACTGGATGAGGTCCGCGCCCAGCTCGAAGGTGTCCACCGTGGAGGGCTGGAGGCGCGGGTTCCCCTCGAAGCGGCCCTGGTTGTATTCCGTGTCCGGGATGCGCTCGACCAGCTCCTGAAGCGTGGGGGCACGGAAGGCGCGCCCATAGAGGGCCTTGAGCACCAGCGCGTCGGTGGCCGCGAAGACCAGCCCGACGCGCGGATTGAAGGTGGTCACGAAGCGGGTGCCGTCGATGGCGCCGGACGCGTCCACCGTGGGCAGCTGGGTGGCGTCCATGCGCACGCCGAACGTGAGCGTGAGCGCGTTGACCACGGTCCACTGGTCCTGCGCGAACAGGCCCACGTTGAGGCGGCGGGACGCGGCGCCGCTCGTCAGGTCCACCAGCCCCTCCGGCCGAGTCAGGCCGTCCGGGCGCACCTGGGCGTCCAGCGTGTAGTTCGTCTCGTACTCGTAGGAGCCCAGCGTCTGCTGCTCCACGACCGCGCCCAGGGAGAGGCGGTTGTAGGCGCTCAACGCCACGTCCGCGTCCACGGTCCCCGTCAGCGAGCGCACGGAGACGCGCGTCTGCTCCTGCATCCCCTCCTCGAACAGGCGGTTGGCCCCCGTGCCGGTGCTGAACTCGTGCGGGGTTATCTGGAAGAAGCGGTCGGTGGATTGCTGGTCGTAGGCGGCCCGGGCGCGCAGCGTCACGTCCGGGCCGAAGTCGCGCTCCCACGTCAGGTCCGCGAGGAAGACGTTCCAGCCCAGCTCGGAGTCCTCGCCCACGGTGTCGAAGAGGCCCACCAGGGCGCTGCGCCGCTCGGTGAGGAAGCGCGCGGAGGCGCCCAGGCGGCCGGCGCCGCCAGCCGTGTAGCTGACGCCCGCGCCCGCGTTGAAGAGGAAGCGCTCGTCACGCGTGCGGCCCGCCGGGTCTGTCACGTCGCGCAGCCCCTGGGAGCGGGCCTCGTCGTCCAGGCCGTCGTTCTCGATGGCGGTGGAATCCCCCGCCTGGCTCCACACGTCCACGTCCGCGAAGACGCGCAGGTCGCCGGCGGTGTGCCCCGCGGAGAGGTGCCCGTTCCCGGTGACGGCGAGCCGGTCATCCTGGGCCGGGTAGCCGCCGACGGACACGGCCGTGCGGACGCCGTCCGTCCGGTCGGTGACGATGTTGACCACGCCCAGGAACGCCCCCGCGCCATACAGCGCGGAGCCGGGGCCGCGGATGACCTCCACGCGCTCCAGGTTCTCCACCGGCAGGTTCATCAGCGCCTTGCCGTCGAAGAAGTTGTTGAGGCGGTGGCCATTGAGGAGGAAGAGCACCTCCGCGTCGTTGCGCAGGCCGCGGATGGCGGTGCGGTGGAAGCCCTGCACGTCCCGGCTGACGGACAGGCCGGGCACCACGTCCAGCACGTCCGCCACCGTGCGCGCGCCCAGGGCGCGAAGCTGCCGCTGGCTGAACGAGGCGCCAATGGCGGGCACGGTCCGCACCGTCGCCTCGTGGCGCGTGGCCAGGGCCAGCGTGTCCTCGGCGCTGTAGAGGGCCAGGTCTTCCTCCAGCTCCGACCGCGGGGGCGAGGGCGCTCGCGACGCGGCCCCCGCCATGCCGCCGGCGGCCGCGGAGGACCGCGAGGGACGCGCCGCCGGGGTGTCCGTGGGGGCATCCGCGGGCAGGTCCGCCGTGAGCGCGGCCATGGAGTCATCCCGCGGGGAGGCCTGGGGCGCGTCCTTGCGCGGCGCAGGTGCCTCGGAGCGCGCCCGCTGGCGCCCGGGCGGAGGCGTGCGCTCCGGCGGCGAGGCGCGTGGCGGCGTCCGGTTCACCAGCGGCTTGCGCTCGGGAGGCGGCGTGGGCCGCGCGATGGACGCGCTGGCCGGCGTCTCTCCCCCGACGAGCACGCGGGCGGGGCGTGATGCGGACTGGAAGAGCGGCACGCGCTCGCCGTCCGCGGTGAGGCCCTCGACGTAGTACTCGATGCCGGGCGGGATGACGTGCTCCGCCGGAATCACGGCCCGGTACAAGTCGCCGTACTCCCGCTCCATGGGCCTGCGCGCGTAGGGCTCACCCGGGCCGCGGTAGCGGACGTACAGCTCGAGCACGCGGCGGCCTTCCACCAACGTGCCATCGAGCTGCAAGGCGACGCGCGGTTCGGCGCGTTCAGGAGGGGAATGCAGGAGTCCCGGTTCCTCGGCGCGGCCGGGCACCGCCATGATGAGGACCAGGCTGAGGAGGGTCGCGCGAGCGTGTGCGGTCTTCAAGGCTGGGAGCCATGGTCCTTTGACCGACTGTCCCCGTCAAGGAACGCACCCGGCTCGCCCGCGCGCCGTTTTTTTGCCGGGCCCGCGGCGGCGTGCGAGGGATTGCCCACTCCATGCGCGATTCGCTCGCCTTGCACCTCGCCCTGTTCCGACGCCAGCGCGCGCAGATTGCCCGAGTGGTGGACGGACAGACGGCATCCTTCCGAGCCTACGAGGCCCGCTTCCGGCGGCGCACCTCGGGCTACCGGAGCGTCACGACGCTGCCCGCCGTGTACCAGCAGGTGCAGGCGGCGGACGTCGTCTACGTCGGGGACTACCACACCCTTCCGCTCGCCCAGGAGACCTACCTCGCACTGGTGGAGCGGGCGCGGGCCTCGGGCCGCCGCGTCATCATGGCGCTCGAGTGCGTGGAGGGCCGTCACCAGTCCACCGTGGACGCCTGGCGCGCCGGCCGCGTCACGGAGCGCTCGCTGCTGGCGAAGCTGGGCCACGCCTCCGGCTCGCGCGCCCTGCTCGCCTTCGCGCGCAAGCAGAAGCTGGAGGTGGTGGGCATCGACCGCCGCGCGCAGGGCGAGCGCTCGCTGGAGCTGCGGGACGCCTACGCCGCTGAACGCATCGCCCGCGCCGCGCGCGCCCCGGACCGGCCGCTCGTCATGGTGCTGGTGGGCCAGTACCACGTGGCGCCCTGCCACCTGCCCGCGCAGGTGGAGCGCGCGCTCGGCGCGGAGACGCGCAAGGGGCTCGTCGTGTACCAGAACGCGGAGGGCGTCTGGTGGCGGCTGGCGCGCGAGGGCCGCGTGGGCGCCGCGGAGGCCGTGGAGCTGGCGGACGGCACCCTGTGCCTGATGAACGCCTCGCCCGTGGTGTGCCAGCAGAGCTTCCTGGACTACCTGGAGGCGGAGGCCGGTGACGAGGCCCCGCTGTTGGATCGTGGCGCCACCGAGCGCTTCCGCGAGATGTCCGCGTTGATCGGCCGGCTCGCCGGCGTGCCCGTGGGCCGCGCCCTGGACACCGTGGACGTGGCCACCGCCGCGGACGGCGACGTCCTGGAGCGAATCCAGCGGCGCGGGCGCTTCACCCAGGCCGAGCTGACGCAGCTTCGCCGGCACATCCTCTCCCGAGAGAGCAGCTACATCCCCCGCGCGCGCGTGGCCTACCTGGCGTCGCTGTCGCTCAACCACGCGGCGGAGGAGGCGGCGCACTTCGTCCGGCACTGCGCCGTGGGTGACGCCATGGAGGCGCCGCGCGGCGCCTCGGAGGCCTTCTACGCGCGCTGCCTGGAAGAGGCGCTGGGCTTCTTCGGCTCGAAGCTGGTGAACCCCCGGCGCACCTGCCTGGGCGTGGCCGAGTGGGCCCAGCGCTTCGGTGAGAGCCGCGGCGTGGAGCGGCAGATCGCCGCCTTCGTCCTGGCGCACAAGGCCACGGAGGCGGAGGCGCCGGAGGAAGCGGTGAAGCTCCTCCCCCTGCGCAAGGACCGGCTGTTCCACGGCGTCAGCCACGCGCTGGGCTATCTGCTCGGGGACCGGCTGTATCAGGCCTTCGACAGCGGCGAAGTCGCCAAGGCCGAGGTCCAGACCTTGTTCCGGGACCCCTTCGTGGACCCGCGCGCGGCCTACTTCACGTGGGCTGAACGCCTGGGCGTCTGAGCCCGGCTACAGGTCCACCTGCCCCGAGGGCGCCGCGGGCGCGGCGTCCTCCTCCATGTCGAGCGGGCCGAAGGTCCCATCCGGCTTCAATATCCGCTGCCGCTCCGGCGCCTCGCTCAGCACCCGGATGGCCCCGTCCGGGGTCAGGAAATAGGCGATGCGGGACGCGGCGTGGACGACGGTGAGCGCGCCCAGCTCCGGGTAGAGCATCAGCGTGGCCAGCTCCGTCTCCAGCGGCCCGCCGAAGAGGACGTGGGAGTGGACCGAGCCCTGGTACAGCTCGCCCTCCGGCCCCGGCTCCAGGCTGATGGCGAAGACGCTCTGGTGCAGGCGCACCGCCTCGCGCTGTGTGCGCCCGTCAGGGCTGTAGCGGAAGCGGAGGTCACCGCCGAGGTAGAAGCGCCTCGGGTCCTGCGTCCCCTGGAGCACGTAGACGGTGAGGTCGCCGTCCTCCTCCACATAGACGACGGGGTTGATGGCGCCCCGCTCGAAAGCCTCCACGGTGGCCAGCATCGAGGCCTTCACCGCCCGGGCGACGGGGCTGAAATCCCCGGGCAGCGCGTCGAGCGGCAGCGGCGCCATCTGCTCCGCGTCGTCACGGGGCGCCTTGAAGGCGTAGGCCGGGGTGAAGGTGCCCGCGTCATCCACGGAGCCGAAGAGGGAATACCACCCATCCTCGCGCGGCACCGTGAAGAACCACTCCATGCGCGAGTGGTCCAGCGCATCCTGGGTGAGGAGCCGGTCCGTGGCGAAGATGGCGGCGCGCTCCGCGTCGAAGATGTACTTCGCCCGCGCCTGGACGCGGCGCAGCTCCGCGTCGTCCGGGATGGGCACGGTGGAGTCGGCGCCCTCCGGCTTCGCGCGCCCCGAATGCGCGCCACATCCGAAGCAGAGAACGGCGACGACCAGCAAGGGAACCACACGCATGGGGACCTCGTCCGTGACGGCAGGTCCACCCATTCTGCGCCAGCCTTCCACGGCCGTCACGCCGCGTGGAGCGGCGCTGCCGGAGGATTGGTGGCGCGTCCACCGCCATCCTCCGCTGGCCTGCGACCCGGGACTACGTCTTCTGCGGCGCGCTCGCGTGCAGGGCCGCCTTCACCTTCGCTCGGAAGGCGCGCATCTTCGACCGCAGCTCCTCCCTCTGCGCGTCGGAGAGCTGGCCGCCCGCGGCTTCACGCTGGGCCTTCATCTCCTCGCGGAGCTGGCGGCCCTCGGCCTTGAGCGCGTCCGCCTGGGCCTGGGTGAGGCGGCCCTCGGCCACTGCCTTGTCCATCCGGTGCGCCAGGCGGGCCATCTTGTGCCCGTGCCGCTTGCCCTTGTGGCGGTGGTGTCCGCCATGCCCCTTGCCGTCCGCCGCGGGCGGGTTGGCCGGCTCGGGCGTGGCCGTCTGGGCCAGCACGGGCGTGGCGAGGAACAGCGAGGCGACGGCAACGGAACGCAGGGTGGTGATGAGCTTCATCGTGGTTCGCTCCTCTGGGTGACTGAGGCGTCGGGAACCGGCCTTGCCGTCGCCTCTTGCCCTGAAAAACCCCGCGCGGCGCGAAAGGTTAAAGCCGTCCGCGCGGAGGCCTGTTCGCGCCTGCTCCCCTGCCCTACCGCGTGGGCAGCTTCATCGCGCGCGTGGCGATGAAGCCGTTGTAGTACCGCGACAGCGCGTCTTCCGGGCCGAACGAGTCCTCGAAGAAGCCGACGACGGCGAGCCCCGCGTCCACCTGGCCGCCAATCTGGTCCTCCAGGGAGTGCCCCACGCAGAGCGGCTCGTTCACGTCCGTGAAGCGGCGGCGCTCCTCGTCGGACAGGCTGGTGAAGTCCGAATAGGGCATCCGGTACTTCAACGTGAAGATGCCCTGCTTCTCCAAGGCCAGGTCGAACAGGTAGTTCACCGGGTTGGTGAAGCCGGACAGCAGCACGCCGCCAGGGCGCAGCACGCGCGCCGCCTCACGCCACACGGGGCGCACCGCGTCCACGAAGCAGTTGGAGCACGGGTGGAAGATGAGGTCGAAGCTTTCGTCTTTGAAGGCGGAGAGGTCGCGCATGTCGCCCTCCACCAGCCGCAGCTCCAGACCCTCGCGCTCCGCCACCAGGCGGTCCTGGCCAAGCTGCGCGGGGGAGTTGTCCAGCACCGACACCCGGGCGCCCGCCGCCGCGAACACCGGGGCCTGCTGGCCACCGGAGCCCGCGAGGCACAGCAGGTCCTTGCCCCGGAGGTCACCGAACCACTCGCGCGGCACGGGCTTCGTCGGCGTGAGGACCACGCTCCAATCGCCCTTGCGGGCGGCGGCGATGACCTCCGGGCTCACGGGGAGCGTCCACTTGTTGCCCGTGGCCACCTGGTGATTCCACGCCTCGCGGTTGTACTTCCGCACGTCCGCTTCAGTCGTCATGCAGCACCCTTCCTTCCATGCCTCCGGCGACCGTGACGACCTCACCCGTCACGTGTCCGGAGATCCGGTCCGACGCGAGCGACACCACCACGCGCGCCACGTCCACGGGCTCGGCCACCTTGCGCAGCGGCATCGTCCGCGTGGCGCGCTCGACGAAGCCCGGCTGCGCCAGCTTGGCGCGGCTGCGGTCCACCGCCGTCCACCCCGGGCACACGACGTTGACGCGGCCCAGGGGCGCGATGCGGTTCAGCTCGTTCTTGAGGCTCTTGAGGAAGCCGCTCGCCAGCGCGCCCTTGGCGGCGGCGTAGTCGGCATGGCCTGCTTCACCGAACAGCCCCGCGGTGGAGCTGATGATGACGATGTTGCCCGTCTTCGTGGTGGCCACGTGCCGGAGGAAGGCGCGGCAGCACAGGAAGACGCTGTCCAGGTTCTCCGCCAGCGTGCGGCGCCAGCGCGTCAGCGACATCTCCCAGAGGGGCTCATCCGGGGCGGGCCAGACGCCCGCGTTGCACACCAGCACATCCAGCCGCCCCAGCGCGGCCACCGCCGCGGGGACGAGCGCGTCCACATCGGCCTCCACCGTCAGGTCCGCGCGCACCGCGGCGCCGCCGACCTCGCGCGCCAGCGCCTGGGCCTTCTCGGTACTGGAGTGGTGGTGCACCGCGACCTTCGCGCCTTCTTCCGCGAAGGTGCGGACCAGGGCGGTGCCGATGCCTCCAGCGCCGCCCGTGACCAGGACGCCTCTGCCTTGCAGCTCCGTGTCCATCCGGGTGTTCTCCTCGGTCGTGCCTTCACGGGGCCGCTTTCGCGGAGTCGCGGGCACACCGGTGGCGTCCGGCGGCTCACGACGAGAAAAGGCCCCGGCTCCTGACAAGAGCCCGCCCCATGCCCCAAGGCCAGCGGAAAGAATCCGGGCCCCCCCTGGCGGGACGGGCTTCCTTACCGTGCCGACTTTGTGATTACTTCTACAAAACCCTCTCAGGTTTATCTCAAGGAGCCGCCCTTGACCTCTCACCGCCTCACGACCGCCACTCGGGAGGAACCGGCCATCCTCACGTTCGAACGACGGCACGTCCTCTTCACGGTCGAGCACACGCGCTTCGAGTTCGTCCGCACGATGGAGCGCCGGGCCAACGGCGAGGAGCTGCTCCTGGCCAACCGCTACGAACGTCACGGGCTCGCGGGCCGCGTCGCCATCAAGCGCGTGCGCAGCCCCGCGAGCGCCGCGCGAAGGCAGCGGCTGGTGGAGGAAGTGCAACTGGCCTACCGCCTCCACCATCCCACCATCGCCCAGGTGCACTACTTCAAGGTTCACCGGGGCAAGCCGTACATCATCATGGAGCACGTGGACGGGCCGTCGCTGGAGACGGTGCTGAACCTCATGGCCATGCGCGGCAAGCCCGTGTCCCTGCCCTTCGCGCTCCATGTCGCCGCGGAGCTGGCGGATGCCCTGCACCACGCCCACTCGCTCCAGGACGAGCAGGGCCGGTCCCTGAGGCTGATTCATCGCGACGTCAGCCCACGGAACGTGAGGGTGGCGCATACGGGCGAGGTGAAGCTGACGCACTTCGGCGTGGCCTACTCGCACCTGGTCGGCCGGGAGGAGACGGCGGACGCGCTCCTCAAGGGCGACGTGGCCTACGCCTCTCCGGAGTACCTCGCGGGCACGACGCTGACCGCCGCCTCGGACCTCTTCTCGCTGGGCCTGGTGCTGTTGGAGCTGGCCACGGGGCGGCACCTCTTCGCGGCCGCGGCGGATTCGCTGGAGCCGCCGCGCGCGAAGACACGCGAGCTGCGCCTGGAGGAGCCCCCTTCCCTGCCGCTCACTCAAATGCTGATGCTGCTGGAGGACCATGGCCCCCAGGACATCGAGCGGGCCGCCGCGGACCTGCCAGACGAGGTGCGCGCCGTCCTTCAGGGAACATTGCAGAAGGACGCAGCGAAGCGCTTCGCCTCGGCCGGAGCCCTGTGTACGGCGCTCCGGGAGTGCCTCGTGCAGGAGATCCGCCGCGCCGGCCGCCCCTTCGGACGTGCCGACATCGCCGAGGAGCTGGCGCGGCTCATCAGCGACGCCAGCGCGGTGCGCGACGAGGTCGAACTGCTCGACGAGGGACTCTTCCCCTCGGGCCTCGATGCCCACGAATTGCCACCGCGGGGCCAGGGAGGCAACTGACGGACGCCCCTGGCGCTACCGGGACAGGGCGCTCGCCATCACGACGAGCGCCTTGAGCTTCTCATCGTCCAGCGTCTCCGCGAGCGTCATCAACCGCCGCTGCAACGAGGACGGCTTCTTCGCGCCCGCGCGGCTCTCCCGGGCGAGCCCCAGCAGCTCATCCGTGGAGGTGCGCAGCACCATGGCCACCCTCCGGAGCGTGGACACCCGCGGCAGCATCTTCCCCCGCTCCATCCGGCTGTAGACCATGGGGTGCATGTCCAGCAGCGCCGCCACTTCGACCTGCGTCAGTCCCAGCCGCGCGCGCGCCTCACGCACGGCCCTCCCGAAAACGGCTCCCAGTTCTTCATCCATGGCTCGCCCAGGAGCCTAACCCAACACCCCGGCGCGCGGGTGGCCCGCCGCGACGCTAAGCACTTCAAGACGGGGCCTTGGAGAGCACTTTCACCTTCCCTGGCGGCAACGAGGACGGCATCCTCCCGGCGGGGTCCTGGCGGAGGCCCGTGACACGCCAGGTCGGACCCGCCGGGTGGGCAGCCCCCTGGGAGAGAGCATGGCGGAAGCGCAGGGGCGAGAGGACTCGCCGGGGACACGCATCGCGGGCTTCACCCTGGGCAAGCGGCTGGGCAGCGGCGCGTTCGGTGACGTGTACCTCGCGACGCGCGACGGCGAGGAGGTCGCGCTCAAGCTCCAGGACCTCCACCGGATGGCGGGGTGGCCCGAGCGGGAGTGCGCCATCCTGCTGCGCCTGCGTCACCCCAACGTGGTGGCGTTCCGCGCCGGCGGCAGGTTCCCGGGCGAACAGCCCCGGCAGTTCTACCTGGCGATGGAGTACGTGCGAGGCCGGACGCTGCATCAGTGGGTGGAAGAGGAGAACCCCAGCGCGCGCCAGGTGGCACGGCTGCTGCGCGGCATGGCCCGGGGCCTGGAGGCGACGCACGCGGCGGGCGTCGTGCACCGCGACATCAAGGAGTCCAACGTCATGGTGCGGGAGGCGGACGGAGCGCCCGTGCTGGTGGACTTCGGCGTGGGCGACTTCGCCGGCGCGCCCCGCCTCACCCAGGGCGTCCTGCCGCCAGGGACCATGCGCTACCGCAGCCCGGAGGCGCTGGCGTTCCGCAGGGCCAGCAGCTCGGCGATGGAGCCGAAGTACCGGTGTGAGCCGGCGGATGACGTCTACGCGCTCGGCGTGGTCCTCTACTGGATGCTCACCGGCCGCCCCCCCTTCCTGGAGGTGGTGACCCCTACGCAAATCGAGGCCGTCATCTCCGAGGCGCCGCTGGCGCCCCAGGGGGTGAACCCGCGAGTGCCACCGGCGCTGGGCGAGCTGTGTCTGCGAATCCTGGCCAAGGCCCCAGAAGCCCGTGGGAGCGCGGCGGATCTGCGCGCGGACGTGGAGCGGGCGCTCGCCGCCGCCGACGCGACGTGGGACGTCCCCTTGTGCGAGTGGCGGCAGGACGCGGAGGCACCCGAGCCGGAGCCCTGGCCCGAGCACGACAACGACGCTGCGTTGGCGATGTGGGTCGAGGCGGGTGACGCTCCCTGGCGCACGCCCAGGCGCGGCCCCCTGCCGCACAAGGCCCCGCTGGAGCCGCCGGCCGCCGCGGACGCGGCGTCACGTGTGCTCGCTCCGGGACGCGCGGCGCGCTGGGCGGTGCTGCTCGTGGGGCTCGTGTGCGCGGTGGGCGTGGGGCGCTGGGTGACGGCACCCGCGCCTGACGGCATGGGGAATCCCAGCCGGGAAGTGGCTTTGGCCAGTGGCCAGCCAGAAAGTGGGCACGCCGCGCCACTGCCCGCCCCCGGGCCCACCCACGCGGCCGTCACCGCCGAGGTGGCGCACCCGAAGAAGGACGAGCTCCCCGTGAAGCAGAAGCCCGACAGCATGACGACTCCCCAGCAGCCCGCCTCCAGCGCGCGGGCCCTCAAGGCAGCGGCCCGAACGATGGTCGCCGTCGCCGCCTGCTCGGGCCTGGGCTGCCCCAGCGGCCCGCAGGTGCGCCCAGCACCTCCTGGCGAAGCCTGCCCGCCCGGTGCGGAGGCGGCCATGGAGCGGGCCGGGATTCGCATTGGCGCCGGCACGGGCCTCCTCTTCGTCGACGGAAAGGGGTACGGAGACCCCGTCCCCGTCCGGGAGGGGCGAGTTCAGGTTGAGCTCGGACCCGGTTTCGGAACGCTGTCTTCAGGCACGGCGGTAGGCGAGCTCATCTTCGCCGACCGCGTCTATGGCCGCTTCACCCAGGCCTACACCCGTGGAGGGGACTTCATCCCGGTGTGTCTGGAGATGGTCGAGCAGCACGGCGTGCGCGGCCTCCGAAGGAAGAGCAGCGACCCGAGCCCTGGCACCGCCATCGTCAGCAACACCGCCATCGTGTTCGCCGTGGAGCGCTTCGAATAGCCCCCTCCGCCACCGACCCGCGCCGTCCACAAGGGATGTGCTTGTCCGTGACCACGCCACTGCTCCCCCTTCATGTCCTCGCGATTCTCCTGGTGGTGGCAGCGCCCGCGCGCGCCCAGCCAGCCTCCTGCCAGGACCCGGCGGAGCGGCCCATTGAGTTGGGCGCGGAGCGGTGCAGCCGACTCGCCGAGATCCGGGTTGGCGAGAATGTGGCGACAGTGCTTCGCTTCGACACGCCCCTGGTGCGCGCGGAGCTGACCGGACCGGGACGCTTCCGAAAGGTGATGGACGGCGAACTCCTCATGCTGGTGCCCGACGCGCCCGCGGAGGACGGGGCCCGAACCTCGCTGACGGTCTCCTTCGCGGATGGCGCGGTCCCCACCCAGGCCAGGCTCCATCTCATCATGGCGACGCCCGCGCGGGCGGAGCGACAGGTGGAGCTCTTTCGGCGGGCGCGCACGGCCGACTCCCTCCAGCGGGAGCTGCGGGAAACGCAGCGGACGCTTCAAGAGCTGCGCGCGGAGAACGCGCGGCTGAAGGCAGCGCAGACGCTCCCAGATGGTTTGATGGGGATGTGGGAGAGCGGCGCCATGGACCGAACTGGCGTCGCAGCCAAAGAGAACCTGAGCATCCAACAGCACGCGCGGAACAGCCTGGTGCTCCTCTCCGGGCTGACCTTCCGAGCCAGGAGCATCCTGGTGGTGGTGAGCCTGAAGAGCCCACCCGGCGCGAAGCCGTGGCAGGCCACGGGCGCGGCCCTGGTGGGCCCGGATGGCGCGGAGCTGAAGGTCGCGAGGATCTGGAACCCCGCGGCCCTCAAGCCCGGCGAGTGGGCAAACGTCCTGGTGGAGACCGATCCCGTGAAAGGCGCCCTCCGAGGCCCCTTCACCCTGACGCTGTGGGCGGAGGACGGCAAGCGCCCCATCATCCTCGGCAACATCGAGTTCCCGTGAGCTGACGCCGCGGCCAGGCGCCCTGCTCCGGATTCGAGCTTGCTCCTGCCTCGTCGCGCGCGCCGAGACGGCAGCGAAGGCGCTCGCCGCCGCGCTCGGCTCGCTGTCCATGACAGGGCTGAAAGGGGGCGAACAGCCCCTGGGCCCGCGAGCGCCCTGCCGCGACATGCACTTTCACCTTCTCTGGCAGCAGGAGGAACGGCATCCTTCATCCCAGGTCCTCCAACGACCCATCAACCTCAGAGGTCCTACAGGATGGTTGAACGTTCCATGGGAAGAAGGATGACAGAGGCACGGAGTCGCTGTGCCTTCGCTCCGGCATTGAATGCTCCCAGGCGCCCGGGAGCTGGCCCCACCCTTGGAGTTCAGGCAGCGCACCAGGGCACGCTGCGGCGCACAACCACGTCGAAACCAAGGGTCGACACCGCCCCCCCCTACCCATCCAGGGTGATAGACGCCAGCCGTTGAGATCTGATTAGTAGACTCAACATGCAAACATGGAACAAGCTGAATACCATGCTCATAGGTCTGACTGCGCTATCGCTGGGGTGCTCCAGCAGCGCCACGGGCTCAGTCGGGCGCCGTGACATGGGCCACCGTGACGCCTATGCCCTGGCTTCCTGCACGGACACGGTCTCGTGCTGCATTCAGCGCAACCCAGGCGTGCCCGAAGCATGCGGCCTCACGGCGGGCGAGGCCGCCGCGCATCTCGCGGCCATGGATGCCGCCATGAAACGCGCGAACGAGCGAGAGGATGGCGAGGAGGACGACGACGCAGACGAGGGATGGAAGGAGCACTGCCGCGACACCTACGTCCTTTGCCGCGACGCGAAGAAGCCGCGGTGGGATGGCGACTGCTACGCATGCTTTCGGTACTGCGAGGGGCAACGGCAGTGGCCCTACGAAATGTGCAGCCGGGATCGGCGCTAGGGGCCTCCAATGCCGGAACACCATGCTTGGCACCAAATCAGGGAACTCAATCGTCGCGTGACGGACCTCGGAGAGCCGTTCGCTCTCACGGATGAGCTTCGCGCCCTGCTGAGAGGTACCGCTTCCGAAGTGGCCATCACGCCGGGGGAGGTCGCCCAGGCGCTCCAGGACGATGCGAGCGCCGCCGCGCTGCTCAAGGAGATCGCGAAGCGTATCCGCGTGGGCTCGCGGCGCCTGTCTCGTGCCCTCACCGAAGCGAACAAGCGCCGGGAGGAAGGCGACCTCGAAGGCGCACGCGCGCCACTCCAGGAGCTGCTTGAACGTGAGGTCGTCCCGTTCTACCGCGAGCTTGCGCAGCTTGAGCTCGACGCGCTCGACGCGCAGTGACGCGTGGCTTCCCTGGCCACGAAGCGCGCGGCGGACTCGCCCGCCGTGAGGCCGTGCGCGTCGGGGACACCTGGATTGCGCTGGAGGCAGCACGACAGCGCTCCGGTGACGGGCGCCGCCCGACAGGCTTCGGGCGGCGGCCGTTTGAAAGCGCTCCGGGCGGCTACGACAACCGCAGCAGCTTGCGGGCCTGCTCCGGGGTGGCCAGCTCGCGGCCGTGCGCCCGCGCGCGCTTCGCCGCCTCGGCGACGAGCTCCCAGTTGCCCTTCGCGAGCACGCCCTTGGACACGTAGATGTTGTCCTCCAGTCCCACGCGCGCGTTGCCGCCCCGCTTCGCCGCCTCGTCCACGTAGGCAAGCTGGTGCCGCCCCACGCCCGCCACCGTCCAGGTGGAGCCTTCGGGCAGCGAGGCGATCATGAAGTCCAGCACCTCCGGGCGCGGCTGCAAGGTGCCCGGCACCCCGAGCACGAAGTCGAAGTGCGCCGGCAGGTCCACCAGCCCCTCCTTCGCCAGGTAGCGGGCCTCGTCAATCATGCCCACGTCGAAGCACTCCAACTCCGGCCGCAGGCCGGCGGCGCGGATGCGCTTGGCGATGTCCCGCACCAGCGGCCGGGGATTCCAGAAGACCTCCTCGCCGAAGTTCACCGTGCCCGTCGTCAAGGTGGCCATGTCCGGCCGGTCCTCGCCGGTGAGCGTCAGCGGCCCACAGCGCTGGTCCACCGTCATGCCCACCGCGCCGCCCGTGGACGTCTGGATGAGCACGTCCGTGCGCTCGCGGATGGCGCGGATGGCCGCGCGGAACAGCTCCGCGTCCTGCGACGGCTTGCCGTCCGCCGTGCGCACGTGCAGGTGCACCATCGCCGCGCCCGCCTCACGGCAGCGCACGGCGTCCTCGGCGATCTCCTCCGCGGTGATGGGCAGGTGTGGCGTCTGCTCGCGCGTCGTCTCCGCGCCCACCATGGCCGCGGTGATGACCATGGGCGTGCTCATGTCCGCCCCCGCTGCTTGTCCTTGGGCACCACGCAGGTCCCCGAGGCCCGGCACACCACCACCGCCTCCGGCAGGACGTCCGCCGCCGAGTCATTCACGTCCGGCCGCGGCTTGATGACCTTGCGCGCCTCGAAGCGCATCTTCCGCGACGTGGTGCCCTCGCTGACGATTTCGCCTTCGGCCTCGATGAAGTCGCCCGCGTACACCGGGGCCAGGAACTCCACCGCGTCATAGGCGCGGAACAGGCCCTCGTCGCCGTCGCTGCGGATGCACAGCTCCGTGGCCACGTCGCCGAAGAGGCCCAGCATGCGCGCGCCGTCCACCAGGTTGCCGCCGTAGTGCGCGTCGTGGCTGCTCATGCGCAGCCGGATGACCGCCTTGATTCCCGTGCTCACTGGGGCTCCCCCTGGTAGTGCGCGTCCTTCGGCTCCTTGCCTTCCTTCTTGAGGAGCGCGTGGACGATGTAGTTGGCCACGTCGGACGGCTTGGTGCCGGGCCCGAAGCCGGCGTCGAAGCCCAGCTCCAGCGCCAGCTTGTGGTCCACGCGCGGCCCGCCCAGCAGCAGCTGGACCTTCCCGTGGATGCCGGCGGCCTTCGCCGCTTCGATGAAGTGCCGCGAGTTGTCCTTGTGCACGTCGCGCTGGGTGACGACCTGGCTGACCAGGATGGCGTCCGCGTTGCGCGCCATGGCCTTCTTGATGAGGTCCTCGTTCGGCACCTGGCTGCCCAGGTTGAAGGCCTCGAACCAGGCGTAGCGCTCCAGGCCGTAGTCGCCCGCGTAGCCCTTCATGTTCAGGATGGCGTCAATGCCCACCGTGTGCGTGTCCGTGCCCGTGCAGGCGCCGAACACCACGATGCGCCGCTTCACCTTCTCCTTGATGAAGGCGTTGAGGTCGTCGAAGGACATCTTCTTCACGACGACTTCGGGCACGTCGATTTCGGCGTAGTCCAGCGACACGGAGGACCGGGCGTAGACGATGAAGAAGGTATAGGCGTCCGCGGCGCGCTCGGCGGCGGCCACCTTCACGTCGGTGAAGCCCATCTTCTTCGTGAAGACGGCGGCGGCCTCCTTGGCCTTCTCGGACAACGGCACCGGCAGGGTGAACGAAAGCTGCACCACGCCGTCGTCCCGCCGGTCACCGTAGGGACGGATGATCTGCTTGCTCGGCTTCACCATCGGCTCACTTCCCTCCGGTCCGCTGAATCTTGACGCTGGCGCCCACCTTCTGGGCCAGCGGCGCGAACCGCTCCTTCTTCTTCTGCTCCAGATAGAAGATGACGGACCACGTCGTCTTCCCGTCGCAGCCCACATACGTCACGGAGTCCACCGCGCCACTGCCGTCCGGCGCCACGTCCGTCTCCTGACGCTTCGCCGCCGGGTGGGCGCCCACCTTCAGACGCTCCCAGCCCTTGCCGCCAATGGCCGCGACAATCTTGTCCACGCACGTCTGCGCCTTCATGCCCGCCGTCTGCACGGCGCCCACGTCCACCAGGAAGTAGGCGTCCCCGCTGGGGGCCATGAACTTCTGGGTGCCCTCCTGCTCCGTGCGGTTCCACGAAGCGGGCACGTGGATGGACACGTTCTTCACCTGGACCTGCGCCAGCGCGTCCGCGGAGCCACCCGCGGAGAGAACCATGGCAAGGATTGGACCCAGCATCACTGCGCCTCCAGGAGTTCCAGGAACGGGTTGAAATAGTCCGGCGCCTTCTCCAGCACGCCGTCGAGGCCCTTGCCGCCGGTCTCCTCGCGCTTCACGTCGCCGAAGTGTCCACGGCCGATGGCGGTCACCATGCCCTCGTCACGGCACTCCTGCAGGAGCTGCTCCGCCCGGGCGAAGACCTCGCGCGCGCGGTTGGCGATCTTCCCGTCCTCGCGGACGGTGAACTCCTCGTCGATGCCCCGCGCCGCGCGGTGGATGTAGGCCGCGGACTTGAGCGCTACGTAGCGGTCCGCCAGCAGCGGCGTGTGCATGGCCTCGGTCATCATGCCCAGGAGCTGGATGCCCTGCCGCGTCCACATGGCCACCAGGTTCGACATCACGTCGTACGCGTGGCTGAAGAAGATGTCCGTCTCCTTGTGCTTGGTGGGCGGCATGTACTTCAGCGGCGCGTCCGGGAAGCAGCGGCGCACCAGCATGGCCTGGGACAGCTCCAGCAGCAGCGTGTCCTCGCGGTACGGGTCGATTTCGTACGCGTGGCCGATGCCGAGCTGCCAGTCCTTGAGGCCCGCGCGCTTGGCGAAGCACTCGTTGATGAACTGGCTGGCGATGACGGTGTGGGCCGCGTCGTACGCGTCCGCGGTGGTGATGTAGTTGTCCTCGCCGGTGTTGATGATGATGCCGGCCAGGGCGCAGATGCGGCGGCTGAAGTACTGGTCGATGAACGTGCGCCGCATGTTGATGTCACGGAAGAGGATTCCGTACATCGCGTCGTTGAGCAGCATGTCCAGCTTCTCGTAGGCCGCGCAGAAGGCGATCTCCGACATGCAGAGGCCGGACGAGTAGTTGGTGAGCTGGATGTAGCGCTTGAGCTTGCGGCTCTCGTCGTCCAGGGCCTCGCGCATGATGCGGAAGTTCTCCTGGGTGGCGTAGGTGCCGCCGTAGCCCTCCGTCGTCGCGCCGTGGGGCACGTAGTCCAGCAGCGACTGCGCGGTGGACCGGATGACGGCGATGACGTCCGCGCCCGCCTGGGCCGCCGCGCGCGCCTGGTCCACGTCGTCGTAGATGTTGCCCGTGGCCACGATGACGTACTTGTGCGGCGCGGGGGGCATGGGGAACTGCTTCTGCAGCGCCTCCCGCTGGGCGATGCGGGCCTTCAGGTCATCCATCGCGGCGCGGGCCTCGGCGCGCACCTCCTCGCGAAGGTTGTGCTCCTGCTCGGGGGACAGCGGGGCCAGCTTCTCGGTGGGGAGCGCCGTCAGCCGCTCCACGGCCTCCAGCGGGCTCTTCGCCCCCAGTTGCAGCGCCCGGCCGTACCAGTAGGCGGCCCCCTTGTTGAGGACGCCGGCGGCCTTCAGCTTGTCGACCATCAGGTTGGCGAGCGGCACGCCCCGCGCGCCGGCGCCAGAGAGGCCGAAGAAGCGCAACACGGTGCGCTCGGTCGATACGGTGGTGTTACGGCGGATGAGGTCGAAGATCGGGTTGACGATTTCGTCCGCCAGCTTGCGCGCATGCTCAATCCGCGCGTCTTCAATGAACGGGCCTGGCATGGACGCACCTTACCCGCCCGAACGACAGCCGGAAGCGCCGATACGTCCCTGTGTGATGTTGCCGCACCGCATTATCGGTTCCCCACGGACGGCACCGAAAGGCCGGTGATGGCGCGCACCGAAAGGGCGGTACAGCCACCGACCTTTCGGTGGCGACTCCTCAACAGAGCGCATAACTTACTGAAATTGTTTGGAACCGCATGACGGCACGGGGCGTGCTCAAGACGGGGACTGCCTTACCCCCTTGAGACAAGGAGAAGCCCTTGCAAACCCGCTCCCTGCTTTTGACGGCCATTCTCTTTGGCGGACCGGCCGCCGTCGCCGCGACGCCCCCGCCCCTCACGACGGACACCGGCTCCCCCGTGGGGACCAACCAGAGCTCCAAGACGGCGGGCCCCCGTGGCGGCATCCTCCTGGAGGACTTCCACCTCATCGAAAAGCTGGCCCGCTTTGACCGGGAGCGGATTCCGGAGCGCGTGGTCCACGCGCGCGGCGTCGGCGCCTACGGCACCTTCGTCAGCTACGGCGACTTCTCCAAGCTGACGCGCGCGTCCCTCTTCTCCGCCAAGGGCAAGAAGACGCCGATGTTCGTGCGCTTCTCCACGGTCATCCATCCGTCCGGCTCGCCGGAGACGCTGAGAGATCCGCGCGGCTTCGCGCTCAAGTTCTACACGGACGAGGGCAACTGGGACCTGGTGGGCAACAACCTGCCCGTCTTCTTCATCCGTGACGCCATCAAGTTCCCGGACATGGTGCACTCACTGAAGCCGTCGCCCATCACGAACAAGCAGGAGCCGCACCGCTTCTTCGACTTCTTCTCGCACCAGCCCGAGTCCACGCACATGCTCACGCAGGTGTACTCGGACCTCGGCATCCCGGCGAACCACCGCCAGATGAACGGGCACGGCGTGCACGCCTTCAAGTTCGTCAACGCGAAGGGCGAGTACAAGTACGTGAAGTTCAACTGGGCCTCGCAGCAGGGCGTGAAGAGCCTCACCGCCGAGGACGCCGCGCGCGTGGTCGCCCAGGACCACCAGCACGCCACCACGGACCTCTACGCCTCCATTGGCGCGGGCAAACTCCCCTCGTGGGAGCTGAGCGCGCAGGTGCTGGACCCGAAGGACCTGGACGCCTTCAGCTTCGATCCGCTCGACGCCACGAAGATCTGGCCCGAGGCGCAGGTGCCCTCCATCAAGCTGGGCAAGTTCACCCTCAACAAGCTGCCGGACAACTTCTTCGAGGAGACCGAGCAGGCCGCCTTCTCGCCTGGAGTCCAGCCGCCGGGCATCGAGCCCTCCGAGGACCGGCTCCTGCAGGGCCGCCTCTTCGCCTACGCGGACACCCAGCGCTACCGCATTGGCGCCAACTACCAGTCGCTGCCCGTCAACAAGGCGCGCGCGGCGGTGAACAACAACAGCCAGGCGGGCAGCATGAACTCCGCCAACACGAAGTCGGACGTGAACTACGAGCCCAGCGTCACCCGTGAGACGCAGGACGCGCCGCGGTACCTCTTCTCCAACGCGCCCCTCAGCGGCACCACGCAGCAGCGCGGCATCGAGAAGACGGACAACTTCGCGCAGGCCGGCGCCTTCTACGTCGCGCTCGACGCGGGCGGGAAGGACCGCCTCATCAAGAACCTGGCCGCGGACCTGAACCAGGTGCGTGACGCCAAGGTGAAGGCGCGCATGGTGGGCCACTTCTACATGGCCAACGCTGAATACGGCACCCGCCTGGCCAGGGCCGTCAACGTGAAGGTGGACGACGCCAAGGCCGCCGTGGCCCCGCTCGCCGCCCGCTGATTCGTTCCACACCGGGCCCTGGCACGGCTGTCTCCGCCAGGGCCCGTCCTTCCCGCCACTCCCCCTGGGAGAAGGCCGGGGTGTGGTGGCGCCCGGCGACAGTCCCCCCTCTCGCCGCCCGCCCGCATCCCGGCCTTCCCTCAGCGGGAGCAGGCCCCCTCTCTTCTGGAGTCCGTCATGATTCGCAAACTGCTGCTGGGAACGTTGGGCCTCTTGATGCTGGGCGCCGGGGTGTTGACGGCCGCGTGGATGTCCCTGCGCGCCACGCCCGCCCCACAGGGGCGCCTGCTGGCCACGAGCGAGGCGGAGCGCTACCTGCTGGCCGCCGCGCGCGCCGGGGAGACGGACCTCGTCGCCGGGCTCGTCCAGGCGGGCACGCCCGTGGAGGCGCGGGATGCCCGCGGCTTCTCGCCGCTCATCCTCGCCGCGTACCACGGGCATACGGACACGGTGCGCACCCTGCTGGCCGCGGGCGCGGACGCCTGCGCCGGCGACAACAACGGCAACACCGCGCTCATGGGCGCGGCCTTCAAGGGCTACGCGGACATCGTCGGGCTCCTCAACCAGCAGCCCTGCGCGGTGGACCAGAGCAACCGCTTCGGCCAGACGGCGCTGATGTTCGCGTCCCTCTTTGGCCGCGAGGAGGTGGTGGAGCAGCTCCGGCGGCAGGGCGCCTCCCCCGACGTGCGCGATGGCAGCGGCCGCACCGCGCAGGACTGGGCGCGCACCCAGGAGCCCAACACGCCCGTTCCGCAGGCGCCCGCCGCGACGGAGACGTCCGCATCGGCGCGGTGAGGGCACAGCGGCGACGGAGCGCCTCAAGAGCATCGACGCCCCAGTCCAGCGCCCAGGTTCCACGGAACAGCACGAGGGGTGGCCCCAAGTGCCGACCGGGCCGGTTGGCCGCGAAGCCGAAGCCCAGGCGGCCCCCCTCGATGCGGGCCCCGGCGCCCGCTACACGTACCGCGTGCCGAAGAGCTGGAGCAGCGCGGGCTCGGTGCGCAGCAGGTCCAGCGTCAGCGCGGCGTGGCCGGGCACGTAGCCGTTGCCCACCACCATGGTGACGTCCTTGCCCACGCCCTCGGCGCCCAGCGCGGCCGCCGTGAAGCTGGTGGCCATGGAGAAGAAGATGGCCGTGCCGCCGTCCTTCACCGACAGGATGGTGGCCATCTCCGTGTTGCCCACGCTGGCGCAGTTGACCACCAGGTCGCAAAGCTGCCCATCCGTGGCCTTGCTCACCGCCTCCATGACGTCCACGCCCTGCGTGGCGTCCACCTTCAGCGCCACGTCACACAGGCCAATGCCGGACAGCAGGTCCAGCGCGCCCTGGGACACGTCGAGCGCCAGCAGCTTGCCCCGGCTCTCCAGGTTGCGGCGCGCCTGCGCCAGACACAGCGCCCCGCTCTTCCCCGCGCCCAGCACCGCCACCGTCATGCCCGGCCGCACGTGCCGGGCCACCAGCGCGGGGGCGCCGCACACGTCCAGCGCCGCGAGCGCCAGCGTGTCCGGCATGTCCGTGGGCAGCTTCGCGTAGATGCCGCTGGCGAACAGCAGCGCATGCCCGCGGATGTCCACGCGGTCGATGTCCACGTGCACCGCCTTGACCTCCTCGATGACCAGGGGCGTCAGCGTCAGGCTCACCAGCGTGGCGATGCGGTCGCCCACCTTGAGCAGCTCGCGCGCGGGGTGCTTCGCGCCCAGCTCCTTCACGCGGCCAATCAACATGCCGCCCGAGCCCGTCACGGGGTTCTGCATCTTCCCCCGCTCGCGGACGATTTCCTGGATGCGCTCGCCAAGACGCTTCGAGTCGCCGCCCACCTCACCCTTGATCTGCTTGAAGGACGCGGCGTCGATGTTGAGGCTCTCCACGTCGATGAGCAGCTCGGACTCGCGGCACGGCAGCGCGGGGTCCAACTGCTTCGCGCGCTGGGGCAGCACGCCCTTCTCGCCAACGACGCGGGACAGTCCGTAGAGGTCGATGCTCATGTTCCCGTCTCCCTGAAGGTTGCCGGGCGCCCCGCCGCACCACGGCGAGGCGCACCCAGGGAGGCGTCTACCCGCTCGGGCGGGGAAAAGGCCAGCGCCACGTCACGCGCGGTGGGCCGGGGCGTCCCCCAGCGGGCATCGCGTCCACCGCGCGGCGGGCCCTGGCCTCGTGCGTCAGTCCTGCGCCAGGTTCGGCACCAGCACGGACAGCGAGCGCGCGAAGCGGTACGACACGCCGGAGTGGCCGTCCTCGAACTCCTCGTGGACGCGCTCCACGCCCGCCTTCTCGAACTCCTCCGCGAGCATCCGCGTGCCCCAGCGGATGTTGAACTCGTCACGCGTCCCGCAGTCCAGGTACACCGTCTTCAGCTTCCGGAACGCGTCCATGAACTTGGGCACGAAGCGCACCGGGTCGTGAACCAGCCACCGGTTCCACACGTCCAGCCGCAGCCGGCCCGTGTTCGCGTCGAAGGGCAGCTCCACGCCGAGCGGCTCGCCCTTCTTGGGCGAATACGCGGCGGCCATCGCCAGGACGTTCACCACCGGGAAGTCGTCACCGCGCATCTTCGTCTCGCGCACGCGGGTCTGGAACTCGGCGTGCCACGCCTCCACGCCACCGGCCTTGAGCAGCGCCGCCGCGGCCTTCGGGAGGTCCGGCAGGTAGCAGTATTCGAAGTAGGCGTCCGCGGCGTGCGCGCCAATGTGCCCGAACAGGTCCGCGTGGTAGCGCCCCATCACCAGCGCGCCATATCCGCCGGAGCTGTGCCCCACCACCGCGCGCGAGGCCGCCTTCGGCAGGGTGCGGAAGGTGCGGTCCACATAGCCCACCACGTCCTTGGTCAGGTAGTCGCGGTAGCGGCCAATGGCGTCGCTGTTCACCCACTGGCTGCCGCCCAGCGACGTCCAGGCGTCCGGGAAGACGCCGATGACGGGCGGAATGGCGCCGGACTCGATGAGCGCGTCCAGCCGCGCCGGCACGGTGGGCGCGAAGCCCGAGGCGTTCGTCCACGAGCCACCGCTGTTGCCGAAGGCGTGCAGGAAGTAGACGACGGGATAGCGCCGGTCGCTCGCGCCATGGCCCGGCGGCAGGTACACGGTGAGCTTGCGGCGAGCCGGGTCCCCCAGCGGGTTCGACTCCAGCGCGGGCGACAGCAGCTCACTCGACTCCAGCAATCCATTCATCCGTGCATTCCCTTCATCGGGCCCGCGGCTACGCGCGCGAACCGGGTTGCTTCCCCAGCACCTTCATCACCGCCTGGAGGTCCTCCCAGGCCTTGCGCTTCTCCGCCGGGCTGCGCAGGAGGTACGCCGGATGGAAGGTGGGCATGAGCTGGATGCCCTCATAGGTGCGCCAGTTGCCGCGCAGGCGGGTGATGGGCGTGCCGTCCCGCAGCAGCGTCTGCGCCGCGAACTTGCCCAGGGCCACCACCACCTTCGGCTGGATGGCCGCGAGCTGCGCGCGCAGGAAGGGCTCGCAGGCGGCGATCTCCTCCGGCTCCGGGTTGCGGTTGCCCGGCGGCCGGCACTTCACGACGTTGCAGATGTAGACGTCGTCGCGGCGGTAGCCCATGGCGCCAATCATCTTCGTCAGCAGCTCACCCGCCGCGCCGACGAAGGGCACGCCTTGCAGGTCCTCGTGCTCCCCCGGGCCCTCGCCCACGAACACCAGCTCCGCGCGGGGGTTGCCCGAACCGAACACGAGGTTCTTGCGCGTCGAGCACAGCTTGCAGCGCTGGCAGTCGCCCAGCTCCCGGCGAACCTCGTCCAGCGTGGGCCGCCCGCCGGACAAGGCCCCGGGCAGCGCTCCCGAGGGACGGGACGCGGCCGGGGGCGTGTCCGCCCGCATCGTCGCGCCCGGAGCGTGCTGCGCCCGTCCGTCCGCGGTGACAGGCGCCATGGGGCTCAGCGGCCGCGCGGGCAGGTTGGACTGGGGTGGCGTCGTCCGGGGCAGCGGTGCCTCGGGACGCGCGACAGGCGCCGCGGGGCCCGCGGGCGGCGGCGCCGCGGCGGGAGGCGCTTCCGCCCCCCCGTGGGCCCTGGCGAAGCGCGCGCGCAAGGAAGGCGCCGAGCGCTGGAGCTCGAGCGCCGCCTTGGCGTCAATCATCAGCACCCGGCCAGCGGCCTCCTCCTGCCAGAGGAGGTGGCGGCGCACATCGTCCAGCAGGGCGCTCAGGTCCTGCGAGGCCTCGGGTGTGTCATCAATCACGGTCCTGGATCGGTAGCGGACGTGGCGCCCGGGCGCAAGGAAGCGGACGCCCAGGATGGCTGTTCGCCTCCCGCCAGAGCGGGTCCAGGCTCGCGCCCGGCGTCCTCCCCCGCCCCGCGCGCTATGGTGCGCCCCGAAAAGCCGGCGTCATGCCGCGAGGAGTCCCCGCCATGGAGCACCAGAACCCGGATTACCGCCAGGACACGGAGGACCTGTTCACGTCGGCCGCCTTCGTCATGGACCTGGGCATCCAGCCCGTGGACATCCGCCCGGGCGAGGTGGAGGCGCGGCTGGTGGTGCAGCCCCGTCACCTCCAGCAGGACGGCGTCATCCACGCGGGTGTCCAGGCGACGCTGGCGGACCACACCGCGGGCGCGGCGGCCTTCAGCGTCGTCCGCAAGGGCCAGCGTGTGTTGTCCACCAGCTTCACCGTCCACCTGCTCCAGACGGCGTCTGGCGAGGAGCTGCGGTGCAGGGCCCGGGTGCTGCGGGCCGGCCGCCGGCTCATCGTCACCGAGTCGGAGGTCCACGCCGTGTCGGGCGGCGCGCCCCGCCTCGTGTCGAAGACCACCGTCACGCTCGCGGTGATGGAGCCTCGCTAGGAGGCCGTCACCAGCAGCAGCTCGAGGAGGGCCCGCGCCACCTCGTGCTTGCTGCCCTGGAGCTCATGCCGAGCCCCCGCGCGCGTGAGCACCGTCACCCGGTTGGTGTCCGTGCCAAAGCCCGCGCCAGGGGCCGTCACGTCATTGGCGACAATCGCGTCCAGCCCCTTGCGCTCCAGCTTGTCGCGCGCGTGCTCCACCACGCGCTCCGTCTCCGCCGCGAAGCCCACCAGCACCGGCCGCTTCGGCTGCCCCGCCACCTGGCGGGAGGCCTCGGCGAGCACGTCCGGCGTGCGCACGAGCGTCAGCGCCTCCGGCGCCGCCGACGTCCCCTTCTTCACCTTCTGCGCCGCGCGCGTCTCCGGGCGCCAGTCGCTGACGGCCGCCGTGGCGATGAACGCATCCACGGCGCCCACCCGCGCGAGCACCTCGCGCGCCATGTCGTCCGCGCTCACCACGTCCACGACGTCCAGCCCGTCCCGCGCCACGGCGCCCACGGGCCCCAGCACCACCGTCACCTGGGCGCCCAGGCTCCGGGCCGCGTGCGCGAGCGCCAGGCCCATCTTCCCCGTGGACGGATTGGAGATGAACCGCACCGGGTCCAGGAACTCGCGCGTGGGGCCCGCCGTCAGCAGCACCCGCTTCCCCGCCAGCGGCCCCCCACCGAAGCGCGCCGCGACGGCCTGGACGATGGCCGGCACGTCCGCCAGCCGCCCCTCGCCCACGTCGCCACAGGCCAGCAGCCCCGCCCCGGGCCCCACGCGCGAGAAGCGCGGCCAGGCCAGCAGGGCCGACAGGTTCTCCTGCGTCAGCGGATTGTCCCACATGGCCACGTTCATCGCGGGCGCCAGCACCACCGGCCCGCGGAAGGCGAGCAGGGACGTCGTCACGGCGTCGTTCCCCATGCCCGCGCGGATGCGCGCCAGCAGGTCCGCGGTGGCCGGGGCCACGACGAAGGCCTCGGCCCAGCGCGCCAGGTCCAGGTGGCCGAAGTTCCCCTCCTGGGCGGGGTCGAAATAGTCGGTGAGCACGGGGTGCCCGCTGAGCGCCTGGAAGGTCAGCGGGGTGACGAACTGGCGCGCGGCCTGCGTCATGGCCACTCGCACCTCCGCGCCCGCGCGGGACAGCTCACGCACCAGCTCACAGGCCTTGTACGCCGCGATGCCGCCACCCACACCAACGACCACACGGCGGCCTTTCAGTGTCGTCAGGTCCATGCGGCTTCCTAATGCGCTGGGAGGCGGGCTCGCAACCGTGGCGGCGGGCCCTCAGCGGCCCATCACCACTTCGCTGCTGGAGGGGACGTCCACCACGCGAACCTCCGGCCCGCCCGGCGTCTCCACGTGGAAGTTGCCCCACACCAGCGTGTACCGCCCTGGCGTGAGGCCCGTCAGGCGGACCTGCTCCGAGCGGGGCTGGTAGACGAGCTGCGCCCACCGCGAGCGCATCAGGGCCAGGGCGGGCGGGTTTCCCACCGCGCCCAGCTCTCCCGCGACGACCCAGAGCGCCCGTCCCCGCTCGGGCTTCACCAGGACGGTCAGCGACGAAGAGCCCGGCCCGGGCCCCAGGTCCAACGTCATCTCCGAGCCGCCCACCTGCACCACCAGCGCCGGCTCGCCGGAGAACTCCCGGTTCGCCCCCAGCGAGAAGCGGTAGTTGCCCGGGGACACCTCCACGCTGTAGCCCCCATCCGGCCCGGTGACGATGGTGAGCGGCTCGCTGCGGTCCGCGTTGACGGCCTCGACCTCGAAGCCCGCGGCGGGGCGCCCGTCCTGCCGGTACACCTTGCCGCTCAGCCGCGTGGCCTGACGCAGCTTGAGCTCCACCGGACCGCGCGCGCCCCGCTCCAGGGACTGGGAGGCGCTCAGCCGCCCCTTGCGCGCGGACAGCGTGTAGCGCGTCACGTAGGGCGGGCTGGCCACCGTGAAGGCGCCATCCGGCCCGGAGAGGACGGAGTCGTCACAGACGTCACACGACACCACGGCGTCGGGCACCGGCCCGCCGCCCTCGTCAACCACCCGGCCGGAGACGCTGGGCAGCTTCTCCAGCACCAGGTCTCCCAGGTCCGGCTTCGCCGGCCGGTCCACCATCAACGGCTCGTACCCCGTCGCGTCCACCGACGCGATGACGCGGTCTCCCGCCGTGGGCAGCGGCAGCTCGAAGCGGCCATCGGGGGCATTCACGTCGTGCTCGTCCACCCGGAAGCGCCGCACGGGCTCGCCGTCATCGCCCATGACGCGCCCGCGATAGACGTCGCGCTTCTTGAGCACCACGCGCACCGGCGGGCCCCCCGCCTTGCCCTCCGCGCGCTCCACCTGGTCATACCCCGGGTGCCGCGCCTCCAGCCGGTAGCCCCGGTCCGGACGCAGCGCGCGGAACTCGAAGCGGCCGCTCGCGTCGGACTGCACGGGCTCCGCGCCGCGCGGCACCACCACCAGCGTGGCGCCCGCCACCGGCGCGTTCTGTCCGTCCACCACCTCGCCGCTCAGCGGCGCGCCGGGCCGCAGCGCCGCCTCCAGCTTCAGCGTCTGCCCATCCGTGAGCGTCACCTCCCGGCGCTCCGACGGCAGGTAGTCCGGGTGGGACGCCATCATCGAATACGTCCCCTCCGGCATCCCGCGCATGGGCACCATGCCATCCGAGCCAGACGGCCGGTCACTCCGGAAGATGCCCTGCTGCTCCACCCAGAGCACCACGTCCGCCCCCTCCACGCGCCGGCCCTCCGCGGACACCGTCACCTCCACCGAGGCCCGGGGCTCCAGCGCCAGTTGCACGTCGGTGGCCGGCGCCGTCACCTTCAGTTGACCGCCGCCCCACTCCGAGTGGTGCGCGTGCAGCTCATACAGCCCCGGCGTGGGCACCTGCGCCACGAAGCGCCCCTCCGCGTCCGCCAGCGTCGTCGCGCCGGTGGGCTGCACCAGCACGGACACGCCCGGCGCGGGCCGGCCATACACGTCCAGCACCTGCCCGCTGATGACCGTGGCGCGCACCATCACCAGTTCGAGCGCCGACTCACCAGGCGTCACCCGCGCGGGCAACTGCGCATCCCGGAAGCCCTGGGCCTGGCCCGTCAGGACGTAGTTCCCCACCGCGAGGGGCCCGAGCACGACGAGCGCGCCGGTGCCACCGCGCTCCTGGCGCACCAGCTCCCCCGTCGGAAGGCGGAGGACCAGCTCCGGCTCCGGCACGGGCTGACCCTCCTCGTCCACCACGGTGACGAGCAGGCTCCCCGCCGGCTCCAGCGCCAGCGTCACCTGCGTCACCCGCGCGTCCAGCGTCACCGTGCGCGGCACGGACGCCAGGCCCCGGGCCTCCGCCGTCACCACGACCTCGTCTGGATACAAGCCGGTGAAGCGGATGGGCGCGCCATCCGTGCGCGAATCCCGCGACAGGTGGTCCGCGCGCAGCCGCACCAGCGCCGCCGCTGGCGCCCCCTCCCGGGTGACGCGGACCTCCAGCGTGCGCGCGGGCGTGAGCCGCAGGCGCACGGGCTGCGGCCCCGCCTCCACCTGGGGCTCCACCATGGGCAGGTAGCCCTCGGCCGTGGCCAGCACGTAGAAGGGCCCTTCGCCCAGGCCCGTCAGGGTGAAGGTGCCGTCCGCGCCGCTCGTGGCCTCGAAGGGCAGCGGCGCCCGACGCGACATCCCGTGCACCCGAGCCCCCGCCAACGGCCGCCCGGCTTCGTCCACCACCTGCCCCACCAGGGTGCGCAGCGGCGGCAGGTAGAGGTCCACCGGCTCTCCCGGCGCGGCGCGCTCACGCAGCGCGATGCCCAACCCTGGCGCGCGCGCCCACACGGAGAAGGACACGCCGGCCAGGTGCTCGAAGCGGAAGCGCCCTTCCGCGTCCGTGTGGGTGGAGGCCCTCGGCGACAGGAAGCCCTGCTGCTGCTCGAAGAAGGCCAGCGTGTGCAGCGCCGTCTCACGCGCCGGGCAGGACAGCAGCGGCTGGCCGCACGCGTCGCAATGGACCCCCAGCAGCGTCTGCTCGGCGCTGGCGGACAGGAACACCTCCGCGCCCGCCACGGGCCGGCCCGAAGCGTCCAGGACCCGCCCCGTGAGGGTCAGCCCCTCGCCCGGGGAGGAGGCCACGTCCACGGCGGCGAACTCCGGCAGCGCCCTGCCCCGCGGCGCGTGCGGGGCGGGCGTGTCGGGGCCTGTCTTCGCGCCCGGCCACAGCCACGCCACCCCCGCCGCCAGCAGGGCCGCCATCACGCCTATGACAATCCAGTTGCGCATGCGCACACGGCGCGGACCTTAGCCCGGGACCGGGCGCGGAACGGCCGATTCCCCCTGGAAATTCCGGGCGCTGGCGTCTACTCCTCGGCGAACGGGGCGATCGCCTGGGCCACGGCCAGCTCCTGCCGGGCCTCGCTGAGCTCCGAGTTGGTGGCGCGGAGCCGGTCGCTGAGCACCTGGACGAAGCTCCAGAGCATCTTCACCGCGAGGATGGACTCTCGCTTCATCAGCCCCATCAGGTCCGGCCGCGAGATGACCATGGTGCGCGTGGGCTCCGTGGCCCGCACCGTCGCCGAGCGCGGCGCGTTGTCGATGAGCCCCATCTCCCCGAAGTGCCCGCCCGCGCGCAGCTCGGCGATCTCCACGCCGTTCTTCTCGATGGCCACCCGGCCCCGGATGACGACGAAGAGCTCCTCGCCCGGCTGCCCCTCCACCACGATTTCACGGCCCGCCGGATACGTGCGGGTGGTGGCGATGGACAGCACCGCCGTCTGCTCCTTGTACGTGAGGTGGCGGAAGAGCGGAATCTTGCGCAGCGCCTCCATGCGCGACTGCGCCTCGCTCGACTCCTCGCTGACGGTGGCGCCTTCGCCCGCGACCTTCACCACCACGGCGGTGATGTTGTCCTTGCCGCCGCGCTCGTTGGCCACGTCGATGAAGCGCTTGGGCAGGTCCGCCGGCGCGATGCCGGAGATCAGCGGGAGGACCTCCTCGTCCTCCACGTAGCCGTGCAGGCCGTCCGAGCAGAGGATGAACATGTCGCCCGGCACCAGGTCCACGATGAGCGTGTCGACCTGGACGGACTCCTGGATGCCCACCGCGCGGGTGATGACGTTGCGGTACTGCGAGTTGGCGGCCTGGTCCTTGGTGATGGTGCCGGCCTTGAGCTGCGCGGCGACCAGCGTGTGGTCCTCCGTCAGCCGGTGGCACTGGCCGTGCCGCACCAGGTAGACGCGGCTGTCACCGACGTGGCCGATGACGCCCTTGTTGCCGCCCACCGCCAGGCACACGAACGTCGTGCCCATGCCGCGCTTGGTCGCGTCCGACATCGCCGTCCGGTAGATGTCCGCGCACGCGCGCTGGACGGCCACCTCCACGAGCGCCGCCGCCGCGGAGCGGCTGTCCGGCGTCGGGTTGTTGCCCAGGTCCTTCAGCAGGTGCCGGTTGGCGGAGATGTGCTGCTTGACGACCTCCGTGGCGCGGTTGCTCGCGACCTCGCCGGCCGCGTGGCCGCCCATGCCGTCAGCCACCACGTAGAGGCCGAGCGCCGAATCCACCAGCATCGCGTCTTCGTTGTGCTGCCGCTTGCGGCCGACGTCGGTCAGTCCAAAAGCTTCTGTGGTCAAGGCCACCGCGAACACTCCCGTGTGTGACAGAGGGCGACTTCGCACGTTACGCAGGCCCACGAAGACGTGGCAAGGCTCAGGGAGCCATCCTCACGGCCAGCATCCGCACAAAACCGCTGGCCGTGTAGAAACCGACCTCCACCTGGCCAAAGCGCAACCGGGCCCCATCCGCCACCGGGACGGCCCGCCGGGGCACCAGCCGGACGCCCCCGGCCCAGGAGCCATTCCTCGAACCCGCGTCCGTCAGCAGGAAGCCCGCATGGCCTTCCTCCCGGCTGAACCAGGCGTGGAAGCGGGACACGCTGCCGTCATCCAGCACCACGTCGTTGTTGCCCGTCCGCCCCACGGTGATGCCCCGCCCGAAGGCGTTGGTCCGTGACTTCACGACGGGAAACACCACCGGGCCGCTGGCGCCCAGCGTGGGCGACCCCGCGTTCGTCACCGTCTTCAGACGGTACTCCTCCGCGTCCCCACCGCCAGCCTCCTCCGTCGCCGGAGTGAAGACGAGCAACGCGGGAGGCAGGTTCCGCTCGAAGACGTCTCGGTTGCGGAGGTATCGCGACACATGGGCGCTGAGCGGCTCGGGCATACGCAGGGTGCGAACAGGGTGCTCTCCATTCGCACTCTACGCAAAGCCTACCGCCAATCCATGAACAACCCGATCATCGGGCCACTCACGAAGAAGCGGCCGAGGCTGCGGCGCTTGTAGCCAAAGGGCTCGCCATACCCCACAGCGAGCCCGGCGGCGACGGCGCCGAACTGGTAGCCCAGGTGCACGCGGCCCTCGATGACGCCCGCCACGCGCCGGTCCGGCTCCAGTCCCTCGTTGAAGTTGGCGCCGTAGAAGACGGGGCCGCCCGTCACCTGGAAGGCCCAGTGGAACCCGCCGGGCAGGTGGTTGCGGTAGCCCACGCCCACCTGCGGGCTGTGCTGGTAGAAGGACCGCACCGCGTTCTGCGGCTTGCCGCTCTCCGGGTCCGGGAACGCGAGCCCCCACGACACGCTGCCCTCCAGCAGCAGCGCGAAGGCGTCCTTGCGGTCCTGGTAGAAGGTGAACTGCCACTGAACCTTCGTCTGGGAGGAGAGCACGCCATCCTGCAGGCTGGCGCCGAGGAACACGCCACGCGGCGCCCAGGCGGGCGTCGGAGAGCGGTGCTCCGGCGGCCGCCGCGACTCCTGCGCGCCAGCGGAGGAAGCCAGACCCAGGACAACAACCAGGAAGACGGGGAGCGAGCGGTGCATGGGCCCCACTTCCCGCCATGGCGCGGCACGCTTGTCAACGGACTGTTCGTTTGATTATGACACGCCTTGTTACCTTCGGATGGGCATGGGCCAGGGCAGTCCGCCTGGAACCGCTCGCCGCGGGGCACAAGGAGCGGGACACCGCATGCCAGTCGTGACAGTCCGGGCCGGAAACAAACAGCGCCCGGGGAAGTTCGACGTACTCGTCCGCAAGGCCACGGAGAAGGCCTCCGACCTGCTGGAGGAGAGTGACCGGGTGCTCGTCGTCTACGAGAAGGGCTGCGCCAGCCTCTACTACGAGCGCGAAGAGGATGCACTCCCGGCGCCCGCGCTGGGCCGCCCCTCCTGAGGACCGGCTCCCGGCGATTCTTCGCTACACCGCCCGCCGGCGCAGGGGCATCGTCAGGCACCGCACGCTGCCGTTGCCCCGCTCCAGCGCCTCGATGTCCACGCTGGCCACGTCGATTCCGGCCTCCGTCGCCAGGGGACGCAGCGCCGCCGCGGCGCTCTCCGAGGCGAGAATCTGGTTCGGCCCCACGTAGATGAAGTTCGACATGAAGCCGCCCTCCCCGCGTGGCTCGAAGGGGATGACGCGCCGGCCGCGCCGGGCGAAGTAGCCGTCGAAGGGCTCCCAGTGCGGCGCCCGTCCCTGCTGGAACACCTGGATGGGCGTGTGCCGGAGGAAGGCGCGCGCCACCACCGCGTGGGGCCCCAGCACGTTGAAGGCCAGGTCCAGGTGGATGATGCCCAGGCTCTCTGGGATGCGGACCACCGCGGCTTCACGGAAGCCCGAGCGCCACGCCAGCTCCAGGAAGGGCTGTAGCGCCCGCGAGTCACTTCGCAGGCCCACGTTGACCAACAGCCGCTCCGCGTCGAGCACGAAGACATCCCCGAACTCGATGCGCGCGGACGTCGCGGCGTCGTCGCCCAGCACGTCCGGCTGGAGCTGCGACAGCGCCCGGTGCGCCACGTCGAACTCCGCCAGCCGCACGGGGAACGCCGCCGTGCCCGTCACCAACTGACGCCCGAGCACCGCCGCCGTGTCGCGGACGAAGACGCGGTTCACCGTGGTGTCGCTCACCGCGCGCTCGCGCTCGGGCAGCAGCTCCCACAGGTCAATCGTCCGGCAGCCGAAGCGCGTCAGCGTGTCCCGCAGCCGCCCGAAGGCGTCCTCCGCCTCCGAGCGCGTGACGGGCCGCGTGAAGCCCACCGCCGCCGCCTCCTCGGCGCTGGTGACGTCCAGCGCCGCGGGCCGGAACACCGCCACGCATTCAAGCTGACCCGATTCGGACCAGCACTCGAAGTCGCTGAACGCCATCGCATGCCCCTGTCGTCACAGCGGTGGGTCACTCCGGACATCCTCTCACCGGAGCCCACCAGGAACGCGCCGCCGCCCGTTTCGAGCGCTGGCACCAGAAATTTACCCCGGAACTCCTTCGAGACTAGTCGGATTCAGGACGGTTTCATAATAATCACGGACTGCAGGATTTCACTCCCGCTCCCATAGTTTCCATGAAGCCATCTTCCGGTGTCGTGCAGGCCCCTGTGGATTCCCCTCTGGTCTCCGGTGGCCCCGGCGCCCGTACGCGCGGCGAAATCGAGGCCTGGCTGCGCAACTACGTGGCCGAGGCCGCCAGGCTCGCGCCGGCTGAAGTCGACAGCCAGGAGCCCTTCGTCCGCTACGGGCTGACGTCGAAGGACGCGGTGTTCCTGTCGGGCGAGTTGGCGGACTGGCTGGGCCGCGAGGTGTCTCCCACCATCGTCTGGGAGCACCCCACCATCGATGCGCTCAGCCAGGCGCTCGGCAACGACGCCGCGCCCGCGAGACACGCGGCCGAGACGCCCGCCCCCGAGGCCGCGCACGACGACGCCATCGCGGTGACGGCGCTGGGCTGCCGCTTCCCGGGAGCGCCCACGCCCGAGGCCTTCTGGGCGCTGCTCCAGCGCGGCGGTGACGCCATCACCGAGGTCCCCGCGGACCGTTGGGACGCGGCGCGCTTCTACGCGCCGGACCCGACCACGCCCGCGACGATGAACACGCGCTGGGGCGGCTTCATCGAGGACGTCGGCGCGTTCGACCCGCTGTTCTTCGGCATCTCCCCCCGGGAAGCCGTGCGGATGGACCCGCAGCAGCGGCTGCTGCTGGAAGTCGCCTGGGAGGCGCTGGAGCGCGCGGGACAGGCGCCGCAGGGGCTTCAGGGCAGCCGCACGGGCGTCTTCGTCGGCATCAGCACCAGCGACTATGCGCAGCGCCAGTTCGGCGACCGGGCCTTGCTGGACGCCTACGCGGGCACGGGCAACGCGCACAGCATCGCGGCCAACCGGCTGTCCTACGTGTTGGGCCTGCGCGGCCCGAGCATGGCCGTGGACACCGCGTGCTCGTCGTCGCTCGTGGCGGTCCACCTGGCCTGCCAGAGCCTCCGGGGCCGCGAGTGCGACCTGGCGCTGGCGGGCGGGGTGAACCTCATCCTCTCCCCCGAGCTCACCATCGCCTTCTCGCAGGCGGGGATGATGGCGGCGGATGGCCGCTGCAAGACGTTCGACGCCTCGGCGGACGGCTACGTGCGCTCCGAGGGCTGCGGCGTCGTCGTCCTCCAGCGGCTGTCGGACGCGCGGGCCTCGGGGGCGCCCATCCTCGCCGTCATCCGCGGCTCGGCGGTGAATCATGACGGGCTCAGCAACGGGCTCACCGCGCCCAGCGGCGCAGCGCAGCAGGACGTCATCCAGCAGGCGCTCCGTCAGGCGCGGCTGTCCCCCGAACAGGTTGGCTACGTCGAAGCGCACGGCACGGGGACGCCGCTGGGCGACCCCATCGAGCTGGCGGCGCTGAAGACGGTGCTGTCGCCGGGGAGGAGCGCCACGCAGCGCTGCT
Organism: Corallococcus macrosporus DSM 14697; assembly: GCF_002305895.1. Classification (GTDB taxonomy): domain Bacteria; phylum Myxococcota; class Myxococcia; order Myxococcales; family Myxococcaceae; genus Myxococcus; species Myxococcus macrosporus. Next base: position 5,412,109 of record NZ_CP022203.1, read on the forward strand.
TCATCGGCTCGGCGAAGAGCAACATCGGCCACCTGGAGGCGGCGGCCGGCATCGCGGGGTTGATGAAGGCGGTGCTCGCGCTGGGCCACGGCGAGATTCCGCCCCAGGTCCACCTGCGCACGCTCAACCCGCACATCGCCCTGGACCCGGAGCGCTTCCAGATTCCGACGCGCCCCGAGCCGTGGCCACAAGCGCCCGGTGCTCGCGTCGCGGGGGTCAGCGCCTTTGGCTTTGGGGGAACCAACGCCCACGTCATCCTGAGCGAGCCCCCTCCCCGTCCCGCCCAGACACCGCGCGCCCCCGAGCGCGGCAGCCACGTCCTGACGTTGTCGGCACGGAGTGACGCGGCCCTGCGGCGCATGGCGCGGCAATACCAGGAGCACCTCTCCCTCCCGGACGCGCCCGCGCTGGCGGAGGTCTGCTTCACCGCGAACACCGGCCGCAACGTCTGGCCCCACCGGCTGGCGCTCACCGCGGGTTCGACCGCGGAGCTGGCGTCGCGGCTGGAGTCCTTCGCGAACGGGCACGCCACACCGGGGGCGCATCATGGCGAGGTGCAGCGCGGCGCGACGCCGCGAATCATCTTCCTGTACCCCGGACAGGGCACCCAGTACCCGGGCATGGGGCGGCAGCTCTTCGACAGCGCGCCCGTCTTCCGCGAGGCGCTGGAGCGCTGCGACGAGTTCCTCCGTCCCCACCTGGACGTCCCGCTGCTGTCGGTGCTGTTTCCGACGACGGACGCCACCGCGCAGCTCATCCACCAGACGCGCTACACCCAACCGGCGCTGTTCGCGCTGGGCCATGCGCTGACGGAGCTGTGGCGCTCGTGGGGCGTGACGCCGGACGCCGTCATGGGCCACAGCGTGGGTGAGTTCACGGCCGCGCATGCGGCGGGCGCGCTCGGGCTGGAGGAGGCGCTGGCCCTGCTGGCGACGCGCGGCCGGCTCATCCAGGCGCTGCCGCAGAACGGCGCCATGGCGGCCATCCTGGCGGATGAAGCCACCGTGCGCGCGGCGCTGGAGGGCGAGCGGATGCTGGACGTCGCCGCCATCAATGGGCCCCGGCACGTCGTCATCTCCGGCGAGCGCGACGCGCTCCTGCGCGTCACCACGTCGCTCCAGGCCCAGGGCGTGGAGTCGCGGCCACTGACCGTCTCGCACGCGTTCCACTCACCGCTGCTGGAGCCGATGCTCGATGGCTTCGAGCAGGTGGCCCGCGTCCTGCCCGCCCGCGCGCCCCACCTCCCGCTCATCTCCAACCTCACCGGTGAGCGGATGACGCAGGCGCCCGACGCCGCGTACTGGCGGCGACACGCGCGCGCGCCCGTCCAGTTCTTCAAGAGCCTCCAGACGCTGACGCACGCGGGGCCAGCGCTGTTCATCGAGCTGGGGCCGCACGACACGCTGCTCGGCATGGCGAAGCGCTGCGCTCCCGACAGCGCGAGCCTGTGGCTCCCTAGCCTGCGGCGTCAGCACGACGCCTGGGAGACCCTGCTCGGCAGCCTCGGTGCGCTGCACACGCGTGGCGTCTCCATCTCCTGGAGCGCCGTGGAGGCGCCCCACTCACGGCGGCGCGTTCCACTGCCCACCTATCCCTTCGAGCGTCAGACGTACTTGCTGGACTCCACGCTCCCCTCCCCTGCCCACGGCCCGACGATGATGACCCAGACCTCCGCCACAGCGCCCGTCGTGTCACGCCAGGAGCGAATCCTCGCGGAGCTCCGCGCGATGGTCGCCCTGCTGCTCCAGGCGCCTCCCGAGAAGCTCGACCCGCGCCTGTCCTTCCTGGAGATGGGCGCGGACTCGCTCGTGTTGCTGGACGCCATCCGCAACGTGGAGAAGCGCTTCGGCATCAAGCTGGCCATCCGTCAGCTCTTCGAGGAGCTGACGACGCTGGAGGCCCTGGCGAGCCACCTCGACCAGGCCCTCCCCGCGAGCTTCACCTTGAGCCCCGCGCCGCGGCCCGCGGTCGCCGTCGCCGCGCCGGCCTCCGTGAGCGTGCCCGCCGTCACCGGGGCCCCCGCCGCGAACACGCTCGCCGCGCCTGTGGGCAGCGCCGTCGAGCAGCTCATCCAGCAGCAGCTCCAGCTCATGGCGCAGCAGCTCGCGCTCCTGGGCGGCCGTCCCGCGGCGCCGCTCCCTGTCGCGGCGCCTGAAGCCCCGGCGCCCGTGCCGAAGGCCGCCCCCTCCGCTCCCGCGAAGGCGGGGGGGACGTCGCCGTTTGGCGCGGGGCCGAAGTCCGGCACACCGGAGCGCGCGCTCCCCGAGGCGCAGCAGCGGCACCTGGACGGGCACATCGCGAAGTACACCGCCCGCACGAAGCGCTCGAAGGAAGCGGCCATCCGCTACCGCTCGAAGTGGAGCGACGTGCGCTGGCTGATGAACTTCCGGCCCGAGCTGAAGGAGGTCTGCTACCCCATCGTCAGCGTGCGCTCGAAGGGCTCGCGCATCTGGGACGCGGACGGCAACGAGTACATCGACTTCTCCATGGGCTTCGGGGTGCACCTGTTCGGTCACAACCCGCCCTTCATCGTGGAGGCGCTCCAGCGGCGGCTGGCGGAGGGCATGGAGCTGGGCCCCCAGTCGGACCTGGGCGGACGGGCCGCGGAGCTGCTCTGCGAGCTGACCGGGATGAAGCGCGTCACCTTCTGCAACTCCGGGACGGAGGCGGTGATGACGGCGCTCCGGCTGGCGCGCGCGGCGACGGGCCGGACGAAGATCGTGATGTTCACCGGCTCCTACCACGGCCACTCCGACGGGACGCTGGTGGTGGGCCGCATGCTCAACGGCGAGCCCCAGTCGCTGCCCATGGCGGCGGGCGTGTCCCCCAAGGTCGTCGAGGACGTCCTCGTGCTGCCCTACGGCGAGGAGCGCACGCTGGAGCTCATCCGCGAGCACCTTCACGAGCTGGCGGGCGTCCTCGTCGAGCCCGTGCAGAGCCGCCGCCCCAACCTCCAGCCCCGGGCCTTCCTCCAGGCGCTGCGGGAGCTGACGCGGGATGCGGGCGTGCCCCTCATCTTCGACGAAATCATCACCGGCTTCCGGCTCCACCCGGGCGGCGCCCAGGCCTGGTACGGCATCGAGGCGGACCTGGTCACCTACGGCAAGGTGCTCGGTGGCGGCCTGGCCATTGGCGCCGTCGCGGACCGGGGCGGCTTCGTGGACCGCATCGACGGCGGCGACTGGAGCTACGGCGACGCGTCCTACCCCGCCGTCGAGACGACCTTCTCCGCGGGCACGTTCTGCAAGCACCCGCTGACCATGGCGACCACGCTCGCGACCCTGGAGCACCTCAAGGCCCAGGGGCCCGCGCTCCAGGAGGAGCTGGGCCGCCGCGCCGCGGGGCTCGCCGCGAGGCTCAACGCGCTCTTCCAGCGCGAGCAGGCGCCCATCGAGACGGTCCACTGCGGCTCGGTGCTGCGCTTCTCCGCCGCGGGCAACACCAGCTACCTGTACCAGTCGCTGGAGATGGACCTGTTCTTCAGCCATCTCATCCAGCGCGGCATCTACGTCTGGGAGGGGCGCACGTGCATGCTCTCCACCGCGCACTCGGACGAGGACTTCGACGCCATCGTCCGCGCGGCCTCCGAGACGGTCGCCGACATGCGCGCCGGTGGCTTCTGGCCACGCGGCACCCCCTCCGAGCCCCTCCGCGCGGAGCCGCGCACCCTCCCCATGACGGAGGCACAGCGGCAGCTCTGGGTGCTGGCCCAGATGAGCCCGGGCGGCTCCATCTCCTACAACCTGTCGATGAGCCTGCGGCTCGACGGAGCCCTCCAGCGCGAGGCGCTCGAACGCGCGGTGCAGCACGTCGTGGACCGGCATGAAGCGCTGCGCCTCCACGTCCACGCGTCCGGCGAAGAGCAGACCGCCGCGGCGTCACTCGCCCTGCCCCTTCCCTTGCTGGACCTGTCCGCGACGCCCGCGCCCGAGCAGCCACAGCGACTGGCCGCCTGGTACGAGCAGGAGAGCACCACCCCGTTCGACCTGCACCAGGGACCGCCCTTCCGGGTCCACCTGCTGAAGCTGGGCGCGCGGGAGCACGTCTTCGTCCTCACCGCGCATCACGTCGCCGTGGATGGCTGGTCGCTGGGCGTCGTCGTCCGTGAAATCGCCGCGCGCTACACCGAGCTCCTTGGAGGCAAGAGCCCCCCGCAGCCGCCCGCGATGCAGTGGGGCGACTACGTGCAGTGGCTCCAGCAGCAGACCGGCACGAAGGAGCAGGCGGCCCACGAGCGCTTCTGGCTCAGCCGGCGCGTGGAGACGCTGCCCGCGCTGGAGCTGCCCACCGACTTCGGCCGCCCCGCGCACCGCAGCCACCGGGGTGCCCGCGAGACGCTGCGGCTGGACGGCGCCACCACCCAGGCCCTGCGCGAGGCCGCCGCGCAGCAGCAGTCCACGCTCTTCATGCTGCTGCTGTCCGTCTACACCACCTTCCTGCACCGGCTCACGGGCCAGGACGACGTGCTGGTGGGCATCCCCACGGCGGGCCGTGGTCTGGAGGGGAGCGAAGGTCTGGTGGGCTACTGCTCGCACCTGCTGCCCATCGCCAGCCATGTCCAGGGCGAGCAGCCCTTCACCGAGCACCTCCAGGGCCTCAAGCAGGTGCTGTGGGAGGCGTTCGAGCACCAGGACCATCCCTTCGCGTTGCTCATCAAGCGCCTGGGCCTGCCGCGCAGCACGAGCCACACGCCGCTCGTCAGCGTCACCTTCAACGTGGAGCGCCCGCTGGGGAGCCTCCAGATGGAAGGCCTGCGGACGCACTTCCTCCCGCAGCCCGTGCGCTACGCCGCCTTCGACCTGAGCCTGAACGTCATCGACGCCGAGGACGGGCTCGTCCTCGACTTCGACTACAACACCGACCTGTTCGAGGCCCAGACGCTGGCCCGCTGGGCCCAGGGCTTCCGCACGCTGCTGACGGGCGCGCTCAAGCAGCCGGAGGCGCGCGTGGCCGACCTGCCGATGCTCACCCCCGGCGAGCGCCGCAAGGTGCTGGTGGCGTGGAACCAGAACCAGGTGGGCTACCGGGAGGACCTGCTCACCCACCAGTTCATCGAGCAGCAGGCCGCCGCGCGTCCCGGCGCGCACGCCGTGGAGCTGGACGGACAGGCCATCACCTACGCGGACTTCAACCGGCGCGCGAACCAGCTCGCGCACCACCTGCGCGGCCTGGGCGTCGGGCCGGGGGTGCTGGTGGGCGCGTTCATCGACCGCTCCCCCGAGATGCTGGTGACGCTGCTGGCCATCCTCAAGGCCGGTGGCGCCTACGTGCCGCTGGACCCGGCGCACCCGGCGGAGCGGCTGCGCTTCCTGCTGGATGACGCGCGCGTGGCGGTGCTGGTGACGAAGCAGTCCCTGGCGGAGCGGCTGCCCGCGCACACCGCGAAGGTCGTCCACCTGGACACGGACGCCGTCACGCTGGCGTCCCGCTCCACGGAGAACCTGCCCGACGCGGCGACGGCCACGTCTCCGGCCTACGTCATCTACACGTCCGGCTCCACGGGTGAACCCAAGGGCGTCGTCATTGCCCACGGGCAGATGGCGGTCCACTTCCAGGACATGCGGCTCCACTTCGAGCTGACCGAGCGAGACCGCGTGTTGCAGTTCGCCTCGTTCAACTTCGACGCGTCCCTGGAGCAGATCCTCCCCACGCTCATGACGGGCGCCACGCTCGTCCTCCGCGGCAACCAGGTCTGGACGCCCGAGGAGCTGGCCCGCCGCGTCGTCGAGCAGCGGCTGTCGGTGATGAACTTCCCCACCGCGTACTGGCAGCAGCTCACGCAGAGCTGGGCCGAAGCACCACCGGCCCTCGGCGCGCACGACTTGCGGCTGGTCATCATCGGCGGCGACACCGTGCTGCCCAAGGTGCTGGAGCTGTGGCAGCGCGGCCCGCTGGGCAACGTGCGCACGCTGAACGCCTACGGGCCCACCGAGACGCTCATCACCGCCACCACCTTCGACATCCCCAAGGGGTGGAGCGCCCCGCGCGTCCCCATTGGCCGGCCGCTGGCGAACCGGCCCTGCTACGTGCTGGACCGGCACGGCGCGCCCGTGCCCATCGGCGTGGCGGGAGAGCTGCACATCGGCGGGCCGCTGGTGGCGGCTGGCTATCTGAACCGCCCGGAGCTCACGGCCCAGCGCTTCGTGCCGGACCCGTTCAGCGACGACCCGGCGGCGCGGCTCTACCGGACCGGAGACCAGGTCCGCCACCGGCCGGACGGCACCCTCGAGTTCCTGGGCCGCGCCGACCACCAGGTGAAGGTGCGCGGCTTCCGCATCGAGCTCGGGGAGATTGAGTCCGCGCTGAGCGCGCACGAGCACGTCCAGGAGGTCGTCGTCACCGTCCGCGAGGAGCCCGGCGCGCTGGCCGGACACGACAAGCGCCTGGTGGCCTACGTGGTGCCCTCCGCGAACGCCAGCGTGACGCCCGCCGCGCTGCGCCAGTTCCTGCTGGAGAAGCTGCCGGACTACATGGTCCCCGCCTTCTTCGTGCGCCTGGAGGCGATGCCGCTCACCGCCAGCGGGAAGCTGGACCGCAAGGCGCTGCCCGCGCCCGACCCGGAGGCCAGCGCGCCCACGCGCCCCTTCGTCGCGCCGCGCACCCCCACCGAGCAGACGCTGGCGGAGGTGTGGATGAAGGCCCTGCGCCTGACTCGCGTGGGCATCCACGACGACTTCTTCGAGCTGGGCGGCGACTCGCTGCTGGCCACGCAGGTGGCTTCGCGGCTGCGCGACGCGCTCAAGGTGGAGCTGCCGCTGGAGCGGCTCTTCAAGCAGACGACCATCGCCGGCCTCGCGGAGCACGTGGACACCGTCCTGTGGGCGTCCCGCACGGCGGAAGACACCAGCGTCAACGGCGCGAGCCGGGAAGAGGGGGAGCTGTGAACGGTATCGACGGATTGCTGACCCGGCTGCGCAAGCACGACGTGCGCCTGTGGATGGAAGGCGAGCGCCTGCGCTTCAACGCGCCGCCGGGCGTGATGACGCCCGACCTGCTCGGGGAGCTGAAGTCCCACAAGGAGGAGCTGGTCTCCTTCCTCCAGCAGGTCGGCCAGTCGCTCCAGAGCGCCGCGGACCTCATCCCCGTGGCCCCGCGTGACGGGACGCTGCCGCTGTCCTCGGGGCAGCAGCGCATGTGGTTCCTGGAGCAGTTCCAGGGCCCCAGCGGCGCGTACAACATGCCCGCCGCGCTGCGACTCGAAGGCGCGCTGGACGTCGCGGCGCTCCAGCGGAGCCTGGACGAAATCGTCCGGCGTCACGAGGTGCTGCGCACCACCTATGGGCAGCAGCAGGGCCAGCCCTTCCAGAGCGTCCTGCCTCCCGCACCGGTGACGATGGCCGAGGTGGACCTGCAGCACCTGCCGGCCGATGCGCGGCTGGCGGAGGTCCGGCGGCGCGCGACGGAAGAAGCAGGCAGGCCCTTTGACCTGTCGCGCGACCTGCCCCTGCGCCTTGCCCTGTTGCGGCTGGAGCCCCGTGAGCACGTGCTGCTGCTCACGCTCCACCACGTCGCCTGCGACGGCTGGTCCCTGGGCGTCCTCATCCGGGAGCTGGCGGCGCTCTACCGCGCGTTCAGCACGGGTGAGCCGTCTCCCCTGCCCGAGCCGGCGCTTCAGTACAGCGACTTCGCGCGCTGGCAGCAGCAACGTGCCACCAACGGTGGCCTCCAGCCGCACCTCGCCTGGTGGCGCGAATATCTGACGGGCGCCCCCGCGCTGCTGGAGCTGCCCACGGACCGGCCTCGTCCCGCCCACCAGCGGTTCCAGGGCGCGACGCACCGCTTCACCGTCCCGGCGGAGCTGACCGCCCGGCTCAAGCAGCGAAGCCGCGAGGCGGAGGCCACGCTGTTCATGACGCTGCTGTCCGCGTTCGGCGTGCTCCTGTCCCGGACGAGCCGGCAGGCGGACCTCGTCATCGGCACGCCCATCGCCAACCGCGTGCCCCAGACGGAGCCCCTCATCGGCCTCTTCGTCAACTCGTTGCCGCTGCGGCTCCAGGTGGACGGCGCGCGCCCGTTCTCCGAGCTGCTGGCGCGCGTGCGCCAGGACACGCTGAAGGCCTACGCCCACCAGACGCTGCCCTTCGAGCAACTGGTCGAGGCGCTCCAGCCGGCGCGCGACCCCAGCTACTCCCCGCTCTTCCAGGTGCTGTTCACGCTCCAGAACACACCGTCCGAGGTCCTCTCGCTCTCCGGGCTCACGCTGGAGCAGCTCGAGGTCGAGAGCGGCACCACCCAGTTCGACCTGTCCCTGTCGATGGCGGAGACGGCGCAGGGGCTGCTCAGCGAGCTGAACTACAACACGGACTTGTTCGACGGCGTCACCATCGAGCGGATGTCCGGGCACCTGCTCACGCTGCTCGCGGGCATCGCGGAGACCCCCGCCCTGCCCGTGGCGGACCTGCCGCTGCTGACCGGCCCCGAGCGCCACCGGCTCCTCCGGGAGTGGAACGACACCGCGGTCGACCTGCCCCTGCCCGACAGCCTCCATGGCCTCTTCGAGCAGCAGGTCGCGCGGCGTCCGGACGCCACCGCCGCGCGCTTCGAGTCGCGCGCGGTGACCTACCGGGAGCTGGACGAACAGGCGAACCGGTTGGCGAACCGCCTGCGCCAGCTCGGCGTGGAGCCGGGACACCGCGTGGGCATCTTCCTGGAGCGCTCGCTGGAGCTGCTCGTGGGGCTGCTCGGCATCCTGAAGGCGGGCGCGGCGTACGTGCCGCTGGACCCGCTGTATCCACCGGACCGGCTGGCGCACATCCTGGACGACAGTGGCGTCTCGCTGCTGCTGACCGAGCCGGCGCTGGCCGCGCAGGTGCCCGCCTATCACGGCAAGCGCATGCTGCTGGCGGAGGCCGCTGGCGCTCCGGCGACGCGGCCCCAGGTGACGCTCGCGGGCTCGAACCTGGCCTACGTGCTCTACACCTCCGGCTCCACGGGCCGTCCCAAGGGCGTGGCCGTGCCGCACGCCGCGGTCGTCAACTTCATGGCGTCCATGCAGCGGGCGCCGGGGATGACGGAGCAGGACACGCTGTTCGCGGTGACGACGGTGGCCTTCGACATCTCCGTCCTCGAGCTCTTCCTGCCCCTGAGCGTGGGCGGCGGCGTCGTCATCGCCAGCCGCGAGACGGCCGTGGATGGCACCCGGCTGCTGCGCGCGCTGGCGGAGAGTGGCGCCTCGGTGATGCAGGCCACGCCCTCCACCTGGCGGATGCTGTTGACGCTGGGGTGGACGGGGAGTCCCTCGCTGAAGCTGCTCTGCGGTGGAGAGGCCCTGCCCTCCGAGCTCGTCGAGCCGCTGTGTGCGCGCGGTGCCTCGCTGTGGAACATGTACGGGCCCACCGAGACGACCATCTGGTCCACCACCGCGCGCCTGGAGCCGGGCGGGCGACTCACCCTGGGCCGCCCCATTGGCAACACGCAGGTGTACGTGCTGGACGCGGCCATGCACCCGGTGCCCATGGGCGTGACGGGCGCGCTGTACATCGGCGGGCACGGCGTGGCGCAGGGCTACCTCCACCGGCCGGACCTGACGGCGGAGCGCTTCGTGCCGGACCCCTTTGGCCAGACGCCGGGTGGCCGGCTCTATGCCACGGGCGACCTGGTGCGCGCGCTGCCCGACGGCACGCTGGAGTACCTGGGCCGCGGTGATGGGCAGGTGAAGCTGCGCGGCTTCCGCATCGAGCTGGGTGAGATTGAAGCCCGGCTGGCACAAGCCCCCGGCGTCCAGGAAGCCGCCGTGAAGCTGTGGGACGTGTCCGGCCACGCGGAGCTGGTCGCCTATGTGCGTGCCGACACGGCGCCCGAAGCCCTGACGCTCCGCCAGCATCTGGCGGCCCACCTGCCGGCGTACATGGTGCCTGGCCACTTCGTGATGCTGGAGTCCTTCCCCCGGACGGCCAACGGCAAGCTGGACCGCAAGGCGCTCCCCGCGCCCTCGTCGAGCCAACGCGCGTCGGCGGCCTACGAGGCCCCGCGTACGCCCACCGAAGTCCAGCTCGCGGCCATCTGGCGCGACGTCCTGGCGGTGGAGCAGGTCGGCGCGCGCGACAGCTTCTTCGACCTGGGAGGCCAGTCGATGAAGGCCGTCCAGGTGGTGGCCCGCATCCAGGAGACCTGGAAGGTGGACGTGTCGCTCCGCGTGCTCTTCGAGCACCCCACGCTCGAAGCGCTGGCGAAGCACCTGGAGTCGCTCCAGCAGCCCGGCGCGCCCGCCGCTCCGCCGCCGCTGGTGGCCCGCCCCCGGCAGGCCCGCCGCGTCCAGGCAGCGACACGCGCCGAGCTGAACCTCCCTGACTCGACTTCATCGAAGAAGGAGTAGCGCGCGGGCCCACGCCACGACCTGCCGTGGGCCGCTCCGCCGCTGCCCCGTTCCTCGCCTTCCCATCTCCGCCAGCCGGTTCTCCCCAGACATGACCGCTGAATCCTTCGTCTTCCCTGTCTCCTTCGCACAGCAGCGGCTGTGGTTCCTCCATCTGATGCAGCCGGAGAACCCGAGCTACCACATCGCCGGCGCCGTCCGGCTTGGTGGCGCGCTCGACACGGCGGCGCTTCAGCGCGCCTTCGACGTGCTGGTGGAACGGCACGAGTCACTCCGCACCACGTTCGCGCAGGAAGACGGTCAGCCCGTCCAGGTCGTCGCGCCCGAAGGCACCGCGTCCTTCACCGTCACGGACCTGTCAGCCGTGCCGCGGACCGAGCGCGAGGCGGAGGCGAAGCGGCTCGCCACCGAGGAGATTCGCCAGCCCTTTGATTTGATGAAGGGCCCGCTGCTGCGCGCGCGGCTGCTCCGGCTGGCGGACACCGACCACGTCCTGGTGCTGACGATGCACCACATCATCTCGGACGGTGCGTCGCTGGGCATCCTCATCCACGAGATGACGCAGCTCTACGGCGCGTTCGTCGCCGGACGGGAGCCGGAGCTGCCCGAGCTGCCCATCCAGTACGCGGACTATGCCGAGTGGCAGCGCGAGTGGCTGGCCACGGAGGGGGCGCTCGACGCGCATGTGGCGTACTGGAAGCAGCAGCTCGCGGGCGCGCCCGTGCTGCAGCTCCCCACGGACCGGCCGCGCCCGGCCATCCAGACGCAGCGTGGAGACGCCCTGCCCCTCCACCTGCCGACGGCGCTGGTGAAGTCACTCCAACAGGTGGGCCAGCGGGAGCGCGCCACGCTCTTCATGACGGTGCTGGCCGCGTACCAGGCCCTGCTGTCGCGCTACACGCACCAGACGGACGTCCTGGTGGGCGCGCCGCAGAACAGCCGCAACCGCGTCCAGACGGAGGGGCTCATCGGCTTCTTCGTCAACACGCTGGTGCTACGCGCGGACCTGTCCGGCAACCCGAGCTTCCGCGACCTGCTGCAGCGCGTGCGGGAGGCGACGCTGGGCGCGTACGCGCACCAGGAGATTCCCTTCGAGAAGCTGGTGGAGGCGGTGCAGCCCGCCCGCAACCTCGCGTACACGCCGCTGTTCCAGGCCGCGTTCAACTTCCAGGGCATGGCGGCCCAGGCGCTGGCCCTGCCCGGCGTCACCCTCCAGCAGCTCGACCTGCAGCCGGGCACGTCGAAGTTCGACGTGACGCTGGACCTCCAGGAGACCCCGGACGGACTGCGCGGCTTCGTCGAGTACAACAGTGACCTCTTCGACCGCGCGACGATGGAGCGCTTCGTGGGGCACTTCCAGACGCTGCTCGCGGGCGTCGCGGCCAACGCGGAGCTGCGGCTGGACGCCCTCCCGCTGCTCACGCCGCCCGAGCGCCACCAGCTCCTCGACGTCTGGCCGGCGCTGAAGGCCTTCCCGGGCACGGACACGCTGCATGGACGCTTCGAGGCCCAGGTGCGCCAGCGCCCCGACGCCATCGCGGTGGTCGCCGACGGCGCGCGCCTGACCTACGCGGAGCTGGACCGGCGGGCCAACCAGTTGGCCCACGCGCTGCTCGCGCGCGGCGTCCAGCCCGAGGGCCTGGTGGGCCTCTGCGTGGAGCGCTCCCTGGCCACGGTGGTGGGCATCCTCGGCATCCTGAAGGCCGGGGCCGCCTACGTGCCGCTCGACCCGACCTATCCCGCGGACCGGCTGGCCTTCATGGTGAAGGACAGCCGAATGGCGTGGGTCGTGACGCAGCGTCCGCTCATCGACCGGCTCCCCTCCGAGGGTGCCGCTCTGCTCGTCCTGGACGAGGCCACCGAGGAGCTGGCGCGCCAGCCCACGCACGCGCCCGGGCTCGCGACGACGCGGGAGCAGCTCGCCTACGTCATCTACACCTCCGGCTCCACGGGCCTGCCCAAGGGCTCCCTGCTCCCGCACGGCAACGTGCTGCGCCTGTTCGACGCGACGGAGCACTGGTTCCACTTCAACGAGAACGACGCGTGGACGCTGTTCCACTCGTACGCGTTCGACTTCTCCGTCTGGGAGCTCTGGGGCGCGCTGCTCCACGGCGGCCGGGTGGTGGTGGTGCCCTACCTCGTGTCGCGCTCGCCGGATGCCTTCTTCCGGCTCCTGAGCGACGAGCGCGTCACGGTGCTCAACCAGACGCCCGCGGCCTTCCGCCAGCTCATCCAGGCCGAGGAGCGCCTGGGCCCCGAGGCCCCGTCCCTGTCGCTGCGCTACGTCGTCTTCGGCGGCGAGGCGCTGGAGCCGGCCACCCTGGTCCCGTGGTTCCGCAAGCACGGGGACACCCAGCCGCGCCTCATCAACATGTACGGCATCACCGAGACGACGGTGCACGTCACCTTCCGTCCCATGGACGCCGCCGAGGCGGAGCGCACGCAGCAGAGCCCCATTGGCGTCGCGATTCCCGACCTCCAGCTCTACGTGCTGGACGCGCGGCTGGAGCCCGCCCCCATTGGCGTGGCGGGTGAAATCTTCGTCGGGGGCGCGGGCCTGGCGCGTGGCTACCTGGGACGTCCCCAGCTCACCGCGGAGCGCTTCGTCCCCCACCCGTTCAGCCGCGAGCCCGGCGCCCGGCTCTACCGCACGGGCGACCTGGCGCGCTTCACCGCGGACGGGCAGCTCGAGTACCTGGGCCGCATCGACCACCAGGTGAAGATTCGCGGCTTCCGTATCGAGCTGGGGGAAATCCAGACGGTGCTCAGCCTGCACCCGGCGGTGCGCGAAGCGCTGGTGCTGGTGCGTGAGAGCTCGCCGGGCAACAAGTCCCTGGTGGCCTACGTCGCGTCGTCCGCGCAGCCTCCGCCGAGCGTCAACGAGCTGCGCCAGCACCTGCTCGGCAAGCTGCCGGACTACATGGTGCCGAGCGCCTTCGTGCTGATGGAGCGCTTCCCACTCACGGCGAACGGCAAGGTCGACCGCCAAGCCCTGCCGGAGCCCGACGGCGCGCGGGCGGACCTGGCGGGCCAGTACGCCGCCCCCCGCAACCAGGTGGAGGAGGCCCTGTGCGCCATCTGGGCGCAGGTGCTGGAAGTGCCGCGCGTGGGCATCCACGACAACTTCTTCGCCCTGGGCGGCGACTCCATCCTGAGCATCCAGGTGCTCACGCTGGCGCAGAAGCAGGACCTCCGCTTCTCGTTGCAGCAGCTCTTCCAGCACCAGACGGTGGCGGCGCTGGCGGAGGCCGCTGGGAAGGCGGAGCCGGCGCGTGAGGTCTTCCCGCGCACCGAGCCCTTCAGCCTCATCTCCGCCGAGGACCGGGCGAAGCTGCCCGCGACCGTGGAGGACGCCTACCCGCTGGCCCGCATCCAGGCCGGCATGCTCTTCCACATGGAGCTGGCGCCCACCTCGAACATCTACCACAACACCGACAGCTTCCACCTGCGGCTGAAGACACCGTTCGACGCCGCGCGCTTCGAGGAAGCCGTGCAGGTGGTGACGGCGCGTCAGCCCGTGCTGCGCACGGCGTTCGACATGACGTCGTACAGCGAGCCGTTGCAGCTCGTGCACCGCGAGGCGCGGCTCTCCGTGGAGGTCACCGACGTCCGCCACCTGTCCACCGAGGCGCAGGACGCCGAGGTCCGCAAGCTGCTGGAGGACGAGAAGCAGCGCCACTTCGACCTCGCGTGCCCACCGCTGCTGCGCTTCTTCGTCCACATCCGGGGCGAACGGGACTTCCAGTTCACGCTCACGGAGTGCCACGCCATCATCGACGGTTGGAGCCTCCACTCCACGCTGGTGGAGATGTTCAACCACTACTACGCGCTGGTGAACCACCAGGAGCCGCCGCGCTTCGAGCCGCTGGGCATCACCTACCGCGACTTCGTGGCCATGGAGCGGCAGGCCCTGGCGTCCGAGGCGCACCAGCGCTACTGGCGCGAGCTGCTGGAGGACGGACAGGTCATGCGCGTGCCGCGCTGGCGCCGCCCGCTGGCGGAAGGCCAACCGCGCATCGCCACCGTCAAGGTGCCCATCTCCCCCGAGGTGGGTGAAGGACTCAACGCCCTGACGCGCACCGCGGGCGTGCCCTTCAAGAGCATCCTGCTCGCCTCGCACCTCAAGGTGATGAGCGTGCTGAGCGGCCAGGAGGACGTCATCACCGGCACGGGCGTCAACAGCCGCCCCGAGGAAGGGGATGGCTCGAAGCTGCGCGGCATCTTCCTCAACACCGTGCCCTTCCGCCTGAAGCTGGCCCCGGGGAGCTGGCTGTCACTGGTCCGCGCGGCCTTCGACGCGGAGCGCGCGCTGTACCCGTACCGGCGCTACCCCATGGCGGACATCCAGCGGCAGTGGGGCCGCGAGGCGCTCTACGAAGTCATGTTCAACTACATGCACTTCCACGTCCTCCACGACATCGCGGGCACGCTCGCGGAGCTGGAGGCGCTGAGCACCATCCGCTCCGAGGGCACCAACGTCACCCTCGCCGTCCACTTCCAGACCGAGCCCCACACGCAGGAGCTCACGCTGGAGCTGGACTACAACGCCGTGGAGCTGGAGCACGCCCAGGTGGAGCAGATTGGCGCGTGCTTCGCGCGCGTCCTCCACGCCCTGGCCTTCGAGCCCGAGGCGCTCCACCACACCTCCAGCCCGCTGCCCGCCGACGTCCAGCGCAGGATGCTGGTGGAGTGGAACGACACCGCCGCCGCGCTCCCCGTGGAGCCCACGTTCCTGGCCCTCTTCGAGGCCCGCGCCGCCGCCTCGCCAGACGCGCTCGCCGTGGTCGATGGCGAGCGGACGATGACGTATGGCGAGCTGGACGTGCGCGCCAATCAGCTCGCGCGTCACCTTGTGTCACTGGGCGCTGGCCCCGAGCGCGTGGTGGCGCTGGGGCTGGACCGCTCCGTCGAGCTGGTCACCAGCCTCCTGGCAACGCTCAAGGCCGGCGCGGCGTACCTGCCGCTGGACCCGAGCTACCCGGCTGAGCGCCTGGCCTACATGCTGTCCGACTCCCGCGCCGTGGTGCTGCTCACCACGCAGGCGCAAGCGGCCACGTTCGCGAGCGCCGACGTGGCCCGCGTCCTCGTGGAGCAGCAGGCGGCTTGGCCAGCGAACCTGCCTTCGAAGGCGCCTGCCGCACGCGCCAGCGGAGACTCACTGGCCTACGTCATCTACACCTCCGGCTCCACGGGCCTGCCCAAGGGCACGATGCTCACGCAGCGCGGCCTGCTCAACTACCTGACGTGGGCGCAGGACGCCTACGCGGTGAAGCCGGGCCAGGGCTCACTCGTCCATACGTCCATCGCGTTCGACGCCACCATCACCAGTCTGCTCACGCCGCTGCTCGCCGGAGCGGTGGTCCACCTGGTGCCGTCGGGGCGCGAGGTGGAGGCGCTCGCGCTCGCGCTTCAGCAGCCGCGAGGGCATGACCTGGTGAAGCTCACGCCGGCCCACCTCCAGGTGCTGTCCGGGCTGATGGCGCCGGAGGCGCTGGCGCGACTGACGGGCACCTTCGTCGTGGGCGGCGAAGCCCTGCCGCCGTCCACCGTGGACTTCTGGCGCGAGCACGCGCCGCGGGTCCGGCTCATCAACGAGTACGGACCCACGGAGACAGTGGTCGGCTGCTCCACCCACGACATCAGCGCGGGCGAGCTGCCCGATGGCATCGTCCCCATCGGTCGGCCCATCGCCAACACGGCGCTCTATGTCCTGGACGCGCGCATGCAGCCGGTGCCCGTGGGTGTCATGGGCGAGCTCTACATCGGCGGCACCGGCGTGGCGCGCGGCTACCTGGGCCGCCCTGCCCTCACCGCCGAGCGCTTCGTGCCGGACCCGTTCGGTCAGCAGCCAGGACAGCGGATCTATCGCACGGGCGACCAGGCCCGCTTCCTGCCAGACGGCACGCTGGAGTTCCTGGGCCGCCGCGACGGGCAGGTGAAGCTGCGCGGCTACCGCATCGAGCTGGGCGAAATCGAAGCCACGGTCCGCCAGCACGCGTCCGTGCGGGACGCCGTCGTCATCGTTCGCGAGGACGTGCCCGGCGACCAGCGGCTTGCCGCCTACTTCGTCCCGCACGCGGACGCGGCGGCGGACACGGCCGGACTGCGCGCCTTCCTCCAGCAGCGGCTGCCCGAGCACATGGTGCCCGCCGCCCTCGTCGCGCTGGAGGCCCTGCCCCTCACGCCCAATGGCAAGGTGGACCGCAAGGCCCTGCCTGTCCCAGACGGTCTGCTGTCCTCCGAGTCTCGCGCGGCGCCACGCAATGGCACCGAGGAGCTGATGGCCAGCATCTGGGCGGACGTGCTGCGCACCAACCGCGCTGGCATCCACGACCACTTCTTCGACCTGGGCGGCCACTCGCTGCTGGCCACGCGCGTGGTGTCGCGGATTCGCGAGGCCTTCGGCGTGGAGCTGCCCATCGCCGCGCTCTTCGAGGCGCCGACCATCGCCACGCTGTCGGAGCGGGTGCAGGCGCTCCAGGCCCAGCAGGCCGGTGAGGCGCCACCTCCGCCGCTCCAGCCCTTCCCGCGCGACGGCGAGCTGCCGCTGTCCTTCGCGCAGCAGCGCCTCTGGTTCCTGTACCAGATGGATCCGTCCAGCCCGTTCTACAACATGCCCGCCGTCATCCGGCTGACGGGCACGTTGGACCCGGACACCGTGCAGCGCTGCCTGGAGGCGCTCATCCGCCGCCACGAGTCGCTGCGCACGACGTTCCGGATGAATGGCCAGACGCCCGTCCAGGTCATCCACCCGCCCGCGGCGCCGACGGTCGAGACCCGCGACCTGCGCGGCCTGTCGCCCGAGCGCCGTGAAGTCGAAGCGCGCCGCCTGTCCGACGAAGAGGCCCGCAGGCCGTTCGACCTGACGCGCGGGCCGCTCTGCCGGATTGGCCTCATCCAGCTTGATGACCAGGAGCACCTGCTGCTGCTGACGCTGCACCACATCATCGCGGACGGGTGGTCGTTGTCCGTGCTGGTCCGCGAGGTCGCTGAGCTCTACGGCGCCATGTCCGCGGGCCAGCCGCCGCCGCTGGCCTACCTGCCCGTGCAGTACGCGGACTACGCGAAGTGGCAGCGCGAGTGGCTGTCGGGCCCCGTGCTCGAACGGCAGCTCGACTATTGGAAGCAGCGGCTCGCCGGGGCCCCGCCGAACCTGGACCTGCCCACGGACCGGCCTCGGCCGCCGGTGCAGAGCTTCCGGGGCGCCACGCACCAGGGGCTCCTGCTTCCGGTGGATGCAGCCAAGGCGTTGCAGGCGCTCTGCCGGAAGGAGAGCGTCACCCCGTTCATGGCGGTGATGGCGGCCTTCCAGGCGCTGCTGCACCGCTACACCGGCGAGACGGACATCGTCGTCGGCACGGACATCGCCAACCGAAACCGCTCCGGCACCGAAGGCCTCATCGGCTTCTTCGTCAACCAGCTCGTCATGCGGGGCGACTTGAGCGGCGACCCCAGCTTCCGCGCGCTGCTGGCGCAGACGCGGCGGGTGGCGCTCGACGCCTACGCGCACCAGGACCTCCCCTTCGAGGAGCTGGTGAAGGCGCTCAACCCGGAGCGCGACCTCAGCTACTCGCCGCTGTTCCAGGTGAAGCTCATCCTCCAGAACGCGCCGTCCTCCGACCTCCACCTGGACGGACTGACGCTGCGCGAGGAGACCAGCACCACCGGCGCCGCCAAGTTCGACATGACGTGGGTGGCCACCGAGACGGCGCAGGGCCTGGAGTGCCTGTGCGAGTACAGCACCGACCTGTTCGACGCGGCCACCATCGACCGGATGATGGGCAACCTGCGCGAGCTGCTCCTGGGCGCCATGGCCGCGCCCGACGCGCACGTCTCCCGCCTCCCGCTGCTCTCCCAGCCGGAGCGTCAGCAGGCGCTGCTCGCGTGGAACGACACGGCCACGCCCCGCGCCGCGGGCGTCTGCGCGCACCACCTCTTCGAGCAGCAGGCGGCGAAGACGCCCGACGCGGTGGCGGTCTCCTTCGAGGGGCAGCAGCTCACCTACCGGGAGCTGGACGCCCGGGCGAACCAGCTCGCCTGGCACCTGAAGGCGTCCGGCGTGGGCCCCGAGGTCCGCGTGGGCCTGTGCGTGGACCGCTCGCTGGAGCTGGTGGTGGGCATCCTCGGCATCCTCAAGGCCGGGGGCGCATGGCTGCCGCTGGACCCGTCGTACCCGGTGGAGCGCCTGACGCTGATGATGCGCGACGCCGCCATCCCGGTGCTCGTCACGCAGGAGCACCTGGCGGATGAGCTCCCCGCGCTCGGGCTGCTGGTCTGCATGGACACGGACTGGCCGCTCATCGCCAGCCAGCCCCAGACGCCGCCCACGGTGGCGATGTCGGAGGACAACCTCGCGTACATCATCTTCACGTCCGGTTCGACGGGGCGGCCCAAGGGCACGCTGCTGACGCACCGGGGCCTGTGCAACACGGCGCTGGCCGCCATCCAGGCCCACCGCGTCCACGAGAAGAGCCGCGTGTTGCAGTTCGCCGCCTTCGGCTTCGACGCCTCGGTGTGCGAGGTCTTCTCCACGCTGCTCGCGGGCGCGCGGCTCTGCCTCGCGCCTCGGGATGCCATCATGCCCGGCGCGCCCCTCCAGCGCCTGCTCGCCGCGCAGGAGATCACCGGCGTCACGCTGACGCCGTCGGTGCTGGCGCAGTTGGAGCCGGAGACGTTGCCGAAGCTGGAGAGCGTCGTCTCCGCGGGCGAGGCGTGCTCGCCGGAGCTGGCGCGCCGGTGGCTGAAGTCCTGCCGCTTCATCAACGCCTACGGCCCCACCGAGACGACCATCTGCGCGTCGGTGGACGAGGCGGTGGATCCCGACCGGCTGGGCATCGGCCGCGCGTGGGCCAACGTCCGGCTCTACGTGCTGGATGGCGAGCTGCAGCCGGTGCCCGTGGGCGTGCCGGGGGAGCTGTTCATCGGCGGCGTGGGCGTCGCGCGCGGCTACCTGGGCCGTCCGGACCTGAGCGCCGAGCGCTTCGTGCCGGACCCGTTCGCGGTGGAGCCCGGAGGACGGCTGTACCGGACGGGAGACCGGGTGCGCTGGCTGCCCGAGGGCCGCCTGGAGTTCCTGGGCCGCCTGGACCACCAGGTGAAGCTGCGCGGCTTCCGCATCGAGCTGGGTGAAATCGAAGCGGCGCTGGCCGCGCACCCGGAGGTGCGGGACGCCGCGGTGCTGGTGCGCGAGGAGTCGCCGGGCCGCAAGCAGCTCGTGGCCTACGTCGTCGCCGATGACGTGGAGCAGCCGCCCGAGCAGGACACCCTGCGCCGGGCCCTGGAGGCGCGCCTGCCCGAGTACATGGTGCCGTCCGCCTTCATCATGCTGAAGGAGATGCCGCTGACGTCCAGCGGCAAGGTGGACCGCAAGGCCCTGCCCTCGCTGGCCCAGGAGCAGGTGAAGAAGGAGCACGTCCACGTCGCGCCACGCGACCCGGTGGAGCAGACGCTGGCGGACATCTGGGCGACGGTGCTCTCCCGCGAGCGCGTCAGCATCCACGACAACTTCTTCGAGCTGGGGGGCGACTCCATCGTCAGCATCCAGGTCATCGCGCGGGCCCTGGAGGCCGGGCTGCACATCAGCCCGCGCCAGTTCTTCCAGTACCAGACCATCGCCGCCCTGGCCCCGCACGTGGGACAGGCCCAGGTCGTGGAGAGCGAGCAGGGCCCGGTGACGGGCGCCGTCCCGCTCACGCCCATCCAGCACTGGTTCTTCGAATGGGGGCTCCCGCACCTCCACCACTACAACCAGGCGCTGCTGCTGAGCCTGCGCCAGCCCGTCGCGACGTCCGTGCTCCAGGACGCGCTGCGGGCCCTGCTCGCGCACCACGACGCGCTCCGCATGCGCTTCGAGCGGACCGCCGACGGCTGGCGGCAGGAGAACCTGGGCCTCGACAGCACCGTGACGCTGCGCGAGGTGGACCTGTCCGCGCTGGACGAGGCCGCCCAGCGCACGGCCTTGGAGGAGGAGGGACAGCGCGCGCAGTCGGGCTTCCGGTTGGACGAGGCCCCGCTCGTGGCCGCGGTGCGCTTCCACCTGGGGCCACAGCGTGGCGACCGGTTGCTGCTCGCCATCCATCACCTCGCGGTGGACGCCGTGTCCTGGCGTGTGCTGCTCATGGACCTGGAGACGGCGTGCCAGCAGCTCAGCCAGGGACAGCCGGTGGCGCTGCCGCCGAAGACGACGTCGTTCCAGGCCTGGGCTCGCCGCCTGGAGTCCTTCGCCGCCAGCGCGGAGCTGGAGCACGAGGCCGATGAATGGCTGCGCCAGGCCGAAGACGCGGCGCCGCTCCCTTTGGACAGCGCGAACGGCGACAACACGCTGGCGTCCGCGCGCACGCTGACGGTGGCGCTGGAGGCCGACGAGACGCGCCTGCTGCTGCAGGAAGCGCCGACCGCCTGGCGTGCCCGCATCGACGAGGTGCTGTTGACGGCGCTCACGCAGGCCCTCTCCCTGTGGACGGGGCAGCGCCGGCTGCGTGTCCAACTGGAAGGCCATGGCCGCGAGGACCTCTTCGAGGGCGTGGACCTGAGCCGCACCGTGGGCTGGTTCACCAGCGCCTACCCGGTGACGCTGGAGCTGCCCCGGGATGGCAGCGTCGGCGACGAGCTCCGCGCCGTGCGGGACTCGCTGCGGAAGGTGCCGCGCAAGGGCCTGGGCTACGGCCTCGTGCGCTACCTGCGCCAGGACGAGCGCGGCGCCCGGCTCCGCGCGCAGCCGGAGGCGCAGGTCGCCTTCAACTACCTGGGCCAGCTCGACTCGGCCCTGCCCACCTCGTCGCTGCTGGCGCCCGCGGATGAGGCCTTCGGCGCGCAGCAGGGCGCGCTCGGTCAGCGGCGGCAGGTGCTGGAGGTGAATGCCCACGTCCTGGGCGGCAAGCTGGAGGTGTCCTTCACCTACAGCGAGGCGCTGCACCAGCGCACCACGGTGGGCGCCCTGGCTCGGGGCTACCTCCAGGCGCTCCGGGCCCTGGTGGACCAGCGGCGGAGCGAGGACGCGGCGCGCTTCTCCCCGGCGGACTTCCCGCTGGCGAAGGTGACGCAGGCCACGCTCAACGGCCTGATGCAGTCACACCCGGGGATGGAGGACCTGTACCCGCTGTCGCCCATGCAGCAGGGCATGCTGTTCCACGCCATGCTCGACCCGGACTCGGGGATGTACTTCGAGCGCGCGGCGTGGACGCTGGACGCGGACCTGAACCGCGAGGCGCTGCGCGAGGCCTGGCAGCAGGTGATGGCGCGCTACCCCATCCTCCGCACCAGCTTCGTCGGTGAGGAGCTGGAAGCGCCGCTCCAACTGGTGAACCGCACGGCCGTGCTGCCGTGGGACGAGCAGGACTGGAGCCACCTGCCCGAGCCGGAGCAGCAGGCCCGGCTGACGGCGTGGATGGACGCCGACCGGAAGCGGGGCTTCAACGTGAAGCAGGCGCCCCTGATGCGCGTGGGCGTGCTGCGCCTGGGCCGCCGGACGTGGCGCGTGGTGTGGAGCTTCCACCACCTCCTGCTCGACGGCTGGAGCGTGGGCCGCGTGCTCAACGAGATGCTGGCCCTCTACGACGGACTGCTCCGCCAGCAGCCGGTGCGCCTGGAGCAGCCGCCGACGTTCCGCGACTACATCGCCTGGCTCCAGGGCCGGGAGATGTCGCAGGCGGAGTCCTGGTGGAAGCAGGCCCTGCTCGGCTTCGGTGAGCCCAACCCGCTCCCCGGTGAGGCGGGAGGCCAGGCGCGCACCGCGCCGCAGGTCATGGGCGAGCGCAAGGTCCACGTGTCCGCCGAGGTGACGGAGCAGCTCCGCGCCTTCTCGCGGCGACACCAGGTGACGCTCAGCACCCTGGTCCAGGCGGCCTGGGCCCTGGTGCTCGGACGCCACGCGGGGCAGGACGACGTCGTCTTCGGCGTCACCGTGGCCGGCCGCCCGCCCGAGCTGCCGGGCGTGGAGCAGATGGTGGGCCTGTTCATCAACACGCTGCCGGCCCGCGTGTCCCTGCCGGCCCAGAGCAAGGTGGTGGACTGGCTGAAGGCGCTCCAGGCGTGGCAGGTGGAGCGCGCGCCGTTCGAGTACGCGCCGCTGGTGAAGGTCCAGGGCTGGAGCCAGGTGCCGCGCGGCACGCCGCTCTTCGAGAGCCTCGTCGTCTTCGAGAACTACCCCGTGGAGGACTCGGTGCGGCAGGGCGCGGGCGCGCTGGAGGTGCGCGACGTCACCGCCCAGGAGCGCACCAACTACCCGCTGACGCTCTCCGCCCACGCGGACAAGGAGCTGATGCTGAACCTGGACTTCGAGTCTCCGCGCCTCGGCGTGGAGGCCATGGAGCGGCTGCTGGCGCAGCTCCAGATTGTCCTGGTGGGCATCCTCGACGCGGAGGACAAGCGCCTGTGGGAGCTGTCGCTGCTCACGCACGAGGCGCGCCGCGAGGTGCTGTTCGACTGGAACGACACGCGTGTCCCCGGGCTGGGTGCCTGCCTCCACGAGCTGTTCGAGGCCCAGGCGCGGCGGACGCCGGACGCCATCGCCGTGGTGGCGCCGGAGGCGGGCTCGCTCACCTACGGGCAGCTCGACGCGAAGGCGAACCAGCTCGCGCACCACCTGCGTGCCCGGGGCATTGGCCCCGAGGTGCTGGTGGGCGTGTGCCTGGAGCGGACCCCCGAGCTGCTGGTGGCGCTGCTGGGCATCCTCAAGGCGGGCGGCGCCTACGTCCCGCTCGACCCCACCTACCCGGCTGAACGCCTGGCGCGCATGGCCTCCGAGGCCCGGCTGTCGCTGCTGCTCACCCAGCAGTCCCTGGTGGAGGCCTTCGCCAACCCCGAGGTGTCCCTCTACCTGCTGGACACGGAGGCACCGGCGCGCGCCGCGCTGTCCCCGCAGGCGCCCACGCGGCTCACCACGCCCGACGGGCTGGCCTACGTCGTCTTCACCTCCGGCTCCACGGGCACGCCCAAGGGGGTGATGGTCTCCCACCGGAGCTGGGCCAACGCGTACCTGGGCTGGGAGCGGAGCTACGGCCTGCGCGAGCACTGCCGCGGCCATCTCCAGATGGCCAGCTTCTCCTTCGACGTGTTCGCGGGCGACCTGTCCCGCGCGCTGTGCTCGGGCGGCAAGCTGGTGTTGTGCCCGCGGGAGTGGCTGCTCGAACCACCTCGGCTACTCGCGCTGATGAAGGAGCAGGCCGTGGACTGCGCGGAGTTCGTCCCCGCCGTGCTGCGCGGGCTGCTCCAGCACCTGGAGGAGACGGGCCAGAAGCTGGACTTCATGCGCGTCCTCGTGGCGGGCTCCGACGCCTGGTACGTGAACGAGTACCACCGGCTCCAGGCCGTCATTGGCGACGACACGCGGCTCATCAACTCGTACGGCGTCAGCGAGGCCACCATCGACAGCACGTGGTTCGAGAGCGGCGAGCTGGGCCTCGCCGAGACGCAGCTCGTCCCCATTGGCCGGCCCTTCGCGAACAACCGGCTCTACGTGTTGGACGCGCACCAGCAGCCGGTGCCCGCGGGCATCGCGGGCGAGCTCTTCATCGGCGGCGAGGGCGTGGCGCGGGGCTACTGCCGCCGTCCCGACCTGACGGCGGAGCGCTTCGTGCCCGACCCGTTCTCCACCGAGCCCGGCGCGCGGCTCTACCGCACGGGCGACCGCGCGCGGTATCTCTACAGCGGGGACCTGGAGTTCCTCGGCCGCGCGGACACACAGGTGAAGCTGCGTGGCTTCCGCGTGGAGCTGGGCGAAATCGAGTCGGCGCTCGGCAAGCACCCGGCCGTCCAGGGCGCGGTGGTGCTGCTGCGCGAGGACCCGGGGACGCCGCGCCGGCTCGTCGCGTACGTGGTGGGGCCGGACCTCCACGACACGGCGGTGCTCCGCGACCACCTGCGAGAGCGGCTGCCGGACTACATGGTGCCCGCCGTCTTCGTCCGGCTGGAGGCCATCCCCCTCAGCCCGAATGGCAAGGTGGACCGCAAGGCCTTCCCGGCGCCGGACGCGGCGCAGCGCACGGGCGAGCAGCAGCTCGTCGAGCCCCGCTCGGAGACGGAGGCGAGCCTGCTCACGCTCTGGAAGGAGGTGCTGGGCCTGACGTCGCTGGGCGTCACGGACGACTTCTTCGACGTGGGCGGGCACTCGCTGCTGGCCACGCAGATCATCTCGCGCACCAACGCGATGTTCCAGGTGACGCTGCCGCTGCGGGTCCTCTTCGAGAACCCCACCATCGCGGGGCTGGCGGAGCAGGTGGTGCTCTCGCAGTTGGAGGGCGTGGACGAAGCCGCGCTGGCCTCCGCCATGGAGGAGGTCGGCGACCTGTCGGACGCGGACCTGGCGAAGCTCCTGGAGGGGACGAATGAGTGAGCTGCTCAAGAAGCTCGCGGGCCTTCCCCCCGAGAAGCGCGAGGCCATCCTCAAGAAGCTGCGCCAGCAGAACGTGGTCGCCGCGCCGAAGGAGGAGGCCCGCGCGCCCGGCATCCCGCGCGTGTCCCGGGAGCAGCCGCTGCCGCTCTCCTTCCCGCAGCGCCGGCTCTGGTTCCTGGACCAGTTCGAGCCCGGCACGCCCGCCTACAACATCCCGGAGTTCGTGCGCCTCACGGGGCCGCTCCACGTCCCCTCCCTGGAGCGGGCGCTGAACGAGGTCATCCGGCGCCATGAGGTGCTGCGGACGACGTTCGTCGCGGAGGACGGCGAGCCCCGGCAGCGCATCCTCCCGGCGCTGACGCTGTCCCTGGGCGTGCTGGACCTGAGCTACCTGCCCGGCGCCAGGCGCGAGCCGCTGTGTCAGGAGCTGGCGCTCCAGCTCGCGGGGACGTCCTTCGACCTCGCCGCGGGCCCGCTGCTCCACGCGAGGCTCGTCCGCATGGGCGAGGAGGACCACGTCCTCCTGCTGGTGGTGCACCACATCGTGTCGGACGGCTGGTCCACCGGCATCTTCATCCAGGAGCTGACGGCGCTCTACGCCGCCTTCTCGCGGGACAAGCCGTCACCGCTGCCGGAGCTGCCGCTCCAGTATGCGGACTTCGCGGCCTGGCAGCAGCAGTGGATGCAGGGCGATGTGCTGACTGCCCAGCTCGACTACTGGCGCCGCCAGCTCGAAGGCAGCGACAGCGCGCTCATGCTGCCCACGGACCGGCCGCGGCCTCGCGTCCGCACCTACGCGGGCGGCAAGCAGGGCTTCCAGGTGGACCCCGGCGTGGCCCAGCACCTGAAGGCGCTGGGGACGCAGGAGAAGGCGTCGCTCTACATGGTGCTGCTGGCGGCGCTCCAGACGCTGCTCCACCGCTACACGCGTGAGCCGCGCGTCAGCGTGGGCACGTACATCGCGAACCGGAACCGGACTGAGGTGGAGCCGCTCATCGGCTTCTTCCTCAACACGCTGGTCATGCGCACGGGGCTCGAGGGCAACCCCAGCTTCCGGGAGCTGCTGCGGCGCGTGGTGGACGTGACGCTGGGGGCCTACGCCCACCAGGACATCCCGTTCGAGAAGCTGCTGGAGGAGCTGGCCCCGTCGCGAGACACCAGCCACTCTCCCTTCTTCCAGGTGATGCTGGTGCTGCAGAACACGCCCACGCCGCCCGCGGAGCTGGGCGCGCTGCGCATGGAGTCCTTCAGCGTCTCCGGTGAAGCCTTCGCCCAGTTCGATTTGACGCTCTGGTTCTCCGAGGAGGCCGGAGGGCTGCAAGGCATCTGGGAGTACAACCGGGACCTCTTCGACGCCGCCACCGTGGAGCGGATGGTCGCCCACTTCCAGACGCTGCTCGCGGGCATCGCTTCGAATCCGGGCCAGCGGCTCCTGGACCTGCCGCTGCTCCCCGCAAGCGAGCGCCAGCGCATCCTGCGTGAATGGAACCAGGCCCGGCTCGACGTGCCCGCGGGCACCTGCCTCCATCACCTCATCGAGGCGCACGCGGCGCGAACGCCCGGCGCCATCGCCGTCACGGACGCCGAGCGCCGGCTCACCTATGCGGAGCTGAACGCCCGGGCCAACCAACTGGCGCACCACCTCCGCGCCATGGGCGTGGGCCCGGAGCGCATCACCGGCGTCTTCCTGGACCGCTCCGTGGACATGGTGGTGGCGGTGCTCGCCGTGCTCAAGGCGGGCGGCGCCTACGTGCCGCTGGACCCGTCGTATCCACCCGAGCGCACGGCGTTGATGCTCGAGGACAGCCGGCCCGCGGTGCTCGTCACCCGCCAGGCGCTGGCGGCGCTCCTCCCCGCGCCGCTGCCGCCGGTGGTGCGCATCGACACGGACGCGGAGGCCATCGCCGCGCGGCCCGCCACCACCCCCGAGGGCGGCGCGAGCCCCGAGCACCTGGCCTACGTCGTCTACACGTCCGGCTCCACGGGCCGCCCCAAGGGCGTGATGATTTCGCACCGGAGCTTCACCAACGCCTTCCTCGCGTGGGAGCGCGACTACCGGCTCCCCGAGCTGCGCGCGCACCTCCAGATGGCGAGCTTCTCCTTCGACGTGTTCTCCGGCGACCTCGCCCGGGCGCTCGGCTCGGGGAAGACGTTGGTGCTCTGCCCTCGAGACTGGTTGCTGGAGCCCGAGAAGCTCTACGGGCTGATGCGGCGCGAGCAGGTGGACGCGGGCGAGTTCGTCCCCGCCGTGGTCCGCCTGTTGATGGGGCACCTCCAGGAGCGCGGGCTCCGCCTGGACTTCATGCGGCTGCTCATCGTCGGCTCGGACACCTGGGACATGCGCGAGTACCACCAGCTCCGAGGCCTGTGCGGCCCGGACACCCGGCTGGTCAGCTCCTACGGCCTGAGCGAAGCCACCATCGACAGCACGTACTTCGAGCAGCCCGAGCCCACGCCCAGCGAACAGATTGTTCCCATTGGCCGCCCCTTCGCCAACTCGCGGATGTACCTGCTGGACGCCGCGATGCAGCCGGTGCCCATCGGCATCCCAGGCGAGCTGTTCGTGGGAGGAGAAGGCCTCGCGCGTGGTTACTCAGGGCAGCCGACCCTGACCGCCGAACGCTTCGTGCCCGACCCGTTCAGCGCCACGCCGGGCGCGCGGCTGTACCGGACGGGCGACCTGGCGCGCTACATGGCGGACGGCACCCTCGCCTTCATCGGCCGCAACGACACGCAGGTGAAGCTCCGCGGCCATCGCATCGAGCTGGATGAAATCAAGGCGAAGCTCCTGGAGCATCCGGCGGTCCAGTCCGTGGAGCTGCTCGTCCATGAGGACGCGGGCAACAAGCAGCTCGTGGCCTACCTCACGCTCACCGCGCGGGACGCGGCCTCGGCGGACGACTTGCGACAGCACCTCAAGAAGCACCTGCCGCCGTACATGGTGCCCGCGGCCTTCGTCATCCTGGACGCCTTCCCGCTCACGCCCAACGGCAAGGTGGACCGGAAGGCGCTGCCCGCGCCGGTCAGCGTCCGCCGCGACGCGCAGGAGGGCTATGTGGCCCCACGCGACGACGTGGAGACACGGCTCGCGGCCCTCTGGGAGGAGCTGCTGTCGGTGCGTCCCATCGGCGTGCACGACAACTTCTTCGACCAGGGCGGCCACTCGCTGCTGGCCGTCCGGCTGATGGTGCGCATCCGCGAGCAGTTCGGCCGCGCCCTCCCGCTGTCGGTCCTCTTCCAGAACCCCGCGCTGGAGCAGCTCGCGAAGGCGCTCCAGGAAGAAGCCGCGCCTCGGCCGTGGTCGCCGTTGGTGACGCTCCAGGCAGGCGGTGACCGCCCCGCGCTGTTCTGCGTGCCAGGTGCCGGTGGCAATGCCGTCTATCTCCGCGAGCTGGCGCAATCCCTGGGCCCCACCCTGCCCGTGCATGCCTTCCAGGCAAGAGGACTGGATGGACGCGCGGAGCCGCACCGCTCCGTCGAGGAGATGGCGGCGTGCTACGTGGCGGCGCTCAGGCAGGTGCAACCCCAGGGCCCCTACCACCTGCTGGGCCACTCCTTCGGAAGCTGGGTCGCCTTCGAGATGGCGCAGCAGCTCCGGAAGCAGGGCGAGACAATCGCCTTCCTGGGCATCCTCAACACCACCGTCCCCGTGAACGAGGTGCCACCAACCGAGGCGCCCGCGCTCGACGACGCCGACTGGATGGCGTCCGTCGCGAGCACCGCGGGCCGGCTCTACGGCGTGAACCTGGACGTCTCCGCCGAGGCGCTGCGGCCCCTGTCCGCGGAAGCGCGTCGCGAGCTCCTGACGCGCCGCTTGGTGCAAGCGGGCCTCCTTCCCGAGGGCGCGGACAGCCAGCAGGTGCAGGGCTTCATCGACGTCTACAAGGCCGCGTACCAGATTGACTACGTCCCCCGGGACACCCTCCCCGTGCCGGTCGCCCTCTTCCGGGCCCAGGAGCGGCACGAGGAGGACGGCATCGTCCCCGAGTCCTTCACCGGCGATCCGACCTGGGGCTGGGGCCGCCACGCCTCCGAAGCCGTCACGCCCGTGACGGTGCCCGGAGACCACATGACGATGCTGGCCGCGCCGCACGTCCAGGTGCTGGCGGAGCACGTGCGCCAGGGGCTCCTCCGGGCCGGAGCCCGTCAATGACGGCGGCTCCGTCCTTCCCCCTGAAGTCCGCCGTCGCCATCTGGCTGGGACAGGTGCTGTCCCTGCTGGGCTCGGGGCTGACGAGCTTCGCGCTCGGCGTGTGGACGTACAAGACGACGGGGGATGTGACGCAGTACGCGCTGGTCATGCTCGCCGCGACCTTGCCTGGCATCCTGCTCGGGCCGGTGGCCGGCGCGCTCGTGGACCGTTGGAACCGCCGCTGGGTGATGGTGCTCAGCGACACGGCCGCGGGATTGTCGAGCCTGGCGCTGGCGCTGCTGCTGTTCAACGGACTGCTCCAACCCTGGCACGCCTACGTGACGACGGCCGTCGTGTCCACGGCGAGCGCGTTCCAGCAGCCCGCCTTCGCCGTGCTCGTCTCCACCGTGGTGCCGCAGCAGCACCTGGGACGGGCCAACGGGCTGGTGCAGGTCGGGCTCGCGTTCTCACAGCTCGTGGCGCCCCTGTTGAGCGCCACCCTGCTGGAGGTCATCGAGCTCAAGGGCATCCTGCTCATCGACGCGACCACCCTCGTGCTCGGCACGCTGCCCCTGCTGCTGGCGCGCATCTCCCGGGAGCACCTGGTGTCGTCCTCCGGCGAGGCGCACCCGTCCCTGCTGGAGTCCGTCCGGGCGGGCGGCGCCTACCTGCGCGCGTCACCGGGGCTGCTGGCGCTCATCGGCTTCCTCGCGGTCAGCAACTTCCTGACCGGCACGGTGGAGGTCCTCGTCACGCCGCTGGTCCTGTCCTTCGCGGACGTGCGGACGCTGGGCGCGCTCACCACGGCCGGGGGGGTGGGCATGTTGGGAGGGAGCGTCCTCATCAGCGCCTGGGGCGGCCCCAAGCGGTTGGTGCATGGCGTGCTCGGGTTCCAGTTCACCTGTGGGCTCGCGCTCGTCTGTGTCGGGCTGGCCACCGCCGTCCCCGTGCTGGCGGGCGTCGCCTTCGCGTTCTTCTTCGGCCTCCCCATCATCAACGGCGCCAGCCAGGCGCTCCTCCAGCGCATCGTGCCGCTGGCGCTGCGGGGCCGTGTCTTCGCCTTCACCGGCACCATCACCGGCGCCATGTTGCCGTTGGCGTATTCCATATCCGGGCCGCTGGCGGACCACGTCTTCGAGCCGGCCATGGCCTCGGGAGGAAGCCTCGTCCCGCTGCTGGGCCCCCTGCTCGGTGAGGGCCCAGGCCGAGGCATCGCCTTGATGTTCGTCATCGCGGGAGCGCTGTCGCTCCTGCTGACGCTGCTGTCCACGCTCTACCGGCCGCTGCGTGAGCTGGAGGCGCCCCTTCCGGACGCGCCTTCCGCCGCGCCGGCGATGAACCCCTGATTGATACCCCACCCCGTTCCAGGTCTTCCTCAAGGAGCCCCGCCGTGCCGAGTCCCAGCCATTCCGTGCAGACCCTCACCGACCTGCTGCGCTGGCGCGCCTCGAACCAGCCCGAGGCCAACGCCTATACCTACCTCCAGGATGGAGAAGGCCAGGAACTCACCTGGACCTATCGCGAGCTGGACCGCCAGGCCCGCGCCATCGCCGCGGCGCTCCAGGAGCACAAGGGCGCCGGTGAGCGGGCGCTGCTGCTGTATCCGCCGGGGCTCGACTACATCGCGGCGTTCTTCGGCAGCCTGTACGCGGGCGTCGCCGCGGTGCCGGCCTATCCGCCCGCGCAGCTCCAGGCCGTCAACCGCATCCTCTCCATCCTCCAGGACGCGAAGCCTCGCTTCGCGCTCACCACGCGCGAAATCCTGGAGAGCGTGAATGCGCTGGCGGACGCCTACCCGGTGCTGCGCGACATCCGCTGGATTGCCACGGACGCGCTGGAGGAAGGACTGGAGGACGGCTGGAAGCGCCCGGCCATCACCGGCGATTCGCTGGCCTTCCTCCAGTACACCTCCGGCTCCACGTCGACGCCCAAGGGCGTGATGGTGCTGCACCGGAACCTGATGTCCAACGAGTCGATGATTCAGCAGGGCTTCAGCCACGACGAGCAGACGACGGTGTGCGGCTGGCTGCCGCTGTACCACGACATGGGCCTCATCGGCACGGTGCTCCAGCCGATGTACATGGGCGTCCACTCCGTCGTGATGTCGCCCTGGTCCTTCCTGCAGCGGCCCATCCGCTGGCTGTCCGCCATCACGAAGTACCGCGCGACGACCAGCGGTGGTCCCAACTTCGCCTATGCGCTCTGCACGCGGAAGGTGAAGCCGGAGCAGCTCGCGTCGCTGGACCTGAGCTCCTGGCGCGTGGCCTTCAATGGCGCCGAGCCCGTGCGCGCGGAGACGCTGTCGCAGTTCGCGGACACCTTCGCGCCCGCGGGCTTCCGGCGGGAGGCCTTCTACCCCTGCTATGGGCTGGCGGAGGCGACGCTGTTCGTGTCGGGAGGCCTCGCCTCCGAAGTGCCACGCGGCCTCACCGTGGAAGCGGCGGCGCTGGAACAGAACCGCGTCGTGCCGGCGCAGCCGGGCCCGTCCACCTGGACCTTCGTCAGCGCCGGGCGAAGCTGGGGGGACTGCCTCATCCGCATCGTGAATCCGGAGACGCTGGTGGCCTGCGCCCCGAACGAGGTGGGCGAAATCTGGACGGCCGGTCCCCACGTCACCCACGGCTACTGGGGCCGCGAGGACACGAACGCGGAGACCTTCCAGGCCCGCATCCAGGGCAGCGAGGAAGGCCCCTTCCTGCGCACCGGCGACCTGGGCTTCATGATGGACGGCGAGCTGTACGTCACGGGCCGCATCAAGGACCTCATCATCGTCGACGGCCGGAACCACTACCCACAGGACATCGAGCTGACGGCCGAGCGCCAGCACGAGGCCCTGCGTCCCGGCTGCTCGGTGGCGTTCTCCGTCGACCACCCGGAGGGAGAGCGGCTGGTGGTGCTGGTGGAGGTCAACGCCCGCCACGCACCGGCCGACCCCGGCGCGGACGCGAGCGCGCTCCAGAAGACCCTCCGGCAGGCGGTGGCCGCCGCACACTCCGTGGATGTCCACGAGGTCGTCCTGCTCCAGCAGGGCGAGGTCCTCAAGACGTCCAGCGGCAAGGTCCAGCGGCGCGCGTGCAAGGCGAAGTACCAGGAGGGCAGCCTCCAGCGCTGGCCGGCGTAGCGCGTCCGCGGCCCTGAAGCAGGCCCTCGCTACCGGCGAGGGCCGTGGCTTGACCCGGACCTCCGGAATCGGCTCACCCGCGGACAGTCCGGGAGCGAATCGGACTCGCTGCCATGCTGGCGCCTTGTCTGCGCGCGCCGGCTGAGGCATCCGGTAGGAGGCGGGAGACAGCACCCGCGCTGCTTCCTGGACATCCCATCGGGTCCCCGCGACATGACGCTCATCCCGCCACCAGACGTCCAGGACACAGCCCCTGCTCGCAAGAAGCGATGGCCTCGCGCCGTGGTGTGGACCCTGGGCGCACTCCTGGTGCTGGAAGTCTCCCTCAACGTGGCGCTCAACCTGGGCGCCGTCCAGGCCATCATGCGCCGGTCCACCAGCCGGACCGAGCTGGCCTGGAGGCGCGCATACTGGCTCTGGCCCTTCGGGCAGCTCCACCTGCGCGACTTCACGCTGACCCAACAGAATCAAAACCAGTGGTGGCAGGTGAAGATGGACACGTTGGAAGCCAGCGTGTCGCTGACCGCCTTGCTGCGCAAACGCGTCGAGGTGCAGCGCATCGACGGGCGGGGTGCGCGCTTCCGGATGGAGCCGTCGTACGGCATCGAAAAGGAGCCGCCACCGGGCCCGGGCTACCGCCCCTGGGTCATCCAACTGGCGGAGGTGACGGTCCACGAGGTTCGCGAGCTGGACTTCGGCCGGGTTCGCTTCGTGGGGAACCTGGACGTGCAGGGCTCGCTGGACATCAAGGGTCGGGAGAGCGTCTACGTCGAGACGCCCTCGATTCGCGTGGTCTCCGGTGCCATGGAGTTCGACCGGAAACCCGTCACCCGGCTGGAGCGCCTGGAAGCCAAGGCCACGCTGGAAGTGCCATTCACGGAGGAGAAGGGCTGGGACCTGTCACGGGCGCTCAGCGCACAGGTGACGAGCCAGATGGCCTTGCTCCCGCTGGACTGGCTGAACGAGCACCTGGGGTCGGACAACGCCGTCTCCCTCAGCGGGGGTGAAGGCAAGCTGGAGCTGGACCTCCGCCTCCAGGATGGCGCGCTGGCGGATGGCAGCCAGCTCGACGTCGACGGGACGGAGGTGAAGCTGCGGGCAGGTCCCATCCGGGCGCGCGCGCCCTGGGCACTCAAGGCCTCGCTGGAATCGAGGACTCCCGAGGAGCGGCAGGGCAACCTCCGGCTCACCTTCGCCCCCGTGCGCGTGTCCGGGCCCGAGGGCACGGGAGCGGAGGTCCCTGAAATCATCCTCACCGTCCTCGCGCGGCGCACCGCGGAGCAGTCTGACTGGGAGCTGGAGCCGGACCTCCACGTGGCCAGGAGCCGGCCGTTGGACTTGAGGATGCTCAATCCCTGGCTCGCGCGGACGATTGAAATCGACTCTGGCTCCATGACGGTGCGGAGCCGCGAGCGCGCGAAGGCCGCGAAGGCCCGGGACGCGCTGCGGCTGAGCGTGGACTCGGACCTCGTGTCCGGGCGCATGGGCCGCGTCAAGGTCCTGCTGCGCGCCGAGGCGGACGTGGACGCCCGGAACCTGTCGTGGGACACGAAGTCCCTGACGTTGACGGGCACCACGCTCCGGCTGACGAACGTGTCCACCAATGGCCCCGTGCCCATCCGCGCCTGGAGCGGCGTGTTCACCCTGCCCCAGGCCCGGCTGTCCCTGTCCCCCACGGTGCTGTCGGCGCGCTTCTCCAGCAAGCTCACGGACACCCAGCCCGTCGCCGCGCTGCTCACGTCCGCGAAGAACCTGCCGCGTTTCCTGTCGTCGCTGCTCAACATCCGGGACGTCACGGTGACGGGCCGGGTGCAGATTGACGAAGGCGGGCTCCAGGTGCGCGAGCTGAAGGCGGACGGTGATGGCTTCTCCCTGCAGGGGCACCTGGACCTCGCGCAGGGCGAGCTGACGGGCGCGCTGTTGACCTCGCTGGGCGCCCTCACGGGTGGCATCGAGTTCAAGCCCGGCGGCCCGGACCTGCACCTGCTGAACGCGAAGCAGTGGTTCGCGAAGCAGCCCGAGCCGCCGTTCCGCTAAGCCACCGACGGCCCCCGCCACGAATCAGGCGGAGATGCCGGGCTGATGCCGAAGGTGCGTGCGGATGGCGTCAATGGCATGGCGGACCTTGGCCGGCTGGCCTGAACGCCGAGGCGTGACGGCCCAGAGCTGGAGGGGTGACAGGCGCCATTCAGGCAGGAGCACCTCGAGCCGCCCCAGCCGCAGGTCGTCCTCCACGTCGGGCAGGATGCAGCGCGCGATGCCCAACCCGGCCGCGCACATCTGGTGGAGGGTGACCTGGTTGTTGCTGGAGCTTCGCGGCGTCACCTGGACGGGACGGTTCACCCCCGAAGGCCCCTGGAGGTCGAACGCCATGGACCGGCCGTCCGCGACGACGCCGAGCCACTCATGGGCACGCAGGTCATCGGGGACCTTCGGCCGTCCTGCCTTCTTCAAGTAGTCGGGGGCGGCACAGAGGCCCAGCAGCACCTGGCACAGGGGCTGCGCCACCCACGATGAGTCCTCCAGACGGCCCGCGCGAAGCGCCAGGTCGATGCGCTCGTCGATGAGGTCGACCAGCCCATCATCCGCCTCCAGGCGAAGCTTCAAGGACGGGTGCCGCGCGAGCAGCGGCGCCAGCGAGGGCGTCACATAACGGGCGAGCCCGAGCGGCAGCGAGATGCGCAGCTCTCCCGAGGGCGTGTCCTTCGCGAGCAGGAGTTGCTCACGGGCGCGCTCGGCCACCTCCACCATCTCCCGGCAGTGCGCGGCGAACCGGGCACCGGCATCCGTGAGCGACAGCTTTCGGTTCGAGCGCCGCACCAGGATGACGCCGAAGGCCTCCTCGAGGATTCGGAGCTGTTGGCTCACCGCGGAGGTGCTGATGTGAAGGCGCCGCGCCGCCGCGCTCAGCGAGCCCGCTCGGGCAATCTCCGCGAAGAGCGCCATGCGCTTCAGGTCGTCCATGTTGAAGCGCAGCTTAAAGTTGATTCAGGGAGGCGGTCACTGCCGGCGTGCGTCTCACCGCCGTACCGTGGCGGCCATGACACCTCAACGCATCGCAGTCTTCGGAGCAACCGGCACCGTGGGTTCGCTCCTGGTTGAAATCCTCGTGAAGCAGGGGCACCAGGTCCGGGCGCTGTCCCGCGGGGCCACCCCCCTCCCCGGCGCGGAGGCCGTGCGCTTCGACTTCGCCCAGCCTGACCAGCTCGGCGCCGTGCTGGAGGGCGTCGACGCAGCCTATGTCCTCATGCCCGCGGACAACCTGAGCGTCACCGAATACCTCACGCCCGTCATCCGCGCGGCGGCCGTGCGGCGCGTGAAGGTGGTGCTCCAGTCCGTCATGGGCGTGGAGGCAAACGAGGAGGACCCCTACCGGCAGGTCGAGCTCCAGTTGGAGCGCTCGGGCCTGCCCTACGTCATCCTCCGGCCCAACTGGTTCTCCGACAACTTCCACCTCATGTGGAGCCATGACGTCCGCGTGGGACGGCTGATGCTCCCGGCGGGCGCCGGCGAGACGAGCTTCATCGACGCGCGCGACATCGCGGAAGCCGCCGCCGTGGCGCTCACGTCCCACCGGTTCGACAGGCAGGCCTTCACCCTCACGGGCCCCAGGGCGCTCAGCTTCAGCGAGGCCGCGGCCGTCGTGTCACGCGTGACGGGCCAGCCGCTCGAATACGTCGCGATTTCCGAGGGTGCCTTCATCCAGCGCATGTGCGACGCCGGCTTCGACGCCCCATATGCGGAGATGCTCGCCGCGCTCTGCGCCGCCGTGCGTGAACAATGGACCGCGGCCACCACGGACGGCGTCCAGGTGCTGACCGGCCACGCGGCGCGCTCGTTCGAGCAGTACGCCCAGGAGCGCTTGAAGCTGTAGGGCCCCCCCCCCCGCTGCGTGGCCAGCCGGCAGGAGGCGCGGCGGGTGTCACGGCGTCACGCGCCCACCGTCCGGAGCAGCAGCCCGGTGAGCGCGCCGCCCAGGACCAGCCAGACGGAGTTGAGCCGGAAGCGCAGCAGCAGCACCGCGCTCAGGAGCGCCAGGCCCACCGTCCAGGCGTCCACCAGCGCCGAGCGGCCCAACTGCCACGTCACCACCGCCATCAGCGCGAGCGAGGCCACGTTGACGCCGTCCAGCACCGCCCCCGCCACCCACGAGCGGCGCAGGCGCGGCACCACCGGCCCACTCACCGCGACGAAGAAGAAGGCCGGCAGGAAGATGCCCACGGTGGCCACCACCGCCCCCACGCCGCCGCCCAGGAGGTAGCCGATGAAGGTCGCCGTCGTGAAGACGGGGCCAGGGGTCACCTGCCCCACGGCCACGGCGTCGAGCAACTGTGTCTCCGTCAGCCAGCCCCACCGCTCCACCAGGTCCGCGCGCAGGAAGGCCAGCAGCACGTAGCCGCTCCCGAAGAGCACCGCGCCCACCTTCACGAAGAAGAGGAACAGCCCGCCCAGGCTGAAGGGCACGGCGCCCGCGGCGCCAGCCGCCAGTCCCTGGAGGGCCAGGGGCATCCCCAGCATCATCTGCCCGGGCCCCTGCTGTCTCCCGCCAGCGCCCGCCGCCCGCGTCCCCCCGCGCCAGAGCGCCATGAGGACCCCGGCACAGAGCAGGACGAGCAGCTCGTTCACCCCCAGCGCGCTCGCGATGACGGCGGCCACGCCCACGGCGGCGAGCACGCGCGTCTTCACCGCGACGCGGCCCAACCCCCAGAGCGCCTGGAGCACCACGGCGATGATGACGGGCTTCACGCCGTACAGCACGCCCTCCGCCGAGGGCAAGCTCCCGAAGCGCACATACGCCCAGGCCGCGGCCAGCGTGATGAGCATCGCGGGGAGGATGAAGCAGACCCCGGCCACCAGCAGGCCCGGCCATCCGCCTCGCCGGTGCCCCAGGTGGATGGCCAGCTCCGTCGAGTTCGGCCCCGGAATGAGGTTGGCCGCCCCGAGCAGGTCGAGGAACTCGTCGCGCGTCAGCCAGCGGCGGCGCCGCACCACCTCGTCCTCCATCATCGCGATGTGGGCCGCCGGCCCCCCAAACCCGGTGAAGCCGAGCCGCAGGAAGAGCAGCGCCACCTCCACCAGGCCGTGCGCGCCGTGACGCGGCGGCCCATGCGCCTCCACCCGCCCGGCCTCAGACATGAGCGTCCTCGCGCCGCCGCATCAGCCAGGTGTCCATCGACCTGGGGCCCGCGCCCACCATGAGGAGAAAGAGCGCGCCGAGCAGCATCGAGAAGTCCGTGCGGGACTCATGCGCCATCTTCCAGAAGCCACTCGCCAGGAGGATGGGCACCTTGGTGGTGGCCATGGCCACCAGCATGGTGATGATGAGCGGCACGGCGGCCAGCCGCGTCACCAGCCCCAGGAGCACCAGAACACCGCAGAGCACCTCCACGGCTCCCACGAAGGGCCCCAGCACCTCCGGCGCCGGGAGGCCGATTCGCGCGAACCGGCCGGCCCCCACCTCGGCGGGGATGAGGAACTTCTGGAGGCCCTCGGACACGAAGACGGCGCCCACCATCCACCGGATGAGCAGCGTGGCGGCGGGTGCCCGCGTCGCGAGGAGGCGCTCCCACAGGACGACCAGGGGCATCACCGGGCTCCCGTGAAGCCAAAGGGCAGCAACGCGCCGCCCAGCAGGAGCACCAGGACGGCCCCCAGGAACGCGGCGAAGAGGGCCAGCGCGACGGGGCCCGCGGGAGAGGGGTCCACGGGCTCGCCCCGGGAGAGCGCCCGGTGGTTGCGCAGGAAGCGCTGGACGGCCACGACATTGGCGGCCACGCCGAACGCCACCATCAGCACGCCGGCCACCATGGACGCGGAGGACTGCCCCGCGTCTGGCGCCGCGCCGGGCACGGAGCCGCCAAGCACCCGGAGGAAGGCGCCGAAGCGCGCCACCACGAAGCCGAAGCCCATCATCGCCAGGCCCGTGCGTATCCAGGCCAGCAGCGTGCGCTCCGCGGCCCAGTCGTAGCGTGCATCCCGCGCTGGCCGCATGGCGACCGGCGTGACGGGCGAAGGGACTGGCGGGGCTGACGTGTCGGGAGGAAGCTGCTCGGCGGGGAGGCTCACCCCGCCATCACATACCGTTCGCGGGGGCCCTACAAGCCGGGGGTGTCCGTCGCATCAGAAGATCACCGGAACCAGCGTCATCACCCAGGCATCCTGGGCGCTGGCGTCGCGGCCCCACTGCAGGCGCTGATAGCCCACGAGGAGCTGCACGTCCTCGCTGGCGATGAGCTCCACGCCACCGCCGAGCGTGACCTCCGTCGTGGACACGTCCCGTATCTCCAGGCCGTCCAGGCGCGGGGGGCCTTGGTGGACGCCGCTCACCTCCACCATCAAGACGAGCGCGCCTCGCAGCAGGGGCCACTCGCCCGCGAGGCTCCATGCCAAGGAGTCACCCGCGGCGATGGAGACGCCCCCCACCCGGGCTGGAAGCGGATGGGACCAGGTCACCTGCAGGTGGAGGAGGACGGGGCGGACTCCCCGGGTCAGGTCAACGCCCAGCAGCAGGTCGGTGCTGCCCGTTCCACGGACGTCGGTGTCCAGCAGCGCCGGGTCGGCGCTCACGGCCCGCCCGGTGGGGAGCTTCACCAGGCCCAGCAGCGTCAGCTCGGGCAGGCCCCCCACCGTTTCCTGGAGCAGCACCGCGCGCGCGAAGAGGTCGGCGTCCGCCAGGCCGGAAGACGCCGCCCTCCGCGAGTCTTCGCGGCGCCGCTGGTGCCGCCACTCCAGCTCCGCCCCGACGGCGAACCGGGTGGACAGCCCATATTCCAGGAAGAGCTCCAGGGCCGCCGCGCGCTGTGATGCACCCCGCTCCAGGGACTGGTAGCGCCCGCGCTCGTCGAACTCCCCGCGGATGGACTCGAGGCGAAGCAGCGGCTGCGCCGTCATCCGCCCCGGCGCGGTAATGGGCGCGGAATAGGCGACCAGGGGGCCGGCCGTGGTGGGGCGGTACACCTCCTCCACGGGGCCCTGGTCAGCACGGGGAGCGGATTCCGGTGCGTCCCGTGCCGCGTCTACCGCTCCCGGAGGGACTGCACGCGCTGGGGCTGGCAACAACAGGAGCGCCGCGACTGTGATCGGCCAGACATCCAACTGCCCTGGCATCGAAGGGGCCTCCGTGCGGAACGGGCAGGATCCGTTGACCAGGGCGTGGTGGCAACCCAATCACAGCGGGACGCTGCCCAGCCGTCAGAAAGACGTCGGTGCGGGGCATCGCGGCGCACAGGAGGAGGCGGGAGAGCACGAGGTCGTCCTGACCGAGCTCAGCGGCCTGCACGCTGGGCACTGGAAGTTGTCACACCACGGGCTGGCGCCAGGCGCGAGACAGGTGCCCCTGACCTTCCTCGACGAAGCGCCGCAGCAGCTCGTCACGACCGTGCTTCCCGTTCTCCAGCAGGTACGCCAGCTCCCCGGGCATCAGCACCTTGACTGTGACCAGGCGCACCTCTCCGGCCGGCATGGCGAAGCGGCCTGGCAGCGTGCTCGACGCCATGCCCAGCAGCACCCCCACCCTGCCTTCTCTCCCGCGCCCTGAATCTCGCCGATGACGTCCTCGCCCAGCAGGTGCAGGCAGTCCCGTGGCTCCTTCAGGCGCTGGCACCAGCGTCCGTAGGCGCTCGCCAGCTCCGCTTCTCCGTTCGGCTCCTCGGCCACAAGAAGACGGCCCCGTCGCGGATCTTCGATGGAGACCAAGCCCAGGCGTCCTCGCACGGGGGAGTCCGCGCGGGGCACGTCCAGGCCGAAGAGCCTCAACGCCGACTCCCTTGGCCGAGGAGACGGCGGCGCGGTGCGAGCCATCTTCTGGACCGCCTCCGCGAACTCGTCCTCGTCCAACTCGACGGGCTCAGCATCCGCTCGCGGCGTGTAGACGCTGGGCCGGCCCTCGCCGGTGTCCAGGCGCACCACCCGCGAGGTGGCACAGCCCGTGCCCACCAGCATCAGCAGGACCACCGCTCCCCAGCGCAGCGTCATGTCCTGCTCCGCGTCATCGCTCAACATCCCGAGGAGCGAATCCACTCAACTTCAGAGAAGACTGACCCTGCACCAGGGCATGAGGAAAAGGCGCCTCACGCCCGCCATGTGGCGTCGAGCCGCCCCGAAGCGCGGCTAGAAGCTCGTGAAATCAATCTGCAGGACGGGTGTGTCCGCTTCGATGTCGCGCCGGAACCGCCCCCACCGGTCGAGCGTGCTCTCGTCGAGCACGGCCGGGTCGCGATACTGGTGGAACAGCGCGTAATTCATCGAGCGCTGGAGGGCGAGCAGGTCCGGCACTGCCGCGAGCCACTCGCGCTCCATGGGTCGGAGCTCCCGATACCCTTCGAGGAAGGGCCCCAGGAACGCAGCGACCGCTTCGTCGCGCGCCTCTCGCTCCTCGCCTCGCGCGATGTAGAAGAGGAGCACCGCGATGTCCTTGACGAACCACGCGTACTCGCAGTTGTCGAAGTCGAACGCGGTGACCTTCCCTTCGGCGAAGCAGAAGTTGTGCATGTGGAGATCGGCGTGGATCAGCCCGTAGCTCTCCGGTGTTCGCGGGAGCTGGTTCAATCGCGCGATGATCGCCGCGGTGCGCTCGCGAACGAGCTTCTCCTCGGGAGGCGCGAACCGGTCGATGTCGACCACGTCGTACTCATGCCATTCCTGGCGCTTGAGCCTGGGGCTCGAAGGCGCGTAGGTCTGGGCGCGGTTGTGGAGCCGCGCGAACAGCCGGCCCAGGTCGCGGAATAGGGGGGGCTTCCAGTAGCGCTCCTTGAGCGGAGGCGCGTCGTCGAAGACGATGCCCGGCGCGCGCTCGAACGCGGTGGCGACGAAGTAGCCGCCGGGCTCGCGGTCTTCGATCCGCTCCACGAACTGCCCCGCCTCGGAGAGGACCGGCGAGGCGATGGGAATGCGCGCGGCGGCTAGATAGCGAACGAACTCGACCTCACCCAGCGTGTAGTCAATCGTTCGCCGCGTGCTGTGCGAGATGCGCAGAATCAGGCCCTCGCCGTCGTCGTTCTCCGCCTCGTAGACGAAGTTCTCGAAGGCCGCGAGCTCGGTGAGCTGCTCGGGCGACAGGCCGTACCGGCGCGCGGCCTCATCGCGAATCGGTTCGTGGAAGCGGCGGACAAGCTCTGGATGCATCGAACCCTCTAGTCCTTCAACGTGAGGCTGCTCTCACCGTAGCCCAGCACGGTCGAGGCAGCGTCGCTGGTGACCGAGACGCCCAGGCCGCGCGCGAGGGTCTCCGCCAACGGGGGGCCATTGCGCGGCCGCGTGAACACAGCCAGGTCCGCGCCGGTCAGGGGGCGATCCGGGCGCTGGAGCCGCTGGTTCAGCAGCGCCTGCTCGCGCTCGACGACGCGCAGGCATCGGCGCTCCAGGGCGAACGCGCTGGCGGCGACGCCAGCGAGTTCACCGCGGAGGGGCTCCGCCACGACCTTGTCTCCCGGCAGCCCGTGCGCGAAGAGCTCGGCCAGTCGCCGCTGGCTCGTGGCCTGCTCGGCGGGGTCCAGCTTCGCCAGCTCGTCCAGCGAGGTGCCTTGTGGCGTGCCGGGGAATGCCTCGCCGATGCGCGCGAACAACCAGCGGCTGAGCTTGATCTCACGCTGGTATGTCTCGGCGAGTGGGAAATCGTCCCGGAGCAACGGGTAATGCGCGACATCGATGGGCGCCTCCACGAACTCCTGCAGCGCGGTGCGCGGGAGGTGTCCGGCGAACGCCGCCCGGAGCCGTTCGTGGAGCAGCCCCTGGGTCGCGCCGAGGAAGCGGACCACCGATTCGACGCGCTGCCCGAGCAGGCCGTAATCGAGCGCGGCGTCGAGATCGCCGAGGCGCGCCGCGATGTCGGGCTGGGCCTCGATGGGTGCCGGGGCCGAGCCGGTCAACACCTGCATGTATTCGTTGATCAGCGCCGGCGGCCCGGCGCACACGCCGTGCGGACCATGGAAGACCGCGTGACGCTCGGCATAGTCCACGATCGATTGCGCGGTGACGGGCTGCTCGGGGGCGTCGCGCACCAGGTCGTTGGTGACCAGGCGAACTCCGTCGATCAGCCGGAACATGGCCGCGAGCCCGCTGTCGAGCGCTCCGTTCGGCACCGGCTGGACGCCCCGCACCAGCACGTACCCGACCGACGCGAGCGTGCAGACGACCATCATGTGGAGCTCGCCCGCGGTGAGCACGCCCGGGGTCCGGGGCGGCATGCGCGCGAAGAAGGCCTTGCGGAACTGCTCGGTCAGCGAGAGCAGGTCCGGCCACTGACGCGCCATGCCCTTCATCGCGGTCACGTTCATCGGGCGTTCGCTCTGGTAGCGGCTCCCCGCGTAGTGGCACTGCTTGCGCACGGTGGGGAGATCGAGGAACAAGGTGCGCGGCGCGACGTTGTTCTCGCCCACTTGCCGGCCGTCACTGTCGAGCGCCGGATGCGCCACGCGGTAGACCGGCACGACCACCTCGAGGTTCGAGACCTCGAACGCCCGTCCGAACGCCTGTTCGGTCAGCACGGGGCAACGGTTGTCGCGGGCGCTGAACGTGAGCGGCTCACGCCCGGCCGGCACCTCACCCAACCGCTCCGGGAAGGACACCGTGGTGCGGCCCGTGGGCGCATCCGAGACCCGCCTCAAAACCCCCTGTTCGATCAATGCTTCGAGCAGGTCCCGCATCTTGTCCCAGGAATGGG
This sequence comes from Corallococcus macrosporus DSM 14697, assembly GCF_002305895.1. Taxonomy (GTDB): domain Bacteria; phylum Myxococcota; class Myxococcia; order Myxococcales; family Myxococcaceae; genus Myxococcus; species Myxococcus macrosporus. The sequence goes on from NZ_CP022203.1 coordinate 5,454,669, forward strand.
GCGCGCCGTCCGACCACGCCATGGCGTCAGCGGCTTGAAATTGCTCGACCTGAAGCAGCTTCTCACCCAGGGGCGCGATGTCCGGCTCGTCGAAGATGAGCTCCACCTCGCCATAGAAGAGGTGCAGGACCTGCTGGCCATTCCCCGCGTCGAGCCGGTCGTGCGTGAGCCGCCTTCGATTGGGAATGTAGAGCATCTCATCCGCTTGCAGCTGTGCCATGGCTTCTCACTCCCGCTTCAGTGTGACGTCGCGCGACCAGGTGCCGCCGAGCGAGCGATAGACCTCGACGCGATGGTTGAGCAGCAGCCGTTGCGCCTGCAGGCTTGCGCGCTCGAGCCCGACCAGATTCGTCAGGGCGGTGAGCACCGTCAGATAGTCCGAATGCCCCTGCTCGAAGAGCCGCCTCGCCTCATCCAGGAGCTGCTGCCCGAGCTGGACCTGCGCCCGCAGGCTGCGCAGGCTCGTCGCCTCGTTCTCCTCCCGAACCACGGCATCCTGCACCCGTCCGATCGCGGTGTGCAGCGCGAGCTGGTATTGGATTTCGCGACGCTGGAGCTGGATCGGCAGTCGCATGTACTCGGTGACGCGCCTTCCGTCGAACAGGGCCCAGGTCAGGTTCACCCCGACGACGGACTCGCGCAGGGCCGGCTCCGAGAGGCCGACCTTCAACGCGCCCACGTTGCCCACCAGTTGAATCGTCGGGAGCCAGCTCGCCAGGTTCGCGTTGATGCGGTGATCGATCTCCGCGACGCGAAGCTCCGCGAGCCGCATCTCGGGCGTGTTCACGTTCAGGTCGCCCGGCGTTCCGAGCTCCGGTGGGGGCGGGAGATCGGGAAGCTGTCGATCGAGTGGAACAACGTCGTCGGCGGGAGTGGGTACCCGGCCCAGCAGCGCCTTCAGCTCCGAGTTCAAGAGCGCGTTCCGGGTGGCGATCAGCGGCACCTGCGATTCGAGGTTCACCAGCAACTGCTCCTGCTGCAGCACCACGAGCCGGGGCGTGAGGTGCTGCTCGAACCGCGCTCGAACCAGCCGGAGCAGCTCCTTGTTGTAGTCAATCTGCCGCAGCGTGAGGTCCCGGAGCGCGCGGGCCTCGAGGATGTCGAACCAGACCTGGGTGATCCGCACCGCGAGGTCCTGGATGCGGCCCTCGGTGAGCTGCCGCTGCTGCTCGGCGAAGTTCATTCCCGCGCGCCGCTGCGCACCGAGGGCTCCAAACAGGTCGACCTGGTAGGTCACGCCGAAACCGACGGTGGCCAGGTCGTACTCGGCCCGGGTTGGCGGCGCGGGCGGAAGGTTGGCGTTGGCGACGACATGACTCAGTCCCGCCGGGTTCAGGATGCCGACCTGGAGCGGGTACCACCAACCTTGCGGCACGTTGGGGTCGAGCTGGTTCTCGTAGATCAACTCCCGCACCTCGCGCAGGACCAGGTTGTCGCCGAAACACTCCTGGATGGCCATGTCGAGCGCCGGATCGGCGAACGCCGTCCACCAGACTGCGTCCTGGGTAAGGCGCTCGGCTGGCTGCGCGGGCACGCCCTCCTTCGACGGCCGCGGGCTTGGAACTCTGCCCTCGGGTGCGCTGGACGGTGGGGGCGGCTCGGTGCGCAGTTCGCTGGAGGTCGAGTAGCTGCTCGGCGTCGGAGGCGGTTTGACGACGACGGGACGAACCAGCTCGCAACCGGAGCAGGTCATCACGAGGAGGGCGAGCGTAAGTCGAAGTCTCATGGGTGGCTGACGACCACGAGGGCTTTGGCGTGGTTGAGGACGCAGCGCTGCGCGACCCGCATGGTCTCGGGATCGAGGGAGGCGAAGCTCTCGTCGAGGATGACCAGCTCGACCCCCTGCAGCAGCGTGCGCGCGATGTAGAGCCGGCTCTTCTCGCCGTGCGAGAGCTGCCAGCCGGTCTCGCCGATCATCTCCTCGAGGCCGGCGGGCATCTTGGCGACCAGCTCGTCCAGCCCGAGCTCCTTGCACAGCGCGGCGGCCTTGGCCCGCAGCTCGGGCGAGGTCGGCCACTCGCGCCCGAGCAGGAGGTTGTACGCGAAGCTGCCGGACAGGACGTGGTTCTCGTGGAACTGCGGCGCGGCGGTGATGCGCTTGCGCCAGCCCGAGGCGCCGAACGTCGCGCGGTCCAACGCGTGCAACAGCATCACACCGCCCTGCGGCGTCCTCAGGCCCGTCAACAGCGACACCAGCGTCGACTTGCCACCGCCCGATGGGCCCTCCAGCAGGATGCGGTCGCCCTGCGCGATCTGGAACGAGCAGTTCTCGAGCACCGGCCGGGTGCGCGCGTCGTGCCGGAAGGTCACGCCCCGCGCCTCGATGAGGGTTCCGCTGGCGGCGTCGGTCTGCTTGCCGCCCTCCATGTCGAGAGGGACTTTCGATTCGAGCTCGGGGCGGCCCACCGCGAGCAACAAGTCGCGGATCTGCTCGAACGACACCGCCGCCTGGGAGACCTGCTGGAAGTAGACGGCGACCTCGTCGAAGGCTCGCAGCGCGAGCAAGATGCCGCCCACGGACACCGCCAGCGCGCTGGCATTGGCCGTGCCGATGCTGAACGCCGGCAGCAACGACAGCAGGGCGATAACCAACCAGCCGTCGCGCAGGAGCGCGGTCAGCTGCATGGTCCGGCGGTCCATGACCTTCGAGGTCTCGGAGTAGGAGCTCAAGCGGACGTCTTCGCCATCATGCCAGCGCTCGAGTGGGAGCTGCGCCAGCCGCGTTCGATGGCCGAGCATGCGCTCGAGCAGGTCGTGGGTGATGTCGACGCGCGCGCTCGACCACGCCCGTTGGACGCCGTAGTGGCGGCGCGCGAGGACGAACGCGACCACGACCCACAGGACGAGCACCATCGCCTGGGGCCACCCTCCCGCCCCGAGCACGAGGATGACGCCCGCCAGGAGCAGGTCGACGAGCGACAACACCGCGAGCAAGGCGCCGCCGACCGCGAGCTGCTCGACGACCTCGGCCTCGGCGACGCGGCCGAAATGGCGGCCGATGCCGTCGAGCCGCACCTCGTCGGGGGTCAGCTTGAGGGTTCCCGCGAGGAGCTGCTGCTTCAGCAGCGTTCCGAGCCGGATCGAGAACACGCCCTGCCACCACACCTCGAGCATGCGGAGCGGAATCGCGCACGCGATGACGGCGATCCACCCCAAGAACCAGCCGGTCTCGAGGCGGGCCTGGAGCGCGGCGCGGCCGAGCAACCAGAACGAGCCAGCCAGCACCAGCGAGAGCAGCGTGTGGCTCACGAGGATGCCGGCCACGAGCGACGGGATGTCGCCGAGCAGCGTCCGCCGGCTCGCGGTGCGCCTGGGGCGCATGATCCAGCCGGTGCGCAACTGCGCCTGGCCGAGCCGCTGCAGCAGCATCTTTGAGCGGGCGTGCTCGCGCGCACGGGGCGACATCTCCACGCCGCCGAGCAGCTGGTCCACCTCGGAGACGGTGGCTTCCTGCTCTTCTCGCAGGAGCGCGAGCGCGCTCTTCGTCTGGAGCGAAACCACCGTGGCGTCGCGCGCGAGCAGGCGCAGCTTCCCGCGCCGCGTCCCCAGCAGCACCAGATAGGACGGGACGCCGTCTCGTCGGACCTGGAGGATGCAGGGCGCGGCGCGTTCGAGGACGTCGGGCAGCTCGTGGTAGAGCGGCGTGATGGGCTCGAGCTCCACGCCGAGTCGATCTCCGAGCGCGAACATCCAGACCCGGCTCGGCTCGACGGCCGCCGCGGGCGGGGCGATCTCGCCCGCAGGCCTGCCATAGCCTTGCCTCTGCGCCAGCTGCTCCAGCGCGTCGGACAGTCGCTCGACCGGCCACAACAGTTCGGAGTGCGAGCGCGTCATCCCGTCAGCTCCAGCTCGCCCGCGGCGGGCTCCGCGGCCGGCGTCTCCACCGGCTTCGGCGCCGGCCTCTCCACCAGTTGGCCGTCCGAAAGCCACCAATGGCGCCAGCGCCCATCGCCCCAGAGCAGGGTGCGGTTCTCCTGGTCGGCGCGGAGGAGCACGGCGTACCGCGACTCCTTGTTCGCGAGCAGCTCCTTCGGCGGCCCGTTCTCGAGGATCCGACCGTTCTCGATCACGAGCACGCGATCGAACTCCTGGGTGTGCTCGACGTCGTGGGTGACACAGAGGAGCGTGATGTCTGCCCAGAGCCGCCGGGACTCGGCGAGGAGCCGCGCGCGCCGGTCGCGATCGAGACCGCGAAAGGGCTCGTCGAGGATGGCCAGGCGTACGCCGGAGCGAAGCATCGCGCGCGCCAGGCGCACGCGCTGACCCTGGCCGCCCGAGACCAGCCCTCCGCCTTCGCCCAACGACGTCTGCAGCCCGTCTGGAAGCGCCTCGAGGATGTCGAGCATCTCAGCCCCCTTGAGCGCCCCCGACAGTGACCAGCCCTGCGCACCGTCGTTGCCATACCGGATGTTGTCGATGAGGCTCTGGTTCCAGAGACTGATTGCCGGATCCACCCAGGCCGTGGTGCGCCGCAGCCGCTCGACAGCGGCCTGATCGAGCACCTTCCCGTCGACCTTGATCTCGCCGCGCGCCGGCCGGAGCCAGCCGAGCAAGAGGCCGACCAGCGTCGACTTGCCTGCTCCGGAGACCCCGACCACGGCCACGTGCTCGCCGGGGGCGATGTTCAAGGAGACCTTGTCGAGGATGGTGTGACCTCCGCCTTTGACGCGGACCTTCTCCATCACGATCGAAACGCCGCTCGTGGCGTCCGCGGACGCGGCGGGCTCCTGCACTGGCGCCTCGGGCCGGGCCGGCGGCGCCTTGATGTCGCCGATGACGTCGAGGAGCCGGCGTACCCGGTTCATCGCATTCGGGAACGTGCGGCTCAGCAGCATCAGCCGCTGGCCGAGGATGGGCAACCGCAGCGCCCAATAGACGACCAACAACACCAGCGAGGCCCGATCGGTGCCCGCGAGGTACGAATAGACGAGCAGCATGACGAGGCCGTAGCCCACCAGCATCAGCCCGCCTTCGAACCCGACCGACAACGTCTGGAGCCAATAGCGCGCCTTGGTCCAACTGACGAGCAAGGTCTCCTGCGCGCGGCGCAGCGACCGCTCGGCGCCGTGGATGCGGATCGGCGTGAGCCCGACGAGCGCGTTCAAGGTGAATCCGCTGAGCGCGCCTGCGTGCATTTGCACGCGCAGGTCGGGCTCGAAGAGCAGCTTCTGCGCGACCAGGGGCACGAGCAGCGTGACCGCCGCGAGCGCGAGCACGAGGTGCCAGGCGTGCGGTGCGGCCCAGATGAGCGCGGCGGTGATGCTCGCGACTTCGAGCGACAGGATCGAGGCCTGCGCGAGCAGGAGCGGCAACGACCGCATCGCCTGGATGTTGTGCGTGCGAGACGCCATGTCGGAGGCGAGCCGGCTCTGGAAGTAGCGGTCCTCCATCTCGGGGAGCTTCTCGAAATACGCCTTCCGCAGCCGCACCTCGAGCCGGCGGCCGATGCCGAGCAGTCCCAGTGAAATGGGGATTTGGATGAGCATGAAGCAGAGCGCGACGCCCGCGAGGACGGCCATGCCCGTCGCGCGCTGCGCGAACGTGCCGAGGTCGCGCCCCAGGTCGAGCACGCCACGGAGCATCAGCGCTTGCAGGATCCGCCCGAAGGTGGCGAACACCAGTCCCACCGCGATCAGGCCCGGAACGACCCACGAGTCTTCGCCTCGCAAGCGGAGCAGCGTGCGCGCCGGGCTCGTCTGCCTGGCGACGAGCTCCGTCGCCAGGTCGCTCGCGAGGACGGCTCTCGGCGCGTCTTCGCCTTCGCGCGGAGCCTCGCGCCAACCGCGAACCCGCATCAGCACCGCGCCGGACATCAACAGCTCGCCCTCCGCCTCGGGGTTGGGGCGAACGGACCAGTAGGCGGCGGGAATGGGCACTTCGCCGGAGTCGTCCTTCGCCATCATGGACTGAAGCAGGCCCGCCGCCGTCCGGCCTCGCCGGATGGCGCCCGCGCGGATCATCGCTTCGGACGCCCGGCACGCGGCGTCGAGCCTGGCGATCGACAAATACCCGGGGTCCTCAAGCGCCCGGGCCACCAGCGCCCGCGCCTGCGTCTCACCCAGGTTCAGCAGGCGGCGCTCGAACGTCGCGACCGCCTCCTCGGACCCGGCCCATTCACGCCAGCCGTCCGCCGGAACGGACGTGGTGTGCTGGTACAGGTGGCTCAGCAGCGTCGAGATCCGGGTCCAGTGCCGGCCCGCCGCCGGGTCCATGACCTGGATGAACGGGCCGACGCGATTCCACAGCACCACGAAGTGCGGCCGTCCTCCCGCGCTGAGCGTGACGATGATGGCGGGAAGCGCCTTGGCTTCGGGGACCATCACGTGGTCGAGCGGAAGCATCACCTGCTCGGAGTCGAGCCCGAGCTGGTTCGCGACTTCATCCAAGGTGACGATCGAGGTGCCATCGACGTCCGTCTGACACACTTCGCGAAGGACGCGATAGTTGAGCTCGGCGCCCATCCCCGCGAACAGGCTCTTGAGTGAAGCGGGGCCACAATCCGTCGCCGAGATCTGAATCACCTCGGGAATTATCGAGCGCCGGCGCCTGGGAGGAGTCATGGTCAGCGGGCCACGGCTTCGGGCCGGAACACGGTCACGGGCGGCTCTTCAGGCTGCGGATTCCATTCGCCGACCGCCCGCATCAGCAGCGCGACAGGCGACGCCCGCGCGACCTCGACCTCCACCGCCAGGGTCATGCCGTGGCGCAGTTGGATGCGCGGATCCTCCGGCGGCGCGAAACTGAGCTCGACGCGCACCGTCCCGGGGATGGCCTCGGGCGTGGCGGTCTGGCCGGGCTCGGTCCCGACGGCCGTCACCCTGGCGGGGACCGTGCCGTAGATGGTCGTCGGGTAGCCGTCGAGCTTGAGGCGCGCCATTTGACCGGGATGGATCAATCCGACGACCTCCTTCGGGAACCGCGCGCGCACCCGCACCTCGGCATCGCTCGCCAGGATGGTGCCGACCCGCTGCCCGTCGGCGATGAACGCTCCCGAGCCGAGCTCCGCCACGTCCACCATGTGGCCCGTGGCCGGCGCCCGATACAGCTTCTGCGCAATCTGGTACTCGAGGCGGTCGATCACGCCCTGGAGCTCCCGGATCCGCCCCTCGGCCCCCAGCGCCTCGCGCTCGAGTGCCAGCAACTGCGCGGCGAGGGCCTGACGGCGCACGTCCTGCTCGCGCCGCAGTCGGATGAGCGCCAGGCCCTGCGCCGTCTGCGCGAAGCGGAGCGCGTCGACATCGGTCGTGCGCTCGAGCTTCTCCATCTCCGAGACCGCGCCCGCCGGGCTCTTGAGGGCCAGCTCCGCGCGTTCCACCGCGAGCCGGTGCCTGGGCGCCAGCTCCTGCTCCCTCTCCAGCGCCTCCTTGACCGCGACCTCGTCCACCCGCGCCGTCAAAGCCGCCTCTTCCTGCTTGTTGGTGATCTGCTGGCGGATGATGGCGAGCTCCTTCTCGGTCGCGGCGAGCGTCGCCTTGCTCCGCTCGAGCTCGAGGCGCTCGGCCCGTGTGTCGAACTCGATGAGCAGGTCGCCTTCCTTGACCTCATGGTCGAGCTTGAGCCGCGAGAACACGACCCTGCCCGCGCTGGGCGGCTCGATGCGATGGACGGCGTTGTGTGGCTCGATCCGGGCCTGTGAGCTGGCTTTTACGAGCGGGACCTTGGCGAACAGCGACCAGGCGATGAGCCCGCCGGCGCACACCACCATCAGAGCGACGAACACGAGGCGCGTGTCCGACTCGTAATTCAGGGAACGAAGGGTTCGCTCGAAGGGATATGCCATGGTCCGTCAACCAAAGTCGCCTTAATGGTCGCGCCCTGTCAACACCTCGGCCACTGCTTTGCGATTCACGCTCCCGTTGTCTGAACAGGCGCGCTTCGATGTGACGCGGGAATTCGCTCTCATCGCCGCAATGCGTTGCAAATAAATCACGGGTTCGATTTGACATCCCGTTTTGAGTACACGTAGCGTTCAACACGAAAGAAAGGAGGCACGACATGAAGATCAAGATCCACGTTCGCGGCGGCCCCAAGGCGCGCTAGTAGTCAGTCGTTTTGACGCCCGCTGTTGAGTCTGGGCGTTCCTCGTTTCAGATCAACAGAGGGGGGGTTGATGGGATTCTCCATCAACTCCTCTTCTCATTTCTGGCAACGTCTTGATCTTGCAGGTGCTCGCTCCTGCCAGTGGCTTCCCGGAGTCGTGTGGCTCCTCAACCACAACCTTGCAAGTCGGGCAGGTTCGCCCGCCGTTTCATCCCTGCTCCGCTGTGTGCCACGCAATCATTGCTGAGTGAATCGGCCTGTTTGAAACGACTCAACACCCTCCTCCGACCTGCTGAGTCAGCCACTTCGGCCACTCATTGCAGTTTCAATATTTCAATGACAGCAGCTCGCCTCCATCCAGGGGATGCAGCGTTCGGAAAGCCATCACGCCGTCCCGGGTGATTCCTGCCGCTGCATCTGCCGCAGGAGGCACCCGTTGAAGTCGAACGACACGTTGAAGCTTGGAATCGAGCTGGACCGCGCGAACCTCACGCGCACCGAGGTGGCGCGCCGGCTCAACATCCCGCCAACGGCACTTGGAAGCTGGGTCCGTGCGGTCCATCCACCGCCCGTCGACCGCTCACAGCTCCTTCAATCTCATCGCCGACACCTGCGAGGCCCGCGACTCCGCCATCCGGGCGTCCGCCGCCGGCATGTTCTCCACGCTCCTCTCGCAGGGCGTGGCGTTGCCCTGGGGCACTCAGCCCCTGAGACCTGCGCTGTACTTGCTGCGGCTGGGGGCTACCGGACATAGAGGCGGCCGGGAACTTCAACGGCATGCTGCTGCGTCTGTAGAACCAGCCGCGGACACTCTCGCTCAGCACGCGGCGTGAGCAGGTCACCGCCACCCATCCGCTCGCCGTCATCCTCGGCGCTTCCACGTACTCGTACATGGGCCGCGCGCTTTCCTGCGTCCTCCTCGTCCACGGCGAGCCCGGCGACCCCATCCCGGTGCGGCCTCCCACCAATCAGCAGGAGCACATGGCCTCGCTGGCCGAGCTGTGCCTGGGGCCCGACGGGGTCCAGGCGCAGACGGGGGCACGTTCGCCATGGCGGAGGTGCCGGCGCGGCTCAAGGGTGGAACGGCCTGGAAGCACGCGGGTTCAACGCGAGCGTGGGGTCGCACTCCGTGCGGCCCTGGCGATTGAAGTGTTCACGGAGCGGACTCACCCGCACGCGTCCAGGCCCGACTGGCGCAGACGTCAGGCCCGCCCCTGAACCCCGTCAGCCCCCCCACATCGTTCCCGTTGCCCTCCGGCGGCCATGTGGTATAGAGCCGCTCCGAAGCGCGAAGTACCCGTCCCGTTGTCAAAGCTGTTGCACGGACACCGGGCGAGCAGGTAGGAAAGCAGTGGAAGTTCCGCAGTAAAAGCCGTAGGTTGCAGTCCACTTACGGCCAGGTAGCTCACCTGGTTAGAGCGGCGGTCTCATAATCCGCAGGTAGTCAGTTCAAGTCTGACCCTGGCCACTACCCCGGCGTCACCTCACGGTGACACCGGGGTTTTTCTTTTCAGCCCACCTTCTCCAGCATCCACACGTGGCCGTCCGGGTCCTTGAACGTCCCCGAGTAGCCCCAGGGCTTCCGGCCTGGCTCGGACGGGATGCCGGCCCCAGCCGCCCGAGCCTTGGCGACGAACGCGTCCACCTCGGCCTCCGTCGCCAGGGACAGGCTCAGGATGCACTCCGAAACACCCTGCTCCGCGACCGTGTTGCCCCCCGCCACCCAGCCGAAGCCTCCGGTGGGGATGAGCATGAGGCTGACGCCCGCGTTGAGCGAGAAGTGGACGGGCTCCGGCATCGAGCCGTCCGCCGGCTCAGCGACGAGCCGGAAGCCGAGCCCCTCCCGGTAGAAGCGAAACGCCCGCGCCAGGTCCCGCGTCGGCAGGCTCACGACGACATGGGGACCGCGCGGTGCCAGGTCCTGCGGAGAAGCTTGCGAAGCCACGATGACCTCCAGAAAAGGGGTTCCTGTGCGTAGACGCCCCTGAGCGCCCGGAATCATCGCCTGCCCCACGGAAAAGGGCCGGGGCTGACGCCTCCCCGGCCCGGCTACGGCCTACTGGCAGTCGCTCAGCGGGAAGTCGTAGTCGCGGCGCGGCGTCTGACCCGGCTCCTGGTTGATGGCCGCGACGCTCAGGTCGCTGTAGCTCACCGTCGTGCTGCTGCCGAGGACCATCTGCGTCCGCTGCACGCGCGTGGTCGACAGGATCACCTTGCCCAGGTAGTTGCCCGGCCGCACGCTGAAGCAGTTCAGGATGCGCGCGTCCACCGTGGACCGCCGGCACTGCTCGTACTGCCCCAGCACGAGGCGCGTCATTCCGTCGGGGGACTCGGAGTTCCGGTCCTCGTACGTATACGTGGCCTCGAAGCCGGTCGCCGTCTGGACGACCTCCAGGTACGAGCCGCCCTGGAACTCGTCACAGCGCAGCACCAGGTCGCCCACGACGCCCTGCTTCACCTCGACCGTACCGCCCACCACCTCGGCGCCGGCCATCGGGTCCTGCTGCTGCTCGCCGTTGCAGCCCGTGCCCAGAACAGCGCTCATCAGAATCATCGCGGAGAAACGAAGGGGGGAACGCATGCCAGCTCCTGAAGAAAGGTCCGGGTCATCCCGGACCTCACACATAGGAGCTTTTCCGGAGATGGAGCGCAATCCACTTCTCCGTCACATCCCGCCATCCACCCGGTGAGTCCCAGCGCTCACGGCATCCGCAGCGCCGTCCACAGCGACAGGGCCCCGAAGACGAAGAAGAGGCTGGCGGCGGCCCAGCGCACCCAGGCCATCTGCACGCGGCCCGCGAGCCGGTCCCCCAGGAACACGGCCAGCCCGTCCGACAGCAGCATCCCCAGCGTGGTGCCCATCGTCACCGTCACCGGGGCCTGGTAGCGCGCGGCCACCGCCATGGTGGCGAGCTGCGTCTTGTCCCCCATCTCCGCCAGGAAGAAGAGGACGACGGTGGTGAGGAAGGCCCCGAAGCGCGGCGGCTTGCCACCGTCCTCGTCCAGCGTGTCCGGCTTGAGCGTCCACAGGCCGAAGCCGATGAAGAGCACCGCCAGGAGCAGCGCCATCCACTTCGCGGGGACGTGCGCGGACACCCAGCTCCCCACGCTGGAGGCCAGCGCGTGGTTGGCCACCGTGGCGACGAAGATGCCCGCCAGCACATGCCACGGTTTGCGAAACCGCGTGGCCAGCGAGAACGCGAGCAACTGCGTCTTGTCCCCCATCTCACTGGCGGCCACCAACACGAACGAACCCACGAGCGCTTCCAGCATCACCACTCCCTCGCGACATCAGGGCCGGGGTTCAGGCTCGTGGGAGACGCCAGGGCAGCACGCGCGCACGACAGACCTCGGCCAGGAAGAATCGACAATCCCTGTCCGAAGGTCTCGTTCGTCTCGCGGACATCACGAGGTGGGGGCCCGGGCCGTCTCCGGCCAGTGTGTCGAGCTTCCCGCCGCCAGCGCCGCTGGCGTGAACTACTCCCCTAAGGCAAGCCGCGAAGTAGCAGCGCGATATCGCCCTGTCAACGCGAGGTGCGGGGTGGCTCGCGTGCCCGGGCACCGGCGCATTTTTTGACGGCGTGCCTGTCCGCCCGCCTAATGCCGCGGACAGGCAGGTAGCGGCCTGTAGCAGCCACGCCCGGAGGAAGTCCGATGCAGGATGGAAGCGCCAGTCCCCTGAGCCCCGAGGCTCCGTCGTCCCCGGCGGCCACGGAAGTGTCTGTCGAGGTCCGTGGCCCGGACGCCGACATTGTCTCCACCCACGTCCTGGTCCCCGAGGAGCAGGTCCAGAAGCTGCGCGAGCTGGCGCGGCGGACCCGCATCCACCAGAGCGAGTACCTGCGCGAGGCCGTGGAGGACCTGCTCAGCAAGTACGGCCGGGGCACGCCCAAGGAGGAAGGCCAGTCATGAGGGCAGCCGCTGTCGCGCCTCGCGTGTCGCTCCTTCCTCGCACGCCCGAGCTGATTCCCGCCTCGATGCTGCGCGACGCCGACGCGGCCCGCACGCCTCGCACCCGCCTGGCGGCCGAGCGGCCGGCCTCCATTCGCGAGGCCATCATCCGCTGGCTGGCCCACGAGCTCTGACACCCCGCGTCCGGCCCCCACCTGGAGGCCGGACGTGACGCCGGGGTAGGCTCCGCGACTCCTTTCATCAGCAGGAGCCCCACACCCCATGCGTCTCCCGTTCGTCAGCGCCGCGCTCGCGCTCGCCGCCGCCGGCTGTGCCACCTCCGGCTTCGACAAGCTCTACCCTGGCATGTCGTCCCATCAGGTCGTCGAGGCCATGGGCTCCGGCCCCACCCGCGCGCAGGAGTTCCCGGACAGCTCCACCGCCTGGTACTACGGCGAGGACCGCTGCGTGCTGATGCGCGAGGACAAGGTCGTCGCCAAGGCCACGTCCGAGGACAGCACCACCCTCAACACCCCCGTCGTCTCCGTGCGTGACACCTCGAAGGCGCTCTGCGCGCCCGAAGGCCACGCCTCCGCGGAGCAGCGGGAGCAGACCATCGAAACCCCCTTCGGCAGCCTCAAGGGCAACATCGACCCGAAGGCCGCCATGGAGAAGGTGAAGAACGTGGTGACGGGCAAGAGCGGCAGCGACACCGCCCCCGCCGCGAAGACGGAAGGCGCGCCCGCCGAGACGGAGCAGGCCGCGTCGCCCACGCCGTAGGTGACGATGCGCGAGGGGGGGCCGGAAGCAGCACCGGCCCCCGCGCCGCTAACCCAAGCGGCCGGCGCCGCCGCGATGGCCGGGGCCGTAGAACCCACGGCCCCCGCGCCCCGGACTCAGGCGGACGGAGCCGCCGCCTCGCCGTCCTTGTCGTCCAGCTTGCCGGCGATGTCCTTGAACGACAGGTGGCCCATGGACAGCAGGATGAGGCCCAGGCCCACCTGCTGCACCGTCTGGCACAGCCACATCACGTTGGCGTAGGCCAGCCCGCTGGCGTTCACCGCGGCGGCCGGCAGGAAGAGGCTCAGGCCCACCTTCGTGGCCGCCTGGAACGTGCCCATCATCCCCGGCGCCGCGGGGATCATCAGCCCCACCACCAGCACGCCCAGCACCACGTAGGCCTGGAAGAGCGTCAGGTCCATGGGCTCGCAGACGGTGCCGGGCGCCGCGCCCGAGCAGTCAAAGGCGTTGGCCAGCAGGGACATGCCCGCGCCATTCACGCCCCAGTACAGCGCCGTGTAGAGGAAGAAGAGCGCGATCTGCCGCCCCTTGGGGAGCTGCCGCATGGCGCCCACGAAGGTGTCGACGATGTCCGCCACCTTGTCCGCCACCGGCGGCGCCAGCCGGCCCACCGTGGCCCGGACCAGGTTCACCGTGCGCTGCTGCTGCCACAGGCCGAAGAGGAGGAACGCCAGGCCACCGCCGAACACCGCGAACATCAGCCACGAGCCCAGCTTGACGTAGCGGATCTCCGGCGTCTCGGTGGGGACGAAGAAGAGCAGCACCCGCAGCATCAACGCCACGAAGAGGCCGTCCACGATGCGCTCCAGCACCACCGACGTCATGGCCGCGCTGCGGCGGATGCCACTGCGCTGCGCGATGAGGAAGGGCCGCGCGAACTCCCCCAGGCGGAAGGGCAGCACCAGCAGCATCATGAAGCCGATGCCGGACGCCTCGTTCAGCTTGCGGAACGGGACGTGCTCCAGCCCCGACAGCAGGCACCCCCAGCGCAGGGTGCGGAACAGGTGGATGGCCAGCAAGCAGCCGAAGTACGGCACCAGCCACGCGTAGTTGGCCGACTTCAGGCTGGCCAACTGCGTGGCCCAGTCCGTGTCCCGGAAGGCCCACCACATGAAGAGGAAGGTGACCAGGAGGCTGGCCAGGAGTTTGACGGCACGTTTCACGGCGGCCGGGTATACCGTCAGTCCGGGTCGGACTCCAGCGACTCACCTGCCAACAGGCTCGCGGGATTGTCCCTCATGAGACGTGCGCAGGCCGCGTCCCCCGCCCTGCTCCGCAGCTCCGCCAGCGAGCGGCCCACCCAGTCCCGCGCCCCCACCGGGCCATGCAGGTCCGTGGCCCCCACCGCGTAGAGCCCGTCCTCCAGGAAGGCGCGGGACAGCTTCTTCGCCGTACCGCCATAGCGGCCGATGAGCGCTCCGATATCCAGTTGCAACAGTGCCCCGGCTTGCACGGCCTGGGCGGCGCGGCCCTTGCGCTCGAACTCCAGGCAGCGCTCGGGGTGCGCCAGCAGCGGCACCACGCCCTTGGTGCGGATGCGGAAGAGGATGTCCGGCAGCGCGGGCACGGGCGCGGTGTAGGGCAGCTCGACGAGCACGTAGCGGCCCGGGCCCAGCTTGCGCGCCTGCGGCGTGCCAATGCCACGCAGGAAGGCCTCATCCAGCACGTTCTCCGCGTTGCGCCCCAGCGCCAGGGGGATGCGCTCGCGCTCCAGGGCCTCCGCCAGCTCCGCGCGGCGCGCGTCCACCACCTCCACGGGGGCGTATTCAGGGCGCGCGTGCGGGCTGGGCGCGACGGTGGAGAAGCCAAGGTCGACCAGCGCACGCGCCATCTCCAGCGCGTCTTCCAGTGTGCGTGCCCCGTCATCCACGCCGGGCAGCAGGTGGCAGTGCAGGTCGACGAAGCCGCTCATGCGTCGCCGCGCTGGCGCTCCGGGTGGCTGTCGGCGGGCAGCTCGTCCTCCCGCTCATCGGCTTGCCGGTCGGGCACGCGGTACTCCTCGCCCAGCCACCGGCCGAGGTCCACCGCGCGGCAGCGCTTGGAGCAGAAGGGAAACGCGGAGTTCTCCGTGCGCGGAGGAACGGGCTTCTGGCAGATGGCACACGTCGGGGTCGTCATGATGGACAGTGTTCTAGATAAGCGTTGACGCTCTCGCGAGCCAGGATGTTTCGTGCCCGCCATCCCGCTGGAGGTCCCCGCCATGAAGGTCCTGCGCATCACCCGCCCGGGAGGGCCCGAGGTCCTCGCCGAGGAAGAACGTCCCGAGCCCGTACCAGGCCCGGGTGAAATCCTCGTCCGGGTGCGGGCCTCCGCGCTCAACCGCGCGGACCTTCTGCAGCTTCGTGGTCACTACCCTGCCCCGCCGGACGTGGCGCCGGACGTCCCGGGCCTGGAGTACGCCGGCGAGGTGGTGGCCGTGGGCCCGCGTGCCCGGCGCTTCCAGCCGGGTGACCGCGTCATGGGGCTGGTGGGCGGAGGCGCCTGGTCGGAGCTGCTCGTCACCCACGAGCGCGAGGCGATGCCCGTCCCGGACGGCATGGACTTCGCGGACGCGGCGGCCCTCCCGGAGGCGTACCTCACCGCGTTCGACGCGCTGGTGCTTCAGGGCGAGCTGAAGCCAGGGGAGACGGTGCTCGTCCACGCGGTGGCCAGCGGCGTGGGCTCGGCTGCGGCGCTCATCTGCCGGGCCATGGGGGCGCGGGTGGTGGGCACGGGGCGCAACGCGGAGAAGCTGGCCCGCGCGGCGGACTGGGGCGTGGCGCGCACGGTGCTCTGCGACACGAAGCCCCCGCGCTTCGCGGACGCGGTGCGCGAGGCCACGGGCGGCCGGGGCGCGGACCTGTGCCTGGACCTGGTGGGCGGCGGCTACGTGCCGGAGACGCTGGACGCCCTGGCGCCCCGGGGCCGGTTGATGCTCGTGGGGCTGGTGGCGGGCACAGCGACCGAGGTGAACCTGGGCACGGTGCTGACGAAGCGCCTGCGCGTAACGGGCACCGTGCTGCGGAGCCGGCCGCTCGAGGAGAAGATGGCCCTGGCCCAGAGCGCGGAGCGGCACCTGCTGCCGCTGTTCCGCTCGGGGGCGCTGCGCCCCGTGGTGGACGCCGTGGTGCCGCGCTCGGACATCCGGCAGGCGCTGGAGCGCATGGCGAGCAATGACTCGGTGGGCAAGCTGGTGGTGCGCTGGGCGTGAGCCTGACGGCACGATGAAGGAACGGTTTCGATGACTGAACAGCAGTACGAACTCGAGAAGCTCCTCCGACAGCTCGACGACCTCCACTACATCCAGACCTATGGCCGGGTCGAGCTGCCTGAGGCCGAGTACCGCCAGCGCCTGGCCAAGGCGGAGCAGAAGAACGCGGAGGTGGTGACGAACATCCGGAAGCTGCTCGCCACCGGCGTCAGCCTGGACTTCAGGACCGTCAACGGCCACACGCCGATGATGATCGCCGTCCCCCAGAACAACGTCGAAGTCATCCAGGTGCTGATGGCGCACGGCGCCGACATCCGCGCGGGTTCGAGCTACGAGTCCCCCATCCACCGCGCCGCGGAGTTCGGCGCCGACCGTGTCGTGCGCTTCTTCATCGAGCAGGGCATCAGTCCTCGTCTGAAGACAGAGGGCGGCAGGTCCGTGCTCTCCGCGGCGCGCGCCTCGCGGCACAGCAAGAACGTGGTCCCCTTGCTCGTGGAGCACCTGAAGCAGTCGAGGGACCAGCGCGGCCCTCCGCCCAAGAAGGTGAAGGAGCTCTCCGAGGAGCGCGTCCTCCAATACCTGTCGGGGGATGCGCCCGCCGGGGTCAGCCCCAAGACGTGGGAACAGCTCCGCGCGTTCATGGAGAGCGTCTTCGTCGAGGAGTACTCCGTCACCATCGACCAGCTCTACGAGAGCATCTCGGAGCACGGAAACACGAACGGCCCGCTCGTCTTCGCCATCATCGGCCTCATCCAGACCGTCTCGACTCGGGAGCCCAAGAGCAAGACGCTCAAGAAGGTGTCCAGGAACCCCTTCATCCACCACGGGGACCTGGTGGTGGAGGGCCCGCTGAAGGTGCTGTCACTCCTGGTGACGGGGAGCCTCACGGTGAAGGGCAAGGCCTCCAACGTCCAGGGGTGCCAGCTCTTCGTGGGCGGCGACTTCGAATGCGACACCTTCTACACCGAGGGCCCCGTCATCATCGGAGGGAACCTCAAGGCCTCGGTCGTGGACGCCTCCTACAACGACTACAGCCTGGACGTCCGGGGTGTGCTGACGGCGGACCGGCTGGTGGTTGAGAAACATCAGGTGCTGGCCGGGCGTTTCGACGTCCAGGAACGCATCGAGAAGTAACAGACCATTGCGCCCGGAATCCGGGCCCTTATCCTGCGCCGCCATGGCTACCCACTTCGACCCCAGCGCCGCCGCCCAGCCGGACTCCGGCGTGTTCGGCCTCCCCCACTCCCCGGAAGAGGCGCACGTCGTCCTCATCCCCGTCCCCTTCGAGGCCACCACCAGCTACGGCGGCGGCACGTCCGAGGGCCCGGCCGCCGTCCTGGAGGCCAGCCGGCAGGTCGACCTCTTCGACGTGGAGACGGGCCGCCCCTATGAGCGCGGCATCGCCATGCTCCCCGAGCCCCAGGAGCTGCGCGACTGGAACACCCGCGCCAAGGAGCGCGCCCAGGTCGTCATCGAGGCCGGCGGCATCCACTCGGGCGAGGCCACGCTGCTGCAGGCCGCGCAGGACGTGAATGTCCTCTGCGACCAGATGAACGAGCACGTCTACCGCACCACCAAGCACTGGCTGGACCAGGGCAAGCGCGTGGCCGCGGTGGGCGGGGACCACTCCATCTCCTACGGCATCATCCGCGCGCACGCGGAGAAGTACCCCGGCATGGGCGTGCTGCACCTGGACGCGCACGCCGACCTGCGCGTGGCCTACGAGGGCTTCACCTGGTCCCACGCGTCCATCATGTACAACGTCGCGGAGCGCATCCCCGGCGTGAAGACGCTGGTCCAGGTGGGCCTGCGCGACATGAGCGCGGAGGAGCACCAGTACATCGCCGACTCCAACGGCCGCGTCCACGGCTTCTTCGACGCCGCGCTCCAGCACAGGCGCTTCGACGGCGTGCCCTGGAACAAGCAGGTCGATGAGATGGTCTCCCTGCTGCCGCAGCAGGTCTACCTGTCCTTCGACATCGACGGGCTGGACCCCGTGCTCTGCCCGCACACCGGCACCCCGGTGCCTGGCGGCCTGTCCTTCCCGGAGGCCGTCGCGCTCATCTCCGGCGTGGTCCGCTCCGGACGCACCATCGTGGGCTTCGACCTCACCGAGGTGGCCCCCGACCCGGAAGGCGGCGAGTGGGACGGCAATGTCGGCGCCCGCCTGCTCTACAAGATGATTGGCTGGATGCTGAAGTCGCAGCGCGCTTGAGGCGCCGCCGGGCCTACGTGCTCCGCGGCAGCCTCAGGCTGAACGTGGAGCCCTGCCCGGGCCAGGACTCGACGGAGAGCGTGCCCCCATGGAGGCGCGCCAGCTCCGACGCCACGTACAGCTCCAGCCCCGCGGCGCCCTCCGCGTCCGTCCGGAAGGGCGTGAAGAGCCGCGCCACCACCTCCGGGGCCAGGCCCGGCCCGGAGTCCTTCACGCGCACCGTGACGTGCGCGGGCGCGGGTTCGAGCGACACCTCCGTCGCGCCGCCGTGACGGACCGCGTTCGCCAGCAGCGCGTCCAACACCCGCCGGATGCGCGGCACGTCCAGGGGCAGGCGCACCGGCGCCTCGGGCGCTTCCAGCCGGATGCCCGGGCCCCGCGCCGCCACCGCTTCGCGCAAGGACTGGCCCAGGTCCGTGTCCACGCGCGTCAGCGACACGTCCGCCGACGACAGCCACGCCAGCTCCCGCAGGTCGCGGCCCACGGACTCCAGCGACTGGAGCTGGACCTCCAGCGTGGCCAGCGCGGCGCGATCCACGGCGGGCGAGTGCTCCAGGCGGCGAAGCTGCTCGCGCGCGGTGTCCAGCGGGCCCTGGAGCGTCCTCGCCACCCACTGGCCCAGCGCGCCCAGGGGAGAGACGTCGCTGTCGGCGCGGGGCTCCGGCGAGGCGGCCAGGGACTTGTGGATGACCGATTCGAAGTCGGTGATTTCAAAGGGCTTGTGGAGGAAGGCGAACGCCTCGGGCGCGCCCTGCGGCAGCACCGCGCTCAGGAGGATGACGGGCACGTCCTTGAGCTGGGCCTCCTGCTTCATCCGGCGGCACAGCTCCACGCCGCTCAGCCGCGGCATCATGTGGTCCGTCACCACCAGCCGCGGGCGCCGATCTCTCGCCAGGCCGAGCGCCTCCTCCCCATCCCGCGCCGTCAGGACGTCATGCCCCAGGTCCTCGACGACCTGACTGAGCACCTCCAACACCGCCGGCTCATCGTCCGCGACCAGGACGAGACTCATGCTCCCTCTCCCCTCGACTCGGCGCGCTCCGACTGATGGCGCGCCGCCAGGAAAACAATCCGCTCTCACGGTGTACCGGCCCCCCGAGAGGGCGTGCATCCCAGAGATGCAATCGTTCACGGATGACCGGAGTGGTTTATGTAGAGCGAGACACCGCATCCAGGGGGCCCCGGGTAGGCTGCGGCCTTCCCGACAGTCAGAATGTCCTTCGCCCGACAATCCCTGGCGGCGCACGGAGGGTTGGAATGAAGCACGCAGTCATGAGGTGGAGCCTGCTAATGGTGGCCCTGCTGACCTCGGGCCCGGCGAGCGCGGACCTGGCGCGGCGGCGCGACGCCATCGTCGAAGTCGTCCAGAAGGTCTCCCCCGCGGTCGTCTACATCGGCACCGAGCAGGAGGTGGAGTCGCGCTTCCGCGGACGCCGCTCCCCCTTGGAGGAGTTCTTCGGTGGCATGGGCGCGGAGCCGGAGCGGCAGAAGATCTCCGGCCTGGGCAGCGGCGCCATCATCGACCCCGCTGGCATCATCGTCACCAATGACCACGTCATCCGGGGCGCCTCCGCCATCCACGTCATCCTGGCGGATGGCCGCTCGTTCGACGCGGAGGTCATCGGCAGCGACGCGGCGAACGACCTCGCCGTGCTCAAGGTCAACGCCAAGGAGGCCCTGCCCATCGCGAAGCTGGGCACCAGCTCCGACCTGATGATTGGCGAGACGGTGATTGCCATTGGCAGCCCGTTTGGCCTCAGCAAGACCGTCACGGCGGGCGTCGTGTCCGCCGTGGGCCGCACCTTCCGCGCGGACAACCGCGTCTACAACGACTTCGTGCAGACGGACGCCGCCATCAACCCCGGCAACTCCGGCGGGCCGCTGCTCAACGTGGACGGGGAGATCATCGGCATCAACACCGCCATCTTCGGCGGCGGCGCGCAGGGCATCGGCTTCGCGATTCCGGCCGACAAGGTGCGCCGCATCGTCGACGAGCTGACCCGCTTCGGGAAGGTCCGCCCCGCGTGGGTGGGCATCGACACGGCCGACCTGCCTCCGCGCGTCGCCCGGCAGCTCGGGTGGGACCGGGCCTATGGCGCGCTGGTGACGGCCGTGGAGGCCGGGAGCCCCGCGGCCGCGGCGGGCGTGAAGCGCGGTGACGTGGTGGCGGAGCTGGGCGGCTCGCGCATCCAGGACGCCGAGGACTTCGACACCCGCGTGCGCGGCTACCCCGCCCGCTCCGCCTTCCCCGTGGTGCTCTTCCGCGACGGCGCCCTGCGCACCGTCCAGGTGACGCCGGTGGAGTTCCCCGCTCGCATGGTCGAAGGGCTGGCGTGGGAGCGGCTGGGACTGCGCGTGAAGGAGGTTCGAGGCGTGCTGGCCGTGTCCGGCGTGCGGCGGGGCTCGGCGGCGGCGGACATCGGGCTGGAGCCGGGAGACATCATCCTCCGAGTGAACAACCAGCCCGTGGCGACGCAGGACGCCTTCCGGGAGTCGCTGCTCACGGCGCGACGGGGACGTAGCGTGCTGTTGCTCGTGCGGCGCGGTCGCTACGGCTACCACGTGACGCTGCCGTTCGAGCAGGAAGCAGGCTACCGGCTGTAGCCGCGGGGGAATGGGGACGGGCTCCCCGTATTTCAGGACCCGCGTGACTCGCACTAAAGTGCGCGGCCATGAGTTCCGTCCGTTACCAGTCCCTCGGTCCCCTGCTGGCCGGGGAAGGCTCGCGTGCCTTCCTTGGCCTCGCCCTGGAGGACGGCGCGTCTCCCCGTCCCGTGGTGCTCATCTGGGCGCCGCAAGATGTCGTGCAGAACCCCGAGCTGACGGCGACGCTGCGTCGCGAGACGGCTCGGGCGCTCGTCTTCGAGCATCCGCACATCCTCCGTGTCCACGCCCTGGCCGAGCAGGATGGTGGGCTGGCCCGCGTCACCGAGTTCGCCGACGGCGAGCCCCTGCGCAAGCTGCTGGAGGCCCACCCGCGCCTGCCGCCCCACTTCGCGGCGCTCGTCGTGGCGGACGCCGCCGTGGGTCTGCACTACGCGCACGTCGCGGGCAATGACGACGGCACGCCCTTGGTGCACGGTGACGTCCGCCCCGAGACGCTGATGATCTCCTTCGGCGGGCTGACGAAGGTGACGGGCTACGGCGCGCTCGGCGTGGCCCCGCGTGAGCGCGGCGGCAAGCGCGTGAAGAACCGGCGGCTGTACAGCGCTCCCGAGCAGCTTCTGGGTGGACGCGAGGCGGTCAACGTCCAGTCGGACGTGTTCCTCCTGGGCCTGGTTCTGCACGAGTGCCTCTCCGGGAAGATTCCCTTCAAGGACGCGGCGGACCCGGACAAGGCGGTGCTCACGCGCTCGCTGCCGCCCATGGCGCAGGACGTGCCGCTGAAGCTGGACGCGGTGCTGCGCCGGGCGACGGCGAAGCGGGCCAAGGAGCGCTACCCGTCCGCGCTCGCCTTCCGTGAGGCCGTGGTCGAGGCCGTGGGCTCGCTGCCCACGCACGCGGAGTTCTCCGAGTTCCTGGCGAAGTACTTCCCGCCCGAGAGCGAAGCACGCGCGGCGCGGCGCCGGGTGATTGAAGCGGGCATCGCGGACGTGATGCAGAAGGCCGGCATCTCGCCGCCCGCCGTGGCCGAGTTCCTCGCGCGCGGCGCCCTGCCCCCGGGCCTGATGCCCGCGAAGTGGCCGGAGCTGCCGGGGCTGCTGCGGGCCTCGGGTTCCGCCGGTGGCGATGATGGCGCGGGCTCCGGGAGCGGTGCCGCGGGCGGCAACGTGACGGCGGGCTCGGGCAGCACGGCGGCGCCGGGCTCGTCGTCACATGCGGGTGCGACCAGCGCCGGGCCCCAGGCGCACGGTGGAGGCAATGCCCTGGCGGGCGCGGGCAACCAGGCGCAGTCCGGCGCGGGTGCGCAGGGCCAGGCAGGCACGGGGGCTCAGACGCAGGCGGGTGCGGTCGCGCAGGGCCAGGCAGGCACGGGGGCTCAGACGCAGGCGGGGGCGGGCACGCAGAGCCATGCAGGCACAGGAGCACAGACTCAGCCGGGTGCGGGAACACAGAGCCACGCGAGCACGGGAGCTCAAGCACAGTCCGGCGCGGGTGCGCAGAGCCACGCCAGCGCGGGTGCCCAAGCACAGTCCGGCCCGGGTGCGCAGGCGAGCATGGGCGCGCAGAACCACGCTGGCGCAAACACTCAGTCCCACGCCGCCGCGCAAAGCCACGCCAGCGCGGGTGCTCAGTCCCACTCCGGCACGGGCCCGCAGAGCCACGCCAGCGCGGGTGCGCAGAACCCTACTGGCACCGGCGCACAGGTGAACGCTGGCGCAAGCGCACAGGTCCACTCCGGCCCGAGCGCTCAGCCTCACTCTGGTGCGGACGCGCACGGCCATCCGGGCGCGGCAGCCGCGGGCCCCCACGCGACGCCGGTTGCGCCCTCCGCGCAGAAGTCCTCCCGCTCGTGGATGGCCTTCGTGGGCGTGGGCCTGGCGCTCACGGTGGGCGCGGCGGCCGTCGTGCTCAACCGGCTGCCCTCCAACATCGAAGCGGAGCTCGAGGACGCGGGCGTCGCCGACGCCCTGCCCGTGGACGCGGGCGTCATCGTGGTGACGGCCCCCGTGGACGCGGGCATCCCCATGGGCACGCTGGACGTCACGGTGGACCCGCGCGTGGAGGTCTCGATTCCTGGCCAGTATCTGGGCCGCACCCCGGTCTCCGCGGCCGTTCCCGCGGGCCGTCACGTCCTGACGCTGAGCAACCCGCTGCTCGGCATCCAGACGACCCGGATCGTCACCGTGCCCGCGGGCGGCCGTTCATCGCAGCAGATCTTCCTCAACAAGGGCTTCGCGAACGTGCGCGCGCCCGAGGGCGCCATCGTCACGGTCGACGGCCGGCTCATCGGCGCCGCCCCTGTCGAGGAGCTGGACCTGTATGAAGGCACGCACCAGCTCCTGGTCATCGTGAACGGCTCCCGCTGGCAGAAGACCTTCAAGGTGGAGCCCGGCCAGCGCGTCAACTTCGACGTCAACTTCGAGCAGCCCGAAGAGGAGTAGCCACCGTGACAACCTCCGCGGCGTGAACAGTCGCTTCACGCCGCGGTTGCGGTGCCATGGCGGCGCGACCAGACTCCCGCGCCCATGACCACCCCCTCCCCGGAGTTCGACGTCATCGTCTGGGGCGCCACCGGCTTCACCGGGCGCCTGGTCGCCGAATATCTCGCCAGGACGCAGGACACCCACCGCGCACGATGGGCCCTGGCCGGCCGAGATCGTGGCAAGTTGGAGAAGGTCCGGCAGGGACTCGCGGCGATTGCCCCCGCGCTCGCGGAGCTGCCGCTGCTCATCGCGGATGCGCGCGACGCCGCGTCACTGGACGCCCTGGTTCCTCGCGCCCGCGTCGTCTGCACCACGGTGGGCCCCTATGCACGCTATGGCAGCGAGCTGGTCGCCGCGTGCGTCCGCGCTGGCGTCAGCTACTGCGACCTGACGGGCGAGGTGCAGTGGATGCGGCGGATGATTGACGCCCACCACGAGCAGGCCCAGAAGAGCGGCGCGCGCATCGTCCACACCTGCGGCTTCGACTCGATTCCGTCGGACCTGGGCGTGTTGATGATGCAGGACCACATGCGGGCGCACCACGGCGGCCACCTCGATGCCGTCCGGCTCTACATGGGCCCCATGCGCGGAGGCGCCAGCGGCGGCACGGCGGCCAGCATGGTGCAGGCCTTGGAGGAAGCCTCGACGGACCGCTCGGTGCGCAAGATCATGGCCCACCCGCACGCGCTGGACCCCGTCCCCGGCCGCTGGCGGCCCGAGTCCAAGGACGAGCTGGGCGTCTACTTCAGCCAGGAGCTGGGCCAGTGGACCGGCCCCTTCTTCATGGCCACGGTGAACACGCGCGTCGTCCGGCGCAGCAACGCGCTGCTCGGCCACCCCTGGGGCGAGGGCTTCCGCTACACGGAGGTCGCCAGCTACGGCGCCGGGCCCAAGGGCCTGCTGCGAGCCGGCGGCGTCACCGCGGGCCTGGGAGGACTGGTCGCCGCGATGCAGGTGAAGCCCCTGCGCACGCTGCTGGAGAAGAAGGTCCTGCCCGCGCCGGGTGAAGGCCCGTCTCCCGAGGCCCGGGAGAGAGGCTTCTTCGTCGCGCAGCTCCGGGGCGAGGGCACCTCCCCCAACACGGGCAAGCAGGTGAAGCTGAAGGGCAAGGTGGCGGCGCAGGGCGACCCGGGCTACGCGGCCACGTCGCGGATGCTCGCGGAGTCCGCGCTGTGCCTCGCCTTCGACGACGTTCCGTCCACGGGCGGCGTGCTCACCCCGGCCTCCGCCATGGGCATGAAGCTGGTGGAGCGGCTGCGCCGCGCGGGCATGACGTTCCAGGTGGAGGCGCTGTCCACCTGAGCCACGCCGCCGGGAGCGCGGGACGCCCTACGCGCTCTTGCGGCGCCGCATCATCGCCTCGTACGAGCGGCCCACGCTCTGCGAGAGGATGAGCAGCTCGCCCACGTCGGGCGGCGTGAGCTGGTCCGGGCCGTTGTCCACGTAGAGCAGGTGCACCACCTTGCCGCGCACCAGCAGCGGCAGGATGACGGCCGTCTTCGGGAAGCCACCTCCCAGCAGCTTGTAGAACACGCCCATGGCCGCGTCGCGGCGCACGGGGCCGATGTAGTGCGACCGCGTGTCCCGCACGAGCCGGAACGTGCTCTGCTCCCGCAGCGGCACGCCGATGCGGCGCACCACCGCGTCGCGGACGCCCGTCCCCATGCCGTGCCAGCCCGTCACCAGGCTGCCCTGCACCGACAGCAGCAGGTTCCGCTTCCACTTGCCCAGCGCGAAGCGCAGCACCGTGCGCGCCACGTCCTCGCGGTCCGAGCTGCGCGCCAGCTCCGCCTGCGCCTCCGCGAAGGTGAGCGGCGTCGGCGGCGGCTCCGGCGGACGCGCGGCCTGCGCGGGCGACTGAGGACCGCCCATCGCCCCAGCCGGAGCGGCGGGAACCTGCGGACCGCCCGGTACGCCCACCGGCACGGCGGGAGCCTGCGGACCACCCACCGGCGCGGCGTGCACCTGCGGAGAAACCGGCGGCTGCGCCATCGGCGGAGGCACCACGATGCCCTGCGGCGGTGGCGGCGGCGCCACGGGGACCTGCGGACGAACAGCCGCCGGAGGAGGCACGGGCGCGGCCGGCCGCTGCGCCACGGGCGCCACCGGCGCGGGCGCGGGCTCCAGCACCTCCACGCCGGTGATGATCTCCTCCTCGCCCATGTCCCCTTCGTAGTCGGCGCCACCGCGCAGCGCGGAGGCGTAGACGGACTGGAACTCCTCCTCGCTCATCAGGTCCGGCGGCTTCTCCGCGGCCTTCGCCAGCTCGGCCTGCGAGCCCGGCGCGGGCCGGGGCCGCACCGCGTTCATGTCGATGGCGCGCAGCGGCCGGAACGCCTTGCAGTAACGGCGCAGGAGCTGGTTCATCCGGAACTCGGGGATGACCACCGGCACCACGCGCTTGCCCGTCTTGAAGGCGATGGAATCCAGCGTCGTGAAGTCGTGCGGGTTGACGACGGCGATGCTCAGCCGCGTCGCGTCCACCCGCATGGGCAGGTACTCCTTGTCGTCCGCGTGGTTCGAGGAGACGAGCTCCATCGCCTTGGGGTCCGGCACCATCTCCCCGGACGCGAACGCGCTGTTGTGGAGCTTCCCCAGCGTCTTCGCGAGGTCCTGCTCGGACAGCAGCCCCAGCTCCACCAGGTTCGTGCCCAGCCGCCCGCCATGCACCACCTGGGCCTCGAGCGCTTCTTCGAGTCCCTCGGCGGTGACGAGACCATCCTTCAGGAGCTGTTCACCCAGGCGCATGGGGCCCGCTTGTAGCCGCGCCCCATCCCCGTCCGCAAGCAGACCCGCACCCCTGGCACGGTGCGCTAGTCCTCCGGGTGATGGCTGAGCGCCACGCGGTTGCCCTCGGGGTCCCGGACGTACACCGTCCACCGCGTCTCATGCTCCAGCGGTACGCCCACGCTGGCGAAGGCGGCCACGACCTCGGACCGGGCGGCCTTCGGGATCCGGAACGCCAGCAGGAGCAGGCCCGGGGCCTCGTGCCGGAACGGCGTCGGCACTGGCTCGCCGCCCGCCGCCTCGATGGCCAGGAAGCCGCCCCCGGGCACCCCCACCCAGATGCTCCGCAGGGAGCCGTCCGGCCGAAGGTGGCGGGTCAACTCGGGAAAGCCCAGCAGGTCTCGGTAGAAGCCGGTGACCCGCTCGATGTCCCGCGCCTGGATGGCCACGTGGTGGAAGCCCTGAACGTCCATGACGCGGATGCTATGGTCTGCGCGCCCATGGCGCGACTGCTCATCGTCGAAGACAACCACGAGCTGGCCTCCCTCATCGTCGCCATGGCGCAGAGCCGTGGCCACGACGCGAAGGCCGCATCCACCGGCGAGGCCGCCCTGGAGGCGCTCGGCCCCGGACAACCCTGGGACGCCGCCCTGGTGGACCTGCTGCTCCCGGACATCCGCGGCAGCGAGGTGCTGGCCGCGCTGCGCGCCCACGGCATCCCCGCCATCGCCGTCAGCGGCGTGTACAAGGGGGACCGCTTCGCCCAGGAGGCCGTGCAGGTCCACGGCGCCCGGACCTTCTTCGAGAAGCCGTTCGAACTCATCACCGTCATGGAGGCCCTGGAGCAGGCCGGTGGCGTTGCACCTCAACCCCGCGCTCCGCCGCCCATCGCGGAGAGCGTGCTGCTGGACGAGCTGCTCGACGCCGAGGACCTCATCGTGCTGGAAGAGTTCCCCCCCGAGTCCGAAGAGGCCGCCGAGCCCCTCCAGGTCGTCCCCAGTACGGACCCGCTGCCCGAGCCCGCCGACGCCGAGCACGCCCTCCCCCTGCCCTTCGCCAGGCGGGAGCAGGTGTGGAGTGAATCCGCCGCGGCCCCGACGCCGTCCTCTCCCCGGCGCGCGCTGCCCGAGTGGTCCCTGAGCGGCGTCCTGGGGGACACCACCCTCGCGCGCCTCCTCAACGCCTATTACGAGTCCCGCCACCACGGCGAGCTGAAGCTCCAGCAGGGCCAGGTGCTCAAGGTCGTCTACTTCGAGTCCGGCCGCATCGTGTACGCCGCGTCCAACCTCGCCGCCGAGCGCTTCGGCCGCTTCTGCGTCCGCCAGGGCGTGCTGTCCGACGCCCGGCTCGCCGAGGTCGCCGCCTTCGCGAAGGAGCACGGCCTGCGCACGGGGGAGGCCATGCTGCGCCTGGGCATCCTGGACGCGGCCCGGCGCAAGCAACTGCTCGAGGAGCAGGTGAAGGAGATCATCTGGTCCACCTTCCCCTGGAAGGACGGCCGCTTCGGCTTCAGCGCCATGCGCCCCCGCCGCACGGACCTGGTGAAGCTGTCCGTGTTCCCTGGCGACCTGGTGCTGGAGGGCGTGGCGAAGACGGAGACGCTGGTGACGCTGCGCCAGCACGTGCCGCGCACGCGCCGGCTGTTCCCCACCGCGGACGCGCCGTACGGCCTGCATGAGCTGAAGCTGGAAGGTCCCCAGGCGCTCGTGCTGGCCTACGCGGACGGCAGCAAGACGGTGGAGGACCTGCTCTCCCTCACCGACCTGCCCGAGCGGCAGACCCTGGCCACGTTGCGCGCGCTGGAGCTCCTCGGCGTGCTGGAGGAGCGGCCCGACACGCCGAGCCGCCGCCACCGCATCAGCTTCGGCCTGTAGCCGCCCTACTTCCGGCGGCGCAGCACCCGCGCCAGCGCCGCCAGGCCAAAGACAGCCGCCCCCGAGCCGCCGCCCGAGCAGCCACACCCGGACACCGGCGCCGGACGCCCGGCGTCACCGGAGACGGGCACGCCGTTGAGGCTCACCTCGCCGTCCAGCCGAGGCGTGGACAACAGGGTCGAGCGCCCCACGTACGTCAGCGTCCGCGCGCCTTGGGCGGGCAGGCGCAGGTCCTCCAGCACGAAGCCCCCGTCCACCGCCCGCACCTCGACGCCGGCGCCATCCAGCTTCACGCTGCCGGGCACCCACTCCAGCCCCTCCACCCGCTCCAGGTAGCGGAGGCCGCCCACCTCGCACCCGGTGGTGTTGCGCAGCGCCACCACCACGCCCACCAGGCCCTTCTCCGACGCGGTGGGCGACTCCGTCGTGTGCCGCACGTCCACGAAGCGCTCGGAGCCAATCGTCAGCACATGCTCGGTGCTGGCCGTGTTGCCCCCGCCCGCGTCGGCGAGGACGCGCAAGGTGATGGACTGCCCCACCAGCGCCTCCAGCCCCGTCTCCAGCGTGCTCACCGTCACGCTCGGGCCCGCCAGGGCCACCTCCGCGAGCGCGGGCCCTGACACCTGCGACCAGGAGAGGGCCACGTCGCCACAGGCCTCGGGCGGAATCGTCTGCGTCAACGTGGCGCTCGCGCCCTCTCCACAGCGGGCTACCAGCGTGCCGGCCTCCAACGCGCCGAGCCGCGCCGGGAGGGGCTGGTTGGGCACCTCCGCGGACGCCCGGCCCCCTTCGCGAACCGGGCCCTCGCTGTCGTCGAAGAGCTCCCCGCGCACGCGGTAGGACGCCGCGGTGCAGGACGGGGGGAGCGCCGGACGCCACGTCCCGGGCACCGGCACCACCGCCGAGTCCAGGACCTCCCCCGCCGGCGTCTCCAGGAACACCCGGGCCTTCAGCGCGCGCGCCTCCACGCAGTTCAGCGACGTGTCCAGGGCGATGTCCACGGCGCCATCTCCCGAAGGCACCACGCCCAGCTCCAGGCTGCCGGTGGACACGTCCTCCAGCGACGGCGCCACCTGGACGCGAAGCTCCGCCTCGGGGCCCTCCTGTGTGCCGCCGCCGTTGATGGACATCCGGTTCCTCACCGTGAGGGACAGCGTCCCGTGCGCGCACTCCGCGGCCTCCACGCGCAGCCGCTCGGTCCCCACGGCCGTCTCCAGCGACACCGGCGTTCCATCCGCGGCGCGCACGGTGACGCCCGCGGGCAGGCCCGAAGCGCCGTCGGTCAGCCGCCACTCCGTCAAGACGGTCGGCAGGCCGGGGGTGCCAACGCAGGCGTGCAGCGCGTCGGGGACCAGGTCCACGCTGGCGCCATCGCCCGAGGTGAGCGTCCGCGTCGCGCCCGGGCCGAAAGGCGCCATCGGCCGGCCCCACGGCTCCACGTCCACGGTGAAGATGGCGGGGGTGCTGGACGCCACGCCGCCCTCGTCCACGCCGCGGACCTCATACGAATAGCTGGCGTTCGACGACTGGCACACCACGTCGGGCGGCGTGAAGGTGGCCTGCGCGCCCCCGTCGTGGGTGAGCTGCGGCGCCCCGGATTGACCGGAGACGGGGGCCCAGGTGTACCGCACCGCCGGACACGCCTCGGTCGCCGGCCGCGCGGTGAACACAATCGGCTCGCCCGAGGCGAGGGTCGTCGTCCGCGAGGGCGACACCGTGGGCCGCGCGGGGCCTTGCGTGTTCACCACCCGGAACGCCACCGTGGACGACACGTCGTGCGAAGCGAGCCCATCCGAGGCGAAGACGCGGAGCTCACCCTCTTCGTCGCGACAGACTGGCCGCTGAGGAACGAGCGTCACGTCAAGCTGATCCGGGTGCTCGAAGATGTTCACGCCAATCAGGTCCCCGCCTGGGGACGCGGCTGCATCCACCGACACACGCACCGCGTCGAAGTCGGCGTCGGTCGCGGTGAAGCGGGCCGCCGCGGAGCCCGTCTCCTCCACCACGATGGGCGCCGACCCCACGTCCAGCACCGGGGCGTGGGCGTTGACGTACGTCACGACGTTGAAGCCCGGCTGGTCCAGGATGAACAGGCAGAACGCGGCGCCGATGCACGACACCTCCAGCGGCACCGCCTGCGACGCGCCCGGGAGCGCCGAGCCCTCGAAGGCCGGGTGGAACCGCCACTGGAGGCCCGCGTTGTCCGCGCTGCTCGCGGGCACGGCGCCCAGCACCGCCGGCTCGCCATTGGCCCCCACCCCCACCGCCAGGCCAAAGCCCTCGCCGTGGGGACTGCCGTGGCCGGTGTTGACGTCCACCGAGGTGATGCTGACCGACATGCTGTCGGGGAGCATCACCGGCGAGAAGGTCGTCCCGGCGGGGTCCAACGCGCCCCGGAACAAGCCGTCCGCGTTGCCGAACAGCGCGATGGGATGGGGGCCCGTTCCCGCGAAGAGGTCCACCGTGCGCGGTGACTGGCTCGTCAGCGGCGCCGGCACCGACACCTGGGCCTGACGCACGTCCCGCGTGTACCAGAGGAGCTCCGTGCGAGAGACGCCCGTCACGCTGAAGAGGGCATGGGGCGCCCCGTCCGCCGTCTCCGCCACGCCCAGCACGTCCGTGGGGGACAGCAGCCCCGCGCCGATGTCCAGCGAGGTCCAGGGCGTGGCGCCCTCGACGCCCTCCTGCGCCGTCAGCAGGGAGAGGCCGCCACCGGAGAGGGCCACCGAGGCATAGCCCGTGCCCGACGGGGTGTGCTTCACCCGCCGGACGCCCACCACGGTGTTCACCGGGTCTGGCGGGATGATGTTGCCGGCAGCCAGGCAGTTCTGGTGGCTGATGATGTCACCCGGGCGCACGACGACGGCGAAGCAGCCCGCTGGCGACAGGAAGGTGCCGAACACGTCGCTGTGAAGGAACACGGCGGACTGGATGCCGTTCTCGTACAGCTCCGTCTGCGTCGACGTGGACACCGCGTAGACGCCCGGCGCGAAGACGTCCACCGAGCGGGCGATGCCTGGCACCTCGGTCACGTCCCATTCGGCGCGTGCCGCGCTGGCCACACCCAGGCAGAGGCTGATGATGACGAGGCGACGCACGGCTTGCTCCTAGTAGGCCACTTCGGCTCGCAAATAGAGCCGGTCCTGATTGTCCGACGAGCCGGGGGTCAAACCCAAGCCGCTGAAGCCCAGGAGTGTGTACCCGGTGGCCAATCGCAGCCGCTCATCCACCCGGTAGGCGACCTCCGCGCGGACCGCGCTCAGCCGCTCTCCCTCGGGAGACGCCGTCCGCCGCGCCAGCTCGGCCCCCACCTCCAGGCCCCCCACGACACGCACGGCGGGGCGAATCGTTCCCGTCCACACCCAACGCGCCGAGTCCTCGACGTGGGTGCGGCCCGCATGCAGGCCCGCCGCCACGGAGAGCCGGTCCCCCAGGCGCACGGCCGGCAGCAGGGAGAAGGTCTGCAAGGCCCGGTCTCCAAAGGCGGACCGGACGCCCGGCAGCAGCTCGCGGGTGATGCCGTAGCGCGCCACCACCAGCCAGGGCCCCGGGCGCCACGCCACCGCGGCGTAGCCTTCCACCAGCCGCGTCTCCAGCACGTCCGCGTTGACGGTGCGCGCGAAGTCCACCCGGCCGGACGCCGTCAGGTCCTCCAGCAACCGCGCCTGCGCCGCCAGCGCCACCACCGCCTGGAGCCGGTCCACCGCGACGCCCGAGCCTCGCTCCGGCGTGCCTTCTTCCCGGCGCAGCTCCACGCGCCCATCCAGGCGAAGGCGCGGCAACACGAGCTGCCCGAAGACGCCTCCGGCCTCGCGCTCCAGCGGGCTGCCCACGTCCAGCAGGCTGCGCACACCGCGCTCGTAGCGGGCGCCCACGCTGAAGCCGCCGCTCACCTGCTGCTGGAAGCCCACGGCGCGGGCCAGCCGCACGGCCGTGGCGTCGTGTGAGCCCACGTCCTCCACGAACAGCGCGGTGCCGCTCCCCGGCAGCTCGGTGCGCGCGCCCGTCAGCGTGCGGCCCGCGCCGAAGTCGGGCCCGTCCACGTCGACGGAGTAACCGCCGTAGAACACGTCCTGGCCTCGCCGCGACTCGACGTTCGCCCAGGCCCGGGGCCCCAGCTCCGGCCCCCAGCCACCGAACACGCCGGCCCGCGTGTCGCGGTCCACCTGCACGTCCACGCCCGCGGACGTGAAGGTGTCATCGAAGCGTCCGGGCCCCTCACCATGCAGCGCCAGGGCCTGCCGGTGCGCGGCGCGGAGCTGGAGCCGCTCGAACACCCGCAGCGAGCCCGCCACGCCCGCGGAGGTGCGGCCACCGAAGAGCGTGGGCCCCACGCCCGCCACCCGCGCAGCGTTCAGTCGCGAGTCCCGGACCTCGGCGCGCACGCCCCACCGCGCTTCCTCCCACCCGACACCGGCGGCGAGGACGCGAGCGGAGAACGGCGAGTCCATGAAGGGCGCTCGCGGGTCCGCCGAACGCCGCTCGTCCGCCAGCAGCGTCAACCGGAGCTTGCCCAGCGGCTGACTCACCCGCAGGGACGACTGCCGGAAGAGCGCCGCGTCGGTGTGCGCGCCATCGGAGAAGCCTCGACCGCGCAGGCGGAACGCGGCGTCCACCGTCCCCTCGCCGTGCAGCCCGGGGCCGGAGAGCTGGAGACTCACGGCCTCCGCGCCGGTGCCCGCTTCCGGGCGGGGGCGCAGGAAGCTGAGGCCCCCGTCATCCGAGACACCGAAGAACGAAGAGTCCACGGCGGTGCCGCGGCTGGACGCCACCTCCGCCGCCACACGGTAGCCGCCCAGCGCCGTGCTCGCGCGGCCCGTGTAGAGCGAATACGGCTGGCCCTCCCGGCCTTCGCGCACCGCGCCCACGCCCAGCCGCGCGCCGCGCCACTCCGCCCAGACCTCGCCCCCCGCCGTGTCGCCCGAGTCCGCGAGCCGCAGCGCCGCGTAGTCCACCACCAGCACCGGCTCCGGGGCCTCCGTGGGCGCGCTCGTCCTCAGCCAGGCCTCCCCCGCGAGGAACGACAGCGGACGCGCCAGGAGGATGCGCCCCGCGAAGTAGTCGATGTCGTAGTCGACGCCGCGAATCAGGTGCCGCTCGCCCAGCGGCAGGCCGGTGACGCCGTCCCGCACCTCCACGCGCACCAGCTCCGAGCCCTCCGCCACCGAGGCCGCGCCCAGGTAGTACAGGCTGCCGCCCGTGGCGCGCAGCTCCTCGTGCGCGGGCACCGCGGACACCTGCCGCACGGGGTCCGTCAGGCTCCCGCCAA
Organism: Corallococcus macrosporus DSM 14697; assembly: GCF_002305895.1. Taxonomy (GTDB): domain Bacteria; phylum Myxococcota; class Myxococcia; order Myxococcales; family Myxococcaceae; genus Myxococcus; species Myxococcus macrosporus. Next base: position 5,487,763 of record NZ_CP022203.1, read on the forward strand.
ACGCCTTCACGCCCACGCGTGCCTGCTCCGAGCCCGCCTGGAGCTCCGCGTAGGGCCCGAAGAGCGGCCGGTGGTAGCGGCCCACCTCGCGGTCATGAAGCCGCGCGCGGTAGGTCCCCAGGCCCGCGCGCCCGTGCTCCGCGTGACGCGCCTCCACGCGCAGGCGCGCCTCCGTGGGGTTGGGCGTCAATGACACGGAGTCGTCGCCCCACTCCGCGGGCGCCAGGTCCGGGTCCGCGGCGCGGTCGAAGCGCTCCGGCACGCGCGGGCGCAGCCAGTCCGGCGGGCTGGCGCCGTTCAGCGTGCGCCCATCCGTGTCGCGCAGGTCCAGCTCGCCCACCACGTCCACCGCGCCCAGCCGCAGCTCCGCGTGCGCGGAGCCCCGTCCGCGGAGCTGCACGCCGCCGCTCCCCAGCGCGTAGGTGGCCTCCACGTCCAGCAGGCCCACGGCGAAGGGACGCACCGACGCGGCGATCTCCAACGTCTCTTCGCGCGGCGGGCCCTCCGGCAACGTGAGCCGGACGGGAACCTGATTGCGGCCCGGCGACAGCACCACCACGGCATCCGCGCGGCCCTCGGGCCCCACCACCACTTCGCCCTCGGGGGTGTGGATGCGCGTGCCCGCGGGCGCCTCCACCTGCACGCGAGAGGTGCCGCTGGCCGCGGCCGAGTCCCGCCCGGCGGGGAGCCGTAGCGAAGCGACGGGGAGCATCGGCCGAGGGGCCACCAGCCACCCACCGTCGCGCGGCACCACGTCCACGCGCTGGCGGTACAGGCGCACCGCGCCCTCGGCCCCCGAGGCGGTGATGGGGAGCAGGTTCTCTCCAGCCACGAGCGGCACCTGGGCCTGCCATGCGCCCTTCGCGTCCACCTGGGCCGCCACACCCGCCACGGTGACGACGTCGCCGGCCGCCGCCTGCCCGGCCACGCGGAAGCGCACGGCGCCCTGCCCCGGCGCGACCTCCGCCACGGGCGGCGCCTCGGTGAAGGAGAGCCGCACGGGCGCGGCCTCCACCGCCACGCTGCGCACGGCGAAGTCCTGGAGGACGACCGCGCCCCAGGGCACCTCCACCGTCGCAGCCTCCGGGCTGACGCGGCTGGAGACGGGCAGCGAGCGCGCATCCACCTTCAACCGGTGACGTCCCGGCCGCAGGTGCAGTCCGCCCGTCGCGTCGGGCACGCGGGAATCGACACCGGTGACGTGGAAGCGGCCCGTCGCGTCCGTGCGGACCTCACGGCCGGTGGTGAGCACCAGGCGCACGTCGGGCAGTCCCGGCTCGTCCGCGCCGCACAGCCCATCACCGTCGAGGTCCTGGCACACGCGGCCCGCGATGGTGGAGGCCTGCGACGGCGTGTCCAACGACAGCGCCTGCGCACGGACGCCCAGGGGCAGCAGGCACGCGGCGGCGAACAGGCAGGCCAGCGCGCGCTTCATGGGCGCACCTCGGCCAGCGCCGTGACGCCCGTGGCGACATCCGCGACGGACACGCTCACCGGCCCCGGCGCGCGCACGGTGAAGGACGTGCGCCCGCCCTCCACCCGCGCCTCGACGCGCTCACCGCCCGTCAGCGAGACGAAGACCTCGCGCCCGGGCAGCACCTGTCCGTTCGCGTCCTCCACCCAGTACGTCACGCGGGTGCCGCTCACCGTGAGGCGCACGTTCACCGGAATCTCGGGCGCCAGCCGCACGCGCACCGTCGCGTCGGACGGCACCAGCGGGCCCTCCAGCGGGAACACGGGCCCCAACGGACCCAACACGTGGACCGTCCGCGTCAGGCCCGTCCACACCCCGTGCGAAATCTCCAGCGTCGCCGGGCGCGCCGGCCCCAGAGGCACCGTGCCATCCCAGCTCGTCGTCACCTCGCGGCCATTCACACGCAGCGGCTGCTCCGGCACCGGAAGGCCCGCCAGGTCGGACACGCCCGCGTACAGCTCGTCGTCGGTGCGCCAGACGGTGATGCGCGCGGGCTCGGTGCCAGCGGGCCCCCACGCGCGGGCATGCAGGTCCACTTCCGTCGCCTCGCCCGTTGCCGGCAGCGTCCAGTCGCTGATGAAGCCGCCGGGTCGCGGCTCCTCTGGCGGCGTGAAGGCCCCCACCGGCGCGCGCAGCTCCACCGTGGCCCCCGGCCGAGGCCGGTTGAACGCGTCGCGCGCCGTCACCGCCACGCGCGTGCGAGCCCCGTAATGCACCAGCGCCTCGGCCCGCTCGATGCGGCTCTCCGCGACCGGCCCCTGCACCAACTCCAACGCCGGCGTCTCGCGCGAGCCGGGACCGCGCTGCGGCCATGCGACTTCGATGCGCTCGTCGTCCGCCAGCGTCCGCGGCGCGGTGTAGCGCCACTCCAAGAGGCCGCCTGGCGAGCGCGTGGGGCCCCGCAGGGTGCCGTGACGCACCTGCGTGGTGACGCGCGCGTCCTCCACCGGCAGGCCCATCGCGTCACTCGTCGCGCAGACGAGCCGGGCCTGGGACACGCCGTCCGCGGGGAGCCGCTGCGGCTGGAGCACACACGCCAGACCGTCCGTGGGCGGCAGCCGCAGGTCAATGGGCATCCGCCGCACGTTGCCCACCTTGTCCACCACCCGCCCCTGCCCGATGCGATGTCCGGGCGGCACGATGATGGGCACGCGGAAGCGGCCGTCGGGGCCCGCCGCCACCGGGCCGAAGGTCCGCCCCGCGATGTCGATGGCGATCTCCGCGTCGGGCTCGGTCGTCCCTGGCAGGTTCACCGACGCGGCCAGCGGCACGAGCACGCGCCCGTAGGCCCCGTGCACCGACTGCGGGCTGGGCCAGGCGGAGAAGGCCACCAGGATGGCCACCTCGGGGTAACGCGTGTCCGGCAGGACATAACGCGCGCGGTACGTGCCCGGCCCCGTCCGCTCCAGTCCCTCCACGCGGCCCACGCTCACCCGCACCACGGGCGGCGCGCCGCTGTCATCCGCGGTGCCATCCGGCCGCACCAGTTGGACCGTGAGCCGCGCCTCCTTGTCCCTGCCCTTCACCGGCGCGGGGGGCTCCAGCGAGAGCCGCACCTCCGCGGCCGGCGGGCCCAGCACGTAGCGCGCGCGGGCCTCCAGGCCATCCACGCTCGCGCGGACCACGACGTCGCGGGCGCCCGCGCGCGGCACCACCACGTAGGTGCGCAGCGGCGGCTGCGCGGCGCCGTCACGCAGCTCCGCGCCGTCGGCCCGCACGGAGGGCTTGCCCATCGGAACCGGACGGCCCGCGGCGTCCTTGCGGACGAGCGCCACGGGGAATCCATCCGGCGCCACGGCGGACGACGGCCCGAGAATCTCGAGCGTGTCCGCCCAGGCCGGGGCACACAGCAACAACCATCCGAGGAGGAGAAACCGGTTCAGGGCCGAGGCAGTCTACAGGGCGCGCTCGCTGTGCCGAAGCGCCTTCCGCATCGACGCGCGCGGCCGAAGCCAGCACGCCAGCAACAGGATCACCCCGGAAAGCGTCAACGGCCCGCCCCCTGTGCTACAGCCCCGAAGCGCCTCGTCGCGCCCAGGCCCCTCCGCGACGAAGGTCACCGGCGACACCGAGGAGGACGAAGATGACACCGGCTTCAGCGCGCGCCCCGGGATGACGCGCGCTCCCGTGGGCGCGTCCGCCACGGGCTGACACACGGTGGGCGGTGCATACACGCGGAGCCGGAAGGCGCTGCCCGGCCTGCCGGAGATGAGCGCCGCCAGCGAGTTGTGACCATCCAGCGGCGCGCGCGTGGCCACCAGCGCGACGCCCTGCTTGAAGCGGGACGGGTCCACCAGCTCGCGGCCGTTGATCCACACCCAGCCCGCGGTGGAGTCCTGGCCGTTGTAGCCGTTGTCCACGCACAGCACGCCGTCACCGGTGCCCGCGAAGCCGAGCGCCACGCCGTTGGGCTGACCGCTGGTGCGCGCAACCTCCAGCGCCGCGAGCAGCGGCCAGGCGCCCGGCCGCGTACACACCTCCTCGGGCGAAGGCGCGTCCACCGCCGCGAGCTTGCAGCCCGGCGCGTCATCCAGCCTGAAGGTGAAGGCATGGACGTTGAAGTCACCGTTCTCCGAGACGGTCCACACCACGCGCACCGTGCCGTCCGCGTCCATGCTCAGATCGGTGAGGCTCTCGTTCTCCGGCGTCTCGGTGATGGCGTAGAGCGTCTGCGTGCTCACGTCATACAGCACGATGTCGAAGTCGTTCTTCGCCGGATCCCTACGCTCGAAGGCGATCAGCGAGCCGCTGATGCTGGGGTTCGCGTCCATCCCCGGCAGCGCCAACCGCTGCTCCGCGCCGCCGTTCAGCGGCTTCCAGTAGATGTCCCGGTCCGTCACGCCCTCAATGGTCCGCGTGCTGGCATAGACGGCGATGTCGCCGTTGGTGTCCGGCTGGGACTCCTCGCCTTCGCTGCCCGTCAGGGCCTGCGAGGTGAAACCGTGGGCGCTCCGCCGCGCCTGCCAGATGTCGCAGCGCAGCCCCTGCTCGTCGCACTTGGCCCAGACGATGGCCGAGCCATCCGGCGACACCGCGGGCGTGCGGTCCTGGAACGTGTCGTCCGTGAGCCGCGTGAGCGTGCCCTGGTCCAGGTCATACACGGCGAGCTCCGGCTGCGACGTCACGCCGGTGTAGCCGAAGTCCTGCCACGCCACCGTGCGCCCACCAATCACCGCGGAGCGGCGGCTGCTCCCCGCCTCCGGCGCCAGCTCGCGGGGCGCCGAGTCCACGCCCACGTCGAACGTATAGATGGCGCTGGAGGTGCTCACGCGCGTGAAGACGATGGTGCCGCCGGAGACGTCCGACACGAAGTCGAACGCGCCGCCGTTGGGGATGGCGGCGTCCACGAACGTCTTCAGGTCGTGGTAGCGAATCTCGCTCGTGCCTCGGGCTTCGTTCGTATAGGCCACCAGCGGCCCGCTGACGTGCGGGTCCGTCTGGTCCCCCGGCCCCCCGGCCACCACCTGCAGGGTGCCTGTCAGGGTGCGGAGCTCCGGAGTGGAGGCGAAGGCGAGCGGGGAAAGCAGGCAGCAACTCAGGGCCAGTGTCCGCAGCATCGGAGAGGACCTCCCGGGGATTCCGAAACGAAGACCCACGCCTCGCTCAAGGCGCAGTGGGCCCGGAACCCTTCCGGTGCTGACTTCCCACGGCGGTCACGGCCGGCCGGACTTCAGGCCCCGCGGCTTTGCGCACCCGGGCTTTCGCCCGGGATTGCCCTTGAACAGGAATGACTCCTCCCGGGAGTGTAGGGAGCCCCCTCGCCATGGGTCAAGGCGAACACCCGCTCGCCTCCACGGCTGCGGAGCGGGTGCTGGTGCTACTGATTCCAGATGTTCTCGGTATCCGTCTTGAGGGGCGGGGGTGTGGTGTCCACCACGACGTCCTTGGTGTCCTGTTGTCGGGTGCGCCCCACGCCGTGGGCCTGGACGTCCACCGTGTTGCGGCCCTCGCGCAGGACGACCTTTCGCTGGAAGTTTCCCTCCGCATCGGACGTGACGGTGACGCCATCCACCTGCACGCGGCTGCCGGGTGAGGCCTGGCCCCGCACGACGAGCTCGCGCTGGCGGCGGGTGCGCTCGGTGGGCCAGTCCACCTTGAGCAGGAGGCTGGTGGGGATGGCGGACGGCTCCGACGGCGCCTGTCCCGGCCGCACGACGGCCTGCTGCCCGGCGCGGACGATGACGACCTTGCCCTGGCCCACGAGCGTCACCTCGCCTTCGCGCGTGCCCACGGCCACGGTGCCCTCGCCGTTGTTGCTCATGGTGAACTCGCCGGCCTGCTGCAAGGTGGCCGTCGCGTCCGAGTTCGCCGCCTTCACCTCGAAGGTGTGCCGTTGTCCCGGGCGCACGACGGCGGTGGCCATGCCGCGCTGGAGCAGGATGCGGGAGAGCGACTCGGTCAGCGCGTCCACGGAGATTTCCGTGCCCGGGTCCATGTGCACCTCCACCGCCTCGCCGCCAATCAGCATGGCGTACGAGCCGTCATCGGTGCGCACCCGCTCGTCGCGGCGCAGCGTCGTGCCCACCGTGGCCTCGCGCCACGTGCCGTCCGTGTTCTGCACCTCCACCTTGCCGGACACCTGCGTCAGCTCCAGCTCCAGCGGCTTGTGCACCGCCGGCGCCTCCACGACGGGGGGCGCCACGGGCGGAGGGGGCGGCGGTGGCGGCTGGCGCAGGAAGACGAACCACCCCACCGGCAGCGCCGCGAGAATCAGCGCGAGGCCAATGAGGAAGGGCGCTTGACGGCGCGATGGGCGGGAATCAGCCATGGGCAGCCTCGTTAGCTATCACAGGCCCAGCGGAGGGCCCTCACGCCTTCGGCAGCTTCACGGTGAAGCAACTGCCCTGCTCGACCTCCGAGCGGACCTCGATGCTCCCGCCCGCCTCCGTCACCACACGCCAGGCCACGCTGAGCCCCAGCCCCACGTTGGACCACACGTCCTTCGTGGTGAAGAAGGGCTCGAAGATGCGGGGCCGGTGGCTGGGGGCAATCCCCTTCCCCGTGTCCTCCACCTCCAGGAAGCCGAAGCCGTCGGCCTCGCCCGTGCGCAGGGTGAGCCGCTTGTCCGGTGACTTCAGCATCGCGGTGCGCGCGTTGGACACCAGCGCCAGCACCACCTGCGACAGGTGGCCCGGGTCCGCGCGCACGCGCGAGAGTCCGTCCTCCAGCACGCTGGTGAGCACCACGCCCTCGCCGCGCACCTGGTGCTCGGTGAGGGTGAGCGCGTCGCGCACCACGGCGTTGAGGTCCACCGGCCGCAGCTCCGCGCGCTCGCGCTGCTGGGAGAAGCGCAGCAAGTTCTGGGTGATCTCCTTGCAGCGCTTGGCGCTCTGCTCGATCTTCCGCAGCGACTCCAGGTCCGGGTCCGCGGCGCCGCGGTCCAACATCAGCAACTGCACGTTGCCGAGGATGCCGGCCAGCGGGTTGTTGATTTCGTGCGCCACCCCCGCGCCGAGCTGCCCCACCGCGGCCAGCTTCTGCGCCTCCACGAGCTGCGCCTGGGCCGCCTTCAGCTCCGCGGTGGCCTCGTCCACGCGGACGCGCAGGTCATCGTTCCAGCGGAGCATCCGGGCGCGGGCCGCCTCCAGCTCCTCGCCCATGCGGTTGAAGGTGGTGGCCAGCTCGCTCAGCTCGTCCTGGCCCGTGACTTTCACGCGCGTGTCCAGCTCGCCGCGGCCGTAGGCCTCCGCGCCGCGCACCACCTCCGCCAGCCGCAGGTTGAGGCGGCGCGTGAAGAGCGCGCCCAGCCCCAGCAGCACCAGGAAGGTGGCGCCAATGGACAGCAGCACCGTGCGCCGCATGCCGTGGACGGGCGCCAGCGCGGCGGCCTCGTCCACCTCCACCAGCACGTCGAAGCGCATGCCATGGGGCACGCGCGCCACGCTGACGCGCCGGGCGGGGGACTCCACGCGGAAGCTGCGCACCGGCTCCGCCAGCGGCGCCGCCGGGGCCAGCAGGCGCGCGCCCAGCTCCGGCGGCAGCACCTGGCCCCGGCGCTCGGGCACGGTGCTGGCGAGCACGCGGCGCTCCTCGTCCACCAGGTGGATGCGCCCCAGCCCGTCTCCCAGGCGGCGGCGCAGCACCGCCTCCAACGGCTGCAGCACCACCTCCGCGACGGCGAAGGGCGCGCCGTCCCCCTCCGCCAGCTTCACCGCCACGGCCACCGCCGAGCGCCCCTCCTCCGCGTGGACGTACGCGCTGCCCAGCGCGGCCTGGCCCTTGCCGCCCCCCCGCAGCGTCTGCACGGGGATGGAGCGCACCAGCCTGTCCACGGAGTCGGGGGAGAAGGCCGGGTGCCCGTCGAACGCCCGCGCGCGGAAGACGGGCGCGCCCAGCGGGCGGCCCTCCGCGTCCAGCTTCAGCACCGCGCTCACCGCCGGGGACTGGCCATACAGGAGCCGCAGCGCGCCCTGCGTCTCCGCGTCGCTCGCGGCCTGCCAGTCGATGAGCTCCGCCGAGCGGGCCAGCGCGTCCACCACCTCCATCACGGTGGCGCCCACGGACTCCGCGGTGGCGGTCGCCTGCGCGCGCTGCTCCGCGTCGATGCGGGCGGCCAGCTCCGCCTCCGCGCGCGAAAGCAACAGGAAGCCGACCGCGGCCAGGGGAAGCACCGTCGCGGCGAGCATGAACAGGACGAGTTGCTGGTAGAGCCTCATCCGGCCACGGAGCGTACCACCCGCTCCTGGTCACTGCGCAGGAACACCGAGCCCGCAATCGCCTTGGCGCGCTTCTTCATGTCCGCGGCGCGCCGCGCCAGCTCCGCGTGGTCCTGCGCGCCGTCCGTCATCACCGCCACCACGGACACGCTCATGATGGGGAACCGCCGCTTCTCCCCGTAGCGGTCCTCCGCCTCGATGTGGCCGCGCTCCCGGTCCTGCCGGTCGTAATAGAGCGGGATGATGCGGTCGAACGTCTCGATGGCCTTCTGGCAGATGCGGTCCACCGTCTCCGGCGAGGTGATGAAGACGAAGTCGTCCCCCGCCACGTGGCCCAGGAAGTCCCCGGGCGCGCCGTCCTGGGCGAAGACCTCGCGCATCAAGTCCCCCGTCTGGCGCACCACGCCGTCCGCCTTCGCGAAGCCGTAGTAGTCGTTGTAGGCCTTGAGGTTGTCCAGGTCCAGGTAGCAGAAGGCGAAGGGCCGCCGCAGCGACAGGCGCCGCTGCACCTCGCGCTCGATGGCGGTGGAGCCCGGAAGCTGCGTGGTGGGCGAGGCCGACAGCTCCTGCTCCTTGCGCCGCATCACGCTCTCCACGCGCGCGCCCAGCTCCAGCGCGTCGAAGGGCTTGGTGAGGTAGTCGTCGCCGCCCAGCTTGAGCGCGCGCACCTTGGAGGACGTCTCCGCGCGGGCGGAGATGAAAATGACGGAGATGTGGCCTCCGGCGCTCTCCGCCTTGATCTCCTCCAGGAAGACGAAGCCGTCCCCGTCCGGCAGCGTCACGTCCAGCAGCACCACGTCCGGACGGCGCTCGCGCAGGGAGCGGCGCCCCTCCTCGATGGAGCCCGCCAGCGCCACGTCGAAGCCGAGGTTCTCCAGCACCTCGCGGCAGATGGCGGCGATCTTCGCGTCGTCATCCACCACCAGCACGCGGCCGTGCGCCGGGCCCTGGCGTCCCCGCACCAGCGAGTCCACCGTGGCCAGCAGCTTGTCCGACGCCAGCGGGCGCACCAGGAAGGCGTCCGCGCCGGCGCGGAAGGCGCGCTGGCGCTCGTCGAAGGCGGACGTCACCAGCAGCGGCGCCCGGCGCGTCTCCGGGTCGTGCCTCAGGATCTCCGCCAGCCGCAGCCCGTCCACGTCCGGCAGGCGCACGGACACCATCACCGTGTCCGGCTCGTGCCGGCGCGCGGCGGCCAGGCCGTCCTCCGCGTTGAAGGCCAGGCGCACGTCGTAGCCGCGCGCGGACATCAGCGCCTTGGCGATGAAGGCCACCTCCGGCTCGCCGTCGATGACGAGCACCCGCCCCCGGCTCTCCTGCCGGCGCGGGAGCTGGATGGCGTCCGCCACGTCGTCGGTGCGGCGCAGCTCCGGCGGCGGCTCGGTGGGCAGCACCACCATGAAGCGCACGCCGTCCGAGCATGGCTCGCACCAGATGCGGCCGCCGTGGGCCTCCACGATGTTGCGGCAGATGGCCAGCCCCAGGCCGGTGCCCCGCACGGTGCGGTTGGCCTTGGTGCGCGCCTGCTCGAAGCGGTCGAAGATGCGCTCCAGGCTCTCCTCGGCGATGGGGTCCCCGCTGTTCCAGCAGGAGATCACGACGTAGCCCGGCAGGCTGGAGGTGGCGTGCACCTCCACCCGCACCTCCCCGCCCTCCGGGGTGAACTTCACCGCGTTGTTGAGCAGGTTGTTGAGCACCTGGTCCAGGCGGTTGGGGTCCGCCACCACGCGCATCGGGTGGCGTGGCAGCACCGGCTTCACCAGCACGCGCTTCTCGCCGAAGGCCGGGCCGTACTTCTCCACCACGCGCTGGACGAGCTCGTCGAGGTACGACACCTCGAAGCTCATCCGCAGCCGGCCCTTGGCGAACTTCGACAGGTCCAGCAGGTCATCCACGATGGCGTTGAGCTTCTCCGTGGAGTCCCGCGCCAGCGACAGGTAGCGGCGCTGCCGCTCGTTGATGTCGCCGGCCATGAAGTTGAGCACCAGGTCCAGCGCGCCGGAGATGGACGTCAGCGGCGTGCGCAGTTCGTGGCTCACCATGGAGACGAACTCGTCCTTGCGCTCCTCCAGGCGCTTCTGCTCGGTGATGTCGCGCAGCACCACGCACACGCCGCGCAGCGTGCCCCGCGCGTCCGTCACCGGCGTCACCGTCGTCTGGACGTGCCGCTCGAAGAGCTTCACCTCCTCGCGCAGCACCTGGCCGCCGCCGTACTCCCAGCCGCGCACCAGGTGGAAGGGCTGGAAGCCCAGGCGCTCCTCCATCAGCCGCGTCGTCTGCTCCTCGGGGTCCTCCCCCGCGTGCAGGAGGCGCCGCGCCGCCGGGTTCATCACCACGATGTCGTTCTTCTCGTCGGTGAGGACCACGCCGTCCGCCATGGACTCCACCATCCGCTCCATGCGGTGGCGGGCCTCCTCCTCCGCCGAGCGCAGGGACTGGATGGCGTCCGCCGTCTGGTTGGCGAGCACGTCCAGCAGCACGCCGTCGTCCTCGGAGAAGGCGTCCGGCTTCTGGCTGAACAGCGACAGCATGCCCACCGGGCGCCCGCCCGCCACCAGGTTGACGGTGAGCTGGCTGGGGTAGACGGACGGCGCCGCCGCGTCCCGCGTGGTGGTGCCCGCCACGCGGGTGATGACGCGGTCCTCCGGCAGCAGCAGGCCGCTGCTCTTGCGGTAGGCGCCGAGCATGGACTCCTTCACGCCCAGCAGCGCCTGCTCGCCCACCATGCCCTGGCAGCGCAGCCGCAGCGTGGCGCTGCGGGCCTCGTCCGGGGCGATGAGCGCCGCCCCGCAGTCATAGGGCAGCACGCGCGCCACCGCGATGAGCACGCGGTCGATGATGTTGTCGTAGCTGGCCGGATCATTCGCGCTGGCGCGGCTGACCTCGTACAGGACGAAGAGCGCCTCCACGCGCTGGTGGAGCTGGCGGATCAGCCGCTCCTTGTCCTTGCGCAGCTGCGTGTACTCCACCGCGTTCTTCACGGTGATGAGCAGGTCGTTCACGTCCCAGGGCTTGGTGATGTACCGGTACACCTGCCCCTGGTTGATGGCCGCGATGATGTCGTCCGGGTGGGTGTACCCCGTCAGCAGCAGCGCGGTGACGTCGAAGCCCTCCGCGCGCGCGGTGGCCACCAGCTCGATGCCCGTCATCTCCGGCATCCGCTGGTCCGTGATGAGGACGTCCACCGGCTCCTTTCTCAGGATTTCCAGCGCGGCGGAGCCGCTTCGGGCCGTGAGGACGCGGTACCGGCGCTGGAACATCCGCGTGAGGATGTCCAGGACGTCGGCCTCGTCGTCGACGAAGAGCAGTGTGTGGCGGAGCTCGGACAAAGCGGAGGAAGTGTACGTCGAGTTCGCCCCCCCGCCTCAAGAAGTGAGAAACAGGACGAAGCGGCGCGTACCCGGAGTGCGCGGCGCGACACCGGACGAGTTGACTCTACACGTCTGTTCAGGGAGAGTGACACTGAAAGCCTGTTGCCTGGGGGGAACGACTCCCCGGCAGGACGGCAGACGAGTGAGGGAGCGCATGGAAGAGCTCACGGAACGCCAGCGCGAGATTCTCAGCTTCATCGTCAAGGAGACGGAGACCCGGGGCTTCCCGCCGACGATTCGCGAAATCGGGGAGCACATGGACATCCGCTCGACGAACGGTGTCAACGACCACCTGAAGGCGCTGGAGCGCAAGGGCTACCTGAACCGGGGCGAGCAGCAGAGCCGCTCCCTGGTGCCCACCAAGCGCGCGCGGCTGCTGCTCGGCCTGGGGGCGCGCAAGGACTCGGGGATGGTGGAGATTCCCCTGCTCGGCAAGGTGGCCGCCGGCGCGCCGCTGCTGGCGCAGGAGAACATGGAGGACTCCGTCAAGATCGACAGCTTCCTGCTCGGAGGCGTGAATGGCCGCGAGGTCTTCGCCCTGCGCGTGAAGGGCCAGTCGATGATTGACGACGGCATCCACGACGGGGACTACCTCTTCGTGAAGAAGACGCCGTCCGCGCAGCCGGGTGAAATCGTGGTGGCGCTCATCGAGGACGAGGCCACGGTGAAGCGCTACTACCCGGAAGGCGACCGCATCCGCTTCCAGCCGGCCAACGCCACCATGCAGCCCATCTACGTGAGCCGCGCGGAGTTCCGGTCCACCATGATTCTGGGCCAGGTGGTGGGCGTGTACCGCAAGCTCCAGGGCGGCCGCACCCAATAGTCTCCCCCGCCCCGGGCCGGCTGCTGGCCCGGGGGTGGCTCAGGGGCACTTCTTGAGGCTGGCGTCAGCCGCGGTCGCCCGCGCGCAGGCGGCCTGGAGGATGCCGGTGTCCTTGAGCTCGCTCGCGAGCCGGGCGGTGGCGACGTGCAGCTCGGTGTCCTTCGCGTGGTCCTGCTCCGCGCTGAGGGTGGACAGGATGCGCAGCGCGTCCGGCTTGCGGTCCATGGTGGCCAGCAGGCTGGCCAGCTCGCGCATCTCGCGGATGTCCTGGCCGGACACGGACTCCAGCGCGGCGGCCAGCTCCTCCTTCGCGGCCGAGCTGTCCTTCATCCCCAGGTAGATGCGGGCCAGCGCCACGTGGACGATGGCGCGGTCCTTCACGCGCAGGGACTCCTTGTAGGCGGAGATGGCGTCCCCGGGCTTGTCGAGCTTCGTCTTGATTTCACCGACGAGCTCCCACAGCGTGGGGTCCCGCGGCGCGCGGCTGGCGGCGTCGCGGTAGGCGTTGGCGGCCTCGGTGAGGTTGCCGGCGCGCACCAGGGCGTCCCCCAGGGTGGCGAGCACCTCCGCGGTGTGGATGCCGTCATCCACGGCCTTCTGGGCCGCGGCCAGCAGCTCCGGGTAGCGCTCCTGCGAGGACAGGACGTCCAGCGCGCGCATGACGAGCGCGGACTTCTGCTCGGGCGAGGGCGCGGCGCTGGACGCGAGCGTGAAGTGCCGCACGGCGGAGTCGTGGTCGCCCTTCTTGAGGTCCAGGTCGCCCAGCGACTCCAGGGCGTTGAAGTCCTGGGGGAACAACGACAGGGCCTTGCGCAGCGAGCTCTGGGCCTCCTCCACCTGGCCGAGCTGCGCCTGGATGAAGCCCAGGCGGCTCCAGTTGGTGGAGCGCTTGGGCTCCAGCTCGAGGGCGGCCTGGAACTCGGCGGCGGCGTCCGTCAGCCGGCCCATGGAGAGGTACAGCTCGCCGCGCGCGGCGGGCAGGCGCGGGTCGTCCGGGGCAATCTGCTTCATGGCGTCGAAGGAGGCCAGGGCCGCCTCGAAGTGGCCCTGGAGGTACTCGGCGGTGCCTTTGACGTAGAGGCCCTCCGCGTGGTCCTTCGGCTTGACGCGAGGCGTCTCGTCATCACAGCCCGTCAGGGCGAGCAGGGCAATCAGGGAGAGGACGCGCGTTCGCGGGAACATGGGGGCTCCGAAGCTCAGAAGTGGTACGCGATGCCGGCGTTCAGGTCCAGGTTGAGGCCGTCGCCCAGCTTCGATTCCGAAAGGCCCATCACCGCCTGCGCGACGTTGGTGCCCACCTCGACCTGGAAGCCCACCGAACCGGCGACGAGGTACTCCAGGCCCGCGAAGCCCATGACGGTGGGCAGCGTCCCGGTGGACTGGAAGATGCCGAAGTCACCGAAGGAGAGCTGCACGCCCAGGCCGAAGCCCCAGTAGGGCCGCAGGGACTTCTCCACGTTGTGGTAGTGCCGCGCGCCCACGACGCTGGGCAGCACGTTGAGGCCGCTGCGCACGCCCTCCTGGGTGGAGCGCACGTAGCTGAAGCCCACCTGGAGGAAGCCGACCCATTCAGGGTGGAACCAGTAGCCCACCTCGATGTCGCCGCCCGGGTTCACCTTGGACAGCTTGTCGATGAAGTTGTTGTTGACGCGCAGGCCCAGCAGCAGGCCGCCGCCGCCCGTCCGCGAGGAGCCGCCCAGGAGGGGGCGGGCCACCACGGACTCCTCGGGCGGGACGAGCGCGGCGAAGAGCTGATCCGCCACGGCCTGCGCCGTGCGCAGCAGGTCCTCGGACTCCGGCGCCTCGGCGCGCGGCCGGGCCAGGCTCCGCCCGCCCACGGCGTCCAGCAGGTTGGCGGTGAGCAGGTACTGGTCGCCGAAGCGGTCCAGCCGGCCGGCCACGACGTAGCGGGCGCCCGTGAGCGCCACCAGCTCCTGGAGGCAGTCCCCGCGCTCGCAGGACTTGAGGCCCTGGAGCTGCTGCTGGTGCTCGTCGTCCAGCGCGGACTCCACATCCCACTGGGACAGGACGCGCAGCCGGGGCGACTCCGCCAGCCGCGAGGTGATGAGCGAGGTGACGCCCGGCGCCGCGTCGCTGCCCGCCTCGTTGGACTCCAGCATCAGCACCGCGACGACGATGGGCGCGGGCGTGTCGGGCGTGTCGGGCGCGCTCGCTGGGGCTGCGGCGGCGGGAAGCAGCGTCGCGGACGGAGCGGACGGTGGCTCAGCGGGGGCTGGCGCCTGGGCGTTCGCCGCCGAGGCCATGAAGACGAAAGAAGAGAGCCACCAGGACACGAAGCGCGACACGGGCCGGCACTCTACCTTCACCCGGCCCCGGCACGGAGGGCCTGTCGTCACCCGGGCAGCGCCCCGCCCCACCGCCAGGCGCAGGGAGGCAGCCGAGCCCACCCTGCCCCGCTCACGAGGAGGGCATGGGGCCCAGGTAGTCGAGCGGGTCCACCGGCCTTCCATCCAGGCGCACCTCGAAGTGCAGGTGGGGCCCGGACGTCCGGCCGGACTCGCCCACGGTGGCAATCACCTGCGCGCGGCGCACCTTCTGCCCCGTCTTCACGCGCAGGTCGCGGTTGTGCGCGTACAGGGTGATGAGCTTGTTGGTGTGCTCGACGATGACGATGTTGCCGTAGCCCCGCTGCTCGCCCGCGTAGAGCACCGTGCCCGCCTGCGCCGTCTTCACGGGCGTTCCGGAAGGCGCGGCCAGGTCGATGCCGTCGTGTGGCTCCTTCCCCTTCTTGCCGAAGCGGCCATAGAGGACGCCCCTGAGGGGCCAGTCCAACTGCCCCTGGGTGGCCACGCGGCGAGGGCCCGTGGCGCTCGCCGGACGCGACCGGGGCCGGCTCCGCGACGGCGGCTCCTCGCGGCGCCCCGCGCCTCGCCGGGACGCGGTGGACACGGAGGTCCGGACCGGCTCCGGGTCCGCCTCCGCCAGGGCTCGCACGGGCACGCCGCGCTCGACGCCGGGGATGACGAGCTCCTGCCCCACCGCCAGGGTCCACGGCGCCGTGATGCCGTTGGCCGAGCCCAGCTCCTCCACCGTGAGGCCGTAGGTGCGGGAGATGCGGTACATCGTCTCGCCCGGCGCCACGCGGTGGCGCACGGACACCAGCTCCGGCTCGGCGTGCACGCCCCGCAGGTTGAAGGGCAGCGGCGTGGTGCGCGCGTCCGCGTCGGAGACTCCCGCCGCCTCGGCCTCGGGTGAAGCGGCGTCCAGCCCCAGGTCCGGCCCGGCCACGGAGGAGGCCCGGGTGCCCGCGCAGCCGCTCAGCAACACGGCCAGGAGGAACACCCGGAGCGCCCCACGCGCGCGGCTGGACACGCACGGCGCCAACGCTAGGCACCGTCCGGTTCATGCCGGTTGAAGCCATCGACCCGCCACCCGGAGAGGTCCGGGAGCCGGCCGTGGTCCGTCAGCTCGAAGTGCAGCGGCGTGACGGAGATGCGCTTGTCCCGGAACACGGCGTTGCAGTCGCTGCCCGGGATGTCCTCGTGCTGGTAGTCGCTGCCGCCAATCCAGTAGTACTTCCGGCCGCGCGGGTCCTCGTTCTCCACCACCTCGTAGCCGTACGAGTGACGGCCCTGGCGGGTGACGACGAAGCCCTCCGGCTCCACGCCCCCGGGGATGTTCACGTTGAGGAGCATCCGCGGCGGCAGGGGCCGCGACAGGGCGCTGGCCACCAGCGAGCGGGCGAACCGGGCCCCCGGCGCGAAGTCGAAGCTCCGCCGGGCCACCAGGCTGAAGGCGATGGCCGGCACGCCCAGGAGCGCGCCCTCCATCGCGGCGGCCACCGTGCCGGAGTACATGATGTCTTCGGCCAGGTTCGCGCCGTGGTTGATGCCGGAAACCATGAGGACCGGGCGATCATCCTTCAGGAGGTGGTTGATCGCCAGATAAGCGCAGTCCGCGGGGGTCCCGTCGACGGCGAACCACCGCTCCCGCACCTCCTTGATGCGCAGCGGCCGGTGGAGGGAGATGGCGTGCGAGGCGGCGCTCTGCTCCCGGTCGGGGGCCACCACCCACACCTCCCCCAGGGGGCTCACGGCCTCGACCAGCGCCTGGAGCCCCTCGGAGAAGTAACCGTCGTCGTTGGAGACGAGGATGCGCTTGGGCTTGTCGCTCACGGGCTCACTTCTTCTGGTTCAGGGCGCGGAACACCGACTTGCCAGCGTAGCGGGCCGCGGCCCCCAGCTCGCCTTCGATGCGCAGCAGTTGGTTGTACTTGGCCACGCGGTCGGAGCGGGACGCGGAGCCCGTCTTGATCTGCCCGCAGTCCAGCGCCACGGCCAGGTCGGCGATGGTGGTGTCCTCCGTCTCGCCGGAGCGGTGGCTCATGACGGACGTGTACCCGGCGCGGTGCGCCATGCGCACGGCGTCGAAGGTCTCCGTCAGGGTGCCAATCTGGTTCACCTTCACCAGGATGGAGTTGGCCGTGCCGGACTCGATGCCGCGGCCCAGGCGCTCCACGTTGGTGACGAAGAGGTCGTCGCCCACCAGTTGCATGCGCGAGCCCAGCGCGTCGGTGAGCTTCTTCCAGCCCTCCCAGTCATCCTCCGCCATGCCGTCTTCGATGGAGATGATGGGGTAGCGCTCCGCGAGGCCGCGGTAGTACTCGAGCAGGCCGGTGGAGTCGTACTCCTTGCCCTCGCCCTTCAGCTTGTACTTCTTGCTGCCCTTGTCGAAGAACTCGCTGGCCGCCACGTCCAGGGCCAGGAAGAGCTGCTCCCCGGCCTTGAAGCCCGCCTGGTCAATGGCCTCCATGATGAGCTTGAGCGCCTCTTCGTTGGCCGGCAGGTCCGGGGCGTAGCCGCCCTCGTCGCCCACGCCCGTGGCCAGCTTGCGGCCCTTGAGAATCTTCTTCAGCGCGTGGAACACCTCGGCGCCCCAGCGCAGGCCCTCCGCGAAGGAGGACGCGCCGGCGGGCACCACCATGAACTCCTGCACGTCCACGCGGGTGTCCGCGTGCGCGCCGCCGTTGAGGATGTTCATCAGCGGCACCGGCAGGGTGCGCGCCTGCGCGCCGCCCACGTACCGGTACAGCGGCAGCCCGTGCGCGTCCGCCGCGGCGCGCGCCGCCGCCATGGACACCGCGAGGATGGCGTTGGCGCCCAGCTTGCCCTTGGTGGCCGTGCCGTCCAGCTCCAGCATCCGCTGGTCCACGGCGAACTGGTCCGCCGCGTCCATGCCAATCAGCGCCGGCGCGAGCGCGTCCACCACGTTCTTCACGGCCTTCTGCACGCCCTTGCCCAGGTAGCGCTGCTTGTCGCCGTCCCGCAGCTCGATGGCCTCGTGCTCGCCGGTGGACGCACCGGACGGCACCGCCGCCCGGCCGCGAGAACCTCCGACAAGCTGGACCTCCGCCTCCACGGTGGGGTTGCCACGGGAGTCGAGCACTTCGCGCGCCAGAATCTGAGAAATCTCGGTCATAGGCGGCCGTTTCTAGAAGAGCCCCCCGGGCCGGGCAAGCGTGCTCGCGGCCCGCGCTGCTACAGTGTCCACCCGTCGAATGCCCCCGCCCCAACGCCGCCCCGCCATGAAGGGGCCTGATCCACTGCTTGCTCAACGGCGCCGAGGCGCGCTGCTGGGCATGGCCGTGGGCAACGCCCTGGCCGTGCCCACCGCGCACCGGCCCTTCATGGCGGTCGCGTTTCCAAAGCAGGCGGAGGGGCCCTACATGAAGCTGATGGGGGGCGGTCCGCATGAGCTGCGCCGCGGCCAGGTCACGGAGGTCGTCCAGCTCGCGGCCTGCCTGGGCCACAGCCTCCGGGCCCTCCGTCGCCATGACGCCGCGGACGCGCTGCGTCGTTACCGGGCCTGGCAGCCCCACGCCTTCGACGTCAGCGAGCCCATGAAGGAAGTGTTCGAGGACTGCCAGACGTCGGGCTTCCCGCCCCTGGGCGCGGGCCGGCGCGTGTGGCTGCGCGCGCACCGGAAGCCCGCGACGTCGGGGAGCCTGGCGCGCACCGCCCCGCTGGGCGTGTACCTGGCGGGCGACGTCCACGCGCTCGTCCTGGCCTCCCTGGAGGACTCCGCCCTCACCCACTTCGACCCGCGCTGCCAGCTCGCCTGCGCGGCCTTCAACGCGGCCATTGGCCACGCCGTCACCCATGGCGCGGGCCTCAAGGCCACGGACCTCATCACCGCCGCGGAGTCGGGCCTGCTGTTGGCCGGCGCGGCGCTCGGGCGCTCCGCCAGCGACTACGTGCAGGAGGTCTCCTTCGCCGCGGCGCTCCTGCGCGAGGACCTGGCCCTGGCCCAGCAGGAGGACCCGATGCTGTACGGGCCGGAGCTGCACCTCCACCGCCCCGCGCACGCGGTGCGCGTCGCCTTCCGGCTGGCCTTCTGGGAGCTCCTCCACGCCCCCAGCGCCGAGGCCGCGCTCCTGGACGTCGTCCACCGGGGCGGCGACACGGAGGCCCACGCCGCCATCACCGGGGCGCTCGTGGGCGCCTTCCACGGCGAACAGGCCCTGCCCGAGGAGTGGCGCAAGCAGGTCCTGGAGGCCCTGGCCACCGTGAAGGGGCCGCTGTGGGAGGTCTACCACCCCCGGCACCTGCTGGCCCTGACCCAGGGCTGAACGCGCGGGCCCTGGATGCGCGAAGCCCGCGGGGCTGTCCTTGGGAGGACTGCCGCCGCGGGCTTGGGGACACACGGGTGCGGCCGTCAGGCCGCTCGCCGGCGGTCAGGCCAGCAGGTCGATGACCACCACGCCCCGCTGGGGCTTGTCGTCTTCCGTCTCCGTGCGACGGCGCGGGCGCTCATCCGGCACGGGGAGCGGCAGCTCCACCACCGGCCTGTCGTGCTCCTCACGGCGGCGCTCACGGCGCTTGATTTCCTCGATGATGAAGGCGTCGAGCATGGGTCTTCCGTCTCCCTCAGCCTACGTACCCCGATGTACGCCCATCCCGCCCCAATACCATTTCCACCCTTATCAGATGCAAATTAAGAACCCCGGTTCTTCGCTGGGTACGTTGCAGCCATCTCGCACGGTTGCTCGTCTGCCACCCGACACCCGGGCCAGGGCACCCAGGGCAGGAATGTCGTGGAGGCCAAAAATCCCGTCGGGACGGTGTTCATTTTAATGCCCTCGATGCAGCCCGCAAGCGGACCGTCCCATGGGCATACTCCCCGTATCCGGCGTCGCAAGTCCCTTCGAAGTGGCCTCGTCCGCCCGCCTGCTGCGACGCGCGGTGGCAACCGGGTCCCCCGGGACTCCCGGCGGCCGGCGGGCGATGGTGGGGTCGCCCGCGAGCCGCCCGGAGCCCTCGCCGCTCAGGGCGCCTCGAAGCGGCGCTTGAAGGCGTCCAGCATCTTCGGCAGCGAGGTCTCCACCAGGGCGCTGACGACGCTCTTGGGCACCAGCGCGCCCAGGGCCATCTCCACGGTGTAGGTGGCCTTCGTCCTGCCCTCGCCCTCGGGCTCCAGCACCCAGCTCCCCTTGTTGTCCTTCATGAACTCGCCCTTGATGTAGGACCAGGACATGCGGGTGGGCCGCTCCTCGGTGACGTGGATGGAGTAGCTGATGGTCTTCACCACATCCACCTTGTAGTGGACGTCCACCGTGTTGCCCTGGCGGTTCTCGGTCCGGATGCCCTTCACCTCCGGAAGGAACTCCGGGTACTTCTCGTACTGGGTGATGACGTCGAAGACCTTCTCGATGGGGGCGTTGACGACGATGGTTCGCGAGGCGCCAGGCATGGGTGTCTCCTAGGGGGCGTGAGTCGGGGTGGGAGCAGCGGCCTAGAAAGCGTACCCCGGCTTCTTGTCGAACTTGTGCACCGACTGGATGAAGCGGACGGTGCCCGTCTTGCTGCGCATGACGACGGAGTGCGTCTCGCAGCCGCCGCCGAAGAAGCGCACGCCCTTGAGGAAGTCGCCGGTGGTGACGCCGGAGGCGGCGAACATCACCTCGCCCCTGGCCAGCTCCTCGGCGGTGTAGATCTTCGAGATGTCGCTGATGCCCATCGTCTTGCAGCGCTCGATTTCGCCCTGGTTGCGAGGAACGAGCCGGCCCTGCATGTCACCGCCGGTGGCGCGGATGGCCGCCGCCGCGATGACGCCCTCGGGCGCGCCGCCAATGCCCATCAGCACCTCCACGCCGGTGTTGTCGAAGCAGGTGGCGATGGCGCCGGCCACGTCGCCGTCCTCGATGAGCCGGATGCGCGCGCCCGCCGCGCGAATCTCCTTGATGAGGTCGGTGTGGCGCTCGCGGTCCAGCACCACCACGGTGAGGTCCTCCACGTAGACCTTCATCTTCTCCGCGATGGCGCGGAGGTTCTCCGTGGGCGTCTTGCGCAGGTCGATGGCGCCCCGGGCGCGCGGGCCCACGGCCAGCTTCTCCATGTACGTGTCGGGGGCGTTGAGCAGCCCGCCCTTCCCCGCCATGGCCACCACGGCGATGGAGCCCGGGCGGCCGTAGGCGCACAGGTTGGTGCCCTCCAGCGGGTCCAGGGCGATGTCCACCTCGGGCGCGCCGTCGCCGCGCTTGCCCACCTTCTCACCGATGTAGAGCATGGGCGCCTCGTCGCGCTCGCCCTCGCCGATGACGACGGTGCCATCAATCTGCAGCGCGTCGAAGGCGCGGCGCATGGCGTCCACGGCGGCCTGGTCCGACTCGTCCTTGTTGCCGCGGCCCATCAGTCGAGCGGAGGCGATGGCCGCCATCTCGGTGACGCGCACGACCTCCATTGCCAGGTTGCGATCCATGTGTGTGCTCCTTGGGTATGCCGGAAGGGCTCAGGTGGAAGTGGGAGAGCCTGGGGAAGGCTCGGGGGATTCGAGCAGCCGGATGAGGGCGTCCGGCAGCCGCGTGGGCCTGCCGTCCCGCCCCACGCAGGCGTGACGCGTCCTGCCGGTGCAGAGCAGCGTGCGTGGCGCACCGTCGCGGAACAGCGCGTAGGTGAACACGATGGACGCGCGGCGCAACTCACTCACGGTGGTTTGGATGACCAACAGGTCGTCGTAGCGCGCGGATGCCTTGTACTGACAGCTCGCCTCGGCCACCGGTAGCAGGGCACCCGAGCGCTCCAGCTCGGCGTAGCTGCCACCCCGTGCGCGGAAGTACTCACTGCGCGCGAACTCGAAATAGCGGAAGTAATTCGCGTAGTAGACGACACCCATCTGATCGGTGTCGCCGTAGATGACGCGAAGACGGGCCTCGACCATGAAGGCGCCGACCCTAACAGCGCGGTGTACGGCGTCCAAGCAGTGACACGCGTTGTTGGTTGCTTCTCACCATCCCCGCGGGGATGGTTCTCCTCCCAATGATTCGCGCACTTCTCCTCGCCGCCGCGCTGACCGCCCTGCCCGCGCTTGCCCGACCTCCCCGGCTCACGCTCGTCATCAGCGTGGACGCGCTCGGCAGTGACGTGCTGCTGCGCAACCGCGCCCGGCTGAAGGGCGGCCTGGGCCAGCTCCTCAACCAGGGCGCGTTCTTTCCCTATGCGCGCTACGGCCAGGCCGAATGCCGGACCGCGCCCGGCCACACCACCCTGTCCACGGGCGCCAACCCCTGGAGGCACGGCATCGTGGACAACCGGTGGGTGGAGCGCTCCACGATGAAGCGGGTGCTGGCCTTCGCGGACGCGGCCCACCCGGTGCTGGAGGCGCCGCTGACGCCGGGCCAGGACTCCGGCCCCGCGCACATCCAGGTGGAGACGCTGGCGGACCGGCTGCGCGTGGCCACGCAGGAGCGCGGCAAGGCGGTGGCGGTGTCCATCAAATCCCACGCCGCCATCCCCCTGGCGGGGCGGGCGGGTCAGGCGTGGTGGTTCGACAAGGGCGTGGGGAAGTTCGTCACCGGCACCTGGTACACGAAGGCGTTCCCGGAGTGGATGAAGGCGCTCAACGCGCGGAAGCTGCCGGAGGCGTCCTTCGGCAAGAAGTGGGAGCTGATGCGCCCCGCCTCGGAGTACGTAGGCGAGGATGAGGGCCCCGCCGAATCGGACGTCTACGGCCTGGGGCGCACCTTCCCCCATCCGCTGGACGGCGGGCTGCCGTCGCCGGGGCCGACCTTCTATCAGGCGTTCGCCGTCTCTCCGGACTCGCATGACCTGCTGGTGGAGGCGGCGAAGGCGGCCATCGCCGGTGAGGGCCTGGGCAAGGACGACGTGCCGGACCTGCTGGCCGTGAGCTTCAGCGGCACGGACCTGGTGTTCCACGAATACGGGCCCTACTCCTGGGAGATGCAGGACACGCTGCTGCGCCTGGACAAGGCGATGAGCGGCCTCATCGCCGCGGCCGAGCGCGCGGCGGGCGGCCGGGGCAACCTGGTCATCGCGCTGTCCGCGGACCACGGCGGCGCGGCGGCTCCGGAGCAGTGGGCGGCCACGGGACTGGCCGCGAAGCGGGTGAATCCCGTGGAGCTGGCGAACGGGCTGACGCAGGCGCTGCGCCAGCAGTTCGGCGGCGACGTGACGGCCACGCTCGAAGTCTTGGACGTGTACCTGGGCGGCAAAACGCACCAGGGCGGCGCGGTGGACGCGGCGGTGCGGCGCGCCGCGGCGGCGTGGCTGATGAAGCACCCGTCGGTGGTGACGGCCGTGGCCAGCGATGACCTGCTCACCGCGCCGGACACCGCCGGCTACCTGGCGCGGATGCGCAAGGGCTACTTCCCGGGCCGCAGCGGTGACGTGCTCTTCATGGTGAAGCCCTTCCACCTGCTGCTGAGCACCCCGGTGGGCACCAGCCACGGGACGCCCCACGCGTATGACGCGCAGGTGCCCATGCTGTTCGCGGGCAAGGGCGTGAAGCCGGGCGTCTACCTGGAGGAGGTGGACCCGGTGGACTTCGCCCCCACCCTGGCCGCGCTGATGGAGCTGGGCATGCCGGCGTCGGCGGAGGGCAAGCCCCGCGCGGAGGCCCTCACGGGCAGGTGAGCGCGCGGACGCGCGGCGTGACGGCGCGGTCCGCCGCTGCAGCCAGGCCGTGAAGGGAAGGCTCCGCGGCGTCCTGGTGAAGTACCGGGACGCCCTTCCCGCGGAGGCGCTGGAGCCAGGAGCGCCTCCGCCGCCGCGTGCTACGCCGGCTTCGGCTGCTTCGCCTGCCGGGCGCGCGCGGGCCGCTTCGCGGCGGCGGTGATCTCCAGCGACAGGTCCATGGCCCGCGCGGAGTGGGTCAGCGCGCCCATGGAGACGAAGTCGATGCCCAGCTTCGCCAGCCGGGGCAGCCGGTCCAGGGTGACGCCGCCGGACACCTCGAGCGGGACGCGGCCCGCCGCCAGCTTCACGGCCTCGCGAATCTGCGCGTCGTCCATGTTGTCCAGCATCACGACGTCCGCGCCGTGCTCGATGGCCTCCGCGAGCTGCTTGAGGTTGGTGACCTCGATCTCCACCTTGCACAGCCGCGGCCCGTTGAGCTTGGCCCGGCGCAGCGCCTCCGCGATGGAGCCCCCCACGGCGGCGATGTGGTTGTCCTTGATGAGGACGCCGTCGAAGAGGCCGAAGCGGTGGTTGGACGCGCCGCCCATGCGGACGGCCTCCTTGGCCACCGTGCGCATGCCAGGGGGCGTCTTCCGCGTGTCCAGGACGCGCAGCTTGGAGCCGCGCACCGACGTGACGGCCTGCTGGGCCAGCGTCGCGATGCCCGCCGCCCGCTGCACGATGTTCAGCGCGGTGCGCTCCGCCGCGAGCAGCGAGCGCATCCGGCCGTGACACCGCGCGGCGACCATCTTCGGTTTGATCTCCTGGCCGTCGCGGCGCAGCAGCTCCACCTCGACGTTCGGGTCGACCGTCTTGAAGACGCGGACGAAGGCCTCCAGGCCCGCGAGCACCAACTGCTCCTTGGCGACCAGCTCCGCGCTGCCCTCGTAGTCAGGAGGGATGAGGGCCTGCGAGGTGACGTCACCCGCCGCCCCCAGGTCCTCATCGAGAGCGAGCGCGATGAGCCGGTCGAGGTAATCCTGCTGCTGCACGTCTCCTCCTGCTACCGCCGGGACTTTGCCCGCGCTTTGGATTTCGCCCCGGTGGCCTTCTTCGCCGGAGCCTTCTTCGCGGGGCCTTCCGGCCCGCCGCATTCTTCACCGGCTTCCGGGTGGCGGCAGCGCCCTTCTTCGCGGCCCCCTTCTTCGCCGCGACCTTGGCGGGAGCCTTCTTGGCGGCGGCCTTCTTCGCCGCGCCCCTGGCCGGAGCCTTCGTCACGGCGGCCTTCTTGGCGGCGCCCTTGGATGGAGCCTTCTTGGATGGAGCCTTCTTGGCGGCGCCCTTGGCTGGAGCCGCCTTCGCGGTCCCCTTCTTCGCCGCGACCTTGGCGGGAGCCTTCTTGGCGGCGGCCTTCTTCGCCGCGCCCTTCTGGGCCGAAGCCTTCTTCGCCGCGCCCTTGGCTGGAGCCTTCGTCACGGCGGCCTTCTTCGCGGCGCCCTTCTGGGCCGAAGCCTTCTTCGCCGCGCCCTTGGCCGGGGCCTTCGTCACGGCGGCCTTCTTGGCGGCGCCCTTGGCCGAAGCCTTCGTCACGGCGGCCTGCTTGGTGGCAGCCGTCTTCGCGGGGGCCTTCCGAGTGGGAGCCTCCGTCTCAGCGGCAGGCGCCTTCCTGGCGGCGGCCTTCTTCGCGGGACGCGCCTTCACCGGAGCGGCGGGCTCCACGTCCGAGGCGGCGTCCGTCACCGTGTCCTTCGCGATGGACGAGGCCTTCCTCACCGCGGCCAGCGCGGCCTTCACCACGGCCTTCGCGGTGGACGCCACCGTCTGGGCCGTCTCAGCGGCCTCGGACTCAGCGGCCTCCGACTCAGCGGCCTCCGTCTCAGCGACCTCCGACTCGGCGGCCTCCGACTCAGCGGTCTCCGACTCGGCGGTCTCCTCGACCTCGGCCGGCACCTCGCGGGCGTCACCACCGGCGCGCGCCGTGTTGAACTCCCGCATCGCGTCGTCGACGAGCCCCATGCTCATGTACGCCACGCCGAGGTCGTGATGGTCGGCCGGAGACAGGCCTTCCTTCGTCCCCGCGCGCAGCTTCTCCAGGGCGTCCTGCACCTGCGGATCGGCGGCCTCGGGCACTCCCCCCGCGGCCTCCAGCTCGTCCTTCAGCTCCTCCGCCAGGTCGACATTGCCCTGCACTTCCGCGTCCGGAGCGGCCTTCACCTCGGCCGGGGCCGCGGAGTCCTCCTCCTCCTCGGTGGACTCGGCGAGCGTCTCATACTCCGACTCGGTGTCCGCCTCGGCCGGAGCCGCCGCCTCTAATGGAGCGGCGCCTTCGGGCGGCGTGGCAGGCTCGGTCTCGACCTCGGCTTCGGTCTCGGCCTCGGTCGGGGGGGGGGCTCGGACGGCGGCGCTGCGGGCATGGCGGGCTCCGGGGCAATGCGCTGCAGATGGTCCTGAAGCTTGGCCTTGCGCTCCTTCAACTCCTCCACGCGGGCGCGGTCCTTCTCGACCACGTCCGGGGGCGCCTTGGCCACGAAGTTGGGGTTCTCCAGCTTGCGCAGCACACCGGCGGCCTCCTGCTCGGTGCGCGCGATCTCCTTGCGCAGGCGCTCACGCTCCGCGTCGAGGTCGATGAGCCCCGCCAGCGGCACGTAGATTTCCAGGTTCGTGCCGACGAAGGCCGCGGCCTGCGGCGGCTTGGTGCCGGGCGCGGAGATCTCCACGTCGGAGAGGCCGGCCAGCGGCATCAGGTACGCGCGCCAGCGCTCCAGCAGCTCGCGGGTGCGGGCGTCCGGGCTCTGCACCACCGCCTTCACCTTGGTGGCGGGCGGCAGGTTGCTCTCGCCGCGGATGGTGCGCAGGCCCTCGATGGAGGCGATGACCGGCGCCATCTCCGCCTCGGCGGCCTCGTCCACCAGGTCCGCGTCGGGCTCCGGGTACGCGGCGATCATGATGCTGTCCACCGGACGGGACATCGGCAGCTTCTGCCAGATCTCCTCGGTGATGAACGGCATGAACGGGTGGAGCAGGCGCAGGATGCGGTCCAGCGCGTACACCAGCACCGCGCGCGTGGAGTCCTTCGCCTCCGCATCCGTGCCGTACAGCGAGCCCTTGGCCAGCTCGATGTACCAGTCGCAGAACTCCGCCCACAGGAACTGGTACAGCGTGGAGGCCGCCTCGGCGAAGCCGTACACCTCCAGCGAGGCGCGAGCCTCGGTGGTGGCGCGCTGGAGCCGGGAGAGAATCCAGCGGTCCGCCAGCGTCAGCGTCCGCGCCTTCAGCGGGCGCTCATCCAGCGTGAACTCGCCCATGTTCATCAGGGCGAAGCGGCTGGCGTTCCACAGCTTGTTGCAGAACGCCTTGTAGCCACCGAGCCGGTCCATGGACAGCTTGATGTCCCGGCCCTGCTGGGTGAGCGACGCGAGCGTGAAGCGCAGCGCGTCCGCGCCGAACGCCGGCATGCCCTGCGGGAACTTGTTCTTCAGCGTCGGCGCGAGCTTGTCCGAGGTGGCGCCGAGGATGACGTCCAGGGGGTCGATGACGTTCCCCTTCACCTTGGACATCTTCTCGCCCTTCTCGTCGCGCACCATCGCGTGCAGGTACACGGTGCGGAAGGGCACATCCCCCATGAAGTGCAGGCCCATCATCATCATCCGGGCGACCCAGAAGAAGATGATGTCGTGGCCCGTCTCCATGACGGACGTCGGGTAGAAGGTCTGCAGCTCCGGCGTGTTGCGCGGCCAGCCCAGCGTGGAGAAGGGCCACAGCGCGGACGAGAACCACGTGTCCAGCACGTCCGAGTCCTGGATGAACGAGGACCCGCCGCACTTCGGACAGGACGTGGGCTGCTCCCGCGCGACGATGGGCTCCGCGCGCGCGAAGTCCACGCCGCCCACCTTCACCGTCGCGGCCTCCAGCGGCAGGTCGGTGTCGTCACCCAGACGCGGGCTGCACGCGGTGCAGTAGTACGCGGGGATCTGGTGCCCCCACCAGAGCTGGCGGCTGACGCACCAGTCGTGGATGTTGCGCATCCAGTGGAAGTACGTGTTCGTCCACGACTCGGGGACGAACTTCGTGCGGCCCTGCTCCACCGCCTCGATGGCCGGCTTCGCCAGCGGCTCGATCTTCACGAACCACTGCGGCGACAGGCGCGGCTCCACCACCGTGGCGCTGCGCTGACACATGCCGACGGACAGCTTGTGCGGCTCCTCCTTCTCCAGCAGCCCCTGCTCCTGGAGATCGGCCAGCACCTGCTTGCGCGCCACGAAGCGGTCCAGGCCGGCGTACTTGCCCGTCTCCTTCGTCATCCGCGCCGACTCGTCCAGGATGGACAGCATCGGCAGCTTGTGACGCAGGCCCGTCTGGTAGTCGTTGAAGTCGTGCGCGGGCGTGACCTTCACCACGCCGGTGCCGAACTTCGGATCCACCAACTCCGCGTCCGCGATGATGGGAATCTCACGGCCGCTGAGCGGCAGCACGACGTGCTTGCCAATCAGGTCCTGGTAGCGCTCGTCCTCCGGGTGCACGGCGACGGCCGTGTCGCCCAGCAGCGTCTCCGGGCGCGTGGTGGCCACGGTGAGCGTGCGGTCGGAGTCCTTCACCGGGTACCGGATGTGCCAGATGGAGCCGTTCTTCTCCTCGTGCTCCACCTCCAGGTCGCTGAGCGCCGTGTGGCACGAGGGGCACCAGTTGATGAGCTTCTGGGCCCGGTACATCAGGCCCTCTTCGTACAGCCGGACGAAGACCTCGCGCACCGCGGCGGAGGACTGCTCGTCCATGGTGAAGCGCTCGCGGCTCCAGTCCAGGGACGCGCCCAGGTAGCGGTGCTGCTCGCCGATGCGGGCGCCGAACTTGCCCTTCCACTCCCAGACGCGCTCCAGGAACGCCTCGCGGCCCAGGTCGTGGCGGCTCTTGCCCTCCGACTTCTTCAGCTCCCGCTCCACCACCATCTGCGTGGCGATGCCGGCGTGGTCCGTCCCCGGGAGCCACAGGGCGTTGAAGCCGCTCATCCGCTTCCAGCGGGTGAGGATGTCCTGGATGGTCGCCGTCAGCGCATGGCCGATGTGCAGGCTGCCCGTGACGTTGGGCGGCGGCAGGACGATGGAGAACGGCGGCTTGTCCGAGGGAGCCTCGGCACGGAAGTAGTCGCGCTCCAGCCAGAACGCATACTGCCGGGCTTCAACCTCGGTGGGCTCGTAGGCCTTCGAAAGTTCGGTGGTATCGGTCATTGAAAACGGCCGGCCCCGGAGACCGGGGCCGGCGGGAGGTCAGGAGGTTACGGTGCCAGGCGCCTCAGTGCTGGGTCTCTCGGTCCTTGATGAGCCGCTCGAGCTCCTCACGGATGATGGTCTCCGCGAGCTGCGGTACCACCTCCCACGCAATCTTCTCGATGACCTCGCGGGAGGCCTTGGAAAGCGCCTCGCGCAGCAGGGCCTCGCCCCCATCCGCGGCAGGCGCCGGGGCGGTCGCCGGCCGGGCCGCGACAGGCGCGGGCGTGGGCGTGGCGATGTCCAGGGAGATCTCCTCCGCGTCACCCTGGTCGGGCAGCGAGTCCTCGATGCTGATGGCCGGCTGGGCCGCGGCGGCGGGAGCGGGCGCCCCCAGGCCGAACGGATCCCTGCCCCGCGCGGCGGGCTGCGGCGCGGCCCCCGGAGGAGGCTGCGGCACGCCCGCGGGCGGACGGAACCCACCCGGCGCGGGCCCCCCGGCGGAGGCGGCACGCCCGGACGCGCCATGGCGCCCGGCCCCGGCGGCATGCCCGGACGCGGCGGCAGCCCCGCCCCAGGCCCCCCGGCGGAGGCGGCACACCCGGACGCGCCCCCGGCGGCATCCCAGGCCCCGGCGGACGCGCACCCGGCGGCATCCCAGGCCCCGGCGGACGCGCCATGCCCGGAGGCGGCACCCCAGGCCCCGGCGGACGCGGCGCGCCCGGGGCGCCCGGAGGCGGCATGCCGGGCCCCGGCGGACGCGCCATGCCCGGAGGCGGCGCGCCCGGCGGACGCGCACCCGGCGGCGGCATGCCCGCGCCCGGCGGACGCGGCACGCCCGGCCCCGGCGGAACCCCCGGACGGGCGCCCGGCGGCGGCGCGGGACGGGCGCCCGGCGGCACGGCGCCAGCGACGGGCGCGGGCGCGGGCGCGGCGGGCGCCGGCTGCGGCGCGGCGGGGCGCACCTGCGTGGCGGCCGACGCGGGCATCGTGTTGGACTTCTGGCCGACCAGCGCCTTCACCTTGTCGAGCAGCACCTGGCTCTCGAAGGGCTTGGTGACGTGGTCATCCGCGCGGGCGGCGCGGGCGCGGTTCTCATCGAAGGCCTCGAAGGTGCCCGCCAGCAGCACCACCGGGATGCCCTGGGTGGCCGGGTCGCTCTTCAGCGCCTCGCAGACCTCGTAGCCGCTCTTGCCCGGCATCATGACGTCCGCGAGCACGACGTCCGGACGCAGCTCGCGGGAACGGGAGATGGCGTCCAGCCCGTTGTCCACCGCGGTCACCTGAAAGTCCTCGGTCGCGAAGATCATCCCGATCACCTTGCGGATGGTGAGCGAGTCATCGGCGACCAGCAGATTCTTGGGCATCGGTTCGGGCCTCGGGGAGCATCCACTCCCCTGAATTCGTTGGTGATTCCCGCAGCGAGGGCTGACTCGCGGCAGTCTGATAAGCGGGGCAGCTTACGAGTTGCGCTCCGCGACGATCAAGAAAACATGCGCTGCAGGTCCAGGAACGCCACGGGCTCGCTCAACCCGGGAGCACGGAAGCTCCCCGCGGTGTCGTCCGGCTCGAAACGTTGCAGGACGCCGAGCACCCGCGTGGCCGTCAGCCCCACGTTCCGGCCGGCCAGCTCCGTCAGGACGATGAAGGGCTCCGGCAGGGGCTCCGCCCCCAGGAGCGCGGGCACCGAGCAGACGGGCCACAGCACCTGGTCATGGGGGAAGATCCCGGCCACCGGTCCGCTCTGCACCGGCAGGACGCTGAAGGCCTCGCCCCGGCTGATGACCTGGGACACCAGGCCCAGCGGAACGCCGAAGAGCCCGCCCTGGGACTCGAACACGAGCGCCCGCTCCGGCGCGGCCTCCGCCCAATGCACGGGCCGGGCGGAAACGGCCGCCGCCATGGAACCCACCCGGTGTGGCAGCGCCTCCGCGATGAGCTCCAGGTACAGCCGCGACTTGTGCAGCACCGCGCCCCGGCTCAACGGGGCCAACGAATCCGCCAGCCCCGGTGGCAGCAGGAAGAAGGGCGCGCGGGCCACGTCCGCCACCTCCACCACGGAGCGCACGCGCACCGCCAGCGTGGGGCTCACGTCGAGCACCACCACCATGCCCGGCCCCTCCTCCGGAGGTCCCCCCAGGAGCGCGCAGAGGTCCTTCACCTCCAGCACACCCCGCAAGCTGCTCCCGTTGGCGCCCGGCATCGCTACTTCCATGACAGACGTCGCTTCCACGGCGTAACGGGTTTCCCCGGCCTCTACGAGAAGACAGAGCCGACGGCCGCTTTCGAAGGGGGACACGGGGGGCGACCCTAGCAGCCTTCCGTCCGTTGATGCTAAGCCGATGGGAGATGGCCCGCATCCTCCTCGTCGACGATGAAAAGATCGCCCGCACCCTCTACGGCGACTACCTCACCGCCGTTGGGCACGCCGTCACCGCGGTGGGCACGCTCCAGGAAGCCAGGGAAGCGCTCGCGGGCGACCGCTTCGACGCGGTGGTGACGGACCTCATCCTCCCCGGCGGCGACGGCATGGAGGTCCTGCGGCACGTGCGGGAGCATCACCCGGGCGTGGAGGTGGTGGTCATCACCGGCCTGGAGAAGGTGGACCCCGCGGTGCGCGCCATCAAGAGCGGCGCGGCGGAGTACCTCGTCAAGCCGGTGGCCCCGGAGGCCCTGCAACACGCGGTGCGCCGCGCCCTCACCACGCGCGACCTGATGCAGGAGAACGCGTCGCTGCGCCGCCACGTGGCCATGCTGGAGGCGGGGCAGCGCATCGCCACCACCCTGGACCGCGAGAAGCTGGCCGCGGCCACCGCCAGCGCGCTGCAGAGCATGGCCTCCGCCAGCGCCGTGGTGCTGCTGGAGCGCGACTCCGCCTTCGCCCTGCGCCGCCACGGCACCAGCGGCCTGCCCACCGCGCTGGAGGAGCCGCTCATCGCCGAGCTCATCGGACGGCTCGCCAACGAGCGCGGGACGCGGGAGCTGGAGGGCCTGGACGCGCCCTTCCCTCGCGCGGTGTCCTTCCCCGCGCTGGAGGGGGACGCCGTGCTGGGACACGCGGTGCTCTTCTTCGGCGGCACGGGCGCGGAGTGGGCCGGCGAGACGGCCAGCTTCCTGGTGCGCAACTGGGCGCTGGCGCTGCGCAACCTGGGCCGCTTCGCCGCGGTGGAGGACCTGGCGTACGTCGACGACCTCACCCGCCTGTTCAACACCCGCTACCTGCACCTGGTGGTGGACCGCGAGGTCCAGGACGCGCTCCAGTCCCAGCGCACCTTCAGCCTGCTCTTCCTGGACCTGGACCACTTCAAGTCCATCAACGACACGCACGGCCACCTGGTGGGCTCCAAGGTGCTGGTGGAGGCCGCGCGCGTGGTGAAGGGCTGCGTGAGAGACCACGACGTCGTCGCCCGCTACGGCGGAGACGAATACGTGGTGGTGCTGCGCAACACCGACTCCGGCGGCGCGCTCAAGGTGGCCGAGCGCATCCGGCGCACCATGGAGACGCACAACTTCCTGGCGCGCGAGGGCCTGTCGCTCAAGCTCACCACGTGCATCGGCGTGGCCAGCTTCCCCGAGCACGCCCAGGACAAGGCCACGCTGCTGGACCTGGCCGACCGGGCCATGTACCGCGGCAAGCGGGGCTCGCGGAACGTCGTCTACATGGCGGCCAATGACCTGGAGGCCCCACCGGCCGAGCGCCGGCAGGCCCACCCCGCGACGTGACGCGGCCTAGCGCCGCAGGCTGCCCACCGTCAGTCGCTTCTCCGGGGTGACGTCCGCCGGAGACGGCTCCGCGCCCTCCTTGCCCACCGCCTCCACGGCCTCGTGCGAGGCGCCCGAGGTGATGAGCCGGTACTTCTCCACGGCCTCCTTCGCGTGCGCGGCCTGCTCCGGGTCCAACCGGGCGATGAGCTCCCAGAAGAGGGCCGCGTGCTCGCGCTCCTCGTCCATGACGTGCTGGAGGATGGCCTTGGCGTCCTCGTTGTCCGTCGCGTCGATGTGGGCGGCGTAGAGGTTGATGGCGTCCAGCTCCGCCTCGATGTTGAGCCGGATGGAGCGGGCCAACTCCGTGTCCGTCATCTTGCGGGGAACCAACGAGTGGAACGGGTTGGTCTGCGGCATGGAGGCCCTCCCGAGGCCGGTGACGCGATATCCGGTTTTCCCGGACGGCGTGAGGCGAACGCGGCCAGCATCCGCGCCGGGAAGGTCCGGGTCAACGGATTCCCTCCAGGTGCGTTGCGTACAAGCGGTTGCCTCCGCCATGCTCGCCACATGGAAACACCCGCGCCGCTCGCCCAACTGCTCCAGGCCGTGGAGGCAGGGGACCTGACGGCCGCGCGAACAGCGGCGGCGGCACTGCAACGTGCGGGGGCACACGCGTCACAGCTCGCGGCGGAGGTGCTGCACGAGCTGCGGCAGCCGCTGCTCGGCGTGAAGGCGTATGCCCAGCTCCTGGCGGAGGATGGCGCCGCCCCCGGGCCGCTGCGCCTGCTGCTGTCGCAGGTGGAGCGGATGGAGCAGATCGTCTCCGACTTCATCCGCCTGTCGAGCGAGCGGCCGGCCTCGCAGCAGCGCCTCTCCCTGGCCGCCCCCATCTGGGCGGCGGCGAAGCACTTCAGCATCAACCCGGACTCCTCGCGCATCTCCCTGGAGGTGGAGGCCCCGGAGGACATCACCATCCAGGGCAACGCGCGGCTCATCGAGCAGCTCACCCTGAACCTGCTCAACAACGCGCGAGACGCCATGTCGGGGCGCGGCCGGGTGAAGGTGGTGCTCACCACCGAGGGCGCCTCCCCTGCCCTCTACGTGGCGGACTGGGGCCCCGGCATCCCCGAGGAGCTGCGCGCGCGCATCTTCGAGCCCTACGTCACCGCCAACAAGCGCGGCACCGGCCTGGGCCTGTCGGTGTGTCAGCGCATCGCCCGTGAGCACCACGCGCGGCTCGAGCTGGCCCCGCCGAGCGTCCTCCGCGACGTCCCGCCCCCCGCCACCGTGTTCCGGGTGCTCTTCCCCGCCACGGACGCGCCGCCCGCGCAGAAGCAGCGGCTGCTGGTGGTGGATGACGAAATCATCATCCGCATGGTCTTCCGGGACCTGATGGGCAAGGAGTGCGAGGTCATCGAGGCGGCCAGCGCCGAGGAGGCCCTGGACCTGCTGCACCAGGCCCCGGTGGACCTCATCGTCACCGACAAGAACCTGCCCGGGATGTCCGGCCTGGAGCTGGCGCAGCAGGCGCGGCGGCTGCACACGGGCTCGCGCGTCATCCTGATGACGGGCTACCCCTCGCTGGTGACGACGCAGCAGGCGCTGGAGCTGGGCGTGGTGGACTACCTGCTCAAGCCCTTCGACGACATCCGCGAGGTGCGCGGCCTGCTGCGCTCCACGCTGGCCCGGCGGCCCGCGCCCGCGCCGCTGGAGACGGACCCCGCGATGCGCCGGGTGGACGTGCTGGAGGACAACCCGGCGGCGGCGGCGCAAATCACCCACGCCCTGACCCTGGTGGGGCTGGAGGCGCGCATCCTGACGACGACGGAGCTGGCCGCGCTGGCGCCGCCCGCGGGCGTGGTGGTGAGCTGGGACTTCTCGCCCGCCTATGGCCGCAAGGCGCTGGAGCTGGGCAAGGCGCTGGCCCAGGGCGCGCCCTTCGTCGTGCTGGCCGAGCACCTCACGATGGAGACGGCGCTGGAGTCCCTGCGCGCGGGCGCCGCGGCGTGCCTGCCCAAGTTGATGTCCGATGCCACGGCGCTCAGCCGCGAGCTGAACCGCGCCTTCAAACGAGAGGCCCCATGAGACTCGCGCTCCTGTCCGTCCTGCTGCTGGGTGTTGCTTGCTCCTCCGACAAGCCTCCAACGCAGGACCGGCGGGACGCGGGCACGGGCACCGAGGACGCGGGCAGCGAGGACGCGGGCAGCGGTGACGCGGGCTGTGAGCCGTTGGCTCCGGGCCTGGGGACGCCGCTGCTCACCGGCTTGAACACGCCCCGCCGGCTCGCGGTGGACGGCGCGGACCTCTACATCGTGGAGTCCCACTCGCTGAATCCCCAGCAGCCGCAGCCGGGGCCCGGTCGGCTCCTCCAACTGCCACGTGCGGGCGGTGACGCGGTGCCCGTGGCCACGGGCTTCCGGGCGCCGGACGCCCTCGCCGTCACCCCGGACGCCCTCTACGTGCTCGACCTGGACGGGCTGTGGCGGGTGGACAAGGCCACGGGCGAGAAGGACGCGCGGCCGCTCGACGCCACGGTGAACAACGTCACCATCGGCGGCACGGAGGTCCTGCCCGCGCGGCTGGGCGACCGGGACGTGCTCGTCATCGCGACGGCGCACCGCCGGCTGGTGCGCGTGGAGGCCTCGGGCGGCAACCGCCAGGAGCTCTACGCGGGCACGGGCTACACCCAGGTGCGAGGGGCGCGGGTGGTGGGCCAGGACGTCTGGTTCCTGGTCGCCGCGAGCGAGACGCCCGGCCTCTACAGCGTGCCCTTGGATGGCAGCGCCCCGGCGACGCTGCGCGACGGCAGCATCACCGCGGGCACCTCGCTGGAGGTGACGCCCACGCACTTCCTCGTCACCGAGGGAGGCGGCGGCAACGGCCGCGTGCTGCGCCTGCCCCGTGAAGGCGGCGCGGCGGAGGTCGTTGCCACGGACCTCCAGGGGCCCGCCTTCCCCGTGGAGCTGCACGGGACGCTCTACTTCAAGGACGTCAGCACGGGCGGCGCGGACTTCCTGCGCCGCGTGAGCGTCTGCTCGGCCGGTGGCGCCGTCGAGAGTGTGGGCCCGGAGGGCGTGGGCCCCGGCGGGCTGGTGGTGGACGGCGACACGCTGCTCTACACGTCCCAGGAGAGCGGCACCGGCGGCGTCGTGGGCCGCGTGCCCTGAGCGCTCCCTCTCACGACGAACCGCTGAAACGACAACGGCCCCGGCGCCTCGCGATGAGGCATCCGGGGCCGTCCGCTACCGAGGCTCAGGCGGCCCGGGACTCAAGCGTCCCGGCCCGCCCGAAGCGGCTCAGTAGTCCATGTCGTCGCCGCCGTAGTCCGGCGTGCCGGCGCCAGCGCCAGCCTTGGCCTTGCCCTTCGGGCGCTCGGCGACCATGGCCTCGGTGGTCAGCAGCAGGGACGCCACGGAGGCGGCGTTCTGCAGCGCGGTGCGCTCCACCTTCGTCGGGTCGATGACGCCGGCCTTCTCCAGGTCCTCGTAGGTCTCCGTGCGGGCGTTGTAGCCGAACGCGCCGGTGCCCTCGCGGACCTTGTTGATGACCACGGCGCCCTCGACGCCGGCGTTGCTGGCGATCTTCCGCAGCGGCTCCTGGAGCGCGCGCACGATGATGGCCACGCCGAAGTCCTGCTCGCCGCCCAGCTTCAGCTTCTCCAGCGCGGGCAGCGCGCGGAGGTAGGCCACGCCGCCGCCAGGGACGATGCCCTCTTCGACGGCCGCGCGGGTCGCGTGCAGCGCGTCCTCGACGCGGGCCTTCTTCTCCTTCATCTCCGTCTCGGTGGCCGCGCCGACGTTGATGACGGCCACGCCGCCCACCAGCTTCGCCAGCCGCTCCTGGAGCTTCTCGCGGTCGTAGTCGCTGGTGACGGACTCAATCTGCGTCCGGATGAGCTTGATGCGGCCCTCGATGGCCGCCTTCGTGCCCACGCCGTCCACGATGGTGGTGTTGTCCTTGTCCACCGTGGCGCGCTTGGAGCGGCCCAGGTCGGTCAGCGTCAGCGTCTCGAACTTGTGGCCCAGGTCCTCGCTGACCACCGTGCCGCCGGTGAGGACGGCGATGTCCTGCAGCATCTCCTTGCGGCGGTCACCAAAGCCGGGGGCCTTCACCGCGCACACGTTCAGCACGCCGCGGATCTTGTTGACCACCAGGGTGGCCAGGGCCTCGCCCTCGATGTCGTCGGCGATGATGAGCAGCGGCTTGCCGGCGCGGGCCACCTGCTCGAGCAGCGGAATCATGTCCTGCATCGACGAGACCTTCTTCTCGCTGATGAGGATGTAGGGGTCGTCCAGGACGGCCTCCATCCGCTCGCGGTTGGTCACGAAGTACGGGGACACGTAGCCGCGGTCGAACTGCATGCCCTCGACCACGTCGAGCGTCGTCTCGAGGCCCTTCGCCTCCTCGACGGTGATGACGCCCTCCTTGCCCACCTTCTCCATCGCGTCCGCGATGATGACGCCGATGGTCTCATCCCCGTTGGCGGAGATGGTGCCCACCTGGGTG
Organism: Corallococcus macrosporus DSM 14697; assembly: GCF_002305895.1. Taxonomy (GTDB): domain Bacteria; phylum Myxococcota; class Myxococcia; order Myxococcales; family Myxococcaceae; genus Myxococcus; species Myxococcus macrosporus. Next base: position 5,524,367 of record NZ_CP022203.1, read on the forward strand.
ATGGCCTTCTTGTCGGCGGTGGGCTTGGACAGGGTCCGCAGCTCGCCCACGACGACCTCGACGGCCTTGTCGATGCCGCGCTTGAGGTCCATGGGGCTGTGGCCGGCGGCCACCAGCTTGAGGCCCTCCTCATAGATGGCGCGCGCCAGCACCGTGGCGGTGGTGGTGCCGTCGCCGGCCTTGTCGGAGGTCTTGGACGCGACCTCCTTCACCATCTGCGCGCCCATGTTCTCGAACTTGTTCTCGAGGTCGATCTCCTTGGCGACGGTGACGCCGTCCTTGGTGATCGTGGGGGAGCCGAAGCTCTTCTCGATGACCACGTTGCGGCCCTTGGGGCCGAGGGTCACCGCGACCGCGTCCGACAGGATGCGGACGCCGCGCAGGATGGCCTCACGCGCGGACTGATGGAAGAAAATCTCCTTCGCTGCCATCGCAACCTCCTGAATTCACTGGGGGATTTTACTGGTACGACACGGGCCGTTAGCACTCGGCCATGGCGAGCGCCAACATAAGGGCCGGGCAAACGATGTCAACCAGGAAGGGTGGCCGTGTAGGCGAGCGGACGGCCCGGGGCACCCTGGCGGGCGGGGCGCCGTGGGCTATTGCGCGAAGCGGACCAGGGTGAGGAGCTGGCCCATGTCCAGGGGCTTGTGGAGCGTCAGCGCCACGCCCTTGCGCAGGCCGCGGTCCGTCACGGAGCCGTCCTCGCTGCCCGTCATCAGCAGCACCGGGACGCTCTGGAAGCGGGGGTCCGCCTTGAGCAGCTCCGTGAACTGGATGCCGTCCATATGGGGCATCACGTAGTCGGTGATGACCATGCTGACCTGGTTGCGCTCCAGCACGTCGAGCGCCTGGAGCGCGTCCGACGCCGAGTAGACCGTGAACCCATGCATCTCCAAGAAGCGAGAGAGCATCGTGCAGAGTTCGAGATCGTCATCGACGACAAGGATGTTCACGGGACCGAGCGCCGCACCAGGACGGGCGAGGGAACGTAACAGCCGTGCGCGGCGTTGACAACGAAGTGCGCGGCTTCATATGTCGCGGCCCCATGGGGACGCGGACGTCGAAGCGAGCGGGGGTGGGCGGGATGGAGGCGCTGGACGCCGCGGCGGTGGCCTTCGAGACGGGGGACTTCGAGGCGGCCCTGACCGCCGCCGACCGCGTCCTGGCCCAGTCCCCGGACGCGCTGGCGGCCCTGCACCTGCGCGCCGCCGCCCTGGTGGAGCTGGGGCGCCTGGAGGAAGCCGGCCGGGCCTTTGGCGCCGCGCTGAGGGTGGGCCCCGAGGACATGGAGGTGCTCCTGGGCACCGCGGACTGCCTCATCTGCCGCGCGGGCGAGGACCGGGAGGCCGTGGAGGAAGGCCTGGGCTTCTGCGCGAAGGGCAAGCGCCTGGCGCAGAAGGCCGGCGACGTGGAGCTGCTCTTCGAGTTCCTCCTCCTGGAGGGCATGGGCCTGAACCAGGTGGGAGACTGCCGCGCGGCCCTGACGAGCCTGGACGCGGCGCTGGGGCACCTGCCGCGCTCGGTGGACGCGCAGGTGGAGCGGGGCATCGCCCTGTTCGAGCTGTGCCGCTTCGACGAGGCGAAGGCCGCCTTCGACAAGGTGCTGAAGGACGCCCCGGACGAGGCGTGGGCCCATCAGTATCTGGGGCTGCTGGCGGAGCGGCGAGGCGACGAGAAGGAGGCCCAGCGCCGCTTCGCCAAGGCCCAGGCGCTGGTGCCGGCGGAGTTCTTCCCGCCGGTGGAGCTGGGCGAGGCCGAGTTCGACCGCGCGGTGGAGGCCGCGGTGCAGTCCCTGCCCCGCCACGCGAAGCAGTACCTGGACAACGTCACCATCGCGGTGGAGGACCTGCCGGCGGACGACGACCTGCTGAGCGAGGACCCGCCCCTGTCACCGAGCATCCTCGGGGTGTTCCGGGGCCTGGCGGTGGGCGAGCGGAGCGTGACGAACGCGTTCGACCACGTGCCCGCGGCCATCGTGCTGTACCAGAAGAACCTGGAGCGCTTCGCCCGCACCCGCGAGGAGCTCATCGAGCAGATTGGCATCACCGTGATGCACGAGGTCGGTCACCTCATGGGACTGGATGAGGATGACCTGTGGCAACGGGGGCTGGACTGAGGGCCGCGAGCGTCTGGCGGATGCCCTCGTGGTACGGCGTCTTCCGGAGGTCGCCGAGCAGCGCCCGCAGCGCCGAGTCATCCATGATGACGGGCGTGGCGTGCAGGTAGTGCATCTCCGGCAGCTCGCGCATGAACGGGTTGAAGAGGCCGATGAGGCGCACCATCCCCGGCCCCAGCACGGAGTACTTCGCGGGGACGCCGGCCTGGGCGTAGATGTCTTCCACCAGGGCCTTCTGGGTGGTGACGCCCGCGCCGCCGAGGTTCCAGAAGCGGCCGTAGGCGCCGGGGTGGTCTATGAGCGACGTCACGACGGGGCCCACGTCGGGCACGTAGACGAACTCGTGGGGCGTGTCGATGGGGCCGATGAGCTGCGCGCGCTTGCCCTGTGAGGCGGCGACGAAGGCGCGGTGGAGGAAGCTGTTCTCCACGCCCGGGCCGTAGAAGTCCGGGAGGCGGAGGATGGTGACCTGGATGGCGCCCGCCTTGTCCGCCGCGAGCAGCAGTTCCTCCTGCTCCTTGCGCATGCGGCCCTTGAAGGTGTGCGGCATGCGGGGGTGGGACTCGTTGACGACGTCCGTGCGCGGCCGGCCGTAGGGGTACACGCTGGCGATGAACACGATGCGCTCCACGCCCTCGGCGATGGCGGCGTCGAGCGTGCGCTTCATCAGGATGGGGTGGAGGCGGAACTGCCAGTAGGGCACGCCGACCAGGTAGATGAGCGTCTGGACGCCCCGCGCCGCCGCCCGGATGGAGGCTTCGTCATCCGGGTTCCAGGTGACGAGCTCCGCCTGGGGGTCCGCCCCGAACTCCCGCTGGAGCCCTTCCCGGGAGCGCCCCACCACCCGGTACGGCCTCCCCTGCCCTCGCAGCGCCTGCGCCACGCTGTGCCCGATGACGCCCGAGGCGCCGAACAACGCGACCGTCCCCATGTGCCGCTCCCTTCTCCAAACATCGGTTTTTTCGTGAACACCGTTCCGTGAACGGTGTTCATCTACTGGTGGCCGTTCGGTGCGTCAAGGCCTACACTGGGAACATGGGGATTGCGGAGCGGAAGGAGCGACAGCGGGCGGAGCTGCGCGAGCAGATTCTGCGAGTCGCCCGGGACATCGTGGTGAAGGAGGGCTTCCCTGCCCTCTCGATGCGCAAGCTGGCGGACGCGGTGGAGTACGCGCCGGCGACGCTCTACCTCCACTTCGAGAACCGGGAGGCCATCGCGAAGGAGCTGTGCGTGCGCGGCTTCCAGGACCTGCTGGCCCTGCTGGAGCCCGCCGCCCAGGTGGAGGACCCGCTGGAGCGGTTGCCCCAATTGGCGAAGGCCTACGTCCGCTTCGGGTTGGAGCACCCGGAGACGTACCGACTGATCTTCATGGAGGACCCGAAGCTCTCCACCGCGCTGTTCGGGGACAGCCCGGAGGGCGCGGGACCGAGGGCGTTCGGGGTGCTGGTGCAGGTGTTCGTGGACCTCCTGGCGGCTGGGAGGCTGGAGGAAGGCACGAAGCCGGAGCAGCTCGCGGAGGTGCTGTGGGCGGGGGTGCACGGCATCGTGAGCTTGAGGCTCACGTGCACGGGGTTCCCAGGCACGCCCGCGGAGGAGCTGACGCAGGTGCTGGTGACGACGTTGGTCAAGGGCTTGCCGGGGTTGAAGGCGGGACGGGCACAGAAGAAGACGCGGTGAGCCCGTGGCCCCGTGGTTGACGGGGTCTGGAGGGTCCGGCGTAATCGCTAGCGGTAGGGCCTCCGGACCTGGTGGCCGGCCCGGTCTTCAAAACCGGTGAGGGGCGCTGAGAGGCGTCCCTGGCGAGTTCGATTCCCGTGCCCTACCGCCGCCTTTTCCTCATGCACACATCCAAGATGCCTCACATCAAAATTTGCCCGCATCCACTACCAAATCAGCGCATCTCCACACGGAAAAACCCAGACCACCACACACCAATCCACCCCAGAAATTCTCTCGCGACCCTACCGCCCAGAACACAGCCACACACACCGCCCAGAACACAGCCACACACACCCACGACACGCCGTTAACCCCCCCAAAAAACACCATGACCACATCAATCGCTTTCTTCAACAACAAGGGTGGCGTAGGAAAGACAACACTAATATGCAACATCGGCGCCGTCCTTGCACACGCGCTTGGGCAAAGAGTACTAATTGTCGATGCAGACCCCCAATGCAACGCAACTCAATACATCCTATCGGAGAACAAGGTAAACTCCATCTACTCAAACCCAGACAAAAATTTCACAATCAACAGCGTAGTCCATCCCCTCGCAATCGGACGCGGATATAGTGGGGAGATCATCCCAACAGAAGGAGGACACTACGGAATCGATCTTGTACTCGGAGATCCGCGCTTAGCTATCGCTGAAGACCTCCTCTCTGGTGATTGGAAGGACGCAACGTCAGGAAGCACCCGAGGCCTACGAACAACATTCCTCTTCTCTGATCTAATCTCGAGGTGCGGCGAGTATGACTATGTCCTGTTCGACATGGGGCCCTCATTAGGAGCAATCAACCGCTCGGTCCTTCTTGCGGTTGATTATTTCGCGGTACCAATGTCGATCGACATATTCTCTCTCCGAGCCATTGAAAACATCACTCAAGTGCTCGACAAATGGCGACGCCAACTCAAAGTCGGCCTTGAACTAAACGAAAATCCTGATGATTTAAACTTCAAGAAACAGCCAGAGACGCTCAGGTTCTGCGGATACATTACACAACAATACAAAGCAAAAAAAGACAAACACGGAGAAGTTCAGCCAGTAGCCGCCTACGAGCGCATTCGGTCTCAAATTCCCGCCATAATCAAAAAGAACTTCGTCGACAAGCTACAACCAAGCTACTCAAACGTAAACTACGAACTAGGATCGGTCGAAAATCTGTCGAGCCTAATACCAATGTCCCAAGAACAGCGCCGCCCGATTTTTGCAATTTCAGCCCAAGGAACACACAACTCCAAAGCCCGTAAGACAGAGAAGCTATTCGCAACGATGGCGGAGCGGCTCATGGAAAATATCGAGGCGCTTCGATGATTCACTGGCCATCAGCAGTAGTGAGCGCTCTGTCACGAAATAGAGCAGTACTTTTCATTGGCGCCGGAATCTCCGCCGGCTCACGAGACGCAGAAGGAAAGCGTCCTCCCGCCTGGGGGGGGCTGCTGGATACGGCTGCAAAAAAATGCACCACCGTTCAGAGACGGGTGCGAGCACTAATCAGGGCAGGCGACTTACTAACCGCATGCGAACTGATCAGCGGCGACCTAGCCGAAGACTGGCGCGAGTTTCTCAAACAGCAGTTTCTCATAAAGTACAACCACAACAAAAACCATGAACACATCCACAACCTGGGTCAGCAAATAGTCATTACTCCAAATTTCGACAAAATCTACGACATCTACGCATCAAACCAATCTGACCCAGTTGTTGTAAAATGGGCTCGCGATCACGACATTGTATCCGACCTCAGGATGGGTCGGCGAATAATTCTGAAAGTCCATGGAACCATAGACCACCCAGAAAGTATTATTATTACTCGTTCTGAATACGCGCGTTCGCGCATCAAGGATTACGCTTTTTTCAAGGTTGTCGACTCACTATTGCTCATCAACACGACCATATTTCTGGGCTGTGGATTAAGCGACCCTGATGTTCAGCTAATACTGGAGACCCAGGCGCTCCGACACACACCAGATCAGCCGCACTACTTCGTCACCTCCGAACGTCTAACAGATCAAGAAAAGGCAATCCTTAAGTCCACAAGGGGCCTACGCGTCATCACATACAATTCGCGAAACAACCACGCGGAACTAACAGAGGGACTGGCTGCACTCGCAGAGAAGGTTTCCATTGAACGAAAAAGTTTCCTCGCCAGACAAATCGAAAGAGAAAGCTCCGCGCCTAATTACTCCATCATCGACATTGGATGAGCCCCCCTCCGCCGATGTTTTCGTAAGCCCAGCCCCTAAAGCACGATGCTACCGCACGAGTACCAAGGCTAACACCATGAGCAAAACTACAAGATTGCTTCAGGTCGTCGTTGGAAAGCACGGCTACCGGAATCCGGCGGGAAACTCGGCGAGAAATGTACTCCTTGGAGAGGTCCTGCACCTCGCCGAAAATCAAAGCGCGACCGGCGTCGTCCTGCCTGCCGGTTTCTGGACCGTCGACAATCCGTCACGGGTGCCGACATTCGCCAAATTCATCCAACAAAGGATTGGTAGCTGCGGCATCGCCCTTATTGCGGGGATTGATGTTGCTACGTCAGGCGAATTGAGTTTGGTGAAGTGCAGGCGGACTCTGCGCACGACATTAAAGAAGATCTCAGGCATTAGCCGCGGCGGCCTCCCGTACTATGGCTTTGCTATCGACACGTCGGGAGCGCTGATCGGCCCGTTCCAGCAGGAGAGTCGGACAGCTGAAGACGCGAGCGGGGCTCGTCCACTTGACCCAGAGAGTCGCTGGGTTCGGATTAGCGCTGGGCGAGTGGCAGTTCTCGTGTGTGGTGAGGGCCACAACAAAGCATATCGACAAGCTCTTGCCGAGCGACCTGCGGATGCAGTTGCAATGCTCGGACACGATGGCCTGGGCCAAGGCTTGGTACCCACAATTCGTTCCATTGCGCACCACACAAAGCGCCCCGTCCTCCACGTCCAGCACCTCGCCACAAAAGCATGGATGCACTTCGCGGACGAAAACGCCATGGACCATCCGCTCGCAGTGCGCAAAACATTAAGGTTACCGCTCACAAAAGATGGGCCGTGGTTCGCCTGGTCCATTCGGGAGATTTCCCCGCGAAAGACGCGCATCCACAAGAAGGCGTCGTAATTCTCACAGATCACATTATTTGCTCTAAAATCGCATGAAAAATCCGTGGGATTGGACCGAAGAAGACCTCCTTGCGCTCGTGAAGAACCAAGTCCAGGAATCCTTGACTCTCGATTACAAGGCATCGAAAGCACTCGAGCGCACGGAGAAGGTGAAGGACGAAATTACGAAGGATGTGTCGGCACTTGCGAACTCAGCGGGAGGAACGCTCGTGTATGGAATACCCGAAAACAAACAAACTCGCCTCGCAGAGAAGGTAGATGAAGGCGTCGATCCAGCCGTAATTACGCGCGAATGGCTGGACCAGGTAATCACTTCAAATATTCAGCGACGCATCGACGGGGTGCGAATCAACCAAATCCCGCTAATAACTGTGAGTCCCGGGCGCGTAGCGTACGTAGTCCATGTGCCACAAAGCGCTCGAGCTCCACATCAAGCCCGTGACAAACTCTTCTACAAGCGCTTCGAATATCATTCAAAACCCATGGAGGAGTACGAGATCCGGGATGTAGCCCGACGACAAGACGCTCCTGATTTGCGCGTTCGATTTCAAATGGATTGGACTCGGCGCACCACAACTGCACCTAACGAAACATGGTGGACGATAGCGCTTGTCAACAGCTCACCGATTCCCTGCAGTGAAGCAGTCATCGACCTACAGTTCGAAAGCAGCTTCAAACTACGTCATCGCGGTCCCCTGACTGCGAGCCACCACACAATGATCGATGGCGAGAAGGGAACCATTCCTTTTGTCTCATGTCGCCTATTCTGGTCAGCCAAGGGAGGCATTCCGACATTTGATGGGTGTCCGGTAGCCGTGTCGCCACAGTTATTTTCTATCGATCACAACCAACTCCGTGATGGTCAATACCTCATTAAGTGGAAGGTCAGCGCACCACGCACGACTCCGAAGGAGGCATGGACGTATTACAGGCTTACCCACTCCAAAGACTCGACTGAGTTTGGATTCTGGCACGAGGACCTGACCGAAGAACAGGCGCTCGCGCTGCCCGACATTCGGTGGTTCAAGAATGAGGTCATCACTACGGAGTGGTGCTAGATTTTCTCTGCTCAGGTCTCTTGCCCCCTGAGTCAGGCAAATTGTCGCCCCGGCGGAGGCGCGGACCTGACGACGCCCAGAGGGGGAGAGTAGGGAAGACGGGATGCCGTACACGGATGCGTTCAACCCGCAGATAGGTGTCCCTCCGCCGGAACGCACCGTGTAGGTTGCTGCGCTGCGCCAGGGGCTGTGCTGAGGCTGGCCGCGGAGGCAGCGAGCCATGCACGGACTCAGGACGACGAAGAAGCGGGGTGGTTGGCGGCAGTGGACGCCTGACGAGGCACGCAGGGAGTTGGCGGCGTTGCAGAGGAGCGGGTTGCCGCTGGCCACGTACGCGCGGCAGCGCGGCATCTCGGACCAGCGACTGCGCTGGTGGCGGGAGCGCCTCGGGGAGTGGGAGGAGGCTGCGCCCGCTAACGGCCCAGCGCGGTGGGTACCGGCCGTGCTGAGGGGGACGAGCGCTGCGCCGATGCCGCATGCGGAAGGGAGTGCCGCGGTGGTGGTGCGGCTGCCGGGCGGCTGTGTGCTGGAGTTGTTGGACGCGGCTGCGCTCCCCCCGACCTGGGTCGCGGAGTTGGTGGGTGTGCTGGCTGCGAGGGGCGGGTAGATGCTGCTCTTGCCCCGGGCGGTGAAGGTGTACGTGGCGATGGCGCCATGCAACCTGCGGCGCAGCTTCGATGGCTTGAGCAACGAAGTCCGCGAGGTGCTGGCCAAGGACCCACTGAGCGGCCACGTCTTCGTCTTCCTCAACCGCCGGAAGAACCAGGTGAAGCTTTTGCTGTGGACGCGCGGCGGCTTCACCCTCGTACACAAGCGCCTCGAGCGTGGCACCTTCACCTTTCCGAGCCAGGTGGCCCTGGGCGCCACCAGCATTGAACTCGACGTGCATGAGTTGGCGATGCTGCTCGAGGGCATCGACGTGCAGCGCGCGCGGACGTCGCAGCGCTGGGAGCCCCCGGGGCACTTGCGCTCGGCCTGAAGAAAATCTCCTTCGAGGGTGTGGCGCGGGCATGGCGGCTGGTTACCTTTCCCGCGCCTTGCTAGGTACCGCGCCCACCTCCGAGACGACGAAGAAGCCGCGCCGAGGCCCGGTGCTGGAGGTGCTCAACGAGCTCCTCGCCGAGGGCCGCACCCAAGAGGTGGTGGCGTTGGTGGCCAGGCTGGTGTCGAGAAACTCGGAGCTGGAGCGGCTGCTTCAGGACGCCAAGACGAAGGGCAAGAAGAACGAGGGCGTGTCCACCACGCAGCTGAAGCTGCTCCTCGACGGACTGCCGGCGAACTCCGATGGCGACGTGGCGGAAGTGGATGCGAGGCTTCGCCGCTCATCCGGCATTGACGAGGAGCCTCCGCAAGCGGAACCAGCGCGGCCGAAGCGGACGCGCCCCGCCCGCCGCCCCATTCCCACGAATTTGCGCCGGGTGGAGAACGTCATCCCGGTGCCCGCACCGCAGCGTCCGTGCCCGCGGTGCGCAGAGGCGCGAGAGTGCGTCGGGCACGAGGTGACGGAGGTCATCGACCTGATTCCGGCGGAAGTCATCGTCCGGCAGGACAAGCGGGAGAAGCTCGCGTGCCGCCTGTGTGAGGCGGAGGTGGTCCGCGCCCCGCTGGGCGAGAAGGTGGTGAGCGGCGGGCGAATGGGCGCCAGGTTGGTGGCCCAGCTTCTCGTGGAGAAGTACTACGACGGATTGCCGCTGAGCCGGCAGGTGGAGCGCTTCGAGCGTCTGGGACTCGAGGTGGCCCTCTCCACTCTCGCCGACCAGGTGGCCTGGGCGACAGAGGCGCTCCGGCCCGTGTGGCGCGCGGCCATGTCCAAGGTGCTGGGCGCCACGGTGATGCACCTGGATGCGACGTCGCTGCCGGTGCTGGACTCGAAGAATGCGAAGGGCATTCGCCTGGGCGCCATCTGGGGCTATGTGGGCGCCGACGTGAGAGACTGCGGTACGGAGCACACCGCGCTGTGTCTGTACAACTCGACGGGCAAGCGGGAGGGCCAGCGCGAGGGGGAGATAGGCCCCGCGCAGATGCTGGCGCTGCGAGTGGGCCGCACGGTGGCCGATGCTGCCGGCATCTTCGACGCGTCCTTCAAGCGGGGGGACTTGCTGGAGTGTGGCTGCAACACGCACGCGAGGCGCTACTTCCGCAAGGCCCTGGACGGCGGCGACAAGCGAGCCGCGCTGCCGCTGGCGGCCTTCAAGCGACTCTTCGCCATCGAACGAAGGCTCAAGGCCTGTACCATCGATGAGCGGCGGCGAGGGCGGCAGGAGCGCAGCAAACCCGTCTACGACGACCTCATTGCCTGGGCGATTGCCCACCAACCCAATGAGCCGCCCTCTTCTCCGCTGGGCCGGGCCATCCGGTACTTGCTCAACCATCAACAGGCGTTGCGACGCTACCTCGAAGATGGCGCCATCCCCATCGACAACACCGTCGTGGAGCGCCTGCACATCCGCACCGCCCTGACGAGGAAGAATTTCCTCTTCGCCGGGAGTGACGCGGGTGGCGAACGCGCCGCCATCGCATACACCCTCCTGGGGTGCTGCAAGCTGGCTGAGGTAGACCCCGTCGCATACCTGGCGGACGTCCTGCCCCGGCTGGCCACCAAGAAGCTGTGCCTCCGTGACATGCCCGCGCTGCTGCCCGCGGAATGGAAGCGCTCGCATCCTGAAGCCGTGCGCGGCAAGGCGGCGGTTACGCGCTGAGCGCCAGGGCCCCTCGCGCCTCGCAGGCAAGCGTGGTCCTCTCGTATGGTTCTCGGCGGAGGACGGCATGCCGAAGCACCAGAGGAAGCTGCGCATCTACATCTCCGCCGACGCACTCGCGCTGCTCAAGCACCTCGACTACCCATGCTCCGAGGAAGTGCTCGCCTCGGCGAAGCGAGTCGAAGGGCTCGAAGACGAGGGCATGGACTACGAATTGAGCGGCACCCGCGATGACTTCGAGAGCCTCGCCGGCTGGGTTGCCGGTGATGCAAACCACGCCGACCGCCGCCAGAAGCGGAAACTGGCCTTGCTGCTGGCCCTCTCGGATGCGCTCGAGGCGGTGCTCTGACGACTGGCGACGAGCCGCTGGCGGCCCGCCCAACACTCGCTCCAAGCAGACTTCAAGTGCCTGCCGGGTGCGCTCGGGCGGAGGGACACGCAGATAGTGAAGCGGATGGTAAGCCCTGGCGCGGTGAGTGCTGCAGCGTTGGCCCGCCAGGAGGGAGTGACGTGGCGTGAGCGGTTGCAGACGGACGAGGACCGAGGCCGACGCGCGCCGCGAGGACTTAGAAGCTGGGCTGGAGGGCTGAGTCAGGCGGCTCGGCGACGCGTCCCGAGCTTCTCGTCTCAGGTGGCGTAACCATCCGGTGGACGTCGTTCCGGGAGGCTTGATGACGGACCAGGACCATGGCTGGAGAGCGCCGCGAGGAGCGAGTTGCTCAGAGACTGGGCTGGAGGACTGAGTCAGGCGGCTCGGCGACGCGTCGCCGTTTCCACTCGTGGGGAAGCAGCTCGCCGATAAGTGAGTTGGGATGCGTCTGCACCCGCAGCAGCACGTCGGCGAGGTATGCCTCGGGGTCGATTTGGTTGGCCTCGCAGGTGGCCACCAGGGCGTAGAGTCCGGCGAGGTTTTCGCCCGCGGCCTCATGGCCGACGAAGAGATAGTTTTTACGGCCCAGGGCCGCCTTCCTCAGCGCCGCCTCTGAGCGGCTATTGTCGAGGGGCAGCCGCTCATCTTCCCAGGACGACCTTGCTCTGGACTGCGTCGGGACGGTTGTCTCCGAGAACTACGCGCCTACGCTGCTGGCGACCACCATCCAGTCGTGTCCGGAGCCGGAGCAACCCAGTCCTCCAAAGCTTCGACACAGGCAGGATGCTCACCCTCTGTCCGGCGAAGTGCTTCCGCGAGCGCCTCCATCCGCCGCCACTCCTGCTCGCTGAACGTGTGGCTGCGAATGACGCTGGGAATGAGCTCGCTACTTTCCTCCAGCCCCCACCGTGTCCGCTCACGCTCCAGCGAGGTCCCTCGTAACAACATGAGAGGAAACGCCTTGAGCACCGGCACCTGTTGCCGCAGGCAGAAGTCGATGGTCTGCCGAAAGGAACCCAGCGTCTGCTCAGGGAGACCGAAGATGATGGAGACCTCGAAGGTGATGCCCCGCGCATGAAGCTTGCGGATGCCGTCTACCACCCTATCCAGGTGATTCACCCGCTCCACCGCCCGAGCCTCCCTGTCGTGGATGGTTTGAAGGCCGAATTCGAGCCGAACATCGAGCCCCTCGCAGGCGTCGAGGAACTCATCATCCAGCGTCGAGAAATGGCACTGCACGGACAACCGCCCACCATAACCGAGCCTCCGGAAGGTCCTCAGCACCGCCAGAGCGTGGTCCCCCAGGTTGAAAAGCGGATCCAGCACGGCGATGTCATCCACTCCCGAGCGCACAAACAGTTCTATTTCACGCTCCAGCCGCGCCAGGGGAATGTCCCGCCGCCTCAGCCGACTGCCCGACTCTCGATGCTGGCAGAACGAGCAGCGGAAGGGACATCCGCGCTGCGTCTCCCAACGAATGAACCGTTGCCCACTGGCAAGATCGATCACGTTGTCGAGGAAGGGGGAGGCCAGCGTTTCCAGTTGCGCCCGCGCCTGCACACCGGAGTCCACCTGACCTGCCCAATGGACTCCCATGAACGCAATGCGCTCGGATGTGAAGGCAATTGCAACCATTGCTTCTTCGCCAAATCCCCGGACGAATGCATCCGCCTCTGGATAGAGCTGCTCAAGCCCCACTCCGGCGTAAGAAATCTGTGGCCCTCCGAGGATGATTCGCCCTCGGAAGCCGCTCCGCCGGAGCGCCACCAACAGCCGCTTCACGACATGGTCGTTCCAAACGTAGACGCCAAGCCCCACGTCTACCTGCTCCGGCTTGTGCCCCTGTGAGCTGTCGAGGATGGACCTCATGATGAGTTCCTCGTCGAAGCCGACGAGGTTGATGGCGAAGGAGAACGCTCGCACATCGGCCCCCGCCTTCCTCAGTGCCGCGACGATGGAGGCATGCCCCAGCGGAAGACGCGGGTCCTTGTCTCGAGTCCAATCAATGGACACCAAGATGATTCGCCGAGCCCCAGAAGAAGCAGGGACGACCTCGACGACATGAGCGGACATGCTTCCCCCGGAAATGGATTGATTGACTGCGCAGTGGAGCAGACAGTTCCTAGCCACGTCCAACGACGGATGAGCGAAAAGATTCAATCGATTCTCCGCCGGTGGAGCCGCCTCCCCCGCCCCTGCTGTCCCTCCCGTACTTACGAGGACTTACGCCACACGGGCCCCAATAACTGCCTCCCACCTGCCCGGATGCGTGCCTGTTCCAGCGAAAGAAGAACAGCTGTTCCAGGCCAGGCCAATATCGGCTCCCGTGAAGCCGAGTCCCTGGGAGTGCTTGTAATACCCCACGGGTTTATGAATAGTAGACCATTAATCGCGCTGCGCCCGGCCCTGCCCCTCGTGGCCCCGGGGCCACACGGAAGCCAGGACGCCCGTGCCAGCGCCTGCCGCGCGTCTCAATCCCATCAGGAGGCCGCCCATGACCGATGACAGCACGCCGACCCACGAAGCGAAGTTCGCGGACCCGACGCCGGAGAACAGCTCCGACCTGGAGCGCGCGCGACCCCAGCTCCGGTTCACCATCGACACCACCACCTACGCGGCCCTCCGCACGCTGGAGCGGCGGGGCAATGGCGAGGTGGTGCTCCTGGCCGAGCGTCGCCTCCCGCATGGGCTCACCGGGCACGTCACCATCAAGCGGCTGCGCAACCCCTCCTCCTTCGAGCGCTGCCAGCGGCTCATCGAGGAGGTCCAGATCGCCTTCCGCCTCCACCACCCGGCCATCGCCCAGGTCCATCACCTGAAAATCCACGCCGACCGGCCGCACATCATCGCGGAGTACGTGGACGGCCCCACGCTGGACACCGTCATCAGCCTCGCCACCATGCGCGAGAAACCGCTCTGCGAGCCCTTCGCCCTCTACATCGCCGCCGAAGTGGCCGACGCCCTCCACCACGCGCACACGCTGAGGGATTCGGAGAACCGGCCGCTGGGCATCATCCACCGCGACGTCGCCCCCCGGAACATCCGCGTGGCCCGGAGCGGCGAGGTGAAGGTGACGGATTTCGGCGCCGCCTACTCACTCATGGTGGGCCGGGAAGAGACCCCGGGCCTCCTGCTCAAGGGCGACGTGGCGTACGCCTCACCAGAGTACCTGCTCCGCAAGCCCATGGATGGCCGGTCCGATATCTACTCCCTGGGCCTCGTCCTCATGGAGCTGCTGACGTGCAAGCACCTCTTCGACCTGGAGGACGCACAGGCCCCCAACGCCGCCCTGGACGTGAAGACGGAGGAGGCGCCCTCCGTGCCCCTCACGCAGATGATCGCATTCGTCAGCCGCTACCGCCCCGAGGACGTGGAGGACGCGATGGCGAGCCTCCCAGACGCGCTCAAGGCCATCATCCACAGGGCCCTCCAGCGCAAGCCCTCCGAGCGCTACCCCTCGGCCGCCGAGCTGCGCGATGCCCTGCGGGCGGCGCTCGCGGCGCAGCCCCAGCCCTTTGGACGGAAGGAGGCGGCGGAGGAACTGGCGCGGCTCCTGTCGGACGCGTCCGTCCTGCGCGACCGGGTGGAGCTGGACGAAGCGGGCATCTTCCCCGAAGGACTGGACGCCGACGAAGTGACGCCCGCGCCGAACACGAAGTGAGCGAAGGCGGCCCGGCGGCGCGTCAACGCAGCAACACCTGGGCCACCTTCACCAGGGCGTCGAGCTGCTCCTCGTCCATCTTTCGCGCGAGGCCGGTGAGCTGCCGCAGCCTGGGCGCTACGCCCGGGCCTCGCGCCCCCCTGCCCTCCTCCGCATCCACGAGCCCCAGCAGCGCATCCGAGCCGATGCGCAGCACCGCGCACATCCGCAGCAGCGTCTGCACGCTGGGCAGCATCTTCCCGCGCTCCAGGCGGCTGTAGACCATGTGCGCCAGGCCCAGCTTCTCAGCCACCTCCGCCTGCGTGAGCCCGAGCTGCGACCGGGCCTCCCGGGCGGCACTTCCAATGCGGGTCGCCAGTTCTTCGTTCATGCGTCGGGGTACCAGGAACACCGAGGACCCGGGCTGGCGCGCCCATGAGGCCCGCGACTCGGGAACGCCCTTCCTGCCGCATCTTGGCCGCCATGTCGACGCCGCCGCCCCAACTACGGTCCGGTCCCCTCGGGTGTGGGAAACGCCAGGCCCTCGCCGCTCAACAGGAGGTCCACGGAGACACGAAGGACGCCGCACAGGTCCACCAACGTGGGGAGGCTGGGCAGCAACCTGCCGCGCTCCAGGCGGCTGAGCACCAGCGTCGGCACGTGGATGGCCTCGGCCAGTTGGGCCTGCGACAGGCATGCCCGATGCCGGGCGGTGCGGACCTGGGTTCCAATCCGCAGGGAGAGCTTCGCGTACATGAGGAGACCTGGGAAAAGAGGTGAATGCCGCGGGGACGGCACTCCGAGCATATACCCCATAAGGTTCATCCATGGTATCCGTGCAAGGTCTATCCTCCTCCCGCGCTGCTTCGCGGGGTGAACGACTCCGCGTTCCATCGCCCGTTGAGCACATGTCCAGGACCGCCGAAGGAGAGGACTCGTGAGCCCGCGTCTGCATCCCGTCGTGCCCCCGGGCACGGACATTGGCGGGTACCTGGTCGAGGAGCGGCTGGGGGCCGGAGGCTTTGGCGCCGTGTACCGCGCCCGGCGTGGCGCGCGAAGCTCCGCGCTCAAGCTCATCCCTCTCTGGGGTCTGGCCGATTGGGCGGAGCGCGAGGTGGCCATCCTCCTGCGGCTCAAGCACGCCAACCTGGTGCGCATCCGTGGACACGGCCAGTGGCCGGACGAGGCGCCCCAGTCCTTCTTCATCGTCATGGACTACGTGGAGGGACGCCGCCTGGACGTGTGGGCCATGGAGGAGAACCCCTCGGCGCGTGAAGTCCTGCGCAAGGTGCTCGGCGTGGCGCGCGGCCTGGGCGCCGCGCACCGGGCGAAGGTGGTGCACCGGGACTTGAAGGAGAGCAACGTCGTCGTGCGCGACGCGGACGGCGAGGCGGTGGTAGTGGACTTCGGCGCGGGCGGGTACGAGAGCGCCCCCTGCATCACCGGCGGCGTGCTGCCGCCCGGCACTCGGGAGTACCGCGCGCCCGAGGCCTGGCGCTTCCAACAGGAACACGGAGACTCGCGTGGCCGCGCCTATCATCCCGGCCCCTCGGATGACCTGTACGCGCTGGGCGTCGTCCTCTATTGGCTGCTGACGGGCAACCGGCCGTTCCAGCCGGACGAGGCCGAGGGCGTGGAGGCCGTGCTCAACCGCGCGCCCAGAAAGCCCCAGGCGCTCAACCCGCGTGTTCCCTATGCGCTCGGTGACGTGTGCATGCGCCTGCTGGCCAAGGCCCCCGAGGAGCGGCCCCCGGACGCCGACACGCTGTGCGCGGAGCTGGAGGGACTGCTGGCCCACGCGGACGAAGCCTGGGACGTGAAGCTCTGCGACGCCCATGACGCGGACACCGCAACGACGCTCGCGGAGGCGCCGCAGGCGGTCGAAGACGAGCTGGCGCAGTGGCTGAAGCGACGCAAGGCCCGGCCTCGGCGCGGGCCCCGTCCGCCACGCGACGAAGGCACGCATGACTCCATTTCAAACGCAGCGGCCATCCCGTTCGTGCCGCCTCCCGTGGCACGTTCCAAGGCCCTGCGCGTGGCGGCCTGGATGGCTCCGTGGGTGGTCTTGATCGTGGGCGGGCTGGTGCTCGCGCGTGGCCTGCTGCCCTCCGCTCCTCACTCCGAGGTCGCGGTGGAAACGCCCCCCGTTGCGCCCGCCATCGCCATCACGTCCTGGGCTTCCGGTCAGGAAGTGGCGGCACCCTGGAGGCGACTGGAAGCTGACGAGGCCGCAGGCCCGCTCGATGGAGCATCCACCCTTGCGGCCGTCGCCGTTTCCGCGACGCATTCCAAGGAGAAGGTCTCCGTGAAGATGATGAAGGACACCGGCATGCTCCCCCAGCCCAAGCCGCAGCGCAGCCAGGGCACCACCGTTGGCAAGACGCTGGGCCTGGGTGTCGCGGCCTGCCTGTCGATGGCGTGCCCTGGCGCCCAGGTGCGCCCGACGCCCCCTCCCGCGGACTGCCCTCCAGGAGCCATAGAGGCCATGGAACAGCTCGGCCTCTTCGCCCCCGGACTTGAGCGGCCTTTAACCACCTTCGACCTGAGCCCCGGTAAAGACGCGAGGCTCATCAAGGTCCGCGAGGGCGCGACGACGGTTCGCATGGGGGTCCCTTGGGGACGCATTCCTTCGCAGACCCTCTTCTCCGGGGAACTCCTCGTCGGCCCGGAGCGGGTCTACGGACGGCTCATCGAAGCGCGTACGCCCGAGAATGAGCGCATCCCCGTCTGTGTGCAGTTCGTCGAGGCACAGGACGCTCGTATCGGGCTCCTGAAGCGAGAGCCCACAAGTGACCCCAGCAGCGCCATCGTCTACTCCAGCCTGGACTTGAAGGCCGTGCGCCGCTTCGAGTGAGGACCGACCGTGCCCGCGTCACCTGTCGCCCTTCTCGCGGTGCTCATGCTCCTCTCTGGAGCCGAGACCGCTCAACCGTCTTCTACGGCTGCGAGCCCCGAGGTGCGCCGTGTCGATCTCCTGGCGGAGTCATCCGAGGCGATGCCGCCCACCGAGGTCCAGATAAGCCCACGCGTATCCACCACTTTCGAGTTCGACGCCGCCCTCGATCCGGCGAAGCTCGTACTTGAGGGCGAAATGCGATTCTCACTCGTGGACCTCGGGCGCAACACGCTCCGGCTGGTGCCCTCGGAGCAAGTCTTGCCCGGCGAGCGCCTGCGGCTGACAGTGCTCTTCCAGGACGGCTCGGTCCCCCGAGGGGCTGCCTTTGTCCTCGTCGCCCACCCCGCACGCGCCGAGCGACTCATAGAGGTGTGGCGTCAGCCTCGATCGGCGGAGTCCTACCAGCAGGAGGCGATGGCAGCCCGTGCTGAGACTCAGCGCTGCCACGAGGAGAACGCGCGGCTGCGCGCGGAGTACGAAGGTCCAGGGGGCATCGCCGGGCTCCTGGCCACCGGCATCATCAAAGAGGAAGGCGTCGATGCGAAGTACCTCCTGGTCAACAAGGAGCTCCACCAACATCCCGGCAATGCGCTCCGGACACTGCGGGCATGGAGCTACCGCGCCCCCGCCCGCGTGGCTCTCTCGGTCGAGTTTGAGAACCTGGATGCTGCCCATCCCTGGTCAGCGGAAGGCGCATCGCTGGTGAGCAGGACGGGCGCATCGCTGAAGACTCTGACGGTCTGGCAGAAGGACCCGATCTCTCGTGATCAACTCGGACGCGTCGTGGTGGAAGCGGAAGCAACACCCGATGCGGCCCGAGGCACGTACACCCTGAAGCTGTGGGGACCGGGCGGACTGCGCGCCATCACGCTCTCCGGCGTGACGTTCCCGTAGACACGCCGTCAGCCTCACGCGCGCGTCCCGGCGCCGATTCAGCCCGAAGCACCTGTCTCTATCCGGTACTGCACGACTCCCTGCCTCTGTGACCCCTCCGTATTCGTGTGGTTCAACAGTGATGCGCAGGCGAGCTTCATCCGTGCAGCAAGTTGGATGCGCTCAGGATTCACACAAGCTGAGGACAGGCGACCAAATCAGACGAGCTTGAGACAGAACGGGGAAACGAGCGCGAGGCGACGGCACTTTCTACATGCCAAGCTCAGTCGCTCACGTGCGCTCGTGTTTCCTCGCGAAACAGCTGGAGGACGGTATTGAATGAGCCGGCACCGAGCGCGCGGCAAAACGCCTCCAACTGCATGGACCATGCGAAGCCCGCCCGCGGATTGAGAAAGCCAAGCGCCCCAAGTTGATGGCCGAATGGATCGCAAGCATTCATGCACGCATAGCCGAGCATCTGAAAGAGGTGTTCGCGGGAGAGACTCCCCTTTCTTGGGTCGAGACACTTGACGTCGTACAACGTCCGGCCCGCAATGAAGTCGCCGTCGGAGGCGGCAAGGCGACCTACTCTCGGCCATTGAGGGTTGTAGACGAAGGGCTGCTCCCGCGGGAGGAGCAGAAGCATGCTCCGGCATGTCCGGCGGAACTCCTCCAAAACATCCCCAGGAAACGGAGCGCCAAGAGCCGTCCTCAAATCGCGCCCGACCGGGAGCAAGGGTCTGAGCCGTGCAAGGCCCGCAGCAGCGCGCTCTCCCGCCCGGAAGAGTCCCTCGAAGATTGCAACGATAAAGAGCGCCGCTGCCTCCTCCGGTTCGGGACACCTACCTGGAGGAACGGTCCAGAGCACCTGCCTTATCTCTTCTGCCAGCGATCCAAAGCCCTGAGGCACAACAACGCGAAGGAACACCTGGTCGATGCCACGTGGTCCATAAGGGTCCCTTTCATGCCAAACCAACCCTGCCCGCCTTGAAGTGC
Source organism: Corallococcus macrosporus DSM 14697 (assembly GCF_002305895.1). GTDB lineage: Bacteria > Myxococcota > Myxococcia > Myxococcales > Myxococcaceae > Myxococcus > Myxococcus macrosporus. The sequence continues at coordinate 5,543,848 of NZ_CP022203.1, forward strand.
TCGGTGCATCCGGAATCCAGGGCAGAACGGGTGGTGCCTTGTCCCAGGCGCGCTTGGAGGGTGTCCCGATCCGCTGAAGCCCAATGAAGGCATCGAGAGCAGTCCCTGCGAGAGCGGGAAAGGGGGCGTCCCCACCACCGTGCACCCGTCCCACCAGACGCATGGCGCGAGTGGCGTGCTCGGCAACTTCACCAGCGGACGGAGCCACCCGAAGCCAGAACGAATGCCGAGCGAACCGGCTCACGGTTCCGAGCGAGGTGCCCGGCGCGCCTCGATTCCTCCGGCGACTCTCTGGAGAAGTTGCGCCCATGCTCCCGGAGTGTGGCACGAGGGAGAGACCTCTCGCCAGTCGGAGGCTCTCCGGACGAAGAGCTACAGCGGCACGCCACGCCATAGGGAGCGGTTGGATTTTCCGAGCCAGCCGGAGTCGTGGCCCAAACTCCTTCAAGCACTTCACCCATTTTCGCTGAAATCACCGCCAATGATCCTCCGCGATCCCAGCGGCAACAAGGTTCCAACCATCCCCCTTTATCCACAAGTAGGCGTAGAGCATCACAACGTCGTCGCGGGGCTTGTTGAAACACTGAGGCGCGTTCGAGACCTGCTCCAAGCTGCTTCTGCTTGAACTCGTTCCACCTGCGCCCAAACTTGCGCCATTTGCGTCAATTCCAAACCTAACAGGTCGGATTGGGATTCACGCTGGCGAAAGCCCCTGTCTCTATTGATTCTCACACTCGGCTTCAGTTCACCACAGTGCCACCCATTGACACTTACAGTGAACACATGAACTCCTCTGGTGTGAATCACCAGGGGGCGTATATCCGTGAGCCGAGCGACTTCAAAGTCGGTACGCCGGAATGAGTCGACCCGGCCTTCGGATTCGTCGAGGCACCTTGAGAGCGCACCGTCGGAGCGTTCCACGCCCGGCGTCCCCGCATTCCTGCGGGGAGGGCCCAGCGAGAGTGGCCCTGGCGCCCGCCCTCGCCCCTCCACATCAGCCGCATCGGGCGTCCCGCGCTACATGCGCGGCGGACTGACGACGCCCCTCGGCGCTCCCGTCCAGGCGAAATGCGCTGCATGCGAATCCGGAAGCGGCCCGTGCTCAGCGTGTGGCGACAAGGACGCCGTACAGCCCAAGGAGGCCGGTGGCACCGTGGAGTCACGGCCCTCGGCCATCCGACGCGAGGCCCATGCCGGCGTGAAGGATGCCAGCGCTCCCCTTCCCCACTTCGCACTGCTCCAGTGGGCCTTCGGCCGCCATGACCTGTCGAACATCAAGGCCCGCGTGGGCGGCGAGGCCGCGCTCGCAAACGAGCGGATGGGGGCCCATGCCTTCACCACGGGCAATCACATCGCCTTCCGCGCACCGCCGGACTTGAGGCTGGCGGCGCACGAAGCAGCCCACGCGGTCCAACAGCAGGCGGGCGTACAGCTCCAGGATGGCGTGGGCCACCCAGGAGATCCGTACGAACGCCAGGCGGATGAAGCCGCTGACGCCGTCGTCCGAGGCGAGACCGCCGAGCCCATCCTCAACCGCACCGTGGGCCCCCCCGGCCCCTCCGTCGCGGAAACCTCACCGAGCGAAGCCCCCGTCCAGCGCTTCCTGGCCGTCAATGCCCAACGCCTCTTCGAGCCTCCCGCGGCACCGTCTCGAAGGCCCAGGGCGCAAGGTGCAGGTGGCGCCTCCCCCGGTGGCGCACGCACGTCCGCTGAAGCCCGCTCATCCCAGGACGAGAGTTCCACCGAAAACAGCTCGGGAGACGCTGGGAGCGCGCTCGGCGCCGCGGCGGGGCCGGCGACAGATGCACTGAGTGACGGCCCTCAGGAACCCACGAGCGCCACGCCTGCTCCCCCAGGCGCTCCCGATTCCGCCCAGGAGTGCAGCGGAGGCAGCGAAAACGCAACCTGCTACACGGTCGACATTGAAGAGCCGGAGACGGAACCCGAGCAGGAGCCTCCCGAGCCCGAGCCCACGGAGTCGCAGGAGGCCGCATCCAGCGTCAGCCCGGACGCCGAGGAGCAGGACATCTGCCCCATCGAGGAGGCCATCTCCCAGCAGGCCCCCTCGCCCGATGAAGCCACGGCACCCGCGCAGTCGACCCTAGAGAGCAATGTTTCCACCCCGGAAGCCACTGCATCCTCCTCGGAAGCAGCCCCTGCGAGGGACACCGCCGCCACGCAGGCCCCAGAGGACTCTGGAGCTCGCGGCGCGGCCCCCGAGGAAGATGCAGCGAATGAGGCCGCTCGTGCGCCGCTGAATGAAGCCATCGCCACAACGGAGGTCCAGCGCTGGGATGCCGTGGCATCCCATGGCAACGCGTCCACCGCGCTCGCCAACGCCGGAGCAGGCGCCCTCGCGCTCCGGAGCGGTGCCCAGTTCGTACCGACGCCGGGCGCAACCGCGCAGGACGACGCTCCACGTGTGGCCGCGAACGCACGGGCGGACACGTTCTTCCGTCATGCGGCCGACCGAGTCGAGGACGCGGTCCTCCTCACCCTGGATGACGTCCCAGCGCGCATCGGTGCGCTCTCCGAGACGTACAAGAGCGCCATCTCCGCCTCCATGGAGGAACAGAAGGCGGCCATCAGCGCCAGCGTCGAGCAGGCACGCGTCGCCGCCACCGCCCAGGCAGACGGCGCCCGCCAGCACGTCCTGTCCGAGCACGAGGCCACCGTCACCACCATCCACTCGGAGACGGACAGCGCGCTCGCCTCGCTCCAGGCCACCTACGACTCCAGCCTGATGCTCGTTGACGAGCAGGAGTCCAGCACGCTGGACAGCGTCAACTCCCTCTACACCCAGGCCCGCATTGCCCACGAAGCACTCGGCCCGACAGTGGGCGATGAGTGCGTCCAACTCGGCGAGGAGTACGCGGAGGAATACGAGGGCTGCAAAATCAACGAGAAGGACAGCTTCTTCGCGGGCTACCTCACCGACCGCCGCGCCGAGGCCCAGATGAAGGCCGCGCGTGAGACGGCCAAGGGCTACCGAAAGAGCCTGGTGGACACGGCCACGAAGCAGGCCGGCGAGGCGATGAAGGGGCGCCAGCGAGACCGCTGCGGCGTCATCGCCGCGGCCCGCCGCGCCCGCGAAACGCTCGACACCCAGTACGAGCAACTCGTCTCCGCGCTGGAGAGCAGCCGTACGCAGGCGCTGTCCCAGGCGGAGACCACCCGCGACTCGATGCTCGCCTCCGTCGACTCGGCCTTCATCGCCGAGCTGAGCCGGCTGGACCGCCATGAGCACGACCAGCGCCAGTCCGTCAACGACACGGGCTATCTGCAACAAGTCCTCATCGAGCTGGCGGCCTTCGCCTCGGCGGCGTCCATCCAGAATGCCGTGACGGGCGCCATCGACACCCTGGTGCAGGCGCTCACGGGCGTGCGCGACCTGTTCGCCACGCAATCCGCGCCAGAGGGCGAACACCTGGAGCGTATCCTCGCGCAAGCCATGGGCGGGCTCGAAGGCGGGCTGGATGGCCTCGTCTCCCAGGTGGAGCACGGAGCCGCAGGCGCCCTGGAGCGCGTGGAAGGCGTGGGCAACCAGGGGCTGGCGGCCATGCTGCGGCTGGGCCAGTCCTCCGAGGAAGCGACAGCGGCCCTGGTCGACTCCTTCACGGCCTCCATGGGCGCCTTGGCGGCGGGAGCGACCACGGGCTTCGGCCAGCAGCGCGATGCGTTCGCCACGCAAACCCAGCAGGTGGCCTCGGACGGAGCCACCGGCCTGGAGGCCGTGGCCACCGGCTTCGAAACGACCTGCACGACGATTCTCACCCACGTCGAGAGCGCACTGGTCGACTCCGCCGACGCGCTGGAGCAGAGCCTCCGCGCCTCCAAGGCCCAGCTCGACTGCGACATTCCCATCCAGGCCCAGGAGGCGGCCTCGAAGGAACAACCCGCCTGGAAGGGTGTGCTGGCGGTGGTGCTCATCATCGCCATCGTCATCGTGGTGGCGCTGGTCATCGGCCCGGCGGTCATTGGCGCGGTGGGCGCGGCGGCGAGCGCGCTGGGCGCCGGAGCGGCCGCGGCGACCATTGGCACCATCGTGGGCGGTGCCATCATCGGCGCGGCGACGTCGGCCACCATCCAGGTCCTCAACAACTGGGCGTCGGGCGAGCGCCTCATGGCGGGCGTGGGCAAGGCCGCGCTGATGGGCGCGATTGGCGGCGTGTTCGGCGCGGGCGCGGGCGCCATCATCCAGAACGCCGTCAAGAGCGTGGCCCTTCAGTTCGTGGCCAACATCGCCGCTGATGCGGTGCTGGAAGTCGGCACCCAGCTCATCACGGGCGAGTTCTCCTGGCAGTCGCTGGGAATGTCCGTGCTGATGTCCGTCGTCACCGGCGGCTTCGGCGAAGTCCCTCGCATCAAGCGCGTGCAGCAGCGGTGGATGGCTCGCGGCGCTGGCATCGTGCCTGGTTCACGAGCTCGCGCCTTCCGGGAGTCCATTGCTCCTCGCCCCCCTGCGGAGAGCGAGGCCGTCACGCCGGCGGGTCCACGGCCCGAGGCCGAAGCCGAAGCGAGCACAACGCCACGGCCCGAGGCCGAGGCCGACGTCACGACACCACGTCCCACGGCGGAAACAGACGTTGCCACGCCCCCACGCCCTGAGGTGGAGACCGAAGTCGCATCGCCCCCACGGCCCGAGGCAGAAGTAGCGAGCACCGCGACTCCGCGCCCTGAAGCCCAATCGGAACCCAGCACAACGATTCACCCGAACACCGAGACAGAGCCCTCCCTCACACCGGAGTTGACTGACACTGCGCTGGGTGCTGGCGGCACGGCCAAGGACGTCACGAAGATGGGCGAAGTGGCCCCTGATCCTGCAAGGCAGCAGGAGACGAGTGCTGCAGCCCCGGGCCGGGGATTGGTGCATCGAGTTGGCGGAGGGTCGCGCTCTCGCACTCCGCTGTCTCCGGACGAGTTGGCACAGGCCCAGCGGTACGCAGAGGCCCTTGGAATGCCTCGAGACAAGATCGTCACAAGTCAGCCTGACACGGAGACTTCGTGGGGAGAAGTCTTCGGGCAGGAGCGGCTCTATATCGCCAACGACCTGAAGCCGACGCCAGCAGCAGGTCAGTCACTGTCGGCCAACCAGCGGGTTTCCGAGCGAGGTGCGCTTGCTCATGAGATTGTCGGGCACCGAGAGGCGAGCCTAGCCGGCCGGTCACAGACTCCCCGGGACTACGAGACGTGGACACGACTTAGCGAGCAACAGCAGTTGTTGCTGACAAACCTTGAAGAGGCACAGGCAAGCCTGCGTGCCGCCAAGTTCGCTCCGGGGCTCTCGAAATACGAGCGAAAGATCCTCTTCAAGGATGCGATGGAGCGCCTCGGTAAGGTAGGAATGGGCGTCGATGATGTTCACCGACTCAATCTCTTTCTTGAGAGCCGGACCGCTGGGGGTTCGCCGTGACGGAATCAGAACGCGCAGAGCAGGCCGTACTTCGAGCAATCAGCATGGTCCGAGAGGGGCAGGTCCCAAATGAGAAGTGCGTCTACTGCGGTGGCCTGATTCAGGTGGTCGGTGCTCCCCCTGGAGGGCCCTTCACGCAGTTCTACTTCACATGCCCTTGCAAGAAGTCCTCCGGCTTCCTGAAGGGAATCTGATCAGGTGTTGTCCAGCAGATGAGGTCCCGAGCCGGCCTCCCGATGCCCACAGCCACAAACACGCCTGGGAATTGAGCCATGTTCTGTTACCGAAGGGCTCGCCTGCGGTTCGACGGCCCTACGCCACTCGTGAAGAATCGGAGGCAGGCATGACGTCGAACGCGCGAGACCTCCTCCAGGCCCTTCAGCAGAAGAAGGCCCGCGCGCGTGACCTTCAGCTCCACGGTACCGACCTCGCGGGCGCACAGCTTGACGGTCTGCACGGAGACAATCTCGAGCTGGGCCAGGCCAGCCTGCGCGGCGCCAGCCTCCGTGGCGCTCGCCTCACCGCCTGTTCGCTGGAACGGGCGGTGCTCGACGAAGCCGTGCTGGAGGGCGCGGCGCTGCGGCAGTGCCGGCTCGACGGCGCCCACCTGGCACGCGCCCACCTCGCCGGGGCCCGCCTTGAGGACAGCTTCGCGCGCGGCACGGACCTGTCCCAAGCGGACCTGCGCAAAGCCCGGCTCTCGGAGACCTCCTTCGCGCGCGCCATCCTCCGCGAGGCCATCCTGGACGGAGCAGAAGGCGTCGGCGTGGAGCTTCGTGGCGCGGACCTCACGGGCGCGTCGCTCGTGGACGCACGGCTCGACGAGGCGGATTTCCGCGGCGCCGACCTGACGGGCGCGAACCTGTCGGGAGGGAGCTTCCGCCATGCGGACTTCCGAGGCGCCGTGCTGGACGGCGTGCAGTGGACCGGGAGCGACCGCACCGGCGCCCGCTTCGACGCGGAAGACAGCCCCTTGCCGCCGTCCAGCGAATCGAGCGCCCCACCCACGCCCCCCGAGCACTTCGATGCCACGGCGCTCGCCACCTGGCTCGGAAGCGTGATGGAACACGCGGTGCGCACCGCGCCTGGCACGACGCACGGCGATTCCAAGCGAGGCCCGGAGACTCCCGCCGAGTTGTTGCAGCTCCTCGGCTCGATTCAGCAGGACCTTGGCGCACGCGGCGTCGAGCTCCCGGACCTGACCTCACGCCTCCAACCCCTCCTCTCTGCCCTGGAGCAGGGAGGCGATGAGCCGCCCGAAGAATGGAAGGCCTGGCTCGACGCTGCGCGTGAATCCAGCGCCGAAGAGCTCGTTCGGGCCCTGCTCGCCCGACTTCAGATGCCTCGCTGAGCAACACCTACCGTCGCAACGGGTTTCACTCAATTCACCCATCGCATGAGGTGACTTGACTCAGTGTGGATGTTTCGACACCATACCCATACTCGAAGGCGAATCACATTCACCTTCAGAACATCCACGCGGTGCGCTTGGGGGGACCAACGTGGCCGGCTTTTCCGCCATCTACTCAGTAGGCGATTCGCTGGTCTCGTATCTGCGACACGCCTACGAGCTGTCTCATGAGGCCGAAGGCCTGCCCACGTGCCGCTTCGAGCTCGTGCCCAGCGGGAAGATGGCGGGAAGCGAGACCAACGCGGCTCCGGTCGAAATCCCTGGCGTCACCCTCTTCCTCTACCGCGTCGCCGTCAACGAGCACCTGCGCAACGAGCCACGCGCTGAAGCGCCTCCACCGCTCGCGCTCGACCTGCACTACCTGCTCACTGTCTGGACTGAGAATGTCGACGATGAGCACCGCATCATGGCCTGGGTCATGCTGCAGCTTCACACGCACAATGCGTTGAGCGCCTCGGACCTGTCTCCCGTGGGTGTGTGGGGCCCGGACGAGCTGGTGCAAATCGTCCCCGCGGAGATTCCCCAGGAAGACGTCCTGCGGATGTGGGACGCCCTGCGGCGCCCGTACCGCCCCTCCGTCACCTACGTCGCCCGGGTGGTGTGCATCGACGTGCAGGGCAAACCCGCCGGCAGGCCCGTGGTGGCACGGCGCTTCGACTTCACGGACGAGGTGCCCAGGCGATGATGCTCGAACGCACGGAGAGCCGCGCCCTGGCGGCCATCCGCTTCCTGGACGCGGAGACGCAACGCCCGCTCACCGAGCCCGTCACCCTCGCCGGGCAGGGCCTCCGCTTCGCACGCAACGTCCGCGGGCTGCACGTGGTGACGGACGCCCCAGGCTTCTCCAGCTATGCCGCGAGCTTCGAGCTGCCGGACCCGCTGCCCGACGCCGCCACCTTCACGCTGGTGGTGAGCGACCCGTCTCGCCGCTATCTGGACCGGAGCTTCACGCTGGAGCTGCCGCGCGACGCGACGCCTCCGCCCACGGGCCAGCCGCTGCCGCCCGACTCCGTCTTCCGCCCGGTGGACGTCACGCTCTATCCGTCGCCGCTGATGCGCCCCTCCGCTCGCAGCGCGGTGGTGCGGCTCCGGGTGGTGGACGTCAACGACACGCCCTTGCCTGGCGCGCTGGTGTCGCTCTCCCTGGCCGACCCTGAAATCACACGCTGGGGCCTGTCGAACGAGCGGGGCGACGCGCTCATCCTCGTGCCTGGCATTCCCATTGCCGACTGGGGCAATCCCGAAGCCCCCATCCACTTCACCTTCAGCCTCGCCGCTGCCTGGGCGGCCTCGACGCAGCCTCCCGACCCCGACGCACTCTCCCAGGACTTCCACCCGTTGAGCAGCACCCTCGACGTCGCGGCCGGCGAAGAGGTCACCACCACCATCAAGCTCGACTGGGTCGAGCTCTGAACGCAGACCATGACGGCGCGGTTGCGCGCCACATAACCAGAGAGAGGGGGCTCGCGTGCCTGAATACCTCGCACCCGGTGTCTACGTCGAAGAGACGAGTTTCCGAGCCAGATCCATCGAGGGCGTCAGCACCAGCACCAGTGGCTTCGCGGGCCCGGCGCGCAAGGGCCCCATCTCCGGCACGCCGTCGCTGGTGACGAGCTTCCCCGAGTTCGTCCGCCTCTTCGGTGGCCTCGCGGACCTGGACCTCACGGGCACCCCGGAGACGACCAACTACCTGGCGCACTCGGTGCGCGCCTACTTCAACGAGGGCGGCTCCCGCCTCTACGTGGCGCGCGTCTTCGCGGGGACGCCGGCCACCGCCACCGCCAGCGCGGGCGTCATCCCCAACGCCGACGCGAACCTGCGCGCCCGCTTCATCGCGCGGTTCCCGGGCCAATCCGGCAACGGGAGCATCTCCGTCCGGGAGGTGCTCGCGCCCGCCACCGTCGGCGCCATGCGGCGCGCGCCCACCGGCAGCATGGTGAAGCTGAATCAGACCGCCGCCTCGGCCGCACGCGTGGTGGGCACCCTGCCTCCGCCCTTCAACCTGCCCGATGGCACCACCCTCACGCTGACGCTCGACGGCACCACCGACGTCACTCTCACCTTCTCCGGGCGCAACGCCGAAGCGGCCGCGGCGGCGGAGCTCGACCCCACGACGACGTTCCTCGAAGCCAACAGCACGCTCACCGTCTCCATCGGTGGACAGCAGCAGACCCTCACCCTGCCCACCGATGCGCCCCTGACGCCCGCGGAGGTCGTGGACGCCCTCAACCGGCAGCTCCGCGGCGGCTACGCGCGGCTGAGCGGCGCCGATGACGCCGCGCCCGTCGGCCGCCTCATCCTGGGCACGGATGCCCGCGGCACCCAGGCCCTCATCCAGGTCTCCGCCAACCCGCAGCTCAAGCTCGACGCGCAGACGGTGGACAACGCGGCGGACCCGCAGAGCAGCGTGGGCGACCTGGGCGCGGTGACCCTCGCGGACATCCAGGCGCTCCTGGGCGCCAACGCCACGGCCTCCGTCGATGACGACAAGCTCGTCATCAGCCACCCGCTGCCCGGCGCCAGCCATTCGCTGGAGGTCGCGTCGGTCAGCTCCAGCGCGCTCGGCCTGGACGCCGCCACCACGGAGCCCGGCGCGGACGGCACGGCGGGCGTGACCTGGTGGGTGAAGCAGGCGGACGCCACCTGGTCCAACGGCAGTGACACGTTGCCGCTGCCGAGCGACGACGCGTCCCAGTTCCAGCAGCTCCCGGGAGACAGCAGCTTCGTCACGTTGACCGTCATCACCCTGGACGGCGACGGCCAGGAGCGGCTGTACGAAGGGCTGGGCGTGGACCGCGCCCACCCGCGCTACCTGGGCAATGTGCTCACCCCTTCGCCGGCCACGCTCTCCGAGCAGATGGAGCGGCTGTACGCGTTCGAGGCGGGCAGCGGCGTGTCCACCTTCGCCCTCCGCGCGGCCCTGGCCACGGGGCCCTTCGCGCTCACCGGCGGCTTGGACGGGAGCGAGCCCGGAGCGGCCGCGTACGAAGCCGCGTTCGACAGGCTGGGCGGCGTGGAGGACATCTCCATCATCGCCGCGCCGGGGTCCTCGGCGTACAGCTCGGCGCAGGCCGTGAGGCTGGGCCTCATCAGCGCCGCGGAGCGACGCCGCGCCTACCGCATCGCGGTGCTCGACACCCCGCGCGGGATGGGGCCGCAGGACGCGCTGGCGGTTCGCGCGCAGATGGACTCCACCAAGGCGGCGCTCTACTACCCATGGGTGGTCGTGGCCAACCCGCTCGCCGGGCCCGAGTCGGCGGAGGTCCCACGCGAAATCGCGCTGCCGCCGTCCGCCTTCCTGTGCGGCATCTACGCCCGGAGCGACATCGAACGGGGCGTCTTCAAGGCGCCCGCGAACGAGGTGGTCCGCGGCGCGCTGCGCTTCGAACAGGACATTCCCTTCGCGCAGCAGGAGACGCTCAACCCGCGGGGCATCAATTGCCTGCGCTTCTTCCCGGGCCGCGGCTACCGCGTGTGGGGCGCCCGCACCCTCAGCTCCGACCCGGAATGGAAGTACGTGAACGTGCGGCGCTACTTCAACTTCCTGGAGCGCTCCGTGGACGAGGGCACGCAGTGGGCCGTGTTCGAGCCCAATGGCGAGCGCCTGTGGGCCAACATCCGAGAGACGATTGGCAGCTTCCTGGAGAATCAGTGGCGCACCGGCGCGCTGCTGGGCGCGGACCCGCGGCAGGCGTTCTTCGTCCGGTGTGACCGGACCACCATGGACCAGAACGACCTCGACAACGGCCGGCTCGTCTGCCTCATCGGCGTGGCGGTGGTGAAGCCCGCTGAGTTCGTCATCTTCCGCATCGGCCAGAAGACGGCGGATGCCCGGACCTAACGTAAAGGACTCGCCGCCATGCCCACCCGCCCCACGCCCTACGGCGCTTTCAATTTCGAGATCAGCTTCGACGGCACGTCCTTCGGTGGCTTCTCCGACGTGTCCGGCCTGAGCACCGAGGTCACCGTCGCCGAGTACCGCGAAGGCACGGACCCGGAGAACCACGTGCGCAAGGTGCCCGGCGCCTTCAAGACGGGCGACGTCACCCTCAAGCGCGGCATCGTCGATTCGAGGGCCATCTGGACGTGGGTGGAGGACGTACGCCGCAACGGTCCGCTGGGCCGCAAGGCCGCCGTCACCATCCGCCTGCTCGACGAGGCGCGCAACCCCGTGCAGTCCTGGAAGCTGGTGAACGTCACGCCCCTGAAGTTCACCGGCCCCACGCTGGCCGCCAAGGGTGGCGGAGACGTGGCCATGGAAGAGCTCGTCCTGGCCGCGGAGACGGTGCGGATGGGCTTCCCGGACGTGGACTGAGCGGAGCAACAGGGGGAGCTCCCAGGCCATGCGGCGACTGACCTTCGAAGTCACAGAACGCGTGGCGCCCACCGCGCCCGAGCGGATGGACGTGGCCCTCTTCGTGGGCTTCGTCCGCCGCCGGGCCGGCGCGTCCGTGCCCGCCGCGCTGTCCCGCTACCTGTTCGAGCAGGGGTGGATGACCGCCCCCACGCCGCGCGTGGACCCCGCCGACGCGCAGGACGCGCTCACCGACGTCCCCCTGCCCCTCGAGAGCTTCGCCGCCTTCGAGCGCCTCTTCGACTGGAGAGCCCGCACCGGAACCGCCCCCGACGAGGCCACCGCCCTGGGCGCGGCGGTGCAGGCCTTCTTCGTCCAGGGCGGGCGCAAGTGCTACGTGGTGCGCATGGCGGACCCGCTCGCTCCGGGCGCGGAGCGCGCCACGCGGCTCGGGCGGCTGAACCTGCTGCTGCCGGGAAGCAGGCTGCCCGCGCCCCCCGGCATGGAGCATGCCGCCTCCGCCGAGGACCGCACGACGTGGCATGGCACGGCCCACCTGTTGGGCCTGCAGGACGTGTCCTTCCTCTGCCTCCCAGACCTGCCGGAGCTGGTGGCGGATGCGCCCGAGCCACTTCCCCTCCCCCGCCTGCCACCCGCGGGCGCTCCGGGCTTCGTCGAATGCGCCATGCCCGGTGCCGCCACCGGGCCTGCGTGGAAGACGCCGGAGCGCGCGGCGCCGCGCTGCGGACTCAGCGCCTACCAGGACTGGGCGGCCTTCCTCGCCGTGCTGGCCGAGTTCCTTCGCGACAGGCGCCTGCGGGAGACACACCTGGTCGCGGCGCTGCCGCTTCCCTCGCCGAGCCTGGTCTTCGATGCGCCGGCGGGCATGCGCGCGGCGACGCAGGACCTGGGCGGGTTCCTCCATGCCAGCGGAGTGCTCGCCCCCTTCCAGAGCGCGTTCATCCAGCTCGCCTTCCCGTGGCTGCGGACCGCCTCCTCGGAGGGACTTCCGGAGCGGCTGGCGGCTCCCGACGGGGCGCTGGCGGGGGTGCTGGCGCGCAACGCACTGCTTCGCGGCACCTTCCGCAGCGCATTGGGGCTGGGGCTCGCGGAGGTACGCGACGTCTTCCCCATCCCAACCCGCCTGGACCAGGAACCGCGCGAGCCGGGTTCGCCGCTGCGCGCGCTGGGCGAGCGCGTCTCGCTTCTGGGGCCAACGCCTCGTGGCATGCAGGTGCTGTCCGACGTGACGTCCAGCCAGACGGGCAGCCACCGGCAAGCGCCGGTGAGCCGGCTCATCTCCTCGGTGCTGCGAGCGGCGAGGCGGCTCGGCGCGGACCTGACGTTCTCGCCTTCCCACGAGGACACCTGGCTGGCGCTGCGCCACCGGATGGAGTCCGTGCTCGGCCGGTACTTCGCGGAGGGAGCCCTGCGAGGCGCGACGCCACGCGAGGCGTTCTCCGTGCGGTGTGACCGGACGACCATGACGCAGGATGACCTCGACAACGGGCGGCTCATCGCGCTGGTGGAGCTGGCCCCCGCGGCGGCCATCGAGCGGGTGCAGGTCCTCCTGTCCGCGCTGGAGGGCGGCGTGTCGCTCCAGCAGGAGGAAGCCGCATGAGCGGAGACCTGTGGCCGCTGCACACCTTCCGCTTCGAGCTCAGCTTCCAGCCCGAGCCGCTGTCGGGCAGCAGCCCGGACGAGGCTCCCGTGGACGGTGCCTTTTCCGAATGCACGGGCCTGGAGGCCACCATGGAGCCCAAGGCCATTCGCGTGGGCGGCCACAACTCGGGAGCCGTGCAACGCGCCGGCCCGGTGAGCTTCGGCACCGTGGTGCTCAAGCGAGGCCTCTCCTCGGGCGGCCGGCTGGCTCGCTGGTTCACGCGGGTGTCGGGCGGTGACTATGGCTACCGGTGCACGGTGCGAATCCGACTCAAGGCCCCGTCGGAGGATGGAGGCACCCAGACGGTGCTCACCTACAAGCTGGAGCGCGCCATGCCGGTGAAGTTCAAGGCGGCCGACTTCAACGCCCGGGCCACGGACGTCGGCATCGAAGAGCTGCACCTCGTGCACGAAGGACTCTCCCTCGAGGACTAGCGCGCCATGCCAGACACGACCTCCGAGAGCGCGAGCTTCATCAACGAGAGCACCGGCGACGAGGTGCGGGTGCACTTCAACCCGAACTCGCTCCAGTACACCGTCAACAACAAGCTCCAGAACGTCCAGGGCCAGGAGAACCAGCAGTTCGTCTCGGAGAGCAGCGCGAAGCTCACGATGGAGCTCGTCTTCGACACCACCGGCACGGGCGCCAACGTCTGCGACCACACGATACAGATTGCGCAGTTGATGGGCGCCAAGAGCCAGATTCCTCCGGACGTCACCTTCCGGTGGGGCGCCTTCGAGTTCACCGGATTGGTGGACACCTATCGGGAGACCATCGACTTCTTCGCCGCCGACGGCATCCCGCTGCGCTCGACCGTCTCGGTGGGCATGACGCGACAGCAACGCGTCTTCTCCAGGGGCGCCGAAGGCGAGAGCTCGCGGCAGATGGCCGCCGCGCGCAACCAGCCCATCTCTCGCGCCGTCGCGGAGCAGAACAGTGAAGACAATCCGCGCTTCCCCAACCAGGACGTGATGACCGTCGACCCTTCCGTCCCGCTGGCTCCGCCCACCGCGTTCGCCACGGGTGGAGTCGAAGGGGCCCTGGGCGCGGGGGTGGGGTTTGGGGTTGGCGGTGGAATCGGGGTGGGTGGTGGGCTCAGCGCAGGGGCCGGGTTCGGCGTCAGCGGTGGGTTGAGCGCAGGCGCTGGGTTCGGCGTCAGCGGTGGGTTGAGCGCGGGGGCCGGGTTCGGCGGTGGCGGTGGATTCGGCGCGAGCGGCGTGTTCGCCGCCGGCGGTGGCTTCTCGGCCGGTGGTGGCATCGGCGCGAGCGGCGTGTTCGCCACCGGCGGTGGCTTCTCGGCCGGTGGTGGCTTTTCAGCGGGTGGAGGATTCCAGGCCGGCGGAGCGTTCGCGGCCGGCGCGGGCGTCTCAGCCGGTTCCTCATTCGGCGGCAGCGCCTCGTTCAACGCGGGGGCGATGGCGGGAGGCTCCGCTTCCTTCGGGTTCAACACCTCTGCATCGAACCCCATCTTCTCCGCGGGAGCCTCCTTCACCGCTGGAGCCAGCTTCCCCACGACCACGGGGGCATCCGCCTCCGGATGGCGCGCGAATGCCTGGTCCGGCGCCCAGTCCTCCGCGGGCCTCTCCGCCACGGCAGGTGCGTTCGCGGGGCTGCGTGCCGGTCCTCCCCGAACCTCCGTTCGCATGGAGACGGTGCGCACCACCGGCCACGTGGACACCTACACCTACGAGACCACCGGAGACGGCCGCTTCGAGCTCGGAGGTCGCGCCCAGGTGACCAAACCCCGCTTCGGCGCCACCCCCTCCCCCCGGGGCCGCCTCCGCTTCGAGGGAGATTGAGCCATGCCCATCGTCTTCGACCAGGTCCACGGCTCCGTCATCGGCGGCCCCCAGCCAGACGCGGGCCAGCGCCCGGCCGGCGAGCCCGCACCCGTGCCTCCTCCAGCGGACCCCACCTCAATCGCCCGCGCCCTCCGGCTCATCACGCAACGCAAGGTCCGGCTCATCGCTGACTGAGTCCACTCCCCGCTCCCCATGCCCGACGCCACGTCACACACAGAGCATCACCGCCCCACGGTGCGCATCTTCGGCAGGGCCGACGCCCGGGTCACCGGTCTGGTCAGCAGCATGCGGATGGATGAGACCGAAGGCGGCCTGTGCTCGCTCGAGCTGCGGTTCGAGGCACTGGCGCGCTACGCCGACACCGCGGCCGAGCTGGTCTTCGAGGACGAGCAGTTGCTCCGGCTGGGCGCCCCCATCGGGGTCTACACCGGCCCGGAGAGCGCCCCTCAGGAGATTTTCAGCGGCGTCATCACCGGAATCGAAGCCGTGTTCGCGCATGACTCGGCTCCAGAGTTCATCGTGCTCGCCGAGGACTCGCTCCAGAAAGCAAGGCTCGCGCGGCGCACGCTCGTCCACGGCACGCTCACGCTGGCCGAGCTGGCGGAGAAGCTCGCCCGGGACCTGGGCCTGACGCCCGTCATCACGGGCCTCCGAGAGCCCCTGGGCCTCCAGGTCCAGTGGAACGAAAGCGACCTGGCCTTCATCCGGCGCCTGCTGGCCTCACGAGACGCGGACCTCCAGGTGACAGGTGACGAGCTCCACGTCTCGCCGCGGAGCGAGGTGCGCCGGGGCACCCTGGAGCTGAACCTCTACGCCGAGCTGCGCCGGGTGCGCGTCACGGCGGACCTGGCGCACCAGGCCACCGAGGTCACCTGCACCGGGTGGAACGCCCTCCAGGGAGCCGCGGTCTCTGGCCGGAGCGCCAGCGCGCGTCCCGGCCCGGGCGCGGGACGTACCGGCGCGGAGCTGCTCAAGCAGGCGCTGGGCCCTCGGGCGGAGCACCTTGGCGCGTTGCCGGTCTCCACCAACGACGAGGCCACCGCCATGGCCAGGGCCGCCTTCGACGCGCGCGCCCGGCGCTTCGTCTGCATCGACGCCACCGCGGAGGGCACCCCCGCGCTGCGCGTGGGGACCCACGTGCGGCTCAGCGGCCTGAGCCCTCGCTTCGACAACACCTACTACGTGGTCCGCGCCAGCCACCGCTACGACACCCTCCACGGCTACGAGACGGACTTCGAGGCCGAGTGCGCCTTCCTGGGAGAGCCATGACCGACACCGCACACGCTCGGGAGCGCGGCCTGCTGGGGGCCATGCTCGGCACCTATCTGGCGAAGGTCGTCTCCGTGGAGGACCCCGAGCACCTGGCGCGCGTTCAGGTCCGCCTGCTCACCGCGCCCGAGGGCCTGGCCGACGCGGACGTGGCCTTGTGGGCGCGGGTCGCCGTGCCGTTCTCCGGCGGCGGGCGGGGCGCGCTCTTCCTCCCGGACAAGGATGACGAGGTGGCCGTGGTCTTCGCTGGCGGAGACCCGCGCCAGCCGCTCGTGGTGGGGGGCCTGTGGAACGGGAGCGCCCGTCCGCCGGAGACGCCGGGGGGAGAGCGCGTGGACCGCTATGTCATCAAGGCCCGGAACGGCAGCCGCATCGCCATCGTGGAAGCGAGCGAGGGCACCGCGCAAATCTCCCTGGAGGTCCCCGGCGGCGTGAGCGCCACGCTGAACCAGGCCAGAGAGGGCGAGCTCACGCTGGAAGCAGCGGGCAACACCGTCACGCTCAACCCGCAAGGCGTCACCGTCCGTGCCGCGACCAAGGTGACCGTCACCGCCAGCGAGGTGGAGGTGAGCGCCGGTCAGGTCACGGTCAACTCGGCGATGTCGTCCTTCACGGGCGTCGTGAAGTGCGACGTGCTGCAGACCAACTCGGTGATGGGCGTGACGTACACGCCAGGGGCGGGCAACGTATGGTGAGCCACCCCGTCAAGCTGCGCGGACTCGTCTTCGACGGTGCCACCGGAGCCCCGCTGGCGGCCCAGCGCGGCGCCCCCGCGTTCATCGAGCGGCAGGACCAGGAGTTCGTGCAAGCCCTCTTCGGCGAGCTCAGGTCCGAGGAGGGCCGCAAGGCGCTGGCAGGCACCGTCATCTCCAATGGGGCGCTCCACTCCGAGGCCCTCAAGCTGCTCCAGCCCGTCCACGGGGTGTTCAACGTGGCCCTGCTGGAAGCCTGCTGCGACGTCTTCGGCGAGCCGCGGGTCGAGGCGACCCGAATTGAAAGCGCGGGGCTCGTCATCCGCCGAGTGGGCGCGGGCAACACGCGCGAGGCCTGGGTGCGGCGGGACGGCAAGGTCGCTGGCTGGGTCACGCTGGAGGGAGAGGAGCAGGAGCGCGACCCCGACCCGAGCCGGCGCGAAGGGCCCGCGGGCCCCGGCCCGGCGGACGTCCGACGCGAGCTGCTGCGCCTCATGCGCGCCACCAGCCGGGACCGGGAGACCGTGACGTCGCTCTTCATCGCGCCGCCCGACGCGTGCGCCGCGGCGAAGCGCACCGTGCTGTACGGACTGCTCCAGGTGGCGAGCGGCGAAGCACCGGAGGGCGCCTCCACCACGGCGCCCGCCTTCGACGACGAGCAGGTGCGGAGCCTGCTGTCCCCCTACTTCGCCACGGGGAAGACGGTGGACTGGACAGGGCTCGAAGGGCTGTCGGTCACCTACCAGGACGTCGCCCAGCGCAGGCTGCCGCAAGCGACGCACGACAAGCTCTCCCTCTTCATCGACTTCCTGCGCGGACTGGTCGCGGTGTTCAACGCGTTCCAGGCCCCCGCGCTCATGGCGGCGATGAACCGGGTGCAGCTCGATTATGGCAACGGCCAGAAGCGGGCCGCGGGCACTGCGCTCTCCGCGCTGGCGGACGTGCTCGTCCAGGGGAAGGCGGGCACGGCGGTGTTGCCTCGTTCATGGACCCAGCCCAACGGCTCGGACGCGGCCCAGGTCCTCCAGGCGGCCAAAGCCGCCACCGCGCCGCGGATGAAGGACCTCATCCCGCCCGAGCGTCGCTTCGAGCGGCGCGGCGCGCGCTACGTGGCCCGGGCCTTCGTCCGGGTCCACCGCGAGGACGGCTGTCCCCCCGCCATCGTCTGGAGCGAGGAGAGCGCCCCCTTCACCATCGCCGCCTGGCACGAGCGCGGGAAGCTGCCGCCCGTCCTCATCCCGCTTCCGTCACTCAAGGACCTGAGCGCCTTCAAGCCCAACGTCACCTTCCAGGTGCCACCCGGGCTGAACGAATTGCTGAACAAGAACTCGCCGAAGGACTTCCTCGAAGGCTCGGCCAGCACCCCCGCGGGTCAGGGCATCGGGTGGCTGTGTGGGTTCAACATTCCCATCATCACCCTCTGCGCCTTCATCGTCCTCAACCTGTTCCTGTCGCTGCTGAACATCGTCTTCTTCTGGATTGCCCTCATCAAGATCTGCATCCCCATTCCCGCCTCGCTGCGCGAGCGGTTCGAGGACTGAGCGCGCCATGAGCCCGAAGCTCCCAGACAGGCGCCCTCCCGTGGGCTTCCCGCTGCGGCTCGTACCGGACGAGCGCGGTGAGCTGGCGTTTCCTTCGCTGGAGGCCAGTGTGCGTCAGTCCATCGAGGTCATCCTCCGCACGCGCCCCGGTGAGCAGCTCATGCGGCAGGGCTTCGGCGCCGGGCTGGAGCGGATGATGGGGCAGCCCAACACCGTGTCCACCCGCCGGCGCATCCAGGAGCTGGTGCAGCGCGCGCTCACCGAGTGGGAGCCGCGCCTGGAGCTCATCCGCGTGGACGTGCTGGAGCTGGCGGACCTGCCCACCCAGGTCCGCGTGGAAATCGTCTACCGCCTGCGCCGCACGGGTGACGTGCAGCAGCTCGGGCTCGCCATGGACCTCGGAGGCTAGATGCCCATCATTCCTCCCCGACTCGACGACAGGAGCTTCCCGGACCTCGTCGAGGAGCTGCTCTCCCGAATCCCGGGCCACACCCCGGAGTGGACCCATGCTCGCGTGGGCGACCCGGGGCGCACCCTGCTGGAGCTCTTCGCCTGGCTGGCGGACTCCATCCTCTACCGCGCCAACCTCATCCCCGAGCGCCAGCGCCTGGCCTTCCTTCGGCTGCTGGGCGCGAGCCTCCGTCCCGCCGAGGCCGCCACCGGCGTGGTGAGCGTGCACTTCGACACCGACGTGCTCCAGCCCTCCGTGGCGCTGCGGGCCTTCGCCTCGGTGCGCAAGCCCGTGCCCTTCGAGACGCTGGATGAGCTGACCGTGGTGCACCTCACCGCGGAGGCGTACCGCAAGCGCCCGCTCACGGAGGCGGAGCGCCAGCAGCACGCGTCGATGCTGCCCCGGCTCGCCCAGGTCTATGGCCTGGACCCCAAGGCCCAACACGGCTTCTACGCGACGACGCCCGTGTTCCCGCTCGGCGCCGCCGACCCGCGCGGGCTGGACCTGGTGACGGAGACGGTGGACGGCAGCCTGTGGCTCGCGCTGCTCGCGCCCAAGGCGGAACATGTCACGGCCCTGCGTGAAGACCTGACGAAGGGGAACGGCCAGGGGCCCCGCGTCCTCAGCGTGGGCGTCTCCCCCGTCATGGAGGTGCCCGCCCTGTCCGAGCTGCTCGGGGCGCGCGGCCGGCTCCCGCATGTCTGGGAGGTGACGGGCACGCCCGCCGTGGACGCGTCGCCGGTGTACCACCGGCTCACCGTCGTGGCGGACTCGACGCAGGAGCTGTCGCGCCGGGGCGTCGTGCGGCTGCTGTTGCCGTCCGACCTTGGCGCGCCGGTCAACGACGTGAGGGCGGACGCGCGCGCTGGCCTGGGCGACCGGCCCCCCCGCCTGGACGACCCGAGGGTGGCGGCGCGGCTGGTGACCTGGCTGCGCCTGCGTCCCAGCGGGAGGCCGGAGCGCTTCGCCCTGGGCTGGGTGGACATCAACGCCGTCGAAGTGGACCAGCGCGAGACGACCGGCGGACGCCTGATTGGCCAGAGCGACGGCAACGCGGAGCAGGAGTTCCGCCTGCCCTCAGGCTCCGTGGAGCGTGGGACATTCCAGCTCTTCATCGAAGAGCCAGGGGCGGGCTACCGCGAGTGGCGGCTCATCGAAGACCTCGCGCTGGCTCGGCGCGACGAGCCCGTCTACGCGCTCGACTCCGAGGCCGGCACCGTCCGCTGTGGAGACGGCGTGCGCGGACGCGTGCCTCCCATGGGTGCCCAGGTGCTGGTGGCCCGGATGCGCAGCGGCGGGGGCGCCGCGGGGAACCTCCCGCCAGGCAGCCTGAAGGACCTCAGCGCCTACCGGGTCGATGGAAGCCCGGCACCCGGGCTGAAGGTGCAACAGCCGGAGCCCACGTTGGGCGGCCGGGACGCGGAGACGCTGGCGGAGGCCGAGCGCCGCATCCCCGCGCTGCTGCGCCACGTGGACCGGGCCGTGACGGAGGAGGACTACCGGCGGCTCGCGGCGAGCACCCCCGGCGTGCAGTTGGGCCGGGTGGAAGTGCTGCCCCGCTTCGAGCCCAGGCGGCGGCGAGACGGCGTGCCCGGCGTCGTGTCCGTCATGGTGCTGCCCACGGCCACGCGGCTGGAGGCGCCCTACCCGCGCGCGGACCGGCCCCTGCTGGAAGCCGTTCACGCGTACCTGGATGCCCGCCGGCCGCTCACCACCGAGCTCTACGTGATTGGCTGCGAGTACGTCCCCCTGGGGCTCGGCGTGGGCATCACCGTGCGCGAGGGCTTTGGCAGGGAGACGGTGGTGCAGGCGGTGCGGCAGGCCGTGCGCCGCTTCCTCTTCCCGCTTCCGGCGGGAGGCCCCACGGGCGAGGGCTGGCCGCTCGGCCGCGACGTCCAGGACCGGGAGCTGTATGTGGCGGTGGCGCAAGTCCCCGGCGTGGCCAGCATCGCCGGCGTGAGCCTCTTCGCCTGGGGAACGGTGACGCGCGTGCTGCGCGACCCGCGTCGCGCCGGAGCCACGGCCGACGTGGCGCGCTTCACGGTGGAGCCGCCCGCGCCGTCCGTCCGTCAGGCGGAGGGTCCCGTCAACCCGAGCTGGCTCCAGCTCAAGGGCAGCACCGCGACGACGCCGGTGGAGCTGTCCATCGCGGACTGGCAGCTCCCGGAGCTGCTCAAGGTGGCGGTGAACGCCGACGGCGAGGTGCCGGCGGTGCTTCACGGCATCGGCGATGAGGGCGGCGGCGGCATGGACTCCTCGCAAGCGGGCGTGGCGGTGCCCATGGTCCCCGAGGTCTGCTGATGGACGCCAACCGCCTCCGGTTCTACATGCTGGCGGACGCGCCGGACTGGCTCACGGAGAGCTCGGTCTCCGCGAGCGAGGTGTGTCTCTACGACGCGAAGCGAAGGACGCTCCGGCTGGGGAGCCTGGGCGAAACCCGCACCTTCGATGAAGCGCTCGACCTCGCGATGCTCGAGCCAAGGCTCGCCCGCGTACCAAGCGCGGTGGACGCCTTCGGCACCTGGGCCTGGTGGGATGAGGTCGCCGGGCAGGTGCGCACGGCGGGCGGAGGCGCGGGCACCACGCCGCGCTTCGAACCCGCGCAGGTCGGCTTGTCCGGCGCGGTGACGGACCTGTCGCCCGGAGCCGGAGGGGTCCTCTACCTCGCGGTGGACCAGCGCGTGGTGGCGCTCCACCTGCGCAAGGTGTGGTCCGCCGTGGTGTTCCCGGCCGGGGGTATCGCCGCGCACCGCATCGCCGCGGATCCACGGGGTGGCGCCTACGTGCTGAGCGGCCCGCCCTCCTTCGCGCCCGCCGCGCCCCCCGCAGTGCTCGGCCGCGTGGACGGGCAGCCGCTTCCGGAGGTCCTGTCCAGTCCCTCCGGCGCCGGGCTGTTCCGCCCCATGGAGGAGAACCCGGACCCGCCGCGGACCCGGGTGCTGGAGACGCTCGCCTGGCCGGGCGAAGTGCCGGTGGCGCTCGCTTGCGACACCGAGGGACGGCTGGCGGTGCTGAGCTGGGTCATGGACCCGGCCCTCGCGGGCGTGCCCGCGGACGCGGCCCATGCGCGGCTGCGCTTCTTCACGAGCCGCTTCTCCGCGCCAGTCGCGCTTCCGGGCGTGCTGCGGCCCTTCAGCCTCGCGTTCCTTCCGGATGGCCGCGCCGTGGTGCTGTCGCTGCTCGAAGACGGCAAGGTGGAGGCGGTGGCCTACGCGCTCCCGGCCGATGCGTCCGAGGCGATTCCCCAGGGAGACTACTTCCCGCTTCCCGGCCATGACGGAGGACCCTTCCTTCAGGGCGCGCGGCCTCCGCACCACGCCGTCAGCCCGGGGCTGGCGGACCAGGCGCCCGTGCCGCTTCAAGCCCTGTCCCTGCCCCGGTGCGCCGAACGGGGCCGCGCCTCCAACCCGCCGAACCGCCCCTTCGATTCGGGCGACGGGCGCACGGTGTGGCACCGCCTGTACGTGGAGGCCTTGCTGCCCCCGCGCACCGGCGTGCGCGTCTGGCTCGCCGCCACCGACGAGCCCCTGGCTCCGCCTGGTGACTCGCCGCACTGGCACGAGCACCGCCTGGGCCTCATCCCGGAAGCCCCGGTCCATCCGGACGTCCCGCACGGGAGCTGGGTGCCGCTGCCGTCGGAGGTGCCCTTCCAACCGGGGATGCTGCCCGCGCCGCCCGCGCCGGGCGAGAGTGGCCTGTTCACGGTCCTCATCCAGCGCGCCCACTCGCAGGTGCGAGCGCTCTCCGGACGGTACCTCTGGGTGCGCGTGGAGCTGTTCGGTGACGGCCGCCGGACGCCCGAGGTGGGAGCGCTGCGCGCGTATGCATCGCGCTTCTCCTACGTGGACAACTACCTGCCGTCCCTCTACCGCGAGGAGCGCTTCGGCGACGACGCGGACGCCCCCGGCCGGGCGACGCCCGCGGACTTCCTGGAGCGGTTCCTCGGCATCGTCGAGGGCGTGCTGACGCCCATCGAGGACCGCATCGCCCATGCGCACGTCCTCACCGACCCGGGGCACGTGCCGGGTGATTCGCTGGAGTGGCTCGCGAGCTGGGTCGGCCTGTCCTTCGACCCCGTCGTAGGTGAAAGCCAGCGGCGCGCGATGCTCCGGGCCGCGCCCGCGCTCGCCCGGCGGCGCGGCTGCGTCGAGGGCCTGCGGCTGGCGCTGGACCTGGTCACGGACGGCGCGGTGAACCGGGGCGCGGTGGTGGTGGTGGAGGACTTCCGGCTCCGGCGCACGCTGGCCACCATCCTCGGCGCGGACCTCGCGGACGAGGAGGACCCCTTGCTGCAGGGCCTGTCCCGCGGCGGGAACGCCTACGTGGGCGACACCCTCTTCCTCGGGGACGAGACGCGCGCGGAGTTCCTGGCCGTCTTCGGGGACGAGACGCTGCGGACCCGGGCGGAAGCGGAGGCGGTGGAGCAGTTCCTGGAGCGCCTGGCACACCGGCTCACGGTGCTGGTGCACCAGGGCACGGACACGCGGACCCTGGGCCTCATCCGGAAGGTGGCGGAGCAGGAGGCCCCCGCGCACGTGCAGGTCTCCGTCATCACCGCGAGCCGCCCGCTGCTCGTCGGAGTCGCTTCGCTGGTGGGCGTGGACACCTACGTCGGGCCCGCCCCTGCCGCCACCTCGGTGCGCGTGGGCCACAGCGTGCTGGGGCTCGCGGACGTCATCGAGCGTCCGGCGAGCCTGGACCCCAGATTGGAAGGAGGTTGATGACCATGTCGCCCCCGAATGACGCCTTGCTCGACGCGGAGACGCGAGACCGGCTCCACTACGACACCGGCGTGCTCCTGGACGCGGGAGACTTCTCCGCCGAGCAGACCTATCACCGAGGCCGGCTCACCCGGGCCCTGGCGTACCTCCATGGCTTCGGAACGGTGGCCGGGCTGGAGGTGAGTCACCACGAGGGCACCGAGCCGGAGCAGGAGGAGCTCCGGGTGTCCGCCGGGCTCGCGCTGGACCCCTTCGGCCGGTTGGTGGAGGTGCCCACGGACGCGTGCCTCAAGCTGGACCGCTGGTACTGGCAGGAGCCGCTGGCGTTCGCCGACTTCGGCGTCTTCACCCCCGCCGAGTACCGGCTGAGCCCCGGTGCCGCGGGGTTCCCGCCCTCGGGCGTGGTGGCGGACCTGTTCCTGCGTTTCCAACAGTGTGAGCGCGGCAAGACGCCCGCCTTCGCGTCGGGGCCCTTCGACGCCACGGACGCCGTGGTCGCCTCGCGCCTCCGCGACGGCTACGAGCTGCGGCTGGTGCCGCGCTCCACGGCGTATCCGCCCCCGGAGGCCCCCCAGAGCCCCTTCCCGGACCCGGTGGACGAGCCAGACCCGGTGCAGCGGCGCATCAAGCTCCGTCAGGCCATCTTCAACGCCTGGCGAGGCAGCCGCGCCCAGGAGCTGGCGAGCCTGTGGAGCGACACCTTCATCCCGGCCTCACTGCTGACGGACCCGACCCAGCCCGACCTGAAGATGAGGGACCCGGCGTGGGTCTTCCTCGCGCGCGTCGTCATCGGCGCGACGGACGTGGAGGACGTGCGCGGCACGGAGGTGCGGCCCACGCGGCAGGGGAATGTCTACGTCGACAACGACCTGAGGCCCTTCAGCCTCTCGACCGCCGCGCTCGCCCGGTGGATGGGCGTCTTCTAGGCCCGACTCTCTCGAAGGGGGATTACCGTGTTCAACCCAACCAGTGGACCCGCCCGGGAGAAGCTCACCTGGGAGACGGCACAAGCGCTGGAGACCGCCCGGGCAATGGTGCACGACGACCGGCGCGTGCGCTCCTTCTTCTTCGACGGGCGCTTCCTCACCGCGAAGGACCTCACGCGCGAGCAGAACTACTTCCTCACGCGGCAGGCCGACCTCTCCCGCGCCAATGGCACCGGGGTGATGCATGGGCTGACCGTCACGCCCAGCCCGGACCGCGCGACGCTCACCGTCCGCCTGGGCCATGGGCTCACCCCCGGCGGCGAGCTGGTGGTCGTCCCCCGTGACTTGACGGACATCCGCCTGGACGACATCCCGGAGATTCAGCGGCTGGACGCGGCCTTCGGGCTGGCCCCCGTGCCGCGCGAGCTGGCGCGGAGCCGCTCGGGGCTGTACGTGCTGGTGCTGCGCCCCGTGGAGTACACGGCCAACCCGATTGCGTCGTACCCCACCTCCCTGGGCGCCGCGCGGACCACGCAGGACGGCGACATCATCGAGGCGGTGGCGCTGACGCTCATCCCCTACCCGGACCCGGTGGGCGGCGGCACCTTCGAGACGCGCCGCGGCCGCGCGGCCCATGAAATCTTCGCCGGGGCGGGGATGCGCAACCTCCCCGTGGACGCGCTGCCGCTGGCGATGCTGGCCCTGGACCGAGGCACCCTCCGCTGGCTGGACACCTTCCTGGTGCGGCGTGAGGTGGGCGCGGAGCAGCGCAGCGTGGTGGGCTTCGGCGTGGCCTCGCGCGAGCTGCGTGAGGCCCACGCGCTTCAGTATCAGCAGCACCTGAAGGAGGTGCTCCAGGCGCGGCGCGCGGCGGGCCAGAGCGAGCGCTTCCTCGCGAGCGAGCACTTCTTCACGCTGCCCGCCGCGGGGACCCTGCCCGCGGCGGCCATCGAGGCGGGCAGCCTCACGGAGTTCTACTTCCCGCCCGAAGTGGACGTCGAGCTGACGGTGGTGGCCGAGGACGAGCTCGGCGCCATCCTCGACGAGTCGCTGCAACTGCCCCCCATCGACCTCACGCGGACGGGCGAGGCGCTGGAGTCGCTGTCCATCCTGGTGATGGTGCCCGTGGCGCGGCATGGCATGGCGCAGCGGCTGGAGGGGCTGCGCGAGGTGCTGCGCTCGGCGCCGCTCAAGCTCCGCGCGGCGGCCGTGGGACAGGTGGCGCGGCGGCTGCCCGCGCATGCCCTGCTGGACCTCACGCGCCGCTGGCAGGTCCAGCCCGCGACCGAGCCGCCTGTCACGGATTTGGTGGACGCGGCGTGGAGCGAGCTGCTCTCCGGGTCGCGGACCCTCTGGTACGCCTGCCGGCGCAGCCTGCCGCACCACCACTCCGCGGCGGGCCAGCCGTTGCCCGAGCCGGAGGACCACGACGGCGAGCAGCACTTCGAGGAGCTCGTGAAGAAGCTCCGGCAGGCGGAGCTCTATGACGAGTTCTCCGCCCTGCCCCAGCGCGCCACCGCCATGGCCATTGGCCAGCTCGTCCCACGGCTCAGCACGCTCGCTCACGGCACCACGCGGTGGCAGTTCGCGGGGCTGGCCTCCCTCACGCTGCGGCTGGAGCGCCTCCAGCACAAGGAGTACATGGCCGCGCTCAACCGCTTCCCGGCCGACGTGCAGCAGGGCCTGGCGAGGCTCGAGGCGGAGCCCAGCCTCATGGACGTCCCCCTGGCCACGCTGGCCGCGTCCTACCGGATGCCGGACATCGGGGCCTACGTGATGACGCTCACCGCCGCGGCCTACGCCACGTTCGTGACGGAGCTGAAGAAGCTGCTGGATGAAGGCGTGTCGCTCGACGAGGCGTTCCTGACGCTGCGGAGCTGAGAGATGATTACCAAGCCGATTGCGGACCCCCTGGCCAACGAGCACGTGCTCCGCGTGGAGCCCCGCATGGCGCCCTTCGGCGTGGAGGCCGAGTGGCGCAGGAGGGCCCACTTCTTCACGGGACGCGCCGTGTCCGCGGACGCGCTCGCGATGGAGCAGGAACATCGCGCGGGGCGGCTCGCGCTCCTGGGCCAGCACCTCACGCCGGGCATCGTCGCCGGGCTGGAGGTGCACCTGGAGCGGGTGGAATCGCAGACCTTCCTCCATGTCCGGCCCGGCAACGGCATCGCCGTGACGGGCGAGGACGTCATCGTCCGCCGGCAGCTCCGCGCCCCGCTGGGCGCGATTCCCCTCTTCCCGGGGCACAGGGAGCCGTCCACGTTCTCCCTGGAGGCGCTCGCCAACGAGGTGCCCCCCGTGGACCCGCTGCCCTTTCCCAGAGCCGCGGTGCTGGTGCTCGTCCCCACCACGTCCGTGCTGCCGCCGCCGGCCTCGCAGACGGACGCCTGCGAGGTGGACCCGGGCGCCTACGCGTTCGAGGACGCGGTGCGCACCGAGGGCGCGGCGCTGGTGCTCTGGGGCTGGCCCGAAGGCTGGGACATGCCGCAGGACTACTCCCTGCGCTGGCGCAGCAGGCTGGTGTACAGCCTCTTCGAGCGGGAACGGCGGCGCCGGAGCAGAGCGCTCGCCCCCTGGGAGCACCTGGGCGTCCCGATTGGACTCCTGGGCTTCGAGGAGGGGCCGGCAGGCCCCGAGGTGCTGTTCGTCGATCGGCACGCGGTGGCGCGCGCGGGTGGGCTGCCACGCGCGCGCACGCCGCTGATGAAGTCCCGCGGCTCGCCCGTGCTGTGGCAGGCGCGCATCCTCCAGTTCAATGACCACCTGGCGGAGCTCCCCCCGGAGCGGCTCGCCCAGGACAAGGCCATCCTCCACTTCCGCCGCCTGCCGCCCGTGGGCGTGCTGCCTCCGGACGCCGTGGACTACCGCGCCTGGACGCGGCGCTTCTTCCCTGACCGGTTCGAGCTGGAGGCGGTCCCCATTCCCCTGGAGCAGCTCGATACGGTGGCCATGGCCAGCGCGGCCCTGGAGCCACTGGACATCACGCGCGAGGAGCGCGTTCGCATCCTCGTCCCCGTGCCCGGCGCCGTCTACGAGCCGGGGCTGCTGCATGACGCGCCGCTGGACCCCGCCTTCCTCGCCGCCATCGAGGAAGGGCTTCAGCGTCTGGGCGGATGGCTGAAGCGGCGCCTCGTCGTGCGGGCCCGGATGAGCACCCTCAAGGACACCCTGTACGGCGCCACCGGCGACCACTATCCCCTGGCCGACCCGGAAGCCGACCCGGACGAGGCCCGCTACATTCCCGACGCCGAGCCGACGAACCCCACCGAAGACGATTACGCGACGGAGGGTGAGACGGTGCCCGCCGCCGAGGTCTATCTCCAGGACCACTTCGAGCCGTCCTGGGGCCTGGCCGTCGATGCGCGCTCCGACCTGCTGGCTCGGCCCCAGGGCGACCCGACGCCCCGGATGGAGTTCGCCGGGCAGCTCACCTCCGCGCCCGTGGTCATCTCCACCGAGGACCGCGCGCACGTCTTGTTCCGGGGCCCGTTCTGGACGCTGGGCTACCGGACCTTCGACGGTCAGTCCTGGAGCAAGGTGACGCCCGTGCTTCAGGGGCGCGTCCGGTCGCGATCCATCCCCGTGGTGGCGATGTGGCCGCGCGGGCGGCTGGACGTCTACTTCCGGGACGAGCAGGGCAACCTGCACAACACCTACCTGGACACCCGCCTCGGCAATCAGTCCTGGAGCAGCCCGCGCATGCTGGCCAGCGGCGTCATGGGCGATGCGGCCGCGGTGTCCCCCTCCGAGGGACGCACGGACGTCTTCTACCAGGCGCTCCGCGGAGATGTTCTCTCGCTCTGGTGGATGACCGTCACCGCCACGCGCGTCATCCGGCCGAAGCCCTTCGAGCCGCCGGTCGCGTTCAAGGGCGAGCCCATCTCGGCGGTGGTGTCACGCGGCCAGCTCATGGCCTTCCTCCTGGATGCCCAACGCAACATCCGGCAGCTCACCCTCCCCGTGGACCCCTCGCAGGGCACGGAGGTCTGGACGGACCACTCCGTGGGACGGGAGTTCCGCTGGCTCAAGGCCTGCGCCTCACCGGATGACGGCACCGTGGACCTGGTCGCGCTCACCGGCAGCTCCCTGCTGCACCGCCGCTTCGACGGCCTGGTGTGGAGCGACTGGAAGGACCTGGGCAGCGGCCATTCACTCACCGCCGCGCTGTCCGCGCCGGGCAAGGGCGTGTTGGACGTCCTGTCCCGCGCGGTCAACGGACGCATCCTGTACGCCCGGTTCGACGGCACCACCTGGACGCCCTGGAAGACGCTCGGCACCGAGGTGGCGCGCTCCGCGCCCGCGGCCATCCGCCGGGGTGAACACCTGGATGTGATTGTCAGGGCGCGTGAGAACCTGCTCTGGCATCGGCCGGTGCGCTCGCCCCTGCAGACCACCCAGCGGAAGCTGGGCCTACGCGGGCTGATGCGCGACCTGTCCGACCGCATCCAGCGGGTGGACGAGGCCGTGGACGCGGCCTTCCTTCAGGTCCAGTCGGAGATCCATCGCGTCCGCCAGCTCATGCTGGGCAGCACCGCCTCCGCGGTGATGACGGCGTCTCCCGTGCTGACCGACGTCGCCCAGGCCGAGACACGCGTCGCCACGTTGACGGACGTGGAGAAGTTCATCGGAGTCCTGAACGCGAAGCGCAAGGTGAACTGGTCCACGGTCCGCTTCCTGGAGCCCACCAACCTCAGGGACCGGCTCCTGAGAGTCTCTCCCGTCATCGGCACGCTTCACTCGGCCATGGCCATCAAGCGGGAGGTGCTCGGGAAGCTGTTCCGGCTGCTCTCCGGCATGGAGTTCCGCCTGGAGGGCGTGCAGGTCCCCAACGTGAAGGTGCCACCGTGGCGGAGGTCGCGCGTGCCACCGGTGACTGGAGAGCCAACGCCCACGCCCATCCCGGAGGAGCGCATCAACGTTCCGTTGAGCGAGCTGCGCGTGCTGACCACGGAGGACTGGAGCCAGGTGTTCACCGAGTACGTGGCGCCCCGGGTGCCCGAGCGCGCGGACGAGGCCACCTACTTCTCCATGTCCGTGGCCCAGCTCGAGGACGTGCTGGCCGTGCTGCGGAACCTCGAGGACCGGGTCCTGCGGTACAAGGAGGCGCTGGAAGAAGGCGGGCAGTTGGTGGGCGTGCTCCAGGCGCATGAGAGCCGGGGCGGCGCGCGCCTGACGGTGATTGGCACGGAGGTCGCCGAGTCGCGCCAGGACGTCATGGTGGCGCGCGCGCTCCTGGCCGAGGAGCAGGCCCGGCTGCAACGCATCAACACCCGGCGCACCCAGGTGCTGCGCGAGCACGTTCGCTTCCTCGTCTTCCACCGCCCCCGAGAGCAGGTCATGGACCGGGCCACCCCCGTCCGCGCGCTGGATACGGGCATCTACGAGTCGGAGCTGCCCGCGGCGCTGGCGGAGACGCGGGCCGCGCCTCCGGAGCTCTGGGCTCTCCTCCAGCTCCTCCGAGACGCCCCGCTGGCCTGGTTCGCGCAGGGGCCCGCGCTGTTCCAGCGCCTGGACCGGTTGGACCTCGTCCAGCGGACCCTGGAAGCGGCCCGGCAACGCGCCACCGTGCGCGTGCCTCCCGCCCTGCCACAGATAACCCGCGCGCCCAGCCGCTCGGGTGAAGGCGTCAGCCGGGTCTTCACGGCGCAGAGCCAGCGCGTCTCCCAGGCCCGGGTCGTCACCGCCAACCTGGAGCTGGCCAGCCTCGTCCATCGCGGCTGGGCGGAGCTGGTGAAGCTGGCGGAGCCCATCACCTCGTTCGGCGACCTGATGGACACCGCGCACGGGCGGCCCGACATCGCGCAGGCCGCGGCCCGCGAGCTGGAGAACCTCGCCAAGGTGGCCACGTACCTCTACTTCCTCTTCGGCGAGGTGCCGCCACGCGTCCGGATGGAGTGGGCGTCGCTGCTCAGCGAATATGACGCGCCGTGGGACCTGCGGGACCTGGGCCTGCTGCCCCAGTGGAACACGCTGGAAGTCACGGGGCGGCGCCAGCTTCAGGAGCTGGTGGACTGGCTGTTCGCCCAGATGAACCCGTCGCGGACCGAGGCCGTGGCGCTGATGAACGACCTGGTGCGCTCGGCGCTGCTGCTCGCCAGCCACGCGCCGGTGGGAGAAATCGTCGCCGGGCACCTGCCGAAGCCCGCCCCCGCCAGGGTGGGCACGGTGCTGGACCTGCACGTGGACCCTGCGCGCATCCGCGTGGGCACCCATGTGCTGCTCGCCTCCGGCGGCCACACGGTCCAGGCCGTGGTGGAGGACCTGGGGACCGGCACGGCCCGCGCGCGCGTCTTCTCCACGAGCGCGGCGAGCGTGAACCTCGCGGAGAAGACAGTCGCGAAGTTCTCCGAGCCCGAGCAGCGAGGCGGCCTGCTCCCGACGCCGCGCCGGACCCTGCGCCGGTGACCTCGGAACGGCGGGTGCGCCAGGTGAAGCTCGCGGCCCCGAGCCGCGCGCTGGTCCAGCGAGGGGCCGTCCTCCTGGAGGACGCGCTGCGCACCGCCTCGCTTCCGGATGCCCCCGGGGGCCGGGTGCTCGTCATCCGCGAGCTGGCGCTCGGAACGATTCACGCGGACCGCAGCCCGGCCGCGCTCTCGCTCGTCGTGGAGCAACGCGTGCGCGAGCTGGCGCGGCTCGCGGTGCATGCCACGTCTCCGTCCGCCGCCACCGCGCAGGCGGTCTACTTCCGGGATGAACTGGAGCCGTTCGTGGTGCTGGCCACGCGGCTCGCCCGCGGGCTCCCCGTGGACACCTGGTTCTGGCGGCTGGCCGTTCCCGGACTGCATCCCGGGACGCCACGAGATGACGGGCTCCGCCTCGCGCTCGCCGGCGCCTTGCGGACCCGGCCCGGCCCGGCCGCCGCGGTGATGCTCGTCTCCGAGTTGGAAGCGCTCGGCGCGCTGGCGCCCCTGCTGGGCGCGCTGCGCTGGCAGGATGGCCCCGCGCTCGTCCGGGCGTGGTGGGGACACCTGTCGCCCCGCCCGGAGCCACGGCTGCACCTGGACGACGCGGGTTCGGCGGAGCAGGTCTCCGAGTTGCTTCGGAGCACGCTCTCACACTGGACTCGGAGCTGGGGAGCCGATGACGCCCGGGCGGTGTGGCTGGCCGCGGTGGCCCTCTGCGCGCGCATGCCCTCACAGGTGGCCGCGCCCGGCCTTCCGTCGCGGGCATGGCGGGTGCTGGCGGCGCTCCAGGCGTCCCCGGCGGACCCTCTCACGAAGCCACGGAAGCCGCTCCCACGGGCTGCGCCTGGGCCGGAGGTGCCCGAGGTCTCCCCCGACACGAGCGTGGCGCAAGGCAACGCGTCGCCATCGCCGCTCTCACGGGAGGCCCTCTCCGGCGCGCCCGCTTCGGGCACGGAGAGGAGGCCCTTGGATGCTGCAATCCCCGCGTCCTCAGTGGGAATGACCGCGTCTCCCACGCAGCGGCTGACGGCACGCGCCTCGCCCACGGACAACGACGGGACATCCGATGCGAGTGGAACGCCGGAACAGGACACGTCCCCGCGCCACGTCACGGATGAAGCGCTCCCCACGGCCGCTGGGGGGCTGCTCTTCCTCGTCCCCATGCTGAACGCCCTGGGGCTCGAAGAGTTCCTGGCGGACCACCCTTCCCTCGCGGACCTCGGCCTCCCGCAGCGCTTCCTTCGTCTCGTCGCGGAGCGCCTGGGTGTCCCTTCGACAGACCCACTGCTCCGCGCGATCCAGGAGGCCGCAGCGGAGCCATTGCCCGTGCCCAGCGCCTTCAGCTTCCCACTCCGATTCCAAGCAGGCGTTGGCGCCCACGCCCCCTTCCGTCTCGTCCGCGAACCCACGGGGCGCTCCATTGCCTTCGATGCGAGGACCCGGGTGCCGCTCGCCGCGACGCCCCGTGGCGGAACGCTGCCCCCACCCTTCGACAGTCACCTCGCGGCGATTCTGGAGCAACCACTCCCCTGGGATGACGCCACGCTCCTGCTGCGCGGTGCCCTGCTGGCGGTGGGCCGAGTCACGCGACGGCGGGCCCATATGGGACTCAGAGCGCTCGTCCTCCGTCCCGGCCGCGTCGTCGCGACTCGCACCCATCTGGACCTCGTCTTCGCGGCCTCGCAGGTGGATATCCGCATCCGGCGCGCGGGGCTCGACATCAACCCGGGCTGGGTTCCCTGGCTCGCCCGCGTCATCCAGTACCACTATCAATCCGACGAGACCGGAGCATGACGACGCCCTCCCTGCCCCTTCGCACCACGGTCCTCGCGGCGTTGGCCCTCACACAAGAGGACTCGGGGGATGGAGAGGCCATCGAGCTGCGCTTCCTCCGACAGCACCTGGACGCAACGGGACAGGACTGGGTGGCGCGCGCCCGGGAGCGCCTCACGCATCCAGGCGCCGAGGATGTGGGGCTCGTCAGGCTCGGCGAAGCGCTCGGGCTCTCCCTGGTGGAGCTCCTGGCCGTGGCCCTGGTCGCGGCCGTCGAGCAGGACCCGATGGTGGGCCGGGCCGTCGCGTACCTTCAAGCCCCCGTGGGAGCCTCCCGGCCAACGCTGGGCCTGGTGTCCAGCGCGCTGGCCCCGGCCGCTCCCATGGGCCAGGAGGCACTGCTGCTCCTCACCGCCGGAGCGGCCCTGGGCAGCGGGCTGCTGATGCGCCTCCGGGAAGAGCTGCCCCTGTGCGAACAGACGCTGGCCATGCCGCTGCCGCTCTTCCTGGCACTGTCCGGCCATGAGGTCACCTGGCCTGGGACGACGCCAGGCTCGGCCCACCCTCTGGACGTACCGCTGCCACCCTCCATCATGGAGGGAGTGGACCGGCACGCGCGCTTCCTCGCGACCAAGCCCCGGTCGACCCTGGTGCTGCGCGGCACGGCCCTCTCTGAAACCCGCGCTGTGGCGGCCGCGGTCGCTCGGGCGCTCGGGCGCGCGCCGCTCTTCCTCGGAGCAGAGCCACAGCCGGGGCTGGGGCTGGGGCCCTTCCTGCTTCAGCGAGGACTGCTCCCCGTCCATGTCCACGAGCTCGCGCCCGGCGAGCGGAAGGTGCTTCCCAGCCTGCCGTACTACGGCGGCCCCGTGCTGGCCATCACGGGTCCAGAGGGCACGCTCGACGCGGCGGACCGCGCGGTGTTGCGCTGGTCGGTGCCGCGGCCACCCAGGGAGGAGCGGCGGACACTGTGGGAGTCCTCGCTGGGCGCATCGGCGCTGGCGGAGGAGCTGGCCCGGCGACACCGCCAGGGCGCGGGACGGATTGCCCACCTTGGCCGGCTGGCGCGGCAGCAGGCGGAGCTGGACGGACGCCAGGCGCCCGAGCTCAAGGATGTCCTCGCCGCGGCGTGGGTGGCGGAAGCCGAGGGCATGAGCACGCTCGCGGAGCCGATGATGGACGCCATCCACGACGACGCCATCGTCCTGGTGCCCCAGGTGAAGCGCGAGCTGGAGCTGCTGCTGGCGCGGTGCCGCGCCCGGGACGACCTGGTCCATGGCCTGGGCGCCTCCGCGACGGCGCGCTATCGCTCGGGCGTCCGGGCGCTCTTCATGGGCGCGTCAGGCACGGGCAAGACGCTGGCGGCGGGTTGGCTGTCCACGAAGCTCGGGCTGCCGCTCTACCGGGTGGACCTGGCATCGGTGACGAGCAAGTACATCGGTGAGACGGAGAAGAACCTCTCACAGCTCTTCGCGCGGGCCGAGCACTCCGACCTGGTCCTGCTCTTCGATGAGGCGGACTCGCTCTTCGCGAAGCGGACCGACGTGAAGGATTCGAACGACCGGTTCGCCAACGCGCAGACGAACTACCTGCTCCAGCGAATCGAGGCGTTCGATGGCGTGGCCATCCTGACCAGCAACAGCAAGAGCCGGTTCGATTCAGCCTTCACGCGCCGCCTCGATGCCATCATCGACTTCACCTTGCCCGGACCCGCCGAGCGGCGCGCGCTCTGGGCCTCGCACCTGGGCACGGCGCACGAGCTCCCCGCCAAGGAGTTGAGCCGGCTTGCGGCGACGGCGGACCTGGCGGGAGGCCAGATTCGAAACGTAGTGTTGACGGCCGCGCTCATCGCGCGTGAGGCGGGGCGCCCCATCCAACCACCGGACATCCTCGAGGCGCTCGCGCATGAATACCGGAAGCAGGGCCGCGAGCCCCCCTCCGAGCTCCGCGCCATGCCCCAGGGGAGCGCTGGCGTCACCCGCTCCCGTGGGTGACGCTCGCCGTCCGTGGGGCCGCCGTTCTTATTTACGCAGCTTGTACCTCAGCCAGACGAGGTCGCCCTTCCGAGGCTCAGCGGAGAGCAGCTTGAGCTGGCGGACGGGGCCCCGTCCCTCGCGCGCATCGAACAGAGAAGGCGTTCCCACGGAGCCATCCGCGATGGGCGCAACCAGGATGCTCAGCTCGTCAATCAAGTCCGCGGCCAGGAAGGAGCCGTTGATTTTCCCGCCACCTTCCAGGAGCAGGCGCTTGATGCCGAACTCCTTCCGGAGCTTCTCCAGCACCTTCTTCAGGTTCAGGTCCGCCTTGCCGCCAAACAGATAGGAGACGCCCTTCGACTGAAGGAAGGCCAGGTAGTCGTCGGAGACCTCCTCCGTGAGAATGGTGATGACGTGCTCTTCATCGATGGAGCCCGACTTCCAGGTCAGCTTGCCCGACGGGTCCAGCGCGATGGCGTAGGAGTCCGCGTCACGCTTCGCGATGAAGTCCGTCCTCGGAATCGGCTCCGCTGACTTGCGGGCCGGAACCTTCGCCTTTCCCGCGTAGGGCTCCATCGAAATCCGGCCAATCATCCAGGCGTCGGCGTCGAACGTCTCCGCCGTCCGCTCGTACTCGCCCATGGCGCGCTCCGAGAGCTTCCAGCCCTTCGTGACGATGCGCCCATCGAGGGATGGAATCATGTGGCAAATCACGTACGGGCGCTTCGCTCCGGTCATCTGCGGTCTCCTCGGAATCAGAGTGCGGTCCTCAAGAGCACGTCGCCTCGACGCGCTCATGGGCGCACCTGTGGACGGGCTCGACACTACTGAGTCGACGTGACGGCCGCCCGCCGCTGGCTCCCCAGCGGCGGGCCGTCGCGGCGTCCCCGACACTCCAACGCCCGCTCAGGAGCCCTCGCGCTGGACGTTATCGAATGACAGCTTGAGCGTAGCCAACCAGCCGTAGGAGCCCGCCACGGCCACAATCATCTCGACAAACGAACGCTCAGTCGCCGAGTCGACACGGCCGGATTGAGTCCGGCCCACATGGCCCGTCAGGCTATGCAAGACTTCATTGCATCGCCTCATCCCCTGGAAGTCCGGGGCAAGGTCCAGCGAGGCGAGCCAACCTCAGTCCCGCAGCGGCCCCTTCGTCGTCGCGTTCCGATTCAGGCTCTGGGGCAACAGCCGCTTCTTCTCGCGCTGCTCCTTCAAGACCTTCTCGAGCGCATCACGGACATCTTGCGGCAAGGGCTGGGCCGCCACCGCGCTGCACCGGTTCCGCGTCTCCAGCGGGTCCTCCGTGAGGTCGTAGCACTCGTACTCACGGGGGATGAAGCGCGCCGTGGCGACCTCGTCCGTGTTCCCCGGCGCGCCCGCGAAGAAGCGCGGGTTGTCCGAGTAGCAGCTAAAC
This sequence comes from Corallococcus macrosporus DSM 14697, assembly GCF_002305895.1. GTDB lineage: Bacteria > Myxococcota > Myxococcia > Myxococcales > Myxococcaceae > Myxococcus > Myxococcus macrosporus. Next base: position 5,579,595 of record NZ_CP022203.1, read on the forward strand.
TTCCAGAGCGTGTCGCCCGTGAGTTCGGGAAGGCGCGTCACCACCGTCTCGATGTGCTTGGGCTGGATGACGCCCGCGTACTCCTGGCCCGTGAGGTTGTTGGTCATCTGGAGCCCTGACTCGACGTTGTCGTCGGTCATGAAATAGATGGGCTCGTGCCGCTCGGGCTCCCGGCCCAGCACCAGACCGGACAGGTCCCTCCCCACCAGCGGCTGCGCCTCCGAGTGGTCTCGCGCCAGCTCCCGCCGGGCCGCGTCCACGTCGATTCCGGCGAGTCCGAGCAACGTCGGGACCAGGTCCACATGCGACGTCACCAGCTCCGTCCTCCTCGGCTCCGGGAACAACCCCGGGTTGGAGATGACGAACGGCACGTGCAGCGTCTCCTGATAGGCATTGTACCACTTCTGCATCATGCCGCCGTGCGCCCCGAGCATCTCGCCATGGTCGGAGGTGAGGACGACGATGGTGTTCTCGAAGAAGGAGGTCCGCTTGAGATGTTCATACACCCGGTGGATGTGTTTACTCACCTCCGCCATGAGGAAGTAATAGAGCTGCCGGTACGACGCGGTGTCGCGCTGCGGCAGGTACATGCGGGGATATGTGTAGACGTAATCCTTCTGGCAGCGCGGCTTGCTCTCGAGCGATTCGCCCGCCGTCGGCGCAGGCTCCACGTCAGGCAGCTTCCCTGCCGCCTGAAGGTTGTTGAACACGGTGAACCAGGGCAGGCCCGAGAAGACGATGTCGTGCGGATTGACGAAGGAGCTCACGAGGAGCCACGGCGCCGCCTCACCCGCCGTTGCCTGCCGGTCCAGGTCGCTCAGCAGCCGGCACACCTGGTCCGCGAAGCCCGGGTCGCGCACCGTCCCGTCGTTCGCCTGCGACGAGCCGTGGGGCTCCGGGCCAATCCAACCGGAGAAGCCGAACTTCTCCAGCCGCCCGGACTGCTCGTACAGCGCGACGCGCTCCGGGTAGACGTCACCGCTCGCGTCGTTGCTCATGAGCGGCGTCTGCGTCCCTGGGACGAGGATGTCCTCATCGGAGAGGTGCCACTTGCCTCGGTAATGCGTCTGATAGCCGCCCTTCCGGAAGTACGCCCCCAACGTGGGCACGGTGTTGGGCGCCAGCCAGTACATGTCCGGGTCGAACGAGGACTTCCCGATGCCAGGCGTCTGGCTCACGCCATGGAGCGACGGATACTGCCCCGTGTAGAGCGTGGTGCGGCTGGGCGCGCAGGCCGTGGAGGCCGTGTGATGCCGGAGGAACTCGATGCCATGCTCGCGGAGCTCCTGGCCGACCCGGTCATTCTCCACACGAAACCGCCGGGCCTCCTCGTTCTCGTAGGGAGGCGGGAAGCGCTCCTCGTCCGTGGTGATGATGAGGAAGTTGGGGCGCTTGCCGGCAGCCTTCATGTCACGACCTCCTGGAGGGAAACGGAAACCCTACCCCAGAAGGTCGTGACGCGTGGCGACACCCTGCCGATTATTGCAACGCGTCCATCAGCGCCGCCTGCAGCGCCCTCCGGTTCTCTGGAAAGCCCTGGTTGGGATAGGGTCGGACACCGCGCAGGAACTGCTCATACTGCTGATACATCGGGTCGGAGCGCGCGGGCTCCTGCTGATAGAAGGCCTGGGTGGCCTGCAACAGGTAGCGCGGCGTGGTGCCCTGCGGCGCGTCCCCGCTGAAGGCGATGAGGCTGCGCACGGCCGGGTCCTTCATGAAGTCGGTGAAGGCCCGCGCATCCTCGGCGCACGTCCCCGTGCATTGCGCGTTGACCACCAGCGCATCCACGAACACCGCTGGCGCGGAGCCCGTGCCCAGCGGCACCGAGATGACCTCCGGAAGCGCCATGCCCGGGTTGGCCTTCCGGATGAAGAACAGCCGCTCCGTGTAGCCCATGAAGCCATTGGCCTGCCCCGTGGCGAAGGCCTCCTCCGCCAGGGCGTTGTCCGCGTACGTGCCGTCCAGGCACGGGTTGACGCCCGCCTCCAGCTCGCAGCTCCGCACCACGTCCTCGAAGGCGTCCAGCGCCGTCCCATCCAATGGCAGCGACAGGGCCTGAGACAGCGCGCCCGTGGGGTTCGTGTCCGCCCATGCATCCAGATAGGACGAAGGCAGGGTCCAGCTCCCGTTGTAGTTCACCGACAGCGGACGCACTCCGGGCGCCACGTCGGTGAGAACCTGGACCAGGGACGCGCCGTCCGTGGCCGAGGGCAGGTCCGGGCTGTTCGAATAGACGACGTAGCTGCACAGGTAGGTCGGCACGCCGTAGCTCTGCCCCGAGATGGAGACGGCCTCTTCCGCCGCGGGATGGGCGACGCCCGACTCCAGCGCCACGGGCCGCACCCAACCCTTCGTCACGAGGTCGCCCAGGATGAGCGTGTCGATCTCCACCACTTGCGCGGCCCCTGGGCCCTGGCCCAGGAGCTGATTCAGGGTTCCCCCTTCATCCAGGTCATAGAGGTCCAGGTTCGCGTCGAACACGATGTCCACGTCGATGTCCGAATGCTCCCGCTCGAAGTCCGCTTCGAGCCGCTGCTCGAGGCTGGCGAAGCCGTCCCCCGCGGCGTCTGGGATGTACGGGAAGAGAACGACCTTCAAGGGCCGCGGCTCCTCGGGCGCGGGTTCCGAGCAGGCGCCCAGGGACAGGGCGAGGGCGCAGGGCAAGACTCTCCATTGCATGGCGTGGCTCCGGCGAAACGTGGGCGAGGACTCGTCGCGGAGCCTACCACTGCCTCCGACTGGGATTGCGTCCGCTCCAGAACACAGCAACCTTCACCTGCCCCGCGGGCCACCTGCGTTTGTCATTGATTCAAGCGGCTCCCTTGGGAGCGCTCCGTCAGGAATCCCGGCACCGAACGTCCGCGGCCCCGGACCGCGAGGAGGCAACACCGAATGGAACTCACCCAAACCGAAGTGGACCAGTTCATCGAGCAGGGCTTCGTCCGGCTGGACCAGGCCTTTCCCCGAGCGCTGGCGGACGCGTGCCGTGAGCACCTCTGGCGCGACACGGGCTGTGCGCCCGACGACCCGGCCACCTGGAAGCAACCCGTCATCCGGCTCGGGGAGTATGCGCAGGAGCCCTTCCGGCTCGCTGCGAACACGTCCCGGCTTCGAGGCGCGTTCGACCAATTGGCGGGCCCGGGACGTTGGCTGCCCCGGGGCAGTCTGGGCACCTTCCCCGTCCGCTTCCCCAGCCCGGACGCGCCCGGTGACGACGGCTGGCACGTGGACGCCAGCTTTCCGGGAGACGACCCGGGCAACTTCTTCTCCTGGCGGATGAACGTGGCCTCGAAGGGCCGCGCCCTGCTGATGCTCTTCCTCTTCTCCGACGTGGGCGAGGACGACGCGCCCACCCGCCTCCGCGTGGGCTCGCACCGGGACGTCGCGCGGGTGCTTGAGCCGGCGGGAGACGCGGGGATGTCCTTCATGGAGCTCGCGGGCAAGCTGGACGTGTCCGCCCACCGTCCGCTCGCACTGGCCACGGGCGAGGCCGGCACCGTGTACCTCTGCCACCCCTTCCTGGCCCACGCCGCCCAGCCGCACCGGGGCACCCGGCCGCGCTTCATGGCCCAGCCGGTCCTGATATCCAGGGAGCCCTTCCCGCTCCACGGCCCCGAGGCGCTGGCGCCTCCCGTGGCGCGCGCCATCCAGCAGGCCCTGGCCGAGCCGCGCGCGTAGCCCGCAAGCACCACGCGCCGCCCTGGCTTCCACCGGGACGGCGCGTGGCCGCGACTTCACCCTGTCCGCGTCCGGAGATTACTTCCGGGCGCGCTGGCGCTGGCGCTTGAGGCTCTCCAACTGGCGCTTGGCCCGGTCCTGCGCGGCCTCGACCTGGGACTGTCCGGCCCCGGCGTCCTGCCGCGCGAATCGGGCCAGGGTGCTGATGGTGGGGTGCTCCAGCAGCTTCAGCAGGGGCAGGTCCTGTCCCAGCACCGACTTGAGCTGCGCGTGCACCTGCACCATCAGCAGCGAGTGGCCCCCCAGGTCGAAGAAGTTGTCGTGCACGCCCACCTGCTCCACGCGCAGGACGGAGCGCCACACCTGGGCAATCTGCTCCTCGAGCTGTCCCTGGGGCGCCACGAAGGCCGCCTTCGCGGAGCGCACCACGTTCGGCGCGGGCAGCGCCTTGCGGTCCACCTTCCCGTTGGGGGTCAGCGGCAGCGCGGGCAGCTCCACCACGAGCGATGGAACCATGTGCTCGGGCAGCCGCTGCGCCAGGGCGTCGCGGAGCGCGGCCACGTCCACCGCCGCGCCCGACTGGGGCACCACGTAGGCCACGAGCCGCACGTCGCCGGGCACGTCCTCACGCGCCACCACCACCGACTCTCGCACCGCGGGCTGCGCGGTGAGCGCCGCCTCGATTTCGCCCGCCTCGATGCGGAACCCACGCACCTTGAGCTGGTAGTCCACGCGGCCCAGGAACTCCATGGTGCCGTCGGCCCGCCACCGGGCGCGGTCGCCCGTGCGGTACAGCCGCGCCCCGGGCTCGTTGGACCAGGCATCCGGGATGAAGCGCTCCGCCGTCAACTCCGGGCGCCCCAGGTAGCCGCGCACCACGCCCGAGCCGCCGATGTAGAGCTCCCCCGCCACGCCCACGGGCGCCGGCCGCAGCAGCGCGTCCAGGACGTAGAAGCGCGTGCGCAGGAGCGGCGTGCCGATGGAGACGACGGCCGCCGTCTCCTCCGCCGCCACGCGCGCGGTGGAGGACCAGATGGTCGTCTCCGTGGGGCCGTACATGTTGAGCAGTTCGGCGGACGCCGGCAGCGCCTGCCGCAGCGACGCGGCCAGCGCCCCCGGCAGGGCCTCGCCGCCCACCATCAAGCGGCGCAGGTTGCCCAGGGCCTCGGCGGACTCGGGCTCGGCCAGCAGCGCGCGCGCCAGGGACGGCGTGCACTGCAAGTGCGTCACGCCATGCTCCCGGAGCTGCTCGGGGATGGACTTCGCAGTGCCCGCGCGGCGGCTGTCACGCACGCAGCGCTGCCGCACCTCGTCCAGCAGCGGCAGGCTGGCGAGCACCGTGTCGGCGGGGATGCCGAAGTCGATGAGGCAACCCACCTCGTCCACGCCCAGCTCCTGGAGCTGGCCAATCCGCTCGCGCACCGAGCGGGGCGTGCCGAACAGGCCGCTCGTCTCGAAGTAGCGGTCGAAGGCGTGACCGGCCAGCCGGTCCAGGTCCGCCTCCGTGGCCGAGTTCATGTCGATGCCCAGCGTGCTCCCCAGGCCGCGCATGAGGTCCGCGGAGCTCTTGAGGTAGTTGCGGAAGGGCTGCTCCACCACCTCGCGCACCTTCGCAGCGTCTTCGCCGATGAAGGTGTGCAGCATGAGGGTGACGTGGCCCTCGCCCGCGTGGCCCGCGTCGCGCCAGGCCTGACGGTAGAGGCCCAGCTTCTTCTCCAGGTCCTCCCACGTCTGCCCCAGCAGGTGCGTGAGGATGTTGCACCCCATGCGGCCCGCGGTGATGAACGTCTCCGGGTTGCCCGCGGCGGTGAGCCACACGGGCAGCTCCGCCTGCACCGGCCGGGGACGCAGCTTCACGTCCACCTGGGCGCCACCTCCGCCCGGGAAGCGCACCGTCTCCCCGCGCCACAGCCGGCGCACGGTGTCGATGCCCTCCATCATCAGCTCGCGGCGCTTCTCGTACTTCTCCGGCGCGAAGACGAAGTCGTTGGCGTGCCAGCCGGACGCCACGGAGATGCCCACGCGCCCGCCGGACAGGTTGTCCACCAGGGACCACTCCTCCGCCACGCGCACCGGGTGGTGGAGCGGCAGCACCACGCTGCCGGCGCGGATGGCCACCCGCTTCGTGACGGCGGCCACGGCCGCGCCCGCCACCGAGGGGTTGGGGTACAGGCCACCGAAGGCGTGGAAGTGGCGCTCCGGCGTCCACACCGCCGCGAAGCCGTGGGTGTCCGCGAACTTCGCGCCCTCCATGAGCAGCTTGTAGCTGCTCTCCCCACGCGACGCCTCCGCGTCATCCGCGAAGTAGAAGAGGCTGAAGTCCATGGGGCGCTTTCGGGCCCCCGCGGCGCGCGCGGGAGCCTTGAGCGAGCCCCCCTCCCCCTGCACCACCACCTTGAAGCCACGGGTGAGCGTCCACAGCAACTCCAGGACGGAGATGTCGAAGGAGATGCTGGTGACGGCCAGCCACGCGCCCGCGGGCGAGTGGCCCACGCGCACGTCCATGGCCGCGAAGAAGTTGGCCACGCTCCCATGCGGAACCACCACGCCCTTGGGGCGGCCCGTGGAGCCGGACGTGTAGATGACATACGCCGCGTTGTCGGGCGTGGTCCCCTGGGCCAGCGGAGACGCCGGCGATGCGGCATAGGGCTCCGCCGTATCCAGCAGCACGGCGTGGAGGCCGGCCACGGGCAACGTGCCCGCCAGGTGCGACTGCGTGACGAGCACGCGCGCGCCAGAGTCCTCCAGCATGTATGTCAGCCGCTCCCGGGGATAGTCCGGGTCCAGCGGCACGTAGGCGCCGCCAGCCTCGAGGATGCCGAGCATCCCCACCACCATCTCCACCGAGCGCTCGGCGCACAGGCCCACGCGCACCTCGGGCCCCACGCCCAGGCCGCGCAGGTGCAAGGCCAGCGCGGAGGCGCGGCGCGACAGCTCCGCGTAGGTGAGCGCCCCATCCTCGGCGGCCACCGCCACGGCGTCGGGCGTGCGGGCGGCCTGCTCACGGAACTGCGCGTGGATGCAGTGCGACGGCTCTGGAGAGAGCGGCGCCGTGAAGTCGTTCCAGTCCACCAGCAGCGCGCGGCGCTCGGCCTCGTCGAGCAGCGGCAGGTCGTCCACGCGCGCGTCCGGCGTGGCGACGATGCCTCGCAGCAGGGCCTCCAGGTGGCCGGCGAGCCGCGCCATCGTCGCGGGCGTGAAGAGGTCCGTGCGGTACTCCAGCGCCGCGTCCAGCCCTCGCGCCGTCTCCACCACCGCGAGCTGCAGGTCGAACTTCGCGGTGCCCTCCACGGCGCCGTCCGGCACGGGCAGCACCGGGCGCCACTGCATGCCCGGCACGTCCATGTCCACCGGCGGCAGGCTCTCCAACACCAGGTTCGCCTGGAACAGCGGATTGTCACCGCCGCGCGCCGCGCGCGCCGCGCCCACCACCTCCTCGAAGGGCAGGTCCGCGTTCGCCAGCGCCTCGTGGAAGGTGCGGCGCATGCGGCCGAGCAGCTCGCGGAAGCGGGGCGAACCGGAGACGTCCGCGCGGAGCACCAGCGTGCTGGCGAAGAAGCCCACCACCTCGCGCAGCTCCGCCCTGTCCCGCTGGGCGAAGATGGTGCCCAGGCCGAAGTCGTCCTGGCCGCTGTAGCGGTGCAGCAGCGCCGCCCAGGCCGCGGAGAGCGTGACGAAGAAGGTGCAGCCCTCGCCGCGCCCCACCCCCTTGAGCGACTCCACGAGGTCCGCGGGCAACGTGAAGCGGTGGAGCGCGCCGCGGAAGCCCGGCTCGCGCGGGCGGGGGAAGTCCGTGGGCAGCTCCAGGCGCGGCAGGTTCTCCAGCTTCCGGGCCCAGTAGGCGCGCTGCCCATCCAGTGCGCCCTCCAGGCCACGCTGCCAACGGGCGTAGTCCACGTACTGCAACGCGGGCGCGCCCAGCGCCGCGGCCCCGCCCGACACCTCCGCGCGGTACAGCGCGGCCAGCTCCCGGGCCAGCACGCCAATGGACCAGCCGTCCGTGACGATGTGGTGTTGGGTCATCAGGAGCACGTGCTCCTGGTCCTCCAGCGCCACCAGCGCCGCGCGCACCAGCGGGCCTTCGGCCAGTTGGAACGGCGTCTCCCCCTGGGTCCGGGCGAGCTGCCCCACCTGCGCCTCACGCTCCGCCGCTGGCAACGCGCGCAGGTCGGCGTGGGCCACCTCCAACGGGCGCGAGGGCGACAGGTGCTGGCGAGGCTGCCCCTCCACTTCGGGGAAGGCCGCGCGCAGCACGGCGTGACGCGACACGAGCCCCTGGAGCGCGCGCTCCAGCGCGGGGACGTCCAGCGCCCCGGAGAGCCGGAGCTGGAAGTGGACGTTGTACAGCGGGCTCTCCGGCACCAGCCGGTCCAGGAACCACAGGCGCTGCTGGCCGGGCGACAGCGGCAGCTCCCCGTCCAACGGGCCCGCCTTCAGCGGCGGCACGGCGGGCGCGGCGGCGCCCTTCCACGCCTCCACCAGGTGCGCGGCGGCGGCGCCCAGCGTCGGGTGCTGCCAGAGGAACGCCACGGGCAGTGACACGCCCAGCTCCTCCTCCAGCCGGCCGTGCAGCTCCAGCGCCATCAGCGAGTCCAACCCCAGGCTGGCCAGGGACGTGTCCGGCGCCAGGGACGCGGGCGCCGCGCGAAGCACCCGCGCGGCCTCCACGCGGAGGAAGTCCTCCAGCAGGGCCGGGCGCGCGTCATCGGCCGCCAGGGACAGGCGCTCGCGCAGCGGCGCCGCGGGCGCGGTGTCCGGCACCGGCGCGGCCTCCTCGCCCGAGAGCTCCACCACCTCCAGCGTGCCCGCCAGGAAGCCGTCACGGCAGGCCCGCCGCTGAATCTTGCCGCTGGACGTCTTCGGGATGCTGCGGGCCTGGAGCAGCACCACCGTGTGCGCGTGCACCTGGTGCTCGTCGGCGAGCGCGCTGCGCAGGGCGCCCACCACCGCCGCGCCATCGAAGCCCTCGCGGACGTCCACCTCGGACACCACCACCAGCCGCTCCTCCCCCTCCACCTCCACGGAGAAGGCGGCGCTGCACCCGGGCCGCACCGCGCGGTGCGCGCGCTCCGCGGTCATCTCCAGGTCCTGCGGGTACAGGTTGCGGCCCCGGACGATGAGCAGATCCTTGAGCCGGCCGGTGATGAACAGCTCCCCCTCCGGCGACAGGAAGGCCAGGTCGCCGGTGCGCAGGAACGGGCCCTCGCCGCTGGCGAGCCGCGCGCCAAAGGCGTGCGCCGTCTCCTCCGGGCGATCCCAATACCCATTCGCCACGCTGGGGCCGGACACCCACACCTCGCCCACCTCGTGAGGCGCCCGGGGCGTGCGCGTCTCCGGGTCCACGATGAGCAGCCGCTGGTCTGGCGCGCCCTGTCCGGACGACACCAGCGTGCGCGCCGCGGGGCCCTCCGCCACGTCCGGCGCCAGCTTCGCGCGGCCCAGCTCCAGCGCGGCGGTGTCGAAACGCGCCTGCACGCAGGGCGTGCCCTTCACACCGCCGCTGACGATGAGCGTCGCCTCGGCCAGGCCGTAGCAGGGATAGAAGGCCTCGCGCTTGAACCCCGCGGGCGCGAAGGTCTCCGCGAAGCGCTCCATCGTCTCGCGCCGCACGGGCTCCGCGCCGTTGAAGGCCAGGTCCCAGTGGCTCAGGTCCAGGCGGGCCACGTCCTCGGCGCGGGCCTTCCGCGCGCACAAATCATACGCGAAGTTGGGCCCGCCGCTGCACGTCCCCTTGAAGTGGGAGACGGCCTCCAGCCAGCGCAGGGGCCGCTGGAGGAACGCAATGGGTGACATCAGCACGCATGGGAACCCCAGGTAGAGCGGCTGGAGCACCTTCCCGATGAGACCCATGTCATGAAACATGGGCAGCCAGCCAACGCCGACGGAGCGCTCCGCCTGCAAGCCGAAGTCACGCGTAATCAACGACTCGTTGTGGAGGATGTTGGCGTGGCTGACCTTGACACCCTTCGGGTTGCCCGTGGACCCCGACGTGTATTGCAGGAAGGCCAATGAGTCAGGCGTCAGCTCCGGGCGCTTCCAGCCGGCGGCCTCGGACTCAGGGACGGCGTCGCTGGCGATCCACTGCAGCTCCCCCAGCTCGGGCGCCTGCGGCGTGAGGAACTCCGCCATCTCCTGGATGAAGGTGGTCGTCAGCACATACCGCGCGCCGCAGTCACGCGCGATGGCGCGCAGGCGGGGCAAGGTGCGGTCCAGGCGCGTGGGGTCCGGCGGGTAGCACGGCACGGCGATGACGCCGCCGTAGAGGCTGCCCATGAAGCCCGCGACGAACTCCAACCCTGGCGGGTAGAGCAGCAGCGCCCGCTCCCCCTGCGCCCCCAGGGCACGCAGCCGAGCCCCCAGCGAGCGCGCCCGTGAATCCAGCCGCCGGTAGCTCCACTCCTCCACCGGGCCGTCCACGTCTCCTGTCTCCAGGAAGCGATACAGCAGCGCGTCGCCTTGGGACTCGGCGCGTTGACACAACACGTCCACCAGGGTGGGGAAACGGTGAGCCCGCGGCTCGATGTGCTCGGTCATGTCTTCTCCTGCTCAGGACACGGCCCGGGCTGACACACGGCCACAACGCCAGACTGAGCACGGAGAACCCCCGGTAATACCTTCCGGTCAAGCCTCCCCGAGACAGCGTGCCGCTTCGCCCGGAAGAGGAAGCACGCTCGTACCGCGCCTGAGCGCCCCCCTCGATACAAAGGCGCTTGTGCCACCGCCGTTGCCTGCTTGTCCATATAAACGATAAGATCGATTATTACAGCGATAGCGGTTCCTGATAAAAAGATTCCGCCACGCCAATGGCACCCGGTAGAGGGACGTCCTGGACGTGCTCACGCGACGCCGGACGCGCATCCGACACTGAGTGGCACCCATTCACGGAAGGCCCGCTGACGGCATGGCTTCTTCGAGCAGGCGCATCGCCACCCAACCCGCCCGCGTCTTCAGCCTCATCTGGCTGGGGCAGCTCGTCTCGTCCTTGGGGACAGGGCTCACCCAGTTCTCGGTGGGCGTCTTCGTCTACCAGAACAGCGCTTCGGTCACGGAGTACTCGCTGGCCTCCTTCTTCGGGTTCCTCCCGATGGTACTGCTCGCCCCTGTCGCGGGGTCCTTCGTGGACCGCAGCAACCGCCAGCGGGTGATGTTGCTGGCGGACCTGGGGGCCATGACCTCCATCCTGCTGATGTGGGGTCTGGTCTCCGCGGACAGCGCCGGCCTGTGGCCGCTGCGGAACTGGCACTTCTACCTGCCGCTCGCCATGGGCGCCGCCGCCAGCACCTTCCGCGTGCTGGCCTTCTCCACGACCACGCCCCTGCTGGTCTCCAAGGAGAACCTGGGCCGGGCCAACGGCATGGTGGAGCTGGCGATGAGCGCCGGCCAGCTCCTGGGCCCCGCCATGGCGGGCGTGCTCGTGGTGCGCCTGGGGCTCCAGGGCGTGCTGCTCATCGACCTCGCCACCTACGTCTTCGCGCTGGGGACCCTGCTGTGCGTGCGCATTCCCCAGCCCGAGCTGGACGCCACGCAGGCGGCGGCCCGGAAGTCGCTCTGGACGGACATCGCGCTGGGCTGGCGCTTCATCCGGGAGCGCCAGGGCCTGCTGGGGCTGCTGGCCTTCAGCTCCGCCGTCAACCTGGTCTCCGTCCTGGTGACGGTGCTGATTACGCCCCTGGTGTTGAGCTTCACGGACCCGACGACGCTGGGCTGGGTGGTGTCGTGCTCCGGTGTCGGCATGGTGATGGGCGGCATCACCATGGGCGTCTGGGGCGGCCCGAAGCGGCGCATCCAGGGCGTGCTGGGCGCCGAGCTCATCGCGGGGCTGGCCCTGCTCGCGGCCGCGCTTCCGGCCAGCGTGTTCGTCGTCGCGTGCGCCGCCTTCGTCTTCATGTTCACCGCGCCGGTGGCCATGGGGTGCTCACAAGCCATCTGGCAGAGCAAGGTGCCCCCCGCCATCCAGGGCCGCGTGTTCGCCACGCGCCGGATGCTGGCCCTGAGCGCCCCGCCCATCGCGGCCCTGCTCGCGGGCCCGCTGACGGACAAGCTCTTCGACCCGTTGATGGCGCCGGACGGCGCTTTGGCCAGCAGCGTCGGACAGGTGCTGGGCACCGGCCCGGGCCGGGGCATCGCCCTGCTCTACATCGTCCTGGGGCTGATGCTGGCGACGTGCGTCGTACTGGCCTGGTCCGCCCCCCGGGTGCGCGCCGTGGAGGACGAGCTGCCGGACGCGCTGCCGCCCCAGGTCGTCCCCGCGGCCCAGTCACAAGCCTGACCCGCCGCCGCGCGTCCGCTGCTCAACGCTTGGCACGAAGCGCGACTGTCCGATTATTCAGATTTTACCGCTTGCCGTACAGTCCTTGCGGCTCTGACTTCGGAGCCCGGGCCTCCGCCATCCCCGGGCGGAGCGCCCGCACCCCTCGTCCGCAAGGAGCATGTGTATGTCTGGCAAGTTCGTGGTTCGCAGTCTGGCCCTGCTGGGAATCTGTGGCGGCCTGAGCGCCCTGGGAGGCTGTGGCGGCGCGGAGCCGGCGCCCGGCGCCGAACCGGTGGGCCAGGTGGAGGGCGCCGCCATCGTCGACAACGTCACCGAGGGCACCTACATCATCCGCTCGGTGATGACGGGCAAGTGCATCGACGTCGCCTCGTCGAGCACGGCGGACGGCGCCAAGGTGCAGCAGTGGACGTGCAACAACACCAACGCGCAGCGCTTCCGCGTCACGCCCACGTCGGGCGGCTACTTCAGCATCCTCAACGTGAACAGCAACAAGGCGCTCGACATCAAGGAGGTGAGCACCGCGGCGAACGCGCTCGTCCACCAGTGGAGCTACGGCGGCGGCGCCAACCAGCAGTTCCGCTTCGTGAAGGAAGTGGGCAACGAGTTCAGCATCCGCGCGCGCCACACGGACATGGCCATCGACGTGTACTGGGGCAACACGGCCGACGGCACGGAGCTGGTGCAGTACCCCTACGAGCAACGCACGAACCAGCGGTGGACGCTCGACCGCGTGGATGGCGGCGGTGGAAACCCCGGTACGGGGCTGGGGGCCATCCTCAGCGAGTCCATGTTCAACAGCATGTTCCCGAACCGGAACCCCTTCTACACGTACAGCAGCCTCATCGCCGCCGCGAACACCTTCCCGGCCTTCGCCAACACGGGCTCGCTGGAGACGCGCAAGCGCGAGGTGGCGGCCTTCTTCGCCAACACGGCCCACGAGACGGGCAACTACGTCTACGTGGAGGAGATCAACCGCGGCGAGTACTGCGGCGCGTGGGGCCCGCCGGGCTGCTACTGCGTTTCGGGCAAGCGGTACTACGGGCGTGGGCCCATCCAGTTGTCCTGGAACGGCAACTACTGCGCCGCCGGCGCCGCGCTGGGCCTGCCGCTGCACACCGACCCGGACCTGCTGGCCCGTGACGCGAACGCCGCGTGGCGCTCCGCGTTCTGGTTCTGGACCACGCAGGCCGGCGCGGGGACCATGTCCGCGCACAGCGCCATGGTCAACGGCCACGGCTTCGGTGAGACCATCCGCACCATCAATGGCTCGATTGAGTGCAACGGTGGCAACCCGGGCCAGGTGCAGAGCCGCATCAACAACTACTTGCGCTTCACCAGCATGCTGGGCGTGGCCCCCGGCGGCAACCAGGGCTGCTGAGCCGCCTTCCTGGGGTAGGGGGTGATCGCACCTCCACCCCACACCGGACGCCGGGCGGCCTCATGCCCCAGGCCGCCCGGCTCCGGCCCCGTCCCCTGGCAGCATTCGCACCCGGAAGCGGGCAGCCCCCTGCCCCGCCTTCCGAAGAGACGCGCTGCCACGCCTGATGGCGCTCCCCTCCGTCGCCGCGCTCCCGGAACGTCCCCCCGAGCCGCCCCGGGTAGCATCGGACAACGCCCGCATCCGCCCTGAAGCATGGCTTTGGGGGCCGGGTCTGTCTTTACCACCCGGGTGGTATGGGAATGACCGCGCTGGCGTGCCCAGACCCCTCCCCTTCCATTTATTTGACTTTTTGGGCATACCACCCGGGAGGTACAGACGCGGGTGCTGAACACTGAAAACCTCGCGCGGTCATGCGAAGGGTCCTCTGCGTCGAACTCGCTGCATCGGTTCCGAAGGAGCACACACCAACGCATTCAAACCGAGAACGGGGCATGTCTCCCGGCGAGGTGAGGGGATGAGCTTTCCAACATGGGAAGTGGAGCTGAAGCTGCACGCGCGGGTTCTTCAAGGTGAGTCGTTGGCTTCAGAGGATGTCTTCCGGGTGCTCATGGACCCCATCGTGAAGGTCCTGAAGCATGAGGTGGGCTGCCAGGTCGATGACGATGCCTATGACTCGGCGGTGGACGCGGTGCTCTACTACTTGCGCCACCCCCAGCGTTACGACAGCCAGCGGGCCCGGCTCTCCACCTACTTGACGCAAATAGCCAAACGGCGGGCCGCTGACCGGCACCGGTCTGGCAAATCGCGAGTCCAGAGAGAAGAGGATTACGGCGAGGAATTCGCACTTCGCGCGTCGGCTCCGAAAGACGTCATGGAGCTATCCGTGGAGGCCCGTCTCACCGTGAGGAAACTCGAGCAAATCAATTTCCGGACGGAGGAGCGCAAGCTCTTGGGGCCCGTGCTCCAAGGTGAAGGCGCGACGGAGGAGCTGGGGAAGGTGCTCGGCCTTGACTCGCTGTCGGAGCTGGAACAGCGGCGCGAGGTGAAGCGGCATCGGGACCGGCTCATGAAGCGATTGGCGCGCGTTGGAAAGGAGGACGCCCATGACAAGTCCTGAATGGCTTGAGCACGCGGCCCGGCGCAGCAAGAGCGAGTCCTGGATGCTGGGCCATGCGTTCGAGGAATACCGGCAGCTCGAAGGCCTCTCCGAGGAGGCGCTCGCCAAGGAGCTGGGCTGCTCGGCGGAGACGCTGCGCTGGCTGGCGTTGTGCCGTTGCCCGGAAGGCGCGACATTCGACGAGCAGGTCTCCGCCATCGCGGAGCGGCATGGCGTGGACGACCTGCTCCTGGTGCAGCTCCTGCGGCGGCTGGAGGTGGTGAAGGCCTTCAAGAAGCCCCCTGCCGACGGCTCGCCTCCCCAGCGCGTGCTGTTGATGGCCGCGCAGGACCGCGAACGCGAGGGAGAGGAGAACACGTGACGGAAATCTGGCTGAGGGAGGCGGTGGCGCTCTCCGGGCTGCCACCTCCCACGACCTTCCCCCGGGACATCGCGCGCGACGCCGGCCGGCGGCTCCCCGTCACCCTTGTCGTCGTGGATGGGTTGACGTCCGCGTCCGTGAGGGACTGGCTCTCGCGGCGGATGGGGCTCGACCACCCCGTCTCGGATACGCCCCGGCGGTTCCGGGGGTGCATGGTCGCGTGCTCCGGCCGGGGCGTCCTCTTCCGCGACAGCAATGACAGTGAAGACCACCAGCGCTTCACACTGGCGCACGAGGTCGCGCACTTCGTGCTCGACCATTTGACGCCTCGCGCGCGGGCGCTGAAGCGATACGGAGAGGCCATCCGCACGGTGCTGGACGAAGACCGCCCTCCCCATCCACGAGAGCGGCTGGCGTTCGCGCTGGACCAGGTGCCCCTGGGCATCCAGGTGAAGCTGATGGAGCGGGACGCGGATGGCGCCATTCAGTCTGGAAGCGTCGCGGAGGCCGAGTGGCGCGCCGATCGCCTCGCGTTCGAGTTGCTGGCCCCCGCGGACATTGCATCCCCGCTGCTGAAGGAGCGCCATGACGACCCCGGAGACGTCAGGCTCGCCGGCCGGTTCGGCCTTCCGCGCATCCACGCGCGGACCTACGTCCGGATGCTGACCCGGCGTGAGCGGCTCCGCTCGTACTCGACGGTCGATTTCCTCGGTGACGCTGGGAGGTAGGCAATGGCTGGTGGTTTCTCCTTCGAAGGCGACGCAGAGCTCGGTGGCGACGACGACTTCCGCAAGGCCTTCAACGAGGAGCTGAGCACGACGCTCGACATCGAGAGCTGGTCACGGGGGCTCGACCTCGAGAACGTCATGGAGCGGTTCCGCCGGGAGATTGCGAGCGCGGTCGACAAGGAGGGACGAGCGCGCTCCATCATCCGTGACGAGGTCTTCCCGCTCCTCGTGAACCGGCTCGGAGGGCCCAGGGAGTCCGGCGTCTACAAGACGACGCCGGAGGAGCTGGAGACCCTCCACAATGGCCTGCTCTTCGCAGGGAGGGTCGAAGCGGTCCACGGCATCACCTCCACCCATGAGAGCCTGCCGCTGGGCATCACCCAGATGGGCATCGCGATGGTGGGCTACGGAGGAACCTCGGGCACCTTCTCCCAGCGCCTCTTCCGCAAGGAGATGTCGGAGCGGAGCGCCAACCCCGTGCTGGACGCCGTGGACTTCATCAACCGCCGGACCCGTCGGTCCGCGGGCCCCCGGAAGGACCTGCTGTCGAAGCTGGCGCGCCGAGGCATCCGGACCTATGCCGAGCGGGCCGTGCTGGTGGACCAGTCCAAGGCGGAGTGGCGCATCGGCCATGGCAACCCCTGCGCCTATGAGCTGCTGTCAGGGTCGGGATATCGCAGCGTGCTGCTGGCGTCTCTGGACGTGCTCCGGCGTCTCATCAAGGTGCAGAAGAAGTTCGTCTTCGTCCCCAGCGCGCTGGAGGAGCGCGGCCTCTTGACCCTCGGCCATGCGCTCGGCGCGGGCGAGTACGCCATCATCGAGACGCTTGAGCGGTTTGGTGAACGCGTTGTCGGCCGGTGGGAGTACGAAGGCGAGAACGCGCGGCTCGCCAAGGCCTTCGTGGAGGACTGCTGCCCGGATGTGGTCTGCGGCGTGTACCGCGCCTCGGAGCGCACGCCACCTCGCGGCTTCTATGCGCACCGCGAGCACGTGCACGTCGCCGTGCGAGTGGCCATGGCCGACAGCATCCTCCGTCCCGAGCGAGGCTTCCCGATGCTCCTCGACGTCGCCGAAGCCTCGTGCCGGAGCGCCTTTGGCGAGGACGGCTTCCTGGGCCTGGTCCATGACGCCTATGCGCGGGCCGGGGCCAACCTCGAGTACTTCAGTGAGCACATCAAGAGCCGGTAGGAGGGGGACATAGGCATGGCTGACGACGGCAGGGGACAGCGCGCTTCTGGGCCGGGGGCATTTCGCAATCAAGCCACCCATGCGGGTCCACCCGCGGGCAGGCCCCCCTACTCTGACGAGGACTCCGGAAATTGGGGTGACCCACCCCCCGGACCACGAGGGCCCGGCAGCGGAGCCACGCGGGCCGCTTCAAGGCCCGGCCCACCGGAGGGCTACAGCCGGCCGAGTCCACTGCCTGGAAACCCGGGCCGCGCCGCGCCTCCTCCGGAGGCCGCGCGTCCGCCACCCGGAGCGTTCCGGCCCAGCGCAGCCAGGGCGGGGCCCCCAGGCAGGGGCGAGCAGCCCACTCCCGCCAACGGGGGCGCGCGTGTCCAGCCGGCATTCAATGGACAGCACCGTGCTCCGCCCGTGATGAATGGAAAGCACCCGGGTCCCCCGGCGCCGGGTGACGGCGCCTTCCTGCCCACGTCGCAAGAGACCCTGAAGGAACTGGACGACATCAAGCAGCAGGCCCAGTCCGGCCCCCAGGTCGATCCAGAGCTGGCCGCGGCGGTGGGCTTCACCCACTTCGACGTGACGTCGAGCCAGGACAACCTCATCACGGTGTTGCTCACGCGCGAGGACCTGCACCTGCTCGCGTCCCAGACGCTCGTTCGCGTGAAGTCGAGGGAGGACAACCGCGCCTACCTGGGCGTCGTCGTGCGCGGCCCCTTCGCGGAGCCGAACGCAGTGCCCGCCAACTCCACCATGGCCATTGGCGTCGTGACGCACGGCAAGAAGCTGGCGTACACGTTCGACTATCACGGGCGCGCGGAGATAGAGATTGTCGGCGAGGAGGTGGAGGGCACGTTGAGGCCGCCACGCTTCCGGCCCAGGCCGCAGAGCCCCGTCTTCCTTCTCGACGAGGCGGAGAGCGCGCGCGTGCTGGGCGTCGGGGGTGATTTGTGCCTGGGGCTCGTCGTGGGCTACGAGAAGATGGAGGCCCGTCTCAATCCTCGGGACAAGTCCATCCTCCCCCGGCACACCGGCATCATCGGGACCACGGGCGGCGGCAAGTCCACCACGGTGGCCACGCTCATCCACCGCGCGCAGGCGGAAGGTATCGCCACCATCGTCTTCGATGTGGAAGGTGAATACACCCAGGTGGACCAGCCCACGGACCACACCGCGATGCTCGAAGCCTTGAAGCGCCGGGGACAGCGCCCCCAGGGCGTCAAGGACCTGCATATCCACCACCTCACCGGGCGCCTCAGCCGCAACGCAGGACACCGGAACAAGCACGCGTTCTCGCTCCAGTTCTCCAGCCTGTCTCCGTACGCGCTCGCCGAGATTCTCGACATGTCGGACGCGCAGCAGGAGCGGTTCCTCAAGGCCTACGACGTCACGAAGCTCCTGCTCGAAGACTTCAACATCTACCCTCAAACCGAGCAGGAGCGCCGCCAGGCGCTCGACGTGGACGAGCTGTCCACCGGGTATCCGCACATGACCATCGACCATGTGCTGGACGTGGTCAGCGCGTACATCTACAGCCTCAGCGACGAAGGAAAGTCGGAGACGCGCGGCAGGTCACGCGCGACTCCTCGAAAGCAGGCTTCGCTCCTCGAGGAGACGGACGACGCGGAGGCCGACTCGGACGTCACCGCCAAGGCCCCCTCGCGCGGATTGATGCTGCGCACCGAGTTCAGGAGCAACTTCGGCCGGGTCATGGCGCGCGTCATGGCCCAGAGCAGCCGACACGAAATCAGCTGGAAGGCGCTGGCCAGCAAGCTGCACCGCCTGCGGCGCCTGGGCATCTTCGACGTGGGCAACGAGAAAGGCGTCGCCTACGACTCCATGCTCACGCCCGGGCGCGTCTCCGTCATCGACCTGTCGGACACGGACTCGCCGCAGCTCAACAACCTGGTCATCGCGGACATCCTGCGCGGCCTCCAGGAGGCCCAGGAGAAGCGCTATGAGCGGGCCAACGCGCGGGAGGAGTCCGTCACCCCGGTGCTCATCATCATCGAAGAGGCCCACGAGTTCCTCTCCGCCAACCGCATCACCCAGATGCCCGTGCTCTTCGAGCAGGTGGCCAAGATCGCCAAGCGGGGCCGCAAGCGGTGGATGGGGCTCGTCTTCGTCACCCAGCTCCCGCAGCACCTCCCCAACGAGGTGCTGGGCCTCATCAACAACTTCGTCATCCACAAAATCGCGGACAGCTCCGTCATCGCGCGGATGCAGAAGACAGCGGGCAGCATCGACGAGAGCCTGTGGGACCGGGTGTCGCGGCTGGCGCCGGGGCAGGCCCTGGTGTCGTTCAGCAACTTCACCCGCCCGCTGATGGTCGCGGTGGACCCCGCACCGGTGAAGCGGCTGCTGGTGGAGTGACGCGCGCCCCGCGTTTCATCCCCCCGACACCTCGCGCGCGGGGGGATGGGCCGCGCGCGCCAGATACCGGACATGAACCGACCGACGCAGGCGGCTGTCACCTCCGTGGCCGCGGGCGCTGGCCGCCTGCGGCAAGCGTGGACGCCCCGCTGGATGCCTGCTCACCTGGCGCGGGAGCGGCGGGCTGTCCCGGCGTCTGCCAGTGAGGCGGGCCTTGTGGGCTACGGCTCCTGCTTCTTCTTCGCCTCGGGCTGCTTGGACGTGTGGTGCTGACCTTCCCGATTCCGGTAGCCCCAGGTGGAGCTCCACATTCCGGGCCCGGTGAACAGCACCGTGATGAGCGTCATCACCACGGCGCCAATGAGAATCTCGAAAACCATTCCGCGAGCTCCCCTCCGTACACGTTCCGAACGGCAGGGCCGAGCCCCACCGCACGCGCTGTCATGCCGTAACACCCACCCGGAAGCAATGCGCGAGGAACCATGGCGCCTTCCGCGAACACCGCGCCCGCCTGCCCGGCTGCGCCGGCGCCGCGTTGGGGTAGGCTGCCGCCGCCATGTCTCCCGCCTCTTTCGTCGCACAGTGGCGCGTCCCGCGTCTCCAGGCCGCCCTGCTGGCCACATTCCTGTCCCTGTCCGGATGCGAGGGACGCTGGACGCCGGAGCCGGAAGACGTGTGCGTGGGGACGGATTGCGGCACGCCGGAGCCGCCGGCCCCCGCGCCCGAAGGCAGCGTGCGCATCGCCGCCTTCAACGTGCAGCGCCTCTTCGACACCGTCTGCGACTCCGGGGCCTGTGGCGGCAACAACTACGAAGCCCTCCCCACCCCTTCCGAGTTCGGCCTCCAGGCGGACCGGCTCGCGTCCGCCATCTCGCGGCTGGAAGCGGACGTGGTGCTGCTGGCGGAGGTGGAGACGCAGGCCTCGCTCGACGCCCTCACGGACCGGCTCCCGCGCTTCGGCTACTCGGAGCTGGGGGAGACAGGGGCCCCCGCGTCGGTGGACGTGGCCGTCCTCTCCGTCCACCCCATCACCCAGGTGCGGGGCCACCGCGACCGCGAGCTCTGGCGGCCGGACGGCACCTCCACGCGCTTCGCTCGCGAGCTGCTGGAGGTGCACCTGGACGTGGAGGGCAAGAAGGTCATCGTCTTCTCCGCGCACTTCCGCTCCAAGTCCAGCGACGACCCGGGCCGCCGCTTCGCCGAGGCCGCGGCGGCGCGGGACATCGTCGCGGACGTGGCGCGGGCCTCGCCGGAGGCGCTGGTGGTGCTCGGCGGGGACCTCAACGACGTGCCGGGCTCGGAGCCCATCAACGCGTTGGAGCGTGACGGCGCGTTGCTGCGCGTCTCCAGCGACCGGCCGGACAGCGAGACGTGGACCTACGCCTTCTACGGAGACCTCCAGGCCATTGACCACCTGTACCTGGCGCGCGGCGGCGGCACCTACGTGCCCGGCTCGTTCCGCGCCGCGAGGGACCCGCGAGGCGGGTATGGCGGCTCGGACCACGCCGCCGTCTACGCGGACTTCCTGCCCGCGCCCTGAGGCCAGCGCCTCCCCCCGAGGCGCCGGCCCGAGGCGCGTGGCTCAGGCCGCCGCGGGGATGGCCTGGATGTCGA
This sequence comes from Corallococcus macrosporus DSM 14697, assembly GCF_002305895.1. Lineage (GTDB taxonomy): Bacteria > Myxococcota > Myxococcia > Myxococcales > Myxococcaceae > Myxococcus > Myxococcus macrosporus. Next base: position 5,600,301 of record NZ_CP022203.1, read on the forward strand.
GCTCGAGGTCGATCTTCTCGCTGACCAGCCAGCCGCCGTTGTCGAGCGTCTTGTTCCAGCGGATGCCGTAGTCGGTGCGGTTGATGGTGGAGCGCGCCGAGTAGATGAGGCGCGAGTTGCCCCACGGGTCCTTCGACGTGCCGATGTGCCGGGCATCGAAGGCCACGGCCTGCGTGACGTTGCGGATGGTGAGGTCACCCAGGAGGCGGAAGCTGGCGCCACCCACGGGCTCCACCTTGGTGCTGCGGAAGGTGAGCCTGGGCGCGGCCTCGGCGTCGAGGAAGTCCGGAGAGCGCAGGTGCGCGTCCCGGTCCGGCGCGCCTGTGTAGATGCTCGCCGTTTCCACGGTCATCTCGACTTCCCCCAACGTGGCCTGTTCGGGATTCACACGGAGGGTGCCAGAGAAGCGTTCGAAGCGGCCGTGAACGCGCGCCACCACCATGTGGCGCGCGACGAAGAGGACGGACGAGTGGGATGCGTCGATGTTCCAGGTACTGAAGGACATAGCGGGGTCGCTCGGCGGGTGAGGGGCGGGGGGACGTCGTGCGTGCACGAGACGCTGCAAGCGGACCCTGACTAGATAATGACCCACCCATTGAAATTCCATGCACACGGCGTGACGAAGCCGAATGCACGGTGCGTCGCGCGCGAAACACGACAATCAGGAACACGCGCGCAGCCGCGAGCTGGGCCGCTGTCATTTTGCGTGAAGCGTGAAACAGGGGGATTCTGCTTTCACGGCCAGGCCGGGGGGAGCCGGACCAGCTGACGAGTGCTCCTTGCCGGGCCGTGGCCACGCCGCCTCGTCTTGGAGCCACGTCATCGCATGCGGATCGCCGTCATCGCCACGTACACGCACCCCACCCGGCTGCGCCTCAAGGAACCCTCCATCATGCAGTCCTCCGTGCCGGAGCTCATCGCCGGCCTGTGCCCGCCGCACGCGGAGGTGGAGATCTTCAACGAGAAGGAGCGCGACCTCCCCATGGACCGCCATTGGGACCTGGTCTTCTTCTCCTATCTGCACTCCTACTACGAGCACACCAAGGTGCTCTCCACCCTCTTCCGTCAGCGCGGGATGAAGACGGTCGCCGGTGGCCGCCACGCCAGCTACTTCCCCGACGACGCCCAGCATTACTTCGACGCCGTCATCACCGGCGAGCCCGAGGCCAACGTCCCCGCGCTCATCGAGGACTTCGAGAAGGGCCAGCTCCAGCCGCGCTACCAGCGCCCGCCGCTGGGCCCCAGCGCCATCCGGCCCTACCGCCATGACCTCATCGACTTCACGCACAACAAGCTGCGCCTGCCCGGCATCGAGGCGTCGCGTGGCTGCCCCTTCTCCTGCAACTTCTGCGTCCTCACCGGCAACGAGCGCTACCGCTACCGCCCCGTCGCCCACGTCATCGACGAAATCCAGCGGCACATGCACTGGAACCCCAACTACCTGGGGCTGATGGATGACGCCTTCGTCTTCCTCGACAACAACCTCGGCGGCTCACCGAAGTACCTGCGCGAGCTGTGCGAGGCGCTCATCCCGCTGAAGAAGACGTGGGGCTGCGCCCTCACCTTCAACGTGCTCAAGGACGAGTCGCTGGTGAAGCTGATGGCCAGGGCGGGCTGCCGCTACGTCTACACCGGCCTGGAGTCCCTCAACCCCGACTCCCTCAAGGCCATGAACAAGGGCCAGAACAAGCTGAGCGAGGTGGACGCCGTCATCCGCCGCGTCTTCTCCGCCGGCATCCTGCTGTCCTTCGGCCTCATCGTGGGCTCGGACGGAGACACCAACGAATACCTGGAGAAGCTCCCCGAATACCTCTCCGACCTCCGGTACTTCTCCGTCACCTTCCTGGGCATCGTCTGCCCCTACCCGGAGACGCCCTTCTTCCGCGAGCTCCAGGCGGAGGGCCGCCTGCTACCGGGCACCTTGAGCCGCGACTATGACGGCTACACGCTCTGCCACCGCCCGAAGCACCTGGACGCGTCGGAGGTGATTGAGCACTTCCACCGGCTCTGCGCGCAGCTCGGCAGCCTGCCCAACATCGCGCGGCACTACTGGTCCAAGCTCACCATGAGCGACATGCCCCGCTACAAGCAGACCATCCTCTTCTCCGGGCCCGAAATCGTGAGCATCCGCAACCCGGTGAAGAACACGGCCCGCCGCTACATCGCCGGGCAGGACGCGCTGGAGTACTGGGACGTGCAGCAGATGGCCCAGCTCGGCCTCCAGCCGCAGCGGCTCACGTGAGCGCCGCGGCGGGCAGCGCCGGCGCCACGTCCTGGGGACCGGACTCCAGCCGCGCCACCCGCCGCAGCTCCGCCTGGGCGTCAATGGCGGTGAAGACGTCCCGCGCGCGGGCGAGCAGCTCGGTGCGCCGGTGCGGCAGCGCCGCCGCCGCGTCCAGGTAGGCCACGCCCGTCTCCCAGCGGTTGGGCGTGGCCTCAAGCACCTGGAGCGCGCGCTCGAACAGCGGCTCGGCGGCCTTCGCGCCCCGCTTCAGCGCCTTCGCGCGCGCCATCACCCGCATGGCCGGGCCGCGCAGGTACGGGTAGAGCGCGCCCAGCGCCCGCGCCTTGAGCGCGCAGCGGCGGTAGATGGCCCACAACTGCTCTTGCGGCACGGAGACGGCGCCCTGCTCCAGCGCGAAGAGCGCGCCCTCCGCCGCGTCCACCAGGCCAATCTGGAGGAAGGGCACCAGCACGTGGTAGCGCCACAGCGCCTCGTCGGCGCGCACCGCCATCAACGCGGCCTCCTCCACCTGGTGCTCGCGCACCGCCACGTTGACCAGGTGGTTCAGGCTGGCGCACTGGTTGGCCAGGTCCTGCACCTCGATGCTGATGCGCAGCCCCTCCTCCAGCTCCGCGCACAGCTCGCCCACGTCTCCGTCGCCGCGCAGGTAGCGGCACATGGGCACCCACGCGTGGGACCAGCCCTGGTGCATCAGCGCGTTGAGCTCCACGCCCACGCGCCCCATCTCCCGGTACGCGCGCTCCGCGTCCTCGAAGCGCGAGGCCAGGAACTGGCTGGTGGCCAGCATCATCAGCCCCGTCTGCACCTCCCACATGTCCCCCACCTGCCGCAGCAAGGCCACCGCCTGCTCGCCGTAGGCCGTGGCGCGGGCCTGCGCGTTGGTGAAGATGGACTGCGTGGCCAGCCGGCTCAGGGCCACGCCCTCCGCCGCCGTGTCCCGGGAGCGGCGCGCGTGCTCCAGCGCGCGCTGGCACCAGAACCCCGAGCGCCCCACCAGCCCGGAGCCGAACAGCAGCGAACCGTAGTAGCTGGTCGCCAGGCTCAGGCCGTATTCGCTGCGCGAGCGCTCCGCCATCGTCGTGGCCACCAGCGTGGCCCAGGTGAGCTTCCCGATGTCCGCGAAGTAGTAGATCTTGATGAGCGAGATGAGCGTGGAGAGCTGCTTCAAGTACAGCGGCAGCCGCGCGCCCAGCGGCCGCACCAGCCAGGGGAACAGGCCGTAGAGCAGGTGCAGGCCCATGGCCCCCACCGAGCGCAGCGCCAGCGCCGCCAGGCTCCGCGGCATCGTGCGCCCCATGAGCTCCAGCGCCGTCTCCAGCTCCTGGATGGCGCGCTTCGACTCGCCCTTCTCCTGGTGGGCCCGGCCCAGGCCCAGGTGGAGCTCCGCGCGGCGCGGCACCTGCTCCTCGTCCGCCAGGCACTGCTCGAACATGAGGATGGCGCCCGCGTAGTTGCCCGCGTTGAGCAGCGTCTCCGCCAGCTCCTTCATCACCGCGTGCGTCTTGCGAAGGACCTCCTCCGGGTCCAACGCCACGGTGCCACCCAGGATCTCCATGGCCCGGTTGTAGTGGTGGATGGCGTCGTCGTTGGCGTACTGCTCGCGCGCGCTGCGCGCCGCCATCAGCGTGTACTCCAGGCCCTTCACCTCGTCGTTTCCGGCCAGCGAGTGGTAGGCCAGGATGCCCGCCGACTTGACGGCGTTGTCCCCCGCGCGGGCCTCGATGAAGCGCGCCATGCGCCGGTGCAGGTCCTCGCGCGCGGACACCAGCAGCGTGGTGTACGCCACGTCGCGGATGACGATGTGCTTGAAGATGCAGGTGAAGGGCTCCTCCAGCTCCAGCAGGATGAGCCCCAGCCGCGTCAGCGTGTCGATGGCCTCTCGAATCCGCTCCGGCGTCACCGAGCCCGGCGCCAGCGCGGCCACCGCCTCCAGCGTGAAGATGCGGCCCACCACGGAGGCCACGCGCACCACCAGCTTCTCCGTCTCCGTGAGCAGGTCGATGCGCGCCAGCACCACGTCCTGGATGGAGTCCGGCAGCTCCAGGCCCTGCAGGCCGCGCTTGAGCTCCAGCGTCTGGGCGCCCGGCGCCACCGGCCCCAGGTAGCCCTTCTCCACCATCCCCTGGACGATGGACTCGGTGAAGAACGGGTTGCCCTGCACCTTGGCCAACAGCAGGTCCTCCAGCGCCGTGTCCGGCGTCTCCATGCGCAGGTGCAGCCGCAGGAGCGCCCGCGTGTCCTCGTCATCCAGGCTGGACAGGTCCAACCACCGCATCCCGGGCAGGCCCTTGAGGCCCTTGAGGTGCTCGCCCGGCCGCATCGTCACCAGCAGCGTCACGCGCAGCGGGGACAGCCGCGCGGCCACGTACTCGATGAGGTCCACGGAGATGTTGTCGGCCCAGTGGAGGTCCTCGAAGAAGAGCAGCACCGGCGTCTGGCGCGACAGCTTCTCCAGGAGCTGGAGGATGACCTGGAAGAGCTTCTGGTTCTTCCGCCGGGCGTCCAGGTCGCGCGTGAGGGGTGACTCCTCCACGGGCAGGCCCAGGATGCCCGCGAGCACCGGTATCCACTCCGGCCCCGTGTCCTCCAGGCCCCCGAAGCCCTGGCGCAGCCGGGAGAGCTGCGTCTCCACGTCATCGCCCTCGTGCAGGCCAAAGAGCTGGACCAGCACCTCCTTCCACGGGAAGAAGGGCGTGAACATCTCGTAGGAGTAGCAGATGCCGTAGAGGCTGCGGGCGCCGCGCGCCTCCGCCACCTCCACCACCTTCGCGCCCAGCCGCGACTTGCCGATGCCCGCCTCGCCGGACACCACGCAGGTGCGGCCGTGGCCCTCCAGGGCTTCGTCCACGGCCTGGCGCAGCACGTCCACCTCGCGCTGCCGGCCGACGAGGTCGCCCCTGCCCTTGAGGAACAGGCTGCGGCGGACCTCCGCGGACAGCCGGTAGACGGGCACCGCGCGGGACACCCCCTTGAGCCGCGCGTCCTCCACGAACTCGGTGGCGAAGCCGCCCTGGTGCAGCTTGCGCTCCGTCTGCGCGTCGATGTGGATGCCGCTGCCCTGCCCGTGCGTCATCAGGCGGGCGGACATGTTCACCACCTCGCCGAGCGCGGAGTAGCCCTTGCGCCAGGGCGAGCCCATGTCGCCGAAGTAGGCCGGGCCGGTGGCGATGCCCACCTGGAGCGACGTGACGAAGGGGAAGGACTCCCGCTCGCGCATCAGCTTGCACGCGAACCGGCAGGCCAGCACCTCCTTGCTCTGCAGGGCCGTGGGCGCGCCGAAGATGACGTAGAGGACGTTCCCCTTGTCGGTGAAGTCCGTCATCAACAGCACGCCGCCGTGGTGCGCGCTCTCCCGCTGGACGTATTCGTAGAAGGCGTTCAGCTCGCGGGTGAACGCCTCCGTCCGCGCGGCCGGATGCTGGCTGTCGAAGCGGAGGAAGCAGCAGGTGACGTCGCGGAAGTCACCGCTGAACTCCTGGTGCGCCGTGGTGATCTTCGTGAAGAGCACCGGGTGCAGCAGCAACGAGCACCGCGCCACCAGCTCCGGCCCCGAGGGCAGCACGAAGCCGGGCGCTGGCGGCGCGCGCAGCGGCGCGGTGGGCGCCAGGTGGTACGCCCCGCCGCGGGCCTCGCCCTGACGCGCGGGCTCCGGCAGCAGGGCCCAGGCCTCCGGGCTGAGGAGCACCTCCCCCACCGTGGCCCGCTTCTCCGCCGCCACCGCCTGCGCCAGGGGCTGGCCGATGAGCGCCGGGTGCATCCACAGCCCCGTGGCGCCCAGCACCACCCGGTGGGCCTCCCCGAAGCCGATGCCGATGCGCGACGACACGGTGAAGCGCTGGCCCAGCAGCTCCAGCCGGGCGAAGCGGGACAGCCGCCGCTGGACGTCCAGCGCGCACCGGGCGGCGCGCTGCACCGTGGCGCTGGCGTCCGTGCCCGGCTCCACCTCGAAGCAGGCCAGGATGGAGTCACCGGCGAACTGGTAGATGTCGCCGCCGTGGTCCTTCACGACGTCGATCATCTCCGTGTAGTAGCTCGTCAGGAGCCGCTGGAGCGCGTCGATTCCCCGGGGGCCGGCGCCGCTCAGGCTGACGACGATGGGCGTGAAGCCCGCGATGTCCAGCAGCAGGATGGCGCCCTCCACCGGCTCCATGAGCGGCAGCGCGTGCGCCTCCGTGTGCTCCAGGCGCCGGAGCACGGCGCCGGGGATGTAGGGCGCCAGCGTCGCGAGGATGGGGTCGGCGTCCACCGGAGACATGGCCATGCGCTCAGCCCAGGGCGTTGAAGCGGATCCACATGGCCACCACGCCTACCACCGCGTAGAAGGCGATCTCCACCGTCTCCGACACGGGCTGCGCCTTCTTCAGGGCCCCCCAGACGTGGACGACCACCATCCCCGCGCAGACCCACCCGATGAGGTCGAAGATGGCGGGCCCCGGCCGCGACACGAAGCGCGCCGCCGTGAGGATGATGGCCAGGGCCACCGCGCCCAGGCAGCGCCCGAAGTAGATGGTGAGGTGATTGTTACCCTCCGGCAGCCGCCAGCCGAACCAGCGCGCCCAGGTCAGGGGCATCAGCAGCAACGGGAGCGCGATGACGAGCAGGAAGAGCGTCCCGGCGATGGCGAGGAACCAGCTGGCGAGCGGAGCTTCGGCACTGATCATGATGGCGCACTCGAGACGACACGGCCCTCCCTGCCTGGGTGGAGCCGGCCCGTTCCCCCGAGCGCGTCATCCTAGACGCATTACCGGAGCTACGGCGCGGCCAGACGCACCGGGTCCCCCACGACGGCGCGGAGGAACTCGGCCACCCGCTCCAGGGAGTCCGTCCGCTCCAGCTCCGACGGGAAGCGCCGGAACGACTCTGGCGGCCCGTAGAGGATGACCGGCTTGCCGTAGCGCAGGGCCAGGGCCGCCTCGGCCGCCGTGCCCGCGCCCCCGGGCAGCGACACCAGGGCGTGCGGCGTGAGCACGTTGATGTGATTGCGGCTGAGCGGGTCCGTCCCCTGCTCGCCGCTCAGCGGCAGGTGCGTGTAGATGGGCAGCTCCACGTTGGGGTTGGGGTAGCCCGAGCGGGGCCGGTACTCGCCGCCCTCCACCGTGCCAGGGACGATGCCAATGGAGATGCCCTGCCGGTACTTCACCTGCACGAAGGCGTCCGCCGCCGTCCGCATCACCCCGCTGCCCGCGCCGGTGAGCAGGTCGAAGCCCGCTTCGGCGATCCACCGGACCAGGGGGACGACCCGCTCCGCGTGGTCCTCCTTGCCTGAACCAAAGACGCCGATGATCCGCCGTGGCCTGCGCATGGGCTTGACTCCTTCCCCCGGTAAGACGGGCCCCAGCGCCAGCTTGTTCCAAGCACGCGCCGGTTTCCGCTCACGACGGTTGATTGCCCCACATTCCCCCCGCCGGGCGTTCACCGATGGAAGCCTCCTCTCGGTGGAGCGTGACGGATTGGACGCTTCGCCTGTCAGACCCCCGCTCTACCTTCACCGGCATGTGACTGGAGGTCGTCCATGTTCGACAGTTGTGGAGGCTGTGAGCGCCGGGGAGACGCCGGTGAGGTGTTCGACTGGTGCGCCAACTGCGAGCTGTCCCTGTGCCCCGGCTGCATGGAGCGCGGCTGCTGCGACAGCGAGCCCGCCGAGTCTGGCCGCTCGGCGCCCCGGTGCCTGCCGGAGCCTCCCCAGGACGACGAGGCCACCGCCCTGCCCGAGCACTTCGGCGGCCGCTGCTGCACCCGCGCCCGCGCCGTGGCCTGCTCCTGCGCCTTCCACTGGGTCTGCGAGCATCACGGCGATCAGCACATCGGCACGCACGACTGACGGGTCCGCTGGCGGCGGAGGGCCCGGCACCGCACGCGGCGCCTCGGTCCGCGCCCGGAAAATATCAGGTGAAACGTCATTTTCCGGTCAGGCCCAATTGCTCAGTTCCTGAGAGGGTGTGAGGATGCGGGTGTGAGACGGCTTTTTTGTCTCATCCCAGCCTTGAGTCCCCTTCGAGGAGCCACCCGTGAGCCCCCCTTCCGCGCGTCCCCGCGAGCTGGCCGTCACCGTGGAGACGTCGCTGCCCGCCGCGCTCCCCTCGCACGCCATCGAAGTCGACGTGGGGGTGGCCCTGCCTGTCGCCTTCGGCGGGCTGAGGAAGGTCCTCCGCGCGTGTGAGGCCGCCGCGCCCCAGGTCGTCCACACCCTGTCACGCGCCCATCCCTCCGAATGGAACCGGCTGTTTCCCGGGGCCATCGACGGGGTGCCGGACCTGGGAGACCTGGCGCTGACGCCCTCCGAGCGCCGGCTCCACCGCGAGTCGGAGCAGATGTTCTGGGTGCTCAACGTGGCCGCGAAGGCGCTGGTGGAGGCGCTGCGCGCCAGTGGAAGGCCGCTGGTGCTCCACGGCGCGGGCGAATGCGACCTGGTGAGCCTGCGCGCGGTGATGCGCGCCGCCGAGTGGAGCCGGCTGGAGGGGCTGGACGGCACGCTGCTGTTCACCGGGTGGAACGTGCGCCGGCCCCATGGGGCGGAGGCCTTCGAGGCCCGGCGGCAGGCCTACCTGGATGCGCTGTGCGACCGGATGCGCGCCCCCCGGGTGCCCACACCGGGGCCGGTGTCGTCGCGCGCGGTGGAGGCGCCCGTGGACCTGGAGGGGCGGTATCTCCAGCTCGCGGTGGACGCGGCCCAGGCGCCCGAAACGCGGGTGGCCGCCGCCATCCTCGCCATCCGGAGCTGCTTCTTCACCACCAACTATGAGGGGGCGATGCTCGCCGCCGAGCAGGGGCTGGCCGTGTTGGGAGCGAGCCCGGACGCGGCGCTGCCCTCGCGCGTCGTCCAGGCCTGGGAGGCGCTGGACACGGGCTTCGCCACGCCCGCCATCGAGATTGACCGCGCCAGCCTGGGAGACGTGGAGGAGCTGAAGGCCCTGTTCGCGCGCAGCATGGGCGTGGTCCACGTCTATACGGGCGCGCACGACGCGGCCATGGCGGCGTTCGGCCGGGGACTGGAGTGCCGGATTCCGCCCGAGCTGGTGGCCCGGCTGCACATGTTCCGCGCGCTCACGCTGACGAAGCGCTTCGGGCAGCTCCCCAACGCGCGGGCGGAGGTGGCCGCGGGGCTGGCCGCGCTGGAGCGCAGCACGTCGGCGGATCGCGCGCTCCAGGAGGGCTGGCTGCGCAACGTCTGCGCGCTGACGTGGTTCCAGGAGCGCAAGCTGGACAAGGCGCTGGTGGAGGAGAAGCTCGCCATGCGCTGCGTGGGGGACCTGCACGACGCGAGCGCCACGCACCTGAAGATCAACCTCATCTCCAACGCCAGCTATCTCCAGGAGACGGCGCGGCAGTTCGGCGACGCCATCTCCACGTGGCGCCGGTTCGAGAAGATCAGCGAGAGCTGGGGGGTGAACTTCGCCAAGCACCACCGGTACCGGCTGGCCGGGCTGGAGCTGGCCGCTGGAGAGCGCGACGCCGCGGTGGCGCACTTCACCGAGGCGTTCGCCAACGCCGACGCGCTGGGTGACTCCTTCCACCGGCAGGTGATTGCCGCGGAGCTGGGGCGCCTGTTCCTGGACGAGCAGCAGCCCGCTGTCGCCGTGGACTGGTTCGCCAGGGCCGAGGAGCACGCTCGCGCCATTGGAGACCCGCTGAAGACGGCGGAGAGCCTGGCGGGGCAGGCCGTGGCGGCCGGCCGCTCGGACTGGTCGGAGGCGCGGCGCTGCGCCGAGGCGAGCACCACCTGGCCGAAGCAGACGGAGGCGCTGAAGGCGGCGCTCGCGCAGGGTGACGCGAAGGCGGTGCATGAGGCGCTGCCCCGCGCCCGGACGAAGCTCAACCGCCCGTTCGACCCGGTGAACCTGTACTGACCTGGGCGTGCACGACGGGCTGGCGCAGCAGGAGGCCTTCACCGGGGCGCTCTGCTGAGCCCCCACCCTGCTCGTGCCCTCCGGATCATCCTGGACGTTCCCTCCTCCACGTCACCGGAGCCCCGATGCCAGCCTCGCGCGTCGCTCAACGCGATTCGCGCGAACACGCTTGCGCGTGATTAACCAATTGGTTACTTCACCAACTGGTTAATCACGCCATGTCAATCGACCCGCTCAGCGCCACCTTCGCCGCACTCGCCGATCCAACGCGGCGCGCCATCCTCGCGCGGCTCTCGAAGGGTGAGACCTCCGTCACGGAGCTCGCGCGGCCTTTCGAGATGAGCCTCCCCGCCGTGACGAAGCACCTCAAGGTGCTCGAGCGCGCGGGGCTGATTACGCGGAGCCGCGAAGCGCAGTGGCGCCCCTGCCGGCTCGCGCCGAGACCGCTGAAGGACGCGAACGCCTGGCTCGAGCACTACCGCGAGTTCTGGGAGGCCAGCTTCGACCGGCTCGAGGACTACCTCGCCGACCTCCAGGGGCAGCAGCGCCCGGCGCGCGCCCGCAAGGTTCCAACCCCGAAGAAGCCCAGACGAGGAGCACCCACATGAACGCAGCGCTCGACCTCAACGAACTCGCGAAGCGGCAACTGGAACTCTCGCGGCTGATCAGCGCCCCGCGCGCGCTGGTCTTCCAGGCCTTCACCGACGCCGAGATGATCTCCCACTGGTGGGGGCCGAACGGCTTCCGCACGACGACGGTCAGCAAGGATGTGCGCCCGGGTGGCGCGTGGAAGTTCACCATGCACGGGCCCGATGGCACCGACTTCCCGAACCACATCGTCTACACGAAGGTCATCCCCGACGAGCGGCTCGAGTGGGACCACGGCTCGAAGGAGGGCGAGGTGCTGTTCAAGGCGGTCGTCACCTTCAAGGATGAGGAGGGAAAGACGCGCGTCACGATGCAGCACACGATGCCCACCGTCGAAGCGCGCGAGCAGGCGGCGAAGTACGCAATCGAAGGCGGCAAGCAGACGCTCGCGCGGCTCGAGCAGCACCTCGCGACGCGGCAGTAGCCGCGCGTCGCGACGGCGCCGTGCGCGCGAGCGCCCACGTCAGCGCGGCTTCGAGCTCAGCGGGCGTTGCATGGGGAGCGCCGGAGCCCGCGCGATACTCAGGGCCCCGCCATCGCCACGCCGCGCAGGAGCCGTGCCGGAGCGAAGGGCGCGGCTTCCGCGCTGTCCCCGCGCGCCACGAGCTCCGCGAGCAGGGCGCCGGTATGCGCGCCCGTGAGAATCCCCTGCCCGCCCAGGCCCGTGGCGACGAACGTGCGCTGCGTACCGGGGTACGCGCCGATGTACGGACGCCCATCCGGCGTGGCGGAACGCAGCCCCGCCCAGGCGCGAACGAAGCGGGCCTCGCGCAGGCGCGGCGCCAGCTTCGCGACGGTGGCGCTCAGGTGCAGCAGGCCCGCCGGCGTGACGTGCTCCGCGAAGCCCGCGTCCTCCTCCGTGGCCCCCACGACGATTTCCCCCGAGCGCCACGGCGCCAGGTACGTGGGCCCGGAGACGACGCGCGTCAGGTGCAGTCCCGGTTGGTGCACCACCAGCATCTGCCCACGCACGGGCTTCAACGGCAGCGCGGGCAGGCCCTCCACTCCCGAGGACCAGGGGCCCGCGCACACCAGCAACCGGTCCGCGCGCAGCACCTCGCTGTCCGTCTGGACCTCGACGCCGGGAGCCGTCTCCGTCACGGCCCGCGCCGCCACGCCCCGCCGGACCTGCACGCCCGCGCGCTCCGCGGCCTTCAGCAGCGCATCGACGTAGCCATCGGTGTCCACCAGGTGCCCCTGCCCCGTCTCGAAGGCGCCGTGGAGCGGCGTGCCTTCCAGCGCGGGCTCCAGCGCCACCAGGCTCGCGGCGTCCCGCCACGTGCCCAGCCCCTCCGCGTCACCCGCGGCCCTGGCCGCCAGCGCCTCCCGCGCCTTCGCGTCCGGGACGATGCGGAGGATGCCGTTGCCGCGCCGGAGCTGGCCGCCCTCGGGCAGCGCGCCCAGGTCCTCCGCCAGCGTGGCGCGGCCCGCTCGGGCGAACGCGAGCATCACCGGGTCATCGAACAGGCGCACCGAGGGGATGGCCACCCCAGCGGCGGCGCGCGAGCCCCGGCCTCCCGGGTCCGCGGCGTCCAGGACGGTGACCTTCGCGCCCAAAGCAGAGAGCCGGCGCGCGGCCGAAAGACCGACGACACCGGCTCCCAGAATCACGATGTCTGCGCCGGGCCGCATCTCAGTAGAGGCGCTTGGCGATGACGTGGAAGCCACCATCCACGTAGATGAACCCGTGCTTCTCCGCGCGCTTCACCACCGCGTCCAACTGCGTGGTGCCGAGGAGAATCTTGAACCCCAGCCGCGCGGACTCCGTGCAGATGGCCGCGACGATGAGGTCCACCGCCTCGTTGCGCTCCTCCTTCGACAGCCCCGGCGCGGCCACGAGGTTTTCAATCATGGCCAGCGAGCTGTCGGTCCGGTAGAGGAACCCCGCCGCCTTGCCGGGAATCACATACCCCGTCTGCGGCAGGCCGTCCGGCGTGACGACTTCGTCCCAGTGCTGCAGCCAGGACTTGATGTGCTCGAAGTGCAGCTCCGGGACGTAGGGGACGGGAGTCATCGTCCCAGGATATTACGACACCAGGAACTGGGACATCCGCTGCGCCGACAGCTCGGCCGCGTTGTTCATGCCGAGCTGGCTCAGGCCCGTCTTGGCCGTGTTCTTCAGCATGTCGCCGATGACGTCGGTGACCTTGCTCTTGCCCGTGGCCAGGTTCAGCGCGCCGCTCAGCAGGCTGTTGCCACCCGCGCCGTCCATCAGGAAGTTGCTGGCGAACTTGCCCAGCGTGTTCTTGAACGCGCCGCCGCCCGGGATGAGGTCCGTCGCCGCGCCCAGCAGGGACTGGATGGGGTTCTTGCCCTGCGCCAGGCCGCTGGCGAAGCCCATCGCCGCGCCGAGCAGCGGGTTGACCATGGACACGAACGGCTTGACGACGTCCAGAACCTTGCCAATCGCCTTGAATGCCTTGGACATGGTGACTGCCCCTTTCGAGCGTGACCGCGTGGCGGCCAGCGAATGTGTCAGATGTGAGGATTGTCGGAGGCTCGGGGCGATTGTTTCCCTGTTACCCGAAAAAACCGGACGCCGCGTGAAGTCGCCAGTAAAGCCAGGAACTTGAGGGAACTCCGGCGCCAGGGGGAGCCGCGCGGGGCGGCCCTCGCCCCCTCCGGCGTGGCTCACCCCTTCGGCTTCTTCTCCGAATTCCGCAGCTCGGCCGCGGAGGTGCCGGAGCGGCTCTCCGGGGCGCCCTTCTGGGCCGCGTCGGACGCGAGCGCCGTCTTGAAGCGGGCGTCGCCGTCGTCGGCGCTGAAGCCGTCCCGCTGGTGCGCGCGGCTGATGACGATGTCGCCGTCGATGATGCCCTGCAGGTGCGCCTCGACCTCGGCGATGGTGGGCACGTTCGGATCCTTCGCCTTCAGCTCCTCGTCGGGGACGATCTGGATCTGCGGCGGCTTCTCCGGGTTGAGGGCGTAGTCGATGATCTTCTCGACGTAGTCCTCCAGGGGGACCTTGAGCAGGCGGGCCTGCTCCTTCACGTCCGCGTCGGCCAGCAGCTCCGCGCGAACCTCCTCCACCGGCCGCCTCAGCTTCTTGGCCGGGGGAGCGACGACGTTGTCACCGGACATGGAATGTCTCCTTCTCAGGGCCTGCAATCCTGGCAAGGCGGGAAGCCCTGCCAGGCCGGGGAAGGAGCCATTCTGGTCGCGGATGCGGCCTGGATGTCAAAAATCCTCAGGCCGGCGCCGCGCTCCAGCGGGTGAACTGCATGCGCAGCTCACAGGTGTAGCGCCCCCGCGCGTCCTTCAGCCAGAGCTGCTCCGGCGCCGGGTACATCTCCTCCACGGACAGGCGCTCGGCGTCCCGGGCCAGGTGGGACAGCAGGTCCATGGCGAAGGGGCTGGCGGTGTCGATGAGGTACGGCTTGCGCTCCTTCGAGCTGCGCATGAACACGAAGCGAGGCCACCCGCCCGCGCGCCGCTCCCGCTGCACGGCGAGGAAGAGCTCGAAGCCGGCAGGCTTCCCCAGCCGCTCCGCCGCCAGGTTCCAGCGCTCGCGCTGATACACCGCGCCGCCCACGCTCAGCCGAGGCAGGTGACTGCCCTGCGTGCGCAGCGGCGCATGCAGCACCTGGGGATGCGCCAGCGCGGCGAACGGCGGATAGGAGGAGAAGTCATCCAGCGGCAGGTACAGGCTCAGCCGCGCCCCCTGCCCGTCCACCAGCACCGGCCCCTCCGGCGTGGGCTGCACCTTCACGTCCCCGGGCGTGAGGGCCCCCTCCTCCACGTCCAGCACGTCCGACACCGAGTACACCAGCCGCCGTCCCGGATAGACATAGAAGCCCTTGTTGCGCCGGCGGATGGCCAGCCCCACCAGCCCCCGGGCCGCGCCGTCCTTCTCCAGCCAGCGCGAGGCCACCGCCGCGTAGCGCTCCCGCTCCGGCTGGAAGGCGCTCAGCCAGCTCCACAGCAGCAGGTGGTGGTGGACGCGCGCCAGCATCACCTCGTAGCCGCTCCCGTCCGGCTTCGCGGCGAGGCACACGTCCGGCAACGCGTAGCGCCCTCCTGGCGACGACGTGCCCAGGAAGTCCACGGGCAGCGCGCGCGCCCGGGCGTCCTCCGGCTCCAGCATCACCGGGGGCACGGGTGAGAAGCGGCTGCCCGTCACGCCGTCTGGCCGCAGCCGCACGGCGTAGTCCAGCAGGTCCATGGGGCCCGCGTCCGGCCCCAGCGCGTCCCGGACCTGCTCGCGAAAGCCCTGCTGCACCTTCTCGCCGTAGGCCGCCGACAGCTCCAGCGCGCCCGTCAACGCCGCCTCCAACGCCTCGGTGAACCGCGCGCCGAAGCGCAGGCGGAAGGGCGAGCTCGCCTCCTCGTAGAGGATGAGCCGGTCCGCGTACACCTGCCCGTCGCCCCGGCGCGCGGGCTTGCCCGTGGCCTCGGTGAAGGCCGCCTCCAGCCGCGGCAACAGCTCGCGCCGCCGCGGCAGGTCCGCGCCCTCGAAGTCCGCCTTGAGACGCGCCAGGGCGTCCAGGCGCTCCAGCCACCGCGTGCGCGCCTCCAGCTCCGGGAGCGCCGCCACGGCGTCCCGCACACTCTCGAAGGTGGTGAAGTCATTCGGGCGGAACGGCAGGCCCCAGAGCAGCAGCGCGGTCTTCACCAGCGGCAGGGCCTGACGCTCGACGTCCACCACGGGGAGGCCGAGCACCACCGCCGCCGCCGCGGGCGTGGGGTGTTCGCGCAGGACGGACAGCAGGCGCTCCGCCTCCGCGGACAGGGCGACGTCCAGCTTCAGCGGCTCGCAGTGGGCCCGGCCCGGCGTCAACGTGAAGAGCGGGTTGAGCCGCAGCGGCAGGTGCGGACGCAGCGTGCGCTCCCGCCCCACCGCGCGGGCCAGCTCCGTCACCGCCCAGAAGGAGAAGAACGTGCGGCGGCGCGTGTTGCCGCTGGGCACCGTGCGCACGTCGTAGCCGTCATCCGCGGTGCGCTCGCCATAGGAGATGGGGCCGAAGAAGCTGGTCGTCTCGTTCTTCGCGCAGAAGCGCTGGAGGTACGTGTAGACCTGCCGCTCGACACGGCGCGCGTCGGAGGTATCCGGCCGCTCCCCACCGCGCAGGTAGCGGACCCAGACGTTGTCGAACATGGCCGGGCTGGAGAGGAACACCGCCTCCTGGATGGCGGGGTCCGCGGCCCGCTCGCGGAGGCGTTGGCGCAGCGACGCGCGCTCCGCCGCGTAGCGCGTCTGGGCGGACGCACGGCACGCCTGGTAGCGGCGCAGGGCCTCCTGACAGGGGGGGCCCAGGCGCGCGTCGATTCGGGGCTCGCGGCCCTGCGCCAGCGCGTCGAGGACGCCCCGCGCGCCGGAGGCGCCCTTCTCCGCGCGGACGGCCTCCACGAGCGCGTCCTCGGACTCGAGCAGCCGGGCGACGTCGTCCAGCACCTCCCGCGACATCCCGAGCGACTCCAGCCAGTCGAAGGGAAAGCCCGCGTGCCGCAGCACGAACACCTCGCCCAACGTCCAGGGCTCGCTCATCCGTTCACCCTCGTCAGCACCGACCTGGCCACCAGTGTGTCCACCAGCTTCTCCCGCTGTGCCTGCGGAACGCCCCCGAGCGCGCTGGCCACGTCCGTGGGCCGCACGAGCCCCGCGAGCCTGGGCGCCAGCCGCGCGTCCATCGCGAGCACGGCGCCCGTGCGGAGGTTGGCCGCGAACCACGACGGCTTCGCCGCGCCGTCCAGCGCCGCCGGGAGCTGGACCCAGGCGCAGTCCACGTCCAGTTGAATGGCCGCCGCGCTCGCGGCCGTGGCACGGGGCAGCGGCGCCTCGGGCAGGCACGCCGCGGCGACCCGCCCCGGGCTCAGCGGCGCGCGCGCGAGCAACCGCGTCGCCAGCGACGTGAGCACCCGGGGGATTTCGGCGCTGGGGATGGACCGCGCACACTCGAAGGGCAGGCTCCGGGCGAGGTCCCGGTCCTCGGGCGGCGTGCCCACGCGCACGTCCGGCCACTGCGGCGTGCACCCGCTGCGCGAAGGACTCCGAGGCCAGTGGAAGGGACGCACCCCGGCGAGGTGGTCGAACACCGGCTCCGCGCCGAGCGCGGCGAGCGTCGCGTCGAGCGCCGCTTCGTCCACGCCAGGCGCGCCGACCCACCACTCCGCCACGACATGAACCCCCGCGTCCCGCAGCCGGCGGGCACCGTGCGCCAGCGCCTCGCGGGGGATGCGCGCCCCCAGCGGGTCCAACCATCCGGCGCCATCCATGGCGCAGAACCCCACCACGGCCACCTTGCAGCCGCTCTCCACCAACGCGTCCGGCTGCAGGAGCGAGCCGAGCGAGACGTGCCCCGCCCACGCCGCCGCGCCGCCCGTGAGGGAGCGCAGCGCATCCGCGGAGGTGGCCCGCACCTCGAGCGACTCGGCCAACCAGACGAGCGACGCGGGCGACGCCTCGTCCAGCCGGGGCGCCACGCGCCAGCGCAGCGGGGGCGCCTCCACGAACGCGGCGCGCTGGAACATGGGCAGGCTCGACAGCGCGGCCCGGTGCGCCCACGCGAAGGGCCCCGCGACCTCCAGCGGCACCTGCTCCGGACACGCCCGCGCCAGCCAGGCCGCCGCGGGGAGCTGCAGGTCTCTTTCGAGCCAGAGGCGCACGCGCTCGGCGCGGGCGAAGCGCCCGGCGGCGAGCGTCAGGTCTTCCAGGTAGGACGCGGGCTGCTCCACGGCGCGCAGGACGTCCGCGCTCCGCTCCGTGGTGCCGCCCTCCAGCGCCACGTCGTCCAACCGGAGGTGCACCCCGTTGGGCGCCCCGGAGGTCGCGGTGAGCACGGCG
Organism: Corallococcus macrosporus DSM 14697; assembly: GCF_002305895.1. Lineage (GTDB taxonomy): Bacteria > Myxococcota > Myxococcia > Myxococcales > Myxococcaceae > Myxococcus > Myxococcus macrosporus. The sequence goes on from NZ_CP022203.1 coordinate 5,617,822, forward strand.
CCCAGCGCGCGCAGGCCCGTGTTCACGCGAAGCCCTTCCCGGGCTCGCAGCGCCTGCGCGGCGCGCAACAGCAGCAGCTCCCGCATCGACTGCGCGGTGGCGGGGGCCCGCTCACGCGCCTCGGCCGCCGCCTCCACCGCGTCCCGGGCGAAGACGCGCTGGCAGAAGTCCCGCGCCACGTCCAGGCACGTCCAGCCGTCGGGCGCCTCCGGGACGAGCGTCACGTCGCGGTGGGGCGGAAGGACGAGCAGCTTCATTCCCGCGCGCCTCCCGCCGGAGCCGCGGCGGGCTCCGCGCCCCACAGCAGCGTGCAACGCAGCTCCACCGTGTGCCGCCCGCCCGTGGGGCTTCGCAGCCAGAGCTGGCCCGGCGACGGCAGCATCTCCGACAGGACGACCTCCTCCTTCTGCTCCAGCAGGTTGAGGAAGACGCGCAGCAGCGGCGGGCTGCGCACGTCCACCAGCACCGGCTTGCGCTCGTCCTTGAACTTCGCGAACACGCAGTCCGGCAGGCCCCTCGCGTCCCACACGGCCACGGCCGCCCGCAGCCGCGCCGAATCATCCCGGCCCTCGAGCAGCGACTCCCGCTCCGCCTGGGACAGGCGCCACTGCTCGCGCTGCACCACCACGCCGCCCAGGGACAGGCGGGGGGTGTGCTCGCCCAGCGACACCCGCAGCGGGCGGATGCGCGGCAGCGAGAACGCCGTGTGCACCAGGCTCTCCAGCTCACCGTTGTAGAGGCACACCTCGGAGCCCAGCCGCTTCGACACCAGCCGGGCCCGCTTGCCGTCGCTCTCCACGAACAGGTCATCCAGCGGCAGCCGCCACGCGGAGGCCCGCGCGCTGACGCCGCCCAGCTCCACCACCGGCCCCGGGAACTCCGACGGCAACAGCCCGGTGCGCCGCGACGCCAGCACCGTCACCAGCGGCACCGGCCGGCTCAAGGCCCCGAGCGCCCGCACCATGGCGCTCTCCACCCGGCCGCGCGCTTCGTGGAACTGGAGCGCCCAGCCCCACACCAGCGCCGTGTCGTGCACGTCGCCCATCACCAGTTCGTACTCGCCCCGGCTCCAGGCCTCCACGTCCCGGGCGCCCACCAGCAGGTCCACGGAGGTGACGAGCGGCAGCGCCCTCGCGTCGCCCGTCAGCGCCGGAGGCGTCACCTGGCCCAGGTCCACGCCGCGCGCGGCGGCATCCCCCACGGCGCCCGCGAGCACCTCCGCCACCGACCCATCCAATGGCACCGGCCGGTCCGCATACGCGGCCGCCACCTTCCAGAACGGCACCGTGCGCGCACCCACCAGCCCCGCCACGGTGGCCCGGGCCGCCTCCCGGGTGCGCCGCGCCGCTTCCCCCATCCACGCCAGCGCGGGCTCCAGCCGACTCACCAGCTCGCGCGCCCGCTCGCCTCCGGCCTCCAGCCGCAAGTCGCCGCCGCACTCCTCCCGGAGCGCCAGCCGGTCCTGGTAGAAGTTGTGCGATTCGGTGGCAGGCCCTCGCGCCGAGGGAGGCGTCACGCCCCACTGCTCGCTCGCGCGCTTCGCGAAGGCGGCCTGGAGCGCCATCTTCCCCGCGGCGTCCGCGGCGCCGTAGCCGGCCATCAACGCCAGCAGCGCGCTCAAGCCCTCCACGTGGCGACGGGCCGCGGGACACGGCAGGCCCGCAACGCGCTCGGCCAGGTCATCCACCGGGTGGTGCGTCGCCGCGGGCACCTCGAGCTGATGCGTCAGCAGCCCCTTCTCACACCCCATCCGGGCCGCCTCGCGCGCCAGGCCCGGAGCCACGCCCAGCGATGACGCGAGCCCCGCGAGCGTCCGCGTCCCGTCCACCGCCTCCACCAGCCGGGGCAGCAACGCCTCCGCGCTCTCCGGCGCCGGCAGCGCCTTGCGCGAGGGCACCTCCGCGAAGGCCTTGCGGCGCAGCACCAGCCACGCGGCCACCTCGGGGTCGAAGGCGATGGCGCGAACCAGCCCCTGGACCAGCCACGACGCCGCGAACGTGTTGCGCCCCGTCAGCACCTCCGGACCGGACCAGCGCACCGACACACCCGTCGGCGCCGCCGCGTCCGCCCGGCCGTAGTTGATGGGCCCGAAGAACCCCATCGTCTCGTTCTTCGCGCACATGCGCTGCAGGTAGCTGGCCACCTGTCGCCGCAGCCGCGCGCCATCGCGCCCGTCCAACAAATCCCGGGCCACGGGGGGACTGGAGCTGGCCACCGCCTCGATGAAGCGCGGCGCCTGACGCAGCGAGCCCAGCGCGTCCTCCACCGCCAGGGACTCCTGCTTCATCGCGGCCTGGAAGGCGGCTTCAGCGGCCTGCGCCTCCCGGGCGCGGGTGTTCCATTCAGAGAACAGCTCGGGTGCGTCCAGGCCCTCGGTGTCCACCGGGCGCCCGGCCTTCAGGGCCGCGAGCACCGCGCGCGAGGGGCGCTTCACCCGGGGGCCCTGGGCCTTCAGCGCCTCCAGCGCCCGCCGTGCCGCCACCCACCGGCGGGCGGCCTCGGTGGCCTCCGGGCACCCCAGCCGCTCCAGCCAGTCAAAGGGAAAACCGGTGGTGCGAACCACGAGGTGGGGGAAGAGGGACCAGCCCGTCATGCGTTTCGCACCCTTCGTCCGGGACGCCGTCTGGCGTCCCGCAGCGCGCCGCTCAATTTCGCGGCTGCGACTTCACTTCGATCTGCTGCCCTGGCACCGCCATCACCCATAGCTTGCTGACGCCGCTGGGGCAGCGCACCAGGACCTCCAGCTCCCGGCCCGCTTCGATTCGCGCCTTCAACAGCGGCGTGCCACCCGGCAGCAAGGCGCCGCTGACGTGGACCTCACAGCCGGGAGCCGCGCCCGTCACGCTGAGCAGGCCCGTGGTGCCCGGCTCCGGCGAGGCGTCCGCCAGCGTGCGCACGTCGATTCCCTCGCGCTGCTGCGTGGTCCCGAACCGCCGCAGCTTCCCGTCCACCGCCGTGGAGATGAGCAACGGGCCACCCGAAGGGTCATGCACGTCCGTCCCCGGCACGTAGCGCAGGCCGCCGACATAGACATGCTCGCCGGCCCCCACGTTGACGAAGCTGGAGTTCGTGTCGCGCGCCAGCACCACCGCCACCACGGCCAGCACCAGCGCGCCGCCGCCCGCGATGCCCAACCACTTCCACGGTGGCCGCTTGCCCGCGGCGTCGCTGTCGGGGGCGACGGCACGCGCCGCGGGACGCGCTGGAGCGGGCTCGGCGAGCCGCGCGGCGCTGGCCTGAGCGCCGTGGCCCTGCGCCGGTCCGGGAGGACGCGGCGACGCATGCTGCGGCTGGGAGGCACGCGGCGATGCGGGCATGGCCGGCTGCGACTGGGAGGCACGCGGCGATGCGGGCATGGCCAGGTGCGGCTGGGAGGCGCGCGGCGCGGGAGGGGGCGGCGGCGAGGGCGGCGGCGGCGCTCCCAGGTTGAGCGGCACCACCTCGGTGCGGTCGTTCGCGTCGTCCTCGGAGACGGGGATGCCCGGGAAGGAGTCATCCGGCGGAGGCGGCGCCGGGGGCCGCGACGCTGGCGCCGCGACACCGACGGGCCGAGGCGGGTGCGCCGTGGGGACCGGAGGCCCCGGACGGGAGAGGCTGCCGCTGCCGCCCGTGCCCGGACGGCTGCCAGCGACGGGCACGCTGCCCCGGCTGGGCGTCCGTCCATCCATGGGCGCGGACATCTCCCCACTGCCGATGTTGCCGCTGCCGGTCCCCGAGGGCACGGGCCGCGGGTGGCTGCCCGTGCCGCCCACGGCGGAGGGCGCGAACTCCACCAGCCGGTCTCCCAGCGTGTCCTTGAAGAACTGGGCCACCGCCGCGGGCGACGAGTTGAGCCGGTGGTGCGCCATCACCGCTTCAATCTCCTCGCGCAGCGCCGCGGCGGACGGCGTGCGGCGCGCCGGGTCCTTCACCAGCGCGCGGAGGACGAGGTCGGAGACGTCCTGCGGGATGTTCGGCTTGAGCTGCGACGGCACCGGCGCCGGGTCCCGGACGATGGCCTGCAGCGTCGCCGCGTCGTGGTCCCTGCGGAACGGGAGCGTGCCGGTGAGCAGCTCGAAGAGCACCACGCCCAGCGCGAACACGTCGTTGCGCGCGTCCAGCGTGCGCCCGGACGCCGCCTCCGGGGAGATGTACGAAATCTTCCCCTTCAGCACGCCGGCCTGCGTGTGCTCCTCGCCCGCCACCTTGGCGATGCCGAAGTCGCTCAGCTTGATGGCGCCGTCCAGCGAGATGAGGACGTTGTGCGGGCTGACGTCGCGGTGCACCACCGGGTGCGGCGTGCCCGCCGGGTCCACGTAGGCATGGGCGTAGTGCAGGCCCGCGGCCACCTCCGCCACGATGCGCAGCGCGTGCTCCAGCGGGAGCGCCAGCCCCTTGCGCCGCAGCTCGATGACCAGCTTCTTCAGGTCCGGCCCGCGCACGTACTCCATGAGGATGTACGCGACGCCGTCGGACACGCCCACGTCGAAGGTCTGCACGACGTTCGGGTGCGTCAGCCGCGCGTTGGCGCGGGCCTCCGCGAAGAGCATGTCGACGAACTCGGGGTTCTCCGCGAACTGCGGGAGAATCTTCTTCATCACCACGAACTTCTCGAAGCCCTTCACGCCCACCTGCTTGGCGAGGAAGACCTCCGCCATGCCGCCCTGCCCCAGCCGCCGGATGACGTTCAGCTTGGAGCTGCCCAGCGAGTTGGAGATGTCGGTGGACGCGCCCTGACGGGCCGCCGGGTCGATGTTCGTGGCGCCGAAGAGGTACTGACTGAGGGCGCGCGTCTCCAGCGCCTCCAGCTCCTCCAGCGGCCGGTCCGTGAGCTGCATCCGCGCCAGCAGCCCCTGGAGCTGGGGCATGTGCGGGACGCGGGCGTTGCCGCCGCAGATGGGGCACGGCACGTCCACGCCCGCGTCCTGCGCCCGCAGCTTCGCCAGGTAGTCCATGGCCTGGACGCGCTGGTGGCTCACCTGCCCGCAGTTGCGGCAGTCACACGGCAGCCACAGCGTGGCCAACCGCACCGGCAGCACCTTGGCCGAGCGCGCCAGCACCGCCAGCGCCGGCGGCGGCACCCGGCACAGCACCACGTGCGCGCCCTGGGCCGCCGTCTCCAGCACCTGCTCCAGCTTCGGCAGGGCCTCCGGCTCCACCTTGCTGACGTGGCTGAAGTCGAAGCCGACGCGGCCCTCCAGGCCCGACGCCAGCCGGCGCACGTTGAGGTCTCCCTTCAACGCGCTGGCCAGGGTGATGTACGTGATGTCGTCCTGGATGATCTTCAGGTGCTGCGCCAGCTCCGGCTGCTCCGTCGGCATGCTGGCGCGCAGGTAGCGCATGACGACCGGGTCCACCTGGCCGAACTGCTGCCGCCGCGCGTAGTCGAAGAACTCGCCCGGCAGGTCCGCGAACTCCAGCGGCCCCTGGCACACGGGGCAGGTGTGCTCGGGCGCGCGCTCCTCGGAGATGACCTGCGCCTCGTCCAGCAGGTTCACCAGCCGCAGCCGGTCCTCGTCGCAGGCGCGGCAGGTGTAGGGCGCGAGCAAGGAGAGGACGCGGGCGACGCCAGCGAAGCCCTCCACCATGTTGAGCTGGTCCACGATGACGGGCGGCGCGTGGACCACGTAGAGCCCCAGCGCCCCCGGGGGCAGCTTGGCGGCGAACTCAATCCACCGCCGCACCCCGAAGGAGCTGATGCGCTCCACCTGCCCCAGGTCGACCACCAGGAGCCCGTTGAGCTCCGGGCTGGTGGACGTCAGGGGGAACGTTTCGTCGATGTAGCCGGAGATCCGGACGTGGGTGATCGTCCCCACGCGGAGCCGGCTGATGATGGCGTTGGAAACCTGGCTATCCACCGGCCCTGACCTCATTGAAGACAGAACAGCAGCGACTTGGGTTGTGCGGCGCGGCGGCGGGCCTCCCCCAGGTCCACCACGCACAGGACTCGTGACTCTCGGCCAGCCGCCACACGGACCGCCACCGCATCACTGTGCTCCAGGATGCGCCGCAGCCCCAGCCCCGCCCCTCCTCCGGACGCATCCACCTGGACGCGTCCGCCCCACCCCTCCAGCGCCCGGGCGAAAGGGCCCGGACGCAGACCGCCGAAGCGGTCCACGACTTCCAGCCACACGCGGCCCTCCTCCACCACGTAGGACAGCTCGCACGCGTCCTCCGGCGCCACCTCGCGGACCTCGGCGCGGCGGTGCGCGTAGCGGTGCTGCCCCTGCGCGTCCACGGGCGCGTCCCACAGCGCGTTGGCCGCCAGCTCGTGCACCACGTCGGCCACCAGCGCCGCCGCCGTGCGCGAGCCCCGCGCCTGCGTCACCGCCCGCGCCGCGGCCTCCCCCGTGGCGTTGATGTCCGCCACGGCCTGGAGCCGGTGCCGCGAGGCCCCCGGAGGGAGCAGCGCGTCCCCCCGCAGCAAGGCCCCCAGCAGCCGCGTCTCCCACGCGGAGGGATGACCGTCCGCGCCGCGCGTGGCCAGCAGCAACGCGGGGGGCTCGCGGCGCAGGGACTCCGCGTGCGCGGGTGACAGCTTCCCGTCGAAGAGCACCAGGCGCCGGAGCCCCGAGGGCGACCCCGGCCCCTGACACAGCGCCACCCCGTCCCGCGCGAGGATGGGCGCCGCCTGCTCCACCAGCGCCGGAGCCAGTGAGTCGTCTGCAATCAACAGGAGGCCACCAGCCTCCAGGTGGGGGGCGGTACTCAAGAGCTAGTAACGAACCTTGACTTCGCTGAAGAACGACTGGGGCGGCGCGGGGAAGCCGTGGGATTCCTCGTACTGCGCGTTGAAGAGGTTGGAGCCGAGGAACGACACGGAGATGCCGTCGTAGACGTTGAAGCCCACGCGCGCGCTGGCCGTGACGTAGCTGGGGAGCTGCACGCGGGTGGTGGGCAGGCCCGTCGTCTCATCCACCTCGAAGCCCGGGTCGTACCGCGAGCCCACCAGCAGCGCGTACAGCTCCACGAAGGCCACCTTGCCGATGTTGGTGCGGCCACGCGCGTAGATGCGGTGGGCCGGCGCGTAGTCCAGCGGGGACTGCGGGCCGTCGTCGTACGGCAGCGCCTTGGCGTCCAGGAACTGGTAGGCGATGTCGAAGGACGAGTTGATGGACGGAATCTGCGCGGCCGCCTCCAGCTCGAAGCCCGCCACCCGCGCGTCGCCCATGTTCTGGAACTGCGACACGGAGCCGAAGACGAGCTGCTGGTTGATGAAGTTCTTCGCCAGGTTGTAGAAGCCCGTGCCCGTCAGGCGGACCCTCCGTTCGAAGGGCCAGAAATCCACCGACGCCTCGATGGTGTCCAGCGTCTCCGCGCGCAGGTTTCCATTGCCCACCAGTGTGGCCGCGTACATCTGTTGGTTGATGGCCAGCTCCGCCAGGGTGGGCGCGCGGAAGGCGCGGCCGTAGTTGGTGCGCAGCGTCAGCAGCTCCGGCACCGCGTGGAACACCACGCTGGCGCGCGGCGAAATCTGGTCCGTGCGGTTCCGCCAGACGCGCTCGGGAATCTGGTAGCGGTCGTAGCGGGCGCCCGCGCCCAGCACCAGGCGGTTGAAGAGCCGGTACTCCGCGTCCACGAAGCCACCGAGGATGGTCTGCCGCGTGTCGTCCATGCTCAGCTCGGGCAGGACGTTGGGCACGTTGACGGTGTCCGCCTTCAAGTCACCGCCGAAGGTGACGTTGAGGTCGCCCAGGGTCCACAGCGCGCGCGCCTCGCCGCCCAGCCGGCGCCGCTTGCCCAGCGCGCGGGTGGGGTCGCCACCGAAGGCGTTCTCCATCTGCACGTCGCGGCGCTTGAAGAAGCCGTACGCCTGGCCGAACAGGCGCAGGTTGTCGGTGACCTGCTGGTCCACCTGCGCGGAGGCGTTGAAGTTCTGCACCGACTCGGAGTCGTTCGGCGTGTAGTGGCAGCGGCCGCAGTTGCCCACGGTGGAGATGTGCGTGCCACCCGGGCGGCCAATCTCCGCGTCCGTGAAGTCCGCGTCCAGCGCCAGCGGGCCGATGCGCACCTTGCCGTTGACCTGGTGGACCAGCGAGTCCTGGTTGGTGTCCACGCGGCCCACGCGCGGGTCGTTGAAGAGCTGCGGGCCGTCCGAGCCGAAGCCGTAGTAGCCCAGCAGGGCCTCCACCGGGCCGCCCCGGCCGGCCACCGTGCCGTGCAGGCGCCACGTCTGGTCCTGGCCCGCCAGCACGCGGGCCTCGGCGCCCACGTTCTTCCCCTTCTCGATGAGGTCCGACGGCTGGCGCTGGATGACGTTGATGACGCCGCTGAAGGCGTTGGAGCCGTACAGCGAGGACCCTGGACCGCGGATGACCTCCACCTGCTTGAGGTTGGTGAGCGGCGTCGTCTCATCCGCGTAGAACTGGCCCGTCCACGGGTCCGTCAGCGGCCGGCCGTCCTGGAGCAGCAGCAGGCGGTTGGACAGGTAGTTGGAGCCCAGGCCACGCGCGCTCACCGCCGCCTTGCGCATGGAGCCCCGGCGGCACTCCATGCCGGGGAAGTACTGGATGGCCTCGCACAGCGTGAACTGGCCGGTGCCCTCCAGCTCGTCGGCCGGAATCCAGGACACCGTGAGGGGCACGTCGGAGATGCGCTGCTTGCGCTTGCCGGCGGTCGTCACCACCGCCTCGCTGAGCACGCGGTTGACGGACTCCTCCAGGGCGTCAGCCCCGCCCAGCGGGTCGTCCCCCAGGCCCGCGAGCCCGGAGGGCGGCGGCAGGGGCCGGTCCAGGGCCGGCTCCGCGAAGGGCGCGCTGATGGGCACGTTCGACGCGGGCGCGGGCTGGTGCGCGGGCAGCGTGGCGGTGGCCGGCGGCGGGTTCGTCGGCGCGTCCGGCGGGTTGAAGTCCGTGCCCACCGGCGGCAGGGCCCGCGGCGCGGCGGGCTCGGCCGTCAGCGGCGTGGCCGGCGTGAGGGGCGCCGCGGCGGGCGTGGTCACCGGCGGGGGCGGCATGGGCGGCATGGCCGGCGGGCTCGAGGAGGAGGAGTCCTCCGAACCGGGCCCGCTGCCCAGCACCGGAATCTCCTGCGCGTCCTCGTCCTCGACGGGCGCCGGCTTGACGGCCTTGCGCGGCTTCCTCGCCGTCTTGCTGGAAGTGGAGCGCGTGGACGCCGCGGGCTTCACCACCCGCCGCCTGCGCTTCACCTTGGAAGGGGCCTCTTTTTCGCCGGTGTCCTGCGCCACCGCGCTTGAAGGAACGACGAAGGCCAGGAAGCACAACATGAGGGACAGCGGCAGGCCGGCGCGCATGGCGCGGCGTCCGGCAACCGCCTTCGCCGCGCCTCGCCGCGGCTCACCGAACACAGTCGAGTGCATCGTTCTCACATCCAGGGGTGGAGCATGGACACCCGAGGTCCTGTACGTGCGACCCGGAGACGGGGGCGGCGTCAGCGCTTGCGTCGGGGGGAACGCTTTTTCACGGCTGGACACCAACGCCATCATTTTCAAGCTACCCCAGACCCCACGCCGGGCCAAGTCGTTGGCTCTCATTCTCTAGAAACTCGGGAAAGTATCAGTCGTCCGGCTGTTCCGACGACACGGCGAGGTCACCCACGAAGGACGGCAGCGCGGGCCCCAGCTCCTCGGCGCGCACCAGCACGCTGGACTCCACGCGGAGGTCGGCGCTGTCGGCGAGCACGGGCTGGCGGCGCGGCGGGCCCCGCGTGACGAGCTTCCGGAAGTCCTCGAAGTCCTTGTCCTGGAGCCGCGCGAACGCGTCGAACGGCGCCACCGCGCCCACCTTCCCCAGCGCGCTGGTGAGGACGGCCTCGTGGTTGCGCAGGTCCACCAGCAGGGCGCCCGGCACGCGGCCACTGCGGAAGAGGACGCGCACGTCCCTGGGCACGTGCGCCAGCGGCACGAGCGCCGCATCCGCGCCCTTGGCCTCCAGCATCTTCAACGCGGACTCCACGTTGGGCACGGGGGCCAGCTTGAAGTGCTTCTGGGCGTCCAGGTCTCCGCCGAGCACCACGTGGGTGACGAACTTCGGGTCGGCCGGGCCCGCGCCCTTGACGTGCGCCAGGCGCTTGCCGGCGAGGTCCTTCACCGCGCCGCGCTGCAACGCGACGATGGCCCAGCGCTGCTGGGTGTCACCGGCGCGGGAGGCCCAGGCCACCGGCTTCGCCTTGGCGCCGAGCTGCACGGCGGCCCACGCGTCCACCACCGCGAAGTCCACCAGCCCGCCCGCCACCGCGCGGGAGAAGTCCTCGTAGCGGCCGAAGCTCTTCGCGGCCACGGGCGCGTCCAGCGTCTCCGACAGCCGCGCGGCCAGGGCCTCCGCGTATTCGAAGCGCTCCTGTCCATCCGCCAGCGTGGTGGCCAGGAAGACGCCCAGGGTGGCCTTCTTCGGCGCCGCGGCCGCGGCACCCGCGGCCAGGGTGCAGGCCAGCACCAGGCCAGCCAGGAGGGAACGGGGTGACGTCTTCATGGGGTCTCCTCCACGGTGGCGTCGGCGGGCGAGCCCGCGGCGGGCTCGGCCAGGCCGTGCAGACTCTGCAGGCGGTCCTTCCACTCGCGCACCTGCGCCATGCGCGGGCCGGTGCCTCCGGCCAGGTAGCGGCGCCACGCGTCCACGGCCTCGCCCGCGTCCTTGCGGCGCTCCTGCGCGTCGATGCCCAGGTTGAGCGCGGCCACCGGGACGCTCGGCTCCAGCCGCCGCCACGCCTCCACGGCGTCCGACGTGCGGCCCTTGCGCCAGTCGACGCAGGCCAGGTTGTGTTGAAGCTGCGCGTCATCCGGGCTGCCGGCCAGCGCGGCCTTGAAGGCCTTCTCCGCGACCTTCAGCTTGCCCGCGTTGTACGCCAGCGCCGCCTCGCGCCGGTGCAGCGCGCCCGTCATGGCCGTCAGCCACTTGGGCTGGCCGGGCATCGGCTTCTTCGCCGCGGCGGTGAGCTGCCTGCGCGCGGCCGGCACCTGCCCCTTCTTGTAGAGCACGAAGGCCGTGGCCAGCGCGCGGGTGTTGGGCCAGGCCCAGGGCTGCGCGGGCTTGAGGGACCTGGCGATGGCGGCGCTCGCCTCCGCGTGGCGCCCCGCCTCCGCGCGCGCCAGGCCGCGCACGAACTGGGCCAGCTTCACCAGCTCCTTGCGGTTGCCCGTGCCCAGCTTGTCCACCAGGTCCAGGTCGCGCTCGGCGGCCTCGGCGTCCCCGCTCTCCAGCCGCGCCAGCGCCCGGCGCACCAGCACGCGCGGGAGGTTGGCGCCCGCCACCTGCGCCGCGGCGCGCGACGGCCCCGCCGCGGTGAGCCGCTGCACCGCCGCGTCCACCTGCCCCAGCTCCACCTCGGCCAGGGCGGCGCCGACGGAGGTCTCGGCCTGCTCGTCGGGCTCCTCCGTCTGCGTCCCCGCGCGGGTGAAGGCCTCCAGGGCCGCCTGCGCGTCGTGGGTGGCCAGCCGCGCGTAGCCCAGGAGCAGGCTGTCCCGCCACGTGGCGCCCGGCAGCGTCACGCCCTGCTCCAGCACCTTGCGCGCGTCCGCGTAGGCCTTCGTCTCCAGGAGCGCGGCGCCCAGCCGGCGGGCCATGGGCGCGGCGCGCTCCAAATCGTAGGCGCGGCGCAGGTCCCGCACGGCGTCCTCCAGCCGCCCCGCCCCCGCCCTGTCCCGCGCCCGGTGCGCCAGGGCCCGGGCCAGCCACAGCTTCGCCCCGGCGTGCTCCGGCTCCACCTGCAGCGCGTTGGCGTAGTCCTCGATGGCCTGGTCCCACTGGCCGGTGGCGAAGTGGTCCGCGCCCAGCAGCACGTAGCCCAGGGCCTGGCGAGGCGCCAGCTCCACCACGCGCCGGTGCACCTCCACCGCGCGCTGGAAGCGGCCCGCGCGCCGGTTCACCGAGCCCAGGTTGGCCCACAGCTCCAGGCTGTTGGCGCCCGCGCGCACCGCGCCCTCCAGGAACTGGATGGCCTCCTCGTGCCGGCCCTGCGCCTGCAGCGCCTTGCCCACCGCCATCTGCCCCAGCACCAGGCCCGGCTGGAGCTGGAGCACCTTGCGGTACTCCGCCTCCGCGGCGGCCGCGTTCTTCTGCGCGAAGCGCACGTCGCCCAGCAGCAGGTGCGCGGCGGGCGAGCTGCCCAGCTTCACCAGCGCCTGCGCCTGCGCGTCCGCCTTCGCGACGTCACCCGCGCCCAGATACAGGCGCGCCAGCTTCTCCCGCGCGTCGCCCGCTCGCGGGAAGCGCGTGGTGACGCCCTCCAGCAGCTTGCGCGCCTCCACCAGCTTTCCCTCCAGCTCCAGCACCTGCGCCAGCCCGAACTGCACCGACGGCGACTCCGGCCGCCCCGCCTGCGCCTGCTGGAAGGACGCGCGCGCCTGCGCGGCGTCCCGGCGCAGGACGTGCGCGCGGCCCAGCAGCTCGTGAATCTGGAAGTCGTTGGGCGCCAGGGCGGGCGGGCGCAGCGCCAGGTAGCGCTTCAGCCGCGTGGCCGCCGCGTCCCCCTGCTGGACGTAGAGGTAGTAGCTGGCCAGGTAGTAGTGGACGATGAGGTGCTCGGCCTTGTCGGCCGTGGCCACCTGCTCCATCAGCGGCACGGCCTCCGGGTAGCGGCGCAGCTTGAAGAGCGCCACGCTCACCGGATAGGCCAGGTTCAGCTCCGCGGGGTTCGCCGTCAGCACCGGCTGCACGCGGTCCACGGTGCGCTGCCAGTCGTTGAGGGCGTTGGCGCTGGCGCCCAGGCCCGCGGCGGCGGTCACGTTGCCGGGCTCGGCCGTGAGCGCCTGTTCGAAGAGGGCCAGGGCCTTGCGGTACTTCTCCTCGGCCTCCTTCTTGTCACCCGAGGCGCTGGCGGCGCTGGCGGCCACCTGGGCCGACTCTCCGTCGTGCACCAGCCGCTGCGCCTCGGACATGGGCGGCGGGCGGTACTGCGCCAGCGCGGGCGGGCCGCACAGGGTGGTCAACAGCGCCAGGGCCGGCGTGAGCCGGCGCGACCGAGGATGGCGAGGGGAGCGTCGCATGTGTGTGAGGTCCCGGAAGGAGGTCAGGCGGCGGGGCTGAACTCGGCCACGACGACGGTGATGTCGTCCCGCTGCGGCTGGCCGGCGCTGTAGGCCCGCGCGTCCGCGAGCACCGCGTCACGCAGGGCCTCCGCGGACAGGTGGGCGTTGGCCTGCACCGCGGCGGCCAGGCGCTGGGTGCCGTAGAGCTTGCCCGCGCCGTCGCGCGCCTCGGTGAGGCCGTCCGTGTACCAGACCACCACGTCGCCGGGACGCAGCTGCGCCTGGCGCGAGGTGAACTGCGAGTCCACGGACGCGCCCAGCAGGGGGCCGCGCGCGGGCAGCGACGCGAGCTGGCCGCTGCGCTTGTTGAACACCAGCGGGCTGGGGTGCGCGCCCGCCGCGTAGTCGATGTAGCCGTTGGACACGTCGATGACGGCCAGCGCGCTGGACATCTGGTGTTCACCGCGGCCCACGTTGGCCAGCGTCACGTTGAGGGCGGTGATGAGCATCTGCGCGTTGACCTGGGAGGGCTCGCGCAGCGTCATGGCCGAGGCGAAGCCGCTGGTGGCGCTGGTGGCCACCAGCGAGGTGGACAGGCCGTGGCCCGTCACGTCGCCAATTCCGATGACGATGCGCCGGTCATCCAGGGCGGCCCGGAACCACCAGTCGCCGCCACACGCGTCGGCGGTGACGACCAGGCCGGCGATGCGCAGCGGCCCCACCTGCACGGCCTCGCGGCCCGGCAGCAGCGTCTCCTGCACGGTGCGCGCGAGCGACACCTCGCGCTCGAGCTGCGCCTTGGCGCGCACGTCCTCCAACAGGACCTTGATGCGCTCGGCCATGTGGTTGAACACCACGCCCAGCGTCACCACCTCACGGCCCGCGCCCTGGGCGGTGCCCGCGCGCGCGCCCAGGTTGCCGGCGGCGAGCTGCATCACCTTGCTCGTCAGCATGCCCAGCGGCCGGGTGATGCGGCGGCTCTGATAGGCCACCAGCACGCCCGCCAGCACCACGAAGCCCAGCCCCAGCCCCAGCATGCGCAGCGTGTTGGCGCGCACCGTGGCGCGCTTGTCCTGCTCCAGCGACTCGAGCTGCTTCTGCAGCCCGCCCAGCGAGTAGCTGATGACGACCAGGCCCTTGCCGCTGCTGGAGCCGTAGTCGATGGGCTCCTGGATTTCGGAGATGGGCTGCCCCTGGTAGAAGGCGCTCACCAGGCGGCGCTCGGCGCGGCGGGCGGGCGCGGCCTCCTCCTTGTCCTCGCTGGCGCCCTCGCTGTCCGCCATCCGCACCCCGTCCGGGTCGAAGATCTGCACCCGGAGGATGTTGGGGTTCGTCTTGACGATGGAGCCCGCCACCTCTTCGAGGAAGGCGTAGTTGTTGTCGCGCAGGTTGGTGGCGGAGGTGAGCGCGATGGTCTGCCCCACCGTCTGGCCCAGCTCGCGCGCCTGCTCCTGGATGCGCTCCTTGGAGACGAGCGCCGTCTCCTCGAACTGGGACTGGGTGGAGGCCACCGACAGCGCCGCCAGCAGGCCCACGATGAGCACCACCAGCAGGCCGGTGGTGAGCAGGAGGAGCTGATCCAGCCGCAGGCCCTTGATCTGGGCCACGTTGGGCAGCTCCCCCGCCTCCAGCGGAGCGATGAGGGTGCGGGTGCCCCCCTCCCCCAGCCCCAGGGGGCCTGTCAGGTTGGTGGCGGTGGACTCCCGCGCGCCCGTGACTTCCCGGGTGCCCGTCCGCTCGGACGGAGGGAGCGCGTCGTCCTGGAACTCGCCGGACGGGGGCGCGGACTTCAGTCGCGTATTCGTACTGGACAAGGGCGGGCCGGGGTGGGGACGCGCGGGGGCGCGCGGGAAACAGGGGTGTCTCAAGACTCTATCTTACTTCTCGTGCTTCGCGAGGCCCTGTCCCCACATCCACGCCGCGCCGGGGAAGCCGCCACGGACGGCATGTCACTGGAGCCATGTCATCCCAATGTCATGGAGTCGGTTGGGGCCGCGCGTCATTCACCCTGGGTGCGGCGGGCCCCGCCCCTTCCCCGGGCACGGCGCCAGGGTGGCGGTTACAGTCGGAGGTCCATGCGGCCCCATTTCCACGTGGCCGGCTTCCCGGTCCGGATCCACCCGCTCTTCTTCCTCGTCGCGCTGATGACGGGCTGGACGCTCATCTCCGAGCCCGCGCGGCTCGCGCTGTGGGTGGGCATCGTCTTCGTGTCGGTGCTGCTCCACGAGCTGGGGCACGCGCTGGCCTTCCGCCGCTACGGCTGCTCCGCGCGAATCGAGCTGCACGGGATGGGCGGCACCACGCAGACGCACGAGGCCGCGCACCTCACCCACCGGCAGTCGGCCTGGGTGAGCTTCGCCGGGCCGGGCATCGGCTTCCTCGCGGGGGGACTGGTCTGGGCCGCGTCACAGCTCGCCCCCATGGGCGCGCCCGGAGGGCTGGCGGACCAGGGCGTGCGGCAGTTCCTCTGGGTGAACGTCGGCTGGGGGCTCTTCAACCTGCTGCCCATGCAGCCCCTGGACGGCGGGCACCTGCTGGCGGACCTGGTGCGCGCGCGCAGCGGCTACCGCCATGAGCGGAAGCTGCTGTGGGTCGGCATCGTCACGGCGGTGGGGGTGCTGGGGCTGGCCATCGGGGCGAAGCAGGTCTGGCTCGGGATGCTCGCGCTGATGCTGGGGGTGATGAACGTCGAGCAGCTCCGCCGGACGCCGGAGGTCCACCCCGCCGAGCCGCGCTTCGTCTTCCAGCGCCGGAAGGCGTCCGCCCCGGGCGCCGTCTCCCTCCCCCAACGGATGGACGCGCCGAGGGGCAGCGCCGCCACCGTCCCCCTCGACGAGGAGGACGACCTGGAGGGCCCGCACGACCCGGCCCTGGTGGGCGAGCTGCTCCTGGACAGCGGGCTGCCGGAGCTGGCCGTGGGCTCGCTCCAGTCCGCCTTCACCCAGGCGCCCCTGCCGCGCACCGGCCACGCGCTGGTGCGGGCCCTGCTGAGTACCGGCCGGCTCCAGGAGCTGGCGTCGCTGCTGGACAGCTCCCACGCCCGGCAGCTCTCCGAGGACACCCTGGCCCTCATCTCCCAGCACGCCGGAGCGGCCCACGAGGCCGTCCTCACCGAGCGCCTCACCGCTCTGCGTCATGGCCGGGCTCCTGCCCCCAATGAGCCCCGCTGATTGCCGCGCCGCGCCAGAAGGTGCTCTCCGCCTGACGTCCCGGCAGGCGGACCATCAACTGCCTTGAGCGCCGGGCACGCATCCGGGTTATAGGGGCGTCCCCTCCAGCCAGAGGAAGGTCGCGCGTGTCTCGTCCCCGACTCATCAAAGAATCCTCAGAAGCGTCCGCGCCGCTCGAGCGGGAGCTGCTGGTCCGCATCCATGACCTCATGGTGAAGACGCGCGTCCTCGAGGAGCGTCTCATCCAGATGTACAAGCAGGGCCACGGATACTTCTGGATCGGCGGCCCCGGCGAGGAGGCGTTCAACGTCTCCCTGGGCCTGCTCATGAAGAAGGGCCAGGGCCCCGAGTTCGACTATCTGCATGCCCACTACCGCCAGTCCGGCACGCTGCTCGCGCTGGGCGAGGAGCCCATCGGTTCGCTGCGGCAGATGAAGAACACGGCCACGGACCCGTACTCCGGCGGCCGCAACTTCGCGGGCCACTACTCCGCCCGGAAGCTCAACGTGGCGCCGGTGTCCTCGCCCATCGAGGTGCAGTACGCCATCGCGCCGGGCACGGCCATGGTGCAGAAGCGCCACGGCGGTGACGGCATCACCATCGTCACCGGCGGTGACGCGGGCACGGCCGAGGGCGATTTCGCCTCGTGCCTGGTGTGGAGCAGCCGCCCCGCCAACCCGCTGCCCATCCTCATCATCGTCACCAACAACAAGTGGGGCATCTCCACGTCGGCGGAGGGCCAGCACGGCGAGCCGCGCGTCAGTGAGCGCGGCAAGGCCTTTGGCATCCGCAGCAAGACCATCAACGGCAACGACGCCGTGGAGGCCTACACCGAGCTGCGCGAGGCCATGGCCTATGTGCGCACGGAGCGCAAGCCCTTCCTCCTGGAGGCCAACGTGTCGCGCCTCTACGGCCACTCCTCCGCCTCCGGCGCCAACTACGTGGGCACCGAGGTGGACTGCCTCAAGGAGTTCGAGGCGAAGCTGGAGAAGGAAGGCATCCTGACGCGCGAGCAGATGGACACGCTGCGCAGCAACTACACCGAGGAGATGGCCGCCGCCGCCCGTCAGGTGCGCGACGAGCCACAGCCCGACCCCGAATCCATCTGGAAGCACATCTTCGCGGAGGACAAGTAACCCATGGCGAACATGGCACAGGCCATCCGCATGGCCCTGCACTACGCCGAGGAGCACCTGGGCGTCACCGACATCTTCGGCGAGGACGTGGGCGCCCCCCTGGGCGGCGTCTTCACCTGCACGCAGGGCCTGAAGACGACGTGGAACTCCCCCCTGGACGAGCGCGGCATCATCGGCGCGGCCATGGGCATCGCCATGGCCGGCGGCCGGCCGGTGGCGGAGATCCAGTTCTGCGACTACGTCTACAACACCATCGACCTGCTGAAGCTGGCGGGCAACACGAGCTGGTCCACCAACGGGGACTGGAACCTGCCCATGGTGGTGCGCACGCCGGTGGGCAGCGGCATCCGCGGGTCCATCTACCACTCGCACTCCTTCGACGCGACGATGACCCACATCGCCGGGTGGAAGGTGGTGATGCCCTCCACGCCGCTGGACGCGTACGGGCTGCTCATCACCGCGTGTCAGGACAAGAACCCCGTCATGTTCCTGGAGCCCAAGGCGCTGCTGCGCGTGAAGGGCGAGGAGCGGATTCCGGGCGAGCCGGATGACGACCGCGCGCTGTCGAAGCTCATCGACGCGCCGCTGGGGGACCGCTCCCAGTGGAAGCCGCAGTGGCCGGCGGGCCTGGAGGCGTACGCGGTGCCCTTCGGCAAGGGCAAGGTGGTCCGCGAGGGCACGCAGCTCACCGTGGTGAGCTACGGCCGCACGCTGCCCCTGTGCGCCAAGGCCGCGGAGACGCTGGCCGCGGACGGCATCAGCGCGGAGGTCATCGACCTGCGCTCGCTGTGGCCCTACGACTGGGAGCTCATCAAGGCCTCCGTCCAGAAGACGGGCCGCGTCCTCTTCGTCAACGAGGACACCGAGGTGACGAACTTCGGCGAGCACCTGGTGCGCCGCACGGTGGAGGAGCTGTTCTATTCGCTGCTGGCGCCGCCTCGCCTGCTCGCCGGCAAGTTCCTGCCCGGCATCGGCCTGGCGGACGCGCTGGAGATGGCGTCGGTGCCCCAGTTGGGTGACATCACCACCGCCATCCGCTCGCTGGCGGCGGAGCAGCCGTAAGCAAGGCACCCACAATGCCCTGCCCGTGAGTCCCTTGTCTCACGGGAGAAGCGCCCCGGGCCGCCGTTCCTCTTTGGAGGGATGGCGGCCCATTCGTTAGACTCCGGAGGCTTTGTCACAGCCAATCGTCCGGACAGTCACTCCCGTCGCTGGCGCTGATGCGCCGGCCTTTCGTATCCGCCGCGCCCGCCGGGGTGACGCCGAAGCCATGGCGTCACTCCTGAAAGAGCTGGGCTATCCCCAGGGGACGGACCAGCAGACGGTGCATTGGGTCGTCAGCCACCCGGAGATTGAAATCTTCGTGGCCGTGGACCCGCAGGACAAGCCCGTGGGCATGGTGTCCTTCTCCCACCGGCCCCAGCTCCGGCTGCGCGGACGCGCGGCCACCATCGACGAGCTGGTGGTGACGGAGGCCTGGCGCCGCCGCGGCGTGGGCCGCGCGCTCATCCGGCAGATTCTGGAGCGCTGCAAGGTGCTGAGCGCGAAGCAGCTCCAGCTCGTGTCGCCCATGGCGACCACGCCGGAGACGCGCAACTTCTATACGGCGTGTGGCTTCTCCGAAATCGACTCGGGCGTGTTCCGCCACGTGGAGACGGAGTCCCCGCGCTAGCAGCGCCCGCGCCGGGGCTCCACCGCCCTGGCGCGGCTACCGCTTGAAGCTGTCCACCACGCGCTGGAGCCGGGCCCGGTCCTCGTCGCTCATGTCCGTGAAGCGCACGCCAATGGCCTCGGCCTCGTCGCGCACCCAGGCGATGACGCCGGTGAGGTGGAACTCCTCGCCTTCAATGACCATGGACAGCCGGACGTGGGAGCCCACGTCGTAGGACTTCCGCGTCAGCAGGCACAGGCCGCCCGCGGAGATGTTGAGGGAGTACGCGCGCAGCGCTCGCGCCGCGTCCTGCGTCTGGTTGAAGCGGACCTCGAACCGCGCCGCCACGCGCTCATCCGCCCGCCGGTTCGCGTAGGCGGCTGCATCCCCGCTCTCCATGTCATCCGCCGGCTTGGTTGTCATACGCACCCGATAACCCCCACGTTCGACGCTGCTGGCGAACCACGCATCTTCCCACACCCACAGTCTCACAGGGTGACGCGCCGGGCCAACCGCAGGGCACCGAGCGTCCGCCAAGTGTCCGCTGCTTTCCACGCCCGATTCAAGGGGCCCCCTCTATCGTATTCGAGTGCCTATGTCCTCGGGGACTTGCCCGGGAGCGCCTTGGAATGCGTGTGGACCGTCTCTGTGTATTGACAGGAACCCTGGCCCTGGCCCTGTGGGCCGCGGGCTGTAGTGGCGGCGGTGGGTCAGGGCCCACCGGGACGGGGGACGCGGGCGCCGACGGCGGCGGCACGCCCGTCACCGACGGCGGCGGCCCCGACGCGGGCGGCGGCGGCCGGGAGTTCGCCTGCAACGTGGCGCGGCAGGAGGGCTGCGCCGAGGGCCAGGGCTGCTACTTCGCGGACCTGGAGGACGGCGGCACGGGCAGCCGCTGCTTCCAGGCGGAGTGCGACGTGGTGGCGCAGGACTGCGGCCAGGGCCTGCGCTGCACCTACGCCACGGAGAACGGGGTGACGCGGCGGCGCTGCGTGGCGCCGGGCACCGCGGACGAAGGCGCGCCGTGCACGCTGGCGCCTACGGATGGCGGCGTGGCCCACGACACCTGCAGGCAAGGCTTGTTCTGCCGCGAGGCACCCGAGGGGGAAGGCGGTGGCTTCACCTGCCAGCGGCTGTGCCATGCCACGACCCAATGTGGGAACCCGAGCGAGTGCAACACCGTGCTCCGCCTGGAAGGGACCGACGAGCTGCCGCTGGTCTGCGGCCCGCCCTCCACGGCGTGCGACCCCTTCGGTCAGGACTGCGAGGCCCCCCTCGGTTGCTATCCGTCCACCTCCGGCCCCGTCTGCGCGGGCAGCGGGAATCGGACCGAAGGGCAGTCCTGTGACTTCAGCAATCAATGCGCGCCGGGGAGCGCGTGCGTGAATGCGGGAGGTGGCCTCACCTGCCGCTCGCTGTGTCGGCCCGGTGGCACGCCCGCCTGCCCCACGGGCAGTTGCCGCGCGCTGGACGGCAACCCGGGCGTGGGGGCTTGCGTCCCCTAGCCAGCGCGCAAGGCGCGACGGAGGGCGGCCAGGCAACCGGGGCTTCGGAGCGGGTGGGTTCCCAGACAACCGGCTGGCAGGGCACGGTGCGGTGTGCATCCTGCAAAGCCGGGAGGGATGGGAATGGGAATGAAGCCGGGTTGGCGGAGGGTGGTCGTGTGCGCGAGCAGCGCGTTGCTGGCCTGTGCGGGCGGCGGCGCGGATTCAACCGGCTGGGACTTGCCGCCGGACGAGGACCGCACCACCACGCTGGACCAGCGCGCGCCAGAGTCGCCGCTCGAGGTCGCCCCCGTGCTGGTGTTGAACGACGGGCGGCAGGTGCAGGCCGCGCCGCCCTCGGCGCCCGTCGCGACGTCGTTCCAACCGGGCTTCCATCAAGCGCTCCGCGCGTCTCACAGCGTCGGCGGCACGACGACGTTCCGCCTGCGCGTGCCGGTGGCGCGTGAGGGCGGGCGCCTCCGCGTGACGTTCCGCTCGGGCGACGGCGGCATGACGCTGGTGCGCGCCACCGTGGCCCAGGCGGGCGTCAACGGCGAGCTGGTGTCCACGCCCGTGCCGCTCACCTTCGACGGCGCGGAGGGCTTCACCGTGGCCGCGCGCACGCGGAAGACGTCCGACGCGGTGGCCTTCCCGGTGGCCTTCCGCGACGAGCTGGCCATCACCTTCGAGGCGCGCGGCGCGCTCGCGGCCAGCACCATCAGCGCCTTCCCGGGCAGCTTCGCGCGCGCGGGGAACCATGCGCTGGTGACGGACGCGCTGGGCGGAACCGTGTTCGACCGCGCCGTCGGCGTGGCCACCGTGGACGTGGAAGGCCCCACGGGCCGCGCCTTCGTGGCCCTTGGCGACAGCATCACCGAGGGCTACGTCGACACGAAGAACGACACGCGCGACGCCTGGCCCGCCCGGGTGGAGGCCGCGCTGGGCGTGCCCGTGGTGAACGCCGGCGTGAGCGGCCAGGGCTTCTACGACGCGCTGGCGCAGCTCGACGGCGAGGTGCTGGCGCTCCAGGGCATCACCGACTGCATCGTCCTGCTGGGCACCAACGACCTGGGCGACAAGGACTCCCTGTCGGTCATCCAGGGGAGGATGAACACGCTGTTGAGCCGGCTGGCGCCCTTCTGCCGCACCTGGGTCAGCACCCTGCTGCCCAAGGAGAAGTCGAACTACGCGCCCTACGAGGCCGTGAAGGCCCAGCGGCTGGAGTTCAACACCTGGGTCCGCGGGGGCGCCACCGGGCCGGACATCATCGACCTGGAGGCCGTGACGCGGCAGCCAGGTGACGTGCACCTCTTCCTGGACGGGCTGGAGGTGGACGGCATCCACCCCAGCGTGGAAGGCCACCGGGTGATGGCCGACGAGGTCATCCGCGTGCTGCGCGAGGAGGCCGGCCTCTAGCCGGGCCGCCGCCCGCGCTCAGCCCCGCCGCGCGCCGAGCACGCCGTGGAGCACCAGCAGCTCCGCGAGCCCCGGCGGCGACAGGATCCAGTCGTCCTCCGTGGGCACCCAGCGCACCGGGGCCCCGGCCGCCTCCAGCAGGCCATTCACCTGGAGGAGCAGCGGCTCGAAGGTGGCGGCGGGGGCCTCGCGGCTCCCCTCCGGCGCCGGCACGTCGTGGCCGCCGGGCTCCACCAGGAAGGCCGCGCGGCCCGGCTGGGGCGTCACCGCGAAGCCGGGCAGGTACGGCTGCATGGCGGCCTGGAGCCGCTCCAGGAGCGCGCCGTCCTCGTAGGGGTGGGACAGCTCCCAGTCGAAGAAGGTGGGGAGCTGCGCCAGCAGCTCCAGGTGCAGCGGGTTGGCGCGGCTGTGCCGCCAGTGGTGCTCGGCCAGGTCGTAGGCGGTGGTGGGCACGCGCAGCTCGAACTTCTCCAGCTTCGCGAGCAGCTCGCCCATGCGCTCCACCAGGTCCGCGGGGGGCTCGGCGCGGGACACCCAGCCCCAGTCGGCCACCGACTGGCCGCGGCGCTGGCCCTCCACCCGGTCGCCTTCGCGCAACTGGAGCTGCGGCTCCGGGGACTCCTCGTCCGGGTACAGCGACACGTGCACCAGCGGCCCGCCCGCCTCGGGCCGCAGCCGCGCGAAGCGGTGCGCCGGGTTGACCTCCACCACGCTGAACGTCTCCCTGGCCATCGCCGCCTCCTGAGAATGCCGGACGCCGCGCAGCCTACCCGGTGTTGCGCATGCCGGCGGCGATGCCGTTGAGCGTGAGCAACAGTGGACGATCCACCTCCGCCTGGCCCTCGCGCTTGCGCTTGAGCAGCTCCACCTGGAGGAAGGACATGGGGTCCACGTAGGGGTTGCGCAGGGAAATGCTGCGCTGGAGCTGCGGGTTGTTGTCGAGCAGCTTGGACTCCCCCGTCAGCCGCTTCACCTGCTTGCGCGTGCGCCGGTGCTCCTGCTGGATGCGCCGCCACAGCGAACGGGTGGCGGCGGGCGCCAGCGTCGCGTAGCGCCCGGCGATGGCCATGTCCGACTTGGCCAGCACCATGGTGACGTTGTCGATGACGGCGCGGAAGAAGGGCCACTCCCGGTACATCCGCTTGAGCAGCGCCGCCCCACCCTCCTCCTTCGAGAAGGCCTCCAGCGCCGAGCCCACCCCGTACCAGCCCGGGAGGATGGCGCGGTTCTGCGTCCAGGCGAAGACCCACGGAATCGCGCGCAGCGTCTCCAGGCCTCCCGCCTTGCGCTTGCTGGGACGCGAGCCGATGGGCAGCGACGCAATCTCCTCCACCGGCGTCGCGGCGGTGAAGAACTCCAGGAACCGCGGGTCCTCCCACACCAGGGCGCGGTACGCCTTGCGCCCCGTCTCCGCCAGCGTGTCGAACGCGGTGCGGAAGGTGCGCTCGGCCTCGGGCGCCGGGCGGGGCTGCGCGTCCAGCGTGTGCAGCAGCACGCCGCCCAGGATGAGCTCCAGCGTGCGCCGCGCCAGCTCCGGGCGCGCGTACTTGTGGTCCAGCGCCTCGCCCTGCTCCGTCGCCTTGTAGCCGCCCGCCACCGCGCCGGGCGGCAGCGCGAGAATGGCCTCCTGCGCGGGCCCGCCGCCGCGCGCCACGGACTCGCCGCGGCCGTGGAACAGGCGCAGCGGGACGCCCGCCTCGCGGGACACCTCCGTGAGCGCCACCTGCGCGCGGTACAGCGCCGCGCTGGCCGCCAGCAAGCCCACCTCCTTGCCGGAGTCGCTGTAGCCCACCATGACTTCCTGGCCCCCGCGCGCGTCCAGGTGCTTGCGGTACGCCGCGTCCGCGAAGAGCGTGCGCAGCACGTCCGGGCCCGAGTCCAGCGCGCCGAGCTGCTCGAACAGCGGCACCACGTCCACCGTGGCGCAGCCGCGCGCCTCGTCCCACAGGCCCGCGTGCTGGAGGCACCGGAAGGCCGCGAGCACGTCCTCCGCGGTGCTGGCCATGCTGAGGATGAGCGTGCGGCAGGCCGGCTCACCGGACTCCGACTGCGCCTCCTTGAGCCGCGCCAGCACCTCCAGCAGCCGCGCGCCGCCCTCCGTGGGCGCCGGGCCCCCGTTGAACGAGCCCGCCGCGCTCACCGCGTCCTCCGCGGGCGCGCGCACCTCCAGCTCCGCCAGCGACAGGCCCAGCGCCAGCACCCGCTCCCGGACCTGCCGCACGTCGCGCAGGCCCGCGTGCGCGCCCTTGGACGCCTCCAGCGCGCGGCCCAGCACGTCCAGGTCCGCCAGCAGCGCCTCGGGCGTTCGGTAGGCGCCCGGCGGCATGGGGATGCGCGCCCCGGCGCGCTGCTGCGTCACGTAGTGGAGCGCGCGGTGCAGCCGCTCCTCCATGAAGCGCAGCTTGTGCCGCAGCGGCTCGCCCGGCGTGCGGGGGCCGTAGCGGCGCTCGGCCTCGGGCAGCGCCTCGGCGTCCCGGGCCACGGACGCCAGCAGCTCCTCGGACGGCTTCGCGTGACGCTCCGACTGGGACAGCCGCCCGCCCAGGCGCTCCAAATCCAGCAGCAGCCGCCGCAGCCCGCGGGCGCGGTGCGCGCGCAACGTGTCCGCGAACACGTCGGGCGTCACCAGCGGGTTGCCGTCCATGTCGCCGCCCACCCACGAATGGATGCGCACGGGCGTGTCCACCGGGCCCAGCGGCTCGCCGTAGGCGCGCTCGAAGGCCCAGTCCAGCAGCTCGGGCAGCAGGGACAGCTCGTCGGCGAGCACCTCCTCCACGTACCAGAGGACGTTCTTCACCTCGTCGCCCACGGTGGGGCGCTCGCGGCGCAGCTCGTCCGTCTGCCACAGGAGGGTGATCTCCTCGCGCAGCAGCGCCAGGTTCAGCGCGCCCTCGCGCGGCGTCAGCGCGGAGCGGTCCCGCTGCTCCAGGAGCCCCGCCATGCGGTAGAGCTTCTCCAGCAGCGTGCGGCGCACGGCCTGCGTGGGGTGCGCGGTGAGCGTCAGCGTCACCCGCATCGCCTTCATGGCCTCGCGCACGCGCTGCGCGGGGACGCCGGCCGCCTTGAGCGCCAGCAGCGTGGACTCCAATGAGCCGCGCTGGGGTCTGGCGGACGCGGCCTCCGCGTGGGTGCGGGCGCGGCGGATGCGGTGGTGCTGCTCCGCCAGGTTCACCAACTGGAAGTAGACGGAGAAGGCGCGCAGCACCGGCTCGGCCTGCGCCAGGGGCAGGCGCTGGAGCACCTCCGCCAGCTCGGCCGCCACCGCGCGCCGTCCGGCCATGGGGCCGCGCCGGCGCTGGATGGCGAGGCGGCGCACTTCCTCTTCCAGGTCGAAGAGCGCCTGCCCTTCCTGTTCGACGAGGACTTCTCCCAGGAGCCGGCCAAGCAGGCGGACATCCCGGCGCAGCGGCTGATCCACGGCACGCAGTCGGGCCATATGGTGCGACGGTAGCCGCTGCGCGTCGCAGGGGCCCGCATTTCCGCGCGAGAAAATGACGTGCGCCCGTGATTCACGGCCAGGTGTCTGTCATTCCCGACAGACACGGCCCTGCAACCCGCCTGCACGCACCGCCGTGGCCGCCGGGCCACACCTGGGCCCGGTCCGCGCCTTGCACAACAGGCCTCCGTGGGCCGCGAACGACACCGCGGCCGGGGAGCTTGTCGCCATGTGGACGATGCGGGGTTGGAAGGTGACGTTGCTGTGTGGCTGGCTGGCCGCGCCGGTGGCGGTGGCCGGCTCGGCGCTGGAGGACGCGGTGCCGCTGGAGGCGCGGGCCGCGCGCGGCGGGGAGCTGCTCGCCACCGAGCCGCTGTTCCCGGACGCGGGCTCCAGCGAATGGGAAGGGCCCATGCTGCGCTACGCGGAGCCGCTGTCCTGCCCCGCGGCGCCGGAGGGCCGGGTGTGGGTGGCGGAGACGCAGGCGTGCGACGGCGAGGGCTGCGAGGCCGTGACGACGGTGTGGGCGGGCGCGTGGACCGTGGAGGAAGCGGGCCTGGAGGTGCGCTGCGAGACGGACCGCGTGGTGCTGGCCGCGGGCGCCTGGCGCATGGTCCTCACGCCTGGCGCGGGGGGCGGACTCGAAGTGAGCGAGCTGACGCCGCCGGAGCCCGAGGCGCTGTCGGCGGCGCGCCCCTCGGAGGCGCCGGCCTCCGAGGGCTGAGCCCGCGCTACACGCTGATGCGGCGGAGCATCAGGATGGGGCCCTCATCCAGGCGCCTGTCGCGCAGGTCAATCTCGCAGTCGATCATCCAGTCGCCGTGCCCCTCCGGGTCCATGATGCGCTGCTGGGCCTCCCACAGCCGCGTGCCCGACTCCTTCAGGAAGGTGTTGGCGGGCTTGCGCGCCTGGGGCGTGAGCACCACGACCTTGTGCTCCTCGAAGTACGGCGCCATGGCCTGCTCCAGCTTGGGCGCGGTCCATTCGCCCAGCGCGTTGTCCAGCATGGCCAGCGCGTCCAGGTAGCGCTTCTGGCCCAGCGCCTTGAGCAGGCGGTGCAGCTCCTCGCGCACGCGCGCGGCGAAGGCCTTCGGGTCCTCGGTGAGCTCCTTCGGCTTGAGCTCCACCACCGGCTTGGCCGCGACGACGGCCTCCGGGTTGCGCATGCGCTCCCACTCGTCGAGCAGGCTGGAGTCCACCTGCCGGAGCGTGGCGCGCAGGTGGTCGATGAAGTCCTCCACCTCCTCCGTGCGGTAGCGCTCCGGCACCGTCTGCATCAGCGCCTTGTACGTGTCATTCACATACCGCAGCAGCACGCCCTCGCTGCGCTGGAGGCCATACTCGCGGATGTAGTCCGGGAAGGACATGAAGCGCTCGAACATGTCGCGGACGATGGACTTGGGCCGGATGTTCTCCTCGCCCACCCACGGGTGCTTCGCCGCGAACTTGTTGAAGGTGCCGTAGATGAAGTCGCGGTTGGGCTTGGGCCACTCGAGCTTCTCGAGCTCCGCCATGCGGTCGTCGTACTCCACGCCCTGCGCCTTCAGCTCGTTGATCTTCTCGCCCTTGAGCTGGTGCAGTTGGGCGTAGAGCACCACATCCGGGTTCTCCAGGATGGACTCCACCAGCGTCACCACGTCCAGCGCGTACGAGTCCGTGGTGGGGTCCAGCAGCTCCAGCGTGTCGAGCAGGTACAGCGACAACGTGTGGTTGAGGCTGAAGTCGTGCTGCATCTCGCCCGCCACCTTCACCGTGGCGCCCGAGCCGCCCTGCCCCTTCACGACCTCGATGATTTCCGCCTCGCGCAGCGTGCGGAAGTTGCGCGCGGCTTCCTTGAGGTGCCGGCGCTTGAGGTAGTCCGAGTCATGGCTGCGCTGCACCAGCGTCACCAGCCGCTTGTACCCGGCGTTGTCCTCCGTCTGGTGGTCGCTCTGGAGCAGGTTGAGGATCATGCCGTGCGACACCGCGAAGCGGGACTCCAGCGGCTCGGGCATGCCCGTCTGGAGCCGCTCGAAGGTGCCGCGGTCGTACTGGACGAAGTTCTTCTGCGGCGGCTTGGCCTTGGGCGTCTTCTTCTTGCCCGCGGCCTCCTTGGCGGCCAGCTTGATGTTCTCGATGACGTACTCGGGCGCCTGGGCCACCACGCTGCCCTGCGTGTCGAAGCCCTTGCGGCCCGCGCGGCCGGCGATCTGCTGGAAGTCACGCACGCTCAGCGTGGCCAGCTTCTCGCCGTTGAACTTGAAGAGCTGCGTGAAGAGCACCGTGCGGATGGGGATGTTGACGCCCACGCCCAGCGTGTCCGTGCCGCTGATGACCTTGAGGTGCCCGTGCTGCGCCAGCTTCTCCACCAGCAGGCGGTACTTGGGCAGGAGGCCGGCGTGGTGCATGCCGATGCCGTGCCGCAGGAAGCGCTGGAACTCCTTGCCGTAGGGCGTGTCGAAGAGCGCGTCCTGGAGCGCCAGCCGGATGGCCTCCTTCTCCTCCTTGGTGGAGAAGTCCACGCTCATCAGGTTCTGCGCCTGCTCGGCGGCGGCGCGCTGGGTGAAGTTGACCAGGTAGATGGGGTACTTCCCGCGCGCGATGAGGTCCTCGATCGTCTCGTGCAGCGGCGTCTCGCGGTAGTCGAAGTCCAGCGGCACCGGACGCTCGGCGCTGCGCACCGTGGCCACCTCGCGGCGGGTGAGCTTCGCCAGGCTCTCCTCGATGACGTGCGTGGGCCCCAGCGTGGCGGACATCAGCAGGAAGGTGGTGTCCGGCAGCGCGATGAGCGGGAGCTGCCAGGCCACGCCGCGCTCGCGGTCCGAGTAGTAGTGGAACTCGTCCATGACGACGTAGTCCACGCGGGCGCTCGCGTCGCGCAGGGCCAGGTTGGCGAGGATTTCAGCGGTGCAGCAGATGATGGGCGCGTCGCGGTTGATGCTCGCGTCGCCGGTGAGCATGCCCACGTTCTCCGCGCCGAAGGCGTCGCAGAGGGCGAAGAACTTCTCGTTCACCAGGGCCTTGATGGGGCAGGTGTAGAAGGAGACCTTGCCCTCCGCCATGGCCTTGAAGTGGAGCGCCGTGGCCACCAGCGACTTGCCGGAGCCGGTGGGCGTCTTGAGGAACAGGTGCTTGCCCGCCAGCAGCTCCAGGATGGCCTCTTCCTGCGCCGAGTAGAGGCTCAGGCCATTGGCCGCCACGTAGCCGACGAAGCGGTTGAGGATTTCGTCCGCGTCCAGGGGCGGTTCGCCCTTCTTGGGGAGCAGTGCGGCGAGCGGCGCTTGGGATTCAGGGGTGGCCATCACTCGCGGACAATAGGCGGCGCGCTCGGCCCCGACCGGGAAAATCGCAACGGGCCATGCTGGGCGTGAGGGCAGGCGCCCCCATTCCGCTCGGGGAAGTGGCTGGGAGACACACGCCCGGAGGGGTGTCGGCGAGTCTCCGGGCGCAAGGGCCGGGGGCACGATACCCGGGCCGCCCCACCCTCCTCACCGTTGCGTCTGGACTCGAGGGCAGGGGGTGGGGATGCGGGGAACCGTCAAAAAGAAGATGACGCGCCTCAAGCACGCGGTGCTGCTCGGGGGACTGGCCTCCACGCCGTGGCTCTGGAGCGGGTGCGAACCCCAGGCAGGCCCCACGGCGGACGCGGTCAGCGGTGCCGAGGCCCCGGGCGCCTCGACGCTGGAGGGCGGCCCACCGGCGGCGGAGCCTCCGGTGGCGCCCGGAGGCGGACGTGAAGGCGCCGCGACGGGCCCTGCCCCCAGCAGCTCCAGCGCGAGTGACGGGACGGGGGCGCACGCGGGTCCAACCGGCGGCGGTTCCGCGCACCGCCTGGACGGCGACAGTCCCACCCACGTCCCGGGCGGCGGGGCTGACGCGCGGGGGCTCGGTGGCGCCGCGCGCGAAGGCAGCGCCGCGCGGGGGCTCGGTGGCGCCGCGCGCGAAGGCGGCGGACGCGGGGGCGGTTTCGGCGGAGGCGGCAGCCTGACGGGAGGCCACAGCGCCACGGGGGGCAACAGCCTGACGAGCGGCAACAGCGTGACGGGCGGCAACAGCGTGACGGGCGGCATCAGCACCACGGGGGGCGGCACCCGCACCGGGCACGGTGGAGCCGGGTCCGGCGCGGCGGGAGGCGCCGCCATCTCCGGGGGTGGCAGCGGCGCGGGGAGCTCCAGGGCCCTGCCCGGCGGTGAAAGCGGCACGGGCGCCTCATCCCTGGGAGGCGGCAGCGGCGACGGCGCCTTGGGCGGCGGCAACGATTCGGGTGGCGCCAGGCCCGGCGGGCTCATGGGCCTGTGACGCGGTCCGCCCTGGCCGTCCGTGGCTCCGGGCGGCAACCGTGGAGACGGCAGCAGCCCGGGGGCACCATGCCCAGGGACTTCCGCGCGGAGGGCGTCAGCGCGCCCCGTGGGTGGGCGGGGCCGTCGCCCGCGCCCGAGACGCGGCCCGACGAGAACGCGCGTGAGGAGCGGGCCACCGCCGCTCGTCACGCGCGTCCGGAAGGCGCCCCTTCCCTGTCGTCTACGTCGGCTGCTGCGACGGCTGGATGGGCAGCTCCCGCGCGCCCTGCTGCCGGAGGTCCTCCAGCACCTCGTCCATCGTGGACATCAGCGCGTGAGGTCCGGGGCCGGTCCACGTCCCGGCCTGCTGGAGCATCACCTCGACACCGCCGCGAGCCCCCACGACGATGACCCGGCCGCCCCGGACCGCCAGGACGTCCGACAGCTCGCGCACGGTGCGCAGGCCCGCGCCGTCCATGTACTTCACATCCGACAGGTCGAGCACCAGGTTGCGCGGCCAGGGAGGCCCCTGAAGCGCCGCGCTCAGGGTGCTGGCGGAGCGGATGTCCAGGTCACCGCGCACGCGCAGCACCTGCATCGGGGGACGCACGTCCAGGTCTCCGCCGTCGCTGCCCAGGCTGCGGAAGAGCGGGCGCCCGTCGTTGCGCAGCAGGAGGCTGCGCACGTTGGCCTTCGGCGGCGAGAAGAAGCTGCGCGCCAGGGAGAGCAGCACGCCCGCGCCCAGGCCCGGGAGGAAGCCCAGCCACGCGATGAACAGCGCGGTGGCGACGGCCACGGCGGCCTTGCCCGCGTTGTCCTCCGCCAGCGCCTTCAGCCCGCGGAAGTCCAGCAGCCGCGTGCCCACGACGACCAGGATGGCGGCGAGCGCCGCCATGGGAATCCGGGCCACCAGCGCGCCGGCCAGGAGGCAGGCGGCCAGGAGCATCACCGCGTGCAGCACGGAGGCGGCGCGCGTGCGCCCGCCCGCCTGGACCGACACGGAGGAGCGGACGATGGCGCCCATCACCGGCATGCCGCCGAACATCGCCGACGCGCTGTTCGCGATGCCCTGGGCCACCAGCTCCTGGTCACTGTCCGTGCGGTGGTCCGTCAGGCCCGGCAACTGGTCCAGCGCCCGTGTGGCGAGCAGCGAGCCCAGCGACGCCAGCACCGTGAGCGCGAGCACGTCCGGCAACAGGGCCGCGAGGTCCAGGCCCTCGAACGAGGGCAGGACGGGCGCGGGCAGGCCCGTGGGCAGCTCGCCCACGCGCGCCAGCCCCTCGGACAGGACGCCGGTGCTCGACGCCAGCGTGGCCAGCACGAGCCCCACCAGCACCGCGGGAATGGAGCGGTGGAGCCTGGGCAGCGCGAGCATGCAGGCCACCACCACGGCGCCCACCGCCACCGACGCGGCATGCACGCTCCAGTCAGGCCAGGTCGCGGGCAGCACCAGCGCGCGCGCCGCGGACGGCCCACCGCTCACGCCGAGGAGCCGGGGAAGCTGGCTGTCCAGCAGCAACAGGCCGATGCCGGCGGTGAAGCCTCGCGTCACCTCCGCGGGCATCCACTGGGCCAGCCGCCCTGCGCGCGCGAGCCCCAGGACGACCTGGAGCGCGCCGCACAGCAGCGTGGCCACGACGACGCCCGCCACGCCGTGCTTCGTGGCGATGAGCAGCACGGTGGGAACGAGCGCGGCCTCCGGTCCCGTCACCCCGAGCCGCGCGCCGCCCAACAAGGCGGCCAGGACGCCGGCGATGGCGCCACTCACCAGTCCGACTTCCGGCGGCAGTCCGGAGGCCACCGCCAACGCCAGATTCAAAGGTAGCGCGACGCACGCCACCGTCACCGCGGCGCCGGCATCGCCTGGAAGCGTCCGAGCGGACACCATCCCCTTCCACTCGGTCCATAACCGCCGGGGACGGTCAGCCCATCCCCGGGACGTCTTGAGCGCAGGTGTCTCGACCATGCCCGGGCCGTTTTCATGGACCGTGCCGAAGCCCTTCTCACTCTGAACCCTGATTCATGTGTCGGCTGAGCCAGACGCCCCTTCGCCGCGCCCGGACCGACACCTGTCTGCCCGCGCCGACACGCGAATTTTCACGCGCGAACATTCGCTCGAAAATGCTGCGCGCCGCGCGCAACCTCAGTAGAGGTGTATGCCGGACCAAGAGCGCTGCTCAATGCGCGACGTGACTCCGGCCCATGCGACTCGCCCACCGACTGCTCATCTCCCATGCCCTCCTGACCGCGGCGCTGTTGGGAGCCGCCGCCTTCTCGGTGGTCGCCATCGTGCGCATGACATCGCTGCTCACGGAGGTCCGCGAGGAACAGCTCGGCGGCGTCATCAAGGAGGAGGCCGTCCATCAAGCCGCCTGGGCCGTCGAGGTGGCCACCCGGCATGGCCTGTTCGCGTGCGAGCACAACGCCCAGGGCGTGTCCGCCGCCGCCGACACGCTCAGGCAACGGCTGGCCAACCTGGACGCCCTCCTCACCCTCCACGGAGCGTCCACCCAGCCGCTGCTGCTGCGCGCCGCCCAGGGCTATCAGACATACGCGCGGCACATCCTCGCGGGGAATACCTGCGAGCGGCTGCAGAACGCGGCCCTGCGCAACGAGCGCCTCTTCCTGGCCGAGCAACTGACGGACGCGTGGATCAACACCACGCTCGCGCTCCACTCGGCCATCCGCCAGCGCGAGAAGCGGGCGCACGACATCGGCTCGTCCGCCATCGCGGTGGGCATCACCCTGGGCGGGCTGGCGGTGGTGGCCGCGTGGGCGGTGGCGCGCTGGGTGGCCCAGGGCGTGACGCGCCCCTTGGGCCAACTGTCGGCGCTGGCGCACCGGGTGGGTGACGGCAACTTCGCCCCGCTCCCGGAGGTGTCCGGGCCCCGGGAGATTCGCAACCTGTGGGCGGACCTGGACCGGATGCGGGGCCGCCTGTCCGAGCTGGACCAGCTCAAGGATGCCTTCGTGGCGTCGGCGTCCCACGACCTGCGCACGCCGCTGGCCCGGCTGCGGACGGCCATTGGCCTGCTGGCGGATGGCACCGCGGGGCCGTTGACGGCGCAGCAGCAGCGCGTGGTGGAGCTGGCGCGCGTGGCCTGCGAGCGGGAGATCCGGCTCGTCACCGCGCTGCTGGACCTGACGCGCGTGCAGGCGGGCAAGACGGTGCGCCGGGATGAAGGGTGCCGGCTGGATGACCTCATCGAGCGGGCCGTGGAAGAGGTGTCCGAGCTGGCCGAGGAGAAGGGCACGGAGCTGGTGGTCATCGCCGAGGGTACGACGCCGCCCGCGTCGCTGGACGCCGCGCTGGTGGAGCGCTCGCTGGTGAGCCTGATGACCAACGCCGTGCGCGTGTCCGCCCCCGGGCAGCGCGTCTACGTCACGCGGACGCTGTCGCCCCAGGGGCCGGATGGGCGGCCCGGGACGTGGGCCCGGGTGGAGGTGCGGGACGAAGGCCCGGGCGTCCCGGCGGACGCGCGCCCCCGCGTCTTCGAGCCCTTCTTCACCCGGGCGGTGGGCGCCGCCAACGCGGACGGCCTGGGCCTGGGCCTGCCGCTGGCGCAGCGGATGATGCGGGCGCTCGGAGGTGATGTACTGCTGCTGGAGAACGCGAACCCCGGCGCGCGCTTCGCGCTGGTGCTGCCGCTGGGCAGGGGCGTCCCGGCCACGACGACCCCGGAGACGACGGCCAGGAGGAGCGACCGATGAAGGCCCGCGGCGGACATGTGTTGGTGGTGGACGACGACGCCGAGCTCTGCGAGCTCATCTCCCTGCGCCTGGAGGCCAAGGGCATGCGGGTCACCACCGCGCTCACGGCGGCGCGCGGCCTGGCGCTGCTGGAATCCGAGGAGCCCGACGCGGTGGTGCTCGACCTCCGGCTGGAGGGCGTGGATGGCCTGGAGGTCCTGGGCCAGATGCGCGCGCGCTCGCCGGACCTGCCGGTGGTCATCCTCACCGCGCACGGCACCATTGAAACGGCCGTGGAGGCGATGCAGCGCGGCGCGTACGGCTTCCTCACCAAGCCCTTCCAGGACCACGAGCTGTTCCAGAAGCTGCTGCACGCGACGGAGCGCAGCGACCTGCAGCGGGAGCTGGCGGACCTGCGCCGCATCGTCGCGGGGACGACGCCCGAGCGGCTGCTCGGCGGCAGCCCCGCCATCGCCGAGGTGCGAGACCGCATCGCCCGGGTGGCTCCGTCCGAGGCCACGGTGCTCATCCTGGGCGAGTCCGGCACCGGCAAGGAGCTGGCCGCGCGGCAGGTGCACGCGCTGTCCCGCCGCGCCAGCGGTCCCTTCATCGCCGTCAACTGCGGCGCGCTGCCGCCTGAGCTGCTGGAGAGCGAGCTGTTCGGCCACGTCCGGGGGGCCTTCACCGGCGCCACGCAGACGCGCGAGGGCCTGTTCGGCGCGGCGCGCGGCGGCACGCTGTTCCTGGACGAGGTGGGCGAGGCCTCGCCCCGCGTGCAGGTGAAGCTGCTGCGCGTGCTCCAGGAGCGGCGCTTCGCGCGCGTGGGCAGCGCCACGGAGGAAGAGGCCGACGTGCGCGTGGTGGCGGCCACCAACCGGGACTTGCGCGAGGAGGTGGAGGAGCGGCGCTTCCGCGAGGACCTCTATTACCGGCTGGCCGTGCTGCCCATCGTGATGCCGCCGCTGCGCGAGCGCATCGAGGACATCCCGATTCTGGCCACGCGGTTCCTGGAGCAGGCCGCCGCGCGCAACGGCCTGCGGCTGCCGCGGCTGGCGCCGGACGCCCTGGCGCTGCTGAAGGCCCACTCGTGGCCGGGCAACGTCCGCGAGCTGGTGAACACCATGGAAGCCGTGGTGCTGCTGGCGCCCGAGGACGACGTGCGCTCCGAGCACGTGGCCCGCATGTTCGACCCGCCCACCTCCTCGCGCCCCGTGGCGGACGGCGGGCGCGAGGAGGAGCCGGAGTTGTTGAGCCCCTCCGGCGAGCTGCCCACGCTGCGGGAGGCGAGGGATCGCTTCGAGCGGCGCTACCTCTGTGAGGTGCTGCGGCGCTCCAAGGGCAACGTGGCCGCCGCCGCGCGCATGGCCAGCCGCAACCGCACGGACTTCTACGAGCTGCTGCGCCGCCACGGGCTGTCCCCCTCGGACTTCAAGTAGCGGCCGTCCATGCCAGGACGAGGGCTGGAGGCCCCGCCTGGGCGTTGGCGGAAGCGTCGTCGTGCGCACACCTGGCTCGTGCTTCCCGCCCATGGCGGTGTGCTTTTCAACTGCCCAACCTTCATCTGAACATCAGATGAGGGGGACGACAGTCATGCGAATCACACGTGCGGTGTTGGGTGCTGCGTTGATGGGGACGGCCGTGATGTTCGCCGGCTGCGGTGAGAGCAGCGCCAGTGAGAACCCGGCGGGCCCGCAAGAGGCGGCCGCGGGCCAGGCCGTGACGCTCACCGACGGCCAGATTCTGGGAGTGCTCCTGGTGGCCAACGCGGGGGAGGTGATGCTGAGCCAGGTGGGCCAGGCGCAGGCCACCGACCCGACGGCGCGCGACTTCAACGCGCGCATGGTCACCATGCACACGGAGGTGATTCAGCGCCTGGAGGAGGTGGCCATGGCCCAGGGCATGGCGCCCGCGGAGAGCCCCGTGTCGCAGCACCTCCAGGAGACGGCGAAGCGGACCGTCGACCTGCTGAACGGCACGCCGCAGGGGGCCATGTTCGACCTGTCGGTGATGGATGCGCAGGTCGCCGCCCATTCCGGCACCGCCCTGCTGGGTGACTCGCTGCTCGCGCCGCAAGTCCAGAACCCGGCGCTCAGGGAAGAGCTGATGGCCGTCCGCAAGACGGTCCAGGGCCACCTGCAGGAGGCCGCGAACATCCAGACCACGCTCTGGAACGCGCAGAGTCCGTAGCCACGGCGCGGCTCCGTCCGCCCGGGCCACTGGAGCCCGGGCGTGACGGCGCGCCGCGGCCTCCCGGGCCCGTACCTGCCCTTCCGTGCAGTTGCAGCGTGCGCGGCCGACGCCAGCTTCCGGCCTCCCCTGCAAAGCGAGGAGAGCGGCATGCGGCTGAGGACGTGGTGGTGCACCTTCGTGACCTGGAGCCTGGTGGGATGTGGCGTGCAGGAGGAGACCGCCGGTTCCGGGCCACCCCTGGAAGCGGAGGAGTCCCTCTCGCGGGCGTGCGGCCCGGCCCAGGTGAATGAGGTGACCACGCTGCTGCCGCCGGACCGGCAGTGGCAGTCTCCGGTGAGCTTGGAGCCACGTCCGGAGTCCCTCACCGAGGTCCAGGGCACCCTCTATTTCAGGGTGGAGGAGCACGCTGGCGACGCCACGTTGTGGAAGAGCGACGGCACCGCGGCGGGCACCGTGGCGCTGGCGAGGCTCCCCGCTCCGGGCGGCGCCGCTCCCGAGCAGCGGCTGACCCACTTCACGCCAGTGGGCGCGAAGTTGTTCCTCCAGGTCTTCCAACCGGAGACAGGCCGGGAGCTCTGGGCGAGCGACGGCTCTCCTTCGGGGACCCGGCTGCTGGGTGACCTCACGCCGGGCAGCGACGGCTCGACGCTGTCGGACCTCGGCGCGCTGAATGGCGCCCTGTCCTTCTTCCGCCATGCGCCAGGGGGCATCGAGCTGTGGCGCTCCGACGGAACGCCCTCGGGCACCGACCGGCTCTTGCGCGTCGCCGCCGCCACCGCGCTCACCCCGGGACAGACGCTCCGGAGCGCAGCCGAGCTGCGCCTGTTCTTCCTTCACGAGGACTCGGCGAAGCGCCTGCGACTGTGGCGCACGGATGGGACGGCGCGGGGCACCCGGCCGGTGCAGGCCTTCGCCGCGGACGCCTCGGTCGAACACGCGCATGAGCAGGGTGGCGCCATGCTGTTCTTCGTCCGCGAGCCAGCGGCGGGCCGCTTCCGCCTGTGGCGCACGGACGGCACGCTGACGGGCACCACGCCGCTGCGCGAGCTCGGCGCGGGCGCGTCCATCGCCCATGGCCTGCTGCTGAACGACGAGCGCTTCTTCCTCGTCCACGAGCCCGGCCAGAAGGGGCTGCGCCTGTGGGGCACGGATGGGACGACGCAGGGCACCCGCCTCGTGACGCACCTGGAGGGCACGGGTGGAAGCCACATCGCGGGCCACCACCTTCAGGACGGCACGGCGCTCCTCCGGGTCGTCGTGCCGGGCGCTGGCACGGAAATCTGGAGGACGGACGGCACCCGGGAAGGGACCCGGCGCGTGGGCGCGATTGATGCCTCCGCCACGGTGCTGGGCTTCACGGGCACGGCGGCCGTCTGGCTCCAGCGCCATGCCCATGCGCCACGCCTGGAGGTATGGCGGATGGACCTGGCGACAGGCCTCCACGAGCGGCTGGCCGCCCTCACCAACCCCCATGAAGGGCTGGAAGGCGCCTTCCCCTCCATTCAGCGAGTCGCCCAGGCGGGCGGCAGGTTCTACGTGACGCAATCCATCTACGCGCCCTGGGGGCCCGCCATCATCGACGTGAGGCTGTGGGTGACCGATGGCACCGTGGAAGGTACCCGGGAGCTCTCCACCGAGCTCAGCATGTCGACCGACCATCACTCGGCCCTCTTCGACACCGGCACCGGCCAGTTGATGTTCGACACCCGCAGCGGCCTCTCCATCACGGATGGCACGGTCGAAGGCACTGTCCCGCTGACGTCGTCATCGCCGAACGCCCCCAGCTTCCCGGGGCCGTTCCTGCGCCTGGGCGACACCGTCTACTTCAGCGCCCTGGCGGGCAATCCCGGCTTCACGCTGTGGAGCTACCCGGTTGGGAGCACCTGCGGGCGCGCTGCGCGGTAGGGCTCCCCGCGGGCCTTCGTGATGCGCGCGCCGGGGACTGGTGAACGGCCGTCACCAGACCCCGGCCCGGGCGGCGCGCGCGAGTCAGAGCACCTTCACGGCCTTCACCATGTCCGGCGCCAGCTCCTCGTGCTGGAGGATGGAGAAGCCCAGCTTCCGGCTGATGGACTGCATGGCGCGGTTCCCCGCGAGGATGTCCGCGACGATGCGCGCCATCCCCCAGTCCCGGCCGATGTCCACCAGCCGCGTCAGCATCTCCGCGCCCAGGCCCTGCCGCTGCACCGGGTCGCTGATGAGGATGGCGAACTCCGCGTCCTTCGTCCCGCGAAGCCGCGTGAGCCGGCCCACGCCGAGCAGCTCGCCGTCCTTGCGCTCGGCCACCAGCGCCAGCTCCCGCGCGTAGTCGTTGAAGCAGATGCGCGCCAGCCGCGCGTGCGCCACCCGCGCGCTGAGCTGCATCAGCCCCGCGTAGCGCAGGAACACCGTCTGCTCCGACAGCGTGCGGTGGAACTCCGCCATCCTCGGCTCGTCCTCCGGGCGGATGGGCCGCAGCAGGACTTCCTCGCCGCTGCGCAGCCGGAAGGGCGCCATGTACTGCTGGGGGTACGGCTCGATGGCCAGCTTCGGCAGCTCCGCCTCCGTCACCGAGGCCGGGTGCAGCACCACGCGCGCGTCCAACGCGAGCAGGCGCTCGGGCGAGGCCAGCAGCGGGTTGATGTCCACCTCCTTCACGAAGCGCTGCTCCACCACCAGTTGGCTGAAGTGCACCAGGAGCTGCTCCAGCGCCTCCAGGTCCACCGGCGGGCGGCCCCGCACGCCCTTCAGCGCCTCGTAGATGCGCGTCTGCTCCATCAGCCGCCGCGCCAGCGTCGTGTTCAGCGGCGGCAGCCCCAGCGCCCTGTCCCGGAACACCTCCACCAGCGTCCCGCCCGAGCCGAAGAGCAGCACCGGCCCGAACTGCGCGTCCACGCTGCTGCCGACGATGAGCTCGTACCCGTCCAGCCGCGCCATGGGCTGCACGGTGACGCCGTCGAACGCGCGCCCCTGCCCCAGCGCCTCCAGCCGCGCCCGGATGTCGCGGAAGGCGTCGCGCACCGCGTCCGCGTCCGGGAGGTCCAGCCGGACGCCGCCCACGTCCGACTTGTGCGTCACCGTGAGCGAGTGCAGCTTCACCACCACCGGGTAGCCCAGGGCCGCCGCCTCCGCCACCGCGGCGTCCTCCGTCACCGCCAGCCGCGTCTCCACCGTGGGGATGCCGTACGCGGCGAGCAGCTTCTTGGACTCGAACTCCGTCAGCAACGTCCGGCCCGCCGCGCGCGCCGCGTCCACCCACCGGCGCGCGTCGTCGCGGGCCAGGCCCACGTCCCCCGCCAGCGCGGGCGTTTCGTACAGCCCGGCCAGGTTGTACGTGTAGCTCCACATGTAATTGAAGATGCGCGCCGCCGTGTCCGGATAGCCGAAGGTGGGGATGCCCGCGTCGTTCAGGATGCGCTCCCCCGCCGCGACCTCCGAGCCCCCCATCCAGCTCGCCAGCACCGGCTTGCCGTGCAGCTTCGCGTAGGGCTTGAGGCGGTCCGCCGTCTGGGTGGGCTCCGTCATGTCCTGCGGCGTGAGGATGACCAACAACCCGTCACTGCCTTCATCCCGGCCGGTGACCTCCAGCGCCTTGGCGAAGCGCTCCGGGTCCGCGTCGCCCAGGATGTCCACCGGGTTGGCGTGGCTCCACTGCGGCGGGAGGAAGGCGTCCAGCGCCTGGCGCGTGGAGGCGCTGAGCGTGGCCAGCTCCCCGCCGCCCGACACCAGCGCGTCCGTGGCCAGCACGCCGGGGCCGCCCGCGTTGGTCAGCACCGTGAGGCGCCGGCCCGCCGGGCGCGGCTGGCGGGCCAGCGTCTCCGCCATGTAGAAGAGGTCCGCGATGGAGTCCACGCGCAGCACGCCGGAGCGGCGGAAGGCGGCGCTGAGCACCTCGTCGCTGCCCGTGAGCGAGCCGGTGTGGGACGCCGCGGCCCGCGCGGCCTGCGCCGTGCGCCCTGCCTTGATGACGATGATGGGCTTGGTGAGCGCCACCTCGCGCGCGGCGGAGAGGAAGGCCCGCGCGTCGCCGATGGACTCCATGTACAGCAGGATGGAGCGCGTCATCGGGTCGTCCGCCAGGAAGTCGATGACGTCCCCCCAGCCCACGTCCAGCATGGAGCCCACCGACACGAAGGCGCTGAAGCCCACCGCCTCGCGCAGGCTCCAGTCCAGGATGGCCGTGAGCAGCGCGCCGCTCTGGCTGATGAAGGCCACGTTGCCCGGCCGGGCCATGGCACCGGCGAACGTCGCGTTGAAGCCGCTGGGCGGGCGCATCACCCCCAGGCAGTTGGGGCCGATGACGCGCACCTGCGCCGCCTGGGCGACGCGGAGGATGTCCTGCTCCAGCCGCTCCCCCTCCGCCCCACTCTCCTTGAAGCCCGCGGAGAGGATGATGGCGCCCCGGATGCCCAGCGCCGCGCACTCCTGGATGACGCCGGGCACCGCCCGCGCGGGCGTCACGATGACGGCCAGGTCCACCCGCTCCGGCAGGGCGCTCAGCGACGGCCACGCCTTGATGCCCAGCACGTTGGGCCGCTTCGGGTTGATGGGGTAGACGGTGCCGCCGAAGGGGTTGCTGATGAGGTTCCACAGGACGGTGCGCCCCACGCTGCCAGGCCGCTCCGTGGCGCCCACCACCGCCACGCTGCGCGGCGCGAAGAGCACGTCCAGCGGCAGCCGGGTCCGCTGCTGGTGGAGCACGTCGTAGGACGGGTCCGTCTTCGAGGAGCCAGGGGCGCGCGTGTCCATGGCCTTCGTCTTTGCGGCCGGCCCCGCCAGGGCGCAATGGCCCTCCCGGGCCTGCCTCCGAGCCGACAGCCCCGACGTCGGCCGCCCCCCCTCCCCTGGCGCCGGCCAGATGGGCTAGAACAGGATTCACTGGACTCCATGCCTTGAGGGGGCAGGAGGTGCGCCCAGTGCATGCCACCGACATGTCACACCGACAGCCAGTGCGTGACGCAGGCCATTCTGACGCTCGTGGACAGTTTCACTGAACGAACTTTCACCAGTAGGCAAGCATCCCACGGCCCGCTCGGTGTATACGGGGCGCCTCTATGACTCCTTCCGAGAAGCTTGTTTTCACCCAGACCGTCGAGGCGCTCTTCGTGCGCGCCCTCGAGAACCGCCTCACCCCGGCGTGCCGCGAGCACCTGCGCCGGGCCGGGCTGGAGCTCGACCAGAAGCTGGAGCGGGCCTACACCCTGGAGCAGTGGAAGGAGTTCCTCCGCATCGCCGCGGGTCACGTCTACGGCGGCGTCCCCGCCGAGGCGGCCTACTACTCGCTGGGCGAGCGGTTCATGGACGCGTACTTCGGAACCTTCTTCGGCCGGGCCCTGCTGGGCGTGGTCCGGCTGGCCGGTCCGCGGCGGATGCTGCTGCGCGCGGGCATGGGCTTTCGCGCCGGCAACAACTTCAGTGTGGTCGAAATCGTCGAGCGGGGCCCCACTTCGGTGGAGCTGCGGATGAACGACGTGCTGGCGGACCTGCCCACCTTCGCCGCGGGCCTGCTGGCGCGCGCGGTGGAGCTGTGCGGTGGGTGGCGCGTCGTGAGCCTCCCCGAGGAGTTCGACGGCACCGCGGCCACCTTCCACATCCGCTGGTCGGAGGCCCCCGCCGAGGCGGCGCTCACGGCCTCGGGTGACGACCCGTCCGGCGCGTCCCGGCCCCGGGCGTAGCCGCGGCCCTCGCGCGCCGTGGCGCTTCGCCATGGGGCGCCCCGCAGCGCGCCACGCTCGCGGGGCAGGCGAGCGTGGCCCAAGGGCCACAGGGCGGCCCCCGCTCCAGAGGGAGACGCGCCGCGTCCTGGCGCCGCGTCGCCCCTGGCATCGCGGCTGCAATCCCATGCGGCATCCCTCGGAGGATGGACGCATGAGCAACCCTGACGTGGTGACGAAGCCCCAGCGCCGGATGCACTGGGGTGTGGGCGTGGCGGCGCTGGTGGTGCTGGTCGCGGGCGTGGGCGCCTGGCTGGTGCCGCGGCGGCCGGCGACGGCGCTCCCGCAGCCGGGCATGGCGGTGATTCCCAAGCCGTCCCACCCCGGGCTGGCGCCGCGCGCGGAGCCGGCCCTGCCCTCCTCCGCGGAGCTGGACGCGCTGCTCCGGACGAAGCTCGCGCTGGCGTCTCCCCTGCCCGAGTTCGCCGCGTGGCTGCGGGAGCAGGACCTGCTGCGCCGCGTCGTCGCCGTGGTGGGCAACGTGGCCGCCGGTGACAGTCCCCGCGAGGTGGTCGGCTTCCTCGCCCCGGCCGGCACCTTCGAGGCGCGCCGCAAGGCCGGCAAGCTCGTCATCGGGAAGAAGAGCTACGCGCGCTACGACGTCATCGGCAAGGTGGTGGGCTCGCTCGACGTGGGCGTGCTGGTGTCCACCTACCGCGACGTGCGTCACCTGGCCGAGCGCCTCCACCAGGAGTCCGCCCGCCCCGGCAGCACCTTCGACGCCACGCTGCACCTCGCCTTCGAGCAGGTGCTCGCCGTGCCCGTCATCGACGGCGACGTGGAGGTGGTCCCCCGGGGCGAGCTGTTCGTCTACGCCGACCCGAACCTGGAGGGGCTGACGGCCGCGCAGAAGCACCTGCTGCGCATGGGGCCACAGAACCTGCGCCGCATCCAGGCCAAGGTGCGCGAGGCGTCCCAGCAGCTCACCCAGCAGGCGTCCCGCCGCTGAGCGGCGCCTCCCCCCGCCGTCCCGCCTCCGCCGGCGCGCGTCACCCGCGCCGGCCCTGGCAGGATGCAACGGCGGCCATGCAGATTGCGGCGGTCCGCCATGACGCAGCGCCCTCCTTCAGAGGGAGACGTCGAGGGCACGGGCGTTGCTACCGCGCAGGTCTCCTCCGGGACGACGCGCCGACAGCCGGCGTGGAGGCCCGGCGGACACCGGGGCCCCCGCGCTCGGTGAAGCCACCGTTTCCCGGGTTCATGCGCCTGCCTGCCCCGCCAGTCCGCGGCGCCCGCCGGCGAGGAGCGACATGTCGTCTAGAGCCAGGGTCCTCGTCGTCGACGACCACGTCGAGATGGGGCAGATGTTGAAGGAACCGCTGACGGATGACGGCTACAAGGTCGATATCGCCACCGGCGGCGCGGACGCCATCGCGCAGCTCCGGCTGCGTGTCTACGACGCGGTGCTGTGTGACTTGCGCATGCAGGACGTGGATGGCTTCGACGTGCTGGACGCCGCGCGCAAGCTCGACCCGGAGCTGCCCGTGGTGATGATGACGGCCTTCGGCGGCGTGGAGAGCGCCGTGGAAGCCATGAAGCGCGGCGCGTTCCACTACTTCACCAAGCCCTTCCGGCTGGACGAGGTGCGCCTGTCCCTGGAGCGCGCGCTGGAGCAGCGCCGCCTGCGCACCGAGCACCGCGCGCTCAAGCAGCAGGCCGCGGACCGCGGGGGCCTGGGCGCCCTGGTGGGCGGCAGCGCCGCGATGAGAGCGCTCTACGCGCTGATTGAGCGGGTGGCCTGGTCCGGCGCCCCGGTGCTGGTGCGCGGCGAGTCCGGCAGCGGCAAGGAGCTGGTCGCCCGGGCCCTGCACTTCGAGGGCACCCGGCGCGCGGGCCCCTTCGTGGCCGTCAACTGCACCGCGCTGCCGCACGCGCTGCTGGAGAGCGAGCTGTTCGGCCACGTCAAAGGGGCCTTCACCGGGGCCACCACGGCGCGGCGCGGCCTCTTCGTGGAGGCGGACGGCGGCACGCTGTTCCTGGATGAGATTGGGGACATGGCCCCCGAGCTCCAGGCCCGGCTGCTCCGGGTGCTGGAGGACGGCGAGGTGCGGGCGGTCGGCGCGGATGGCTCGCGCACGGTGGACGTGCGGGTGGTGGCCGCGACCCATCAGGACTTGGAGGCGCGCGTCAAGGAAGGCCGCTTCCGCGCGGACGTCTTCTACCGGCTCAACGTCGTCACGCTGCGGCTGCCGCCCCTGCGCGAGCGCCGCGAGGACATCCCCGCGCTCGTCGAGCACTTCCTCCAGCAGGCCAAGGCACGCAACCCGCGCTCCGTGGTGCAGCGCTTCTCCCCGGAGACGCTGGCCGCGCTGGGCGCCCTGACCTGGGCGGGCAACGTGCGCGAGCTGGAGAACCTGGTGCAGCGGCTCGTGGTGCTCGGCTCCACCGAGGTGGTGGACCTGCCCCAGTTGCGTCCGCACCTGCCGTCGGACACGGGCCTGGAGAGCCACCCGCTGGCCGCGGCGCAGCGCGCCATCATCCCGCTGCGGCAGTTGGAGACGGAGTACATCGCCTGGGCCGTGGCTCGGTGCGGGGGCAACAAGACGAAGGCGGCCGAGCTGCTCGGCATCGACGTCTCCACCATCCACCGCCGCGAACGCGCGGAAGGCAATCCGCAACGCTGACCTGGGCACGCTGCAACGGTGGCTGTGCCACGGCTCCGGTGTCTCAGAGAGGCGGGCGCGCGGCACAGGCCTTGAAATGACAGGAGGCATGAACCGAACCCTCCTGTCTCTTCTCGCCGCGGTCAGTCTGGTTGGTTGCGCCTCCAAGCAGAAGACGCCCTCCGTGACGGACGAGGCGCCGAACGCGCACCGGAGCCCCACCGCCACGGCGGCCACGCCCACCCGCAACACCGATGAGGACGAAGAAGCGGCCCGCGGGGCCATGGGCTCGCTGGCGGCGGACCCGGTGTACTTCGAGCTC
Organism: Corallococcus macrosporus DSM 14697; assembly: GCF_002305895.1. Classification (GTDB taxonomy): domain Bacteria; phylum Myxococcota; class Myxococcia; order Myxococcales; family Myxococcaceae; genus Myxococcus; species Myxococcus macrosporus. The sequence goes on from NZ_CP022203.1 coordinate 5,661,776, forward strand.
GACTCGGCCACGCTGCGGCCCGAGTCCCGCGAGCTGCTCGCGCAGCTCGCCACGGGCCTGCGGGAGCGGCCGCTGACGCGGGTGACGGTGTCGGGCCACACCTGCGAGCTGGGCACCACGGAGTACAACATCGCGCTGGGCCACCGCCGCGCGGCCGTGGTGCGCGACTACCTGCGCGACCTGGGCGTGGAGTCGTCGCAGCTCTCCATCGTCTCCTTTGGCGAGGAGCGGCCGTTGTCTGAATCCCACTCCGAGGAGTCCTTCCGCCAGAACCGCCGCGCGGAGTTCACCTTCTCGTCGCCCGAGCAGGCCACGCGCGGTGCGCTTTAGCCGCCCGCCGGACTCCTGTCGGGCCTCCCCGGTACGCTGATGCCGGAATGCGCTCCGGGAACGCCGGGCGTTGGGGAGGGATGGGGAATGGGAAGCAGGATGAGTCGGAGGCCTGGCTACAAGAGCCGGCCTTCCGTGGCCACGCTGGTGGAATCCTTGGGGCTGCTGCGGTCACGAGACCTGGAGGCCCATGGCGCTCCACGCAGCCAGCTCAACCTGATGTGCAAGGTCGGCATGCTGAGCGAAGTCGCCCCCGGCGTCTGGGCGCGCTCGAACGCGATGGTGACAGCGGCGGCGATTGCCGCGAAGCGCGTCCCCCGAGGCGTGCTCTGCCTCAAGTCCGCGCTGTGGGTCCATGGAATGCTGCCTGAAGCCCCCGCCGAGGTCTGGATGGCCATTGGCGAACACGCACGCAAGCCTCAATGGAGCGAGCCGCCGCTCCGCGTGGTCCGCTTCTCCGGGCGTGCTCAGTCCGAAGGCATCGAGCAACGGAAGCTCTGGGGCATGCCCATTACCGTCTACGGCGTCGCGAAGACAGTCGCCGACCTCTTCAAGTACCGCAACAAGCTGGGCTTCCCCATCGCCGTACGCGCGATTCACGACGCCCTCCTCTCCGGGCGCACCACGGCGGACGAGGTCCGCCGCTTCGCGGAGACCTGCCGCGTCACCCGGAGCGTCAGCCCCTACCTCGACGTCCTCGAAGCCCGGCGAGGCCATGACATCCTGCGTGCGAGGCAGGCCTTTCTCGCGCGCGAGGACGCACGAAAGCGGCGCCTCGAAGCGCCCGCCCTCCATCAGGTCGCCGGCGATCCGGATAGTGAATGGCCATTGTTCGGACATGGCTGGTGAGCGGCAACAGCCGTGAATGGCCCCAGGGAGCATCGAAGCCAGCGTGGTGGGTGCCCGGACCCGGGCGCCCTCGGAGCCCTTCCATTCCCGGAGGGGCCAGTGAGACAGAACGGTGAGTGCCCAAGCCATGGACGCCGCCGAAGCCGCTCCATCACCCGGAGGGGCCAGTGCGACAGAATGGTGAGTGCCCAAAAGCCATGGACGCCGCCGAAGCCGCTCCATCCCCCGGAGGGGCCAGTGCGACAGAATGGTGAGTGCCCGAGCCATGGACGCCCCAATGCCACCATCCCGAAGGAGGAACCGGTCATGGAGCGCTGTGGGTTCCCGAGCTCTGCCTCCGACGCCCCTCCTTCACCCGGAGGGGTACCGGTCGCGTACACGGAGCTCGCTGTTTGGAAATGTCGGGGGTTTTGGCGCCGCAAAAGTCCCGACATTTCCGAACAGCGACCTCTCAAGGTCGCTCCGGAGGGGGCTCGTCAGCCCACGACAGGCCGATGTGGGTCGACAGCATCCGCTGGGTGCCGGTGCCTGAATCGCGGAGGTTCACCGGACGGCCAGCGCCGCGGCGCGGGCCGACTCCAGCCCGTCCAGGAACGCGAGGATGCGCTGCGCGCTGCGCTCCGGCTGCTCCAGCGGGAAGAGGTGTCCCGCACCCGCGAGCTCCTCCGCCTGGCTCTCGGACAGCGTGTGGTGGGCTCGCGCCAGCGCGTCGGCGGTCAAGGTGTCGGAGTCGCCGCCGCGAATCACCAGGGACGGGACGCTCACCGTGCCCAGCTCGCGCCAGACATCCCGGGGAGAGGTCTCGAAGACGCGCGCCTCCCAGGCCTTGGGGATGGTCAACCGGAAGCCGCCGCCCGGGGCCTCGGTGAGGCCATGGGTGAGGTAGTCCTGGAAGCACTCCGGGTCGAAGCGCGCGAACAGCGGCTTCTTGCCGTAGCTCCGCGCGGCCTCTTCACGAGCGCCCCATGACTCGCGCCGTCGCCGAGCCAGGCTCGCCGGGGGCACCCGGCTCCGCAGCCCGAGCAGCGTCAGGGCACGCAGCGCCAGGGCCCGCGCCCCCGTGAACAACACCGGGTCCAACGCCACGACGGCGCGAAAGAGCGCGGGCGCCTTCGCGGAGGCGAGCAAGGTCGCCACGCCGCCCATGCTGTGGCCCACGCCCACGATGCCTTGCACGCCCTGGGCACGCAGGGCGTGAATCAGGTCGTCCGCCATGTCATCCCAGGTGCGCAGCTCCCGAGGGTCGGAGCCCGGCACGAGGCACCGCGTGCGCAGCGTGAAGACGTGGTAGCGCGGCGTCAGGTGCTCGATGAGCTTCCGGTAGCACCCCGGCGGAAAGCCGTTGGCGTGAGCCAGGTGCAGCACCGGACCGGTGCCGCCCCAGTCCTCCATCTGAAGGGCGTCGCGCATGCCCCGCCGATTACCCCGGACCGGGCCGGATGTCTTCCGTCACGCGCCCTGGCCCGTCACCGCCACTGCGGGTGCGCCAGCACGCGCGACTCGACCTCGGGCGTGAGCTGCCCGCCATGCGGCGCCCGGGACGACGAGCGCTTCCACCGCTCCAGCCACCGCTCACCGAGCGGGGCCTCCAGCGACTCGCGCCGGGTGGCGCCCACCGTCGTCTCACCCTTCGTCCCCGTGGACACCCCCGCGCCGACGTAGAACCCGGCCAGCAGCAACGTCACCCGCGTGGGCGTGGCCGCGCTGTACGTGAGCAGCAGGGTCCCCTCCCCGTCCTCGCGGCAGTGCCGGCGCACCCGGGCCAGCACCGCCTCGGTCCACATGTCCGGGTTGGACGCCGGAGAGAACGGGTCGAAGTAGACGAGGTCCGCCACGGGCAGCGCGCCGTCCAGGTACGGCACGGCGTCCCCCAGCAGCAGCCGCCAGCGGATGCCCTCCGCCTCCCACACCCCGTCGCGCATCAGCGTCTCCGCCGCGTCGCGGAAGGGTTGGAGGAAGGGGAAGCCATCCGCGTCCGCCAGCGCCAGCCGAAGTGGCGCCAGGTCCACCTCGAAGCTGACCACCTCCAGCCCCCGGCGCTGCTCCGAGCCCAGGCTCCGGGCGCAGGTGAGCGCGGCCACCGCGTTGGTGGCGGCGCCCAGGCCCACGTCATGAATCACCAGCGGAGGGCCCGGCTGCCGCAGCCGGTCCGCCAGCCGCGCCTGCTCCACATAGAGGCGCAGCGCCTCCTGCCAAGGCCCCACGGAGGGGTGCATCACCTCGCCGTGCCCCAGGTGCCGCACGGCGCGCGCGCCGTTACGCAGGGTGATGAGCTCGAAGTCCCCGTCGCGCGGATTGGACCCGGGCGCGCTGCTCACCCGACCTCCTTCAGCGTCACCTCGCGCGCGTTGGCCTCGTCCTTCAAGTCCTTGGGCGTGGCGATGGCGGCCTTCAGCTCCCGGTACACCTGCGCGTAAGTCCCAGTCAGGATGCCGTCGCGGATGCGGCCCATCAGCTTCTGGTAGTGCCGGACGTTGTGCACCGACAGGAAGCGCGAGCCCAGGTGGTGCTTGCCGCGCATCAGGTGCTGCAGGTAGCCGCGCGTGTAGCGCTTGCACACGTAGCAGTCACACGCCGCGTCCAGCGGCTCGTCGGACAGGCGGAACACGCTGCGGGAGACGCGGACGAGCCCGCTGAACGTGTACGCGTAGCCCTGCTGCGCCATCTTGGTGGGGATGATGCAGTCGAACATATCCACGCCGCGCAGCACGGCCTCCACCAGGTCCGTGGGCGTGCCCACGCCCATCAGGTAGCGGGGCTTGTCCTGCGGCAGCGACGCGGTGGTGCGCAACGTCATGGACTCGCGCTCCACCTTCGTCTCGCCCACGGCCAGGCCGCCGATGGCGAAGCCGTCGAAGGGCAGCTTCGTCAGGAACGCCGCGCTCTCGTCGCGCAGGTTCGGGAAGACGCCGCCCTGGACGATGCCGAACATCGCCTGCCCGGTGTCCCGCGCGGCCTTGGCCTCCAGGCTGCGCACCGCCCAGCGGTGGGTGCGCTCCATGGCCTCGCGGGTGCCCGCCTCGTCCGTGCGCGAGTCGATGCACACGTCCAGCACCATCATGATTTCCGAGTTGATGGCCTGCTGCATGGCGATGCTCGACTCGGGGCTGAGGAGCTGCCGGCTGTTGTCGTAGAAGCTGCGGAAGTGGGCGCCCTTCTCCGTGATGAGCCGGTCCTCCGGCAGGGAGAAGATCTGAAAACCGCCCGAGTCCGTGAGCACGCCCCCGTCCCACTGCATGAAGGGGTGGATGCCACCAAAGCGCTTGAAGACCTCGGCGCCCGGCCGGAGCATCAGGTGGTAGGTGTTGGCCAGCAGGATGCTGGCGCCCGTCTCCTTCACCTCCTCCATGGCCAGGTGCCGGAAGCCCGCGTGGGTGGCCACCGGCATGAACATGGGGGTTTTGAAGGAACCCCGGCGTGTGTGCAGGATGCCTGCACGCGCGCCCGTGGGGTCGGTGGTGAGGAGCTCGAAACGAACGGCCATGGGCCGGCCCTTATACCCGCCACGCCCGGCAGGCACCGCATCCATCTGCCCCGCCCGCTCCCCTCCTGGACAGCCGTACAGGCATCCCGGGCATTCCGTCCAAGGCGGAACGCCGCCGGGCGCCGGGCATCTGACGCCTTCCACCGCCGCTCCGGGGCTCGAAGCCAGCACCGGGGCGGCATTCTCCGGCCCTCCCGGCGGTTACAGGGAGTCCTCGCGGTCACCTGTCGAACGCGAAACGCCTCACCGCTTTGGCCCACCGCACCATTTCCGCTACAACGCCGCCGCCATGTTCAACGTCATCAACGTCTCCAAGGCCTACGGGCCCAAGAAGCTCTTCGAGGACGTCAACGTCACGTTCTCCCCGGGCCGTCGCTACGGCCTGACCGGTCCGAACGGGGCCGGAAAGTCCACGTTCATGAAGATCCTCGCCGGGGACGAGGAAGCGGACATGGGCAACATCGTCCGGCCCCGCAAGCTGGGCATCCTCCGTCAGGACCACTTCCGCTACGAGGACAACCGCGTCCTGGACGTGGTGCTCATGGGCAACGCGCCCCTCTGGGCGGCCATGTCAGAGAAGAACGACCTGCTGGCCAAGTCGGACATCACCGAGGAGGACGGCAACCGGCTGGGCGAGCTGGAGGGCGTCATCGCCGAGGAGGATGGCTACTCGGCGGAGAGCGACGCGTCCACGCTGCTGGCGGGCCTGGGCATCGACCAGTCCTTCCACGAAGAGCCGATGAAGCAGCTCACCGGCGGCCTCAAGCTCCGCGTGCTGCTCGCGCAGGCGCTCTTCGGCAAGCCGGAAGGGCTGCTGCTCGACGAGCCCACGAACAACCTGGACATCGACTCCATCCGCTGGCTGGAGAGCTTCCTCCACGAGTACGAGGGCGTGCTCATCACCATCAGCCACGACCGGCACTTCCTCAACGCCATCTGCACGCACATCGCGGACATCGACTACGAGACCATCATCCACTACCCCGGTGGATATGACGACATGGTCCGGCAGAAGGCGCAGGTGCGCAGCCGCGTCGAGTCCGAGACGGCGGAGAAGAAGAAGAAGATCGCCCAGCTCCAGGACTTCGTCGCCCGCTTCCACGCCGGCACGCGCGCCTCGCAGGTGCAGAGCCGCATCAAGCAGATCGACAAGCTGAAGTCGGACGACCTCAAGCGCTCCAACATCGCGCGGCCGTTCATCCGCTTCGACCAGAAGGTGGTCAGCGGAAGGCAGACGCTGATGATTGAAGGCATCCACAAGTCCTTCGACGGGCAGGAGGTCATCAAGCCCTTCAACGCCCTGGTCTGCAAGGGCGAGAAGGTCTGCGTCATCGGCCGCAACGGCGTGGGCAAGTCCACGCTGGTGAAGATGATCGCCGGCCAGTTGGAGCCGGACGGCGGGAAGATTGGCTGGGGCCACCAGGCCTCCGTGGGCTACCTGCCACAGGACCACCACGGCGTCGTGCGCAAGGGCACCACCTGCTTCGGCTGGCTGCGCGACCTGCACGACAAGCTCACCAACGAGGAGATCTCCGGCGTGCTGGGCCGGATGCTCTTCTCCGGCGAGGAGCGGATGAAGAACACCGACACCCTCTCCGGTGGTGAGACGGTGCGGCTGCTCCTCTCCAAGCTGATGATCATGCAGGACAACGTGCTGGTGCTCGACGAGCCCACCAACCACCTGGACCTGGAATCCATCGCCGCGCTGGCGGAGGGCCTCCAGAAGTACGAGGGCACCGTCATCGTCGTCACGCACGACCAGGAGCTCATCTCCGAGGTGGCCACCCGCATCTGGTCGCTCCAGGCGGGCCAGGAGGTGCTCGACTTCAACGGGCCCTACTCCGAGTTCGTGGAGAAGCACTCCGACGTCGCCGCGCGCCGCCGGTAGGCGGCTGGCGGCACGCTGAGACACGAATCGCCGCCCGCCCTGGGGGAAACGCTCCCGGGACGAGGCGGCGATTGTCGTTTCACCACGTCGGGAGCGCGCTAGGGATTGGGAACGCCGACGGAGCCCTCGCCAACACCCCACTCCGCCTTCGAGTCGGCTCCGGGCGTGGCGCTCCGGTGCACCGACCTGTTCCGGCCCTGCGCGGTGAAGATCCACGACCAGTTGACGGAGACATCTTCAGCGCTGGGCACCGAGCGATAGGTACAGGGCCCACCGGCACAGTCCGCGGGTCGCCAGTGGCCTTCCGCCTGGAGCGCCTGGAGTTGCGGAAGGAAGGGCGCGTTCTCCGTCCCAGGACTGACGACCGCGAGCGCGTCCAGGGTCTCTCCATGGACATCCATGAGGCGGAAGGTCCGGCTGCCACTGCCAAGGCTCAAGTCCTGGCCGTGGAAGTCCCAGGCGGTGTCGAAGTTCCAGGCGTACGTGGTCCGTGGATATTGACTCTTGCTCACCGTCTCCGAGGCAGGTGCATCCGCGCCCGGCCTGGTCCGGTCCGGTCGCAGGTGGATGACAATGACATCCCCGGTGGCGACGTCCACGTCCGGGAGCGTCGCCAGTGGCCTGCTGAACGCGTCCGACTCCACCAGCGTGATGCCGCGGGTGGTTCCTGCCGAGACGACGGACAACTCCACCAACTCCCGGCCTTCGTAGACATTGGGAACGACCTCCGACAGGCGCAGGACGGCACTTCGGAAGTACCCCGTGAATGAGGCCGTATCCGCATTCGGATCCACGCCCGTGCCGAGCTCATCGCGGACCGAAGGGTCCACCCTCACCTGATACGTGGCGCGAGACTGCTGCTCCGTGGTTTGCAGCAGGACCTCCCTGCCCCCCAGCGGCGTCGCCGACAGGACCGACAACCCAGGGACTTGGAACTGGCGGCCATCTCCCAGAACCGTCGACGCGTCGACGCGCCGGTCGAAGCGCACCAGGACGGAGTCCAGGCTCCGCCCCTGAGCCGACAGGACGCGAGGCGCCGGGCACGAATGAACCGTCAACTGCTCTCGGGTCCACGCGGAGGGGTGGATGATGGGCCAGCGGTCCGACGGACCTTCGAAGCTCCAAAGCGGTGAGGTAACCGTCACACGGCACCCGACAGACAGGTCCAGGACCTCATGCAGGGGCTCGACCAGCCGGAGGCGGAGGCGTTGCGCCAGGGACGAATCGGCGGGCACGCCCTCCGTCGCCAACGGCGCCTGGACGTGACTGAGGCCAGCGCTCACGAAGGTGCTCGAGCCGCTGGAGCCAATCGTCCCGGTGATGGAGAGATACCGCGACAGGAATGGGAAGCTGTCGGAGACCACGTTGAGCGAGCTCGCATCCAGGACGAGGTCGTCCACGGAGTGTCCCGAACTCAGGACCTCATAGCGAGAGACGCGGAAGGCCGGCTTGCCGTCCAGGTAGAACTTCGCGGAGATGGTGACATCGACACGGTCCCCCGCCCTCGGCACAGGCGACAGGCTGCCAGGCTCCGCCACCACGAAGATCGCGGGTCCCGCCTGTTCCGCCTGCAGGAAGAAACCCGCGGGGTCGCGAGAAGGGTCGCCGACCTGCGCCTTGGCATACGAGATGCGCGCCCCTTCGACACGCAGGCTCAGGGCACCAGAGGGCGCATAGAGCACCGCTTGAAGCTGCGCTGAGGTTTCCTCATCGGTTATCGGCAGCGTGTAGACCTCCTGTCTCGGAGATTCCAGATTGCCGGCATGGTCCACGGAGAAGAAGCGAAGCGTCGTGGACTTGAGCAAGGAGATGGGGCCTTCGTAGAGCGGCGAGTCCAGATAAGGCGTGGAGCCGTCCACCGTGTAGCGCGTCTCCCGACAGCCAGCGCCCGCGTCGCCGCAGGCCAATGTCACGGTGATGGGGGCGGCATACACACCTCCGGCGGGTGTGACTGTCGTGACCGGGGCCACCGAATCCACGGTGTACCGCGCGCTCTTCGAAGGCTCGGCATTGCCCACCGCATCCACGGAGAGGAAGCGCAGCGTGGCACCATCGGACATGAGCAACGGGCTCGAATAGCGAGCGCTCGCGGTCGTCGGCTCGCTGCCGTCGAGCGTGTAGAACGTCGCCGCACAGCCGCTGCCTCCCGCGTCGTCTGAGCACGACAGCGTCACCCTGGGCGCGGACTGGTAGGCGCCACCCGGTGGGCTTGCCGTCGTCACGGGCGGCGTCACATCCAGCGAGATGGCGTACACCTCCGACACGGCCGCGCTGGCGTTCCCCGCTGCGTCCAGCGCCATGAATCGCAGTTGCGTGTCCGCAGACAAGGACAGCGGCGACACGTAGCGAGGTGACTGAGCGTCCGGAGCGCGACCGTCCGTCGTGTAGTGGATGGCCACGCAGCCAGACGCCTCATCCACGCACGTCAGCGCCACCGTCTGGACCGTGTGAAACGTCCCGCCCCGGGGACTGGCGGCGGCGACAGGCGCCGTCCTGTCAATGACGTAGGTCTGCGACTTCCCAGACTCGACGTTGCCCACCGCATCCACGGAGAAGAAGCGCAGCGTACTGGAGCCGGAGATGGGGACAGGCCCCGTGTAGCGGGCGCTGGCCGTGGTCGGGGGACTGCCATCGAGCGTGAAGTACGTCGCCGAGCACCCACTGCCGCCCAGGTCATCCTCACACGCCAGCGTCACCGTCTGCTCGCTTCTGTAAGCACCTCCCGAGGGTGAGGCCACTGTTTCGGGCGCCGTGACATCCATGGTGATGACGTACGTCTCCTCCCCCACCGGGCTCGCATTCCCCGCGCCGTCCAGGGCCATGAAGCGCAGCGGCGTATCCGAAGAGAGGACGAGCGGCGCGGCGTAGCGGGGTGAGTGGCTCCCGGGTGTGCTGCCATCCACCGTGTAGTGAATGGCGGAACATCCCGTCCCGACATCCGAGCACGACAGCGTCACGGTCTGCGCGAGATGGAACCTGCCACCTCGAGGCCGGGCCTCCACCGCGGGCGCCACCGTGTCGATGACATAAGCCTCCGCTCTCTCAGGCTCAGCGTTGCCCACCGCATCGACAGAGAAGAAGCGCAGCGTGCTGTCGGCGGCCACCCGCACCGGCGAAACGTATCGCGTAGAAGCGGTGCTCGGCGCGGAGCCATCCAACGTGTAGTAGGTGGCGGAACAGCCCGCCCCGCTCCCGTCTTCACACGCCAATGCCACGGCCTGCGCGCTGCCGTAGGTCCCGCCGGGAGGACTGGCCACGGTGGTGGGCGCGGCCGAGTCCACCACATATCGCTCCGTCACCACCGGGCCCTCGTTGCCCAGCGCATCCACGGAGAAGAAGCGCAACTCCGTGGTGACGGATACCTCGATGGGGCCGCCGTAGCGCTGAGCAGCACGCGTCGGAGCCTCCCCCTCTGTGGTGAAGTACGTGGCATCACAGCCCGCGCCGGTGCCATCGTCGCAGCTCAAGGTCACCGGGACAGGCTCGCGGAAGAGGCCTCCTCCTGGCGTCGCAGCGGAGACAGGTCCCGCCCCATCCCAGATGTACTCCTCGACGGTCTCCTCCGACAGGTGGCCCACCTGGTCCACCGCGATGAAGCGCAGGCGGGTGGTGGCCGTCAACACCAAGGGTTCCTGATAGGCCGGTGAGGACGGGGAGGGAGCGGAACCATCCGTGGTGTAATGAATGGCGGCACAGCCAGAGCCCTCGCCGTCATCACACGTCAGCATGACGGTACGACGACCGGAGAACAGGCCCCCCAGCGGAGAAGCCGCGACGGTGGGACGTGCGGTGTCCACGACAAAGCGCGCCTCGCGCGCCGGCTCGACGTTGCCGGAGGGGTCCACGGAAAAGTAGCGCAACGTGGTGGACGTGGCGATGGACAGGGGCGACGTGTACCGAGCGGAGTCCTGCGTCGGCACGCTCCCGTCCAACGTGTAGTGCGTCGCCGAGCAACCCTGGCCACCACCACCATCATCACAGGCCAGCGTCACCACCACGGCGGTGGCGAAATCCCCTCCCGCGGGCGTGGCCTGCGTCGTGGGCGGCGTGCGGTCCACGGCGGGTGGAGGCCGCGGCTGAGGCTCACCACTGCCACCACAAGCCAGGACAAGCTGCACGGGGATCGCCAGCGCGGCGCCACGCAGCGGCCAAGGACATTTCAAAGGCATGACAACTCCAGGGCACAAGGCATCCGCCCTGCGCCATGAGGAAAGGGGGTCTGAAGGCGTGCGTCGCGAATCGAAGTCGAGGCCCGGCCCCGCCCCAATCACAAGCACTTCCACCCTACTGGCTCGGCATGCGTGTCAGTAGACACAGCCACGCAGACGCGCCAGCAGCACAGTTGCGGCGGAGCCCGGGCAAGAACGCCCCCTGAAAGGCGAATCGCCGCCCGCCCCGGGGAAGCCCTCCCGGGACGCGGCGGCGATGGCCAGGTCACCCTGCCCTGACGGCGCTACGGGTTCGGAACGCCGAACGTCGAACCGCCGAAGGTCCAGTCCTCCCACGTGTTCGAATCCGCGGTGCCCACGCGCTGCACGGAGTAGGCGCGCCCCTGGCTGACGAAGGCCTGAGACCAATCCACGGAGACGTCCCAGGCGCTCGGGAAGGTGGCATACGTGCACAACGCGCCGTTGCAGCTCGCGGGCAGCCACTGCCCTTCGGCCTGCAGTGCCTGAAGCAGCGCGGGATAGCCGGCGAACGTATTGCCCGACACCGTCACGGCCAGGCCGTCCTGGGTGACGTCGAAGCCATCCCGGATGCGCAGGGTCCGGTTGCCGGTCCCCACGCCGAGGGTGGTGCCATGGAAGTCCCAGGCGGTGTCGTAGTTCCAGAAGTAGGAGGCGGCGGGGTACTGCGACTTGCTCAGCGTCTCCGAGGCCGGGGCATCCGCGCCCGGCGTGACACGATCCGGGTTGAGGTGGATGACAATGATGTCCCCCAAGGCCACCTGCACGTCCGGCAGCGTCGCCAGGATGGTATTTCCATCCAGGAGCGTGGCCCCCATGACGGTGCCGCTCTCCAGGACGACCAGCTCCACCACGTCCCGCCCCTGGGCCACGTTGGGCGCCACTTCGGACAGACGCAGCCGAGCCGGTTGCTGGTAGCCAGGGAAGGACGTCGAGCCCCCCTCGGACTCGACGCCGACGCCCCGCATGTCCCGCACCGAGCTCGCCACCGTCACCGTGTACTGCTGACGCGGCGTCTGGTTGCCGGTGCGGATCCAGACCTCATGCGCATTCAGCGCCAGCGCCTCCGAGACGCTCAGGCCCGGAATGGAGAACTGGCTGCCATCGGGCAGCACGGAGCCCGCGTCGATGGCGCGGCTGAAGCGGATGATGACCGAGTTGCGGCTGTAGGCCTGCGCCTCCGTCACGCGAGGCGCCGGGCAGGAATGCACGGTGGCCTGTCCCTGCTCCCAGACGGAGGGCTGGATGGTGTGGGCCGACTGCGTTGCGTTCAAGAAGACCCAGAGCGGAGACACCACGGTCAGCGAACAGCCTGCCGACAGCGCCAGGGTGTCGTGAAGCGGCTCCACCATGCGCAGCCGCAAGACAGCCGCCCCCGAGGAGCCCGCTGGAACGCCTGCCGTCGTGAACGGCGCCTGGACGTGGCCAAGGCCAGCGACGGAGAAGCCCGCGCCGCCGATGGTGCCGGTGATGGAGATGTATTCGGACTCATGGTCGGGCGGCGTGCCGGTGGTGATGTCCACGTCGCTCACCTGCTGGACCAGGTCCGACAGCGAGTGGCCGGTGCTGAGCACGTTGTACGCGGAGAGGCGGACCCGCATCTGGCCATTCACGACGAACTTCTCGCTGACGGTGACACGCACCCGGGCGCCCGCCTGGGGCGCGGGTGAGAGCGTGCCGGCGTCCATCGCCACGAAGAGCGCTGGCCCGGTCTGCGCGGCCTGGAGGAAGAAGCCCGCCGCGTCATTCACGGCGCTCCCCACGGCCGCCTTGACGTAGGTGATGCGCGCGCCGTTGATGACCAGGCTCACCGGGCCTGTCGGGGCATCCCGCACGGCCTGGATCTGCTCCGAGGCAAGCTGGTCCAGGTTCGGCAGCACGTAGACCTCCTGCCTCGCCTGTTCCACGTTCCCCGCATGGTCCACCGAGGCGAAGCGCAGCGTCGTGCTGGTGGAGATGGAGAAGGGCGCCGCGTACACCGGCGAGCCCTCCTGCGGCGCCGAGCCGTCCAGGGTGTAGCGCGTCTCCTGGCACCCCGAGCCCGAGTCGCTGCACGCCAGCGTCACCGTGACGGCGTCCGAATACGACCCTCCCGCGGGTGAGGCCGTCGTCACCGGGGCCGCCGTGTCCAGGGTGTACTGCTCGGACTTCGCCGGCTCGGCGTTGCCCGCGACGTCCACGGAGAAGAAGCGCAGCGTGGCGCTGGCGGAGATGGTGATGGCCGCCGTGTAGCGGAGACTGGACGTGGTGGGAGTGGTGCCATCCAGCGTGTAGTACGTGGCCGCGCAGCCGCTGCCCCCGGCGTTGTCCGTGCAAGCCAGCACCACCGACTGCGCGCTCCGGTAGCTGCCGCCCGCGGGCGAGGCCATCGTCGTGGGCGCGGAGTGGTCCTCCATGGATGTCTCTCGCGTGTACTGCTCCGACACCACGTCCGAGACGTTGCCCGCCCAGTCCACCGCGATGAAGCGCACGCGGGTGGTGGCCGTCAGCACCAGGGTCTCCTGGTAGACGGGCGACTCCAGCGAGGGAATGGCATCGTTGGTGGTGTAGTGGATGGCCGCGCAGCCACTGCCCTCGCCGTCATCGCACGTCAGCGTCACGGTACGCGTTCCGGTGAAGGTGCCGCCTCGCGGCGACGCGGCCACCTGGGGCGCCTCCGTGTCCACGACATAACGCTCCTGCCGCACCGCCTCGATGTTGCCCACCCGGTCCACGGAGAAGAAGCGCAGCGTGGTGGACGTGTCGATGGACAGGGGCGCCGTGTAGCGCGCCGAGGCCTGCGTGGGGACGCTGCCATCCAGCGTGTAGTGCGTGGCCGCGCAGCCGCTGCCCTCGCCGTCGTCACACGTCAGCGCCACGCTCCGGGGGCTGCTGAACGAGCCGCTCGCGAGGCTTGCCACCGTGTTGGGCGGCTGCGTGTCCGCCGCGCCCACCAGCGTGTACGTCACCGCGCCCGGGGCCTCCGCGTTCCCCGCCGCGTCCAACGAATAGAAGCGCACCGTGGTGGTGCTGCCCAAGGTGAAGGGCTCGCGGTACCGCGGGGAGCCCGTGCCGGGGGTGGTGCCATCCAGCGTGTAGTGCGTGGCCGCGCAGCCGCTGCCCCCGCCGTCATCGCAGGCCAGCGTCACCACCACGGAGGTCGTGAAGTCCCCGCCCTCGGGTGTGGCGCGCGTCGTGGGCGGCGTGAGGTCGGTTGCGGGCGGCGGCTTTGGCTCACCGCCGCCACATGCGAGGACGAGTTGAGCTGTGAGCAGCACCACGCCGTGGCGCAGTGATTGGTGGGGTGTGAGGGACATCGGGACTCCAGGGCACACGTCGGCCGTGCACCGGGGCAATCAGGGGTGCGGGGGAATGTTCGAGGGGGACTGCCAGCGGACGACGACAGCCCTTGTCGTCCAACCAACATGGCGCGCACGCTCGCACTGGGCGGAGGTGCTCCGCAAGTCCCCGTCCCCGCCCGTCACACTGGACTGAAGTCCCAGGTCAAGACCACCCCACTATCACACGCGAACGCCCCGCCCCACCCGCGCGCGCTGGCACAGGTGGGAGCGGGGCGTGTCTGCCCATCCTTCAAGGTGAGGCGGGCTACCGGGGCGCCGACCTGCGCAGCAGGAACAATCCCAGCCCCAGGCCCGCGGCCCACTTGAAGGCCGCCGCGAGCGGCGTGTCCCGCAGCCTGGGCGGCCCGGGCGGCGGCTGCCCATCCAGCGGCCGTCCCGTCACCGGGTCCACCGTGGGGCGGAAGCCAGAGGCCCCCGGGAGGGCCGCGCCGCCTTCTTCCAGCTCCGTCTTGGTGGCCGTCACCGCCTTGCCCTGCTCCGGCAGCTTCTGGCCCGGCGCCTTCCCGTCCGGGGAGCGGTGCTCGAGGATGGCGTTGATTTCGGCGCCCAGCAGGATGACCTGCGCGGAGATCCACATCCAGAGCAGCATGACGATGACACCGCCGATGGCGCCGTAGTTGACGTCGTAGCTGCCGAAGTTGGCCACGTACTGGGAGAAGCCCCACGACGCCAGCACCCAGATGAGCACGCCCACCACCGAGCCCGGGGTGATGAAGCGGAACCGCTGCTCCACGTCCGGCAGCACGTAGTACAGCACCGCCCACAGGAACATCATCATCAGGCCCGCGACCGGGAGCCGCAGCCACATGAGCACGGTGCCCAGGGCGCCGGGGAGCTTGCCGGCGACGACGGGCGTGACGACGACCGCGAACGCCGCGACGATGGCCACCACCGCGCCGCCCAGCGTCACCAGCAGCGCGGTGCCGCGCAGTTTCCAGAGGGGCCGCGACTCCGTCACCCCATAGACCTTGTTGAGCGCGGTCATCAGCGCCACCACGCCCGCCGAAGCCGCCCAGACGGCGCCGACACCACCCACCGTCAGCAGCCCCACCGGCCGGCTGTTCGCCAGCGCCTCGATGCGCTCGCTCAGGATGGACGTCACTTCCTTGGGCGCCACCCGGGCCAGCTCCTGGATGAGCACCTGCGCCTGGGCGGGCTCGATGAGCAGGCCGGCCAGCGACACCAGGAAGAGCAGGAACGGGAACAGCGCCAGGATCACCCGGAAGGTCAGCGCGCCCGCGACATCGCCCACCTCGTCGCGCGTCCACTCGTCCTTCAGCGCCACGAAGAACGTCTTCCAGCTCATTCCCTTGCCAGGGAGCACCATTCCGCCTCCTCGGAGGTATTGCGACCGGGGGAACGATGCGCACTCCCCACACCCCAGGCGACCTCCAGCCCCCGGCTCCCTCGCACGCGGCCGGAGGGCAGGCGGGCAGGAAGGGCGCGGGAGGTGCATTTCCAGAAAACCCTTCGCTCCCAGCCCTCCCCCCTAGGCAGGAGAGCGTTCATTGGCGTACACCATGGAAGGGGGCTGCCGGTCGGTTCCGCCGCGGCCCCTCCCCCGAGGACGCCATGTTCGTCTCCTGTCTCCTGAGCGTCAGCCTGGCGCTGAGCGCCGGCGCCGCACCCGGAACGCCCCCGGGCCCCCAGGCACCCGCTGCCTCGCACACGCTGTGGCTCGTCCAGGCCCTGTACCCCGGGCAGGACGCGTTGCTGCGCCGCACCGAGGAAGGCATCGCCGCGCTGATACCCCAGGAGGTCCAGGCGCGGCAGCTCATCGGCCGGTCCGCCCTGGCCGCGCACCTGAAGGGCCGCTCGGGGGACCTGCGCTGCGTAACGGGCGAGACCCGCTGCCGTGAGCCGCTGGAGGCGTACCTGGACTCGCTGGGCCTGGAGCGCGTGGTGCTGGTGCAGGCGGGCCAGGACGACGCGGGCTACCGCTTCCGCGCCGTCAGCGTCCGGCCTGGCACCGGCGCCCGAGGCCAGGCGGAGACGGCGAACCCGTCCTTCGAGAAGGCCCTGGCCGGCGTGCTGGTGAAGTTCCTGTCGCTCAACGCCACGGTGGACGCGGAGACGACGCCCGCGGGCGCCACCGTCTTCATCGACGGCGTGAAGGTGGGCACCACGCCCTTCTCCACGGAGGTGCTGCCGGGCGAGCACACCTTCCGCTTCGAGCTGGCCTCGCACCTGCCGAAGGAGGAGACGCGGGTGGTGAGCTCGCGCGAGCAGGTGAAGCTGGCCGCCACGCTGGAGAAGGTGCCCGCGCGGCTGGTGGTCAAGGCCCAGCCGGAGGGCGCGGAGATTCGCGTGGACGGCGAGCCGGTGGGCACCACCGCGGTGGACCAGGGCATCCAGCCCGGCACCCGCGTGGTGTCGCTCTCCCTGGAAGGCTACGAGCCCCACGAGGTGACGGCGGAGATTGCCCCGGGCGGGACGTACACGCTGGAGCACGCGCTGACGCCCACCTCCCTGCAGTCCTTCAAGCTGGCCATGCGGCGCCGCAAGGAGGCCACCATGGCGCGGCAGAGCTACCTGGAGGCCTCGTTCGAGCTGCAGCGCCTCACGGGCACGTCGCTGGCGTCCCAGCCGCTGAGCACCTCGGTGGAGCTGGAGGACCTGCGCACCCGTGACATCCGCGCGCCGGGCTCGCGCAACCTGCGCGGCGTGGGCGTGGAATACGGCCGCTATGGCCAGTTCTTCGGCGTGATGCTGGTGGGCGCCACCTACGCCTCCACCGGCGACACCTGGACGCTGGGCATCGACGTGCCCCCGGGCGTGGGCGGCGCGGGGCCGGACGGTGTGTCGGCGCTGGACACGCAGGTGCAGGCCGTGTCGGTGCGCGCGCTCCAGCCGCAGCTTCGCTATGTGCTCGGCCCGGTGTCCTTCGCCCTCCAGGTGGGGCTGGAGGGGCGCGGGCTGCTGGTGAAGGAGCGCGCGGGGGACACGGCCATCTTCAAGGACGGCCTCTACGCGTTGGATTTGCACGCGTCCGGCCAGGCCACCGCGCGCATCTTCGTCTACGAAGGCCTGTACGCCTCCGTCGCGTACCAGCACAGCTTCACGCTGCTGAAGAAGATTGCCGGCACCAGCAACATCCGAGGAGGCCTGGGCTATGCGTTCTGACCTGCGGCGCCTGACGTGGGCGTGTGTGCTGCTGACGTGCGGCGTGGCCCTGGCCGAGCCCCTGGTGGGCCCCTCCGTCGGCCGCGGTGACGCCCTGCTGGCCGAGGGCACCCGCCTCTACAACAAGCGCAAGCACAAGGACGCGGCGGAGGTGCTGCTCCAGGCCACGCGCGCGAGCCCGTCCCTGCTGCCCGCGTACCTGAACCTGGCCCGCGCGCGCATGCGGGCGAAGGATGTCTTTGGTGCCTGCGTGGCCTACCGCGCCTATGTGCGCGGCGCACCGGACATCCAGGACCGCACCAAGGCCCGGCGCGAGCTGGCGCTGTGCGAGCGCAAGCTGAAGGCCGCGCGCCGCAAGAAGCGCAACAAGGTGCCGCCGGACATGACGGCCCGGCACGTGGAGCTGAAGGCGGGCTTCTTCGCCGCGCTGGAGGAAGGCCGGCTGGTGGGCTCCGGCGCCGCGGGCGAGACGCTGCGCACCCTGGTGACGGAGGGCTACCTGGGGGCGGATCTGGGTGACATGGCCGCGAAGCTGAGCGCGGCCTCGCGCGCCGCCACCGACGACCTGCACCAGCGGGCCCTGGCCGGCGAGGCGCTGCCCACCGAGCGCCTGCGTGAGTCCGGGGCGCTCTTCGACCTGGCCCGGGACACCGGCGAGCCCTCCGCCACCGCGGCGGCGCAGGCGCCCTTCCTGGAGGGGCTGGCGGCGCTCCAGGACGGCGACGCCGCCGGGGCGCAGCGCCTGTTCGCCCAGGCCTCCGCCGCGGCCCCCGGGCGCACCGAGTACCGCGTGTGGCGCGCCGCCGCGCTCCAGCGCGCGGGCGACCTGGACGGCGCGCTCACGGTGCTGGAGACGGACCTGCCGCGGGACTCGCGCACGGACGTGCTGCGCGCGGCCTCGGCCCAGCGAAAGTCCTCCGAGGCGGGGGCGCTCGAGCTGGAGCGCCTCCTCTTCCAGCGCTACGCCCCGGCCACGCGCTGACGGCGCCTCTTGCAAGGACACCCATGTCGCTCTTCATCTGCCAGCGGTGCGAGGCCCAACACGCGAAGTGGGACGGCGCCTGTCCAGCCTGTGGAGGCACCGAGCTGCTGACGGTGGCGCCGGCCGTGGACCGGATGATTGGCCGCGTCGTGGCCGGCCGCTTCCGCATCCTCCGGCGGCTGGGCCAGGGCGGCATGGGCTCGGTGTACCTGGCGGAGCAGGTGGGCATCGGCCAGCAGGTGGCGATGAAGTTCCTCAACAGCGGCCTGTCCATGGACCCGGACGTGGCCCGGCGCTTCCTCAACGAGGCCAAGAGCTACGCGCGGGTGGCGCACCCCAACGCGGTGACGCTGCACGACTTCGGGCAGGACGAGGAAGGCAGCCTCTACATCTCCATGGAGTACGTGGAGGGAGATGACCTCAAGAGCCTGCTGACCACGTGCGGCCGGCTCGCGCTCGACGAGGCCGTGGACATCGTCCTCCAGGTGGCGGACGTGCTCGCCTACGCCCACGCGCGCCAGGTCATCCACCGCGACCTCAAGCCGGAGAACATCATGGTCCGGCAGGGCATGCGCGGCTGGCACGTCAAGGTGCTGGACTTCGGCATCGCCCGCATCACCGACGGCGCCACGCGGCTCACCGTCCAGGGCTCGGTGGCCGGCACGCCGCGCTACATGTCCCCCGAGCAGGCCATGGGCCTGGACGTGGACGCCCGCGCGGACGTGTACGCCGTGGGCATCGTCCTCTTCGAGCTGCTCACCGGCCAGCAGCCCTTCGACGGCAACAGCGTCTCCGAAATCATGCAGAAGCAGGTCCACCAGCCCATGCCGCGACTGACGCAGGTGGTGGCGGAGTTCCAGCACCCGGCCGTGGACGCCGTCATCCAGAAGGCCACCGCGAAGCGCCGCGAGGAGCGCTACGCCACCATGGAGGCCTTCGCGTCGGACCTGGTCAACGCGCTGCCCACGCTCACCAACCGCCGCGCCGTCAGCGGCCTCAACCCCGCCGTCACCGGTGGCGGCGTCGAGCCCGCGCGCCCGGCGACGCTCCTCTTCGGCGCCGAGGGCTCCGAGGCCACGCTGGTGCGCACCGCGCCGGCGGAGGCCGCGCCGGCGGCGAGCCCCGCGCCCATTCCGCTGACGCAGCCGGCCGCGCCGAGCACCGGGCTCCGCGTGGGGCCCGAGGGATTCAACAAGACGGCGCACGCGGCCTCGCCCTACGTGGAGCCGAGGCGCTCGAAGGCGGGCGCGGCCATGGGGCTGGGCATCGCGGGCGTGCTGCTCGTGGGCGGCGTGGGCGTCGTGGCCCTGCGCAATGGACGCGGGGACGACGTGAAGTTTGGAACCCTGGAGGCCGTCCACGCGCCGGCGAAGCCCGCCGCCCCGCCCGCCCTGGAGGCGACAGGCGCGTCACCCCACGGTGCGCGTGGAGCGGCGGAGGCGGCCCCCGACGACGTGGCGGCCCGGCAGCTCAAGGTGCTCGCGGCGGGACAGGCCATCGACATTGGCAATGACTTCAACGAGGGCCGGCTGGACAGCGCGATGAAGCGCCTGGCCCAGGCACGGAGCCTGGGCCTGGAGGCCGTCGAGCCGGAGCTGGCGGCGCTCGCGGGCAAGGTCGAGGACGCCTCGAAGCGCATGACCCGTGCCCGCGCCCTGGAGAACGACGGCAACTGCGAGGCCGCCATGGCCCTCTATCGGGCGCTGAAGCGTGACCATCCCCAGCTCGTGGAAGCCCAGCGGGGCCTCCGGCGCTGCCAGGACATGCTGCCTCCAGAGGTGTCCGACTGAGGTGGCGATGGCGGGGCAGCGAAGCGTCAGCGCTGCCCCACTGCGCGGACCAGGACGTCGAGCATGGTGCCCCAGCCCTGCTCCGTCCGGCTGGCGTACTCGGCCCACTTCGCGTCCAGTTCGTGCGTCAGCGTCAGCTCACACCCGGTGTCGCGCGGGGTGATTTCCACCGTCACCCGGCTGAGCGTGTCCTCTTCCTTGTCGACGTGCCAGGTGAAGACGAGCCGGCGCGGCCGGTCAATCTCCAGGTACGTGCCCACGTGGTCGAGCTCCTCCGCGCCCCGCCGCACGAAGAACGAGAACGTGCCGCCCACCCGCGCGTCGATGGCGAGCCGCAGCACCTCCTCGTCCCGGACCGCGGACCCGATCATCCACTGGCCGACCATCTCCGGCTTGAGCCAGGCGTCGAAGACTCGCTCCGGCGACGCGTTGAACCGCCGTGTGACGCCGACCTGGACACTCTGCGAAGGCGACATCGCGGGCTCCCTTTCAACGGCAGGTCAACTCCGTTACTAAACCACTTGGTTCTAGATAGTCCCGAACGCGGCGATACACAACCATCAGGTTGACCGTTTCCACGGGTGCGGCCGCATGGAGTACGGGCGCGCTGCTGACGAGCCTCCGCGGAGTGGCTCGGCTCTGGCGCCAGAGCCGCCCGGCTCACCCCACCCTGCGGCCGCCGATATGCGCCCCGGCGTTCGGGGACAGCCGGCGGTAGAGCGGCCCCGCCAATGACGAGACGACGCCCACGGCGATGAACGGCAGCACGAAGCGGTCCGGCGTCAGCGGCGCCTCGCCAGGGCCTCGCGCCAGGTGCAGCATCAACCCGCCGAAGCTGATGCCCAGCCCCAGCGCCATCTGCATCGTCACCACGGACACCGTGGAGGCGCTGCTCACCGTGTCCCGCGGGATGTCCGCGTACGCCACGGTATTGGTCGCGGTGAACTGCAGCGAGCGCATGAACCCGCTGACCACGAGCACGCCCACGATGAGCGGTATCGGCGTGCTGCTCCGGAAGAAGGCCGGCAGCGCGGTCATGATGGCGGACGCCAGGTTGGCGAAGATGAGCGTCTGCCGGAAGCCGAATCGCCGGATGATGAAGGGCGCCACCGACTTGCAGGAGAGGGCGCCCACCCCGCTGCCAATGGTGACCAGGCCCGCCTCGACGGGCGTCCAGCCCAGGCCGACCTGGAACAGCAGCGGCAGCAGGAAGGGCGTCGCCCCCAGGCCCATGCGAGTGAGCGTTCCGCCAATCATGCTGGCGCGGAAGGTGTCGATGCGCAGCAGCCGGAGGTCCAGCACGGGCCGCTCCACGCGCAGCGCGTGCCGCACATAGGCGGCCAACGAGGAGAGCGCGATGGCCGCGAGCCCCAGTTGCAGGGGCAGCGGCATCAGCCCGATGCCCACCGTCTCCGCCGCGCCAATCAGCGTGGTGATGGCCACGGCCGCGAGCACGAAGCCGCGCGTGTCGAAGGGCCCCGGGTCCGGCTGGTGCAGCGGCGGGACGAAGCGCGCCACGGCGAGCATGCCCAGCAGGCCCACGGGAACGTTGATGAAGAAGATCCACGGCCAGTCCGCGACGCCCAGGATGAGCCCCGCCAGCGGGGGCCCCACCAGCGGGCCCACCAGCGCGGGCATCGTGAACCAGCTCATGGCGGTCACCAGCCGCTCCCGCGGCGCCGAGCTGACCACGATGATGCGCCCCACCGGGGTCATCAACGCGCCGCCCAGTCCCTGGAGCGTGCGGAAGATGACGAGCTGGGTCAGCGACTGCGAGAAGCCGCAGAGCACCGAGCCCAGGAGGAACACGCTCATCGCGAACATGAAGACGCGGCGAGGCCCGAAGCGGTCGGCGATCCACCCGCTCGCCGGCGCCAGCACGGCCAGCGCGAGGATGTACGACGTCAGCGCCAGCTTCAGGTGGATGGGGTCGGTGCCGAACGCCAGCGACAGCCGGGGCAGCGCCGTGGACAGCGCGGTGGAGTCCACGAACTCCATGAACAGCGCGCTGGCCACCGCGATGGAGGCCAGCCGCGAGCCCCGGGGGGAATCACCTCCTGGGTCTGCGGTGCGGACAGCTTGTTGCTCGGGCACGGTTCAGCCCACGTACTCCGGCAGCACGGGCGCGTCGCGGAGTTTCGGGGCCCGAGCGTCCTTGGGCGAAAGCAGCGGCTCGCTCACCGGCCAGGGAATCGCCAGGTCCGGGTCGTTCCACGCCACGCTCCGCTCCGTCTCCGGCGCGTAGAGCGAGGTGCACTTGTAGTGGAAGTCCGCGGAGTCGCTCACCACGCAGAACCCATGGGCGAACCCAGGCGGTATCCAGAGCTGACGGCGGTTGTCCGAGGACAGCTCCTCCGCCACCCACCGGCCGAAGGTCGGCGACCCGCGCCGCACGTCCACCGCGACGTCGTACACCGCGCCCGCCAGCACCTGCACCAGCTTCCCCTGCGCCTGGGGCTCCTGGAAGTGCAGGCCCCGCAGCGTCCCCTTCGCCGAGCGCGAGTAGTTGTCCTGCACGAAGGGCCCGGGAATGCCCACGGCCGCGTAGCGCGCCGCGTGGAACATCTCCATGAAGAAGCCCCGGTCATCCCCGAAGACCTTGGGCTCCAGCAGCAGGACGTCCGGAAGCTCCAGCGACGTCACCTTCACGAGACCGCCCCCCGGTTCTCCGCGAGCGCCCGCAGGTACTGGCCGTAGTCGTTCTTGAGCATCGGCTCGGCCAGCGCCAGGAGCTGCTGCGCGCCGATGTAGCCCATGCGGAAGGCAATCTCCTCCGGGCACGCCACCTTGAGGCCCTGGCGGCGCTCGATGATTTCGATGAAGTTCGACGCCTGCATCAGCGACTCGTGCGTGCCGGTGTCCAGCCACGCGTAGCCGCGGCCCATCAGCTCCACGTCGAGCTGGCCGCGGCGCAGGTACTCCGCGTTCACGTCGGTGATCTCCAGCTCGCCCCGCCTGCTCGGCTTGAGGCCCGCGGCGATGTCCAGCACCTGGTTGTCGTAGAAGTACAACCCGGTGACGGCGTAGTGGGACTTGGGCTTGAGCGGCTTCTCCTCCAGGCTGACCGCGCGGTTCCGCGCGTCCAGCTCCACCACGCCGTACCGCTCCGGGTCCTTCACGTAGTAGCCGAACACCGTCGCGCCCGACACCCGCGACGCCGCGCGCTTCACCAGCTCGCTCAGCCCGTGGCCGTAGAAGATGTTGTCGCCCAGTACCAGCGACACGCTGTCGGTGCCCACGAAGTCGCGGCCGATGATGAACGCCTGCGCCAGGCCCTCCGGCCGGGGCTGCTCCGCGTAGCTGAAGCGCATGCCCCACTGCTCGCCGCTGCCGAGCAGCTCATGGAAGCGCGGCAGGTCCTGGGGCGTGGAGATGACCAGCACGTCCTTGATGCCCGCGAGCATCAGCGTGCTCAGCGGGTAGTAGATCATCGGCTTGTCATGCACGGGGAGCAGTTGCTTGCTGACCACGCGCGTCAGGGGATACAGCCGCGTCCCCGAGCCACCGGCGAGGATGATGCCCTTCATGTCCACCTCGGTACGTCAGTGTCCCCGGGCCGCGAGCCACGTCGCATGGAAGCGCGACAGCGACTCCGCCAGCTCCAGGGGGGCCACGGAAAGCCCGGCGCGGACCTTGTCCGTGCGCAGGCCGCTCTTGAGCGGGCGGGGGCTGGCCAGCTTCAGCTCCGCCATGCGGGTGGGGACGATGCGCCTCGCGTCGAACCCGAACACCTCGCACAGCGCGCGGCCAAAGCCCACCCGGTCAATGACGGTTCCGCCGCAAGTGTTCCACACGCCACCCAACCGCCGCTCGCCCAGCTCCACCAGCATGGCGGCCACGTTGTCCGCGAAGCTGGGCGACACGAGCTGATCCTCGAAGAGGCGCACCTCCTGCCCCTTCTCCAGCGCCGTCACCAGCCAGGCGCCGAAGTTGAGCCGGCCCTCCACCGGCGGCCAGCCGTACACCACCGCGGTGCGCGCGATGGCACAGCCCGGCGCGAGCACGCGCGCGGCCTGCTCGCCCATGTGCTTCGTCACCGAGTACACGCCGCGAGGATTGGGCACCGCGTCCTCGTCATAGGGCCCAGCCTCGCCGTCGAAGACGTAGTCCGTGGACACATGCACCAGGTGCGCGCCAGCCTTGCGGGCGCCGCGGGCCACCGCCGCGGCGGCGTTCACGTTGCCCGCATAGGCGGCCTCCGGGTCCCTCTCGCAGGCGTCCACCTCCGTCATGGAGGCGCAGTGGATGACCACCTCCGGCGCGGCGGCCTCCACCGCGGCGGCGACGTCCGCCTCGCGCGTCAGGTCCACGCTGGCGTAGTCATAGGCGCCCTGGGCACGCCGGACGCCCCGGCCCAGCCCCAGCACCGAGTGCCCACCCTGATGGAGCAAGGTGCACACGCGGCTGCCCACCAGCCCGTTGGACCCCGTGACGAGGAAGCGCATGGCTCAGGCCCTCCCCTGCAGACGCGTGCGGTACTGGGTTTCGAAGTACTGGCGATAGGCGCCGCTGGTGACGCGCTCCCACCACGCCGGGTGGTCAACGTACCAGCGCACCGTCTCCGCCAGGCCCTGCTCGAAGGTGTGCGCGGGCGTCCAGCCCAGCTCCGCGCGGACCTTCGACGGGTCAATGGCGTAGCGGCGGTCGTGCCCCGGCCGGTCCTTCACGTACTGGATGAGCGAGTCCGGCTTGCCCACCAGGCCCAGGATGGCCTTCACGATGTCGAGGTTCCGCCGCTCCGCCCCGCCGCCGATGTTATAGACCTCGCCCGCGCGGCCCTTCTCCAGCGCCAGCAGCAGCGCCTGGCAGTGGTCCTCCACGTGGAGCCAGTCACGCACGTTGCCGCCGTCGCCATAGACGGGCAGCGGCTTGTCGTGCAGCGCGTTCACCACCATCAACGGAATCAGCTTCTCCGGGAACTGGTAGCGGCCGTAGTTGTTCGAGCAGCGCGTCACCACCACGTCCAGCTTGAACGTGTGGTGATACGCGAGCGCCACCAGGTCGGCGCTCGTCTTGCTGGCCGAGTACGGGCTGGAAGGCTGCAGCGGCGAGGACTCGGTGAAGGCGCCCGTGGGCCCCAGCGAGCCGTAGACCTCGTCGGTGGACACCATGAGGAAGCGCTTCACGCCGCGCGCGCGGCTGGCCTCCAGGAGCTGCTGGGTGCCCAGCACGTTGGTGGTGACGAAGACCTCCGGCCCCAGGATGGAGCGGTCGACGTGGCTCTCCGCCGCCAGGTGCATCACCGCGTCGATGGCGTGCACCGACATCAGGTGCTCCACCAGCTCCCGGTTGCCGATGTCGCCCCGGATGAAGACGTGCCGGGGGTCGCCCTCCAGCTCGGCCAGGTTCTCCAGGTTGCCGGCGTACGTGAGCTTGTCCAGGTTGACCACCGTCCAGGCAGGCCGCTCGCGGCGCAGGTACTTCACGAGGTTGGAGCCGATAAAGCCACAGCCGCCTGTCACCAGTACGTTCATTGTCCGTGGACCTCGTGCGCTCGGAGCGAGCGCCTGCGTATCGAAGGGGTCCACGACCGTCAAGGCGCGAGGGAGACCAGGCTTGTATGGCGGCCCTGCACGGCGCTAAGGGAGCTGGTTGTGACCGCATCGAGACCCCCTCCCCGGCTCCCCGCCATCCACCAGGTGCTCCCCCGGCTGGCCTGGGGCGACGCCGTGGGCAACCAGGTGCGGTACCTCCAGGGCCTGCTGCGCCGCTGGGGGCATGCCTCCGACATCTACGCCGACGCCTGGGACGACGCCTGCAAGGACCAGGTCCGCCCGGTGAAGGACCATGCGAAGGAGGCGGGTTCGGACTCCGTCCTGCTGGTGCATCACAGCTTCGAATCCCGGCTGGTGCCGCGCATCGCGCGGAGCCCGGGGCGCAAGGTGCTCGTCTATCACAACGTGACGCCCGCTCGGCTGTTCGAGGGCTTCGAGCGGAAGGTGGCCGCCGCGTGCGACGCCGCGCGCGACGAGCTGCTCGCGCTGCGGCCTCACGTCGAGGCGGCCTTCGCCTACTCGCGCTTCAGCGCCGAGGAATTGGTGGCCGCGGGGTATCCGAATGTCGCGGTGCTGCCCTTCGCCATTGACTGGGCGGCGTTCGACACGGCGCCAGAAGCGGCGCTCCAGGCCGAGCTGGATGACGGCATGGCCAACATCCTCTTCGTGGGGCGCGCGGTGCCCAGCAAGAAGGTGGATGATGTGCTGCGCGTCTTCACGGCGTACCAGCGGCTCTACCAGCCTCGCAGCCGGCTGGTCATCGCGGGCGCCCTGCACCGGGACGGTCCCTACGGGGCGTATCTGCATGGACTGAAGGACGTGCTGGGCGCGGAGCGCGTCCTGTTCCTGGGCCGTGTCAGCGCCGCGCAGCTCTCCGCCTGCTTCGCCACCGCGTCCGCGTACCTCTCCATGAGCCGGCACGAGGGCTTCGGCGTGCCGCTGCTGGAGGCCATGTACCGGCGCGTCCCCGTGGTGGCCTATGGCGCCGCCGCCGTGCCGGAGACGATGGGCGGCGCGGGGCTCGCCACGCTGTCGGACGACCCACGCGAGGTCGCGCAGTTGCTGGCCGTGCTGGACCGCAACGCCGGGCTGCGCGCGCAGGTGATCGCCGCGCAGCGTGAACGCCTGTCCGCGCTGTCACAGGAGGCCGTGGCCGAACAGGTGCGGCGGGCCCTCACGGGCGTGTTGTCCGGCACCGACTCTGGCGGAGCCCGGGGTTCTCCGTCAGCCACCGTGGAGCTGATGTGCCCTGGCTTCCTGGTACGGGCCGGCAGCCCGAGCGCCCAGCTTGCGCGCCGCCTGGCAGCGCGTCTCCCTGGGGCTCGCATCCTCGCCTTGCGCCCCGGAGACGGGGGGGAAGCGGAGGGCCGGGAGGGCGGCCTCGTGACGCAGTTCACGCCCGACCAGCCGGTAAGCCGGCGTGACAACGCCCCACTGCCAGGCTCGTCGTCGATGGAGACGGCCGTGCGAGCTTCGGCCGCGCCCGTGGTGCTGCTCGGCTTGGACACCGCATCCGCGCAGACACTGCTGCCGTACGTCGCGAAGCGGGCATGGGGCGTGGCCACCTCGTCAGCACAGCCCGAGCTGCTCGCAGCAGCGCGCGCGCACCTGGGTCTCCGGACGGTGGTCGCGCATCCACTCCAGACCGGGGCAACCGTCGAGACGCTGCTCACGGCACTCGCTTCGAAGGGAGTCATTTCACATGCGCCCTGAAGACCTCATCACGCACACACCCACAGCCGAGGTGGTGGCGCGTGAGACCCAGCAACTCCCCTCGCCGTCGCCCGAGGCGGAGGGCTTCCTCCGCCATACGCTCGAGGCCGCCGCGCGTCCTCCGACAGCCGCCCCCTGGCCTGCGCTGCTTCAGGAAGCACACGGAAAGATGGACAGCCGGTACGCGGAGCCAGCGACCTCGCACCGTGGCGGTATGACCGGGCTGGCGCTGGTCCTGGCCAAGCGCGCCTTTCGGCTCACCTTCCAGCCCTTCATCAACGAAGTCCTCCGCAAGCAGGTGGCGTTCAACGAAGCCATCCTCGATGCACTCGCCACCGTACACGACGTGCAGCGCGAGCAGGCCCGAGCCCAGGCCGCCTGGCGGAAGGAACTGGAGCGCAGGCTGGCGCAACTCGAAGCCACGGGCGCTCACGCCGAGCCCATGAAGCCCGCGCTTCGCGAAGGAGAACCAAAGGCAAGCGCGAAGCGTCCTCGCAAGCGAGGCCGGTAGGAAGAACCGACAGGGTCAGCGCCCTGTGCCCCGCTCCATTCATGCTCAGAGACGCCCTCACAGGCCGGCAAAGTCATGCGCGTTCCAAGCATCCCCGAGTCATTTCATTTCAGGTGGTCGACGACGCTCGCGGACACCTCCTCGCGGGACCGCGCCCTCCGCATCGGAGTCCTGCTTTGGACCGCGGTGCTCTTCGCGGCCTTCCAGCCGGGGCTGATGTCCGCGGACTCCATCGACCAGTACACCCAGGGCATCCACGGGACCTACAACGACGTCCATCCTCCGCTGGGCTCCTGGGAGTCAGCGGGAAGTTGGTGGGCTCCCCCTGGCTCGTGCTCGGACTACAGCTCCTGGCGCTCGGGGCATGCATGGCGGCGCTCGTGCGCTCTCCCGAAACACGCCAGGGACGATGGGGGCTCCTCATCATGGCGGCCTTCCTCTTCATCCCCACTGCCTGGGCGCTCGCCGTCACCCTTTGGAAGGACGTGATGACGGCTGCGGTCCTGCTAGGCGCGGTCGCGGCGCTCAAGTACCGCCGGCCTGGCATCGCGCTCGTCCTCCTGCTGGCGGGCGTGGCCTTCCGGCACAACGCGCTCATCGCCGCAATCCCACTGGCCATCCCCACGACAGCGCAGTTGTCTGCCAGGGCTTGGGGTTGGTTTCGAAAGGCCCAGGTGCTGGCGGCGATCATGCTGGCCCTCCTGTTGTCGCCCTCCGTGGTCAGCCGTGTCCTCGACTCCACCCCGGCCTGGGCCGCAGGTCAGCTGTTTCTCTATGACCTTGCGGGAATCTACGCCGCACACCCGAATCTTGTCTCACAGTCGATGTTGTCGGGCGAAACGACGGGCGCAGAGATCGCGCGCCTGTACTCGCCGCTCCATGTCTGGCCCTTGTTCGGAGGCGTGGAGGGTGCTCGTCCCATCGCGTTCTCGTCAATCGCATCCCGACGAGACGAACTCCTCGCCGAATGGGCGCGCATGATTCGAACACAACCTGAAGCCTGGATGCGCCACCGTCTGGCTTCTTTCGCAAGCCTTGTCGGCGCGACGCCAGGCCCTATCTACTACCCGTTTCACCGCGGCATCGATCCCAACCCCTTCCAACTGCGCGTTCCAAGCGAAGGACGGATGTACAAGACGCTGCATCGCATCAAGGTGCGGGTCGCTGATTCACTCCTCTTCCGCGGTTGGGCGTGGCTGCTCCTCCTCGGAGCCCTCGCGCTCGTCGCGTTGCGGTCGGTTCGCCAGAAACCGATTGCCTTCTGTACGGCCCTGTCCGGACTGGGCTACGCCTTCAGCTATCTCCTCATCGGAATCGGCAGCGACTTCCGCTTCATCTACTGGTCGGTCATCGCGACCTTCGCCACGCTGGCACTCCTCATCACCGAGTCCCCTGCGCCGGAGACCGCCTCCGGGGTGAGCCCCATGGGTCGTTAGACATCGCCCGGGACGGCGACACCGAAGCGCTCGCACAAGCGACGGCGCCAAGGCAGGGGCAGACGAGGCCGTGCCACCGTTGAGGCAGGCCGCCGTTCGGGTGTATGCCCCGTCCGTTCGGCGCTTTCCCTGTCCAAGGTCCGGTCCTTGCGAATCTGCCTCGTCTACAAAGAACTCGAACCCCTCACTGGAAGCGGCCTCGGGACCTACGTCACGCAGATGAGCCGGGCCCTCGCCCACGCGGGCCACGAGGTGCACGTCCTCACCCCGGCCCGAGTGGACATGAAGCAGGTGGAGTCCCTGCTTCCCACGGCCCGCGTCCATGCGGTTGACGAGCGCGAAGCGGAATTGAAGGGCGCGTTCCCCCACGCGGCCCTCCGCCACGCGTGGTCGGCCTACCAGAGCCTCCTGGCACTCCACGCGCGCCATCCCTTCGATGTCATCGAGTTCCCCGACGTCGAGGGCGCAGGCGCCTTCGCGATGCGCGGCCGACGCACGCTCGGGCACTTCAGCGGCGCGGTGCTCGCGGTGCGTCTGCACGACTCCACCCACGACCACCTGCTGTTCAATCGCCTGGCCACGCTGGACATGGACACCGCGCAGCGGGAACACATGGAGGACACCGCCATCCGTGAAGCGGACCTGCTGCTGGCATCCTCCACCGCCACCCTGGAGCGCACGCGTGCGCGGTTGGACCTGAAGGACGCGGGCCTCGTGATTCCGCCGCCGTTCGAGCGCCCTCCAGCGTCCGGCATCAAATCAACCGCATCTGGGGCCCTGCCCCGGGTGCTGTACTTCGGGAGCCTGGAGTACCGAAAGGGCGTCCACCTGCTCGTCGAGGCCATGCAGTCCCTCTTCGAACGAGGGCTCGTCGCGGAGGTCCACCTCATGGGAGAGGACACCCGCACCGGCCCGTCCGAGCGCTCCCTTCGGGCCTGGCTGGAACAGCGCATCGCGCCCGCGTGGCGGGAAAGATTCCACTTCACGCCGCCAGGTGATGCAGCGAGCTTCGGCCCGGCGCTCGCCAACGCGTCCGTGTGCTGCATCCCCTCGAGGTGGGAGGACCTCGCTGCCGTCGGTCTGGAAGCCATGGCATCGGGTGCGCTCGTGGTGGCCAGCAACGACGGAGGCCTGGCCGAGCTCATCGAAGACGGCGTCAGCGGCTTGTTGTTCCCCAGCAATGACGCCGCGAAGCTGGCGGGGGTCCTCGGACAGGCCCTGACCACGCCATCGCTTCGTGAAGCCGTTCGTCACGCGGCCCCCGCTCGCGTCGCTTCGTCCCGCGCGCCGGCCAGCATCGTTCGCCAGTTCGAAGTAGCCATCGCGGAGGCCAGGCCCAAGCGGCATCCAGGCCCCACCAGCGTCACGTCCAGGGACGAGGCCCCCCGCGTGTCCATCCTGGTGCCCTTCTACAACATGGGGCGCTACCTGCCGGAGACGCTGCGCTCCATTCGCGCGCAGACCTTCACCGACTACGAAATCATCCTCGTGGACGACGGCTCCACGGACGCGGAGAGCCTCGCGGTGCTGGAGTCAATCCAGGCGCCAGACCTCCGCCTCATCCGCAAGGCGAACGGGGGGCTCAGCTCGGCGAGGAACGCCGCCCTCCGCGCCGCACGAGGCCGATATGTCCTGCCCTTGGATCCGGACGACCTCATCGCCCCCACCTTCCTGGAGAAGGCCGTCGCGGTGATGGACAGCACACCGGGGCTCGCCTACGTCACCTCGCTGGTCTCCTACTTCGTGGGGGCGCCGGACCAACCCGTGGGCGGCTGGATTCCCTGGGGCACCGAGCGAGACGCGCTGCTCGCGGAGAACGTCGCCTCCACCTGCACCGCGCTGATGGAGCGGCGGCTCGTGGAGGACGTCGGCGGCTACGATGAGTGGCTCACGGCGTATGAAGACTGGGATGTCTTCTGCTCCCTGGCCGAACGCGGCCTCGCGGGCTCGGTCATCCCGGAGCCGCTCTTCCACTACCGGCTGCGCCCTGACTCGATGACACGCAGCATGCGCGTCAACGACCGCTACGCGCAGCTCGCGTATCTGTGCCAGAAGCACCCCACGTTGCCCCTCCGCCCGGAGCGCTCGCTCCGCATGCAACTGGCGCGCGCGCGCAAGCAGGAGCTCCATCTGCTCACCACGGGCGCGGCGGCGCCACCGAGCATGAACCGCATCGCGGACAGGGTGAACGCGACCCTGAAACGGTTCGACTTCGCCCATGCCACCTTGCGGCGCGCGGCCGTCTGGCTCGCGGGAGGCTCCGACGACTCACGTCCGCTCCGCCACCAGGTCATGGAGCGCTTCTTCAAGCACCGGAAGTAGGCCCAACGGTTGCGCTCGCTAGCCGCCCAGCCGCCCCCGCTCCGCGGATGGCAGCGAGGCGGATTCGCGGGTGGACAGCGAGACCACGGGGCTCGCGATGCCAGCCGCGTCTCCCGCCAGCGGCGCGCGCGCGGGCGCATCCCTTCGGAGGAGCGAGCGCAGGCGCAGCCCCAACAAGGCGGAAGCCACCTTCGTCATGAACTGGAAGCTCTTGAGCCCCGTCAGGCTGGAGGTCCCCGTCGCGCGGGGGCGCATCTCCACGGCGACCTCTCCGATTTGAAGTCCCGCGACCGCGACGAGCGCGATGGACTCCGGCTCGGGGTACTCATCCGGCATGAGGCGCAGCAAGGTGCCTACGGCCCGCGTGGAGTACACCCGGAAGCCGGACGTTGGATCCGCCACGCGCGCCCGGCGGCCGAACATGCCCAGCAGGCCGCTGACGACGCGGCCTCCCATCCAGCGGAGCGACGTCGTACTGGCCAACACATCTCCTCCGCCCGCGGCGCCGCAGAAGCGGGACCCGATGAGCAGGTCGGTCCCCCGCTCCCGCGCGGCCCGCAGCAGGGCGGGAATGGACTCGATGGGATGCTGCCCGTCGGAGTCGCACTGCACCACGTAGGTGGCGCCCATCCGTTGCGCCACGAGGAACCCTGTCCGCAGCGCGCCAGACACACCGATGTTGGTGTGGTGGGTCACGTGGTTCCGGGGCGCCAGCCGCCGCAGCACGCTGGCCGTCCCGTCCACCGAACCATCATTGACGATACAGAAGTCCAGCGCCCAATCCGGCGTGGCGCCCGCCAGCGCACTCAGACGCGGCAGCAGCACCGGGAGGCTCTCCGACTCGTTGTAGCAAGGAAGGACCACCAGCACGCGGGGGCGCTCCTCCTCGAGCTCGGCCGGTGCGTCAGGGAACGTCTGCGCGGCGAGGGACGAAACGACCTGTCCCAATTGACGCTGCACGCGGGTGCTCTCCGCGTAGTGCGCCAACATCTGCACGAACAGGAACATGGTGAGCCCGGCCAGGACCATGTTGCTGACCAGACTGATTCCCATCAGCCGAGCCACGGGTGACAACCAATCCGGACGAATGGCCGCCACCAGGACGAAGCCACTGGCGAGAAACCAACCCATGGAATGTCGTGCAGCGAGCCGCGAGCCGAACTGGGAAATGACCACGAAGAAAAAGCCCACCACCACGGTAATGAATGGCAGCGACATTCCGGCGTCCCCCGCGACAGTGGCCTGACGGTTCGAACACGCGAGAAGCACTCACACTTCTCGGGTTTGCATTGCCCCCCCCTCCGTACGGTACTCACGCCACCAATGCAATCCCCGGAAGCACCCGGACCACTCCCGGACGCAAACCTCGCCCCACGGCGCTGGCCCATCGCCGTGATGAGCCTCCTGCTCGCGCTCAGCACCGCGGCGGTGTTGACCATGGGGGCCTGGGCTCCGCTCTTCCGGCACGCCTGGCCCCGCGCGCTGGCGTTGTCGGGCTCCGTGGCCTGGGGCGTGGTGCTCTACCGAGGCGGGCTTCCCTGGTTGGTGAGACGCCTGGAGCGTCGCTCGCTCACTCAGCGGCGGGCCTGGCTGGGCGCTGTCAGCCTGCTCGCCCTGCTCCTGTTGGTCGCCGCGCCCATCCACGTGCTGATGCCAGCCGAACCGTTCACGCTGACCCTCCGCGCCACCGGCGAACGGAATCCCCAATCACAGGGCAGCGAGGTGTGGGTGCTCGGACTGCTCGACGCACATGGGACGCGGCTGTCCCCCAAGGGCTGGCGCCCCGAGGGGAACTGGGAGCGACGGAATGGCGATGTCTGGCTTTCCCACCTCGACCAGCCCGCGCTGCTGCATTGGGAAGCGAGGACGCGCGGCCCGCTGGTGCTCCAACTGTTGACGCACGACCACTCCGGCATCATCGAGTACACCGTCAAGGGAAGGACCGAGCGCATTGACTTGTACTCGCCGCCGGGCACGGACACCCGCCGGGACGTCGTCATCCCCGACCCCGTCGCCCTCTTCCGCGGGGACGCGGCCCTCCAGAACGGGCTCGTCCTGGCGGCCCACGCGCTCGTCCTCGCCACGCTCCTGCTCATGGCGGGACTCTGGCTCACCGGCCGCGAGGCGCGCGTCAGCGAGCCCGTCTCACCGCGCCGGGCCGGGCTGCTCGCGCCCATTCCCTTCGTCGTGGTCGCCGGCGTCTGGCTGCTGGCCGTGTACCCCGGGATGCTGAGCCCCGACTCCACGTCACAATGGCGTGACGCCCTGTCCGGGCACATGGATGACGCGCATCCGCTGTTCCACACCGTCTCCATCCGCATGCTCCAGAAGCTCTGGGAGTCACCCGCGGTCGTGGCGCTCGCGCAAATCGCGGGCCTGGGAGCGCTCGTGGGATGGGGCTGCGCCTCGCTGGCGCGTGCAGGTGTGTCCAGGGGCGTCATCGTCCTCACGTCGGTGCTGTTCGCCGTGGTGCCCGTGAACGGGACCATGGCCGTCACGCTCTGGAAGGACGTCCCCTTCAGCTTCTGCGTCCTGGCGCTGAGCGTGCTGGTGTTCCGCTCGGCCACCGACCCCACCCTGCGCTGGGGCTGGCGGTTCTGGGTGGGTGTCATCGTGCTGGGGGCCATGGCCATGCTGCTCCGCCACAACGGCTTGCCCGCCGTGGTCGGGACCTTCCTGGCGCTGGGGCTTCTCCGGCGTGGGCGTTACAAGTCCGTGGCGCTCGCGCTCGTGGCCGCGGTCGTCGTCACGGCGGGCACCCGGGCGCTCCTCAGCCGGACGTACACCATCAAGCCGTTCCCCAAGGGGATGACCCTCGTCGGCTTCCTGGGGGCCCATGTGGCGGCGGGGACGCCCCTGGCACCAGAGGAGCGCGCCCTCCTCGAGGAGCTGCACCCGCTCGACGACAAGTGGAACTACCGGTGCTTCAGCAACGTGTACACCATCTGGGACGGGCGCTTCGACATGGCCGCGCTCACCCGTCACAGCGACGCGCTGCTGCCCCTCCTCGTCCGGCTGACGCGGCGGGACGCGGGGCCCGTCCTCTCCCACGTGCTGTGCAGCAGCTCCGTGCTCTGGAAGCTGTCGCAGGGTGGAGACCTCATCAACGGTCCCCCCATCTGGGTGGAGCCAGACGGGCGGATGGGCACCATCGAGCCAGGGGAGAAGAAGCTCCGGACCACCTCGCTGCTCCCCGCCCTGCGCGAGCCCCTGCTGCGCTGGACACTTCGCACGCTGCGGCCAGACCTGGCCTGGCTCCTGTGGCGCCCCGCGCTGCCGTTCTACCTCTTGCTGCTGGCCTGCGCGGTGGCCTGCATCCGCCACCGGACGTGGCGGCTCGCGGCCGTGGCGCTCCCGGCGGTGCTGCACACGGCGGCGCTGGCCGCGCTCATCCCCTCACCGGACGTGCGCTACCAGTACCCCGTGTTCCTCGTGGCCCTGATGTTCGTTCCGGCGTGGCTCGCGGGGGCCCGGCTGGAGGCGTCGCCGGCCGCGGAGGCACCGCCGCGCTCGCCGTCAGCCCCCCACGAGGACCCCGCGCTCAGGTCAGCCGTCTGACGGTGCTCCGGAGCGCCCGGTGAAGCACGGGCACGCGCTTGAAGAGCACGTTCGCGCGGTCCACCAGCACATAGCGAAGCGGAGGCGCCTCCGCGTGGCTCACCACGGCGTCGCCACCGCTGGCGCTGTCGTTGCCGGACGGAGCGGGCCGTCCAACCACCGCCTGCTTGAGCAGCGGATGCACCAGGGGCAGGCGCTTCAAGGCCGCGTTCATCACGTCCACCACGTCGTAGCGCAGGGGACGCACGGCTTCGGCCAGCGCCTGGGCGGACTCCAGTGCGGCGGAAGTCTCGGGCTGCGCCGACTGCTGCGGAGCCAGCGCGCCGAACGGGTCCGTCATGGCGTCGCTCGAGTGCGCGAGCAACGCGAAGAGCCGCGTCGACGGGTGCAGCGGCGTGGGCACCCCTTCCAGCAGCCGCACCAACCACCGGAAGTGCTGGCGCCGCTGGGACGCCGACGGGGTGATGTCCTGGCCGCGCCGGGAGAAGAAGTGGACCTGGTTCGTCACCAGGAGCCGGTGCCCGTCCTGGACGACCCGCAGGTAGAACTCCCAGTCGGCGTATCCGGTCAGGGACTCGTTGAAGGCATGCCGCTCCAGGACCTCGCGGCGGAGCAACGCCGTGGGCGCGGAGACCCGGTTGGCGACCAGCGAGTACGTCGGGCAGTCGCCCAGGTACGTCATGAAGCCCTTGAACTGGCGGTTGGCCAGCTCCTCGCTGGAATGAAACCGCCCCCCCGTGGGGACCACCCCCGCGAACACGGAGCGCGACTCCAGCGCGGCGACGGCGTGCTGGATGAAATCGGGCGACAGGCTCTCGTCGGACTCCAGGAACACGACATACGCGCCCCGCGCGGCGCGGACGCCCAGGTTGCGAGCCCCCGAAAAGCCGCGGTGCACCGGCGAGCGGATGACACGCAGCCCCGGCCCCTCCGACTCGGAGCGCTCCAAGCGCCGCAGGACCTGCATGTCGAACGGGCTCGTGGACCCGTCATCCACGACGATGACCTCCACCTCCGGATACGTCGAGGCGGCGACGCCCTGCAGCGCGATGGGCAGGAAGATGCCCTGGTCATGGTTGATGATGACCACGCTGACCAGCGGCGTCCGCGACGCGCGCGCGGCGGGCGCCTCCGGCACATGCCGCTCCCAGTAGGGGCGGTCCACGGTCCACCGGACGGGCGCCAGCGCCGGGCCCTCCAGGGCCTTGCGCATGGCCACCACCAGGGAGTCCAGGCCGCCGTCGTACTTGTGGCAGTGGACCCCATCCACGAAGGGGCTGTCGTCACCGAAGGCTAGGCAGGCCGAGTTGAGCACCAGCCGCGAGCCAGCGATGGACGCCTCGTAGGCCGTGAGGTTCAGCGACTCGTAGCTCGACGTGATGACCACCACGCCCGCCCGCATGTGGGCTTCGCGGTCGGGGCCCGGCTTGATGAAGACGAAGCGGTCCGCCAGGTCGGTGGGGATGAGCGCCTTCACCTCGGCGAGGAACTCCGAGTCGAAGGCGTGGCACGCCAGGATGGCCTTGCCCTGGTACTCCGGCCACGTGCGCATGAGCAGCACCGCGCCCCGCACGAAGACGTCCGGCTGCTTGAAGTGTTGGATCTTGGTGACGAAGACGAGGTTGCGCTCGGTGGCCGGCACGTCCCACGCCGCGGCCTGCTCCGCCGGCGACTCCATGACCACGGGAGGGAACTCCACCCGGACCTTGCGCATCCACGCGTCGTCGAAGCCGTAGAAGCGCCGGTTGAACTCGGCGATGCAGGGCAGATGGCCCACCACGAGGTCCGCGTCGAGCAGCGACTTGCGCTCGATTTCGAAGCGCCCCACGTTCTCCACCTCGAGCGTGTTGGGCTCGTGGTGCATGAGGGTGCCGTAGCTCGAGTGCAGCCGCACCGAGAGGGTGGTCTGCCCGAACGCCAGGCCCAGGTGCTTCTCCTGCAGCGTGGCGAAGGCCCAGCCGCGGAAGTCCGCGAACTCGATGACGTCGAAGCGCAGGCCCTCTGCTTCGCGCGCCTTCAGGTAGCGCATCAGCTCCAGCGACTCACCATGCCAGCGCGAGTCCCGGAAGGCCTCGGTGGGGGGATACAGGCCGTGGGCATCCGCGGTGCTCTGGTGTGGCTCGCGGAACTCGCACAGGTGCGCCTTCACCCGGCCCCCGAAGAAGAGCTCCACCTGGGCCTTCTGCACGGGGACGGTGGCCGGGAACAGGACGTGGAACTCCACGTCCGCGCCCTGGCGCTGCGAGTCCATGATGAGGTTGTGCGCGACGCGGCCAATCCCCCCCGGCGTGAAGGGGTAGAGTTCATCGGTGACGAGGCAGACGCGGGTCTTGCTCATGGCTGTGCGAACTCGAGATAGTGGTTGATCGCCTGGTCGCAGAGCATCTGGGTGTAGTCCTCCAGCATCTGCGCGTACTCCTCCGGCGAACGCTCCCGGAGCCCGACCACCCGCTCCAGTGCCGAGCGAATCTGTCCGAGCGAGCCGGTGCCGGCGATCTGAACCAACCGCTGAAAGGGGTGTTCATCCAGTGTCCCCAGGGTCAGCGGCCCTGTCAGGCACGCCACACCGTGCGCCAGCCCCTCCAGGGCGGTCATCGGCTGGCACTCGGCGAGCGTCACGTTGAGGACGACGTCCGTCTCCCGGATGAGGTTGAACAGCTCGGAGCGGTTCAAGTGCCCCACGTTGATGACGGACGCGCGCAGGGGCAGCTCCTGGCGGGCGGTGAAGGGACTGGTGACGAAGACGCGCTCCATCCCCGGCAGCGACGCGGCGACGAAGACGTTGGAGTAGAAGTTCTTCCACCAGTTGTTGGGCGTGGGGACGAAGGCGGCTCGCGTCAGCGGCGCACGGTGACGCTGGTCCTCCCGCGCGATGCGGGGCGGAAGGTTGAGCAGGACCTTCTGGAAGAGCAGCGGCGACATCAGGTGCATCTCCGGCTTGACGCACGCGACGGCGTCCAGCAGCCCCTGCTCCCGCAGCGTCAGCAGCCGGCTGAAGGTCTCCAATTCGAAGTCGAAGTGGAACTGGGCCGTGGAGCCGTGCCACACGCAGCACAGCCGGATGGCGCTGCCGAACACGCGGCGAAGCATGTGCATCACCTCCAGGGCGTTGGGGGAGAAGCCCTGGAAGATGATGGAGCGCGCGCCCAGCGTCTCGCACGTCTCGACGATGCGCCGGTGGTCCGTCGCCGTCAGCGTCCGGTTCGCGGTGATGCCAATCTTGTGGCCCGGCGCGTAGCCGGACGCGGCGCGGATGCCGTACCACTCCTGATGGAAGATGTGCACCACCCGGGACAGCCGCGGATCCACATGGGCCCACGTCGTGTCCAGGGGCGCGTCGACGACGACGTTCTCCGCGACGGTGTCGTTTGCGTAGCGCGAAGCGGGCGGCGCGGCGGGCGTCCGCGCGGCCTCGGGCGGCGCGGCGCGGAGGTGGACCAGCTCATCCGACAGGGACAGCAAGCGCTGCCGCCGCTCCGAACGCTTCAGCTCGACCGACAGGCGCTCCGACAGCTCGGACACGCGCATCCCCTGCAGCCCGTCCCCTGCCCGCAGCACCTCGCCCGCGTGCTCCGTCCAGGCGCGCAGCCGAGGCAGGGACTGCACGTGCAGCGACTCCAGCGTCAGCGCCTGGCGCTCGTCCCGGGGCTGCTCCACCGACTGGAGCTGGAAGAAGCGCCGCGTCTGGGACGTGTTGCGCTTGAGCACGTACACGTCATGCGTGGCCAGGAGCCCGCCGCCGTGATGCAGGTCCCAGCCGGCCGGGGTCAGCTCCGCGTAGGGATGCAGCCAGCAGCCCTGGTGCCACGCGTTCTCCCAGACGCCGAAGGGAACGAGCTGGTTCTCCACCAGGCACAACAGACCACCGGGGCGCACCAGCTTGCCCAGGGATTCCAACAGGCCCGGCAGACGCTCCGGCGGGTTGTGGATGAGGACGGACACGGTGAACACCACGTCAAACGTCCTGCCGCCCACCGCCGTCAGCGCATCCGGGCCGCAGAAGAGCCGCTCCTCCACGGGCCCGAGCCCCACCGGCGGCGCCTGCCGCAGCGGCTCCATCATCGGCTCGGAGAAGTCGTAGCCGTGGTAACGGATGCCCTCGGTCGACGCCAGATAGGACGCATGGCGTCCGAAGCCGCAGCCGAACTCCAGGACCTCGAGCGGCCGCCCCAGGGCGCGCTGCTCGCGCTTCATCAACGTCGTGAGCAGCGCCTCCTGCTGGGCATATCCCTGGTTGCCCGCGTCCTGACGCATGCGGACCATCTCCCGGTAGGTATAGCCGCTCGTCGCCTTCCAATAGCGGCTGCTCTCCGCCTCGTCCGCCTGAGCCTGGCTCGGGGCGCTCGCCTCCGGCGACTTCGCGATTTGAAGTTGGGTGTCATCCCGCATGATGGAGGTTTCCTTCTGCCGCGGCCCCCCTGGGCCAATGTTCAACCGCCAGCGCCCCTGATTCAGCCGGCGTGTTCCAAGGATGAAGTCCGGTCGTCCAGCAAGCCCTTCATGACCCGGTCCACCTCGGCTTCCCATGTCGTCCGGCGGACCCGCTCCGCGGCGTTCGCTCCGAGCCGCTTCCGCAGCGCGCCGTCCGAAACGGCGTCGCGAAGCCGGGCCAGTACGCCACTCGGGGTCGGCTCGGCAAGCAGGCAATTCTCGCCATGCGTCAACAGCCACCGATTGGTGGGATTGTCGTTCGTCACGACAGTGACGCCGCAAGCCATCATCTCCAGCGGCAGGTACGACGGGTGGCGGGTGAACATGAAACACAACCCGACATCACACTCGCGGTAGAGCGCGCCCGTCCGTTCCGCCGGCAACATTCCCAGGTTGGTGACAAGGCCCCGGACGCCGTAGGCCTCCGGGTCCCACTCCGCGCCCGCCGCGAGCACCTCCACGGCCGGCCCCAGCTCCCGCTTGAGCCGCGCCAGCGCGGCCAGGCCCAGCTCGAAGCCGTTGCGCTCGTTTCCCGGCCGTCCATAGAAGAACACGCGCACGGGCCCCTGGCGCGCGGGCCGGCGGGGGTGGAACACCGTCCCATCCACCGCGGGCTCGAACCACACGCCGTCCATGCCGTGCAGGCCCACGACGTGCTCGTAGAGCCCGGGCGTATTGAAGATGCCATGGAAGCCCAGGCCATACGTCTGCTCGGCCAGCGCGGACGGGGTGCCCGCCGCGTGGAACAGCGGCTCGTAGTCCTGGACGAAGTAGCCACGCACCCCCGCCCTGGGGTGGTGCAGCACGCGGTACGCGGACGTCCACGCGGTGGCCAGCGCCAGGTCGCACGGGGGCAGGCTCGCCACGTCCTCGGGACGCTGGAGCACGCGAACGGCGCCCACCGCGCCCGGGCAGATGGCCGCCACGCGCGCCTCGATGTCGCCGGGCCGCGTGTTCGGCTGGTCGTAGATGACGAAGTCGCTGCGCACGCCGTGGCGGCGCTGCATCAGGTCCGCGAAGCGGAAGATGGTATGAATGCCCGCGTAGACGTGGCCAAACGCGGGCACGAACCACGTCGCCGTCTCCACCTTTCCCTTCGCCCGCAGCGCCGCGAGGGCTCCCGGCGCCGACTCGCGCGAGGCACGGGCCTGCTCCGGTGTGAAGTCCCAGGCGTCCAGGTGCTCGATGAGGTGCCGCTGCGCCCGTGCCCGCTGGTCGGCGCGCACGTCCCGCGCGCTGGGCACGTCCCGTCCCAGCGTCCGCACCGCGAGCTGCTCGCCATCCTCCGGGTGACGGCGCAGGCCGCAGTCCGTGGCGGTCAGCGTGAGGTGGGGGCTGTAGTAGGGGTCTCCCTTCGGCCCCAGCCAGGGCCGGTAGGCGTCATACGACAGCCAGTAGTCCGCCTCGGGGATGGCGTCCGCGCGACGGCTGGCGGACTCATGGTGGATGAGGCGCGTCTGGGCCGTGCAGACCACGCGCAGCCCCTTCGCGTTCAGCCGCAGGCCCAGCTCCACGTCGCTGCCGCAGACCTGGAAGCGCTCGTCGAAGCCGCCCAGTGATTCGAAGACGTCGCGGCGGAGGATGACGCACGCGCTGGTGACGGACAGCCAGTTGCGCGTCCACCCGGTGTGCCCGAAGGGCGTGGTGATGGGCCCGTCCGGCAACCGCCAGAACGGGTGACCCGCGAAGCCCGTCATCCCCACCACGACGCCCGCGTGCTGCACGGTGCCTTCGGGGAAGAGCAGCTTGCACCCCACCGCGCCCACCTCGGGCCGCTGGGCCTGGGAGACCAGCTCGTCCAGCCAGCCGGGGTCCACGACCTCCATGTCGTTGTTGAGGAAGAGCAGCAGCTCCCCGGAGGCCTGCTTCGCCGCCCAGTTGTTGATGGCCGGGTAATTGAACGGGTGGTTCCACGTCAGCTTCACGAGGCGCGGATCCACCCACTGCTCCAGCAGCGCGAACGTCTCCGGCCGGGTGCTGTTGTTGGAGACGAGCAGCACCTCGAAGTGCGGATAGCGCGT
The DNA here is from genome assembly GCF_002305895.1 of Corallococcus macrosporus DSM 14697. GTDB lineage: Bacteria > Myxococcota > Myxococcia > Myxococcales > Myxococcaceae > Myxococcus > Myxococcus macrosporus. The sequence continues at coordinate 5,703,237 of NZ_CP022203.1, forward strand.
GTGCGCCAGCAGGCTGTCCACCAGCGTGCGCAGCAGGTCCGGGCGGTCCTTGAAGGGCACGATGATGGAGACCTTCGGCGTGCCCCGCACCGGATAGCGGACCTGGTACTGCATGGGCGCCGGGCTCGTGACGTCCGCGGACTCGCCCTGGCGCGCCAGGTGCTCGGACAGCGCCCGCACACCGGCCTCAGTGGCCGAGGCGCCGCCTCCGGACGCGAGACGTCGCCCGGACGCCGGCTTCACGCGCCCGTGGTACAGCGGCTCCGCGACGTGGCCGATGTTCGAGGTGGCCTCGCTCAGGCGCAGCATCAGGTCATGCGTCTGCGCGCCGTCGAAGCCCTCCCGCAGCCCCCCCACCCGCTCCAGCAAGGCACGGCGGATGACGAGGAAGTGGCGGACGTAGTCCACCGAGCGCAGCAGGTCCGGAGACCAGTCCGGCTTGAAGAACGGCGCCGACCGCTGGCCCGCCGCGTCCACGCCGTCCTCGTCCGTGTAGAGGACCTCCAGCTCGGGCCGCGCCGCGAAGGAAAGGGCCACCTCCGCCAGGGCATGCGGCGCCAGCGTGTCCTCGGCGTCGAGGAGCCCCACCACGTCCCCTCGGACCACCGCGAGCGCCGCGTTGGCGGCCCGCGCGGTGCCTCCCGACGACGGCCGGGTGATGACGCGGATGCGTGGCTCGCCCGCGGCCGCCTCCTGGAGGATGCGCGTCACGTGCGGCGCGGTGCTGGCGTCATCCACCAGCACCCACTCCCAGTCTGCGTACGTCTGCGCCACCACCGAGGCGATGCACTCGCGAAGGAAGGCTTCAGAGGCGTCGTGGACCGGCGTGACGAGCGACACGCGCGGGCGCTGGGGCAGCGCCGCCACGGCCTCGCGCGCCGCGGCGATGCGCGCCGGCTCCCGGGCCGCGCACCACGCGGGGTAGTCCGCCAACGACGGCGGCTGGGGAGGCGCGGTCCGCGTGCCCAGGAGGTTGGCGAGCGCGAGCACCGCCTCGGCGTTGAAACGGGACTGGCGGCGCAGCACCTCGCCCCACAGGGCCTGGGTCGCGCGGAGCGCCCCGGGCAGGTCGCTGCCCGTCAGCGGCTCCCGCAGCGCCTCGACGCCCTCCACCACGCGGCGGGACTCGGCTTCTCCCGGGACCTTGAGCCCCGCCGCCGCGCGGACGGCGTCCACCATGGCCAGGTTCCACCGGGCCTGTCCCCGCAGCACGGCCTCCAGCACGGGGCCCAGCGAATAGAGGTAGCCCCGCTTGGCCAGACCCACCAACGCGCCCGCCACACGGCCCCGGTGCGAGCCCACCGCCCAGCGGGTGGGGTCCGCCAGCGGCTCGAGCTGCGCGACGGCCCAGGAGGACACGTCGTCACGCAGGCCCAGGGCCCGGTGCACCGTCAGGTACTCCAGCACGCGCACCAACGCGCGGTTGAAGCGGCCCTGCGGGCGGAGCATCTCGATGTGGAAGGGCTCCAGCCCGTTGACGAAGGCGCGCTTGGCGCCCGTCACCAGCTTGCCGCCGCGCGCCCGGTGCGACGGCGGAACGGAGAACGTGGTCGGCTCGGCGAGCCGGGCGGCCTCCTGGAGCGAGGACAGGGCCTGGCCCCCGTCGGGGAGCGCGCGGTGGAGCTGCTCCGTCACCAGGCGCAGCGCGCCCTCCAGGGCCTCGCGCTCGTCACACTGCTCGGGCGCGCAGGGCAGACGCTCCTCCAGCACCTTCCGGAGGGCGGCCGCCATCTGAGCAAAGTCCCCCGGACCAGGCGCCGCGGAAGGCCCCTGCGTCACTTCAGCCCACTTCTGCCACATGAGTCACCCTTCCCCGTGGGTACTGGCGCGCTCCGGCTCGCTCATCCCACCTCCACGCGCGGCGTGGCGCCTGGAGCGAACGGGAGGCCTTGCTGGGCCTCCGGGCCAGCCTCCACCAACCACCGGTGCGGAGGCCGGAACACGCCCTCGTCCTCCGACGCGGAGACCACGCGGAACGCACAACGCGCGGACGAGTCCCCCTTCCCGGAGCGGGCGGACACCACCAGCGAATAGTCACCGCCCAGGGCGCCCAGGCGTTCGACCAGGAAGCGGAGGATGCCGTGCGTGGGCATCCGAGTCAGCACCACCGCCTCCCGGCGGGTGCTCGTCTCATACAGCGTGCGGCCATCGGCGGCCTGGAGACGCACCTCGAAGTCCACGTCGTCGCAGGCGCCCTCCACCGAGAAGTCCGCGCGGAACTCCAGCGCCTGCTCCGGTGACACGACCTCCAGGGCTTCGCCCTGGGCGTCCGTCAATTGCACGCCGCGGATGCGGACCGGGCCTTCGGAGGAGAGGACGTCGGCGGGGACTTGCGGCAGCGCCCCGCCGCCCTCGGTGAGCGCCGGCGGCGTGAAGGCGACGGACTGCGCCTCGGCCAGGGAGATGGCCTCACGGTACTCGGCGGTGACCTCCGACGGCTTGCCCACGCGCCGGACGTAGCCACCGTCAATCCACGCCGCCAGGTCGCACCAGCGCTCCACGGTGCTCAAGTCGTGCGTCACCAGGACGATGGTCTTCCCCTGCCGCTTGAAGTCCATCATCTTGGCGAGGCTCTTCTTGCTGAAGTGCTCGTCACCCACGGCGAGGATTTCATCGATGATGAGGATGTCCGGGTCCACGTGCGTGGCCACCGCGAACGCCAGCCGCATGTACATGCCGCTGGAGTAGGTGCGCACCGGCTCGTCGATGAACTCACCCAGCTCGCTGAAGGCGATGATTTCATCCATGCGCGCCCGGACCTCGGCGCGCGTCATCCCCAGGATGATGCCGTTGATGAGGATGTTCTCCCGGCCGGAGAAGTCCGGGTGGAACCCGGCGCCCAGGTCCAGCAGCGCGGAGATGCGGCCGTTGATCTGCAGGTCACCGGAGGTGGGCGTGTAGATGCCGGTGATGAGCTTGAGCAGCGTGCTCTTCCCCGAGCCGTTGCGCCCGATGATGCCCACCGTCTTCCCCTTGGGGATGGTGAGGTTGATGCCCCGCAGCGCGGTGATGAGCGTCGCATCGCGAGCCTGGCGCTGACCGCGCAGCCAACGCAGCAGCTCCGACTTGAAGGTCGTGTACTCGCCCCGGATGGTCCGCTTCCGGAAGCTCTTCACCACGTCCTTCAGGATGATGGCGTCCATGGATTCAGGCATGCCGACGCTCAGATGGACTCCGCGAACTCTTCGCGGCGGGATTCGAAGATGGACGAGGCGCCCCACAGCAGCACCACGGACACAGCGGCCAGGGCCAGCAGCGGCCCGGAATCAGGAAGCCGGTGCTCGTAGAAGATGGCCTGGTACGACGTCATCAGGCTGACCATGGGATTGAGCGCCATCATCAACGAGCGGAAGCTCTCATCCTGGATGGTGGACAGCGGGTACAGCACGGGCGTGGCGAAGAACCACAGCGTCAGCAGGTTGCCCACGATGTGCTGCAGGTCCCGGAACGTCACGTTGATGGCCGCCAGGATGTACGTCAGGGCCAACGTGAAGGTGAGCTGGATGAGCACCACCACCGGGAACAGGACGACGTGCCAGGTGGGCCACTGCCCGTAGGCGATGCCCATGGCCAGCATCAACGGCATCGAGAGGACGAAGTTGCAGAGGTTCGTCACCACCACCGAGGTGGGCAACACCTGGGCAGGGAAACGCACCTTGGTCAGCAAGTCCCGCCGGTCGCTGATGGCGCTGGCGCCGCCGCCCACGGACGTGGAGAACCAGATCCACGGCAACAGCCCGGTGAACATGAAGAACGGGAAGTTGGGGATGTTCTGCTTCATCACCACGGTGAACAGCAGCACGTACACCAGCATGTGGAGCGTCGGATTCAGGAACGTCCACAGGAAGCCCAGGAACGAGCCGCGGTAACGCGCCTTCAGTTCCCGCTGGACGAGGCTGATGAGCAAGCCCCGGTACTGATACAGTTCACGGACGAGCCGAATCATGAGGGAGCCTTCTATAGCAGGGCATTCCACTGTTGCGAGGACGCCTGGCGCCCCCGGCCCCACGCTGATGACGCGCCCGGTGGCCGCTCACCCGGGGAGCAACCCTTCAACCGAGCGCCTGTCCGGCCCTGGCTCAGCGTCTGAGAATGCAGGACGCTGAAAAAACAAAGGCCCCCTGGTTTCCCAGAGGGCCTCGAATTGGAGCGGGAAAAGGGATTTGAACCCTCGACCCTCGCCTTGGCAAGGCGATGCTCTACCGCTGAGCTATTCCCGCGTCAGACTCTTCAAACTACAAGGCCCTCCGGCTTCCCAGAGGGCCTGATTTTGGAGCGGGAAAAGGGATTTGAACCCTCGACCCTCGCCTTGGCAAGGCGATGCTCTACCGCTGAGCTATTCCCGCATCAGGTACCGCACCTTCGTCGCCGCCGTGTGAGCGCCGGGGCGAAAGTGAGGTGCGGTATACAGAGCCCGTCCGGACCCGTCAAACACTTTTCGCGGGGGCTGGCTCTCCCCCTCGCTTCGCGAGCATGGCCAGGAACGCCCGGAAGTAGACCACCGCGCTCCACACCGAGAAGGCACCCGACAGGTAGACGAGCACCTGGCCCACCCGGTTGTAGTCCACCGGCACCGAGAAGCTGCCCAGCTCCAGCGGATGCACGTAGTGGACGCACAGCGAGATGATGCCCACCAGTTGGAGGGACGTCTTCCACTTCCCCTCCTGCCCCGCGGCGATGACCATGCCCTCGCTGGCGGCGATGGTGCGCAGCCCGCTGACGATGAGCTCCCGCGCCAGCAGCACGATGACCACCCACGCGGCGATGCGCCCCAGCCGCACCATCATCACCAGGGCCGCCATGGCGATGAGCTTGTCGGCCAGCGGGTCCATGAACTTGCCGACCACGGTGATGAGGTTCCACTTCCGCGCGAGGTAGCCGTCAACCACGTCGGTGATGGCGGCCACCGCGAAGACGAGCCCCGCCAGCAGCGAGTTGAGGGGGTCCGCGTCGTAGGTCAGCCACACGAAGAGCGGGATGATGAGGATGCGCCCCAACGTGAGCATGTTGGGCAGGTTCCAGAACTCCTGCACCAACACGCTGGGCTTGCGCGCCGCGCGCTTCCGGGCGCGCTCCTCTCGCTTCCGCTGTTTCCGCGCCGCTCGGTCCGTGGCCATGGCAGGGGCCCTTCTATCGGACACCGAGGGCAATGAGGGCAAAACCTTCACCGCCCAGCTCCACCGCCGCCCGGAGCACCTCCCCGGAGGAGGACTTGAGCAGCGGAACCATGCGCGGCGACAGGTTCCCCTGCCACCCCACCAGGTGCGTCAGCGGCACCGACACCGGCTGGTCCTGGCGCACCGCCACCGCGCGCAGCGGCCCGGGGAGGCTCAACAGCACCCGCCCCTGCCCTCGCAGGTGCACCAGGTCCAGGTCCGGCGCGATGTCCGACGGCACGCGGCCGTTCTCGAACATGATCGCTTCCTCGAAGGCGAACACGCACTCGTCGCGGAAGTAGGCAGAGTCCTCCCCCAGGTCCACCGCCAGGAAGGTGCGGGCCGCGGCCGGCTCCAGGTACAGGACGCCGCTGCCCCGGGCGCGCACCATCCGCGCCGCCCCCTCCCCGAAGGCCTTGTCCGTGGCCCGCCCCCGGAAGCGCTTCATCTCCGGCTGGAAGCCGAGCTGGCCCGTCAGCGCCACCAGTCCGTCCAGGCGCGTCAGCAGCTCCCCTTCCACGGCCACGCTGAAGCAGCCCGGTCCTTCGCTGAAGGGCCGCGCCGGCTCGCCGCCCGGCAGCACGACCGAGGCCGCGAGCCCGGCGAGCGACCGCCCCGCCCCTTCACCGGCAACGGACGACTCCGGCGAGGCGGGGGCCAGTGACGCGCCCTCGACGGCGGCGGGCGACTCCGGCGCCGCGGGGGCCAGCGACGCCGCGGGCACCTTGCGCAGGTGCAGGCGCGTCAGCGGAACCGGCGCCGCGGGCTCGCTCGCGGCCACCGCCGCGGACGTCTCCTCGAAGGCGGACTCGGGAGGCGACTCCTGCTCGGCGCCAGCGGCCACGTCTTCAGCCGCGGCGGGCGGGGCCTCCGCCAGGGCGCTGGGGCCCTCGTCCTCGGCGAAGCGAATCTCCTCCTCTTGCGCCTCGGGCGCCGGGGCGGGGGGCGCCGCCGGCGGAGGCGGGCTCGGCGGCTCCACGGGCCCGCCCCGGGGCGCGGGCGCCGCGGGGGCCGGCTTCCCGTAGGCCTCGCCCGCGATGGCGCGCGACATCTTCTCCGCCATCACGTCACTGCCCGCGAGCAGGAAGTGCTCCCGGGCGCGGCCGTACTCCCCCATCTGCGCCAGCGTGAGGCCCAGGTAGTTCTGGGCCTTCTGGTGCTCGGGGGCCAGGTCGGTGGCCGTCTCGAACTCGCGGGCCGCCCGCTGGAGCGCGGACGTCTTCAGGTACACGAGCCCCAGGTTCACCCGGAGCGTCGGGTCCACGGGGTTGTCGCGGACCAGCATCTCGTACAGCTCGGCCGCCCTGTCATACAGGCCGAGCTTGAAGTAGCAGAGGCCCAGCAGGTTCTGCGCCTTCTCCATGCGGGGCTGGAGCTGGTGGGCTCGCTCCAGGAACGGCTGGGCCTCGTGGACCTGGCCTGCGGCCAGCAGCTCGCCACCGAGGGAGAGCTGCTGGAGGAACTCGTCATCAGCGGGGCTGTGCTCCCCCCGCCCCTTCGCGCGCGTCGTCATTCTGGGATGTGGGCTCGCTGGGGCCGCTCGCGACGGCCGCCTCGCGCTCCTTGTAGTGGTAGTAGAGCTTGAGCACCTTGCGCACGTACCCCTGCGTCTCCTGATACGGGGGGACCTTGCCGCCGTAGCGCTTCACCGCTTCGGGGCCGGCGTTGTACGCCGCGACCATCTTCACCATGTCACCGTCGAACATGTTGGCGAGCACCCGCAGGTAGCGCACGCCCCCCTCGATGTTGTCGCGCTCGTCGAAGATGTCCTTCACGTACATGTCCGACGCCGTGGCCGGCATGAGCTGCATCAGCCCGCTGGCGCCCTTGTGGCTGAGCGCGTTGGGGTTGAAGTTGCTCTCGGTGTGCATGATGGCGCGCACCAGCGCCGGCGGGATGCGGTAGCGCAGCGCCGCGGCGGTGATGTGCGGATCCAACTCCGGCGGCGTCCGCTTGCGCCCCACCACCGGCGTGTTCTTCGTGGGGGCCTTGGTGAAGGTGCCCTTCAACGTCTTCGCCCGCTTGCTGCCCGCGGGCTGCACGTTCGTATAGATGATGGTGCCGTCCTTCTCGACGTACCGGTAGATGGCATCCGCCCCCGCCGAAAAGGGCAGGGCCAGCATGGCGGCGGCAAGGAACGCGGAAGGAGCACGCATATCGGGCCCACGAACCTTAGACACCCGCGGGAAAGTCCTCAAGAAAACGCCTTGTTTCCAGCACTTACAGTCGTTAAGGCTGCTCACCATGCCCCATCGGTTCGATTTCCTCGTTCTGGGAGGCGGTGTGGCGGGCCTCTCGTTCGCCCTCCAGGCGGCCCGCCATGGGACGGTGGCCATCCTCACCAAGCGTGACCGCTTCGAGAGCAACACCGCCTATGCCCAGGGCGGTATCGCCAGCGTGCTCGCGCCGTCCGACACGTTCGAGGCCCACATCGAGGATACGCTGGTGGCCGGTGCGGGGCTGTGCCACCGCGACGCGGTGGAAGTCACGGTGAAGGAGGGCCCCACCCGGGTGCAGGAGCTGGTGGACCTGGGCGCGGACTTCAACCGCCGCATCACCGGCGAGTTCGACCTCACCCGCGAGGGGGGCCACTCCGCCCGCCGCATCATCCACTCGGGCGACATCACCGGCCGCGAGGTGCAGCGCGCGCTGCTCGCCGCCTGTGACGAGGTGCCCAACATCACCTTCTTCCAGCACACGGCCGCCATCGACCTCATCCAGGACCGGCGCCGCCCCGCGCCCAGCGTGGGCCGCTGTCAGGGCGTCTACGCGCTGCTGGAGGGCGGCGAAATCGAGCGCTTCCTGGCCAAGGTGACGGTGCTGGCCACCGGCGGCGCGGGCAAGGTCTACCTGTACACGTCCAACCCGGACGTGGCCACCGGCGACGGCGTGGCCATGGCGTACCGCGCGGGCGCGAAGGTGGCGAACATGGAGTTCTACCAGTTCCACCCCACCTGCCTGTACCACCCGGAGGCCAAGAGCTTCCTCATCAGCGAGGCCCTGCGCGGCGAGGGCGGCAAGCTGAAGCTCAAGAGCGGCGCGTCCTTCATGGAGCGCTACCACCCCATGGGCGCGCTCGCCCCGCGTGACGTGGTGGCGCGCGCCATCGACGCGGAGATGAAGCGCACCGGTGACGACTGCGTCTACCTGGACATGACGCACCTGGGGCGCGCCTTCCTCGCCGAGCGCTTCCCCAACATCTACGCCACCTGCAAGGCGTTCAACATCGACATGGCCGCGCAGCCCATCCCCGTCGTCCCGGCCGCCCACTACATGTGCGGCGGCGTGGTGACGGACCTGGAGGGGCGCACCAACGTGCCGGGCCTGTACGCCATTGGCGAGGTCACCTGCACCGGCCTGCATGGCGCCAACCGGCTCGCCTCCAACTCGCTGCTGGAGGGGCTGGTGTTCGGCCACCGCGCCGTCCAGGTGGCCGCCGAGGAGGTGCGCGCCCAGCCCGTCCCCGCGGAGGACCCGCCGGCGTGGGACTCGGGCAGCGCGGTGGAGTCGGACGAGAGCGTCGTCGTCACCCACAACTGGGACGAGATTCGCCGGCTCATGTGGAACTACGTCGGCATCGTCCGCACGGACAAGCGGCTGATGCGCGCGCGGCGCCGGCTGGAGCTGCTGCGCGAGGAGATTCGCGACTACTACTGGCGCTTCAAGGTGACCCGCGACGTCATCGAGCTGCGGAACATCGCCGACGTGGCCTACCTCATCGTCGACTGCGCCAGCCGCCGCAAGGAGAGCCGCGGCCTGCACTACACCCTGGACTACCCGCACCCGGACGACCACCGCTGGCTTCGGGACACCGTCGTGTCCAGGGAGCCCTGATTTCGCATGTCCTCCCGTCCGCGACGCATCCTCGACGCGCCCTCCTCCGCCCAGGGAGGTGAAGGCCCCGGCACCCCACCGCCCGGCCCGCCCGTGAAGGGCCCTCCGCTGCCGCGGCCCTGGGTGTGCTACGCGCTCATCGCCTGCGCGGTGTCCCTCTACGTGGCCGAGCAGGTCCTCCCGCTCTCCCAGGTCGTCTCCAGCGAGCGCGGGCTGATGCACATCCCGCCCCTGGGCCTGTTCGGCCCCTTCGTGCAGGCGGGCCAGTACTGGCGGCTGCTGGGCGCGGTGCTGGAGCACGGCAGTCCCCTCCACCTCATCTTCAACATGTCGGTGGTGGTGACGCTCGGCTTCACGCTGGAGCGCGGCATCGGCAGCCTGCGCTTCTTCGGCCTGTCGTTGGTGACGGCGCTGGGGGCGTCCACCTTCTCGCTCATCTTCGACTTCGACGTGCCCACGGTGGGCGCGTCCGGAATGATTCTGGGCTGGGCGGGGGCCATGCTGCCCGTCGCCACGCGCGAGGGCCGCCGGGACTTGTTCATCTGGCTGGCGCAGGTGGCCGTCCTCAGCCTGCTGCCCTTCGTGAGCTGGGCGGGGCACCTGGGCGGCTTCCTCTTCGGCCTGCCCTGCGGCCTGGCCCTGCGGATGGGGCGCCAGGTCTACGCCCGCGCCCTGCCCATCCTGCTCTTCCTCTCCGTGGTGGTGGCGCTCTACGCCGCCCACCCCGAGCGACGTGGAGGCCTGTGACATGGAAGTGCGAAGTGTCTGTGTGTTCTGCGGCTCCCGGCCCGGCGCGCGTCCGGAGTACCTGGACGCGGCCACGCGCATGGGCGCCGAGCTGGCGCGGCGGGGGCTGACGCTCGTCTACGGCGGCGCCAGCGTGGGGCTCATGGGCGCGGTGGCGGACGGCGCGCTGGCCGCGGGCGGCAAGGTGGTGGGCGTGCTGCCCGGCTTCCTCGGCGCCAAGGAGCTGGCCCACCGGGGCCTCACGGAGCTGCACTCCGTCGGCTCCATGCATGAGCGCAAGGCGCTGATGGCGGAGCGCTCGGACGCCTTCGTCGCCCTGCCGGGGGGCTTCGGCACGCTCGACGAGCTCTTCGAAATCGTCACCTGGGCCCAGCTCGGCCTGCACCGCAAACCCATGGGCCTGCTGGACACGCGCGGCTTCTTCCAACCGCTGCTGGCCATGGCGCGGCACCACGCGGAGGAAGGCTTCGTGCCCGTGGAGCAGGTCGCGCCCTTCGCCGTGAGCGCGTCCCCCAGCGACCTGGTGGACCGGCTGCTCGCGGGGCCGACGATGCCGACCGTCGAGAAGTGGCTGAGGCGCCCCAGCCAGACGTGAGCCGCGCTACCGCGCGTTGACCTGCATGTCCGCCTTGCCCAACGACGAGGCCATGCGGAACGTCACCGTCTCCGTGCCGGGCGGAATGACGGGGCGCCCGTCGGACATCTGCGTGGGGAACTGAATCTCCCACCCCACCCAGAAAATGGACGTGTACGGGTAGTACGCCCGCGTCTGCATGTTCACCCGGCCCAGCCGGCGGATGCGCGACGGCGTCACCTCGCCGGCGGGCGTCACCAGCGCCAGGCGCCAGATGGAGTGCTTGTAGTCGAAGTCGGCGTAGACGAAGTCGTTGAAGTGCACGCCCAGGAAGAACTCGTGGACCTGCGCCGCCTCCGCCCGCTCCTCGGCGAGCATCTGCTCCACCTTCACCGTGGGGAGCTGCTGGAAGGCGGCCTGGCGGTGCACGCGCGCCTCGCGGAAGGCCTGCGTCTGCAACGTCACGCCCGCGAACACGCGGGTGTCGAAGCCGTCGTAGATTTCCTTGCTGCCGCTGTAGCGCGCCAGGATCTTCCGGTAGGAGTGCTCGGCGTGCTCGTCCGGCAGCGACGGCGGCGGATCACTGATGGCCGTCGGCGGCGTGGTGACACAGCCCGCGAGCAGCCCCGCCAGCGCCGCGGTGATGAACCGGCGCTTCACGGAATGAAGTCCTTGCGGGTGAAGAGCGTGTGCAGCCGGTGGCCCGAGGCCTCCACGGCTTCACGTCCGCCCTCCAACCGGTCCACCAGCGCGAAGGCGCCCAGCACCTTCAGGCCTTCCAACTGCGCCCGCTCAATGGCCTTGAGCGTGGAGGCGCCCGTCGTCACGACGTCCTCCACGATGGCCACCGCCGCGCCCTGCCCCAGCCCGCTCAGGCCCTCAACCCACTGGCCCGTGCCGTGCCCCTTGGGCTCCTTGCGCACGATGAAGGCCGCCAGCGGCGTGCCGGAGAGATAGCCGGTGAGGCTCACCGCGGACGCCAGCGGGTCCGCGCCCAGCGTCAGCCCGCCCACGCCCACGGCCTCGGGGGCCTCCCGGCGGATGGCCTCCAGGAACAGCCGGCCAATGAGGAAGTGGCCCTCGGCCAGCAGCGCCGTGCGCTTGCAGTCGATGTAGAAGTCCGACTCCTTGCCGGACGAGAGCACCACGCGGCGCCGCTCGAAGGAGCGCTCCGTGAGCAGCTCCAACAGCCGGGCGCGGTCACGCACGAGCGGTTCGGCCATGGCCTACAACCCCTCCAGGTAGGTGACGAGCTCCGACGAATACCGGAGCTGCATCAGGAGCTCCGCCTTGCGCGACTCGTCCAGCGCGGCGAACACGTCCGCCAGCAGCGAGAGGTCCTGATTGATGGCGCCGAGCCGCTGCGCCACTTCCTGCGCCAGCTCGTCGGCGTCAATCTCCTCCTCGACGCCCTCCGGCGCCAGGGTGTCCTCGGTGGCGAGCGCCTTCTCCAGCATGTCGCGGACGGCCGCGCTCAGGCGCCCCTGGGCCTCGAGCTCGTCGCGCTTCGCCTCCAGCACCTCCGGCCCCACCGGCGTGGCGTGGATGGCCTCCGCCAGCGACATCACCAGCGCGTCCTCGTCGGAGAGCCGCAGGTGGATTCGCGCCTGCACCGCGTCCCGCTTGAGGAAGCGCAGCGCCGCCACGCGCCGGAACCCGCAGACGAGCTGGTAGCGGTCCTCGCCCGCCGGGCGGACGTCCACCGGGAACAACTGCCCCAGCCGCGCGATGTCCGTGGCCAGCCCCGACACGTCACCTTCGGGGCGGAGCTTGAACGTGCTGTCGTCCTGCAGCTTCTCCAGCGACAGGAGCACCGTCGTCACCCGGCCCGACAGCCGCTGCTCGGGCTCGGCGAGGACGTCCTCCTGCGACGCGTCGTCCGAGGCGCTGCCCGCGTCGCCCTCGGGCTCGCCAGTCCAGAACGGCCCTTGCGGACGCTCCTCCAGCTTGGGCGTCGGCGGAGATTCCGCATCGCCCGGAGCCTGCGCGGCGCGGGCGTCAGCGCTGGCGTTGGCGCCCGATCCACTTCCGTCCTGCCCCTGGGACTCACTCACGGCTCGGTGCTCGCCCTGCGCATGAGACTCATCCTTGGCATGTGGCGCGTCGTGGCCGTGGGACGCCTCGCCGGCCTGAAGTCCACTGTCCTGCGAACCTGTCTGTTCCTGGGAGGCCTCCCGCGCGGCCTGGCCTTCGGCGCCCCCTGTGCCATTACCGGCCGGGGCGTCATCCGCGGTCGACGCGCCGTCGGCCTGGTGCTCGGCGTTCTGTCCGTGGGGCTCACCCTGAGCGGAAGGCGTGCCCTCCGTCTGGGAGTTGGCGTTCTCCCCCTGGGACGCGCTCAGAGCGGAGGGCGAGCTCTCAGCCCGGTGCTCGGCGTTCTGCCCCTGGGCGTCGCCCTGCTCCGAAGATGCACCGTCAGCCCGGTGCTCGGCGTTCTGCCCCTGGGAGTCGCCCTGCTCCGAAGATGCACCCTCAGCCCGGTGCTCGGCGTTCTCGCCCTGGCCTGCAGGCGTACCGTCAGCCCGGTGTTCGGCGTTCTGGGCATGGGGCGCGGCCTGGTCCGCGGGCGTGCCCTCGGCCTGGTGGCCTGCGTTCTGCCCCTGAGACTCGCCCTGTCCTACAGGCGTGCCCTCGGCGCCGTGCCCTTGTGGGGAATCGTTGCCCTGGCGCCCGGCGCCCTGCGGGGAATCGTCGCGCGGACGCTCGCCCTGCTCGGGCGACGCGCCCTCGGCCGGAGCGCTTCCTTCCGCCCGGGGCTCCCCCTGGCCCGGGGACGCGCCCTCGCGCGACTCCCCCGAAGCCTGCGAATCGGCGCTCACGGCACCGCCAGTGCCGCCGTCCTGCCCGGACGACGTCTGCGAGCCACCCTCGGGCCCAGCACCCGCCGTCCCATCCTGTCCATCAACCCTGTGCTCGGCGTCCATGGTGGCACCCCTGATATGCCCACGCACCCGCACCGCCACGACTGGCGGCGCGGGTGGTGCGCGCTAGCGGGTCTTCTTCTTCACCACGACCTTCTTCTTCGCGCCAGCACCCACCAGGACTGGCGTTGGCGGCTCGGCAGCGCCCGCCTGCTCAGCGGGCTCCGCGCGCTCCACGCGGGTCGGCGGAGGCGGCGGCAGCGGCTTGCTTCCCAGGCCACCCAACCCCGGACGGGTGATGGGCGCCGAGGGCCGCGTCGCCGCGGAAGGCGCCGGACGGGCGGGCGGCGGAGGCGGCGCCGGACGCGTGGGCGGCGGCGGAGGCGTGGGCCGCGCGGCCGGAATCGTCGGGCGCGCGGGCGTCGCCGTGGGGCGGCTCACCGCCGTGGGGCGGACCACCGCGGGGCGCTCGGCCGGCAGACGGCCCGGCTCCACGTCACCCATGTCCACGCGGCCGCGGAAGCTGGCCCCGTCCACGATGATGACGCGCGGGGCGCGGATGTCGCCCACCATGCGGCCTTCGCGGGTGAGCTCCACGCTCTCGGTGGCGTTGATGTTGCCCACCACCACGCCGCTGACGATGGCGTTCTTCACCGCCACGTTGGCCTTCACCACGCCCGAGGGCTCCACGATGAGGGTGCGGCTGAGCGTCAGCTCACCCTCCACGCGCCCGCGGACCGTGAGGTCCTCGTCGCCCGTCAACCGGCCGCTGATGAGGATGGATGGCCCCACCACGGTGTTGTCGACGGCGTTACTGCCTGAGAGCTCCTTCGCGGTGGCCACGAATCAGCGCTCCTTCATGTCCATGTCGACGTTGCCCTTGAAGGAGGCACCGTCGGCGATGAGGATTCGAGGCGCCTTGATGTCGCCCACCACGCGGCAGTCCGTCTTCAGCTCCACCTTGTCGCTGGCGACGATGTTGCCCGTCACGCGACCGGCGATCTCCACGTTCTGCGTCTCGATGTCAGCCTCGACGACGCCGCTGCCCTCCACGTAGAGGCTCTCCTTGAGGGAGATCTTCCCCTTCACGGTGCCCTGGATGACCAGGTCCTCGTCGCCGGAGATCTCCCCGTCGATGACGATGCTCGAGCCAATGACCGTATTCGCCATGAGTGTTGTCCGCCTCTCGAAAGGTGTGTGCCGTGCCGCGCGCGGCGTGAAGCTCAAATGTCGTCAGGAAGCCGTACGTCCATCTCGATGGAGCCGTTGAACACGGCCCCGTCCTCGATGACGACGCGGGGAGCCTTGATGTCGCCGGCCACCTTGGCCGAGGCGTTGATGGCCACGCGCGACGAGGCGTCGATGTTGCCGCTGGCCTCGCCGTTGATGGTCAACTCCTCGGCGCGGATGTCCGCCTGCACCTTGCCGGTGCTCTCGATGGTGAGGTGGTTCTTGAGGGCAATCTGCCCCTCCACCCGTCCCTCGATCACCAGGTCCCCACCTCCCGTGAGGTTGCCCTTGATGACGATGCCCTTGCCGATGATGCCCGTTTCACCCGTTGCCATGCGGTGACCTCACCCAGCGCCAGCTCCTCCCTAGGAGCCGGGCGACCTGATTATGTCAGAGATGCGCGGAGATCCAGCCGGAGATATCCCGGAACACCTCCGCACGGCCCACCTCGTTGAGCGGCTCATGCCGCATTCCGGGGTACTCCTTGAACTTCTTGTCCACCGAACCGGCCCGCTCGAAGTACTCGCGCGCCGCCGCCGGAGCGGCCACCCCATCCTCCGCGCCACACAGGACGAACAGCGGCACTTGAATCTTCGGCGCCAGCAGCACGGCCTGGGCCTGCGCCTTGGTGGATTCGACGAACCACCGCGGCGTGGCGATGGCCTGGTGGAGCGGGTCCTCCCGGGTGGCCCGCTGCACGTCCAGGTCATGGGAGAGGTCCTCCACCTTCAGCCCGGAGGAGATGCTCAGCCACGGCACCACCCTGCCCACCGCGCGCGCCGCGATGAGCTTCGAGGCCGGCGGTGTAATGGCCAGCTTCAGGTACGGCGCGGACAGCACCAGCCCCGTCAGCCCCTCCACCTGCCGGCTGGAGGCCCAGGTGGCCGCCATCAGCCCGCCGTGGCTGTGCGCAAGCATGAAGGCCTTCTTGCCCTCGGACACCGCGCGCACGCGCTCCCAGAAGACCTCCAGGTCGTCCAGGTAGTCCGGCCACTTCTCGCAGTAGGCCCGGCGGCCGTCCGCCTTGCCGTGGCCCCGGTAGTCGAAGCCGTGGACCGCGTAGCCCTCCGCCAGCAGCGCGTCCGTCACGAAGTGATAGCGGCCGAAGTGGTCACCATACCCGTGCACCACCGCGACATGCCCGCGGGGCTCGGCGTCTGGAAGGATGGACTTCCAGTACAGTCGTGTCCCGTCCCTGCCGGGAAAGAAGCCCTCGTCACTCCGCACCATAGGCGCACCAACTTAGCGGTCTGGCGCACGCGTGGGTAGCGCCTTGAGCTTGCGCTCCAACGCCGCGCGCTGATCCGGGGGCTCCGCGGACTCGGGGTCCAGCGTCAACACTTCCAGGGCCCGGCGCCAGGCCGCGGCCGCATCGTCCATCCGGGCCACCCGCTGGTAGGCATCTCCCAGGTGTTCGAGGATGACGGGCTCGTCCGGAGACAGCGTGGAGGCCCGCTCCAGCGCGTCCACGGCCCGTGCGTAGTCCCCACGCCGGAAGTACACCCAGCCCAGTGAATCCAGGTAGGCCCCGGTGTCCGGCCGCAGCTCCAGCGCCCGCCGCACGCGCCGCTCGGCCTCGTCCAGGTCCTGCCCCGCCTGCGCCAGCAGGTAGCCCAGGAAGTTCAGCGCGGCGGCGTGGTCCGGAGCCACGGCCAGCACCGCCCGCATGCGGGCCAGCGCCCCCGCGGCGTCACCCTGCCGCTCATGGGCCGCGCCCAGCACGTACAGCAGGTCCTCGTCGCGGGGGGAGCGGGCCACCGCCTCGCGCAGCAGCGCCAGCGCCTCCTTCCCCCGGCCCCGCCGGTGGAGCGTGGCCGCCAGGGCGTCATACAGCGCCGCGGAGGGCGAGGCGGCCAGGCCCTCGCGCAGCAGCAGCTCCGCGCGGTCCGGCGTGCCACCCCGCTCCAGGGCCCGGGCGAACTGGGCGCGGACGTCCACGTCGTCCGGCGATTCCCGCAGGGCGGCCCGGTAGAGCGTGAGGGCGCGGGAGTGCTCGCCCTGCAGGGACAGGCTGCGGGCGCGCCGCACGCGCGCGTCGGCGTAGACGTCCGACTCCGGAGGCACCCCGGCGAAGGCGTCCGCCGCGTCGGCGAAGCGGCGCATGCGCTCATGGACCAGCCCCGCGTAGTAGGCCAGGCGCGGCTCGCCCTGTTCGCCCCGGCGCGCCGCGTCCAGGACCTCCGCCGCCGCGCCCGGCTCGCGCGCGGCCAGGTAGCTGAAGGCCACCCGCACCGGCATCTCCGGCTCCGAGGAGAGCGACAGCAACCGGTCGAAGTACGCCTTCGCCCGGACGACGGAGCCGGCCTTCAGCGCCGCGCGCCCGGCCGCCAGCAGCACCTCGCGGCTGTCCGCGTCTCGCTCCAACGCCCGCGCCAGCGTCTCCTCCGCCAGAGCGGGCCGGTGGGTGTCCTCGTACAACTGCGCCAGGGCCGTCAGCACCTCGACGTCGCCCGGATCCTTCGCGGCGGCCTCCACCAGCAGCCGCTCGGCGCGCGCCGTGTCTCCCCGCTCCGCCAGGGCCAGCCCCAGGCGCCGGTAGCCGCTGGTCTCCCCCGGCAGCGCCTGGGCCTGCGCCGCCACCACCTTCACCGCCTCGTCCGGGGCCCCCATCTCCAGGTGGAGCTGGGCGAGGACCAGGTACGCCTCCGGCTCACGCGGCTTGAGGGACACGGCGCGGCGCAGGTGGAGGCGGGCGCGGGCGAAGCGCTTCGACTCGGTGAGGACGCGCCCCAGCAGCACATGCGCCGGGTAGTAGGCGGGCGCGCGCAGCACGGCCCGCCGCAGCTCGCGCTCGGCGCGCTTCAAATCCCCCAGGCGGGCGTACTCCTCGCCCAGCCGGGTGAGCAGCAGCGGATTCCCATCATCCGAGGCCAGCGCCAGCCGGAGCGCGTCCACCGCGCCCCGGTGGTCTCCGGCGTGGTGCCGCAGCCGGGACTGGAGGTAGTGCGTGTAGCTGGCGGACGAGGCGTAGCGGCCCTCATCCGCGGCGCCCGCGTCGATGGCCTCGCGCATCGCCTCCTTGTCGACGCGCGGCCGCCGTGACGGGGCGGCCGCGAGGACACCCGGCGCCACGAGGGCGGCCAGCAGGGCGGACACGAGGAGGCGAGAGGAGCGCACGCGAGGACGAGTCTAGCGTGAGCCCGTCCCGCGTGCAGTCGCCTCAGGTCTCCTCGGGGCCCGGCGCGCCCAGCTTCTCCAGCAGCTTCTCCACCGAGTCGCTGTCCTGGCTCACGTCCGCCACCGCCGACCGGTACTCGGTGTCCGTCACCTTCTCCACGTCCGGCAGCATGCGGCTGATGACGGCGCGCGCCGCCTCCGCCTGGCACTCCGGCAGGACGACGGCGAACACACCCCCGCCCAGGTGGGAGATGGCATCCGGGTGGCGCACCCGCTTGCGCATGACGTCGGCGATGCTGGACGGCACCGGGTCCACCGGACGGTCGGGCCGGAGCACGGCCAGGCTGAGCGCGCGGTGGTAGCGGCGGCTGCGCGCCACCTCCTGCTCCAGGCGCAGCAGCAGCCCGCGCCGGTCGTGCAGGCCCGTGGCGGGGTCACTGCCGGTGCGCCGCTGCAGGGCGCTGGCCTTCTCCTTCTCCTGCTGCTCGCGCTCGCCCTGGCGCAGCTTGAGGGCGCGCTCGGTGCGGTTGAGGAGCTCCACCGCGTTGAACGGCTTGCTCATGTAGTCCACCGCGCCCAGGTTCAGCGAGCGGACCTTCTCCGCCACGCCCTGGTGGGCGGACAGGAGGATGACGGGGATGCGCGCGGTGTCCGTGGAGGACTTGAGCGCCATGGCCGCGTCCAGGCCGTCCAGCTTGGGCAGGAACACGTCCATGACCACCAGGTCCGGGCGCTGGGCCTTCGCCCGGGCCAGGCCCTCCGCCCCGTCGCGCGCCACCTCCACGCGGTACTTGGAGCGCAGCACCTCCGACAACACCGCGGCGATCTCCGGCTCGTCCTCCACCACCAGCACGCGCGGCTGCTCCTGCGTCGTGGGCGCCGCCACGGGCGGCGGACGCGGGTTGCGCGGCGCCTCCTGCGCCAGCGGCAGCGTGAAGACGAAGATGCAGCCGGTGTCCGGCGGGCTCTCCGCCCAGATTTCACCGCCGTGCAGCTCCACGAACTCCTTGCAGATGGCCAGCCCCAGCCCGGTGCCCTTGCCGCCGTGACGGTAGCGGTCGAAGACGAGGTGCAGCTCGTCCGGCGGGATGCCCACGCCGTCGTCCTGCACGCACACCTTGGCCGCGTCCCCGTCGGGCCGCCCCAGCCGCTGGGTGCTCACCACCACCTCGCCGTCCTGGCGCGCGTGGTGGATGGCGTTGGTGATGAGGTTCTGCAGCACCTCGTGCAGCTTCACCTCGTCGCCAATGAGCATCAGGCTGTCCGGACAGTCGGCGCGCAGGGACACGCCCCGGTCCGCGGCCAGGATCTCCAGCTCGTTGACGGCGTCGCGGCACAGCTGCGCCACGTCCAGCACGCGCGGCTCGATGGACAGCCGCGCCGCCTCGCCCTTGCCCTTCTCCAGCAGCGACTCCACCAGGCCGAGGATCTTCTTGCCCTGGCGAATCATCGCCTCGGAGGACTGACGCTGCTGCGGCTCCAGCGGGCCTTCCTGCAGCAGCCGGCCGTGCCCCAGCAGCACCTGGAGCGGCGCGCGCAGGTCATGGCTGCACACCGCGATGATTTCGTCCTTCAGCCGGTTCAGCTCCTTCAGCCGGCGGTTGGCCTCGTTCAGCTCCTGGTAGCGCTGGACATAGGCCTCCTCCAGGTCCTCCCGCTTCTTCTTCACCGCCGTGTGCAGGCGCGCGTTGCGGATGGAGTTGGCCAGCACGCCGGCCACCGCCTGCGCGAACTCCTGCTCGTCCCGGCCGAACGACGCGTCCGCGCGGGACATGCGTAGGAACAGCGCCCCCAGCAGGTCGCCCTGACAGATGAGCGGCTGCACCAGGATGGACTTCACGCCCAGCGGCAGGATGTTGGTGCGGACCTCCGCCATCAGCGGGTCTCGCTGCGCCTCCTCGATGACGACCGCCTCCCGCGTCTCCAGCGCGCGGCGCAGCTCCGGGTAGCGCATCACCTCGATGTCGAGCTGGACGAGGCTCGGGTCCTCCTGCGTGGCCACCACCTTCGCGGTGCGGGCATGGCTGCCCTCCACCAGCACCACCGAGCAGCGGTCCGTCCCCGTGACGCGGCCCACCTTGTCCACGGCGATGCGGAGAATCTCCTCCAGCTCCAGCGAGCTGGTGGCCGCCTGGGTGATCTCCAGCAGCATCCCCATGCGCAGGCGGATCCGCTCCTCGCGGTCCCTCAGCCGACCCGCGCGCAGCGCCGCCTCCAGCCGGGGCACCACCTCGTCGGCGCCGCGGATCCAATCATCCACGGCCAGCCGCTTGAAAGCCTCCGCCGAGCGAGCGCGGCCCAGGTCCACCAGCACCGGCAGGCGCTGGAGCCGGTCCACCTTCCGCAACGACTCCAGCATCTCCGCGGCGCGCTTCGCCGTCACCGCCAGCAGGACGACCTCCGGCTGCAACATGTCGGCGACCTGCGCCAGGCCACTCTCCTTCTCCGCCGACGCGCACTGGTAGCCGCTCGACGTGAGCCGCTCCATGAGCGCGTCGCCCGCCTCCTTGGCGGCCACCACCAGCACGCGTCCCCGCTGATCAGGCTGCATCTCGACTCTCACGGTGAACCCCCGCTCCGGCGACGTGGCCCCGGGTAGAGAGGCTGCAAAAACCCGCTGCGTGCGAAAGAGTTCATGGTTCGGATCCCGATCATGCCGCTGAACACGCCCTGGGGCCAGAACGGCGGGCATGGGTGGGAGGATGTGGCCTTGTCGGTCCCCGCCGCCCCCAATTCCTCCAGGGGCCGAGCGTACACGATGGACGTCACTTCCCTACCGCCCGCGAGCGCGTACGGCCGCCCGCCCAACCTACCGCCATTCAGGCGCCAGTGGGGCTGCAGATGCAACGCCCTGGCGCTTCCCTGCTCCTGTGACGCCGCCCACCGCACAGGGGTCCCGACGGCGCGGCCGGAACTACCACAGCCCGCGGCCCTTGGGGGACGTTCCGCGCCCGGAGGGCGCCACGGATGGCTCGGGCACGCCCGGCTGGTGGGCGAAGATGCCGGGCGCACCGGCGACCGGCTAGAGTCCAGCGCCATGGCCCACCCCACCCTGACGCGGCGCGCGCGGCGCTCCGCCCTCTTCGTCGCCGGCAGCCTGGCCGCCGCCTGTGGCGGCAGCGAACCGCCCCCTCCCACGCCGGATCCCCCCCAGGTCGCCCTGACGGTGCCCGCGAGCATCATCTCGGACGTCGCGCTCCAGGTCATCGTCACCGTGTCCGGCTGCGAGGGCGGCTCCACGCTCAACGTCAATGACCGGGAGACGCGGCTGCGGAGCTTCTCGCACCCGGGGGGAACGGCGACATTCACACTGGAGCGCGACGACGTCCCGTACGCCAGCGTGGGCCTGGCCGCGAACCTGTCCCTGAACGCGGTGGCCACGTGCTCGGACGGACGCACCAACCGCTCCCAGCCCGCGCCCGTCACCTACTTCCCCGTGGAGCGGCGAGTCGTGGAGCCGCAGAACGCGGGGCAGGTCGTCACCGACCACTTCGTCATCGACGGCATCGGCGCCGGCCGGACCTTCCTGGGCTGCGGCGTCCCCGAGACGGAAATCTCCACGCTGTACCGCGTGGACAACAACGGCAACGTGACGGCGACCGTCGGGATGCCCATCACCTGCACCCCCGAGACGGTCATCACCGAGCGCAACCCCACCAGTGGCAAGCGCTGGGTCTGGACGCCGAACGTGGGCGCCTTCGCCATCGACGAGCAACTGCGCATCACCGCGCGGACGACGACGGACATCGGCCCCACGCACCTCACGGTGCTGCCGGACGGCGACGCCATCATCGTCAACCGCATCGACGAGGTGCGCCGGCTCTCCCACAACCCCAACGGCACGTCGGAGAGCGTGGCAGAGGTCAGGTGGCTCTACGCGCCCGCCACGCTGGAGAGCGTCATCGCGCCGCCCCTGGTCCGCGCGGACGGGATGATTCTCATCGCGTCCCTGGGCACCGGCCCGGACGCCTCGCGCACGGACGTCACCGTCACCGAGCTTGAAGCAGCGCAGCCGTCGGCCGTCGCGGAGGCGCACGCCGCCTACAAGCTGCGCACCTTCGCGCGCAACGAGCGCCTCCCCCTGGGCGCCTTCAACGACACCGGCGACACGCTCTTCCTGGGGCTCCAGCTCGGCTCGGAGCAGTCGCAGGTCATCGCGTGCGCCGCGGACGAGGACGAGTGCGAGGGCGCGCGGCTCAAGTGGACCAGCCCCGCGCTGCCGGTGCCGCTGGCGCACATCCTCTACCACCCGGGCGCCGGGCGCCTCGTCGCGGTGGGCCAGCAGCGCGTGTGGTTCCTCGACGCGTCGGGGCAGATTCGCAACCGGGACAACCGCTCCATCGACGCCAATGGCGCGCTGAACGTGCTCCAGGTGCTGCGCCGGCCGAACTCGCCGGAGCTCTTCCTGCTCAACGCGCCGGCCCGGGGCCTGGATGGCGCGCCGACGCTGCCCAACGAAATCGTCGCGGTGGACCAGACGTCCAGCGGCGAGGCCCGCGAGCTGTTCCGCCATCAGGTGGTCGGCAGCCTGGGCGGCGCCATCGACCCGGACGGGCGCCTGTGGGTCCGCACCGGCTTCGACGTGGTGCTGACGCTGCCCCTGTCCGACTACCGCCGCTACCGGCCGTAGCGCGGACGCACCGCTCAGGGCCTGCTGGCGACGAGGAGCGCCTCCACGTTTCCAGCGGGCCCGGGCACCGTTGAATCCATCAGCCCGAGCACCTCCAGCCCCTGCTCGCGGACGAACGCCGTCACGGTGTCGATGGCGTCCTGCCGGGCGGCGACATCCCGCACCACGCCGCCCTTCCCCACCCGGTCCGGCCCCACCTCGAACTGGGGCTTCACCAGCGCCACCAGCAGGCCGCCCGGCTCCAGGTAGGTCAGCACTGACGGCAGCACCTGGGTGAGGGAGATGAAGCTCACGTCGATGACGACCACGCCCACCTTCTCCGGCAGGTCCTCTTCCGTGAGGTAGCGCGCGTTGACGCGCTCGCGCGAACGCACCCGGGGGTCCGTGCGCAGCTTCTCGTGGAGCTGCCCGTAGCCCACGTCAATCGCGTGGACGCGCGTGGCCCCGTGCTGAAGCAGGCAGTCCGTGAAGCCGCCCGTGCTGGCGCCGATGTCCGCGGCCACCTTCCCCCGCACGTCGAGCCCGAAGCGGTCGATGGCGCCCTTCAGCTTCAGGCCGCCGCGCGAGACGTAGGGCAACACCTCGCCCTTGAGGCGCAGCTCCGCCTCCTGAGGAATCAGCGTGCCGGGCTTGTCCACGCGCTGGTCATCCACCACGACCTGCCCGGCCAGGATGAGCGCCTGGGCCTTGGTGCGCGACTCGGCCAGCCCGCGCTCCACCACCAGCACGTCCAGCCGCTCCTTGCGAGGCTTCACCGTCCGCCCCCTTCCAGCAGCGCCCGGCCCGCGCGCCGCAGCCCCGCGGCGTCCAGCCCGAGCTCCGCGCGCTGCGCCCGCGCGTCCCCATGCGGAACGAACGCGTCCGGCATGCCCATCAGCCGGACCCGGGCCAGCACCCCGTGCGCCGCGAAGAGCTCCAGCACCGCGCCGCCCAGGCCGCCCCGCGTGGTGCCCTCCTCGGCCACCACGACAGGGCCCGCCCGGCCGGCCTCCAGCACCGCGGCCTCATCCAACGGCGAGGCCCGGCGCGCGTCCAACACGCTCCAGCCCGGCTCGCCCCGCGCGGCCTCCAGCGCGGCGAGGCCCAGGGGCCCCAGCGTCACCAGCGTCAGCCGGGGCTGCTCGGCCCGAAGCAGCCAGCGCGCGCCACGCAGTGGGACGGCCTCCTCCGCCACGCCTTCCGGCAGCGGCGGCAGCGTGCCGCGTGGGAAGCGGATGACGGATGGGCGCGGCGAGGCCAGGGCCGTGTCCAACATGGGCGCCAGGTCCTCTCCCACCATGGGAGCCCACAGGTCCAGGTCCGGCAGGGGGCGCAGCGAGGCCACGTCGTAGGTGCCCTGGTGCGTGGCCCCGTCCGCGCCCACCAGCCCCGCGCGGTCCACCGCGAAGACGACGGGCAGGCCCGGCAGACACACGTCGTGGATGACCTGGTCGTAGGCGCGCTGGAGGAACGTGGAATAGATGCAGCACACCGGGCGCGCGCCCGCCGCCGCCAGCCCCGCGCTGAAGGTGACGGCGTGCTGCTCCGCGATGCCCACGTCGTGCACCCGGTCCGGGAAGCGCGCCTTGAGCGCGTTGAGCGCCGAGCCCTCCAACATCGCGGGCGTCACCGCCACCACGCGCGAATCGCTCGCCATGGCGTCTTCCAGGACCGCCGCGAAGGCCTCGCTGAAGGTCCGCTGGCCCCCGCGCGAGCGCACCAGCTTGCCGGCGCGCCACTCATACGGGCCCATGGCGTGCCCACGCGTCTGCGTGTCGGCCTCCGCCGGGGGGAAGCCCTTCCCCTTCAGCGTCAGCGCATGCACCACCACCGGACGCGAGGAGGCGCGGGCCTCGCGCAGCGCGCGAATCAGCGCGCCCAGGTCATGCCCGTCCACCGGGCCCAGGTAGGTGAAGCCCAGGCCCTCGAAGAAGCCGCGGGCCTCGTGGGTGCGCAGCATCGCGGGGATGGCCCCCACGTTGGCGCTGATGGACATCTGGTTGTCGTTGAGGACGACAATCAGCGGCAGGTGGCTGCCGCCCGCGTTGTTGAGGCCCTCGAAGGTGAGGCCGCCCGTGAGGCCGCCGTCGCCCAGCACCGCCACGACGTGGCCCCGGTGCCCCTGCATCCGCCGGCCTTCCAGCACGCCCAGCGCCGCCGACACCGCCGTGCACGAATGCCCCGCCAGCAGCGCGTCGTGTGGGCTCTCCCGAGGGTCCAGGAACGGCGCGATGCCGCCCGCGTGCCGCAGCGTGTGCATGCGCTCGCGCCGCCCGGTGAGGAGCTTGTGCGCGTACGTCTGGTGCCCCACGTCGAACAGGAGCGCGTCACCCGGCGAATGGAACACCCGGTGCAGCGCGACGATGAGCTCCACCGCCCCCAGGGAGGCCCCGAGGTGTCCGCCCACGCGCCCGCAGATGGAGATGATGTCCTCGCGGAGCTCCTGGCACAGGCCCGGCAACGCCTCCTCTGGAAGCGACCGGACGTCCGAGGGCGAGCCGATGCGTGCCAGCCACTCCGACATCAGGACTTCCGCTCCACCGCGTAGCGCGCCAGCGCCGCCAGCGGACCGTCCTCGCCCTCCAGGGGGCGCACGGCCGCGATGGCCTCCGCCACCTTGTCGTTCGCGAGCTTCCGTGACGCCTCCAGGCCCACCACCGCCGGAAAGGTGAAGCGCCCGGCCGCCGCGTCCGCGCCCGCGGGCTTGCCCAGGTCCACCGCCGTGGCCGTCACGTCCAGTACGTCGTCGGCGATCTGGAACGCCAGCCCCACCGCGTCACCGTACGTGTCCGCGCGCCGCAGCGCGTCCGCGTCCCCCCCTCCGGCCAGCACGCCCATGCGGCACGCGGCGCGGATGAGGGCCCCCGTCTTCATGCGGTGCAGGCGGACGAGGTAGTCCAGCGCGGACGGCCGGTCCTCGGCGGTGTCCAACACCTGGCCCCCCACCATGCCCGCCGCGCCCGAGCACACCGCCAGCTCCCGGCACAGCGCCGCGCGCACGCCTTCGGGCCCGCTGGCCACCAGCGTGAAGGCCTCCGTCAACAGCGCGTCGCCCGCGAGGATGGCCAGGGACTCGCCGTACACCTTGTGGTTGGTGGGCCGGCCCCGGCGGTAGTCGTCGTCGTCCATCGCCGGAAGGTCGTCATGCACCAGCGAATACGTGTGCACGTACTCCAGCGCGCACGCCGCGTCCCCCGCCACCTCGGACAGGGTGCTCTCACGCGCCACGGCGTCCGCGAAGGCCAGGCAGAGCACCGGGCGCAGGCGCTTGCCACCGGCCAGCAGGGAGTAGCGCATGGCCTCGACGAGCTTCGGCGGCGCCCCGGCCGGCCCGAGCCGCTCCACGCGCTCGTTCAGCAGCGCCTCGACGCGCGCCTGCTGGGCGGCCAGGAAGGTCTTCAGTTGAAACGTTGCCACGCGCGTCCTTGCTCCTCTTATGGAATCTGGGCGGGCACCAGCTCGCGGATGCGGCTGACGAGCTTGTCCATGTCCAGCGGCTTGACGAAGTAGTCCGCGGCGCCCACCGCCATGCCGTGCCGCTTGTCCTCGGGCTCGCCGCGGCCACTGATGAAGATGACGGGGATGTCCCGGAACTGCTCGTTCTTCTTCACCGCCCGGCACAGCTCGAAGCCGTCAATCCAGGACATGTTCACGTCCAGGAGGATGGCGTGCGGCCGGTGCAGTTGGAGCGACGCGATGAGCCGCAGGCCGTTGGCCGCCAGGGTGACGGCGAAGCCCTCGTCCTCCAGGGCCGCCGCCAGCAGCTCCCGCGTGTCGCGGTCGTCATCGACGATGGTGATTTTCGGCTTCGACATGCCGGAAATGGACGCGCCCGGAACGCCTAGAACGGGACGTCATCCTCCGGGGGCGGACGGGGAGCGGGAGCCCGGGGCGCCGCGGGTGCGGCCGCCGCCGGCCGTGCCGCCACCGACAGGGGCGCCACCACGTCGTTGCCGTCCTCGTCCAGCAGGAGCTGCTCGATGCGCTGCTCCGCCTCGGTGAGCAGCTTCTCGCCCCGGCGCACCAGCCGGATGCCTTCCTCGAAGGCCTTCAGCGAGTCCTCCAGGGAGAGATTGCCGCTCTCCAGACGGCCCACCGTCTCCTCGAGCCGGGAGACCACGTCCCCGTATTGCTCGGGGACCTCGGCCTCCGCCACCTTGTCCGCCTTGGGCGCCTTGTCCGACTTCGCCACTGCCATCCACCTCCCCGTGTGGGGCGCGGGACTCTAGAGGGTGGCCCGTCAGCAGTCCACCGGCCCTTTCACCGCCGTGACGGTGGCTTCGATTTCTTCACACCCACCCAGCGTCTTCGCCCCGTTCGACGCGAGCTTCAACCCCAGGCGCTCGCCCACCTGGACATCCGCGCCGGTGCGGACCACCGCGCCGTCGCGCTGGCGGAACACCACCGAATAGCCCCGCGACATCACCTTCAACGGGCTCATGGCGTCCAGACGTCCCTCCAGACGCTGGAAACGCTTCTGTGCATCCGCCAGGGCCCCCTGCTGGAGCGCCAGCAGCCGCGCCCGGTGCGCGGCCAGCCGGGCACGCTCGCGCGCCACCTGCCCCGCCGGCGAGGCCCGCTCCAGCCCCAGCCGCGCCGTCGCCAGCGCGCCGTGCCGGGTCGCCACACCTGCGCGCACCGCCTCCGACAGCCGCATGGCCAGCTTCAAGAGGTGCGCCCGCTGTTCACCCAGGCGCGCCTGGGGACGCGCCCGCTGCAGCCGCTCCGTCAGCGCCCGCAGTTGCTCACGGTGCCCACGCACCGCGGGCCGCAGCACGCGCATCATCGACTCCACCTGCTCGGACAGGTGC
The DNA here is from genome assembly GCF_002305895.1 of Corallococcus macrosporus DSM 14697. Taxonomy (GTDB): domain Bacteria; phylum Myxococcota; class Myxococcia; order Myxococcales; family Myxococcaceae; genus Myxococcus; species Myxococcus macrosporus. The sequence goes on from NZ_CP022203.1 coordinate 5,730,176, forward strand.
AGCCGCTGGTGGTTGATGGCCCGGCGCGGGTCCTCCAGGCGCGACGCGAGCTGCCCCTGCTCCTCGCGCAGCTCCAGCACCCGCCGCTCCATGGCGCGCCGCAGCCGGCCCGCCTGCGTGGCCAGCGTCAGCTCCAGGTCCGCCAGCACGGGCGCCAGCCGCTCCGCCGCGGCGCTGGGCGTGGGCGCGCGCAGGTCCGCCACGAAGTCGGCGATGGTGAAGTCGATTTCGTGGCCAATGGCGGACACCACCGGCACCGGCGAGGCGAAGATGGCGCGGGCCACCCGCTCCTCGTTGAAGGTCCAGAGGTCCTCCACCGAGCCACCCCCGCGCGTCACCACGATGACGTCCACGTCCGTGCGCGCCAGCCGCTCGATGGCGCGGGCCACCTCCACGGCGGAGCCTTCACCCTGCACGCGCGCGTCCGCCACCAGGACGCTCTGCCGCGGGTTGCGCGAGTGCAGCACGCGCAGGAAGTCCTGGAGCGCCGCGCCGGTGCGGCTCGTCACCACGCCGATGCGCCGGGGCAGGAACGGCGGCGGCCTGGGGGGACGCACCCGCCCGGGCCCGATGAGCCCCTCCTGGGCCAGCCGCTCCTTGAGCTGCTCGAAGGCCAGCGCCAGCGCGCCCTCGCCCACCGGCTCCAGCCGCTGGACGATGAGGCTGTAGCGGCCCTGCGGCTCGTAGAGGTCCACGCTGCCTTCGGCGATCACCTCCATGCCGTCGCGCAGCGCGAAGCGCAGCCGGGCCGCCATGGACGCCCACACCTTGGCGTCAATGGCCGCGCCCGCGTCCTTCAGGGAGAAGTACCAGTGCCCCCGGGCGTTGGGCCCGCGGAAGCCCGTCACCTCGCCGCGCACGATGACGCGGGCGAAGCGCGACTCCAGCGTCTGCTTGAGCTGGCGGGTCAGCTCGCCCACCGACAGCACCACGCGCTCGGGCTTGGGCGGCGGCGGTGGCGCGCCCTCCATGGGCCCCAGGAGCGAGGTGCCGTCCTCCTCCACCGGCGGCGGCGGCCTGGGCGCCGCCGACTTCCGCGCGGCCGTGGGCGCACGCGGGGTGGAGGCGCCACCGCCAAACAGGTCGCCCTGCTGGCCCACCGGCGGCGGCGTGCCGCCTCCCACCTTGCGCCGGGTCATCGAGACAGCTTCTCGACCCAGGACTTCGCCTTCCCGTGGTACTCGTCGTCGGGCGGCGTCATGGCCACCACGTCCCTGAACTTGGGCAGGGCCTCGTCGGGGCTCCCGTCCTTCAGGGAGTAGGCCTGGAGGTAGACGTCCTTCGCCTTCGCCCTGAGCTCCGAGATGATGTTGGACGCGCCCGCGTGGCCGGGGTCCGCCTGCAGCGCCTTGCGCGAGTAGTCCATGGCGCGGCTCCACTGGCCCGCCGCCTTCGCGCCCGCGGCGCTCTTGTAGAAGATGGTGGCGGCGCGCGTGCCCGCGTTGCGCGCCATCTTGCTGGGGCGGCCGCCGGTGATGTTCCTGTCCAGCGCCATCAGCTTGGACAGGCCCTTGGCATCCAGGTCCTCCAGCCGCTTGTACAGGTTGCCGAACTCGGTCACCTGCCCCAGCACCTTCTTGCACTGCTGCGTGCGCGCCATGCACGCGTTGAGGATGGCCACTGCGCCGGACATGTCACCGTCGCGGAAGCGGTCGACGGCGGGCTCCCACGGCTTGGGCGCGGGCCCCTGGACCACGGGCCTGGGCGTGTCACGGACGATGATGGCCTGCGCCGCCTGCTCGTTGATGAGCTTCGCGTCGCGGTGCTCCGGGAAGGCCATCAGGACGTCGTCGGTGATGGCCTTGGCCATGTCGAGCTGGTTCTCGTCCAGCAGCTTGCGGGCCTCGAGCGTGCGCGTGTCCGCGGCCTCCGAAAGCGCGCGCTTCGCGGCGTTCACCTGCTCGTAGAGGAACTGGCTCTCCCCCGTGGCGGCCAGCAACGTGCCGGCCTTGCCCAGCTCCTTCTTCGCCAGGGCGTCCTGGGCCGCCATCAGCTTCTCCTGGACGGGAATCTCCCGCGCGGCGTGCCCGAGGTAGTCCGCCACGCCCGGGTACTGCGGGGCCTCCGCCTGGAGTTCTTCCAGCTTGGCCTTCGCCTCGACCCACTTGCCCTCGCGCACCAGGTTCTTCGCGTCCTGGAACAGGCCTCCCAGGAAGGCCCGGCGGTCCTTGCCCTGCTGGGCCTCCTCCGCGGCCGCCTGCTGCTGCTTCTGGACGTTCATCCGCACCACGCCCAGCCCCGCGAACAGCACCACCACCGCGCCCACCGCGCCCAGCTTGATGAGCTTCTTCTTCTTCAGCTCCTCGGGCGAGGGCGCCGCGGCCGCCGACGAGCGCGCGCTGCGCACGCGGCCCCCCTCCGGACGGGGCCCCGGACGGGGCGGCACCGCGCCGCGGCTGCCAGAGGCCGCCGGACGGGGACGCGGTCCGGGCGCGGCCGCGGGCGAACTCACCATCATCGTGGAGTTGGCCACGTCCTCGAAGCGCAGCTCCGTGTCGCCCAGCGTGATGACGTCGCCGTTGGCCAGGGGCGTCTCGTCGCTGATGACGTCGCCGTTGATGAGCGTGCCGTTGCCGGAGCCCAGGTCGCTCACCGCCCAGCCCCCGCCCACCTTCCGCACCATGACGTGCTTGCGGGACACGGAGGTGTCCGGGATGCAGATGGCGTTATCGGTCGCTCGCCCGATGACGTACTCCTCCTCGGACAGGGCAAACTCCTCACCATCCTTGGGGCCAGCGATGCAGATGAGCCGGGCCGCGGACGAGACGGGGGCGGGCGCGGGCCGGGCGGACGTCCTGCGCACGGCGGGACGGGACCCGGTCCCACCCGTGGGCGCCCCCGAGGGGGGCCTGCGGCGTGCCGGAGGGGAACCGTTGGACATGCGAATCACCGACTTCCTGTCGAAGGGAGCACGCGCCTACAGCTCGTGCTCGTAAGCCAACTGCAAACCTAGATTGTGGCAGCGATGCTCGGCTGTAGGGAAGCGGCGACCCATTTCCTGCAACGCGGCCCGAGCCGTCCGCGCGTTCCGGTACTGTACGCTGCGTTGGAAATCGAGCATCAGCTGGCTGCACTTGTGGTCCAGCTCGGCTGCTACCTGACCGAGCTGGAAGCGGACGTCCTGATAGATGTCCGGCTTCGTGTCCAGCGCCTCCAGCGTCACCCACGCGAACCGGTACTGCTGCCACGCCTTGAAGAGGTTCTCCGCGCCGACGTCGCGCGTCTCATAGAAACGCGCGGCCGCTGACACGTACTGGCGCGCCTTGGCCAGCAGCTCCTCCTGTGGGAGCTCCGGCACGGGGATGATCTCCAGGCGCAGGTTCCACACGCGCCAGGTCTCCCGCCCCGGCGGGTTGCGGACGTTGTCGAAGACGAAGGAGTTGAGCTCGCCCCGCTTGAGCGCGCTCGGCGGGAGGATCTGCTCCAGCCCGCGCTCCGTCGAGGCGTTCACGTCCGGCGGCACCCAGCCCACGTCCACGCCGTTGACGACCAGCGACACCTCCTCCTTGGAGATGCCACTGGCCATGTAGTGCACCACCGCCACGGCCCGCGTCGGGGTGACGAACTCGAAGGCGAACGACTTGTGGTCCGGGTTCTCCCACGTCACGCCCTCGCCCACCCCGAACGAATCGGAGATGAGCTCGAAGGTCAGGTCCTGCGGCTCCGCGCCAGAGGCGCGGCCCTCGCCCACGGGCATGAAGATGACGGCCAGCACGCCCACCAGTGCCAGGACCAGGCCGCTGCCCACGGCGCCCACGCCCAGGCGCGCCGGCGTGGAGAGCTGGCCCCACCACAGCAGCAGCCTGCCCGCCGGGCTGTTCGACAGCTCCCGGCGGCGGCGCGCGCGGTCCGCCGCGGACAAGCCCTCGCCGGGCTCGGCCCTGGCCACGGCGGCCGTGCCCGGACGCACCGGCACCACCGCGGGCTGCTGCGCGGTGGGGAAGCCCTCCGGCAGCACGATGCCGCTGGCGGCGGGCACCGGGTCGTTCAGGCGGATGGGGCGGGTGGCGTCCGGGTCAACGGGAGGGAGGGGGTCCCCCCGGCGGATGGGCCGGGTGGCGTCCTCGTCCCCTTCCGGCGGCACCCAGACGAAGGTGAACTCCACCGGGCCCACGCCAATCTTGTCCCCGTCCCGGAGCTGCTGCTCTCCGGACAGCAGGCTCCCGTTGAGCACGGTGCCGTTCGAGCTGCCCATGTCCGCGACGTAGTACTTGTCGTCGCGGAGCACGATGCGGGCGTGTTGGCGCGACACGCCGTGGTCGTGCAACACCAGGTCATTCTCCGAGGTGCGGCCGATGTTGACCTCGGCCGACTCGAAGGTGAGCTCCCGTCCTGTCTGGAGCCCCTGGGTGATGGTCAGGAGGATGGGCACGGGGCGCTACCCCGAGATGTTTCCGAACATGAACTGGAACACGATGGGCCCGAACAGCACCATGAACACCGTGGGGAAGATGCAGGCGATGAGCGGGAAGAGCATCTTCACCGGCGCCTCGCCCGCCAGCTTCTCCGCGCGCTGGGTGCGGTCGATGCGCATCTGCGTGGACTGGATGCGCAGCACCTTGCCCAGGCTGGTGCCCATCTTGTCGGCCTGGATGAGCGCGGTGACGAAGGTCGTCAGCGGCGGCAGGTCCACGCGGACAATCATGCTCTTGAGGGCCTCTTCACGCGTCTTGCCCATCTTGAGCTGCTTGAGCACGAGCTGCAGCTCCTCGCGCAGCGGCCCCGGCTTGCCCTTCTCCACCACCTTGGCCAGCGCCGCGGTGAAGTCCAGGCCCGCTTCCACCGACAGCGTCAGCAGGTCCAGGCTGTAGGGCAGCGCGCGGCTGATGAGCAGGTGGCGCTTCTTCACCTGGTCGTTCAGCCACATCAGCGGGTAGTACATGCCGAAGAGCAGGAACAGCGGTGACCACACCAGGCTCACGCCGAAGCCGTTGAGCAGGATGAAGCCCATGAGGAGGCCCACCACCGCGCTGACTTCCTGCAGCGCCATGATGTCCTCGGGCTTGTACGCCTGCGGCTCGCCCGCCTTGATGAGGTTGCGGCGCGCCTTGGCCTCGTAGCCGGGCCACATGAAGCGGCGGTTCATCGCGCCCAGGCGGCGGATGGCCACCGAGCCGACGCCCTTCATGCCGCCCGTGGACTCGTCACGGACCTCCGACAGGAAGCGCTCCAGCATCGTCTGGTACAGGCCCAGGCCCAGGAAGCCCACGGCGCCCGCGAAGAGGAGCGCCGAGCTGCCGATCAACATTGGCGTCAGGACATCGTCCACGGTGCACCTCTCAGATATCGATGTTGACGATGCGCCGGATGATGAGGATGCCCATCACTTCCATGATGGCGATGATGATGACGAGGATCCATCCGAAGATGTGGTTCATCATCGGCTCCATCAGGTCGGGCCGCATGTAGTTGAGCACCATGCCGAGCACCGCGGGCATCGCCGCGACGATCCACCCCTGCAGCTTGCCCTGCGAGGTGAGCGCGTCGATCTTGCCCTCCAGACGGAAGCGCTCGCGGATGACCGTGGAGATCGTCTCGAACATCTCGGCCATGTTGCCGCCGAGCTGACGGGCGATGTTGGTGGACACGACGACGAGCTCCAGGTCGTCACTGCCCACGCGGCGGCCCATGTTGATGAGGGCCTCCTCCAGCGGCACACCCAGCTTCACTTCCTTCACGAAGAGGCCGAACTCCTGGGACAGCGGCGGCAGCGCCTCGCGCGCCACGTGCTCGATGGCCTGGGGGAACGTGAGGCCGGCCTTGAACGCGTTGGCCATGGCCTGCAGCGCGTCCACGAGCTGCACGTTGAACTTCTTGATGCGCCGCTTCCGGTAGTGCTTGACCATCAGCATCGGCAGGAAGAAGCCGAACACCGTGGCCACCACCGCCATGATGGGGTTGAAGATGATGTACGACAGGATCCCCGACAAGCACATGCACGCGATGTTGAGGATCAACATCTGCCGTGGATCGATGAAGAGGAACATGTCGCTCAAGTCGTTCATCGACTTGGCGACGTAGCGCTCCTGGTACTGCTCATACGCCTTCGACAGGACGCTGAAGATCACCAGGCTGAAGAAGAAGACCGAGCCGGTGACGAGGAGGAGGACGATTCCAGCAAGCATGTGCGCGCTTCCCTAAGAGCGAGGGTGGACGACGCACGCCATCACGGCGCGCCGGCGCCCGCGGCCCGCTCGGCACCGCCCTTGATGATCTGGATGATTTCGCGGCGCTTCTGCTCCAGCACGCGGGTGCGCTCACCCGACAGCAGCGTGCTGATGGTGGCGCGGCCGCGCTCCTCGATGAGGTCCACGTCGTCCTCGTTGCGGAGGCTGAGCGTGAGCTGGCCGAGCTCCACCGCGAGGACGAGGATCTCCGCCTCTTCCGGCAGCACCATCAGCGAGATGTTGCTGTACTCGCGCTGGTTCTCCGGGATGAGGTTCACGTTGGTGGTGCCGGTGATCTTGCCCGTGGCCACCACGATGACGTTCTGGAGCAGCGTCACGGCGACGCTCTCGTCCGTCTGCGGATCGCGGAAGGTGCCAATCACGTCCACGTGGTCATTGGGGCGAATCCAGCCGCCCACCGACGTGGTGTGCTTCGCCTCGATGGTGAGCGCGCGGGCCTTCTTCTGCACCTTCGAGGACAGGCGCTCGGCGGCCTTGGTCGTCTCGAACTGGCTCCACAGCAGCGGGTCACCCGCCTGCAGCGCGACCAGCACCTTCTGGTTCACGATGTAGGACGCGGAGTCCGGACGCACCACGGAGGACGTCACGAACTGCTCGGGCACCGAGCGCTGGGAGATCATCTCGAAGGTGATGACCGTGCCTTCAGGGACGTCCTGCGCCGCCACGACGACGGGCACCAGGTTCCATCCGCGGCGGACATCCGCCTCCTTCTTCTTGATGGCGGAATACGCGATGACGCCGGCCAGCAGGCCCAGCACGAGCGCGACGACAAGCGGAGTCTTGCCCTTCAGCATGGTTCAGGAACCTCCAGAACGGGGGGGAGCCGTTCGGCGGCGATGCGTGGAGTCCGAAGTGGAGTCCAGAGCGAGTGTTGGAATACAGTGCAATGCAATCTGCGGATGGCGCGTGATGTTAGCCGTGCGATACACCGGGTGTCAAAACCACCTCTCGCGACAGCTCTGTATCGCGCGCAATCCGGGACTTGACGCCGCGCGGCGTCAGAGGTCGTCGATGTCCTCGCGGTCCTCTGACGTCAGGCCGTGGCTCTCGGTGATGCTGTAGAGGGCGTGCTGCACCACGCCGACGTCGTCCAGGCTGTCGATGACCTTCCCCTCGAGGAGGCGCAGCAGCTCCTGGAGGGCTTCATCCGAGGTGACGTTGCCGACCCGGTAGGTGATGTACGGGTTGGACGGGTCCAGCGCCTCGTTGAGGCAGTACATGTTGAGGGGGACGATGAAGGCGTTCTCCTCCACCCCGCCGTCCGGCGTGCCGGCATCGTCCCGCCCGCCGGGCCCAGGAGGCGTGGGCGGCACGGTGATGATGGTGCGCTCGATGAGCAGCCCGTTCTGGCCGCGGCCCTCGGAGGTGGACACGACGATGAGCCCCGGCGGGAACACCACCTCGACGGGCGCGCCGGTGTCGTTGCGCAGGGGCACGCAGACGCGGACATAGGTCCCCGAGCCGCTCGACTCCGTCCCGGGATTCTGACACTCGCCCGTGATGTCATCGGCGCCAACGGTGGTGCCCGCGTAGCTGAGGCCCTCCGGGAGGGTGAAGGGCGTGCCCTCCGGCTCTCCCTCGTCGTCGCCCAGGCCGGGGCGGAAGACGTTCGTCCCCGCGTCGAGGCCGTTGATGGGCGGCGGGTTGTTGGGCCCGCCGCCGCCGCCGTCGCATGCCATCACCCCTGCCCCAACCGCCGCCGCGACGACCATCCACTTCCATGCCGCCTGCGCCATGCTGCGCTCCTTCCATCACTCCAGGACGACCCACCGGCCGGGACCGCCGCGTCATGTGGTCCGGCGAGACTGGCTGAGTCTCAAGGCACCCGCAACTGCGCTGTTTGCGCGGGCTGTCAAGGAGTGTGCGGAAGCGCCTGCTGCGACGGAGGCGGCAGGTCCGGGTTGTACAGGCCTCGGAGCACCAGCGGCGCGCCCTGGTCATCCTCGAGGAGCACCGGCTGGCCCTTTTCGAGCCCCACCAACCGCACCGTGAAGCCCACCCCATCCGGCGTCACGTGCACCGCGAGCTGCCCTGGCACGAGCGGCTCCGGCAGCGCGGACTCGGAGGGCAGCCAGGCGAGCTGGGGCAGCACCGGGCGGAAGGCCCGCGTGAAGACCCGCGCCTCGCTGGCGCCGGACTGCTGGAGCGCGGCGCGCCACGCGTCCTGGGAGCGGGGGGTCTCCCCGTGGGACTGGAGCTCGTGCACCATCTGCAGGTGGACGCGCCGGGCCACGCGGAGCAGCTCCAGGTTGGCCGCGACCTCGGAGCGGGACTGCTCCAGGCCCTGCGGCTTGCCGCCGGCCAGGGTGGCCATGACGCCCAGGAGGATGCCCCCCGACGCCCACAGCGGCGCGGACCGGCCCCGCACCAGGTCCCAACCCAGGCGCACCGTGCCCACCACCGCCAGCAGCGCGCCGGCCAGCACCAGCCAGCGCGGCGCCCCGCCCGCGTGGAAGGGCTGGCGCAGGGCCTGGGCCAGGTGCGTCCACTCAGGGACGGACGCCACCACCACGCCCGCGGCGAAGGCGAGGAACAGGGCCGCGTGCACCAGCCGCAACCCCAGGGGGGACGGCTGGCCGACGTCGCTACCGACCGTCACGGGAACGGCAGGTTCAGCACGAAATAGAAGGAGTCGTAATAAATCTGGTACGCCTCCAGGAACAGGTCGATGACGTTGGACTGACGGTCCTCCGACCACCGGACCTTCACCGACGCGCCCACGATGAGCGCGACGACGAGAATCCAGTTCAGGAGCGAGTACTCCAACATGGCCTGCCCGCGACGGTTACGGGCGCGGGAACGCAGCGTCTTCGGGTGGTTCACGGCGAGTCCTCAGAGGTGTCGTGTCCGTGCCCGTCGTCCGCGGCGCCGGGCAGGTCATCGAGTATAGCATCCGCGTACTCCAGACGGACCTTCGGTGCGTCCGGCGCGGGGATTCGCATGCGGGGCTTGGCGTCGATTCCGTACTCCGCCACTTCCATCGAGTGACCGATGCCGGGAATCTCCATCTTGGCCAGGTTCAGCAGCGGAATCTCGCGGCTGAGCCACATCCGCTTGATGACGGTGCTCTTCAGGACGACCTCGACGGGGACGGCGGCCACGGTGCCCGCCAGCGTCATCAGCCGGGTCTCCTTGCCCGAGCGCGCCACGGGCTTCAAGCCCCCGGGCAGCCTGGGCGGCGTCTTGGGCGCGGCGGCCTGCGCGGCCTTCGCGTCCTCCTGCTGCTGCTTCAAGACGTGCTGGAGGGCCTCGTCCGAGTACTCCTGGGGCGGGCTGAAGCCCGCGCCGATGTAGAGGCGGGAAATCGCGTCGTAGCGAATCACGTCGCCCTCCCGGGCCACCAGCATGCGCATCTGCGCGAGCGGCGACTTCATGGCCGGATGGGTTCCCGCCTCCATCTCCACCCACACCGCGTCCCGGCCCTCCTTGTCCTTCTCCTCGCCCACCACCGCCAGGCGCCAGTAGTACACGCGCAGGCCGCCGCCGTTGAAGCGGTACGTCACCCAGTCGCCCATCCGGGCGGCGCGGGCGCCGCGGGACATGTGCTGCACCAGCTCCCGCGCGGGATTCGCCTCCACGCGCGAGGGCATGGCCAGCACCAGCGCGGCCACCACGAACAAGGCCCTCACTTCGCGCCCTCCTTCTTCGAGGCCTGGTCCTTCTCATAGGCCTCGCGGCTCTGGCGCACGGCATCATCGTTGGGCACCGCGTCCGGCCGGTCCGAGCCAATCCACATCTGGACCACGGCGGTCATGCCCTCGTCGGCGGGGGCCAGGGTGGTCACCACCTGCTCGCCCTTGCGCGCGTGCTCCATGGTGAGCTGCGTGCCGCCCCCCACCGTGAGCGCGGACTGCCGCACGGGCTCATAGCCGCGGCGCTCCAGCTCCTTGTTCACCTGCTGCTGCACCTGCGTGAACTCCCCCGACACCAGCGTGGTGCGGCTCTGCGAGCCGCCCGGGTCATCCCGCGTGGCCAGGTCCTGGGAGTAGAGCGCGCCTTCCAGCGCCACCAGGCCGGGCGCCGGCTTCTTGGGCGGCCGCACCCACAGGTCGCGCAGCACCGAGAACCCCAGCGTCTTGCCCAGGTGCTTGCGCAGGACGATGCCGCGCTGGAGCCCCTCGCGGGTGTAGAGGGCCGACACCACGCCCTCGTCCTTCATGTCCCCTTCAATCACGGTGGGGTAGCCCTCTTCCTGCCACTTCTGGGCGAAGTAGGCGGCCACCTTCTCCATGGAGTCCGGCGTCGTGAAGTACGCGAGGCGGTAGTACTCGCCGCCAATGACCAGGTCGTTGCCGATGCGCGTGTGGAGGGTGCCCGGGTAGATGGGCAGCTCCTGCTCCGCCGCTGCTGGCACGGTGGCCAGCAGCAGGCACAGCAGCGCCGCCCGGAGGGCCGCGCTCCTACTCACAGGGGACCTTCTGGTCTTGCTCGTCATTCCGCGTGGACTCCGGACGGGATTCCGGGTCGGACGGGTCATCGGCCATGGCCCGCTTGCACCCCATGTAGAACTCACCGCGCGCGTTGAAGACCTTGATGTAGTTGCTGTCGCCGTAGGTCATCTCGTCGCGGAAGGGCGCGGTGTCGAAGCAGTCGGGCCGGTCGTGGTCGGTGAGCTCGAAGCTGCGCTTGTGCATGACGTGCAGACCGCTGCTGGCCCTGGCGTCGTATTGGGCCAGGCCGTTGCAATCGCCCTTCTGGGAGTCGCCCACGCCGTAGTTCCGGGACACCACAAAGGTCCCCAGGAAGTTGGGAACCACCTTGGCCACCACATCCAGGATGCGGCCAATGCCCAGGCTGTCCAGGGTGGAGGCGAAGCCCAGGAAGACCATGCGGTCCACCTGCCGATAGAGACCGTGGGGCTGGCTGAGCGAACCCGCGGTGTGCTGACCGGCGCGGCGGCTGCGGACAATGGCGTCACCGCCGTCCGGCATGTGCCAGCCGTTGGCGTACATGGAGTACTTCGACTTCATCCGCAGGCTGCCCAGGTCGCGGCCGCCCATCATGTCCTCTTTGAAGAAGCCACCACTGCCCCCGCTCTGGTCCAGATAGCTCGTGGGCAGGATGACGTTCTCGTAGGTCATCTCGATTTCGGACTCGACCCAGCCTTTGTTGTTGAACCCCCACTGGTCCAGCACCCATCCCATGCCGTTGTTCAGCGGGCTGAGGATGGCGCCCGCCAGGCCGCCTCCCTCGCTGGTGCTCGGGCGGCTGAGCATGCCGCTCTCCAGGAGGGCAATCTCCTTGTTGGTGATGGTGGCCGTCACATCCGTGTAGCGGGCAATGAAGTTGCCCCCAGGGCCATTGGGCTCCACCGAGTCCATGTCCTTGAAGCGCTCGATGAACTCCTCGTGGGCCTCCTGGCGGGCGTCCTCGAAGGCGGCGTCGTGCTTGCCATTGGCGAAGTCGGAGAGCGCGTAGCTCGTCATCTCCCAGACGGCGTACCGCGCCGCCTCCTGGAGCTTGAGCTTCGCCCTCACCAACTCGGTGAGGTACATGCTGAACATCAGGATCATCACGAGGAGCGGCACGGAGAGCGCGAACTCGACCGTGGCGGCACCTCGTGAGCGGGAACGCAGTTGGAGACGGGCACGCATGGCGGTCCTCAGTGCGTAATGATCTTCGGGGCAATGCCCTGAAGCGGGCCGGGCAGCGCGTCCATCATCTCACCAATCTTCGGCAGTGAGTTGCGGCCCTGGAACACGGACGCCAGGCGAGGGCGCCAGTACGGATTGAAGAAGTTGGGCTGCTCCGCCCAGTTGCCGGGACGGTGGTAGTAGGTCTGACCGCGGGAGATGACGTTGAGGCCTTCCACCAGGCCCAGGAACTTCTTCCGGTTGTTCAGCATCTCCAGCCCATCCGTGTCGGGCGTGAAGGCGAACTTCACCTTGCCTTCATCGTTGAGCAGCGCCGGCGCGTTGGTGCCCGTGCCGTCCTTGTTCTCCCGGTTCACCACCTGGTCCGGGTCCTTGTTCAGCGCGACCCAGGCCGTGGGCTGGTTGAAGTCCGCCGTACGCTTGGCGGCGTCCGACATGGAAGCGTTGGCGGTGGGGTTGCACACCGAGCCGAGCTGGCCGGGCTCGAAGTGCATGAAGGGCGTCAGCCCGCCCCAGGGGTGGTTGCCGTCCTGGACCGGCCTGACGTTGGCCGCGTAGACGCGCGTCCTGACGACGCACGCCCCCAGGACCCTGGCCAGGCAGAACCTCGGGTCCTCATACAGACCGACCACGCCCTCGGCGCGCCGTGGACGCACGTGGCCCACCCAGCGCTCCGGGTTGTCGTAGTAGTTGACGCGCCAGTGGAGGCCACCCCGGGTCCCACCACTGTCGTGGTCGTTGAGCGCCCAGATGCTGGTCTTCGTCATGTGCTTGTAGGGCAGCTTGGCGCTCCCGCGGGCGGAGTCCCCCTTGCCCTTGCGATTGTCGCCGAAGCAGCGCCAGTAGTTGTCGTCCTTGTTGCACGACAGCGGGTTGTCCGCCTTGGCCACGCCAATGTCGATCTCCGCGGGGCCGAACTTGAGCCAATACGGGTCATCCGAGCCGATGTTGTCTCCCTGAGCCGTCATGCCCCAGGGATGGAGGTTGTCGTTCCAGTCCCGGATGTAGTTGCGGGCGTCGTTGCCAGGGCCCCTGCCCTTCTTCAGCGCGGCCGCGTTGGGGAACCCCGTGGAGAGCATGCGCGTCTGGCCGAGCTTCCCGAAGCTGAAGACCGGGGTGTCGATGCCATCGTTGAACAGGTCCCTCATGAAGCCGAGCATGTCCGGCAGCGGCAGCAGGTCCCCCATGCGGCGGCTGGTGATGAAGCCCTGAGGACACGCGCCTCCCTGGGCGTCGCAGCCGTAGCGCGTGGCGTTCGTGATGCCGCCCATGGAGCGCTTGGCCCGGGCGATGGGGTCATTGCGGTCCTTCTTCGTCACATCCAGCGCGCCGAACGGGTTCTTCCACGTGTTCGGCGCGAGCGGCTTGCCGCCCGAGTAGGGGCTGTGTGCCTGGCTGAAGAGGCACTGGCTGTAGAGCCCCGTCGCCAACTGGCTGGCCAGTGAGGAGATGTTGCTGTCGTTGTCGTCGATGACGGTCTGCGTGGTCTGCGTCACGTGCGTCGACGCGGACATCATCACCGCCTGGGACGCGAAGTACATCACCCCGTTCAGCACGCGGTGCGCCGGGATGAGCCACTTCCCAATCTTGTCGTCCGGGTTCAGTCTCCGGATGACCTGCTGAATGGGTCTGAGGAACGAGTTGCGATACGCGTCCATGATACGGCCAATGGCCTTGATGACGGCGCTCACATAGGGAATGACGTTTTCCAGGATGGGACAGGCGACCGTCCAGAAGATGCCGCTGGGTGTGCCTGAACACGGATTCAACGTCTTCATGAAGCCGAAGATGTCCGTGAGGAACGCCTCGGCGGAGTAGATGAGCGACAGCAGCGACTGCCACATCATCGCCGACACGTAGTGAGACACCTGCGTGCGGTTGGCGTACGCGTAGAAGTTGAACGCGCGCGCCTCCATGGCGGCCATGGAGTACGAGGCCGCGTCCGCCGTGTTCTGCAGGCGGATGCGCTCATGCACCGTGTGGCCGATGTTGACCGTGGTCAACACGGCGATGGACATGACCAGCACCATCAGGGCGGCCAGAACCAAGGCCTGGCCTTCCTGGCGGCGGAAACTCTGTCGGAGGGTCCGGGTGAACATGGGTCGGGAGTCCTCTTCCTCTTACAGGCCCCATTCGGGGTTCAGGTGCATGATCCACTTGCGGTGGAAGTTGGACTGCATGCGCATGCTGTACGTCGCGGTCAGCGGCATGAAGTACCGCTTGCCAGCCAGATCGGAAACGATGGGGACGCTGCCGTTGGCCAGCATCCAGAGCACGGTCATCTCGAGCGGATAGACGGAGTCGTACCCCATCTCGTGTTCGATGCCGCGGGCCCCCGCGAGCAACGGGGTGAGATTGCCACGCCGGTTCATCATGTTCGCGCGCGGGTCCACGGTGCTGCGGTCGATGGCGCCTCGCAGCGCCATGCCCGCGTTCGAGGCGAACCACGAGTAGAAGATGATGGCGTTCGCGAAGGGTACGCGGAGCTGGTACCAGTAGCGCAGGCGGATGGTCAGCCGGGTGGACTTGCGGAACACCAGCTCCGCGTCGTCCGGCTCCGGCAGGTTGAAGAACTTGCGGATGTGGTTTTCGAGCGTGGGCACCTCCGGGAAGGAGTCCGCGCCGTCGAAGTCCAGCTCCTGCCACGCAGCGCCGCTGCGCAGCTTCCACAGCGAGTCAATGGGCGTGAAGTACGCGGGGCTGACGGTGTCCACCCGGATGACGCCGAACAGGTTGGACCCGTTGACCGTCCGGGGCACGCGGCCACCGCCGAAGTTCAGCATGCGCATGCCGGAGTCGTAGAGCTGGTGCAGGACGAACGTCTTGCCCAGCTCGACGATGTCGTCGGTGCGCCCCATGGTGGGAAGCAGCGCCACGATGGCCGCGTCGTGCATGCGCTCGTTGTTGCCGTTCCACACGATGCCGGCACGCGCGGCCTGGTAGGCGGCGTACTCCGTCATCAGCTTGGCGTGCTGCATCATCGTGAGCTGGATGATCCCCAGCGTCATGAAGACGGCGAGCGGCATGATCATGGCCGCTTCGACGGCGGCCTGACCCGACTGCCGGCGAGACGCCCCCTGCGCTCGCGATTCCTGTGCTTCCTGTCCCATGAAGCCATTATCCGGGGACGGGTGTCAGAAGCGCATCGGTCAAATGGACAGACCTGTGCCTACGTTTCCCTCCCATTTGCTGAGAATCTACACCCTGCTATTTCGCGGGTTTGGCGGGCGGTGACTCACGCGAGAGCAGCCGGCGGGCGGCGCTGGCGGCGCTCGAGCCCGGCGCCTCCCGAAGCACGAGCCCGCACGCCGCGCGCCCCTCGGCGCCTCTCCCCAGGGCGAACTCCGACTCACACAGTTGGCTCAGCAGCTCCCACCGCGGCTCTCCGGCAGCGCCCGCCGCCAGCGCCGAGCGGATCAGCGCGGATGCCCGCGCGTGATCCCCCGCCGCGAGCGCCGCCCGGGCCTTGCGTGACAGCTCGGTGACGGAAGGCGCCTGCGCCGGAGCGGCCGCCGCGGCGACGGGCGCATCCGGCTCGGAGGGAGGAGGCGGCGGCGGGGCCTCGGCCAGGACCTCGCCCTGGGCGGTGGCGTCCTCCATTTCCGTTGGGGCCTCCGGCGCCGCATCCCATGCGCTCGCGGAGGACATGCCGCGCCCCGCCGGCGCCTTGGAACCTATCCGAAGCGAGTCGCGCGGAGGAACGGCGCCGGGCGCCTGCGAGTCCGGCACCCGCCGCTTGGCCCGGCCCGCGGAGGCCACCTCGCGCGGCTCGGGCCGCTCCATTCCCCCGATGCCGTCCCCCGACTCCTCGTCCAGGTCCGCCCCTTCCGTCACCTGGGGGTCGAACCGCGGCGCCAGCCGCGCCATGTCGGCCTTGGGCACCGCGGCGGAGGGCGCGGGCGCCATGCGCTTCCCCTTGCTTTCGCGCTCGCCGCGCATCCGCATGTCCAGCCCGCCGCCACTGCCCGCGTTGGACCAGTTCTCCGCCCGCGGCTTCGCCTCGCGCGGGGGCTCGGCCCCCATGGAATTCTTGGCCGGCGCCGCCACGTCCTTACGGCGGAGGGCGCTGGCCCCCGCCTCATCCGAGGGGGGCGTCGCCGGCATCGCGGCGGGCGCGGGCGCGGCGGGCGTGGGCGCTGGCGCGTATCCCTCGCTCGCGGTGGCGGCCGCCCCTTCCTCCTTCAGCACCACGGGCGAGGCCTGGGCCGCGCTCAAGTCAGGCCGCGTGAGCTCGGGGGCGCGGGCCTGGAGCGTCAGCAGGCCAAAGGTGCTCACGGAGGCCAGGCCCACCACGGGCAACAGCCAGCGGCGCCAGCGGGACGGCTTGGGCTCCGGGCCCGCTGCGGCGCGGCGCGCGGACTGCTGGGCGTAGGCCATCAGGGATTCCAGCCCCGCGTCCGGCGCGGGCTCCACCGCGAGCTGGGACATGGTGGCGCGCACGCCCCGGATGTCGTCCAGGGCCTGGGTGCAGCGGGCGCAGCCCTGCAGGTGCGCCTCGACGATGCGGGCTTCGGGCACCGGCAGCTCGCCATAGGCGAAGTCGAGCAGCCGGTCCTCCTGCGCATGCGCGTTCTGCGGCTTCATCCCACCACCGTCCTTCCATCCTCGGCGAGGTCGCCGTCCACGCCCATCTCCGCCAGGCGGCGGCGCAGCCCGTCGAGCGCGTAGCGCATCCGGCTCTTCACCGTGTTCTCGGACACGCCCGTCACCTCCGCGATGTCCTTGAAGGGGATGCCGCTGTACTCGCGCAGGGTGAAGACTTCACGCTGCTCTTCCGGAAGCGACGCCAGCGCGCGCTCCAGCATGGGGCGCAGCCGGGCGTTGTGGGCGCCCCGCTCCGGGCTGGCCCCCATGTCCGGCAGGCCCTCGCCCAGGGGGCGTGACTCGTCCCGCTCCGCGCCCGGGGCGGGCGCCTCCAGGGAAGTCGCCTGGCGGTAGCTCTCTTTGCGCGCGCTGTCCACGCAGAGGTTCCTCGCAATCGTGTAGAGCCAGGTCGTGAACTTCGCCTTGGGCGTGTAATCGCCGGCGTTCCGAACCACCTTCAGCCACGTCTCCTGCAGCACGTCCTCCGCCCGTGCCCGGTGCCCGGTGAAGCGCAGGATGAAGTTGAACACCGGCGTCCGGTGCTTGCGCACCAACGCCTCGAACGCGCGCGCGTCCCCCGCCTGGAAGGCGAGCATCAGCCGCTCGTCTGAGGTTTCCGGTCCCAACACTCCCCCACTCTCCTTGGAGCCACCCTCGCCCGGCCCGCTCCGCCACCCGTGCACACTTAACGGGTGACGGGCCGCCAGGGTCTATCCCCGGCGCGGTCTCTGGTAAGTGGCGAGAATGACAGGGACGGCAACGGCTGTCACGAGCGCGGCCTGCGCCAGGAGCACCGGGGGCAGCGGCTGCTGCAGGTGCACGTACAGGGAGCGGCCGAGCGCCGCCCCCAGCAGGACGCCCGTCAGCGTGCGCACCGCGTTGTTTCCGGACGCCGGCCGGAAGCGCCCCACGGCCCAGTCCCCCAGCGCGGGGACGGTGAGCGCCAGGACGACGGGCACGTCCCAGGGCCACCGCAGCGGGGCGCGGACGGCGAACAGCCCCACCATCACCGCCAGCAGCACCGGGTAGGTCCCCAGACAGCGCGCGCACACGCGCACGCCCCCGAAGAGGTACGTGCGGTTGTACTCATCCGGATGATGGTGGCTGAGCCAGAACACCGGGACTTCCTCCAGAGGGGGCCGTGGACGGGGCCTCGCGCGCGTCGGACTCCGCCAGGAAACACGCGGCGAAGTGGCCACCGCCCAGCGCGTAGGACGGGGGCGCCTCGCGCCGGCACCGCTCCATCGCATGAGGACAGCGCGGATGGAAGGTGCATCCAGGGGGCGGCGCCAGGGGCGATGGCGGCTCGCCCGGCACCAGCAGCCGCGTCCGGGCCCGGCCCGGGTCCGGCACGGGCACCGCGGACAGCAGCGCCTGGGTGTACGGGTGGCGCGGCTGACGGTAGAGCGACGCGGCGGGCGCCAGCTCCACGATGCGGCCCAGGTACATGACGGCCACCCGGGTGGACACGTACTCGACGATGTTCAGGTCGTGGGCGATGAAGACGTAGGTGAGGCCCCGCGCCTGCTGCAGGTCCACCAGCAGGTTGACGATTTGCGCCTGCACGGAGACGTCCAGCGCGCTGATGGGCTCGTCCGCCACCACCAGGTCGGGCCGCAGCGCCAGCGCGCGGGCAATGCCAATGCGCTGCCGCTGCCCTCCTGAGAATTCGTGCGGGAAGCGCTCCAGCGCCTCGCGTGGCAGCCCCATGGCGTCCACCAGGGCGGCCACCTCGCGCTCCCGCTCGCCCGGCCCTTTCGCCAGTCCGTGGATGGCGAAGGGCTCCTCCAGGATCTCCCGCACCGTCAGCCGCGGGTTGAGGGAGGCATACGGGTCCTGGAAGACGACCTGCATCCGCTGGCGCAGCGGCCGCAACTGGCGCGGGGACAGCCCGGTGAGCTCCTGTCCGTCGAAGCGGACCGAGCCCGCCGTGGGCGCCACCAGGCGCAGCACCGCGCGGCCCAGCGTGCTCTTCCCGCAGCCGCTCTCCCCCACCAGGCCCAGCGTCTCCCCGCGCATCACCTCGAAGCTCACGCCGTCCACGGCCTTCACCGCGCCGCGCACCCGGCCGAGCACGCCGCCGCGCACCGGGAAGTGCACCTGGAGGTCGCGGACCTGGAGCAGCGGCCCGGCGCTCATGGCGCGGGCACCGGGTTGTGGCAGGCCGCCCACTGACCTTCCCTGGGGGAGGTGAGCGTGGGCTTCACGCGCGCGCAGACGTCCAGCGCGCGCTCACAGCGCTCCCGGAACGCGCAGCCGGAAGGCAGGAGCCGCAGCGGAGGCACCCTGCCGGGGATGGACCGCAGGCGGGCCCGAGCGGCCGTCGCCCCGGCTCCGGCCCCGTCACGACTGGAAGGCATCGAGCGCAGCAGCCCCTCCGTGTACGGGTGCGCGGGCCGGGCGAACAGGGAGTGGACCGGCGCGCGCTCCACCACCCGGCCGGCGTACATCACCACCACCGCGTCGCAGCTCTCCGCCACCACGCCCAGGTCGTGGGTGATCAGGAGCACCGCCATGCCCCGCTCGGCCTGGAGCCGCGAGAGCAGGTCCAGGATCTGCGCCTGGATGGTGACGTCCAGCGCGGTGGTGGGCTCGTCCGCGATGAGCAGCGCCGGATCACACGCCAGGGCCATCGCAATCATCACCCGCTGCCGCATGCCTCCGGAGAGCTGGTGCGGATACGCGTCCACGCGCTCGCCCGGCGCGGGGATGCCCACCTGCCGCAGCATCTCCACCGCCTTCTCCCGGGCCTGCGCGCGCGAGGCCCCCAGGTGCAGCCGGACGCCCTCGGCGATCTGCTCGCCCACGGTGAACACCGGGTTGAGCGACGTCATCGGCTCCTGGAAGATCATCGCCGCGTGCCGGCCTCGCACCCGGCGCAGCTCGGGCTCCGGCAGCGACAGCAGGTCCAAGCCCTGGAAGCGCACCTCGCCGCCCACCACGCGCACGGGGGGCGCGGGGGCCAGCCGCAGCAGGGACAGCGCCGTGAGGCTCTTGCCGCACCCGCTCTCCCCCACCACGCCCAGCGTGCCGCCGGGGGGCAGGGAGAAGGACACGTCGTCCACCGCCCGCACGGGCCCGGCTTCCAGCGACAGCTCCGAGGACAGCCCGCGGACGTCGAGCAACAGCTCCTGGCCCGCGGCGGTCCCGACGGCCGTCACTTCTGCGCCAGCTCCTCCAGGAACTCCCCCTCCTGGATGACGCCCTTGCGGATGAGCAGGCGGATGAGGCTGGCCACCATGCGGGCCGGCTTCACCTTCTCCGTGTCCAGCGAGGCGTCCTCGCCGCGGGAGATGCGCTCGATGTCGTCCAGGATGGACAGGTCCTCGTCGGAGAACTGGGGCGTGGGCGTGAGCGGCACCGACGGACGCGAGCCCTGCGCCGCCCCGCCGAACATCACCACCGGCACGCGCGGGCGGCCCTCGTCCCCCTCCGAGTCGGGAGGCGGCGGAGGCGGCGGCCGCGCCGGAGGCGAGGCCTTCCGGCCCAGCAGGTCATCCAGCGCGTCCACGCCAGCCTCCCCGTCGGTGGCCTCCGGCGGGGGCGGCGGCGGCGAGGCCGGGCCTCGGTGCGCGGGGGGACGGGCGGCGGGCGGCGGAGCAGGCGGTACGGGCTTGGGCACGGGCTTCGGAGCCTCCGGAAAATCCCAGTCGAGCGGCGCGCCAGCGGCCACGGGCGGGGGCGGCGCACCGTCCTCGTCCTCCAGGGCCACGGCTTCCACGATGTCCAACGGCTCGCCCCGGGCCCGCGCCAGCGCGGCGTCCAGGTCGTCCGACGCGGCCACGAAGACGCGCATCTGCTTGCGGAGCTGGAAGCGCAGCTCGTCCACGAGCGTCACGTCTCCCGGGTCCTCCACCGCGACGTGGATGCGCTCGCTGCGGCCTTCCAGCTCCAGCCGGAACGGCACGATGCGGTGCTCGGACTGGAAGTCCACGGACACCAGCCCGACGACGTCCGGCGGAATCTCCTCCGGCAGCTCCACGAAGGGCAGCGCGTGCTGGGCGGACAGGGCCCGCGCGATGTGCGTGGGCGTGCACAGGCCCTGCGCCACCAGCACCTCGCCCAGCCGCTGGCCTCCGTACGCGCCCCGGCGCCCCAGTGCCACGCGGACCTGCTCTTCCGTCACCACCCCCGCCTCGACGAGCAGCTCACCAATCTTCTTGCGCATGTGGGACTACCGCTTGACCTTCGCGAGGTACTCCTCGCGGCTGAACACGCCCTTCTCGATGAGCAGCTCCACCATCGCCTTGAGGGCGGCGACTTCCTTGCGCTGCACGTCTTCCACGCTGCGCAGCAGCTCCGCCGGGCTCCCGGTGGAGGCCGCGGGCCGGGCGGCGGGCGGCTCCGGCGCGGGCGGGGCCGGGCAGCCGGGGCCGGGCGGGGCTGGTCGCCACGGCCGCCGGGTCCAGGTCCTTGAGGTTCTTCACCACCGTGCGGCCCTGGGCGTCCACCACCTTGAAGTTGGTGTCCGCGTCCTCCAGCTCGTGGTTCTGCTCGTAGATGCGCGCGAAGGCCCGGGCGATGGAGGTGCGGCCCGCCACGTTGGGGATGATGCGGCACTTGGTGACGGCGCGAAGCTCGTCCAGCATCCGCACGTTGAGCGGGTCGGCCATGGCCACCACGAGCGACTTGCCGTCGTCGCGAAGCTGGAGCGGCAGCACGGAGAAGTCCCGCGCCGTCTGCGACGGAATCTTGGCCTTCACGTGCGGCTGCACCATCTGCACCGCGTCCAGGTTCACCGCCGGCATCCCCAGTTGCTTGGACAGGGCGCGCACCAGGATGTCCTCGGAGACGAGGCTCATCCGGACCAGGATCTCGCCGAGCTTGCCGCCCCACTTCGCCTGTTCGGCGAGCGCGGCCTTGAGCTGGCTCTCCTGGAGCACGTTCGCCTTGATCAGCAATTCACCGAGCTTGATCTGTGCCATGTCGTGCGGCGCACTCTAGACTGTCTCGGCAGCGTGCGCCCCTTCTAACGCGCCTGCCCGGTCAGGAACCCGGTGCCAGGGGCGCGGGCGACCCGGAGGCCGGCGCCCCGGCGGGCAGCTCCCGGCCTGCCGCGTCCACCTCCACCACCCGTGCGCCCTCGGGCGGCGCCACCTCATAGAGGGTGAGGTCCGGCCGCGCGTTGAGCTTGATCTGCTGGTAGCGGACCTGGAGCTTCGTCTTCGCCTGTTTCGCTTCCAGTGACACCCGGCCCGGGAAGATGAGCCCGCCCTGCTCCAGGAAGTCCTCGAAGGCCAGGTCGTAGCCCGGGATACCCCGCACCTGGCTCCGCATGACGCGCAGGTACTTTGTGTGGACCTCCAGGATCTGGGTGGCCTCTCCCCGGTAGAGGGTCAGCACGTAGACGCCCTTCTTGCGGTCCAGCGCCAGCGTCATCCGCTCCGGCGGGATGAGCGGCACCTGCCCGAGCATGATGGGCACCAGCTCCTCGCCCGGCAGCATCACGGGCAGGAAGCGGGACACGTTGGCGGGGCTGGCGGGGCCCTGGTACCAGGTGTTCGTCTCCGCCTGATACAGGCCGAAGCGCTGTCCGTCGGACACCAGGGAGGCGAGCGGCCTGTTGAAGAAGTCGAAGGTCTCCAGGTGCAGCATGGCCGGCCGGGTGACGGCGACGAACATGCTCAAGGTGCCGCTCTGGTCGGGCAGCTCGGCGCGCAGCTTCGCGTCACCCTCCAGCGTCACGACGTTGTCCTGGTTCTTCACGACGCGCTGATAGACGGTGTCCGCGTCCGTGAGTTCGCCCTCCGGGCCGAACTCGATTCGCTTGGGACAGCCAGAACAGAGCACTACCAGGAAGATTGCGGCGGCTGCGCGGTTCATATGTCCTAGTCTGGGCCAAGCCGCCCTGCCCGGTCACCCACCAATGAGCCTGAACGACCTCCTCCATTACCTCCGCCTGGGTGGCGTCACCCTCGCCCTGCTCATCTTCGCGTCGGTCGCGGCGCTGATTGTCGCCGTCGAGCGCATCATCGCGCTCTGGGGCGTGGGTGAGCGCTCCCGCGCCCTGGGTGAGACAGTGAACAAACACCTGCTGCGCGGGGACGTCGCGGCGGCCCGCACCGCCGCCGAGCGCTCCGACGCGGTGGCCGCCGACATCTTCCTGGCGGGGTTCGACCGGATGGAGCGCAGCCGCACCGCCGGGGGCGCCGGGATTGAAGCCGCGGTGGAGCGCGAGCGCGCCCAGGTGGCCCTCAAGCTGCGCCGCTACCTGTGGATCCTGGCCACCATCGGCTCGATTACCCCCTTCGTGGGCCTCTTCGGCACCGTGGCCGGCATCATGCGCTCCTTCAAGGACCTGGGCCTGGACGTGGAGGCGGGCGGCACCGGCGGCAGCGCGGCGGTGATGACGGGCATCTCCGAGGCCCTGGTCGCCACCGCGGTGGGCATCCTGGTCGCCGTGCAGGCCATGGTCTTCTACAACTACTTCCAGGCCCGCCTGTCGCGCGTGCTGGTGGAGCTGCGCCTGATTGGCGACGAGTTCGTCGAGCTGCTCAAGGAGCGCGCCGCCGGCCTGCCGCCCGCGGAGCCCACGCCCCCTGAACCCCAGGCCGTCCCCGCCCCGCGCGCGGACGCGCAGCCCGCCTAGGCCGGAGGAGCACGCACCATGGGCATGGGAAAGACCCCGGGCAGCGACGACGGCTCCGAGGACGGCGTCTTCGCCGAAATCAACATCACCCCGCTCACCGACATCTTCCTGGTGCTGCTCATCATCTTCATGGTGACCAGCTCCGTCATCGTCCAGCAGGGGCCGGGCGGCGGCGCCAAGGCGGGCCTCAAGGTGAACCTGCCCAAGGGCGGCGCCGCGGACGTCACCGCGCGGTCCACGGACCTGTCGGTGGCGGTGCTCGCGGACGGGCGCTTCATGCTGGCCGGCAACGTCGTCTCCCAGGACGAGCTGCAGCAGGCCTTCGACGAGGCCAGGCAGAAGGACGAGGCGACGGTCGTCATCGTCCAGGCCGACGAAGGCGTGCCCCACGGCACCGTGGTGCAGGTGATGGAGCTGGCCAAGAAGGCCGGGCTCGCGCAGCTCGCCATCGGCGTGCGCGAAGGCGAATAGCCCACCCGCCCACGCTCGCTGGAAACGACAAGGCCACCCAGGGCAGCGAGCCCGGGTGGCCTGGGTGCTCCAGGCGCCCCGCTGCATCAGCGGGGCGCGGGGCTCAGACGGACGCGAAGGCGGCGTCCGAGATGTCCATGGGCGAGGTGTCCTCGGTGGTGAGCATCTTCGCCGCCTGCTCCACGTTGGGCAGCACGTTCCGCGCGTACCACAGGGCGCTGTACTTCTTGCCCTCGTAGAAGGCGTGGTCCGGGTGGTCGGCGCCAACGGACGCCTTGGCCTTCTCCGCGATGAGGGCCGCGTCCAGCAGCAGCCAGCCCACGGCGACCTCGGACATCATGTTGAGGAAGCGGTTGGCGGACAGCGGAATCAGCGGGAACTTGCTGCCGTCCTGCGACCAGCCGAACACCACCATGGCGCTGGCCATCAGGGCCTCCTGCGCCGCGGCCAGCAGCTTCACGGCCTCGCCGTAGACGGCGTGCTCGCGGTGGGCCTCGATGAAGGAGCCCACGTCGCCCATGAACTGCTGGAAGTGCATGCCACCCGCCTGGCCCATCTTCCGGCCCACCAGGTCCATGGCCTGGATGTGCGTGGTGCCCTCGTAGATGGAGAAGATCTTCGAGTCGCGGGTGTACTGCTCCACCGGGTAGTCCTGGATGTAGCCGGCGCCGCCGTAGATCTGGATGGCCTGCGCGCACAGGCGGAAGGCCTGCTCGGAGCTGTACGCCTTCACCAGCGGGGTGAGCAGCTCCACCTGGCCCTTGTGGTAGGTGGCCGCGTCGTCATCCTTGCCGGCGAGCTGGCGCGCCTTGTCCAGGTGCATGGCCAGCTTGATGATCAGCGAGCGGATGCCCTCCACGTGCGCCTTGATGTCCAGCAGCATGCGGCGCACGTCCGGGTGCTCGATGATGGCGGCGCGCGGCGCGGTGGGGTCCTTCCACTTGGTGAAGTGGGAGCCCTGCTTGCGGTCCTTCGCGTAGTCCAGCGCGTTGTAGTACGCGGCGGACGCCAGGCCGATGCCCTGGATGCCCACGGCGATGCGCGCGCCGTTCATCATCTTGAACATCTGGCTCATGCCGACGTGCTCGACGGTGCCCACGAGCTCGCCGACACAGTTGTCGTTCTCACCGAAGTTCAGGACACAGGTGGCCGAGCCGTTGATGCCCATCTTGTGCTCGATGGAGCCCACGCTCACGTCGTTGGCCTGGCCGGAGCTGCCGTCCGCGTTGATGCGCAGCTTGGGGACGATGAACAGCGACAGGCCCTTGGTGCCCGGCGACGCGCCGTCGATGCGCGCGAGCACGAGGTGGATGATGTTCTCCGCCATGTCGTGGTCGCCGCCGGAGATGAAGATCTTCGTCCCGCGGATGTTGTAGGTGCCGTCGCCGTTGCGGCGGGCCGTGGACTTGGCCGCGCCCACGTCGGAGCCGGCGTGCGGCTCGGTGAGGCACATGGTGCCGCCCCACGTGCCGTTCAGCATGCGCTCCACGAACTGCTTCTGCTGCGCCGGGGTGCCACACTCCGCGACGACCTCCGCCGCGCCGAAGGCCAGGCCCGGGTACATGTTGAACGCCGAGTTGGCGCCCGACAGCAGCTCCTCCACCGTCACCTGGAGCATCATCGGCGAGCCCTGGCCGCCGTGCTCCGGGCTCACGCCCACCGTCTTGAAGCCCTGCTCGTAGAGCTTCTTCCACGCGTCCTTGAAGCCCGTCGGCGTGAAGACGGCGCCGTTCTCCACCCGGCAGCCCTCACGGTCGCCCACCGAGTTGAGGGGCCCCAGCACCTCGCGCGCGAAGCGGTACGTCTCCGTCAGCACCGCCTTCGCCTCGTCCGGCCCCCAGGCGTCGAAGGGCGCCTGGCCGGCCACCTGGCCGAAGCCGAACTGCTCGAACAGCGTGAAGAAGATCTCTCGAAGGTCGGTCTTGTAGGTGTTGATCCCGGCGGACATGGCCACTCCTGCGTGACGGCTCGCTGCCCGCCCCCGTTGGAAAAGGATGGGGTCAGCGGCGCGTGGAGACGCAGGAAGTGTGGCGGCGACTGATTTTTGAGTCAACCCCGAATGACACCTCGCGTTGAGGGGCGGTCAGTCCCGCCACTCGAGACGCGGTGCGTCTGCCTACTTCTTCGCCTTCTTGGCGGAGGGGAGCGTGGCCGTCTTGGCGGCCGGCTTCTCCCGGGGGACCGTCTTCTTCGAGGTGACGCCCTCGCGGCGCTCGTCCGCCTCGTCGCCCTCCTCGGCGGGCGCGGCGCCGCTGGGGGTGGACGCGGGCGCGGCGGCGCTGGCGCTGCTCAGGCTCTCCCGGGGCACCTCCACCACGATGGGGGACTGGCCGGAGCGCTGCCGGTTCTCGTCCTCCAGCGAGTAGAAGAGCTGGATCTGCGAGGAGCCCTTCATCACCAGCTCGCCCTTCTGGTTCTCCGCCCAGAGGTCGATTTCGACGAAGTAGCGGCCGCCGGAGCCGTACCGGTCGCTCACGCGGCCCTTGCAGACGACGGTGTCCCCGGGCCACACCATCTTGATGAAGCGCACGTTGTAGCGCCGCATCTGCCCGCCGCGGGCCCAGTCGCTGATGAGCTGGCCGAGCATGCCCATGACGAGCATGCCAGGGGCGTAGACGCTCGGCATGCCCACGCTCTTGGCGTAGAGCTCGTCGACGTGCACGGGGTTGAAGTCCCCGGACGCGCCGGCGTAGCGCGAAAGCTGGACGCGGTCGACGGGCGCCTTGGCCAGCGCGGGCAGTTCATCCCCGACGCGGATGGCTTCAAAGTACAGCTTGCGCGCGGGCATCACGGGGTCTCCTTGGCGGCGCGGACCACCAGCGTCCGGCGAGCGCGGAACACGAGGTTGCCTTCCTCGTCACGGCCTTCGTCCTCGATGACCGCGATGTCCATCTTCCCGGACATGCCCGGGCGCTCGAAGACGTCCGAGACGCGCGTGGAGACGTAGATGCGGTCCCCCGCGAAGATGGGCCGCTCGTAGTCGAAGCCCTGCTCCGCGTGGAGCAGGCTCTTGATGCCCACGCCCAGCAGTTCCCGCAGGTCCGCCGCGGAGTGGAAGGACGCGGGGAACGTGGGGGGCGCGATGATGGTGGGGTAGCCCGACGCCCGGGCGTACTCCTCATCATAGTAGATGGGGTTGTAGTCCCCGATGGCCTCCGCGAACCGACGGATGGCGCCCTTTTCGACCTCGTTCAGCGTCGGCGGCGAGGCGCGGCCGATCGCGTTCTTGTCCAGCATTTCCTCTCCTGACTCTAGCGTCCGGCCGGAAGCTCGAGCACCGTGAGGAGCCCGGCTTCGGCGGCCGTCAAGCGTGGCGCGGCATTCACCAGCGCATTCGCGGTGGCCCGGTCGCCCGCCACTCCCCCCGGGATTTCCAACACCAGCTTCGGGTCAGCGTCGATTTCGATACGGTCCTTGGGGTCATCCGCCCCCACGGCGATGGTCAGCTCCAGCCGCACCCGCTCCTGCCCGTCCTCCAATCCCACCACCGACTGGAACATCCCAGCCACCCGCCCCTTCCTGACAGGAAACGCGCCGCCGGAGATGTCCTCCTCGGCGAACACGGGGGCTACTTCTTCTTCGAAGTCGTCGCAATCCAGCCCCAGGCCGAGGGCCGCGAGCGCCGCCGACTCAACAAGGCCGACGTGGCCCAGTTGCTCACTGTCCACCAGGTCGAAGAACGCTTCCTCCGTCAGCCCCGCGCCCACCTTCCGCTGGAGCGCCTCGCGCCGGGTGCGCGCGTCCACCACGCGGGTGACGGTGGCGCGCCGGACCGGGCCGCACACCTGGCCAGCGACCGCCACCAGCCGGTCCAGCACGAAGCCCGGGTTGACGCCGGTGCCCACCACGGCGACGCCCGCCTTCTGCGCCGCCTGGTCCAGCTCGTCCGCCAGCTCCGGGTACTTCAGGTGCGGAAAGGCCAGCTCCTCACAGGTGCTGGCCACGGGCAGGCCCAGCTTCACCGCCTCCATGACCTGCTCGAAGACCTTGGACAGCCGCGAGCCGGTGGCGTGCAGCACCACCACGCCCTTGCGCTTGCCCACGGCCTGCGCCAGGGAGTCGGACACCTTCACACGGGGGGCAGGACCTCCCAGGACCTCTCCCAGCGGGCGACCCACCAGGCCGGACTGGACGTCCACGGCCCCGATGAGCTCCACCTCCGGAGAAGACAGGGCGGCCCGGGCAATTTCCTGACCGATGAACCCCAGCCCCATCACCACCACCGGCACGGGCCCTTCCGGGGCTTTAGCCATCGGAGATTGCTCCACGATTCCAAGGGGTTAGCGCTACAGTCCAGCGTTGCATCGCACCATAAATCACACCTTGGCGGGCAGGCAAGCGTGACGTGGTTCTACCTCTCTTCCTGGATGGAAGAACCTCCAAGGATTTCCACGACTTAGAAGCCCACAAGTGGACTGGGGGGTCTTTTGGGGGCGCGTAGCGGCGTGTATAAAGCTGTACAAGCACGCTGTCCCGGAGGCACCTCGGACCATGGATCGCATCCTCGTCGTGGACGACGACGTCCTCATCCTGGCCGCCCTGTCCCGCATCCTCCAGGCCGAGGGGTATGACGTCGTCACCCACAGCGACCCGGCCGTGGCGGCCCGGGAGGTGGGTTTCCAGGTCGTCCTGACGGACTTCATGATGCCGTACCTCAACGGCATCGAGCTGCTCGGGGCCCTGCGGGAGAAGAACCCCAAGGCCGTGCGGCTGATGTTGACGGCGGCGGCGGACTTCCGCACCGCGTCCGAGGCGGTCAACCGGGGCGAGGTGTTCCGCCTGCTGGGCAAGCCCTGGTCGCTCAGCGACCTGACGAGCAGCGTGCGGCAGGCCTTCGACCACTACCGGCTGGTGGACGCCAACGAGCGGCTGTCGCGCGAGGTCGCGGAGAAGAACGCGGAGCTGGTGGCCATCAACCGCGACTTGGAGCGGCGGGTGGTGGAGCGCACCGCGGGCCTGCTCGACGGCCTCATCAGCGCTCTGGACTACCGCGACACGGAGACGCAGTGGCACTCGCGGCGCGTGTCGCTCTACTCGCGGCGGCTGGCCGAGGAAGTGGGCCTGTCAGGGGGCGCGCTCGACGTGGTGGAGCAAGGCGCGCTGCTGCACGACATCGGGAAGATTGGCGTGCGCGACTCCATCCTGCTCAAGCCCGGCCCGCTCACGCCGGACGAATGGGTGGAGATGCGCAAGCACCCGGAGTTCGGCTACCGGATGCTGGCGAAGATGCCCTACCTGCACGAGGCGGCGCTCATCGTGCTCCAGCACCAGGAGCGCTGGGACGGCAAGGGCTACCCGCAGAACCTGGCGGGCGAGGACATCGTCCTGGGCGCGCGCATCTTCTGCCTCGCGGACACCGTGGACGCGATCACGTCCGACCGCCCCTACCGCAAGGGCCGCCCCATGAGCGTCGCGCGGGATGAAATCCGCCGCTGCGCGGGCACCCAGTTCGACCCGGCGCTGGCGGAGGCGTTCCTCGGCATCCCAGAGACGGAGTGGCAGCGCATCCGCCAGGACGTCGAGGCCCTGGAAGCCGCGGAGAGCGAGCGCTGGAACAGCGATCCGCTCGGCCCTCCCGCGCCCCTGGCGAAGGCCAGCGGCGCTTGAGTCACCGCCTCAGGGCGACAGCTCCACCGCGCGCACCTCGCGGATGACGTCGCCCTCCAGCAGGGCGTCCACCACGTCCATGCCGGACACCACCTCGCCGAAGGCCGTGTAGCGGCCATCCAGGTGCGGCTGCGGCGCGTGGGTGAAGAAGAACTGGCTGCCGCCGGTGTCCTTCCCGGCCAGCGCCATGCCCACCGTGCCCCGGCGGTAGGGCCGGCGCGTCATCTCACACCGGATGGAATAGCCCGGCCCGCCCTCCCCGTCCCCGCGCGGGTCTCCGCCCTGGGCGACGAAGTCCGGCACCACGCGGTGGAAGGTGACGCCGTTGAAGGACCCCTTGCGCGCCAGCGCATGGAGGTTGCCCGACGTGAGGGGCGCCTCCTCCACGTCCAGCCGGACGGTGATGTCGCCCTTGTCGGTGCGGAACACCAGCCCGGCACGCGCCGGCGCGGACGGCGGCCGGAAGGTGTACGCGGGCAGCGCCACCCGCGTCGAGCGCACCCGCTGCCCCGTCAATCGCGTGAGGGCCTGCGCGGCCACGCGCCGCACGTTGGCCTGCGGGTGCTGGAGCCACTCACGCAGCCGGGGCTCGGCCGCCGCGCCCTGGAGCGCGACCAGCGCGCCCGCCACGGGCTCCGCCAGGTCTCCAGGCGTCTGGAGGACACGCGCCGCCAGGGCCTCCACGCCGGGGAGCGCGGCCGCGTCCTCGAGCACGCCCGCGGTGGCCGCCGCCGCGCCCGCCACCACCAGGTCCTCGCCTTCGATGAGCTCACGCACCGGCGCGGCCGCCTCGGGCACGGGGCGCGCGGAGACGGCCTCCAGCGCCGTCAGCCGCACGCGCGCATCCGGGTGGCGCAGGGCCTTCACCGCGAAGAGCGCCCCGCCCTGGCCCTTCGCCTGCGCCACCTCGCGCAGGCCCAGGGCCAGCCGGCGCGCCTCGGGGATACGCCCGTAGCCACACCCCAGCACCTCCTTCGGCGTCCCCTCCTGCCGGTCCATGGCCGCCGCCAACCGGCAGTCCAGCCAGGCCAGGTCCGCGCGCGCCACCTCCGACGCCGCGCCCCGCTCCGCGTCCGCCAGCGCGAGCCGCAGCGACTCCAGGACGGGACGGCCGAAGCCCGGCAGCCCCTGCTGCGCCAGCGCCAGCAGCGCGTGGCCCGCCTCCGACCTCGCCAGCGTCTCCACCGGGGCCTTCGCCCCCTCCGGCGCCTCGACACCCGCCGCCTCCGGAGGCGGCATGCCCCGCGCGACGCGCTTGGCGCGAACGGCCAGCGCCTCCAGTGCGTCCACCGCGGTGCACGGGCCGCTGCACGCCGCGGCCAGCTTCGCCAGCGTGCGCGCCGCCTCCGCCGCCACCCGTGGCGAAGTGTCCTCCAGGAGCCCGGCCAGGACCGCCGCGTCCTCCGGCCCGCCCACGTCGCCGAAGCCCTTCACGCACAGGGCCCGCACGTCCGCGTCCGCGTCGCCCAGGCACCGGCGCAGCGCGGGCAGGGCCTGGGGCCGCTTCACGGTGGCCAGCAGATAGGCGCCCGCGTAACGCGCCTCCACCGGCCGCTCCGCCGCGAGCAGCGCCTCCGCTGGCGCCAGGGACACCTGGGCGACCGACGCCGCGCCGCGGGTGCGCGCGAGGACGCCCAGCGCCTGCGCGGCCCGGGCCGCCTCCACCCCGTCCGCCTCCCGCATCCGCTCCTCGAGCCACGTCACGGCACCGGGCGTGCCCAGCCGGCCCAGGGCGTCCACCAACGTCAGGCGGACGTCCACGTCACGCTCCGTCCCAGCGGCGGCCAGCAGCGAGGCCTCCAGCGCCGAGAGTTCGGCTTCCAGCAGCGGCTCCCAGGACAGGGCGAGCTCGCCCGCGGCGAAGGCGGCCTCGCCGCGCACGCGCGCCTCCGCGTCCTTCAGCCCCGCGAGGACCGGCTCCAGCGTGGCGGCGTCCTGGATGCGCGCCAGCGCCCGCAGGGCCCGCGCCCGGACGCGGGCATCCGGCGCGGTGGCCGCGAGTGAGACCAGGGCCCCATCCCCCAGCGAGCGCGCGTCCTCCCAGTCCTGGATGAGGGTGAGCGTCCGCGCGTCCTCGGGAGGCGGCCGCGCCGGCGGCAC
The DNA here is from genome assembly GCF_002305895.1 of Corallococcus macrosporus DSM 14697. Taxonomy (GTDB): domain Bacteria; phylum Myxococcota; class Myxococcia; order Myxococcales; family Myxococcaceae; genus Myxococcus; species Myxococcus macrosporus. The sequence goes on from NZ_CP022203.1 coordinate 5,761,309, forward strand.
GGCGCGGACACAGCCGGAGAGCAATGAGAGCGAGAGGACCCAAGCGAACAGGTGACGAACGGGGTGCACGCGGCGCATGGCGCGGGCCTAGGTCAATTCCCCGCGAAAATCCAGGGGTTAGGCCGCGAGGGGTTTGACACGAACAGCCCGTCGCTCCGAAGATGAGCGCCAGTTTCTCTCCGCGGGAGCGTTGGTTCTGAACTGCCCTGGATGCGGCTCGACGGTAGCCGCCAACACCTCCATCTGTTCCGTCTGCGATTACATCATCGATGGTTCATTCCTCAGTGGGGAGCCGCCGGCGGAAGCGCCGGAGGAGTCCACGGACGCCGCGGAGGACCCTCGCCGGGCCGCCAGGCCTCCGCCCGCGCGCCGCCCCCGCCCGCCCGCCGGCAGGTCCGGAAGCCGCCCCGCCGCCGCGCCGCCGCCCGACTCGGACTCCACCAACATCCGGAGCATGGAGGACGTCGCCCGCAGCGCGCCGCAGCAGCGCGCCGCGCGCGCGGCGGCGCCTCGGCCCGCGGCTCGCAAGGCCCCCGCGCCCGCCCCCGTTGCCTCCTCGGACCCGTGGGACCGCGCGGACTCCGACGAGCGCGACAGCGCCATCGCCGACCCGGATGAGCTGATCCGCGACGCGAAGGAGCTGTTCGGTCAGCTCCAGGGCGGCGACAAGGTCGCCTTCTGGGGCGCGGCGCTGGTGCTGATGTCGTGCTTCCTGCCGTGGAAGGAGACCGCGGTGGACGGGGACGTGCTCGGCCTGATGAGCCTGGGCGTCGGCGCCTTCATCATGTCCATCCTCCAGCTCACGGCCGTCACCATCCGCGTGAAGGGCTCGCTGCCCAACATGAACCCGGTGGTGCCGTGGATGGGGCAGCTCGTCGTCAGCATCGTCTGCCTCATCTGGTGCATCGTCTACATCAAGGTGTCGTCCGACACGACGATGGTGCCCACGCCCATCGGCAACTCGGAGATGATGAACTCGTCGCCCAGCTTCGGCGTGTACGTCGCCATCCTGGGTTCGGTCGCCGCGCTGGGCGGCACGCTGCTGGGCCTCAAGGGCCAGTCGTCGCGCTGAGCCTCCAGGCGCCGCGCGAAAAACCGCTGCCGCCGTCCGCGGCAGCGGGCTAGCGTCCCCGGCCACCATGTCCGACGCCCCTCCCCTCTCCCGTCTCACCGCCGCGCTCGACGCGGCCGTCTTCGGACAGCAGCGCGTGCTGGAGGACCTGGTGACGGCCTTCCTCGCGCGCGGCCACGTGCTCCTGGAGGGCGTCCCGGGCGTGGCCAAGACGCTCACCGCGCGCAGCATGGCCGGGGCGCTGGGCCTGCACTTCACGCGCATCCAGTTCACCCCGGACCTGATGCCGGCGGACATCCTGGGCACCAACGTCTTCCAGCCGCAGGACAACGCCTTCCGGCTGGTGAAGGGCCCCATCTTCACGGAGGTGGTGGTCGCGGATGAAATCAACCGCACCCCGCCCAAGACGCAGGCCGCGCTCCTGGAGGCCATGGAGGAGCGGCAGGTCACCATCGACGGCGTGTCCCACGCGCTGCCGCCCCACTTCTTCGTGGTGGCCACGCAGAACCCCCTGGAGCTGGAGGGCACCTATCCGCTGCCCGAGGCCCAACTGGACCGCTTCCTCATGCGCGTGCGCGTGGGCTACCCGGAGGCCTCCGCGGAGACCACCATGCTCCGCGCCTTCCACCAGCGCGAGGGCAAGCCCACCGTCACCACCCAGGTGCTGGACGCGCCCACGCTGCTGGAGCTGCAGTCGCGCGCCGCGCGGGTGTCGTGTGACGACTCCATCCTCCAGTACGTGGTGGCCATCGTCCGGGAGACGCGCGCCAATCCGCGCGTGCGCCTGGGCGCCAGTCCCCGCTCGGCCCAGGCGCTGCTCGCCGCGGCCAAGGCCCGCGCCGCGCTGATGGGCACGGACTTCGTCACCCCGGATGACGTCAAGGCCGTCACCTTCAGCGTCCTCAACCACCGGCTGCTCCTCAAGGCCGAGGCCGAGGTGGAAGGCATCACCGCGGATGAGGTGCTGAAGCAGACGCTCGAACGGGTCCGAGTCCCCCGGTGAGCGCCGGGCGCCCCGTCCCCACCGGCCTGGCCGTGGCCCTGCTGGCGGCGGGACTGCTCCCGGCGGCGCTCGCGGTGGCCAGCCCCGCCTTCGGCTGGCTCGCGCTGGCGGCGGACGTGGCCGTGCTGGCCCTGTGCGCGGTGGACTTCCTCCGCGCCCCGCGCGCGGAAGCCGTCCGGGTGTGGCGGCGCGTGGAGCCCGTCCTCTCCTCCGGCACGCGCAACGCCGTCCACGTGGGCCTGGAGCGCCTGGACGCCGGCCCCAGCCCCCTGCACGTGGAGGTCCGCGACGAGCCGCCCCTGGACATGGCGAGCACCGGCCACCGCCAGTCCCTCACCCTGCCCGCGGCCCAGCGCGCGCCCCACGAGCTGACGTACTTCGTCACGCCCCCGTCCCGCGGCGACGCCCGCTTCGGAGACGTGAACCTGCGGCTGCGAGGCCCCCTGAGCCTGTGCGCGCGCCAGCTCCGCGTCCCCGCGGCCATGGACGTCAAGGTGTACCCGGACCTCACCGCGCTCACCCGCGAGGCCCTGGCGCTGGCCCACGCGTCGGACGCGCCCTCCGCGCGCACGCAGCGGCGGCGGGCCTCGGAGGGCCGGGAGTTCGAATCGCTGCGCGAGTACCGCCCCGGCGACGACTACCGCCACATCGACTGGAAGGCCTCCGCGCGCCACGCCCACACCCTGGTGCGCACCTGGCAGCCGGAGCAGCACCAGCCGGTGCTCCTGCTGCTGGACTGTGGCCGGCACATGGCGGGCCGCGTCCAGGCGCGGCGCAAGCTGGACCACGCGGTGGACGCGGCGCTGCGGCTGGCGCGCGTGGGCCTGGAGGCCGGTGACGTGGTGGGCGTGCTGGCCTTCGCCAGCGGCGTGCGGGCCTACCTGCCGCCGCGCAAGGGCCGCGAGCACCTGCGGCTCATCACCGAGTCGCTCTACCGCACCGAGGCCGCGCTCGAGGAGAGCGACTACGGCCGCGCCTTCGACTTCGCCTTCGCCCGGCAGACGCGGCGCGCCCTGGTGGTCCTCTTCACGGACCTGGTGGACCCGGACGCCTCCGCCAGCCTCCTCACGCGCACGCTGGCCCTGCGTCCCCGGCACCTGCCCGTCGTCGCCTCGCTGCTGGACGAGGACGTCCAGGCGGCGGCCCACGGCGTGCCCGCCCAGACGCAGGACGCCTACGCGCGCCAGGCCGCCGCGCGCCTGGAGACGGAGTACCGGCGGACGGCCACCACCCTGCGCGACGCGGGGGCGCTCGTGGTCCGCGCACCGGCGCGCGGCTTCGGCGCGGCCACGCTCAACGCCTATCTGGATGTGAAGGCGCGCGGACTGCTCTAGGCCTCTGCGTCAAGTCCAGCGGAAAGATTGTACGCAGTGTGCAGTCAACGTGTATCGGCATCGCTCGCGAAGAAGCGTGCCAATCGCGCGGAGGCCGAGTTTTCGGCCTCGGACACGACCCCCTTTACAGATAGGCGCGCGTCAACAAAATGGCCGGTCCTCGCTCGCCGTGACGGCGGGCTACCTCGAAAACACCACGGATGGAGACGGTCTTGGCGGAGGTCGCGAGGGGATTCAGGGTGGAGGTTGAGGCGGACGCGGCTGCGGCGGTGGCGGCGGCACGGATGCAGTCCGGGTCGGCGGAAGCCCCCGCGGCGTTGACGCCCTTCCATGAGCGGTTGCTGGCCGAGGAGCTGCTGGCCCGCAGCAGTGACACGAACCAGCGCCTGGCGGGCGCGCTGTCGGAAGCGAAGGTGGACCTCAACCCGCACCAGGTCGAAGGCGCCATGTTCGCGCTCGACTCGCTGTCGCGCGGCGGCTGCATGCTGGGCGACGAGGTCGGCCTGGGGAAGACGATTGAAGCGGGGCTCGTCATCGCCCAGCTCATGGCCGAGGGGAAGACGCGCATCCTCATCATGGCCCCGGCCACGCTGCGCGCGCAGTGGAACAGCGAGCTGCGGGAGAAGTTCGACCTGGACAGCGTGCTGGTGGACGGCCGCACCATGCGCGCCACCGGCAACTGCTTCGACCAGCCCTTCCCCGTCATCTGCTCGCACCCCTTCGCGGCCAACAAGGCGCACCTGACGGCGGAGATTCCGTGGGACCTCATCGTCATCGACGAGGCCCACCGCCTGCGCAACGCGCACCGGCCCAACAACAAGATGGGCCAGGCGCTGAAGGCCTCCCTGGCCGGCAAGCCCAAGCTGCTGCTCACCGCCACGCCGCTCCAGAACGACCTGATGGAGCTGTTCGGGCTGATGTCGCTGCTGGACGAGCAGATCCTGGGGCCCGAGCACGCCTTCCGCAGCCGCTACCGGGTGGATGAGGGCGGCGGCATGCCGGAGGCGGCGGCCGTGGAGCTGAAGGAGCGGCTGGCCCCCGTGGTGCAACGCACCCTGCGCCGGCAGGTGCGCGAGTACGTCCGCTACACCAACCGCCGCTCCATCGTGGAGGACTTCACCCCCTCCCCCGAGGAGCACGACCTCTACGAGAAGGTCAGCGAGTACCTCCAGCGCTCCGAGGCCGCGGCGATTGAACCCGGCAAGAAGACGCTGCTGACGCTCTGCTACCGCAAGCTGCTGGCGTCCTCCACGTACGCGATTGCCCCCACCCTGCGCCGGCTGTCGGACAACCTGGAGAAGCGGCTCCAGGCGGCGAAGCTGGGGCAGCAGGCCCTGGCGATGTTCGAGCCCGAGGAGGCCAGGCAGTTCGTCGAGGAGGGCGAGGAGTGGTCGGATGACCCGGCCAAGGCGCCCAACATCCGCGTCCTGGAGCAGGAGGTCTGGGAGCTGCGGCAGTACGCGGACCTGGCGGACTCCATCAAGGTCAACGCCAAGGGCGAGGCGCTCAAGCGCGGCCTGGACCGCACCTTCGCGGTGATGCAGTCGCACGGCTGGCCGGTGAAGGCGCTCATCTTCACCGAGTCCAAGCGCACGCAGCAGTACCTCTTCAAGCTGCTGTCGGAGAGCGGCTACCAGGGGAAGATTTCCCTGCTGTCCGGCGACGCGAGCACGCCCGAGGACCGGCGCGCGCTGGTGGAGGAGTTCCGCAACCGCACGCAGATCCTCATCTGCACCGAGGCGGGCGCCGAGGGCCTCAACCTCCAGTTCTGCAACCTGGTGGTGAACTACGACCTGCCCTGGAACCCGCAGCGCGTGGAGCAGCGCATCGGCCGCTGCCACCGGTATGGCCAGCAGCGGGACGTGCTGGTCATCAACTTCCTCAACCGGACCAACGCGGCGGACGCCCGCCTCTTCGAGCTGCTGGAGAAGAAGCTGAACCTCTTCGACGGCGTGTTCGGCGCGTCCGACGAAATCCTGGGCGCGCTGGAGAGCGGCGTCGACTTCGAGCGGCGCGTGCTGGACATCTACCAGTCCTGCCGCAAGCCGGAGGACATCAACACCGCCTTCGACAAGCTGCGCGAGGAGCTGGAAGGCCGCATCAGCAAGCGCATGACGGAGATGCGCTCGGTGGTGCTGGAGCGCTTCGACGGCGACGTGCGGCGGCGGCTGCGCGGGCAGAACGAGCAGACGAAGGAAGCCCTGGCCAAGCGCCAGCAGGAGGCCCGCGCCCTCACCGCCTCCGTGCTGGGCAGCCGCGCCTCGGGCCGGCTGGAGGTGGCGAAGGCCGCCTACGCCGTCAAGGAGCGCACACAGGACGCGGTGAGCTACCTGCAACTGGACGCGGCCGGCCTGCCCTCACGGCTGGCGCGGCTCGCGGGCAGCGAGGGCTGGTGGTTCGCGTACAAGTTCGAGACGACCGGGCTCAAGCCGGAGGAGAAGCTGGCGCACCTGGTGCTCGTGCGGGACAGGGACGGCTTCCGCGCGCTGCCCATGGCGGATGGCGCGCACTTCGTGAAGCTGGCGGCGAAGCCGGAGCGCCGGCGCCAGCCCGCGCCGGTGTCCGTGCAGTTGATGCAGGAGCAGGCGCTGGTGGCGGCGAAGGACGAAATCGTCCGGGCCGCGGAGCGGCGCAACGCCCTGGAGCTGGACAAGGCCAAGGAGCGCGCGGACCGCTACGTGGAGGACTGCCTCATGGAGTCGCGCGAGGCCGTGGAGGCCGCGCGGCAGGCGTGGATTGACGCGCGCAAGCAGGTGGGCGTGGCCGAGGACATCGCCGACAAGGCCAAGGCCCGCGCGCACTCAGACAGGATGGAGCGCGAGTACCGCCGCAAGCTGTCCTCGCTGCGCAACGAGGAGGAGAAGCGCTACGCCTCCAAGGACCGGCAGCTCGCGGAGCTGGCCAACAAGGCGAAGGTGACGGAGAAGCGCTCCCTCATCGCCTCCGCCTACTTCTGGCTGTCGTAGTCGGCCGGGCGCAGACGCACCCACGTCGCGCCCCAGCCTCCATCCCCTTCTCCGGCGGAGCGGAACGACTCCACCTCCGGCAGCCTGGGGAGCAGCGACTGCACGGTGCGCCGCAGCGCGCCCGTGCCCTTGCCGTGGATGATGCGCACGTCCAGGACGCCCTTCTGACGGCACGCCCACAGGTACTCCACCACCAGGTCCTTCACGTCGCGCGGGTGGAAGAGGTGCAGGTCCAGGTTCCCATCAATGGGAATTTCTACAGCCTCGTCCTCGGACGGCGGCGGCTCCGGCCCTTCGGGCGGGAGCGGCGGCTCATTCGCGTCCTGGACTGGCAGGCGTCTTCGGCTCACGCTCCCACTCCTGCTTCTCCTGCTCCGCTTGCAGGCGGCGCCGCTCGCGGGCGGCCTTGAAGCGCTCCGACAGGGACGTCACCTCGCTCTTCAGCGCGGAGAGGTTGGTGGAGACGCTGCCCGGGTCGCCGCGCTCGCGCCCGGCTGCCTGCTCGCCCTGAGCACCCGCGCCCCCCGCGGACATGAGCTGGACCACCAGGGCTGCCACCGAGATGACTGTCATGGAGGCACAGGTAAGCAAGACGCGTGCTCAGAGGCAAGCGGCGCTCAGGTGGAAGCGGCCCGCCGTTCGGCCTCTTCCCTCCGCCCCAGGACGACGCGCTCGGCCAGTTTGATGGCGGACAGTGGGGCGCTGCCCTCGGCCTTGTTGTTGATGGTGATGAAGGTGGGCTTGTCCCGGCGCAGCGCAGCCAGACACACCCGGGCCAGGACGTCCCGCGTGGGCACGTCCTCGTCCACCAGGTGATTGAAGGGCGCGTACTTCGCGCGCGCCTCCTCGTAGCCGAGGTCCGGCGGCAGCATCCACCGCACCACCAGCGCGCGGGCCTCGAAGGCGCGGGTGAGCTTCGCCTGGCGGCCCACGGGCGGCATGTGCGCCCACACCGCCAGCACCGGGCTGACGCCCACGTCCGCCAGGGCCTGGGCGAGCCCCTCCGTGAGCAGCGCCTCGTTGCGCACCTCCACCGCGTACAGCGGCCCCTTGGGCAAGGCGGAGAAGAAGGCGTGCAGCCGCTCCACGAAGCGCGCGGGCCCGCCCAGCGCCTGCGGGTCCTGCGGCGGGAACTGGAAGACGAGCGGCCCCGCCTTCTCCCCCAGCCCCTCCACGAAGGGCATCACGACGGCCTCCGTGGCATAGGCCGCGTGGAGGAAGCGCTCATTGGACTGCCCCCGCTGCGCGCCGTAGCGCTCGTGCGTGGGGAAGCGCGCCAGGGTGCAGACCTCGTGGGCCTTCACCAGGAAGCGGAAGGTGTCCGGCACCTGGGCGGCGTACTCGGCGAAGGCGCTGGCGGAGATGGGGCCGTAGAAGGTCCGGTCGATGCCCACCGTGCGCAGCACCGGGTGGTGCGCGTAGGCGGCCAGGCCCTCCCGCGCGAGCTGCGAGGCGGAGGCCTCGTGGTCATAGACGATGCCGGCCCACCCCGGGAATGTCCACGAGGACGTCCCGAGGAACACGCCCCGCGGCAGCTCCCGCCCCAGCGTGGCCAGCGCCTCCGGCACCGCCGCGGGCTCCACCGGCTGCGCGCCCTTGCGGCCCTTGGCGGGCGGCTCCACGGCGGCGCCGGTGAAGAGGTCGAGCTGTGCGGGTCCTCGCTCCTGAGGCATGGCGCGTCTCCTGGGCCAGTCCAGTCAGCGGCACCGCGGGCACGGTGCCGTGCATCCAGCGCAGGTAACGCCGGACGCCACCAGATGCAGGAGGTTGCCCCAGTTCAGCCCCACGTCCCAAGTGCCTTGTCGCCCGACAGGCGGCCGGGCGACGAAGCGGCTCGGGCGCGCGCCCTACACCTTGAGGCGGATGGCCCCGGGCATCAGCGTCATGGTGCACGGGAGACGGCCCGGCGTCTCGCCGTCCACGTCCAGGAACACGTCGCCGCCGTCCACGGGCTCGGCGCGCAGGGTGCGGCAGCGCAGGCGGCGCGTGCCCTTCCACGTCACGTGCGAGCCGTTGTAGACGCCCTTCGACTTGAGGACGAAGTCACTCAGGCCGTAGCCGGACCAGAGGGTGACGTCGAAGAGGCCGTCATGGGTGACGGCGTCCGGCGCCACGAACATGCCGCTGCCGAAGTAGCGGCCGTTGGCCACGGCCACCGCGGTGATGCCCAGCACCTCCTCCGGGCCTCCGTCCACCGACAGGCGCACCTGCCGCTCCGAGTACTTCACCAGGCCCTTCAGCGTGCCCCACATGAAGCTGAGGTGGCCGCCCAGGGCCTTGCTGCTCTGGTTGACCTCCTGGGCCACCACCGCGCTCACGCCGAAGGAGGCGATGTTGGCGAAGTAGCGCGTGGCGGGCTTGCCGTCGTTGTCCACGAAGTCCAGGCGGCCCACGTCGAAGGGCTCCGTCGCGTCGGAGCGCAGCCGCTCCAGCGAGGAGGCCAGGTCCAGCTCCCACCCGAAGGTGCGCCGGAAGTCGCCGCCCGTGCCCCGGGGAATCAGCCCCAGCGCGGCGTTGGGATTCAGCGCCTGGCCGTCCTGGAAGAAGCCGTTGGTGACCTCGTTGAGCGTGCCGTCACCGCCCACCGCGACGATGCACTCGTACCCGTCCAGGAGCGCCTGACGGGCGATGCGCGCCGCGTCCATGCCGCCCTGGGTGAAGCCGTGACCAAAGTCACCCAGCGCCCTGCCCACCTGCGCGGAAATCTCAGCCCAGCGCTTTCCCGTCTGGCCGTTGGCGCTGCGCGGATTGACCACGAGGAACGTCTTCATCAGGCCCTGCCCCTCCCTGTGCCCTCCCTGTTTACGCGGTTGTGCGCTGGCACTCCACTCCGCGCCCCGCGAAGGACGCGGAGGGTCCGCTGCCACCCCGCGTCAAACGGGGTGGCGCCAATACGAGGGCTCGCGTGCGCGCGGACTCAGGCCTTCTGCGCCACCGGGACCGGCCGCACGTGGACCTCCTTGAGCTGCCGGTCATCCACGTCGCCGGGGGCCCCCGTCAGCAGGTCGGTGCCCGTCTTGGACTTCGGGAACGGAATCACGTCGCGCAGGGACTCGGCGCCCGTCAGCAGGAAGGCCAGCCGGTCCATGCCCAGCGCGATGCCGCCGTGCGGCGGGGCGCCGAACTTCAGCGCGTCCAGCAGGAAGCCGAACTTGGTGCGCGCGTCCTCGTCGCTGATGCCCAGCGCCTTGAACACCTCCGCCTGCACCTTCGGGTCGTGCAGCCGGATGGAGCCGCCGCCAATCTCGAAGCCGTTGAGCACCACGTCGTAGCGGTGGCACTTCACCCGGCCCGGGTCCGTGAGCAGGAAGTCCACGTCCTCGTCGTGCGGGCGCGTGAAGGCGTGGTGCGCCGCCGCCCAGGTGTTCGTCTCGTCGTCGTACTCGAACAGCGGCGGATTCACCACCCACAGGAACTTCCACTGGCCGCCGCTGCCGTACTCCGGAATCAGGCCCAGCTTCTTGGCCACGTGCACGCGCAGGTTGGCCATCACCGTGTGGACCAGCGACTCCTTGCCGAACTGGAACAGGAGCAGGTCGCCCGTCTTCGCGCCCACCGCCTGGTTGATGGCCTGCCGCAGCGCGGGGCTGATCGTCTTCGACAGCGGGGACTGCGTCCAGTCGCCGCCGTCCGCCACCTTCGCGCGGGCCAGGCCCTTGGCGCCGGCCTGCTTGGCGAACTCCTCCAGCTTGTCGCTCTCCGCGCGGCTCATCGCCTTGTCCGCGGGGATGACCATGGCCTTGACGATGCCCTTGTTCTGCACGGCCTCCCACATCATGGGCACGCCGCCGGCCTCGCCGTGCTCGCGGATGAGGTCGGTGAGCACCACGTGCTCCAGGCCGAACCGCAGGTCCGGCTTGTCGTTGCCGTACTTCGCCATGGACTCGTAGAAGTCCATCCGCATGAAGGGCGTGGGGATGTCGATGCCCAGCACCTCGCCCCACAGCTTCTTCAGCAGGCCCTCAATCATGGTGAAGATGTCGTCCTGCGTGACGAAGCTCATCTCCACGTCGATTTGCGTGAACTCCGGCTGCCGGTCCACGCGCAGGTCTTCGTCGCGGAAGCACTTCACGATCTGGAAGTACCGGTCGAAGCCCGCCACCATGAAGAGCTGCTTGTAGAGCTGCGGGCTCTCCGCCAGCGCGTAGAACTTGCCCGGGTTGAGGCGGCTGGGGACCAGGAAGTTGCGCGCGCCGCCCGGCGTGTACTTGCCCATGAAGGGCGTCTCCAGCTCCAGGAAGCCGTTGTCCACCATGTAGGAGCGGGTCAGCGCGTTCATCTTCGAGCGCGTCATCAGCGAGCGCTGCAGCGGCGCGCGGCGCAGGTCCAGGAAGCGGTGGGCCAGGCGCTTGTCCTCGGACGTGTCGATGCTGTCCTCGATGGGGAACGGCGTCGGCTCGGAGCGGTTGAAGATGGTGAGGTCGCTGGCCCGGATCTCGATTTCACCCGTCTTCATCTTCGGGTTCACGTTCTTCCCGCGCGACACGACCTTGCCGCGCACGCCCACGCAGAACTCCAGCCGCAGGCTGCCGGCGAGCGCGTGCGCCTCCGCGTGGTCCGGCTCGAACACCACCTGCGTGAGCCCGTCCCGATCCCGCAGGTCGATGAACACCGCGCCGCCGTGGTCCCGGCGGTTGTGCACCCAGCCGAAGAGGACGACTTCCTCGCCGACGTTGGTCGCGGTGAGATGACCGCAAGTGTGGGTACGCTTGACCTCGGAGATGAACGGGACTGCCATGGCACCGCCTGCTGGATTCGAAGGGGAAGAAGGCGAGGCACCATACGGATCGTGGAAACGACGCGTCAAGGAATCCGAGCGCCCCTGACCTGTCTCAAACCGTCGGATTCAGGGCGGATTCCGGGTTCGGGCCCTGGGGGGGCGAGCCCCGGCGCGCGCCGTCCGGCCGCCCTCCCCGCGGGGGAATCCCGCGCCGCGCCCCGCCTCACCCGCCCAGGCCCGGCGGAGGCCCCTGGGCGCGGGCACGGGGCGGCCGGGGGCATACACGTTCCGCGCGGTCCGGAGTAGAACGGCGGCATGCTCCGAACAGTCATCGCCTCCACCGCCGCGCTGGGACTGGCCGCCGGCTGTGCGCCCGATTCGACCGCGCCCGTCAAGGTCAGCGCCCTGGTGCTCTCCAGCAATGGCCAGTACGTCCCCCAGGAGGTGCAGCTCGAGACCATCTCCGACATCGTCGGCCTCAAGGGCACGGTGGCGGACCTCCAGGGCGGCGCGCGCATCGTCATCGACTCCAACGACCCGGACCTGAACAACGCCACCACGCCGGAGGGCTACGCCAACGCCCTGCTGAAGAACGCCGGCCGCGACGTCAGCGCCAACTACATCTCCCAGGGCGGCGTGCTGTGGCCGGCCGACTTCCACACCTGGAACATGGTGACGGCCTACTACAGCATGGAGCGCGCCTACGATTACTTCCGCGTCGTCGGCAACCTCCCCGCGGAGGACTTCAAGGAGCCCGTCACCACGTACTACTTCCCGGAGTTCGTGCTCGCGGACCTGGACAAGGACCCGCTCAGCGACAACGCCATGTACTTCTCCGTGCTGGAGTCGTTCCTGGTGCTGCCCTTCGACGAGCTCCAGCGCGCCCCCCTGGCCATCAACGCCGGCATCATCGCGCACGAATACGCGCACCGCGTCTTCAACCTGAAGGCGTACGGCGGCCTCCAGTTCCCGGAGGCGCTCACGCTGTGGCAGCAATCCGGCGCCAGCCCGGGCGCCAACATCCTCAAGTCCTTCGACGAGGGCCTGGCGGACTACCACGCGTACGGCGCCACCTGTCAGACGACCCAGGGCGGCAAGGGCTGTGACACGCGCTTCTTCTCCACGTCCTTCCACGGCAACACCTACGGCCAGGTGACGGAGGACCGGGACCTGGCCCGCGTGGACCGCTGCATGGACGCGTCGCTGCTGAACCAGCTCTACAACCAGAACCTGAGCGCGTTCAGCGGCAACGAGTACCGGGTGGGCACGCTGCTCGCCAGCGCCCTCTACCAGGCCGGCGAGGCGACCGGTCAGCGCGACGTGCTGCTGCGCGCCATCGTCGCCTCGTACAACGACGAGAGCACCACCACGCCCGGCCTCTACCAGCTCGCGCGCGCCACGCTGGCGGACCAGTCCCGCTTCACCCTGTCCGTGGCCGCCAGCGCCATCATCACCCACATCACCGACCTGCGCCTGAAGGAGGCCGTCTGCAACGAGCTGATGGACCACCTCCAGATTCCGCGCGCGGAGCTCGTCGGCAACGACCCCAACATGTGCCCGCCCAGCGCCGCGGGTGGCACCACCTGCCCCCGCCTGGACCTGTGAGCATGAGGACTGCTTCCGTGAAGACGTGGCTCTTGCGTTGCGCCCTGGGCAGCCTCGCCCTGTCCGCTCCCGCCCTGGCCCAGGACGAGGACGACCCCTACGCCTACCCGGACGAGGTGCCCGCCGACGACGCCTCCGAGTCCTACGACGAAATCCGCCCCAAGGTGGACCAGACGGACGACTTCCGCCGCGTGTCCGAGCAGGAGCACGACGACGGTGAGGACGACTTCAAGCCCCTCTCCGGGCTCGATGATCCGAACCTCGGCGTGGCCATGGAGTTCATCGCCGGCGCCCTCTTCCTGGACAGCCCGCGCGGCCGGTTCGCGGAGACGCGCCCGGGCCTGGGCGTGCGCGCCACGTGGGAGTACGGCCGCATCCTCGACGATGAGGCCCTGCGCGAGGCCCTCTGGGCCGACCTCCGCTGGACCTTCGGCGGCACCAGCGACGGCACCGACTTCATCCAGGCCAACTCGAACTTCCACTACTTCACCATCGCCCCGGCCTATGAGCTGAAGCTCGGCAAGTCCGACTTCGGCTTCTACGCCCAGGCGGGCGGCGGCATCGCGTACACGGCGTCCACGCTCGACATCGACACGGCGCAGACCAAGGTGAGCGGCATCAAACCGCTCATCCAGTACGGCGTGGGCTTCCGCGGCCGGCCCCGCCTCACCTCCTCCGGGAACTTCCGCCTCGCCTTCCGGCTGGAGGCGCTGGGTTACCGCCGGGGCTACCAGAACGACTTCTTCCTCGGCGGCAGCCTCGGCACCGCCTTCTGAAGTCGCCTCCACCGGCCGCTCGCCGCGCCTCCCGCGGCGGGCGGCCATGTAGATTTTTCCACCGCCTCCCCGCCTCGCCCGCGCCCCCTCCTTGCGACTTCAAGGAGTTGGCGCTGGCACGCCGCGTGCTCTGACTCCTGGGCGGGACGGGAACGTGGGTTCCCCTGGGGGCTGGGAGGCGAGCGATGAGGAACGCGCAGGGACAGGGACAGCACTTGGACCCCGTATGTGGGAAGGCCTTGGACACACCCGAGGGCCGCCCCACCGCTGAGTACAAGAAGCGCCGTTACTTCTTCTGCTCCGAGCGGTGCCGCCACGCCTTCGAGAAGCAGGCGGAGCGCTTCCGCTTCAACGAGCTGGCCCGCGTCGGCGCGCTGATGACGCCGGGCCGCGTCCGCTGGGGCATCGCGTGAGGCACCGGCCCTAGGAGCGTGTTGCTGTAAGGGGCAAGGGGCCGGGTGACGTGCGCCCTGCAGCATATGGGCCGCCTGCCCCTCTCCCGGCAGGGGGCGCCCGTGGAAGGAATGTTCGTTCCACGTCCGCCCTTCGCGGGCGGACGCCCCTCCTGCTACGTGGCCCCCATCGCGCCGTGCAGCTTGCGGAGGTTGTGGGTGAGACAGATGAGCGCCCACTCGCCGCGCGCCTTCTCCAGCCCGCGCAGCAGCAGTTGCCGGAAGCCTCGCCCCTGCTTGATTTGGCCGAAGGGCGGCTCGGCCGCCACCTTGCGCCGGGCGTACACCTGGCGGCCCTTTTTCGTCCTCAGCCGGCGCGCCATCCACTGCTTGAGGCTCAAGTCTCGAGGCCTCCGCCCCCGCACTGGCGGGGGCTGCACCCCATGCTTGAGTCGGCCGGTGGCGATGTACGCGTCGACGCCCATGCTCGCCGCACGCACCACGTTCTGCTCGGAGAAGTAGCCGCTGTCGGCTGTCACCGCCCCGGGCACCTCGCCGCAGTTCTCCACCACCTGCTCCAGCAGCGGCAGCAAGTGCTCGACATCCGGCGGCTGGTTGGTAAGCGCCTGCGCCACGATGATTTGGTGCGCCTCGTCCACGGCCGCCTGCGCGTTGAAGCCCTGAATGAAACCGTCCTTCGTCTTCTGGATTCGGCTCTCCGGGTCGGTGAAGTTGCGCTGGGCCTTGGGGGTGGGCTTGCCGTCCTTCTCGGTAGGCACCCGGTGCTCGGGCAGGGGCGTCGGCCCAGACGGCGGCTCGTCGTCCGAGTCCTTCTTCTTCTGGGCCTCTTGCGCCTCATGGGCGGCCCGGGCTTCCGCCTCCAGCTCCGCCTTGGCCTCGCGGATTTTCGCCAGCCGCGTCTCGGCCCGCTGCAACTCCTTCGGCAACTCGTCGCCTCGCCTCAGCTTGCCGTAGAGTCGGTCCTCCGCCGCGTCCGCCTCCTCGGCCGCCTTCAGCAGCGCGGCCACCTTCTCGGCCAACTCCTTCTCGCGCTGCTGCATGCGCTCGTAGCTCATCGCCTTGTGCTTGCTGGCATTCGCCTTCAGCTTCGTGCCGTCCAGCGCCACGTGCCCCAGCTTCACCAGCCCCGCCTTCTGGCACAGCGCCAGCACCTGCACGAAAAGTCCCGCCAGCACGTCCAGGTGCTGGCGACGGAACTCGCTCACGCAGGTGTGGTCCGGGTGCTGCCCCGCGGCGATGACTCGGAAGGCGACGTCCTCGTACGTCTTCTTCTCAATCCTGCGCGAGGAGGCCACTCCCACGCAGTAGGCGTACAGCAGCAGCCCCACCATCATCCGCGGGTGGTGCGGCGGATAGCCACGCAGCTCCCGCTCATACCGGGCCAGCAGCGGCCTGAGGTTCAGCTCCGCCACCGTGTCCAGGATGAAGTACGCCAGGTGCCCGGCCGGCAGCCAGTCTCGGGGCGAGGGCGGCAGCAACTCCGACTGCTCGGGTGCGTAGGGGCGGAAGACCTTGCTCATGCGTAGGCAAGCGCATCACGCCCTTGCCTACGCCTCAAGTAGGTTCTTGCCGTTACTCCAACACGCTCCTAGGCGGCCACGCGCAGGTCCTTGAGCCGCAGGGACAGCTTGCGCTGGCCTCGGAAGGTGTCGAAGCCGGCCTGGAAGGCCAGGTCCACCGGGCCATCCACCAGCGTGGCCCGGTCCGCCATGTTGAAGCCAATGGCGTCCAGCTCCGGCGCGTCCATCAGGGCCAGCTTGAGGTGTCCGCTGCCGGTGCCGGACTTGGGCTGCAGCACGCGCGGGCGGGCCACCTGCCGGCGCAGCACCAGCACGGGCTCCGGGTTGCCCTGGCCGAAGGGCCCCAGCCGCTGGAGCGACTCCACGGCGTGCGCGTCCAGTTCGTGGGGGTTCACCACCGCGTCCACGCGGCAGCGCGGAATCAGGTCCTCCGGCGTCAGGCGCTGGTGGGCAATCTTCTCGAAGGCCTCCCGGAAGGCGGGCAGCCGGTCCGCGTCGATGGTGAGCCCCGCGGCGTGCTTGTGGCCGCCGAAGCGCGTCAGCAGCTCCGCGCAGCCACTGAGCGCGTCGTGCAGGTGGAAGGCCTCGATGCTGCGCGCCGAGCCCTTCCCCACGCCGTCCTTCACCCCCACCATGACGGTGGGCCGGTAGAAGCGCTCCACCACGCGCGAGGCGACGATGCCGATGACGCCCGGGTGCCAGCCCTCGTCGTACAGCACCAGGCCGCGCGCGTCCTTCAGCGACTCCGCCTGGGCCAGCGCCTGCGTGAGGATGCTGCTCTCGATGCCCTGGCGCTCCGCGTTGGCGCGGTCCAACACCGCGGCCAGCGAGCGCGCCGTCTCTGGCGACTCCGAGCACAGCAACTGGAGCCCCAGCGAGGCGTCATGGAGCCGGCCCGCCGCGTTGATGCGGGGCCCCAGGCGGAAGCCCACCTGGCCCGCGGTGACGGAGGCGTCCGGATCCAGGCCCGCCACCTCCTTCAAGGCGCGCACGCCCGGACGGCGGGCCGCGCTCAGCTCCTGGAGGCCGTGGGACACCAGGATGCGGTTGGCGCCGGTGAGCGGCACCACGTCCGCCACCGTGGCCAGCGCCACCAGGTCCATCAGGGCGCGCAGGTTGGGCTCCTTGCGGCTGGCGAAGAAGCCCTCGTCGCGCAGGCGCTTGCGGAGGCCCATGCAGAAGTTGAAGGCCACACCCGCGGCGCACAGCGCCTTCGTCGGGTACTCGCAGCCGGGCTGGTGCGGGTTGAGCACCGCCACCGCGGGCGGCAGCGTGGGCGGCACCGTGTGGTGGTCCACCACCAGCACGTCCAGGCCCAGCTCCCTGGCGCGGGTAATCTCCGCCACCGAGGTGATGCCGCAGTCCAGCGTCACCAACACCCGCGTGCCCTCCGCGGCGATGCGCTCCACCGCGTTGACGTTGAGGCCGTAGCCCTCATCCAGCCGGTGGGGGATGTACGTGGCGGGCGGCGCGCCCAGCTCCTTCATGAAGAGGTAGAGCAGCGACGTGGAGCAGACGCCGTCCACGTCGTAGTCGCCGTAGAGCGTCACCTTCTCCCGCGAGCGAATCGCGCGGATGAGGCGGTCCACCCCCGCCGGCATCCCCTTCATCCGGAACGGGTCCGGCAGGTCCGCGAGCCGGTCGGACAGGAACGCCGACGCGGACTCCGGGGTGCGGTAGCCACGGTGCAGCAGCACCTTCGCCGCGAGCGGGTGCAGTGACAGCTCTCCCGCGAGGGACGCCACCTCCTGCTCGACCACATCTGGAAGCAACCACCGCACGCTCGGCACCCCTCCTCGCCTTCTCCAACAGGGAGTTGGCGGGATGAATTGGCTACGAAGGCGACAGTACCTCAGACGTCTGACCAGGACAGTCCAACCTTGAGCCCGACACTTCCCCTCCTGCACGGGCGTTCAGCCAAGCGCACGCATGGTGGCTCGCTGCTTCACGCGCCGTCGGCCAGGTGTGCGCAGGTTCAAACGCACACCCGAAAACAGTGAGGTCGAGCATGCATCCAAGAGGCATCCGGGCCGCCACGCTGGCCCTGGCATTCGCCGCGCTGGGCACCGCGGGTCCGGCGGCGGCGCAGGAGCGGCGCGAGGGCAAGCGCGGTGACGTGAATGTGTTCCTCCGCGGCGGCGTGGGTGATTACACCGGAGGCCTGGGCGACCTGACGAGCACGGGCCCGGCGTGGGGCGTGACGCTCAACGTCCAGCCCACCACCTTCCTCGGCTTCGAGCTCGGCTACGAGGGCTCGCGCAACGGCATCACCGACGGCCGCCTGCTGGAGCAGCCGGCGCTCATCCGCCAGGGCGGCAGCGCGCTGCTGAAGGTGTCGCCGCCCTTCCTCACCGCCATCCGCCCCTTCGTGGGGGCGGGCCTGGGCGTCTCCTTCATGGACGTCAGCGGCCCCGCGGAGAGCCTGTACGCGTCGGACACGATGCCGGAGGTGCCGCTGGCCGCGGGCGTGGAGTTCAACCGCGGCGCGCTCACCGCGGGCATCCGGACCACGTACCGTGTCCTCCTCAGCGAGGGCTGGGCGGACGGCGCCGTGGAGGACACCAACGGCGGCCTGCTGGACGCCTCGCTCACGCTGGGCGCGCGCTTCTGACGGGGCCCTTGAAACACCCAGGGCCCTGCTTCCGGTGAAGGAAGAGGGCCCTGGTCGCCAGCCCTCCCTCAACGGGAAGGCCTCGGGTCCGCGCGGCTCAGGCCGCGTTCGGCTGCTGGTGGTCCACGTTGCCGCTGGCGCGCAGACGGGCTTCCTTCGCCGCGGCGCGCTCGTCCAGCCAGATGGTCAGCGGGCTGGCGATGTAGATGGTCGAGTACACACCGACCACGATGCCGACCAGCATCGCCATGGCGAAGTCGAAGATTTCGCCCACGCCGAAGATGAGCAGGCCGATGAGCGACAGCGCCGTGGTGCCGGACGTGAGGATGGTGCGGCCCAGCGTGTCGTTGATGGCGATGTTGATGACCTCCGCGAAGGGCTTGCCCTTGAACTTGGCCATGTCCTCGCGGATGCGGTCGTAGATGACGATGGTGTCGTTGACGGAGTAGCCCACCACCGTCAGCAGCGCCGCGATGGCCGTCAGGTTGAACTCGCGCCGGCTCACCAGGTAGTAGCCCGACACCATGATGACGTCGTGGACCATGGCCACGAGCGCGCCCGGACCGAACTTGAAGTCGAACCGGAACGCCACGTAGATGAGGATGGCGACCATGGAATACAGCAGCGCCATGATGCCGCGGTTGCGCAGCTGCTTGCCCACCTGCGGGCCCACGTAGTCCACGCGGCGCTGCTCGAAGTCCGGCTTCTCCAGCCCGGCGCCAAGCGCGGCGACCACGCGGTCCGCCATGCCGCTGGCCACCACCTGGTAGTCGTAGCCCGTGCCGCCCTGGGCCTCGCCCAGGTCACGCACTTCCTGCACGCCGATGCCCGCCGACTCCACCGCCTTCGTGACGGCGGCGGCGTCCATGGGCTGCTCCGAGCGGAAGCGGATGATGCCGTTGGCCAGGTCCGAGTAGACGTTGCGCACGCCGCCGAGCGCCTCCAGGGCCTCCTTGCCCTTGGCGCCGCTCTCCTCGTTGAGCTGCGTGACGCCGCCCATGCGGATGAGGAAGGTGTTCTCATCCGCGGCGCCGATGTTCTGCACGCTGACGTCCGGCAGCCCGCCCTTCTCCGCGCGCTCACGGACCTCCTGGGCGGTGACGGGGTGGTCGAACTTCACCTCCACCACCGTGCCACCCGCGAAGTCCACGCCGAAGTTGAAGCCGAAGGCGGCGATGCCGACGATGATCGCCAGGTTCAGCAGCGTGGAGAGAAACAGCGCGGGCTTGCGCTTGCTGATGAAGTCGATGTTCGTCTTGTTCTTGAGAATCTGCATGACGGTTCCCGGACTCCGGCCGGTCAGACGGAGACGACCTTCGCGTTACGACCGTGGACGAAGTAGGTCATGATGACTCGCGTCACCGTGATGGACGTGAACAGCGACGCCAGCAGGCCGATGATGAGCGTGGTGGCGAAGCCCCGCACCGGCCCGGTTCCCGTGAAGAACAGGATGAAGGCGGAGATGAGCGCCGTCACGTGCGAGTCGAAGATGGTCCAGAAGGCCCGGTCGTAGCCCTGGTCCACCGCCGCCCGGGCCGACTTTCCGTGGCCCAGCTCCTCGCGGATGCGCTCGTTGATGAGCACGTTGGCGTCCACCGCCACGCCCAGCGTCAGCACGAAGCCGGCGATGCCCGGCAGCGTCAGCGTGGCGTTGAAGAAGGCCAGTCCCGCCAGGATGAGCAGGCCGTTCAGCAGCAGCGCGATGTCCGCGATGAGGCCGGAGGCCTTGTAGTAGAGCGCCATGAAGAGGACGACCAGGCCCAGGCCGAGCACCGCCGCCAGGCCGCCCTTGCGGATGAGCTCGTCACCCAGGCTGGCGCCCACCTGACGAATCTCCCCCACCGTCACCGGGGCCGGCAGCGCGCCCGCCTTCAGCACCAGGGCCAGCGTCTGGGCCTCGCCCAGCCACTCCTCGAAGGTGCGGCCGCCCATGCGGCCCATGGTGATGCGCGCCGAGCCGCCGCTGATCTTCTCGTTGATGTTCGGCGCCGTCTGGACGTTGTCGTCCAGCACGATGGCCATGCGGCGGCCGACACCGGCCTCGGTGAGCCGCTCGAACTCACGCGCGCCCGCGGGGTCGAAGGAGATGTTCACCTCCGGCTCGTTGAGCTGGCTGATGTTCGCGTCCGCGCCCGCCAGGCTCTCGCCGGTCAGCGGCACGTTCCTGTCCAGCAGGTAGGAGCGGTACGAGGTGCACTCGTTCTTCTTCACCGGGTTGGCGATGCACTCGGTGAGCACCACCCGGTTCTCCGGCACCTTGTCCTGGGTGTAGCTGATGATGGCCTCGCGCGTGGGGGCCTGGAGCTGCGGGAAGCCGCCCTCCGTCGTCAGGGTGATGTCGCTGCCCTCCGGCGGCGGGGTGGCCTGCAGGAGCTGCGCGAAGAACTGCGGGTTGGAGTCATCCACCATCCGGAACTCGAGCTGCGCGGTGGTGCCCACCAGCTCCTTCGCCTGCTCCGGGTTGCTGCGGCCCGGCAGCGAAATCTGGATGGAGTCGGAGCCCAGCTTGCGCACGTCCACTTCCGCCACGCCCCACTTGTCGATACGGCGGCGGATGACGAGCATCGCCTGGTCCACCGCTTCGGTGCGGAAGACGTTGGCCTGGCTCTCGTCCTGCACCAGCGTCAGGGCGGCGCCGCTGCGGCTGACTTCCTTGAAGTCGGTGAAGGTGGCCAGGACCTCCTTCTGGATGGCGTCCATCGTCGCCGGGTCCTTGGCCGTCAGGGTGACCTCGAGCTTCTCCGGGTCCGTGTCCGCCGTCACCTCGCCCAGCTTCTTGTCATTGACGTAGTTGACAATCTGCTGCGCGCGGCGCTCGGTCCGCTTCTGGAGCGCCGTCTTGGTGTCCACCCGCATCACCATGTGGATGCCGCCCTGGAGGTCCAGCCCCAGGTTCAGGCGGTACTTCGCGGGGGGCGCCCAGCTCGGCATGCGCTCCTCGAGCACCGCCAGGTTGTTGCGCTGGTCCCGGTCGAGCACGACGAGCGAGTAGTACGTCGGGATGAGGAACCAGATGGAGCCCAGCGTCACCGCGACGATGAGTCCGAACTTCCACCACCAGCCGCGGTCCATTACTTCTCCTCCTTCTTCTCAGCGGCCGCCGCCGCCGAGGCCGCGGCTTCCGCCACCATGCCCTTCGCGCTGATGGCCGTCTTGAGCACGCGGATGCGCACGCCGCTGGCGACTTCCAGCGTCACGGTGCGCTCATCCACGAGGTGAATCTTCCCGAGGATGCCCCCGGAAGTGACGACCTCATCACCCTTCTTCAGCGCGGAGAGGAGCGCACGGTGCTCCTTCAACTGCTTCTGCTGGGGGCGGATCATCACGAAGTACATGATGCCCACCAGGATGACCAGGAAGCCCAGGGTGCCCAGCGGATTGCCACCGCCGGCCTGCGCCAGAATCAGAAAGCTCTCAGCCACACACTGCCTCGTCGGTTGAGGAAAGCTTGGGATGGGAGGCCCCCCATTTTGTCCGAGGAACCCATCCGAAAGGGGGCCCTCTTAGCAAGGGGGGCCCATGTGAGCAAGTGAACGCGGGAAGCCGGGCAATCCATCCGCCCGGTCAGCGACCGCGGGTCCGTTCGGCCTCCTGTGCCCTGGCGCGGGCACGGAAATCCCGGGCAAAGGCGGCGAACCGGTCCTCTGCCACCGCGCGCCGGACTTCTGCCATCAGTCCCAGGAAGTAGTGGAGGTTGTGAATCGTGTTGAGCCGCATGGCCAACAGCTCCTGGGCGGCGAAGAGGTGCCGGAGGTAGGCCCTGCTGAAGTTGCGGCAGGTGTAGCAGGCGCACGCAGGGTCCACCGGCCGCGGGTCCCGGGCGTAGGCCGCGTTCCGGATGACGACCTTGCCCTCCGAGGTGAAGAGCAGGCCGTTGCGCGCGCACCGGGTGGGCAGGACGCAGTCGAACATGTCCACCCCGTGCTCCACGCAGGTGACCAGGTCCACGGGCGTGCCCACGCCCATCAGGTAACGCGGCTTGTCGCGGGGCAGCAGGGGCGCCGAGTAGGCCACGCCGTCGTGCATGGCCTCCGGCGCCTCGCCCACGGAGTAGCCGCCCAGGGCGTAGCCGGGGAGGTCCACCGCGCACACCTCCTCGGCGTGGCGCTTGCGCAAATCCTCGTGCAGGCCGCCCTGGACGATGCCGAACAGCGACGAGCGCTCGCGGCTCCAGGCCTTCACGCACCGGTGCAGCCAGCGCGTGGTGCGGGCCAGGGAGGCCTCCAGGTAGGCCCGGTCCTCGGTGGAGGGCGGGCACTCGTCGAAGGCCATGATGACGTCGGCGCCCAGCGTCTCCTGGATGTCGATGGAGCGCTCGGGCGTGAGGAAGTGCCGCGCGCCGTCCAGGTGCGACTGGAAGGCGGCGCCCTCCTCGGTGATCTTGCGCTTCCCGGACAGGCTGAACACCTGGAAGCCGCCGCTGTCGGTGAGCATGGGCCGGTTCCACGACACGAAGCGGTGCAGGCCGCCCAGCTCCCCCACCAGCGCCTCGCCGGGGCGCAACATCAAGTGGTAGGTGTTGCCGAGGATGATCTGCGCGTCCAGCGTGAGCAGGTCATCTGGCCCCACGCCCTTGACGCTGCCCACGGTGCCCACGGGCATGAAGATGGGCGTCTCCACGGGGCCGTGCGGGGTGTGCAGCCGTCCCCGGCGGGCCTTCGTTCCGGACGCGTCCTCGTGGAGGAGCTCGAAGCGGACCATCCCCGGCTCCACGCGGGTGTCGCCCTTGCCACCTTGCTGCTTCACTTCCTGCTGCTCGCCCATGGCGTTCACTCCGACACCAGCATGGCGTCGCCGTAACTGAAGAACCGGTAGCCCGCGCGGACCGCCTCCGCGTAGGCCTCCAACGTGCGCTCCCGTCCGAGCAGCGCGCTCACGAGCACCACCAGCGTCGAGCGCGGCAGGTGGAAGTTGGTGAGCAGCAGGTCCACCTGGCGGAAGGCGAAGCCGGGACGGATGAAGAGCGTTGTCTCACCGGGGCCCGCGCGCAGCCGCCCCGTCTCCGCGTCGGTGGCGGACTCCAGGGTGCGCACCACGGTGGTGCCCACGGCCACCACGCGCCGGCCTTCCGCGCGCGCCGCGTTGACGGCCATGGCGGTGGACTCGGGCACGGTGTAGCGCTCCGGGTGCATGTGGTGCTTGTCCAGGTCGTCCTCGCGCACCGGCAGGAAGGTGCCCGGCCCCACGTCCAGCGTCACCAGCGCCCGGTGGATGCCGCGGGCCTCCAGCGCCGCCAGCGTCTCCTGGGTGAAGTGCAGCCCCGCGGTGGGCGCGGCCACGGCCCCGGAGGCGCGCGCATAGACAGTCTGGTAGCGCTCCGCGTCCGTCGCGTCCGGCTCCCGGGAGATGTAGGGCGGCAGCGGCAGGCGCCCCGCCGCGTCGAGCAGCTCGGCCAGCGAGGTGCCCGCGGGCGCCTGGAAGCGCACGCGGTACTCCCCGCCTCCCAGCGCCTCCTGGATTTCGGCCTCCAGGCCGCCCGCGAAGCTCACGCGCTGCCCGGGCTTGAGCCCCTTGGAGGCCTGCCCCAGGCAGACCCAGTCGAGCGACTCGGGCGCCTCCCCGAGCGCCGCCGAGGTGAGCGTGTGCTGCGCCGCCGGGCGGACCACGAGCAGCTCCACCCGCCCCCCGGTGCCGGCCTTCTGGCCCAGCAGGCGCGCGGGGATGACGCGGGCGTCGTTGAGGACGAGCACGTCTCCGGGGCGCAATAGCTCCTGGAGGTCGGCGAAGCGGCGGTGGGACCAGGCGCCGCTGGAGCGGCTGACGGTCATCAGGCGCGACGCGTCCCGCTCGGCCAGGGGGGCCTGGGCGATCTGGGATTCGGGCAGCGCGAAGTCGTAATCAGAGAGACGGGACGACACGGGGGTGGCGCTTGTAGCAGCCCCCACGCCGTCGCGGAAAGCGCGCCGGACGCGGGAGGCGTCAGTAGAGCTGCTGCAGCTCGGTGCCGGGGTAGTAGTGGGAGAGGATCTCCCGGTACTCCCGGCCTTTGTCGGCGAGCGCCTTGGCGCCCCACTGACACAGGCCCGCCCCATGGCCGTAGCCGCGACCGGTGAACACGTAACCGCGCTCGGTGCGTTCCACCTCGAAGTCCAGGCTCTTGAGCCGCGTGTAGCCGAGCTTGCGACGCAGCGCCACCCCGTCCAGGGAGGCGCCGTCCGCCAACGTGACGCGCGTCACCCGGTGCGTGCGGGTGCGAGCGGCCACCTTCAGGCCCTGGGCCGGGTGATGGAGCGCCGCCTTGATGTCCGCGTCGGAGAGCGACGCCCTCCAGCGGCTGGCGGGCAGCTTGCCGCAGGGACAGTCGACGGGCTGGAGGTACGGGAGGTTGCGCTGCAGGGCGTCGAGGCCCGACTCCGTGCGGCCGCCACACGAGGCATGGAAGTACGCCTCGATGGGCGCCAGCTCGTAGGTGAGCACCTGCCCCCGGGTGGCCTCGACGGCGGCGCGGGTGCGCGGGTCCTCGCGGTTGACGCCGCCGTAGACCTGGTGGAGCACGCTGCTGCCCAGGTGGAAGTCGTTGCTGTAGGCGTCCAGCTTCTTCTGGAGCGCGTACGTCCGGGCGGCCACGGCCTGGGCCTTCAGCGCCTCCGCGGGAAAGGACACGGGCATCTCGCTGCCGAGCACCGCGGCGAGGTAGTCCTCCAGGGGAATGACGTTGATGAGCTGGAGCCCTTTGCGGTACGCGCGCACCACCACGTCACCGCGCACCTGCGCCGCGCCGGCCTTGAGCGGCTCGGTGCCGGGGGCGGCGGACGCCTCGGACATGCCAGCCCGGAAGCGGATGGAGTCTCCCTCCACGGGCGTGCCGTTGACCTCGATGCGGCCGCCATTGCGGCGGATGTGGGCCTGGCCCGAGGCGATGGGGACGAAGGTGCCGTCCTCGCTGTCCGGGCCGGATGCCAACCCCTTGCCGCTGACCCGCACCTGGCTGCCGGCGTCCTCGATGGCGATGCGCAGGGTCTCCACGGCGAGCGCGCCCGACGGGACCAGCAGGAGCAGGACGAGTGCAACAGGTCGCAACATGGCCGGGAAGTCTAGGGGCCTGGGTGCAAGCCTCAAGAAAACGTCCGACGGATGGGCGAGGATGGCACACCCGTGACGTCACCTTCGCGCGCCGCCCTCCCCGCCACCTTCATCACCGCCCTGCGCGAGTTGGAGCCCCGTCCCGCCGCGATGCTCGTCCACCGCCTGGTGGAAGGCCACTCGCTGGCTGCTTGCGCCACGCACTACGCCATCCCTCCCGACACCTTCTCGGTCCACCTGCTGCGAGCGGCCCTCGCCCTGACCCGGCGCCGGGGCCTGCCCGCGCGCGAGCCCGCCAGCGCGGACGAGGAAACCGCCTGGGCGCGGAGGCTCGCGGAGGCCCTGGAGCGCCAGGACGCGCGGTTCCCCGCCGGGCTGGCCCCGGTGGTGGAGACGTGCCGCGAGCTCCAGGCGCAGGCGGGCCCGGTCGCCACGGGGCTGGAGGCGGCGGAGCAGGAGTCGCGCGCCTCGCCGCGGCGCCGCCGCGAGGAGTGGCTCCGGCGGCTCGCGGTGGCCCTGCTGCTGGCGCTGACGGCGTGGCTGTACCTGTCGAAGTCCGAAGAGCCCGCGGTGCCCCGCCAACGTCCGCCGGTGCACAAGGCGCCGGCCCGGCCCTGAGTGGATTGACACCGCGAGCCCGCGCCGCTGGACGCCGGAGGCCGCGCGCACCTAAGGGGAACGGCATGCGCGCCTCCCTCGCCCTCTCGCGGATGTTGCTGGCCTGCGCCGTGCTCGCGGGCTGCGCGAAGAACGTGGACGCCCGCGTCGCCGGTAGCGACGACGCGGCCATCGATGCGCTGTCCTTGAGGCTCGAGGAGCTGCGGACGCGCGACGCCGGGAACGACGCGACGTGCGCGGACCGCTGCGCGCTGGGGCGCTCGACGTGTGAATTGGCGGAGGAGCTGTGCGCGCTCGTGGAGCGTCATCCCGACCGGACCGACCTGCCCCCCCGCTGCGCCCAGGCTCAGGAGCAATGCGCCGGCGCCCGGAATGCCTGTGCACGGTGCGGCCCCTGAGGGGACGGCGCGGATGCACGGAGACATGCGACGTGTTTAGATGGTGCCGGCTCCCGCTGTCCTGAACGAGGTCCTCCCGCCATGTCCCCCCGCACTGCCCTGTTCCTGGTCGCCTCGTGGCTCGTCATGCCTGGACAGGCCCTTGCCGCCGACAGCACGGAGCTGACCCCGGAGAAGGTCGCCGAAATCCGCCGCGACGAGGCGCAGGCCCTGTCCGAGGTGGACGAGGAGTACGGCAACCGGAAGCCATCGGAGATGAGCACCGAGGAGCGCCGGGAGGCCATCGACAAGCAGAAGGCCGCTTCCGCGTCGGTGCTGGAGAAGCACGGCGTGTCGGCCAAGGACTACGCCCGCTACGAGGCGCGGATGTCGCCCGCCGACAACGCGCGCGCGAAGGCGGAGGCGCAGCGGCTGGAGGAAGCCGCCAAGGCCGCGAAGCAGCCCGCGCCCGCCCAGGAAGAGGTCCAAATCCAGCAGGGCTTCAACAACGAGAACCCGGTGGAGGTGGAGGCCACCGAGGGCGCGGCGCCGGCCATCGAAATCGGCGTGCCGGTGGAGTAGGCCCCATCAGCGCAGGCCCCGCCTCCTTCGTGGCGGACGCGCCCCGTTGAGGCCGTGAAGCGCGGTGGCGGACAGCACCACCGCGCCGCCGGCTCAGCCCTTCCGGTAGCCGTAGGTACGGGCCTGCGCCTGCCACACGCCCTCATACGGGCAGGTGCAGTCCGTCTCCTCGGGCTCCGGGTACGCGTAGCGCTCGCCCTTGTAGTTGCGGAACACCGTCTCCCGCGCGCCGTACTCGACGGCATAGTCGGGCTGGAGCGTCACCTTCCCCCCGCCCCCTGGCAGGTCCACCGCCAGGTGCGGCACGGCGAGCCCCGTGGTGTGGCCGCGAAGCTGCTCGATGATTTCCAGGCCCTTGGCGATGGGAGTGCGCAGGTGCTCGCAGCCCTCGGCCACGTCCATCTGGTGCAGGTAGTACGGCCGCACGCGGCTGCGCAGCAGCAGGTGTGACAGCTCCTTGATGATGCGCGCATCCGAGTTGAGCTGCCGCATCAACACGGCCTGGTTCTCCACCGGAACGCCGTGGTCCACCAGCCGCTCGCAGGCCTCGCGGGCCTCGGGCGTCACTTCCTTGGGGTGGTTGAAGTGCGTGACGACGAAGACGGGCGCGTAGCGCCGCAGCGTCTTCGCCAGCGAGTCCGTGACGCGCATGGGCAGACACACGGGAACGCGGGTGCCGATGCGAATCATCTCCACGTGGGGAATCTCGCTGAGCGGCGCGAGCAACTCCTCCAGCCGTGAGTCGCTGAGCATGAACGGATCCCCACCGGAGATGAGGACGTCGCGCACCTCGGGGTGGCGCCGCACGTAGTCCACGCCCCGGCGGAGCTGCTCCTTGGAGAGCTCCGCCACCCCGCCCTGAGTGATGCGCCGCCGAGTGCAATGACGGCAGTAGACGGAGCACGTATCCAGCGCGAGGAAGAGCACCCGGTCCGGATACTTGTGGACGATGCACTCCTCCGGGCGCGTCTTGTCCTCGCCCAGCGGGTCCGCGAGCTCTCCCGGACGGATGCGCGCCTCGGCCCGCACGGGGATGGACTGCATGCGCACCGGGCAGAACGGGTGCTCCGGGTCGATGAGGGACAGGTAGTACGGGCTGATGCCGATGCGGAACAACGCGGACGTCTCCTGCACGCCCGCGCGCTCATCGGCGGTGAGCGGCACGTACCGCTCCAACTGCGCCATCCCTCGCACCGCATGCCGCTGCTGCCAACGCCAGTCCGCCCACTCCGCGTCCGTGGCGTCGGGAAACAGCCGCTTGCGCCCTTCGGCGCTGAGTGACGCGCGAGAGGTCGCCGGCTCCGGCGGGAGGCCCGCCGGAAGCACTGAGGTATCCATTACGCCGCCTTCTGCTGCTCCCGCCACCAGGCCTGGCCAGCCTCGGGAAGCTGGTCGATGGGGTCGAAGTATTCGTACTTCCGGTTGAGCGCGTCGGCGTCGTTCATCTCGATGCCGGTCCGGTAGTTCTTGGTCCAGTAGGAGATGCCGCGCTCGCGGTCGTACTCCGCCACCTGGTGCACCCAGCGCTTCCCGACGAAGGGCACGTCACAGACGATGCGCGGCGTCGCGAACCCGGGCATGTAGCCCATGATGTCGTGCTGGAGCTGCTGCGCCTGAGCCACCGACAGCCGCCAATGCTCGCTGTTGGGGATCATGTCGCACATGTAGAAGTAGTACGGGAGGATCTTCGCGTGGTCGAGCAGCGTGAAGCACAGGTCCAGCAGGGCCTGCGGGCTGTCATTCACGCCGCGCAGCAACACGCCCTGGTTGCGCACGTCACGGAAGCCCATGTCCAGCAGCTTGCGCACGGCCTTGCCCACCAGCGGGGTGAGCTGCTGCGCGTGGTTGACGTGCGTGTGCATCGCCAGGTCCACGCCCCGCTCGACGGCCTTCTTCGCCAGCCGGTCCAGGCCCTGGAGCACCGAGTCCTGGAGGAAGTGCTGGGGAATGGCCATCAGCCCCTTGCTGGCCAGGCGGATGTCCCGGATGTTGGGGATGTCCATCAGCGCGCTGACGAACGGCTCGAGCTGCTGGATGGGCAGGTTCGCGATGTCCCCACCCGACACCACCACGTCGCGCACCGTCGGCGTCCGACGCAGGTAGTCGAGCATCTGCGCGTACCGGTCCTTCGGACCAATGCCGAACTTGTGTTTGCTGACCTGGGGCACGTCGTTGCCCACCAGGTCCATGCGCGTACAGTGGCCACAGTACTGCGGGCAGGTGGGCAGCATCTCCGCCAGCACCTTGGTCGGATAGCGGTGCGTCAGCCCTTCCACCACCCACATGTCCTGCTCATGAAGGCTGTCACGGCTGGCCTTCGGGTGGTTGGTCCACTCCGAGAGGCGGTCCCCATAGGCGGGCAGCATGTAACGACGCACCGGGTCGCGCCACAGGTCGTCGAAGTTCATCGTGTTGAGCATCTGCGGAGGCACGAGCACGGACATGGTCGCCCGCTCGCGCTGGTCGCGTTCGATGCTCTCGGCCAGGTCGTCCGGGAGCAGCGCCCCCAGCGTGGCCTTGAGTTCCTTGAGGTTCTTGACGGTGTGCTTGCGCTGCCAGACGGAGTTCTCCCAGTCGGCGGCGGACACGTCCTTGTAGCCAGGAATCCGCGTCCAGTCGGGCTCCACGAACTCCCGACGGAGAGGATAGGTAAATGGCTGTTCTGCGGGGCCAGCTTCAGGCTTGGCCCGGATGGGCGTCGTTTGCATGGCGCTTCACCTCAAAGTTGCACGCGGGCGAGGCGTCATAGCGCGCCAATGCCCCACTTCGGTCAACAATCGAAGCGGGCATCGGATGCCCGCCTTCTCACTCGATGGGAACGTTGACCAGCTTCGCGATATTGTTCTCCGTGATGTCGACCACCACGGGCTTGGTCGACTTACCGTTGAGCTTGAAGGAAATCTTCCGCTTGCCCACCGGTAGCATCAACGGGCTGCCGAGTGTCACCGGCGTCTGACGATTCGTCTTCTTCCCATCGACGTAGATGTCAGCACCCGCGGGCTTTGTGCTGCAGGCGAACTTGCCCATGACCTTGGGCGCTCTCGGGGCCCTTGGCGCCCTCGGAGCGGGCGGCGGCTTGGGGGCCGCCTGGGGCGGCGGCCGCACGTTGACGACGGGCTCGGGCTCCTTCGTCATTTCGAAGGCGACCGTGAGCTGCGGCGTGCTGCCGTCCGCCTTGAACTCGCCCGAGTAAGGCTTGTAGCCCGCGAGCTTCGCGGTGAACGAGTAGGTCTTCCCCACTTCGAGGTTGGCCATGCGCGCGTCCGGAACCTTCCCCAGCTGCTCGCCGTCCACGGCGATCTCCGCCCCGTCGTCACCCTCGAAGACAGCGGCGACCTGAGCGGGAGGCGCCGTCTGGCCGTCCGCGGACGGCGTCGCCGTGCCGTCCCCAGCGGGATCCCCGGAGGGCGCTGAAGGATCGGTCGAGCCCGCCGCAATCACGACGCCCGAGTTCGTGGGAGGCGATTCCGGCGGCTTGTCCTCGGCGGGTGGCGCGGTCTGGGGATCCGACTCCAGGGGCAACGACACCACGATCCTGCTTCCAGCCACGACCTCCACCGTCCTGGCCGTCCCCTGCTGCCCGGGAGCGCTCGCGGTGACGCGGTACTGCCCCGCCGGGAGCGCCAGCAGCGTATTGAGCTGGACGTCCTTCCCATCCAACTGGATGCGCGCGGACGGGTTGGACGGGGACACCATGAAGGTGACCTCGCCCGTGGAAGTCCGGGTGAGCATCACCACGCCAATGACGAGCACCAGCACGATGGCCGCCGCCGCGGCGAACAGCACCGGCTTGGGCAGCGTCTTGAGGTTGAGGGCCGGCTTCCCCTTGGAGGGCACCTTCGTCTTCGCCTTCACGGGCTTGGCGGCCTTCGACGGCGGCGGAGCCTCCTCGGCGGGGACCGGAACCGAGCCGGTGACCTCCTCCTCGGGCTCGTTCAGGTCATCGTGCGGCGGCGCCTCTTCCCCGTAGTCGTCGTGCTCGTCGTAGGCAGCGCCACTGTCTTCCTCGAGAGGCTGCTCGTAGTCGGAGGGCTCCTCCTCGGGCTCGGGCGCGCGCTTCGCGTTCCGGGCGCGACTGGGCGCCGGCCTGCTGCCCGTCTCCTCATCCAGCGATGGCGAGGAACCGCGCGAACGTGAGGGCGGCGCGGATGGCGCGGGGCCGATCATCGTGGCGCCGGCGTAGGCCTCCCCCTCCTCGTTGCTGATGATGACCTGGGCCTTGGGGCCGCTCTTGCCCTTGCGCGACGACGTATCGGGCGCGGGCGCTCGCGAGGAGTTGTAGGCACCGGCCGTTCCGCTGTCCTGGATGGGGTTCTCCGTCCGGCCCGTGATGCTGTCGTCCACCAGGACGCTGCTTTCGGCGACGCGCGTCTCTGGCGACATGAACGTCTGCGTGGAGTCGACAATCTGCGTCTTGTCGCCCGCGCCGACGCCCATCTCCTCGAGCTCCTCGGCCGTGGGAGGCGGAATGTAGTCCTGGACCGGCTGCGCCGGAGACGTAGAGGCGCGGCCCGCGGGCGTCCCCGACACCACCACGGATGGCGGAGGCGCGCGACGCGCGGCCTGGCGGTTGAGGCCCGGCGCCACGGTGATGCCCGAGGCTTCAATCTGGTCGGGGCGCTCGATACCGGCGTAGCGCTCCATCTTCTCCGCCTCGCGGAGCATGTCCTCGGCGAAGGCCTCCTTCATGTAGCCGGAGAGGTGCTTCGACGAATAGATGGCGTCGCCGGCCAGGAGGAACCGCATCAGGTCCTCGGCCATGTCGGAGGCCCACTGGTAGCGGTCCTCGGGCTCGCGGGTGAGCGCCTTGAGGACGACCTTCTCCAGTCCCTGCGGGATGCTCGGGTTGAACTCGCTGGGGAGCGGAACCTCCGCGTTGCGCACCTTCTCCAGGGTGGAGAAGTCGGACTCGCCGACGAAGAGCTTCTCGCCCGTGAGCATCTCGTACAGCAGCACACCCACGGCGAAGATGTCGCTGCGCCGGTCGATGGGCATGCCCCGGACCTGCTCCGGGCTCATGTAGCCGAACTTGCCCTTGAGGATACCGGCCTGCGTCTTCTGCGAGCGGTTCGCCGCCTTGGCGATGCCGAAGTCGATGACCTTGACCTCGCCCTCATAGGAGATGAGGACGTTCTGGGGGGACACGTCGCGGTGGATGATGTGGAGGTCCTGACCGCGGGCGTCCTTCTTCCGGTGCGCGTAGTCCAGGCCGTCGCAGATCTTGGAGGCGATGAACACCGCCTGGGCGGTGGGCATGATCTCCTTGCGCCGACGGTAGCGCTCCAACATGGTCCGGACGTCGCGCCCGGCGACGTACTCCATGGCGATGAAGTAGGTGTCGTCGTGCTTCCCGAGCTCGTTGATGTGCACGATGTTGGCGTGGTTCAGCTGAACGCTGATCCGCGCCTCGTCGATGAACATCGTAATGAATTCTTCGTCCTCGGCCATCGTGGGGAGGATCTTCTTGATGGCCAGGATGCGCTCGAAGCCCTCGACGCCGAAGGCCTTCGCGATGAACACCTCCGCCATGCCGCCGACGTTGATGCGCTCGAGGAGCAGGTACTTCCCAAAGAGGGTCGGCTTCTTCATCTCGTGGAGCGGCCCGGCACCGGGAGGCGCGCACCGCGACAGGCGGTGCGCAGACCGGGCGGAAACCTGGACTCTAGTCGCAGCGCTCACGGCGAGTCAAACATGCACAGCAGCCCGAAACCCCAACGAATCCGAGGGCTTGAGCCCTCCGAGCGCCATCCGGACGCCGCGACCGAGCTGTGAGCGTCCGCGACGCGCAGCGGCAGGCACTCCGAGAGGCCCCCATCAGCCCCTGGAAGGCGACTCAAGGTAGGCAGATATCGCCCTCTTCAGGTGGGGTGAGCATCGGCCGCAGAGCGGCCTTGTTCGCGCCAGGAACCGTCGCCCTTCGCGCTGAGCAGCATGGAGGAGGACGTGTTGAGTTCCGTGAGTTCCGGGCGACCTTGTACGTCAACCCGTGACGCAGGCGGCTCCGCCAAGCAGCTCCGAGCGATGATGCACAGCGCATCGCGTTCGCGGAGCGCGCGGTGAGCGCCAAGAGGCCCCCTGCTCCGCGGCAACGCCTTCATCATGGCCGCGCTGCAAGGGACTTCCACCGGACGATTGCGCTTCACCGGCTCGCTCGGCACGGGCCCCTCGCGCGCACGGCCTCCAGAAACATCGATGGTGGGACGGGGTGGCGCTCAGCCTCAGCGCGCCGGTGGTGGTGGGGCTGGGCTACGTCTTCTCACACAGCGTGGACGCGGTGGCGAAAGAGGCGACGCGGGCCGAGCACGTGCTGGTGCTGGCCACGGTGGCGGCGCTGCTGGCCGTGGGCGCCGTGCGCCGGCTGCGGGCCCGGCGCTGAAGCCGCCTGGCGCCAGCAGTCCCCGGAGTCTGCACGGGGCCTCAATACGAAAACCCCCGGTGTCCACGAGGGACACCGGGGGCTTTCCAAAAAGAATCCGGCAGCGACCTACTCTCCCGCGCGGTTTCCCGCGAAGTACCATCGGCTCTGGAGGGCTTAACTTCCGTGTTCGGGATGGGAACGGGTGGGACCCCTCCGACATAGCCACCGGAAAACAAGCGACAGTGCATACAAAGGGTAAGTTTCAATTCATTGCTGAGCGAATGTCTCGCTGTGCGTATTTCAGTCTTCCAGGCGAGTGCGTGAAGCACTCGAGCCTCGGCCTTGGCCCCGAGTCCCTTACTCCCCACGAGGGGGCATGCAAGAGAATGGGGAAAGTAAGCCTCACGACCAATTAGTACCGGTTAGCTGAACGTGTTACCACGCTTACACACCCGGCCTATCAACGTCGTAGTCTTCGACGGGTCTTCAGGGGCTTGCGCCCGGGATACCTGGTCTTGAGGTCGGTTTCCCGCTTAGATGCTTTCAGCGGTTATCCAATCGGCACATGGCTACCCAGCGATGCCTCTGGCGAGACAACTGGTACACCAGCGGTGCCTCCAACCCGGTCCTCTCGTACTAAGGTCAGAGCCTCTCAAGTATCCTACGCCCACAGCAGATAGGGACCAAACTGTCTCACGACGTTTTGAACCCAGCTCGCGTACCGCTTTAATTGGCGAACAGCCAAACCCTTGGGACCTGCTCCAGCCCCAGGATGCGATGAGCCGACATCGAGGTGCCAAACCTCCCCGTCGATGTGAACTCTTGGGGGAGATAAGCCTGTTATCCCCGGAGTACCTTTTATCCGTTGAGCGATGGCCCTTCCATTCAGGACCACCGGATCACTATGACCTGCTTTCGCACCTGCTCGACGTGTCCGTCTCGCAGTCAAGCTCCCTTATGCCATTGCACTCGACGCCCGGTTTCCAATCGGGCTGAGGGAACCATCGCGCGCCTCCGTTACTTTTTGGGAGGCGACCGCCCCAGTCAAACTACCCACCAGACAGTGTCCCAATCCCGGCTGACGGGACATGGTTAGACACCAGAAATCAACAGGGTGGTATTTCACCGTTGCCTCCACCGAACCTAGCGGCCCGGCTTCAAAGGCTCCCACCTATCCTACACAGTCAATCCCTAGTGTCACTGTCAAGTTATAGTAAAGGTTCACGGGGTCTTTCCGTCTTGCTGCGGGTAAACTGCATCGGCACAGCTATTTCAATTTCGCTGAGTCCCTCTCCGAGACAGCGCGGAAGTCGTTACTCCATTCGTGCAGGTCGGAACTTACCCGACAAGGAATTTCGCTACCTTAGGACCGTTATAGTTACGGCCGCCGTTTACTGGGGCTTCGGATCATCGCTTCACCTTGCGGCTGACGAATCCCCTTAACCTTCCAGCACCGGGCAGGAGTCAGACCCTATACGTCGGCTTGTCGCCTTCGCAGAGTCCTGTGTTTTTGGTAAACAGTCGCTACCGCCATTTCTCTGCAACCTCTCTCGGCTTCGGCTGTACGCCTACACCTACCAGAGGCCCACCTTCTTCCGAAGTTACGGTGGAAATTTGCCTAGTTCCTTGGAGGAGAGTTCTCTCAAGCGCCTTAGGATTTTCTCCTCGCCCACCTGTGTCGGTTTACGGTACGGACACCCTGTAAGCTCCCTACGGGACTTTTCTTGGAAGCAGAGCATCAGCGACTTACCCCTGACGGGGCGCCATGGAGTCTCGGGGATGACTGCCGCGCCTTTATTCGTACGCGACACCCCTACACCTTTAGACTGGCACAACCACCGGCCAGCTCGCCTAGCTTTCTCCGTCCTCCCTTAGTTCAACGCTCACAAGATGGTGCAGGAATATTAACCCGCTTTCCATCACCTACGCCTTTCGGCCTCGGCTTAGGTTCCGACTAACCCTGGGAAGATTAACTTGACCCAGGAAACCTTGGGCTTACGGCGAGGGGGTTTCTCACCCCCTTTATCGCTACTCATTTCGGCATCAGCACTCCCAGTCGCTCCAGCCGCCTTTTCAGTCGACCTTCGCTGCAACTGGGACGCTCCCCTACCGCCACACGCTTTACGCATGGCCCGAAGCTTCGGCACTAGTCTTGAGCCCCGTTACATTTTCGGCGCGGCCTGTCTTGACCAGTGAGCTATTACGCTTTCTTTAAAGGATGGCTGCTTCTAAGCCAACCTCCTGGTTGTCAATGACCTGCCACATCCTTTCTAGTGTTCACTTAGACTAGATTTGGGGGCCTTAGCTGTCGGTCTGGGTTATTCCCCTCTTGCCAATGGACGTTATCACCCACTGACTGCGTCCCGGGATAACAATTGCCGGCATTCGGAGTTTGGTACGGTTTGGTAATCTGGTGAGACCCCTAGCCGTTCCAGTGCTCTACCTCCGGCATTGAATTGCCCGAGCCGATACCTAAATATCTTTCGGGGAGAACCAGCTATCACGGAGTTTGATTGGCCTTTCACCCCTACACACAGCTCATCCCAGAAATTTTCAACTTTCACGGGTTCGGTCCTCCATGCGGTGTTACCCGCACTTCAACCTGGCCATGTGTAGATCACCCCGCTTCGGGTTATAATACACGCAACTATTCGCCCTGTTCGGACTCGCTTTCGCTCCGGCTCCACCTAACGGCTTAGCCTCGCTACGTATATTAAGTCGCCGAATCATGATGCAAAAGGTACGCTCTCGCACTGGGTTGCCCCGTAGTGCTCGAACTGCTTGTAGACATGCGGTTTCAGGTTCTTTGGACTCCCCTTACCGGGGTTCTTTTCACCTTTCCCTCGCGGTACTAGTTCACTATCGGTCGCCAAGGAGTATTTAGCCTTACCGGATGGTCCCGGCTGATTCAGGCAGGATTGCACGTGTCCCGCCCTACTTGGGTAACCCACTCAGCTCCAACCCGCTTTCGCGTACGCGACTATCACGCTCTTTGGTGCCTCTTTCCAGAAGCTTCCGCTAGCAAGTCAAAGTCCTACCGTGGACCCTCTACCCCGACGCCACTTTCGTGGTTTCGGTTTGGGCTGCTCCCATTTCGCTCGCCACTACTTTGGGAATCACTCGTTGTTTTCTCTTCCTCAGGGTACTGAGATGTTTCACTTCCCCTGGTTAGCTCCATTCCACCTATGTATTCAGTGGAAGGTAACACCGCTAT